>NZ_JABJWY010000002.1 GCF_013167215.1 Sphingobacterium prati
ACTGGAAGTTTGGTTTATTTCTAATTATCATAATTTGTGTGCCAAGATTTATTTTGGCACTTCAAGCGAACCAAAATACAGATTATCAATTTATTGTCGCCATAATATTTTTGTCATTTATCATGCCCTTTATATTTCTAAGTAGGGCGGGATTGAAAGCCAACAGTTTGTCAGAAAACCTCCAATCATTCCGTTCTTATCGTATGGAATTGATTTCATTTGCATGTTTACTTTTCACTAAGATCAGCCTGTTGTGTACATTATAAAAATAGTAGCCAATATTAAAAATGATACCACGACCGGGACTACTGTAGACCTGCTTCTATATTTAAGATCTTTCGGAAACATAAGCCCGCGAATAAGAGATAAGCCGACTACTCCAATACCTGAAAGAAACAGCCTGATATAAAAACTACTATCAGTGATGTCCATATAGTTTCCACCTATATAATCGATAATATAAATCTGTAACAGAGTGTAGCCTATTGCAAATAACAAAGAGACAACAGCCCCCTTGATATCTTTTATTCTTAGGAAATTTAAAGCTTGGAGCACAGCGCCGAAAATAACTCCAAAAAACAGGCAAAAAAATAATATCGCGCTATTTTTATATAGTTTGATAGCATCTTCATCAGTTGTAGCTCCCTCATCCCAAGAATTCTCCTCCGCAAACTCTGCTTCTCGCTTCTTATTAATCAGCGCTTCGATCTGCTCTGATTCAGCGGGAGCAAAATCTCGCCCCCTATCTTTAAAAATCTCATAAGCATATTGAACAGCATCCGCTACTGACCTACTATCTGGTTTTATATACTTTTCGAGTTCGTTGTCTGAAAGCTTTTTGATCACACTTCTATTTACCATAATTTTCCAGTACTTAAATTAGTTACCCTTGTTATAACGATATTTACAATGACTATTAATGATCGTCTCATTGCTCACCGGAAAATATGCAGATCGACGGCAAATTTACCTTCAAAGCAGGACATGCCGAAAGTAGTACCAAAAGTTTTTGATGATATAAGTCCTTGTCCATTTAATAAGCCAATTCAAGTTATCAAAAATAATTTACTCCAATAAAACTATTTCAAATT
>NZ_JABJWY010000003.1 GCF_013167215.1 Sphingobacterium prati
GTAGTCCCGAGCAGATTTGAACTGCTGACCCCTACATTATCAGTGTAGTGCTCTAACCAACTGAGCTACGGGACTAGCTATTCTGTTCATCTCTTCTCTCAGGGACCGCTCCATCCGGGGCGGGCACTTTCTTCTGATGTTTTCCTTTTTTTGTAGTGAGTAGTGCGTAGTCTGTACCGGGTATCCTTTATGTCGCCATAAAATCCATCTCAATACCAGCTACTCAATTCTCAATACTTTTTTT
>NZ_JABJWY010000004.1 GCF_013167215.1 Sphingobacterium prati
CGTACGGTTACCAAGCGTACTGAGCTTACCTTTGAAAGCCTCCGTTACCTTTTTGGAGGCGACCACCCCAGTCAAACTACCCACCAAACAATGTCCTCGGAAATTCCGAGTTAGAAACCGGATACAGAAAGGGCGGTATTTCAAGGTTGATTCCATGACTCCTGGCGAAGCCACTTCAACATCTCCCGCCTATCCTACACATCCTGTACCCAATCTCAATGTTAAGCTATAGTGAAGGTGCATGGGGTCTTTCCGTCCCGTTGCGGGTAATCGGCGTCTTCACCGATACCACAATTTCACCGAGCTCATGGCTGAGACAGCGCCCAGATCGTTACACCATTCGTGCAGGTCGGAACTTACCCGACAAGGAATTTCGCTACCTTAGGACCGTTATAGTTACGGCCGCCGTTTACTGGGGCTTCGATTCAATGCTTCTCTTGCGATGACATCCCCTCTTAACCTTCCAGCACCGGGCAGGTGTCAGGCCTTATACCTCATCTTGCGATTTTGCAAAGCCATATGTTTTTGTTAAACAGTCGCCTGGGCCTTTTCACTGCGGCTGCTCATCGCTGAGACAGCGCCCCTTCTCCCGAAGTTACAGGGCCATTTTGCCGAGTTCCTTAGCCATGACTCACTCGAGCACCTTAGGATTCTCTCCTCGACCACCTGTGTCGGTTTGCGGTACGGGTCTTCATAACCTGAAGCTTAGCGGGTTTTCTTGGAAGTCTGTTTACCTGCTCTATCAGCGCCACCGGAGCTTTGCTGTACTATTGGGGTTCAGCTAGAGTTGCGGATTTGCCTACAACTCCAATACCTACGCCTTTCAACGAACTATTCCGTCAGTTCGCGGCAGTGTCACTACTCCGTCACCACATCGCAGTTATGAAGAGTACTGGAATATTAACCAGTTGTCCATCGGCTTGCCCCCTTCGGGTGCGCCTTAGGTCCCGACTGACCCTGATCCGATTAACGTTGATCAGGAAACCTTGGTCTTTCGGTGGGCGGGTTTCCCACCCGCCTTATCGTTACTTATGCCTACATTTGCTTTTCCATACGGTCCAACACCCATTACCAGATATCTTCACCCCATATGGAATGCTCCCCTACCAGATGCATATCTTTCAATGCAAATCCATAGCTTCGGTACCGTTCTTGATGCCCGTTTATTATCCACGCCCGGCCGCTCGACTAGTGAGCTGTTACGCACTCTTTAAATGAATGGCTGCTTCCAAGCCAACATCCTAGCTGTCTGGGCAACCGGACCTCGTTAGTTCAACTTAGAACGAATTTGGGGACCTTAGCTGATGGTCTGGGTTCTTTCCCTCTCGGCCTTGGACCTTAGCACCCAAAGCCTCACTGCCGGCTATATTTGATAGCATTCGGAGTTCGTCTGGATTTGGTAGGATTTGACTCCCCCGCACCCAATCGGTAGCTCTACCTCTATCAAACTCTACGCCGACGCTGTTCCTAAAAACATTTCGGGGAGTACGAGCTATTTCCCAGTTTGATTGGCCTTTCACCCCTACCCTCAGGTCATCCGGAAACTTTTCAACGTTTATCGGTTCGGTCCTCCATTACATGTTACTGCAACTTCAACCTGCCCAAGGGTAGATCACAAGGTTTCGCGTCTACCTCATCTGACTATGCGCCCTATTAAGACTCGCTTTCGCTTCGGCTGCGTCCCTGAAGGACTTAACCTTGCCAGACAAGAGTAACTCGTAGGCTCATTATGCAAAAGGCACGCTGTCACAGAACTCGTCTGCTCCAACCGCTTGTAAGCACACGGTTTCAGGTTCTTTTCACTCCCCTGTTCGGGGTTCTTTTCACCTTTCCCTCACGGTACTGGTTCACTATCGGTCTCTCAGGAGTATTTAGCCTTACCAGATGGTGCTGGTGGATTCCCACAGGATTTCTCCGGTCCCGCGGTACTCAGGATACCACTATGTCAATATTCTTTACCTGTACGGGGCTCTCACCCTTGTCGCGCAGTTTCCCACCTGCTTCCAGTTCATAGCATTGTACAATATCGTGGTCCTACAACCCCGTCTATGCCGTAACATAAACGGTTTGGGCTCTTTCCCGTTCGCTCGCCACTACTTGGGAAATCATTGTTATTTTCTTCTCCTACGCCTACTTAGATGTTTCAGTTCAGCGCGTTCGCGTTTTATACGAC
>NZ_JABJWY010000001.1 GCF_013167215.1 Sphingobacterium prati
GTTTCAAAAATTAAAGAGGAAGACAACAGTGTCTGTCTGCTTGAGAAAGCTTCGGGCTATTAGTACCACTTGGCTTTGGTCTCTCAACCTTTACACCTATGGCCTATCAACGTAGTCATCTCCTACGACCCTATTAGGAAGTCTCATCTCGTGGCTAGTTTCGCACTTAGATGCTTTCAGCGCTTATCTATTCCAGACGTAGCTACCCTGCCGTACACCTGGCGGCATAACAGGTTCACCAGAGGTCTGTCCAACCCGGTCCTCTCGTACTAAGGTCAGATCCACTCAAACTTCCAACGCCCACAACAGATAGGGACCGAACTGTCTCGCGACGTTCTGAACCCAGCTCGCGTGCCACTTTAATGGGCGAACAGCCCAACCCTTGGGACCTTCTCCAGCCCCAGGATGTGACGAGCCGACATCGAGGTGCCAAACCTCCCCGTCGATATGAGCTCTTGGGGGAGATCAGCCTGTTATCCCCAGCGTACCTTTTATCCTTTGAGCGATGGCCCTTCCATACAGAACCACCGGATCACTATGTCCGTCTTTCGACCCTGTTCGACTTGT
>NZ_JABJWY010000005.1 GCF_013167215.1 Sphingobacterium prati
CGATACTCTAGAAAGGAGGTATTCCAGCCGCACCTTCCGGTACGGCTACCTTGTTACGACTTAGCCCCAATTATCGGTTTTACCCTAACACGCTCCTTGCGGTCACATGCTTTAGGTACCCCCAACTTTCATGGCTTGACGGGCGGTGTGTACAAGGCCCGGGAACGTATTCACCGCGTCATTGCTGATACGCGATTACTAGCGAATCCAACTTCATGGGGTCGAGTTGCAGACCCCAATCCGAACTGTGAATGGCTTTTAGAGATTAGCACCATATTGCTATGTAGCTGCCCGCTGTACCATCCATTGTAGCACGTGTGTAGCCCCGGACGTAAGGGCCATGATGACTTGACGTCGTCCCCACCTTCCTCGCTGTTTGCACAGGCAGTCTGTTTAGAGTCCCCAACATTACTTGCTGGCAACTAAACATAGGGGTTGCGCTCGTTGCGGGACTTAACCCAACACCTCACGGCACGAGCTGACGACAGCCATGCAGCACCTAGTTTCGTGTCCCGAAGGACGGATGCGTCTCTGCATCCTTCACTAACTTTCAAGCCCGGGTAAGGTTCCTCGCGTATCATCGAATTAAACCACATGCTCCTCCGCTTGTGCGGGCCCCCGTCAATTCCTTTGAGTTTCACCCTTGCGGGCGTACTCCCCAGGTGGATAACTTAACGCTTTCGCTGGGACGCTGGCTGTCTATCGCCAACATCGAGTTATCATCGTTTAGGGCGTGGACTACCAGGGTATCTAATCCTGTTCGATCCCCACGCTTTCGTGCATCAGCGTCAATACCAGCTTAGTGAGCTGCCTTCGCAATCGGAGTTCTAAGACATATCTATGCATTTCACCGCTACTTGTCTTATTCCGCCCACTTCAAATGGATTCAAGCCCATCAGTATCAAAGGCACTGCGATGGTTGAGCCACCGTATTTCACCCCTGACTTAATAGGCCGCCTACGCACCCTTTAAACCCAATAAATCCGGATAACGCTCGGATCCTCCGTATTACCGCGGCTGCTGGCACGGAGTTAGCCGATCCTTATTCTTCCAGTACATTCAGCTAAATACACGTATTTAGGTTTATTCCTGGACAAAAGCAGTTTACAACCCATAGGGCAGTCATCCTGCACGCGGCATGGCTGGTTCAGGCTTCCGCCCATTGACCAATATTCCTTACTGCTGCCTCCCGTAGGAGTCTGGTCCGTGTCTCAGTACCAGTGTGGGGGATTCTCCTCTCAGAGCCCCTAGACATCGTCGCCTTGGTAAGCCGTTACCCTACCAACTAGCTAATGTCACGCGAGCCCATCTCTATCCTATAAATATTTAATAATTTCACGATGCCGGAAAATTATATTATGCGGTGTTAATCTCTCTTTCGAGAGGCTATCCCCCTGATAGAGGTAGGTTGCTCACGCGTTACGCACCCGTGCGCCACTCTCATGGAACCAGAGCAAGCTCTGGTCCCAATCCCGTCCGACTTGCATGTATTAGGCCTGCCGCTAGCGTTCATCCTGAGCCAGGATCAAACTCTCCATTGTAAAATGAAGTTTTTGATTCCAACTATTTACATAATCAGAATTCTTTTTT
>NZ_JABJWY010000006.1:0-152677 GCF_013167215.1 Sphingobacterium prati
GTACCTGCGTCGCCCCTCCTTCGGGAGTGCTTCGGCTGCTTTTCGGCTGTTCTTCGGGACGTTCCCGAAGCGCAGTCGAAGCGGACTCGAAGCGTTGCCGAACATGTCCCGAACAAGCCCCGAAGAGGTCCCGAAGCGTTGCCGAAGAGCACTCGAAGGGAAGCCGAAAGACCACCTTCTTCTGACAATTTTCGAATCAACTTCGCCCCAACTTCTGCCTTTCATGCAGTGGGCCGTCAGTCTTCCTCGAATTTTCCTTTGATTTTTCCCGAGGGTGACCCGAAGCCCTCCCGAAGAAATTTCGAGCAGCGCTGGGAGAAAAGTAGAAGTTGGTCAGGAGTTGGTAGGTACTTAAATCGTCTATTCCTCGGTACGAAAGGTACTGTTAATTCACCGTTAAGCTACCGGGAATGTACTAAAGAGCTACTGGAGATATACTAAAGAGGTACTAAACAGGTACGAGCTGTCAGTAGCTATCTGGCGGATCTGGGGTGTAAACTCTGTAATGTATTAGAAAAATGTGCAAAAGGGGCGAAAACCAATTTGACAATTGGAGCAAGTGAATACTCTTTGAATTAAAAGATTTTAAGTTGTGTGTGCATTTAGTAGGTGTGATGTTGGGTGTTTTGTCGTTTAAAAGAAATTAGGTGCTCAAAAGCCTTTAAAATCCTTTATTTCTCTATGCTGTTATAAAAACACCTGTCGCTTGTTTTTGACATGCGTGTTTTGGATGCCGACTCCCATGGATAAGGGTTGAGTGGGTTACTTTTGGTACAATCGAACAGCTGGGGGAGTTGGCTGTTATCCGTACCAGGGAGGGCTGCGCATCCAAAGAGCACAGCTGAACGACAGTAAAGCAAGTGTGCTGCTGCATGAAGAGAAAGGGATGATCAGCTTTTGCCCGGAGGATAAACGCGATAGAGTGGCAATGTGGCTATTAGATGGTAAAGACAGCAGTAAAGTAAGATAGGGGAAATGGTTACTAGACAAGGTAATCGCCAAGCTTCGGTCGTCAAAATCATCTACGTTTAGTTTTGAAATTTAGTTTAGCCATCAACGATGTTACTTTAATAAGATTTTTTTTTTAAAATAACATACTGTTTTTCAGTTATTTATATTTATTTGTGAATTAATTGTTATCACAAAGTTATGCATGCATTGTAAAAGTTGAAAAATGTTATAATTTTGTATTTAACATTTTTTAACAAACGGAAACAATCTGGTGGAAAAGATGTTACTAACTATAATACACATAAATTATTAGAAAATATATTACTAACCATAGTACTTTTTCGAAAAATAAACATTTTTAATAAACATAAACATATGAAACACAAATTACTCAGTTTTTTCGTGGGTAGTATGATCCTGACTTCTGTCGCGTTCGCGCAGGAAAAGAAGGTAAGCGGTCGTGTTACTGGAGCTGATGGAAAACCATTAGCAGGTGTGACGATAGCTGTACAAGGATCTAACGTCGCCACGCAAACAGATGCGAATGGTAACTACTCGTTATCTGTTCCAACAGGTAAAGTTATTGTCTTTCGATCTGTTGGATTTGCTGACAAAACCTTAATCGTAAGAGAGGGACAGTCAGCTTTTAATGTAACATTAGACAATTCTGACAATGCATTGGAAGAAGTTGTTGTTACAGCTTTGGGTATTTCTAAAAGTTCAAGAGGAATTGGTTATTCAACTTCTAAAGTTAGCGGAGATGATTTAGTTAAATCTGGGGAAGCAAACATTATTCAAGGCTTGGCTGCTAAAGCTTCTGGTGTTCAGATTACGTCGTCTGCCGGCACTCCTGGGGCTTCTTCAAAAATAGTGCTACGCGGGGCTGCTACATTTTCGGGAGATAATCAGCCCCTAATTGTCGTTGATGGCGTGCCGATTGATAACGACATGAACTTTGTCAAAGCAGGTGATGATCCATATAATCAAAATTTGGCTGGTGTTCAATTAGGTAATAGAGCTTTAGATATCAATCCAGACGACATCGAGACTGTTACTATTTTGAAAGGACCAGCGGCAGCAGCTTTATATGGTCAGGCAGCAGGTAACGGAGCTATAATTTATACGACAAAGAAAGGTAAGTTAGGAAGCGGTTTAGGTGTAACATTTTCTTCTGGATTTGAATTGCAGAAAGTCAATAAGTTACCTGAGTTTCAAAATCAATATGGACAGGGGACTGGCGGAACCTTTAGTTCAAGCACAGCGGATAGTTGGGGTGAAAATTTAGCAAAAGTAGGAAAACCTACCTACAATAACGTAGAGGATTTCTTTCAAAACGGAAGTGTATTTACAAATAATTTAGCTATAACTTCTGGTGGTGATAAAACTACTATGCGTTTCTCCGTTGGATCTACTAATAATAAGGGGATTATTCCCAATTCAAACTTCAATAGATATACATCACGTTTGAGCTCAGAGACAAAGCTGAATGATAATATAACCGTTGGAGGTAATTTTAGTCTTACAAACTCTAATACTCGTGCTGCACAAAACGGTAGTAATTTGGCCGGTGTTATGCTTTCATTGCTGCGTTCTCCTGTTGATTTTAATTTAGCAGATTACAAAAATGAGGATGGCTCTCAAAAACAGTATTTCGCTTCTTACGACAATCCTTACTGGTCAACTGAGAATAATCCGTATAAAGAAGAGAATACGCGTTTTTTAGGGAACGTGTATACTGATATTAAGTTGAATGATATATTTTCATTATCATGGAAGACAGGCTTGGATACGTATTCAACAAATGGTACTCAAGTATATGCTATAGGATCTATTGGAGACGATAATAGCTCAGGATTAGGGGAGATAAAAAGATCTAATGTTAATTATAAGAATGTATACAGTGATTTGTTACTGAAATTCAAACATAGTATTTCTGAGGATTTCTCAGTAAGTGGTTTGTTGGGTGGTAATTTTAATTATACACAAGCTTTAACAAATTTTGCAAGAGGACGCGAATTGAGTATGCCCGGATACTATAATTTTGCATCCGCTAAGGACCTTTATGCAAGTAATTCAGAATCGTATAGAAATAGTAGAGCAATCTTTCTAGACGCAACATTCGACTATAGAAGTATTTTGTTCTTAACTTTGACTGGTAGGAACGAATGGTCTACTACTTTTGGTAGAGATTCAAAAGGTTTCTTTTATCCTAAAGCAGATATTTCTTACATTTTCTCGGATCTATTTAAGGAATCCCCTGTGGTATCTTTCGGTAAGGTTCGTCTAGCATATTCCAATGTGGGTATATCACCAAGTGTTTATTCAGACAGAGCCTATTATACTGTACCTACTATCGCTGATGGTATGACTAATGGATTTTCCTTTCCTTATTTAGGTCAAACTGGATTTGCAATAAGTTCTGTAGCGGTTGCGGAATCGTTTAAACCCGAGAGAAATGTTGGTTACGAAGCTGGTCTTGAGATGAAATTTTTACAAAATAGGCTTGGATTCGATTTCACATATTATCAACAAAAATCTTCTGATCTACTACTTTCTCAGCCTATTGACCCAACTACTGGTTATGCCAATTATTATAATAATATTGGGAAAATCAAAAACACTGGTATAGAGGTATCGTTGAATGGTCACATTGTGAAATCTGAAGCTTTTAATTGGAATGCAACATTAAATTGGTCGAAAAATGATAATGAGGTATCTGAACTTGCAGAAGGGGTTGAAAAATTGTCTATTGGCTCCGCATTTTCTTCACCACAATCCTATGCAATAGTTGGTCAACCGTTTGGTGTTATTTATGCGCAAAAGTTCCAAAGAAATGATCAAGGTCAAGTATTAATTGATCCGAACAGCGGTTTGCCGCTTTATGAAGCTGAATTGGGCAGTGTTGGAAGTACAATTCCAAAATGGTTGATGAATTTTAATAATGAGTTCTCTTATAAAAACCTATCTTTTTCCTTCTTATGGGATTTTAGAAAAGGAGGCAAGATTTGGGGAGGGACAAATGCTAATTTGATAAACAGAGGCAAAGCTGGAATCACTGCTGATCGCGAACGCAATTACGTTATTGACGGTGTATATGCTAACGGTGCAAATGCTGGACAACAGAATACCACTGAAATTCCTGCCACAACCTATTTTAGAAATTATTTAGGTAATAGTTCGTCGGAAATAGCCATTCAAGATGGGTCTTGGGCGAGATTGAGATCAGTTGATTTAAGTTACAGGTTTAACAAAGTTTCAAAAGCTATTCAATACGTACAAGTTGGAATAAATTTGAGAAATCCAATTTTGATTACAAAATACAAGGGTATTGATCCAGAAACTAGCTTGACAGGATCTAATCAAAATTTTGCAGGTTATGATTTCTTTAATAACCCAGGAACGAAGTCCTATTCATTTAATTTGCGTGTTGGTTTTTAATCTATTAAAAATGAAGAAGAAAATAAATTTAATATATGCTTTATGTTTAACGGTAATAGTTGGATGTAAAACAGGTGATGATTTGTATTTAAGCCCTAATGATCCTGCAGAGGCTTCTCTATCGACAATGCTTACTGCATTAGAAGTAAATACTTTTCAAAATGTTGAGGGCGAATTGGCACGTATGAGCAGTATTTTAGTTCAACACTCGGCGGGGTTAGGAGCTCAGTATGCGGATGTTCAAAATTACAGAATTACACAAGGTGATTTTGATAATATGTGGGAGGGATTATATACCGGGACTATGAATAATGCTAAACTTATTATTGGTAAAGCAGGAACAGGAAGTCCGTATTATTCAGGAATTTCAAAAGTATTGATGGCTATTAATTTAGGTTTAGCTACTGATCTTTGGGGGGATGTGCCCTATTCTGAAGCATTTCGTTTAGATGAGGGTATAAGAACTCCCAAATTAGATAGCCAAGAAGATATTTATAAATCAATCGATGGTTTATTGGGAGATGCTATAAAGGATTTTTCCACTGCAGAATCTGCCAACTTATTCATCCCGGCTTCTGATGATCTAATTTTTGAAGGAGATGTTTCAAAATGGATTAAGGCATCTTATACATTAAGAGCGAGATATTTGAACCGTATTGCTGGAAAATCTACTGGATTAGATGCAACAATTTTAGATTATCTATCCAAAGGTATTACCACAAATGCGGGAAATCTTGAAGCTATTCATTCCGCAAGTGGCGGTGCTCAAAACCAGTGGGGAGCTTTTCAGAACGGTAGAGCCGGTTATTTGGGAGCAAATAAAGTTTTTGTTGATCGTCTAAATGCTAAAAACGACCCAAGGTTGAAGTTTTTCTTGTCTCCTAACAAAGCAGGTCAATATATAGGAGCTGATATAAACGCGACATCGATCTCTCCTGAAGTTGCAATAGTTGGGCCATTTTTTGCTGTTGGTAAGAATTATCCTATAATAACCTATTACGAAGCGAAATTTATTGAGGCTGAGGTTAAAAATAGGCAGGGCAGTAATGCATCTTCAGTTTTAAATGATGCTATTAAGGCAAATGTAGCTTATGTAACTGGAACAGATAACGGTTCAAGTGTTGCGACATATACAACAGCTTCTAAAACTGATATCTTAACTGAAAAGTGGGTAGCGATGTATAATCAGTCAATCGAATCATATAATGATTACAGAAGGACCGGGATACCTGTTTTAACTCCTAGACCACAAAGCGCTGGTGCAGAGTTGTCTTATACTCCAAAAAGGTTTCCATTTCCACAAACTACTACTCTCTATAATCCAAACGCTAAAAACATTCCAATGGATGTTCCAGTTTGGTGGGGTATGTAAGAGTATAAAATTATTAACTTTATAAAAACTCTAAGGGCTGTATCAAAAAAGTGATACAGCCCTTTTATATTTATGTTTTATTCTATTTCAATAAATTAAGTGTGTTTTCTTTACAGTTATTTTCTTTTTTTACGAATTTTAAAGAAAATAATTTACTGATTACTAGATGTTTGTTATTTTTTCTTTAGCTTAATGTTATGACAAAATTATGTATGCATTGCAAATGTTAAAAAAAGTTATAATTTTGTATTTAACATTTTTTAACAAGCGGGCTCCGCCACTTAGGGAAGATGGCCAACTAACTAGCACATATATTGGAAAGTTTTAATAAATACTAACCAGATTATTTTATAGAAGAATAAACATACTTATTTAAATAAACGTAAACATATGAAACACAAATTACTCAGTTTTTTATTGGGTGGTGCTATTTTAACTTCAGTAGCATTTGCCCAAGAAAAAAAGATTAGTGGACGTGTAACAGGTGCCCAAGGTGAAGGATTACCAGGTGTAACTGTTGTTGTTCAAGGCACTAATCAGGCTACTCAAACCGATACTAATGGTAATTATTCAATCAGTGTTCCTGTAGGTAAAACTTTGGTTTTTAAGTCTGTAGGTTTTTCGGATAAGACTATTATTGTTAGCTCTTCCTCTGTACTTTATAATGTTTCTTTACAAGATTCCAATAAAGAACTTGATGAAGTAATGGTTGTTGCATACGGAACGGCCAAAAAATCATCGTTTACTGGTTCTGCTTCGACAGTTAAAAGCGATGTGATTGAAAATCGTTCAATTACAAATATCACAAAAGCGTTGGATGGTGCCGCACCAGGTGTAGTGTCCACCGCCGGATCTGGCCAACCAGGATCTAGTGCTGCTATTCGAGTGCGGGGTTTTGGATCAATAAATGCTTCTGCCGACCCTCTGTATGTTGTTGATGGTATACCGTTTAATGGTGATCTTAACTCCATAAACCCTAATGACGTAGAAAGTCTTACGGTATTGAAAGATGCTGCTGCTTCTACACTTTATGGATCTAGAGCGGCAAATGGTGTAGTTGTTATCACAACAAAATCTGGTAAAAATACAGATGGAAAGATTGATGTTAACTTCAAAGCGAATATCGGTGTCAATTCTCGGGCTGTAAAACGATATGATGTAATGGATACCAAAGAATATTTGGAAACCGTTTTTCAAGCATATAAAAATCAAGATATTTTTGTAAATGGCTTATCTGAAACTGCGGCTGCTGCTAGCGCAGTGAATAGGATGAAAGGTACTGTTGAAGGAATTTTTGGTATAAATGAGCAGTACAATCCATATAATGTTCCAGTGGATCAATTATTTGATTTAGGAACTGGTAAGCTTAATCCAAATGCGCAATTGAAATGGGATGACAATTGGCTGGATGAAGTGACTGCGAATAACCCTATTCGTCAAGAATATCAACTTGATTTCTCCGGTGGGTCGAGTAAATATAAGGCAATGGCTTCAATGAATGCTGTAAAGGATAAGGGATTATTGAAGAATACTAATTTCGATCGTTATTCTGGACGTGTCAACAATGAATTTACGCCGAAAGATTGGTTTAAAGCTTCTTTATCAGGAAATTTTGCGAAATCTAATTCGAGGTCATTAAATGCAACAGGGACATCAACTTCCAATGTTTGGTATTCGTCGGAACAAATGGCGCCAATCTATCCGATATGGATCAGAGATAACAACGGTAATTTTGTAAATGATGCTTTGGGTCAAAAGCAATTTGACTATGGTAAAAATAGGGCTTCTGGAGCACAACAAAATTTTAATTCAATTGCTACACTATATGATGATCGGTATTATAATAATATTGATAATGTAGGTACGAGAGGTGGTGTCGAATTTAACACACGTGATGAAAAATATGGCGCTTGGCGCGGGTTTGCTTTTGCGGTTAATCTCGGTGCCGACTACCGCATGAACGAATATACTTATTATTATAATCCTGTTTTTGGTAATGCTGCTGCAACTGGAGGACGTTTGAACAAAGAATGGACAAAAACTTTCTCATATACATTTAACCAGTTGTTGACTTGGACTAGAGATTTTGGTAAGCATAATATTGATGTATTACTAGGTCATGAGGCATATAGTTATAAATATAATTTATTAAATGCTCAAAAAACTGGCTTCCCTTTTAAAGGAATCTATGAGTTGGCGCCTGGTGCTACTATTGCCGAAGCAGATTCCTATGAAAACAATGATAAGATTGAATCATATTTCTCTCGTGTACAATACAATTTTGATAATAAGTATTATTTATCTGGAAGTTTCCGTACGGATGGTTCTTCAAGATTTCAAAAAGATAATCGTTGGGGATCATTTTGGTCAGTCGGAGGAGCCTGGAAAATTTCTGAAGAAAGTTTCTTAAAAGATGTTTCCTGGGTGAACAGCTTAACATTAAAATCAAGCTATGGAGGACAAGGGAACAATAATTTGTTGGACTCAGATTTAGACCCTATCTATTTTGCGTGGCAAGCGTTTTATGATTTAACGTGGAATAACGCAAATAATAATGGTGGAGCCGTGACTTCGGTAGAAAATGCTAAAGTAAGTTGGGAAAAAAATCAAAGCTTTAATATCGGTGCTGATGGAAGATTTATTGACAACCGTCTATCAATAGGTTTTGACTGGTATACACGTAAGACAACAGATATGTTATTGAATCGTCCTATGGCCTTTTCTTTAGGTTTTGATGGTTTTAATTCTAATATAGGTGATCTGAAAAACTGGGGTTTTGATCTTTCTTTGGGCTATGATGTTATAAGAAATCAAGATTTAAAGTGGAATGTTTCAGTGATGGGTTCCCGTGTCAAAAATAAGGTGCTGAAATTGACCGATGAAAGCAAGGAAATAATATCAAACTCGACAATCGTCAGAGAAGGTGAGACGATTAATTCATTCTACATGGCTCGCAGTGCGGGAGTTGATCCAGCAACAGGTGATCAATTATATTGGGTATATGATAAGAAGGAAGATGAATTTGATCGTAGCAAGCATTATGTATCTAATGATCGGACAAAAGCGGCTGCAAGCCGTGTTGTAACAGGTAGTAGAATTCCAAAAATTATGGGTTCACTATCCACATCATTGAATTATAAAAACTTTGATTTTTCTTTGATGACAACGTACTCTATCGGTGGTAAAATAAACGATGCTGTTGGGTATAATTATCTGAACCCCGCATATTTGGGAAATAACTACTCTCGAGAAGTATTAGGAGCATGGCAAAAACCAGGAGATATTACAGATATACCTAGAATTCAAAAGGATATGGTATTACAATTAACTGATAGGACTTTAGTCGATGCCTCATATTTTGCAATAAAGAATGTATCGATTGGTTACTCGTTTGATATTAAAAAGGTTGGATTAAAATCAATTAGAATATTTGCACAAGCAGACAACTTAGCTGTATTCTCTGCTCGCCAAGGATTAAATCCGCAATATAATTTTACAGGAACTACAGATTATGTTTATTCTCCGAATAAAACAATTGCTGCAGGTGTAAATCTCAAATTCTAATTACTTAAATGCTTATTAAAATGAAAAAATTATTATATGCGTCTGTTCTTTCTCTTGCATTAGGTATAACATCTTGTAGCAAGGAATTTTTGGAAACTAGCCCAACTGATAAGGTAGATGCAGGAACGCTTTTAGAAACTACCCAAGGTGCTCAAGTAGCAATGGATGGAATTTATAGAATGCTATACTCATCTGGATGGTCAGTAAGTAATACTTCTCAGAACTTTGGTATTACATCAACCAAAATGTTTACTTCCTTAATGGGAGAAGACTTTCTTCAGGATGGACAAGGCAGCGGCTGGTTTTATTTTGATTATAAATATGACGTTCGTAGCCGTTTTGCCTCGACTGGTTGGAGGTCTTATGCTACATGGAATTTTTATTATACTTTAATTAGTAACGCAAATTATATTCTGGCTGCTGAGAAGACATTGACTGGTGATCCAAAAACAGTTGACAATATTATGGCGCAAGCTTATGCCATGCGCGCATATGCATATTTTCAGTTGATACAGATTTTCCAACAGACTTATGTTGGGCATCAAACATCACCCGGTGTTCCTGTTTATACGGAACCTACTACTGCTGCATCACAAGGTAAAGGCAGAGGAACAGTGGAAGATGTCTATACACAGATCAATCAGGATTTGGACAAATCAATAGATCTTTTTGGTAAAGACAAATCGCTTCAATCACATATTTCTCATTTGGATTATTATGTTGCAAATGCTATAAAGGCAAATGTATCTTTAGTACAAAATAAGTGGGCAGATGCTGAAAAATATTCTACCGAAGCTCTTTCTAAATCAGGTTTGGCCATGCTTAGCGGTGACGACATTTACAGTGGATTTAATAGTGTAAAGTTAAAAGATGTATTGTGGGGAGCTGAAGTTATTGCATCACAATCAACTATTTGGGCATCATTTTTTTCACATATGGACGCAAGTGCTGGTCAATATGCCGAATCATCAAGAAAGTGTATTTATAATTGGTTATATGATCAAATTCCATCAACGGATGCACGTAAAAAATGGTGGAATGGTGCTACAGATGGGGGAACACCACAAACAAAGCCTTATAATCAGGTTAAATTTAGATACTCAGATAAAACTTCTAGTTTAGGCGATTATATCTTTATGCGTTCAGAGGAGCTACAGTTAGTAAAGGCAGAAGCTCTTGCTAATCAAGGCAAACTACCACAAGCTAAAACAGCTTTGGCTGATTTGATGAAATTGCGTAACCCAGCTGGTTATCAAGCTATCCTTGACCAGGCGGCAATGTCTAAAGATCTTACGATGGGATCAATAGGTACGCCTAAAACCTTAATGGATCAGATTATTTTACAAAGACGTATCGAATTATGGGGAGAGGCTGAACGAATCTTTGACATTTTAAGGCTCAAAACTGGATTTGACAGAACAGCGACAGGGTCAAATCATACTTTCAAACCTACTTGGAATAGTTTAGATCCAGCTAATAAGGAATTTATCCTAACTATACCTCAGAAAGAGTTTGACGGAAATACTGCTATGGATGCGAATAAGGATCAGAATCCTTTGTAATCTACTTAAGAAAATAGAACATATGAAAAAGAATATATTTAATTGTCTACTTATCGCAGGAGCTTTGTCTTTCTTTTCTTCTTGCGACAAGACGGAAGGAGCTTTGTATTCAGGAGAGCCGAATAAAGTTAGTTTCTTTAATAAAACTATGAAATTTAACATGGAAGGTGGATCAATTTCTGTACCGGTTGGTCGAACATCAACCACAGGAGATTTTTCATTTCCGGTAACATTATCAGCTGGCGGTGCTGGATATACTAATGTTTTTAAAATAGCTGGGCCAGTGCAATTTGGAAGTGGTGAAGGTAAATCTTATGCAAAAATAAACTACGGTGATCTATCTAAAATAGATCCGAGCACATTGTCTATAACGCCTGTTGAGAAAGATGTTACTGTTGGATTAGCTTTTCCGCTTTCACTTACTATTCCTGATGAAAATGTATCTTCAAGCAACATAAAAAAAGTTGATATTATGGCGACAAGTGTCTTGGAATTTGAAGATAAGGGGAATGTTACAATGAATTCTACAAATGGATGGGCAGGAAAAATCCTTAATGTTAAAATCCAAAAGGCAAAAACAACATCCGTTTATAAAATAGTAAGCCCATTTGAAGAAAATAGCTTGGCATTTATGATCAAAGCGGATGGAAAAACTGTTGTTTTTCCTAATCAAGTACTTGGTAACGACCCAGATTATGGAGCTGTTACTATGTCAGATGTGACAGGTACGGTTTATAACGGTGTAGTAACGCTTAATATTGGAGGGTATAGGGTATCTGCTGGATCTTTTGGCCCAGGAACAGAAACTATTAATTTACCCAAATAAGTATTATTTATAAAAACTCTTATGAATATAAGGGTGGAGGTCTTTTTCATATAAACCATTTATTTGAGAAAAGATTTTTAATATCAAAAAGAAGAGGGCTCATGAATGCAAGATTCATAAGCCCTTTTTTATGTTGAGTTTTTCATTTAGGAAATCTGTTCCGGAATTTTAAGTTGAAATAACGTGACTTTTTACCTAGTTTAAGAAATAATTGGTTTGGCGTTCGGTGAAGTATTATTACCAAATCATTAATTTTATGTATATAAATTAATAGTCTAACAATTTATTAATACTAACTTAACATTGAGAATCTATTTTTACGGCATTGAAATATGGGGGCTTATAATATTTAATCAGAACCTATAAGCCTCTTAAGATTCATTCATTATATTAGAGATTATTATAATACCAATGAACCATCTGAACGTAAAATCTGTATATACGCATAAGTTCTGATGATATCCATTGCTACAAAAAAAAGTTATTCAATGAAAAAAGCACTTTTACTCGCAACTCTGATCGGTCCAGCGGTAGCCATGGCGCAAAATAACAATGCGCCTTCAAGTTATGATCCACATGATATCAAAATCACGGGATACCTTCAGACACAGTTTCAAAAGGCGCAATCTCCAGGAATAACTTCATTCTCCGGTGGGGATTTCTCTAAGAACTCTGACAACCGTTTTATGATTAGACGTGGCCGCCTTAAGATCGACCGCGTGGATACCTATTCAAGTATTGTGTTCCAACTCGATGCAACCCAAGACGGGGTGCAATTAATGGATGCTTTTATCCAACTACGGCATCCCAGTCAAAAAGGCTTGAGCCTGACTGCAGGACTCTTTAACAGACCCTTTGGCTATTCTATTGTCTACTCTTCGGGGTACCGCGATTTCCCAGAAAGAGCGCGCGTGTTTCAAACGTTAATGCCGCGTGAACGTGATCTTGGCGGTATGGTTAGCTATCACCCCGGGGGCAAAGTGAAATTTTTGAATTTAGATTTAGCACTGGTAAATGGAAGTGGGCACTCAGCCAAAGACTATGATTCCAAAAAAGATCTGATCGGTAACTTGGCTTTTAAGTTCGACAGCCTTGCGGATAAAAGATTACATCTTGGTTTCGGTGGTTCATTCTATAAAGGATCAGTCCGAAACGATACGAAGACTTACTATACCTCTAATGGAGCTGGCTATACTGCACATACCAGCGATGAGAACGAGGGTAAAGGAATCGGACGGAACTATTACGGGGCAAACTTGCAGATAGAACTCGATAATAGCTTTGGAAAGTCCAGCTTTAAGACGGAATATGTAACCGGCGACCAACCCGGTGTAGCTGGTGGAGAGGATATCAAAGGGCCATACGCAAGTAGAAGTTTTACCACCCAGCCGGCAACGGATTTGTACCAGCGAAAATTTAACGGATATTACCTTTGGTTTACCCAGGAAATCGCAAAAACAGGTGTAACAGCTTTATTGGCGTATGACGTATATGATCCGAATAAAAAGGCAAGTGGTATGAGCATCGGAATGCCTGATAATTTTACGGCAGATGGCGATGTAAAATTCAGTACATTGGGTTACGGTGTTGCTTATCAGATCAGTAATCGATTGAAACTGACAGTTTACAACGAACATGTCACCAATGAGACGACTAGTTTACCAAATTTCTCTGATGATCTCAAAGACAACGTTTTTACAACGCGATTGCTCTATCGCTGGTAGAGCAAATGAGATAAAAACTACATTCTATATCGCAAAACCATAGTTTGATGCATAGTTCCGTGACAGCTCGCCGGGTTCCCGGGAAAAATGATCCGCTATGAATAGCATCCTCAAATGACATTTTTTCTGATGCGGCTTAAGGATGAAGCGGTAATGCCCAAATAGGAGGCCAGCATTGCTAAGGGAACTCGGTTTGCCAGCCCGGGATAGAGCTTTAGAAACAGCAGGTAGCGTTCACTGGCATCGAGGTTCATCATGGTATTCGCTGTTTTTAACTTGCTTTCAATGACAAAACCGTACAGCTTTGCCATTAATAGGGGCCAGATTTTGATCTCCTTTTCCAACAACAGAAAATTATGGATATCAAGGCTCCACAATTGTGCATCTGTAACGGATTCGATATAGTCGTTGGATGGAGTACGATCCAGAAAACTTTGGAAATCTCCAATAAAGCGGCCTTCGTAAATAAAGTATCGTGTAAAATCGTCACCTTTATCATTGTAATAAAGGGAACGAAATACCCCGCTTTCTACGAAGGCTATACTATTGGTAACTTTTCCGCAGGCAACAAAATAGGTCGCTTTTGGAAGATGCTTTTTCTCAAAGGCCTGCCTGATTAGACTTTCCTCTCGCTTATCAAGCTGACCAAATTTTCGGATATAGGCTAAAAGCTGCTCCATAATACTTTGTATTAATTACCTAAGATAATCAATTCTTCCCGTTGTGGTCCAGTGGATAGGTATTTTACAGGAATCTTTAATTCCTCCTCCAAAAAGGAGATAAATAGTTTCAGTGCTTTTGGAACTTGTGTCTGCTGGTTGATTTTATTCAGTGGAGCATCCCATCCTTCTAAAAATTTCCAGACCGGCTTTGGGACATTGTCTGCAAATGTTGGAGCAATTAAGGTTCTTGTTTCACCATCTATCTCGTATGCTGTACAAATTGGCACCTCGGACATGCCATTTAGGATATCTGCCTTTGTCAGTACAAGGTCGGTCACCCCGTTTAACATGGCAGCATATTTTAATGCGGGAAGATCAAGCCAGCCCACTCTTCGCGGGCGTTTGGTATTGGATCCAAATTCACCACCTTTTTCACGTAGCTCATCTGCAAGGGAGCCCGTGATTTCCGTTGGAAATATACCGTTTCCAACACGTGTACAATAGGCTTTGGTAACACCATAAATCTTATCGATAAGCTTAGGCGATACGCCTAAACCTACACATGCTGCGGACGCGATGGTATTTGAGGAAGTGACATAAGGGTAGCTGCCTTGATCGATATCCAATAAAGTGGCCTGAGCACCTTCGGCCAATACTTTTTTATTGTTGCTGAGTGCTTCATTGATGAAAATTTCTGTATCAGTAATTTGTAGCTTTTTTAAAAAATTACATGCCTCTAGAAAATTATCATATAATTCTTGTACTGCCGGCATATCCTGCCCCAAAGCCTGTAATTCGGCATACTGTTTATTCAAAATTTGGAAAACATAGGCTTCGAAATCTTTGGAAAAGATATCCTCCACGCGTACATTCTGCCGAAGTATTTTATTGGAGTAAGTGGGTGCAATGCCATTTTTTGTTGTTCCAATAGTACGGTATTCCGGTGATTCTTCGAAATACATATCCCAGTACTTGTAGGTTGGCAACACAAGATGAGCCTTCACCGATAGCAGGATCCGGTGGATTAAATTAGCGTCAGACAGACAGTCTTGAAGCTGTTCCACTTCCGCCTGGAGTGCAACTGGATCGATCACCACGCCGGTACCGATAATATTTTTGATATGGGGATAAAAGATTCCCGAGGGCAGTAATTTCAGCGTAATCCGTTTATCATTGTGGTAAATGCTATGCCCAGCGTTTGCACCACCATTAAACCGGGCAATAATGTCATACTCACGGCTGATCAGATCAATGATCTTTCCTTTTCCTTCATCTCCCCACTGGAGTCCAATTAAAATATCCATTTTACTATTGTGTTGAATTAATGGATCAAAGCTAGGGGATAACAGGAAGGGTACAATTGCCATTTGACAAAAAAACAGACGCTTATGTTTATTCCTGAAAAATTGAGCAAAGAGAACCGGGTCAGTTTTTAACCTTGTCTTTTTCCGAGCTGTTTGATTTTATATAACCATTTATCCCGCTTTGTCGCATCGGACGTTTTTATAATACCAAGATAAGTCACTTTCACAGGTGATATGCCACAAAATTGCAAGGTTGATCTTTTGAGCTGATTGACACTGGGCCTACCGTAGATAAGGGCATAATACCAACCGGGCTGATCTAGGGTCGTTATAATTCTGGCGGATTTCCCTTTGAGTAATTTGTCCCAAAAAAGCGAGTTTTCACGGTACTGGAAAGCAAAGCCAGGTAGAAAGAGTCTATCGATAAAACCTTTCATAATCGCCGGAAGACCACCCCACCATACAGGGTGTACCCAAACTAAATGTTCGGCCCATAGGATATCTTCCCAGGCTTGCAGGAGATCTGGTTCGAGCTCTGTCCGCTTCTGGTATCCAAACTGGAGATTGGGATTAAAATTCAAATCTGCAATGTTAATCGAGCGAACTTCCGCTCCAGATTCTTTGGCGCCTTCTTTATAAGCTGCGGCAATACCAAAATTGAAGGATTCCCTATTGGGGTGACCGTTGATGATAAGTATTCTCTTTTTCATGTTATTCTTCTGATAACACAAAAGTAGAGGTACTGGTACTTGAATTATAGGACAAATGTCTAAAAAGTAATCTCATTGCGGATCCGGCTTAAATGCCGTTGTGTGATGCCCAGGTAGGACGATAAATACTGTAATGGTATTTGTCGGACAAATTCCGGCTGATCCCGAAGTAGGACCGTATAGCGTTGCAATGCAGTTTCTTTCTGCAATTGAAAGATACGTTTTTCGAGTTCCAGATATTGCTGTTCAGCAATCATCCTGAGGTATTTTGTCCAGACTAGACTTTCAGCTGCAAGTTTGTCAATAGCACTTTTTTTGATGACCCAAAGTTCAGCAGGTGAAATGGCCTGCATGCTCTCAACACTTGGACCTCCTGTGATAAAAGAAGAGTAAGCTGCGATTAAGCTGTTGGGAAATCGGAAACAATAGGTAACATCTTCAGCATTTGAGGAGTTGTAATACGAGCGGAAGATTCCGGATGCAATGAAAGCAACTTCGTTACATGGTTGATTTTCTTTCACAAAAAAATCATTCTTGTTGAGTTTTTTATATTCAAAAAGCTGAACGATCTGGGTAATTTCTTCCCGATCGAAGAGTCCCAAAGACTGAAAGTAAGCTGCTATCATTGGCATCAAACTTAGCTAAATTTCTCAATATGCGATTTATTATCTGATCATTTTCTTAATCAGGGCAATTTGCCCTAGATGATACTAACTGTGTTCAATCACACCCTCAATATTCCTGAGATAGGATGGAATAATTGACATGATAAGTGAGAGCGGTAAGTCTGTCTGCAATGAAGGAATTTCTATCCATGACTTATTATGTGGTTTATTGATCAGTTTCTTCCTTCGCTAATAGGTACAATTTCCTTATTCTTCATCTTGGCTTAATCTCTTGTTAATAAGACTTTTGTTCTTTTGTTCAAAGTCATCGTTACCAGGAGATCATGTTTGCACTAACCGGAAAAGATTTAAGGAATGCTTGGGACCAATTTGTGGAAGATGAATGTGAAGAGTCATTTTATATTTTATATAAACACTATTACCATTATCTTTCGTATTTGGGGCTGAAGAAAAAAATGTCGATGCAGCGCATTCAGGATAGTATCAATGATGTGTTCTTACATCTGTGGGAGAAAAAAACAGGCAATCGACAAATACAAAATCATCACAATTATATTATCACCGTGTTCTTTCGAAAGCTCTTTCGCAAGGAAATGCTGCAACTAGCGGATCTGGATTTTTCAGAAGAAGCACATGATCCAGCAGTCCATCAATCTGTCGAAGAACAATATATTCGTACGGTAACAACAGATACTGTTGCGCAGTTGGTACAAGAACATCTGGAACAGCTGGGCGCAAAACAACGTCTGGTAATTTATCAGCGCTTTTTTCTGGATCTTTCCTGTCAGGAGATCGCCGATGCAAATCAAGTTTCTATTCATACCATTTATAATACCATCTATAAATCGCTGGAAAAGATCAAAAATAATCTGTCCAATGAACAAGAAATCTTTCTTAAAGTGGCCGTAGGACTGCTTTCTTCATTTTTGTTGATTTTTTCTTAAAAATAAGTAGTGAAAAAATGATTCCTCTTGCTCTATTGGATAAATTACAATTAGAGCAGAATGGACGAACTTAATTTACAGGCTTTATTGCAAGATGAATCTTTTATTAACTATTGCAAGAGAACGGATAAAGAGGACATCGAGAAATGGGAAAAATGGCTGCAAAAATATCCGGAACATCAACAGTCCATTGGAGAGTTAAAGGCGACTATCCTGGCATTGGGCTATTATTCCGGTGAAGAATCCATGCAGGCAAATTATTTCCGCTTACAGCAACAGATAAAAAAGCGTTCTGACCAGCACCGTTTTAAGAAAATTGGTAAAATGGTCTGGTTTAAAATTGCAGCCGCCTTATTTGCTGTGGGGGCAATTTCACTGTTTTTATTCCGGCAACAAGCTCCTAAGGAAACAAAAGCAATAGTCCAACAGGTTGGTTCTCCAGGAAAAGATGCCGCAGTACTTACGTTAAAAGATGGCTCAGTAATTTCTTTGGCAGATATTCGCAGGGGGAGTGTTGTGGCGCTCCAAGGTGGTGTAGAGATACAAAAGAACAAAGACGGTGAGTTGGTCTATCGAGCCGTTGAGCAGGATGCTGTGGCCACTGCTGCGGTCAATAAAATTACAACCAATCGGGGCAATCAATATCAGGTTATTCTACCCGATGGATCCAAAGCTTTTCTGAATGCAAATTCAACATTGACTTATCCATTGAAGTTTGCTCAAAATGCCCGAACTGTGCGTATGACGGGTGAAATTTATTTTGAAGTCGCCAAGATGGATCGGGGAACGGATGGAAAACGGATTCCTTTTTATGTGGAAACAGCAGAACAAAAAATTGAAGTACTTGGCACTCATTTCAATGTCAATGCTTATCCCGATGAACCTTATACCACGACAACGTTGCTGGAAGGCAGTGTGCGTGTCACTTCTTTAAAAAGGAATGAATCTGTTTTATTGAAACCTGGACAAAGGTCATTGTTAAGTGAGCGTTTGCGTATAGATAATACGGATAGTTCGCAAGATGTGTCATGGACACAGGGCGATTTTGTATTTAAAGGTGAAGAGTTGAGTAGTTTACTACGTAAGATTTCAAGGTGGTACAACGTGGATGTGGAATGCCCACAACGACTCGAAAAACTCAGATTTGATGGTATGGTATCACGTTCTCAACCCTTGTCTACCATCATTGATATGTTAGAAATCACTGGAAAAGTAAAATTAAAACTAAATGGAAGGAGGCTTATTGTGATAGATTGACCTATCTGATCATGCGATAAGCTAAACGAAAACAACCAAAGGTGCTGGTAACACCCTTGGTCAATGTGTTAAGCTTATCGATAACGTTGCGATTCAATAATCATCAAATAATATTAACAACAACAAATATATGAGTTTTTATCAATGCATGCGTGTTATGAAAATCACCATGGTATTTTTAACTTGTTTGTTGGTGAAAGTCAGTGCGTTTACTTATGGTCAACGGATTACACTCAACAGGCAAAATAGCAATATCCCAACTATTTTAAAAGAAATAAGGCAGCAGAGCGGCTATGATTTTTTTTATGATAATGGCTTATTTAATCGAGCGAAAACCATTAATATAAGCCTCAAAAATGCGACCGTGGAGGAGGCGTTAGCGACCTGTTTTGCAGGACAGCCTTTTGGTTATGTCGTGAAAAATAAATTGGTTGTTGTGACGGCTGCGCCTTCGGGTTCCAACAAAGCGGCTTCTATTTTACAGCAACAGCTCCTTTCGGGGCGGGTAACCGACCAGGAAACAAAGCGCGCGCTGGCCAGTGTGTCCATCCGTGTCAAGGGAACCTCGGGCGGAACAAATTCCGATGCCAATGGAAACTTCTCCTTAACGGTTGCCAGAATTCCAGCAACATTGGTTGTTTCGTATTTAGGCTATCAGACAAGGGAACTGGAGATAAAAGAAGCACAGGCAAATCTTGCGATTAGTTTGGCACCACTTGCGACAGCTCTGGAGGAGGTCACCGTTCAAGCGAGGCGCAAAACGAATACAGAAACGGCCGTGCTGGAAGAACGTAAACGTGCATCCATTGTACAGGATGCTATTTCTGCTGAAATGATAGAGCGTACAGGAAGTATCACAACTACACAGGCGCTACAGCGTGTTACTGGAGTGACCGTAACGGATGATAAATACATTGCCGTTAGAGGGCTGGGAGACCGGTCTGTGATTGGACAGTTGAATGGGGTACGGCTGGCATCTTCAGATCCTGACCGCAGTGCTATCCCCCTGGATCTCGTGCCTGCGTCACTGCTGGATAATATTACCGTATATAAAACAGTCACGCCAGATAAGCCTGCGGATGCAGCTTCAGGGATCGTTGAGCTCAAAACGAAATCTGTACCTGATAAGATGACATTCGAACTTATCGCGCAGACGGGTCTCAATTCGAATATCGGTATAGGTGGTAACTATAATAGCTTCTGGAATAGTGAAATGGGATTATTAGGGACACGAATCAATAAAAAAGACCTGTCGAATGATTTCCTGGATCTCTCAAAGCAATACCCAAATGGACTCAGTTCTATTCAGGATATGATTGCCAATAGCAATTATAGCCCTTCCGGCTATCAGGAAGTGAACCGTATCAATGGTATTATGAAAAGTTTTGATCCTGTCATGACGACGCGATATCGACGGGCACCTATGAATCAACTGTATTCCGCTACCTTTGGAAATAGCTACGATGTCTTCGGTAAACACAAGTTGGGACTTGTTGTCGGTGGAAATTATTACCGAAGGTTCTCTGATACTTATCAAGGCGAACTGACACAATACAGTATCTACCAAGGTGTCGTCACAGGCAATCCCGATATATTTAGTTTTAGAAATATCCCCAATTATATTACACCCAATAGCTTATTTATGGGCAAATATCAGACCTATCAAGAAAATACAGGGACAGAAACTCTTAACTATGGTACGCTTGTGGGTGTTACCTATCGGTTTAATCCGCAACATGAAATCAGCATGCAATACCTCGGAAGCTGGGGTGGTGAATCCATCGCAACTAATCTGAATGGACGTTATGAATATTCCGGATTACCGGGAGAGGTCCGAAGCACCATTCATTCTTTAAAACAGACTTTCCGAAATCTGAATACGTTTAATTTACAAGGTGAACATAAGTTTTTGAAAGATGAATTTTCCCCACGATTGAGCTATAATGTGGCGACATCAAAATCCACCCAAAATGATCCGGATTTTAGATTTGTAAGTCTGGTGGATTACACCCCCAGGGGCGGAGGCTGGTATAGACGGCCGATTGTTGGAGAACAGGCAGGTAGCGATGATTATGTCTATTCTGAACACCTGTATGCACTCACATCAGGCTATGTCAACGGATTTGGAAATTATGGCATTATTCAGGCTGAACCCAATGGTCGGAGATGGCGAAATTTAAATGAGGACAATTTTAATGCAAAAGCGGATTTAAATATTCCTTTTAAGCTGTTTGGACAGAAACAATCGTTAAAGACGGGCTTTAACTACCTGTTCAGAGACCGTAAATTCATGGAAAACCAATTGTTTCTGCCAGGATCGAATTTTACGGGCAATAAATCCATTCCATTGTATGATGTTCAGGGCAATCTGGATCGCCTGGTCAGTAATGAAATAGTTGGCGTTGTGCTACCCAAGGCCGGACAGGGAGAAGGAATGATGCCTATAGGGGGATTTCTATACAATAGCCAAAAATCACCAAATAACTATAAAGGTTATTTCGAGACGAATGCGCTTTATGGTATGTTGGATCTTAAAATTGCAGAGCAACTACGTATAGCGGGTGGTGTACGGTTTGAGCTGACCAATATCGGGTCAGCAGTAGATACAGCTAATGTGTTTTTAGATCCTGCACTAACGGCAACATCTCCGGATGGAACACGTATTCCATTGGATCCAATTAATCCAAATTCTGTCTATAAAACGGGTTACAAACCTTTTTATTCGGTAAATGCTACTTATACGCTTAACGATAATATGAATTTTCGTGGAGCTTTCAATACGACCTTGGCAAGACCGGAGTTGAGAGAAATTACGAACGTATTTGAATTTGATGCTTTCCAGATGGGGTTGGTCGTAGGTAATCCTAATCTGAAAAATCAGTATACACAAAATGCAGATTTTCGTTGGGAATGGTTTCCCGCAAAAGGGGAAGTGATCGCTATTTCTGCTTTTGGAAAACGTATCGAGAACCAATTGGTCAAAGTCTTTAATTTAAAAACGGAGGGTCTGGCCGCCACTTATCCCGAATTTCCGACAATTCAATTCCAAAATGATGCTAATGTCGGTAAAGTCTGGGGACTGGAGTTTGAGATCGTCAAGAACTTAGGAAGCTTATATGATCCTTTAAAAAACCTGTTTCTCGGTACCAACCTATTGTTGGCGCAAAGTGAGATAAAAAAATCTGCCGAGCGTTATGAAGCGAATCGTTCCCTTGACCGGTACACGCCTAAAAATAGCCCACTGTTTGAGCAAGCTCCTTATTCCATCAATGCTTGGTTAAATTATGATAACGACAAGTCTGGAACAGATTTGACCTTGACCTTCAATATGGTGGGCGAACGCTTGGTACAGATCAATCTGACAGGGGAGCCTGATCTGTATACACAACCTGTACCTTATCTTGATTTTGTATTCTCACAAAAGCTCAATAGACGAATCTTATTTAAAGGCTATGCAAAGAATATTATGAATCCTGCCATAAAAACAGTGTATGCAAATCCACAAACCGGCGGGAAATGGTATGGAAATGAATACATCAACCGGAGCTACAAACGTGGTGCGGAAATTATGATCGGTTTTACCTATAACTTATTTTAATCCAATGAAAATCAATGTATTTGCCAATAGCTATTGGTGGTTATTAGGAATTTCGGCTGTATGTTCCCTTTCTTTTTCCGCTTGTAAAAAAGAAAAGTTGGACGTTATTACCGACAACCGCCCTGTAACCGAAAATAGGCCAAGTTCGAATTCGAGAATTATTAACTTATTTGACTACAACCAACTTATTGCCAATGGTGATAGCTTGACCAATTTCGTGGTATTACATCCGCTAAACCCGGGTAACCACAAATATCCGGGGACATCCTATTTCCCAACGGATGGACGCCTGGGGAAAATATGGGGTATTCCACAAGATCTTTTTAACCAGAGAGATGAGGCTGAATTGAGTTTTGCCGCACGTTATTATACGGGATTTGGTCTAGACCATGATCTTAAAGTCCATGTAAATAATAGCTATGATACGCCCAAAGACTATTTTTTACTGCCAACTACGTTCATGAATGGTCAGCCTGAGGTTGTCTCTATAGCGCGGGCTGCAACCAGTCCCAGCAAACCTGATCATTTCAAGATCAGGATTGTGAATCTAGCTGGGCCGATTAAAAATCCAGCCAACGGATTAACGGGGCCACAGGAAAATTTGGTCGGAGAGGTATCGCTGGCCTATGCCGACGGTGCGCTGGTTAGCCCAAAGACCAATGCAATATCTGTTGCCAGAATGACATCGGAATATGTTGAATTGCCTTACGGTACTTATCAATTCAAGGTATTGCTTCAGGATGGGAGACCGCTTCCTGCATTGGGATCCGAACGACATGAATATGGTCTGATTGATCTACCGACGTCTACTATCCCAGAAAATCACGCAAAGTCAACGAATCTGGTCTATGCGCCCATTCAGGACTTCCAGCCCGGTGGCGTATATACAATTGTCGTTGCTCCTCAGAAATTTAGCTATATCTCCAATGAAATAGATGAAACTGTGGATGTCTACCAGAATTCATTTCAGATTATTACGGATATCGCCGCACCGGTGAACCAAAGTTATCTTCGGATACAGGGAGTCAATGCATACAAAGACCAATCCATCGGGTTTAAGATAGACGGAAAAACGCTTGGCTCCGGCCTTGATTTCGGCAAAGTGAGCACCTACAGTGTATTTACCCAGAAACGGTATACGATCGAGGCGGTCGACAATTCGGGCAATGTAATCGCTTCCTTAAATCAGGAATTACGGAGCAATCAAAATTATACAATCTGGTTATACCCCGATCAACATGGAAAGGCTCAGCTGCTACTGATCGCTAATGATCTCAGCGGTACGCTCCCTTTACCTACCGAAGATGATGGAACGTATAGTAGACTGGCCTTTAAGTTTTTCTTTTTCAACCGTTTCTTAAATCTATCTATTGGTAACCCTTATATCACGTTTACGCTTCCAAATGGGCAGCCCATCGGAAATCATTCCAATGTGAATCTTCAGCCGGGAATCCCGTCGACAAATATGCCTTACACGAATATGAATACAATGATGCCGCCCTACGATATTATGGCTTATCGATCCAAGCCTGATGTGGTTCCCGGTGTGTGGGCCGAAGATATTCCTGTACTGAAGTCTACAGACTTTATCGCAGATAAATCGCTTTATACAAAAATCAAAAGAGCATTGCCTGCTCACGAACCTGGAATTTATACCATAGCATTAATTGGAAAAAGCGGTACTGGAGTATCTGCTAACGAGAAAGCTAGAATGATCATTATCAAACATAATAAGTAAGGAAGACCATCCTGATTTATTCATTCACATAGGGAATTGAACCGAATCCGAAGTATTCAGATGAGCCCTTGGACACTAATTAGAATATAGTATTGTGTGGAAAATAAATCTGATAGCTTCATTACAACTGAATAAACAAATCTAGTGAACCGAGCTCATTTATACCGATGAGACCAACACTTATAAATAATTAAACGGATGAAAAGACAAAGAATATTACATGGCGTAAGCGTATTAGGTATTTTTCTCGCTTTGTTTGCTGCATGTACTAAAATTGACTACACACAGATCGCTGAGCCTGCTTACCTCAGGGTGTTTAATAACATCAATTACGTGCAGACTATGGGCAGTAAGGACGATAAGGTTCCTTATTTCTGTATGCTCATCAATCCAAAAACTGGGGCTGACGGAAAATTTACCGGAGCAGAAATCGTAGGTGACTTTTTGGACAAGCGTGATCCTTATGCGCCCCCTTATCCTTCACATATCGGCAACAGCACAAGTTTGAGCAATCCAGAATATCCGGGAAAAGAGAATGTACTGGTTGGCCCTGTGTTAAATGGATTTGATCTGAGCAGCTGGGCGCAGATCCCATCTGGAGAGATCCGTATTGTATTTGCTTACCGGCCCAAAAATACAGTTCCATTCTTTGAATTGGAAGAACGCTTAAGAAATGACATCCTGATAGATACGGTGATTAACCTGCAAAGTAAAGAGGTTTATACATTGCATCTTCTGCAAAAAGATTTCGTCAAGAAAGACCATGGAATTTTATTGCGGCAGGAAAACTTCCATAAACTCCCTTTATCAGATTCATTGGTCTACGTCAATTTTTACAATATGAGCGCAAAGGGATTTTGGGAGGCTGATGCCAATCTAAAGGATGACGATTACAAACTCGCGAGTTTTAAGCACGGCATCAAGGATGAAATGAATGTGTATATGTCGCTGTATGAAAGCCAGGAAGAGCTGAGCCATTATGCAGCTACGGTAAAAGGCTACCGTGGTAAGTTTATGGCGACAACCACACGCAATACAAGCACAGGTGCTGTAAGCCCCTATGTGAGCTTCCCATTATGGGCAAGTAATCATGCGAACGGCATTCGAACAGATATATGGGAAAGGTTTGACTTTTTTGCGCCGGGAATGAATCCAGTTACAAATCCATTTTACGATAGTGACCGCAATACAGGAAGCAATTGGGCTGTGCTCAACTGTCTTCTGAATGGAAAAATTGGATTAACAAGTAATGAGAACGGGACGCTGCTCCCGAATTTATTGGTCAATGTCCATTCGGGAAAAGACAACCCGCGCACTTTCGCTACGGTCAATACGATTGAAGTTGTTAATGGACGGGTATACTTAACGACGATACAACGAAAATATGCCCCTCCTATTTACTAAACATAAGCAAAAATGAATCGAAATATAAAATATAAGATGTCTCAGATCAGGTGCATAGGCTGCTTTTTTGTATACCTGTTTATTGCTATCCTGCAAGGTTGTAAACATGACAATCTTACTATGCCTGTGCCGAATGAAAATATACGGCCTGCAGCAGATTTTATTCATAATAATTATGAAATGCGCCTATTCGACGCTGCGCTCCAAAAAACAGGGATGGCAGAGGAACTCAATGGAGCGGGTCCATTTACAGTGCTCGTTCCTAATGATCTTGCATTTAATGAAATAGGGATCTTTAGGGCGACTGATTTTGACAAGATGAATAAAGATAGTCTCCGACGAATTATTGGCTACCATATTCTTCCCCGCCGTCTTTACCTGAGTGATATCCCAAGTAACGCTGTTGATTTTCGGTATGCAACTCTTGAGGGGTCAGAGTTATACGCTTCCATAGGTTCGATCATGCCTGGCGCAACTTCACCGTCCAATATGTTGTTTTTCAGTGGTGCAAAGGCAATCCGCAAGGACGTGGTCCTGTCCAACGGTGTCCTGCACGTGCTTGATAAGCTGATGAAGCCCCAGTTTGAAAAAAATATTCAGGAATGGTTGAGTGATAAAAAAGAATACACGGTGTTTGTCGCCGGGTTGAAAAAATTTGGACTGTGGGATCAATTTGCTGAAAAAGGTCCATTTACGGTGTTTGCACCAACGAATGAGGCATTGGAAAAGAAGGGGATTACAATGAGTTTTTTGGATGTTGCTGTGCCCGAAAGATATAGCGCTGAGGTGTTGTTCGGTGCCTATATCATGTATGACAAACATTTTTTCATCTCGGATTCGCAGGTATTCAGCATTATTAATTCGAACGGTTCGTACAAATATCATTTGAAAGATAAAATTCATTACATGGAATACTTTGCGAATGAGGCCTATCCGACCTGGAAAATGAGTTACTATATGAAACTCAGAAGTAACGATACATTTTATTCAATTATCCTCGCTGACGTAAGTTATTCGGTCGGGGCTAAAATGGACTATCTGTGTAGTAATGGTGTGGTACATGATTTGGATCAAGGCTTGGTAAGTCCTGATCAGGTTATTAAAAAGGAAGAAAATGAAAAATAAATCAATTAAAGTCACCCGAAATATCGTGCTGATGTGGGTTGCGGGCTTACTCTTGGTCTTCTCTTGCCGCAAGACTGAATTTATGCCTGATATTGTAGGTGAACAGGTTCCTTATCAAAATGGGGCAACACAAGAGATCGGTCAATTACTGGCTAAACATAGCGAGACGAAAGTGTTTTTGGCAGCCTGGCAAAAAAGTAACATCACAGCACTTATAAAAGCGCAAGGTATTCATACAAAAGTCACGGTTTTGGCTCCAACTGACAATGCGCTCAAGCAAGCCGGAATAACAGCGGAGACTATCCAAAAAATGACAATAGAAGAACTTAGCGAGTTTATTCAGTTTTATAGTTTTTGGGGGGAGCTTGACCAGGCTAAACTTGGAAAATATAGTTTAATGGTTCGTTCGATGTTGAAAAATTCAAAATTTCGTGTTCCTTTTTATGATAACGAGGAACCTATAGGACGACGCTATGATCCGTATTATTACCGACATTACCTGGCGCTAAAAGATGGGAATCTGCTTGTCAATGGTAAATCTGTAGGCAAATTAATTTACGAAGCTGCAACAGATGGAGGGATCTATCTCATGGATAAATCTGTCCAAAAACCTACTATGACCATATTGGATGCATTAAAAGCAGATGGAAGGTTTACCTTTTTTATCGAATCCCAACGATTGGCGGAGGAGGCATTTTTTGATAAAATGCTGGACGATATTGAACCATTATGGGGTTATCGAATGAGCAAGGAGGAATTTTTAAGCTATTATCCTGATGCCCGGGCACCTTATACCCGTGGCTGGATAGCAGAAAGTGATCCCATGTATCAAGATGAGGCTAATCTGACCTTGACTGCAACATTTGCACCTACGGATGATGCCTTTAAACGTGCGGGATTTAACAGTGTACAAGATATTTTAGCGTTCAATGCCAAAAGGGGAGATGTAAGATATGATGAATTATACTTTGAGCCCCGTGGTGCATATCCAATGGACACCTTGTTCAGCTATCATCGCAATTGGGGAAGGATAGCCGCGACAGTGGATCCATCATATGGTATGGCCATGTCTAACAATACCGTGTTTTATAGTAATGATCTGGATCCCATATTATTAAACGATTATTATGTGAATATAGGCGGTTCAGCTCAGGTTCAGTATGCTTATAAAATGCCATTTGCCTTTTCCCGGAATGCGAACCAAATCCAGATGAAGATAAAAAATGCAGATCAGGCGCCGGTCAATATGGTGGAAACGGATATCAATACCATCAATGGGCCTATTCATGTCCTTGATAATTTGTTAGTTCCGAAAGGTTTTAAACTTAAATAGAGATGAAACAATATAATTTTAGTGCTGGCAGATATGTTATGCTTGTGTTGATCAGCAGCCTAACATTCGCCTGTAAAAAGGAGGAAAGTGCTGTTGGCTTCGACAATAACAGCGTCAATCTTGTCGTCGCTGATAATTTTAATTTATCGGCATTCAATGCAGCATTGCGTGTAAGCAATATGGATAAGGAACTGAAAACAGGAAAGGGACCTTATACCTTACTTGCACCGTCAGATGATGCTTTCGCCAAAGCAGGATACGCCAGTGTCGTGGAAATATTAGCTGAGCGTGCATCGATCATTGCGGATATCGCCAATTATCATTTGTTGGATGGGAAATATGAATTGGATAAACTACCCTTTTTATTTAATCAGGAGCTGAAGACACGAAAAGGTAAAGTTTATGCCACACATTGGGTCAAAGGCGCAGATACGGTGCTCACGCTAAATGGTGCCCGTATATTGACCCAGAATTTGCCGGCTTCCAATGGATTGGTACAGGTGCTTGATCGTGTAATGACGCCTTATGTACATGATAAGATTGTGGACGCGATCAATGCAGATGCAAGCATCAGCATATTTGCCCGAGCTGTCAAAAGATCTGCTGTGCTATCCGATACAGCCAATCAGGGACCTTATACTGTATTCGCACCGATGAATGCGGCGATGGCGAAACTGGGATTCGCTTCTGTACAAGAGGTCGATAACGCAGATCTGGCTGAGTTGAAACAGCTAGTCAACTATCATATCGTCCGTGATCGCCGCTTTGTATACGATTACATTTTAAGTACAGGTAACACAAACCTATCTAAGCAAACGATGTTGGATGGAAATAGCATTCAAATTAGATTGATTCCCAATGTAAATTCCCCTGGATCATTTACAGGTATAGCCCTTCGTGGCCTGGGGAATACCAGTGATGTTCTGCTGCATAGACAGGATATATTAACCGGTGATGGAGTACTGCATATTGTCGATCAAGGCTTGCAGATTACACAATAATAAAAAAGTTTTATCTCACGATTTAGGAAAACAAGAAATGAATAGATATCAATATGGCAATATATGCATAGGAAGATCAATTAAGATTGCCTATCCGCTATTGTCACTCAGAATAATTTTCCTCTTTTTACTTCTTTTGCAAGGCGTTGTTTCTTTGGCACAGGAAACCTCAGGTGCGCTCGTCGGTAAGGTGCAAAATAGTGCCGGACGCGCTGTCGAGAAAGCAACAGTCACTGTCGTGCACACACCCACCGGCACGCGTTATGTACAGTCCACAGATAAAGATGGGCATTTTACATTGAACAATATTCGTATTGGCGGTCCATATACAGTGAATGTGAGCAGTATAGGTCTTCAGGCTGATCATAGAGCGGATATCTTTGTACGCCTGGGAGAAGCTTTGCAAATTGACTTTATCCTGGAGCAGCGGACAGAAACTCTCGGTGAGGTTGTCATAACGGGGCGAAAGCGGGAAACTAGGGCCGGTACAGTGGGAACAGGGAGTCATATTAGCAGTGAACAGGTACGGAATATGCCGACAGTGAATCGTTCGATTACGGATGTGACTAGACTGACACCACAGGGAAGCCGGGATAATAGCTTTGGCGGAACCAACTTCAGGTACAATAATGTGACGGTGGATGGAGCTGTCAATAATGATGCAATAGGTTTTAGCCCCTCTCTAGGCGGACAGACGGGTACTTCTGGAATGGCAGGAAGCAGCACGCGGACCAATCCGATATCCATCGATGCCATCCAGGATATGCAAGTGTATCTAGCGCCTTACGATGTTAAAATAGGAAATTTCACGGGTGGATCTGTCAATGCCGTAACACGGAGCGGAACGAATCAGGTCGAGGGTTCGGTGTACGCTTATGGACGTAATGCCGCGTTAACAGGGAAAGATCGTGTGGGAACGCTTGGGAAAATGAATAAAGATTTTTATGATTATCAAACGGGATTTCGAATTGGGTTTCCGTTGATAAAAGATAAATTATTCTTCTTCAGCAATGAAGAGTTTACACGACGGCAAGATCCTACACAACTGCGTGTAGGAACGGTTGAAACGGCCCATATTCTGGATCACGCTGATGTCGAGGCGATAAAAACGGCGGCTCAGTCGCGTTACGGAGATATTTTTAATATTGGAACAGCTGATAATTATACCAACTGGTCACGTTCAACTAAATTTTTTAACCGCTTGGACTGGAATATCAATGCCCTGCACCAGCTAGCCGTCCGTAACAATACGATCTTCAGCAAAGCGACACATATGGACAGGGATCAACAAGATTTTCGTTTCAGTGGGATGGCATTTCAGCAGGAAAATAACCAAACGAGTACAGTCGCGGAATTAAAAAGTAGATTTAGTAACAATCTTTCCTCCAATGTTGTATTGGGATATACGCAGGTAAATGACCGCCGTGATCCGCTGAGTGATCCTTCTTTGCCTCAGGTGCAGATTCAGGGACGTACACCGGGAACAACAATCTATCTCGGAACTGATCGTGAAGCCAGTATTTTTAATATGCGACAAGGGACATGGGAGATTACAGCAAACCTGAACTGGACGAAAGGTAGACACAAGTTTTTGTTTGGTACACATAATGAACTTTATCGTATTCGGTATGGTTTTGTCAACAGTTGGAATGGTCGTGTGGATTATAACAGTATTGCCGATTTTGTTGCCAATGTACCTTATCGTGTTAGAGGGAGCTATAATTATACAGACAATACACGATCCTATATTTTGGATCATCCCGCAGCCGATTTCTCAGTCAATATGTATAGTCTCTATCTTCAGGATGAAATCCGTGTAAATGATCATTTACAAATTATCCCTGGGCTTAGAGCAGATTTCGCTAGCCTACCAGATATGCCAACGCTAAGCGATAAAGTGAAGGATATGTGGGCTGATCCCGGTTTCGGAACAAGCTATACATATACCCCCGCCAATAGGCTCAAAAATGAATTTTTAAATAAAATCCAGCTTTCTCCCCGCATTGGGTTTCGATGGGAAGCAACGGACAACCGGCAGTTGGTCATAAGAGGAGGGGCCGGATTATTTACGGGACGTATACCATTCGCCTGGCTCGCCTATGCTTATTACAATACGGGCGACAGTTATGGTGCGTTTGATCAAAAAGCAGATCAACAACCTTTTGCTCCCGGCTCTGATCCCATTAAACCTAGTTCGAATGGGATAGGTGACTTTATTGGACAAAACGGTGCCATAATCAATGATCCAAGCACGGGTAAGACACAGGTAGACTTGGTTGACAATAATTTTGTACTGCCGCAAGTTCTACGGTCAAGTTTAGGGATAGACTATCAGGCGGAAGGTTGGAAATTCACACTGGAAGGTATTTATACAAAAAATATAAAAGATGTATTGTTTCAGCAGCTAAATAATAAAGATAATCCATTTTGGTATGGATATGATGTAGGCAAGCAGCAACCTGTTTACAGTGGTACCGTAGATAATCGTTTTTCAAATGTTTATCTGTTGAGCAATACCAGCCAGGGCTATCGGTATAGCATCACAGGGACGATCGGTAAAAGGATCAAAGAAAAGTTGAATGCGTCTTTGAGCTATACTTATGGTCAGTCCAAAGATTTGAGCAATGGGGTCCGTAATTCTATGGAGAGTAATTGGCAGCTCAATCAATCGTTAATTCCGAACAATCCGAAATTGGCCTATAGCAACTTCGATATACGTCATCGTATCGTTTCAAGCATAAATTATGAACAAGTATGGCGCAGTGCCGGAAGGACAAGTTTTACCTTATATTTTAGTGCTCAATCGGGTAGCCCATTCACCTATGGTATTGTCAACAATAGTATTCAGGGACTGCCGCAGCAGGTCAGCTTGGTATACATACCAAGAGCAACAGAAGCAATCCATTATTTCAAGGATATCGCCAGTGGGATGTCTGCCCAACAGCAGGCGGAAGCTTTTAACCGATTTATTGACGGCAACGAATACTTAAGTTCCCGTAGAGGAGACTTCACAGAACGAAATATGGGACGAACACCATGGAATCTGCAGGCTGACTTACGTATTGCGCATGATCTCTTTGTTCAGAAGTCAAAAAAACAATTTATTACCTTTTCAATGGACATCATGAATTTAACTAACCTGATTTATAGAAAATGGGGTGTTCAATACTTTTCGCCCAATACATTTAATTCGACGAGCAGTGTAGGATTAACACCGACGTTGTTTCCTCCAGGCCAAAATGCGGATAGCTGGCCTGTATTTACGTTCAGCGATCCGGGCCAGCCTTATAGCATAGATTATTTTAACTCGAGGGCACAGATACAGTGTGGCATTCGCTATACTTTCTAATTAAAAAGACGCCAAGACAACAGTTTAAATTGTAACAATGATTCGAGTGGAAGCTCAAAAAAATAAGGTGTAGAAAAGAATTTAAGCTCATGAAAAATATAATAAAACTAACAATGATATGCATAGCAATGGCGATTGCATTCATCAGCTGTAATAAAAAAGAGGAATTGATAACTAAAGATGTAGCGAAAGTGAACAGCTATTATCCTAATTCAGGAAAGGCAGGCACCTTGGTTACCATTGAAGGAGAGGGATTCGGTACTTCAATAACTGAATTTACCGCCACAATTGCAGGAAATCCGGCAGACGTAATCAGTGCGACTCCTAAAGCGGTTGTATTACGTGTGCCGAAAGGCGATAAAAGTGGAACAGTTGTCTTGAAATATGGTAACAATAGCTTTGATGTGGGCACGTATACTTATCAGGACCTGTCTATAGCAAAAGTTTTTCCGACGAATGGTACCCTCGGTACCCAATTACGGATTGACGGTGAGGGATTTGGCAGCACTGAAACTCCAGCGGAGGTTTACGTTAATGGCAAGAAAGCATTGGTAGTAAGCGTGACCGATAAGGTGATCATTGCTGAAGTTCCCGAAGATGCTGGATATGGTGCTGTGGAAGTACGTGTAGACGGGAAAAAGTCTCAGGGACAGAATTTTACCTATCAGGTTATTCGCAGCATTAAACCAGCCACTGGTGGAGAGGGAACAAAGGTTACGTTGACAGGAGAAGGCTTCGAGAAGCTGAATTCGGGCAATGTGGTAGATTTTAATGGTAAAATTGCTACCGTCCTGGAATCCAGCCCTGAGAAAATTGTCGTTGTTGCACCAGCAGGAGTGGGTACGGGACTCTTGTCCGTCAATATCAATGAACAGAAGATCTCCGGCCCGGTGTTTACAGTGGTTGGCAAGCCAGTCATTGAAGCGGTTTCACCGTTAAGTGGTCCAAAGGGAGCCGAAATGACGATTAGTGGACTATTATTTAGTAAGATATTGGACGAAAATCAGGTATTCATCAATGGAAAGCAGGTCGCTATTTCTTCAATTAGCGAAAATCAGATTAAGCTGACCATTCCAGGGGGGACCGGATCGGGCAAGGTAAAGGTTGTTGTCAATGATCAATCGGTCGAAGGCCCACAGTTCAAAGATCAGACATTGGGGATACGTTCAATGAGTCCGGACAATGGTCTGGCCGGGACGAGTGTTACAATCCTGGGAACTGGTTTTAGTACCAATCTGGCAGAAAATCTCGTTTATTTTAACGGAGTTTTGACGCGAGTAAGCAGTGCTAGTGAGAATCAATTAGTATTGGAAGCCCCACAAGGAGTAACAACAGGTCAGGTGAAAGTTGTCGTTGGCAGCCAAGACGCCCTGGCACCGCGACCATTCCGTAGGGCAGGAATAATGACCTTGGCAGGTGGCCCAGGAATGACCACTTTTGGCAATAACATGGCTGGAATGGCAATTGATCAACAAGGCTATATCTACGTCACAGATCCAGAGAATAAACAAGTGAAGAAGGTATCGCCTACAGGGAATGTTTCCATCCTGCAGGTCGATGGCGCCAACGCAATTTTTGATTATCCGTCAGGAATAGCAATTGACCAACAAAATAATATCTACGTCAGCGATCAACGGGCAAATCAGATCTTTAAAATTACACCTTCAGGTAAACGTACAGTACACGCAAGCGGATTTTCGCCAATAGCCATGTGTATTGACTTATCAGGAAATTTGTATGTCTCGGTTGCTGGATTTGGATTGGGGGTCAACAAAGTCAATAACACTGGAAGTTATACAAGGGTAACGGGACCATCCTGGGTGTTGGGCAAACCCTTTGTGGATAACCAGGGCTACCTGTATTATTCCGATCAGAATACAAGCAGCAACAATGGGATTGAAATAGTGAAACCAGGTGATAACCGCGGGGTAATATTTGTTGGAAATCCGGATGCTGGATACGGAGATGGCATAGGAACTGCCGCAAGGTTTAATGGTATCGGTGGAATTAGCTCTGGCCCGAATAACCGATTAATCGTCGCTGATAACAATAATTATGCTATCCGTGAAGTCAATATGACAACCAAAGAGGTAACAACCCTGATAAAAACAAGCTATGGCTATGCGGATGGTACTTTGGCAACAGCTAAATTTACGTCGGTAAAAGATGTTGTAGTGGACAGAGAGGGCAATGTCTACCTTATGGATGTAGCGAACAAAGCGATTCGAAAATTGTTCCTGAAATAAGATTTTTCTCTATCCCCGATGCGTTACGATTGTTCTCAAAAAGCAGGGTTCTTTTTGAAGACGATCTAAAATAAGCATCGGGGATTTTTTTGTTAAGTATTGTTACTGCAGATGTAACTATTATCTAAGCCATAATTTTCAATAGTATACATCTATCTGCTAGTTTAGTAGCGAGACATATGCTTCGTATTGATGAAATGCGCATTAAAGGTTCATACCACCGGATACTTCAATGCGTTGTCCATTGATCCATCGGGCATCTTCTGTACACAAGAAGGCAACAACTCCACCGATATCGTCGGGTAAACCGGCACGACCTAAGGCTGTTACACTGGCAATATGTGCATTGGTTTCTTTATTATCGCGCACATGTCCGCCACCAAAATCTGTTTCAATAGCTCCGGGGGCGACGACATTCGCCGCAATACCACGAGATCCTAGTTCTTTGGCAAGATATCTTGTCAAAACTTCGATGGCTCCTTTCATCGAACCATAAGCCGAAGAACCGGGAAAAGCAAAACGGGCAAGGCCTGAGGAGATATTGATAATACGTCCGCCATCATTTATAAAGGGAAGCGCTTTTTGGGTTAGGAAAAAGACTCCTTTATAATGAATATTGTATACCGCATCAAATTGTTCCTCCGTGGTCTCCATAAAAGGGGCATATAATGCCGTCCCTGCATTATTGATCAGGAAATCAAAATTTGATTGACCTGTTTGATTTTTGAGATGATCGGTTATTTGTGCTATAAACTGATCAAAGGATTTTGTATCACCTGCATTGAATTGAAATGCAGCCGCATGTTGTCCCAAAGCCTGAATCATAGAGACGACATGATCTGCTTCTACTTTATTGCTATGGTAAGTCAGTATGACATCGATGCCTTTTTTAGCAAGATTAATTGCCATGTTTCTTCCCAAACCCCGGCTTCCACCAGTTACTAAAGCGATTTTATTTTTTGCCATTTTTATTTTTTTTTAAAATTTTATAAGACAAATTTCGTTTGAAAGGCATCTGTTGAGTTTGTGAAAAGCAAATGAATATTTGCGAAATTCAAACTATATCGGTTGAGAACGAAAATTGTTTGGTGAAAGATTGGTCTGCTTTTTAAAGAAATTAGAAAAATGGGCGATTTCTTCAAAACCGAGTGAATACGCAATCTCGGAAATATTCCAGTCTGTTTGTTTAAGGAGAATTTTTGCCTCCTGCGTAATTCTGGCGCTAATTACATGCGTGGTTGTTTTTCCCGTATTGTCTTTTAGGATTTTATTCAGATGGTTAACGTGAACCGCGAGACGTTCAGCAAAATCAGTTGCTGTTCGGAGCTGTAACCGTTGCATTGGTGATTCTACAGGGAACTGTCTTTCCAATAATTCGATGAAAAGTGAAGTAATTCTACTGGAGGCATTATGCGTGGGGTTACTGATGCTTTTCGGTTGTAATTTTTGCCCATAATGAATAATTTCAAGTACATAATTTCGCAAAAGATCATATTTAAATACATAATCGGAAGACAATTCATTATTCATTTTTTTGAAAATGTGTTCAATTTCAAGGCGCTGTTCGGGAGTGATTTGGAAAACAGGAAGCCCGCCGGGCTGAAAGATTGGCAGATCATCTAATATGACGCCACTTTTATTTCTTGCTAAAAAATCATCTGTAAAAACGCAAAAATAGCCTTGTTGATTTTCGTCTCTAGGTATCCAATGGTAGGGTACTTTCGGTGTCGCAAAGACCAACGCGGACTCCTCTATTTCGATTACCTTATCAGCATATTCGGCTGTGTTCTTTCCTGTTATAAGACTGATTTTGTAATAGGTTCGTTTGTTATAAGGCATAACGGGTTTCTCTTTCAACTTTGCCGCAAGCTCCACATAACTAAACACATTAAAATGCCCAATCTCACGCGCGATTTCCTTCGGTATACTCGCGTTTATCTCATTGTAAAACTGTTCAATTGAAGTTGTTTTCATAACAATTACATTTGCAAGAATCAAATTTAGCTTTTTTTATTGAATCACTTACAGGTTTCCTGATCTACTCATTTGGACAATGCAGACAATTTTCATTTAAATGTCATTAGTCCAATTATATTTTGCACAATATAATTTTTCAATCTACATTTGTGTAGTAGAAACAAAAACAAAACAAAATAAATATGAAAACGTTATATACAATCGGCGCTACAGCCACAGGAGGAAGAAATGGTCAGGTAAAAAGTGAAAATGCTGTATTGGACTTGGCGGTGCGTATGCCGAAGGGACTTGGTGGAGCAAATGATGATTATGCAAACCCAGAAATGCTTTTTGCGGCTGGTTATGCTGCTTGCTTTGATAGTGCCCTGAATTTGGTGATTAGACAAGAAAAGATAAAAACAGGTGAAACAACCGTTACCGCCCAGGTGAGTATAGGTCAATTAGAAAATGGTGGTTTTGGACTGGCCGCGGAGTTGCATGCCAATATCCCTGCGGTTAGTTTGGATGTAGCACAACAACTGATTGAAAAAGCACATCAGGTATGTCCGTATTCCAATGCGACCAGAGGTAATATCGATGTGAAATTAACCGTGTCAAATAACGAATAATATATGAATCATATTGCCACAGTGCTTACTGTACTTGTATTAATAGAACATATTTACATTGTGTGGATGGAAATGTTCGCATGGGAAACTGCTGGAAGGCGTAGTTTCGGTAAAGCGCTACCAGCCGAGCTCTTTAAACCTACAAAAGGGCTTGCTGCCAATCAGGGCCTATATAATGGCTTTTTGGTCGCCGGTTTGGCTTGGTCATTTTTTATCAATGATCCGATCTGGAGTGACAATGTTCGCCTATTCTTTCTAGGCTGTGTTCTTGTTGCGGGTATATTCGGAGGCATCACTGCAAGTAACAAAATATTCTTTGTACAGGGAGTTCCAGCGTTGTTGGCGATATTATTCGTTCTTTTTTCAAAATAAATAATTAACTAAATGTCATTAATTACAGATTTACAATGGAGACACGCTGTAAAAGCGTATGATCCGACAAAAAAGGTAACACAGGAAAATATAGATAAAATATTGGAGGCAGCGCGCCTTGCACCAACTTCTTCGGGCCTACAACCATTTAAAATATTGGTGGTTGAAAACCAAACTTTGAAAGAGGAATTGGCAAAAGGTGCCTTAAATCCTGAATGTATGAGAGAATGTTCTCATGTATTGGTTTTTGCTGCTTGGGACAGATATACAGAAGAGCGTATTGATGAAGTTTATGATTTTACGACTGATGTACGGGATTTACCGCGCGGTAGGTTTGGATCGTATACAGATAAATTGAAGTCCATATATCTAAATGAAGAAGCAGAGCGCAATTTTGCCCATACTGCGCGACAAACCTATATTGCGTTGGGATTGGCCTTGGCACAAGCAGCAGAATTGCGGGTAGATTCTACTCCAGCGGAAGGCTTCGACAATAATGTAGTGGATGAAGTGTTGCAATTGGATAAACTTGGATTGAAAAGTGTATCGCTAATGTATGTAGGTGTTGCCGATGCTTCTCGCGACTGGATCTCTACAATGAAAAAAGTAAGAATACCAAAAGAGGAGTTTGTCGTTGAATATAAATAGGAAACATCTTATCCACTAAACTTTAGGAAAACAATATCTTTGCAAAATGGATGATTTATTGAAATTGGACAAACAGCTTTGTTTTTCCGTATATGTCCTGCACCGTGAGATCATGCAGCAATATCGTGCTATTTTAGAAGAAATAGATTTGACGTATCCACAGTATATTACAATGATGGCTTTATGGGAAAATGGTGAGCAAACGGTCAATCAGCTTGGAGAAAAGTTGTTTTTGGACAATGGCACACTAACACCATTGCTGAAGCGACTGGAAGGGAAGTCGCTGCTTACCCGAACCCGGAGTAAGGCAGATGAGCGGGTCGTGAAAATTCGTCTCACGGATCAAGGTGTAGAATTGAAAGAAAAAGCAAACTGTATTCCTATGCAAATTTTTGAAGCCCTAAAGTTGGATTATTCCGATATGCAACAGCTAAAAATGCTAGCAGATAAAATTGTGACGAATGCAGGTAAAAGTTGAATTTTTAACACTAGATTGGCGACTTATAATTTAGCGTTTTAAATAGGGAAATTATTTTTCGCTGAATCAGGGTGTATCGAAATTTTATAAAAAAGAATGCGTTTAATTACTTTTGCTGCTTATTTTGTTCTGTTGGCACTTTCGTTTGCAAGTTGTGAAGAAAAGAGACGAGATACTGAGTTGTTGAGATATGTTGCTTTTAGCAATCGGGATAGTGCTCAATTAGAGCTTAATCTCTTTGAACGCCGTTTTCATGGAAAATTACGGTTCTACCGACCGGGAGGTGAAATTGATTCGGGAGAAGTTCAAGGAAATATCAAAAATGATACGCTAGCCGGAGATTACTATTATTTTCCGTTTGGATGGGGGCAGAAGAAAAGGAGACCCTTTGTTTTACTTAAGAAAGGGTCTCAATATATTTTAGGATCCGGTACTGAGCAAGTATATATGGGGATTCCGCATTATATTCCGTCAACGATCAGTTTTCAGCAGGCCAAATTTATTTTTAGTGAGGCCCGTTAAGATATTTAGCTAAAAGAATAGGCTACAAAATATTTTTCAATTTAATATATTGCAGGAGCATAATGGTCTTGCCATCTTTGATTTCGCCGCTTTCGATCATGCGTAACGCATCTTGAATATGAATCTCGAGGATTTCGATATTCTCCTCTTCTTCTTCCAAACCTCCACCATCACTGACTTTCATATTGTTCGTATACTCGGCGATAAAGAAATGCAGAATTTCGGTAACTGAACCGGGCGACATATAGGCTTCAAATATCTTTTCTGCTTCCTTGATCTGATAACCGGTTTCTTCTTCTGTTTCCCGCCGTATACAATCTTGTGGGGAATCTTGATCTAGCAAACCTGCGCAGGCTTCTATTAACATGCCAGACTCATTTCCGTTGATATAGGTTGGAATTCTAAACTGCCTGGTTAATATAACAGTCTTGGACACGGTATTATAAAGCAATATCACCGCGCCATTCCCTCTATCATAAGCTTCTCGGCTTTGTTGTTGCACTGTGCCGTCTGGCTTTGTATATTGATAGGTGACTTTTTTTAAGGTATACCAATTATTGGATAGGATTTCAGTTTTTACAATTTCGATATCTTTGATTGCCATTTTTAGAGCGTTAAAGTCAAGCTATAAAAGTAAGTATTATGGCTCATATTAAGAGTGAAAGAGTAAATTCGTTTCTATTTTCTTTTTCGGATGTTGTAAGATTTAATTTCTAAATTTAGCAGGGATAAAAGTAACAGTGCACAGATCCTAAAATGGCATGGCAAAATATATAAGTAGATAGTATGATTGGGGATGGGCTATACTATAAAATTGTTAAACCTGACCACACACTTTCTGATTTCGTAGATAGTTTTTGGTGTCTCTACAATCATTCGGGGCAGGTCAAAGAAACAATAGGCTTGCCAGATGGGCGGGTGGATTTATTTCTTTTTCGTTCTCCAGCTGAAGGTTTTCGGATCATTTTGCTCGGACTGGGTACGCTACCGCATGAACAGGCTACAATTCCAATCGATGGGGTAATATTTTGTATCAGCTTAAAATTACTTGCAATAGAATATATTTTAAACGAGAGTGTAGCTGATATTATAAATTCTGGGAAGATATTGGAACATGATTTTTGGGGTTTTAGCGAACAGGATTTACAGGATTTTGATTATTTTATTGACAAGTCTGTCCAAGTGCTTTCATCAATGTTACCTGCAACTATCGATGCACGTAAACAAAAATTATTTGATCTTATATACGAAAGTAAAGGCACTATTTCAGTTTCTGAGCTTTCAGAAAAAGTATTTTGGACAAGTAGGCAGATCAATCGCTATTTTAATCAGTGGTTTGGCTTATCCCTAAAAGTATATTCTAACATTTTACGTTTTCGGGCTTCTTTAGATCACATTGCCCAAGGGAAGCTTTTTCCTGATGAACACTTTTTTGACCAGAATCATTTTATCAAAGAAATTAAGAAGTTCTCTGGAGTAGTTCCCAAGGAATTGCTAAAAAATAAAAACGACCGATTTATACTATTATCTTCCCTGACATCGAAATAATTTTGTCTTAACATTTTAAGAACAAATATGATGTTAATAGAAAATAAAAAAATTGCTATTGTCGGCGGCGGAATGGCCGGCCTGACCCTAGCTCGATTATTACAGATGGAGGGGGCGGATGTACAAGTTTATGAACGTGATTTCAGCCGCGATGTGCGCGTACAAGGCTCTACATTGGACCTTCATGAAGGGACAGGTCTTGAGGCGTTAAAACGTGCGGGACTTATCGATGAATTTTATAAACATTATCGCCCGACAGCAAGTAAGCTGCGTATCGTGGATAAGGATCTTCATATTAAATTTGACGATCATGATCATATCGCTGCGGTTGCTGAAAACCGACCGGAAATTGATCGGGCTCCGCTACGTGATATTTTGCTGAATTCGCTGAATAAAAATACACTAGTCTGGGATCGCCATTTTGTTTCGATGGAAAAACATGGAGAAGGCTGGATTTTACAATTTAAAAAGGGACAGACAGCCTATGCCGATCTTGTTGTTGCTGCCGATGGTGCAAATTCCAAAATACGTTCTTATCTCAATGCGCCTAACCCAATTTATTCGGGGATTACGTTGGTAGAAGGAAATATATATGATGCGCATAAAAACGCTTCCAAGCTATTCGAATTTACAAAAGGAGGAAAAGTAATGGCTTTTGGGGATGAGCAGTTTATCGGGTATGGCACAAAGGGCGATGGATCCATCATGTTTGTTGCCAGTACAAAAGCGCCTGAACATATATTTGCCGAACCAGGTAATGATGTCAATATCAAACAGCAAGTTTCCAAATGGTTAAAGGATAATTTTTCGGGCTGGAGCGTTGTGTGGAACGAATTTTTTGCTAACGAAAATGTGTCTTTTATACCTCGGCCACAATACTATTTCCCTCTTGATCAATGTTGGAATACACAGTCTAATCTCACAATGATTGGCGATGCTGCCCACCGTATGCCACCTTTTGCCGGAGAGGGCGCAAATGTTGCTATGCAAGATGCATTTGAACTTGCGGCATGTCTGACCAATGGTAATTTTGAAAGCTTAGAAATTGCGATTTCTTATTTTGAGAAACAGATGATCCAACGTGGAGCAGAAGCCACACAGGATACATTGGAAAATAGCGACCGAATGCATTCGACAACAGCTTTGCAGCAGATGCTAGACTTTTTTGGTGAAAATTGATAGGAGAGCGTAAAAGTACAACTATCCAAAAGCTGACTTAATAAAACAGCAAAAACAAATTACTTGTTAAAAGGATGAAATTCTTTTCTAGCCATCAAAGTGACCTTAATTGCTACTTATGTGCAGGAAGCTGATAACGATTATAGATCTCTTTTAATATTCTTTTGTAATACTTTGTTTTGTCAGATTCATCGATAACGATGATTTCCACGTCATTGGCTCCAAGTAGTTGCATTTTATCCACCGCTATTTGATGCCATTTTTTTGTTGTATAGTAAAATAACTTATTTTGGATGAAGTTACTTTTTTTATAAAACTTATTTCGAGCACGATAAGTCAGAAGCCACCAAAGATCTATCTCCACAAAATCCAAAGAGAGCCCGAGGATATGAATATCTTGAGTAAAGAATAAGTCTATCCACGATTGCAGTTGCAAGTTTTTTTTCTGCTTCAATCTTTTTATCAAAGCGGCCTTGAAAACAGTGTCTGACGTATAGTTAGTGCCATTTACCACGTAATCTCTCATTTTTTGAAGCTGTCCACAATAATGCTCATATCCAAGATTGATCGAATTGGGACTGTCACAATCACCATGAATATGCCAATATGTTTTATCATTGGTCTCATGCCGCCGGAAAACACTGTATGTGGTTTCTCTCACCAGGCTCGTATTATTTTTTGGAATTGATCCTTCCAAGCTGAATTCATAATTTGTCGTAATGATGTTTTTAGTTGGAAGGGCCCGGATCAATTCGTGTATTTCATTTTGCTTTATTTGTGAGACGCTATCCGAAATATATGTTTTAAGCTCTTTCTCATTAAGATGCTGTATCTTAATTGCATTTAGAAAAATCTCTTCATACAACATTGGGAATGGTTTTTGACCATTTTCCAATGCTGTTACATGATATTTTATTTTAATATTAGTCAGCAAGTCGCTCCAGCTAATTCCTGGAGAAATATTGTTGATATCATTTCCAACTAATAAGCTGAATTTATCCATTTGTAAATAATACTTTGAAGATTTCCTCTTGGGGCAAACCAATCAAACCGTTTCATGCCCACTTTGATGACAACTGTCGAACAGGAATCTATCGACTAGTCTCTAATTTAACAAAAAATAATGAATGAACCGGTCGTTAGATCGCATTAAATCTTCATTTGCTCAGAACCTAATAGGGGGTATCATCTGTTTGGATTTATGGTGAGCAAAATCAGTTTCTAATGGGAAATCTAATTTCGAAGGTTGTACCCTGATTTAACTTACTATCTACTGTGATTTTTGCGTCGAGTCTATCGACAATTCTCTTGACAATGGATAATCCAACCCCTGATCCATCAAATTGTAGCGCATTAGGTAAACGATGAAATATTTCGAAAATTCGTTCAGTTTCCTCGGCTGACATACCGATTCCATTATCCCATATTTTATACAAGACATAATTTTTATCAATTAGACTGTCTATCCCGATGCGTGGCGTTGTTTTATTGCTGCTGTACTTGATCGCATTGCCCAGAAGATTTAGGAACAATTGATAAATTAAGGTTTTTTCCCCATCAATTGGAAGGATTCTTCCTTTTTCGAATTGTAGATTATGAACATTAAATCTTACGCTGCAATCATCGATGATATTTTCGATAAACCGTTCCGGATATACAGTTTCGTATTCAAATTCATAACTTTTGGTACGGGCGAAATGGACCGTTTTATCCAGCATGTTATTCATCAACTTGATTGCTTCCATCATGTTTCTACCTGCTTTCCCGAGGAATTCCTGACTTAAACCAGGCCTATCCCGAATCATCTGTGCCGTCATCTGTAAGGCGGCTAAGGGATTTTTAAGATCGTGGCTCAGTGTGTAACTGAATGTCTCCAAGATATTGTTTGTTTCGATTAATTTTTCATTGAGCGACTGAATTTCTAAGATCTTCTTTAGACAGGCTTCCTGGATTGTGATGCTCAAGTTTTTTAGGAAGTTGATTTCGCGCTTTTTCCATTTTGGGGCTGTTCCTTCAACTGTTTTTTTCCAGGCATTGAAGGATGTACGGGGGGAAGGGAAATTTATCTCCTTTGTCGGATCGTAAATAAGCCGTTTTTCTGGGACCCCGGCCCAAGTTTCCTCTACTTTTACTTCCTTTCGGAAGAAATAGATTTTGAAATCCAATTTGTTTTCTAGATCAATTAGGGCAATTCCTGGGAAAGTAAAAATTTTGTCTTCTTTATCTTGTGGCCATTGGAAATCCGATTGCCAGAATAACGGTTCAGTAACTGTCTTTCGGAAGTGGTTGTCCAGGCTTAATATCATTTCTTTTTGTGGTGTAATGCCGACAATATGCCATCTGTCAAGATATTTGAAGGCTATTCCATCGGCTTGGAGGATGTCCATTAAGCTCGATGTCAGAGAGCTGATTACCTTATCAAGATCTTTCTTTGTAAACAGGTTTTGCCTGATCTCAAATGCGACACTCTTGGTCTTAAGTTTGAAATTATTATCCTCAATTTGCTTCTTGGCCAAAAAACTATTGACAGCATATTGCACAATGAAAACGGAAAGATGTCGTTGCGCTAAATCAATGTACTTGGGGACTCTATTTTGACAAGCGACGAGTCCCCACAATTTTCCATTAATGATAATGGAAAAACTGCCACTTGCTTTCACCTGTGCATTTCGCAGATATTGCAGGTGTATAGGTGACATTGCACGGATCGCAGTCATGGATAGATCCAAGTTTTCGGGCTCAATGCCCCAAACCGGTATGGGAGCCGCATCAATATCTGGTGTGACCCTGGCAAATATTTTTGTGTAAAGCTCACGAGCCTGTTTGGGAATGTCAAATTCTGGATAATGATAACCTAACAATGGTTCAAGTCCGCCAACGACATGTTCGGCAATAACCTGACCATCCCCATTTTCCGAGAATTTATAGATCATAACACGATCATAGCCTGTCACTGTAAAAATATTCTCGGCCAGCGCTTTCCAGGTATCGCCACTGTCATTGATATGCTTGGCATAAAAGAATGTATTTTTAAATCGATGAGACTGTGAACGATGCTGCTCTATTTCAACATATATCTTATTGTCAAAAGGATAAATACTTAGATAATGTGCTGTATGCGCTAGAGAAATATCAGCCACATAGCGATACCTGAAGCTATCAGTATGATCCTGTATGATTTCATTAAGATCAATCGTATGTTGGATACCAAGAGAATCAATAAAACCCATCAAGGTTTGCCCCAGGAATACACTTTGTTTAGGTAATCCTGTGTCTTCCCAGTTTGCGCTCCAGCCTATACAATTAAGAGCGGCGTCAAAAAGGAGGAGACAACCAAAATGCTGTATTTGACCACAAAGATGTATGGCTTCTTGGTCGCAATTAGAAAAATGATTGTTGTCCATAAACGCCTTCGATATATTCTCCTAAAGTACAAAATAAATAATTAAGGCATAGCTATTACGCTTAAAGAAATGTTCATGACACGCAAAGCGCTATTTTTTATTTTCTGGAATAGCAAGGCAGCATAGCGTCAAGTGTAATAAAGTGATGTTGTTTTATCAGTTTTGGTGGTACCAAAGGTTGGCGTTGTAGTTAAAGCTACATTTCACTAAGCAATGGGATTGATTAGCCATTTATAAAACTAGCGACATGCTGATAGCATAATGTCAGATAAGAAAATTGTGGATTGAATGAGCATTCTATTGTTGTTGACAAAAAAGGCTAGGTGAACCGATTTCCTAGCCTTAACGATATAACTCATCCTATGCTATAACGATCAAATAACAACGGAATAGCAAATATGTTTTATATTGTTAAAGCAAAGTTAGTTTGAGACCTAAATCTTTTGCTCAAGATTACTTACCTGTCTATAGCATACATTTACCGTTTTTTTAGGGGTGTTGGCCTAAAATTTATTTTTGGGATCCTCTTATTCACTACTTTTCATTAATAAATTACATACTGACCCAAATGATGGAACAATTTAGAGTAAGTGTAAAAATCGGTTTGCTAGTGCTGGCAAGTTGCATGCTTCAGGCCTGTAGATTAAATAAGACTACTGGGATCTCCCGATCTCAAATAACAGGGCAGGCCGAGCGGCATTTCGCGGAGTTTGTCGGTATTAAAAATCATCTGCACCAGCATCCCGAACTTTCGGGTAAGGAAATCATGACGAAGGAATTTGTGCGGCAATATCTGGTAAAATTGGGCTTAGAAGTAAAATCAGATCTATATGGTCAAAGTGTGATAGGCATTTTGAAGGGTAAAAAGGCAGGTAGAAAAATTGCCTGGCGATCCGACATGGATGCCTTGGCGATGGATAGTAATCTGGATGAGCTCTATAAATCTCATACCAAGGGCGTTCACCACGGTTGTGGCCACGATGCACATATGGCTATTGCATTGGGGATTGCCAAGGTAATGGCTCAGAATAAGAAACAGATGAAAGGGGACGTTTATTTTATTTTTCAACCAGAGGAAGAGACCTTTAATGGGGCAAAGAAGATTATGGAAACTAATTTTTTGGCTGATTTAGGGATCGAAGAAATCTATGGGCTCCACGTAACAGCTTTTCCTGTTGGCCAAATCTTCGTAAAGCCGAATGAAATGTTTGCCCATCAAAGAGAGATCCATGTCCAAATGAAAGGGATAACATTGAATTCGGAACAACTTAATAAAATCTCTGCTGTTGTTGCAAAGAAATTGAACAGAATTCCTAAAGGAACTAACCCGGCGGATATACAGAAAATAGCAGATCCAGCGCTTGGCGTGGCCAGCCCCAATACAATATTCCTTGATTATTCATTTGCCGATGGTAAGTTCCATGTTTCGAAAAATGGGGAAATACAAAATTTGGCGTTAGAAATGTATGAGACTAATAGTGCTGCAATTCCGAATATCCTTCCTAAAGTAAGAACTGCGGTAGAGGAAATGGGATTATCCAGGTACGTCCAATCCATTTCGTTTAGTCGAGAGAATCCTACGGTCATGAATGATGCTAGATTGACTAGCGAAGCTTATCAAATTCTTCGACAGGAAAAAGGAATAGATATTTACTTAAGTCAAGGTCAGATTCCCTATTTTAACGACGACTTTGCCTATTTTCAGCAAAAAATTCCAGGTGTCTATTTCTTTCTTGGCGGATCTAATTTTAGTAAAGGAATTGTAGCTATGAACCATACCTCTCATTTTCAAATTGATGATACCTGTTTAAAAACCGGAGTTAGTGCATTTGCGTATCTATTAAGTAGAAGACTGTCAGAATAGTATCGGGAAATAAGTTCATTAAATTAAATGGTTTTGATTTTTCTCAGAATTTATTCAGTGTATCTTTTAAGCCACATCAATAGCGATGTGGCTTTTTGTTTGCTCAGTCCTTGACTGATATTCGGTAGCTGTTTCATACCGCTTATATACCTACGGAATTTGATTTTTCAGGCTTGGTTCTCCTTTAAATTTGTATTGAAATAGCTGCGGGAGTAGTCATTTGCAGCATATATTGAATAAAACAGAAATCTAGATTTTAATAAAAAATAAGCGCTTACTCACGATCAGGAAATTTAAAAAAATTAAAGAAGACATGGATATTAAAGAACATCAATTGATAGGAGTTTCCTTTCACGATACACCGAATAAGAACGGGATTATTAACCCTATTTATATCATTATACATTATGATGGTGCCACTAATGCGACTAGTGCCATTCATTGGATGTCGGATCCGAGAAGTAAAGTTTCGGCTCATGTGCACATCAGTAGGGAAGGGATAGTGACACAGTTGGCACCATTTAACGTTAAATGCTGGCATGCGGGTTTGAGTTTTTGGGGAGGATTGAACGATTTGAACAGGTATAGCATTGGAATCGAGTTGCAAAATAAGGGAACAGAAGTTTATACCGAAAAGCAAATCAATGCAGCGATTGAAGTATGCCAGGCAATTATTGCTCATTATCCGATTCAGGAGATTTTAGGACATAGCGATATTGCTCCAGGGAGAAAGGAGGATCCGGGGAAGCAGTTCCCCTGGAAGAAGTTTAAGCCACTACTAAAAAAGAGTCACGATGGAACTATTTGAAATTTTAGAAAAGTTAATTATTCCTATTGCTACAGCTATTGGAGGTTACCTTGTTGGTCGGCCGAAACAGCAGGCAGAAGTGGAAGCTACAAATGTGGATAATGCTGGAAAGGTCATTGATAAGTGGGAGAGCTATGCAAACCGGCTTGAAAAGGATATAGAGCATTTAAGGGCTATTATTGAGGATCTTAATCAGGGGCTCAAACTTGCCAATGAGGACCGTGTGGCTTGTTCGAAAACGCTAGCGGAATTGCAGGTTAAATATGATGATCTGATGAAACTCTATAATGAATTGCAAATTGAACTAAAAAAAGTAAAAAATGAAAAATATATTTCTATTGACCGTAATGCTACTGCTCGTTAGTAGCTGCGGTCTATTTAAAAAGACAGTAAGAACAAAGGAGTCACAAATCCTGAAGACGAATGAAGAAATGACCCTACTGTCAAAAGTGGACTCTGGTAGGATACGCTTGGAAGTTGCACAGTCTCATAACCGTCTTTCGGTACATACAGTGGATCTGATGCATATTGAGGGTGAAAAAATGGAGATCAGTCCGGATGGAACGATAAATATAATTAAAGGAAAGATCCATAAGAAGCTAACCCGTAATGTGGATAGCAGTAAGAGATTTAAGCAATCTGTTTCCGAGCAGCGACAGGCGGTAGAACAGCGTGTCTTGCACAAAGAGGAAAAACTCCAGTTGGCGGATAAAATGACAACACGAACAGCTAGGCCAGTGGTAACAAGCATGCTGTATTTTTTTATCGGCCTACTTGTCTTGGCAGGCGCCGTGATTTGGTGGATGCGAAGGAGGATAGGGGGGAAGGATTAAAGCCTACTATGCCGATCAAAGGAAGCAACCTGTCTGCTTGTGTCCTTTGATCGGTATAATAATCTAGCGTTCTTTGGGAAACTTTCTTACTTATCATTGAAACGTTTGTTGATAAAATAGTAATTTACAGCCTGTTTAATATCTTTCCTGAAATCGTTATATAGGTCAAATTGATTGCAAGCACAAATAATAGATTTTTGTAAGGTATCGCTATTAATCTTTAGATATGGGCCGAGTTCTTTGTATATCGTGCTTTTTACTTTCGTCTTTAGGTTGTCCAGTTTTTCCGGCTGAAAAATCCGTAAAACGACTGCGATTGCTTTGTAACGATGTTGGATGTCCTTGTAATTGATGTATTCGCCCTTAATCTGTTGGTTGGGGATACCCATAAATTCACAATAACAGTCGATGACTTGACTTATTTTGGTAAGATCGGGTTCATATATCTTATCTATTGATCTCAATATCTCAGGATGATTTTCTTTTAAGAAACTCAAAATGAAAGAATAATATAATGTGTTCATACGTAGGGAATTGATCTTGTCATTTTGTTGTATTGGGGATGTGGTTAATTCTTGTTGTGGAAGTAGAACTGACATAAACTCTACCTGCTGTGTCTGTTTTGGATGAATGTCCTGGGTACTAATATAACCCTGGTTCAATGCGAAGGACCTTTCTAGCTGTGAATTTGTTGTGAAGAAGCGTTGCATATTTGATGTTTTAAAATGAATATTATTTTCTCTGTCTTATCGTCTTTTAATACATGCCACGAGTGGCCTTTTTCCTGCTGGTGATAGTGCCGCTGAGCGATCTGTCATTATGAATATATATTGTTAAACAAAGTTAAACAAATTTGTTAATCATTCAAGCGTTTTTATGATTATTTTACTGAATAATTTATGCTTTTTAAAAAGTGTTAAACTTATTTGTTTAGTATTAATTATTTGATAATCAAATATTAATGTATTTATTTTGTTTATTTATTTGTTTAGGTTTAATAAGTTGTGTAACTTAGTGTCAGATTGTTATGATTTAGTGTAACATTTGTTAAATATCCTATAAAAACATGGAAACTTATCCAGCTAATAATTTTGAAGTTTTGCGCTTGGAGATGGGGATTACCAACCGGGAGTTTGCGGGCATATTGGGCGTGCGCGAGCAGGTATATTCGCGTATCAAGAAAGGTGAATATCCGATTGGTCTTACGATGAAAACCAGGATTCAAAATGCTTTTCCTCAAGTTCAATACGATTGGTTGCTCTATGGGAAAGGAGAACGAAATGAGCCTGGAGCTTCTCAGTCTGATACTATTTCAATGATCAATGTAGGAAACGGTAAGTCCATTGGATATTTTTCTAATGATGTTAAGTTTATTGATGAAAATAAAAACAATATATTCTTTGAGGTATCTCCGGGACGTTATCTGATGCAGACCAAGCTTGTTACCGAGAAGGCAAAAGCTGGTTATCTTTCGGGTTTTTCAGATGCGGAATACATGGACGATTTACCGGCGCATTTTATTACGGTAAATGAATTTCACAAAGGTGCTTACCGTTCTTTTGAAGTTAGTGGAGATAGTATGACTGATGGGACTGACGCTAGTGTCCTTGATGGTGATATTGTTACTGGACGTCTGATTAAGCGTGAACTATGGCAATCAAAATTCCATACCCATAAATATAGATATTGGGTCATCGTACATCGCTATGAAGGAGTAATTATTAAGGAAATAGCCAACCACGATGTCACCAATGGAATCCTTACACTACGTTCTCTCAATTTAGATAAAGCTACCTATCCAGATTTTGAAGTCAGTTTGGATGATGTGGATCAGATCTTTAATGTTGTTGATATCAGCCGCTCATTATAAGGCTTGTCTTGACCCACCACTTTCTCCACCTTAAGCAGGCTGAAATGATGCACAGCTTTATATTTTTGGAAATTAAAATACATAGTTACAGCCTGTTAATTTTTAAACTAAATAATATAGCAAATAAAACTAATTAAATTAGTTTTATTTGCTATATTTGGCGGTGGATTGAAGGTCGGTGAACATGTCTAATGTATGATGTCATAGCGTCGAACAGTATATATTATATGCGCTATTACGTATAACGTACATAAAGAAAATTGGTTGCTCATTATTCTTGCATGTTCATTGCTTTCAATTCTGACAAATTGAAAGAATAGATCGTACGCGATGAATTTCGAGTTGTGTTGTGCCGGTCACATACCATCAGGGACATTACGAATTTATCATTTCCACTTTCTGTAATTTTTTGGGATTAAAGGGATTCCTTTTGGAAAATAGAGTCCGTTAAAATCAAAATAAAAGAAAGTCCCAGTTTCAGCATGTCTGATTTGCAAAAGAGCCTTTAAACTTTTGGGTGTACTGATATATCTATAATCGAAGCGGTCATTTCCCAGAACAGGAAGGTTCCCTTGCTGTGTATTGACGAGTATCAGTTGTGTTTGATCATCTTTTGCTGGTATTAGGCTAAATTCATTGTTCAATACAATTGCTTTATTTTGAGGGGTAACTATCTGGTTTGATATGCTCGGCGGTGGTATCATGCTTCCCTGCAGTTCAATTTCTTGATTGAGTAATTGTGCGATTGCATCACGTTCATAAGCGACGGTACCTAACTTGCTAAAATCAGTGTTATAAATTTCAACCGCAAGGTTCGATTCGGGAATACCGTATTTCTGACCGAACACACGTTGGATCGCGGTTTTGCTTCCTAGCACAAACCCGATCAGCGTCATGGGAGCATTTTCATTTATTCGATATATGAGATCAAAACTTTCAAAACTGGGTAAAGAATTAATGGGCGCAAAGTTATTATCGGGAGTTAAAACATCGTAGGTTTCATCTGTTTTCAATGCCCAGAGATATTGTTTGCCATCTAAACTTTCATTGTCCCAAGCGTCAATATTTGGTTCAATTTTTTTATAGTGTGTAGCAAGCCGTATTGGTGAATTTCCTGGCCTTAGTAGAACAGAGTTTCCATTCAATTCAAAGTGATAATAACTGTCGTTCTTGATTCTCAAACGGCCGCAGGTCCTATCCAAGTACCCCGAAAACTGTGCTTTCCCTGAGTAGGCATCAATGACCTCGTCCCCCCCTTCATTTTTCGCTACGATATAGCTTTGAAAATCGCCAACCACATCATAATTACCGGGACCGTTTATAAAACTATCGGGAGAAACAAGTTCCGTTCCCGAAACGTTCAATATGCCTAATTTACCTTCGAATTTAAAAGGGACAAATTGCGGACGTTCCTGAGCGAATACACAGGAGAAAAAGAAAAAAATAATAAAAGCGAAAATAAACTTCATCGTAAACTGACTTTTGACATTCGGTGCCGATCGCGATCGCGTGCACTTTCAAATTTGAATTTACAAAAATAAATCTATTCAACTATGAAAGTTTTTCTACTTACCCGGGTTGTCTTCAGGATTAGTTTGTACCGAGTTGCCAGCCTACTCGTCGTTTTAATTTTCAAAAAGCCATTTTATTCCTATAACCAACATAATGATCACTGCGATTAGGTATTTTATTTTAATCACTTGCTGTTTTCTGTAAGCGATGTAGATCCCCAGGGCCATAATCAGGGCAATTGCAATAATTACCCATCCAAATGAAAAACTGTTTCCAAGCTCAATATTTATCATTTCTTTAAATTTTGTTATGTGTTTGATCGTTCTTATTCTTTTTCAAATGTTACGTCCGTTATCCTGTAGTTGAAATTGGTTTTGTCGCGCTCACCTTCAGGTTTTTCTAATTCACTGTAATGTACGGTGCCGGTCATTTTAAACGTAGTATGTGTGTCAAGATTGATTTTCTCACCATTTTTATCAATAACATTGAAATTTTTGAGCGTATAGTTCTTTTGATCTGCCGGAAGTTCAAATAGAACATTGTTGTTTTCTGTTCCAACAGGTAGTATCACGCTAAATGCTGTGAATTTTTCGGAACTGATCGCATGCGGTTTCACAATAAAATTCATTGCCATTGTCTTTGATTTACCCGATGAAAAGGTAAAGGAAGGAGCATCAAATTCACCAATTAATTCAATAGTTTTGTTGTGATTGTCATAGCTGGATTCCATTGCTTTGATCGTATCTACTGATGTGCCATTGCATGATGATAAGGATATTAAACTTACAGATGCAGCGAGCGTGGCGGCGATTATTCTTTGTGTTTTCATGGAAATATAGTTTTATTGTTTTTGATTAGTTTAAGATAATGATCATTTCATTCGGACTTTTTGTCCTTATTTTTTATAAAAGTACAATAGAATATGCTGCCCTTTGTTGCAGGATTTAAATTCGTTGTGAACGAATTTAAATCCGTGAGCTCTTTTGCTTTTTTCGCTTTTCGAATAATCAATTGCCTGTAATATTGTAACCTCTAAGACGCTTGGTCTTGTTGGTTGTGGGAGAAAGCACAATAGCGAGTGGATTAAGCAATAAAGAGGTCTAAAAATAGAGCGGAACTGCCTGCTAAGGATATTACAAAATTATATAATTTGAGCGAATGCCTATATTTTTCCTTAATCTTTGGTTCTGAAAAAGATAAGGCTGATGATGAGGCAAAATAAAGTTATAAAGGAGAATACAGTTCGGATATTGTTCCAGAATACCCAGGGATCCTCAATTAGAAGGCGCATCTGGTGTATGGCATCTGATGATGCTTTTGAAAGATCGAACGAATCCAGTTGATTATTTAAGGGAACGTTTTTGGCGCCGGTAATCATAAATACACCGATAATATAACTTAAGCATGCCGTCAATATCAAATAGAATTTCGGAGATGAAAGGTCAAAATACAGGACTGACGAAGTAATTAACAATAATGGTGCCCCCAGAAAACAGCTGTAAAATACTGGATTTAAGATTTCTCTGTTGATGTTTTGCATCGCCATCAGATAAGTCTTGTCATCCAGTTTCTGAAGTCCTAAATTGACAGAGAATGTATATGCGAAAAACAGGCCTGATATTAATGCTGAAGTGATTGCTGCTGCTGCTATCGTGATTTCATGTAATTTCATTGCAGTCGAATTTAAAAGAGTAGCGATTTTATTTAATTTCCTTTATCAAAAATCGTCATCAATAAGCTTCCAAAATAGAATAAAAACGACAATACTACATTTTACCAAATGTATTTGGAGTCATTCCTGTAAAGGCTTTGAATACCCGGATAAAGTGTGATTGGTCGGCGAAGCCATTCGCATAGACGATATCACTTTTTTTGCTAAAATCTTTTGTCGTCAGTTGGTTGAGCGAAGACTGAAATTGGACTATTTTCGCAAATTGCTTTGCAGAAATGCCTGTTTCTTTGAGAAATCTTCGTTCGAGTGTCCGGATGTTCAATTTTTCTTTTTTAGCAATTTCTTTGATGGGAATAGTACCCTTGCTGTCGATAATATATTGAATTACTTCTCTTATTAAAAAATCGAGCTTATTTCTTTTCTGTTCAAAATAATCGAGCAGTAAATTTTCGATAATCGTGATCTTTTCCGGTATAGTTGGTACCAATAGGATCTCAGAAATCATCTTATTGATCTCATTTTCGTGCCCATTAGTTAGATCATGGCACCTGTCATTTATATCTTCGGGATTGATCCCCCAGAACGCGCGTAAAACAAATGGATAAAACTGAAAAATAATAATTTGAAAGGGGCCATTCACTTCTATAGCTATGGGCTTGATCGTTTGACCATATAAGAAGATTGTTGGCATTTTTTTGCCATGCGGCTGTATGGTCAAACCATTTTCGGTTTGATGGAATAGAAGTCCCGGGTACCCATCTGCAAAAAACGGTAGCACTGTTTCCACATCGTCCTTGTTTTCAAATACGAGGATATCTTTGACAAACAGTGTAGATTGACTTTGAACAATGTTTTGGATATCCATCGTGATAACTAGTTTTGGATGAGACTTCAAATAGACTTAAATAACTCTACAAAAGATTCAGTGTTTTTACAAGTTCCCTTGCTGCCGCACTTCCGGCGCGGTTGGCTCCGATCGTGGAGGCAGAGGGGCCATAACCCACCAGATGAATTCGAGGTTCCTTAGCAACCATCGTAGCAAGTCGTCCATCCATTAGGATGCCCCCATTTTCTTCTTTAGGCAATACTGGGTCTAAATGTTTCAATGAACTTTTAAATCCCGTATTCCACAGGATAATATCAGCTTTTTCTTCTCTGCCATCTTCCCATTTTACACCAGTCTCGGTTATTTCGCTGAACATCGGAAATCTTTTGAGCACACCTCGTTTTTCCATCGCCTGAATTTCAGTGGAATAGGGGAGTCCTGTTACTGATACTACCGACAATGGCGGCAAGCCCTGTCTGACACGTTCTTCGACCATTGCTACAGCATTGTGGCCAGCCATGTCATCAAACGGACCTTCGCGAAACAGAGGTGGTCGTCGCGTCACCCAAGTTGTGGTCGTCACAGTTGAAATTTGATCCAGCAACTGGATGGCCGAAATACCACCTCCGACAATGATAACATGCTTACCTCTGAAATAGTCCGCTGTTTTGAAGTCTTTCGTATGCAGTTGTTGTCCGTGAAATAAATCTGCTCCCGGATAATATGGAATATATGGGCTCTCCCAGGTGCCTGTTGCGTTTATAATGCCCTCCGCAGAAAATAAGGTCTTAGCAGTGTCTATGTGGAAACGTTGTCCATATAAAGATACGCGATCCACTTTGATTGGACGATACACCTCCAAGCCATATCTCTTTTCATAAAGATCGAAGTAATGTGGAACAGCAATATTTGCCTGCACTTCAGTCTCATTATTTTTTAATGTTTCTTCAAACGACATGCCCGGCAAGTCATGGATTTTGTTTACGGTACTCAGTGTCAGTGAAGGCCATCGAAATTGCCATGCTCCGCCGGGGGAAGGAGCTTCATCCAGAATAATGAAGTCCCGATTAATTTCCAGCCCCAGTTTTTTCAGATGATAAGCTGAAGAAAGACCCGCTTGGCCAGCACCGATTACTGCGATTTTGGTTTTGTAACGAATGTTGTTTATCATTTGTATAAGAGCGCTAACGCCAGCCTAATTCAGGTGCGACATGTTCCAAAATAGCGGATAGTACATGGATATTGTAATCTACACCTAAGGTATTTGGAATTGTTAAGAGGACGGTGTCTGCTTCTTGGATTGCCTCATCCTGAGCGAGTTCTTTCACAAGTTGATCAGGCTCGGCGGCATAACTGCGGCCAAAAATAGCACGTTTGTCCGCTTCGATGAACCCAATTTTATCAGCTCGATCCGACTCCTGCCCAAAATAATAGCGGTCTAAGTCATCTACCAACGCAAAAATTGAGCGACTCACGGAAACTCTCGGCTCCCCATGATGCCCTGCTTCTTTCCATGCTTCTTTATATAAGCGTATCTGCTCAGCCTGTTGTACATGAAAAGGTTTTCCATTTTCATCGTACTTCAATGTCGAACTCTGTAAGTGCATTCTATTCTGAGCTGCCCATATTGCTGTTGCATTTGAGGCTGCTCCCCACCAGATGCGGTCACGTAGCCCGGCGGCATGTGGCTCTAGCCTGAGTAAGCCCGGTGGGTTCGGAAACATCGGGTAAGGGTTGGGCTCGGCAAAACCTACACCTTTAAGCTTTTCCAGAAATTCCAGCGCCTTCCTACGTCCCATATCAGCATCGGTTTCCCCTTCAGCAAGTTCATAACCAAAATAGCGCCATCCGTCTATCACCTGCTCGGGTGAACCCCTACTAATTCCCAATTGTAATCGGCCTTCTGAAATTAAATCAGCTGCTCCAGCGTCTTCCACCATGTATAGCGGATTCTCATAGCGCATATCAATCACTCCGGTACCTATTTCAATTGTACTGGTCTTTGCACCAATAGCCGAAAGTAAGGGAAAAGGTGATGCAAGCTGGTTGGCAAAGTGATGTACTCTAAAGTAAGCCCCGTCTATACCTATTTCTTCTGCTGCTACGGCCAGATCGATGGACTGAAGCAAGGTGTCGCTTGCTGTCTGTGTGCTGTAAGCCGGATGTTTGGACCAATGCCCAAAAGATAAAAATCCTATTTTCTTCATGCGTCAGGATGGGATTTGATGTTTATCAAATTTAACAAAACTACACTGATTTGCGAGCTCAAATTTGTCCGACGGATGTCAATAAAGTTAGCTGTCGGAATAGTTATCCCTTAATTGCCATTTGACAATTGAGGGAACTTATTAATGTCCTAATTTTGTATATCGTAAACATGAAAATAGAATTGCTATGACTCCAGAAAAATTATTAAGACAGATTGACTTTATCAAGGAAATTGATAAACTTAAATACATTCAACGAAAGACTAAGCTTTTCAATAGTGACCGGTATGAGAATGATGCGGAACATAGCTGGCATTTAGCTTTGATGGCGATGATTTTATTTGAACACGCTGATGAATCTGTGGACCTACTGAAAGTTATTAAGATGGTACTGATTCATGATATTGTCGAAATTGATGCAGGCGACACCTTTATCTACGATACACAAAAAGCGCATAGCAATACGGAGGAGGAGCGCTTGGCTGCCAACAGAATATTTGGCCTTTTACCGGAGTCTCAAGCCGAAGATCTTATTAACATCTGGGAAGAGTTTGAAGCTGGAGAAACCCAAGAAGCAAAATTTGCAAGGGCAATGGATCGTTTAGAACCACTGTTGCAGAATAGCTCCAACAACGGCGGCACCTGGAATGAACCTGGTGTGAACTATAATAAGGTTTATGCAAAAAAGAGTGTTATCAAAGCAGGGGCCAATGTATTATGGGAGTATGCCGAAGGTTTGATTGATGATGGCGTAAAAAAAGGTGTTTTAAAGAAAGATTGACTTTATTCTGAAGAGGCTGTATCAAAAGTCAATTTTTGTAATTAAAAAGCTATCCTCCCAAATTTAATTCTGATTTCTAATTGTGAATTTCATTTATGATACCGCCTCGATATTGAACCTGTTTTTTATAATCGCCGTTTAACCAAATGGCTTTGTCAATAACATCAAGAGTGGAGCTGCCTTAAAATTGGATATTACCAATAACAATGATATCGACTTTTATCGAGGAGCCGCTTCCCGAAAGTATCATAGCCGAGCGTATAATATAAGATATCCATCGGATTTTGTTGCAAAAGAATGCTTAGAAGTAAAAAACTTTTAGGTGTTAAAGGGGGAAAAGTGACCGTTTACCGAGCTATACCTACCTTTTACCGAAAACAACTGGAAAGACATGGGCGCTTTTTGGAAATTAGACACTAGTAATCTAGTTTCTATTTGGTATGGTACATCTTTTTAATGCATTGATTATTTTTTTATTCCTGTCACTTGTAGCGCTTTTTTCAAATATGGAGAAAAAGAAAGATAACGAAGGTTTTCCGGCTGTTTCGAATGTTTATTGCACGGATTCGGTATCTAAAGTTGATCTGAAGTATTTGGGCGATTTACGGCCAATAAACAATAAAATAACAACACGCTGAGATACCTTCCAATAATTCTCGTGCCTAAAAACAGTGTGGAAGTACCTCAAAAATTTAAGCAGAATATGATGAAAAGAGTTGAAATATTTAAAACAAATGTCTGCAAATACAAAGACGCAAAACAAATCATTACGGCATTTCTGGGGTTGTTCGCCGCGTATAAAATAAACTTTGATCTTGATGACGAAGAAAATATTTTAAGAATTGAGTCTACTTATTCGGATATTGATGTCCATCACATTACGAAACTGATGTTTGACTGGGGCTACGAATGTGAGCGGATAACATAATGCTTACATAGCTGAAAGGATTCACATATTAGCCGTGGGAAATACTAAAAATTGTTTTTTTTATTGATTTTTACACTTACTTTCGAGGTTATTATGGGTTATCGCTACAGCATATCCTTTCAATCAGGATCTGCTTTGTGAAATCAGGTATGTTTTTAATATAGTATTCGAATATGAAGCGTATAATTTTTGTTCTTTTAATCATACTCATTTGCCATTATGGTGCTGTTGGACAGGCCGAAAGTGGTGATTTGACCATCGGTAAATCAATTTTCCTCCATTCTCATATTTTAAATGAAGACCGTAAAATCAATATTTATCTTCCGAATAATTATGTCGAAAATGATACATTGACCTATCCGGTCGTCTATGTCCTCGACGGTGGTATGGATGAAGACTTTTTTCATATCGTCGGGATTGTTCGTTTTGATACACAACCTTGGATAGCACGGTTTCCGAATAGTATTGTGGTAGGTATTGAAGGCAATACCCGAAGACGTGATTTTACATTCGCAGTTCCCAATATTGATTTTTTAGAGAAAGAAGGTTTTCAAAAAGCCAGCTTTCCTGCCTACGGTGGATCGCAAAAGTATATCACATTCCTTAAAGATGAATTGTTGCCTTATATCGGTAAAAACTATAGAACAAAAGCGGAAAGAACAGTAATCGGGGAGTCTTTGGCTGGACTTTTCTCAGCAGAAGTCTTACTCAAACAACCTGATCTTTTTGATAATTATATTATCATTAGTCCCAGTTTATGGTGGGGGCAACAGGAATTGTTGAAAAATTCCGAGAAGCTGTTGGATGCTAATCTGAGAAAAAAGGTGCGGGTTTATCTTGGGGTTCCCAACAAAGAAGAAGATCTTAAAATGTATCAGGACGCCGAAGCATTTTATAATATCCTACGCAAGCATAAAAAGACGGCTATTATTTTTGACTATATGGCCGAAGAATTGCATTCAACCGTTATTCATCAGGCAGTTTACAACGCGTTCAGGCAATTATATCCCAAAACAGCTTATTCGAAATAATCGTGTACAATACGCGTTGAACTCTTTTGTGTGAGGCATATTAAGTATTAATTGACCGCGCAATTGTTTGAACGATTTATGCCTTACTTTGCTGATAAGCGCGATTGTTGAATAAACTCTTTTGGCGTTAAATTAAACGCTTTTATAAAGGCTTTCGTAAAATAGGAAGCTGAACTAAACCCAACCAAGAACGCCACTTCATTGATGCGGTAATCTGATTCAATCAGTAATGTACAGGCGCGCTTTAGTCTGTAATTTCTTACATAGTCGCCAGGAGAGGTCCCGCTGATCGCTTTTAATTTTCGTTGAAAATTAGAACGGCTGATTTTAAATATATCCACCAGTGATTCTACATTGAATTGTTCGTCTGAAAGATGTTTTTCGATTTCAGCATTGAGCTGTGTTAAGAAAGCCTCATCATGGACATTTGTCGTTAAGGAAGAATAAGGGGACAATGGCGAGGCATGGAAATTATCCAATAGATATTTTCGGTTTTGCAATAGGCTGCTGATCTGTGCCTTTAAAAAGCTCATCGAAAAAGGTTTTTCAATAAATACGTCAGCACCGGAGAGTAGACCTTCAACTTTTGTCGCATTTTGTATTTTGGCGGATAGTAGAATGACAGGAATATGTGAGTAGTTAATGTCGTTTTTTAAACGTTTTACAAATGTAATCCCATCAATCTCTGGCATCATAATATCGGAGATCACAAGATGATAAACTTTATTGTCCAACATCGCCAAGGCCATTGCTGCACCATCCGCAATATCAATATGATAAGAAGCTGCTAATGAATGGCGAATAAAATCTGTGATGTCCGGGTTGTCATCTACGACCAGGATCTGGGTAAGATTGTATTCAGCCTTATCCTGGGTTATGGGCTCTTCCGTCATGTTTGGAATGACCACTTTAGGGCTTAGCTGAATACTGGTGATCGTAAAGATAAACCGGGTGCCTCGGGGGTGTATATCTTCAATTTTTATCTCAGCCCCCAGCCGGTTTGTCAGATGTTTGACCAAGGATAATCCGATGCCCGTTCCGCTGCGGTCTTTATTCGTGCTAAGCTGATAAAAAGGATCAAATACAAGCTTTTTAAAATCATCCGGTATTCCCGGACCATCATCCGAGACCGTAATCGTGAGAGAATTGTCTGCGTTTTTTTCTAGCCCGATCGAGATATAGGAATAAGCGAATTTCGTCGCATTGGTAAGTAGGTTACTTACAATTTTCATGACAGCATCCAAATCGGTTTCGATAATCAGGTCGTGATCCTGAGGAATTGATAGATCGAAGCGAACTTTGTTGCGGTGGATTGATTTTCTGAATCTATCGTAAAGATCTTCTACCAAATTTCGCAAATTGACAGGCTCCAGACTTAACGGCTGTCCGTTTTCGTCCATTTTGCGAAAGTCAAGTAGCTGATTGATCAGTACGGTAAGACGCGCACAATTTTTCTCTATGATCCGGAGATTATGCATGGTTTCTTTATCTGCATTTTTGTATAGGAGTATTTCTTCTAGAGGGGCTGTAATTAAGCTCAAAGGCGTACGGATCTCGTGCGCGATATTGGTGAAGAAATCAATTTTTGATCGGAAGGATTTTTGTTCCTGTTCAGACTGGAAAGCCGTTAAATGACGAGCTTGCTTACGTTTGTTCGCTATAATATAATACCGCAGACAAATATAGCACAATGCGATGAACAGGAGCGCATACGTTATTTTTGCAGGAATGGAGCGCCATAGCGGCGGTAATATTTCAATTTGTACCGCCGTACCTTTTTCATTCCATAAACCGTCATTATTGGATGCCTTTACATGAAAAACATATGTCCCTGGCGAAAGATTGACATAACTCACACTTTTCGTATTACCGGCGAGAGTCCACTCGTCATCAGCTCCCTCCAGTTTATAAGCATATTGATTCTTGGAAGGTGACGCAAAACTCAAGCTCACAAAGGAGATATTGAATGAAGAAAAATGGTGAGTTAGTACAATCTTTTCGTTCTTGTTCAATTGAACCTGAATGTCTTTTTCTAAGTTAGGGTTATGCTTGTTCAGTAATTGTATCTCCGTAATGAAAACATTTGGTACAGCTTGATTTTTAACTGAGCTAATTTCATCGGGGTAAAAACTTGTGAACCCATTGATCCCACCAAAATAAAATCGGCCATCCTTTGATTTGAAAGATGCTTTGAAATTAAATTGATTCGTTGAGAACCCATTCTCCGTCGTATAGAGTTTGTAATTTTGGGGACTGTCAGGGTGAAAGCAGATAATGCCTTTGTTGCTGCTAAGCCAAAGGTTACCCAAGGCATCATCGAGTATGCCGTAAATCACATTGTTGGGCAATCCTTGGGCTTGCCCGATATTTCGAAAGCTATCCTTCGTCTTGTCATAAATAAATATTCCTTTTCCCTCACTCGAAAATAACAACCGATGTTGGCTATCAATATAAATGCTGGTTAGTTTGCTGGACGAAATGGGATCCTTTGGTCGGATCAAGCTATAATGAATCCAGGCTTGCTTGCGTAGGTCAAATTTTATGGGGCCTGATTGGTACGAGGCGAGCCAGATATTACCTTCATCATCTTCTTTGATGTCATAGATAAACTGGGTGACTTCAGGGATACGGACAAATTTCTTTTTTTGTTGATCATATCGACTGAGTCCGACGGGAGTTCCTATTAGAAGATCCCCATTTTTTGTTTTAAACAGCGAAAAGATGCAATCATCATTGATTGTTTCCGGGTTGTTGGCGTCATGACGGAAATTTTGGCGTTGACCAGTTGTCAGATTGTAACGATCGAGTCCCCGGGAAAAAGTGCCGATCCAAAGATGATCGCCATCTAAAAGCAGGGCATGGGTATTATGATAAGACGCTTTTATTGGTTGCGAAATTTGCTTCTTTTTTTTGTCATAGTAGTTGATGCCACCATCCTCTGTGGCTATCCACAGGTTTCCTTTCGTATCTTCACAAAATTGGCTAACAGCTTTTCCGGACAGAAATCCGGGAAGAATATCCGGGAAAAAAGTTTCTACGGAAAGTAATGCTGTATTGAGATAATTAATTCCACCAAAGTAGGTGCCGATCCAAATGGCATTTTCGCGATCCCGCGCAATGGAGTATACATTCTGGTCACTTAGACCATGTTTGTAATAGGGTACGTCTAATCGTTCGGATGCTCCCGTTTCGGTGTGAAATAGGAAGAGTCCGTCATCTGAACCAACGAGAAGCTGGTTTTCGCGAAATTCTCGTAGCGCACGGATGTGCGTAACATAGGGATGGCTGGTCTTATTTAGAAAGCGACTGAATTCGTTAGACTGTTTGTTATAACGGATCAAGCCTTGTGACCAGGTACCTAACCATAGGTCTCCTTTAGGGTCTTCCCACATCGAAAGAATTTCAAATTGAGAATCTCCCACTTCGCTGAATAGCGGGCCGACGATGTTAAAATGTGCCTGTTGGTTGTTGAAACGAAGGAGTCCGAGACGTGTGGCTGCCCAAATAACGCCGGAACGATCCTGTAGAATGGCCCAAGTTGCATTTTGCCCCAATGTGGCTCCATTCAGTTGTATCTGCGCAACTTTATTTGTACTTGGATTATATTTCCAGATTCCCTGCGACATGGTCGCAATCCAAAGATTTCCTTGCCGGTCGACATGAAGGGCATTGATCGCTGAGTTAAACGTTCCTTTGCCGCTCATGCTAAGCTCAATCTTTTGAAAGGATGCTGTAACCTTGTCCATGATATACAAACCGTCATCGGTTCCGATATACAAGTGACTTGGCGATTTCTCAGTGATACTTCGGACAAAATTATTCCCCAGTGACTGTTTTTTTTCCGGTTGGTAATGGTAATTTTTGAAACTATTTCCATCGTATCGATTCAATCCGTCTTTTGTCCCGAACCACATAAATCCTTGCCGGTCCTGGACAATGCAATAGATCGTATTTTCAGAAAGACCGTCTTCCACTTGCAACTTTCTAAAATGAAAATTTGAATAACGTTGTGCCTGGCAGGTGACCGAACAGACCAGATACAAAAAAATAATGCCAAAAATGAGCGCCCCTTTCATATCAACTAAAATAAAACTAATAAATGATTCTGTTGATATGACCGATAACCGATAAATGGTAATTGTCGGTTAAAAGATGTATAAACTGGTCAAAAAGCGGGAATGACTTATTTTTACCATTTTTTGGATCATATCTGCTACTTTGTTTCTGTAACGCCTGTTACATTTGAAATAGGTTTAAGATAGAATCCGGCCATGGGTTCTTGTCTTTGCCTATTTATAATAACCAGTTTTATACGCTAATAAATCAAATTATGAAGGGAAAATTTTTCATTCTTTTCTTGTGCTTGCTATCCTTAGCAGTAAAGTCACAAACGAGTAACCTTCAAGGGAGGGTATCGAGTGAATCGGGGCGGCCGTTGCCAGGTGTAACCGTCACCATAAAAGCATCAGGGACCGCGAAGACGACGGACGAAAACGGCCATTATACGATTGCTGCCAGCAACGGGCAGGAGCTGATCTTCTCTTTGATCGGTTTTCATTCCAAAACAATTTTATTTAACGGTGCGGCGACCTTAGATGTCACACTTCAGGAAGAAAACAAAGACCTGGAAGAAGTTGTCGTGATTGGGTATCAGACGATCAAAAAATCGGATCTGACGGGTGCTGTTTCGGTCTTTAATCCAAAGGAGATGAAAAATACCACGGTAACAGGGACTGTAGGGGATGCCTTGGCAACTTTACCCGGGCTCAGTGTACGCACGGCAGGCAATCCGGGGGCAGAAGGTAAAGTTGAGATCCGTGGTACCGGGACATTTGGGTCAAGCACTCCTTTATATGTCGTCGACGGGGTTGTATCGGGAGCAAACCGGGATTTTAATTTCAATGATATTGAGAGTATTCAGGTGCTGAAAGATGCCTCCGCAGCTGCGATCTATGGTTCGAGGGCTGGGAATGGTGTTATCATCATAACAACCAAGCAGGGTAAAGAAGGGCAGATGAAAATCGAGCTTTCCTCCCGGGCCACAGCACAATGGCTGCCACGTTATAACTTAGCCGACCGAAATCTATGGCTGAGTTTGAATGATCTGGCATTTAGCAATGGCAATAGGCAATCGGCCAACCATTTCGAGGGCACTACCGATTGGCAGGAAGAGGTATTCAAAACAGGTTGGCTGCAGGATCAGCAGATCGCTTTCTCAGGCGGAAGCAAAGAAAGCCGTTATTATATTTCGGGTAATTATCAGTCCAATACGGGAGCCACGATCGGAACATCCAGTAAACGTTTTACGCTACGTTCCAATATGTCTACTTCACGCAACTTTGGAGAGCACGTCAAATTAAGTATCGGCGAAAATATTGTGCTGAGTAATTTTAATGTACATGAACTCAATACCAATCCCATTGTCGACGTTTATCGTATGCTGCCAACCATTCCAATCTACGATGAAAATAACATTGCCAAAGGAGGATATGGTATTGGCGATGGGAATCGGGATGTCACTTTTGGAACCAATCCTTTCGCCAAAGAAGATTTTGAGCAAACGGAAAATGGTAACCTGCGGACCAGAGGGAATGTATTTACCGAATTGGAACTGTTCAAGTCATTCAAATACCGTTTTAATTTTGGCTTTGACCTGAGTAATGATCGTCACATGTATCTCCGAAAGGAAGGTTTCTGGACCTACAACCAGCCTTATGATCCATCCTCCTTAAATAAAAACCAGGCCCAATACCGTGGGTTGGTGTATGACAATACTTTAGAATATGCGAAGAAGTTTGATAAGCATGATGTCTCTGCCGTTGCGGGTATCAGTTATCAGACCTCTAATTATGAACAGCTGTGGGGAACGAAAAATAATGTGCTCATGTCTGGAAAAAACTATTTTACCAACTTGGATGCTGCACTGGACAACCCAAAGACCGGTAATTATCAAGATCTCGAAAAGTTATTTTCCGTCTTTGGTCGGGTTAATTATACTTATGACGATAAGTATCTGTTTAGTTTTACCATGCGCCGCGACGAATCCTCTAAATTTAATCCGGATTACCGAGTGGGCTATTTCCCGTCTGTCTCCGGGGGCTGGCGTATGAGTAAGGAAGATTTTTTTCACGTACCCTGGATCAATGATTTAAAGCTGCGCGCCAATTACGGTGTTTTGGGGACCTCCAATATCGGCGTTTGGGACTGGGTTTCTTTCATCAATGTTTTTCCGCAGGCAGCTTTTGGTGTTGATCAGACGGTCCAAAACGGGATGACCCAGGTCAAACTGGCCAATGCCGATCTCAAATGGGAGAAGGTCGCGCAGTTGAATACCGGATTTGACGCCCAGTTATTCTCCCATAAGCTCCATCTATCTGTGGATTATTTTATCAAAGAAACCAAAGATGTATTGACACCTATGCAGATCTTAATGGCTACGGGCAACAACGGCGGAAATCCTTATGTGAATGCTGCCTCCCTGCGCAATGCGGGTATTGAACTTGCAACGGAATGGCGTGATAATATTGGTGAATTCGGTTATCAGATCGGCGTCAATGCATCCTATATCAAGAATAAGATCCTCAAATTAGGGTATGACAAAAAGGAGTTTACGCAATGGGATACAAAATCCAAAGTTGGCAGCTCCATCGGTAACTGGTATCTGATCAAAACGGATGGTCTTTTCCGTTCAGACGATGAAGTACAGGCATATAAAAATAGTCAAGGGCAATTGATTCAGCCGAATGCCAAACCAGGCGATGTTAAATATATAGACTTTAATGATGACGGACAGATTACAGATGCCGATCGGCAGTATTTAGGGCGGAGCATACCATTATATCAATTGGGGATGAATCTAGGCCTAGCGTACAAAGGCTTCGATTTTCAGGTACAATTGACAGGTGCATTTGGCTTCAAATCCTTTAATGGGCCACGCAGTGCGTACGACCGTTTTGACGACAATTCAAACTACCGCGCCGATTATGATCCTTGGACTCCAGAAAATCCCAATGCCAAAGACCCGCGTCCCATTTATGCGGATTCCCGAAATGTCCGGGGCGATCAGGACCGTTGGTTAGAGAATGGGAATTATGTTAAGATCAGACAGCTCGCATTGGGGTATAATCTGCCGCGAACGCTGTTAGGTAAAACCTTGAATCAGGTTCGGTTTTATGTCAATGCACAGAACCTGATCACCTTTACCTCCTATCGCGGATTGGATCCCGAGTTTTTGAATGGCAATATTTGGGATCGAAGCTATGATGGTGGCGCATTTCCCAATGCCAAAGGTTTCACTTTCGGAGCCCAAATTACTTTTTAACCTAATCTTTGAACGCAATGAAAAAGCTACTCTATATTTTATTGGCGGCGGGCCTGATGCAAGCCTGCAAAGTGGATGTGGAAAATCCCAATACCATTACCGTAAAGACCTATTGGAAAACCGAGCAAGATGCGGTACGTGGGGTCAACGCAGTGTACAATATGTTCTATAAACCGGGCACCTTTAGCCGCTGGATGTGGTTTCGTTTGGATCTAACCTCAGATGAAGGATTTAGTCAAAGTCCTTGGGCTGAGCTTAAAGAATGGACACAGTTTCGGTACAATAACTACAACTTCTGGGAAGGAAATGCCTGGACCTATCGCGATTGCTATGAGGCTATTTTCCGTGCAAATCAAGTGCTGCATTATACCCCGGATATTACATTTGCCAATCCAGCTGATCAGGGACCGATTCTCGGGCAAGCGTATTTCTTGCGGGGATTATATTATTACTACCTTGCGCTATTATGGGGCGGTACCAATCCTAGTCTTCCAATTGTATTGGAACCTTCAACCCCAGGAATTCAACCGGAGGGCCATACCGAAGCAGAGGTTTATGCGCAGGCAATAGCCGACTTTAGTAAAGCCGAAAGCTTATTGCCCGAAGTATGGGGCGGTTCCGAAAAAGGAAGGGCAACCAAAGGTGCGGCACTTGCTTTTCGGGCAAAATCATATATGCAGCTGCATCAATGGAATGAAGCAAAGGCAGATTTGGCCTGGCTGGTAACAGGGGCCGGAAAGGGGTATTATAACTTGACAGCCAATTATTTTGATAATTTCGATAAAGCGAAAGAGAATAATATGGAGTCAGTTTTTGAAATCCAATATTCAGATGCCAATCCGTCTCCTGCCGGTGATGGCGATTTAGATGTGGGGCCTAATCTAGGCTTGAACCGAGGACAGTTTTTTGCCCCTCCGGGCATTGGTTGGACAGATGGAGAACTTCGCCCCTGGTTAGTTGATGCATTTAAGAAAGAAAAAAATATGGACAATGAATTTGATATACGTTTGCGGTATACGGCATTTTATAATGGTATGCAGAACGATTTTCTGGATAATAACAAAATCTATCGATTGACAAGTGATGCCGCCCAGTGGAGCAATTGGCCCGGACGTGTCTTTTTTAGAAAATATGGGTCAGATTATTTTCGTGATTTTGATGACTATTACAACCCAACAAATGTGCGGATAATTCGTTTTTCTGATGTATTGTTAATGTATGCAGAATGTATTGTGGCCTCAAATGGTTCATTAACGGAGGCCGTTGCCCTTGTCGACCGGGTCCGTGAACGTGTAAATATGCCAAAATTAGCCGTGAATTATCTTGGCGCAACCACCGATAAAACCGCATTCCTGAAAAGATTGCAGACTGAAAGAGTATTGGAACTGGCAACAGAAGGACATCGCTGGGCAGATCTAAAACGTTGGGGGATGGTAGACTCACAAGAAGGACTTGCCGAATTGAAACAAAGGGATGCCGACTTTAATAATTTTGTCTTAGGGAAACATCGTTCACTACCGATTCCCTCAGATGAGGTCAACAATAATCCAAATGTAAAGCAAAACCCTAATTATTAATGGCTTGGCCGTATAAAGTTTATAGGAAATGAAAAAACTAATTTATATCTGTTTACTGTCGCTATTTTCACTTTATAGCTTCAGCTGCTCAAAATCTGAAAAGAGTGATTTTGTATTCGAACCAGCCGTACCACTGGGTGATCCATTTATACTATTGCATGAAGGTACCTATTACGCTTACGGTACCAATGCCGAAAACGGTATCGAAGTGTATACTTCGGATGATCTTCGTTATTGGACCAAATCAAATATACTGGCACTGAAAGGTGAGGATTCCTGGGGCGGACGCTGGTTCTGGGCGCCCGAAATTTATTATATCAAGGATAAAAAGAAGTTTTATATGTATTACAGCGCCAATGAACATATTTGTGTAGCGACTTCAGAGTCACCGTTGGGGCCATTTGTTCAGGAACCCAAAACACCGATGCTAGCAAGTGAAAAGGCCATTGACAATAGCCTGTTTGTCGACAATGATGGCACAGCTTATCTCTATTTTGTCCGTTTTAATAATGGGTCAGCAGTTTGGTCGGCGCAACTTGCTGCTGACCTGAAGACGATTAACAGCAGTAGCCTGAAGCAGCACCTTGCGGTATCACAGGAGTGGGAAAAAGTGTGGGGACTGGTTAATGAAGGGCCATTTGTCATTAAACATAATAACCTATATTATATGACCTATTCGGCGAATAGTTATGAAAGTCAGCGTTATGGTATTGGCTTGGCCACAGCAAGTTCCCCCACGGGGCCATGGACAAAATATGACGGCAACCCAATTCTGCAGCTGCCTGCGGATTTGGTTGGTGTGGGCCATAATGCACTTTTTCTGGATAAGGAAGGGAAACTCAAGATCGTTTTTCACGCGCATCATAGCAAAGATAGTATCCATCCACGGGCGATGTATATTGCCGATGTTACCTGGACAACGGATGCGGTTCCCCTTATGAAGATATCCACCGAAATTATCCGACCGAAAATAAAAAGAAAATAAACCAGCAAAATATACATAGCCAGAAATGGGTACTCAAAAACAATTATTCGAATGAAAAAACACTTTTTAATTTCCTTATTACTTGCCGCAAACTCCTATGCTCTGAGCGCGCAGGAGATGAGCCAGGCGATCCTGTTAAAGTCTCCCGGCAATCCGGCCCAGCGCTTTGAACTACTCGACAAAGGTGGGCAGACATTGGAGTCCACGGCGACCATGCCAGTGGATGTGAAGCAGACTGTTGTTAAAAATGAAGGGAAAACTATTGTTAAAGTAGTTTTGACCGCCAAAGAACGCGTGTACTTTAATTTTGAAAAGACATTTAAAATTAAAAAATATACACATGCCGAAAGCGAGTTTCTGATGCCGGGTTTTTGGTACCATAAAAATATGCGTTCACCGCAGGAAGCCCCTTCTTTTAAAACCAGCGATAGCTGGCAGGTTCGGGAAGATCGCCTTAGCACACCTTTGACTGGCGTTTTCAATGCGGCTTCCCATACGTATTATACCGTTATCAGATTAGATAAAATAAATCAAGATGCCTTGACTACACACCCAAGTGGAGAGGTGATTTTAAGTGGCAAAACTGATCTTGGATTTACAGGATTTAAAAATGCTGATGGTGCCTCCGCTTTGGTCTTTGGCTTTCCTTATCACGAAGCCCCCAAGACTTATCTCCGAAAATTGACACTGGCTCCCGAGGTCGTTGCCTTTGAAAAACTTGAAAAGGGTGAAACAAGAGAGCTTTCCTGGGAGATCAGCGAAGGTCAGGCCGATAATTATGGTGATTTTGTGTCCAAAGTGTGGAACTACTCGTACGACAGACAGCAGCCATCGACACTTCCGACAGCTTATACTCAGGAACAAGCCAAAGGTATTTTGGCAAACTTCTTTAAGGACAGTTATGTCGGGAACAAAGAACTAAAATACTATTCTGGTGTCCATATGCGTACCGATGACTGCAACAATACTGGCTCTGCGGAAGTCGGATTCGTGGGACGGGTATTGCTCAATGCATACAATGCACTTGAATATGGAGAAGCCCATGCACAGACGCAATTGGTCCGTAACGCTACAGCAATATTTGATAGCTACCTGCAACATGGATTTACAGCAAATGGATTTTTCAGGGAGTTCGTTGATTTTACACATAACAGCGAACCACAAGAATTCAGCATTCGGAGACAGTCGGAAGGGATCTTTGCAATACTTAACTACCTCAGCTACGAAAAGAAAAAGGGTAGAAAGCATCCTGAATGGGAACAGCGCATTAAAAAATTACTTGGCAACTTCGCCAAGCTCCAGCAGCAGGATGGGAGTTTCCCACGTAAATTTGACGATCAGCTACAGGTGAAGGATAGCAGCGGCGGTAGTACACCTTCAGCGACAGTGCCATTGGTTATGGCTTCCGTCTATTTTAAACAGGGCGGATATTTTCAACAGGCGCAAAAATCCGCAAGATATTTAGAGCGGGAAATCATTTCTAAATCGGATTACTTTTCGTCCACCTTGGATGCGAATTGTGAGGATAAAGAAGCTTCATTATATGCTTCTACAGCAATGTATTACTTGGCGCAGGTAAGTAAAGGAAAAGAGCGGCAACATTATTTGGAGCAGTGCAAGAAAGCAGCTTACTTTTGTCTCACTTGGTACTATACCTGGGACGTGCCTTTTGCCGCCGGACAAATGTTGGGCGATGTCGGTTTTAAATCCCGCGGCTGGGGAAATGTCTCCGTAGAGAATAACCATATTGATGTTTTCATCTTTGAATTCGCGGCTGTTCTTGATTGGCTTGCCAAGGAAACCAAGGAACAGCGACTCGCCGCCTTCTCGAGTGTGATTAAGAGCTCCATGTTACAGTTGATGCCGGTTAAGGACCATCTTTTCAATATCGCTAAGGTAGGTTATTATCCAGAAGTCGTACAGCATACAAATTGGGATTATGGTAAAAATGGAAAAGGATTTTACAACGATATTTTTGCGCCTGGCTGGACCGTCGCTTCCCTCTGGGAGCTGCTGAGCCCATCTAGGACGGAAGAATTTCTGGCAACAGCGCAGAAATAGTAATGTGTTTTTTATATTGGCGCCACATCGGTACGTGTGGTGCCAATTTTTATTGTGCATTTAACTAAGTTAATAGAATATTGTTATTTGAAATGTATTGACAAGTACCCTGTCAATTATTCCATTCTTCTCTTAATATTGACATGATTAATTTATCATGAAATTTATTATCTCTATAGCATGCCTGGCGCATCTTGCCCTCCATTTTGAAACCTGCGTTCTTATATGCTTTCACAGCAGCATAATTGGGCTCCGAAACCGTAAGCATAATGCGGTTGAGGTTTAGTTCTTCAAATCCCAAGGCAACAACTAATTTCGTTACTTGTGAGCCTATACCTTTTCCCCATTGATTGCGGTCCCCTATAAAGATAAAATACTCGCCAAGTTTGTTTGATGCCGAGATATTACAGATCCCCGCATAGCCAACAAGTGTATTTGAATGGGCGAGAAAAATTCCCTGATTATAATTTTTTGAATCGTTGACCACAGAGATAAACCATTTATCGATCGCTTCTTTTGTATTTAAAGATTGAAATAAAGAAAGTGAATATTTAATCGCTTCCGGATCGTTTACCCAGGTATAAAATGATCTGACATCCTGGATTGATAGGGGCTTCAGAATTATCGATGTGTCCATTTATTTGATACTCTTTGTTGTGTTAATAATCAGTTATTTAATGTTTGAGGAGCATGATCAATTCCAATTGTAAAAAACACTTCGATTTCTTATAATAGCAATTAAAATCGACATATTTAAAAATAATAAAATATTTTAATTCTTCTCAACTTCGATCGCACTGCTTTGATCAATTCTTTTGCTCAGCATTAGCGCGCTGTAATTTCCACATAGATAGTATGATCATGACCAAGAAGGTCGAAAAGATAAAATAACGCCACGCCAAGCCGTTTTGCGTTGTTATTTTCCCGCTTATGGCAACGATAAAGTTGGATAGCGATGTCACAATATAAACCATTCCCCCCATTAAACCGCCGGCAGTGCCCGCATGGTTCGGGAAAAATAACATGCTATTGGTGAAAAAGCTTGTAAATAGAACTCCTGAAATGGTGTGGATAAAAAATGCAAAACCGACCATGATATATAGATTCTGTTGAAATATGCCGACCAGTATTAAAGCAACAATAAAGGATGCCTGCAAGAAAACAGGAGCAATCACTCGGGGCACAAAGTCAAGATGCATGCATTTTTTTGTGATAAACCCACCGATCATCCAGGAAAAACCAAGTAGCAAGGTACAATAGCCAATCGTGACGGATGAAAAACGGAACGTATTTTCGATAATAAATGGCCCCGTAATATTGAACAGCATAACAATGGAGTAACTAAATCCCAAGACCAAAATCCCTAAAATAAAAAGTTTGTTTTGCAACATCATTTTATACAGGTTCAGGTTGTCCCTTAGATTGATCTTTTTCTTTTGGGCAATACTTTCCCCACTATAAAGGATTTCAAACAGCAATAGGCCACTGGCGTAAAAGGCTAGAAAATAGAAGTTGGCTTGCCAATTGAATATTTTTTCCAGATAGCCGCCCAGAAAGGGTGCTAGTATCGGACCGCAGGACCATACAATTGTAAAATAACTTAGGTAATTTTTCAATCGCTCACCCGTATACAGATCAACGAAAAGTGCACGGGTAGCTACCACCAGAATAGATATGGCCACACCTTGGACAACCCTTAGCAGACAAATGAAAAGCACACTGTCTGTATGCGCGATCAACAGGCTGCTTAATATCAACAGTGTTAGGGCCACGACCTTGGGATGATATCGGCCGATGCTGTCAAGAATGTTGCCTATAAATAACTGGGAAATACCATAACTGAGTAGATAACTTGTCAATGTCAACTGAATATCCCGCTCGTGAGCCTGTAAACTTTTGGCCATTGCTGGAAATGAAGGCAGATAGATGTCCGTTACAAACCCCGATAGGGGCATGGATACAAATGCCATGAACGTCACTAACTTGATGCGTTGTGCGGATGCTTCTCTCAACATTGTCTTGCTGTTTTTTATGAAACAAAACTAGAGACTTTTTTGATAAGGTGGGTACTATGAGACAAAGTAAAAATTACGAAAATCAAATATTAAATATTTTTCTGACGAAATTTAAGGGGGGAGGTTCCTGCATTTTTCTTAAAGAAATTGTTGAAATGAGTTGGTTCTTCAAACCCCAGCGTATAACCGATCTCAGCGACATTCCAATCGGTGTAGATTAAAAGGTTTTTTGCTTCTTCAAAAGTTTTTCTTTTAATAATCTGTGTAGTGGTCAGATTGGTGACCGATTTGACAGAAGCATTGAGATGGTTGACATGTACATTGAGTCGTTGGGCAAAATCAGCAGCTGTGCGTAATGCTAGTGGATATGCCGGGGAATCCAGCGGAAACTGCTTATGCAGCAGTTCGTCAAATAAACGATACATACGTAGGCTTCCGGATTGGTCCTGAGGAGCGACATCTTCTACTCGCCATTCCAGCGCTAAGTGAAGAACCGCTGCCAAATTGCTCTTGATCGCACTGCAGCGTAAAGGATAACCGGAGTTATTCAGACGAAACATATTGTCAAAAAAACTTGTAAGTAGACTTAACTGTTCCGCGTCCAAAAAAACAATCGGCTTACTCCATTCCTTGAATAGTGATGTTTTTTTAAAAGGTTCAAATGTTTGACTACCTGTAAAAAACTCCTGATTGAATAAACAAAAATACCCTTCTTGCTCATTTGTATCACATATCCAGCTATAAGGTATATTCAATGCCGGTAAAAAAAGCGCAGGACGATCGATATATAATTCATGTTGGCCGTACTTGAACCAACCCTTACCCAAGATTAGACTGATTTTATAAAAATCACGTCTATTGTAAGGCGTTTTAAAATCACAGTATTTGCGCAGGGAAATGTTAAAATGTGATTTTCCGAGCTCTACATCCAATGCCGTGCCATCGCTCGAATGTAAATGGCTCAATCGCTTATAGTAATCTTGTATGGTTTCTAATGTTTCACTCATGATTTTTTAAAGTTACAAAAATCAAATGTATTCACAGATTTTTATCAACCCATTAACTTAATTTCGTGTTTAAGACTAAGAAGCAAGAGATCTGTAATGTAAAATGGCGGGGTTCGGATCAGAATAGCTGAAATACGCTAGTAGAAGTTTAAGACTGAATAAAACAAAAAGCGGAGTTGACAAGATTTGGCAACTCCGCTATTGTCAGCAAAATAAATAAGCTTAGTTCAGCGGTTTGATCACAACCTGATCCACAACCTTCCCTTGCTGATCCAAGATTTTAAATGTTCCTTTTTCATTGTTTAGATCCACCCGAAGTACATTGTTGTTTGAATTGACAATAATGGGGAAATGGATGCTGTTTGTTGCATTTTGGATAATATGTCTATGTAGATGACCCGATAACATGATCTGCGCACCGGCCTTATTTAAGATAGGAACAAACTTTTCTAAGATTTCCTGTTCGCCATGCCAACCTCCGAAAGGCGGCATATGACAGATGACTACCTTATATTTGGCATCTTTAAATGACGGATCTTCAACCGCCTGTGCCAGCCAAGCAGCCTGTTCTGTGCGATAATTATCCATTTCCACAATACCACTGTATTCAATATCCGTATCGGGTTTGTCTTCGCCACAGTCGAGTACGATGAAGCCTGTGTTACCGTGTCGGAATTGATAATAAAGTTTGCCTGTCGGTGTCGGGAAATATTTTGGATACGCAGTCGCAAATGGGCCACGGGTTTCGTGGTTTCCTCGAGCATAGAACATCGGTTTTTCACTCGCAAATCTTTTAATGGCCGTGTCCATAAATCCATCATATAGCTGTTTCTCACTCAGGAGATTATTGACCATGTCCCCATTGAAAACGACAAAATCGCTTGTTTTTAAATTACCTATATCCAATAGTTTATCCAGTACCTCATTACGCTCATGGATATCGTTGACGACAGTAAAATGAGTCGATGCAGCATTCCCGAGCGTCTGAAAAGATAATGGCGTCTGTCGATAGACATTGCTGGCCACAACTTTTCCATATTGTACATTGACACCTTCATGTTTTAATACTTGTTGACTGTACACCCTGTATCGGTAACGTGTTCCTGGTTTCAGGTTGTTCAATGTGACCTGATGTAGTGTGCCGACTTTCTTAAAACCGTAGGCTGATGCAAAGTATTTAGTTCTTTCCTTAAAATAAAAGTGGCTCGAATCATCTGGTGCCAGTTCTACCCATCCTGTTGCTGGCTGATCTGTTGTCCAAACAATGGAAACCGAATGTTCGGTCAATCCCTGGATAAAAGGGAAATGGGTTATTTTGATGTCCTCTTGTCCTATAGCCCGCAAACTATTGAACAGGAGTAGCATGATTATGAGGTGTAATCTTTTCATATTAATATCCGGGGTTTTGAATAAGTAAATTGTTCTTTTTTAATTCATCACGTAAAATAGGCAAAAAATAAGCTTTATCGATCCAGTTGTATTTCTCAAAATCAATATGTCTGATCGTGGGTACACTTGCCGTGCTGTGGTCAGGGTTCATTTTGTAGACAATGTCTGCGACCCTTGTTGTTCTGTTATAAATTTGAGGGCCCAGCAGCCAACGGCGTACATCATAGAAACGATGTTCTTCAAACGCCAATTCTATTCTTCTTTCATTCCGGTATCTTTCTTTTAATGCTGCCCCTGAGTCAGTAATGGCCGGCATCCCAGCTCTTTTACGGATCATATTGAGGTAGGTGCGCGCTTCATCCTCCAATCCCAGCTCTATACAGGCTTCGGAGTAATTTAGTAGGACTTCCGCATAACGCATAAAACGCCAGGTCACTGCCTGTTTATCATATTGTGCGTTTACTGTAGGATCAATGTATTTGCGTAAATAATAGCCCGTATAGGATCCATTCCAATCTTCAATTGTGCTTTTTCGTGTATCAACACCATAAACAAGCTCTGTCTTACCAGTGGTGGCGTTCCAGCGTTCCCATCTTCCTGTTTGCACTTTATTCTCCGGATCCAGGCCTTTTGCGTCATCTGGTCTTTGTCTCCAGGAAGCACCATTATAAAGCACCGTTGCAGCAAACCTCGGGTCTCTATTGTGGTAAGGATCTACGGCCATAGCTGGATCAGACCAACTAAACTTTTTACCGTCCAGGGTTTCGAAATCATCGACAAAATCTCCGAGCGGTGCATTTGTACCCCAGCCGTGGTAACCATTGGGCGAAGAGTAGAGGCCCACACGCTGACCCATAGGTATGGTAAAGTATTTAATGAAAATATCTTCCTCGGTGTTTTTGTTAAGAAAAATTTCCGTTAGGTTTTGGGAGATATTATCCGTTGCAGCAGGTACAGCTTTATATAGCTTATATTTGTTCAGATCAATGACAGCTTTGGCCGCATCTTTTGCTGCCTGCCATCTTGCTGTGCGGTTTCCGTCTGTATAGTGTAGCAACTTAGGCTTTTCAAATCCCGGGAATACATCTTTGTTATAAAGGTCACTCGCCGCATAGAGCAGGATCCTGGCCTTCAATGCGAGTGCTGCCCCCTTGGTTGCACGTCCCAGGTTCGCTCCCGAATGGTCAAGTGGCAATAGTTCGGCAGCTTTGTCAAGTTCCGCCATCATAAATCTGACACAATCCGCATACGAACTTCGTTCTTTCTGAAATTCATCGGTCAGTTCGTACGGCTCCGTGATTAATGGTACACCAGCGTATGTACTTGTCAGTAGATGATAATAATATGCCCGCATGAAATGCATTTCACCGGTCATGCGATCTTTCATTGTTTTCCCATCAATGAGATTAGCGGAAAATGGAACTTGATCAACCTTCGAAAAAAAGAGATTGCAAAAACGGATACTTTTATACAGATCGGCCCAGGATCTATAGCGCGATACCCCCCAACCCAGGAGGTCATCCGGAGATTGGATGCTGCGGTTAAAATTTAAGGAAGCCGCATTCCCGCGATAATGTCCTTCATCGACCAAGTTGGCCTTGAACCGGCCATCTGTCAATGGCTCGTCCAGCCGAAAATATAATTGATTGATAAATGTCTCTACCAGTGCAGGATCGGTCCACACTGCATTTTCGGAGAATTCTGTTGAAGGATCTGTATTTAAAAAGTCTTTTTGACAAGACCCAAGTGCCAACGTTGCTAGCAATATGAATAGATTAAATTGTCGTTTCATGGTGATTAAAATGTTAGTGAAAGGCCTAGATTATACACTCTGTTAAGGGGATATGCCGTCGCTGCAGTTGTTTCAGGATCAAAGTCCTTTACTTTTGTCCAGGTGAGCAGGTTCTGCCCGCTGAAATATAACTGTAGTCTGGTCAGCCGAAGTTTTTTACAGATGTCATCGGAGAAATTATAACCGAATTCGAAATTTTTCAACCGGACATAATTGGAACTCTGCAACCAATAGGTATTATCGTTGGATCTCCAATATTCATTGTATCGGTTCCATGCACGTGGTTTTGCAGCATCAGGATTCTCTGCTGTCCATCGCCCTTCGACATTTTGCTTGAGATAATTGCCAGCCTCACCCTGCATTTCGTAGTAGTTGTTACGGATGGCGCCAGCAGCGCCTTGGAAGAATAAACTCGTATAAAATCCTTTATAGGATAAGTCTATATTAAATCCCCCGGTTAGTGTCGGAAGTTCTGTTTTTTCGGATCGCACACGATCCAAACCATCTATTTTACCATCGTTATTTACATCTTCAAAAACGATATCTCCAGGCCTTGCCCCAGCCCAGTGCGGATAAGCGTCAACAGCAGCCTGATCCCTGAATATACCGATTGCATTGTAATAGAGTTTCGCATTCATGGGTCTGCCTGTGGACTGCTGATAATCCGGTATTCCAGGAGTTTCATCCCAAAAACGAATGCGGTTATGATTGGTCGCTATATTTCCATTGACAGCATAGTGAAAACCATTGACCTGATCGGCATAGCCCAGCTGCAGTTCAAATCCTTTGTTTGTCACCTCACCAATATTTTCTTTGGGTAAAGTAAGTCCCGAAGACGAGGGAACGGAGGCATTTCTGTTCCAGAGAATATTAGTCCGGACATTGTAGAAATATTCGGCGGTCAGGGTTAATTTATTGTTCAGAAACTTAGCATCCAGACCAAAATTGGATTGATTGGCGACTTCCCACGTCACATTTGGATTAGGTATCCGGAGTTCATTCAGTACTTTATTTTCTTGTGTGCCATTAAAAACATAGACATTGGAAGCGCCTGTCAGGAAGCCATAACTTGACATAAATTGATAGTCATCTATGCGGTCATTACCCGTTTGACCCCATGAAGCCCTTAATTTTAGGTCTGAAACCACAGACTTGATTGGCTGCCAGAATGCCTCATTGGATAAGCGCCATCCTCCGGAGACTCCGGGGAAAAAGCCAAACCGTTTGTTGCTTGGAAATTTATACGAACCATCATATCGCCACAGAAATTCCAATAAGTATTTGTTGTCAAAGTCATAATTCAGGCGGCCAAAATAATTGAGCCTGGCCTGCATGGCAGATTGGCCGGAGTTATCTTTTTCGGCATCGCCACCTGCGAATAGCTCTTCAATGGCGGCAGAAACAAAATACTTTCTAAAGGCGTAAAACTCCATATTATCACCTTTAATCTTTTCCAGTCCCAACAAACCATTGAAATGGTGCTTTTCACTAAAATTTCGTTCGTAGCGAACCAACGCATTTAAAGTCAATAGGTTTTTGGTGTCAAAGTCCTGTCGGAGCTGTGGTGCTGTGAATCCCTTCAATCCGGCGACCAAAATCGGTGTACCATTATTATCCATGGTTTTGCCATCCCAATTGTACAATGTCCACGGTGTCTGCCATAATTTGTCGTTCTGTAAGGTCCTGTCATACGCGACGTTTCCGCTCACAGACAAACCTTCGACTCCGGGAATTGTGATGTCCAGATTTGCCCTGGATTCGAGCATCATGGTTTTATTTCGGTCGTAACCGGTCTGATTGGTCGTGATAACGACAGGATTATTCCCATATTCTATATCGGGGCCATTCTGTCCGGTAGGCCAGTACGCGTGCATGTTCGGTTTACCCCGCAAGATCATTCCAAAGATATCCGCTGCGGAGCGCGTTGGATAATTTCGGTTGTATTCACGCAACGCGGCATTAACCCCATATTTAATATAATCATTAAATTTTCCGTTCAGGTTGCTCCTGAAATTGTATTGATTAAACTTCGTTGCCGAATTTTTGTAGATCGCATCCTGTTTATCATAGCCACCTGAGATATAATAATTGAGGTATTCCGAACCGCCTGTAATATTGAGTGCAGTTTTATGCTGCGGTGCGGCAGCATGAAATGTTGCATCAAACCAATCTGTATTCGGATATTTCCAGATATCCGTACCGGAGCGGAATAAGGCTAATTCTTCTTCGCTGTATTTTGGTTTCTGGCCAGCATAGAGACCGATCTCATTGAGCATTTGCGCATATTCCGCAGCATCCGCCATTTTTGGGATGACATTAGGTTGAGACCAGCCTTGATTATGCGTCAGACTAACCTGCGGTTTGCCGCTTTTTCCTTTTTTTGTCGTTACCAGAATAACACCATTGGCAGCCTGGGAACCGTAGATGGCAGCCGATGCATCCTTTAATATGGTCACGCTTTCAATATCCTGTGGATTGAGTCTTTCAATGGATCTGTTGGCGATACCATCAACCACGATCAGCGGCGAGTTGTCTCCTAAGGTATTGGCTCCCCGGATCCGAAGTGTGGAATTATCACTTCCCGGCTCCCCGGAAGTCGTTGTTGCCACCAAACCCGGTAGCCGACCAGCAAGTGTATTTGTGACGTTCATTACGGGAGCTCTGTCCAATACATCGCCTTTGACATCGACAATGGAGCCCGTGACTGTTGATGCCTTTTGCGTACCATAGCCTACAATCACTACTTCCTCCATCGAAGTTACGGTTTGTTGGAGTCTGATTTCGATATTTTCGTTTGAAATGACCTTATAGTCTGTCGCCTGATACCCGATCATACTGACATGGAGTGTGGGGGTGCTGCTGGCTACCGGTAGGGTAAAAGAACCATCTTCAAGTGTAGAAGTCCTATTGACGGCTCCTACCTCATTTACAGTCGCATTGGCCAATGGTTCGCCCTTTGCATCGAGAATCTTACCCTTCACGATCTTTTGTTGTATAGCGGTAACCCTCCCTTCAATAGCTTCATGGGCGGTACCTGCACCCTTGCTCAGAATAATATTTTTGTCGACTATTTTATAGACAATTTGATATTTGCCCAGCAATTCATCTAGCACAGATTCCAGTGGTGCATTGACAAACTTTACATCCGCAGTACGTTTTTGGGGCAAGAGCGATTCTTTATACAAGATGTTATACCCGCTCTGTTTTTGAATATCCCTTAGCAAGGTTTCGAGGCTTGCTTTATTTTTTTTGAGATTGATCGTTTGTCCGAAAGAACTAGCATATGTACTTAGGCTAGTTGCAAAGAGTAGTGGCACTGCGATAGACAGTTTCATAACCAATGGTTTGAGGATGATGTTCTTCCTAAAGTCCATAGGAAGAACAGACCGATTTTTTTTGTATTTTTGCATTCGGTTGATATTTTAAGTTAATATTTGATAAGATGTGTCAACTGTCTCTATGAGACCAGCTTCAGGAGCGGTCGCAACGCTTCTGAAGCCTTTGGTTGTAAAAGATTAGTTTTTTACATATATTTTCCTCCCCGTTAATTCAAAATGTACACCACCGACAAGTTCGATAGTCTTTAATAATTTTTTGATATCACCATATTTCGATATTGTACCCGAAAATTGAAAATCCTCAAATTGAGATTTAAACTCCACCTGAACGTCGTACCAGCGGCCGATAATGGCCATAACCTCAACAAGAGGGGTTTTGTAAAAGGCAAAATTACCATCCTTCCATGCGATAGAATAAAAGGGATCAATCGGATCTATCGAAAACTGATTTGACGCATGTTCAAATGTTGCCTGTTCATTGGGCTGCAGGAATTGATCTGGTATTGTCGTATTTTTAAAATTCAGTTTTACTTTACCTTCCACCAAAGTTGTTATGATTTTCTTTCCATAGTTCTGCACATTAAAAGAAGTACCCAATACCTCTATTGACTGAGAACCAGTATGGATAATAAAGGGGATTCGTTTTCCCTCTTCAGTTCGTTTAGCCACATCAAAATAGGCCTCGCCATACATTTCTACTTCCCGTTTTGACCGATCAAACACAACAGGGTATTTCAACGAAGTAGATGCATTGAGCCATACTCGTGTACCATCGGGTAGTGTAAGATTATATTCACCGCCCCTTGGCGTTACGATGCTGTTGTAGACAAGTTTATGAGGATCAACACCATCCTTGATATGATAGGAAATCTCTCCGGCTGCGGTTTTGATAATCTCAAAATCGCCGTGGTCAATAATAGTATCACCTTTGATTTTTTCCAGGTCAATTCGATGGCCATTTTCCAGAATAATCTGGGCACGGTCTTTACCCGGGAGCACCGATTCGATCCCATTATTGGCCATGAGCTGCTGCTCATTGATCAAAGAGCCACTGGATTTTCCGAAAAAATAAATTAGTGCACCTATACCGACGACCAATAGCAAGGCAGCAGCAGCCATACTTCGCCAGGGAATCAGCGTTGGTTTTTTTAGCGGAACCAGCTCCAACAACTGATTTTTGATACGCTCATCAGCGGTGATTTTTTCAAATATGTCTTGGTTGTTCATTTCAGACCCAAGCTTATTTACGGGCTGTTCTTCAAGTTTTATTTGTTCCCATGCATCCAAAAAATCTTCATCGTCCATATATTTTATAAACTGCATTAACGACTCTCCTTGGAGTTTATCGTTATAATACTGACGGATTAATCTTTTGTAAGCTTCTATTTTTGACATCGATGCTAATTTCTACATGCTTTAAATGTCTATTCGCATCAGTGATCAAAATGTACTAGTCAAAAAAGTGAAATTTTTAAAAATGAAAATAGATGACAGAAAATAGGGGAGAGCCACAAGAGCAGCATGTTAATATAACACGAGTAGGACGGCTAGTGTGAATAAGATTTTTTGGAGTCTTAACTTGACAAAACTACAGGCGGCAGTCAAATGGTTTCTCACCGTATTTCGGGAGATACCAATTTGCTCCGCAATTTCCTGATAGCTCTTTTCCTCCAATTTATTCATTTGGTAAATCCGTTTTTGTTGGGCTGGAAGTGCATCAATAACCTTTTGTAGCATCTGTTCATGTTCCTTTTGTTCCAACTGAATGTGTCCACAGGGTGATGTATTCAACTGGATGTTTCCACTATCCATTCGGTATTGTTTTCGGATGACCTCTTTTCGAAAATTAGATATCGCCAATCTTTTGGCTACAACATAGAGAAAGGGGAATATCGCTTCAGCAGCAGGAATTTCATTTCGTTTTAGAAAGAGCTGAACAAAAACTTCCTGCACAATTTCTTCTGCTTCAGTTGTTGAGGAGGTCAAACGGCATACTTTTTTCAGTAAACAGGGCTTGTAGTTATCAAAAATTTTTCGAAAAACTCTCCCATCAGCCATTTGAAATCGTTCAAATTCCTCTAAATCAAGTGGAAATCCTTTCAAATCCATTAATACATAGGTTTTTATTGGTCTAAAGAAACAAAATTGATATTAAATTTATATAAAAAAGGTATTAATTCAAAATGAAACCTTTCGAAACATAAGATGCGCAACCTGACGCCACTATAAAGTAGTATAAGATACGAACGCAAGCTGCGATTTGAAAACCCATTTAATATCTATGATACCATTTTTTAAGCTTTTTTCGCTTGAGAGATTCGCTAACATGCATTATAGAAGCATTGGTCATCAACCAACACCAAATATGATCTCTTATTTAGGCAATAGCAAGATTATGTCGCTCGGAGATGTATTCCAATTTTTATCTACATGTTATTTTTTGGAGGTTATTGTATGCAAGACCTTGAGCAATTAAAATTTACTCTCAAAATGATAGGTGCCCGAACCGATTTCTCTTGTCACTTCAGGTAGTATCACTTTTGCCTTGGTGTTCACAGGTATAGTAACCTCAAGTTTCAATAATCCATTTTCTAGTGCCCAAGCCGATCTTACTGGACCATATGGAGTTTCTAATTCTGCGGAGGCACTTGTTATTTTTCCACCTGGTTTAGGGGCGATAACAATGGATTTATAACCAGGTTCCTCGGCGACCGAATTGATGCCCGCAATCGTTCGGTACATCCAATCTCCAATTGCTCCGTACGCATAGTGGTTGTAGGAATTCATATCCGGTGTTTGAAAAGAACCATCCGGCTTGATCCCGTCCCATCGTTCCCATATTGTTGTTGCACCCATTTTAACAGGATAGAGCCATGAAGGATAGCTTTCCTGCATCAAGAGATCGTAAGCCACATCATTATGACCAAATCTGGTTAGTACATGGCATAGATAGGGAGTGCCCAAAAATCCTGTTGTGAGGTGATTGCCATAATCACGAATATTCGCCACAAGACGATTTGCCGATGCTGCTCGAAGTTCTTCGGGCAACATATCAAATTGTAGCGCCAAAACGTAAGCCGTTTGTGTTCCAGAAACCAATCGCCCAGTGGGTGTCATGTATTCCTTTACAAAAGCGGATTTAATATTGGCTAACAGTGCTGTATATTTAGCGACATCTTGCTGTTTGCCCAATACATTAGCTGCATTGATCAATAATTGGGTAGAATGCGCATAAAAAGTCTGGGCAATCAAGTATTTATCGGTAACTGCGGCCCTTCCGTCATTGTCATCATTGGGGCGATAGAATAACCAGTCACCAAAATGGAAACCTGAGTTCCAAAGATCATTTTTGGCTACGGAAGATATATAATCTACCCATTTCCGCATACTTTCAAACTGTGTTTCCAACAACTGCCGGTCGCCATAGGCTACATACATATTCCATGGAATAATAGTAGCCACATCTGCCCAACCTGCTGATGCACCATCGTTTGCTCCTAGTACATTGGGTATTACATGTGGGATTGAACCGTTAGGTAGTTGGTCAGCCTTGACATCCTTGAGCCATTTGGTGAAAAATCCCGCAATATCCATATTGTAAGCAGCAGTATTGGCAAAAGCCTGTGCGTCACCCGTCCAACCCAGACGCTCGTCGCGTTGTGGACAATCCGTTGGTACATCCAAAAAATTTCCCTTTTGTCCCCATTGAATATTATGTTGTAGCTGGTTCAGTAGACTATTGGAAGTAGCGAATTTTCCTGTACTCTCCATCGCGGAATACAACGCGACAGCAGTAAGGTTGTCGGCTGTTAATTCCCCTGGATAGCCCTCGACCTTCACATACCTGAAACCTTGAAACGTAAAATGAGGTTCAAAGACCTGTTCGGTATTTTCCTTTAAAATATAAATATCCTGTGCCTTAGCGGATCTTAAGTTGGTGGTATAAAAATTGCCTTCTTTTGTAAGTACTTCAGCGTGGCTCAGTGTGATCTTGGTTCCGGCGGCACCTTTAGCTTTGAGCATGACCCAACCTACCAGGTTTTGTCCGAAATCCACAACAGTCTCACCTGAAGGTGTTTTAAAAACTTTAAGCGCTTTGAACTGTTCGTGTTTCTTAATAGGCGGGCCACTCATTGCGACAAGTTTTTCTGGACCTTTCTCCATTGTGCTCACGCTATTCCATTTGTTATCCACTTGAAAGCCAATATTATTCCAACCATCTATTTCCATCCGAGCATCATAGATTTCGCCATCATAAATATCGGATGCCATGATCGGTCCGTAAGCATATTTCCAGCTTTCATCGGTTTGGATCGTTTCGGTTGTTCCATCTGTGTATTCCATCATAAGCTGCAAGAGCAACCCACGCGTATCGCCATAGAAATTATGTTGATTTCCGAATCCAATCCGCCCTTTGTACCAACCATTTCCAACACTGAGCCCAAAGACATTAGCACCATTCCTTAGTATTGTCGTTACATCATACACTTGATATTGTAAATGATCCTTATAACTGGTCCATCCTGGAGCAAAATAGGTATCACTGATGCGTTGGCCATTGATATGCGCTTCGTACAATCCTTTTGCTGTGACATAGACCATTGCTGATTTAAGTTTTTTATTGATGGCAAATTCCTTTCTGAAAAGAGGACTTCTTGCCGACGTGTCTTTTCCGGCTACTTTGATCCATGTTGCAGACCATGACATAGGGCTAATGCCCATTTGAAAGAACGCAGGTTCAGACCAGGCGGAAGTATTGCCATGATTGTCTTTTACCCTAACTTGCCAAAAATATCTCTTTCTTGATTGTAGTGTAGCACCCTCATATTTAATTAATACAGACTGATCGCCGATTACTGTCGCTTTCCACACCAGGTCCTTGCCTGCATCCATCGTTGCTTTATGACGGCCAACTCTGATTTCATATGATGACTGTTGTGTATTCTTTATCGGGGAGGTTATTTTCCAACTAAATCGTGGGTTTTCGGTTTCGATTGCCAGAGGGTTTTTAAGGTGTTCTACTTTAAGGTCGATTACACTTAATTTTTGAGAAAAGGTGTTGATAGCCAATAGACATAGAATCCCGAGTGTCACAATTTTCCGAAACAGATGTTTTATAATTGGTTCCATATTTGAGGATTGATGGTTAGCCGGAGATCCGGAATGATTTACTATTATAAATATTAAATTTGATAGAGGCGTCATGCACTATCCTGTATACTTTTGAAACCTATTACAAAAGACAAAATTTGGTGAATTTCACCTCCATATTTCCGTTGTTTACCGAGTTTTTATACCCGTTAGCCTAAAGCCAATTGCCCGGGGGAACCCCTGTGTTGTAGTTTTGAATCAACAAATCAGAACAACAACTAGTGGTGAGTCATTTAGCTCGTAGCCTAACAATTAGTGAATCATAAGTTTATAAGTTTAGTTTAGTAGCCACGTCGTGAGATGTGGCTTTTTATGTCTACGAAACGAGTGAATTGGTTCAACCTATAAATCAACCTGCTTACACAGTTTCCTAAATGTAAATCGATTGATCAATAATTAATTCGATAATCTTAATTACAAACGCGGACTTTATAAAGTTTCAACGTTGGTATATGTAGCGTTTGATTTGGGTTGGTCGCATATATATTATATGTCCACCAGCTATCTTCGGCTTTTGTATAGATCACACGATTTGTTTTTGCATTCCAGTTTACAGATTTTATATGATGTACACCCTTTAATTGAGCGAACGGGGCAAATTTTTGATCTTTTATAGAAAAGACAGCGACATTGTCTGCAAAAGAAACGAGTAAACGGTTGTTGTCTACCAAAGAAAGATCATGGCCACCCTGTCCTGGGATTTTTATCGTTTTAACAAGTGTTAAGCTATTTTTATCATCAGTTAATTGGTATGTTCGTAGGTCATCATAACCCAGCACAAATAACTGTTGTAGTTCGTTGTTCCAGACGACACCATGTCCGGAATAAAGTGTGTCTTTATAGATCGGTTTCTCCATCTGATCCAAGTGGTAAAGTTCTAAGGAGTTACCCATTGGATGGGTCGAGTTTGCCACAGCTACCAGCTTTTCGGATAGTAAGTCTGCGGAGTGAGCCATCGGTGTTTTCGCCAAGAACTCGATTTTTTTATCGGCGATATTCAATAAGCAGGTTGCGCCTGTCGATGAAGTAATCAGGATCTTTTTGTTTGCGAAAACCGGCTTGCACTCATCTATCGATTTAAAATAATTGCTATATTCCTCCGGTATCTGATCGGCACTTTCTTTGAGTTGCCATTTCCAGATTATAGCTGAGCTATCTGATCCAACTGCAGGGTTAATAATAAGCACCTTGTCATCTCCACAAGCTACCCAATAGCCTTTGGAGATTTGGGTTATTTGTTGGGCCTTGCTAAAAAAGGGTATTGCCATGATGAAGCATAGCACTAATGTATGCGTTATTTTAATAGATTTCATATTACATTTTACTTAAATTCCTATTTAAAGTTAACCACATAAATTTTTGAAAAGAATATACACATGAAAATAGTTAGCTTTAACTATGATAGTTGATGACTTAAAAATGAAAGCGAGATATTTTTCGTGCTTGACGCCATATACCGATGATATTGTACTGCTGGAAGCATGTTGGGGTGAGATTCTAACATCGTATTCGGATCAACGAAGGGGCTATCATACCTTGGCACACCTTCAGCACTTTAGTCAGCAGTTGGATCTTTGCAAACATAATTTATCAGATTATTCTACAGTTTATTTGGCCATGATCTATCATGATATTGTATATTTTATGATGGATGGTACAAATGAAGCAAAAAGTGCATTGGTTGCAGTAGATCATTTAGGTAGATTGAATTATCCATCGCACCTGATCGGCAACTGTGTGGAGATGATCCTGGCAACAAAGGCACATGCGGAAAATAGGGACACCAATATAAATTATTTTATTGATGCTGATATGTCGATACTTGGTGCAGACAATGCTTCCTATGCGAGGTATGCTACTGGAATCCGTAAAGAATATGGTGACTCTATTTATTTTGACGCAGGAAGGACGCAAGTTTTGCGGAGTTTCCTAGCGATGGAAAAAATATTTAAAACGGACCTTTTCTATGAAAAATATGAAAAACAGGCCCGCCTCAATATTCAGCGTGAAATCAATGATTTAATCAGATAGCCCGCTATTGGTTAATGCTCGTCACCTTTGTAAATCCACATAGGGACAGTTTTTCCAGCTCTTTCAAAACCATTCCTTTTATAGAAATCTACAGCTTTCCCGTCTGCTGTAAGCATTTGCATATGAAAATGACCATAGATGTCTTGCATTTTTTGAAGAATAAGCTGACCTATTCCTTTGCTATGATAATCAGGGTGGACTAATAGGTGCGGGTAATAAACGACAAGGTGGCCATCTGAAATTGCATTTCCCAGGCCAACTAATGTTCCTTCTGTCCATGCGGAGATCAATGTATGCGAATTCATCAGCGCTTGATACAATTCACTTGGTTTGCTCGCGGCGCTCCATCCGTTAGCCTGGTATAATTTTAAAATATCATCAATTTTAATGTTGCGTGTATTAGAAATTGTTATGCTCATTTATTATAATCAATCTTTGTATTTATATTTTGTCGGTCCATGTTACTTTTACAGCCGATAAATTAGGGAATTCAAGACGTTGGTCGAAGGCCGGGATAAATCTGTGTTTTAGATAGAATCCGAGTGGTGATCGATAAGGGCTACCATCTATCTTGATTCCAAGATCATGATCGATAACCCACCCATTAAGCCGTTGTTCATTTCTTTTTAATTTATTCATTACTTTAGATCCCAAACCTTTTCCCTGTATATTCTTGGATAGTATAATCACAAACCAACGATCAGTCTCACGGTCAAATTTGGTAGCCCAACCAACAAGTTGATTGTCACTTTTGATAAGGATATGATTTGGAAATAAAAGGGTCTTGGTATAATCTTCGAAATCTGCCGTCTTAGTATAGGATAAACTGGCAGGATATTCATCGTTCCATAAATTCATGACAGCGATTAAATCGGTTGTTGTGTCCTGAAATGTGAATGTATTTTCCATAGCTAGACCCAATTTATCAACAATATCTCAGCTTTTGAAATATCGCTTCAAAAAGTTTAGCTTATTGCATATTTTCACCTTTCAATTCTGTCATTCACAGCGTTTTCCTGTATGTTAGTTTAAAGGTAATAGGGAAGAGTGGTATTGTGCTGCCTTTGTCATCGTATCTACATTCGCAATCGTAGCCGAATGTTTTAGTCTGCTATTAGTGTGCCATGCTGACGTAAAATTCTCCGGTTATTTTTTTCAACAATAAGGGTAATATCCGGTGCATTTTTCTCTCCAATAATATTTCGATATATCTTGTAGGTATAAATACCATTCTTAAAGGTGATGACATGATTGCCTCCGCTTCCTTCAAAGTCCAGTTTACCAGTGTTTAAGATGAGATCAGGTGGAGCATTTTCTTTTTTGCCAATTTTCCAGGAAGCATATCTATACTTGCCATTAACTAGTTCATCTATTCTGATGAGATATGTTTCCGTTTTTAGCCTGTATATAGGATTTTTGAATGGCTTGAGCGAACTGTGTACATGTTCTTTTTGTTGGTGAATAAGTGCTTGTCTTAATTTTTTTTCAACAGTGCTCTGATAGTTTATCGCGGTAATCTTTCCGTCGTCGCTATCTATCCATACTATGCCATTATCGAGCATAATTCCTCGCCAGCCAACTTCTGTCCATTGTTCAGTTTTGGAATGTGCGATCAGATCGACGAGCGTCTCATCAAAGACTTCACGAAATCTTTGTTTGAATTCTTTTGGGTTTTTAATATCCGGAATGGGGGTTTCCCGCTTCAAAGGATAGTTTACAATCGTCGAAATATCATCTATATTCTGTTGTTTAAATAATGAGATAATATTGCTGATTCTGGCTTTTTTTGAAGCGTTAATTTCGGGTTTCTGTGCATAGCCAAAGCTATAAGCCAGCAAAGTCATAATTAAAAAGCTAAATTTCATCTGTTGTTTTGTCATCCGCTCTGTCTTTTAGCTATTAAATTACTAAAATTATATGGATAATGATCAAATATGATTTTCGTCTTCTACGGTTTCTATAGCTTCGTTTTTTACATTTGATAGATCATTGGTAATTGAAGCGATAGAAGATATTCGTCGAATCGCCATTAACGAATCAATATTCGTTGTAAGGGTCTAAAATGCTGATGCAGAACGTTAAGGGGATTTGATGTTTCGTATATAATTTACCAGATTTTATAATATTATGCTTAAATTTATATCATATATCAGCGAAAGACCTTTATTTATCGCATGTTATTTTGGACAAAAACTAATTATAATGAAGAATTTTTTCAATACAATTGCTGGCAAACCTGCAGATAGCTGGATGAGTTTACCTTTTTTTATTCGCGCTTTTTCTTACTATTTTATGCTTTCGGGCGTAGTAGTCCTAATAATTGCAATAAGTCAACTATTTGGAGTGAAAGCGACAATCAGTATTTATGGTCTTGAAAGCAAATCTCTACTTACAATAACAGGCGTTGTAACGATTATTGTTTATGCCTTTAAATTTTTAGTTGCCTGGGGATTTTATAAGGGTATGGACTGGGCAAAGACTTTTGCTCATATTGATGCGGTGATCGGTATCCTGATTTGTCTTTTTATGATCTTTGGCCTGATCTATTTTGATCAACCAATTTTCCCACGCAAAATTTCATTTGATTTATTTTTTCTAATACCCTATTTGATTATTCTACTTCAGAATAGTAGAAAAGGGAACGCGATAGTTATTTCATGATGGAATGAAATAGTTGTATCACCACCGAACCGTGCTTTCAAAACAAATAAGAATTCCTAGTATGTGAAAAATACAACGATCAAATGGTGTTTGCAATATTCGGTTAGGATGTCTTGCTTACCTGTTCTCGAAATAGTTTGTATTTGTTGTACATCCCGTTTAAGATTGGATCAACAGGTTTTATTTATTCCGTAAATGACAACATCTAAATTATCCTCGTCAATTTTATCATCGACCAATTTAAAGCCGAGGCGCTCCAGAAGTTTTTTGGAAGGAATATTTTCTTGATGTGTATACGCTTCGATATATTCAAACCCTGCTTCAGTAAAGGCATAATCTAGCATGGCCTTTACAGCCTCGCTCATGAGTCCTTTACCTTGGAATTGCGGAAGTAATTCGTAACCTAATTCAGCATATTTTTTACTCCAGTCAATATTCCATAAGGTTATAGCTCCCACAAAGTCATTTCCATTGATTGTTTTAATCGTAAAATAGAATTTATTTTTTCTGACCATCTCAATAAACAGTCTTATGTCGTCAAGACTTTTAGTGATATCTCTTTCTATGTATTGAGCGACCTGCGGATCGGTTCGGAGAACATACATATCTTGCAAGTCTGCCAGTTCGACAGGCTTCAATATTAATTGATCTGTTGCGATTAAAGTTTCCATGTGAAAGCTCAATTTTTATACCTTGGTTGTGGAAAAGAAAGAATTAATGGATCGTAACCAAATTTCTTTTATTTGATTGTTTGTTCCCCTTATAAGTAAAATTAGATAATTGAGTTTAATATTCCATAAATTTTTCTGAAATCAGCAAAACCGTTTTAGTTTTTTTATATTTGTTTTATTCAATCTTATGGATGTATCAATAATAAATAAAGTTGAGCTGAGCTAGGGCCTCAATTTGTTGAAATGCCAGTATGAATCTTTTCTGGTTTTTAATAAGATGTATTATATATGATATAAGAGAGAGGGTAACCAAATACGATAAAGCTATAGCATTTTTACTTTTCAACAAAAGGGATAGTTTCTGCTTTTTGTCATTAGGATATGGGGAAAGACCAAGATTTGGGAATCTATTTTATATTTCACTTGAGTGGCAATGTATAAACCGGGATATGATCATATGGAAGAGAAGGAGATTCTGTCGGCCCTGCGTTCGGGCTGCCAATCTGCTTTTCGACAAATTTACAGTTTGTACAGTGGTCGTATTTACCTCAATATTTGTAAAATGGTCAAATCCGAACAGGATGCAGCAGAGCTTTTGCAAGAAGTATTTATTAAAGTATGGGATAAGCGGGAGCTGATCGATGTCGAACAGTCCTTTAGGTCTTATTTGTTTCAGATTGCCAAATACACAGTATATAATTTTATCCGTAAAAATAACCTAGAGAAACAGATTCAAGCCTATCTTAGCCGCCACAATACGCAGCTCTATACCCATGTAGAAGAACAATTAGACGAAAAACAAGACGAACAATGGCTGTACCAAACGATTGAACAGCTTCCGCCTCAACGAAGACTGATCTATAGACTTTGTAAAATCGAAGGCAAAAGCTACGCAGAAGTGAGTAGCTTGTTAAGGATATCCACTTCCACCATTAATGACCATATTGTAAAAGCTACAAAGTATATCAAAGAAAGACACCGTGTTGTGAATAAGTCGACGCTATTGATAGTCTCCTTCATACTCCTCCAACAATAGTAACCGCAATTATTTTTTTAAGGCTGAAAAAAAGTAAAATAAAATTACCCTCAGAGCAGATGATCCTTGCTTTTGAAGTGTATTAGCTAAAAAGAAGATAACCAATTGTGGAAAAGAAATTACTTCAATATACTTTAAGACAGTATATACGGGGAGAGCTCAGTGAAGAAAATTTGCGTGCTTTCCTATCTTATATAAAATCTGGTGAAGATTCGGTATTGCTACATGAACTGATACAAGAAGTTTTAGATGATCCTATTGATCAGGACTTGCTTCAGAATCCTGAATTATTAACAGTATTGGATAACACATGGGAACAATTACATCTTCAGATAAATAAACCGAAAATGCGATCATTGTGGTCCTGGAAACGTATCAGTGCAGCTGCAGCAATGGTTATTGGGGTATTATTTGCCGGTTGGTGGATTTTTTATGGCGCCAGCAATACGGTATCCCAGCAAGTCACACCGGAGCCCATATCACCCGGAAAGCAATCTGCAACCTTAACACTAGCCAATGGTAAACAGATTCATCTGCAAGAAACTGTAGATGGACAGATTTTGAATGAAATGGGTATCAAAATATCTAAAAGTAATGACGGACAGCTAATCTATGAGGTTGGGAAAAATATTGGTAATGATACAGGACATCATACATTATCAACAACACAAGGCGAAACTTATCGCATTAAGCTGCCCGACGGTACGCAAGTGTGGCTCAACGCTGCTTCAGCCCTTAAATATCCAATGCGTTTTGCCCTTCAGGGAAAAAGAGAAGTGGAATTGATAGGGGAGGCCTATTTTGAAGTGGCAAAGGACCCTCGACATCCCTTTGTGGTACAGAGTGCTGGGCAAAAGATCGAAGTGTTGGGTACCCACTTTAATGTAAATAGTTATGCTGACGAGCCAGAGCTGCGAACCACTTTGTTGGAAGGCAGTGTCCAAGTCTCTTCCCCTAATAATCAAAAACTACGATTGTTTCCGGGACAACAGTCCAGCCTCACAGCCAATGGGATGCTAAAATTGCAACAAGTGGATACTGCACCCATCGTCGCCTGGACCAATCATGAATTTATGTTTGACGATGATGATATTGAAAGTGTTATGCGTAAGATAGCACGTTGGTATAAAGTTGATGTCATCTATCAAGGCAAAAAAACGACAGAGAAGTTCGGGGGCGGAATTTCCCGTTTTGACGATGTCAAGCAGGTCTTAAATCTACTGGAAAAAACGGGGGCGGTCCATTTTCGAATTGAAGGTAAAACCCTGTATGTCCTTCCATAAATTGTTCGCTAAATATTCAATTATAACTCATACCCTAAAAAAAATATGATGAAAAAATATAAACAAATCGAATAGCAATCGCAGTGGAAAGGAAAGCAACCAAGATCCCGGAGGTCCCGGTTGCTGTTTGGGACAATTAATTTTTAACTATCCAATCTGCAGTATATTTCTGTTTTGGACGACTCGAATATACTGCGAATCAAACCTTGCAAATGTATCAAAATTATATCAGAAAAAAGGAGATAGCTTATCTGCTATTCCGTAAACTTTGGCTTATTATGCGATTGACGACCATAATTATCTTGGTTACTTTTATGCAGGTTAGTGCTTCGACCTTTGCACAAAAGGTAACATTGGAATATTCCAATATGAGCCTTAAAAAAATATTTAAGGACCTAAAGTCACAGACAGGGTACAATTTTCTTTATACCGAACGGCAAATGTCGGTAGCCCGACCTGTCAATATAAAAGTAAAGGACCGGGTGTTATCAGATGTACTGGCCCAGATCTTTAAAGATCAGCCGCTGTCGTATCAACTGGACAATAAGACAGTCGTCATCCGTGACCGGCCCCAAGCAACGACGATCCTGTCAACGGCAGCATCCGCAGTGAAGCCAAATCAGGAAGCGATCAAGGGTCGGGTCACCAATGAACGGGGCGAAGCCCTTGCAAACGTTTCCGTGCGCATCAAAGGGAATGAGTCTGCTGGGACCTCTACTGCTACGGATGGAAGTTTTACAATCCGTAATCTTTCTCCGGGATCGACATTGGTTTTTTCTTCCGTGGGCTATGATCAGCAGCGTGTGGAACTGGCTTCTTTACGTACCGAAGAATTGGGACAGTTACATGTAGTAATGAAAAATAGCAATAGTCAGTTAGAAGAGGTTATTGTAATCGGTTATGGTACGACGACCCGCCAGCGCTTGGTTGGTGCAGTTGATCAGATCGGCAGCAAAACCTTTCAGGATCGGCCCGTTGGCAACGTGACGCAAGCCCTACAGGGCGCTTCTCCAAGTTTGACCATTCAACAGAAAAGCATGGATCCGAACGATAATTCAATGAACATTAATATTCGGGGGATATCTACTGTAAATAGTAATGCGCCACTCGTAGTGATTGATGGCATTATTACCGAAGGCGGGACCTTAAATAAGATCAATCCAGATGATATCGAGACCGTATCAGTGCTTAAAGATGCCGGATCTACAGCTATCTACGGTTCACGTTCGGCCAATGGTGTCATCCTCGTAACCACAAAAAGAGGACGACAAAATCAGAAGCCTACCGTTAACATCGGCACACAATGGGGAATACAACAGCCCAAGATTTTGTTCTCTCCTGTTAGGGGCTATGAAAATGCTACCTTACGCAATCTTGCGCTCACCAACTCCGGAATGGATCCTCAGTTTTCTCCTGAAGCAATCGCTGATCTGTATGCACATCAGGATATTGAACAATGGAATTTACCGGAGATCATGAAAAATTCATTCCAGCAAAAATATAATATCAGTGTTGCTGGCGGTGGTGAGAAGAGCTCCTATTTATTTTCTGGAGGATTTTATAACCAACCAAGTAACTTTATAGGACAGGATTTCGGGATAAAACGATATAATCTGCGGACTAACCTCAGTACTGAGATCGGGCGTTTTAAACTGACCTCGATTTTAGCTTATACTCGCAATAATAATATAGGCAATACGGCTGGAAGTGCTATTATCAATGCTTCTCGTCTACCTTCATATTATTACTATAGAATGCGGGCTGACAATGGAAAATACCTGGTAAACAATGCCCTGACGGATCAGAATCCATTGGCTGAACTTAATGAAGGTGGTTATATCAAAAATGATAATGACTATTTTAATATAAACCTGAATCTCGAAGCGAAACTGTTCGATGGTTTAAAACTACGTGGTATTTTTGGGGCCGATATCTATGCTGATCACCGCTTTATTCGACGGATCCAGGTACCCCTATATTCCAGTCCGGATGCATTACAGCCCCAGGTCTACGTCAATTCGGATCGGAATACCGAGGACTTTAACGAGAAAGCTTCTTTACTGAATTTTCAATTACTTCTGGATTATGATAAGACCTTTGGCAAGCATCACATTTCAGGCTTGATTGGCGCATCCAATGAATCTTATACACGTAGACAGAACGAACTCAAAATGAAATTTACTGATCCTGTGCTGGGGACACCTGGTAGTGGGACGGTTATTAACCCTGCCGATGTTCGTGTCACACCCAATGGCACTTTACAGAATAGTATCAATTCAATCTTTGGGCGCGCTGGATATGATTTTGAAAGTAAGTATTTCGCCGAATTTAGCTTTCGATACGATGGATCGTCCAAGTTCTCGAAAGCAAATCGCTGGGGTTTCTTCCCTTCAGGGTCACTGGGATGGCGGGCATCGGATGAGCAATTTATGAGCTGGTACAAGGATCATGTCGGAAGTCTGAAGATTCGGTCAACCTATGGCGTATTGGGAAATCAGGCAGTTGATGACTATTCCTATTATTTCACTTATGAATCCTATCCTAACAGTTATGGATTCAACAATAAGCCTGTAACTTCCGCAGGGTTTAATTATGCCAGCCTAGATTTGCGCTGGGAGAAAACCTATAACTTTAACATCGGTTTGGATGCAACTTTCTTTCAGAATAAGCTGACTGCCAGTTTTGACTATTTTAAAAAGCGGACTGTCGATATCCTGATGTCACCACAGATCCCTTCCGTATTCGGAACTTCATTAAAAAACCAGAATTTAGGTGAAATGAACAACGAAGGTTGGGAGATCAACCTGACTTATCAAGCTAAAACAGGCGAATTTCAGCATCAAATCAACGCCAATATGGGAGATAGCCATAACAAGATTATTGCAATGCCAGGAGATGATCGGATCTCAACCGTGGATAATATCACCAAATTGACACGTGTCGGTCTTCCCTATAATTCCTATTACGGTTACAAGATGGAAGGACTCTTTCAGAATATCGCCGATATAGAAACCTCAGCCTTGCCAAGCGGCATTACTGCCGCGGATTTGCGCCCTGGAGATGTCAAGTATGTCGATCGAAATAACGACGGCATCATCGACGCGCGTGACCGATTCGTCCTGGGTAATGGTTTCCCCCGCTTTACATTTGGGTTGACCTATAATCTTAGTTATAAAGATTTTGACTTTAGCATGTTCTGGCAAGGGGTTGGTAAGCGTGATATGATGATCCGCGGTGAACTGATTGAACCTTTTCATCAGAATTATTCGTATGCCATTTACCAGCATCAGCTGGATTATTGGACACCGACAAATATCGATGGGCAGTGGCCACGGCTTACCGCGAATGGGTCTACAGCGTCTACCAACAATTTTGGCAAAGATTCTGACCTCTATCTTTTCAACGGGAAGTATGCACGGCTGAAAAACCTGCAAATAGGATATAGTTTATCAAAAGGAGTAGTTTCAAAATTAGGGCTACAGCGGGTGCGCTTTTTTGTCAATGCCCAAAATTTACTGACATTAAGCAAAAACTCCTGGATAGATCCTGAATCTTCCGAATTTGATTCTAACATGGGCGGTTCGGCCAATAGCGCTCGTAACTATCCAACGTTGAAATATTATGGTGGTGGATTAAATATTCAATTCTAATTTTTGATGTGATGAAACGATATAAATTACTTGTAGGCGGCTTAAGTTTAGTGGCTGCTGTCCACTTCACTTCCTGTAATAAGCTGGATACCTTGCCAACAGACCGTTTTACCGATGAAAACTTTTGGAATTATCCGGAAAATGCGGAAAAAATGGTCAATATGGCCTATAATCAACTGTTTTCTGCAGACCGTTTATGGAATGACGAAGCCCTAAGTGATAATATTTTTGAGGGGCGGTCCAATACAGATCAACGTGCTATCCGTAATGGGACTGCGGATCCGACGTTGGGACGTTTTGGTTCTGAATGGTCAGATCTCTATGGCGGCATCAAGACCTGCCATGTTTATCTGGAAAATGTGGATCGTGTACCTGGACTGGATGCAGTTCTAAAAAAACGACGTATAGCCGAGATCCGGTTTATCCGCGCCGCGCTCTATTTTAGATTGATCAATTTTTATGGTGATGTGCCCTTCTTTACAAAGGATATAACTCTGGACGAGTCTAAGACGATATCCAGGACACCTAAAGCCACAATAATGACTTTTATACATCAGGAATTGGATGATTGTATGGTAGATTTACCCAGCAAAGATGCGTTACCCGCTGATGATAAAGGGCGGATTACAAAAGGTGCGGCATCAGCCTTTCAGGCACGAGCTTATCTTTATGAAAGTAACTGGAACAAGGTGCTGGAATATTGTGAAAATCTGATCAAGAAACAGGCGGAATTTGGTGCATACACCCTTTTTAATAGTTATTCTGGGTTGTTTACTGCAGCCAATGAGTACAATTCAGAAGTAATCCTCGACTATGCCTATGTGCCGCAGCTGAAAACCTGGAATAAACTCTATGATGCAGCGCCGATCTCCGCCCAGGCACGTCTAAATGGTTATGCACCCTTGCAAAGTCTCGTCGATAACTACATCACCCTGGATGGCAATACGATCACTACAGATCCCAATTACCGGAGTGATGATCCCTATGTTAATCGGGATCCAAGGATGGCCGCAACGATTGTTTTCCACGGAAGTCAATGGACTGATTTCGACGGAACAGTACGTAAGATTTTTATCAAACCGGGTTCGGGAGAGACAGATAAAGAACGTCTTGACGAATATCAGGGAGCAAGTGCCAATGCATCACCCACAGGGTACTATGTGAAAAAATATTACGATCAAACAGCAACTGTAAAATACGATGCTGGGCTCAATATCATTATGTTCAGGTATGCCGATGTCTTATTGATGTATGCCGAAGCAAAAGAGGCGCTAGGACAGCTCGATGCCGCAATATGGGATATAACGATCAAACCTATTCGCAAAAGAGCCGGTTTTGAAGCCGCGAAAGCACTGGATTTTCCGACTTCAGGTGACCTGAAATCAATTGTACGGAATGAACGCCGAAGCGAGCTTGCGCTAGAAGGTTTACGTTACTATGATATTGTGCGCTGGAAAGCCGGTAAAACCTACTTAGATGGCCAGGTATTTGGAGCTAAATATGGCGGCAATAGTAGCTATATCAAGTTGGATATTCGACGGTTTGATGAGAGCCGGGATTATTTATGGTCAGTGCCAAGGACGCAGATTGATCTGAATAAAAATCTACTGCCCAATAACCAAGGCTATTCAAATTAAAAATTTAATTGAAACAAATAGTTATAAACGCTACAAAAAAGGTACGTTTTGAATCACTAAATTAATGATAAAGACATGAAATGGTATTTTAAAATTATAACATTGATCGTATTGATTGGGGGGATTGTTTCCTGCAAAAAAGACGATATGAAATATTCGGATGCAGACGTATCCGCTGTAGAGAACTTATATGCACCTGCAGATGGGAAAGCTGTCAAATTATTGAGCTCTAGTTCTGCTGCCCTGTATTTTGAATGGGAGTCCGCGTTGGTTGCTGATGGGGGGGCAGCTCAATATGAGGTTGTTTTTGATAAGGTGGATGGCGATTTTAGCAAGCCCCTTTATAGCGTTACATCGGATAATAACGGAAATTCAAACGGAGCAAACATCAGCCACAAAATATTGAATCAGGTAGCTGCACGAGCGGGGATCGAACCTGGCACAAGTGGTGATGTCAGTTGGTCTGTATATTCCATTAGAGGGATGAGGCGGGTACTAAGTAAAGTAAAAAAAGTATTGACTATTAAATCCTTGGAAGGGTTTGCAGATATTCCAGATGAATTGTTTATCACGGGCGAAGGAACTGAAAATGGTACAGCCATTGCGCAAGCATTGCCGTTTAAGCTTGTGGGCAACGGGGAGTATGAGATTTTTACTAAATTGGAGGCCGGCAAAAAATATACATTTACGGACCGCAAATCAGCGGACGGACGTATATTCTATTCCGAAGATCAAACAAAATTAAAGGAAAGCGAAACTGGAAGCAACACCGCGACCAAAACAGCCGTATACCGTATTCGAATTGATTTCAATGTGGCGACAATCACCTATACCGAGATCAAAAGCATGGGTGTTTATTTCTCCCCTTCAGGAGCAGTAGTACTCGATCTGCCTTACCAAGGGAAGGGGATCTGGTCGGCGACAGGTGTCATCAACTTTAAACAGGAAACCTGGGGCCGCGACCAACGCTATAAGTTCCAGATGGAAACCATCAAGGCGGGGAAAGCAGAGACCGTGCAGCTAGGCACCCAAAAAGGTACTGATGTGCCACCTAATGGTACTGATCCGACATACTTCTTTGTCCGCATCCTACCAAATCTTTCGCAATGGGATGACAAATGGAAATTTGTAGATGCCGTGGATGGACATCCAACAAAAATCTCGATGATTTTACAGGGTGACAAAGATTATACACATGCAGTAGTTCCAAATTAAAGCTGGAGAAATGATGAAAAAAATTGTGATGATTTCATCCATACTGTTTTTACTGTTTGGATGTACAAAAGTTGAGGATACTTACCTCTACGACGATGCGATTCAGGAATCTTGGACGGAAATTGCTGATCAGGTATCCAGTAAAATGGTCACCGGTTTTTGGAATGAAGCGGGGTATTTTAATAATGCCATCAATCAATCGGATCTCGGATTTCAATACTGGCCCAATGCACACGCGATGGACGTGGTTATTGATGCCTACTTACGAACAAAGGATGCAAAGTATAGCACCTACTTCAATAAGTGGTTTGAGGGTGTTAAAGTGAAAAATGGCAACACCTATTACAATGTATTCTACGATGACATGGAATGGAATGCCCTCACTATGCTGCGGCTCTATGAGACCACAAAAGAACAGCAATATCTCGATGCGGTATTGCTTTTGTGGAAAGATATCATCAAGGGCTGGAATGAACAATTTGCCGGTGGGGGACTAGCTTGGCGCAAGGATATGCTATATAGCAAAAATGCATGTTCAAATGGACCAGCTAGTATTCTTGCAGCTAGGCTTTACAATCTAACAAAAGATGAGAACTATCTGACTTGGGCCAAAAAGATCTATGAATGGCAGAAGGCAACACTTTACAATCCCTCTTCAGGTGCTGTATATGATAATATCAACGGGGAGACTGACGCTGTCAATCAGACAACACTGACTTATAATCAAGGAACTTTTCTGGGTACCGCCGTTGAGCTTTTTAAGATTACCAAAGATCAGACTTATTTGGTCGATGCGCAAAAAATAAGTTATTATACGATTACCCGATGCATTGATGGTGGAAATAATATCCTTCGCGACGAGGGTAATGGTGATGGAGCATTGTTCAAAGGCATATTTATCCGGTATTTTGTTGATTATCTGAACCTCGAAGGGATTAACGCTGATTACCGTGCTAAATTTGAAAAGTTTTTGGTCAATAATGGCAAAATTGCCTGGACCAAGGGGACTAGCCTTCCGACCTTATTCTTTGGCTCTTCCTGGTCGCAGCCGCCGGTCGGAAACAGTGAAATTACAGCCTATGCCAGCGCTGCAATGCTGTTTGAGAGTCTGGCACGTTATCAGACGAAGGTAAAATAATAGATTATACACTAGCCATTAGGTTACCAGTCAGGTCCTGATGGCTATATTAGAATAATAGATGCTGATGAAACAAATAAATAGGATAGCGACGATAGCACTCATGACAGGTTTATACTGTCTAACAGCTCAGGCGCAGGTTAAAAACGGTCAATTTTTTGATTATGCCCAGAAGACTTTGGATGTGATCTATGACAAATATGGGAACGCCAAAAATAAATTACTGGCCGAGAAATATCCCTTTGACGAAAATTTTAAGGCGGACTATTTGAATAATACTACACAGGCTGAACAGCAAAAAAAATACGCGTATCTATGGCCTTTTTCTGGTAGTTTCTCAGCAGTAAATGCGTTGATGGAACTGTCAAAGGATAAAGTAACCTATCAGAAAATATTGGACCACAAGGTGCTAGAAGGACTACGTGAATATAGAGACGAACAGCGTACACCTGCTGGCTATGCGTCCTATATCAATTCAGCACCAGCATCAGACCGTTTTTATGACGATAACATCTGGCTGGGTATTGATTTTACAGATAGTTATATACAGACCAAAAAGGCTGATTATCTCAAACATGCGAAAGAGATTTGGACCTTTGTAAAAAGTGGAGAGGATAATAAACTTGGCGGGGGCATTTATTGGTGTGAGCAGAAAAAGGAATCTAAAAATACCTGTTCGAATGCACCGGCAGCAGTATTTGCCTTAAAATTATTTGAAGCGACCAAACAAAAGGACTATTTACTTGAAGGTCGACGTTTATATGAATGGACAAAAGCGGGGCTTCAAGATCCGGAAGACAAGCTGTATTGGGATAATATGCATCTTGACGGTAAGGTTAACAAGGCGAAATATTCCTATAATTCGGGTCAGATGCTGCAGGCTGCGGCATTGCTTTACCAGTTGACTAAAGAAAAGAAATACCTAGACGACGCACAGCAGCTTGCTGAGGCCTGTCTAGGCTATTTTTTTGAAAAAAGAGACGGCAAAGATTTTCCAGTCTTAAAAAATAGTAATCTATGGTTCCATGCGGTAATGATGCGGGGCTTTATTAGCCTATTTGAACAAGATGGAAATCGAAAATATGTAGCTGTCTTTGCCAAAAATCTTGATCTCGCATGGCATCAGATGCGGGATCAGGACGGGCTTTTTGATGTTGACTGGACATTGCAGAAGCCTAAAAAATCAAAATGGCTTTTAGACCAATGTGCCTTCGTAGAGATGTATGGGCGATTGGCAAAACTGGGGTATTAGCCTTTTCAATCCGTCATATTAATAGTATGGACTGTACAAAAGATGAAGTGACCCCAAAAAATTGAACAATTCTAAAATTAAGGTTTTTGTAGAAGAGCTCGGTATTGCACCGGGCTCTTTCTATTTAACCTGTTTTTTTATTCCATTTCTTCTTCCACCTCCCAATGCCTTGCTTATCGATTCTTTTGTATTGGTCAAGTATGCTAAAAGGCAATATTGTCCATCCCAGTAATAGCTTTTGGGAGAACAGAGCGAACGAGGATATCAAGAGTAGGACAAACAATGAACTATCTTTTTACTTCTTGCTAAAAAAGTGCTATAAAGAGGTATAATAAGGTAAATATTACCTTTTCCTGAGGCTTAAATTTGGACTAACCTAACAAAGTACCTAATCAAACACAAATGAAAAAGATCGTATTATTTTTATCTGTGTTTCTGACTTCACTAGTTGCACTCGGCCAACAAATTACGGGAACCATACGTGATCTAAATGGCAAGCAATTAGCGGGGATAACCGTGAGAAACACAAGTACATCAAAAAGTACCCAGACCGATGAACAGGGGAATTTTAAGATTTCAGGTAAAACAGGTGACATTCTGGAAGCAAATTCTGTGGGTTATGAGCGTACACGCCAAGTTGTTCCCAGCAGTGGAAAGGTAACCTTCACCATGCCTGAGACGTTAAGTAGTTTGGATGAAGCCGTGGTGATCGGCTATCAGACAACCTCCCGAAAAAAAGCCACTGCCGCCATTTCGAGTATTTCTGGAAAAGATTTGGAAAATCTTCCTGCGGCAAGTTTCGATATGCTTTTACAGGGACGTCTTGCGGGTGTCAACGTGCAGAATTTTTCCGGTGCGCCGGGGGCTTCTCCGACACTGTCCGTAAGGGGTACTTCCGCTGTCAACCTAAATTATTCCAGTGATGATTATTATAAGGTCGTCAGTAATCCACTTTATGTCATCGATGGCGTACCCCAACCAACAGAGCAATTTGTGTCGCCCAATACCGGGACTGGTACCAATTATCTCGCTGGCCTAAACCCAAATGATATCGAATCCGTTGATGTTCTTCGCGACGCTTCTGCAGCAGCTATTTACGGTTCAAGAGCTGCCAACGGTGTGGTGATGATTACCACAAAGAAAGGTCGCAATGGAGATCCCCGTTTTATGATTTCAGGCTATTCAGGCCTTACGCAACGGCCAGAATTGCGCGAAGTTACTTTGGGAAGGACGGAACGGCAGCAAAAACTGAATATTTTAAAAAACCAGCTCTCAGACAATGATTACAGGTATTTGCCTATACTGTTAACCGACTCGCTTAATCCAGCCTTTAACGGAAATACCGATTGGCAGGATCTATTTTACCAGAAAGGAAAGATCAATAGTGCAGATCTTTCCGTCAGTGGAGGTTCTTCCATTAGTTCCTACCGCTTTAGTGGGAATTATTACGACGAACAGGGCATCATAAAAGCGACGGGTTTCAAGCGTTATACCGGTAGGCTTAATCTGACAAGTAAAGCGATCAATGAGCGATTGACAATCAATCCAATCGTAGCCTATTCTTATAATAAACGAGCGCGAGGGACGGGGAGCGATGTTAGTCCGATTGCTTTGAGTGCCGGAAGCATGCCCACCTCATTGATCAGTCTTTCTCAGGCAAAAAGAGATTTTATGTTAGGCACCTATGATGACAATCTCGACAACAATGAATCTTCTAATCTGAACGCCAACCTGAATTTGATCTTCAATATTGCGCCAGGACTGACCTTTACTTCACAGTCAGCCTACATAAAAGATATGGCCAATAGGCAGTATAATAGGCCGTCCGCATTAATGAGTGGAGAAGGGAACTATTCCTCCGCATTTTCGTATGAGAGCAATCAAGTTAGGATTTCAAATTTCCTAACCTACAACAAGCAGCTGGGCAAGCACTCCCTAAATCTATTGATGGGCCAAGAAGCAGAAAAAAATAAAATACAATCTGTATCAGCTTGGGGTGGTCAAGGTGTTTCCGACCAAATCCAGGTCGTTACCGGATTTTTGCAAAACAATATCGGGGCCTATTCCGACCTTCAAAAATGGTCACAGCTTTCTTATCTCGGTCGGTTTTCATATGATTTTGACAGTAAATATTTGTTTTCTGGAGCAATACGTGCAGATGGCTCCTCGCGGTTTGGAGAAAATAACAAATGGGGATATTTTCCTTCGGCATCGGTAGGCTGGATTTTGACCGAAGAAAATTTTCTAAAAAATAATCCACATCTTACCTTATTAAAGATCAGAGGGAGTTACGGTCTTACCGGAGCTTTGCCGACCAGCAATTATCTACAATATAACTTATACAATGTCAATAACGGTGGATACCAAGGCAATTCTGGGGCAAGTTCGTATAACGGTCAGGTTGCGATCACACCAAATTTCACGAATGGTGTAGCGCAAAAGAATCTAAGCTGGGAGCGGAATCGGCAATGGAATCTCGGAGTCGATCTGGAAATGTATAAAGGGCGGTTTACGGCCAACATCGATGTATTTAACAAAGAAAATTACGATGGCCTCTTTGATGTAATGCTTCCGGTTACTTCCGGATATGATTATGCCAAAACAAATTCGGTGGGCATCCGCAATAGCGGTGTGGATATTCAGCTGTCGGCAGATGTGCTGCCGAGATCATCTGCCTTAAAATGGCGTGCCAACTTAAACCTTTCTTACGTCAAAAACCGGATTATGAATCTTCCTAATGGTGGTCGTGATCTGGTAATGGATGGCGACAGGTTTGATAAATCCCATATTCTTTCAGTGGGAAGTCCAATAAACTCATTTTATCTATACCGGACACTAGGCGTATTCTCCACCCTAAATGACATCCCTGTCAATCCATATACTGGGGAGCGTTATCGTAATTCAAATGGAGTATTTAATCCTGGGGACTTTCACTTTGAAGATGTGGATGGAGATTATTTTGTTGATGTATTCAATAGTGGCCTTAACCCAGATAAAAGAGTATTGGGAGATCCGAATTTCAAATGGACTGGTGGTTGGAATAACGTTTTTACCTACAAAGACTTTTCAGTTACCCTATTTTTTACCTATGGTTTTGGACGGGATGTACTCAATCTGTTTGAAGCAGATCAGTTCAGTAATTCCACTTCGGGGGATGCAGTTTCAAATTTTGTTTATTATTCGATACGGGATTTGGACAAACTCAATATTTGGCGTAATCCGGGTGACCAGGCCGAGTATGCAAAGTATGATATTGGTACTTATCGCTATTATTATACATCGGCTCAGACCTTCTTTCTGGAAAACGGATCATATATGCGATTTAAAAATCTCATTTTATCCTATAGTCTCCCTGACCGGATAACCAAACGGTGGAATATTTCGAGGGTTAGGTTGTTTGGAACGATTGACAACGTTGCCCGATGGCAAAAATCCAAGAAACTGCCTGATGCGGAGGCTGTAAACCCTTACGGAGAATATAATGGCGGTGGATATCCTATCCCAAGAAAATACACTTTAGGGTTTGAACTAACTTTTTAAGACGATGAAAAGAATTATTTTAAATTATAAACTGGCGATTCTACTGATTGTCGTTTTTTCCCTCGGATCCTGCAAAAAGTTTTTGGTCGAGGAGCCTATCAATTCAACTTTTTCAGAAGCCTATTGGAAAAGTGCAGGTGATCTAAGGAGTGCACTTGCCGGAAACTATGCATTGGTCCGAAATGTCATGAATTCAGGGAATTGGAATCCAAGCCCACGTTATTTTATGTATGGAGATGCTGTTGCCAAGAATTACTTTACGATACAATATTCCGGAGATGGCCTTGAGGGGATACAAGATGGTGATTTTACCTTCCAGTACAACCTTCAATATTTTGCGGACTGGACGAATTTTTATAAGGCGGTTACCATGAGCAATATTATAATCAATCGCGTTCCCAAAGTGTCAGATGAATTATTGACTGATGTGACAAGTCCGTCAAAATTTAAGAATGAAATATTGGGTGAAGCTTACTTTTTACGGGCTTTTACATACTTTATGATGTTGCGTGTATGGGGAGACGTACCATTGGTGACCGAAGAGTATGAGGATCCGATATCTGCGCCAGAATTAGCCCGAAGTTCCAAGAAAGACGTGATGGTGCAGATTGAAAAAGACGCTATTGCAGCGCGAGATCTCCTGCCGTGGCAGTATTCAGCACTCGGAAATGCCAAAGTAACGGCCAATAAAGGGGCGGTCAATGCATTGCTAGCTCATTTTTATCTATGGAAAGCCACCATGAGCGATGTCAATTCCAACCAGCCAGACGCCGATGCTGTTGAAAAGGCCGACAAGGCGATCGATGAAATTATAAGCAGTGGCATGTACTCCCTTACTGATACGGCCAATTACTATAAAACTTTCGAAGGGTTGTCGTCCGAAGGAATTTTTGAGATCAGCATGAGCGAGAATAATCGGGAAGGCACCAATCATCATATTGCCAACTTGTTTTTGCGCACTGCCCAGCTTTCTACCGTAGGCACCAATTCTAGATGCTATGTCCCACAAGATTATTTGTCAAACCATTTTTATAAGATTGAAGAGATTTGGGACTGGTATTGGAATGCATCTTTAAACCAATGGGAATGGAAATCGATGCCATCCCGCTCATTTGACGATAGTGATATTCGGTGCCGACGGAATTTTACTGACTTGGATAGCGACAAACCGACCTGTGTAAAATATCAAAAAGTATTTTACCGTAACGCAACACAGAAACTTGATCCTTATGTCAGTAACAACCTGATTGTATATAGACTGTCGGATATGCGTTTACTGAAGGCGGAGATTGCGCTATACAAAAATCAGGTATCGACGGCAATCAATATTATCAATGACTTTAGAGAACGTAACGGCGCTGACGAATCCTCATTTGTGAACGATTCTTCGACAAAAGAAGAAGTTATGTATGAGTATATCGTAGAGCGCGGAAAAGAACTTTACCTTGAGGGACAGATTTTTTATGATCTGTTGCGCACGCGACAATACAGCAATTTTGTCCCCTGGCTTTCAGAATCACGTTTCCGGCAAGAAGGATTTTATTGGCCGATCAACCCGGCTCTGTTTAAGAATAATAATAAACTGATTCAAACCTCCTTTTGGAGAGGAAAGGTATAACCCCAAAAAAGAATTATGAAAAAGATAACAGGATTGTTCGCATTGCTATTATTTTTTCTTTTCGCATGCGAGAAAGATAACTATAAGGTTGACGGCGGTAAGAGCGAAGCCCACGTCAACAAGACAACCTATGATTTTTTAAAGGATCATGGCAGCTTTGATTCATTGGTCAAAATTATAGATCGCGCCGGTATTAAAGATATCGTTAATTCAGATGTTACGTTTTTTGCGACAAGTGATTATGGTGTCAGGGAGTATGTAGCAGCAAAAAAGCAAGAAAAAATTGCAGAAGAAGGTGATGAAAATATTAAGTTTGGGATCAACAATATTCCAGTAAAAGAGCTCCGGGATTCCATGATGATCTATTTATTCGATGGAAAAATAAACCGAGATAATTTAACCCCAGACAACAAATATTTTGTAAGCAAGTTTGGAGCGATACCTAACGTAAGGTTCAATATTAAATTGCGCAGGACGCGCGATTATAACAACTATTTAGATTACGTGGACTACCTAAATTATACTAAGGTCATCGGCACGCTGGACGCTGAGGAACCGGATTACAATACCATTCCGAAGGAAGAAATTGATAAATCGTATGACTGCCAGACCTCAGGAATCATCAGCACGACAGGCATTTTGCATGTGCTCAGCAATTCACATCGTTTATTTTTTAACGCCGGAAAAATGGCTCAATAACACAGTTATGAAAGCGAATTTAAATTTTTTTTATACCCTTATTTTTGTCGTCGGATTGAGCGTTTCATGTAAGAAGATCGATAATGGTTTTTTAAGTGACGGCATCCGCTACAAGGACAATACAATTTATTGTAAACGCGGCATGTCATTGATCATGTCTGACAGGATCAATACGGACGGTTCGACGCCACCTTATCAATTTGAATTATTAAATCTGCGCAACGAATCTTCGGGTGAGCCTGCGCCGGAAGTGTTTTTTAAACAATTTGACCTTTTGACGTTTAAGCCAGGTATGGTCTTCAATGCAGAGACCGATACGACTATTGAGCTGTTAAACAAAAAAAGGGAAACGGTCAAGAAAACACCCATGGAGTTCAACACGGTAAGCGGTCAGCTGGTTTTCAATCGGACTTCGGCTAATTTACCGTTAGGCCGTTATAATTTCGATGTAAAAATGACAAATCCTAGAGGTGAAAAGTTGTTTCCCAAGCTTGCTACTATCGAGGTCGTGGAGCCAAGTATTGACGATATGTTTAAGGTGACCTATCAAGCTGCTACAGGCTCCACGGCAGGTGAGGTTTTTACCGGAATTACAGCTCCTAAGATCGAATGTAGAAAAATTTCAAACGATGGTGCACGTGTCATCCTCAAAATCGTAGACAAAAATGGAAAAGCATTTAACCCTAAAAATGGAGAGATTGTAAAAAGGGGAGATCGCCCGATGTTCGAGACACATGTAAAGTTTAATCCGGTTCAGTTTACTGACAATTCATTAATATGTGACTTTGAGGTGGCACCCTTTCCTTTAACAAATTACATTGATAAGGGAGGGACAGATTGGGGCTTTCTTATTTATTATCGCATTCCAATGAAATATGTACAAGTAGATGGTTTACCAGCACACAATGTAAATCCAGTATTTGGCTTTCAGATTTTGATGGAAGGTACCTATGAAGTTGAAATAAAGCTTCCCGCAGTAACACGTGTCACGCAGTAAGAGAAAGAAGCTGTCCGAAAAGTGAGAATTCTTTCTTTCCACTTTATGGGTAGTATCTGTAAAGGTTTGAAATATAGTTAGTAACAATAAATTATCCAATGCTATCTAAATTTTGATAATTTGTATTATGTATGGATCTTAATGGTGAAGGGTAAGGTTATAGTCGTTATATTTATGGTGCATCTAGTACGTTAAGTAACCTAATACTTACAATTATGAATACTTTGGATTTTAAAGTACCTTTTGGTCAAGGGCAGACCATAAGGGTTCAGGAGGACATCTTAGAATCTTTTTATCCCTATCTCCATCGTCATCAGGAAGCGCAGTTGATGTGGGTGGTAAAAGGAGATGGGGTGCTTATTGTGGAGGGGGAGGTTCATCCCTTTCAACAAGGTGATATCTTTTTTATTGCAGCCAATCAGGCACATGTCTTTAAATCATTGGCAACCGATTTTTCAAAGAATGAAGCCTGTTCAATTTCGATATTTTTTGATCCGTTAGGTAAGCTGCGGCAACTATGTATGTTGGGGGAATTTGATTCTTTAAAAGAATTTTTAAATCACAACACACGCGGATTTAAGGTTCCAAACAGTGAAAATGAAAGTGTTTCAGATCGAATTGTTCAATTGAAAAATTCAGATCAAATAGACAAGATGATGCATTTTTTTTATTTATTGAGGACGCTTTCAGCTATTTCAAAAGATGCTGAACCGCTTTGTTCGGATACAGACGGGAAGTTTAGAGCCCATTCATTTCATAAAAGCCGAATTTTATCGATCTGCCGCTATATCGATAGCCATTTTAAAGAAGAACTTACACTGGAAAGTATTGCTAAACGAGCCAACCTTTCGCCACAGGCATTTTGCCGGTATTTCAAAAAACATTCCGGATTGACCCTTGTTGGTTATCTCAATCAGCTTAGGATCAGTGAGGTTTGTAGTCGCCTGCACAAGGATCATTTGGATAGCGTATCCTTTATAGCGTACAATTGCGGGTTTAACAGCATTACAAATTTCAACCGTATTTTTAAACATATCATTGGTTGTACACCGAAAGAATATATGGTAAGCTACAAGCAAAAGTCTAGCGAAAAATAAGACGCAAATTACGAAAATAGTGAGTTTGTAGATCAAATAAATAAGGGTAAACGCATTACGTATTTTATGCAATGCCTGCAAAGTAATAATGCTATACAAAGAGTAGTTTTTGGCAGTATGGAAGCGTAATGGTCGGTATAGAACCATGTGTCTTTACAAATTGGTAAAACACTGTTATACTCATTGAATAGGTCAAATTCAAACAGAGCCTTTCGACTGTAAGGGCTCTGTTTGAGTTTTATTTTTTGTTAAAGTTAAAACGCCGTGCAATGCTAAATCCCCAGCGAAACTGGCCTTTACCCCAAGCGCTATTTGTTTCGCTGATAAATTGCGATTCTTGAATCGCAGTAGCATTTGTAAAATTGAGATGGAATATATGTCCTCCGGTGTCCATTTCTAGACCGACACCCAATGCATTATAATAGCGCTGACCAGTCACTTCCTCGCGATATTTTTTATTTGATGACTTCCGGAAAGGAAATATATAGTCGGCGACAACTGCTATCCGATTACTGACTTTGGCCCGACCACCAAGCCCAAGTGCAAAGAGATCATTTTGGTCATTGTAGGCAGTATAATTCCGATGGAGATAAGAAGGAACTACTGTTAGCGAGAAATTGGAACTGAATTTTCGTGCGATGATCAGCTGTGTTACATAGCTGAGGCGGTCACTGAAACGGGTGAAGCTAGCCGCCGACTGCTTATCCTCAGCAGCCTCCATTCCAGAAACGGTTGTACTTCCAAAAAATGCGACGGACACAGGTACACCGTTGTCAACTGTTTGTTCGAGAAATCGGTATTTCAGGTTTCCTTCATAGAGCTGCCTGACCTCCGTTGCTCCTTTTGCCCGAGCGATCCCTATATTCAGATTATCGAGCAGGCCATAGTCAAAACCGATTCTAATGTCAGTCGAATTATCGAGCCCAAAGAAATTCTTGGCACCACCAGCACTGCCAGCGATATCGCCAAAACGATGGTCTACCCTAAAGTCCATTTCATTGCGATGAATAGTTTCGGTTGTTTTTAGATTGATTAGGTTGCCCGATTTAAAGGTTGCTGTAACTTTTTCGTTTTTTGGATCCTCGATATGTATTAATTTATCAAGGTCTTCCTGGGCGAATGTTGTTGCCGAAGCAAAACACAGGATTATAAATAGTATATTTCTCATTTGCAACAAATTCGTATTATTATTGTTTGTATAGCGCCTCAACTTTGATTTTCACTACTTCAGCAATTTTTTTTCCAACGATAGATGGGATGGTGATTTTGTGGTCCGCGAGCCTGACCGGAAAACTTGCCGTGGCTTTTATTACCCCAGCCCTCACATTGAATATCGCTGCAGCCGTGTAGGGTTTAGTCACCCCATGAATTTGTAATGTTCCTTTCACGTTTAAGGTATAATTGCCATCTTTGATTAATTTTTCGGCACCTTCGATCTTTCCTTTAAATTCTGACAAGGGATATTTATCACTTTCCATGTAATTTTCGTTGAAATGCTCCTGCATAAGTTTTTTATCGAATTGAAACGAGGTGTTTTTTACCCGAAAGATAATATCTCCGGTTTTGATGTTCATGGCAGATGCCGCTAGCGCGCTCTTTGCTTCGATGTCTTCCAAAGGAGCACTGCTAAAGAAAGTGATACTTGTTTCTTTTGAAACCAAGGACGATGTTTCTTGTGCGAATGCCGCAATCCCCCCAAATTCCATAAGGAAGAGTATGCTATAAATGCTGATCTTATTCATATTCAGAATATTAATTTTCAGGTGTATTTCGTTTAATCCAAGCGTCCAGCAATTCAATCTCTTTTGCTGTCAGCGAGCCGCCTATCGGCATGGATTTGATAACCAATACTGCATTGTTGATTTTTGCGCTATTGTCTTTTACAGATGAATATCCGCTAAATGTCCACTTTGCACTGGCACCGCGCCCCGGGGCATGACAGGAACTGCATTTAGCTTCCAAAAGTGCTTTAGCAAAATTGTTGTAGGAGACGTTCGTTACCGTTACGGGCTCATCTCCACCATCGGGATCAGGACCGAGTTCTTGGGCCTGTTTTTTGGTGCAGGCTGTCAATACAATGGCAGCTATCGTCATTGACAACACTAAGAAAGGACGACTCGCTCGACCAGTATTTGCTGTTTCTTGTTTTTTTAACATAGGTTTAATTTGATTAGGATTGGATTAATTTGTTGGAGCGATTGCAGTATTATCGTTCAAGATAGGCCATACACCAACACGAGGAAAACTGATTCCCTTATTATCTCCCCGTTGCTGATCCTGTCCGAAATAGTATATCGGCCAGCCCTTGTATGTCAATTGTTTCTTTCCAAAAACGGAGATTACAGCGATATCCGCAGAGCCCACAAGAGAAGGTAATGAACCGGTTTCTTTTTGATAGATTGGCCAGATGGCGTCATTGCTGAAATCTGGCTCCGTATAATTGTTTTTATTGAACTTGTCCGGTTTAAAAGCATACAGTGTTCTTCCTTTGTCGTCAGTCAGATAGATTGTTTTTCCCGTTCCTTCGGTGTAATCAGCTAAATAATTTTTACCGTCATGGCCGATGAGCTGCGCATTGGCAACCATAAGTAAATAATCGGGTTTTGCGACATACCAGATTTTATTTACGGCATCACCTTTTGCCTGACCAGATTGGCTGTCGCCAGCATAGTAATATAAGGGCCAGCCTTTGAAGGTACTCTGTTTGGAACCGTCTTCACGGATGATTTCACCAAGTAGGCTTTTATCGATTTTGACGTCCGTACTTGCTTCACTGCTATAGTAAACGGGCCAAGTTGCCAAACAGTTGCCGCTACATGTCGAACTTCCTTTTGTGTCATTGGAAAAGAAATAAAGTGTTTTTCCGTTTTCATCCGTTAGGATACTGCCGAATTGGCTGTTAGCGGTTATCTGTACGCCTTTGTTTTTGTTTTCAACATCTGGGCCATCACTATCGTTTTTTGAGCATGCCGAAAATAAGCTGATCATGGCTATAAAGGCTGCTGCCACCTGTTTTTTGTTTGATTTCATCATTGTGTGTTTTAAAATGTTGTCTTGTTACTACGAGCACTGCGCGTAAAAAGTTGCCTTGAGATGAGGCGAAAAAAAAATATTTTTTGCAGGCAACCTTTTGAATTATCCGTTCGTATTAGACTTAATACTATATTTATCAAAAGAAAGAAGCAATATCGAGTGGCGATACCTGAAGTTGACGAAAAATCTATCCATATTATTAAAGGATGTATCGATGGTGACCGTAGGGCCCAAAAAGATCTTTATACCCTCTATTATGCGATGGCCTTGGGGATATGTCTACGTTATTCGAATAATAGGGAGGACGCCATAGGTATATTAAATGAAGGTTTTTTTAAAGTATTTAAAAATATAAGTAAATACGATTATCAAAAACCTTTTTCTGTGTGGATCAAAAAGATCATGACAAATACAGCAATTGATTTTTATCGGGCAAAGATAAGACAGGGCATACTTGTGGATGTAGCGATGTATGAGCAAACAATCGTTTATGATGATACGATCAGCCAAAAATTAAACTATGAAGATCTATTGGCAATGGTGCATCAGCTTCCACCAGCATATAGGACGGTTTTCAACCTCTATGCCATAGATGGTTATGGACATGAGGAGATCAGTGACATGTTGGGTATTGCTATTGGGACATCAAAATCCAATCTACATAAGGCTCGCGGCCGATTGGCTGAAATGGTGAAAAATCAACGTGCAGCATGTGGTAAAACTGAGGAGAAAACATGATGGAAAAGGATAAGAATAAGATTGATGAGATTTTTAGGGACGGTCTCAGTGATGCGAAATTTGACTTTGATGAATCACATTGGCATGATATTGAATTCCGGCTAGATAAAGAGAGACAGTCGAAAAAGAAAAAGATTGTCGTATTAGCAGCATTAGCTGCTGCTATAGCGGCCGTCTTCGCGGTGTTTTTCTCCTGGAATGGTGATTTACGCTTGATAAACGAATCATCAGAAAGAACAACTGAGCCCGTTTCAGCACATAAAGAAGCAATTCCGGAAAACGAAATTGCTGATCCTTTGGACTATCCTATTGTTGATCCAAAACAGGAGGGAACACGGATTTTGTATGACCCGAAACAAGAGAAAGTGCTGAAGTTACAAACTGCAATTGAAGCAGCGTTATTGCAAAGTATACGAATCGTAGATATTGGCGATGCGAAATATACGCCGGGGCAAGTAACCAGTTTGAATACGGCTTTCTCAATTCCAAAAATGCAATATAATGTAAAAACATTGCCAAGTTTCAGCTTTAAAGCCGACCCCGTCGAAGCGACGGCTAATCGTTTGGCCTCCATTTATCAATCAAAAGGTGATGAAATAATAGCCCCATTGCAAAAAGAACGTTCGGCTATAAATTTTTTAGCAGGTCCGGATTTAACGAGTGTCAGGGGGGCAGGTAAATCTTCCCTTAGTGAAAATATCGGTTTAGCCTATTCTTACCCCGTGACCAAAGGGCTGAGTGTTTCTGTAGGAGCAACCTATGCGAAGAAGAATTATAAGTCCGCATATAAATTCTATACGCCATCAAACCCGCCAGAGCTGACCCAATTACCAAGCAGTGTAAGTGCCGTTTGTGACGTTATTGATGTGCCGCTAACAGCAAGTTATACCGTACTGAAAAGTAAAAAAGTGAAATTTAATGTCAGTGCCGGACTTTCGAGTTATTTTATGCTGAAGGAAAAATACACGTTTGATTACGAAGGGGGAGGGAGTTATGGTGGAGATAAGAAAAGTGCCGTCTATGAAGTCAATGGTGAGAATCAGCATATTTTTGGCGTTGCAGATTTTTCGATATCTATTGAAAAGAAAATCAATGACAAAATCAACGTCGGTGTGAAACCTTTTGTTAAATTACCATTGACAGGGATTGGTTATGGTAATGTAGACCTGGAGTCAAAAGGGGTAGCCTTTACGTTGGGAGTGAGCCTGTAATGTTAGCATTTCGTCATCCAACTGCTGGCGTTCAGCGTTTTTTTGATCTGACTCCGACGACATCATATTTCATTGCCAATTTCATTACCATTGCCATTGATTTTTTAGGAAAGCGCATTTTATTAAATCAAATGTGGATATTGAATTAGAACAAAGCCGATGTTGGGGGTGTTGACCTGAACCTTGTGATCAGTCTAATATTGCTAAATACAGTCTTGCTTAGTGAAAAGTAAACTGTATTTATACGCGTGTGGGGTATTTATACCTCTTCTCCGATTATTGATACCTATGTTGATATCCTTGCAGTCTGATGGCATAATGTTTGAAATTTACTCATTGTTTATAAAAAATGAATATACACATTAACACATCAACGTATGAAAAAATTAATTCAAACATTAGGACTAGGTTTCCTTATCTTAACAGTTTTCATTGGCTTTACTTCATGTAGTAAAGATGACGATCCTTCGGACAATGATCTTTTTATTGGTAAATACGAAGGTACGATCTCTTTTGATGATCTAAATGACAATGATAACGATGTATCTGCTGCAGAGGGAACAGTTACGGTGACCAAAGTAGGTAACTCCTATAATTTCGCATTTGGAAATGGTATCCCTAATCTTAACGGAGTTGATTTCGAGAAAAAAGATAATGTCTTGATCAATATCGGTTCGGCGGGTACAGGACTTATCCGAATTGATGCTGGTAAATTAACGATTGGTTATAGCAAAGATGGTAAGGCATGGTCAGCCGATTGTCAGCGTAAATAATATTGGAATATAAAATAATATATCGGGTTGCCCAATCTTTTTTTGGACAACCCGTTTTTTATGAAATACTTTTTACGATCCTTTCATTTCTTTCTTTGAATATATTACAAGCCCAAGAGTGAGATGGCCACATCATAAGATTGGCTTCTCATAGTCCAAAAAGTCCGACGTTCGTCACACTTTTCCGTGTTCCTTGTAAGGAACTAATAATTATATTATTTTTAAGGAGTATCATTTATAAATCCTAACAAAGAACCCGATGGAAATGGAATCACCTTCCGGATATGTTAAAGAAGAACGGTTTATAGATCTGTATAAGGCAAATATCTTTGCCCTTCTCTTATTTGTTCCAATTATACTGTTGTATACCTTCCCATTTTATCTAATTTGGGGACCCGATGAACCGTTTGTTTTTATTAAAAATATGTTAGAAATAACATCGTTATCTTCTGCCTTGTTAGGTGTGCTCGTAATAGCTATTGGGGTCGCGGTGCACGAATTAATTCATGGTATAACTTGGTCATGTTATACCAAAAATGGGTTCAGATCGATCAAATTCGGTGTTTTAATGAAAATGTTGACACCTTATTGCCATTGCAAGGAGCCACTTCGCGTCCGACAGTATATCATAGGCGCATTGATGCCATCGATTATACTAGGGATTATACCTATTATGTATGCATGGTACAGTGGAAATATTCATATACTCCTGTTTGCCATTTTTTTTACCGTTTCTGCTGCTGGTGATTTTATGATTGTTCAGCTGATATGGCGGGAAGATATGCGAAGCCTGGTTCTTGACCATCCTTCTGAGGCAGGATGTTTTATCTATAAAAAAGAAGATTAATCGATAGATTGTGATTATTACTTGCATGTAGCCGATTGACAAATGTTAAAAGCTGGTCGAGTTACGTAAGACCAACGATGCAGGTAACTTTAAAATCTCAGCTAACACAGGAAAAGCATGCGCACCCATCTCTTTTGATGGTTGTGAAATTTTATGATCAACTGAACATTTTCTATTGGCTTCGGAAAACGATATTGCAGAAAATTTTGTCATTTATCAAGATCGAGGATGGTCACTTGTCAGTGGAAGTGGCGTCACTGGTTATTTGACCTGAAATCGTAATTATGTAATCTCATTATTACATAATTACGAATATATCCCCGTTTTTGACCCAATATCCCCCTCTATTATTACCGAAAAGGGGATATTTTTGTTTACGATAATCAAGAGCTATAGTCTTAAAGAAACTTAAATTAATAATGAAAAAACTTTTATTTGTCTGCCTTAGTTTGCTTACAAATCATTTCGTTGCCCATAGTCAACAACCCATACCATCTGAATATAGTTTGGTCTGGTCCGACGAATTCAATGATGAAGGTTCTCTCGATACAAATAAATGGAGCTATGAGGAAGGCTTCAAACGTAACCGTGAAGAACAATGGTACCAAAAAGATAATGCATTTTGTCGAAATGGTCTATTAATTATTGAAGCAAAGAGAGAAGAACGCGATCATCCTGGCTTTCAACCGACAAGTAGTGATTGGATTAGTTCCCGTAAAAAGATAAAGTATACTTCAGCGTCGATAAATACCTTAGGCAAACAGAAGTGGCAATATGGTATTTTTGAGATTCGGGCACGTATCCCTGTAGGTGAAGGACTTTGGCCTGCTTTCTGGACTTTAGGTACCGGCAAAGAATGGCCTTCCAATGGTGAAATAGATATTATGGAATATTACCGCGGCAATATATTGGCCAATATCGCAGTAGGAACTGGCCAGCGTTGGAACGCCCATTGGTTTAGCAAGACAAGAGCCATCGAGGACCTCGGCGGAAAAGCTTGGGCAGATCAATTCCACATCTGGCGGATGGCCTGGGATGAAAAGGCAATTGCTCTTTACGTCGATGATATCGAGATGATACGCGTTACAATGGACCAATTGATCAATCGTGATGGTACAGGTTTCAATCCATTTACACAGCCACATTACCTGCTGTTGAATTTGGCGCTGGGTGGCATTAACGGCGGCACGATCGATACCAAATTACTTCCGGCAAAGTACGAAATAGATTACGTACGCGTTTATCAAAAATCGAAGTCTGAAGCTTTTCTCCGTAGCAGTTCACCTCGTTAGCTATTCCTTATCAGACAGCTGCTCAAGGTGAGAAATTTCTAAATTTGACGTATCGATTGAAAGAAGCAGAACCATTGCTTCCCAAAGGACATATTGTCGCGACTGAGCAGTTGTCTTTAGGGGGAGTTTTCAAACCGAATACGGCCATTTTAGCGGGAGGGAATATCAAAGCAGAGCGAAGAGATGGAAATCTTGTTGTTGAGGCAAAGCAGCTGCTGATCAAGTTTGATCTTAAATCAAGATGGCTGTCATATTATAACTATAAGGGACAGGATTTTAACGATGAACAGGCTTTTTTTAAGGCTAATTTTTGGCGGGCTCCGAATGACAATGATTTTGGTGCGAATACACCTGAAAAGCTAAAATCCTGGAAACAGGTTACCGATGCGATTGAATTGGAAGAAATTTTTCGTCACATGTAGGAGTATATAATCAAACAATAGAGCAACAGTATTTTCCATATGTCATGCCACAGGAGACGGGTAACAAGACCGATGTCAGATGGGCGGAAATAAAGAATAAGCGAGGTCGTGGATTGCTTGTTACTGCAGACTCGACTTTTAGTATTAGCGCTTTGCATTATTTTGACAGCGATTTGGATGATGGCCCAAAAAGACAACAGCGTCATGCGGCCGATCTGGTCAAAAGGAAGCAAACACAGCTCAACATAGACCTCAGACAAATGGGCGTTGGCGGAATAAATAGCTGGGGAGCGTGGCCACTTTTTGAATATACATTGCCCTATCAGGATTATTCCTTTTCTTTTGTGATAAAACCCATAGAGTAATTTCTTTATTTTACTCCATGCCTCATATGCGAGAGTATTTGCGCAGATAGGTTTTGGAAAGGCTATTCAGATTAATAAAAACTGGTCGATTCATTTGGACGATTTAAAAGACCTGAGCCAAGTTGATACTTATTTCATTAGCCTTCATCGTGTAATTTTTACGAGGTGGTTTACTACAACATATTGCTGTGTTTAAGATAAATGTTATTTTCGTATAAACAAAAGAAACATGAGTATAGCATTGATACTGAATAGCGGTCGGGCCAATGAATGGAAGCTCGAAATCAATAAGCATTTACCCGAAACAAAGGTTGAGATTTATCCGGACATCCAAAACTATGATGAGGTCGAATTTGCTCTTTGTTGGAAGCCTGAGGCGGGTTATTATACTCATTTTCCCAATTTAAAAGTTATCCAATCTGGGGGAGCCGGAATAGATCATTTATTCCCGAAATCTATACCATCACATATTCATACCTGTAGGATTGTAGATCCAATGCTAAAAAGCGATATGTTTGAACATGTTTTGACCTGTGTGATGCATTCGATGAAGAATTTTTCGGCTTATGTTAGAGAACAGAGAAAAAAACATTGGCATCCCCTAGTATATAAATCCATTGGTCAAACGTGTATAACGGTTTTAGGACTAGGTGAAATAGGAGGGTATGTCGCCGAAAGATTGGTTGAGCTAGGTTTCCAGGTTAATGGTTGGTCCAATTCACCAAAAAATATACAGGGAGTCATTTCTTTTACAGGTATTGAGGGCCTTAGCTTAGCAGTTGAGCAGACGGATTTTGTTGTGAATGTTTTGCCATTGACTGATGCCACCAGCGGAATTTTAAATCATGAGTTTTTCTCTTTGTGTCCGAAGGGAACGGTTTTACTTAACGTTGGTAGGGGAGACCATCTTGTGGATGACGATTTAATAGAAGCTATCGACAAAGGACAGATTACCGACGCTTACCTCGATGTGTTTCATCAAGAACCATTACCCCCAGAGCATCTATTCTGGAATTGCAGCTCTATTTTTATAACACCTCATGTTGCGAGTAGGACAAACATTGGCTCTTCGGTCTTGCAAGTGGTGGATAATTATAGAAGAATGGCTGCTGGGCAACCTTTGCTCAATGAAGTTTCCTTAAAAAAGGGCTATTAGAAATCTACGCTGCCGCAGAGTTTTCACCTCTCCATTCGTTCATTCACCGAATTTTCTTTTGCGTTGGTCTAAAGCCCGTAGATCAGCGGCGTATTGTGTTGTAGTTTTGAGTCAGAATCTATAAGGAAATGATGCAACATTTCAATTTCCTTGCGACAATTGAAAAAGGAGCAAAAACTAATACAGATAACGTAAAAAGATTATGAAAACTTTGATGAAAATATTAACATTCGCAGCTTTAACCGCAGTATCGACTTTCGCTATAGCAGCTGAGGGACCAGTGACAAAATCGGAAAGCGTAATGGTAAACCTATCTACAGCGGACCTTGCACTCGATTATTATGTTGCAGTCACTACCAAGGGGGAATCAGCAGGTGTGGAACAATTATTTGCGGAGAATTTCATTCAAAAGATCCAATCTTCCAATGTACAGACTTATGAGCGTAAGGCTCTGATTAAATCCTTGAAAAAACAAAAGGGAGAAATTCTGAACTGCAAGGTGATTATGAAGATAGTGGAAAAGTCGACAGATTATATGATCGCAAAAATTACACTTAAATTTCAGCATTTCAGCATGACAGACCTTGTTACTTTAGCCTATGAGGCTGGTAGTTGGAAAGTATCCGAATCAATCCATTCTTATTAATAATAGCCATTTCAAACACATAGACAAATTTGTCGAGCAGATCAAAAGATGTGATGTTTATTTCGTATAAATAAAGTCGCATCTTTCAATCTGTAAACGAATCAATTATATGGTCTTATTTCTTATTCAATACAAAAACTAACCATTTCTGAACGAATCAATACCATAAACGAAAGCCTCTATGGCTATTTTTGTGTGGTGTTCAATAGACCTACAGACATTCTCAAATATAATTGAATGAACAGATAGATGATATTAAAAAAGGATAAGATGCTTAAAACATTTTTAGCTTTTTTTAAGTTACTATATAAACGAAAAACTAGAATGTGGAAACTACTTTTGGTATTACCGACTTGTTTAATTTTCTGTTCATGTTCCAATGCTGCTCAGAATGATAGAAATTATAGTGCAGGTAAAGACAGCCAGGTTAAATCTGAAATTTTTGAGAATGCTCCTTTACCCGACAGCGCATTGGTATTTATCAAGAAATATTTTCCGAATGTACAGATACTTGAAGTAAAGGCCAAGAAATCACCCACTGTTATAGGGACATTTCACGAAGTGATATTAGCTGATTATACAGAGATCGATTTTGGTAAGTTAGGTAATTGGATTGAAGTTCAGGCGCCAGATGGTATTGCGCTACCTAGCAGTTTTTTTCCATTATCCATTCAATCTTATTTGAGAGAAAAATATAATGGTATAGGTGTTGAGAGCATAGATAAGTCCGATAGCGGCTATAAATTGGAGTTAACGAATGACAATAAACTCTATTTTGATACAAAGGGCCAATTTTTGCGCATGAAAAAATAATAGCATTGTTTCCTCTCTAGAACATGGCTTACTCATTATTCAATTATTTCGTAAGTCTTCCATATATCTTAAAGACGGAATCCTCTACTTTATTATAAGAAATTTTTGTTGTTGAATAGATCAGGCAGACCACTCATTAATTTGATTGGTTAGCCAGGAAGGATGCTCTCTACATACCTATCTGTTTTGAAATATTAATATTACGCTTTTTTTGTCTTGGATAATAATGCCTATGAAATAATGTCGCCATATTGGCCGATAAGACGTTGACCGTATCTCATCGTTAAGAGACCCTATGATGGGGATTTATTCCTTATAGGTTTTCCTGGCGAAACTTATTTTGTTAATTTATTGTGTGTAAAAATAAGTTTATTTGAAATTATGTTAATATTTGATTAGTTTTATATGTCGAATATAGTTTTTGTAAATATTTGATTGTTTTCATGAAATTTAAGCTTATATGATGTATAGACCGTTACTTTTTTTACTATCTTTTTTCCTTCTTTCAGTTGTTGGTTGCAAAAAATCAGAAGAAGACGACACCGTTTCTGGCATGAGCATTTTGTTTTCGGACAATAACCATGCGGTAAGGGGAAAGGTGAGCTATGATTATACGATGGACAATTGTGGTAATATCAATCTTATTACGGGTGTTAAAGAATCTGACGGAAATTACTCCGAACTAAAGCTCACTTTGCTTCATAATGGTGCATTGGCGAAGGCACAGTATTTTAAGCAGAATTCTTCGAATAACGGTCACTATTTTGCGCCACATCTTCAAGCTGAAAAATCTTTTCAAATCTCCGATTTTAAATACGACAAATCTGGCGGACATTTATCATTTTCCTTTAAAGGCAAAGTTTATAAAGGAAGTGGACAAGATGACGAACGAATATTGACAGGTAATGTGGATCTAACTGCCATTGAATATGTCCCATGTAAAGGATTGATCCTTGATGTGATGACCGAAAACCCTTCTTTCAACTTTTTCTCCATGTATTCCTCTGCCGGTACGACAACTAGCGGCCTTGGTACGGCGAATCAGTATATTCAGTATGCATACAATGTTCACTCCAACGCTGGGCAGTATATGAGTTTGAGACTTGACAGTGATATCTCAGAGCTCGTAAATAAAGAAATGGTATTTGACGATAGTAATGAAAAGCTCGGTGTAAAATACTGGGAATATCAAGGACCATTTATGCTAGCAGAATCCTATGGATATATTGATCACAACTGGAAACGCTTTCAAACCCGAGGAAAAATTACTGGTATACACAGAACATTTGGTGAACGATCGGTAGAACCGTATTACCAAGGCCTGATCATTATGGATATTCTCAATGAAAGCAGAGTGGTGAAGGAAGATGTTGAGATACCATTCTATGTGAAATCCCTTAAATAGGCATCCTTTGCTAAATTTTATGTAAACAGAATTTATCCTGGGCTCATTTTACTAACTGTTGGAAAGGCCTCTTTTTTGTTTCGTCATCCAATGTGTTTTGAATACTATTGGATTTTCACTGTACGACGCCAATTTTTATGTTGGTTCTTTCTTTAGAAAGGAACTTGTTGCCCGTTTTGTATCATAAGAACAATAACCGATCTGAAATAGTTTTAGAAAAATTATGTATTTTACATTGTGTGTTATTGCTGTAGTGCATATTACCGAAAGTGATTTTCCGATGGAACTAAAATTTCTTCTATTCTTTTTGAGCGTAAGCTTCTTCTTTTGTTCTTGCAAGAATAAGAGTTTAACAAATTCTATTTGGAAAAATTGTGGTGATCATGTTGGTTTACAGGATATTCTTGTTTTCAACGGTACCTACAATTTCGTGCGAAATGACACGGTGTATAATAGGCTAAGTATCGACACGCCCATTGCAGTAATTGATAGGATTGATACTTATTATGGCGAAAGGAGATTATATCTAAAAAGACTTTCTGATCATAAGACCTATAGATTTTGTGAGCAATAATCAACAATGTTAAAATGTTTTAATCCATTTATGCAACGACCAGCTGCCGAATGATTGGTTTATTATGAATATTAATTTATTGTAAATGAAATTAATTTTTTTTGAAAAATGTATTCATATTTATTAGTTTTATAGGTGAAAATATCAATTTGTTCTTTGCCCATTTAAACTATATTTTTATTCGGGTTCATCTGTGAACAAGAAAGTCATAAATTAAAGCGTTTTATTATTATATTATACTTATTGATAATCAATTTTATTTGAATGATGAGTCGGTGCTATTTAAAATCTGCTGTATTAGCCTTTTTATATTTTTTTATTTATCCTGTTGTAGCACAGCAAGCTACATTTCCGCAAAAAAATGATTATTTGCATTTGCTAGAGCGTGCAGTACAAGAAAGGAAGCCGATGTTCTTGGTGGTCCATCAAAGGGATGAACAGTTTGTACCTTTTAAAGGAACTGTTTCCAAGAAAGCAAAAGACATCCTCAGTACGCAGTTTGTTTCGGGAATCGTGCAAGTCGATCGTGATGATTTTAATCATCCACTGGCTCAAACATTTCAGATGAATGATCCATTTTATCTTTTTACCGATAAAGATGGGATACCTTTATTGCGCCACGATAAAGCAGTTGATGGCACAATTGAGTTGGAACGTCTCATTGATTCGGTCGCTACGCTTGCGAAGGGTGAAACACTGGGTAAGCTTACCGCGCAATATCGCAAGGGGATGCGCCAACAGTCTATATTGACAAAGATGCTTCAACGGTATCAGGCATTTGATCAATATACAGATCAACAGGTATTGAACGATTACTTATCACAGTTGACTATAGAACAGTTGAATAATTTTGAGACTGTTACATTTCTGTTAAGCTGCGGGCCAGTATATAACAGTAAGACCTATCTCTTGGCACGTACCAATGGTAAAATGGTCGATAGTTTGTATTCCAGTTTGCCTTTGCCCGTACGCAAAAAAATAAACAATAGAATCATACAGCGGACATTTCGGGAAGCCCTCGATAAGAAAGATTTTTCTTTAGCCCAGCATATAGGTTATTTTACTTATCAGACCTGGACATCGAATTATTTACGTGGCGCCGCTTCACAAGATTACTATCCCTTGGAGTACAAACGGCTTATGAAAGATACAGTCGCCTATATTCAGATGGCACGCCGCTTTTATAATGACCGTTTCTATCGCATTGATCCTGACTCCATAGCTCGTATAGACTTCGTGCAAGACCATCAAATAAAGTTATCACGAAAAGGTCCACTATTGGACAGTGCGCAAAATGCGGCCTTTAAACAGTGGATTGGTAAAGGACGTCAATATTATCAGGGCGACCAAGCCCGTAACCTGAACTATGGAGCCCAACAGATTTTGGCTTTCGCATGGAATAGTCCTGATGCTTTATTTGACGCTATCCGTTGGCAAACGAAAGCAATTGGTCTGAAACCCGATATTGCCCAATACCATCATACATTGGCTTTACTGTTGTATCGGGTGAGTTTTTACGCGCAGGCAGAAGCAGAGCAGGAGAAGGCGATTTCTTTATCCAAGCTCAATAAAGGGCGTCACAAAGAAATGCAGGCGGTATTGAAGCAGATCCGGTCTAGACTATTGTGATTTGGCGCCCTTTGGCGCGGGCGTTGTATGTAATCGAATCGGAAGAGAATACTTGACACGTACAGGTAGGCCAAACTGATACCCCGGAGTCCATTTTTTTGCTTTTTGAAGCACTTCAATACCATTAGCTGCGGTACCATAGCCTAGGTCATTGATTACCTCAAATTCATTTGGTATCCCTGTTTTTTCAATGACAAAATCAATGAGTAGCTGCCCCGATACCCTCGCCTGTAAAGCCTCCTTCGGATATTTATAATTCTGCGCCACAAACATCATCAGTTTTTGTATGCCGCCAGGATATTCCGGCTGGACTTCGCGTTGTGTATAGGGATGTAAGTTCCCTGCACTGTCTGTGGTAATTCCTTTACTTAGGACACCATTTTCATACCATTCCTCAAACCTGTTTTTGCTACTACGAAATGTACCTTCCCAACGTCCTTCACGGACTCCATTCATGTATTGGCCCTTTTCGCTGCCCTCTTTATTTTTGAATTCAAATGTGCCATTCCCATCACTTATCTGTACACGTCCTGTAGAATCCGCATAATAGATTAGACGGCTATTACGGTCCACGAAAAGAAATTCGTTCGGACTTCTCTCAGATCTAAAGAAAAGTCGGGTTTCTTTTAAATGACCATTTTTATGGTATCTTTTGAGAGTATCACTCAATTTATTATCGTTATATCCGGCCGAAGTTGCGAGGTTTCCATTTTCATAATAGGTTTCCACTATACCCTCTAGGTGTAATTTTCGGGGATCAGCTATTTTAGTCCACCCATGACGTTTTAAGTTGCCATTAAGATAATAATCATTTAGTTCGTAGAGTCCCATTTCGTTAGGTTTCAATCGGATGATACTGGTGTAAGCGGCCGAGTCTTTGCGTGCTGTATACCCCCCATTTTTTTTAATATAAGTGACAATGGTTTCTTGTGCTTTTAATGAAGTCGCGAAGCAGATGAAGATGAGATAGATGAAGCATTTATATGGATTAAACAAATCGAGTTTCATATGGTTAATTTATGTCTATTTCTTCTCAAATATACATAAGTTTTTATTTAAATTAATATTGTTTCATTTGTTAATTCGTTATCTTCTCTTGTGACTACCCAAAGTTTTCCTGTTTTATCTAAATCGTTACTTCCTAGGTTTTTTATAAGTTTGCCTTTTAAAGTTAAAAATTATAGTCTATTCCAACGCTTATGTACCGAGGCAGTAGCCGGTATTCGGTGGTAGAGCGCGAGATGTCTGTGAGCAGCGCATTTCTGAAAGACCGGGTGTTGAAGATGTTTTTGGCCGTAATGTCAAACCGTGTTTTGTATTTCTTGAGATCGTAAAATACTGAAAAATCCGAAAAATAATACGTTTGGGCTTTTTGTTGAGGCATGGCTCCAAAGCGATAAGATTCGTTCTTGAGGCTGAATTGCAGATTGTCGCCAAAGCGCAAGAAGAGATTTAAAAAAGCTTGGCCATTTGTCAAGGTATTTGTCTCACCTTCCATGCGGTAGCTGTTGGTCTGTAGACTATACCCCGTATACATATTGAAGTAGGATTTCCACGAACTTCTGAACGAAAGCCCATAGTCATATCTGTTTGTGCGGATTTGCCTGCGGCCCAAGCCGACGACCATGTTTTCATAATCAACCGTGTTGAAGCCCACATCCAATCGTAAATTTCCGTTTAGGGATTTCACAAAATAGTTGAGCTCGGCCTTAGCATAGCACAGGGTTTTGTCTTGGAGCAAGCGCTGTTGCATGAGGTTAAAATTGGGGTGGAGGTCGTTTTCCGTACCAATATAATCAAACAGGATCTGATTCCCGATTTGTATGTTGGCAAAAAAGCGGTCGCTCATATTACCGTAGGTGTATAGAAGTGTTGCGCCCGAACTGCTCAAAGTAGCTATGTTATCCATCCCTTTGATAAAATTGCGTATACCGGTGGTGTAATAGTTGGGTATTAGGTCGGTAAGTTTAGTATTCTGTTGTTGAAAAAACAAATCAGTTTCCAGCCGTCCTTTGTAGTGTATGGCCCATTTTGCTGATAGGCCGGGCGAGAGTTGGAGATTGTTTTTGCGTTTTTGTTCCTCAAAATTAATCAGCCTGCTATATACCATACCTAATTGCAGGCGAGGAGTCACTTCCCAGTTGCGTTGTTTTACCGTGTATTTAGAAATAAAATTAGTCTGAAACAAGCGGAGGGTCATTTCATTGGCATATTCTGGTGGGTACGCCACTGTTTTATGCTCCGTTTCGGGGCCGGGGAGTAGCCGCAACTGCGTGTTGAGCTTTTGCTGTTGATAGGTTGAGCTCAATCCCAGCTCGAAAAAATTGCCGTTTTGCTGCCGGCTTATATAATGCGTGGTAGCTCCCAGATAGCGCAGATTGTTGTCTATATGCTGTTGTACTCCGCTTACCGAGTCGGGACCGAAAAGGTCTTGGTAATAATATTGATTGATGCTATAATCAACCGGCGACTGCTGGTTGATAAAGCGGATGGAGCTGACCAGTGCCTTCCGCTCCGACAGCTTGTAGCTGTACGTTAGGTTGTGGTTAGTCAGATAGCCTTTGTTTTTGGTGGTTTCTAAGCTGGTGATGTTATTAAAAAGCAGGGTCCCCAGCTCATTGCTGTTCAGAGAGCCCAGTGTGCCAGTATAGTTAAGTGTCGTATGAGGGCTGGGTTCGTATTGCAGTTCCAGTTTGGTGAAATAATTGTCGATTTTGCGGGCAAAAGCATAGTCTTCAGTGATGGTAAACTGAATGTCTTCCAGGTTGTACTCCTGCACCGTATTGCGGTAAAAAGACTTTTTGGTTGGGTTGGCAAAGCCTATCCATTTGATTTTGAATGCAGATGTAGGATTTAAAATCGTATTTAATGAAATAAGCTTATCGTTGTTGAAATTCGTGCGCCGATAATCGAAATTGGGTAGATTGGGTGTATTATCGATCAAGGTTGGCGTGCTTATATCCATGCCAATCTGCCCGGGTTCGTTGGCCGAACCGGATTGAATAAGGTAGTTGATGCTGCTTACGGCGTCGTAACCATTGTTGTTGGCGCTCGCCAGCAGGTAATATTTGTTGCGCTTGCCAAAATTCATGAGGTTGGCGCTAGCCTGGTAATATTTTGGGCCTATTGGTGAGCCTTGTAACCCTACCGAGCCGAGCCATTGATTTTTGCTATCGGCTTTCAGTTGCAGGTTAAGGGCTACTTTGTCCGAGTTTTCGATGCCTTTTAATTGTTTGTTGTTGGAATAGCGCTGCAGTACCTGAATTTTTTCCAGCGGTTGCACGCTCATATTTTGTGTGAGCAGGCGGTAGCCCTTTTCAAAGAAGTCGTCACCTTCGACCATGACCTTTTCCACCTCTTTGTTGCCAATCTTGATGCTGCCATCTGTACCTACGTTAATCCCGGGGATTTTGCGTAGCAGGTCTTCTACATTGCGCTCATCGCCTTGTAAAAAAGAGTTCACCGCCAGTTCGATGGTATCTCGGCCATTTCGGTAGGGTTGCTTGGCATGTACAATCACTTCTTGTAAGCGCTGTACACCGCCGGGGCGCATTTGCACGTCAATAAGAGTGTCAGCTTGTGCTGGAGCAATAGTCAGGCTAAGCGGTTCAGCGCCAAGTGATTTGAACTGCAAAATGAATTTTCCGCTTTGTGTGGTTTGCAAACGGTAATTTCCCTGGCCATCACTAAAGGTGTAGGTCAGCATTCGGGAATCGGCGGCAAAGCGCAAATCAATACGTACACCGCCTAAAGGCTCACCTTCGGCGCTGACCTTACCATGTATAGCTACCTGTGCCTGCCCAAATATAGGCAATAGACATAGGACAAGCCATCCTATTCTATGCTTAATTTTTTTCCCACTCATATACTTGTTCTACACTGCCACGAACTTTTTTGCGCTCTACGGTTACGCCTTCCATCAAGGGCATTTTGCTCATCATCATGCGCATCCGCTCCTCGGTTTCTAAATCTTCTTTTTTTATGTAGCTCTCTAAGCTGAGTTTGGGCAAGGTATTTATGTATTTTTCGTTAACGGGCACATCGCCTGTGTAGGGGTAGTCAATTTCTTTAAGCAACCAATAGTGCGGGTTGGCGCCTTCATTATATAGCATGACGATAAGACCGGGCAAGCCACCAAATTTGTAAGGCCCGGCAGGTACCGGAATATCGTTCGTATAGTAGGCGACTAAGGTGGTACCACGGTAGGTGGCGGTGGCCTTGTGGCATATATGTTTGCCTAGGGTATCTACGTCAGTGAAGTTGGTGTTCCACGCTAAGGGCGGAAGCTCGTCGTTAACGAGGTAGTTGCTCCCTTTTAGCGAGCGGGTTTCGAGCAGTTGCGTCGCATTGTTTTTTTTGATGACAATGTTTCGGTAGATTTTGCCCATATCTAGGGTGACCGACATACTGCCGCTTAGTTCCTCATCATCACCATTGCTAGTAGCCTTGGACATGGGCTGTGGTAGCGAATCGCGAACGGACGTTTTTGCCCCGTCCTGAAAATAAACCTCTTCCCGAAAAGTTGCCATGGGCGATGGCAGGTATTCGTACACTGCCTTTAGTTTTTGGCCATAAGAAACTGCTGTGGCCAATAAGAATACAAAGAATAAAGAATATTTGTACATGGTCGTTGGATTGGAGAAAGCGAGGCCTTAGCCCCGCTTAAATTTTTACATTTGTAATTCAATTGAAATATAGTTCTCAGACTATATCCCTAGTTCGCCACTTGCAAGCATATGTCTATAAATCGTTCTGCAGTTGGCGAAGAATCCTGAACAGGAATTTTCTACGTAAGTTTGCGAAGTGAAGGTGTCAATCACTTGGCCGCTGCTATTGTAAACATTTAGGGTATAAACACATTTTGTCAACATGCTTTTGCTTTCCTTTGACGCTTCGGTAACTTTAACCTTAGCGTTGTTTTTAGCTAGCTTGTAATTGGTTGTTTTTACATTTGCATTTTCTTTAGAAACTTTTGCACCTGTTCCGGCAAATGCCGCAGTTGATAACGTAGCTACTGCGAGCAGACTCATGACTAATTTTTTCATTTTTTTATATTTTTTTGTTTAACCATACATGCCTTTTTGGGACATGTTTTAATTATCTGGTAATAAAAGTAGGACAAGGAAACGAATTGATTTTGGCCGTTTGGTATTCGCAAAGGTTGAACTATTATTCGCCCTTACTTATTCGATTTTTAGTTTTTGTTAGACCCTTAAAGCATTGTACATATCCGAACAGTATGTTTAAAAACTGTTCGTATGCGCACATTTCCATTTTAGAAGAAGCTATTGAAAAGCTCATTATAGAGTCCAGGAGGCATAAATAAGTTCATTGGGGCGACCATCCCACGTCGCGGTATGTGGCTTTTACTTTTAATGATATGGAGACAGTCGGTTGTCAAAGAATTGGGAATCCTACAACGAAGGTGATCTTCAAAAGGGACTATTTCAAAGAGACATCACATTCATATAATAGAAGTGGAAATATGTTGGATGATGTAATTAATCTGCTGTTGGTTGATCCATTCCGATTGTGGGAAACCAAAGTTTAGTTAGTCTGGACTTTTTAACACACAAAAATCCCCTGTTTGTACAAAAATGAACCATTTCTGAACAAATCAATACCATTAGCCTAATGGAGGATAGCTACTTTTGTTTACCGCCCAGATAAATTAACAGTGATTGAAACAAAGTGTTAACGTATTAACATGAAGAAGAAAGCTGATAATACGGGCACTAAATAACCAGCTAATGTATGAGAAAATAGCGGGCTTAAACGTATACTATATACGAGCGAGGTAGCTTCGTGATTGGATTTCTAAAATACGATAAATAGAGAGCGGTAGAGATAACGACCTTCTCAGAGATGGAATAACAAATAGACAGATGATATTGAAAAGAATACCTAAAATTATTTTATTAGCCATATTATGCGCTTCTGTGTTGCTTGGCTTTAGTCAAAAAGATAGCGGTCAGAATGACCTGAGCAATGGCGATTATATTATTTTAAAACCCAAGTACGACGACCATTCGTTCCTACGCAACCCTTTAAATGGCTGGGTAATGTATGCCCCCCGTAACGCCGACGATACATATTGGGATATCGAATATTTTGTGCCGGCATTGGGAAAAAAAGTGAAGGTCATCGATTATGCTTCGGCATGTTATGTGCGTACGAGCTGGTCTTCGCTAAACCCAAGCGACGGTATTTATGCCTGGGATGACCCAAACTCAAAAATAGGAAACCTCATTAAAGGAGCACAAAAAAGAGGGTTGCCCATTGCGCTGCGTATTGTGGTAGACGGTCGTGACCAAGGTCAAAATACACCCAAATTTGTGTTTGAAGCTGGCGCCAAGTATTATCTGGAAAATAAAAAGTATCCTGATAGACAGACCCCCTATCCGCAGGATGCGGTATTTAGAAAATATTACAGCAAATTTATCACAGCTCTAGCACAAGAATTTAATGATCCTGATAAAACTTCTTTTATTGATGCCTATGGTTTGGGGAAATGGGGCGAAGCACATTTTGTAGTTTATGAAGATCCAACAATAGCAACGCCCGAAAGTACCGAAAAAATAAAGGAAGAAACGTTGGATTGGGTAACCAATTTATATGCTCAAGCCTTTACCAAGGTGCCTTTGGTTATCAACTATCATCGTTTGGTCGGTCATCCGGAAAGTTGGGGAGCTGTTAATCCAAATAGTGATCGCTTATTGGACAAAGCGATTGAGAAAGGTTATAGCCTACGCCAGGACGCTTTTGGTATGACAGGCTACTATCAGGATTGGGAAAAAGATTTTGCCAAGAAATGGAATTTCAAGCGTCCTATCATTATGGAGGGCGGTTGGATTATTGCTCCGGGTAAGCATCGTTACTGGAAAGATCCAAGTGGAAAATATAGAGAAGGGCACGATGAGGATGTGCGAAAAGGAGAATTTGACGCTTCGGCCGAAGCTCATGTCAACATGATGGATTTTAGGGCGGGAGGAGAAACCGAATCCTGGTTCAAATCCTTTGATCTCGTTCAACGGTTTAATACGGAAGGGGGATATCGCCTATATCCCCAACAGATCAAGCTGCCTAAACGTATTAAATCCGGTGCGGTAGCGCTAATTTCTCATCGTTGGCAAAATAGGGGCTGGGGCTATTTTCCTAACAATATTCCACAATGGAATTTCAAATATAAAGTCGCTTTTGCGCTTTTAGATGCCAAAGGGAATGCGAAAAAGATTTTTGTAGATCAGCAAAGCGAACCGTCTACATGGTTGAAAGGTACTGCCGTAAATTACCAACTTAACGCAAAAATAGATTTACCTGCTGGAAATTACAGCTGGGCAGTCGCTATTGTTGATACCGCAATGAAAAATAAACCAGCAATTCAGCTAGCCCTTGATGAAGCTCCACAGGTTCATGGTTGGACAAAGCTGGTAACGTTGCAAGTACGCTAACTTAAAAACCAAATTGTTGTGCTTCCCTTTCTCATCAGCACTAATAATCGCTATGAATGTATTCGGTCGATGTGCCATGTTGAAAACGAGGAAATTTAGTGAATGTGCGACTTGCATTTACAATTTTATTAAGAAGTAAACCTATTATGATAAAGCTGAGCAATCTATATTTGATATTGTCCCTGTTTTTTAGTCTGATCACCGTTAAGGTTGTCGCGCAGCAAAACATGACCAATGTGTATGGTAGGCGTGTACAATCATTAAACGGAAAATGGGACGCCATTGTAGACCTATACGACCAGGGCAGAAAAAATAAAATCTACCTGAATAAAAAACCGGAAAGCAAGACCGATTTTTATGAATATTCCTTTGATAACGGTCTACGTCTGAATGTGCCTTCGGATTGGAACAGTCAGATGCCTGAACTTAAATACTACGAAGGTACCATCTGGTATGGCCGAAAGTTTGACACAGTGAAAGAAAGCAATGGGAGATTGTTCTTATATTTTGGTGCTGTAAGCTATCGTTGCCGTATTTACCTCAACGGAGAAGAAATAGCACAGCATGAGGGCGGTTTTACGCCCTTTCAGGTGGAAATAACCGATGCGGTTAAAGAAAAGGATAATTTTTTGGCAATCGAAGTCAATAATACCCGGCAGGTAGATGCCATTCCGGCAATGGCCTTTGACTGGTGGAACTATGGCGGCATTACCCGTGATGTTTTTTTAGTAAGCACGCCAAAAGTTTTTATTGACGATTATTTTATTCAATTAGACAAAACCGAAGCCGATAAAATCAATGCTCATGTAAAGCTTTCAGATAAGCTGGCCAATTCTTCCATCACCATCGAAATACCAGAATTGCAACTTACTCAAACGCTCAGGACAGATGCTCAGGGAGAAATAAAGACATCATTTATAGCAAGGAAAATTATACGTTGGTCGCCAGCTGCACCAAAACTGTATAAGGTAAAGATTTTAAGCCAAGAGGATCAGATCGAGGAGGAGATAGGCTTTCGCAATATTGGGGTTAAGGGGGAAGATATATTTCTGAACGGCCAGCCTATTTTTCTAAAGTCCATTTCGTTTCATGAGGAAATACCGCAACGCAAAGGCCGTGCTTTTTCGCAGGCAGATGCAGTAATGCTGCTTTCAGAAGCTAAAGCTTTAGGTTGCAATATGATTCGATTGGCACATTATCCGCAAAATGAATATATCGTGCGGACGGCCGAAAAAATGGGCTTTTTGTTGTGGGAAGAAATTCCCATATGGCAGGGGATCGACTTTGAAAATGAATTGACCAAAGAAAAAGCGGGCAAAATGATGCGCGAAATGATCTCTCGAGACAAAAATCGCTGTGCCCTCGCTTTTTGGGGGGTAGCTAACGAAACCCAGCCGTCCGAACCTAGAAATAATTTTATCAGGCATTTGATAACAACCTGCAAAAGTATCGATACCACCAGACTGATTACCGCCGCTTTTGATTTGGTCCGTTTTCAAAAAGAGAAACAGGTATTTGTCATGGACGATCCTTTTGTTAACGAATTGGATGTAGTAGCCGTTAACAAATATATGGGCTGGTACCATCCCTGGCCAATCACCCCTGATAAAGCCAGATGGGAAGTGGCAAGAGGAAAACCGTTAATTATTTCTGAATTTGGGGCAGAGGCGTTGTACGGCAAGACCGGCGATGCAGATGTTGTCAGTTCATGGAGCGAAGATTACCAAGCAACCTTGTATAAAAATAACCTCGAAATGTTTAAGCATATTCCAAACCTGCGCGGAACTTCGCCCTGGGTACTTTTTGATTTCCGTTCGCCATTCCGTTTTCATCCGATCAACCAAGATGGCTGGAACCGCAAAGGATTAGTATCAGATCAAGGCTACCGAAAAAAAGCCTGGTTTTTAATGAAGGAATATTATGATAATAAATAAGACCTCAATCCTTGCACTTCCAAAACAGAACCTAAAGAAGATTATCACAATGACACTTGTTTTTTCATCGTTGCGTACAAAAATATTTAATAAAAGAATGAAAGCACATAAAAAATCGAATCACAAAATGGACGAATACAAGGTAAGTATATACAAATACGCTAAGATGCTATGCTTACTGGGGCTCTTCGTGCAAGCAACCCTATTAAGAGCGCAAGATGTCATCGATTTATCGGGTGCTTGGGGTTTCCAGACCGATGTCATGGATTTCCGTAGAGGTTCGTTGTCGCCGCGCTATAATCACGTTTTACAAGAAACGATCAAACTTCCTGGCATTACCGACGATTATCAGATAGGATATAAAAATCCGTATAAATACATTGACCGTCTGACCCGAAAATACGAATACATGGGGCCGGCATGGTACCAACGGGATATCGAAATCCCTGCCGACTGGAAAGGTAAAAAAATATTCCTATATTTTGAACGCACCCACTGGTTAAGTTCAATTTATGTGGATACCAAAGAAGTTAGCAGCATCGATTATGTAAGTGTACCCCACAACCACGATCTTACAGCATTTGTAAAGGCCGGAAAAACGCATCGAATTACAGTCTGTATCGATAATAGGTTTCAGTATAATACCCATAAGTGGAACCATGCACATACCGAATTTACCCAAATTAATTGGAACGGTATCTTAGGAGAGATGAAATTAATGGCCATCGATCCGGTTTATTTGGAAGACCTTCAAGTTTATCCCAACATAACTGATCATTCCATAAAGGTAAAATTACAGGTAAATAATGTGACTAAAAAACAGGTAAAGGGCAAGGTTTCCTTTGCTATCGCTGGCACAAACTACAGCCTTAAAAATGAAATCGCATTAGTAAGTACCGATTCGATCACGTATGTGGAGACGAATATTCCCTTGGGTAAACAGATTAAACTGTGGGATGAGTTTAACCCCAATCTCTATCGGATCAGCTGTCAGTTGAATACCTCCGACGGCAAAAATAGCTACCGAAATGAAAAATCGACGACCTTTGGTATGCGTGAAGTGAAACAAGGGAAAAACCATGTGTTGCTCAATAATCGCCCTATTCATTTACGAGGCAACGTAGAAAATGCAGTGTTTCCAAAAACAGGACATGCTCCGCTCGATGATGCCTCTTGGGAACGGATTATGGTGCTGATGAAGGAATACGGAATGAACCATTTACGTTTCCATTCCTGGTGTCCCCCTGCGGCGGCCTTTCGCATGGCAGATAAACATGGAATTTACTTTGAGGTGGAGATGCCCATGTGGGGCAAAGATGCGGAACCTGACGAAGCCAGATATAACTTCTTCCGTAGGGAAATTAAGGCTATTTTGAAAGAGTACGGCAACCATCCTTCGTTTATTTTGTACTGTAACGGCAATGAAATTACCGGCAACTTCGATTTTATCGAAGAACTGACCGCCGAAGGCAGAAAAGCTGATCCACGACATTTATATAGCGGTTCTACGGCTAGAACACGGGTCAAATCGGATCAATATTACGTATCCCAGCAGACCAACAAGGGGCCTGTAAAGGTTTACGAAGGTCTACCCGGTACCGACTGGGATAAGAATATGGAATCTGATGTAGATGTTCCTGTGATTTCGCACGAATCGGGACAACGATGTATCTATCCGAATTTTGATGAGATAAAGAAGTATGCCAACAGCCCCGTTGAAGCGCGCAATTTTGAAGTATTTAAAGATCTGCTGCAAAAAAATGGCATGCTGGATCAAGCGAACGATTTCTTTCGGGCATCTGGTGCACTGACCGTACTGGAGTACAAGGCCGTGATCGAAGGCTTGTTGCGCTCCGGTAAATCGGCAGGCTTCCAGCTCTTGTCAATGAACGATTTTCCTGGACAAGGGTATGCTCCCGTAGGAATCTTCGACCCATTCTGGGACTCTAAAGGGCTGGTTACCGCCGAAAAATTCAGGGAGTTTTGTGCGCCGACAGTCGCTCTATTGCGATACGATAAAAGTAGTTATTTCAATACCGAAACATTTAAGGGAAAAGCCGAGGTCTATAACTTTAGCAATTCAGCCCTTGAAAATGCCAAAATTAAATGGTGGTTGACCGATACAGCGGGCAGAGTATTGCAAAAAGGATCGCTGAAAAAGCAAACCATTGCCAACGAACATGTATCGCCAGTGGGTGAATTTGAGATTCCCCTAAAAAACATCAGCAGCCAGAAGGTTACGGTTCATCTTGCAGTTAATGATAAGATTAAAAACAGCTGGGACATTTGGGTATATCCAAAACATCAAAATCTGATGCAGTCTACAGATAAAGTATTATACACCGATATTTACGATGCTGCGGCAAAAAAACAGTTGGCTCAAGGCAAAACAGTTGTTTTTTATCCATCGCCAGCCAGCGTAAAAGGTCGAAAATCAATGTTTCATAATCATTTCTGGAACCCCATTATGTTTGCTTGGGCACCGATGACGATCGGTAACCTGGTCCATCATGAACAGGCCATGTTTAAGGATTTCCTTACTTCGTCCCATACCGATTGGCAATGGTGGGATATCCTGAACAATGCAAAAGTAATCGAAATGCAACATGCACCACAAAAACTGCGTCCCTTTATACAGGTCATCGACAGCTACGATAACAACCAAAAATTAGGTATTGGTTTCGAAGCAAAGGTGAATGGCGGGAAACTGCTGTTGCTGGCATTGGATACAAAAACAGATATGGATAAGCGTCCGGCCACCCAGCAGTTGTTGTACAGTATTGATAAATATGTGAATAGCGATAAATTTTCGCCGCAGGTACCCTTGGACGAAACTTTTATTCAATCATTTTTAACGAAATAAGGAAGGTTTAAACGATGTTAAGAACAGTTGTATTTCCGATGATGACGTTTCTTTTAGGCCAGACCCTAATGGCACAGGAAATTATATTTGAGCGAAAAGCTCCTGTATCCCAAGTTTATAAAGAGGCGGTGGAAGCCGAAGATGCATTGCCCATGAACGATTTGAACATCGAATTTGGCTATGTGCTTTATCAGACCGAGATAAATATAGATACCGAAAGTAAAGAGCTGGAATTGGAAAACGTACGGGATTATGCCGTGGTCTATGTGGACGGCAAGTTACAGGGTACCCTGACAGATCAGGATAAAACGTTGATCATCCAAGTAGATCCGGGCAATCACACACTCCAATTTTATGTAGAGAACATCGGCCGGATCACCTATGGACCAGAAATTACGGATAATTCAAAAGGGCTGTTTGGCAACGTTACCTTAGATGGAAACAACATCCAAAACTGGAAAATGGTTCCCCTAAATGTACGCAATTACCCAATAAAGGATTTGGTGTTTGAACAAAACCCAGGCACTGATACACCCGGTTTCTATCAAGGTCAATTCGATTTCAATCATCCTCAAAATATGTATCTTAATATGACCGGATGGGGAATGGGAGAGGTATGGTTAAATCAACGGTATTTGGGGTCTTACTGGGAAGAAGAGAAGCAACAATCAATATTAATCCCATCTGAAAATCTAGTGACCGGCAAAAATGAACTTGTGATCTTTGAACTCAAAAACAATAAACAAAAGAAAATAAGTTTGTCTCCAACTCCTATTTTTAAGTAAATAGGAGTTACGGTTTTAGGATGTATCTGAAAAAGAGTAAAAAGGAACGTATGTCGAAATTTTGACACAGCCCTTTGGATAATTAAAAGAGAATCGTAGCTTAAAGAAATGCTTGTCTTAATAAAATACAGCTCGGCATTTTGACAGTAACCTAGTAAGTGTAAAAATTTTTGATTGAACTTAAACAGCTTTAGTAGGATTGGTAAATGAATAAATACAGTCTGGTCATATGTTTCATTGTTTTTTTTGGACAATCTGTTCTCGGTATTGATCTCTCGAGGTACAGATTTCACCTGATGCCCGAAACTTCGTATTACGGCGGTATACAAAGCATCGCAAAAGACAGCTTAGGGCGTATCTGGTACACCGGTCCCGATGCGCTATTCATGTACGATGGCAATAGCTTTTATCAGTTAAACGATATCGTTTCTGCGATCAAACCGAAACAGAAATGGGGATACGGTTCGTTAATCCGGGATAAAAAAGGAAATCTATTTTTAGCTTCGGGCCACGGCTTATTAAAATTTGATTACGAGCGATTTTCTTTCATAGTCGTCGTTCCGGGAAAAATCCGATCATTATGTGTACATAGTGATGGCCAGCTTTACATGCTTTCAGACAATAGTGTACTTCGTTATCATCCACAAGATGAAAAAACCGAAAGCTTTTTATTGCCCAAAGACAAGTCTTTCCAAAATATATTGAGTACCAGCGACCATGTGTTTTTAACGCAAGGCGCGATCATGTACAAAGTAGAAATGACTAAAAAAAGCCTGGTCCGGTTTGCGGATTTTGGCAGTACAACCAATCAGGTGAATGACGCGGTTGCATATCGTGGCTCCTATTACTTTTTGACACAGCGGGACGGGATCCATGTAACAGATTTGACAGGCACCTTAAAACAGAAAATTCCCGTAAGCATGGGAGGGAACCCATCTGTTTTAACCAAAAAATTGTATGTGGACCACACTGGGGTGATCTGGGTGGCTACGCAAGCCGGATTATTTCTTTATGATCCCGCCAATGGGAGCAGCAGCGCCTTGCAGATGAATCTCAACGATGCTTATTCATTGCCTAATAACTCGATATGGACAATCTATGCGGATCCGGACCAGGGGGCCTGGATAGGTACCTACGGTGGTAAAATCGCCTATTGTTCGCTTTACGACTCCAGGGTACGCTACTTTAAACCCAGTCCCGGAGGGCTAAACCATCCTATCGTCAGCAGTTTTCAGGAGGACCATCTGGGAAATATATGGATCGGCACCGAGGGGGGGAGTCTCAATTATTGGAATAGAGAAAAAGATCAGTTTAGTCGCCTTGAGCGATCGCATGGCAGTTCTTCAAGTCCCAATATGATTAAACGCCTGAAATTTGACAGGGAGAGCAAAAGCCTGTTGATTTCGGCCTACAATGGTGGTATTGGCCGTTATGATGTGGTCAATCACCTTTTCAACAGTTTCGATTTTCGCTCTCCGGAAAGCAGGCAGCCGCTCACGGTTTATGATTTTGTAAACGACAAGGAAGGTACCTGGTGGATGACAGATCCCGATAAATCATTTTTATATCGCAAGAAGCCACTGGGTCCGGTAGAAATGGTGAGCGTCATCGAGGCTACTGGGGGAAAATTGAATCTGGAAGTCGAAGCATTATATGTGAATAACCAAAATCAGCTCTGTTTAATTAGCCATCAAGGTTTTTTTGTTGTAGATGCCCATACCTTAAAGGTGTTGAAGCATTACTTGGTCAAAGATGCCTCCTATTCTGCAAATTACCTGTGCAGTTATACACTCACCTCGAATGGCGAAGTCTGGTTGGGAACATTGGGCAAAGGTGTAAATGTGCTCAAAAAAGATGGAACATACATCAATTATAGTGCAAGTAGCGGATTTCCGGCGAAAATGGTATTTGGCCTATTAGAAGATAACGCCACGAAAAATGTCTGGTTAAGTACCAGTGATGGTCTTTATTGTTTCGATCGGAAATCCAAAAAATTTGAGAAAGCCAGGTTCTACCAGGAAAATAAGATTGGTTCGTTTTACATTCATGCCGCTTACAAGACATCCAGGGGTGAAATGCTGTTTGGTGGCACCAATGGATTTCTGCTGTTCGACCCCGCATACCTCAATAAAAATATGCAAAAGCCAAAAGTGTTTTTTACAGGATTTTTGGTCAACAACAAATTAGTGAAACCAGATGAAGGCTCGTCAATTTTAGCCAAAGATATCAGTAGCCTTTCCAATCAAAAAGAAGATCAGATAAGGCTCTCCAGTAACCAGTCTAATGTCGAAATCAAGTTTTCAGCAAATAGCTATCTTTCAGCGGATAAGAATCAGTTTGCGTACCGGATGTTGGGACTTGGCGAAGAATGGCAAATTAGTCATGCAGGTCAGAAATCTGTACAGTTTCTCAATCTCCCGGGCGGAGATTATACCTTCGAAATCAAGGCTTCCAACAATGATGGGCAGTGGGGCGATCAAATATCGCGATTGTACATCCACATTGATCCGCCATTTTTCTTGTCCTGGTGGGCCTATTGTTTCTATGCGGCACTTGTTTTTGCCCTGCTCTTTTTTATTATGCGGTATTACAGCAATAAAAGAGTGTTTAAGGAGCGTTTGGCACTTGAGCGTTTAAAAGAACAGAATATGCAAGAGCTTAGTCAGGCGCGTACGGACTTTTTTACCAATATCTCGCATGACTTAAAAACACCGCTAACGCTGGTTTTACAACCACTTAAACAACTCAAAGAAACAATTGTGGCCAATGATACTGCTTTGGTTTACATGGATTTAATAGAGCGGAATGTCTCCAGAATACAGCGGATGATCAGCCAATTACTACGTTTTCGCGAAATCGAAAGCCAAAAAATTACACTCAATCCGCAAAATGGCGATTTTATCAACTTTGTAAAGGATATATTTGGCCTATTTGAACTCTATGCCAACAAAAAAGGCGTTGAAACCAATATTTCGGCGCATAAGGACAGTTTATATGTTGCCTTTGATTATGATATTATCGAGAAAATATTGACTAATCTTTTCTCCAATGCTCTAAAGTACACACCTGACAATGGGTATGTGGGCGTACGTATCTATCCTGCTACAGCAGAAGAAAAAGATCGGTTTTCGGTGCTAAACCCAGAGGGGACAGAATATATCTCCATCGAAGTTTTAAATACCGGCGATTGTTTTTCCGAAGAACAGATTGCAACGTTGTATACCTCTTTCAACCGGCTGTCGTCGCATAGGCCAACTTTTGAAGAAAGTTCAGGACTAGGGCTTGCCATTGTAAAAGAACTGGTAGATGTGCTTGAGGGCAAAATATGGATGGTCAATAAGACCGATAAAATTTCATTTACCATTTCCTTACCTTTAAGAAAACAGGCCGGTTCAGGCGATATGCAGTCTAACGTGTATGATTATACTGTTTCTGAAATCGACGAGATTATCACGCAGGATACAGTAATGCCTGAAAGCGGATCTATCCCTATCAAAAAAACAGATAATATCCTGCTCATTGAAGATGATCAACAGCTTCGGGTCTATCTGGAGCAGCGCCTGGCCGAAAAATATAATGTATATACGGCAAGTGACGGAGAAGAAGGCTTAACTAAAGCCGAAAAAATTTATCCGCAACTCATTATTACCGATTTGATCATGCCCAATCGCAGTGGTTTGGAAGTCTGCCGTAGCCTTAGACAAAATTTTAAGACGAGCCATATTCCTATTATCATGATTTCGGGTACCGGAGATGACAATCAGAATAAGATAAAAGCATTGGAATATGGGGCCAATGTGTTTATTGATAAACCCTTTCATGTCGACTATCTGTTGCAACAAATTGAAACCATTCTAAGAAATCAGCAGGAACTAAAAGAAAAATACAGCAAACATATTCAGGTGGATCCCTCCAATGTTACCGTCACCTCCATGGACGAGGAACTACTGATTAAGGCCATTCAGGTCATTGAAGAAAACATTGACAATGCCAGTTATTCTGTAGAGGATTTTGTGGCTGATATGAACGTGGGCAGAACCATTCTCTATCAAAAAATACATGATATTGTTGGGATGTCGATCAAAGAATTTATTTTGAACATGCGCCTGAAAAGAAGTGCTTACCTGTTGGAGAAATCGGATTTGACCGTAGCAGAGGTTGCTTACCAGACCGGGTTTAACAATGCCAAATACTTTAGCGTCTGTTTCAAAAAGCAATTTGAACTGAGCCCTTCCGAGTATAAGAAAAAGGTTTCCAGTGGAAAGAAATAAAAAGAACAGCCAATTTTGACCGATAACCCTTTCTGCTGGGAGAAAGGCAATTCTATATTTTTGAAATCCTAATGATAATGAAAATGACAATTTTTAAAAAAAAACTTCTGCTCACCTATTTGATTTGCTTGTGTAATGTATTTTATCTGGCAGCGGCCGTCAGCCAAAAGGTAGAAGAGACTTTTATCAGCCCCAATAAATACAAAACTGGTTCCCAATCAGAGCGGATACAAAAAGCCATAAAGGAAGCAAAAAATACGACTGGAAAAGTAGTGATCCCTAAATATGATGCGGTAGCGAAAAAAAGTGTCTGGCTCATTGATGAGGCCATTTTGCTTCCCAGTGATTTTGAACTCGAATTGAACAACTGTACCATTAAGCTATCGGATAAATGCCGGGATAATTTTATCCGTTCGGCAAATGTCGGATTGACCATCAAAGACATCGTACCCTTAAAGAATATCCGGATTATTGGCAAAGGCAATGTCCTTTTAGAGGGAGCTGATCACCCCAGGGCTACAGGTGACCACAATAAAACTTTGTCCCTAAACCCTAACGGATTTGGACAATCCTACGGTACCGATGCCGGCAAACCGGGAGTGAACCAAAAAGGCGGATGGCGAAATCATGCCATTATATTGGCTTACACTGATGTATTTGAAGTTAGCGGTATTACGCTAAAAGATTATCATGGTCATGGATTGGTACTGGAACGCTGTACAAATGGTAAGGTGAGTGATATGACCTTTAACGTGAGGCAGGCCGTCACTGTTGATGGAGTGGACAAACAGATCTTAAACCAGGACGGCATGGGCGTACGTTTTGGCTGTAAAAATATTCTTATTGCAAATTGCAAAGGTAAAAGTGGCGACGACTTTATTAATATAGGGTTGACAGATACGGGAGTCGGAGCAGGAGAAGAAAATGTAAATGTGGTCAGTGGTTCGATCTATAGGGGCGAGATAGACAATATTTCAACTATTTATCTCCAGAACTGGCAGGACTTCTATTCCATCTCACACCGATCCATACGGATCATGCCAGTGGGTAACCTTCGGATAAGCAATGTTTTTATCGAGAATATGGTCATCAGTCCTTTAGCGAAACAAGGTCTGGTCGTTGAGTATGCCGAACACGTGAAAGGCCTATTCGTACGAAATCTAGTCAGCCATCAGCCCATAAAAGCCAAAGGTATCCCGCAAGCTAGCTTCAGGGATATTATTTACCAAGGCAAGGATGAAGCGATCGATGTACAACAAAGTGAAACAGTTGTCCTTGATCATGTAATGCGTATAAAGAATTAATTATAAATCGCTCTATATCCCTATTATAGCGCGAAAAACACCTGTTTTTGCCTTTTGTACAAAATCAAACCATTTTCGTACAAAAACGAACCCTATGAATTGGTTATGATGATAGTTTTGTCTTAACCAATTTAAAAAAAGCAAAATATGTGTATGAAAATTCCTCCTGACCACGTGATTAAGCTCACGAAGGGTAACCCCAACTTTACAAAAAACATGAGCAAGGCGCAACAGAATTTTATGCTTCGTCAATAAGTCCGAAAACGAAGTTTTGCGATCAGCATTGCCCATGCATTTGCAGCAATGAGATGTTATCTATCACAAAAAGTTAAATTAAAAATCCAAGCCTATTGAAGCAGACCTATTTCAAACTCATATTCTTTACGAGAAAGGGAACGTAAAGAACGCAAGTAAATTTTAAACTAACCAATATAAATCAATGATACAAAAGATACATATCTGGCTCAGGAGCTGGGTAATGAGTGCCACCCTATTGTCGGTGGCGTCCAATTACGCTTATTCGCAAGCAACAGATCAAATGCAAGTCAAAGGTCTGGTGACCAATGATGCAGGAGAAGGACTTAAGGGTGTTTCCGTCATGATTAAAGGTGCGAAAAACGGCGTACAAACAGATGCAAACGGTCATTATACCATCCGGGCGGCATCCACCGCTACGCTACTATTTACCTATACCGGTTTCAATAGCCAAGAAATAAAGGTCAATCCATCTGGAGTCATCAATGTGAAGATGTCCGGAAATAATGTCCTGGATCAGGTTGTGGTCGTAGGTTACGGTACCGCCAAGAAAAAGGATTTAACAGGTGGTTTGGCTGTAGTGGGAAAAGAGCAGCTAAGCATGGTATCTACCTCCAACCTGATGGATCGTTTGGTGGGGCAAGTGGCCGGTTTCTCCATTACTACCGGAGAGGCTGCACCGGGAGCATCGCAAACCTTGCTGATACGCGGTGAAAATTCTATCTCGGCAAATAATAGTCCACTGATTATCTTGGATGGCATTCCGTATAGCGGTTCGTTGGCTGATATAGATCCCAACAACGTGGAGAACCTTTCTATCTTAAAAGATGCTTCCGCGGCCGCTATTTACGGTTCACGAGCAGCTAATGGTGTCATTCTGATACAAACCAAAAGAGGCGCCCTAGGCCGAGCTCAGGTAAACTACAAAGGGGTGATCGGTATTGCCGAGCCTATGCAACGCATCAATGTCATGGGGCCAAATGAATACATCCGCTTTCAACAAGATATTGCCCGCATTAAGCAAGGATACACCGGCGCTTTGTTGGATCCTATTGCAGGCGATATTATTAGTGTAACGGAGCGCGGCAATTATGCGAAAGGCACTACCAACAACTGGCAGGATTACGTTTTCAGAAAAGCCTTGACCATGGATCATCAGCTGAGCATTTCCGGAGGTACCGAAAATACGAAGTACATGGCGGCCCTTGCAGCCTTAGATCAGGAAGGTGTCGTGTACAATTCCAAGTTGTCACGTTTAAATATAACCACAAATGTCGATCAGACTTTTAATAAATGGCTTACAACCGGTGTAGGCCTGCAATATACCCGGAAAAGCGATGGCGGCATTACGCCCAATTTGGAACATGCCATTAAGCAAAGTCCCTATGGTAGCTATCAAGACGAGTCTGGTAATTATGTGCCCGAACCCATGGAATACTCGTTGATTGTAAACCCCATGCGCAACGTCAATGCGATACAAGATCGGTATAACAACAACTTCTTCCTTTCGGGATATGCCAATATTTTGTTGCCCGTAGAAGGTCTCTCCTTACGGTCAAATTTTGGTTATAATTATCGGAATGGGTTTACAGGTACCTATTACGGGCGCAACACCTTTGAGGGCAGGGACCAAGGTACGCAGGCCGGCGGTAGTGCATCCATCAACAACTCTAATTATAATGATTATACCTGGGAGAATTTGCTCAAATACGAACGCCAGATAGGCGATCACCGTTTGGACGTGACCGGTTTGTTCAGTATGCAAAAAACGAAAAGTTGGTCAACAGCCCAGAGCGGAGCCGGTTTTGTCACCGATGACACCGAATACTTTATGATCGGTTCGGCCAGCCGTCTTGTTTCCAACAGCGCTTCCTTATCGGAATCCGCCATGCTGTCCTATATGGGCAGGATAAATTATGCTTATAAAGGCAAGTATCTATTGACCTTAACCGGGCGTACGGATGGAGCTTCGGTATTTGGGATCAACAATAAATACGCATTCTTTCCTGTTGCTGCGGCGGCATGGCAGATCGGTGAGGAAAACTTCCTAAAAGGTAAGGTGGAATGGTTAGACATGTTGAAAATACGTCTTTCTTATGGGGCCAATGGTAACCAGGCGATTACACCATACCGCACATTAGATCGGCTTTATTCAAATGTAAAATACATTTGGGGAGACGATGGAACAGCCGTTACGACAGCCTATTTGGCCGGAGATGGCGTGGGTAACCCTAATTTGAAATGGGAAACGACCTATTCAACCAACCTTGGTCTAGATTTTCAATTGTTTAAAAACAGGTTGAGCGGTACCGTCGATGCCTATCTTTCCAAAACAAGAGATTTGCTCATGACCCGTACCGTACCAATCATGAACGGGTATAACCGAATTTGGGACAATATTGGTGCGACCCAAAATAAAGGTATTGAGGTCACTTTAAACTCAGCGAATGTTAAAGGGGAAAATTTCCAGTGGAATACGACGGCTGTGTTTTCCTTGAACAGAGACAAAATTGTTGAGTTAAGAGGGGATGGTATTGATGATATTGCCAATAACTGGTTTATTGGTCAGCCATTAAGAGTATTTTACGATTATAAAATGATCGGTGTATGGCAGAATGGTGAAACCATTACGGTTGATGGGGCAGCTCCTGGAGCTGCCAAACTATACGATCGCGATGGTAACGGCAAGATAGAGACCAGCGATCGAATGGTTATAGGGTCTAAGAACCCACGTTATACCGCTTCGTTGGCCAACAGATTTTCGTACAAAAACTTCTATGCATCGGCCTTGGTTACAGGTGTTTTTGGCGTATGGCGTGATGATCACATGGCTAATCTGGGAGCTTGGACGTTCGGTATTACAAATTATGTACATGGTGCCAATTATTGGACCCCCGAAAATCCCGATGCCACGATTGTTTCCCCCGGCTATCTCAATCCATTGGGACATGGCTATTATAAAAAAGTGAGTTACGCGCAGGTAAAAAACATAACCTTCGGTTATAAATTACCGCATAACATTGCTAAGAAAGTAGGCGTAAGCGGTATTGACTTGAATGTCAGCGTGAACAATCTGAATACAATTTCTAATATAAGAGAGGTATTAAATTATGATAACACTTGGATGGCCTCTTATCCGACCGCACGTTCTTATATGTTTGGCTTAAATGTAAACTTCTAATCGACTAGGACATGAAAATAAAAAATATTATCACATCAAATTTGGCACTTATCGTATTGTTCTCCCTGGGTGGCTGTAAGAAGTTTCTGGAGGAAGAGCTGAAAACTGAACTGGCACCGTCCAATACCTATACCAGCACCTATGGTTTCGAGGTGGGCAGCGCGGGTTTATATACACTCACCCGTTCCGAATATAATACTTATGGCGAGGGTGGCGCCTTTATCCACAATGGTGCCTGTCCATACGAAGCCTTACAGGTGGCTACAGATATCGCCGATGCCATTAATAGTGATGGTTCTTTGATGGCTTTTGCTAACCTTACACTTACCTCATCCGAAAGATTTGTGGGTACTTACTGGAATTGGGCTTATAATTTAATTTCATCGGCAAACCTCATGTTAGTTTATTCCGAAAAAAACACCAACTGGGATACACCGGCGGATAAAGCACGTTTTCAGGCAGAGGCCCGTTTTTTTAGGGCTTATGCCTACCGTACCTTGGTTTATCTCTATGGAGACGTACCTTATGTCGAAACCATTCTGTATGATTTTCAGCTTAATTTTACGCGCACCCCAAAAGCCGAAGTCATCGGACATATGGTAGAGGATCTAAAGTTCGCTGTTGATAATCTGCCAACAAATCCGGATGCGGTGAAAGAAGGGAAGCTGACCAAATGGGCCGCAAGCCATTTGTTGAGCGAAATTTATTTGCTACAGGGCAATCCTGCTGAAGCAGAAAAGGCAGCACTGGCTGTTATCAATAGTGGTTATTACAACCTGATGAAGACCAGATACGGAGCCAACGGCAACAAGCCAGGCGATGTATTCAGCGATTTGTTTCTGGAAGATAATCAAAACAGAAAAAGTGGCAATAAAGAAAGTATCTGGGTATTGCAATTCCAGTTTAACACGATCGGTGGTGGTACCAATTCGGATGACTGGACCCGTAGGGCTTGGATACCCAATTACTCCACGATTACGGGATTTGTTTTGGCGGACACCCTGGGTGGTCGCGGTATCGCACAATTAGTGCCTATGAAATGGTGGGTAGGCACTACAGGGACTAATGCTACAGGCAATGTCGCCGGTGTTTTTGAAGCGAATGATATGCGTAATTCAGGCTACAATATCAAACGCAACTGGTATTACAACAATGCCAATGAGAGCTCACTGTATGGGAAAAAAGCCAATATCACCGAACAGACCTGGTTTACAACAAAAAGTTTATTTCCGGCGATTACAAAATTCTTTTACGGACGTACTGAAAATTTAAGCCTCACCGGCAGTTATAAAGACCGCATGAAATTCCGTCTGGCCGAGACCTATCTGTTGTTAGCCGAAGCCTATTTGGGGCAAAATATGCCTGATAAAGCCGCGCAAGCCATAAATGAGGTGCGGAAAAGAGCCGGAGCATCCGAAGTTACGGGCGCACAGATGAATATGGATTTTCTGCTCGATGAGCGTATCCGGGAATTAGTCGGGGAAGAAAGCAGAAGGTTTACTTTGGTACGTACCAACAAATTGGTGGAGCGTGTTAAAAAGTACAATAACGCCATTAAGGATAAGATCACAGATAATAACATCTTGTGGCCTATTCCACAGGTGATCAGGGATGCAAATACAGGGGCACCATTCCCTCAGAATCCAGGTTATAATTAATGGTAACGGGAAGCTGTACGAATAGCATTCGAATTTCGGTAGCTTCCCCATCTGATGACAAAACAGCAGCTGCGCCAGTCAAGCGCGTGATACTATCCAAATGTTAGTAAAAATATAAACCAATGAAAATAATCAATTATTTATACAAAGCTTTATTTTTCTTATGCATGGTACTGTGCCAGTTATCGTGCAAACAGGAAATACAGGATATACCCAAAGTCAATGAGACGTTGGAACTTCAGCCTTCATCCGAAAACATTACGCTGGACGAGGTCAATATGGCAAAAGATATTGTCACATTTAACTGGAAGCCTGCCAGGGCACAGTCAGATGATCATTTGGTGAGCTACAGTACCATGTTAGATGTAGTTGGGAACAATTTTGGCACCGGTACAGCCATATTCAATTATGAAGATGATAATGTATTTGGCAGGAGCTTTACTTCCGAACAATTGCAAAATTGGGCAAACGAAAAATGGGGGATACCGGCAAATAAGAGCTTCACGCTGGAGTTTAGGGTAGTTGCCCAATGGGAGGGTGGCGCTACTTTTGAGGCACCCGAAGTACGGACCGTAAGAATTACAGTAAACCCAATTAAGACAGTTATTTTTGATGCCGATAAAGTGTTTTTGAGCGGAAGTGCGGTGGGAGCGAGCAAGGTGGAGCTGCCAAAAACATTGGAAAATCTGGATCAATATGCCTATGTATTGAATTTACAGCCGGGCGAACTCGAAATTCCGGTCGAATTCAACGGTGAGACCAATTATGTGGTTACTGCCGATGGAAGCACAGCATTAAACGACGGTAATGCTGTCGGTATTAAGATGAGAGAACGTGCGTTCTCCTGGAAAATAGAAACTGCTGGAGAATACCGCGTCGTGGTCAACATGCAGAAAGCCACAGCAACAATCTATTCACCGGCTAAAGCGCTAGCAGCAAAGACCGTGACCTGGACAGGGGACCAACCTTATACGACCACTGTGACGGATTTATGGATGCACGGAAGCATTAATGGCTGGGGCACTCCGGTTAAAATGGACTGTACGGTGAGTTTAGCAGATCCACAAGTTTTGGTCTACACTGGCGGTAAAGTGGGAACAACAAAGTTTATCGTGACTGGGGATAACAGTAATAACAAAAATCTGGCTTACGCATTTAGTGCTCCGCTCACATCTGGCGGTGTGGCCCAGACCCTGACACTCACCTTGGGAAAGGCCACTGAATTGGGGGGCGGTACCACGAGTGCAAATCGCAATTCTTATTTCACCGTTCCGGCCACCACCAATGTGCTGATTTTTGATCTAAGAAACATGACAATTCTAGCGTTAAAACGGTAAGCAATCGTATATAAACGCATAAATTAACGTTAACATTTTTGAAAGTGAAAAATATAAATTATAAAAAAGCCTGCCTCAGAGCATTTGCTGTTATGCTTTGCTTTCTAGCAGTGTCATGTAAGAAAGATGGCGCTGATAGTGAAAGTGCTATGTCAGGTACCTTGGTAAAACCCAGTTACAACCGGAGTTCCATGTTTCGTAACCCTTTAAACGGCTGGGTCATGTACGCTTCAGCTTCGGGCAATCCCTCATATTGGGATACCCAATTCTATGTACCCGACTTAGGTAAAACGGTTAAAGCGATTGACTATGCATCAGCCTGTTATATCCGTACCAGCTGGCGAACCTTTAATCCTGCCGATGGCGTGTATGCCTGGAGAGATCCCAGCACAGCACTCTATAAAATGATCAAAGGGGCACAAGATAAAGGATTGCCAATTGCCTTTCGTATCGTCGTCGACGGTCGAGACCAGGGGGCGAATACGCCGCAGTTTGTGTTCGATGCAGGAGCCAAGTATTATGTCGCCAATGCATCTTTTCCGGACAGAAAAACACCGGTGCTACAGGACCCTATTTTTCGAAAATATTATGGCAAGCTGATCGAAGAACTCGCAAAAGATTTTAACGATTTAAATAAGACCTCCTTTGTAGATGCCTACGGGCTCGGGTTGTGGGGTGAGGGACACAGTGTCATTTATGAAGATCCGAATAATCCCTCCGGTCAAAATATTGAGGTCATCAAAGAAGAAGTCGTTGATTGGATTTCGGATGTTTATGCGAAAAATTTCACTAAAGTGCCATTGCTGATCAATTATCATCGTGTAGTTGGGGATCCTGCTGGCAATGGAGCTCCCAATCCTAATTCTGAAAAGTTGTTGAATAAGATGATTAATAAAGGATACAGCCTGCGTCAGGATGCTTTTGGGATGACCGATTATTATCAAAGTTGGGAGAAGAATTTTGCGAAGGCCTGGAATTTTAAACGTCCGATTATTATGGAAGGCGGCTGGATTACTACGGGCACACATCGTTACTGGACAGATCCAAGTGGTAAATACCGACAAGACCATCCCGAGGACGTTCGGCAAGGTGAGTTTGACAGCTCCTTGGAAGCAGGCGTAAACATGATGGATTTCCGGATTGGAGAAATTGAAAGCTGGTTTACCAAGTCCTTTACACTATGTCAGCGTTTTATTTCTGAAGGTGGTTATCGTTTATATCCGGATCGGGTTTATTTACCGGAGAAAGTGAACGCGGGTACTGAAACAACAATTAACCATCGTTGGCGGAATATGGGGTGGGGTTATTTTCCGAATAATATTCCCCAATGGAACTATAAATATAAAGTAGCTTTTGCACTTCTGGATGAAGAAAATAATGTAAAAAAAGTTTTTATTGATGATAAAGGGGAACCTTCAACCTGGATAAAGAGTTCTTCAACATCGTATGAGTTAAAGGTGAATGTGGATGTACCTGCCGGCAATTACACCTGGGCCGTCGCCATTGTAGATACGACAAATGAAAATCAGCCGGGAATACGGCTTGCCGTAAATGGTGATATTACGAGCGGCGGATGGTTAAAATTATTGAAAGTACAAGTACAATAAAAAAGTACCAAATGGCAATCAAAAACAGCCGCCAGTAGTTATTTGGTGGCTTTTTTTACGTCAAAAGGGCCTGATTCTCATCAGACCCTTTCTCTTAGCGTTTTATTGTACAGTAATTTTTATGTTTCTTATCGTTTCCTCTTTTTTGTTTCGTCATCCAATGT
>NZ_JABJWY010000006.1:152682-167556 GCF_013167215.1 Sphingobacterium prati
AAGACAATTGGATTTTCACTGTACGACGCCAATTTTTATGTTAAACCTTTCCTTTGAAAGGCAGCTTGTAGCCGTTTTGTATAGTAAGAACAAACGCTATATTGAAATAGTTTTATTGAAGTGATTTTTTTAAATTTTTAATAATAACATTCTTACTTACTCCAAGTTTTAAATGTAAAAAAAATATGCCTTTAGGGAAGTACAGGTCGGGGCATGATGGCTTTTAGGAATTATTGCTTTATCTTGGATCTTTCCAATGGACCAAAACTATGATCACCTTATCTAAACACATATTATTTTCTTTTATCCTTTGCTTTTTATTTTTGCAGTTGCAAGGTCAGTCAGTTCCTGCAAATGGGTTTTTGAAGATTAAAAATGATATTTTTTGGGACACCCAAGACGGAGGTCCTTTATATAGCCAGGGAGGAGGTGTTTTTTCTTTCAAAGACCCTGAAGATGGGCAGACTAAATATTTTTGGTATGGAGCAAAATATCAAGAATCTGAAAAATACCGAAATGATCCTAGTGTTACTCCTGAACGTGACAATTTTGTTTCTGTCACTTGTTATGTGTCTAGGGATCTCGTAAACTGGACCTCTCATGGAGATGTACTGACTCTTGATGAACTCAATAAAAATTCTATCCAGACGCGCTGGGCAGGACGTTTAGGTGTCGCATATATCAAGGAAATAGACAAGTATGCGCTACTCATCCAACATAATGATCAATTATTAGTTACCTTATCAGAGCGTCCCAATGGACCATTTAAATGGCACCAGCGCATCAATATGACTGGTATGATAGGCACAAGCAACACCGGAGATCAAACGGTTTTCACCGACGAGGATACCGGAAAGTCTTACCTGGTGTATTCCTATGGAAGAGGACGAAACAAGATTTACATTTCACAAATTGGTGTAAAGGACGGTAAGGTAGGACTATTGGATTGTAATATGGTATTTAAAGGCGAGGGACGAGAGGGTAACTGTATGTTCAAACATAATGGAAAATACTATTTATTTGCCTCCAACTTATATGGCTGGGACTCCTCTTTTGCTTATTACTTAGTTTCAGATCATATTTACGGCCCATATACGCCAACCAATGAAATGCTGATCATGGAAGGCTCAGAGGCAGATTATGCCCATGTCACGCAAACAGGATTTTTTGTCACGCTAAAAGGAACTAAAAAGCAGACAGTTATCTATTGTGGAGACCGATGGGCTAATTTTGCGGGCAATGGTCTAGGATATAACCAGTGGTGTCCCCTTTCCTTTGATGGCCCAAAGCCTATTTTTAATTCCTTAAGTTCATGGAGTCTTCATCCAACAACAGGAGAATGGCTGGTGAACAGTGACAATAATTATGTTAAAAACGGGAGTTTCGAGGCCGATAGAAGACATATACCAAGTCCAGTAAAGCCCGTTCAGGAACAGTTATTAGGATGGCAAACCACTATCATTAAGGGAAATATACTCTCTGTCAGTGATTCTTTATCTCCTGTGCTTAATTATTTCAATACTGTCGAGGATAGAAAGCAGGTAATTGGAGAAAAGAGTTTGCAGATTAATGATAAAATAGATTTTAAACGTAAGGTTTCACAGATTATTCAGTCTAGCCAGCATGTGGAACTAGCGGATGGGAAATATACTTTATCTGCAAAATTTAAACGCAGCAGCGGATTTGAGGATATCTATATGTATGCCTTAAGTAATGGTAAAACGTATAAACAAAAACTGAGCAAAGCGGATCGGAATTGGAGTAATATTACCCTAGAGAATATATCCATAAAGAATGGGCACATTGAAATAGGTTTCATTGCTAGTGGGAAGGCGAATGCTTATTGTCATATAGATGATATAACGCTTATTAGATCTAAATAACCCGCATGGAATACGATGCTTTCTCGCCCTTTTTTAATAACGTTGAAATTTGAAAAATTACCAAGACTAATCTGGTGACTTTGTTGCATGTACGTAATGAATGGAAAGTGTCCACATCAATCAATTTGTATAATAGTATCCAATAACTAGTGGTCAGTTCGGTCATACCAAAAGCTGGCAACTAGTGAATCATATGTTAATTTAGAATCCATGTCGGAAAATGTGTTTTTTTTAAATTTTAAGAAGTCAGGTTGGGCGGTTTTTGATACGATCAGACTGGTTCAGAATTCCTTTCTAAAAAAGACAAGGATTGAATTTGTGGATTAAGTGGATATCATTGGTTGATTTGAAATATTATAAATTTTTAAGGTGTATTTTCAATAGATCAAGTATGGATTGTAGATCAATCTGCCCATTATAGTATAGTGCTTTGCTTTTAATATACGATTGATTAAGTTGTTGTTTTAACTTGTCGTCTTCTAGTAAAAAAGCTTGATTTTGTGAAATAGGGATTTCGAAGTCTGCGTTAGGGAATCTACGCTCTTTATGGTTTAAATACTCAGGAGTTCCAATGAATTCCTTTACTTCTTGTTGATTGAGGAGTTGGTATATGTCATAATATTGACGCATAAAGTTGGCTTGACTATTTCCCGAACTTTGCATATTTCTAAATTTGGTTGCTATCGTTTGCAATTTTTCTACAAAGGTATAGCGCATATCATAACATGGAATTTGCAGCGCTCTGTTATCTGTTAAACTAGTTGATGCTTGTAACGCTTTGTCAAACGCCCATGACGAAATATCCATAGGATTGTTTGGAGTTACGTTATCGAATCCTACTTCTAATAAAATTCCTTCTTTTAATCCTGGCAATGCGTTAAAAAAAGAATTGTAAATTAATCTTATTCCTCCACTCCGATAATAATCGGTATCGTCAAAGAAAGTATCTCTTTCAACTACTTCAATCCCCTCTATTTTGATTTCATCTGCTAGCATGTCATAGAAAGCTAGTCTTTTGGCAACATTGTTTGCATTGGTATTTTTAGGATTTTCATTTATCCCCAATGTTGCGCCGGGGTGGATGTGGATGTCAATATCCTCTGAAAATCTATCAATTATTTTATATGCTTTTGATAGGGACGTGCCACCTTTTAACTCAAACCGAAAGCCTAATTTTTGAAGTCCGTAAAGGCAATGCATAATCCAATAATCTTTTTCGATCAATATGGGATCAATCGCCCGTTCTTCAGATTCCGCAAGGAGTAAGTCTTTGAAGCTCTTGTGCTGATGTAGATACATTGTTCTATTCTAATTTATTTATTATTTTTTTAGCTTTTATAGAACCATATTTATCAGCATTTTTTTTAAGAAGCTCTTTGTTAAAGTGCGGTACCTTTGACTTTAGATTATCTACTAAAGTTTGCTCATCTTCTTCCAGGCTTTTTATATTATTTAATAAATCGATAACTAAGTATTCGGATGACAGTTGCTTCGGAAATTTAGACTTACGCCTAAATTGATAAACCTTATTGCCAAGTTTGACATCTTCATGTTTTTTATGATTGTACACCTTTTTGCTATTATACAGCTGCGTTGTTCCCAATCCCAATGAATTGTAATAATTGGGTGATGTTATCAAAAAATCATCACCTTTTAAATATTTTTTTATTACATCTTTCTCCTCAGGTGCAGAATCTCCGAAAGCTGTTTTTTTAGGTGCATAGTATAAGCCTTGAGCTATTTTTTTAAGACTACCTTCTCGTACTAAGTTCGCTAAATCACGATCTATCGATTTTGACGATTTTGCTAAATCCTCTCTACGATATACCAGCCCTTTTCGTATTGATTTCCTTAAATTATCCAGCTTATACATGATTCAAATGTATGAAATAAAATTCAAATTTCATGCAAATTTTTGTACGTAAAGTAGTTTTATTTTTTTTAAATATGCTGTATATGAGTGTTGTAGCGAAGGTTGGTATTAATAACTTTTTCTAATTTGTATTACCATATATAAATAGTATTTAACAAAAGTGGTCTTTCAGACAGGTAAAAGACAAGCTACTAGTACATCATCTATTTATAGAGTCACGTCGAGAGACGTGGCTTTTTACGTCAAAAAGGGCCTGATTCTTTGTTTGTACAATAATTTTTATATTCCTATCCTGGCCCGTTATGCACCGATATATACACCATGTACTAACGAGTTTTCTTGAGCAATTGATGGCGATGTAAAGAAAATAAAAACGGTTGTTGTGAACAGGTCAAGGTAGAAATAAAGCTAAGTACTGAAGGTTTTGATAGGCGCTTTTAAGAGCCATATTAAAGGAAGATAATGGTTTTGTAATTGCATAAATGTGATAAGTAATGTCCTCAATTAGGCATTTACAACAAAATACTTTTTCAGGAGCACTATCTGCCCTAGGTGATAATAGCAGTGTTCAATCATCGACTCTATATTTAGCAGATAAGTACCATATTTCTCATCTATAAAAATTTCTTGTAGTTTTTCTTTTGGCATTTGTTCAAGCATCTGAGCAAATTCTATGGCATCTTTCCAAAAATTAGTTAAAAAAACTTCCCATTCATCACTTGAAATTATAGCAGGAAAATCAAAGCTATATTTATCCCTTATAGTCAGAGTTCCCTCTCTAAAAGCATCTTTAACTCCTTTTATGTAGTAATGAATGTGTTGGGCGAGAATGGCAATTGAATTTAGATTGTCAAACTGTTTCGTCGCCGTTTTCCAGTCAAGTCCTTCCAGTTGATCCCTATAATTGGTGTTTGCAATAAAAGTTCCATTCAAGATCACTTCTTTGAACCTCCTTGCCAATTCATGCCTAAGTTCCATTCTTATAGTTATTTAAGTTATAAAGTTACATAATTTATGAATTTTCTAAATTGTTGAATGATCTAGAAATTATCCCATTATTCCCCGATAGCTCAAAATCAATTAGTTTCATACTTTATCTCATATTTTATTCGTTATCAAATAAATACATGTGTCGTAGCCGTTTCGAGGGATGTAGCTTTTATATTATAACTGATAAAATATACAATAAATCATACTCAAATTAAAAGCTGCATGACAAATTATAGCGCCCCAAATAGCCTCTGTTTTCATCTTGAAGAAGTAAAACAATCTGCTTGCAAAATACATTGACAAACACCAGATAAGTGTTGGTATGAAAAAAAAATGCCAACCGTCGAGCCAGTATACTAATCCAAAGTGAGCAATGTGTGTTAAGGCAAATGCAGAGCTATCTAGCATTGATGCACCATGATTTCCAAATCTCGAAACAAAGGTTTCATGAACTATTCCTCTAAAATATAGTTCTTCACCAAATGGGCTAAATAACATCCCCGTACCAGCCATGATGAGGAACATTTGCCTTTTTGCCTCTATCGTTATATCTGCGGGAATTTTATAAGAATTGGCGATATACACATACCAGTTTTGATAACTATCTTGATAAAGGAGTGTACCCAAAAGGAATAATAGGTAAGCATACAAGCAACCGCCAATAAAAGCTATGAATAACCACTTATAACTTTTAGGTCTGTTCCAACCAATGGCCCTCATGCCTTTTTTATTTAAGAATATGAAAGGAACAATAAATGATAACAGCATTGTTAAACCAATAAATTGATAATTAGCATATTGGTTAGCATGGAGCACCATAATAAATCTTGGTACACAAATTATGATAATTAGAAATAAACCAAACTTCCAGTTGAAATTGAGAATACTTTTCCAAGAGCTTCTTAAATAAGATTGCATAAAAGATGTCTTTTTAATCGGTTGCTTTAAGATAGTAAAAAATCTTTCTCTTTTCACCTCCCCATTCCCGCCATTCACCGAGTTTTCCTGTTCGTTAATCTAAAGCCCGTAGGGTAGGGGCGTATTGTGTTGTAGTTTTGAATCAACAAATCAGTAGCGTCCTAAATGTGATTTAAAAAGTGGTGGTGAATGATATAGCAGGGAATGCTATATTTAGTTCGCTAAAACAGATCACCACCATGGTAAATATAAACGTATTTTCTCAGATTCTCTCGCTTATCGACCGCGAGCGTTTCAATTTTTTGGTGCGCAAGCATGATTCAGACAAGCACCACAAAGGTATCAACAGCTGGACGCATTTGGTAAGCATGCTTTTCTGCCATTTATCGTCTGCAGATTCGGTTAGAGACATCAGCAACGGTTTGCGGAGTACAACGGGCAATATGCGCCACATGGGTATCAGCAGGGTGCCCAGCAAGTCCAATCTGTCCTACATGAATGCACATCGTGACCAGGTGTTGTTTCGAGACCTGTATGTGGAGTTATTGGACAAACTCTGGCAGAAGCAGACGCATCTTCGCTCAGAACTGCGGATGCTGAAACGCAAAGTGCTGTTGATGGATGCCACTGTGATCCCGCTTTGCCTGTCAGTGTTTGATTGGGCAAAGTTCCGAAGTGCCAAAGGTGCGGTGAAGCTGCATACGATACTGGATTACGATGGTTGTATGCCCAGCTTCGTGCATATTACCGATGGAAAAACACATGAATCCACCGTCGCAAAGACCCTATCCTTTCCCAAAGGATGTGTAGTGGTGGTGGATCGGGGTTATGTCGATTACGCCTGGATGAACGTTTTGGACAGCAAGGGCTGCTTTTTCGTAACAAGGAGCAAATCCAATATGAAATATACGGTATTGAAGTCTTGGCAAAGCGATGAACTGAAAGAAGCAGGGGTGATTGAAGATCAAGTTATTGCCTTGGATGGCATCTCAGCAACTCGGTACGGAGATAAGAAGATGCGTCTTGTCCGGGTTTGGGACAGCATCAAAAATGTGGAATACGAGTTCCTGACCAATCATTTTCAGTGGAAGGCGGCAACGGTAGCTGCACTTTACAAAGAGCGCTGGGAGATCGAGACGTTCTTTAAACACCTCAAGCAGCGGTTGAAGGTCACCATTTTTGTAGGCACCTCCGAGAATGCCGTTTACATCCAGATCTGGACAGCGATGATCGGGATATTACTTTTTAAGTACATTCAGAAACGTGCGAAATATGGCTGGAACCTGTCCAATCTGGTGAATTTCATACGGCTAAATATCTTCGTGAAGATTGATCTGTGGAAATGGGCCGATGACCCATTTATTTCGGGCAAACCACCCGATCAAAATGGACAGTTTAACCTCTTCTGAAACGGACAGGAGGGGGTAATTCGGAGAGCAACAACAAAATCTGCATGGAAAGACCTGTAGATAGGGGTTTTTATGGACCTAAAATTTATTTAGGACGGTACTGTCAACAAATAAGAACAATATAACTAACACTATAAAAAAAGACATTATGAAAACACTAGTAAAAACATTCACAGCAGCAGCCTTAATCGCAGTATCAACATTTGCTATGGCGGCTGAAAAAACAGTATCAAAAACTGAAAAAGAAAACGTTAACCTTTCTACAGCAGATTTCGCTTTAGACCATTATGTTGCGGTAACCACAGAAGGAGAGTCAGCAGGGATAGGGCAGATATTTGCTACCGATTTCAATCAAAAGATCCAAGCTACAAATGCACAATCTTATAATCGCAGCGCGGTCGTTAAATCTTTGAAAAAACAAAAAGGCGAAAAGCTCAACTGTACAGTAACTACCGACATTATCGAAGAGTCAGCTGACTATATGGTTGCTAAGGTGACATTGAAATTTGAAGATTTTACCAAGACTGATCTGGTGACTTTGGTACGTGAGGGGGATAGCTGGAAAGTATCTAGTTCAGTCAATTCGTATAAATAGCACCCTATCACTAGCGGTTTGCAGTCCAAAAGGGGCAAACCACTAGTGAATCATATGTTTATTTTAAAGCCATGTCGGGAGATGTGGTTTTTTGTTTCCGATATTTTGATACAAGACTTTAATCCTAATATTATTATCATCAGGTTAAAATAGTGGGCGATACCCGATCTTTAAAAAGTTGATATTACACAAAAGTGTAGTTTTTTTCTTTTAATACTTATATTATAAGTGTTATATTGGGCGTAATATATTGTTTGTATACGATATGTTGTGTATAATTATGATATAAGATTTATTTAATTGTAGCGTGTAGTGTATATTAATGTGATTTATAATTATATAAGCATAATTATAAAGTTTCTGTTTAAGTGTTATTTGATAAATTTTAAATAATTATGAAATTTTCATCTCAATCCCGGAGTAAAATTTTATAATAAAGTGACTCATGAACATAACTATTGCATGATAATTTTTTAGTAGGACTTCACATACTGTTGATAACCTGATTGACATTATATTTTATAGTAAAGAGATCATAGATAAAGACTACTTTATAATCAAATGCCTGGAATACAAAAAATGAAGAGAACAAATATTATATACTTACTACTGATATTGGCTGTTGTAATCTGTTTGCTATTATTGCCTATTATCAAAGTGCCTATCTCAATTTCTGCTCAAGGTGTTGTCCGTCCAAAAATGGAGAATACGAAAATACTTTCACTGGTAAATGGTCGAGTTACTGATAATCGTATTATCGGTAACAATCAGCATGTAAAACAGGGCGATACTTTACTAGTTGTGGTTTCAAAGGATCTAGAAAACAAATTGACCCTAAATCAGGATTTAATGATAGATTATTCTCGTCAAATAAATGATTTGCAGCTTATTCTTAATGGAAAGGCAAAAAATCTGCAAGGTGGGCAATATCAGCTCGAATATATTTCCATGGAGCAGCGTATGTCGGAAATACAATCGCAGGTGACATTGGCAAGACGAGAATTGAATAGAAATAATCAACTGTATAAGCAAGGCGTTGTGTCTCAAGCTGAGCTTGATAAAAGCCAGTACTCTTTTGAGCAGCTAGAGAACCAACTTCTTACTATAAGGAAGCAACAGATGGCTCAATGGAGTGCAAAGCTCGTTGAGTTGAAACAAAAGACACAGTCACTGTCCTCCGAGAAGAAGTCGATTCAGATCGACGGTGAAAACTATATCGTACGTGCGCCTATAAGCGGCACCGTAGTAAATTTCAAGGGCTATCAGAAAGGCAGTCAGGTAGTGCAAGGACAGGATATTTTAGAGATTTCGCCCGAAGATAATCTTATAGCAGAATGCTTGGTACCCGCTAAATCTATTGGTTATATTAAAGATGGTCAGTTGGTAAAATTCCAGATGGACACCTATAACTACAATCAATGGGGCTTTGTTTACGGTAAAGTACATGACATCGATTATAATTTGATCGTTGATCAACAGAAAGGAACCTTTTTCAAGATCCGATGTGTCATGGAACAAAAACATTTAAGCTCACCCAATGGAAATAAGGTTACAATAGGAAAAGGAAATACTTTTAACGCACGATTTTATCTTTTGGATCGCACGTTGTGGCAACTTCTTTTTGATAGAGCGGACGACTTATTCAATCCTAACCTTGGCACTAAATCAGCCGTATTATAATAATAAATCACTTCGTCGCTGATAAAACAATTTACACGAATGAAAAGGAAACCGGTATGTATCAAACAACACGATATTCGTGATTGTGGCGCCGCCTGTCTGGCATCTATAGCTAGCTATTATGGTATGAATATCCCCATAGCGAAAATTAGACAACATTGTCATACAGATACCCGGGGTACCAATGTATTGGGTATGATACAAGGGCTGCAGCAGATGGGATTTAATGCAAAAGGTGTAAAGGGAGCAATGGATGCCATTCCACAAATTCCACTACCAGCGATTGCTCACGTTGTGCTTAAAGAACAACTTCAGCATTATGTGGTGATCTATAAAGTTGAAAAAGATAAAATCACTGTCATGGATCCCGGTCCGGGGAAATTGGAGAAATATACATTTGAGGAGTTCCAGAAAGTTTGGACAGGAGTATTGATCTTAATGGAGCCAAACGAGTACTTTGAACAAAAAAATGAGACCATTAGTGTCCATAAACGCTTCTTGAATCTGGTAAAGCCCCATCGATCTGTCGTTGTTCAAGCATTAATCGGAGCTGTGGTGTATACATTGCTGGGACTTTCAACATCATTTTATATCGAGAAAATTACCGATTATGTTCTAATTGACGGTAACACTCGGTTGTTGAATCTTCTTTCAGTGGGGATGTTAGTTATCCTGGTATTTCAGCTTTTGATCGGGACATTAAAAAGTGTGATGGTTCTGCAGACGGGACAAAGGATCGATAAATACCTTATTTTAGGTTATTACCGACACCTGCTGACTTTACCACAACGATTTTTTGATACGATGAAAGTCGGAGAAATCATATCGAGGGTTAACGACGCTGTAAAAATACGGGCCTTTATTAATGATATTGCCATCCAGGCTGTTGTAAATATACTAATTGTTGTCTTCTCCTTTGCCCTGATGTTTACCTATTTCTGGAAATTAGCGCTAATTATGCTCTTGGTGATTCCGTTCTATTTCCTTGTTTATTGGCTGTCCAATAAACTGAATAAAAAAGTTGAACGTCGTATGATGGAAGAGAGTGCAGAGCTGGAATCGCATTTGGTCGAATCGCTCAATTCTGTCAAGACTATTAAGCAGTTTGGGATTGAAACCTATTTTAATAGTGGAACCGACAATAGGTTCTCCCATTTGTTGAAAACCATCTATGCCTCAGTCATGAATGGATTGTTTTCTGGAACATCGAGCGAGTTTTTGTCCAGGCTCTTTACTATCATTTTATTATGGGCGGGCTCGTATTATGTCATCAACCGGACTATTACTCCTGGTGAACTATTGTCTTTTTATGCTTTGATCGGATACTTTACTGGGCCAGTTACGCAATTGATCGGTATGAATAAAACCATACAAAATGCACTGATTGCAGCTGACCGGTTATTTGAAATTATGGATCTTGAACGTGAGGAACAAGAAAATAAAATCCATCTGACTTCGGACCTAATTGGAGATATTGTTTTCGATAATGTCCGATTTTCATATGGATCGAGGGTAGAGGTGTTTAAGAATTTTAGTTGTACCATCGAACAGGGTAAAATGACAGCAGTCATCGGTGAAAGCGGCAGCGGTAAGACAACGTTGGGCGCACTGATTCAGCAGTTATATCCAGTACAGGAAGGAAAGATCCGTATTGGTCAATATGATTTAAATTATATTTCCAAATCCTCTTTGCGGGAACGCATAGCCATAGTGCCCCAACATATAGACCTATTTTCAGGCAATGTGATCAATAATATCGCTGTAGGTGAAGATGTGCCCAATTTTCAACGTCTTTTACAGGTTGTCAATGAATTAGATATGATGTCTTTTATTGAAAAATTACCGTCTGGATTTGAGACCTATCTCGGTGAAAATGGAGCGATGTTATCGGGCGGGCAGCGGCAGCGTATTGCTATTGCCAGGGCTTTATACCGCAATCCTGATGTTCTGATCTTGGATGAAGCTACTTCGGCACTGGACTCATCCACAGAGCAGGTTATTCAGCGGGCATTTCATCGTTTTAGAGACTCGGGTAAAACAATGATTGTGATTGCACATCGTCTCAGTACGATTGCCGAAGCAGATAAGATCCTTGTGCTCAAAGATGGTGTACTGATAGAACAGGGAGAGCATAATCAGTTATTGGCGGAAGAATCTGCTTATAAAGATATGTGGAAGAAGCAGTCCATTTTATTAAATTAATTCATACAAGAGTTGCCCTTATAAATCTATTTTCCATATGCGTATTCATCAACAGAATCTTTTCGTCCTAAAGTGGTGCTTTATACCCATCTTGATTCTTATGGTTACAACCGATATAATGGCACAGAAAAGTTGGTCACTACATGAATGTATTGACTACGCAATAGCGCATAATTTGCCGGTTAAACAGCAGGACATTAAGGCTGCAATCAAAATATTAGACCAGGAGATGGCCTTGCGTGAACGCCTACCCAGTGTCAACGGTTATGCCAATGGCTATACTACTTTTGGGCATTCACAAGATGTATTTGGTACGATCCGGCGCAATGATAATCTAAACAGCAACATCGGGATAAATGGTGAAATAACCCTATACCAGTATAATTATTCTAAGAATCAAGCAAAGAAAGCTTTGAGCGAAGCTGAACAGGAACGTATTGAAAAGGAAATTTTAAAACGAAATCTTTCTGTTCAGGTCATGGAATCCTATCTACAAGTTCTCTTAAACCGAGCGCTTGTCGTTGCGCAAGATTCAGCCATCGGGTTTTCATTGCAGTTACTGGATAAAGCTGAAAAAAGTACAGCTATAGGTGCGACAGCTGTCTCCGTTGTCGCTGAAGCAAAGGCCAACTTATTGCGCGAGAAACAACAATATCAACAGTATCATAAAGAAATGCAGCAATCCATTTTAAAGTTGGCTCAGCTATTGAACTATCCAGATTATAAGAACTTACAACTCTCAGATCCAGTATTGGAAAATGAGATGATCTCAGTTCCGATTTCTAGTGAATTATCTGCGCTCAAAGAAGAAGCCTATTTACATAACCCTGTATTTGCCAAGTTTCAAAGTCAGTTAGAGGGAATTGATCTCGAATCCAAATTGATTAAATCTGCTTTATATCCCACCATAAAAGGGTCAGCAGGCCTGGGTAGCACCTATTTCAATGCATTTAAGGCTTCTGATACACGGCACTTCTTTGCACAGACCAAAGACAACTTTGCGCAGCAGCTTGCCGTGACAGTTTCTATTCCCATTTTTAATAAAGGAAAAAGTAAACGACAACTTAGGCAAACGGAACTCAGCAAACAACACATTCAGCTTTCAATTGAAAATGAACGGTTGATCCAAGCACAGATTCTAGACAAATTGTTGCTCGAAATAGATGAAAATAAAAAGCAATATCATATTGCTGTAGAAGCAAGTGGGGCTACGGAGCAATCACTCAGCTATACCGTTCGAAGTTTCGATGCCGGCAGAGCCTCAATTTATGACATAAACACGAGTAAAAATAATTTGATTAAGGCCGAATCAGAGCGGATTCGTGCGAAGTATACTGTAGCATTTAATCAAATGATGCTACGTTATCAGATTTACGGAACGATAAACTAAATTATTATGCAATTATTCAAATACATAGATCGGATCAATTTGTTGGACAAATTAATCCGTCAGCGACGAACGGGAACGCCTTCTGAATTGGCAAAGCGATTGGGGATATCTGTTTCTCGTTTATATGTCATGCTTGATGAACTCAAAGGCCAGGGGGCACCAATAGAATATTCGCGTCAGAGCTGTACTTATTTGTATACTCATGAGTTTATGATTTCTATTTCGTTTAAGATAGAAACGTTAGGGGATGATAAGCTTAGGTATATTTCTGGGGGGACAGTTTTTCCGACAGCTTCCGAGGCTGGAAAATATTTAACAATCGAATTTTTTAAATATCAAATTTATTAAAACAGATAGCAAATTTTTAGAACATTTAAAACGCTAATATCACTAACAGTATAGATTCTACGATAAAATATCAAATAACCAAGCCGTTAGATTGTTTATAGCGTGAATGGAAGATACAAAAAAGAACGCTATAAATGTGCTTTCTCTTTTTGATATATAGCTATAAGTACAGGCATAGAAAAGTCCTGAAAAAATAGTTACCGAGAAATATATTAAATTATAATGGTGCGTTAACGCAAACGCCAAGGTAGAAACAACTATGATTAATGAATTTTTTAATCTGAATTTTTTACCTAAATAAAAGATTAATGACTGAAAAAGTAAAGTTTCGATGAACGGAGCGAAGAGAACAGATGCAAAAAATACCATATAATTTGGTTCCTCTTCAATGGGATTATGAAGGTACTTTTCATCAATTACAGTTACCAAGTAGGATAAAAGGCCTGTTATGAATAGTTTTCCGAAAACTAGTAAAAAAAATAAATTTTGTAAGCTGACTGTTTTAAAAAAATATTCTATTTGAGGTTTTCTCATGTACAATTCTGTTCTTCGAGAGAATAAAAAAAGTAAAAGATGTTTTTCTATTTTTAAGTTCCCCTGCGAAACCAAAAAGAGTAGCAAATCTACTCATAATTATGGATAGATTATAATATTGCTATATGGTAATTTAGACCATATAGCAATATATAAAACTAAAAATGATTAGCTGTTGGTCCGCCTAATCCGCCGTCAAGCTCTCTCTCTTGAGCTTTTGCAAAGCTACCGAATGCGTAACCGATTGCAAATCCCAAATCTCTAAAAAAACCTCCACCATCAATACTTAAAATTTCAGAATCTGATAGTAATTCCAAGTCTAAATTATTTAATTTTTCCATTTTTATATATTTAAAATTTTTAATTGTTACGCATTTCCTGCTTTAAACCCTTCTTTTAAACCTTCCCAACCGTCTGTAACAGCGTCGTAAATTGACCCCATCTCAAATATCCACTTTGCCCAATTGCCACCTTCTGTGTCGGTCATCTCGTCAAATGTCAATTCTTCGAGTTCATTTAATTCCAAATGATTCATAGATTTATTTTTTAGAATAAATTCCTACTCTATTTACGCCTTTTCGGATTCCTGCTTCGTTGATCAACTACTCTAAGATATCTTTCTCCACTACATAAAAACAGTAGTGAGTAAAAAAATATTTCATAGCTAGATAACTTAATGTATTTTTGAAAGGATGGATCTAAACAGTCGGTTTGAAATAGTTTTATTGGAGCGAATTATTTTTGATAACTTGAGTCGGCTATTTAAAATCGAGGATAATTTATTCTGTCATAAGTATTCTCACATTACATCTCCAATTTGGGAGGTGAATATAGATCTATTACCTGGAACAAAGTTATTCTCTCCAACTGCCGTCTGATTACCGTAAATTCAGTGAATTATTGCAAACCGATTCACCTCCCAATTTCCACCATTCACCGAGTTTTCCTGTCCGTTGATCTAAAGCTCGTAGGCTAGGGGCTGATTGTGTCATAGTTTTGAGTCAACAAATAAGAACAACAGAACTAACACAATAAAATAAAGACATTATGAA
>NZ_JABJWY010000006.1:167561-171520 GCF_013167215.1 Sphingobacterium prati
TAGTAAAAACATTCGCAGCAGCAGCTTTAATCGCAGTATCCACTTTCGCTATGGCAGCTGAGACGCCAGTATCAAAAACTGAAAAAGCAAACGTAAATCTTTCAACAGCGGACTTTGCCCTTGACCACTATGTTGCGGTAACAACCGAAGGAGAGTCGGCAGGCGTAGAGCAGTTATTCGCGACAGATTTCAGCCAAAAAATCCAAGCTTCCAACGCTCAATCTCATAGCCGTGAAGCGGTAATCAAATCCTTGAAAAAACAAAAAGGGGAGAGGCTAAACTGTAAAGTTAAGACTGACATTATCGAAGAGTCTGCCGATTATATGGTTGCTAAGGTGACTTTGAAGTTTGAAGACTTTACCAAGACTGACCTAGTGACTCTGGTTCGCGAAGGTAATGAATGGAAAGTTTCTGCATCAATCAATTCATATAAATAAGAGCCATCTCAAATAAATATATAAATGTTGTAAAGCCACATCGAGATATGTGGCTTTTTTACGTCAAAAGGGCCTGATATGTTAATCGGACCCTTTCTCTTAGCGTTTATCTGTATTGAGCTTACTCTGCCTCAACAACCATTCATAGATCTCAGGTTTCGTCTCATAGAGATATTGAATTCCATGCCCTTCACCCTCGAGTCGATGGAAAGTGATATTGCCATTGCACTTTTTTAGAGATCGTTCAATTCGTTCTGTTTCGTAGATAGATATTGCATCATCAGCGGTTCCGTGAAAGGTCAAGATGGGAATATCTTTGAGTCTACAAATTCGAGTGGTGTCACTATCATTTATGCCACCGCATAATGGCACAATCGCTGCAATTTTTTCAGGGTGATCCAATGCTGTGATATACGTTCCGTAACCACCCATACTTATTCCGGTTACATATACACGACTTTTATCAATGCGGTATTTTGAGGCCGCTTCATTGTATAGCGAATCAAACCAATTTTCCGTAGACCAATATCTGCCTTCCGGACATTGCGGTGCTACCATAATGAAGTCGAATTCCTTTCCCTTATCTACTAAATAGGGAAGACCATAGATCTTTAGCTTTTCTAGGTCATTTCCTTTTTGCGATCCACCATGGAGATAAATAACGAGTGGATATTTAGATGTATCTGTATTATAATTTTTGGGGAGATAGGTTAAGTGTTTATAATTGACTTTTAGCTTTTCTTGCGAAAAAGATTGCGAGATAAAAAAGCTAAAAAAAATAATTAAAAGAATGCTGACAAGTGGATAGTTCCTTGAACTGAAAATTTTGATAGCTAATTGGATAGTCATTGTAATTAGATGTGAATCTTATTCTGAATACTTTTCTTTTGTACGAGCAAAGGGTATTATTTGCTGAAATTAGTCGGGTTTCCTCCCCCCTAAAAAGGGTTGCTTTCTCAATTGCTGTTCATATTGTTCTTTGCTTATAAATGGCCATAGCTCGTGATCGCCTGTATTGTTAAATTCTTCATACTGTTTCTTTCGTTCAATTAGTTTCACGTTATAATGTTGTCCCAAGCTCAGGATAGTAAATAACAGGTCTTTAAATGATAACCGTATTAGCAGATTTATACGATCAAAGTAGGGCCACTCGTACTCAAAATCGGAATTCAGGAATAAAATAATCCGAGCAATGTCTTTTAGTTCTTTATCCGAAAGTCGGTGTTTGCCCGTATGTTTATGATTTTCTAAGTCGCTATATAAGCACCAGCTTAATTCGAGCATTGGTCTTATAATAGGATCGTCAAATTTCGCTTCTTTTGAAGAATAATAATGTTCAGGAAGATAACCAAAAGATACATTGTCTAATATCTCCTCCTCAAACTCATCGTTGCTAATAAGCCCGATTACTAAATGGCGTAAATGGTAAGCAAGCTTTTTCCTTCGTTCTAAGTCAACCATAACAATATGTTTTTACGAAATTGAATATCTTTTAAAGTTTCTTTTTCCCATCAGAGGAATTCTCTGAAACATCAGACACTATCATTATTCCAAAAGTCTTATCAGTATCGCCATATTTCTTTACGAGTTTATCTTTGCGGATAATTGTTATGGACTTAAAATTTTTGTCGTCAATAGCCGTTAGCTTGCCCTCATAATCCTTATCCAGCACTTTTCCATTAAGGATATATTGAAAGCTGTTATCGCTTTGCTGTGATGCCAATAGATTCTTGAAATCTGAGGATTTCGATTTGAAGTAATTAAGGAAGCGTGTTCTGCTGAACTGCTTCGTTTCAATGTAAATGGCTCCGATTGCATTACTGTCCAGATGTTTAAATTTCATATTGTCTTTATATACAGTAACTGTAGCTATATCATCAGGCTTATATTTTTGCAGATCTGCTTGGCTTACCCGCATGCTATCAACAAACATAATAGGAACTCCTTTGGAAGGCTTTGGTTCTTGAACTGGTGTCTGACCGTAATTTAGCGAGTATATTAACGAGAAAAGTATTGTAAATATTATTTGTTTCATGACGATTAGTTGAAATTGCTCTTTGTTTTGTTCAGGATATTCCATTCCTAGAAAAGGTCACTATTTAGCTTAGCTCAAGAAGGTTATTACAACCTCTCCCGTCTCCGCCGCTTTTTATAAAAGTTTTTGAGATCATCGAAATAATCTAGAAGATATTCCAGCGCATTTTTGTCGTCTTCCCAAATATCAGGGTAGATGCCTTCTTCTGTCATTCTACCAGGTTCATAGTTTTCTGAAAGTTCTTCTTTTGTAAGATCTTTAATTGCATTATAAATATCTCTAGTCTGCTCAGCTGTAGTATATGTCGCAGGACCGTAGCCCATATCTTGATCGGAATCAATTTCTGTAGGGCCCATAAGTATACCTAAAAGTGGACCTCCTTCCAGAGCTGCATCCGCAAAACTTTGTCCTGTAATTATAAAAAAAACTCCTTCCCAAGCTTTATCCAAGTCAAGGAAATTTTCGTTGTTAGTGTTATCTTGTTTAAATACTAAGTCTTCTAAGCGGCGACTGTCTTCGATAATAGTATTAAGCGTTTCATTATCTACACGTAGATAGCTTTGGATCATCCCCATGGTTATTGTGATTTAAGGGTTAAAGTGTTATTTTTTTTGATACCAAGTATTTTGATATCTTATTTATATGGCTTTATTGAATTTTATATTTCTATGAAGTTAACAAACTACTCCGTGTAAAACAATAAGATAAAATCAATTATCTTTATATTTCTTGTTAAGGGCGTCAATATTCATCGACTTTTTCTGCTTCAACTACGACTCATAAATCTTGGGCGCGGTCTCATCTATGAAACCTTTATATCTTACTTTCCCCACTGATACAAGAAATGACGCTTCTTGTTCAGAAGAATTTAAATATATCGTCAAAGTTCCACAACAAAATTATCAAACAGGGAATTGCGAAATGAGTCAATTTAAGCTTTTTGTGCGACCAGAAGATAATGTCAAAAATAGTGCATCGATCGCTAATTATCTTTTTGGTAGAGCGGACGAATACGGCGAGTCAATTCAGATATGATATCAATATAAGTTTTTTATATCCCATTTGTCTAAATTTAGGAGTAACGGTATTATGCTTGTTTGTCGAAAAGACTTGTTTGTTTATATATTTCTTAATTATCGGCGTTTTTCGCCGATAAATGTCAATGTTTTAAACATGAATATGTATTCTCAGAGAAGGAAAGATGTGTTAAAATTAGTGCCGGAGGGAGTGTGAACGTAAATTTTTACTCTCTGTCAAAAATAAGACACCTGATTGGGCACTCTTAGGATTGGACGCAGCTTTAGTCTCGGAACTTCCTTCAGTGAAATGGAGATTAATCAATTTAAATAAAATGTCAGAGAATAAGCACATGACCGCTTACAAAAATCTAGAAGCTGTCCTATATCCTTCAAGTCAAGCAGAATAGGAGAGATGTGGCTTTTTTACCTCAAAAGGGCCTGATTCTCATCAGACCCTTTCTCTTAGCG
>NZ_JABJWY010000007.1 GCF_013167215.1 Sphingobacterium prati
GAGACTGTAACATGAACTGTGTCAGAGGAATAATTCAATAAGATTATTTATATTCAATTATTCAAACGACACGGTCATGAAAGAAAAAGACCCATTCGACTTTGAACGCTTCAAGGCAGAAGCCATGCAAGGTCTTTACGAAGGTAAAAGTTTGTCTCCCAATGATGGCGTCCTAGCGCCGTTAATGAAGCATCTGTTGGAATCAATGATGGATGGAGAACTGGAAAACCATTTGAACGAAGAGAAAGCTTCGGGCAATAGCAACCGGCGAAATGGCAAGACAAAAAAGACTGTCCGAGGCCTTAACACTGGGACATTTGAACTGGAAACAGGCCGTGATAGATCCGGCACATTCGAGCCTAAGGTAGTACCTAAAAGGCAATTAATCATTACTGAACAGCTTGAGGGACACGTGCTGAGCATGTATGCCAAAGGAATGAGCACACGGGCGATAAGCGAGTTTATACGCGAAATGTACGCAATGGAAATCTCTGCCACTGAAATATCGCGTATTACCGAAAGTGTACTTCCAGCTGTAAATGAATGGCGTAGTAGGCCTCTTGAAGCTGTTTATCCCTTTGTATTCCTGGACTGCATGCACATTAAAGTTCGCCAGAATGGAACTGTTGAATCAAGAGCTATTTATAACATACTGGGAGTTGGTATGGATGGTAGAAAAGATCTGATCGGTCTTTATAGCTCAGAAAATGAGGGAGCTAAGTTCTGGCTTTCAGTTCTTACGGATCTAAAGCAACGTGGTGTTGAAGACATCCTTATTGCTTGTATTGATGGTCTAAAAGGGTTTCCTGAGGCCATAGAAGCTATTTTTCCAAAAACAAAGATCCAGTTGTGTATTGTTCACCAAATCAGAACAAGTATGCGCTATGTAACTGAGAAAGATAAAAAGCTTGTTATGGAGGATTTAAAGCCAGTCTATAAAGCCGTGAACGAAGAAATAGGTTATGAGAACCTCTTGTCTTTCGAAGAAAAATGGGGTAAGAAATATCCGCTTGCTGCCAAATCCTGGATGGATAATTGGACCAATCTTTCTACTTTCTTTGAGTACGAGGATCAGGTTCGCAAGATTATATACACCACAAATCCGATCGAGGGAATGCACCGTCAGATACGAAAAATTATTAAGTCTAAAGGAGCTTTCAGCTCTGAACAGGCGCTCATGAAATTGATGTATTTAATTATTAAAGATATTGCAAAAAAATGGACGATGCCAATGCATAACTGGGGCTTGACCATATCCCAACTTTATATTAGATTTGGGGATAGACTCAAATTAGAAAGAGGTTTTTAAGATGCTAATCCAATGACACAGTTTGAGTTACACTCCCACTAATTACGATTTACTCCGGTTTATTCTTTTCCAAAATCAATCCTATTGAATCTAGGTAAGCCTTGTTTTTCGAAAAATCATTGTGACTTTCGTCTTTCAATGTGATAAATTGATCAGTAGCCTTAAATAGCTTTGAGAGCTTGACAGATGAACCATAATACACAGCTGTATCCTTGTTGCCATGAAAAATAACTACAGGACATCTTACCGTCTTTAGGAAAGAGGAATTATCAAAATTATAGGGAATATTAGAGGTGTCCAACTCAGGAGCGACATCATTTGTCCAGTCTTTTATATTATAATATGGCGCTTGCAGAATCAGAAGACTGGGATGGTTGTTTGCAGCTATATATGATGCGAGTGCGGTGCCCATGGATTGGCCTAGCACTATGATCTGATTTTCCGAATAAGTTTCCATAAGTTTATCATAAACAATTTGAATGTCCCGATAGAGCGTATATTCATCAGTTACCTTTCCTTGACTCTTACCATAACCACGATAATCGAGCATAAATACATCGTATTCCTTGGCAGTGTATATTGGAGCAATATTACCCCAAGTATCTAATGCATTGTTGCTTCCATGTAAATAGAATATGATACCTTTGGATTTCTTTGCCTTAAATAGAAGACCATGTAAAAGGATACTATCATCCACTTTGATAAACTTCTCTTCAAAGGGGACGTCGAAGTGGAAAATTATATTATCAACTTTTTTGCCAGGGAATAGTTGGTCGGCTAATAAATTCTTCCAATCCTCCGTTGATAAGGATGTTTTGTTTTGTGCATTACTGAAATAGGGTAACAGCGTGAAAGCAACTAAAACATATATACTTCCGAAAGATAGTTTTTTAACACCTACTTTTTTTTTCATGTTATGTGCTTTATTAATCTTCATTTTCATAAGAAATAAAAAATGGTAGTGATAGGCTGGTTCTCTCTTATTACAAAAACGAACACGGAATTATGTATACTAACGACCAATTTCTGTTCCTACAATTTAAAAAGAATATATCATATCCCTGATATTTTTCTATAGCAATTACCGACTTTTTAATGGCTCCCATATACCGCTTAGATACCCCATATTTTATTAGATAGCGCTAGAACAGCCATACTTTTGCTATACCTATAAGTAAGAGAATATGGAAAATCAATTTTAATTAAAATAGACAATATCAGATGTGCTGAATCTGTTGATAACTGAAATTCCAGAATAGAAGGGGGCGATCTAGCTTGAATCGGTTAAAAAAAACGCAAATGGCTACGAATGATAATTTATCTCCAGCGAATTATAATTCGTTCATCTTCTTACAGGTTTTAAAACTAGATTTGTGGCAATGGAAAAAAGGACAGCTGGTTAAAATCCCAACCATTAAAGTGAAAAAGCACATCGAGAAAATCTATTTAGGGATTATGATGAAGCACAATAATATTTGGTATCAGGTAAATTTAGCCCTTTGGTATAAATAGTGAAATTTTAGGAATAGCAAGAAGGATCAAACATTAATATCATGAACAGGATCATCACTTTATTTTTATTTTTAGCTCAAGTGAGCAATTGTTTCGCACAGAGGTGGATTAATATCGACCTTGAGCAAACCGAATATATTTATGCTACTGGCAAGACTTGTTCAAAGAAAACTTGCGAGCCACTAAATGGAAATTATGCAATAAAATTTAACCGTTACCAAACCAATTACGAGCCATTTGTGAACGGCATAAAAAATGGCGAAGCCAAGGTTTATAGAAACAAAAAGTTGGCAGAAAAGGGTTCTTATCAAAATAATCTTAAGCAAAAGGAATGGCTTTATTATAACGAAGATGGTACTATCCGTAGACGAATTATTTTTGATAATGGTAAAGTAAAATCGATTGATGATTTATGATAAAGTCGAACAATATACTTTGCTAAATGAAATATAGATATGAAAGTAATTAACTTAGATCGTTTAACTGAAAGGTATCTAAAGCCTACAGAAATGAAAGGTCCACCATTTATTAAAAGAAATATAAGAATCATGCATAAATTATTATTACTAGCCATTTTGCCTTTAATTATTTCTTGCAAAAGTCAAGAAAAGATAGATTTAGCAACCTTAAACTTAGACGAACCGATTGAAAAAATCAGCAGTTTTAATGATCGATTATTGATTGGCGTAGAAACTGTTGAATATCCTTTTAGTTTGTTGTTAGAGGTCGAGAAATCGAAGAAATATAATTTCGATGGAATTGATTTAGAAGGACAACGGATTATTTTTCTAATCGACGCAGAGAAACTAAAAACAGATAGCATTACACGCTTCGGTGGCGGACATATCGATCTCAAGGAAGCTCAAAACATCAATGAATTAGATGAAGCTTTAAAATGTTACGATGCTGAAAGTAAAATCTACGGTGTGAGAATTGAGATGAAAACGGCAGAATTACAGTCCAATATTTTAAAGAAACTAGAGGCGAAATACGGTAGGGGAACTAAAAATCCAAATACCGACAACGGCTTATATTGGAATATCAAGACGCAGAACAAATTTATCTTTTACGCTCCAGATTACAGCAGGTTGATCATGCTGAACAATACCGATCTGTCTAAAACTTGCTATTGGGACATCATGAATGGTTTAATTGACTTTGGCGGATGCAATAATGAAAAATACATGGCAGACTTGATGAAAAATGCGACCAAGCCAGAAGATGTTAAAGGCAAACCTGCGATAAATATCGATAAAGATTGGAATATCAATGGTTTGATTGTTGGTAAAACAACTGAAGAAGAGTTTATAAAATCAGTCACAAACAAACGTTTTGAACGTATGATAGAGTTTGATGGCGCTACCGGAAAAACTAACGAAATCTATTATCAGAATAATTATCATGATTTTTACTTTTACTTTGCTGTCAGCAAAAACAATCCGGATAACCAAAAAGAGAACTTTATCAATGGCTACGCCATCAACGAATTTAGAAAGGTAGATATCTCATTTGAAAATGGCTTAAAACCAGGTTTAAAATTTGAAGAAGTGCTCAAGTTGTTGGATAAGTTAAAAATAGCCTATCACCCGGTGGATTTTGCGAATTTTATCGAAATTAAAACTTTGCCTTATAAAGTGACCTTAAATTTTAACGACAACATGTTGCTTTCCGGAATGTTTATCAAATAGCTTTCTGAGCAGTTTTGTCAAAGAAGTAAAGGAAATCTATCTTTATAAATCGTTGTAAGATCAAGCTAATGAAAAAGATTAAAAAGTTCGTTTTACCGGCTATTGTCCTAAGCTTAATAGGCCTAGCGGTTGTTTTGGTAAGCAATAGTAATGTAACGGCCACAACAGAAAAGGTAATTTTCACTGAACTTAAAGATGTGCCCAAAACTAAGGTGGTCATCATTTTTGGCGCTGGTATAAATGGCGATCGGCCAAGTCGGTATTTAAAAGATCGGCTTGATGCGGGGATTTCGCTTTATAAAAGCAATAAAGTAAATAAGATATTGCTGTCAGGAGATAATGGAAGGAATGAATACGATGAACTTACAGTAATGAAGTTATATTGTCAAAAAAATGGCGTCGATACCACAAAAATTTACATCGACTACGCTGGGTTTGATAGCTACTCGACTATGTACCGCGCCAAACATATTTTTAAGGTTGATACCGCAATCTTAGTATCTCAGAAATATCACTTAAATAGATGTATTTACTTAGGTGATCAATTGGGTGTAATATCTTTCGGATATAGTGCAGATAGGGGCATTTATCCAGGTTATAAGTACTATTCATTGAGAGAAAAACTATCCGTTACAAAATCCGTTTGGGATATTATAAGGAATAGGAAACCAATATATCTGGGTAAACCGGTTGATATAAATGGAAAATCTAATTATACAAAACAATAGTTTATGAGATGCCTTCTTTCTTCTGTACTACTTTGGTCGTTAGACAGACAGATCTTTTAAAAGCGAACTTGATATACCCAAAACAGACATGCTTTTTTCGATCCGAATTCAAAGACAGGAATAGATATCCGCTATCATGTGAAAATACTTAACGAAACATCGGACAGCCTTTTTATTGGCATCAATTCCCAGTTTTACATAGTCGATAGTCTAAGGAAGAAAAGTTTATGGTGTAAACATCGACATTAAAAATTAAATAGGGCGAAACTAGTATTATTCGACTGTTCCTGATGAAAGTATTTCTGAATACTAAAAAGTTACTTTTTTAAGGTCAGGTCATAATTTATGAACACCAATTACATTAAATTTAAAGCATCATATGAACCATCGGATAGTTCTTGCCAGAACCGTCCTTGTCAGACCTTCCTATTTTCTTAAATCCCAATTTTTCATAAAAGCCAAGGGCCGGGAGATTTTGTTCATTGACATCGACCTTATTAATGCCATACATATCTTTCATATAATGAAATAATTGCTTACCATAGTTTTTTCCCCGATAGTCATTATGGATAAAGAGCATTTCCAGATTTCCTTCTGATGCAGCGGAGAATCCGATAGGTACTTTTCTTTCGGTAAGGATGAATACCTCAAGGTTTGGCAGATAATCCGTCGGGATAACCTGTTTAAAGTAAATAAAATCTTCCTCACTGAGAAAGTCGTGCGTAGCTTTTACCGCGGATTCCCAGATTTCCAAGATTGTCGGATAATCGTCGGTAGTTGCGAGCCTAATTTGTTTTGACATAACTATAAAATTAGGAATAAACTGCTAAAAAATGCTCAAACAAAATTGAGGGCCGGTAATCAGTAGACTGAGGATGATTGCCCCATTGCGATACGGTGCGCGCATTGTTATGAGCTGCATGAAAGTGTAGAGCATCCTGCGATATCGTTATAGTTGGATGGGCGCTTCATAGAAAATTCCGGAAATTGCTCTTGGTATGGGTTTTCTAAAGCTTGAGTTAGTTTAATCAACATTTCTGTTTTCCCATTACTAATTTCTTCAATACATTCGTAGAGCAGATAGTTCCTCAATATAAATTTAGGATTTGTTTTTTTCATTAATTCCAGTGATTCTTCCGTTGAAATCGAATTTGAATGCAAACGGGATCGGTACAGTTCAATGAATTCTCCAAGTTTACCGAGCTTTTCTTTATTTAAAACAGTATAAGCTACTCCACTGAAATGTTCTTTCAAATCTGTTTTTGGCGTTATTTTTTCTAATTGATTGAAGAACAAAGTATGATCCAATTCTAGCTCCTGCATTAAACCCTGCCAGTAGGCAAAAAACTCTTCATCCTCTTTTTTGAGTCCATCAAATCCGAATTTTTTACAAAGCATTTTGTCATGGGCTTCCCAAAAATAAATTCCAAAATTGGATAGCGTGTTTTCCAGGAATTTTTGATCTTTTATTATCGGCTGGAGCGCATTCGCAAGTTGCCATAGATTCCAGTGTGCGATCTGACCCTGCTTTCCAAAAGCATATCTTTTCCCCGGTAGATCCGTAGTATTTGGGGTGAAATTTAAATTATATTCATCCATCATGGAATAGGGACCATAATCAATCGTTAGACCCAAGATGGACATATTGTCTGTATTCATTACCCCATGGACAAATCCCACTCTAAACCATTCTACCATTAAGTCTGCCGTGCGTGTACATACGTTTTCAAAAAAATCTTTATATTTCTCCTGATCAGATGAAACAATTTCAGGGAAGTAGTTTTCAATAGTAAAATCGAGCAGATTCTGTAATAGTTTGTGTTCGCCCTGCGCAAACATCAATTCAAAATGTCCGAAACGAAGGAAACTCTCGGCTGTTCTTATCACGACGGCCCCTTTTTCATATTGTGGATTACCATTATACATGATATCCCGAATAACATCTTCTCCTGTAAAGGCCAGGCTTAAAGCCCTGGTAGTGGGCACACCTAAGTGGTGCATGGCTTCGCTCATCAGGTATTCGCGTACAGAAGATCTTAATACGGCCCTCCCGTCTGCACGCCTTGAATAGGGAGTTGCACCAGCACCTTTCCATTGAATTTCTGTTTTCTTACCCGTTGTATTGGTAATCTCGCCAGCGAGAATGGCTCTTCCGTCTCCCAGTTGTCCTGCCCAGTTACCAAATTGATGCCCTGCGTACGCTGTCGCATAGGTCTGAATATTGTCAGGAAGTTGAGATCCTACCAGAAAATGAAGATCTTTATCTTCAAATTTTCCCAGACCTATTTCCTCAGAAAGAGCCTCGTTAAAAGCAATTAATTGCGGCTTGTCAAACCCCACAGGTTTAATCGTGGCAAATAAAACTTTTGGCGTGCTTCTCTGTATAGGATTATTGGAAAAATCTCCGGGAAATTTTTTGAGGAAAGGTTGTCTGATACGTTCGATATTCATACTCAAAGATATTAAATATAAAAGAAAAGACCTCCCAAATATTGGACGGTCTTTTCCATTCAGTTTTTTCCCGCTGCAGGAAACATATGGATCAAGGTTTTGCGCGTAGCGCTGATAGTTCCTGTTCTAGCTTCTCAATATATTGCAATTTGGAGGCTATTATTTCGGTGATTTCAGCTTCGGTGTACCGGGGAGTAATATGTTGAGGACAGTTCCAATCGTAAGCTTTAATATGAAATAATATCATTCGCTCTGCTTTAAATTTATAATGCTCTGGGGTTAGATAAGCGAGCAAGCCTGGATCTTCGTTAATCTCCACGATCTCAGCTTCGGCATAGATCTTTAATCGTGCACGATTCGGATAAGATACCATAATTAAAGAAACCTTTGGATTCGTAGAGATATTCCCAACCGAAATATATTGTTTGTTGCCACTAAAATCAATTATCCCGATGGTATCTTTATTAATAACTTTAATAAATCCTTTCGCTCCGCCACGGTGTTGAATGTATGGAAATCCGTTTTCTCCGAACGAAGCCATGTAGAAACTGTCCATTCCACTGATAAAACTCTTTTCTGTTTCTGTCAAGCCATCGACATAGCTAAACTTTTCTATTCGGTCGTAGGCAGCGCGACTACCGTTTTGTTTCTGTAGAGCCTTAATAACTTCGGTGAAGGCGGTATTTGCATAATTCATTGCTATTGCGTTAAATAGATTGTATTTGTCTGATCATTTGATTGGTAAATCCCCATTCATTATCATACCAGGCCATCACTTTCACAAGATCACCATCGACAACTCTTGTCATTTCCAGATCAACTGTCGCTGCAAACGGACTTTTGATGATATCAGTAGATACTAAGGGCTCGTCTGTTACTGTTAGAACCCTTTTATACCTATCAGTTTTTGATTCTTCGATCAGTATCTGATTTATTTCATCTACTGTTGTAACGCGTTCGGCGACAAATGTGATATCCGATATGGACCCCACGGGAACAGGCACCCTAACAGCTATGCCATCAAACTTTCCGACGTATTGTGGAAGCGCTTTCGTAGTCGCAATTGCAGCACCAGTGGCAGCGGGAGCAAGATTGATACCGGCAGCCCTTCCCATACGCGGTTCTTTTTTTGACGGAGCATCTACAAGAGCCTGTGAAGCAGTATAACCGTGTGTGGTGTTCAGAATTGCTTTTTTTATTCCAAGCCTTCTTCCCAATATTTCGATGATCGGACTGATATTGTTGGTCGTGCAACTTGCGCATGAAAAAACAGAAACCTTTCCATCTTCGGTATTTACTCCATGGACCACAGTAGGGGTATCTTTGGTAGGGCCCGAAATGACTACAAATTTTGCTCCAGAGGTCAAGTGTTTTTCAGCATCGGCTTTGTTTGTGAAAATACCCGTGCTTTCGATGACTATATCAGCTTGAATATCTTTCCATGGTAAGTTTTCGATTTCCCTTATGCTCGTATATTTAACCTCCCTTCCATTTACTATAAGCTTATCTCCGTCGATGTTTACATCTTTTTCGTATTTACCATAATTGCTGTCATATTTGAGTAGATAGGCAGCATTTTCGATGCTCATCAGGTCGTTGATCCCAACGACTTCAAGATCAGCAGTTTCTGTTATTATTTTTAAAGCGGCTCGTCCGATGCGGCCAAACCCATTGATTGCTATCTTTTTCATAACGTTTCTTTTAATTCTGTTTATATTTTTTCTGTTTGATGTATTGGCTAAGTTCTACTATATTTCAATAAAAAAGATTGACATTGATCAAGAAATTCCCTGGTCTAACGAATGAGCATCGTGAAATTGCAGCTTTATGGACAGGAACTAATTATAAGCTCAATAGCGGAAGTACTAATCCAGTATATAGATTTCTTTATCTTTTAAATTGAACCCTAGTTTTTTACCCAGCCAATTGATACTTGTCTTTCCTTCATAGATCAAACCTTCCACAAAAGACACGTCAGGATTTTCTACTTTTGCAAAAGAATTTGAGATAGATTCAAGATGTCCTTTATAATATTTTGTCTTTACCTCAGGATTAAATTCGCTGACTTTTTCCGTTACATTCAATTTGGACTGGTCTAATCCAAGTAGGGGGATAAACCTATCACTGAACCAAAATGAATCATTGCCAGCTCCTGAATCCAACATAATATTGATCCTGTGTTTATTATTCAGGTAGACATAAGTGGAAATATCAAGAGAGTGATCTGCATGCGTAGTCAGTTGTATTGGAATGATTTTGTCACTTTGCAGTTTCTCCTTCGGAAAAATTAGTTGTTTATTTGCATAATCTATAATAAATTCAGTATCGTAAAGCATTGGAAGAGAAATAAGCCCATTAATACCTTCCAATTTCATGTCGAATGTAGAATACGGTATATCCTTGAACTCTTTACCATTGAACAAAATGGTTGAAGATTGGTAAAGCGGGCACACAATTTTTTCTCCTGTTGCACGAAATGCCGTGAGAAAATTATAGGTTTCCTTCTTTTTTAGCGCGCTCGCAAATTCGTCAAAAAAAAGATTGATACCTCCGCCAGTATCGAAAATAAAATTTCCTTTCTTTCCTTCAATCTCGGCACTAACAAGGATATGACCGGAAGGTAATACTTGTAATGGCAATCTTTGCGCAATGATATTTAGCGGTAATAGGAATACTGCTATTACGCCTACATAAAAGTGTCTTGCTAATACTGTTTTAAACATATCGGTTTCGTTTTATATGTTGTTATCAAATCCAGGCTTTAGGTGCTTCGCCGTTCTCGAAATTTTTCTATCTATAAAAGTCAGGAAATTTGGCGAAAAATCCTAATAGACAACGACTTTACTGTTAAAGGTTGCAAAAATTAATCAGGTAATACTTGAGGTGATACTTAATGCCTCTGTCAGCTAAATCTCAGTTAGGTTACCTATTTAATTAATGAGTATCAATACCTAAGGTAAACTATAAATTATGTATCAACGCTTAAAGATTCTTGTTTCGCCACTTTTTTTATTTTTTCTATTCGTATTGATCATCAATGACTTTTTTCTCAAAGCGGCATTTCACAATACGATTACCGGGAAGCTTTCTGATTTCAGTGGACTTTTTATCTTTCCTATTTTTTGCTCTGCTATCTTCCCTAAACAAAAATCATGGATTTTTATTTTCACGGCAGTTTTATTTGCCTTTTGGAAAAGTGAATATTCCTCCTTTGTTATTCAACTGGTGAAACCTTATTTCAATACCGGAAGAACCGTTGATCTTTCCGATCTGATTGCATTACCCATGATATTGTTTGCTTGGTTCTATCTCAAAAGTAGTTTACAGCTATCCGTCGGTTCGGCGTTGACGGCCCGATTCAGCACTTACTTTATCGCTGTTGTTGCAATTTTTTCTTTTTGTGCCACCAGTCAGCCGAGGTATATCCAGTCTTTTGATCAGCCCCAGTATGTATTGTTAAAAGATCCCAGCATCCGGTGTCTTGATTCCTACGATGGACTCGAATTTTACGGTAGAGATTCCTTACTTGTCGTCAAAATAGATTATTTGTATATCAATAGGCCGGTAAAGAATGATGATTATAATAAAAACCAATCTGTCAGAAATCTTGATCTCGCTATTTTACACCTTATAGCAGACAGCGCCAGCCTGGTTCCTTCCGGAAAAATAACTTTTCTTACAGTCAGTACCAAACAGGGAATTGATTCTTTAAGATTTAATGGTGGACGACTTGACGGCAGGTTCGTCAGAATGAAAGGAGGTAAAGCTATCACTGAGGGATTTTATAAGATGGGGTTGGAAGACTCGACCTGGACGATAAGAGACAGCACAAGTACCGATAAGGTTGTAAAGACATTTGTTCATGGTGAAGCAACTCATCTGAAACGGTACAAACATGATAAACTCGAGTCATCTTCAAACATCAACACCCGTTCTGATACCATTTTTAATATTTATATTCAATTGATAGTTCTCATCATCTGTATGGCTGGGATATGTTTTTTATTATATAGAAATTATCGCAAGGCTGTTCCTGTGCGTTTTAATCTCAGTTTATTTTGGAAAGTATTGTTATGCTTTGTCGCGCCGTTTATCGTCTGGCTGTTTTACATTGGGGTTATGCTATTGCTCATGAATTACAACCAGGATACATTTGAGGCATTCGCAACAGGTATCCTTATTTTTATTGTAGTTTGCCCATTGATGTTTGTCGTTATTTTTGGTATCAAACTAAGAAAGGACATCGATATTTTTTTGTACTGCCTTTTGTTGGCTCTCGCATTCAGTATATGGACAACCTGTGTCACACTAGGGGCTCTTTCTAACTAAGGGATAAACTTGATAGGCTTATTGAAATTGTTTGTCATTCAGATTCTGGAAATATGATGAGTTATTAATTTCACTAAAATGAGGCAATAGCTATCAGCAAAGTTTGGCCATATATTAAACTGCGCTTTCAAATCGACGTTATCATGCGAGTTCTAAATTATTGATATATTAAATATTTTTCACGTATCTGCATATATTTATCAAGGCCTGGCTTCCAGCTTTTACGGATATCTTCCGCATTCATGCCAGAAATTATTTGTTCTTTTAACAACGGGCCTCCCGCCAATTTATCAAAGTCCACGATTTCTTTGCTCTGTTTGTTATCGAAAAATATTGCTTTATCGGGAAACTTGTTGTAGGTCTCAATTAGCCATGAAAGGTCTATTTTCTTGGCACTTCTGATTTTCTTTAAGTCTACGTTTCTTAAGTCCAGTCCAAAACATTCTTTTTCCAGGTGAATTGGTGTTGCACTCATGTTCTTTATACTTTTAGGCGTGAATGAGAAATCATAGATACCTTTGAAATTAGGTGCGCCTATGACAGTGAATGGAAATTTTGTACCCCTACCTTCACTTAATACAGTTCCTTCGAATAGGCAGGTAGATGGATACAAAAGAACAGCCTGGTAAGTGTTTATATTTGGCGACATATTAACCGGGGGAGTATATTCCATGTCATGACTGTAGTTGCCTACCGGAATAATCTTTATTTTGCATTTAATGCCATTTGCTAGCCATCCTTCACCATTGATCATCTGAGCATACTCACCAACTGTCATGCCATGTGTAATCGGTACTGGGTGCATGCCAATCCCTGATTTATATTCCATGTTCAGTATAGGACCATCAATAAAGTATCCGTTTGGATTCGGTCGGTCCAATATGAGCAGTTCTTTACCATTCTCTGCGCAAGCTTCCATAACCCTATGCATGGTTGCGATGTACGTAAAATACCTTACCCCAATATCCTGTATGTCAAAAATCATTAAGTCAACATCGTCCAACATCTCTTTTGTTGGCTTGTTTGTTTTTCCATAAAGAGAAACAACTTTTACTCCTGTTGTTGGATCAACATCATCTTTTATTTTGACACCGGCTCCAACGTCGCCACGAAAACCATGCTCAGGACCAAATACTTTAATTATGTTAACACCTAATGATAGGAGGCTGTCGACACTTGATTTATTGCCAATACGTGAAGTTGGGTTGACTACCATTCCAATCCTCTTATCCTTTAGGTAATCAAGATATTCCGGTATTCTTTCTGCGCCTGGTACTATCTGTGAAATTGCAGATTGGGTAATTAAAAAGGAAAGACAGATAAGTGTGATGATTTTTCTAATTTCCATAACATTTAAATTGTAAGCATTCATGTCCGAAATAAAGAGATGGCCTAAATAAGTTTATAGATGGTTCTCAGATTCTAATCAGACGCTGAGATAGACTTTTCTCAATTTTACTATAAGAATATTAATAAAAAACCAAATACGCAAGAAAGCGCAAAAATAATGAGTAGACCCTTGATTGGGACATCAAAACAGCATTACGAACTAAGATTTGCTGAGATTGTAGTAAAACTAAATAGCCTTACCTTTTGTCCTTATAGTGGAAACATTTTGGGGTGGTTTGAAAAAATCTGAGAACATACCCATAGAACCTGATCCAGGTAATGCTGGCGAAGGAAGGAATGTTTCCTGGGGTTTTGGTTTCGGCCAAAACCCTTGTTGTATGATCAGGTTTCTACATAATCTGCACCAAAAGAGATATTGAAATAAATGCAAACCCTGTGCATTTGTTAGTTATTCTAAATAAAATAAAAAATCCGAAGCTGTTTAACTTCAGATTTTTACGGTTAACGAATATTGGAACCCAAACCGTTACCATTTTAGCAATCCTAATCTTCAAGTAATTTAAAAGTATCTGTAATGCCTTCGATAAAGGCTTCCGGGTTTTCCCAAGGTCCAAAGTGTCCTCCTTTTTTGAATGCTTTGGCATATACGGTATTAAATTGCGCTGCCATAGGACCATTTTTGAAAATACCAACACGGTTTTCCTCAGTACCGAGAGGAGGATAGGCATCTCCTGCGAGGAATGTAAAGCCTGCTGGAGCTTCTACAAGGGGAGTCCTATCATGTGATAGTCTCCATGGATATCTGTTGGCATTCGAATAAACACGAATGGAAGAACCAATTGCCTGATTTACCCAGTAGATCATGGCAAATGTAATGATGTCGTCTTTGGAAAATACATCTTCAAAATTACCATGGATATCGCTCCATTTTTTCCAGCGTTGAAGTATCCAGGCTAGCATTCCAACCGGCGAGTCATTTAATCCATGTGTGATGGTTGGAGGGTCAAGCATGTGTACAGCAACATGGGAAGCGTACGTCCGTTGCATTTTGATGATACCTTCCCGAAGCTCAGAAGATGCGTCTTTAGGAATCATATGTCCTTCCGTAAGGACCCAAGGTCTTTCGCTTTGAAAAATCGTTAGGGGCATTTCTTGACCCAAATGGATACCGATCAGTTCGTCAGCATATTTATGACCCAGTTGAGCCGTGACTAACATGCCGTAATCACTTCCCGAAGCAGCATATTTTTTATAACCTAAAGTTCCGGTCATCAGTTTATGCCAAAGTTCAGCCATTTTCCAAAAATTCATTTCTCCATCTTTAACTGGTGTAGAGAAACCAAAGCCCGGGAGCGAAGGGACAATGACATCGAATGATTGCTCCGGATCTCCACCATAAGAAGCAGGATCGGTAAGTTGGCGAATAACTTTACTCCAATGCCAATAGGTCCATGGCCAACCATGTGAAAGGATGATCGGTGTAGGATTAGGGCCTTTCCCTTTTTCATAAATGAAATGGATAGGCTGACCATCTATTTCTATTTTATGCTGGTTAAAGGAATTAAGTTCTTTTTGTGCAGATTCCCAATCATAACCATCAATCCAATAATCAACAATACCTTTTAGATATGCGGTACTGACGCCATAATAGGAGTCTTCGTTGTTTAAATCCTCGGACCATCGTGTTGTTTTTAGTCTGTTTTTCAGGTCTTTAAGTATCTCTTCCGATACATTAATCTCAAAAGGTTTTAAGTATGTATTCATTATTTTATTACTTTTTTAATAGGTGAAATCTAATTTTAGTCTGGTTTGTACGAGTTTTTCTATATACCATGTCTCTTCGATTTTAACGAAATCACCATGATAATGTCCAAAACCGTGTAAAGTTCTAAATGCAGGAACATTACTTTCGATTAATACTTTGCTTTCTTCGTTAACCGGCCTTATGAGATGGTCTTCCATCGCAAATACAGCATGGGTTTTTTCATGGGATTGGATGTTCAATTCAAAAGAAAACAAATGATGGATGGCTGTTGCCTGACCTACACTCGTCGAGATCTTGTTTGCGATCTCTGCTCTTCCCGACATCTGGAGCAGAGGGGTGCCATTCACATCCAATGGCATAAATGTTCCATTTTCTGTAAATAGCTTGGCAAGTGCGTTGAAGTTTTTGCTATCGGCGTTATGGACATATCTAGCCATCAGCGTTCTTATCTGATCAGTAATTTCCAGTTTTTCTAAAGCTGTCATATTCATTTGTTATTTTTATTTTCTTTGACAAATTTATGGTGTATTTGATATACTTTTGTTACTAGTATAACAGAGTATATCAGTAACATTGATTATATCACTTAATTTTGTACCCATGGAAAGAGATCAGACAGAGGAGCTTAGAGCATTACAAGACACGCTTTATTTTATTGGAGGGAAGTGGCGAATTCCTGTTATTAATTCGATTTGTAATGGAAATAAACGGTTCCGCGAAATAGAACGGAGCATTCCTGGCATAACGACACGCATGCTTTCTAAGGAATTAAAAGACATGGAATTAAATAAATTAGTAAAGAGAACCGTTTATCCAGATATACCGGTACTCATAGAATATGAGCCAACAGGCTATTGTAAAACATTCGGAAAAATTATTCAGGAAATGATAAATTGGGGAAGAGAACACAGAAGTGTTATCGTAGACAATAAGATTTAGGATTAGAACAATTTTTTATTATCATATTGATTCATGGCAGGCGTGATAGCTGCATTTTTGATATTAAGATCTGAATCATGAGTGATAGTGTAGTGCCGTTTTTTGTCAATTTGATTATAAGGGTTTACAGTCGTATACAAGAATTTAGGAAAGAAGGACAATTAATTGCAGACTCGAATATTTGTAAGAATAAATTTTTAGTAATGCAAAAGCCGCTGAGCAACACAGCGGCTTTATTTTTTATCTGACTTCGAATTTAAATATACCATACGATATGGTATAGGTGCTTAATTCACTATATCTTACGAAATTGAATTAGATCAAAACTCAGCGCCGGCTAGACTATTCTCCGAATTAGCGCCGGAGAATAGTCTAGCTTATTTTTAGTCTTTAGTATCCTGGGTTTTGGATCAGGTTGGGTTCGACTTGAAAACTACTTTCATGGAAAGGCCAGAGGTATTGATGTTTTAAGAATTTTCTATCTTCAATTTTAAGTACTTCGGATTTCCCATCTTGACTTTGTCGCATATGCCCCAATGCAGGTTGATTTAGGACTACTTCTGCTGTTTTCCATCGTATGATATCATTATAACGCAGTCCCTCACCGGCAAATTCAATCCTTCTCTCATTGCGAATTAAGTCAATCCATTCTTGTTGAGATTTCGCTGTTAGATTGACATCCGCTACACTCATGTCAAGTCCGGCACGTTGTCGAACCTGGTTGATACAGCTTTTTGCTAAGTCGTCTACAGTATTCAACATGATTTTGGCTTCGGCATAGGTTAATAAAACCTCCGCGTAGCGTGCCAAAGGAAAGTGCATATTACCCCCTGTCCGAAATGCATCAGCTTCATCGACAAACTTTTTAAACCAATATCCTGATCGGCTGCTTCGTAAGTTTTGGTAATAGAATAGACTCTTTGAATCATAAATATCTATTTTCTCCTTGTTGAATAGGTCGCCTTGTCCAAAAATGCTAGCGGCGTAACGTGGATCCCGATTTAATTTTGGATTGAGCTCATATTCTTGCTTACTATGCAAAGGACATTTATCAATAGGTCGCCCTTGGAGTGTCCAATAGCTATCGACCAAAGACTTCAACGGAACGACATACGATTGCCCATTTCCGGTCTTATATTGTGGTGCGAGATGCTGAAAGGAATTTGTAGCGGAATTGTTGTGGCTTTCCATGTCAAACTTGATGATAAACTCCTTATTGGTCTTATCCGCCTGATAATTGAATAAGCTTGCATATTGGGGATGGAGTTGATACTTGCCACTATCCATTATTTCCTTCGCGAGGGTTGCGGCCAGATCATAACGGCCATTATAAAGAGCATACCGCATGACCAAAGTTTTGAAGGAGTATTTGTTGAACATATAGGCATTTGTTGTGCCTTCGTCTTCCGGGAGCCTATTCGTTACATCTTGGCTCATTTCAAACAGTTTATCCAGTATTTCAGCTTTAGGCGTTACTGGAGGTATTGCTTCTTCCAGCGTGACGGGGACCAGTACAAATGGTACATCCCCCCAGAGCTCAGTAATTCTGAAATAATGCCAGATACGCAGTGCTTCTAAGATAGCTTTGTATTTTTGTCGTATCGATTCATTTTCTACATAGGGAATGTCAATATTTGCTAGATAAGTGTTGATCCGACCGATGTGTTTATTATAAAGTGTCCAGTAATATTCGGCCAAACGTGCATTGCTCGTCATATTACCATTGGCAATGATCATATGATGGTCTGTCTCTATTCTAGCATAGGCGTTATCGGTTCGACCATCTAACATGTAAAAGAGTAAGCGGCGTTCACCCGGCCCCATAAATACATCCAAATAACTACTGTAGACCACCCGGCGTAAATCTTCTTCTGTGTTGAAAAACTCGTCAAAAGATGTTGCGGTAGGATCTTGTTTATCAAGAAATTTTTCGCAGCTACTCAAAGTTGCCAGCGTAATTATCAAGGTTAAAATTTTCTTTTTCATTAGCATAGTTTTAAAAAATACTTGCGCTCAGTCCAACACTGTAGGTTGCCATACGCGGATAATTTCCGTTCCCGTCATTTGTACCCGGACTATCTACATCAATACGCTCGGGATCCAAACCTTCCCATTTCGTAAAAGTGAATACATCCTGTGCATTAACATATATTCTAAAATTTTTGATGCTTTTACCGATTTTAGGAAATGTATAACCAAGCTGAAGGGACTTGACGCGGAAAAAAGCGGCATTGCTAAGCCAAACATCACTGAGTAAAGTATTGGGACTCGGTCCCGTCCAAAGACGTGGAAAACGGCTGTTCGGATTGTCAGGACTCCAATGGTTTGCCACATATTCAACGCGGGGTGCTCCAAGGTCATTGCTGTTCCCATCGACATACACCGGATAGGCTTCTTGTCCAATCAAGCGTCCCGTGCGCTTTCCGATTCCCTGACCCAATGCTGAAAAATCCCAACCTTTGTATCGAAAGTCCACATTAATTGCATAATTATAGTGGGGAAGGGGATCTGCTAGATAACTACGGTCCTCATCGTTGATAATACCATCCTGATTTTTATCCACGTAACGGATATCGCCAGGTCTTGAATTGGGCATTTTAGCTGGGGTAGCTTCAACCTCCTCTTGTGTCTGGAAATAACCGTCAGATTGGAAACCATAATAATTGTTAATTGGGACACCTTTGTACCAAATTCGGTTATTATCGCCTTTAAAGATCAGTCTATCGTTTTCATTATACCCCGCTTTGAGCATCCGATTTCGGTTATCGAAAAGCATTCCACCGATAGTATATGAAAAATCATCTTTTTTATCTGACCAGCTCGCCGACAACTCCCAACCGTTATTTTCCACGGCACCGATATTGACTGCCGACTCCAGGCTATTTGATCCCGTGAGTGGGGGTACGGCAAATTGATCATAAATAAGATCATATGAATTTTTATGGTATAGTTCAGCAGTAAAGGAGAGCCTATTTTTAAATGCATTGACATCTAAACCCAAGTTCCATTGCTTCTGTTTTTCCCAAGAAAAGTTTGGATTTGGAACACGTATTGTCCAACCCCAGGTGTTTACAGATTCTTGCCAGAGATATGGAGCTACATTTTCGTTTCCGATAAGTCCATATGATGCCCGTACTTTAATGTTATTAACTGTTCCCGCCTCGAGAATAGGTTTGAAAAAATGTTCGTTATGCAAGTTCCATGCGAAAGCTCCCGAAGGGAAAAATCCCCAGCGATGACCAGGAGCAAACTTGCTACTTCCATCTGAGCGTCCGGTTAATTCCAGAATATAACGGTTGTCGAAGGAATAATTTAGTTTACCGAAAAAAGAAGCTTTGCTGATTTCTCTAAAATCAGTGTAGGTATAATTCATGACTTCTGATCCTGCCGTGAGATAAATCTTGTCTTTGTTTTGGCGGAGCTCCTTGTTGAAGTTAACCAGCATCCGTGCAGTGAGCTGACTTTCACTAACACCCTGTGAAGCATTGACATCATTTCCCCAAATTGCTGCCGGAGCACCATTTTCATCAAAAAACTTATAGGTCAATCTTTTTTGTTTGTTGGCTGACTTATTGATCATGTATGACACATTTCCTTCGATATTGAGGTTGCTGTTGATGTTATATTTGGGACGTAGATTGATGGTGCTACGATCATACATATTATTTTTTGTACCACCATGTTTTATAGAGGCAACTGGGTTGATATTGTTATGCAGAATATAGTGTTCAGGCAGATCAGAATCATAAAAAATTTGTTGTGTTGGGTTCAATCGCCATGCTTGTTTATAAAGGCCGTGTCCATCATCGTTTGCTAATAAACGATCTACCTGTAAGCGGTGTGCATAGAAGTCGGCCATTAATACAAATTTATCTGCAATATTGATATTCGTATTGAAGCGGGCTGAAAACTTTTGAGTACCTTCAATCTTATTGAGACCACTTTCTTTTATATGGCCCAACATTAAATTAAAGGTACCGACGCCACCACCGCCGGATATACTTGCATTATTGTTGATTGCTGTCGATGTTCTTTCCATTACTTGATCGAGCCAATTGACTTCCTTTAATTCTCCGGAGGCATACTTGTTGATTGTCTCTTCCGGATAGATAGCTGGCTGCCCCTGTTGGATTAATGTCTCATTGCGTAATTTCATAAAATCGACGGCACCAACAAATTTTGGGAGGTCGATAGGTTTGTTAACTGCAAACCAATTGTTGGTGACCACTTTAAACTGCCCAGTCTGTCCACGTTCTGTTTCGATGATGATAACACCATTTGCGCCACGAGAACCATACATGGAAGCGGAGGCGGCATCTTTTAAAACGGTAATGCTTTTAACTTGATTTGGATCGATATCATGGATGCTCTGTTCCATCCCATCTACGATGACCAAGGGGTCTGCATTTTGTAAAGTACTGATTCCGCGAATAGAAATTGTGCCCGGAACACTCCCCGGCATACTGTTTCCGCGCATCATCGTTACTCCGGGGATGGTTCCTGAAAAAGCATCCTGCATTTTAAAAATCGGGCGATTTTTTATTTTCTCCATATCCATTTGCGATACGGATGATGCAATATGCTTTTTGTCTACTTCGGAGAAGCCTACTACCACAACTTCATCAAGTCCCACTTCATCAGTATCCATGATGACATTCATTTCAGATTTATTGTTAATGGGGATTTCAATCTGTTTGAATCCAACCGCACTAAACATCAATGTTCCTTTTTTGCCATCCGGAAGTGTCAATTGAAACTCTCCTTTGGCATTCGTGGAAGTACCTATGTTGGAGCCTTTTAGCAGGATACTGACTGAGCTCAACAGATTTCCCTTGGTATCATGAACTTTTCCTTTTACCACCTGTTGCTGCAGATATGCCATGCTGGCTGTACTTTGTTCGGGAATAGAAGTTACCTCATTCTTGCGTTTGATGACAACAGTCCCGCGATGTAACATGTAATAGAAAGCACTGCTTTCGAAAATTTTATCCAAGGCTTTATCGAGGGATGCATCCGTGATTTCTACAGTTGCTTTTTCGTTTCTAAGCAATCCCTCTTTAAAAATAAAATGTATACCAGTCTGTTTAGTGATGCTCTCCAGGACAGTTTCAATCTTGGTATTTTGAGCATGTAAAGTAATCTGAGCGGAGCTTGAAGCGTAGGCGCCCATCATGGATGTCGCTAATAAGATTCCTGTCAGTTTCATTTTTAAGAATTGGTTCAAAGTTTTCCCTTTGTCAATGGGACAAAAGATCCCTTTTGAATAAAATAAATTATTCATAAATTGGTATAGAATTAATGGTTTATGATCAGTGTTAATTCAATTATGATGCAGGAGTATTGCCGTACTTCTGCATTTTTTATCATATTAATTTAGGCATCTCTCTTCTTTACATAAAAAGTCCTCCTTAGTAGTTAGTTTATCGATTCACAATCAGTTTATCATTGTCAATGGTCAGTTTATAACCTGTTAAATCCTTTAGGAGACTACAAAGTTCTCCCAGCGTCACATCTCTTTTTATGCTACCTTCATATCGTTCGCTATTTAAAGGTACTTTGCAATCAACCTGAATTCCATACCAACGGCTTAATTCATCAAGTACCTGTTGCATATTCTTATTTTTAAAATAAAAATAACCGTCTTTGAAAGCAGTGGCTTCGGCTTTGTTGGCTAATGGGAAAGTTTTCAGCTTTTTATTGATGATCTCAGTTTCGCTACCGGCATCCATATAGATTTCATTTTCGTCGTTACTGACTTTAAGTTTTCCTTCTGTCAATGATACCTTCGTGGTCGCATGATAGGAGTTAACATTAAAAGCCGTTCCGATAGCCTGAATATTGATATGATTTGTCTCGACAATAAATGGTCTATGTGCATCTTTAGCGACTTCGAAATAGGCTTCACCTTTTAAGATCACTCTTCGCTCTTTTTTGTCAAAATTTGTTTTATAGCTGAGTTCTGACGCTGCATTTACCCACACTTTAGTACCATCACTCAAGACTAATACCATGGTGGATCGTTTGGGAACTATTAAAGTGTTTTTTAGGTTTTCCGTTAAGTTAGAGGGATAGATCAGCCGCCCTTCTTTTAGTTCAATACCCTGCGCTAAATACTGCACTGCCTTCTTTTCTGTTAATTGTATTTCTTTTTTTCCTTCAATTTTTAAAATTGCACCTGTTCCTCCGGGAAGAACATCATTTTTATGTCCATATATTTTGTCCGGGATTAAATAGCTTACAGGTTTTTCGTGGTGCTGTCGTTGCCATAATAGCGTTAGGGCGAGTAATATAGCGGCAGCAACACCAATAGCTTTGTACCTCGTTTTATTCAGGGAGAGATATTTCTTTTTCGGTTGTAAAATTGTTTCCTTCGCTCTGAATTTATCTTGTGTGATTAGCCACTCTTTGCTTAAATCGATGCAGCGGAGATCAAATGGGGCATAAATATCAGTTTGTGATAGTCGACGACCTAAGCTATCCCTCGCGTCGGGATATTTTTGTAGAAGGTTTTTTAATTGAGCCTCTTTGTCGGATGCTAGTTCGCCATCTTTCAAAAGAAGAGCAATCAATTCTGCTAATATTATTTTGTCGGTTTCGATCATAATCAGAAGCTAAATAACTTGAACAGTTTAAATGGGTGACCCATTTATAAAAAAAAATAAAATTTTATGGTAAGTGTTTGTGCGTCAGAAAGTAAAAAATGTGAAAAAGATATTTAAGAATTTTCTTTTTAGTAGGTTTATCGCTCGCATGCGTTGAGTTTTAACCGTATTGACGGAGACATTTAGTTCTTGAGCGACCTCTTCATACTTCATTCCTTCCAGATAGATTAAACGGCAAATTCTCTGACAACCTTCAGGTAGTTCATTCAGTTCCCGATGAAGGGCTCCGATCAATTCTGCATTTATTAAATTATCCATGACGTCATTGTCATCTGGTCTGTCAGTGTTAAATTGGTTGCGTACACGGTCAAATACAACATTTCTTCGCTTGATATTCATCGCTAGATTTTTTACTGAGCTATAAAGAAAGCTTTTAATTACGGGCTCCCCTTTTTCCAGTAAATCCTGTCTACCCATTAGAACGATAAATGCGTCCTGCACGATATCTTTTGCAATTTCCTCTGAACCAACCCATGGAAATGCAAATACACTGAGTTGCAGAAAATATTTGTTAAAATAATATTCTGTGGATAACATTTCGTTTTCTTTTTTTTTCTTAAAATATAGATTTAAAAGTGAAGTAAAGAAAAATATTAGAGATTTTTTATAGATAAAAACCGTTAAAATTCTGAATCGCTACTGAGCTGGTTTTATGCCCCATTTTCATTTTTAGTTTACTTCAATTTAATATAAATATGATATGACAATGGCTTTTCTATGTGAAACCATCTATTTTTCGAAAACTTTCATCTGCTATTTCTATGCGTTTTGTTTTCTAGGGTATTAGGGGCTGCTTTGCTTATCTCGGATAGCGATTTTGAGCCATTGCCCCAAACATTATCTGCAGTATATAAATCCAATGTCGCTAACCCATTGGCATTAGAAGCTATTGGAGCTTTTTTATTTACTTTTCAAAACAATAGGGAATATAATATGTGGATGCAATCTATTCCTTATACGAGAACGATTATAATGGAAACATTTTGAGCTGGTTTGAAAAAAACATCAGCCTTTTGCCATCGGCAGGGGCCTGGAAAATGATATTTCAATTGTGATGTTTTTGATCTCTTCCTCAGATAATTCAATTCCTGAAAATTACCCTGCATCGTTGACAGGTTTTAGGATTAGCTAATTTTTGAAAATTGTATTATATTCGTTAGTGTTTATTTATCAATTAGATATGATAGAATAATTGAAGTGGAACAAATTAAAAATAAACCTATGTGGCAATATTATTTAATCTTAGGATTAGGAGTCGTATTTCTTTTACTCGCAATCTTCAGCTTCCGTAATACAATGGAATTCCTAAAAAATGGTGATAAAGCTACAGCAACTGTTATCGATCTTCACAAATATGAATCAGAAGGCGAAGTATTTGCACCGGTTTTCACTTTTCGGACAAAAGATAATCGGGTAATCACCTACGAACTGGCTGAAGGAAATGACCCTCCAACCTGGAAAGTAGGGGAGACAACCACTGTCATCTATGACCCTGTCGATCCGTCTAAGGTGAGTTTGTATAGCTATTTTAGAGTTTTTGTATGGACGTTGGTTCTGTTATCAATAGCTCTTCCATTATTAGTTATTGGAGGTGGGTATTTTATTGCAGCAAGATTTATTCTCTAATTTGCCGTATATGGGAATGATTCAGAATTTGACTCAATATCAGTCGCAGTCAACTTCTTTTGTTTCTTAGGTGCAATTTAACAGTTATAATCGTATAGGAGTTCCCACTATATATAAATTAGAACCATCAAATTTAAATGATGAAACTTTCAAAACCCTACAGTTTTCGAAAGAAATAAATTTTAATAAATAAGACAAAGCTGCGAACATCAGGTGTGCTTTTAGGCTATGATACACTGATAAAGCCAGGAGTATCATAGCCATGAAATATTTATCTGCGTATGGTAACACCTCCATCTACCGCCAAGTAAGAACCTGAAATGTAAGAAGCACCACTCGAAGCCAAGAAAACAATAGCGTTTGCGATTTCTTCTGCTTCTCCGATTCGTTTCAGGGGAACCGCTGCTGCTATAGCATTTTTAATATCTTCGGGCGTTTGCTGATTCATAGGTGTATCCGTCAAGCCGGGAGCAACGACGTTTACCCTAATTTTCCTGTCAGCCAATTCTGTTGCGGCTGTACGTGCAATTGCATCAACGGCACTTTTTGTCGCTGCATAAGCTCCCATTTGTGCATATCCACTAACGGATACTCCAGATGAAATAAGAATTACAGAGGCTCCTTCTGATAAATGCGGAATTAGTTTTTGCAAAGTAAAGAATAGGCCTTTAACATTAATGTTGAACAAGTCATCAAACACCTCCTCTGTTGTATCTTCTATTGAGTATTGCTTTGCAATCCCTGCATTCAAGACAAGTACATCTACTTTGGTTCCGCTTTCTGTAACCTCTTTTTCCAACGTCGCAATATCTGTTAGCTTAGAAATATCAGAGGCCAAGGTTTTCAAATTCGGACTATTGATATCTATTGACGCTGCTTGCAGGCTATCAGTATTTCTACCGGTTATCAAAACCCGTGCACCTTTTTCAATAAATGTTTTTGCGGTTGCTAGTCCAATTCCTGCACTGCCGCCTGTGATAATTACATTTTTATTTGTGAAATTCATTTCTTAAATTTTATTGATTGAAAATTCATTATTGATCTAAACCTTTTAAATCTGTTTGTTATTTGAAATCGATTTCTTTAACGATGCAAATTTAAAATGAATAAATTTATTTTAGTAACTTTGTAACTAAAAGTAACAGTAACTTTTGAGTAACAAGGTAACATATGAAGGAAATTAAATGCGGTGATAGTGACACAAATAGTAAACAAATTATGGCAGTTCACGACGCCATGGACGTGTTGAATGGCAAGTGGAAAATCTCAATTATATCGTCGGTTTGTTATTACAACAAACGGCGTTTTTCTGATATTTTGAACGATGTGAAAGGTATCTCCAATAAAATGCTCAGTAAAGAATTAAAGGAATTGGAAATGAATCAGCTTGTTAAACGGATAGTGCTCGATACACAACCTGTAACGGTGCAATATCAACTAACAGAATATGGTTTGACTTTAAAAAAAATCATAGATACTTTGGCTGATTGGGGGACTGAACACCGAAAAGTGATTATTGGGAAGTAATAGGAATCACATTCCTATTTTTACGTTGATCCTTTGCGCAAAAGCAATTCAGGGTAAACAGCGATGCTGTCGCGCTTTAATTCGTTGACAGACTACTTCCTGGGGGTAACTAAAATTTTGGAATAATCTCCTAAGATATACCTAAAAGTTTTTTAAGGATTGAAATGGTGCAGGTATTAGTTCGGAAGAGGATGTTATCATCGAAATCGTTTTAGGGTTTTTGAAAAAATGTAATATAAGGAATTAGAGCAACCAATAATGTCCGCAAACAAAAACATACTTGTAAATTCAATGACTGACAGGTTCAGTCTAGGTATTGCTATTGACAAAATCAGTATTAAAATAGACGAATTCAAAACAGGCCAGCACTGCGGAGAAGCAACACAACCACATCGGGACGAGGGCCATACATTTTATATTGTTGAAAAAGGAACTGTAACAATAGAAATTGATTTTCAACAATATGAGATCAATGCGCCAACAGTTGTTTATATGCATCCAGACCAAGTACATCGAATTTTGGATTTCACGACAATGGATATTTGTTCTTTGGCGGTCAAAAATGAAAATCTAAACCCAGACTACCTTACATTTTTGGAAGAACTTGCACCGGCAAAGCCATTGGAACTGACAAATAATATTTGCACAGATATTTTTGAAACTTTTTCTCTTTGTCTAAAGTTTTCAAGACAAAACGACAATAAATTATATTATCCACTTTTGAAAGATAGTTGTAATACTTTGATCGCGTTGATCATTTCTGCGTTTTTAGATCAAAACAGCGTATCAAACAAGGCATCAAGAACTGAATCAATTACAAGGTCTTTCAAGCGATTATTAGAGACAAATTATTGCATACTAAAGCGGCCTGCCAGATACGCAAAGCAATTAAATATATCCACTCATTATCTGAATGAAAGTGTAAAATATACTACAGGTCTTACTGTTTCACAGCACATTCAGAACAGAATTATTTTGGAAGCAAAGCGGTTACTTTATCACTCGGACAAATCGGTTAAAGAAATCGCCTTTGAATTAGGCTATGACGATTACCCTTATTTTTCAAGGCTTTTTAACAAGAGTACAGGTATGTCTGCATTGGCTTTTCGAAATAAAAGGTACGATTAGTCCAATACTTGCCCCGATGAGGTATTTCTCTTTCTTATCATACTCACGAATTTTGTACCATTAAGTTTGAAACGTAAGAAATGGAACAAACAAAAAAAGTGCTTGTATCGGGTGCGAGTTTTGCAGGGCTCACCACGGCATATTGGCTGAATAAAATGGGCTTCAAAGTGACTGTTGTAGAAATCGGAAGTCATCTCAAAATGGGCGGAACACCTGTTGATATAAAAGACCAAACCATTGACATCATTAAACGGATGGGGCTTTTTGAACAAATAAAAGCCAATAGGCTAGGGCCAGAACGATGGGAATTTAAAAATGCGGACGATGTTACCGAACATGCTGTTTCGTTGGAAAAATTGCCAGATAATGAGTTTGAAATAGAAAGAGATTTGCTGCTCGGTATGCTCTTTGACCTCGTAAAAAACGATGTTGAAATTATCTTTGATAATAGCATTGCAGAATTAAACGAAACAAAGGATAATATTGAAGCTATATTTAAAAACGGTTCGCGACAGGTTTATGATTTAGTATTTGGATGTGACGGTATACATTCAGGTGTCAGAAAAATCTGGTTTGGTGACGAAACCCAGTATGTAGATTTTCTAGGTCAATACTTTTCCATTGCCATTGCAGATAAATTATTGGTAGAAGAAGGTACTTACCAGATCTTTGCGGAGCCAAACAAAGGGATTGCACTTTACGCTTACAATCATAAAACAGACATCATTTTTACTTTCCGGCCCGAAGCTGAAATTGCTTATGATTTCCACAATCAAGAGCAACAAAAGAAAATAATTTTAGCGCAATTTGAAAGTGTAGGCTGGAGGGCCAAAGAATTGTTAAAAGAGCTTGTAGATTCTAAATCATTTTATTTTGATAAATTCTGCCAGATAAAAATGCCATCGTGGACCAAAGGACGGGTAGCATTGGTAGGTGATGCAGCCTATTGTGCTTCACCAGCCGCAGGTATGGGCGGTTCTTTAGCTATAATTGGTGCAACAGCGTTGGCCGAGGCATTTGAGAAACAAAACGGGAATTTTGAATTAGCTTTTGAAGCATATAACAACGACTTGCGCCCATTTATACAGGAAATTCAAAGTGCTGCAGTAGAAATGTTAGACAAATTGCTCCCCCGCACTGAACAAGAAGTGAGATTGAGAAACCAAAATGGGTTTTTGTTTTATAACGATCATTTATCTTAAAATAAACACTATGATTTTAGTAACAGGTGCAACCGGTAATCTAGGTAAGGCTACCATCGATTCTTTATTGAATAAGGGAATACCCGCAAGCAATATTGCCGCATTGGTAAGAGACGAATCCAAATCAAATGAATTGAAACCAAAAGGTATTCAGGTGCGGTATGGCGATTATCAGAATTTTGAGTCTTTAACAGCTGCGTTCAAATATGTGGACAAGCTACTGCTGATATCTTCCTCATCGGAAATAGCTCACAGGTTTGAGCAGCATAAAAACGTAATTAATGCTGCCAAGGAAAATGGTGTTGGTCATATCATTTATACCAGTTTTGAAATGCAAGATCTGCGGCGAAGTATAATGGCAGGGGATGTGCAATACCATGCAGAGACAAGTGATTATCTAAAACAGCTAGCTGTACCATATACCTTGATGGCCAATACGATGTATGCAGATATAATTCCGATGTTGTCCGGAAATAATATATTGGATAAAGGTGTTTCTATCCCTGCTGGAAATGGTAAAGTACCTTTTTTACCCATAAAAGAAATGGCTGAAGCTTTAGCTGTTGTACTTACTACGGATGGTCATGAAGACAAAGAATATGTCATCGCTGCAGATACCGCATTCTCCTTCGCTGAAATTGCTGAGCTGATATCAGATATTTTGGGCAAACGGGTTGCTTATAACCAACCGCAGCTTGATGTATACCTTGCACGGCTGCTGCAGAACGGGTTTTCTGAAGATGATTCTGCATATTTGGCAAGGTACAGTGAGGCAATTGCCAGAGGAGAGTTCGACACCAATAAAAGTGATGTCAAACAATTACTTGGCAGAAGTCCAATGTCCTTAAAAGATTTTTTAATACGTATTTTTGGTAAATAATTAAATAAGTTTACTACTTACTTGGTTGCGGTTGGAAAGGCCAAACGCAATCAAGGTATTCAGAACTGATTAACGATTTTGAATAGATCGCCTATAGCTTACCTGCGGAGGTTAAAGCTATTTAGCTTTTTGCACCAGCAAAAAAAACGAGATAGCTCATTTTTATTTAATTGCCTAAGATCAAAGAGCTTATATGGAAAAGGTATGATATTGCTATAAATACCATTTTCTATAAAAAAAAGAAAGGTTTTTTTTAGAATAGATTTCTCTAGTGCAAGGTCATTTTGAAAAGCTTCTCTTGCTTTATCAAGGCAAGTTTCCTGATATTTTAATAGAACGATGCAATCGCAGCTTTGTATAAGGTGTCGACAGTCAGCATTGCTGTAATTGCTACTGATGTGTACCTCATTGCCGTTGTCCCATAGGAAGTCGACAATATCATACAAAAATTCATTTCGTTGCTGTTCTTTGTTTTCGACGACAAAGTATTTCATAGCATGCTGTTTTTAGTGATTTTAAAGGCTTCGGCTTTATTAAAGCAGACGAATGATTTATGCATTGGAAGTTATCTGCCCCACTGCTCGAGTCAAGATGTTTAATGCATCAGCAATTCTATAACTTCTTGGGGGTCAGTATCATTTTTTTTCCAGATGTCCTCAAGTGTTTTTATGTCGCTTATTTTATAGCCCTTTTTTTCTAATTTTTTGACTGCTGTCGGATAGTCAATATTCAGGATTTTGCAGGATTGTTCTAATGGAGCTTTAAATGTTTTGTCTACGATCACGATATCCAAGGGCAGCTGCTTACGTTCCAGATAAACAAAAAATAAGACAAGTATCGCTACGGCGGCAGCCGCCGGTACAAAGACCTTTTTCATAAAATGAATTTTTAGGCCTTTCCAATTAAGCATAACGTGAAAAATTGCGGCAATTACAAATCCGATCCCAATTAATTCATGTGCGACTTCGGTATACCCATCAAATAGATGGAAGAGCATAAAAATCCCTGTAATAGCCAGGACTACAAATAGCAGGGAAATGAACGGTGTCACGTATTTTCTGTCTAGTTTCATTATTTTAAAATTTAATTGGATGACTATCTATTCAAATTCAGCAAATTTTTTTTCCAGATCATTGAGCCATTTGACTCTCTTTTCCTGCGAAACAGATTTCACCATATTATGGCTGATCCAGCTTAAATTCTTATATCCCATCGTTTTAAACACACTTCTGAGCATGGCCTTCCTGATGAGGTTGCCGATCAGCAGTGAATACATTATCTTGGGCTTGTTCATTGTTGTGATAAGAGTTACGCCTTTCAAATTTTTCAACAGCGGTACCAACCCGAAACCCCGAGGGTGGTGGTCATAGACTATACCCGGAGACAGAACCCTATCGATAAACCCTTTGGTCATAGCCGGCATCAGATCCCACCAGATCGGAAATATGAAAATCAAATGATCTACATTTTTCAGACGATTGCTATAGTCTATCACCTGAGGATCAACAGGAGAATGATCTACAAAAGCCTTGAGATCTTCTTTTGACATGGCTGGATTGAAACCATCATTGTTGAGATGGATAAGATCCACCTCGTGTTTTCCCTTACGCATTCCTGCTGTAACAGCTTCTAAAATAGCGTTGCAGAAACTTTTTTCATATGGATGGTCGAACACTATTGCTACTCTCATATTTTGAATTGTTTACTATTTACAATACAAAGATCCGATGTTTGAACAGGCCAGGACGATAACAATTGTTAAGAAATAGATTCGTGTTTGATGATAGGCTGTAGCAAGACAACCTCCTTTGTAAGTAAATGAGAAGTGTTTCCAATTTTTATACAAATCGGTAAACGATAAATTGATAAGAACGGTGTCCAGACCATCGAAAGCGGCCATTAAAATTTTCTACCTTCTGTTGCGGATCCTGCTCAAGGACACAGAAGTTATGCCGAGATATGAAGCGATGTAGTGCTGCGGAACGCGCTGTATGATTTTAGGGTGCTGCGCAAGCAATTCGTCATAACGCTGTTGCGGGGTGTTTTTTAAATAGGAAAAGAAGATCTGCTGGTTTTTTAGAAGGCGACTGTATAAATGCTCAACTATACTATCTTTCAGTTCTTGCGAACTCTTGAGCGTATCCTGAAAATCTTTCTGCGTAATCGTCTGTATAATACAGGGCTCGATACTTTCAATTGTATATAAGCTAGGTTTGTTTGTCATGAAGCTTTCGATGGACGAAACACCATCTCCTTCGAAAAAAAACTGTGTTGTTATATCTTTGCCGTTATTATTTATCCAAGTTCTCAAGCAACCTTTTTCAATGAAAAACATTTTTTTGGAAACGTTGCCTTCTTCCAGCAATTTTGTTCTGGCGGGGACCTCTATCTGGGTAAAGAGCGGCTTAAATATACGCCATTTATCGTTGTTTGTCTCAGCATTTTTTGACATGATTATTTTCTTTAATAGGCCCGGGAGATTATGTCAATTCTATTTTTGGTTTTAGTAAATTTACGGAAAATACCTCGCATAATCTAAAATACCCGCTTATGGTAAATTTCTCTTGCGAGTAGGCAAAAAAAAAAAACTAAAAAAGGGTATTAGGATCGAATAATAGATTTTGTTTTTCATTTGTTTGGGATGCTACCGTATTAATTGTTATATGAAACAAAAGTGGTAAGTAAAAAATAGGCCGGCGATAACAATTGTTAATTAATGAATCAATAGCTCAAAAGCCTCTTAAATGGCCAATGACCGAAATCAAATTGCAGGCCTAAGGGTAATCTAAAAATGTTTGTCCCGGTTACTTATCATTTTGATGCAGCGACTGGATTACTTCTTTACGGTTGGAGAGGCCAAACTCAATCAAAGTATTCAGGACATGCCAGATTTCTTGTGCGTGTTGGGTCAATCGGTAATAAGCGATATCTTTTGTGGGTGTAAATTCAATACTTTTCTCTATCAATTGATGGGCTTCCAATGTCGTAAGCTCAGAAGTAAGTACTTTAGGAGAGATACCTTTAGAAACCTCGAAAAAATCTTTAAACCGTAATTTTTCATAATAATGTAAGTTTAAAAGAATGCAGAAGCGCCATTTACCACTTAGTAAATCTAAGGTATCCCTTAAAGCTAGAAATCGCTGCTTCAAAATCGTTTCATCCGCTATACAAGGTTTTACTTTTTTTTCCATGACACTTTCCTAAAGGTAACTAACCACAAATTTACTAAATGAGGAAAGTAACTTTGTTCAAAATAATAATAAAAAATGAAAAAAATCCTAATTACAGGTGCTACTGGGAAGCAAGGTAGTGCCTTAGCATACGAATTGTTAAAAAATAATTTTGAAGTCTTTGCACTTACCAGAAATCCTCAATCCTTACAAGCTTTCAGCTTACAAAAAGCTGGAGCAGTTCTGGTAAAGGGAGATCTGGAAGATGTGGAGGGATTAAGAGATATCTTAAGAAAAGTCGATGGCCTTTACCTGGTCCTTCCTCCTGTATGGGTTTCCAACAAAGAAACAGATGAAAAAGAAGCGGAAATTGGAATACGGGCAATCCGATTAGCAAAGGAACAGGGAGTAAAATTTGTCCTTTATTCCTCAGTTCTCGGATCGGACAAGCAGGATTCATTTAGGCCAAAATTTAAATTTACAATTGAAAAATATCTACTGGACAGTGGCTTACATGGGGCCGTGATTAGACCCGCTACTTTTATGGAAAATCTGCTTTTGCCAAGTTTCGGGTTGGGAGAAGATAAGTTTATAAATCCCTTGCCTGAAGACAAGGCAATTTCTTGGGTAGCCACAAATGACATAGGCACCTTTGCACGGATAATATTTCAGAATTACAAAGAATTCGACGGCAAAACTATCGATTTTGGAGGCGAACTTTACACACCTAAACAAATTCTACAGCTATTGGAAGCGAAGTTGGAGCAAGCAATCAATTTTGTACAGATACCTTTGGATATACTCTACCAGCAAAGTGAAACATTTGCAAAGCTGGTTGAAATGATCGACAGAGAAGGTTACGATCCCATTGATTATGAACTTATATCGTCCTGGATGCCCAAACTAACAAGATTTGAGCAGTGGCTGGACGAAACGGGGATAAAAAAAATAAAAGAGTTACAAGTTGAAAATAATTGATCTTATAATCTTATCAGGCTAAGGCCTTTTCACTGATCATAAAATGCGTGACTTAAGATACATTATATTGCGATGTAACTTTCATATATATATACTTGAATAAGGCATAAATAATATGGAGGACAAGCAAAATGGCTAGTGTTTTTCGGAGTAATACTTTCACTGCAAAAGTATCTCAAGCTGGGAGGTGAGTTGCTAGAAAATATCGTTAACTACTACCTATAAGCATCTGTTATTTAATAATTTGTCAGCTGAACCCATTAAAAAGTTTAAATTGTTTTGGAGTATAATAAAGAATGCGCGTGGTATGACGGTCAGCATTTCCATAAGGTATGGAAGGCTGGCATAAAATATCCCTACATAACTTTAAAACCTTTCATTATACTTCATTATTTCATGGATGGATTGCATATTTAAATGGCTGCTATTTTTGATATTCTCGCCAAGTGGATCTTAACTAAAAAGGTAAATCCATTTGTATTAACAAATAGATTTACCATAAAGAAGATGCTAAAAAGTTAAAGCATAAAGGAGTTAAGTTATATGAATTTTAAATAATTACTTACTTAACAACCGTTGCTTCTAATTCCACTTTCAGAGTTTCGAATAGACTAACAACTTCAAGTAAAGTCAATGCTTGTTTAGTTCCGTGTTTGGCTATCCAATCTTGAAATATTGAAAAATGAGGCCATAATTCTTCGGTTGATGTGGTATAAATATTTAATCTAACAATATTACTACACGAGTATCCAGCTTCGCTAATTACACGTTCAAGGTTAGCTAGGCTTTTGATAAGCTGAGTTTTCATGTCTTCAGTACTGGATATCCCATCATCATTGATGGCTGTCTGTCCTGAAACATATAAGGTGCCTTCTACATTTTTAACTTCAATCGCTTGAGAATAACTTCTGGCGTCTTGCCATTTCCATGGGTTTATTGCATTAATTTCCATACCTATTAATATTATAAATGAACAATACAAATATGAATAGAACGGAAATAAATAACGTTGACATTAGGCACATTTTTGATGTGACAAAAATCACAGGCTTCTACTTAATGATTCTCGTGAGACACCTAGATAAGGTTAGTGATTCAACACCGTTTACAAATACTTTTCCTGTATAGGTACTATTTGAAGTATTATATTTAATTATATATACTTTATTATCCAATGCGAATAGATCCTGAATATAAGGTAGGGAAGAGAAACTAGGGTTAACCATAGTTGTCGAACCCGTCAGATTTTGGTGAGTAATATGTTGTTTTTGAGATAATTAGAGGTCTGTTAAGCTTTTATTTGCAAGATAAGTAGGAGATAGCCTGAAAATTTTATGAATATAGAGCGTTTCCTGGGAGATATTCGATACATAGTGTCAAATAGGCAAAAAATGCAATTGAAAGGGAAAACTATCCATTGCTGGACAGGTCCAATTACCCCAACTTTGTAATATCAAAACAGAATAAACAACAATAAAAATTACAGAATATGAAAAATTTATTTTTAACATTCGGATTGGTTACAGCATTATTAACAGGTAAAGTTTTTGGACAGGAATCACCAGTAAAGCGTACAGATCTTCAGCGGCATAATATAGAAGCTGCAGGTTATGAAACCATTCAGGCACGCATCGACCTTAAACCAGGGACATCGGTAGGTATGCATTCACATCCTGGCGAAGAGGTTATTTATGTGCTGGAAGGTATATTTGAATATCAGTTGGAAGGTGAAAAGCCCGTTATACTGAAAGCAGGTGAAGTACTTTTCGTTCCAGCAGGGAGAAACCATTCCGCAAAAAATATTGGAAAGGTTAGGGCTTCCGAACTCGCTACCTATATCGTAAAAAAAGATAAACCATTGCTAGTATTCAAGAAATAATATAATTTAATCAAGAAGTCAGGTTACAATACGTTAGGTTTTAATTCATTGATAAGAGCGTTTTTTCTAGAAAAACTCTCGTGTAATTAGATTTATAAGTAAAAGGGTGGTTTTTGGCTGTGAAAAAGCTGAAAAATCATCCTTTTTTTTATGTGTTATATTTATTTAACGAGATTATTGTGATAAAAATCTTTCTTTGTTTTAATATATGCGTGTAAGTAAGCATTGTTGCAGAAAATTAAGTGATTAGATTTATTAACCATCGCAAGGCAAGTTGAAATATGGTGTAATATTGAAAAATGAGATGTTGTAATGGTATGGCTGGTGTTTTATTTCCTATTTTTACATCAGAATTTTTAAAAGATATCAACACAGTCATCTTTCACATCATATATGATAAAGGAATTTTCATTCAAAAAATTTGGCAACTTAGAATTTAGCAAATCCGTCGAACAAAACGATTCCCTCACGACAATACATGATCATATTAAAGTATTGTTCATTCCCAGGAACGCCATTATCCAAGTGGATTTTCAGGAGATTGAAATGAAAACGGATACGTTACTGTTCATAAATCCCCATGTCATTTTAAAACCATGTGAAACTATAGGAGGGCAATTGATGCATTTTAACAGAGACTTTTATTGTGTAGAAATTCACGATCATGAAGTCGCCTGCGATGGTATCTTATATAATAATGTGTTTGAAATTCCATTTATAAGCCTGAATGAAGAACAGTCTGCTGAGATCCAAAGGATCATCCACGATATTCAGTCAGAATTGAAAAATGAAGACTCCGGTACCGAAGAAATGCTGCGGACATTGTTGAAACTGATCATCCTGAAATCTACACGTATCTGGAAACAGCAGCATCAATTAGCTGACGATGTTCGACAGGCCGATGTTCAATTTCTACGCAAATTCAGCAAATTGGTCGAACAGCATTTCAAGACCCTACATACTGTGGCAGATTATGCTGATCTGCTTTGTATAACGCCAAAAAATCTCAGTAAAAAAATAAGCCTGGTCAGTAAAGAAACGCCAAACGATATTATAAAAAACCGGATCATACTCGAAAGTAAGCGCCTTTTAGCCCATACCAAGATGAATGTTAAAGAGATTGCCTACACACTGAATTACGAGGACGACGCCTATTTTGTCCGGTTTTTCACCAAACATACAGGAATATCCCCTACGAGTTTTAGAAAACAGTTTTAAAATATTTCTAATTGTACAACTTTAAGAAAAGCACAGCCTATTTGGTTGTGCTTTTTCATGTTTATGCCTTTCTGTTGCTAAATATATGCTGTTCAAAAAGTAAATAAACTCTTTTTGGGTAAAAAGTGCAATTCAAAGCGAAAGCTGTCCATTGTATGGCCTGGAGAATAAGAGCAACTTTGTACTATCAAAAAATAATAACAATAATAAATATTTAAAGACCATGAAAAATTTAATTTTAGCAGTCGTATTATTTACAACTTTCATTTCAAATACAGTTTTATCACAAACTAAAAGAACACCAGCATCCTTTGGAAGAGAAGAATATATTGAAGTAGAGAAAAATGTAAAACTCCATATAACCGACCTTGGTGAGGGAGAGCCTATTGTTTTGATTCACGGATGGCCCTTGAGCGATGCGATGTACGAATATCAATATGCCGATTTTATACAAAAAGGTTATCGTGTGATCGGTATTACTTTAAGAGGATTCGGGCTCTCTGACGAACCGGGAGGAAAATATAACTATGATGTATTTGCGGATGATATCAAAGTTGTTTTGGATAAATTGGATGTTAAAAATGCTACAATCGGCGGATTTTCGATGGGAGGAGCCACAGTGATTCACTATGTAGCCAAATACAACGCTGCCCACGTTTCAAAAATGGCATTATTTGGAGCAGCAGCACCGATCTGGACAAAACGGGCAGATTTCAACTATGGCCTATGGACCAAGGAAGACGTCAATGGATTGATCAATCTGAACAACACGAATCGTCCGGAATTATTCGCCACATTTGGTAAGATATTTCCTGCCAATGAGACCAGCGTTTCCCAAGGTCATGGCGCTTGGTTAGGCAGCATCCAGGCTCAGGCATCACCTTATGCAATGGCTGAAGGATTAAAAACTTTAAGAGATAGCGATTTACGTAGTGATTTGAAGAAAATAACAATTCCTACTTTGATCCTACACGGTAAGTTAGATAAAATCTGTTCTTTTGACCTAGCAGAACAAATGAATGCCTTACTTAAGAATTCAACTTTAGTTCCTTTCGAAAAAAGCGGGCATGCCCTGTTTATCGAAGAGTTGGATAAATTTAATAGCGAAATCTTAAACTTCATCAAAAAATAAGATAATTACAGGATGAGGTTAGTCAAAAGCTAACCTCATTTTTTTAATATAAAAATTGCTTAAAATGCACAGACTCATCATACCTTTCCTCACACTGACCTTGTTTTCCTGCAGCACAAAAAAACAGATCGTAGCAGTAAAACATACCGGCTTGCCAGAAGCAATAGGTCCATACAGTCATTCTACGAGTTATGGTCATCTTATTTTTGTATCGGGGCAAATTGGCTTAGACCAAAAAAACAATACGTTAAAAAGCGGGATCGAGGAACAAACGGTTCAGATTATGGAAAATCTAAAAATTATTTTAGAAAATAATCAGTCCGACTTGGAGCACATTACCAAAACAACTATTTTTTTGAAAGATATAAAGCAGTTCGAAACTGTCAACAAAATATATAGTAAATTTTTCCATGATCATTTTCCTGCAAGGAGCACAATGGAAGTGGCTTCTTTACCACGGGATGCAGACATCGAGATTGAATGTATTGCCGCTAAAAGGTGACCGGATTTTACGATATAAACTTTCTTCTTTTCAACCCTATTCGGGCTTTCCGTCCATTAAAGATAAATTTTTTGCTGTTCTACAGTTCCCTCTACGAGCAGTTCGCTTTTCTCAATTTGGTTAGGATAATCCTCATTATGGCAACGTAAGTACGTCTATTTAGAACCAATTTTGCATTCATATTAATACAATTAAAAAATGGAAAATAAACAAAAAGAAAAGGTTTGGTTCATAACAGGGTCTTCAAGAGGATTTGGAAAAATATGGACAGAAGCCGCTTTGAAACGCGGAGATAAGGTGGCTGCCACAGCACGCAATATAAATAGTATTGCTGCCTTAAAAGAAACGTACGGTGATCAGGTTTTGGTTCTCGAAGTGGATGTAACCAATGCCTTTCAAGTGCAAAATGCAGTTAACCAGGCTAATGAATATTTTGGAAGATTAGACATCGTGTTTAATAATGCCGGATATTCTCTGGTGGGTACCATCGAAGAGGGTAGCACCGAAGAGGTAAAAGCTATGTACGAAACCAATATTATAGGACCTATCCATGTAGTTCAGGCCGCATTACCTATATTGCGAGCACAAGGTCATGGCCATATTTTGGGGACATCTAGTGCTGTTGGTATTTATAGTAATCCTCTTATCGGTTATTATTGTTCTTCAAAATTTGCGTTTGAAGCTATTTACGATAGTTTGTCTAAAGAAGTTGCTGGATTTGGCATCAAAGTTACGTTGATCGAACCCGGGGCATACAGCACTGAATTTGGCAGTGCAGAATCACTGAAAATAGCCAGCAAAAAGCTGTCGGATTATGACGATTTGAAAAGCAACTTGATGAAAAATTTACAAAAGCTGGAACGAGGAAATCCTTTGGCTACTCCGGATGCGATATTTGCTGTTGTAGATGCCGAAAACCCGCCTTTGAGGTTACTACTTGGTAAAAATGATTTGCCACATATCCAACAAATCTATACTGAACGTATTCAGGAATGGGAAGCTTGGAAACCGATTTCTCAAGCGGCCCAAGGTTAGGGATCTATGCCGTCTTTAACAATCTTTCCGTTCTATTCGCTTTTCTTTTTTGTGAGGAAAAGCGAATATTGCTTAACTTGTAACCTAGAATTTTTATAATATGGTTTCCAAAAAATCGAATCATTCCGTAAAAAGATTTAATACGCTGACCGATGTTATGGAGGCATCTGGTTTTCCGCCTCCGCAGCATCCATTAATTGTTTTGTTGAACGGGGTAGACAAACCACTTAAAGGTCATGCTCCTCCTAAATCACATGTGTTGAATTATTATAAAATTGCTTTTAAACCAGAGGCTGGAGGAGAATTAATCTATGGTCATACTAAATTTGATTTTAAAGAGGGAGGGCTATTTTTTGTGGCTCCTCAGCAAATTCTCTCAACTATAGAAGAGGATAAACAAAAGGAAACTGGAAAACAAAAAATACTTAGACCGCAGATCACACTGCTTATAGATCCTGATTTTTTACTGCAATATCCGTTAGCTCAAAAGATCCATCAGTACCACTTTTTCTCTTATGCTACAAATGAAGCATTGCATCTTTCGAGCAAAGAAAAAGAAACCATTCTTTCACTTTTCAGAAATATAGAAGAAGAACTTGAGAATCGTATAGACGAGATGAGCCACAATGTGATCATCTCACAGATCGAACTGTTGCTAAATTATGCCCAACGATTTTATAACAGGCAGTTTTTGACCCGAAAACAAAACTATCCGAGTATTGTCGAGCGCATCGATCAAGTGTTGGAGGATTATTTCAATAGCGATAAAGTCCTGAGCGGGGGAGTTCCTACCGTGAATTACTTGGCTGACCAGCTGCATATGTCTGCGAGTTACCTAAGCGATCTGTTGCGAAACCTTATCGGTCAAAACACCCAGCAAATCATTCATGATAAAATGATTTATCGGGCAAAGAATAGGTTATCAACCACAGCTCTCAGTATTTCTGAAATTGCATTTGAATTAGGTTTTGAACAACCGCAATCCTTTAGCAGATTGTTTAAATTAAAAACCAAACAAAGCCCACAACAATATAGAGCTCAATTCAATTAATTTTTACAGTTACTTAAACTTTCAGCACTATTTTTCGCTGCGAATTCGTACCAAAATCTTTGAGAAACCACTTTAGTAAAATCAATTATACAATCGGACCTTTAACACTTATAACCCTTGAAAAACCAAAAACATACGATAGATCATTTTGTACTTTCACCTAATTCAAGGACTGGAATGCTGATCGTAAATATGGAACATCAAATTGCTGACGAGCACGATCTTTCCAGGCCCCATCGGGACAACCACTGTCAATGAATGTTAGCCTTAGGGGGTGGAATACAGGTTAAATATTGATTTTGAGAACATAGAATTCAAAGGGCCAGCGCTCATATGTGTATATCCTGAGCAAGTACACCATATTATAGGCGTGTAACAGCCAAAGGGAGCTAAAGGAGTGAGGGCACATAAAATTTTTTACGAACTTTAGAGAAGCAATCTGTGAAATTATGATAGGAAAATTGTTAGAGTTGATCGAAAAATCGGTAGAAGTAAACCAGGATGAAAAGGAGTTAATTACCAGGCTTTTCCATGAAAAAAAATATGGTAAGGGCGATTTTTTTCTGAATGAAGGTGACGTTTGCCGAAACGTTGGCTTTATGGTCAGCGGTGTAATGCGCTATTATATTAATGACGATGGGGAAGAGAAGACTTATGGATTTGCCCAAGAATCTGATTTTATATGCAACAATGAAAGTTTTCTGCCCCAACAGCCATCCCGGCAAATTATCCAATCCTTGGAAGACTGTACTGTATTGGTCATCGGATATGACGATCTTCAAAAATTTTATAGTTCACTAAAAAGCGGAGAACGTTTCGGAAGGCTTGTTATCGAGAAAGTATTTGTCAAGACTTTACAGGGGCTGAATTCATTCTATACAGACTCACCGGAACTTCGCTACGAAAAATTTATAAAAGAATATCCTGATCTGCTTCAGCGTATCCCGCAGTATTACATTGCTTCCTATGTGGGGGTTAAACCACAATCGCTAAGTCGCATACGGAGTAGGAATCTGCATAAAAAATGATTTGTTAACCCAGGTGCATGAAACGTGAAATGGATACAGATAAATTTGTTGTCAACTTAAAAAGCAAATATTATGACAACGAGAATTTGTTACATCATTTCAATTTTGACCGCGGTAGGATTATTGTTTATTGGTCTTAGGTTTTTAATTTCACCAGTTCAAGCCGAATTCGATTTTGGCATCTTCACCGATACCAATGATGATTATTCCTTTCATTACATCAAAGGAGTAAGGGATATATTTTCCGGGATGCTTCTACTACTATTAGCAGTGACAAAGCAAAAGAAGGCGCTTGGCATAGCGCTGCTTTCCGCGACTATTGTGCCACTGGGAGACTTGCTGATCGTAATGGACGGAAATGGAGGCGATTGGCAGCATACGATTGCTCATTGGATCGCTACTGGTATCTGCATCATTATCGGCCCGATACTTTTAATCCAAAAACCAGCAAAAATCAGTTCTGACAAACAAATATCCTTTAATTTAATTCAGTCCGCAACTAATGGTGGGCCCACCGTTACGGAGTGTGATCTGCTTCCTGGAGCAAAAACCCCCTGGCATTACCATACCTTATTTTCAGAAAAATTTGAAATATTGGCAGGCGAACTGGAAGTAGGTAAGGGCGGTAAACGTTATCGGCTCAAGGCTGGGGACGAGATAAGTATTTCTGCCAATGAGAAGCATCTTTTTAACAACAGATCGAATAATGCGTGTCGGATACGAACTACCATAGATCCTGGAAATATATTATTTGAGAAGGCTTCACTTATTCTACTAGGGCTGGCTAAGGATGGCCTTACAAATAGCAATGGAATTCCTAAAAAGTTTTCAAACCTTGCAATTTTCATATATCTGAATAACTCCAAGATGACCGGAATAATGAAAATTGCTGAACCATTTTTAAATTTGATTGCAAAAATTGCTATACATCGAGGCCGGTTGAAGGTTCTTGAGGATACCTATTGTAAAACAATTAGGTAATAATAAAGCATTTTTATCCTTTATACAATCGCGTCTATAAAATTTCCGTTAGGATCAGCTTTATGAGGACTGTTTGGGATCTCACATCTGAAATGTTTATCGAAAAACAGGTCAAAACAGCGGGGTTTCTATTTTACAACACGCTAAATTCGGGGAGAGGCATGATTAACTGGATCTGAGTTTACTTCCAACGAAGTATTGTAATGCTAATTAAGAGAGAGGTTACAGTAATTATTTTATTACTGTAACCTGGGTATTTTTATTATTCTTCAGCCATCGCTAAGGTGAGGTTAGTTGTAAATGCTAGGCCAGTGGTTGTCAGTGCCTTTATTGTCACCTTATAGCTACCCGCCTTTAAGCTGTCGCTTTTTTTCACGGACACCGCACCTGTTTGTGTATTTACGTTAAACAGCTTTTCGCTATCAGCAAATGCAATTCCATCTTTTTCTATTGAAACCAGTTCAAATGTAGATTTATATTTTTCCGGATATAGTGTTGGAGCTGCAGAGACATAACCATTTGAAAGACCGATATGTATCAGGCTAAAGTCAATCGTAAGGTTTAGATCGGGATAATATTGTCCAAACAAAAATTTAATCTGTGGAATCAGAATGACCCTAAAGGTGGTGGAAGCAATAGGAAAACCATCTTTCCTCAATTCGGGAGTCAGCTCGAACGACTTTTCAGCTTTCTTTTCCGGATCGCCAGCATCTTTTGATAACTTGATATGAGTACCAGAGATTGATGCAATATTTTCCTGTCCGTCCTTTTTTACCAAATGAAAGCTAGCACCAGTAATCGGGATACCAAGAGGATCTATTTCAAAATCAGTAGATTGGTCATTATACAGTACATAAGAATAAGGTAACTCATCTCCGTTTTTTAGGCCTTTGATAGCAATTGATCCAGCCAATATCCTAATCGAGAAACCCTCTTTTGCTACCACAGTACCATGAGATTCTTTGGCTATCACAGTGACTTTATAATCGTCGGGAATGCGTGCGTCGTTGGATTGAGCTCCATTTGGATAGAGTAGGGCGCTGTTAATCTGAATACTCTGTTTTTCACTATCAAATTTAATAGCCTGGTTCAATTTATCACTGAGTTTACTCCCATTTCCCAAATTGATTTCACCTGTTTGGGAAAAGTCAAAACTGAAAGTAAGTCCAGTGTTTGAAGATAGGTCTTTCGGTAGATTAATCTCCTGTGTTTCGCCGTAGCGAAGGCTGACCTGTGAAGGTAACGAAAGCGAGATTTCAGTAGGAGTAGGAGCTGTCTCTTTTTTACAGGATGATGCAGCGCCGAGTAGGAGAATCAATGCCCCCGCAATAACGATTTGTGTATTGATATATTTCATAAGGTGTAAAATTTTGACGAAGGTAATGATTGTAAATTATTAATGCAACAATATTGCAATTACTATTTTCTTTTCTATTTTTGCAGCTCAAACAGGAATACAGTACACTATGTTACAGTATCAGAATAAATTATTTTTAGCATCTCTGTTGATGTTATTGACAGCAAGATCTACACATGCGCAGACCCAATCGACAGTCGATACATTACGCATTATCGAGTTGCCCACAGCGGTGGCAACTGGCCATGTGCCAGGCTATGGGCAAAAGACAAGGCTGGATCGGAAACAGCTGGATCGTATACAGGCGCAAACAGTCGGCGAAACATTGAGCCATATTTCTGGGGTACAAAACGCTTCTTTTGGCCCCAATTCGGGAATTCCAATGATACGCAGTTTAAGCGGCAGCAGGGTGAATATTCTGTCCAATGGTCTTTCGATCAATGATCTATCGGGAATCAGTCCAAACCTCAACCCAAATATTGATATGGATAATCTCCGGGAAATAGAAGTGTACAAGGGAGCAGCAAGCGTATTATTTGGTGGAAAGGCGATTGGTGGAGCTGTCAATCTCAGCGACAACAGCATTCCGATTACCCGTTTACAAAGGGGGATTTCAGGTCAGGCGAGTGCGGAGTTTGGAACCAATAGTGGAAGTAGACAATCGCTTGCCTTCAATACAAACGTCGGCAAGTATTGGGTGGGACATATCGGTGCGACAAGGCTCGCGCATGGAGACCTCAAGATCCCGGGTAATACCAAAGCACCGATTGCTTATGATCCCAAGATCGATCATCTGACAGCCGCGATGGCGCAGGTAAATGTAGACCGCGAAACGATTCGGAATCTGACGCTTTATCCTTATCTGAGCCAGTTTGTACTCGATAATATGGCAGATCCAAAGTGGGGCCTGTCCGAAGCTGATTTATATACTTTTGAAAATTATTCCTTTATCAATGGAGTAAAGGTGTTAAATCCACAAAATGACAAATATATCTCTGGACAGGATCCAAAGACACCACTGTATACCGAAGTCATTCATGGGATTACGGATTACGTCCCTGTTGAGCGCGGCCTGATGCCCAATAGCCATGCCGAGAGACGGTCTGTCCATGCAGGAACAAGTTATATCAGGGACAACTTTCGAATAGGACTGGGACTTTACGCTCTTGAGAGTTATTATGGTATTCCCGGTTTTGCGCAGCGTAACAAGCCTGTTCATAGCCACACCACGGTTTGGACTCCGATATATGAAGCGATCAATACACGTACCTATTCCTATGCCTGGCAATTAGAATCTGCTTTTAAGCCCAAAACACAGTTGATCTCGGAGATTAAATTTAGCTATAGAGGTGAATTATCTGATGATCGAGAGATTTTAGGCAGATATCGTGTCAATAGGTTTGATAGCGAGCGGCATGCGGTTCGATCGGAGATAACCCAACAATTCGCCCGTTTTTGGTCCGGGGTGAGCGGATTTGATTTTTCGTTTGTAGCCTTAAAGGGCGAGGGGGATCGACGTTATATTCCCAATAATTTAAGTCGAGAGGGCGGTATCTTTACCTTGCAGACAATAGATCTTAATCCAATTGCGCTTCATTTAGGATATCGACATGACTGGATTGCCCGACGTACATTGAGCGATCCTACCTACCAGCGGAGCAGGGGGCTTGCCGGAGGTCATCTTTCGGCCCGAGATTTTAGCTTAAATCACTTTTCGGCCGATATCAGCTATTCAATTTTTGACATTGCCTATCTACAAGCTACCTATTCACATGCCGAACGTGCCCCAGGGGTGAATGAACTTTACGCCGGAAATGACCATTTTGCAATCCTGGTGGAAGAAAATGGCGATGATCGCCTTGACAAGGAAAGCTCAGATTCCTATGAGTTATCCGGAGGGATAAAACATGGTGGATTAAAGTTTTCCGCGACTCATTACCACAGTTTTTTTAAAAATTATCTCTATTTGGCCCACACCGGCATTTCCCGTTCTGGTGGCTTTTTGGTTAAGGAATGGCGTGCATCAGATACCGAGATCCGGGGCTGGGAGCTAGAGGGAGGCTACACACATGTATGGGCAACAGATTGTCATGTTGTGTTAAATGCTTTCGCCGATTTGGTCAAAAATATAAATACATCGGATGACAGCATGCGTAAATGGGCAGAAGGAGACTATATGCCCAACCTACCAACCAGTAGATATGGACTATCTATTGCACTGCAATACAAAAAGTTTTCTGGGAACGCCAATTTCGACCGATATCTGAGACAACGTTATTTAGGCAAAAATATCAATGTTGAACCGGCTATGCCCGCTTATTCCTTGCTATCAGGACAATTGAGTTACAAGGTGAATATAAAACGATATGAATTCGTCTATTTTATTTCAGGAAATAATCTATTGAATGTAGAAGCACGCCCGCAAAATTCCATACTCAAATATCTTGCTCCCCTTCCAGGACGAAATCTTTCCATTGGAATGAAGTTATTGCTATAATACAAGCCTTATTTTACTGAGATAGTCATATCACCATACTTTGCTATACACATAAAATCAAAAGAATATGACAAATCAATTTTTAACCAAGGAGACGATTGATATTTCACGCTTTTTTTATTTAATGTGTAACATTTTCTGTTTCTTATTCTCTAAATTATAAAAACAGCAATGCAGGTTTTGAATTTCGAAGAGATAATACAACGAATACTGGATGAGAATATTATTATATTGATGCCAATTCTGTTTACAACCAATACAATAGTTGTCTTTTTATTCTGCTGTTACCACCTTCCGATGGTTTAGCCCCCAATCTTTCAATGCATAAATTATCGGTGTTAAGGTATCGGCATAAGGTTCCAATTGATAAGAGATCTTAACAGGATACTCATCGATAACTGTTCGTAAGATTAGTTTATGCTGTTCTAGATCTTTTAGCTCTTTGGCCAAAACCTTCGGTGTAATGCCTGGAATACTCTCCTGAATATCGGTAAAGCGGTCATTTCCGACACCTATGGAAATAATAATCGGCAATTTCCATTTACCGTTGATGACATCTAAAGTATCGCGAACGGGCTTGATGGTCGCAAGGCAATCACAATGCATTTTTTTCTGTGCCATAATTAAGCTTATTGAGTTGCTAAATTTACATTAATTTCTTTCATCACCTCTGCAAATATTTGCGCTGATTTTATGCGGTCTTCAGCCGAATACATTGTTGAAACTGCAATTAGTTCATCTACATTAGTTTCTTCCAGAAAATTGATGACCTGTTTTTTTACGGTCTCTTTATCACCAACAAAAGAAAATTTTAGCATCTGATTCACCTGTGGATGATTAAAGATCTCCCGCCATTCATCTGTCATTGCTGTTGGTGGCTGTACGCTTTGCATATTTCCAGTTAACATTCCATAAAACATTCCGATCAATGACGTGAATAATTTTTCTGCTTCCGCATTCGTATCTGCCAGGATTACATTGATACCAGCGATGGTATAAGGTGCTTTTAAGAATTCAGAAGGTTGGAACTCCTGTTCATATATGCGAAGGGCATTGTACAGATGCGTAGAAGCAAAGTGACTGGCAAAAGCGTAGGGCAGTCCTTTTTGGGCAGCCAGATGAGCACTGTCAGTGCTCGAGCCTAATATAAAAATCGGAACGTCCATACCTTCAGCCATAGGAACTCTTACTTTGGCAGATTTGTTTTCCTCAGAAAAGTAACGCTGTATTTTCCCAATTTCATCGGGAAAAGAATGTGCAGCCTGAAACGAATCCGAACGGATGGCCTGTGCCGTTGCACTGTCTGTTCCTACAGCTCTCCCCAACCCCAGATCAATGCGGTGTGGATACAATTGTGCTAAGGTTCCAAACTGTTCTGCTACAATAAGTGGCGAATGGTTGGGCAACATTACACCACCCGAACCTACTTTTATGCGCTCGGTGTTTTCTGCTACATACCCGATCAAAACAGCAGTTGCTGAGCTGGCAACAGTATGCGAATTATGATGTTCGGCGAACCAATATCTTTCATAGCCATTTTCTTCCGCTACTTTGGCAAGCGCTATCGTGTTATTCAATGTTTCTTTCACAGAGGTATTTTGTGATACTGTTGCCAACTCCAATATGGAATATTTTATATTCGTTTTCATTTTTTTATTTTTAATGATTATTTAAAATGCTGATAAGCATTCATGGTTTTAAATTTTTCGGAATAAAGGTTTTTTCAGGTCCAGATTTTCTCTTAACGTATCTGCCTTGTATTCTCTATGGAAAATTCCTCTATCCTGTAAAATAGGAACGACCAGCTCAGCAAAATCGGCCAATCCAGTCGGATAATCCTGCGTTACGACCAGCATATCCATGGCCCCTGCCTCATACCATTGCTGCACCTGATTAGCCACTCTTTCAGCAGATCCAAAAAACAAAGGTGCTGGCATCGCTCTATATCGGTCGAGGGATACCAGTTCCATATATTTCTGCTGGGCTTCTGCGTCAGTCTTTCCAACAATAGCATTTTGCGAAGTAGCGATCACAAAATTTTCGGGAGACCTATTTTTCTCGATTAGTTTATTTCGTAAGGCGGTAGCAGTGTAAAGGGCGTGTTCCAAACTTGGCCCGGCTATAAAGGCGCCGTCTGTATAGCTTGTTGCGATATCTACAAAAGTGGTCGACGAGCCAGCTGTGTACAATACCGGTCGGCCTTGCACGGAACGACTGATATTGAGCGGTCCATCCACGGAGAAATACGCACCACGGTAATTAATGGTATGCATTTTATCCGGTTTTAAGAAGACGCCAGTCTCTTTATTCCTTGGAAAAGCATCATCTTCATAAGTATCCCAGAGTCCCAGCAGAATGTCTAAAAACTCTCTATGCATTGGATATTGGTCAGACTTGCCCAAATGCCCACGGCTGAAATTGACCATTCCACCAGGATTGGAAGTAATAGCATTTAAGGAAGCACGCCCCTTGCTTATTTTATCAAGTGATAATACCTGTCTTGCAATATTGTAAGGATCCGTGTAAGACGATGAAGCTGTAAAAGAAAGCCCAATTTTACTGGTCTTCATTGCAATAGCAGACATGATGGTTGCGCCGTCAAACATGCTTAGGTAATGCGGAATATTGCCTGCACCAACGTGGCTGACATCAAACAAAAAGAGGGTTTCAAATTTGGCAGCTTCGGCAATCTGTGCTTGCTCTACATAAAAATCCACATTTTCCCCCGCATCGGCAGGCATATCTTTATGCATCCACGACGTGTAGTTCCAGCCGGTTCCGGCAATCCCTGCGGATAATTTCAATGTTCTATTTTGACTCATGATACCAATCTTATTGATGCTGTTAAACAGCAAAATCTTAGAGTGCAAAATTAACTGAATTATACTTACCAAAAGATAGTACTTTCCTAAAGGAAAGTAGAATTAATTTTTTAAACGGGAAATCTATTTCGCTTTCCTTCGGGAAAGCATGTCGTAAAACAAACAAAATGATTGTTAATTTTGTAACATCATAAAATGGTTAAAGGATGAAAATAGGAATTATTGGTTCAGGAAATATTGGCGGTACGCTTGCCAAGTATTTAATAAATTTAGGACACGAAGTAATCATCTCCAATTCACGTGGGCCCGCATCGTTGACAGAAGTTGTTGAAAAAACAGGTGCTATTGCTGGAACGGTGGAAGAAGCTGCTGCTGCAGAAGATCTTATTATTATAGCTATTCCAGAAAAAGCTATCCCAAATCTTCCAGTTTCAATTTTATCCATATCAAAAGCGATAATCATCCATTCAGGCAATTATTATCCCTCAAGAGATGGCAGAAATATAGACATCGAAAATGGTTTAACAGACAGCGAATGGGTGGCAAAAGTAATCGGTCATCCTGTGATAAAAGCATTCAACAATATTGTTGCAGGAAGCCTGGCTGCAAAAGCACTACCCAAAGAGAACCCTGGCCGTATTGCTTTGTCGGTTGCAGGTGACAATTTAGCTGACAAACTTTCCATCATGCAATTGATTGATGAAATCGGATTTGACGCCATCGATGCTGGTGCGATTGCTTCATCCTGGCGACAACAACCTGGTGAGCCGGCTTATTGCAGGGATCTCGATAAACAAAATTTGATTGATGCCTTAGAAAAAGCTGATATCAACAAGCGCGCAGAAAACCTTGCCTTAGCGGATGAGATTGCTCGTCCGTATTTGTAAATCCAACCAATTTAGTACGCTTTGCTTCATCGCCTTTACGTCTAAAACACCCATCGCAAAACCTTTCCGTGTGAGCTCTTCCGGCAGAATATCATCATATTTGTCAAATATCGGTGCTTCTTTCGGATAAAGCAATGTCATCGGGTCTATATCCTTTTTTATCTCTTCCTCTACAATTCGGTAAAAATCCTGCTCACTGACGTTCATCGTAAACTGGATATAATAGGGCCGTTTTGAGTCAAATGCCTTAAGACCGAGAGCCGGGCCACATTTAATGCGAAGGAAACGCTCCAGTGCTAGAAAGGCATAACTTCCGAGCCAGGGAAACAAACCATACATCTTACCACCAAGAGGGATCAGTGTTTTTTTATCAAGGAAGGATCTGGCAGCGATATCTCGTGCTTGAGCAAGTCTTGCTATCGCATTTTTAAGCAAATAGGGGTACGTATCATCCTGTTGCAGCAACAGATGCATCCGTTGCAGGATTTTTGTATGGATATCTCCGGGTTCATCACCAAAGTAAGCAGGCACGATTCCTTTTACCGGATGGCAATAGACCACATGGCTGTTACGGTCAACCTCCTCCACGACCCAGACGCGACCGGCAATTGCAATTTTATCGTTAAGGGGAGGTGGTTTTACAATGGTACCCAATTCCTCGGAATCCCATCGGACACTGTATTCCTCATTCTCCTGAAATACGGCATAAAATTTAAAGTTGTTGACAATACGTTCACCAGCAAGCCCCAAGATAAGTCCGCCATTCTCCGTCTGCTGAAGGTGGTCCATGCTGAGCAGGTGCCGCAGCAGTACCCGAAAATCATCAGCTGTTATATGCTGGAAATAAGCAAGCGAAAGGACACGGGAGGCAAGTTCAGCAGGTGTCATTTCACCCCCCGAGGCAAGAGTGCTCATCGTCTGATGATACAGCAGGCTATAGGGCAGACGCCCGGTGCGAGGCGGTTCTACCCAACGCTCCTCAAGGTACAGTTGGATCAGTGCGATCCCTTGAAGCAGTTTCCACGGAATAGTCTCGGGCAGTAGCGCACGAGCCTCAGCATGTTCTTCGCGTATCACAAACAACATTTCCGAAGGTGCATTTCGCCTTCCCGTTCTTCCCATTCTTTGCAGAAATGAAGAAACTGTGAAGGGAGCATCTATCTGAAAGGCCCGCTCCAGGCGACCGATGTCTATACCAAGTTCCAGCGTAGAAGTCGTACAGACTGTGATCAGGCTATCTTCTTGTTTCATCATATCTTCCGCACTTTCACGGTAGGAGACAGAGAGGTTTCCGTGGTGTATGAGAAAACGGTCCGGTTCACGTTTCACCTCGCAGTATTGGCGTAAGGTAGCTGTTACCACCTCGCACTCTTCACGTGAATTGGAGAAAACAAGACATTTATGACCTCTGGTATGTTCAAAAATATAGCCAATACCGGGATCTGCATTTTTGGGCGCGATATCTGTCGCAGGTTCTGAAGCATCGCCATCCGCTTCACCTTTCCCCTTTGTTTCATGCGCTTGTGCCCCAGTCGTAAAAAAATGCTGCATGGACAGGTGCCATTCAGCTCCTCCACTTTGGATACGTGGTATAACAGTGCCACGGCCGGTTCCCGCCGAAAGAAACTCGCCGACAATTCGCGTATCACCTATGGTGGCAGAGAGCCCTATTCTTCTGGGATTGACACCCGCAAGGCGCGACAGCCTCTCGATCAGTGATAAAGTCTGTCCACCACGGTCCCCCCTGAGAAAAGAGTGGATTTCGTCAATGACGACAAAACGGAGGTCACCAAAAAGATGGGGGATCTGTGAGTGACGGTGTAGCAGCATGGCTTCAAGTGATTCCGGGGTGATCTGCAGGATGCCCGACGGATCTTTCATCATTTTCTTTTTCCTCGACTGCGAAACATCGCCGTGCCAGTGCCAGACAGGGATACCGCTTTCCGCACAGATATCGTTCAGGCGGATGAACTGGTCGTTGATAAGCGCCTTTAAGGGAGCAATGTACAAACAGCCTATAGATGTAGGAGGGTCCTCCTGCATCATGGTAATGACTGGAAAGAAAGCCGCTTCCGTTTTTCCTGATGCGGTGGAGGCAGATAAAAGTACATTTTCATCCGTATTGAATATTGCCTCTCCTGCAGCCGCCTGAATGGCACGAAGTTTATTCCAGCCATTCTGATAGATATACTCTTTTATTAAAGGTGAATATCGCGAAAAGGTGTCCATATTTAATTCGGTGTTTCGAGAATCTCGGATAAATTTCCTATAGGGTGAATTTTGCAAACAGGGGATCAATGTCCTTATTTTCCAGTTCTGGCTTTGCATAGTCAAATGCTTCTGAACCAAGGAGCGTTTTGATATCGGTGTCAGGATTCTGGTAAAGGATATCGAGCAGTTCAATAAAATCCCGTATCACCTCACGCGGGGTAATGTTTGATGCCGCGCCGATCCTTCCGAATTCTATTTTTATAAAATCCAATAGATCTACATCCGTTAATTTACATTCGTAATTGTACAGGCTGGAATGGATGTTAGCTATTTTTTCAGTGAGTACCATCATTTCTTCACTTGTTAATGGCTGAAGCCGGAGTACTGGAGCACGCATATCCTGCAGGCCCTGCTGTGCAAATTTACCATCTTGCAAACGTGAACGCAGCGCCTCATAACTATACATTCCCCTTCGAATATCCTCTACGCATTGGGGAGTACCACTCATAATGATTCCAACATATTGGGCCTTGCCCTGCAGTGCGTCATTATAGATAGAAAGGATTTTTTCGTAATTATATTGCCTTGCGATACTATTTGGGATTTTATAGATATTCACCAGTTCGTCCACAAAAACCATCATCCCCTTATAACCTGCTTGTCGGAAAAAAAAGGCAAACAGTTTCAGGTAATCGTACCAGTCATCATCTGTAATAATTACGTTTACCCCAAGTTCCTGCCGCGCCTCGGTCTTTGTGTTATACTCTCCGCGGAACCATTTGAGCACTTTTGCCTTAAGATCATCATCACCCTCGATAAATGCCCGGTAATACATGGTGAGCAATTTCGCAAAGTCAAAACCATGTACCAGTTCCTGCATCGCGTGGATCACAGCAAAAATTTTCTGCTCCACTTTCTGGGTAAAAATAGGGTCTTCCGGGCTAATATTAGCAGTCTCGGCCGTTTCGGTCTGCAGCGAATCGATCCATTTGTCCAATAGCATGCTCAGTGCGCCGCTTTCAGGCCGTGTCTTTACGCTCAAGTTCTTGATCATTTCGCGATACGTCGCTAATCCCTGACCATTATTGCCGTGCAGGCGCCGCTCAGGCGATAGATCGGCATCTACCACTACGAAGTTTCGGTCCATCGCATAGTTCCGAAGGGTTTGCAATAGAAAAGATTTTCCACTTCCATATTTGCCTACGATCATGCGAAAAGAAGCACCGCCCTCACTGACGATTTCCGCATCGTGCAACAACGCTTCCATTTCCTTTCTCCTGCCCACCGTTATATAGGGCAATCCTACACGGGGCACAACACCTCCCTTAAGAGCGTTGAGCAGGGTCTGAGCTATACGTCGGGGTATTGTAACTGATTTATTATTTTTTTCTGTCATTTCCTTTTGCTTCTATATCATTTTGATAATATAATCTATATAGTCACTGAGTAATGTAGGTCCATCGCCTTCATCTACAATAACGATATCCTGTATATCCACCATTGTTTTTTCGTTTATGCTATCGGTTATAACACCTATTGGCAAACGGATATTACGGAGGTAATTTTTCCAGTCACCACTTTTCACAAGTAATTGTAAAAAGCTCACCTCCTGGTCGGAAAAAATCGAATTATTCCGGCAGGGAGTGGGAGGTTCTTCCGCTATTTCCGGGGTGTCTTTCAACTGATTATCTGTAGGAAGGAGATCTTTTTCAATTTCCTCCTCACTTAGAAGCGCATCCCTGATGATATCGGCATCGGATCTTATCTTATCCAATTTGGTGAAATCAACGTTTATCTTTGGACGTGCTTCTTCTGCTTTTTCCAGTAGGTACTGATCTATTGCTTTTTGAATGGCATTTTCGACTATAGGGTCAGCTATCTTCTTTGCCATGGAGAATTTTAAATGCATGCTGATGCGCAACCTTCTGTCAGTCTCCTGTAGGATAAGTCCAAAAGGTTCTCCTTTTTTTTGAAATATTTTATCCCTAAAAGTGTCTTTCGACCATAGTCCTCCCTTGCAGTAATATTTTCGCCGTGGCGATATCTGAAAGGAATTCTCCTTTGGGGCATCTGGCCTATAGAACACAGCGGAGGCAAATATGGGATGTGGAGTCTGTTTTTTCAGCCCTAGACAAAGTTCTTCTATGTGATGAGTAGTTCTTTGTTCGTAAATAGGGATGGCTGCTTTGATTGTGCGTGCAGCGACAGATGTCACATCATCAGGATATTTTTTGAATAAAGCACCATTTTTTATTTTGTAGGAAGCAATTAACGATGCCGTATCAAATAAAAGAGTTTCGTTGATGTCCTTATAATCCGATAGTAATGCTGCAAGATCATCTTCCTGTTTTTCTTGGATGAAAAATTCTCCAACGCGGTTTGTAAGCCTATAATACACAACATAGTCCTGCATCCAAAGATCCAGATATCGGATTACTTTTGGCTGACTGAAGGAATATGCATCCTTAAGATTCTTAAGGATATCCAAGCCAATATTGGGATTTTCAATTCCGATCTGCATTAATATTTCATAGATATATACGAATATATAGGACAGTCCTACATCTGGATATTCTCCACGGCGTATTAATTTTCTGAACGTAAAATAGCTTCTAAGTTGAGCTGTGTTCATGCTCCTATAGACAGGAAAATATTCAGAAAAAGGAACGATATCCGCATCGTCCTCAAAGTCTACCATAACCAGGGCTTGTTCATAAAACGATTTTTTCCGCAGCACTGACCATGGCTCGTCTTCGAACATCTGGTTAAGCTGTCTTAGCTCTTGTGGAGCATCATCAATCCCTCTCATCTTTACAGAAGATATTCCTCGTTTTAAGGGCAAGCTGGGTGGAACATAATCCCAGTTTTGTACGCTATCTCCTTTGTCAGTTTGATTTTTAGCAACATCGAAGGATATCTTTTGATCGGTATAATATAATTTTCCGTTCATTAAATAACTAAAAAATTTAGTGTAAATATAGCTATAATATATTGTTAAGAGGTAGAATAATCAAGTAAATTAATGTCACTTTTCGGAACGAGCTTGCGCACAAAATACATTTATTGTTTATCATGTAGTTGGTCAGTTCTTTTGTATGCTTAACGATCTTTGTGTTCTTGCGATGTCATACCTTTCTGCTGGGTTTACACATACCGATAGCGCTTAAGATCGCTCGCAGAGGCAGTAGTATCTATTTTTTGTACATATATCAAACCTTGGTAGTCACGAATTTACTTTACAATATAATATTAGGATTATATCTTTGTCCTATGAAAGCGGTTTTCCCTGCAACTTATTCTACCCTTTGCCCAATTGCGCTATCCTCGGTGGTCTCAGAAAAATACGGAGTAAGCGACGTTCAATGTAAACTCCTGGTGCGAGGAGTAGGCGATACCTATTTGGTTCAATCATCTGACACCCGCTTTATACTTCGGGTTTATCGTTCTTCTCATCGAAGTTTGCCGCAAATAAAAGAGGAAGTGGAATTGCTTTTGGCGTTGAAACAGGCGAACGTATCCGTGTCTTATCCCATTTTGGATATTTTCGGAAACGCTATTCAGCAGTTTGAAGCGGTTGAAGGGGAAAGGCATGCGGTGCTATTGAGCTATGCACCCGGTAATACAGTAAAGCTGCTGAATGAAAACCAACTTCACATCTTAGGCCATGAAATGGCGCGCTTTCATAATATATCATCAGAAATCAGGCTGGGAGAAGAGCGGTGGAATTTTGATCTCAAAACAACCCTTTTTAAGCCCCTCGAAATGTTGAAACCCGTTTTTGCAGAGGATCCAGAAGGACATGCCTGGCTTTTGCAGGCAGCGCAACAGGTAGAGAATAAACTGTCTCAACTAAATACATTTCACTTCTCAAAAGGCTATTGTCACTTTGACTTCCTTCCCAAAAACTTTCATTTTGAAGGTAATTCGATTACCTTTTTTGACTTTGATTTTATGGGCTATGGCTGGCTGGTGAATGATATCATGTCCTTTTGGCAACACCTTATGCTGGAAGTATACACTGGAAGGATGACGCAGCAGGCGGCCAATGATGCCTATGCCATTTTTCTTGATGGATATCGCGCAAACCGTCCTATAAGTGAACAGGAATTGGTTGTCGTACCTTACCTCTCTCTGGGATTCTGGCTTTTCTATATGGGCTTTCATACTACCCACGATCAATTCTATGCTTTTAGCCAGTCTTCCCAAGTAAAGGCGTATACCGGACTTTTAAAACATTTGGTAGCTACTTATTGGGATAAGCCAGACCGAAGTTTGCACAAGTAGCTTACAATTTTTTTTCTGTAAACTGACTATGCTGATTCCAATTACTTGTACAGGGCGGGAAATTCTTTGAACACTTCTTTGACTTTGTCCAGGCTTTAAATCATATCTTTTTATAATATTTGTGCTACTGTCCGTATGTGAAATCGAAGCATTAAATATCGGGACACACTCCGGTGTTCAGCTGGCTCCAAAACCATTGTTTGCCCGATAAGTATGTGTTATTGAGAAAGCTTAAAGAACAACATGTTTTGCTAAAAGTATAGAATAGTTTTCATATAGTATCTAGCTGTATAGAATTCTGCTTTTGTTTGGTGTGGTCGTAGGCCTTGTTCAGGAGGTAACACGCGTAGCCTAGGTCTTGTTTATTCTGAAGGTAAAAACTTATCCATCCTGAATTTTTAAATAGATGATGGTCCTTAATTTTTCCTTCAGTCATTAGCGATTGTTTTAGTTCTTTATTTAATAAGATGTCCAATAAGCCATTGCTATGTACATGTGCAAACTCTTTTCCCATATAATTAAACTCAGTCCCACCATATTTATGTATTCCAACCGTAGTTCCAGGCATTTGTGTCACATTTTCTTCCAGATCGTCGATCCAATCCAATAGCTCAGGCTTGGTAAAAAACATCCAGAATCTCATGAGACTATCAAATATAATGGCGAATAAAGGGATATCCTTTAAAAAGCCGACTCTATTTACTACAAAAGAAAACATAGGCTATCTTTCGCTTAATAATTTAATATGCTCCATGACTCTAAAATGGACATTTCTGGTGATACTTTCTGCCCAAAGATCATAGTACCAGGTAGGGAACACATGGAGGTTATACCAACTGTTTCCAATAAGAGTGGTGGTACCATTTCCATTATCCTTCAATATAAATTGACCTCTTTTAATATCAATGTGGCCCATAATTTCAGGGTCTTTGGGTTGATCAACGATATCAAAAATTAGGTTTTTATTGACATCAAATTTTACAATCTTCTCATCGAAGATATACCCATTGCTAAAAATACATTTTCGGTTTGCACCCAGTTTATGCTCGCTTACCGTAGTCGCCATAGGGCTCGGCATCCCAATTTTAAAGAGCCAATAGTTTTCCTTCTGGGATATCGGATCAAAGGCGACCACGTGTTGCCATACCTCTGCGGTACTCGCATGAATTAAGATTTCATCAGAAACCATATTTTCATGATAATGGTCGCTCAAGGAGTCAACAATAAAAATCCCCAGTAATAGGCTCCCAATGCTTATATTCAATTTTTGATTTCTCTTTTTAAACATTGCCCTTCCAATAAAGGCCCCGGAGATGATAAAGCCAAAAATAAGGGGCGAAACAATTAGGAGACAAATAAAGCCCTCACCTAAGAAGAAAAAACTCATTAAAATGGCGATAAGACCATTCAGGATAGAATATCCAGTTATTTGTTTTCCCCTTATTTCTATATCTTTCCAAAACCAAGCCGTGATAATACCCATTAACATTGGAATAATTACAAACTCTGAAAAGACAAGTATACCTGTATCCTTAGGCGCCAATGAGGACTGGATGCCGATGACGAGGAAAGCGAAAATATTGGCTATCAAAATTCCTTGAAGTATTTTGGAATTTAGTACTTTAAATAACTTTTTATTCAAACTCATCGTATTTGATCGTTTATTGTGGTATACTTTAAATGTAATTCACTAATAAGAATTTCAATAAATGACTGGGTAAGCATTCCGAATCAATTGGCTTTAATTTAGTCCTGTCTTTTCGCAGATTCATCAATCAGTTTCATGAGATGATCGACAGTTTTAGCTACTTCATCTTTCTGCACGACTAATGTTTTTTTTTCTAGACCCGGAGGAAGAGAAATTTTGCCATTAAATTCCGGAAGAAACAAATTAATTTTTTCCTGATCCATTTTATTGAAATTAAAAAAAGTCCATTTTTTGGTTTCGTCCTCTTTTAATGCTAATAAGTTAGCTGAAGTGATCGCCATTTTGTCTTTTTCAGGCATGGACATTACCAATACTTGAGGAATAAAGCAATACGCTATCCCATCAATTTTTGAGACATCCATATCGACATAATTGATCATGGAATCAATTTTAACCCCGTATTTTATAAGAGAAGAATAGAGTTCCTTGGTCAGTTTTGTTGCCTGATCTATCCCCCCCATGCTTTCAATTATTCGTGGCGATGTTTGACTTAGAATACCTTCGATATCTCCCGAAATAGATGCTTTTGTCATGATAGACAGTGCTTCCCTGAGCTGTGGATCTTTTTGCGCAGAGCTTGTATTATAAAAAATAGTTAATAGCGTAATTAATAAAAATACCCTTTTTCGTTTGATATATTTAAACTGGTTTAACCAATTGTTACTTTGCATAATGGAAAGAGGTTAATTTCCATTGAATTTACAGGTTTTTATTTACAAATCAAATTTAGATAAGTGTCTCCGTATTCCACACATAATAGCGTGCTTATTCGGAGACCGGAAACTTTAAATATAATCTTTGCTAATCTTCGAGGCCGGGAAGATTCTTTATTATAAATCGTATATTTGCAGCTTATAAATGTACTATGAACAGAACAAGCTGTCTTCCTCCTCCTAGAAAATAATGAATATCTATTATGGTGTAATCCTTGCCACATGAGTAGGTTGGCTTTGGTGTGCGCTTTTTTTAAAGTAAATAATCATTAATTTTTTAAGATCCTCTAGGATTAGATAACTTGTATGAAAAAATTATATTTAATGCTGCATTTAGCAGTATTTCTTGCTGGCTTTACCGGTGTATTCGGTAAAATGATCTCCTTAAATGAAATTCCACTTGTCTGGTATCGGGTACTATTTTCTTCCATTATATTATGTATCGGCCTTAAACTTTACAATGTCAAAAAATTATCGTCTTTTAAAGAAATTTTTGACATCTCAAAAATCGGCCTGTTGATTACAGTACACTGGATATTTTTCTATGCCAGTATTAAATATTCAAACATATCCATCGGTGTGGTCTGTTTTTGCCTTACCAGCTTTTTTACGGCAATATTTGAACCGCTGATCAACAAAAAGAAGTTCAGCCCGGTCCAGCTTTTATTGAGCGCAATGACACTTATCGGAATAAGCTTTATTTTTCATTTTGACTCATCCTATCAGCTGGGGATTGCATTTGGTGTTGCCTCGGCTGCATTTGCCGCCCTGTATACTATTTTCAATGAAAGGCTGGTTAGATCATATGACGCAAAGCTGATCAATTATTATCAGATGATGGGAGGAACAATAGGCCTGGGAATTATCCTGCCTATGTTTTACTACCTAAATCCCGAACAGAGATTTATTCCAACAGCGACTGATACTGTATATCTTATCTTGCTGGCTCTTTTTTGTACGGTGGCATTATACGTCATGGTGGCAGAGGTACTAAAAAAACTGTCTGCGTTTACCGTTAATCTAACTTATAATTTGGAACCTATCTATTCGATCATAATTGCTTTCCTTTTTTTCAATGAAGGTAAAGAAGTAAATTTTAGTTTTTATATAGGTTTAATTTTTGTGCTTCTTTCGGTTGTCTTACAGTCAGTTATATCGTTAAAACAACGTCTATAGCAAGCTAAAAAAGGATTTGTTCATTCCTTATGGACAAATCCTTTTAATAGAGAGAAAAACAAAACTTCAGCAGGTACTACGCCTATAATTGTTTCTAATACGAAAAATAAGACGATTGCTTTTGCTGGCTTGATTTTACACCTGTCAAGCCAGCATTTTTCGAAACCCATTATCCCTTCATAAGCATCATAACTATATACATCAGGGCTGGATCATTCAGCCTTTTTTATGCTAGAAATCCTATCTTTTAGCCCTATGTTGTACAATCCCTTTGAATAAGTGACCAAATGATCTGCTTAAAAATTTCTTCAATTTCCGAAGAAAACTGATGGACTTCTAGTGCTTCGCTCAGGGGAACCGGTGTTTCGATTTCATGTACTTATCGGTGATATCGTAGTTGCTCTCGTATAAAGTATATCGTTAGTGCAAGCCCCGTTGCCTTGTCCCTGTTAGCAGTACCCCTTTTTGCATCATGCCGTGAAAGGCTGGAAAAATAAAGTACAATAAATGAGTAGTATGGATATGACCTTCTTGATCGGAGGCGTTGTTTTAATTCATACACATACTAATATTGTAATACTAAAAATATTAGTATTACAATATTTAATTACTTATATTTGAATTGTTAACCAATTTAAAACAATGCATTATGAGTGAATTGAAACAGTCGAAATATATCGATATCACGACAGATTATGGCTTTAAAAAAGTTTTCGGATCAGATACCAATAAAGATCTTCTCATTGCTTTTTTAAACGAACTCTTTAGAGGTCGCAAGGTTATTGCTGATCTGTATTATAACAAAAATGAACATGTCGGGGATACAGAGGATATCGGCACCGTTATTTTTGATTTGACCTGTACGGCAGACAATGGGGAGCGGTTTATAATTGAAGTGCAGCGCACGGCACAGGTTAATTTGAAAAAGCGCATGCTTTACTACAGTAGTAAATTAATTGCGGATCAGGCACCCAAAGGCAATCGAAGGTCTTGGAATTATGCAATTAGTGAAGTCTATATCATTGTGTTGATGGATGGATTTGCAATGCCTGATGCGGGCGAAGAGAAGTGTTTTTTGCACGATATTTGCTTATGTTATCGAGATCATGGTAAAATATTTTATGACGATCTAGGCTTTATATATATAGAATTGGTTAACTTTGTTAAAGCTGAGGCAGAGATAGATAATGATTTAGATCGTTGGCTTTACGTACTCAAAAATATGTCTTCGCTAAATGGACTTTCCACTTATTTGCGGAAGCCTATTTTTGAGAAGTTATTTCAGTTAGCAGAGTATAGCAAACTAAAACCGGAGGAACGAGAGATGTACAACGCAAGTTTAAGAAATAAATGGGATGCCGAGAGTATCCGAAGTAGTCAGGAGGAGCTATTGAAACGAGGGCGCGAAAAAGCAATGGCGGAGGGAAGAGCCGAAGGAGAGGCTAAAGGAAAAGCGGAAGGAAAAGCAGAAGGAAAAGCAGAAGGAAAAGCAGAGGTAATAAAAAACCTTTTGTCTTTGAATAAGTTTTCGATATCGGAGATAGCCGAACTATCAAACGTCACTGTAGAGTTTGTAAATGGGGTCCAGGCGGAGATAGCTAAAGGAAAATAATCATATAACGATATTAGGTTTTACGGCCGCTTGGATACTGTTCAAGCGGCCTTTTTTATAGGATAGTTGGTGTCTTGGCCCTAGACTGTATAACCTCTTTGAACAAGTCACCAAAAGTTCTTTCGCGAGCACTTAGTGTCGATTTGCGCGGAAGATGGAAGATTATTAGGATAAATCCGTAATTTCATTAATCAAATACCTTTAACATGACATTTCTATATCGATATATTTGTTTGTCTTGGCTGCTAGCGGCATTAGTACTTTCCATTGATGTTTTCGCACAAAAACAACCCAGTGTGGACAGCAATGCTGTCGCAGTTCAATTCGTTGACAGACTACTTTCTGAAGGTGACTATACCGCTGCGGTGTTGGGGATTCCCCGGCAGGATGCATCGCAGGTTGCAATTGTTGAGAAAATGAAACTTGCCATCAAAGACAATGAACAGTGGTTTCTCAACGTAATGAAGGAATTGGAACCGGGACAACCTATGCCATATCACAAAAATCTGGGTATTAGCGAAGCGGAGTATGCCGCTTTTATGCAGTTTTCGCAATCTATCAAAATAGACAAAATTGGAGCTATAGCGCTTAAGATCATTCGTAGGCACAGCAGTATTCATTTTGAACCTAAAGATTTCGGCGATTATTTAAAATATCTAACGATCGATTTAAAAGACCACAGGATCATGGTTGATAGTATCGACTTGCCATACAAAGGGCAAATTACCATGGATGCTCAACGGACAACATTGGTTGCTGGACCTTGGAAAGGATACTCCTGGCGACTCGAAGAATTTAGGAAAGACGGACAATTAATTGTAGACCCAAATAAAGTAGTTCCAGCAGAAATCAGTAAGTTGGATGTAAAAGCTATTGAGCTGATTATAGGCAAACTCGATCATAGCGATCAGTGTTTTCTTTATCTCAAGAGTAATATTATCAATAAAGGCCATGTGCTTGCAAAACAGGATATAGCCCTTTTATTAACCAAAGAATAAGCTGAAATCCAACAATAATATTTCTAACCTTAAATTAGATCAAAGCCCATAGCCGGTTAACAGTTTGCTCAAGCAGACATCTAACAAAAGGAGCCTTCCTTAACGGTTCATAAGAGAGGCTTTTACCTTTAATGGCTACAAGATTTTAAATACTGATTGGGAAATAGCCGAGGATTATTCCATTGGCCTGGTACACAGTAAATGAGGTGAGTAAAAGAAATTTTTGATAAAATTGCGAAAGGATCTGTTAGTGGCCCGTTTTTTATGGGGTGTTGAAACGCTTGTTTCAATTCATCAGTCGTCAACTGATGAATTGAATTTGTCTTGTAGTCAGTACTTTGTAATTGGACAGTCAGCGACTGACCAATTTGAATTCCTTTTAAGTTACTGTTGATCAGAACATCTTTTACAGCAGATATTAGATGGGGGGATGCAATGTGAAATTGTCTGCATAGCTTTAAATTCGTAACAGATAGACCCTTTATTTAATAGATTCGGCGAGCTCGGGGAATGGCTGTTCACCATACTTTGCTCTTTCTTTAACTTTTTGCTCAAATTCGATGATGTATAAGCCTATCAGCCAGTTGCGCAAAGTGAGCGATTGGTTCACAGCTTATCGTTGAGAGCTGTAACTCGTCATCGGTACTTTGGATACTGCTGACTAATTTTTCAAATTCCATCGCTTAATAATATCTTTTAATTTTTTAAATCGCTATGTTATATCCGTCAACCTAACTATCTCTCCATCGGCCGAAAACATATTATGAGATTTAATCAACATACGACGAGACATACCTGGCCGTTGCGGTTAAATGTACAGATTTATTTGTATTTTTAGTCCTGTAGATGGCATAAGAGCCTGGGAACTAATTTATAAACCGTAATGTCAAGTGTGTAGCTGAATAAAGAACCATCCAATAACGAAACAAGAGGACACAAAATATGAAGTATATCTTTTATTTATTTTTTTTAATCTCGATCAACGCCAAAGCACAGGATCTTGAGGTTTTATTAATAGGTGTTTCCCATAATTATAGTAAATATCCTATACAGAATTTTTCCAGCATCCATCAAAAAATTAGAAAATTTAAACCTGACGCCTTTTTTGGCGAGTTCCTGAGCAAAGAAGACGAGCGGTTGCTGATGGACTTTTGGTGCAAACAGCCAAATATCACTCGGCTACATAAACTAAGGAACAATCGACCTATAAAAGAGGTACTACTGCGGTATACTGTTGACAGCTTGAAGGAACGATCCAAGCAGCAACCAAATGATTATCATGTAAAAGCCGATTTAGCGCATGCCTATTATCTTGATCAAGATGTGGCAAATGGGCATTATCAATATTGGCAAGTTTATAATTTTCTGCAGCATCGACCTAATGCCGAACTTGAAACTTATATCGAAAAATTACTTAGTCCTGGGGTCGATACCACCGGAAGAAGTATGAAAAGGCTAAAAACTTCTGAGTATGCTTATATAGCCTTCCCGATGATGCAGGAGTTAGGCATCGAGGAACTGATGTCTATGGATTGCCAGGACTATGATCTGAATTGGCAAGCATCGTGGGGAGCATTTGACGCAAAATTTGTCTTGTTCAAGAAAAATATAGCCGATTCCTCTAAAAATCATTTGAAATCAGCTTTGATAGCTATTGACAAGGGGTTTGAGAAATATGCCCATATCGAAAAGTCTTCAAATAGGGTAACTGAATGGTTGAATACCGATGAGGCCGCGCAGATTTCCGCCTCAGGAGATTTTTACTTGCCCGATATGTATAATATGAATGGGTTTCCGAAAGAAGAAATGCTGTCAAAAATACATTGGTGGATCATGAGAAATGAGGGAATGTGCCATAATGTTGTCAATAGGGCTAAGATGGTAGGGGCTAAAAGAGTCGTAGTCCTAGCTGGGGCCAATCATAGAAAATACATGCAGGACATTTTCAAAACGATGCATGCAGTGAAAGTGACAAACATCAATGAAGTTGACTAAAAGCGGTGTTATCATTCTGAGCCATATAAGAATTTTCGCTGCCTTATGCTACGCAATCTATCTGCGTACCTTTGTGTGCCTGTATAAGCTTTAATTTTTTTAAAGAGAATTATCTGTCTGACAATAAGCAATCTACCATTATTTTTATGCTCTTTTTTTAATGCGCAAAAAGGCTTCAGTATCGCAATCGATCTTTGTGTTAATGAAAATTTAAAAAAGCACGAAGAAATGAAAGCACATATCATCAAGGAGCTAAGGGAAATAGAGGCGAGCGAAGGAGTACGTATACTTTTTGCCTGTGAATCAGGAAGCCGAGGTTGGGGATTTCCGTCAGTCGATAGCGATTATGACGTTCGGTTTATTTATGTGAGAAAAGCTGAGGACTATAGCCGTTTGTTTCCGCTGCCTACCGAAATGCGGTTTCCGATAATTGATGACCTCGATATCGCAGGCTGGGATTTGTTTAAAGTACTCACCTTACTGTCTAAGAGTAATGTCAGTCCGTTTGAATGGATCCAGTCACCAGTAGTCTATTACGAGTTTGACGGATTCAAAACAAGTTTTAGGGCAATGATCGAAGATTATTTTGACACACGTAGGCACGCCCATCATTATTTAGGGATTGTCCGTAGCAAAATAGAAGATCTGCGCCGAGAGACGATGAAGCTCAAGAGCTTGTTTTATATCCTAAGATCGTTACTTGCGGCAGACTGGAGTATGACCTGTCGCAGTTATGCGCCCATGACATTGGCAGAACTATCCGTATTATTGCCTGATGTTGTTAAAGTCGAAGTTATGGAGTTGCGCCAGTTGAAGAGCCAAGTTGATGAAGGGTTTATATACAGCTGTTCAGCGACCATAAGGCTTTATATTGAAACAAGGTTAACGCATTTAGAGCATCAAGTAAAACAGGTTCCCGGATCCGTATTGGATAAAGAAGGACTGGAGAAATACTTTAAAACTATATTAAGATGACTATAGACGAACTTCGAAAGAGCGGGCTGATCCTGTTTGAGGCCGTTGTCGGCAGCCGGGCATATGGATTGGCCACAGCATCTTCCGATACCGATATCAAAGGCGTATTTTACCTGCCTCTGGAATATTACTTGGGCGGTCAATATATTGCCCAGGTGGCTAACGCCAGCAATGACGAAGTTTACTATGAGCTTGGTCGTTTCGTAGAGCTCCTGTCAAAGAGTAATCCGACTGTACTGGAGCTTTTGGCTAGCCCTGCCGATTGCATATTACATAAGGATTCGCTATTTGATCAATTTAAAATGCAGGATTTTATCACCCGCGAGGCCGCTATGACCTTTGCGCAATATGCGATGGTACAGGTGCGGAAGGCAAAAGGATTGAATAAGAAAATCAACAATCCGATGGATCGTGAACGTAAAAGTTTGCTGGATTTCTGCTTTATCATAGCTGGTCATGGAAGTTTATCGTTAAGAGATTGGTTAAGCAACCGACATTGGAAACAGGAAAACTGTGGTTTAGCAAAGATCGAACATGCGAAGGGAATGTATGCCTTGTTTTATGATCAGAGCGAGGTTCTAGGTTACAAAGGTATCGTGGCCACACTGTATAGTACTGAGGTTTCCCTCAGTTCTATCCCTAAGGAAGAAACAGGTTGTGCGTACCTTTTTGTTAATCACGACGCTTATTCATCGTATTGCAAGGCCTATAATGAATATTTTAGCTGGGTTTCAGCCCGCAATGAGGCGCGCTTTGAGGGGACAATGAATCATGGGCAGGGCTATGATGCCAAAAATATGATGCATACCATCCGTCTATTGCAACAGGCAAAAGAGATTTTGTCTAAAAGTGAACTACAGATACAACGCCCCAATAGGGAAGAACTCCTGCGCATCAAGAATGGGACCTATAGCTATGATGAACTTTTCGTCTGGTCGCACAAGCTCTTTGGGGAAGTTCAGGAACTCTCCTTGCACAGCTTACTTCCGGTAGCGCCAGATCAGCATAGGCTAAGGCAGCGATTGGTTGACATGCGTAAGCAGCTTTATCAGATCAAACTTTAATTCCTAATGCAGGGAGCTTCTCGTTCGTTAATAGAAAGTCGAACTAGTTGCTTATCTCAGAGCTTTTACCTATGGGCCCACACCTCACCATTTCCTTTTTTGTCTAAAAAAGGAAATTTATTCGAGTTATTATTCTGTCTTCTAGCATTACTTTTTTCTATGATAATCAATAGTAGTGAGGTATAATGGGTAAACAACAAAATCGGATATCCATTTCGTATCTGAGATCGTTTGCGTAGAAAATATAAAGTAATATGTGAATAAAAAGCTAATTTTAGTTAGTAACCAAATTTAAAAAAACGAGGGATAAGCCTAATCGGACATGCCATCGCAGTGGTCAATAATCCCGGATCGACGGCAACTTGGCCAAGCATATTGACAGCTTAGCTTCATGAAATTAAAATGATTAAACCATAAATCTATATCTCGATATGAATATCAAATACCTTATTTTTTCTATCGTTCTATTGCTGCTTTCGAAGTTTAGTTCGTCGCAGGAATTGAAATTAAACTATGATAAAGAAGCTACTAACTGGAATGAAGCATTGCCATTGGGCAATGGCCGTATCGGCGCCATGGTATACGGTGGAGTTTCCCAAGAAGAGATTCAATTGAATGAAGAAACGATCTGGGCCGGACGTCCTGGGAACAATGTACCCAAAGGTAAATACTCGGATATTGTAAAAATTCGTCAACTTCTTGTTGAGGGCAGGAACAGAGAAGCGCAAGAATTGTCGAATCTCGCCTTTCCGAGAGCTGCACCAGCAGGACTGGACTATGGTATGCCCTACCAAACTTTCGGCAGCCTGATGCTTGGGTTCCCGACTCACCGTAACCCTGTTCAATATCAACGGGAGCTGGATTTAAATAAAGCGATAACTACTGTTTCTTATCAAGTCGATGGAGTCAATTATCGAAGGGAAATGTTTACGTCACTGGTCGACAGTTTGCTGTTGATCCGCATTACTGCGGATAGAGCGAAAAGTATCTCCATGGATCTAAACTGGAAAAGTCCACATCAAAATATTGGCCTAGGTATAAATAATGGTGCATTGTTTCTGCGGGGAAGAGGAAGTACAGTGGATTCCAAAGAAGGGCAGGTGGCGTTCTATGGATTTGTTTATCCGCAGGTTAAAGGTGGCCAGGTTACTCATCATGGTGAGCAGATTACGATCCAAGGTGCAGACGAAGTAATCCTTTATGTATCAATTGGAACAAACTTCAAAAATTACAAGGATCTTTCCATTGATCCTGAACGAAAAGCCACACGAATTTTTGAAAAGGCAAAAGGAATTTCTTACACAAAAGCACTGGAGCAGCATGTTAGAAAATACCAGCAGTTCTTCCATCGGGTGAAATTGGACCTTGGTAGCAATGCGCAGGCAAACAAAACAACAGATGTGCGGATTCGGGAGTTTGCAACAAACTTTGATCCACAGCTAGTAGCACTTTATTTTCAATTTGGCCGCTATTTGCTGATTTCCTCTTCCCAACCTGGAGGCCAGCCTGCCAATTTGCAGGGGATTTGGAATGCTAAACTTTCTCCACCTTGGGACAGTAAGTATACGATAAATATCAATACCGAGATGAACTACTGGCCCGCTGAGGTAGGGAATCTAAGTGAAATGCACGAACCATTGTTTAGTATGTTAAAAGACCTTGCTGTTACAGGTCAAGAGAGTGCACGGGAAATGTACCATGCCAGAGGGTGGAATGCCCACCATAACACTGATCTATGGCGCATTACGGGTGTTGTAGATGGCGGTTTTTACGGTATGTGGCCTATGGGCGGAGCTTGGTTGAGTCAGCATATCTGGCAACATTATCTGTATAAAGGGAACAAGCAATTTTTGAAGGATTATTATCACATATTGAAAGGGGCGGCTTTATTTTATCTGGATGTTTTGACCAAGGATCCATCTGGAAAATGGCTGGTCGTAAGCCCTTCCATCAGTCCAGAAAATAGCTATGAAACAGGTAGCGTAGGTGTTTCAGCCGGCACGACAATGGATAATCAACTCGTGTTTGATGTCTTTAATAATTTTATCCGTGCATCCTACGTTGTGGATTCCGATGGCGCATTGCGCGATTCTGTCAAACGAACTCTTGAACATTTACCGCCTATGCAAGTTGGACAACATGGACAGCTGCAGGAGTGGCTTAAAGATCTGGATAAAAAAAATGATCATCACCGTCATATATCACATCTATACGGATTGTTTCCATCAGGTCAGATTTCACCTTTTCGCGACCCTGCACTTGCTCAGGCAGCAAAAAATTCATTGATCTACCGTGGAGACAAGTCGACGGGTTGGTCTATGGGCTGGAAAGTAAATTGGTGGGCACGTTTGCTGGATGGAAATCAATCGTATAAATTGATCAAAGATCAATTGAGCCCAGCTCCAGAGAAACAGCAAGGACAAAGCGGCGGTACCTATCCTAATTTACTGGACGCCCATCCGCCTTTTCAGATCGATGGCAATTTTGGCTGTACATCCGGAATCGCCGAGATGTTGGTGCAATCATATGATGGGAGCATATTTTTATTACCTGCTTGGCCAGATGACTTGCCCAATGGGGAAGTGAAAGGTTTAGTCACTAGAGGAGGATTTATTATCGATATGAGCTGGAAAAATCGAAAGTTAACGGAATTAAAGGTCAGCTCTACCTTAGGAGGCAACTGCCGTATTCGTATCACAAATAAGAGTAGACTCTATTTAAAAGGGAAGCCTTTGAAAAAAGCGAATGGCAAAAATACAAATTCCTTTTTTGATGTTGATGAAATTAAAAAACCATTGATAAAAACGCAAAATAGGGCATTTGAGGTTCCTGAAACAACGCTTTATGATCTTTCGACCACGAAAGGTAAGGTTTATGAATTTGTTGTGAAATAATATTTAATACTCGAATTTATGCTAAATACTGATAAAAAAATGGAAATATAGTTGTCTGATGACTATTATGAGCTTCTGTAGTTCATCATTTTTGTGATAATATAAGGTTTTATGGCCGCTTGGATACTGTTCAAGCGGCCTTTCCTTTTTCATATGTGAATTTGATCGCTTAGTCTTTTGCTGCGACACTTTCATTTCTATAGATTCTGTAGTCTTTTCTGCCTTTATTGTCAGGCCGTAGAATTATAAAAACTGCGAGCAAAGGAATTTTTCTTCCTTGGTAAAACTGATCTGTATAAACTGTGAATATCATAGCTTTCAATATTTGGTTTAGGACAGAAACAAAAGGTATTAAGTTTACCTTTAAAGCGTTTATTTAACTTAAACAGTTTCAACTCGCGTTTTTTACCATACGCTAGGGAATAAACATTAAGAGTAGCCCTTGATGGGGATGATCCGATGCAAGCTATCAGTCAGATTCAGGTCTTATTACGATCTGTGACTAATGACAAAAAGTGATGAATTTGAACGATATGGACCGTGTTGCTGTTCCAAAGTAAAGAGAACCGTATATAGCTTTTGAAGATGAAATTTGTCAAAGTAAATCGAGTCGTGTTAAGCGCGCTGCGAGCGATGGGGTATAATGTGCTGGTTTCGCCTGTCGATGTCCAGGATCCACAAAATATTACCTGGAAAGCGATCTGGGTAGAGGACGTCGATACCTGGATTAGGAGCTTGTATTGTGGACAGGGATCTCCAGCACGTCCTAATATTCTTGATATTGATTATGTACTGGCCAACGTTGCCGATTGCTATCTGTCAGGAAGTGTATTTATAGAAAGTGATAAGGTCTATTAGGATATAAATCCTACCTTAGTCCTATGCTGTTAAAATCCCTTTGAACAAGTCACCAAGTTCCTTTCGCGAGCTCGTCGAGCCGGGCTATGCCGACTTTGTCCTGCAGCGCTCTGAGTGGGCTTATGTCAAGGAAAGGCAGGATGATAAGGAAAGGCAGGATGATAAGGAAAGCGCCGAACAGCATGCCATCAATAGGGGCCAAAGGAGGGAAGAGCCTTGCAGTTGCTGCAGGATATCGATAAGATCGAGAGCATGCTAACGACCGGATTAGGCTATGATGAGCTTAAATTTCTTAAATAACTTTAAAGTTTACCAATTTACTATCTTTATTGATAACAGCAATTCATTTAGACTACAACAACAGTGGTTTTGGATACATCTGTTTTTTAACTGTTGCAGAATTTTGTAGTAACAAAAGATAAGAAAATGGAACTAAAGGACAAAACCTATCTAGTTACGGGTGGCACGTCGGGCGTTGGAAAAGCTATTGCTAGCGGCATCGCAAAAACAGGTGCAACTATTGTAATTGTTAGCCGTACTACTTCAAACGGTGAGCAAACAGTCAAAGAAATCTCAGAGAAATCAGCAAACAAGAACATTTCCTTTCTTACGGCCGATTTAAGTTTGATGAAATCAGTTGAGCAACTTAGTATAGAGTTTAAGCAACAGCACAATCAACTCCACGGCTTGGTAAACGCCGCTGGTGCATGGTACTTCAAAAAAGAAATTACGAGTGAAGGGCTTGACAAATCATTTGCCATAAATTACCTAAGTCATTTTGTGCTTACCAACGGTTTACTTGATTTATTAAAAGCAAGCGATGAAGCACGAATTGTAACTGTTGCCGGTGCACCTCGTTTTTTGAGAAAGCCCAAAATTGATCTGAATGATCTAGAACTCACAAAATCATACAGTTGGATGAAAGCAACTAATCTGGCTATGTTTGCAAGGGTTTACTTTGGTTTTGAATTAGCTGATAGGTTAAAAAATACTTCAGTAAGTTCAATGCTTTTTCATCCCGGATTCGTAAAATCAAATCTCGGAAAGAGTACCACTCCCTGGTGGCTCAAGCTAATGTTTTTATTATCACCCGATGTTAGGAATGCACCCGAAACCTGCGAAAGCGGTGTATACGTAGCGACAAAAGAAAATGCTAAATCTTCCAACGGAAAATTCTTTGATGAAAAAAATAACATCATTGAATTCCGGGATAAGTTTGAGAAATCAATAGGTAACGAATTATGGTTATTGAGTGGGCATCTTGCATCAAAAAAGTAACTTTGTGATATGGCACATGCAAAACCGCAACGAATTAGGTCAATCGGTGAGTTTCATCGGCTGAGAGGTTTGCCCAAGCCCGAACATCCATTGATCAGTATTGTCACGACGGATGATTTCATTGGGCAGCCCGATCAAATCGCAATGAATTTTGTATTTGACTTTTATTTTATTGCTTTGAAGAGGGGGGAAGGTGTAAAATATAAATACGGACAATTGCATTACGATTTTGAGGATGATGGTGTACTGTTCTTTATGTCACCCAATCAAGTGCTCGAACTTGAAATTGCTGAGGAAGAAAAAAACGAAAAACATTCAGGTTGGATGTTGCTCATTCATCCGGATTTTATCTGGAACACGTCATTGGCAAAAAACATTAAGCAGTATGCATTTTTTGATTATTCGGTAAATGAAGCGTTGTTGTTATCAGAAAAAGAAGAAAATACACTTAACGGCATTATTGAAAACATACGACAGGAATATCATTCCAACATTGATAAGTTTAGCAAACAAATCATTTGTTCACATGTTGAAAGTTTGCTTGGTTATTCGGAACGATTTTACAACCGTCAGTTCATCACAAGGGAAAAGGCCAATCATCAAATTTTGGAACGATTGGAAAACCTGTTGACAGAGTATTTTAATAGCGATGATTTGGCAATTAAAGGTCTGCCATCTGTTCAATATGTTTCGAAAGAACTGAATCTCTCGCCAAGCTACTTAGGCAGCTTACTGCGAACAGTAACCGGCCAAAGCACACAGCAACACATACACGATAAATTGATAGAAAAAGCCAGGGGAAAACTTTCTAACACAAACTTATCAGTAAGTGAAATCGCTTACGAATTGGGATTTGAACATTCTCAATCGTTCAGTAAATTCTTCAAAACGAAGACAAAAATGAGTCCTCTGGAGTTTCGTAAACAGATAAATCTCAGATAACAAGTCAATATTATTCAAAATGTTGTATTGTAAGGGTAAAACTGCATGTTAAAGAATGCATGCAAACCTTTAGCATGTATTTACATATAGCCAATAGTAACTATTAAAAATTGGAGATTTTGGACCTGAATTAGTTTATGTTTTGAATAATTTCATTATCAACGTATTATTAATTAATGACATTTTCCAGTTGATGATAAAAATGTCACAATTGAAAGAAAATTTTAGATAATTTTTTTACTGGCATGCATTTCAGTAAATTTGATTTATAACATAAACTTTAAGTAAGAATGGAAAAGTATAATTACGGGGTCATCGGTCTGGGTGTAATGGGAAGAAATCTGCTTTACAATATTGCCGATAATGGTTTTTCTGTCGTAGGATTCGATTTAGATGAAGAAAAGGTAATAGAACTTCGTAAAGGAGTGGCTTCAGGTACAAAGGTTGTTGGAACTGTTTCGCTAGAGGAATTTGTATTGAGTTTAGAAAGTCCGCGAAAAGTTATTTTGATGGTACCTGCAGGCAAACCGGTTGATGCTGTTCTTGAAAGCATAACCCCGCTGCTGAGTCCAAAAGATATTGTCGTTGATGCGGGAAATTCTTATTTCAAAGATACCGAGAGACGTATAGCCGATTTAGCTTCTAAAAACCTTCATTTTATGGGAATGGGAGTTTCTGGAGGAGAGCAGGGCGCCAGAAGAGGACCGAGTATTATGCCAGGGGGAGATTTGGAAGTTTTCAATTTGGTGAAGCCTATGCTGGAAGTTATTTCAGCAAAAGTAAAGGGGGAGCCTTGCACCGCTTATATGGGGAAAGGAGCTGCTGGGAATTATGTTAAAATGGTTCACAACGGTATTGAATATGCCATCATGCAATTAATCAGTGAAGCATATGATTTACTGAGAAAAGGAGCTAATCTTACGAATGAACAATTGTATGAAGTTTTCAAAAGATGGAATGAAGGCGAGATGAATTCTTTCCTTATTGAAATAACAAGAGATATCTTCCAGCAAAAAGATGATGTAACAGACGGTTTTCTTGTCGACAAGATTTTAGATAAAGCAGGAGCAAAAGGAACCGGAAAATGGACCTCCCAGGAGGCTATGGAAATTGGGGTTTCTATTCCAACCATCGATATTGCCGTAACATCAAGAATTTTATCCGCTTACAAAGATGAGCGAGCAAAAGCTTCTCAATTATATGCTAAAGAAGAAGTAAAAACCCCTGAAAATACAGAATTGTTTATCAAAGAGGTGGGGGATGCTTTGTATTTATCTACTTTAATCAGTTATGCTCAAGGTTTGGCATTATTGGTAAAAGCTTCTGAGGAATATCAGTTTGAAATTCCGTTAAAAGATGTTGTTAAAATCTGGAGAGGTGGGTGTATCATCCGTTCGGTTTTATTGGAGAAATTTTATCTGGCTTATTCAAAATACGAGAACTTATCTAATATTTTATTGGATCAGGAAATTTCAGAAATTGTAAAAGATAAAATTCAGTCATTAAGAAAAACAGCTGCTTTTGCTGTATCAAACGGAATTCCAAGTTTAGGAATTCAGTCGGCTCTAGGGTATTTCGAAGCTTACACCACAGCATCTTTACCTGTCAACCTGCTTCAGGCTCAGCGTGATTATTTTGGTGCGCACACTTACCAAAGAACGGACAGAGAAGGAGTCTTTCATACTTCATGGCAAACCCCAAATAACTAGATCCTAACAATGAGTGACAATACAATCCTGCATCCCACAACGATCGTTATTTTTGGTGCAACAGGGGATTTGGCAAAAAGAAAGCTTTTTCCAGCCTTCTACAATTTATACATCGATGGCAGAATGCCAAAAGGTTTTAATATTCTAGCTTTAGGAAGAGCCGAAAATACGGATGAAAAATTCAGCGCTTATATTAAAGAAAATCTGGAGAGTTTTTCCAGGAAGACCGTAACCAAGGAAGATTGGGCTGGTTTTCAGGCTCACATCAGCTATTTTCAGCATCAGCTTGATGAAGAAAGCTCTTATCAGAATTTATATCAGAAACTGGAGAATTTTGATAAAGTGTACGGAATGAGAGGAAACAGACTTTTCTATTTGTCGATTGCACCAAACTTTGTATCGGTAATTTCAAATCATCTTAAAAATACATCAATAGCATCTGATCCTGCAACAGATCGAATTATTATCGAAAAACCTTTTGGTCACAATAAAGAATCTGCCATTGAGCTAAATAATCTTCTTTCACAAACTTTCCAGGAAGAACAGATTTATCGTATCGATCATTATTTAGGTAAAGAAACAGTACAGAATATTTTGGCGTTCAGGTTCGGAAATTCAATTTTTGAACCTCTTTGGAACCACAGACATATAGAATCGGTGCAGATTACGGTTGCCGAAGAAGTAGGAGTGGAAACAAGAGCCAGTTTTTATGAGCAGACAGGAGCTTTGCGCGATATGATTCAGAACCATCTTTTGCAAATTCTTTGTATGGTTGCTATGGAACCTCCGGCTTCACTTGGATCGAGTGAGATCAGGGACCGTAAAGTTGATGTTTTAAAATCCATCCGTAGGATTTCTCCTGAAAAAGTAGATCATTATGCGGTAAGAGGACAGTACGGACGAGGCAAAGTAAATGGGCTAAAAGTAAATGGCTATCGCCAGGAGGAGGGAATTGCTCCTGATTCCAATACCGAAACATTTGTCGCTATCAAGTTTTATCTGGATAATGAAAGATGGGAGGATGTTCCTTTTTATGTTCGTACCGGGAAGAAGATGAAAGAAAAGCATTCTTATATAACGATTCAGTTTAAGCCACTTCCAAATTCTATGTTTTCAGAAAGCACCTCGCTTCTGTCGGCTAACCGATTGATTATTAATATCCAGCCACAAATGGACATCAGATTGCAGTTTATGTCTAAAAAGCCAGGCTTGTCTTTAGCGCTTAAACCTGTGGAAATGATTTTCGATAATTTTGCCTGTCAGACCGATACTCCCGAAGCTTATGAAACTCTTTTATTGGAAGCACTTGTCGGAGACCTTACACTGTTTATGCGCTCCGATCAGGTAGAAGAAGCTTGGGATGTGATAAAAACGATTCAGGAAACCTGGGAAAAAACCAAAGACCCCTCTTTCCCAAATTATGCTTCAGGAAACTGGGGACCTGATGACAGTGATGCACTGGTAGAGCGTCAGGGACATCAGTGGGTTTAAAACTAAAAAAAAGAAAATGAATATTACAATATTTAATAATCTGGATGCTTTATATAAAAAAGCAGCTGATACATTTGTTGAGCTTTCGAACAAAGCAATCCAGAAGCATGATAAATTTGTGGTCGCGTTGAGTGGTGGCTCTTCACCGAAAGCCATTTTTAGTTTATTAGCTACTCCCGAATATGCAGATAAAATAATTTGGAACAAAATCCATTTTTTTTGGGTAGATGAAAGATGGGTTTCTCTTGAAGATGAGAAAAGTAATTTTAAGATGACGTTGGAAGTACTTTTGAATAAAGTTCCAGTCAATGAAAATCAGATTTTCCCCATGTATAAAGAGGGAATTGAGCCTGAAAATTATGCTAAAGAATACGAAACTCAAATCAGAAATGTTTTGGGAGCTGACGGTATTTTTGATTTCATCCTTTTAGGAATGGGAGATGATGGCCACACAGCATCTCTGTTTCCAGGTGAAAAGATTTTACAAGAAAAAGAAAAATGGGTTGATGCCTACTATCTAAAGCCACAGGAAATGTTCAGAATTACGTTGACTGAACCTATCATCAATAAAGCTGAAAATATTCTGATTGTTACATTTGGTAAATCCAAGAAAAATGCTTTGAATGAAGTTCTTAATGGTGTATATAATCCTGAACGATATCCGCTACAGTTAATTAAAAAGAAAGCAGGAGTCCAGATTTTTACTGATAAAGAAGCTGGAGTTTAACGTCATTTAACTATAGTGGACGTCTAGCCAAAAAGGCTCCCTTATCGATTAATAAGAGAGCCTTTTATTTGAAAAAAATAGCCTATCCTTTTTCCACTCTTGATTTTTCATAGGCGAGAAGTTCATCTGCGCAGAGTTTACCGAATTTATCGGCCGCTAATGGGCTATCAGCAGTAATCAATTTTCTGTCAACGTGACAATCGCCGGCAATTTTTTTATTCAAAATTTCAACTCCAAGTTGTTTGAGTTTTTCGCCATAGAACCAAGGCATCTCGCCCGGCTGGTATCCACTTTCTGGTAAAGTCTTATCCATTTCATCAGGAAACGAATTGATCTTATACCCTTTGAAGGGAAACTCAGCGTCTCCACAATCTGCTGCGCTTAAGAGCGCTGCCGGACCATGGCAGATTGCCAATAGATATTTATCTTGAGCTACTGCCCATTTGATAAGTTCTTTTACATCGTTATTTTCAGGTAGTCCGAGCATTGCGCCATGCCCGCCTGGGATAAAAACGGCCACGTAGTCGACATATCCTTTGTTCGTGTCAGCTATAAAATCCCGCAGGTTGTGCGGGTTTGAAAATTGCGTATTATACTTGTCAAGGATGTTACCGATGTTTTCATCTTCATACGGCATAGCCCACATTTCAAATTTTACGGGATCACCTGTTGGTGTATAGAAGTCAACCTCAAATCCAGCCTGTTCGAAATGAAGAATGGGAACCAGTGTTTCGACCGGATGGTTGCCCGTTGAAAATTTCTTTCCATTTTTCATGGTCATATACCGTTCTTCTGTGCAAAGCACAAGAATCTTTTTTCGGGTGTCCTTGTTGACATCACTGTACTTTTTTTTGCTGTAATTTGTCTTGGTCGTAACCATCGCCTTCCTTGAAAAAAAGGAAGGTTCGTAGCCAATGCCGTCAAATACAGGTTCTTTGCTCAAATCGTTTGAAAATAATGACATAGTAATATTTTTTAGTATTTGTAATTCGTGCTATTGATTAGCTTCGAATGTCAAACTTTCCACATTTTATAAATCTTTAAGAGATAACAATATCAAAGCCCATGCTGTTTCAGATAAAAAATGTTTGTGGAAAGTTCTTTTTTGGGACACCGATGTCAATAAAATAGATTGTTTTTATTTATTTGATTTCATAGCCTTTACTTTTTTGACGTTCGAGTCAGCCAAGAATTTTTGGTATTCGTCTGTTTCCATTCCATAGAGTGCAACTCTGCCGTTATTATCGCTGTGTATACCAAAGCCATAAGTTTTTGTTAGGGGAGATGCTCTGAAACATGGTTGCCCTTTTGAGAAAAATTGCTCTCTTGCTTGTTGATATTCAGCTTTTGTAAGCTCATTCCTGTCGGCAAACACTTGAAAAAGGATGTCATCGGAGGTATACTTATATGGATTTTTGGCAATCATTTCATACTGCATCTCTGCAACGGTCTTTTTGTCTTTTGCAGGTGGTTTTGTACCGCAGTTTACTTTGGTATCTTCAGCTACCATAATAAGAGTATCAAAAAAGTTGGTCGTATGTATTTTCATTTTGTTTGTTGTTTTTTGATTATGGTGTATATTGTTCGCCGTTTGGTTGCTTACGTCGCAGCAACTCTTTGTATATATCCGAACATCCTTTTTCAAAATAATATAAATGCTCGGTTCTAAAATATGAAAAATTACTTAGGCCGATTTACTTTCTGGAAAAAGTCTTCGGGTTTCGTAAAATATTCTAATCCTATAACTAATAGAATCGAGCATAAAATATAGACTTTTTGCAGTATGATTCCCAAACTCACATAACCAAATCCGAATACTGCAAAAAAGCAGTAAAAAGTCAACAAGCAAAATATACAGCAGAATTTAAGTAAATGCAGTTTAGACTTTAGGATCAAAACCGTAATAATAAATAACCCAAGTAATGTTAGCACAATTGATATAACGCCCACATCGTGTAATGGTGTGGCAATTAAAAAAATAAAAACAATGTTGGCAGCACCTATGATTTTTAAAATTCTAGCCCATGGTCTGGAAGAAATCTTCCTGGACATATGGATAAAAAAAACTCCGTAACCCACTGCATGGAATGCCATTCCAATGCGCCCCCAAATTCTACCAGGGTTTTCTGAGCCATTTACCGCTTTTGCTTCAAACAAATTGCTTATGAAATTTTTTGACCAACCGAAACCTATGGAATTTTTATCAAGCAATGAGCCGCCAGGATAGGAAATTGCGGCTATGATTATAAATATCACCGAAGTAGTTAAACATATCAAAACCACATACTTCTTAATCGTGTCTTTTATCATAGAATCAAAAATTAGCATTAAATAACAATCGAGAAATTAAGAGATCGCACGTGCCGTCAATATTTTTGATAAAATCTTGTTATATAGAAAGTACTTACCTTTAAGCGGTTTGTTATCAAATAAGTACAAATTAATCAGATCAAATTGAAGTATACCCGATTCACATTCACCAAATATACCTGTATCGATTTGGATAGGAATAATTATTTTCTCAGTCTCTTTTCCCAGTGATTTCAGGTCCATATAAAGAGATTCAAAATCTATATCTTCTCGTACTCTTTGGACTTCTGCTATAAATTGGGGATAGGCACTGTCTGAAAAACGAAGTGAGTTAATTTCTCCAGATTGATCAAAGGAAATTACCATCAGTGTCAATACTGGGATACACCTTTCCTGCAATTGGGCTGGGTATTTGAAATTTCTAAGGAAAGAATTTTCAAACTTCTTGAAGTTATCAATTTTTCCCTTGTCCTGAGCGTATACGCTATTGATCATGACATAAAAGATGATCAGTATAAATTTGATTGTTTTCATTATTAATTTTTTTTTCTTTACCACGATACGGACAATGGAGGCGTAAAAATAAACTCTCCAAAAGCTTGTTTTCCTTTGAAATTATATAGATCTTGAGATACTTTGCTTTTAGGATTTGAAAACTCCCGTGACACCCTTGCTAATCTAATCTCAATTGGAATTATGATGGGTGTATCACGATTCTCCATATTAAGATCATCATATACTACATTAAAATCTAATTTATCTTTAATTCTTAACACCTCTTTAATCATAAGCGGATGTGCACTATCAGAAAATTCTAAGTTATATTGCTTAGTTTTCTCATCATACTGGACCTTTAATGTAAAGAATGATGGAATAGAGGCTTTCTCTAAATCCATTGGATATCTTATATATTTGACAAAACTTGATTGTAATTTTGACAAATTATTATTGATCCTTTGACCGTAAACTACACTGTTAGTCCACATGACTATCACAGCAATCATTATTAACTTTTTCATACTTATTGACATTTTTTTCCTTTATACCCCATTTCATAATCTACCATTATAGTTGCTCTTTCGTTAACGTTAGGGAAATCCGCACCAAGACTCGCTGACAAATCGGCGATAATCTGTTGTTTTGTAGCACTTGTTAATGAGTCAAAGGATTTATACAAGCCATTGAAAGCTAGATCATTATTCTTATTTCTTAGGCGTTTTGAACTTATTTATCACCACTCCATTTAAAATCCGTAAAACAATAAAATATTGCAATTAAGAGCAATAAAAGAGAATAGTGCTTTGAAACTATACTGTGCAAGAATGAAGGATTAATTTGGTCATCAAAAAATTAATGGTTAATTAAATATAATAAATAATATCAATGTATAAGGTTTAATTGCTACAATATGCTCGACTAAGATCGTTTTTTATTCGCAATGGCACTTTGCTGATTAGAGTACTATGATTTGTCGATGATTATTTCGTTAATTATTAAAAGGTTATTCTTTGTTTATAGCTGGCTAAGTCTTATAACTTTTCGGTATTTCCCGCAAACCGCTTACATAAACCTTCTTTTACTCAAAGAGCCCCCCCAACTATAAATTATATCACTGGCTATGAATGTGATAAAAATTAAACATTATACCTTCTTGATTGTTTGCTAATAATATTAGTAATTTTGGATACAGCAACTACCGGAAACAAGAGTCGTCGTAAACGACTGATTAGAGAATTGAAAAAACATGGAAAGGAGTATAGTACATTGTGATCTCGATACATTTTTTGTATCTGTCGAGCGCTTGCAGAATAGCAAGCTCATCGGAGTGCCCGTGCTTATCGGAGGGAGTAGTGACCGCGGGGTAGTTGCATCTTGCTCCTATGAAGCCCGTACGTATGGCGTGCATTCCGCTATGCCGATGCGGCTGGCGCTGCGCATGTGTCCCGAAGCCGTTGTGGTGCGGGGCGATCACGATCGGTACAGTCACTATTCCGGTATCGTTACACAGATCATTGAAGAAGAGACACCTATCGTTGAAAAAGCCAGTATCGACGAACATTACCTCGATGTCTCCGGTATGGACCGCTTCTTTGGCTGCTGGAAATGGACACAGGAACTCCGCCAGCGCATTATCAGAGAGACAGGTCTTCCCATTAGTTTTGGTCTATCAGTCAACAAAACCGTCTCCAAGATTGCCACCGGTACAGCCAAACCCTGTGGCGAAAAGCAGGTACAAAATGGGACTGAGCGGGGCTTCCTAGCCCCGCTATCCATCCGCAAGATTCCCATGGTCGGCGAGAAGTCCTTTACCTTACTCCGGAATATGGGGATTTCCAAGATCGGCACCCTACAGCAGATGGAAGCAGTCACCATGCAGCGCGTCCTCGGGGAAAATGGGATCAACATCTGGCGCAAAGCCAATGGGCTCGATGATTCCCTCGTGCTACCTTTTCGCGAACAGAAATCCATGTCCAAGGAAAACACCTTTCAGCAGGATACCATTGATATGGATGTGCTCCGTCGTACCCTCATTGGTATGGTCGATACCTTGGCATTCGATCTGCGCAAAGATCAGAAACTGACCAGCTGCGTCACGCTCAAGATCCGCTATAGTAACTTCGATACCCATACCCAACAGCTGCAGATTGGTTATACCAACTCGGATAAGAAGCTAACCGATGTTGTACTTTCACTCTTCAAGAAACTCTATAGCCGCAGGATGCTGATCCGGCTTATCGGAATCAAGTTTTCGGGCCTGATCTACGGTTCCTATCAGACCGATCTCTTTGACGATAGCGCTGAGGAGGTCAGCCTCATGCAAGCCATGGACAAGATCCGCAAGCGTTATGGCGCCGAATTTCTGATGAAGGCCATCTGTGCACCGCTACCGGAGAAAGGAGGGGAGCATGCTCTTAAATCTACATAGTTACTATAGCCTGCGCTTTGGTACCCTCAGCCTACAGGATCTTATTTCGGGCATGCTGGCCGGCGGTTATGATACCGCCGTGCTTACCGATATCAATAACAGCTCAGGTTCGCTGGACTTCATCAAACTGGGGCGCGCAGCAGGGTTAAACCTGCTTGCAGGAATGGAATTTAGAAACGGCGATCAGCTTTGTTTTGTGGCCATTGCCAAAAACGAACAGGGATTCCGTGAGATCAACGAATACCGGACCAAGCTCAATATGGAAAATCGCCTTACACCTGAGCGTGCGCCAGAGTTCGAGCAGGTATTTGTGATCTATCCCTTTAGCAAGCTCAATACCTTTCCGCTACGCGATTTTGAATACATCGGTGTCAGACCCAATGAGCGTACCCGCGCCCAGCTGATGGATCGAAAGGTTCTTGATCGCTGTGTGATCCTGGCGACCGTGAGTTTCCGTAAGGCCGATTATACCCTACATCGGCAGTTAAGGGCGATTGATAATAATCTGTTGATCTCTCAGCTGAGCAATGATCAGCTAGCTGGCGAGGACGAGGTATTTATCCCCAGGGTCAAACTGATGCGCCTTTTTTCGGACCTACCGCAATTGCTGGCCAACACCAACCGCATACTTGGACAATGCTCCTTTAGTTTTGATTTTACCAGCGTCAAGAATAAAGCCACCTTTACCGGCAATCGCTACAACGATAAGCAGCTGCTGCACAAGTACTGTATGGATGGCTTTTCCAGGCGCTATGGTGGTCATGACCGGCTGGCAACCGAAAGGATACAGCGCGAGCTCGAGATTATCGAAAACCTGCGTTTCTCGAGTTATTTCCTGATTACGGACGAGATCTGCCGCTATGCGCGCGGGCGCAATTTTCACTATGTAGGCCGTGGATCTGGAGCCAATTCCGCTGTCGCTTATTGCCTAGGGATCACCGATGTTGACCCCATTGCGCTCAATCTTCCCTTTGAGCGTTTTCTCAATCCCAAGCGCAAGAGCCCACCAGACTTTGACATCGATTTCAGCTGGAACGAGCGTGACGAGATCTATGATTTTATCTTCAACCGCTATCAGACAGGACATACGGCCTTGATGGGCGCCATGAGTACCTTTCGCTCCGGGAGTATTCTGCGTGAACTGGGTAAAGTCTATGGTCTGCCCAAAGCCGAGATTGACCGTCTGGTGCACGAACCCGAGCATATGCTCAACAAAAATGAGGTGACCAACACCATTTTGAGCGTATACAACCGCATGGCCGATTTTCCCAATCAGCGCACCATCCATGCCAGTGGAGTACTGATCTCGGAGGAACCGCTGACCTTTTATTCGGCAATGGACAATCCGCCAAAAGGACTACCTACCATGCAGTTTGATATGTATGTAGCCGAGGATATCGGTTTTGAGAAGTTTGATATCCTTTCACAGCGCGGTATCGGCCATATCAAAGATTGTCGTACCATCGTGCGTGAAAATCTAGGCGTGGTCATTGATACCGATAATCCCAAACGGTTTTTCCAGGATGCCCATATTGCCGCGCAGCTCAAATCAGCCAATACCATCGGCTGCTTCTATATTGAGAGCCCAGCCATGCGGCAGCTCCTCACCAAGCTGCGTTGCGATGATTACCTGACCTTGGTAGCCGCCTCGTCCATTATCCGTCCCGGTGTGGCCAGTTCGGGTATGATGGGCGAATACATCCGTCGCCATCACGATCCCACGACGGTAGTCTATCCACATCCCGTGTTTAAGGAACAGCTCGAAGAAACCTATGGGGTCATGGTCTATCAGGAAGATGTAATGAAAATCGCCAACGCCTATGGCGGACTGGATATGGCCGATGCTGATGTGCTCAGGCGTATGATGTCGGGCAAATACCGGAGCAAAGACCACCTGATCGAAATTGAGGAAAAGTTCTTTTCCAACTGTAAGGCCAAGGGGTACCCCGAAAAGACCAGCCGCGAGATCTGGCGGCAGATGGAAAGCTTTGCAGGCTATTCCTTTAACAAGGCGCATTCCGCATCCTTTGCTGTAGAGAGTTATCAGAGTCTTTTTCTCAAGACCTATTATCCCTTGGAGTTTATGGTTGCGGTGCTCAACAATTATGGTGGGTTCTACAATCGTAAGGTCTATGTCAATGAGGCGCGAATTTCAGGTGGAAATATCTGCCTGCCCTGCGTCAATCAGTCCGTTTTTACTACCTCCATTCAAGGCAAGGATATTTATCTGGGCTTTGATTGTTTGCTCAATTTGGAGGGTAAATTGGCCCATCGTATTATTGAGGAACGCGAAGCCAATGGCAGGTACACGAGTTTGGAAAACTTTGTCAAGCGGACACAGGCAGGTATTGAACAGGTTGTCATTTTGATCCGTGTCGGTGCCCTGCGTTTTACAGGGACAGGCAAGAAGCAATTGCTGTGGGAAGCTCATCTCCTTATGAGCAAGCACAGACCTGCTACTGTCGGCATGGCGCTATTTGAGACCGAGAGCCGCAAACCGATACTTCCGCCTTTGGAAGAAGATATCCTGGAGGACTATTACGATGAGATCGAACTGATCGGCTTTTGTGTGACCGGTACCTTGTTTGATCTGACTAAAAGTGATTATCGTGGGGATATGCCAGCCAGGGAACTCCATCTGCATGAGGGAAAAATAATCCGGGTAGTAGGAGATTTTGTCTGTGAGAAATTTGTGAAGACCAAGCGTGGCGACCTGATGAAATTCGGTACTTTCCTCGATGCCGAGGGACGCTTTTTTGATACCGTACATTTTCCACAAACACTGGTGAAATATCCGCTAAGAGGAGCTGGTATCTATCTGATCGAAGGCAAAGTCGTTTTAGAATATGGCTGCCCTTCCATTGAAGTAATCCGCTGCGCTAAGATGCCCTTAAAGCCCGACCCGCGGAGTGAATAGCACGCGCCAATCCATGGTATATAATTTAGTTAAAGGGGCTAGTAGAAAAATTAATGCCTTTTTTTTAGAGATAATGAACTTTTCGCATTGGACAATGTTCCTTGGAGAGGTAGCGATAGTTTATTTTAGTAATTATACAGGTCGGGAATTCATGTGCCCGCCCCTTTTTATTTAGATGAAAATGAAAAATACAACGATATTACAGACAGCCAATGAATTTGTAGCAAAAGGAGATTATGAAAGCTTTCTGGCCTACTGTACTGCAGATACGAAATGGGTCTTTGTGGGGGACCGTGTCCTCCATGGGATAGAAGAAGTCCGCGCTTATATGAAAGAGTTCTATCATGAACCGCCAGTTTTCAAATTGGAAAAGTCTATTGAGGAGGGCGATTTTGTTATGGTGACCGGGGAGATAATGTTGAAAAATAAGGCTGGGGAATATGAAAAATTCGATTATTGCGACATTTGGCGATTCGAAGATGGAAAAATGGCGGAACTTAAAGCATTTGTCATTGAAAAACACTGATCTGTAGACTCAGGATTTATTTTAGGCATTTTGGTACCTGGACTGGAGTGCTTCTTTCCATTCTGTACTGGGACAGGTATTGATTAAATGAAGATACTGCTCATTATCTACTTTGCCATAAAGGCTTTCGATCAGTTGCAGCAGACAGTTATTTGACCTGTTCCAAGACAATGGTCGTTGTATCCTTTTTATTGATAAAGCTGTAATGTACCCTTTCCCCGGATTGCTGTGTTACGGTGGGGATAGAGTCCACTTTGTAACCGGCCTTATAAAAAATTAATGTACCCAACCACTGTGGTGTGCGGGCTAATTTAAAATAGCCATCCCCATCTGTCTTTGTCTGAAGTCCCGTTTTTGTGTCATCCTCAGCAACAAGCACATTTTTAAGCGGCTTGTTTTGCTCATCAATTACTCGGCCCTGGTAGAAATCGTTCACATCATTACAAGACCCTACTAGAAGAGGGATCATGCCAAACAATATCTTTATCATAACTTAGCGTATTTGTACATGAAACTATTTCCATCTAATCTACAGATATTTTGGCAATGACACAATAATGCCGTCCGGAAGCTATGCGTCCCAGTGTGCTGTGTACAGACCTACTATGAAACCCGTTTTTCAAGAATAATGATATCTCCTTCATTACCCATCTTCTGAAAACCTAATTTTTCAGCAAATTTCAGTGCTTTAAGATTCGATATTTCCGTCTTTGCTACCAATATATTTACCTGGTACTTTTCTTTTGCCAATGCTATCAACAACTCAAAAGCTGCAGACATTATTCCTTTTCCCCAATACTCGGGCAGCAGAGAACCACCAATCTCAATTTTCTTTTCTTCCTGATTCCAGTGGTGTAAGGCGCAGTCACCAATAACTATATTCTCATTTTCCACAGTTCGTATACTGTAGAGTTCCTCACAAAGAGATAAAATATGTTCCGTAAACTGTACCGGATTCATATGCTCCTCATCAGTTGTCCGATCCTGGCCGGCTGATTCATCTCCAAAGTACAATCGGTAAAATGATTCAGAATCTTTCACAGATATTTTTTTCAATATGATCTTTATACGGTCTCCGGGCGATTTCATGACCTCCATAAATTATAAATTTTATGTTTATTTATCAATAACTGCTGATCGCAGATCTTTCAGTTCCCTCAATACGATATTCAGATCAGTTTGAGGTTCGGGTATCTCCATGCAGGTACAGTTAGCCATGATAAGAGGGTTTCATTTTGACGGCAAAAGCATAGGCTTATCGCCCAGGTAATCGTTTAAATAGCTGGAAATTTTCATCATCAAAACAAACTATTGTAATTAGTTTGATTGTTGTATTTGATTCAAGAAACTGATTTATCGCGTTAATCGATATTTGTGCAGCTAATTTCTTCGGGAACCTGTATATACCTGTGCTGATATTCGGAAAAGCAATTGTTGTACAGCTATTATCCACAGCCAGTCGAAGGGAGTTGAAGTAACAATTTGCTAGGAGTTTCTCTTCATTCTTTTGGCCGCCATTCCAAACAGGACCGACGGTGTGGATGACATATTTAGCGGGTAGATTGCCAGCTGTGGTGATAACTGCTTCACCCGTTTTGCAGCCCCCTTGTCTAGCTACTATCATTCGGCATTCTTCCAGAATAGCTGGACCACCTGCTCGGTGAATGGCACCATCTACACCGCCACCACCAAGTAAGGAACTATTTGCAGCGTTTACAATTGCATCAACTTCAATCTTAGTAATATCTCCTTTAATAACGTTTATTATGTTGTTCATTGGGTATGGAATAATATTAGGACACCTCATCAAAATAGCCAATGACTATCATATTTTAAATTTAATAAATGTTATTCCATAATAAAGATATATAGTTATTTTTTGCACTTTGCATTCGCAAAATGCTTTCCATTTCTGCGACTTTTTGTAAGTTAGTATAGTCGAAAACGCATTCGTTATATTAAACCCCGCAAATGGACTCAAGATATTTTAAAAAATTTTGGAATGATAATATAGGAGACGAATTGACTGATTCTTGGGGAAACTCAAGCTATTATTTTGAAACCGATTTAAACCTAAATGTGATCAAGCAGTTGCAGCTATTCCAAAACGGCAGAATATTAAAATACGACTAAAGTTCAACCGGAATTTGAAGATTGGGAAGTCGAATTGTATTAAAGTAAATGCTTACAACATTGTATTGACGAGCCTCGTCAATTGGACTACACTTATGATTATCTAGCGAATGTTCAGGTTGAATATTCTGATTGGACAGTTTGCACAGAGGATTTCCAACGAAACGCGTGCTTCTGTGAAAGTATTGGATCAAAATATTACTTTGGAGGAAAATAATTCTGAAATTGGGTTAGTGAAAAAGTCCGCAGGTGTGCCAGGTTCAGCAAGTCCTTTGCCAGGTACAGCGGCAGATTCTGCAGCGAATACCTTGCCTGAGGTAGTTGCTAATTTGAACACCCTGATTGATAAATACAATGATCTCCGTAATTTGACCAGCGAGATCGGTGGATCGTTGATTGCAAAATTGGTTGCCGATAGAGCGAGTGGACAACAAACTTAACCTATCTTTTGATGCTAAAAGCTTTCCTTTGATTGAAAGAGGAAGGCTTTTTTGGTTTGGAGTATCTGTGGTATCGGAGTACTATTTTGACAGTTTAAAGAAATAGATTCCGGGATTTTAGCTGCAGTATGTCATTATTTTCTCAATATTCATACAAATCGTCTCAATATAATTTAATACCTATTGGTGTGAAATATTTTTTATTTTATTTATACTATTCTTATATAATAAAGAAATGTAAAAGAAAATTTTTAAATAAATTAATGTTATTTAATCAATTATAAGCTGTGTTTGTTTAGCTTGTTAAAGAGTTAAATTATCGTATCAATATTCCTGTAATATTTAGATATATATATCAAATAAATCATTTGATATTGCATAAAGTTTGTTTTGAACAAAAATCAGCAACAGACCAATAGTATATATCTCAGGGCTATAATTAAAGGTGTAGGGTGGCTTTCAGTTAAATTATGGCGATCATTTTGGCTTTTTGTTAACGGACACAGGGAAATCTATTTTGCAATTTCCGTTTGGCGCATGAGTATGTATTATAAATATTTTCGAAATGTATAAAATTAATGTGATAATTATAGAGGATGAATTTCTCGCGTTAAAGAGATTAGAAAGTATGGTGGAAAGGGTTGAGTGGTTAATGCTATCAGGAAGTTATGGGAATTTAACAAGTGCAAAGGAAGTTTTAGAATCAGGGAATGTAAATTTAATGATCTCAAATATTCAAGCACCAGGAAGTGAAATCCTAGCATTTTTGAGGTCATTATCCAGCCCTCCTTTTGTTATATTTGTTACCAATCACCGTGAATTCGCAGTTGATGGATATGAACTCGATGTGGTTGATTATATTCTCAAACCATCACTAACGCTTGAGCGGTTCGAAAAAGCTATAAGCAAGGTCCGAAATTTGATCATTTCTAAACAGGAGAAACAATTGAATCAAATTCTCAAATTTAAAGATGGGCACAAATCAATCTTTATCAATTCTGATCATATATTCTATATCAAAGCAATGGGAGATTATGCTCAGATTATTACAAAAGATGAAAATCATACAGTTTCTACAACGCTTAAAGATCTTGAAAAAAGGCTGAACGAGAATAGGTTTATAAGGATTCATAAATCTCATATTGTCAATGTAAACCAAATAAAGAGCGTTGAAGCTATTCAAGTGAGCTTAAAAAATAACCTCAAATTAGATATCGGTCTCAAATATAGGGCTAATTTATACAGTATAATGGGCTTATAAGAGTTTACTGAAGTTGTATTACTATGAAGTGATTTATTTATTTGAAAAACATATAAACCACTTCTGTTTTATATGTTTTTGGAGGTAAACTCTTGTTTGGCTAAATCGTTTTTTATTCTCTTTGTCTTAAAAAAAATATAAAAATACTATTTGAACCTAAAAAATATCTATTTCATCGAAAATTATTGATATTGCTGGGCTAGTGAAAAAACATAACGTTATATTAGAGTAGTTAATATTTATTAATTCAATTTAAAATCATTTTATTATGAACAAAAGAAAAATTATGAAAGCGGTTTTAGGAAGCCTTGCTGCAGTTACGATGTGTGTTGGATTTGCACAAAGTAATACACTTAAAAGTTCTATGAGTCCGAAAGTTGCACGCGCAGCATTTGACGTTAGCTGTTACTGTGCTTTTTGGGGTGGTAATAATAACTGCGCAGCAAATAATGGAGGAAGTCAATGTGCTCCTGCAGGATCGTCAAGTTGTTCTTCTTACAACTCTAATTGTGAAGGTTAAGATTTTGAACTAATTCGAGGGTAAGAGGTGATTTAATTATTGCCTCTTACTTTATTATGAAATGAAAAAGATGCTAAAATATTCTATGAAAAGTGTTGTTAAATTTTCAGTGGTTGCCGCTTTTATTTGTTTTTACTCCTGTAAGTCTGAAAAGAAGTCGGACTATTCAACTGCAAAAAATAAGAGTGAAAAATTAATAAAATTTAATAACGTTGCTATTGATTCTATTCAATTGGACTCTATCAACACATCATATGTTGGAGAAATATATATTAAGGATAATTCTTTATATTTTTTAGATTCCAGATTCTGTTTCCTCCATGAATTTAAGAAAGATGGAAGCATTGTTCATTCATATATTGGACAAGGAAGTGGAAAGAACGAGCTTCCAGTGAAAAACGTGACCTTCTTTTCGTTTCTCCCCAGCGGGGGCTCATTTTTTATGGGTACGGGATATGACTGTTATATATTTAACGAAAAATATGAAAGGATAAATGATTATGCAATCAATTGGCGTCCAACGCATACATACGAGGAGCTTCTAGACAAGCCAGATCCGTCAATACCCGAAATGTACTCACTAGTGTACGGCGGCAAGGTAAGAGCATACGGTGATGATCTGATCTTTCCGATTGTATCTCAACACCGGGCATATAATCCAACAATGAAAACTTACGCGGCAGAAGCACGGATTTTTGCTAGTATGTCCTTAAAAAACGGATATATTAAGGATATATATGGCGGATTCCCCCCATTCTTTTCGAAAAATTTTGATTTCATGGTATTTGGATTCCCAATATTCGATATTGATCAAAAGAATAATTATAAAGTTTCTTTTGGTGCGGATAGCCTTATTTATGATATAGACGATAACATGAATGTTAAAAAATCTTTTGGGTTTAAAGGGAGAAACATGAAGACAGAATTTAAGAATACTTCAGATATGGAACTATTTAATTCTAACTATCATGAACAGTCAAAGTTAAATGGCCATTATACTTTCCTAGAATTTTTTGAAAATAAAGATCTTTTATTTAGAGGATATAGCAAAGGTATTGGCGAAGCTAGTGACGGACTTCAGATCTACAAAGACAATGCACTTATAGCAGATATAGATGTTCCTAGAGGGTTTAGAATGTCAGGAATAATTGATAATGAAGTTTATTCCAATGCTTTCATTGACCAGTCAAAAAATGCCATTAAGGTTTATAAATTCAAATTAACCAATTAAGCCACATAAAATGAAATATTCAGTTCTAGTTGTAGCTACTTTTTTTTTATTTTCTTGCGTGCAAAATAGTCAAAAGGCAGAAACGGATCCTATTCAAAATGTTGATAAACATTCTAAAGCCGAGGTTCAATTTGATAAAGAGAAAGTTGATTTTGGAGTAATACCACAAGATACATTAGTAACGGCATTATATCAAATCAAAAATACAGGTAGTGATACTTTAAAGATCACAGATATACAACCCGATTGTAGCTGTACGAGTTTCTATGTTTCAAAGTTTAAAATTGCACCCAATGATACGGCGTTGGTACAGCTAAACATAAATACATTTCACAAACATGGTAATATAGAGCAGTATACTGTTTTGGTGACAAATACTAAAAAGAAATTCTATTCATTAAAAAATACCGCAATAGTGAATTAGCTCATGAATAAAAAAAGGTACCTCATTTTTTTGGGGCTATGTGTGGTTTTTGCTTTTATCATAATAAGCATAGTATATGGGAGAATTGATTATTACATAGTGCCAACTGAATCTATGCTACCCACTATAAAACCAGGTGATTACATTTTGGTAAAGGAATTTAATCGTGATTCAGACACGATCAGCGATAATTCTTTATTGAAAAACAGAATTTTGATAATAAAAAGGCCTGTTACTGAAGATACGCTCATTTCGACGCGAGCTGAATTAGATGTTTTCGTAAAGCGTTGCTATGGAATACCTGGAGACACGGTTAAGATTTCAAGAAAAGACCTTAGTCACAAAGTCAGGAACTTACAAGGTCAATTCAATAAAAATATATTTCCGCACGATCCTATTATCCGTTGGTCAGTTCATCAATTTGGTCCGCTTTGGGTACCAAAGAAAGGAGGGAAAATTTTATTAAATCCGAAAAACCTTGCATTGTATAGTTCCATAATGAAGTATGAAGGAAATTCAATTATCCGCAGTGGGGGAAAGTACTTTTTAAATGGCGAGTATGTTAATCATTATACGTTTAAAAATAATTACTATTTTTTTCTTGGTGACAATTTTTATTCTTCCGAAGATTCTAGATTCTGGGGGCTCGTTCCAGAAATAAACCTGATAGGTAAAGTGATTAAAATTATCTAAAATGTATCTATAATCAATCAATATCTATTCTATCATTATGTTGAAACAATATTCAAATTCAGCTTTATTGAATCTTATATACATTATTGCTCCTACATTGGTACTTTATTCGTTAGTACTTTCTTTTTCAAGTCATGGTGATTTCTATCTAAATTCAGAAAAAGTGACTAACGCAACATTTTCGATGGTATTATGTATAATTTTAGTTGTATTTCTACTTGCACTTAAGGGATTTCGAAAGTTTAACCTTCCTAGTATAAATGTAGTAGACCTTGTCGTGGCAATATGGTTCTTATATTTAACAATCGGCGTAGTATACTTTGATATATTATATAATGATAAATTTTACACATTTTCGCTCGCCATTTTATTTTATTTTCTTGTCAGGATCATAATACCCTTTTGCAGAAAAATAAAATACCAAGGGATTTTCAATCGTGCACTAATCTTGTTGTCTTTATTTCAACTGATCATAGTGCTGCTACAATATCTGGGATATTTTCCTGTTTTTGACGATAATTTTAAGGTTACAGGCACTTTTAAAAATCCAGCGCCTTTGGCATTGTTTCTTTGCGCTATTTTTCCCGTCTCGTTATCAGCTTTACTTTATAAGAATGATAGTTCCTTAAAAACACTCTCGATTGTTAATGTTCTTTTCACTGCTGGGGTTTTGGTTCTTACTCAGAATAGAGCATCCCTTATAACTGTCTTATTGATTTCAACAGTTATGATTTTTCATCGTTATCAAATTACCGATAAGCTGAAGAATATTGGAAGACGAACTTATCTAACAGTACTGCCGGTAAGTATCACTTTTGTCGTAGCTATATTTTTTTATTTAATTAAGTATAAAGTTGCCTCTTCTGATGGCCGACTATTGATATGGAAGATATCATCCAACATAATTTCTCGAAATCCGTTTTTCGGAACAGGTTATGGTTCGTTTAAGCTCAATTATACCAAGTGGCAGGTAGCATATTTTGAAAAATATCCACAATTTTTAAATGAAAAATATTTGAGTGATCTACGTGTAAGAGATATTGCAGGATATGTCAAAATATCATATAATGAATATTTGGAAATGATTTTGGAGCAAGGAATAATAGGCTTCCTCATTTTTATTATTATACTATCAATTGTTATTCTGAGATATATAAAAAGTTATAAGGGTAGCGAAACCTTGGGTTATTTTTTTTCGATAGTTTCCATTTTAATAACAGGATTATTTTCCTATCCCTTCTATTCTTTACCGACCCTTTTTCTATTTACATTTTTATTAGCGATTGTCATAGCCAACAGTGATTATAAAGAAATTAAACTAAATCGCTTTTTTTCGTTATCCATTGTTTTCCTGCTCGTCGGAGTTAGCGTCTTTTTATGCTCAAAGGCATTCCATATGCGAAAGGATCAAATCAGCTTGTTAGAAGCTGAAACTTTACTAGTCAACAATGATCCGATAAAAGCAGAAATTATATTTGAGAAGCTAGCAGATTCTCAATCTGGTAACCCAGATTACCTTCTGAATTATGGCAAATGTCTATTATTGAATAAAAAGCTAGCTAAGGCTAAGCATATTTTTATAGCTGCTCTTTCGTTCGACTATAACCCTATGGTTCATATAAATTTAGGAAACCTTTATAAAGAAGAGGGAAATATTGACAGGAGTGACTTTTTTTATCAAAAGGCAATGCTTATCAACCCTTCCCATCTTTATCCAAAATACCTACGCTTTAAGTTGTATTACGATAATAATTTGGAGGACGAAAGCAGAAAAATTGCAACAGAAATTATGCATTCAAAAATTAAAATTAGAACAAGCCTCACAGAGGAGATTTTGAAAGAAGTTAATCGGTATTTAAGAACACCCCGGAATTAAAGCGCCGGATTTTTCAAATTTTAATAATTTTTTAAAAAAATAGGGTAACCGATATTTATTTCTTGCGTCTAACAAGAAAAGTAAGATTAAAAATTTAGATTATGAACTTTCAACAGTTAATTTGGATCGCGGTGGCGATAAGTGTACTCATTTCAATTTTCGGAGTCAGGTATCTGAAACATAGGGAAAACATGTTTCTTATCCGCAGAAATCAATATTCAAAACAAGAACCTAATATATCTGGATATTTTTCAAGTGGATTAATTTTATTGGGGATATGTATTGGTGTTACAGTTGGCTTGATTTTAAGACCATACATAAATGTCGAAATTATACCTGGCGCATTGTTATATATTTTATGCGTATCATTTTTCTGCGGAATCGCTCTTTTAATTATATACTATTATTTTAAAAGCTTGAAATAGAATATGCTAAGGGGATTAATATCGCGGGTTATATGTTTGCTTTTACTTTACATCTTAATTTTCACTATGTCAAATAGAAACCTATTTGCACAAGAGCACTCCGAGGTTAAAGGAAAAGTTGTTGATTCCGTTGATAACGCTCCTTTAAGCAATGTTTCTATTACTATTCTTAGATCTAAAGATTCGATATTGATTAATAGTACTCGGACAAAGGAAGACGGTAGTTTTTCAGTAAAAAGCTTGAGCCCCGGTAACTACTTACTATCTGTTTCCCATCTACAGTATACAGCATACAAAACGAGATTAAACGTTACAAGCGCTGGAAGTATACCATCCCTGGAATTGATAAAACTCGAAAAGAAAAGCATAAAGCTTGAAGAAGTGCTTGTCAAGTCGAAAAAGATCGCAGCCATTACACTGAAGGGAGATACATTAGAATTCCAGGCTGACAGTTTTAAAGTGCGAGAAAACGCACGAGTTGAAGATTTATTACGTCAGTTTCCAAATTTTGAGGTTGACAAGAAGGGCAATATTACGGCCAATGGAGAAAAGGTAAAAAGAGTGCTATTGGAAGGAGAGGAATTTTTCGGAGATGATCCAACTCTGGTAACTAAGAATATCCGTGCAGATATTGTCGAAAAAATTCAATTGTATGATGGCGATAGCGAACAAACTGAACTTGGCGGAAATAATTTTGGTAAAAAAGAGAAAACCGTTAATGTTACCTTAAAAGCTAATAAGAAAAATGGATACTTCGGCAAAATGCAGATAACTGGGGGTGCCCCGAAAATATATGATTCCCAAGCAATGTTAAATTCATTCAGTTCAAAACGCAAGCTTGCGGGCTACGGTATATTAAGTAATAACGGAATCACAGGGTTGGGTTGGGAAGATAAAAGCAATTTTAGTAACAGTGAATTCGGAATCGACGAGCTTGATGGCGGCGGAGGCAATTTCGGTGGTAAAGGAATTCCAACAGTGAAAACTGGGGGAGCACATTTTGATGAAAATTTTGTGGACAAAAAGTATTACATAAATGCCAATTACAAAATCGCAGATTATAATACGCGAGGTTTTGAAAATTCTACTAGTGAGAACATTCAACCTGACAACAGTTTCACACGTTTCTCTAAAGAAGAATTCAATACAAATAATTTAAGAAATAAGGCCGACTTGAGAATTAAAATGGCGCTAGATTCAGCCAACACTTTCAATTTATTCCTAGAAGGGATGAAAAGTAAAAACAATGCTCAAAGCGTTTTTTCGGATAGCAGTGTAAGACAAAGTGGAATTAAAATGAATGAGAGCCAACGGGATATATATCTAAATGGAAAAGGTTCCAGTTTTAATGGTTTCTTCGTGTGGAATAGGAAATTCAGTCAAGAGAGTTCTATTTCCATTCGCCTAAACACCTCGAATACTAGGACAGAGGATGAACGTAATCTGTATGCAAAGAATATATTTTATAATCTTTCTGCTGAAGAAGAGCAGCTGATTAAGCTGAACGAACGTCGATTTAACACTAGAACTACAGGACAATATGGTGGAAAGATTGCATATATAAATCAATTTGGAAAAACAATAACTTTAATATCTGAATATGAGTTATCATCGCAACAATCTGATAATTCTACTGAAATTTTCAATATTGACAGCACGTCGTCTGGCTTTCATAATGCGATAAAATACAGGCTTAAACAAAATACCCATAAATTAAGGTCGTCGTTTGAATATTCAAAAGCCCATATCCAGGTGAAAATTGCTCCTGGTGTCGAGCTCAATCAGCAAGATCAGGAAGACTTTTTCGATGGTAATAATCTCAATAGAAAGTTTGTCAATTGGTATCCAAATTTCGAGACTAAATATATATTTCGGAGAAAAAATAGAATTTTATTTTCCTATAACGGCAGCACTATACAGCCTAATATAAATCAGGTTCAGCCAATGCAGATAAATGACGATCCTTTGAATGTTTTTGTGGGAAATCCGTCTCTTAAGCCCGCATTTAAGCAATCATTTAATTTAAATTATAGGGATTATATATTAATGGAAGATAAGACCATCCTATTAAATGGCCTTTATGCAGTGGAACAACACTCGATAGTTCCGAAAATTACGACAGATTCAGTTGGTAAAAGTATTTATGAGTTTGCTAATCTTTCAGATATTCAACAAAAATCATTCGACAGCTACCTTATTTATTCTTTTCGACTGTCGCCGGTTGATATTAAAATTAATAGTGATATTGGTTATGGTTTTGCCCACACTGCCAATTATATTAATGAAGTTTTGAATGAAAATAAAGTGCAAAGACTTAATTTCTCATTGAAATTTTCAAAAAGAAACCCCGAAAAATATGATATTTCAATTTTATTTAATACAAAATATAATACGATCAAATCTTCATTGGACGAGAATCTCAATTCCAAGTATTGGACATATTTAATTGTTCCTGAACTTTTGTTTTATCCATCCAAGAGATATGAGCTTTCATTAAATAGCACTTACGATTATCAGGAGCCCATCAATATATTTAGTAATAAGTTGGAACGATTTATCATAAATTTCTCCACTGCTAGATCATTTTTTAAAAATCAAAGTTTGGTGGTCAGAGTTTCAGCTAATGATATTTTGAATCAAAATAAGGGTTTTTCAAGATCTGTAAATAATAATTTGATTGTTGAAAATACCTACTCCGCAATCGGAAGAAACTTTTCGCTGGGTTTGCTCTGGGAGATTAACAAAATGGGGAATTAAGATGAATCACAACATGTAATAAAAAAACAAAAATAATATGATAAACTTTCAAAGAATATTGTTAATTACTGTCGCCCTTCTTTTCTTCTTTGGCGACTCCCATGGGCAGCAAACCGTTTCGACATCAGGTATCATTCATTTCCAAAAGAAGGTGAATAACCATGCACAATTTAAAAATATGTTCGATATTCAGACCCCTCCGGGTAAAAGATTGGCTGAGAATTTTACTAAGATGACAGAGCCATTCGATACTTTTCATTTTTCATTAGAGTATGTAGGAAATAATACTTTGTACAAACCCGAAGACTACTTTGAAAGCAAAAACATTTTAAGCGAAATTACTGCGCAAAATGCTGTTTTTACTGACTTAGACCAAAAACATACTAGTTCAGCTATGACTATTTTTGACAAGAAAATTAATATGGATGAAGAGCCAATGGTGATTAAATGGAAATTGACCGATGAAACACGGAAAATAGCTGGATATGATTGTATTAGAGCTAATGGCGTATTTGGCGATTCGATCTATGTTGTGGCATTTTACACTGAAGATATTGCGTTATCCGGTGGCCCTGAGCATTTCAATGGTCTTCCAGGAATGATTTTGGGAATCGCATTGCCACATGATCACGTCACCTGGTTTGCCACTAAGGTCGAGAAACGATCCACATCTGATTCCCTGCAGCAAGAATTTGCGGGTGCAAAAATAAGTAGAAGTGAGATACCAGCGTATTTAAAGAAAGCAGTTATTCCTAAGATAAAAATCAAGGAAGAGATGTTTGATAGAATCATGTATTAACACAAATGGTATCTGATACAAATAAAACGAGTGACGAAAAACTTATTGAGGAAGTTTTTAATGGAAATATTATGTCTTTTTCGATTTTAATAGACCGGTATAGTTCGTTTGTTTTTCAAATAGTTATCAAGATTACCGGTAATAGGGAATTTGCAGAAGAGATTACACAGGATATTTTACTCAAGGTTTATAAAAACCTACATAAATTTGAGTTCAAGTCTAAATTTAGTACCTGGTTGTATCGAGTGGCATATACCACCACAATTTCTGCCAATAGAAAAGCGTCAAAATTATTTTTAGTTGAAGATTTTGAGCAACACTATTCAAATGAAATTTATGAAGAAGAGGCCGAAGTTGAGTGGCTAGATAAAGGGCAGTTAAATATGGCATTTAAAAAAGCACTATCCGACCTCGATGAAGCCGACAACTTGATTATCACATTATATTATCTAAATGAACAGTCTATTGACGATATATGCACGATTTTAAATCTCAAGAATAGCGCAGTTAAAACCCGACTGCATCGAGCTAGAACCCGATTAAAAAAACTTTTAATATAAATTTGCACAATATGTCTGAAAACGAGTACACCGAAAATATGCTTTGGAAGTTTGTCGATGGAAATCTTTCCGAGCAACAAAAAAGCGATTTGTTACAAGAATGCGCTGTCAATAAAACGTTGGCCGATAAACTGGAAGAGATAAAATTTGCCCATTCCCAATTGAAACATTTGATGGCAGAATCTATTATCCCCGGGCCTCAATTGACTACAGCCGTCATGTCAGAAATAAATAAATTTGAAATGGCAAAAATAGAATCTGATAAAAGATATGACTCCATTATTATCGTAGCCTCTTTTCTGATACTTATAGGTTGTTTAGGCGTTCCACTCTATTATTGCATGACAAACGTATCTTATAAGGATAAACTTTTAGCCATCTTCAGCAATGATTTCTTTTTGAGCTGCGTTGCGATTGTATTAGCTTTCATGGCTGCGCTATTTGTCTCCTCCAGGATTAGGCTGACACTATTGAAAGACGGTCTTATGAGTAATTTTTAGACCAAGCGTTTGGTAAATGTACTGTTGTGCTCGTTGAATAGATGATCCGAGTATAATTCTCGATTAGTTTTTTTTATCAATTGATTTAACCGTTTTATCATGAAGTTTCTCCTATTTTTTGTTATCGTATTATGCTATGCATGCTCTCAATCCGCAGATACAAATCTGGAAAATGCCTTAAAGAGCGCTGGTAAAAATAGACCAGAACTTGAATACGTTTTGGATTATTATTCAAAACATGATAAGGATAGCTTAAAATATCGATCTGCCAGATATCTGTTAGAGAATATGACCTATCATTATTCTTATAAATCAAATAAGGATGTTGACAGCATGTTACATCGTATTGAGACAGTGATGGATAGTGTATCAGAGCTGTCCAATTCTTTAAGAGATAGCATTTACAGAGAAATGCTAGCGAAGTACGAGAAGCTTCCTTTCGAACGAATCGATGATACTAAAATAATCACATCCAAATTCCTCATTAACAATATTGAAAACTCATTTAAAATTTGGCAAAATGATAATTGGGGTCGACATCTATCATTTGATGAATTCTGTGAGTTTATTCTACCATATAAGGTCTATGATGGTCAAATATTGGATAATTGGAAGGAATATTTTTATGAAAAATATAATAAAAAATTAGCTAACTTAAAATACACATCTTTACCGTCCCGAAGCTCATATACCGCATGTAACATCCTGAATGAGACATTAAGACAAGACATGAGTCCTCAGCTAAATTCTAGCCAAAATTATACGATCATAAGTATGAGAGCATTAGCCAAGATTACTTCAGGTCCATGCGATAGTTACACCTATTTAGCAAATGCTGTCATGAGAGCCAACGGTATCCCTTCAGGAATGGATTTTACTCCGCAATGGCCATTTAGAAGCCAGGGGCATTCTTGGAATTTTTTACTTAACAATACTAAAAAAGAAGTTGTCTTCGAGGCTGCAGGAGATAAGGTAGGAAGTCCTCATAAGTTAGACCATATTATGGTCAAAGTCTACCGAAAGACATATAAAATAAATAAGGACATTGAGGAATTGATAAAAAATCAAAAAAATAGGGTCCCAGTGCTTTTTTCAACGCCCTATATTCGAGATGTAACTGACAAATATATGGAAACTGCTGATATTAAAGTGAATGTCAACTCCGACGATCCATATGTTTATTTAGCGGTATTTGATAATGCAGAATGGAAAATCTTGGATTTTGCCAAAAATAATAATGGAACTGCCTATTTTAAGAATATTGGAAAAGACGCCTTATTTTTACCAGTAAGACAAGCTGATCTCGGCGTAGAGGCGATTGGAACACCCTTTATTCATCATCTCAACGGAACGATAGAGCTGATACAACCCGATACCACTAAAAAGCAAGGTTTACAGCTGTTTAGAAAATACCCCATATTAGAAAATGTATATGTTTCGAATTTGAGAAAGCTCGGTATGAAAATTCAGGGGGCTAACAAAAGTGATTTTAGTGATGCGGTTACTTTTCATGTATTTGATAATTTTGATACGGATATCAAAATCAATAAACAACGTCAAATCTTTCAATATTGGAGAGTGCTATCCGCCGAAAATGGGCATTCCAATATTGCTGAATTATTCTTTTATAAAAATGGTGATAAAAGACCAGCGGTAGGGCAGATCATTGGTACTGAAGGAGCATTTGTTCCAGAAAAGAAATATGAAAAGGGAGCCGCCTTTGATCGTGATTTACTAACTTTTTTTGATGCACCTGAAGGATCGGGGAGTTGGGTCGGGATGTCCTATGAAAAACCTGTGGAAATCAATCGAGTAATATGTTTTATGAGAGGGGATGGGAATGACATTGAGCTGGGGGATGAATACCAGTTAATGTATTGGAATAATGGTGTATGGCGATCGCTTGGTGAAAAAAAAGCGAATGATATATCTGTTGAATTTAGCGATTGTCCCCTGAATGCTCTTTTCCTCTTACATAATAAAACAAAAGGTACAGAGGAACGTATTTTTACTTATCAAAATAAGAAACAAGTTTGGTGGTAATGCTGCCAACGGTAAGTATATGATGACCCAGCTAAGAGAAGCTAAGAGAATTAAATATGGGATCGAAGATTATCCAGATACAATAGATAATACCATTGCATGGAATTCTATTGATGACAGTTATTACAACAAGGTCCGAAATCTTGCAGCTAATAAATTTATATTTGATTATAGTACTGATGCGGTTGGTGATATTATGGTCCCAGATGCGAGTGATCCTACAAGCAACCTAACTTTGACCAATGCGACCAAAGCTAAGGTTAATGAAATATTAAATCAGATGAAAATAACAGGCTATATAGACCAGCAATAATGTGTGTATAGTCAAGTTTGATATCTGCTTGCAATCTATAAAAAGTGATGATTTGAACAACATTTTCTATGAAATGAACAATAAACTTTTCAGATAGCATGCTTACCTTTATATAAAGACAAGCTACATATAGTTTGCGGCTATGCAGACCAGCTCATCAGCCAAATTGCTTCCCTCTGCCGGTTCGAGGGAAGCTCTTTTTATTTGTATCTCTTCCTCATACACGAGCTCAGCTTCAAAATGCACAATAAAAATAGTCAGCTCATCGGAGGTAAGCCAGCTTCGATTGTCGCAATGCATAATCCATTCACCATTTATTTCACTTCTCCATCAATCAAGCAGCGGAATAGTATACTTTTCATCGTTCTTTCTTCCACTGAATTTCGCCACGCTCAATCATTCTGATATATTTTTCGATATGATCCTTCGTTAGTGGTGTATTATCGTCCAGGTAATATTCAAATTTCTTTGCAAACAGGTCATACTGAATAGATGCTACATAAACATTGTTGACATAAATATGCCAGATACCCCCTTTCTTTACGCTTATACGGACAACATTGCGTTTGCCATTGCTGTAGAATAGCTCTGGCGAATCATGGTCAAACCGACGAATAAGAGCATCGATGCAGGCCTCCTTAATGTCGTGTGCCAGTACGCCATATGCTAATTCCCATTCGCCCTGTGATCGCCTGAATATATAGAAAGACTTCCCGTTTTTGTCATACAAATAGTAATCCTTCATACCCATACTCTTATCATCTATGGTCATACGAACATATAGCACACGATTTCTACAGTGAACTTCAAGTGGTTTCATAAAGTAAAATTACTAATAATATTAGCAACTTGTCAAGGTGAATTTTCGATTTAACATTTTCCTCATGTTAGGCAATTGAATGACTGAGCTTTAGGCTATGAAATGAACAATAGCTATTTCGGAAGAAGCACCACTCATTGGCTTACGGCTATTAGAACCAAATAGATTAGCCAAGTCTATAGTGGGTTGATTTCTTAAATCACCCCACCATTCTTAATTAATTCTGTAACTAAATTCTTGGCACACTGGGATTCTTCATCCAATATTGAGCCCTGTTTAGAATCTACCTAAATTTTGTTGGTTTCTACATGATCAACTAAAACGTTTAAAATAAAGGTGATTAATATACAGCTTATAACAATTCCAAGTGATACAAAAGGATTAATAAAAAAAGTATGAATTGTTACAAAAGGAAGTAACATCATCCAAAATAAAGCAATTGCAATTAGTAAAACGACTTTCGCAAGAAATGGCATATCTCTATTTTTCTTTTTAAAATGCCAATCCTTTAGTAATTGAAATGGCAATAGTACTGTAATTAAAAAAAGTATAGGAACCAATGGGTAATTTAGCGGGTGTATCAATACTTTTAAATAAGAACCTAACGAATCATAATAACTATCATAATATTGATAATTTTCAGTGACTATATTCTTAAGATTCTTTAGCAAAAAAAGAACTGGGAAGACTACTAGTGCTATAAATAAATTTACCAACAATTTTCTCTTCATAATTCCAATTTACGAATTATTTACAATCAGTAGTGGTGCTCTACCATCGTAAGTGCACTACGTATGCTAATATCAATATGGAGTTCCTCTTTGATTTCTCTGCGTAGGCATTCTTCTTTAGATTCTCCGGTTTCGATCTTTCCTCCCGGAAATTCTCATTTCAATGGAAGTTTCATCGAAGCCGACCGTTGGCAGATGAGTATTCTGATTTACCCGATTACATCATCCTGTAACAAAATTGCGGTAGACTGAGCATTTTTTCGCCCTGTTATAAAGGAAATATTCTCAGTCACTTGAAGATTTTGTTAAATTAACGGTTTTAATCCACCTATTGAGGTAATAGGAGATAAGATTCAATTAACAGGAACAGGACCTTTTAAGGGTAAATCGTTCCAGACACATCTTAAAGCAACTGAATATTTAAAATAATATGGCTAGTTATTACGAACTGCAAATAAATTGCAATGTTAATGAAAAACAAAAGATCGAACATATCTTAGGGAAGTCCGATAGGGATTTTCAAAAGGATTGGCATCTGATAATTGAGGAAGATTCTTCGGAATATCTTTATGCGCTTAACAAATTTGTTTCAATTATAGAAGCAAATTTAGAGCAATTAAAAGAAATTGGGATTAAGGAGGATAGTATCAGTTTTTGGTATATGTATGAATATGAGCAACAATGCAATATGGAATTTGAGCCGGCCATAATGAGACAGATTGGTAATTTAGGCGTAGTTCTTTGTATAAGTTGTTGGGAGAAATAATGTTTTGATGATTTGAACAACGTTTTCTGTGAAATGAACAATAGCTATTTCGGATATTCTGAAGAGAATAACTTGAAAATCAAGAGCTATGTTAGATTTGTCTCCTTATCAAATAATGTCAAGAAATTGAAGATCATCATCTCTGGACTTAATAATACCAAAGTTAAATCACTCAAGATACATCTTTAGATGGCGAGGGGAGTACTGGCAATATTAGTGTTTTCGCTGATAATAAGTCCTATGCCATCGAGCCCCCTAATTCAGGAAATTACAGGAAAGGTGATATTATGGATCATGACAATTCATCCTCTGTTTAAGCTGGGGCGCAACCACTAATAGTTCTAATAATTCGATATGGAAAGAGTATACCCTATGGAAATAAAGTCAGCACAGAAGGTGTTTATTTAGCATCTACTGATGGGACTAGATTATTGGGTACACCAATGGTTGGAACTATTTCAAGCAACACTATACAGACGACAGGCCATGCTGGCTACCCTGTTAGTTCGGGTGGAGCTGTGTTTACATTTGGGGGGGACAACATTCCAACGAAGTATGTCTCTGTTATTCCTAATCTTTCATCAAATACAACGCATTATGTTCAATATTACAATCCATCTGGCGAAGGTCTGAAATGGTATCCTATAAACAAACAAGCATTATCATCGTTAAATTCGGCCGTGAATCCGGGACCCACTTACACCCAATCAGAAGTACAAGCTATACTCACCGAGCTGCGTGGTTTAAAGATCAAGTTGAGAGCCGCAAAGCTATTAGCTGAATAGCCTCTTTGAAATATTAACCGAATAAAATATTTAGGCTATATTTTAGCAAAATACAACCTAAAGTATTGACAATCCTATGAAAACTTTGATGACTTGAAACGAAGAGCCTTAAGCTACAGCTGTTCTTCTTAAAATTCTGTACTGCATATAAGCAAATGCTGAAATAAAGCTAAAATACAGCATAGCAACTGAAACTGCCGCTAAAACATTCTGTTTTTCAGTGAAATGCAATAAGCCAGTTAGAAATGCACCAATAAAGCTTGTGGGAATTAATACAATAATTCCTATAAGCATAATCGCGCCTGTAATTTTAGCTGTCCTGTTACCATTGTGTAAAAATAGAGGCAAGAGATTAGGTAATCTTAATTGAGATACTGCTTTTGAAGATCTGCGGAATGCATAGATTAGCGCTGCGTTAAGCTCTGAGACTAGCGCCGAAATCGGCCGTAGAAGATTCCTTTTCTTTATAAATTTGACAAATGCAACTACAGTTTTGCTAGCAGCGATTATTGCATTAAACTCCTTCAACCATGGATAATATTCTAAAAATAACTCCGTGAATACTTTAATTAGTTTTCTCATTTTTTTTCATTTGGTAATATAATCAGTGAATAAGATAAATAAAAAATAAACGTTATTTTCTTGATTAAGGGAAATTATACAAAAGTGTAGAGGGAAAAGAAAAATCTTCCAATGAAAGGAATCAATGTGCGTTTAGGCACTCGTCACGAAAATTTCTATTGAATGACTCAATATACAGAGTGTGTATATTTTGATAAAATAAGGTTGCTAAATTAAACTGAAACGAATGGTAAAATGAAAATTAGGATCATTTTAACTTTTATTGTGATTTTAATAATTCTTTTTATGGTTTTACTGATTATTCACCGATTTTATGAAACTCAAAGTATTAAATTTTTTCTGCCTGATACTTTTTCTGGTATCATGTAAGAACACGGAAGTTGCTGAAATTTCTCCTAATGATGAAATTAAAGCCGCATTCAACAATTTAAAAGGTTCGACCACCGCGAAAAGAGACATCGCCTATTCACCCCAATGGCAGAACAGTGTTGATTTTGAAGGTAGCACTTATATCCCCTTAACTACTGATAAGAAAATATTCTCATACACATCTGATAGCGTACAATATTCTCTTGATGATAAAATATGGCTTAAAGCCATCAAACAAGATGCTAAATGGCGCTTTTTTATTTTAACAGTATTTCCCGATTCTCCTGTGGACAGTAAAAAGTCAGGGATCTTTTTATATGAGGATTGGAAGACGGGACAATTTAGTTACGAAGGATATATTGAAGATAGGCTTTACAACCCTGCAGCCTATAATAGTACTCTTAAATTGAAAGGTTTGGTTAAAAAGGGGCATATTCCGCCACCATGCAAATTCATCTATTCCACTGTTTGTGCAGGGGAAGGTCCGGATCAAAGTTGTACCACACGGTCAACAATGGTTTGCTCAGATGCTACAGGTGGTGGTGGTGCAGGTACCGGCGGTGGTGATGGTGGCGGAGGCGGGGGTGGTGGTACCGGTCCTAGTACTCCTCCAATTATTCCGGAACCGAAACCTCCAACTGAAGCTCAAATAAAAGCACAACTCAAGGACAAACCATTTGCTCTAATCCCAAATATTCCATGCGAAACAATAAAAAAATGGATAAGTATTGCTAAGTTTATTGTTGGTCAGTCCACATTGAATAAGGTGGCCGGAATAAAAGATGCATATTTTGGCGATCCAACGGCAAACATTCAAAATATAAATGATGCATTTAGTCCCGTGGTCAACATGGATTATTTTCCGATTACTGTTAACATTCTACCATTAATCAATGGTAAAGTTTCAACTCCCGAGCAGTTTATAGAATTTATTCGTAAAGATATTGATGGCTTTGTAAACACAAAATATTCAAGTTTTAAGCCCTACAAAACGTGGGCGCTCGATGATACAAATTTATGGAATTCAAGTAATCCAATGAATGCTTTGATAGATATTGATATCGAAGGACCTGATAATGGAACAGTCATTGTGAGTAAATATTCCAGTACAGGCTGGACTTTTACGACAATTTATGAACCAATGAACCAGAAACATCCAGTTTCAGGACATAGAGAATTTGGCTATGTAAAGAATTCAAATGGTTCTTATACTTTTTATTCAAGGGGTGTTGACCGATTGACAAATATTGATGGTAGTAATTTTCAATCTGCTGCAGATTTTTTCAAAATACCGCAAGCGGGACCATTTGGTAAGGCAGATGCCTTGTGGACTTCCTTTCAACAGAAGGTTTCGAATTTTGTCAATACCAACGGGGGGAACGCAGGGCCAGCAACTCAGGAAATTTATAGACCGGACTGGAATGCAGTCAAAGATGTTATTGATGGCAAAAAACCATTAAGTTCTTTAAGCACTGATTGTCCAGACTAATAATTATATTTAAATATGAAAGCATTAAAAGTTTTTTATGCGCTGTCGTTTATGTTATGCTTAATACAGCTAGTAATCTGGCTTTTTAGCCCTTTCAGCGGAGCTGGATCAATATATAACATGGTTAAAGATTACGGATTTTATACAGATTCACCCACTGAAAGGATTGCTGCGCTATCTGGCGACTGGGGAATGTCTGTAGGAACATTTAAGATCGTAAATCAGATAATAGCATTTATCTATTTTATTTCCTTAATCCTAGCAGTATTATCAATTTTGTTCTTGAAGAAAATCAACAAACGACTAATTTATATAGGTGTTTCTTTCTTATTTGTAGTGAGCGCATGTATATTATTTATCCTCTGGATGCAAAAGTCCTAGCAAGAAAACTAAAGTCCTTCCAAAAGAATTTCTAAATACATTTTGGGAGGGCATTTTTCAGCATATATATACTTCCAATTGCGCCATTTAATACCAGATATCTTCCGAAGGATTATTATACACCTATTTAGATAACCAATTCCAACAACAAGGGCAGGGATAGCAGCAAGAACTGTTAAAATGCAAGAATCTAGTGTTGAGCAATATCAGTATCAATAAAATTCAGATGACTGTCAATGGTGAGGGGCTAAGGGTAAAGGGAGAAGCTTTCTGTTCACATGATGATATTACATTGTCCGTATTTATATTGGCAATAGTTAGAGCACTTGAGTTTTGGCTACCTATTCCAATCGGATTACTGTTGCCGATTTAAAGATTGATAAGATCAATACCTCTCGTGGAATGCAGTTTACGCTATGCAATGATATTCATGTACAGGGGGCTTTTATGTACGCAAATAGCTGTTATTACTTAATTGATGCAGTGTAAGCGATATACTCGTTTACAATAGGGATGTCAGCTTCGGTCCAGTCGTAGTTCCTTAATTGAGCAGCATCTACCCATATCGCCTGGGCATGTTCAAGCGCTTTCATTTCTCCTGATTGTAGGTTGCATACAAAAGGGTAGAGCTGCAGCGAAAAGTTAGCATAGTGGTGCTCTACCATCGTCAGTGCGCTATGTATGCTAATATCAATATGGCTTTCCTCTTTGATTTCTCTGCGTAGGCATTCTTCTTTCGATTCTCCGGTTTCGATCTTTCCTCCCGGAAATTCTCATTTCAATGGAAGTTTCATCGAAGCCGACCGTTGGCAGATGAGTATTTTGTTAGGGTGTTGTATAATCGCACAGGTTACTTTCAGCATAGTGGTTCAAAGTTAATGATTTAGAAAAATATTATTAACTTATCCTGTGCGGGCTTGAAGAAGACTGAATAATGAATTACAGTAAGAATTTTTCAGTTTCGATAACTATTAACTATTTTATAACGATGATATTAAGAGTTACACTGTTGATGTTTATAGCTGCCTTTTATGTTTCTGGAGTAAATGGACAGACAAAAGGGATATTTTCTACAGGTACGAAAATTGTAATGCCCAATATTCAGGAGTATTTTAAGGAATGTGGGGTAAGAGGGACTATAGCTATTTATGATAATAGAAATGACATCTGGTTTGTATCCGATACATCGGATTCCAAGGTTGAAAGTGTACCAGCATCTACGTTTAAGATCATCAATATGCTCATCGCATTAGAGACAAATACGATCAAAGCCGAAAACGCTGTGGTGAAATGGCCGGGATCAACAGATACCATTAAATATGGCTATCGTCCGGATATCTACAGAGATATTTCAGTAAAAGAAGCTTTTCAGATGTCTGCAGGCTGGGCTTTTATTGAGCTTGCAAAGAAAATAGGCAGATCTACCTACCAAAAGTTTTTAGGAGAATCCGGCTATGGAAATGCCGATCTCACTGAAAAAGGAGAAGATTTTTGGAATTTTGGAGCAATGGGTATTTCTCCTGTCAAACAGGTTGAATTTTTGAAACGATTATATGAGGGGAATTTGCCTTTTTCCAATCGAAATATGAACATTGTCAAAGAGGTAATGATAACAGAGAAAGAAAAAGACTTTATAATACGGTCAAAAACTGGATGGACAAGGGAGCATAATACGAACACAGGATGGTGGGTAGGATACCTTGAATCTGGTCAAAATGTGTATTTCTTCGCGACACGACTTATACAGGACCGTAAATTCAATAGATCAGATTTTTCCAGCTGTAGGAAGGAAATTACCAAAAAGGTATTTCGGGATCTTAAAATAATGCA
>NZ_JABJWY010000008.1 GCF_013167215.1 Sphingobacterium prati
GGGAGTGTAACTCAAACTGTGTCATTGGATTAGCATCTTAAAAACCTCTTTCTAATTTGAGTCTATCCCCAAATCTAATATAAAGTTGGGATATGGTCAAGCCCCAGTTATGCATTGGCATCGTCCATTTTTTTGCAATATCTTTAATAATTAAATACATCAATTTCATGAGCGCCTGTTCAGAGCTGAAAGCTCCTTTAGACTTAATAATTTTTCGTATCTGACGGTGCATTCCCTCGATCGGATTTGTGGTGTATATAATCTTGCGAACCTGATCCTCGTACTCAAAGAAAGTAGAAAGATTGGTCCAATTATCCATCCAGGATTTGGCAGCAAGCGGATATTTCTTACCCCATTTTTCTTCGAAAGACAAGAGGTTCTCATAACCTATTTCTTCGTTCACGGCTTTATAGACTGGCTTTAAATCCTCCATAACAAGCTTTTTATCTTTCTCAGTTACATAGCGCATACTTGTTCTGATTTGGTGAACAATACACAACTGGATCTTTGTTTTTGGAAAAATAGCTTCTATGGCCTCAGGAAACCCTTTTAGACCATCAATACAAGCAATAAGGATGTCTTCAACACCACGTTGCTTTAGATCCGTAAGAACTGAAAGCCAGAACTTAGCTCCCTCATTTTCTGAGCTATAAAGACCGATCAGATCTTTTCTACCATCCATACCAACTCCCAGTATGTTATAAATAGCTCTTGATTCAACAGTTCCATTCTGGCGAACTTTAATGTGCATGCAGTCCAGGAATACAAAGGGATAAACAGCTTCAAGAGGCCTACTACGCCATTCATTTACAGCTGGAAGTACACTTTCGGTAATACGCGATATTTCAGTGGCAGAGATTTCCATTGCGTACATTTCGCGTATAAACTCGCTTATCGCCCGTGTGCTCATTCCTTTGGCATACATGCTCAGCACGTGTCCCTCAAGCTGTTCAGTAATGATTAATTGCCTTTTAGGTACTACCTTAGGCTCGAATGTGCCGGATCTATCACGGCCTGTTTCCAGTTCAAATGTCCCAGTGTTAAGGCCTCGGACAGTCTTTTTTGTCTTGCCATTTCGCCGGTTGCTATTGCCCGAAGCTTTCTCTTCGTTCAAATGGTTTTCCAGTTCTCCATCCATCATTGATTCCAACAGATGCTTCATTAACGGCGCTAGGACGCCATCATTGGGAGACAAACTTTTACCTTCGTAAAGACCTTGCATGGCTTCTGCCTTGAAGCGTTCAAAGTCGAATGGGTCTTTTTCTTTCATGACCGTGTCGTTTGAATAATTGAATATAAATAATCTTATTGAATTATTCCTCTGACACAGTTCATGTTACAGTCTCTTTATTAATGAATTTAGATCAAAGGCTAAGAAATATTATGTGCCTCTCTTTTTGATATGAGGTAAGGATTATGATATTGTTCATAAAAACGTTTCTTGTCGTCCCTATAGGCCGTCACTGCACCCATCTTATGCATCAGTTTGATATAGTACCATGCAAGGTCAACCTGATGAGGCCTGAAACCGCTACGCGCGCTTTTGGGAAAAAGGTGGTGATTATTGTGCCATTCTCCAGCTACAATTCCGGGCCAGAGCTGATTGATAGATTTATCATTTATACTGAAATCTATTCCTTCACGTTGTTTGTCTTTCCCCTAAGCGTGCCCTCCATAGTTAAAGGTCCGCACACCTATCGCCCAAAACCCTGCGGCACCAAAGAGGCTGGAGGCCAACGCATTTCCTCCGATAAGGTAAAATGCAAGATACCAGAATGACCAGTTCAGCAACCATGACAATACTGCGTACAGAGGCGTTACATATGATCCCCATATTCTGTATTGCTCGTAGGAATTACCAGGTACCCAGTATGTTGCATGAGTAATCTGCCCCGATTATAGTCGCTTTCGGTCAGGTTTTTTGATATCGGTTGATGATTGACATCGGCTAGAAAACAATATAGAAAAATAACGGAAAGTATTAGTAGACATTTTGCATTTTCTTAGTTAATTTTCGATTTTCCCACTACCATCGGTCTGTCTGCTCCTTTATTAATAAATGAAAACACATTGCCTTTTTTAGCCAGAATTGGCCATGTACGGTTTTCACCTTCATAATTTCTTCTTAAATTATCATACCTAGGCTCTAAAATTATCTTTCCATCATTATCTGCAAGGCCAGATTTGCCTTTTAACGTGATCTCCATTAGCTCAGGTGAAAAGTTATCGATCATATCATATATAGGCTCAAGTATGATTTTGCCTTGACGATTCAGCACACCATACTTTTCTTTCTCTTTTATCAGCATGAGATCCGGATGGTCATTAATCGCTTCCAGACGGTCAAATCGAGGATTAACAACCACATTTCCTTTCGTATCAATCAATCCATAAAGCATTTCATCTCCTTTTTTACTCACTACCCACGCTAGGTTGTCATAAAATTCACCAACATAGGCAAAGTCATTAAAGCGAACCTGCTTTCCATTCTCATCAATAAATAGATTTTCTCCCTTAATATTGATCTTGAAAAGCTCGCTTTGAAAAGGTTTGGCATCCTCTTTTCTATTTTCCGGTATATTAAAACTGCTGTAGTAGCCATTTCTGTTCCATTCTGGACGTTCAAACACTTTTTCACCTTTCATATTAAAAATGACATATTTGGATCCTTGTTCTGCCAGTAGGAGCTTATCGCTGAGCATCTTTAGCAGATAAATATCTTGAGTATAGGGTATCAACACTTGTCCATCACTATTGTATACTGCCGATTCTTTGGTATAGCTCTTTCCATCCACTTTCCTCCTAATCTCAAAAATTCGTGCATTTAACCACGTGATTTCTACATCGCCTACTGGAACAATAAACTGTTTCTTTAGACTGTTGTAGATCCCCAGTCGTTTATCATCATAAACAGGGAAGATAAAAGGACTGTCGTTAAGATCGCCATAGGTGTAGCTTCGATTGATATAGATATCAGACTGTAGGCGATATTCTGGCGGTAATATTTCTTTACCCAGTTTATCGTAAATTCCATAGAGATTCCCATTTACAGCATAAAAATAAGTTTCTCCATGCTGGTTTACGATGGCAATTTCCGTAAAATTTGTAGGAAAAATAGGTTTTGCGTTTTCCCAATCGAAAATTCCTACTTTACCCTTGTCTTTTACATGCAGATAATAGGGCATCGCATCCAGTTTGGCTTCGGCGGCTATCCTTTCAAGGTATTCTTTTGAAGCATTTGCAACAGCAGGCATGAGTGATACACGGTCACCATAAAAAACTGTCTGTCCGGCTGAGTTTTTGAACTGGATCTCGTCATACTGGGGAGACAATAACAATTTGCCGCTTTCATCAATTAGCCCCATTCTTCCCGCCTTTTCTACAATAGCATGACCTCTTACGAAATCATTTATTCTATCATACAATGGAGGGGTGACTTCTTTTCCGGCAGCATCAATCAGCCCCTGCAACCCATGTTCTTCAATCTTAAGAAAGTCACTACCTCTCACCGGAATTAATGATTTGTAAACTGCAGGAAGTACTACAGTCCCCTGCGAATCAATCAGACCATAGGCCTTATTTTGAAAAAATGCTGTATACTTTTTGGTTTTAAGTAAGATGTTGCTCAAGTCTTCATATGTTGGAGAGACAACTACTTTACCGCTTATATTTGCTATTCCTTGTTTTCCATTAAGATGAATTTGAAGCATATCCTCAAACAGATAATTCTTGCGCACTTCATCATAGATAGGGGGCTGGATAATTTCACCATCCGCTGAACGCAGCCATCCCCATTTATTGTTTTCTTTAAAACCAATGATATCTTTATTGATGATCTCCAGGGCTTGGAAACGTGGTTTGGAAATTACTTTTCCCTCTAGATCGATAAGCCCATACATTCCCTTTTTTTTCGTTTGTGCAAACTGGTAATTGTAACGGATACCCGGATACCATTGCCCGTCATAATGGCTGGGTAAAGTCACCTCATCGTAATCAAAGTTGCTTAGTAATTTTCCATTTTTGTGGATCACTGCGTATGCTCCGTCTTTCACTACAGAAAGCAAATCACCTGAATGATCTTTGACATCATCAACCAACAATCCAGTAACTGGATGACAGAAATAAATTTTACCTTCTTTTTGCACTTTTACAAAAGGAGTACGATAATCACCAAAGCCGATAGCATCAAAGATAACAGGAGGCTGGGCTCTTGCTGAACCGGCAGTGGAAAGTATGAGGAATAATAATAAAAGTTTGTTGATCATCGTTTTTATTCGTCTATTAAATTATTTTTAAAGGAAATTTCAGCTCCTGCATGTTCGATACCAATGGATTTAGATGAGATTCAATGGCCATAAAAACTGTAACATCATCTTTCACGTCCAAAGCATAAAATCTCGATTGTGCACGTTTACTCAGATTAGCGATAAATTAACAGTGTAAAAGGCCAAGCAATTTTTTGTATGCCATAAAGAACATCGTCTGCCAAAACTACGCTTATCCTGTTTACAAAAACATCCCTGAATACAGCGAAATTTTTAAATATTTCCCTCCGGCCTCATTTTTAATTTTACAGATTGCAGTAAAACTATCCATCAATTATACATTTAGCGAATCGAAAAACAAACCTAGCGAATTATAAATGCTTTTGGAGTGGTACAGTAGAAATACTTTAAATTTGAAATGAAAACAAACAATTGTGACCTGTCTCCAAAAAGCAAGAATTTTAAAAGTAGAGACTTGTCGGCCATCTTGTAATGCAAGAAAACCGAAATCTGACAATATCGAATTCATTAGGTCGACCAGCGGATATCGGGCATGTAAGGTATTACAGTTTACAGGACAGTTCTGCAGATTGAGATCATTTCTTTTGCACTATAGAAGATGCAATTGAATGTTGCTTTGAAGAATATGGTAGGATAAAAGGCAGACTTACCTGTTTTTGAAGCCTTCCCGCTTTTCAAGCAGTGAATAAATATAAAAATACAGGTTTAGAACAAACAGAATGCTGCGTTCTTTCCCGAAAATCACGCATGAAGATATTCATAAATCCAAAAATTTTTACATAGATTTAAAGCTTACTTGTAATTATAAGATTTATTTAACCCTTTTTAATGGCAACAATACGGATGATTTCCAGCGTTATACTGACGTGCCGAACTATACCCACAATAATTTGTTTTTTTATTTTTAGCCTTAGCAATTCTTTTGCGCAATCACTTGACAATTTTTTCGTGATAGGACAACGCTATACGATAAACTCTAAAATACTTAATGAAAGCAGAAATTATTCTGTTTATCTACCGGCTTCCTATAAAAACAATGTCGACAAAAAATACATCGTTGCCTATGTTTTAGATGGGGACAGGAGTAAGTTTTTGGAAGTCTCGGGGATTGCACAATCGATGCATTCAGATGCAAATCTTAAGTTGCAAATCCCTGAGCTTATTATTGTTTCAATAGAAAACACGGATAGAACGAAGAATTTTACTCCTACAAATTCATTGAATTATTTGGATAAAGAAGATATTACTGCATTTAAAAGCAGCGGAAAAGCGGATGATTTCATTCGTTTTATGGAGAATGAATTAATGGTGGAAATAGATAAATCTTTCAGAACCGTTCCACAAAGCATGATTATCGGACATTCATTGGGTGGACTATTTGCGTTACATTGCCTGTTAGAAAATCCGCAGCTGTTTAGTTATTACTTACTTATCGACCCTTCTTGGTTTTGGGATCATAATTATATTGGGAAAAGAAGTAAAGAAGTATTGGAGAATCGAGTCGACCTAAAAGCTAGAATATACATTGCATTAGCCAATAATATGCAGGAGGATAAGAGGCACTATCAATGGGGAGATCAATTTTATAAATTACTGAAAGAGAATAAATCTCCCGATCTGAAGGTAGACTTTAGATATTTTGAAGACGAAAAGCATTTAACAGTAACAATTCCTGCCACATATTATGGACTTCGATATCTCTTCGAGCCATATAATATTGATATAAATGAAGTAACAAAAGACCCCGATATATTGGTAAATTACAGTGCAAAAATAAAAAAGGAACTTTTCTTTGATACTAAACCGGACCAAAGTTTTGTAAATACTATTGGATATGTTGCCCTTTATGATAGAGAATTACCTGATATAGCAATTTCTATTTTTGAGCTGAATACTAAAAATTATCCGCAATCAATAAATGTATGGGATAGCTTAGCCGAGGCCTACACAGTCAGGGGGTATATTGATAAAGCAAAAAAGTGTTATGAAAAAATCTTAACACTTTCTCCAACTAATAATACCGCAAAAACGAAACTAGAAGAATTAAATAGCAAAACAAAACAGAGAAACTAACTGCTGGTCATCAGCGCTCGAATACAGCATTTGATACCTCTTCGCCTGCAATAAATAATGTATATTATGCTTGGGTATTAACCTTGCCAGATTGAAAAGTAGCCTGTCATGATAATAACCAGGACCAATTCCAATTGTTGCCAATGTTGTTATCAGCACCGATATCATTAGCATTATCGGTGCTAGTTTATGTAGATTTCTTCGGAGGTCGCTCTATCAGCGATGGGAAGAAGAGGGAATTAAAAGCGAGCTACAGACATGATCAAGTTAGTGTATACTGTATTTGTGATGTGATGATACTAACTATATTTACCAATCGCAGCAACCGAACATTATATCCATCTTTTAAAGCGAAATGGTGGGCATGTTGCTAAGAAATCTGCTCACTCTAAAGCAGCCTCTGTTTTGATTAAAAATTGATCAACGGCCTTCCGGATGTCAATTCCAGATCTTTTTGCCAAGACAATCAGCCACCAAATGTTTTCACCAAGTTTATGTTCCAATTGCGCTTCAGAATCTACTTTCGGCCAACGTTGTTGTTGCGACATAATGTTTCTGCCGACCAATCCAGCATCCGTTAAATAAGCCAGAGCATCTTCTTCCACAGTCCATTCACTTCCATGGTGCATCAATTCCAGTTGGCGGTATTTTCTTCTAATTTCCATACTGCGGCGAATGATTTCGTCAAAACTATCTTTATTCATATCTTTGCTATTGTTGTTATTATAAATGAATTAAATCTGCCCTTACAAAGGCTATTTTGCCTTCCTTAAATTTAAAATCAAAGGTACCCTCAATTTTACCTTCGGAAAAATCTCCTGTGAACTGTACAGCTAAATGAGCATTTGCTTCATCAATTATTTTCAGTTCTGCCTGTTCCGTATGTGTATTGTATCCGATAAAGTAGCAATCAAAATACTGCTGAATTCCTTTATGCCCTTCAAATATTCTACCTACCGAAGAGTCATCTAAAATAGCGTCCGGCAGATAAAAGGTAAGATATTTTTCAGTATCGAATGCATTGCTCGCCGCAATTAAATTCTTGATAAATGTCTTTATATTCATATCATTACTGTTGTTTAGCCCACATTGGATTTGTCTCTAATATAGTTCTATGCGCAGGGCAGGAGGGGGAGTGAGCACCGGGGAGATAACCAATACTCATTAGAAACTCATTTACGATTTCCCCACCGGTAAAACGGAATGTTTTTTTGAACAGTTTTACCCATTCTCCTTTGGTTTTTGGGTGATGGTGCTCCAGCCACTTTTCAAAACTACCATATTTCCTTTGCAGAAGTAGAAAGGTTTTCGCATTTTCAATTGCTGCATTAACCTTTAATTTGTTACGGATAATTCCCGCGTCATTCAGCAACCTTTCGCGATCATTCCCGTCATAGGCAGCGACTTTCTTGACGTCAAAATTATCGTAGGCTTTACGGAGATTTTCCTCTTTTTTAAGGATAGTTTCCCAACTCAACCCCGCTTGATTTATTTCCATAATCAAGCGACCAAAAAGCTCATTGTCATCATTAATGGGAAATCCGTAATGATTGTCATGATAATTCTGATGAAGGCTCCGGTTGGGTTCCTTCATCATAGGTATGTAGTCGCAATAACTCATTGTTTATTAATTTATGTTGATACAAAGATCGACTAAGGTGCGGAGGTAAAGTTCGTCAAAATGGAAGAGTTAGTTGCCATTTTGACGAACATCTTATCTAAATAATGTGTGTATCGGACAATTAAGTTATGGATCTGCTGTTCACGCCCATTTTTAAATTTGATTTTATTGTTAGGCATTATTGTCTATTAAATAGGTGTCGGGAATATCGTTGATGATATCCTCACCATACGCCGAGCCAGGTGATTGATAGCCCACTTTAAAATCACCATTCAAGATGCGATGTGCCACAGCTACCACCGAAAGCGGTGTAAGGTCATATCCCGATGGAGCATCTACATAAGCTTTTACTACTTTCCCGTCTTTAGCGGTAAGCTCAGCTGAAATCCCATTTCGCCCCGCTGCTCGCTCCTCAGCTGTTGGTCCATCAGGCAGATTTTCGGCAGTTAAATCTGGAAGTTCATTGGCGGGCAGATTTAATGAAAAAAACTCTTCAATATTTGGAATTCCTGTGGATTTATAGCTAAGAATAATTCCTCCCAGAGGCGTTGGCATACATTCCACTTCGTCTTTACCAAACGAAAATAGTTTTGGCTGTGGATCAGGATGACCAATAATTTCATGATTTCTACGGACTAATATACCTAAATCAGCAATATTCTTACTGCTTAAAACCGAACCTCTGGAAAACCCGCCGTAGTGTCGGAATCCCACTTTCAAATATTCGGGTTCCGTCACTAATTTTGAAAGATGCACCACCAAAGCGTCATAACTTACAAAAAGTCCAGCTCCGGATATCAATTGTATTCCAGCTTCCCGAGCTTCTCTATTCAGTGATTGTGCCAATCGATAGGTGTCCAGTTCCGCACTAATATCCAAATAGTGAACACCAGCTTTCAGGCAGGCTTTCATTACTTGTTGGGCAGTAAATTTAAATGGACCGGCGGCATTAATTAGAGCCTGTTTACCATGTAATGCTATTTTCCAGGCGTACTCAGTATCTACATTAAAAATGTGATAATTAACCGCTAATTCTTCTGCCAATTTTCGCGTTTTATCGGGATCTCGTCCTGCAATCTCAAAATCAATATTCAATTCCTTTGCCCTGGAAGCGATGATTCTTCCAGTATATCCTGTTGCCCCATATATCAAGAGCTTATTTTTCTTGTTGTCCATATGCTGATATTATTCAAGGTTTAAGAATTATAATGATGGATTTGACCCTCCATCAACAATATAATTTACACCGGTGATATAGGATGCTTTTGGAGATACCAAAAAGCCAACCAGTTCTGCAATTTCCTGTGGCAGGGCCATCCTTCCCAGCGGTATTCCGCCGAGGCTATCCATCAAATCTAGTGTTACCTGTTCTATGCTCAAATCCGATGTTTTGGCCAGTGATTGCAGGTAGGCATCCATTGTATCTGTCTTTACCATTCCCGGAGAGACCGTAGCCACTCTGATCCCTTTTGGGCTAAATTCTTTCGACAAACTTTTGCTATAATTATTCAGAGCTGCTTTGGCAACGGCATAGCCACCTAGCGATTGATATACCGGAAGCGTACCTGTGACTGAAGAAATGTGAATGATGACACCGCTCTTCTTTTCTACCATCTGCGGCAATATTGCTCTGTCTATGCGTACGGCAGATTGAAGGTTTAATTGCAGGTCATTTTCCCAATGTGCATCGGTAAGGGCTCCAAACCCACCAGAGGGACTGGTAGAACCACCCATATTATTGACCAGAATATCTATTGAACCAAATTTTTCGTTAATTTCATTAACCATCTTATCGGTTTGAGCGGCAATAGTCAGATCTGCTGCAATGAAATGATGTTTTGTGTGTGTTTCTATAGGGCGGGTTCTGGCCGTTACAATTACGAGTGCCCCAGCTTCCGACAACCTTTCGGCGATTGCCCTGCCTATGCCTTTTGTACCTCCTGTTATCAGGGCTACTTTGCCTATAAGTTCTTTTTCCATTTTATCTTTTTTTAAATTGATTGATATGTCAAAACCAATGTTTCCGATATTATTATTTTTTTTATTATACTTAAACTAACCGGTCATTAAACAGCTGGATAAGTACCCCCGTCAACAACTATATTAGCTCCGGTGATGTATCCTGCACCATCCGAGACCAAAAAGGCCACCATATTGGCAATTTCTTCAGGTTCAGCCAAACGGTTCAACGGTACCCCGCCCAGGCTATCCATAAGTTGTTGTGAAGCTTCTGCTACAGTTTTGCTAATGGTCTTTGCATAGCTTTCCAAAAAAGTTTCCATAGCTGTTGTTTTGACCATGCCCGGGGAAACTGTATTGACCCGAACACCATTCTTTGCCACTTCATTGGCAAGTGTTTTACTGTAGGCATTTAAAGCCGATTTCATTACCCCGTAAGAGAAATTGGACTGGTACAAGGGTATCTTGCCGTTAAGTGAGGAAATATGGATCACAACTCCCGAATTCTTTTCGATCATCTTTGGAACTATAGCCTTATCCAGCCTGATAGAAGCCATAAGATTGAGTTCGATATCCCTGTTCCAATCATCGTCACAGAGCATCTGGAATCCTCCTGCCGGAGAAGAAGTACCGCCCACATTATTAATCAGGATATCTACCGTTCCGTATTTTTCGATGATTTTTCCTGACAACTCAGCAATATTACTATTATCAGTCAGATCAGCCGCTATAAAATGATGTCCGGTTTCTTCCTCGGATGGTTTTCGTGCTGTTATCACAACTGTTGCGCCATTGGACGCCAACTTATCTGCTATGGCTTTTCCAATACCTTTTGTTCCACCGGTAACCAGTGCAATCTTGCCCCTTAATTCTTTAGTTGAGTTCTCCATTATTGATAAATTATTGAAACATATGTTTCAGATTTGATTAAAAAAAATTAGTACTTTTTACTGACTGGGTCACGCAAGATGGTCTGCAGATGATCCTGACTTTGCCCCGACTCAAAAGGGGTCAAGTGGATTTCATGGTGCATTCCGGATTTCTTAAATCCATTCTCCGTCGCAAATTTCTGGAGTATGGGCAACGTTTGCAATTCTCCGGCAAAAGGTCCTTTATGTAAAAGCTGTACACAAGTTCCTGCGGTGTAAGTAAAGTGCTCAAAGTCTTTTGCGAAAGGGAGATTGGCTGTTTGCGCAATCTCTTGTATGGTTTCAGCCTTTATAAAAGCTGGAATGCTGATCACAATGCGGTACAACAACAGATCTAGATCAACAGTGGTATAGAAATTTCCGATATCTACATATCCCACTTTTTCCTCTTCAAACCAGTAGAATATTTCTACCACTTTGCTCGAAAATGCGAAATCGGTTTTAGCATATTGCTGTTCCAATATGGTAACAAACTTTTTAATTGCTGCTTTCTTTTGATAGAAGAGAATAGTTCCAGGAGCACCTGTTCCAAGAATAGAAACATAGCTAACTTCGCCTATTTCCACTAGTTCAGGCTTTTCGTCTGCTGTGTAGTAATGTTTGTACTCTTTCAGTATATTCATAATTTTAAAACGATTGTTTCAGATTTTGGTAAAAAAAATTATTGATTGATCTGATTGATCAGGAACTTTGCCATGCTTTTAATGCGATTTTTGTCTTTATGGATGATAAAAAATTCGTGCCAGCCACTAAAATGATTGATGATATAATCCGTCAGCATAGCTGCATCCTGGCTTATCGTTATTTCTCCCTTTTGGATCGCTTTTTCGACCAAGCCATTCAAAAGGTTAAAGGTAAATTCATTGTCAGCCTTAATGATTTTTTGCACCTGCTCATCAGTAGCAGCTACCTCAAAAGTAGTTTTAATGGCCAAGCAACTGTTGGGTTCATTTGTGATGGTATAAGCCGAAGATTGGATAAATTTTTCGATCGCCTTTATTGGAGACTTAATTGGCTCCAACTGCTTTACGGCTTCTTTCATCCTTGACTCGGTATAATGCTTTATACTACGGATAAAAAGTTCGTGCTTGTCGCCAATGGTATTGTAAAGGCTACTACTATTGATACCCATAGCCTCGGTCAGATCCCGCATCGTGGTGCCATTATAGCCTTTTCTCCAAAAGATATCCATTGCCTTGGAAACCGCTAATTGTTCGTCAAATTCAACATTTCTTGCCATATTCAAGTGCAAAGATATAAAAATATTTAAAACAAACATTTCAGAATTTAATATTTATTCCTTCTAGTGAATTCAATTCAATAAGCTTTTTTTATAGTCAGAAGGGGACAACGAAGTTTTACTTTTAAAGAGTTTATTGAAAGATTGCGGATGTTCAAATCCTAGATGATATGCGATTTCAGCGATGGTCAGTTCATCCTTTGTCAAGTATTCTTTCGCCTTCGTTATTACTTTTTCGTGGATGAACTGCTGGGTATTCAATCCGATTAGGTTGCGCAGCAGATCGCTCAGATACCGCGGCGTAACATTAAGATTTTCTGCCACTGATTGGACGGTTGGTAAACCCTTGATCAGTGATCTGTCCTCGTTAAAATAGTTGTCCAACAGCCCCTCCAATTTTGAAAGAATATCACTGTTTGCCGCCTTTCGGGTCAGGAACTGGCGATCATAAAATCTGTTGGCATAATTGAGCAAAAGTTCAATCTGTGAAATGATCACATCTTGACTGAATTTATCGATACGTTCGCTCAGTTCCTCCTGAATAAATCTGTAAATACTCAGAATGGTTGCTTTTTCCTTTTCCGAAAGATAGAGAGCCTCCGCAGCCGAGTAGGCAAAAAAGCCATATTGTTTGATCTGCGTATTTAATGAATAGTGTCGAATAAAATCGGGATGGATGTGGAGGGTCATTCCACTATAATCGGCCTCTTCATCCTGCATTTTTAGTACCTGACCGGGGGCTATAAATGACATACCGCCCGATTCAAAATCATAAAATCCCTGACCATATTTCAGTTTTCCTGAAAAGTTTGTCTTAAAAGATATCTTGTAAAAGTCTAGTATAATTCCGTGCTCAAAATCCTTTGGGTCAAATATAGCATCTCCATAGTCCATTATACTGATCAGTGGATGTGACGGAGCCTTCTGGCCCATTGCCTTATGCAATTGGAATAGCGAACTGAATACGACAGGCTGTTTTTTCATAGTACAAATTTAAGTGATTTATAAAGAAGTCGTTTCTGCTAGATTGATATTAAATCCGACAGAAACAACGAAATTAAAATATAAATTGTGAACGTATTTTTTCGAATTGTCCTTCGGGTGTCAATTCCAAACGCTCCTTATATAAACCAATAGCATCGTGGCCTGCTATATACCTAAGCTGTTCTTTGTTATCAGTGGCTGCATCATAAATAATCTGGGCCACGTCTTCTGCTTTTGTATAATTGGCAAGCTGCTCCTCGCTATAGCCCTCACTTACTTTTGCTACTAGTTGATCGTAAGCTTGATGCATTCCACTTTGTAAAGACCTTCCTGCGAAATCAGTCTGCATTCCGCCAGGAGCTACTACCTTGACTTGAACTCCAAATTGTGCCAATTCGTAGGCTAGCCCCTCTGAAAAACCATCTACAGCAAATTTGGTGGCATTATAAATTGAACAGGTTGGATACCCCAATAAGCCAAATGTACTTGTTATATTGACGAATATTCCATTTTTCCTTTCTCTAAAATAAGGGATAAATGCTCTAGTGATATTAATTACACCGAGGAGATTGGTGTGCACCTGTGACGTAATTTGCTCATCGGTCAAAGCTTCCAGCGGACCTATTAAACCGAAACCGGCATTGTTTAAAACAACATCCACAGAATGGGATTGTAAAATAGACGAGACTTTATTTTGAATAGCCACACCATCCGTAACATCCAATTTTATTAAGGTTACATTTGGAAGTTCTTTCAGTTCCTGTTCCTTTTCCGGGTTTCGCATCGTTGCAATAATGTTCCAGCCCTTTGTGCGAAATAATTTAGCTGCTGCCTTTCCTAAACCTGAAGAGGCTCCCGTAATGAAAATTGTCTTTTGCATGTTTCTTTGTTTTGATTTAACGATACAAAGGTGGGCATTGCAAAAAGCCTAAGATTAATCTAAAGCGTAGTATTATAAGTCAAAATGACGATGGTGTAATAATGGAAACTTTTTTCTACGGAGGACAAATATTTCAATGCTATTAGATAGTGTTCCATTTCCGATGTATCGATTATCTTTAAGCTATCACCTTCTTTTACCCTTACAAGGACAAAGTCGGATGAGATATCAACATTATCCAGGCCGAAGAAACGTATATGTAAATAATATCCAGCATCCTTTAATCTCTGCAAAGGCTCACAGCGGTGGAATTAGATGAGATTAAATCGATATCTAAGATTTATAGCTTCTGATTGATCCAAAACTTCCAGCGTTTTAAAATCGTTAGCTTGGGAAGATAGTTTTACTAGATGAATATTGAGCTTGTTTCTTTAGCGGAAATTTCGGTAGAGAAATTTGAACTGATCAAGTCTGTATTATAGTTAATTCCCTTGTGCCAGTAATTCTGTTGGTGAATAGCCGAATTGCTTTTTAAACGCATATGAAAAATGTGAAAGGTTTTCAAACCCTACTTCATAACAGACTTCAATGGGTCTCGTTTTTTTTTCTACAAATTGGTAGTGTGCCAACTCCAATCGGTTTTTAGTGAGCCATCTCTGTGGTGTGATACCGAATATTTTGTTAAAATCCCTTTTGAAAGTCGTTTGGCTTCTTCCCGTCAGATACCCGAACTTTTACAATGATAAATTGAACATAAAATTCTTTTCCATATAAGCTGCTAGGTCAATTTTTCCAGGTTCTTCAAAGTTTGCCAGTACATTATCTATTTCTTTATCTATTATACGGAGAATGCTGATAGCCTTTGTAATTTTTAAGGAAGCTATTTTTTCAGGGAGTACCTGCATTTCAAAGTAAGGAATTAGAGACGAAAGGCAACTTTCTAATAATGGGTGATTTTTGAAATGGAGTATTTTTTGTGTATGATGTGCATCAGGTTTTACATTCAGGTTTGAATAAAAATCTTTCAAACTATCGGCCGTTAAGTGCATTACAACAGTCTTATGAGCTTGTCCATCTTTGGGATAGTTGATAATTATAGCTAACTGATTTTTAGGGATTAAAAAGATATCACCCTTTTTAAAGAGAGATATATAGCATCTGCTTGAACAATTTTAGTTTGACCGGAAATAAACCAGATCAACATATGGAAATCGAAACTGATATCCGATTTAAAGAATTTGTCCTCATAGCAGGAAAGTTTAGTGTCGTCTGTAATATATTTTGCGTGATATTCCATAAAGAGAGCTATTTGATTGGCTTGCAAGGTAGCGGATAGTATAATCGGTAATGAGAGCAATATCTTCCTGTACATGTCAACGGTTCCAAACTTTTTTATTCCTGCAATAATCAGCAAATATCCACTTTATAAAAATTTGTACTACGTTTGTTACTATCAACTAACTTCCCTTTAAAAAGGTTAAATAATTAATTAATATTGAATTTTACTCCGGTCATTTCTTCACTTACATTCCATAAGTGTCTTGCCGAGTTTTCTTCCAATGAATATTGTTGCACACCAGACTGATGTAGTTTCGCTTCCGTCGGGATGGAAGGATCTGTTGGTAATAACGCTGCAATGTCATTATCTTCGAGATAAACACCGCCTATTAAATTCAATAATGGACTGGTTGCAGCAAAAATGTTGTAGCAGCACCTTGAGGAATAGTCTTCAATGAAGCTATTATTTCTGGATGTATATTTCCATTTTCGTCTAGAAATCCTAATTTTTTCCATTGTTCTTGGTCTGCATTTCTCCCTAGTTCTGTCCCTCCGATAGAACCCGGATGTAAGGAGTAAGCTCTTACCTTGAAATCTTTGGCTCGGTTGTCTAACTCCAAGGCGAAAAGTTTACTTGCCGTCTTTGATTGCCCATAAACCTCGAGGGTTTCATAGTTCCTTTTTTCAAAGTTTGGATCTTCATTAAAGGAAGAATTATGATGCCCAAGGGAGGATACATTTACGACCCTAGCTCCATTTGCCTTTTTTAATGCCGGCCATAATTTTGCTGTAAGATGAAACTGGCCTAGATAATTTGTTGCCAGTTGAGATTCAATTCCACGTTGATCACGTTGCAATGGAATCCACATAATTCCTGCATTGTTGATTAATAAATGAAGCGGTCTGTGCGATGAAATGAATTTTTCGGCAAAATTGTCAATAGAAGCAGGGCTCATCATATCCACTTCTTCCATTTCAATATACCCTGCAGATTTGTTTTTGATTTTTCTAAGTTTTATCCTAAAAAGAGACCGTTAAATTTATTAAGAGGGCAACTTGCATTGTATAAAACTTTTTACAGTTTAGCTATGTTCCTAATTCATAAGGTTCCCGATTATATAGGACAATTAAGTTCATGTAAGGAAAAAGTTATGATACAATTAATGCTTGTAGAGGATCATCATTTAGTTAGAAGCGGTTTTCAACTGATTTTGGAGTCTCAAGAAGATATGGCAGTATTAGCAGATGTCGAGAGTGGGGCGATGGCCCTGGATTTTTTAACAAGAAACCAAGTGCCGGATCTGATTTTGACAGATGTCAAGATGGGAGAAATGGATGGGATTTCACTGATACAACGTATCAAAGAAAAGTATCCTCAAATTAAAATTCTTGCACTTTCGATGTTGAAAGATATACTTACAGTTTCTGATGTCTTAAATGCTGGAGGAGATGGTTATCTTGTCAAAGATAGCTCTGCTGATGAAGCACTATTTGGAATTCGTCAGATCGCAAATGGAGAAAAATATCTGAGTGTCTCGTTGGGCATATCTTGTGTTGAAAACTATCGTCATTACACTTCGAATACGCCCGATAAAGGGTATATATTAGCCAAATATGATATTTCTGAACGGGAATTAGCTGTACTTGAAATGATTTCTGAAGGTCTTACCAATGCGGAGATCGCTGATCGTATTTTTTTGAGCAAGCGTACAGTGGAGGGGCACAGAAAGCGTCTGATTGAAAAAACACATACCAGAAACACGGCCGGACTGGTTCGGTTTGGTTTTCAGAATATGCTTTTACACTAAAATTTAAATAACTATGGCAACAAAAAATGAAAATAGATTGGTTGGAAAGGAAATGAAAAAGAAGAAGAAAGTAAAGCTTGGCGTAAAGGGCGAAGTATTAAAAGATGTAGATCATAAAGTCAATGACGCTGCTGATGCGCTGACTGGTTTTTATCCATTTTTTTTGTTTAAGTTCATCTAATAAACATGTGCAGTCCCTTTATAGTTAGAAGAATTAGTACTCATTCCGAACCGGTTTTTACTTAAATATAATACACTTTAGGCAATGCATTTCATCGCATCCAGAACGTGTTTTTACTTTTTATGCTGTATATATGCGTGTTTTGGCGATTTCGAGACTGTCAGATGAACGAATAAACTTGTGCCTCTGTTTATTTAACGAACCGCTCATTGAATCTGCTATTGACAACATTGACAGAAGAAAAACAATGTGGTGAAGATTTGACAGCACTTGCCTATACAAATCTAAATTCAAAGGCGGAATAAGAATAAAATAAAAAGAGTTAGAAATTTTTAAATAATCACTAAACACAGATATTATGACATTAACGACAGGAAATGAAGGTGAAATTACCAAAAAAATTGAAAACCAAACGTCTAAAGTTCCCTCCACGCTATTTTTAGGCGCAGCACTACTTTCTATGGGCATATCGGCCGCTTTAAAATGTATGATGCACGATAAAACCGCCCTGTTCGTTGGGCAATGGGTGGCGCCATTTCTATTATTGGGCATCTATAATAAAATTGTAAAAACGGAGGGACACGATTAGCTCTGACAATAAAAAAGAAAATTAGCATTCAATAGCTATTGGGCTCAACCAAGTTGAGCCTATTTTTTTAAAAAAACGATGAAATTATGGAAGATTTTAAAAAGATCAATCGGCGCCGGGCAATCGGCGCGTTAGGGACCGGAATTTTTGCATTTGGCCTTACCGGCAATTGGAGTGATGCAGCCACTCGGCAGATAGCTTATAGGGAGGATGATCCCATAAATAAATATCCTAAATAGACTTTAAATTTTTACTGAAATATTTTTGATTTTTACAGTTAAATATGAATAATTCAATGTGTAATAAAAATAAAGCCTTTCAACGGTGGCTGGTGCACAAGGTGCCGGCGATTTAAACAGGCTTTTTATATCAGGACCTGATTCAATCCTGAAAATGCTTTGATCTGAAATCTTTACATTTTTGGGTAGGTCTATCTTACCGGACTGAACTGAAGTGTTCAGTCGACATGGGGTATCCCTACAAATCATAATGGAAATATTAATTTGAGTTATAAAACCGCTAAGGTTAATCTTTTTGGCGATGTTGGATTTCGTTACCGTGATTTAACAGTCAAAAGCGAATTGAAAAGGATATCATTAGGCGATGGAATACAGCGAATTTCGAATCAGGAAACCAGTCCGGAATGTGGTCACGGCCTGTTGATCAGACGTCGCAAGCGCATCGCGCGAACAACAGATGCCAATCATGTTTATAAAAGGTATCCAAACCTCATAAAGGAACTAATGATAACTGGCCCTGAGCAGTTGTATACTAACCCAGGTTCATTTTTCATTTCTTCTTCGAGGCTCTTGCAGTTGGGTTATAATCAAGGCAGATTTTTATCCAATAGTCAAAATCGTCAAGTTTTTGAAAACCGATAGGCTCCACATAACAATAGCCTTTTAGTTGCTTTCCTTTCATGATCATCGGCAAGAATCCTTTTTTTTCCGAGACTTCATCTTCCAGTTCCGCGCTATAGCGGCACATCAGGTTGTCATGGCTGATATTGATACACATCTTCCCATTCACCAAAAAAGATAATCCGCTAAACATTTTCTTCTCCTCAATGTCGATATTTTCTTCCATTGCAAGCCTTTTGCGGACGCGGTTGACAAGTTCATTGTTATAAGCCATCACTTCAATTTGTCTGTTATTTAAAATTACTTAAAAACTACGATTGTAGCGAGATTTTTCCCTGTTATAATTTAAAGAATTACAATAAGATAAGGTTGTAGGCAAAGATTGTCCAGGTGATAGACTAAAACGGAGGCAGTGTCTTTTGGACTCAATAGCTATTACTTAAGTCCATACTCTGGTTAACATAATTTAAGTCTATAATACATTCATCAGGTTTTGTAACTTTTCTACCGTAAATGACTTGGCTTAAGATTCAGTGCCGCACTTTGTACAACCTCCGCTATGCGCTTTTGTCTAGTTTCCGGTTTTCTGACGAGTACAATCCAGCCCAATATTATTTTTCTTGTTGATTTGCTCAGACTTAGAAAATAATCTTTCGAGCCAGTATGTTTTTCGAAAGCAATTTCTAGGTCATTCGGAATGATCAGTTCTTCTATTTCATCCAAGATTGTCCAATATCCGTTCTTTTTCGCAATCTCAACGCTTTCATAGCCCTGTTTTGTCATTCTTTTGGTGTCAATAAGCTGCTGATTTTTTTCTTTGTTGATTTTTGACCAGTTGCTTTTAGGTTTGCGTTTGGCAAAAAACTGTATAAAAGAGATATCGTTAATCTTTTTCCTTGTGCTGTCGATCCAACCAAAGCAAAGCGCTTCGTCAACGGCCTCACTCCAACTTAATGAAGGGACATTCGACTTCTTTGTATAGAAGGTAAGCCAAACAGATTGTCTGGACAGATGGTTTTCATCCAACCATTGTCTCCAATCTGTTTGACTTTGCGGATAATATGTATCTATATCCTTATTATGCATTTTGTTGGGCTAACCATTTTAAAATTGAACGGTTTGTTTCCGTCGGTTTTTCCTGTTGAATCCAGTGACCACAGTCCAGACTGACAATATCCAGATTGGGAACGATATTTTTAAGATTTTCAGACTTTGGAATCGTATCCTGTTCTCCATATATCATCAGCGTCGGTTGATGAATGAGCGGCTTGATGTCCGCCATAAGGTGCCAGTTTTGATCAAGGTTTCTGTACCAGTTTATGGCTCCAGTAAATCCAGCTGATTCAAAGGCGGAAACAAATACAGACAGTTCGCTGTCTTCCATTAGCGGCTTGCCAATTGGTTCTTCAGCTCTTGCGAGATTGATCATGAGCATGCCGGGGGCAGGTGGGGCAGGAGGCATATCCTTGCGGAACATGTTACGCAGGAACCGGTGTACGTTTTCATTCATGATAGCATCTGCAATTCCGATCTGCTTATTGAAATGAACAAAGTAAAAGTCTTCTCCAAATAGGATTTCCATCAGTTCAATCCATGGTTGTTCTCCGCGCTCCTGATAAGGCAGCGCTAAGTTTATTATTCTATTTACCCGTTCAGGATACAATAGTGCCAGATTCCACACTACATTAGCACCCCAGTCATGCCCAACAAAGGTGGCATCCTTATATCCGTAGTAGTCGAGTAGAGCGACAAGGTCAGCAGTCAAGTGCTTTATATCATAATCCGTTACTTCGGTTGGGCAAGATGAGTTACCATAGCCACGTTGATTTGGGACAATGACGTGATAACCTGCAGCGACCAGAACCGGTATCTGATAACGCCAGGAAAACGCGTGTTCCGGAAAACCGTGACAGAGAATAATCGGTTTCCCTGAATTTTGCCTTCCGGCTTCAAATACCTCTAATACTACATTATTAACTGGGATCAGCGTAGGCTCTGGAAATTCGATCTGACCGGATGTTGTACCGGATGGTATGTCGCTCATGTTTTTATTGTTTAATAAAATTATCATGAAGCAAATTTAAATCTGGTTTGTGACAACATAATGTCAGTAGTCATAAATTAGAAAAGTCCAATCCCATTTGGCTTAAAACCAATTAATAAATATTATGGCTAGATCAAAAAAACATTTGGGTAGGTATGTA
>NZ_JABJWY010000009.1 GCF_013167215.1 Sphingobacterium prati
TTGCGGGGAACATGATTCCATCCGCTATCGCTATGATACAGTGGTAGGAAAAGTCGCGGCCCGTGGCGAATAGGAATCCCGATGTAAAGAGCCCCGGAAGTAACCTGAACATAAAGAACAAATGCAGAGAGGTGGGCGAAGCAGATGGAAGTAGGACAAATATAAGTATCTATATCAGGTTAACTTAGGTTTTGTTTAGGTTTAGTTTAGGTTTAGCTTAGGTATTACTTAGGCAAATGCTAGTGAATACCTAAATTAAACCTAACTTAGAACTATCGTATTACTATCTTAATATTAGACTTATCCATATGAAAAATCAGATCTGATATGATCAAAGAAATAGACAGTCCTGTCCCCACAACCGTCTATTTCATCCGCTCGGCAGTTAAATGAATGAATATAACAAGGGTTTAATAGCTGTCAGTCAAAGGTAACAATGAATTCCACTTCTAAACATAAGGCAATTATTGTTGTAACCGATAGACAATAAGTATTTTAAAAAAAGGGACGGCCCTGCTCCAGCCCAAAGACGGGTTGGTTTCAGAAAATCATGAAACTTAAAAAAATATTGGCGATAGTTCTGCTAAAACGAGGTAAAAGTTTTGTATTTGTAGTTTTCGAGAAAAAACTACAAATACAAATTAAAATAGCCTAACCGTAGCAGGATCAAGCTATGATAAATAGACTAGCTATAAGTTTTGTTTATTTTGAACAACTGGGTGTCGCATGTTATAATTACTATCAAACCTAAGAAGAAAACGCATTGATCCCTGTAATATCCTGCCCAGTAATCAATAAATGAATATCGTGAGTTCCCTCATAAGTAATAACCGACTCAAGATTCATCATATGCCGCATGATTGGAAAATCTCCTACGATACCCATTCCTCCCAAAATCTGCCGGGATTCACGGGCGATCTGTAATGCCATATGCACATTATTCCTTTTGGTCATCGAAATCTGTTGTGGAGTGGCCTTACCTTCATTTTTTAAGACACCTAAGCGCCATGATAATAACTGCGCTTTCGTAATTTCCGTTAGAAATTCGGCTAATTTCTTCTGTTGTAATTGAAAGCCGCCAATTGGTCGGTCAAATTGCTCCCGCTCTAAGGCATATTGAACAGCAGTTTCATAACAATCTATCGCTGCGCCTATCACCCCCCAAGATATTCCATACCGTGCAGAATTCAAACAGGATAAGGGCCCGCGCATTGAATTCACTTCAGGCAATATATTTTCAGCGGGAATAAAGACATCATGAAAAACTAACTCGCCAGTTTTAGAAGCTCGTAAAGACCATTTATGTAATGTTTCCGGTGTCTCGAAGCCCTCCATTCCACGCTCAACAATTACGCCGCGAACCTTGCCTACCTCATCCCGTGCCCAGACTACAGCTAGATCACATATCGGTGAATTTGTAATCCACATCTTTGCTCCATTTAATAGAAAACCGTTGTTCTTAGCCGTCAATCGTGTTTCCATACCTCCCGGATCAGATCCGTGATTCGGTTCGGTCAATCCAAATGAGCCTATAAGCTCACCAGAAGCAAGTCTCGGCAGATATTTACAGCGCTGCTCCTCGCTGCCATAGGTATATATCGGATACATCACCAAAGAAGATTGCACCGATGCTGCCGAACGGACAGCAGAATCGCCCGCCTCCAACTCCTGCATAATCAAACCATAGGAAATCTGATCTAATCCAGCACCACCATATTTTACGGGTATATAAGGTCCTAAAGCCCCTATCGCGCCAAGTTTGGGCATCAATCCGTCTATTGCCTGATGTGCCTGTGCCGCATCTTCTATAACAGGTCTTATTTCTGACCGGACAAAATCGCGAACGGCACGACGAACCAGCTTGTGCTCCTCAGACAAAAGGTCGTCTACCTGAAAATAATCTACATTTATTTGTTTCATCATCGTATAGCCTACATTAGCTAATCTAAGATAACAAAATATTTTCAAACTGAACAATATTCATTCACAACTTGTTAAACAGAATTTTATTCCTTATATTTAGGATAATTAACGAATAAAATAAACCATTATGATAAAAAAAGAACTTAAAATACTCGGCATAACCTCCCAGAATTTAGGCTCGTCAACAGGCCAAAAATGGTTTTCCGGTGGTGAGGTATTCGAATCCTTATCTCCGGTAGATGGGAAGCTCATTGCAAAAGTATTAAGTAGCAACCAAAGGGATTATGAGACGATCGTTAATACGGCTGAAAATACATTCAAAGAATGGCGGCTTATCCCTGCACCAAAAAGGGGGGAAATTGTTCGTCAATTAGGAGACAAACTCCGTGAGCTCAAACCGATCATAGGAAAATTAGTGTCTTATGAAATGGGTAAATCGTATCAGGAAGGAATGGGAGAAGTACAAGAAATGATAGACATTTGTGATTTTGCTCTTGGTCTGTCCAGACAACTCTATGGTAATACCATCCATTCCGAACGTCCCGGGCATCGCATGTATGACCAATATCATCCCTTGGGCATCGTTGGGATTATTACCGCATTTAATTTCCCCGTTGCCGTATGGGCATGGAATACAGCCATCGCTTTGGTTTGCGGAAACACAGTGGTATGGAAACCCAGTGAGAAAACCCCATTATGTGCGATCGCCTGCCAGAAAATATTAGCCGATATTTTGCATAAAAACGGATTACCGGAAGGTATCTCCAATCTGGTCATGGGTGATAAAGGAGTTGGCGAATGGCTTGCTGCTGACAACCACATTGCTTTAATTTCAGCAACAGGATCGACAAGAATGGGAAAAGAGGTGGCTGTTACCGTTGCGCAGCGTTTAGGCAAAACGCTGCTGGAACTCGGCGGTAACAACGCAATTATTGTTACTCCCGATGCCGATCTCAACATGACGATCATCGGTGCCGTATTTGGTGCCGTAGGTACCGCGGGACAACGTTGCACCAGCACACGAAGACTTATTATCCATGAAAGTATATATGACAAAGTAAAGAAACAACTGACAAAAGCTTATGGACAATTAAAAATTGGCGACCCTTTGGACACCAAAAATCATGTAGGACCATTGATTGACAAGGCCGCCGTAAAATCATATTTAAACGCACTGGATAAGATTAAAACACAAGGGGGAAAACTTCTTATCAAAGGAAAAGTACTGGAAGGTAAAGGTTATGAAAGCGGCTGCTATGTACAGCCTGTTATTGCGGAAGTTGAAAATCACTATGAGATCGTACAACATGAAACCTTCGCTCCAATTTTATACTTAATAAAATATCAGGGCAACCTAAGTGAAGCCATTGCCCTGCAAAATGGCGTCAGCCAAGGGCTATCCTCGGCCGTCATGACAAACAACCTGAGAGAAGCAGAACTATTTCTCAGTGCTGCCGGATCGGATTGTGGCATAGCAAACGTCAATATCGGTACCTCAGGGGCAGAAATTGGCGGTGCTTTCGGCGGAGAAAAAGATACTGGAGGAGGGAGAGAATCCGGCTCCGATGCATGGAAAGCATATATGCGTCGCCAGACGAATACTATTAATTATACAACAGACCTACCATTAGCACAGGGTATAAAATTCGATTTATAAACCATTCAGACTCGAAATTATGAGCAACGTACATGAAAGACTAAGTAAACATATATTGGCAGATGGATTTCCACTGGTCATGGACATGGAAAAATCACACGACTCTTATGTTGTCGACGAAAATGGGGATGAATATTTGGATATGTTTAGCATGTTTGCCTCCATGGCTGTTGGCTATAACCATCCTCATTTAATTAAACATCGTGATTTTCTCGGCAAAATGGCAGTCAACAAACCGGCGATGTCGGATATCTATCCAAAAGAATTTGCAGATTTTGTGGATACATTCGACCGTGTGGCCATACCAAAAGAACTTCCTTACACATTCTTCATCTCGGGCGGAACATTGGCTGTGGAAAATGCCTTAAAAGCGGCTTTTGATTGGAAAACAAGACTTAATTTCGCACAAGGAATACAAAAAGAAGCCAGCCAGGTCATCCATTTTAAACAGGCTTTTCATGGCCGATCAGGCTATACGCTTTCCCTAACAAACACACAGGATCCCAGGAAGTATATGTATTTTCCAAAGTTTAACTGGCCACGGATAATTAATCCCAAGCTTACCTACCCTTTAACACCGGAGCATATAAGCCAAACAGTAAACCTGGAAGAAAAAGCGATCGAAGAGATCAATCAGGCCATCCATCATAATCCCAATGATATTGCATGCATTATTATTGAACCCATACAAGGTGAAGGTGGCGACAATCATTTTCGAAAAGAATTCTTTCAACAACTGCGTCAGATCTGCGATGAGAATGAAATCTTACTTATATTCGACGAAGTACAGACAGGTTTGGGTATTACCGGAAAAATGTGGGCTTATCAACATTATGGTGTTATACCCGATGTCTTAGCCTTTGGAAAGAAATCCCAAGTTTGTGGAATATTAGCGAATAAAGAAAAATTTGATCAGGTAGAGCATCATGTGTTCAAAGAATCCAGCCGGATCAACTCCACCTTTGGCGGAGATTTTGTAGACATGCTCCGTTTTAAATTAATTTTGGAAGTCATTGAACAGGAGAATCTATTGGCAAATGCCGCCGAAAAGGGAATATATCTTAAAAATAAGCTGCGGGAACTGATGAACGATAAACCGCAGCTCAGTAACCTAAGGGGAGAAGGATTATTTGTCGCCCTGGATTTTGATTCTGAAAATTCGCGTAATGCGTTTATCAAACGGGCTTATGCCAATAAGTTGATCATGTTAGGCTGCGGCGAGAAAAGCATCCGCTTCAGACCGCACCTTAACGTCAGTAAGCAAGATATCGACAAAACAATGGCGATCATTGAAAACAGCCTATAAGACAAAATGCAGTATTGTCAGCAGTTTAATCCTTGACAATACTGCATTTCAAACAGAATAATTATATCCGTTATCTTTTGCAAACATTAGGGCGATCGATATCGACCAATTCTGAAATCCCATATTCATCAAAAAGATCCAATAAAGCATCTGTCCCCTCCTCCAATTTATAATCCATCTCTTCTTTATAGACTGGAATCATTGCATAGAAATTAATGATCTTCCCATCTTTTGTTGTAAGTTCTAAAAATTCCTCATCAAAACTCAACATCGGAGGCAATAAAAGCATACAGCCAAAGCTGGTATTTGCAATCTCCTCCGCCTCCATCCCGTTAGGAATAGTATGTCCGTAACCTAACCAGGTTTTATACTCATGCGGAAACCGCGCTAGCCTTTTTAAAAAATAAACTGGCCAATAATTATTATCATCCTGAAACTCTTCATCTCCTATCTTCCAATCCGCGGGAAGTACCACCATCAATTCGGCTCGCTCATAAGCCTCCTTATCGTCTATCTCTTCTGGAACATTCATTGGTAGGTCACTCATACCGGATGTTACCAAGATATTGTACGGATAATTCGCGCTAGGTTTTATCCAATGCACATCAATATGCACCAATTCAGATATAATTTCGTGAAAAACCAAATCTGGCTCAGCGATATATCTTGCTAAATGCTCTTCTATCTCTTCCAAATAAACACATTGTACTTCGGGGAATAGGTCTTTTGGATCTTTTTCCTCAGGTTGATTTTCATAACGATACACAGTCGAACCTCCAGCGGTAATTTCAACATCTTTCTTTTCAGTGGAAGATTCGTCCTCTTCGCCACTCATGATTTTTTTGACTTTATCCCAAAATGACATACTATACGAATAAATGTTTAAATTTTCAGATTACAGTTTGTATTTTATTTATTCAATAACAGCAACTATGGGTTGCCGAAATCTTGTTTTGACCGGCTGCCCCTTCACTAGGGCCGGCATCCATTGCGGAGATCTCCGCATTGCTGCTAGTACAGCTTTAGCAAATTCAGGACTTATCTTTTCTGGGTTCTCGATTTCGATATTACAAATCGCGCCATCCTCACAAACGATAAAATTGAGAATAGCCATTTGCTTGGAGCCATATTTTACATAGGCAATGCTATCCATAGCAACTGCTGTACGCGTTAGATCGAGGTTATTTTGCAAGAACTTCGACCATGCCGTTATCCCACCCTTAAAATAAGGAAAATTATCCACATTTTGAACTAAGCTATCTGCTGGAATGTTACGAACAACACCAGTCTGCGCCTTTGAAGTCAAACAAACGATAAAAAATAGGACTGATAAAACAGTAATGTTAAAATTTGGTGAATACATACCTGATCCTATCCATAATCATACCATTTAACGCATATTTGCGACAACTTATTGCTTTACGTTCATCAGTTTAATTTAGCGGCATTTGGACATTGTTGATAAAATTGCCTTGATTATCCAACAAAAAGCTGATTGGATGTTCTGGATTTTTAATAATTTCAAATAAGGTCAACCCCCAAGGTTTCCAGAAGTTTTCCAATACCTGCCCATACGTCTTGTTCTGCCAATGATCAAATATTGGTTTCATCGACATATCTGCTAAAGGCATTGGTTCAACATACACTTTCTGCGGTGTATTTAAATATGTATAATCTGGTAAACGATTAAATAAATAGGCTGAATAGAAATAGCGGGCACATAATTCTTCAAACTGTATCGGATGCAGTTTCTTCCCTTCAATAGCCTTCAATATTTCCTCGTGGTAAATATTATTTGTGGCGTTATCCTGAAGGCAGGCGACAACAGCGAAGTCTTTCATTCGAATAGAAAAAATCAGGGTATTGATTTCATCACGATACATGAAGGTATCCGGCGCATTTTCCACGGGCACAACAACGAGGGAAAATGGGAATGTATTTTCAAATTCCATTGGAACAACCAACGACTGCAACATGGCATGCAGGTTGGTAAAACGCTGCGCCAAAGCCTGTGAAAAATTCATATCCTCTCCTGAGGCTTTCTGTTGGCGGATTCCAGCAAGAATTTCGTTATAAACAACCCCATAGATGATCTTTGTCATCCATTGAAAGAGCAGCAAGGGGTCTAATTGTCGGACCGCTTCATACCCTTGCTCAAATGACTGCTCAACGGCAAGTTCCATCTGCTCTATTGCTTCAGCCGCATGAATGGAACATGGAAGTTTCAAGGACTTATAGGTTACGAGATTCTCATCCAACATTTTGAACGGCTTATCCTCCAATTGAAAAGATTTCATCATCCAGACTGGAAAGACCTGAATGCTCTCTTCTTCAGATTGAAGTTGATTGCCCGTTAAAAAACAAATAGCAGGATCAAACTGAAATTGTTTGAATGGGTTATACAAAGTTGTTGCCATAATGCCAGCAAAGTTAATACAAATCAAAAATGACACAAGAAAAGCAAAACCTTATTACGATATGGTGACTTGTTTTATTTAAGTTATTCTATTTTCAGAAATTTTTGAAAATTCAAAAACTATATATAAATTTGATTAAGAAAGAAAAATGAAGATGGAATTACAAGAAGCAAAACAGCAATTTATAGATACTTGGGGAGCGTTGGGTTCCGAATGGGGAATCAACAAATCGGTTGCTCAGGTACATGCATTACTCCTTTCCGCGAGCAACCCCATGTCTACAGACGAAATCATGGAGAAGCTTGTTATCTCCAGAGGGAATGCCAATATGAGTATTCGTCAATTAATCGACTATGGAATTGTTTACAAAAAACATATTGCAGGTGACCGAAAGGAATATTTCATTGCTGAAAAGAACGTATTGAAATGGGCAATGAAAATTGCTGTTATGCGCAAACAAAAAGAACTTGATCCGGTCATGGAAATTCTCAGAGAAATCAGCAAAAATACCGAGAAAGATAAAACGCCGGAAGGCAAAGAGTTTCATAAGACGGTAAAAGATATTCAGGGATTGACCGATCAACTTGAAACCATCGCGAATAAACTATTCAATACCAGTGGTGGAGATTTATTGCTAAAATTGATCAAACTAATGATATAACACGATGAACTTTAATATCCTTGCTTACACAATATATGGCTTACTGACCTGTTATATTATCTTTTGGATAGGCCGTTTGTTTCACAAAAACGGTCGAGTTATTATTCTTTCGCTGTTTAAGAACAACGCTGCACTAACAGACACGACAAACAACTTATTGCTTACGGGATATTACTTGCTCAATATTGGTTATGCCATTATCCAATTCAGTTACTGGGAACAAATCCAAACATGCGAAGCACTAGTTAGCAGTATTGCGTTAAAAACAGGATGGTTATTATTCGTCCTTGTTATCATGCACTATTTCAATATGCTCGGTATTTATTTCTTCGCTAAAAAGACAAATTCATTTACCATTAAATCTTAATATCATGGGAAATCTAACAGTTATCGGGTATTTCATTTATCTACCCATCGTAATCGCACTGACCTATTATGTTGCGTATGTGCTTTTCAAAAATAGCATCGATACATAAATGATATTTTTGCAGGGCGACCGGAAGTCGCGAATGCCACAAATAATCTTTTCCGTATCGGTTTTTATTTGCTGAACCTAGGGTTTGCGCTTTACATCCTCGAAATAAGCTTAAATAAACCCAGTAGTGTACAAGAAATTATAGAACGCCTCAGTTATAAAATCGGTGGATTCAGCATTTATCTAGGTATCATGCTTTTCTTAAATATGTTTTTATTCTTTCGAGGCAAAAGAATCGCAAAACAAAGAAGAAATACTCCAACAACAATTGATTAATAAAACCGATCTCTAAAAATGATGTTATCATGCCTAAAATAATTATTGCAGGTGGAACAGGTTTTGTCGGACAATATCTTTCCAAAAGATTCCAAATAATGGGATATCAGGTAATCCTTATTGGTAGACAGAAAAAAAATATACTATGGACCGATACGGATGGTATTTCCGCCGCACTTGAAAATGCTGAAATGCTGATCAATCTCGCCGGAAAATCCGTCAATTGTCGTTACAATGCCAGCAACAAAGCGCAGATATTTTCTTCAAGAACAGAAACCACAAGCATTTTAGGTAAGGCAATTGAAAATTGTAGCCACCCTCCCATCCTTTGGTTAAATGCAAGTACCGCAACAATCTACCGTCATGCGGAGGATCGACCAATGAGCGAAAGCAGCGGTGAGATCGGGACAGGATTTTCCGTCGAGGTCGCAAAGAAATGGGAGAAGACATTTTTCGATTTCCACTTACCCCTGACCAGACAGGTTGCTCTTCGGATGGCTATTGTCCTCGGAGCCAATGGTGGAGTGATAAAGCCCTTTAAAAATCTTGTTCGCTTCGGTTTAGGTGGTGTACAAGGGAATGGCAATCAATATTTTAGTTGGATACATATTGAAGACCTCTTCCAGACTATATTATTTATACAAAAACATCGCGAAATAGATGGCATCATAAATTGTGCAGCCCCCAATCCGATTACGAATAAAATCCTTATGGAGACCTTTCGAAGCATCATGCATCGAAAAATTGGTCTCCCCTCACCGAAATGGCTATTGGAAATAGGTGCATTACTGATTGGGACGGAAACTGAACTGCTCTTGAAAAGTCGTTGGGTGGTACCGGAAAAATTAGAAAATAATGGATTTGAATTTAAATTTCCGACGATTTCAACTGCTTTAGGAGACATTTTAGCAGAAAAATAAACATATCCAGTGTTAGCAACAACGTGGGATAGGTTTAGCTAGCCCACGTTGACTTTAAAGTTTTCAAATACAAGAGGTGCATTTACGATGGCGCCATCACTATTTTTAATGCCCTTAAATTCCGAAGTCTTCCCTTTTTCCAACAGATTCTTCATCTCCTTTTCCTCCAGAAAAATACCGTTCAATGTTCGCCAGATCTTAAAATCACAACCGCGGGCATAGTGATCACATTGTGCCACCCGATCATAGAGCAGGATTAAGCCCTTCTCACATTTAGGACATTTGATTTTTCCCTTTTGCTGTGGTTTGACTTCCTCTTGCGCCAATGAAATACGCAATGTCAATAACTCTTTGGTAATTTTCGCCGTATAATCCTTAATATGCTTCATAAAAACATCATAAGAAACTTTATTAGCCCGCATTTCTTCCAACTTCTGCTCCCATTTTCCCGTCAGCGTTACTTTAGCGATCGAGCGATCTTTAACGAGGTTATATACGGCGAGACCTTTTTCTGTTGGAATCAATTTTTTCTTATCCCGTTTGATATATTCCCGTTGAAAAAGCGTCTCTATCGTTGCCGCACGGGTAGCTGGTGTTCCCAGCCCACAGTCTTTCATCGCCTGACGCATTTCATCGTCCTCAATTTCTTTACCTGAAGTTTCCATTGCTTTTAAGAGTGAAGCTTCGGTATGAATCGGACGTGCTTTGGTAAAACGTTCAGCAAGTTCCAATGTCAGTATCTGTAATAATTCCTCCGCCAGCAATTTAGGTAACTGAGCATTCTCATTGTCTTGGTCATCGTTGTTCTTATCTTCATCCGGAGCTTCTATCTGCTCGGCAGATAGACGCCAGCCGTATTGTTTGATGACCGTTCCCTTTGCGATCAGCTCTACTCCCTGTGCATCTATCGTGACCGTAGTGATATCCTTAATACAGACTTCAGAGAAACTCTCGACCATACGTTTGGCAATCATGTTGTAAATATTTTGCTGTTCTTTCAACATATGGCCGGGCTTCTCGTCCGTAACCAGTAGCGCATGGTGATCGGTTACTTTTTTATCGTCAACAGAACGCTTATTTAACTTTGCCCCGATTAAATTCTTCGCAATGGAAGCAATAGATTCCTCCGCATGATCGGAGAGATGCTGAAAAAGTTCTTCAATTTGTTCGAAGACATCTTCGCCGATATAACGGGATCCCGTACGTGGGTAGGTGATGACCTTTTTCTCGTAAAGTGTCTGCGCAATACCCAGGGTTTGGTCGGCCGAGTAGCCGTATTTTTTGTTTGCATCCTGTTGCAGGGAGGTCAAGTCAAACAATAAAGGAGGTTGCTCCTTTGTCTCTTTAGCTTCAACTTTAGCAACGCGGGCATTTGTTCCAACAGTCAATTGGTCGATGGTCTGTTCAGCAACATCTTTTTTATCTATTTTGTTTGAAGTGGCTTTAAAGCTAATATTATCTTTTTCAAAGCCCGCCTGAATTTTATAAAAGGCCTGTGGTTTAAAATCTTTATTTTCCAGGTAACGCGAGCAGATCATTGCCAAGGTGGGTGTCTGAACTCTACCCAAAGAAAGAAGCCCCTTATTGCCTGCCGCCAAAGTAATTGCCTGCGTAGCGTTGATGCCGATCAGCCAATCCGATTCCGATCTCGAGCGGGCAGACATATATAAGCTATCGTATTCAGTGCCTTCTTTTAAATTGGCAAAGCCTTCTTTGATGGCTTTGTCCGTCTGACTCGAAATCCACAAACGTTTAAACGGCACCTTTGATCCCAAAAAGTAATAGATATTGCGAAAGATTAATTCTCCTTCACGCCCCGCATCCGTTGCCACAATAATTTCTTCTGCCTGCTCTAATAGTGATTTTATCGTGTTAAGCTGTTTGACCGCACCAGTGTCATCCATCTGCTTTCCATCGCGCTTCACTTTCTTTGATTCCAGTTTAAAATTTGCGGGTATGATAGGAAGGTTTGAAATGGTCCAGCTATTGTAACCGTAAGCCTGAGGCGTGCATAGTTGAACCAAATGTCCAAATGCATAGGTAAAAGCATAGCCGTTCCCGGCAATATAGCCATCTTTGACTTCTTTTGCTCCCATTACACGGGCTAAATCACGTGCCACAGAGGGCTTTTCAGCTATTACAACTTTCATTTTAACATTTTGAGATTTGAGTATTGAGATTTGAGACACTACCTATACAAGCTCTTGTTTTATCAAGTACTTTCATTTTTACTTTGAATAGATAGCTTACAAAATTAAGCATGGTCTTTATAACTTCGTTAAGCAAGACTGGCTAACAAAATAAATAGTTCACAAACTTATTCAATACTAGGGATTGTTATTCCCTTAATTTTACGATAAAGCTCGATAGCATACACGTCGGTCATACCCGAAACAAAATCCAGTACACAGCGTATTTTAGAATACGAATCCTGTTTGTCGGTATAAAACTGTTCCGGAATTAAAGCAACTAACTTTTTATCGTAATTATTTTTGTTCTTTTTGAGATATGCAGGTACAAACTCCTTTAATAAGGCATCCATCACACGATAACCGGCGATCTCAATCTGGACTACTGTTGGGGCATTATAAATCTTCGCAATGGATATCTTTGAGATTTTGTTCATTTGCTTTACAATATTGTCATCCAGCGCATCCATTAATGCGGATGAAAAAGTCCCAGATAAAAATTGCTCTTGCTCACGAACAAATACATCAACGCAACCCTTGATCAGGGTGTTGATCGCCTTAGCCCGCAATAATGCCACGCGACTCGGCGTATCCAGCAATCCATCCAGTCGGTCGCGGAGATTTTCGGAACCACATAACGGCAATAAAAGCTCTTCCACTTCTTGGTAGGATAATATTTTCAGATGATGTGCATCCTCTAAATCAATAATATTGTAACAGATATCGTCAGCAGCCTCAACTAAGTATACCAAAGGGTGCCTTAAATAGCCTTTGGGATTTGAAGGATCCTTTAACAACCCCAGTTCGTTTGCAATTTTTTCAAATGCTTTTTGCTCTTCTGTAAAGAACCCATATTTTTTGCGGTGATGACTTTTTTTGACATGACCATCTATCGCTAAACAAGGGTATTTCACGATGGATGCCAATGAAGTATAGGTCAACGCAAATCCTTTTGGATCTTTTCCCTGAAAAGCATGCGTCAAAATCCGCAAAGCATTGGCATTACCTTCGAAATGAGTCAGATCTGCCCATTCTTCGGCAGTTACTTGTTCTTGATATTTTCGCCCGTCGCCGTCGGTGAAGTAGGTCGATATCGCAGATTCCCCTGAATGTCCAAATGCAGGGTTTCCCAGATCATGAGACAGACAGGCTGCAGAAATAATATTTCCAACTTCCTGTAGAAATGGATATTCAGTATCTATATTGGGATTTTCTTCCTTTAACTGCGCATAGAACATACGGCCAAGTGAACGTCCTACGCTCGCTACTTCTAGGCTATGTGTGAGCCTATTGTGTACAAACACGGCCCCTGGAAGTGGAAAAACCTGCGTTTTATTCTGTAATCTTCGAAATGGGGAAGAAAAGATCAATCGATCATAGTCCCGTTGAAATTCAGATCGAGCCACAAGGTAGCTGTCAGCTGTTCTATCTTCATAACCCCAGCGTTTTGCAGAAAGCAAATCTTTCCAGTTCATTTTTTCAGACATAACGCAAATATACCATTTCTTCAATAATTGGTCTGAACCAAATCTCAAAATGATAAATTTTACAAGCAGGTGTTGTCTATGTTATTTTTATAAAGGTTATATTCTGTATCTTTAGCATTCAATACCAATAGGAACAATCATGACTAAATACCAATCACTCATTCCAAAACATTTTGAAAGCGTTATTGAGGGGAAAAACACCCATTTACTTTTATTAAAAAATGAGGGCGGTATGCAAGTGCTCCTAACTGATTATGGTGCACGCATTGTCAGTATCTTAGTCCCAGATAACAAAGGCGACCTCGTTGATGTGGCGCTCGGCTTTGATTCTATCCAGAGCTATTTGGAATCAGACGAAAAATACCATGGCTGTACTGCAGGCCGTTTTGCAAACCGTATCGCAAATGGCAAATTTGAAATAAATGGGAAACAGTTTACACTCCCGCAAAACAATGGCAAGAATTGTCTGCATGGTGGAATCTCAGGCTTCCATGATAAAGTTTGGGACCGTAGAGTCACGTACCAGTCTCATGTAGAATTTTACTATGTTTCTAAAGATGGAGAGGAGGGATTTCCAGGAAACTTAAAGACAATGGTTTCTTACACCCTAACGAGAAACAACGAAATCATTATCAAATACCACGCACAATCAGATGCTGACACGCATATCAATTTGACGAATCACACCTACTTCAATCTTGATGGAGAAGGAAGCGGGGATGTATTGCAACAAGTGCTTCAAATAAATTCGGATGAAGTACTGTTTGTAGACGAAAATCAGGTCCCCAATGCGATCGTACCTGTAGAAGGTACCCCATTTGACTTTAGGACCCCCAAAAAGATCGTTCAGGATATCACGGAAAATGATGAACAGCTGACTGCCGCCAAAGGCTATGACCATTGTTACGTTAATAATAAACCCATCTCCCAGCCCTGTGCAACGGTTTATTCAAAAAACACCGGAATTCAACTGGATGTATTCACGACCGAACCTGGGGTACAACTTTATACTGCGAACTGGATGACAGGGAATGACGTAGGCAAAAGAGGTAATAAATATCTACCATATGCCGGATTTTGTCTTGAAACACAACATTTTCCCGATAGCCCCAATCAAATGGAATTTCCCACGACATTACTAAAAGCTGGTGAATCCTTTGATTCAGAGACACACTTTAAGTTTTCTATAAAAAAATAAAAAAGAGCTGTGATAAAGATATCACAGCTCTTTTTTATATAAAATGTCCTAGACAATATTGTTGCTATTTTCCAAGTATCAAAAATAAAACCGCCCCTATTTCACTAATTCTTCCAAAGCTTTTTCTACTTTTTCAAATCCGAAAGTCGCTTTTACCTGCTCAAACATCCGTTGAATCTGATCGTTACAAAGATTTCCGATACTACCTTCATGTGTATGGTTAACCTCTTTGGATGGTTTGAAACGCCCTTCATCTATATCAATTCCGATAGTCCGATAAGCCTCACGGAAAGGTATGCCCTTCAGCACCTCATTGTTTACCACCTCAACCGAAAACAGGTAATCATATTTTGGATCATCAAGGATATTGTCTTTTACGGAAATATTTTCCAACATAAAGGTTGCTATCTCCAGACATTCATTAAGTGATTTAAATGCCGGGAATAAATTCTCCTTAAGCAACTGGAGATCCCTATGGTAACCGGAAGGAAGATTCGTTGTCATTAAGGCGATTTCATTTGGCAACGCCTGAATTTTATTGCAACGGGAACGGATCAGTTCAAAAACATCCGGATTCTTCTTATGCGGCATAATGCTAGACCCAGTTGTCAGATGTGCGGGAAAGGATACAAAGCCAAAATTCTGATTGATATATAAGCACACATCCATAGCAAACTTTGCCAATGTGGCTGCGATTGAGCTCATCCCTTGCGCTAAAATCCGTTCGGTCTTCCCTCTACCCATCTGCGCATAAACCACGTTATAGTTCAAATCTTCAAAGCCCAGCAGCTGCGTTGTCATCGTTCTATTCAACGGAAAAGAAGAACCATAACCTGCTGCTGAACCCAGCGGATTTTTATTACAGACCTTCCATGCAGCTTTCATCATTTCTAAATCATCGACCAAACTTTCCGCATAGGCGCCAAACCATAAACCGAAAGATGAGGGCATTGCAATCTGAAGATGTGTATACCCCGGGATCAGAATATGCTTATAACGCTCGCTAAGTTGAATCAATACATTAAAGAAAGCCTCCGTATTTTGGATAATGTGTTGAATTTCTGTGCGGAAATACAATTTTAAATCCACAAGTACTTGATCGTTGCGGGAGCGGCCTGAATGGATTTTTTTACCGGCCTCCCCGATACGTTGTGTAAGCAGCATCTCAACCTGTGAGTGAACATCTTCTACCGAATCTTCAATCTGAAAATCTCCCGCCAAAATTTCTCTATAGATATTTTTCAATTCCTTCTGTACCAAGGCAAGATCATCATCAGTCATGAGATTGATACTATTCAGCATTCGTGTATGCGCCAGGGAGCCCAATACATCAGCCGCAGCAAGCTGCAAGTCCATCAAACGGTCATTGCCTACTGTAAACGATTCTACAAACGAATCAACATCTATATTTTTTTGCCAGATTTTCATTAATATATTTTTGTTTTATGATAACGAAAGTATGATGAGCCAATTATTCATCTCGATTTTATGAATTGTCAAAGCTCATAATAATTTCTTTATTAATTTATATTTATAAGTTATCTACTCTTTAAAAACATTACTATGCCCAGCAACGATTAAGCTGCTATAGCCCTACACCCCTATACACGATTGTTTCCACACCTGAAGCTATCATAGGCACTATCGCGATTATAAAAATGATCGAGTGATAAGAATAGCATTTAATTATTAACAGACAAAAATACCAATTGCAAATGGTTATATCAATGCCAAGCTATTTTAGGTTCAGGAATCTTAACAGGAACGGTAAAAAGTAAAATTTTTGACACGAAAAAAAACGTGTTACAAAAAAAAACAAATGTTAAAAGTTTGTTAAATCGCAATAAACACATTTAATAAGTAACCACTCACTTTATTTTTAAAAGTTATTTTGTCAGTTTTTTAAGTATTGCTATGTTTGTAGTGTAAGGGAGATGAAAAAATAAAAGCAGGTAAGGTTAGTAAATACTTACCACTTTAAATACACCGAATTTAAAACCAAATATGATAGACCCCAACGTCTTAAAACTTGAAAGAAATTACCTAACCAATTGTGAATCGAAATTTAAAGGCACGTCAAACCAAGATGTGCCTTTTTTCTTATGCATAACGTCGAGTAGTCTAGACCCATGCATATGATTCTTGCCTAAAATACTTATCTTTGTGTATCATATTGAGAATATTCAACATAAAACGTATACGATGGGAACAGAAAGCAAGAGACAGCAACGTTTTGCTGGGGTCATTCAACAGGATCTAGCAGCATTATTTCAACGAGATGGCAATTCATGGGCTCCAGGGGCATTCATTACGGTTACACGTGTTCGAGTTACTCCTGATCTGGCAATCGCACGAGTTTATTTAAGCTTTCTAAACACAAAGACCGCACAGGAGGATATTAAAACTATTCGCACCAAAACATCCGAGATACGTTACAAGTTAGGAGCAAAAATTAAAAATCAGGTAAAAATTGTCCCACAGCTTGAATTTTTCCTGGATGACACGAATGAGTATGTAGAGCACATGGACAAATTGTTTGAGGAAATAAGCAAAGAGCCCCGTCAACCAGAAGAATAATGCAAGTTAAATTGGCTTATCGGATCAATGGTGTTTGAATTGGATAGCAAAAAGCTGGAATTTCCACATCCGAGCTACGCAGAAGAAGATGGCCTATTGGCAATCGGTGGTGATCTATCGGCAGACCGCCTACTATTGGCTTATAGCAATGGTATTTTCCCTTGGTTTAGTGATGATACGCCGATATTATGGTATGCACCTAATCCACGCTTCGTCCTTTATCCATCCAAAATTAAAGTTAGTAAAAGTATGGCCGCCTGTATCCGGAAAAACACGTTTTCGATTTCGGTAGACCGAGACTTCGATGCAGTGATTAAAAGTTGTTCCGCTATCAATAGAAAGGATCAACAGGGTACATGGATCACAAAAGATATGATCAAGGCTTATACAACATTATATACAATGGGTTATGCACACGCTGTTGAGGTATGGCAAGGTGAGTTGCTCGTTGGTGGGCTTTATGGGGTACTGATTAATGGTGTATTCTGCGGTGAAAGCATGTTTTCCAGAGTACCCAATGCTTCCAAAGCTGCACTGATTTATCTCGCACAAGAAATAGAGCTACGGTTGATAGACTGCCAATTTCATACCCCCCATCTGGAGAGCATGGGTGGTGAATATCTTTCATTTTCTGATTATTTAGCAATTCTAACAAACCCAAGATATGAACAGCCCTTATAGCAAACATTTCGACATTGACGCCGCTATAACCTACTTGACTACTCCTGGCTCAGGTTTACTTTCACGTGAAACAAAACAATGGCGTCAGCAACGAGATCAAGAATTCCATGAGTCCAACACAACGCTACGCGAGCAACAGGCCGCCACGCTGAATTCTTGCAGAAACACACTTGGCCAATTCTTTAATTGCCAAACTTCCAACGTATTTTTATCAAGCTGTTTCTCTTTTGCATTCAATGCATTATTAGCTGGTCTTCCCAAACATTATAAAGTGCTGCTTTTGGACAATGATTATCCCTCGGTAAATTTCCCAACAATAATAAGTGGGTTTGAGCATAGCTTTGTCAATATGGACGAACAGCTTGAAGCGAATATTCTGGATACCATAGCAACTTTTAAACCCAACGTACTTATTCTATCCATTGTTCAGTACATTTCCGGTTTAAAAATAGACCTTTCTTTTATACAGGAATTAAAAAACCTGCATCCTAACTTGTTGATTATAGGTGACGGTACCCAGTTTTTAGGAACTGACCTTTTTGACTTTAGTAATGCCGGATTTGACGCTGTGTTAAGCAGCGGCTATAAATGGTTAATGGCCGGCTTTGGAAATGGTTTTATTCTCCTCAGCGATCAACTTAAAGAACTTCTCTATGCTGATATACAGAAAAACTATAGCTACCTCAACAATCAGTGGATGAATAAATCTGTGGTACAGTTATGTTTTGAACCGGGACACCTGGACACCTTAGCTCACGGCACCTTACAACAGGCATTACTACAGTTTGAGAAATGGGACTATGCAGCGACAGTTTCCTATACACAGGATCTGGTTGGACATGCCCGAGTCGAACTGTCCAATAGAAGGCTACTCCTAGATAGCGTCAGAAATAGACGCCCGCAAAGTAATATATTCAATATACAGATCAATCCCAACAATTTTCAACTCCTGTTAGACGAGGGTATAAAATGTTTTCCCCGCGGCTCGGGTATCCGTATCGGATTCCACCTCTACAATGACCATACGGATCTTGAAAAACTATTACATATTATAGATACAAAAGTAAAATAACCATGAAATTTAGAATAGGCGACTTAGTCAGGTTTGTGGATGAACCCATTGAGGGACATATCACTTCCATGCAAGCCAACAATATTGTAGGAGTAACGGATGAAACAGGATTTGAAATTCCTGTTCCCATGGACAAAATAACGCTCGTTTTTGGAAATATGCGCCGAGCGGATGACGAACTTGATCAACATGCTAGCCCATTGACCCCAAGCCGGTTTATTGAAAAGGGCATTTTGCTAGCCATTTCTGGAGATCATAAAGATGGATTGGCTAAGTTACACATCGTCAATGAGACAAGTTATGAACTCCTGGTATCGGTTTCCGAAGCCACAGCGAATAAAGTGAAAGGGCTTTTTAGCAATAAAATACCACCGCATGACTCGATCCAGTTTTATACGGGAAACTTCGCCAATGTCGGGAAATGGCCGACATTCCGTTTTCAAATCATTAGGCATAGCAGCAGTTTGCAAGAATTGACCAATCCGATCAATAAAGAACAGCGTGTACGTCCTGTAGACCTGACCAATCCAAAGGTACTGCATGAAATTTTGGATGAAAAAATTTGGTCTTATGAGTTGGATAAAATTGAAGAAGACCTAGGGCTAGATAAACTAAAATCACATTTTTTACCGCATCGCCCAAACAAAAAATAAGCTAGATCAAGTATCTAGCTTATTTTTTGCACAAGACTCGTTTTTATATCCACTACTCGCTTGTTGATACAACTTTCTTCGTACTCAATAGCAACAGTAGGACACCAATTAAATAGACCATCCATCCCCAGCGCATGTGCAGCGATTTGGATAGCAATTTATCCGCGAATCCCCAACCAAAATAGTTATTGATTTTAAACCATACAGCAGCAATACTTAAAAGATACCAGCAAGCGGCCAATCTGGTCATCCACTGATAAGCGCGTACCGTACGAACAAAAAATAACAACGCTGTTATTCCCAAGATCAACATGGTAATAAAAAATAAATAGGCATCCACCTGATAAAGATTCCAGTTCCCCTTAATGGGAACCTTTAAAAACGGTGTCATACTGGACAAAAAACAAATGATTAGTCCAACAATGGCAAAATACTTCCTGATGATAACCATGGTTCAAATTACTTTAAAATTGACACGAATATAAGTTGAATATTGCCACTTATATAACTTGTATTCCATTTTTTGGAAAATTGTTCTATTTTTAAAACGAAATTCTCGTACAGAATTCCGGAAAAATAACAATAACAGAAAAGATGTGTTGAAATTGAATAAAATTGATCGCTTGGAAATTGAGTTATAAAAAGTATTTAAAAGAATCGATACTTGAAAATTGATTTTAAATTTAAGCCATATATAAAACATGAAAAGAGCCTTTGAAGGATCTGCGACAGAGCAGGTACCACAACAAAAATCAAAGAAAAAAGTATACATCATTATAGGAATTATCTTGGTATTGGCTTTACTTGCCGGGGGTGGATATTTCAATTATATGAAACAACAGGATTTAGAGAACCTGCCAGTAGACAGTGCAACTGCCGTTATAGGGTTTGAACATGCAGATCCAAAGGATCTCGAAGAGGCAGATGGATGGAGCTCGATTGAGGACTACGCCCATTGGAACAATGCCATCTTTACAATCCCCGAATATGACAATATTCCATTACGGTACCGCAGAGGCATTACAAAAATCTTTATGGATAATAATTATCTGGTGCCTTCCGGTGATAAACCCACCTATAAATTTACCCGTATAAAAGACCGTGCAAAATCGGTATTCTGCTACGGCAATTTTACCGATCGTCACGATGCGGATAATTGGAATAAAGAAATGGCTTTTTTAGTGGAAAAAAATGACTATCAAAGTAGTGCCATCTGGATTATTTCCGCAAAAGGAGATATTCTATTCTGGAAAGAGTATTCCAGTGAACTCCCTTTGATCAATAGCTTTAAAAAGGGACAAAAGATCTATATGGATGAGATGAAATTAGTTCCCGCCCCAGCTGACGGGATTATTGTCAAAAACAAAAGTTCTAAATATGCTTTGATTTACAATAAAGGGACAAAGACTTTTGACAACTATTATCAATATAATGACGATGAAATTCAGGAGGCGACGACTACTGAAGAAGGTCCTTACGTAGAGGAATTGGAAGATATAACTGTAGACTCAGCGCAAACAACTACAGGCGATAATGAATAGTTTAATGCCTTCAAGACATTGAAATTTTCATCACGCGTCCGCGCGATGAAAATCACTCAATCGAATAGTAATAATTAAAAATCTGAAATACAGTGAATTAATAACAAAAAACAACTATTTAAAATCTTTCTAAATTAATGCGTTTGACAGATTTTTGACACAAGCACAAAGCTTTTAAGCTACATTTGTACCGTTAAATATAAGCGAGGGATTAGAGCTTTGAAAAATCTTAAAGTATTAGCGTTTACTCATAAACATGTCGAACTAAAAGATCTAGGCAATCTAGTGATCTGCAATGAGGATTTAGAAAGTCGCCTCATTAACTTGAAGCACAGCCTAGATATTCCAGAGATCTTTTACATTGGTACTTGTAACCGAGTAGAGTTTGTATTTTATGGTGCTCACGAATTGACCAACGAATTTATTGCGGAGTTTATGGGAAAATTGAATTTCTGTGTTCCGCAGGAGCGACTGCAATGTTATTTGGGTCAGGTCAACAAATATGAAGGGATGGACGCTTTACACCATTTGCTTCGAATGTCCTGCTCTCTCGAGAGTCTTGTTGTCGGCGAGAAAGAAATCCTGGCGCAAGTGCGTAGAGCTTATGATCGCTGCAGAGAAGCAGGTTTTACAGGAGACTTCCTTCGTTTAATGATGGATCGGCTTGTAAAGACTGCAAAAGAAGTGTATACCTATACAAAAATTTCCCGAAATCCGATTTCTGTAGTCTCCCTTGCATACCGTAAATTGCGTGAATTAAAGTTGGTTGAAAACCCTAGAATTCTTATTATCGGATCAGGAGAAACGAATCAAAACTTAGCAAAATATTTCCAGAAAAATCAAAAAGCCAAGTTTATTGTATTTAATCGTACACTTGAAAACGCAAAGGCATTAGCAGAAGAGCTAAATGCGGAGGCTCACCCTCTTGCTGAAATCGGTGCATACAAAGAAGGCTTCGATATCCTGATTACCTGTACGGGTGCACCAACATCAATCATTGACAATTCCTTGTATCAATCACTATTAAACGGTGAAACAGACAAGAAAATCATCATCGATTTGGCTGTCCCCAATGATATTGATGCTGAAGTAATTAAAAACAATCCGATTCATTATATTGAAGTCAGTAGCTTGCAAGCTATTGCCGAGAAAAATATCCAAGAACGTTATAATGAATTGGACAGTGCAGAAAAAATCATCCAGGACAATATTCAAGAATTTTTACCACTGATCAAACAACGACGTGTAGAGGTTGCTATGCGTGAAGTTCCTGAAAAGATCAAAGAAATCAAGTCTTTTGCTTTAAACGAAGTCTTTGCTCAAGAAGTACAGGCGTTGACACCTGAAGCAAGGGAGGTCTTGGAAAAAGTCATCAACTATATGGAAAAGAAATACATCAAAGTTCCAATGGTTATGGCGAAAGAGATTTTGGTTAAAACACCGGAGACCGAAAAAAACTAACTGCAATATATCTTCGCAATCATTGCTTGGGAAAAAACAGATTTCCTGCTTTTCTGACATACGTCCAAAAGTGGCGATCCTATGTAATTATGTTTCTTTCACAGCGTCCCTTCCCCTATTCTAATTTTCGGCTTATCAATCATTTCCCTATAGATAATGACAGTAACGTGTCAACATATTCCACCTATTTATTTATTTTTGCTTCGATAAATGGTATTAAACACATTTTAATAGGTAAAGTAAAATAACGTGAATAGAAAACTAATTATTGGCACCCGGGGAAGTGTTCTTGCAATGTGGCAGGCAAATTTTGTGAAAGACCGATTACAGGAAATTGGTATAGAAGCAGAGTTAAAAGTCATCAAAACTCAAGGTGATATTATTCAACATCTCCGTTTGGATAAATTGGAAGGTAAGGGATTTTTTACCAAAGAGCTTGAGGAGGAATTATTAAATGGGGCCATTGATTTAGCAGTACACTCACATAAAGATTTACCTACAATAAATCCGCCGGGATTGATTATTGCGGCAGTTTCCGAACGGGAGGATCCCTCCGAATTATTGATTATCCACAAGGATTGCGTAGACATCAAGAAACGTCTGTCCTTAAAACATAATGCAACTGTCGGAACATCTTCTAATCGCAGAAAGGCACAGATATCTGCATTGCGTCCAGACCTGGAATTCGACGATCTAAGGGGTAATCTCCAAACAAGAATGCAAAAGCTGCGAGATGAACAATACGATGCTATTGTGCTGGCAAAAGCTGGTATCAGCCGTATTGAGATGGATATCACAGATTTTCATGTTGAAGAAATTCCGCCTGTCGAAATTATTCCCGCTCCGGCTCAAGGCGTATTAGCTATTCAGATTCGTGAAGTCGACAAGGAACTGTTTGAAGCGTTACAACCACTTAATAACGACGAAGTAGCGAAAACCATTGCTGTAGAACGTCTTGTATTGAACAAATTTGATGCCGGATGTCACGCACCATTAGGATGTTATTGCCGCAAAAGCGGTGATGAATATGAAGCCTGGGCTTCCATTGCTGATACCAGCGAAGACTTTCCTGATCGCGTATACTTGAGAGATACTGATCCGATCCAGTTGGCTGAACGTATTTTTAACAAGTATGCCAAAGACCGTAAGTTGCCACAATCTGTCTTTATTTCCAGAGAAGTAGACGAAAATTCTTACTTCGCCCGTGCGATGGCCAAACATAACATTTCAATCGAAGGCCGTTCATTGATCAAAATATTTCCGATCATCAATAAGCTGGACCCTTTTATCCTGAAACATGTGGATTGGATCATATTTTCAAGCAAAAACGGGATTGAGCACTTCTTCAATCTAGAGCCCCGATTAAGTAAAAAGACCAAAATAGGCGTTATCGGGCGCGGATCAGAAGAAATATTACGCAAGTACGATCGCGTAGCTGATTTTTCTGGTGATAGCGAAGGCATTAACATGGACGAAATCGCCAAGAAATTTGCCGAACTGGCAAATGGCGGAACGGTACTTATTCCACGTGCCAAGGAATCACTGGAGACTATTCAGAAAGCGTTAAGTCCAGAGACAAAAATCATTAATATTCCTGTCTACGAAACCGTATTGGAAGAGGACGTAGACCCATCCAATGCAGAAGTGCTGGTATTTACGAGCCCAAGTAATGTTGAAGCTTATTTTGCTGACAATCTTTTAGAACCAGGGCAAAAAGTCATTTGTATAGGCCGTTCAACCGGGGCGAAGTTTGATGAGATGAATGTTCCTTATACACTTCCATATTCCCCAGACGAGATCGGTCTCTCAGAAGCTGTTTTTGGCCTGGAATATTAAAATTGTATTGCATAGTTAGTATTGCGTATTTAGATGTTTGCAAACGAATTTGCAACCTTTGTGATTGATCAATACGAAATCACTAGATCATAAATAAATTAAATATAAATGTTACAACGTCCGAGAAGAAATCGTAAATCTGCCGTGATTCGCGACATGATTCAAGAGACACGTTTAGACGCGTCAAATTTGATTTTTCCACTTTTTATCGTAGATGGCCAAAATCAAAAAACTGAGGTTAAATCAATGCCAGGTATCTATCGCTATTCAATAGACAATTTATTGAAAGAAGTGGAAAGCTGCCTCAAATTAGGCTTGCGCTCATTTGATCTTTTTCCCAATATCGAAGAGTCATTGAAGGATAAGTATGCCACGGAGAGTTACCGTAATGGAAGTTTATATTTACGTGCCATTGAAGCCGTAAAGAAAAATTTTCCAGAAGCTTGTGTTGTTACAGATGTAGCAATGGATCCTTACAGTAGCGATGGTCACGATGGAATTGTCGAGAATGGCGAGATCCTAAACGACGAAACATTGGAAGTATTAGGCAAGATGGCGCTCGCACACGCTCAATCCGGGGCCGATATTATCGCACCATCAGATATGATGGACGGACGCATTGGTTATATCCGTGAGCTGTTGGATCAAAATGGTTTCACAAACGTATCTCTAATGTCTTATACCGCTAAATATGCATCGGCGTATTATGGACCATTCAGAGATGCCCTGGGCTCAGCTCCAAAACATGGGGATAAGAAAACCTATCAAATGAATCCAGCAAATGCGAAGGAGGCACTTATCGAGGCACACTTAGATGCACAAGAAGGAGCAGATTTCCTGATGGTCAAGCCGGGTCTTCCGTATTTAGATATCGTAAAACTTCTTGCAGATAATTTTGACCTCCCAATCGCTGTGTATAATGTCAGTGGTGAATATGCTATGTTAAAAGCTGCTATTCAAAATGGATGGTTAGACGAACGCGTCATCTTGGAAACTTTATTAAGTTTCAGACGTGCAGGCGCAACAGCAATTTTATCATACCATTCCAAAGAAGTTTTGGAAAAAGGATATATTAGTATTTAGTATTGAGATAAGAGCATTTAGATTATAGCCGTGGAAGCCTGCGGCTCACAAGTGTCTCTTTTTTCTACTTTTTAACGAGCAATAGCGAGCTCATCTTTAGATAATTTTTACTTTTCAATTTGACAATGCAAACACCTGATATTTCAAGAGCAAAATCTGCTGAATTATTCGAAAAGGCAAAACAATATTTCCCCGGTGGCGTGAATTCTCCAGTTCGGGCATTTAAATCGGTATATGGGACTCCATTATTTATTGAACGTGGTGATAAAGCACGCCTTTGGGATGCTGATGGCAATGAATTCATCGATTTCTGCTGTTCATGGGGGCCATTGATTTTGGGGCATAATAATGATCAAGTACGAGAGGCCGTAGCAGCACAGTTGGGCAAAGGTTTAAGTTTTGGTGCACCGACTGCGTTGGAAAACCAGCTGGCTGAATTGATTATTGAAAACAATAGATTTATCGAGAAAATCCGTTTTGTCAGTTCAGGTACTGAAGCCGTCATGTCCGCGATCCGTTTGGCAAGAGGATATACCAAACGTGATAAGATTATCAAATTTGATGGTTGCTATCATGGGCACTCTGATTCTCTTTTGGTAAAAGCTGGATCTGGCTTGGTGACATTTGGAAAAACATCTTCTGCCGGTGTACCTAAAGCTTTTGCGGATGAAACAATTGTCATTGAATTAAATGACAAAGACGCACTACGAGCTGCTTTTGCTGAATTTAAAGATCAAATTGCCGCAGTAATCATCGAGGGAATTCCGGCTAATAATGGGCTGTTGATGCAATCAAAAGAATATATGCATTTCTTGCGTGATATCACCAAAGAACATGGCAGCATGCTGATCATGGATGAGGTAATCACCGGATTCCGTGTTGGTTTTGAGGGAGCTTCAGCTTACTATGAAATCCAGCCTGATATTATCACATATGGTAAGATCATAGGTGGCGGAATGCCCGTGGGAGCCTATGGAGCATCCAAAGAGCTTATGGCTTGTATATCACCTGATGGCGCTGTTTATCAAGCCGGGACATTATCAGGAAATCCTGTAGCCATGGCAGCAGGTATAGCAGCCTTGACTGTATTGGCACAAAAGGATTTTTATACAAACTTAAATGCTAAAACCGCAGCATTTGTTCAAGATATTCGTACTTATATCGCAGAAAAAGGTTATCAAGTACAATTATTCCATGTTGCGTCTATTTTCTGGTTTGCATTTACTAAGCAAAAAGATATCAAAAAAGCCAGTGAAATTGATCCGGCTTCAATGGAATCATATAAGATTATGCACCGCGAACTCCTAAATAGAGGCGTCTATTTCGGGCCATCGGGTTATGAAGTGGGCTTCGTTTCAGCTGCACATACCGACACGGATTTAAATACTGTAAAAACACACATTTTTGACGCGTTGGACATCGTCTTTCAGTCATAAAACAAACGAAACAAGTAATAAGAAAATTCCCTAAAAACTATCTCTGTTTTTAGGGAATTTTTATTTAGCTGGATCGCGGAATTGTTGCCTGACTTAAAGTCCCTGTTTAATTACACTATTGGTATCAGCCAATTTAGTGGATAACTTTTTATCCTTCGATTTTATTTTATTCAATCCCTGAATAAGTTCATCCAGTGAAAATTCACCTTTTATATCCATAAATACGCTTTCATCGCCTTCGTCATGTACCAAAAGTGAAACCCTGCTGATCACATAATCTTTGTCAATGCGTGCATTAACTGATATCTCCTCCCCCTCACTGTTGATTACCAGTAATTCCTCAAATTTATTCTTTTTTAGGTACTTGTGGTAATCCTCCAAAATCAATGCATTTTTTTCCTGATCATTATTTGATAATGTCATCATCCTGAATTTTTTCAATTTTTTGACGATTGCAGCCATCGCTCGTGATTCCTCGTCGTTATCATCCTTTAATGCTTTTTTGATAAACGGTTTCGTTAACCACATCGGCAAATTTATGGCAACAATCTCCGCGTTATTTGAAATATTGGATCCTCTCACGTAATCCATATTGGATCCTTTTCTAATCATACAGGACTGCAATGAAGAAAGCACTCCAATTAGGCATAACAATGTTAGTAATCTTTTCATAATGTTTACTTTTTATTGTTATTTTCGTTCACCAAACCAGTCACTTCCTTCAACGGTATAGCTCCATCCAAAATCATGAACAAGTTTTGGCCATCACCATTGATTGTCAAAAGCAAATTATTGAGAATATCAGAATTTGCGGATATATTTTCAACCAGAAAACGGATATCCTCGCCATCACTATTAAGGGTCATCAATTCCTCATACTTGAGATTGGAGACTGCACTCCGAATGACTGAAGTCAAATTTTTGTCCTCGCCATCCTCGACGATCAGCATCCGCAAGGACTTTACGTTTTTGAGTAAAGGCGTAATTTTCTGCATATCCTCATCATCAATTTTTAAGTTCCCCAACAGCTTGAACATAGGTGCTCCGATTTTAAGTGTCGTTACACCTTTCTTTCCTTGATATTGTTCAAAAAGCTTATCCAATTTAGAAATTTGTGCATTTGCCATACTTGCTACAAGTAGAAGGCAAACTATTAAAAAACCTTTCATATTATTTTAGTTAATCGTTATTGACATTTGTTTTATATTCATTGCTTTATCTACACCATTTTCCAGATTATTTGCCAAAAGGCCCAGAGACTTCAGCGTCAATTCAACAGCTTCCTCTTCGTTCGCAACTGGTTTACCGTTTAAGACAACATAATCTTCCCGATAAGCCTGTCCTGTGGCTGATTCCAAATTTTCAGTCACTACTTCCTTCTTCGCTGTCCAATCTTTGGCTTGTTTTTTAATTTTTGGACGTTTGAAAGTTTCTGCTGTTTGCATTGCCTTCCGACTTCCATCTGACAATATCCTATCATTAGGATTGGGATTCGCTGCTTCCGTATTTTGATGTTCGATAAACTTATTTTTCGCAGGTTTTAAATCTTTCATGTTCTTTTCTACGAGCACCGGCTCCTCGATCGTTGACTCCTGGTTCAGGAATAGTGCGATTCCAATGGTCATTAAAAGAACCGCTGCTGCCGCATATTTCACCCAGCTATATTTCCACCGTACAATACGCTTTTTATCCGCATTGATCTGACTTTCGAAGTCATTAAAGGACCAGTCCATTTTAACATTCTTTTCTTGATTCAATGTTTGAAAAAAAACATGATCCGAGTTTTTCAACTCGCCTTCTTCCTCTAACGACGACTGGCCATTAAAGTACTTGTCTTCTAATTCCCTTAATTTTTTATCTTTCATCACCACCTATCTTATTTTGTATAATTATGAAACTACAGGATCTATTTTTTATCTGAATAAACTCGCGTTCTTTCATAATCGAATAACTTTGTCAACTGCTCTTTTACCTTCTGTCTCGCACGCATTAAATTGACTCTAACTGCCGACTCACCCATATCCAATACTTCAACGATTTCATCAATATCATAATCTTCCACATCGCGCAGATGCATAACCAGACGTTGTTTTTCGGGGAGGGAATTGATCATCTCCAGAATAATTTCTTTGGTATTTCCAACCGTATTCTCCGTCATCGAAACTACTTGATATTGATCAACGTAGTCTGCCCTCACTTTATCTCTTTTAATCCGGTTCAACGCTTCATTTTTTACACTTTGCATACAGAAAGCTTCGACATTTTTATACTGATGTAGCTGATCTTTCAATTTCCACAACCGCATCATGACATTCTGCACAGCATCCAAGGCCTCATCGTCATCAACCAAGATCCGTTTCGCAAAGCGAAATAGCTTATCCTTATGGACGAAAACGGCATTTTTAAATTGTTCTTGGTTCATTTTTAGTATTTAGTAGTAACTAGCCCGCATCTCTTCCATAGCTTCGTCACATAATCAAGACATTTCAACTTGATGATTCATTACATCTAATATGAATATTTTTTTAAATATTCATTTATTCAAATAACAGGTTATTAAACACATTATTCTTTCGTGTTGAGAAAGCATATAAACAGGATTATTCTTGTTTATATACCGCTTGCTCACCAACTGGTTAGTTGTTTTAGCATTATTACAAACAAAATGGCTGAACTGTTGTTATACTAAGATACTGAACGGCAAAATTTAAATAAAGAAAATTATGAAGTACTACAGAATTACAGGCATTACTGCTGCAATAGCATTTTTGATAGGGGTTGTTGTGGGGTGTAATAATTCGTCCAATAAAGGTGCTGACCATACTGATTCCATGGGTGACACCGATACGACTACTGCACAAAAAATGGATTCTATTTCTGTCAGACCAATTGCAGATTCAAAACAATTTCCCGGAGCAAACCTTGAGATTGCGTCCATAACTGCAGAAAAAGTAGGTGTAGACTCTGCAAAAGTCACCGTGAAATATGATGTAAAGAACTTCAAGCTGACGGAAATGACAGAAGATGCGCATGCTGCTCACATGGCCAACTCGCATGATGGACAACATATCCACTTTATTTTGGATAATAAGCCCTATACAGCATTATATAAACCTGAACACTCCGTTACTTTGGCTTTAAATTCGGAGCACTATTTACTTTCATTTTTGTCGCGGTCTTACCACGAATCCATTAAAACAAGTGAAGCCTCAAAATTGATTAAATTCAAGATAGATGCCACAGGAAAATTAACACAGGAGCCAACCCCAAAAGAACCATCTCTATTTTACTCCCGTCCTAAAGGCGAATACAAAGGCGATGAAACAAAAAATTTACTCCTAGATTTCTATCTAGTCAATACCAGTATTGCTCCAGACGGAAATAAAATTACCGCAGATATCAATGGACAGACATTTACATTGGATAAATGGGGTCCATACGAAATAAAAGGTTTGCCAATGGGAAATAATAAGATCAAACTAACGTTGGTCGATAAAGAAGGCAATGCCATTACAGGAGATAACATATCTATAGAACGAGATATCAAACTCGCTGAGAAATAAATAGAGGTCATAACATAACAAAAAAGAGTCGCACTAAAATGCGACTCTTTCGTTTTTCATGCTACATATCCGGGCTTCAGGGACATATTTAGCCATTAAGGCAATTTATCAAAATCAATTTTTGGGGCTCTGTTTTTATTAATAAACTCAAACTTACTTCCCGGCTTAACAATTTCATTGAAGAAACCGCCATTTCTAAGAAAATATCCATTTTTAGTTGTACCACCGATGGCATCAATACGCTGATTGGCGCGATAAGTATTATCAACACTGAACGAAGCGGACTGCACAGCCTTCCATTGTCCATCATATACCCACTGATTGCCAAATTCCACCTGTCTACCCAAATAGCCTTGCTGTGGCATAAAATTCTCCAAGAAACTGTGGAAGCGTTTCAGGTAAGTATTCGTTTGCGGCCGCTTGAAGCTTGCGATTACATTCCAGGCATTTTCCTCCGGCACAAAAAACCAGGCTGTATAGTCTGTATTTCCTTTTCCATCCGGCACGCCTTTCAAAAGAAACTTGTACGTTACACCAGCTTTCCAAAAATATTTACGATAACTCTGTCCTCCAGACCCTTCATTGCCGAATTCACCAGTCTGCACATCTTTCCCTTTTTTCAGCAAATGGATTTTTTGCTCGTCCGGAATGCTTTTCGGATCATCTGTATGAAAGGGGCTCCAAACGGAAAATAAGATCCGCCGCTCCGTTTCTGAATTTACCTGTATACCAAAATAGCCTTCTCCAAAACCGTTCGCCATAAAATAAGACCCAACTTTATCTTCACCTTTTGGGACAGTCACCTCATTATAGTAGTAACTGACATTGCCCTCGGTAGGTACTGTAAAATTTAGATGGCAGGAAGGGCCCCTTCTAGACCAATAGTAGTATTCAGAATTATTGGAGTAAATAAGTCCATCCGATGCAGCATCACCACTGACAAGCAAATCCGTAACATTGGCAAAATTACTGCCCGATTTACTGATTCCTTTTAAGTTGACCTGTACATAACCTGGAGTCTTTACATCAATTAATAAGGGAGCTGTTTCCGATATTTCAGCACCTTCGACATCCACAATAGCCTTTTTTCCCCATGCAGAGATTTCTATTTTAGATTTACCGTTGCCTTCACTTTTAGCTTTTAGTTTCAACAGCAATTTCCCAGCCTTTTGCGCTCTAAAATAAACCGATGCTACTTCTTTGTCGCTGGACCATTTGACCAGACCATTGTGACCAGAAATCTCCGCAGCGCCTGCCTGTCCCGCTGTAATAAAAGCATTGCCTGCAAGTGGGACTGCATAGGTCTGCCCAGCTGTCTGCGCGATACTCCCTATTGACAGACAGGATAAGGCCCCCATTGAGAGGTACTGGATAAAGTTTTTTCTTTTCATTTGGGTATAATTTAATGGGTTGTGCCCAATTCTTCTTCTATAATCACTTTTCTGGCCCTGGCTCTAAGCTGCAACACTGATTGATAACCAGGCAGGGAAACTTGATTATTTTCATGAAGATATAACTTAGATTGTCAGGAAAAGAAACCAAATTTATATCAATCGATTGTGTAAAAAAATAGCCACGACTTCCTCTATTATGAAAGCCAATTCGGTAGCCATTTTCTAATAGTTATTCAGAGAATACTTACCATGTTCAAATTTTCAGTTTCTTATCTTCGTTTTACAAGCCAAATTGAGACTCGGTATAATCTCTTCATTTGAGCAGACCCGCAAAGTTAGTGAATGATGGGGAAAGTAGATTTACTTGAACCATTCTCAGCCTATTCTATTTATAGTAATAGTTACGTTGATCTATGTACCGACAATTCCTTTCACAAAAAAAGTGAAGAACTTCAATTCTCCACTTTTCCACACAGCGTTAATAACTGTATTATTAAGGCTTTATCCTTCTAGCTTATTCTCACACTGTTAAACAGATCATAAACAACTAAAAACCAATACTTTTCAGATTCAACCCTGCACGTTCGTCCAAACCGAACATCAAGTTCATATTTTGTACGGCTTGTCCCGAGGCTCCTTTCAACAGGTTATCGGTAACATTTAAGACCAGTAGCTTATTGCCGTGTTTTTCCAAGTGGATGATACTTTTATTGGTATTGACCACTTGTTTGAGATCTATATTTTTTCGGCTCACATGTGTGAATGGATGTGCTGCATAATAGTCTTCATATAACGCATATGCTTCCTCTTCTGTCAAATCAGATTCTACATAAATTGCAGAGAATATTCCCCGTGCAAAATCTCCGCGTTGTGGAACAAAATTTATTTTCTCCGCAGCTCGTTGCAACAGTAACCCCTGAGAAGCAGGCAAAAAGCCTTTTTGCAGCTGATCCAGCGATTCTGAAATCTCCTGCAAATGTTGATGCTCAAAAGATTTATAAGCTGAAAGATTGTTGTTACGCCAAGAGAAGTGTGTAGTCGCCCCCGGTTTCTGCCCTGCTCCGGTTGATCCGGTCGTTGCATTGACATGGATCTGATCCGGCAATAGACCTTCACTTGCAAGTGGCAATAAAGCCAATTGTATATTTGTCGCAAAGCAGCCTGGATTAGCAATATATTGTGCCGTCTTGATCGCTTCTTTGTTTAACTCCGGAAGTCCATATACAAATTGCTGTCCTTGATAAGCGGTATTTGCGCGAAGACGATAATCTTGCGAAAGATCAATAATCTTTACAGATGCCGCAACAGGGTTGGCATCCAAAAATTTGCGTGCATCGCCATGCCCAACGCATAAAAACAATACATCAATATCCGAATGAAAATCAGAAGAGAAGGTCAGCTCAGTATCTCCGAATAAATCATTGTGTACTTCATATAATTTGTTTCCAGCGTTGGAAGCACTATTAGCGAATATGATCTCCACCTCAGGATGGTAGATCAAAACGCGCAATAATTCGCCACCTGTATATCCTGCTGAACCAACTATGCCTACTCTTATCATTTTTTTTAATTTTATTGTTTGGTGTGAGATTTACCCCCCTATCCCGACCTCAAATTAGATTATGCGAAGACAGGACCGACTCCAAAACACGGTTTATTTTTGATTTACTTTATGCCAGATAATGGTTTGGTTTCCAAAAATTTTGGAGAAGCCTTTTACATCCTCACCGGTATAACCTTTGTTCATCTCACCATAGCTACCAAATTTATTGGACATTAAATCGTGATTCGATTCTATTCCAATGACCACAAAACGGTAAGGATGCAATTCAACGATCACACGCCCGCTGACGGTCTCTTGGGATGATTGCAAAAACGCCTCGATATCACGCATGACAGGATCATGCATCTGTCCCTCGTGCATATAGTTTCCGTAGAAAGCAGCAATCTGATCTTTCCAGGACAATTGCCATTTGGTCAAGGTATGTTTTTCCAAGGTGTGGTGTGCTTTAATCAAAATTACTGAAGCTGCGGCTTCAAAACCCACACGGCCTTTGATACCGATAATTGTATCACCTACGTGGATATCCCGACCGATACCATAAGGTTGCGCAATAGCCTGCAATTCCTGAATCACTTTAACAGACGACATGTTCTCTCCATTCAATGCAATGGGCTCCCCTTTTTCAAAATCTATAGTGATTTGTTGAGGCTCGGAGGAGGTCACCGGAGTCGGCCATGCCGATTCAGGTAGGTATTGATTGGATGTCAATGTTTCGGCTCCACCGACAGAAGTACCCCAAAGACCTTTATTGATTGAATATTTAGCTTTTTCTGCCGAATATTCAACACCATGTTTATTTAAGTATTCGATCTCAGCCTCACGGGATAACTGTAGATCACGGATAGGTGTGATGATTTCAACACCCGGAATCAGGGTTTGGAAAATCATGTCAAAACGCACTTGGTCGTTTCCGGCACCTGTGGATCCATGTGCTACACATTCAGCACCGATTTTCTTTGCATAGTTTGCAATGGCGGTAGCCTGGCATACGCGTTCGGCAGATACCGACAATGGATAAGTTGCATTTTTCAGTACATTACCGAAGATCAAGTATTTAATAGTTTCGCGGTAATAGTCTTCTGTTTCGTCAATCGCTGTATGTGATTTTACGCCTAATGCATACGCACGTGCTTCAATATTCTTCAATTCTTCATCCGAGAAACCACCTGTATTTACGACTACGGAATGAACCTCCAAACCTAAATCTTGCGTAAGATAAATACAACAAAACGAAGTATCTAATCCTCCGCTGAATGCTAAAACTACTTTTTTCATTGAGATAAATTGTTTTTTATTGTGTGAAACTATGGCAAACCGATCCAGCTTTATCCAAGCCCTGAGTGTTAAGTTAGTTTCATCGTCTGTTCATTTATTTATTATTTTCAATGGCTCCGCTGCCAGCTGGCATACCAGGAATGCTATAGAGATAAAATGCACAACACATGGTTTCTCCAGTTTAAAGTTATTAAAATCCTTTTGCAACTTTATTATGTTTTGGAAAATTGACGGCAACGAATTTATTGGCCGATTTCCAGAACTTCGCTTGTATTCGTTTTAATAAAGACTGTTTTTGCGTGATTCTTTCCAAACGCTCCTTTGCTTCATGCTTACGTTGGATTTTTTCTCTCAGCTCGCGTTCTTTTTCTTCGGGATCCCAGAGCATAGCTGTACACATACAGTTCTTACGGTCTTTGCTCATTAAGATTTCGTAGTTCACACAGCTCTGACATCCTTTCCAGAATTCATCGTCGTTGGTCAGTTCCGAATAAGGTACCGGTTCGTACCCAAGTTCCGAATTAATTTTCATGACAGCAAAACCGGTGGTCAAGCCAAATATCTTTGCCTTGGGATATTTCTCACGGGACAAATCAAACACCCTTTTCTTAATGGCTTTTGCTAGGCCCACGTTTCGAAATTCGGGATTGACAATAAGTCCTGAATTCGCCACATAGTCGCCATGCCCCCAAGTTTCAATATAACAAAACCCAGCCCATCGACCATCTCTGTGCAAAGCGATCACCGCTTTACCTTCATTCATTTTGTTGGCAACATACTCTGGTTTACGACGCGCAATACCAGTACCACGAGCCTTTGCTGACTCGAACATTTCGTTGCAGATCACCTCGGCATAATGCGCATGCTCAGGTTTAGCCGGAATAATTAAAAAATCTGATATAGTCATTGACTTACGACCCTAATAATAAAACAACAACTACCGTCGTGTTTTGTTACTGAATAAATTAAAATAATGGATTCAAAACCACCGGACAATCATGGTCTTGTTTGAAAAGATTCACTACCTCAAATCAAGCCCGAGGTAGTATGGGTCGTCGGAAGCGTAAAACAGGTATTTCTACGAAAATGAACGCACAGAATACTTTTCTCATAAACTTCTCAAAAGTTTGAGTATAAGAATAGTCGTTCTTTTTGCGCTGTTTCATTTTATTTCTCTGTCAATTGTTTCTGACGTTGCAAATGTATAAAAATATTTTTTTCTTTTCTATAATATTATCATTGATTTTTTGCAAAAGTCAAAAAATTACAATCAGGCCTCAAACTCCGCTTGTAACCTTCATTTTCAGGCATTTACTTCTCACCAAGGCAATCATGTCCACACACTATCTCCGATATTAATTTGACAATAAAACTGATAAAGGTTTAAAGCTTTGTCAATTTAAAATTTTAGTTTGTCTTCCCGCTGTAATGGCTGTCAATATAATCGATGGCCTGCTGTTGTGTCAGCACCGAGATGTACCCATCATGAACGTCAACAATTTCATTAATGCCCGTAATACTAGCTCTTTGCTATCCCAGGATTTCAGATGTTGAACGACAGTCTCTATGCAACCTTTTTTATAAGCAATTTGCCCTAAAACATGCACCAAAGTATGCCTGACCCTTGCTGTTTTGTCATACTGAAGTTCTTTGAGTAATGGTAAAATATCCACGGAGCTCGATACCATGAAGTGTCAACAAGTTGAAGGCGTTGTTCCTTGTTAAGATCGTAAAATCCCATGATCTATTTTTTGACGTTGTCAACATATCAGCATAAAAATACATGAAAAATCCGTGAAATCGGGATAGAACCATCGGGGCTGGTTCACTAGTTTTACTTATCTTTGATTCTTATGATTCTTTTTCTTGGAGAAAAACGATACTTTTGTAGATATCATTAGAAAAAAATAGCATGTCACCGAGTTTAATTTTCTATATTATTTTTGCTGTACCTTATATCATCTTTATGTATTGGCTTGTCAAACAGGACAAACATAAGTATGCCTGGGGACTTGCAATTATCACTGTAGTTGCCATACTAGCGATCTATGTATCGCAGAAAGCCAGCAAAGTTGCGATGGACAATTATCAACAACATCAAATCGATTCCAGAGAAATTGAACGCGAAGAACGTTTACAAAAACAACAGGACAGCATCAATCATGCTCAACAATAAAAAAAGCGGCAATGCCGCTTTTTTTATTGTTGTAATAATAGTTTATTTTAAGAGTCGATCCTCTCTAGTTTAAACAAGAAAGCGTATTCCAACGCAATTTCCTTCAAATAGTCAAACCTTCCAGATGCGCCACCATGTCCATAATCCATATCTGTTTTCAATAGCAGGATGGAATTTCCAGTTTTGACGGACCGTAATTTTGCTACCCATTTCGCTGGTTCAAAATATTGCACCTGACTATCGTGCAGTCCGGTTGTGACCAATAGATTCGGATATTCTTTCGGCTCCATATTCTCGTAAGGAGAATAGCTTTTCATATAAAAATAGGCGTCAGATTCATTGGGATTTCCCCATTCATCATACTCGTTCGTCGTCAACGGTATTGTCTCATCCAACATGGTATTAACGACATCCACAAAAGGCACCTGTGCTATTATACCATGATATTGCTTAGCTGCAATATTCGCAACAACCCCCATCAATAGGCCGCCCGCGCTCCCCCCTTGTGCGTAAAGATGCCCTGCCGATGTATACCGCTGTTCGATAAGATGCTTCCCGCAGTCCACAAAATCATGGAAAGTATTCATTTTACGCATCATTTTTCCATCCTCATACCACTGCCGTCCCATTTCTTCACCTCCACGGATATGCGCCAATGCGTAAATGAAACCACGCTCCAACAAACTTAACCTATTACCGGAAAAACTCGGGTCCATCGATGCACCGTAGGAACCATATGCATATTGCAACAATGGCGCCGTACCATCTAATTGAGTGCCGTTCTTGTACACAAGGGAAATAGGCACCTTTACACCGTCCCTCGCCGTGGCATAAATACGTTCCGTTTTGTAGGCACTTTGATCATACCCCCCTAAAATTTCCTGTTGTTTCAACAATGTTTTGCTGCGCCCCCCCATATCGTAGTCATATACAGAACTGGGGGTGACCAATGAGGTGTATCCATAACGCAGTTTTTCAGTGTTGTATTCGACATTTATCCCCGGATATACTGTATAGGCAACTTCTCCAAAATCCAGATAATGCTGCTCCTGACTGTCCAAATTATAGATCGCCAGCTGGGTCAGCCCATCTTTTCGTTCGGCTATGGCCAAAAAAGACTTAAACTCTTCGATATCACTTACCAAAACGTCCGGACGATGGCCTATAAATGTAGTCCAATGTTCCCGTCCTGTTTTGTCCAGCGGGCATTGCATAATCCGGAAGTTAATAGCATCATCATTGGTCAATATCAAAAAACGATCTTCCAAAGGAATTACGGTATAAAGCACATCGTGCTTACGCGGCTGAAAAATGCTAAAATCTTTATTAGGATGATCAGCATCCAATAACCAAACTTCGGAGGACAAGGTGCCCTCTGAACTGATGATAATATATTTGCCATTTTTTGATTTACCGACAGCAATATAATTTGTATTATCGTGCTCTTCATATACACATAGATCCGCCGAAACCTCTGTACCAAGTGTATGTCGCATAATTTTTTCGCTGAGCAACGTCACTGGATTTTTGGCGGTATAGAACAGGGTCTGATTATCGTTTCCCCAAATAGCGATGCCTTCGGTATTGATAATACGATCAGGATAGATCTCACCTGTCTCCAGATTCTTGATGTATATGGTGTACTCCCTTCTGGAAACTGTATCTACACCAAAGGCCAGCAAACGATTGTCCGGACTGATGGAGAAACCCATTGCTGTGTAATAGGCATACCCCTGTGCTAGATTATCAATGTCCAATAATAATTCTTCATCAGCGTCCAATGTCCCCTTCTTGCGGCAAAACTTAAAATATTGATAGCCCTCCTCGGTTCTGCTGTAATAATAGTAGCCATTTTTAAAGTAGGGCACAGATTCGTCTTTTTCCTTGATACGGGATTTCATTTCCTGGAACAAATCTTCCTGAAAAGATTCCGTATCTTTTAACATGGCGGCAGTATAGGCGTTTTCGTCGTTGAGATAATTGATAACCTCCTCAGATCTTGGTCCTTTTTTAAAATAGTCAATCATCCAATAATAGTTGTCAATGACAGTATCACCATGAATTTGTCTCTTGTGTGGATACGCTGCAGCTATTGGAGCTGAAATCTCAGGCCAGTGTACATTTTCGTTATGTTGCATATATATGTGAATTCTCTAAATATCCATTTTGATTAAAACAATACGTATTACATTTCTAACCTCAGCTCCATAATTCGGAAAGAGAAGTCAATTAACGCATTTCTCCAGAAATATCAAAACGATGTAACCGATACAAACAAATTGATCTAAGACATCTTTATCATCTTGTGACCGTTTTGTTTAACTAACTATTCCATCCATTTATCCTGGCTAAAAGTCACTTTTAATAAAAATTAACAATTCAACAGGGGCATTAACATTATCTTTGCTACTATTCTAGGAGAAAATTTTATGAATTTAAAGAAATCACTATATCTGATTGCCTTAGGTGTTTTACCGTTAACCTCGTTTGCTCAAGCAGAAGCTGTTCCGTTAAATTGGTATAACTTAGATTACAACACGGATGGTGTCATGGGAATCAGTACAGATAAAGCTTACAAAACTTTATTAAAGGGGAAAAAATCAACCCCGGTCATTGTTGGTGTTTTGGACGGTGGTGTAGATATTTTCCATGAGGATCTTAAGGATGTCGTCTGGATCAATCCCAAAGACAGCATTTCCGATGGGAAGGATAACGATGGAAATGGGTATATTAACGACAAGTATGGCTGGAATTTTATTGGGAATGCTGAAGGGAAAGATGTTCAATTTGACAATCTAGAGCTCACGAGGCAATTAAGGATTTTAGATAAGAAATTTGCCCATGTTACCCCAGCGACAGAACTGAATGAAGCGGATAGAAAAGCCTTTTTGGCTTATCAGAAGATGGTGGTGAAATACAAGAACAAGCTGGAAGAAGCCAAAATGGGGCAGTTTTCTTACGATGCGCTTAAGCGTAATTTGGATGCTGTGGTTCGCGAAATAGGTAAAAAACCTGGAGAAATCACATTGGCCGATCTTGAGAACTTTAACCCAAAATCGAATAATCAACGTATCGCTCTCGGTTATGCAAAAGACGAAATTCAAACAAATGGTTTTGTCAAATTTTATGATGACATCACTGAGGGAGCAACATATTTCAACAATCAGGTTGAATACCATTTGAACAAAGAATACGATTCCCGCCCCATTGTTGGCGACAATTACGAGGACGCTTCTGAATGCCATTATGGAAATTCGGATGTAAAAGGGCCAGATGCACTTCATGGTAGCCATGTCGCAGGTATTATTGGCGCCAATCGCAACAATAATATTGGTATCAATGGCGTCGCAGACAATGTCAAAATTCTAACGGTACGTCTAGTTCCTGATGGTGATGAACGCGATAAGGATGTCGCAAATGCAATTAGATACGCAGTAGACAACGGAGCAAAAGTTCTCAACATGAGTTTCGGGAAAAGCTATGTGCACAACAAGCAGACCGTGGATGAGGCCGTTAAATATGCCGAATCAAAGGATGTCTTATTGGTACATGCAGCGGGGAATGACAGTGAGGACAACGATGTGGAACCAAATTTCCCAATGAAATACTACACCAATGCGAAGGGAGATACCACAGGTATTGCAAACAACTGGATTACAGTGGGGGCGACAGGATTATACCCTGACAATGAGCTTTTAGCCGATTTTTCCAATTATGGTAAAAAAACAGTAGACGTTTTCGCTCCCGGTATACGAATCAATTCCACTATTCCGGATTCAAAGTATAAAGAGGAACAAGGAACAAGTATGGCTGCCCCTGTAGTTGCCGGGCTGGCCGCTATGATACGCTCTTACTATCCGAACCTTTCTGCTGTAGAAACCAAACAGATCATTCTGGAATCTGTGGAAAAACCGGAGCAAATGGTCCAGGTAAAAATTGGTGAAGATGCAACAAAAATGGTCAAATTAGCGGATATTTCGGTAACTGGCGGGATTGTCAACGCATATAATGCAATTCTAATGGCTGAAGAATTCAATAGTAAGAAGAAAAAATAAAGAATATTCTCATTTTTTGTATACCAAAACCATCTTTTGTCCGTTTAATTAATTAACTTACAGAGACAAAACTCAAGATGCTTATGGTAGAAAACTTTACCCAATCAGAAAACGAAGTTCAAAATTTACTAACCCAAAACGAGAAGGTAATGACTGATGAGGATATAGAAAATGAATTGAAACTTCAATCACCCAAAATGTTGCTTCATCCAAGCAAAAAATGTATTGCGAATATAATGGAATATTCCAAACAAATGGAAAAAAGAAAGGCCTAATCTGGAGATTAGGCTTTATTTATGAAATAACATAAGCTTTTTCCCCATTATCTATAGCAGATAAGTAACCTTATAGTATTTCTAAAATACACGATGAGTCATAACAGCTGCCCACCTATTATTGCTACCTAAGTATCCCAGAATAATCAGTGAGATAAGCAATGTGTAAGGTTAAGTTTTTCTTTTTTGATGGAAATTTTGGCTAGTTTTGAGGTGATGTTAAAACAAGAACGATACAAGGCTTTTGTGGAATATTTTTCCAAAAATAATCCCGATGCGCAGACAGAACTCAACTATAGTAATCCTTATGAATTACTTGTCGCCGTTATTCTTTCTGCCCAATGTACAGACAAGAGAATTAATCAGATTACGCCGAAGCTATTTGAACGTTACCCCGATGCGTATACTTTAGCAGCTTCCAGTGTGGATGAGGTATTTAGCTATATCCGCTCCGTAAGTTATCCAAATAACAAGGCCAAACATCTGGTCGGGATGGCACAAATGCTTATTGAAAAATTTCACAATGTCGTTCCAGAGCAGATTGAAGATTTGGTCAAGCTGCCCGGGGTCGGTAGAAAAACCGCCAATGTCATTTCCTCCGTCGTCTATCATAACCCAGCAATGGCGGTAGACACGCATGTGTTTCGTGTGGCGAACCGACTTGGGCTCACCTATCGTGCGACGACACCATTGGCCGTAGAGAAACAATTAGTCAAAAATCTCCCGAAAGAGACCATTGCCGTTGCGCACCATTGGTTGATCTTGCATGGACGATATATTTGCTTGGCCAGAAAGCCGCTTTGTGAAAAATGCCCGATTACCTACATGTGTAAATACTTTGAAAAAACCTATCACATAAAGAGTGCTCCAAGCGCGATAGAAATAAAAAACTAATTTTTTTAGTGAAAACATTTGGTTTATTATTTTTTATTTTTAATTTTGACAAATATATACTAAAAATATGAGCAACACAGATAAATTAAAAGCGTTACAGCTGACGTTAGATAAATTGGAAAAGAACTTTGGTAAAGGTTCGATTATGAAATTAGGAGATACAGCTGTTGAGCCTATCGAGGCGATTTCTACAGGATCTTTGGGTCTGGATATCGCTTTGGGAATTGGCGGTGTTCCAAAAGGACGTATCATTGAAATATATGGACCTGAATCTTCAGGTAAAACAACATTGGCAACGCACATTGTTGCTGAAGCTCAGAAAAAAGGTGGTATTGCAGCAATTATTGATGCTGAGCACGCGTTTGATAAGTATTATGCACAAAAGCTAGGCGTTGATGTAGAAAACTTATTAATTTCTCAACCAGATAATGGTGAGCAGGGTTTAGAAATTGCAGACAATTTAATTCGCTCAGGTGCCATTGATGTGATTGTTATTGATTCTGTCGCAGCATTGGTACCGAAAGGTGAGATTGAAGGTGAAATGGGTGATTCTAAAATGGGTCTTCAGGCTCGTTTAATGTCTCAAGCATTACGTAAGTTAACTGGAACAATTTCCAAAACAAACTGTTGCTGTATTTTCATCAACCAATTGCGTGAAAAAATTGGTGTAATGTTTGGTAACCCAGAAACAACAACCGGTGGTAATGCACTGAAGTTCTATGCTTCTGTACGTTTGGATATCCGTCGTACATCACAGATTAAAGATTCCGACGAAGTATCTGGTAACCGTGTCAAAGTTAAAATTGTAAAAAATAAAGTAGCACCTCCATTCCGTATAGCGGAGTTTGATATCATCTTTGGTGAGGGGATTTCAAAAGTCGGCGAAATCATTGACTTAGGTGTGGAATATGGTATCATTAAAAAAGCCGGTTCATGGTTTAGCTATGGTGAAACCAAATTAGGACAAGGTAGAGATGCCGTTAAAAGCTTATTGTTTGACAATCCAGATCTTATGGATGAACTTGAGGCAAAAATCCGTGCTGAAGTAACAGGAGAGGATCCGATGCTTCAAGTAGAGGAAAATGAAGACTAATTGCTGTAAAAATTAGTATAATGTAGGTGGCCATCCTTAAAGGGATGGCTATTTTTTTTCGCCAATTTAATATAACCAAGATTAAGTTTGAATGATTATTTTGTTACATGCCCAGAGTTTTGGATTTGAACTCCAAGATTTTAGTATTTTTAGCAGGTCGAATATAATTACCAACTTCATTCTAAACTTAATTTTGAAAAATGAACAATAAGTTAATTGCCTTTATTTTGATCCTTTTCGGATCAATATCTCATCTCAGTGCACAAAAAATCCGCGTGCTCTCCTTCAATATTCATCATGGAAATCCACCTTCAGAAAATGAATCTGTTATCAATCTCGACACTATCGCTCAAATTATTAAAAATACCAACGCAGATCTTGTCGGACTACAGGAAATTGATGTTAACTTGGGACGCTCCCACAATGAAGATCAGGCAAGAAAATTGGCTGAACTAACTGGAATGCATTATATTTTTTCAAAAGGAATAGAACTTGAGAAAGGACAGTACGGCACGGCAATACTATCAAAACAACCTATAGAACGTGTAGAAAAACATTTCCTTCCTTCTCCTGTTGAAAGTGAGCGCCGAAGTTTATCTATTGTTGAAGTGACTATCGACAAAAAGAAAATCCTATTTGCGAACACACACCTGGACTTAAAAGACAAAAATAAAATCAAACAGGCTAAATTCATCACATCACGTTTCAAGAATGAAAAATTACCTGCGATACTCGTGGGTGACTTAAACTCCGAGCCTAATGACCCTGCGCTAAAAGAACTTGCCAAAGTATTCGCAAAAAGCACGATCAGTAATGGATTTACTTTTCCCGAAGATAAACCAAATACCGAAATAGATTATATTATGGTTAATACCGCATCGCATCCAAAATTCTCCAACCACCGCGTTCTTGAAGAGAAATATGCGAGTGACCACCGTCCATTATATGTTGAAATCGACATTAAATAGCCCATCATGAATTTTGATAGAAGAAGATTTTTAGAAGCATTGGCATTGATGGGAATTACCTTACCCACGATTAGTGTTGCCAAAGAAAAAGAAACGGAAGATGCAGAAGGAGATTTTCGTTTTTTAGTTCCTGCTTATTTACAGAATCAAACAGCAACAGGCATAAACATCTTTACAATCCTGAGTAAACCGGCAGTAGCCTGGTTGGAAATCCTTGACAGTACGGGTAATATTCAGCAAACGATCTATCAATCCGAAGATGGTATGATTAATGCGAATACAGATTTCTTCCACTTTTCCATCGCAGAAGCACCACGGTCATTCCGCTATCGCATCAGGGCAAAAGAAATTCAAAAATTTGACCCCTATAAGATCATATATGCGCAAGAAATCCAAACACCAATTTTTGAAGCTAAACTGGCAGAAAACAATCAACAACAAATTCGTTGTCTGGTGTATAATGATGTTCATGAGGAGAAAAGCAGCTATCGGGATCTCATACCCAATCATGATCCCTCAATCTATGACTTCTTTGTTCTAAATGGAGACTCCTTTCATTACGTGACCGATCAGGAGGATATTACAGAAAAATTACTGAAGCCTATTGAATTCTTTGCTACCGGAAAACCTTTTATTATGAACCGCGGAAATCACGAAACGAGAGGCTCTTTCGCCCGGAATTTCAAACGGTACTTTGGCTATCCCAATAATAAATACTATCAAGCTTTCAAAAGGGGCCCTATCTTCTGGATCATGCTGGACAGTGGTGAAGACAAACCGGATAATCATGAAGTATATGCCGGCACCGTAGATTATGACAATTATAGAAAAGAACAGGCAAAATGGCTGGAAACTGTCTTACAATCCAAAGAAAGAAAATCTGCACAACATACCGTGGTTATCAGCCACATCCCTATATTCCATTCAGACGATTGGCATGGTACACTGCATAATCGAGAATGCTTCCATCCTTTATTTCAGAAATATAAAATAGATGCGATGATCTCTGGGCATACGCATCAATATGGATACTACCCCGCCGATAAAGACCATCGTTATCCGATATTTATCGGCGGTGGTCCAAAAGCTGGCAAAAGGACAATCATCGATATTTCGGGGTCCGCAAAATCACTGGCTATCCGAATGACCCGTGACGATGGAACTGAATTAGGACTGTTTAAAAAATAATAAAGGCACTCCATAGCGGAGTGCCTTTATTATGTTGAATGTATCCGCTATCGTCGGTAGAGCTTGAAACCAAACTATGGTTACCATCCGTACAGGATAATTCGATTTATTTTATTCGCCTTTTTCTAAGAAAGGATATCTGTAATCCGTATCCGGATTGAAGGTTTCTTTGATTGTACGTGGAGATACCCAACGCAACAAGTTGATCATGGATCCAGCTTTGTCGTTTGTACCTGAACCTCTCGCACCACCAAATGGCTGTTGACCTACCACAGCTCCAGTACATTTATCATTCACATAGAAGTTACCCGCAGCATGTCTCAATTTATCTGTGGCTAAATTAATAGCATAGCGGTCTTGTGCGATAATAGAACCTGTCAATGCATAGATAGATGTTGAATCGACGATATCCAGTGTTTCCTCGAACTTAGCGTCTTCATAAACATATACGGTCAATACTGGACCGAACAATTCTTCGACCATTGTTTCGTAATCAGGCTTTGAAGCTTCAATGATCGTTGGATGAATGAAATAGCCTTTAGACTTATCATAAGTACCACCAACTACGATCTCTGCCTCATTGGATTCTTTCGCACGATCGATGTATTTTGCTAATTTATCAAATGATTTCTCATCGATAACCGCATTGATAAAGTTTGTAAAATCCTCCGTTCCACCAATTGTAAATGACTTCACATCATTAGCCATTGACTCTTTCAATGCTGGCCACAATGATTTTGGAATATATGCACGTGAGGCTGCTGAACATTTTTGTCCTTGGTACTCAAAAGCTCCACGAACCAAAGCTGTATTTGCCGTCTTGAGATCCGCAGAAGGGTGTACAACAATAAAATCTTTACCACCTGTCTCACCGACGATACGTGGATAAGTCTTATAACGGTGGATATTATCACCGATAGTTTTCCAGATATCCTGGAATACACCTGTTGAACCAGTAAAGTGAATACCAGCGAAATCAGGATGTTGGAAAATAACATCACCAGCATCTGGCCCTGATACATACACTAAATTGATGACACCATCTGGAAGTCCGGCTTCACGGAAAATTTTCATCAATACATTCGCAGAATAAATCTGTGTGTTGGATGGTTTCCAAACAACAACGTTCCCCATCATTGCAACACATGAAGGCAGGTTACCGGCGATAGCTGTAAAGTTAAATGGTGTCAACGCAAACACAAAACCCTCGAGAGGTCGTTGTTCAACTCGGTTCCATACACCTTTTCCTGATACCGGTGGCTGCTGCTTATAGATTTCACTCATATATTGCACATTGAAGCGCAAAAAGTCTGTAATCTCACAAGCCGAGTCAATCTCCGCCTGATAGGGATTCTTTGATTGCCCCAACATCGTAGCAGCATTCAACTCATAACGGTATTTCCCTGAAATCAATTCTGCTGCTTTCAAAAATATCGCCGCACGATCTTCCCATGCCAGATTTTCCCAATTCTTTTTAGCAGCTAGCGCTGCATTGATTGCATCGGTTACATGTGATTTCTCGCCTTGATTGTATTGACCTAAGATATGTTGGTGGTCATGTGGAGGAGCTATAGTTACTTTTTTAGAAGTAGTTACTTCTTTACCACCAATATACATTGGGATATCGATTTGTTTCGAACGTGCCTCATCAATTGCTGCTTTCAACAACTTACGTTCTTTCGTTCCGACAGCGTAAGTATACACCGGCTCGTTCGTAGGAACAGGCACTGTAAAAAATCCTTTAGACATATTACAATTATTTATATTTCAACTTATTAGCACCACACTAAATGATACCAATAGGAGTAAAATTACCTTAAATTTTACGAATACCCAAAGTTACTCACCTTCATTAAGCACCTTGGAAAAGATACGTTTAAATTTTTCCAATTTCGGTTTAATAACCAATTGGCAATACCGCTCCTTACCATTAACTTAATAATAATCCTGATTATAGTCTTCTGCAGGATAAAACGCTGTCGCTGGTACCACCTCCGTCACAATCGCCCCCCGTAAACTTTCTCCTTATTCAAAGCGACAATAGAAAACCGGACCTTTCCCAACTGCTCTTTGGAGCTGACAAGGACTCAACAAAAAGATAGCCGCAAAAACTATAATAACATATTTCATCGACGTACAATTACTTTAGAACTATTGGTTAGTATGTAACCATTACTAAAATAAGAAAGCGACAATATATTCATATTGTCGCTTTCTCATTCTTATCAAAGAATCAATTATTTAGCTGCAGCATAATTTTTTGCTACGGCATCCCAATTGATAACATTAAAGATTTCTTCCAAATAAGCTGGACGTTTATTTTGGAATTTCAAGTAATAAGCGTGCTCCCAAACGTCGATACCCAAAACTGGCGTTCCTTTTACCTCAGCCACATCCATTAATGGATTATCTTGATTAGGCGTAGAAGTAACAGCTAATTTACCGTCATTACCAACGATTAACCATGCCCATCCTGATCCAAAACGAGTAGCGCCAGCTGCCTGAAGTTGTTTTTTCAACTCATCAAATGAACCGAAAGTAGCGTTGATTGCTTCTGCTAATTCACCTGTTGGAGCTCCACCAGCATTTGGACCTAACACTTTCCAGAACAAAGAGTGATTGTAATGACCACCACCATTATTGCGTACTGCTGCTGAATATTTACTTACGTTTTTGATGATATCCAATAACGACAGGTTCTCAGCGTCTGTTCCTGCGATTGCTTTATTTAAGTTGTCCACGTATGCCTGATGATGTCTGTCATGGTGGATTTCCATTGTAGTCTTGTCGATATGTGGTTCTAATGCGTCGGCTGCGTATGGTAACGCTTCTAATTCAAATGCCATAACTATTTTAATTTAAATGTTTATTACTTCGTTTATATATACAAATATAACACAATATAGCTTGTTATGTTTTTATGTGTTACAATAAATTCGATATTTACTTACCGTTTTTGACGAAAAAATGATTTTACCAAATCGGCGCATTCTTCCTGCAAAACACCTTGGGTAACGACTGTCTTCGGATGTAATATCTTATCGTGAAAATGAGAATAACCACGTTTTTCATCCCTTGCCCCATAGACAATTTTACTGATATGGGTCCAGTAAGCTGCACCAGCACACATAATACAAGGCTCAATCGTCACATACAATGTACAATCATCCAGATATTTGCCGCCAAGATAATTTGCCGCGGCTGTAAAAGCCTGCATTTCGGCGTGGGCAGTTACGTCATTCAAGCGTTGGGTAAGATTATGCCCTTTACCGATAATACGTCCCCTATGTACGACTACCGCACCGATAGGAACCTCTCCTTCTTCGAAAGCTTTCCTTGCTTCATTTAATGCCATGCGCATAAACGATTCATCGCTATCAATTAATTGTGTTCCTTCAAAATCTATAAATGTCATGCCACAAACTTAACTAAGTTTCGATCCATTTGGTAATTTTCTGTCCACAGAGGTCAAAATAATAGCTCCATGCTCATCAGCAAAGCCGGTGACCAAACATTCGGAGAAAAAATTAGCAATCTGTTTCTTTGGGAAATTCACGACTGCAACAATCTGTTTTCCGATCAATTCTTCCTTCCTATAATGTACTGTTATCTGGGCGCTACTTTGTAATGTTCCGATTTCGCTTCCAAAATCAATTTTCAGTTGATAAGCTGGTTTTTTAGCCCTAGGAAAGTCCTGTGCTTCCAAAATAGTTCCTACGCGCAAATCAACTTTTTCAAAATCTGTCCAGCTGATGTTGTCACTCATAATCTATTGCTGTTAATATCCTGAATCTCTTTGCCTATTGTGAATAAAATGTAAGAGGGATTCCGCCTTAAGCGCTGCGCTAATTTATTGATTAATTTATCCTCTTCACCTGCTTGAAAAGCTAGATCTTCGTCACTCAAATGATTGTACTTGCGACGGAGTTTTTCTTTGGCAATTTGCCATTGTTCTTCGTTAATTTTCAGCATAACTATGATTTAGGTATAAAATTTGTATATCTTTAACAAACTTGTGAAAGTTTGTTTAAAGATACAATATATACATAAATAAAAGATTATGAAAAAGATTTTACCAGCATTACTCTTGATTTGTGGTAGCGTAGCAACGGCACAAGCGCAGCTTCTGCCTGGATTTGAGGTCGGTTTAAAAGGAGCCCTGAACTTTTCAAAATTCAAAAGCGATGGCAAATATTTCAATTCAGACAATAAAGCGGGTTATCAAGCAGGTCTTTATGGTCGTGTTGGCGTTTTAGGATTCCATGTTCAGCCTGAGATTTACTTAACTGGAAAAAACACAAAAGTAACTAATTCAGAAGGTGAATCGACAGACGTTAAATTTACCACTGTTGATATCCCAGTGTTATTAGGTAAGCGTTTTGGCTTAGGCCCAATCGGTGCTAGAATTCAAACCGGCCCAATATTCTCATTTAAAGTAGATGACAAACAAGATAAGGTGATTGCCAATTTAGATCCAAATAACTACAAAAAAAATGGCACATCATGGGCATTTGGTGTAGGTGCTGATATCTCAAGTCTACGCGTGGATGTACGTTACGAAATGGGCTTGAATAAAGTTAACAATGAGAGCCAGGCAAACCCAAAAATCAACATGTGGAGCATTGGTTTAGGCTATAGATTATTCAGTATCCTATAGACCGTTAGCCATAGTAAATCCCGTATTTAAAAGTCCGTTTTTATCCAAAACGGACTTTTTGTTTTAATAAACTTTAGAAAGATTCTAAATTGCTGCTTTTTCTTGTCAAAATGGTATCATATTTAATAGCAAATAGTAGATTTGCCTAATTAAAATTAAATTACAAAGGATAATGAGTAAATCAAAGCCAGTTTTCAGTTCTTCGATTGGGAAGAAGCTAATCATGAGCTTAACAGGAATCTTCCTATGTTTATTCCTAGTTGTTCACTTGGTTGGTAACTTGCAATTATTTAAAGATGATGCGGGTCTAGCGTTCAACAAATACGCTTATTTCATGACTCACTTTACACCAATCAAAGTTGTTTCCTACTTATTGTACGCTTCGGTAATCGTTCACGTCATCTACGCCATTACATTGTCGATGAGAAACAAAGCCGCACGTCCTATTGGTTATGCCCAATATGATGGTAAAGCAAACAGTAAATGGAATTCACGCAACATGGGTATCTTAGGTACTGTCATTTTAGTATTCTTAGCTACACACATGTCTAATTTTTGGTGGAAGTTTCACAATGATGAAGTACCCTACATCGAATACCGTACTGATTTGGCAACAGGACAGACAACAGCGAGAGAACTTCAAGCTTCTGAATTCCACGACTACCAAGAAACGGTAGAAAACAATGTTCAAATCTTAAAAGCAAGAGATTTGTACAAGCAAGTTGACTTTGCCTTCAAAAATGTGGCCTTAGTCGCTTTATACGTCATTGCAATGGCAGCGTTGGCTTTCCACTTAATTCATGGCTTCCAATCTGCATTCCAAACTTTAGGTTTTAACCACAGAAGATATATTGGAATTATCAGAGCAATCGGAGTTTGGGTATTTGGGGTATTAATTCCAATTGGCTTTGCAATAATGCCATTGTTTTTCTTCTTTAAATAATTCAGAATCTTTTAAGGTAAAGCTCAGGCTTTATCGATCAATATAAAATTAAGAGATATGTTAGATTCAAAAGTACCAGCGGGCCCATTAGCCCAAAAGTGGTCAAATCATAAATTTAATCTTAAGTTGGTTAACCCTGCTAACAAACGTAAATTTACCGTTATCGTTGTTGGTACAGGTCTTGCTGGTGCATCTGCAGCAGCATCATTAGCTGAGTTAGGATACAACGTAATTACCTTCTGTTACCAAGATTCACCTCGTCGTGCGCACTCCATTGCGGCGCAAGGTGGTATTAACGCAGCAAAGAGCTACCAAAATGATGGTGACTCCGTGTTCCGTTTATTCTACGATACAATCAAAGGTGGTGACTACCGCTCACGTGAAGCAAACGTTTACCGTTTGGCTGAAGTATCTGTAAACATCATCGACCAATGTGTTGCGCAAGGTGTTCCTTTTGCACGTGAATATGGTGGTTTATTAGACAACCGTTCTTTCGGTGGTGCGCAAGTAAGCCGTACGTTCTACGCACGTGGCCAAACGGGACAACAATTGTTGTTAGGTGCTTATTCAGCATTGAACCGTCAAATCAAAAAAGGAAAAGTAAAATCATATACACGTCACGAGATGCTGGATTTAGTTATGATCGATGGTCATGCTAAAGGTATCGTAACACGTGACTTGGTATCTGGTAAAGTCGAAACGCACGCAGCACACGCAGTTTTGATGTGCACTGGTGGTTACGGTAACGTATTCTTCTTGTCTACAAATGCAATGGGATGTAACGTTACTGCAGCTTGGAGAGCACACAAACGTGGCGCTTACTTCGCTAACCCTTGTTATACACAGATTCACCCTACATGTATTCCTGTAACTGGAGATCACCAGTCTAAATTGACGCTGATGTCCGAGTCTTTACGTAACGATGGTCGCGTATGGGTTCCTAAGACGCAAGAAATGGCCGAAAGATTACGCAAAGGTGAAATCAAAGCTAACGACATCAAAGAGGATGACAGAGATTACTTCTTGGAACGTAAATACCCTTCATTTGGTAACTTAGTACCTCGTGACGTAGCATCACGTAATGCGAAAGAAGCCGTTGATGATGGTCGTGGTGTTGGTAAAACTGGTTTCGCCGTATTCTTGGACTTCAAAGAAGCTATCAGCCGTCTTGGTGAAGATGCTGTACGTGCTAAATATGGTAACTTATTTGACATGTACTACCAAATCACTGACGAGAACCCTTACAAACAACCAATGCGTATCTACCCTGCTGTTCACTATACAATGGGTGGTGTATGGGTTGACTACAACTTGATGACGACAATCCCAGGTTTGTATGCATTAGGGGAATGTAACTTCTCTGACCACGGCGCCAACCGCTTAGGTGCTTCGGCGTTGATGCAAGGTCTTGCTGATGGTTATTTCGTGATCCCTTACACTGTCGGTGATTATTTAGCTAAACTAGGTTCTTTCGCACCAGTAGATCATAGCCACCCTGCTTTCGAAGCTACACGTAAAGAGGTTGAAGAGAAAATCAATAAATTGCTATCCCTAAATGGTACACAAACTGTTGATGATATCCACAAAAAATTAGGTCTCATCATGTGGGAATACTGTGGAATGGCTCGTACAGCTGAAGGATTGCAAAAAGCACAAGGTTTGATTCAAGAGCTGAAAAAAGAATTCTGGACAAATGTTAGAGTTCTGGGTGAGAACGAAGAACTCAATCTTTCCTTAGAGAAAGCTGGCCGTGTAGCTGACTTCTTGGAATTGGGTGAATTAATGGTTGTTGATGCATTACAACGCGCTGAGTCTTGTGGTGGTCACTTCCGTCTTGAAAGCCAGACTGAAGAAGGTGAAGCAAAACGTAATGATGAAGAATTTGCTTATGTATCCGCTTGGGAATACAAAGGGGACAACGTACCTGAGGAGTTGCACAAGGAAGACTTGGTATTCGAGAACGTTCAGTTAACGCAAAGAAGTTATAAATAAGAAGGAAAATTATCATGGCACAACATATGAATTTAACGCTGAAAGTTTGGCGTCAAAAAAATGATAAAGATAAAGGTCAATTTGTAACTTATCAGGCAAAGGACATCGCTGATGATATGTCTTTCTTAGAGATGCTTGATATTGTGAATGAGGAATTGACACGTAAAGGTGAAGACCCTGTATATTTCGACCACGACTGCCGTGAAGGTATTTGCGGAATGTGTTCGTTAGTAATCAATGGTCGCCCCCATGGTCCTAAAGAAGGTACAACGACATGTCAATTGCACATGCGTAGCTTCCACGATGGACAAACAATCGTAATCGAACCTTGGAGAGCTGCTGCATTTCCAGTATTGAAAGACCTTGCGGTTGATCGTACTGCTTTTGACCGCATTCAACAAGCTGGTGGATATGTAAATATCAATACAGGCGGTGTTCCTGATGCTAACGTTATCCCCATTCCTAAACGTATCGCGGATGAAGCATTCGAATCGGCTACATGTATCGGTTGTGGTGCTTGTGTTGCAGCTTGTAAAAATGCTTCAGCTATGTTATTCGTATCGGCTAAAGTATCTCAATTTGCCTTGTTACCACAAGGTCAGACTGAACGTTACGAACGTGCTCAAGCAATGGTAGATCAGATGGATGCTGAAGGTTTCGGTAACTGTACCAATACAGGTGCCTGTGAAGCTGAATGTCCTGTAGGTATTAAATTAACTAATATTGCGCGTTTAAACCGTGAGTACTTGACTGCTAAAATATTCAGACAAGAGGAACCACACGTATAAGCATTTTTAGAATAAAATAATATAAAAGTCCTTGCCCTAAGAAAGCAAGGATTTTTTTTATATTTACACTAATGTAAATTGACTAACGTGAATTCTGGTATAAAAATTCGTTTACTTCTACTGATCTTAACACTCTGCTTTATAGGAACAGCTATTACCATCAAAGAATCTGTTACAAATAAGGAAATACTCGACATCGATACCAAATCGCTCAATGACTATATTGTCGAACAAGAGAAAAAAGTAGATCGTATTTTTAAGGACTCGTTGCTGCTCAAAACATTTAAGAACTTTGATCAGTACCCTATCGCAGTCTATCAGGCCTTTGAAAGGTATAAAAATGATCAGAAGGTTTATTTATTTCTCTTTAAGGATCACGAGCCAAAACTATGGAGTACAAATTTATTTGTTCCCATCACCGACCAAGGCTTTTTGGAAAAATCAAATTTCGTACAAGATGACAACCGTTCGTATATTGTTCGTAAAAAAACAATTGGAAATATCAGCATACTTGCATATATCCTAGTTAAACCCTATACCAACAATAACAATCCTTATTTAAATGCTTCACTGCGACGTAATCTCTTTGATACACGAAACATTGACATAGCATTCTATACAGATACCGTAGCTATCAAAAACATTTATAGTAATGAGGGTTCTTATCTGTTTTCTGTGAAACTCAAAGACGGCAATCATGAAAATATCTATACCATCTTACAATTCTTTTGCTGGTTACTAGCTTGGATAGCACTGTTAATTTTTTTTAACAGCCTTTGTCTACACCTGGCTAAGACCAAAAGAGCTTGGTGGGCTATAACAATGCTTGCTGGTGTATTTACCCTTGTCAAATTTGCAGACTTGAAATGGAATCTACTCTCAGAAAATGCTACATTCGCTATATTTGATTCCCGCAACTATGCCTACAATAGTTTCTTTCCTAATATTTGGTCTGTATTGTCCACGACAATATTGATTCTATGGTGGATGGTATTTATCTATTCTATTCGAAAAGAACTCAATTTTGACAAGGTCAAAAATATTAGGCTCTTTAAATTACCTCTTGCGATAGGCCTCATACTAAGCATATATTTATCCTTTGCGCTTTTATATGATATTGCGGGAACATTGGTGACACATTCAAATAACATCTATTTTGATTTCACCAAACTTGTTGATCTGCACTTTCTAAGTTGGGTGGATCTTGGTATTATCGGATTAGGAATTCTGTCCCTAAATATTTACATAGACCTCGTGTTATTTTTTCTTAAAAAGTTAGAACTAAAACCTACCCAACTATTAAATATTCAATTAGCCAGTGTTATTTTTGTCATTCTTATTATTTCAATCTACATTGAGAAAAATAGTTTGGTAAATTTGCTTCTGGCTCTGATTATTCTAATCAAATCCTTTGGAGAAAAATATTTCGATAGACATCTATTGACCAATTATATTGCCGTTCTTATCCTTTGGGCAATCATCAGTACAATTACCCATGCACGTTTCTATCAGGAGCGAGACCTCATCGATATGAAGATATTGCTGAACAATCTGCAGTCAGAAGACGACGTGAATGCAGTGTCATTATTTTCAGACATTGAGACGGGGATAACCAATGATAAAGAACTAAAACATTTGTTTAACATCAGCCTACCGTATACAAATACAGAGGGGATCAATGATTTTATCAAGAAAAAATATTTCAGTGGCTATCTTTCGAAATATGAATTTAAGGCGTATTACTATGATCAAAATAATATTCCATTAAATCCAAATGGTCAAAACAGAATCAATGAATATAGAGAAAAAGTAATCAATAAGTCGATAAAAGTTACACAAAATTTCTACCGTGCTAGCGCCGAATTAGGGACTCATGAATATTTTTCGATCATTCCAGTGAGGATCGATCAAAACAGGGTTGTTAACGTAATTATTAATTTATCCAACAAGGATTTCAGTTACACCGTGCCCTACCCTGAAATATTGACAGATATGCGGATCAATAATTCGCAATATTATAATAAAGGTGAATATTCAATTGCTCTATATAAAGGCGGATCACTTGTTACTCAATTTGGCAAATATACTTACGAAAATAACCTTCGAGGACTAAAGGGCCAACCGGGAGAATACATTGAAGTATTGGATCGAGATTCATATCTTCACATGGCTTATATTGCCAATACGTTCTCGACTTATGTCATTAGCAAACAGAAACCTTCTTTTTGGGACTATGTCGCCACAACTTCTTTCCTGTTTTTGGTATTTTTCATGATTTTCATGCTTTTTCATTATGCAGCATCGTTTTATATCTTTCTGAAGAACACGAAGCTTACATTCCGCAACTTGAAATATCAGTTTTATAAAATTATCAACAAGATACAATATTCTACACGTATACAGACCTCAATTATTTCCTCTGTTATATTAGCGATTCTAATATCCGCAGTGATTTCATATATCAGCATCAATAAACAGCTTTACAACAACAATAGAAATAGCAAAGAGCGTTTCATTATTGAATTGGGCAAACGGATGGAAAATATGCTCACTTATACCGACGAAGTCTCTAATGAAAACCAACTCATTAGTATTTTAAAAACTTTATCCGAGACGATATCCAAGGATTTCAATTTATACTCAAAATCGGGCAGGTTATTGTACAGTTCTCAACGCAGGATTTATGACTTGGAACTCTTTTCCACTTTTATCAATCCGGCAGCGCTCAAAAATCTCTCCCTGCTTAAAAAATCAGAAACGATTGAAGATGAACGGATCGGAACTTTCCAATTTGAAACAAGCTATGCGACAATAAGGGATAAAAACTACAGTACATTGGCCTATATTGGCATTCCGAATTTCTCACTTCAAAAAGAGGAGAATATCAACAAAAACTTGCTACTGAACACGATTGTCAACATTTACTCTTTGATCATCATCGGCTTCGGTTTTTATGCAACTTTCGTCGCCAACAGTGTGACCAACCCACTTAGTATAATCAGTAAAAAGATCTCCCAACTTCGACTAGGACAGCCCAATGAACCTTTATTCTGGCAAAGAAATGATGAAATTGGGACATTGATCAAAGAGTATAACCTCATGATCATAAAACTCGAGGACTATGCCAATAAAATAAAGGATACCGAACGTGAATCAACCTGGCGTGAGATGGCCCAGCAGATTGCTCATGAGATCAAAAATCCGCTAACGCCAATGAAATTGGGCATACAACAGCTGCGGAGATCCTATAAAGACGATGATCCTAAATTCCCTGATCGTTTCAATAAGTTCTCTACTTCATTTATTGAACAAATAGATGCGTTGACACAAATTGCTTCGGAGTTCTCCCATTTTGCAAAATTTCCAACAACTGTGATGGAAAATATCAATATCGTCGAAAAAATAGCAAAATCAATATCTCTTTATAATAACACCCCTAATGTCAACATCCGACTAATAAACAATGCCGATCAAAAAACATTGATTGTCAAAGCAGATGGAAATGAACTATTGCGTACATTTAATAATTTGATAAAAAACGCTATTGAAGGCGGGTATGGGCGAAAAAATATGAAGATAGAAATTTCCATCGAACGTTACTCCGACAAGTTTGTAAAGATAGATGTCAAAGACAATGGTTATGGAATCCCCGAAGGAATGAAAGATAAAATATTTCAGATCAACTTCACTACAAAAAGCTCAGGAAATGGTTTAGGTCTGGTATTGGTAAAGAAAACAATCGAAGCTAGTAATGGACAGATATATTTTGAGACAACAGAAGGAGAAGGAACTACCTTTCATATATTACTTCCATTACAACAAACAGAATCTTAATGCTTTATTGTCACATTTCATAAAAGAACTCCATAGTATTTTATGGTAAAATATCCTCTTTGGATAGCTCCTGAAAAACTGCAGCAACTTTAATGGCTTTTTTCGCGAAGGAAAAGGCAAAACCAATAGCGAATCTATCCAATGCGTATTGATGCAATGCAAATCCTACGATATCGGCTAACACATCGGTCCCCTCTGTCTTACTATTATAAAGTTCAGTAAATAATAAAAAATGCGAAGTCCTTTCGAACTTCGCATTTCTATAACTTACACACTTTATGAAACAGTACCCTGAACAAAAAAGCTCTACTTTATATTCATCTGTTGAAAAACATTACAGGCTCTACCTTACGACTTGCAGCGAGAGAACATACGCTATCTGTCTAACGCAATACAACTGTTGATCTACCCATTATAGCATTGTCTTCATAAAGCAAGACGGTGTACGCCCCTTTGGTAAAACCGTTTTCAGCAGACCAATACACCACATAATCTTCACCTTTATTCGTAAACAAGATATTATGTTTAAAGGTATACTGTAACTTCTCCCCATGTACAAAGAAAATATTATCTCCTTGTATCACAAGATTCCCCTGAGGATCAATGATTCTCACAAAAATATCGCGTTCACCACTTTTAGCCAATGAATTGTCAGTTATGGTAAAATTAATTTTCAATTTATCCACCCGTTTCGCACGCTCTTCAACTGACTCCTTACCGTTCTTTTTGACTTCAAGACCATTGATGCTGATACTTGAAACCTTCAAAGCAGATGCTGTCGTCACTTTTTCTTTTAATTCAGCATTAGTTGTTGTCAGAGAATTAATTTGCTTATTTTTCTCGACAACCGATTCATTCAAAGTTGAATTCTGCTTTGATAAAATCTGATTTTCCTGAACCAAGCGTTGAACATCTACCCGATAATGATCAACCTGCTTTTTTAACAAATTGATTTTACGCTGAGCGTCATCAATATCTTTAGGAGTTATACTCTTATTTTCAAGTTTTTTTCTTAGTTCAGCAATTTCCGCTCGCGAATCATCTTTTTGCACCGTCATCTCGGGAGTCAATTGAACATTTTCTACATCGATCTTGTCCAACTCGGCCTCTATCCGGTCGATCTGTACCTGAAGATTTTCCTTTTCCACAGTTAAGGCATAGACTTTCTCTCCATTTGTCTTAAACTTAACATAAAAATATATATTCGTTGCTAGTAACGCTGCTATCGCAATGATGAAGAAATAAACTTTAGAAGTATCTTTCTTCTTCTCTTCTTCCTTCTTGCTCGAAACAACCTCTGAATTCATCATAATACACTATCATATTCATTGTATGAATTGATGTATTCATACAATGAATGTTTAAACAAAAATTATTCCAGTTTTATTTTTTCATTATCATTTATGAATTATTCAAAATAGTTCAACGTCTGAAAACCACCTTGTTTCAAATACTCTTCTTTTCTCATCAAATGAAGATCGGATTGTACCATATCTGTTACCAGCATCTGAAGATTATATTTAGGTGTCCAACCTAGTTTGGTATTCGCTTTGGTAGGATCTCCAATAAGTAAATCGACCTCCGTCGGTCTGTAATAGGCAGGGTCTACCTTAACGACAGTTTGTCCAAATTTAATAAGTGATTTATCAATATTTAATTCAGCTAAACGCTCCTCATCAACATCAATAATTACTCCTTTTTCTTGTTCGCCCTTCCCACTAAATTCAATTTCTATTCCCAATTCAGCAAAGGCCAAACGGACAAAATCTCTAACCGTTGTTGTAACTCCCGTTGCGATGACAAAATCCTCAGGTTTTTCCTGTTGTAGGATCAGCCACATCGCTTCAACATAGTCTTTTGCATGTCCCCAGTCACGCTGAGCCGAAAGATTCCCCAAATAAAGTTTATCCTGCAATCCCAACGCAATTTTTGCAACGGCTCGGGTTATTTTACGCGTTACAAATGTTTCACCTCTGACAGGGCTTTCATGATTAAACAAAATCCCATTGCAGGCATACATATTGTAAGCTTCACGATAGTTAACAGTAATCCAATAGCCATACATTTTGGCAACAGCATATGGACTTCTTGGGTAAAAAGGAGTCGTCTCACTTTGTGGTACCGCTTGCACAAGACCATATAGCTCCGAAGTTGAGGCTTGGTAAATACGTGTTTTCTCGATCATTCCTAATAATCTGACAGCCTCTAATATACGAAGCGTACCGATACCGTCAGCATTGGCCGTATACTCGGGCGTATCAAAGCTCACCTTAACATGGGATTGAGCCGCTAGATTATAGATTTCATCCGGTTGAGTCTCCTGAATGACACGGATCAAATTGGTTGAATCTGTCAAATCACCAAAATGCAATGTAAAATTTCTATTGTCAAGATGGGGATCTTGATAAAGGTGATCAATACGATCAGTATTGAATAGGGAGCTACGGCGTTTTAGCCCATGAACCCTATATCCTTTTTTTAATAGGAATTCTGCTAAATAGGCGCCATCTTGCCCTGTAATACCTGTTATCAATGCAGTTTTCGTGTTTTGTTCAGCCATATTTCTATCTATATTAAGCAGTTCCAAGCTTAAGCCTTGGGAATCATGCTATTTTTCATCTGATAAATCTGTTTTCTAAGGTAACGATGCTATCTGATTTATTCGTCTCAAAAGCAATTATTCATACAGCTTCCGCTTTTTGTATTCATCACTTCACACTTCAAGTTTGAATAAATCATGATGGATTCAGCGTGTAAAAGTATTAAATTTTCCACAAAAAAAAGCCATAGGATTTCCTATAGCTTCTCGTTATTCTTTTTTTCTCGATTGAGCTTAGTTTACGCGCGAAAAATTCAACACCAAGTAAGCTTCACCATTAGATACTGTCAATGGCATTTTCATAACTAATTTGTTGCCATCAGAATAAGACAGATCTAAACGATAACCTGTTGTTACATTCTTTGCTTTGTCTCCTGCATAGATCTTTTTAAATTGGAATTGCGGTTCGCCTAAACCTTTTCCAGGATTGTATATCGACCAAAAGATCTCACGCGATGCACCCGGAGCACATAAAGTACCTTGGGCATTGAACGTGATTGATCCCTTTCCATTTCCAATGAAGTTCCATGTACTACCGACAAAACATTCCGCAGGAGCTTCCTCAAATACACTTTTAATGGTGAATGTCGAAGGTAAGTTTTCTCTATCGATTGAATTTAGTGTCCAAGTTCCCTTCACAGCAGATTTCCATTCTGAGGCGCTAGGTCCCGAAGTTGCACTTGTATTGGAAGACCCATAACCAGGATTTCCAGTAGATGTACCTTGCTTTTGTGCACCACAGGAGAACAAGGTCACCGTAGCAAAAACTGTTGCTAATGATAAAACGAATCGATTCATATGTCTAGTTTTAATTTCAAATTGTATTTTTGGGGTAAATTAATCCACAAATCATGAAGATTACAGCCAAAAATCATACCATAAGCAAAATAATCGCAAAAACTCTTTTAAGGTTATTCATTATTCTTTTAGCCTTCGCCACCTACCCTCTTTTTTTGGGACAGGAAGCAAAGACGAAATTAAACCAAATCAGCCTTGCGTTCACAAATAAGGTTGCTTTCATTGCCCCTATCTTACTATTTTGTTTTATCGTCGGATTAATGATTGCTGTGCTAAAACACAAATATAATAGAATTGACCTAAATTGGCTATTTTCTCTTGCGACAATATTCGGTATTTTATACTTGATATTATTGTATTCAAGAATTTACCCAACTATCGCATAAGTTCAATTGCACAATTCGACAAAGTTCCTAACTTTGAATTTTCCAAAATCGCTAATAGGTATGATTAAGATTGGAAAAATAAACTTCTATGGACAAAAAAAAAGGTTTTAAGATCCTAAAAAATATATTGAAGATTGTCGTTACGGTGGGAGCCCTTTACTGGGTTTTCAGTAAAGTTTCACTAAAAGATCTCAAAGAAGCTGTAATTCATTCAAATCCCCTCTATTTATTTCTAGCTTTATTAGCATATAGTAGTTCAATTTTTATATCCTCATCACGTTTATTAACATTTCTGGGGGCTATTGGCTTAGACGTATCTGAAAAATATAATTTGAAGCTTTACCAATTGGGGCTGTTTTATAACCTCATTTTACCTGGTGGAGTGGGCGGGGATGGTTACAAAATATTCTTCCTTCGAAAAAGATTCAGTATCAAAGGCAGGAAATTATTTACAGCATTATTCTTAGATAGATTAAGTGGTTTATGGGCCTTATGCCTAATCATTGCAGCATTAGTCACCTACATGCCACAACTAGGAATACCAAATTACTTGACGTTCATCCTGTTTGTATCAGGGAGCATCCTCTATTATTTTGTTGTTACAAAATTTTTCAGCGAATATAAATCTACCTTTTTAAAAGCACACTTAAAAGCTATCGGCGTACAGTCAATGCAAGTGATCGCAGCGATTTTAATTCTTTATGCCTTAGGATTTAACGGGAAATTCTCCCCTTACCTATTTCTATTTTTGGCCTCTTCGTTAGTCTCTATCATTCCTTTCTCTGTGGGGGGATTGGGTATGCGTGAGCTTGTGATCATGTGGGGAGCAGGCATATTTCAGGTAGACTCACACAATGCGGTGTTGATCACATTGTTATTTTATATTATCTCGGCGATGGTCGCACTCTCCGGAATTTATTTTATCTTCAATCCTAAAGCAATTGGTGAGGATAAACTACCTTCTGTCGAAGAAGTTGAACAAAGTCAAAAATTAGAGGAATAAACATGGCGAATATTATTATAACAGGAGCAAGCAGTGGCGTCGGATTTGAGGCTGTACTTGATTTGACCTCAAAAAAGGACAACAAAGTCATCGCATTGGCTCGATCTGCAGACAAATTGAGGAAGCTTCATGAAATAGCTAGTCAGCTTAATTATGACGGGGGTACGCTTTTCCCCGCACAATTTGATATTGTCTATGATGATTACACAACACTAATTCCTTTTATTCAATCGAAATTTGACAGCGTCGACATCTTGATCAACAATGCCGGTGCATTAATTAATAAACCATTCATGGAGACCAGTGGGCAGGATTTTGCAGAAATGCTGCAGACAAATATTATGGGACACGTCAATATGATACAGCACGTTGTTCCATTCATGCACGAAGGTTCCCATATTGTCAACATCAGCAGCATGGGAGGTTTCCAGGGCTCAATGAAATTTCCGGGACTTTCAGCCTATTCTACCAGTAAAGGTGCTTTGGCTATTTTAACAGAATGTCTCGCTGAAGAATTTAAGGAAAAGGGAATTAAGGTCAACTGCTTAGCATTAGGCTCGTCACAAACTGAAATGTTTGAAGCAGCTTTTCCCGGTATACAAGCGGGCACGCTAGCCTTTGAAATGGGTCGGTACATTGCGGAGTTTGCTCAGAACGGGCACCAATATTTCAATGGCAAAATTCTACCTGTCGCCAATACGACACCATAACAGAGCGCTTAAAGGCAACAGGTTGTTGCTGATCATTGACATCGGAATTTAATTTTTTCTCCGATTCCGAAAACTTATGTTAAGTTGCCAAAAGCGAATACCGTAACGACCAAATTTAAGATTCGATTATTTTGTTTTCAATTTAAGCCATTTCGTAAGATCATCCATCAATTGCTCATTGAAACTTTCTGAATTTTCAAAATATTCTTCAATTTTCCCCGTCTGTGCATTTTGAAAGAGATGGTTCAAATTTGGGTAGTCTTTGATCGTCACATCTGTCGTCTTCAGACGTAAACGTTGAAGTGCATAAATATTTTCGTTAGCAGGCACCTGAATATCTTTTCCTCCAAAAGAAGCAAAAATAGGTACGTTTACTTGCTTAAGGTAGTAACTTGGATCGATTCGGAGAAAAGTTTTAAACCAAGGCATTAACATCGGACTTAATTTGATTCTCATATCCGATGTTAATACATTTCCATTGTTTTGCCGAATAAGTTCTTCTTCCAATAATTCCGACAAAATCTTTGGCGGCTCGTCTCTCAAAAGAATGTCATATAGCTTTCTGTTATTAGCCTTATTCAATTCCAATGCTGGCTCAGACAACCCTGCGACTTTCCCGAGCGCATAACTCTGTAGAATCAATAAAGAATCTCCTTTGAGGACAGGACCAGATAAAAGCGCAATATAATTGACCTTACTGTTTTCTGCTGCAACCATTTCCGCTATTAAAGCACCTTCGCTATGGCCAATGACACCAATCTTTCCTGTTTTGACCATCTGCTGCTTGCTCAGAAAATCCACGGCTGCATTTGCGTCTGATGCGAAATCAATCGTCGTAGCCAAGTTAACTTCTCCTTTAGACTTTCCAATACCACGGTCATCATAACGCAGCACAGCGAAGCCCTTTTTAGTAAGATGATCCGCTAATATTTTAAATGGTCTGTGTCCAAAAACTTCTGAATCTCTATTTTGCTGTCCGCTACCATTGACCAGGACAACAGCCGGAAAAGATCCCCCTCCTTTTGGATATGTTAAGGTTCCGACAAGCGAAGCACTACCTTTTACATTCTGAAATGAGATTTCCTGCTCGATGTAATCATAGGGCGGGGAGACATCTTGCTTGCGTGAAAGCCCACTGTGCTCACTCTCACTACGCACCAGTATCATCGCGGATTCAAAACTGCCCTGTTTCATGGCGCCTTTCATCACATCTTTGTCGCGGTCCAAGTAGCCTCTATAAAATAAACCAATCGCTTTGACCTCCATCGATATCGAATCTTTGTTCGTTTTTATCATATCAACTGGAAACTTCAGCGAGGTCTGCATGGGGCTTTCAAAGGTTCCCACCCAGTTATTAGCACTATCCTTTTGTAAATTGAATACCAAAAGTAATTTCTGCCCGGACACGCTCACCTCACCTTTCCACGACCCATCAAACGACTGTGCGTCTGCACATGAAAAATGTAAACAGATTAAAAACAAGTAGAGAATTTTCTTCATAAGTTCCTTTCCATTAAAAATAAAACTGTATACCCACATCAAGCATAAAATATAGTGCCACAAACAGTATACTAACCCAAATCTTTTTATTGTTAACGGCTATATTCATTCCTCTCACCAATAAATAAAACTGATAAAACAGAAGAAACAAAGCCAATAATCCGAATATACCAAACTGGATCATTTGGCTCTTGTCTATACTCGACAAAGTATGGTCACCACTTTTTAATGCTTCATCCAGCTGTTTGGTAAACTTATCCTGATGCAATAGTCTTCCCAAAAGAAGTGCTAAATAAAGCGGAAATGGCACAATCAGGATCACGTTTAATACATCAATAAGCCTTGTTTTGGCGTATAATATAAGACCTACGATATATAATAAGGCTAAAGGAGCCAAAACCATATAAGCATGGAGTCTTAAAACAGAAACGAAAGAGACTGCTATCTCTGGTCGATAGAAGTGCATAAAACCATTGAACTGCTCCCCTGATAAATAGACAAAATAGCTCGATAGCAAAAAACCAATGGTGCCTGCAAAAAATAGTTTCCATTCCGAAAACTCTTCAAATGGGTTTAGAAATAGCTGTTTAAATTTCATTGTTTAAGAATTTGGATAAATTCAATTGTTCGATCTCCGCTGGATTTTGAGTTCCGATGAGCAGTACATTCCCATTTCTCATGGTAAGTTGCAAGCCCATATTACCTTGAGCTGAAAAAGCTCTTCCTCTACTTCCTCTTCTCAGGCCCCAGCCTCCAAAATCTGCAATTGGACTATATTTTCGTACTTCAGCTGTAGTTATATCACCCCACGCAATCCTTTTTTGATAGAAATTAAATGGAAAAAAATAGACTTCAATCCCATTCTCATGAATAGTGGTCTTTAAACGAAGCACGCCAAATAAACACCACAAGGCTAAATTTATCCAGAATCCAGCTAATCTAAACAGAGGAGCAAAATTGAACTGTAAAATATCCTGCCAGTGAGCAGAAATGCTAGCTACACTAACAGATAAAAGGATCAGACATAGCCACCAACTAAAAAATGATTGACTCTCGTTATAAAGTGTATTATTTCTCATCTTGAGTAATTGCTTTGTATATCAATGCTTCAATACTTAAGGCTACCTAAATCATCCTATTTGCACCAACATTGTTCATATTAGCAAGCGAATTTAATTTATGGATCAGATCATCCAAAATATTACGAACAGTTGGATAAGACTTACCCATTTGGTTGGCCATTTCTTTTAAACTGCCGGAATACTTAAGAAAATTCAGGACAAATTCTTGTTCATCAATAGTCAGTTGCATAAGCAGGGGTAAAGTAAACTTACCGACAACTTCCGTGTTGCAGGAATCGCAGACCAACTTAGAGACTTTTAGCTTCGCATCACAACATGGACAATTTACGGGTATCTTTTTCATTTCGTAATATAAATATTAACATTGTTAAATATAGTAGTAATAATATTAATATAGAATAACATATTATTAATATTTTCCAAAATCATCGCTTAATGATATATTTGTAAACATTAAACAAAGTGTATGAAAAAGTTTTTAGGCTATATCCTATCTATTTTATTTTGGTTCTGTTTTGGTTTGTCCCTTGTGATATTTCATCCCATTCAATGGCTATGTTTAAAACTGGGAGGCTATCGTGCGCACAAAAAAAGCGTGGATATATTAAATGCCTGTTTGGTTGCATCTTATTATACATTATTCAATAGAGTTACCTTTATTGACAACAAATCCATCCCTTTGGGCCAACCTATTATTTTTGTTGCCAATCATCAAAGTACCTTTGACATTCCCCCACTAATCTATTTTCTGCGAAGATTTCATGGAAAATTTATCTCAAAGATCGAACTGGCCAGTGGTATACCAAGTATTTCATTCAATCTTAAACATGGTGGAGCCGCCAATATAGACCGCAATGATCCCAAACAGTCAATCGCAGAAATTCTCAAACTTGCCAACAATATGAAGACGAAGAACTGGTCTGCCTTTATCTTTCCGGAAGGGACCCGTTCTAAAACAGGTAAGATGAAAGCTTTTCACATTGGAGGTATTGCGACGCTGTTAAAGAAAAATCCCAATGCATTGGTTGTTCCGATTGCAATCAAAGGATCTTACGAAATGGTCCAATATGGTATGTATCCCCTAACACCTTTTCTACATATGACATGGGAAGTACTGGATCCTTTGGATACAAGCAATAAAAATATTGAGGAAATCGTAAAATTAGCTGAAGAGAAGATTAAGCAAAAAGTGGAAAATTAAATTGTATTATCTGACTTGCCGACCTTTCCAATCATATTTGCCAATATTTCCTAATATTCCAATATAGACGAGGTAAAAAATGTGGGCAAGGCTCAGGACTGGGAGATACCAGAGCAAATTACTGCGCCTTGCAAACTTTGTTAGCGGTTGGATAAAGAAAAATTCGACTGTCATTTTAAGCAAAAATGCAAAGAGGACAACCCCAGCAAGGATTTTAACAGCTACAACCGCAAGAATCGCTACGACCAACAACAGCACATTAAATAGCCAGATAGCGATTCCTAAAGCAATAACACCTTTATTTTTGTACTTTGTACTTTTAGAAGCCCAACGTCTTCTTTGGCTAATAAATGAGCTAAGATCAGGCTTAGCATCGGTATACACGATCGCCTCCTCGGATTTGCAGAACGCAATTCGTTCTGGAAACTTTTCCGCTACCTTATGCAAAAATAACTCATCGTCCCCAGAAGCAAGTTCATCAATTCCTTTAAAACCGCCCATTTGCGTAAAAACGTCTTTTCGATACGCTAAATTCGCTCCATTACAGGTCGTTGGTTTTCTATTGCCTATTCCCGCTGCTCCAAGACCTATGAGATAAAGGAATTCCAAGGTCTGCAAGCGCTCGAAAAAACTCTTTTCCTCTGAATAGACTACAGGAGAAGACAATAAATAAGCATTTTCTTTTTCAAACGTTCCGATCACGGTAGCTAGCCAATTTGGTCCCATTCGGCAGTCTGCGTCTGTGGTGATAATAATCTCCCCCCTACAGCAGTCAATTGCTCGTGAAATTGCCAACTTTTTATAAGAATTCATTCGTCCATTCTCATTAAGCTGGATCAATTTTACACCATTTTCAGTATATTCTCTAACAATCGCTGAGGTATTGTCGTCCGAATGGTCATCGATGATAATGAGTTCAAGAAGTTCCTCCGGAAAATTTTGATTCAATATTGACGTTATCGTTCGCCGTATATTTAGCTCCTCATTACGCGCAGCGATAATTACCGATACAGTCTTCGTACAAACTAAAGGACTGACGGGAGCTTGGATGGTAGTCCAGCCTTTACGCATCCACAATACCAAAATTGCGTACACACAAGCAAAACTGATCAATAAATAGCTAAGAATTTGTATCACCGAAAAAATTAATCTTAAAAACAAAAATAGAACCAAATACCGCGGGTAGAATCAAATTAACAAACCAAATACAGGATACGATCGCCATCACTGCAATTTCTTGTGTTGTAATATAGCTATAAAGATTACTTGCAACAAAACTACGGACACTAAAATCAAAAATATCCAAGGTAGGCAATGCTGCCTGGACGAAAAAAAGAATGAAAATCATCAAGATCATGGACAGAAGTGGCAACTCAGGTAAAGTCAACTTCATCAAAATAATATACTGTGAAGTAAAAATGATGAATCTGGCCAATGAATTTATCAAGACAATACTAAGTTCACGTGCTGAATAATGTTCAAGGACTTCAAAAAACGGCTTAATCTTTGTCAAAAATTTAATTTTACCAACGAGTATATCCACCCATCTCACATTAAAGTACAATATAACAAATCCAATAGCATAAATAATAGCAAGCAACCAAACGGCAAATTGAACGGATAAAGGTGTGGATAAAAACTTACAGATAAACCAGGCAATGCTCAGTGATCCTGTCACACTTGTCAATACCAATTGGGCAAATAGCCCCACCCCCATCGCAACAGCGCCCTTTGCCCTATTTTGAGGTTGGAGGAACAAAACCCTTCCACCATATTCACCAATCCTGTTTGGTGTGAAAATAGCCCATGTAAGCCCACAAAAAACGGATTGAAATGCTTTCCAAAACGATATTTGTTCCAGCTTGGATGCAAGATAGCGCCATTTAACAACCTCCAAAAGCCAGTTTACGAGCATTAAAACGACAATCAAGATCAATGTCAAGACGACAGAATGCTGCTCTAATCCTACGATTAAAGTCTTAAACTTACCGATATTGCTCTTATCAGATACTTTGGCAATGATGTACCATGTCGCAAATACAAAAACGAGTATCTTCAATAAAAGACTGATATATTTTTTTTGTCTCCCAGTCAACTTTTGATAATTAGAGAGCAATGTTACTAAATTTTAGCCAAATGATTAAGTTTTGTACACATCAATCCACTTATAAAGAGCAAAATTTGTAATATTGTACATGCAGAAGGAAAAGGCGAAAGAAAGAATTATTCTGGGGATAGACCCCGGTACAGTAGTACTTGGGTACGGAATTATCAGAGAAGTCGGCAATACCATATCCCTTATTTCAATGGGTGTAATCAAAATGGGGCATCTCGATGACCATGCGCTAAAACTACAACGCATTTTCAAAAAGACCTCTGCATTAATGCAAGAATATAATCCGGATTGTGTTGCACTGGAGTCTCCTTTCTATGGAAAAAATATTCAGGTTATGCTCAAACTCGGGCGGGCACAGGGAGTTGCAATGGCTGCAGCATTGGCGCAGGATATTCCGATCTTTGAGTATTCACCTAGAAAAATAAAGCAGTCAGTCACGGGAAATGGAAATGCTACCAAAGAACAGGTTTCAGCCATGCTCAAAAATCTCCTAAAATTTGAAGAAACTCCACAATTTTTGGATGCAACAGATGGGTTAGCAATTGCAGTTTGTCATTCATTTCAAAAAAATAGTACCTCAGGCGGTGGAAAATCCTACTCAGATTGGTCGTCTTTTATCAAAGACAACAAAGACCGGATCAAGTAGCTACATTTGCACTTGCCGAATAACATTTTTTACATTTAATTCTACAATATCCGTCATTGTTTTACATTTCAGGTAAGAATTGTTTTGGTAAAACTCAGCATAGCCCTCGCGGAGTTGCTTGATATTCTCTGCTGTTGAAAGAACTTGCATCTGTGATGCGTCCCGGAGATCAGCGATCCGGTGTCGCTCACTTCGCACCCTATGTACAATGGAAGAGCGTTCCTCCTGTTGATATTGCAACACGGTTTTTTCAGTCAAATGCTCCATCGCAAGTTTAACATATGGATAATTTTCTTTAAAAAACTGTGGCATATATACCTTAGGATTGCCCTCATAAAATTGCTGATCGAAATCAATCGCTCTGATCCTGAACTGAAAATCGTCAAAATCGGGCGTAATCTGCATGACAAAATTATAGGCACGCATATCTCCAAGCAAAGTGATAATACAACGTTCATTAAACTTCACAAATTCCTTCGAAATACGCGTCAAATTGTAATCAGGCGTAAACATTCTGGTTTGAGAAAATACATCTCCTGGAATACCAACAATATGTTCCTCAACCAATGTATCCTGATCCACCATATAATTCACCTGATTGGGCGATAATATTTCCTCCAATTCCAAACCATAGATCCTTGATGCGTCTGCCTGTTTGATATAAAAATAATCGTAGACGTCATTCAATCGGTTTACTATACGAATCCGGAATGGTCTTGTATTGCCAAAACCACAATACTCGACGCGATCGATATATTTGTGCTGTACAATTCGTGTATTACCGGACGCTTTAAGCTTGGCATAGATGACTTTTAATCCGTCATATAATTGGTCGATCACATGTTGTGGATAAAGTGGCGTTTCCCAAAAAGTATCATGACCAAATTTATCCATTACCGGCACAGTCTCGGTAAAATTTAATAGATCCTTATAACCAATAGGCAGCTTTTCATCCCGTTGATACATTTTAAGATATTTATGAAGCCCTTCCCCTACCTCAAAAATTGGCTTCTTCCGCGAAATCTTTACATCTTGAACTTCTTCCATTTCTATTTTATCTTGAGATATTAGATATGCATATTGATACTTTGATCTAATCACCTGCAACTTACTTACCTGTCTTTTGTTTTTGATCTTTGTCCTATCTCTTTATCGTCTTCCTGACTTTAATAACAAGATAACGAAACAATCCGATAACCTTACAATAAAATCACCGCTAAAACAATTATAAGCACTTTTAAACAAAAACATATAACATTATCAATATCAACAAGTATTTTTTATTAAATTTACATCTATAAACCGAAAATTCTTAGTAATTTTGAAATAAATTTAATTATCTTGGCTATTGGTCAGATTTTGATCTACGACCAATGAATGAAACACAAAACCCATTGTTAATGGAAAATCAATATGCAAACTATGATCTAGACAATTTGGATATCCAAATCCTGTCTATTCTAATGAATGATGCTTCTATTCCTTATACCGAAATAGCAAAAAAGCTAATTGTATCAGGCGGTACCATCCACGTTAGAATGAAGAAGATGGAAGAGTTAGGTATCATCAGAGGTTCAAATCTTATTATCAACCCTCAAAAAGTTGGATTTGACATTACTGCCTTTCTCGGTATCTATCTAGAAAAAGGTTCACAATATGCAGATGCAGTAGATAAATTGAAAGAAATCAAAGAAGTGGTTGAGCTACATTATTGTACTGGCCAATACAGTATCTTTGCAAAAATCATCTGTAGGGACACTGTCCATCTCAGAAAAGTGTTGAATGAAGATATCCAATCGGTGCCTGGTATCCAGCGTACAGAAACGATCATCTCGCTCGAAGAAAGTATTAAGCGTCAGATCAGCTTAGTCTAGTATAAAAAAAGCTTCCAGAATTGGAAGCTTTTTTTATACTATTTTTTGGAGCATCGCTATATACAATTCTATTCCTTCCCTGATTTCATCAATATAAATAAATTCATCGGCGATGTGGGATCTAGCACTGTCTCCAGGCCCCAGTTTTAAAGAAGGTACTGGAATAAGCGCCTGGTCGCTCATTGTCGGAGATCCATAGCACTTGCGCCCAAGTTCTATCCCTGCCTGTACAATGGGATGTTCTTCCGGAATAGACGAAGCTTTCAAACGGGTCGACCGAGCCGAAACCTCCGAGGATACATGAGATTTGATAATCGCCAGTGTTTCTTCATTCGTATAAGCGTCAGTCGTCCGTACATCGACCACAAAACTGCAATCAGCAGGCACAACATTGTGCTGCGATCCCGCCTGAATCATTGTTACCGACATTTTAACCGGGCCCAAGGTTGGTGATACTTTTTCAAAAGTATAATCTCTAAACCACTGGATATCAGCTATCGCTTTATAAACAGCATTATCCCCCTCGTTACGGGCAGCATGACCTGCTACTCCAGTTGCATGACAATCCAATACCATCAGACCCTTTTCCGCTATTGCTAAGTCCATCAATGTCGGTTCGCCAACGATTGCAAAATCAATGGGTCCGATATCTTCCAATACGGACTCAATCCCATTTCTGCCTGAGATTTCCTCTTCAGCACTCGCTACAAGACAAAAATTATATTTTAAATCTACGCACTCGTAAAAATACAAGAAGGTAGCAATCAGGGATACCAAACATCCACCCGCATCATTACTACCTAAACCATAGAGCTTTCCGTCATTTTCAGTGGGGTTGAATGGATCACGAGTGTATCCAGGATTTGGTTTCACTGTATCATGATGCGAATTAAGCAGAATAGTGGGTTTATTTTGATCATAATGTGCATTATATGCCCAAATATTATTTCCTCTCCTAAAGGTCTTAATCCGCCGTTTTTTGAAGAATTCCTCAATCATTGCCGCTGTCAATACTTCCTCCCGGCTTAGGGATGAAACGGAAATCAACTGTTTTAACAAAGCGAGGCTATCCTGGAATAAGCTATCCTTATCCTTCATGATATAGTCCTCCTGCTTTATCTGCAGACAATTTTATTCCTTTGATAAATGCAGAACTAAAACCATGATGTTCCATTTCATTCAACCCCGCTATTGTACATCCTTTTGGTGAAGTTACTTTATCGATCTCGCCCTCTGGATGCGCATTCGTATGCAACAATAAGTCCGCAGCACCTTTAGCCGTTTGAACAGCCATTTTTAAGGCATCATGAGCGTGGAAACCTATTTCCACTCCACCTTGTGATGCAGCACGTATAGCACGTAAGAAAAATGCGATCCCACAGGCACACAGGGCTGTTGCCGAAGTCATCAGATCTTCATTTATAATCACAACTGAACCAACAGTCTCAAACATTTTCTCGACTTCGGCAAGACTACTATCCGAAGCACTATCGCTGGCAATACAGGTCATTGATTGAGCAATGGCAATCGCTGTATTCGGCATGGCACGTATTACCGTCGCATCTTCACCCAACACAGCTTTCAAATCAGCACAAGAAACACCAGATACAATGGAAACAAAAATCTGATTTTTCTTGTCTATTTCGGGAGCGACTTCAACCAATACCTTTTTTAACTGCTGTGGTAATATGGCGAACACGACAATATCGGCGCCTTTAACAGCAGCTATATTATCGTTACTAACCGAGAACCCCTGGCTCGCTTCGTCAGCCAAAGCATTTAGATTTCTACGGGTTAATGTAATATCCGCAGCGCTGGCAAACTCGCTTTTTACAAGCCCTTTTGCCAAAGAGAGACCGATATTCCCACTCCCAATAATAGTGACCTTTTTCATAGTTGGTTTAGATTAGATTATTACTTCAATGTCAAACAGGTACCGAACTGCCCCTGTTGGAACAGGTGTAAATTGTTGGCATGCCCAATATATACCTCCTGAACACCTTTATTTATTGCATTAAATGCATTTTGTAGCTTTGGAATCATACCATCATTGACTATTCCGGATTCTTTGAGAAATTCAAATTCCTCAGATTTAATCGTCGGTATGACGGAGTTTTCATCCGTCACATCTCGCAATACGCCATTTTTTTCAAAGCAATAGACCAATGACGTTTCGTATAAGGATGCCAAAGAAACTGCCAAGGATGACGCAATGGTATCGGCATTGGTATTGAGCAATTGTCCTAAACCATTGTGTGTAATGGCAGAAAATACAGGTACAAAACCTGCTTCCAAGAATTTTTTTATCGCCAATGTATTAACTGAATCGTGCAGTAAATCTCCTACGAAACCATAGTCAACATCTTTGACAGGACGTTTTATAGCCTTGATTACATCCCCGTCAGCCCCTGATAACCCCACAGCATCACATTTTAATTTTTGTAATTTGGCAACAATTGTTTTGTTTGTTAATCCGGCGTACACCATAGTAACCACCCTTAACATATCTTCGTCAGTCACCCTCCGTCCTTCAACCATCTGGGCCTGAAAGCCAAGTTCGCTTGCTAGACGGGTCGCAATTTTGCCACCGCCATGCACGAGGATTTTCTTCCCGGACAGTGCGGAAAATTTCTCTAAAAAAGAATCCAATAGATCCTCATCATCGATAATATTTCCGCCAATTTTTATAATATTTAATACACTATTAGCCATTACGCAACTTTTCCCAAATAAAAATAGTTTCTCAATAATCAAAAGACCCTGTCTTAGACTAGATCTTCCAGCATTCGTTTTAAAACAACCTGTGCAGCCCATACACGATTACTTGCCTCTTTAATAACTAACGAGTTTGGTCCATCTAAAATCTCAGAAGATAGTTCCAGGTCTCGTCTGACTGGCAAGCAATGCATGACTTTCGCGTCATTTGTCAAAGACAGTTTTTCATTATCCATCATCCAATCCTCGTCTACCGTATATACCTCGCCATATTCCTGATAGGATGACCAGTTTTTCACATAAACAAAATCAGCGTCTTTCAGACTTTCATTTAAATTCGTCGATATTGTCGCCCCCTTTGTAAAGTCCTTACTAAGTTCATAGCCCATAGGTTGTGCAATCGTAAACTCAACAAGCCCTTCCTCTTGCGCCTTACACATCCATTCTGCAAAAGAGTTCGGAACCGCCTGTGGCAAAGCTTTCACATGCGGAGCCCAAGCCAAAACAACCTTTGGCTTGGCTGTCTTTTTATGTTCAGTAATGGTGATTATGTCCGTCAAACTTTGTAAAGGGTGACGTGTTGCGCTTTCCAAAGATACTACAGGTACTCCACAATATTTAATAAATTTATTAAACAGATCCTCGCTGTAGTCTTCTTCTCGGTCTTTGAGCTTTGGAAAAGATCGTAAGCCAAGGATATCACAATATTCCCCCATGACTGCTGCTGCCTCGCGGATATGTTCAACTGTACTGCCGTTCATTACAACATCATCCTGAGTCTCCAAGGCCCAACCGTCTTTGTCCATATTCATGACCATTACATCCATACCCAGATTCATTGCCGCTTTTTGAGTGCTCAAACGCGTACGCAAACTAGGATTTAAAAATACAAGCCCCAAGGTTTTATGTTTACCAAGATCTTGATTATCATAAGGAGCAGCTTTTAAGGCTAAGGCCTCTTGGACAACGTCAGCTACATTGGATACGTCATTAACAGAGAAAAATTTTTTCATCTATGTAAATCTTTATACGAGTATCGTTTCACGCAATAAACTGCGCTACCCGTTTTGTTCATTTATGTTGATAAAACAATTTTGATGGATACTCCGTTATACCTGAGTTCCATCATCACAATTTCATCTATTATCTTTATACGGCCACAGCCGCTTTTATATGTTCTTTCAATGCTGATAAAAATTGGTCAGCATGTTCTTTGGTAATATTCAATGCAGGAAGCAATCGAATAACAAAAGGTTTAGCCTCCCCTGTAAAAATTCGATTTTTTAACAAAAGGTCCTTTTTTACATGTCCAAAAGACGCTGGAAGTTCAACTCCTATCATCAATCCCCTCCCCCTGACTTCCACAATTTCATCAATTTTCTTTAGCTCATCAATAAGGTACTGTCCCACCGCATTCGCATTCGCCATCAAATTGTCCTGATGGATCACTTCCAATACCGCCATAGCCGCTGCACAGGCCAAGTGATTGCCCCCGAAGGTAGTTCCTAAACTACCGTGTGTAGCTTTAAACTTAGGAGAGATGCTGATCGCACCAATAGGAAAACCATTTCCCATTCCTTTCGCCATCGTATAAATATCCGCGCTTACACCAGAATAGTCTTGAGCATAAAACAAGCCTGTTCTACCATAGCCACATTGCACTTCATCAGCAATAAATACTGCATTATATTGATCACAAAGCGAACGAATCAAGCGAAGGAAAGCAATAGATGCTTCTTTAATCCCACCGACACCTTGTATGCTTTCAATAATAACGGAAGAAATCTCATCTCCATATACCGCAAATGCCTCCTTCAGGGCTTCCTCGTCGTTAAACGGAAGAAAAACAACATTTTCTGTTTCGTTAACAGGAGCAACAATACTTGGGTTGTCCGTAGCAGCTACGGCTAGCGAAGTTCTACCGTGAAAAGATTTCGAAAATGCAATGATTTTCTTTCTTTTATTATAGAAAGAAGCAAGTTTCAATGCGTTTTCATTCGCTTCTGCCCCTGAATTACATAGAAATAAGTCATAATCAACCTTACCAGATACTTCGCCGAGCAATCGTGCAAGTTCACGCTGAATAGGAATTTCAACAGAATTGGAATAGAATCCGATACGGTTCAATTGTTCTGTAATACGTCGCACATAATGTGGATGCGTGTGTCCGATTGATATTACGGCATGACCACCATACAAGTCCAAATAAGCATTTCCTTCGGCATCCCACACCGTTGATCCATTAGCTTTCACTATGTTAATGGGATTAATGGGATAAACATCAAATGGTTTCATCTTAATGAATTATAGATTGATAAACGAAATAGCTTGTAATAGAAAAGCTATCAAATTTTAGCATTACAAATATATCAGTTATAACGGTAGGAATGATTATAAAATAAAAAAAGTCCCCTTAAAAAGAGGACTTTTTTTATTTTATAACGGATCAATATTATTCTCCGTCCACTTTTTCTTCGCCTTCAACTTCAGCTTTCACTTCCGCAGGAGCGTCAGTTTCAGCAGGAGCAGCAGCTTTTTTAGCACCACCACGACGACGAGTAGCTTTCTTCTCAGCAGCAGCAGCTTTCTTACCGTAGATTTCGTTGTAATCAACTAACTCGATGAACGCCATTTCCGCGTTATCACCCAAACGGTTTTCCATTTTGATAATACGAGTGTAACCACCTGGACGGTTAGCTACTTTTTCAGAAATTTCGCGAAACAAGATAGAAACTGCGTCTTTATCTTTCAAATAAGCGAATACTGTACGACGAGAGTGTGTTGTGTCGTTTTTAGATTTAGTAATCAAAGGCTCCACATATGTACGCAACGCTTTAGCTTTAGCCAAAGTAGTTGTGATACGTTTGTGTAGGATTAATGATGTTGCCATGTTAGCCAACATTGCTTTTCTATGGCTATCCGTACGGCCTAAGTGATTTACTTTTTTTCCGTGTCTCATTTTGATTTTATTATACTAACCGTACCGTTTTTGTATAGTTCAAATAGGTGAACATCACCTATTCAGACAGCCAAAAGGAATTACGACTAGTGGTCGCTTAATAAATTATTATTCTTCGTCTAATTTATATTTTGCTAAGTTCATTCCAAATGACAAACCTTTCGATTTAACCAATTCTTGAATTTCACTTAACGATTTTTTACCGAAGTTTCTGAATTTCAACATATCAGCTACATCGTAAGTTACCAACTCAGCCAATGTGCGAATATCAGCAGCTTTCAAACAATTCAATGCACGCACTGAAAGATCAAGGTCTACTAATTCCGTTTTCAAAATCTTACGCATATGCAAAATTTCTTCATCTACAACTTTGGTTTCTTCCTTCGTTTGTGACTCAAGAAGCATATTCTCATCAGAGAATAAAATGAAGTGTTGAATTAAGATCTTAGCAGCCTCTTTCAAAGCTTCCTCGGGGTGAATTGAGCCATCTGTAGAGATATCCAACAACAATTTCTCGTAGTCAGTTTTTTGCTCTACACGGTAATTCTCAATGGTATATTTAACATTCTTGATCGGAGTAAAGATCGAATCGATAGCGATAACACCTACTGGCGCATCAGTCACTTTATTCTCGTCCGCATTTACATATCCACGACCTTTAGCAATACTCAATTCCAACTCAATTGTCACTGCGTTATCCATATTACAGATTACTAAGTCCGGATTTAAGACAGTAAAGTTATTAGAGAATTTTGTGATATCACCAGCTAAGAATTGTTCTTGACCATTGATTACTACAAATACCTTTTCGTTGTCGCCAATCTCACCTGTTTTTTTGAAACGGATCTGTTTCAAGTTCAAGATAATTTCAGTTACGTCTTCAACAACACCTTTGATCGTTGAAAATTCGTGCGAAACGCCAGAAAACCTTATCGACGTAATTGCATATCCTTCTAACGAGGACAATAGAATACGGCGCAAAGCATTACCAATGGTTACACCAAAACCAGGCTCCAATGGACGAAATTCAAACGTACCATCAAAATCCGTAGATTTCTGCATGATAACTTTATCCGGTCTTTGAAATGCTAAAATTGCCATTTATTTTCTTTTAATGTTTTATTTGTAATAATAATTGTAATACAACAGAAAGATGCATACCCCAAAATTGGACTATGCATACTTCTATTTTATTTATTATTTAGAGTATAACTCAACGATTAAGTTCTCTTTAATGTTTTCAGGAATATCAGATCTTTCTGGATAGCTTAAGAAAGTACCTGTCAATTCTTTCGCATTCCACTCTAACCAAGAAAATTTATTTACAGTACGGCCTGCAACTGAATTTGTGATGGCTTCAAGAGTTTGAGAACGTTCACGAACTGCTACAACGTCACCTGGACGCAAGCTATATGATGGAATGTTAACAACACTTCCGTTAACAGTAATGTGTTTATGAGATACTAACTGACGAGCAGCAGCACGAGAAGTAGCGATACCTAAGCGGTAAACTACGTTATCCAAGCGAGCTTCTAATAATTTCAAGAAGATCTCACCTGTAATACCTTGTTTAGAGGAAGCTTTAACAAATAAGTTAGCGAATTGACGCTCTAGTACACCATAAGTGTATTTCGCTTTTTGTTTTTCTAACAACTGAATAGCATATTCAGATTGTTTACCTCTGCGTTTAGAAGCTCCATGTTGTCCAGGAGGGTAATTTTTCTTTTCTAACGCTTTATCAGGGCCGAAGATCGGCTCTCTAAATTTACGGGCAATTTTGGACTTAGGTCCTGTATATCTAGCCATTTTCTTTTACAATTAAAGTATCTATCAGCCTATAGCCAATGAATCTTATCTTTAAATCAATTAAACTCTTCTGCGTTTTGGAGGACGACAACCGTTGTGAGGAAGTGGTGTAATGTCTTTAATAGTAGTCACATCGATTCCTACAGTCTGTAATGTTCTGATTGCAGATTCACGACCAGCACCAGGTCCTTTAACAAACACTTCAACTTTGCGTAAACCCAAGTCATGAGCAACTTTTCCACAGTCTTGTGCAGCCTGACCAGCAGCATATGGAGTGTTCTTTTTAGAACCACGGAAACCCATTTTACCAGCACTAGACCAAGAAATAGTTTGTCCTTGATTATTAGTCAAAGTTACAATGATATTGTTAAACGTTGCGTTAATGTGAGCCTGACCTATAGGTTCGATAACAACGATACGCTTTTTTGCAGCTTTTTTAGTTTTAGCCATTTCTTATTTATTATTTAGTAGCTTTTTTCTTGTTTGCAACTGTCTTACGTTTACCTTTACGAGTACGTGAGTTGTTTTTAGTACGTTGACCACGAACTGGTAAGTGTTTACGGTGACGTAATCCACGGTAACAACCGATATCCATCAAACGCTTGATGTTCAATTGGATTTCTGAACGCAATGAACCTTCTACTTTCAATTCATCATTGATGATGCTACGAATTGCTGCCAACTGCTCATCATTCCACTCTTGTACCTTCACATCTTCGCTGATACCAGCTTTTTCCAAGATATATTGAGCTCTTGTACGACCGATACCAAAAATATAGGTAAGGCCGATCACACCTCTTTTGTTTTTAGGTAAATCAATACCTGCTATCCTTGCCATATAATATTAAGCTATTATTTTTAATGAATTAACCCTGACGTTGTTTAAACTTAGGATTCTTTTTGTTGATTACAAAAACTTTACCTTTACGACGGATGATCTTACAGTCCGCGCTACGTTTTTTAATTGATGCTCTTACTTTCATGATATTTATTTTTTCAAAAGCTTGCGCTAGTTAAAAGGCTTACGACTATTTATAGCGATAAGTAATCCTTCCTTTAGTCAAATCATACGGAGACATTTCCAATTTAACTTTATCCCCAGGTAAAATTTTGATATAGTGCATACGCATTTTACCAGAAATATGAGCAATGATTTCATGCCCATTTTCCAATTCTACCCTAAACATAGCATTAGAAAGTGCCTCTCTAATTATACCGTCTTGTTCTATTGAGGCTTGTTTAGCCATATATTCTCGATTAAATTTAATTTAAAAGCCTGCGAACAGGAGTGCAAAGATAAATAAAAATAATTGAAAACCAACTACTTTTTGTTCAAAACTTTCTCCACATGTTCGAATGTCAGCAACACATCTGGCTCACCTTTTCGGATTGCAACCATTTGTTCGAAGTGCGCCGATAACTTCCCATCTACTGTACTTACTGTCCAACCATCGTCCCAAAAACGAACACCTGCGCGTCCCGCATTGATCATGGGTTCGATACAAATGACCAAACCTTCTTCCAATTTCGGACCTGCACCACGTTTCCCATAATTCGGAACCTCTGGCTTTTCATGTAAATGATATCCAACTCCATGCCCTACCAGTTCGCGTACAATTCCGAAACCGAACTTGCTCACGTACTCTTGAACCGCGGAGGAGATATCCCCAACACGTTTACCGGCCACAGCCTGTTCAACACCTTTGTACAATGATTCCTTTGTTACATCCAACAACAACTGCGCTTCCTCAGAAATTTCACCAACACCAAAGGTGTAGGCCGAATCACTAATAAACCCATTCAAATTGACACCCCCATCGACTGAAACAAGATCACCATCTTTAATTTCATAATCGCTAGGAAAACCATGTACAATCTGATCGTTGACAGAGATGCACAAAGAGTATGGAAATCCTTGATAGTTTAAGAACGCTGGCGTCCCTCCATTATCATGGATATACTCATAAGCTAATTTATCAAGAGATATAGTTTTTACCCCAGGTTTAATCACTTTTGCGATTTCACCAAGCAATTGCGAAAGCACATCTGCTGACTTTCGCAATTGCTCTATATCATCTGCTGACTTATAAAATACTTTAGACATCTAAAGAAATTAAATTGCCGAATGATCCATTCCCTCAACAGACGCGGCCGAACGACCTTTAATACGACCTGTTTTCATTAATCCATCATAATGACGCATCAACAAATGAGATTCGATCTGTTGCAAAGTATCCAACACCACACCTACTAAAATCAATAATGACGTACCTCCATAGAAGTGTGCAAATTGATTATTAATACCAAACAAACTTGCAATAGCAGGTAGAATAGCAATGATCGCTAAGAAAATTGCACCTGGAAATGTAATATTTGATATTACGCGGTCTATAAAATTACTAGTTTCCAATCCCGGTTTAATACCTGGGACAAAACCTCCGTTTTTCTTCATGTCATCTGACATCTGTTGCGGATTAACCATGATCGCTGTATAGAAGAACGTAAATGCGATAATTAACACCGCAAAAGTCACGTTATACGCTACAGAAGTATAGTTACTCAACGAAGTCAAAAACTCCGACTGAAGATTTGGAAAGAACTGTCCTAAACTCATTGGCACAAACATGATTGCCTGTGCAAAAATGATCGGCATTACACCTGCAGCATTTACCTTTAACGGTATATACTGACGTACTCCACCGACTTGCTTGTTTCCAACAATTTTCTTCGCGTATTGTACAGGGATCTTACGAACCCCTTGTACGATCAAGATCGTAAAGATCACAACGAAGAACAAAGCCACAAATTCAAGCAACAATGGAATTGGACCACCACCACCTTTCGCCATTCTAGAAACCCATTCCGCAGTGATACCACTTGGCAATTGAGCGATAATACCTGTCATAATGATCAAAGAAATACCATTACCGATACCTTTATCCGTAATTTTTTCCCCTAACCACATCACAAATAAAGTACCGCCTGTCAAAACTATGGCAGTTAGAATAGTGAATAATGGGTCCGCGATTGTCTTAGCACTTGGCTCGATTTGAGTACGTACATAAGCAAAAGCCTGAAGCAAAGTAATCCCTAATGTTAAATAGCGAGTAATTTGATTCATTTTTTGACGACCACTTTCCCCTTCTTTCTGCATCTTTTGGAAGTAAGGAACCGCGATGCCCAACAATTGAACAACAATGGATGCCGAGATATATGGCATTACCCCCAAAGCAAAGATAGCTGAACGAGAGAACGAGCCTCCCGCAAACATATCTAATAAGCCTAATAAACCCTCCTTTTGACCAGAAGCCAAAGCGTGAGGATTTACACCTGGTAATACCACGTGACATCCAATACGGTAAATCAAAAGAAAAAGTAAGGTATTTAAAATACGCGTACGTAAATCATCGATTTTCCAAATATTGGTTAAGGTTGTGATTAGTTTCTTCATTTATTAAATTTTAACGATAGAACCGCCTGCAGCTTCGATAGCTTTTTGAGCAGAAGCAGTAAACGCGTGCGCTGTTACTTCAACTTTAGCTTTCAATTCACCGCGACCCAAGATTTTTACTTTGTCATTTTTAGACACTAATCCATGAGCTTTCAATGCATCGAAATCTACAGTTGTCAAATTGAATTTCTCGATCAACGCTTGTAAAGTATCCAAGTTGACACCATTGTACTCAACGCGGTTGATGTTTTTGAAACCAAATTTAGGTACACGACGTTGCAAAGGCATTTGACCACCTTCGAAACCGATTTTCGTAGAGTGACCTGAACGGGAACCAGCACCTTTGTGACCACGTGTAGAAGTACCACCGCGACCAGAACCAGTACCACGACCGATACGTTTGCTACCTTTTACTGCACCTTTTGCAGGTTTTAAATTACTTAAGTTCATTTTTAAACTAAATTGTGCTAGCCCTTCGCTCTCACTAAACAGGTACTAGCGATTAAAAAATAATTATTATTAATAACAAGTAATGGAAAGAGCCCAAAGACCCTTTCCATATGCTAATATTAAATAGTTTCGATAGCTACTAAATGGTTTACTTTACGTACCATTCCAATAATAGATGGAGTAGCTTCAACTTCTACTGAGTGGTTGATTCTTTTCAAACCTAATGCCTCAATAGTTTTCTTTTGGCGCTCGCTTCTGTCGATAACGCTCTTTATCTGGGTGATTTTGATTTTTGCCATGATAATTAACCGTTAAATACTTTATTCAAATCGACACCGCGGTGTTGTGCTACTGTATATGCATCACGCATGTTTGCTAAAGCAGTTACAGTTGCTTTTACCACGTTGTGTGGGTTAGAAGAACCTAATGATTTAGCCAATACGTCTTTGATACCAGCAGACTCCAATACTGCACGCATTGCACCACCTGCCAAAACTCCTGTACCACCAACAGCTGGTTTAATCAAAACTGAACCACCAGAATATTTACCATATTGTGCGTGAGGAACAGTACCTTTGATTACAGGAACTTTTACCAAATTTTTCTTTGCGTCGTCGATACCTTTAGTGATTGCTTCAGTTACCTCTTTAGCTTTACCTAAACCGTAACCAACAATACCGTTTTCATCACCTACTACAACAATTGCAGAGAAGCTGAAAGTACGACCACCTTTAGTAACTTTAGCTACACGTTGGATACTTACTAAGCGATCTTTTAATTCAATTTCGCTTGATTTCACTCTTTTTATATTGCTTAATGCCATTTCTTTCTATGATTAAAAGTCTAAACCGCCTTCGCGAGCACCTTCAGCCAAAGATTTGATACGGCCATGGTATAAGTACCCATTACGGTCAAAAACTACTTTATTAATACCTGCTGCTACTGCTTTCTCAGCAACTAATTTACCGACAGCTTTAGACTGATCAACTTTGTTACCGGATGCAACAAATTCTTTTGACAAACTAGATGCAGCAACTAATGTTTTACCTGCATTGTCGTCAATGATTTGCGCATAGATACCTTTGTTACTTCTAAAAACCGATAAACGTGGACGTTCAGACGTTCCAGCAAGGTTTTTTCTGATTCCTTTTTTGATTCTCTCTCTACGAGATGCTTTTTGTCCTGCCATGATTATTATTTTTTAGCTGATTTACCTGCTTTTCTTCTCAATACTTCACCTTCAAACTTGATACCTTTTCCTTTGTAAGGTTCTGGTTTACGGAAGCCACGGATTTTAGCCGCTACCTGACCGATCAATTGTTTGTCAGCACATTCTAAAGTAATTGTAGGATTTTTACCTTTTTCAGCAGTAGTTGATACTTTAACCTCTTTTGGCAATACAAAAACAATCTGGTGAGAGAAACCTAAAGTTAACTCTAATACATTACCTGTACTTGTTGCACGGTAACCTACACCAACTAACTCTTGAGTAGTTTTGTAACCTTCAGTCACACCTTGAACCATGTTGTTCAACAGGGAACGGTATAGACCGTGTAATGCTTTGTGTTTCTTTTGATCAGTTGGACGCGTAACTACGATATTGCCTTCTTCTTGCGCAATCGTGATGTCACGGTCAACTTGTTGTGTTAATTCGCCTTTAGGACCTTTTACTGAAACTAAGTTTTTGTCCGAAATAGTAACAGTTACCCCTGCAGGGATAGCGATAGGCGCTTTTCCAATTCTTGACATTTCTTCGTGTTTTTACCTAGATTAATAAACGTAACATAAAACTTCACCACCAACATTTTGAAGTCTAGCTTCTTTATCTGTCATTACACCTTTCGATGTTGACAAGATAGCAATACCTAAACCATTCAAAACACGAGGCATAGTATCAACGCTTGCATACTTTCTTAAACCAGGTTTACTCACACGCGTCAACGTACGAATAGCCGGAATTTTGCTAATTGGATTATATTTCAATGCGATTTTGATCGTACCCTGTACGCCATTCTCATCGAATTTGTAATTAGCAATGTAACCTTTATCAAAAAGAACTTTAGTGATTTCTTTTTTTAGGTTCGATGCAGGAATTTCAACAACCCTGTGGTTGGCCTTGATGGCATTCCTTACTCGTGTAAGGTAATCCGCAATTGGATCTGTAGTCATTATATATGAAAATTTGCGACAGCGGTTTCCCTCCCAACCATTGGTATGGGACCTTCTATCTGTTAAACAATTTTAAAATGCAAAAACCCCGGCAATCCTCAGTAGAATTGCCCGGGCAAAATTAAGTATTTTTTTTTAATTACCAAGAAGCTTTTTTCACCCCTGGGATCTTGCCATCTAAAGCCATCTCACGGAAAGTTACACGAGAGATACCGAATTGACGCATATATCCTTTAGGACGGCCAGTCAATTTACAACGGTTGTGTAAACGTACCGGAGAAGCATTTTTAGGTAATTTATCTAATGCAACGTAATCACCAGCAGCTTTTAATTCTGCACGTTTTGCCGCATATTTAGCTACCAATTTAGCGCGTTTTACTTCGCGTGCTTTTAATCCTTCCTTAGCCATTGTTATTAGTATTTTGATTTTTAAATGGTAAACCGAACTGTTTCAACAATTCTAAAGCCTCAACATCATTTTGAGCAGAAGTCACAAAAGTGATATCCATACCTTGGATCTTGTTGATTTTATCAATGTTGATCTCAGGGAAAATGATTTGTTCAGTGATACCTAAGTTATAGTTACCACGTCCGTCAAAACCTTTATCGTTGATACCGCGGAAGTCACGAATACGTGGAAGCGATACTGCTACCAAACGATCCAAGAATTCAAACATGTTGTTGTCACGTAAAGTAACGCGTGCCCCTACAGGCATGCCTTTACGCAATTTAAAGTTTGAAATATCTTTTTTCGATTTTGTAGCAACAGCTTGTTGACCTGTAATTAAAGTCAATTCAGCGATAGCATTATCGATTAATTTTTTGTCAGCTGTTGCAGCCCCTACGCCTTGTGAAACAACGATTTTCTCAAGTTTAGGAACCTGCATAATACTTTTATACTGAAATTTTTCTTGAAGTGCTTTACGGATTTCCTCCGCATATTTCACTTTTAATCTTGGTACGTAAGTCATTATTTAATTTCCTCCCCTGATTTTTTAGCGTAACGAACTAATTTACCATCTGCATTTAACTTACGACCTACGCGAGTAGTTTCACCCGTTTTAGGATCGATAACAGCTAAATTAGAGATGTGAATACCAGCTTCTTTCTCAATGATACCACCATTAGGATTAGCTGCACTTGGTTTAGTGTGTTTTTTTACGATGTTAGCGCCTTCAACGATAGCTCTATTTTTATCCACTAAAACAGTTAATACTTTTCCTTGAACACCTTTAGAGTTACCAGCGATAACTTTCACTAAATCACCTTTTTTAATTTTGATTTTGTGCGTAGTCGTTTTTGTTTTCTTGATTGCCATAATTATAAAACCTCCGGTGCTAGTGATACAATTTTCATGAACTGTTTCTCACGCAATTCTCTGGCAACAGGGCCAAAGATACGTGAGCCACGTGGCTCATCATTATTATTTAATAATACAGCGGCGTTGTCATCAAAACGGATATAAGAACCATCTTTACGACGGATTTCTTTCTTCGTTCTAACTACTACTGCTTTAGAAACGGAACCTTTTTTCACGTTTCCTGAAGGCATAGCGCTTTTCACTGATACAACAATCTTATCTCCGATTGATGCATAACGCTTACGCGTACCGCCCAATACACGGATTACTAAAACTTCTTTAGCACCGCTATTGTCAGCTACATTAAGTCTTGATTCTTGTTGTACCATGTTATTTAGCTCTTTCTATAATTTCAACTAATCTCCAGTTTTTTGTTTTACTCAGCGGACGAGTTTCCATGATTAATACCGTATCGCCGATACCGCAGGTATTAGTTTCGTCATGAGCTTTAAATTTAGTAGTTTTTTTAACGAACTTACCATAGATAGGGTGTTTAACTTTACGTTCAACAGTTACCACGATAGACTTGTCCATTTTGTTGCTAACTACTAAGCCGATTCTTGTTTTTCTTAAATTTCTTTCCATTTCGACTTAATTTTATGCCTCAGAGGCTGTTTCATTTTTAGCTGCAGCTTTGCGTGCACTGATCTCCGTACTAATACGAGCGATAGCTCTGCGTGCTGCTTTGATCACGTTAGGGTTCTCAATAGCTGAAACAGCATGTGCAAATTTCAATTTTGTAAGGGCCGTTTTCTCCTCGACTAGACGAGCTGCAAGGTCCTCATTAGATAATTCTAAAATTTCTGAATTTTTCATGTTTTTTCAGTTGTTATTTGGGTTATCATCCGTTTATATATAGCGTTAGGGGTAACGGCCCTAACGCTTAAATGATGACATTACCAAGATTTTTATGCTTCAACGTAGTCTCTACGAATCACAAACTTAGTTTGAACCGGAAGTTTTTGAGCTGCAAGGCGTAAAGCTTCTTTGGCAATTTCCAAAGGCACACCTTCTGCTTCAAATAACATACGGCCTGGGCGTACTACTGCTACCCAGTATTCTGGAGCACCCTTACCTTTACCCATACGTACCTCTGCAGGTTTTTTCGTAACAGGTTTGTCAGGGAAAATACGAATCCAAACTTGACCTTCACGTTTCATATAACGTGTAACCGCAATACGAGCTGCCTCGATTTGACGACTAGTGATCCATGCTTGCTCCATTGTTTTGATACCGAAAGAACCGAAAGCTAACTCCGCTCCACGAGAAGCGTTACCTTTCATGCGGCCTTTCTGCATCTTTCTGAACTTCGTTCTTTTTGGCTGTAACATGTTCGTATACTTTTTAAATCTGCTTCCTCAGCAGGTTTTTGTTGTAATCTAAATAAACTCTATTAATCTTTTTTCGGACCACGGTTATTTCCACCACGGTTGTTTCCACCACGACTGTTTCCACCGCGACCACCTTTGTTACGGTTGTCACGACGTTCGCCACCACCTTCGTGGTTGCCACGTGATTTTACACCAGATGCTTGACCAATGTTTGGAGATAAGTCACGTTTACCGTAAACCTCACCTTTACAGATCCAAACTTTGATACCAATTTTACCGTATGTAGTCAATGCTTCAGCTAAAGCGTAGTCGATATCAGCACGCAATGTGTGTAAAGGAGTTCTTCCTTCCTTGTATTGTTCAGTACGCGCCATTTCAGCACCACCTAAACGACCAGAACACATGATTTTGATACCTTCTGCACCCATACGCATGGTAGAAGCGATTGAAGTTTTCATTGCACGACGGAATGAAATACGCGCCTCTAATTGCTTAGCGACACCTTCAGCTACTAACTTAGCATCTAACTCAGGGCGTTTGATCTCGAAAATGTTGATTTGAACATCCTTTTTAGTCAGTTTTTTCAACTCTTCTTTGATTTTGTCAACCTCTTGACCACCTTTTCCGATAACGATACCTGGACGAGCAGTGTGAATTGTAACAGTGATACGTTTTAAAGTTCTTTCGATAACAACTTTAGCTACACCACCTTTTGCGATACGAACAGAAAGATATTTTCTGATTTTTTCGTCTTCAACTAATTTATCGGAATAGTTTTTACCTCCGAACCAGTTAGAATCCCAACCTTTGATGATTCCTAATCTGCTACCTATTGGATTTGCTTTTTGTCCCATTTCTCAATAAATTAGTTTTGTTCAACGTTTAATTTGCTATCAACTACCAACGTAACGTGATTTGAACGTTTACGAACTCTGTATCCGCGACCTTGAGGAGCTGGGCGCAATCTTTTCAATTGACGACCTCCACCTACTGATACTTCTTTTACAATAAGTTCGCTTTCTTCCACTGATTTACCTTCGTTTTTGGCTTCCCAGTTTTTGATTGCAGATAATAATAATTTTTCTACACGAGCAGCAGCTTCTTTACTAGAGTGTTTCAAAATGTATAATGCATTTTCAACACGCTGGCCACGAATTAAGTCTACCACTAAACGCATCTTACGAGGCGAAGTAGGGCAGTTCAATAATTTGGCATCCGAAGCTCCACCTTGTTGAGCTTTCTCTTGCTCTTTGCGTTGTCTAATTAAGACAGACTTTTTAAGTTTTTTTGTTGCTTCCATTACCTATTATTTTTTCTTTTCTGCGTGGCCTCTGAATGTACGCGTAGGCGCGAATTCACCAAGCTTGTGACCTACCATATTTTCTGTTACATAAACAGGGATAAATTTATTCCCGTTGTGCACTGCGAAGGTATGGCCAACAAAATCAGGTGAAATCATTGATCTACGAGACCATGTTTTGATAACTGACTTTTTGTTAGTTTCATTCATAGAAAGAACTTTTCTTTCTAAGTTGTGATCGATATAAGGACCTTTTTTAATTGAACGAGCCATTATTTTTTCCTTCTCTCAATGATGTAACGATTCGATGTTTTCTTCTTGTAACGTGTTTTGAAGCCTTTAGCTAATACACCTGTACGTGAGCGTGGGTGACCTCCTGAAGTACGGCCTTCACCACCACCCATTGGGTGATCTACTGGGTTCATTGCAACACCACGAACTCTTGGACGACGACCTAACCAACGTTTGCGACCTGCTTTACCTAACACTTGGTTAGATCTTTCATGGTTCGATACTGAACCAATTGTAGCAACACAAGTCAATAAGATCATACGTGTTTCGCCTGAAGGCAATTTGATGATGGCATATTTACCATCACGAGCAGACAATTGAGCATAAGTACCAGCCGAACGAGCAATTGAACCACCTTGACCAGGATTTAATTCAATGTTGTGGATGATAGAACCCAATGGAATGTTTGCTAATGGTAATGTATTACCAACTTCTGGGGCAACTTTGTCACCTGCTACTACAGTTTGACCAACTTTTAAACCAGCTGGAGCAATGATGTAGCGTTTTTCACCATCTACGTAGTGCAACAATGCAATACGAGCAGTACGGTTTGGATCGTACTCAATAGTAGCTACTTTTGCAGGGATATCTTTTTTATCGCGTTTGAAATCAATTAATCGGTATACTTTTTTATGTCCCCCACCGAGATAACGCATAGTCATTTTACCGGAGTTATTACGACCACCTGATTTCTTGTTGATTTTTACTACTAACGATTTTTCAGGAACGTTTGTAGTAACATCAGAATAATCTGCGCCTATTCTGAAACGAGTACCAGGGGTTACCGGTTTGAATCTTTTAACTGCCATCTTAAATTATATAGTACTGTAAAAGTCAATAGTTTCGCCATCTTTAATAGTAATGATAGCTTTTTTATACTTAGGAGCTCTACCAGATACGAAACCTGCTTTTGTGTAACGGCTTTTTGCTTTACCTGCTACAACTGCAGTGTTTACAGCAAGAACTGTCACACCGAACATAGCTTCAACAGCTGATTTAATCTGGATTTTGTTTGCTCTGTGATCTACTTTGAAAGCGTAACGGTTTAATTTTTCCGTTAACAATGAAGCTTTCTCAGTCAAGATAGGTTTTTTGATAATTTCCATATTACTTAGCTAATGCTTCCTCCAAAGTTTTAACAGAATCTGTCGTTAACAATAATTTTGTTGCATTTAATACATCATATGTATTTAAATCAGAAGCAACAATAACTTTTGCTTTTTTCAAGTTTCTGCTTGATTTATAAACAATTTCATCGTAAGCTGGCAATACCAACAATGTTTTCTCATCAGCTACGTTCAACGCATTTATTAAAGCAACATAGTTTTTAGTTTTGATAGCATCGAATTTTACTTCATCCAATACCACAATATTATTATCTTTTGCTTTGTAAGACAACGCTGATTTACGTGCTACTTGTTTCAATTTTTTGTTCAATTTGAACGAGTAGTCACGAGGTTGAGGACCGAATACACGACCACCACCATTAAACAATGGAGATTTGATAGAACCCGCACGAGCACCACCAGTACCTTTTTGTTTGTGTAATTTACGAGTTGAACCCGCGATTTCATTACGTTGTTTAGATTTGTGAGTTCCTTGGCGTTGGTTCGCTAAGTATTGTTTCACATCCAAATAGATCGCATGATCGTTAGGCTCTAACCCAAATACCGACTCAGGAAGTTGCACCTTGGCACCTGTTTCTTTACCTGATAAATTTAAAACTTTAACTTCCATCTCTACTATTTGTCTACGATTACATAAGAACCTTTAGCTCCTGGAATGGAACCACTAACAACGATAAGGTTTTGCTCAGCGTAAACTTTCAACACCTGTAAGTTTTGAACTTTAACCCTGTCACCACCTGTACGACCAGCCATGCGCATACCTTTAAATACACGTGAAGGCCATGATGAAGCACCTAATGAACCTGGAGCACGTAATCTATTGTGCTGACCGTGAGTCGCACCACCTACACCACCAAATCCATGACGTTTCATTACACCTTGGAAACCTTTACCTTTTGAAGTACCAACTACATCTACGAATTCGCCTTCCTCGAAAAGTGTAACGTCAACTACGTCACCAAGTTGTTTTGCATCTGGAAAAGTTTTAAACTCTACCAACTTACGCTTAGGCGTTGTGTTTGCTTTCGCAAAGTGCCCTTTCAAAGGAGCTGTCGTGTTTTTCTCCTTAGCTTCGTCGAAACCAAGTTGAATTGCCGAGTAGCCATCCTTTTCTTCCGTACGTATCTGCGTAACCACGCACGGCCCGGCCTGAATCACTGTACAAGGAATATTTTTCCCATCAGCGTTAAACAGGCTCGTCATTCCTACTTTTTTTCCAATAATACCTGACATGTTGTAAATTAATTAATTAAAAGTCCTTCGAAGCAGTAGGGCTTCGCTCAAGACACACTATTCCCATTAAGGGACTGCAAAGTTAAAAACATTTTTATAACTGTCAAATAATTAGTGAATTATTTTTTTTATTTTCTACTTTATTCTATCTCCAGTTAGTATTCATCCAATCACACGGCTCTCTTTCCCGATCACGATAGCCCTCCGAAAAAAATAAAAAACAAGATTTCTATTTTCCTACTGCCATACAGCTGTCATTGGTTCACCTAATTTTGACATGTCTTAACAAGGTAAGACGTTTAGAATAGACTAAAATTTAAATTCTTTAAATACGATAATCATGAAAACAGAAATCATTTCCAAGAACGAACTACTTGTACATTGGTTAGGCCACAGAAACTTAACAAGACAAGTGATCGAAAAATTTCCAGAAGAAGCACTTTTCAATTATAAAGTAGAAGGCATGAGGACATTTGCTGAAATGATCCAAGAGCTTTTGGGTATTGCTGTCCCAGGGTTACAGGAAATTGTCAATAATAAAAGCGGCGAACTTAATGAGAAGTTTAACTATACGAGCAAAGCTCAACTATTACAGGCCTGGGATGAGGCTACTCCACAGATCAGTGCATTATTCGACAAGATTCCAACAGGACGTTTCTCCGAAGAATTTAACCTGTTCGGACAATACAATTCGCCGATCATCCACAGTATATTCTATTTCATCGATAATGAGATCCACCACCGTGGTCAAGGATTTGTCTATTTACGCTTGTTGGGTATCCAGCCTCCATTTTTTTGGGAGCGGGATTAACTTGTTAGATGAGAGATATTAGATTTGAGATGGGAGATTCTAGTATTACTAGTCGAAGACGCTCTTTATAATATTGGAGACCTGCCACATTATTATCACTGACATTTTAAAATCTATATCATATAAAAATACTTGTTCGGGTTCAATTCAGACACCGGACAAGTATTCTTTTTAGTAATCTCTCGACGCCCCCCCAAGCCCCCCTAACCTCAGATTAAACCTGTTCGATTGCTGCCGCCAGCAATCGTTTTACGGTTTCTTTTAGCGATTCCGGCTCGATAATCTTTCCTTTATCAGCAAACATCAAGTACCAGCGTGCGAATCCACCCTCCACGTTAATGCTTTCAAAATGCATTTCTACATAATTATCTGTCACCACCTCTTTCTGAAACCCGAAATAGTGACGATCCCATTCCATATACCGCGCCATCTCCCTATCTACCCGGATTACCACTTTCGTGGTTGGCATTTCATGGCGCTTGTTTAGAAAATAAGAAAGCTCGGGATGTTCCTTTCCAAAATTGTCAGGAAGCATTCGGATATTACTGATCCGATCCAGACGAAATTGTCTATAGTCCTTCCTGAGTTTACAAAAAGCAAGTATATACCAGAACTTACTCTCTACAAAAATACCAACTGCTTCGATCTCGCGTTTTTCTGGTACCTTATCCGAAGGCTTGGAATAATAAATCTCCACGCATTTTTTTGCAGCTATACTCTCGATAAGCGTATTGGTTCCGTGCGTCAATTTTTCATTAAACTGATGGCGGCCGCCTCGAACGAGAAAATTGTCACCCAACAAAGCAACATGTTCCTTTTCGTTCCCTCTCAAAATAGCCTTCATCTTGAGCATAGCTGTCGTAAAATGGTGGGCGAGATTCTTGTCTGTATACTTCTCAACCAATTTTTCTGCTGCAACAAAACTCAATGCCTCCTCCCTGCTAAATTGCAGGGGCGGCATTTTATATCCTTCAACTAGTGAATAGCCATTTCCTGCTTCACCATAAATAGGGATTCCAGCTTGCATCAGCGATCGGATATCACGATAGATCGTCCGTAGGCTTACTTCATATCTTTCTGCCAACGCAGCAGCAGTTACCACAGGCTTTGCCTGCAGATGCATATAAATAGCGAGTATACGATCAAATCTTTTCTGAATGTCGGTCATAAGGATAAAGGTACAAGTTATTCCATGTTTTTAAGCAAAATCATAAGGACTAATCAACTACATAACAAAGCAAAAAATCACGATCCAACACTTCGAATCGTGATTTATTTTGTTTAAAAGTCTCAGGAGACATCATTATTATTGCTTGATCACTTTTTCTCCATTGAGCATTCGATCATATCGGATCAATGCTTCAACATAATAGTAATCCGCATAAGTCAATGGTACATCGACTTCGGTTTTATGTGGAATAGAACCGACACTATGTTTCAAAATATAACCACCCGCTTCCTTATACTCTGCTTTATATGGTTTTGACGAGAGTGACCGCAACATATGCTCTGCCTTCACAATATACAGTTGGCTTTCACTACCACGAGTATACTGTGCCAATTCTAATAGTGCTGAAGCAGTAACCGAAGCGGTAGATACATCACGCAGATCCTTTTGGCTATAGTACTTACTATCTGGAGTAAGCTTATTTTGATCCATATCCCAGTATGGAATTAAATCTTTCGGTAGATTGGGATGATTCAAATAAAATTGGGCGATATGACGTGCTTGTTCTAGATATTTCTTGTCACCAGTCTCCCTGTACATCATTGTATAACCATAAAGTCCCCAAGACTGTCCCCTGGCCCATGCGGACTCGTCAAAAGCACCTTGCGCGGTCTTTCTAGATATAATGCTTCCATCTTTCGGGTTGTAATCCACGACATGGTAGGAACTATAATCTTTTCGATAATGATTGATCATCGTTGTATTGGCATGCCGCACGGCAATATCCCGATATCGCTTATCGCCCGTCATTTTAGAAACTTCCGTCAAAAACTCCAAATTCATCATATTATCGATAATCACAGGATAGGTCCAAGGCTGACCATCCCAGTTTTTGCCACCGTCCCATGAACGAATAGTCTTTGGAGCCTCATGGAAACGTGTTGCCAATGAAGCTGCACCTGTACTTAAAACTTCCTTGTAGGCCACTGAATCTCCGGTCAATCGCAAGGCATTACCAAAACTGCAATACAACATAAACCCTAAATCATGGGTTCCTTTGTTATTCTTTTCTTTTTCAAGATGTTTTAATTTACGTTTTGCTTCGACCAATAACTTTTCATCCTTGCTATATTCGTATAGATATAACACCGTACCGGGATAAAATCCCGAACACCACCAGGTCGAACCCCAATTCACATATTTGCCATCCTTATAAGTCGTCGGCATATCTGATTCACTGATCGATTCAGCAAGATAGCTAATTTGTTTACGAGCATCCTCCAAATTGGAATGAACGAATTCTTTGTCAAGCTCTAACTTAATCGACCCTAAGCTTTTCTGACTGGAACAGGAAATTCCTTGTATTCCCAGCCCAACCAGTAAAGCACCTGTAATATAGTATTGTATCTTCATTTTTTAGTATTGAGTATTTAGATGCACATAATGCAAACCTTCGGCTTATTTAAGTACATTTTTTTTCCAGTATTTAGATTAAGAAGAAGGGGCTCAGTACTCTATTTAACGAACCTGCAACTTGCCATAGCCATCCCCTAATCTTTGCTCTTTTTAATAGCTAACATAGTAATCCTTGGGAAACTGCTCTGCATCCCAACATTTTTGCGATGTCCATTTCTGTGGAGCGCATGTCCAGAACTCGTCCGTAGCAGGTAATCCCAGCGGGAGGAATGACAGCGATGCCACATACATCGAACCCGCATTTGTATAGTAATCTGCTAGATTCGTTTGTTTGTCCCCTACCACGCCCATGCGAAGCCATCCCGAAGGGGCAAAAGTTTTATCAATATAGATATGCCTGAGTACCGCTGTCAACGCAGCCCTAACCTGACCTTTTGAGATATCTTCTGGCAATTTATCTTCTAAAGCTACCGCTGCCAAGGGCTGGAAAGCCGCATTCTTATAGGTAGACGAACGCCCCACAACCACATAATGTCCCTCTGGGGATATCATCCGCTCTAGATGATGCGCATAGCGCTGCATACGTTTATAAGCCCGTTCATACATTTCTTTATATTTCCCACCAGCTGAAATATTATGGCGCAACGATTCGACTTGCATGCAATGGATCACATAGCCATTGTAATGATCAAAACTAAATCGAGCCCCATCACTATACCAGCCGTCACCGACATACCATTCCTGGTCAAATTTATTGACCGCATAATCTATTTTTTCACGGGCACACTCTTCTCCTATACTATACAGAAATGTCTCGGTCATTGCTGCAAAAAGCAACCAGTTACTTTCATTGGGTTTGATTTTGCGCAATAGCTTAAATTCTTCTACAACGCGTTTTTTGGTTACCTCTTCCAATGGGTCCCACAACGCTTTTGGTGCTCTCAGGAAAGCGAGAGCAAGATGTGCTGCATCCACGAGAGTTTGTGACGAAGGTCCCCGCCAGGTAAAATAATCCGGAGATTTCGGATCGACACCATATTGTATCCCAAGTAATGCCTGATCGCATAATTTTTTACGCAATTTACCTTCCGCTGTCGCATCATTCGGTAATGCTAGCCAAGGAGCCATACCAGCCAATAATCGGCCAAAAGCTTCCAAATACCCGACCCCAGAATCTCTACTATCAAAAGTTGGGCTCACCTCCATTGGCATATTTTTACGCCATTGCTGCTTACTGATATTGCTCAATATAGGCGTGGCCATCTTGTGTAGGATAGATACCCAATAGGCACGATCATTATCGCTATAGTATCGGTTTGCGGAAGTACTATCATTAGCTTTTGCTTCCACAGCCAAGGATGTTGCAAATGCACCCAGACCAGCTCCACCTAGCAGTTTTAATAAGACTCTTCTTTTCATCAAAAACGGTTTATAGGTAGCTCTACTTAAACACTAAGTATTACACCAAACATTAAAAATCTTTATTTTAATATAAAAAAACAAACCAAAAAGGATCAATCACTCTAGCAAACGATTGCACGAGCGATTGATAACAACTTCTTTACGTAACACAAAAGGATCTGACTGATCTACCAACCCGTATTTTGGGTTAAGCTTGTATTTCGTTGTCTTTCCAGTTCAGGAATAGGCCAGGTATAAAGCTGATCCCCTAAGTAGGTGTATTTGTCTACGATTGCACCCCATGGTTGTTTATTTCCAGCATTACCACCAAACACTTGATCCTTCCATGATTTCCATCTCAGCTCATCAAAATAAATAACACCTTCGCCAAAAAACTCTCGTCTGCGTTCATTACGAATTCGGCTGGTTAAATCAGATTTATCACTAACAGTGGTAGCCGCAGAACTATTTAGCAGTCCCACTTTAGCACGGGCACGGACTTCGTTTACTTTGTCAATCGCAAGTCCGGTTTGTCCTTTTTCATTTAAGGCTTCTGCCCACAACAACAAAACATCTGCGTAACGTATTACTGGATAATCTATGTCACCGGCGACCCTGCTTGGAATAGGAGGTTTACCTCCTTCATATACAAATTTGCGTGGCAAGTAAAAATACTGGCTTTCAATATCCGTTCTTAAATCAAAAACATTGTTCAACTGTTCGATATGAGGCCATCGAGAAGTGAAAGTTTGATCGGAAGTACCGTTCATTCCCACAAAAGTCGAGTAAGGTAAAATAACATTCGCACTTAAACGTGGATCTCGATTTTCAAAAGCTTTCTTTAAACGAGCCTCATTTCCATTTTGCAGATAAAGTCCAAAATCGAGCCCACGTTTTGGATCGACCAAATCCGTGTATTTAGCAGGTTTGTTATTAGCCTGAGCTACTTGCTGTACGTTATCGCGGATGAAATAAATTTCTCTTTTTGCTGGAGCCATAGCGTTATAGCCTGGGATAATATCATCCCAATTGAATTTACTACCATCTTTATTTTCATACAAATCAACAAAATCGGGGCTAACCAAATAACTATCCCAATTGGATCCAAACGCAGAACGGCTACCAAAGTAGAACTGCATGGTCGATCCATAATTATCCAGTGCAATGTTCTGAATAGAGAAAATCATTTCGTCAGATTTCTCATTCACAGCAGTAAATAGCGTTTTATAGTCAGGAAACAGTTGATGCCCCGCATCTTTAACGGCCTGAAAATCTGCTATCGCTTTATCCCAATCCTGCAAATACATATACACTTTACCGCGCAAAGCATAAGCCGCAGACTTTGTGATACGGCCGAACTCCTTACTTCCAGCCGGAAATTTTGTCGGCAGGTTAGTTTCGCCAATGCAATCACTAAGGTCCTTTATAATAAAATCCCAAACTTCCTTTTCTGTATTTCTAGGTTTAGTTGCCTCATTATAATTTGTTGGCGCATCATATAGGGGTACTCCTTTATACAATTGATTTAATCTGTAATAATAAAATGCCCTCAAAAATTTCACTTCGGCCAATAACCGTGCTTTCTTTTCCGGTGCGGAAGGCGAAATGTTACTTATCCCATAAATCGCATCATTAGCGCGATGTACACTTTCATATAGTTCCTTCCAAACGTCCGCAAAAATCCCTGAAGAAGTGTTGGCGGTTGCATTTAGCAACGGATCGCCGCCCCTTGGTATTAGTGTATTAGACAGACGGTCATATTGATAAAGCTCGCGATTATTTGTTCCTCCTGTAGCATATCCAAAACGTAATGCCTGATACACACCATTTACGCCAAGATCAGTGTAATTATCGGTTGTCCACATTTTATCCTCAGGGACTTGCGTATTTGAGGTAATATCCAATAAATCCTTTTTGCATGATCCCATTGTACCTAAGACAATAGCCAACATGGAAATATGTCCTAAGCATTTATTATATTGTTTGTAATGCATATATAATCTACGCACACCTATCGTTAATATTTTCTTCATTTGTCTTAGTATTAAAATCCAAAATTCAAACCAAATGCATACTGTTTCATCGTCGGATACTTAGCACCCGCTCCGATTTCTGGGTCAGCTCCAGGGAATTTTGTAAACATCAATAAATTCTCACCAGAGAAGTATACGCGTAGATTGCGCACATGCAAACGTTCTGTAAGCTTATTATTAAAGGTATAACCTATCTGCAAGTTTCTCAATTTGATGAAGTCTGCATCGTAGAGGTAATAATTATTTGCTACGTTATTGATAGTTTCGCCATTATATTTTAAGCGAGCATAAGATCCAGTGATATTTGTCCGAAAATCGCTAGGATTAGCAGGATCATAGAAATAATGGTCATCTGCTACCCGTTTTGAAATGCCATTTCCATCACGCACAATATTGTTGCTGTAACCCTCATCATTCCAATAATATTGTAATTTCCCTTCCCCTGACCACAGCATTTGCAGATCAAATCCCTTATAGGAAAATCCCAAATTAAAACCATAAATATACTTCGGAATATCAGAAGTTCCTGTGAAATCAAGATCATTCTCATTTCCGTAGATCTTATCTCCATTTAAATCTGCGTAAAGAAAATCACCGTAATAAAGCTGTTCTTTGCCAAGCGTATTTACCGGAGAGAAACTGTACCCTGCAGTTTTCATATCCTCCGCCCATTTATAATCTGCTTCGGTGCGGATCATACCATCTCGCGGCCCTCCATTCGGATTGACTAATCCATCATTAGAATAGTAACTGCCATCACCCTTATATCGTTCTCTTACATAAAACTCTCTATATAGATGACCTTCCAAGTTGCGTTGGTTAGTTCCGACAGCATTTGATACTTGTCCAATATTAGTACTATAGGTATTCGTACCGTTTAGGTCATTCCAACCTCTTAACAGCTGCCCCTTGAGTTTAGTCACTCTACTTTTGTTGTAGGCAAAATTACCGCCGATATTGTAGCTAACTTCACCAATTTTATCCTTCCAGGTCAGATTAAGTTCAATACCGCTATTACGCATTGCAGCAGAATTGACAATTGGGGCTGAAGTGTTACCAGTTGTGAGTGGCAATTGTTCAGGAACCAATATTCCAGAGGTGAGTTTATTATAGTAATTTACCTCAATGTAAGCCTTACTCTTGAAAGTAGAAAATTCCAACCCGACCTCTTTATTTTCGCTTTCTTCCCAAGCTAATAGCCTATTCCCGAATTTGCTCCGTTCTAAACCACTAACTTGTGCTCCGCCATAAGAGTACCCCACGTTTCCATAAAAAGCAAGTGCCGGAAAATAATTCTCACTATTTGGATCCCCATTATTTCGATCATTTCCTAATTTACCCCAAGACCCACGTAATTTAACATTTTGAACATAAGGTTCTAGACCTTTCATAAACGACTCTTTGGAAAGCAACCAACCCAAACCTACAGACGGGAAATAGCCAACTTGCTTATCCTTTCCAAATTTTGACGATGCATCTCGGCGTAGATTGAATTCAACAAGGTATTTCCCATCAAAATCATAGTTCACCCGTCCAAAAAAGGAACGCATACTGGTTTCATATTCGTTACCATCAATGCTGTTCATCTCATTTGCTGTACTAATATTGGAAATCGTTGGATCAATAACTCCCCTTTTTGATGCTGAGAATATGTACCATTTTGTTTGGAATTCATTATGCCCTAATAATGCCCCAATATTGTGCTTTCCTCTTGTTGTTTCATAACGGAGTACATTATCAAATGTTAACGTACGAAGATTTTCATAGCTTTGGGAGAGTGTCAAATTTGCCGCTACGCCAGCAGGAAAGACAATTGCACCAGTTGCAAAATTATATTTATCTACAGGAATACTGCTACCTGTCTGCTCTCTAAAGCGGGTCAAATAGTTAAATTTAGTCTCAAACGTTAATCCTTTGATAATTTTCACATTAGCAAAAATTGTGGAATTAAAATTCGATACTTTGTCCATCCCCTGAGGCTCGTATAGATACTGCATCAAATTGTTCAACTGAACAGACTCTTCTGCTGCTACAGCGCCGCCAAATTTTCCATCATACATCGGATAAACTCCAGGTGTCGATTGCCGTAAGAAATTATACAAGTTGTCCACATTTGCCTTTTTTCTATCTTCTGTTGAGGCAAAAGTGTTTGTTCCAATCGTTAATCGGTCTCCAATTTTGGTACTTAGGTTCGTCCTCAATTCATACTTCTTGGCACCCGTATTTTTCATAATACCTGGATTGTCCAAGATACGTCCTGAAATCATATAATTAGTAGACTCTGATCCACCTGTTGCTGAAATATTATGACTTTGAAGCCAGCTCGAGTTATAAATCCAATCTGTCCAATCGGTATTTGGATAAGCTATATAATTTGGTAAACCGGAAGGTGCTAAAACACCATTTGGATCTGCATTTGCTTTTTGCCATTGCTCGATACTAGATTCAGCATATTTTGCCGGTTTTCCCAAGTTAAATGTTCCCTCATTCATTAACTCCATATGGCGCACATAGTCTGATACAAACTCAGGTGTTCCCATAGGTTTAGTCTTCGATAGAATTCCTGAATAAGCCAATTGTGTCTTTTGATTCGCTTTGCCCTTTTTCGTTGTTATCAATATAACTCCATTGGCAGCACGCGTACCATAGATTGAGGCCGAAGAAGCATCTTTCAATACTGAGATTGTTTCTATATCATTAGGATTTACGGCATCCATTGTCCCCACAATTCCATCAATCACAACCAGTGCTTCCGCATTATTCATCGTACCGATACCACGTACACGAATAGTTGCACCGTCCGCGCCTGGACGCCCCGTACTTTGTTTCACCTGTACACCTGCAGCAACACCGCTTAATGCTGTAGAGACATTTGTTACGGGCCTATTTTCAATTTGTTTTGCATCAATTGTACTTACAGATCCCAAAAGTTTTTCTTTTTTCTGCTTCCCGTACCCTACAACGACAACTTCGTCAATAACCGAACTCGTACCATCCATAGTTACATTAACGACATTCCGTCCGTTGAGGGCAATTTCTTGGTTTTGGTAACCCACATAAGAAATTACTAGTGTTGCGTTGGGACTGACGGACAACGAATAGGTTCCCGATCCATTTGTGGAGGTTGAGAGTGTCCCTCCCTTTTCTCGAATTGTAACACCTGATAATGGTGTTCCTTGACTGTCTTTGATTTGTCCTGTAACATTTACTTTCTGTTGGGCGTTAGCGACACCAACAGCAAATAATGTCATAGCGGACAATCCAATTACGTAAAACTTAGCCATACTTTAGGAAATTGGTTTTATAAATTAAAAATTGGTTGCTTAACAGTATCAAAATTGAGCAAGAGTAACTATTTAATAGGGTGATTTTTATAAATATTAAGGGGTAAAATCTTAAATTTGAACTGTAACCGCTATTTATCTATGAATTTCCTCGTAAAGCAGATCCAACACATGGTCATTATTGTATGGCTATTTTGTCCACTTATTTCCTGTTTGGCTCAGAACTTCAATTTTGAGACATTAACACAGGACAATGTATTAGATAAGCAGGCAGTTTTGACTATCGCTCAGGATAAAAAAGGGAAACTTTGGTTTGGAGGAGGGGACAATCTGTTTGTTTACGACTCACAAACTATTATAAATCTTCGTGTTCAGGATAACATATTCAACAAATTAGATTATATTAATAAAATTTGTATAAACGACAAAGATGATCTTTTCATTGCTACCGCAACTCAACTATTTATTTTCAACATAGACAAACGAAAGGCTGTATTAAAAAGAGGAAAGCCTTTTATCGAAAAACTCGTTGTCTCGGATATACAAATTCTCTCCGGTCATATTTTTCTATGCACAAACAGAGGCTTATACGTAGCTGTTCCAGCTTTAGGATCTTATGATTTTAAATTAATTTTAGATCGCCCCCATACGCAGACTATCGTTCAAACAGGACTAGATTCGTATACGATAGCTAGCTCCGACGGTATCGAATCATTTACCTATAAAAACAAACGAATATCTCAAACCCATAACCTGGGATTTCCCCTATTACCGCTAAAGGAACGAATCTTTAGTACAATGTATATTAAAGACAACATCCTCTGGGTAGGAACAAAACTACATGGTCTATTTCTATTTAATTTTTCCAGTCAAAATTGGCGAAATCTAAGAGAAGAAAATAGTAACCTCTTGAGCAATAATGTTCGTAAGATCATTAGAAACACAAACGGAGAACTATTAATTGGAACATTGAAAGGTCTTTCCGTTTTCAACGGGTCTCCTGTTTTCACAAATTACAAACATAATACATCCATCAAAAATTCCCTCAGTCAGAACTCAATTTATGATATCTTTATGGATAACCAAAAAGTGATCTGGCTGGGAACATATTTTGGGGGTATCAACGCAATTTATCCCGATTTGATCCCCATACAAATTTATTCTACACGATCCTTGTTACATCAACGGCTGAATAGCGATATTGTTGGTAGTTTTGCTCATTCCAAGAATGCCGATTGGATAGGGACTGAAGAAGAAGGAATCAATAAAATTGATAAAATTACAGGGAATACAAGTCCGCAGCCCAAATTTACCCGATCAAACCTTATAAAAGATCTCTATATTCGGGATGAAAAATTATACGCCGCACAATATGGTGGTGGCTACTCCGTCATTGACTTAAAATCAGGCAACAACAAAAATTTCTTCCTCGAAAAGGACCTCTTAAATCTGAAAAACAATATTTACAGTATTTATGTAGATCCAGCACAACGAATCTATTTAGGTACAAATAAGGGACTTTACATTGCGGAACATGAAAAACCACCACAGTTTGATTCTTCGCTCGCAACAAACACAATAGATGAGATACAGGCAGATGATAAACAGCAGATTTATTTCCTCCAATCAGGAAAGCTATTTCGGAAAAAGAATTTTAGTGCTACTATCCACCCCATAAAGCAAGTTAACTCACTTTACATAAATGGCTTTTACGTAGCCCCAAATGGCAATGTTTGGATTACTTCAAAAGGAGATTTATATCACTTCGATCTTAAAGATCGTTTGACCCTTACAATGGGTTTCCCTAATAATACCCTAGGCTGGCCTATCATGATCGATGGGCATTTCTGGATTAGCAGCAAAAATGGACTGATCTTTTTTAATCCAACAACAAAATACACAACAACACTCAATCAATATGATGGCATGCCTGTCAAAAATATGCAAGGGGCCAAGGTTTATAAAAGCGAAGCCGGTATGCTATTTGTCACGACACTGAACGGACTGGTTTCCATCGATACCCGAAAAATTACCTTCAACCAGGCAAAACCTAATGTCCTATTCCAAAATATATTTCTTGAGGACAGCCCCTTAAATTACGGACGTCTCCAAAAAGATGAGAAATCCAACAGCTATCAGCTGCAATTACGCCATGACGAAAACTTCATCACAGTTAATTTTTCAAGTTCCAATTTTATTAAACCACTGAAAAACAGGTTTCGTTATAAACTCGAAGGCTTTGATAAAGATTGGATAGAAACCAGCACACCCAGCGTCAGGTATACAAATATCCCAGAGGGACAGCACACCTTAACCATTTACGCAAGCAATAATGATGGAATCTGGAGCGATACTCCCCTTCAGATACACCTAGATATCAAGCCCCCTCTCTGGAGGACCTGGTGGGCCTATCTATTATATGCAGGGCTATTTGCGCTCGGAATACACTTTATTATTAAGTTTGTCGTCGAACGGCAGATGCTGATCAATTCCGAACGCGACCATGAAAAGAAAATAAAATTTTTCACACAAATTTCACATGAGATCCGTACACCGCTGACCTTGATAACAGCACCTTTAGATGAAATTATTTCCGAAACAGCAAACTTATCGTCTACCCAATCTAAAATAAAACGTATTAAAAAGAATGCCACTAAATTACTGGGTGTTGTAAACGAACTACTTGATTTTAAAAAATTTGATGACAAACATTTCGCATTGAAGCCAAACTACATCCCTTTCAGGGAATATATAGAAGATACCTTTTACCTCCTCAACGATCTCGCGCAGAATAAACACATTAACTACTATATTCGGCAACTGGATAGTGTTGGACTCCAGTTCATCGATACGGTACAATTTGATAAAGTGATGTTCAATCTTTTGTCAAATGCGATTAAATATACCCCAGAAAATGGCACCGTTTACCTAGAACTTATTGATCACAAAGATAATACCATTATTAACATCGTTGATAATGGAATCGGAATTGCTACAGAGAATCAATTCAAGATTTTTGAAGAATATTATCGGGAGGAACAAGCAAATGATACCATAGGCACCGGAATCGGATTGGCATTAACCAAACAGATTGTCCAACAGCATCAAGGCGAAGTAAACTGTTCCACAACACAAAATGAAAAAGGGAAATGGACCGTATTCAGCGTGCATTTACCTAAATCAGACAGCAAAGCAATCTCCCTGGAAGAGCCCTTCCCAAGCACGACTGAAGATCCAACCCCTGTAACGCCTTTCGTGCTCGATAACTCCTTGCGGCAGACTCTCCTTATTGTCGAAGACAATAGAGAACTATTGGATACCATTGTCCGCCTGTTTCAGGAGAGCTACACCATCATCACAGCCGTCAATGGCGAAGATGCATTATCAAAGGCACAAGCATATATCCCAGATTTGATTTTATCAGATCTTATGATGCCTTATATGAATGGAGCTCAATTATGTCAGGCCATAAAAACAACGATTGTAACCAGTCATATTCCAGTTATCTTACTGACAGCGGTGACAGATAGCGATTCTCAGACCCAAGCCTTGCAATACGGAGCGAACATCTACCTAACAAAACCTTTTGATAATAGGCAGTTATTTCTATCTGTGCAAAACCTCCTGGCGATCAGTCACAAAAAGAGCCGTGAATTTCATGTTAAAAAAACAGATTTCGACAATGAACTGGATGCTCAATTTATTGCGACATTGGATCAACTGATCGAAGCGAATATCCAATCAGCTGATTTTGACGTCAACTTTATTTCCCGCAATATGGGAATGAGTGCGCCGATTATTTATCGTAAGCTCCGGGCCATATCCAACTTGTCTATCAACAATTATGTAAAGATGTACCGACTTAATAAAGCCAAAACGTTGTTGAAGTCGTCAATGAATATCAGTGAGGTCGCCTATGCTGTTGGGTTTTCCGAAAGAAAATACTTCAGCAGGGAATTCAAGAAACAATTTGGACATAACCCGTCTGAAGAAATTTCACAACCAGAGCAAGACAACTGAAACCTTATTTTAAACAGGGGGCATTAAATAGAGAAGCCACATTTTAGGCTAAAAATGTGGCTTCATATCGTATGTGATGTCTATTTATTTTGCGATTTCCTTAATCATTGGCTCGCCGGCCAACAATCGCTGATAGCGCACTAGTGCTTCTACATAATAGTAGTCAGCATAAGTCAACGGTACATCAATCTCCGAATTTAAAGGAAGTGCCCCCACACTGTGTTGAAGAATATAACCCCCATTTTGTCCGTAAGCAGCCAAATAAGGTGCTTGCGATAAATTCTTGATCATCATTTCTGCTTTATCCAGATAATTTGCAGATTCCTGACCTTTTGTATACTGTGAAAGCTCTAATAACGCCGAGGCATACAACGCTGCTGCCGATACATCTCTCAAATCTTTATTCGGATACATCTTGTCAGAGACAGCGATTTTATCCTTATCAAAGTCCCAGTAAGGAATCAGGTCTGAGGGTAAGTTTGGATTGTCAAGGATATATTTCGCTATTTGTTGCGCTTGTTTTAAAAACTCCTTTTTCTTTGTTTCACGGTACATCATTGTGTAACCATATAAAGCCCAGCCTTGGCCACGCGACCATGCAGATTCATCAAAAGCACCCTGATGTGTTTTTTTAGATCGCACTTTACCTGTATCTTTATCATAGTCAATCACATGATACGAACTATAATCTTTTCGAAAATGATTTTTCAACGTCGTTTCAGCATGTGTGACAGCAATATCATAATATTTTTTATCGCCTGTAATTTTAGAAACCTGCGTTAAAAATTCCAGATTCATCATATTATCTATAATGACCGGATAATCCCACGATCCGTGATCCCAAGAGCGAATGGCTTTTGTCTTCTGACTATAGCGCGATGCTAACGAATTTGCCCCTGTCGTCAAAACTGATTCGTATTGTTGGGTATTTCCAGTCAGCCTTAACGCGTTCCCAAAACTGCAGAACAACATAAAGCCCAGGTCATGTGTCCCCTTATTGCTCTTCTCCTTCTCTAGGTAGGTCAATTTATCTTCAGCACGCTGTAATAGTTGCTGGTCCTTGGTCCCTTCATACAGATAAAATAAAGTTCCGGGATAAAATCCCGAACACCACCAGCTCGACGATGAAAAAACTTCCTTGCCATGTTCAAATGTTTTTGGAAATTTATCCTTTGGCGTTTCCTTATCCAAAACTTTTATCTGCTTGGCAGCGCCGTCAAGTTGCTGCTGAACAAATTCTTTCGACAGCTTCAATTTTGCTGTTTGCCCATAAACCACACTACTTGTTCCCAAAGCAGTCCATAAAATCATTAAAATTTGCTTTTTAAGTCTCATTATTTATATTCCCTTTTTTACGTTATTGATTGAATGCTTTTTGCGCTAGTCGTTTTCACGGATAGCGACTGTGGAACCTTCTTTGAGTTTTAATGTGATCAACCCATCCAATTGTCTCGTATACCGTCCTTTTCCATGTATTTTAACGGATGGGTTCGCCATATCAAGCTTGAGTTTTAATGATCCTCCATATTGACTTTTAACCTCAACAGCTAATGTGGCTCCATTTTGTCGTCGTGCGGAAATCAAATGGCCTCCATCGGCCAAAAAATGACTGAACGAAACATCTTTCCATCTGCCGGGAACTGCCGGGAATACACGTAATATCCCATTCCAATATTGTATACAGAGTTCTTGAATGCTTGCCATTGCAGCCAGCGGAGTTTCGATCACAGGGCCGCTTTCGGCATATAAGGTATTTGGTTTAATATATTTATTCAACAAAACATCCAATGAAGCTAAAGCAGAATCGCCGCGCCCCATCATCGCATACATGGAAGCAGCACCCGTAAATGAATAACCTTGGAGCCATTGCTTTTTGCTCTGCCAATGTGCGATGGACTTTTCGATCAATCCCCTATTCTCAGTCTGATCCCAATTCACATCATAAAAGGGATAAATCATCATGAGGTGTGAATAATGACGATGTGATTCATCGTATGGTACATCTTTGGCGATCATAAAACCATTACTATCCTGTGGATATGCAACCAGATGCAGTAGCACATCCTTCCATGTAGCATGGAGCGAATCCTTTCCTGCCCGTTCATTATCCAGTTCTAAAAGTGTTTTTAAACCCCACCTTAGGATGGACAGGTCGTAATTGGTATTATAAGCAAATCCCTTGGAATATTCAGGGGAATAGGTTTTTACAGCGATGTAATATTTTCCGGTTTGATCTTTTTCCAGTAAATGCAAATGATAGTTGACCGCTTCTTTCAAAAGTACAAAGAGACGATCGTACACCTCTTGCGACAACGTTGCCCGATAAAACTGATAGTAGCTATGCAGCAGCCATAACAGATTACCAAGTTCCTTCTCGCCATCTGCCGCTTTTTCCAAGCTGACACCTTTCTGCAGAAGTACCGGACTCCATAAATCAGCAGCCGAAGAACGACCTACAGCGATACTGTTGTAACGATAAGGCACTGGAACATTCGAGCGTAAGTTTTCCTTATTTCGATCAATCATCTGGATCAAAGAATGCGCAATATCCAAATGGTTGGCTTTAAATGTCGGCGAATAGGCAAGTTGCATATTCAAATTAAGCCAATAAGCAGGCCAGGGGGTTGGACTTGTCCATGGTCCTTGTAGATCCATGGCAGGCTTATCCGAGCGTGTAGCACTTGCCAGCTTATACAATTGCATATCGTAGAAAGATTGATAAACCTCATCGGGCAATTCGAGTGTAGATGCATTATAGTAGTTGTCCCACCATTGCAGATGCTCCGCCAAAGCCTTGGTTATTTTTCTTTCATCAAACTTTTGGAGATAGTCAAGTGTTTTTTTTGTAAAATCCTTTCCAGCCTGACTGTAGCCAACTGTAATCACATAGGTGTCAATATCTTTAGATGAGCGCAGTAGGTAAGCAGTCGTATAACCGCCTCCTGCTGTCAACGGCTGCTCAAAGAAATTTATATTATCTTGTCGGCCCTTCACTCCTACTGGATTGGCAAGGTAAGTCTTCGGCATTTGAGTATAGCTAAACTGCATGCGTGGACTAATCGCGGAATCAGCTACCCAGTTGAGCGTATATTTCCCTTTAAAGTTCTTTTTCAAGACCTCCAATAGAATGACGTCTACATTGGAAAGCGTCGTGGTCTTTACCTCGATCTGTCCTTGATCAGTCGAGACGGTAGCCAAAGCATAAGCTTCCTTCAAATAAATATCACCTTTGGCTTTTGCTATTGAACTCTCAAGCTCCAGATTAAAATAACCTAATGACAGGCGGGCCTTCTCGAACAACTTGTCCTCCGAATTCGCACGATGGTCATATACATCCGTTCTGCCGATGTCAATACGTACTGACTTATTATCCAATAGGTAAGTCATAGTTCCCAATAAACCATTCCCCGTAAATACCCCTTCATATATGGTATTTCCAAGCGGAACAACCTTAAATTGTCCAAATCCCTTATGATATAAGATGATCGTATAAATAATAATCAATAATAGTATCCTTGGTCGCGTCATATCGGTTTTCCTCTATCGAAGGCCCCATAAAGATCTCGGATTCTCTAAGGATAATCAAGCTTGTTTTACGAAAACGATTGAGTGTTTTCGGTTTCATACAATTCTATCTCTATACGGACGAATGAACAGCAAAACGAACTGAACATCCACGATAGGTATAAAATATAGGCCAATAATAGTTCTGTCCCTTCAAAATCCTCAGATATGCTCCCTACCTGTCCACTCGTAAAAAAGTAGATCGCGATACGAAAAAGCCTCCAGTTTTGAACGATAACGCTGTATAGCATCCTTATGTAACAATTTTATATCACTGTGATGCGCGAGAACAATAAAATCAAACATTACATATGAAACAACCGGATTTAGAATTGTTCTTTTATTATTTTTTCATAAAACATAAGCAAACAATACGTAAAATTTTAGTTATCAGTTTTATATTTATCAGTTTTTTATCTATTTTTAAGTTCAATATCCAATTGTGGTTATTTTTTAACAGCCTAAATGGATCAATTATAAAACAACTAATCCAACCAACATGAAAGAACAGAATTCATCAAGGCGTGATTTTATTAAAAAATCAGTGGTAGGTGCTGCGGCATTTTCTATTGTACCGCGTTTTGTCCTTGGAGGCCAGGGCTATCTTGCGCCGAGTGATCATTTAACCAAAGGAGTAATTGGCGTCGGGAATATGGGTAGAGGTCACTTTGGTTATGCCGGAACAAAAACAGTTGCCATTTGTGACGTTGACACAAGGCATCTCGCGGCTGCACAAAGAGACTTGGGCGGTGGAATCAAAGAATACCATGATTTCAGAGAACTCATTAAATCTCCAGAAGTAGATATTGTTCATATCGCTACTCCACCGCATTGGCATGGCCTCATGTCTATTGAAGCTGCCAAAGCTGGAAAAGATATCTGGTGCGAAAAGCCGATGACACGTACTATAGGCGAAGGTAAGAAAGTGAAAGAAGCTATTGCACAGCATGGAAATATGTTCCGTCTGAACACCTGGTTTCGTTTTAAAGATGATTTTTATGGAATGAATGTACCTGTTAGCAAAATTAAAAAACTAGTGGATACAGGCATGTTGGGTTGGCCATTGAAAGTGACGATAAGCAAGCATACAGGGTTTGACTGGAAATTCTATTGGGTAGGGAAAGAGAACCTTCCTGAGGAACAAGTTCCAGCTGAATTGGACTATGAATTTTGGTTGGGGCCAGCCCCCTATAAGCCATACAATAAACATCGTACGCACACTACTTTTAGAGGATATTGGGATTACGATGGTGGTGGATTGGGGGATATGGGACAACACTACATGGATCCCGTGCAATATTTCCTGGGTAAGGACAATGAAAGCCCAGTAAGCGTTGATGTGGACGCACCACAGCAACACCCCGATGCGGTAGGTACTTGGAGACGTATTACCTTTACTTATGCGGATGGTTGTCAAATCATTTTAGATGGTGAAGCCAAAGATGAGAAAGCAGCATATATCGAAGGCCCTAAAGGTAAATTGTACAAAGGATTTGCTTCTGATATTCCAGATTTGGAAAGGAAACTTGCACAATATCCTGAGCCGACACCACAAATCACCGATTTCTTGGAATCTGTCAGGACACGTGAAAAGTTTGCTCTAAATGAAATAAATGGACACCGTTCCTGTACTTTGGTGAATATGGGACTGGCAGCGTTGCGCCTTAACCGATCATTAAAATACGATTCTCAAAACGAGCAGTTTATCGATGATGACGCAGCAAATCGTTTGATTCATCAGCCCATGAGAGGCCCTTGGTCCATCTAACAATTATGATCCGATGAAACATCATATGCTTAAGAAAACATCCTAACAAAGATGGACAGAAACAAGTCATGGAGCTTCATACCGATAAAAGATAAATAATCTCAATGAAACCATCATGATTTATTCAATTACCTAGCGAAATGAATAAATCTGATAGCTTCATCACAATTGAAACCGCCGAAGGCAGCATGAACCGAGTGAAACGAGCTCATGAATACCATTGAGAATAAGTACTTATGAATAATGCCTTAAAGGGAAAATTGACTAATGAATAAACAGATTTAAACGGATGAAAAAGATATTTAATTCGCTGGCTGTACTGCTTCTTATCTCGAGCGCTTCATACGCCCAGCAGCCCCAAAATAGAACCACAGCTACCAAAATAGCTGATGTGCTAGCCCAACAGCCAGCAGAGGAAAAAGAGAAATTCCTACTCGCCATGCATGAGCTGGAAGGATTTAGTGCAGACGACGTCGTTGCTTTCCTAAAAGGTCTAAAAGCTCCCGGAAGTAATAATGCACCAATTGAATTTGCTGCAAACAGTTATTCCTTTTATGTCAATCAGCCCGGAAAAGAACAGCAAAAAAAAGTATTTGTTGAAGGATTGGCAAAATCCATCGCCCAACTGAGCGAACCTACAAATCAAGTTTTTGCATTGCGTTTACTTCGCCAATGCGCGGATAATTCGGCAATTCCAGCTGTTGCAAACTGTTTAACAAACGATTACCTTGCTGACGCAGCCGCCAGAACGTTAGTATCTATCCGTACCAGCGAGTCTGCTGCAGCGCTGGAAAAAGCCCTGACAGCTTCGACAACCGAAAAAACAGCGATCGCTATCGTTACTGCCTTAGGTGATTTAAAGGTTAAAACTGCAGAGAATGCAATTTTAAATTTAACGCAAAAATATAATTCAGACCCTTTCCAACGCACTGCACTTATTGCACTCAGTAAAATAGGCGGCACAGCCTCTGCTTCTTTATTTCAGAATAAATTGAACGATGCGGCGTACAGCTACGACAAATTCGATGCGATCGGGCTAGGCATTGACTATGCACAATCGCTGATCGACAATAAGCATGATAAAGATGCGATCAAATTCCTGAACAAATTCTTTCAAGAATCACAAAAAGCAAAATCCATCAACGGGCAATTTGCTTCATTGAAGATCCTGGCCGCCATCGATCCAAATAAGCAGAAAAAAAATCTAATGTCTGCTATAAACAGTGATAATGGTGCCTATCGTAATCTTGCATTACAATTATTAGGCAAATATGGCAAAGGTACTGATGCGAAGAGCCTTCTCGCTTTAGCGAGCAAGGGCACACCAGAAGTACAGGAAAGTGTACTTAACTACCTTGCACATAACGGATCTGCAAGTAGTTTAAAAGCAATCCAGGTATTAGTAGGCAAAGCGACATCTCCAGTCACAAAATTAGCTGGATTAAGTGCGATCAATACGCTTTCGCAAGGCAAAGAAACCAATACCTTAATTCAGGCGTTTGATGCGGATCAAGAATTCAATAATTCGGTTAAGGCACTTATCCTTTCTTCCAGGGACGCGAATGTAATCAATGATGTCAATAACGCGCTCGCAACTGTTGATGACAGCAAAAAAATTCAGTTACTGGATATCTTGAGTAAACGCTCCAATAACGCGTCATCAAAAGCCGTGTTGGCAATTAAAACAACAAATCCTGCTGTTGAGGAAGCGGTAAATAAAGCGTTGCCCAATGTCGCTCTGGAATCCGATCTCGAAGAACTTTTCAATAGATTGAACCACACTACAGATCCAAAATCTGCTTCATTATTGCAAAAAGCAATTGTCAATGTAGTTCAGTCAAGCCCAAATGCCAACGGCTTAACAGGAAAACTGGCTGCAAATATCTCAAGATCCGCTGCACCCAGCGCTGCAAAATACTTCCCTATTTTTGCCGGGCTCGGAGATAATCAATCGTTAAAGGCTGTCAGCAATTATGTGAACAATAGCAATCCTGAATTAAGAGCAGTAGCCATTACATCATTGGCAAACTGGTCATCTGCTAATGCTCTCCCTGAACTGATATCTTTATCAAGAACGGAAAAAGATGAGAAGCTATTCAATACCATTTACAAAGGGTTAATCAAATCCATTTCCGCTTCAGCAAATACTGGTGATCAAAAAACACTGTTATTACGTGATGCATTTAGTGTTGCAAAAACGATAGAACAGAAGAAAGCCGCACTTGCAGCTTTACAACCAACAGGCACCTACCAAGCTTTTATTTTTGCTGCGGACAAAATGGCCGATCCACAATTAGGTGAAACTGCTGCGAATACCGCCATGAATATTTCCATGGATAATAAATATTATGGCAGCAAAGTAAGGGAAGTATTGGAACAGGTCATCGGTAAATTATCCGGCAGTGAAAGTGGTTACCTCAAAGAAGCTGTTGTACGTTATTTGTCCGAAATGCCAATAAAAGAGGGTTATGTATCGCTTTTCAATGGCAAAGACCTAAGTGGCTGGAAAGGATTGGTCGCTGATCCGATTAAACGGAGTAAAATGAGTACCAAAACTTTGGCAGCCGAACAAGCGAAAGCAGACGAGATCATGCGTAAGGGCTGGTCAGCGTCAAATGGCGAGATCGTCTTTAGTGGAAAAGGAGATAATTTGGCTACAATCAAGCAATACGGAGATTTCGAGATGTTAGTAGACTGGAAATTGGAGAACTATGGAGGCATAGAGGGTGATGCCGGTATCTATTTAAGAGGCACTCCACAGGTTCAGATCTGGGATATTGCCAATACTCGGGTAGGTGCACAAGTCGGATCAGGCGGATTGTACAATAATCAAAAAAATGAAAGCAAACCGTTGAAAGTGGCTGACAATGCCACGGGAGAATGGAATACTTTTAAAATAAAAATGCAAGGTGAAAATGTCTCCGTTTGGTTAAATGGACAATTGGTAACTGATAATATCCCACTTGAAAATTATTGGGACAGAAATCAATCCATTTTCCCGACCGAACAAATTGAACTTCAGGCGCATGGTTCAGTTGTTTATTATAGAGATCTTTTTATTAAAGAATTTCCAAGGAGACAGGTCTTTAAACTAAGTGAACAAGAGAAAAAAGAAGGCTTCGATGTCCTATTTGATGGAACAAATCTCGACAAATGGACAGAAAACAAAGCCTATGTAATTAACGATGAGGGTTACATCTGGGTCTATCCCAATGCGAAATTTGGCGGAAACTTATATACAAAAGAAGAGTATGCTGATTTTATCTATCGTTTTGACTTCAAACTCACTCCCGGAGCGAATAACGGTGTAGGCATCCGTGCGCCATTAGAAGGTGATGCCGCTTATGAAGCAATGGAAATTCAGGTACTCGATGATGGCGCGGATGTGTATAAAGATTTAAAACCTTACCAATACCACGGTTCTATCTATGGTGTAGTTACGGCTAAAAAAGGCTATTTAAAACCATTGGGTGAGTGGAACTCTGAAGAAATATACGTAAAAGGTAATCGCGTTAAGGTAACTTTAAACGGTACTGTCATTGTTGATGCCGATATCGCTGAGGCAAGTAAGAATGGAACACTGGATGGCAAAAAGCATCCCGGTCTAAAACGTGCAAATGGCCATATTGGTTTCTTAGGACATGGAACTGAAGTATTCTTCAAAGACATTCGTGTAAAAAGGCTTAAATAGTCTTCTGAAGTGCAAAAAAAGGGGATAAAATGGCTTATCCCCTTTTTTCCAAAAGACCGGCTTGTGTGACAAGTGAGAAAAATAACCGAATGATTCCAAAAACTTTTATTAAATTAAGGAACTAGGACTCTAATTCAAAATATGATGTTTTATGACTAAAGCCGTAAACCTACTGATTAACAAAAAATTGGATAGCAAGCCTGAGAAGAAAAATCTATTCAACAAACTTTCTATTATAAAATTAATAGCCGAATTAGGATCTGTATCAGTAAATGACATCGTAAAAAATCTCTCGCTAAGTCTTCCAACAGTCAACAGCCTAATCGCAGAACTATTGGAGGACAACATCGTACGTCAGTTTGATAAGGGAGAATCTATCGGTGGCCGCAAACCAAATCTCTATCGGCTATGCGATGGACTGTTCCAAGTACTATGCGTAGAACTCCAGCGGTTTTCCATTACATTGAGTATCATGGACAACAACCACAATATCGTTGCGGAAACTGTTGAACTGGACAACGAACTATCCCGCAATGCCGATAATCTGCGTGATATTACTCAAATTATTGATCAGTATCTGCTAGAAAAAGCTGTAGATACTGCGAATCTAACTGGCTTAATTATTAGTATGCCGGGGTTAATTAACGCTGATGAAGGAACAAATGAGACATTTTTACACGATGCATCTCAATCTATTACAGCTTACTTCGAAGACAAATACAAAAAACCGGTATATATACTCAACGATGTAAAAGGGGCTGCATATGCAGAGTTAAAATTTGGTTTAGCTAAAAACACCAAAAATAGCCTAATTATCTTAATGGACTGGGGAATAGGTCTTGGAATAGTTTCCAATGGTGAAGTTTATCTCGGACGGGATGGCTATTCCGGCGAAGTAGGACATATGCCTTTCATTGATAATGGGGAATTGTGTTACTGTGGCAAAAGAGGATGTCTTGAAACCGTCGCTTCCGGAATTGCCTTGGTCAACAATGCAAAACAGGAGATCCAAAAAGGTGAACTGACTAAACTTAATGAGTTGCAGAAAGAAGAGTTAGACCACCTAACACCAACTCACGTTATCGAAGCGGCTAATAAAGGTGATCAATTTGCAATAAACCAAATCTCCAAACTGGGCACAAACTTGGGGAAAGCATTTGCATCGCTGATCCAGCTGCTCAATCCTGAATTGATTGTATTGGGTGGCAAAATTGCAAAAGCTAATGAATTAATTACAATCCCTATACAACAAGCAATCAATTCATATACGATGGCGATCTTAAAAGAACATTGCGATATAAAAGTATCAAGTTTGACCCTAGATAGCAATACGATCGGTCTGACAAACTATTTTATCACAAAATATCTGTCAGTCGAATTGATCCAGAAATCCAAAATCTAAAACTGACCTGTACTCAATAATACAAGAGTACAGGCTCTTTCAGTTTTAATACCATTTTCCATGGCCAATTGCTCCAATTCAGCATTTTCCGCACCCGGATTAAAAATAATACGCTTTGGTCTTGTATCCAAAATATAATTATAATATTCTTTTTGATTCGGCTCGCCGAGATACATCGTTACCGTATCAATATCGCTGTGTATGTCACCCTTCTTTTCGATAGGAACACCCGCTACTTCCCCCCCGCTCAAACCGATGTTAACGATATCATGTCCGTGTTTACGCAACATATTCGCTGCTTTATTTGAATAGCGCGAAGGGTTTGTACTAGCTCCTAATATTAATGTCTTTTTCATCCTTATACTTCTTTGTTCAATAATGATTTATCTTTTAAGGACAGGCATATTGTTTTCTTCAATACCGAGTACCCAATTATTAACGACTGAAGCAAAATTATCCGCTCGTTTTATTATTGATAAGCATAAAATTATTCATCTATAATAAAGTCACCATGGGTGCTATAAGCATTCTTGCGTAAAACAGGCATACCTAAAATTTTATAGAGTTCGTCCAATTTTACCAAGCTACCATTTGTCATATTTGAAAGTAAAACAATAACAATATTTCTTTTCAAATCCCGTACATAGATATGACGAAAACCGTGCCACCATCCGGTATGATAAACAATATGATCATTGCCATGTTCAAAAGTACGCCACCCATATCCATAGCTAAAAATACCTTTCTTTGCATCAGGGTAACCCCGGTATGCCGAATCCAACGTCGATTGTTTTAATAAGCGCCCATCACGAAGTGCTAAATCAAAACGGTAAAGGTCTCTTACCGTACTATAAATTCCTTTGTCTCCCAACGGTCCATCCTGAAAATTCTGTACCACCGATCTTCGCCATATCTTATCGTGTCCGATGACATTGGTCGGTATCTTTTCGTATACAGCCTTTGACAACGCAGCCGTATTAGTCATTCCTGCAACATTGAAAACACTGTCTTTCATATATGTTGCGTAGTCCTGTTTCGATACCTTCTCGATTATTGCTCCCAAAACCATAAAATTGGAATTATTGTAGAAAAACCGCCCACCAGGAGCCCCATATCGATTAGGTTTAAACTCAGTTAGCATTTTCATAACATCCTGATTGGTCATCCCTTTTTTGCGGTCCGGCCAATGTTTCTCCGAAAAATAAACATAGTTCGGTAACCCTGACCGATGAGTCAATAGCATTTTGATCGTAATCCCAGGATAAGGAAAATCTGGATAAAAATCATTAATTGTTTGATCCAAACGTAATTTTCCTGCTTCGACCAGCTTCAATGTACCAACAGCGGTCAAGGGTTTGGAGACTGACGCCAATTCAAACTTATCATCAATTTCCAAGCTATCACGTTTTAGATAGTTGGCCCAGCCGAATGTATTTTGATATAGAATTTTACCATCCTTTGCCACCAGCACATTTCCATTAAAAGCGGACTTTGAATGCAGGTTTTTCATAAAAGCATCGATCTTGGGATCTGCATGCTGCGGATTGTAAATAAGTCTTGTACTATCTATTTTTGCCTGTGCTATTGCCGCTTCTTTTTGTTTTTTCTCTTTTGAACTACAGGCAACTGTAGATGCCAACAAAAGAGCTACCATTCCCTTTAAAAAAAATAATTTCACGTATTGCGTCTCCTGGATTTCTATTTTTGTGTTATGTTTTCCCGTCTTAATAAGGGCGTCTTTACTTAATTGTCATACGATTTATTCACCGCAATTATCTCATGTCTGCACTAAATGAATGTGTATTCTCTTTGATTTTTAATAAAGAACCTAGTGTAAAGATAATAATGCTAAAATGAAGATTTTAGTATAAAAAAACGAATTTTTAGCACAAAAAAAGCCACTTTATTTCTAAAGTGGCTAATATTTTATTGGTTTATAAAATCTATGCTAATAATCTAACTGGATTTTCAACCAAAGCTTTTAAAGTCTGTAAGAATGCAGCACCTGTTGCACCATCAACCACGCGGTGATCACAGCCCAAAGTTACTTTCATTACGTTACCGGGAACTACAGCACCATTTTTCACAACAGGAACCGCCTGGATAGCTCCTACAGAAAGGATAGCTCCATCAGGAGAATTAATGATAGATGTAAATTCGTCAATTCCGAACATACCTAGGTTAGAAACCGTAAAGGTAGATCCTTCCCAATCTGCCGGTTGCAATTTCTTCGCTTTCGCTTTTTGAGCAAAATCTTTCACCTCAGCAGAAATATGCGATAATGATTTACCATCCGCAAAACGTACGACAGGAACTAACAAGCCATCTTCAACAGCCATAGCAACACCGATGTTGGTATGTTCGTTGAAACGGATTTTATCTCCCTGCCATGAAGAATTCACAGCTGGGTGTTTTTTCAATGCTACGGCAACAGCTTTCACAACGATGTCATTGAAAGACACTTTTACTGGTGCGATCTCATTAATTTGAGCACGGGCCGCCATGGCATTATCCATATCAATAGACACTGTCAAATAGAAATGCGGCGCAGTGAACAATGACTCAGCCAAACGACGTGCAATTGTCTTACGCATTTGGTTGACAGGTTTCTCTGTATAACGTTCTTCACCGACATACGTAGGTAAAGTAATTGCTTTTGTTTCTGTTGCAGGCGCATCAGCAGCTTTTGTTTCAGCTGGTTTAGCTGTAGCCGGAACAAAAGATTCCACATCTTTTTTCACGATACGACCACCATCGGCTGAACCTTTTATATCACTCAAGTTAATACCCTTTTCCTTTGCAATCTTACGTGCCAAAGGTGAAGCTTTCACACGAGAGTCGTCGCTAGTAGCAGATGAAACCGGGGCAGCAGTTGCAGCCGGAGCGGAATCAGCTTTAGGAGCAGCTTCCGCAGTATCTGTTTTCGCTGGAGCAGATTTTTGATTTAACAAAGGTGTAATATCAGTGCCAGCAGGACCAACAATTGCTATAATATCATTTACTTTTGCAGCTTCTCCAGCTTCAAGACCGACATATAACAATGTACCATCTGCATAAGCTGTAACTTCCATTGTTGCTTTATCTGTTTCGACATCAGCAATAGCATCATCCGATTTAATCGTATCACCGACTTTGAAGTTCCATTGTGCGATAACCCCTTCCTTCATCGTATCACTCAACAATGGCATTGTAATTACAGTACATCCCAATTCCTCAGGAGTTACGTTGCTAGCCGAAGATTCTGAACCAGAAACTTCTTCTACTTTTTTTTCTTCGGTTTTTTCCGGTGCTTTTTCAGCGGCTGGAGCGTCTCCACTCAACAAAGCCTGAAAATCTTCACCAGGTTCTCCCAAAACAGCGATAACAGCATCTATAGCTACTGCTTCACCTTCTTTCGGGCCAATATATAAAAGTGTACCTTCTTGGTAAGACTCAAAGTCCATTGTAGCTTTATCCGTTTCGATTTCAGCTACCAGATCACCAGAATTTACTTTATCACCAACTTTTTTGTGCCATTTTGCGATGACCCCTTCGGTCATTGTATCGCTCATTTTCGGCATTCTTACTACTTCAGCCATTCTGTATTATATTATCAAGTTAAAGAGTATTAATCTAAAATAAATGGATAGTCTTGTTGTACATAGACATCTTTGTACAATTCATCAGCATCTGGATATGGAGATTCCTCCGCAAATTTCACTGACTCTTCAACTACTTTCTTCACGTCAGCTTCAACCTCAGCAAACCAAGCATCATCTGCATAGTTATTTTCCAAAATAGCGTGTTTAGTAGACAATACTGGATCACGGTCTTTATACGCTTCCAATTCCTCTTTTGTACGATATTTTGCAGGATCAGACATCGAGTGTCCTTTGTAACGGTAAGTACGGATTTCTAAGAATGTAGGGCCTTCGCCAGCACGGGCACGTTGAACAGCTTCGTCCATTGCGTTGTGTACAGCCACAACATCCATTCCATCTACCGGAGCAGAAGGCATATCAAAACCTAAGCCCATTTTGTAAATATCTTGCATATTGGTCGTACGTTGTACAGAAGTACCCATCGCATAACCGTTGTTTTCACAAACGAAGATAACAGGAAGTTTCCATAACATCGCCATGTTAAGTGTTTCGTTGAATGCACCTTGACGTACAGCTCCATCGCCCATATAACAGATATTTACATTATCTGTACCAAGATATTTCTCAGCAAATGCAATGCCAGCACCTAAAGGAATCTGACCCCCGACAATACCATGGCCACCCATGAATTTATGTTCTTTAGAAAAGAAGTGCATAGAGCCTCCTTTACCTTTTGAACAACCTGTGATCTTTCCATATAATTCAGCCATACAAGCATTTGCAGAAACGCCTTTAGCCAAAGCGTGGGCGTGATCACGATAAGCAGTGATTAAAGAATCTTCAGGTTTGATAACCGACATCGTCCCAGCGACTACTGCCTCTTGTCCTATGTACAAGTGACAGAAACCACGAATCTTTTGCTGTCCGTAAAGTTGACCTGCTTTTTCTTCAAACTTACGCATAAGTAACATAGACTTATACCACTCCAAATATGTCTCTTTTGTTATAGGTGTTGAACTCATTTCAAAGTTTTGATTTTCTTACAATTCTAGACTACAAATCTAATAATTTTGGATGAATTTCCTTGGTCAAAAATCAATTTTATTTCTACTTTAAGACACTTCTAAGACATTTGATTTAAAGTATATAGCATTTTTTAACAAATAAATGAACGGCACAATCAAATAAATCAAAAACTTATGAAATAAAAAAGCCAAAGGACTTAATAATCATTTGGCTTAATCTATTTTATACAAATTATTTACTAACGAAGTTTTTGGATAAGCTCGTTTTCCGTAACCTTCACCTGCTCCCCACTTTCCATGTCCTTGAGGGACAATTCACCCGAGGAGACCTCTTCTTCACCAACCAATAGGACATAAGGTATGCCCTTCCCATCAGCATACCCCATTTGCTTTTTCAGCTTCACTGGCGCAGGATATAATTCTACTGCAATATTTTCTTTACGAAGTTTATTGAGCAAACTCAATGTATAGGTTTCAAGTTGTTTATCAAAATTAATGATCAAAAGCTTAGTAGAATCCGCTTTGCCCGTTGGAAATAAATTCAGTTCTTCCAATACGTCGTATATACGATCAGCACCAAAGGAAACACCTACACCTGTCAGTCCCTTCAGACCAAACATGCCTGTAAGATCATCATAGCGTCCACCGCCACCTATACTTCCCATGGTAACTTCATTTGTTTTCACCTCAAAGATACAACCTGTATAGTAATTCAGACCTCTGGCTAATGTAATATCCAAGTCCACAATACGGGTCAATAATTCAGTATTGGTGCCCAACTTGGCAATATACTCAAAGACCTCCTCAATTTCTGCAACTCCAGTTAAGCCAATGGAAGATGCTGCTAAGACAGATTTTAGCGAAGAAAGCTTCTCCTCATTTGAGCCCTCCAATAAGATGATAGGTTTCAACAGGTTTAAATCAGCTTCGGTAAAGCCTTTTTCAAGCAACTCTTTATTGACGCCATCAAGACCGATCTTATCCAATTTGTCAATAGCGACCGTCATATCGACAATAAGCTCCGGTTTTCCAATAATTTCCGCAATACCGGAAAGGATCTTCCGGTTATTGATTTTAATATTAAAATCCTTCAACCCAAAATGCTCAAAAGCTTCCTGATAAATCAGCACAAATTCCGCCTCATTCAATAAACTTTCCGAGCCCACCACATCCACATCACATTGATAAAATTCTCGGTATCGCCCTCTTTGCGGGCGGTCTGCACGCCAAACAGGTTGTACCTGAAAACGCTTAAACGGTAGAGAGATATCATTTTGATGCATTACAACGTAACGCGCAAAAGGCACCGTCAGATCATATCGAAGCGCTTTTTCACTGATATGTGGGATTAGTTTATTCGAATTTTTATCATGAAGTAGATTATCCGGAGCTTTTGCCAAATAATCTCCAGAATTGAGGATCTTAAAGATCAATTTATCGCCCTCATCACCGTATTTACCGGTTAAGGTTGTTAAATTCTCAAATGAAGGGGTTTGTATTTCATTGTAACCATATTTTTTAAACACAGCTTTCAATGTGTCAAAAATATAATTACGTTTGATCATTTCGGAAGGCGAAAAATCTCGGGTTCCTTTCGCCAAAGAAGGTTTTACTACTGCCATATTTGGCAAAGTTAATATTTAGCGGCGTACTAAATACATTAAAGAATAAAAATCTCTTATTCTACTTCAAGAATTTTAAGAAATTCGCAGGCTTTTTCCGCAGCCAGCTTTTCAGCTGACTTTTTATTAAAATCACGGCCTAAGCCACATACCACCCCATCCACAACGGCCTCGATGCTAAACATTTTTGAAGATTCACCTTCTGGATTGTCCGTTTGCTGGAATAGGATTTCTTTTCCTGTATGCTGGCACCACTCGATCAACCGACTCTTGAAATTCGTCTCAGTTTGTTCCAATAATTGGATATCAACATGTGGTTTAATAATTCGGTTCAGCAAAAAACTTTTCGTAAATACATAGCCCTTGTCAAGGTACACCGCGCCGATCAATGCCTCAAAAGCATCACCTAATAGTGATCCCTGCTTATTTGGAAAGCTAATCATCCGGGCATCAAACTGTATCATTTCGTTGAATCCCAATTTTCTGGAAAGCTGATTCAGGTTTGCACGGCTGACAATTTTGGAACGCATTTCGGTCAGGAAACCTTCGTCTTTATACGGGTATTTCTTGAATAACAATTCGGCAACGACCGAACCTAAAACAGCATCACCCAAGAATTCCAAACGTTCATTACTGTTCTTCGCCCCTTCTTTGATCGTTACCGCAACAGACTTATGTCTGAATGCCATCTTGTACAAATGCACATTCCCGGGAATAAAACCAAGTAGGTTTTTTAGTTTCCTAACATATTCCCGATCCGGTGAAACATATAACTTGTATATCCTTGAAAAAGGCATCTCATCTAAAAATAAGGCGACAAGTTCTAATTAAAGAACCTGTCGCTAGCTCATATTACCAAACCATGTTTGAAGGATCAAACATTAAGCTTTATATTTTTTTACAATCACGGTAGCGTTATGCCCACCGAATCCAAATGTATTACTCAACGCTGCATTAACGATACGTTTTTGCGCTTTATTGAATGTAAAATTCAATTTATTATCAATTTCCGGATCGTCTGTGAAGTGATTAATTGTCGGTGGGACAATATCATTTTGCACAGCCAAGATAGAAGCAATAGTCTCTATCGCCCCTGCAGCACCCAAAAGGTGTCCCGTCATTGATTTAGTTGAACTGATATTCAATTGATATGCGTGTTCACCAAACAGGTCAACAATAGCTTTCGTTTCACTGATATCGCCGACCGGTGTCGATGTTCCATGGACATTGATGTAATCAATATCCGAGAAATCCATACCTGCATCATTGACAGCCATTGTCATTGCCAATTTAGCGCCCAACCCTTCCGGATGCGAAGCTGTGATATGATGCGCATCAGCACTCATTCCACCACCGGCAATCTCTGCATAGATTTTTGCACCACGTGCTAAGGCATGTTCTAAGCTTTCTAAGATCAAGGCACCTGAACCTTCTCCCGAAACAAAACCGTCTCTGTCTTTATCAAAAGGGCGAGAAGCTGTTTTGGGATCATCATTTCTTGTAGACAAAGCATGCATAGCATTGAATCCACCGATTCCAGCTTCGTTGACTGTCGCTTCTGATCCACCGGTAACAATAACATCTGCTTTTCCCATACGAATATAGTTGAAAGCATCAATCATTGCATTGGTAGCAGAGGCACAGGCCGACACTGCCGAAAAGTTAGGACCACGAAGGCCATGACGCATTGAAATATGTCCTGGAGCAATATCAACGAGCATCTTAGGAATAAAGAAAGGATTGAAACGTGGTGTTCCATCCCCTTTTGCAAAGTTGGCAACTTCTTCTGTGAAAGTTGTCAACCCACCAATTCCTGAGCCCCAAATCACTCCGATACGATTTGTATCTAATTTTTCAAAATCTAAGCCAGCATCTTTAATTGCCTCATCAGTAGACGCAATTGCATACTGTACAAAAGGATCGACTTTACGAGCTTCCTTACGATCCATAAAATCATGTGGATCAAACCCCTTTACCTCACACGCAAACTGAGTTTTGAATTTTGACGCATCAAAATGCGTAATAGGAGCAGCTCCGCTTACACCATTTATTAATCCCTCCCAGTAAGCTGAGACGGTATTACCAATTGGTGTAAGGGCGCCTAATCCTGTTACTACTACTCTTTTAAGCTCCATTTATTACGATTAGCCTAATTAAATTAGTTAGTTAACGTTTTTTTCTAAATAAGCGATTGCTTGACCAACAGTACCAATAGTTTCTGCTTGATCATCAGGAATAGCAACGTTGAATTCTTTTTCAAACTCCATGATCAACTCAACAGTGTCAAGTGAATCAGCACCTAAATCATTAGTGAATGAAGCTTCTGGTGTTACTTCGTTTTCGTCTACACCTAATTTTTCAACGATAATTGCTTTTACTCTTGAAGCGATATCTGACATGATTTTATAGTTTAATTGTTTAATAAATCTGTGCAAAGAAAAATAAATTTCATCAAAATTCAAACCTAAATCGATATTAAGATGAAAGTCACCATGTTAGGCGACCGAACTTATTCGCGTCTTATACTAGCTAACCCACTCTATATTAACTTAGTTCAAGTATAACAAAAATTATTTTGTATTCCAAACACTCAGCTAATTAACTCAAATTTTACACAAAAAGTATATTCCTACCTTAAAATTATTAGTACCTTCGTTCGTATAAGAACATATATTTTAGGAAAAAAGTGGTCAATAAGTTAGTAGCAAGGTTAGATATGGACATGGATGAAGAGTTAGATTTCACCCTACTCGCCATCACCTGCCCACTGAAAGATTACCGTCTCTGCCATTTTATCAACAAAGTGACAAATTTGGATTTTTCCAGAGGCAAAGAGAGCAAATATGATCACGATGGCCGTCCAAAAAATAAATCAGAAGAAGAGCTTGAATATCATATCATCTTTGATGCTAAGAAAAAAATAAGCTACCACTTCACCGCTTTTCATTACCTCAGTCCTGATTCGGATACAGAGTATTTTCTCATTAATAACAAAAGTATTGAGGGAACCTTTTTAATTCCCGAAAATCCCCATTTTGATTTCTTCGTCATCATTAAAAATTACATCTGTGAAGACGATGTCGAATATATAATCAAAAGGATCAGCAAATTACCAGAGGTGGTCATCGCAAAAGAAATATCTCCAAAAATATTGAAATCTAAAGAAAATCTCATATTTTAGCAGACTGTAGGTTAGTGTAGCAAATACACCCAACTTAAAATCTAAATTAAGTCGATTTAGTTTTTACAAAAGACAACAATACGGCTTGCTGTTTGTTGTCATAATTGAAGAACATTAAAAATACAAAATAAACAGATGGAAAAAGTTCAAAAAAGGACTAAAATTGTCGCAACATTAGGCCCTGCTTCGGCAGACAAACAAGTTTTGACCAACATGATTGCCAAAGGGGTTGATGTGTGCCGGTTGAATTTCTCTCATGGCAGCCAGGCAGATCACCTTAAGGTAATCGAAACCATAAATGCAATAAATAATGAAACCGGATTCAATGTTGCCATCTTAGCCGACTTACAAGGTCCAAAGATTCGGATCGGAAAAATGAAAGAAGGCGGTGCTGTTCTCGTCAATGGTTCAAAAGTAGAAATCACAACACATGAACTCATTGGAGATGAAAACAGAATCTACATTACATACGAAAACTTTCCAAACGATGTTGAAGCCAACGAAATCATATTACTTGATGACGGAAAACTTCAACTTCGTGTTTTAGAGACCAACCATAAAGACACTGTTACCTGTGAAGTAGTGCATGGCGGTGTTCTTACTTCACGTAAAGGCGTAAACTTACCAAACACAAAAGTATCCATTCCTTCCTTGACTGAAGAAGATTTAGATAACTTAAACTTTGCATTGGACCACGGAGCTGACTGGATTGCAATGTCATTCGTTCGTTCGGCAGAAGATATTGCACAATGTAAAGAAATTATTGCTGCAAAAGGAAGCCATGCACGTGTAATCGCGAAAGTAGAAAAACCTGAAGCAATCGAAAACATCGATGCCATCATCGAAGCTACCGATGCTGTTATGGTTGCTCGTGGTGACTTGGGTGTTGAACTTCCAATGGAAGAGGTACCGGGACTTCAAAAGATCATTGTACAAAAATGTAGAGACCTTTCAAAACCTGTCATTATCGCTACACAAATGCTGGAAAGCATGATTACTACACCCCGCCCTACACGTGCGGAAGTAAACGATGTTGCCAACTCAGTATTGGATGGTGCAGATGCAGTGATGTTAAGTGGAGAGACTTCGGTAGGTGAATTCCCAGAGATCGTGATCGAAACAATGAGCAAGATTATTATCCACGTGGAACAAACTTCTTATCCTTATTATAATGAGAAAGTTAGTGAAATTCACGATGGAACCCTTATTCCAGACGCTATTTGCGCTTCTTCAGTATATCTTGCTCAAAAAACTAATGCTTCGGCAATCGCTGTATTAACCTCTTCGGGAGCAACGGCATTTGAAATTACAAGTTATAGACCAAATGTAGATATTTTGGTGTTTACAGGCACGCAGACACTTCTGAAACAGTTGAGTTTGCTTTGGGGCGTAAAAACATTCATTTACGACAAATTCGAAAGTACAGATGGCTCTATCCATGATGTCAATAGATTTATCGTAAAAAACAACTACGTTACACCAGGATCAATTATCATTAACACAGCCTCTACACCGTTAATTGAAAAAGGCAAAACAAATACAATCCGCGTTTCTCAGCTATAAGAAATAGGATCATAATAAGGAAGGCATTCTCTTAACGCGAATGCCTTTCTTTTTTTAAACTATCTTCCAATAGCTTAAACCTTAATGAGTCACGCTGTGATTTTTTTCTCTTGGGTATTTTCTCTGTCCCCGGCATAGGCGCTAGACTATCCAGCTTTTTGAATTTCTGAACGGGCATATTATACTTTGCTGAGGCCGTATCTAATCCCAGAACGGGCATCTTGGAGTGTTTATCCTGTAATAAAGGACGGTACTCTTTTTGCTTAATTTGACCAATGGCAATTCCCACTGTAAAAGATAATGCCAATGATAATACATAAGTTTTCATAACATAATCTATTTTAACTCCTAATTTACAATAACATAACCAAGATTTAAAGCAATTGCTGTTAAACATTGTTAAAACAGCTTCAAAACAAGTTAGCATCTTTATATTTGTAACAGTTCAAGTAAACAACGATATTGGTTAAGAGAATAGCCCTGCAATTCAGTGTTTATGGGCTGATGCCCTTGAGAATATTCATTTGCAAAACATAACTTAAATGAAGAAAAATAGTATTGTATTAATCATTGGACTGATGTCTTTGGCGTTGATTGGGGTATTGGCCATGCAATTCTATTTTCTGCGGGATTCCTATCGTCAAAAATCCCAGCTTTTTGATGAATCAGTCAATGCTGCACTTACAGCTGTTGCGGGGAAGCTCGAGCGTCGTGAGGTCGTAGATTTCGCCAAGGTACAACAAGAACGTAATATCGAAAAGTCCAAACGCGAGCAAGCTAAACAACAGCAATTGACAGAGCAGCTCCAGCTTCAAACCCAAATTGAAAATCTTAGGGCCAAGCTGGATCAAATCTATCAAAAGTACAAACTTGAAGAAGATAGATTAAAGGCAACCTATCCAAACATTATTAACATTGAAAATTGGTTCTACGAGACTTACGTCAAAAGAACCCAATATCAGGATCTCGTTGAAATCAATATTGTCAAAACGCCAACAAATGGGCTATATTATCAAGAGGATGTTATTGTTTCAGCGACAAAAACAATTCCTCGTATCGAAGCTAAAGACGACAGCACGCGATTTTTGATCGTACATATCGATGATTTTAAGCGGCTACTTGGCAAGAGTATCGTAGCACTCCCGCCAAGATCCAATCCTAAGCTATCCAAACGAATTTTTGAACTAGAAACCAAATTAAACAGGCTTTCCAAAAAAAATGCAGGCTATGGTTTCAATGTTTATGACTCCGTCGCGATGCTTGGCGGCAAAAAAGCCGACTACATCGAAGACGTCGCCATCGGAATGGAACTTGCCAAAAGACCATTAAAGGATCGATTAAACGTTATTATCGTTCAAGAACTCCTGAAGGAAGAATTGGCTCAACGTGATATCAAAGTACCGTTTAATATTGAAATATGGAGCACAAGCAATATTTTGCTAAATAATATTCTCAACGAAGCGGAATTAAACACTCCTAAAAACACCACAAAATATTCCACAGCGCTATTTAAAGGCGATATTGGCGCTGCTCCGGGAAAGTTAACCATATACTTTCCAAATAAAAAAGCAATCATAGCGGACAACATGGGCTATTTGTTACTCCCTATGCTAGCGCTACTGTTCCTTTTGGTCGGATGTTTTGCCTATACACTTATTATTATCTTCAGACAAAAGAAAGTGTCTGAAATGAAAACCGATTTCATCAACAACATGACACATGAGTTTAAAACCCCAGTGGCTACGATCATGATTGCCAGTGAATCGCTCAAGGACCCTGATATCAATGCGGACCACAATCGTGTGCAGAAACTCGCCAATATCATCTACGATGAGAATGTTCGCCTTGGAAATCATATCGAACGTGTATTAGATCTAGCAAAACTTGAGAAAGAAACCCTAAAACTTGACCGTGACGATGTACATATTAATGACCTCGTTTCAGCAGTGACAGACAGTATGCAATTACGTATGCAGAATATAGGCGGGCAATTCAGTGTTGACCTTGCAGCAACAAAAGATATCGTTGTGGGGGATGAACTGCATTTTTCAAACGTGTTTTACAACCTATTGGATAATGCGATTAAGTATAGTAAAGGAGATCTACATGTGAATATTAATTCCAAAAATGTTGGCGATAATATTGTTATCACCATTGCTGACAACGGAATCGGAATGAGCCGGGATCACCTACAAAAGATATTCGATCAATTTTATCGCATTCCTACCGGAAATGTCCACAATGTTAAAGGCTTTGGCCTGGGCCTCAGTTATGTCCAGGATATATTGAGAAGACTTAATGGAAGGATCACTGTAAAAAGTGAAAAAGATAAGGGCACAACCTTCGAAGTAATTTTGCCCGTAAAAAAATAACACGTTCCTTTTTTGTATATTCAAGGAACATTAGTGAAAATTAATAGATTCATTATGCAAAAGATATTATTAGCAGAAGATGATCCCAATTTGGGGGATCTTTTAAAGGATTATCTCGAATTAAAGGGAAAATTTGACGTTACACTCTGTACAGATGGTGAAGAAGCCGTTTCCCAGTTCAAAAAAAATGATTATGACTTATGCATTTTTGATGTCATGATGCCTAAAAAAGACGGTTTTACCGTAGGCCGTGAAATCAGAAAAACAAATAGCACAGTACCGATTATCTTTGCCACTGCAAAGGGCATGATGGAAGACAAGACTGAAGCATTTGAATTAGGTGGGGATGATTATATTACTAAACCATTCCGTGTTGAGGAGCTACTTCTTCGGATAAATGCTTTATTGAAACGAAGTGTCAGAGATAAAGAAGACGAAGTAGTTGCAGATAAGTTTGAAATTGGAGATTACTTCTTTGACTATACAAGCCAACAAATTTCCTATAAGGGTCAGATGCAAAAACTATCAACCAAAGAGGCCGAGTTACTTCGTTTGCTCTGTTTAAAAAAGAATGATGTATTGACCCGTGAAGAAGCTTTATTGAAAATATGGCATGACGACAATTATTTCACGGGAAGAAGTATGGACGTATTTCTTAGCAAACTTCGGAAATATTTAAAAGAAGATAGCAAGGTCGAAATCGTCAACGTCCATGGAAAAGGTTACAAACTCTTGGTGAGCTAAAGGCGATGGGGTGGAATACTAATTATCGATTTCACCCTGCTTTCCAATGAAAAGAAAGAAATAAAACATTTCTATCCTTAGTAGAATATAAAAAATAAATGCACTTTTATATAAAATTTGCATATCAAAAAAAAATGTGCTAACTTAGCGTCGCTTATAGAGAAAGGCAGAGGGAATAGACCCGATGAAGCCTTAGCAACCTGTCCCTTGACAAGGTGCTAAATTCTACCCTACACGATAGGGAATGATAAGCCGAAGTCACCGAATTCTAGTGTGTCCTTCTCTCTAGCAAGAAATATAGTTGAAAAAGAAATATTAAAAACATTATTATGTTATTGACTAACAATTTAGGTTACCCTCGTGTGGGCGCGTTCCGCGAATTGAAAAAAGCCAATGAGGCCTATTGGGCTAAAAAATCTTCTGTTGAGGAATTATTGGACACAGCAAAAAAGATTCGTGAAGGCAATTGGAAAACACAAAAAGATGCTGGAATAGATTTGATCCCTTCCAATGACTTCTCTTTTTATGATCAAGTATTGGATTTAACCCTTACTGTTGGTGCTATTCCTGCTCGTTATCATTCTTTATTGAATAAAGTTGACAACAACTACAGCTTAGACTTATATTTTGCTATGGCCCGCGGTTTCCAGCAAGAAGGAATTGACGTGACTGCAATGGAAATGACCAAGTGGTTGGATACCAATTACCACTATATGGTTCCCGAATTCACAAAGGACCAAGAATTCAAATTGACTTCCGAGAAATTCTTGAACGAATACAACGAAGCGAAATCATTAGGTATTGAGACAAAACCAGTTTTACTTGGCCCAATCACTTACCTTTTGATCGGTAAAGAAAAAGAAGCTGGTTTCGACCGTATCGACCTATTGGACAAATTGGTTCCGGTGTATGAGCAAATCCTGTCTAAATTGGCAGAAGCTGGTGCACAATATGTTCAGATTGACGAACCTTTCTTGGCCTTGGATCTGGATGCAAAAGTAAAAGCATTATACCAACCTACTTTTGAGAAATTAGCTGCTGCTGCAAAAAATATCAAATTAATCGCTACTACTTACTTCGAAGCTTTAAAAGACAACGAAGATATCGCGGTTAACTTACCGATCCATGCTTTGCATTTGGATTTAGTACGTGGTGAAAACCAATTGGATACAGTTTTAGCTAAAGTTCCTGCTTCGTTGACATTATCTTTGGGTATTGTTGAGGGCCGTAACATCTGGAAAAATGATTATGAAAAATCATTGGTTAAAATCAAACAAGCGGTTGATGCATTGGGAAAAGACCGTATTTGGGTTGCCCCTTCCTCATCTTTGTTGCATGTTCCTTTTGATTTGGACAATGAGCACAATGAGCAATCATTACCTGCAGAAGTAAAAAACTGGTTAGCGTTCGCAAAACAAAAATTAGCAGAGGTAAAAGATCTAGCGATCTTAGCTGAAGGTGAAGTTGATGCCGAAACAGCAAAACGTTTTGAAGCAAACAAAGCTGCCGCCGAAAGCCGTCGTACTTCTCCATTGATCCACAAACCAGAAGTTAAAACACGTACAAGCAATATTACTGATGACGATGCTAAGCGTACATCGGTATTTGCTGACCGTAAAGCAGCACAACAAGCGAAGTTCAACTTGCCAGCATTCCCTACAACAACGATCGGTTCGTTCCCACAAACTAAAGATGTGCGTAAATGGAGAGCTGATTTGAAAAAAGGAGCGATCACACAAGAAGAATACGATAAAGCAATTGCTGAAGAAACTGAAAACACAATACGTCTTCAAGAACAATTGGATATCGACGTATTGGTTCACGGTGAATTCGAACGTAATGATATGGTTGAATATTTTGGCGAGCAATTGGCGGGATATGCATTCACTCAAAACGGTTGGGTACAATCCTACGGTTCCCGTTGTGTGAAACCTCCAATTATCTACGGAGATGTATACCGTCCACAAGATATGACTGTACGCTGGTCTTCTTACGCACAATCCTTGACAAACCGCCCGGTTAAAGGGATGTTGACTGGTCCTGTAACAATCTTACAATGGTCTTTCGTACGTAACGATCAACCACGTTCGACAACAACTTACCAAATCGCATTGGCAATCCTGGATGAAGTACAAGCTTTGGAAAAAGCAGGAATCAAAATCATCCAGATTGATGAACCAGCAATCCGTGAAGGCTTACCATTACGCAAAGCTGATCAAAAAGATTACCTGAACTGGGCAGTTCGTGCTTTCCGTGTATCTTCATCCAATGTAGAAGATGACACACAGATCCACACACACATGTGTTACTCTGAGTTCAACAATGTGATCGAAGATATCGCAGCAATGGATGCAGACGTAATCACAATTGAGACTTCACGTTCTCAGATGAAATTATTAAATGCATTCGCCGGTGATTTCAAATACCCGAACGATATCGGTCCGGGTGTATATGATATTCACTCCCCACGTGTACCAAGTAAAGATGAGATGGTAGACCTATTGCGCAAAGCAAAAGCAGTAGTTCCTGCGGAGCAGCTTTGGGTTAACCCAGACTGTGGCTTGAAGACACGCGCTTGGCCTGAAACTAAAGCCGCTTTAGAATCAATGGTTGATGCTGCGAAAATCTTAAGAGCAGAATAATTCTTAAACTATATTGATAAAAGCCCAAGATGAGATTTCATCTTGGGCTTATTTTTTGACCTTTTAACCGAAATAAGTATATTATCATTAATTACTTCGCTTTTTACTTGTCTTGCTCATTTCCTTTTTTCCCTTGATCCGATCTTCGATGGATTTTAAGGTTGAGGATAATTCGCTGCACATATTATCCAACTTGGCCATTTTGAGAACTTTTAAAGCCTTTTTATACTTCTTTAATTTCTCAAGCAACAGTACTTTCTTAATCAAGATTACTGTCAGGGCTATCCCGGGCAATGTCAATGCATATTTTATAGTCTTCTTTGCCGCCTCATAATCACCCATGTCAATCAAGGTCTGTATAAAATAAGGGTAAACTTCCAAGGCATTCACATTGTGAGTTAAAGCTTCCTGGAAATATTTCCTTGCCTGCTCATAATCCAATAGTTGTTCCGAATAAACCCGGCCCATTAAGCACAATGCCATGGTATTGGATTCGTCGTATGACAAGGCATAAGACAGGGATTCTAACGTATCCTCCAGATAATATGGATAATTATCCAGGGCCTGAAGGACATATTTATTCACTGAATTCATAAATTTTTTTAAACATGATCTGTATTAGGCTCCCGGTGACTAACTCCAGTCACACTAGGATACCATTTCTTTTTATCGGCTAGACCATTTCAAAATGGTCGTTGAGTTAAACATCACAATACGATGTCCTGTCCAAGCGCCAGTAAATTGTCTGGAAAAGAAGATTAGGAGAGTGCGGTATTCCGAAGAATATGCCCAAGGCTCTTCTTTGAGGACGAAGCTGGGTTTTTTATTGTTGCAAACATATTCTTCCGTTTTTTTAATTTATATTATTATTTTATTGATTACAAAGATTCAAAATATTTTTCATAATACAAAATATTTGATTATTAATAACTTACGAATCTGAAATATCATTGGCATATTATTGTCATATTGTTTTTTTTAAAATCATCAACCTTTTAACCATTTTCGTTTCATGGAAAGTCAAACAGTAAATCAACTTATCAAACAATCGAGAAAGCGCAAAGGACTGACACAACAAGATCTTGCTAATCAAGCCGGTCTATCTTTAAGAACGGTACAACGCATAGAAAAAGGAACGGAAGAGATCAGTGGTTTTAGTTTAAGACAAATCAGTCAGATTTTAGAAATTCCTTTAGAACAACTAATTATGCCAAATGTAAATCAAATCAGTATCGACAAAAACCAAAGCGGAAGCATAAAGGCCCTTTATCTAGCTTCCCTAACTTTTCTGGTCAACCCACTATTAGGCCTATTGGTGCCGGCCATTATGGGCTACACCAAGCAAAATAAAGATGCACAATACAGCAGGCATCTAAAAAAGATTATCATCATACATGCCACCGGTCTTTTATTTCTCGGAGCTTTTATAGGCTATCTCCTTGCAGCAGATTTTTTTCATTTCCGACTACCTTCGCCTTTACATTACATCTTTAAAAGCTGGCTTTTTCTACTCATCCCAATGTGCTATTATGCCGCGATTATCATCTTCACAATAGTAAACTATTTTAGAATAAAAGGATCCGATGTAAGTTGAGAATAACTAGTATTCAGTTTGCTCAGACCGAAGTTTCCCGGAAAGAGCATACTGGAAAATCCGTTACGTCAATAGTCTTTTTTCCAAAATTCAGTAGCATTCATTTCTACAAAGAATTATTGATATGAGAAGAAAGGCATTCATCGAAGGAATACGTTATTAATATGGATTAAAGCGGCTTTTTTTGAACAATCAATATCCAGTCATTTTCCAGAACAAGGTAACCCATCTCATAAATAAAACTATAGACCTGCCCCTTACTATTGGCAAATGTATGGGTATGGAATTTGAAATCAAAACCCTGTCTTTTTAGTTTCTCCCGCGGCACTTTTATCATCCCCTCGCCTTCTAATAGGTCCAACAAAATACGACGGTTTTTTCGCAGGATATTATTCACATTACGGATCAAATTGGTCTGATCGCTATTCAGTTTATTGTTATAAGCATTTCGACAAGAATCGTCACAAAAACGCTTATCCGATCTCCCCCGTATATTTTGCCCACATTCCAAACAGACTTTTTCCATGGTATTTAATCTAAGTTAAGCGACAACAAACGGTTACAACCGACTATAGTCGAATACAAATGGTAAACAGACGATTATAACCTCATCTCCTTTTCATCTTTGCTCAAGGTCATTCAACGCGATTAAAGGCTATGACCAATGACTAAAATAAGAATTATTAGAAACATTTAAAAATTACACAAAATGAGTACATTACGAAACAAAGTACAATTAATCGGTCATTTAGGGAATGATCCGGTCATCAAAACCACATCAACAGGAACTAGCTATTCTGTTTTACGTCTTGCTACAAATGATCTTTTCAAAAACAAGGCTGGTGAGTGGGTCGAAGAAGTGCAATGGCATACACTTGTCATTTGGGGAAACCAAAACAATACCATTGAAAAGAAATGTAGCCGCGGAACCAAGTTGATGGTCGAAGGAAAGCTCACCTATCGCAACTACGAAAGTGCTGACGGCGTGAAAAGATATATTACGGAGATTAAAGTCGAAAGCTTTTTGATTCTATCAGATCCAAGTGGATCAAAAGATGATGTCCCAGCATTACCAGAAGAGGAGGAGGACGATTTACCGTTCTGATTCAAAGATTTAAAAGAAAGTAGGACATCTCTTGTTGCCCTACTTTCTTTTAAATACCCTTATATCTAAATTATTTTGTTGCATTAGCAGTTAACTCTGCTGCCAACTTTTGAGCATACTCTGACCATAGCTTGGCATCTTCCGGTGTTAATTTAGAAGCAGCTGTTGCTGTTTTTGTAGCCCATTCTTGTTGTTTTCCAACCAATTCCTGCAGTTTGGTTGCATCTCCACTTTTTGCTGCAGCTACATACTCATTTACATATTTTGTATAATCGTCTGCCAACTGTTGCGCTTCTGGAGAACTAAATTTTGGAACTGCTGTCGTTGTTGTTGTTTCCGTAGTTGTTGTTTGCGCCACACCACCTTGTGTATCAGCCGTTGTGACTGTATCTTTTGTTTCTACTTTTTTGCTGTCCGCATTATTGCAAGAAGCAAAGAAAAGTGCAGCAATTGCCGCAGATAATGCCATTTTTTTCATCTGTATAAATTTGTTTTTTAAATTGTAATGAAGCGATCAGATTTATTCACTCCAAAAAGGATTGAATAAATTATGAAGGGTTCATGAAACGAATAAGTTTATAATAAATTAAAATTATTTACCTACTTAAAATTGAATTATTTTAATTCATAATCCAAATATTTTTTTTCATAAAAAACAAGTAAATTGTAAAAATCTGCAATTTGACTGTTCCATTTGCATTTAAACATCGGAAATCACCACCATATAAAAATATGATTGTAACAAAAACATAGATCTGGGTAATTGCCTATATTCGCTCGAATTTACCATACAATTTCCAAAAATTCCCTTTCTCGGACAATATAAAGTCGACTTTTTTCCAGGCGTTTAACACCAGACTTATTTCCCGCTCCTCCGTCACATATTTTCCAATAAAGAATTCCTCCGCTGAAAAACACAATCCAAAGGCGTTATTTAACGTATGTAAACTTTCAATATCAATTTCTTCAAAAAACAGAATTGAGCGCGGTGCTACAATGAAATCACCCGGTGCGGGTATAGCATCCATATATTCCATCGCAATAAAACGGTTGCGGCTCTGCAACGGAAACTCAATGACTGGAAGCTCATTCAATTTTGATACATAAGTACAGGCATCGAGCAAGGCCTCCCGTTCCAATAACGGAACCTGTGCCAATCGCTTGCCCTCCACCGCAGGCGTATCGGGCTGAAAATAATCGTTAAAATTGAGAATCTCATTAACGGAAAGATTTTTTTCAATCAAATGCTGCACAGGAATGCCAAAATAATTTGCAATTTTTAGAACAATCTCTATTTTTGGTTCGGCACGCATCTCTTCGTAAGATGAAATATTCCCCCTGGTAAGATTAAAAACATCTCCAAAAGCCTGCTGACTCAATCCTTTCACCTTTCTCAGCTTTTTTATATTATTCCCGACGTTACTCATTTTAAAAAAAAATTAATTTTTTCTTGCAAAATATTTTTGCAATTTACTATCTTTATGCAAAGAATATGTGCAATATATAAAAAACTTGATTATGTACTTCTCAAAAATTGAAAATTATATCGCCAACATCGGTTATAATATTACCCATAAGGATGAAAAAGAAGGTGTCTTTGTAATTGAAAACGAAGATGATGGTATTCGCAATCTCATTGTGGGTATAGCACAACCCATCGTAATTTTCGAGCAGTATCTATTTACCATAAACAACGAGAACATGGACATGCTCAGATCGTTGCTCATAAAAAATAGAGATATCATACATGGCGGATTTGCCTTAACGGAGGATGGCAGAAAGGTCATATTCCGATATACTTTGCAGATACATAATCTGGATCAGAATGAATTTGATGCAGCCATCAATTCACTTAGTCTTTTGATCAGTGAATATTATAATCAGTTAATAAGTTTTTCAAAATTATAGAATAATGAATATTTTTAAGAGAATTTTCAGAATCGGTCAAGCAGAAATCCACGCTGTAGTGGACAAAATGGAGGACCCCATCAAAATGACGGAGCAAGGTATCCGTGAGATGAAAGAAGACCTGGAGCAATCGTTAGAGGCTTATGCAAAAGTAAAAGCGTTAGCCATACGCACGCAGAATAACTGTGAAAAGAAAAAAGAAGAAGCCAATGAATTTGAGAACAAAGCTATTTTATTGTTGCAAAAGGCTCAAAAAGGAGAACTTTCTACCGAAAAGGCAGAAAGCTTAGCCAAAGAGGCCCTATTACTGAAAAAACAATTATTGATCGAGGCGACTGAATTGGAAAAACAAGCGACGATTCATCAGAGCTCAGCAGAGGAATTACATAAAAATGTGGATATACTTAAATTCAATATAGCTAAATGGGAAAGTGAATTGTCAACTTTGAAAGCACGGGTCAAGGTTTCCAATGCAGCTAAAATGGTCAACCGGCAACTGGCCAACATTGATTCTAACAGCACGATTTCCATGTTGGAGCGCATGAAAGAAAAGGTCGAAGAGGACGAGGCACTGGCGAAAGCGTATGGTGAAATCGCAACGGGCAACAAAAGCAAGGTAGATGAAATCAATGAATCCATCGGTGGTTCAGATTCCGTCAACAGTGAACTGGAAGAATTAAAACGAAAATTGAATGGCGATGCGGAAATTTGAGTATAAAACAGTCAAAATTGAACCCCAAGGCTTCTGGGGTACCAAATTGGACTCGGACAAAATCGACAAGATTCTGAACGATCTCGGTAATCAGGGCTGGGAGTTGGTCGCTATGCAGGACCTTGAAATGAACGGTAATTCCTGGTCATTTCATTACACCTTCAAAAGAGAAAAAATTTAAAAGAAAATACGATGACAGAATTAATCAATATCTTATTCAACCCATTGTCAAATGGCATTATGACCGTCCTGACAGGCCTGTCTGTGTTGTATTGGTTATTTATGTTTTTAATGGGCGATGGCCTGCATCTATTTGATGCGGATACCGATGTGGACTTACACCCTACTCCCGACGTCAGTGACGTAGATGGCTCGCATGACATTGATGCCGATGGATCAGATCATCCGCATCATCATACAGATTCCGATACGCATTCCGAACCGGGCTTTTTTGCGAAAGCAATGGATTATATCAATGTTGGTAAAGTACCGATTATGCTTATTGTAACCATGTTTAAATTCGTTGGCTGGGCGATCACCATCGTATCCTCGTTGTTTATTAATATCGCTTCCTGGGGTATAAAATCGGTATTGATCCTAATTCCTGTTTTTATCGTTACGTTCTTTTTAATGCATTTTCTGACCAAACCCTTAGTAAGAATGTTCAAAAATATTGGCTACAATGGCGAAGAAAGCCATGATTTCCTCGGCCGCATGGGCAAAATGCGCGCAAGTATTGATGGCAAAAAAATAGGTTCTGCTGAATTTATTGTCCAACAAGACCCAATTCGTCTTAATGTTGTAAGTCATAACGGCGAGAAGATCAGCTATGGCGATGATGTCATCATTGTGGATGAATCCAAGGACAAAAAATATTATTATGTCACCAAGGAAATCACCATTGACAATATTTAATCGAAAAATAAAAAAGAACAAGGAGCAAGGGTTAAAGACTTGATAGGTAAGCCGTAGTTTTGCTCAACTAAATTCCAAATACTCATATATAAATACTAAAATCTAAATAAATACTAATCAATATGCTATATCAACCTCTTTTATTTTTAAGTGGCTTAAACGGAATTATATTGCTGATTGTCGGTTTAGCTGTCTTTCTAATCTTTGCATTCTTCGTTGTACTGAGTGCTTTCTATAAAAAAATCCCACAGGGAAAAGCGATTGTCCGGACAGGAGTCGGCGGAACAAAAGTCGCCTTCAACAAGGGGATGTACGTCGTCCCTGTATTCCACAAGATGGAGATCATGGACATCTCCATCAAAAAAATTGAGATAGCCCGTATGCAGGGCGAAGGACTGATCTGTAAAGACAATATCCGTGCTGATATCAAAGTAGCATTCTTTGTCCGTGTCAACAAAAATGTGGACGATGTGATCAACGTTGCCCAAAACCTGGGTTGTGACCGTGCTAGCGAACCCGAAACATTAAAGAGCATCTTTGAATCCAAATTTTCTGAAGCGCTAAAAACCGTAGGTAAGAAATTCGACTTTATCGAACTCTATGAAGCACGCCGTGAATTTCGCGATGAGATCCTCGATATCATTGGTACAGACTTAAATGGGTATATTTTGGATGACTGTGCGATTGATTATCTGGAGCAGACAGATATCGAGCATCTAAACCCCAGCAATATCCTAGATAGTGAAGGGATCAAAAAAATCACAGAGCTGACAGCAAAACAAAACATCAATGCCAACTTCATCCGTCGCGACGAAGAGAAATTGATCAAAAAGCAAAACGTCGAAGCTCGCGAAGCGATTTTAGAATTGGATCGTCAGCTTGCTGAAAAAGAAGAAAAGCAAAAGCGTGAAATTGATAATATCAAAGCCCGTGAAGAAGCAGAGATCGCAAAAGTACGTGAAGAAGAACGCTTAAAATATGAAAGCGTCCGCATTTCGACCGAAGAGCAATTGGCCGTACAAGAAGAAAATAAGCTGCGTCAGATTATTATTGCCGAGAAAAACAAACAACGTACAGATGCTGTGGAAGCCGAACGCGTAGAGAAAGACCGCGCATTGGAACAAACCGAACGTGAGCGTATTGTTACCTTAGCCCAGATTGACAAAGAGCGTTCGATCGAGACCGAAAAGAAAAGTATCCAAGGGGTCATCAAAGAGCGTGTCCAATTGGAAAAAGGCGTTATCGAAGAGCAACAAGGTGTCAGAGATATTGAAGTATTCCGTGAAGTAGAGCGGAAGAAACAGGCTGGCGTTATTGCAGCATCACAAGAAGCGGAAGAGAAATTAATTTCTACAGTTAAAGCCGCTGAAGCAGCAAAAATTGCGGCAGAACAAGAGGCAGAGAAAAAAGTAATCGACGCCGAAGCAGCGCGTAAGATTGCAGAAAAACGTGCACAGGAATTATTGATAGATGCCGAAGCGAAAAAAGAAGCATCACTCAAAGAAGCCGAAAGCCGCAAGATCATAGCGGAAGCACAAGCGAAAGAGGAAGCCGCATTAGGTTTGTCAGAAGCCGAAGTAATGGTCGCAAAAGCCGAAGCGGAAGAGAAGCAGGGTACTGTTGCGGCTAACGTTATTGAGAAAAAAGCCGAAGCCATGCGCAAAGAAGGTCTGGCACAGGCCGAGGTTGTCCGTGAGAAAGCTCTTGCCGAAGCAAAAGGTATCGAAGAGAAAGCCGAAGCCATGAAAAAACTGGATGGTGTGGGCAAGGATCACGAAGAGTTCAAATTACAATTGCAAAAAGAACGTGACATCGAACTTGCACAGATCAACATCCAAAAAGATATTGCCCAAGCGCAGGCAAGTGTATTGTCCGAAGCACTTAAAACAGCGAAAATTGATATCGTCGGTGGTGAAACCATGTTCTTCGAAAACATTGTACGCCAGGTGTCCAATTCCAAGGGTTTTGACCATTTGATCGACAATTCGAAACATGCCACTGATATCAAAAATTCACTATTGGGTCCAGACGGGAAAGGTGATCTCGCCGAAAAAGTACGCGGGCTAGCAGATAAATATGGTATCTCGTCTAATGACATCAAAAACCTAACAGTTTCTGCGGCGTTGATCAAACTGCAACAGGCAGCCACAGATGCCGAGAACGGTGAAGATGCCGGTTTTATCAATTCCTTATTTGGATTAGCAAAAAACTTAGGCATTTCCAACAAAAAGCTGTCTTAAGACATCTTAAGCTTACTATATTACCCGCAAGACCATTTCAAAACGGTCCTTGCGGGTAGTTAAAATTGATTTTGTCACAACAATCCAGTAGAGAACGCTCATTTTATGCCAGAAGAAAACGTAATAAATCAGAACGACAGCCTTGACCAAGGTGCATATGAGATTATCCGAAAGCGACTTCTTACACAAAAAGATGAATTAGCAACAAGGCTTCAAAGTTTGAATGAAGCCCGTAAAGAAGTCTTCAATTCCACGAGCTTTGTCCTCAAAGCCAATCAACGGATTACCACAGAAAACAACTGTGTTGCCCGTGGCATCCTGGCCTTGGATAATCAATGTATTTTTGGATATAATGTGCATTTTGGACTGCGTACCGAGATCAAGCTGGAAGATGTTTTCAGTGTTTATGCATTTGAGAATAATCAATTTATTCCGCAGTCCCTCGATCTGATCAACGATCAAAATTTCGTCTCAGATTACCAAAACCTGTATAAGTATTACAGAGATTCCATCTTCTCCAAATTCCGCCGTACAGAGAACTACTTGTACATGATCTTTCAGACCAGCAAAAATCCGGCTGATCTCAAAGCATTCAAATGGTTAATCAAAGACGGTAAGTTACAGTATCAGGATGACCGCAGCATCCATGAAGTCAAATTGCCCAATCAATTTGAATTTGACTGGACGAAAACGACACTCGAAGACCGTCGTTTGGGAAAATACCCGCATATATCCATCATGGATAAGATTTTTATTGAGGCGATCAATGGCGACATCACTTTCAAGATCGAGAACAATACAGACAGCGGCAAAGGGATCTATTCCGAAAAAGTGGTCAATGCAGACCAGCAATTGGACGATGCTGATTATTACTTTGCGGATCTCGGCAACCTTATTGCGGTACGTATCAAACCTTACCAGGAAGATTTCAGGGCTTTTGTCTACAACCAGCGGACGAAGGAAGTGGTCAATCTCAAATCACTGAATGAATCAGCAATATTATTACCTGACAATCAGGGGATTATTTTCTCCAATGGGTACTATTTACAAAATGGCACACACAAAGTTTTTGATGCCCAGTTTGAGAAGGTATCCTTCCTACGCAGGATAGCTTCCCCCAATGGCGAAGATTTTCTGTATATCTTTTGTCAGGAAGAAACCAATACCTATATCCTACTGTCATATAACATCATTCAGCAGCATGTCGAGACCCCGATTATCTGCAACGGATTTACCCTATTCAAAGATGGTAGCTTAATTTATTTCCGCACTGAGGCAGAAGCCACCAGACATCATCAGGTTCAGATCTGGGAAACACCCTATATGGCCATGCTCAAAGAAAATGAGCAAAAGAAAGATGATCCCCTTTATAAGGTAGGCAATAAACAGATCGTGCAGGCGATGGCCGAAGCACAGGAGGTCATACAGCTCATCAACAAAGAGGACAGTTACGAGGGTTTATACGAAGATATCCTCAAAAAGTCTACGGTTTTAATCGATTCGTATTTTTGGATCAAAGATGAGGCCTTGTTAAATCTTGGACAGCCCTTAACACAGATTAAGGAAGTCGCCAACACCGCTATTGACGAATTTGTCAAAGTACAGGCGCAGCGCAAGCATGCGGCGGAATTAAATCTGGCTGCAAAAAAGAAGATGGAAGAACTCAGCTTTTCCATCAATAGCACCGTTGTGGAGAAACTCGATCAGCTCGTCCACCAATTGGCCGATGCCCGTCGTCTTCAGGGTGAAATCATCGACCTTAAAAATGTAAAATATATTGATACGGTCAGCATAGATAACCTGTTGGAAAAATTACAGGGCATCACCTCCGAGCTGGCCGAAAAAACAATTGCTTTTCTCCTACGCGATGAAGCCTTGCTTCCTTACGAACAAAAGGTAGAACAGCAGAAAAAGAATGTGGAGGCCATTGCGAAAGTATACGATGCCAAAGCGATCGAGGAGGCCAATTCGGCCATTTCAAGCGAACTGGAACTATTGATAGATATCCTCAATAGCTTAAAAATTGACGACTCCACGCAGACGACCAGAATTATCGAGAAAATTTCGGTTATTTTCTCCTCTTTAAATGAAGTTCGTGCACAGCTCACACGAAAACTCAATTCGTTGAAGAGTACTGAAGCAATTGCCGAGTTTTCGGCACAGCTGACTCTGTTGGAGCAATCCGTCACCAACTACCTCGAACTGTCAACGACAACCGAAAAAGTAGACGAATATTACACTAAAGTCATCGTTCAGCTGGAAGAACTCGAAAGTAAGTTTTCCGAATTCGAAGATTTTGCGCTCAAGATCGCAGACAAGCGTGACGAAGTCATTAAGGCATTTAATTCCCGCAGGGAGCAAATCGTTGAACAGATCAACAAGCGGACTTCCTCGCTTGAACAGATCGGTCTTCGTGTATTAAAGAATATTGAAAATAAATCCAAGACTTTCGCAAGCCGGGAAGAGATCCTCAGCTTCTTTGCCTCGGATCTGATGATCGACAAAATCAGACAGCTCGTACAGGAGTTAAAGACGCTACAAGATGTTTCAAAAGCAGAAAATCTTGAAAATCTGTTAAAGAAATCACAGGAAGATGCCTTACGGGTATTACGGGACAAAAACGATCTTTTTGTAGATGGCGAGAATATCATTGCGTTGGGCAAGCATAAGTTTGCCGTCAATAACCAATCCCTCAGTTTAACCCTGTTGCGCAGAAACGACGAGCTCTATTTCCACCTGACAGGTACAAGCTTCTATCAAAAAGTGCAGGTCGAGGAGATCAACAGGTTTCAGGATATCTGGGATCAGGAGCTTGTATCCGAAAATAAGGAGGTCTATCGTGCAGAATATCTTGCATACAAAGCATTCCTGGCTTCGAAAGGACAACAAGATTTTGATGCTGCACTGTTCATCACGCAGACCGTGGAGCAAAGTTATTCGGAAGGCTATGTCAAAGGGGTTCACAATGCGGATGCGCTATTGATCTATGACACGGTCAAACAGTTGGACACCAAATTGGATCTGCTACGCTATAATCCCTCTTTGCGTACAATGGCTCAACTATTTTGGCAATCACTTTCTGATGATCAGCGTACAAAACAGCTAGCGCTGATACACTCGACTTACACGATATTGAAAACGTTTCCAAATTCAAATCGCTACCAGTCCGTCATTGATGAACTCAGCAAGTTGTTCAATGCCTGGGAGACACATTTGGATCGCGCCGCCCTTCATGACCGTGATTTGGCAACTTACCTTTTCCAGACCTTTACGTGTTACAATACCTTTGTCGTCAGTGAACAGTCCGATGAACTGAAAAAGGCATTTATTCGATTGTTGGAATCCAAGAAAAGCCATAAGCTTTTTGAAGCAGATATTCAGAACGAACAATTTAGCGTGGTAGATCGCTTTTACCTGACTTTAAATTGGCTCAATGCGTTTGTCGACGAGCATACGGAATATCTGACACTACGCAAGTACATCGAGGAAACAGCGATCATGTTGCTCTATCCGACGCAGGGATATCACCTAATTATAGCCAAAGACCAAGCACATATCAGCGGATTAAAAGGCAACCATACTATCCTCAACAACGGGGAGGAACACATCCAATATCATGAGTTTTTAGCACGTCTGGCACAGTTCAGCAATCATAATGTACCTCGTTTTGTGGCTTTCTCCACATTGAAAGAACAGCTTGCGAAATCCTATGCCAAAGAATTAAAGATTGGTGAATTCGAGCCAAAAGTACTGACCTCGTTTGTACGTAACAAACTGATCAATGAAGTTTATTTTCCACTGATCGGAAACAACCTCGCCAAACAACTGGGAGCTGCTGGAGACAACAAACGCACCGCCCGCATGGGAATGCTCCTCTTGATCTCGCCGCCGGGTTACGGTAAGACCACCTTAATGGAATATCTGGCCAAGACAATGGGCTTACATTTCGTCAAAATCAATGGACCAACCATTGGCCATTCGATCACCTCCATTGACCCGATCGAAGCCAAAACATCCGGAGAACGGGAAGAGCTCAAGAAGATCAATCTTGCATTTGAGATGGCAGACAACGTCATGCTGTATCTGGACGACATCCAGCACTTAAATTCAGAGTTCTTACAGAAGTTCATCTCCCTTGCCGATGGCCAACGTAAGATTGATGGTATTTTTGAGGGCGAGAGTAAGACCTATGACCTCCGTGGCAAACGCTTCTGCATCGTGATGGCAGGGAACCCCTACACAGAGAGCGGTTCGAAGTTCCAGATCCCCGACATGCTTGCCAACCGTGCCGATGTGTACAATCTCGGCGATGTGATCGGTGATACCGAAGCATTATTCAACCTCAGTCTGATTGAAAATGCGGCTATTGAAAACAGTTACCTCGAAAAAATTGCAAGCAAATCGTTCAACGACTTCTACACCCTAGTCAATTATGCACAGTCTGTTATGGATCAACTGCCCGATTTAGAGGGCAACTACCTGAAACAGGATATTGATGACTTTATCGCCGTGCTGCGCCATGTACTGAAAATCAGGAATGTGGTGATCAAGGTTAATCAGAACTATATCCAAAGTGCCGCAATGCAAGACAATTACCGCACCGAACCACCATTCAAAATGCAGGGATCGTATCGGAACATGAGTAAGCTTGTAGCGCAGGTGGTACCGATGATGAATGAAAAGGAAATTGACCAGATTCTTCTCGCCCATTATGAGAGCGAATCACAAACACTGACAGCGGATACCGAAAGCAACCTATTAAAACTAAAAGAGCTTGCCGGACTGCTGAACCCTGTTGAACAGGAGCGTTGGGAAACCATCAAGGAAATCTTCCTCAAGAACAACAAACACGGTGGACTAGCCAAAGATGATAAAGTCTTCGGCCAGCTACTGGACTTCAATGAAAATCTGGAAGGCATTATTCAGGCAATCCGCGAGTATAAGAATTAAATATCCATTTTGCTTATCTTGGTTTTCAAAAAAACTGAGGTAAGCGAAATCAAAGTTATTTCAATAAAAGTTCCCGAATTGGGAATTATTTATTGAATTTGTTATAAGCATAAAAATATTGAGAGTGATCCTGTTGAGGCAATCAAATTCAGAGTGGAGCAGTTTAATTTTACACAGAATGATCTTGCTGATGTTCTTGGTCAAAAAAGCCGAATTCCACCATTCTTTTGCCTCCTCTTCTCTAAACTACAACTCAATACTTTGAATGGATAGATAATAGCATTATCTTTGTTAGAGTCAATATCATAATTATGGGAGCTCTTACGATACATCCTGAATCTCAGGAACAACTTGAAACAGTCAAAGCAATTTTAAAAGCTTTAAAGGTGCCTTTCGAATCTAAGGAAACTAGTATTCCAAACCATATCGAAAAAAGTATTGAACGAAGTATGGATCAATTCAGCGCAGGAAATTCCATTTCTTTGGAGGCTTTCAAAGAAAAACATTTCCGCCGAAAATGAAATTTGAATTACGATTTACTCCCGAAGCAGAAGACACTTATACGTCTGTAATCGAACAATTGTTTAACAAATGGGGCGAAAAATACGTATTTAAGTTGCAAAATCGGTTAGAAAAAGTTCTCAATACACTCACGGAGAATCCTGAATTGTATCCCATTGTAGTTGAAACAACAGAAATCAGAAAGTGCTTATTACATAAAAACTGTTCCTTATTGTATAAGTTAATGGGCGAACAAGTTGTTGTTCTATGTTTTTGGGACAATCGGCAGGAACCTATCTTCTAATATTTAGGATGTCTTCTATTAGACGAAAGAGCCATTCTCCCGGCATCCGGTTATTTTATGCTATCATTATGTGCGCATATCTGAGATAATCTCGATTCCTTAAACAACTAAGCAGCCAGTATTATCATCATATCTGCAATAAGAATGATTCCCTAAACCAAAACGCTTTGTTGTGATACCATAACGGCCTTATGCCTACAATAAAAACAATTTATAAAGCAAAAAAAAACTTTTGTTTTACCATAACGCTGATACGTCTGCAATAAGGACAATTTCTTAAACCGGAAAGTCTTTTTTTTAAACCATGATTTCACTATGCCTGCAATAAAGACGATTAGTAAAACCAAAACACCTTTTTGTTATACCATGACGACCTTATGTCTGCAATAAGAACAATTTGTTAAACCAAAAAGTATTTTTGTTAAACGGATTAGATCTGCATTTCTGAGCAATGGAGCGTAAAAATTGGGCGTTTTGGTTAAACAGGGGGTCAAATTGCGCCAAATTCATAGCTTAAACACTATCTATTTGGCGCGATTTGACCCCCTACTCTATTCCATACGTATAATCCTATTGACCAAGCACGTGAAAATAATTTAAAAGCTTACTTGGCTACAATTCTGACGGTAAAACATTTGGAATATGCTTATCCTGCCTTTAACGAACCTGATGAAACGGTGAATATCCCATAATCGTCAATAAGCATCCGCTCCTTCACCACACCATTATAGGCCATAATCCGATCCAGTTCCTGCTGCGACCGCCGGCGCATGACCCAGTCTTTCTTCTGGTGGCTGTTCAGCACATAAGCGATCATCTTTAACTGTGGATGCCATGGTTGTCCGGTATAGACCAGATGACTATTTTGTTCACAGATAGAAGTCGCCCCATGAACCGCTCTACTGGCCATTTTATTGTCGCCAAACAATTCGAAAATACCAGAGATCACGACAATATTAGGTTCAAATTCCAGTTTGCTGTACGTAGCCGGATCAAAACAATCGTAATTGCTAAACCTTATTCCTTTGAATCCCTTCTTCTTGATAATTTTCTCCCCTACCGCAATATTGGGCAATAAGAACTCGTTAATCACAATCTCCACCTCCGGATATTTTTCCTTAATGTCAAACAAATAGTTTCCTGTCCCGCCAGCGATATCAAGAATTTTGACAGGCCGACCAGTAGACTTAACCTGCTCAATATTCTCCTCCAACAGCTGCAACAGGTGTTGCTTTCGAATACGAATCCCTTTCCAGCCAATCGCATCTAGATAACCACGATCAAGGATACGGCCAAAACGATTCTTTCCTTTTGGCTCATTGCGGTATACATAATCCAACGAGATTCCTGAATCAAAACCAAACTGGAGACCCAGGTTCATCCCATGACTCAATGATCCTACCTTACCCAATGTCCATTTCTGGAATGCATAATTTAGCTTCTCGGCTGCAGGCATCACCTTATGGTACAGTTTCTCATATTCCTTTACTGAAAACTCGTCAGGTTCCAGCCCTTGGTCAGGCTTTTGCCGTGCATAGGCCTTTGTAATAAAATCGTTTAAATAGGTATAAACTTTCTGTCTATTGGATTCAAACAGGATACCATGATAAAAGTTGCGCAGGGTAATAAATGTCTTTAGCTTGGAGGCGATGGATACGAAGAACTGCTTTTGCACCGAGTTTTTAACCACATAGTCTTTTTCAGCGGATAGCACGATCACAGGAATATCAATCGCTGCAGCATCGTCAACGATACGCACTCCAGCTTTCAATAAATCAACCAATAAGGCACCGTTAATGGATTTTGAGATCAATGGATCAGCATCATAAGCCTGCTGTTGTTCGACATCATGCGTCAATACCTTCGCCTTGACATAACTTTGGATAACAAGATCCTTTTTCAATTTTGTTCCTAGGGCAATCATCTGATTAGCCAAGGGCACATATAGTTTGATTTCAAATGCGGGCGCCAATAAGGCCATTCCTGCGATTGGAGGCGCAAAATCATGTACCCAAGCACTCACAATCACCCCTGCAATACTATTAGCAATAACGAAGACATCCTTCGTGTCAACAGAATATTCGGCGCGGATATAAGTTACAAAACAATCCAGATCGCGCACATTATCCATAAAAATCGGTGATACAGCCAGTTTTGTATAACCATGACCACGCAAATCAAATGCAAAGATGGAATAACCAGCAAACTGCGGATCAGTAGCCATCTCCTGTAGGCGTTCCGAATGTTCATGTCCACGATGCAATACAATTAAGGCCTTTTGTCCTTTTTGATAATTCCAAACACGATAGAGCAGTTCCCCTTGATCGAAACTCTTAAAATAACCTGATTTCATCTTTTTATAATTATTCCATCAATACAATGGCGTATGTAATTTTTAGTTTCTATTTAGCTATGCCATAAGGCAAAGACCAGGCCACCGACTACTATCCCTGTTTGCCACCGTCGATAATTTTCATCAGCCGCATCGCATGATCATGTAACCGCAAATGCCTATTGATCGACCTCACCCGATCAATAGCTTTATTTAAATCTAAAGATAATAATTCCTGTATCATCAGAACAGCAAAAATCATGCTCCGGCTATAACCCATTGTACAATGAATGATCATATTTTCCGGCGCTTCCAATGCGCGGTAAGCAGATACAAGGGCGGCTACGGTAACGCGCGCATCTTGCACATCTATTTCAGCAATATCCAGTAAAGGAAAAGAATGATATTTTTGCATGGAACCTAGCAGTTTTACTTCTTCGAGCTCAGCTGCGAGGTCAAAAACAACTAAATTACGATCTAGTCCCAAGGCTACAAGTTCCGAAGTTTTCAACCTCGGTCCCACATAACAGCGCGGTAATACTTCCATCATCGGCGGATTGTTTCGCTTGCTAAAAAAACGCCAGATCAACCAGTAAGCAAATTGGTAAGGCGCATAAAATACTTTCTTTATCAATGGTATCTTTCCCGATCTATCCTTTAAAAATAGCGCATTGCCGCGCTGGTAGTTGTAACCAACAGCAAAGCAGACGAAGGCTACCCAAGCACAAACAATCACAGGCAATACGTATCTTTCACAGCATAATGCCACTAGTACACATAGCCATCCAATGAGGTAATAGCTATTCGCTAGCTGCAGATTTCTTTTCGTTTCTTTACAGCCAAACTTTAGTGCTGACTGCGTCTGTTTACGATTCTTACTTTCATCATCGCTAGCGTTCAACGGGCCAAACGTTTCTCCAAATCCCCTCTGTTGATGATTCCCAATTTCCTCCCTATTCGGAAAGAGCATAAAACTTACCTGAACCAGTATTAGCGCCGTAAGGACATCGATAACATGGTGCTGATATACGGTCAGTGTTCCTACACCCAACAATAGGAGCCAGACACCTAAGGCTCTTTTCTTCCATCCGCTGAACTGTCCGCGTAACACAGACCAAAAAAGACAGGCATAAGCCACATGTAGAGATGGCGCCTGGTTAAAAGGCGAATCATATTGCTTTAGGAAAGAAAAGAAAATCGCCAGCAATTGATTTTCGACAATCGGCCTCTCGAAAGAAAACCGCAGTGGAAAAAGAAGAAAACACAGTGCCGCAAAAAGTGTAATAAACGTAAATCGCTTCGCATAACGCAAGAGCTGCCCCTCTTGCTGGCAGTAAAACGGTATAATACAAAAAAACAACCCACTGCTCATATAGGGCAGGATCATCCATGGGATAAACGGAATGTGCTGTTCAAAATCAAACACAACGGAAGTCACTGCAGCTAAAGTGGAGGCATAGGCTGCGGTCAAGGGATAGGTAAATTGAAAAAGTAACAGGCAGTAGATAGCAACAAGGAGCTTCCTGCCCACCCCTTTTAATCGCTTTTCATCCATTTGGCTTTCCTAAACATGATTTTACTTAACAATACATGGGGAAGCATGCCCAAAAATCCCATCAGCCATTTCATACGCTTCGGAAAAACCATGATTTCTTTCTTTTGCTGTATCGCTTTTAAGATTCGCTGTGCCGCCTCATCCACACTGATCAAAAAAGGTTTTTTCGAAAGATCCTGCTGATTAAGTTCACGCAATTTGGTTGTATCCACATAGCCCGGCGCAATGACTGTCACGGCAATCCCATACGGAAGTAATGCCCTCCGGTAGGCATCAGCCACCTGGATTGCCGCCCGCTTTGTTTTACTGTACAAACTTGAATTCGGAAAATCTAAAGTCCCAGAGACGGATGCTATTGTGGCGATCTGCCCCGCAGATTGTCCACGCATGGTCTCGCAGGCTACTTCAAAACAATTTAGGGTGCCCAGCATATTTGTCCGGAGCATGGCACTTGCCCGTTCATAACTGACCGGCTGGGCCACATCATCGGCATAGCTTCCCGTACAATTGATAAAAAGATCCAGAGCCAGATGATGACAGAAAGATCCAACGGCGTCAGCCAAAGCATCCTGATCACATACATCTACTTCAAACTTGATGAGCCCATTATACTCTGGCTGATTGGTCAACTTTGAAAGATCCCGGCCACATACAGCAACTTCAGCCCCCTGCCGGAGGTAGCATTGCGCTAATGCTAGACCTATTCCGCTTGTTCCACCTGCAATAAATACTTTCATCTATAAAAAAATAAAGCGATTATGTTATCCGTCGATCGGTTTATCTTATCAAACAAATAAAACTTCAATTTCTCCCACTTCACTCTCCAAAAAAACCTGAATAAACCATATATACGGTTCCAAACTCTTCTAAACTTTGCCATATAAGGTGTCCCATATATGATCTATTAGCCAGCGCTAGGCCTCTTAACTACCATTATCCCGATGCATCTTTATTACCTTATACGGAGCTCCAATGTCTTCCAATATCCGTAATTCCACTGTGCTTCCATAGCGTTCGCAAATTCATCCAGACTTGCCGGAAGGGACAATGTTATTTCAAATCTACGCCAATCTATGTCTTTTTTGCAATAGTTTCCTTTTAATTGTTCAGCAGCATCAGCCGTATCGATCCATCGAATCCCCTGATATTGCTGATCAATATCCCGCAGGCGTTGATTTCCGCTAAAGCCCAATACGGCCCTGACCAACCCCTCTTCCTGCAGTTTATACGTCTGCTTGCGCTCACAGATAACTTCCGCCGCCAAAGACTGCGCTAGCTCCACAGGTACCAGATCGATGGCCCCACCGGCATAATATTCCCCCTTCCGCTGTATTGGCTCAATATAAAACATATCGGACATGGAAATACGGACGGCGTCCAATAAGGTTATCTCTGGGTTTATCCCGATAGTTTCGGCAACCGCACTTTGTCTATAATTTTCACCTTGAATCTGGATGCTATCCAGATCTACTTTCGATAGTGCAGTTGCACTTCCCATCAGTACTTTCTGATAGAGCTTCCTCTCCCCTCGTCGCTCTCCAGCCGCCGAGCGTTCAAATAGTATTCTCGACCCAATGATAATCGACGGGATTTCCTCCGAAAAAGAGAGATTCAAAGCCGGTAACAAGGATGACAGATCATGTTCCATATGAACCAGATAACGATCAAAAACATCTTCGAGAAAGGGAGCCGGTCTTTTGTCCCATTGCTTTTTTAGCACATGCCATCCCAATTTATTCAAGTGACGTTGCCCGGTCAGCTGATGCCTACAGAAAAAGCGATAAAACTCTTCGGATTGAAGATAAGATTTCCGTTCCGCGTCCGTTGCAAAAGCCTGAATAATCGCTGTCGCCAACGATCCGCCACAGGTAGCAATCAGCAAATCGGGTTTTAATCCCAGTTCGTCCAAAGCAGCATACATGCCCAAATACAGACCAAAACGTGTCCCCCCTCCTGAAAACAATGCTGCCCGTTGATAATTCATTTAATGAGATTTGAGATAAGAGATTTGAGCCATGAGATGCTGGTTTTGCGACACCAGGCAGATCACTCCATAGAAAACAGGTGCATTGAACAGCAAGCTATCTATGCGGTCCAGTAGTCCACCATGCCCTGGAATTAATGTACCTGTATCCTTGACCCCTGTCTTGCGTTTTAGAAAGGAGAATAGCACATCACCACAGAAGCCCAAAATACCAAAGAGCAGACCAAGGGCCGAAAAGCAGATAAAATCCCCGAATGGCAAGAACAAATACCCCAAGATATTGCTCAGCATTATCGTCAGCCCAATACCGCCCACACATCCAGCCACAGTTTTGTTTGGACTGATGCGGGGAACGATCTTCCGCCTACCAAAAAATTTACCCATCAGGTATTGAAATACATCATTTAACTCCGTTAAAACAACAATATAAGCCACAAGCTTCAGCCCCATCAGCGCCTCGATATTGATCTCTACTGCCCTGATAAAAGCGAGCTGGCTGAAAGCAAGCAGGCAGGCTGCTGCTCCAAAAGTCATTCCGATCGTAGCTACTTTCGCTGTTTTCTGTATCAACCCAAAAAAAAGCCCAATTCCAATGCACAGCAGTCCGGCTGACGATAAATAAGCGCCATATGAACAGCTGTATAAAAGAACAAGCTGTACGAGGCTAACAACGACGGCAACAGGCAGCGCCTCATTAAATTTAGGGACAAACATCTTCATAAATTCGCGCATCCCCTGAAATGTGAGCCAGGACACAAATAGCAAAGATGTTGTCTGAGGGACGAAAGCAAGCGCCAGTACAAGTACAATATACCCCCAGCTTCTGACGCGGACAGGCACATCGGCAAACTTACCATTTGGATTACTGACTTCATTCATATACCACCAATGCCTTTCTCAATCGCGTTATTGAACTCAACACCAATAATAAACATAACACAGCAAACAGATAGACCGAAATCGCCGTTATCGAAATATGTAATAAGCTCAAAATCCCATATAAACCAAGCAGCAGCGCGCGGTCACTTTTCCCCATCGGCCCATCATAACGGCGATCGTTGGCGACAACCTTTCCAATCAGCCCACAGAATTCATTGATCACACTTAAAACAATAAAGCCAACCACCAGATATAAACTCTCAGAATGAAATTTCAGCAATGGGAAAAAGATCACCACATCTGACAGGATATCGCCGACTTCATTCAGGACTTCCCCTTTTTTGCTCATTTGATTAAAAAGACGCGCCATCATGCCATCCAGCGCATTGAAAGCCATTCGCATGAATAAACCGATCGGTAGTGCCAAAAATAAAATTGGCATCCGGTCCGCATACCAGAACATCACCGCGATCAGCAAAGACAAGACCACCGAGCCTATGGTAATCTGATTGGCCGTTATCTTCCTCCGATGTAAGAATGTCAGAATCGGCATCAATAACTGCTGAAACTTTGGTTTTAATTTATAAACAGAAATCATATATGCACTATGTAACTTATTTTTTTGATTTTTTTAAAAAAAAATTTTGCATAGTGTAATAAATACACTATATTTGTGTCATCATAATTTAGGTTTATAATTGGTTATTTAAGGTTTTCATTCTCCCCGTTTGAAAACCTTTTTTTTTGCTCCTAAATCACATGTTACCATCTTCCGCCAGCACCACCACCACCTGAAGATCCGCCGCCAAAGCTGCCTCCGCCACTACTGCTTGACCCACCACCCCCAGAGCTGCTCGATGAGGATCGTACCTTAACAGGTATAGTATGTTCACCATGGGATACACGGTGTCCACAATTTTTACATTTGTCAAACCGTTCCTCCAAACCCTGTGAACTGTATGTTGCAGAGCGGATCGTCCGCGAAAGCCCTGTTTCAAACGTACGGTAATGACATTGGGGGCAGTCAACATAGCCCACATTTTCATCCCAGGGAACTAACTTCGTTTCATTGCTTGCCTCATCTACCCAAATTTCATATGATCGGCTGCCAATTTTTTCTTCCAACAGCTGTCCTTGATCCAAGTATGCGCTTTCCCGGGTAGCGGCATCATCTTTATTCATGCGCAACCAACGCCCTGAGCCATTCGGGGGAGTTAGCCGAAGTTCGTTCCTTCGGATACGTTTATTTATTCCAAAGAGATCAAACAGCGCTAAAGGGCTTAAAAATAAAGGAACTAGTCCCCATACACGAAACTTACGCAAGGCTTGCTGGATATTCTCCTCATCCCGATAGGAATTGACAATCTGCGTCCGGCTAGCATTGTATTTCATCGCTAGCGTAATACTCCCAAATATAAAGATAAAGTAGGGCAGATTTTTCCATTGATAGACGACTTCGAAGTTGTTCAACGCAAAAGCACATATAAATACACTCGCAAATAGCAACAATCCCATACAACCGCAGCCGCTGACCAGTGGCGGAAAATATTTACTTTTTCTGGTCAGCTTTCCCTTGATCGCCCGGGTTACCTCATTCAGCCAGATATAACAGATGGTAAATAACGCCAACACCAACAGAGAATTTCGCATGATAGGACTCCGAAAGTTCCAGATAGGAGTTGCCTCAGGCATTAAGCGTTCCAGCTCAGCCCTGCTGTCGGGCGACATTAGAATGGTTTTGATAAACTGTGAGGCCTCAAGAACTCCTTGGTCATAATTTCCATTTCGAAAATTAGGTACCAGATACTTCTCACCTATCCGCTTTAAATAGGCATCAGGCAAGGTACTTTCCATCCCATATCCCGTAATAAAACGATACTCCCGCCGGTCTTTGGCAATAAACAATAATAGACCATTGTTACTCTCCTTCTTACCGATACCCCAATTGTTAAATAGTTTAAGTGCAAATTCGAAATCGCTGTCACCGACATAATCATTGAGCAATACAATGGCATACTCACATTTGGTAGCCGCTTCGATCTGTGTGGATAAACCATCCAGTTCAGCTACAGTACCCGGGGATAAGATCCCATCGGGATTGGAGACAAAATAGTCTTGCCCTTTCTGCTTCGGACTAACTACATTATCCACAGTATACTGAGCCAATACCGGAACAGCATTTAAACAGCAGCCTAGCCAAAATAAAAGGAAGATATAGAGTTGATGTGATCTATGCATATTTTTCTAGAATAACTCAACCAACAAAATTTGGTTCATTCTCACGATATTAAGAAAAAAAAATCAAACAAAGGTTTTCATCAAAAAAAAGCCCATAATCAACCGATTATGGGCTTATATAATTCAATATTCGTTTCAGACTCTCCGTCCATTAATGTATCCTAGCAATTACTTTATATAATCGTTTTGTTGAGCTACAGCCACAGTACGCGGGCCTGTTTATCGCTGTCAATGACCAAGCCAGTGTAAAATCAGGACGCCGATCAATCCAATAACAGAAACGAGCGTTTCCATCACCGTCCATGAGCGAAACGTATCCTTCATGCTCACTCCAAAATAAGATTTAAACATCCAAAACCCTGGATCGTTGACGTGTGAGAACATGAGACTGCCTGCTCCCGTCGCTAGCACCATTAATTCAGGAGTAACATTTCCCGCTTGCACAATGGGAAGCATAATGCCCGCTGCTGTCAGCCCAGCAACACTAGCCGAACCGATAACTAGGCGAATGATACCGGCTATTAACCATGCAAGCACAATAGGAGACAAGCTCAAGTTTGCGGTTATGTCAGCGATGTAGTTCGCTACACCACTATCTACCAAAATTTGCTTGAAGACGCCTGATGCTGCAATGATAAAAAGGATCATCATTATCCCGCGGATTGCTTCTTCCACACTTTCTGACTGCTCCCGCAAACTTTTACCTTGGCGGATACCCATCGTGTACATCGCCACTAGCGATGCTATCATTAAAGCCATCACCGGGTCGCCCAAGAAACGTAGTGCCGACAGCCAAGAGGAGCCTTCTGGGAATATTAGATGTGCAAATGAACCAAAAGCAATTAAAATTATTGGAAACAATCCCGTAAATATACTAATTGCAAATCCGGGAAGCTCTTTCCTATCTGCTTGATTGCGTTCAGGAAAAAACTCGGCCGGTGGGTTCGTCGGAATACGCTTAAGGGTCCTGCCAAAGAGTGGTCCACCGATAATTATGGCAGGAATTGCCACAACAATGCCATAGGCCATTGTCAAACCTATGTCCGCATTGTAGGTAACCGCTATGGCCGTAGCTCCTGGATGCGGCGGCAAATAACCGTGCGTCACGGATAGGGCTGCCAGCAGCGGAATGGCTACGTAAAGCAAAGGCATTTTATTGGAAGCACATACCATAAAAACAAATGGTACTAAGACGATAAAACCGACATTGTAAAATAAGGGAATTCCTACTAAAAAGCCCGTGAGAACCATTGCCCAAGGCAAGTTCTTTCTGCCAAAAACAGACGTTAACACCGTTGTAATCTTTTCTGCAGCACCACCCTCCGCCATCAATTTACCCAGTAAAGATCCGAAAGCCAACAAAAGTGCCAACTGGCCCATGGTACCACTCACTCCGGTTTCAACAGATTTAAGGATATCGGCGGCATTCATATTCATAGCAAAACCGACCGCAACAGAGGTTATCAGTAAGGAAAAGATCGTGTTTAACCTGACGACAGTGACTAAAAGAAGTAGTAAAGCTACTCCTAAAATAACGATGATTAGAGGCATTAGTAATTTATATCTAGTTAAAACTCACCTTCCAATATGTGGTACAGGTGTTCAAATTTCTGGAAGTTTTTAATATATACGGCGTGATTCTCGGCACTCGGCTTGTAATAGTGCTCTGTATCTTGCGTTCCCTCCGTTTGCTTGTTTTTTACGGTAGGCTCTCCCCTGTGTATACCCAATGCTTCCAAGCCTATCAATGCTGCTCCCCATGCAGAGCTTTCTACCGTATTTTTGGTGAATACAGGTTTATTGAAAATGTCTGCAAGCATTTGCACCAACAACGATGAACGCGCTAAGCCGCCGCTTGCAAAGATCGTATGAATGGGGCCGGTGTTCTCCTCTAATGCGATTCCTACACTGTAAATTGCAAACAACATCCCTTCCATCATGGCCCGTGCAAAGTGCGCCCTGCCATGATGTAGTTGTATTCCAAAATAAACGCCTTTTGCATTGGAATTCCAATGAGGTGCACGTTCGCCGGTTAGATAGGGCAAGAATATCAAGCCCTCTGCCCCGGGAACGACGGAGTCGACCAAATCATCTAACAACGCGGAAGGATCGCCACCCGCTTCCATTTGGATAAATTCATGCAAAAAGTTATCCCGAAACCAGTTCCGTAATACACCGCCATTGTTAACCGCGCCACCAATTATATATTCATTGGGTCTCAGTAGGTAAGTAAATAGCCTTTGTTTTTTTTCTTGATTTGCCTGCGCACTTGCTACGCGAATAGCTCCACTGGTACCGACAGTTACCGAAGCCACCCCAGGGCTTATAGCCCCTACCCCGAGATTAGCCAAACATCCATCGCTGCCACCTATAACAAAAGGGGTATCTTCAGGGATGTGCATCAAAGCCGCAATTTCTCGGCTAGGCATATTTAAAATATAATCGACCGGAACTGGTGATGCTAGTTGCTCTTCCGATATGCCCGTCAATCTTAACGCCTGATCAGACCATGTTAGCTGATGTATGTCGAAAAGCCCTGTTGCAGATGCAATGGAATGATCGACCACATAAACGCCAAAGAGCCGGTAAAAAAGAAATTCTTTGATACCGATAAACTTGTGCGACTGCGCAAATAATTTTTGATCGTTCGACTTTATCCACATTAATTTGCAGAGCAAAGACATGGGATGTATGGGTGTGCCCGTCTGCTGATAAAGCAGCCTGCCTGCCTCACTTGCCTCCAAGGCAACCGCAATATCCTCGCTTCTGCGATCTGCCCATATCATGCAATTGCTAAGTGGCTTGCCCGCCGAGTCAACAGCTATTAGTCCGTGCATAGCACTGCTCACCGAAATACATACGGGTTTCGGTATCTCGGCACTAGATTGCTTTAAGCTAATCATTACATGCATAATAGACTCAATACATGCCCCATAAACAATCTCCGGATCTTGCTCATACCAGCCTTCCGACGGGTTTAATATGGGATAAGGTATACTATACTGCGACAAGATGTTACCTTCGTAGTCAAATGCAACAGCTTTCGCAGATGATGTCCCAATGTCTAATCCAATAATCATAAATAAAATTGATGTTTAGGAGAGTTCAATATACGGATTATCTGTTGGTTTACAACAAAAGATTCAATACCAGCGAAGTAATTGGAGCGAGAAAAGCGTCTCATACCGATCTGCTGATAATTGTCTCACATAGTATCAACAAAAATGGTAAATTTCATCTTAGAAAAACGGTATTAAACGAATGAGTATAGATAAAATAAATAACTACGATTTTGGAATTGTTGGACTTGGCGTAATGGGACGTAATTTATTGCTGAATATCGCCGACAACGGTTTCGCGGTAGCAGGATTAGACCTTGATCCACAGAAAACTGAGTCATTGGAAGCTGAAGCAAGTGAAGGACACCGCATCAAAGTGACGACCCAAGTAAAAGAGTTTATAGGAGTTTTGCAACAACCCAGAGCAATTATACTTTTGGTGCCAGCCGGAAAGCCGGTTGATATGGCAATTGCCAGTCTTGTTCCGCTTTTGGATAAAGGAGATATAATCATCGACGGCGGAAACACGTACTTTGCGGATACAGACAGAAGATTTAATGAGCTTTCCGGGATGGGTATACATTTCTTCGGAATGGGCATATCTGGAGGAGAAAATGGTGCTCGTCGTGGGCCGAGTTTGATGCCCGGTGGCGACAGAAAGGCATACGAAAGGCTAAGGCCAATATTTGAGGCGGTTTCGGCCAAGGTAATAGGCGAGCCCTGTGCGGAATTTTTAGGCAACGGGTCGGCCGGTGCCGGTGATTGACGCAGCGGTCAATATGCGCGATATGTCCAAATACAAGCCCGAGCGTTTGGAGGCAGCAAAATTACTTCATTGGGAGCGATGAGCTGTTGATCTCCCCACAACAGCTCATCGCTCGCTTAAAAGATGCATTGTACTTTGTGATCATCACGACCTATGCGCAAGGTTTGGCACAGCTTACTGTTGCATCTGAAAGCTACAGCTATGAGCTAGATTTACAGGTGGTAACCAAAGTTTGGCGTGGCGGCTGCATTATTCGCGCGGCTTTGCTCGAGGACTTTAGAAAAGCCTATGCGGCCAATCCGGACTTGCGTAATATCCTACTCGATAGCGCCATTGCACACAAGTTGCTGAGCACGCAGGCCAGCCTTCGCGAGGTATTGAAAGATGCTATCGCAAACGGGATACCCGTACCCGGATACGTAAACGCACTCTCTTATTTTGATGCCTACCGATCGGAAAAATTACCTACAAATATAATACAAGCACAACGAGACTATTTTGGCGCACATACCTATGAACGTATTGATCAGGAAGGTATCTTTCACACACTTTGGCATTAAGGGACAAAAGCTTGAAGATTCGATTTAATCTTCGTTTAAAACGCAAAAAAGCGGCTTTTTTATATAAAGCCGCTTTTTATAACTGAGCCTCCTATCGGGATGAACCAATGACCTGCTGATTACAAGTCAGTTGCTCTACCAGCTGAGCTAAAAAGGTTTCGTTTACAGATAAAGTTCATGATTTCTGTACTGCAAATATCGGGATTCGAGCAAAAAATTGTAATGTATGATTATATGTGATAGACTAACAGCATACATTACACTCCGTTGATTTAGATGCTATCGCTCAATATCCTTCAAATTGCTCATTTTCTTATATTCCAGGAATCCTTTGATGTCCTCAAAATGTTCACGGACACGTTTATTGCCAAATTCGAATACTTTCTCCGCTAAACCGTCCAAAAAGTCACGGTCATGTGAAACGAGGATCAATGTACCATCAAAATCTTTTAAGGCATCCTTTATAATATCCTTGGTCTTCATATCCAAATGGTTTGTAGGCTCATCCAGAATCAGCACATTCACAGGCTCCAAAAGAAGTTTTATCATCGCTAGACGCGTACGCTCACCCCCGGATAATACCTTAACTTTTTTGGTCGTGTCGTCTCCACTGAACATGAAAGCGCCCAAAAGATCTTTCATTTTTACACGCACATCGCCTACCGCGATTTGGTCAATGGTATCAAAAACAGTCAGTTCACCATCCAGCAAGGCCGCTTGATTCTGAGCAAAATAACCAATCTTGGCATTATGACCTACCTTTAGCGTTCCTTCAAAATCTATCTCGCCCATAATGGCTTTGATCATGGTCGATTTACCCTCTCCATTTTTACCGACAAAAGCAACCTTTTCTCCACGTTCAATCACCATATTGGCTTTTTGGAATACCACATGCTCATCATAAGCTTTAGTAAGGTCCTCGACAATGACTGGATATTGCCCCGACCGAGGTGAAGGTGGAAATTTTAGGCGCAAGGCCGAAGTATCCACTTCGTCAATTTCGATAACCTCTAATTTCTCCAACATCTTTACGCGCGATTGTACCTGTAAGGTCTTGGAATAAGTGCCTCTGAAGCGATCAATGAATTCCTGATTGTCAGCAATAAAACGCTGCTGTTCCTCATAAGCTTTCAATTGATGCTGACGTCTTTCCTGACGCAGTTCCAAATAGTGGCTATATTTAGCTCGATAGTCATAAATACGACCCATCGTCACCTCAATGGTACGGTTGGTGATATTATCAACAAATGCCCTATCGTGTGAAATAACAATAACTGCCTTGGCTGAATTTACCAGGAAATCCTCCAGCCATTGGATACTCTCGATATCCATGTGGTTGGTAGGCTCATCAAGCAAAATCAGATCGGGCTTTTTCAATAATATCTTGGCCAGCTCGATACGCATGCGCCATCCTCCTGAGAACTCCGAGGTCTGTCGGGTAAAGTCAGAACGTTCGAAACCAAGCCCCTTCAATACCTTTTCTACTTCCGCGTCGTAATTGACCTCTTCGATCGAATAAAATTTCTCACTCAGTTCCGACACCCGTTCGATCAACAGCATGTAATCATCCGATTCATAATCTGTACGGATATTCAATTGCTCGTTCAGACGCTCCAATTCATCCCGCATCCCATACACCTCCTCAAAAGCTTTGGATGTTTCCTCAAAAACCGTTACATGGTCCTGTGTCAACAAATGTTGTGGTAGGTATGCAATGACCGCATCTTTAGGGCCAGCGACATTCCCCGTCGTAGGCTTACCCACCCCGGCGATAATTTTCAGCAAGGTAGATTTACCCGCACCGTTCTTACCCATCAATGCAATCTTATCATTCTCATTGATGGAGAATGATACATCCGAAAAAAGAGTTGTTCCCCCAAAGGAAACAGAAATATTATTTACGTCAATCACTGTATGTACACTTAAATTTGCCACAAAGATAAGCGAATCAATCTTATAAATAGACAATGGAGCATTTTTGTGTATCTTTGTGCCATGCGTTTTGATATTATTACGGTCTTACCAGACCTTTTGGAAAGTCCATTTGCACACTCTATTTTGCAACGTGCAAAAAATAAAGGCCTCGCGGAGATATATGTACACAATTTAAGAGATTACTCAACTAATAAGCACAAAAGTGTAGACGATTACCCCTATGGCGGTGGCTCCGGCATGGTACTCCAGATCGAGCCCTTTGCCAAGTGCATTGAACAATTGCAGGCTGAACGGGCATACGATGAAATCATCTATATGACTCCCGATGGTGAAACTTTCAATCAGGATATCGCAAATAGGCTCTCGACAAAGGGTAACATGATGATTCTCTGCGGTCACTACAAAGGCATAGACCAGCGCATCAGGGATATCTACGTGACAAAGGAAATCTCGGTAGGTGATTATGTGCTATCTGGGGGTGAACTTCCAGCAGCAATTGTTACAGACGCAATCATCCGCCTGATCCCCGGAGTTTTATCCGATGAGACCTCTGCACTTTCGGATTCTTTTCAAGATGGTTTATTGGATGCACCGATCTATACGCGCCCCGCAGACTGGAAAGGGCACAAAGTACCCGATATTCTGCTCAGCGGACACGAAGCAAATATCGCCACCTGGAAGCATGAACAACAGTTGAAAAGAACGCAGGAAAGACGCCCAGATTTATTAAATGATTAAGAAATATGGGGAATTTTTGTTTTTTTATCACAAAAAGTTTGCTTATTTATTTTTTTTTATAAATTTGTGTAATAATGACACGAAGATATACAAATACAAATTGGTGGTGGCCTGAAGCAATAAGCATCGGGAACTAATTGGTATTGTCAAAATATTTCATAATCAACCAAAACCATTTATGGAAATTCCAAACCCGATGCTAGACAGTATCGGGTTTTTTTATGTATAAAATTAGCACAGCGAAGAAAAGAATAAAATGAAGTATAAATTCAAAACACAGAGCAGAAAGTTGCTCGCCGATACAACAACACCGGTGAGTATTTATCTTCGGTTACGGGATATCTTTCCAAATTCACTGCTATTGGAAAGTTCGGACTACCACAGTCGTGACAATAACATCAGTTATATCTGTTGCCAGCCTATCGCAGGTATTCAGCTCGACGAGCGGGAACTGACCTTAACCTATCCCGGAAAAGAACGGATTGTCAAAAATGCATATGAAATTGACTTGCGCCAGGAGGTTTCAGATTTTCGGAATTCTTTTGAAGATTCAACGATCGCCGAACTGAATTTAACCTCCAATGGTCTATTCGGTTACTTTACATTTGACTGCATTGAGCATTTTGAGGATATCAAGCTGACCACAGCTGCCGATCCGGCGCGGAAAATTCCATTTATGCAATATCACGTCTACAAGTACGTGATTGCCATTGACCATTTTCGTAACCAGCTTTATATCTTTGAACACCTTTTGGAAGATGAAGAGTCGGAACTGGAACGTATACAATTCCTGATCCAGAACAAAAACTTTCCGGAGTATACATTTAAATTAGCTGGTGAAGAACGTTCCAATCGGACAGATGAGGAGCACCGTCAATTGGTAAAAAAAATGAAGGAACATATCCAACGTGGTGACGTATTTCAGATTGTTCCTTCCCGTGGGTTCAGAACACCTTTCTCGGGAGACGAATTTAATGTCTATCGTGCATTGCGTTCCATCAACCCCTCGCCTTACCTATTCTATTTTGATTATGGTGATTTTAAATTATTCGGATCATCGCCCGAGGCGCAGTTGCGCATCCACGGCAAACAGGCGACTATCTTCCCTATTGCCGGAACGTTCAAAAGAACCGGAAACATGGAAGAAGATCAAAAAATTGCCTCAAGATTGAAGCAAGATCCAAAAGAGACATCCGAACATGTGATGTTGGTAGACCTTGCCCGGAATGATCTGAGCAGACACTGCACCCAGGTAAAGGTTGAATCCTATATGGAACCACAATATTATTCCCATATCATCCATCTGGTATCGAAGGTAACTGGCGTCCTGAAGGACAATATCAACCCCTTCGACATTGTAGGGGATACTTATCCTGCCGGAACATTGTCCGGAGCACCAAAACATATGGCCCTGACGCTCATTGATCGTTATGAAGGATTACAACGTTCTTTCTACTCGGGAGCAATCGGTTTTATGGGTTTCAATGGAGATTTCAATCATGCCATCATGATCCGCTCCTTCCTGAGCAAACAAAATACCCTGCATTATCAGGCGGGTGGCGGAATTGTACTGGACTCCGATCCGGAAATGGAACTTCAGGAAGTCAATAATAAAATAGCTGCTTTGCGAAAAGCATTACAATTAGCAGAAACGTTATGATAAGACCATTAGAATACTGTGTCAATACCCAACATATCAATGTTTCGATCGACACCATCGACAACCGCATCGTTGAACTGTTGGCCTTACGGAAAACATATCTCAATAAGGCGAAAACATTGGATGATCATACAGATACTGAGCAACATATTGTTAAAAATATCGGCAGCAATCAGGCGACACTAGCCAAGAAATTCGATCTGCCGGTTGAATTTGTACAAGCTATATTTCAGGAAATAGATAATTACTTTAATCAGGACTATACAACAAGAGGTTATGAGCAACAATAAAATCGTTGTCATCGACAATTACGATTCATTCACCTATAATTTGGTTCATTTGCTCCAGGAGTTGGGACAAGACTACGTGGTGTTGAGAAATGATAAATTCAAACTGGAAGAGCTGGAAGCTTTTGATAAGATCCTTCTTTCCCCTGGCCCCGGAATTCCTGAGGAGGCTGGTTTATTGCTTGATGTGATCCGTACCTATGCTCCGCACAAAAGTATATTGGGGATCTGTTTAGGCCAACAGGCGATCGCCGAAGTATTTGGCGGCACCTTATTTAATATGGAAAAGCCTTTGCATGGCGTCGCAACAAGCATTATTGTAACGGATGAATCCGAAAAGTTATTTCGGGATTTCCCAAAAGACTCCAAAATTGGTCGCTACCATTCATGGGCGGTGAATAAAGATACATTGCCGAATACACTTAAAGTTACGGCTGTGGATGAAAATGGCATCATCATGGCACTGACGCATAGGGAATATGATGTGCGTGGAATGCAGTTCCATCCGGAATCAGTACTCACAACAAATGGAAAAAAATTAATTGAAAACTGGCTAGTTTAGTATCTCAAGACTTAAACTGCAATACTAAAAAATTAAAATAGAGAAAATCTGTCAGCCGAAGGCTTAAAGTACTAAAATCTCAATACTCAATACTAATATCTTAATACTACAAATGACTATACTCGATAAAATCATTGAACGAAAAAGAATAGAGGTTGAAAAGGCCAAAGCTTTGGTTCCTTCCGAAGATCTATTGAACTACCCCTATTTTAGCGTAGCTTGTCTCTCCTTGCGCGAATCGATATTAGATCCTGAAAAGACAGGAATTATTGCTGAATATAAACGTGCATCACCATCAAAAGGAAATATCAACAGTACAGCAAAAGTCGAAGATGTCGTCAGGGCCTATGAAGAAGCTGGTGCTTCAGCAGTCTCTGTTCTAACGGACGCTGATTTCTTCAAGGGCAATCTTCAAGATCTTTCCAAAGCAAGGGAAGCAATTAATATCCCTATTTTGCGCAAAGAATTTATTGTCGACAAATATCAGATAACTGAGGCTAAAGCCTATGGTGCCGATGTGATTCTCTTGATAGCAGCTTGCCTCACAAGGGAAGAAGTTCAGGAATTTGCGGCATATGCCCATCAGATCGGACTCAATGTATTACTTGAAGTACATAATGAACAGGAACTTTTAGATAATCTTTTTGACGACATTGATGCCATTGGTGTCAATAATAGAAACCTAAAAGATTTCACAGTAGATCTACAACATTCCTATGATCTCTTGGATAAGATTCCATCCGAATATATTAAAGTCTCCGAAAGTGGCATCTCAGACCCCAAAACTATTAAAGCGCTAAAATCTGCAGGTTTTCAAAGCTTTTTAATCGGTGAAAACTTTATGAGAACTGCGGATCCGGGTAAAGCAATCAAAGATTTTGTTAGGGCATTATAAATTCAATTAGCGGAATAGGTTGATATAGAGAGCTGTTTCACAATATTTGTTTTAATATCAATTTTGTACCTTTGTAAAAAAAATTGAGATGTCGGTCAAGATTGGTGAAAATATTGATTTGGGTGAATTCCCTTTGCTACTTGCTCCGATGGAGGACGTCAGCGATCCTCCATTTCGGTATGTTTGCAAACAAAATGGTGTTGATTTAATGTATACTGAATTCATTTCTTCGGAAGGATTGATTCGTGATGCGGCCAAATCTGTTCAAAAACTTGATATTTTTGAATATGAACGCCCCATTGGTATCCAGATCTTTGGTGGAGATATTGAAAGTATGCGTCAATCAGCTGAAATCTGTACGAAAGCGAATCCGAATCTGATTGATATCAATTATGGCTGTCCGGTTAAGAAAGTGGTATGTAAGGGCGCTGGCTCTTCTTTGTTACAGGACATTGATAAAATGGTTGCAATGACCAAAGCTGTTGTCGAAGCAACACATCTACCTGTGACGGTAAAAACACGTCTTGGATGGGACGACAATACCAAAAATGTTTACGAGGTAGCGGAGCGACTGCAAGATGTCGGTATCAAAGCATTGGCGATTCACGGACGTACCCGTGCACAACTGTACAAAGGCGAGGCAGACTGGTCTATGATCCGTGATATCAAACGCAATCCACGCATTCAGATTCCAATTTTTGGTAATGGTGATGTGGATTCTGTCGAAAAAGCAGCGGCCTGGAGACAAGAATATGAGGTGGATGGCATTATGATCGGCCGTGCCGCGATTGGCTACCCTTGGATCTTTCGAGAAATCAAGCATTTCTTCCATACTGGGGAGCGCTTGGAAGGACCTACTATTGCCGAACGTGTGGAAGTCTGCCGGACACACTTAAATAAATCCATTGAATGGAAAGGGGATAAATTGGGAATCTTTGAAATGCGTAGACATTATGCAAATTATTTCAAAGGAATTCCAAACTTCAAAGAATGTAGAATGAAACTGGTCAGCTTGCAGACACAAGATGAAATTTTAGATGTCCTACATGATATTGAACACAACTTTACAGCCGAAATGGTGTAAGATTCAACGATAAACAAGGTCACATTGATACAAATTCAATGCGACCTTGTTCTTTTATCTCATTCGTATCTGCCTTATAGCTTCTCCAAGGATTTGCAATGCTAAACGGGTTTGTTTTTATTTTTTGAATAGCTCCTTTTTCATTAAGCACCCTTTTTAATGAATTGCTTTAGCTGATTGCGTTCCATCAGAAATACGCCACCTATATAGATAATCAGCAAACCGTTTCCAATGAACACATTGTGCTGGAAGACAAAGTAGGATAAATAAGAAAATACGATCCCCACTAAAATATATGTTAATATTTTTCCCAGTTTATAGGGTATAGGATAATGTTTTTGTCCCCAAACATAAGATAGGACAACCATAGAAAAATAGGCCATAAATGTGACGATCGATGCCCCCACATAACTATATTTAGGAATCAGATAGTAGTTCGCCAAAATGGTTATTCCTGCGCCTACAAGTGAAATATACAAAGCGTACCGCGTTTGGTCAGAAAGCTTATACCAAACCGAAAGATTCATATAGATCCCTAGCAGGACATAGTTGAACAGTAGTAAAGGAACAATGAAAAGTCCAGACCAATATAAATCACGCGTTTCCATATTTCCTTTAATAAAATATTTCAACCAGTCAATATTCGCTGTAATACCAAGCATGACCAACATCATGGCTATCACAAAATACTCCATGATCAACGCATAGGTCCTCTTTGCATTTGCATTCTTTGCGTAAGAAAAGAAAAATGGTTCGGCCCCCAGTCTGAAAGCCTGAACAAAAATACTCAGAAACATAGCTAGTTTTCCAACCGCCCCATATATACCCAAATCGCGATCCCCAATGTCTTTCGGCAGATAGATCGGCAGTACAATCTTGTCTAAGTTTTCATTAATAATATAGGAAATATTGGCAATTAAAATTGGAAAACTATAGGATAGCATCTTTAAAATCAGCTGTTTTTCTGGTTTAAAATAGAATCCTCTCATTTCAGGTAGCAGTAATAGAAAAGTCATTGCGCTTGCCACAATATTGGAAATAAAAACATAACCGATCCATTCATTTCTGTACCAACTGGTACACCAAACTCCCAAAGCCCCCCCTTCGTTGATTAAATAGGGAACAAAAGCAATAAAGAATAAATTCAGAATAACCATAATACCGATATTAGCTAATTTAATAGCTCCAAATCGGATAGGTCTTCCCTCAGATCTTAATTTTGCAAAAGGAACGATAGCTAACGCATCCAATGCCAATATCAGCGCAAAATACTTCACATAGCTCTCATAATCCGCATTATAAACACCTTTATTTAACCAACTGCCTATTGTACCTGCAAAGACAATGGCCGTTATAAAAAATAATGTCGCCAATGAGGCTATAACGATAAAACTATTGTTGAAAACCTGTTTTTTATCTTTTTCTTCTACTTTTTGAAGAAACCGAAAAAAAGTAGTTTCCATTCCAAATGCCAGAACAGCATTGATCATGGACGCCCAGGCATACATATTGGTAAATATTCCGTAGGATGCCGGTGGATATTTGAGGACATACAATGGCGTCATGACGAAATACAGCATGCGTGCTATAATCGTACTCAGGCCATAAATCATGGTCTGCCCGGCGAATTTCTTTAGTACTGACAAAACGGAAAGGCTTAGGATTGAACTCTTTTAATCACTTCAAAATTAGAAAAGCCTTTCAACTCGCCTTCCTTAACTTCAACAGCTTCAACATTTGCCTCATCCGGACCTTCCTGGCAGAAGTCCAGCAGTGAATCAAGTGCAAAATCGTCCCCTTCGGCCTCAATATAGACAGACCCATCCTTTTGATTGAGCACAAAGCCCTTTACACCAACCTGATCCGCAACGGCTTTGGCTGTCAATCGAAAAAAAACGCCTTGTACTTTACCTCTTATTGAAATATTCAAATGTTTCATCTGTATTTTATTTTTTCTTCCATCTGACTGATGGCGCTTACCGTGACTATAGTTTCATTACTATAGTCACGGTAGGTTCATAAGAGCAAAAGTACAGAAGTTTTTGTGGAATTAAATACTATGCTAAACGTTTGATTTTAACTTTATCTGTTAGACGCATATGTTCCATTCCTTCTAGCAGAATAATCCCCGGTTTTTTACCGATTTCCAAAGATCCATATTCGTCCTGGATATTCAATGCAATAGCTCCGTTGATCGTTGCCCATTGAATTGTTTGCAAAAAGTCTAAATCATCAAAATGTGCATGCAATACCTTCAACTCTTCCAATACGGAAAGTGTATCATTCGACGCGAGACTATCCGTTCCGATAACTAAACGTTGTCCGGCGTTTATAAAATTATGAACCTTAGGTAAGGTACCTTCGATATATAAATTTGCTTTTGGACACAAACACCACACAACATCCCGATCCATACGCTCCACAAAATCCAAATCTTTTAATGAAGTATAAGTATTATGAACTAACAACAACTTATTTGGATAAGGTAAATAAGGTAAATAAGACTGGATAGAATTCCGGGCTTGCGCTTTAATAGAATCTGCATTTTTCCCAATGCTCGCATAGAAATCCAGGAAAGCTCCTATTTTATATCGGAATAACTTATTCTCCTCGTCACTCTCTTGATTATGAATACTAATGATATTAGATTCGGGTACTGATTTTTTAAATTTCTTAAAAAGAACTTTCGAACAGGAATAAGGGGCATGTGGCGTAATAGACACATGTCCATTTCTAAACTCTTGTGTTAAAGATTTGGCTTCTTTTAATTTAAAATCAGCTTCTTCAGGTTCGACACCCATCACCTCCACAAACGTATGATAAAGTATCTTAGAGTCCTCCTTCAGTTTAGAAGAATTATCCGTATTCGCATGGTCCCCCACGGCCACGATACCATTTTCATACATCTCTCTATCCGCTTTTGCCATCGCATCATCCATTTTTTTCATCGACGCCCCACGTGAGGTCATCACTTGGCTCAAGAAGTTCGGAAGCCCCGTGCCTTTGGGCACGACTCCTTTCATATGTGACAATTCAATATGGCAATGGGCATTGATAAAACCTGGTATAATCACTCCTTCATACCTTTCGATTTTGGTTTTATCAGTTTGTGTAAACGTAGCAGGGTCATAGACTCCTTGAATTATCCCCTCCTCATCGATCGCTACAATGCCATCTTTTATTGGCATTGAAGTCATCGGTAGAACATAGTTTGCGCTTAAATACTTTAACATTTTATCTCCTCACTCTCAAATTAGTAACTAAAAAATTTTTGACCAATATGAATACATACTAACAGTAGAAAATTCTATGCCAAGGTACCTAAAAAGAACAATAAATACCAAAAACAACCTTAAATGCAATATTTTAAATCAAAAAGAAATTTTAACATATTTTTCACTAAGCTTATTTTTTGTCAAAAATAACATCACTATAGATCATTCCGATTTTAATTTATATATTAGCGCCATCGATTAGGGGTGCCTTGTTTTGTCAGAAACACAAATAAAGGCTGAGATCATACCCAACAGATTAAGTTCTGTGCACCTGATCCAGGTAATGCTGGCGGAGGGAAAGGTTAGTTAAATAGAACGATCATAGTTACCCCTTTCTATGATTTGTTTAACTTAAACAAAATACATCAACATGATCAAATTTTTGATTTGTAGCGCTTTAGCTACTACTTCTGTACAAATTGCTGTTGCCCAGCACAATTTGACGATTAAAACTGTAGACAGGGATACACAAAGCCCCCTACAAAATGCATCCATATCCATTGACGGCCAAACTTCTTTTACAACTAAATCGGACAAAGATGGTCTGATCAAATTATATAATATCGAGGATGGAAGGCATACCGTCCAGGTCTCATTTGTGGGATATCAAACCTCGACTCAACATCTAAACATTCAGCGAGATATGGAATTGACCGTTCAACTTGATCCAAAAACAATTCGTACGGAAGAGGTGCTTGTGGTATCTACCAGAGCAAAAAAGAATGCACCAACTACATTCAAGAACATTTCAAAAGATGAGATCACCCGGAATAATTTAGGACAAGATATCCCCTACCTCCTGAATCAGACTCCCTCTGTACAGATAAGCTCCGATGCTGGCGCTGGTATAGGATATACAAATATGACGATCCGGGGTTCGGATAATCAGCGCATCAATGTGACACTAAACGGCATCCCGCTAAATGATGCTGAAAGCATGGGCTCATTCTTTGTCAATCTCCCAGATTTTGCGTCATCCACAGAAAGCATCCAAGTGCAACGTGGAATTGGAACATCCACAAATGGAGCTGGATCCTTCGGTGCTTCTTTGAATATTCAATCAAATACACTGGCCGAAAAACCCTATGCCGAGCTCAATAATTCATTCGGATCTTATAATACATGGAAGAATACCGTAAAGTTCGGCTCGGGATTGATCAACGATAAATTTGCTTTCAATGCCCGATTATCCCGGATCAGTAGTGATGGTTATATCGAAAGAGGTGCTTCTGACTTGCAGTCCTTTTATATCGACGGGGGCTACTATGGTAAGAAGCATACTTTAAAAGGAATCGTATTCTGGGGAAAAGAAAAGACTTACCAAGCTTGGAATGGGGTGCCGGAACCACTGATCACAGGTGATAGATCTCGTATGGATGACTATGCGGATTATGGACTCGCTGTATCCGGAACAGAGAAAGACCGCTTTATGAATGCAGGAAGGAACTACAATCTATATACCTACAAAAACCAAACGGACAACTACACGCAAAAACATCACCAGATTCATTACACAAATATCCTCAGTGATAAACTGACGTTGAACACTGCCTTACATTATACAAGAGGTTACGGTTACTATGAAGAATTTAGGCAGGCTGACAAATTGAGTAAATACGGACTGCCAAATGTGACGATAGGAAAAGATACCATAAAGACAACAGACTTAGTCAGACGGAGATGGCTTGATAATTATTTTTATGGAATGACTTATTCATTAAACTACAAACCCAATGATCAACTTGAACTTATATGGGGTGGTGCGTACAACCAATATAGCGGAAAGCATTATGGCGAAGTAATCTGGGCACAATACGCATCAACGGGATTTTTGGATGACAAATATTACTTTGGAAAATCCCAGAAAAATGACTTCAGCAATTTCCTAAAGGTAGATTACAAATTGGACAAATGGATCTTGATGGCCGATGTACAATACCGAAATGTAGACTACCATATGTACGGTGATGATGATAAAGTTAAAAACTACAACTACCATCCAAAATTCAATTTTCTGAATCCCAAAGTTGGTGCAACCTTTCTGCTAAATGATTATGCAAATATCTATGCTTCCTACGCCTTTGCACAAAAAGAGCCTGTACGGAAAGATTTTATAGAGAAAAATAGCAAGCTGCCAGATCCAACGCCAGAAAAAATGCAGGACATTGAACTTGGCTATAGATTCACCGATACGAAGTTCACTATCGGATTGAATGGATATGGGATGTTTTATAGAGATCAATTGATTCCAACAGGTGAAATCAGTGATACCGGCGCTCCTATCCGACAAAATGTGAAAGACAGCTATCGAATCGGGGTGGAATTTGATGGGGCATGGAATATCAATAAGCAATTGAACTGGAAGGCGACTGCCAGCTTCAGTAAAAACAGAATTAACAATTTTGAAGAAATTGTGAAAGATATAGACGGAGTCAGCCCAGATACCAAAATTTTCTATCCAAAGACCGATATCGCCCTGTCTCCAAATACTATTATATCCAGCAATTTCTCCTATAGCCCTATTGAGTCGATCACATTTTCATTGCTATCAAAGTATGTCGGTCAACAATATCTCGATAATTCCTCTGCCAAGGAAAGAAGCATCTCTTCCTACTTTGTTAACAATCTATTAGCGAATTACAACTTTTCAGCGCTCGGCGTCAAAGACATTAACCTAAGTTTACAGGTTAATAACTTACTGAATGAAAAATATGAAACCAACGGCTATACCTTTGGCTGGATGGAAGGTGATGCCAGAAAATATTACAATTTTTACTTTCCACAGGCACCTACAAATTTTATGTTGGGCTTAAATATCAAATTTTAACAGTTAACAAAATATTCATATAAAAGCCTCCTTTTCTACTTAAGATAAGGGGGCTTTTTATTTGATATAGGTAAATGCTACATTGGATCGTGATTCACGATTGGAATTTTTAACTTTGGTTTTATAAATTTCATTATGCGCGCAGTAATACAACGGGTAAAACATGCATCCTGCACAGTTGACGAACAGATCACTGGACAAATTGAAAAAGGTTTAATGATACTATTGGGAATAGAAGAAGCCGATACATTGGAAGACCTAAAATGGTTGGGACAAAAATTTGTTAACCTCCGGATTTTTGAAGATGAGCAAGGACTAATGAATAAATCCATACAGGATATCGACGGCAATATTTTATTAATTTCTCAGTTCACCTTATTTGCTCAGACAAAAAAAGGAAATAGACCATCATTCATTCGGGCAGCCAAACCTGACACTGCCAAGCCGCTTTATGAGGAAATGGCCAAACTGCTTTCCCAGCTGATCAATAAGCCTATTCAGCTCGGCGTATTTGGAGCCGATATGAAAATCAATTTATTGAACGATGGCCCCGTCACCATAATGATGGATACAAAAGATAAGGACAATTTTTAAACTACTTAATCCAAAAAAATGACAATCAAAGAAGCACAGGAAGTAATTGATAAATGGATCAATACAACAGGCATACGCTATTTTAACGAGCTGACAAATACGGCGATGCTTATGGAGGAGGTTGGCGAAGTTGCACGGATCATGGCCAGACAATACGGTGAGCAATCATTCAAAAAATCAGATAAAGAAGTTAATCTGGCTGACGAAATGGCCGATGTATTGTTTGTCTTAATGTGCCTCGCGAATCAAACCGGTATAGACCTTACTGAAGCATTGGAAAAGAACCTTCAAAAAAAATCCATCCGGGATGCAGAGCGTCATAAAAACAACCAGAAGCTAAAATAATACCATTATATTTTATTTGCGTTAACGGTTTAATAACAAGGTGACGCACCATTTTAAAGTAGACATGATGAATAAACTATTTATTTATTCGCTAATAACAGGTTTCCTATTCACCTCTTGTTCCACTACACGTAGGCAATTGGGGGCTTATAAGACCAATCCGGATACATTTAACAAAGCAGCTGTGGTCACTGCCCATCCCTTGGCTTCCGAAGTCGGGGTAATGATCTTGAAAAAGGGCGGAAATGCTATTGATGCGGCTGTTGCAGTACAATTTGCCCTTGCTGTTGTCTATCCCAATGCAGGCAATATTGGTGGAGGTGGATTTATGCTATATCGCAATAACCAAGGTCAATACGATGCATTGGATTTTCGGGAGACTGCCCCCAAAAAGGCTCATCGGGACATGTATCTGGACGCACAAAAGAATGTTATTCCTAATCTGAGCTTATACAGCCGGTTGGCGTCAGGTATTCCAGGTTCTGTTGCCGGAATGTGGGAAGCACATCAGAAATATGGAAAGCTGGCCTGGAAAGATCTGCTGACCCCAGCAATTGACCTTGCAAGAAAAGGTTTTGAGATCAGCGAAAGACAAGCTAAGGAATTTGAGAGTCACAAAGAAAGATTTGTAAGGTTAAACCCCACCGGCGCAGCAATTATAAAAAATACAACATGGAAAACAGGCGATCTATTTATCCAGGTAGATCTAGCCAGCACCATCGAAAGAATCGCCAATGAAGGCCGGGATGGTTTTTATAAAGGAAAAACTGCTGATTTTCTCGTTGCCGAAATGAATAAGGACAAAGGCATTATTACACATGAGGATCTAACGAGCTATCGGGCACTCTGGCGTGCCCCGATTGCATCAAGCTATAGAGGACACAAAGTCGTTTCGATGCCCCCGCCATCGAGCGGAGGTACATCTTTAATCGCTTTGTTAAAGTCAGTCGAACAGTTCCCTCTGCAGCGTTGGGGATTCCAGACAGACTCGGCAATACGTGTTATCGTAGAAGCGGAACGTCATGTGTATGCAAATAGGGCAAAGTATTTAGGGGATCCTGATTTTATCAATGTTCCTGTACAGCAACTGGTGGATTCCACTACAAACGCGGCTAAACTTAACCCTTTTAATTTCCGTCAGGCGACATTAAGTAAAAATGTCAATGCTGATGTCATTCCGGGCTATGAAAGCGAACAAACAACACATTTCAACATTGTTGATGAAGAAGGAAATGCTGTATCTATTACCACGACACTAAATGACTCTTATGGATCGGGTGTCTTCGTGAATGGGGCAGGATTTCTCCTGAATAATGAAATGGACGATTTTTCGATAAAAACTGGTGTTCCGAATATGTATGGGCTGACAGGAGAAAGGGCGAATGAAATCCAACCAGGGAAAAGAATGTTAAGTTCAATGACTCCAACTATTCTGGAAAAGAATGGTAAACTATTTATGGTTGTGGGGACTCCGGGAGGTTCGACTATTATTACCTCTGTTTTCCAGACAATACTGAATGTGATCGATTTTGGTCAAAATGCACAATCCGCCGTGAGTTCACCCCGGTTTCACCATCAATGGCTCCCGGACCATATTGATGTTGAAAAGGATGCTATTGATATGACGCTTCGGGACAAATTAATAAAGGATGGCTATATAATAAACCCAAGAGGAAATATCGGGCGTGTAGAAAACATCCTTATCCTTCCAAACGGCAAATTGCAGACCGGCGCCGATCCACGTGGAGATGATACGGCAAAAGGATATTAGACCTCAAATAAAAAGCTCATCTGGAATACCAAATGAGCTTTTTTATATCAGATAGTTTGGATGATCTTACATCATTCCGCCCATACCGCCACCCATTGGAGGAGCACCAGCACCTACAGGGTTTTCTTCAGCTTCGTCAGCTAATACACATTCTGTTGTCAATAACATAGAAGCAACTGAAGCTGCATTTTCCAAAGCAACACGGGATACTTTAGTTGGATCGATTACACCTGCTGCAATTAAGTTCTCGTAACGGTCAGTACGAGCGTTGTAACCAAAGTCACCTGTACCTTCTTTCACTTTTTGAACGATAACTGCACCCTCAATACCTGCGTTATTACAGATCTGACGTAAAGGCTCTTCGATTGCACGTTTGATAATATCGATACCGATTTGCTCATCTTCGTTTTCACCTTTAAGATTTAACAAAGCTTCTGTAGCACGGATGAAAGCAACACCACCCCCAGCAACGATACCTTCTTCAACTGCAGCACGCGTTGCATGTAAAGCATCATCAACACGGTCTTTTTTCTCTTTCATTTCTACCTCGGTAGTCGCACCTACGTATAATACAGCAACACCACCTGACAATTTTGCCAAACGCTCTTGCAATTTCTCACGATCGTAATCTGAAGTAGTTGTCTCGATTTGTGAACGGATTTGAGCAACGCGAGCTTTAATGTCCTCTACATTACCACCACCGTTGATGATCGTTGTATTATCTTTGTCAACTTGAACTTTTTCCGCTTGACCTAAGTAAGATAATTCAGCATTCTCTAATTTGAAACCTCTTTCTTCGGAGATTACAGTACCACCAGTTAAGATAGCGATATCTTCTAACATCGCTTTACGACGGTCACCAAAACCTGGTGCTTTTACCGCTGCTACTTTCAGTGAACCACGGATTTTATTAACAACTAATGTTGCAAGCGCTTCGCCATCTAAGTCTTCTGCAATGATCAATAATGGTTTGCCAGTTTGAACTTGTTTTTCTAAGATAGGCAACAACTCTTTCATGTTGCTGATTTTCTTGTCATAGATCAAAATGTAAGGGCTATCCAATTCCGCTTCCATCTTGTCAGAATTTGTAACAAAGTATGGAGATAAGTACCCACGGTCAAATTGCATACCCTCTACAGTTTTTACTTCTGTTTCAGTACCTTTTGCTTCTTCAACAGTGATAACACCATCATTACCAACTTTTTCCATCGCTTGCGCGATCAATGAACCGATTACTTCATCGTTATTCGCAGAGATTGATGCGACCTGTTTGATTTTGTTATTGTCTTGACCAACTTCTTGAGATTGAGATTTCAAGTTGGCAACGACAGCTGCAACAGCCTTGTCAATACCACGCTTTAAGTCCATTGGGTTAGCACCAGCAGCTACAGATTTGATACCTGGAGCAACGATTGCTTGTGCCAATACAGTAGCAGTAGTTGTACCGTCACCTGCTTGATCAGCAGTTTTGGAAGCAACTTCTTTCACCATTTGAGCACCCATATTTTCTAAGGCGTCTTTCAAATCAATTTCTTTCGCAACTGAAACACCATCTTTAGTAATTACTGGTGCACCGAATTTCTTTTCAATAATTACGTTACGTCCTTTTGGACCCAATGTTACCTTAACCGCATTTGCTAACGTGTCTACACCTTTTTTAAGGGCCTCACGAGCCTCAACGTTATATTTTACTTGTTTTGCCATTTTATTTTAGTGTTTAGTATCGAGCTTAAATAACATTACCAACTCAATAATACAATAACTTGTTGATTTTTGATTCGAGCTACAGTGAGCTCATTTGAAATTTCTGACCTTTAATTAGATAACAGCGTAAATATCAGACTCACGCATAATTAAGTACTCTTTTCCTTCATAAGTAATTTCAGTACCTGCATATTTTCCGTATAATACTTTGTCCCCTACTTTTACAGTCAACGGCTCGTCAACTTTACCAGTACCTACAGCAACCACTGTACCTTGAGATGGTTTCTCTTTTGCTGTATCAGGAATATATAACCCTGAAGCTGTTTTTTCTTCTGCTGGAGCAGCTTCTACGACTACTCTGTCTCCGATAGGTTTGATACTTAATGCCATAATTAATTTTACTTTTTATCTGTTATTGAATTTATTTTTATGTTATAATCGTTATAGACACATCATCTTTTATGCCAATTGTAAATAAGCAGAAGTATAAGACAATTTTTCACCAAAAACTTAATATTTCAATAAATAAAATCACATTTTGCTGTCACACTGTCATTGTTGTCTGACAACCTTACAATCCCTCGCCCGTCATTCCAATCCTACCTTGTAAAAAGCAAACTGACAAACTGCGCATAACAAAAAAGAGGCCTCGTCTAATACGTAGACGAGGCCTCTTGAATTTCTTTGTTGGCTACTATTTTTTAGCCTCTTCAGCTGGTTTAGTTACTGGCGCTGTAGCAGGAGCTTTTTGCTCTGCTTTTGCTGGAGTAGCTTGTTCTTTCCCTGCTGGAGTACCAGAAGGTTGCTGTGCCGGTGTCCCTAAGTTCAAGGGGCCCTGTGGTTGTGCAGGTGCTTCAATTTGACCTCCCAGTCCACCTTTTGATGTACTTGGCGATGTCCCCATAATATTAACACCTAAACTAAAGATCATAATGGCAATAACCATGATCCATGTACCTTTTTCCAAAAAGTCTCCGGTGCGTTTGACCCCCATAAGGTTTGTTCCTCCAGAAAAACCAGATGATAAACCGCCACCTTTCGGATTTTGGATTAAAACCAAAAATGCTAAAATAATACTAGCTAATATGATAAGACCAATTAATAATCCTTGCATCTCTTTATATAATTAATTTAATTTCTTTTCTAATTCTGTTATGCGTGCCGCAAAGTAAGCATTTTTTTCTGGATATTTCAAAACTAATTTTTTGTAAACGTCTATTGCTTTAGGATATAAACCTTGTTCGGTATATATTCTTGCAAGGGTTTCCGTAACCAGTGAGTATTGATCTTCCGAGCTTTTTCGCGCCTTATTTTCCAAATCTAATTTTTCAGCCTGCAAAGGCTGGATCACAGGTTCCTCGCGGATAAATTTTTCAATCACCTCATCTGTCTTACGTGGAATCTGGAAAGAAATTGTTGTTTTTACTTCATCGCTGAGCTTCGCTTCCGGTGATTGCAAATGGAAAATATTTTCCCGGATTTGTTGATCCAATAGCTGACTATCCAGTTTTTCGTGAATCTTTGCGATATCATCGTTTGATGGCGCCATTGGCCCTAACGGGGATTTAACGTAAGGCTGGTATGTTTCAGCATACTCAAGTCTTGTCTTGTGTAGCCACCATAAGAAGCTATAGGGCATTGTATCATCATCATAGACCGTAACACGCTCATGTCCGTCCTTTAGCGGCTGAATAGCAATTTCAGCAGAAAGAGGCTCCTCTATTTCGGATTCCTCAACAAGGGTTACCTGTGACTGCACTTCACTTGAACGAAAATAATCCTGGGCTACCCCTGCCTGAATCAAACGATCCAATTCATCCGTCTTCCCTACTTCCTCAACTTCAGATTCTGTCGCTACAGTTACCTCAGTTGCCTCTTCACTCACCAATATATCATCCAATTCTATCTCGTTTACCGCCACTGTCCCCTTGCTATGCATAAATTCATATAACCAGTTCGGAGAAGGTGCATAAAGTAATGTCGCCGATAGATTCTGAACAGGCTTACTTTCGTCAAAGATTTTACGTTCGTATATAAATCGTAAACTTTGCGCATATGGATACTTTTCGATCAAAGCCAAAATCATATCTTCATCGACAGATTCTGAATGATTGATTGCTTGAAAAAAAAGCTCGCTATTCGATAATGGCATAGTAATATTCATTTTGGAATAGGATTACCAATTGGCAAATGCCTTATTATAAATGTCCTCTGTCAACATCTGAATAATTTCCTTACCCAAGGTCTCTTCCTGTACACTCTGAAGATTCCCAGCAAATTCTTTGAAACGCGTAAAAGGCTGTTCAAAGTCGTCTTTTGGATTAATCTTATTATGATAGGACACTTTAATGGTAATGGTCATTCTATTCATCGCCGCGCGATCTGTTCCCGCCTCAACAGCGGCTGGACTGATTGTATAATCTGTAATAAACCCTTCAAAAGTAGCATCACCATCCTGGTTGACCTGACTTAATCGGGATTGATTTCGAATACGTTCCTTTAAAGCCTCTGTAAAGTTTTGACTTAAAGTCGGATAAACTAAAGGGGCTATATTTTCAAAATATTGAATATTAACTGTTTTCATCCCCTCTGGAATGGACCCTCCTGTAAATCCATATTTCACGCCACAACTATTCATAATGAATAGAAAAGCGGTTGTGAGAAAGGTATATAAAATTCTTCTTGACGACATGTGCGAAACCTTAGTCTAAATTTAAGTCTTTAATTTTCCTATACAAAGTTCTTTCGGAAATTCCCAGTTCTTGCGCCGCAGCCTTACGTTTACCACGATGTTTTTTTAAGGCTTTCTTGATCAGATCTGATTCCTTATCTACCAAAGATAAGGATTCTTCTACTTCCTGTGCATCTTGTAAATAATCATCCTCTTTAACAGGATTCTTCAAAACATTTGCTGTATTGTTAGGTGAATGTATTGTCAATGTCGGGGCAACACCGTAGCCCTCGGACTCCGATTTCATTTGTGGTTCAATCTCCTGATAGAGTTGATTGATATAAGGAGAGTTTTGATCAAATGTAGAAGAGTCTACACCTTTCTGAATCAGCTCCACGACAAGCTTTTTCAGATCCACCATATCCTTCTTCATATCAAACAAAACCTTGTAAAGCAGGTCTCTTTCAGAAAAATCTTCTTTTGCACTATTAGTCGATGAAACAATGGCCGGTAAACTGGTACGTGATTCATTTGGCAAATAGTTTTGTAACGTATGTGCGTTAACAATACGCTCTTTCTCTAAAACAGCAATTTGCTCAGCAACATTTTTTAACTGGCGTACATTTCCTGGCCAGCTGTAATTACGCAGCATATTTTGCGCATCCTCTGTCAATTGAACACCCGGAGAGCGATATTTTTCTGAAAAATCTACAATAAACTTCCGAAATAATAAATTAATATCTTCAGGTCGTTCTCTAAGTGAGGGAACCCGTAAAGGAACAGTGTTCAGACGATAATACAGATCTTCGCGAAATTTACTCTTTTGGACCGCTTCAAACATATTGACATTTGTCGCGGCCACCACGCGTACATTAGTTTTTTGGACCTTTGATGACCCTACACGAATGTACTCTCCAGATTCCAAAACACGTAATAATCTGGCTTGCGTACCTAAAGGCAATTCTCCTACTTCATCCAAAAAAATTGTTCCACCATCCACCACTTCAAAATAGCCCTTGCGCGCTTCGTGAGCACCGGTAAAGGAACCTTTCTCATGCCCGAATAATTCAGAATCTATTGTCCCCTCTGGTATTGCGCCACAATTGACCGCTATAAATGGCCCATGCTTGCGGGAACTCAATTGATGGATAATATGCGAAAAAACTTCTTTACCACTACCGCTCTCACCTTGTATTAATACAGAAATATCAGTTGGAGCCACCTGCCGGGCAATATCAATCGCCCGATTTAGCAACGGTGAGTTACCGATGATTCCAAACCTATTTTTAATATCTTGATTATCCATAAATTTCCAGTTGGAAATAAATTTATATTAAGTTTTCTTAATCGACAATTTTACCTAACAAGGTTGCTGAGGTACATGATTCGACACGTACATTGACGTAATCTCCCTGTTTATAACGAGGGTCTATCGGAAATACAACCAAGGCATTTTGATCATTACGACCGCAAAAATCAAATTCAGATCTTTTTGAAAAACCTTCTATAAGTACCTTACATACCTTTCCAACAAAATGCTGGTAACGATATAAGCTATGGTCACGCTGTTTATTGATTACTTCCGTCAAACGGCGTTTTTTAACATCCTCTGGGATATCATCTTCATAGCGCTTTGCGGCCAATGTGCCCGGTCTTTCAGAATAAGCAAACATATAAGCAAAATCATATTTCACGTAATCCATCATCGATAATGTTTCCTGATGTTCTGCTTCGGTTTCTGTACAGAATCCTGTGATAACATCAGTAGAAATTGCACAATCCGGAATAATTTTACGGATAGCGTCTACACGCTCCATATACCACTCCCGATCATAAGTACGATTCATGAGCTCTAATACCCTAGAGTTACCAGATTGCACTGGGAGATGGATATAATTGCAAATATTTTCATATGACGCGATCGTATGTAAGACCTCATCCGTAATATCTTTTGGGTGTGATGTGGAGAAACGAACCCGTAAAAGCGGGCTGACTTCCGCCACCATAGCCAACAATTTAGCAAAAGTTACCGTCTCAGCAGGAGCTTCACCTTCTGCAACCGTTACTGTATGCTTGTAGGAATCCACATTTTGCCCTAGCAATGTTACTTCCTTGTAGCCCGCATTGAATAGATCTTGCGCTTCTTTGACAATAGAATGTGGATCGCGGCTACGTTCACGTCCCCGGGTAAATGGAACCACACAGAACGAACACATATTGTCACAACCACGCATGATCGAAATAAAAGCCGTTACGCCATTTGAATTTAATCGCACCGGGTTAATGTCTGCATAAGTTTCCTCACGTGACAGCAATACATTCACTGCTTTTGCACCGTCATCTACCTTATCAATTAAATTAGGAAGATCACGATACGCATCGGGACCTACCACAACATCAACTAATTTTTCTTCCTCAAGAAATTTGGACTTTAAACGCTCAGCCATACAGCCTAGCACCCCAACGATCATTCCAGGATTTTTGGACTTCGCTGCCTCAAATTCTTTCAGTCGATTGCGAACACGCTGCTCTGCATTTTCACGAATTGAACAAGTATTAATAAAGACAACATCCGCTTCCTGATAATTCTTTGTCGTCTCAAAACCTTTATCCAACAAAATCGAAGCAACGATCTCGCTATCCGAGAAGTTCATTTGGCAACCATAACTTTCAATATACAATTTGCGTCCATTACTGATCTTTGGATCCTGTTCCAATAACAATGCCTCACCCTGACGAGATTCGTCGTGTTCCTTAGTTGTATGTGTTAAATCTAGCATAGCTCAATTTTCAAAGACTACAAAGTTAGAAATTAAAATCCATATAATGACAGTTTGTCAGCCAGAAATATGGTTTATACTTTGTCAAATTTTATAAGCAATTAACCTATTCGTTTATGTGTGTTCGCAATAAGATTTATGTTGCTTAAACATTTCGTCTTTTAAAAGTCCCAAGGAATTCCCAGCTTATTTGGTCCGCTTGTCATTGTTGATTTATGGCTGCTGCTAGATGCTTAGCAATCATTCGCATTCCCTTATCACGGATATTAAAAAGGCACGGATGAGTTTCCGTGCCTATATTATTTTGAAATTCAACAAAACTTTCTACCAAGCGTTAACAGTATCGCATCCCAAAGGAACAAACTGTTCAGCTTCCTTATTGACCAGCTTGTTGTTTTGCTTCTTTCTTCATTTGATCACCAGCAACAATAACGATCTCCACACGACGGTTTTGTGCACGTCCAGCTTCAGTATCATTACTTGCAATTGGTTCAGAGAAGTTTCTTCCTTCAGTCTTAATGCGTGAAGAAGCTAAGCCTTTAGATACAGCAAATGCGCGTACCGAATTAGCACGGTCCAACGAAACTTTGTCATTCGCAGCTAAAGTACCTACGTTATCCGTGTGTCCAATGACCAAAATTTCAGTTCCTTGTTCCTTGTTTAAGGTTGTCACCAAGTTGGCAATATTATCTTTTGCAGTGGCTTTCAAATCAGATTTATTGAAATCGAATAAAATACCTGAATCAAATTTCACAACAATACCTTCTGCAGATTGTGTTACTTCGGCACCTTCTACGGTTTTAGAGATCTCTGCAGCTTGTTTATCCATTTTCTTACCAATCAATACACCCGCTGCGCCACCAATTGCCGCGCCTGCTAATGTACCAATAGCTGTATTACCAGCTTTACCTCCAATTAAAGCACCCAAGGCACCGCCGGCAACACCACCGATTACGCCGCCTTTGGTCGTATTATTTGTATTTTGGATTGTAGAACAACTTCCAAATAACATAGCTGAGGTCGCAACAGTCAAACCAAATACAGCTAATTTTCTATTCATTTTCATATCTATCTAAGACTTTTAAAATTCAAACTAAATACTGTTCATGTTAAAATCAAACAAAGTGCCAAAAGCATTCTTTTTCAACTTTTTTGTTACGATACTCAAAAAAAAGCATTACGCCCGGTAGAAATGAGGACGATCTACTACAAATAATACCGATAGTCACTGTTCACAAGAAGTAACAGCAAGGAAAGGAAATTGTTTTTATTTCTCTTGGGTCTTCACCTCAATATCTGGCAACAATGAACCTTTTGGGCGCCCCTTTGCCTCGAAATCCTCCAACGACTGTTGCACATAGTGCATTAAATCATATTGACCCCAATGTTCAGCTAAATCAAATGAGGGGCGATAACGTACCATAAAGGCATCTAGATCTGCACTATCTAATTTTGTTAACTTCTGGACCGCCGCGCGTGAGAAAATACGATCTACCTGCAATTCCTCCTTCTCCCGATCCATAAAACGTCCAAAACGTTTCGCATTTTTTGCTTCCCGTCCAAATAGATTATAAAGTGCAGTAGCAGGACTCCCCAAATAGGTTCCAAATTTATTTTTCCCGCCGTTATAAACTCCTTTCTTGGAATAATTTCCCATCGCCTCATTCAGTTCAGCCTCTTTCGACTTCCGCTCTACGATCACTGTTTCGAGCTTAATGCCTTCCTGCATCTCAATGTAAAACTCGTTCAGGTTTGTCAAAACAGTCTTTACAGGTGAAAAACCCACCTTAGTGAACGAAAGAGAATCTCCTACAGAAGCATCGATCGTAAAGACACCAAAAGAATTTGTCAACGCCGATCTACTCGTACGTAAATTCAGTACCACAACATCTCCAATTCTATTGGCAGTCCCCTTCTGCATCACCATACCTGACACTTTCTGTATATGTTGCGCCTTTGCTCCGAATGCTGTCAAAAGCAACATCAATATGCCTAATAGCCCTGCTATATGTATGTGTATTCTCTTCATTGGAATATATTCTTATTGTCACGCCAATTTATTGGACATCTAGTATTGCCATTAGCGTTTTTGAGGGCGATAAAATAAATCAGCTCCTTTGAATCCATCACGCCTCCAAGCCCATTTCGCTAAAAATAGTAATAGTTTGACAATTGTATTGTTAAAAAAGTTTAAATATTCCTTGTCTACTTATAAGGATAAAAAACAAAATTGGCCCCTTCAGCAACAACGACAAACAAACACATATATTCCTTAGCGGATTTATAATTTTGAATAAAAGTAGCTTTACGATCCTCCTGAATGATATCCATTTCTATAAACTCTTCCACGGTGGATGCATTGATTGTCCAATTGGTGTCCAGCTCTACACGGTCCAAAATCACTTCTCCCACGGAAACCTCATGTTGATGTGCCACAAAAATCGGATAGGAAGAATAACCTTCCTCAATGATCTGCATCGCAACTTCACGGATCGACTCACTATAAAAATCAAGATCAATCTGCAAACTTTTCAATGGGCTCGGTCCAGTAGATTGCGCTGATTCCTCTCTTGCACTGCCCGAAAATAAATCCTCTACTTCCATAATATTATGATTTTTTTAGTTCTAATAGAACAACATTTTCAACGTGTTGCGTATGCGGGAACATATCCACCGGCTTAATACGCTTCACATCATACTTTTCTGCCAATAGGACTAAATCTCTCGCCTGCGTCGAAGCATTACAACTGACGTAAACAATTCTTGGAGACTCCATCTCCAATAAACGAGCCACAACATCTGCATGCATACCTGCCCTTGGAGGATCAGTAATCACCACATCTGGTTTACCATGTTCCGCAATAAATGAGGGTGTCAACACATCTTTCATATCCCCAGCGTAGAATTTTGTATTGTGAATATCATTAATCGCTGAATTGACCTTCGCGTCTTCAATGGCAGTAGGTACATACTCCACCCCAATTACTTCTTTTGCTTTCTTAGCAACAAAATTTGCAATTGTACCCGCACCCGTATATAAATCGTACACCAGCTCGTTTCCTTTTAGACCCGCAAAATCACGTGTAATCTTATAAAGTTCATATGCCTGTGCTGAATTGGTCTGATAAAATGATTTTGGTCCAACCTTGTATCGAAGACCTTCCATCTCCTCATAAATAAAATCACGACCTGCATACACGTGAATATCCTGATCAAAGATGGTATCATTACGCTTTTGATTCACGATATACAGGAGCGAAGCAATTTGGGGAAACTTTTCATTGATGAAATTCATCAATAATTCCACCTGGCCTTCCTCCGGATAAGCAAACACCACAATCACCATCATTTCACCAGTAGACGAAATACGGATGATCAGATTGCGTAATACTCCGGTATGTTCGCGCAGATCATAAAAAGTCATTCCCTTGCTTAGCGCAAAATCCCGTATGGTATTCCGAACTTCGTTGGAAGGGTCTTCCTGAAGAAAACAATGGTCTACGTCCAAAATTTTATCAAAACGTCCCGGCACATGGAAACCCAATGCATTCATCTCCAATTGCGATGCATCCTCATCAACAGAGGTTAACCATTTCTTATTCGAAAAGGTATACTCTAGTTTGTTTCTATAATATTCCGTTTGTACTGACCCCAAAATATCTTCCATCGAAGATGTATCTACTTTCCCAATACGCGATAAGGCGTTATCAACAGATTGTTGTTTGAATTTTAACTGAGCCTCATAGCTCATATGTTGCCATTTACAGCCTCCGCAGACGCCAAAATGCGCACAAAAAGGATCTACGCGATATGTAGAAGCTTCTTTTAAACTCGTCACCCGAGCTTCAGCAAAATTCTTCTTCTTGCGCATTAACTCTACATCTACAACATCACCAGGGACAGCTTTTTCTACAAACAAAACCAAATCATCGGTCTTCCCTACACCTCTACCTTCTTCGGCAATATCAATGATTGCGATATCTTTCAAGAACTTCTTTTCTTGCGGAATTCTTCTACTCATAGTTCGCAAAAATACAATTTTTTATAATCATTTCTCACTGGGCTAGATTGTCTTAGAAAAATCTAAAATTATTCAGGTATATAGAACTACTACTAGGGCACTATGTATTATGCTGCTGCACACTCTCCTTAATTAAGGAAGAGACCATAAGTAAACACCAAAAAAATAAAAGTTTATTTAAAAATCGGCAGGTAATAACAAATAAAATGTATAGTTATCTATAACATCGTTGCTTGCACGAGATACGGAAGAATCTCTTTTTGAAAAGAAATAAAGTTTTTACGAACGTCAGCATCCGAAACTGCAGTAAAAGCAAAGGAAAACACTATGCTCTTACTTGATTTGATCAAAAATGTCAGTTTTTCCTCACTGATCGCCTCATTAATTTTTTCATTCTGAATAAATGTACTCAAGAGCAAAAACTCAAGATCTTCAGAAAGAGTTTTTAGATACTCCTGCGCATTTGCAGACTCACGAATAAACTCCCAGCCAATCAACTCATTGCAAGCTGTATAAGTCAATCGGCTGACACGAAGAATGGTGAACGCCAAAAAAGAAGCCATATCATCCTCATATTTTGCCGTTGTTAAAATATCTTGCAAACTTGCCCGAAGATAATCCATCAAGATGGCGTGCAAGATCATCTCTTTACTATCAAAATATTTATAAACAGTTGCTTTGGCAAGCTTGGCTTTTTTAGCTAATGTGTTTACACTGGTTTTATGATAACCATTTTGACGAAAGAGTTCCCGTGCTGTTCTTTTTATGGATTCAATGATATGATCTGGTTCCATTATTCTTCAGATAAGACTACCACACATCACATTACCGACAATCTTCAGGCAAGATAAATTTTGCATGGCGAATGACAATAATGTGATGGTTTTTACAGCCTTTATTCGCATAGATTTATATTAATTCAGTCTCAAATTGAGACAAGAAACGCGTATCATTTTCGGAAAACAGGCGCAAATCCTTAATCACATATTTAAGGTTTGTGATCCGTTCGATACCCATACCGAAAGCAAAACCCGAATATTTTTCACTATCAATGCCACAATTTTCAAGCACATTCGGATCCACCATACCACAACCCAAAATCTCTACCCAACCCGAATATTTACAAAGATTACAGCCAGCGCCTTTACAGATCGTACAAGAAATATCCATCTCTGCAGAAGGTTCTGTAAATGGGAAATAAGAAGGACGGAAACGTACCTTAGTACCCTCGCCATACATTTCTTGAACAAAGTGATATAAGGTCTGCTTTAAATCAGCAAATGACACATTTTCATCAACATATAACCCCTCCACCTGGTGAAAGAAACAATGTGCACGTGCAGAGATTGCTTCATTCCGGTACACGCGCCCAGGCATGATCGACCGGAAAGGTGGTTTGCCAGCTTCCATAAGCCGAACCTGAACAGAAGATGTATGTGTCCGCAGCGTAATATCGTTACCTTCTTGCTTTTTGATAAAAAATGTATCTTGCATATCACGCGCCGGATGCTCAGGGGGAAAATTCAACGCGGAGAAATTGTGCCAGTCGTTTTCAATCTCCGGTCCTTCCGAAACGACAAATCCCAATTTCTTAAAGATCTCAACGATTTCTTTACGGACTAATGAGATTGGATGTCTGGACCCTAATTGAAACCCATTACCCGGCAATGTTAAATCACCTTCAATTTGTTGGGATTTCTGCTTCTCACCAGCACCAAATTTCTCTTGAAATTCTTTGAATGTATGCTCTGCCAATTGTTTAAATTCATTCAATACTTTTCCTAAAGTCCGCTTTTCTTCAGGAGTAACTGTTTTGAATTCATCAAAAAGGTTTTTTACGATTCCCTTGGAAACCAAAAACTTCAATCTGAAATTTTCTACATCGGCTGAAGAAGATGGCACAAACGCCTTAATTTCTTCAGTATACTGCGTAATTTTATCTTGCAACATAATTACGACAAACATAGCCAAAATTTCCGCTAAAAAGAAATTTCAGCGATCTCTCAAACGGTGTCGAAAGCGCTCCTATTAATAAAATTTCAATAAAAATGAGACGGAAAGCTGTTTTCAGTTAACTCTTTACGTTGATAGTAATGATTTTGGCATCCGTGTCAAAGGAAAGCAAGAATATACCAAAAACAAAAAGAGCAGAAATTCATCTGCTCTTTGCCCATAACTATATTCTTGTAAAATAATATCTGCCCAATATTCAAAATTATGTTAAGTTCAATTAAAATGGAAGCGGATTATCTTCTTGGTCGTTTTCGGTAAAATCAACTTCGATTTCTTTATCCTCGGCTTTCTGCGCTTGGGGATTTGCAGCATTTCCTGCATTAGTAGCTCCACTTGGTTCAAAGTCTGATTTTCGTCCTAAAAGAGTAAATGTCTCGGCAACTACTTCAGTAGCATAACGTCTGATACCCTCTTTGTCTTCGTACGTGCGTGTACGTAATCGACCTTCTATATAGACCAATTTGCCTTTAGTAAGATATTTTACCGCCACATCCGCCAAACCGCGCCACATGACAATATTGTGCCACTCAGTTTGTTCGACTCGTTTTCCGTCCTTGTTATACGTTTCTGAAGTTGCCAATGGGAAACTGGCAACGGAAACATTACCTTCTAAATAGCGAATTTCGGGATCTTTTCCAAGGTGCCCCACTAAAATAACTTTGTTAACTCCTGACATAATTTAAAAGCATAAATGGTTAAAAATTTGATCTTTCCAAAAAGGTAAAGATCAACTTGTGTTTAGCTAATTTATCTAAATCTTTTAAAAATACATAATCCCAATTGGATTTTTTTTGATTTAGATTGCCCTTTAACCGCACTTCAAAGAATGTCGCATAGATATTTTGATGGCTGAGAATATGTTTTGTCTGCTTCTGCAAGATCTTCACCTCCGCGTTTTCTCCAAAATATTGAACAAATTGCGCATTTATGAGAATCTCTGGAATATTTAAGGATCGATCGGATTCAATTAAAGGAAACTCGTATAAATTCTGCCAGACATCTCCTTCCCCACGCTTTGACATCAAAATTTGTGTATCGTCCCTAACGATAAAATAATTAAAATACCGCTCCTTACTTGCTTTACCTTTAAGCTTAACCGGCAGCCGATCCACGTCGCCTTGAAGGACAGCGTAACAGGACGTATTAAATACGCATGTGATACACAGCGGTTGTTTTGGCTTACAATGAATCGCACCAAAGTCCATAATGGCCTGATTATACAATGCGGGATGATCCTGATCCAAATTTTCTTGGGCAAGCGCCGAAAAAATTTTCTTCCCTTCACTGGAATTAATTGGCGTATCTATTCCATAGTATCTCGACAGCACACGGAATACATTTCCGTCCAATACGGCCTGTGCTTCGTTATTGGCAAAAGATGATATTGCAGCAGCGGTATATTCTCCAACTCCAGGAAGCCTTAGAAGAGTTTTATAATCTACTGGAAAAACACCATTATATTCGTCGCGGACGATCCGTGCAGCCTTATGCATGTTTCGTCCCCTTGAGTAATAACCCAGCCCCTGCCAAAGGTGTAAAATATCATCCTCCTCGGCATCAGCAAAGTCAACGACCGTTTCAAACCGCTCGACAAACCGCAAATAGTAAGGTAAACCTTGCTCTACACGAGTCTGTTGCAAGATAATCTCCGAAAGCCAAATCTTATAGGCATCTTTTGTTTCCCGCCATGGTAAATCACGCTTATGTTGTTGATACCACGCCTGCAATTCCGCACCAAATATCATAGCAACAAAAATGCACAATTTTTCAGCATTTTCAAGCAGCCAAAAAAAGACAGGCGGCCAGGATTAAATTTGAAGAATCATCCTCTGTACTCATAGTAAGTGTTATTTTTTTGTGTTGCGAATAGAAGTAATCTGTTCATCCGGTTCCAGAATGGCATTCTCTAAACTAATAGAACCATTATATTTTTCTTTTAACGCCTGATATAGCCGCCCGTCATAGGATACCGCAAAGCGCCCATCCGATTTCAGATACACAGGTAGGTGCCGATTGCCTACATCAAAACAAAATTCCCCAACCACGGAAAGGTCCTGACTGTCGAGCAATACACATAGGCAAGGCAAGATATTCACCTGGATAAATAGATCCTCGCTGTGATAAATGCATTGTCCAGACTGCAGTGAGATGCTGTCATCCCGTTGTATTTTTACGGTATTACCCTTTCGCGTTTTTCGATGGATGACCCGCTTGTTCACTTCAAAATAGGAAAGATCCAAGATGTCCGATTCTCGATTGAATTTGATCTGCTCAAAATTGTGAATGGATTCAATGAGGATTTCGGTAGGTTCTTTCGATTTACGCATATTTCAGTCCTTCCTCCGTTTTACTTTTGACTACCCTCTTTTTCAGTGGACTGGCTGTTCTTTTCTTTTTAGCGGCAACTGCCCCTGTCACAATTTCTGTCGCAATCGATTCTGCCAAAACCGTTTCTACCACAACTGATGAAGACTCAGCCCCTTCATTTTCGATGACTTCAGCTGCTTTTGACTCCGACAGCTTATGCATGGTAAAGTCCCAGCATAATTGCCCCAACATTTGCAGAAAATCATAGAGCAATTCACCATCGGAACCTAGCGCTCGTAGAATAATGACATCTGATGAAGCCCGTGTAAATCCATAGGAGATGTCATTATATTCTACCGTCAATATTTCGTCAAGCTCGTTCTTTAATTCCTGCGCAAAAACAGCAGAGAATATAAAGGTCGCTTGATGGGTGTAGCCTTCAAAGAAGAGCATCTTCTGGATGGGCTGCTTTTTGGGTTGCAACAGCTGATTATCAATAAAGGCCAGTTTTCCTGATCTGAAAATCTTAGTCTGGGTATGCAAACGATCAAATTCAAATGCTTCTTTCATATAGATCCGCCCGACACTGATAATATCACCCCACATCAAAACCGCATCTTCTGCCAAATGAATATGATTGGTCGCCTTGAATATGGAATCTTTAAAAGGCGTGACGGGATGCGGAATATAATGCAATATACCGCCCGAAGCAACCTGTACATCTGTATGCTGGCTGGCACCAGTTTTCATCGGGTGCAATTTATTAAAAGACTGCGTAAACAGCTTTAATTGGGCCTCTTCCTTTACATGGACATCAATATGAAGATGATCTGTATCCATAATACCAGGTGATGCACTCATGATAATCATTTCCAGATGGTCAGTTAGATTCGCTGCTCCATAATGGGTCAATTTATAAGGTGCATTATGGTAGCTTTCTTTCAGCCTGCTTCTACCGTCCTCTTTGGCTACATTTAATACTATCTTACTATCCATATCTATTGTTTTTAGCCTACTTGTTCTAATAGAGCATATTCCTTGATCCATTTCTTTACATCTTCCAACCCTTCTAATGTCATCAGATTCGTAAAAATAAAAGGACGTTCTCCACGCATGCGCAATGTATCTCGGCGCATAACCTCCAAATCTGCATGTACATAGGGCGCCAAATCAATTTTATTGATCAATAACAAATCTGAGCGTGTGATACCGGGACCACCTTTACGCGGCATTTTTTCTCCTTCGGCAACATCAAGGACAAAGATGGTTAAATCCGCTAGATCTGGGCTGAACGTTGCTGTCAGGTTATCTCCCCCACTTTCAACGAAAATAAGCTCTACATCCTCAAAACGGTTAGCCAATTCTTCTACGGCTTCAATATTCATCGATGCATCCTCACGGATTGCGGTATGTGGGCATCCGCCAGTCTCTACACCAATGATACGTTCAGCCGGCAGTGCCGAATTTTGCTGTAGATACATCGCATCTTCACGTGTGTAAATATCATTTGTAACAACACAGATGCTGTAATCTGCGGACATCGAACGTGTCAATCGTTCGATCAATGCAGTCTTACCCGATCCAACAGGTCCGGCAACACCAATTTTTACATAATTTCTTTTTGACGTCTTTTTCATCTGTATCAATTTGTTTATTCATGTCGCCAATTTTCTCTTTAAGGCATTATTCATAAGTACTTATTCTCAATGGTATTCATGAGCTCGTTTCACTCGGTTCATGCTGCCTTCGGCGGTTTCATCCTTATTTATTTTTTCCATCGATGAGATGGGGACTGATAAAATAAATTTTAAGTATAGCAGTAATCTTGCATTTACGATATATAGATACGTGTATATAACTTTTCATGTTGCATACAACGGATATCTTGCGCGATACAACAATTACCGATTAAATCCTCTTCCAACGCTGGTTGCGCGATAACCAACTTATTGATTAATGGCTGTAACTTAAACAGAATCTGTTGTGCATCCATTTGACTGATAGGGACCAATTTCGCGCAGTTGGTCATAATACCATTGAGTGAATTATAATAAAAAGCACTCAATGCATCTGTATAGCTAATCCCTTGCGCATGAGCAAACATGGCAAATGCCATAGCGTAATGCCCATGCAATTCTTGTGTATTTATTGCTTTTAAATAAGCTGAACACCGCTTAACTGGCTGCAATTTTTCAGTCAGCTTCAGGAAGCGTATGCCCAATTTTTTACTCGCATCCCGAATTTCATAAGGTGCTTTAAAGGCTGTGATCAAGGCATCTAATTCAGCCACCCTCTTCTTCGTTGCCTTTGTTTCGCACAATTGCCAGGTCTTATGAAAAAAAGCAGCATCATTGTAATAGAAGCTATGCTCCAACAGGGTCTGTGCATATTCCTTGGCTGTTTTTGAGTCATGTACCAACCCTTTGGTTATATAGGTTTCCAATCCATAGGAATGTGTGAATCCTCCAATCGGAAAAACGGAATCATTGATCTGCATCAATGTCAACAATGGATTCATATTATACCCCCTTTGCTAGTGTGATTTTATTTTGCACTACGGCATACTGATGTATGCGCAATGTATGCGTGCGTTCGATTACCCGTGACTCTTTCGTTGGTGTAAATCCCGCCCGCTGTAATTGTTCCCACAGCGGATTTTCGTAGGCCGCTATGATTTCATGAGCTGCGTTGATAAAAACAGGGATATGCTTATTGCCTATTTCTAAACATATTCTTGCCATATCCAATGCATTTTTTGGTCGTACAACCAAACAAGGACAGGGCAATATTCGGACAACGATACGGAGTTCCTCTGTTTCAAATAGGATATCACCATCGAACAAAGAGTCTTCACCCAGATTTTTAAATCCGATCTCTCGGCCTTGAACGGTAAATCCGCGGATAATACGTCTTTCGGTATCGAACCATTCAAGTTCTAAAAAATCAAGCTCAGCAGCATCCTGCTCTTTGCCATATGCCCAAATATTGCCTTTAATGTCTCTTGCTAAAATCATATATTCTGAATCAGAACAGGAAGTAACGTTGTGCCATTGGAAGCTCTTTTAATGGCTCACAAGTAGCTAAAACACCATCCACTGTTACTTCATACGTTTCTGGATTGACCACGATATTTGGTGTGGCATGATTATGTACCATATCCTTTTTCATCACTGTACGACAACCTTCTACCGGCAAACATTTACGTGATAAATTCAATTTCTGGATATTTCCATTCTCTATGGATATTTTGGAAACGAAGTTGAAACACAATTTTGATACCGCTTTACCGTAGTTTCCAAACATCGGTCTGTAAATGATCGGTTGTGGTGTAGGAATAGAAGCATTTGCATCCCCCATTTTAGCACCTAAAATCATACCGCCTTTGATAATCAACTCTGGCTTCACCCCGAACAGCTCTGGTTTCCACAAGATCAGATCGGCATATTTACCTGTCTCAATAGATCCGATATATTTATCAACACCATGCGCTTTTGCAGGGTTGATTGTAAATTTAGACACATAACGTTTTACGCGGAAGTTGTCATTATCTTTACCCTTATCCTCAGCCAACGGTCCACGCTGTATTTTCATTTTATGTGCGGTCTGGAACGTACGCGAGATCACCTCTCCCACACGACCCATGGCCTGACTATCCGAACTCATAATGGAGAATACACCCATGTCCTGAAGGATATCTTCAGCGGCAATTGTCTGCGGACGGATACGGGAATCTGCAAAGGCTACGTCTTCTTTTACATTTCTATCCAAGTGATGGCAGACCATCAACATATCAAGATGCTCTTCTGCAGTATTCACCGTAAACGGTTTCGTTGGATTTGTCGACGCAGGGAGAATGTTTGGATACATAGCGATTTTAATGATATCAGGTGCGTGTCCACCACCAGCTCCTTCGGTATGGAAGGTGTGAATAACACGACCATCGATGGCAGCAACTGTATCTTCCAAGAAACCAGCTTCATTCAACGTATCTGTGTGTATAGCCACCTGTACATCATATTTATCAGCAACTTTTAATGCTGCATCGATCGTCGCAGGTGTAGCACCCCAGTCCTCATGGATTTTCACCCCTAATGCACCAGCTTCAATTTGCTCTTCAATCGGCTTGGTTGTCGAAACGTTACCTTTACCGAAGAAACCAACGTTGATCGGTAGATTTTCAAACGCTTCAAACATACGCTCGATATACCATTTACCCGATGTAACAGTTGTCGCAAGTGTACCATCTGCTGGACCGGCACCACCGCCAATAAATGTAGTAACACCTGAGTACAATGCGGTCTCGATCTGCTGTGGAGAGATAAAGTGAATGTGTGTATCGATACCGCCAGCAGTAAGGATATAACCTGCACCACCGTGTACTTCCGTAGAAGCTCCGATAATCATGCCTTCGGTTACACCATCCTGCACGTCAGGGTTACCCGCTTTTCCGATACCAACAATTTTACCATCCTTAATACCAACATCAGCTTTCACAATACCCCAGTGGTCGATAATGATCACATTGGTAATACAGAAGTCTAAAACGCCTTCATCACGCAGGGCACGGGCAGATTGCCCCATGCCATCACGGATCGTCTTACCGCCACCAAATTTATTTTCTTCGCCATATACATTGAAATCTTTTTCAATTTCTATAAACAGTTCCGTATCAGCTAAACGCACCTTGTCACCCGTTGTCGGGCCAAAAAGAGCAGCATATTTTTCTCTAGGGATGTAAAGCTCCCCATCAATATATTTAACAGATGATTTGTCTAAACCTAGTTTATCTAAACCAAGCGCATGTAGACCAACGGTAGATCCCAATGTCGTGAGTCCTACAACCTTAATCCATTCGCGTCTATTCCATCCTCCCATTCTATATTATTTAGATTGTCTGAATTTTAATTTTTTCATTTTCTCAACGGCTTTCGATTTGACATTTTGATCAGTATACTTACCATTTGTCAATCCATTGAAACCGTGAATTTCTTTGCTTCCTCCAAATTCAACCAGTACAACAGACTTCTGTTCACCCGGTTCAAACCGTACCGCCGTACTTGCAGGAATATTCAAGCGCATACCAAATGCTTTTTCGCGGTCAAACGAAAGCAATTTGTTCGCTTCAAAAAAATGGTAGTGCGAACCCACCTGAATCGGTCTATCGCCTTCATTTTTTACAACAACGCTAGTGGTTCTACGTCCCACGTTAGCTTTGATTTCTTCTTTTTTTAAAATGTATTCTCCTGGAATCATATGATTAAGATTTATTAACGAATAGGATCATGAACAGTGACCAACTTGGTACCATCCGGAAAAGTAACCTCAATCTGCACATCATGGATCATCTCAGGGACACCTTCCATCACCTGGCTTCTTTTCAATAAGGTCGTACCGTAAGACATTAAGTCCGCAACGGATCTTCCATCTCTTGCTTCCTCCATAATCTGCGCACTGATATAGGCAATACATTCGGGGTAATTCAATTTTACCCCACGCTTTAGTCGCTTTGCAGCCAATTCTCCTGCTAAATGCAATAGCAGCTTTTCGGTTTCTCTCGGTGTTAAACGCATAAAAAATATTTGTTTGTTATTTTTGTTAAAGGATTATTACAAAACTGGGATCGTAAAATATGCTCCAAAAGCAACACGGTTATATTGGCTCTTGTCGATTTTCATGTATCCTTTGTAGTCCACTGTATTAACTACGTAACCAAGGTAAAATCGCAGATCCTGATTATGAAAAGGCTTATGTTGCAGGGCTGCAAAGTAGGTCCAGTTCTGGCGGAAATTTTTGCCAACTTCATCATCATCTTTTGCTCCCGCTGTCTCATAACCACCTTTCAGCGCTACCTCCCATTTTTTACTCAAAAATTGATCATACCGCAGGATTGCGGAGGTATAGCTGACATCCTTTGCCAAAACGCGTCCCGTACCCGTACGTCCGTAAAAGTCATTGATGGCGGATGATGCGATCAACGCATGGTCAACACCCAGATAGGAGTACTGCAAGTCTAAATAGAGCATCTGTTTCGGAGTTTTAAGCTTGTTTGCCAAGGAAACGGAATGATTGGTATGTCCTTTTGCAAACTGAGAGATGTTATAGGACCATTTTGTGTTTATTTTTTTATCCATAAAGGCACCTATCCAAGTAAAATAAGCCCCCATTGGTACGTCAGAACGCTCCAGATCACCTATTGCAAAACCATTTTTGCTGTGCACATCCATAAAGCTGTCGTTTGTGGTATTATATACTTGCGCATGTAAGGAATGATTGGGATTAACTTCGTAGGACAATGTTCCACCGACTACAAATAAATTCAGGATGCGATCGACATAATCCGTGAATTTATACTCGTAAATTGGATTGTTTTCAAACTCGTAGCTCCCTACAATAGCACTCTGTTTACCTGCTGTGACCGACCATCTGAGATCTTTACCGAACCTATATTTGATGTAGGCCATATCCAATGCCCTTGAACCATTGTCCTGACTGGTCGGTGCAAATGATCTATTCAACCGAAAGCGTACTTTATAGGAAAGCTGCTCGTTGTAGTCACCGCTCATCAAAATACGGGCATCATCCAAATTTGCCTTTGCCTGGCCGGAGCCATCCCCATTATCAGATTGCAGACCAGCGCGCAACATAACATCCAATTGGAATGATTTTGCCCTAACAGGTTCTTTTGACAATAAACTACTTCTGGATAATAAGCTATTTCTTTCTGCGGGAATAGAATCCACTGGGGCCTGAGTTTGTGCATTTAATGTCACAACGCCCAAACCAAAGGTTGTAATAAGTGAAAGTGTTTTTTTCATCCGTTTAAATCGCTTTTTATTCGTGATGAAGCGATCAGATTTATTCGTTTATATGTTTGAATAAATCATGATGGTTCATATGATATACCTAATTCGTGTACAAGTATATCACAGCAACTTAAAAATGGAATAAGGATGAGATTAAAATCAGATTAGAACACAATTTTTGGCAACTTGACAAGCACTTGGGTACCTTGTCCTTCGGCTGAGATTAGGATTAGCTCCGCACCATGTAGATCAAAGATATTTTTGGCTAAAACAAGTCCAAGGCCATTTCCATAGATATCCCCAACATTGGAAGCACGATAAAAAGAAGTAAAAATATGGGGTTGATCTTTCTGAGGAATTCCGATGCCTTTGTCAAATATTTTAACTGTAATATTTTGGTCATCACAGCTGATGGCAATCTGTATCTGCTCCCCTTTACCATATTTATATGCATTGGAGATGATATTGCTAAAAGCAATATAAAATAAATCAGGATTAGCAAAGACAGTTAGTTCATCACTATCCTCGGGGATCTGGGTAAGATCAAAAGACAGCCGAAAATCCTTATAGATGCTTCGTTCGGCTTTATAAATTTCATAGAGCAATTCATCAATACGGATGAATACTTTATTATCTACTTCCCCTTTAAAGCCCATACGGGACAATTGGAGCAAATTATTAATAATAAGTTCCATTTTATCGGCATATTTTGCAATTGTCTCTAACGAGTAATACGCTTCGTGTTCTCTAGGGATAAGATTCCGCGCCAGCTCTGCTTCACCGCCAATGATTGTCAAAGGGGTTTTTAGCGAATGGGACGCATTACCGATAAAACTCTGTTGGGACTGCACGGAAATATCCAGGCGATTAAGCATAGAATTCAGGTTCGCGATCAGTATCCCCAGTTCATCTTTGGCATTACTGAATTTACTGAAAAGTCTGTAGTCCAGATTTGAAATATCCACCTTCCCTAAATCACGGTTGATATCCTTTATTGGCTTGAGCAGTCGGTCCGCAAAATAAAATGACATGAGGATAATCAGTAAAATGGCTAAAAACCCACCTGTAATCAGGGTACGATCTAAATGACGCTGCTCGTCATGCCCATACTCATCTATGCCTTCGGATACGACGATGAGATTGTCATGATGGAGATTGTCGTTAAAGAATACCGCAACAAAGGCAGTTTCGTTGTCCATATACCTACCTTTGCCATTCTTAATGACATCCTTATAGAAGCTCATGGGCATAGGCAAGTTAGGTTTAAACCGAATACTGTCGCTGCCTTTCACCACCCGTAGCAAATGGTCCGTCCCTTCGGACAGCTGCTTGAGGTATTTGCGTTTTACCTGAATATATAATTCTTTGTTTTCTTCCTTTTGGTGGACAATATGATCGCCGACGATAACTGCATTTTCTTCTAGTCGGTGAAAAAACTTAGTCTGCAAACTATCGTAGGTAAAATAAGAGACATAGAAGGCAAAGACAACAAGCAAAAGCGTGCTGATAATTGAAAATAAGAGTACAATCTTGGTCCTAATTTTCATGACGGATGACGTAGCCCATACCGATAACCGTATGGATTAATTTACGTGCAAATTGTTTGTCAATTTTTTTCCGAAGATAATTGACATACACATCCACAACATTCGTACTTAGATCGACGTCCATCCCCCATACTTCCTCCAGAATATCTATCCGTGTCAATACCTTATTGCGATTGAGCATCAAAAATTCCAACAAACGGAATTCTGTAGCTGTGAGTATGATGGGCGTATTTTCTCGTTGTACCGATTTACTGTCCCGATCCAGTTGCAGATCGTCGAACGTCAGCACATTCTTTTGTTCACTAACGGTTTTGGACTTACGGCTGTAGCGATTGATCCTAGCCCTTAGTTCTTCCAGACGAAACGGCTTGGTGAGATAATCGTCAGCATCACGTTCAAAAGCAGCAACAATATCTTCTGTTTGGTTTAATGCCGTTAGAATAATTATCGGAATTTCATTATTGGACATACGGATGTTTTTGCAAACATCAAGACCATTCATCCCAGGCAGCATTACATCGAGCAAAATGAGATCATAATGATTTAATCCGGCCATTTTCAACCCAGTATAGCCATCCATTGCAATGCTAATGTTATAGCCTTCTTCCTTTAGCCCTCTTTCTATTAATGATATGACCGACGGTTCGTCTTCTATAAGCAATAGTTCCACAGATATTGTTTTAAAAAGTAAATTTAAGGTTTGTAAAATACAAAAATATCAGCATAGGTCTTAGATAAACGGCTGTCTATCATGAAATTCGCTTTTTCTTGACTTTTATATGATATTTTTTATGATGATATAAGCAGCAGAGTTACCTCTGATGTCATTTTTAATTACCTATTTTACAAAATGGCATTTGCGTACAATAATATCAAAATTTTTGCATGATTTTTCTCAAATGACAAAAGATTATTTCACAAACCAGTCAAATTTCAATACATTCGTATTTTAATTTATATTCCTAATGAAACATTTTTTCCTTTGCATAGCGTTTTTCACATTAATTTTTGTTAAAACCGGTTCGGCGCAACAAAAACTATTCAAAATAACCTATCAGTTTGCAGATCCCGAAACAGGTACAGACACATCAAGTTCTGAATTTATCAAAATATTGACTAGCAACAGTGAGGCATTGATGCATGCCTATATCTGCAACGATCAGATGCGCGTAGAAACGCTACTTTTTGGAAAATCAGTACAGATTAGTAATATAAAAGAAGAGACTTCCTATCTGATCGACGAAAATAGCAAAACATATACTTCAACGGATCTTGCTTCCGGTAAGCTTATTGAAACATCAGCGGGTGGAGATTACGCTTACTCAAGTGATTTTGAAATCAGTCTAGTCCCGAATGAAAAGAAAATTATCGCAGGCTTGCCCTGCAAAAAGGCGATATTCAACCTGGCTGGCAGTAAAGATAAAACAACTGAAATCACGGTCTGGTATGCAGAACAATTGCCCAAATTATACTGGGGGACTTATGACTATCTCGAAAAGGTGCCCGGAGCAGCTCTTTATATTGGCGCAGAAGGTTTAGGCATTCAGGCGACCATAGTTGAAGAAGTCCCTTACGATACGGCATTATTCGAAATTCCAGAAGGTTATGAAGAAGGGGAATCCGAAGAAGCCGCAGCTGACTCTGCATTAAATGACCATTTATCTTGGTATCAGGACCCCACTACTGAATATTTTGGCGTACAGGATAGCTTAGGCAATAAACTCACTCCTGCAAAATATGGATCCATCTACGCCTATGTGGGTGATTACGCAATCGTCACCGATGCGGCCCAGATGTTTGGCCTGATCGACCTGCAAGGTAAAGAAGTTATCCCATGTCAATATGAATCGTTAAGTTTAGATACTGAAGGCGCACCGTTAGTCTTTATGAAAGACCAGAAGTATGGCCTATTGCACAATACAGGAAAACTACTGCTCGCTGCAAAATATGATTTTATCACCATTCCCAGCTTAAGCCACGCGCTGTACACCGAAGGGGATTATACCGGCGTGCTCGATCTGAAAGGCAATATATTGATCCCCGCAAAATATGAAACAATAGCTGAATACAGTGACAACCTGGCACTGATTATTGAAGACCAAGCCTATCAGCTTATTGACAAATCGGGCAAAAAGCTACTTCCTGGAGATCAGGAGTTCTTATCATTTGCTGGTGAAAAATTACTATTGTCTTTTAAAGACAACGTATATGGGTATATCGACTACAATGGAAAAGTCGTCATTCCATTTAAATTCCAGAATGCACAGGCCTTTGAAAATGGTTTAGCGCTGGTCAGCGAAGACCTTGAGAATTTTTATTATATTAATGCAAAAGGAAAGTTTATAAAAAAGTATGCAGAGTAATCCACAAACATTCTATCTTTCAACATTGCACCGCGGGAAATACATGTTTATTCTATTAACCTCGATCTTACTGATAGGGATAGGAATGTCTAAAGTCCCGATTCAGGAAATATATAAAATCATTATAGCTCTTCTGATGGTTCCCTTGGCGCTTTATTTGGCGATCAAGTGTTCCACGCTCGAATCAACATGGCGATTAGAGGCGGATGCACTCCACATCAGCAATTCAAAGAAAACTATTGAATTCCCCCTGAGCAACATTTCACATATCCGAAATCTCAGACGCTCTGGCGGGAATCTGATTATTATAAACCAAAATAAAGGTTCCGCTTTTCGCACCTGGCGCAATAAATTATTCCAAAAAGAAGATGACCTACCATTATTAGTCGAGGCTCTCAAGGACGCCAACATTGAGTATTACGATATGTAATGGCTTACATCCTACGGTAACATTTGTTACAGGCTTTTGCAAGAACAGTACGTACCTTTGTTTTATAACTTAAGGATAATAAGCTATGATATTGGAATACATCAAACAACCCTGGCCTTGGTATGTTTCAGGGCCTTTAATTGCGCTAGTCATGTACCTATTGCTAAAACAGGGAAAAGATTTTGGCATGTCCAACAATCTGCGGACGATGTGCACGATATTAGGAGCGGGCAAGTCATCCTCTTTTTTCCGCTTCGACTGGAAGACACAATCCTGGAATCTCCTTGTCGTACTTGGAACGGCCATCGGAGGATTTATTGCTCATAATTTTTTAAGTGACGGCTCTGCTGCGCAGATCAATGCGGAGAGTATTGCCGATCTAAAGCAACTTGGGATACTTGATCAGCTACAGGGCTACCTTCCCGAATCTATTTTCATTTTTAATGGATCCTGGTTTCAGCTTTTAATACTGAGCATTGGTGGATTATTGATAGGTTTTGGGACAAGATATGCCGGAGGCTGCTCCTCCGGACATGCTATCTCAGGGCTCAGTAATTTCCAGCTCCCCTCTTTAATTGCTGTCATTGGCTTTTTCCTCGGAGGTATCATCATGGTTCATTTCTTATTTCCTTTAATCTTCGCATAAATGAAAGCAATAAAATTTATATTGATCGGCATCTTATTTGGGATTATTTTATACAAATCAGAGGCGGCCTCCTGGTATCGGATTTATGAAATGTTTCAGTTCCGCTCCTTTCATATGTATGGTATGATCGGCACTGCACTTGCAACAGCGATTATCCTTGTACAAATTATAAAGCGCAAACAGGTCACAGACAGCAATGGCATGCTGATTACCTTTCTGGACAAGGACAAAAGTATCACACGCTATTTGGCGGGGGGGACCATCTTCGGACTGGGCTGGGCATTGACTGGAGCCTGCCCGGGCCCTATGTTTGCGTTGATCGGTTCTGGCTATTGGACATTGGGGATTGTATTGCTCTTTGCCATCTTGGGAACATGGATCTATGGTCTGCTGAGAAACAAATTACCCCATTGAGTTTTGATTTACTCCTAACAGCGCTGTACTTGAATCGGGAAAAGCTGATAATCCCCTTCAAAGGTCCATTTTAAAGAAAGCATTTGATTTAGAGCGAATGGAATTACTATTTATAACAGGCTTTCTGTTGGCCATTTTGGTCGGGCTATCCATGGGTTTGATGGGCAGTGGCGGCAGTATTTTAACACTACCGATCTTCGTGTATCTATTTCATATTGAACCACAATATGCGCTTGACTATTCCCTGTTCTCCATTGGCGTACTGGCCCTGATAGGTTCGGTCGAGCCAGTGACCAAAGGTAAGGTAGATCTAAAAACCACAGCAATCTTCCTGATCCCTTCCTTAGTGTCAGTCTACCTGACCAAGCGCCACCTTTTGACCGCCATACCAGCTCAATTCCATATTGCGGAGCTATCGATTTCAAGGAACCACGTCATTATGTTGTTGTTTTCGTTTGTTATCCTCGTTTCCGCACTGGCAATGATCCGCAGAAGGAAACAGGTCGAAATACCAGCTGTCACGCTGCATATTGGTCAAGTCCTCAAAATAATTATCGCGGGTCTGCTGGTGGGTGTCATGACAGGACTTGTCGGTGCCGGCGGCGGCTTTATTATTGTACCGTCGTTGGTGCTCCTTTTGGGAATTCCATTAAAACAGGCTATCGCAACATCGCTATTCATCATTGGGTTAAACGCCTCCTTTGGTCTGGTTGCAAACTACCAACTCTTGAACCACATGAATTGGCCTATATTGCTTATCTTTACGTTAATCACGTTAATAGGTCTCCAGATCGGTTCAAAATGGAAAGATAGATTGGAGGTGGTACGACTACAGGGGATCTTTGGTTATTTCCTGATCAGTATCGGTATCCTAATTTTTACTTTCGAAATCATTCAATTTGTAAATCACTAAAAAATCATATATTATGTTTTTTCAACACATTTTTGAGTCATCTTTAGCACATTCAAGTTATTTAATTGGCTGTCAGGCCAAGGGTGTTGCCATGGTAATTGACCCCAAAAGAGATGTCGACACGTACTTAGAGATTGCAGCAAAAAACAATTTAAAAATTACACATATTGCCGAAACACATATCCATGCTGATTATCTTTCCGGGACATTGGAATTAGCCGAACTAACAGGCGCCCAATGTTACCTTTCCGACGAAGGAGGCGAGGATTGGCAATATGAATTTCCCCATATCGGATTAAAAGACGGTGATCAGATTCATCTTGGAAATCTAATTTTTAAGGTGCTCCATACCCCTGGACATACTCCTGAGAGTCTTAGTTTTGTTTTAATTGATACGCCAGCAACAATGGATCCGGTGATGATATTTACAGGTGATTTTGTATTTGTTGGAGATATTGGCCGTCCAGATCTTTTGGAGAATGCCGCTGGCCTCATTGGTACCAAGGAAGTTGGTGCACAGCAGATGTTTAAGTCTTTACAGCATTTTTTGACTTTACCAGATTATATCCAGGTGTGGCCTGCCCATGGCGCTGGATCAGCATGTGGTAAAGCATTGGGTGCTGTACCTAGCTCAACCGTTGGTTATGAACGGATACGCAACTGGGCGTTTCAATATCAAAATAATGAAAGTGATTTTGTTGCGGAACTTTTAGAAGGACAGCCTGAGCCGCCGCGCTATTTTGCCATGATGAAGAAACTCAACAAAATCATGCGTCCGCTACAGACAAGCGTACCTCAGTATCCCAAGCTTTCGATGGAAGAGTTTACCAGACTGTATCAGTCAGGGACCACCGTCATCGATACACGACATAAATTTGATTTTGCAAAAGGTTTTCTCCCGGGCAGCATCAACATTCAGCATAACCGAACATTCAATACCTGGGCTGGCTGGATATTGGATTACAAGCAGCCTTTTGTCCTTATCATAGATGAAAAGGATAAGGATGAAATTGCGCGTAAGTTAATGCGCATTGGTCTTGATCATGTTGTGGGTTATATTTCGGTGGAAACCATTCCTCAACTCAGAATTCCTCTGGAACAACAGCAGCTCATTGGATTCCAGGAAATGAATAAGGAACTTAAAAATCCCGACGTTCAAATCCTAGATGTAAGGAACGCTACAGAATTCTCCGAAGGACACTTGCCCAATGCCACACATCTCTTCGTAGGAACAATTGAAAACAATTTGGACAAGATTGATCAAAACAAAGAATTATACCTGCATTGCCAATCTGGGGACCGGGCGACAATTGCAGCTTCGATCTTAGCTAAACATGGAATTAAAGACGTTAAAATATACAGCGCATCGGTCAATGACTGGAAAGCAAGAGGTGGCATATTGGTTAAATAGACTGCTGAACAAAATAGCTCCAGAATTTATCGCTGGAGCTATTTTGTCTTTATATTATCGTCGTCATAAGGAGCTTTTATAGGCTGTTTCTGTTAATTCGCAGGAATTCAATAACCTCATCCTTTTTCTCCTCCATTTTCCCTTTCTTCTCGATAAATTGATGATTATAGATGGTCAGATATTGATGGTCATCGGTATCCGACTCGTACACTTCCGCAGTCGCAAACGAGAAATGTTCCTCCTCATCGGAGAGGTGATCATAAACGTACGCAAAATCATGATTTGCCAGTGTATTCGCCATGGTATCTTTGTCCTCAATAAATTTTAATCTTCCAGGCAAAATTCGCTTATTCATCCAAACTTCGTCTTTCTCAGAAAAAGGATAAATGGTAATACCGCGAAAAGCCATGATGATGGGTGTAATAAGTATGATTGCCATTTCAATAGCCCATACGGCCCAGAGCATTGCTCCGGAAACAGGCGATTTCTTCAATGTGAACGTACCGACCTCATTTAAGCCCTGCAGCGCCTCCCAGATAAAAGATGGGTGCAGAAAAAATGCTTTAAAACCTTCGAGGCTAAAAGAAGATTTGACCCAGGTATCACCGCCCATGGTACCCTCAGCATTATACATCAGTGAAACGAACAGCGCCCATTGTGCATAAAAACCAACGATGGCAACGATCAGCGTAATAATAATAGCAACGCCTTTATTTCTCAATTTCCATTGTTTAAAACAAAAATTAAGCAGATAAAACAGTCCCGCTCCAAAGCCTAGCGTAATAAATACATTGAAATAGACGATTGGAATAAACCATTGTAAGGCGATGTAGAGAATGGCCAGGACAACTGCCCCGACAATACCTAATACAAGTGAACCGATTAATGCTAAAGCAGGCACCTTCCCCGAAGGCTTATAATACAGATTTTCCATAAATTTATGTGTAAATATTTGTTAACTTAACAGATAAATTTTCTTAGCCAAAACCACGCCAATTATCACCTGCCAAATCACATTTCGTCAAGATTTGATGACAATTAGTTCGATTGGAGCGATTAATCGCCATTTCTTGGGACAATTTTGTAAGTTTGGAACATGAAAATCAAAATATTATCCTTTTTTGCACTTTTATGTGTAATAAATATTTGGGGACAAGAGCTAAAGGCCCAGAGAAAAGGATTCTGGAAGCAGAAAGTTGACTATACAATGGACGTCAACGTGGATGAAAAGGCTTATCAATATGATGGGAAAATGACCTTGAAGTATAGCAACAATTCAGGCCAATCCTTAAAAAAAGTTTATTTTCATTTGTATTTTAATGCATTTCAGCCAGGATCAATGATGGATTACAGGTTGAAAAATATCAGTGACCCGGATAAACGAATGGTGTCAAACATTGGCACCAAAGAAAAACCAATATTGCAGAGCCGTATCGAAACCCTGCGACCCAATCAAATCGGTTACCAAAAAATCAAAAGTCTCAGCATGAATGGGGTCAATACAAGCTATAAGATTGATGGTACGATCTTAGAAGTCACCCTACCCACCGCGATTGCAGATGGCGAAACAGCAAATTTTAATATGGAATGGACGGCGCAGGTGCCCGAACAGATCCGGAGATCAGGCCGCAATTCGGCAGAAGGTGTAGCCCTTTCCATGGCTCAATGGTATCCGAAGATGGCACAGTTCGATGAATTCGGCTGGCATCTCGATGAATATATCGGCCGCGAGTTTATCGCTCCTTTCGGCAACTTTGACGTTACCATACACCTTAACAAAAACTATGTGGTGGGTGCTTCGGGTGTTCTTCAAAATCCGAAAGAAGTAAAAGGATATCAAGCAAAAGCCAAAATAAAAACCAATAAGGACAAAGCAACCTGGCATTACAAGGCCCAAAATATCCATGATTTTGTATGGGCAGCTGACCCGAAATTTGTTGTAGACTCGGCTGCTAGCAAAAATGGAATCAAAGTTTATACAGTTTACCTTCCTACTGACAAAGAGGTCATTTCAAATTGGAAGACAGCTCTGGGCTTATCAACCGAATTCTTCGATTTCTGCAGCACTAAGTTCGGTACCTATCCTTGGCCTACGTATACCATTATCCAAGGCGGTGACGGTGGTATGGAATATGGAACTGCAACCCTGATTACTGGAGGCCGTAATCTCAAAAGCCTTGTTGGTGTCATCTTCCACGAATCTGCCCACTCTTGGTATCAGCATTTGTTCGGAATCAATGAAACCGTAGACGAATGGTTTGATGAAGGATTTACGTCCTATGTGGAAGAACTAGCCATGCAGCATCTCTTCGAAAAAAGGGGAGCCATTGCATCAAACCCACTGATAGATGCTTATAGGGCTTATTATAAACTCGCACTTTCGGGTAAAGAAGAACCGATGAGCCTACTTGCCGACTATTACAATACGAACTATGGGTATAGTAATGAAGCTTATAACAAAGGCGCTGTGCTGGCCGAACAATTAGGTTACATTATCGGCCAGGAAAATCTGGAGAAAACCTTTCTGAAATTCTATGACATCTGGAAATTCAAACACCCGACGCCAAATGATTTTAAACGTGTTGCAGAAGATGTCTCCGGAATAAACCTGAAGTGGTATTTCAATTTATTTATCAATACAACACGGCAAATTGACTATGCGATTGGCAATGTTACTGATACAGAAATACAACTGCTCAATAAATCAAACTTTGCCATGCCACTTGATATCCTTGTTGAATATAAAGATGGAAGTAAAGAGCTATTTTACATACCTTTACGTGAAATGCGAGGTGAAAAACCGGAGGAAAATTTTGAGATCTACAAGGGTATAAAACGCACAGTACTGAAGGATTGGTTCTGGACGAACCCTGAATATAAAATTTCAGTCAATAAGGCACCAAAAACAATCACAATAGATCCATCGCTTCGGCTTGCGGATGTGGAATCGACGAACAATAGCCTTACACACTAATTTAAACACTAAAAAATAAGCATCTATAAGCAGATTGCTGTGAATGATATTGTAATGAACTAAAAAGCTTCAATAAATTTCAATTTATTGAAGCTTTTTAGTTCATTACCATTGATTAAAGAATATTCTGTGATCTCATGCTAAGATACCTTCAAAGGAATGACCATATTCCAGGTCCGTTCAAACTGATAAGACTCCGTTCCATCTCCTGTAGCCGCAAAAAGATGTGTCGGTTTTCCATTTTCAAATAGTAAAAACGGCCGTTCAAAATTAGCTTGATGGCTGATAGAACCATCATTCCAACGGATCGTCTTGGAATAGGCTTTGACGGCTTTTGACAAATGCCAATCGATTCCATCTTTCGAATATGCATGGATGCCGCCACCCTCTTCCCCACAGATTTTGCCATAGCGGTCTTTCATAATCAATTCAAAATGCTGACCATTATGCCATACGAAAGGATCTTCCACATCATTTTCATGATTTTGATCGCTATGGAAAGAAAAAATAGGTTTATCAGACAAACGAAGATATGGTCCCAAGAACGAATCTGCTTGCGCTGCCCCCAATAGCAAAGGGGGATTATAATTCACAGGTGATGATTTATAGATCAGATATACGCTGCCATCGGGCAAAACTACCGGAGAAGGATTGGATGTTATGGAATTATCCCATTCGCCGAGCCTCGGATTCAATATCGGTTGATAGACGCGCTTCCAAGGGCCTGATATCGACTTTGAATAAGCCATTCCAATACGTTTATGCATCCAGGCCTTCTGTCCCAAGCCCGATTCCCAAACATTCTCAGAATAACTAGGATTGGGCTCCTCATAACTGTTTCCAAAATAATAAAGCACATAATAGTCACCATTTTTAACAATCCGAGGATTGTGGGTTGTACAACCATCAAAATACTTTTTCCCACGGGCAGGCAATACCACTTCGACAAATTCATAGGGTCCCTCCGGTGTATCAGCAATCGCTCGCACGACTTCGGAATTGGTCACCCAATTACCAAAGCCATATTTTTTGCTCCAACGTGATGCAAACATATGATATCTACCATCTTCCCCCTTAATGACTGAAGGATCCCATATCCAATAATCTGCCATCGCAAATCCGCCTCCCTTTGGTGCTGGGAGCAACTTATCGATAAATGCTTCTTCATACCGATTATTCACCGCAAACCCTTGCTGTGAAAGCAGTAGCATACTCGATGCGCCAATGACATTTTTCAGAAAATCACGACGGGAAGATATTTTCATAAGATTGGTTTTTGATTATGTAAAATGAATCTGACCATCAAGATAGAAAATAACTCCTTTGTTGTCAAACTCTTTATCTCCTATTTTTAAAAGACCAATTCTAAAAATAACCCCCATTCAACATCGACGTGACATAACACGGGGTTTTGCCCGCCAATAAAAATATCCAAGGATGGGGGAAACGACCCTCAAATGGAAGAAAAAATGTGAATAAACGCCGAAGTTGGACCAGTCTTGGTATATTTGTGCCCATGATTTACATCCATATCCCATTCTGCAAACAGGCTTGCCATTATTGTGATTTCCATTTTAGTACTTCACTGCAATATAAGGCTGAAATGGTAAATGCCCTTTTGCGAGAAATCGAACTTAGGTCTCCGTATTTGGAAGACAAAAAAGTTGAATCCATTTATTTTGGTGGTGGGACTCCCTCGCTGTTGGAGGCGGACGAAATCTCAAAGATCATTGATGCTGTTGCCAAACAATTTGATATAAGTGATCACGCTGAAATTACGCTGGAAGCTAATCCAGATGATCTTAATGCCGAAAAAGTGAATGCATTAAGATCAACTCCCGTGAATAGGTTCAGTATAGGGGTACAGTCTTTTTTTGAGGAAGATCTGAAATGGATGAATCGGGCGCATACCAGACAGGAAGCATCCGCAGCAATCATGCGTGTACAGGATGCAGGATTTGAGAATATCACCTGTGATCTTATTTATGGCTACCCCTTGTTGACGGATGAAAAATGGCGTTACAATATGCAACAACTGATCGATTTTGCAATCCCCCATATTTCTTCTTACTCAATGACTGTGGAAGCCAAAACAGCACTAGATCATTTCATTAAGAAGGGCATGAGTCCGGCCATTGATTCAGATCAGGCGGCCGATCAGATGAATATGCTGATCGAAACATTGAAAGGTGCGGGCTATGAACAATATGAAATTTCCAATTTTGCTAAAAAGGGTTTATATGCACGTCACAATACAAACTATTGGAAAGGCAAACATTACCTAGGTATCGGCCCTTCGGCCCATTCATTCGATGGTCATTCCAGATCTTGGAATATCGCCAATAACGCCAAGTATATCGGCTCCATACAGACCAACCAGCTTCCCTTGGAAATTGAGCATCTATCCGTCCGCGATCAGATTAACGAGTGTATTATGACCTCACTGCGCACCATGTGGGGGCTTGATCTTGATCTTCTAGAAAAGAGTTTTGGCTATTCTGTCAAAAATAAAATTGTGGAGGATGCCGCCGTATTTGTCGAGAAGCAGCAAGTAAGTTTAGACAACAATAAATTAAAATTGACTGATACGGGAAAATTGATGGCGGATCATATTATGTCCGAATTATTTATAATTGAAAATAATTAGAAAAAATGCGTTAAAAATTATAAAAATAACAAAACTTAGCCTATAATTATTTAAATAATTACCAAAATGAAAATCAAATCGTTTTTATAGTTCCGTTTATACTATGTTTGTACCATAATCTATTATAAAATATTATGTTACATAGTCCTTCTTTTGATGTAGAAATCAAAAGGTACAAAGAACAGCAGAATGCTGCCGTAGAACTCGTTCAAATTGTTAGTAGCCTTTGGTATAATCAAGCTGTTGAACTCGTTTTATTTAGAGAGCAGCTCGTTGATGAAAAGATCAGTGTGATTCTCAACCACATTCGGGAAACTAGGATCCTTACCAGCCATACACTGAGCATATCTGACGTTTTAAACACTGCCCGGGTATTAGCAAATTCAAACCTCCCTCCCGCTCGAATTGATATTGGCAAACTTACTGCAGAAAGCATCAAACAGGGTGTCAATGGACGGGAATTATCTGCCTTTATTTTTAATGAATTAAAAGGAATTCATGATTATCAGGAACTAAAGCCCCGGGATGTTGTGCTTTATGGCTTCGGTCGGATCGGCCGTCTGCTGGCACGCGAACTTATTAGTAAATCGGGTTCTGGCAAGCAACTTCGTCTACGTGCAATAGTCACTAGGGATCCCAACGATGTCAAATCATTGTTAAAAAGGGCTGCTCTCCTAAAAAGCGATTCTATACACGGCGAATTTGAGGGTGAAGTTTATACAGACCCTGAAAAAAATGCGCTACTTATTAATGGTATCACGGTCAACGTCATCTCTGCTAAGCAACCTGAAGATATTGATTATACAGCATACGGCATCAATAATGCATTGGTTATCGATAATACAGGTGCCTTTCGTGATGAAAACGAACTTGCACGCCATTTAGCCTCTAAAGGCGCTTCTCAAGTATTGTTGACGGCACCTGGCAAAGGGGTACCCAACATTGTTTACGGCGTAAACGAAAGCACGATAGATCTGGAAAAACATGCTATTTTTCAGCAGCCTCCTGTACGACGAATGCAATTGCCCCGGTTTTGTCTGTTATCGAAGAAAAAATAGGCGTCATCAAAGGTCATATAGAAACCATACACTCCTATACGAACGATCAAAATCTGGTTGATAATATGCACAAAAAATCCAGAAGAGGCCGTGCTGCGGCGCTGAATATGGTCATTACTGAGACCGGTGCAGGAAGTGCTGTTTCAAAAGTCCTTCCAACATTAACCGATAAATTGACGTCCAACGCTATCCGGGTTCCGGTACCTAATGGATCACTGGCCATATTGAATTTAGAGTTGACATCAGCCATATCTTTGGAACAAATAAACACACTCTTAAAAACGAGTGCATTGGAAGGCAATCTCGTAGAACAGATTAAATTCTCAAGTAATGATGAGCTTGTCTCTACAGATATTATAGGTACAACAGCAGCCGCTGTCATTGATGGACCAGCCACTATTGTTTCAGCTGATGGTAAAAATATTGTACTCTATGTATGGTATGATAATGAGTATGGCTATTCCCATCAAGTTATGCGTTTATCGCGGCATATTGCAGGTGTAAGAAGATATACGTACTATTAAAATCCCATTTTCTTTATTAAAATAGGGTATCCAAAAGGATCGGACACCCTATTTTTCTTTACTTTCGTTCGTCCACTCTTAGCGTCTCCTTTTCAGCTATTCAATTCCCGGATAGTTTGCTTTTACTTTTGAAGCAGCTTTCTTTATATTTTTATAAATTGGCATTCTTCAAATATTTCATGATAATAGGTGTTGCTCCCGCTTTTTGCTGTACATATTGGCGGGCGGATTTCGCGGCCTCTATACGTTTTGATTGATCCTGCAATCGTTCAAAGACATCCATAAGTCCCTTACTATCAGCAAATGAAAAGCCTCCTCCCTGTTCTATCAGATCTTTCGCTTCCTGAAATTTCTTAAAATTGGGACCAAACAGCACAGGCATTCCATAGGTTGCCGCTTCCAGTGTATTATGTATACCTACACCAAATCCGCCGCCGATATAGGCGAGCTGACCATAACCGTACAAAGAAGACAAAAGTCCAATATTGTCTATGATCAATACCTTTGCTTCCGTTAAAGTCGCCCTGTCATATTCCGACATTTTTGAAAAACGAAGCGCTGCAGGCCACAAATTTAATATGCTGACAATATGGCCCTCATTAATCTCGTGTGGCGCTAAGATCAGCTTATATTCTTGAAACCGTTGGAGCAGATCTTTCAATAATTTCTCATCCTCAGGCCACGTACTTCCAGCCACCAAAACAGGAGCTGTTTCCACAAAAGCCGCTATCAACGGTATTTCTTTTCGAACCTTAGGCAGGTCAATCACACGATCAAAACGTGTATCACCTGCTAATCCCGCATTTCGAATTCCATATTCCTTCAATAGACGCACACTTTCCTCATTCTGAACAAAGAAATAAGTCACAAAGCCCAGAATTTTCAGAAAAAAAGTACCATAAGCCTGAAAGAAAATCTGTTCCGGTCTAAAAATTGCCGAAACAAGAAATAATGGAATAGACCTGCTGTGTAAGCCTTCAAAATAATAATACCAATATTCATATTTTGTAAAGACTGTAAATGAGGGATTGATCAGGTCTAAAAACAGTCGTGCATTCTGAGCCGTGTCATAAGGTAAATAGAAAACATGATCTGCCAGATTGGTATTCTTTCTGATCTCATAGCCCGAAGGAGAATAAAATGTTACAATTATTTTGTGATCTAAATAATTATTTTTTACGGCCTCCAAAACAGGTCTACCCTGCTCAAATTCGCCCAATGAAGCGAAGTGAAACCAGATATGTTTTTGGCTAGAGTCAACCGATTGTTTCATCCGTAAATACCAATCTTTTCGTCCAGTTACCATGAGGCGTGCTTTGGCGTGAAAAGGGGCCAAAATACGCAATAAGAGTCCATAAAGAAAGATTCCAATTGAATAAAGCAAACGCATGTTGTTAAAATAATGTTTATCTTAGTCAAAGATATCAAACCCATTTCATTAATAAGGAACCATTGAGTGGAAAATAAGCATCGCAAACGGATTTTGATCACAGGAGCAGCCGGCTTCCTTGGTTCCCATCTTTGCGATCGGTTTATTGCCGAAGATTACGCTGTTATCGGGATGGATAATCTGATCACCGGAGACTTAAAGAATATCGCACATTTGTTCAAACTCGAAAATTTTGACTTTTACCATCACGATGTTTCAAAATTCGTATATGTGCCGGGACACCTGGATTACATTTTACATTTTGCCTCTCCGGCCAGTCCCGTTGACTATCTCAAAATCCCGATCCAAACACTCAAAGTTGGTTCGTTAGGCACCCATAATCTCCTAGGCCTGGCAAGGGCAAAGCAAGCCCGCATATTAGTAGCATCGACCTCAGAAGTGTATGGTGACCCCTTGATTTCGCCACAGTCTGAAGACTATTGGGGCAATGTCAATCCTGTCGGTCCAAGAGGGGTTTATGATGAAGCCAAACGATTTCAGGAAGCGATTACCATGGCCTATCACAATGCGCATGGGCTTGATACACGCATTGTAAGGATATTTAACACCTTTGGTTCAAGAATGCGCCTCAATGACGGACGTGCTATTCCCACTTTTATAGCCCAGGCTATTCGTGGTGAAGACATTACCATTTTTGGCGATGGCACTCAGACACGATCATTCTGTTATATCGATGATCAAATCGAGGGCATTTATCGGTTGTTGCATTCCAATTGTATACAACCGATAAACATAGGCAACCCCGACGAAATATCGTTATTACAGCTTGCTCAGGAGATCGTACATCTAACAGGCAGCTCAAGCAAGATCAGCCACCGACCATTACCTATAGACGACCCGAAACAACGTAAACCAGATATTGGTATGGCAAAGGCAAAGTTAAATTGGCAGCCTCAAATAGACCGGAAACTCGGTTTAGAAAAAACCATAGATTTTTACAGGGAGGTTCCATTGGAAACCCTATCACATAAAGACTTTACATACTATAATAAAAAATAATGAACAAAAAAATATTAGTCACAGGCGGAACAGGCTATATTGGTTCTCACACAGTTGTCGAACTACATCAGGCAGGATATATTCCCGTAATCATTGATGATCTTTCCAATTCGAATATTAAGATTTTGGATCAAATCGAAAAGATCATCGGGATTAAACCTGAATTTCACCAATTCGATCTTTGTAACACGGATAAAGTAAATGAATTCGTGAAAAATAATAGTGATATTTCAGGGATTATTCATTTTGCGGCATCCAAAGCTGTAGGTGAATCCGTTCAAAACCCTTTAAAATACTATCACAATAATTTTTTCTCCTTGATCAACATCTTGGAATCTTATCGGAATAAACCGATTAATTTTGTATTCTCTTCAAGCTGTACAGTTTACGGCGAGCCAGACTCACTTCCTGTTAATGAAAGTGCTCCGGTTAAAAAAGCGGCTTCACCTTATGGTAATACAAAACAGATCGCCGAAGAGATTTTGGAAGAAACAGCTATTGCATACGATAACTATAACATTATCGCATTACGCTACTTCAATCCTGTGGGTGCACATGAATCTGCACTAATAGGCGAGTTGCCAAATGGTGTACCACAAAACCTGCTGCCATTCATTACGCAGACCGCTATCGGGAAAAGAGAGAAACTAACAGTGTTTGGAGACGATTATGATACGCCTGATGGTTCTTGTGTCCGTGACTATATCCATGTGGTTGATTTAGCAAAAGCACACGTCGCTGCAATCAAATTATTGGAAAAAGGTAACCCTAACGGTAAATATGATGTATTCAATGTGGGTACCGGCAATGGCTACTCCGTACTTGAAGCCATCAAAGCTTTTGAAAAAGCTTCCGGCCAAAAATTGAATTATGAAATAGGCCCACGTCGGGATGGTGATATCATCAAGGTTTACGGTGATGTGACCAAATCCGCTGAACAATTGGATTGGAAAGCCGCACTGGGCATCGATGAAATGATGGCCTCGGCTTGGGCATGGGAAAAAAATCTGAAAGAAAATCCTTTGGATTAAATAGGAGCTCGTTGAGTGCCAAAAAAGCATTTTAAATACTTTATATGATATGACCGTCTTCGTAACTGAAACGGTCATAATCTTTACCTGCTCTTTTGGTATCATCTGTCTGTTTAACACGATACGGCCTGCTTTGCAGGTAGTTTTTATTGCCAACTTTTCTATTTACCAGCGGACCGATTAGGCCCCTGATAAATCCATTATCATTTATTCCCATACCTAAAGACACCACAGTAAAGACCTGTTATCAAGCATCTTATTGATTTTTAAGGATGTCCAAATTCGGGTAAAATGACAATTGTAAATCTTGCAATTTTCAAGGGACTTTGTTGTAAACAGCTTATGGGCAAGTTCGTCCCACGCTCGCCCTGCCCCCCACTTGTAAAAAACGTGCACGCACAGTGAAAGCACCTTAAAAGGTGGACTCAACGAGCACGCACTGTGCACTGAACCTGCCTACAGGGCGAACTCGGTAATAACCTGGTCTTAACTTGGTCCCCATGGGATCCCTTTGACAGCCGAAGGGCGACAGTAGACATCCCCAAGAAGCGACTTGACAAAATATGTGCTTGATATCGATGGATTAATTTTTTGGGAAAATCAGCGCCAGTTTGATTCGAGTGCCTTTGGTAGGGTCATTGCGTAATAAAAAACGAAAACAAGCATCGCGATCTTTCTGCAAAGCATTCTTAGCGTCCAGATAAGTAAGAAATTACCCTTTAGACAAGCTCTTTATCAGAAATATAGTCCATCAACATTTCGGCCTGCCCACCCAATTTCTTTTTCAAGCGTTGCATTGATTTTTTGATAGCATCAGGAGTAACACCCAAAACATTAGCGACTTCCCTATTATTTAGCCCCATCTTCATAAGCACAATCACCCGCAGATTAGATTCGGTAATATCAGGAAACTTAGTCTGAATATGTTGCAGCACGTTTGGAAATTCCTTTGCTAGCAAAAATTTGAATTCCTGCCATTTCTCGTCCGTTATAAGATGGGAATGCAAAAGTGTTTTAAGTTCATCTCTGTCTTTCGCGCTTGTCTCACCCATTTCGTCGAGCATAGAAGAAAGAAGATTAATTTGTTCATTATTACGCTTCAGATATACCATATACTCTTCTATCTGGCTTTTAGAGCTCGTTAATTCCTTATCCAATTCAGCTTTTGTATACTTGAGATTCAACAACTGGTATTCGTACTCCCGTATACGTTTCTTCGCACGGTATCGAAAAGTATTATAAATAAAAAAAGATAATATCAATACAAATACACTTAGTGTCACCCACAATCTGGTCTCTGCCTGTTTCTTCTTAATTAATGCTTGCGCCAATGAGAGCTTATCTACATATTTTTGCTTGTCAGCCATAAATTTTAATTGCGACAAAACAGGATCCCCATCTAAGAATCGTAATGAATCTTGGAGCTGCTCAATTCGCCGCCGTGCATTTAGCTCTTGCTTTAAATCATGATTTTGAATGGCAAGATTCAACTTATGCCCCTCTAACTCAAGTATAGTTTTCTTATCGTCGGCACCTTCCAATAAGCGTTCGGTTTCCCGGATCATTTGATGTACCGCTCGATTTGATCCCATGTTAATACTTAAGCGAATCCGCAGCATTAAAGCAAAAATGGTATTTTTATTATTCCCAAGCGATTTTGAAATTTCTAGATCTTTATCTAAAAGCGACAGTGCCTTTTGATAATCTTTCTTTCCTTCGTGAATCAGCGCTTGATTGCCCAACGTCTTCGCGTAGCGGAGGGAATCTTTTTCAGAAAGTGCCAATTTCTGGGCAAGTTCAAAACTTTGCATTGCCTGCGCAGTATCCCCACCACTTTTTAAAGTTAATAAGCCCAAATTATCTAAGATCTCTGCTTTCAATTTTGGAGAAATCCCCTGCTGCTGCTTGCCGAGTTCTAAATACTTGATTCCCGACCGATAATCCCCTAAAGATCCAAAGAAATAGCCTAGCTTTTTGTACGTCTGCGTCAGCTCCAAAACGAGTTCCTTTGGTATATCTTCTAAGCCTTTTTCCCCCTCCAATAGTAAAGGAAGTGCCTCCGATGCCTTTAAACATCTATACAGATAAAACCCGTACATCACTTTTACCCAAGATTTGACATTTTGGTAATTATATTCTTTTTCAAGATCGAGCGCCTTTAAATAATATTTGTCACTAAAGCTATTTCTTCCACCTTCGGTATCAAAAGATTGATCCGCTAGCAGGCAATAATAAATTGCAAGCAGTGCATTGTCGTTTTTTCGGATTGCCTGATTGAAATATGGTGTTAGGTATCTGCTCAGCGCTGAACTTGATGTCTGATATTTATGCGACTCCCGGATAAGTGTCTCGTAAAAATTCTTTTCTTCTTCAGAGGAATTCGAATCCATCAGATCCATCCCAAAAGCAGCACGACCGGATATTATAATTGCAAAAAAAAGTATAAAAAATAGTCTCAGCATAATGGCATGGAAGTCGAATTTTAGCCTAAAAATAAAAAATAATTTTAAATACACCTTGAATCTACAAAATAAACATTGTGCTGATTTCACCAAACACCATGTGAGCTATTGCTTTCATCGGAATCAAAACAATAAATATGAGATGGAGTAATTGCTTTAGTCAGTATTACGTCGTATTCATTCCTATCAGATATTTTTTCAATCGGGTCAAAAAAAGATAGTCCTACACGTTGTACTTTAGTAGCACATTGTGCAAAAAAACGATCATAAAATCCTTTCCCATAACCAACTCTATAACCATCGGTATCAAATACAAGCAAAGGGACCACAATAAAATCAATAAGCGATGGCAATACTGCAGTTCCCGAAACAGGCTCCGGAATTCCCCATTCATTCTTCTCAAATACCGTTTGATGATTAAGAATATAATGCTGCATGGAATAGTCCACAAAGTTTGAACGGGAAACAACTAAGGTGATTTTCGGAAAAAATTCCTTCACATAATTTATGATGGAATAGGTGTCTGGCTCATGATATTTTTCAATAGGTAGAAAAACATGCATATATTTGACGCTCGCTAGTTCAATTTTCTGAAATTGCGACAGTAATTTACGATTAAGACTTTCCTCCTCTGCCTTGGAAAGCTGGCATCTTTTCACTTTAAATTCCTGTCTTAATTCCTTTTTAGATTTCATGCCTAAATATATATCTTTTATTTCATCAATAAAGCGAGCAGCAAATGAATTAACTTTTTCCTTATCGTTTATAATAATGTAGATAATTGAAACTAGCAAAAAAAACGGCCTTGTAGCGAGCGCTATCAAGACCGAATAATCAACCTAAACCTAAAATCTTATATTACTTTACACGCTCGATATAATTACCTGTCTGCGTATCGACTCTTACTTTCTCTCCCTGGTTAATGAATAAAGGCACCATAATCTCTACTCCTGTTTCTACAGTAGCTTTTTTCAAGGCATTTGTAGATGTATCGCCCTTCACGGCAGGCTCAGTATATGTAATTTCCAATTCAACACTTTTAGGTGCCTCCGCCATAATAGGCTCATCACTTTCAAAAGCAATAATAACAGTCATTCCTTCTTTCAAGAAACGTGCTGAATCACCAAATAAAAATTTGGGAATATTGAATTGCTCATACGTATTATTGTCCATGACAACGAAGAATTCGCCATCTTCGTAAAGGTATTGATAATCATTCGTTTCAACACGTGCTATCTCTACACTCTCATCAACTCTAAAACGATATTCAACTAATTTTCCAGTCTTCACATTACGCATTCTTGCTTGATAGAATGCGCGCAAGTTACCTGGTGTACGGTGTATATATTCTTCTACAGAGACTAGCTCTCCATTAAATCTTAAAATATTTCCTGATTTTACCTCTGATGCCTTAGCCATTTTTTGAATTGAACTTTAAACGGTTATCTCATTATTGAGTCGTCAAAAATACAAAAACTAATTGTGTTATAAAAATTTCATTCGTTACTTTTTGAAGTCGGCAATTGAAATAGTTTCGTCACAGAATTCGTATTCTTTTTTTTGATTTGAGCAAATAATAAACAATCTAAAATCGAGCTTGGTACGATCTATTAAATCCAGATACCATTCCTCTCCTTCACTGTCCAGGTTGCTTGTAGGTTCATCCAATAAGACTAACTTTGAATCGGAACAGCAGGCTAAAACTAATTTAACCCGTTGACGCATACCCGATGAAAAATGTTTTATTTCTTTATCTAAGGCGCTTGCTAATCCTAGCAAATTCAAAACACGTTCTTTATCAAAACCTTGGAGGTAACTTTTAAACCGAAAATGAAAATCGATCAATTCACGTAAGGTAAATTCTTCAATCAACTCGATATATGGTGCTGCAATGGACAGCTCTTGATAAACCGCATCTATACCAATGGTATTCGTCTCCATGGTATAAAGCAACTCCCCCTGCGAAGGTGATAAGCTGCCAGAAAGAACCTTCAACAAGGTCGATTTTCCAGAACCGTTTTGACCGAGGACAGCATAGCTCTTCCCGGACTCAAAACGATAATTAATATGCCTGAAAATCCATTCGCTGTTATATCTTCGACCTATATCCTTTAAAGTTATTTCCAAAGCTATACGATTCGGTAATGCTATTACATTGCTCTATTATTGAATCCCTTCATGATACCCCTACCAGAATTACGGATGAAATCTAAAATTTCATCACGGATTTCCGTTGCCTGATATTCAGCTTCAATAATTTCTATTGCCTTAGCTAGATTTCGATTCTGAACAAATAGAATGCGGTAAAGATTTTGAATTTCGGCAATCTGTTCTTCAGAAAAGCCTCTTCTACGCAATCCTACGGAATTAATTCCGGCGTATGAAATCGGCTCACGAGCTGCTTTCACAAAAGGAGGGATATCTTTACGTACTAAGGATCCACCGGTAACAAATGCATGTGAACCAATTTTCACAAATTGATGCACGGCCACCATTCCGGCTAAAACAACATAATCTCCAACGGTAATATGCCCAGCTAGTGTACTATTATTGGAAAAAACACAATTATCACCCACTTCACAATCGTGTGCAACGTGGCTATAAGCTTGAATCAAACAATTTTTACCAATGACAGTTTTATATCGATCCTTTGTACCTCGATTGATTGTCACGCATTCGCGAATAGTAGTATTATCACCAATTTCTGCAGTTGTAACCTCACCATCAAATTTCAAGTCTTGCGGTTCACCAGAAATTACGGCACCGGGATATATCTTACAGTTCTTTCCAATCCGAGCTCCATCCATAATGGTCACGTTTGAGCCAATCCAAGTACCTTCTCCAATGACAACGTCTTTGTAAATGGTTACAAATGGTTCAATGACCACATTTTTAGCAATCTTTGCTTCTGGATGAATATAAGCTAATGGCTGTATCATCTATACTTCTTTAGTTGTTATTTACTCTTACGATCTGTGCCATAAGCTCTGCCTCGCAGACAATTTTTTCTCCCACCATGGCCACACCCTTCATTTTAGCAATGCCTCTCCGGATCGGTTCCATTAAATCGCATCTAAAAATAACAGAATCCCCTGGAGTGACTTGTGCTTTAAAACGCGCATTCTCGATTTTGAGAAATAACGTCAACCAGTTTTCTGGATCTGGGACAGTCTTTAATACGAGGATACCACCAGTCTGTGCCATCGCTTCTATTTGCAGTACGCCAGGAAATAAAGGTGCTCCAGGAAAATGTCCCATAAATAAATCTTCATTCATGGTCACATTCTTTAATCCCACAACATGTGTCTCAGTTAATTCCAGAATTTTATCGACCATGAGCATTGGTTGACGATGTGGAAGGATTTTCATAATCTCCACCGTATCATACAATGCTGGCATATTCGGATCGTAAACTTTAATTTTTTTACGTGTTTTATCTTTCTTGATCTGCTCTTTTATTTTCTTTGCAAACGCAACATTTGCAGCATGTCCCGGACGGGCAGCCATAATATGGCCCTTCAAAGGTCTTCCAACTAAAGCCAGATCGCCTACCATGTCCAATAATTTATGTCGAGCAGGTTCATTCTGATGACGCAGTTGATTATTATTCAGGATACCTTCTTTTGCAACGGCAACAGTCTCCTTATGAAAAAGATGGGCCAGTTTTTGCAGTTCCTCGGGAGAAGTTTCCTTATCAACAATGACAATTGCATTACTAAGATCTCCCCCTTTGATGAGCCCGTGATCCACAAGCATCTCCAATTCATGCAGAAAACAAAACGTACGTGACGAAGCAATTTCTGCTTTGAAATCTTCAATAGATGTAATCGCAGCGTGTTGACTACCCAAAACAGGTGAGTTAAAATCTATCATACAAGTCAAACGGTAACCATCCATAGGCATTCCTAAGATCTCAACTTTACGTTCTGGCTCTGCATAATGAATATTATTAGAAATTTCATAATAATCTCTATCTGCATCCTGTTCTTCAAACCCCGCTTCCTCCAATAATTTCACAAAAATTGCTGCACTTCCATCCAATATTGGAATTTCAGGACCATCGATATCAATTAGAACGTTGTCGATTTGCAGACCAATTAATGATGCCATTAAATGTTCAATTGTACTAACACTTGCTCCATTTTGAGAAATAGTGGTTCCTCTGGAAGTGTCTGTGACATTATCTGCATCAACCAAAATCTCAGGCTGACCTTCTAAATCTATACGTCTGAACTTAAACCAGTGATTTTCCGGGGCTGGTTTGATCGTCATCGATACAATCTTTCCTGTATGAAGACCTACCCCTGAAATTTCAACCTCGTTTTTGATGGTTCTCTGTTTCACATTCATTTCTAATAACATATTTTTAAATCAAAACTTCTTTTGACAAAACCATCATGAGATTATAATAATATATCGAAATAGTAGCAATCTAAGACTGCTCATGATAGCTTCATTACAATTAAATAACAGTTTATTTCAATGAAAAAAGATTATTTTAACTTCGATTCTACTAATTTCTCCAATTCCTGGATCCTTTTCTCCAATTCTGGAAGACGTGCAAATATTACATTGGAGCGCAACTGAGGCTGATAGGGCATTACCGGTGTTCCGCCCCATTTCTTTCCTTCTTCTTTAATTGACCTATTAACCCCCGATTGAGCCTGGATCTGGGAGCCCTTAGCGACAACAATATGTCCTACGACACCAACCTGTCCACCTAAAACCACATGTTCTCCAATTTTTGAACTTCCCGAAATTCCTGTCTGTGCGGCAATAACGGTGTTTTTACCAATATCTACGTTGTGTGCTATCTGAATTAAGTTATCCAATTTGACACCGTCACGCACAATAGTAGCTCCCATTGTAGCTCTATCAATCACCGTATTAGCACCAATCTCGACATTGTCTTCTATCTGAACGTAACCTATTTGTGGAACCTTCTTATAAGTACCATCTTCCTGCGGGGCAAAACCAAAACCATCCGATCCAATCACAACGCCCGAATGAACAACCACATTTTTACCCACTTTACAATCATGATATACCTTCACTCCTGGATAAAGCGTAGTATTGTCATCTATAGTGACTTTGTCCCCTATAAATACTTGTGGATAGATCTTCACATTATCTCCGATCTTTGCGCCTCTACCTATATAAGCAAATGCGCCAATATAGCCTCCAGCCCCTATTGTTGCTTCGGGATGTATAAAGCAAGGCTCTTCACGTCCGCTTTTATCAAGACGAAATTCATTATACATATTCAATATCGTAGAGAAAGCCGCATAAGCATTCTTTACACGAATAATGGTCAATGTAGGCTTGGGTGCTTGCGCCAATTGCAAATCTTCATTCACAATGACAATAGAAGCATCTGTTGTGTAAATAAAATGCTCATATTTTGGATTTGACAAAAAAGAAAGATCGCCTTTTTTACCTTCCTCAATTTTGGCAAGGTTACCTACGGTAACTTCTGGATTCCCCTCAATCCGTCCTTCTAATAATGTCCCTATTTGTTGAGCAGTAAATTGCATGGTACAAATCTATGTTTTTTTATTAAAAAATAACTATCCGATAGAAGGAATTGCAATATATCCTACCTCTTTTGGATAACATAATGCGTATTTGGATACATTTTTAGACAATGCTTCTAAATTTCCAAGATCGGATGCTTCGGTAATATCAATAAGCTCGCCCGACTTCAATAATATCTTGATCTGATCGTTTGAGGGATTATATGCGCGATTTTGAATTTCTTGCGTAAATACATAATAATGGATATCTTCACTTCTTATACCCAAAGACTGTTGGACCGTATTTTTTACTAGATCAAGATAGTCTGCTGAAAAAGGTTTATTACTCATAATTGAGCGATATAGGTCCCTTTTCATAATTCGCTGGCACATTTTACTCAAAATCTCATCTTCATGTTGTTCCCATGTTTTTATTGCTGACATAATATCCGTATCATCTAAACGAGTAAACCAGTCTAAATGCAACGGGTCATCCAAAAAATTTGTCCGATCAATCTGCTGACTCAAAAACCAATGGAACGCTGGGGTAGAAAAAAGTTTTACGCCAGCTGCTGTCAAATATTTCGCCCTTTGTAAAATTTTAATCAATAATTGCTCCGCTCCGATAACTGTTTTATGTAAATACACTTGCCAATACATCAGCCTCCGTGCGATAAGAAATTTTTCCACGGAATAAAGGCCTTTATATTCAACGACGATTTCGTCACCAACAACATTTAACATCTTGATAATCCGGTCAAATGAAATGACTCCCTCAGAAACGCCTGTAAAAAAACTATCTCTGTTCAAATAGTCCATTCGGTCAACGTCTAATTGGCTAGACACAAGTTGATGGAGAAATTTCCGCTCATATTGATTATTAAAAATAGCAATGGCGAGGCTCAATCTTCCGTCTAGATCTCGATTCATACGATCCATCAGTAACGAAGAAAGCAATTCATGAGAAACGCCAGCAATCAAACTATGCTCTAAAGAATGAGAAAAAGGGCCATGCCCTATATCATGCAACAAAATAGCCGCCAAGACTGCCTCTTCCTCAAGCGCTGAAATTTCTATTCCCTTACTACGAAGGGTTTCCAATGCCATTGCCATTAGATGCATCGCTCCAATCGCATGCTGAAAGCGCGTATGCAGTGCTCCTGGATAAACTAAGTGAGTCATACTCACTTGCTTAATATAACGAAGGCGCTGAAAATAGGGATGCTGTACAAGGTCAAAGACCAACCCTGTAGGAATGGCAACAAACCCATATACAGGATCATTGATGATTTTATTCTTGTTCAATGCGGCGATAAATTAATGCTACTTTTCAACATATTAAATTGAAAACCTAGTTTTTAAAACACAAACTCATGGTTATCACTAATATAAACTTAAGACAAAGATAGTTAGTTCATCGTTAAGAAATGTTAAAAATAAATCTGAAGCACGATATTTGCTTATGTTAGCAATATTGAAATCCATTCAATAACCGAGGTATTTTCTTTTGTTACAATTTAATCTGAGTAACACTATCAACCTCTCTTAAATAATAGACATATATAACAAGATGCAAAAAACACATATTCTCTGGGCTGATGACGAAATTGACTTTTTAAAACCTCATATTTTATTTCTAGAAAGTAAGGGGTATAAAGTCGATACCGTCAATAATGGAAATGATGCGGTAGAAGCCTTTAAAAATGGTTTTTTTCATTTAATATTTCTAGATGAAAACATGCCCGGGCTAACTGGCCTTGAAACCCTTGCTATCATCAAATCCATCAATCCTACTGTTCCGATCGTACTTGTAACCAAAAACGAAGAGGAACATGTCATGGAAGATGCCATTGGTTCTAAAATAGATGATTATCTAATCAAACCGGTAAATCCCAAGCAGATTTTGATGACAATAAAAAAACTTACTGAAAATAAACGTATTGTCAACGAAAAGACTTCCATGGCGTATCAGCAAGATTTTCGCAATCTAGGCATGATATTAAACGACAACTTAGATTTCAAGCAATGGTCAGAAGTTTATAAAAAACTAGTTTATTGGGAACTGTCGCTCGAAAAACTCGAAGACAACAACATGCATGAAATATTGACGATGCAAAAGTCCGAGGCAAATATGCAGTTCTCAAAATTTGTTGAAAACAACTATATCAATTGGATCAACCATCCCGAAAATGCACCTATTCTATCCCATCAGCTGTTTAAAAAGAAAGTATTTCCAGTACTCGACGAGGATGTTGCTACTTTTTTCGTCTTGATAGACAATTTACGCTTTGATCAATGGAAAATCATCAACGAGGTAATCACGGATTATTTTAGACTGGAAGAGGAGATAAATTATTTCTCGATTTTGCCTACTGCAACTCAATATGCAAGAAATGCGATTTTCAGCGGCTTAACACCGTTGGAAATGGAAAAACGATTCCCTAAATTATGGCAGAATGACGAAGATGAAGGGGGGAAGAACTTGTATGAAGACAAGTTTCTGGATGATCAGATTAAACGATTATACCGTAAACCGATAAAACATTCCTACACAAAAGTTTTAACCCTCGAACAAGGAAAGGACGTTTTAGATAATCTGGGAAATATGATGCATAACCAGCTCAATATCCTAGTTTACAATTTTGTAGACATGTTGTCCCATGCACGAACAGATAGCTCCATGATTCGTGAGCTGGCTAATGATGAAGCGGCGTATCGTTCGCTTACATTATCCTGGTTTGAGCATTCTCCTCTTTTAGAAGCTTTAAAATGGCTTTCACAGAAAAAAGTACGCGTAATTATCACAACTGACCACGGGACTATTCGGGTCAAAAAACCAAGTAAAATCGTTGGAGATAGAAACACAAATACAAACCTTAGATATAAACAAGGAAAAAATTTAAACTACATTGAAAAAGATGTGTTTACAATCAAGAATCCCCACGATGCGCAACTGCCCAAACTCCATGTTAGCTCTACGTATGTATTTGCGAAAGAAGATTCTTATTTTGTTTATCCCAACAATTACAATCAATTTGTTAATTATTTTAACGGAACATTCCAACATGGAGGAATTTCATTGGAAGAAATGATCATCCCCTTTGCGACATACCTCCCGAAATAGTAATTTTGCAACATGGAAATTATCGTAAATACAACGGCAGATCTTTCTGTTGCGGCCCAAACTCTCTTGCATAGGTTTCCAAAGGATCGTATTTTTCTACTATATGGCCCAATGGGCGCAGGAAAAACAACTTTTATAAAATACTTGTGTGAACAACTGGGCGTAAAAGATAGTACGTCAAGTCCTACCTTTTCCATTGTCAATGAATATGACTCCGACAATGGAACACTCTATCATTTTGATTTTTACCGCATTAAAGATGAACAGGAAGCATTCGATTTTGGCTACGAGGAATATTTCTATTCAGGAGCGTACTGCTTCATCGAATGGCCCGAGAAAATTCCAAATTTATTGCCCGAAGAAGCAAAGGAAATACAGATCAGCATCATAGATGCGCATACCCGTAAAATATCCATCCATTAATCTACCCATATCACAGTCCATTATGGCTAATTCATCGTCTTGTCAATATCTTCCATCCGATACTCATGTACCAGGGCTAGCAGCGATTCACGCTGAACATTTAAGTTTTTCCTTTCATGAAAACAATGTACAGTTTGCCGTTGAAAACGCTTCCTTTGATATCGAAAATGGAAGGATAACCGCTATTATTGGCGAGTCTGGAAGTGGTAAAAGTACGCTACTTAGATTAATTTATGGACTTTTGGAACCTACAGCTGGTGCAGTGCGGTACAAAGGTTGGCGGGTTCCCACACGTAAAGACAAATTAATACCTGGACACGATGCCATGAAACTTGTTTCTCAAGGATTCGATGATCTAAACACCTATGCTAATGTATGGGATAATGTGGCTTCACAATTACCGAATACGGATATTAAACGTAAACAGGATAAAACAGCAGAGATTTTACAACGCTTGCGGATAGACCATTTGGCAAAAAAAAGAGTCGCTGATATCAGTGGTGGCGAAAAACAACGCGTTGCCATCTGCCGTGCATTGATCAATGAACCCGAAGTATTGTTAATGGATGAACCTTTTAACCAAGTCGACGCATCTTTCCGAGATACACTACAACAAGATATAAAAGACATTGTCAAAGAAACAGGTCTTACGATAATTCTGGTGTCACATGATCCCACCGAAGTACTCGCCTTGGCCGATAATCTTATTGTCATGAAGTCGGGCAAAATATTGGATCAAAACAACCCCCATTTGCTGTATAGCCGACCATCACATCCTTATACGGCCCAACTACTGGCAAAAAGTAATATTTTACGCCCCGAGCAAGCACAAAATTTAGGCATAGCAAGTGACAAGGCTATTGCTATCCATCAAGAATGGATTTCTATTACGTCCGCGGAGAAATCACCTTTTTTTATAAAGGACACTAAATTCAGAGGTTTCTATTATGAGATCGTTATTTCCAATAATGAGATCGACCTGCATTGCACGACCATTTCACAGTTAATCCCAAAAAAAAATCAAGCTGTTGATTTAACAATTTCCAATTGGATCCCTTTCGATTGATTAATTTAAGGTAGACATCCAGGACAGAAAGGCATCAAACCACTTTTTGTCCGAAGTTTTATTAATTAACCCAAAACCATGTCCTCCTTTCTCAAAGACATAGAGCGTATTTGGGACTTTGACTTTATCCAGTGCAGCCATCATTCTGTAACTATTTTCAATTGGGACAGCTGTATCATCTTTGGCATGTACAAAGAAAACGGGACATACCTCAGGTGATACCTGTTGCTCAGAAGAAAATAATTGAACGAGCTCATTTGATGGACTTTCTCCAATAAGATTATTTTTTGATCCTTTATGCGTCACATCATTCTGCATAGATATGACCGGATATATCAATCCTGCAAAGTCTGGTCTCAGGGATATGTGAGTGGGATTTGGGATATAATCTTTCTTAAATTTGGTAATTAAGGTTGATGCCAGGTGACCGCCCGCGGAAAAACCGATAACACCTACTTTCTTAATCTGAGGATTAAGAGTCCGTATCAGTTGAACTGCCTGTTGGGCGTCTTGAAGCGGTCCGATACTCTTATCCCGCATAATATTAGGCGAGGGCAATCTATACTGCAATACATAAGCCGAGTATCCATTACTCACCAGTTCCTTAGCAACTGCATGCCCCTCATGATCCATTGCAATATGTGAGTATCCGCCACCCGGAATAACCAGCACGCCAATATTTTTAGCTATATTTTCGTCCGGAGTATAAACAAATAATTTGGGCATATTCTTTTCCAAGAAAGCCCGGCTTTTGTCAGTTGCATTTGGAATAGTATCTTGGTAAAGATTGATAACTTCTTGCGCTTTTACAAGCGAAATCAAAGAACATAAGATCATAAGAATTGTTTTCATCTGTATTTATAGTTATTTAGGTTTCCATCTTTTCTGCCGCCTTGTTGCCCACCAACATTTCTATGATCAACCCCTCTAAAACGGCATTAACTACTTTTTCATCTTGTTCAAGCCTCCGTTACCTTGCTTTATAACGAAGATACGACCAAAAGATCCAAGTCCTTGGCGGTCATATTAAATCGAGAAGCCATATCGGCATTGGTTAGGTTGCCTTGGTATAGGTAGATTGAACTTCGTATGCCTGGGCTTTTCCAAATTGCATTTTTCAATCCACCCAACTCCGCAAAATCTAAGAGGATAGATGTAAAAATATTACTCATCGCATACGTGGCAGTACGCGCGACTCGGGAGGCAATATTAGGAACACAATAGTGAATAACATCGAATTTACGAAAAACTGGTTTATCATGCGAAGTTACTTCCGACGTTTCAAAATTCCCTCCTTGGTCTATGCTGACATCAATAACGACTGAATTCGGCTTCATCTTCGACACTGTTTCTTCGGAAATCACACAGGCAGAGCGGCCATTTCTCGCTCTTAGAGCACCTATAACAACATCTGAACTGATTACAGCTTTATTGAGAATAATAGGTTGAATTACTGAAGTGAACACGCGACTACCGAGATTGTTTTGCAAACGTCTCAGTTTATAAATTGAATTATCAAAAACCTTTACCTGTGCACCAAGGGCTAATGCCGTTCGCGCCGCTTGTTCACCCACCGTTCCAGCACCGATGATCACTACTTCTGTCGAAGCCACGCCGGTAACTCCACCTAGCATAAGCCCTTTACCACCGAATGCATTACTTAAGTATTCGCCCGCGATCAAAGTCGCTGTGGCTCCTACGATTTCGCTCATCGCACGCACGACCGCCAAGCAACCGCCCTCATCTCTTAAGTATTCGTAAGAAATAGCTGTCACCTTTTTATTCATCAATGCCTTTAATACATCTGCATTCATTAAAGAAGGTTGTTGAGATGACAATAACACCTGCCTTTCCTTCATTAATTTAACTTCTGACACGGTAGGACTACCAACTTTAATAATCAAATCAGCTTGATATATTTCTTCTCGTGACGCTACAATGCGGGCACCTTGTTCACTATAATGATGATCTAAAAAATTAGCGCCGGCGCCGGCGCCAGTCTCAATCAGTACTTCATGTCCATTTTCGACCAATAAGGCTACAGCCAAGGGTGTTAAACATATACGCTTTTCCTGAAGTGAAATCTCTTTTGGAATTCCAATAAAAAGACTTTTTGCACTCTTTTTCTTCTCAAACAACATCTCTTTCGTAGAAATCATAGCCTGATTAGCAAGCTTCCCTAACTCATTCATTTTATTAAATTGACTTTAGCTAAAATTACAACAAATAATCAATCTAATCAAACTCATATAAATTTGCCTCAGCAATCGCAATGAAGTGTTAAAAAATACCGGTATCCATTGCTGCGGTCATCCATTGAAAAACGCTTTTCAATGGAAAGATTATCCAGGTGAATACGATGGGAATGAAACAAAATTATCTACATTTGTCTAAATTAATTTAAATATACCATGCTTAGTAAAATCAGTATCGTACCCAGATGGATTATTTTTTTATTGGATATTTTCAGTGTTTCAATTGCCTATCTCCTCGCAAACGTTATTTATTACGATTTCAACTTTGGCTTTTTACTAGATATTGATTTCAGCATAAGGTTTATTTTATTTATTAGCGTTTGCTCCCTATCATTTTACTTGTTTAAAATGTACACTGGGATAATTCGTTACACAAGTGCCATTGATTCCATCCGAATATTATCAACTATAATTTTTAGCGTATTCGTGCTTTTGGTCATTAAATTGATTATTCAAGCCAATGAAATTGAACGAAATATTCCAACAGCATTAATTATCTTCTTTGCCCTCTTCTCATTTTTGATATTAACAGTATATCGAACAATTATCAAGATTTTCTTCTTATACACAAAAAAGGTCAACGGTACCAGAAAGAAAACATTGATCTACGGTGCTGGCGACCTCGGTATTGCTGTAAAAAGAACATTAGATCATGATGTGCGATCGAAAAATGCGATTATTGGTTTTTTGGATGATAACGACCAAAAGATTAATAAAGTAATTGATGGAACAAAAATTTATTCATCCAAGAAGTTTAATCATCTCATCAATACCCTGAATATTGAGGAAGTCATTATTGCTTCTCATAATATACCCTCGGAACGCAAAAATGCAATTACAGATATTGCTTTGGAACGGAATGTAAGTATTCTGACACTCCCGCCGGTCAAAAAAATCATGAATGGGGACCTTAATCCCAATCAGATCCAAAAAATAAAGATTGAAGATCTATTGGAAAGAGATCCAATCAAAATCAATGATGATCATATTCTGAACCAAACAAAAGGCAAAAGAATCCTTGTCACTGGTGCCGCCGGATCGATAGGGAGTGAAATTGCTTCTCAATTGGGGAAATATGAACCCCAGATGATCATTCTTTGTGATCAGGCAGAATCACCATTGCATAATCTCCAACTGGATCTGCAGGATGAATTTCCGAATCAGATATACCATACCTATATCGCCGATATCAGAAGCACAAAACGAATGCGCTTACTCTTTGACACATTCAAACCACATTATGTATATCATGCGGCAGCATACAAGCATGTCCCCATGATGGAAAACCATCCCTTGGAAGCGGTGCAAACCAATGTCATGGGTACCAAAAACCTAGCCGACCTTGCGGTAGAATTTCAGGTTGAAAAATTTGTTTTCGTTTCGACAGACAAGGCCGTCAATCCAACAAATATCATGGGTGCAACTAAGCGGATTGCCGAAATCTATGTGCAATCGCTAAACAATCATTTAGAAAACTCGCTGAGTGAAAAGACAAACACCAAATTTATCACAACGCGATTCGGCAATGTACTTGGCTCCAATGGATCCGTTATTCCAAGATTTAGGGATCAAATCCAAAAAGGTGGCCCAGTAACGGTGACGCACCCCGAAATAACACGTTATTTCATGACTATTCCAGAAGCATGTCGCTTGGTACTTGAAGCTGGGGCAATGGGGCAAGGGGGAGAGATATTTGTGTTTGATATGGGTAAATCAGTAAAAATAGTCGAGTTGGCCAAGAAAATGATCCGCTTATCTGGATTCAAACCCAATGAAGATATTGAAATTAAGTTCACAGGCCTACGACCTGGAGAAAAACTATACGAAGAACTATTGAATGATCTTGAAAACACGATGCCTACACATCATGAAAAAATTATGATTGCCAAGGTTCGTGAAAATAATTACAAGATCATAAGTCTAAAAATAGAAGAGCTCAAACTGCGATTAGCGACACAAAACAAAAACGAGGTCGTTCACCAAATGAAACTCATTGTTCCAGAATTTAAAAGTAAAAATTCGATTTATGAGCAATTAGACAAAGAAATTGAATTGTCCAACGGGGCTGAAAACAAAAGTTAATTCACTTTAAAATTTGCAAAATACTTGCAAATTTGCTCGAAAAGTGTATTTTTGCAATCCATATTTACTGATTAGTAATGTCTAAAAATACAAATAGTACAAATCAAGGTTTCAAACCTTCAAAAGGATCTTTTTTCCAAGATAACCAAAAAAGTGTTGCTTTCATTTTAGGGGGCATTGTTGTATTGATCTTGCTTTACTTTGGATACGAAAAGCTTTATTTGCAACCAAGGGCAGAAGAAGCGTCAAATCGCATGTATAAGGCAGAACAACTTGTTACAATTGACTCGTTACAAAATAAAGCAATTGCTGGTGATGGCGCATTCCTGGGTTTTAAACAAATCGCGGATGAATATTCCAATACTAAATCTGCAAATATTGCAAATGCATATTTAGGCGGTCTTTACTTACGCCAAGGTAAATTTGATGATGCCGTAAAAGCATTGGAAAAATATTCCCCGACAGGAAGTCAGATTTTAGATCCTTTAGTGATTGGTTTAACCGGTGATGCTTATTCCGAGCTTAAAGATTACAAAAAAGCTGCTGACTATTATAAACAAGCTTCTGAAAAATCGAGCAATTCATATACAACGCCGTTATTTCTAAAAAAATTAGGTCTTGTTTATGAGGCTCAAAATGATTACAAAAGCGCTGAAACAGCTTACAAAAAGATCAAAACAGATTTCCCAGAAAGCCAGGAGGCTTCTACGATCGATGGTCTATTGGGTAGGGTACAAGCACATTTATAAGAGATCATAAATACACAAAAAAAGAGGCTATTTGATAGCCTCTTTTTTTGTGACCATCTAAAATCACTATCTTTGCACATATGGCAAGTAGCATTAAAAATCTATCGGACTTTTCGCATATCCAAGTTGCGGATGCGAGTCCATTCAAGTTTGCAATTGTAGTTGCACAATGGAATGCAGAAATTACCGGTGCATTATTGAATGGCGCTATCTCAGGTTTAGAAAAACATGGCGCAAAAGAAAGCAATATTCAAGTGATTGAGGTCCCTGGAAGCTTCGAATTGATTTCTGGAGCAGATTTAACGTTGCGGGATCACAGTTTTGATGCTGTTATTTGCTTGGGCTGTGTCATTCAAGGAGAAACCCGACATTTCGATTTTATTTGCAATGCGGTCGCTAACGGTATTTCCAATGTAGGACTAAAGTATAACAAACCCGCTATCTTTGGTGTATTGACGACAGACAACGTCCAACAGGCCTTGGATCGTGCTGGTGGAAAACACGGCAACAAAGGTGAAGAAGCTGCGATTACAGCAATACAAATGGCTGCCATCGCTAAAAAATTCTAGTTTGGTATCAATTTTGTCTAATATTCAATCGTGAAAAAGTATTCTGGGCCAAAGCATAAAAAGCACCAATACTTTTATTTTAAATAAATCGATTAATAAAGTATCATATTATCTTATTAATCGATTTTTATTTTTTAGATATGATTATGAAAACAGTATCGCGCATACTTCTGATATTTACGCTATCTATATTTTGTCTCGAGCATTTATCTGCTCAGAATGACAGTCTGAACAAGCAAATCTGGCGTAGCATCGGTGGTCAAGGAAAGTGGGATTCGCTACAGTACTTAGCGTTTTCCGCAAAAGGGAATATGGTATCCGAAGAACTGTCCAATGAGGAGCGTAAATTTCTCTTTAACCGGACAACTGGTGAATGTAGATTCGATGGTTATAGCGGTTCAGATCAGGTAACCTACCTATTCAATTTTAAAGGCGGCGGCAATACTGACAAGCTTTTTATCGGCGGAAAGGTAACCGCGGATGGCGAAGAAGTAAAGAAAGCGATAAAAAGCCAGTTGTTTGCAGATCTAAACCTGCTATTGTTACCGACGCTTATTGAGCAAAAAAGTATCCAGCTTAAAAATCAGGAAGAGCAATTTATCGGGGGGCAAAAGCTGACCATCGCAAGCATTACTTCATCGGGCCCAATCTTTGGGACAAGACTCGATGGTTTGGTTTATATCGATCAAAATACAGGGGAGATTACCCGTTATGATTACAGCGATAAAACGGAGAAAATCAGCTATGAGATAAGTAAATACAAGGAGATCGGTGATGGCATACGTCTGCCCAGCTTATTTAACTCCACAAACAATGATAAGAGAACTTGTGTATTTTCGTCTATATCTTCGTTTGTACAAGTGGAACAAAAAAAATTTAAAGAATTATAATCATGATCAATTGGATTGAATTAAATACAGCAGAACAATTAGAGGAACTTTATCAATCGGATAAGGTTGCGGCGATATTTAAACACAGTACGACCTGCGGTATCAGTAATATGGCAAAACGCAGCTTAGAGCGTATGTCCAATATGTCGGATCAGGATTATGCGATTTATCTTTTAGATCTATTGCGCTATCGCCCTATCTCCAATGAAATTGCACAACGTTGGAATATCGAACATCAGTCACCGCAAATACTTATTATTGAAGGCAAAAATAGCCTTTATAATGCATCACATGGTGATATCCAGTTTGATGAAATCGAAAAATACCTCTAATTAGTGAGTTTAAATATTTTATCGCTATCGTAGGCATTCCGTGAAAGATTATCCCAGGTGATCATTGGATTTTCTTCTTTAATCCACGTGGATTTCTTGCAACGATGACTTGGGGCTTTCACATATTGTCAACGAAATATTGAACAGCTACTTATAAATTTCTATGGTAATCTTACCCTCTTTGGTCACGGTTCCGCGGTACATTCCGTCTGTATTAAACGGCATGGCAACATGTCCATTTTTATCCATGGCAATCATCCCCCCATTGCCGCCCATTTCGCCAATTCGTCTGATAACTTCGTGGCTTGCCTGTGCCACATTTTCACCTTTATATTCCATTAAGGCTGATACTGAATAAGCAGCCACGCTACGAATATAAAACTCGCCCCATCCAGTACAGGAAACTGCACAGGTCGTATTATTTGCATAGGTTCCGGCACCAATAATCGGTGAGTCCCCGACGCGGCCAAATTTCTTATTTGTCATCCCGCCTGTTGAAGTCCCCGCAGCTAAATTACCCTGATTATCCAATGCGACACAGCCTACAGTTCCAAATTTATAATCCTTATTAAGGGTTCCCAAACGCCAGCTTCGTTTTTGATCATGATCTAGCTGTATTTTTGTACTGTCTTCTTTTTTAATTTTTTGCAATGCATCCCAACGTGTTTTAGTCCAGAAGTAGGATGGATCGACTAACTGTAAGCCGGCTTCTTTAGCAAACTCTTCTGCACCTTTACCTACCATCATCACATGTTCGGATTTCTCCATGACAGTACGCGCGGCAGAAATTGGATTCCTGATCGTTGTGACTCCAGCGACTGCACCAGCCGCTAAGGTCTTTCCGTCCATAATAGACGCATCCAGTTCATTTTTGCCTGCGTTAGTAAATACAGCACCCTTTCCAGCATTAAACAAGGGCGAATCTTCCATGACATGAATCGCCTGCTCAACAGCATCCAAACTGGATTTCCCTTGTTTTAGCTTTTCATAACCCGCAGTCAGTGCCTCCTCCAGAACGGCTTTATAAGCCTGTTCCATCGAATCAGTCATGTTTTTTTTCAAGATTGTACCAGCTCCGCCATGAATAGCCAGAACAAACTCTTTCTCAGTTGCGGATACAGAATCCTTATAGGGTCTGCAAGCCACCGTTAACAGGCATCCTGCTAATAACGGTAAGATCATCTTTATGCTATTCATCTTCTTTATCCCACCAATCAGATGCCTGTAAATCATCTATTTCACGGCGGTCTTTCTTCGTAGGACGTCCTGTTCCGCGGTCACGCTTAAGTATGGGTGCCTGAAATACCGATTTGTAGCCAACAGTCTCTTCTACTGGGGTTTGATCTTCATAAAACTGAACAGCAGTTTTTGCATCAACCCGACGTTCGAGAAGAGCGATTACTTTAACGACTTTCTTTTCTATTCCTTTTTGGATATGATAGACGTCACCGACCTTAACTTCATAAGAAGGTTTAATATTTTGACCATTCAACTTGACCCGCCCCGCCTTACACGCTTCGGTTGCCAAAGTTCGCGTCTTAAACAATCTTATCGACCATAAATATTTATCAATTCTTAATTTTTCTGATGCTGCAGCCATAATGCAAAAATAGTTATATTAGCAAATTATCGTGGTATTCCCACCGAAAATTAACATATTTCCCTTATGATATTTTCTTCATAAGGGAGAGATCGATAAAGTTGCTTTTAAAAGCAACTTTATCTAAGTTTGTACATCAAAATAAACAAATTCAAATAAGCAAACAAATAATATGGTAGAGCCGCTTAAAAAACTGATTGAGGAAGCTTGGGAAGATAGACAATTATTGGAGTATAAGGAATATACAGAAGCAATTCGTACGGTGATCATGAAGCTCGACAGCGGTGAAATCCGCGTAGCGGAAATGATCGGAACGAGATGGCATGTAAATGATTGGATCAAGAAAGCTGTGATCTTGTATTTCCCGATCAATGATATGCGTGAAATGACAGCTGGTCCCTTTGTATTCCACGATAAAATGAAATTAAAAACGGATTACAAACACACGGGAGTACGCGTTGTTCCTGGTGCTTCCGCCCGTCTGGGTGCGTATTTAGCCAAAGGAGTAATCATGATGCCTTCTTACGTCAATATCGGCGCTTATGTCGATGAAGGTACAATGGTAGATACTTGGGCTACAGTTGGATCATGTGCTCAAATCGGCAAACATGTACACTTAAGTGGCGGTGTAGGCATCGGTGGTGTACTTGAGCCTGTTCAAGCAGCTCCTGTTATCATTGAGGACAATGTATTTATTGGATCAAGAGCAATCGTCGTTGAAGGAATCCGTGTAGAAAAAGAAGCTGTATTAGGTGCTAATGTCGTATTGACCGCATCTACAAAAATTATTGATGTCACTGGACCTGAGCCGGTAGAATACAAAGGTTATGTACCTGCCCGTTCGGTTGTCATCCCTGGATCTTATACCAAAAAATTTGCAGCGGGTGAATATCAAGTTCCTTGCGCATTGATCATTGGTCAACGTAAAGAATCTACTGATAAGAAAACTTCGCTAAATGATGCTTTGCGTGAGCATAACGTAGCTGTCTAAATTCAAGTCAGAACTAAAGAAATTAAAAATGAGCGCATTCGTGGATCGTGAAGATTTGAACAAGGCGTTGGAAACGCTGAAAGCAGGTGGATTAATCTTATACCCAACAGATACGATCTGGGGAATAGGCTGTGATGCCACTAATCCAGAAGCTGTAGAGAAAGTCTTTCAATTGAAAGGAAGAGATAAGTCCAAGAGTCTGATCGTCCTTTTACATAATGACAACCAATTGGCAAGTTATGTGAACGAAATCCCGGATGTTGCTTATCAGCTTATTGAATATACGGACAAGCCACTGACCATTGTCTATTCGAATGCCAAAAATCTTGCCTCCAATGCCATTGCAGAGGACGGTTCGATTGGCATTCGAATTGTCAAGCATCCCTTTTGCGAACAACTATTACAACGCTTCCGTAAGCCTATTATCTCCACTTCAGCAAATATCAGTGGTGAGCCAACAGCGAAAGATTTTGACGAAATCGCTGAAGCGATCAAAACTGGTGTTGATTATATTGTTGCATATGATCAACATGTTAAAACCGATGGCAAATCTTCTACAATTATGAAGCTTGATCCAAGTGGTAAATTTGAATTTATTCGAAAGTAATATGAAAAAGGTTATTTTATTTTTTGTGCTGGCTTTTGGCGTAAGTGCCCAATTATATGCCCAGAAAAAGGAAATTGCTTCCGCAAAACCAGGTGTAGGGTATGGAAAGGAAATTCAGGCAAATAAAGCGATTTCTATTGCCAAACTAGAAAAAGAACTAAGTACAAGAAGTACTTTCAGCGGTAAAATCGAAGGAAAAGTTGTCGAAGTGTGCAAAAAGAAAGGTTGTTTCATGACCTTGCAACGTGATGGGGAAGAACCTATTATGGTACGTTTTAAAGATTATGGTTACTTTATGCCTGCGGATATCATCGGTAAAACAGTTGTTGTTGAAGGCGTGGCCAAGAAGAAAGAAACCTCTGTGGCATCGCTACAACATGCGGCAAAAGACCTAGGCAAGTCGCAATCCGAAATAAATCAGATTACACAGCCGAAAAAAGATATTAATATCGTTGCCGATGGCGTTCTTGTCGTCAGATAAATATCACTTATAATCGTTATCCTGGATAGGAAAGAACTAGTTATTCTGATGAAAAAATTTGAGACTGCAGCTGCACAGTCCATCAATGTAGGTGGAAAGCTCATGACATTTGAGAAACCTGTAATCATGGGAATACTCAATGTGACACCAGATTCCTTCTACGATGGAGGCGATAACACCACTGTCGAAAAAGCCCTGGAGAAGGCAAAGCACCTTCTACAGGCAGGTGCTCAGATCTTGGATATAGGCGCCTATTCTTCACGTCCCGGTGCTCCGTTAATCTCTTCCCAGGAAGAAATAGACAGGGCCCTCCCACCTATCCAAGCAATCAGAAAGGCTTTTCCAGAGGCAATTTTATCCATCGATACCTTCCGGGCAGATGTCGCTGCTGTCGCAATGGATGCTGGTGTGCATATTGTCAATGATGTCTCTGGAGGTACGCTGGATGAGGATATGTTTGCCACTGTGGCTAAATATCAGGTTCCATATATCCTTATGCACATGCGTGGCACGCCCGAAAACATGCAGGAACAGACCGAATATACTGATATTGTGACTGATGTCGCCACCTTTCTGGGGGCGCGTGTTGCCCAGCTCAGGGATCTAGGTGTAAAAGATATTATCCTCGATCCCGGATTTGGCTTTGCCAAAACGGCCGATCAAAACTATGAGCTCCTATACCGTGTCAATGAACTCCACTATTTCGGTCTTCCGATTTTAGGTGGTATATCACGTAAATCGATGATTTATAAAAAATTGGGTATTACGGCAGCGGAAGCCCTTCATGGTACCACAGCATTAAACACCCTATTACTGGAGCGAGGGGTTCAGCTCCTCCGTGTTCATGACGTGGCAGAAGCAAAACAGCTTATTGATCTTTTTTATTAGCGGGATTGCACCGTTCTTCTAAAAAACGTATCCCAGTCTTTCAAGAATACTTACTATTTCCCAATAAATGCTGTGTCACTTAATGTTTCTATAAAAGCGATAATCGCCAATTTTTCCTGTTCCGTTAACGGAATGCGATTGCCATTTTTCTTTAGGATAGGGTCAAGATTCTCTGCGTCCTGCACCCCCTTATCGAAATAGTCCAAAACGGCCCTTAAAGTTGGAAATTGGCCAAAACTTCCGTAAGGTGCTGTATAAGCTGTATTTCTGAGGGAGGGAACACGAAAGGCCATCTGATCGGCAGGTCGTCCGGTAACCCGGGCTCGTCCTGCTTCTTCAGGATTTGGATTCGCAGGAAATCCCACATTTCTGAAACTTTGATCCGTAAACAACGCCGTACTATGACAACTGGCACATTTTAGCTTAAACAGCGTATACCCCCGTTCTTCGGTCTCTGTAAACTTGCCCCCCTCGTTTCTTCTTACTTTGTCATACTTGCTATTCGCCGACACCAATGTGTATTCATATTGTACAAGACTTTTATAAATTCGATCAGGTGTTATGCCACCCTCACCGAATGCTTTTTGAAATAAATCTTTGTAATCGGAATCGTCGCCAATCTTACGGATAACCTCTAATATAGAAGAATTCATTTCTTCATGCGTGATGATGGGAACCAATGGTTGCTTTTCCAGCTCAAGAATATTACCGTCCCAATTATAGAATTTCATAAAGGCCAAATTCTGTAAAGGGGGTGTATTCCGCAGTCCAACCCGCCCCTCAATACCTATTGCCTGCATCTTTCCATCAGAAAAAGCCAGGGAAGGATTATGACAACTTGCACATGAAATCGTGTTATTACCACTGAATCTTTTTTCATTGAATAGTTTCTCACCTAATTCCACACCATATTTCGTAGGTCTATTATCTTTTACAGTAGTATTCAGTGCGGGAAAATCTGTAGGTATAAAAAAGGGAATTTCGGGATTGCTGTCGTTATCCAACACAAAACTATCCTCTTTGCTACAGGATAAAATAATCAACAAAGTAAACAAAATCCCAATTACGGTTTTCATCTGCATGTCTATTTTATTGTAAAATCATCATGGATAGGCTATGTCGTCATGTATACGCTTGCCCTCCATGATGATCAATTGTATAATTTATTTTAGTTTTCAACCTTTTCAATAGAGAACATTCCTGCTCTATCTTCGTTATCGTCTCCGCCAAGATTATTGACATATTCTACCATGACCTCCATACCTTCATGTTGTTGTGGTGCTGTCGCATATTTTGCATTGATGCTGATCTTATTTTTCCCACTAAATAACTTATCAAAATCTGCCTTAATCGTAATTTCGGGTTTGTTACCACCGACAACAAGCCTTGTATCTAAATCCAATGTAATATCACGATAAGCATCTACTCCCTGCACGTAGGTATCTGGCTGTCCAGACTTTCCATTTAAAGTACTGCCGGTATGAATCGTGAATTTTTTATGATCGTTTTCATAAAAACCCTCCATTTTAGCAAAACGATAACCAGTCGCCCATTGCCACATCATCTCCGTATCATTGGCTTCAGCAGTCGCATAAAATACAGGAAATCTAAACTGATCCAATGTGTTTAATCCCGGCTTTATACCAAGTCCAAATTTTATCTGCTTGTATTCCGCTACGGGTATGTCTGCCAACATGTAATCCAAACTTGAAAGTTTTGCCTGATTAACCACGGTAGCTCCCTTGTCCAAATCATTTACATTATAAGGAATTTCAGACCCATCGGCTTTCACAAGTCTGATATTGCTAATCACGTACTTTAACTCCGAAAATTGATGCACTTGGCCATCAGCCGATGTATTCGTCGTCGCTACTGGGGAATCTAAGCCCCCCAGCACGATTGTCGTATTTTTAAAAGTATTGTTGAAATGTAAATTAACACTGTTTGCGACATCTTCATTTTTACTACAAGAGATCATGACCAAAGAAATCATTAGGAGTTTAATTGCATTTTTTTTCATGTTATTCTAAGTTTTAAGTTATTTAAAAATTGACTTTTAAGGATGTAAAAATATTCCGTCCCATCCGGGGTATATTTCCCCAATCCGCATAGGTACTATAATATTCATTCAACAGGTTCTCGGCACCAACCTGAAAGACAGATTTGAGCTTACCAAGATTGAAACTGTAATCGGCCGATAGATTCCATATTTTGTATGCGCCAGTTAGATCTTCACCGTATATGGGGCTGTAGTTGGTCTGTGCAAAATCTCCGTTTAAGGAGGTCCGCAAGCCGAGTTTTTTATACCCATAATGCAGCGAAGTCTGATAACTCAACGGACGTATAAAAGGTAGATTCCCGCCTTCATCATCCTTTCCTCTTGCATAGGTAAGCACGCCTTTCCAATGCAGGTTATCCAGGATTTTATAATCTACATTAATAGCTGTATTAAACAGTGTAGCCTTACTTAAAGAAGTATAACCTTTTACACCTACGGATTGATAATTCATGGGGCTTCCTAAACTCAAAATCCGCCCGATGATATAATTGTTGATGTAGAAATAGTTAACTTTTGCAGCAATACTTAGCTTCTCAGTCTTGAATCCAACGCTGGCGTTGCCTTCATAAGAAATCTCATTCTTTAGATCGGGGTTCCCGATATAATCATAACGATCAAAGCTATTGTAGATATAATAGCCATAGGCTTCGGAAACAGAAGGCGCGCGATGGCCAAAACCTGTTCCTAACGAAATATCAAACTGATTTAAGTTTAACTCATAGCTGGCATGTAGACTCGGAAGCCATCTATTCTTTTTTTGTGGTGCTCCGGGATGAAAAATCCAGTTAAATTCCACGTATTTGGAGTAGTTATAGTTCCAGCCTAACGAACCACCAAGATTCACTTTACTTCTTCCTGAAATTTCCCAGGAATTATTCATTGCCATACTTGCAAAACGGGTTGTTACCCAAGGCCAGCTATAAGCAAACATGGTCTGTTTGGAACGATCTTGGGGGTACATTCGCATTTCCGCTATCGAAAGATTATCGTAGGCATTGAACTGTACCTCCGAAGAATATCGGTCTTTCTTTAAATTTATTTTTGACACCAATCCATACGTCGTACTCCATCCGGGCATATCCATGTGTACCAAATTCTCCGGTCGTGTCGTATCATCCATATAGTGCTCCACAGCGTTGAAATAAACTTTGGTATCCCATACTTTAACCAGCCCTTGCTCAAACAATTGTTTATAGGATGCAGATGTGATAATCGCCCGCGATAACCAAAGATCCATGGGCAAAGCTGGGAAACCCACATCTTTTGCACGGTCAAATATTGCATCTACCCTGATGGCAGAAAGTGGACTTGTCTTATAGGCTAGGCCCAATGATGCATTCAGTTTATTATATTGTGAGTGCAGTACTTCCTTGTTGTTTCCGTCATAATAATTACCTGCTTTACGAAAGGCAATGCTACCGTCAGCCACAAAGTTGTCTGTCGAATAGAACAGATTTCCAAGATTAAATGCTTGCTTATTGTTAAACTCGAAACCCGTCTGATACGCACCACCTACTTTTTGCTGCAGACCAAAGGGAGTACTTCTCCTTTTTAGATCTATACTTCCAGCCACTGTGGCTCCATGCATACTCCCCTCCTGTCCTGATTTAATATCAACCGAAGACAGGTTATTGCTCTCCACATACGAAGTAATGGGATCCATCTTATCCGTACAAGCGCCAAAAATATGCATACCGTCGATTGTGATTGTAGAACGCTCTGTACTCATGTTGTTCAGTAACGGTTCCCATGCATAGGCTCCACGCTTAATAAAACTGATATTGTCTGATGAAGCCAAAAACTCATCGACTGAGACAGCCATTTTCATATCGCTTTCGATCTTTCGTTTGATCGTAGCGTCAACCTTGACTTCCCCCAAACGTCTCGTTGTATCTCTTTTTACCGGAGCAATTTGTCCATTAACATCCAATCCAAGAGAAAGAATAAAAAGAACTAGACTTAATTTCTTCATGACTCTTAGAATAAAATATCGAGATGTAGCTCGCTCTTACGTCCTTCCACTCCCGGTGTAAAATCCTTTGGCACCTCGGTACCGCGGATCACTTTTCCCACTGGATTTAACAGGATGAAATTTAATGTCCAATTCCCTGTCATGGTATAATTCACCACCCCATGGTATAAACCATCCGTATCCTGTAACAAATCTCTATTGTTAGGAGATGAGTGATTGCCCATGGAAGGTTCGGGCATGCGCGGGTCTAACTTCAACGTATAACGCTCAACCTGCGAATAGGAAAATTGCAGTTGATCAGCGGGGCCTTCCGCTGAAGGATCAAGCGCCCTATTCAATTTATAGATGCCGGCGACCAATTTATTTTCGGCAACATTTGGCTTCTGCGGAGCAATCAATGCGATGACATACTGCTCATCATCCAACCCTGTGAACGTCGTCATATTCAGATTTTTATTTGGCTGTTGTCTAACCGACACCTCTTTTATCAGGGAAAAGGATTGATTACCGACGGTAAAATTGATATAGAGTGCCCAACTACCCACGGCATCGCTTTCGCTGGTGAAAACCGTATAACCTGAAAAATACTTATCCGCTGATTTATAATCGAAATTATACCGATTTGGGCATGAACTCTTCTCTCCTATGACAGTGGTCCTAATAGGCAGAAATGTAAGATCCGACACTTCCACGGGAGTATTTGTTTGTGTATTTTTAATTCTTACGCGGATATCATTATAACCACGATATAATACACCATTTAAAGCTTCTATACTGACCGTATAATTAGCGGTTACAGCATTTGAGACTTCCTTAAATTCAGTATTCTCTTCAATTACATCTCCCCTTTCGGCTTCATAATTTGTTTTTCCTTTTGTACATGATCCGAAAAACACACACGCAAGAGCAGCATAAAAAACTATTGTTTTTACCAATATACTTACCTTCATAAAAATACCATGTTAGCTTAGTTAAAAGGTAATCCGTTGTAGTACAGGCTCAAGAATGGTTAGAAGAGAATAACATATAGACAGTGGACCGCGCCTATCAGAAAGGTAGCCGCAATACATATCCTATCCTAGAAATTTTTCTAAATTACCCGGAACCCGTCGTCCAAAAACAGACAACCTGTTCAAATAAAGTTTTCATCTGTTTAATTTTGTTATTCATTAGTCCAATTTCTTTTTAAGGCATTCACGCTGCCTTCGGTGGTATCAGGTGTGATGGAACCATCAGAATAAACTATTCCTTAAACACGATGAAGTAAACATGAGGAATTATTTGTCGCTATAAGCGATCAGCAAAAAACTCATGATGATTTCTAAAAATGGATTTAAACTAATGGGGGGTGAAAAATGGTAAAAATAGGTCTGTAAGAATAATTTTCGTTGTATTCAGGGAACGAGCGTTCCGCTAAATCTTCTTGAAATAAAGAAGAGACCTTAAAGTCAAAATTTTGAGAATTATTGATAAAAACGACGTCGATAATACGTGATTCAAGGTTCTTTTGCTCCTTTTCTTCGTGTTCACGCATTTTCTTCATTAGGATACATTGTCCTCTACACGAAAGGGCATTTTCATTGAAACGGTTGATACATTCGTAGCGTGCAATGTAATCTCGATTCAGCTCAAAAATGGACCACAGCCATACTGTTGAGAAGCTCTGGAGGAGCATCAAAGGCAATAAAATCCATATGAACTGTCTAGCTTTCATCTTGTGAGTTCGGCAAATATATAAATGAATCCTTGATTAAACAAATTCAATAGGAACAATATAGTCCCCAGGTAAGGTTTTACCTGGGGACTGAAAAATCAAAAAACAGCTTATTTTGGTACAACTGTAAGCACGGCTTTTTTATTACCGGCTGTTAGATCTAAGGTGAATATATACGTTTTGCTAGCTTCCAACATTTTACCGGTTTTGATACCCAAATTTCCGGAATCACGCCCATTTTTACCATCACCAATAAAAATCAGATCACTCGACGTTGTCACATCCGTACCACCAAATTCTCCGCCCCAGCCCTTCTGGTGGAAAAACTTAAAGTTGATATTATCGGTATTGATAGACTCGCCTGCTTTCAATGTAATTTGGTACTTTTTATTACCCAGTGGAGCTAAACAGAGGGCTTTATCGGTATTCCAGCCAACCTGATTACTCGAAACTTTTGGTTTTCCAACGCCTTCTCCAATAATCCATACAGCTCCAGTACCATCTTCCTGCAATTTAGCAAGGTCATTCCCGGCCATGGCCTCAACGACGAAGTATTTTAGTGCGAAGTCTGCAGTAATGCGATATTTCCCTGTTGCTCCTTTAAACGATATGCCCCCATCGGCGGATTGCGTAAAAAAGTCAGGATCAATCCACCAATTTTGTAGATCCGCAATACCTTCAAAAGTCGCTGTTTCCCCTTGATTTAACACCATCTCAACTTTAGAATGCTTATCATCAAGACTCCTGAACGGCGATCCATTAAGCAATACGAAAATAAATGGCGAGGCTTGATACGTCAATGTATTAAATTGTATAGGATATACGCCAGACGTTGAATTTGAAAACGGGATCTCAGCTTTAGAACCAAAATCAACAGCATTATTAACCCATCCAAAACTCATGGCATTACCTTGTTCGCCAACCTTTGGTGCTTGAATATAGCCCTTTACATCTGCCGAAAAATTCTCTTTTGCTGCATATTGGTTTCGTCCAGTCTTCTCCATCCGATAGGACTTTGATTCGGTAACCAAAGTGAGGTAAGGAAAGTCCGGGCGACTTAAGTTTATATCAAAGGATTGTTCGGTTTTCTTCTGACTAATATTCTGCAAAACAAACTTAATGGTCGCTTTCCCATCCGGAATGTCTTTCAAAAAAGGAACGTAAATTTTTCCGCTGTAGTCGCCGTTCTCTTTTGTACGAATCGTCGTTTCAGTAACCTTGTCATCTGTAAAATATAACTGCGCTTTCAGCGTAGACAAAGCGACTTCGCTATCCGATACATGGATATTAAAAACTAGGCTATCGCCAAAATGGGCTACAGAAACGTCGGATTTCAATTCAATTTTGGGATCCCCAATTTGATAGGCATATTTTTCATCCTTTTTACAGGAACTTACCACAGCTATTACTCCCAATAGTATATTGATGAGATATCTTTTCATAATCCCAGTATTTAGTTTTTCCAACGATAAGAGACGACTGAATTTGCAGGAACCTCATAGTTAAAATGATGTTTACCATCTGCCAGTGTAATTTTCCGGTCGTCATTCGATTCATTCAACAACACTACAGCATAGCTTCCGTCTGTATTCTGAAAGGCACTATAGACCAGTCCTGCAGCGATATATCCTGTAGCGCCAATACGTGTCGCACCGGACTTGACTACAGACGACAGATGTCCTACAATATAATAATGCGAATTGCGCGTGATACTCTTGTAATTTGACTTGCTAATATCAACGGCACCATAGCAGGTCTGACAACCGCCCTCGCGATTTGGTCCCTTATCGGTATCCAGCATCAAATTCCAAACAATAACACCCTTGCTCCAATTGTTTACAGTCCCTAGCGCCACTTCGCGCATATCTTCCATTAAACGCTTTTCAAGATTACGCCCATCGTTCCATTCCCCGATAGATGTCTCTGTAAAAACCAGTTCCTTATCCGGACGCTGATTATGAATATCAATTAACTCCGTTTTATCACCACCATAGTTGTGATAAGCTGCGCCAGCAATAAAGGATGCCGCTCCTGCATCATTATAGATTTTGATAGGATAATCTTCCTGATCAGCCATATTATCGTAGTTATAATTATGGTCAAACGCATAGATTTTCGTCGCTATATTTGCAGCTTTTAACTGTGGGCCGAGCGATTGTTTGATAAATGCCTGCTGTTCCTGCCATGACATGTACATGGAGGCGGAATTTTTGCGATTCAACGGCTCATTTTGAACAGTGATGGAATACACCGGTATACCTTCTTTCTTCAATGCTTGTAGCCATTGTACAAAATACCAACCGTAATCCTGATAGTATTTCGGATTTAATTGACCGCTGGTCCAGGAATCAAAAGGTTTTAAATCTGTCAGATTATTGACCTTCATCCATTTTGGCGGAGTCCATGGCGATCCCATAATTTTGACGTTTGGATTGATGGCTAGAATCTCTTTCAGCACAGGAATAACATATTGCTTTTCTTCTGACTGCAGCCCAAAATTTTCCTTTCCTTCCTTGTCCCAACAGGTATACTCGCTTAATGAAAAATCCGAACATCCGATAGCAATACGAATATAGCTCATGCCCATACCATCTTTATCGGAGAACGTCTCGGTAAGAAATTTCGTCCGATCCTCCTTACTCATTTTCATCAGATTATAACAGGTAGAGCCTGTTATAGCAGCACCAAATCCGTCCATTGTCTGAAACTTCTGATCAGGATTTAAGGAAATCGTATTGGGCGACATATTAAACTTTGTACTAAAATCGACATATTTTTTTGTCAGATCATAAGCACGGTTTGTATTAGTCATTACAATAGTGACATCGCCAGATTTTTTGAGATCATCACCTTGTGAGGGTGTGAAGCTATCACGGTTACAAGATGTTGCCGTAATCAGACAGGACAACAAGAATGTATATATCATAGTGTTATTATTATGTTTCATAAACAGTTAAAATAATTAGTATCCGGGATTCTGAACTAAGTTTGGATTCTGGTCTATTTTAGGTTGCGGAATTGGCAGGCGATAGGAGTTCTTTGTGAAGGGATATACCTGTGCCTTTCTTCCAGAATCCTTTGCGTACACGGCATTCATTACTGATTCCACTTTATCCAACCGAACCAGATCAAACCAACGCTGTCCTTCGAAGGCTAATTCTAAGCGACGCTCTTTTAAATATGCTTCCAGCAAAGCATCTTTATTCGCACGAACTCCAGCAGATAATTTGGGCAATTTTACACGCGTACGGATCTTATCAATAATATCAGCTGCCCCCGAAAGATTTGACCCCAATTGGATCATGGCTTCAGCTTTCAATAACAAAATATCGGCGTAGCGGAGCTTGACGATGCTACTCATGCCCGAACGCAACTTAAACATAAAAGGATAATGGCTTGATGGGTAATAGTTGCTCCAGGTTGTTGTATAATAAACAATAGATTGTGCCATCCGAATTTGGTCTGCTTCATTCGTATATGCTTGTATCAAATCACGTGATGGTGTGACCCATTTGGCCCATGTAAATGCATTGTCGTAATTAGACAGGTCTCGACCAAACATCCAGGTCGCCCAGTTTCCAGATCCAGGCATAAATTGCGCCTCTAAAATTGATTCTTTTGTATTTCGTTGCGCTAGGTCTGTCTTGGCCGCATTCAATTCATATAAATCCCCATAATTGGGATTCAAATCAAATCCATCTCCAGTCAATGCGTCCGCATACTGAATAACTTTATTATAATCCCGGAGGGGTTTTTCCGCATAGAGTTTTACCAACATTGCCCGGGCTACGGATTTTGTAAACAAGGTTTTATTCGCATTGTTATTGACCGGGGCATCAACCAGCGCCTCCAACAGATCCTTCTCGATCTGTTTATGCGCTTCCTCTTCAGTCGCCTGCTTGGGGAAGTACTCCGGGTATACCGCTTCGATATTTTCCGCGGTAATATCTTTTCCTTGTGTTGTAATTACTGGAATGGAGCCAAATATGCGCACCATATCAAACATCGCCAGTGCCCGAAAGATTTTACCCTGCGCCTTGTAAACTTTGATGTCAGCATCACTAATAGATTTATCCGCAACACTATCAACATTGATTATTAAACGGTTGGCCCGCGCAATATCTTCAAGATAACGTGCCCAATCTCGATCAACAACGGAGTTGGATCCCTCAATAGAATTATTTTCAAATGGTACAACTTCGGCACCTGTTGTTCCTGCGTACGCATTATCAGCATGGGAATCGCCGATCAACAATAGGTCCAGGTACCAATGCTCTTGCCTATCTCGCATCTGTTGGTAAATCCCAGAAAGAAAATTATCTACCTCGCTTCTGTTTTTAAAGACGATCTGTGTTTCATTTTCTGTTTTACCCTGACTAACATCTGTATAACTGTCCAGTGGATCGCGATTTAGCGAGCAAGAAGCCAGCAAGAAGCCTGTCATGAACAACGGTAAAAAGTATTTAATATTTGTTTTTTTCATCACCATTCAATTAAAATTCTACATTTACACCAAGTACAAAAGATCTATTTTGTGGATATGTCCCCCAATCGAGGCCTTGTACTCTTCCCGAATTCCCCCACTGGTTTACCTCCGGATCCATGCCTGAATATTTAGTCAGCGTAAATAGGTTACTTGCCGAAAAATAAGGCTGAATCTTTTGAATTCCAATCTTTTTCAAACGTTCAGGTGCGATAGAATAACCCAATGAAATATTTTTTACGCGCAAATAGCTTCCATCTTCTACAAAATAAGATGAGTTTTTAATATCAAATCCTGCTTTGGGCACATGTGTAATCTGTCCCGGAACGCGCCAGCGATCGAGTACAACTGTTGTTTGGTTACGACCATCATACATTCCTTCTGTTTCCATTCGGCTCGCATTGAAAATGTCATTCCCATAAGTACCCTGAAGAAATATACTTAAGTCAAAATCTTTCCAGGAAAAGCTATTTGTCAATCCATATACAAATTTTGGATTGGGATCTCCAATATAAGTCAGGTCGGAAGGTGATGTTTTGCCATCACCATTCAGATCTCTATACATTAATTCACCTGTCTCCGGATTTACACCATCAGAGATATAACCATAAAATCCACCTAAAGGCCTTCCGGGTTCATTCCTAACGACAGTTGCGTTCACTAGATTATTTGTAACCGCATCATTATAGATTTTTGTAAAGACGAGCTTATCCAGACGGTTCTTGTTAAAAGAAATATTAAAATCCGTATTCCATGTAAAATCTCCTGTTAAATTCTTGGAGTTTATTCCGATCTCAAACCCCTTATTAGTCATCTCGCCCTCATTTCGTTTAATTGTACTTGCAGAAGAAGAACCTGTAGGCAAGCTTACTTCCATCAGCATATCTGTTGTTTTTTTATGGTAGTAATCTAAGGTCAGGTTCAATCTGTTATTTAATGTAGAAAAATCAATCCCCACATTTGCCTGGGTAGTCGTTTCCCATTTTAAATCTGTCGCTCTCAATGTAGTCGAATTCCCAATATTCGGCGGGGAATATTGGTATTTGTCTTCAAACCAAGGTAAGCGCTGAATCACATTGAACGAAAGATAAGAGTAGTCTCCAAGTCCAGATTGGTTTCCAGTCTGCCCCCATCCGCCACGTATTTTCAGATCATTGATCCAGTCTACATCTTTCATAAAATCCTCCGCTGATAAGCGCCATGCAGCCGACACCGAAGGAAAATATCCCCAGCGACCGGAAGGGCTTAATTTAGACGATCCATCCGCACGCATATTTGCAGTTACCAGATATTTTCCATCGTAATTGTACATCGCACGGGCAAAATAGGATAGGATGGCCCAATTGGACGCTCCGGAGCCGGTTCCATTCCATGAAATCTTGTTTGCCGCATTTAGTGTCTGGATAATTCCGTTGGCATAGTTCGAACCATAAATATAACTATTGGAATATTTTGAATCTGTCCAAGATGAACCTGTCATCGTCTCCAAGCTATGTTTTCCAAAGCTTCTGCTGTAAGTCAGCACATTGTCCCAAGTCAATACCGTGTTTGTGTTGCGCGCGTCAGAGGCCTCTCCAAATTGATTTCTACCCTGTTGCGTAATCCAGGGATCTAAAAATGTTGTCAGTACGCCCGACCGTCTATCCATTGAAAATGAAGACTTCCAGGTTAAATTAGGCATAAAGGATATCAATACACTTCCTGTTGCCAATAATCTATTCTCCCGATTATTGTTATTCTTGGTTCGTTCGAGATTTTCTAAAGGGCTGTTTATATTTAGTCCATTGAAATTGGTATTATATCGATCAGGAAACAAAGGATCCCATATAGGTGCATAAGTAGGCGTATTGATGATCGAAGTAACTACTCCCCCACGATTAGATCCGTTGCCTGAGATAATCCCGTTGGTATTGTAATCCGCATAAGATAAATTGGCGTTAACCTTCATCCACTTTTTTACCTGATTATCTATATTCGCTTTGAAGTTATAACGTCTAAAGAATGAACCTTGCAGTGTGCCTTTTTCTGTCAGATAACCTCCGCCCAAATAATAGCGTAATTTCTCATTACCATCAGAGATTGATAACTGGTAATTCTGTTGAACTCCGGTTTTATAAGTTTCCTTAAACCAGTCTGTTTGATCAGTAAGCCCTTCTGGCAGCTTTACATAACCTGTCTCATCCATCAACTCCTTGTATTGTGCGGTATTCAACACTTTTACGGTATTATTTACCACATTTGCTGTAGCTTGCGCTCCCAGGATAATTTTAGCTTCCCCAGATTTTCCAGATTTTGTGGTCACAAGAATAACACCATTTGCTCCACGTGACCCATAAATAGCTGCCGACGAAGCATCTTTTAAAATCTGGATATCAGCAATATCACTTGGTGATAAAAATTTGATATCTTCAACGGGTAATCCATCGACAACATACAGTGGATCATTAGAGCCATTAAAGGAGGTTGTACCCCGGACTTTAATGGACATTTCACCGCCTGGTGCTCCGTTGGGCTGGATCACGGACACACCTGCTGCTTTCCCTTGTATTGCCTGGCCCAAACTTACGACAGGCCTTTTTTCCAAGTCTTTTGTTGACACCGAAGAAATTGCTGTCGTCACATCCTTACGTTTGACAGCGCCGTAGCCAATCACAATAACATCGTCAAGCACGTTTGTGGATGAGCTCAATTGAACGGTCATTGTCCCATTGGCCGGCAATTCTTTGTTATCATAGCCGATAAAACTAAATTGAAGTATACTGCCTTGGACAGCTGAAATATGAAAACGCCCGTCTCCATTACTGGAGGCCGCATTACTGGTACCCTTCTGTGTAATTGTGACTCCAGCAAGTGGTCTCTGATCTTGCGCATCCAGCACCCGACCACTAACCTGAATCCGATCTTGTGCAAATACCGAGTTCAAACACATACACAAGAAAACCAGCCCCATTGAAAAGGTTACTTTTCGAGTAAAGTAAATCATATGAAATAAAAAAATTGGTTATTGTTTTATCTTTTGGTTATTCCAAATTGGCGATGAAGTTTCCCCTGCTCTATCGCTCAAAACAAAACTACTAGGAGCCATACAAGAAAAAAAGACCAAGTACTCAAAAAGTACCGGTCAAAAAACACAACAATCTACTATTCAGTATTTTGCAAAAATAAAAACGGACTAAAAAGTACTTAAAAAAGACCTATAGGTGCATAAGAGGGCAGTACATCTGCTCATTGGCGACGGTTAGGAACGATCAATAGTTGCAATTTGACATACCGAAGCTTCAAAGCCATCGCGGTTCCCAGCAGCTTTATTCCGTACTTTGGTTCTGTAGTTATAAACCGTACGCAGGGAATACCTAAGGAAACTGGCAATTTTAACCGAATCATCTATCCCCAATCGAATCAAAGCGAAAATACGCAGTTCGGTATTGAGCAACTCCGTCTTCTTCGGATAGATCTTCTCATCTTCCTGAAGAAGCGCATTAAATTCATCAACAAATGTCGGATAAAGGTTCAAAAATATTCGGTCAAAATTGATATACAGTTGCTGTATCTCCCTTTCCTCCATTTGTGTGGATTTGAGTTGCTCCCGCAGTGCTTCCCACTGTTGGTTAGATGCCTTTTTCAACAATGCTTTTCGTATATCCTCCATTTTGTCGATATAGCTCGAACACATATCAAAAAACTGGGCAATATATTCTTCTTTAATGTGATTGGATTCTGATAGTTTTAGATTGGTTTGATTAATTTCATTATTTAAAGACCGTAATTGTTGATTCGTTGCTGACAGCTGTGACCGGATCTTTCGTAAATGCTGGACTTGACGATAGATCACAATCAAGCCAATAATCCCGCCGATCAACAAAATACTGACCACGATAACGAGTGCAATCAACTGCTTGTTCTGACTATTGATTTTCTGTTGATAGGCGGCATTAATAATTGGATAGGAAGAGGTACCCTCAATAATCCGATAACGCACTTTACATAACATGGCGTCATCAATGGCCTTTTCTATATAACGAAAAGCGCGATCAAAATCTTGTTTGTCATAGTATGCTAACGCTAAATCATGAAAGGAGGCATTGTCGCGATTTGCCATCTCGATATCCGCACTTGCTGAGACAGCTAGATAATAAAGCTGGCCAGCAGTATTTTTTTCATATTTATAGATCAAGCTTATAAAGTAGGACAATAATGCCCGTTGCTCCAAATCCTTCTGGTTTTCATTCCAAAGGTTTAGAAATTGTTTTTTCGCGTCTTCCCGACTACCGTTAAACAAAGTCTTGGTCGCGATGGTTGTCCGGTACTCCAAGGAAGATTTGGGTAAAACCTTCAATAACGAATCCCGATAATGTTCACTTGCCTGATAATATTCCTGACGATTATTACTTTGTCCATAATGGCTATAGAATGAGCTATAGGTATCGTAATATTTGGCCAAAAGTTTGGTACCAAGGCCTGTGGCACTAATTCGGTTCAACAATGCTGAGGCTTCAATATATCGTCCAATCGTGGAATAGACCCAGGCTAAATCTAAATGAATAACGGTCTGAAGTGAATCATTGTCCCTGGGAGCCAGTTTTTGACAAAGGGTAATATAGCTGAGTGCAGCATCAGAATCGAACTTCTTATAATTCTCAAAGATTTCATAATTCTTCTGAAAAAACAGCTGTTGATTATCTTCGAGTGCTTTTGCCTCCTGTTTTAGTTTATCCAGTTTGTCTTCTCGATTCTTAACATAAATTTTCTGATTTTCCATGAGATATTCCAATCGCTGAAAAACCTTAGTGCTATCCGAGTAATCTTGGGCGGATAGTGAAAAACATACATGAAATAAAAAAATGAAAACTAAAATGCGCTGCAACATAATAACCCCGGTTCAACATAGTCATAGCTAAACTACATAAAAATAACAACAAAAAAGAGGACATCTCACGACGGCCTCTTTCCCTAACCCATATAAGAGTATAAGAATTAACAAGTTAATTCTTTATCGCATGAAAAATAGTTTTCTTATCATCCAAAGGCGGTTTTATTTCCAGCCACCACCCAAAGCTTTATAGAGCAGAATCTGATTCAATGTGTTCTCCTTTTCGAGTTCTACTTTTCCAACTTGTGCTTCCAGGGCTTCCTTCTGTGCGGTGACAACATCCAGTGATGTCACTCTTCCGGCAATAAACAATTCCTGTGCAGCTTCAATGGAAAGATCCAGCGCCTTTACATGTTCATCCACAAAGATCCGACGTCGGCTGATTGCCTCTTGCGTCATAATGACATTGGAAACCTCGTTATAAGCATTCAAAACGGATTTTTCATAGTCCAAAAAAGCAATTCCATAATCGGCTTTTGCAATTTCATACTGTGTCTTTAATTGCCTTTGATTCAATATGGGGAGTGTAATACCCCCAAATAAATTATAGGCAATGGATTTGTCCAGATTAAATAGCTTGTTAAAACTAAAACTCTGTAAACCGACAAAAGGACTAATGGCCACCGATGGCAGAAAAGCTAGCCTTGATGCTTCCTGACTATTTGATGAGGCCATCATCTTCAGGTAAGCAGCTTTAATGTCCGGACGTTGATTGACCAGATCATCTGGAGTACCGAAAGTCATTGCATGATATAAGTTTGTGTTCTCAACATACGTACTACGTTTGATCGGTTGATAATAGCGTCCTAGTAATCCATTGATATGATGTTCCCAAAGTGCAATTTCCTGGCTCAATTTTTCTTTGGCGGATTTAGAATTCGCCAATAGCGCTTTGAACTGCTGAACCGACAATTCAGTCGCATAACCCGCATCTTTTTTTATCTCCACGACCTCAAGTGCATTGGTGTGCAGTTCAATATTACGGTCATAGACCTTGATTTTTTGATCTAAGGCCATCAACTCATAATAGGCCGTCGCAATATTGGATACCAGTTCCGTTTCTAACAGACGTTTCCCTTCTTGCTCGGCCAAAAAGCCAAAGTAAGCCGCTTGCCTTTGGCTTTTTAATTTACCCCATAGATCGATTTCCCAGGAAGAACGAAGCCCAATAAAATAATCTGGAATAAATGGTTCCGGCAGTTTTTCGTCACTTTTCAAATTGTCCGAAAAATTGGAATCATAATTACCGATCCCCGATTCAGTGTAGTGGCCATACTTACGTATTCCACCCTCAACCGCTGCTTCCACAGTCGGTCCCAATGCTGCTTTACGTTGTTTAAAGTAGGCTTGCGCAGACGCTAACCGTAAGATGGATTGACGGATATCTATATTAGCATGTAAAGCCGAATCAATCAGTGCGACTAAAAGTGGATCCTTAAAAATCTCCCGCCAGGAGCGATTGCCAACATTCATACTATCAATTGCCGTCCTTTCTGAAAATGCTGTGGGCACGGCAATTTTTTCAGGTTGTACTGCTTTTTTGGGAACAGCACAACTGCCAAAGAGAATGAGTGCAGCGATTACTAATGAGGTCTGTTTAATGACCTGTTTTTTATTCTCTTTTTTGGAAAACAAGATCACGAGACCTGGAATAACAATAACTCCCAATATCGTTCCGATGAGCATCCCTCCGACCGCAGCTGTACCAATACTTCGATTCCCCAACGCTCCGGCGCCACTCGCCATCATCAATGGGATCAGTCCGGCAATAAATGCAAAAGAAGTCATCAAAATAGGGCGTAAGCGCGCGACAGCCCCCTCAATGGACGCCGTGACAATATCCATTCCCTGCTTATATTTCAAATTGGCATATTCCACAATGAGGATCGCGTTTTTACCCAAAAGCCCGATCAGCATGACTAAAGCGACCTGTGCATAGATATTATTTTCTAAGCCAAATATTTTCAGGAAGATAAAGGCCCCAAAAATTCCTGCTGGCAGACAGAGTAGTACCGGCAGCGGCAATAAAAAGCTTTCGTACTGGGCACACAACAATAAGTAAACAAACAATAGACAGAGCGCAAAAATATACAGGGCCTGATTTCCGGATATCTTTTGTTCTCGGGTCATCCCTGACCATTCAATGCTATAGCCTTGTGGCAAGGAAGACGCAATCTTTTCCACTTCTTCGATTGCCTGGCCCGAACTGAAACCCGGCGACGACTGTCCTGTCACCATCGCCGAACTAAACATATTGTACCGCGTAATCTGCTCCGGCCCGTAAATACGCTCCATGGAAATAAAAGCGTTATAGGGCACCATTTCTCCCGTTTCATTCTTCACATACAGCCGAAGTACGTCTTCGGGCCGCTGACGGTACTCTGGTCCTGCCTGTACCATCACCTTGTACATTTGTCCATAACGGATAAAATTCGTTGCATAAAGACTTCCCATCAAGGTCTGCAAGGTGTTCATCGCATTTTCTACTGATATTCCTTTCTTTGCGGCCATATCATAGTCTACTTTCAGCATATACTGCGGAAAGTTAACATCAAAACTGGAACTGATATCCTGGAGCACTTCACTTTTCTCCATGTCATCCATAAATTTCTGTAATACTTCCGCTGTTTTATTCAGATCCTCATTACCGCTACGGTCCAATAGGCGCAATTCAAATCCCGAAGAGTTACCAAAACCCGGTACCGTTGGCGGTGGGAAGAAATCAATCTGTGCATCTGCAAAATCCTTTGTTTTCTCGCGTAGTTCTTTGATCACATCATCGACCGTCTGATCACGTTCCTTCCATGGCTTAAGGTTGATCATTCCCATACCATAAGACGCTCCTGATACTTCGGTCACAATACTATATCCCGATAAGGTTGAAACCGTCTCAACAATATCCAGTTTTCGCGAAACAGAATCGATCTTATCCAATACCCGTTCAGTACGATCTACGGTCGCACCGGGTGGCGTAGTTACGGAGACATAAATCATCCCTTGATCTTCCGTTGGAATAAATCCGGAAGGCAGTATGGCGCTGCTCCCCCAAGTAGCCAAAAAGAAACCACCTAATAATAATAGCGTAAGTCCACGTCTCGCACTTGTTTTCACCAATATTCCCTTGTAGCCAAAAGCTGTACGGTCATAAATCTTATTAAATTGTTTAAAGAATCGGTCTAACCAATTATTGGATGGCTTGCGATCATGGGGTGATTTGAGGAAAAGCGCACACAAGGCTGGTGTCAATGTCAATGCATTAATACCTGAAATCACGATTGCCGCAGCCAGCGTCAAAGAAAATTGTCTGTAAAATATTCCTACAGGGCCGGATAGAAAAGCTACCGGAACAAACACTGCTGACATCACCAAGGTGATTGCCACGACGGCGCCCCCAACTTCCTTCATCGCTTCCAAGGTCGCTTCCATGGGTTGTAGATGCTCTTCTTCCATTTTGGCATACACGGCCTCTACGACTACAATCCCATTATCCACCACAATTCCAATGGCCAGTACCAGTGCAAACAAGGTCAACAAATTGATTGAAAAGCCCAACATTTGCATGAAAAACAAGGCTCCGATCAGACAGACCGGCACCGCTAGGATCGGGATAACCGTCGCCCTGAAATCCTGTAAAAAGATAAACACGACAATAAATACTAACAGAAATGCTTCCAACAAAGTCTTGATCACCGATGAAATAGAGGCATCCAGGAAACGGGATACATCATACCCCATGGTATAGGTCATACCAGCAGGAAATGAGCTCTCCTTTAATTCGGCCATACGATCTTTTACCCGCTGAATAACTTCCTGCGCATTTGATCCGGGCAGCTGTTTCAGCATAATGGATGCCGATGGACGACCATCAGTCTTGGAAACCATTTCATAATCCAGGGAACCAAATTCAACGTCTGCCACGTCTTTAATCCGAATAATTGAGCCATTGGAATTGGCACGGATAGGCACATTGGCATACTCATCAATTTCAGTAAACTTGCCCGGATAACGCAATACGTATTGCTGCATATTGCGCATTTTATCTGAGCTAATACCAGTTTGCCCAGGTGCAGCCTCGATATTCTGCTTGCGCAGAGCGGCAACCACATCTTCAGCAGATATATTATAGGCTGCCATACGGTCCGGCTTCACCCAAACGCGCATGGCATAGTCACGCATACCCATAATCTGGGCTAGCCCGACACCCTCGATACGTTTGAGTTCCTTCAGGATATTAATATCGGCAAAGTTATAGATAAAACGTTCGTCAGCAGTTTGGTCTTCGGTAAAGACGTTCAGATACATCAACATCGAATTGACCTCTTTTTCCGTCGTTACTCCGGCTTTGATAACCTCTTCCGGCAATTCATCCAGTACTGTTGTTACCCTATTCTGTACGTTGACCGCGGCGATATCCGGATCGGTACCTACTTCAAAGAAGATCTGGATCACCGTACTTCCATTATTGGTTGACACGGAGTTCATATAGGTCATCCCCGCAACACCATTAATAGCTTTTTCCAGCGGAATAGCCACCGCATTGGTACTTACCTCCGCATTTGCTCCTGTATAATTGGCATTCACCACCACAGAAGGGGGCACAATATCCGGGAACTGTGTAATAGGTAATGTGAATAAAGCCAGCAAACCCAAGAGGGTAATAAAAACCGATATGACCAGCGATAATATGGGTCTTTTTATAAATGTTTCAAACATAATTTATCCTCCGCTACAGCTTCCTCAATTTTGGATTAATCTTCATTCCATTACGCAGGTTTTGCACGCCTTCATAGACCACTTTAACATTCGGATCAAGACCAGCCTCTACGATATAATAATGTCCTACACGAGGGCCCGCAACAAAAGGCGTCATCTTCACTGTGCTGTCTGCCTGCATGGCGTAAACATATGTTTTATCCTGGATCTCAAATACAGATTTTTGATGTACGAATGCGTGCTCTCCAGTCTCCATAGGCACGGCAATCTTACCGGACGCACCGTGTTTCAGGATATGTTCCGCATTGGGAAATTGGACACGAAGTGCAATAGATCCCGTATTGGCTTCAAATTCACTTTCGACAATATGGGCAACCCCCTCATGTGGGTATAATGCTCCGTTTGCCAGAATCAACTTTACGGTCTTACGGATTTCCTTCCCATCCAGTTTATCTTGCATCATTGTTAAATACTCCCGCTCCGAAATATCAAAATAAACATTGACCTGACTTAGATCAGAAATTGTGGTAATCAGACTGCCTTCAGTCAACAATGATCCCTCTTTTAGTAAGATTCGATCTATCCGGCCATCAAATGGTGCTTGGATTACGGTATAGTCGAGTCTTGTCTGGGCTTGGTTGACAAGCGCGCGGGCTTCTTCAATTTTGGAATTTGCCGCTTTTAACTGAATCTTCAATAGGTTATACTCGGATGGACTCACGATATTTTTGTCGACCAATTTTTGGGTTCTTTCCATTTCGAGTTTGATCTTTTGTGCTTCAGCAATGGAATTATCATATTGCGCTTTGGCTTTGGCCAACTCCGAACGATACTCTTCATTATTGTATTTGAACAATACTTGGCCTTTCTTTACCCAGGCTCCTTCGTCTACATAGATTTTATCCAAAAAGCCATTCAGCTTGGACCTAAGCTCCACATTTTTTAGAGCCTGGATATCGGCTATATATTCCTGATATACTGTTGTATCCATTACAATCAATGGTGTAACAGGTATATTCTTAATTTCTTCTTTTTGCTCGGCATTCGCATTGGAGGAGCGGCAGGAAGCCAGCATCCCTACCGTACCTAATAATAGGCACAGCGCAAGTAATTTCTTCATAAAAACGATAAAAAATAAAATGTTAAACTAGAGGGGAGCTATAATAATACGATATGAAAATGCAGGGAAAGTACAATCCCAACATCATTAGAAAGAAAGATAGTATTATTTTATTGACTCCGATAGGAAAGTGAGATCAGACACTTAGAAGGGCCGGAATCTGTATAAGAATTGATAATAACCGGGCCGGCAGAGGGTTTTCGACCGATAAAACGGATGTACCTTATCCTTGGTAAAACATAAGGCTGTAAAAACGATTCCAAAGACAAAAATAAAGATTGACAGGACCTGACTATTGACAGCAAATATACGATAGTCGTCCTGCAACAGCACTTTCTCTTCTTGAGAAGAATGAATAGGTTCTAAATCCAATACATCATCCAAAAAATATTCCACGATAGTTTCCCCCGCATGCAGCACCTGTCCTGTCGCTGATGAGAAGGACTCATACGTCAAGAGGTTGAGGTACGCAAAGAGTGTTAAAAGATGGAATAACTTACCTAACATATCGAATTTTCGAATCACAAAGGTATGATTTTAAATAACCAAGATTATTTTATTCGTGTAAAAAAACCATGACAGCAACTGGGTTTGTCATCATGGTTTTAATACTTTACCTATTATAAATCAAACTGTACATATCATTTGATCTTTAAGGTATGTAATGAAACTTCATCTTAACGCTTTTCCTTACTGAAAGAATAGGGCGCATCCTCTTTTTTGATTCCTCTGTTTTTATTTGGCTCTGCACTCATCTTGAACGCTAGATTTCCGCCACTTAGCAGGTCTGAATAACGGATATAGTTTTTATTATACGCCTTTCCATTCCAGGTAAGTTGATTGACATAGACCTGATCTAATCCCTGTTGCTTTGCATGGATACGAACCTCTTTACCATTTTCGAGTTTTAAGGTTACTTTCTCAAACTGAGGAGAGCCAATAACGTACTCTCCGGAGCCCGGCGAAACAGGATAAAATCCCAGTGAAGAAAAGACATACCAAGCAGATGTTTGGCCATTATCTTCATCGCCACAGTAACCATCGGGAGTAGGTAAATAAAGTTTATCCATAATCTTGCGGATCCAATATTGTGCCTTCCAAGGTTCTGCCGCATAATTGTAGAGATAAGGCATGTGCTGGATAGGCTGATTGCCATGCGCATACTGTCCCATATTCATGACCTGCATTTCACGCATCTCATGAATCATGCTACGGCTCTTCATTCCCTCATAACTTGGAATAGCAAATACCGTATCCAACATGGAAACAAATGATTTATTTCCACCCATCAAATCTATTAATCCCTGTGGATCATGAAATACACAGAAGCTCCAATGCCAGGCATTTCCTTCCGTATATTCACGCGACCAGGCGCTTGGATCAAAATTAGCGACAAAAGAGCCATCTAATTTTTTGCCCCGCATCAACTTTGTACTTGGGTCATAAAGATTCTTGTAATTCATCGCACGCTGTGCATAAATAGCCGTTTCGGATTTTGGTTTACCCAAGGCTTTTCCAAATTCATAAATACACCAGTCATTATACGCATATTCCAGCGACCTTGCCACATTCTGATCCACCTTTACATCTGCAGGAATATAGCCTAATTTGTTGTAATATTCATGACCAAACCGCCCGGTAGAGGAGTGTTTGGGGTATGCATTGTTAGCGCCATGTTTTAGTGCTTCCCAAAGAAGTTCTTTGTCATAACCCGTCCTGTTGGTGACTAAAGCATCAGCGACTATAGATGCCGAATTATTGCCTATCATAGATGCGCGATGCCCTGGTGATGCCCATTCAGGCAAATAGCCACTTTCCTTGTAAGCATTCACCAAGCCAGCCTGCATACGGTCGTTCATCGACGGGTACAATAAATTCAAAAGTGGGAACAAGCTTCTGAACGTGTCCCAAAAACCTGTATCCGTAAACATCTCACCAGGCAAAACCTGTCCATTGTAGGGACTATAATGGATTCTTTTTCCAGAAGCATCAATTTCCGAGAAATCCCGTGGAAATAATGTCGAACGGTAAAGGCAGGAATAAAAAGTACGCAGGCGATCAATATTATTGTCTTCAACTTGGACACGGCCTAACACTTCATTCCATTGCTCCTTACCTTCCATAGCAACCTGTTCAAATGTTTTGGACTTTACTTCGTTCAGGTTAAGTGTTGCCTGTTCAAAACTGATGAAGGAAGAAGCAACTTTAGCGACTACTTTATCACCCTTTTTTAACGAAGGGAAACCAACAATCGCTCCGGCATGGTCATCTTGAACTTCCAACTGATCATTTTTGATAGTACCATTCTCTACCGCCGCTTTGTAGGAAAAGGGGCGATCAAAGGTAATGACAAAGTAATTCTTAAAATTGTCCGGAACACCACCGCTATTTTTTGTCGAATAGCCAATAATTTTATTTTCCTGTGGAATCACTTTAATATACGATCCTTTGTCAAAAGCATCAATAATCACATAAGCCTCGTCTGTTTTTGGGAAAGTAAATTGAAAAACCGCCGCACGCTGTGAAGGTGTAAGCTCTGTAGTCACATCATGGTCTGCCAGGTAAACACTATAATAATAAGGCTTTACAACCTCTGCTTTATGCGAGAACCAACTGGCCCGTTTTTCCTGATCAAACTGCGGCTTACCCGTTATCGGCATCAAAGAAAACTGTCCATAATCGTTATTCCATGGACTAGGCTGATGCGTTTGCTTAAATCCTTTGATTTTATCAGCGGTATAGGTATATACCCAGCCGTCGCCCATATTCCCTGTCTGCGGTGTCCAAAAATTCATTCCCCAAGGGCGCGCTATGGCAGGATAGGTATTTCCATTCGACAATTCATATTTAGATTCTGTCCCGATCAACGGGTTTACATAGTCTACTGGAGAAGATTGTTGTGCTAAACTGACATGAGCCGCAAAAAGAAAAAGAATACTGCTTGTTAATTTTTTAATATTGAACATAATTATTGATTTGGACAAAGCTGCTTTATAAATAACCTAAAAAGCTAAAACGTATTAGTAAATATAAACAAGAATTTTAAATCTAGGGGGATAAAGCGTTATTTTTCACAAGATGGTTACAATAAACAAACGATATCAACTATTGCCAATTTATTTTATATCAACCTAAAAGAAGAAGACAGTATTGAAGTCCACATTTTATTCGCTGTAAACGCCAATACTGCCTTCCCAATAGTATATCCCCGGTATCCTCTGTTTAATATCACTGCTGCATGCTAACGATATCGCATCGAACTACTGTGGCAATGCCAATAATCTGAATTCTGTCATCTGGAAATTTGACCCCGAAGAAACAGCTTTAACAACATACCTATAATAACTATATGGTTTTGTATTCACGAATGTAAAAGGCTGCGATCTTCTCCGGTCTGTTGGTGCTGTACCAAAACTATAACCTGTTACAGTATTCAAAGTCACCCAAGTCTCGCCATCATTAGATCCCTGTATTTCCCAGTCTTTGGGATCCCGTTCGGGTGAATCGTTTCCGGTCGTGATGGTATACGCATTGATTGTCTGAGGTTGATAGAACGCAAACTGCCAGAACATCCCCGGCTGGTAGCCACCGATAAATAATTTAGTTGTCAGATCACCATCTATAAGCTTCTTAGACCCCTCTCCCGCATCAGGCCCGCTGGAATTATCCTGCGAGATGCGGAAGGTATTGTCGATATTGGTCAAGTCTTTGACGATCCCTAGATCCGTAAGTAATTTGGGAATTTCTATTACAGAACCTTTTGGTGTCTTGACGGCAAGTTTATAATTTGCAAACATTCCAACGCCAATAGATATATCGGCTTTGGCCTTATCAGAGACCTGCTCGTATTGGTCATTATCAGTCAACAGAGACCAAGCAACACTTTTAACGGCAATATCGCTATCGTAGCTCAGGATCAGTTTACCCGTTCCATTTTTTGTCGCATTGAAGCGCACCAATTTTTCTGCATCAATTGTCACAAGTTGTTCGCGTTGCGCCCAATCTCCATTTTCATTAAGCACGCGCAACTTCACAATAAAAGATCCTGTGGTTAAAAATGTATGCTGTGGAGATGTTGTCGATGACGTACTGTCATCACCAAAACTCCAGCGCGTTTCCGTGTAATCTTTGGATTGATTTGTAAATTCAAATGTAAAAGGATCATCCTTGGCGACCTGCTTGATTGAGAAGGCTGACTGAGGATTAGGGAGTTGCGGTTCTTCAACCACAACCTCCTTATCCTTACCACAGCCAAGTAAAGCAAATAGTAAAACTATACTATAAATATATATTCCTAATTTCATGACTATAATTTTCATCGTTATAAAATAACACAAGTGAGTAGCTCTAATTACAAGAATTCAATCATCCGCCATTCCGAACATTGGAATAAACTGCTACCAACATTCTCGGTGATATTCAGACGGTAAAATTTATAGCTACCCGGTTTCTGTACATTAAATCTTCGTGTTTGAATACGATTTGGGAAACTTTCATTTGTCCTCGTATCGATAACTTCCCAAGTACTACCATCAAGAGAACCTTCGAGTGTCCAGCTCTTTGGATCACGTTCGATCGCGTCGTTTCCAGAAGTAAGTGTGTAGGCTCCAATTTTAAGTGTGCGTGTAAAGGTCAATGTACATTGCAAATCACCTGTAAAAGCACTTTGTAAAAATTTGGTACTTGTCAGGTCATCGACAAATTTAAGACTTCCCTCTCCTGCATTCGGGCCGCCATTATTATCTCTATTGACCGTTAATGTACCCTCTTGCGTCACATCAAACTCAACAACATTTGCACAATCAATCAAAATAGTTGTGTAGTTCTTTTTCGGATTGATGACATGCAACGTCGGATCTTTTAAATAGACAGTAATTGCCAGGTATTTGTCTTTATTTTTTGCAATAATATCCCAAGGAACTGAAATATTGAAGTCCGCAGATGACTTGTTGCCCAATACCTGCACACGTGATGGAAGCGTAAACTCATTTTCCTTCAGTCCCACCGTATTTGCAGGCAATATTTTCTTAGCTATCCAATTTGAAATGGAATCCGTCGTACCACGTACTTCCACATAAAACCATTTACTCGGAAACGAGGCCAATGAAACCCCTAACGGGATTTCAATTCCGGAAGGTGTGGTATTATAATTATTGTGCCTGCTTGCCATAATTATGCTCGCTGGCGAATTCGTTATGGAAAGATAATGAATATCTGCTGCCGTTAGCAGACTTTTGGAATCCAGGGTTACGATGACACTATTTGGATTCCCCAATTGATTGCCTTTACCTGGGTTGGTTAGTTTATAAGAAAGTGCAAATTTTTTGCCATACACCCGTTCTATTTCTGTTCTGGATATGGTAAGCACAAAGGATGCTGTATCTGAACCGTATTGAAATTTAACCACATTCGGGAAAGAAAAGGCCGAATTAGGCAGTGTTATTACATCTTTTAACGTTCCCGATTCAATAAGCTTCGTTACCGTATCGGTATTTAACTGCAGCTCGACATCAAAGGTTTTTGATGCGGGGCTGCTCAGCTTAACTTTCATGGGTACCTGAACATAATCATTGGTCTTGACCAAGTCTTTCCCTCCGCCTTCAGCAATAACCTGCACAGGCGTATTATCCTGCAGGTTAAATGCTTCAAGATTATCTTTCGAACAGCCTACAAATTGGCAATAGCTCAAAACCGTCGCCAAAAAATAAAAAAATCTCTTCATATTATCTTCTTTAAGATTATTTATCGATCCAAACCCGGCCATCCAACTGCCAGCTTTCCTGTCTTGCAATCTGTAGCCAACTAAAAATCTGCGCAGTAATATCCGTACTTTTGGGTACCAAGGTGCTGATGGTTTCCACAGAAGGAGCACATAGAAAATCATTAAGCTTTGATATTTCATAGCTTGTATTACCAACTTTCAAGGTGTTTCCAAATGGACCTTCGTCGTAAAGTAAACCATCTGTAACTGTGCCAACGACTGGCCAGTTTGCCGCTAACGTATGAAAATAAGGGTGATCCTCACTTATTCCCACTTCGCAATTATATTGAGAAATAACGGATTGTGGCAGAGCCGTTTTCCAAAAACGCACGTCTGCAATGTAATAGTCGCCCTCATTCCAATTGCTACCGCCATTGACCAACCCAAGCCGCAGCTTCGCAGGACTGTTAATCACTCCCCAAGCGCTGACATCCATTTCATTTCCAGGCAACCCATTTGTATAGGTTTTAATAAGCCTTTTCCCGTCACTGGTTATAGATCCCACAACGGTGACATTGTTCCAGGTTGCATTGTTCAATTTCGGGCCGTTAACCTCTCCGCTTCCATTTGGACCACGCGCATTAAACATCCAATAATCATCTTTAAAGGCCATAATCCATCCATTTGTAGGCGCGCCGGATTCCCATTTTTCACGTTTTCCAATAAAAGACGGATAATTTGGAAACCTATACGTATTATTTGGCCCCTTACTCTTTTTCACTTTTAATTCAATGGTAAATTCCCTATCCTTATCCCCTAGGTCAAAGAGCGTATCTGCCTCGGCCATCTCGGCAAATATGCCCCCTTTAAAGCGTAGAAAATCTCCGGAAAATCTGCTCCCCAAATACGGTTTATTGATAAATCTTGAATTATATTTAGGTGAATAGAATATGGTAAATGTATTGACATTGGCATTACTAAAAATGGTATTGTCGTTTTGCGCAGGAGGAATTTCAAAAGGTCCGCCCTTACTTGAGGTGATAATCACCAGCCAATTTTCCTTTTTAAAGGTCGACCGCTGTTCCAACGCCTTTGTGATTTCGCCCACTTGTTTATCAAAGTTTTCAATGGCCATTTTATACCGCGCACTGCTGTTATCATAGGCTGTTGCTTTTCCCGCCTTGTCAATTTCGGTAAAATGGGCTGTTAACATCGTTAAATCAGGCTGCTTCAATCCTTCTTTTACGGCATCAGCAACCGCTTGATCAGATCCTTCAAGCTTGGCAACGGCCGTTGGGGCCAAATTATCAACAAACAATTTGGAACTACTATACACTTTAAACTCTGGTGCTTTAACATTCGTAGCAATCCGTGTATAGACAGTAGGAAAAGTCTGTAGGTTATTATTGCTAAAATTGTCTCCCATTACCAAATGCTTATTTTGGGTGACTCCGGTAATAATACTTGCCAAATCGGCTCCTGTCGCCTGCTTATCTTCGTGCTCTTCACTCAACGATACCCATGAATAAATGGCATGATCCAGTAAACCGTTCATGACAGGGATATTTGCATTACGGACAGACTCACCTCTGGCCCCATCAGCTATTATCAGTAGTACCTTCGGCTTTCCGTACACTAGATCGACTGTATCCTGCCCGCCCTGATTGTCCGGTATAACGCGTCCAAACTCATCCTTACAGGCAACCATCGTCGAAATCAGCAATAAATAGGTTAGCCACAAATGTATATTTCGAAAATTATCTTGCATTTTCATCCCGTTTAATTTTAGGTTATTGTTCCAATTTAATGCGAATCAAATTGCGCACTTCTTCATTATTAAATCGATTAAAAGATCCCATCAGCAGCAATGCGCGTTTTCCATCCTCCGTTTTCGTTTCGACAGCTTTGTTGATATATCCCGAAAAGTATCCCGAAGTATTATACGCAGCATTCAATTCGCCATTTGCATTTAAAATCATAAATCCGTTACGGGCGATATTATTATAGCGCACAAAATCTCCGGCTAGTACAATCAGTCCATCGTTTAGCTGCAAACCATACGATGGGCTTCCGCCCTCGAATATTTTCGCCTGAAAAGAAGGATCCAACGTGCCATTTGCATTGAGCAAGGCGACTTTGACAGCGGTAGAACCATTGTATTTTGTAAAAGAACCGACTACCAGATACTTATTCGTCACACTATTGTACGTGACCGATGAGATGTTGTAATCGGCGCCTTGCGCACCAGGATTAAATGTTGCATCCAATGTACCATTTTCATTTAAGCGGGCGATATACCCTTTGGACTCGCCATCAAAACGGTTAAATCCGCCATACACCAAAATTTTTCCTTTTAGTGGACCAACAGCATGATAAACTGTAGCAACATTGCCATTCCCACCGACAAACGATTTTCCATCAGGCGCAAATCTGAACGATTTATCCAATGAACCATCGGTATTGAGTCGTGCAACATGTCTAATTTCCGTACTATCCAAAATAACGGTATCTCTCGTTTCCAGTTTATTGGGCTTGCCATAGGTGCGATGAATATAATACCTAAAATTCCCTGTCGCTAAAATCTTCCCATCAGATTCATAAATATTACCTACATTACCGTCAAATCCACCATTAAATGCAGGATAATATTTCAACGTATCCGTTTGACCGGGCCTACGGAACGGCTTGATGCCCATGGTGTCTATTGCACCTGTCATATTGATCCGGGTCAAGTTGCTGATATCAGCATTGCGCTGCCCATATCCAGAAAAAGAACCTGCCAAATAATAGAAATTACCAAACTTTAAAATGCTATTCAGTGAATTATTTGCGCCGGTTCCTATGCGAAAACTTGCATCGTAGGTACCATCGGCAAATGTCCGCACCAGGCGGTTTATCGGACGTATTGACCCCTTATTATTATAATTTGTAAAGGCACCGGTAAAGATCATTTTACCATCCTCCAAATAGAGTACATCCGAAACAAAATTATTTGTCCCCACACCCACCTGAAAGGTCGCATCTATGGCCACATTTCCTAAAACAGTAAATTGAGGGCCAAAGAATACGATATCATCAATTGTTACCGAAAGTACACCTGTACTTGCATACGGAGGCACCTTCAATTTGACGTGATCAGCGGTCAGTTCAATCACATCGGCTTTTTCCCCATTGAATCGAATAACAGCTTTATCTTTATATTTATCCAATCCTTTGATTCGCATAGTTGTTTCCGTACCGGTTTTCCCAGACTCTGGTTGCATCTTATCTGTTGGATTAATCTCGATATCCAAAGGAGGAAGCCCTTCCTCATAGGGTGCAGAAAATGTTTTGTTATCCTTCTTACATCCGAAACAGAGAAAGACGACAAACAATAGCACAATATATTTCCACATGATTCTATACATAACGTCCATAATTTAATTCACAACTGGTTCTTAACGTTTACTTTCCAAAATATCAACAATAACCTCTCCTCTTCCATATCCAAACTCAGCTTTTGTATAATCGATAACGTGTACAACACCATTATCAGGCTGTATATCAGAAGATGCAACGGGGCAAGAAATCCATTCCCTAGGCCTACTGATATCTGGGATATAAGAAATATGAAGCTGTCTATACCCCATATATTTCAGTCTGGTAATGTTATTTTTGTCCGAGTCATTGATCGCGTCATTGTACACCACACCGATATTGGAAACAGTATTGCCAAACGACGTATAATTCTGTCCCTTATAAACATTCAATAAGTCGAAATCGATCTGCGGATAATCCATCAGTTTACGTTTTCCATTAAACATATACCGCAAGAGATATTTGCGCCAAATCGTACTATCTACATCCGCCAGTGTTTTAATTGTATCCCTGCCCAATTGGTACAGCAACATATTGGCACCCGAAGCTCCATTCTGTGAATTTCCTCTTGCCAGGCCAATTAACCGTTTGATATTCTCGTCCCTTGGCGCAAAGAAGGTAAATTCTTTGGTTTTGAAATCTTCTTCCAATCCAGCCAAACGGACGATCTGCGCAATGGAGTCAAATTCTCTCGGTTTTGAATCCAGATAGGCCATAATTGATCCCTCAAATTTTGCCTGAGCCAATCCACCATCTTTGTAATAATCATCTTTCTTACATGACCCTATGCCACAAAACAACAGGCTTATCAACAATACGTAGCTTATATTTTTTAAACTTCTCATAATACACATCGTTAGTTTCCACTAGTCCAATATTCGTTCAATACGATTTTAGCATTAAAATTCTTGGCCGAAGCGTCTAAAGGCCATGTCCAGGCACGTCGATTGTACTGATCGATTGTCATCGGCGCCATTGTCCACTGCGGATTCAATATCCGTCGTGTTCGGATCAGATCAAAATAGCGTACACCCTCCCCGATCAATTCTCGGCAGCGTTCTTCAAAAATGAAGTTCTTGAGATCAGTACCACCGCCAGTATATCTGGGGGCTTCGGCTCTGTCCCGAACTATATTTAATACGTTGATTGCTTCAGCCTCACGTGCTGATCCAAGATTTGCCAAAGCTTCGGCCTCCAAAAGAAGTGCATCGGCATAGCGAAAAATCATAAAGGTATTATCCGGATTAGAATCCTCATTTCCTGAGGCAAATACATTTGCAGCAAATTTTTTCAGCACAAATAGACCATCATTCGCATACATATCCTCGTACCAGATCTCTTTTCGTTTATCCGCAGGTCCATTCAAGGGGTAGATCCTAGACATAAACACCGACGAATAATACGCGATGCTAAATTGTTGATTGTAACGTGGGAATTTATATGGCCACCTCAAAAAGTGGTCCCATAAGGGAGCATAGGCATTATTTTGGTCGCCATAATTGATCGTGCGATAAAATTCAAATAGAGATTCTTCGGTACGGCCTTTAGAGACTTTAGCCCAATTTTCCGGTGTAAGCGCATACAAATAATGGGCGCCACTACTCCGCAGCTCCTTGCCTAATGCCGCAACGCTCTCATAATATTTGGTTGCAATCGATGGATTAAAGTTCGCATTCCACATTTTCATATGCATCAGCAAGGCGATAATACTACCCCGGCTCGCCCTGGCGCCCCGTTGTGATGCGTCGCCAAACGTCCAGGGCATAATATCCTTGGCCGGTTCTAGATCATCTATGCACTTATCGATGACAGACACCATATCCTCTCTACCCAACTGCTGTGCAAAATAGGGATCGGTATAATAAACCACATCACCGTAAAGCCGAACCATCCAAAAATAGCTGAGGCAGCGCATAAATGTCGCTTCTGCCTTATAGCGGTCTTTATCGGAGGCTGAAAGCCCGGGGATACCTTCCTCTAATTTGGAAATAAGGATATTACAACTTTGAATCACTTTATAATAAGTATCCCAAATACCAACTTTATACATCTCATAGCCACTTGAGCGACCTCCAGGAGAACTATTAATATAAACCATGTTCATATTGTTTGTCCCCAGATCACGCAGGATCATCCGGTCACCAGAAGAGGTCGGAGATGGAAATATTTCACCAGACCGAGCCTCCCCTATAGCGCCCATCACCCAAGATTCATTCAATTTTTCAAAAAACTGGCTATAGATACGGGCAATATTCGCCTCAACATCCTCTTTGGATTGATAAAAATTATTTCCTGTAAGCCGATCAATAGGCTCAACGGTCAAAAACTTCTTACAGCCCACAGTAACAAATACACATAGGCATAAGACAACTGCGATTTTTCCTAAATTCATTTTAATTTTCATGACATCAACCTATTAGAAATCGATATTAACACCTACATTATATTGCCTCGGAACAGGGTATCCACCAGAACCATCCCTTCCCATGCTCGTAACATTCTCGGGATTGGGACCACTGTATTTCGAAAATGTGTTTAAATTTTCTGCCGATACAAACACCCGCAGACGCTCCATACCATACCGTCTCGCAGCATTTTTTGTAAACATATAGGAAAGCGTTACACTGTTTAATTTAAAGTAGGATCCGTCTTCAGCCCATAGATCCTGGTCCATCCGGAAAGGGTTAATATTTGCATACCGTTTAAAATCATACGCATAGGGATACTTTGCTACATCGCCAGGTTTCATCCACATGTTGATATCATCCAATGGGACTACTGCCTTATCTCCGTAAGGATCACTCATCAATTGAAGTCGTTCCGCCAGAGCATTATTTAAGATCGTCCGCTTTGCTGTATAGGATGCATATATATTTAATCCAAATGAGCCCAACGTCTCATGATTATAATTAAAATTCAATTGCATCCCTCCTGTGATCAATGGTTGAGAATTTCCTGTACGCGCATAATCATTTTCGTCCAGAATATAGTTGCCATCAAGATCAGCAATAATGGGATCTCCGGCCTGAAACTCGGTACCATTTGCCATCCTGTAGCGCCGGCCAGTCGCGGGGTCCACAGGCACATCGGCATCTGTGCTATACACCCCCCGGTTTAGCAACATGTAGTTGGACATCGTTGATGTACCAACCCGAAAAACAATATGCTGCTTATACTTGTCAATATTTTCCCATCGAACAAACTGTCCGCCGTAATGTTCCGGCAACTTGAGCAATACATCCTTATTATAGGCCCCATTTGCACCAATTGACATGGTAAAGCGCCCCTCGGTCCAAGGCCTGAACATCAGGGAAAGCTCATGCCCATAATTGGCGATTGCAGCAGAATTACTATTGACCTTTTCAAAACCCAAAGAAGAAGATAGGCGCTCTTCAAAAAGAATATTATCCACCTTTTTATAATAGGTGTCATAAGTCATTTCAAACCTATTGTTGAAGAGAGCGAGGTCTAATCCAAGATTGTACTGTGTGGTTGTCGTAGGTTTTAGATTAGGGTTTGGAATCTGCTCATAATTGATACCAATACCGATCTTATCATTGTAACTCCCAGTAATGTCGTATTTGCCATACACCCGTTCCAGCGTACTATTTGGCATCACATTTACCCCCCAACTGGTTCGTAGTGAAAGTAGGTTTATCCAATCGACCTCTTTTAAAAACTCTTCATGGTAGGCATTCCAGCGGAAACCCACCGCTGGGTTTTTGGTGTATAAATTTCCAAATCCGTTTTGAGAAGACCCATCCCTACGGTAGGAAAGATCTACCACATAGCGCTTCATGTAATCGTAGGTACCCGCAATCGCAAAAGATAACCCACGTTCTTTTCCAAATCCGCGTCGCAATAGCCCCCCACCTTTGGAGAAATACCCGTCAAAACCCAAAGGTCCTTCAAATTGATCATTTGGCGTACGTGCCTGTAATGCCGCATTTGCTTGCTTTTCTAAGGTGCGGATTTCATTGAACAAATTGAAGAACACGGTATGTTTTTCATTGAAAGTGTGACTATAGTTGATCGAATTCCGATTATAGAGAGAATTGTAGCGCCCGTAGTAGGCATACACCTGGGCAAATTGGCCGTTCGCAGCAGCAGGCGTAAAGGTATTCTCATTGTCAGAAGTAGACTCATAGCTTACAGTCGTTGTTGCGCGTAGACCGGAAAGAAATTCATAGGACGCTTCGATAAATGGTTTGATCGACTTGGAGGAATTATCATTCTTTGTTTGCAAAGCCGAGTTATATCCCGATGAAGCCAGATAAAAGGAGGGCCCTGGGAGTAACGTAGAGAATGTTCCATTGGTTGCAACGCCAGACTGCAATATACCTAAGCCATTTCCTTTACTTTTAGACCCAAGGGATGCATTTACCTGAGCTGTAAACCTAAATTTTTCATTTGGATAGTACTCAAAGCGCATATTGGCCATGTAACGATCAAAACCGGTATTTTTGATGATCCCGTTTTCATTGTAATAATTCAGATTTGCTTTATAGTTCAACTTCTGGTTACCACCATCAATGGCGACGTTATGCGTTTGGTTATAAGTTGTTGCATAAAACAAGTCCTGCCAATTGGTCGAGTTATTATAATAAGCATTCAAACTGTCAGACAACATGGGTGTCTGCGAAATTTGATCCAGATCCAATTGAGATAAAGCATTGCCGTAAATTTGCATCAGTTTAAGGCGACGTTCAAGATTTCCGCCCAAAGTCTCCCGTAGTTTTGGTGGTGTTTTCAAAAAGAAATTACCCGTATACCGTACCCTTGGCACTTCAGAATTGCCGCGCTTGGTATTGATAATTATAACACCGTAAGCAGCCAATGATCCATACAACGATGTTGCTTGTGCATCTTTCAGAACTTCAATACTTTCAATATCCTCGGGTGGAATCAATGACAACGGACTAATACCAGGCCCCTGTTGACTGAGCCCCAATTCATTTGCCCGGTCGGCATCCATGGGTACTCCGTCAATGACATATAAGGGTGAGGTTGGCGTTAAAAACGATTGATCTCCACTTCCACTAACGCTGATGGTCGAAAGTCCCCGGATCTGCGTTGAGCCCCTGAATCCCGGAGCCCCGGTATTGACCTGTATATTTAACCCAGCCACTTTACCTTGCAGCAGGTTTTCTACATTGGCTGCAGGGATATCCTGAATTTCTTTTCCGCTGATCTTGGTCGAAGCCCCGGTAGTTGTTTCCCTTGGCCGCTTGACATAACCCCGTACCACAACCTCATCCATCTGATTGTCGAGTTCCTTCATACGAACAGTTACTGTGCGGTCTGCCCGGGCAGTCATCGAGACCCCTTCGTAACCGATCAATCGAAATGCGATTGACGTGCCGGCGCTAACAGTCACGCTAAATGCTCCCGAGGAATTCGTTGAGGTAACTTCACGTGAGGTCTTCCCAAAACGTACCGTTACCCCAGCAAGCGCCCGCCCCTTATCATCCGTTACTTTGCCGGACATAATAATCGCTTGTGCAAAAGCCCCAACAGACAAAAGCATACACAACGCCAGTAAAATAAATCTGCTATAAAATATTTTTAATTGCATAACTTTCCGCTATTATTCATTATCAAATCGTGGATTTTCCCGTTGAAAATGGAAGACAATCTCCCAATCACCTTTGGTAAATATTTTGAAGTTTAGGCCAAATCCTGCCGTGACCAATGTCCCGCCAAATCCAATCCTCGAATAGCCAAAATCAATTTTTGCACTACTTCCATTGGTGTATTTGGTCGGATAATTGGTCAACGGAATCGGATATGCCACATCATATTGCACATAAGTAGGCGTTTTCTTTATGTTAAAACCATGCACAAGTTCAGCCCAGTTTGTTTCATTAAAATTTTCGGGATTGATCGGTTTCTTGTCTTTATCCCAAAAAACAAATCGCAGATTATGGCCATTGCCTCCATCGAAACGGCGGATATAAACAACTAAATCCTTGAATTCGTCATTTGTCCGCAAAAGCTGGTTGGAAGACTCACCATAGATGTTGGTCATATAAGCGGGCCAAATGTAACTTTGCTTCTTGGGGTTTTTGGGATCTTGTGGATCGGGAGCGACCTCCCCATTATAAGGATTCTTATCCGAATAAGGTTCATAATCCTGCACCCGCCAAGGGAGAATCATAAAATCCTTAACGACCGTAGAGCCACCGGAATTAGAAACTTTGAGATCAAAATAACGCACATTCTGAACGAGGTCAATACTGTCTTTGGAACGGGGTGGAATCAACTCATTCGTAGAAGAATTCCAAAGGATAAAGGTACCCGTAGAATCCACTTCAAAAAGTGGACGATTGACCAGCTTGCGCTTAGCCTCAATTTCTTCCAGATTCTTTTCTGTACCATCATAACGTGTGATCCATTGGTATACAGGCTTTACCTGAAAAAGATCAGTGTAAGGTCTGCCATCACCAAAGCGTGGATTAATAATCTCAAAATGCAATGGTGTGGTTGAGTGATCTGTATTAACTGTCCCCATAAGAGATGTACGCCCCAAAATGGGATAAAAGGATTTTCCATCATAGGTCAGATTCACACTTAAAAATTCCTTTTCGTCCGGTAGATTGTATAATTTTTTACACCCGTTTAAGCCCGCACACAATGAGATCAATAAACCCCAGGAGCATGCATGTCTATATATCGTACTATTTCTTTTCGAAATTTTCATGTCTATATCTTGTTAAATTGGTTTATTGATTGCGGTTCATCGTCCAATCTGCCAATTGGAAATCCCCCCCGCTATACATCCGGGCAATATTCAAACGATAAGTTTTATACGCTGTGGTATTATTGAAGAAGAATACACGTAACTGAAACCGCTCGTCGAATACTTCGTCTTTTTTGGTATCCAAAAGTTCCCATTTGCCTGTTTGCTCGTTCAGTCCCTGCAAAGTCCAGTCTGTTGGATCCCGCGGCTGTATATCATTGGCAGACCGGAGCGTATAACTATTGGCTGCCACTGCGACAGGAAAATCCCATTGCAGATAGAATTGTCCAGGATTTGAAAGGAAAAATTTGGTCTCCGGATTACCATCAAACACGTACTTGGATGCCTCTACTGCATTTGGCCCGCCAGAAGCTTCTTTTGATGCTGACCCTACTCCACCGACTGTAACAAATAGATTCTCTGGTGGCGGGATGTATATGATTTGACTGACAAACTTGTTGAAACCAAAAACATGGTCTGGATTCAACACATGCACCACTGCATTGTCGGTCTGTATATTTAGTGAGCTTGTCTCTGTGGTCACCCAGTTACGATTGAAAACAGATCTTCTGGTATCAGAAAAGTCAATGATAGTTGGTCCACCATCCAAGAATCCGGACGAAGCTTGTCGATTCAATCCGATATGCATCGGGTAGCCATAGCGGATACCGCGAACATCTTTACCGTCTTGATTTAAAAGTGAATCACTCGAGGTGCGTCCCTGGACAATATACTGGCACATCAATGAGTCAAGTATCTCATATTTTACCGAGGTCAGATACTGCGCCGGCTTATCCGAAACACTCAGCGTATTATTGAGATTCTGAATAGCCAATTGAAAATTTGCGTTGGTCAATGCAAACAAAGTCACTGTGCTGTCCTCCAGTTTTTTTTGTAAGCCGATCCGATCAATCACCTTAATCAGCGAATCGTAAACCCCGGGTTTACTTTTCAGATAACTGTATAAATTGCCCTTATAAACTGGCTCTTTCGATATCGGCGAATAATAGCCTTTATCTTTGGCACAAGCATAGAGCAAGACCAAAACTAAAAATGCGTATATGCAGCGTACAAATAGGTTCTTTCTCATTTTGTTGTTCCTTTACTTCCAGTAAGAATTTTGTGCGATTAACTTATTTTGGGCCAGAATTTCCTTGGCAATCGGCCAATAAATTCCATCGTTGGCGATTAGTCCGGCCAACTGGGGATTATCATGTTTGATCTTTTCACGGCGGATCATATCATACCAACGATGCCCCTCCCCCATCAATTCTCTTTTCCGCTCCAAAAAAATTGCATCAATTAAATCGCCATTGACCGTTTCGCTATAAACTTTGAGGCCCCTCCTTTCCCGAATTTCATTCAACAGTTCAATCGCAGTAGATTTCTCTCCCAGTACAGCAAGTGCTTCGGCGCGCAACAATGTGATATCTTCCAATCGGGTCAAAATTGTCGCACTGGTAAAAATTCGGAATGTCGGATCGGATGAACCGCCCATGATACATTTGATTTTGCTAAAAATGGGATATTTGCTATTAAAATTTCGGAAATAAACTTCCGTATTCGGATTTCCGAGGGTATCGATGCTAAAGCGTTGATCTTTTTTCTCGTTAAAGGTTTTTAGGATCGTCTCTTTCGGCATATAAATATCCGGGACGGATTTACTCACCACAGGAGAGGCAAGTGTAAGTTCTTCAATATGCCCTGTGAACGAAGCTTCAACGTGTGCCCAGATATAGGGGAAAGAAAACATCTGTTCTGATCTTTTTTCAAAGAAGAATCCATTACCATCTGTTAAAAATGAAGTTGATAAATAATAGGCTCCCCCTTTTGAATAATTATCCATGATAAATTGCGTATATGCGGCTGCGTCCGCATAATTTGCTTGCCATGCGGCTAAATGTGCTAAAATGGCATAGGCAGAAAGTTTGCGAACGAGTGCACCACTCCAGCGTGAGGAGGCTTCATTGTAATAATTGCCTATTTGCTGTTCGTCTCCCGTGCTATATGAGTAAGGTAAGAGCTGTGCGGCTTCAAACATTTCCTTTTCGATCCAGGCATAGATTTTTAGGCGATCCTCCCGCGCTTTGTTTTCAAAATTTCCATCGTGGGAATTTAAAATCAAAGGGACATCACCCCAGATACGTACCATGTTAAAATAGGCATAAGCACGTAAAAATCTTGCCTGGGCGACATCGACCACTAGGTTATTTTCGGTATAGCGCAGATCTTTTGCCCGGACTTCCGGAGCGCGTTCCATAAATATATTGGCAGCGTTGACTACCGCAAACCAACGTCTCCAATTGGATAGTGCTCCCAAGGATTCGTAATTTGCCTTGAGGTCATTTTTAATAATAGCCTTTAAATCCTGCCGGTTTGGGCTTTCGAAATCGCCTGACCGGACTTCCCCATAGAGCCAATATGCATTATTGTCGTCCAACGCTGCTTTGGTAAGTCCATAAATCCCCATCAGTCCGGCTCGGGTATCTTCAAGAGCATTCCACATATTCTCCTCTTTGACTGTACGGGAAGAATCAATATCCAACATTTTCTTACACCCTCCCAGAGAGAGTAGGAAAAGCGGTAAAAAACGAATTATAAGATGGTATCTTTTCATTTCTTTTCGTTTAAAAGTCAACTTTAATACCGAGGGTATAGATGCGTGGTATCCGCATTTTGGATCCAATATCATAGCCGGTATAATCCACAATCTCCGGATCAACGCCACTATAGGATGTTATTGTCGCCACATTATTCGCAGAAACATAAGCGTAGGCACGCTGAATACGCTGCTGCCGCCCGCCCAAAAGCGAAGTCAGGTCATAACCAAGTGTAATTGCGCGTATCTTCAGAAAAGAAGCATTTTCCAAAAACAGATCCTGATCCGCCTGATAAGGAATGACGGAACTCCAAGGATTGTATAATGGATACTTACTGTAATCGCCTCTTTTTTCCCAATATGTGACCTCCTTGATCGCATCTAATTTTTTAGCACCTTCATTATTGATAAAGTCAAATCGGGTCACCATTTCTTGATTAATTAGTTCGCGTCCAATATTGTAGTACATATTGATCCCTAAATCCCATTTCCCAAACACAAAATTGTTAGACCAATTACCAAATAATAAGGGTAAGCGGTGCCCCTGCAAGGTCCGGTCACTATCATCGATCCGGTTATCCCCATTCTGGTCTTTCCATATTGGATCTCCGGCGCGCAATTGAATAGAATTATAAGTCATCCCCTGCGGCACCTCGGCATCCGTTTTATAAATTCCTGTATTAGAAAGCAACCAGTATTGGTCAAGGGATTTTCCAACCTCCAACAGGCTATTGCCCATGACGAGCTGTTCCAAATCATTAGGTAGTGCCTTGAGCTTATTCTGATTGTGTGAAACATTGAGTGCCGTGGACCATTTAAACCGGTCGGACTGGATCGGATCGAGTCCAACAGTAAGTTCAACACCTGTATTTTGAACATCCATTCCTGCCATGTAACTGGATTTATAGCCATATTCGCTATAAGACGGAATATTAATTAGCTGGTTTTTAGTCTGTTTTAGGTAAACGTCCAAAGAAACATGAATATTTCTTTTTTGAATGGCATAGTCTATACCCAGGTTAGCCTGATCTGTGTAAGCCCAGGGGATATTGTAGCCTACCCATCCCGATTCATAGGGACGTACCAGCCCAGCGATTGCATTATATCCTGCGATCAGCTGGTTACCTGTAAATCCCATTTGAGCAACATAATTGGGTCCCTGCGCAAAATCATCAAACACGTTACTCACGCCGATGCGTCCGACGCTAAATCTGGCGGTCAGATCTTTCAAGCTATTATCGGAAACGAAATAACTGTTTTTAATATTCCAATTCGCTGAAAGCGAAGGCGTAAAAATCCAGCGTGCATCCGGCTGTGCATTGGAAGAACCATCTGTTCTCAACAGGAGTGAAACATCAACCTTTTTATCATAATTATAATTTGCCCGCCCATAGAAGGAGACCAAATTATGGCGTATGCGATCCAAAAACTTAAATATAAGTGCCTTAGGGTAAGCCGTAGCCTCCAGATAATTTGACTTGAGCGGATCATCCTCCAAAAGATTCACCTTGATAAAATCGTTTACTCCTTTGTAAGCATATGCATAATTATAACGATAAGTGTCCCATTGCAGGCTATTTCCGATCAAAAGATTCAGGCTGTTTTTATCATCAATTTTCCAATCATAGTAAGCCTTATTGTCGAAAATTGCACGTTGGTTATAACCATAATAATTGGACGCGAAATTATTGGATTCCATCAATTTACTATGGTAAAACTGATCTCTATAGCCCTCGTTGTAATCGACCATACCCGTTGTTAGAAAGTGGAAATTTCCAAAATCCAATTGCAGCTTTCCATACCCTTGTACAACGTTGGTTTTATTGTTATCGAAACCTTTTTTATAGTAACTTAAATACTCATTGTATACCTCTTTATTTGGTGAAAGAGGGGCGGACAGATCCGGAAAATAAGCCAATTGTGCAAATCTATCCCTCATATTGAGATTCCGATTCCGGTCCAACCTGGAGATATTGGCCTGCATGGAGAAGGTCAGCCAGGTAAGAGGTCGCATGTTTAAACCAAACAACGCATAATACTTATTTAGTTTTACCTTATCCGCAACACCTTTGTCTTGGGTCGATCCTGCTGCAAATTGAAAATTTGCCCGTGGCCCACCTCCAGAAAGATTGGCATTTAAATTATATACCAAGCCATTGTTGTAATAAGAATCGGTCCAATCTGACTGACCAAAATAGTTCATGTTAAGCGAATCGCTCAAGTATATAGGATAGGAATCGCCATCATCGTATCGGCCATTGGATGTATACAGGTCATAAAACTGTTTTCTGAATCTATTTTCGTATTCACCGTTGATTGTGGTCACCTGCGGCCGTTGCGCTAATCCAGTATACATATTGACAGCAATACGATTTGTTTTGTCCGCTTTAGGTTCCTTCGTCTGCACGACAATTGCTCCATTGGCAGCATTGGGGCCGTACATAGCCATTGCAGCGACATCTTTCAATACTTCGATCGACTTGACCATATCAATATTGATATTAGCGAAAAGATTGGTCGCTGGACCGATGCGTTCGAGGTCGTAAGTCTGCACGGCATAAGCGAACGGATGCTCCCCGACCAATGGGATACCATCCACGACCACCAAAGGCTGGTTTTGAAACACATCAATATCAGAAAGCAATGGTCGAGAAACCCCACGGAAATACATGGGTTGTTTCGTCCCGGGCTCTCCAGACGGCTCTGTGACATGCAGTCCTGTATTATTCCCTTTCAAATATTGCTGCAGGGACGTATAGGGCAACAAACTTCGCTTCTTGATTTCAATCGGATTGACCTGACTCGTTTTGATCTGAAATACGGAATCTAATTTCACCGTTCCAATCTGAAGTTTAAGACTATCGGAGGGCGATAATTGCTTATTATCCTGACCAGAAACAAGAGAACAGCAAGTACAGGACCATCCCAAGACAACAAGTCCACTCAAACACCTCTTTTTAATCATGTACATATGAATGATATAATTAGGTTATTTTACTTTTCTAGTTTAGTTGGTTAAAGTGCCCCTGAATCAGAGGCCACTTTGTGGTTCTTTTTTTCGAGATAAGAAAATTGGTCAAATTCTTTCTCAAAAATCATTTATGCAGAATCAAATAGGATTACTTTCATAATTTAAGGTTTAAAGTTTATATAAAAAACGTTTTAGCACAACACACATTACTGTTCTGTCAAAACTGGGTTTATTACTTAATTGGTCGGCACTTCGCGTTCTTGGTTATATTGAAGATATATAGAAAATTGAGAAAAAAAAATTTTTATTCAATTTTTTCAAACATGCTAAACTGGTTTAGCTCGTGGCATTAAGCTATTTTCATTTCAAAAAGCCAGTTTATGAATTGAAAACAGCTGATTTTGCTAAAAAAATCGTTCGATTAAATTTTTTACAAATTGTAACATTCCAATCAACACGGACTTTTAGATCCTAACACGCCGAGTCGAGGCTCTCTTACCATCTTTATTGACAGTGCTGATCCCGAATACCATCGTAAGGCTAGCCAGGAGATGTCTTCAAAGACGGCTTTCATTATGCACGCTGGCTTGAATTCATATGAACTGCATAACCATAAAAAGTAGACAGCTAAAGAACACAAAAAAAAACCGATCATTTTCTGATCGGTCTTTCCTCCTATTACATTACCTGAATTAGCGTTTCTCTTTTTGCGGTTTATTTGCCATCTCAAAAATCAGTTCCCCCCCATTCATTAAGCTGTTATACGAAACTTTCAAATTATCCAGAAGCTTGCCATTCAATCTTACGGATTTGACATATACATTTTTTTCAGACTGATTACGTGCAGTAATAGAAATACTTTTTCCATTCTCCAGGTTGATCTTCGCAGATTTCACCAACGGGCTGCCAATCCAATATGCATCGTCTCCGGGCGCAACAGGATAAAATCCCAGCGCAGTAAAAAGATACCAGGCAGACATTTGTCCACAGTCATCGTTTCCACCTAAACCAGTGTGCCCATTATGATATTGATTCCGGATAATCTGACGCAATCTTGCCTGCGCCTTCCAGGGGCTTTGGGTAATATTATACAGATAAGCCACATGATGAGAAGGTTCATTTCCATGTACATAATTGCCAATAATACCATCACGTGTTATATCCTCCGTATGCTCAAAATATTTATCCGGCAGTTCCATTGTGAATAAAGAATCCAGATAAGTCTCCAGTTTCTTTTGTCCGCCCATAACTTGCATCATTTCTTTTGGTTGATGCGGTACATACAGGCTATAGTTCCAAGAATTTCCTTCTATAAATCCCTGTCCATGTGTATCTAAGACATCAAATTTTTCTTTAAACTTTCCTTGGGAGCTTTTTGGACGCATAAAACCAATTGCCGGGTCATAAAGCGCCCGCCAACTCTCCGCTCGCTTTGAAAAGATTTTATAAATATCTTCTTTCCCTAGCTTTTTTGCCAATTGAGCAATACACCAATCATCATAAGCATACTCCAGGGTATTGGAGACAGAGGTGCCCGACACATCATCCGGAACATACCCTTTATCTATATAGGCACCAATTCCTTCATAATTACGCGTATTTGCAGTTTGTACACATGCGTGTAATGCAACCTCAGGATCGCCCTTATACACGCCCTTCAATACGGCATCCACAACAACAGATACCGAATGATAACCGCTCATACACCAGTTGTCATTGGCATAGTGCGACCAAATGGGCAACATTTTCAATACACTCTGATCGTAATGGGCGATCATGGATGAAACAATATCTGCGTTGCGTGAGGGGTTAATCAGGTTCAAAAGTGGGTGGAACGCCCTAAATGTATCCCAGAGGGAAAACGATGTGTAATTCGTAAAACCCTTAGCCTGATGGATCTCCTGATCCAACCCTTTGTATTCACCGTTTTGATCCATATAAATGGTAGGCATAAGACTGGCATGGTACATCGCGGTGTAGAAGTTGACGAGATCCTCATTATTTAGCATATCCACTTCAATCTTGCGAAGTTCTTTCTCCCAGGCACCTTGTCCGGCTTTTACATAACCGTCAAAATTCCAATCTGGAGTCTCGACGTCCATATTACTGAGCGCATTCTTCATGCTCACCGGGCTCAACGCTACTTTCATCAAAATGGATTCCTGCGCTTTGGTATCAAAATCGAGATGCAACTTAATATTATGCGCCGCTAGATCCGGAAAATTATGCTGTTGGTCAAACTTGCGCCAGAAACCATTGTATACCGATTTCCCATCTTCATATTTAGCACCATAATTTTTGAATGGTTTGGATGTTTTTATCGCAAAATACACAGTGCGTGTCCGGGACCATCCATTCGTTTGGCGATACCCTACCAATGTAGAGTCGTTCAGCACTTTAACAACGGTCCAAACATTTTTACCATCATAATTATAGATTCCGGCGGTCAAATCCAAGACAAGATGCGAGGCATCAGATTGTGGAAATGTATACCGATGAACCCCTACCCGTGTCGTTGTCGTTAACTCAGCCTTAATCTGATGTTTATCCAGCAAAACACTGTAATAATTAGGCTCAGCACGTTCATTGTCATGGGAATAAGGTGATCTGTAGCCGTCCTGAGGTCTATCTGCCGTCCCAGGATTGAGCTGAACCTTACCCTGCGTTGGCATCACCAGAATATCGCCGAGGTCAGAGTGCCCGGTACCACTAAAATGGGTATGGCTAAAGCCTACAATTGTAGGATCCCCATATTGGTAGCCGGCACAGTATTTATAGACATCGCCATTATATTGTCCATTTACAGCATATGATAAGGTATCTGTATCTGGACTTAACTGCACCGCACCAAAAGGAACTGTCGCACCAGGGAAAGTATGCCCCATTCGTGCGGTTCCTATAAGCGGTTTGACGTATTGGATCAATTTGGTTTCCTGCGCCCTTAAGAAATAAGGGACACATAGTAAACCGACACAAACTAAACTTCTTATGTTCATCTGTTAAGGATTAGATCTTGGGATTTTGACTGTAAACACTCCATAATTCGTCAATCGTCTTGCCTGTCTGCTCTTTCCAAAAATCATCAGTATACGTTCTACTGCGCATTGCTCCGTCCAATTTTTTAACAAAGTTCTTTTTTACATTTTTGTTAATCCAATAAAGGAAGCGCGCCGTTGTTCGATATGAATCTGTATATTTCTGTTTCTCCGTATACTCCGGCAATTTCCAATTTGCGCCAGCGTTGTTTATTCCATCGTCAAATCGAACAAAATCCGCAATTCCTTCGGTAATCCACCAGGGACCAGCTCCATCCGGATAGGCCTGAACAATATGCATGACTTCATGTGTAACAACATCTATATCACCCGGATTTTTAGCAAACCAGTCTGGGCTATACCGTACAATTCCCCCTGCTGTTGCAGCTACTCCTTTGTAATCTGGATCAATAACGAAAGACACTTTTTTTCTCGTATTTTTATTGTATTTCTTAGCCAATTTGGGATAATTGGTAAAGTATGCTGCTATTAGTTTTTCCTTCAATGCCGGATTAAAATCCTTGTCCTTATTAATCCAGACCAATGTATATCCACCTTTGGTAATACTATCAACATCTACCGCAACTTTACGGTCATTTTCTGTATGTTGCCAATTGTCCTGTGCGAATACCGAACAAGAATACAATAGGCCTACGACAGCCAATGTTTTTTTCAAATAATTAAAGTTCATAATCAGGTTTATAATACTTATTTTTTGTTTTTTGATGTTTTGGAATTTCCGCCCATCTTCAATTCACTTGTCATTGAATATGGAGCAGCGCTTAAGGTCGCACCTCTATTATAGTTCGGTTTGGCGCTCATATCAAAATTAAGATTTCCACCTTCATGGAGAGCCTTATGACTCAACCAGTTTTTACCATAATTTGTTCCGTTCAACTGCAAAGCATTGACATAAACATTTTCATTCGAATTCTTAGGCGCATCTATGGTCAATGTCTTTCCATTTTCGAAAGTTAAGGTAGCTTTCTTAAACAATGGAGCCCCAAGCACATATTCATCTGTCGCCGGACAAACGGGATAAAAACCTAAAGCTGAAAACACATACCATGCTGATGTTTGACCATTATCCTCGTCACCACAATAACCGTCAGGCGTCGGTTTGTACATCCTGTCCATGACCTGGCGAACCCAATATTGTGTTTTCCAAGGTTGGCCGGCGTAGTTATACAAGTATGGCATATGTTGGATTGGCTGATTCCCATGTGCATATTGCCCCATATTGGCCACCTGCATCTCTCGAATTTCGTGAATAATACCGCCATAATAGCTATCATCAAAATCTGGAGCCTGAACGAATACAGAATCCAACATATTGACAAAAGTTTTTTCACCACCCATTAAGTCAATCAGCCCTTGTACATCGTGGAAAACACTCCAGGAGTAATGCCAACTATTACCTTCAGTGAACGCATCCCCCCATTTCAATGGATTGAAAGGTGCTTGGAATTTACCATCCTTATTTTTACCACGCATCAGATTCGTGGAAGGATCAAATAAGTTCCTATAATTTTGGGCACGCTTCGCATATAGGTCAATCTCAGCCTTAGGACGATTTAATGCTTTTGCCAATTGATATATTGTAAAATCATCGTAAGCGTACTCTAAGGTACGGGCAGCATTCTCATTGATTTTAACATCATAAGGGACATATCCTAAACTGTTGTAGTATTCAACACCTTTTCTTCCAACAGCGCTCATAGGTCCTTCATTATGGGCACCATGCTGCAAAGCTTCGTATAACTTATTGATATCATAACCACGCAATCCTTTCATATAAGCATCAGAAACGACCGAAGCGGAGTTGTTACCCACCATGATATCAGCATAGCCCGGGCTACTCCATTCAGGTAGAAATCCACCTTCCAGATAAGCATTGAGCAAACCCTCCTGCATTTCTTTATTAATAGAAGGGTACATGAAATTTAAGAAAGGATACAGGGCTCTAAATGTGTCCCAAAAACCTGTTCCGCCGAATAAATACCCAGGAAGTGTCTTACCATTGTAAGGGCTGTAATGGACAACCTTACCCGCTGCATCGATCTCGTATAATTTATTCGGAAAAAATAACGTACGGTACATTGTCGAGTAAAATGTACGCAACTGATCGATATCGTCTCCTTCCACCTTAATTTTACCTAGGGTAGTATTCCAAATTTGGCGACCATCTTCTTTAATTTGATCAAAAGACTTATTGCCAAGTTCGTTTAAGTTTAATAAGGCTTGTTCAGCACTGATAAAAGAGGATGCAACCTTCACCTGAACAGGTTTTGATTTATCCTTCACTTTAAAACCGACGATCGCACCAGTATGGTCACCTTTGATTTGAAGCTGCCCATCTTTCTTTTCCTTTCCTTCCCAAGTCGCAACGCTAGCAAAAGGCTGATCGAAAACAAGTACAAAATAATTCTTAAAATTTTCGGGCAGCGGTCCACGCGCGTATTTCGACGAGTAACCAATAATCATATTTTTTTCAGGGATGATCTGAACTTCTGAACCTTTCTCATAAGCATCCAAAACGATATAGGCATCATCCGTTTTATTGAAAGAGATACGAAACATCGCCGCGCGTTCAGTGGGCGTCATCTCAGCAGTCACATCGTGATCGGCCAAATAAACGGAATAATAATAGGGTTTAACAATTTCCGCTTTATGCGAAAACCAACTCGCACGTTCATCCTGATCAAAAACAGGTTTTCCAGTCACAGGCATAATCGAAAAAACACCATAGTCATTCATCCATGGAGAAGGCTGATGCGTTTGCTTTAGCCCACGGATCTTATCAGCGGTATATTGATACTGCCAGCCATCGCCATTTTTACCTGTCTGTGGCGTCCACATATTCATCCCCCATGGCCTCGCAATGGAAGGATAAGTATTACCATTGGAAAGCTCAAATTTGGATTCAGTACCCATCAAAGGATTTACCAGGTCTACAGCTTCTAGTTGCTGTCCTCTAAACTTCTGAGCCAAAACCGGTTTTGCGCAAAACAAACCCAAGGACAATATTGACCCGAAAAAAACACTTAACGATTTCTTCATTATTTAGGATATATAAATATTTCTACTAAAACGTATTAGTAAAGATATAAAAAAGAATATGAATTTAAAAAAACTCGATACTTTCTAAGGTGACCGTCTTATGATTTTTACAATTGGGCTTACGTTCATAGGGGCAATCCCGAAGTGGATAAAAGCTCCAAGCAGCATATTATTATCTTTTAATCAAGTCTGTTGAAATCACATATTCCCTGGGAATGGAAATGCCACGGTCTATTTCTTTTAGCAAGACCTTTACACATGTTTTTGCTAGCGGTTCCAGTGGCTGGCGGATACAGGAGATCTTAGGATTCAATAGATCAAACAATTCATGATCGTCAAAAGAAAACAATGGGAAATCAAAATTCTTCCCTTCCTCGCTCCGGAGCGATTTCAAACCAAGGATACACAGATAATTGGTCGTAAAAAATAAACCATCCAATTCGGTATTTTTAGACACCCAATTCTGCAAAGAGGCCATACCCTTCTGCCGCAGGTTTTGATAGGACAAATGTAATATTCTTGCTTGCATGCTTGTTTCTTCACAAAACTGCAAATAGGCATTTTTACGTGCCAGCATCTGAGGCTGATCCGAATCAATGGTGATCAATCCAAAGTTTTTACATCCGATTTCGTGCAAATGCAAACAGGCCTTTCTGCTACTCTCACCGTTGTCAATATGCACATAATGAGTCGCTACTTCCGGTGAATTTCGGTCGAAAACAACCAAAGGAACTTTATATTCTAGGACTTTTCGTTGATGCTCGTCCAAGTTTACGGTCGGTGCCAAGAGTATGCCTTCAACTTTTTTTTCAAGCATAAAATCAATGATATCCCGTGCATTTTGGGGATCTCCCAAAGTGCTACTATAGAGCACATGATAATTCTTCTTACGCAAAAGTTCTTCCACATATAGCGCAAAAGGGCCAAAAAAAGAATCGCCAATATTTTCTACAATCAGTCCAATGGTATTTGAACGACCTGTCGCTAAGCTTTTTGCAAGCGAATTGGGTTTGTACCCGACTTTCTCAACATAATCCAGCACACGCCTCTCAAGCTCCTTACTGATACGAGCCTGCTCGGCTTTATGGTTGATCACCAATGAAACGGTAGATTTGGATACATTCAGTTCCTGTGCAATTTCTTTAATAGATTTGGCCATGAGCTATTTCATAAAATTAAGTGAAATTAGAAAATAAAATGAAGAATACGCTCCCATTGGGGCAAATGAATATCAACATAATCGTTTGCGTGAATTAACTGGATACTTTTTTAAACATTTCGTTGTTCCCAAAACATCGTGCGACAACAAAGAACCTTCTACATAATGGGGAACCCTTGATGATCATAGTCATATTTACCAAACTTTTATCGCTCCGGCATAACAACATTTTACGTTAGCTAAAGTAGCTTCACTGCGATACTATACCAATACTTAGTGTACACTTAATCCATTTTTCAAACCTACTGGGAGCCTATTCACCGATGACGAGTTATTGGTTAATCCAAATTAAAAAATCTAAATTTTTGTTGAATTTTAATAAAAGTCTAAAAATGAACACAAAATCAGAGCTACTTTATCAATATTATAATGAAAATGTTAATTTTTTTTTAAATTTACTGGCGACTAGTTCCTTATGAAAAACACTGGATCATATCAATACCAAGATCTCCTCCCCCTTATACAACAAGGGGATCAGCGTGCTTTTTCGTTATTATATGATTTATTTGCCCCCGATCTAACTTGTTTTATTGCAAAAAAGATCAACAGCCGTGAAATAGCCGAAGATATCCTGCATGACCTCTTTATTTCAGTATGGAAAAATAGAGCGTTAATTGAAGAAATAGAGTCTCTTCCAGCGTATTTATTTAGCTCCTGCCGGTATTTGGTGCTTGCCCATTACCGCAAAGAAATGAAAATACAGGCCTACCAAGACTTTGAACATCTGGAATTTGAAGATCAATCCATAAACATCGAAGATCGACTCTATTACCGTTATATTATCGATATAGTTGTCAAAGAAGTAGAAAATCTTCCTCAAAAATGTCGGGAAGTATTCAAATTGAGCCGGGAATATTATATGAGTAACAAAGAGATTGCTATAAAATTGGAAATTAGCGAATCCACTGTAGAAAAACATATCAACAAGGCTATTCGCCATTTACGCACAGCAACAAGTCATCTATTCCACTTTACTCTATTCTTTTAGGCGTCCGTAATCATCAATTTCAATAAAAAAACTTTTTTTTACTTTTTGAGTAGAAGCTCCTCTTCTTTTACATCACTTGTATTATAACCAACCAGTATAACGTTGCGATTTATGAAGCAAGTGAAAGAATTATATAAACTGATAAGCAGTTTTCTGAGCCGATCCGAAAATATTGAGGAACGTAAACAGCTTTTTGATTGGTTTGATCAGCAATCGGCCGATCAAATACCCGAAGAGCAGTTTTCGGACATCCAAAAGAATGTAAAAAATCGTTTGCTCATTGAAATTGGCGTAATAGAAAAAAAATCCAGTACTATAAAGTACATCCAGCTTGCCAGTACAGCTGCTGCCATACTGCTGATCGGTTTTTTCGCTTATAAATTCTGGCCCGCAGCCGAACCCATTGCTTCGAATAAGTTATTGGCGTCGATTCCCCCAGGAAGTGAAAAAGCAATTATCACGCTGGCCGACGGGAAGCAGATCAATCTAGATGAATTATCATTAAATCAACGTATCCAGGTCGGAGGAACAATTCTAACAAAAGATGCCCAGGGAAAAGTCAGTTATCGAAATGCCAAAACCGGAAAAATCGCTAGCCAGCAAAACATATTAAAAACACCAAAGGGTGCTACATATGAGCTCGTCCTAGCAGATGGCACCTTGGTTAGCCTAAATGCTGATTCAAAGCTAACCTATCCTTCTTCATTTGAATCTGCAGACCGTATTGTTGAGTTGGAAGGTGAAGCCTATTTTCAGGTAACAAAAACAAAAGACCATAAAAGTTTCATTGTTAAGTCAAAAAATCAACAGACGAAAGTACTGGGCACAAAATTCAATATTAATGCCTATTCGGAAGAGGAAGTGGTACGTACCAGTCTACAGGAAGGTTCAGTTATTGTTTCCGAACAAAACAGTGCTGTTAAGCTAAGACCTAATGAGCAAGCATTTTCCGAGGATGGAAAACTCAAGTCGAAGACCGTCAATATAGATCAGGTAATTGGTTGGAAAAACGGCCAATTTTGCTTTGATGGCACCAATACAGCAGCAGTATTTAAAGACATCGCGAGATGGTACGATATTGATGTCACTTATAATGCGAAAAGCAATGCTAATCAATATAGTGGAAAAATCCCCCGAAATTTAAGCCTGGACAAGCTCATCGCGCTGTTGAATTATGCAGACATCAAGACCAAAGCAGTTGTTGGGAAAAACAATAGAATTAACTTAATCATTACATAACCAAACTTATTAATGAAATGAAAAGCGAGAAATTCCCACCCTAATAAGAGCCTACTAATAGCAATAAAAGACGGATCCTGTTGGCGCAGAACCCGTCCAACTTATTGGTATTAAAGTATCGTCTAACTTCTAAATTATTAACACGTTAAAACCAAACGAATTTAATGAAATTTACCTTAACTCCGTTCATTAAGAAGGAGAAAGATTTTCATGCTTCTCACTTGGATGCTAACACAGCGTCCGGTGTGCAACGAACTTATGAAAAACCAACGCCTCTTTTTGCGCGCGCCTTATCCAGATCTCTCATGAGGATCAACTTAATCACCCTACTGATCGGTTTAGGACTGTCACAAGTAGACGCACATACCTATGCCCAACAGATTAGCTTAAAAAAGCAGAAATCTAGTTTGGAATCGATTCTGAAAAACCTTGAAAAACAAAGTGGTTATTCATTTTTTTACAAGAAAAATGAGATAAACCAGATCATTGATTTATCGGCGGAAATCAAAGAAATGCCCTTCAAACAGGCATTAAATGTAATCCTTGGTAAAGCCAATCTGTCTTATGACTTTTTTGATAAAACAGTAGTTATCAAAAAGAATGCGATGCACCCCAAACAAATTACCATAGCAACACCCAACGTTGATAGGATCGTATTGGCTATGCAGCAGCAATATGTAAAAGGACGAGTCATCGACAACGAAGGAAAGCCAATTTCGGGAGCATCAATTCGCCTCAAAGACAACATACGAAAAGGTGTAATGAGCCAGGCTGATGGAAGCTTCATATTGCCAATATCTTCACTAAACGAAATTCTGGTCATAACTTCCTTAGGCTACGAAAGACAGGAAATTAAAGCGAGCTTAAATCCAGATAAGATGGTTATCCGCTTAAAAAAACAGGAAAATGCTCTTGAGGAAGCGGTTGTTTCTACAGGTATTTTTAAGAAGGAGGACAAAAGTTTTACGGGAGCATCACGTACAATTACAACAAAAGAACTCAGGCAATACGGTGCTAGAAATCTCGTGACATCCTTACGGAATATCGATCCATCGTTTAATATTATTGAGAATAATCTTTTCGGTAATGATCCGAATCGACTTCCAGAAATTCAGATGCGTGGAAACTCCAGTATCCCCAATGTGAATGAAATTCAGAGCGAATCTGCAAGTCAGCTTAACACACCGCTGATTGTTTTAGACGGCTTCCAGACATCGCTTCAGGCACTGATAGATATTAATGAAAACGATGTTGCATCGATTACTCTCTTGAAAGATGCTGCCGCCACTGCGCTTTACGGTTCCCGAGGTGCTAACGGTGTCATCGTCATTACAACAAAACTTCCGAGACCGGGCAAATTACGCCTAAGTTTTGGATCAGAGCTAAAGGTTGAAAATGCCGACTTATCGGCTTACCACCTCCTTAATGCAAGAGACAAACTGGAGCTAGAACGTATTACCGGCCTTTATGACTCACCGAACGCAAGTACCGACATTCCGAATAAACGTTACTATAATTTTCTGTTAGATGAAGTTAATAGCGGCGTAGAAACGGACTGGATGGCTATTCCACTGCGCACCTCCTATGCATTAAGAAGTAATTTAAGACTGGAAGGCGGTGATAACCAATTCCGATATTCAGCAGGTATTCAAAACAACAATACAGCCGGTGTAATGAAAGGCTCTTCTAGAAATACACTGAATGGATCTATCACCCTATCTTATACTTACAAAAATTTAATATTTAGGAACTATTTAAACATTAATAATATTAAGAATCAACAGTCACCATATGGATCATTCAGCGATTATTTTGACCTCAATCCGTATTGGCGCCCTTATGATAAAGATGGAAATGTAAATAAAGTATTGGGAGATCCGGGCACAACTGATTATTCAAATATATGGACCACCCTGCCAACGAACCCCTTGTATAATGCTAGCCTAAAAACATTTGACAAAGGAGAACAAACAGATATTACCAATCAGACCGCTGTAGAATGGTCGATTCAAGAAGGATTAAGATTAATTGGTAAATTCAGCTTTACGAAATCGGATAAACAGTCAGATGCGTTCAAACCGGCAGAGCATACTGACTTTGCCAATTATACTGGAGTTGATGTCTTTAGAAAAGGAGCTTATTGGATTGGTCTCAATCGAGGAATGAAGTATGAAGGAGCTTTAAATCTATCCTACAGCAAAAAAATAAAAGAAAAACATCAGATTTTTGTCGGAACCGAGGCAAATATTTTCCAGGATAACACCTCGCAACTGACAAACGCCGCAGAAGGTTTTCCAAACAGTGATCTAGATTTTCCATCGATGGCATTGCAATATATGAAGGATGGAAAACCTTCAGGTAATGAGTACTACTATCGAACCGTTGGCTTTGTTGGAAATGCAAATTATAATTATGACAATCGTTATTTTGTCGACGGAACGTTCCGTATGGATGGTTCTTCCCAGTTTGGCGCCAATAAACGTTTCGCTCCTTTTTGGTCAGCAGGTCTGGGTTGGAATTTACACGAAGAAAAGTTCTTTAAAAAGAATGAAATCGTCAACCGCCTTAAATTGCGTGGATCGGTAGGGACATCCGGGTCTACAAAATTCAATACGTACCAGGCTTTGACCACTTACGGTTATTACACTTCCGATAGATATTATAATTGGCTGGGAGCTTATGTCATGGGGCTCGGAAATCCGGATCTAAAATGGCAACAAGTGCTTAAATACAATATTGGGACAGATGTCGACCTTTTCGACCGTTATTTAACTTTACAGGCGAACTATTATATTGAAAACACCAATGACCTTGTTTCCTCCATTAATACCCCCGCATCCAGTGGTGTAGGCTATTATACAGCCAACATCGGAAAATTACGGAATAAAGGATTCGAGTTATATGCAACAGTCTATCTGATGAAAAAGCCCACCGGTTTAACCTGGTCAGTATCGGGTTCGGTATTGCATAACAAAAATAAGGTACTTGAAACCTCACAAGCTTTAAAAGACGCGCAAAAAACACTTCAGGGGGATCTCTATAATGCCAACAAAATGTACATCGAGGGATATTCGAGTAACGCCATTTGGGTAGTTCCATCCCTCGGGATAGACCCGAGCACAGGAAAAGAGCTTTATCTCGCTGCTGACGGTACACCAACTTACACCTGGGCGTCAAAAGATGTAACTGCTGTCGGAAACACAGATCCTAAAGTTTGGGGTAATTTCAACACAATGTTACGCTACAAAGGATTTACATTTACAGCATCGCTGGGTTATCGCTTTGGCGGTCAGGCATACAATAGAACCTTGGCTGAACGAGTTGAAACCAGCAGTTACAAATATAATGTAGATGAACGCGTCTATACTGGCCGATGGCAAAATCCCGGCGATTATGCACCATTCAAAGGACTCTTAAACACAAATCCAACCTATAAAACTTCGCGATTTGTCCAAGATGAAAACACCATTTATGCGAGAAGTTTCAACTTCCAGTATGATTTCCGTTACATGAATTGGGTCAAGAAAATTGGGTTCGAAAACGTCAATATAGGGCTGGATGTATCTGATCCATTTATCATTTCGAGTATTCGCCAAGAACGAGGAACAAATTATCCATTTTCAAGGCAGGTAACTTTTAGTCTCAACGCAACATTTTAATAAAATGAAAAAATATATCATATTAACGAGTTTAGTAAGTTTCCTATTTTTAGGTTCATGCAATAAATTTCTGGATGTCTTACCTCGAACCCAAATACCAGCGGATAAATTATTCGATTCAGAACAGGGGTTTAAAGATGCTTTGGCTGGCGTTTATATTTCGGCAAAAAGTAATACAACCTATGGGAAAGCCTTAACTTTTGGCACAATAGAAAGTTTAATCTCGAGCTGGGATATAACGACGAATTCCCTGGAACAACAGCTCGGACTTTTCAATTATTCTGACAATCGCGTAATTGATCAATTCAATGCGATATTTGCCAAACAATATGCAACAATTGCCGCAATAAATGCTATTCTTCAGAATCTAGAATCCAATAAATCCATCTTTAAGACAGAAGGAGTATATCAGGTCATTAAAGCAGAATGCCTAGGCTTACGTGCCTACATCCATTTTGATCTGATGCGCCTTTATGGCCCTATACCAACTGAACCTGAGATCGGAAATCAGCTCGCCTATGTAACTGAATTTAACAGAGAAATCCATCAACATATTTCTTATGAAGAATATAAAAGCAAAATTTTCACAGATCTAAAACAAGCCGAAGAGCTTATCAAAGAATTTGACCCCATGCTGTCCTATTCGATGAACGATGTTAGAAATCCCAATGGATTCGCAAGCAACTACAAGCCACTAGATGATTTCATGTCCTATCGCAATATGCGCATGAACTATTATGCGATGAAAGCGTTAGAATCTCGTGCAAGTTTATGGTATAGAGACAAAGACAATGCGTATAAAGCCGCTAAGGAGGTGATTGACGCAAAAGATGCGGATGGAGAAGTTAAATTCAAGTTAGCCACTGGGAAAGACTTTACCACAACCAACTATATCCTCACTTCTGAACAGATATTCGGACTGTACGCTTTTGATTTAGCAACAACCTATACAGATAACTTTGGCAACGCAACTTATCGCAAAGGTACATCTGCAACAACCATCACAAATCAACTATACGGCAATACCGGAACTGATTTTAGAGAATCTTCACTTTGGAATATTGTTACATTGACCAACGGTTCCAGATACAATGTGATTAAAAAGTTTTGGGTTACGGCCGACAATGTGACTGTTTTAACCGATTACAAACAACTGCCAATGATACGCACCAGTGAACTTTATTTGATATTGGCTGAAACAGCTCCTTTCACTGAAGGCTTGGAATATCTAAAAACCTTTAGAGCGAACCGTAATATCTCCGGACTATCAATACCCGCAGACCTGCCAACCCTACAGAGCGAGATTATCAAGGAATATCGAAAGGAATTCTATGGGGAAGGACAGGCGTATTACGCTTACAAAAGACTGAATATCCCAAAACCGCAAATATTATTTGCCCCTTCAAATGCAGTGGTCAATTACCTCTTGCCCATGCCAACAGTTGAATCCATTAATTAACCTCCATTATGAAACCATATTTTATATTAATTATAGTTGGTATCGCATGCATCTCGTTCATTAGCTGCAAAAAAGACCAATATTATATATTTGATGATATTCCAAGAGTCCAATTTGGGCCACCCATTTCGACGCTCAAACTCAATGAATATACCGACTCGTTAAAATCTGAAACATTCTTCTACGAATCACAGGACACGAAGCAAGATACCGTATATTTTGATATCTACACCGTGGGCGAAACATCAAAAAAAGACCGAAAATATCAGCTTCAACAAGTCCAATTGCAGGGCATAGAAAATGCAGTCCCGGGAAAACACTTTATCCCATTTGATGATCCTGCTGTCGCTGATCTCTACGTTATCAAATCCGACTCTGTACACGCAAGGGTACCGATCGTTATTTTAAGAGATGGCGAATTAAAAAGTAAGACCGTCAATCTCGGTATTTCCATTGTCGCTAACGCTAACTTTGCTATCGGTGAACCCACCAAATCCTGGCGAAAGCTACAGTTTACTGATCGCCTAAGCCAACCAAATGCTTGGACAGCCTCCTATTCCACCTATTATTTCGGAGCATACAGCGTTCGAAAACATGAATTTATGATCGAGGTTACGGCTCAGCGTTGGGATCAAAACTTTATAGCGACCCTACCTCTAGATCAAATGAACTATTATAAATCTGTCCTTGGGATGGCTGTGATAGATTACAATAAGCAACATCCTGATGCGCCCTTACGCGCTGAAAACGGTGATCTCATTACTTTCCCTAATTAATCAGAAGCGATGAAAAAGATAAATATTTACCTATTACTCCTAGGATTTCTATTGGTTTTATCCTGTTCAAAAGATAAAAGCAACTATGACTATAGCGAAAAGGAGCACATTGATATTGAAGGAATTGAGTCAAAATACACAGTCATTTCACTAAAAGATACTTTAAAAATATCCCCCTCTGCAAAATCAAATAAAGAAGGTGAGTTAGAATATAGATGGGGATTTTACGAAACAAATGTACAAGGTAGAAGCGAACCATTGGACACAATCTCCCGTAACCAAAATCTAAGCTATTATATCACCGAGGATGCCAAGGACTGGGTTGTCGTTTGTATTGTGAAAAACAAAAAAACAGGCTATACCCAATACAAGAATGCCACCGTAACTGTAAGTACACAGTTTACGCGGGGTTGGTATGTCCTAAAAGACGATGGTAATAACTCGGATTTAGATCTACACCTAACCCCGCAAAATAATGTGGTAAATGGAAAAATCGAAAATGTATACAGTACTGCAAATAATCAAAAAATAGCAGGAAAGGCAAATTTCATCAGCTTTTCTTCCAGTTACAAAAGCAATGTGTTAAACCCCAGCTCTTATTCTAATACCCGGGCATTATTTCTTGTAACAGAAAAAGATATACAAGCTATTAATGTCAATAATCTAAAGAAAATAAGGGATAAGCAGAATTTATTCTTAGGAGGGCCACAAACGATATCCGGAACTACGGGAGCTTTTGTAGGAAGTAGCGCTAATTATATTCTTAATAATGGACAGCTATATAATATCTATGCTATGAGCGCTAATACTGGTCAGTTTGGAAACAAAGCGATGATTGATGGAAAGAATAGCGCCTATGAATTATCAAAATTTATGATCTCTGGTGCTAGCAATGACCCTATTCTATTTGATAACCTAGGCGGAAATTTCGTCACGCTCGCAAATGGATCCGGCTCCAGTATGACCATATTTTCAAATGATGCTACCAATGATTTCAGCACGACAAATAACAATCAAAAAGCGTTGTTTTTGGGAATGAAGTCTAATATTTATTTACCGGCCCCCGATTATTACTACAAAACGGTTGGTTATGCAATATTGCAGGACAAAACTGACCCTAGTTTAAAATCCCTCTGTACGCTAGAAAAGAACAAGTTTGTCCTAAAAATAAAAAAAGATAGCATAGGACCTTCCTCTAAATTATACGAAGCGAGCCTGCATACTTTATTATTCGAAGACGAAAATCTCCTCTACTTTGTCAACAACAACCAAGTATATAGTAGAAATCTTAGCAATGGTTTTGAACAATTGCAGTTTAGCACCGCTGGAGGTGAACAGGTTACTTTTATCAAACATCTAAAATACTCAGAATCGGGATATGCTTTCAATTTCGTCGTCATTGGAACAAAAATCGGGTCGAATTATAAAATTAAAATGTTTACAAAAAACTCGGGTAATTTAGATTCAAATCCTGTACAGACGCTCGAAGGGACCGGAATAGCACGATCACTCATCTACATTGCGCCATCCGTCTCCGATTATACTTATCCCTGGTCTTATTAGTCCACAATTACTTATAAAATACTAAATGAAAAAACATATCTTAACTTCATTAACAATATTCGCGATTAGTACAATTTTCGCTCAATCACCAGTTCAAATCAAAGGCATATTTGACAAGGAATTTGTCAAACCGGTTAAGCTTTTTAAGGTTTTAGAAGGTGATATGGTTGAGATTGCTTCAGCTCAACCTCAATTGGATAAAAAGTTTGGTTTCACGTTCTACCCCGAATACGAAGGATTTTACGCCATTGGTTCGGGAACAACAGGCAGTCAAACCGATAATAATATCTTTTATTTCAAGCCGGGCGACCAACTTGAGTTTACCATCTCCGAAAAAAATTACCAATTGACCGGAACGAATAACAGCAAAGAAAATCAGATTCTCAGCCGTTGGCACGACGAAATAAGTCCAGTAGAACAAAAGGCATTCTACTGGATGAAAGCTCAAAGTACTTTTGTCGATTTCTTCCCCGACCTGGAGCATGCTGTTGCCAAAGCAAATACCTTCACTAAAAATAATAAAAGTGGAAACCCCAGGTTTGACAGCAAACTGCAGGATTATATCCAATGGGATCTTGCCGCCAACGCGACGAACTTCCTCAATACGCCACGTTCAGCACATCCTGCAGTAGAAGAATATACGGATTACTACAAAAGCCTGACGTTAGCCAATTTCGCAAAAAACGCAGCATTAGTCTATCAAACTCCTTGGGCAAACCGCACTTTGAACGCCATCTCATTTGTATCTCGTCGTACGGCGAATATTCCTCCGGGAAAAGGCATCATTGGTCTCCAGCAAGATCTGGATTTCCTTCCCAATGACACTTTAAAGGGTGATGCTATACTGAATTATCTAGCAAGACAAAAAGATTATGCCAGTTATAAGGAAGCCGCGGATAAGTACCAGTCATATTTTATGACTGCAAGTCAAAAGAAACGTGCTATTGGCATCATGAATGACATGGCTCAGCTAAAAAGTGGAGACCAAGGGCTTAACTTTTCTTTTCCTGACAATAACGGGAAAACCATAAAATTTGCCGATTTAAAGGGAAAAGTGGTTTTAATCGACGTATGGGCAACCTGGTGTGGCCCCTGTAAAGCAGAAATACCGCATCTCAAAAAACTTGAAAAAGAAATGCACGGTACAGATGTTCAGGTGGTAAGTATCTCGGTTGATGAAGAAAAAGATAAAACGAAGTGGCTAAAAATGATTAAGGATGAGCAACTTGGTGGCTTACAACTTTTTGCTTCCGGATGGGGAGATTTTGCCAAATATTACAAAATTACGGGTATTCCGCGCTTTATGGTTTTTGACAGACAGGGAAAAGTTGTCACCATAGATTCACCGCGTCCATCGAACCCAGAATTAAAACAACTCCTGGAAAAAGTATTAGCAACGAAATAGGTATGAACAAACTTTGGATTTACTTCCTATTTTTAACGTTATCTCCCTCGCTTCTGTTTGCGCAGGGGGATAGCGTTATAATCAAAGGAAAAATTACATCATCTGCGGCAGAGCCCGCTACGAAGTTAAGCGTTTCTTTTATTGATGGTCAAGGCAAAAGGGTCGGTTTTGCAACTCCAATAAATGATGGATCATTTGAAATCAAGATCCCAAAACAAGCACGGGTAGTTGATGCTACCTTAAGGACTATTGGCAAAGAACCAAACGCCAGCGCAATAAAACAAGCCATGCGCTATCCGCTCAATATTTTTATTTCTGAAGATGACATCTTTATAAACGCCAATGCCGAGGAACTTGATTTAGCGCAGGTTAAAGGCGGGAAAGAAAACAATGAATATAATAACCTGCGTCAGTCGACAGCGGGATTTGTAAAGCAAAAAAATACATTATACAGACCTATTCTCCAAGGAAAGATAAGCTCAGAACCTACAGAGGGCAAAATCATACTCGAGCAACTTAGCCAATTGGGCAAAAAGGAAATCGCTCTTCAGAAAAAATTTATAGAAGATCATCCTAAATCCTATGTCAGTCTGTTTTTGCTATACAGAATGAAGTCTAGCTATACTTCCGAAGACTATAAATTAGCATTTAACCGTCTTGATCCCAACTACAAATCAACAGAAATGGGGACAACAGTAGCTTCGACAATCGCAAAAGAAAGCGTGACTGCGAAAGGGAAAACCGCACCACTGTTTTCACGAATCACCGCTAGCGGAACGCCTTTTCAATTAGAAAAGATGCAAGGGCGTATCATTCTACTTGATTTTTGGGGCAGCTGGTGTGGCCCTTGTCGTGCAAGTATGCCGCACCTCCAGCAACTTTACAATCGCTACAAAAATAAAGGCTTTGAAATCATCGGTATTGCCCAAGAAAGGGGCAAAACACTGGAGGAATCCAAAGCGAGCTGGCGCAAAGCCATAGAAGAACTCAACTTGTCTTGGACAAATGTGCTAAACAACGAGAACAAAGAGCAAATGGATATTGTGAAAGCATATCAGATCAGTGGTTTTCCAACAAAAATCCTCTTGGATGAAAATGGAAAAATCATTTTGCGCGTTGTAGCCTCGGCAACAGACGACATTGACATTACGCTGAAAAAGATCTACGGCTTCTAATCCTTTTACATCCTTCACTAAATACGCTAATTTATTCTGTATTGCCATGACTTATAAATCCATTATAAAAGCCGGAGCTCTCTTGCTGTTAACAGCCTTAGCATCGTGGTCAAAAGCTCAGCTCGCAACCCAATTGCCGGCCAAACTACTCACTTGCTTTGAACAAAAAGACAGCTCTTTCATAAGCGCTGAGCTGGCGCCAAATTTTTCCATAGCTGGACATACTGGTGCTGGAGCCAGCTTCCGCTTAAACCAAATTATCAAAAATTATCCCCTAAAAGCAGCCAATATTCTATCGGACAAGAAAACTAAAAAAGGAACATTACTTCAAATAGAGGTTACCGATACAAAGGGCAAGACAACAAGCAATCAAGCGCTAGTTGATCATAAGGGGAAATTAATATATTTCAGTCTTTTTGATCAACTATATGGGTTAAAAAGAGAGAACGCTCCCAAATTACGGGCGGTTATTCCTTTTGAAAACAAGAATGGCTCCATTTACCTGCAGGTCAAAATCAATGGATATGAAAGGCCATTAAGACTCCTGTTTGACACTGGGGCAGACGGAATGGCGGTAAACCAGCAACTTGCCGATGATATTGGCCTAAAGGTAACGCGTGAAAACAACGCTTCTGTCGTCGGCGGTAACACAAAAATTCAGGTATCTGACAACAATAGTATTCTATTGGACACGCTTAAACTGGCAGGGCAGGGTATTGCGATCTTTCCTGAAATGGGCAAAGAAGGTGATGGCATTATTGGTAATACCCTGATACGCCAATTTATCACACACATCGATTACGATAAAAATACGATTTCATTGTACGATTTTGGCGATTTTCAATACAAGGGTAAGGGAACTGCCGTACCGATTACAATGCCTGCGGGGGTAATGATACTATCCGGGCAGCTTGAGATTGTCAAGGATAAGAGTTACTCTGGACATTTCGTTTTCGATACAGGCGCTTCATACGACCTGATCTGCTTCCGTCCCTTTGTATGTCAAAACAAACTGCTTGTTAGCGGATTCAAAGCCGAGGCGCAGGCCGCAACCGTAAGCATGGGTGTTTCCTCGCCCACCTTTGTAGGCAAAAGCTACCAATTTGCCATTTCTCCCCTCCCCCCTATGCAGGGCTTACCTGTAACACTAATGGGCGGCAGTGCAGGCAATGAACATTGGCAGCCTGGCTTTGATGGTTCAATTGGGGTTCGCCTACTAAGCCGCTATAATATCACCATAAATCTGGCAGAAGGCGAGGTATATTTCTCCCCCAATAGTTTACATGACCATCCGCAGGATTTTTTAATTAAGAATTATCAGTTTGGCTGGGATAATACCGGGAAGCTGAAAGCACTTGGCGCTGTAGGTGCTGCCGACGCACCAAGTGGTCTGAAAACAGGCACATTGATCCAACGCATAGACAGTTATACGGTCGATCAATTGAAAAAAAATCCATCCCTCATAGATGAGATTCGATTAAAAGCAACGGGAGAATCCATTTCCATTACAACGACTGATGATCATACCGTAAATATCTAATCACGCTAAAACATATAATACCCTCAATTCTCAAAACAAATCATATGAAAAAGCTTATTTTTTATATTATCATAGCCTATTACGGCGTATTCATTTCAATGGAGGCTATTGCCCAGGAAAAAAAAATCCTCAGGACTTATGCGGAATGCCAAGCACAGGCAAAAAAGGAAAACAAACTCATTCTGATAGATCTGTACTTTGTTGGCTGTATGCCCTGCGCGGAAATGGACAAGCAAGTATTTCCGGATCCGGCTGTTACTAAAGAACTCAATGATAATTATATTCTGTACAAAACAGATGTGATGAAAGAAACGGACGGAAAGAAATTAGCACGAAAATATGGTGCTCCGGGATTTCCAACCTATGTTATCGTAAGCCCCGAAGGTAGAACGCTAATGACCGAATCTGGTTTCTTTGGCGTAGACCGATTTGTTCCCCTATTAAAGGATGCTGTCCAGCGCAATAAATCTGGACAATACCTCGCATTTAACAATACGTTGGACAATAGCTATCCCGCCGCTTACAGTGAGCGTTTTATCAAAACAGGTGAAAAGCATAATTTTACGGAACTCGAAAGTTATCTCGGGCAACAAAAGGATCTGTTCGCTGAGACTGCTTTTTTGGCAAATAGTGTTACTTCCTTCACAAAATATAATAATTGGGCTTATGACAATCTGCCAAAATTGATTAAACTATATGGTGGGAATCTACTCCGCAACAAAATTTCAACAATTGCCAAAGCAAAAAGTAAACAATATGGGACAGCACAGCAGCTAGATAGCTTGAAAATCATGTTGGCCTATATACGTCCCACATTCAATGATAAATTATGGGATGTATTTTTGCCTGGATTCGTTACCGATTATTATACTGGCTCCCAAGATGCAGCAACCTATTTTACGCTGATTGACCAATATAAACTCTATCCTACTTGGGACGAACGGAGCAACGCCTTCGGAACAGTCATTCTGGATCAGTCAAAAAATCCGACAATCCTGAAATCTATACGGGCGGAATATCTAGCAGAAGAACAACGAAAAAGATTGGATCCTGTGGACAGTTATCGGCTGACCCTGTTACATTACTATTTAAAAGATTTTGATCAGGCTTCCAAATGGATGGAAAAGCTATTAAAATCAGATTTAGCATCTCCGTTTCTAACAATAGATAAAAAGGACCTGCTGGATTTAAAAGAAGCCATTGCAAAAAAAGACACCAGCTTATATAAGGCCAAGGATATTAAGAAAATTATTCCATTTAAATTAAGTTAACGCTCTATATCATGATTAGAAAAACCATTTTATTGCTCACCACCCTGGCTTGCTCAGTTGTCGTATTTGCACAACAGCAAAGCAACATTACCGGAACGACAGATGCCACAAAAGTAAAACGTGTCGGCCTATTTAAAGTATTGAACGGACGGTTAAAGGAGATAGCAACATCCACTCCCGATGTGTTAGGACGATTCGCGTTCCGCTTTACACCTGAGTATGAAGGTTTATATGCACTCGGCAGTGGTAATGCCCAAAATCAGCAAGGCCTCTTTCGTTTCTATTTCAAAGGCAATGAAAATCTGAATCTCAAACTGACACAAAATGACTATGAGCTTACGGGTAAAAATAGCCCTGAAAATGAGACGCTCTACGCTTGGGACAAACAAGCAAAAACATTCCACGATAAAGGTACAACACCAGGAGGAATAAGTACCTATGTCGATTTCTTTCCCGAAGTTGAGCAGTTCAAAGGAAAATTAGACGGTATCAAAAAGAGCGTCAAGACCGGGAATCCGAATTTCGACAAATTTTTCCCTGAACTCGTGGATTACGATTTCGCTTATTATGCCATATCCTACCTATATATGCCATGTAGCGCACACCCAAGCAAAGAGGAAATGAGCGACTTTTATACACAATTCAATGCTGACCGTTACCTAACAACGGAATTATTAAAATTTCCTTACGGCGATCGCTTTATGAGTAATATAATTTACCGGAAGCTGGATCTTTCCTCCAAACCAACATTTGATCAACAAGTAGCGGCAATAGGTCCAGACGTACTTAAAGCACAGTATGTATTGCAACGACTTGAGGGAGCACGTTCGTATAGTGACTTTCAAGAAATGAATGAAAAATATAAAAAATATTTTACGCTACCCGAACAACTCGAACGATCAAAAGCTGTAGAAGCACGACTGGTCGAAACCAAAACAGGTGTTCCTGCATTTCAATTTAATTATCCTGATATAAATGGAAAGAAAACAAGTCTTGCAGATCTTAAAGGCAAAGTTGTTTTGATTGACATGTGGGCGACCTGGTGTGGTCCTTGTCGTGCCGAAGAGTCACATTGGGAGAAATTAAATGAAGAATTCAATGGAAAACCTGTAGCCTTTGTCGGTGTATCAGTAGATCAAGACAAACCCAAATGGGACAGCTACGTGAAAGAGAAAAAGTTAAAAGGTATCCAGCTGCATGCTGGTTCTGACAACGAACTTTCAAATGCTTACAAAGTCAATTCTATTCCACGTTATTTGCTGATTGACAAAGCTGGGAACTTAATCACAGCAGATAGTCCAAGACCAAGCGATCCAAAATTAAAAACTTTGCTTGAAGATTGGATTAAAAAATAAAAACCGAATATCAACTCAAAACACAAAAGCCCCCAATTATAAAACTAGGGGCTTTCTCTATATTAGAAATGGGTTAGCCAAATTCATAGCAGCAACTTATATCTGGTGATTATTATCCCAATTGTGGATCAGTCTTCGAATGGCTGCCCGTTTCTACACGACCGGCAAATTGGCGAACAAATTTACTTCCGACAATCTGCAAAGTAATATCATACCAACCACTTATTTTCTGGGATTCTACAACCCACTTGATAGATTTACCAGCACCCAATACGGTATTTTTCTTCCAGGAACTGTAAGCATTATCTTTCACCTGCACATGAAGCACCTTGTCTCCTTTATTGCTCGCTTCCAAGATCAGGTTTCCCGTGGGAATACCTTTTTTCCCGATCTCATAAGTTGCGACCAGGGACAAAGATTCCCTATCCCCTTTAAAGCTACGCATAAATCCATTTGGCCCGTATACGGTTAAATCATAATATCCATCTTTAAAGTCAGCACGATTCCAGTCAAAACTCAATTCTTCACCTGCAATCACCGCAAAAGGCCAGAAACTGACACCATCTTTATAGCTCGGTCCACTATACACATTAAAAGGACTGCTTAAGGATTTCGTTCCGAATAGCTTATTCCCAGCGGACATCGTCAGTTTTACGCTGTCCTTATCAACAGATTCGCTTGCATATAACTCATAAGCCAGCGCATTGGAGTTTTTTTGGCCTTTTTCCTGTCTTGCCAATTGTGCAGCCTTTCCTGTATTTTGTAAGGCTTGCATTTCATCAGCAGTCCATACATGGAAGTTATTTGGTAGAGGTTTGGATTTGGCCTGATCAATTGCATAAATCTGTTGGTTACGGTTCAAGAAAGGCAACTCCACATGAACACCACCTTCTGCTTTCCGAAATACCGAAGTCAGATCTCCCGTAATGGCACGGCGCCACGAACTGATGTTATGTTCTTTCACATCCTTACCAAGCTTCTTGTCGAAGAAATACTCCATAAATTGAATGGTCGAAGTGATGTCGCACACCTCCGAATTAACCCAGCCACCTTTGCTCCATGGAGATGCGATGATCAATGGCACCCGATAGCCCAGACCAACCGGCCCCTCGGTGGCATGCTCCTGTTTCTCGCCACTGGCAAGTTCCTGTTCCAAACTCACATATTCATCGCTATAATCCAATCCTGCTGAAGTTTTTCCGGACCGGGCATCTGCCGGATTAGGAGCTACAAACGGTGGAATATGATCGAAATAACCGTCATTCTCATCATAATTGAGCACAAAAATTGTTTTCTTCCAAACTTCAGGATTTTCAGTCAGAATATTCAGAATTTCGGACACATACCAAGCCCCGTACATCGGTGCACTCGGGTGATCAGAAAAACATTGTGGTGCAACCAGCCAAGATACAGTAGGTAAATTCCCAGACTTTACATCTTTCCGAAACTGATGTAATACATCCCCTTTTGGTACAGTAATCTGTTCTCCTTCGTGTAATACTGAAGTCGTCTCACGATAAAACGCGTCATCCTCATTTGTCTGGAAAGCACGTTCATGCAATGCGATTTGCTCCTTTGGGAGCTTTTGAAACGCCTGCTCGGTCAACCGTTCTAGCTGCTTCCTATAGCTTCGCAACTGCTCTTGTTTCTGCTTAAGCTTATTTTGGGTTTTCTGGACGCTTTCAGTTCCATTATTCGCCAATGTTTTTTCAAGCTCCTGGATCTCAGCAGGCAGTTCAGAAATACGCTTGCGCATAAATTCCAGATGGCTCTTCTTAAATTCTATATGATATTGCGAAAACCATTCCAGGTTATTGTCTGTAAAATTGCCCAGCCATTCTTCCCCATTCAGGCCACTCTCCATACTGACTTCATTCTGGTATACCTTCCAGGGAATACCGGCTTCCTGCAGACGTTCAGGAAAGGTTTTCCAATGTGCCCAACGGTTAAAATAAATATCTGAGTTGCGGATCAAAGGTTTTGCACCTTTATGGGGTACACAAGTTCCTGTCCAGAAAAAATGCCGGTTGGTCGTCGTTCCTGTGATGGAAGAACAAAAGTGCTGGTCACAGATCGTAAATGCATCAGCCAGCGCATAATAGAAAGGAATATCTTCACGGGTATAGTAACCCATGGTCAACGGAATTTCACTCAGCACTTTCCCTCCCGGGCGTTTTGCTTCAATCCAGTTATCATGTTTACCTTTGTTACGTGCTGCCATTTGATTTTCCCAAGAATGAGGAAGATTTCCTGTCCAGGCGGCATTGGAGTTTTTTATATCTAATCGAAAAGGCGAATAAGTCTTGCCTGAGGCCGATGCTTGCAGCCATACCGGATTGCCGCTAGGCAATTGAATTGCCCTTGGATCATTGAATCCTCGCACACCGCGCAACGTGCCAAAACTATGGTCAAATGAACGGTTTTCCTGCATTAATAAAACAATATGTTCAGCATCTAAAAATGAGCTCCCTGCAACCGGTTCAATTGCTAGCGCACGTTGTATCGCATCTGGAACAGCATTCTGTAAACCAAAAATACCAGCCAACAAAGACGCCTTCTTGATAAAATCTCTTCTACTATCCATAAAATATTTCTTGTCTCTCTTATAAATTCAAATGGTATACCAACGAATATATTCATTCGCCAGCGCTTTTTATGTAACGTTTTTAACAAAAATCCCCGCACACGATTGATAAGGTGCACGGGGATAGCTTTTTCACATTAAATCAATAGATCAATGCATTAAATATTATTTAAGAAGCCACATGGATTGATTTGGATCGTCTACTCCGTTAAATTGCCGCTTGACAGCCTCTTTCACATTTTCAGAGTTATAGTTATACTCTCGATCTTTATATTTCCACCTAACCGGGATTTTGTCTGTAGCTTCCGAGTTCATGCTCGAACTTGGATTGACCTTCCAGACAGGGTAGCCGGTGCGACGATAATCATAGTAAGGCGTGTAGCTCAATTGAAGATAGCTAGCCAGATATTTCTGCAAAATAATTTCCGCAATTTGCTTTTCGATTTCTTGGGGAAATTCCTGTCCATATGTTGCAATTGCCGCGCTAATATAAGTTGCATCCATAAACATTTTATGAGTATACTGATCTTGATTTGGTGTATTATCCGCCGCGAATTTCATAGATGCCTCAATCCCTCTTTTATACCAATCCACAGCAGCGCCACCGATCCATCCACGTGCGGTCGCTTCTGCCATAATAAAACAGAATTGTGCATAGGAATATTGTTGTGTTGGCTCTCCAGTGACGAGTTCAGAATAGCGATCATTTAATTTCGAAAAGTCTTTCGTTACAACGATATCTGCAATATCACCGAAAGGCAACGAAGGATCTACACCAACGTAAGCGTCGAAGTCATTTTGCTGTTTACCATTAGCAACTTTTAAAGCAGACGGTGCCGCATAATAGAAAAGACGTCGATCTTTTTTTTGTTTCAATGGATTTATTATTTCCGAAGACACCATCGGATAAATTACAAAACTATTGCTCACTTTGTAAAAAGGATAAGTCTGGCCACTTTTATCCGCACGTATCAATTGAAAATTATCAGCGTTTGAAGCAAACAAAACGCCGCTATCAACGATTTTTTTGAAGCGTTCTTTCACCTTCAAATCAGGATCAGCAGCCTTGCGGCTGAGTTGAATGAGCACATTTAATGCAAAGGTATTGGTAAATTTCCGCCATTGCAAAGTGTTACCAGCATAAACCGGATCTCCGGTGAATTTATCTCCGGCCTGAAACAACTGATCCGCTTTTTCTAATTCAGCCAATATCCCCAAAAAGACATCCTTCTGCAGATCATATTTAGGAAAGTATACTTTTTCGGATTCACCTTGCAGTGCTTCCCGATAGGGTATATCGCCCAGCTTCATTGTACCCTCAAAAAAACGTATTGCACGTGCCAAATGCATGATGCCTGCATAAGATTTTGCCAAGCCGTCAGTTGTGGCAAAGTCCACCATATACTGCGCATCATTCAGGCCCGTGAGTGAGGATTCCTCTTCACCAAGATTATTGTATTGATAGCCCTCTGGAAGTTCAGTCCACGCGACCTGCTTGGTCAACATATAAGGTTGCATAAACGATTTTTGGGAAGGGGGATTTGCCAATCCTAAAATGATCCGTTCGGATATCATCGACGAATTAACGACTTTGGGCATCTCAGGATCTGTATTTATCTCTTCAAATTTGGAACAGCCCATTGTAGCAAATAATAAGGCCACGGCTATTCCCCATGTATAGTTGTTGAATCTATTTTTCATTGTATTCAATAAATTTAAAAGGTCACGTTCAAATTAAAGCCAATGTAACGCATTGATGGAGAACTCAAGTCTTCCTGTCCTCGATCGGGATCAGAAAACCTATATTCCTTTGTCCATAAAAATAAGTTTTGCCCAGTGACGCCGATACTGGCCTTTTTGGCTTTGATCTTTTGAGCAAAGGCAGTGGGCACCGTATAATTGATAGATAACTCGCGTAATTTGACAAAAGTCTCATCCCAGTAGTTTTGTCTTCCCGAATAAGCTGATTTCCAATAAGACTCATAAGACACCACTTTATCATTCTTTTCAAACACACGGGTATCCTCTAAAATTTGACCATAATTATCATACTTGACTGTTCCGGAGACGACTTTCACGCCTGGGGCTATAAAAGTTTTATTCCCATTGACCACTTCTTCATAGCGATATTCATTATCAGAATCCGGATGTGCACCTGTTTGCCATAAACGAGCGTTCATCGTTGAATAGGACATCCCTTTGACCCTTCCATCTAAGCTAAATGATAATGAGAAATCCTTATAGCTGAATTGATTTGTCAATCCCCAAAACCATTTCGGCGCAGAATACCCGATCAATTGCGCTGCATAATTTGCAGAAATAGGCATACCTGATTTATTAAGGATTATTTGTCCATCTGGTGACCGTTCCCAATCTTTTGAAAGGATATAATCGGTTCTTAGCCCCTTTTGTATATACAATGCATCACCTGAGTAGCGGGGATCCAATGTGTGAAAATATTCCAAATTTTGAGAAAGATTCAAACTGACGTCCCACTTAAATTGATTGCGATTGATCGGAATACCGCCTAATGTGATTTCATGACCTTTGGTCATCCGTTCTTCATGTGTATTGATTAATCGGTATCTGAAACCTGTAAAGGAAGATATGTTATTATAAATTGCCTGATTATGTAACAAACGATAGTAACGAGTATAATTACCATATAACCTGTTTTTAAGAACAGCAAAATCAAATCCGATCTCTGTAAGATCACGCTGTGTAGGGGAAATGGAAAAATCCTTAATATCAAATTGATAATCAGGATTGGTAACCGCATATGTTGCTGTTGGCGCACCGTCCCACACATTGTTGTTTACCCGAAAGACTTGATTGATTTCGTAGGGGTCTGGGACCGTCTTCGTTACAGCCCAGGAACCGCGGAGTTTCAACATATCCAACCACTGGGGTTTATTGTCCAATAGATCGGAGACAATAACGCTTCCAGACAAAGAAGGGTAGAAATAAGAACGATGCTCTTTGGACAAAGTCGATGACCAGTCATTACGTCCAGTTGCCTCCAAAAATATTGCATTTTTCCATGAGATAGATAACCTTCCATAGATTGCATTACGCATCTCCTTCACGCGAGACTCAATGGAGTTGACCGGATCAATGGAGTTTCTCAATGAATAATACCCAGGAATAGACAGTCCATTCATTGTTCTGGATATCAAGCTATTATTTTGACGGTAAAAAACCGCGCCCCCCGCCAATCCATCCAAAGTAAAATCGCCAAATGTCTTTTTACCCGTAAAAATCAAATCATTATTAGAGCTAAAACCATCATATTTAGCCTTCATATACTTCCCTTTACTGTCAAATCCTCCAAAATCTTTAAAGCCACCACGAGTGCCATAAATACCAATCGGATTCTGCTGTATTTTAGACTCGCTTAAATAGTCATAACCCGTTCTAAACATCAATTTACCCCAATCCCCCACTTTATAATTCAGTGTAACGGCGGCATTTAATTTATTACTCAAGCTTGGCGTGATCTTCTCGTACGCAATTAAGTAAGGATTATCATACCATCCATTATACATCCAATTTTGTTTCTGATCAGGGATTACCCAATAATCTTTATATTGCTTAAGATCATACTCCGGCCCCGTCCAGACAAGGATATTGTAGATATATCCCTGATCTCCATACCCTGAGCCAAAATTGTTTGAAGATGAATTCCTATTGTAGGCCAGCCTGGTTTCAAGATCAAACTTATTGCTTATTTTCGTCTGCCCAGAAACCGACAAGTTTGTCATATTTAATTTTTGGTTGGGATATTGGCCTTTGTTATAAATATGATTTATTGAGGTTCGGATACTCCCAAACTCACCTTGATTTGTAAAACTTACCGTATTATTGGAAATAAATCCGGGTTCCAAAAAATTATGAAAATTATCTTTTCCTCTGGACAGCAATTCCATTTCCTCCAATTGCTTTGTCAAAGGATTCCATTGTTTTGCCTTCCGGCCAATGTCCAATTTATCTCCCCATACATAGTCATTATTGTTAAACTTTCCGGACTCACCTGAAGAATAGCTACTCTGGACCTTTGGGAGCGCTAAGTAACCGGAAAAAAACATATTATTACTGTTTACAGTAATTTCGGTTCCTTTTTCACCAAGCCCTTTCTTTGTGGTAATCATGATGGCTCCCCCCGCTCCGATACTCCCATACAATGCTGTTGCCGTCGCACCTTTTAAAACTGTCATGTCCTCAATGTTATCAACAGGAACATCGCGCAATGTCATATTTTCATAGGCAACACCATCTATAACCAAGATCGGCGTCAGGCCCCGAACCTGAATTTCTGGCGTACTATTAAATTCTGTGCTATTCAACACGCGGACACCTGAGACGCGTCCAGTTAATGTCGTTCCGACATCGACTCCTTTTACCCGGGTCAAATCCCCCCCTTTGATACTTTGCGTTGCATACCCTAGCGATTTTTGCTCCCGTTTAATACCCAGGGCCGTGACTACAACTTCCTCCAAAGCTTCGGAAGACTTCGATAATTTAATTAATCCAGCATGCGTAGCTGAGACTTCTTTAGTCTCATAACCGATATAGGAAATCTGCAAGACAACCCCTTCCGAAGTCCCTGGCAACTTGAAATTACCGTGTTCATCACTTGTTGCTGCTGTAGCTAGGCCCTTCACCCGCACCGTAACTCCAACAACAGGTTGGCCGGTTTCCTGATCGACAACTTTACCATGAAGCTCTTTTTGAACACCGATTGGAACAATTACATCTCTCCTGGCAACACCATTATTACTTTTCGAAATAACATACAGCTTGTCATCAATTTTCTTGACTTCCAGATTTCCATTGGAAATCGTCTGTATAAACTGAACGATCTGATCTTTTTTGAGGTGATCAACATCAGCCATTGCATTGATTTTTTGACTAGATATAGCGGCATCATACCCAAATTTGACATTGAACTTCTTCTCCATTTTAGTGAGGATAGTTCCGATTCCTTCGCCAGTAGTAAACTGAGAAGCCATGGTCTGAAGCGCTAAAGAGTGAAATAGCAGTGCTCCCCCCATAATTTTTAAATAGTAATTGGTTCTTTTCATAGATTACTTTTTATGGATAATTGTTTGATTGAATGCGGTGTTAAGTATTTTCAGCGATTTTTCGAGATCACTTGCCGGTAGATAGCCTGTAAAGCTCTTTGTTTGAAAGGAATCGATCAGCTCCAGATTATAGGCTGGATAAAGGTTATTTAGATCATCCACGATCTGCGAAAGTGGAACTTCATTGAAAGATAAGAAGTCACTTTTCCAATTGGAGGCCGCTGAGGTATCAATAGCAACGACGCTAAATTGTTTTTGGCGGGGATCATAATCCACCTGTTGCCCAGGGCTGATGACAGAATGTTGATCCCCGTGTTTAACCTGAACTTTGCCATGATTTAAAACTAAACGTGTTTGTTGTGCTGTACATGCCAAATTGAAGGCAGTTCCTAAAACCCTGACATCAAAATCACCTGAATTGACAACGAGAAAAGCTTTATTAGGATCTTTGGCGACCTCAAAAAAAGCCTCACCGGACAACACTACTTTTCGTAGACTATCTCTATCAAAATCGGATATTACCGCAACACGAGCGCCCTGACGCAAAGAAATTTTTGTACCGTCCTTTAAAATAACACGTTTGACAAACTTGGTAGGATTAAAATATTGGATAGTGGTAAAAGTTGAATCCCTATGCACCGGCCTGAATACCAACGAAAACAAAAAGATAAAACCAACCATTAACAATATCGCAGCAATGCTCACAAGAAGCTTTGTCCGTTTCCAAATAGGTAAAACTCTTGGGTTTAATTCCGTTCCCGTAATGGCATAAAAAATATGATCGGAAGTCGATGTATCCAAATTAAATCCCCTTTCGTCCAAGGCGATTATTTCTTCCAAATTCGGCAACTCATCGATTTCACACGATGTAAGCAGATCGAGGAATATGGCTTTTTCCTGAGCGTTCAGTTCACCCAGTACGTATTTTTTATACAGCGAAGCTATTTTTGGATCGTTCATCTATACCGTCTTTAATTACATATACGTGCCAGAGGAACGATAAGACGACGACGCGCTAAAAAATAGTTAAGAAAATCAATAGCGCTATTGAAATCTCAAAATTATCGAGAATATACTGGCGTACAAATTTATTACCCTTGACCAATTGATCTCTTACGGTATTGACAGAAATGCCAAGCCGGACCGCAATTTCATGATTATCCAAAAACTCTTCCTTGCTCAACAAGAAGATCTCCAGTCGTGCTTTAGGTAGTTTCGCTATGGCTTCGCGATAGACGCGCTCAAGGTCTTTAAAACGAATGGATTCTTCATTTGAATTGTCCACCAGATTGGAGGCGTCAATCCCATCAAGATTAAATTGAAATCGTACCTTTTGCTTCCTTAGTTCATCAAATACGAGATTCTTTGCGATCGTATATAAGTAAGACTGGGGATTTTTGTTGTGATCTAATTCGCTCCATTTGTTCCAAATACGCGAAAATGTCTCTTGAACTAAATCAGCAGCAATGCCTTCCTCTTTCAGATGTAAAAAGGCATATTTATATACTTTGTCTTTATAAGACAAAAAGAAATTTTTAAAATCCGGAATGGTTTTGTTTTCAATAGGCATCCTTCACCACTTATAATTGACCCTACAAGTTTAGGTAGAATTTTTTAAAATACTTTAATGAAAGTATAGCACAGATCAAAGCTCCATCTTCCCGCAAGCAGTTATAACAATTTAGCTATGATTAATTTACATTAAATTAACCTGCGGGGCAATACATGCTGAGAAAGTTACCAGATGTATTGATACAATAAATTCAGAAAATAGCTCGCTGTAATGGGATTTAAGGAAATGGTATGCTTGTTAAATAAAGAATAGCTATTTTATTAGTGGGAATGGTCCTAGGAAGTAACTGCCCCTTTTATAAAAACGCAGGAAAAAATCCAGTACTTCTTCTTCGAGCGGAAAGAAGAATTGTTTATCTACCTCCGTTTTGAATAGATTAGCGTAATACTTTGGCAATTCACTAGGGAAAAAGTCTTCGACCAATAGATTCAAGAAATAACGGGCAAATGGGACATCTGCTTTCGTTCCTTTCTCTTCTTTTTCTATAAATGGATTATGCACCAATGGAAAGAACTCTTCTATTCCGCCAAATACCTCTAATCCTGTTTTTGGATTGAAGAAAACCGTTACTTTAGCATCTGCCGTAAGGTCCAATTTCGATTCCGGAAGTGGTGACTCTTCTTTGCTTGGGAATTTTTGCTGATATGTTTGAAAGAATTCACTCGCAAATTCCTTCACTGCTCGCCCCTCCATAAAAGCTACAGCAGCCTTTTGCTCAGACTGGAATATTCTACCCATATCTTTGAGTTGCTTTTCTGTTTTTTTCAGGCTCTTGTCCTTACCGTTCATCGCTTCAATACGGTAGGTCATCTCATATTGTTCCGGTAAATCAAAATTTACCTCTTCAGGGTTGACCACCGTCATAATTCCGGAGAGATTCCAAGCATCTTTCCAAGGAACGATTTCCATATAAAACGATAATACTTCTGATGGTTCTACAAACTCTTGAATAGAATCCTTAAAAATTTTGAATTCTGTTTTTGTACCAATATGTTTTACGTGGACAAATTGTTCATCCATTTTTACATAGTCAAAAAAACTATGGATTCGGTTGCCCAGAGTTTTAACAGCACTATACAGTGCATGTCCTTTACCCACAACTTCGGCAACAAATTCAGATGACTTAAGAGCAAATAAATGCAGTCTATAATTGTTAAAATGATTATCTCGAACACGGTAGACCATTTGCTGCAATTGTGCCTGATCATGTTGATATCTTCCCAATTCTGCAACTTGCATAAGATGATTGAGGTTGGTATTATACTCACCTGCAGTCAGATAATTTGTGGCGACAAGTTTCTCTATAAAATTACGAACATCAAAGTAATTCGCATTTTCATGCAGTGAATATTCCAATTTTAACTTGGGATTTTCTGGCGCCACTTCATAATGTTCCTCCAAAATAGCGTAAGCCAATTCCGTGATCAACTGTATCAAACGGCCATGAGGATCGATAAACAAGTGTGGGTTGCGTTCACTAAAAAATAACCAAGTCAACACAGCAACGTCTTCACTATTAATATCCTCGGGAAAGTAGTCCAACAGATTCTCGTCCTTGTAGAAAGGTAAAAATTGATTGTACAGCTCTTTGTGAATAGTTCTAAAAGCTGCAAATATCCCTGTATTGGCAATAACATCTTCCAGATAACAGGTCAGATAAATACTTAATGTTTTTAAGGCATCAGTCTGGATAAGATCATTAGTCTCTGGTTCTTCAAACCATAAAGTTGATAAATTATCGTTGATCTGATTCGCAACTTTTAAATAATAACTATCAATATCATTTGCTTTTTGGTAGGTATGGTGTGCAATCCAATCTTGAATAAAAATTCTGTTTCCTCTCATATGAAAAATGCTAAATCCAAAAGTAGCCAAATTTTCGAAATTTTATGACTGCAAAACACATGCTTTAACGAAAATAATTTCGGCCTATCCGTCCCACCAGTAAAGGATAAAGAGCTACTGATTATTCGCCCCATAAGCATATGGCTGCGTTCGACAGAAACAAAAAAAGATGCCTTTTGGGCATCTCTGTATCGTAAATTTTTATTCCTTTATCCAGCGGCAATAACATTCTCATTGCTACCCAAATGATCCTGAAGTGTAGGATTCAAAATATTACAGGTTTTTAGCAAATCGCGTATAGGATATTTCGCAACGATTTCCTCAAGCGCGACCAAATGACGATTGTGATGAAGATCCGTTCCTACAAAATCATACATACCAGATTTAATCATTGTCAACGCTGCAGATTTCACTTCAACGCCATAGTATCTACTGATCGAAAGGAGGTTCAATTGCAACATACAACCAGCATCTTTGATCTGTTTGTACATATTGAAATTATAATGGTAATAGTTATAGCGTTCCGGATGAGCCAATATTGGCTGATAACCCAAATTTTGAATATCCAAAATGGTTTGGAATAAAGCCTTAGATTCCTGCAGATAAGACATTTCAATAAGTACATATCCCCCCGGCATCACACAAAGCTCATTGGTATCGATCAAACGTGCAATTCCATCGTCTATCATATGCTCAGCGGCAGGATAAATCTCAGGAATATTAGGTAGGTGTTTTATACCATTCACCAACTTGGCTTTGGCATCTTCAATTGTTTGTATTGAATTCGGATGCACACCTTCCATAATATGCGGTGTACAAATAAATTTTTCAAATCCCATTCTTCCCAAGCCCTTCAATAAATCAATTGATTGTTCAATGGACTGACTTCCGTCATCTATTCCCGGGAGGATATGGTTGTGCATATCCACTTCTAAAAAGGCAAGTGCCCCAACAACCTTTATTTTTGAATCTTGAGTTTTGTTTCCAAACAGTTTTGAAAATATCCCCATATTATATTATTAAGTATAAATCGTTTAATTGTCTGTTATCATAAATAACAAACCACAAAAGTACCATTATCCCTCTAAAAACACATAATATTATATTAACATTATAAAAATATAACCATAATATTACAAACATTGCATAAAACAATTTTGCAATTAAATTGTTTTATGCTTCGTACCATACTTATTTTCCGATCTCTAATAAAATTTGGTCGATCATGTAGCTAATTGCCCCCTCTTTTGTCTGCGGAAGTTTTGAAGACATTTCGGCCTCCATACGGTTCCCCACAATTCCTTTCGAAGTGATCGCCGTACTGCCATATTGATTCAGTTGTGCAACAGTTTTGTCCCATTGTCTTCCGGGACTAACACCCATCTCCTGGAGCATGGCTGGCAACTTTTGCAGGTCAAAAGCTGCTGACATTTTATTTTGTTTCATCAACTTAATAAAATCTTTATTCGCAGGGGCAGTCATCTTATTTTGACGGATATCATGTAGCGATAAAGAATCATTACTTACCATCACCAAATCATCTTTCAGCAGCACGTACATCGGGAAATCCATTGCTTTTTTCGACGCAAATGCATAGATACCATCTTGTGTTTTACCTAAGGTTTTGGCAATCGCAAGATCCAGTCCTTTTTTGATCAGACGTTGATCCTTCGAAGTAAACATCCAGATAAATACCGGTAAGGTTTCATCCTTTGTTTTCTTTACTTCCGTTGCGTTATAATCATCATCATAACTATAATCAATATATTCCTTGCGGAATTTGCGCAAACCATTGACCACAAAAAGATGATCCCCCGGCATCACCTTTGCAATTGCTTTCTCATCTAGTGCAACTTCAAGTGCCATTAAACCCCATTCCACCAAATCTTGCTGAGGGCCTAATAAACCGCCATAGTATTTTGCCATATAACTAGGCATATCACGTAAATAGGCTTCTGAATTGATATTAATGTTAAAGAATCCAAGCGTTTTATCCGTCAAATATTTACTGAATTTTCCGTTTGGCTTTCTGGCATAAAGCCGTTTGGACAAGTCGGCCAGATCTTTATCTAAGCCCATCGATCCTTTTAATTTCAAGACGTTTCCGTCCTGCGATAGATCGAGTATTCCGTCCTGATATCCGGTTTTGAACTTATCCATATTAATACCCATGTAGAGATAAGGAATCGATTTATAAGGCATAAGGCCGCGGTAAAGTTCTTCAACATGAGGTACGTAAAGACGAATCAATCCCAGGTTTTTGAGCACCTTATTCTGATCCGAAACAGAGAGGGGTTTATAAGAAGCAGAAAGCAAACGCGTAGCTTCTCCTGTCAACCATTTATCACGAAGCGCATTGCGTATGGAATCATTTTTTCGATTTTGATCCTCATAGGCTGTATAAAGCGAATCATAATAACTTGGGTCATGCATTTCCGGTGGAGCGACATCCATTGGCACTGGCACAGCTTCCTCCACACTTGCCACGAGCGTATCGGGCACGCTCTCTATAATTGTCGGCGGGCTCGGTGGATCTATTCTCTTTTCATCCTCTTCCCACTCTACGGCCACTGCTGCCGAATCTGCAACTGCCGCCGCAGAATCTATCTCTGGAGAATATGCATCAGCCGCAGGGGCCATATAGGCTATCTTCTTGATCCCGTACCGACTTGCAACTGAATCATTATCAAAGAAGGTTGTACTCATCGTCGAAGAAATAAAACGTGCTATTCGTTCGTTGTAAACCAACATACTGCCAGGTTTCAGTCCAATACTCGAATAGCCATTGGCAAGAGGTTTAGGTTCCCCGGCATCATGTAATAACTTCTCAAATTGCCCCTTATTGGACAGTGGAAATATAAACTCGATAAAACTCACACTATCTGTCTTTCTGCTATAGAAATACGACGTCTGCGTAAGATCAATGCCTAAATTTTTGATATCATTTCCAACTGAAGCACCCGACTTTTCAATTTGCTTGAAGAGGCCTGCCTTCTGAAGCAACTCGTTCAATTTGTTTGCATTCGCTTTCTGAACAATTTCCTTTACATTAAAAGCTGCTATCATTTCAGCGTTTTCTGGAATGAGCTTAATTAGATCCTGAGACTTCACGCTCCCCATTAAGGAGAAACATATCAATCCGGACAATAAAATTTTTGATTTCATATAGGTTATTTTGTTAATGTAATTTTATTTGCCAAAGTAGATTTACCATAGACCAGATCAGTAAATAATAACTTTAACAGTACGCCCTTCTTGTTTGCGGCAACTTTTGCTTTATTATTCACCTGCGACGCAATCGGCTTTTCAAAACGAATGATCTGGGTATAAAAAGCATCTGCAAACTGTGTCGTGTTATCGCTTCCCAATTGATTAAATTTAGCCTTCCAATCACTCGAGGTCACAAATTTGCGTTCAAATATGTTGGTCTGCGCATTATAGTAGTATCTATTTGAGTTTGAGATTTTCGTCCTAAACCGATTAGCCAATATATCAGAAAAAGCGTTTAACGACTCGATCTGACTAAAGTCACACGAAATATTGACAATAAAGTTTGTAAAATCTGTTTGATACTGGACATTAGAGATACCTTTTGTCTGCTTTAGCAACTGAACCGCAGCCCGAATCTCCTTTTCCATTTCAGCTTGCGTTGGTATCTGTATCCCTTTAATACTTTTCATCTTCATCAAGGATGAAACTTTTGTTTTACTTTTACTTAGGTTCAATGTTGCTGCAATATGTCCCGAACCGTTAGGCTTAAGATCAATCTGTTCGACAAAGTCAAAACAACTGGACAGCGTAAATGTCATTACAATCGCACACAAAGCCAGACAAAGCCTGTTCACGCCAACTCCTAATTTAAATACTTCCTTCATTGCTTTTCAGTAGCGGTTAATATTATCAAATCACTATATGTTCGGGCATTACTAGCAAACATTGTGCTATTTTCTTTGAATTAGGAAAATTTCAACAAAAAGTCCATTATGACCTAATTTCTAAGAAAAATAAATTCTTTTTCAACGTTCTGCTTTGCTCACACTAATACAATAATCAGCGATAACTCAGCATCACCTTAGTCTTTAGCATTGGTATGGATTAAATTAAAAAACACGATTAATAATTATATTGAAAATCAAAGCCATGCACAATCAAAATACTTTATTTATCCAAAAGTAAGCTTTGCTTCCCCTTAATTTTACTTTTCTTGAGTATTTTTGCCAACTCTTTATTCACAAACACTAACGATCCATATGATTTACAAGTCAATGACTATTCCACAGCACAGCATGTGCCGAATAGTTTATTTTATGATGGCATTGCTCACATTCAATTCATGTCAAAAAAATGGAGTCAGAATTGAGCAGGCCCCAGTACAATTTACGCCTACCATCGTTGGGCAAATCAATACGAACCCGACAACAACATCTTGGAATAAAAATGATCAAATTGGTGTCTTTATGGTCAATTCCCGTCAGCCATTAAGCTTTTCCTCAATTGTGAATGGAGTCAACAACCGTCTGTTTACCATTAACGGCAACATGTTTCAAAGTAAATCACCCAGTTATTTACCCAATGAACAAGTAGATTTCATTGCCTATTATCCTTACATATCCATCAGCGATTTTAAATACCCCATCGATGTAAGTGATCAAACAAACCTATCGGCATTGGATCTCATGTATGCGAGCAACGCAAAAAACATCAGCAAGACGAACAATACCATCCCCCTTAATTTTGTAAGACAATTAAGCAAGATTTCCATTCAGCTTTCCGTTTCCAATACGGCCGCTTTGGAAGCCGGTCAGATTACAGTCAGCATTCCATCGGTACATACAACAGCAGGATTTGACCTTTCAACAGGAAAATTGAATATCAATCCAAATGAGAAAAAAGATATTCAAGCAAAAGTAATGGTGAGCAGCAAACAAACCGCCACAATAGAATTCATATTGCTTCCGGGAGAAGACATCACCCAAAAGGCAATTAAATTTATAGCTCCGAATGGTGATCGTTATACCTGGACAACACCACAAAATGAGCAGCTAAAAAAACTGATCGGCGGGAATCTTTATCGTTTTAATGTTAGCATTGACAATGGTAAACTAAGTGCTGAAACTGGCAATTCACAAACTTATCCGGAAATCCCCAAAATGAATAATCTGAATAATGATGAAGTTTTTATACAACACTTTCTTCCCGATGCAAAGACAGAAAGAAACTATGCCATGTTATACAGTAAAAAACTCAAGATGGCTTATTGGGTCGCCTATCCATTGTATAATGGCATTTTGGGTTCCGGCAATCGAACAGATGCATGGGGGTATGATCCCGCTGTGTCAACAGCATTCCAACCCTTGCTGTTTAAAGGATTCCAACCAGCAGGTTATGACCGTGGCCATCAACTCCCTAGCGCGGACCGCAACTTGAATATAATTCATAATAAAACAACATTTTATTTTACCAATATGACCGCACAAGCATCCCGTCTCAACCAAGGTATTTGGGCAAACTTGGAAACTAAAGTGAGAACCTGGACTGCACAATGTGATACCATGTACGTTGTAACAGGAGCAATGCCGACTAGCGAGACGGACAACCTCCTTGATTTTGCCAGGGATAATGATGGGAAAGATATTGCAAAGCCAAAATATTATTTCAAAGCATTGGCGATGAAAAAAGGAACCGAATACTACACGATCGCCTATAAGATAGACAATGCAACGCCCCCCTCCGGAAGTACTTTTGACACGTATAGACTTACGGTAAGTGAGTTGGAAAAAACGACAGGATTTACGTTCTTCCCAGACTTAGATAACACAAAAAAAGGAACTATAGACACTCGTATTTGGAAATAAGTCATCGTCAATTTCATTCTATTTTGCTCTACTGATTAAGAATCTCAAAGAACTACATCGTCCTACGCATGGCAAAGCTAGCACCTTCCAAAACATTTGAAACGCCACTAAAAACACCATTTAATCAGGAACTAGTCTTTTAAAACCCTCATATTTTTTTATTAGCTTTAGCACATGAAGCTAATAATATTTGATTTGGATGGAACACTGTTGGATACATTACAAGACCTAGGCGACAGCTGCAATGCGATCCTTCAACAATACGGCTATCCCATACATCCGCTATCAGCCTACAAAAAATTTGTGGGTAATGGTGTACAAAAGCTGATCGAGCGGGCACTTCCCGAACATGCGCGAACGTCGGAAATAGTAACACCGCTGCTAGCGGCTTTTAAAAGCTACTACGAACAGCAGAAAATATCCCATACAAAACCTTATGAAGGGATTGTCTCGCTACTACAAACACTCAAATCCGAAGGCTATCTAATCTCAGTAGCATCCAATAAATATCATGAAGCGGTTATCCCACTGATTAAGCAGTATTTTCCCACTATCACTTTTGACCTGATCCTTGGCCATCGCACGGGACATCCGGCCAAACCCGATCCCGACATTGTCCTGGATACCCTCAGGACACTTGGTATAGCAAAAGAAGACTGCTGGTATGTCGGCGATTCCTCTGTTGATATGGATACAGCCAATAATGCTGCTGTGACCGCAGTGGGTGTGACATGGGGATTTCGCGACGAGAACGAACTGAGACAACATAACGCAAAACATATTATTCACGCTCCTGGTGAGCTACTAAGTCTTGTCTAAAAGAAAAAGCAGAGCTTAATTCCAAGAGTGATTTAAGTTCTGCTTTTTTAGATTTAACGTGTAAGCTATTGCTACATTTTTGCATCCATCAATTTTTCACTTTGTGACTTTGGTTTTCCCAATTTCATTTTGATTACAAAAGCTTTATTCGAAACAAAAGAGTTAGGAAGTACGATATCGTAATAGGTATTTTTATCCAAGTCTAATCCGATATCCGTATGGCCTAGCTCCAAAGATTGTCCATTTTGAAGAATAGTTGCTGAAACCGGAACTTCGGCTGCATTTTTAGGAACAGCAATACGCACAATATTGTTTACTGGCCGATTAAAAACCGTAAGGTAAAGATTGTCCTCCTTTTTTGTAAAATATCCTAATTTGGATGGCGCAAGTGCGGCATGTCGGACTCCATATACCGCTTCTCCATTTACTTTGATCCAGTCACCAATTTCTTTAGCCAGCTTGTCTTCTCCAGGATGCATCCGTCCATTTCCGTCAGGGCCAAAGTTTAGCACAAAATTACCATTCATCGCAACGCAGTTCATCAACATATCGATGAGATCATCTGAGGTCTTGGTATAAATCCCAGACCAGTCTTTCATATAGCCCCAACCATTCGGTGGAATCGTCATGACACAATCCCAGTCGCGTCCTTCCAACCATTCAAACTCCTTCGGCATTTTTCGTTCCCAACCTTGTTCATAGTCACCTAACATATCACCATTGGAGTCGAAATGCCGCTTTCCAAATTCGTCATTTCTAAATCTGCTTCCAATAATCAATCCCGGGTGTTTTTCACGTAACTCTTTCTCTAATTTATACGTAAAATCATACGCTTGAATCCAGGATTGATCCCAGGTACCATCAAACCAAAAACCTTTTATTTGTGGGTAGTTTTGTAGCAGTTCCAGCAACTGATTGCGTGTGTATTCCAAAAACTTATCGAATTTAGCCTTTTCTTCAGGAGTAGAGGGAGCTTTGCCCATATAGTTCGGATTATTCCATTCCATGATTGAAAAATACAAAAACACGTCGATTCCTTCTGCAGTGTAAGCATCTACCACCTGTCTTACGATATCTTTTTTATATGGGCTTTTCTTGGCAGTATAATCGGTAAACTCAGATGGCCACAGGGCAAATCCATCATGATGCTTTGTTGTAAAAATAAGATACTTTGCCCCCATTTCTTTTGCCTGTTTAGCCCAGCTTTTTGCATCAAAACCTGTAGGATTGAACTTTTTGTAGAGGTTATCATAAGTATTCTTCCAGTCTTTCGGCGCTGTTGGCCCACTCCAGGTACGTATCCATTCGGATGCCGCTGCTCCTTTTCGTGCACTGACCCCTTCCCATTCGTTACCAGGAATTGCATACAAACCCCAATGGATAAATTGTCCTAATCCATAGTTTCGGAACCGTTCCATCGCTTCATCCGTCCGATGTGCAGGCGTCAAAGGCCCATATTTTACGTCTACTTTGTTTTCTACTTTCTTGCGAGGACCTGTCCATTGTGCCGAAGTAGTTTTTACTCCCAGCAATATGCTACTGAGCATCAATGCTGTGATTATTTTATTATATTTCATACTATCGTTATTTCTTTAAAAATGATTACTCCCAACGACAAATAAATCCGTGTTTATTGACCAGATATATGTTGTCCATCCGATTATCACTTTGGATTATCTATATATTGTTTTTGTGATTTTTTAATAACTGCAGGCTCTGGATTACTATCCTTAAATGGATCAAAGTAATAAAGCCCCTGATCGCGGTATAAGGGTAAATGCTTTTTTAATTTTTTTGCAAATTCATCAAAATTTCGACCTGTTCCCGGCACCCATGCCGCCTCCGCCAATGCCGCTATTCTCGGAAACACAAGGTAATCCAAACGATTGACATTCGTCACTGTTTCAGTCCAAAGATTAGCCTGAATACCCAGGACCTGTTTTTTTCTTTTTCCCAAACTATCCAATTGACTTCCAGCAAAATCAAACACATCCTGCAAAGGATTGAAGCCTTTTCCCCATTTACGGCCATACTTATGATTCTCCTGTTGTACAAAGTCAAAATACATTGGCAACCTAGGCGTTAGTATAACTTGATAGCCTTTATCCAAAATCTTGTTTAGCTGTTCTGGTTTATCATGACGCCACCACATCATGACCGTCTGATCTTTGGCCAACTTGGCATCCACCATTTCATCCCAAACAATAATTTTTCCGTTTATCCCAGCCACAGAATCAGCCATACGACGGATAAAATACTCTTCCACTTCTTTATTGGACTTTAAGCCTACTGTCTTTTTCAATTCCTGAACTTTGATATCATTATCCCAGGCATCACTGCCAAAGGCGACCTCATCTCCTCCTAAATGAATATAGACAGAAGGAAACAGTGTTTTCACTTCACGCAAAACATCAGTCAAAAATGTATATGTTGTATTTTTAGCCGGATGAAAAGTAAAATCGGGATGTTTTTCGTTCCCCCCACCAGAGAGAAAAGGATAAGCCCGGTTTGCGGCTGTTGCATGTCCTGGCATATCAATTTCAGGAATGACCTCAATATTTCGCTCAGCAGCATAGGTGATGATCTCACTGATATCAGCTTGACCATAATACTGTACGGGCGCATAAGGATCGAGATAATTGCCTATCCCCCCAACTTGGGTTAACCAAGGGTATTTTTGTATACTTAAGCGCCAAGCGGGTTCATCTGTCAAATGCCAATGGAATTTATTCAACTTGTAAAATGCCATCCAATCCAGTAAAGATTTCACTTTCTCCTTACCAAAAAAATGACGTGATTCATCTAGCATAAACCCTCGCCAGCCAAACTGCGGTTTGTCTTCAATATTCAATACAGGTAATAAGAATGCATTGCCTTTTCTTTCAGCACCAGTAAACACCTGCTCCAAACTAGCAAGTGCATTGACAATACCCGATCTATCAGAAGCATATATTGCAATACCTTTGCGATCAATCTTTAGACGATATGCTTCATGCTGTAATTTGCTATCAAGCTTCACGATCATTTTTGCATCCTTTTCCAAGGAGATGTAAGTTGAAATTCCAAAACGGCCCAACATCAGCTTCCGAAGATAGTGCAAAGACGATTCAAACACAGCATCTCCAGTGACTCCAAAATTACCCTCCAGCTTCAACTCTCCCTGCCCCATTTTACATTCTAAAGGCTGCGGAATAATCGCGATTTGAGCTGTCACATTTTGAATGAGTAAGTAGGTTATAATAAATACTAATTTACGTTTCATATGATAATTAAGACTTTACCTTGGTTAGAAGGTGTTAAAATTAATTATTAAAGCATCATCCTGCTACATTTTTATAAAATCCTTATCTGCGATTCTGAGTTTGCTGTACCCCTATACTAAAACCAAATAGTTACGGTCTTTAATCGATTCTAATTGTAGCTCTGCGTAATACAATGGTAAAGAAATTATTAAGTTATTACTGAAAGTCAAATCCAGTCAATCGTTTGCGCAACTCTCGAAAACGTTATAGTGTATTTTATACAAACAAAACAATAGAGAAACATATTTAAACAGGGAAATAATAAAGATTTAAAAAATTAATATTATTACAAGATCCTTCATCAACCAAAACCCGCACAATTAGCGATTGTCTTTTTGTTGGTTATATTTGAAAACGAAACAAATACCCTAAGTTAAAAACCATATGATTAAAAGGATTTTTTACACGCTCTTCTTTATTGGAATAACTATTCTGCATCTACAAGCCAGAACAGTCATTCCGTTCAATGCAAACTGGTCGTTTAAAAAAGGTCCGTTTTCCATCTCAGCATTGGACTACAACCAGATATTTGATGGAAAGTGGCAATTGGTTACCCTACCACACACCTGGAATGCAACAGACATGCAGACTGCAGAGATCAAACCGGGAAGTCTTGGAAAAAACGAACGTTTTTATACCGGCGATGCTTATTACCGCAAAACGTTTGTCCCAGGATCAGATTGGAAAGGTAAGCGTATTTTCATCCGATTTGAAGGGGTGAATACCAATACTGAAGTTTACTTAAATAATAAACCCCTTTCTTCCAAAGCAGGAAAAAATGATATTACCTACGATAACTCGCAACGAAATGGCAACTACAGTTTTGTTGGCCGACATCAGGGCGGCTATTCTGCTTTTGTCTTTGAATTAACTAATATGCTTCAATTGGGAGTGGAAAACGAGCTGTTGGTCAAGGTTAATAATGAAGCCAGTCCACAGGTTATTCCGGTAAACCACACCTTATTCCCGATGTACGGCGGTATTTATCGTCCTGTTGAACTTATAGTCACCGATGACATTCATGTTGCTGTGAATGACTTTGCTTCCCAAGGTGTCTATATCACGCAACAAAATGTTTCAAAAAAGACTGCGGATATAGCATTAAAAATAAAAATTGACAACAAATCCGGAAAAATACAACCGATCGAATTGCTAACAACCATTTTTGAAAAAGATGGAACCAAAAAAGCAAAACAACAAACGGCATATACATTGCCACCACAGGGCCGTCAGGTCTTATCACAACAAATTGTGGTCAAAAACCCACATTTATGGCAAGGACTGGACGATCCCTACCTTTACAAGGTTGTGACACAGATCAAAAAAGATGGTCAGGTCATTGACGAGGTAACGACACCTTTAGGCATACGCAAATTTGAATTACGTACTGGCCAAGGTTTCTTTTTAAATGACATCAAGTATCCCCTATATGGTGTATGTCGGCATCAGGATCGTTGGGGCAAAGGCGCAGCCTTGAGCAACGCCGACCACGACGAAGATCTATCCATTATCAAAGAAATGGGAGCCACTTCCATCCGTCTAGCACACTATCAACAGTCATCATATTTCTATTCCAAATGCGATAGTATCGGGCTTGTGATCTGGGCCGAAATCCCATTTGTGAATCGCGTGACAACATTTGAAGACAACAACGCCCAACAGCAGTTGAAAGAATTAATCCGACAAAATTTCAATCACCCTTCCATCTATATCTGGGGGATGCATAACGAAGTTTACTCCCCGTCTGCTTACACCGTAGAACTCACGACCAAACTAAATGATCTCGCTAAATCCGAAGACCCGGATCGTTACACCGTCTCCGTCAGCGGATACAATGTAATTGATCATCCGGTTAACAACAACGCCGATGTGCAAGGGATCAACCACTATTTCGGCTGGTATAATGGTGAACTGGAAAACAAATCCGATAAAGATGACGATGTAGCCACATGGGCACAACGTATAAGTAAAGAGTTCAAAGACTACAAGATTATCTTTTCTGAATACGGTGCCGAAGCAGTTCCTGAGGATCAGGCGGAAGAGGTAGGCAATTTCGGCAACCAATGGAGCAATCCATCATTTTTCCCAGAAGAATATGCGACAAAATTCCATGAAGTCCATTGGGGCGTAATCTCCAAAAGCCCTATTTTCCTAGGGTCATACGTGTGGAATACTTTTGATTTCGCCACACCGATTACCGCACTGAACGTTAATCCAAGAAATTATAAAGGATTGGTTTCTTTTGATAGAAAATTGAAAAAAGATGGCTTCTACTGGTATAAAGCAAATTGGAGCAAAGAACCGGTATTGTATGTCACCCAACGTCGTATGGTCAATCGTGGAAATGAAATTACCCCGGTAACCATCTATTCCAATAGAGGCGAACCAACCTTAACGGTTAACGGAACTGTTATCAAAGGTGTTAGAAAAGGGCAAACAGATGTGCATTACATTTTTGAGAATGTCAAACTTACGAAGGGGGCGAACGCGATCGAAGCTAAGATCATACAAAAAGACGGAAAGATATTGACAGATCGTATTCATTGGAATTACGATCCATCTTATAAACAGGATGCAGCTGGACCAACCAAATCCAAGACTGAGCATGTTGGGCTTTAAAACTGCTCAAAATTCAATAGACCAAAATAGGAGCAAGGAACTTTAAACCCTTGCTCTTTTTTGCTTTAATAAACTTCGGGTTCGCTATAATCGAATTTAATTCACTTTTTTCCACTTTTGCGATGGTTTAGGCATTTACGGTCCTATACAAAAATATCAAGTTATTCGCTTGCCGATTAAAATCTATGCATTATAAAAATCGTCAACTGGCACTGACCGACATAAGCCCTCCATTTACCGAGATTCTGTCCAGATTAGCCTAATGACTCTCCTCCCTTCAGCAAATCTCCCCTACCTTTGAGCTATCAAATAAGAAATAAAAACATTAAAAAATAAACATCATGGCAACTAAAACAACATTCAGCATCAACAGCAAAACGATCACAAAAGCTTTTCAAGATCTTTTTGATTCATTTAAAACTTCACGTTTAAAGGTTTCTTCAAAAAATGGACAGGAATACCTAAATATATCGCTAATACTTGCAGTAATCATTGGTATTATCTTTCCTGTCGCCATCGTTGTTCTGATTATTCTTACCCTAGTTTGTAGTCTTCAATTAGCAATCTTAGAAGAAGACAAACAGGAGGAAGAAAAACAAAAAATGATTGAATTAAAATAAGCTGTACCTGCACATTTAACACGAAACGGGACGCCCAGAAATAGGCATCCCGTTCTACTTTTATGTATGCTTACTTAAAGATCGGAATCGGAAAATACATTACTCCAACGACGGATTAAATTCACCGCCCCAGTCTTTATTTTGCTTGATATTCGGGTTCTTGTCTATTACCGATTGTGCGATTGGAAAGAAATAGTAAGTATCTGGTACCAAATTGATCTTATTACCCGTGCTTGGCACCTGCAACACGGTATACTTAAACTGATTTTCCTTCAATTGATAAGTTTTAGCCAAATCCGCAGCTGCTTTTAAATCCATATCCGTTCCATTGGAGTTTATCGCAATTGCTTCCACGCCCTGTTTCGTCTTATTATTCAGTACGGCTAGTTTGCGCAATCTGCGTAAATCCCAAAAGCGATGACCTTCGAAACAGAATTCAATATTTCGTTCCGCTAATATAGCTTCCCGCATCTCGTTTTTATTACCCGCAACAATGCCATAGTTATTATCTGTTCCGGGCTCGATGCCAGCACGCATTCGGATCTGCTTTAAAAGGGCCAGTGCTGTGGCAAGATCACCTGCCTCATTTGCTGTCTCGGCATAATTCAATATCACCTCTGCATAACGCATCAGCACAAAATCTACATCATATTGGGTCTCTACCTGCGTTTGCCGTAAAGAAAGCTTTGAATTTTTCAGAATAAAAAATCCTGTATAGCGATCCCTGTTCGAGGAAGTGGTTCCAGCTTTTGGGTTCTCTCCAAAATTATCCAACGCGTCCGCAATGCCCAGCGAAGTATATTGTCTTTTACCAGTTTTACCCGAAACCTCATAAAGTTTTCCGTTCCAGACAATAGATTTGTCAAAACGCGGATCACGATTCTCCCAATAACTTTGCAGGAACTCCTCATCTGTTTTATGATATTTACCGGTAGGATCCGTATAGAGCTTACCATCTTTCATCGGGAATTCTTTTACAAAATCCCATGTTGGGACAGCACTTGCTGTTCCACGGCTTTCCGATCCCGGCCGTACCCCATTATCCCAGTTAGCCACTTTATTAGGATACGAGTTGATTACTGCAAAGACCACCTCAGGGCCTTTTTCCACCAATGCAATATTGTAATAATCAGCAGTCAGACTATAGCCCTGGGCCTTCAGCTGCTCATAGGCCATTTTATTCACTGTATTAGCTTCCGCCCAGTAGGCATTCCCATAAGGATTGGAAGGATTAAATTGCGGCGACGCTTTATACAACAAGACTTTAGCTTTAAAAGCCAAAGCGAAATTACCATCGATACGGCCATAATCCGCAGCTCCCTTTCCAATTGTCATGGGCAGATTGGTTATTGCTTCATCCAGATCTTTTATCATTAAATCAAAACATTCCTTGGTACTGTTCCGCGGAACTTTCAATTCATCATCTTCCAGATCCTGTGGTTTTGTGATGTAAGGTATCCCACCATGATGCTTGACCATATTGAAATACATGTAAGCACGCATAAAAAGTGCCTGACCTAAGATGGATTTCTTAGTAGATTCATTTAATCCGGTACTTTCGGATACCTTCTGGATAGCGGTATTGATCTTGCGCATGGTTGTATAATCCCATGCCTTATAAGTGGAATTATTGACGGTAACCGCATTTAAGGGGAAGTTAATTCCGGCCAGCTGTTGTGAATTATTATCAGCGCCGCTGTTCCAATTAGCAAATAAGGTATATAAATTAGCCAGATATGCATTAACGAGATTAGGGTCATTCCATACCTTATCTTCGTTCACCGAATTGAGATCCTCAATATCTAGCACATTTTTACAAGAGGCCGTTGTCAACAACAAGGCAACTAAGGGATAAAATATCTTTTTCATCTTTAAATATCAATTAAAATTTAACATCTAGACCCAAGGTGAACGTTTTCATTACCGGATAAGAATCATACATTTTCTGCTCCGGATCGTGGAATTCCTTCATCGGTGAAAAAACAAATAAATTGGTACCATTTAAAAATACGTTGACACTCTTCATCTTGATTTTCTCCATCATGGCCTGTGGCAGTGTGTAGGAGATATTTAAATCGCGTAATCGCATATAAGCCCCGTTTCTGACCCAAAATGTTGAGGAGGCCGCCCCAGACTCCTGCCAGTTGTAGCCTACAGGCCGCGGGTATTTGGCCGCTGTATTTTCAGGAGTCCAGACATCTGAAGTCCAAATTGGGTAGTAAGGCCTAAAGGTATCCCCATGTTGGCGCATACCTGCCCCTTCCTGATTACTAATCACGCGGTCATATGCCAATACTCCCTGAAATAAGGCCGACACATAAAAACCTTTCCAGCTAGCGTTAAATCCAAATCCATAATTGATTCGTGGGGTATTATTCTCAGAGAGCAGTTGTGCATCATTGTCATCGATAATGCCATCTGGCTGGTCTGAGTAATTCTGCCCACGGATATCTTTATAGAGAATCATCCCTGGATAAGGATCACGCCCATAGGTCTTAAATCCTTTTTCTTTCAAGGCATCTGCTTCCGCTTGCGTACGAACCAGTCCCGAAGCTTCTAAACCAATAATACGATTTTCAGGCCTTCCTACCTTAGAGCGAAAGTTTTCCCTTCCACCAGCAGCATAAGATGGTTCCTCGTCAAAAATATCCCAACGGTCTTTCGCATAGCCCATATTTGCGTTCAGACCATAAGAGACCTCCCCGATCCGGTCGCTCCAATTGAAAGAGACCTCTCCCCCCCGAAAGCTTCGAGCCGCATAGTTCTCCGGTGCCAGCGCACGTCCATAGTTATCCGGGACCTTTATCCCTCTTGTCCCAAGGATATCAGTTTCCTTCCGGATAAAGCCATCTAAACTACCCGTTAGTTTATTCTGCACAAAACCAAAGTCGATACCTACGTTATAGCTTTTTGATTTTGTCCAGGTAAGATTCGTGGTCGGGTTATCAAGGTATGTTACCCCGGTGTAATAACTATCACCAAAAATATATCCCGGCACCGGTGTTCTGCTTCCTGTTCGCGAAGTGATAATCGAACTATATTTTTCCATATACGAATAAGGTAATATCGAATTGCCGTCGACATCCACAAAGTTGCCCGAACTACCATACGATGCCCGTAGTTTTAAATCATTGACCGTATTCTTGATGGAAGAAAAGAAATTTTCATCCGAGATGCGCCAACCAAGAGACATCGACGGAAAAAATCCCCAACGCTTATCATTTGGAAATAAGGGCGAACCGTCGTAACGAAAGGAGAATTCTGCAATATATTTATCTGCATAGTTATAGTTCGCCCGACCGATTACTCCACGTCGCGCATCCATCAATTCAAAAGCATCTGTCGATCGCATGCTCCTGTCGGTTGGATAGATATACATCTGATCCAAAGGAATAATTGGATTTTCTGCCCGTGATGTAATGTTCGTATTACCCGATTTGAACTGCTCATAAACGACTAAACCATCCACCGTATGTTTGCCAAACTTGCGGTTATAGTTTAAAAACCAATCCACCTGGTATTGCCATTTTCGCTGTGGATTGTAATCCATAAATGGTTGGGCCTGACTGAAAGTAAATACGTTGGTCCTATCTTCTGAAGGAGGTGCCGGTATAAAACGGTTTCCATCCGGATTCAGTGAGGTGAATGTATAGTTTTTTTGAAAACTCATATAGCGCTTGCGCATATAATCTTCTGCCACATAACTTCCAACCAATTTTGTAGAAAGTCCCTCTAACAGTTTATCCAATTTTAAATTCAATGTCATAATCGGATTTACCTGACGCACCTTACGATCAATGTACCGGTCGCCGATCACTTGGTCAATTACATTCCAGGCCTGCCAGCTTCCCATTGGTGTCTGCACCGGATAAGCCGTTGGTGTATTGCTCGGGGTACCATCTGCCGTCAGATAAAAGGGATACATCTTAGGCCAGTTGAAGGTAACGCGGTAAAAATCCGAAACATCAAAATCATCGTCATTGGAGGAGGTACTAAATGGCCAGAAGAACCTGTTGGAGTTTGTCTGGTTGGCCGAGATATTAAAATCCATGCTAAACGCATCACTGATTTTAGCCGAAATATTGCTGCGTAGATTGAATTTTTCATGATCCAACGATTTATAAGATCCGTTTTCTTTCCGGTAGCTTAATAAGGCATAGTAGGTAATCTTGTCGCCACCACCGTTAACAGCAATTGATTGTCGATGGCTAAAAGGGTTTCGCCAGATGACATCATTGGCATTGTAATTTTTGTCTTTAAAGTAGTCAAATTCGCGCTGTCCATTCGGAGCTATCCATGGAGTACTCTTGCTTCCCTGTTCCCAGCGGAATTGGGAAACCCTATTCTGATAAGTTAATTCATCTGTAGCGGTAGTCAGATTGGCCAATAAGGTCTGCGTGGGAGAGCTAAAGGAATAATTACTCTGCACATTAAATACAGGCGCCTGAGAAGTTCCTTTTTTTGTCGTCACGAGGACCACGCCGTTACCTGCTCGTGTCCCATAGACTGCGGCAGTTCCAGCATCCTTCAGGAAACTCATTTGATCGACTTCGTTGGCCTCCAGGGCATCGAAAGCGGCTTTATCGCGCACCACTCCATCGATCACATACAAGGGTTCGACAGCGGCTCCACGGATACGTAACGAAGAGGAAGCTCCAGCCATTCCAGAGGTATTGGTCACATTTACCCCAGCAGCTCTTCCTGCTAATGTATTAGAAAGATTGGACGGTGAGATGTTTTTCAATTGTTCAGAATTGACAGCTGCTACTGCACCCGTTAGATTTCCTTTTTTTTGTTTACCGTATCCTACGATAACCACTTCTTCTAATGCCTCGGAATTGCTCATCATCGTGACATTCATGTTTCCGCTACCTACAGCGACTTCTTGTCTTGTGTAGCCCTGATAGTTGATTACCAGAAAATCGCCCTGTTTGGCACGAATGGAAAAGCTCCCGTTAGCGTCAGTCGAAGCTTGTAGCGCACTGCCCTTCACGGTAATGGTCGCTCCCGCAAGCGGATCCCCTTTTTCATTCCTTACAATACCCGAAATTTGCTCTTGTTCGACGCGGAAGTAGCTCTGTTTCGGTTTCAAATTGCTCGCAAATAAATTCGGAGACGAGCACAAAAGACTAAGACCTAGGAGACTCAATGGCCTAGCTTTGCTGCAAAAAAGATAATTCTTTTTCATAATTAAGATGGAGGTTTAGATAATAGTTTACTAACAATTACTAAAGGTTCATTGGTGCCTGTCTTTTATAAAAAAATAACAAAAGACAGTGTATTATTACAGGAAATTAAATAAAACAATCTAAAATTCAAATTATTTTTACATTTTATAAGGAAATTACTGAAATAATTCACTGCCAGTTTTTATAAAAGCTCATCTTAATCAGGATTACTCTAAAGAATGGGTATATTTTCACAAAGGCAAAGATCATTCTGGTCAAAAAAGCAATTGCAAAGACAGCTGCCTATCTATCGAGCGTTTGATCGCATAGCTGACACCATTAGGTTCGCAACTATATCACAAATTAATACTGACGAAGCGCCCTATTCCGTAGATCGATTGAGCCAGTTTTTTTAAAATGTAGCTTTTAATCGACAAGCTCACTGCATTGCTTTCATTTTTTAGTATTAAATTTGATTTCCATATTAAACAAAGAGGCGGCAATCAATTTATTTTTTGAAAGAATAGAAACGTGAAAAATAATAGAAAAATATTTATTTTCAGGACAATTTTAATTGCATTCCTGATTCTTTCATTAGTATATATCGGTTCGATATTTACCTACCAATATATTGAGTATCAAAAAACGGAAGCTCGCCTAAATAAAGCTTATAGTTCAAAAAATCAGCTGACTAGTTTATTTTATGATCTCTTTGCATCCTATAATGCCGCTGGTAATGCTTTTCGCTCCTATACGGTAGATTTCAGCTCTGAAAACTTAGTAAACTATACAAAAAATCTAGATAGCCTCCGCTTTTACATTGATTCACTCGCTAGCCTTTCTTCTAAAAAAGGAATTTCCCTTTCATCCAATAGCCCATTGGAGCAGAATATTCATCTCTCGGATGAATTCGCACGTATTAAGAAAACTGTTGATAATATGATTTTCCTGGCAAAAGATTCTCTTTCTCTTTTGACCAAAACCAGTCGTACCTTAACCCCTACAAGAAAGCAAATAGATGCCGATTCTGTTGTCAATAAAATATTAAGAGATACTGCCTTAAGTGTCAGCAAAAAAGATACAATCGTCAGAAAAAAAGATAAACTTTTTACCCGGATATTCAGAGCTAAAAACGACACCTTGGTATCCGATAGATTACAACAACAGTTTAACGTCAATCAAATCAAAGCAATTCATAGCCAGATTCAGACCTTGATTGAACAAAATGAATCCTTCTATAGACAAGATTTCAGCAAAATCCGTCGTTCTTTTGCCGAACTTCAGGCAAAGGAACGCCAGTTGCTCCAATCAAATTATGCGCTTTTCAACACAATCAGTACCGCACTTCTTAAAATAAAAACACAAGAAGATGAATCATTACGAGCTGCAGAAATACAAGATTTCGCCCTCTACAAGAAAAACTCTGCTATTTTCGGCAACCAGGTAATCGCATCGATCATTTTAATGATCATTATGGTGACATTGCTATTGTCATATCATTACAATACGATCATCTATGAGCGTAAAATCACCGCTGCGAGAGACTATGCATTACATACAGCCAAGGAAAAAACCAGTATATTGGCAAATGTGAGCCATGATGTACGTACACCTGTCAATTCACTGATCAGTGTAATTGATTTATTAAAAAATAATACATCCAACAATCGTATAAATCCAGCATTATTGGATTCCGTTACGCAGGATATTCAGGTCATTAATGATACTGTTGAAGATATCCTTAATCTTGGTAAATTAGAGTCAGGCATGCTGGAAATTAAGGAAGAATATTTTTCACCGGCCAATCTACTTAGCAACTTAATAAAAATGCAAAAAGCACAGGCGGATAAAAAAGGCCTCCAGTTAATCAGCCAGATTGCTATTGAGCAAGATATCTTAATTAAAAGCGGGGCATATCGTTTGCGCCAGATCGTGTCCAATCTCTTAAGTAATGCTATTAAATATACCGAAGAAGGAAAGATAGAGATAAAAGCACTTATCAACCGCGAAACGAAGAAAAGCTTGCAGATACAGGTTACAGATACAGGAAGAGGGATTTCCGCCAAAGATCAGGAACATATCTTTGAGCAATACTACATGACTGACATCAAGTCCAAAAATAGTTTTGGACTGGGATTACATATTTCGAAGCTTATGGCAGAGCAACTAAATGGAACCTTAAGCGTTGAAAGTAAACAAGGTAAAGGGTCAACCTTTACATTAATCGCTCCCATTGCTGATGAAAGGAAAAACATGAAGGAGGTTAGCACAGCGCACAATCTGTCAGAAAACCTACACATTGTTGTTATTGATGATAATGCGATCAACAACTTATTTGTTAAGCAAGCTTTGCAACATTTTAAAAATGTACAGGTCTTTCAGGATTCGCAGCGCGCAATAGAATACCTACAAAATCATGCGAGCGATATCGTTATCACCGACCTCCGGATGAAAGGCCCCAGTGGTTGGGATATACTGAATTTGGTTAAAGACAACAATATTGTTCAAGGATCGAACAGCAAAGTAATTGCATTGACATCAGATGAATCACAGGTAACCACACAGCAGCCTGAGGGACAGATTCATCATTTCGATGGACTTATGATCAAGCCGTTTAATCTCTCAAATTTCTTGCAGCTTATTTCCACACTTTAATAGCAAAGACAATATCAAGGTGTCCTCTATAGTAACGAGCCCGCCCTTTTACACAATACTATTTTACGAACCCGTTGTCGATCGAGTATCTAGTTTAGCTAAATATTACAACAGCATCAAATTCATTTATCATACTAGCTCTGCAAAACTTAGACCATGGAACCGGAAATCTAGCTTCTTTCTCTTTTGAAGATATTTGAACATTCTTAATAATCAGGTCTGCATTTAATCAAATACTATTTTTTCATCCTTTGGAAATCCAGTCATACTGATATGTAATTTTTGAAGTTAAGATTCTCTAATTTACATCATACTACATCTCATTAACTACCTCATGAACTAATAAACAACGATAATCGTTTACACCTTTTCCTCCGAAAACAAAAAGCGCTAATTTCTCCCAGTGTCGTGCAATACTAAACCAAAGGCTTTTAGAGCTGTATTTCGAGGTGGCAGAGATACTACTCTTGTCTTGTATCGAGTGATGAAAATCTATGCTAAAAAAACATTTCCTCATAAATTAAATCGACCACCATTCCCAGTCAGGATTCGTCTGCGGCTACCGTCGGCAGGATTGTTTTCTGTGAAAAGTATGCAAACGC
>NZ_JABJWY010000010.1 GCF_013167215.1 Sphingobacterium prati
TGCTCTACGCCTGCCGACTCTCCTTCGGTTGTTACCGCAACATAGTGGTCAAGGGCAAAGTCCGCTGTTGAAAGATTTACGTTTGCTTTTTCAGTTTTTGATACTGGCGTCTCAGCTGCCATAGCGAAAGTGGATACTGCGATTAAAGCTGCTGCTGCGAATGTTTTTACTAGTGTTTTCATAATGTCTTTATTTTATTGTGTTAGTTTTTTTGTTCTTATTTGTTGATTCAAAACTACAACACAATAGGCCCCTAGCCTATGGGCTTTAGACCAACGAAGAAGAAAACTCGGTGAATGGCGGGAATGGGGAGGTGAATTTTATTTTAGCAAAAAAAATAGCATGGCTCCAATTTAAAAGAAAAAATAAACGCCAGTTTCCCTTTTTATAGCTTCTTCAAACAGACTAATAATTTCTTCCATAAGCTTCTGAATACTGTCAACTTTTAACCTTACATTTTTTAAATATTTTAACCCTTTCTCTAGTAATAGCTTATCCGTAATAGCATCATCTTCAAAATCATCTATTAAACAGCCTAGCATATTATTTAAATCTGAAAATACACCGCAAGCATCTAATTGATAAAATTGCGACTCTGAGAGAACTAACTGGATCAAATCATGATCTCCGGCTTCATGAAAATCCAATAACTCTTCTGCCCTTTTGTCTTTTGGTGTAACGATATAACGGTTTTTCATATAACGGTAATCCTACGGTTGAACCTCTGTGTACTTTTAAAATAATATATTGAAAATAGTGGCCGTGACATCACTTTATCAAAAATAATTTACTCCAATAAAACTATTTCAAATT
>NZ_JABJWY010000011.1 GCF_013167215.1 Sphingobacterium prati
ACATTATGAACTCATTAGTAAAAACATTCGCAGCAGCAGCATTAATCGCAGTATCAACATTCACTATGGCCGCTAACGGACCAGGATCAAAAGCAGCAAAAGCAAGCGTAAACCTTACTACAGCAGATTTCGCACTGGACCATTATGTAGCGGTCACTACTGAGGGCGAATCGGCGGGAGTAGAGCAGTTATTCGCCGAAGATTTCAACCAAAAGATCCAAGCTTTCAATGCACAAAACCATAGCCGTGAAGAAGTCATCAAATCCTTGAAAAAACAAAAAGGTGAGAAGTTGAACTGTACAGTAAGCACAGACATCATAGAAGAATCAGCAGACTACATGGTGGCTAAGGTGACTCTAAAATTTGAGAACTTCACCAAGACAGATGTGGTTACCTTAGCGCGCGAGGGCAATGACTGGAAAGTGTCTAAATCAATCAACTCATATAAATAAGAGCCATCTCAAATAAATATATAAATGT
>NZ_JABJWY010000012.1 GCF_013167215.1 Sphingobacterium prati
TTGCGGGGAACATGATTCCATCCGCTATCGCTATGATACAATGGTAGGAAAAGTCGCGGCCCGTGGCGAATAGGAATCCTGATGTAAAAGAGCTTCGAAAGTAACCTGAACATAAAGAACAAATGCAGGGAGGTGGGCGAAGCATGTTTAGGTATTTCGGGATTATATCTTCAGAAAAACAAATTCCGAATGGTTTTTCGGAGCGGTATATAACCGATAGTGCGATTATATTAGGATAGGACAAACTTCGACCATGCAGGCACATGGAAAAACGCGTCAGATCGTATGAGTAGGAGCCGACCTGCGTCGGGGGCTTCAAAAAAGCAGTTGAACATGGCTGGGAACAAAGGAAATCGAGAATGATCACAAGTATAGAGACCGTGAACTGAAAAGATTGGTACAAGGGGCGGCAAAAGAGCCTCACCGGGAGGGAACTATCACATGAAAAGGAATAAGCGTTGGAAGGCAGCAACAAAGGGCTGTGGGCTATACAAGTTATGGCCATACGTACGCAGAGCAGATCGGAGCAGCTACCGCAATTAGAGGTGGATAGCACTGTGCGGGTGAGTGAAAAAATAATCTCAAAATCACCTCATCAGATTAAAATAGAGCCATCATACTAACAAAAGACTTTAACCGATCAATGAGTAATTAAAAATGATTCTATTTCCTTTCTAGCATATTAAACTTGAACTAGATCAAAAAATTACGAAAAGAGGGCAAATGTATATAAGATGTTAAAGATATTGAATACTTTTATTCTAAATAAACATCATATTGGTCATGATAGATTATAACGAGCTTTTAAAACAGATAGAGCACTATTCTAATACTTATATTGTGGAAAACATATCTTCTTGCCATTGTTTCCACAACAGCCTACACACACATTCTGTAGTAAAGGCGGCAGAAGAAATTTCATCTTTTTATAAGTTAAACGATGAAGATCATTTTATCGTGATCAGCGCTGCTTATTTTCATGATCTAGGTTATGTAAAATCTGACAATGCGATTGGCCATGAGAAAAGAAGCGTGGAAATCACTTTGGACTTTCTGAAAGATAAAGGCATATCCGAAGATGTTAAAGAAAAAATCAAAGGCTGCATCCTGGCTACACGAATGCCTCAGGATCCAAACAACCTACTGGAACAAATTCTCTGTGATGCTGACTTGTTCCATTTTGGTAATGATGACTTTGAAAACAGGAACAAGCTTATGAAAGCCGAAGCCGAAGCTGTATTGGGAAAAGAAATTGACAAAGATGTCTGGCGTGCAGGTACAATAAAACTCTTGTCCAGCCATCATTACCATACAGATTATGCGCAACAAAAGCTCAACGCAAAAAAAGAACAGAACTTAAAAGAACTCGAACGAAAACAGGAAAAATCTAAGGCCAAGAAAAAAGAAGACAAAAAAGAAACAAAAAAAGAGAAAGACAAAAGCGCCAAACCCGAACGTGGTATAGAGACGATGTTCCGGATAACATCGTCCAACAACCAGCGCCTGAGCGACATGGCTGACAATAAAGCCAACATATTATTAACTGTCAATTCTATTATTCTATCCGTTGTTATTGCAGTGCTATTTAGAAAATTAGATAGTAACGAGCATCTGATCTTCCCAACGATTATCCTCACTGTCATCGTTGTGGCAACTATGGTTATGGCCATATTATCGACTATCCCCAAAATACCCGCTGGAAAATTTTCAAAACAGGAGATCGAAGATAAAACCGTCAATCTATTATTTTTCGGGAACTTCTACAAAATGAAACTCGACGACTATAATGATGGGATGCAAAAAGTAATGATCGACTCGGAATTTTTATACGGTATGCTTACAAAAGACGTTTATTCCCAAGGTGTCGTTCTGGGCAGAAAATACAAGTTATTACGTTATGCTTATGGCATCTTTATGTTTGGCCTGGTCATCTCTGTTATTTCATTTGTTATTGCAACACTCTTATAATATAGATACAGCTCTTTTAACCGCATTATTCCTTAGATTATTTTTCGAATGAAAAAAAAAGACCTATATATCAATAGAGATATCAGTTGGCTTTCCTTTAATGACAGGGTACTTACCGAAGCAGGGCGCCCCGCAGTACCATTGTTGGAGAAATTACAGTTCCTCGCCATTTTTTCGTCAAACTTAGATGAGTTCTACCGTGTACGGATGCCTGTATTAATGGCATGGAAGAAAATTAAAAAAAACACTACTGACCAAGTCGTCCCGAATCTTGATATTGGAACGTATAAAAAAGCATCCAAAATTATCGATAAACAACAGGAAAAATTTGGACTCTTTTTAACTGATATTATTCAGCAATTAGCTGCCGAAAATATTATCCTGATCTATAACCAAGAGATTCCATTAGCGGTGAAATCTCTTGCAGCCAAATATTTTTTTAGCACGATTGCTTCTTATCTGCAAATCATTCCTGTTAACGAAGAATTCACTTTTTTCCCGATCAACAACCGCCTGTACTTTGCACTGACAGGCAATAATACGGCTGATCTGTTCATTGTCAATATACCCGCAGATCGCATTAATCGGTTCTTCACCTGCCAGGTCAATTCCAAAACATATGTTGTCTTCATCGACGATATCATTAAACTATTTTTACCCAACGTAATAAAAGACAAGAGTTTAAATTTTTACTCCTTTAAAATCACGCGAGATGCTGAGCTTAATTTGCAAGATGAATTTGATGGTGATATCGCTCAGAAAATAGAGGCAGAAGTCAATAAAAGAGATCTTGGTTACGCAACCCGATTCTTACATCAGCCGGGTTTTCCAGAGCAGCTCGTCGAAAGACTTGCAGTTCTTTTTGACCTACGGAAAAGTAGTATTGTCGCCGGAGGATATTACCATAATCTGAAGGACTTTTTCTCCTTCCCAATAAAACGGGAAGCATTGTCCTTCCCGAAACAGCAACAGATAGAAGTACATCAGGATTTCGAACATTCCCTTTTTGACCAGCTCGATCAGAAAGATATATTGATCTGTACTCCTTATGAATCATTTGATCCCATTCTTCGATTTTTTAATGAAGCGGCTATCGATCCCCAGGTTGCGGAAATCCACACTACACTCTATCGAATTGCTGGTGATTCGCGTATCGCCCAAGCGTTGGCTACTGCAGCAAAGAATGGCAAGAAAGTGAATGTATTTGTTGAATTAAAAGCACGTTTCGACGAAGCCAATAACATACATTGGTCCAAAATTATGAAGGAACAGGGGGTGAGAATCAGCTATAGCATCCCCAATCTCAAAGTGCATGCTAAAATTGCACTTGTCAAACGAAAAGATGGAAAAGAAAGCGCTTTATTCGGGACTGGCAACTTAAACGAGAAGACCGCCACCGTGTATACCGATTATTTCTTGATGACATCCAATCAACTGCTGACAGCAGAACTAGGAAAGCTTTTTGAGTTTTTACCCAATAGAAAGAAACCAAGCAGTCTAACAGATATTTTATTTCAGCACCTATTGGTAGCACAATTCAATCTAAAGCAGACTTTCATCGGGCTGATCGACGAAGCAATTGCTCAGTTCAAGCAAGGAATAGCTACTTCGATAAAAATTAAGTTAAACAATTTAGAGGAAGAATCGTTAATCAATAAATTGTATGAAGCTAGCCAAGCCGGCGTAAAGGTACAATTGTTAGTCAGAGGAATCTGTCGGCTTAAACCTCAAGTAAAAGGATTAAGTGAAAATATCAAAGTTAAACGGATCGTAGGTCGCTATTTAGAGCATGGGAGAATCTTTATATTTCACTATGGAGATGATACAAAGGTATATCTAGGCTCTTCCGATTGGATGAATCGCAATATCTACCGTCGGATAGAAACCTGTTTTCCAATACTGGAAACAGTATTATCCAAAAAGATTCAGCAGCTCTTCGAAATCCAGTTCGCTGACGATATCGAAGCCAATTTTATTGATGACCTGGGGCAAAACATACCTATAGCACATCCGATTGGCAATAAATCGCAACAACAAATTGTTGATTACTTAAACAACTAAATTGATGAAAAACTCAACACGACTATCAGCTTTTGCATTGGGAATAATTTCTACGGTATTACTAGCTTGCAACCCCAGTAATGCAAACAAAGAAGGCACAGCTAACTTTACGGACACAACAGCAGACAAAAAACCGCAACAGGCAATTCCTTATAAATTGCTGTCCGGCGAAAAAATAAGTTTACCCAATGAGCTGCTCGAAATATCAGGTATCGCATTTCTAGAGGGGCAGGATGAAGAGATTTATGCCATTCAAGATGAACAAGGATTACTTTTTAAATACCATTTACCTACACAGAAACTCACATTCAGCCAATTCGGAAAAGATGGTGATTACGAAGACATTGGTATTAGCAAAACACATTTCTTTGTTTTAAAGAGCAATGGCAGTGTCTATTCCTTTCCAATGACAGATAAAGATAACATACAGGCGGTCGCTGAGCAAAAAGACATTCTTCCCAAGGGCGAATATGAAGGACTTTATGTAGATAAAGCAGCTAACCTCGCCTATGTTCTCTGCAAAGAATGCCGGGTAGACAAAAAACGATCACAAACAACTGGATATATTTTTTCCATTGGAACTGATGGCAAATTCAGTTCAAAAGGCGAATTTTCGATCCAAGTCGATGAGTTAAAGAAACTTGATCCCGAGATTAAAAAGACCTTCAAACCTTCAGCACTTGCAAAGAAAACCGACAGCAATGAATGGTATATTTTATCCTCCATTGACAAGGCGCTCGTTGTAACGGACGAAAACTTCAAAGTCAAATCCTTAACGCCGCTGGATCCAAAACTATTTCCTCAACCAGAAGGGATCAACTTTGATTCAAAATCCAATCTTTATATCAGTAGTGAAGCCGGTGATCAGGACAAAGGAATCATTTATAAATTTGAAAAATAATAAGCATGCAACGGGTCTTACCATTCCTTTTACTTTTTTTCACCGCACAAGCTTATTCCCAGCAGAAGAACAAGTCGACCTTGGCAGCTGAAGCACACAACGACAAACCTTTGACACAAGCCGTGATAAAAGACAGTACTACTGTCGTAGCAAATGCAAAGTATGGACAGGCGGGCAAATTTAAAAAATCATTTCTAGGAGAAAACTACCGCAAAGAATGGGCTGCCGAGACCTCATTACCAATACTTCAGCTATCTAAATTATTTGGTGGTCTAACGCCCATAAAACAGGGTGGGGGTATGCAATCCGTATCACTTCGATTGACCGATCCAACAGGAAGAGAATGGGCCCTTCGATCAGTAAATAAACGAACAGAGTCTTTGATTCCAGAAGAATTGCACGGAACCTTTGTACAGGATGTCTTAGATGATGCGACGAGTGCGCAACACCCTTATTCCGCGCTGATGATCCCAGCACTGGCCAATGCTGTCAATGTCCCACATGCACATCCTATTATAGGATTTGTCGCACCGGATCCAATCCTTGGCGAATATGCAGCACTATTCGAAAATACTGTTGCCCTATTGGAAGAACGGGAACCGCTGGGCGACTCTGACAATAGTGCTAAAGCGGTGCGCAAACTCCAGGAAGACAATGACGATAATTTTAAACCCAAGGCATACCTCAGAGCACGTATGTTGGACGTGATGGTAAGCGACTGGGACCGTCATGAAGATCAATGGCGCTGGTATAATGAAAATCAGGATACGAACGATAAAGACAAAGACTATATTCCCATTCCCCGTGACCGCGATCAGGCCTTACGTGTTACACAGGGATTCTTGATGAAAGATATTTACCAACGATTTGTAAATCCTGTTATGCAAGGATTTACGATGGGCATTCCAAATATCAGATATTCCCTTTTTAAATCCAGGTTTTTAAATGCACATCCCAGCAATCAGCTCTCCCACAAAGAATGGACAAAAGAAGTAGACCAATTTGTCGCCCGATTGACCGATTCAGTACTCTGGCAGTCTGTCAGCAGCTTACCCCAGTCATCCATAGCGATTCGGGGCGAACAGATTTTCCGCACCCTTCAGAGCAGACGTGATGCCCTGCCCACCGCAATGGAACAATATTATCGCTTTATCAATAATATTGTAGATATCCATTTCAGTGATAAGAACGAAAAGGTAGACATCGTCAGCACCAAAGACAAGGGGTTAAAAATCAAGGTATCCAAAATCAACAAAGATGGACAGGTGACTAAAACTTTGATGGACAAAGTTTATGAAAAAAAATTGACGAAAGAGATCCGTTTATACCTTTCTGAAGGTCAGGACTCGTTGTCAATAAATAATACCAATTCTCCGATAAAACTGCGAATTATTGGTGATAGTCTGCCAAAGACCTATATAATCGACAATAGCAAATCAAAGATAAAGCTCTATGAGAACACATCCAATTCAACGTTTATAGGAGAAAAAAGCCGAGTTAAGCTACACCGCGGTAAGGATAGCGTGAATACAGCGTTTGTCCCCGTGAATTTATACAATTCCTGGTTACCATTGTTAACAGCTGGTTACAATGCTGATGATGGTTTTTCTTTAGGGCTTGGTGCAGCATATACCCATCAGCGGGGATTTAGGAAAGTGCCTTTTACCTATAAACAACAGATTACAATCGCTACGGCATTCCGGACAGGTGCCTATAAAATTCATTATCGCGGTGAATGGGAAGATGTCATAGGCAACGCAGATTTCGTCATTGACGCACTGGCAAAAGCGCCCGACAATACGCAAAACTTTTTTGGCGTGGGCAACAATTCCTTGTTTTTAAAAGATCAGTATGGAGCAAAGTATTACCGTAGCCGATTCAATATTTTCAATATCAATCCACTACTGAGGTGGCATCCATCATCTACACTAAATTACGCTATCGGCCCCCATATCCAGTTCTATCATCTGGATCCCGTTGAAAATCAAGATCGTTTTATCTTGAATCCGCAGGCACTGCATTCTTACGACAGTCTCTCTATTACCAATGACAAGGCTTTCGCCGGATTAAATGCTTTTTTAACACAAGATACTCGTAATCGTAAAATCAATCCCAGTAAAGGAGTATTTGTCAAGGCTGCGCTGCAATCCTATTTAGGCTTAAATAAATATTCGCGGCATTCAGCACAGTTAAGTGCAGAAATGACGGGTTATTTTAGTGCAATTAACGAAGGTATTATATTTGCCAATAGGGTAGGAGGAGGAACAGTGGTGGGTAACCCCACATTCTATCAATATCTTTTTCTTGGTGGTCAGGAGAATCTACGTGGCTATCGCCAATACAGATTTGCTGGGGAACAAATGGTCTACAATAATCTGGAGGCCCGTGTTAAGATCCATGATATTAAAAGCTACGTTCTGCCTGGGGAGCTGGGCCTCATGGGCATGTACGATATCGGAAAAGTCTGGGCAAAAGACCATAACAGCTCCTCTATCCACCAAGGATTCGGCGGTGGACTTTATTATATCGTGGCAAATGCCTTGCCCCTCCACTTCGTGATGGCCAAATCCAACGAAGGCTGGTATCCTTATTTTAGTACAGGCTTCCGCTTCTAAACATATTTAATAAATGGAAATAAGGAAAGTACAACTAACAAAAGGCAAAAACACATTATATAAGCTCGAAAAAAAATATCATTTTGGACCTTTTTTTCGATACCTAGAATCCATTACCGAAAGTGGTGTATCTTCTGATGATATGATTCCATTATTTGCACTGGAGCGGATAAAAGAAATTGAACATGTCAGCGGGAAGCTATCGAAACACAACCTAAGTGCCAATAAAGATATTTTACAGCTCATCTATAGCCTCTCAGTATCTCTTATAGATACTGATCCTAAACGATATTGGGCGCTTGCTACGCCACTTGCAGAAGAAACGTTTTATGGGACTAATGCTTTTTTTGACCTCTGGAAAAATAGATTGGAGGAACAGGATATCCAGGATCAAATGCAAGATGAAGATACCCTAAACAATCAGGAAAAACTGATATATGCGCTTATTTTCGACCGATTATACGGGCTGCCTGCCAAAGAAAATAATACAATTGTTTATCATCATTTAAATGAAAAGGGCGAAATCATCGATTATTATGATCTAAATATAGATTTCAAATTTGTTGATATTAAGCCAAAAAAAGAACTTCCCAAATTCGATTTGGGAAATCTGACCAAAAACAGCAATGATGCTTCTTTGTTCGACTGGAATCATGTCGTTAATGCAATTAAGATAGAAGATTTTGAATTATCCGGGTTCACCGTTCTCACTGTCAAAAAAAGTAGCCTCGAACATACTAGTAAGAGAATACAGTCTATTTTATTGAATCTTGCAACATACAACTATCATCTCTTTTTGTCAGATCTGGAGAAAATTATTGCTCCGATCCTAAAGGGCAGGGATACAATTTTCAGCCTATTTCCATTTTTTCAGTTAAATGGCCTACCTTTTTTTGATTATTCCATTACAAATAAAAGTATTTTAATTTCCGAAGCATACGCCAGCAACAGCTATACCAACATCAATCCGCAAGTTGCAAACTACTTAAAACATCCGCATCTTATTTTTTACAATACCCTAGATGCCATTAAAAATACAACATCGATTTTCGATGAGCGAATCAAGGCGTCCGGGGTCAAGACCTATCGGTGTATTCCATTGATACATAACCATGCCTTATCCGGGATTATGGAAGTTTACAGCCGTCAGTTGGATCAATTGGATAATGAAACCATTCAATCCCTTCGCGCGCTTGTGCCGCTATTGTCTCAGCTATCATATGACGTCACGACAGAGTTCAAGAAACGCATTGACGAAATCACTATTAACCGGTTTACAACAATCCATCCGGCCGTACAATGGAAGTTTAATCATGTTGCAGCGCAATATATTCAGGAACTGGAAAATGATGAACAGAATGCACATATCAAACCTGTTATTTTCGAAGAAGTCTATCCTCTTTATGGTGCTATAGATGTAAAGGATTCTACCGTTATCCGCAACGCATCTATTTTAAAAGATTTTAGTTTCAAAGTGAAACAACTGGCTCTTCTTATTGACGAACTATCCAGGGACGGCAAACATCAGCTTCTTATTGATTTTTCCAAACGTGTAGAACAGATTACCGGATCGCTAGAACAAATCTCATTTGATGAATCCATGGTCAAGATCATTGAATTCTTCAGAAAAGATGTACAACCATTTCTCGAGGCGGCGAGAAGAGAGTTCTCAACAAAGCAGGCCATTATCGAACATTATGCCAAGCACTTTTTCACCAATCGTGAAACCGGGGAATTTTATAGAAATGAATTTGAATCCTCATTATGGAAGATAAATCATATCATCAGTAAGGAGCTCAATCATTTCAACAGTTTCATCCAGGGCAATTATCCATCATATTTTCAAAAATTCAGAACCGACGGGATCGAGTACGATATCTATATAGGAGAATCCATTACACCACAGCAGACCTTCAGCAAAGAATTTATCAATATCTTTAGGCGACAGCAGATTATCTCCATGGCCCGTATTGCACTGAAAACACATCACGCAAAACAGGATTTACCAATTCCTTTGGAGACTACACAGCTTATTTTCATCAACCCACACAGTATTGATATCAGCTTTCGGGAAGACGAGCGTCGATTTGATGTTGAAGGATCATTGAATATCCGTTACGAAATCATCAAAAAAAGAATAGATAAAATACGGGTAAAACGGACCAAGGAAAGGCTCACCCAGGTCAACAACATTGCCATTGTCTATCTTTCGGATGAGATCTTAGAAGACCTTAACCTAAGTATACAGGCTATTTATGATATGGGCATCATTGAAAGTACCATAGAACACCTCAGACTGGAGGACGTGCAAGGAATTGTAGGTTTGAAAGCGATTCGTCTTACAGTAAACTTAAACTACCGAGATTTCTCCTAAATTTGCAGAAATCTCTCTCGATTTAGTAGAGCGTAAATAGGGGAATTATTTAATAACAGTATTACGATGATAACTGATGCCAACTATTTTTACTTAAGCGATTTGCTTGGCACCTTATTTTTTGCGATATCGGGCACTTTATCCGCGAAGCGTAAGGACATCGATATTTTTGGGGCTGCATTCTTGGGCTTTGTAACGGCTATTGGTGGCGGATCCATGCGCGATGTATTTCTAAATTTACGCCCCGCTTGGGTAAATGACAGCAATTATCTTATTGCGATATTCTTAGGCATTTTAATTGCGATCATCTTCAATAGGCAGCTCTATGGTTATTATCGAACCCTGACACTTTTTGATGCGATAGGAATCAGTTTCTTCACGATCTTAGGCGTGCAAAAGTCGTTGAACTACGAAAGTAATGTCTATGCAGCCATCATCTTTGGTATGTTTACCGCTGTGTGTGGGGGTATGATACGAGATATCCTCCTCAATGAGACGCCTTTGATCTTCAAAAAGGAGGTCTATGCTACCGCCTGTTTGGCAGGCGGATTAATTTATATTCTGCTGGTTCACCTCGATCTTGATTTATCTTGGGCAGCCTTTATTGCTGCTGCTGTAGTTTTCTTGATTCGAATGACTGCGGTCAAATACCGGCTATATCTTCCCCGGCTTGATTGAGTATGGCGCGGAAATTTAGCTTCAATTGGTAGAAGCATGCAACACATTCTCTATATTATCATCCGGTATTCCTATTGATAGCAAAAGAAAAAGCGTTAGTGTGACTAACGCTTTTTCTTTTGCTGTGGGAATTTCATTTTATAGCTCACCCGGATATTTCCTTTGGCAATCGCATCCAATTTACCTTTCAACATCGTTTTCTTAAGCGTACTCAATTTGTCTGTAAACAGCTTCCCTTCAAGATGGTCATATTCGTGTTGAACAACACGTGCTGCCAATCCAGTCAGGTCCACTTCGTGCTCCTCAAAATTCTCGTCTAAATAATTGATACGAATATTTTTATGACGAAGTACGTCTTCATTAATATCAGGAATACTCAGGCAGCCTTCTCCAAAAGCCCATTTTTCACCAGACTCCTCGACCATAATTGGATTGATGAAAACTCTTTTGAAAGATTTGAGCATTTCTTTATTCTCTTCGTCATCTTCCGCAAACGGCGTCGCATCAATAACAAACATACGTATTGGCAAACCTACTTGCGGTGCCGCAATTCCAACACCATGTGCAGCATACATGGTATCAAACATATCATCTATCAATTTCTTTAAATCAGGATAGTCTTCATCTATTTCCTCAGCAACCTTTCGTAATACAGGGTCGCCATACGCCACTATCGGAAGTTTCATATATAAATAATTATTATAAGTGTCGATTGTCATTGGTACAAATGAAGTCGTCGCACTTAGTTTGTTAAAGTCCTATGAAATATGCTGTATAAATTATATAACACAAATTTTTTTTCGCCTGCAGCTGCTTAGCCCGCATCGGTGCTATGCTTTTTAAGCATGGATATTTCACAGTACAATCATATTTTGCACAAAGATACGGATAATTATTAAAAGCGAATATTTCGCCAGAACTTCCATAAGAGTTACTTTTGTTTTATGAATCCATCTTTTAAAGATCTTGTTATCCGGTTCAAAATCGAACTTGAACGTCACCTAGCAGTGCGGTTACCCCTGATCGAACGAGATGGTTATCTACAAATGGAGTCTTCTGAATTAACAAAAAAGATCTTTCTTTATCCCAACGAAAGACGGTTACGGTTTCAGGGGCCCGAAGAGGGCATTCATATAGACGAGGATATATTAGCACAAAAATTCGACCTCATTGTTCAGCGCATCGTTGCCAAATGGAAGAATAATCGTCGTATCTACGCACGGAAAACAATCGTTGCACGGATTGATAAAAAAGTCAGTCAGCAGTTCCTCGTGGAACATCACTTACAAACTCCACTTCCGGGAAAATACAGATACGGACTATATGAGCAGGGCGAACTCGTGTCCATAGCTGTTTTTTCCGGAGGGCGCCGTATGAACGATAAAAATGACGAATACCGTTCTTTTGAATTATTGCGCTTTTGCAATAAATCTGGCTATAACGTAATTGGCGGACTAAGCAAATTAATCAAGGCTTTTTCGAAAGACTTTTCCCCAGGGGATATCATGACTTATACCGACAGGGACTGGAATCAGCATTCTTCCTTAGAAAAAATCGGCTTCACGATAAAAGAAATTACAGCTCCTATCACCTTCTGGGTTGCAGGAGCACATAGATATACTTATCGTAACGAAGAAGAGCTGATTGTATTAATGGATCAGGCTCCACTTGGCTTTCCAAAGGAAAACATGGGAAGCATCAAGATGATTTTATATATAAAATAAGCTAAATTGTGTATATTGTACACTGTAATAATTTGAAAAATAAATAATCAAAAAATAATAACGTTATGAAGAGAAAACTTCGCATGGGTATGGTCGGAGGCGGAAATGACGCCTTTATTGGTGCTGTACACCGCATCGCCGCTTTTATGGATGGAAAGATTGAATTGGTTTGTGGCGCATTTAGCATTGATCCACAGATTTCAAAACAATCTGGAGAAGACTTATTTGTAGCTCCTGAGCGTGTCTATCTCAATTACGAAGAGATGATCGAAAAAGAATCTTTGCTTCCTGAGGGGGAGCGTATGGATTTTGTAACGATCGTTACTCCAAACTTTCTACATTTTGCTCCAGCTAAATTAGCTTTGGAAAAAGGCTTTGATGTTGTTGTTGAAAAGCCAATGACTGTATCTGTTGAAGAAGCAAAAGAATTACAGGAGACTGTAGAGCGTACAGGCCGTACATTATGTTTGACGCATACCTATTCCGGTTATCCGATGGTAAAGCAGGCCAAAGCGATGGTAAAAGAAGGTCACTTTGGTAAAATAAGAAAAATTGTTGTTGAATATCCACAGGGCTGGTTGAGCCGTTTAACCGAACGCGAAGGCAATGCTGGCGCGGCTTGGCGCGCGGATCCAAAACGCTCGGGCAAGTCGTTGGTCATGGGTGATATCGGTACACACGTAGCTCATCTTGCGGAATATGTGTCGGGATTAAAAATCGAAGAGTTATGTGCTGATTTAACAACATTTGTTGAAGGCCGATTATTGGATGATGATGGCTCCGTATTATTGCGTTTCCAAAACGGTGCCAAAGGCGTATTAATGGCATCACAAATTTCGGCAGGAGAAGAGAACGCTGTTCGTATACGTATTTATGGCGAAAAAGGCGGGTTGGAATGGGCCAACGAAGACCCGAACAACCTGATCATCAAAATGCTTGATCAACCTCGCCAGCTGTACCGTACAGGAAATGCATACGCTGCGCCGTATACATTGAGTTCGTTTGCAACGCATAATACACGTGTGCCTGCTGGTCACCCAGAAGGTCTATTGGAATCTTTTGCTAATATCTATCGCAACTTTGCGGCAACAGTTACTGCAAAACGTGAAGGAAGAACTCCAACTGCGGAAGAACAAGACTTTCCAACAGTTTATGACGGGGTCAGAGGTATGGCCTTCATCGATACTGTCGTAAAAAATAATGAAGGAACAGAAAAATGGACTAAATTTGTTCTGTGATAGACAGACTAAAACCTATACTTTCTCTTTTGGAACAACAATCAGTTCCAAAAGAGAAAGTTATCGTTATCCTCGGGCCCACAGCCTCCGGCAAGACCAAACTGGCAGTACAACTTGCCCAACAAATTGATGCCGAAATTATCAGTGCCGATTCCCGTCAAATTTACCGACGCATGGATATTGGAACTGGAAAAGACCTTACTGAATACCAAGGCATTCCATATCATCTCATCGATATACAAGAACCGGGAGCAAAATACAATCTTGGAAATTTTATTGCAGACTTCTATCAAGCCCATCAGTCCATTTTAAAGAAGGGCAAGCACACGATCCTCTGCGGCGGAACGGGTTTATATTTACAGAGTGTTATCCAACAGACTCCCTATGCACTAGTTCCCAGTATAATAGGGTTCAAAGAGTCTCTCGCTGGGAAGACAACACCTGAATTGATGGAACTACTAAGCACCTATGCATGTCCCTTGGATTTTCAGATAGACCATTCCACGAATAAACGTATTGTCCGTGCCATCGAGATACTGGAATTTCTCCAACAAAACCCAGAGTTTAAAGCCAAACAGCAAGCTCCAGAAGCCCTTGTCATTGGTTTAAATCCCCCATTAGAAAAAAGGCGAGAAAGTATTAGTAAGCGATTAAATGAGCGAATCAAAAGCGGTTTTCTACAAGAAGTCGAACAATTACTGATCGAGGGAGTTTCTCATGACCAGCTGCAATATTATGGTTTAGAGTACAAGTATGCCTCCTTATATCTCCTTGGGCAAGTGGATTATACGACCTTTTTCACCAAAATGGAAACGGAAATACACCGGTATGCCAAACGTCAAATGACTTACTTTCGAAAAATGGAAAAAGATGGGATCAAGATCCATTGGATATAAACAAAAAAGGGCTAGTATGACTACTAACCCTTTTCGTTAATCTCTTTCTATTACAACTTGATTTCCTCGTCTTTCGCATTGAAAAAGTGGAATTCAGTTAGATAATATGACGTCATTGGATTTACTTTAATCCATTTACCGTACTTCATAAACCATTTCATTCTTTTAGAAATCAAACCAGACTTAATGTAGGCGTCTATGTATGGGTGAACACATAAGGTCACCTTTTTCTCATTCTGTTCTTGAAGAATAAAACTCAAATTATTTTCAATATCATCCATTAGGACAATACTTGATCGGATTTCACCTGTACCATCACAAGCCGGACATTTCTCGTTTGTGACAATATTCATTTCAGGTCTTACACGCTGACGGGTGATCTGCACCAGGCCAAATTTACTTGGTGGCAAAATCGTATGCCTCGCCCTATCCGACACCATACATTCTTTTAAGAATGTATACAACTCTTTTCGGTGATTGGGCTTATGCATATCAATGAAATCGATGACTACAATTCCCCCCATATCACGCAGGCGCAGTTGCCGCGCAATTTCCTTTGCTGCTTCCATATTGACCAGCAATGCATTATCTTCCTGATTCTCCTTATTGGCAGAACGGTTACCACTATTGACATCGATTACATGCAGGGCTTCGGTATGCTCAATAACGAGATACGCGCCGCCAGGCAAAGTAACAGTCTTGCCAAAAGCTGCCTTGATTTGCTTTTCAACTCCGAAATGGTCGAAAATTGGTTCTTTATGTTTGTAAAGCTTTACAATTTTCTCCAGATCTGGAGATATATCGTGTATATATGATTTTGTTTCTTCGAAGATCGAAGGATCATTAACATAAATATGCGAGAACTCATCCGTTAGGATATCCCGTAGAATAGTGGATGCACGATCCATTTCGCCGAGAACCTTTTGTGGTGGTTCAGCATTACGAAGACGTTTGGTAAATAGCTCCCATTTTGAGATCAGGTCCAATAAGTCACGTTGCAGTTCTTCGACACCCTTTCCTTCGGAGACTGTACGGATGATTACACCAAAATTAGCTGGTTTAATACCTTCGACAATCTTTTTGAGGCGGTTGCGTTCGTTACTACCTTTGATACGCTTGGAAATGGAAACAGTACTTGAGAAAGGCACCAAAACGACAAAACGACCTGCAATTGAAAGGTCTGAGCTCAGACGAGGTCCTTTTGTTGAGATGGGTTCTTTGGCGATTTGTACTGGCACGAGCATATTTTTGCTCAAGACATCAGAGATCTTACCAGCTTTATCGATATCCTTTTCAAGTTTTAAACTATTGAGCAGTTTCTCTTGATAACTGCCATTCTTTACGATACGCGTAAGCTTTAGCAAAGATTGAACTTGGGGACCCAAATCTAAATAGTGTAGAAAAGCGTCCTTTTCGTAGCCTACATCTACGAAAGCCGCATTTAGCCCCGGCATAATCCGTTTAATCCGTCCGAGATAAATATCCCCAACGGCAAAATTGTTATTTGCGGGCTCACGGTTAAGTTCAACGAGCTGCTTGTCCTGTAGTAAAGCAATAGTTACCCCTTTATCAGGAGTTGAATCGATAATTAATTCCTTTACCAAAAGCTACTCATTTTTGATACCTATGCAATATCCTATCGCAATTTTCGGTATCCGATTAAACATTTAAAGAACGTTGTTACGAAAAAAACAATCTACACATCCATAAAGACATGTAGATCGTTTCGTAAAGCTATCTCAGCAAAATGGGCCAAGATGTTTAAAAGCTTATCACAAGATTATTTTTTCTTGTGTCTATTTTTTCTTAAACGTTTTTTACGTTTGTGAGTAGCCATCTTGTGTCTTTTTCTTTTTTTTCCGCTTGGCATAGCTAAATTTTTTAATGATTATAAAATAATAAATTAATTACTTGCTCAATTCCGCAATCTTGCGATCGATGAATTGTGATAGGGATGGATCAGCAGCCAGCTCTTTACTTTTTTGAAAAGCAGTGACGGCCTCTTTTTTCATCCCAATATTTTCATAGCCTGTGGCTAAGTAAAAGTATGACTCTGCATCGGGCTTCTGATCGATAACGGTCTTAAAACGCTCGATGGCTTTGTCAAACTGCCGGGACTGTAATGAAAACAGTCCTAAAGTTTTATTCGCTTCTAAATTTTTAGGATCAGCAGCAACAACTTCCCGTAATAAAGCAATACCTGCCATTGGGTTGTTTGTTCCTGATACCATTGCGGCACCTAATCCTGTTTTTGCATCCAGACTACTTGAATTCGCTTTTAGCGCTGCCTCATACGCATGAATTGCATTTTGATTGAGTGCTTGGGCTAAAGTAGAATCTTGCAAATTCGTATAAGCAGCACGATAAGCATTACCAGCTTTCAACCAATATTCAAATTGAGGGGAAACCTTTGCCATTTCCTCATACACAAATGCCTGAGGGGCTGGTTTTGCGACGTCGTCCCACTTATCTGCCAACTGTTGCAACAGCTTTACCTTATCTTCACCAGAAGCTTTTGCAACTTGGGCCTCAATATCGGAAATTTCTTTGACTAAACTAGCATCTAAACCTTGTTTTGTCATCGAAGAGATATTTTCCAAGTTTACTTCATTGGAAGGTTTCGATTCAGATGCTGCAGCAGTTTGTTTTTCTTTGTCCACCAAACCTTTAATAGGCTGCGCAAATAGCACAGCAACCAAGGCTACAACTGCTCCTATGACTATTATTTGTTTGGTTTTTGCCATTTTAATCTGTTTTAAGATTATTTATTGCCATTTTTTACTTTCTCAACGAAAATCTTAGCTGGCTTGAAGCTAGGGACAAAATGCTCTGGAATAATGATTGCTGTATTTTTTGAAATGTTTCTTGCAGTCTTCTCAGCTCTTTTTTTGACTACGAAGCTACCAAAACCTCTTACATATACATTTTCTCCTCCGATCATTGCGTTTTTGACAACTTTGAAGAACGCCTCTACGGTCTCTTGAACATCTACCTTCTCTAAGCCAGTTTTGTTAGAGATTTCTGCAATAATTTCTGCTTTAGTCATATCTATTTTACTGTAATTATTTATTTTTCAACCCTTAAGCCAACTAATGTTTGGGGATGCAAAAGTATTGTTTTAAAATGAGGAATGGAAATTATTTAAACACTTTTTTGATAAATAACCTTCCAAAAGCCAAACATTTACAATCAATTAACGCGATTTCACATCCAACAAATGCTGAAATAAATCTCAAAAATAAAAACAATTTCCTAATTTACAACAAGTTGATTCATTGGATGTCATAGAAAATTCAAGATATGCCAATTGCATGACTAATACGGTCCAAATCTTCGGATGTATGATGTGCATTGACTACAATCCTATTCAATAATGGGTCTGTAGGGAGTGGATAGGGGAAACTCGAGACCAGTATACCGGCTTCCATCAGCCTTGCATATAGGCTGGTATCATTGGAAGAAAAGACTGGAAAATTGTCAATACTATTTAAATATCCGTCCGAAAGTGATCCGAAATAGCGAATGTTCGCCTGCAATTTTTCAAATTGTTTACGATAGATGTGTTCAGCATTTAAAAAAGCAAAGAGGCTCGCGGGGGAACTGGGAGAGGCTCCCGTATAAAAATTTGATTTTTTAAACTGTTCAATCCGTTTCGCACTGGCCAAGATCAGTCCCGCATCTGTGCCTAGCCCCTTTGCCAAGGAAGCAACAACAATCAATTCTATATTTACCCCTAGAAAACCACAGTCAGCGACCGAAATGTCATTTTCACGCAGTATACCAATACCGTGAGAATCATCCAGGATTAAGGTAACTTTCTTCGTTGCCGAAACGTTCTTAAAAACCGAGAAGTCATATCGTTCAGGTGTCATATTATCCAAGCTATTACTCACGACAACAAAAGAGGTCGCTCTGGATTGATTGATATAGTCCACTGTACTTAAACTCCAAGTGCTAAAATCGCCCGTTACAGCAGGATTTACGTCAAGCCATAAAGAGGGATGGCAGGAGGGAGCGTAAAGCAGCTCACCCTCCTTTGATAACATTTTGACAACAAATTGCGTCGCCAAATAGCCACTTGACAGCAATAATCCGGCGCCAAAACCAAACCGCATAGCCGCATATTGTTCAGCTTGATCAAATATAGCCTGCTGAACATTATTATTGCGCGAAGTCCCGTTATTAACACCATACCGTCTTACTCCCTCAATAAAGAGTTCGGCATATGCTTTATCCGTTGCCAGCCCCAGGTAGGAGGTCCCTCCAAAAAAGAGGTATTCCTTTTCATCCAGATATATGGACCGCCCGGTAGGCTGATTAAGTTTTGTGAAATTTATCATTTTAACCATGGAGCCCTGCTGCATGCAGAGATTATAATCAATAATACGTATTTGGATTGGCCCATCAAATTGTAACAGAAATATTCGTCCCTACTCCTCAGCTCCGCTTATGACCAAAGAGTAGCATTGCAGGTGCCTTTTACCTCCTTCATTTGCCAATGAACGAAGAGTCGATTAGTGCCCCAGAAAGGTCCTTAATGCTCTGACCGGCCTATCTGGGGTAAGCTGTAAGTACTTCCGGATTAGCGATATGCTGTGGTGTTCCTTGTGCGAAATTAACAATATTTTCAAATGCCAACCTAAACAGCTGTTCATAGCCAGCTACTTCCACATAGCCTAAATGGGGAGAGCAGATGACATTGGGCATTTGCAACAATGGATAATTAGGATCCGTGATCGGTTCGGACTCATAGACGTCCAGAGCAGCGGCGCCTGGAGTTCCCGTTTTCAACGCGTCCAGCAACGCCCCTTGTTCAACCAACTCCGCACGCGAAGTATTCACGAATAGCGCCGAAGATTTCATTGAACTTAGGTCTTCCAGTTTTACGATACCTCGAGTTTGTGGCACCAATCGCAGGTGCAAGGTTACTACATCGGCAAAATGGAAAAAATCTGATTTATTGGATGCGGCTAAGAATCCATCCTTCACCGCCTCTTCCCGTGAACATTCGCTGCCCCATACGATCACTTCCGCACCAAAGGCTTTGGCATATTGGGCGATCAGCCGGCCTATTTTACCGTAGCCCCATATCCCCACTGTTTTTCCTGCCACTGACTGCCCGATATTCATTTGCCATTGCCCTGTTTGCATTGCTGAAATTGCTTGCGGCAGTTTCCGCAAAGCATTCATAATTAATAGCCAGGTCAGTTCGGCGGGAGCGGTTGGGGATCCCGCACTTTCTGCGACAGCAACCTGATAAGCATTACAGGTCGTCAGGTCAAGATGATTAGAAATTTTTCCGGTTTGGCTGATAAGTCGGAGGTTTGGCAGCTTACTGAGCAGCTCGGCAGAGATTTTCGTTCGTTCCCTAATCAGTACCAACGCTTCCGTGTTTTTAAGCTTTTCCGCCAATTCACGGGGATCTGTATAGGATTGATTCAATATCTGAACATCATGACCATCAAGTATTTTGAAACAATCCAACTGTCGGACAGCGTCTTGATAGTCATCTAAAATGGTAATTCGCATCTTTCTGTGACTTAATTTACATCGATCGTTTATGGCGACCGGTTTTCATTTTAAGTATTAATTTACAGCATAAAATCGGAATACTACATTTCGTCATGATATTTTGACATTTCATCCACTCTTTTTCGTAGAATCAATTGCTCCATTTCATTTTTGGATAAAAGTCAATAAAATGAAGCTGCTATTAACCTTACTATTTTTAGGTATCACCACCGTTTTCGCTCAGTCTATTCTCAAAGGCAGGGTAGTAGAGAAAAATAGTAAACCTATCTATTTAGTTAATGTTTATATTGAAGGCACCTACGACGGGAGCACAACAGACTCGCTCGGAAATTTTACTTTTGAAACCAATGAGAAGGGACCGAAAACAATAAAAGCTTCTGTCCTAACCCGGCCATTGTACAGCAAACTCATCGTATTACCACATAAGGAACTTTTGGTTATTCAATTGCAGGACAGTGAGAATCGATTGCAGGAGGTCAGTATTCAGGCAGGAGTCCTTCAAGCCAACAGCTCTGGTAGAAACTCGGTGATGAGCCCTTTGGATATTGTCACCACGGCGGGAAGTATGGGCAATATCATCAGTGCCCTGGCAACATTACCGGGGGCACAAGTTGCGGGAGAAAACGGACGCCTTATGGTTCACGGCGGAGATGCATCCGAGACACAGACCTATATCAACGGAATACGAGTCGCACAACCCTATACCGCAACCCCAAATGAAGTTCCTGTTAGGGGTCGATTCTCACCAATGCTTTTTAAAGGAGTGAATTTTTCCACAGGCGGTTATTCTGCCGAATTTGGTAATGCCTTATCCAGCATTTTAGCCCTTAGTAAAGAAAATACCATTGAACAGCCGAAAACAGAGCTCTCTTTATCCTCTCTAGGATTAGGTCTAGGGCATACATTACAATGGGGAAAAAACTCACTTAGCCGAATACACAGGGCACTTATGAGCGTAGAGCAATTGTACCGACAGCTAAACGTTTTGTTTTTTTAGGCTATTTCTGGACAATAAGCAAAAATGAGAACGACAATCAACTTGACAATCTATAACAATCAACAATTCATCATCAAAATATGCCGTTTCATCCAAAATTATTCCCATTTGCAAGCAACTATCGGCAATTTCACTGGAGTTCAAAAAGATATGAACCAGCTATCGAAGAATCAAAAATGTTAACTACAAAACGAAAGATCATGAAATCAATTATTACCGTCATTATCTGTCTCATAAGCAGCACTACATTTGCGCAAAGCAATTATGAAAAAAGCATGGGGCAAGCCATGAGCTTATGGCGATCAGGGGAGATACAGAAAGCGTCCGCACTACTGGAACGAATTAGCCAAGCCGAAAAGGACAATTGGATTCCGGCTTATTATCAGGCCATGATCCTAACGGCAGCCGCTTTCAGGGAAAAGGACAAGGAAGCGCAGATGAGATATATACAATCTGCCGAAACCATCCTGAACAACGGTTTACAGGAAAATAATTCAGAATGGCTGGTATTGAAAGCAATGAACACAACAGCATTAATGGTAACGGATCCAATGACAAAAGCCAAAGAGCTATCGCCAGTTATTATCAGTTTATACAAAAAAGCGCTAGCAATAACGCCTAATAATCCCCGTGCGGTGTTAGGATTAGCCGAATTCCAAATGAACGCCAAAAAATATTTCAATCAGGACAGCAGTAAAGAATGTGAGGATGTGAAGAAAGCAGTATCTTTATTCAATGAAGAAAAAGTGACCGTTCCATTTTCTCCCTCATGGGGTAAAGACCGGGCAGAACAAATACTGAAAGTGTGCAAATAATATTGCTGTGAAGAAATTACCATTTAAAGCCATCATTCAGGCCATATTAGCAAGTATGGTTATCTGCTTCTATTTTGGATTTGTGGCCAAGCTCGATCATAAAGATATCCCTTGGTTATCCATCATCTTGCATCCTAATATGGCTAGAGGCTTATCGTATGGTTTTTTTCTTTTTTTGAGTCATGGTTATTTATCAAAATGGGTGGCGAACAAGTATCCAAACAGTAAAGATTTTGGGAAAAAGATGATTGTATTTTATAGTGTCAGTTTTCTCTTGACCATACTGGTCGTTTTTATTGTTAATGCTTTTTTTTCCGGCCTGTTTAATTTGGGTGGTTCTCAAAACTTCAACCACCGTTTTTACCATTTCATTCATCAAGAACGTATTGTTTACTACTTCCAAATTGCGATTATCTCATGGTTTATTTCAATGCTGTTTTTTGGATTCTATTTTTATAAAAGGTTCAAAGACTATCAAATTAAAGAATCGGAGCAGGAAAAACAACAGATAACAGCCCAATTCGAATCTTTAAAAAACCAATTGGATCCACACTTTCTGTTCAACAGTTTAAACGTGCTGAATGGGCTGATTGAAGAGGATACCAAAAAGGCAAGCCTGTTTACAACAGACCTATCAAGGATATATCGCTATGTACTGGAACATAAAGACAAGAGTCTTATTAGCTTACAGGAAGAGTTGACCTTTTCAAAAGCCTATTTGAATCTTCTGAGCCTACGGTTTGAAGCGAGTATCCAGATTGATCTACATATTCACGAAGACGAGAGCAGTGGTTGTATTTTACCGCTTTCTCTCCAATTACTCATCGAGAATGTAGTTAAGCATAACATAATTTCTTTAAAGACCCCCTTAATGTTGAAGATTTATCGTAAAAACGATTATTTATATGTTGAGAACAATCTACAAAAAAAGAAAGTGCTCAACAGCAACGCTGGCATCGGTTTGAAAAATATCCAGGAGCGTTATGCATTACTGTCCGATCGACCAGTTTACATCCAGGAAAGCGATGATACATTTTCTGTTGGACTACCGATTATTGCCGAAACAGCAGCATGAAAACCAGTTCATTTAAAACAAGTCAATGCCAATAGCATTTTACGACAAGGATCAATCCTGTTCAAGAGACCATTAAATAAAACAAAGAAAATACCAGTAGCAATTAAATGTTATAAGCAGCAGGTAGGATCCGAATCCGAAATAAATAAACCACTCAAGGATCAGACGATCAATGAGAACGAAAATATGCAATGAAAATATTAATTATAGAAGACGAACTTCCCTCCGCGAGATTGCTCCGAAGAAAATTGGAACGGCTCGGTTACACCGTGTCAGCAACACTGCAAACCGTAGAAGAATCAATTGAATGGTTTAGGTCAAATGACGAACCTGATCTACTTTTTATGGACATTCAACTTGCCGATGGCGTATCGTTTGAGATCCTCGAACAGATAAAACCTAGTTCGGCCATCATTTTCACGACAGCGTATGATGAATATATGTTACGAGCATTTAAACAAAATAGTGTTGATTACCTGTTAAAGCCGATTGAAGATGAAGAACTGGAAAACGCGATTGAAAAGTTTCTGCAGTTTAGGCGTCCAGTCTCTCCACTTGATCCAGCAACTTTTGAGGCATTATTTAAAAATACCACCCAAGCATTTAAGGAGCGTTTTACCATCAGGATCGGCCAAAACCTCATGGTTGTGACCACCCGACAGATCGAGTGCATTTACAGCGAAAACAAAGGCACCTATTTATATACCAATGAAAATGGGAATTATCTGTTCGACCAAACACTGGATGCCTTAACCCCACAATTATCGCCCAAAGATTTCTTCAGGATCAACCGAAGTGCTATCGTGCATTTTGATGCCATCAAAAACATCGCCGTGCACTCCAATGCGAGATTAAAAATATACCTCAAGCATTATGAATCTGACGAGCTGATCGTTTCGAGGGAGAAAGTCGCTGCTTTCAAAAATTGGCTAGATAAATAACTAGAATTGAGTGCACAATTTACTGTTCGTAAAGCTATTAAATCACACACATGCATCCAGACAGCACTCATCGAGCAAGCACCTGGTGGCTAGCTACATATTGAGTCTGTAGTTCAACGGAATACTGAATCTTAGCGATACGGCAAACCCCTTCATTGGCCGGTAATCCTTTTTGTCTTTAATGGAAAAACCATATCCAAAATCAATATCCAGAAGTGTCGCCAGACTGACGCCCAATTTGGGGGTAAAGGTATAAGGCGTTATTTCCGTACGCAAAAACGGAGTCAGTACATAGGTTTGCGGATAATATGTGATGGCCCCTTCTGGAATGACCGCAAATTTCTTTTGAGTCCAGGTGAAGTTGGCAGTAGCATCTGCCCGCAGAATGTTATCGCCCAAGAATGGAACTGCAAAATACGCTCCCGTTTTAATGATACTTCCCTTTTGAAACTGGTAACTGAGGGTTGGACCGATCAGATGATCCTGCGCCATTACCTTTTTTCCAAAAGCAAGCAGAATAATCATACAGCCAATCCAAAGTATACTTCTATTTTGCATAATTCCTGATTAATAAAGATGATAATTCAAAGGTATATTCACCCCTACAGATACTGTAAAACCATCTATTGGCTTGAAATTCTTCTTCGTGTTGTAATCGAATCCATAACCTACACCCAAGTCCACAATAGAGAATAAACTTGCTCCGACCTTAGGCGTGATGGTATAAGGCGTCAATTCAGCCTTGACAAACGGGAACAGGACAAAATCATTCAGATAATAAGTAAACCCCAGTTCGGGAATTACGGTTGTTTTGTTTTCCATCCAGCTAAAATTAGCACCGGCATCTATTTTCATGTACTGAAAGTCGTTGGGTGCAAATAGGCCCCAACCCGAAACTTTTAGAAAATTACCATTCTGATACTGGTATCCCACCGAAGGTCCCCAGATCCATCTATTATGTTCCTCCCAAGCTTTTTTCTGTGCGTTTACTAGAAAGAATGAACAACATAGTACGATAAATAACGATAGTGTTTTTAGTTTCATCCAGCTAAATTACAAACTATAATCATATTTTATGAATACAACAGGCGCCGCCCGGAATAGTTTTACTTAAAACAGAAAAACAGCGTCACCTTAGTCTGATATACGCAAATTAAACCGATGAGAAGAGCTGTTTGATACTATTTTAAGGCTTAAGCAACTTAATTCTGATAAACTGAGACCTTTCACTCAACCGTCCTTCATCGCCCCAATAACCATTCACGTGATTGGCCGCAGTATAGATGTACCCATCTTTGCCCCAGAACATCAGTTCCTCCTTCCAGGTCGGCATCCATTCTTTAAAACTTACTGAAAGCATCGGACTCACTTTGCCTTGTTTCACGTGGAAGAGCTGTAGATCTCCCGTCGATTCGTACGGATCAGCATGCAAAGTCATCAGGTATTTCCTGTCTACAGAAAAGAAAGGATAATCACCACATTCCACGATAAGATGACCATCCTGCCGATCAAATAGGCGTACATCAGCGCTTTCCCAATAATTCCCCTCAACGGCAAAGGCATTCAGGAAATCGTAATGTCCCATATACGAATAGCTAGATTCAAATTCATTGTCTATATCCTTGTCTGTGAATGTCAATTTTTTTCCATTTACTAGCGGCAGCTCCAAAATCTTTCCGTTTTTAGTATACGACAGTGTGTCTTTGATCAGATAGTCTTGTGCCGTATTTCGAGCGGCCAAAAAAGTTTCCTCATCTATTAATTCCAAAAAAAGGTACTGATCCAAAGGATATCCTTTTTCGTAATAGCTTTCCTTCCCGTTCACCGTTTGTGAGACAATAATATTTAAATCCTTGGGTGATATTGTAATTTTGTCCTGTTTGCCCAATTTAGATTTCGCTACATATCCTTTTTCCCATTGTGTTATGTCATTGGCTTCGCCATTCGCACCTTTATAATCCCGCTGAATGCGGTCCATCACAGCAATCCATTCACCCTCTTCACCGATGACATCCAGCTTTGTACCGAAAGGATACCTTCCTAGTGCTGGCGCATTTTCGTTCGCGCCCTGGCGTAGCTCAACACCTGACCGGTCAATCACATAGAGGTTTTTCAAGACTTTTGTCTGGTCATAGTTGATTGGCATCGGTGGAAATTTCTCAACTATTGCGGTATCCTTGGTCGCTGTCGCATCCATTTTAATCGAATCGCTCTTCAGGTTCGCCGTCTTTTTTGCACCGTCACCACAACTTGACATTCCGAAAGAAATAATGCTTCCGACAAGCATACACGAGGATAAAAATAGTAGTCTTTTCATGTAAGTGAAGATAACGATTCCTATACCGAAAAAAAATACTGGTATTCAGGGGTTCTCCTATTGCTATAAATGCCAAAACGTGAATAAGCCAAATTCACCGATACAGGGTATAGACAGCGATAAATTATAAGCTTTTGTTATTTATTTTAAGGTTTCCACCAAAACGTCTTTCGATTTACCCGCAAACTATTGCGACACTTATTTGCCCTCATTACTGTCATTACGATAACCAAGACAATCGTCAAAAAGCGGAAACTGTTAGCATCCAAGTTTCCCGTCGCATTATCATCTACATTGAATAGCATCCAAGCAAGGTTCATCAATATATGTAAGGCTATCGGAACCCAAAGATTAAATTTCCATTCGGTATATAGCCAGGCAAACAATACGGAGCCTAAAAATGTCGTTGTGAAAATAAGTGCCAACTCCATCGGGTCCTGACTTTGATATAGATGCAGTAGAGCAAAGACCAATGATGTGGCAAGAATAGCAGGTATAAACCCTAAACGTGTATAGCGGTAAACAAGGCCAAAAAAATAAGCCCTAAAGATAAGTTCTTCAAACAACCCCGCAGATACAGTATTAATTAGCAAGGAATTGAGGTCAGGCTGCCTCATCAGGGAAAACCTAAAAGCATAACCGACAAACATCGGAACTGTCGCCAGCCCACCGACGGCGACTCCCAATATGAGAGACCCGTTTAGCCCAAATTTGGACAGCAATTTATCCTGATCTGTTGAACGAAGTAAAAGTGCTCCTATAAGCAAAGGTGCCAAACTCAGCATATAGGTTATCATGTGACTCAAAGCCCTGTTATGAAGAAGGTCAGTCATCTTGGACTGAACAGCCGCAAAAAAGAACTGGTCCAATCCAAAATAAATCCCGAAAAAGAGAAACAGAACAAGTAGGTTGAAATTTGTGCGATTCATATTTTTTGGGACAAAACTACATGACCACTTCACCGTTGGCAAAAATATGTGGTGAATAGCCCTGCAAAGGGACGAATAGCACAGGTTGCTACTGAACCGGATCAACTCAATAAATAGGATTTTACAACTGGGAGCATCGAACGTGACACCAGTGCATATTCTTCCGTATCAGCGAAACGTAGTAAAAAGCCTTTTGCATTGCCCTCTTTGGTCAGGATTTTATCGAAGTTAACCAGATAAGATCTGTGGCAGCGGTGAATATCTGCGTCCATTAATTGCTCCGCCAGCTTTCCCAATGTAATGCGTATAATCTCCTTTTTAACGATTTTGTCTTCATAAAAATAAGCTTCGCAGTAATTATCCATGGACTTGGCAAATATAAAATCCTGGCGGCCAAAACATAAAAGCTGACTTCCGTTAGCAACACAGACAATAGAGCTTTTATCAACAACAAAAGCACGCTGACCCGTTACGCTTAATTGCGGCGGAGCGGCCGCATTTGGAACAGGAATATTCGGTTTCTTCCAATTTGTTTTTATGAGCGTTAAAAAATAGATCAGCCCAATGGGTACATAAAGCGATATGGTATAACCCCCCATATACAATACGTTGATCCATTTCAAGGGCACCTGACTCACAATACAACTATTGTATAAAAAATTAAATATTGTAGCTGATAGGTACACCAGCAGCATACGCGAGAGCTCTGTTCTTACCGTCCATTTTTTCTCATTGGACAATAAAATAGAAGCCAGTAGATATGAAAAGGCAAAGATAACGCCATAACCGGCTAACAAGAAATATTTACCGGAACTCTCAAAATTGTAAGTACCAAATGGCTGAAAAATAATTAAAAAAAGATAGCAGGATACGCCAAGCAAAAAAGCATGGCGCAGCGAGTTGCGGAAGGTAAATACTCCCGGCATCACTTGTTGTCCGTACCTAAGCCATAACATTGAATTGATCATAATCAGCGATAAATTTACTAAAATTTGTCCTGGTATAGTACTTTTTCAGTCGCGAAGAGAGTTTCAGCGGCTAACTATAGAAAAGTATAGTTGTGTAATAACAAGAATATTCATTTATATTTAACTTAGAGAATAGTTTTCATTAAATACGATCTTTTTAGGCTTTAATAGCTCTAGTCATATTATATAAACACGTCATATTTTAATAACTATGCGTTTACATCATGTAATTACCTTCTTTTTCTGTGCTTGCAGTATTCAGACTCCAAAAGCACAGCAGAAACAGATTCTTTTGGAAAATGTTAAACTTTTAGATTATAACAGCCAAAGCCTTACCGACCTCAAGCAGGTCCTGATCGAAGGCAATACAATTCGAAGCATTAGTGCTAAGCCTATTATAACTACGGGAGCAGAAATTGTGAAGATAGATGCAAAAGGCAAAACATTAATGCCGGGATTGATCGATGTCCATGTGCATTTAGTATTCGGCGCGCTTACGATGCCACAGATGATGACAAACGATCTTTCTGAGGAATTTCTGATTAACAAAGTTGGCCAATCTGCTCAGAAAATGCTCATGCGGGGATTTACGAGTGTGCGTGATGTCGGTGGACCGATATTTCCGCTGAAGACAGCTATTGACAAAGGTAAATTAATAGGGCCTAGAATCTGGCCTTCTGGGGCTACAATAAGCCAAACTGCGGGGCATGGTGATTTTAGGACACCTGAAGAAAAATCGCGCCGATTCTTTGGTATTGTTTCAAGGGCTGAACGATATGGAGCTACATTTATAGCCGACGGACGTGATGAGGTACTTACTGCGGTCAGGGAAAATCTCCGATTCGGTGCCAGTCAGATCAAACTGATGGCCGGCGGGGGCACTTCTTCAGCATATGACCCTGTAGATGTGACGCAATATACCCTAGATGAAATGAAGGCAGCGGTGGAAGCTGCGGAAGACTGGGGCACCTATGTTACAGTTCACGCATATACCTCTAGGGCTGTTCGCAGAGCTGTCGAAGCAGGGGTAAAATGTGTCGAACATGGTCAACTATTGGATGAGGAAACGCTTAAGCTTCTTGCAGAGAAAAGTATCTGGCTCAGTTTACAAAATCTAGTGGAAGATACCCCCGATATGGACCCTCAAAGGAGAATAAAACGCAGGCCCGTTATTGAAGGACAGGAAAAAGTATGGCCTCTGGCTAAGAAACATGGTGTAAGGCTCGCTTGGGGTACCGATTTCCTCTTTGAACCCGACCTGAACGAGCTACAGAATTCATTTATCCTTCGTCTTCAAAAATGGTTTACGAATGCCGAAATCATCAAAATGGTTACACAGGACAATGCGGATTTGTTACAGCTTGCGGGTTTACGAAGTCCATATCCAGGCAAACTTGGCGTGATCGAAGCGGGTGCCCTGGCAGACTTACTTTTAGTTGATGGTGATCCGCTCACAGATCTAAAACTGCTTACAGATCCTGCCAAAAACTTTTTACTAATTATTAAAGACGGACAGATCTATAAAAATAGCTTGCAAAAACGTTGATAAACCAAGTTACCGTATAACGCTATTTAATACAAATGGCATTGAAAATATATTTTTTGTAAAAGGCAGATCATAAAGGTATTTTATTTATTAAAGCTTTAAACAGCTTTGCTTTTTATTGATTAGTTTTGTGTTTCAACGGTAAATTAAAGCATTTCGGTGGCATTATTATTCAATGAAGGACGTCCAGTAGTTAGACTAAGAGCATTTCGCGCTATCGACGATCCTAAGACCTGTGAACGTTTTATAGAAGGGCACGCCCATGTTTTGACAGCAATAGGCGTAAAAAAAGTTACTTCGTCCAAAAATGACTGGATGTATAATCCGGCATCATTCGTACTTATTGTAGAATCTCTTGATAGCGAAAAGGTATACGGTGGTGTTCGGATACATGTTTCCGGGGGGAGCGAACCATTACCTATAGAACAGGCTACAGGGACTATGGATGCCCGTATCTACGATTTGGTATACAATCATGCACTACATGGCACTGGGGAAGGCTGCGGGTTATGGAACTCCCGTGAGATCGCAGGCTATGGAATCGGCAGTATTTTCCTCACCAGAGCCGGAGCAGCTATCAGTACACAGATCGGGATCAAATCTCTGTTTGCATTATGCGCTCCATATACCGTAAAGCTTGCCGAGAGTGTCGGTTACCGAATTGATACGAGTGTCGGTAACAACGGAACTTTCTACTATCCCAAATTAGATCTGTTGGCAACAGTGATGATCATGAGGAATTTGGATACATTGACCGAAGCTGACCAAGAAAACAAAGAAGCCATTTTTTCATTACGAACCAACTCCAATATTGTCCGAATAGAAAAATTGCGAAATAAAGAAATTGAAATCCACTATCAAATAGACATTCCCAATCTGGATCGTTGGGATCTCAACGAGGTCATAAAAAACTTGAAACATACATCAGCAGATCTGAAAGCAGATCATCGTAATCTAAATATTTTGTAATGGACAATAAACACTATGATGCCGGTTATTTACAGGATACCGGAGACTTTCTCAAGCAATTAAAAATACAGTCTTATTCTCCCTTTAGTATGATCAAAGAGGGGCTCGTTGCTGATTTGGGCTGTGGTACCGGAATGGACGCTGTTAACCTGGCGAAAATGTTAGGAAAGGATGTACAAGTGATTGGTGTTGACCATGATGCCGCACTGATCAATCATGCGAAATCAGGTAATGGCGAAATCAATAATGTCAATTTTGTACAGGGTGAGGTATATCAACTTGATTTCGAAAATGAAGCTGTTTCCGGTGTTCGGATGGAACGTCTTGTCCAGCATTTGACGGATCCGCAGCGTATGTTTCGTGAAGTATATCGCATATTAGGTAAAGGACAGCCTTTGGTAATCGTTGAAACAATCTGGAATAGCCTGACTTTTTACACGCAGCATGTGACCATAGAGACCAAGATCTGTCAATATCTGACAGAAGAGAAAGTCTACAACGGCTGGGCGGGCAACAAGTTGACAGCAGACCTGCTTGCAAATGGATTCCAGCAGGTTCAACTGCAAACGTTATGTATGGTGACACGGTCAAAAGAAGAAGCCAACCGCTATTTATTTTTGGACAAAATCCTTATGGAAATGATCGAAAAAGGTAAATTAAGCCAATCAGAATTTGATGATTTTCATCAAACCCTAAATCAATTGGATGAAGCAGGCTGTTTCTTAGTATCAATGAATTTAGTCATCGCTCAAGCAAAAAAGTAGCGTCTTAACAATGAAGTCCTGGTTTCTCCTAATCTGTCTATTTATCATTGCTTGCCTGCCGTCGCGAGCACAGCTCACTGTGGACCATTCCGGGCAACGGCAACTGATTGGTCATCAACTGGAGCGCTATACAGGAGTCGGAAATCCCGCATTTTCCGCAATTTTGTCTTCATCGGACTTTCAAACGCTAGATAATGAAGTCCCCAACCTAGGGACCTCAGCCGATGCCATATGGCTTCGTCTTCCTATAAAAAATAGCAGCGACCAAGATTTAGACTTTCTACTGGAAATCGCATATCCGTTATTGGATGAGGTTGAATTATATAGCCTTTCCGAAAATGGCTCTTATCAATCCATCAAATTGGGGGAACACCAAAATTTTTCTATACGAAAATACAAAGTCCCGAATTATGTATTTGACATCCATCTACCCAGGCAGTCAGAGCGGGTATTTTTTCTGCATATTAAAAGTACCGAACAGATCATATTACCGATCTACCTGAGCAGTAAGCGGTTATTTGTACGGACAATGAATAACGATAGCCTTATAAGCGGGATATATATCGGCATTGTATTTATTATGGCCATATATAATCTCTTTCTGTTTTTCTCCGTACGGGAAAGAGGCTACCTTTACTATGTGTTGTATGTCCTCTGTGCGGGAATTACCCAAATGGGCATCAAAGGATATAGTTTCCAATATTTATGGCCCGCCTGGCCTTATTTTGCCACTAAAGGACCAATTATTTTTGGTTGTTTATCCGGTCTCTGTGCCCTGCTCTTTGCGGATTCATTTCTCCAATTGCAAAAGAATGCCCCCCGATCAAGACGGATAATCATTATTTTTATCGTATTATTTTCCATCGGTATCATCCTAGCTTTAAGCAATCTGGCACAACCCGCATTTTTTGTAATGCAAGGAGTCACTGGTGCCGGTTCGTTGTTCGTGCTCTACCTATCTTTCCGTGTTATGATAGGTGGATACAGACCCGCGAAGTACTTTGTCTATGGCTGGACTATCTTACTCTTGGGATCCGTTGTATTTTTGTTAAAAGACTATGGTATATTAAACTACAACAACTTTACAAGCAATGCTGTGCAAATTGCCTCAGTCATCGAAATGGCATTACTTTCCTTTGGTTTGGCTTATGGCATCAATATACTCAAGCAAGAAAAGGAAGCATCCCGATTACGAGAATTAGCTATTTCATTAGAAAATGAGCGGCTCATCCGTGAGCAAAATGTGGTGTTGGAGCAAAAAGTCAATGAAAGGACGCATGAACTCGAAGAATCCAATGCCTCATTACAAATGACGTTGACACATCTGAAGGAAGCACAGTCACAACTGGTTGAATCCGAAAAAATGGCCTCTTTGGGACAATTGACAGCGGGGGTAGCACACGAGATCAATAATCCAATTAACTTCGTCAGCTCCAATGTAGCCCCGCTGAAACGAGATATCGGAATGATCTTGGATACGCTGGACGAAATCGAACGCATTGCTTTTACACCGCAACTTTCCGATGAGGAGAAACAGTCACGGATTAAAAAATTCAAGGATGAACTAGATCTTGATTATCTAAAGACCGAGATAGATTTTCTATTGAAAGGAATGCATGATGGTGCCCACCGCACTGCTGAAATTGTAAAAAGTTTACGTATCTTTTCACGTGTCGATGAGGACACGTTAAAGTACGCAAATATCAACGAAGGTATAGCATCTACGTTGGTAATACTTAACAGTTTGATTAGTAGCACAATCGAAGTAGAAAAAAAATACGGACAACTACCGATGGTAGAATGTCATGCGGGAAAATTGAACCAAGTATTTCTGAATATTATAACAAATGCCATTTACGCCATCAATAAAAAATTCGGTGCTAGTGGAGGGGGTAAACTATGGATAGAAACCGGAATTATCGAGGAGCAATCCAGTATTTATGTCAAAATAGCAGACAATGGTGTCGGTATTCCAAAAAACATTCAGGAACGAATTTTTGAACCCTTTTTCACGACAAAAGAGGTCGGCGAGGGAACAGGGCTGGGGATGTCTATCGCCTATAATACCATTACCAAGCACCATGGTAAGATTATTGTAGAATCAGAAATAGGGGCGGGAACAGCTTTTACGCTACACATCCCCATACAACAAAAGAATTGATGCAAAAGGAAACCCAATGAGTTCGATAAATTATTACTAATTTCGTTCATTTTTGGTAAATAAACCAGATTATAAAAATTATGCAGACGGAGCTTGAAATATTATATATTGATGATGAAGCAAATAACTTGATTGGTTTTAAAGCGAATTTTAGATACGACTATGTCATTCATACCGCATCGAATACAGCTGAAGCCGAGAAAATACTTCGCTCCAATTCGGATATCCGTGTGATTTTTTGTGATCAGCGTATGCCCGAAGAACTCGGAATAGACTTTCTGCACCGTATCAAAAATGATTTTCCAAAGCCCATCCGTATTTTATTGACTGCTTATGCCGACATGGATACCGTTATTGATGCAATCAACAAGGGCCATATCTTTCGGTTTGTCCGCAAACCATGGATGAGGGAAGAGATTATTTCAGCGATCGAAGAAGCAAATAAATTTTATGTCACAAACACTTTATTAGAGACAAAGAACCAAGAACTACAGAAAGCCTACGATGAGCTGGATAAATTTGCCTATAGTGTGAGTCATGATTTACGTGATCCTTTAACAGGAGTACTCTCTGCGGTGAAACTAGGGTTAGAATTTGACGATATAGACCGCATTCATGAACTGCTTGCTCTAATGGATAGTTCATTGGTCAGTCTGGATGCCTATATTGATAGTTTGCGGGACTACTATCTCTTGCGCCGAGGGGAGCTCATGCTCGCTGAAATTAATTTTGATGAACTTTTCGGCAACGTAAGACAGTTCTATAAAATGTATACGCAAAACAAGGATGTAACCTTTAATATCCGTGTCGAGCAGAAAGAACCATTCAAATGCGACAAGGCGATCCTCGAATTGATTTTACACAATTTACTATCTAATGCTTTCAAATATCAGCAAAAAAGCCAAACAGATCCTTTCGTCAGCTTATCTGTTGACGTATCGGACAAAAAGGCGAAGATTGTGGTGAGTGATAATGGTATCGGTATTTCTCCCCAACACATCAATGATATTTTCAAACTGTTTTTTAGAGGTAGTGATCAGGCCAAGGGTATGGGTTTTGGCTTATATAATGTGCAAAACGCACTGCTGAAATTGCAGGGAACGATCGATGTTAAGTCTCCATTAGGGACAGGTACAACATTTACGGTTAATATACCGAGCAAATGAGATCGCTTTCCCAAAAATCTTTGTTTTTAGGAAAGCAACTTTTGACGTAGCATAAACTCCAACTGATCATTGGATGATTCGAGTTTTGCATTCGTTTCGATTATCTTTTGCCTTTCCATGTACACCTCATAAGCGCGCTGAATCGTCTCGTCGAGCTCTTCTTCGCTCCAAGGCTTGTTGAGGTAATGAAATATCTTTCCCTTATTAACGGCATCGACAACCGCAGCCATATCAGTATATCCAGTTAAAAGTATACGCATTGGAGCGGCATTAATTTCTATTATTTTCTCCAAAAACTCCACACCTGTCATTTCAGGCATCCGTTGGTCTGTGATAATAATATCAATCGGATTATTTTTAACAAGTTCAATTGCTTCGGCGCCACTGATGGCTGTAAACACCTTATATTTTAATCGAAATGTCGCTTTGAAGGAAAACAAATTATTCTCCTCATCATCAACATACAAAATTGAAATCTTCTTGTTTTCCATAAACTTATTGTCTCCACTACAAATTTACGGAATAAATTTACTGAATTAAGTATCGTTTTTATGATTTGGTAATTTATATGGTATGATAACACTCAGTCCTGAAAGCCAAGATTAAAATCAATATTTGGGAAGTTCCCTTTGTTTAAATGCATTCAATCTTTCCTTTATCATCCCAAGATACCTTCGGGTCACAAAAATATACCTCCTCTATATAACGGAGGAAAACAATCCCATTTAGAAGATTCAGCATGATATAAACGGATTAAACAGCATCTAGGAATGTAAAAAGCCATTCTACTTACGTAAAACGGCTTTTTGAAAGTGACCCCGCTGAGGCTCGAACTCAGGACCCACAGATTAAGAGTCTGTTGCTCTACCAACTGAGCTACGAAGTCATTCGATGATTCAAATGTAAGGTTCCCCACAGAAAAAGTCAAGCATTAAGCCGTATTTTTTTGAGTTTTATGACATTCCAGCGAGATTTTTAGTTATTTTTAGCAAATAGAAATAGCCTATCTATTGGTTCCATCGTTACACGACTCTAACAAAATTACATATACACAAAGATAATTTAAATAGATAGAATTTATTGGAGGAATAGTGCGAGAACAACTACAGCGCATTAATAATCATCACCCAACTCGTCCCGCATTTTTTTATTCATCGCCTCAATCGCCACAGAAGTCCGCTCATACATCGGTTCCACGAGATCAAATAAATTTTTATAATTCGCAAATACCCATTCCGCAAGTGCGAGATTAGCATTGTAGATATCCAGGAGCTCCCCATATACTCCGCGAAAAGTCTCCTGATCATCATCTATCGAAACAATGTCGACCGATAGCTCCTCATAACGGGGGAAAACTTTATCAAAAACCGTGAAATACCGACTATGGATAGGCCAATTTTCCTGAAACTCGTCATCCGGGTCCATTAAGTCCATCTCAAAGTTGTATTTGTTTGTTAGATCGTCTATCTGTAAGTACAGCTCCTGAAAGACATCATGATGTTTGCGGATATCTTCAAATAACTCCGCGACATCTATCGTAATCTCTCCTTCTATATCAGGGATGGAATCACCAGCAGAAAGTCCCAAAAAATCTTCTATAATCTCCAAGCTCTGCTCCAACGCCAGCGCCTCCATATATAAATTCGCAACTTCGGCATCAGCATCCGCCAATCCTTCCGCTAATAAATCCAGTCTTTGCTTCAGCGCATAAACTTCGTCATGTGCTTCGTAGTAGGTCGCCAGGGCTTCTTTTTCAAAGTCAGGTTGTGTTTTGGATTCATCAAACTCCAAAATAATATCTTTTAGGGGATGTTCCCGGACAATAGTCTTCATGCTCATGGTTTTTCATGCTAAAAGTTGGCTATCCCCTCCTCAGGAGAGCACGATATTCCGTCGTGCAGGGATAGCCAAACTTAGATAAATTGCTTCTTAAATACAATATATTTATACTTCCTAATAAAAACAATCTATTAACTTGCTTGCAGCGTGCCCGCAGGCTGCTTAAATAAAAGGAATTACATTGTTCCAATTAGAATACGTACGAACTCACAATGTCGCTATACGTGAGCAGTGGATTTCTGCCAATATACGCTACCCGAAACTCGTACTCTTGAACTGGATCCAAACCCGTGATCGTAATCCTCGATTTGGAACTCATCACTCGTTTCCATTCTTCAGCATTTTTCTTGCGGTATTCAAACTGATAGACCAATACCGCTCGCCAGTTGTTTACCCTAAGGTCAGCCACCCCCGATAAATTGGCGCTCACGGCTACCGAAAAGTTTTTCGGCTTGGGCGCAGCTTCTCCTTTAAGGGTGAAGGTCTTCGACGGATTGAAACCCGCAGACAAGATAATTGCCGGATCACCATTCGCTTTACGCTCTATATATAGCGATAAGTGATAGACCACCGTCTTAAGAGAGGCTAGTGTTTGATTTTTGATCACCACTAACCGCTTATCTCTATAGGCTGCATCCGCTTGTGCTTTCTTAAATGCCGTCAATGCCTGCTGTAAGTCAGCCAAAGTCGGATCCATATCCGGAAAAGACGCCGCATTATCCGTCAATTTAACAACTATGTTTTCAACGAATTTCACATATTGTGCCTCTCCGTTGCTTGTTCCTGTTTGTAATGTCGTTTTTGCCATAATTACTGTTTTTAAAATTTATAACTCGTTGATCAACAAAACAAATATAGCATGGGCACCTCCCAAATAGGGGGTCAAATTGAGCCAAAAATAGCCTCCATCATCGATAATTTTGGCTCAATTTGATCCCCTATATCGCAAAAAAGGAGAAAAATATGCATTTCTGAATCCTGGAAGCAGATTTGATCCGTTCAACAAAAAAACTTTTTGGTTTAATAAAACTTTTCTTTTGCTTAGAAAAAAGTACTGTTGGTCTTAAAAAAAATAGTTTTGGTTTGATGAAAAGATCAGACGGCACAACAAGTGATTTGTATCATCGGAATAACAAGGTCATGGTACAACAAATAAATCAAACTGTGATAAAAACAGATCGTTCGGTTTAGTAGATGATACGAATCGTTCAACAAATTCAAATTCCTACCTGTTTACGTTCCATCTTGTCTGATAAAAACACTTTCCAGCCCAAAAAGCAAGTATTAATGCAGGTCAACTCTCGTCATCCTCACCCTGCACTTTAAAAAACTCCATTTCCTTTTTAAATATACTTGGACTCTGAAAAAAATATTTTTTAAATTCTCTGCTGAAATACTTCCTGTTGGGATAATTCAAAAGATTGGAAATCGCCTCAATAGACATTTCGCCCTCGTAAAGTAGATCACGGGCATGGTTTAATTTCAATCGCTGGATGTAATCAACAATTTTGATCGGCCTGTTTTCGAATGCACGGGTCAAGGTCCGGAGACTGACATTCAACCCTTCAGCAACCATCTCTTTGTTAATCGAATCCAATAGATTATCGTTGATATAAGCCAAAGCCTTATGGTATAACCCCAGCATTGAGCGCTCGCTCTGATCCGACTGTTTATCTAACTGCTTGCAATACTCATCAAGCAGCCTACACACATGCAACAACAATTCCGCTTTGCCCCGAAATGGGAAATATATGGTTCGCTCAATACGTTTCCATACTTCGCGAAGACTATGGTTGATACTGATATCCGGTTCCCAATACCAGGTCGAATGATCAGCATCGGCACCAAAGACTAGCGAACCCAGCATCGGAAATTCTTTAAGTAGATCTGAAGTAAAATTCTTTTTATAACCAATCAGTATTATCCATTGCCGAGTAGGGCGAAGAATGAGAGATATTTTGGAAACTTGGGAAGAAAATGAAATGCAACGGTTATCACTCAACGGTAGATTATGTGGCAAATAAATATCCGAGTTGCCCATAAATTGATATAATTGCCAGAATGCCACGTGCTCGGTCATGAGATCCAAACGCTGCCCTCCCCCAGTGACAGACTGCTTTAACTCCAGCAATACAAATTCGTCAAACTCAATATAGATACCCTCAAAACCATCTTCGTTACTGTAGTGATGCTGCAAAGGCAAAAATGACAACCTCGCTCCGCGAATAGGCTTATCCGCGGGCAATATCTTCTTCTGTAAATCGATATATGCAGCTGCAAACATACAGGTCAATTAGGGTTAGTATTATAAATTTAACGAATTTCAGCGAATAATCTATAAAGAGCCAAAATCTCAGTTACCATCCCACAACAATACAAACAAAGCCAATCTTCGTTTGTTACTACCAACGAATTGTATTCGGTAATTTAATCGTTAGGACAGGATAGTTAAGAACAGTAATACCGATGTTTATTTGTAAAATTAGCCCTCAATTAAATCACTACTATGCGTGTTGGACTATTTATTCCCTGTTATATAGATGCCATTTACCCAAAAGTCGGTATTGCTACACTAGAATTATTAGAAAAGCTCGGTGTTGAGGTCATTGTTCCGCTAGATCAAACTTGTTGCGGACAACCGATGGGAAATGAGGGCGACCAGAAAAATGCTGCTGCTGCAGAGGCGCTTTTCTGCAAAAATTTTGAAGGCTTTGATTACATTGTTGGCCCCGCAGGCAGCTGCGTAAAGCATGTACGCCAGCATTTTGATGCCATTCCGCAGACTACCCAAGTACAACAGATCCGCAGAAACACCTTCGAACTTGTCGAGTTTTTAACAGATATATTACAGGTCAGCGAATTTCCCTGGACATCCTTTAACCATAACGTGGCCATACACAACAGTTGCTCGGCAATCCGCGGACTACATATCCAATCCCGATCCGAATGGCAGGAACCTAGATTCAATAAAACCGAAGAACTCCTTCATAGGGTATCCGGTGTAACTGTAAAGCATTTGGACCGACCAGATGAGTGCTGTGGCTTTGGTGGCACCTTCTGTGTGACCGATGAAGCGGTAAGTGTTAAAATGGGGCAAGATAAAGTCGCTGACTACGAAAGGCAGGAAGTAGCGTATGTGGTATCCCCTGATATGTCTTGCCTCATGCATCAGCAGGGGATCGCTGAAAGGGACAAATCGCCTTTAAAATTTGTACATATCGCCCAAGTATTAAACAACGGCCCTTATTAAGGCGCAGATACTTTTAATCGTATGAGCGCCAAAAGGAAGCGAACATTGCATGAATAAATGAAATTTAAGCGAATGAAAATAAACGTTGAAAAAAATGCTGCTGCATTCATCCATATGGATGACGTGCATCAACCAACACACGATAAAAATCTTTGGAATGCACGCATGAAACGTGATCGTATGGCCGCCAGCATTCCCGAATGGGAACAGATGCGTGACCTCGCTTCACAGATCAAAGAACACGCGCTGACCCACCTTGATCAATATGTAGAACAGTTTGTCACGGCTGCCACAAAACGCGGCACAATAGTACACTTCGCCAAGACGGCTGAAGATCACAACCGCATCATTTATGAGATCCTCAAAAGCCACAATGCCACCAAAATCGTCAAAAGTAAGTCCATGTTACAGGAAGAATGTGAAATGGCCCCTTATCTGGAATCGCGAGGCATCGAACTTATCGAAACGGATCTCGGCGAACGCATCCAACAACTGTCGGGCGAAATGCCCAGCCATATTGTGATGCCTGCCATCCATAAAACGACTGACGATGTTGCCGAACTGTTTGCAAGAACCATCGGAACCGACCCCAATAATAAAGACCCCAAGGAGCTGACCGAAGCCATGCGCAATAATGCACGACCGAAGTTTTTGGAGGCTCACGCTGGGCTCACCGGAGCAAACTTTGCCGTGGCCGAAACCGGAGCATTTGTTGTCTGTACCAACGAAGGTAATGCAGATCTGACAGCGGCGATTCCTCCGCTACATATTGCCAGTATCGGAATCGAAAAGATCCTCCCGAAAACAGAGGATCTCGGACTGTTTATTCGCCTCTTATCCCGCAGCGCACTCGGCACACCGGCCACACAATATACCTCCCATTTTATGGGTCCGCGCGAAAACGGAACCGAGCTCCATATTGTCCTAACCGACAATGGCCGTTCTGAACGACTGGGTAAAGCGGAATTTTGGTATTCGTTAAAATGTATCCGTTGCGGTGCCTGCATGAATACATGTCCCGTATATCGGAGAAGCAGTGGCATTGCATACGGAGCAACTTATTCCGGCCCCATCGGCATCATTATCGATCCAACGTTTGATGATAAAAAATACAGTGAACTACCTTTTCATTCGTCGCTGTGCGGCTCCTGCACAGAAGTGTGCCCTGTCCATATCAATATCGCCGAACAGATCACGCTATGGCGCCAGCACATGGTGCGTATCAAAGCGTCCAAACCCTCCCTACACTATGCATTTAACGTTGCAGGAAAATTGTTTGGTAGTCCAAAATGGTTTAGAAGAGCTGAAAAATTAGGCTATTACGGCCTCAAACTTGCACCAGATTGGCTAGTATACAATAAAACATTGAATGCCTGGGGCAAAAATAGACAAATGCCAGCTATCCAGAAGGAGACCTTCCGAGATTGGTATATCAAAAATAGAGTAAAATAACGACAGGTAGACAAACGCATATATTATTGACCAATGAGCGACTTACACCAACTTTTGGGTGATATCAGAAAACATCTTCCCAAAGAAAAAATAGTTTATCCGCAAGTACCCACATTCACGAAAATAAAAGACAAAGCGGTCCTGAAACAGCAATTTATTGATGCGCTGGCTCTTGTTGGCGGTGTCTGCCATGACGTGAGCGACATTGCTGAATGCCAGCAGATCATGCGTGATAAATTGGGCGAAGTTGCGATTATCTGTTCGGCTACCGCCGAATGGGAAGGGAATAAGACCATCACGGACGTTGCTCACCCCAGAGATCTGGACGATGTCGACTTAGGCATCATCCGTGCCGAATTTGGCGTTGCTGAAATGGGTATGGTCTGGCTGACCGAAAACTCGTTAAAAATTAATTCTCTCGGATTTTTAAGTCAACATTTGGCCGTTTTGCTAGATCCCGATGCCATCACCGAGAACATGCATACGGCATACCAGCAGATTGATTTCAATGCATCGGAATATGGCTGCTTTGTCATGGGCCCTTCGGCTACAGCAGACATTGGAGCAACACTGGTTCGCGGCGCCCAAGGCCCCAGAAGCCTAACACTGTTTTTCCTGAAAACGCCTGTTCCTGATCAATAAGGATCCGAAGCGAAGTAACTTCTGAAACGAAGCATCTGCTGATTTAAATGGTTTTTCTGAACAGCACATTCATCTGCCAAAATTCTTCAAAAGTGCTAATCCAAAATAAAATGGGCCGCCCAAAGTAGCGTGCCCATTTTATTAAACTTATCCCGTGGGATAACTCCTTATTTGATATCACCGAGAATTTCTTGTATCGCCCGCTCCAATTGAGGATCCCTATTTTCCACCCGATCCTGAACTGTATTTTTCACGAGGATATCCGGCGCGACACCTGTCTGCTCCAAATCCTGACCATCCAGGGTATAACATCCCCAAGAAGGTAATCGGTAGAAAGACCCATCAACCAGTCCTTTACCGGAAGTAAAGATGATCCAGCGGTAAGTTTCATTACCGATGACCTTACCAAGTTTTAGTGCTTTGAATCCTGCCGCAGTCATCTCCGCATCACTTAAAGACTGTTCATTGATCAACAGGACGATCGGCTTGGCGGCGGGAGCAAAATTACTTTGTGGCGCTCGTTTTCCACCACGATACTGCCACTGTAGGTAAGGGCGCTGCGACAAAAAGCGCAATACTTCATCGTGCACATTTCCTCCAGTATTATAGCGTAGGTCTAAGATAATTCCTTGTTTATTATTCTCCTGCTCTGCCATATCAATGAGAAAACGTTGCAATTCTCCGCCCGACATATTCTTCATATGCGAATAGGCTATTTTGTTGCCACTCAATTTGTCAACACGGCTGCGGTTGTCCCTGATCCATTCATCATAAATCAATTCCCTAAAGGCCGTACTGGAAATAGGCCGCACATTGGTATGAACTTCTTTCCCATTGCGGTTCAGCGTCAGCTGTACTTCTTCTTCCAATGATGGCCAGGTAAAATAGCTGTCCCGATCTATCGTCCTGCTTAATTTAACACTATTGACAGCAACCAGTATATCACCTGTTTTAATATCCACCTCTTTCTTTGCTGCGGGGCCATTATTTATGATTCGGCTGATCTTATAAGGGTTTTCGCTATCATATTCCACTCCGATTTCGTTCGTTACGAAGCCAAATGGTTTACGTTCTTCAGCTCCCATCGAACTAAAACCCAAATGTGATGAGTTGAGCTCTCCTAACATATCGTTCAGGAGAATACGCAGGTCATTACGATCATTGATTCCTGGCAGATATTTTTCGTATTTCTTTTTTGTTGCCGTCCAGTCTATGCCATGAAAATTGCTGTCGTAGAAATTTTCCTCCAGATTGGCCCAGGTCTCATAAAACATCTGGTTAAACTCTTTCTCCAGATCTCTATTGAATTTAAAGCTCATGGTTATCGCATCAAGTTTATTCAGGTCAAGGTTATATTTCTGAATGATGCCTCGGTGCAAAACAAAGTACTTGCCTGCCGATTCCTGCACCTGTCCCATCCCGCCATCGATTACTTTTTCAGTTTTTGGCGCTGTGAATGGCTCATAAACGGTTCGATAAGCACTGAACTTGCCTTCATGATCAGACGAATAGAAGACATACGACTTATCTGCTTTTTGGATTACCAAGGGGTTGTATTGTGTCCCAAATGCAGGACTGACCTGTTCGATACGATCCCGCAGCCCCTCTAGGTCAATCTCTACCAAGACCGTTTTCTTCGGCTCTGGACTAGGGGCTGCCGGCTTATTCTTCGCAGCATTGGCCTTATTTTTGTCCTTGGCGTCGTTTTCTTTTTTAGGCACTGTTGGTTTATTTGTTGTCGTATCTTTCTTTACTGCTGGCTGAGCAAATAATTCGTCAAACTTCGTACTACGATAAGGCTGGTCAAAATTGGTCAGGGCCATACGGAAGATGCTCGAATTTTGCATTCCGGTAGGGTAGGATGGTTTTGTTCTATTGCTCGAAAAATAGATATACTTCCCATCCGGGGACCAATAGGGGCTTGTCTCAGAGACACCGGTATTGGTCAGGTTGGTCGTTTGTCCGCTCTTAAGGTTATGGACAAAGATATCCTGTTCAAAATTTCGTATTGCTGTAAACAACAGGTAGTTTCCATCTGGAGAAAATGAAGGCGATGAATTTTGAAACGCCCAGATTTCATCCTTGACAACGGTCTGGCTCTTTAAGCTTGTCAGGTCCAATGTGCGCACTTCGTCCCGGCCGCTCAGGTAGACAGCCTTGGTTTTATCCGCATTGAATGTAATATCGCGGTTATTGCGCAGATCTTGCGTTAATTGCTTTACTTCTCCCTTGCCGTCTGCCGTACGGGAAAACCAGTTCTGATACCCATGATAGGTTTGGCTATACAGCAAGGTTTTACTATCCTTGAGCCATTTGACTTCCATGACACGCTCCCCTTGGCCGGGCATCTGACGGACAAATTTACCTTCGCTATCGGATACAAATAACTCTCCTCTGGATACAAACGCTATTTTTTTCCCGTCGGGCGAAACATCGAAATGGCTGATATTACCCGAAATATCGAATTCCTTCAGCTTGCCAAGGACCTGATTGCGGTTTAAAGCGATATTGGGCTGTACCGTTTTCTTTTCGGCGACATCGTAAATATAGAGCTGATACCCCTTTTCAAATGCAATTTTATCACCGTTCGCTGCTACAAAAGGCCGTTTAATGGACTCCGGAAAGCTTGTTAATGCAATCTTGGTCTTACCGTTCAACTTGTACAGGTTGTATTCACCATTGTTTTCATCCGAAACATAATATATGTTTCCCTTTTGATCTGCTGTCGGCCAAAGATCTTTTCCGGAATAGTCTGTATATTGTTGAAAGGTTTTTGTCTGGGGATTATAGGAATGAATATCCGGGTTGAACGCACCTTTATAACGCTTACGATTTGCCGAACTATATCCTTCCCAGCTATTGTTAAACAGGAGCTCGCCCGAAGGCGTAGGCACGATACCGCTGATATAATTGAAAAAATGTGGTAATAAGCGTGTTGCCGTACCACCCTCCAAGGAGACCTGGTAGCCGCCCATGCGATTATAGCGCGTAGAAGTGAAATAGAGTGTTTTACTGTCCCAGCTCCAGCTGTCCACTTCATCCGAGGCATCATGCGCGGTCAATTGGCGGATATCTCCTCCAGCCAAGGGCATCACATAGATATCCATATTTCCATTTTGATTGGCCGAGAATGCCATCCATTTGCCGTCCGGAGAGATCCGGGGATTGATTTCATTTCCCTCCATACCCGTAAGCCGGACAGCTACGCCGCCCTCGCTTGCTACTTTCCAAAGATCACCTTCATAACTGAATACCATCTCCTTCCCGTCGGGCGTCAATGTGGGATGAGACAAAAATGTGGGTTGCTGCGCAACGACATAAGCAGTTCCACCATAGGCCAGAACTGCACTCAAAAGCAGTTTTTTTATCATTATATCTAGGAGGCTAATAATTGTTCGCCATGAACAAAAATAGAATAGCTTATTGAAAAACTATCGCCGTATTACGAATTTTACATTTTGATTGTATTTAAGCATGCTCTACCACATCTTCTTGAAACAACTTCGTATATTTAAAGTAAAAAGGTAATATATGCTGACGGCCGACGGGTATATGGCGATAGACAAGTTTGAGTTGTCCCCTAGCACAATATATCAGCTTAATAACAAGATAGTTAACAAAAAGAAGATAATTATCATCTGTCTTCAACCTTCGAAAACACAGCGTAAGAAGATAATTAACATCCTTATTGAGGATAATTTTCTCCTTTTTTATCGTTATTACTATCCCCCAGTTTTAAGGATCAGTTTCCTGTAGGCCTGGCGATTAAATTTCTTTATTGATCCTGTCGCGAAATGAAATACTTATCCGTAACTTTGCACGCTCAAATCAAATACTATGGACGCAACGATAACTCCCTCAGAAGAAGATCTTTACAATAAACGTAATCGGATACGGATTGCTGTATCATTATTCTTTTTTTGCCAGGGCATTGCTTTCGCATCCTGGGCTAGCCGTATTCCTGTCATCAAGGAACGCCTTCACCTGAGCGAAGGACAGCTGGGAACAATCTTACTGATGCTCCCTGTAGGGCAATTGGCAACAATGGCTCTTTCGGGAAAGCTGGTTACCAAATATGGCAGTGCCAAAGTGTTGCGGATCGTACCCATTGCTTATGCATTGGTCCTGTGCGCTATCGCCTTTGCTCAAAATGCCTGGCAATTGGGCGCAGTTCTTTTTCTTTTCGGCGTAACGGGAAATATGTGCAATATATCGGTCAATACACAGGGCGTAGCCACTGAGCTGATCTATAAAAAGTCTATTATGACTTCTTTCCATGGCGCCTGGAGTATCGCTGGTTTTACTGGAGCGTTGGTCGGACTGCTCACCATGAACCTTGGCCTGGATACCCTATCCCACTTCTTGATCATATTGGTTTTTGTCACCGGCAATACTTTAATTAACCAACGCTATCTGGTTCCAGGAAAATCTCCACAGAAAGAAAAACGAAGTTTCTTTTCCAAGCCGGAGGGAAGTCTTTTGCAACTGGGCATTATTGGCTTTTTCAGCATGGCAACCGAGGGTGCTATGTTTGACTGGAGCGGTGTATATTTTAAGGAAATCGTCCATGCGCCCGAAAAGTTTGTTGTGGTGGGCTATGCTTCTTTTATGATCATGATGGCTACCGGCCGTTTTGTAGGGGATGCAGTGATCCGGAAACTGGGTCGCAAACGAACGTTGCAATATAGCGGAATATTGATGTTTGTCGGTATGATGACCTCGGTCGTCTTTCCTCAGTTTATTGTATGCACACTTGCCTTTATGCTTGTAGGCATCGGTGTTGCCTGTAACGTACCTTCTATCTATAGTATCGCAGGTCAAAATAAAAATGTATCATCTGGCGTGGCTTTGGCTATGGTTTCCAGTATTAGCTATCTCGGTTTTCTTATGGGTCCGCCACTGATTGGTTATATCGCAGAAGCTTTTAGTCTGCGTTATTCCTACGGTGTTTTCGCTTGCTTTGGCTTGCTCATGTTTGGTATGGTGGGAAGGTTATCTTTATTTAAGGAACCGCAGTCCAATTAATAGTCAAACTGGATATCTCCCGGCCAAAAGACAGCCTCAGAACGTGAAAATCCCTGACCTATTTGGAATTGACGATACGGATTGCTGTCGCGAAAATAGACCAATTATGCAATGCTCCAATTCGTGGAACAGTTGCGTAAAATAGTAGCATGCTTTAAAATAAAACAGGAGAAATGCTTTTTATGGCGATTTCTCCTGCAATGAAAAGCGATGCCGGAATACCTCTTCTCCTCTTGTAGCCCCGAGCAGAATCGAACTGCTATCAAATGTTTAGGAAACATCTATTCTATCCGTTGAACTACGGGGCCCTTTCAAAAGCCAAACTTAGGTTTATTTTATAAATAAGTCAATAGCTAGATGAAAATCTATTCCATATTTTTGCGAACCTCCACAATCAGGATACAAAAAAGCATTCAGCCCTATTAAGATCAACCGCAAAACAAAAAGCAAAGACAATCATAGAAGATATGCCATCAATGCATTTCTAGCAAAAAACCTCTCAGGCTGCCTGTTGACATGATAAAACGGAATGCCCTGCCAGGTCATTGAATCTGGAGGCTGTCGATCTGAGTTATGATCTATTGGACTATGCCGCAAGTTGACTGCTCCACAGTGCTATCAACCGACACTACCGCCATATAAGCATAAGCACAATAAACCCAGACAGCGATCCATAACGATCCGCCATTGGTACAAAGCATTAATTATCTGAACGGAAAAATTTAAAGGAAAGTTTAAAAAAAAAATGTGGAGGGAGAAGGATTCGAACCTTCGAAGCCGAAGCAACGGATTTACAGTCCGTCCCATTTGACCGCTCTGGAACCCCTCCAGCATTGTGCTATTCTGAAATAGAACGTCGCAAAAGTAGGTTTTGCGCAGCATTTGTGCAACTATTTTGACGCATTAATCTGTAACTGTCCCAGTATGAATTGTTTTATTTTTTCAACAAATCCAGCTTCGGATAGAAATCCCCCAAACAGCTTATATTAATATAATAAAAACTTATTGTTACATTCTAGTCATAATAGATTTTGATGATAGTGTATTGGTAAAATCAATTCGCTTTTTGATCCGGGTTACCTTATCTTTGTGTCAACAAAAAAGAAAGATATATTATGAGTTTCACAGGTAAAAGTTTTCCAAGCATTACAGTAGATGCAATTGATTATTTAGGCGACAATTTGCAGATCAACATTTTCGAAAAAGCAGTTAAAGAAGGTAAAAAAGTACTTTTGTTCTGGTATCCAAAAGATTTCACTTTTGTATGCCCTACAGAATTACACGCTTTTCAAGAGGCTGCTGCTGAATTTGAAAAACGCAATACCGTTTTAATCGGTGCTTCTTGCGATACAAACGAAGTTCACTTTGCTTGGTTAAACACTGCAAAAGATAATGGCGGTATCGAAGGTGTTGAATATCCTATTTTAGCTGATACTAACCGCAACTTATCTAGCGTATTGGGTATTCTGGACGTTCAAGAAGTGGAGCATCCTGAGTACGGTACATTAGCACAAGGATCTGCTGTTACTTACAGAGCTACTTATTTGATCGACGAAACTGGCCGCGTATTCCACGAGTCTGTAAACGACATGCCTTTGGGCCGTAACGTAAAAGAATATTTACGCCTGATCGACGCTTACGCTCACGTACAAAAATTTGGCGAAGTATGCCCTGCAAACTGGGAAGAAGGTAAAGATGCAATGAATGCAGATAGAAAAGGTGTGGCTGACTATTTAGCTAAACACTAACAATAAAGGACCTCAGGTCTTATCAACAGGGGCCTTTATCCCGGCTCCTGTTGATTTCTCCATCAATCACCTTAATAATAAAATCATGTTACAAGAATTAGAAAACGATAATTTACAAGAAATTGTAAACAATAACGATATTGTAATGGTTCAGTATGCTGCTACCTGGTGTGGCAATTGCAAAATCATGAAACCGAAATTCAAGAAATTGTCTGGCGAAAATGAGGGGGTTCCTTTTATCATCGCTGATGCGGAAAAATTTCCTGAATCACGCAAATTGGCGAACGTCAATAACCTACCTACATTTGCCGCATTTAAAAACGGTAAATTGGTGAATCAAGTACAAACAAATAAGTTGGACGCACTAGTAGAACTATTCAATGAAGCTGCCGGTAATTAAACATCTTACAGAATTCATCGAACAAAATGATGTCGACTATGTATTGGAGACTATCGAGACTTTGGAAGCCCTAACGGAGGCGCCGTTGAAAGATGAGGAACTCGACGTCATCGGTGAATTAATTTCTAACCTTTACGGAGCCGTAGAGGTCGACAAGTTGATAAAAGAAGGCAATACAAAAAAAGATGCCTTAAATATGTTCATGAAACGTGTTTTAGGAGCAATTGACAAGTAATTTTGCTTCTTTAAACACCCTAACGTGAGACTTTCTTTTCATATTTTTAGTGACCCAGAAGCTAAATTGTTGACAAAATTTAGCAATGTGGAAAACTAATTTAAGGAATCTGACAGAACTAAATATTTTCTACATATATTTACTATGTTAAAGGTTGCCACTTGGAGCGAAGCGACAAAATAACTATTCTCTAAACATTCGTTTCAGGAAAAAATATTTTAATTGTTAAACGGAAATTCCAACTCGATTGGGATTTCCGTTTTTTATTTTGGGATAAATAAGCGGCCAACTCCTTTGTTTTCTCTGCGTTTCGTATTCTTTACAATGAATAAGATACATTAAAATTACAATGTGCAAGATGCTGTGTTGGAGGAAATCTTTATCTTTAAGCATGCGAAAACCCTTTCTTTCTGTTATTATTCTATTGGCCGGTATCTTGTCAAAGTCAACTGTACAAGCACAAAATCCGCAATGGAATGCCGCCGAGATTAAGCTCAACCTGGAAAAACTGAATGTCTTAGGTTCTGTCCTGTACTTTGCAGCACATCCAGATGACGAAAATACCCGTCTGATCGCCTGGCTAGCCCAGGAAAAAAAATATAGAACAGGTTATTTATCCCTGACCCGTGGTGACGGGGGGCAAAATCTGATCGGTACTGAACAAGGTGTCGAATTGGGCCTGATCCGCACACAGGAGCTTCTTGCCGCACGAAAGATTGACAAAGGAGAGCAATTTTTCTCTTCCGCCTATGATTTTGGATTTTCCAAAACACCCGAAGAAACATTTGACTTTTGGGACAAACAACGGGTGCTGGCCGAAGCGGTATGGTTGATCCGTAAATTTAGACCTGATGTGATCATAACGAGGTTTCCACCCGATGCTAGGGGCGGACATGGCCACCACCAGGCCTCAGCAATGTTGGCACACGAAGCATTTAAGGCCGCTGCTGATCCCAAACAGTTCCCAGAACAGCTTACCTACGTAAAACCTTGGCAAGCGAAACGCCTCCTTTGGAATACCTTCAACTTTGGCGGACAGGACAATACGCGCGAAGATCAATTAAAAGTGGACATCGGTAACTATAATGCGCTGATAGGTGCCTCTTATGGGGAAATTGCTGCGCATAGCCGTTCCTCCCATAAAAGCCAGGGCTTCGGATCTGCTGCGCAACGGGGTTCTTCTATTGAATATTTCGAATACGTTGACGGTAGCCCCGCAACAGATTCGCCGTTGGATGGCATTGATACTTCCTGGAAAAGGATACCAAATAGCGGAACAGTACAATCGCTGATCGAAAAAATTAATCAGAACTATAAAGTAGATAAACCGGAGTCCGCGCTATCTGACCTGCTCCAGCTCTATAAAGCACTCGACCAGATCAAGGATGATTACTGGAGAGATCAAAAGAAAAAAGAGGTAGAAAAACTGATCCTTGCCTGTAGCGGGATCTGGTTTGAAAGTGTCGTAAGACATCCGGATTATGCGATGGGCGATCAGATCAATGTCGATAACGCCATTATTGCAAGACGTCCAGGTGTTATAGTACAGCTGGTTAAACTAAATGATAAAGAGATCCATAAAAATCTGGTCAACAATCTTCTTTTAAAAGATTCTATTTCAGTAAATGCATCAATTTCTACACAGCCTTATTGGTTAAATGAACCACACGCCAAGGGAAAATTTAATGTCAGTGAATTTAATCTGACCGGTTATCCAGAAAACCCCAATAATCCAAAAGTACGCTTTGAACTAATGATCAATGGTACTGCAATTACGTTTGACCAGCATATCCAATATAAGTATACTGATCCTGTTCGTGGTGAAATCTATAATCCGGTCGTCATTCTACCACAGCTCACAGCAAAGAGCTCAAGTCCCCTGGCGTTGACCCAAAATGCAAAATCCGTCAAGGTAAATCTGGCGTTCCAAAAAAATGGGCAGGCTCGGTCACAGTCATTTCGCGTAAACGCTGTTGGCGCAAAAGGCTGGGAAATAAATCCGGCTTCATTTGAACTACAGTTTACCTCCGGTGTTAACAGCCTCTCCAAAGAGATCACAATAAGTCCCTCAGAGGCAACCGTTTCATCCATTGATACGCTTCTTTTCCAAGTTGATCAAAAGGATAGACTAAAGGAGACAAAAACAATAGGCTATAACCATATTCCGGAGATTGTCTACTTTCCTGATGTGGCTATAAAAATGAGCAATATCAACCTGATCAATGCGGTTAAAAAGATCGCTTACCTCCATGGGGCGGGAGACCTTATTCCCGAATCGCTCAGCGCGATTGGCATCAAAGTGGACGTGCTGACAAGCGAACAGCTTTTAAAAAGTGATCTATCGGGCTATGATGCAGTCATCTTGGGCGTAAGGATCTTCAATGTCAATAAAGATATCGCTCAGATTCAAAATAGATTATTGGACTATGTCAATAACGGCGGAACCCTTGTCGAGCAATACAACGTAAGCAACGGTTTGGTTTCCAAGAATATCGGCCCCTATGCGTTTAACCTTGGCAGAAATCGGGTTACCGATGAGCTGGCCACTGTTCATTTTGACGAAAAGGATCCCGTTTTTAACTATCCCAATAAAATTACTAAAGTGGACTTTGCCAATTGGGTACAGGAGCGGGGTTTGTATTTTGCCGAAAATATTGATAAAAGATACCGTACACCGATCAGCATGCAAGATCCGGGTGAATCATTGCATAAAGGCTCGTTATTGATCGCTGATTATGGAAAAGGGAAATTTGTCTATACATCCCTATCTTTTTTTAGACAATTACCTGCGGGAATTCCCGGAGCTTACAGATTATTTGTAAATTTGTTATCAAAATCAAAATAAAATATCACAATGGAAAATCAGATTGACAACAACTGCACAACGATTGATGCCGGAAAAGCAAAAGGAATTATCCTTTTAGTCGCTGTAGTATTTGGTGCATTAATTGGCTTCACTGCAAATGAGACATTTTTGAGTATCATTGGCGGTGCTGTTATTGGATTGATTATCGCTGCGTTTTTTAACAGTGTTATCTATCCTCAAAAGGCCTCAGATAGATAAACTATAGGATGAATAGCTGGAAGCGCTACTACTGGATGGTCGTTATCTGGCTATTTATATTTATCCTTTTTCTGTACTTTTTTACAAAACATTATTCATGAGTACAGTAGATTGGGCCGTTCTATTACTGACACTTTTGTCGATTGTCTCCTATGGCATTTATAAAAGTAGAGGGATCAAAAATATTGATGGGTATCTTTTGGGCAATCGTTCTTTGCCTTGGTACCATGTCGGACTTTCGGTAATGGCCACTCAGGCGAGTGCCATTACTTTTCTGTCTGCTCCTGGATTAGCTTACTCGTCGGGGATGAGTTTTGTACAGTTTTATTTTGGTCTCCCATTGGCCATGATCGTACTCTGCATCACTTTTATTCCGATATTTCATAGACTGAAAGTCTTCACAGCTTATGAATTTCTCGAGAAACGTTTTGATGTCAGGACCCGGGGGCTCACAGCCTTATTGTTTTTAATTCAACGGGGTATTTCCACTGGCATCACTATTTTTGCGCCATCATTAATTATTTCAGCTATTCTTCATATTGACCTAACCTTAACAACCTTGGTCATTGGAAGCTTTGTGGTTATCTACACTACCTATGGAGGCACAAAAGCTGTCTCCCATACACAACTGCTCCAAATGAGCATTATATTTGGGTCACTGCTGGTGGCAGGAATGCTTGTCATTCATCTGCTTCCTGCTGATATCGGTCTTTCAAAAGCGCTCCATATCGCTGGTAAATCGGGTAAAACCAATGCACTGGACTTCACTTTCGACCTGAATAACAACTATACGCTATGGACTGGACTGATCGGAGGTTTTTTCCTGCAGCTTTCTTATTTCGGCACGGACCAGAGCCAAGTAGGCCGTTACCTTACCGGATCATCCATAAAGGAAAGCAGAATGGGATTGATTATGAATGGTCTTTTAAAGATCCCTATGCAATTTGCTATCCTATTGATCGGTGTGCTGGTATTTACCTACTATCAATACCACCAACCTCCGATTTTCTTCAATCAGGCAGAAGTACAGAAGTTAAGAGATAGTCCGTATGCGGCCTCCTACCAGGAGCTTGAGCGCAAACACACGCAGCTATTCCAGCAGCGTGAATCTGTCGTCAACGGGCTCAGTACTGCGCTGGATCATGATGCTAAGGAAAACATCGAAGCCTCACGAACGACATTGCATCAATTGAATGCTGAAATGCAGCTGGTAAAAGACAGTACGCTGACGCTTATCAAGAAAAATAATCCTGCTGCCGAGACAAACGACAATAACTATATATTCCTTTCGTTTGTAACCCAAGCCTTTCCAAAAGGCTTGATTGGCTTATTGATTGCCGTTATTTTCCTGGCATCTATGGGTTCTACCGCCAGTGCCATTAACTCCTTGGCTTCGACGACAACGATCGATATCTACAAACGTTTTATTAACCGCAATGCAACCGAAAGGCAGGATCTCCTCTGGTCTCGTATATTTACCTTGATATGGGGAGTCTTCACCGTGATTATCGCACTATATGCGAACAGATTGGGCAATTTATTGGAAGCAGTAAATATCCTAGGATCTCTATTTTATGGCACTATCCTCGGTATATTTATCGTTGCTTTCTATCTAAAAAAAATTCAAGGGAAAGCAGTTTTCCTAGCAGCTGTCCTTTCTGAGGTCATTGTCATTGGCGTTTGGTGTCTCGACAAAATTCCATTTCTCTGGCTGAATCTCCTCGGCTGTTTAGCGGTAATAATAATCGCTTATTTTATACAGCTTTTTCATAACAATCAGACTGCAACACCGGATACCAGGGTTAATCAATAGAAACAGTCCGAAAAGATTGGCTATTCCGTTCCAGCTCAAATTAGGGCACTTATTTGGTAACATCTGTCGAAATTCGCTAGACGGCAATTAGTATTTTTTATAAATATTATACAATACACTCTTATCATACAGGGTCAGCTCAGGCGTTGTATCGCGGACAATAAATTTCCGTTTAAATGCAACGATGGCGGCTTTAAGATTGGCTGTGTCATATCCGATGATTTTAAGAGCATCAATGGCATTAAAATTATCGGGAGGGGCAACAAGTTGGCCTTCATCGTACCAGATACCAAATCCTTTTTCCGCAAGCTTTTTCCAGGGAAAGAAGACATTTGGATCGTTCTTACGCGAGGGCGCAATATCCGCATGACCGATAAAATTATTGTCAGGTATCAGATACCGCGATTTTAGGGTATCTAATACGGTCATCAATGCATTGATCTGGGCATCCGGAAAGGGTTCCCTGCCATTATTATCCAGCTCGATCCCGATAGAACAGGAGTTCATGTCCACGATAGATCCCCACTTAGCTACACCGGCATGCCATGAGCGGACATAATCGTTCAACATCTGGATAATCTCGCCATTACGGCCGATCACATAATGTGAGCTCACCTTGGTCCGTGGGATCTGAAATGTTTTGATGGTCTGACCGACACTATCTTGTGCCGTATGGTGGATGATCACAAAATTTGGTTTACGGACATCATAGTGAATGGCTTCTGCTTGGCGCCAATAGGGGTGCCCCCCGGTCTTTTGCAAGAAGATGACCTTTCTCTCCTGGGGTGTCAATAGGTTGGTATCGGGTTTGGCGACAACTTTTTCCTCCAGTACAACAGCGGGCGCAAAAGACACTACCAAGGGTTTGGCCACTGCAGCTTGCCCCTTGGACTTACAGCCCGCCAAAGACATAAAAATGGCAAGTATGATCCCAATTGACACTGGTCTAAACATTATTTTGGTAAACTATATACAATTCCCATAGCCAGTGACTGGCTCAACTGAACTCTTGAAATAACATCCGGATCATAGATCATAATCCCATTTAAATTAACGTTGATGACGCGGGTCACTTTGGCCGTTATAGTAACATCAAGACGATGGGTAGGATCTGAAATCTTTTCATAGTCTGCGAATAGATTATAACGTGCTTTTACATTCAACTTATCGGTAAAATTCTTGTCCAGGTTGCCCGTAAGCTGAAAAGCGAGTGCATTGGCAAAAGAACGGTCTTCCTTGACACCAAATCTTTCGCCTGTACCAGCTGTAGGGTTGTTAGGATCTCTATAATAACCATACTTTTGATAAAAACCCTCTCCGGAACGAGGTTTTACACGCTCATCTAAGATAAAGGTCTGCCGTGCGGTACCCGTACCAAAACGCAAGGAAAACTCATTGCTTGGCTTGTACTCAAGACCGAAGGATTCGGTCAAATAAGCCGGGGCCATAAATGCATTTTCAATATAATCAATCGTGTCCTTGCCATTGACGGTTTTATACTTGTACCCTGCATCAAATTGCGACTCGAAGGTAACCGATGTAAACAGCGCCCAATTTGCCGATAATTTATAAGATAGCTTGTTATCCCAAAATATCCGGTCATTATTCTTTTTAGCGATATTATTCGTATTCTTGATCTTACCGTAACGAAGGTCTACTTCGGTCACAAAATTAAAGTTGTCCCGCGTATAATCCGATTTATGATTGGCATTGAGACCGACAGCAATAGATCCGACACCTCCTCCCTTCCAATTATCATTAAAAGATGCCTGGTTTAAATTGATTCCAAACTTGGTCCAATGTTTCCAATAGTCAACCTCAAGATTGAGCTTAGGCACAACAGGACGAATGGTTTTGATATTTAACGGCTGCTCTTTTTGTACAGAAATTACGGTATCTGGTTTTGCTCGAAGATCTCTAAGATCCTGCGCCTTTATGCTTGTAAAAGAAAGGCAAAGCATAGCCATGCCGACAAAATTGAATAACTTCATTCTGGAAACGTCTATTTTTTGTTTACGGTACTAATTTATAATTAATTGTTGGAAAAGGCTCAATAAAATATTGCGAAGGGTTCAATCGGTAGCGTGAATAGCAGTCTTTGATGTAATTTGTTACTTCGTAATCACTTGCCGCCAGAATGAAAAAATAGGATGGCCTAAATAGTCGCCTAAATTTTTCGGCTTCCTCAAAACTGAGGCCCGTCACCTTACTAATGAGTTCCTTGGTAAATTTATAATCAATCACATTCTCCTTATAATCGTTTTCAATGGTTTTAGTCAACCGGCGTGCTCTTTTGGCCTCTTTGCTAAATAAACTATAAATAGAGTTTATACTCAGTCCCGCTCCGGTAGGTCCGACGGAAAAAACGTCGCCATATCCTGCCAGACGATAGGCTTTCTCATAATCTTCTTTTGCTTTCTTTAGAATTTCCTCAGGGCTCTTTCGTGCAGACACCTGAACCTCATCAATATAGATTGATTCTCGCAATAAATGAAACAGCAATAATCCTTTTTTGTCAACGGAGAGGGTATCCGAGAAATAGCCTTTGCTCATCGCTACAATCTGATCGCCAATTCGGGCCGGAAAATCAAATTCGCCTTTAATATTATTATAGATTACTTCGCCTGTGCGGAGATTGGCGAGCTTCACATTTCCGATACGTTGCTTGGTATTTTTGTCGAATACGATACCCTCAACTCTTTTTTCTTGGCAAAAAAGTTGCGGAATACTGCCGAGCATGGCCGAAAACAAAAAAATATACCGTAATAGCTTCACTTTCGTAAAACTACTATATCGCCATACAAAACTGAAATATTTAACATCTTTTAAAGCGTAACTATTTAGATATAACCAATAGCTGTCCTAAGGACAATGCTTCATCTGTAAGGCCATTTAAGGATTTGATTTGCTCCACAGAGACATTATAAAGTTTGCTCAGTGAATATAGGGTTTCTTGTGCTTTCACCTCGTGAATACGCATCGCCACGGGGCTTTTGATTTCTTCGGTCTTGACCACGGCAGGAGGGGTCTCCTGAACATGCTGTACGATTTCATCCTTCACAGTCTCTTCACGCACGACCTTCTCCTTCGGCGTCTCCCCACGGTCATATTGATCAAGATGATATCGTTCGATCATTTCTATCAATAAATCGGGATATCGCGGGTTGGTTGCATATCCTGCTGCCTTAAGCCCCTTGGCCCAACCTTTGTAGTCATTCTTGTCCAACTTGAACAAGCCCGAATAGCGAGGACGTAGAAGGAATTCGGAATGATCTTTAAATGATTGCTCGGGGTTTTCGTATACCCTGAAGCAATCGTTGATATTATCGTCAGGGCGTGTCACGGACTTACCCTTCCAAACGCCACCGCACTTGATACCAAAATGATTGTTTGCTTCACGTGCCAGGTAGCTATTCCCGTTGCCAGACTCTAACAACGCCTGAGCAAGCTTAATACTGGCCGGAATACCATATTTGTTCATTTCTGCAATTGCAATATCTTTATATTGAGCAATGTAGTCATTTCCAGCCATGGAGGGTCGACCTATGGAAGAAGATGAAGAAGTTTTTGAATTGGAACCAGATTTAGCCGATGATAATGTGCCTCTTCGGCTTGAACATGATGTAATCAACATCATCAATGCAATCATGCCATAAAAAAACTTCTTCATGCAATACTGTCGTGCTTATTTTTTAGTAGACGAGAATTTATTTTGCTTGGAATCGTTATCAAATACATCAAGATGATATAGTTTGATCGTCCGAAGTACCTTCGCTGTCCAGTCTCTACTTGTAGAATATCCCGAACGAGCAATTGCCTTTACCCAAGCTTCATATTTTTCTCCTGGATGTTTTTCAAAAAGGCTTTGGGTAGTCTTTTTTCTTTTTACTATTCCTACAAAGTCATCATAAGAGTCTAATACAGACCGATAACCTTTGTAAGCTGACCGAATAACGGTACTGTTGTTTTTTCCTTTGACACCAAAATGGTTGTTCAAATTTTTTGCTATTCTGCTACGCCCATTTCCGCTTTCATGCATAGCGATTGCTAGAATAACCGATGCTGGAACGCCATGTTCCTCCATCATTTCTTTTGCTATTGGACTGTACTTATCGACATATGCCGCACTTTGAGCTGAAACTTTTGAAATTCCAAAAGTTGCTAAAGCCAGTAACAGTACAAAGCTTTTTAATTGTTTTAAATTCATGAAGAATGTTTTAGTTCACAAATTACTTCTTGCGCAACGCAAAAAGTCCGTCTCGAATCGGTAATATTACCTTTTCTACGCGCTTGTCCTGAGCTAAACGTGCATTCAAATCAATGATCTGCTTTGTTTGGTTGTCTGGTTTTGAATCTAACACCTTACCTTTCCATAAGACATTGTCAATCAAAATAAGTCCCCCAGACGGAACTTGATTTATTATTGTTTCGAAATAATATAAATTCCTCTTTTTATCAGCGTCAATAAATACCAGATCAAATGTTTCGTTCAATGTGGGTATAATCTCTGCTGCATCACCAATATGGTACCTGATTTTATCTGCGAATTCTGACGCATCAAAATACCCTTGGACTCTTTCCTGTTGCTCTTCATTGATATCAATGGTATGTAATATCCCATCCTGCTGAAGTCCTTCTGCGAGACATAATGTTGCATATCCCGTAAAAGTTCCGATCTCCAAAATACGTTTCGGAGCAACCAATTTACTCAATAAAGAAAGAACTCTTCCCTGGTAATGACCGGATAACATATGGGGCATTGTCTCCTTCAAATATGTCTCCCGATTTACCCTTTTTAGTAACGAATTTTCATCGTCTGTAGTATGTTCCAAATAGGACTCTAAATCGTCGGCAACAATTTCCATAACCACAAAGGTACCAAAAAACATTTTTATGATAAAAATATTTTTTTATAAATACTTGATAAACAATATTATATAATTATTGGTTTGTAAAGAGATTTTTTATTGACTTGCCTTAATCGCCCAAAAACGCACTATCCTCACTTTTTGAATTTTACATTTATTTCTATATTTTATCAAAAAATAGGCCCTCGAGAAGACATGCTTCTCGAGGGCCTATTTTTATTATTTAGCGATAAAAATATTAAGCAAGATCGGCCGTGATCAAGCGTAAAAATTCCGATCGGGTCACATCATTTTGAAATGCTCCTGTAAATGCAGAAGTTGTTGTAACGGAATTTTGCTTTTGCACTCCACGCATGGCCATACACATGTGTTTACACTCCATCACCACAGCGACTCCACGGGCGCCCAAGGTTTCCTGAATACAATCTCTTATCTCATTGGTAAGACGCTCCTGTACCTGCAAACGACGCGCAAAGATATCCACGACACGAGGAATTTTACTCAAGCCTACAATATGTCCGTTTGGAATATAAGCAATGTGCGCCTTGCCAAAGAACGGTAACATATGATGCTCACATAAGGAGTAGACTTCAATATCTTTTACAACCACCATTTGGCTATAATCTTCCTCAAACATGGCTCCTCTAAGCACTTCAGCAGCATCGATATCATATCCATGTGTCAAAAACTGCAGGGCTTTAGCGACACGCTCAGGAGTTTTTACCAGACCTTCACGCTTAGGATCCTCTCCCAAACATTCCAATATATCTGTATAATGAGAAGCGATGCGATCTACTTTTTCAGTATTGTATTTGTCGATCTTAATATATCCATCCAACTCTTCGCTGTCAAATGAGTGTTGACTCATAGTTTCTACTATTTAAATGTATTAAAGATTAATCGCCAAAATATTCGACGTAGTTATTTTCGGTTTCATGCAAACGTACACTGTGCAATGCAACTCCTTCGTTCTCAAAAAGCGGTTTGAGGATCTTGAATATCTCAATAGCGATATTTTCTGTAGAAGCCATGACGTCTCTCATAAAGTCAACATCCAAATTGAAATTACGATGATCCACTTTGTCAATAATGTTACGATTGATAATTTCTTTCATGATCTTTAAATCGATCAAAAAACCAGTTTCGGGATTTATTTCACCCTTTACTGTGACAAAAAGGTCATAATTGTGCCCATGCCAATTTGGATTAGAACAAAGTCCAAACACTTGTTCGTTTTGTTCGTTGGTCCAATCCTCACGATACAGCTTATGCGCTGCACAAAAACGTTCACGACGAGTTATAAATATCATAATAATACAAAGATACGGGTTTAGGCCCAATTTTAACATTCCTATTTTAGGAATGCCGTCAGAATATGGTAATATAATAACTGCGTAAGATTATCAGCCGATTTTTATTTCAACGTATCGAAGACTTGCGCGATAATTCGTATTTTTCGCATGCTCTAATAAAGAAGTTCATCATGAAGATATTAATCGTTTCAGCTACACAATTTGAAATCCAGCCTTTTCTGGAGGTTGCTGCAAACTATCCCAACTGTGATACAGTAATCACAGGAGTGGGCATGGTGGCTACAGCATTTGAACTAGGGAGGGTACTACACGAAAGCAAGTATGATCTCCTTATAAATATAGGTATTGCGGGTTGCTTTGACCGCAATCTGAAAATCGGCGAGGTTGTGCAGGTCATCTCAGAATCGTTCGTTGAATTGGGCGCAGAAGATGACCAGCAATTTATACCGATCGAACAGTTGGGCTATGGAAAATCCAAATTTACTTCTTCTTTGCTCCAAGGCCAGAATATGCGACTACCCTTTGTAGCCCAAGGGCATGGGATTACAGTAAACAAAGTTCATGGCAATGCAGATAGTATTGCAAAAATTAAACAGCTCAGTCCTAATAGTTGTATCGAAAGTATGGAAGGTGCTGCGGTTTTCTTTGCCGCGGATAAAATGGATCTTCCCGTGATCGAGCTTCGTGGCATCTCCAATTACGTGGAAAAAAGAAACCGTGCCACGTGGAACATTCCCCTAGCAATAATGAATAGTAACAAGGCACTTATAGAGACATTGGATTTCCTATCCGGCTTATTTTCAAAAATTTGATACAAAAGTCATTTACTTATTAAAAAATGACATAAAACTATACAATTAGGCTAGTCAAATCTTCAAAATATCAATTTTAAATAGTAGATTTGTAATCTAAAAATTGACACTATTTTACAACTGATGAGAGAAATACAATTCAGAGAAGCACTTCGTGAAGCGATGAACGAAGAAATGCGTAAAGACGACAAAATATTTTTATTAGGTGAAGAAGTTGCAGAGTATAACGGTGCTTATAAAGTGAGCCAAGGTATGCTTGATGAATTCGGCGCAAAACGTATCATTGATACGCCTATTGCTGAACTTGGTTTTGCTGGTATCGCTGTTGGTGCAGCAATGAATGGCCTAAAACCAATCGTTGAGTTCATGACATTCAACTTTTCACTCGTTGCGATTGACCAGGTTATCAATGCTGCTGCTAAAATCCACTCGATGAGCGGTGGGCAATTTTCTATTCCTATAGTCTTCCGTGGCCCGACAGGAAATGCAGGTCAACTAGCGGCACAACACTCTCAAAACTTTGAAAACTGGTTTGCAAATACACCAGGATTGAAAGTGGTTGTTCCTTCAAACCCTTACGAAGCTAAAGGTTTATTGAAATCTTCAATTATTGATCCAGATCCGGTTATTTTTATGGAATCTGAGGTCATGTACGGCGATAAAGGCCAAGTTCCTGAAGAAGAGTACTACCTGGAAATCGGAAAAGCGAATATCATCCAAGAAGGTACTGATGTTACTGTTGTTTCTTTCGGCAAAATGCTTCCACGTGTTGTAATCCCTGCTGTTGAAGAATTGAAAAAAGAAGGCATCAGTGTAGAATTGATCGATTTACGTTCTGTACGTCCTATTGATTACCCTACGCTTATTGAATCTGTTAAGAAAACAAACCGTCTGGTTATCGTAGAAGAAGCTTGGCCGTTGGCGTCGATCTCTACGGATTTGGCATTTAATGTACAACGCAATGCATTTGACTATTTGGATGCTCCTGTAATTCGCGTGAATTGTGCTGATGTACCTCTTCCTTACGCACCAACCTTGATCGAAGCTGCTTTACCTAGTGTAGAAAAAGTGGTTAAAGCCGTAAAAGAAGTATCTTATATCAAAAAGTAATTCAATTACTTTTTCGAAGCAAATAAAAAACCCTTTTACTGATGTAAAAGGGTTTTTTTATATCTTTATCTGTCCTATTATTAATAAAGTAAACCAATAAATGAAAACACTGAAAATAATGGCTTTGACTGCTATATTTGCATTTATCGCCCTATCTGTATCCGCACAAAAGAAATATACCCTAAGGGTAAATCCCGACGAGGGCAAGAAAATAGCGCAGAATGTTATCATGGCAATGGATATCGAAACTGGCGGACAGAAGATTGTGACAGACTTAACAATGGGCTTTGATATTACAAATACAGCCAAGAAAGATAATTCCTTTCTATTTGACCTTGCCTATACGGATATCAACATGAAAATGAGTGGAGAAGCCATGGAAATGACCTATGATTCCAAAAATCCGGAGGCAAATGAATTTTCAAAGCAGATGCATGCTACGGTAGGCAAGCTAGTGGATAGTAAAATCAGCTTTTCAATAGATCAATTGGGAAAATCCGCTGATATAAAATTACCAGAGGGCGTCAATCTTCCTTTTGATCGTAGTATGTTTGAAAACATCAGTACAGTGTTACCTGAGCCTGCCATTGCTATTGGCGAATCATGGAGTTCAAAAACCGAATCGGAAGAATCGGGTCTAATGATCGAAAACAAAATGACACTCATCGACGTGAATGAGCAGGGATATAAAGTCAATGTGGAAGGAAAAATGTTTGGATCGGACGCGAAACAGGTGGGCAGTATTCAAGGCTTCTATGTATTGGATAAAAGGACCTGTCTGACTAAAATAACAGAGATGACGAGTGATGTCGATATGCCCGAGGCAAAGATTAAAACGGTCATAAAATGCCAATAAATGATAATAAAAAAGGGGTAATTTTTAGATTACCCCTTTTTTATTATCAAGCTCATATTATGCGTTGATTTCCTCTTTGTATTGATCTGCAGATAATAATGCATCTACATCTGCTGCATTATTCAATTTAATACGAACAATCCAGCCTTCACCATAAGGATCAGAATTGACCAATTCAGGAGAAGCATCAATTGCATCATTAACCGATAAAATTGTAGCTGCTACAGGTAAAAATAAATCAGAAACTGTTTTTACAGCTTCGATTGTACCGAAAACTTCATTTGCGGCAACTTCTTCACCTACAGTGTTAATGTCAACAAAAACGATGTCACCCAATTCACGTTGAGCGAAATCGGTAATCCCTACAACTGCTTCATCACCTTCAACACGAATCCATTCGTGATCTTTGGTGTATTTCAATTCTGCTGGAAAATTCATTGTATCTAATTTTTTGATTTTAATGCCGTGAAGTTACAAAATATCTTCAATTGTCAAAAATGATATTCATTATAAGATTTTTGTATTTATTTTTAAGCTATGAATCCTCAAATTGAAAAACTTTATCAGATCGCACAAAAAAAAGAGCGTTTTATTATTGGTTTAATGTCCGGAACTTCTTTAGACGGTCTTGATATTGCATTATGCCGTATTGAAAACGCCGGAAAAGCCACCAAAATCAGTCTGGAAAAATTCATTACAATGGACTACGAGGATATTTTTAGAACCAAAGTCCGTGAAATCTTCGCAAAAAGAACCATCGACCAGCAGCTATTTTCAGCCCTTAACGCATATGTAGGTATCACCCATGCGAACCTGATCAATCAGGTGCTCAAAAACTGGAATATTACAGCCGCCCAAATAGACTGTATCGCTAGTCACGGACAAACAGTCTACCACGCACCCCAATCGTTGACGAAAGATCATGATTGGCCAAATAGCACCTTGCAGATCGGTGACGGGGATCATATAGCTATGCATACGGGCATAATTACACTTTCAGATTTTAGACAAAAACACATCGCTGCCGGAGGAGAAGGGGCCCCTTTAGCAGCATACGGGGATTACCTTCTTTTTTCACACCCCATCGAAAACAGATTTTTACTGAATATAGGGGGTATTTCGAATTTCACCTTTATACCGAGTCATCAAAGTAGACTGGAGGCCTATGCAACGGATCTGGGACCGGGAAATACCATGATGAACCAGTATATGAAAACACATTTTGACCAGGAGATGGACAGAGATGCCCTGATCGCAAAAAAAGGAACCATCAATAACAACCTATTGGAACAGCTCTTGGCCGAAGAATTCTTATCGCTGGAGTTCCCGAAAACAACGGGACCAGAACTGTTCAATCTGGATTATTTAAAAGAGGCTCAAAAACGTTCGGATACGGTAGCGTTGTCAGCCGAAGATGTCATGGCAACACTCAATCGCTTTTCGGCTCAGGCCATAATCAATGGCATACGCCGACAAGCAGCTGGATTATCGAATGTCTCGGTATATATCAGTGGCGGAGGATTACATAATCCCTTACTTTTTGACGATATAAAAGCCAATCTGCCCGACGGCAAAGTTGAAAGCTTCGCCAGCCTGGGGATAGATCCTGATGCCAAGGAGGCGGTTCTCTTTGCTTTATTAGCCAATGAAACCCTCGCTGGGGCCAAAACCAATGTCGAACACATTAAAGACTCTCCTGCAGTCTGTATGGGCAAAATTAGCCTACCTGAATAAATTACTCACTGGCGATCGCCTCTTGTAAAAACTCCTTGAATGGTAACATCTTTTTGTAAGAGACGATGATATTATCCAACGCGTTTTTGTGTGAAAGATCGTTGATTGAGAGGGCTTGATCAAGAACAAAACTTTTTAACTTGATAAAATCAATATAGGGATTATCTTCAGTATAACCTGCAGGAGCACGCTTCAGCAGATCTTCTTTAAATAGGGTTATTTTTCCGCCATCCAGCACCCCATTCAGAATTTTTGCCAACTTTTCACCACTATAATCAATCTCCTGTCTTATCGCTTCCAGATGTGGCTTCTCCGGCCGCCAATAACCACAGGCAATAAATGAATTTTCAGCACCGATATGAATATAATATTCAGGACCGTGCAACTTCCTTCCGTCAACAGATATCCCAGCCCCAAACCAAGTCTTATAAGGCGTTTTATCATTTGAAAAACGGGTATCTCTATAGATACGGAATAAACATTTATTGGCTTGAATAGACGTGTTTATTTTGGGGTCAAATTCACTCAGCGCAGCTATTAAATCAGTTAGAAAACGCCGGACATCCGCCAATGCAGACTCATATTTCTCGCGGTTCTCAGCAAACCATTCCCTTGAATTATTTTCCTTTAATTCTATTAAAAAATCAAAGGTAGATTTTTGAATGTGACTCATAATGCTATTAACTGATTAAAATTAAGAAAACGTAAACCAGCGGTGCCGCCAATAGCAGACCATCAAAACGGTCCAGGAAACCACCGTGTCCCGGTAAGATACTGCCGGAGTCCTTGACATGCAGGCTCCTTTTCAACATTGATTCGACCAGATCTCCTAACGTTCCAACAACACTGATGATCATGGCAACAGTAATCCATTGCCATAAAGGCAAGCTTCCAAAATATTTTTCAAGATTTATGGCGACGACTATAGCTAAAATGAAACCGCCAAAAAAACCTTCCCAGGTCTTTTTCGGAGAAATTCGTTCAAACAGTTTATGTTTACCAAAACTCCGGCCGGCAAGATATGCCCCAGTATCGTTGGTCCACAGCAATATTAAAAAGCCTAGGGGAATATAATAATTGAATACGCCATTGATAAAACCCAGTTTTGCAAAAAGAAAGAAGGGAAGTGTCACATAACAGATGCCCAAAAAAGTATAAGCAATATCATTAAAGGGAAAACTCCGCTTTTGAAAAAGTGGAATAATATAGGTCAAGCTGACCAATGGTGTGATAAGCCATAGAAACTTAGCTTCCAAAATATTCATGGCTACCATAGATCCCAAACCGAACAGTGTCACGGCTAAGATAATTCCCAAGGCCTTATTAGGCGCACGCTCTTCGCACGACACGATACCATAAAACTCATACAGGCACCACGCGCTCAACAGCATAAAAAATATACTGTATAAGTATGGGCCGAATAGGGTAGATGCTACCATGACCGCAACAAAAATGACACCGGTTATTGCTCTTGTTTTCATTTTATTGCTCTCCCTCTGCTTCTTCGATCAATCTTACAGCAGCTTCAACCGAGCTTTCGCTAACATACAACTCTATCTTTCCAAACAGATAAGAAGAATCCTGTTTATTTAATACAACAGTTGGAAGACCATTCTCTTCCAGCATTTGTTTCACTATTTCGGCCTGAATAGCATTTGTATACGTCTTAATTTTCTTCCAATCGTTCTCCATGGTTTTCTTTTTGTGTTGACTGATAAAATAAGAATACAAAAATAGCAGTAAAAATGAAGCCCACAACATATATCCACCAAGACTGCATTTCGAATGCATTGATCTCTTCATAACTTTTACCGTTCCTTGTATAATAAAAAGACATCATTGTCGCTCCGGCGTTATTGACAAAATGACCAAAAATAGGCAAGAGAATATTTTTGCTCCATACGTACAGATAGCCAAAAAATGCCCCCAGCAACATTCGCGGTATAAATCCAAAAAACTGCAGATGTATGGCACTAAAGACGATAGCGACAACCCAAATAACAACATGGGAATTCGAAAACCACCTTCCCACGATATTTTGAAGGACACCTCGAAATAAAAGTTCTTCGCCTATGGCTGGTATCAAGGCCAGAACCACCAGATTAAAAAGAAATCCCACAAAACTTGTTTCTATGATAATTCCCTTGATCAGATCCCCTGATTCTTGCTCGCTGCGCTCCATCCAAACCTGTACGGATCTCATATTATCTGGCAACTGTAATGATTCGTTCCAATGTCCGATTAGACTCATCAGCGGCATAAAAGCAAGCATGGCAAAAAAGATATAGGCAAACTGCTTTGCCTGTGGCGCGTATTCTTGTTTAAAATAAGTGATTCCGTACCCCTCACGTGTATGCATTAGACAGGCCGGCACCACAAAGGATCCCAAACTACTCATCAACAACAAAAAGCGCATTTCATTTGCGGAACCATGCATGAGGGTAGCCAATGAAAATACCTGTCCTGTAAATTTGTAATAGAAAAAGAGCATAAGGATACCGATGACCTGTGAGAGAAAGGTAAATCCGATGACCAATAGGACCAGACGCAATAATGATTGAAATGGGGAAGTAGTTTGCTCGGGATACATAAAATTTAAAATATGTTTTAAAGATAACAATAAAAGCATGCCACTTTATAAATTTCGCTGCAATTCAATAAGACATCCCTGACCGGATCAGTAGAAAAAACGGTATTATGAAAAGCTCAGGATCAATTGGAAACACTAAAAAATAAGTGTCAAAATCTAGTAAATAGCGCTGAGATAATGCATAAAAAGGTTCCGAAATAATTTCCGGAACCTTTTTATGCGTTATCGATATTGATCTATTAATTTACCCGTATCGGATCTGCTGGTTTTTGTAGATTTTTGTAAGGATAGGTTTTCATCTCTTCCAATAAAATCTTCACCGTTCTTTCCAATTGTGGATCACGTCCTTCTAACAGATCCTTCGGCAATTGTTCCACAAATATATCTGGAGCGACACCCTCATTTTCTATAATCCAGTTACCTTTCAGGTCGTATACCCCAAAGTTTGGCGAGGTAATGCGTCCGCCATCCAACAACGGCGGATATCCACTGATACCGACCAAAATACCCATTGTTGTACGACCGACCAGCTTACCTAGCCCCTTGAAGCGGAACATATAAGGCATCATATCACCTCCCGAACCCGCATTTTCATTTATGATCATTGCCTTTGGCCCATAAATACCATTGCCTGGAGTCGTAAATCCTTTACCATCACGGATCCCCCAGCCGGAAATTAATTCACGCGAGAGTAAGTCAATGACATAATCAGCTACCCAGCCACCACCATTGTTTCTTTCGTCCATCAGAAGGGCCTTTTTATCCATCTGGGAGAAATAATAGCGATTGAAGTAGGTATACCCCTCAGGACCTGTATTTGGCATGTATACATAAGCAATTTGTCCATTGCTTAACTGATCTACTTTCCTGCGGTTACGCTCCACCCATTCCATGCTGCGCAAACTCATTTCGTCGGCAAAGGAAATCGGTTTTATAACGACTTCGCGGGCACCAACAAGCGATGGTTTGGAATTAATTTTTAACGCCACTTGTTTACCTACAGTATTATCAAATAAACTATAGATATCCTTGTCTTCTGTTAATTCAATACCGTTTACAGCGACTATGTAGTCACCTTCTTTGATATTCAATCCAGGCTCTGCCAACGGTGCCTTAAAAGACGGGTTCCATTCCAACCGTGTAAATAACTTTGCGATCTGGTAATATCCATTTTTAATCGTATAGTCGGCCCCTAATACGCCCACTGATACAGATGGACTAGCAGGCTGATCACCTGGATAAATATAATTGTGTCCAACAACCATCTCACCCATCATTTCGTTCAATAAATAACCTAAATCAGAACGGTGATTGACAAAAGGAAGAAACTTTTCATATTTGGTTTTCATGGCTTTCCAATCTGCTCCATGCATATTCTCAACATAAAAATAGTCTTTCTGCATGGCCCAAACTTCGTTGAAGATCTGTTTCCATTCTGCGGCAGGATCGACCAATTGTTGGATGCCATCCAATTTTATGACGCCAGCAGTCGGAGACGCTACTTTCTGCCCAGCTGTCACAATATTATAACCATTCCCTGTCTGATATAACATTTTTTTGCCATCGGCACTGATTACAAAACTACGGGCATTTTCAACCAATGTCTTATTTTCCAGATCTTTGAAATCATAGGCTCCGATGGTACCTCCGCGCTGGTAAGTCAACTGGTTTGGAACCAGTCCATTCAGACTCCAATAGGTACCTACTGGCAAAGGTAAAGCTACAATACGATTTTCGATACGGTCAAAATCTACCTGAATGGATTTGTCTTCAGGTCTATTCGCTGGAGTTTCCTCCTTTTTATCCTTTTTCGGTGCTTTTTTATCGTTTTCTTTTACACGTGCATTTTTGCTGCTCTCTTTTTCCGCTGGTTTATCGGTTTTATCCTCACGAATCTGCTCTTCATCACTTTCGTTCTTAAAGAAAGAAGGAGTTTTACTCGACAGGATGAAAGCGTATACAGCATAGTCAACATTACGTTGTGTAGCTGACATGTGCAGACCAGAATTGGTCAGTCCTGTATTCGTACTCGCCGTAAAGAAAAGATATTTACCATCCTGTGAGAAAGCAGTGCTACGAACAGAACTCATACCATCAGTAATCTGTTGCGTTTTCTTTGTATCGAGATTGTACATAAAAACAGCCGGTACACCGTTTTCTAATGTGCGTGTAAATGAAATCCATTTTGAATCTGGAGACCAGCTTGATTGAAAATGATTCGAAACCCTGCCGGTTTGGCCACTCAGTTTATCGTCCGCAACCTTTACAATAGCCTTAGATGCGATATCAATGTAGTACAGATTGAGATGAGCGTCGTTATAGAATAGCTTCTTTGAATCTGGAGACCAGGTAGGTTCAAAATAAAAATTGGTCTCACCTAGATTGAAATATAGTGGCTGATCCTTTCCAAACTGATCCACTAAAACTAATTGGTATGAACCATTCTTATCCGAAATATAAGAAACCCATTTTCCATTGGGGGACCAGTCCGGAAAACGTTCGTGTGACCCAGGAGAATTTGATAAATTGCGTGCTTCACCTTTCTCCTTGGGTACGGTGAAGATCTCGCCGCGAGACTCAAATAGCGCACGTTGACCCGTGGGAGATAGGGTAGCGTAACGAATGTCGTCTTTTATATTTTTATAGAAAGGACGCTTAAACATCGCATCTGTGTTTACACTAATGTGTAGGGCAGTTACCTTATTATTGTTAGTTAAGTTTAATGTATTCAATACACCTGCATATTCAAAAATCAATTCATTGCCGTTTCCATTTAGCGAACGTACATCGTAATCTTTGAAATCAGTTAGCTTTTCAACTTTCTTGGACTTGGTATCGTAACTGAAGATGTTTACTATTTTATCCCGATCTGACAGGAAATAAACCTTATTACCTAACCAAAGGGGCTTAACATCGTTGCTTTTTACCTGGGGAATTGCTTCTATTTCCTTAGTCTTTGTATCAAAAATCCAAATGGTAGGTGTACCACCACCTCTATAGCGCTTGAAAGCTACGCGATCCCGCTCCGTCGGATCCGTATTTTTGATATAAGCCCAATAACGGCCATCAGCGGAAGGGCTACCTTGTGTCGCTTCGGGCATCAGTAAAGCTTTGTCCATCCCTAATCGCTGAATAGTAGAACTGTATAATCGCGGGCTTAGTGCATAGGTGAAGTCACGCGATGTTGTATAATAAACTTCATCATTATTCAACCAGCCACGTAATACGTCCGAAGAAGGATGATAAGTGATACGTTGAGGCTCTCCACCTTCTATAGGAAGAACGTATACATCTGTATTACCATCATAATTTCCCGTAAAAGCAACTTTCTTCCCGTCAGGAGAAAACATTGGATTTTGTTCGACACCGGGATTCGTCGTGAGGCGTCTTGGGTTTGCACCATTCTTGTCTGCTATCCAGATATCTCCGCCATACACAAAAGCAATATTACTTGCGCTGATACTTGGGTTTCGAAGCAATAAAGTTTCCTGCGCTTTGACCTGTAGAAATGAAGTTCCGATCAAAAATGCCGCAATCAACTTAAAATGAGTTTTATTCATAAATGTTCAAAGGTTAAAATTAATATGCAAACTATGATTTTGTTCAGTACATTACTCCGCATATCAACTTCATAAAAATATAAAGGTTAAAACTTACCATACAAAGCTACTATTTTGTTTAGTAAATCACTTCGTATATCAACAAAGTTGCATGAAAAAATATAACGTAAAAAAAGCCCTGCTTTTTGGGCAGGGCTTTATCCTTTTATTGACGATTAAAAACCGTGTTCCTGTTCGATTTCCAATACGATACCTTCGTCCACTAAAACACGACCACAATGTTCGCAGATAATGATTTTTTTACGTTGACGAATCTCAGATTGCATCTGAGCCGGGATCTTATTGTGACATCCTGAACAGCTATCACGATCAATCGAAACGACTGCTAAACCATTCTTGAAGGAATTACGTAAGCGGTAGTAAACTTTTACCAAACGTTCTTCGATATTGGCTTCCGCTTCAGCAGCTTTAGCCAATAAAGCATCTTCTTCCTTTTGAGTTTCAGAAGTAATTGTCTCCAATTCTTTCTTTTTACCCTCTAGTTCGCTTTTGCTGTATTCCAGGTTACCTACCGTGGTATCGTAGTTTTCTGTTTTGTTACGAATCTCGAATTCTGCTTCTTTGATTCTCTTTTCACAAACCTGAATCTCAAGACCTTGGATTTCAATTTCTTTCGAAATAGCGTCGTATTCACGATTATTTTTTACCTCATTTAACTGCGACTCATACTTTTTGATGGCAGCCTGGGCATCCTTAATCATGTTTTTACGCTTAACGATTGAATCTTCTAAATCGTCTAAGTCTGTTCTGATCTTCTCAATACGAGTTTCTAAACCCGCAATCTCATCTTCAAGATCTGCAACCTCCATAGGTAATTCACCACGAACCTGGCGAATTTTGTCTATTTTAGTATGTATGGCTTGCAAAAGCCATAGTGCTTTCAATTTTTGTTCTACGGTTTGTTCCATCAACTGTAGTATTTTATAGGATTTGTATCTATTTCTGTTGTCAAGGTTGCAAAGTTAGGAAATTTTTTCGTAATAATGTCGTACAATAATTCCTGCGTAAATTGTTCGCTCTCAAAATGTCCCGTATCTGCAATAACAATTTCACTCTCCGCATCAAAAAATTCATGGTATTTATAATCAGCTGTTACAAAAAAATCAGCTCCTGATCGCTTTGCTGCACTCAATAGGAAACCGCCTGCACCGCCGCAAACAGCGACTCTACTAACCTTTTTTCCGAGAAGCGCTGTATGACGGATAACATTTAAGTTAAGATTCTTCTTCAGGTAAGCCAAAAACTCCAACTCATCCATGGGTTCTGATAAATTACCGATCATTCCGGCGCCAATTTCTATCGCAGTATTCTGTAAATCGAAAAGATCGTAAGCAACCTCCTCATAGGGACGTGCTTCATAAAGCGCCAAAAGGAGTTTTCGTTCAATTGAACGTGTATAGATCACTTCAATCCGCGTTTCTTCAACACGTTCTTGCGTTCCTACTTCGCCTATACTAGGTTCGGATCCCGCCAAAGGTCTAAAACTTCCGTAACCAGCAGTATTAAAACTACATTGGTCGTAGTGCTTACCGATCTGGCCCGCTCCGGCATCAAACAACGCTGTCCTGACTTCTTCTACATGGCTCCTAGGCACAAATACAACCATCTTGCGCAGTACATTAGGCTTGGATTCTAATATCGCCTGATTAACCAATCCCAGCTTATCCGCTATTTTTGAATTGACCCCACCGACAACATTATCCAGATTGGTATGTATTGCATACAGGGCAATTTTGTTTTCTATAGCTTTTATGACAGTACGCTCAACATAATTCTTTCCGTTGATTTTTTTTAATCCTTTGAAAACAATGGGATGATGTGAAACAATCAAATTGCATCCTTTTTCGATCGCTTCCTGTACAACTTCCTCCGTACAATCCAACGAAATTAATACTTTGGTAATCTCTTGATCTGCATTGCCGACAATAAGTCCGGCATTATCGTAAGATTCCTGCAAATCCAATGGAGCCAGCTGCTCCAGGTATTGAATAACTGCTTTAATTTTCATCGTTTATAATGACCTCCTTTTCTCGAAATTTATCATGTTCTTCCAAAATTCTACGATTTGCATTGATATTAAACCAATAGTTAGCCAATGTGACAAAGTGCATGATAACAAGCACACCTGAAATGGAAATCGGCAGGGGAATATTTGTAGCCAAATAGATCCAGGAATATAGCGATCCTTTCCGAAAGGTTGGATTCTCCTCAACAGCAATCTTACGATCATAGAATTCATTGATGAGCGAATCTCTTAAGCGGGAAGCAACCTGAAAATTCCAGTAAATATTGACTAATGGAATGGCAACCAACCAAGATTGATTGGGTGTCATCAATCTATTTTCCACAGCTATCAGGCTTAATGTTCTGCGAATTGTATTCGCAAACAACAACCAAATAATAATGCGTATAAGGATCAGACCTAAGGCTGTATACAGTACTTCGGGTTTACTTAATTCTTTTACTAATTCTTCTTGCGTCATTTTGGATATCTTACTCTTATTTATTTTTCCTGTAATAACAAATCTACTAATTCTTTCAGCTTTTTTATTTGCGGGTTGTGATCACTAATCAATTCAACCGTTTTAAAATGACGTTGCTTTGCTTTCGCATAAAATGGGTAAAAGTCATCTTTGTCCATTGCCTTATCATCCTGGTAGGTCAAGATGTAAGTAGCCGGAATTTTCTCTCTTTCCGGATTTCTTAAATTGATTCTATCAGTCATCGTCTTCAAAGGGTGGGGGACATCCCGCGGAAACTTACTCTCATCCTTCACCCAAAATGGAATAATATAACCATTTTTGTCAAGTTTTAAAAGGCTATTGCTACTATCTGGTTTAACCATTAAGCTCATCACAGATTCCTGATTATCAGGGAAGATGGCATCTAAATAAACCAACTTTTTAATTCGATCTGGAAGACTATCTGCTACACCTGTTATTATCATTCCACCGTAACTATGGCCGACTAAAACGATATCTCGAAGATCTTCAAATAAGATCGTATTGATCACATCGTTAATGTGAGTCTGCAAACAAATGGTAGTATCCGCTAAATGATAACGTTCTCCAAGGCCGGTTAGTGTGGGTCGATAGGTTTTATGCCCTTCTTTCTCTAATTCATTTGCTGTATTTTTAAATTGCCAAGCACCACCCCAAGCGCCATGTACAATGACATAAGTAGCTTGCTGTGAATAAACACATTTTAAGCTAATAACTAACGAAAAAAACAAGATAAAACAACCTAATTTACTAAAATTCATTCTATTATATTTAGATTATATTTAAACCATACTTCTAACATTATTTCTAAAACTACTCAACAAATTACTATGTTCCAATAAGCATATCCTATTTCGCTGTTGAAAATAATATATGTAAGTACTTACTCATAAATTAATAGCCCGCTCCTTTGTTTTTAAACACGTATATTATATTAAAATTACCACGCAGACCAAAGCAGGGTAGGGAGAACCCAATAGAACGAATCAGACATACAATAAAAATATGGTTGGTTTTTTATGGTAATCCACTTTTTGTTTTTTCCATTCAGCAATAGTAAGACTCTTTATAGATTCATCAGCAGAAGTCACATTGCAAGCTACACAGAGCTGGGTATTCGGTTTACATGTTTTCAGAAGATCTTCCAGAAGATGGTTGTTCCGAAAAGGTGTTTCAATAAAAATCTGGGTTTGCTTCTCACGTATAGCTTGCAGCTCAAGATCTTTGATCTTCTTCGTACGCTCATTTTTATCAATAGGTAAATAACCTTGAAAAGCAAACTTCTGTCCACTAAACCCCGAAGCCATAAGTGCCAATAAGATTGAGCTGGGACCAACCAATGGCACCACTTTAATCCCGAGCTGATGCGCACGGGCAACAACGGAAGCGCCTGGATCCGCTACTCCTGGACAACCGGCCTCCGACATCAACCCTACATTTTTACCTTGCTTCAGGCCCTCAAAAAAATCGTTAATATTTCCTTTGTCCCGTGCATGTTTCCCATAATCATGTATTTTCAATTCACTTTGGGGTATTTTTAAGCCTGCCAGCTTTAGAAACTTTCTTGCAGTCTTTTCATTTTCCACGATATATTCGTCCAATGTATTGATTGTTTCAACCAAATAGGGAGTAAAAGACTGGAATGCAGCATCATCGCTCAAAGGAACGGGAATTAAATATAATATACCATTTGCCATATACAAACCTACTAATTAACGACCATTTGCTTACAGTAATTTTAAACTTAGCATAAGCAAATCGTTAAAATTGATTAAATTTGCAAATTTTAAACTCATTATTAGTATTTTAGCATAAGTATTTGTTGCAACAATAAACATCATCCAAATGATCACACAAATTACAGAAGGCGTAAAAATCTCGGTTGAAACCATCTATCAATCGGAGTATTCCAATCCCGACCGTGAACATTTTATGTTTGCTTATCACATTAGCATAGAAAATTTGAGCGATTACACCGTACAACTGATCAGTCGTTACTGGAAAATTTTCGATGCAAAAGGCGACTATAGGGAGGTATCAGGCGAAGGAGTTGTGGGGGAGCAGCCTGTAATTGAACCTGGTCAGATACATCAATACACTTCGGGATGTAATCTCAACAGCGAATTTGGTTTTATGGAAGGACATTACAACATGATCCGTTCTTTGGATAACAGTGATTTTCAGGTTGAAATACCACGTTTCAATCTGATTGCGGATTATGCATTGAATTAAGTTTATCAAGGTAATATCATTATTGCCAATTTATCACACAACGACGCTTTTTTCGCATCGAATAAGAAACTATTTCTTTATTTTTGCGTGCATTCTAAATCAACTTGTTACTGAGACTGTGCTGCGCAGCGGCAATTTACCCGTTATGCGCCTGTTAACATAGTATAGAAAGCCACCCAACAGATTTAATTAGTCAGCAATCAAAATAGATTATTGATTCACTATATAAATAATTGAAAATCAAAAAAAATATATACAACTATTTGATTTTCAAAACATTAAAAAACCATCAAGGGTAATGGATTCTTGAAGGGAATTTTATTGTATTAAAATGACTAAAATTAATTTTTGGGTGATATAACGTGAGTATTTTAGCTACAGAACAAGTAAGCCATTCCTTCCACGATAGGTGGCTTTTTAGAGATTTACACTTCGGACTCCAAAAAGGAGAACGGGTGGCTTTGGTCGGAATAAATGGTACAGGCAAATCAACATTGCTTTCTATTTTAGCAGACCGTACATTGCCAACATCAGGAAAAGTTGTCAAAGAAAAAGGTATAAAAATAGGGTTTCTCGAACAAGATCCTGATTTCACAGGATTAAAATCAATCAATGATTTTATATATAGTGCTGACAACGACCAGCAGCGTTTAATCAGGGAATATGAAGAACTTCTTGAGAGCAGTGATATCGATCAGAAAAAATTAGAAGACCTTACTGAAAAAATAAGTTCATTGAATGCCTGGGAATATGAGCATAATATAAAGACGATTTTAAATCGCCTAAACATTATGGATTTTCAACAGGATATAAAAAGTCTCTCTGGAGGGCAACGCAAAAGACTCGCGTTAGCCAAGCTTTTGATAGATGAACCGGACGTATATATCCTCGATGAACCAACCAACCACCTGGATATAGAGACCATTGAATGGTTAGAGAAGCTGCTTACCACCGGAAATAAAACGGTACTATTGGTCACACACGACCGTTATTTTCTCGATAATATCTGTACAGAAATCCGGGAGCTGGATAGAGGCAATTTATATATTTATAAAGGTAACTATTCTTATTTTTTAGAGAAGAAGTCGGATCGCGAAACGATAGATGCAGTCATGGTCGAAAAGAGCAGAAATCTACTTCGTAAAGAATTGGAATGGATGCGGCGCCAGCCTCAGGCTCGGGGTACTAAATCAAAATCCCGTATCGAAGCATTTTATGATCTGGAAGAAAAGTCAAAATCAATAAAGGGAAACGACGCTGTTCAACTTAGTGTAAAAGTAAGTAGGCAAGGATCTAAAATTCTCGAATTGGAACATGTATCTAAACATTATGGACCAAAAGAAATCGTTACGGATTTTTCTTACACATTCAAAAAAGGAGACCGAATAGGCCTAGCGGGAAAAAATGGTACGGGCAAATCAACCTTTCTAAATCTTATCACAAAAGAAGAAACGCAAGATGCTGGAACCATAGCAGTAGGAGAGACCACCGTATATGGATACTATAAACAAGGGGGGCTCGAAGTAAACGAAAATGATCGCGTACTTGATGTTGTAAAAAATATTGCGGACTATATTGAGATGGCAAACGGAGAAGTAATTACAGCATCTCAATTACTCACGCACTTTTTATTTCCTCCGGAGAAGCAATTTGGCTTTGTCAATAAACTTAGCGGCGGGGAGCGAAAACGCCTCCAACTGATGCGGGTATTAATGAAGAATCCAAATTTTCTTATACTGGATGAGCCTTCTAATGACTTAGACATCGATACCCTAAATGTACTCGAGGAGTTTCTAGATAACTATAGAGGCGTACTGATATTAGTATCCCACGACAGGTATCTATTGGATAAGTTGACAGACCAACTTTTCATATTTGATGGGACAGGCAAGATCCGTATCTATAATGGAAACTATGCTGACTTCAAAATAGAACAAGACGAACTTCAAAAATTAGAAAAGGAAAAGCAAAAAAAGAATATTCAGGAAACAGCGAAACCTCAGCTAAAAGAAGAAAAGAAAAAGCTTTCTTACAAGGAGCAGCTTGAATATAACAAACTCGAAACTGAAATAGAAAATCTCGAAATACAATTAAAAGCAAAGAGTAAAGAATTAAATCAATTAACAGATCATATCAAACTTTTAGTAGTAGCAGAAGAGATAAAAGCTTTGCAAGAACAAATAGACAAAAAATCTGAGCGATGGTTACACCTTGCCGATTTAATGTAAATTTTTCATTTGCGTTTCACGTGGAACGTAAATAAAAGAGTAAATTTGTAAACAAATAAAACACCGCGTTTCACGTGGAACAAGAACAGAAAAATGTTTAAAAAATATAATGTAATTGTAGTAGGTGCAGGACATGCCGGATGTGAAGCAGCAGCAGCAGCAGCTAATCTAGGTTCTTCCACTTTGCTTATTACAATGAATATGGGTGTGATAGCTCAAATGAGTTGCAACCCTGCTATAGGTGGTGTAGCCAAAGGACAAATCGTAAGAGAGATAGATGCTATGGGTGGATATACCGGGATCATCTCAGATAAATCAACGATTCAATTTCGCATGCTTAATCTTTCAAAGGGTCCAGCGATGTGGAGTCCACGCACACAAAATGACCGTATGCGATTTGCGGAAGAGTGGAGATTACAATTAGAGTCTTTACCTAACCTGGATATGTGGCAAGACACCGTAAAAGAGGTAATCGTCAAAAACGGAAGAGCATGCGGAGTAATCACTTCTATGGGAATAGAAATTGAATCGGATGCCGTAGTCCTAACAAATGGAACATTCTTAAACGGCGTAATCCATATCGGTGATAAAAAATTCGGAGGCGGTAGGACGGGGGAGAAGGCCGCTACAGGATTAACCGAACAGCTCGTTTCACTGGGCTTCGAATCAGGTAGAATGAAAACCGGTACTCCACCGAGAATCGATGGCCGCAGTCTTAACTATGCGCTCATGGAAGAACAGTGGGGCGATGAGAAGAAGGGACGTTTCTCCTATACAGATGTAGCAATGCCGACTGAACAACGCTGTTGCTGGATTACATATACCAACGACAAGGTGCATGAAATGCTCCGCACTGGCTTTGAAAAATCACCCATGTTTACCGGACGGATCAAAGGATTAGGCCCACGTTATTGTCCTTCAATAGAAGACAAAATCAACCGCTTTGCGGAGCGTGAACGGCACCAGATTTTTGTGGAACCGGAAGGATTCAAAACAGTAGAAATTTATGTAAATGGTTTCTCAACTTCACTTCCTGAAGATGTACAGCTAAAAGCGCTGCAACTCATTCCGGGTTTTGAAAATGCAAAGATGTACCGTCCGGGATATGCAATAGAATATGACTACTTTCCACCGATGCAACTTGACCTAACATTGGAAACTCAATTGGTGAAACATCTTTTCTTCGCCGGGCAAATCAATGGAACCACAGGGTATGAAGAAGCAGCAGCGCAAGGGTTCCTTGCAGGTATAAACGCACATCAACGCGTCAATGACGATAAAGAACTTATTCTAAAAAGATCCGAGTCCTATATCGGTGTACTGGTAGATGACCTTGTCACCAAGGGAACCGAAGAACCGTACCGTATGTTCACCTCAAGAGCGGAACACCGTTTATTATTACGTCAGGATAATGCCGATATCCGCCTTACACCATTAGCCTACAAATTAGGATTAGTTGGGGAGGAAAGACTAAAGAAAGTGCAGGATAAAATAGAAAACTCGAATAACATCATTGAATACCTCAAGCAGAATTCCACAGATCTCGAGAAGATGAATACTGTAATGGCGGAAGTGGGTTCAACTGCACTTCCACAAAAAACACGGTTAAGTAACGTACTTGCCCGACCGCAAGTTAATATACACGACATCGTCAAAGGGGACGAAGGCTTTGCTCAATACGTTTCCCAATTTGACAAGGAAACCATAGAGCAGGCGGAAATTAATCTCAAATACGAAAGCTACTTCGAAAAGGAAATCGAAATCGTCAATCGAATGAAGAAGATGGAAGATAGAGAAATTAATCCTGACTTCGATTACAGTTTGTTAACTTCACTGTCCATAGAAGCCAGACAGAAATTAGCGAAGGTAAAGCCCAGAACATTAGGCCAGGCTTCTCGAATTTCGGGCGTATCACCATCAGATATCAGCGTTCTAATGGTGCATATGAGTTAATTAATTGATTACCAGGTTTTTATAAATAAAAATAAACAAGCTTAAAATAAGCGATTTAAGACAATATTCTATTTTTTATGACAACTTCCTTAAAAAGTAATAAAAGTAGTTCAGAGAGGCTAAAAAGTAGCTTAAAAACGAGATTACTTATTTTAAGCATGTTTATAATGCTCATTGGGCTGTCAATACAATGTGCGAGTATACAACAGCCAACAGGAGGGCCCAAAGATTCTATTCCACCAAAAATTCTACAGGAAAGTCCTACGAACTTTTCGAAAAATTTTATAGAGAAAAAAATCGTCATCACATTCGATGAGTATGTCAAGTTGGCCAATCAACAAAAGGAATTCAGTATCACACCTGATATGGGAAGTAATCCCCAATTCAAAATCAAGAAAAAAAATCTGGAAATCACGCTACCAGATTCCCTGGAAAAAAATACGACGTATAGTATTTATTTTGGTAAAGGCCTAGTAGATTATAATGCAGGAAATGCATTGGTAAATTATGCTTATGTATTTGCAACAGGCGATAAAATTGACTCACTCAGTATATCGGGCAATGTAAAGAGCGCAATGACAAAAGAGGTTTTAAAAGAGGTTAAAGTTCTGCTAATTCCGATAAGCCAGGATTCGATTTTTGGAAAAAAGAAAGCCAATATCTTTACAACAACGGATACTGCGGGAAATTACAAACTAAATAATCTCCGTGAAGGAACATATCGCATCTATGCGCTCCAGGAAAAGAACAATGACCGAATTTATAATTCACCCGATGAAGAAATAGGTTTTCTGAAAGATTCCATCGTATTGGAACATGATCTCACCAATATCAACCTTGAAGTATTTAAAGCGATTCCAAAAAAATTCCGTACACAGGAAAAGAAGTTTGAAAAAAACGGCAGTGTCCTATTAATTTTCAATAGAAGAGTTGATAATCCCAAACTAAATATATTGAACGATGAGGTCAATAATAAAGATAAGATTGTGCGATTCTCAAAGACTTCGGATTCGGCTACATTGTTTCTGCCAAATTTAAAAATAGACTCTTTAAAACTTGTTCTGACAGAAGATCAGAAACCTTTGGATACCATTCTTGTCAGAAGAGGAAATGTAAAAATTGAACAAGTTATTGATCCCCAATTTACCCCAAATAATGGAAAGGTGGACAGAATCAATCACCTTCAGGTATCCGCTTTTACACCGATAAAAAATATAGATAAAGCCAAGCTAAAATTCAAAGAGGATTCTCTTTTCAGAACAAATTATCAATTGGCGGTCGATACAAATGACTCCAATATCTACCATATCCGCTATAACTGGAGAAAGGATAAAAAATATCAAATAGAATTTACCGAAGGTGCTATAACTGGCTATTTCGGAGAGCAAAATAAAGAGAAAAAATTTGATCTTACTTATGACGATAGCGAGAACTATGGGGATCTAACATTTGATTTTACGGATCTTGATAGCAATACAACCTACTTGGTCGAACTGATCAATGAGAAAAAAGATAGAATATATAGATTAGACAAAATAAATAGTAATAACGCCTCGGTAGTTTACAAACAGTTTCCAGGAGGAAAATATACCATACGTGTCATTCGGGATGATAACGACAACGGGATATGGGATACCGGAAATGTTGAAAAGAAGACTTTCCCAGAACCTGTTGTCTACTTAAATAAGGTTTTCACTATACGCGCAAACTGGGAACAAAAAGATAGCTTTTCATTAAGTGGTCTCAAAAAGTAATAAAGTCAAGGTCACGGCCAAAAATAAAGGCAAAATTATATTGCTAATACGTTTAAGCTAAAACCAGGAACTATATAATACGTAGTTGTGCGGCAACTGCTGCAAAAGCGCTTTCTGCTCCTCAGTTAGCGCTTTTACCTTTTTAGCCGGAACGCCGGCATATAAAAAACCGGACTCGCAACGCGTATTCTCCAAAACAACAGCCCCCGCTGCAATAATTACATTGGATTCTACCACTGCATTATCCATGACGATAGCGCCCATTCCGATCAACACGTAATCCTCCACGATACATCCGTGCACCATTGCCTGATGCCCGATATTCACATAATTACCAATGGTAGTCCCGCACTTTTGATAAGTACAGTGAATAACAGCGCCATCCTGGATATTCGTATAATGGCCTATACGAATATAATTAACGTCTCCGCGGATCACTGCATTGAACCATACCGAGCAATGGTGCCCAATCTCCACATCGCCAACAATAGTCGAATTGGGTGCTAAAAAGCATTCTTCTGCGATCAATGGAGACTTGTCCAGAACGGGTAAAATAAGTGCCATATGTCCTAAAATATTGTGTCTTGTAATACAGTTGAGTGTTGTGGATAATCCGTCGTATAATGCAGGCCCCTACTCTCTTTCCGCAGCATAGCCGACTTGGTTACAATATAAGCTACCTGGATCACATTACGTAGTTCACAAAGCTTCACAGAGAGCCTCGTGTTACGATAAAAGTCCTCCGTTTCCGCATATAATAAATGTAGACGCTTTAGGGCTCTTTCCAATCTAAAATCTGACCGGACAATACCAACATAGTCACTCATAATTTTCTGACATTCGCGCAAGTTATGGCTAACCAAAATGTCCTCGTTGGAAAGTGAAGTCTTGGAGTCATCCCAATCCGGGACATTAGTAACATAATGTATGGATTCAATCGCTTTGGTAGCATCCAAAAAGATGCGATGCGCATATACGAGGGCTTCCAGCAAAGAATTCGAAGCTAAACGATTTGCCCCATGTAGTCCGGTTGACGAACACTCCCCACAAGCGTACAGGTTGCGTATACTACTTCTTCCGAAATCATCCACATAAATTCCCCCGCATAAATAATGTGCTGCCGGAGTGACCGGTATAACGTCTGTCGCCATATCCAATCCGATGGAGAGACACTTCTCATAAATATTTGGAAAATGCTTAATGATATCCTCCTTATCCCTATGGGTAATATCCAAATACACATAATCTATACCCGACTTTTTCATCTCGGCATCTATAGCGCGTGCCACAATATCCCTGGGAGCCAATGATGCCCGCTCGTCATATTCCTCCATAAAAGACTCACCATCCACCCGTCTAAGAATCCCTCCGAAACCGCGAACGGCTTCAGACACCAAAAATGCCGGAGAATCCTTAGGATTATATAATGAAGTGGGGTGAAACTGCATAAATTCCATATTACGCACCTTGCCCTTAGCCCGGTAAACCATGGCTATTCCGTCACCGGTAGCAATAGTCGGGTTAGTTGTACTCGAATATACATGCCCAGCACCGCCAGAAGCCATGACAGTTACCTTACTCAAAATTTTGTCCACGAGGTGAGATGAAGTATTGAAAGCATAGATACCATAACAGGTAATATCCTCCCTATTCTTATCCACATATTCCCCCATATGATGTTGGGTAATCAGATCAATAGCAAAATAATGTGTGACAATTTCAATATTGGGATCGCTATGAGCCTGCTCCAACAATGCTCTTTCTATTTCGTAACCTGTTATATCCTTATAATGAAGAATACGGTGAGCCGAATGCCCGCCCTCTTTAGCCAGGTCATATACCCCCGATTCTTCCTTGTCAAATGAGGTTCCGTAGGAAATAAGTTCAGCAATTCGATCCGGTGCTTCCCTAACGACGTTTTCCACAATTTCCACATCACATAATCCATCCCCAGCTATCTGAGTATCAATGATATGCTTTTCGAAGCTATCAGACTTATCCACAACGGCAGCCACTCCCCCCTGCGCATATTTTGTATTAGACTCATCCTCATTGGACTTCGTGACTATCAACACTTTACCAAATTTTGAAGCTTTCAACGCAAAGCTTAATCCGGCAATACCTGATCCAATGACCAAAAAATCTACCTTTCTATCTGCCATATATTTAAAATTCACAAACTATCCCCAAAAGTGATGGTTGAAATTAACGAAAAATGTGGAAAACGTGTAAATAAAAGGTTAAATAAAAATGAAAAGTATTTAACATTCCCCAGATCCCCTATTCACAGCACGAATTCCAATTATTTTTCCGCATAAAATTTGATAGATTTCCACATTTTATCGACACTAACTATTCAACAAAAAATTATGGAAAATAAAAAACGGAAAAAATTAGATTTTTAAAAATCAGCTCTTTAAAGCAAAAATTCTGTTGAAAAATTGTTGAAAACTCCATAAAAACCGCAAATCAAAATCGATTCAGATCAATTTATACCACTTTTCCACACCCTAATAAACAATAAGAGAATCTTTAATTTAAAATATTAGTATTTATTGAAAAAAAAGATTGTGGAATACGTTCGGAAATCTTTGTTTAGTTTTGTCAATATCGAATCAAACCTTTTTAGAGTTTAATATTTACTAGGGCACCAACTCCCCTTTTTAAATATCGAATTCTAAACGGCTTTATTTGCAAGCAAAAAATTCTGAAGGTATTTTTGACCTTTTTAGAATTGAATATTTTTTTTAAAATTTTTTAAACAACTTTTTATGGATTTATAAAAGGGTTTGTATTGGGAATATTATGTCTTTTAGTCCAAAACTCGGGTTTTGAACCGTGTAGATTAAATTATTTAGGCTCTTGGAGTTTTATCCCAATTTTATGAAAGTCTGAAAGCGTTTGAAAATTTTAAAATGGAAAAAATTTAGGATTTGGACGCTTTAGGGTTTGATATTTACGAGATTTCAAAAAAAAAATGAAATATTCTATTCAAAAATCGTTTCTAATGATTTTTTATGGAATATTTCAATTGGAATTTTGCCGATATCCAGCTTTTTGTTTCTCTAAAGCCATTTAGATTTACATATTGGATTTTTTATAAAATTTTTAAGATTTTACAGTATTTTAAGAGACTTTGGGACAATCGGAATCAATTTTTGAAAAATAAATTTCAAAATATTGATTTATTAGCAGAAAATTTGACAGATGCATTCGGAGATCAGTTTATAGCCGATTTCTTTGCGATATTTTGATTTTTGTGTGCTTTATCAGTAATTATGCGATTTCTGGAGGGTTTGTCATAAATTTTAACATAAATAAACTCGATTAGAATTGAATATTTTTTAGATAAACGCTGTTTTAATTAATTATTGGATTTTGAGAGACTTGGTGATATGTCTATCGATATATCTTTAATCCGCTTCAAAAGCTAATAGCATATGGATCAAATTTTTGGAATTATTAATAAAAAAAGTTATTGTGGAATGAACATTCTTACTATATTTGCGACCCGGTATCGATTGGGAATTTAAAAAAAATATAATTTAAGTCTTTTAGATTGCGATAATTACCATTATCGGAGAGGATAAATTTTTTAGACGAATTTCAGAGGGCTTATTTCGAAAATAAAGTCCTTGTGATTACAATGAATTTTTATTTTAAATAGTATATCGGATTTATTAGAATGTAAAGCCCTATTCTGTTATTTAAAATAGATTTTTTCAATTTTTGGATGTGATATTTCCTATGAAATTTTATATATTTATTAATTATAATAATTTTATATAAATTATTATAATTTAAAATAGTATTATTTTATAAAAATGTAGTTTATAGCTGGTATTTACAGTTCATATTTTTTTTAGCAGCTAGTTCAAAATCTATTGGAATTCGAGAATAATATTTTTAAAACTTTTCATACAAACTGTTTTAGATTTTCATAAAATTTTATTTAGCCAAAAGGGAGGCAAATATCACATTCTATAGGCGTTAAGCATACCGTTTTGATGTGATAGATAGAATTAAACCCCGCTAGCTTCTGCTGTAATTATTTTTTTTCGGTCTTTGTGTGATAATCGTATCCTAAAAGACTTTAAATACGAAAACACTGAACTAACCTGTCGCATAGAACTGTTCGCAAAACTGTGTTAACCAATACCGCTGTTCGCTTGGCTATTGCGAACAAGTCCGCTTTTATATGTTATACTATATGATATGCCGTTTACAAATTGAGGCCTCTGAGGATTAATTGTACGATATGAGACTATAATACATCGAAAATATCCGATTCTCATCGGCTTTATTCGAGATTTGATAATCGAAAAAATAAACCTAATGCATCTCCCTCCAATTTATAGACTCAAACAATAAATTTTATCGAAATAAAGTCTTCTACGTTTTGTTAAAAGTTGGCTGTTGGGCTACGGTATGTAAATATTCTATTCTAAACGAGTTTAGAATGGAAGCAGCCAGGCTCCCTTGCAATCTCTTCCTTTTGTCATTAGCTATGTTATGGTGATTTGTGCTGTCGGTTGTAAACAGGACGCTGCATCTTTCGTTTAGAACCTTTGAGCTTTTCATATATTTTTTCTTTCCTTTTCTCTTGGCAAATTTTAAATTGTGGCGGGTACAAAATCTTAGTTGAATGTGAAATGTTAATAAATAAAGCTTCCGTTTATGCTATATTTTTGCTTGTTTTGTATTATGCCTAAGAACGTTCAATAGGAGGAAAATAGAGAGAAAGTCATTTTCTACGTTAGAAATATTTGGGCTCAAACCCTCTGAGCTTTTGATATAATGTATATTGCCAGGTAGTTTTCTGAATATTCAATTCAAAAAAGGTTTAAATTGGGTTGAATCTCTTTTTGTTTATTTTAATGATAATAATTTAATTTAAAATTTACGTTTTCTCCTCATTAGCGCTCAGCTACATATTTGATTAATTTGCTTTTTATTGACTTTTATATATGTAACAATGCGTATTTTTGTTGTTCATAAACTGTTGAAAGTACCCGCATGGAAATTGTAAATTATGAGCTTCAGGCAAAAGGATATAATGATGCTCCGATTGACCCCTCATTGGATTTGGTAGCTGAAATCCAACGATTAAAGAAAGAAAAGAATGCTGTAATTTTGGCACATTATTATCAGGAATCTGAAATTCAAGATATTGCAGACTATATTGGAGATAGTTTAGGCTTGTCCCAGGAGGCTGCAAAGACAGATGCCGATTTAATTGTTTTTGCCGGAGTACATTTTATGGCGGAAACAGCGAAGATACTTTCGCCAACAAAGAAGGTCATCTTGCCGGATGCTAAAGCTGGATGTTCGCTGTCCGATTCATGTCCGCCACATTTGTTTGCCAAGTTTAAAGAGCAATATCCAGATCACTTGGTGATCACCTACGTGAATTGTACTGCTGAATTAAAAGCGCTCTCAGATATCGTGTGTACATCAAGCAATGCGGTGCAGATTGTGGAGAGCCTTCCAATAGATCAGAAGATCATATTTGGACCCGATCGTAACCTGGGTGCCTATGTAAAGAAAAAAACTGGGCGTGATCTGGTGTTATGGAATGGTGCTTGTATGGTTCATGAAATTTTTTCTCAAGATAAAATAGATCGCCTGAAGAGCGAATATCCTGAAGCTAAGTTTATTGCGCACCCTGAATGTGAAGATCATATCTTGGCTAAAGCGGATTATGTGGGTTCTACATCGGGGATGCTTAAGTTTACGCAAACGGATAATGCACAGGCTTATATTGTAGCTACAGAATCTGGAATTCTTTATCAGATGCAGAAAGCGAGTCCTGGGAAGACTTTTATTCCTGCACCACCGAACAATGCCTGTGCATGTAATGATTGCCCTCACATGAAGCTTAATACGCTTGAGAAGCTTTATAATTGTTTGAAATATGAATCTCCTGAAATTTTACTTCCTGAGGATGTCATACTTCGTGCACAACGTCCTATTGAGCGGATGTTGGAGATATCAGCAAGTTTGGGATTGTAATAATTTGTATAATTTTTGATGATAATCGATATGATAACACATTGGTATTCATATCGATTATTGTTTTTATAATGCTATTTACGGGGTAAACCATATTGGTTATGAGATACTTGTTTGGCCATTATAGGATAGTTTAAAATTTTAAATTTTTTAACATGTTTGATTTTGATAATACTGAACGCACCAATTTGGAGGAAATGGGGGAGTTCGGTTTAATTGACTATATCAGTAAAGCAGTGGAGCTGACAGAAAAATCTACCATTAAAGGAATTGGTGATGATGCAGCAGTATTGGATTTTGAAGGAAAGAAGACTTTGATCTCTACTGATTTGCTTTTGGAAGGTATTCATTTTGATCTGCGATATGTCCCTTTAAAGCATTTGGGATATAAGGCAGTCCAGGTTAATTTGAGCGATATCTATGCGATGAACGGAATAGCTTCCCAGATTACATTTTCTATCGGCTTGTCTTCCAAATTTCCACTGGAAGCCGTAGAAGAGATCTATCAAGGCGCTTTGATTGCCTGCAAGAAGTATAATGTTGATTTGGTTGGCGGGGACACTTCGGCTTCAGCACAGGGGCTCGTTATCTCTGTGACAAGTATAGGTTATGCCGATGAAGATAAGATTGTTTACCGTAGCGGAGCAAAGGAAGGTGACTTATTATGTGTATCTGGAGATTTAGGAGCAGCATATATGGGATTGCAGCTATTGGAAAGGGAAAAAGATATCTATTTGGAGAATCCTAATGTACAGCCAGATCTGGAGGGTAAAGACTATATTGTCGAACGTCAGTTAAAACCAGAAGCGCGAAAAGATATTGTTGAGTTATTTGCAAAATTAGATCTTTTACCGACCGCAATGATGGATATTTCGGATGGGCTGGCGTCGGAAATACTTCATATTTGCAAGCAGTCAGATAAAGGCTGTAGATTGTATGAAGAAAAAGTTCCGTTGGATCAAATGACATACGATACCGGACGTGAATTCGGTATTGACCCGACAGTAGCAGCACTTAATGGTGGAGAGGATTATGAGCTGTTGTTTACAATAGCACAGTCGGATCATGATAAGATCAAGAATTTACCTGATATCAGTATTATTGGTTATATGACAGCGGCTTCAGAAGGCTGTGAAATGATTTCCAAATCTGGAAATCTTTACCCAATAATGGCCCAAGGCTGGAATGCCTTCAAAAAAAAGGATTAAATCAAGGATTTTTAGAAGGACAGCAAAGCCTTCAGTTATTGGGAATTTGGGGATCTAATATCAAAATGCTTGGGAAAAAACAAAAACGGTTGTCCAACTTTAGTTGGACAACTTTTTTATTGTTCCAGTTCTTCTTCGAGCATCAGATCCTCCTGTTTCGGATCCCGCTCCTCGACATTGAAATTGTTGTATCCTAATCCCACTTCGATCTGTAGAAGACGCTGCTGGAGCATTTCTAAAATAGCCAGAAAATTATAGACAAATTGAACCTTGTTTTCAGAATTCTTTAATAGTTCCTGAAAATCTAATTTCTTATTGATTTCAATAAGCTCCGCTATTGCTTTTTTCTGTTGTTCAATCGTATAGGGATACTTTACAACAGTATGCGTTACTTCTGGTGGTCTATTGCGAAATTGATACATCATTTGCTCATAGATCATCATCAGGCCGTATAGATCAAAGCTATCTAGGTTTTCACCTGTAGCATCCAATTGAAGTTGTTGGCGTATATCATAATGAATATTGCCTCTGCTATACAACTGGAGGCGGTTTTCTTCCATTACCCTTAAACCTTCGCAGACCTCTTTAAATTGTTTATAGAGAATAAGTTTCTGAACGAGATCTTCTCTTAGATCAACTTCGTTTTCATTTTCATCCAGATCTGGTCTCGGAAGCAGCATCTTTGCTTTTATACGCATCAATGTAGAGGCTACAAAAATAAATTCGCTGGCCATCTCCATATTGAGTGCCTGCATCTGACTTACGTAGGACAAAAAATCATCGGTAATTTTCGAAATGGGGATATCATGAATGTTCAGTTCATCCCGCTCGATAAAAAATAGTAATAAATCAAAAGGTCCCTCAAATTGAGGAAGCTTGATTTCGTAACCTTCTTCTACTTGCATATCTTATACAAATTTACATAATAAAATCTGTTGAATTATTCATATGGAAACTATTGCTGTTTTTATTTGTTGTAGCACAATATGGAAATGCGATTTATTTTAAAGATTAAATAAAATTGTTGTTACTTTGTGTGAACATTTAATGTAAATAGCAGTACTATGCAATTTGAGGCTGGAGAACTATTAAGTAAAATAAACGATCCCTCTGATCTTAAAAAGCTAAAGGAAGACCAATTAGAACAACTAAGCCAGGAATTACGTCAATTTATTATTGATCAAGTTTCGGTGAATGGTGGTCACTTTGCAGCAAGTTTGGGAGTCGTTGAGTTAACGGTGGCGTTACATTACGTAATGAATACACCCTATGATCAATTGATTTGGGATGTAGGCCATCAGGCTTATGGTCATAAAATTCTGACTGGACGTCGCGATGTATTTCATACGAATCGTATTGAAAACGGTATTTCGGGTTTTCCTAACCGTTTCGAATCCGAATACGATGCTTTTGGAGTAGGGCATTCTTCTACGTCTATTTCAGCGGCGTTAGGGATGGCCGTTGCTTCACAAATAAAAGGAGAAAAAGATCGTCAGCATATTGCGGTTATTGGAGACGGAGCTTTGACCGGTGGGATGTCATTTGAAGCATTGAACCATGCTGGTATCGCTAAATCCAATTTATTGGTGATTTTGAATGACAATTGTATGTCTATAGATCCAAATGTTGGTGCACTGAAAGAATATTTGACAAGTATTACGACATCGAAACGATACAATAGATTTCGGGATGATATCGCTGCTGTATTAACAAAAATTTCTGAGGTAGGGCCAAATGCACTCGGTATTGTTAAAAAATTAGAGAAAAGTATCAAAGGGACCCTATTAAAGAATGCTAATCTTTTTGAGTCATTGAACTTTAGATATTTTGGTCCGGTCGATGGACACGATGTAAAGAAATTAGCCAAGACACTTGAGGATCTTAAACATATACCCGGTCCGAAATTGCTACATGTGGTAACAATTAAGGGAAAAGGATTTGCACTTGCGGAGAAAGATCAGACGAAGTGGCATGCGCCGGGTCTATTTGATAAAATTACTGGAGAGATAAAGAAATCTTCCAGTGAAAAACCGGTAGCACCAAAATACCAGGATGTTTTTGGACATACACTTGTCGAACTTGCGGAAGCGAATGAAAAAATCGTTGGTATTACGCCAGCAATGCCTTCAGGCTCTTCAATGAACATCATGATGAATGCAATGCCTGATCGTGCATTTGATGTTGGTATTGCGGAACAACATGCTGTCACATTTAGTGCTGGCTTAGCGACTCAGGGCTTATTACCATTTTGTAATATTTATTCGTCGTTTATGCAGCGCGCCTATGATCAGGTTATCCACGATGTTGCCCTACAGAATTTAAATGTTGTCTTTTGCCTGGATCGTGCGGGTGTAGTAGGAGCTGATGGGGCAACACACCATGGAGCTTATGATATCGCATTTATGCGTTGTGTCCCCAATATGACGGTTTCTGCTCCAATGAATGAAGAGGAGCTCAGAAACTTGATGTATACGGCACAATTACCTAATAAGGGACCTTTCGTCATTCGTTATCCGAGAGGAAATGGTGTGATGCCAGATTGGCGTCGCCCATTTACAGAAATAGAAGTAGGAAAAGGACGGATTATTACTGAAGGTGAAGAGCTCGCTATTTTAAGTTTCGGCACCATTGGAAACGAAGCTGTGAAAGCTGTACAGCAATTGAATGAATTGGGCATCCATCCTGCACATTATGATCTGCGGTTTGCAAAGCCTTTGGATGAAGCTTTATTGCATCAAGTCTTTAAAAAATTTAAAAAGATAATCACAGTGGAAGACGGTTGTCTACAAGGTGGTATAGGTTCTGCTGTATTAGAGTTTATGACAGATCATGGATACAGTAGCCAGGTTGCACGACTAGGTATTCCCGACCGCGTTGTTGAGCATGCTGAGCAGGGCGCCCAGTGGAAGAATTCGCATTATGATGCAACTGCAATTGTACAAGAAGGAAAGAAAATGTGTGATGGAAAATTTACCCATACGATGGTTGGGTAGATCTAAGCACTTATATGGAACAAAAAAAGGAAATCTTCTAAAGGATTTCCTTTTTTTTGTGCTGAAACCAGTTTATTCTTTAGCATCTTACGAGATGGTAATGTTACAAAAATGATCTAGCAATGGCACCTGATAATATACTTTTCTATTTTCAATAAGGGCTGTGGAATAGAATAGAAAGATGCTGGGTAATGTTGTTAAGCATACTTTAAATTCTTATAAATTTAATATTAAAAATATATGAACTAAAGGTTGTATTTCGCTTTTATTTTGGTTAATTTAGTTCTAGACCTTTAAGACTGATCTGTAGTATGTTTACTACTTTTTTTGTTCTTTTTTTTGAAATAAATTTGGAATGTTAATAATTATTTTTAGAGATCAATTTTAGCGCAAGTTTTCCACAATTTTACAAGTTAACTAGCTGATATTTATGGTTTTATTAAATATTTTATATTTTAGTTTTTTAGCTGATTTTTTTTTGTCATCTTCGTTCTCAGAGAAAGTTATCAACATATTTTTTGTCGCGTATTGTAAATCAACTTATTAACAATTTTAGAATGGAAAAAACGTATTCAAGTGTCTGGAATAATTGTCTTTCGATTATCAAAGATAATATACCAGCGCAAAGTTTCAAGACCTGGTTTGAACCTGTGAAAGCAGTCCGTTTGGAGGGTGACGTTTTGACTATTCAAGTACCTAGTTTATTTTTTTACGAGTGGTTGGAAGAACACTATGTAGGTATTCTTCGCAAGACCGTAAAGAAGTTTCTGGGAGAACAAGGTAGATTGGAATACAATATTGTAGTTGAGAAGTCGTCGGCTTCTCATCCCTATACGACTAATCTTCCATCGAATGGCAATGGGGCAGAGGGAAAGAGGCAATCTATTCCTGTGCCGGTATCTTTGAACAGAGATATCAAAAATCCATTTGTTATTCCTGGATTAAAGAAATTGCAGGTTGATCCGCAATTGAATCAAAACTACACATTTGAGAATTTTATTGAAGGTGAGTGTAACCGTCTTGCTCGTTCTGCAGGCTACGCTGTAGCAAACAAGCCGGGAGGTACTTCATTCAACCCCTTAATGATCTATGGTGATGTAGGTTTGGGAAAGACGCACCTTGCCCAAGCTATCGGTAATGAAATTAAAAGAAATCTTCCCGATAAGTTGGTCATTTATGTGTCCTGTGAGAAATTCTGTCAACAATTTGTGGACTCATTGAAAAACAATACTATCAATGATTTCGTAAATTTCTATCAGGCAATGGATGTGATTATCATGGATGATGTGCACAACTTTGCTGGTAAGGAGAAAACGCAGGATATCTTCTTCCACATATTCAATCATTTGCATCAATCTGGGAAGCAAATCATTTTGACTTCTGACAAAGCGCCTAAAGATTTAGCTGGTTTAGAAGAACGATTGCTTAGCCGTTTTAAATGGGGATTATCTGCAGATATTCAAATTCCGGATCTTGAGACAAGAATGGCGATTTTGAAGAAAAAAATGTATTCTGATGGCATTGAGTTACCCGAAAATGTCGTGGAGTATGTAGCAACACAGATCGATAACAGTGTTCGTGAATTGGAGGGGGCAATGGTTTCTCTATTGGCTCAATCAACATTGAACAAAAAGGAAATTGATTTGGGATTGGCTAAATCGATGTTGAAGAATTTTGTGAAAAATACACACAAGGAAATTTCAATGGATTTTATTCAGAAACTAGTTTGTGAATACTTTGAAGTTCCTGTGGACATGGTAAAGTCAAAGGTCAGGAAACGTGAAATCGTGCAGGCCAGGCAAATTTCGATGTATTTAGCAAAAGCCCACACAAAATCTTCACTTAAATCGATTGGCGCATTCTTTGGAGGAAGAGATCATTCAACAGTCATCTATGCCTGTCAAACCGTTGAGGATTTAATTGAAACTGACAAGAAATTTAAGACTTATGTCAGCGACATTATGAAGAAGTTAAAATCTTAATGTCGACTGATATCGAGTTAAAGTAAAAAGGTTGTCTATCTGGACAGCCTTTTTTTGTAACCATGGAGGATGATATAATAAAAAACCTCTGAATATGCCTAAGCATATTCAGAGGTTTAATACATTCCTCTTAATTGAGTAAAATGATTATTGTTGTTGATTGCTGTTTTCGTTATTATTTTCCTTTTGTTCTGTTGGTGGTGTTGGGGTTGGGGGAATGTCTACCGCTGGCCGCTCTTCAATATATTTTTGAAAGGCTGCTTTTTGCTCATCAGTCAATAATAGCGCAATTTTGCTATCTGATTCACCCTGGAGTTTTGTAATGCTTTCTTTTTTTACCTCAGGAGTTGTGGTAGAATCCTGTATAAGCGCCGCTACTGCCTTTTCTTGATCCAATACAATTGTTGATACGGCTGTTTTTTGTTCGTCATTCAACGTAAGCTTTGTGACCAATTCGGTCACAACTTTGGTTGCATTTTCTTCTGGAGTCGTTTGCTGTGCGAAGGTGAGACTCATTGCCAGAAAAAATCCTAGACCGGTTAAAAATAACTTTTTCATGATGTTTAATTTTAGATGAAATTATTCAATGAATTTATTAGCGTCTGTTTTTTTTGTTTAATTCGTACTGGATTCTGTTTTAGAAGGTTCAGTAGGTGTAGGGACAGATTTTGCCGGGCGTTCGGCAATTACCTTCTGATAGATGGTTTTTTGATCTTCCGTCAGTAATTGACTCACTTTGCCGTCTACTTCTGTTTGAATTTTATTGAGGGTTTCACCTTTTGCAGCCGCAGTGGAAGTACTGTCTTTTAAAATTGTTTCTTCTGCTTTTGCTTGATCCAATAGAATGGAGGATATGGCAGTCTTCTGCTCATCGTTCAGATTTAGCTTCTGTACCAGCTCGGTAGTGGCTTTTGCCGCAGTTTCCTCTGGTGTGACCTGTTGGGCAAATGTTAGGCTAAGTGCCAGACACATCCCTATACCTGTTAAAATTAGCTTTTTCATATCTATTGTATTTAAAAAGTTACAACTATGATGTCTTGCTATAAAAACTATCAAAGTCAATTTATATTGTATCAAGTATGTTACTTTAACAAATTTTTAACGCTATTCACCATTATAAATGATTTAAAATCATGTGTATATTTTTTTTATGTAAGATATAAAACTGCTTGTTTTAAATAAGTGCAAGTATAGATGACAGATAAGAGGAATCAATGGTCGATTGGCCCGGAGAAATGCGCTTACAAGGCTTAATATGGATGTCTATGGTCATGCAACATTATGGATATGTTATGGAGATTAATAGCCAGTGCATATTTTAATTGATAAATCCATAAAAAAGGTCGGTTATTTCTATCCGACCTATTCATGCAAACTAGTTTGCTGAACGTTTAGACATTCTATCCCTCATTTTTTCTTGCTGCTCATCAAATAATTTGACTTGATCTGGAGTGAGCCAAGATTTTATTTTAGTTGCCTGCGCTTCTTGGAGTTGTTTAATTTTTTCCATATTGGCTTTTCGGTCGCCACCATCATTTTTTAGTGTTGCGCGCTGTTGGGCATTGGCTAATGTAAGATTATAGATGGAATCTTTTTGTACTTGATTAAGTGTAAGTAATTTGTCCAAGTGTTCTACACGCATCTTCGCCTGTTCTTCGGGGCTACGTTGTTGACGCTGCTGCGCAAAGGCTACGGTTGTCGCCAAAAATAGGCTACTTATTACCATTAAAGTTTTCTTTTTCATCGTTTTATGTTTTAAGTTTATTTTCCTTATTGAATATAAATTTGACGAAAAAGTTTACGAAAATAGTAGTCCTTAACAAAATTTAAGGTTGATTAACACTTAATGCGACTGTATCACTTAAAATATTACAAAATTGAATACTTTGCTGTAAATCATTAAATTTAAACCCTATCGGCAGGTAAACGAGTTCTATTGTATCGAATAGTGCTTTATATGGTTTTAGCCGCTGATAGTCCTTCTCCGTGGTCAATATTATTTTATTGGTACTATTTAGGGATTGGAATGTTTTAATGATACGGTCAATTTCTGCGTCGGTAAATGTATGGTGATCCCGAAAAGAAATATGGCGGACTGACTTTGCTTTTTTGATAATATAGTCTGCTAATGGCTGCGGTTTGGCAATCCCTGTCACTAAAACGATATCTTTACCTTCGATATCAATATGTTTTCCATCACTATTAACTGGTTCGAAATAGGTTATATGGCTAAATGCAATTAGGGCTTTTTTGTTATACCGGCGCAGTTTTTTCTCAATATCAACCTTGTGTTTATCAGAAATATTGACTGGACACTTTGTAATGACAATGATTTGCGCCCGTTTAGATTCAATAAGTAAGTCCCTGAAATTTCCCGCAGGAAATACAATCATAGGTTGTGAAAAAGATCGAAAATCGAATAAGAGTATATTAAATAAAGGCGATAATTTTCGATGTTGATAGGCATCATCCAAGATAATAAGCTGATGATCTGCCTGTAGTTTTTCTATGCCTGTAGATCGATCTTCACATACGGCTACGGTAACATTTGGAAGCTTGTTTTTGAACTGTAATGGCTCATCGCCCACATCTAGCGCTAAAGAATCTGTCTCCACCATTCGGAATCCTTTCGTGTTTCGACCATAGCCCCTGCTGAGGATTGCGACATTATACTTGTCGCTAAGATAGGAGACAACAAATTCGGTCATAGGACTTTTTCCCGTACCACCAACCGCTAAGTTGCCAATGACAATGGTAGGTATATCGAAAGATCGAACCGGTAGTATGTGAAAATCATAGAGCCGATTTCTTAACCATACGACTACAGCATAGATCAGGGAAAAAGGAAGGAGGAAATATCGTAAAAAGGTCCACATTACTTTGGTATTACTGTCAAGCCAACATCTGTAATTTCCTGCAATGGATTTTCCCGCATGTTCTGTTCAATGGATATCATATACAACCCAGTGTCTGGAAATACATAATCTTTATGGATGATAGCTTGTTGATTGTAAAGACTACCTGATGATTTTCCGGACCACTTCCCATCGGATTTTGCTAATTTAATTTCCTTACGGAAAGTAAGTGTTTTCTTATTAGGGGCCTGTTGGTAAATCAACACAAAGAGATTAGAAAAAGTATATTCAGGTGTATGGCGTACATCCATAAATACATCGTATTTCTTCGTGTTATCACTGATATGAAATTGAAAACTTGGACGCGAGGTGTATAACCAAGTCTTATTTTCGATTGGTTTATTCTCATTTAAAATAGCGGTCTGGTCGCAAGATGCCCATAAACCGATACATAAAGTTCCAAAAAGAAAAGCCTTTATTTTCATTTTAAATCTATAAATAGAATATGCCTAACATTTTAAAATTAGGCATATTCGTTTTATTCTGGTTTTGAGGCAGTATTGTTATTGTTGCCTCTGTTTTTATTTCTATGCCGATTAAAGCGTTTTTTTGGTCTATTATTTTGACCTTCTTTATTTTCTTTGCCTGCCGTTGCCGTACCTGTACTGTCTGGATTGCTCTGCTGTTTAGCTACCGCCTGTTTTGGTGGATTTTGTTCAGCTTTATCATTTTTCTGACCAGCTTTATTTTCCGGTTTGGGATTATTGCCCTTTGTTTTCCGTTTTTTCTTTCTTTTGTTCCGGTCATCCAGGCGTGTTAAGCTATCTTGGCCGACTACATTTTCGTAGTCGTAATTGACAATTTTTTCTTCCCGGATATCTTCGGTTTCTATTACGCTTGATATGGCTTCTGGTTTAATGCCCTGCTTATTCATTTCGACAAGTTCTTTGACTTGTTGAACCGGCATTGCAATCCAATTTTCTGCCCCTGGGAAAGAAAACCACATCATTTTTTTGAAGATATCGGTTTTTTGAAGATAGGCTACACCTTTAAGTGTTTCAATACGGTCAATATTGTTAGGAATATCTTTCAGCGCATCCATATAACTATCCAATTCGTAATTGAGACAGCATTTCAATTTACCACATTGCCCTGCGAGCTTTAACGTATTCAACGATAGATTCTGATAGCGCGCTGCTGAGGTGGATACGGTTTTAAAATCCGTCAGCCAGGTAGAGCAACAAAGCTCACGGCCACAGGATCCGATACCGCCAAGACGGCTTGCCTCCTGGCGCATACCAATCTGGCGCATTTCGATCCGTATACGGAATGCTTCGGCCATTTTCTTGATCAATTCACGAAAATCCACACGGCCTTCAGCGGTATAATAAAACGTCGCTTTTGTTTTATCGCCCTGATAGTCTACATCAGAAATTTTCATTGATAAGCCTAGATCCAAAGCAAGTTTACGTGCTTTATGCATGGTTTCCCATTCAAGATCTTTTGCTGCATTATACTTTTCTACATCCACTTCATTTGGCTTCCGATAGATCTTTTTTGTGACCGATTCTGCGGTAACATTGTTCTTTTTCAATTGCAGCCGAACCAATTCACCCGTCAAAGAAACGTGGCCAACGTCATATCCTCCCGTTGAGGGCTCTACAACGACCATTTCTCCCATCTCAAGGTATAGGTTGTCTACATTAATAAAGAAATCTTTTCGAGATCCCTTGAATCGTATTTCTACGATATTGAATGGTTTATAGTTTGATGGCATATCCATATCGGAAAGCCAGTCATATACATCTAATTTATTACATCCGCTAGTCATGCAAGAGCCATTATTTTGGCATCCTGCCGGTGTTCCACTTGCCGTGGTAGTACCGCAACCTCCGCCGGATGAGCAACTGCCACATCCCATAGTTTTCTATTTATATATATTGAGTTCCTTTCGGAAACGTTTTGTATTTGTATATTAATGTTAACTGCAAAGATAAATCTAAAAATAATATTTTGGGATTTGCATTTCTTTCTACAAAATAGTGCGTTTCCTCAAATAGATTTATTGTTGCTTCAATTTGTTCTACTGTGTAATGTACTGCAAATTTTTGGACAAAATCCAATTCTTTTACAGGTAAAAATACAAGACTGGAGAGGCCTTCCTTAATTAAAATAATCTGTCGCATCATGCTGATTGCATAAAAAAGAAAGCTTTTCTGATTTTCACGACCCATTTTGGATAAATCCTCTTCCACTAAAGAGATCATATTTGTGCCAGCATCTGATACGATAAATCGCAGCCAGTTAACTAAAATTCCAAAATGGTTATTCGTCTGTGTACTTAGTTGATTAAGTGCTTCCTGCAAGTTTCCATCTGCTATAAAAGCTATTTCGGATGCTTCCTGATCAGAAAGTTGATGCGTTGTTTTCAAATATTGTGCGACTTCAGCATGGTCTAATTTTTTTATTTTGACCAACTGTGTCCGTGAAATAATGGTATTTAAAATTTTATCTTGATTTTCTGCAACAAGAATAAATAAGGTTTTTTCGGGTGGCTCTTCAATCAATTTTAATAAAGCGTTGCCTTGGGTATCCAAGTATTCGGGCAACCACATGATCAAAACTTTATATTCAGCCTCAAAAGCTTTAAGGCTCAATTTCTTGATGATACCATGTGCTTCGGCAATATTAATATTAACCTGTTTATTATCCGCGTCCAACTGATTTCGCCAGTATTCCAATCCCATGTAAGGATTGGTTAAAAAGGACTTTCGCCAGCTTTCAGCGTAGTCAGCTGCTGTATCTTCTTTGTGTTTGGCTATAAACGGATAAGACATGTGCAAATCTGGATGAATCAGCTTGCTATATTTTCGACAAGATGGACATTCGCCGCAACTATCCGTAGCGTGTTTATTTTCACAGTTTAGAAATTGGGCATAGGCATATGCCAGCGCAAGGCTTCCTGAGCCCTCTGGGCCCAAAAATAATTGTGCATGGCTCACACGGTTTTCATGAACCGTATGAACAAGATGTTCTTTGATGTCTTTATGCCCAATGATATCTTTAAACTGCATACACTATTGCTATTATACAAATGTAATAAATATTGTGATTTATCAGGGCGTATTTGTTTTCTATACTTTTGAAAGCGTGCTTATTAATTGAAATACAATTGCTTAATTAAGTGCTATAAATCTTTGTATGTGGAAAGAAAGGCGTTTACAAAACGGAAAAATATTGATTAATTTGTGTATTATTGCACATAATAATTAGTAATTAGGAAATGAGATTCATTGTATCAACATCAATTTTATTAAAGCAGTTACAAGCTATCAATGGAGCATCTAGTACAAGTACTGTTTTACCAATTCTGGAAAACTTTCTTTTTGAAATAAAAGACAATAACTTGACTATTTCTGCTACAGATCTGCAGACAAGTATGGTTACTTCTTTACCGATTGAGGCAAAAGAAGAAGGAAGAGTAGCTATGCCTTCGAAGATCTTGATAGAAACATTAAAAACTCTCCCCGATCAGCCTGTTGCTTTTTCAGTAGACATGAATACATTGGCTATTGAGATCAGCGCCGGTGATGGTAAATATAAATTGAGTGGAGAAAATGCAGATGATTTTCCTAAAATTCCTTCAATTGATAATGGGTCTATTATCCAAATGCCGGCTCCAGTACTTTCGGAAGCTATCAGCAAGACTATCTTTGCGGTAAGCAATGATGAATTAAGACCGGCGATGTCTGGGGTTTTAGTTCAATTGGCTGAGAAAAATGTGACTTTTGTTTCCACAGATGCACATAAATTGGTCCGTTACACTAGGTCGGATATCAGTGCTGAAAAACCGGCTTCACTTATTTTACCTAAGAAGGCACTTTCTCTACTAAAATCGTCACTACCTTCGGATGATACAGCTGTATCAATTGAATATAATCAGACCAATGCATTTTTTAGCTTTGGCAATATCAATTTGATCTGTCGTTTGATCGATGAGCGTTATCCTGATTATGCTGCTGTAATTCCTCAGGTCAATCCAAATAAACTGACGGTTGATAGATTACTTTTCTTAAATACATTAAGAAGGGTTGTCATTTTCGCTAATAAAACAACACATCAAGTACGGTTGAAGATATCAGGTAGCGAATTGAATATCTCAGCTGAAGATCTCGATTTTTCCAATGAAGCACATGAACGCTTGTCTTGTCAATTTGAAGGGGATGATATGGAAATAGGTTTTAATGCCAAGTTTCTGGTTGAGATGTTAAACAACCTTGAAAGTGAAGAGGTCGTTATCGAAATGAGTACACCAAATCGTGCTGGTTTATTGATTCCTGCAACTTCTGAAGATCATGAAGATATTTTGATGTTGGTTATGCCAGTGATGTTGAATAACGCTTAATCTTCTGATCGGTTTTGGAAATAATTACACACCTTATTGACTTTATTCTCCATATTGATAAACATTTGGTTGAAATTGTCAATGACTATCAGTTGTGGACATACCTTATTTTGTTTCTCATTATTTTTGTTGAAACAGGGGTGGTTGTCATGCCTTTCTTACCAGGAGATTCCTTATTGTTTGCTGGGGGAATGCTTGCCGCGCAACCAAATGAATTGAATGTTTGGTTAATGATATTGATTCTGCTGATTGCTGCAATATCAGGCGACTCTCTTAACTATTCCATCGGAAAGCATTTTGGGATGCGATTGACAAAATTCAAGCTTTTTGGCAAACAGGTTGTCAAGGATGAGCAGATTGCCAAAACACACGCTTTTTATGAAAAGTATGGCAGTAAAACAATTGTAATTGCTCGTTTTGTCCCTATTGTACGTACTTTAGCACCATTTGTTGGTGGTATCGGAAAGATGAATTATGGTACTTTCATTACTTACAATGTTGTTGGAGCAATATTATGGGTAGGAGGTATTACATTAGCGGGCTATTTTTTGGGCAATATCCCAATTATTAGAGATAATTTTTCTAAAGTGGTACTGCTGATCATTTTCATATCGGTATTACCTATCATATTTGAATTGGTTAAAGAGAAAATAAAAACTAAAAAGGGGGTCCAATAGGATTCCCTTTTTGATTTATTGCCTATGGAAGTCGTTTCTCAACTGGTCGATTTTATCCTGCATATTGATCAACACCTGATACAGATCGTCAATACCTATGCCGGCTGGACTTACTTGATTCTGTTTCTGATTGTCTTTGCCGAAACAGGATTTGTTGTGACGCCATTTCTTCCAGGAGATTCAGTTTTATTTGCTTTAGGTGCCATTATTTCCCGTCCTGAAAGTAATCTATCATTATCACTTTTCTTATTTATTTTGATATGCGCAGCGATTTCAGGTGATTTTGTTAATTATGAGATCGGCAAGTATTTTGGAGCCAGGGTTTTTAAACCTGAATCAAAAATTTTTAAACCATCTTATCTTCGGAAGACGCAGGATTTCTATGCTAAATATGGTACTAAAACCATTGTTTATGCGCGTTTTGTCCCTATTGTCCGAACTTTTGCTCCTTTTGTGGCAGGTGTCGGAAAAATGCCATATACTATTTTTGGTAAGTATAATATAATGGGTGGTATTCTGTGGGTATCCTTATTTATCCTGGGCGGCTACTTTTTTGGACAGATTCCCTATTTCAGACATAACTTTTCATTAGTTGTATTGGCGATCATATTTATTAGCTTAACACCCATGGTGATACAGTTTTTGATGGTTAAAAGGTCAAAAAAAGATTAAACGTCAAATACTAAAATCAGTCTTTTAAGGTTAAAGGATTGATATGAAATATTTCATTTTAACATTTACCTTATTCGTCACACAGCTAGCTTGGGCACAGCGTGCCATTGTAGATCGTGGTCAAGCAAAAGAAGCTTACGAACTGTTGAACAAAATTCGAACAAATCCCGAAAAATATAAAAGGGAACTGAAGCTATTTAATCTCCATAAGATTACCCGAACAAAGCTTAATTGGAACAAACAGCTTGCCGAAGTAGCGGAATACCGGGCTAAGGATATGGCAAAACGCGGTTATTTTGATCACGTCTCTCCGGAGGGCTATGGTCCCAATTATTTTATTGAAGAAGCCGGATATCATTTAAATCAGTCCTGGGTAAAAAAAAGGAATGCTAATAATTTTGAATCCATTGCTGCTAATCGCGCCAGCGCGACCGATGCTATAAAAGCATTGATCATCGGAAAAGAAGCGCCCGGTTATCATCATCGTACGCATCTGCTCGGGATGGATCAATGGAACGGGTCGCTGTATGATATTGGGATCGGATATGTGAAGTGCAGGGGGGCCAAACCTTATGAAAGCTATCTCGTTGTTATTATTGCAAAGCATGATTGGTAAAGAAAATGAAAAATCATACCTTTGCATATGATAAAATCCATGACAGGATATGGCACGGCTTCCCAAGAGAACGGTAAAGTCAAATATAGTGTCGAAATAAAGTCCTTAAATTCAAAATTCCTTGAATTAAATCTTCGTCTGCCCAAAGTCGTTTCGGACAAAGAATTGACCTTGCGCACAGAGTGCAGTAAGCTTATTGAACGCGGCAAAGTTAATTTGAACGTAACCGTAGAATATACTGACCAAACAGCCAAGGCCTCATCGATCAACGCTGATTTACTGAAAAAATATTATGGTCAATTGCAGCAGATCGCAAATGAGCTAAATGATACGAATGTCAATCTATTCGAATTGGCGTTAAATATGCCCGAAGTTGTCACCAACAATGATGATACCGTTGATGATGAAGAATCCAGCGTATTGATGGATGCTTTTTATGATGCGGTTAAACATTTCAATACATTTCGTGAGGACGAAGGAAATGTATTGGCTCAAGATCTAAAAAAGCGAGCTGAGCTAATTTTGACTTATTTGAGTGAGGTGGAAGATCTGGAAGTTGAGCGTATCCCATTGATCAGACAGCGTATAGAGCAATTTCTCAATGATAGTGTGGGTAAAGAGAACGTAGATCAGAATCGTTTTGAACAGGAGCTTGTTTACTATATAGACAAATTAGATGTCACTGAAGAGAAAGTTAGGTTGCGTTCCCACTGCAATTATTTTCTGAAAGCCTTTGATTCTGCCGACTCCAATGGTAAGAAATTAGGGTTTATCTCTCAAGAGATGGGCCGTGAAATCAATACCTTGGGATCCAAAGCTAATCATGCCGGTATACAACAGATCGTGGTTAGAATGAAAGAAGAATTAGAAAAAATAAAAGAGCAGTTGCTCAACGTATTATAAGGATGAGCGGTAAATTAATTATTTTCTCGGCACCATCAGGAGCAGGAAAAACAACTATAGTAAGAGATCTATTAAGTAAACATGGGGATAAAATAGAATTTTCTATTTCTGCGAGTACCCGCGATCCAAGAGGGCAGGAAGTCGATGGAAAAGACTACTACTTTATGTCCAAAGAAGAATTTTTGCATAAAGTTGCCAAACAGGAGTTTATCGAATTTGAGGAGGTCTATTCGGGTACATTTTATGGTACTTTGCGTTCCGAAATCGAACGCATCTGGAAAGAAGGTAAAAATGTTATTTTCGATATTGATGTCGTCGGAGGATTGCGCCTGAAATCTAAATTTCCAGAACAGGCAATCTCTATATTTGTACAACCACCTTCATTAGAGGTGCTTAAAGAACGTTTAACCGGACGTGGCACAGATTCGGAGGAAAAATTGCAGGAAAGATTTGCCAAAGCGAAGTTGGAACTTACCTACGCGAATAAATTTGATGTGATCTTGAACAATTTTGATCTGGCGACGGCTTGTGCCGAAGCTGAAGAAATTGTAATGGGTTTCATCAATAAATAACGAATTGAATGAAAAAGATTGGTTTGTTTTTTGGCTCTTTTAATCCCGTGCATGTTGGGCATTTGATTATAGCAAATTACATGGCCAATTTTACAGGGCTGGATGAAGTATGGTTTGTGGTATCTCCACAGAATCCATTTAAGAAAAAATCAACTTTAGCGGATCCCTATGATCGTTTGGAAATGCTAAACCTAGCGGTGGAGGATTGCGAACATTTGCGTGTAAGTGATATTGAATTTCATTTGCCCATACCATCCTATACCATAGACACCTTAACGCATCTGAAGGAAAAATATCCAGCTAGAGAATTTGTGCTTTTGATGGGAGAAGATATCTTGGAGTCATTGGAAAAATGGAAAAATGCAGAGATTATTTTGCGCGATTACCATATTTACGTTTATCCGCGTCCGGGCTATAGTGGGGGAAGGTTAAAGGGACATCCCTCCATAACCATGACAGATACGCCCTTGATGGAGCTTTCTTCTACTTTTTTACGAAAGGCAATCAAAGAAAACAAAAATATTCAGTTTTTCACACCTCAAAAAGTGATTGATTTTATAGATAAAAAAGGACTTTATTCCTAAAGAGCATATCACAATAAAAATTAATCCCTGAATTTTATATGAGATTCAGGGATTTTTGTTTTTATGTCCCTGCAAAATAAACGGGATGCTTACCTTTTTTTGGGAGTGATACCTATCAGTTTCGATATGAATGTGTACTGCCGTTTATCGAAGGTTAAAGGAGCTGTGGTTTTTAGATTTAACAAATAGCGTTGTTTAAGTAAGAATAATTTTTTTAATTTTAAAAGAATTATGTATACTTTATGAGAAGTTTAATTTTATTATTTATCTGCCTAAGTAGCTGGACTTATGCCTTTGCACAGGCAGAAAGTGAGGAGGGAAGTGATTACTTTATGGACCCCGTTGCTATTGAATTCCGGACAAAGATGACCATACCTCCATATGGTTTGGCAAAGGTGAAAGCAATGATCGCAAAGTTGTCGCCGGTAGAAGATAAAGATGGTACAGATACTGGTTTACTGGCACTCTCAGCGACGGATTTTAAGAATTTAAATTTACGTGAAAAATTTACTTATACCATGATTCATGCTGAGGTGTATGCACAAAATTGCGATATACCAGAAAATCAGAAGGCTATCGACAAAAAAATATTTGGCAAGTTGCTCGGAGGTTTTAATGAAGCCTGGTGGTCAGAAAGGCAGATTGATTTTCTGCAGGAAAACAGAGATTCGGTCATGAAACTAATCCAGGAATCTGTTCTGAGAAGCAAACGAATGGGCGTGAATTACAAAGAGACGATCGAACAGATTAATGGCTGGCAAATGATTCCATTTATCATTGAATATGCAAAGAAAACCCCTAAAGATAAGGATGCATTGACTTTATTGCTGTTACTGATGAAACGTGGTGAGTATAGCGAATTTATGCAGTCTACATCCTTCAAAAAGTTATATGGCGAGATGAGTAATTATTATTCCTATTTAGACTATAATAAAGAGAATGAAGCATTGATATATCGTAGAGCAATGGGATATTACAATGAGAAAAAAGGTGAATAAATTAGGGGCTTGCTATAAAAAACGTCAATATCAGTGAGGAAAGCATTATACATATTGCTCTTTTTTTTATCAAACTTTTTATCGCTAGCGGGACAGGAGGAGGGATATATTTTAATTCCCGGGGGAGACTATCAATTGGGTGATACGATGAGTTTGGATAATCCGAGAAGAACGGTGCATATCACATTGTTTTGGATTGCTCCCTATGAGCTGACGAACGCTGAATTTGAAAAATTTGTCCTGGCAACGAATTATCGGACTATGGCGGAACGATATCATAATGCAATGGTATTTGAGCCCGGGCTTGCGGAGTTCAGGTGGCTGCAAGATAGCACTGCTTATTGGCGCTTTCCAAATGGAATAAGCCGTGGTGGTATAGCAGACAAAATGGATCATCCTGTCACCTGCATTTCTTTTAAAGATGTATTGGCCTATTGTGCCTGGGCCGATTGTAGATTACCGACTATTGAGGAGTGGGAGGTCGCTGCGCGAGCCGGTAATGATGGCCGTTATTTTGAAGGGGTGAATAAAGAAAATATCGGACAATATGCCAATATATGGCATGGTAAAGATCATCTTAAAGCAGACTATTCAGATGGTTATATGTATACTTCTCCGGTAGGGACTTTTAAACCGAATCCATGGGGGCTTTATGATGTATTTGGTAATGTATTTGAATTTTGCATGGGCAAACTAAATAGGGATGGGGAGCGCGATGTGGCTCATGCAAGAGGTGGTTCATGGTGGTGCAGTAAAAATAGCTGTTCGGCATTCAACACGGTTTATATTGGCTCTGTCAGTCCGAGTGCCTCATTCAGCAATCTTGGGGTTAGGGTCGTAAAAAAAGCCTTTACCCCGCAGGATAAAGACTTTTAAAACAAACTAATCTTAAAAGGTTGATTTTTTATCTTCCCATCCAGCCGCCGTCGACAGTAAGAATGGTACCGTGTACATAATCTGCTGCTTTTGAAGCAAGGAACACCGCCGGTCCTTTAAAGTCTTCCGGAGTACCCCAGCGTCCTGCGGGGATACGGTCCAAGATGGATTTCGAGCGTTCGGGATCCTCTCGCAGTGCTTCCGTATTATCCGTTGCGATATAGCCCGGCGCAAAACCATTTACATTGACTCCTTTAGCAGCCCATTCATTTGCAAAAGCTTTGACCAATGATCCTATTGCACCTTTGGATGCAGCATATCCCGGAACATTGATACCGCCTTGAAAAGTCAATAACGATGCCGTGAATACGATTTTACCAGTTCCACGTGAAATCATATCTTTTCCAATTTCCCTTGTCAGAATGAATTGAGCATTCTGATTAATTTCAATGATTTCATCCCAATATTCGTCAGGGTGTTCCGCGGCCGGTTTACGAAGGATATTTCCGGCGTTGTTGAATAGGATATCTATCGTCGGATGCTCCGATTTTACTTTTTCAATAAACTTATATAATTCTGTTCTTTTTGAAAAATCACATTGATAAGCATAAAAGTTGCGGCCTAACGCTTGGATAGATCTTTCCACTGCGGAACCTGTTGCCTCCAACGACGCCGAAACACCGATGATATCCGCTCCCGCTTCCGCTAATGCTTCCGCTATAGCCTTACCTATTCCCCTTTTACAGCCTGTTACCAAAGCGACCTTTCCGGTCAGATCAAAAGATTGCAGTATAGACATTATTTTGCGTATTTTATCGTTAATGGTTGATTTAAGTTATTTCTGAATTCTTTGATATAGGATTGCCATTGATCAAAACTGGTTATTTTACCTGCTTTATTGAATGCTGCTCCCGCAAAATAGATCAAAGGGCTGTTATTTTTGACGGTAGTAGCCAATAAAAACTGTTTTGGACTATCTTTGAATTCATATTTTACTTTGGGTAGGATCACTGCTGTTCCGGTGATTTTATCTCCTTCAGCAGGCTCCCAATAGGCCAAAATACCATTTTTGGGATCGTTTAAGAGCTGCGGTTTATCCTCTTTACGTTTGGCAAGACCAACGACTACAGCTGTACTGCCTGAAGTAGTATTTTTGATTGCATAACTTATTTTGTTCAGCTGGCTTCCCGCATCCAGAGAGACTGTCTTTTCAACTTGTATATGCTGTCCCTTTACATTTTCTGGCTCATAGATAAGCTTAAATGTAGTGCGTAAAGGACCGTTATCCAGTACTTTGTATTGACGATAATGTTTGTGATAGGTGACCTCCTGGTCAATAAATGGAGTTGCATCTCCTACTCCTAGAGTCTGACCTACGGAATAATAATCTAAACCTTTTCCATGATCGGCATGGTAATCTCCTGTTTTATACCATTCGTCAATAACGAGATCGTTACTACGTTTAGCCCAAAAATCAAATCCCTGGGCATCCTCAGAGCTGCCTTCCAAAGCTTTTCCATAGGCTCTGAATGCGGCAATGTCATTTTCCCAGGCAAAGTCATCCTTACGTTCAGGGACGTAACGTGCATATGCCCTGGACGTAACGGCTTGAGGATTATTTCCGGTTACGCCAAAAGTTAAAGCGCTTTTAGGTGCAATGGAGACTTGTATCAGCACATTTTGAGGTGTTGGCTGTCCTAATTTTTCCAATTGGTAAGCCAGTTCCCCTTTATTCTTGTTATCAACAATCGTAAAGACATTTTTCTTCAGTTCGAAATGTTTTTCGAATGTTGCATAAGGAATACTGATCAGCTCTGTTCTAGTTACCCCTGAAGGATTATTTATTGTGATCGTCTTATTATTTTGGGCAAAGGCGATACTTGAAATCCCCAGCGCTAAACTTAATATAAATGTTCTTTTCATTTGATAACGAATTAAAGAAAAAAGATTAAAGACAGCATTTGTAAGCGGAGGCTTGACCAACTAATATCTCAAATCTATCATCTAATATCTAAATACTACTTAAGCTCAGTGATAGCACATTTGTCCATGTCATCGTAGTCAAGGTTTTCACCTGCCATACCCCAGATAAACGTATAGTTGGATGTTCCTGCCCCCGAGTGAATTGACCAAGGCGGAGAAATGACCGCTTGATCATTATGCATCCAGAGATGACGCGTTTCGTCTATGGGGCCCATAAAATGAGATACTGCCTGACCTTCTGGCAATTCAAAGTAAAAATAAACCTCCATACGACGGTCATGTGTATGCGATGGCATGGTATTCCAAACGGATCCCGGTTTTAATTCCGTCATACCCATCTGTAATTGACAAGTCTGTACAACTTTATTCAATAACATTTGGTTGATGGTACGGTGATTGGCTGTTTCCAGTGATCCTAATTCTATTTTATTAGCATCTTCCTTGGTTACCTTTTTTGTGGGATAACTATGGTGAGCTGGGGTTGAGTTTAAATAAAATTTTGCCGGATTTGAATTATCCCGACTCGAGAAATAGATATCTTTTGCGCCTTGCCCGATGTAAAGTGCTTCTTTGGTTTTAAGTTCATACAATGTTCCATCTACTTCCACCTGACCATTGCCACCGACATTGATAATACCTAATTCTCTTCTCGAAAGAAAGTAAGGTTCTTTTAATAATTCAGGGATTGTTTCTAATTTGATTTTCGAATTTACGGGCATTGCACCACCAGCCATGTAACGATCATAGTGTGTGTAGACAAAGTTAATTTTATCAGTTTCAAAAACTTTTTCGATTAGAAAATTATCTCTTAATCCTTGTGTATCTAACGTTTTGTATTCTTTAGGCCCGATTGCATAGCGGGATTCAAAATTAATGCTCATAACTGAATGATTTATTTGAAAGCTAAATTTAGGGCTAATATTTATCAAAAGCGATAGAATCTTACGCAAACGATGTCGTACTTGGATAAATGATCTATCGAGACAAAATTCTTGAGGTTTTTATTTTTCAGATTTGCTAACTTCGTATATGGTAAAGAAAAAACCGAATATTTTAGTTGTTAATGATGATGGTATTACAGCTCCTGGAATTAAGGTGCTGTTGGAAGAAATGCAAAAAATTGGAAATGTGGTTGTCGTAGCGCCAGATTCCGCCCAATCGGGGATGGGGCATGCAATCACGCTTGGTAGACCACTGCGATTAGATAAGATCAACCTCTATGAAGGTGTTGAAATGTATCAATGTTCGGGAACACCAGTAGATTGTGTCAAGCTTGCTGTTAATAAAGTTTTCAAAGGGCAGAAACCGGATATCTGTGTGTCTGGTATAAATCATGGACTCAATAATTCTATCAATGTGCTGTATTCAGGAACAATGTCCGCTGCGGTCGAAGGTGCGATCGAGGGAATACCTTCTGTCGGTTTTTCGCTGGATAATTTTTCTCATGATGCCGACTTCAGCTATTGCAGGCCTTACGTGATTTCCATTACAGAACAAGTTTTGGCCAATGGCCTACCCAAAAATACCTTGCTTAATGTCAATTTTCCGCAAACACAGGGATTTAAAGGCATTAAGATCTGCAGGCAAGCTGGAGGTCATTGGGTAGAGGAGTTTGATGAGCGTATAGACCCGCATAATCGTGATTATTATTGGACTACGGGAAAGTTTGTCTTACAGGATCGTGGCGAAGATACGGATAGTTATGCATTGGCAAATGGTTATGTATCGGTTGTCCCTACGCAATTCGATATGACTGCGCATCATGCTATTCCGGAATTAAATTCATGGAGTTTTGATCATTTGGCTGGCACACATAGTAAAGGTGAAAAATAATATTTGGATAGGTTTGAGCGGAGGAACTGTCTTTCCTTTACTGGCATTTTTGTTGGTACGTTTCACCGATCTTGAACTTCATTTTCTGCCCGAGAAGCCAATGGCAACATATACCATTGCCGTATTGATCAATTTGATTTTTTTAAGGTTTGCGTACCGCTCAGGAAATGATCAAGTAGGGAAAGGGATTATCGTGGTGACTTTTTTAGCCATGGTACTTTATCTAATAACACACAAAGTGACTGTATAAAACAAAATGTAAATATCCGGGCGCTACAGCGAAGGTTAGCTACAAGTTTTTTACCGTTCATTTTTTAAACGAGGAATAAAATGAAATTAACATTAGGGTTTTCTCCCTGTCCAAATGATACATTTATTTTTGATGCTTTGATTCATCATAAAATTGATACCAAAGGGTTAGATTTTGATGTCGCCTATCAGGATGTCGAAACCTTGAATCTAAAAGCGTTCCAGGCGGAGCTGGATATTACCAAATTGAGTTATCATGCTTTTGCTTATGCTGTTGAAGACTATGAGCTGTTGGATGCGGGCAGTGCTTTGGGTTTTGGTGTGGGGCCGATGCTGATCACCAAAGATGCAGAATTGGCTAAGGCTCTCCAGGAAAGGTTAAAGAGTGGTGAGGGTTTGGGCGAATATGACAAGTTAAAGGTGGGATATCCCGGTAAGTTTACAACCGCGAATTTTCTATTGGGATTGGCATTTCCCGAATTAACCAATAAAATAGAACTGGTTTTTTCGGAGATTGAAGGGGCCTTATTGGATGGTTCAATTGATTTAGGACTTATTATTCATGAAAATCGTTTTACTTATGCTGAGAAAGGATTGTATAAAGTCGTCGATCTGGGAGAATATTGGGAAAGTACGACAAAATTTCCGATTCCACTAGGCGGGATTGTCGTAAAACGATCACTGCCAAAAGAAATAAAAGATACGCTAAACACAATTTTAAAACAAAGTGTTGAATTTGCCTTTGCTAATCCGAGGTCGGGATTAGAGTTTATCCGTAGCCACGCACAGGAAATGAGTGAAGACGTCATGTATAAGCATATTGAGCTCTATGTCAATAAATATTCGGTTGAATTAGGCGATGAAGGGCGTGATGCAATTACTAAAATGTTTCAAAAGGCGCAGGAAATGGGCTTTATCCCGCATTCGGATAAGAAACTGTTTCTTTCATAACGTCGGTTCCAATAGTTAGCAGTGGTAGAAATAGATCGCACGTTCACAGCACTGCCTGTTTGTAGTTAAGTATTGCTATTTTTGATTTCAAGAGCGTGTGCTAAGGATAATAATGGTAAAATAGCAAGAGTACAGTAAATAGTGGAGCGGAGAATAAGGGACGAAACGCATTGAAAAAAATAACGTAAAAAAAATAGTGGTAAGCTGTTAGATATCATATCTAATAACTAAATTTGCCCGATTAGTGTCAAATTGTCTGCAATTTTACTTTGGAGTCATTATTGTACAAAATCTTTAGTTGAGATAGAAAAAAAATTATGTTAAAGTTTTTAAGTAAATTATTTGGAAGTAAATCCGAAAGAGATATCAAGGGGGTTCAGCCTATTGTAGAGCAAATCAAAGCTGAATATGATAAACTTTCAAATCTAACCAATGACGAGTTACGTGCCAAGACCGCTGACTTCAAAGAAAGAATTAAGAATTACCTCGCAGATATTGACCAAGAAATAGATACGCTAAAAGCAGAAGCGGATCAGGATGAGGACGATATGGCCAAGAAAACTTCTATTTATGAACAAGTGGATAAATTGTCCAAAGATCGTGATAAGAAGTTGGAAGAGGTCTTGAATGATATTTTACCAGAGGCCTTTGCTGTGGTTAAAGAAACTTCAAGACGTTTGACAGAAAATGAAGAACTTGAAGTTACTGCTAGCGATTTTGACAGAGAATTGGCTGTTTACAAACCAAACGTTATTATTAATGGTGATAAAGCCATTTGGAAAAACAAATGGATGGCTGCTGGTACAGAAGTAACCTGGAACATGGTACACTATGACGTACAGCTGATCGGTGGTATCGTTTTACATAGTGGAAAAATTGCTGAGATGGCTACGGGTGAAGGTAAAACCTTGGTAGGGACACTACCAACGTACCTAAATGCGCTTTCTGGACAAGGGGTACATATCGTAACCGTGAATGATTACCTTGCCCGTCGTGACTCGGAGTGGAATGCACCGCTATTTGAGTTCCACGGTTTATCTGTAGATTGTATTGACAAACACCAACCAAACTCACCACAACGGCGTAAAGCTTACCAATCGGATATCGTATATGGTACGAACAACGAATTTGGTTTCGACTATTTACGTGATAATATGGTTCAGACGCCTGATGCATTGGTGCAAGGTAAATTACATTTTGCCATGGTCGATGAGGTTGACTCGGTTTTAATTGATGATGCCCGTACACCATTGATTATTTCAGGTCCGATCCCGCGTGGCGATCAACATGAATTCTATCAATTGAAACCACGTATTGAGCGTTTGGTACATGTTCAAAAGGCTTATATCAATACCGTGTTAAATGATGCTAAAAAAGCATTGGCTGCTGGTGATTCTGATGTTGAAGGGGGTGGTCTTGCTTTATTGAGAGCGTACAGAGGTTTGCCTAAAAACAAAGCGTTAATCAAATTCTTGAGTGAAGGTGCCAATCGTTCTATCTTGCAAAAAGTAGAAAACTACTATATGCAAGAGCAAAATAAAAATATGCCTAAAGTCGATGCAGAACTTTATTTTGTCATCGATGAGAAAAACAATCAGGTCGAACTAACAGAAAAAGGTATTGAATTGATCACAGCGACAGGAGAAGATCCTTCATTCTTTATTTTACCTGATGTAGGTACTGAAATTGCAGAAATCGAAAAGTCTTCGTTGACTTTGGAAGAAAAAGCAGCTCAGAAAGAAGACTTATTGCGTGATTACTCGATCAAGGCTGATCGTATCCATTCAATCAATCAGCTATTGAAAGCATATACCTTGTTTGAGAATGATGTGGAATACATCGTGGATGAAGGTAAAGTGAAAATTGTCGATGAGCAAACCGGCCGTATTATGGATGGTCGTCGCTACTCAGACGGTTTACACCAAGCGATCGAGGCCAAAGAGAATGTGAAAGTCGAAGATGCGACACAAACTTATGCGACGATTACTTTACAGAACTACTTCCGTATGTACCACAAACTTTCGGGTATGACCGGTACTGCTTCAACCGAAGCCGGAGAACTTTGGGAAATTTATAAATTGGATGTTGTAGAAATTCCTACAAATCGTGTTGCCCAACGGGAAGACCGTCAGGATCTGATTTATCGTACGGCACGTGAAAAATATAATGCAGTAGCAGAGGAAATCCAACGGCTGACAGAACAGGGGCGTCCTGTATTGGTGGGTACAACATCGGTAGAAATTTCCGAGCTCTTGAGCCGGATGCTTCAACTGCGTAAGATCAGACATAATGTATTGAATGCGAAGCTTCACCAAAAAGAAGCAGATATTGTTGCTGAAGCCGGACGTCCGGGACAAGTGACGATCGCGACGAATATGGCTGGTCGTGGTACGGATATTAAATTGACGGAAGAAGTTAAAAATGCAGGTGGTCTTGCAATTATCGGTACAGAACGGCACGAATCTCGTCGTGTTGACCGTCAGTTACGCGGTCGTGCAGGTCGTCAGGGAGATCCAGGATCATCACAATTCTTCGTTTCCCTAGAAGATAACTTAATGCGTTTGTTTGCTTCTGAAAGAATCTCCAATATCATGGTGAAAATGGGTGTTGAAGAAGGTGAAGTGATGCAACATAGCATGTTGACCAAATCCATTGAACGAGCACAACGTAAGGTTGAGGAGAACAACTTTGGAATTCGTAAGCGTCTATTGGAATATGACGACGTGATGAATTCACAGCGTACCGTAATCTATTCTAAACGTAAAAATGCGTTGTTTGGCGAGCGTTTGGATGTGGATTTGAATAACATGATCTTTGACGTTGCTGAAGAGATTGTCGCTGAAGCGAAGGAGCAAGGCAATTACGAGGACTTCCAAATTGAAGTCATCCGCATTTTTGCCATTACACCGGAAATCACAGCTGAAGAGTTTGCACAAGGAAAAATCGAAGGGCTGACAGATCGTCTTTTTGATCAGACAATCCGAGCTTATCACCACAAAATAGATGCTATCGGTGCTTTGACCGTTCCGGTATTGAATGATGTGTTTGCAGAACGTGGTCAGATTGTTGAAAATGTGGTGATTCCATTTACAGATGGTATCCGTGGTATTCAAGTGTCAGCAAATTTGAAAAAAGCGATTGAGAGCAACGGTAAAGAGGTGTTCAAATCCTTTGAAAAAGGAATTGTATTGGCATTGATCGACGAAGCATGGAAAGAACATTTACGTGAGATGGATGATCTAAAACAATCTGTTCAAAATGCTGTTTATGAACAAAAGGATCCGATCATTATCTATAAAATGGAAGCCTTTAACTTGTTCAAATCTATGTTAGCTGTTATGAATAAGGATGTCGTGAGCTTTATTTTCAAAGGTGAGATTCCCGGACAAGAAACAACCTCATTACAGGCTAGACAAGTGACTCAAGCACCTGTAAAGACAGTTGAGACCAAGGCAGAGTTGGTTTCACCAACAGGTGTTAGTGAAGAAGATGTAAATGATGGTCCAAAAGAACCTGTTCGTAACGAGAATACAGTGGGACGCAATGACGAATGTCCTTGTGGTTCTGGTAAAAAATATAAAAATTGCCACGGCGCAAATAACTAATCGATAAGAAAGGTTAAACTATGCTGAAGAGAGGATTGATTTTCATACATGCACTTGTGCTATTTACGATCGTTCATGTAAAAGCACAGGAAAAGGGTGGAGTTATTGTAACCAAAGATTCTTTGATTACGCAGCTTCAGAATTTTAGGGCAGCAATGGGAATCAATCCTGTCGAAAGCAAAACCACAACAGTACCTTCTAAACCTGTTGTACGTTCCGCGGCAACAAGAGTCAAGGTGAGAGGCTTTCGCGTCCAGATCTTTGCCGGATCCAGTCGAAACCAAGCTTTTTCGGAGCAAACTCGTTTTCGGGGAATGTATAAAGATGTTGATACCTATATCACTTATGATGAACCAAATTATCGGGTGAAGGTGGGCGACTTTAGAAGTCGTTCCGAAGCGAATGCGTTTATGCGTGAGCTGCGTCAATATTTTAGTAACGTTTTCGTATTTTCAGAAAGCGTTTTTGTTTATCAATAAATCAAACAACCTCATGGCAAGTACGAAAGAAAAAGTCCTGGCCTTAGCCCACCAATATTTTGAAGATACAGTCGCTAACCGTAGACATCTTCATCAAAATCCTGAACTTTCCTTTGAAGAATATAATACTTCGGCATTTGTAAAGGCGCAGCTGGATCAATTAGGCATCCCTTACGAAGTAAAAGCAGACACAGGTATCGTGGCGTTAATTAAAGGTGAACTCGCTTCAGATGAAGTAATCGCCTTGCGCGCGGATATGGATGCATTACCTATTCAGGAAGTCGAAGGACGACCTTATGGATCCAATACTCCCGGAGTCATGCATGCTTGTGGCCATGATGTACATACGTCCTCGTTGTTGGGAACCGCAAAGATATTACATAGCCTGAAAGCCGAATTTGGTGGGACGGTGAAATTAATCTTTCAGCCCGGAGAAGAACGTTTGCCCGGTGGAGCATCCCTTATGATCAAAGAAGGAGCACTACAAAATCCGGCACCTTCTGCGATAATAGGCCAGCATGTCATGCCCTTTATTGAGGTGGGCAAAGTCGGCTTTCGTGAAGGCAAATATATGGCTTCCTGTGATGAGTTATTTATGACCGTAAAGGGTCGGGGGGGACACGGTGCACATCCGCATCAGAATATTGATCCGATTGTGATCACAGCACATATTATTACTGCTTTGCAACAGATTGCGAGCCGTTTTGCAGATCCACGCACGCCAACAGTCCTGTCCTTTGGTAAAATCATCGCTAACGGTGCGACAAATATAGTCCCTGACCAAGTGTATCTCGAAGGTACGTTCCGAACATTCGACGAGCAATGGCGTGCTGAGGCACATGAGACGATGGTAAAAATGGCTGTCGGAATCGCCGAAAGTATGGGCGCTACCTGCGACTTCGAAGTTCGCAAAGGCTATCCATTCTTGATCAATGAGCCTGAACTAACTCGGAGTGCGCGCACTTTTGCAGAGGAATATCTTGGAAAAGAAAATGTCGTGGATTTGGACCTTTGGCCAGCTGCGGAAGATTTTTCTTACTACTCGCAAGAAATCAATGCTTGTTTCTACCGATTAGGTACAGGAAATAAGACGAAAGGAATAACTTCTGCGGTGCATACACCTACATTCGATGTCGATGAATCTTCGCTGGAGCTCAGTACGGGTTTGATGGCTTACATCACCTTGCGCAGATTAGGGTATTAAATCTTTCGAAATGTCATCGCATCATATTGTTCGTGAAAACCAGGAACCTGCTCTGCTGATTGAAGATCTTTTTCTGATTGATGAAGAAAATTTGGGACAACTACTTGAATGGAGCCCATCTATTGTCATAGAAAATAATCTGATTGATCAACTGGCTGCGAGAAGATACAAGTTTGATATTGTTTTTGCGCAGAACCATATAGAGCCCCTCCAGGAAAATTTAAAAGTCATCCCCTATCGTGCTAATTTTTTACAGTCCGCTATTGAATATCTCGTTGAACATCAGTATAAGGCAGTCAATATTATTACGGATCAAATAGGCCTTGCTCACTATCAGTACTATTTGGACCTGATCAACATCGTATTGTTAGCGCAGGGGATGCGCTATTACTTTGTTCGTACTGGATTTACAAAATGGAAAGCAGGCGGCGAACAGCTAAAAATAGATGCCCAAGGCGAAGAAATTATGACAGAAGGTCTGAGAAAAATTGGGGCGGGTCTTTATCAAACAGAAAAGGACGGCTTATTTAAACTAGGATTTTCGAATTCGAAATATATTTTAATAGGAGAGACGATCGCATGATAACGATAGAATTAGCCGAACAGACGGACATCCGTAGTATTTCCAATATGGCTCATATCATATGGCCGGACGCATATGGAAAAATACTTTCAAAAGAACAGATTGATTTTATGCTGGAGAAAAGCTATACTGTTGAGGGCTTAGCTGAGGGAATGGTAAATGGACAGTTTTTTTATATTTTGAAGGAAGATGGTATCGGCCAGGGCTTTGTTGCACTGAAAACTTTTGCAGATAAACTCCGGATTGAAAAGCTCTATTTGATGCCCGATGTACAGGGAAAAGGTTTCGGGAAAGCTTTGATTGATTTTGCCATTGACAAAGCAAAAACCAAAGGCAAGGATATTCTGGAACTCAATGTCAATAGAAATAACCCTGCTTATCATTTCTATTTAAAGCAGGGCTTTCAGGTTGTCGAAACTGTTGATATTCCTTATTATGATTATGTATTGAATGATTATGTCATGCAGCGGGCAATAGATCGTACAGTCTCTTCTTAGTCTTTTAATTTTTCCACGCGTGAAGGCGTTTGTTTGCCTTCCACAATGCCTGAAGTACCGATAGCAATTGCTTCGATACTGGAAATAATATTTTGAACGTTTAAGGTGCTGACTTCATCCTTTACCGTATGGTAATACTCATCTTTGTCCATTTGGGAGGTAGAAAACGAATGTGCGGGAACACCTTTTGCCGCTAACACGGCATTATCACTGCGATAGAATAAATTCTGTTTTGTGTAAGGATCAGGATAAAATTTGAAAGTCGTGTTCTTTAGATTTTCCTGCATTAATTTACCTAGATCCGAGTGATCATAGCCTGTTATATAGACCGAATTAGGACCAAATTTTGAATCTTTTCCGATCATTTCCATGTTGATCATCGCCACGACCTGATCCGCATTGATATGGTTGGAAAAATATTTTGAACCATACATGCCGAGTTCTTCGGCTGTAAATGCCACAAAAATAAGAGTCCTTTCATTGCTGTTTTTCTTTTTGTAGTAATCCGCCAGTGTCAACATCGCTGTTACTCCTGATGCGTCATCATCGGCTCCATTGGCAATAGAATCTTGTCCTACGGCAGGTAATATACCAATATGGTCATAATGCCCAGAAAAGATGACGTACTCATCGGGTTTACTCTTTCCGGGGATAACACCGGCTACATTAAAAAGCGGGAAGTGCTCAAGATCCCGTTCGATATGGATGTGGAGTGTTTTTGGTTTTTCCTTCGTCAGCAGGTAGACTATCGAAGGTTTTTGTGCGCCCGGATCTTCAATAAATTTGGGTTTGTTCAGCATTTGGCTAAAACGAACAAAAGAAGCTTCAAATGAAGGGTCTACTAGTACAAGCGTATTTTCTTTGGATAGGGAATGCTCCCGAAAGGCCTGGGAGAAATCTGCGCCGGATGCAATATAAACGACTTTCACAGGACTTTTTTCGTCCCATTTGAGCTCTACGTGGTTACCCAACGATATGACATGCTCAGCCGGTACTGCCTTTTTATTGATCGTCGCGACGTTGCTTTTGGGCGAGAGCTTGTCCAGTTGGAATGTTTGCCTGAAAGATTCTTCGGCGTAGGGCTTGAGTCCTATTTTTTTCATCTCCACTGCGATAAAATCTGCCGCTGGCTCAATGTCTTTTGTCAGAGCCGATCGTCCACGCATATCATCCGATGCCAAGGTATTTAAGATACGGTCCACATCCTGACGCTGTTGTTCAGAAATCACTTGCTGTCCAACGGTAATGGAAGATAGGGCAATCAATGCGAATGTTAAAAATATTTTGGGTACTGAATTCATAAAGTTAGTAATGTTCGGATGAAGATACTGATTTCGCCCGTAAATTTTGTGGAAATTCGCGCTAGTCTTCAATTAAGACCTATTATCTTTACCCTCAAAGCGATAAAAGGTGAAATGAAGGTTGTTTGTCCTTCAGGAAAAAGATGCATTCAATAAAGCTTTCGTGGTTCCTTTGAATTAGCAACAGTCACGAATGTTCTTGATGGCCTTTGAAGACAGACAATTCAGAAAAAAATGTAGTATATTTGATTATAAATTTTTTGACAATGAAAGAAGTATCTGTACAGGAATTAAAGAATAAGATCGATAACAATGAAGATTTTCAATTGATTGATGTGCGTGAGTCATTTGAATATGAGGTTTCAAATTTGAACGGTTTGAATATTCCACTATCAGGGATCCTGATCGAGGCAGATAAAATCGCCAAAGACAAACCTGTTATCGTTCAATGTCGTTCTGGAAAACGTTCGGCGCAGGCAATTATGTTATTGGAACAACAAGGTTTCGACAATTTAGCAAATTTAAAAGGCGGCATCTTGGCCTGGAAAGAGGAAATCGATCCAGAGTTAGACGTTTATTAATATGAAAAACTTAGAGCATCAGACTAAACAGGCTTTCTTGTTTAGTCTTGCTTTTTATATTGTAGCCCTATTGACCCGGCTATTAAGCTTAGGTATTTTTCCCATATTAGGTAGTCTCTCTATTCTATTGTCCCTTTTGTGGGTGATATTGGTCTTGCGGGAAATTATGCTTTCCAGGACGATTTCCAATGGTAAGCGGATGTTGATGGCACTGGCTATCGTACTGCTTAATATTATCGGTGGAATTTTCTATTTCTTTGTGTGGCGACCGCGTGTATTAGGATTAACAGAAAAGTAATATGACAAAATATTTTATACTGAATATTGTATTGAACTTGGCCATTGTATTTTTGGCGTATTGTGGATTTGAAGGATATAAAGCCGGAAATATGCTGGTGACCGGATTGTCAATCGCATTTTTGGTGGTACTTATTTACCTTAAGGTTGTCTTAAGCAAACGCATAAAAGTGGTGATTCAGGAGAAAGATCGCGAGAAAAAGCAGCAATATGCCACCAAGCAGACGAAGGGAAAAAATAAATAGAAGCGAGTTTCTTACCTATAATATATAAAAAGAGCAGAAAATGACCATTTTCTGCTCTTTTTATATATTATTGCTCTCTACTCCTGTTATTATTTTACAAAAGGAGGTTTTGTTACTTTTGCTTTCACTTTTTGATTGCGGATATGGATAAAAATATCTGTACCGTCTTTTGCGAAGGCAGTATCTACGTAACCCAAACCAACCGATTTTTTCAATGTAGGAGATTGCGTTCCGGAAGTAACCCGACCGATCACATTACCTTCAACATCTACGATCTCGTAATCGTGACGAGGGATACCTCTGTCGATCATTTCAAAGCCGACCAGTTTCTTTTTAAGTCCAGCGTCTTTTTCAGCTTTCAGTGCAGCCGAGTTGACAAAGTCTTTCGTGAACTTAGTTACCCAACCTAACCCAGCCTCTAGAGGAGAAGTATTGTCGTCGATGTCATTTCCATAAAGGCAGAAACCCATTTCTAGACGTAAGGTATCGCGGGCACCCAATCCGATCGGTTTGATTCCGTAAGCTTTTCCGGCTTCAAAAATAGCATCCCAAACTTTTTGTGCATCTTCATTGGCCACGTAAATCTCGAACCCCCCAGCACCTGTATAGCCTGTAGCGGATACCAATACGTTATCTACTCCGGCAAAAGTACCTTTAGCAAAGGTATAGTATTCCATTGGCGCGAGCTCGATATCTGTCAGCGATTGTAATGCATCCGCTGCTTTAGGACCCTGAACGGCAAATAAAGAAGTCTGGTCAGAAATATTTTTCATTTCCACACCATCAGTATTGTATTTGGAAATCCAATTCCAGTCTTTCTCAATATTGGACGCATTGACAACCAAAAAATAGGTCTTATCGTCTATTCGGTATGTCAGAAAATCGTCTACTACACCGCCAGTTTCGTTTGGAATATAAGCATATTGAACTTTGCCGTCATATAATTTCGACACGTCGTTTGAAGAGATTTTTTGAAGAAGATCCAGGGCCTTTTCACCTTTGAGGATGAATTCACCCATGTGGCTTACATCAAAAACTCCTACACCTGTACGAACTGTTTCGTGCTCATCATTGATACCAGTATATTGTACCGGCATGTTGAAGCCTGCGAAGGGAACCATCTTTGCTCCTAAAGCAATGTGCGTCTCCGAAAGGGCAGTATTTTTTAACATAAAAATTAAGTTTTAATCAATTGCAAATTTAATAAAATATACGTGATTCCTAGCTTTGAATCTCTTTTAGAACAAACGATTTAATTCGTTACATTCAATGAATAAACAGTCAGTTCAGCGTTTTCTGTATCCGTATCTTCGCATAGCAGGAAAATTAAACCCTTATCGGTTTTCTCCTTGAAGGTGATGCCTTCGAATTTATGATTTCCGGGGATTTGGAATACTTCAGGCTCGGACGACAGATCAGCTGATATTTTCCCAAGTAATGAGCCTGCGATCTCGCCGTCAAGATAGGTCGATTTCGCATCCTCCGCGGTCGCGATGAAATAAATGTCTTCACCGACCAGTGTGGCATCCGAAAAACCAGTACTGATTCCCCTTATCGTCGGTAATTCAACTGGAATACACCGCGATTTATCTTCAGCTTTACCGTTGTATTCTAAAATTACATTGATTCCTTGCGGGCCATTGCCCCTATTAAACAACAATATCCGGTCACCAATATGAACCACCCCCTCAATGTTAAAGTCCTCTTTACTGATCTTAAATTTCTGCATTAAATGCGCGTAGATTTTGCTGTAGTCTTCCTTTACAACCTTGTTTCCATCCCAAATAAAACGATTGTTTCTTTTTTCAGTGGACCCCGAGCCATAGAGATAGTAGCGGTTGCCATCAAAAGTAATGGATTCAAGATCCATTTTATTCGCTTTGCTGATATTTTCCATGGGGTCAGCTTCCATTAAGGCTGTTTTGGATAGGTGTTGCTGAGTGAGGTTATAGCTATACAGATAATTGCTGTTGTCCGAGACAATATGAAGCTCATCATTATGATAGACAATACCAGATGCCGCTGTGATACCAGATATGCTGATAAATGCTTCGAGAATTAATTTTAACATAGTACGTGTATGTTTAGGATTCCAAGTACTTTCTGGAAATCGGATTGGATGGGAGCGGTTATATGAATGGTCTCACCCGACAAAGGATGTTTGAAGGTCACTTCCGAGGCATGCAATAGCATGGTATCCATCTGGTAGTTCTCTTTCCAGAATTTATTTTGTTTATTGCAGCCATGCGGACGATCGCCGATAATGGGGTAAAAGATATGCGCAAAATGACGCCGTAATTGATGCATGCGCCCTGTAAGTGGATTGGCTTCAATAAGACTGTACCTTGAAGTTGGAAATTTCCCGAAAGGAATATCGAGTTCACTCTTGGCTAATAATCGGAACGATGTCTGTGCATCTTGTAATGTGCCATTTTCCTTTTTCAAAGGATAGTCGATAATCCCTTCCTCAGGAGCAAACCCTCGGAGCATAGCAAGGTATTTTTTATCAATTTGATGTTCCTGAAAACTTTTTTGTAGGTATTGATCCGTTTCTTTGTTCAGCGAAAACAAAAGAACTCCGCCAGTTTTACGGTCCAGGCGATGAGCAGGGTATACGGTTTTGCCCAGCTGGTCACGTAGTAGTTGAAGAGCAAATTCGGACGTGTCACGCGCAATGGATGAACGATGTACCAAAAGACCATGCGGCTTATTGATCGCCACAATGGATTCATCTTCGTAAAGAATTTCTAAGGACATATTAGACTTTTTTCAGTGCTGCGATGATTTCATCTGCTTTTTCATCAATCTTGGGACTCAACCAAATCTGTTTAAACGCGCCACCGCCGATAATCTGTTCTGTGCCTTGCCATTTGATCTTAGTGAGAGAGAAAAGATAGTAATTTTCTACAACAATGGAATTCTTGACAAAATCGTCTACTAATTTGTTGCCGAAAAGTTGCATTCCCAATCCAAAAAAAGCCTGGTCTTTCGCATGAAGCTGACTCTTCAGTAATTGCTCAGCCTTTGCACGGACAATTTTTTCATGTTCCTCTTTGCTCGGGTTTGTCAGGATGGCCGCCAGCATGATGACAATCAGAAGCAGGGCAAATATTCTTTTTTTGCTCATTTTTTAATGCTAAAATTAGTGTTGAGAGATCGTGTCACAACTGGATCTACCGCTATCAAAATTATTAAATAGATATTAGATATGCACAATTGTTTTTATATCGAGGCTGTGCGGCGAAGGAAAACGGTGTGAAAAGAGCGGCTCTTAGAAAGAAATTCCATTTAACAGCGAAAATGCCCAGGAAAAGAACGTCCAGATCAGGTAACAAACGCCAGCTATTAAGATAAATAGGATCAATACTATTGTTAAGATAATACCGATGCCCGAACCTTTGTGCCGGCCCTCATAATAGTGCTCGCGCAGCAATTTGATATTCTTTTCATTGGCTTTGCTGTAAAAATCGAAAATATTCCCTAGAAAAGGGATGCTTCCTAAGATCGCATCAAGGCTGATATTAAGCAGCATACGGATCACTAATTTAGGACTTGCCCCATTCCGCCACATGGCGATGACCAGGACAAGTGATGTACCGAAACCGGCAATAGCTCCGCCTAAGGGAATCAGATTCAAAATTGGATCCAGTCCGAACCGGAAGTTGCCAATCTTGAACTGATTATCCATTAACCAAGATATTCGGTTGATCCAACCGAAATCTTGGTCGATTTGTTTCTTCTTATCTTCTGGAGATAATTCCCTCTGCATGATTATAATAGTTCGAAAGAAGCGCTGATTTCGCTCGTTACTTTCATTGGTCTGATATTTAAGTCAAGGCCATTTTCACCGGCAGCGTCTGCCGCTTCAGCCATGGCGCCTTTATACATTGCATTACGCATCATTGGTTGAACACCAAAGATAATCTGTTGCGGTGTTTCCGAAAGTACGATCGCTTTACCGATTTTTTGTCCGGCTGCTTCGGCAAGAATCTGCGCATTCGCCTTCGCATCCAATACAGCTTTCGTTTTTAAGGTCTTTTCAAGTTCTTTTTTCTTCGAGTAATCGTATTCACTGATGTAAGTGTTCTGAATGCCTGCTCTGTCAACACCATCCAACAATTGGTCTAAATTGTTTAGGTTAGTAACCTTAATGCGGTATTGTCTGGAAAGCAGAATATCGGTATCCTTTTTCTTTTTTTCCGGTGTATTGTAACTCCAGATATTCTGGATCGTAAAATCTTCTTTTTTAACACCGGCTTTTGTTGCAGAGTCGAAGAGATCTTTTTCTAACTTGTCTATGGCAACCTTTTTCTTGGTGTTTCCATTGTCATAAAATTCCTTCAGTGTAACATCTATATAGATGATGTCCGGGGTTACTTCTTCTTCTGCACGACCCACTGTGGATACAAATTCTTTATTTACCATTTGTTGAGCATTTAGTGTTGTCATCAAACCTAAAAAAGTCAGTCCTAATAATATTTTTTTCATGTTTTACTATCTTAAAGTTATTATAATAATACGATTGCTATTATCGCATTGCTACAAGATTGGAGCCAAAGTAGACAAAATAGTTTAACGGATAAAAAAAATAAAAACGTTAAGATTTTTGATTTTATTTCTATACCTTTAGGGAAATTAATAAAATAGTGCCATGCAAGAAGGTAAAGTAAAATTCTTTAATGAGACCAAAGGTTTCGGTTTCATCATCCCTAATTCAGGCGAGAGCGAGATTTTTGTTCACGTTTCTGGATTAATTGACAAAGTTCGTGAGAATGACAATGTATCTTACGAAGTTGAACAAGGCCGTAAAGGTCTTAATGCGGTAAATGTAAGAGTTATCTAATTAGATTCAAGATATATTTATTGTGAAAAGGCCCATGCGATAAGCATGGGCTTTTTTATTGAAATAAAAGTTTGGACTGATAATTGCGTAAATGTTCCAAATAGATAGTTTAACATGAAACGTACTTTAATAGTGATCCTTTCTGTGGTGATGGCAATTTCAATGTCCGCATGTTATTCCACCCATCATGGGCATAGACATGGGCGTGGACCAAAAGGTATGCCTCCAGGTCAGGCAAAAAAATATTATGGAGAACAATCGGCTAAAGATTTTGCTCCCGGACAACAGAAGAAAAGGAAACATAGACATTGATCTCGCTGACTTTTCACTTTCGAGGAAAATTTCGCAATCGAAAAAACAAAAAAAGAGCTTTCATAACAATGAAAGCTCTTTTTTTGTTCCGTTAGAACGACCTATGCAAATGGATCTTTATCTGCAGGTGGTGTTGAAGGTGAAGGAGGCGTTTGTGAATTTCCAAACGGATCATTGTTCCCCGTATTTTGTGCAGGCTGTGAACTTCCAAAGGAGTTATTCGGTTGTGAAGAACCAAATGGATCTTGTGGCTGATTGAATGGATGGTTTGTTCCATTTTCCTCTGCCTTTGGATCCGGACCATATTGATTAGGCCCCTTGTCGCCTTCAATGACCATCAGATAAATCAAGTATAAGTTGACTAATGGAATAAGACCCAATAATAAAAACCAGCCTGATTTATTCGTGTCGTGTAATCTTCGTACAGCAACAGCAATGCCCGGAATAAGCAACGCTAAACTTATAAGGTATGAAATGTAAGAAAATACACTTGCAATTTGACCGAGAATTCCGAATACTACGCCGATAATAACATTTGCCAGAAAGAACATCCAGTATTCTTTACGACGAGCACGCCCATTAAAGTTTGCATAGTTATCTCTTACAACTTTTAAAAACCAATCTTTAATTTCCATATAATTTTAAGATTTTTAGGTGAAAAATATGTGTTAGTAAATCAATTGTTAACACAATTCTGTTACAATAAATGTACCAAGAATTTATCCGATGGAACAATTAATATGGGAATGCTAATGCAAACAATTTAATCCTGGTGTAAAAAGAGATCTGAGCTTAGTTGTTCATTTACAGGTTGTTGACGGTATACCTATTCTTACTCCGAAGTGACACATTTATATTTTGCCGGTACGGAACTTAAAATGGCGGCAATGCGATACTACCGAAAGATTTCCTCTAATATATACAACGATTTTATTTCCCTAAAATTTGTGCGGTGAAGGCGGTAGAAATCGAGTAGTTTTTCCAATAAAAATTGTCTGTCTATACTTGACATTCTGATCCGGTCACAATTTGAATATTCAGCTTCGGTTAGGCTCCGAAAAATTGACGTGTGGGGTTCCTGAAGGACGAATGGATGTTCCGGAAGTAGATTTGAAAACGTTGCTTCATGTAGGTTAAAATACGGAAGAGCTCGTTTGGAAACCGTTGGGTAAAACCCTAGAAAGCGCGTCAGTTTGATTAGAAATACCAGATGAAAATTAGCGAGATTTAAATGAGTTTCATCTAACCATCGGATAGACTGATGGATAAATTCAAATAAATAAGGATCACTTTCCTGTTCTTTCAATATTTTGTACAGGATTTCATTTAAGAAGAGGGCAAGCGAGCTTTTTATAATATCGTAAGGTATTTCCTGTAATACCGGCGTTTGTCGGGCTTCGGAAATACGTTGTAATGATCCGTTATCCTTATGAGTTGCAATAATTTCAAGTAGATGCAACGGTTGTAAGATATTGGCTTTGATTTTAGCCTTTGGCTTACGTGCGCCGGCAATGAGGTACGATTGCATACCAAAGGATTCGGTATATATCTGTGCAACGAGGCTACTTTCCGAATAATTCGTTGTTTTTAAGACGATACCTCTAGTTTTGTTCAGCATCCCCTTCCTTTTCTTTTTTATGAATTTCCTCCTTATGGGCCTCTTCGCGCATTTCAATAATTGCATTGCGGTCCACTTTTCGAATCATTCGATAAATTAATGTGAGGAAACCAATACTGAATGTAATAACCCCGATGATCATCGCCAATTTGTACCAATTGGATCGTTGTTCCATGAGGTAATAACCCAGGACGACGAATAACACACCGATGATTATTTCTCTTAGGCCCTTGCGAAGATATTTATTCATAAATGTGAATTGTTGAAAACTATTTTTGTTTACAGAGCAAATATAATACAATAAAATGCTTTATTTTTGCTCATACCCTTTCTGTGCAGAACTATTTTTAAAAATAATTCCTATAATGTTGTTGCTTATCTAAAAAAAAATATAGATATTTGCAAACTCTTTGCAGAGAGTGCAAAGGATTAACATATTGTAATAAAGACAACAAAAAAGATAATATCATGTCAAGAATTTGTGATTTAACAGGCAAAGCGGCGTTAACAGGAAATAACGTTTCTCACTCAAACGTTAAAACTAAACGTAAATTCTATCCAAATTTACAAACTAAACGTTTTTACATTCCAGAAGAAGATCGTTGGATTACGTTGAAAGTATCTACTTCTGCTATCAAAACTATCAACAAGAACGGTATTACAGCTGCGATCAATAAATTTATCGTTAAAGGATCAATTTAATATTGATTTATCGCCTGTTACATTAAGATTATTCATGAATTTCAATCCTATATTTAGGATTCAAAATAAAGTAAAACAATGGCTAAAAAAGGAAATAGAGTACAAGTTATCTTAGAATGTACTGAACACAAAGAAAGTGGTCTTCCGGGAATGTCTCGTTACATCACTACTAAAAACAAAAAGAACACAACTGAGCGTTTAGAGCTGAAAAAATTCAATCCAGTATTGAGAAAAGTTACTGTTCATAAAGAAATTAAGTAATTCACCCATCTTAGCACTTGCAATAGAGGGCTGAGTAAAAATATTTAAATACCATGGCAAAGAAAGCAGTTGCATCGTTACAAAAAGGTGGCGGTAAAGAATTTACAAAGGTTATTGTTACTACTAAATCTGCAAAAACTGGCGCGTATACTTTCAAAGAAGGTATGGTTCACAACGATAAAGTGAAAGACGTTCTTGCAGAAGCTCAAAAAAATAACTAGTAGCATTTTCCTTTTTTAAAGTTTTTCTTTAAAAAGAATTCGATAAAAATAGCCGTTTTGGTATCCTACCGAAAGGGCTTTTTTTGTTGAGGACATTTGTTTATATTTGGACATCAATTTTCACTAAACACTCCATGGGATTATTTGATTTTTTTAAGAAAAAGCCGCAAACACAAGAAGAAGAGCAAGCCTTAGACAAGGGTTTGGAAAAAACCAAAGAAGGATTTCTTTCCAAGATAACGAAAGCTGTGGTTGGTAAATCTACCGTAGATGACGATGTGCTTGATAATCTGGAAGAGGTTTTGGTTACGTCTGATGTGGGGGTTACGACGACTTTAAAAATCATAGACCGTATACAGGCTCGTGTTGCCAGAGATAAATATGTCTCCACTTCAGAGCTGAACACTTTACTGAAAGAAGAGATTCAGACCTTACTGGCCGAAAATAATAGCTCGGATTTTGAAAACTTCAATTACGGGGATCATAAACCTTATGTGATTATGGTCGTCGGGGTGAATGGTGTGGGTAAGACCACCACAATAGGCAAACTTGCCCATCAGCTTAAACAAGCGGGAAGTAAAGTCGTGTTAGGTGCAGCAGACACATTTCGCGCTGCGGCTGTAGATCAGCTTAAACTATGGGGCGAGCGTGTTGGGGTACGTGTTGTGGCGCAAGCTATGGGTTCAGATCCTGCTTCGGTTGCTTATGATACAGTGAAATCTGCTGTAGCAAATGGGGAAGATGTCTGTATTATTGATACCGCAGGCCGTCTGCATAATAAGGTTGGTCTAATGAATGAATTGACCAAGATTAAAAACGTCATGCAAAAAGTCGTTCCCGGCGCTCCGCATGAAATTTTATTGGTCTTAGATGCTTCTACAGGTCAAAATGCCATAGAACAATGTACGCAATTTACCCAGGCGACTGATGTAAACGCATTGGCACTGACGAAATTGGATGGAACAGCCAAAGGCGGTGTTGTTATAGGGATATCCGATCAGTTCAAAATCCCAGTGAAATACATCGGTGTAGGCGAAAAAATAGGCGATCTCCAATTATTTAATAAAAAGGAATTTGTAGACTCCCTTTTCAAATAGAAAATTAAAATTATTGTCAGAAATAAGGTTGTCATTCTTTGCTATGCATGATGATTAATCAGATTGAGGAAATAGATGGACATGTTTAAGACCTTGTTTCCTTAGTCAGGAGTTCCTTTTTGTTTCTTGACAAACCCTTCTAATCATATGAAGACAAAATATACGAAACCTGTCCCATTGATCAATAAACCACGTGTCAACGTCGTTACTTTGGGCTGTTCGAAAAATATTCACGATAGTGAGGTGCTGATGGGCCAGTTGAAAGGTAATCAAATGGAAGTAGTTCATGAAGCCTCCAATATCCAGGCGAATGATATTGTTGTCATCAATACCTGTGGCTTTATTGACAATGCTAAGCAGGAATCTATTGATACAATTTTACAATATTCAGAATTAAAGGACCAAGGCAAGATCAATAAAGTAATTGTTACAGGATGCCTTTCTGAACGTTATAAACCCGAACTACAAGCTGAAATTCCTAGTGTGGACGCTTATTTTGGGACAAATGATTTGCCAGACTTACTATCCTCTATCGGAGCTGACTATCGCCATGAATTGCTCGGTGAGCGTTTATTGACTACGCCATCACACTTTTCGTATTTTAAGATCGCGGAAGGTTGTAACCGCCCATGTTCATTCTGTGCAATACCATTAATGCGTGGTAAGCATGTTTCCAAATCAATTGATGACTTGGTTAAGGAAGCGAAATTTTTGGCATCAAACGGAACCAAAGAATTAATTTTAATAGCGCAAGATTTAACCTATTATGGATTGGATATCTATGGGAAACGTAATCTTTCAGACCTGATGCGTCATTTATCAGATGTAGACGGTATTGAGTGGATTCGTTTACAATATGCTTACCCTTCTGGTTTTCCAATGGATATTTTGGATGCAATGAACGAGCGTTCTAACATCTGTAATTACCTGGATATGCCGTTACAGCATATTTCCGATCCGATGTTGAAGTCAATGCGTAGAGGGACAACGAAACAGAAGCAGATTGATCTTGTCAATGCGATTCGCGACAAGGTGCCTGATATTGCGTTGCGTACAACTCTTATCTGTGGATATCCGGATGAGACTGAACAAGACTTTCAGGAAATGTTGGAATGGGTGGAGGAAACTCGTTTTGACCGTTTGGGCTGTTTTACCTATTCCCATGAGGAAAAGACGCATGCCCATACCTTGGAGGATAATGTTCCACAAGAAATAAAAGAAGAACGAGTTGAGGCTATTATGGAGGTTCAACAAGGCATTTCTTATGAGATTAATCAATCGAAAGTCGGTAATACCTATAAAGTGCTGGTTGATCGTGTGGATGGAGATTATTTTATTGGACGGACAGAATATGATTCTCCGGAAGTGGACAATGAGGTATTGATTTCGGCAGCTGATTCTTATGCGCGGATCGGCGATTTTGTTCAGATAAAAATAGATCGTGCGGAGGATTTCGATCTCTATGGCGAAATTGTCAAAAAATAAGACGCAATTTGAACGATAAATGTCCTTAAGGATATAAGGAAGAGCCTCCCGAAATACAAGGGAGGCTCTTTTTTTGAATAGCTTGTTTTTTATTGACTCGTAATTTTCCATTGGGGCATCAATGAGTTCGCTAGGCTCGGTTATTGGTCAGGGGAAACCTTCAGTAGATTTATGTCGCTGTTAGTGCCTGTGAAAGTATGAGGGTTCTATTTGGACATTTGTCAATAGAATGATATAATTTAAAAGTGGGATGAGCTTTTTATTAAAAATCATTATTTTGTCTGCCCAAACTAAATACATTTGTATATAGTACAATAAGCATATATGAAAGCAACTTATATTGAATACAGTGAGACAAATAGTTTTTCCAAAACATTGCTGGCCTATCTTGCTCATGACGAGATGCTGAAACCATTTGTTGGTCATTGGCCCACGTTTGACGGATTTGCGAAGCAATTGCAGGAAAAGAAATCTTTTGATCACCGTGCTCTCCTGGTGGAGCGCCTTAAAGCTCAATATGCTGCATTGCTGAACAATTCCCCGATTGTAGCTGAAAATATAGATTTGTTGTTACAGGAGAATACGTATACGATTACTACGGGTCATCAGCTGAATATCTTTACAGGACCCTTGTACTTTATATTTAAGATCATGACCGCAATACGTCTGTCAGAGGACCTGCGCGCCAAACATCCGGACAAAAACTTTATCCCGGTATATTGGATGGCTACTGAAGACCATGATTTTGAAGAAATTAATCATACAAAAGTCTACGGAAAGAAAATTGCCTGGGAAATACCTGCGGTATCGGCTACAGGACGGATGGATACTAGTTCAATTGTCGATGCAGTAAAGCAATACACCAACATCCTCGGTCTTTCTGACAATTCTGCTAAACTCACGGGTATTGTGGAGCAAGCATACCTGAAGCACTCGAGGTTGGCTGACGCAACACGTTATATGGTAAACGAACTTTTTAAAGCCTATGGTCTTTTGATTATTGATGCAGATGATAAAGCACTGAAGGAGTTATTTAAACCGATTATCAAAACGGATATTTTATCCGGAAATAGCTTTAAAGCCATCACGGACAGGTCAAAAGAACTGGAATCAAAGGGTTTTTCTACACAGGTGCATGCGCGGGAAATCAACTTCTTCTATCTAACCGACGAGTTTAGAGAACGTTTAGTCTTAAATGCTGACGGTCGATATGAGGTTTTGCATCAAAATATATATTTCACCAGGGAAGAGCTGGAACGGGAAATTGATATTCATCCAGAACGTTTTAGTCCTAATGTGGTGATGCGCCCAATGTATCAGGAAATTATCCTGCCCAATTTGGCTTATATCGGTGGTGGCGCAGAGATGGTTTATTGGATGCAATTGAAATCTAATTTTGACCAGTACCAAGTAGATTTTCCGATCTTAATTCCAAGGAACTCGGCCATGATTACCGAGGATAATGTAGCGGCAAAGCTTTTTCGAGTAGATCTGACTTTTAAAAGCATCTTTCGTCCGGCAGAGGTTTTAAAGAAGGAATATGTGCGTCGTCATACTAAGGAAAGATTGAATCTCAATGATGAATGGATGGAACTGAATGCGATCTTTGGAAAGATAAGATTGCGTACACACAAAATCGATCCGAGTCTAGGGCCCAGCACCGAGGCGATAAAAGCTCGCTTGAAAAAGGCGATGAACAATCTGGAAAAAAAGTTGATGAAAGCAGAAAAACGAAACCATCAGCATGCATTGGCAGATATAGACAATGTAAAAGAAAAGCTCTTTCCGGGAGGGGGACTACAGGAGCGATCGGAAAACTTTGCCTTGCTGTATGTAAAATATGGTGACAACCTCTTTAGAGATCTTTATAAATACTTTAATCCCCTGGATTTTAAATTTACAATCTTATATTAAAGTCAGTATTTTACTGACTTTTTTATGATTAATCCGCTCTTGTATTTGCTTTTTGCTTCGTTGTTTTTCCTTAAAGTATTTGCGATGTTTTGTTTATAATTTCATAATATCTCGTTTAGCTTCTGTTAATAATACCGAAGTAGTTTTGTTGCCATATCACAACCAACAACTTAATGAAAGAAATATTACTTACGACTTGTGCCATTGCGATAGGAACAGGTTTGTATGCACAAACAACCCAAGCAGGATTTTCCGGAAAAATTACGGATGAGAATAACAAAGGGGTTCATGGAGCTTCAGTAGAGGTTCGTAACGAATCGACAGGTTTTACCACCAAAACATCTACCAATGCCAATGGCGATTTCAATTTCAAGGAGCTTCCATTAGGAGGACCGTACACCATTAAAGTTACTTATATCGGCTATGGAGAACAGGTTCGTTCGGGCTTTATGTTAAACCAGGGTGATATGATCCGGTTAAATATTCCGATTCAGAATGCTTCAAATGTACTGGAAACGGTCGAGTTAACTGGTGTAAGCACCCTGAAGAATAAAATAGAGAACTTAGGTGCAGCAACCGCGGTAACAGCCCGGGATATTGCGAAACTACCCGTCAATGGCCGTAATTTTACTTCTTTAATGGATCTATCCCCCTTGAGCAAGGGTGATAATATCGGTGGTCAGCTCGGTTCTTCTACCAATTTTACTATTGATGGTATGAACGCAAAAAATCCGACTTCTGCGGGTTCGACAACAAGCCGGAGTGGCGCTCCTTTTTCGATCTCTATTGAAGCAGTCCGGGAGTTTAAAGTCGTGACCAACCAATATGATGTAACCTATGGCAGAGCAGGGGGCGGAACAGTCAGTGCGGTGACGAAACAAGGTACAAATAAAACTCAGGGTAGTGCCTGGTTATATTCCCGAGCAGATTGGTTGTCCAGCCCATACGATATTCGGGGAAACAAACGAAGCAACGATTTTTCCACTTATCAATATGGCTTTACCTTGGGTGGTCCCATTATAAAAGACAAACTTCATTATTTTGTTGCTTGGGATCATCAGCAAGACTCCCGCCCCTTGATTATTGCTGATATCAACTCTGAAGCCGATGAAAAAAGATTTAATGTTACAAACGCAACATTGGATGAATTTGTCAATATCGGGCGGAAAAAGTACGGACTGGGGAACGAACGCCAATATGGTGCTTTTGACAAGAAAAGAGGTTCCGATGCGATTTTTGGACGTGTTGACTGGCAAATCAATGATAAAAACTTATTGACAATCCGTAATAACTTTACAAGTGACAACAATAAGCTGGGGCTACAAGACAACAAGCCAATTACTTTATATGAATCTTACGGGAATGATAAGAATATTGACAATAGCCTATTGGCAACTTTGCGTACCACCATTTCCCCTAGGGTAACCAATGAGTTAAAAGTACAACACCTCTATACCTATCAGAAAAGTAGTCCGGGGGACCTTTTACCCGGTCAGAATATTCCACGTGCAATTGTAGAAGATGCAGTCTCCAAAGTTGCCGGTGAAGATAAAAAGACCACATTGCAATTGGGCGGACATCGTTTTGCGCAGGAATCTTTTAAAAATAATGTATTTCAGCTTGTCGATAATATCTATTACAGCACCGATAATATCAATTACACCTTTGGTGTGGATCTGATGTATACCCATGCAAATTCCATTTACGGAAGTGAGGTCAATGGTCGCTTCCACTTTAGGCCAAGTGATGGAAAAACGGCTATGCAGAACTTTGACGACATGAAGCCATACGCTTACTATCGTGAAGTTCCTTTGATGAGTGATCCGGCAGTGGTCGGTAAGATATTCAACGCCGGTGTGTATGGACAATTGCAAACCAAGCTAGCGCAGGGATTGGATCTGGTCGCCGGTTTACGATTGGATTACGGACATTATCCTACCTCTCCTCTGAATGAAGAATTGTTAAAAGAAGTCGGTGTCCGTACAGATCATAAACTCAAGTCTTTTGTGGTGCAACCGCGTTTCCAAATGACCTGGGATGTGAACGAAGAAAGAAAGGATTTCTTTCGAGTGGGTGGAGGTATATTTGCTTCGGATATCAATAATTATATGACGATCAATAACCTTACTTTTGATGGGAAGCATTTTGCTACTGTTGATGTTCGCGGTGCGGATGTACCTACACCAAATTTTGTCGACTACAGAAAGGATCCATCATCCACACCTTCTTTAGCCCAGTTTCAGATTCCGACCATCAATACTTACGGTCCCGATGCCAAAATCCCGGTCGTGTATAAGGCTAATTTATCTTATACGCACTTTTTCACAGAAAAGTTGAAGGCAAGCCTTTCCGGATATATGAATTTGGGACGCAATAATTACATGTATGTCGATCGTAATATGGTGAAAGACCCTTTCTTTAGACTCGCAAATGAAGATAATAGAGGCGTATTCGTTCCTACGGCATCCATCGTCGATGGAGCACCGGATTGGAAAAAAGGACGGATTTCAGATAAATTTGGCCGAGTTTTGGAATTGAACTCTGAGGGCAAAGTCAACCAATTTGCCGTCGTGTTTGATGCAAGTTATCAGTATTACAAGGATGGAACGATCTCGGTTAGTTATACTTGGAACGATGCGAAAGACAATACTTCCTTCAACGGGAATGTGGCCAATACGGCTACCTTATCCTTAGCTGTAAAAGATGATCCTCGCGATTTGAGCAAAATGAGCTATTCGAACAATCAATTCCGTAATAAGATTGTTATTTATGGAACTTTGCCAACATTTTATGGGGTTAGTGTCGGCGTTCGCTACTCAGGTATCGGAGGTACACGGTATAGTTTACTCGCTGGCGGTAACATTAATGGAGACTTTGTCGCCGGAGACAATGATCTGGCCTTTATCTTTGACCCGAATAATCCGAATACTTCAAAACAGCTGGTCACTGGATTGAATAATCTGTTGAGTAACCCAGAAGCGAGCCAGAGTCTTAAAGATTATATCAGGAAATATCAGGGTAAAATAGCAGAACGTAATGGTGGGGTGAATGGTTTTTATGGTTTGATTGACCTACGAATTGCTAAAAAATTCAATTTATATAAGAACCATGCTCTTGAAATATCAGGGGACCTTTTCAACGTTGCCAACTTGTTTAAGAAAACTTGGGGTATAAATGAGTCTCTAGGCAATCAAAATCTATATGCTTTAGGCGGGAAAGATGCTGCCGGGGAAAAGCTGATCCCTTTTGATGTTGCGAAGCAGCAGTTTAATTACAATGTAAACAATTCAGGTATCGTTACCCCCTCCGGCAATCCATACCAATTCCAGCTGGGACTACGTTATTCTTTTTAAACGTTTTAGAAAGCAGGACATGGCTATTTAATCAGATAGCCATGTCCTTTTAAAATTGAATCAAAAAATAACAATTAAGGGGCAAATGTCTGATGTTGTATCAGGTTCAGATATAAGAAAGGTCAATAAATTAGTTAACTAAAAGAGATTCACTAGCTGTATTGACCTGATGGAATTTGCGTTTCAAAAAGTGATGAATGCCCTAAGCATTCATCACTTTTTCTTTTGGAAGGAATACTTCCGCCATCATATGACGTACGCTACCTCCGCCACAGGTTTCGATAACATGTAAATCCTGATGGATGATTTTGCCATGTTTTTCCAATTGTGCTGTTTGGTAAAGCGTTAATGACGATAATGCTTTATCGCTTAATACTATAAAACGGTTTCCATATTTATTTCTTACCTGAAGACAGTTTGCCGCAAAATTTTCCAGTTGGTTTTCGTTGATCTCGATGATTTCTTTTCCGGTTTCTTTTAATTTCTTTAACAACTCTTCCCGTTCGGATTGATTATCAATCGCAGCCGGACATAAGATTGCAAAATCTTCTCCCACGGCCAATACCACATTGGTATGATAGATAGGTCTGCGTTTGCCATTGACTGTCTGAAATGCATGAAAGACGATCGGGGTGTAATTTTCCGTTCTGCAGTATTCGTCCAACATGCTGCGGTCCGCGCGTTCCGAAAGTGCACAATAAGCAATACGGTGTGTACGATCCAGTACAAGGGCCCCTGTCCCTTCTAAATATTGTCTGTTATTTTCGGCCTCGCTTAAGTCTTTAATCAACTTTACATAGTAACCGTTTTGTTTTAATGGTCCCTCAAAGTCCAATAAATGCTCTTTTCGACGGTTGGGTGCGAACATCGGATAAAAGATAATTTTTCCGTCCTGGTGGAAAGAGACAATATTGTTCGGAAATATACTGTCTGGACTTTCTGATTTTTCATCATCTTGAATGACCGTCACTAGAATGCCGTGTGATTTCAATTCATTGACAAGGGCATCAAATTCACTTTGTGCCTCCCTATTTACATCTTCACCGCTTAAGTTTTCAATGTCCTTTTGGAAAAAATTATTGACTGCGGTCTGCTCATTTTTGCGGAAGACAGAGGGTCTTACTAGGAGTACACTGTCTGTTACCTGTTTTCTCATGATTTATAATCGTTACTTCGCTGGTTTATATTTGTTAAAAAGAATGATATTCTTGTTTGTATGAGTCCCATTGCAGTAAAAGCCCGATTTCTCTTTTCGATTTTTCAGCAATGCTGCAAATCCCCTTGAATGATTGCCCAGTGTCAGAAATCACTTTACAATTGGTACTTATACTAATGTATTGAAAAATCAGCGCCATTGCAAAAAGAATATCTTCAAAAAGAAAAAATGGCGGTTGAAAAATAACAGCATAATCTTTCGTTTTTTATTATTCTGTTAAGTTATCTTTGATTTGGTTGGTATATTTTCAACACGAACTTTGGTTGTTTGTTTTTATTTGAATTTTATCCTATATAAGACAATCGATTGCACATCTGCTCGTTGTTAAAACTGACTTTTTATACACTTTTTTGCTTCGTTTTCAGTCATTTATTTTGCTATCTTTGCTCATCCAAAAAACGACTGTTTATAAGAGAGTTAATTACCTAATTAGTATGTCAATAACTGTCTATAAGCGTTAACTTTTTGCACACATGAGCAATATACACTTCCAAGAAAAATTCGAAAGTCGCCACAATGGCCCAAGTCCAGTTGAAGCGAATGAAATGTTGGCCAAATTGGGCGTAACGTCAATTGACCAGCTAATCGACCAAACGGTCCCTTCTCAAATCCGTGCTCCAAAACCTTTAAATCTTCCAAAAGCATTGTCTGAGGTTGCCTATTTAAAGCGGATAGCGGAAATCGCAGAGAAAAATAAAGTTTTTAAATCTTTTATTGGTCAAGGATACTATGACGTGATCCTTCCGGGTGTAATTCAACGTAATGTGTTTGAAAATCCGGGATGGTATACGCAATATACTCCTTACCAGGCGGAAATTGCACAAGGTCGTTTACAGGCACTCTTAAACTTCCAGACAGTTATTTCTGATTTTACGGGATTGGAAATTGCAAACGCTTCATTATTGGATGAAGCTACGGCTGCAGCTGAAGCTATGTTTATGCTTTACTCAGCGCGTAAAAATAAAGAAGCAAATGTATTCTTGGTTTCTGAAAATGCGTATCCACAGACGATAGATGTATTGAAAACGCGTGCCTTATCTTTCGGTATCGAGCTGAAAATCACAGCTATTCAAGAATCGGAATTGACAGACGACGTTTTTGCTGCATTCGTACAATATCCAGCAGCAGACGGTTCAATCGTTGATTACAAATCATTTGCTGACGTTGCACACGGTAAAAATATTACAGTATGTGCGGCCGCGGATCTAATGAGTTTAGCCTTGTTGACTCCTCCAGGAGAATGGGGGGCAGATGTTGTTGTCGGCAACTCACAGCGTTTTGGTGTACCAATGGGATTCGGTGGTCCTCATGCGGCATTCTTCGCTACTCGTGATAGCTTCAAACGTAATATTCCTGGACGTATCATTGGTGTAACTTCTGATTCGAATGGAAAGTACGCGCTACGTATGGCTTTACAAACTCGTGAGCAACATATCCGTCGTGACAAAGCGTCTTCTAATATCTGTACGGCGCAAGCTTTATTGGCTATTATGGCCTCTTTTTACGCAGTTTACCATGGCCCCGAAGGAATTAAAAATATTGCTTCCCGTATCAATGCTTTAGCAAATTTATTGGATCAAGCGTTACAATCATTGGGTTATACCCAATTGAATAAAGCTTATTTTGATACCCTACGTGTAGATTTAGGTGCACATGCGGGCGCATTAAAATCTGAAGCGCTGAACAATGAATTGAACTTCTACTACAAAGGTTCACAAGTTTCTGTCGCTATCGATGAAACAACAACATATGAGGATATTAAAACAATCGTAAAAGTGTTTGCAAAAATTCAGGGCAAAACATTGAACGATGTAGATTTTGATACCTTAGAAGAAAACTTAGATTCTTCGATCCCTGCTGAATTAGTTCGTACCTCAGCGTATTTAACTCATCCAAACTTTAATAGCTACCATTCTGAACACGAAATGTTACGCTATATTAAGTCATTGGAAGCAAAAGATTTATCGCTTTGCCATTCGATGATCCCATTGGGTTCCTGTACAATGAAATTAAATGCCACAGCTGAAATGACCCCTGTTACCTGGGCGCGATTTGGAGGATTACATCCATTTGCTCCAGCAGACCAAACTTCAGGTTATATGCAGATGATCGGTGAATTGAACGATTGGTTGTCTGAGATCACAGGTTTTGCTAAGATGAGCTTCCAACCTAATTCAGGGGCGCAAGGTGAATATGCGGGTTTAATGGTTATCCGTGCTTACCATGAGAGCCGTGGCGATCATGGACGTAACATCTGTCTGATTCCAGCTTCTGCACATGGTACTAACCCTGCATCGGCTTCAATGGCTGGTTTGAAAGTGGTAGTAGTAAAATGTGACGAACTTGGAAACATTGATATCCCAGATTTAAGAGCAAAAGCAGAAGAGCATGCTGCTCACCTGAACTCTTTAATGGTGACTTATCCATCTACACATGGTGTGTTTGAGGAATCTATCATTGAAGTTTGTGAAATCATCCATGCTAATGGCGGTCAGGTATATATGGACGGAGCAAATATGAACGCACAGGTAGGTTTGACTAGTCCGGGCCATATTGGTGCTGACGTTTGTCACCTGAACTTGCATAAAACATTCTGTATTCCTCACGGTGGTGGTGGTCCCGGTATGGGGCCGATCGGTGTTGCTAAACACTTAGTACCTTTCTTGCCTAATCACCAAGTTGTTTCTACTTCAGGAGAAGAAGGAATCACAGCTGTTTCTGCTGCGCCATTTGGTTCAGCATCAATTTTGATTATCTCTCACGCCTATATTTCCATGATGGGCGGTGAAGGCTTGACCAACGCGACACGGACGGCAATATTAAACGCAAACTATATTAAGGCACGTTTGGAAAATGCCTATCCAGTACTTTATTCTGGTAGCAATGGCCGTTGTGCACATGAGATGATCCTTGATTGCCGTGGTTTCAAAAATGTAGGTATCGAAGTCGCTGATATTGCAAAACGTTTGATGGACTATGGTTTCCATGCACCAACAGTTTCTTTCCCTGTCGCAGGTACATTGATGGTTGAACCGACGGAGTCTGAATCAAAAGCTGAATTGGATCGTTTCTGTGATGCATTAGTTGCTATTCGTCAGGAAATTGCTGCAGTTGAGGCTGGAGAAGCTGATCAGGCAAATAACGTATTAAAGCATGCTCCGCATACAGCGGCAGTGGTTACCGCAGATGAGTGGGATAGACCTTACAGTCGCCAAACGGCCGCTTATCCTTTGGAATATGTGAGAGAGCGTAAGTTCTGGCCTTCAGTAGGTCGTGTAAACGATTCTCAGGGAGACCGTACATTGATTTGCTCATGTCCTTCGATCGAGGAATATGCTGAGGCGTAACAGTCTTAAAAAAATATAATAATAAAGCTCCCGCTAACGGAGGCTTTTATGGGTATATGAAATGTATTGCTTTAAAATAAAGCATAAATAAATTCTATAGATTGCAGAAAGTCCGGACATCCCGTCCGGACTTTTTTAATGATCAGATTATGTTCGAAACAAACCGGCCATGAATAAGGAATGATTTCGTGAAAAGCGCTACAGGACCGGAATGTTATTGTATCAATTTAAGCTACAATAGTCCTGATATAGTATTTTGGAAGTATATTTGTGCTGAAACATTTCGATATGAAGATAACATCAATATTTAATTTTTTTATTGTTGCGGCATTAATTACATCTTGCGCCGGCAATAAATATGCTAAGACTGAAAAAATATATAAGAAACAAGCGAAAGAGTTTTCTAATTTATATCGTCAATCTCCTGTAACTGGGCAGTTGGAGAAGGTAAATATAAAAGATCAGCAGTGGATCGCCTCCACCAATTTTGGGATACGGAAGCCTAATTTTGTGGTCATTCATCATACAGCTCAGGATTCTCTGGGACAGACCATTCGTACCTTTCATTCCGCAAAAGCAGGTGTAAGTTCACATTATGTTGTAGGTCGGGATGGTAAAGTTGTCCAAATGGTAAATGACCTATACCGTGCACATCATGCCGGCCTGGGAAAATGGGGAAATGATACTGACTTGAATTCTTCGTCTATAGGTATAGAATTAGATAATAATGGTACCACAGACCCCTGGACTGATGTACAGATCAACGCTTTGGTTCAGCTGCTAAGCTATTTAAGGAATACTTATAAGATCCCACAGGCAAATTTTATTGGTCATATGGATCTTGCCCCTACACGTAAGAATGACCCGTCTCGATTCCCTTGGAAAAAATTGGCAGATCAGGGATTTGGCTATTGGTATGAAGAATTTTTAGAGATACCGCCGGTTGATTTTAATCCCAAGATGGCTCTGCGTATTATTGGCTATGATGTCAGTAATCTGGATGCAGCGATAAAAGCCTTCAAAATCCATTATATTCAACAAGATGTAAATACTGCATTTTTGGGTGAAAATGACCTAAAAATCATGTATTCCATTTACAAAAAGTACTTATAGTGTTTTTCTAGACAACATAGAACGAAAGGAGCAATTTGTGACAGAATTGCTCTTTTTTATGTACTAGATAAGCAGATTGGAGGGCTTTTGTTATTGTGCTATCGATTGTGTGTGACCATTATATTATGACCATTTGAATCTTTTCCTCTGCATTATTTTTTGACAGCCTATTTCTCCATTCGACCAATGACGGTATCATTAGCATCGACTAGTATAACATTTTGTTGCTTTGCTTCGTGAGTACTGGAAATAAAGGTAGTCCAATTTAACTAAATTGGACTACCTAATAAATTAAATTTTAACGAAGTTTATATTATACGGTTTTTACAAATTTCTCGTCGTAATTTTCAATATCTATAATATATCCGTTTTTGATTAGGAATTCGAAGAGAGGTTGTGCCTCTTCCGAAACCGGCATATTCTGTGTGGTAATGATTTTATTTTCCTTTTTCAATAGATAGGGATAAGCATAAAGCTTTACATTCTTGTTGAACATACCGGATATGTACGATAATAGTTCATTGGTATAGAGTTCTTTATTGTAGTTGTCTGAATTGAAGATGTTCTTTAAGTTATAAACGTTTGTCGCAATTCCGATATTCTTAGGTTTAAAGTTGCTTATAAACTCGGCGAGATGATTATTTCTACGGAAGTTGCTGACGATAATATTATTGCCTGTGGCACATAGCTCATCTGCTCTTGATGCGAATTCTTGTAGATCTTCATCTGTAATTTCATGGGTATCCTCTAGCACATTCCCCATCAAGACCTCGATCAAAACAATGGTGTCTTGATCAGTGGCGCCTGTATTTTTTTTAAACTGCTCAACGGCAAGGTTAAATAAATCAAAGTTAGGAAGTGATTTTTGACGGTATTTCGTGCGAAGTAAGATAATATTCTTTTTATATAAATAATCCTTGATCTGTACCGCTTTACCGTCCGGCTGGAAAATAGCCGCTTTTGCGAACCCTTTGGCAATAAGATATAAGTTGATCAGGCGTTGATTGACATTTTCGAACAAAGGACCGTTTAATTTAACCAGATCAATTTCGACAGATCCTATCGACAAATTATCAACCAAGGACTCAATCATTGTCTGTACATTTTCTGCGTAGTAATATGCGGCAAACAGCAGGTTTACACCAATAATACCCAATACTTTCTGTTGCAGTTGGTTGTCACTGTCCAGGAGTCTGACATGGACGATAATGTCATTTGTAGGGCCACCGACCTCGTGTTGAAACCGAAGACCGATCCAGCCGTGAGGCTCATTGGTTTTGGTAAAATTCAGTGTGGTCACCGTGTCTGCAAAGGCAAAGAATTTTTTGTTGCAATACTTGTCGCCATGTAACCGATGTGTCAGCAAGTTAAATTCATGGGAGAGCATCTTCTGTAAACGGGTTCTGCTGACGTACCTGCCGTCTTCTTCTTCACCGTATATGGCGTCACTGAATGCCATATCATAAGCTGACATCGTTTTCGCAATTGTGCCTGATGCAGCTCCTGCATTGAAAAAGTTACGTGCGACTTCCTGTCCAGCACCGATCTCGGCGAAGGTTCCATAAATCTCTGGGTTTAGATTTATTTTAAGGGCCTTTCGCTTAGTTTCAAAAATTTCTCTTGCCATGGCACAAAGGTACAAAAATCAAAAGTCTAGTGAAAATTAAAGTATGAAAGGAAAAAACAGAATAAAATTAGGCTTGTTTTAAAACAAGCCTAATTTATTAAAAGCATAGAATAAAGCACTGCTATGTAGGGCCTGGCTAAATTTGTTTTCCAACAGCATGGTTTTTGCTTCCCTGAGCGGTATAAGGAAAACGTCAATCTCTTCGTGTTCATCCAGTTCCTGTTCCTGAACTTTCTGTCCTCCCGTCATAAGATAGGTATACGTAACATTACCACTTGTTGCGGGATTGGCATACAGCGTGGCGATCTCTTCGATTTTTTCAAACTGATACCCTGTTTCTTCCAGCATTTCCCGTATAGCGGCATCTTTGGGATCTTCTTCCGGCTCCGTTGTTCCGGCCGGGATTTCCAAAGAAATGATTCCGGCTCCATGACGGTATTGCTTGATCACCAATAATTCGTTTTGCGCTGTGATTCCCACCATATTGACCCAATCCGGATATTCCAGTACGTAATAATGGTCGTTGATACGTCCATCAGGCAGCTCGCATGTATCCCGGCGTAATGTCGCCCAAGGCTCCTTGCAGATATATTCAGATGATAATAGTTTCCACTTTTCCATTTAACCAACAATATCTTTCATCATACGGTCTACTTTTTCTGCTAATAGGTGTTGAAGACTTGGATAGTCTTCTTTTGCCTGGAGTATTCCTTTAACGGAGCAATAAAACTTGATTTTGGGTTCCGTACCGGATGGTCTCGCCGAAATCACGTCTCCATCTGCGGTAATGAATTGCAATACGTCCGACTTTGGAAGAGCAATCTCGTTTGTATTACCTGTTTTCATGTCAGTCGTTTGGGAAAGTTGGTAGTCTCGAATTTCTTTAACTTCGATTCCCCCAAGTGTCGTGGGTAGATTTTGGCGCAGTCCAGCCATCATGGCCTGTATTTCCTCGGCTCCGGCTTTTCCTTTTTTCGTTAAGGAAATCAATTTTTCCTGATAGCAGCCAAATTCTTGATAAATATCCAATAATACGTCATAGACCGTCTTACCTTTTGACTTAAAATATGCAGTCATTTCTGCCAGGAAAGCACAGGAATTAGGCGCATCCTTATCTCTGACCAGGTCACCGACCAGGTAGCCGTAGCTTTCCTCTCCGCCGGCAAGATAGTGTGCTGAATCACCTAATTTTGTGATCAGCTCGCCGATATATTTAAAGCCTGTGAGGGTTTCGTAGTGCGCTACATGGTAATGATCGGCAATATCTGCCTGAAGGTTGCTGGTTACAATCGTTTTAACGATGTATGGGTGGTGCCCCAACTGTTTTAGATCACTCTTTGCACTTAAGACATAGTAAATTAGTAAACTGCCGATCTGATTACCATTGAGTAACTGAAATTGTCCCTGGCTGTTTTTAACAGCTATTCCGACACGGTCTGCATCTGGATCGGTTGCTAAAACCAAATCTGCGTCAATCTCTTCACCTTTTTTCTTTGCTAAGGCCATCGCGTCCTCCTCCTCCGGATTCGGATAGATTACCGTTGGAAAATTTCCATCCGGTGTGGCCTGCTCGGTGACTACTGTAACGTTTTCAAAACCCCATGATGCCAGCATTTTTGGTACGATTGTAATTCCAGTGCCGTGGATCGGAGAATAGACTATTTTTAAATCCTTTTGTGCCCGAACAGCTTCAGGATGTATACTCAATGCTTTATTGGCATCAATATAAATCTGGTCAATCTCTTCACTGACAGGAATAATATTTTGGCTATTTCCTTCAAACTGGATATCTTTTACAGAGGTGATTGCATTGACCTCATCGATGACATTTTTATCATGGGGCGCAGTCAATTGCGAGCCATCATTCCAATAAGCTTTATAACCATTGTATTCCTTGGGATTGTGCGAAGCCGTTAACATGACACCGCTCTGGCATCCAAAATGACGGATGGCAAAAGACAGCATTGGTGTAGGACGCAATTCATTGAAGAGATAGACCCTGATACCATTGGCAGCAAATACCTGGGCCACAAGCTGACCAAAAGATTGGGAGTTGTTACGGCTATCGTAAGCTACGGCTACCTTGATCTCCTGATCAGGAAACTGCTTTTTGAGATAGTTCGATAAGCCCTGTGTCGCTTTTCCAATCGTATATTTATTCATGCGATTGGAACCTACACCCATAATCCCTCTTAAGCCGCCCGTGCCAAACTCAAGATCCCTGTAGAATGAATCGATCAGCTCCGTCTCAGCCTGATCATCTATTAACTTCTGAACTGCACCTCTTGTTTCCTCATCATAATTTGAGGTCAACCATTCGTCGATTTTCTTTTGTATGTCTTTGTCTAAATTTCCCATT
>NZ_JABJWY010000013.1 GCF_013167215.1 Sphingobacterium prati
TACATACCTACCCAAATGTTTTTTTGATCTAGCCATAATAGTTATTAATTGGTTATCAATCAAATATACAATAATAAATTGTAAAATACTAAAATAATTAGTAAAAAACATAGGCGGGAAAGTAATTTATATTGATAATCAATCGCACGAGCTGAAAAGTTACAGACAGACTAGTCTTTATCAAATTTTATGAGTTACTTAGTATGTCTTAAATTAGCACTATAGCCTAGTAAATAATTTCGATTATGTATAAATTACTTTTAATCACTTTTCTTACCGTTTGTTGTCTTAATAGCAGCTCAGCACATTATCCTATTAACGCTTTAGATAAAATACAAAATACTTATTCTTATGCGTATATACGGGTGGAAGGAAAATTCCTATCGAAAAAACTAAAGGTGAAAGTTGACCTAGGAGATTCAGATGAGCAGATTGCAGAGGGTGAAAAGCTATCCGAAATATTGACCAATAAAAAATCTTATGCTGCCATACTGAACTATATGTCTAAAATTGGTTATGAATTAGTAAATACATTCGATCTAACGGATAACTATAATGGCTCAGGCGGAACTTCTGGTATTATTTACATTATGAAGAAAGCTGAGGAATAAAAGCGATTGGTAGCTCTGATTGTGAGAAAAATGAAAAAGATATATTTTAAAAACTGGGAATTAACCGTCGATTTTAATATAACCAAAGGAACTTATGAAAAAACTGCATATGGAGGAAGTGATATCTGCCGATGTAATTACTGCAAGAACTTTTCTGACAATAAAGACAATATTTATCCTGATGAAATCAAGCTTTTATTCGAAGATTTAGGAATTGATTATAAAAAAGAATGTGAAGTATGGCATTATTACAATGATGAGCTTGGTTACCATTGCTATAGTGGCTGGTTTCACTTTAAAGGCTTATTTCAAGATAAAAATTACGTCAGCCAAACACATGAAATTTGTCCCATAATCGATCTCGTTCCAATTAATGAGAATTTCAGCATAGGTTTTAGCGAAAATAATCAACTTACTTTTTTTGAAGACAAAGAATCGTTAGTGCAAGTGGAATTTAGTGTAAAAACAAAGTGGACGATAGATAAATCTCTGGAAAGTTATTGATAATAATATAACGCGAAAGATATCAACTTTTATTCATTAATTCTTACCATATTTCCTACAAGCCGATATTGTCTGAAATGTGGGATTTACACACATCTTTTCACTTATTTAACTGACAGTCAATCCAATAATTTAAATCCCTAATCCGCCCTCTGCTTGGATCGTACATATCTTCGATTTCCTCCCATAATGGAGTTTTATTTGATAAAGCATTAATTACCTGAATCAGGTACGACCAGTTAGAGAACTGTGGGAAGTAGCTCCTCGTTTGCGAGACTATCTAGTTTACTCTTTTCCTTAGATGGAATCAGTAATCGTTATTGGCGTTATTCCTCATTTTCCTCTTCGTATTCTATGCTTTCTGCCTGTTGCTTTATTTTTTTTGACATGATAAGTCCAAGTATAAAACCACTTAAAAGTCCACCAATATGTGCAGCATTGTCGATACCCCCGGTGAGTCCCATAAGTAAATTGAACCCAACAAAGACAAGTGTACTTGTTAAAAAAGCTTTACCAAAGTCTGGGGGAAATACTTTTAACAGTAAACACGCTAAGAAAAAACCGTAAAGTCCAAAGATTGCTCCCGATGCGCCTACACTTACAGCTGCATCATACCAGCAAATACTTGCTATGCTTGCTAAAATTCCGGTGAGCAAATAAATAAAGGCGTATTTTTTTGCGCCTAGAAGTGGCTCAAGGAAAATACCCACAAACAAAAGTCCGTACATATTTGCTAAGATATGCATTAATCCACCGTGTAAAAAAGTACTAGTTAGTAGACGCCACCATTGTCCGTCTGTTGTCAACGGTTTAAAGTTTGCCCCCCAATTCAATAAATCACCCCCTTTGAACGACACAAGCCCAAGTCCTGAAATAATCATTGCAATATATATCAATAAGTTTAGATCAACGATAATAGGCGTAACAAAAAAACCTTTCTCAGGAATGAATATTCCAAGCATTTCTTTAAAGTCTGTATCCTTCTTAATTTTTCCACTTTTGAATTTTTCTAATTCAGCATGCTGAAATTTTGAAAATAATAAAAAAATAAAAAACACAAGTGCCCCGATGGCTAACGAACCAAAAATCCAAGCTAGTTTTTTACCATTTCTTGCCTCAAAAGGATCCGCCTTTGCCTCAAAAACAATATTGTCGGCCAATGAGTTTTGGTTTATTTTTTTTAGTGCATTATTATATTCGTCATGGTCATCGGTATTGCCTATTACTTCTAAATAAGTAAATTTATTAAAATCCGTCGCCTCAAATTCTTTTTGGCATTTTTCTGCAAATACTTTGTATTTGTCCTCTTTTTCTTTGTCGGAAAGACCGTTGCTAATTCGCTCCATGTATTCTTTTCCAAGCCAATATTTTTGTTCAGGTTTTAAAGTATCGGTATTGTTTTCTAATATGGGCATTGCAACATAGATAAGCATATTAAAATTTTCACTGTTTTTTCCTGTTACAGTAGCTGTGCTTTGAACGGCAATATGCTGTTTATCTATAAAGTAATTCCTTAAAGAATAGTATTTTGTTCTTTCGGATTTTACAATTTGAGAAATGTTATCAATTTCTGTTAGTTTTCCCGTTGCAGTCACCAAATATTCTTGTGCTATTATTGTTGGTATAGCAATGGCAAGTGAAGCTATAAATTGATAACCAAAAGAAGCGTTATCATTTTTGAGACGCAATAATTTAATTCGTGGCCGCAACCAAATCAAAATCGGTATCCACGGGAGTCCGAAAGGAAGCCAAAATTTTATAACCTCTTCTTTTAGTGGTATTTTTGCTTCTATAAATAATGCCCAATGGAAAAAAGTATAGGCCAAAATAAAACCGATCGCTATTATCACAAAAGGTTTGAAAATCAGTCGCAGCTTATCGTAAAGTCCTTGCATTTAACTTCTATTGCCTGTTAGATTGGAGTATTGCGGTATTAATGGCAGTTAATTTTTCAAATATACACAATTCACTAAACTAGAAAATAGATTATATAAAAAGATAAAGGAAACATGATTGGTCAATCTCCGGTAATAAACTGCCATAGGATTAGTAAAAAAGCTGGATGAAATGTATATCGGTATCCTACAATAATATACACCTTGGTCAAGGTAATCTAGTTTTTACGAACAGGGACTGTCAAGTGTGTAAATAAAAAAATACGGAGTTCAGTTATGTGGATATTACGGTTTGATTTGTGCCAGTTATTTCGGCCGGATGGTGCTAACTATTACGGTTCAAATGATGCTAGTTAGGGTGAGATTACAATTTAATTAGATACTGAGCACTATAATTTAGTATTATTTATTGTCATAACTTTCGTATTTATGTATATTGGCGGGGATAAAAATTCGATAAACATTTACAAAGAATTAAATAGGCCCAAAATATAATGTCCATTTTTCCAGTTATAGCGTCAGTCTTATCAGAGAAGAATTTAGGGGAATTTGTTAAAGATAAATACGATCTGAGTGAAGGATTTCAGTGTACATTATTCCGAACAGGTGTAAATCATACCTACTTTATTTCTGACAAAAAAAATAAGTATGTAATAAGAGTCTATTGCCATGGTTGGAGAACGAAGACTGAAATTCAAGAAGAATTGTGGCTTCTTCAACTGTTGAAAGAAAATAGTGTTTCTGTTTCATTTCCTATTCCAGATAAAGAAAATAATTTGATACAAGAAATCAATGCACCTGAAGGACAACGCTACATTGTACTATTTTCATATGCTGAAGGAGAAAAAATGCGATTTATGGATAATGAAACTTGTTTTGAAATGGGGTCTCTAATGGCAAGGTTTCACAACATTACTTCAAATAAAAACATAAATAGAACCAACTATAATTCAGAATTACTTTTAAATAAATCATACGAATTATTAAAGCATTATTTCGCAGAGGATTTGAGCGAGATGAAATATCTTAAAGAAATAGGACTTGAAATCTCCAATACATTCAAAGAAATAGAGCAATCCGAAGTTCAAAAAGGAATAGTTCATCTCGATATTTGGTATGATAATGTCAGTGTCAATAATAAAGAAGAAATAACCATTTTTGACTTTGACAATTGCGGTAATGGCTTTTTGTTTTTAGACATTGGTTATTTCTTTATCCAATTATTTCACATAGAGATAAATAAAGAAATCTATGAATCAAAAGTTGAAAGCTTTCTTAATGGCTACCAAAAGGTAAGAGAGATTACGGAAAAAGAGATTAAACTAATTCCAGAGGCCGGGGCGTCTATTTTTGCTTTTTATCTCGGCGTTCAAGCACAAAGATTTGATTGGTCGAATATCTTTTTGACAGAAAACTACCTGAAAATGTTTGTTGGAAGGATAAAAACCTGGAAAGAATATTATGAATCAAAAAAAACAGCTGTGGCTAACAATGGCCATACACTGTAATTAAAAATAGTAGACAATACCCCCTAAGCTTTAAACTATGAACTGGTTGTACGTTTTTAAAAATTGGGGAAGCACGCTATTGCTAGGTGCAATTCTTTTTATTCTGACGGCGGGATTAGGGGCTGAAGAAGCAATTGTTTTTGCGATCATGCTATCGGCCGCGAGTTTAGTTTTCTCTTTACCTACCCTATTGGTTTATATTTTAGTTTTCTACTGGCTTAAGAAAAAGAATAGTATGGACAGAAAATGGATAAGACTAATTTTGGTTTCCACTACAATTCTTGGCATTGGTATAACAATCTGTTTGTTTAATACCATTGGAGCTATGCAACCAATAATCTGTTATTCAATCGCGGCAATTGTTTCCAGTTACTTTTTTGAGTTAGAAAAAGATGATTTGGAAAATTCAATAAACTTGTAAATCCAATAGTTTTATAGACCATTCTAAAACAACAACAAATACTATTCGTATGTACCTTAAACTTGACTTTTCATTATGTATTTGAAATACAGTGCAATTTGTTATTTTGATTGAAAAATAAAATTAAATCGTTTAATTAGCCTTTACCTAATGACTGCAGAAAAACAATCAATACCTGCCAAAGAAGATGAAATTTCAATGTATACTGTAAAAGCCATTTCAGTCAGCTCTTCTGATTACATAAATGGCTTCCCATTTGACTACATCGAAACATATTCCTTCCAGCGCGGAGATGAATATCAAGCTGTAATGCAAGTGCTAAAACCTGAACGCAATCGCTTAAAAATGAGAAAACAAAAACGAAACAATCTGACCGACACGGATGAAATTCGACTGAGCGAACTAGATGCGTTATTAGGTGTAACACAGTACTTAATTGATGATACAGGTCGATTTCATTTTTCTAGCCAAAGAACCAATACTTTTCCGTACGATAATGAGATAACTAAGCTCCTAAGAAATATTTTACTTACCAAAATAACTGGTGTCAACAATTGGATGTGTGCCCCCGTTTACAGAGATGCTATCGTGTTCTACAAAAGTTCGGGCGAAATTATATCCGCTTTGAATATTTGTTTAAGTTGTGAAGCAATGACGATAGATAGTTCCAATCAGGTTGTCGCTGATAGTAGCGCATATGAAATGCTTCGAAATTTCTTTAAGGAGATAGGTCATCCTGTAGAGTCATGAATTAAACAATGAGAATTATTCCCCATGCACAAAAGAACTATAGCAATATGTATCATGGTCGTGGTGCTATTTTCTTGTAATTCAAAGGGCAAAGTTCCAAGTAATACTAACGACATCCTTGGAACAACAAACGAATTTGACCTCACAGATACCATACCGAAAATAACCATCCAGGACACCTCTCTGGCATTCCCACAGATATTTGAGGGCAGTTTCGCGGCGGGCACAAAAGCAGCGCAATTTGGCACGGAAATAACGTTTGATAAGATAGCTGTAGGAAATCTAAAGGTCTCATCAGGCAAGATTATCGCAACTGATCCCGTTACCTTAAGTGATGCAATAGCTTTTAATGAGAATTTCCCAATAGGCGAGTTTCCGGTCGAATTGGCAATGGCAAATATCAACGCCAATAAGGATCGAAGGGTTGCATTTGCGCGGGTAAAATTCTCAGATAAACCCATCCATAAATGGGAGTTTGCATTATTACCTGGACAGACTCCAATCCCCCTTAAATCCAAAGAAATATATGGCTATGGAGTAGATGCGGGACTAGGTCTTTTCGTTGATCAAGTCGCAAAGGATAGTCTGAATACGTTGCTCGATAAAAATTGGGACAATATGTTCTCCGAAAAATTCGAGCATTATTTAAATTACAGTTTTCAAAACCACAATGCCGTCTTCTTCTCCACCGGGTATGGAGATGGTTTTTATGCTACTTACATCGGAAGGGACAGTGATGGCAAAATTTGTCAGCTATTGACTGACTTTGATATTGTACTGTGGCGGAATATTGCAGAGTAGCAAAAGATTGAGCGCTTTATTTCTTTTCTAAGGAATCCAAATTAAGCGCATAAACATCCCCCAATTCACCATTGCATTTTATGAAGATATTCTTTGGAATTTCAGAAAAATCAATTTTGGTGACTAACGATTGGTCACATTCATTTTTATCTGTGTTGTAAAAGAACAGTTCATTCTTGTCTAACTTTATAGGCAGATCACTTGATGCTCCCAACACATAATTCCCAAAGTATTGTTTTTTATTATCATATAACAGAATTGAACCTGTAGTATGTTTATTCGGGCCCCATACCCTGCCCCAAGTTACTATGTAGTATTTTTCTTTGGCTTTCGTCTCTATCTCACCTAGATAGGCTACATCGACTTCATTCAGGTAATCCTTCTTATCACTCAGATTAAACCTGAATGTCTTCCCTACAACGTTTTTGGATAAAACAGACAATACGATCTCCTCTTTATCTCGAAATTGTCTCGCGCAAGACAAACAAAGCAGAATTGAAATAATTAAAAGCTTATTCATACATCTAATAATTTTGCAAGGCTAGAGAGTTAAGCTCAAGAAAATAATCGTCTGTTTAAAGACAATTAAAGGATTTTAGTTCAAAGTAACAATATTCACAGACCAGTTTGATCCTTGCAAACTCTTCAGCGTATTCGTTCCAACCGTTATTTCTGATCCTGACCTTTTCACATTCATCACACCATGCTTGAAAATCGTCATCTTCACTAAGTCCCATCCCCTTATATGTTTCAAAAGCCTCTTCAAAACCCTTCGGATGCTCCAAGTTAAGATGCTGACAAACAAACGCGGCTCTTGACCGCCCATGGATTTTGCATTCAACTTTTGCCTGGTTGAAATGGATAACTTCCCGCGAATCTTCTTCCAAAACAGCGGTAATGAGAAGATAGCTTTGAAGCTCTTCGGTGGCAGCCCTATACACTCCTATCCCCTCCAAAGTAGCTAATGATATCCCGGCAAACTCCCAACAATCAAACTCATCGGCCGGGAAAGTGCCCGCTGTCAATTTCGGATAATCGCTTTTGATACCAAATTCCCTAACAGCAAGTGTGCTGTCCTTATTGGGCTCGAAACTATGATCATTGAACCAACTCCACATCCATGTTTCTGATGTAAGCGAAAAGGTACCGATGGGAATATATTTTAGATACAATTGATCTGTAGCGTCATTGTATAACCGCAAGAGTGCAAGTTCAGCATCATAATACCAATGCTGATAGCTGCCGATGCTCAATTGTTCCATAAACCTCTCCTGGATCTGCATAAGTTCTCGACATTTTTTACCGGCAAACCGTTCGTAATCTATTTTCAACGTTGTGTATCTTTAATTTGTGGCAATTTTTATAATATTTTGAGCTTATCATCTTGGTTCATTTACCAATTCGGCTACAGCGGTTTTCCTCATCTATTATGTGCCGCCCTTCTTCGCTCTGTCATTTTTTTCTAAAGAATTTTATTTGTTCAAGTCTCACGTTAGCTTGCTCCTCTGTGTATTCAGCTTTCGGCAATTGCTCAATTGATTTATAATTACCAAAACGCATTACTTTAATATTTGGACCTGTCGAAAGTAAATTAAATTCATTACAATTGCTACATTGAATAATATTCCAACTATAGTCCGGAATACCTTCTTCTTTTTTTATAATGAATGTCTCAAGTTTTGAACCACATTGAGTACAGTCTTGAAATAAAGTTTCAACTATATTGTCTTGTCCTTTGAAAAATGAAGTCAATTTAAATAGTGTATTAAGCACTTTCCCATAAAGCCATCCATTTAAGTTGTCTTTAAAGTCAACTGAAACAATTTTTGAAAGTTTGTCGAAATAATCGCAGATAAATTCACGCTCTTCTGTATCATAATCTGAACGATCAATTCTGTCCAACGATTTTTTTAAAACGCTTTTGAGTTGTCTTGGTTTATAATCGGAATTTACAGCTTCAATTAAATTATTAGCACAATCGTTGAATAAACTTTGAAGTCGGTCGCAGATTTCACTATCAGATGGGTTTAGTCCCCGTTCTTCCCAAGCAGAAATAGAAAACTTGTTCCGCAGTATAAAGGCATTTAATTTATTTAATGTTGTCTGTTTGTTTGTCATTAAAATTGTCAGTTTGGTATTTAATCTTTCGGCCTGTTAGGATTGCACTTGGTTAAATTCTTCCATGAAACCAAATTACATAAAAAAGTGGACAGTTTCTGCTGCACGCTTATATCTGCAGGTTATTGCTTTGATTGACTTTATTGTTTTTCTCTCCATGTATAAAGAGAATTTTGATTTAAAATATAACCGTGTTTATTTTTCTCAGCCCATTATTCATAATTATGTGCCCACCTCCCCCATTCCCAAAAAGGATGCTGCGACTGAAATAGAGCGATTACATGGATTGATGGGAAAAGGAATGATTACACAAGCAGAATTTGAGGGCGCAAAGCGCAAGCTTTTATGAGAATAAAGTTGCATATTATTGGCTTTCCAAGAAATTCTGTATTTTTGTATCAGTCCAGAGCAACAGGAATATCAAACCTATTTGGATAAATAACCAATTTTTTATGCATGAGGAGTATTATAGTTTTGAAAAAACACCTGACATACACTATTACGAATTTTTGAGTATAGGCCCAAAAGGTAACATAAGAAAAGTAATTCAGTTTCAACAGATCAATATTGAAGAAAACGTATATAATCTTGGATTTGGAGATTTTGATCCGGGTACAAAAGAGATAAGTGATCTAACAACGACAAATAATCTAGATACAAAAAAGGTCCTTACTACTGTAGCTAGAGCTGTCTTAGACTTTATTCATAAACATCCTCAAGTCATCGTAATGGCAAAAGGTAGTACGGCATCTAGAACGAGATTGTATCAAATGGGAATAGCGGAATTTTGGGAAGATATTCAAGAAATATTTGAAGTGAAAGCCTATTATAAAGACAGGTGGGAATCCTTTGAGATAGGTAAAAATTATGAAGCGTTTTTTATATTTAAAAAATAATAACGAACTTTGTATCAGGAGGTTTAAAACATGAGCACAAATACGAATAAAAAAGATAAAAATAATGCGGATATGACGGCTCAAGATCGTCAAAATATTTATAATACATCTTCATTTTTTAAGAAAAAAAACGAAGATGCTATTGAATTTCTGAAAAAGCATCCTATACCTAAGGAGTATATTCGAAAATAAAATTTTGTATTAAATCTGGTATATTTCCCAAACCACGCTACCCAATACCAATTTAACAAGAGTGCCATCTTCAACCAGTGTATGTAGCACCTCATGTAATTCCGGCTCCTCCAATTTCACTATTCCATATGCTTTATTGGTCAAAATAAATTCACGCATTTTCCATAGACAGAACTTTATGGAATATTCATTTGCAGGCATAAAATCAAATTCACATATAACACCGTCTTTCTCTAAACGGCAACCCGCGCCGTGAAACTGATATTTGAGCTCATCAATATGCCCCGAACGATTCCTGCTGCTCTTTTTTTCAAATTCTTCCATGTTTGGAGAAAACTGATGTTTGAAGTCATTAATGAAAGCAACATAATCATTCAATACCTTCCTGATAATTAGATTAATCATTTTGTATCAAGATACAAAATAGATATGTAAATTAGCTACTGAGTTATATATTAATAAAATGTGGATTTTCTCGGTTCGTAAGTTATCATTTACATGTATTTTATCAATAAGCCTATTATCTCAGGTTGTCGGTCAGTCACTTGTTTTGGATGACTCAATCGCGGATATTCCTTCTCACATGATTGAAATATTTCCTGAGCCACCTTATGGTACAAACCGATTTAAAAATTGGGTTGCTAAAAATTATAAGATACCAACGGCTGCCAAGAAAGCAAGAGTAAACGGCAAACTGATTATCAATTTTACGATTGAGAAAGATGGACGGCTCAGTAATTTTCAGATTACCAAAGATATTGGTTATCAAACAGGTGAAACACTAATTGAATTGATCAAAAAATCCAGTCCCTGGAAACCGGGATATCAAAACGGGCTTGCTGTAAAATGCGGATACACCTACCCGCTGTCGTTTGATGCTGGTAATCTAGCATTAGAAAATAGTACAAGAAAAACTAAATAATAACTAATATGTTTCCCATAGATCATGAATTCAAAATGGTATACGCACTGTATATACTGCTATTTTGCTATATCAGCTATAGGTTTGTAATTGGTAGCAGAGGTGAAAAAGTTCGACTGATATTCATTGTGTCCATTAGCGTTGTATCTAATATTTTTCTATATATAGACCCCGCTAATTTTCAGGGCGGAGCATCGTTAGGTGTGCTATTTTACTCATTAATCATTTGGTTGTTAACCACCCTAGTAACAGTTGTCAATTGTATTTTTTCAAGTTGGAAGAAGAAAACTTAGCCATTATAGTTATTGAAAAAGATAAACAAGATTACATCATAAACTATTACCTTCATTTGATGTCCCCAAAAGAAAAGCTTGCTTATAAACATGCGCATTCACTTTTAAAGATAGATCAAAAGGCGGATATTGATAAAATAAAGAGAGTTTACTTTAAAGCTGGATGGCTAACCAGAGACGAAAATGCACTAAGTTTATTGAATAATGGACTAGAGAAATTTAATGAAGATACAGCAACGCGTATTATGCATGATCATGCTTCTGAAATTTTTTTTAATTACTGCCCCAATTGTGGGACGCTAGCCAGAACTCCAACAGCAAAACAATGTCGTTTTTGTTATTGCGACTGGCATTGAATTGACTAACATAATCTACAATGAAAATCAACATCGTTAGCGACCTGCATAGAGAATTTGGATACTATGATTTCAACCTGAGTGTAGCAGATGTACTTATACTGGCTGGAGATACTGATCTAGGGGTAAAAGGGATCAGCTGGCTCAAATCACTTTTTTTGGGTATACCGATCATCTATGTACTGGGCAATCATGAGTATTATAAAGGAGCCTATCCGAAAACACTATATAAAATCAAGGACGCTGCGAACAATTCAAATATCCATGTGCTGGAAAATGAATCATTGGAGATCAACCACGTTTGTTTCCATGGCTGCACACTCTGGACTGATTTTTCGTTAAAGGGCAATCCTGCTGCATATGGATCGCTATGCCAAAGCCGTATGAATGATTACAAGAAGATCAGACTAGGTGACAGTTATGCCAAATTAAGAAGCTTCGATACGTTTAGAATTCACCAAACTTCCAGACAATGGCTCGAGGAAAGTCTTAGCGCCAGCCAAGCCAAGCATAATATTGTAGTAACACACCATGCGCCAAGTATAAGATCACTGCCAATTAAGTATTTGGACGATCCGATCAGTGCCGCCTACGTCTCGGATATGGAAGCCTTTATCTTAAAGCATCAACCCTCCTATTGGATCCATGGCCATATACATGATCCGGCACACTATTCAATAGGTGACACCGAAATTATATGCAATCCACACGGCTATATCAATGAACCGTACAACGGATTTAATAAAGATCTTATTATTGAGATATGAACAAAAAATAAAAATGAGTATGGAACAAATCGAAGTCTTGTGGCAGGGAAAAGTTATTCAATTTCCGTATAGAATACATACATCCACAACGAAAAACAACGTTGAAGCGATGACGGGTTTTGAGGAACTAAGTCTGATGACGCGTCATCATGATGGGTACATTCGTGAAATGGCAGTAGCAAAATTAATTAATCTTTTTCCTTTAAAAAGTGTTCCATACTTTGTTCAGCTATTGGGAGAATATGTTATGGAAATCCATTTAACCATTATCGCACACATTACGCCACAGCAAAAGAGGTGGATCAAAGAGTTCTTTACTGAAAACGCATTGTATGAAAGGACGATCCGAAGTAGAATAATAAGTTATTGGAATTGTAATTATAGGTTTGATTTCATCAAGTTGAAAAACTATCCAGCTTTTCAATTTTTATCCGAATGACTTTATAATCAATGCGACAACTATTAATGGGAAATTATCTATTGAGTATGGTCTTCAATTTGGGAAGATCCATTTCATTCAACCCGATATAAGAAGATGTCAATACTAATTTGGCACTTCTACTCCACCCGTTTGCGATTTAATAATAAAAAATATTAGCCATAGATTGATAGTCCAGCCTAATTTTGTAAATTCAACGCATAAGCCATAGCATGAAACAGTTCATAAAACTATCCCACATTTCTGCCCTTACTATCCTCATTGTTGGGTGCAAAGATCCATCGCGCACAAAGACAATGGATTTTGGTCTATTTACGCTTGAAGTTCCTTATAAATGGCAGCAGGTCAAACAAAATGGAATCGACAGTTATGTCGGCGCAATTGCTGTAGATAAAACAGATACGCTTTACTTTGATCTGGGCATGTATTCAAATACCTTGACGGAACCTAACATAGAAGTTATCACCAGACAAATGATGGAGGAAAGTGCTACCGACTCTTCGGACTATATTATTGTAAAAGATATGCCGATACTGGATTTAGATCTCGATGCCGATCTATACAGAAAACAAAATGTTTCCTGGGATACCATCGATAACAAAAGAGCGAAAATCGTATTTCCTAGAATATCCGGAAAAGGAATGACCGGAGTGTACATCGGCAGCCTATGGGGAGATTCTTCAAAAGTCCGATTTAACCTCTGTGGAGCAGATCTAAAAACGCAAACAGAAGAGGATCTTCTTAAAGCGATAAAGACATTGAGATTCCACAAACGTAATATAGATAATGAAGAGAACTAACGCTCCCCTATTTGTACATCTCTGTTTTATGGCTTTGACATTTTATGTAGTACTAAGAGATTGTTGCTGCCACCACATAGAATTCAAAAGATAATCTTGCCCTTAATAAGCCAAATAGCATAAAAGGAAAGCTTATACATTAATTTTATTTACCAATTTCCTGTTCAATCTCATCTGAATTAACAAAATAGCCAGTATTAAACTGGCTACTGATTTGTTTATATAAAGTTGATTTACCCGAACCGTTTGGACCGGCAAACACTCTTAACCTTTTGGCTCTAGGCATAAAACAATACCTTTTTTTAATTTCACTTTACTCTTTATCCGATCTATCTTTTTTATAATCTGACGGGTCCCATCTACACGTTTTTCAACGACATATCCGTCCTCTACAACCTGAATAGATAAATCTAAAGCTCTGTTCTCCTTATTAGCAATTTTGGAAGCTTGTTTCGCTGCTTGATTTAACTTTTTGCGCTCTTCTCTCAATTCTAATGCTGATGCCATAATAATCTCCGTTGTCTAAATATACAAAATATTCACCATACTTGTTTCGAATAAGGATATTTTTAGAACTAAATCTCCTAAAACAAAATTATAAAATTTTTGGCAAATGCAGTTATATCATTCTTTTAGCTGTATTTCCTTGAACGGATATACTGTCTTTAAATGAAAACGAGCACGTTCTATACGTAAACCGGTATCTATGGGAGATAATATTGGGATGGAAACTAGTACAGATCCGACTTGCTGAAGGAAATAGTTTGTTCGGTATGAGTTTCAAATTTGATTCTGACCGGTCAGAATCCTATAGCAAAGTGCATGATAGTTCTATAATCAAAAATGATCTGTTAAAATATAAACCTCATTTTGCTTTAATTTTATCTCTATGCTTTAGACCAAATTTAATTAAAGCATTGGCAACTTCCTCCGTTTCTTTAGCATAGGCGGTAAGCGCATAAGAAACGGTTACAGGTTTGGTGTCATTAACCGTTCTACTAATCAGTAAATTATCTTCTAATTCCTGAAGTTCCTTGGATAGAACTTTTGGGGATATTCCCTGAGCCATCTCTTGCAGATCTTTAAACCGCATTGTGCCGTGTTTCTGCAAATTGTGCAGAATACAAAATTTCCATTTACCACTGAGTAATTCAATGCCATCTTTTAATCCCAATATAGTTTCTTTATCAATATTTTTATTGCTCATAAGATAGTTACTTTCCTAAAGGTAATGAATAGTAAATATATATTGAATATCCAATAGTTTTGTTGTACAGAAATTTAAAGAAAATCATTATGAAAGTAACAGTAATCGCAAATATTTCGGCTAATGGAAGAATTTTGATATCCGATAATCCGCATCATAAACTGCCACCGGAAGCAATGGAATTTTACATACAATTTGTAAGGCAGGTTGGAAATGTAGTGATAGGATTGAAAACATTTGAAAATTTTCTAAATTTTCCAGATCCAGTAAAAGAACATTTTAATGGCATAGAAATCATCGTATTGGCCGATAAATCTTATACGGCTGATGGATACAAGACTGTAGCAAGTCCTGAAGAGGCAATTGGATATATGTCTGCAAAAGGAGTGCGGGAAATAGCCGTTGGAGGCGGAGCAGGTACTTTCAACGCTTTTTTGGACAAGGACTTGGTTACCGATATTTATTTTAACGTCAGCCCTATAATCACTGGAGCTGGAGCAATTTTAGCAAACAATGAGGAGTTAAGTTCAAAGTTTAAGTACAAAGGACAGAAGCTAAAAAACGGTTTTCTTCAATTGCATCTAACTAAAGAAGACTGAATAACGACAGACCAAAAAATGTGTTTCAAAAATAGTTGAATGACGGAAACAAATCCGCTAAAATTATTTCTTTCCGATCTATATTTTTCAATTGGAGACTGTATCCACACGACAATAAGTATATGCATCATGGTTAAGGGCGCCGGCGAGCGGAAAGAGAATAAGAAAACCGCCAGCTGTCGACTCACTCGACACGACTAAATCACCATGGCTATCTAGTGCAAAGCAAATAGTCTCGGTAAAGAATCTATTGACTAATACATAGATGTCAAGGTCGGTATTTCTGAAAGAAACAAAGTTTTGCGGTTCGGGCTTAATTTTCCTCGTCCTTTCACGCACGACATTTCCTAAGGTATCAATTAGTTTGAAATGGATTTTATTTTTTTTGGTGAGCTGTAGTCAAACGAACAGCTTTTGCACCTAACAAAGAAATAATTGGTGTGTATTTCAATGTTGTATTAGCTCTAAACTTACCGAATTTCCATTATCCCAAAGGAGAATAAAACTTTAATAAATCGTTGACGTTTTTGACCAATATCAACGACTATATCCTAATATAAAGTGCATCTTTGACCTATAAAATAATAAGCGATGAGAGAGCAACTATTACAATTGTTACGTGAAAAAGCGTCGTTAACCGAACAGCAATTAACGGAGGCCCTAACTTATTTTAAACCCCAATCGATAAAGAAAAATGACCATCTGCTCAACGAAGGTTCCATTGCAGACTATCTTTTCTTTGTCGGCAAGGGCTGTTTGCGCCTATATTTTCGCAATGACGAACTATCAACGGCAACCCGATTTATGGCTTTTGAGCATACTTTTCTGACCTCTATCGTCAGCTTCATTTCCAGACAGCCAGCTACAGAATTTATCCAAGCCGTAGAAGATACGGAGGTGCTCAGCATCAGCAACACTGATTTTACCTTTTTGAGAGCAAATATGCCTGGCTGGGACAATTTTTATATCTACATCCTCGAATATGGACTAACTGTTGTAAATAATAAACTCAGCAGCTTATTAACCCAAACCGCTAAAGAACGCTATCGCGATCTACTGAAAAATAATCCTGAGCTCGTACAGCGTTTGTCTAATGCTAACCTTGCGGCTTATCTGGCGATATCACCTGAAACACTAAGTAGGCTAAAATCTACGATCTAACTAATAAAAAATGAGAAGCGATGAAGTAAAGAAGGGATACCAACGTACTCCCCATAGAGCCCTATTTCGGGCCACAGGCGTAAATGATAACGATTTTGATAAACCTTTTATTGGAGTGGCAAATTCCTTTATCGAAATTATACCCGGACATTTTTTTCTGAATAAGGTTGCTGAGATCATTAAAGAAGAAATCAAGGCAAACGGGTGTATTCCTTTTGAATTCAATACGATCGGTATTGACGATGGTATTGCTATGGGACACGATGGTATGTTGTACTCGCTCCCCAGCCGAGAATTGATTGCCAACTCAATTGAAAGCGTCATGAATGCACACAAATTGGACGCAATGATAGCTATCCCAAACTGCGATAAGATTGTACCCGGGATGATTATGGGTGCGCTACGTGTAGATGTGCCCACAATTTTTGTCAGTGGAGGCCCCATGCGAAAAGGATATACCAAAGATGGCACTGCCATTGACCTGTCTACAGCTTTTGAGGCTGTGGGCAAACACGAAGCAGGCTTAATCAGTGACGAAGAGCTCAAAGACATCGAGTGTAACGCATGCCCCAGTGGTGGTAGTTGCTCAGGTATGTTTACAGCAAATTCCATGAACACGCTGATGGAAGCTATGGGTATAGCACTAACTGGTAATGGAACCATATTGGCATTAACACCCGAGCGCGAAAATCTATATCGGGCATCAGCTAGAAGGATCTGTGAAATCGCCAAAGACGATCAGCTTTCCAAACAATTCAAACTTAAAAACATCATCAATGAAAGAGCCATCCAGAATGCTTTTGCAGTGGATATGGCCATGGGCGGTAGTACCAATACTGTCCTTCATATGCTTGCTATAGCTCACGAAGCGGAAATAGATTTTCAGCTTAGGGACATTAACTTGATATCAGATCAAGTAGCGCACATCGCAAAAATATCGCCCAGTTTAAGTACCGTTCACATGGAAGACGTTCATCGCGCCGGAGGAGTAAACGCTGTAATGAACGAAATGACCATGCGCAGCAACCATGTCCTTCAGGATAATATAACGATCAGTGGCGAAATGTTATTCAAAAAGATTGCCAATGCAGCGATCAAAGATGCAACAATAATACATACAATAAATAATCCATACAGTCCTGTTGGAGGATTGGCGATTCTATTCGGAAATCTTGCAGAGCAGGGAGCAGTGGTAAAATCCGCAGGAATCACGGGCGAAAAGAAATTTAGCGGGATTGCAGTTTGCTATGATAGTCAAGAGGAGGCCATAGTAGGCATCCTTGCCGGTGAGATCAAAGCTGGCGATGTTGTGGTGATACGTTACGAAGGTCCCAAAGGTGGCCCGGGGATGCAGGAAATGTTGACACCTACAAGCCTAATCATGGGAATGGGATTGGGTAGTTCTGTAGCGTTGGTAACAGATGGCCGATTTAGCGGAGCTACTCGCGGAATAGCGATAGGACATGTCTCACCTGAGGCTGCTGAAGGCGGATTGATTGGCTTACTAAAAAACGGAGACCACATTGTTATTGATATTGACAAACATATACTTTCAGCTGACATTAGCGAAGATGAGATGCAATTGCGAAGAAAAGGCTTTATTCCGATCAGAAAAAAACTAAATTCTAAATGGTTGAGTCAATATCGGCAGCTTGTTGGCAATGCTAGCAGTGGTGCCATATTAAATTGTGATTTTTGAAAATAAAACCGTTTCAGTTTAGCAAAATTGACATCATAGGCTAATTCTAATGTATTTAGGCAAATAAGGAAGTTAAAAGAAAAAGAACAGAACTGGTGGTGGTTACCATCATGGCATGCTATTTTTCAATCGGGCAAGGTTAATACCAAAGCCTACTATACATTATTTATTTTGAATGAATATGTTGGTCAATTTTAACTATCTAGATTATTACAAGCTGTAAGGCTAAGGTATTGGTTTGAAAGTGGGATTGGTTACGGGAAACCGTAAGAAGACTTGAAAAGCAATCCATAGGTTTGAAAAGACAATACAAACCACATTAATCAATAACGTATGAAAGATAAAACAACTGCAGCTTTAATGGCATTTTTTCTTGGAGGATTTGGTGCACATAGATTTTACCTAGGGCAGACCGGATTAGGTTTCCTTTATCTCCTTTTCTGTTGGACGCTTATACCCGCATTTATTGCTTTGATTGACTTTATCGTTTTTCTCTCCATGAATAAAGAGAGTTTTGATTTAAAATACAACCGTCCCTATTTTTCTCAGCCCATTATTCATAATTATGTGCCTATCTCCCCCATTACCCAAAAAGATGCTGCGACTGAAATAGAGCGATTACATGGATTGATGGAAAAAGGAATGATTACACAAGCAGAATTTGAGGATGCAAAACGTAAACTGTTGTAAAGGATAAAATAGATTGAAATGCCTCCCGTGATGAATGTCAAGGGAGACATTATTAGCTATGACCTGAAAAAAGAGGGCGTCAAAATTGGCACCCTTATAACGGTTAAATGAGGCAATGTTAGCTAAATGCACGCTTTGTCAACCAATTTAATCGGCTCCGGCCATTCATCCATTGGCGGGACAGTCACCCATAAAGAACCTTAGAGTTTTTCGATCTCTTCGACTGAAAGCCCTGTGCCCTTAGCAATATCAGCTATTGGTAATCCCATTTCCTTAAATGCTTTAGCAGTCTCAAGAG
>NZ_JABJWY010000014.1 GCF_013167215.1 Sphingobacterium prati
TTATTGAATTTATTTTCCCCGATCTGCTCGGTCAATTCCTTATTGATCGATTCCGTTTCCTGTAATGCCTCTTCTTTCTGGCCCAAAATCTTACGGTTGTGCTTCGATCGCCATACGAAATAGGTGACCGCCACAACAAGCAATACCAACGCTACGATTGAAATTTTAACCGCTTTTGACACCTTTATATCAGACTCCTTGTCTTTCGCATTCAAAACCTGATTAAGGACAACATCTATTACCTGTTTATTTTCACTTTCCAAGGAGTCATTCAATAAAACATACGCTAGTTCATATTCCCTAGCTTTTTCATTTCCTAATTTATAGGTTCGATAATAGTCCGCTAAAAACTTATAACTTTTTCTAATTAGGTCTCTATTTCCTACCTCTTTCGCATTGACTAAACTCTTTTCATAATACTGTATAGCTTTTTCGGGGTTGAGCCTCCTTTCCTCCAAATTCCCTAAATAATGATAGGTATTAAAAGCTATAGCTATGTTATATTTTTCAATAGTTCCAGCGATTTATTAAGGTAGTATTCTGATTTCGCAAAAAGTAACTGTTGCGGAGTAGATATATGTCGACAATTTTTTTTGTCATTTATCTACGATTCTAGCGTTCGACATCTACTAAATTTGCTTTATGAATACTGAATACTAGAGCGCGGAAAGAATTTTTTGAAGCAGCGGATCTGCTTCATATTATCCCTTACTTTAGTGCGGTGGTTGAAAAAAACGTGAGATAATAATCAACAAGTTGCAGAGTATACTGAATCGAGGATAGGTTGTTTCTGACTTGCCTTATATTGGCAGATCCTTATCAATTGAGGTGTACAATATTGATTATAATGCTAATTTAGGTCAAGGAGATGTAAGAGCAATCCGCTTTATATTGCTCTGCAGAATTGTGACTATTCGCAATGGCTTGAATATGCTAATTTATATTACAGAATAATTTTAATAATAACACTAAATAATAAAGTAAAATGAGTAGTTTACCAATTCGTGACACAAAAGCAGACCATCTGCTAACTGGTGATAATTCAGTTTTAATCATTATTGATTATCAAGCTCCTCAGATTAATTCTATTGCATCTATGGATAGGCAATTATTAATTAATAATATTAATGGAACAATCGAAGCCGCTAAATTATATAATGTGCCGATTGTCCTATCAACAGTTAATGTGAATTCAGGACTTAACCACGAAACCATCCCTCAAATTAAGAAACATTTGGAAGGAATTCCATCTATTGATAGGACATCAATAAATTCTTGGGAGGATAGAGAATTTGTAGAAGCTGTAAAAGCAACAGGAAGAAAAAAACTCATATTCACCGCATTATGGACGGAGGCATGTCTCGCTTTTCCAGTTCTGGATGCGCTTAAAGAGGGGTATGAAGTATATATGGTGGTTGACGCTGTAGGTGGAACATCTAAGGTTGCACATGATACCGCTATTAAACGCTTAGAAAATGCTGGAGCAGTACCAATTAGTACTGTCCAATTATTCTGTGAGCTCCAAAGAGATTGGAAAAGAACGGAGACAGTTCCTGGATTTTTGAAATTATTTATAGAGACAGGCGGTACAGCTGGCATCCAGTTTGGGTTTGACTCCGCTTCAAAAAAATAATTGGAGCGATATTTATTCTATAATCTTTTATGTGAAGAGAAATTGATAGAAGCTGATTATTAATAAAAAGTCCTACTTTAATAGTTTTGGATGAAATAAAATGAACTTAGCTTGCTAAATGAATTGTTTGATTTAGCAAGTTGAGTTCATATATTTTTTTCAATACAAATACTGATTGTGAACACAGGGGTAAACTAACCATTAATTTTAACTGAAATCCTATTTCTAAAATAGACTTTCGAATACCTGCTAGAGTAGTTGTTTATTTAAATATTAAACTTTCATTGAATTTGGAATCTATTCACTTTTTAAATGCGTGATTTATGGACGATATGATTTTAAATAACATTTCCAGATTTACTTCGCTAACCACTGATGAAAAACGTTTTTTTGAAAGTGTGCTGGAATTAAGGATGATACCTAAAAAAACGATTATTCACCATGAAGGTGATATATGTCAGTTTGAAGGTTTCATAAAAAAAGGCTGTGCCCGTGTTTATTATATGGATCAAAGTGGTTGTGAAGTAACGTTGTCTTTTGCGATAGAGGATTGTTGGATAACTGATATATGTTCTTTTTATGAGAAAAGTATTTCAGATTTTACCATAGAAACCCTAGAAGATACTGAAATGTATGTATTTACCTTAGAAACTAAGGAGAAATTATTTGCTAAAATTCCGAAGCTTGAAAGAAGCTTTAGATTATTAGTGCAACGAAATTTATCCGTTTTTCAAAATAGGCTAGTGAATATGATTCTTAAATCTGCGACCGAACGTTATCTAGAATTTATAAAAATGTATCCTTCAGTTCCAGCTAGAGTACCACAATACTATATCGCTTCATATTTAGGTGTATCTCCTGCATTTATTAGTACCATTAGAAAAAGGCTCTGTGGCAACAAATATATAATATTGTTGAATACATTAATTATGAATATCCTATAGGATGTGTAAAATTAATCAATTACATCAAATATCGGATTTACTATTTTTAATCAATCTGGGAACTTGAATATCAGGTATTCTTAAATATTTCCAGGATATAATTTTGTTGAATGTGCTTTTAAAATGAACATTACGAAATTTATATTATTTCATGTTAAGTTTTAATTTTCTGTTATATGTTAGATATTGTTATAGAAGCCAGAATGGCTCAAATTTCAGAAGGTTTTGCTGTTAAGCGGATATTGCCTTACCAACTCCGTAGAATGATTGGTCCTTTTATTTTTATGGATCATGGAGGCCCCTTGAATATTCCAATAGAGTCTATAAGAAGTTTGGATGTATTACCTCATCCACATATCGGTTTATCTACAGTAAGTTACCTCTTTAGCGGTATGGTGACCCATAGAGATAGTTTAGGTGTAGAGCAAATAATTACTCCTGGAGAAGTAAATTGGATGACAGCTGGTAAAGGGATAGTTCATAGTGAGCGCTTTGAAGACCCTGTAATGCTTGCAGGAGGTAAACTTGAGATGATACAGACTTGGGTGGCACTTCCGGAAAAAGAGGAAGAAAGCGATCCATCATTCACAAATTATAAGCCCACTCAGTTACCTGTGTTTACAGACAAAGGGGTCTGGATGCGGCTGATTGCAGGTGATGCTTATGGCCTGACAAGTGAGGTCAAAACACATTCCCCCTTATTTTACGTCCATGTTGAATTGGATCAAGGAGCACATTTTGGCCTACCAGTCGGACATAGTGAAAGAGGGGCATATATTGTGAGGGGGAGTCTTGAAGTTAACGGTATTATTTATAAATCTGGTCAGTTACTCGTTTTTACAAAGGGTATAGATCCTTTGCTAATCGCTAAAGAGCAAAGTACTGTCATGATGCTCGGTGGAGAACATCTCGGTGAGAGATTTATATGGTGGAATTTTGTTTCTAGCAAAAAGGAAAGGATCGAACAAGCGAAAGAGGATTGGAAGCAAGGACGTATTATTCTACCTCCAATGGACAATCAAGAGTTTGTTCCTTTACCAGAGGATAAAAGCAAGCCTGCCGGAGGCCCCTCACCAAATCACCTATCTTAGCCGTAAATTCTTTCCTCAAATACATTTGTACATCGAGATTATAAAATATGGAAATAGGAATTGATAGTTTTGCTTCAGCTCTTTACGGTAATAAAACGCTTCAAAGTGTTGATGCTATGGAACAATTATTGGAACGAATTGTAAGGGCCGACTTGTCGGGACTTGCAATATATGGTATCGGTGAACATCATAAAAAGGGATTTCTGGATTCCGCACCGGCGGTAATTCTTGCTGCTGCTGCTGCTAGGACAGAGAGAATACGTTTAACAAGTGCTGTTACGGTTCTCAGTACATCGGACCCTGTACGAGTTTACCAAAATTTTGCGACTTTAGATCTGATTTCAAAAGGAAGGGCAGAGCTTATCGTAGGAAGAGGCTCTGCTATCGAATCATTTCCACTCTTCGGGTATAATTTAGGTGATTATGACGAGCTTTTCAATGAGAAACTGGAACTCCTCTTAGCTATCCGAGAGAATGAATTTGTTACGTGGTCAGGCAAATACCGTTCTTCGTTGGTTAATCAGCCTGTCTATCCCAGGTCTATTCAAAAAAAGTTACCAGTTTGGTTGGGGGTAGGGGGGACTCCAGAGTCATTTGTTAGAGCTGGAAAGCTTGGACTTCCATTAATGGTAGCCGTGATAGGCGGAGATACCGCTCGTTTTCGCCCATTGGTTGACTTATATAGAAAAGCTGGCCATGAAGCCGGTTTTAGGCCGGATCAACTTTCGGTGGGACTACATTCACCAGGTTATGTATCACGAACAGATGAAGAAGCCATTGTTGAATACTATCCAGGATATGCTGAATTGTGGACTAAAGCAGGCAGGGAGCGGGGCTGGCCTCCTGTCACAAAGGAAGCTTTTGAAAGGATGATTGCGCCAAAAGGAGCACTTGTAGTGGGAGGACCCGAACAGGTTGCTGCCAAAATACTTAGGCATAGTGAAGCGCTGGGAGGAGTAGATCGCTTTACATTCCAAATGGATAATGCAGGTCTCAATCATGAACAATTATTACAATCTATTAAAATTATAGGCGAAGAAGTAATTCCCAGGGTCAATGAGCGATAGATCATATTTCACTTAAAACATCCATTATCTTCAAAGTGATCTTATAGTATAAGGGAGCAAAGCCCTCTTTTTAACGTGTAAATCCTCTATTTGCAAATCTATCGTCCTTCAGGATAGATATTTAATAAGCCGATCTTTAACTAGTTAAACAAGTTTTAGTTTATAATACTGGAACTTTGTGATACTACTAATGCCTATGAAATTGGTCTATTTGTCCTGTGAGATTTGCGATGCTTATTCCAATGGATGCAATTACCTATAGGTGATTAAAAGTTTATAATTGTTGTGGGTATGTGTAAGAGAGGCGTTTAAAAAGCTGTTTGTTAATAGTACAATGGATTAAAATTATTTGTAATCAAATTAAATATATAAAAAATGAAAAAAGTTATCTTATCATTTGTGTTGGGCTTGGCTTCAGTTGCTGTTTATGCTCAAAAACCGAGTCCTGAATTATTAAATCCAACCAATCACTCATTACTTTTGATTGATCACGAAGGTCAAATGGCATTTGCTACACATAATATTTCGACGACAGAATTGAGAAATAATGTCGGACTAGTGGCTGGTGCATCAAAAATTTTTAATGTGCCTACTGTTGTGACCACTGTTGCTGAAAAGTCATTCAGTGGCCCAGTATTCCCAGAAATACAAGAATTCTATCCTGAATCAACTTCTGGTTATATTGATAGGACAACTATGAATACTTGGGAAGATGTAAATGCGCACAAAGCAATCACAGGTAAAGGTAAAAAGAAGATAGTAATGGCAGGATTATGGACGAGTGTTTGTATAGTCGGCCCGGTTCTATCGGCTATTAGTGAGGGATATGATGTTTACGTTATTACCGATGCGTCTGGAGATGTTTCAAAAGAAGCTCATGAGCAGTCAATAGTACGTATGGTTCAGGCAGGAGCAAAACCAATTACTTCATTGCAGTATTTATTGGAACTTCAAAGGGATTGGGCTCGTCAAGAGACATATAAGCCTGTTAACGACTTGGTCGTTAAGTATGGAGGTGCTTACGGCGTAGGAGTTCAATATGCAAGAGAAATGTTAAAGCATTAAGAAACAGTAATAACTTAAAGGCAGGGTTAAATCTGCCTTTTTAATAAATAGATGATTATGAAAATAATTAAAAGCATTTTCCTTATCGCTTTTCTTTATAACGTATCGATGCTATACGCACAGCATGCCGATATTATTATAGCAAATGGGAAAATTTCTACTTTAGATGAAAAAAATTCTGAAGTTCAAGCTTTAGCTATTTCTGCAAATAGAATTTTGAGGACTGGCACAAATGAGCAAATTCTTAAATTAAAGGGGAAAAAGACCAAAGTTATTGATGCAAAAGGTAAACGTGTCATCCCAGGCTTGTTTGATAGTCATATGCACATGATACGGGCAGGTCGTTTCTACAATTCTGAATTAAGGTGGGATGGTGTAAAGTCGATCAAACGCGCATTAGAGATGCTAAAAGAGCAGTCCCAGCGTACACCAAATGGTCAATGGGTACGCGTTGTGGGAGGATGGAATGAATATCAGTTTGAGGAAAAAAGGCTTCCAACCATAGAAGAAATAAATGAAGCTACTGGTAATGTTCCTACATTTATATTGTATTTGTATGGCAAAGCTTGGTTAAATCAAGCTGGGTTAAAGGCGTTAAACATAACGGCCAATATAGATAACCCGTCCGAAGGGTTAATACAAAGAGATATAAATGGAAATCCAACGGGTTTGTTAGTTGCTGAGCCTAATGCATTTATTCTGTATTCCACATTAGCTAAATTACCTAATCTCACTAAGGTTGAGGAATTAAATTCTACCATTCAGTTTATGAGTGAGATGAATCGACTTGGAGTGACTGGAGTGATGGACGCTGGTGGAGGTTTTCAAAATTTCCCTGACGATTACAGTATAACAGGCGAATTGAGTAAACAAGGAAAAATTACTGTTCGTTTACCCTATTTTTTATTTGCACAAAAAAAGGGAAGTGAATTTGAAGATTACAAGAAATGGATAGGTATGATAGAGTTGCATGCTGAGAAACCTACGAATAAAGTTGATTATCATGCTGCAGGAGGAGGGGAAAATATTGTAGGTGATGCTGCTGATTTTGAAAATTTTTTATTTCCAAGGCCAGAACTTACACCTGTTATGGAGTTCCAATTAGAAAGAGTAATACGCCTACTTATCAAAAACAGATGGCCCTTCCGACTACATGCCACATACAACGAGAGTATCTCTCGATTTTTGGATGTAATTGAAAGGGTCGACAAAGAATCCCCGCTCGATGGCTTAGTTTGGTTGATTGATCATGCTGAAACAGTAAGTGAGGAGAATTTGCAACGTATCAAGTTACTTGGCGGTGGAATCGCTATTCAACATAGAATGGCCTATCAGGGAGAAATTTTTGTTCAGCGTTATGGTAAAAAGCCCGCTCTAAATTCTCCACCTGTCAAAAGAATGTTGGAATTAGGAATCCCCGTTGGATTGGGTACTGATGGAACGCGTGTAGCCTCTTATAATCTTTGGATTGCACTCTATTGGATTACGACTGGTAAAACCATCGGGGGAAATCAAATTATGGCAAAAGAAAACGTATTAGATAGGACTACAGCATTGCGACTAGCGACTCATAAAGGTTATGAATTAATACAAGAAGAGAAAAAAGGTAAAATTGCAAAAGGTTATTTCGCTGATTTAGTGATCCTAGAAAAGGATTATTTTGCAGTATCAGATGATCAGATAAAAAATATTACAAGCCAATTAACCATCGTTGATGGTAAAATAGTATTTGCGAATAACGAATACAGCGATTACGCTCCAACACCACTACCCGTTATTCCTTCATGGAGCCCAGTTAAATACTATGGTGGTTATCAAAATAATTAAATCATATATTAAACATAGATACAATGGTAAAAGCTTTGAGTAATTGGCAAAGTAACAGAAGAATAATTTAGTAATCTGAATTTTATGATAAAGTAAGTTAAAAATGGAAAAGTATAATTATAAATGTATAGCTAACTCATTGATGGGTTTATGAGACAAATCGAGACTTTTAATTTTACTCCCATCAGTAATGAGAGACAGAAGATACACATTATTTCTTTGTCTGAGCGATTACGCAAAGGAAAAGGAAGCGTAGTTAGGCCTCATCGCACCAATTTCTATATTTTGTTTTTTGTAACACAAGGGGGGGTGAAGCACCTGCTTGACTTTCAGGTATGTGAAATTAAACAGGGCGATTTTTTAATAATTAGGCCTAATCAGGTTCATGCTTTTCTTCCAGGTTTTGATTCAGAGGGTGTTATTATAGCTTTTGCCGAGGATTTTTTATTGCATAAATCTCCTCAATATTTTTTATCAGAAATTTCAAGGTTTCTAAATGAATTATCATTTGACTGCCCATTTCATTTGGATGATGATAAACGGGAGAATGTTGATCTGATGATTCATATGATTAAGCAGGAATTGTCAAATCCATATGATACATTGCAAGAGAACTTATTACAAAATCATCTTTCGACCTTATTGTTATTTTTAGTAAGGTTGATAAGAGGTAATTTTGACAACTCCATTCGAAAAAATAGGGAATTGCTATATGCTTTACAATTTAAGAGATTAGTCGAGGTTTCTGTAGGAAAACAATCAACAGTATCATATTTTGCTAAAGAGCTCGACATAAGTATTCGATGCCTCCAGAAATTTTGTGAGTTGCATTTTGGTAAATCACCCAAAGTAATTATTCAAGAGTCTTTATTAATGGAGAGCAAGCGTATGCTTATTGACCCTTCACTCCAAATCAAGCAGATTGCATACAAATTAGGATTTAACGAGCCTACCAACTTTACAAAGTTTTTTAAAAAATACAGCAAAATTTCACCTGAACAGTTTCGTCAATCGCTCTTTTAATACTAATTCCCTAAACTTTTTTATTGCATGAATCAGTTACGCTTGGAGTACACCTACAAACGATTGGTAGGACTCTTTGCTTGTTGAAAATCGCAGAGATGTTTTAATTCTCTGATACAGTGCACTGGAGCTTTACAATATGCAATAATTTCCTTCCTTTGTATTATTGTAAGTCTTGAGAAAACAAGATTTTGTTATAAGAGTAGCTATAATAAGAGAATAATCTTTTTAATAGTCATTTGGAAATGATACTGAGTTGACGTACATCCAGCCTGTATTTTTCTATTCCTATAAATAGTAATGACAAATACGATAAGAAAAACAAGATTTGGATTAGAAATAGTACTGCTCTAAGTGTAATACTATACGGGCTTGATTCTATAGTAGTTGGGATTATCTGTGTCATGAGTCTTACTATCTAATGTGTTTTTTATTTCTGCATATTCTGTTAATCAATCATGCGTTATAGTTTATTGTGTGGACTGTCAGCAGAATACCATTAATCTTATTTCATACTACCTTTTCTAGTGAAGTTTTTGCGAATTTTACTTAAAAAGGCTTGTGTTATACCTAAGTAAGATGCAATATAATATAAAGGTATTCTGCGTAGAATTGATGGATATACGCTAATAAATTCTTCATACCTTTCAGTAGCTGTTGTAGTGAAAATTTTTACCAGTCTTTTTTGAATTGAAGATAAATTCTGTATTATTTGATTATAAAATACTCCCTCAAGTTTTGGTATTGATTTGCATATTTCCTCTTTAGCATGAGAAGATAGAAAATATATGTCGGTCTCTTCTAATGTCTCGATTGAAAATAAGGAAGGAATCCTTTCGTAAAATGAGCTCACATCGCTTACCCAGCAATCTTGTGTTGCAAAAGATAATGTTACTTCGTATCCATTGTCATCTATATAGAAAATACGGATACACCCTTTTTGTATGTAGGCATTAAAGTCACATATATCTCCAGCCTTAAGAACAATTGTTTTTTTTGGAATAGATTTAAAAGTGAGCATTCCGGTAAAAAGCAACTCTTCTTGTGCGTCTAATGTTACGTATTTAGAAATATTGTTTAAGATGGTAGAATACATCACGTTGCTATTTAAACCTGCTTAGAATTCTTGTTTTTAATACTTAATGCCTGTGAGGGACATTTGGCCACTTGGTCCATAATTTCCTGTATGCTTGCATTTTCAGGTCTAATCCACGGACGCTGCTTTGGATTATAAACTTTAGATAACGTATGAACGCAAATGCCGGCATGCTGGCATATCTGTGGTTTCCAGATAATCGTGATTTCCTCTTTCGAATATTCATATATTTCCATAATGGTATTTCTTTTTTTTGAGTATTTAATTTATTTAGATTATTTAGCCTAAGCCTATCGCGCTTAATGGTGGGCAATTTTTTTAGAAATTATTTATTTTTCGAGTAACCAAATTGTACCTCGCATCGTGTGAAATGTGCCATCAGCTAATGTTGTATTATAATAGGCAATTCCATTTTCATGATCTTCAATGTGGGTTACAGTGGCTCCTGATTGTTCCTTCCAAGTGACAAGGTAAAGCTTTGTTCGAAGCTTTAAAATGCTGATATCAACGCGTTCGGTATAACCACTTCGCGCTAATGATCCTCCTTCGATGACTGTAATAACCATTGAGCAGTCTGTTTCAAAAAAAAGTTCGATGATGAGAATACCTGAATACATCAAATATCGCCTACCCAATAATGTATCGTTCATCTGAATGTATAACTTCGTATCTTATATCCCTGTATTACTTTTGCAAAAATGCAATCAATTCCGAATTAAATTTTTCTTTCTCTTCGAGAAATAAACCATGTCCACTATTCCTAAATTTTACTATATAAGAGTTTGCGATTCCCCGATGGATTTGCTCGGCTAGTGAGAATTTACAAATTGCGTCTAGTTCACCATGAAAAATAGCAGTAGGTAAACTAATTTGTGAGAGTTCATTGCTCAGGTCCGAATCACGTAAGGCTATTAAGCTCTGGGTGGTGGCATATGCAGACGCTTCCATGTTGATGCCATATAGCCAATTTGTAATGCCAAGTGGTAAAGCATTATTGTTAGCAGCGAAAAGCTTACCAAAATTTTCTATGAGCTTTGGTCTGTTAATCTTACTTAGCGCAATTAATTCATTTACACTTTCTTTGGTGAAATGGATCGAGGGGTCATTTTGTGCGGTCCATTGCGGAGCCGCAGCTCCAAATAAAGCAAGTTTTTGTATTACAGGATTATTATACTTTGCAACATAATGGATTGCGATTGCTCCGCCCATAGAAAAGCCACCTAAGGTGACGTTTTGAAGATTTAATTTTTTAATTATTATATGGATATCCTGCGCAAAAACATCATAATTGTAATTACTATAAGGTTTATCTGATTTTCCAAATCCTCTTAGAGTAATGCAAATTACCCGATATCCATTTTCTATTAGGCTATGATATTGGTATTCAAACATCGCATTACTTAAGGGCCATCCATGTATCAAAACGATAGGGTTTCCTTCTCCGAGGTCCGTTACATGCAGTTTGATATTTTTTTCAACTTTAATAAATTCTTTACGAGTTGTTATTTTTTTTGTTTTTTGTGAAGCTAATATCGAAGCTTCCGATGTTATCAATGAATTCATATTATTTTAAATTTAATTGTGATATTTTATATGATCTTAGTCCAGGAAGACATATAATGACTTTATTTTTCCATTTTCGAAAACTGCAATATCCATTCCCGTGGCTACGATATTGTTTATATCTGGGCCAAGCCCCCACAATAACCTGCCTATATTACTGTTGGTCTCGGTTTGCCCAAGCTGAAAGAAGTTAAAAGATGTGGGTATGGAACCAAGAATTTTCTGTAGGCTTTTATTTATAGCCGTATAGCCAGATACTTGGTGCCCCAGATGTAATAAGCATTGCTCTGAATAAATCGCCGCAATTGATTTAAACCGGATATAGCTGTCTCTCTCATTCCAGACATAAGCCAGATTTGTTTCCATTAATTCCGCTAGATCTTTGTTCATCTTAATTATAACTTTAAATAGAAAATAATTATTCCTTTTCAAATAAATTCAATCAGCATGGAATATCACTTCCATAATTAAGGAGGTTAGATATTGAATTTGTGGATGCAAGATGAATTTTAGGATGCATTTGTTTTTATTATTAAGCTTGACGGCAATTATAACTTCAACTATATTAAGTGGAGGGGTGCTACGTTTGTAAATAAGAGGTGTACCTGTTATACTTTCGCCTAATCCACAGGAGTGTTAATGATCATCGTAGATTCTTAGTTTTTAAATTCATAAATTGAAATGGTTCATGATCGATCAAGATCGTATCAATGTTGTCTGGACGAAGTGAATCAACCAGGCCAGCTGAGGGTGTGTTTTTCATAATTGTCTTAAAATATTTGATTAAACAAATTTAAATCAACTATGGAATAATTTTGATAGATAAATGGCATATAAAATTGTCGACATTTGTCGATATTTTTATATTCAGTGGCATTATCTTAGTTGAGCATTTTGGAGAAATGTATTGCGATGGGAAATTATAATTTTATATCATCTAAAATATAAATTGGAGACGATTTTACCTCTTCAGGGATCTTTTTCGTATTCTGCTCAAGGTATCTTTCGTTATTCCAAGGTAAGAAGCAATGATGTGTTGAGGGAATCGCTGGACAAAAGAGGGATGTCGTTCAATAAAATCAGCATAACGTTTTTCTGCGGAATTGCTGATGGTACTGGTAATTCTTTTCTGATTGGCAATTTGATTTAGCTCGTCCAATTTTAATCTAAATTCGTTAAATGAGGGGCATTCCGTTTGTAGTTTGAGGTTGTTTTCTCTAGAAAGTAGTAGTAGTTCACAATCTTCGCACGCATCAATATTGAATTGGGTGGGCGTGAGTAGCGCATAACTCTCACGGTCTCCTGCCCACCAATTTTCAACGTATAAATCTACATTGTGTTCCAAACCCTTTTCATCAACATAAAATTTTCTCATTGATCCTTTTAAGATGAATGCCATATATTTGCAAATATCTCCTTCTTGGAGCAGATATTGTTTTTTTCTGATTTTTTTTTCAATAAAATGCCCGATGAAATAGGTGAAATCCTTTTCTGTTAATAAAGTGGTGGCGTAGCTATTTATATACTGAAGAAGTGGATGCATAGCAGTAGACTAGTTGTAAATATAATATAAATTTTTTTTATAATAAAATTGTTTTTATCTAGACCATTGCAATTAATATTAATCGATCCAGTATGCTAATTATTATGTATTAAGTTTATTGTATAAGATTCCTAATGGCCCTACTAAACAGAAATAGGGCCATTAATAATTGATTCTTGATTTGATAATTAATAATTACAAATGTTCTATTTAGGAAGAGTTTCCATAAATTGAAGTATATCTTGCCCGATTTCGATAGCATGTGTTTCAAGTGCAAAATGCCCTGTATTATAGAATTTTACGTCTGCATTAGACAGATCATTACGATAAGCCTCAGCTCCAGCAGGAAGGAAATAAGGATCTTTGTTGCCCCATACGATCAACGCTTTAGGCTGGTGCTTCCTGAAATATTTATGGAAAGCAGGATATAACGCTATATTATTTTGATAATCATATAATAAATCGAGCTGTTTTTCATCGGAATCAGGACGATCTAGAAAATATTGATCTAACAAATAGGTTTCAGGAGCGATTAATTCGGGATCATCGACACCTGTAAAGTATTGAAATTTAAGTTCCTGTTCTTTTACGAATCCTCGTAAGGCATCACGATCTTTATTGTCGTTGCTTTTCCAATATTTTTTAACAGCGTCCCATGCTGGTCCAAGACCTTCCGTGTAAGCATTTCCGTTTTGTGAGATAAAGCCAGTTATTTTTTCCGGATTGTTAAGCATTATCCTGTATCCAGTTGGTGCACCGTAATCAAAAACATAGACGGCAAATCTTTTGAGGTTTAATTTCTCTATAAATTTTTGCATTACAATGGCTAAATTTTCGAATGTATAGTTAAAGTCGGCTCTTTCTGGAGAATCTGAAAATCCAAATCCCGGAAGGTCGGGTGAGATAATATGATACTTTTGATTCAAAATCGGAATTAAGTTTCTAAACATATGCGATGACGTTGGATATCCGTGCAGCATTAATATTATTGGAGCGTCTTTAGGGCCAGATTCACGGTAAAAGATTTGATGACCTGCTACTTCGACCTTGCGGTGGTAAATTTTGTGTGCAATTGATTCTGCACCTAACTTTGTTGTTGAAAATGATTGTGCCATAATTTTATAGTTTGTTGATAATGTAAAAATTACAAGGATGCTAATCCATATAACTTTAGTGCTTAATTTTTTCATTATTCAAAGTTAAATAGTATTTTTGATTATAATAAACGATTAATACTGATAGTTTGAATCATAATTTGTGATAATGAATTTAAATGACCTAAAATTATTTGATGCGGTAGCCTACCATGGAAGCTTTACCAAGGCGGCTGAGGCTATGCATACAGTCCAATCCAATGTAACAGCGAGAATAAAAATTCTAGAAGACGAATTTGGAACAGCACTATTTCTACGTACTTCACGTAAGGTATCGCTCACTCCGGCGGGTTTTACATTGCTGGAAAGCAGCAAGAAAATTTCAAATATTATAGCTGAGACCAAGCTCTCATTAGGGGGGGGGAACACAATTAATGGGCAAATAAGAATTGGTTTTTTGGAGACAACTATGGCACTTAGAGGCCCAGGCCTTGTCAATGAATTAGCGGCTAAATTTCCCCAAATCGAAATTGATTTTAAATCCGCGATGCGAGATAAATTGATTGATGATGTGTTAAATTTCAAATTAGATGCAGCTTTTGTCCCTGCTCCAATAGATTCCGAAGAACTTGGACAAGTGCATATTATGGACGAATCTTTAGTCGTCGTTGCACCAATCGGAATAAGCAGTCTGGATGAGTTAGTTCAGCAATTGCAAATAAAGACAATTGTATTTGATCAGGGATGTTTTTTCAGAGCTAGATTGGAGTCGTGGTTAGGAAGTAAAAAAATTAGCAATTACCATAGGACGGTAATGAGTTCTATTGAAGGCGTGGTAAATTTCATTGAGTCTGGGATTGGTTTTAGTTTTTTGCCTAAGGAATTAATTACGACGTTTTACAAGGAAAGAAAACTAAAAATATTCTCTCTCCCTACAGAAATAGGAGCGATCAAAACTGTTCTAATCTACCGAAAAGAAAATACGTCAGATCCGTTACTTAATGCATTTATGAGTTTGTTTCATTAATATATACTCCATATTTACTGAATTCTTTAAATAATAATCCTTCATCTCGCAGAAATCTCCAAATAAGATGCTTACGGTACTTTTTATTGGGGATTATTCCTATAGTATCGATGACAACATCAAGCTATACCATGGTGCTAACAATCTAAAGTCGGCATATCCAATTGACAATAATTTTTCTGACCGATTTTTACCACTGATTAACACTTTCATACCTTTTGTTGTAAGTTGTTTCCTCCTAATTTTGTTGATATTATGTTAAAGGCATTACGACCTTAATTACAGCTTATTATAATGCTAATAACATGTTGAAATTGAGGGTAACTTTTAATCATGTTTATGTTGATTACAATATTTAGGGTTGAATTATGTATTTCCGAGTGGTAAATCCTAAACCTATTGATAATTAAATAATCAAGATAACATATAGTCCCTTTGGAATTAAATTATTATTAAACATAAAAATCAAAGAAATGAAAACACCAAAAGAAACTATCGAACTTTTTTTAGCAAACACTACCAATCCTGAAGTGATTGAATCAGTAGTTGATAAGAATGCCACTTACATTTCCTTAAATTTTAATAATCCTGAACTACAATCAATATTACCTTGGGCGGGCACTCATCATGAAGGAGCAGAAGGGTTTATTAATACCTTTGCTGGGGTTAATGAATTTTGGACAATTCAAGATTTTGAGGTGCAGGATATTTTTTCAGAAAATGAAAAAGTAGCAGTTTTTGGAAGCTTTACTTACACTTCCCGAACACTGAATAAACAGGTAACTTCTCCATTTTCAATATTGGCCAAGGTGAAGGATGAAAAGATTTATCATTTCATGTTCCTAGAAGATACACTTGCAACAACTGGAAGTTTTAGGATTACTCCGGCAGGAACTTTCCATAGTGACCCAAACGGAATTGAATTTAAACTGTGATATTAATAGTATAAGAAATTTGAAATGAGTAAAATAGCATTAAATTGGATAAACGGTGAATGGGTTGATAGCGCCATCCACAAGGATAGTATAAACCCAGCTACAGGCGAGAAAATCGGTGTATATGCAGATGGAGGTCAGGCAGAGGCTTTAAAGGCAATAACAGTTGCGAAAGAAGTTTACAAAAATTCTGATTGGAAACACAATAGACATTTGCGATATAAAGTTTTAAATGAACTTGCTGATGCTTTCGAGGCAAATACGGAAAGGCTAAAAGAGATATTAATGATGGAGAATGGCAAGGTAGCCAGAGAAGCCATATTTGAAATTAGTCTGGTTGCACCTAAACTGCGTTATTATGCGGCACAAGCTTTAACTGAGTTTGGCCGTGCTTTGGAGACCCAACCAGGTAGATTTAGTATGTTATTAGCAGAGCCTATTGGGGTAGCAGGAATCATTGCACCCTGGAATTCGCCAATCATTCTTATGATTCGTTCTTTGGCTCCCGCATTAGCTGCTGGATGTACAGCTGTTATTAAGATGCCTTCCCAAACGGCGCAGACAAACTATGTCATTAATGAAGTGATGGCTTCCGTCAAAACTTTGCCAATAGGAGTTATCAATCAGTTTACTGAAAGTGGTCATGCAGGTGCTTCCTTAATGGTTGAGTCGCCTGATGTACCGACAATTTCCTATACCGGCAGCACGTCTACTGGTAGTATTCTGATGCAAAACGGAGCGTCGAAATTGAAACGTTTTGGTTTTGAGTTAGGAGGCAAGACTCCCATGTTGATATTTGACGACGCCAATTTAGATGAGGCCCTCCCTGTTCTTGAGAAAGCAATTACCGTTTTCGCTGGACAATTCTGTATGACTGGAAGCCGTATTCTAGTACAAAGTGGTATCGCAAATTCCTTTATCACACAGTTTACAAAGCGTTTGGAAAAAGTAAAAGTAGGACCGGCGTCGGATCCGACCAGTGACATGGGACCAATTATTGATCACGCCAATGTTGACCGGATAGATGCTTTAGTGGAAAAGGCGATTGTTGATGGTGCAGAAATTTTGGTTCGTGGCGGTAAAATTACTCATGGTTCCCTTACTTCCGGAGCTTTCTATCGCCCAACCTTACTAAAGGTAAAACCAGAGGATAATAAAATTGATATCGTTCAACAAGAGATCTTTGGTCCAGTAGCAACTGTCCAAATATTTGATACGCCCGAAGAAGCAATTGCTTTGGCAAACGACAGCCAATTTGGTTTGGCAGCTTCCGTTTGGAGCCAAAATGTGGATTTGCCTTTAAAAGTAATTCGCGAATTGGATGCTGGAACTGTATGGATCAACAATTGGGCTGTGGTAAATGATGAATTTGAAGAGGGGGGATATAAGATGAGTGGATTGGGTAGACTTAATGGTTTGAATGCTATTCACGATTTTGTTGAATATAAGCACATATTTCACGGAGCGGGTACATTGTAATCATATAGATTATGAACAGCACTATTATTGTTCGATATAAGCTGCTTGCAGAACGTCAAAAATTCGATGAATGGAGAGAAAGGATGGATGCGAACAGTCAACTTGCCGATGGCTTTTTAGATAAAACTGATTTGCCACTTAATCCGAAGCAACCGTATCATTCTGTTGTATTACGGTTTGATAACAAAGCAAATGCACAGAAATGGCTATGTTCGGCTACAAGAAAGAAATTGCTGCAAGAACTTGAACGAATTGCCATAGAAAGGCGAGAAATACTGCATGAACATGATAATTTTTGGTTTGATATTTCGTCTAAAAAGACGATAAAGAAATGGAAACAAGTAGTAGTTTCTATAATTGCAGTTTACCCGCTTACACAAGTTATTCCGATTTTAGTGCAACTAATTCTAACGCATTTAGGCATTTCGTCAACATTTGTGGCTGGTGTCCTAATTGGAACAATAATATCTATCTGTATGGTCTACTTTGCAATGCCATTGATTCTAAAGTTATTTAAGGGATGGTTAGAGATTGACTAAATTTTGAATTTGGTTTATCTATGTCGATTTAGACCTTGATGAGACTTACTGTAGGTTATTGTCCAATGTTGACAAAAGTCAATTGTACTTTTTATCTTTTATCATCGAATTTGAGCATTAATCTGATGCATATTTATTATGTAGAATCGGACAATACTATAATTCTAAAATTGAAGAGTAGTACTCTACCTAGAGTCAAAAAAATCTTTTGAGCCATGAGTAAAAAAACAATCATTAATATGGTCCAACTACACATTTGGTCATGAGATTGTAAAGGTATATTCTAGGATATAATTTACACTATACATTAGATATTATGAGAAATTCAAAAAAGCTGCGTGCAAAATATGACTTTATAGTCGTTGGTGCTGGCTCCGCTGGAGCTGTGATGGCATCACGTTTGAGTGAAAATGGTAATTTAAATGTCTTACTTATAGAAGGGGGAAATGATTACCCAGCATGGGGATACCCCAGTACAATTTCAAGTGCAAATAATGTAGGGGGGGAGGCTGTACATGATTGGGGCATTCAATCGGAACCCACCTTTTATGGAAATAGAATAGATTTGCCAAGGGGGAAAATTTTAGGTGGAAGTTCGGCCATTAATGGTGCTGTGGCTCTTCGTGCGCGGCCCGAAGACTTAAAAAGATGGAATCTTCCTGGCTGGTCGTTTGATGAGCTTCTTCCATATTTTAAGAAATTAGAGGCAAGTGATTCGGGAGATAAGGGGCTTCATGGTTTTGATGGACCATTGCCCGTTCGGCAGTTATTACGGAGTGACATAACAAATGTTCAAAAGGCTTTTGTTGATGCGACGGTTCAAGTTGGATACCAATTAATCAACGATTTTGATAGTGCCAATGCTAATGGTGTCGGTCCATATCGTATGAATGTTGTTAATGGTGTACGAGTCAATACAGGAATGGCATATTTAACCAATGCTGTCCGGGAAAGAAAAAATCTCACGATCCTTTCACAGGCGGTAGTTGACAAAGTATTGATTAAAGAAAAGAAAGCTATTGGGATTGTGTTAGCTAACGGAGTTGAATTTTTAGGTAATGAAATTATTATTTCAGGCGGAACTTTTGGAAGTGCAGCAATATTACTTCGTTCTGGTATTGGAGATAAAAATGATTTAGAGAAACTATCAATAACTGTGAATGCTGACCTTCCTGTTGGTAAAAATATAAAAGATCATCCTTTTCATTATGCAGCTTATGCCCTTCATAAAGAAATGGTTGAAACGAATTCGCCACCCATTGGCGCAAAACTATGGACATCAACATCAACTTCTAAAGAAAGAGAATTAGATCTTCATATTACGGCGACTCATTTATTTCCCGACGAATGGAGCCCTACTGGAAAGGGATTTGTATTAGCTGTGTCTGTAACGACACCAAATTCGAAAGGAAAAGTTTGGATTGAGACTACAAATCCCACTGTCAATCCTAAGGTAGATTTAAATTTCTTAAATGATGATTCAGATCTCGACCGAATGATAGAAGGGGCTAAATTAGCTAGAAAAATTGCTGGAACAGCCCCATTATCTAATTTGATACATTCAGAGATTGCTCCTGGCGCTAATATAAAGTCAGATAAAGATTTAGCAATGGCCATAAAGAGAAATATTGCCAGTTATTCTCATCCCACCTCAAGCGCACCAATGGGTTCAATTGACTCAAAAGAGGCTGTAGTTGATTTAGAGGGTAGGGTGCATCACATTCAATCCCTTCGCGTTGTAGATGCATCTATTTTCCCGGACATTATTTCCGTTGCCACAAATGTAACCGTGATTGCTATAGCTGAAAGAATAGCTGATACCATACTAAAATCTATAGTAAAGTGAGCTGTTTCTTATAGTGACTATAATTTTTGAATAATATTCCCTGATTGATTATAAATAAGTTTTTATATCGAAGCTGGATGCCTATAATTGCATTATAAATATTAGACCATTGGCTACTCTACAATTATTGGACGAAATCTGATTCTAGAGCCATCCTAATTGTTAGGGCCATATTAAATTGTAAAAAGTATATATTAATTGTTTGCAGCTGATTTCGATAGCTGACTACTCTGACTTAGAGTGCGGAGTTGCGAGTTTAAAAGTTGTTATTTGGCAATGATATTATATAGCCAGAATTAATAATGTAATTTTTTGTATGAAAGATTTCCGAATAAAAAAAGAGCTATCCAAATATTAAGGTAGCTCTTTTTATTATCCAGTTAATTCTTTGATTAATTTGCTGTGTATGTTAAGGTGTTTAATTCAAAAGATCTTCTAATCCATAGGCAGTTAAAACTTTTGTATACTGTTGATGTACAGCATCGTTTGCTTTTTTAGTAATTTCACCGATACTTGGATCCACAACTGTTCTCAATGGTCTTTGTCCTTGAGGTAAGCTAACTAATTTTATCACTGCATCCGCAACTTCTTGTGGATTTGGTTTGATCGTATCAAACATTTGCCCCATTGCAGCAAACATTTTTTCCGGAAACTCTGCTAAAGGTTTATATTCATCAATAACTGAAGCATCCGAACCATATTGAATTTTCTGCGACATTTCAGTAGGAAAGCCGCCTGGCTGAATAATTGCTACATCTACTCCCAATGGTCGTAGTTCATAGTGTGAGCTTTCGCTAAGTCCTTCTAAAGCAAATTTTGATGCACTGTATACACCAAAGAAAGGTGATGAGAATCTTCCGTAGCCACTTGATATATTAATTATTAAACCTTCTCCTTGTTTGCGCATAAAGGGTAATGCTAATTTCATCAGTCTCCATGGAGCGATTACGTTGACATCAAATACTTTGTTTACATCAGAGGGGCTGGCACTTTCAGTGATACCAAACATTGTTACCCCTGCATTATTTATCAGAATGTCGATTGTACCTTCTTTGGCGACGATCGTTTCAATAGCGTTTTTAACACTTTTTTCATCTGTTAATGATACATCCAAGACTGTTACATTTTCGACACGCGCTAGGGCTTTTGCTCTGTCAGCGTTTTTCCCATTAGTATCGCGCATGGTTCCGTATACGGTATATCCAAGGGAAGCAAGGCTATTCGCTGTAAGCCATCCAAATCCACTATTTGTTCCGGTGATTAATACGACTTTTTTACTCATTATTTTATCTGTTTTTAAATTAATTGTAAACAACTTCTTTGTTGCAATATGTCTTACATATTGGTTTGTAGTAGTTTTTAAAATAGAGAACTGCTTCCACCAATCTGTATAATCAGACATTTTGTTGGTAAGTTATTCAGTGTAAAATTACGTTAGGTGCGGAGAGTGGGACGATGATAAAAGATAATAAATATCATTGATATTGATCAATGATATTTATTTTCAAGTGCAGCAAAGACAGGGGCCTATTTGAGTGTTTTTTTTTTGATGCGGCTTAGTGTCTCTTTTGTGATACCTAAAAATGATGCAATTTGATGCTGTGGAAATCGTTGAATAAATTGTGGATATGACTTTAGAAAATTTTCATATCTCATTTCTGCCGAAATACTTATGGCGGCATTAATTCTATTTTGTGAAGCAATAGCATTCTTGTCGTCCATTATTCGGATCATTTCGTTTATGGCGGGGATTTTTTTCATTAACTCGGCCATATCTGCTCTGGTTATGATCAGTAAATCTGTGTTTTCCCAAGCGTCGATGTAAAAAATAGAGGGTTTAAGATCAAAAAAGCTTTTCCTATCAGTAGCCCAATAATTTTCTATAAAAAGGTTTATAACATTTTCTACTCCTTTTTCATCAACGTAGTATTGCCGCATAGCCCCTTTCGTAATAAAGCCGGTAAATTTCGAGATATCTCCTTCTTGTAAGAAATATTGTCTTTTTCTCAATTTTTTTGGTTGAAATGTATTTTTTATCAATTCCATTTCCTCTGATGTAAGGATCATTTGAGAATAATTATGAATGTAATTGAATAGTATCTGATACATTTTGTTAAATTAAATTTATTAATAAAACTTTTAAACCTACTAATACTATCAGATTGCGATTTGCTTTACTTGTACGCCATAATCTACTCAATGTTTCACGAGACAAACCAAGATATGCTGCTAGCGTTGCTTTAGGAACACGTTGTATAAGTGCTGGTTGGACGGAGAGCAATCGTGAGTACTTTTCGTGAGGAGAATCGGTCAGAAATGACAGTATTCTATTTTGTGATGCCAGATGTCCTCTATTAGCTTTATGAAGGAAAAACGATTCCATTTTCTGAAGCTTACTGCAAAGAATATGGTAACTATCTAAAGAAAGACAATAAACTTCGGTGTGCTCTATACATTTCAGACTTAACTTAGCGGGATGTCCTGAGAACCAGGCCGAATAATCTGTTTCCCACCACTCTTCCATAGCAAACGAAATAATATGTTCCTTCCCAGAGGAATCGTGATAAATCAATTTTAAAAGTCCCGATTTTACTAAAAAGACGTGTTTTACATGCTGGTCCACTTCTATTATAAAAGAACCTTTCTTGTAGAATTTAATATCAAAAAATTCTTTGATAAATTGAAATTCATCGTCATTTAACGGTACAATATCCTCGATATGTTTTCGTAACATCGCAATCCTGATAAAAATATAATAAATTTAATAAAAATAAATGTAATTCGTATTAAAGAAGGGATGTTGTTTTCTGCCAATAAAAAGAAATTAGAGACGAATTTAGTAATTCGATGCAACGGTCACTCGAGGAATGTTAATGAAGAGGTAATTCCTTTATGGTATAAATTGGGAGAATGTTAAGACTGCCTAAGCAAATGAACAAACAGAGGGAAGTCCTGTTCTGCGTTTTCTGAGATTTAATCAAAGGTAGCGTTAGAAAATGAAGTTATTTTAAAATAAAGGGTTTGAGAGTAAAAGTAATTTTGCTTTAGTAAAAATGGAATCCTTTTAATCCAGTCAAACCATTAACTTTTGAGCCAACTTGTCCAAACAATATTATTAAAGATTATTCGGACAAGTTTACATCCCTACTTCTTTCCGCCTATCAAAGGTAGATTAGAAAGCATATTTTTTAGTGCCATCGCATCCCAGGGCAAATGTTCCGTAATGCTCAGTCCCACAACTTCCACATGCTCTGATACTTCGGAAAGGAGTTTCGTAACTTGTGTCATAGTCATTCCTCCAGATGGAGATCCGATTATACTAGGTAACGATGGATCTGGATTAGAAAACAATAGAGAACGAAACAGCTTCGGGTCAAGTACATCGAGATCGACGTGTATAGCAATGTTTCGAACACCGATTTCCTTTAACCAATCGATAACAGATGTATTGTTATTCGCTAATTCTTCGGGACTTACACTACGTAATTGAAAGTGTTCGAAGAAATTCTTTTCCATAATACGCACTTCAGGCAGCTCAGGGAGGGTCTCACGTACGCCAGCAAACATAACATGGCTGGGTTTTACTGGTTGAGGCACCAAATTTACAAAATCTTCATCCCCTTGTCCCAAAAGGTTCCCCATAACCATAGCGTGTCCATTTTGATAAACTGACTTATTCATCACATCGGGATGCGTGTCTACCCATAATATTGCTAGATCTCCGTTGTATTTTTTATTCAAGTACGCAAAAGGGGATAATGATACTAGACAGTCTCCACCTAAAATTACGATTCGCTCGGGGTTATGTTTCTCAATTAGCTTACGTGCATCTTGCGCTTGCGTAAGTAGTGCTTCTTTAGCTACAATACCATCTTCTACCTCCAACGGAACATTACTTGGATTCTGGACGGTGACTTTTTCAACAGGACCGTCGGTATGCGGCGCTAGCCAATCAAGCATTTCTGAACCGAATATATAGGCTGCATTATTACCACCTTGCCATTGTGGGAATAAAAGGCGAAGGGTAGAGTACACCTCTCTATGGTTTTCTTTATTATTAAATAAATTGTTGTTTTTCATATTTATTATGTTCTTTAGACGGAAATAATATTTGAGGTATTTTTACCTGATTACTTAATTAAATTCAAAATTAGATATATCATATGAAATAAATGTGTGATCAGAATCACATAATTGGCTTTCGCCTCTAGTTTTTATGCGTTTTTCCTAATCGTTTTGCACGCAAGTGATGATTTATATAGGTATGTTTCTTGGTTGTGAATTTTGCGAAATAAAGTTTTTTTGCTGTAATCTGATCGTGTTACAATTTTAAAAGTTGATTGCAGTCGTGCTCTAATTAAATATGTTGATATCAAAAATCTATTTCCCATCTTTTTTAACGAATATTGGTTAGAAACTTTGGGGCTAGTTTCGTTTTTTCGGTGGTTTACACTTTCCACCGGTAATCTTTCCGTACGCATATGATCGAGAGATATTAATTTTATTTCTTTAACTAGTTAAAGAAATAAAAGACAATCAAATCTTAATTTTGGAATGTTATAAATTATATCGGTACTATTTATACCTGTACTTGGCTACGTAATAAAGGAGGGCTAAGGTGTATAATACCTTTTGAATTTACTAATGATGTGTTAATTTTCTTATTAAAATGAACTTTAAAACTACTGCAATTGCTGTTTTTTGTTTCTTTATCGGGGCAAATACCGTAGCGTCTACACGAAGGATTAATAGCTCGCTAAATACAGAATCACGATCATATCACGGATCGAAAAAATTGTCAATATTGAAATTCAGTGAACAAGATACCATATTGTCTAGAAAAGAAAGTAGACGTACGAAAAAAAAACAAAAAAAAAGTATGTATAAGGACCTCAAGTTTAAAATTGGTGATGGCGTGACCGTCACTACAGGGCCAATGAAAGGTATGTATGGTGTCTTTATCTATTATGATACAACTATGAAGTATCTAATTCGTTTCACTGGAACTCAACAAATGTTTTTCAATGAAGAGGATATCCAACTTTGGACGGAATATATAAAGAAAAATAAATGATACACGAAAAAGACTCCTCCAAAATGACAGGAATATGTAGTTTCAGTTTTTTTATAGTTGAGACTACATAGGTTTTAATTTTTAAGTGTTTGGAGTTGCTAACTTAGTCGGCATATCAAGTTAAGAACAATAAAAAATCTTAAATTTGAAATAATGATTAAAGTCCGTGAAAAGTATGACCGCGCATTTAAAGAGCCTGCTGTGGAATTAAGCAAATCCAGGAAGAATATTGCTGAACTATCCCGTGAACTAGGGATTTCTGCCGCGCAGTTATATAAATGGCGTAAAGAGTCGGAAGAGTTTGGATCTGGCAGTTTTCCGGGAAATGGTAATCTGAAGCAGACCAGACAGCAGGAGCGTATTAGTCTATTAGAGAAAAAGCTCAAGGATTCACAACTCGAACTCGCTATCTTAAAAAAGGCCATAGCCTTTCCTATCTGGCTTTTGGGCAATATGTTTTTTATCTCCCGGAATATCCATTTCCCCATGTCGTTGATGATCGGAAGTGACTCTTTGGGCCGTAGCTCCCGGATCATATCAGGTGATAACTTTTCTTCTTTGGCTTTTCGCTCAACTTTATAAAGATCCTGTATCATCAGTAGCGCCTTTTTGGCTCTTTCCGGGTCATTCTGCAGGCCTTTCTCAAACTCACGGCGTGCGTGTGCCCAGCAGGCCAGATGGGTGATGTCTTTCTTTTTTCCAAATTTTTCGTAGGCGGCATATCCATCCGTCTGCAGATATCCCTTAAAGTTATCCAGCATGGGTGTAGGTACATGACCACCACGGGAAGGGTTATAATCGAACAGCACCGTTTTATCCAAAGGCGAGTGGTAGACCCAATAATAGCCCTGATGGGCAGCTCCTTTTTTATCGCTGTCCAATACTTTTATTGGGGTCTCATCAACCTGCAAATAGCCCTGAGCTTTGGTGTCAACGACCAGCTGTTCATACAATGGTTCGAGTTTTTCCAGTGCCTGTCTGGTCCATCCTTCGATGGTTGAGGATGGGATCTGTATGTTTTCCCTTGCGAAGATCTGTTTTTGTCGG
>NZ_JABJWY010000015.1 GCF_013167215.1 Sphingobacterium prati
TGGAGGAAAGGAGGCTCAACCCCGAAAAAGCTATACAGTATTATGAAAAGAGTTTAGTCAATGCGAAAGAGGTAGGAAATAGAGACCTAATTAGAAAAAGTTATAAGTTTTTAGCGGACTATTATCGAACCTATAAATTAGGAAATGAAAAAGCTAGGGAATATGAACTAGCGTATGTTTTATTGAATGACTCCTTGGAAAGTGAAAATAAACAGGTAATAGATGTTGTCCTTAATCAGGTTTTGAATGCGAAAGACAAGGAGTCTGATATAAAGGTGTCAAAAGCGGTTAAAATTTCAATCGTAGCGTTGGTATTGCTTGTTGTGGCGGTCACCTATTTCGTATGGCGATCGAAGCACAACCGTAAGATTTTGGGCCAGAAAGAAGAGGCATTACAGGAAACGGAATCGATCAATAAGGAATTGACCGAGCAGATCGGGGAAAATAAATTCAATAACCTGATCGATCTGGCCAAAAGTAATAACCCGGAGTTCCTGACATTATTTGCTGAACTTTATCCGCAGTTTATCCAATCCTTGAAAACGCTGGATCCCAATATCAGAACGACCGAGCTGGAGTTTTGCGCGATGGCTTTTCTCAATTTCTCAACAAAAAATATAGCGGAGTATACCTTTGTTACGGTCAGGGCTGTACAAGTTCGGAAAAACAGGCTACGCAAGAAATTTGAAATCCCCTCAGATGCGGATTTCAATAATTGGATGCGTGGGCTGGTTGATACTTCCGAACAACCGCAAGTACTGGATTAAGTGAATTCCGTTTCGGTCTGCATGGTACGAATCCTATTACTATAGCTGGTTAAGAATTCAGGGGAGTAAACATTTTCCTAAATCAGTTCTTAACTTTATTTGAAAAAAGAATCCAGTTATAAGGAACATAACTGAACTCCGTATTTTTTATTTACTCAATTGGTGAGATAGTCCATTTCTATATTATGCTTCCGTAAAATAAAGGCAAATGATGAATGCAATTGAGTAACCTGCGTTGCCAAAATTATTCCTAATGGATTGAATAGCTCTTGTATGTAATTGTAAGATGCTTTTAATGTGACACCAATGGTTTGAGCAATCTCTTCGAAAGACAATCCTTTTACATATTTGAGGTATAAAATTTCTTTCTGACGGCCGGGTAAGCCGAGTGATACCAGTGAAAATATTGACTTTCATATACGACAGGCGAAACTAGCTGAAGCCGAAAAAATGACACCTAATTTTTTGGTATAGACAGTCGTTTGCTGAGAGAGATGAATAGCGTTCATTGACTAACGATGTCAAAAAATATAACCGAATTGAAAAGCTGCCGATATGGAAGCGCTATGTTCGTTGCCAAACCGTACCGGAACGGGAATAGCGAGGAAAAGCCTACCTGCCTGACCATGGGTGATAACTTTACTAATGACTGCCGTCACTATACTTCAGTAGGGATCGTTCAGGAAGAAACTTTTATAGGTATTTATGATCTTTCGATTAAGCTATGGTTACGGGATAAACTTATGTAAAAGCTATCCCGTAGACGGTCAAAAAAAACAGTTATTTATTTTCTAATGCGACCTCTTGTGCTTTGTAATAGCTCTCTATCAAAGCTTGATAATTTGGCATTACCAAAGAAAGCGCATGCGCATATTTCGCTGCGTCAGTGTGTTTCCAGCTTTTTAATATTTCACTGATCACAGCTGTGGTCGTAATAGGTATCACGCCGGCAAGTTGTAGCCTTGATATTGTAACCTGTGTTGACAATGGGCTCATATCGCCAGAAGCATCAATGACTGCAAAAACTTCATACCCTTCAGAAACAGCTGAAATGGCCGGAAATGCGACACAAACGCTTGTTAAAACACCAGCAATAACCAATTTTTTCTTACCGGTCGCTTTAACAGCTTCAACAAATGCAGGAGTATCCCAGGCATTTACCTCACCAGTTCGTCCAATGTATTTTGCATGAGGTACATTTTCGTGGATTTCTGGCATTAATGGCCCATTGGGTCCCTTTGGTTCCGACGCAGTTGTAATAACTGGAATATTTTCAATAGCGGCTACCTGTGAAAGAGCGACTACATTACTTCTCAATGTAGGTACTTCAATATCTTTTACTGTTTGGAATAGACCACTTTGGTGATCGATTAATAAAAATGCTACATCATCTGCATTGATTCTTGTTGTAATTGCCATAGTTTTTAAATTTAAAATGTTAATACAAATTTTTAATAAAGACAAAGGCTCCTGTATACGATTACCTGTAAGTCAAAGGCCTGTTTCTAGTCCGATAAAGTTAGAGGCTATCAAAGCAATAAAAAATGAAGTACAACAAGCGTAAAACCTAATGTACATTAAGTTTTATTAGTGCAGGAGTATGTTGTCGGCAGATTATGAATTTACCACAGGAGATATCAGGCTCAATAAGGAATCCACCCAGTTTTATTTTCAATGACAAGATATGTGTGATGTTCATCGATTTTCCGGCTATAGATAAAGACAACAGAGGCATAACTTTTCTTTTTAATTTTTTTAAGCATCTTATTTTCAATGAGTAATCTCATCGGTGTCAACCCTATGAACATTAATTTTTTATTCTTATCCATATTGTTAGATTTGATAAGTTGAACTTCATCAAGTTGAGAAAATTAGACGGAATAATTGGCTATTATTTATTAAAAATGTGAGTAACAAATAGGGAAGTCACGCGAAGTGACAAATGTAATTAACTTTTTATTCCACTGGATTTAGATAAACGTAATTCACCATTTTGTTAACATAGGCACATATGATGCAAATTCTAAGAACTATAAGAGGGAGTAAAATTATATAGCTGCGATAATCTCTTTTAAGGATTCATCTTCAGGATCTCGAGAATTAACTGAGGGATAGAATTTATCAAGAATTTTTTGTATCAAAGGAGACTGTAACATGAACTGTGTCAGAGGAATAATTCAATAAGATTATTTATATTCAATTATTCAAACGACACGGTCATGAAAGAAAAAGACCCATTCGACTTTGAACGCTTCAAGGCAGAAGCCATGCAAGGTCTTTACGAAGGTAAAAGTTTGTCTCCCAATGATGGCGTCCTAGCGCCGTTAATGAAGCATCTGTTGGAATCAATGATGGATGGAGAACTGGAAAACCATTTGAACGAAGAGAAAGCTTCGGGCAATAGCAACCGGCGAAATGGCAAGACAAAAAAGACTGTCCGAGGCCTTAACACTGGGACATTTGAACTGGAAACAGGCCGTGATAGATCCGGCACATTCGAGCCTAAGGTAGTACCTAAAAGGCAATTAATCATTACTGAACAGCTTGAGGGACACGTGCTGAGCATGTATGCCAAAGGAATGAGCACACGGGCGATAAGCGAGTTTATACGCGAAATGTACGCAATGGAAATCTCTGCCACTGAAATATCGCGTATTACCGAAAGTGTACTTCCAGCTGTAAATGAATGGCGTAGTAGGCCTCTTGAAGCTGTTTATCCCTTTGTATTCCTGGACTGCATGCACATTAAAGTTCGCCAGAATGGAACTGTTGAATCAAGAGCTATTTATAACATACTGGGAGTTGGTATGGATGGTAGAAAAGATCTGATCGGTCTTTATAGCTCAGAAAATGAGGGAGCTAAGTTCTGGCTTTCAGTTCTTACGGATCTAAAGCAACGTGGTGTTGAAGACATCCTTATTGCTTGTATTGATGGTCTAAAAGGGTTTCCTGAGGCCATAGAAGCTATTTTTCCAAAAACAAAGATCCAGTTGTGTATTGTTCACCAAATCAGAACAAGTATGCGCTATGTAACTGAGAAAGATAAAAAGCTTGTTATGGAGGATTTAAAGCCAGTCTATAAAGCCGTGAACGAAGAAATAGGTTATGAGAACCTCTTGTCTTTCGAAGAAAAATGGGGTAAGAAATATCCGCTTGCTGCCAAATCCTGGATGGATAATTGGACCAATCTTTCTACTTTCTTTGAGTACGAGGATCAGGTTCGCAAGATTATATACACCACAAATCCGATCGAGGGAATGCACCGTCAGATACGAAAAATTATTAAGTCTAAAGGAGCTTTCAGCTCTGAACAGGCGCTCATGAAATTGATGTATTTAATTATTAAAGATATTGCAAAAAAATGGACGATGCCAATGCATAACTGGGGCTTGACCATATCCCAACTTTATATTAGATTTGGGGATAGACTCAAATTAGAAAGAGGTTTTTAAGATGCTAATCCAATGACACAGTTTGAGTTACACTCCC
>NZ_JABJWY010000016.1:0-117 GCF_013167215.1 Sphingobacterium prati
CTTTAGGTGCCTATATCGGCGGTGTCTACCTCTTCCCATTCCGAACAGAGCAGTCAAGCCCGCCAGAGCCGATGGTATTGCCGTAACAGGTGGGAGAGTAGGTCGGTGCCTTTTTTT
>NZ_JABJWY010000016.1:133-364994 GCF_013167215.1 Sphingobacterium prati
CTGGAAACAGTCAAGGGCTTCTTGCGTTTGCATACTTTTTTAGATTTCTTTTCAGAAGAGACACCGGGTCGGAACGATGGAAAAGATCTGCTCGGTTCACTTAACTCCTGCAACATTATTATTGGACAATCGTTTGCATTTCGCAATCCCTTTTTTACTTGGATTTACTATTGTATTATTGTTATGTTAATTTAACGGCATTTTGCCAGCGTCTTAAGGATGAAAATGCAGCAATGCTATTTATTATTATAAATCATACACATGAGGATATCTTTTTGGAGTACAAAGGCGCAGTTTAGTTTATTGGTGGGATTGGCTTCTCCGTTTATTTTTCAATTGAATAAGGCCAGTGCGACGACTCATCTGACTGCTAATTATAAGATAGAACAAACTGCTGCTGTTAGTAAAATTATTGCTGTACAGCAAATTAATCCAACAACAGTGGAGATTGTATATGAAAACAACCAAAGAGTCACATTGGATTTCTATGGAGATCATATTTTCAGAATGTTTCAGGATATACACGGTGGTATTGTCCGTGATCCGGAAGCAAAACCTGATGCGAAAATCCTTGTTGAACAACCTCGCAAAGCAGTGAATGAGCTGAAGGTAAAAGACGAAGGAAATCGTGCTACAATAACAACCAAAGACATTGTGTTCGCTATAGATAAACAGACGTCTTATTTTAGTATCATAAACCTTAAGACCAATAAAGTTGTCGTAGAAAGTTTAAAACCTATTGTTTTTGAACCTAAACAGGTAACCTTAGAATTGAAAGAAAATAAGGATGAGTACTTTTTCGGCGGGGGCGTTCAAAATGGGCGGTTCTCCCATAAAGGAAAGACAATCGCAATCGAAAATCAAAATAGCTGGACTGACGGTGGGGTCGCATCGCCTACACCTTATTTTTGGTCAACCAATGGCTATGGGTTTATGTGGCATACATTCAAAAAAGGGAATTACGCTTTTGGAGCGAAGACGAAAGGTACCGTAAGATTATCTCATGAAACCGATTATCTGGATGTCTTTTTTATGATTGATGATGGTATGGTACCCTTACTCAATGATTTTTACCAGTTAACCGGTAATCCAATACTTCTGCCAAAATTTGGCTTGTATGAGGGGCACCTCAATGCATATAATAGAGATTTTTGGCAGGAGGATGAAAAGGGGATTCTGTTTGAGGATGGAAAACGCTATAAAGAAAGTCAAAAAGAAAATGGTGGCACAAAAGAATCCTTGAATGGCGAAAAGGGAAATTACCAATTTTCGGCCCGTGCTGTTATAGATCGCTATAAAGCGCATGATATGCCTTTGGGTTGGATTCTACCAAATGATGGCTATGGTGCGGGCTATGGTCAGACTGAAACATTGGATGGTAACATTAGGAACCTCAAAGAATTTGGCGATTACGCTCGTAAAAATGGCGTGGAAATTGGTTTATGGACGCAGTCTGACTTGCATCCTAAAGACAGTATTAGTGCATTACTGCAAAGAGATATTGTAAAGGAAGTACGTGATGCGGGTGTCCGGGTATTAAAGACAGACGTCGCCTGGGTGGGGCCTGGTTATTCCTTCGGCTTAAATGGTGTTGCTGATGTGGGCCATACAATGCCTTATTATGGTAACAATGCACGACCGTTTATTATTTCATTGGATGGTTGGGCAGGAACACAACGCTATGCCAGTATTTGGTCGGGAGATCAGACTGGCGGGGTTTGGGAATATATTCGATTCCATATTCCGACGTATATTGGTTCAGGACTTTCCGGACAACCAAATATCACTTCGGACATGGATGGAATCTTTGGTGGAAAAAACTTTAAGGTGAACATTCGGGACTTTCAATGGAAAACCTGGACACCGATGGAATTGAATATGGATGGCTGGGGATCCAACGAAAAGTATCCACATGCTTTGGGAGAACCTGCGACTTCCATCAACCGTCTTTACCTGAAACTGAAATCTCAATTAGTTCCTTATAGCTATAGTATAGCCAAACAAGCCGTCGATGGCCTGCCGATAATTCGTGCGATGTTTTTGGAGCAGGCAAATCAGTACACACTTGGAAAGGCGACACAATATCAGTATTTGTATGGGCCGAACTTTTTGGTAGCACCGATCTATCAGGAGACTCGTGTAGATGAGAAAGGCAATGACATCCGAAACGGTATCTATTTACCTGACGGAGAATGGATAGATTACTTCAGCGGTGAAAAATATACCGGTGGACGTATCATCAATAATTTTGATGTACCAATTTGGAAACTACCGGTTTTTGTCAAAAATGGAGCCATTATTCCGGTTACGAACCCGAACAATAACGTGCAGGAAATCAAAAAGGATCAACGTGTTTACGAGATATATCCCTTTGGAAATTCTGAATTCACGGAATATGATGACGATGGAAAAACAGAAGCTTATCGTTATGGAAAAGGCGTCAATACAAAGATTTCTTCCATACAGAAAGACAGCAAAGTGCTGTTTACAATAGCGCCATCAGAGGGTGAATTTGAGGGATTCGAAAAAGTGAAAGGGACCGAAGTTCATTTTAATGTAACCGCTGCTCCGAAGAAAGTGACTGCTAAAGTCAATAAAAAAGCGATAAAACTTCAAGCGGCACATTCACTGGATGAGTTTAAGGCATTGGAAAATGCCTACTTTTATGATGCACAACCCAATCTGAATCAGTTTGCAACAAAAGGATCCGAATTTGAAAAGGTTAACTTGATCAAAAATCCGATGATATTGGTGCGTATCGGTAAGCAGGATGTGTCATCAGCAGCACTTGAAATACAAGTAGATGGATTCAGATTCAAGCCTAATGACACGTATTTGGCACAAACAGGAGCGCTTACACCTCCCACGGCAAAAGTAACGGATAGTAATACCGAAGCCTACACATTAACGCCAACATGGGAGAAGGTTGCCAATGCAGACTATTATGAGATTGGGTTTAATGATCTGATATACTCGACCATTAAAGATAATCAATTGTTGTTTGAAGGGCTGGATGCAGAGACTGAATATAATTTTAAAATTAGATCCGTTAACAAAGCTGGTGTTTCTGATTGGCGTACATTTAGTGCAAAAACAAAAGCTAATCCGTTGGAGTTTGCGATCGAAGGTATTAAAGCAGAGACCTCTGTAGACAATCAAGGGGGGAACGGTATCAATAAACTGTTCAACTATGACGAAGGCGATATATGGCATACCAAATGGGGCCAAACTGCCGTTCCGTTTGATATTACGCTAGATCTGAAATCCGTCAATCAGCTGGATAAGTTCGAGTACCTTCCTCGGACAGATGGTGGTAACGGTATCATTTTAAAAGGTAAAGTATTCTATAGCAACGATAAAGATACCTGGTCTGAGGCTGGAAATTTTGAGTGGAAACGCGATGGTGAAATGAAAGGCTTTAGTTTTGGTCAGCATCCTGTTGCGCGCTTTATTAAGATTTCGGTTTCGGAGGCTGTCGGCGGCTTCGGTTCAGGCCGTGAGCTCTATGTCTTTAAGGTGCCTGGATCGACTAGCTATTTACCCGGCGATATCAACAACGATCGCCTGATCGACCATAATGATCTGACTTCTTATATTAATTATACCGGATTAAGAATGGGGGATGGTGATTTTGAAGGCTATGTGAGTAATGGTGATGTTAATAAAAATAATTTGATTGATGCCTATGATATCTCAAATGTTGCCGTGTCGATCGAAGGCGGGGCCAAATCAGGCAAAGAGGAGAAAGTTGGCGGTAAGCTGAAATTGACGGTATCCAAGACAGCTATGAAATCTGGTGATATCGTTGAAATTGCAGTGAGCGGAGAAAACCTTAAAGCAGTGAATGCGCTTAGCTTCGCATTGCCTTATAATCAGGGTGATTTTGAGTTTATGGGAATAGATGCGCTACATTTGAAGGAAATGAACAACTATACCAATGACCGTCTTCATACAAACGGAAGTAAAGCGTTGTATCCTACTTTTGTGAATTTGGGCAATAAAGAAACACTGAATGGCTCGGAAGTGCTTTTTAAGATCAAATTGAAAGCCAAACGTAATGTTAACTTTAATTTAAAAGCGATAGACGGTATTCTAGTTGATAAAAAACTCAATTCGATCAGTTTTTAAGGTATATTTTGCAATGCGAATAAATGAAAGGGGAATGTTAACATTCCCCTTTCTTATGCAGTAGTAATCCGATCAGCAGCATAGCTTTATTGGGGCTTACTTCTAACCTGACCGATAATAGCTATAAAACGATTCTATCAATGGATATTTTGTAGCTTCAAAACTATTTCATTAATTTAATATCATGTTGAGGTCCATCAGAAGGATTTCAGTATCGGCCGAAGTAGCCGTGAGTTTAATTTCCGAAACATCCCAAATGCCAAAGCCATCTCTCGTCCCCAATTCTTGTCCCGCTACGTTGGCACTTCCGCTGATGACGAAAATATAAACACCATTTCCAGCTTGTTTAACTTTGTAATTTGTTTCGATACCTTTGTCGAAATTACCCATATGAAACCAAGCATCCTGATGTATCCACACGCCTTCATCTGCCGGATCAGGGGAAAGGATCTGTTGAAATTTATTGTGTCTTTGTGATCTATCCAATGTGATCTGATCGTATCGTGGTGCTACATTGCGTTGGTTTGGATATACCCAGATCTGTAGAAATTTAACAATTTGATCAGTGTTTTTATTGTATTCACTATGCATGATGCCTGTTCCCGCACTCATTACCTGAATATCACCTTTCCGGATGATCGCCTGATTGCCCATACTATCTTCATGTTCGAGATCACCTTCCAAAGGGATACTGATGATTTCCATATTGTCGTGCGGGTGCAATCCGAATCCGCGGCCTTCGGCAACAATATCATCATTAAGCACCCGGAGTACACCGAAATGCATACGTTCGGGATTATGGTAATTTGCAAAACTAAAGGTATGGTTACTCTGCAACCAGCCGTGATCTGCATAACCTCGGCTCGTTGCTTTATGTAATACACTATGGTTTTCCAATTGATCTGAATTATAATGTACAGTGTCAGCATCCAGTGTTTCCAAAGGTTGTATTTCGTCGATTTCATTTCTTAGAACACCTGCTGAAGCAGCGCTCGCTGCAAATATTCCGGAACCTAAAAGCCCTTTTTTTATAAAGTTTTGTCTATTCATGGTTTTGCAATTTATGAGTTCAAAATTAGCCTGCTAAGGATTAATTATCATTGAACTAGTTTAATAAATAAGATGTATTGAGAATTTAAAGCTTGCTGTGTTTTACAAAAAGAATAGAGATCGTTAATAATAGCTTTTCTAAAAAAATCGAGCTCTTTTTCTCGAATTCAATTATTTGTTAAGAACCAAATCTGGGAATAAACTATATATTTCGTTTTTTAAAAGCCCGCTTCCACCACCATAATGTTTTATCAAGCCAATTGTATGGTCTAAATAAGCAAGATGATTTACGATTTCAGTTTCATCCTGATCCGATAAACCAGAACTCAACAACAGTATGTCGCTTGGGTAATTGGAGAGGTATTCTTTACAAGTGGCGAGATCCTGATGAATGATGGCCTGCCAACCATTTGTACCCCCTATGATACGCTTCAGCGTTTGGAGAATTTCTTCGTTTTTGCCAAACACAATAATGATTAAATTCTTCATCTGCTAGTTTGTTTTCATGATTGTATTCACAACGGCATTCCCCTTTAATATCTTAGAAATCGGACATTCATCAGCAATTTGTTGTAGTCGTAACACCATGTTTTCTTCTACCGCCTGCCCGAACGAAATTTCTCGTTCAAAATAGGTTACCACTTGCTCCTTTTCAATTCGTAAGTACATATTGGCTGTGACCTGAATTTCATCAATAGGAAGTCCTTTTCTGTCAATATACATCCGTAAGGTTGCCAATGTACAGGAAACGAGGGAAGAAACCAGTAGAGTGTATGGGTCAGGACCGAGATCTTTTCCACCCAATTTTTCCGGTTCATCGGTAATAAATTCGCCGTTGCGCCACAGGATGGTCGTTTTATATTTTTGTCGGCCAATATGACCGCTGACAGGATTCTCTAAGATATATTTCATATGATGTATTCCTTTGATTCTAATACAACAAAATTAAGGTCCATTTGATTCAATTCCATTGATGTAGTTCAAGAAATGTGAAAAGAAGGACTTATTTCACTACCTGAATTTGACAGAATATACTGCATGATGGAACAAAAAATAATAGTATAAAAAATAAAATGGCAATGTAACTTGAATCGCCTAAATTTTCTTAATTTTAGATTGTTTTTATATTTTTTATGATGAAGAGATTTTTACTTCTTGCATGTATAGCCTGTACCGTGCCCTTTGCGGCTTTTTCACAATCTCATGAACTTCGTCTCGGTGTAACTTCTGGTGTCTCCAATTTTACGGGATCTGGAAGCATCGCTAAAAGCACTTTAAATGGTTCTGGTCAGCAGGATTATTATACCAATAATCCTTACGGTAAAAAATATGGAATCAATTTGGGTGGCGCAGTGAATTACCGTTATGTTTTTGCAAATAATTTTCTTTTAGGCGTGGAAGGAGCTTTTGAACGATTGCAAACAAAGGTTGACCTAGAAGGTAGCGAATTTGTAAATGGTAGCCGTGGGCTGACTAAACTCAATCAGCAATTTTTGAATTTTAATCCCTTCCTTGGCTATCGTGTAATATTTGAACCGATGACAATGGATATGCAATTCGGCGTTGATATAGCGAAGACGTTGAGTATCAATGAAGATGGAAGTATTGAGGAAAAGAATGGCGATAAAACAAGTTTTACCCACGATCGAGGGAAGGTAATCGATGTGGATATCCGTCCACGACTACAATTTAATGTTAATTACGAGCACTATACAGTTTTTGCAGGCTATTCTTGGGGCTTGAAGGATTATCACGATGGAATACTTGGCGCCAATCTCGGACCGGCACGATTGAATGTATTTCGTCTAGGTTTGCAATATCAATTTTTAAAACCGATGTATAAAAATGACTAAAAGCCGGCTGGAGGCATTCAGTGATGGTGTGCTGGCCATCATTATTACCATTATGGTACTTGAGCTAAAAGTACCAGAGGGGTACACTTTTGCGAGTTTAAAACCGCTGTTCCCAAAAATCATTTCCTATGTGGTCAGTTTGTCTACGTCGGGTTGTATTGGAATAACCATCATCATTTGTTTCAGATTGTTCAGAAAGTCAATGGGAAAGTACTATGGGGGAATTTACACCTTTTATTTTGGCTCTCCTTGATGCCTGTGACCACCAACTGGATTGGTGAATCCCATTTTGAACGTGATCCAATTATTGCTTATGGAGTTGTATTGATCATGTGTTCCATAGCCTACAATATTGTTGAATATTTTGTGATCCAGACGGAAGGTGAAGAGTACGCTTTAAAACGAGCTGTCAAATCAAAGACCAAAGAAAACATTTCTACAGCATTGTATTTTCTTGGAATCGGCATATCTTTTATAAATCCATACATTAGTCTGCTGATGTACGGTACGGTGGCCGTTATGTGGCTAATTCCAGACCGTCGCATAGAAACGCTAATGAAAGATCAATGACCGACTAACCCGAGCGATTTACATATAAATTGATAACGTTGTTCGACCGTTGTTTTCGGTACTTCTGTGACCTCATATCCAAGTCGCTTATATACACTTTTCATCTGTTTGAATGCCGCTTCAGCTTCTTCCCAGGTTTGTTTTCGCTCATGATCAGTTTCATAAATTTCTTGCCATGGCGGAAGGATAAAGATTTTTTTATGATAACGATATGTTCTAGCCTCTTCAAGTAGTGGTGCTGCAACAGTAAGGTTCTCCATTTCGATATAGGCCAGTGTATCAGGAATACCACGGTCAAAAAAAACATACTGTTGCTGTTGGGCGTTTTCTGTTATTTCATTCCGAAAACTAGCATTGGATGCAATCAGCATGAGTGTGGCATAGTATTGCTTATTTTTCCAAGGTAAGCCATCGCTATTGCTCTGCGATTGTTCTCGAATGATTCTACGTGCTTCTTCGGGCACGGTTCTATAGCCTTCTTTTTGTAGTTTATTGAGTAAGGTGGTTTTGCCGACACCGGGCCCTCCGGTTAGGACAATAAAATAGTTTGTCTGATCCATATAAAAAATGTCATGGTCCTGCAATGCTCCAATAAAGGTGCTTAATTGAAGGATGTAAAGATTGAAAATGATTATGTGTATTGCTTGGCGATTTTCTTCTCGGGTTCTACATATAGCATATAGAGAAAGAAGAGAAAAATGTATTCCAGTGGTTTCATTGCCCTATATGTTAGGTTTGATGCCCAGGTAGAGTTGATTTTAATGGAGATGTTATATCCGTATCTGTCGTAAAAATAACGTACATAACGATGCAAGCTTGGGGATAGATCACTTAAAATCTCTTCAAAGGCGTTGGCTATCAATAGTTGACGGTTAACGATGATCGTATTCCCGTGCCGTTTGCCCAAACGCAACGGTTTTACAATTGTTGGATTACCTTGTGCAGCTACGGTACAGAGGTAATGTCCACGGTGATCTAACACTGGTGGGTGCATTTTTTGAGAAAAAGCCCAGGTGGTGGTTTCTGTAAATACTTTGGCCATTGAGTCGCTGTCCTGACCAAATAGGATCAGAAGAGCGGTCATGATGGCAAAACAAGGAACGAGCAAGATCAGCGCCCATACAGGATAGTCGAGCTTGGATGCAAGCTGCTCATTGACCTTGTTTAGTATAGGATTTCGATAAGTTCTGTGGATCGCTGTTGCCTTCTCCTCCTGAATGATCTTCCAGATAAAACCTATACCAAAGCAGAAGCAGAAAAGTGGTGTGAAAATAAAATAGAATGTTCCTTCATTACCGACATAACTACTCAAGGTGGATGTATCGTGATAGCTCACCTGAGTCAGTACAAAGATACTGATTATAGATCCTAACATCAAAATAATAAGGGCCAGGACTAAAGGAATCGGAGGTATTTTTCGGCCTTTTATCCAAATAGCGAGTATAGCGACGTTGAAAGCAACAAAATAGATAAACAATGATAAGGCATGTTTTCCACCGAAAGGTAAGTAACAGTCGCCATCAACAGGATCGACAGCCTCATGAAATTGACTGGAATGTGTGAACAGACCAGCTCCAAAGAGCGCCATGGACAGGATGTAGCCAATGATCACAGTATATTCAACAGAAGATATCTTTTTATGTTGTTTTTTGATAGCGGAACGAAGTAAATAATTTAATCCTGCGAAAAAAGCAACGATTAGGACAAAGGCAATGTACATGGCAGTAAATAAAATTATTGGACGAAAATAATCAAATCATTGTTTTTAATTCACGTTCAAGGCGATCAAAGTTTTCTTCATTTTTATTGATAACAAAGCTTTTGATCTTGTTGCATTCTTGTGGGCTATCAAAGATCATTCGGAAGCCGAATTTCGTTTTACCCGGAGCAATATCAGATAGGGAGAGCTCCATTCGAAAAAGAGGTTTAGATAGCCGATCCCAGGTAATTAATTTGGGGTAAATGATTTCTGAAAAAATACATTCATTTTGATAGTTTCCATTATCGGGGGCATGCATGATAAATTTCCATCGCCCACCAGGCCTAAAGTCAAATTCTTCAAACGTATTGGTAAATCCGTCCGGGCCCCACCAATTTTCCAAATGAACGGGATTGGCGCATGCCTCAAAGACCTTGTCTATCGCTGCATGTACGATCCTGGAGCTGACGATTTCATTGTCAGGTGAATGTGTGGCAGGAATTTGGCTCATCGTTTCTTTTTGTGCTAATATTAACCAAATAATCGTTTCCAAAAGTTTTCCTTTTTGGCGACTCTAGTTGTCTTCTGTGTATCGGATTCTAGCGGTTCTACGTGTACCTTTTCGATTTTTACATTGTGCAAGACTTCATTTTCGGGGAGACCATCACGCTGTTCGATGTTTTTGATCTGTTCGTATGCTGCTGTTTGATAGAGTAGCGGGCCTTCTTTATCGCAGTTAAAAAGATTAGAATAGCTTTTAGACTCATTTAGATCAAAAGGCTGAGGCTCCACAACTTCTGTAGCTTCCAGGAGGCCTAGACCACGCTCTTTGGCAAAATTCAATGCCTTTAAAAAAATGACAATGCGCCCCTCAGAAAATAATTGATCCAATTCCGATTTAATTTCTGGATTGTGCTGATAGTCATCTAATAAGCGCACTACCTGATCGGCAGCAATATACACACCTGAGCAATAATTTTCAACCAGCCTATTTTGTATTTTTGTTGTGAGTGATTCTACTGGAATAAATTCTTCCCATCTTTTGTAATAGGAATCTAGCTGTTTATTCGCCGAGAAAGATAATGCGCTGCCGCGGACATAAAAGTAAGTTTCGAAAAAACCTTGAACAATGGCGATAAAGAAACCGTGTGTCTTGTCGAAATAATCATTTTGATCCGTTTCCCGACCGGCATTTACTGTATCCTGAAATTTTGTTTTATAGAAATCCTCAATTTGATACTCGGATGCTAGCTTTTCTATTTTTTCTGGATTTGCAATCAATTCAAAGTACCAGGCATTAATCTGTTCTTCAGAAATAGGATGGTAACTAATATCAAAGCCCATAATCAGCGGTTTTTAATCTGTTGTTCTCTCATTGCTAAAATATTAAAAATTAGCGTGTTGGTCAAGTGAAATGCAAAAGATAATATCAGGGTTAGCTCGATATATGGTCGTTTTAGCTTATTATGGAGGCAATAGTGAAGCATGGGATGGTTTGCCGGTTTAAGTAATATTAGGTAATTTCGGACAAAATAAAAATTTATATGAAGCACTTACTATTTGTTATTTTCATGTCGGCGAGTCTATTATTTACCGCTTGTCAGGCTCCAAACCCAGAAAATTTTTTCGGAAAAGTTGTTCTAAATACCAATCTTGTAGCCGATTTTGCTCCTGACCGTTTTGGTAAACGCCTCGAACAGGAGACCGTTGAATTTGCCGACATCCCCTCAAGTAAAAAAACAGGTGATGAGGCGCAAAAATCCGTAGACATAAAGATCCAAACAGTAGAAAAAGCATTAAAAGACATCAATGCACTCAATGTTTCGGATGATGATGCAAAAGCACTAAAAGAAAAATCTATTGCCTTATTTGAAAAGGTGCTGCCAGTCTATAAAAATGAGTATACTGCATATGCTAAACTTTGTGATACAAAGGGATCTGCTGAAAAAAAGCAGGAGTTGCTTCAGAAAATACAACAAGATTACATGCCCGGGATTGATAAAACATTTGACGAAGTATATGTTTTAGGAAAAGCCTATGCTGAAAAACATAATCTCAATGTAAACTGGGGCAACTAAGATGGATCAGGAGACTAACTTATATAGAAATAGAAGCAAAACTGCTAAGCTTCTAAGTATGTCCGGTGTAATTTGTATCGTTCTTTTATTGATCTTGTTGTACTGTATTGGACTCTTTGACGGTGAATTAAAAGTTAAACCCGCTGTATTTTCGGGCGGAGCATTGCTTATTATGCTAATCCTTTTGGTGAGCAGCTTATTAAACCTTCGAGACAAGTCCGCTCAGATTACATTAAATAAAAGTCATTTCTCAGGAAAAACAACTCCATTGGCAAAAGCATTCGGTATAGGAAATTGGCATGATGTCACAGGGATAAACTTACAGAAAGTGGGGGGAGATACCTTAGTGGTTGTCACATTAGATAATGCTCCGAATTATAAAGACCGGCTTCCATCCTTGTTATGGAAGATGGCTTATGAGGCAGCATCACAACAGCTAAATATCATGTACTCAGCTTCTGTCATAGCGATCGAACCTAACGAACTTTATGATTTATTTATAACCTATTGGCAAAGCTCCAAAGAGAGCCGCTGATTGGCTGACTGTCGGCTTAGCCGAGTTGAAAGTGTATAGCAATCGCGAACTTCAAAGCATAGCGATCTTGCGTTGGATAGTTTCCTGTTCCAGGGAGTTTTTTGCCAATGCCTGTGCGCGCTGAAAGTTCGCGATTGCTTTTTGTCGATCTATATCTTTATAAAGTTCTCCTAAGAGTGCGAAATAAAAGTGGCTGTCTGCTAGATTTAACTTTTTGGCTTCGGCCAACGCAGTTTTTGCACCTTTCGCTTTAGATAAGGCAAATAGTCTGTTGAGTGCGGCGCTAGGCGAGTAATTGACCAATAGCAAACGATCATACAGTTGAAGGATTTCGCTCCATTTTTCCACCGTATCTGCTTTTGCACAATGCCATTGCGCAATTTTTGCTTCGATATGGTACGAGGTCAGCTGATCTCCAATGGCGGACTGATTCAAAAAATAAATTCCCTGATTGATTAACGCTTGATTCCAAAGCTTCTCATTTTGCTGTTCATACAGAATAAATTCACCGTCATTACTGTGCCGGGCATCGAAGCGTGAAGAGTGAAAACAGATTAAGGCGATGAGCGCGTTTGTTTTTGGGACATTCGTCTTTTCATATGCGGCCAACATTAACGCCAGGCGCAATGCTTCTATACAAAGATCTTTTCTTAGAATCTGATTCTGGGTCTTGGAGTAGTACCCTTCGTTAAACAGGAGGTATATAATATGCAATACGTTGTCCAGCCTTTGGATGATTTCCTGTTCTGATGGCAGTTCAAGCTGGATTTTTTCTGTGCGAAGTTTCTCCTTTGCCCTAAACAACCGCTTGTTGATGGTTTCTTTGTTTGAAAGAAAGGCTTCGGCAATTTCTTCAATACCAAAACCGCAAAGAATCCGCAGTGCCAGACCTATTTGGGCCTCACTTGCAATCGCAGGTGTACAGATAGCAAATAACATCTTTAATTGACTGTCTTTGATGTTTTCCTGCGTGAAACTAAATTCATCGGTATAATCCACGGCAATCTGATTTTGATGTATTTCCGGAACTACCTTGTCATCGAAAATTTTATTCCGTCTAAAGTGACTTAAGGTTTTTTGTTTGGCTACTGTGTAAAGCCAAGCGGTTGGGTTTGCAGGCAAACCCTTTGCCTGCCATGATTCCGTAGCCAGCAAAAAAGTCTCACTGACAATATCTTCGGCAATTTCAATATGTTGTAGGCCAAAGCCCTTTGAAATCACAGCAACAATTTTGGTGAATTCTTGCTGAAAAAGCTGTTTTAAAAAGTTGGAGTCCATTATGCAAAATAAGGCAGTTGTATCTTATACAACTGCCTAGCTTTTTTTAAACCAAAAGTGCCCTGATTTCAACACTGCCGCTAGATTCTAAAATGGGACAACCATGTGCCAACGTTGTCGCTTCTTCAAGATTTTCTGCGGATATAACAATAAATCCACCCAGACTTTCTCTAATCTCTACAAAAGGACCATCTGTAATAACTCCACCCGGTTTTAATACCTTTCCAGTTTTTTCGAGCCTTGAACCATGGTCGGACAGTTTGCCCTGTGCTTCAATCTCACCGATCCAATCCTGCCATTTTTTGTTTATTTTGGAAATCTCTTCCTCGGTCAAAAGAGCTTGTTCATTGCCTGCCTGCCGAAATAATAAGATGAAATCTTTCATGCTTAACGTTTAATTTGTTAAATAAATTTATTTACCTCTTGTTATGTTGTCTGCACTTTATGTTGGCCGACCTTGTACCCACCGGCCTCTGTACGGAACGAAATATTAAAACGATTGTATGCATTGATTGTTGTTATGGCCAAAGTCAGGTCTATGAGTTCTTCTTCAGAAAACTCCTGGTTAGCAATAGCATAAACCTCGTCAGGTACATCGCCATTCGTTATTTTTGTTACTGCTTCGGCCCATTCCAAGGCAGCACATTCGCGTGCGCTGTAGAGTGGTGCTTCACGCCAAGCGTCTAATAAAAATAGACGTTGTGGATTTTCGCCAGTGGCAAGCAGATCTTTTGAATGCATATCCAGGCAGTAAGCACAACCATTAATCTGTGATACTCTAAAATAAACGAGGTGCAAAAGCTCTTGCTCGATTGCACATTTACCTAAATAAGCACCCAATCCAAACATAGCTTTCATAGCATTTTGGCCTTTCGCGAAAAAATTGATCCGTTGTTTCATTTTAATTATTGTTTTAAGTGTAACTGTTTTACACTACAATAATGATTGAAGTTAAAGAAATTGGACATAAGGCTTTAAATATTTTTTCATTTCTTTATAAATATCTGTTTATTAGTTGTTTATGTTTTATTTTTTTTATAAAATTCTAATAATTTATGAGATCTTCAAGATCTATCCGAAGGCGACTATAACCTTTGCAGCTTGAAATTGGCGATGGAGCTGCTAGACACATCTTTTTGTTGGTCAGTGGGGTATCTTTTTGTCAATCGAAACAATACTGCTGTTGTGGTTAATTGTAAAATCCTTGAGGTGATTGATCAACAGTCAACAACAATTGCTATTTTTAATCAAATTACTCCAATGAAACTGATAATATATACGTTTACTATCCTGAGTTTTGGAATCCTGGCATCCTGTGGGTCGGGGTCCAATACCCAAAAAAAACTTGCGGATACCAGCTCCAATGCGAATTTTAAAGCTTATGAAGATCGATTCATCGAGCAGCTCTGGAAAGAAAATCCAGAATGGGCTACACAGGTAGGTTTTCATCGATATGATTCGCTGTTAACGATACCCGATGCAAAAAGCAGAACACTACGTTTGGAATTTTCGAAACAACAGCTCGATCAGCTGAAAAGTTTTGACTTGAAGGATCTGAATCTCTCGCAACAGACAGATTATCATTTGATCCAGAATTATCTGGAATCCAATGTATGGTCAATCGAAAAGGAAAAGGCGTACGAATGGAACCCTTCTGCTTATAATGTAAGCGGAACCATCGCCTTTATGCTGGCAGAGAACTATGCTCCACTACACGACCGCCTTCATGCTATTGAACAGCGTATGGCGAAAATTCCGGCCTATTATGAAGCCGCGAAAGGACAGATCAAGAATCCAGCTTTAGTACTGACAGATCTAGCCATACAGCAAAATTTGGGCGGATTATCTGTATTTGAAACGGATCTGCGGGATTCTTTAAAAAAATCTAGTCTTCCAGCAGCTGAAAAAGCAGCTATTCAAGCGAAAGCCGATCAGGCTGTAAAGGCAATCAATGGATTTGTCACATTTTTAAAAACGAATCCGAATCCATCACCGCGAAGTTTTAGGTTGGGTCAGGAGTTATACGATCAAAAGTTTAAGTTTGACATCCAGTCGGGATCTACCGCGGCAGAGATTTACGATGCGGCTGTGGCACGTAAGCATTATTTACATGCCGAAATGTATAAAATCAGTAAGGAACTATGGCCAACGTATTTTGGAAAAACGGTACAGCCCACAGATAGTTTGGTGCTGATCCGCAAGATGATCGATACCTTGTCAGTCAACCACGTCAAAGCAGAAGATTTTCAGTCTGCTATTGAAGCGCAGATACCAAAATTGGTGGAATTTGTGAAAAAGAAGGATCTCCTATACATAGACGATAGCAAACCTTTGGTTGTGCGGAAAGAACCTGCCTACATGGCTGGTGTGGCCGGAGCCTCTATTAGCGCTCCAGGTCCCTATGATAAAGGAGGGAACACATACTACAATGTTGGTAGTCTTGCTGGATGGACCAAAGAAGCTGCAGAAAGTTATTTGCGGGAATACAATCACTATATTTTGCAGATTTTGAATATTCACGAGGCGATTCCTGGGCATTATACGCAACTGGTGTATGCCAATCAATCGCCTAGCTTAATCAAGAGTGTTTTAGGCAACGGCGCGATGATCGAGGGCTGGGCGGTATATACCGAACAGATGATGTTGGAAAATGGTTATGGCGACAATGCGCCTGAAATGTGGCTAATGTGGTATAAATGGCATCTGCGTACTGTATGTAATGCGATATTGGATTATAGTGTACATGTGAAGAATATGAGTGAGCAGGATGCCATGCACCTGCTAGTCAACGAAGCGTTTCAACAACAGGCAGAAGCTGCTGGAAAGTGGAAAAGAGTATCGGTTAGCAGTGTGCAGCTCACATCCTATTTTACGGGATATAAAGAAATCTATGATTTAAGAGAAGCTGTTAAAAAGGAGGAGGGTGCTCAATTTAAACTGAAAGCCTTTAATGAGAAATTTTTAAGTTTTGGCAACTCCCCCGTAAAGTACATACGGGAAATGATGTTGAAGAAGTAAGTATAAAGCGCATTCAGCAGCAGCAAGCCACACGACAATTGTGTGGCTTGTTGTTTTTTGTTCCTATGTCATGGCGTTATTTTTTTGCTGTTAAATTTCCTCTCCTAGGCGACTTTAGCAAATTTATTCCGATACTCTATGGGGGTAAGGCCTGTTATTTTTTTGAAGATATCCCTAAAGGCTTTGGTGTCTGTGTAGCCGACATCATACATCACCTGGGAGACGTTTTTCCTTGACGCCTCAAAGTATTTCTTGGCGGCCTCTATCCGCACACGCTGGATATACTCTACCGGTGTATTGTTTGTCGCTTCTTTAAACCTACGTTCGAAAGTCCTGCGGCCAATGTTTACAAAATTAGCAAGGTCCTCAACAATAATTCTTTCCTCATATTTCAGTTCGATGTAATCCTGTGCTTTCTGGATATCCACATCATCGTGATTTCGCTGTCCACGGAATATGGCAAATTGAGACTGACTGTCCCGACTGATATCCAGCGCAAAATATTTAGCGATCATAATAGCCGTTTCACGGTCAGAAAACTTTTCGACCAGATACAGAATCAAATTCCAAAGGCTGCTGGCACCACCACTGCTGTAAATATTATCGTTTTCGGTAATAACGGCGCCATCTTCGATTTCTATTTCGGGGTATTTTTCCTTAAATTCACTGATATAAGCCCAATGGGTCGAGCATTTTTTTCCATTTAACAGCCCTGTTTCAGCCAGAAGAAATGCTCCTACGCATAAGCTAGCCAAACGGGTACCTCTTAAGTGAAGTTTTCTAAAATAGGGTATTGCTTCGGCATTGTCCCTTATACCAGCGTCTATATCACCAAAAGTAGGGGGTATGATCAGTAAATCGGTACGTTCAACATCTTGCAGTAAACGGTTCGTTTTTATGGTGTACTCGCCACTATTGGCCGGCACATATTCACTAAGACCTACATACTCAACGTTGAATATCGGTTTTTTTCCAAAAGCCGATAGAAATTCATTGGCTGTATGAAAGGTTCTAAATGCTGGCGTAATGCCTTCAATAGTACCGTATTGGGGAACAAAAACAGAGATTTGCATATCTTTTTGGTTTATGTGATAAAGGTACAAATTGTTTTTGTCGTAATCCACCCCTAAAGTTGTCGGTTTTACAATACGCCGGCCTTTAAAATCCTTTGCATCTTTGCTATATCATTATAGACAAAGAAAAAGAAATCATGGAAAGACAAACAAAAATCAAGGTGGAAGCCATAATCAATGCACCAGTAGAGAAAGTGTGGCAGCAATGGAACGCACCTGCAGATATCATGCAATGGAATACTGCAGATCCAAGCTGGCATTGTCCGAGCAGTCAAAACGACTTGCGTGTGAATGGCACTTTTAAAAATCGCATGGAAGCGAAGGATGGTAGTTTTGGGTTTAATTTTGAAGGAACTTACGATAAGGTTGAGTTGCATCGGAAAATCGCTTATACCATGTCAGATGGTCGCACAGTAAGCACGCTTTTTTCTGAAGTAGATGGAAAGACAATCATGAGCACTACGTTCGACGCAGAACAAATGAATGATCCTGAATTACAGCAACAAGGCTGGCAGTCAATCCTTAATAATTTTGTAAAACATGTTGAATCAACGAATTAATCACCTTAAAATATCAACATCATGAAAAAGAAAAAAATTATCTTCTGGATAGCGACGATATTTATTGTTATCTGGGAAGGCGCTATGCCACTGGGCACATTACTATTTGCGCCGCAATACGTGAATGCAGGAACCAAACCTTTAGGTTACCCGGATTATTTTGCTTATACCCTTATTATCTGTAAAGTGCTCGGAGTCATTGCCATTGCCATTCCACAGTTTCACGCTAAATTAAAAGAATGGGCTTATGCAGGATTAACATTCAGTTTGTTATTTGCCTTTATCAGTCATGCCTGCGTGGATAAAAATATAACCTATATGTTATTGCCTCTTATTGTACTGGGTATCCTGATGTTATCTTATGTCTATCGGTCAAAGATAGTTGGTACAAATCGTGCCACACAGCAGAATACCTATACAGGCGCATCCGCGATATCCTAATATCATAGTGTTCCCATCGGAAAGGATAGGTTATTGAAAATTATTAGAAAGAACAAAAAGGTAATATTATCTATTTACATTATAAACAATCAATAACGATGAAAACAAATTCAGTTTCTCTACATCGAGTTATTCAGGCAAGTCCTGAAAAAATCTTCCGTGCATTCGCGGATCCAGTAGCACATGCCACTTGGTTACCTCCTTATGGTTTTGTCTGTACTGTACAGCAAATGGATTTTAAAGTAGGCGGTCAATTCAAGATGACGTTTATTAATTTTGGAACGGGTAATGGTCATTCCTTTGGTGGTGAATATTTGGAAATTACACCCAATGAATTTATCAAGTATGTTGACCGTTTTGATGATCCCAGCCTGCCAGGGGAAATGACGACAACAGTTTCACTGCGTGCAGTCAGCTGCGGTACTGAACTTAAGATAGAGCAAATAGGTATTCCTGAAATTATCCCCCCTGAAATGTGTTACCTTGGATGGCAGGAATCGTTAGAAAAAATGAAAAAGCTTGTAGAACCCGTAATACCAGACGCATAATTAATTTGTTTAGGATATGGAGCGGTTAAAAAGCGGGGTTTTTATCACTTTTTCAGGGAATTGTAGAGCGGCACTTACGTTTTATCAGTCGTGTTTTGGCGGGAGCCTACATTTTGACAAGATGGATAGAAAGATAGAAGGGTATTCAGAGCTACCTATTGTAAGTGCCGCGCTTACTTCTCCCAGTGTGGTCATCTATGGTTCGGATTTGGTGCATGATGATGGACGAAAAATCGGAAATTATCTTTCCGTATTTTTGTCATGTATGGATGTGATGGACCGTGGCAGGCTTGTGGCCAAGCTGGCAGCCAGTGATGGTCAATCTGTATTGGGTAATAATGAGACAGATCCATTGGTGGAAGTGGTTGATATTTTCGACGTCAGGTGGATATTGGGGCTTGCTCCACAATAACTGTTTTTATTTCGGGATTCATTGAAAAAATGGGTCACTCTACCTAATTTCTGACGAACTTTTGTTATATTGTTGTAACAAATTGTCGTTTCGGTATACTAACGAATTATTAACAGTTAAACTTATTTATGAATTTATCAATAGAAAGCCTCAGTAAAACCTATCCTAATGGTGTAAAAGCCCTAGACGAAGTAAATTTGGAAATAAAACCGGGTATGTTTGGTCTCCTCGGCCCAAATGGAGCTGGGAAATCCTCCCTGATGCGCACTATAGCAACCCTTCAGAAGCCTGATCATGGCCGCATTACTTTTGGCGACATTGATGTGCTCGGAAAGCAGATGGAGTTGCGAAAAGTTTTAGGTTACCTACCACAGGAATTTGGTGTTTATCCGAATCTTTCTGCGACGGATTTGTTGCAATATTTTGCAAAACTCAAAGGGATTAAAACCAGTGCCGACCGACAGGCTATCATCAAGCGCGTACTTGAGGTAACTAATCTTTGGGATGTACGTAATAAAAGTGTCAGCGGCTATTCGGGAGGGATGAAACAACGCTTTGGTATTGCGCAGTTATTATTGAATGACCCAAAATTAATTATTGTTGATGAGCCCACAGCTGGACTGGACCCGGCCGAAAGACATCGTTTCTTAAACGTATTGCGAGAGATCGGTACCAATCATACCGTTATTTTCTCCACACATATTGTGGATGATGTACGTGAGCTATGCCATGAGCTGGCCATTCTCAATGGGGGTAAAATATTGTTGCGTGGCACACCCAAGGAAACGATAGAACAATTGGAGGGCAAAATCTGGGTGCGTATTATTAGCCGGGATCAATTGGATGAATATACTCAGAAGTATAATGTCATTTCTACGAATTACAATCAGGACAATACGCTTAATATTCGAGTTTATAGTTATGAGCGGCCAGATGAGTCCTTTGTAAATGCGCAAGGCCAACTGGAAGATGTCTATTTTGTCGCATTAAAAAACGACCAGCGCCATGTTTAGTTCAATTTTTAATTTTGAGTTTACGCGTTGGTTTAAGAGCGCTGTCATTTATATCTACATGGCTTTATTCTTTGTGCTGGCGTTGTTCATCATGCTTTCGTCTTTGGGGATATTTGACGGTGTCACGGCGACCACTTCATCCAACACCATTAGAAATTCGCCTTGGGCTATTAACGAGATGATCAATGGGATGTCTTCCATTATTTATTTCTTAATACCCTCTATAGTGGGCGCCTGTGTTTATCGGGATTTTCAGTATAATGTACACACTATTCTTTTTAGTTATCCCTTTACCAAAACCGATTATCTGTTGGGTAAGTTTTTTGGATCAATAGCTGTCGTACTCATCATCGTATTGTCCTCCACTTTAGGTATAGTTGTCGCACAGTTTATCCCTGGGATCAACCCAGATTTATTGGGGCCAGTACATGTTTCAGCCTACTTTCAGACCTATCTCATTCAGGTTATTCCTAACCTGGTTATTCTTAGCGCGATTATTTTCGTCTTAGTCACTTTTACCCGCAATGTCTATGTAGGTGTTGTTGCGGTGCTGGTACTGATTATATTACAGATACTTGTTCAAAACCTGACTACAGATGCCGATAACCGTTATCTCGGCGCACTGATAGATCCTTTTGGTGATAGCGCGATTTCGTACTATACGCAATATTGGTCTCCCGAAGAAAAAAACACAAACAATCTACCCTTTCTCGGAGCGATTATCTATAACCGACTGATATGGCTCGCTGTAGCGGCATTGTTTATTGGTGGCTTTTACCTGCTATTTTCTTTCTCACAGGATTCTATTTCGGTAAAAACGGGTAAGAAAGGAAAACGATTGACAAAAAATAACTTTGATAGCGTTTTTCGCCTTAACCTACCAAAAGTAAGTTACGATTTTTCAATCAGCCATTACTTAAAGACGACTTGGACACTGGCTCGCTATGACTATCGTTATATTGTTAAGAATCCAGTGTTTTTGATTCTGACTTTGGTAGGTGTACTATTTATCCTTTTGATGGCGAGTACAATTGGTGCTATTTTCGGCACCTCGACTTATCCCGTTACCTGGAAAATGCTGATGATACCCGGGACAACCTTTAAATTCTTTTTGTTGATCTTGACCTTCCTCTTTACCGGTTTATTGGTTCACCGTGGTAGCATCACACGTATGGGAGGATTATTGGATGCGACGCCAGTCCCGAATTGGACGCTTATGGGGTCCAAAATCATCGCGATCATTATGATGCAGCTTACCCTGCTTGCTGTCGTCATGCTCACCTGTATGGCATTTCAGGTCTATCATCAGTATTATAATTTCGAATTAGGGCAGTACTTCATGCACTTAATGGTGTATGGTATGTTGGCCAATATCGTTTGGCTTTTTGTGGCCATGTTTGTGCATACACTCTTTAAGAATTATCTGGCTGGTTTTTTTATTCTATTAACTTTATTTATCGGATTGCCATTTTTGTCTTTGGTAGGTGTGGAGCAGGCCATTTATCAGTTTAACCAGGGGCCCGGTCTTGATTATTCCGACATGGATGGTTTTGGCTATATCTTACCTTTTTTGACCTATAGAACATATTGGTTGCTGTTCGCGGTGTTCTTTCTTACGATAGCGCTTTTGTTATGGCGTAGAGGTGGATTCTCAGGAGCGAAGGAACGTTGGGCCATATTAAAAAGAAACCTGAGCCCCAGCAGTATAACTGTACTTATCGTGAGTTTTATCGGTTTTGTAGGAATTGGGGCTGGTATATATTATGAGAACCACATCAAAAATCCATATTATACGAGCCTTGATCATGAAAAACAATCCGTGGAATGGGAAAAGAAATATAAAAAATATCAATTTCGGCCCCAACCCAGGGTTGTCGATATCAAGTTTAATATGGATATCTACCCCTCTGCACGCAGTTTTAAAGCACGGGCTTTTTATGTATTAAAGAATAAAACTGCAGTCGCAATAGATTCCATTTTTGTTAATTATAATGATTATGACTATACCTTTTCGTTCAATGTTCCTCATAAGCTGATTTCTGTCGATGATATTTATAATTTCAATATCTACAAACTTGACAAGCCAATGGCACCGGGAGATTCCATCGTCTTAAGTTTTAGTACAGTCAGTCCAGCCAACACTTGGGTAAATGAGAAATCTCCCGTGAAAGGCAATGGAACATTTATCAACAATATGCAGTTTCCAAATATTGGTTATATAGATCGGGGCGAACTGGTGGATAATGATATTCGCAAGAAATATGGATTGCCGTATCGAGACCGTATGGCCTCACCTACTGATTCCAATGCAAGGAAAAATAATTACATTTCAAATGATGCGGACTGGATTCGGTTTGAGGCAACTGTGAGTACAGATGCCGATCAGTTGGCCATCGCTCCGGGATATTTGACGACGCAATGGGAGAAAGGTGGAAGGAAATATTACCAATATAAAATGGACTCGGCTATCCTGAATTTCTTTGCTTTTAATTCGGCTCGGTATGAAATAAAAAAAGATCGATGGAATGGTGTCAATTTGGAAATCTACTACCACAAAGGACATACCTACAATCTCGATCGGATGATGGCGTCAAGCAAGGCTTCTCTAGCCTATTATACCAAAGAATATAGTCCGTATCAGCACCGACAGCTTCGTATTGTGGAATTTCCTCGAACAGCAGGAACTTTCGCACAGTCATTTGCCAATACGATTCCTTTTTCCGAAGCCATAGGTTTTATAGCGGATGTGGATGAGAAAGAAGATGATGCGGTGGATTATCCATATGCTGTCACAGCACACGAAATAGCACACCAGTGGTGGGCTCATCAAGTTGTGGGTGCCAATGCTCAAGGAGCCACATTGATGTCTGAAAGTATGTCGGAGTATTCCTCCTTAAAAGTACTGGAAAAAAGATATGGAAAAGGACAGATGCGCAAGTTTCTCAAAGAAGCACTGGATGGCTATCTGACAGGAAGAAGTGCGGAGAAATTAGGTGAACGGCCATTGATGTACAACGAAAACCAAATGTATATCCATTATCAAAAGGGTTCGTTGGTGTTATATGCCCTGAGCGATTATCTGGGGGAGCAGGTTTTCAATCAAACAGCAAAAGCCTATCTGGAGAAGACAGCCTTCCAAAACCCACCTTATACAACATCTTTGGAATTTGTGGATTACATTCGAGCGGCCACACCCGATTCATTGCGCTATCTGATCAAAGACATGTTCGAAACAATCACCCTGTACAATAATAAAGTGGAGAAGGTGAGCACTAAAAAGTTAAAAAATGGAAAATATCAGGTCGATATTCAATTTGAAGTTGCCAAGTATCGCGTGGATGCCAATGGAAAAAAGAGTTATAATGATCAAGGGGATAAACCGCTATTATTTAAAAAATCGGATCAGGTGACATTGAAATCCTTGCCTTTGAAAGATTATATCGAGGTTGGGGTTTTTTCAAAATCCACAGATAAGAACAATGGCAAGCCCCATGAGCTTTACCTGAAAAAGCATCGCATTGATCAGATCAACAATAAGCTCACGTTGGTTGTTGATCAAAAACCTATTCAGGTTGGCATAGACCCCTATAATAAACTGATTGATATCGATTCTGATGATAATAGAAAAGATATTTAACGCTGTTTCCTGAATGAACGCATAGCTGAAGCAGATCATCCTTCTTAGGCTGTATAGGCAACATATTTTCATTTGTTGGCTATTCAGCCTCCTCTGCTGCTCTTATCCGTATTATTAGTTTGTGCATCGTTTTGATGAATCGCGAAATAGTCCTACAGGATTACCAGGACGGCTACACCAATAGGTGGGTATTTTATTCAAGAAAACAGTAATAGCAATTCTTAACTGCTTATTGAATAAAAAAGTCGCTTTCCTGTATAGGAAAGCGACTTTTTTGTTTTGTGCTCCCACCTGGGCTCGAACCAGGGACCAAAAGATTATGAGTCTTCTACTCTAACCGACTGAGCTATAGGAGCAGGTCATTTGTTTCGTCAATTTCGGCATTAGTTATGCCCTTTTGACGATGCAATTATCGATATTTGTATCGGTATTTCAAAATAATTCGATGGAAAAAATTAAAAATATTGTTCTTGATTATGGGAATGTAATCTTCATGATCGACTTTGTAAAGTTGAAAGTTGCTTTTACTCAGTTAGGTATAGAAAATGTAGACGAAGTTTTTGGGCATCATGGACAAAGTGCACTGTTTGACGATTTTGACAAGGGAAAAATTGATGCAGCACAATTTAGGGATGGGATTCGGGAAATTACTAAGAATCCAGAATTGGCCGATACGCAAATTGATGCTGCCTGGAATAGTTTGTTGATTGGGGTCCCGGAAGGACATCATGAGTTATTATTGCAATTGAAAGATAAGTACCGTACATTTTTGTTGAGCAATAACAATGCTATCCATTACGCTTATTGTATGAATGCTATCCATGAAAAATATGCTGTTGCTGATAATGAAGGATTTTTTGAAAAAACCTATTATTCGCATTTAGTTGGTATGCGCAAGCCGGACACCGAAATTTTTGAACTCGTTATGAACGAGCAGCGGTTGAATCCAGCAGAGACATTGTTTATTGACGATAGCCCACAACATTTGGCTACGGCAAAACAATTGGGCTGGAATATTGCATTGTGTACCAAGGAGAAACCCCTGAAAGTCATATTGGAAGAATTTGGATTAGTATAAAATTTATTTTTCTTTTCTTATTCAATGGAATATCGTACCTTTGTCCCACTTTAAATTTTAAAAGCGACGAAAGGAGGTATATACAACGCATGATTATCGTAAATGTAAAAGAAGGAGAATCTTTAGATAGAGCATTGAAACGTTTCAAGAAGAAATTCGAGAAAACTGGAGTTTTAAGAGAGTTGCGTTCACGTCAAGCTTATGAAAAGAGATCTGTGACTCGTCGCATTCAAGTGAAAAAAGCGATTTACAAACAATCTTTGAATCAAGATGTGGCTAACTAATTGATTCGCTGAGAATTTAAAAATATAAAGGGAAAAGCATTGCTTTTCCCTTTTTTTTGTGCTTTTAAGTTTGTAATTTAAGGATAGTATAGCGAGGGAAATTATGTTGGAAAAGGAGTTCATCAGGTATTTACAGATTGAAAAAAGGTATTCGGAACATACCGTGGTTGCCTACCGTCATGAATTGGAAATGTTTCAGTCATTTTTAAATGTAGAGGGACTTGTATTATCGGACATTGGCTATCGGGATTTACGTCATTACTTCGCTCAAATGATGGAAGCCGGTAAAAACGCCAGTTCTGTCAATCGGAGTATGTCATCTCTACGAACCTATTTTAAGTTTCTTCAACGTGAAGAACATTTGGATAAAAATCCGATGACTCTTATTAAGGCACTAAAAACAGCAAAGAAACTGCCCATAGTTGTGGAGAAAGATAAATTGGTTCGTTTGTTGGATCACTTGGAGCAAGAGCATAATGATTTTGAGTCATGCCGGAATTATATCGTGATGGAATTACTTTTTGGAACAGGAATCCGTCTGGCGGAACTGTTGAAAATTAAAGAACAGGATATAGATTTTTTTAATAAAAATATTCTTATATTGGGTAAAAGGAGCAAAGAACGACTTGTTCCAATAAATAGTCTCTTAGTAAAAGAATTGAAAAACTATTTGCAACAAAAAGCATCGCAATTTGTTGATACTAATAACAGCTTACTGATCGTTACAAAAGAAGGAAAACCAGCGTACGCCAAGCTCATTTATGATGTTGTACATCGGTATTTAACACTAATTTCCACACAAGGTAAGCGAAGTCCTCATGTTTTGAGGCACACGTTCGCAACGTCCCTATTGGATAATGGGGCTGATTTAAATGCAATTAAAGAACTGTTGGGGCATGCAGGACTAGCGGCAACGCAGGTTTATACACATAACTCAGCAGAACGATTGAAGTCTATTTATAAACAAGCTCATCCAAAAGCTTAAAAAAAGGAGGAAAAATGAACATTACTGTGCAATCCATTCGATTTAATGCGGATCAAAAGTTAATCGAATTCATTAAAAAGAAAACAGGAAAATTAGAGCAGTTTTTGGATTCAATTATCGGTGGTGAATGCTACCTGCGATTGGAAAATGTCGATGACGAGGCAAATAAGATTTCAGAAATAAAACTGAATATTCCAGGTAGCCAACTTTTCGCAAAAGGGCAGGCGAAGAGTTTTGAAGAGGCAACGGATATTGCCGTAGAATCCTTACGTAGACAGATTAACAAACATAAAACAAAAACAAAGAATACAGTTATTAGTAATCGCAAAGAAGTACTTTCTGTAACGGAAGAAGAAGAGGAAGAATACGATTAAAATATTATTCATTTTTATTTAGAAAAGGAGGTCGACATAAATTCGACCTCCTTTTTTTTGAAACTGTCGTACCTTGCTTATTCTTACAACAGCAAGGCCAGTGCGACTGGGAGAACGATAGCGATACAGCACGATCTGTCGCATTTTCTATGAAGAGGTAGCGAGGGTGGCCGAGATAGTAAATATATGATAAGATGGTTTATTTATATTAAATCAAAATAATCAGCTATTTTACTTGGATTGATTATAAATAATATTTATTTTTGATCAGTTTAAAAAAGAAGGTTATAAAAATGTCAAAATTGGTTTGTCCATTAGCGCAGGTCGAAGAAGTGTTTTCCACTACAGCTGGTACGGTTTATCAGTGTAGTCGTAAAAATTGCTTTTGGTTGGAGTATAATAATGAAACAACATCATTTTCAGTATCAGACTTTTTGAAATTTAAGAAGCGTATGGATGCCATTGACGTTGAACGCATGTTGAATGATACAACACGTGCATACGATTTTGAAATTATTATGCCTTTTCGTACGGAAAGATGTTTTATTCTTGCTGTAGAGGATGTACTTCAGCTTCGCGAACTGCTTGATGGAGCTAAATTTATGATGGAGTTGAATTCAGTCATCAGAACCTGTCTACGAGTATCTCCAATTGCTGTTTTGGCATAAAAGGAGTATATTATATCACAATATAACAACAAAAGCGGTGTATCTAAAAACAAGATACACCGCTTTTATTGTTATGCTTAACACTTATTTAAATTAAAATTAAATAAGTGTCTTTTTTATCGGTTTAATAGGTGTAGAAAATCGGTGATTATCAAAGATTATAGGATTCCATTATTTAAATTTATAGGGTATTGAAAGTATCAATGGAAGGTATTTGTAATTGTATTGATTCTAAACAAGTTGTGTTTTATTTGTCTAATTTAGACTGAATTTGTATTGCATATTGTTTATACAGATTTTCTAAATCCGATGTATCTTTGTAATGTAATCGGGTGATGAGGTAAATCGCCTGACATTGTTTTAGAAATTAAACTTAAGGTAAATATGAAAGATTTATTGAAATTAAAATCTTCTTTGAAGGAAGAAATCGAAAATATACTGAATGCACAAATCAAAGTTGAAGCGCACTCTTCAGCATTATATCTGGCAATGTCTTCTTGGTGTGATGACCAAGGTCTGGAAAATGCTTCCGAGTTTTTTGCAAAACAATCTAATGAAGAACGCGAGCACATGTTGAAACTTTTCAACTACATTAACAACCGTGGTGGACGTGCTATTTCACCAGAAATCACTGGTATTCCACAAGATTTTGAATCATTCCGTGGTGTATTTGAGCAAACGTTGGAACAAGAAATGTTTGTAACAGAGCAATTTAACAATATTGCTGATAAATGTGCAAAAGCAAAGGATTATGTGACTTTCAACTTTGTACAATGGTTCTTGGAAGAGCAAGTAGAGGAGGAATTTGTTGCAAGACGTATACTAGAATTATTTGATGTCATTGGTGAAGATGGTACTGGCCGTTGGGAAATCGACAAACATCTTGTTAAAGTCAGCTTCGGCGGTGAGTAAAAAATTATAAAAAATTAGTTGAAAGAACGAGTTGTTTTCCTGACAACTCGTTTTTTTTTATACAAAATCACAACTTTTTACGTTAATAGCTTAAGAATTCTTATATTGAATTGTATTATTGCAAAGTCTGTTTGATGAAACTAAGGGGCGGGAATATAATCCGGTTTATACTTTTGTTATCCATTATAAGCTTGTTTTTTCTGCCTAAAAATACTTTTGGTCAGGCGACAAAAAAAGAGGTTTATGGAATTGTTGTAGATACTGCAGGCAATCCTCTGAAAGGCGTCAGTGTGCATTTGACGAGCTCTCGGGACACACTGTTTTCATCAACTTCGGCTACAGGATATTTCCATTTTGTGCGCGTTTTGGGTAACGATATTCGAATAAGCTGCAGTCAACTAGGGTTGAGTATTCTCGAACGGAGTTATCCACTGTATAATAGCAGCACTGCTAAATTAGATGTGGGAAAATTGACAATGTTTCCACATGTTTCCTTATTAAAGGAAATTGTTATCCAAAAATATAAGCCCATCGTCTATAAGCAAGACACTGTTCAGTTTAATTTAGATGCCTTTCAATTTGATCGGCGGGCACTTTTGGAGGAGGCACTCAAAGCCTTGCCAAACGTACAGGTGTCCAGAGATGGCTCTGTCTATGCATTTGGAAAAGCTGTGTCATCAGTAAAAGTTGATGGTAAGAAGTTCTTTGGCGGAGATGTACTGACTGCTACACGAAACCTTCCTGCGGATTTTGTAAAAAGTGTACAGGTCATTGATTTTTATGGAGATGAAGCAACGGCCAAAGGAGTAAAAAGTACCGAATCTGAAAAAATATTGAATATTGTCCTTAAAGAAGATAAGAAAAAAATCACCTTTGGACAGGCAACATTGGGAGGAGGTTCTGCCGAGCGTTACCTAGGTAGCGTGGGTGTAAATAGATTTGACAATGGAAAGGAATATTCTATCGTATCTTCCATGAATAATACAAACACCAATCTCTTTTCATTTGGTTCTCCAAATGGGGGGGAGCGTGAGCGGGAAATGGGGGAGTTGGCGGATTTCGCTGATCCAACTGATGGTGTTAATAAGATAAGTTCTATTGGAGCCAGTTTTTCCAGCCCACTTTCCAAAACAGTGAATGCAAGTGGAAAATATTCCTTTACCCAACGAAACAACTATACTAAAGGAAACTCCTTTTTGCAATCGATCTATGGATCTGGAAAAGGGATTAATAATTCGATCAGTAATTACGAAGATTACAAAATAAAGTCAGTTGACAGGACACATAAAATGGATTGGGATTTTGATATGAAACTATCAAAAAGAGACCAATTGAAGATATCACCAAAATTTTCTTGGAGCAATGCTTCGAGCCAAACCCTGAAAGATAGGCAGATCAGAAATAATAAACTGAGCAGCACGGGTAACTATGGTGCAGTTAACAACAGTGAGAGCCCGAGTGCAGCCCTCGATCTTTTCTATGTACGTAGTTTTGAAAAACCCGGTCGGAAAATATTGTATACTTTTCATGCTGACTTTAACGCATTGGATAAAGATGACGAGGTGAGGGATGCTAACATTGCCGTGGATAGTAGTGTCACCCCGCCAGCTACAACGAAAACTTCCCTACATCAAAAGATTGAATCGGATAATGAGAATAAAAATATCCAAAGCCGTTTGTCTCTTGTTGAACCGGTGGATCTGGGGGGCGTACTGGAAATCAATTATGACTTCGATTATACGAAGATAGGAGCCAAGCGTCGGACTACAGATATACTTCAAGATATACTTATAGATTCGCTCAGCCTAAAATACGATTATTCGTTTGCAAGCAATAAGATCGGTATGATCTACCGTCAGGATATAGGAAAAAATGTTAAAGTAAATTTTGGATTTGCTGTGCAGCCTTCGGAACTGGCTGGAAGTTCCACCGATAAATCCATACGGACTTCTTATTCCAATGTGAATCTCGTTCCTTCTGCTGGATTGAAATGGAAATTTACAAAAGAGGAGGACCTATCGATAGATTATTATGGGCGTAACAATCAACCTAGTTTCTATCAGATCCAGCCGGTAGTAGACAATACAAATACACAAAATATTATCGTCGGAAACAAGGATCTGAAATCTGAATTTGCACATAGCATTGTTTCAAAATACCGTAAGTCGATGACACGTAAGGGGCAGTATCTTGAGGCTAGTCTTGCATATAATTTGGTTAATGACAAGATTGTGGCAAACCGTACAATAGCCCCTAATTCGACCGTACAGAAAACAAGCTATATCAATACCGAAGGCTATTATGACATCAAGAGTTACTACCTATTTACAGCGTCGCTTTTTTCGGATAACTTACAGCTGAGTTTAAACGGGAATGCTGATTACTACAACAATATCTCGTATGTCAACGATAAGAAAAGCTTTGGGGGCCATTTTTTATTCACACAGGCTATTCAATTTCGATATGCCTGGAATGATATCTTTGAAGCAGAATTAAATGGGAATTATTCATTGAATAGAGCAACTTTTGACTGGCCGGTTCAAGATAATATCACGGCACATTCGGGCATTGTGGGGCTGGGTTCAAAAGCCTATTTGGGGAAACATTTTACCATGGGATTGGAGGTGTCCCAAAAGTTTAATGCGGGGTATTCGAGTTCTTGGAGTAATATCAATCCGACAATCATTAATGCCTATCTGGAATATACGTTTGGACGAAATAATCTTGGTATGCTACGGTTTCAAGGCTTTGATTTAACGAATCAGAATACGGGAATTTCACGTGCTGTTGTGGGAAACGATATATTGGATGTTCAAAATAATCGTTTGGCTCGTTATTTTATGCTTTCACTCAATATACGGCTACAGAAATATCCAAAGAAATCATGATGAGCTGTCCCTGTCGACATATCATCTGTACGAGCTGGGTGATAGAAATTAAATAGATCATCTCCCTTCGAAAGAGGAGAAAAAATAGGAATATCGCTATACACTTATTAAAGCGTAAAAAAATATTTACAGATGAAAGCAGTTGTTATATCCGAGCCAGGGGCTCCTGAAGTATTGCAGGTCGAAGAGCTTGACCAGCCCCAGGTTGGGGACCTAGATGTGTTAATCGCGGTTAGGGCCGCAGGAGTGAATAGACCTGATGTCTTCCAGCGAAAAGGAAATTACCCAGCTCCCGCTGGTGTCGATCCGCGTATTCCGGGACTAGAAGTGGCGGGTGTCATCGTGGAAAAAGGACGTTTGGTCGATAATTGGAACATTGGTGATTCAGTATGCGCATTGGTTGCTGGAGGTGGATATGCTAGCTACGTTTCCGTCTATCAAGGCCATTGTCTTCCTATTCCGCCCAATTTAACTTTTGAAGAAGCTGCCGCACTCCCAGAAACGGTCTTCACGGTCTGGGACAATGTTTTTCGCCGGGGAAAACTGCGGTCCGGAGAGCATTTTCTGGTACATGGTGGAGCGGGCGGGATTGGCAGTACTGCTATTCAATTGGGGGCCTTGTTCGGAGCAGAGGTTTATACAACCATCAGTTCGACAGAAAAAGGTCTTTTTTGCCAGTCCTTGGGTGCTTCAAAAACGATAGACTATACAAAAGAGGACTTCCAACAAGTATTGGCTGACCGGGGAGTTGATGTGATTTTGGATAGCATAGGCGGTGATTATTTCGAAAAAAATATTAATCTGTTGAATCCAGATGGCCGGCTGGTTTACATTAATGCCATGCAAGGCGCTAAAGCAGAATTAAACTTGCTTAAATTGATGCAAAAACGGATTGTATTAACCGGAAGTACCCTAAGAGCGAGAGATCATCAATTTAAAGAAACGTTACGGAATGAGATTTGGACAGAAGTCTGGCCCAAAATTATTTCTGGCGATTTTAAGCCAAGGTTATTCCAAGTGTTTCCTTTTTATGAAGTAGCAATAGCACATCAAGCCATGGAAGATTCGGCTTTGTTGGGGAAAATTGTACTAACTTTTTGATTTTTGATAACTTAGAGGGGTAGTACCCGTAATATTCTTGAAATATTTATGAAAGCTCGAGAAATTTTGGAATCCAGATTCGAAGCAGATCTGCTTGATCGTCTGTTTATTTTCCAATAATAGATTACAAGCGGTTTTTACACGCATTTCGATAAGAAATTGAAAGAGTGTTTTTCCGATTTGTGATTTAAAATAACGGCAAAATGAATTAGGTGTCATTCCTGTCAATGAAGCGAGCTCCTGCAAACGGATTTGATCCCGATAATTTTCACCGATATAATGCATAGCAATGCGCATACGGTCAGCGTCCTGATCTTGTGACTGAATTGTAAAGCTTGCACTCGTTAAGAGGTCATGTCGATCATCAGCTGCAATGCACATCAGGATTTGTAAGAGATGAATAATTCGCGAAGTACCCGAACAATTGAGTACCGTATCGATATGTACGCTGGCCTCAGCTCTACATGATTGAGAAAGCGCAATTCCCCGTTTTGAAATCCGCATCAGATCTTTGATATTTTTGTTTTCAGGAAGGTTGATAAATTCGTTGCCCCAAAAGTTTTCTTTAAAATGCAGCACCCGTATATCTGCGGCTTGTGGGTTATTTTTCTGCAGGTAGATTTCGTCAAACAACCAATAATGTGGAAGATTCGAGCCTACCAATGTAATATCTCCAGATTCAAAACGTCGTACACTGTCGCCAATAAATTGTGTACCAGACCCTGCTGCAAAATAAATTAATTCAAGCTCTTCGTGATAATGCCAGATATTGTGGTATTGAGGGGTATTGTCCCTTCTTGCGTTAAATGAATGGGTAAGGTCGTTGTTCAAATGCAGTAATTGTGCTTTCATGACTATGAAATATATGCATTAAAGTTACATATTTTAGTTTATGTATGGTAATATAGCTTAATAAATTGATAATATACTTGAATATTGTCTAGCTTTTTTAGGCTTATTTTACATAAAATAACTACTTATAACCATTTGATAATATGACTAACAAAAAGAGTTACACATTTGCCTTGATTTTGGTGACCTCCTTGTTCTTCTTTTGGGGATTTATCCATAATCTTGATCCGATCTTGATTCCACATTTGAGGAATGCGTTCAGTTTATCGCATTTCCAGGCCTCTTTGGTTGATTCAGCGGTATTTATCGCTTATTTTGTGATGGCGATTCCGGCAGGAATTATTATGAAACGTTATGGTTATAAGGCCGGCATTCTGATCGGATTGCTATTTTTTGCTTTGGGCTGCTTTTTGTTTGTCCCCGCTGCGAATACGATCAGTTATGTTTTCTTTTTGGGGGCTTTGTTTGTTGTCGCCTGCGGTTTAACCATCTTAGAAACGGCAGCAAATCCCTATGTAGCGATATTGGGTGATCCATCCACATCTGCACAGCGGCTTAATTTTGCACAGTCATTCAATGGACTTGCAGCCTTTTTGGCACCTATATTCGGCGGGAAATTTATTTTGTCACACGAACCCAAATCGCAGGAAGAACTTGCGCAAATGGCGGAACAAGCAAAACTAGCCTACATTCAGTCCGAGACAGCATCTGTAAAATTGCCCTATCTCGTTTTGGGCATATTGATTTTATTGATTGCGGCTTTGTTTTTCTTTACCAAATTACCTGATATCAAAGATGATGAGGAAGAAGGAAAGGCGGGCTTTTTTCATGCTTTGAGACATAAAAATGTAAGATGGGCGGTAGTTGCACAGTTTTTTTATGTGGGCGCGCAAGTCTGTATTCTAAGCTTTTTGGTACTATACGCAACTGAAGTAGCTGGGATATCAGGTAAAGATGGAGCAGACTATGCTGGTTTTGCGGGACTGGCATTTATGTTGGGCCGATTTATCGGGACTTTCTTTATGCGTTTTGTGTCTGCATCCAAGCTGTTGATCAGCTACTCCTTTGTGACGATCGCATTGTCACTGTTCGTTATTTTTGGGACCGGCGTACAAACACTATATGCCTTGATTGGAATCGCATTTTTTATGTCTATTATGTTTCCGACCATATTTGCTTTTGGTGTACAAGGTATAGGAGCGGATACCAAATCTGCTTCCAGTCTGATTGTTATGTCTATTGTAGGCGGTGCATTATTACCCCCACTTTTGGGCTTAATATCTGATAAAACAGGCCATTTTCAGTACGGCTATTTTGTCCCTTTAGTCTGTTTTATTGTGGTATTGATTTTCGCCTATCAAAATAGAAACGTAAATATCGACGAAACTGAAAATCTTAAATCACATTAATAGTTAGCAATGAAAAAGTATGTCATGGCCTTGGATCTTGTCAACGATCCACAATTGATCAAAGAATATGAAGATTACCACCGTGCGGTGTGGCCAGAAATCAAACGTTCGATCCTGGATGCTGGGGTAACGCAAATGGAGATCTATCGTTTTGAGAATAGACTGTTTATGAATATGGAAGTGAGTGAGGATTTTTCATTTGAAAAGAAAGCCGCAATGGATGCAGCCAATGAAAAGGTGCAGGAATGGGAGCAACTGATGTGGAAATATCAGGCTGCGATCCCGGGAGCCAAACCGGGAGAGAAATGGGTAATGATGAATAAAATATTTGAATTAGTTTAAATTATGGCCATACAACGCTATTTACAGATCCATCCGATGGATAATGTCCTGGTTGCCTTACAAGATCTGGCCGAAGGGACAACAATTGCTTTTGAAGGTAGAGCGTTTACCTTAAAGCAAGCCGTTGCGGCGAAACATAAGTTTACAATTCAGCCGATGAAGCAAGATGCCGAAATATTGATGTATGGTGTCTTAGTGGGTAAGTTGAATGGTGATTTAAGTGAAGGTGAATTGATTACGACGGAAAATCTACGCCATGCATCCGAAGACTTTAGAATGGGGGATCGCAAGACTGTATGGACCAAACCGGATGTAACGGCATTTAAAAATAAAACATTCAACGGATTTCATCGCTCAAATGGTACAGTGGGGACTGCAAATTATTGGTTGGTCATTCCTTTGGTATTTTGCGAAAATCGAAATGTATTGACGTTGAAAGCCGCTTTCGAAGAAAAGCTAGGCTATAAGGTGAAAGCCAACGATTATATCGCTGAAGTAGAAGATTTGATTGGGTTATATAAATCTGGTGCCGATGTAAATCAAATTCTTGGTCAGGATTTATCGGGCAATTCGTCTTCCAATGAGCAGGAGCGTCTGTTTAAAAACGTCGATGGGATCAAGTTTTTAAATCATGAAATGGGATGTGGTGGTACTCGTATGGATTCCGATGCCTTATGTGGTCTATTGGCTGGGTATATAACTCATCCAAACGTAGCGGGAGCCACTGTATTGAGCTTGGGCTGTCAACACGCGCAGGCGTCGATTCTAAGAGCTGAGATAGCAAAAAGAAATCCTGACTTTGACCGTCCCTTGTACATTTTTGAACAACAAAAGGAAGGGACCGAAAAAGAATTGATGCAAAAGGCGATAAAAGCGACTTTTGCTGGTATGATGCAAGCTGATAAAAATGAACGCAAACCGGCTACTTTGGATAAACTGTGTATTGGTTTGGAATGTGGCGGTTCAGATGGCTTCTCAGGTATCTCGGCCAATCCGGCATTAGGTTTTGTTTCGGATATCCTGGTCAGTTTGGGTGGTTCGGTTATTTTAGCTGAATTTCCTGAATTATGTGGGGTAGAGCAAGAACTTAGTGACCGTTGTGTGGACGAGCCTACTGCAGAGAAATTTATGAGCCTAATGCGAACTTACAATGCGAAAGCAGAAGCGGACGGTTCAGGCTTTTACATGAATCCATCACCGGGCAATATCCGTGACGGTCTGATAACAGATGCGATAAAATCTGCTGGAGCTGCCAAAAAAGGGGGTACCTCGCCTGTGACGGCCGTAGTTGACTATCCTGAATTAGCTAATGGGCCAGGGTTAAACTTGTTGTGTACACCCGGTAACGACGTGGAAAGCACCACTGCAGAGGTCGCAGCTGGCGCTAATATCGTTCTCTTTACAACGGGGCTAGGCACGCCGACAGGAAATCCGATTACACCCGTGGTAAAATTATCGACCAATACCAAAACTTTTGAAAAAATGCCTGATATCATAGATCTCAATTGTGGGACTATCATTGAAGGAACGGAGACTATAGAGCAAGCAGCGCATCGTATCCTTGATTATGTGATTCAAGTTGCGTCGGGTGAGGTCAGGCCTAAAGCGGTATTGTTGGGGCAGGATGATTTTATTCCTTGGCGGAGAGGTGTTTCGTTGTAAATAAGCAAACTAACGAACATCGTCAAATAGCCGGACTAAAAATAGCACAAATAGCGATGGATATCCGTGTATCATCTTAGTAAAGACAAACATGCTTGCGCGTTCATGAATGGCACTGGAAACGAATAAATAATAGTCACATATGAAACTAAAACATGTCATCTGCAGTCTGGTCTTGTTCATAGGTTTAGTCGCCTATGGTTATGGCCAACAACATTATCAACCAAGCCCTGAAAATTTAAAAAATAGGGAGTGGTTTGAACAATCTCGATTCGGGGTCTTTATCCATTGGGGAGTATATAGTGTGTTAGGGGATGGTGAATGGGTCATGAACAACCAGAATATCAGTTTGGAGGAATATGCATTGTTGCCTAAATTTTTTAATCCCATTGCTTTTAATGCAAACGAATGGGCAAAGCTATTTAAACAGGCTGGAGCAAAATACATCACCTTCACAACCAGGCATCACGATGGTTTCGCTATGTGGGATAGCCAAACTTCGGAATACAATATTGTAAAGAAATCGCCATTCAAACGTGATATTGTAAAAGAGTTGGTGACAGCCTGTCGTGCAGAAGGAATAAAAGTCATGTTTTATTATTCGCTATTGGATTGGAATCGGAACGACTACCTGCCTGCAGGTAAAACAGGCCGCGGCATTGCCGGACGTGATTCTACAAAAGGTGATTGGAATCATTATGTGCAATTTATGAAAAATCAGTTGACCGAGTTGCTTACGAGTTATGGCCAAATTGATGGAATTTGGTTTGATGGTCATTGGGACAAACCCAAAGAAGACTGGCATTTTAAAGAGATCTACGAATTGATCCACAAGTTACAACCACACTGTTTGGTTGGTAACAATCACCATTTAGCACCATTTGAAGGGGAGGATTTTCAAATGTTTGAGCGTGATCTGCCCGGAGAGAACACTACTGGGTTTGGAACAAGCGCGCATGATGTTGGCAAATTGCCAAAGGAGGTTTGTGGTACTATCGCTGGATCTTGGGGTTTTGAACTGAAAGATCGGACGCGCAAATCGTTCAAAGAAGTATTGGCGTATTTGGTTAAGGCGGCAGGGCATGGTTCAAACCTTTTACTGAATGTAGGGCCGATGCCGAACGGCGAGATTCAGGACTATCAGCAGGATCGGCTAAAAGATCTCGGACAATGGTTGGCTATTTATGGCGAGACAATTTATGGTACCCAAGCAGGCGGAATACCGCCTACGGATGACTATGCGTTGACGCGAAAAGGAAATCAGGTATACCTGCATATTCTTAAGGCTGAAAAAAAGGAATTGTATATCGAAAAACTCCCTTATCGAGTTAAGAAAGTGAAAACATTTATCGGAAATAAGGAGGTTAAATTTAGTAGTAAAGACAATGGTTTACGACTGGATCTGCCCGCATCTACGGATGAGGCTGATCTAGTTTTGACACTAACAATAGAATAACAATGGGAAAATTAGAACAAAAAGTTGCTGTTATTACAGGCGGAGGTAGTGGAATCGGTCGTGCTATCAGTGTGCAATTTGCTCAAGAAGGAGCGAAAGTCCATATATTGGATTTAAATGAGGAAGGTGGAAATGCTGTAGTAGAAGAAATTTTGGCGCTGGGCGGGCAGGCTGTATTCAATCGTTGCAATGTAACCGATCAACAAGAGATTAGTGAAATAGCTCAAAATATCGGGAAAATTGATATTTTAGTGAATAACGCAGGCATTGCCCACGTTGGGAATTTAGAAAATTGTAAATCCGAAGATTTTGAACGTGTTTTTAATGTGAATGTAAAGGGTGCCTACAATGCGTTATATGCAATTGTGCCAATCATGAAAGCACAAGGCTCAGGTGCTATCCTGAATCTCGCTTCGATTGCTGCCTGGGTGGGGATTACGGATCGTTTTGCCTATTCGATGAGCAAAGGTGCGATCTATGCGATGTCTATGTCGGTAGCGCGTGATTACATGGCTTTTGGTATCCGTTGCAACAGTATTTCGCCAGCACGTGTACATACACCTTTTGTGGATGGCTTTATTGCGAAGAACTACCCTGGACAGGAGCAGGAAATGTTTGAAAAACTTTCTGCAAGCCAACCGATAGGCCGTATGGCACAACCGGAAGAAATTGCTAAATTGGCGCTTTTCCTCTGTAGTGACGATGCTGGTTTTATTACTGGTAACGATTATCCTATTGATGGTGGTTTTATTAAATTGAATAATTAAATGTTAGATACGAGACCTCTATCTCATATCTCAAATCTATAACAATATGAAATTAATACGTTTTGGAGCCTTCGGCAAAGAAAAAATCGGTGTTCAAATTGACGGTGTAAATTACGATGTAAGTGCATTTGGCGGTGATTACAATGAGCAATTTTTTGCGGAAGATGGGTTGGCACGGTTGGACGAATTTGTGAAGGCCAATAGCGGTAAGCTGGTTGAAGTCCCACAGGGCGAGCGTATCGGTGCACCTTTTGCGCGCCCATCTAAAATTGTCTGCATCGGATTGAATTATATGGATCATGCTAAGGAAACAAATGCACCGATTCCTGCTGAACCGATCATTTTTATGAAATCCACGACTTCTTTAGTAGGGCCATACGATAATGTGATGATTCCTAAGGACTCCGTAAAAACGGATTGGGAAGTTGAGTTCTGTATTGTCATTGGTAAAAAGGCTTCTTATGTAGAAGAGCATGAAGCTTTGGATTATGTTGCTGGTTATGTACTTCACAATGATGTGTCCGAGCGTGAGTATCAATTGGAACGCGGGGGAACCTGGGATAAAGGGAAAGGCTGTGATACTTTCGCACCGATGGGCCCATTTATGGCGACCAAAGAAGAGATCAAGGATATTAACAATGTACGCATTTGGCTTAAAGTGAACGGAAAAACCTATCAGGATGGAAATACCAAAGATCTAATTTTTTCGATCGCACATGTGGTTTCGTACGTTTCAAGATTTATGACCTTATTGCCAGGAGACGTCATTTCGACGGGAACGCCTGCGGGTGTAGGACTTGGATTCAATCCTCCTATTTACTTAAAAGCAGGTGATGTGATCGAATTGGGGGCAGAGGGGCTTGGCGAATCGCGGCAGACTGTGGTTGGTTATTCAAGAAGTTAATTTTATCCACTATTTTAGGTTTTATTATGCGCATAGATACCCACCAGCATTTTTGGCAATTTGATCCGGTTAGAGACAGTTGGATTACCGACGAGATGCATGTCATTAAGCGAGATTTTACCCCGCTGGATATTCAGTTTGTCCTAGAACGGAATGGAATTGCAGGTACTGTCGCTGTTCAGGCCGATCAATCTGACGCGGAAACAAATTATTTGGTGCAACTGTCTAAAAGCTACTCCTTTATCAAAGGTGTTGTTGGCTGGATTGACTTGCAGGCCGAAGATATCGAACAACAGTTGACTCACTATAAAGAATTATCGGTAATCAAAGGGTTCCGTCATGTGGTTGAAGCAGAACTGGATCCAGACTTTTTGATTCGACCGGCTGTATTGAATGGCTTGAAAGCATTGGCAGCCTTTGGTTATACCTACGATTTACTGATCCGTCCAAGGCACTATGAGGCCACATTGGAATGTGTAAGGCAAAATCCAAACCTTCAGTTTGTATTGGACCATATTGCCAAACCTCCCATTAAATCAAAGGAATTTGATGAGTGGGCAACATTTATTGACAAACTTGCTAGCTTTTCAAATGTCGTATGTAAGGTATCGGGATTGGCCACAGAAGCGGATTGGTCTGGCTGGAAATTGGACGATTTCAAACAATATGTCGACCATATTTTTCTGCGTTTTGGAAAAGAAAGGATTATGTTTGGATCGGATTGGCCAGTATGTCTTTTGGCAGCTTCTTATGAGGAAAGTATCGCCATTGTAGCGGATAAATTGGGCGACTTTACCGAAAAGGAAAAAAAAGCTTTTTGGGCGGAGAATGCCATACGTGTATATAACCTATAATTGAAAGCTTCAATATGCATGAAAGGGAAAGTGTGCATATTGAAGCTATTAATAGCAGTTAAAAATTGAGCCCAACCAGCTATATGCTGCCCAAATAGGCTTTAAATAATAACCAGTGAAACGAGTTTATTGATGCGGACAAATTACGCATCAATGAAACACACAATTCAATAAAAGTAATATGGATCTTCATTTAAAAGATAAAGTTGTTATCGTTACAGGCGGGGCCAAAGGAATAGGGCGTGCTGTCGTGCATGCTTTGGCCAAAGAACAGGCTATTCCTGTTATTGTTGGACGTAAACAGGCCGATAATGAAAAAGTCAGGGAAGAGATAAAACAGTTTGGGATTGATGCCTTGTGTATTGAGGCTGAACTGTCCAAACCTGAAGATTGTAAAAAAGCGGTGCTTAAAACGCTGGAGGTATATGGTCGTATAAATGGTTTGGTGAACAATGCTGGACAGAATGATGGGGTAGGCCTAGCTTCGGGTGATTACGAAAAATTTGTAGCCTCATTACATAAAAACCTCATCCATTATTACCTGATGGCGCATCATGCGTTGGACGCGCTAAAAGCATCCAAAGGCAGTATTGTCAATATCTCTTCCAAAACGGGTGAAACAGGACAGGGGAATACATCTGCTTATGCTGCTTCAAATGGTGGACGTAATGCATTAACACGTGAATGGGCTGTAGAGCTATTGCCATATTCCATCCGTGTAAATGCGATTATTGTTGCTGAATGCGCAACGCCACAATACGACACCTGGATCCAAACGCTTTCTAATCCGGAAGAAACATTGAAAAAAATTACGGATCGTATTCCTTTAGAACACCGGATGACGACAGCGGAAGAAATAGCAGATACCACCGTGTTTTTGCTGTCAGACAAATCAAGCCATACTACAGGACAATTGATCCACGTTGATGGCGGTTATGTACATTTGGACCGTTCCATTATTGCGGAACAATAACAAATAAAAGTCTGATGTATTTGCCATCAGCAATTTATAGATCCGCGAACTGCAAAAAACATAGGGCCCTGTCTGTCAAGCCGAAAGAATTACTCTTTCGGCTTTTTTCATAACATAAAAAAAGCCGATTGCTGATACTAAGAAAATAAACGAATAGTATGTTTTGATGTTAACATGTTGATAATTTTATCGTTAACAAAAAAGATACAATTTTTTATTTACTTATTTAATCGATTAAGTCTATACTTGTATAGCTGATAATAAACTTAAGACAAGCTGAGGGAGCCCTTCCTGCATAACTGATTGTAGGAAATAAGTTCCAGATAACAATAACGTGGATGATCAACCGCTCATGTTTAATATTTCAATTTCAGGGACTAATTGGATGCGATTTTTTAATAGAAAACTCCCATTGAATTGATAAAGAAAAGCGAATAGGGAATTCATTTAAACCGTTGGAAATATACACTCTAAAAATAATTAATTACAGCATATGAAAAGATTTATGTTTCTATGGTGTGTAGTCATGTTTGGTTATACATCTTTTGCTCAAAATTCAAGCGGATTAAGTAATCTATCCAAACTGTCTGATGCTAAAACAAGGTCAATCAGCCCTGAAAATTTTAGCGGTAGAAAAGGTAAAGGGGGGATGGCTGTCCCAAATGAAAAGGAGGGCGCGCGTAACCAGGCAAATGCATCTAGGGCTGCCCGTGAATTGGGGGTAGGCTGGAAAGTTAACCCTTATGTTCATATCGGTGCTGGTGAAACATTTACGCTGGCCGAAATAGACGGGTCGGGAATCATTCAGCATATTTGGATGACACCTACTGGCAACTGGAGTCAATCCATTATCAGATTTTATTGGGATGGGGAAACAGAACCTTCTGTCGAAGCTCCCGTCGGAGCTTTTTTTGGAATGGGCTGGAATAAATATGCGCCCTTAAATTCACTTGCGATGACAGTTAATCCAGGTAGCGCATTTAATTCCTATTGGCAGATGCCCTTTCGCAAAAAATGCAAAATAACCATGGAAAATGTGAGCATTCATCCCATGGTACTCTATTATCAAATCAACTATGCAGAGACCGAAGTCGGTAATGATGAAGCCTACTTCCATGCACAGTATCGCAGGTCTCATCCCACCGAAGGTTCCTTACATACTATTCTGGATGGTGTCAAGGGTAAGGGACATTATGTAGGAACCTATTTAGCTGTTGGTGTTAACAACACCGGCTGGTGGGGTGAGGGTGAGGTTAAATTCTTCCTGGATGGTGATAAAGAATTTGCGACTATTGTGACAACAGGCCTGGAAGATTATTTCTGCGGATCCTACAATTTTGAAAATAAAGAAACACGGCGTTATCAGGAATTTACTACCCCTTATGCTGGGCTACATCAGGTGATTCGGCCGGATGGCATATACGATTCACAGCAGCGATTTGGAATGTATCGATGGCATATTCTAGACCCTGTACGTTTTGATAGCGACCTAAAGGTGACCGTTCAAGATCTGGGTTGGCGCTCTGAAGACCGATATTTACCACAGAAATCTGATATTATTTCCGTAGCCTACTGGTACCAGACAGAACCCCATGGGAAGTTTAAAGCACTTCCAGGAAAGAATGGGATAGAAATCAACTAAGTTGTCCATGAAAAAGAATTTTGGGGTACAAAGCTGGATAAACAAAAAAAGCTTGTTCAATTGAACAAGCTTTTTTTGTGGTGCCACCTGGGTTCGAACCAGGGACACAAGGATTTTCAGTCCTTTGCTCTACCAGCTGAGCTATGGCACCAGTTGACCTTTTATTTAAATCTGTGATCATCAGATTGAAGCGTGGTGCCACCTGGGTTCGAACCAGGGACACAAGGATTTTCAGTCCTTTGCTCTACCAGCTGAGCTATGGCACCGCTTTTTGCTATGGGTTTGTTCCCCTATTGCGATGCAAATATAGTGTGATAATTTGAATTCTAAAATTTTTATGTGGATTATTTTTGCTCTTTTTTCGAAAGTGTTGATTTTGATCGAGATAAAATTACAAGAAACTAACATAGAGAAAAAGGAATAAGCTGTATCTTTGCATTTCAATAAATAGCGATGAGTAAAAGAGGAAGAGTTTTAGTTGCAATGAGTGGAGGGGTCGATAGCTCCGTTGCTTCTGTCATGCTCCACGAACAAGGATATGAGGTCATAGGTATCACGATGAAAACTTGGGATTATGCATCCGCAGGTGGTTCGTCGAAGGAGACTGGCTGTTGTAGTCTCGACAGTATCAATGACGCTCGTACATTAGCTGTAAACTATGGTTTCCCTCATTATATATTGGATATACGCGATGAGTTTGGGGACTTTGTAATTGATAATTTTGTAGAGGAATATATTGCTGGGCGTACACCCAATCCATGTGTTCTTTGTAATACCCACATCAAATGGGAAGCTTTGATGAAGCGTGCCGATAAACTGGATTGTGAATTTATCGCTACAGGACACTATGCTAATATTCGTATGCACGATAATGGCCGTTATGTCATATCGAAGGGTAAGGATGAAAATAAGGATCAATCCTACGTTCTATGGGGAGTATCGCAGGAAAATCTTGCGCGGACGCAGTTCCCATTAGGATCCTTTACGAAAAAGGAAATCCGTCAGATGGCGTTGGATATGGGACAGAAAGAGCTTGCCAATAAATCGGAAAGCTACGAAATCTGCTTTGTGCCAGATAACGACTACCGTGCGTTCCTAAGACATAAGGTACCAACATTAGATCAGCAAATCGGCCCTGGCAATTTTATTCTTTCAGATGGAACAGTTGTGGGTAAACATATTGGTTATCCTTATTTCACCATCGGCCAACGTAAAGGCTTAGGCATAGCCTTGGGCAAGCCGATGTTTGTGATCGAAATTCTTCCTGAAAGTAATACAGTGGTATTGGGTGAGGAGCATGAACTTGAAAAGTCACACGCGTACGTTCGTAATGTAAACTTTGTCAAATATGCTGGACTCGATCAACCGATGGAAGCTATTTCCAAAGTACGTTATAAAGACTCAGGCGCCTTGTCGACCATCTCCCAGGAAGGCGATAAAGTGCGTATTGACTTCGTTCATAATGTAAAAGGTATTGCACCCGGACAATCGGCTGTATTCTACGAAGGAAATGATCTCTTAGGAGGTGGCTTCTTGATGAAATAATAAAGCTGATCTGAAATTAAGAATTCTAATCCCTATACTGTAGCTACAATATAGGGATTTTTTGTCATTAAGAATTTCTGAGATTGTGAGTGGCGATGATGCCTGCCGGATTTAGATCGATCGAATTGAGAAGAAAGGCTTATCTATCTGTTTTGTCGAGATAGATAGGCAAATAGCAATTTTGTTCGGTATTTAATAAAATGTGGTCTCTTTTTTTTATTTGTAATAATAGAATAAACCAAGTGCGCTTCCAATCGTCTATCTAAGTAAAGCCTCTGTTTATATGAAAAAGATTCTAGTTGCGTTAACTTTAATATTATTATCAACTTATTTATTCGCACAGCGCGGAGATATAAATACCGATATTTTTGGCAATCTCCAATTTAAATCTACTGATGGACAGTATACAGCTAGCTTAGAGCAGCGTATCTTTGATGAACTTATTTTTTCGGACAGCCATAAGAATAAAGTGGAATTTGAGAAGAAATATCTTGATAAGATAGCGCCTGGTTTGCAGGGGAATAAGGAGTCTCAAATCAGGATGATGAAAAGGTTAATACGCGAAAACCGGCGACGTTCAAATTATAAGGCCACTTTCAAGATCGACATTTTTGATAAGATAATTGTTGAGGACAACAAAGGCTATAAATTAGAAGAAGGGAAGGATATATTCGGCAATATGGATGTAAAAGAGGAGTTCGACGGTAGCAAATCGCAGCTTAAACGAAATATGCGCGGCGGACTGGAATACACGCGTGATAATAACAATGCTTCTCTTGAAAAAGATATCTTTGACAAGTGGATTTATAAGGATACTTTCGGTAACGAGATTCAATTTAATAAGGTGGTCTGGAATCGTGTCGTGAAGCAATACGGAAGTGAAGAAAACTTTTTTTGGAGACTTCTGGATCAATATTTTTATTAAAACCTGTTATCAGCTTGTGTGTTAATTTTTGAATTTGTTTGTTGCTTAATCTCTTTTGTGTACCAATTTAAATGGGAAGATAGAATGACATATTATTATCAAAATTACTAATTATTTTAGTAATTTTGATTTATGGATCCATCAGAATCATACTTTAAAGGGAGAGGGGCGCAGATCAATCCCAACAACAAATTTTTTGCCAATCAATACGTACAAGAACATATTGAGGGGCTGGATGAGGAATTTCTTGGTGTCGAAAAAACACAATTTATTCCGACGCATCCGAAGTCCATTATCTCCAAATCTAATAGCCCGGACCTGCGCTTTGAAAGGTCTATTAATCCCTATCAGGGCTGCGAGCATGGTTGTATTTACTGCTATGCACGCAATTCGCATGAATACTGGGGCTTTAGTGCAGGACTGGATTTTGAGCGCAAAATCCTGGTCAAGCATAATGCCGCCCAGCTCCTGGAGCATGAGTTTCGCAAGTCAAGTTATCAGCCTGATTTGATCATGTTATCCGGCAATACGGATTGCTACCAACCTATTGAACGAAAATTGGGGATTACACGCTCGCTTTTAGAATTGATGCTTAAATACAGGAATCCAGTTTCCATCATAAGCAAAAATGTATTGATGCGAAGGGATTTTGACCTCTTACGTGAGCTTGCAGCACTAAATCTGGTGTCCGTTGCGGTAACTATCAATTCGCTACGGGAGGAGGTACGTCAAAAGATGGAGCCTAGGACCGCTACAGCTTCGGCCCGTTTAAAACTCATTGAGGGATTGACGGGGATAGGTGTACCCGTGATGCTGATGATGGCACCGATTGTGCCCGGAATTAACAGCGATGAGATTTCAGATTTGATTCGTTCGGCAGCAGATGCAGGAGCAATTACAGCCTCCTATACCATTGTGAGACTCAATGGACAAATTGGTGGTATCTTTAAAGATTGGCTGTATCAGAATTATCCCGATCGTGCCGAGAAGGTTCTACATTGGATTGAAGCTTGTCATGGTGGAAAGATTAATGATACTGATTTCGGACGGCGGATAAAAGGGGATGGTAATATGGCGGAGAGCCTGCAACATCTGTTTAAGCTTTCTGTGAAGAAATATATGAATAACGGGACGCTTCCGCCCCTAAGAAGGGATCTTTTCCGCTTGCCCGATGCGGGCAAGCAGCTGGGATTGTTTTAGTAAAATAAAGGGCCAGATTCATTTAGGAGTCTGGCCCTTTATTTCGTAACAGAGACCGATGGCTCCAGAATTATGAGGCTGATAAAATTGATTTACAATACCTACTTTTTTCTTTTGATCAGTATATAGCTGATGTATAACAATACTAACCAGGCCGGGATCAGTTCAACGGGCAATTTCATGCCTGTTACCCACATGATACCCAATACAGCAATCAGAAAGATCAGACAGATGTAATTGCTCAATGGATAGAGAAACGAAGGGAATTTCGTTTTTACATGTACATTGAGTTTGTTTTTTCTAAAATATAGGTGTGTGATTGAAATCATTACCCAATTGATGATCAGGGAAGATACAACCAGCGACATCAGGATCTCTAATGCATTCTTAGGTGCAACGTAATTGATAAAGACACAGATCGCAGCAAACACTGCTGAAACCAAAATAGCATTTATAGGTGCATGGTTTTTGTTTAGCTTAGACAAAAACCTAGGTGCGTTACCCTGCTCAGCGAGTCCAAAGAGCATCCTGCTATTGCTATATACACTACTGTTATAGACAGATAACGCCGCAGTAAGAACAATTAGGTTGAGTGCGTTGGCTATAATTTTTGTGAACTGGAATGTTTTTCCGAATAGGGTAAACTCAAAACCATTGAGTTTGTCAAAGACCAGAACAAAGGGGCTGGTATCGGCTGTGATATTTGTCCACGGTGTGAGCGAAAATAGGATAATTAGCGCACCGACGTAAAAGATTAGGATTCGATAGATCACCTGATTGGTGGCTTTTGGGATATTTTTTTCAGGGTGTTCAGCTTCTGCTGCAGTGATACCGACCAATTCTAGTCCTCCAAAGGAAAACATGATCAGTGCCATGGCCGATAGCAGTCCTTCATAGCTTCCATCACTCGTCTGGTTAAACCAGCCTTTGGGAAAGAAGCCGCCATGAGATGTCAGGTTGCTAAGGCTTGCCTGCTCCCCACCTGTGCCACTGACCAAGAGGTAGACACCAAATACAATCATAGCGATAATGGCAGCAACCTTAATGATCGAAAACCAAAATTCGGTCTCACCATAAATTTTTACAGAAGCAAGGTTCAACGCATTAATGGCAAAGAAGAAAAATAAACTCGATCCCCATAATGGGATTTCCGGCCACCAGAATTGGACATATACACCGATAGCGGTTAACTCAGCCATGCTCACTAAAATGTAAAGCACCCAGTAGTTCCAGCCGGAAGCATAACCGGCAAAAGACCCCCAATATTTATTGGCGAAGTAACTAAAGCTTCCCGAAACTGGTTCCTCAACGACCATTTCTCCCAATTGCCGCATAATGAAAAAAGCTATTATTCCTGCAAAGGCATAACCAAGTATTACTGCTGGACCCGCGAGAGTCGCTGCTTTTCCGATTCCTAGGAATAGTCCAGTCCCTATGGCGCCGCCCAGCGCGATCAGCTGAATATGTCTATTTTGAAGTCCCCTTTTTAATTGTTTCGAATCCTTGTTATCCTGTTTCTCCATGTGTATGGTTAATACGGTTACTTATTTAGTTTCGACCAGTCTGGCCCTGAATATTGTACATCGGTGTTTCCCACCTGGGATCAAGATGCAAAGCAGTTTAGCTGCAAAGTACCACAAATTATTGCTTTTGTTACTATGGTATTTTGACCAAGCGCATAAAGTTAATAAAACACTTAGGTATTTTATGCACCTTCGGCTTTGCTTTTTGCTGAAATCGGGAGGTAAAGTTTATTTATTCTGTTGAAAGATGCTTTTTAATGGAAAACGCTACCATGAGAATGATAGCGTTTCTTTTGTTCGTAGCTAGTGTGATTTTCGGCCACTCTACCTGAGAACGAAATTTTGTTTGTAAATGATACAGTAAAAGGTAAATTAATTTGCTTTTTGTGGTTTTTCCACCGTTCCGCAGCTGCATCCACAACCCTTGGAACAACTTGATTTACCTTTCAGCGATTTGCGGACATTTCTAACGACATACCATACAGCCGCTAACACCAAAATTCCAACGATGAGATATTGTACTGTTAAATTATCCATGATCTTTGATTTTTAAGGTTATGAAAGTTTTAATCGATAGATAGCCCTTGCACAACGTGTCAATTTATTTTAATAGTTGATACGCAATCAAGGCACTGAAATAAGCCAGGCCCGTCATAAAACCAACTTGAATTAAGGTCCATTTCCACGAACCTGTTTCTCTTTTTACCGCTGCTATTGTACTCATGCACTGCATGGCAAATGCATAGAATAACAGCAATGATATTCCGGAAGCAAAATTATAGGCCGGTAAGCCCGTATTCCGGTTAATTTCGCTTCGCATTTTGCTCAATACGGTTGTCTTGGTTGCTTCATCTTCGATATCAACTTCGTCTCCAAGGCTATATACAGTGGCCATTGTTCCCACGAAAACTTCCCTTGCCGCAAATGAGGAGATCAAACCAATTCCCATTTTCCAGTCATATCCCAGGGGTGCTACGACAGGTTCAATTGCCATGCCAAGATAACCTAGGAAGGAATGCTCCAGGCGGAAAGAAGATATCTCATGGTCAAGATCTTCGACCGAAAGGTTAGGGTTGTTTTGGGTCACATATGCTTCTGCATTGCTGAATTTGTCGTTTGGACCAAAGCTGCCCAGTGCCCAAAGGATAACCGAGATCGCCAAGATGATTTTACCTGCGCCGAACACAAAACTTGCCGTTTTCTCCCATACATTCAAAGCGACATTTTTCCAGTCCGGAGACTTATAGGTTGGAAGCTCAAATATGAGGAAGGACTTGTGTTTGGATTTAATAATTTTAGTCAACAGGATAGCTGAAAACAATGCGGCAAATATCCCCAGGAGATACATGACAAATAAAACCATACCCTGCAATTGAAATCCGGCATATTTGGTGTCAGGGATAACCAATCCGATCAATACGATGTAAATGGGGAGTCGAGCGGAACAAGTCATGAATGGTGTAACCAGTATCGTGACCAGTCGTTCCTTGGCATTTTCAATATTACGTGCGGACATGACCGCCGGTACCGCACAGGCGACACCAGAAATCAGCGGAATGACCGATTTTCCATTTAATCCAAAAGGTCTGAGCCAACGATCCATGAGGAAAACCACACGGCTCATATAGCCAGTTTCTTCCATAATGGAAATAAAAATATAGAGAATAACAATCTGGGGAATAAAGATAACGATACCACCGATACCTTTGATGATACCATTGCTCAACAGATCCGTCAGGGGACCTGCTGGCAAAATCGTTTGGGTATACGCCGCAAGATCACCAAAAAGACCATCAATAAAGTCCATGGCTGGCCCTGACCAGGTATAAATTGCCTGGAAAATCAAGAAGAGGATGCCAAAGAAGATCAGGTAACCGAAGATTGGGTGCAATAATATCCTGTCGATTGCGTTGGTTTTATTTTTGTTGAAAGCATCGTCCTTGGTATAAATTTCGGATAAGCTATGATCTAAGGATTTGCTCCGAAGGATAGCCTCTTCTTTTTGAAGTTTCTCCGCTTTTAGCTGGTACTTGTCACGAATTTGCTGAATTGCAAGGTTCTTTTCTTTGGATAAAAACGAAACCTCACCTTTAGCCAGATACTGCCAAGTATGGTATTCTGTATCTAGAGGAAACAGCCTTTTGGTTTCATCCAAGGCCTCATTGGCTATTGTCGGCAACTGAAACTTACTGATATACATTGGTGGTACAGCATCAAAGTTTTTGATCAGCTGGTCTATCCCCTGTCCTGTGCGCGCATTTGTTTCGTATACTTTTGTATTGAGTAGCTGCTCGAGCTTTGCGATATCTATGCTTATTCCTTTTTCTTTGGCCTCATCGATCATATTAATGACAAAGATGGCCGGAAGTCCAAGCTCGCGTGCCTGTTGATATAAGATGATCGACCTTTTTAGGTTGGTCGGTTCGGCGACGACGACAACGAGATTCGGCCTAAAGCTATTTTCTTTGTTGACCAGGGTATTGAAGACGACTTCTTCATCCATTGAGCTAGGAAACAAGGTGTAAGTCCCCGGAAGGTCGATAATGCGATAGGTCCTGTTGTTAGCTTTAACTTGTCCTTCACGTTTTTCTACGGTGATGCCAGGATAGTTTCCTACTTTCTGATTTAATTTTGTAATCCGGTTAAAAAGAGAGGTTTTACCCACATTTGGATTACCCAAAAGTGCAATAATCGGGTTATTCATTATTTCTGATCGATAAGGATGACTTTAGCTTCTGATTTGCGAATGGCAATCAAGGCGTTATTAGCAATAATATTTAAACATATAGGACCATCTAAAGGTGCGATATGTTTCACTTCTACTTCTGTACCAGGCACAAAGCCGAGTTCGAAAAATTTGGCTGGAATATCGTGCGAATCAAAATCAATAATCACCGCTTTTTCCCCTTTTTTGAGCTTATCTAAGCTACTTTTATTACGCATCTACCTATTTTTTAATATCCTTCAAATATACAGATTTTCTGTCATTTAGAATGATTCTAATGTCATAGTTATGTATTTAGCGCAAAAATCAGCTATCTTTACGATTAAAAAGGGATTAATTATCAACCAAAATGAAAATCGAGGACGAAATCAAAGCAAGTAAATTCAGTAATGAATGGCATCGTTGTACAGTGAACATCCTATACACGTACAATTGGTTAAATAATGAACTTGAACAAAGGGCAGCCGCAGAGGGGATCACATTGAAACAATTTAATGTCTTGCGTATCCTACGGGGTCAATACCCAAAACCGGCAACCAACAACCTGATTAAATCCAGAATGTTGAGCACAACGCCAGATATCTCCCGGATGATGGATCGAATGGTTACCAAAGGACTTGTGTCCCGCTGTCAATCCGATGGTGATAAACGTGCTGTTGATCTGTTTATTACAGATAAAGGCTTGAAGATACTTGAGAATCTAGAGGAACCGATGTTGATGACGGATATCTTATCCGATAGAATCACAGCAGATGAAGCCATACAACTCAGCGCTTTATTGGACAAACTCAGAGGCTAACTAGTGTGCATGGTCATGATGTTCATGATCATGCAGCTCTTGATGGTCTCCTTCGCCATGACCATGCGCATGATCGTGTTCACCGGCGAATGCAAAGCTTGCCAAGGCAATGGCTACCCCGGTAATCACTGCAATCATTTTCTTTTTGTTGAATTTATGATGATCGATAGATCCGGACTCAAACAATATGGTCGTGGATATATGAAGAAATATACCGATAACCACAGCCATAATCTTATCAAAATACTGCTGTATATTACCCACCTCACCAGCGCTAATGGCTTTACTCAATAGAAATCCAAATGGCGTCATCGCTGCAAATAAGGCAAGTGTGATAATAATTGTATTTTTTTTCAGGTGTGTGCTAATCAGGATACTGCCTAAGGCAAATGCTGCCGGAATATGATGGATTGAAATACCCAATGCGAGTTCGGTTTGATGTGTTGCTGCTAGCGGCATTCCCTCCAAAAAGGCATGGAGGCATAGGCTAAACATAATACCGATCGGAAAACTATGGCTGTGATGACCATGCTCGTTTTCGGTATGGATATGTCCATGTTCAATTCCCTGAGAAAATTGTTCCAGGAATAACTGGAACAAAAAGCCAGCGAGTACATAGATGCCCAATATCTCGGGTGAAGTATTCGTCGACTGATAAACATGTGGAATTAAATGCAATACCGTAATGGAGAATAAATAAGCTCCACTAAAAGAAAGGATCAATTTTAAAAAATTTGTTCCTTTTTTCTGTACGAAAAAAACAGCGATTCCACTTGCAAATGCAGGTATGAATAAAATTAAAATCAATAAAATTGAATTCATTATACTTGTTCAGTTTTAAAAAAGCTTGGTACAAACCGCTTAAACAAATAGCCTGTAGCCAGTCCGACCAGGATGCCCAGCGCTGAGCCACAGAGTATGTCAAAAGGGTAGTGAACACCAACATAGATTTGCGAGACCGAAATTAGGAATGCCCAGGCAATACAGAGCCAAAGGACGTATTTCCATCTTCTGCGGAAAAGTACGATCCAGAAGAAAGCCAAGGAGAAATGATTGGCCGCGTGTGAGGAGGTAAAGCTAAACCCCGAGCCGCAACGTACCCGGATATTGACATTCTCCTTAAACTCCACATCATTGCAGGGCCTGATTCTCTTAACTGTCTTTTTGATCAAATGAGATGAAATACCGTCGGATATACCAAAAGTAATCAAGGTCATTGCTACAATCAGTATACCCGTTTTTCCATACGTTTTGATGAAAAAAATGATCAGGAAAAGATATAAGGGAGCCCAGGTATATGGATTACGCAATATAGGCAACAGCCAATCGAATACGGGGTTACTCAAGCCCTGGTTGATGGCAAGAAAAATCTCTTGATCGATGTGTACTAATTGTTGAATCATAAATGTTGTTGATTACAATGAAATTCCCAAACTTTTAAAAACTCGCTTTTCAAAAGTAAAAATAATTTCATTGCAAACGATTGTTTCTTTTAAAAACAACTTTGTTGCAACAAAGATACATTAAATATTCAATAATTATAATTTTAATTCGATATTTTATTGCCATAATGCTAAATTTACACGTTAATCAATTCAAAGGAAATGACTTTAATTAAATCAATCTCAGGAATACGTGGTACGATAGGCGGTCGTGCAGGAGAAGGGCTTACGCCAATCGATATTGTTAAATTTACAGCTGCGTACGGAACAATCATTGTCAAGCAAAGTGGAATCAAGAAAATTGTGGTCGGAAGAGATGCCCGCATTTCTGGCGAAATGGTCAGCAATCTGGTTATCGGAACCTTACAAAGTATCGGTGTCGATGTGATTGATTTGGGATTGTCGACAACACCTACAGTCGAGATTGCTGTTCCCTTGGAAAAAGCCGCTGGCGGTATTATTCTGACAGCTTCGCATAATCCAGGGCAATGGAATGCACTTAAACTGTTAAATGCTAAGGGTGAATTTATTTCGGATGCGGAAGGTCAGGAAGTATTGGCCCTCGGAGAATCCCTGGATTTTGATTTTTCAGCAGTAGAAGCACTTGGTTCAGTACACAAAGACTATTCCTACTTACAAAAACATATAGATGCTGTATTAGCCTTGGAATACGTCGATAAAGAGGCAATCAAAGCAGCCAACTTCAAAGTAGCTTTGGATGCGGTAAATAGTACTGGTGGAACATTTATTCCTGCATTGTTAGATGCTCTTGGTGTACAGACAATCTATAAAATCCATTGTGAGCCCAATGGTAATTTTCCACATAACCCTGAGCCGTTAAAAGAACATTTGACCGATTTATCTGCTGCTGTAATCGAAAATAAAGCTGATTTAGGCATTGCTGTCGATCCAGATGTGGATCGTTTGGTATTTATGATGGAAGACGGTGAGCTATTTGGTGAGGAATATACACTGGTGGCGGTTGCGGATTATCTCTTACAGCATAAAAAGGGTAATACTGTTTCCAATTTATCCTCTACACGTGCCTTGCGTGATGTGACCAAAGCGCATGGCGGCGAATATTATGCTGCAGCTGTTGGTGAAGTCAATGTGGTTACTAAAATGAAGGAAGTGGATGCGGTGATTGGTGGTGAAGGCAATGGTGGTGTCATTTATCCCGCATCGCATTATGGCCGCGACGCCTTGGTAGGTGTGGCTATTTTCTTGACGCACTTGGCTAAATTGGGCAAGAAAGCTTCGGAGTACCGAGCTTCACTACCACAATATTTCATGTCCAAAAATAAGATCACGTTGACACCGGAGTTGGATATTGATCATCTATTGGCTAAAATGGAAGAGAAATATCAAAACGAAGAGCACAGTACAATTGATGGCCTGAAGATAGACTTTGAAAATGAATGGGTGCATTTACGTAAATCCAATACCGAGCCAATCATTCGGATCTACTCCGAAGGCCCGACGCCCGAAGCTGCTGAGCAGATTGCACAAAAGATTATTCGCGAGATCGAAGAAATAATTAAATAAAAACAAAAAGCTGCATCTGCAGCTTTTTGTTTTATGATCTAAATGGAAATATATTTCCACAAATTAAAACATGTTATCATAATTTATGATTAAAAAGACTTTTATTGCGATTTATTGTTTTTTTTGTCTGGTGTTATTTACAGTTCCTTTAAAGGCGCAGGGGCCGGTAGATACGATCAATGCGACTTTGGATGCCTGGCATAAATCTTCTGGTGAAGTGAAGTTTGGTCCTTTTGTCAACTCGCTGGCAGCGGATGCAGTGATATTGGGCACAGACCGGCAAGAACGTTGGGATAAAAACCATAGCGACGCTTTCTCAGAACGGTATTTTAATCCTAAATACGGATGGAACTATACTTATCAGCATAGGGATATCCGTTTTAATGCCGATAGTACGGTTGCCTGGTTTGATGAAACCTTTAACATCAATACCAAATTCTTTCGCGGCACTGGTGTCATGAGCAAGATTGCTGGTGATTGGAAGATCAGGCAGTATAGCCTATCGCTGCTTACACCTTATCAGGATGTTAAATCTGCCGTAGATGGAAAGCTGGGACAAAAGATACATAATAACCTACTGCTGGTCATGGTGCTGTTTTTCTTTATGGCGATGTTATTTGTACTCAGCCAACGGTTAAAGATATCTTATCCCATCTTATTGGTTATTGGCGGCTTGGGTATTTCCCTCATTCCTGGAGCACCGGTAATCAGTATAGATCCTGATATTGTTTTTTTGGTATTTTTACCGCCATTACTCTTTGAAGCAGCCTGGTATACCAATTGGGGGAATTTTTTGAAATGGCGCCGGTCTATTTTTATTATGGGATTCGGCCTCGTGTTTTTCACTTCCTTGGCGATTGCCTATTTTTCCGTAAGTATTATTCCGGGATTTACCTTAGCGCTGGGCTTTTTGCTGGGTGGTATAATTTCTCCACCAGATGCCGTCGCTGCAAGTTCGGTGTTAAAGGGAGTGAGTATACCTAAACGCGGCATTGCGATCCTGGAAGGAGAGAGCCTGGTTAATGATGCGGCCTCTTTGACGGTGTTTCGGTTTGCGTCTATCGCTATTCTAACGGGCCAATTTGCAATGGGAACAGCAACAACGCAATTTCTTGTCCTGTCCGTCATGGGTGTTGTTGTTGGACTTGTCATTGGCCATATCTTATACTTCTTTTTGCGTTACGTAGCTAAGTCCTCCAGCATATCAACGCCCATTACCTTGATTGCCCCATACTTGATGTATATCGTCGCCGAGCATTTTGAGTGGTCAGGAGTTCTGGCAGTCGTCAGTGGCGGCTTATTCCTTTCCTTCCGGGCAGGTGACTACTTGAACTATCATACCCGTATTCAAACCAAGGAGGTATGGGCAACTGTGGGCTTTTTGTTAAATGGCTTTGTTTTTATCCTAATCGGGCTCGAACTTCCCGTCATCATTAATGGCCTGGGTGAATATTCCATGGAAGAAGCCATCGATTATTCCCTAGCGATCTGCGTTATTGTCATTGTACTACGTTTGGTAGCGGTCTATCTTTCTGCCTTTGTGCCACGCTTATTGTTCAAACGTGTCCGGACCAAAGAAAAGGGGCCTGGATGGAAGCTGCCTTTGGTCGTAGGTTGGGCCGGTATGCGGGGCGTTGTTTCGCTTGCCTCAGCCCTGGCCATTCCCCTGACCTTATATGACGGTACAGCTTTTCCTCATCGTAACCTTATTTTGTTTATCACTTTTGTGGTGATCCTGGTCACGTTGGTCTTTCAAGGGCTTACATTGCCCCTGTTGATTAAATTAATAAAAATTGATGAAGTTGATGAGCAGGTGTCAGTCGAAGAACAGATTGACGAGATCCGTGTCAGGCTTGGTAAGGATTGTATTGCTTATCTCGACAAGCATTATGCCAAGGAAATGATGGAGTCTGAAACCATAGCACGGGTGAAAGAGCAGCTTATCCGTAGTGTGAATGCTTCCGAACGTGCGAAGGAAGAGGATACCCGGGCGCAACTCTCAGCTGTACGGGGGTTATATAACAAAATTATGCTGGAAATTCTTGCTTTGCGTCGCGATGGATTAGCGAAGATGAAAGAGAGCAAAGAATATGATAGCGATGTAATCAAAGAACTGGAATATTCTTTAGATCTGGAAGAGTCGCGGCTGTCACGCAGATAAGCTGATTAACCGGAAAAAAGACTTCAGGTACCTCACATTCGGTACCAAAAGCAGGAAGCTCAAAAAATAGCAAGGTTGACCTATTGGACCAACCTTGCTATTTTTCCTTTATCCCCGGCCAGAAAAACAGCTTTCCCTTTTTTTGCTTTTTGTACCGCATTGTAGCTTTCTGGGGAAATGTTATGCCATGTTTTTCCCTGATCATCTGATAGGTCAGTTCCAGAGGTTCCGGTGCAGATAAGCTGTTTGCTTGAAAGATAAATCACTGCTGACTTAAAGCCCGATATAGGCTGACTTGATGCCTGCCAGGTTTTGCCACCATCATGGGTCAGAAAACAGGCTTTTTCGCTGTTTCTGTCATTCCGGTAATCTCCACCGACGACGATGCCGTTTTTTTGCGAACGAAATGCAATGGAAAAAGGTCCGGTAGTATTTTGTCCCTGCACGATTGGGCAGCTGTAACGCTGCCAGGTCTCGCCTTGATCGCTGCTGCTGTAAATATTTGACACCGTTCCGCCTGTTGCGATCCAGAAATCCCCCGTCGGCAGACTAAAGATAGAGGTACCGCTGGCTGCAAAACCAGCCTCGCCATCCGCGATGGTGTATGTTAGGTTGACGGATATATCCTTCCAGGTCTGTCCAAAATCTATCGTCTTCAATAGCGGCATCTTTCCATTGATAGCATCACCAAATGCGATTCCAATACCTTTGGAAGTGAAGGAGAATCCATCGTAGAATATTTCGGGACGAGTATCTTTCAGAACCTCCTTCCAGCTTCTGCCCGCGTCAGTCGTGCGAAGTATTAAAGCCGGAGAACCAGCAGAGATAATGAGCGCCTCATTTTCATCGAAGGCTTCAATATCCCTAAAGTCGATCTTTTCATAACCAATGGGGTTCACCCATTGCCAGTTTTTTCCGGCATCGGTGCTCAGGCCGACTGTGCCATTGCTTCCACTGATCCAGATTGTTTGATCATCGACGACGTTCAATCCACGATAGCTGCTGTTCCGTTCTTGATTCAACAGCTGAATCGTATTTTTTTGTGCGGATAAAGTTTCGGTCAGAAAGATCTGAATGAAGAAGAAAAAAAAGAATGGTTTCATGTGGTTATACTAGTTATTGCAGTAAATTCAGCCCTATAAGTACATTTAATTCTGTTATATAATTGCAGCAAGTCTATTTGCGTTAAATTCGACGGTATTATTGCATAATTCTGTTCGCATTGATACAGTAAATCTACCTATATTATTTTGACAAATCTAAGTCTTATTTCGATAAATCACTGCCTCTTCTCATTCTCCTGCGCCCTTTTTTAAGATTGTTTTGCGTAATAGCAGAAAACCGACCGTCATTTTTCTGGGTGATTTAAAATAGGGGATACTCAATACCACGAGCAGCGATATACAGGCCGATGTCTCCAATGCACCGCCATAGCCATTGAAAAACTTGCTGGTGTTGAGTAAGATGGTCGTGAAGATCACACCCGCTAAGCCGAGGCCAAAATAAGTAGAGAGCGTGTTTTGGAAACCATACCGATAAAGGATGCTCCGATAAATATGGCCGGAATATATTGTGTTAGATACTTGGACAATAGCTGTGGAAAGAAACTTAAGAAAGCAGATACAATCAACGTCAATAGGGCAGAGGATCGCACAGCCCCCTGTTTGTATCGGGCATTGACATAGTATGTCGCTGTACTTCCAATAATTCCGACAAGGTATAGCATAAATGTTTTCATGTTATTTGAAAAGATAGAGCAATAAATAGGTTAGTGAAACACCTAAAAAAGCCAATGTGCCGAGTTTGCCACCGACCCCATTGAGTAGACTTTTTGAAATGACCAGAAAGACTGCTGTGAACACGCTTGCGGTCAGAATAAAAGAAAAGCCATGTGCAACTTGTGAATTGGACATGCCTACGAAAGCGCCACAATAGATGGCCGCGGGAAGATGAGCGAGATAGCTGGAGCCTTTGTTGATATTCGGGATAAACGATGCTAATGTTCCCGTCAGTGCGGCGCCCAGGACAGGGCCAAGACCAAAGGTATTAATTATTTGTCTATTCCGCCGGTAGATTTTCTTTTTATCAGGATCGGGTCAAGCACAACCTGCTGAATATCCGCATAGGGATCCTTTTGTTTGACCATTTTTAGAAAGAGTTTGGCACATTCTTCTCCCATTTTATTTGCCTGTTGATCGATACTGGACAAGGTCGGTGTAATAAACGAAGAGAAAGTCTGATTCGCAAAACCAATCACACCCGTTTTGGGGATATCGATCTTGGCGGTTTTAAGCGCTTGAATTATGCCCACAGCAGTAAAGTCGTCTCCACCAATAATGGCATCCGGCTTGATGGAAGATTGCAAGATCTGCTGAGTTCCTTTTACTCCCGCTTCAATAGAAAGCTCACCCCGGACAATGAGCTCATCCAGCTGAGGGAGATGAGCTTCTTTCAAAGCAGCTTCAAAACCACTAAAACGATCCCGAAAAATAGCAATTTCTTTGTTGGTGGTGATAAATCCAATTTTTTTATAACCTTGTTCGATCAGATGCATGGTCGCGAGATAGCCTGCTTCAAAGTCATTCAGCTTGACGACAGGAGCCGCAATATCCTTGTGTGTACGGTCAAAGATAATCAAGCGCTTGCCTTGTTTGATAACTTCTTGAAAATGTTCAATTTGTTGGGTTTCCAGAGAAAGGGAAGCGATGATTCCGTCAACCTGAGCCTCCAATAAGGTCTTTACGCCATTTACTTCATCCATATAGGATTCGTTCGACTGATAGAGCAGCAGGCTATAATGATGTTTCTTTAATTCTTTTTCAATACTGTGAACAGCTTCCGCAAAAAAATGGATTTGCATCGTAGGGACGATAACGCCAATGGTATTGGACTTGCCCGAAGAGAGTGAAGAGGCAATTTTATTAACACTGTAATTGAGCTCTTTCGCCTTCGCCAGGACCAGCTGCCGTGTAGCATCACTGATCGTAGGTACATTATTCAAAGCACGGGACACCGTTGAAACCGTGATTCCAAGCGCTCGTGCAATATCATAAATCGTTGTTTTTTTATTCACGCCCCAAAGTAAATAATTTTATTGAATATTTTGGAAAATTCAGAAACATATCCTACTTTTATGCAACCGGTTGCAATGTTGTTTCCGCTTATTGTTTTAAATAACCAGTTTTAAAAAAATCAGATGTATTTTTTAGGTATAGATGTTGGTACTTCTTCGGTCAAAGTTTCGATTGTCGAAGCATCCTCACAACGAAAAGTCTGTTCAGCGCAGTATCCTGCTGTTGAAGCTGCGATTAATTCGCCACAACCCAATTGGGCAGAGCAGGATCCCCTGGATTGGTGGGCCTATTTCAAGCAGGCACTATCCAAGGCAAATGCCACGGGACTGTACGATCCGAAACAAATTACGGCGATAGGTATAGCCTATCAGATGCATGGCCTTGTTGTCGTCGACAAAAATCAGCAGGTATTGCGCAATGCAATTATCTGGTGTGACAGCCGGGCTGTTACCTTGGGTAATAAAGCGTTTGAAGAGATCGGAAAAGAATTCAATCTGAAGCACCATCTCAATTCTCCGGGTAATTTCACCGCTTCCAAGCTGGCTTGGGTTAAGGCGAATGAGCCCGAAATCTATCAGCGAATTGATAAGATCATGCTTCCGGGCGATTTTATTGCCATGAAACTTTCGGGGACGATCAGTACATCCATTTCTGCATTATCGGAAGGTGTGTTTTGGGATTTTCAACAAAATGAGCTGTCAACTACGCTGATGGACTATTACGGTTTTGATCCCAAGCTGATTCCGTCAATATTACCTGTTTTTGCCGAGCATGGTCAAATCAAGAAAGCAGTGGCCGAAGAACTGGGGCTTTCATCCACAGTGACCATCAACTATAAGGCCGGAGATCAACCAAATAATGCGCTTTCATTGAATGTATTACAACCCGGTGAAGTAGCAGCCACAGCGGGTACATCAGGTGTGATCTACGGGGTGAGCGATCAGCTGATTGCCGATCGGGAATCCCGAGTCAATACATTTGCCCATGTCAACTATCGGAATGATGAGATTCGGACCGGCGTATTGCTCTGTATCAATGGTACCGGGATTATGAACAGCTGGGGCAGGAAACTTTTGGGAAAAGATTTATCCTACGATCAGATCAATGCCATGGCGGCTACTTCGCCGATTGGGAGCAAAGGCTTGCAGGTTATTCCCTTTGGCAATGGTGCCGAACGCATGTTGAATAACCAACTGGTAGGTGCTTCGATCTCATCCATTGACCTGAATAGACATGAAACATCCGATATCTTACGGGCTATTCAGGAAGGGATTGCCTTTGCCTTTCGCTATGGCTTGGATATTATGCGTGAGAATGGCCTGTATCCACAGATGATCCGTGCCGGCAATGCCAATTTATTTTTAAGTCCGGTATTCCGTGACGCATTCGTAGGAGCGACTAATGTTCCCGTAGAAGTATACGATCATGACGGCAGTGTTGGGGCAGCCATGGGTGCAGGAATCGGTAATGGTTATTATGCGAATTTCACGGAAGCTTTTAAGTCTTTGAAACCTGTGTATACCGTGGAGCCCCAACATGTGGAACAATACGAAGAAAATTATCAACAATGGAAGGAAATATTAAAAATTAAAATCAATACCAAATAAAAATGAATATTATTAAAGGACAAAAAGAGTTTTTCAAAGGGATCGCACAGATCGAATTTGAAGGAAAAGAAAGTAAAAATGCATTTGCTTTTCGTTATTATAATCCGAAGCAAGTGGTTGCGGGTAAAACCATGGAAGAGTATTTTAAGTTTGCCTGTTCCTATTGGCACTCGTTCAATGGTGATGGTTCGGATCCGTTCGGCGGTCCTACGCACAAATTTCCTTGGGATGAGAGCCCAGATGCAATCACACGTGCAAAGGACAAAATGGATGCCGCTTTTGAATTTATCAGCAAAATGAATATTCCATATTACTGTTTTCATGATGTGGACTTGGTAGATTATACCGACAATGTGCTGGAAAATGAAAAAAGATTGGCAACAATCGTGGATTACGCCAAAGAGAAACAGCAAGCGAGTGGCATCAAGCTGCTTTGGGGTACAGCCAATCTTTTTAGCCATAAGCGTTACATGAATGGAGCGGCAACCAACCCAGATTTTCAGGTATTGACGCATGGTGCTGCACAGGTAAAAGCTGCATTGGATGCAACAATTGCCCTTGGTGGTGAAAACTATGTGTTCTGGGGTGGAAGAGAAGGTTATATGAGCTTGCTCAATACCAATATGAAACGTGAACAGGAGCATCTTGCCAAGTTTTTACACCTAGCGAAGGATTATGCGCGTAAAAATGGCTTCAAAGGCACATTCTTTATCGAACCAAAGCCATGTGAACCGACCAAGCACCAATATGATTACGATGCTGCCACGGTGTTGGGTTTCTTAAGACAATATGATCTTTTGGACGATTTCAAACTCAATCTTGAAGTAAACCATGCTACCTTAGCAGGGCATACCTTCCAGCACGAGCTGCAGGTCGCGATTGATGCTGGAAAATTAGGCTCCATTGATGCCAACCGAGGTGATTATCAAAATGGCTGGGATACCGATCAATTTCCGAATGATATCAATGAATTGACTGAATCCCTGCTGATCATTTTAGAAGGTGGCGGCTTCCAGGGCGGAGGTGTTAATTTTGATGCCAAAATACGCCGCAATTCAACTGACCCGGCAGATTTATTCTATGCACATATCGGTGGAATGGATCTTTTCGCAAGAGCTTTGCTTACCGCCGAACGCATCTTGGAAGACTCTGAATACCGCAAAATACGGGCCGACCGTTATGCTTCGTTCGACAGTGGCAATGGGGCTTCTTTTGAGCAAGGAACCTTGACCTTAGAAGGCTTAAGGGATTTAGCAGTTGAGTTAGGTGAACCGCAAACGATTAGTGGTAGACAGGAGTATTTAGAAAATTTGATCAATAGATATATATAGTTATTCAAAATATTTCTATATTAGGCGATCAAATTAAACCAATTACCAACACATGAATAATTATTTAAGTACAAAAGATTACATCGTTTTCCTGATATACTTTGTCATTGTTGCAGGCTATGGATTATGGGTGTATTATCGTAAGAAGTCAGAATCTGTAGGCTCGAAGGATTATTTCCTTGCTGAAGGATCCCTGACTTGGTGGGCCATTGGAGCCTCCCTGATTGCATCCAATATTTCTGCGGAGCAATTTATTGGTATGAGTGGCTCGGGCTTCAAGATGGGACTAGCGATTGCGACTTACGAATGGATGGCAGCGATTACCTTGATTGTGGTTGCGGTGTTTTTTATACCGGTCTACCTCAAAAACAAGATCTTTACCATGCCCCAATTCTTGCATAAGCGATATAATGGTACTGTCGCCATGATTATGGCCGTTTTTTGGTTACTGTTATACGTTGTGGTCAATCTGACTTCTATCCTTTATTTGGGAGCCATTGCTGTCAGCAGTATCTCGGGTATTAGTCTGGAAGCATGTATGTATGCTATTGCTATTTTTGCCGTTATCATTACCTTGGGCGGTATGAAGGTGATTGGGTATACGGATATTATTCAAGTATTCTTTTTGGTGTTGGGTGGTTTGGCAACAACCTATTTGGCATTGAATCTCGTATCGGAACATTACGGTGGTTCGGGTATATTACAGGGCTATCACCTGATGACGGAGAAAGCTTCTGACCACTTCCATATGATCCTGGATCGTAAAAACGAGAACTACCTGGATTTACCGGGACTTACGGTTCTGATCGGTGGTATGTGGATTGTAAATCTGAACTATTGGGGCTGTAATCAGTATATCACACAGCGTGCATTAGGCGCTGATCTCAAGACAGCACGTAATGGAATTTTGTTTGCTGCATTCTTGAAGTTGCTGATGCCGATTATTGTGGTATTGCCGGGTATTGCCGCTTATGTGATGTGGAAAGATGGATTATTCCAAAATGAAATGATGCAACATGGCGAGGTAAACCCAGATCATGCTTATCCTGTTTTATTGAATCTATTGCCGTCAGGTCTGAAAGGACTTTCATTTGCAGCACTGACTGCTGCGGTAGTTGCTTCATTGGCGGGTAAGGCAAATAGCATCGCCACAATCTTTTCGCTGGATATTTATAAGAAAGTATTCAATACAGAGGCTACTGACAAGAAATTGGTCAATATTGGTAAACTGACAGTTGTTGTTGCCATGATTCTGGCCGTGATCATCGCGCCACATTTGGGTATCGACAAGAAGGGTGGATTTCAATATATCCAAGAGTACACGGGATTTGTGTCACCAGGTATCTTTGCCATGTTTATCTTAGGATTCTTCTGGAAAAAGACGACCTCAAATGCAGCCTTATTTGCGACGATCGGCGGATTTATCTTATCCATTATTTTCAAAAAATTACCGGATTGGGCAGATCTTTCTTTCTTGGCTTCGACGGGGTTTTCAATTCCAAATCCGACAACTGGAGTTTACGAAATTCCGTTTTTGGACCGCATGGGCTTTGTCTTTGCCATTTGTATTATCGGTATGATCATTATCAGTTTGATTGACAACAAGCGTGGTGTGGTGCCTTCCGGTTTGGAAGTAGACACGACGATGTTTAAACCACATAAAGCATTTTTGATCGGAACATTGATTGTTGCCCTATTGGTAACAGCTTTGTATTCAGTTTATTGGTAGGTCCATAGTCAAAAAGGCCGTAAAGAGAGCCCATATCAACTTCGGTTGGTATGGGCTTTTTGTTTTTGGTTTTTAAAAATTTCCTATCTTGTCATTGATAAATCGTGCAAATACTGTATTGCGCTAACCTGTCTGGTAGCTCTGTGTTACAATACAAAGGAACCAAATAGCCGGGCACTGGGCCAATACATGTTTTGTGATAGGAAAAATCAAAAGCTAATTCATGAAACGGATGAAAAGAAGATATACACTATTGACGGCCTTTGTAGCAGTCCTGGCCAACCTTGCACAGGTTCAGGGACAGACACAACGCACTGAGAAACCCCCATTGCATGGTAAGCATTGGATGGCGATTACCGGGAAGCCGTTGGCGGCCACTGCCGGTGCACGGCTATTCCATCAAGGAGGCAATGCGGTAGATGCTGCCTGTGCGATGCTTGCTGCAACCTGCACCATGTGGGATGTACTCAGCTGGGGTGGGGAGACGCAGGCGTTGATCTATCACCCCAAATTAAAAAAGGTGATTGGCATCAATGCCTTAGGGGTCGCTCCGACTGGAGCTACAGTTGATTTCTTTCGATCAAAAGGTTATGAGTTCCCGCCCGAATACGGTCCCCTTGCCGCCGTTACCCCAGGTACCCCCGGTGGTTTATGTTATATGCTGGCACAATATGGAACGAAAAGTTTGGCCGAAGTGCTGGCACCAGCACTAGAAATGGCCGCAGGCTACCCCATTGATGCGCAGACAGCCAACAGTATTGAACGTGGTAAAGCACGCATCAAAGAATGGCCATACAGCAAAAAAGTCTTCCTCGTCCATCAAGGTCAGGAACGGGAAGCGCCCGAAGCAGGGGAGCTCTTTGTGCAACAAGATCTGCTCCGGACACTAACCAAGCTTGTTGAAGCTGAAAAAAAGGCTATTGCGGCAGGAAAGGATCGAAAAGCAGCGATTATGGCCGCCTATGACCGCTTCTATAAAGGCGATATAGCCGATGAATTCGTCCGCGGGAGCAAGGAGCAGGGGGGCTTAATCACCAAAGAAGACCTTGCAAACTGGAAGCCTATTGAAGAAGAGCCTTTAGAGGTCAATTATAAGGGCATTGATGTCTATAAATTACAAGAATGGACACAGGGGCCGGCTATGTTGCAGAGTTTGCAACTGCTGAAAAATTTTGATCTAAAGGCTATGGGGTATAATTCAGCACCCTATATCCATACGCTTTATCAAGTCATGAATTTGGCCTTTGCTGACCGGGATTTCTATTATGGTGATCCTTATTTCAAACCAAAAGCACCTATTCGCGGTCTGCTAAGCGATTCCTATGCCAAGGCGCGGGCGGCGACTATTGACCCACAGCGTAATAATCCACAGGTACTTCCCGGTGATCCATACCCTTATGAAGGGAAGCAGAATCCTTTTACCAGCCTGCTTCAGCAACGGAGCAAACGATTCATGCCGAATACCGAATTAAAGAAGGATTTTGTACCCAAACACGACGTGAGTTTTGCACCATCCCTGCAGTCCATACGAGATACAGCTCGTTGGGCATCAGCGGCACCAGATAGTGTTTATATGGATCGGCTACTGCGTGGTACGACAAGCGTGGAGGCAGCGGATGCAGAAGGCTGGGTTGTTTCGATTACACCAAGTGGAGGCTGGTTACCGGCCTGTATAGCAGGGAATACGGGGATAGGGATGAGCCAACGCTTGCAAAGCTTTGTGCTTGACTCCTTGATCAATCCGTTTAATGTAGTCGCACCAGGTAAAAGGCCACGTGTAACGCTTACGCCATCCTTAGCGTTAAAAGATGGAAAACCGTATCTTTCTTTTGCGGTGCAAGGTGGTGACACACAAGACCAAAACCTCCTTCAATTCTTTCTAAACACGGTAGAGTTTGGTATGACGCCGCAACAAGCCAGCGAAGCCCCTAATATCAACAGCAATCAGCTGTGGCTTTCTTTGGGTGGCACCAAATTAGATGACCGAAAACCGCGCGCGGGAAGTTTGCTGCTCGATAAACGTACAGCCAAGGAAGTCATCGAAAAGCTTGAAAAGATGGGCTACAGCATCCAATTGGGCGAACGTAACAGTGGTCCGATCAATGCGATCTATTTCGATCAGCAGCATGGCACACTCTGGGGTGGTAGCAGCAATAATGGGGAAGATTATGGAATTGGGTGGTAAGCTCTTCAACGCGACCGGAGCTGCTGCAATCGTTGGGCTAAAGGTCAGGCATAGGAGTGATGCCGTTTTGTTATCTCCACCGTATTTGGTATCTTACCTACTGATCAAAAGGTGATTTCTTGTTATGGAGGGTAGTGTCAGTAAATATTCGTTTGTTTTTCAGCCTGATGAAGCTGGATTAATATTGGTAGATGGTTTTAAGCAACGCCTGCGGGCGGCATTGGCAGAAGAATTTCCCGATAAGGACAAGGGCTGGTACCACAGCTGCAATTCCAAAGCTCATGTGACCATTTGTGCCTTTGCGGGGAATGACGGTACCCTGGCAGAGGCCATTGCTGTGTTGCAACAAGCGCTGTTATATGAGCGTAGCCAGTATGTGTATTTTGATCATTTTTCTTCCTTTGCTGGAGGGGCCTTTTACATTGGTCCTTCATTACATGCCCGTAGCTACCTAAGGGAAAAGGCACGAAAGATTGTGCAGGTCCTTGGCCGGTTTGATCTGATCGAGATCAGTGATGAGCCACATATCTCCATCGCTCGCCGGTTGGAGCAAGAGCGACTCGAATTTGCAAAAAAACTATTGCGCTCGGTAGACTTGAATTTTATGTGTACCGGTGTGCATATCCGTAGGTTTAATCCGGATATCGGGCAGTACGAACCCGTTAACTTTGTCAAATTCGGGAATCAGTCGAAAGAAAATTCGGGACAACTTTCATTTAAATTCTAATTATATTACTGTTTAATTGTCTAATACTGTAAAGCTTTTTATCTTTAGCCCTAGCAATAAAAAGATATTGTCCTAATGTAAGCTATGCATCACGACGACTCCCATCATAAATCATTATCCGACATTCACGAAAGTGTGGATGTCAATCAAGGAAAATCCAAATTTAAAAAGGTACTCAGTTTTTTTGGACCGGCCTATTTAATCAGTGTGGGCTATATGGATCCCGGCAATTGGGCGACTGACCTTGCTGGGGGCAGTCAATTCGGTTATGCTTTGATCTGGGTGTTGTTGATGAGCAACATTATGGCGCTGTTGCTGCAGAACCTCTGTGCACGGTTGGGCATTGTACGGGGAAAGGATTTGGCGCAATGCAACCGGGAGACCTATCCCAAGCGCATGAATTTTGTGCTATATGTCCTCGCTGAGATCGCTATTGCAGCCTGTGATCTAGCCGAGGTGCTTGGGATGGCTATTGGTCTCAATCTGCTGTTCGGTATCGACCTGATCTGGGGAGTACTGATCAGTTTTGCCGATACCTTTCTACTGCTTTACTTGCAGAAACTGGGGATGCGCAAGATGGAACTCTTTATTATCGGGTTGATATCTATGATCGGTATGTGCTTTATGGTAGAAATGTTTTTGGCCAAGCCCGATTTTGCGGAGGTGGCAACGGGTTTTATCCCGAGTATTCCCAATAGTGCCGCACTTTACATCGCAATCGGTATTATCGGTGCCACCGTGATGCCACATAACCTCTACCTGCATTCGGCCCTAGTGCAGACCCGGAAGATCGACCGAAATGAAGTCTCGATACGTAAATCATTAAAGTATAATTTTTGGGATAGTGCCATCGCATTGAATCTTGCATTTTTGGTCAACGCCGCAATTCTGATCCTGGCAGCATCAGTATTCCATAAAAATGGGATGCACGATGTCGCTGAATTGGAGGACGCCTACCACTTATTGGGTAATTTACTAGGAACGGAATGGGCCTCGAAACTATTTGCTGTAGCATTGATTCTGGCAGGACAGAGTTCAACGGTAACAGGTACTTTAGCGGGACAGATCGTGATGGAGGGCTACTTGCGTCTGCGGATCAGTCCGACACTGCGGCGTATCATTACAAGGTTATTGGCGATTATACCTGCGGTGCTGGTGATTCTGATCTCTGGCGAGGGCCGGGTAGGGCAGCTATTGATCTTTAGTCAAGTGATCTTGAGCATGCAACTGGCCTTTGCGGTGATTCCGCTGATTCACTTTGTCAGTGACAAGACCAAGATGGGGATCTTTACAATTAAACCGCTGACCAAAGCTTTCGCCTGGCTAATTGCTGCTGTGATTGCGGTACTTAATTTTAAATTGGTCTACGATGAGGTCACTGGCTGGATTGTGGAGGCAAACAATCTTTTGGTCACGGTGTTACTGATTCTAGGGGCTGTTGGTCTGCTCTTTTTGCTCATTATGACCGTATTGATCCCCATTTTGCGTAAATCAAAACCGATCGAATTGGAAATACACCCCCCATTTGAAGCTTTGCACTTTGAGGACAAAGGATCCTTTAAGAAAGTGGTAATTGCGCTGGATTTTTCGAGTTCGGACCAAAAGGTGATCCAATATGCCCTGCAGCTGTCACATCCCGATACCAGCTTTGTGGTGGTTCATATTGTCGAAAGTGCCTCTGTTAAATATACCGGTGAGTCCACCGATGATTTTGAGTCCCGGCAGGATTTAGAACGCTTGAAGCTCTACGCGGATTTTTTGTTGTCCAAAGGGCATCAAACGGAGTATGAACTGGGATACAACAATCGGATCAAGAGCATTGCTGAAGTCTGCGAAAAATATCAGGCTGATCTATTGGTCGTCGGGAGCCACGGCCATACCGGTGTCAAAGACTTTGTATTTGGAGAGACAGTTAACAAGTTGCGCCATGCGGTTAGCGTTCCGGTTTTTATTGCGCAATAAGGCTTTGAGACCTATCCCAAAGGGATACTGTTGATTCACTGTAATTTTATTGCGGAAAAAGTGCAGGGAGGGATCGGTAAGTTCTAAATAATTCTTATTTTTGCGTCATCAAATCAAGATATGAGCGACGCTATTAAACACGAGTGCGGAATCGCACTAATTCGCCTGTTAAAACCCTTATCTTATTATCAGGAAAAATATGGTACGCCATTCTATGGCATCAACAAATTGTACCTATTAATGGAAAAACAGCACAACCGTGGACAAGACGGGGCTGGAATTGCAACCATTAAATTTGATGTTAAACCTGGAAATCGTTACATTTCGCGTTACAGAGCTATGGGCTCAACTGCTGTGGCAGATATATTCGAATATGTACAGAAAAAATTTGCTTCTGTTCAGAAGGCATTTCCAGATCAGTCAAAGGATACCCAATGGTTAAAAGATAATGTCAGTTTTACTGGAGAAGTACTTTTAGGACATTTGCGTTATGGAACGCATGGAAAGAACAGTATCGAAAGCTGTCACCCATTTTTAAGACAAAACAACTGGATGTCACGCAATCTTGTTGTTGCGGGTAACTTCAACATGACCAACGTGGACGAACTTTTGCAACAATTGTATGAGTTGGGACAACATCCAAAAGAAAAAGCGGATACGGTAACGGTGTTGGAAAAAATTGGGCATTTCTTAGATGATGAAAATCAGGATCTTTTTGACCAATTTAAAAAAGAAGGTTACTCCAATGTCGAAATCAGTTCATTGATTGCCAAAAATATCGATGTTTCCAAGATCTTAAAACGCTCTGCGAAGACTTGGGACGGCGGTTATACGATCGCTGGTATCTTTGGTCACGGGGATGCTTTCGTCATGCGTGATCCTGCGGGAATCCGTCCGGCATTCTATTACCAGGATGAAGAGATTTTGGTTGTTGCTTCGGAAAGGCCAGTGATCCAGACCGCATTTAATGTACCTATCGGTGCAGTGAAAGAAATTAAGCCTGGACATGCCCTGATCGCTAAAAAAGACGGCACCGTGTCACAAGAGATGTTTAGACAGCCTGTGGAGCAACGCTCTTGCTCTTTTGAACGGATCTATTTCTCTCGCGGATCGGATGCTGATATTTACAAAGAACGTAAAGAATTGGGTAGATTATTGGTACCTCAGGTATTGGAATCTGTCAAAAACAATATTAAAAATACCGTATTCTCATTTATTCCAAATACAGCAGAGGTATCGTACTATGGATTAATGGACGGTATTAATACCTACGTGCGGGATTTTCAAAAAGAAACCTTGTTAAAACGTTCAGATAAAATTTCTGACGAGGAGTTGGATGATATCTTAAGCATCAAACCCCGTTTTGAAAAGCTGAATGTCAAAGATGCGAAATTGCGTACCTTCATTACACAAGATGCCGATCGTACAGATATGGTGCAACATGTGTATGATACCACTTATGGTATCGTAAAAGATCACGAAGATACCATCGTTGCAATTGATGACTCCATTGTACGCGGTACCACGCTAAAACAAAGTATCCTCACGATCTTAGACCGTTTGAATCCGAAGAAAATTGTAATTGTTTCTTCAGCGCCTCAAATCCGTTATCCGGATTGTTATGGTATTGACATGTCACGTATGGGTGAATTCGTTGCGTTCGAAGCGGCAATTAACCTGTTGAAACAACGTGGTATGGCACATATTATTGATGAAGTGTATCAAAAATGTCTTTTGTCGATGACCCAAGATGTCAATGAAATCGAAAATTATGTGAAAGCCATTTATGCGCCATTTACAGATGAGGAGATCTCGGAAGAAATCGGGCGTATTGTCAGACCACATCATTTGAAAGCTGAGCTTGAGGTCGTATATCAGACATTGGATAACCTACATAAAGCCTGTCCGGCACATACCGGTGATTGGTACTTCTCTGGTGATTACCCTACTCCTGGTGGTAATAAGGTTGTGAACAAAGCCTATATGAACTGGATTGAAGGTAAAAATGTTCGTGCGTATTTTAGCAATTAAGTAATAAAAATATCAGACAAAGGGATGCATTTATGCATCCCTTTTTTTATATATTCGTAGAACGAATGGATAAAAATGATGCAGTAGGCCTCAAAAGGTAGTCACTGAGTTTTGCCAATATATACGTTTATGACTAGATTAACCTTTGCCATGATGCAATGATGGTGTTTAACAGCTTAAAAAATAGCTCCATGAGAGGACAGCTTTTCTATTTTTTTCTTCTTTTTACAATGGTATCCTGTGGGATAACCCATAATGTTCCTAAAGGACCTTATCCAAACTCATTCGATAAGCCGAATATCGTAAATTCATTTGTCGACCAAAATGGTAACTTCTATCCAGATAACTGGCGTAAAACCTATGGTGAGCCACCCAAAAGTGGCGATATAAATGCCTATTCGCTGATGAAGATCGCAACTGAAAAGGGGATAGAAAGCCAGCTGAAAAGTTTTGAAAAGACCCGTATGCTGGCTGTTGGTAGCAAAGTAAAGACAAAAGACCGTGTTTTCATATTTGTGCACGGCTTCAATGCACCGTCGGACGAAGTCAATGAGAGCTATGAATACATGCGCAAATTATTGAAGCTCAATTCCAACAAAGATGAGGTGATCAAATTTTATTGGGATGGTTTGCATACGACCAATCCCTTCGGAGGTGCTAAAGTATGGTTTTCTGCTACTTCGTTTAGCCAAATGGCCGGTGAATTTGGATTGCGGAATTTATTGAATAGCATTCATAATAAAAAAATCATTTTAATTTCCCATAGTCGGGGAGCATCAGTTGTGCTGAGTGCTTTAAGTAGTGCAACATTCAGCGAGAGTTTTGCCAAGGGTACGCTGGAGAACCACAACGTAGATGTTGATGCGGCTAAAAAGCTTGCTGAAAACGGTAATGACATTACCTGTATTATGCTTGCGCCGGCAATAGGCCTCGACGACTTCAAGATAAGGGATGTAATGAATGGAACAGATTCTTTCTGCCATTTAAGCAACCAAGTTAAGAAGATTCATATCACCATTAACAATACCGATGTTATGTTGAAAAAGTTTGTCGGTTTTCTGTCCAATAAATTGAAAGCTACCGATCTGGGCTACAAAGCCGACGTCTGTAATGAATTGGTCAAGCACTATCCAATTATGAAGTATACGGATTTTACCGGCATGAAGAGCCATGAGTTTAATAAATACATACGGAACCCCAAGTTTAAAACCATGTTAAAGGCAGAGGGAATTGCCGTTAATCGTTAGGACAATGCAGCATATTTTTAAGAGTCTCTATTTTCAGGTCATTGTCGGCATATTAGTCGGTATTTTCTTCGGTGCCTTTTTTCCGGATTTTGCAGTAAAGCTAAAACCGCTGGGGGATGCCTTTATTAAGCTGATCAAAATGGTCATCGCACCACTAATCTTCAGTTCGATCGTCATCGGAATTGCCGGGATGCAAGATGTGAAAAAAGTGGGCAAGATCGGGCTGACTTCCATTATTTATTTCGAGGTCATGACGACGATAGCGTTGATTATCGGTCTGATCTTTGTCAATGTAATCCAGCCCGGTACAGGCATGAATGCTGATCCGGCGACCCTGGATATATCATCGGTGTCGCACTATATTTCTGAATCCAAGAAATCGCATAGTTTCATGGATTTTATCATGGATATTATTCCGGAGAATGTCGTTGCTTCAGTGGCCTCAGATAACATGCTGCAGGTGCTGGTTTTTGCCGTGCTTTTTGGAATTGGGATGACAAAAATAGGTAAAAAAGCTTCGGAGCCCGTTATCAATGTCCTACAATCTTTTCTGAAGGTGCTTTTTTCCATTATTAAGATGGTTATGTATCTGGCTCCCATAGGGGCGATGGGAGCAATGGGCTTTACCATCGGGGCATTCGGGATTCAGGCCCTCACCAAGTTGGGGATGTTGATGTTGAGCTTCTACCTGACCTGCATTGTCTTTATCGTTATTGTGATCGGCGCAGTATTGCATTTCTATGTCAAGGTCAATATTTTCAAATTTCTGAAATACATTAAAGGCGAGATTTTAATTGTACTGGGCACCTCTTCTTCGGAATCCGCATTACCGGGGATCATGCAGAAAATGGAGGATGCAGGCTGTGCGAAATCAGTGGTGGGTTTGGTAATTCCGACTGGCTATTCTTTTAACCTGGATGGGACGAGTATTTATCTGACTATGGCGGCAGTATTTATTTCACAGGCACTCAATATGCACCTGACCTTGGAACAAGAAATCACCCTTTTGCTCGTGCTATTGCTCACCTCGAAGGGGGCAGCGGGTGTGACTGGTAGCGGTTTTGTGACCTTGGCAGCAACCCTGCCTGTTGTCGGACATGTGCCTGTGGAATCCGTGGCATTGGTTTTTGGCGTGGACCGTTTTATGAGTGAAGCCCGAGCCATTACCAATCTTATCGGAAATTCGGCGGCAACGCTGGTCATCTCAAAATATGAAGATAGCCTGGATGAGGATTTACTACATGAGAAGCTTGGCTAAAGTAGCACGGCGCCAGACTTACCAAAATTGCGTGCAAGAATAAGTGTCATGAGCGACTGTTAAGGGGAATGTGGCGGGCAAAAACGGCAATAAATAGCTGTTTATTGAATAGATGTGATGTGACAGTAGACGAAATAAAGCTGTCAGAAAGGAAAAAGCGAACCCATCGTGCAATGCGTATGCGTAAAAGAAAAGTAGGAACTGTATATAAGAAAAGGGGGATCCCAAAATGGTGGATCCCCCTTTTCTTATATATATTCGTTTAACTCCTGAGCCAGTTACGACTCTTTTTTCGTATTTTCAATTCCCTGCGATAGATCTAAGGCACCATCTACTTTCTCTTGTAAGAGAGCAAGTTTAATCACCTGGGCCATTTCGGTCACGTAATGGAATTGCATATCTTTGATATAGTCTTCCTTGATTTCAAGAATATCTTTTTCGTTGGATTTGCAGAGAATAATATCTTTGATATTCGCACGTTTGGCAGCGAGGATCTTCTCTTTGATACCGCCCACTGGCAGTACTTTTCCACGCAGTGTAATTTCACCAGTCATCGCCAATTTCTCTTTTACCTTACGTTGTGTAAATAATGATGTCAGCGCAGTGAGCATCGTTACCCCAGCTGAGGGCCCATCTTTTGGAATTGCACCTGCAGGAACGTGTATATGGATATCCCAATGGTCAAATACGCGGTAGTCAATCTCAAAATCGGCAGCATGTGCTTTTAAGTAAGCCAGTGCGATAGAGGCAGATTCTTTCATGACATCACCCAAATTACCTGTCAGGCTCAAGCGTCCCTTGCCAGGGCTTAATGAGGATTCGATAAATAAGATATCGCCCCCCACGGAGGTCCAGGCGAGTCCGGTTACAACCCCAGCGACATTATTGTTCTCGTAAATATCTTTGTCAAAGATAGGTGCGCCCAGTATATCTACGACATCCTGATCGTTGATACTTGGGTTATAATCTTTTTCCATGACGATGCGTGTGGCAATACCACGGACGATAGAGCCGATTTTCTTTTCCAGACCACGCACACCAGACTCGCGGGTATAGTCTTCGATAATCTTTTCAATGATCTTAGCTTTGAGTGCAACATCCTTAGCAGCCATACCGTGCATTTCACGTTGTTTGGGAAGTAAGTGTTTTTTTGCAATCTCTATTTTCTCCTCGATGGTATAGCCATTTACCTCGATGATTTCCATACGGTCCAATAGGGCTGGCTGAATGGAACTCAGCGAGTTCGCTGTCGCAATGAACATCACCTTGGAAAGATCAAATTCCATTTCCACATAGTGATCATAGAAATGCGTGTTTTGTTCGGGATCCAGAACCTCCAATAAAGCCGAAGAAGGGTCTCCTTTAAAATCTGCACTCATTTTATCAATCTCATCCAAGATAAAAACTGGATTGGCAGTGCCTGCTTTTTTTAGCGATTGGATAATACGTCCGGGCATTGCGCCGATGTACGTCTTGCGATGGCCTCTGATTTCAGCTTCGTCACGCACACCACCTAAAGCCATACGCGTATACTTTCGTCCCAATGCCTTGGCGATAGATCTTCCCAAGGATGTTTTACCGACCCCCGGCGGGCCTACCAAACAAAGGATAGGAGCTTTCATATCATTCTTTAATTTCAATACCGCAAGGTATTCGATGATACGTTTTTTTACTTTCTCTAATCCATAGTGATCCTTATCCAAGACTTTTTGCGCTTTATTTAAGTCAAAATTATCTTTCGTCGTTTCATTCCATGGAAGGTCCAGTAGCAATTCCAAATAGTTCAACTGCACAGAGTAATCCGCAGCAGCTGGATTGATACGCGATAATTTTTCAAGTTCTTTGTTGAAATGTTTTTCAATATCAAGCGCCCATTTTTTTGTTTTGCCACGCTTTTTAAGTTCTTCAAGCTCAAGGTCAGGTGTATTTCCACCAAGCTCTTCTTGGATAGTTTTCAGCTGTTGGTTCAAGAAATAATCCCGTTGTTGCTTATCCAGGTCTACGCGTACCTTGTTCTGAATCTGATGCTTCAGTTCCAACATTTGGATTTCGGTAGTCAACAGTTCCAAGAGAAGTTTTGCGCGGTTTTCAACCTTAGGAATTTGGAGCAACTCTTGTTTTTTGATCATTTCGACATTGATGTTTGAAGAAATAAAGTTGATCAGAAAAGAGGGGCTTTCAATATTTTTGATTGCTATACCAGCCTCGCTAGGTAGATTTGGCGAAAGCTGAATAATCTGTAATGCCATTTCTTTTAAGGTCGAAATTGTCGCCTTAAAATGTTTGGTCATTTTAGGTTTTGCTTCGTTGAATTTTTCGACACGAGCCTTGAGATAAGGTTCGGTTTCGACAATCTCCACCAAGTTAAAACGTTGCTTTCCCTGAATGATTACCGTGGTGTTTCCATCGGGCATTTGAAGTACTTTGATGATATGGGCAACGGTACCCACTTTATTTAGTTCTTCAAATCCAGGATCCTCTACTGTCATATCCTTTTGGGAGACCACACCGATTGTTTTACTGCCTTTATAGGCCTCTTTAACCAATTTGATGGATTTATCCCTTCCTACAGTGATCGGAATGACAACACCGGGAAATAATACGGTATTGCGTAAAGGCAAAATAGATAGTGCTTCTGGAATTTCAGCGTTAGCCATGTCGTCTTCATCCTGCTGTGTCAATAAGGGGAAGAACTCTGTATCTTCCGCAACGATTGGAATAGCCTGACTGAAATCAAAAGTTTCGAATTTGCTCATAGTGTTTATTTTGTGTCTTTGGCAGTCGCTGACATGTTGTCGGTAGACCTTCAAATTTTAAGCTTCAAATATTGTTTCCCCTATAGTGCAAGGGAAGTGCCAATTGCTAAAAGGTAGCAAAATTACAAATCTATTTTTTTAGAATAGGAAAAAAAGGCAGGTTAAATAAAATTTATCTGCCAAATGTTGGATAAATAGGCATAATAATTGTAATATTGGAGTGTGAAAGAATAAACGATGGCAGACTCTTACGGAGCTGAAATATTATGGTTATTTTTTCCTAGGGTAATAAACGATCAATAATGATCATAAAGGTATATTGAAAAAAAACGTAACTATTTAGATATGAACATAAAATCACTTAAATTAGGTTTGTTTACAGGAGTTTTTGCTTTGGTTGCACTTGGTGCCAATGCACAACAAAAACAAGCTGAGCATAGCAATGCGAATGTGAGAATGGGGCAAAAAGCTCTTTTGGATGGTGACTTCAAAAATGCAGAGTCATACTTGACAAAAGCTTTACCTGCAGAGGGCAAGGATCCGGATGTCTTGTATATGTTGGGATACTCCCAATTTCAAAATGGTGATTATAAAAAGTCTGCTGAAACATTCGGAAAAGTGGTTGCATTAAACCCTAAAAATGCAAACGCACTATACTTTAAAGCGAAAGCGAACAACACACTTGCTGTTCAAGCTTCGAGCAAAGTTTCAGTAGCTAATAAAGAGCAATTATTGCGTGTAGCAATTGAAGATTATTCAAAAGCGATCGCAATCACGCCTACGGACTCAAAATTCTACCAAAATAGAGCGATTGCCAATCGCGATTTGGGTATTTTGATCGGTACAGCAGGTACACCGAACTATAACAAAGCAATGGCTACAGATGCTTACAATAATGCGATCAAAGATTATGAAAAAGTATTGAGCTTTGATTCATCGAAAAAAGATATTCAAACTGAGGTCAAAAAAGCTAAAGTATATAGAGACAACTTGAAATAATCTATAATACAGAAAAATAAAAAAGGGAAATGCAACTGCATTTCCCTTTTTTTGTGAACTTACCTGCCATATACGTTTTCCATACTATTTTAATTGATTTGTTGGTTTCCGATTGTTGTATCTAGTTTACTGCTTACAAAATTGCAAACGAAATGCTTGGGATACTGTTATATTATTGAATCAACAAGAATTTAGCATATGGAAACGAATCGATTGTCAGCGGAAATGCAGGACATTCTAATCAGTCAAATGACGAAAGAAGCCGAAGCTGCACAAATTTATTTAGCTCTGGGTATATGGGCCGATGATCAGGGCTATGGCGGAATTGCCAATTTTTTATATCGGCATGCGCAGGAAGAAAGGAATCATATGACAAAAATTATGGGCTACATACTCGAAAGAGGAGGTCGTCCCCGAATTCAGGCGATTGCAGCGCCGCCTGCGGACCCTCAAACGTTGACCGAGTGTTTCCAACGTGTATTTAAACATGAGGTGGACAACACCGAAGCAATTTACCGCATTGTCAATCTGGCTATGGAACAAAAAGATTGGGCAACTTGGAACTTCGCACAATGGTTTGTCAAAGAACAGATCGAAGAAGAGAAACTAGCCCTTGAGCTGATTGACAAATTAAAGATAGCGGGTGGAGACCGGGCTTCGGACGAATCCCTGTTTGCGTTGGATTCGTCATTGGAAAGTATGCCTGACGATGTGCCTTTGGCACGGGAGGCAACAGCCGACGATCCTAAATAATGGATGCCCAAATCATGTAAAAAAGGCTTTCCGAGCAATTAAAGTGGTAGGAAAGCACATAAAAAACAGGGATTTCTAAGGATCCCTGTTTTTTATGTGCCTGATTTTATTTTTTTATACTGAGTGGAAGGTAGATTCCGAAGGTAATATTCCTTCCCATATTGTAAACACCATAGCTAGGATCCTCCTGCGATAACCTTCCAGGACGTAATCTGCTCAACGCGTCGTAATAGCGTTTGTTGGTTAGGTTAGAGGCCGTAGCATACAGCTTGACTTGTTGTGTCCCGAAATGCAAGGTAGTACCAATTCCAGCGTTGATCAAAGAATACGAATCTGCAGCTGTTTCAAAAGTTTCGTCGATGCGATTCTGTTTAAAATAATTGTCTAGGCCTACGGATACGTAGAACGCATGGAGGCCATTTATTTTAGGTTCCAGACGTAGTGTGTTATGTAAAACACCGGCGGGAATCAATGCCAATGGTCTATCAAAAGTCTTATTTTGTGCGTATGTATAGGTAAAAGTGTTGTCCAAGTGTACCCAGTTCAAGGGATGGAAGTTTAAACCTCCTTCAAAGCCAAAGAGATTGGCATTCACCTGACCATAGCGATAGACGTCGTAAGTCTGTTCGTTATTATCCTCATCCACGACAGTTTTCGTGTCGCCCTTTTTCGCCGAAGCATAAATAAAATTATGGATATAATTTTCGTAGATTCCGATGCTTCCGGTGACGATACTATGCCCGAATTCAAGGGTGGCATCGGCCTGAAAACTACGCTCTGCTTTCAGGTTCTCATTTCCGATTTCGAACCGCGATGTACCTTCATGTACACCATTGGAGCCAAGTTCTGCCGGATTAGGAGCTCTAAAAGCCGAACCAGCATTTGCTTTGAAGTTGAAATCTTCGCTGAAGCTATGCGTGTATCCTAAGGCACCACTAATGTTGCTGAACTTATTTTTAAAACCTGGAAATTGTTCCTCATCATCGACAAAGAGCTGTTTACCTTTAGTATGAACGAAATCGTAACGTAATCCCATATTAAAGGTGTTCTCGCCCCAGCTTTTCTTGGCATAACCAAATGCACCCAGTTCGATCTGGTCATAAGCAGGGATCAAAAATTCAACGCCTTTATTGATGCTATGTTCCTGACTGGCGCTGATGCCAACAACATGCTGCCAACCGTTTCTTTCCGCCAGGTAATATTTGGCATCCAATGAATAGGTATTCAGATCAAAAAATAAGGATGGGGTTGCCGATTCAAGTTCGCGACGTTGATTTTTTTGGTAGCCCAGATCCAGTTTTAAATTTCCCGAACCGATCACAAAATTATTGTTGAGTGCAAGCTTATAATGTCGGATGTCCTGTTTTGGGAAATCCAATGTCCGGCTTTTGGATTCATTATATAAGGGATCCCCAGGTTCGGCATCGTAAAAACCGATGTTATTTTTGAGGTAGGAGAAGTTAAGGTGTGAATAACCCCATTGTTTATTTAAACCCAGCATTCCACTAAAGCTGGTATTATTAAAGCCACTATTGATGTAATGTCCAGCAGGTGTGCTGAAAGCGTGCGCATTTTGATAAGAACCACGGCCGCGCCATACAAAGCCGTTTTCATTACCCGTGAGCATGAGCGAGTTGTTGGTCAAGCCATTGTTGGTCGAGTAGCTCGAAAGCAATTCCCCTTTTATCTGGCCCGAAGTGGGGACGCTGGGTTCAAGGATATTGATAACACCGCCGATGGCATCCGATCCGTACATCAACGAAGCTGCACCCCGCAATACCTCTACCCGGTCTGGCTGATTTTGGTCGATCTCGATACCATGCTCGTCTCCCCATTGTTGGCCCATTTGCTTCACCCCATCGTTGACGGTCACCACACGGTTGTATCCCAAACCACGGATAACAGGTTTAGAAATACCCTGTCCTGTAGTGATCTGACTTAGGCCCGGTACCTGGCGAGCCAGTGCGTCGATCAGGTTTGTGCCCCCTCCTTGTAATTCGTCTTTGGAGATCACCGAGACAGATGTGCTATTGCGGCGGCTCTGCGCAGTAACGAGCGTACCAGTGACTACCACTTCATTTGTTTCGATAATACTTTCGTTCAATGCAAAATCGACAGTTACATCCTCTGCTGTCAGATCTATCGTTTTGATCAGCGATTGGTAACCAATAAAACGCACCTCGACAAGATAACGTCCACGCGAAGGGAGTGATTTAAAAGAATAACGCCCCTGTTGATCCGAGGAGGTGTTCGAACGGAGTTGGAGCAGCGATATCGTTGCCCCGGCGATCGGTTGATTAGTTTTTGAATCTGTAACCTGACCTGATATGGTTGCAGCGGTAGCAGAAAATAGAAGGAAATAGCAGACAAGCATTAATATGCTGCCCTTAATTTTGAGTTTCATCTGTAAATATTTTTATTCCACCAGTAGATAGCGCTTATTCAAATCATCACCTGACGAATTTAGCGGTTGCATGTACATCTGTCTTGTATATGGCCTTTTAAATACACCGGGATTTATCCAATAAATCGCTTGAATGTGAATGCAAGGGAAATCCATTATGTAAATAGTCAGCACGAACTCGCAAAGGAGTGGTGACTATATTATCATAGTGCACAGCTCATTTTGTTTAAAAAGTTGGTGCTGTACATTGGATAAACGTTAACAAGTTGGGGGACCGCGATTGCCGGATAACAGTGCCCTGACCATCTGATCGCCGGGCACAAAGAAGCCAAATTCTATTTCCCGTTCGGGAAGGGAAAATTCGCTTTGGCTAAAATGAAAGAGTAGCTGTGGATGTGAATTTTGATCACAGATGGAGCATTTGGGATGGTCTGCATGGTGTTTTTTAGGACTGCAGTCCACGATACTTAATGCTGCTGGCTTATGGGAATGGGTATAGACAATGAACTGACCAATTAAAAAGGTCATTAAAAGCGTAAACGCTGCTAATTTGTTCAATGAAATACCGCGCACTTTATTTTTCTAAACTATTGCCTTCGCCGACATATGATGGGTCAAATATAAGGAAAATAATAAATGAAGCAATGATGTTGCATTTATTTATTTTACATGAAGAGGAACAAATATAAAAATGTCTTTATATATGTGTATAAAGACATTTTTCAGCGAGTGCTATTTTTTTTGTTTTACGAATTGCCCGATAATTTCATATTGGTTTGCATCGAGCCCTTGTACATCTTGGAGTTTGACGATACTGTACAATGAATCGCTATAATAATCCAGCTTTTCATTGCTATCATAGAGGGAATTCGCAATTTTTTTATCGATATGGATATGTTTTACCTTCTCGTTGTTGCGATCAAACTCAATCCTGAGCTTCTGTATCTGTAATTCTTTCTTTTTGGCGGTAAACTCTGTTATACAGTCGACAGCTTTGACGTCATATAGTGCGGGGTCAAAGTTTTTACTGATATCTGCCGACTGAAAAGCTGATAACTCATTTTTCCAGTTTGCAATTTTGATTTCACGTTGTTCCTTTTCGCCGTCTTTATTGACCGATTTTAATACCGATGGGTTGAGCTGCTGCAGGCGGTGTGCCTCAGCATTGAAAAAGGAGTCTACCGAAAAAATATCCGTTGTCTTTTTAGATGCTTTCTCGCCTGAGGGGGAGCTGCAGCTCCAAAAAAGCAGCGCACTTCCCACCAATAGTGGAAGTGCGCTGCTTATATTTTTATATAAATTATTATTCTGATACCAATACATTTCCTGTCATTTCAAGAGGGATATCTACGCCCAAGAGTTTGAGGACGGTTGGAGCGATATCACCCAATTTACCATCTGCAATTTTTTTATAGTGATCATCAATTAAGATGCAGGGAACCAAATTTGTTGTATGTGCTGTATTTGGTGAGCCATCCTCATTGATCATAAATTCCGAATTGCCGTGATCAGCCAAGATGATAAATGAGTAACCATTTTTCAACCCGGTTTCCACCACTTTTTTGGTGCATTGATCTACCGTTTCTACTGCTTTTACGACAGCCTCAAAAACACCCGTGTGACCTACCATGTCTGGATTCGCAAAATTCAGGCAGATAAAATCAGGTTGAAGTGTTTCCATATCGTTGACGATCGCTTCAGTAATTCCTTGAGCAGACATCTCCGGTTGAAGATCGTAAGTCGCTACTTTTGGTGATGGAACCAACAGGCGGTTTTCACCTTCAAATTGTTGCTCGCGGCCACCCGAAAAGAAGAATGTCACGTGTGGATATTTCTCTGTTTCGGCAATTCGGGTCTGCGTTTTATGATTGGCTTCCAAAACTTCACCAAGCGTATTTGTCAGGTTATCTTTTTGGAAAACAACGCGTACGTTTTTGAAAGTCTCATCATAGGCCGTCATGGTAACATAGTACAGGTTCAATGGAGCCAGATCATATTCAGGGAAAGCTTTTTGCGTCAGTGCAATGGTAATTTCACGGCCACGGTCTGTTCTGAAATTGTAACAAAAGACCACATCACCTTCCTGAATTGTGGCAACAGCTGTACCATCTGCACCAACCAATGCAATTGGTTTAACGAATTCATCGGTCACCCCTGCATCGTAAGATTTTTGGATGGAGGCAACCAAGTCATTGGATTTTTCGCCCTCAGCTTTCACCAATAGGTCGTAAGCCAATTTAACACGTTCCCATCTGTTGTCACGGTCCATCGCATAATATCTACCGATGGCAGAAGCGAAGGTACCTGAGCTTGTTTTGAGGTATTCCTGCAAATCTTTGACATAGCCGATTCCAGAATTGGGATCCGTATCACGACCATCTAAGAAGGCATGGATAAACACCTGATCACTAGTTAGCCCGGCATGTTTTGCAGCGTCGCAAAGGCCTTTCAGATGTTTGGTGTGTGCATGCACGCCACCGTCAGAAAGCAAGCCGATAAAGTGTACTTTTTTATTGTTTTCAAGGGCATATTTAAATGCATCCTGGATAACGGTATCTGTATTGAATACGCCGTCATTTACGGCTTTATGAATACGTCCTAATTCTTGATAGACAATTCTTCCGGCGCCCAGATTCATGTGGCCCACCTCTGAATTCCCCATCTGTCCTGCAGGAAGGCCAACGGCTTCACCGGAAGCTTCCAGACTTGAATTTGGGTATGTGTCCAATAAATGATCTAAAAATGGAGTATTTGCAGCTTCAACTGCATTTGATTTATCATGTTTTCCGTATCCTAGTCCGTCTAGGATCATGAGTGCAACTTTTTTCTTATTCATCGTATAACAAAGATAACCTTAATTTTAGAATCTATCAATGCATCTTTAAAATCTTCCCTTGTTTATATCTAATAATTTTATAGGTTTGTGGCATAGTTTATGTTTGGTGTAAGCTATGCTACCTAATGATTGATACATCTATTGTGGAAACTGTTCTATTTTATTCTGAGCTATATGAAACTTTTGAGCTATTGCGTATTTATATTTGTCTATAGTCTTTTTATACACACTGGCGCTTCAGGGCATAATTCGAAAGATTTTAATGACTTAGCGCAGCCTGCTTTACAGATCGAGGAATTGTCTTTGGGAAGTATTTCCGAAGAACTTAAAACCTATTTAAGGGAGGGGAATGCAAAGAATTTAGCAAAATATTTTGGATCCAATCTGACCTTATCCATTTTGGGTGAAAACGGGGTGTATACCAAATACCAGTCCGAGATTATGTTGAGTACATTTTTTAACCAGCATAAGCCCAAGACAGTCAAACTGACCCAGGCCAGCAATGCGAATAATGGTTATCAATACTTCACCTTTTCATTGGCTACCGAACAAGCAAATTACCGTATATTTATTAAGATCGGAGCTGGATCCAATAACCAGTCCATCGAGGAACTTCGAGTCGATAAAAATTAAGCCAGACACTATTTTTTTATCATTCTATTTTTCGATTAAAAAATTATTCCACATCTTAGCCCAATAAATTGTATTATGGAGAAGGAAATCAAGGACTATTTGGCGCAATTTGTAAAACAATCAGTCGCGGAAGATGTTGGGGATGGCGATCATACCTCGTTATCCACGATTGCAGCAGGAGCGCAGGGCGAAGCGAAACTGATTGTGAAAGACGATGGCGTCTTGGCGGGTGTTGAAGTTGCCCAGGAGATCATCAGCTACATCGATAAGACCTTAACCTGTGAAGTGTTTATTCAAGATGGTTGTCAAGTAAAAGTTGGTGATATAGCCTTTTTTGTCCGCGGGAATATTCAGAGTATTTTGTTGGCAGAGCGTTTGGTGTTGAATGTCATGCAACGTATGAGTGGCATTGCGACGACAACCCGAAAATATGTAGACCTGTTAAAAGGTACAGGTACCCAAGTATTGGATACCCGCAAGACGACGCCTTTACTCCGTGTATTGGAAAAAGAAGCTGTCAAAATCGGCGGGGGTACCAATCACCGTTTTGGTTTATTCGACATGATCCTGATCAAGGACAATCATGTGGATTATAGTGGCGGAATTGTACCTGCATTGACACGTGCAAACGACTATCGGAAGAAATTAAATAAACCAATAGAAATAGAAATTGAGGTCCGAAATTTTGCGGAACTTGACGAAGTTCTTAACTTTGGCGAAGTGGACCGAATCATGTTGGATAATTTTTCACCTGCGGATGTAGCTAAAGCGGTTGAAATTATCGACCATCGATTTAAGACAGAAGCCTCTGGGGGAATAACAATTGATACGATTCGGTCATATGCAGAGGCGGGCGTCGACTATATCTCCGTTGGAGCTTTGACGCACAGTGTCAAGAGCTTGGATCTTAGTTTGAAGGCCAAATTAATATAAGAACTGATTTAATTTAATGATATCGATTTATTTAGTAATTGCAGTATTACTAGCTTATTTGTTTGGTTCTATACCTACAGCAGTTTGGTTGGGACAAGCATTTTATGGCGTAGATGTTCGTGAGTATGGGAGTGGTAATGCTGGAGCGACTAACACCTTTCGCGTATTAGGACCGCGTGCCGGATCCATCGTGATGTTTGTAGATATATTTAAAGGTTGGACAGCGACAAACCTGGCTTATCTGATTGAGCTCGGGCAGAATACCAGTGATGTTCAGTTTGTTAATTTTCAGTTGGCATTTGGCGTGATTGCTGTGATTGGGCACTTATTTCCTGTATTTGCTGGTTTCCGGGGCGGAAAAGGGGTTGCAACATTGTTCGGAATGATCTTAGCAATACATACACCCGCTGCATTGCTCTGTGTATCTGTATTTATCGTTATCCTGTTGACCACCCATTATGTATCACTCAGTTCTTTAGCTGCAGGTTTTACATTTCCCTTTAGTTTGGCCTTTATTTTTAAGACCACAATTCCATCTGTCTTACTTTATGGGATTGCTATCTGTACGCTCTTATTAATTACCCATCAAAAAAATATTGAGCGTTTGCTAAAAGGGCATGAATCCAAGATTTATCTATTCAAGAAAAAGACCAAAGAAAAAGAATAGGCACAATAATTGCAAGCTCTTATTAACGGATTTAATAGATTATTATGAAAGGAATATATAAGTATTCGGCTATGGTGTTGGCCTGTGCTACACTGGCATCGGGGTTGTCAGGTTGCGCAACTTCAGCTGTTACGGGTAAAAAATATTTGAAATTGGTCAGTGCTGACCAGGTCAATCAGCAAGCTGCATTGGCCTACAAAGATTTCTTGTCAAAAAATAGTGCTAAGGTTGTTACCGGTACTGCTGATGCGGCGATGGTAAAACGTGTAGGCAACCGATTGGCGACAGCGGTCAATCAATATCTGCAGAGCAAGGGCATAGCCAATAAATATAATTTCAACTGGGAATTTAACCTGGTGAAGAGTGATGATGTGAATGCATGGTGTATGCCAGGAGGTAAAGTGGCTGTCTATACGGGGATATTGCCTGTTACGCGCACTGAGGCAGGAATGGCTACCGTAATGGGGCACGAGATTGCGCATGCTATTGAGGAACATTCCGTCGCGCAGGCGTCCAACCAGATGGCTTTACAGATGGGCGGTCAGATTTTGGGATCGGCAGCAGGGATGACCGGTAGCAGCTCCCTTGGTATTTTTAACAATCTATATGGTTTGGGAGGTAGCTTGGCACAGTTAAAATTCTCGCGAAGTGATGAGTCCTCTGCGGATCAAGCGGGTTTGATTATTATGGCATTGGCCGGTTACGATCCCAACGAAGCCATTGGTTTTTGGAAGCGTATGGCAGCGGGCAGCCAGAAGGGCCAACCGGAGTTTTTGAGTACCCACCCGAGTGATGCACGACGTATTGCAGATATCGAGAAACAGATTCCAACTGCGATGCGGTATTACAAAAAATAGAGCGTAATTTAATTATAATAGAAAGGGAGCATCAATCAGATGCTCCCTTTTTTGTTTCAGTCTGCTATTTTAGTTTATATGCCAGCAATAGCATCGGATATTCCTAAGACAACACCGAGCATCAGTCCAAGGAGATTAAATCCGATTGTAATGATGACGATGATTCCGATGAATTTATAGTGTTTTTTTAAGGCATCGAAACAAAGCTCCAGCTGGATACTATCGCGGTTTTCAATGGCTTTTTTTGCCTTTGATCCAAAATTATACAAGTAAAAGATCGGTAGACAGGAGAAAGCCAGTAACAGGAGATAAAGTACTCCGAATGTGGAGAGCGTGCCGGCTGTGACAAATTCACCCTGACCAAGGGATAAGGCACTGGCGCCAAAGATTAAGCTAATCATGGTTATGGCCGAGATCCCGATAAAAATAAAACAGACAATGGCTAAAAAATTAGCCCATTTAGCTGCTGAAGCTAAAAAAGAAAGCCCTGCTGGAGACAATTTAATGTCTGCGGGTTCCTGAAAAGAAGAATTTTGAATACCGTCTTCCATGAAAAGAGAATTATAAAGGTGTGCGAATTTCTAAAAAGTTCTCCGTTTTTAAAAACAGATTTTTATAAAAACCATTTCTAAATAACAATAGTTTACAGTTATAATATAAATACTAGGTTAAGTAGCGCAATTGCTACAAAGAGCGAGTTGATCAATAAAATGCTCGGCTGGTAGAAAGTTAGTGATTTTTTTGAATAAAGACGATGTTGGAATGGAAGAATGTTGTTACAAAAACAATCGATTGATTTGGTGTGGAAAACTATTTTGTTAGGATTTGATTCTTTGCTAATGGCCGTTTAAAAGATGTTATAACGTTTTTTTTGTGCAAAAATTGTGTTAAAAAACAGAGATTTGCTGACGAATAATAGAAAGTGGATGTGTTGTAGTGTGTTAAGTTTATATTAAGTCCTTTGTTATTTGAAATCTCTTAGTAATTTTGCTTAACATTTTTTAACAAATCACATTATATGAAAAGATCTTTACTCTTTTTCGCTCTTGTAATGGCCAGTTATGGTGCTGTACAAGCTCAGGTCACGACAAGTAGCGTTACAGGTATTGTAAAAGAGGCAAACGGCAGTGTTACTTCGGGAGCTACTATCAAAGCGACACACGTGCCATCAGGAACTGTTTATTCGGGTTCTTCAAACTCAGTAGGCCGTTTTAATTTACCAGCAATGCGTGTTGGTGGACCTTATAGGATAGAGGTAACCTATGTGGGACAGAATCCGATTGTTTATAATGATGTTTACATACAATTAGGGCAACCGTATGTATTGAACAGTACTTTTGGAAGTGCTGAAACTGTTTTGGATGAAGTTTCTGTTACAAGGACCAGCGGATCAAAAAATTTAAAAACTGGTGCTGAAACATCAATTTCTAGAAAACAGATGGAAAATTTGCCAACTGTTTCACGTTCAATTGAGGATTTTACAAGATTAACTCCCCAAGCTGATGTAAAAGGAGGTTCTGTTTCAATTGGAGGTATGAATAATAGGTTCAACCAATTTACAATTGATGGTGCTGTTACAAATGACGTATTTGGTCTTAATGCAAATGGATTAAATGGAGGGGGTAGTGGTACTAACCCTATTTCTTTGGATGCGATTGAGCAAATGTCTGTTCAAGTTGCTCCATTTGATGTTCGTTCAAGTGGGTTTGCTGGCGGCGGTATCTCAGCTGTAACTAAATCTGGTACTAATCAATTTCAAGGTTCGGTGTATCACTATTTCCGCAATCAGGATTTTACCGGAAAAACACCTAAATCCTTGGTTAAAGATGGCGAAGAAAGGACTAAGTTAGCAAACTTTTCTGAGAAGACTTATGGTGTGCGTTTAGGTGGGCCAATCATAAAAGATAAGTTATTCTTCTTTGTGAATTATGAACATACTAAAAATAACACCCCTGAAAATTATCCAGTAGGATCGTCCAGTTCCAATTTGTTAGAAGCTGACGCACAACGTATTTATGATATTGCATTGAGTAAATATGGTTATGAAGCAGGTTCATTCACAGATTTAAACGATGAGAATACATCCAATAAAGTAATGACGCGTTTGGATTGGAATATTAATGAAAAGAATAAACTTTCATTAAGATACAACTATGTGGACGGTGTTGATATGGGTAATACGCGGACACAGTCGTCGTTGACTTTCGGTAACGGTGCAATTTTAAAAGATTTTAAGTCGAATACGCTTACTTTGGAACTCAGCAGTCGCATTAATAATTCATTAGCGAACAGTTTTATTGCTGGTTATTCAAGAGTGAGAGATGCTAGAAGTTATAAAGGACAGTTATTTCCAAATGTAAGGATAAACACTACGAGACAAATTGAGGTAGATGGAGATCCTCAAACTTTGTCGGGGACGTATTATTTAGGCGTTGATCCGTATAGTAATATCAATCAGTTAGATCAGGATGTTTATACTTTATCGAATAATCTGACTTGGTATAAAGGGCTTCATACATTAACTTTCGGTACGCACAATGAATTTTATAAGATGTATAATGCTTATACACAAAATTCGAATGGTGCGTTTGTGTTTAGTAATTCCAAAGCAGGAGATATTAATCCTGAAACAGGCAATGCTTATACTGCAATTGAAAACTTTGAAAGAGGATTGGCGAATAGTATGAACTATAGTTATAGTAATACCGATGATCCTCGTCAGGGAGCTAAATTTAACGCATTACAGCTCGGATTTTATGTTCAAGACGAGTACCAAATGCAAGACAATTTGAAAATAACAGCTGGTCTTCGTGTAGATATTCCAATTTATTTGGATAAACCTATGGAAAATACTGACTTTAATAACTCAATTTTAGCAAAGCAATATAACGTACAGACCAATCGCATGCCAAGTGCTCCTCTGATGTTCTCTCCTCGAATTGGTTTCAACTGGGATGTGAATAGAGATCGGTCGACCATTGTACGTGGAGGAATGGGGATATTTACCTCACGGGTTCCTTTTGTTTGGGCAGCAGGTGCCTTTACACAAAGTGGTGCATTATTGGGCGGAAATAGCTTAGGTAATGGTACGGATGCCAATGTTCCATTTATCAGCGATGTTAACAAATTGCCTAAATATGATGGAGCGGTTACGCCATCAGGAAATATTACTGTACTTGATAAAAATTTGAAGCTGCCACAAATTGCTCGTTTTTCTGGAGGAGTAGATCAGGTATTGCCCTATGGAATTAAAGGAACTTTAGAGTTTATCTATTCAAAAAATTTAAGTGCATTCAATTTTAGAGATCTTAATCTAGAGAGACCTATTGGTACATTAGAAGGAGCTGATAATCGGATTGTGTATGATGCAAACAATAATAACCGTCGTGTCTTAGATAACTATACAGAGGTTATTTATGTGAACAACGTGAATAAAGGTTATTCTTGGTCTACGACGGCTTCACTTTATAAAAGCTTCCTATTTGGTCTAGATGCATCGGTAGCCTATACTTATACAGCTGCGAAAGATTTGATCTCTGGTACATCTTCCCAAAATCAATCCAATTGGTATAGAGTTGCATCAGTTAACGGTTCAAATAATGTTACACTTGCCCATAATCCTTTTAGTACAGGAAGTCGTGTTATCGGATTTTTATCTTTCTCTAAAGAATATTTAAAACATTTAGGTACTTCAGTTTCCCTCGTTTATACAGGGCAGTCAGGAGCTAGATTTTCTTATCTAGCAGGAGGTAATCTAACCGGTTATGCAACTTCATCAAGTAATCAGTTTAACTTGATGTATATTCCTAAAGATCAGTCCGAAATTACATTTGTACAGAATGGTAAACAAACGCCACAGCAACAATGGGAAGCTTTCAATAATTTCATTGAATCAAATGACTATCTGAAATCGAGAAGAGGACAATATGCAGAAAGAAATGGGGCAAGATCACCATTTTCACATAAATTTGACTTAAAGATTGTTCAAGATTTGTTTACAAATATTGGAAATACTAAAAATAAGCTTCAACTTTCAGTCGATATTATGAATGTTGGTAACTTATTAAATGGTGACTGGGGTAAGCAGTATACAGGTTCTGGAAGTTTTTGGGATAATAGTTTTGTTCCTGTTGCATTCGCTGGTTATGAAGGAACTACAAAGAAGCCTACTTATAGGCTAAATGACACAAACGGTAATGTACCTTATTATGTTCAAGATCTCTCCTCAAGATGGTCTGCACAAGTTGGTATCCGTTATATCTTCAATTAATTTGAATACATATTAAGAAGACCGTCCTAAATTTTAGGACGGTTTTTTTTATTAGCTAGAAGAGATCAATCAATATATCGAGTGCTAATGGGGCAATATCACCAGCTATTCATAACCAGGGCCTTTCAATTTTATTAGTTGTATTGTATAAAATAGCTGATCTGTTTAGTTATTTGTCTGTGTATGTTATTTCACCGCTCAGATTTCTCTGAACTAAAGGTAATTTAATAATGATTCTACCGTCCGGTTGCAGTCTAACATATATTTTAAGTTGGTTTCGAATGGAACTGCAGTTTTTAATCTTACTGCAGGAAGGAATTTGGAAGTACCATTTTTTAAAACTTCGAAATTTGTTCTCTCTTTTTTGAAAACTAATGCTTTCAAAATTTTTTTCTATTTTCAATGAGTAGTTTATAGAAATATTTTTAAGATAACTTTCGGATGTAAGTTGATATATCTCTGGGTACTTTTTTAAAAGAAAATATATCTCCTTCAAAATCGAGATTGTAGCGGTATTGAAAACCAAAGAATATTTGGAAATGGAAAGGACGGAAGGAATGGCTCTCTTATTTCTTTTTGTTCGCTGTGGAAAGAAGATCGAAAAGATAGATTTTGACGATATACGCTATATAGGATCTGTAGGGCATTATGTTTGCATCCATGCCTGATCATTAATCCTTAAATGATCGCGAAGATTATTTTTATACGGAGAATAAACTGTTTATTCTCCGCTTTTTTTGCGGTAAATAATATTTGTACTTACTGAATATCATTTTGATGTTATGGCAGTCTACATACACGAACCCTATAATTGAGCAGATCTCTAGTAGAAAGATGAAAAGATACTCAATTTATTAAGTGAGGTTCGATTTCTCCAAAGAAATAGCCTGATTGGGGCATAGTTAATCAGGATAAACATTAAAACGGAAACATATTAATACCAAATTATACCTAAAAACAAATTTCAATCAATATTTAGACAGTAGTCAGTCACTGTTTATTCAGTTATTACTGAGTAATCACTGAGCAAGCACTGAACAAGCACTGTCAAAACGCATAATTTGGTCACCACTTGGTCTCCGTTTGGTGCAGCTAAAAATTATTGCGAAAAAAAGGAAAAGCGACGCTTGTGGAAAAGAATAGCTGAGAGTTATAACAAAAGAACCTAAGGTTCTGATCTTTAACCAGAATGGCTGTTGTTTCATTTAATGATGGGAAAGGTATATAAAGCTCTTGCACTCACAGATAGCAAGTTTGGCAATTTTCATTTATATTTTTTGACAGGTTTTGGAGAATGCTTTTTTCGGTATTCTTTATAATTTCCATGTTTTTCGTATTCCAGCGTACCTTCTTCACAGTAACTGCTGAGATAAACAGAAAATTTATTGCTTTGCTCTTTGTTGGCATTCAGCTGTTGGATTATTTCAGAAACACGGCGGGGTATCTCGAAAAAATTGGAATTATAAACAAGATCATCCAGTTCTTTCGTCAGTTCGATACGGCGCTTTGACTCAGGAGGAATATTGTAGAGCGGTGTTAAATCTATTTGTTTTTTGAATATCGTATGTGGTTGAATTTTTAAGGCGCGGCAGATCAGGATAAAGTTATTTAGTGAGGCACCTTTTCCTTTTTCAACAGCTGCTATTGTGTTGGTGGTTAATCCCGTCATATTTGCTACATCTTTCAGTGTGTAGTATAATTTTTCACGTTGAATGCGCAATTGCTCGCCAATTTCTTCCAGTATATTCTCATTGATATCTCCCATAATACAAATGGAAAACTTATTTGCGCATTTTTAGAATAATAATATTTGTATTTTTATTTGTGCAAATGAACATTTGTTTTTATATTTGTTTCAACGAGAGCCGATAACTAAATATAAGCTACAAAAACAGGCTTGGATCGGAAGTTTAATCTGTTGTTGTAAGACTAAAATCTAAAAATGAGAAAATTAAGTGTTAAAAATATCGCAAAGTCACCGGAATAGCATTGATTTCTATTTTATAGACTTGTATCTAGCATCCTATGTTGATAACCCCTATTATTGACGTGTAACTGCCATTCGAAGCATAGGATTAATAATAAATAAAATTATTTGAATCGTTGAAATAGACTCTTTATTGAGTTTATTGAAAAATTGTTTTTGCGCAAAAATAAAGTAATTTTTTTGCGTGAGAGGTGTTCTTTGACTTATTGGTATTGAAAAAGGAGAATATAAAAATATAGGCTGATCGGCTGTTTTGCTGATCGGTTTGATGATGATAGGAGGCATCTTGTTATGCCGTAGGGTGAGCGCAATGGCGACTCACTAAATACCCTTTTTTTTAAAAAGTGTTGAGTTACATTCTACGCTATGTTCTTGATTATTATTGGGATACTAGGAGGTAGGGTGTTAATGATATTGAAATGAAGGTATACGCAACCCTGGATAGATTATTTAAATCACTAAAAACCGGTGTTAATGATATTGAAATGAAGGTATACGCAACCTATCATATTTTCCACATTCATCTGTTTGGATGTTGATGGTCTCAAATAGTAGGGTATACACAACTCGCTGCGAAAGCTCTATAATTGATCAATGATGTTGATGATCTTAAATAGTAGGGTATACACAACTGAACCCACTTTCTCATTTACCAAAGCACAGATGTTGATAATCTCAAAATGTAGGGGATATGCAACTTATAGACATTTATAATGTCATTTATTCCAGATGTCGGTTATATCAAAAAGTAGGGTATATATAAATCAAATCACGTGTAACTGTCTTGCGCCGACAATTGATGATGTCATAATATAGGATATACACAACCTTCCCGTTGCATTCATTACCATTTAAACGATGTTAATGATCTCAAAAAGTAGGTTTCAGGCTATTGACACATGGGTTACTACCGTAATTCCCTTGTATAGTACTTGAAAAGTATAAAAATTTTCAAAATTATATATTGAGGCATCTTGTTATGCCGTAGGGTGAGCGCAATGGCGACTCACTAAATACCCTTTTTAATAAAGATATACAGTTTAATGTTACATTAAGTTGTTGATTATTATTGCGATACCGAGAGGTAGGATTTCGGTGATGTCTAAATGTAGGCTATACGCAACTGGGCGTTTTCATGAATCGCAGTATTAGCTGTTGTTGACCACATAACATAGGGGGGATACACAATAACGAGTTATGAAGAAATAATCTGATAGAGCGCTATAGCATAGCCACCATAACTATTTTAGCCTTTATAACTTTAATATCCAATTCAATACCAATAAGTTTTTATAACAAAACAGCGATTTACGCTTACCCAGCTTCGGTTTCCAAAAAATCCGTCAAGTCCGCCGGAGCTGTGGTAGGTTGCTGATATATTGCTAACCATAAAAACGAATTATGAAACCAATTTTACTAAACAAGGACATAAACGCTGCCATTGAACACCTGCACAATGGGCATGAAAAAGGACTTAAATTTTTCTACCAGAAATTCTATGAACATTTCCTTTTTCGCGCACGCCGTGCCACCGACGATGAATGTACCGGAGAAAGTATTGCGCAGGAAGCATTTCTAAGGCTCTGGCTGTTCCGCGAAAATGTATATTCCGAATCGGAGATCTTTGACTTTCTGAAAGCCCAGGTGAAGTCTGCCATTCAGGCTTTTTATCAGAAATCGCGTAATAGATTTCACCGAAGCTTACTCCGCCTCGACAGCATCGAAGACTATCAGGAGTTTATGCTGGGCTATGAACTGGAAGAGGAAAGCGAAGAAGATATGCTCTATATCGAGCAACTGGAACTGGAAAAGAAAAAGAAAATGGATCAGCTCAATGCCATCCTACCTAACCTCAACAGCGATCAACAGCTCTTTATTCGCCTTTGCCTCAAATATAGTTTTAACTACGAACGTATCGCTTATTATATGGGGAACATCTCCGATTATGAGGTAGGTCTTCAAATCGAGAAAACAATCGAATACCTGCGATCCATCATTCATAGTGAAGAGAAAATGCAGCTCATGGCTAAACCTGTCGAATTTAAATTGAATGGCGAAATGACTGAAGAAGAAGCTGAAGTCTTCCGTATGCGCTATGAACTACAGTATTCCTTTGACAAGATTTCAGAAGCATTGCAACTCGACGGCGGACAGGTGCGTACTTTATTTATCAATGCACACGCAAAAATTAAATCTGTTAAGAAAACGGCATAACTAAACATAAAAAGATATGGCAACTGATACAATGGTATTAACACGTAAAATACAGGTTTTTGTGGATTGTGACGATAAAGAGAAACGATCTGAGTATTTTAAACAGCTCTTTGAATGGCAGGATCTTGTCTTTCGTGGTGCTAATATGGTCATCACCCACCAATATGTACAGGAAAATCTGAAAGATCTGATTTATCTACAAGAAGATGTTAAAATCAAACTAGCCGATCAGGCGAAAGATCCCGAAGGTGTATTGAATACTTCACGGATGAATACAACTTATCGCCTGTTGTCCAGTTATTTTAAGGGACGAATTCCTACGGACATTCTATCACAGATAAACACGGCGTTAATCAAATATTTTCAGGCGGATCGTCTCTCGTACTGGAAAGGTGAAAAATCACTTCGCAATTATAAAAAAGACATGCCGATTCCTTTTTCCGGTAGACAAATTAACTTGAGTAAAGATGAGAATAATAGAGATTTTAAATTCACACTATTCAAAATACCTTTTCGGACTTACCTCGGTAAAGACCGATCGGATAAAAGGGTGCTGCTCCAACGTGCACTCGTTGGGCAGATCAAAATCTGTAGCAGCGCACTCAAGATTGTTAAAGGTAAAATCTTTCTGCTCTTGGCTCTGGAACTTCCCAAAAAGATCCAAGAGTTGAAAGATAATATTATCGCCGAAGCGTCGCTTTCCATTGAACACCCTATTGCTGTAGTTATCGGTAAGGAATCCTTTCAGATCGGCAATAAGGAAGAGTTTACTTACCGCCGTATGGCCATTCAAGCAGCGCGACATCGCTTACAGAAGGCAGCTGCATTTGATAAAGGTGGGCGTGGGCGTAAGCGGAAAATGAAAAGCTTGGAACACTATAATGAAAAGGAGAAAGATTATGTAGATACAAAGCTCCACCTGTATAGTCGGAGGTTAATAGAACTTTGTGTGAAAGCACAAGCGGGTACACTCTTGCTAGTCAACCAATCCAATAAGGAAGAAATTGCAAAAGGCGATGAATTCCTGTTGCGCAACTGGAGCTACTACGGCCTTATCGAAAAGATTAAATACAAGGCCAAAATGGTCGGTATTAACATCATTATTGAATAGTAATTGTAAAAAAAAGAGCGAGCGATGTATAACTACAAGCCTAGACTTGGGGAATACCGAATGAGTTTCGAAGATGGGATCAACAACTAGTACAAAATGTCGATCGTACCAACTTTCTCTTTTGTTTGCTATTTTTCCTAAACTTATTCGCCCCTTGAGTCAAGTTCGGTATACTATTAGCCTATTGTTGGCCTACTGTAGTAGGTACACAATAGGCTAATAGTAGGTCAACAGTAGGTGAAACTTAAAACAAAGCTAGGAAATTATAGAAGGAAAGTGTAATTGAGTTCTGGAGAGAACCATAGTAACGAATATTTATTTTTTTTTGCTAATTATTTTAGTTTTTAAATTATTATTGATTATATTTAATTCATAACCAGTTGTAATGATATGGCCAGTTTAAAAAAGCATCTTGGTAAGTATGTTGATCCACGTACTGATTTCGGTTGGAAGTTTTATTTTGGGAGAGAAGAGAACAAAATTTTATTGATTGAATTTCTGAATAGCCTGTTTGAAGGAGAAAAGGTCGTTAAGGATCTGCGCTATAAGACCGTGGAGCATGATGGAGATCATGAGGACATGCGTCGTGTAGTTTTTGATCTGCTCTGTATTAGCGATGATGGTAAGCATTTTATCGTTGAGATGCAGCAATTATTTCAAGAGTTCTTTAAGGATCGAGCCATTTATTATACTTCAAGACTGATCAATAAACAATTGACTCGTGGCAAGAAAGGTAGCAGTTATTGCTTACCCGAAGTGTATTTTATTGGTATTTTGGAATTTCGAATGGATGAGAAGAAAAGTTTCGAACATCGGGATACAGGTCATCCTTATTTCTATGATGTAGCTTTATGCGATAAAAATACACATGAAATATTTTACGATAAGCTGGGCTATAAAATGGTATCCTTACCTCTTTTTAATAAAACTCCCGAAGAGCTGATAACGGTCATGGACCAATGGCTGTATCTTCTTAAACATTTGAGTACCATGGATAAATTGCCTTCTTTTTTGGATAAGCGAATATTTGGCCTTATCTTTGAAATAGGAGAGATAGGCAAATTAACGGAGGAAGACCTGATGTCATACGAAGCAAGCTTAAAACATAAAAGAGATGCGGAAAGTGTTTTCAATTCGGCGTTAAATGCCGGACGTGAAGAAGGTCGTAAAGTTGGACGTGAAGAAGGTCGTAAAGTTGGACGTGAAGAAGGTCTTGAAGAAGGTAGAAAGGTTGGTCTCGAAGAAGGCAAACATGAAAAAGCTATTGAACTTGCACGTACAATGAAACAAGATGGTATTCCAATGGCACAGATTATGCGTTATACAGATTTAACTGCCGAAGAAATCGAAAAACTTTAGTCATACAGTCTGCTACAATTTTTAATGTCTTATTCTTCGTATGACTATTTGTAAATTGTTTTTTAACTCAAACCACAACCTAATTATTTTTTGATTATCGTGTGGTATTTATAATCTTTGTAAAGATTATAACACACAAATTATGGGAATCCCCCACACGCAATCTTTCGGTATAACCTTGCCTAATTCCATTGGACATTATCCATTAGGGGATCAGGCGCTCGTTCTCTCCTTTGGCGATACAATTTCCGAGGCTGTCAATGCGCGCGTTCGTCAGGTTGCTACGCATATCGAGAACTGGTCGCAACCTGGCATAATCGAATATGTTCCAGCTTATACAACGATTACGATTTATTATGATCCGCTACTAACCTCCTATAATGACTTACTATCTGCCTTGCAACCAATTGTGCGGGATATAGCCGAAAATCAAGAATATAAGCGTGTTAAAAAGGAGATCCCCGTCTATTACAACGGGGAAGATCTGGCTTATGTAGCACAATATAACGGATTGTCTGAGGATGAGGTTGTCCGTATACACAGCGAAGGGGAATACTTAGTGCATATGCTTGGTTTCGTTCCCGGCTTTCCTTATCTGGGTGGGATGGACAAGCGGATCGCAACGCCACGAAAGGATGTACCCCGTCTCAGGATCGAAGCCGGAGCCGTAGGCATAGCCGGACAACAAACTGGCGTGTATCCCATGACGACTCCCGGAGGTTGGCAAATTATCGGACATACACCGCTACAATTATTTGATCTTAGCAAGGAGAGTCCCTCACTCCTTGAAATGGGAGATTGTGTACGTTTTGTTCCCATAACGTATGATGAATTTATACAACTAAAAACAAAAAGCAATGGGCATTAAAGTCGTTAAAGCGGGTATGCTGACTACGGTACAGGACTTGGGACGCTACGGGCTACAACGTTACGGTATGCCCGTCAGTGGTGCAATGGATAGCTATGCGCTGCGCCTTGGCAATCATATCCTTGGTAATCCGGACAATGAAGCTGCAATAGAATGTACAGTCATGGGGCCGACGATTTACTTCGAACAGGAGCAACTTATTGCCGTGACTGGGGCAGATTTGTCGCCCACGCTCGATGGTAATCCACTGCCTATGTGGAAACCGGTTCTCGTCGAGGCTGGTTCATTGATTTCTTTTGGCCGGCGAAAATTTGGTTGCCGGGCTTATATCTGTTTTCAGGGTGGGCTTGACATCCCAGAATTGCTGGGCAGCAGATCGACCTATTGTAAGGGGCAAATAGGTGGTTGGAAGGGAAGACCGCTTCAAGAGGGGGACAGGGTCGCTTTCCGACATTGCTATAAGGGGAAAGATAGCTTGTTTCACTGGAGCATGGATTCAAGCCTATATCCGGACCTCGCTACGAACACCATTCGGGTAATGGATGGGCCGCAATTGGCCTGCTTTGAAAATGCGGGTCAAAAGAGTTTTTTTTCCAATGTATTTACCATCAGCAACAACTCGGACAGAATGGGCTATCGGCTCACATCCAAACCGCTACGGTTTAAAGAACAAAAAGAACTGTTGTCAACGGCGGTGACATTCGGCAGTATACAGGTGCCACCTGACGGCAACGCAATTGTCCTAATGGCTGACCATCCGACCACGGGTGGCTATCCGGTGATTGCACAGGTAGCGACTATCGATCTGCCGCTCCTAGCGCAAAAAGGACCAAATGATCACATCAGCTTTGAACGGATCAGCCTCGATGAAGCGCACAGCCTGTTAAAGAAACAGCATGCTCAATTTAAAAAACTGAAAAGCGCAATCGCATTGAAATATGAATAAACCACTTACTGTAGATTTAAATTGTGACATGGGCGAAAGCTTGGGCGCTTGGAAAATGGGCGATGACGAGGCAATCCTGCCGTATGTTTCGGCTGTAAATATTGCCTGCGGTTTTCATGCGGGAGATCCCGCTACGATGATGAGGACGGTGCGGCTTGCCCTGAAATACAAGGTCAAAATCGGTGCTCATCCCGGCCTCCCGGATCTGGTAGGCTTCGGGAGGCGTGAGATGCAGCTGACGGCGCAGGAAGTGTACGAGCTGGTCGTCTATCAGGTCGGTGCGCTTGCTGCTTGCGCCAAAGTGCAGGGTTCAGCGCTACACCATGTCAAACCGCACGGGGCGCTCTATAATATGGCAGCGAAGAAATCTGAACTGGCAGATGCAATTGCAACAGCCATGTATGACATAGACCCTGCACTTATATTATATGGTCTTTCAGGGAGCGAACTGATAAAAGCTGGCAAAACCAAAGGACTGAAGGTTTATAGCGAGGTCTTTGCCGATCGTACTTATCAACAGGATGGTACATTGACTTCCCGTTCGGATAAACATGCGCTGATCCACGATCCCAAGCTGGCCGCAGAACAGGTGGTCCACATGATCAAAACCGGAAAAGTTATCTCCCTGCAAGGTACTGCAGTCGATATCCAGGCGGATACCATCTGCCTTCATGGCGATAGCAAGGAGGCTGTTCAATTTGCCATGATAATCAATCAGACGTTGAAAGATAATCATATCCTTATCCGATGAAACAAAGAAATACCTCAGCACTTATCGGTGCGGCATTATTGATGGCAACATCCGCTATAGGTCCGGGTTTCTTGACCCAGACCACAATTTTCACCAAATCACTGGGTGCTAGCTTTGGATTCGTTATTCTGGTATCGATCCTGATTGATATTGGTGTGCAGTTAAATATCTGGCGCGTGATCGCGGTGTCTGAAATGCGGGCGCAGGATATCGCTAACAAGCTGCTGCCCGGACTGGGGGGCTTTATTTCCTTGCTTATTATCCTCGGTGGACTGGCATTTAATATTGGTAACGTCGCTGGGGCTGGACTGGGACTGGAGGCGCTCTTCGGTGTTAATGTCATGACCGGAGCCTGCATCTCTGCATTGATCGCCATTGCTGTTTTTATCAACAAGCAGATCGGCAAAGCCATGGACCGTTTTACGCAGCTTATGGGAGCAATTATGATATTGGCTTTTATTTACATCACACTGATATCTTCGCCACCATTGGGCGAGGCGGTACTGCGTACGGTGGCTCCTGCAAAAATTGACTTTGTCTCCATCATTACACTGGTCGGGGGGACTGTAGGTGGCTATATCACTTTTGCGGGTGGTCATCGTCTGATTGATGCGGGGGTAAAGGGGTTTGATGCTTTACCTACCGTCAATAAAAGTGCGGTCATGGGGATATCGGTTGCCTCGCTGGTCAGGGTCTGCCTGTTTTTGGCTGCGCTGGGCGTGCTGAGCCAGGGCTTGCTGATTGAGGATGGTAATCCTACAGCTTCGGTTTTTCGGCTCGCAGCAGGCAACTTTGGTTATCGTCTGTTTGGCCTGGTGATGTTCGCAGCTTCGATAACGTCCATTATCGGGTCGGCTTACACTTCCGTCTCGTTTATAAAAACATTCAGCACCCGGATTGCCAAAAATGAAAATTGGGTTATTATCGGCTTCATATTAATTTCCACCCTAATCTTCGTTTCAGTGGGTAAACCTGTCCAGCTATTGATTTTCGCAGGTGCAGTAAATGGGATTATATTGCCCGTCTCGCTGACGCTGATGCTAATCGCTGCCTATAAACCGGCGATTGTAGGTGTCTATAAACAACCGATTATCCTTACGCTGATTGGCGCAACAATCGTGATTTTAATGGCATTTATGAGTCTGCGCGTAATATTGGATTTATAATTTTTTGGCTGTACAACCGCAGATGTCAATATTTCCACCTAATTGACCGAAAATTACTCCTCGAAAAAGCAGCGGCATAACGATATTTGGTATAATAACTAAATATAATCCCAGCTAATGATAACGATTGTGAGGTCAATACTTTCGGGTATTGCTATGTCCTTGGCACTATATGCTACTGCACAAAGCGTAGATTTAAAAAACTGGCCTGAAAAGGCCAATCCAATAAGCGTTGGCCGCTTGGTCGTACAGCGTTTTGTCGAAAGTCCACATAATAGCTTTAAACCGCCATCACCTCCCAAATCCATTACTTATCCCGAAGTATGTACCTGGTATGGCGCATTGAAGTTTGCCGAAATCAGCCAAAATAGGACGCTGCTCGATAAACTGACACAACGTTTTATGCCTTTTTTTGATACAGAGAAGCACTTGGTACCTCGACCTTGGCATGTGGATTATGCGGTATTCGGAACTGTCCCGCTGGAACTTTATCGGCAGACAAAAAACAATACTTTTCTTGAGATGGGGATGCGTTTTGCTGATGCACAATGGAGCATTCCTATTGATTCTCCTCAAACGGTGAAAGATGCTTATCAAAAGTTTCTGGATAAGGGGCTGACCTGGCAGACCCGTTATTGGATAGATGATATGTATATGATTACCATGGTGCAGTCCAAAGCATTTCAGGTGACTGGCGAGCGTAAATACATCGACCGTGCCGCCCATGAAATGCTTGTTTACCTCGATACCATTCAAAAGGAAAACGGCTTATTCTATCACGCCCCGGATGCACCTTTTTTTTGGGGGAGGGGAAATGGCTGGATGGCCGCAGGCATGAGCGAACTGCTGTCGGCCTTACCCAACGATAACCCCAATAAATCCGCAATATTGGCCGCTTACCGCAGAATGATGGCCAGCCTCAAAAGGTATCAACGTGAAGATGGCCTCTGGGGGCAGCTGATAGACAAGCCGGAATCTTGGCCGGAAACCTCGGGCTCGGCCATGTTTACTTATGCGCTGATTACCGGCGTGAAAAATGGCTGGCTCGATGCTAAAGAATATACTCCGATAGCACGCAAGGCCTGGATAGCACTGGTCGGATATATCAATAAGGAGGGGGACATCGCCAATGTCTGTGAGGGTACCAACAGAAAAAATGATTATCAGTATTATCTGGATCGAAAACAAAACACTGGTGATATGCATGGACAGGCGCCGATACTCTGGTGCATATATGCCCTGTTAAAAAAATAAGCTGTTATGGAGAAAATCCTGATTATCCTGATGCTGTTGCTCTGCAGCCTGGCTGAGGGACAACCCATTCAATGGAAAGAGCAATATCCCGGTGTGTGGAAAGGAACCTTTGGGCAACCTGAGCAATATACCTTATTGGGAGCTGCGGGTAGTAAACCTCGCGCTTCGACGCTCGAACAGCTGCAGTCAACCGACTTTCCACTGCCGAAAATGGACGTGCATGCAGAACTGATCGACGGGAAAACGTATGTGCGGATGCCATTGACAAAAAATGAGCAGATCTACGGTTTGGGACTGAATTTTCAAACGGTTCACCAACGTGGCAAAATACTTAACCTGCATGTGGATCACTATGGTGGCAAGGATAATGGACGCACACACGCGCCGGTTCCTTTCTACGTTTCCTCCAGAGGGTATGGTGTCCTTGTCAATTCGGCGCAGTACTTGACCTATTATGTGGGGACCGGAGTTCGTAAAGATGCGAAAGAGCCAGCGGAAGCCAAGGATCGCAATACCGATAAAAGCTGGAGCTCACGCCCTTATTCGGATGCGGTGGAAATTTTTATTCCAGCTGCAGGCGTAGAAATTTATGTATTTACAGGTGTAAATCCTTTGGATGCAGTCAAACGTTATAACTTATTTTGCGGCGGTGGTACCTTGCCTCCACGATGGGGGCTGGGCTTTACGCAGCGCGTACAAAAGCTTTATACGGCCGAAGAGGTGCTCAATGAAGCCTCCCAATTTGAAGAGCATGGTTTTCCGCTCGATTTCATCGGTCTTGAACCTGGATGGCAATCCCGCGCCTACCCATGTACATTTGAATGGGACAAAGGACGTTTTCCCGATCCAGCTTCTTTAACTCAAAAATTGGCCGCTAAGGGCGTGCGTTTGAACCTTTGGACAAATCCATATATCTCACCGGAAGCTGGAATCAGCAAGGCGATCGAGCCCTTTACTGGTTCGCACACGGTTTGGAGCGGTACAGTTCCGGATCTGAACCATCCAGAAGCTAAAAAAATCCTTGCCAAACAGTTCACCGATGCGCAGCTTAATATCGGTGTCAGTGGCTATAAAATAGATGAAGTTGATGGCTACGATTATTATCTTTGGCCTGATATGGCCAAGTTTCCATCGGGTATCAGTGGTATCCAAATGCGGCAAACCTATGGTGTACTTGCACAGAAGCTTACCGATAGTTTATATCGGAGCAGGAATACACGAACGTATGGGCTCGTACGTGCGTCGAATGCGGGTGCCAATAATTTACCCTATGTCATTTACAACGATTATTATAGCCATCAAGATTTTATCACAGCACTGGTCAATAGTGGATTCTGTGGTGTACTATGGACGCCGGAAGTAAGGGGATCAAAGACGGGAGAGGAATGGCTGCGTCGTTTTCAATCCGTTGTCTTTTCGCCAATGGCAATGATCAATGCCTGGTCCAGTGGGACAAAACCCTGGTCTTTTCCGGAAGTCGCTGATCAGGTGAAGTACTATGCGCAATTGCGGATGGAACTGATGCCGTATTTATATTCCGAATTTGCCAAGTATCACTTTGAAGGGACGCCGCCTTTCAGGGCAATGGCCCTGGAGGAGGGCTTTCAGGGGCAGACAAAGGCGGTGTTGGGCAATCGGGACCTGGAAACAAACCCTTACCTGGAAGCCGTCAACGGGGAGGTCAAGGACCAATATATGTGTGGCGAATATATACTAGTTGCACCGCTATTCGCTGGGGAGTCATTCCGTAAGGTGCTACTGCCCAAAGGGAATTGGTATGACTTCTACACGGGGAAATATGTGGGCAATGGAGAAGAGATCACAGCCGATCCGGGTATGGACCGTATACCGGTCTACGTCAAAGATGGGGGTATCATACCCATGATGGGCAGTCGTTTACACGCGCCGCTCCCCAACGAGAAAGTTGATTTGACCATCCGCTACTATGGAGAAAAGGAAGGGAACTATCAGCTATATGACGATGATGGGGTGAGCTTTGATTATGAAAAAGGAAACTATGCCTGGCGTCGGGTGTTGGTCAAAAAAAATGCACAGGGGAATCTGACCGGGGAAATATCCAAACCGCAACAAGGAAAACCAAATTCGTTTGGGACAGTTAGATTTGAATTTATGACAAAGTAAGAATACTGAAATTTCGTACGGCAGTAGGCAAATAGATGGTTTTGGGCATAAATGACCAATTTTTACTGCTAAAAAGAACAAAATTTACCCTCTTGTATACGACGAACTGCTCGATATTTGGGTATAACGAATTATAAACAATAACCAATTAAGGAATTTAAGTTGAATCAGCTAGAAACGTTGATCGGCGTTGACGCTGAGTTAAACTGAAGCTGTAATAAAGCTGAATACCTTTGAATAATAATAACCAATTAATAGTATCTATCTTATGATGAAAAGTATCACAAAAATGGGGTGCTTGGTACTCTGCCTATTTGTTATAATGGGAAGTATGGGTTTACCGCTTTTTGCTCAACAAGATGTCCGAATTTCAGGCAAAGTGAGCAACAGCAAAGGTGAAGCGCTACAAGGAGTGAGTGTCCGGGTTAAAGGGAAGAACCAGGGAACAAGCACAGATGCCGCAGGGAAATACCAGATAGCGGCTGCACCGGCAGCAATTCTGGTTTTTAGCCAGGTAGGCATGAAAGTGGAAGAAAGAACAGTCGGCAGCCAACGGCAGATTGATGTACAACTGGGTGAAAATGAGAATGCACTGGATGAGATCGTCGTTACTGGCTATGGTAGCGTAGCCAAAAAGAGAGATTTAACTGGAGCGATTTCTTCAGTAAACGCGAAAAAAATTCAGGAAAGACAACCCGTTAATCTATTTGATGCCTTACAAGGACAAGCAGCTGGTGTACTTATTGTTAATGATGGTGGTGGCGCTCCTGGTGCAACAGGATCGATTCAGGTACGCGGTACATCAACGCTAAATGGTGGTAATGGTCCTTTATATTTGGTGGATGGTGTTATCAATCCGGATGGCGCAAATATTAATCCTACGGATATCGAAAACATCGAAGTGTTAAAAGATGCTGCATCTGCCTCCATCTATGGATCGCGTGCAGCGAATGGCGTTATTTTGATCACAACCAAGCGCGGGGCAGAAGGGAAACCTTTGATTAATGTCAATTATAACCATCTCTTTGGCCGTTTGGCGCATTATATTCCCGTGAGTAATTCGGCTGAAGTGCGCGAATTTAGGAACATACAAGGGCAGAATAGCAATATTGACTCGCTGAATCCAAGCTTTAACGCGGATAACGATCTCCAAAAATTGCTTCTAGGCAATCTTGCACAAAAGAAAGAAATCAAGTTAAGTATAGGTGGCGGCCAAAAAAATCTCCGTTATTATAGCAGTCTAAATTATTTGGATGATAAGTCTATTATCTTGAATAGTTATGCAAAACGTTTGCAGTCGCGGATCAATGTGGAATATCAAGCCTCATCAAAACTGAGATACGCGAATAATATCTCCTTTGCCTGGCAAAAAGGCAATTCCATTCCAATTGCCAATACGGTGCGCGTCGTGATGGACAGGCCGGCGTATTCGTTGATTTACTATCCTGACGGATCATTAACAAGTTATATCGGATCTAAACGAAATCCTATTGCGAATGCATTGTATGAACAGAACATGAGTGAGACGTATTCCGGTCAATTCAATAATCAATTGGACTATCAGTTGATGAATGACCTCAAACTGACGACTTTATTTAATGCACGGTTGGATAATTTGCAAAATACAGGTTTTTCACCGCGTTTTATATCGGCTAATAAAGACCAAAATAGTGGATCGAACGAATTTACCAAGACTTTCACTTGGGAATTCCAGGCATTTGCCAATTACAATAAAACATTTGCAACGGACCATAATGTATATGCCCTGTTAGGATTTAGCGCTGATCGTAGACGTTTTGATCGTTTCCATTCTGAATATTTGAACAGTGTAAACGAAGAGGTCTTGGTCACATTTCCGGATTATCTGACCTCCTCCAAGACGTATACATCAGCGACAGCAAATGCAACAGCTTCGATATTTAGTCGAATTGGTTATAACTATAAGAGCCGTTACCTCTTCCAGGCCTCGTACAGAAGAGACGGTTCTTCAAGATTTGGTCCGAGCAACAAATGGGGAAACTTTTTCTCAGGATCTGCCGCTTGGCGTTTTTCGGATGAAAACTTTATGAAATGGACTAAGCCGGCATTACAGGATGCGAAACTGCGCTATAGTTTTGGCCAGCTTGGAAATGATAAGATCGGGGATTACGAATCTTATGCTAAGGTAGCATTTGGTGGCAATTATAATGGTGTGGGCGGAGCGGCAATGACCCCGACTTTAGGTAATTATCTGATTAAATGGGAAATGACGACACAGAACAATGTGGGGCTAGATCTTACCTTTCTCAATGGAAGATTGGGCTTTACCGCTGATTACTATGTGAAAACCACAACGGATCTGTTATATCCGAGAGAACTACCTAAAGAAACCGGATACACAAAGCTTCAGGTGAATGTGGGATCGATCCGAACCCGGGGAATGGAGTTTGTCGTCACTGCCCGGCCGATCGTCAAGCCTAACTTTACCTGGGAAATCAATGGAAATATCTCCTTTGAACGAGGTAAGGTTGTGAAATTGGCGGACGGTGTTCCTTTCTTTCCGGGTAATAAATGGTATCTCGAAGAGGGGGGACGTATTGGTAATTTTTACGGATGGCGTAATCTCGGTGTATATGCCTGGGATGAATCCAATGCCTATAACGACAACTGGGATAAATTGACGCTTGTGCTTGACGACCAGGGAAAACCATTGTACCGCGATGGTAAACCTGTATATACTTCAGGTGGCCAAAATTATGAAGGTACAGTGCATCACCTTTATGCTCCCGATGGCAAGCTGAAAGGTGGGGATGCCGAATGGCTCAACAGCAAACGCGATAGCTTGATCAATGACGATGACCGTATGATCCTAGGCAATCCTACCCCTGATTTTTACTTTGGTTTTATGCAGACATTTACTTACAACCGATTTTCTTTAAATGTACTGTTCAACGGTGCAATCGGCGGAGAAGTGTACAATGCTTTGTTACAGCGTCAGAACTATCCTTCCAATACAGGCGCGGGATCACCGGATATGGTGTATAATGTATGGCGGAAACTGGGCGATGAGGCCAAGTATCCCTACTATCCTGAGCGAAACAATCGTGGAAACATGAAAACCAACCAAAATAGCCTGTATATCGAAGATGCTTCCTTTATTCGGCTTGCCAGCGCGCGTCTGGCCTATAATTTTAGTCCACGATTGGCCAATAAATTGAAAATGAAAGGCCTCACAACGTATATCTATGGAACAAATTTGTTGACCTGGACGAACTACCGCGGCTATGATCCTGAATTCAGTACCTCAAACCCGCTAACACCGGGTGAGGATGACGGCCGTTATCCTAGAAGAAGGGAATTTGGCTTCGGTGTAAATGTTAATTTTTAGAAGATTTTAATTATGTACAAAATAAAAATTTTAGCAGCATTACTTTTTTTAGGCACTTTGGGCGCTTGCAATAAGTTTCTGGATGAAAAGCCTCTTTCAGATGGGACATTGGATCAACATTACAAAAACCTATATGATGTACAGGCGGCAATGGCTGGTATGTATAGTGCTTTTCAGCTTGAAATGGTCGGTAAAGATCAATATAGTGAGAAATATCTTTACTGGGGAGAATATCGGTCAGACAATTTTGATCGCTTTATTAGTTATACCAAGGACTATGTGGATGAAATCGTGTTAAACAGTATCACGCCTTCCAATGATTTTTCAGATTGGAGCGGGCTGTATACAACCATAGGACGGGCAAATAACAATATTAAATATATTCCCCAGGCAGCTCAATTGGATAGTCGGATCACAACGGCCATGCAAAACGATTTCTTGGCACAAAGTTATGCACTTCGCGCGATGTCTTACTTTTATATCGTCCGTGTATGGGGGGACGCACCTATTTGGTTGGAACCCTATGAAGATGTGGAAAAGCCCGCGGAAAGAGCGCGTGAACCAAAAGATAAAATCATAAAAGATTTGATTATCCCGGATTTGGAAAATGCCTATTCCTTGACTACAAAAAACGCCAAAAGCCCCTTATGGACAATCGGCGAAGCTGGAATATGTGCGATCCTGGCTGATGTATACATGTGGCAGGGAGATCATGAAAATGCAATAAAGTGGATAGAAAAATTATTCTTGGCCAAGTCGCCGACCAACGCCGTTTATGCGGGCTTAAACGAAACCAACTTACAGGATGCAGCATCCTGGAAAACGATCTTTACAAATCCATCGTCCAGCAAAGAGACGATTTGGAGTATCCATTGGGATTACCTGAAAAATGGCTGTGCCTGCATGCAGACTTCCTGGACGGCAAATAACAAGCAGGTGATTGTGGATGAGGGGATCTGGACAAGTTGGTTCCTGCCACAGACGACAGCAACCCCAAGTCCGGATATTCGGCCAAAACAAACGCTGGATGTCTATTTTGGTATGCCAAGCAATAAACGGGATCGATTTATAAAATGGTATCCAACAGAAACAAACCCGACCAAGGCGGATCCCTGGCCGGCAACAAATCAATTGCTTCCGGTCTATCTGACCATGTACCGACTGAGTGACATCTATCTGCTGTATGCAGAAGCTTTGAATAGACGTGGCGATCGGGAACAAGCTATTAAATACGTAAATTTTGTGCGTAAACGAGCGCAACTGCCAGTATATGATGTGAGTGCACCTGAATTGGCAACCTCTTATGCGCTGGAAACCGCAATCCTGAACGAGCGGCAGCTGGAGCTTTTTGGAGAAGGAAAGAGATGGTTTGATCTGGTCAGAACAAATCGTGTCAAGGAAGTGATGGATCCTATTCTGAAACGTAGGCAGGAGGATGCCGGAAACCTGGAAATGCCGGGATTCTTGGACCCTCAAAATAGAGCCTATTGGCCATTGAATCGAAATGTTTTGAATTCCAATAGTTTATTGGTTCAAAACCCAGGATATACAGATTAGTAGGAGACGTAGAAAAAGAAATTATGAAAAGAAATTTTAACATCAAGTGGATACAGGTAGGGGCGATGCTTCTGACCTTATTGACAACAGGCTGTTCCCTCTTCGATATGGAATTGCAGGAAAATTACGACTACGAACATAAAACGCTGGATCCTAATATGGGCATTAGTGCGAAGAAATTTTTAGAAGATCGTTCTTATGGAACGCCCGAGAAGCCAACAGATACAGTCTTCAAGTGGATGCGTATGGGGATGGAGTATGCGGATATCGATCTGAATGAGTTTGAAAAATCCGATCGGACATTTATATTTTTACATAATGATGCGGTCAAAATTTGGGATGCCAAGACAAAAAAAGTGACCGGCGGACTTTTCTTTGATTTTCCTATTGTGACCGGTATGGATGGTGCCGGTACACCGCTGACCAGGCCCGCTACGAAGTGGGAAGATTATAGCAAAGAAGATGTACGGAATTATTTTCTTTACCTCATTTTGGAGGGCAAATATAACTTTGCTGATCTGAGTATCAATAATGTGAAAGCAAAGACGCTGTTGCCAGCCAATACTGTAGCGAGTAAAGGATCTTTACTGGGCTACCTGAACGAAGGGAAAGGTTTTGATCAGGAGGGAGCGATGTATTTAAAATTGGTCAATAATAATGACCTTGCGCCGATTCAGATTAATAACAAAACCACTAATAGATCTGGCGGATATGGTGTTACTAATGGCGTGGTCCATGTATACGGTGTAAAGGGAAATACCACCGTTTATCCTTTTAGTTCCCTGCAGTAATTAAACACCTTAAATAAACTTAACTATGATCAGGAAAAAATCAGTCTTTGCTTCCCTATTACTTTTATTGGTGATCGGTAGCAGCTGTGAAAAACCGGCTGCGGTAAAATTAAAGTTAAATGGTATCGCCTGCGCGCAATGTCATACCATTCAATCTGCAGCCGAGCTGCAAGCGCTAAGTCTTCAGCCCGGAGATACAGTGATCATGAAATCGGGGCAATGGACCAATCAGGAACTTACATTTAACGCTCAGGGAACCAGTCAGCAGCCTATTGTATTGATGGCCGAACAACCGGGGGCAGTGTTTATGGAAGGAACTTCCTCCATCAGTATTACAGGAAAATGGCTCGTGGTGAGTGGACTTGTTTTTCAGAATGGCTATACTTCAGGCAAAAACGTCGTTGATTTCACGTCCTCGTCCTCAAATTGCCGCTTAACGAATACAGCAATTGTGGATTACAATCCGCCTACTGTAACAACAGACTATCGTTGGGTGTCCATCAATGGATCCAACCATCGTGTCGACCATTGTTATCTCAAAGGCAAAGCTCATCAGGGCCCTACAATGGTTGTGTGGGGAACGAGCAAAACGATGAAACATCGGATTGATCATAATTTCTTTGGTGAACGGGCGGCATTACCAAACAATGGGGGCGAGACCATCCGTATCGGTACAAGTGATTGGTCTATGACAAGTGCATTTACGACCATTGAAGATAATATCTTTCAACGTTGCAATGGGGAAACAGAAATTATCTCCAACAAAATGGGGGCGGATACCATCCGTAACAATTTCTTCTACGAGAGTCAGGGAACGCTGTGTCTGAGACATGGAAATGGCTCTGCGGTCTACGGTAACTATTTCGTCGGTAATGGTATCAGTGCCGCAGGTGGAATTCGTATTATAGGCGAGGATCATATCGTCTACAACAATTATTTTCAGAATATGGCTGGAACAGGGCAAAAAGCACCTTTGGCTGTAATGGATGGCGTACCAAATTCACCCTTGAGCGGTTATTTTCAGGTCAAACGTGTGAAGGTGGTGGCCAATACCATGATCAAATGCCAACAATCTTTTGATATCGGTTCGGGAAAGGGGGGAAACAATCGTACCTTACCGCCAACAGATGGGCATATTGCAAATAATGTGGTTTCACAGGCTTCGCAGTCAACCATGCTGACCTTTACAGACCAGCCCATTAACTTTGTTTATCAAGGAAATATCGTATTTGATGTGCCGACAAGCCAACAGCTACCTGCCGGCTTCAGCCGTCAGAATCCTCAATATACATTGACGACCGATGGCATTTATGAACCAACCAGCAATAGTCCGGTATTAGGAGCTTTTGTTGGTAATTATCCTTTCGCTACAGCGGCCGATGCCGGAGCTCCTAAGCTGGACAACAAACATCGGGATTTATTGAAAGCGCAAAATATAGGTCCTGGATTTATGACAGGACTGGGAAATAGCTTGGTTATCAATCCATAAGAAAAGGTGCCCATTTTATCGGGCACCTTTTGCTTTTCACGTTATTTATTTTGATTTTGTCAGGATGACCGTTTTCGTTGACAAGGGGATACGATATCGACCATGGTCATCTTTGTGCATACCTTTTATCTCATAGCCACTTTCGGGATTTATGTTGAGTAAAACATGCGTATTATGCTCCTGATTCCCTATGTGAAAATGTAAGACAATGCTTCTATCCTTCAGCTGGTAAGTGAGACGCTCAATTTCCCCGGCATCGGTTGTGAGCCAAAGTTGTTCTTTTGCTAGAAAAATTCGGCCCCGAGAGGCTGTTGTTATAGCAACGTCTACAGTTTTCTTGTTCGCTTTGAGGTTGCCACTGAATGCCAGCCATCCAAATTCGGGATGTTCGAAAATATAGGTTCCAGAGTTGACTGCATAGCCATAGAATCCCGTACCATAGTCTCCACTGATTCCATCATTTGCCAATGTGCTCGGATAAGAATGGAATGCTGCTGGGCCAAAACCATCTTCCGTAACATTGGCAAGCGCTCCCATCATGCCTGCGTGTCCGATTCGCAGTAGGTAGAAATCTTCGGGATGACGGCGAAATTCTGTCAGAACGGGGATCGCATTGAGTGCAGAACCGTAATGATGCAATTGACGCTCAATGCGCGACAACTTTCCGCCGTAAACAAAGTCCCAATAGCGTCTGGCACTGCCGTTGTAACCCCAGTGCGGCACCGTTGGCATATAGGCAAGGATAGCGTTGAGCGTCACCTGGGCTTTTTCATCGAATCCAAAGAAGCGTGACCACAGGTAGACTTCTTCCTGGCCGGTGGAGTCCCAAGGCATTTCACTGCCAAATGGATAATTGAGTGTTTTCCAATGTTCGGCTCGTTTACGCATCGCTGCCTCCAATTGATCCGCTCGCGTCATCATCCCTTCCCTGCGGAGATCTTGTAAGATAATCAGGAATATGCTACCTTCCATCTGGCCAAACTGGGCATAATAGGGCGCTTTCTCTACCATTGCTATCGCCGTATTGAAGGCACGGTCCAGATAGGTATCCCATGTTTCTTCCTGTACAAGATTGTTGTAGTTGCGTGCAAGTCGATACATTACCCAGTGTGCAGCGGCAACATGTGGATAGTTATAGGATCTTCCAATATCGTCGGCTTCTTTTTTAGGCCAGGCCGACCAAGTCTTCCAATTAATTTTATCGTCGTAAGTGCCTACTGGTAAAGAATCAGGAGCATAATAAAATAGACTTTTTACTACACCGTATTTTTGTGCACCCGAAGCATGCTGGATACGGCCATACATGGTTTCGTTGACAAAATGCTTAAGCTTTTCAATCTCCTGTTGGTCGGGTTGTAGGACCTGTTTCATGATGGCTGCAAGCCAGCTCGCAGCACCTGCTTCGTCGCTTAATCCCGCATACCAAGCTCGTCGTTCTTGCGTAACTTGTTTTTGCTCTTCATAATCGTAAGAAATGACAGCAGGGGAGCGTCCAAATAGATCCTTGTCGTTTTCATACCATTGCTTTGTGGTCAGAAAGTGGCCAAGGTTATTGACGACCTCTTTCTCGGATTTGATGACTTTATAATGTATTGTCTGTTCATTGCCATCCTGATAAGTTACAGTAACGCGTGCGCGCCCCCAACGGTTTCCTTGTACCTCGTATTGTTGCCATTGGCCCGCAGTTTGCTTTAGCTTGCTCAGGGTGAGTGCATGATCAGGGGATACACTAATTTTTTTAATTTCTTTGTTGTGCTTTAGAAAGAGCTTTACTGGATTATCTAATGGTATGACATAGCCTGGAGCGCCAATGGCTACAGGGCGATTGTTTTTAAGCAATTCTGCTTCTATATCCCGGATACTTGGGGCGAGCACAAAGCGAAGTGCAAATACCTTGGAAGCTTTGGGCGCTAATATTGTTGAGGTCGCTTCATTCCATTGTTCTACACCCTTCCATTCTGTTTCGGTATGTGCTTTGGTATGGACCATCCATTCATGAAATCCTTCAAAAGTTATGCTTCGGGGGGTAGGATCGCTATTCAAGGGATTATAGGCTTCAAAACCTGCATTCTCATAAGGCAATACCAATAAGCTTGGTCCGCGTCCATGCAGATGGTTTACTTGGACATAACCCGCATCTTTGCCAATGTAAGGGTCAAAAAAGACGTTCTGGGCGTGGGCTTGATCAAGGCTTTTACCATCCATGTTATTATTGAAAGGAAGCGGGATGCCCAGCGATCCGATTTCTATTGTTTGTTCTGTTGGATTACTGACTTCGAAGCTCAAGATCAGGTCACCACCGATATTCTTCCAGCTCCGGATCACTTTGAGCGGGATACCTCCCAATGTCGGGGAGATATTTGCGGCAGCTAAAGCTGTTCCCGATGCATTGAGGGCGATTACCTCTTTGCGGTCTTTGGCGGATGAGTAAGTAGACCAAGTTGTTTCACCCTGTTTTCTCAAACTGATATTAATATCTCCAAAATGAAAAAAATTATTACGGTCTCTCTTACGCAGCATTTCCACAGGCGTGTAATCGAAGTTGTCGTCTCCGCCTATTTGTTGTAATGCCGCTAAAGTCTGTGAGGAATTTACCACTTTGATCTTCAACTTTTCGAGTCGAAAACTTTTATCTCCTTTGTCAATACCCAATGTTGCTGTTTGTGTTTTGACAGCTTGCCATACGGGATGTTCATCCTGCTGGCCAAAGACCGTGAGGGCAGCATGTAAATATAATAAGGTAAAAAGAAGGTAGTGATTTTTCTTAAAGTTCATGTTCTGTAAGATTTAACAAGTAACGACTTGCTTTATCAGCATTGTCAATTAAGTACAAATATGTGTTATTGAGCCCGTTCTTTATACTTGAAATTTAACCTACGATATTACTTTTTTAGCCTATTTCAGCTAAAATTTGGTTTATCATTTACGAAAATATACATTTAATGTATAAATAACATTTATTACACAGAGGTTGTTGGCGATTGGTAATGCTATCAATTCCATTTTTAGAATGCGTACAATAAGCCGTTTGATCACAAAAGACGTATTAAAAATGCTTGGATCTGAAGGCAGAGGTCAATATCCAATAAGTAATGATCAAAAGTCGGTTAGTTAAGTTGTCCATCAGTTGCTTTCTTTGATAAAGAAAAATAAACATAACTCAAGTGAGTAAAAAGACAGTACCTATAAAATGTTTATGTATTTTATGACTTTAACACAGGCAACTGATCAACTGATTTGATAATAAAAGTCCGTGGACAATCGGGAACTTATTTTGTTGGAGATATTTGACGAGCTATAAAAATGCAAATACGACAGATTTCAATAACGCTAACAATAAACTTAAACAATGATAAACACTGACCTTAAAGTAAAGCCATGTGTTGGTCTAGGTATACTCTGTATGGCAGTGCCAATGACATTAAATGCACAAAAAATGGACTTGTTTCAACACACCACGCCGATTGAACCCTACGTTGTTCAGTATGAACATGATCTGCAGGCAGTAAATTATTTTTATGGGCCTATGCCGAAAGGCTGGGGCTTCCAACAAGCTAGCCCGTCTCCTGAACAAATTAATAGATTAATCACTTTGGATAAGTCGTATCTGGCCAAATTAAAAGCTTTTGACTATAATCAGTTGAATACAAATGGACAGGTAGACTATATCCTGTTAAACCGAAAGATCTTACGCCATCAACAAGAACTAAATGACGAGATGAATGCTTATCATCGGCTCAAATCTTATTTGCCATTTGCAGATAGCATCTTTCAGTTTGAACAAAAACGCAGAAGGGGTACTTTTGTAGAAGGCAAAGCGATTGCAACAATGCTTGAACAGGCAAGTGAATCGGTATTGCGGGAGACAAAAGCGCTGGTGCAGAAACCTGCAATTGATGCCAATGATGTAAGCTATTTAGTCAGTATGGTTGAGTCTTTACAGAAGCGTCTGCAAAGCTCATTTGATTTCTATAATGGTTATGATCCCAATTTTACATGGTGGGTGCCCAAATCTTACGAAGGCCTTGATGCAGCGCTGGTAGCTTATAAAGAAGCGCTTCAAAGTAAAAGCAACTGGAAGGTTTTTGATGACGGAAGCAATATAGGTGGCAGACCGATCGGTAAGGCGGTACTCAATAAAAAGCTAAAAGATGAAATGATTGCCTATGATGCCGACGACTTATTGAAGATTGCCGATAAGGAATGGAAATGGTGTGTAGCTGAGTTATTGAAGGCATCTCAGGAAATGGGATTTGGCGACGATTGGAAAGCGGCACAAGAAAAGGTCAAAAATACGTATGTGGCTGAGGGCAGACAACCTGATCTTATCAATGCATTGTATGCCAGGGCACAGGACTTCATAAAAGCACATAACTTGATCGATATTCCCGAATTGGCGGATGAGACTTGGGGAATGATTATGATGACTCCTGAACGGCAATTGGTCAATCCTTTTTTTACGGGCGGTCGTGAGATCAGTATTTCTTATCCGACAAATACAATGACTTACGAGCAGAAGATGATGAGTATGCGGGGAAATAATCCACATTTCTCTTTGGGAACGGTTCAGCACGAGCTTAATCCAGGTCACCATCTGCAGTATTTTATGAATAAAAGATATAAACCCTACCGTGAACAGAGCTTTAATACACCTTTTTGGACGGAGGGCTGGACTTTGTACTGGGAATTGCTCTTGTATCGGATGGGATTTGCAAAAACACCAGAAGAACGTATTGGTGTCTTGTTTTGGCGAATGCACCGTTGTGCACGTATCACGTTCAGTATCAAATTTCATCTAGGCGAATGGACACCACAGCAATGTATCGATTATCTTGTGGATCAGGTAGGACACGAACCGGCAAATGCGCATGGTGAGGTAAAACGCTCCTTCGAGGGGTCTTACGATCCTTTATATCAACTTGCTTATATGATAGGGGGCCTACAATTATTGAGTATCAGCGATGAGCTGGTGGGCAAGGGTAAAATGTCTTATAAAGATTTTCATGATCGCGTTATCAAAGAAAATTATATGCCTATGGAAATGCTAAGGGCGATATTGACTGATCAACATCTTGACGCCAACCACCAGACAAAATGGAAATTTTACAACTTTGACTAAACACCTTCCTAGATTATGGATACAAACACGCGGAATCAAGAATTTAAGAAATCGTTGGGACTATTGGATGCCACGATGTTAGTTGCTGGAAGTATGATCGGATCAGGGATATTTATCGTATCCTCAGATATTGCCCGCCATACTGGGGCTGCGGGTTGGTTAATGGTCGTATGGTTGATCTGTGGGTTTATGACTTTGGCTGCGGCGTTGAGTTATGGTGAATTGAGCGCAATGTTTCCCAAAGCTGGCGGACAGTACGTTTACCTCAAAGAGGCTTATGGCCCCTTGGTGAGTTTTACTTTTGGCTGGACCTTTTTTGCCGTCATCCAAACGGCAACAATTGCAGCTGTGGGGGTGGCATTTTCAAAATTCACCGCGTATTTATTTCCTGTTCTGGATGAAGATGTGTATCTACTTGTTTTAGGAAACTATCATGTCTCCTCCGCCCAGCTGTTGGCGATAGTAGTCATATTATTTTTGACATTTATTAACACCAGAGGTGTACAAAATGGTAAAACATTACAGACAGTACTTACCTTGATTAAAATATTGAGTTTGATTTTGTTGGTGTTATTTGGTTTTGCAGCTTTTGATCTTAATGTGTGGGAGCAGAATTGGTCGGCAGGCGCTCGGTGGGATTTGCATCGCTTGAATGCTGATGGCTCAATAGCAAGTTATTCGTTGTTTGGTACTTTTGCTGCGATGTCCGCAGCACTGGTAGGTGCCTTATTCAGTAGTGATTCTTGGCATTCCTCATCTGCTGTGGCAGGAGAAATAAAAAATCCTCAACGTAATATTGGACTCAGCTTAGCATTGGGGACAGGTATTGTGACCTTCATCTATATTCTGACCAACTTGATGTATACTGGAATATTGACGGTCGAAGGGATGGCAAGTGCCCCCAAAGATCGTGTAGCGATGGTAGTGGCTCAAGAGATATTCGGACCTTTTGGTATAACCATTTTAGCCATAATGATTATGATAAGCACTTTTGGATGTAACAATGGACTAATTTTGGCGGGAGCTCGAATTTATTACTCCATGGCTAAAGATGGTTTATTTTTTAAAAAGACAGGCCGTTTAAACAATCGGGCGGTGCCGGCTTATGCACTTTGGCTGCAAGGAATAATTGCAGGAGTGTGGTGTTTAACCGGTAAATATGGAGATTTACTGGATATGATTACCTGTGTCGTCGTTATCTTTTATGTCATGTGTATAGCTGGGATTTTTTTGCTGCGCAAAAAACGCCCCGAACTTCCGAGGCCCTATAAGGCTTTTGGTTATCCCATAATTCCGGCGGTCTATATCTTGATGGGACTTTCCTTTATCGTTTTACTGGTGATCTATAAACCTCAATTTACCTGGCCGGGGATAATTATTACACTTCTGGGAATCCCCCTCTATTATGTTGTCAAAGGTCGTGGGCATACAAAACAGATCACTGAAATTTGACCAATAAAACGTCTGCAGACTGAAATAAGATTGACCATATAACAATGCAATTGAGATAAATACGAATGAATAACTATTTACATATGAAACTGAAGTTAATAGCTGCCTTATGGATACTCTGCCAGACTTCTGTGATGGCACAGGGGACATTGGATGATTATAGACGGGCGAAGGAAATAAGAGAGTCTTTTGGTAAAGTCTATCAAGTACCACAACAAATTCTTTGGTCAGAAAAAGGAGAGTGCTTTAGCTACCGTGCCACTGCCAAAGGTGGCAAGCTTGAATTATATATCGTTGATGCGGTAGGTAAGAATAAGCTTGTTACCGACATCGCAGAGATTGAAAATCAGCTTAAAGCCGAATTGGGTACTGATGTTAAATTGGGTACCTATTGGGGTAAAGGCACCAAGGTGTTAAATGCACATGAAATTGAATTTGTCGTACAGGAGGTGACTTGGAAATGGGATGCGGCTACACAAAAATTGGTCAATAAAGGAAAGGCTATAGGTAATGCGCTTGATCATAGCGGTGGAGAATATTGGGGGGTACGCAGAGATGACAGCAAGGGCGAAGCCGTTGACTCTCCTGACAAGAAATATACCGCCTATATTAAAAACAATAATATTTATGTGCGTAAAAATGGAGATGTGATGACAGAGAAACAGTTGACATTTGACGGTAGTCCTGGCGAGTATTATAGGTCACAGATACAATGGTCAACGGATTCAAAAAAAATAGCTGTGTCAAAAGTGCGGAAAGCAGAAGTAAGAAAACTTACACTGTTTGAATCCTCTCCGGTTGATCAACTGCAGCCTAAGTTGCAGATAAGGGATTATGTAAAACCTGGGGATGCTTTACCGCAATATTATCCAGCTATCGTCGAAGTGGAGACGGGTAGAATCTTTAGCGTTGATCCAACTCAGGTGACCAATCAGTTTTCCTTATCTAACCTTGCTTGGCGGCCGGACAACAGTGGCATTACCTTTGAATATAATCAACGCGGTCACCAACGCTATGATGTCCTTGAGCTAAGTGCCAATAATGGGAAAACCAAAGTAATTATCTCCGAAACCAGTCCTACTTTCATAGATTATAGTAGCAAAAAGTATAGAAATGATTTGTCGCGTACGCAAGAAATCATCTGGGCTTCGGAACGTGATGGGTGGAACCATCTCTATCTTTTCGACAGCAATACCGGTGCCCTGAAAAACCAGATCACTAAAGGAAATTGGGTCGTGCGAAAAGTGATTTATGTCGACGAAGCAAAAAGAAAAGTGTTTTTTGAGGGGAGTGGGCTAAAGAAAGGTGAGGACCCCTACCTGATTCGTTATTATTCGATCGGACTAGACGGTAAAGGATTGAAGGAATTGACCCCAGAGATGGCAAACCATCAAGCAACCTTTAATAGCGATCACAGTCTGTTTATAGATGTGTATTCTTTAGTCAATCAAGCGCCCAAATCAGTTTTGCGCGATGCATCGGATGGTCGGGTCGTCATGGCGTTAGAAAATGCAGATATCACTGAGCTAGAGGCTGCAGGTTGGAAGGCTCCCGAGGTTTTTAAAGCACTGGCGAGAGACAATAAAACTGATATCTGGGGTATTATCATACGACCCAGGAACTTTGATCCTCAGAAAAAATATCCAGTGATCGAATATATTTATGCTGGACCACATAGTTCTTTCGTGCCAAAAAGCTTTTACGCCAACCCTTCGGGGATGTATGAATTGGCAGAATTGGGGTTTGTCGTGGTGCAAATCGATGGAATGGGAACGTCTAATCGATCCAAGGCATTTCATGATGTAGCGTGGAAAAATTTAAAGGATGCCGGTTTCCCTGACCGCATGGCATGGATGAAATCTGCGGCGTCCAAATACCCTTACATGGATATCGAGCGGGTAGGTATTTATGGTACTTCTGCAGGCGGGCAGTCCGCTACTGGAGCTTTGTTATTCCACCCCGAGTTTTATAAAGTCGGCGTTTCATCCTGTGGTTGTCATGATAACAGAATGGACAAGATATGGTGGAATGAGCAATGGATGGGCTGGCCAATAGGACCTGAATATGCGGCTTGTTCAAATACCGAGAATGCTTACCGCTTACAGGGCAAGCTGATGTTGATCGTAGGTGAGCTAGATGATAATGTAGATCCTGCTTCAACCTACCAATTGGTCAATCAATTGATTAAGCAGGGCAAAGATCATGAGTTTATTATGGTGCCTGGAATGGGGCACGCGTCCGGAGGCGATTTTGGAGAGAAGAAGCGAAGGGACTTTTTCGTCAAGCATCTGCTGGGGGTAAATCCGCCGGCATGGAACCTATATTAAAATACCATCGTAGTCATAAAGTGATCCATTAAAGAATCAAAAGCAGGGTAATATCCAATAATTTTAGGCTAAAATATTTCCATAGTTGGCAATAGATTCTTTTTATTTTTATAAACACATACGAATTAGCTATAATAACATGAAGAGATACAAAATGCTTATACATATTGTCCTTTCAGTAGGTTGCTTTTTAGGGACAATATCCACTAGTCGGGCCCAAGGTGGTGATCAGATTTTGGATGGTATCGGCGAAACAGAAATGATTGCACGCTATCTTTTTAAGGACGATTTAAAAGATTGGTCGAGAAATAACCTCCATGCTACCCATGGTGCTCAGCCAAAATTTGTAAACGACAAGCGATTTGGCAAGGTCTTATCACTTTCTGGAGGAAACAGCGATTTTGTCATGATTCCGGGAGCTGCTTTGGCCGACATGGAATCGTTGAGTATATCCGGGTGGATCTTCTTAAGGTCGAACAAAGCCAATCAGCGCTTTTTTGATTTCGGCAGAAACTCGGAGGCACATTTTACGGTTGCCCCGCTGGGGATTACCGGACAACCTGGGTATCATGCGCTGATTACAGCAGGCGGCGGTACCGAAAAAGCCGCGGTCGCTCCAGCTATTGCATTGAATAAATGGGTATTTCTTACCATTGTGGTGGATATGCCTTCAAGAGCGTTGATCACCTATCTGGACGGCAAGCCTGTGGGCAAAAGCAACGATATACCTAAAGAGTTAAGCGATGTTTTTGGAGCATCTTCGGGCGGTAAAAGGCAGCTCTATCTCGGTAAGTCGCTTTTGGCTGGCGATTCTAACCTAGATGCTATGGTACGCGATTTCCGTATGTATAGGGTTCCGCTCACCGAAAGTCAGGTGTTTGGCATTTTCACGAATGCGCAGCAGGGAAACAGAAATAGCGCAGCAGTGAATGTAAAGGATACGGAAGGAGATCTACCCAGTTTTCCATTAATACAGGCGCAGCTTTATAACGCCTATTTGCTGGCGGTTTCTGATGTGTCGGTAGAGACCGAAGTCGGTGAATTGCCCAGATTGCCAAGCTATGTAAACGGAACCTACAAAGATGGAATACAGGGGCCAAAGGTGCGCGTGCTATGGCCATCGCCGAATGATAACAGTACCGTATTGGAGGCTGGCCGTTATACGGTTATGGGGCAGGTGCCGGGAACAGAGTTACGCGTTAAAGCCATTGTCTCGGTAAAAGGAACAAAAAAATCGGTGGCACCAAGTGCTATGCTTGAACCATTCAGCCTAAGCCAGGTGAGTTTGGAAACCGACGCTGAAAACGAGAAAACAAAATTTATCGAAAACCGAGACAAGTTTATCCGGACATTGGCTACAACCGACCCTAACTCTTTTTTATATATGTTCCGCAATGCATTTGGAATGCCCCAGCCAGCGGGAGCAGAACCCTTAGGCGTGTGGGACAGTCAGGATACCAAACTTCGGGGGCATGCTACAGGACATTACCTAACAGCTATTGCGCAGGCCTATTCAGGTACGGCATATGATAAAGCACTCCAACAGAATTTTGCCGATAAAATGACTTATATGGTCAACACATTATACGAGCTCTCCCAGTTGTCCGGTAAACCGAAAACATCGGGCACTGCCGCTATTTCAGATCCAAGCAATGTGCCCACGGGCCCCGGCAAACAGGATTTCGACTCGGATCTCAGTGAATCGGGTATTCGTACAGACTATTGGAACTGGGGTAAAGGATTTATCAGTGCCTATCCGCCCGACCAATTTATTATGTTGGAAAGAGGTGCTAAATATGGAGGACAGGTAAACCAGATCTGGGCTCCTTATTATACACTGCACAAGATTTTGGCAGGTTTGATTGATATATACGAAGTAAGTGGCAATAAAAAAGCATTGGATGTTGCTGAAGGAATGGCCAACTGGGTGTATACACGCTTGAGTAAACTGCCGCAAGATACACTGATTAAGATGTGGCATACTTACATTGCTGGTGAATTTGGCGGTATGAACGAAACTATGGCGCATCTTTATCGTATTACGAAGCAGGATAAGTATCTGAAGACGGCACGGATGTTTGATAATATCGAGGTCTTTTTTGGAGATGCCCAACATAGCGATGGACTGGCCAAGAATGTTGATACTTTCCGTGGACTCCATGCAAATCAGCACATACCGCAAATCGTGGGAAGTATCGTGATATATGATGTGTCCAATATGCCAGAATACTATAAAGTAGCGGACAACTTCTGGTACAAGGCAGTCAATGATTATATGTATAGTATCGGTGGAGTGGCCGGGGCCCGTAATCCCGCCAACGCCGAAGTTTTTACTGCTGAACCTGCGACCCTCTATGAAAACGGATTTGCGGCAGGTGGACAAAATGAGACCTGCGCAACGTATAATCTATTGAAGTTGACAAGTAATTTGTTTCTTTTTGATCAGCGCGCAGCGTATATGGACTATTATGAGCGGGGGCTATACAACCATATCCTTGCTTCGGTAGCAGAAAACTCGCCTGCGAATACCTACCATGTTCCGCTAAGGCCCGGCTCGGTGAAGCAGTTCGGAAATCCGGATATGAAAGGTTTTACCTGCTGTAATGGCACGGCAATCGAAAGCAGCACCAAACTTCAAAGCGCAATTTACTTCAAGAGTAAAGATGATAAAGCACTTTATGTCAATCTATTTATTCCGTCAACGTTAAACTGGACATCCCGCAATGTGATCATTGAACAGACGACAAGCTTTCCAAAGGACGACCACAGCAAACTGACGATAAAAGGTAACGGCCAATTTGATATCTATGTACGTGTGCCGGGCTGGGCGACCAAAGGATATCAGGTCTCGATCAATGGTAAAGTTGAGAAAGTAAACGCGCAACCAGGTTCTTATGTCAAATTGAGCCGCAATTGGAAAGCTGGAGACGAGATCGCACTGCATATGCCATTTCAATTTCGTCTAGATCCAGTGATGGATCAACAAAATATCGCCAGTTTATTTTATGGGCCTATTCTCTTGGCTGCTCAGGAGCCGGCTGCAAGAAAAGACTGGCGCAAAATCACGCTGGATGCAAAAGATATTGGCAAATCCATTCAAGGAGATCCCAAACGGTTGGAGTTTACCGTGGATGGGGTGCGGTTTAAGCCATTTTATGATACATATGGCCGCCATTCTGTCTACTTGGATGTCACTTTAAATTGATTTATCGATGTATGGCTCAAGACTAGCCCGTAATAGTCATTGCAAAGTCGATTTTGATTAATGAAAGCGATCCGATTTTGCAATACAATATTTTTTTTGTATATTGCTGGTTATGAGTTTTAAAGAAAAATTAGAAAACTGGCGTACGTCAATCAATCGCGCCGGTAGTGGTGAGGAATTGTATATTTTGCTTTTGAACTATAAAAAGTTTATTAACAAAAATTGGATGAACGATTTTGGTGATCCGGGCAACTGGAAATCCGAGCTAAATCAGGTCATCAGCAAAGTAAGAACGAAAGTGGATGTAGCAGACATCCGACATTGTGAGGATCTGTCATCTTATCAAGATGATGCTAGACAAACTGCACATTCGCTCAATCATACCTTAAAATATCATCACTCATTGACAAAAGGGTAGGCTAGGCCTACCCTTTTTTTGTGATTAATTTTAGATAAAAAAATTTCTAGGCGGCATGTATCGTTATTTATTACGGTACATGCCGCCTAGATTTTTATAAACCACCTACATTTCCTAATTCTCCGCTAACACACGAGAGCGCACAAATTATACCCTTATTTTAAAAAATATTTGCGCATGTCAGAAAATGTTTTTACTATTGTAAAGTAGTATAGAATAGTATAGATAAATCATATGCTATACTATCAATAATAACCAATCTATAAGAAGACCAATTTATGATCTACCACATGTATTACCGAATCTGTAAATGGCAGCGATGTAGTCTTGTCTTCCTCTTTATGTTAATAGTTGGCTTTGCACAGGCGCAGACCAAGTCGTTTGACTTAAGAGGAGTTGTATTGGATAGCGTCGGACATTTACCCATTTCCAATGTTACAATTGCCTTTGTGGGAAAAAATGCAGTTGTATCAACGGATGCACAGGGACAATTCCTGATTAAAGATGCGCATATCAACGATCAGCTTGTCTTGACTTCGGTCGGATTTGACCGTAAGACTGTCCAAGTGACGAGTACTGACCGGATGACCATTTACTTAGCCTCATCAAGCTCCAGCTTGGATGAAGTAACTGTTGTGGCTTACGGTACACAGAAAAAAACAAGTATGGTGGCATCCATCACCTCCATCAACCCAAAAGAAATTAAAGGGCCAACGTCTAATCTGACCTCCATGCTGGCAGGTCGGGTGGCGGGATTAATTGCTTACCAGCGGAGCGGGGAACCGGGTAACGACAATGCCTCCTTCTTTATTCGCGGAGTGGGATCCTTTGGTGCAGGGAAAAAAGATCCGCTGATCCTGATCGACGGAATGGAGTCCAATACCACTGCACTAGCACGGTTACAACCAGATGATATTGCTGGCTTTTCAGTGCTGAAAGACGCTGCAGCCTCTTCGTTATATGGTGCTAGAGGTGCGAATGGTGTGGTTTTGGTGAACACCAAAAGTGGTATTGTTGGTAAGGCAAAATTCAATGCACGATTTGAGAATTCCATTTCAACCAACACACGTAATTTTAAATTCGCCGATAATATTACTTATATGAAAATGGCTAATGAGGCCGTGTTGACCAGAGACCCTAAAGGTACGCTACCTTACAACCAAAATAAAATAGACCATACCGAACGGGGAGACGATCCACTTCTTTATCCAAATAACAATTGGATTGACCAATTGATAAAGGATTATACCAACAACCAACGTTTTAATTTTAATGTTACCGGCGGTGGAAATCTTGCACAATACTATGTCGCTGGTACTTTTAATAATGATAAAGGAATTCTACGCTCCGAGAATAGCAACAGTTTTGATAATAACATCAATCTAAAGAACTATTCCTTACGCTCTAATATTACGTTGAACATTACGCCGACAACAATAGGAATTATTCGTACTTCGGCTCAATTTGATGATTATACAGGGCCAATAGGAGGTTATGATAAATGGGGAAATTTGATCAATGGCGGGCAGCGTGTATTTCGTGAGGCAATTTGGTCCAACCCAGTCATGTTCCCCGCAATTTATCCGTCTTCCTATTCTCCATTCGCGACCCACCCGCTTTTCGGAAATAACTTTATTCCAACGACCAAAACGTTATATAACAATCCCTACGCCAATATGGTCAATGGTTTTCAGGAGTATAACAGCTCAACTGTCAATGTGCAATTGGAACTTAAACAGAATTTTGACTTCATTACCAAGGGCTTGTCCGCGCGTTTAATGGCGTATACACAACGCTATTCTTATTTTTCTGTCATGCGGAGCTTTAAACCATTTTATTATAACCTGGTGCGGATCCCGGGGACCAGCGATACAGTTTTAAGCCTGCTCAACGAAAATGAAGGCACGGAATACCTGGATTACAACCAGGGAAATAAAATCTTAAATACGACGACCTATGGTGAGTTTGCTGTCAATTATAATCGTACAATTGCTGACGACCATGATATCACCGGGATGTTGATCGGTATTATCCGCAACTATCAGACGGCCAATGGTGGTGATCTGCAGGCCTCTTTGCCGGCCCGTAACCTGGGTGTGTCAGGCCGGGCAACCTATGCGTACAAAAACCGATACCTTTTTGAGTTCAACTTTGGTTATAACGGTTCCGAACGTTTCTCCAAAGATCATCGTTTTGGCTTCTTCCCCTCTTTTGGTGTGGGATGGAATCTGAATGAGGAAAAGATGTTTGAATTTATGAACCCTGTCGTTTCCCGCTTTAAATTGAGGGCGACCTATGGTCTAGTGGGTAACGATCAGATTGGTAATGATCAAGATCGTTTCTTTTACCTATCGCAAGTCAATCCTAATAATGGAGGTAGAGGGTTCTCTTGGGGTAATAATTGGGATTATACGCGACCTGGTTATTCCATTTCGCGCTATGAAAACCGCAATATTACCTGGGAACGTGCAAAAACTTTCGATGCTGGATTTGACCTGAATCTAAAAAACGGATTGGGAGTTGTGTTTGATTATTATAATTCTACCCGCAGCAATATCCTGATGGCGCGTTCTAATATTCCTTCTACAACTGGCTTTCAGGCCGATATTCAAGCAAATATAGGAAAGGCGCAGAGCAAAGGATTTGACCTGGCGCTGGATTACAACAAGTCTTTTCAAAATACCTGGTGGACACAGCTGCGGGCGAATATGACTTATGCTACCAACAGCCTGCTGGTTAATGAGGAGCCAGATTATCCGGAAAACTTAGCCTATCTGTCCCGATTGGGACATCCGATCAAACAATCGTATGGTCTGATTGCCGAACGCCTTTTTGTGGATGATATCGAAGCGGAGAACTCCCCATTGCAAAATTTTGGTGGTGCGTTTGGAACGATGGGCGGCGATATTAAATACCGAGATATCAATGGTGATGGTAAAATCACCGATTTGGATAAAGTGCCGATCGGTTATCCAACAGATCCACAAATTATTTATGGAATGGGCTTTTCCGTGGGATTCAAGGGTTTTGATGTCAGTGCATTCCTACAGGGCTCGGCGCGTTCTTCATTTTTTATTGATCCGGGAAACATTACGCCTTTTGCCATAAATGGTCCTTATCAGAATGGGTTGTTGCAGCAAGTGGCCAACAGCTACTGGTCTGAAGATAACCAGGACGTAAGGGCACTGTGGCCACGCTTAACGGATGGTTTTAACGCCAATAATAATCAGTTTTCGACCTGGTGGATGCGTAATGGCGCATTCTTACGATTGAAATCTGTTGAATTGGGCTACAATCTACCGAATGAGTTTCTTAACAAATTTAAGATGTCCAATGTGCGTTTTTATGTCAACGCCCTCAACCTTGCCGTGTGGAGCAAATTTAAGATGTGGGATCCTGAAATGGGCGGCGAGGGATTAGGCTATCCTGTGCAGGCCGTATATAACGTCGGTATTAACGTGGGATTTTAAAAGGCAATTTATCATGAAAAATCTAAGATTAATTAAATTACTGGTTGCATCGGGTCTATTATTCTTTCAATCCTGCAACTATTTGGATGTTGTGCCGGACAATGTGGCGACAATAGATAATGCATTTACCATGCGTAGCGAGGCGATAAAGTACCTGGCTACCTGCTACTCTTACCTGCCCCCGGATGGTGATCCAACCAGAAACCCGGCATACCTCGCGGGTGATGAGTTCTGGTTGGACTACCCAACCCTCAGTATCGATGGGACAAATTGGAATATTGCCCGCGGAAATCAGAACGTCACCAATCCTTACGTGAACTATTGGGATGGCTATATGTTTAATGCCATTCGTGACTGTAATATTTTTCTGGAAAATATCCGTAACCCCGAAAAGGTGCGGGATATGACACAGGACGAACGCACCACTTGGGAAGGGGAGGTGATGTTCCTAAAAGCATATTATCATTTTATGTTGATGCGGCATTACGGGCCTATTCCTACCATGGATGTCAACTTATCTGTTAATACCTCCATCGAGGATGCAAAAGTTAAACGTCAGCCTATTGATGAGGTCGTCGATTATATCGTCAAGGTTCTTGACGAGGCAATTCCTAAACTACCTAATACGGTCCAGTCGCCCGTTACGGATCTGGGCCGTATTACCAAGCCTATTGCCTTGGGGATTAAAGCAAAAGTGTTACTGTATGCCGCGAGCCCGCTATTCAACGGTAATACGGATTATGCGACCTTTAAAAATGTCGATGGTACCCTGTTTTTCAATCAGCGCTTCCAGCTGGAAAAATGGCAAAAGGCCGCTCGTGCTGCGAAAGATGCGATTACCGCCTGCGAAAATCTCGGAATGGGGTTATACCAATTTCCGGGCACTGTATTTCCACTCTCCGATACGACAATGATTCAGATGAGTATCCGTAATGCTGTGACTGAAAAATGGAACAAGGAAATTATCTGGGCAAACCCGACTTCACGGGCTTGGCAGATGCAGTATTCATCCATGGCACATATAGATCCCAACAACGCGGGTAACAATAGTGTACATGGTACCCTGGCGCCTTCTTTAAAAATTATCGATCAGTTTTATACCCGAAATGGCGTGCCGATGGACGAAGATAAAACCTTGGATTTCAGTAATAAGAATCAGCTTCGGTCGGGTAATTATGATGAACGGTTCAATACTATTGAGAATTATCAGACCGCGCGAGTACATTTTGACCGTGAAAATAGATTTTATGCAAATGTCGGATTCGACGGTGGTATCTGGTTTATGGAAAATAGTCCAAGCCGTAGTGATGAAAATACCTGGACCACACAGCTACGCCTAGGACTGTTTGGTAGTGGACTTTCTATTCCGGTGACCACGTACTATCCAAAAAAATTGGTGAACTGGAAATTTGCTTTTAAGGATGGCAACAGCTCACATATTGAAGAATATCCTTGGCCGATGATGCGCCTGGCAGATCTGTATCTGATGTATGCCGAAGCTTTGAACGAAAGCGAAGGGCCAAGCGCCGATGTGTTTTTATACCTGGATAAAATTCGCAAAAGGGCTGGGTTGGAAGGGATCAAAGAATCTTGGTCAAAGTATGCCCTTAATCCTGCTAAACCGACAAGCAAGGAAGGCTTGCGCGGCATTATCCAGCGGGAACGAAATATTGAAATGAGTTTTGAAGGATCACGCTTATGGGATCTGAAACGCTGGAAATTAGCAGCACAGGAACTGAATAAAAATATTACTGGCTGGGATAGAAACCAGGATAAAGATCATCCAGAACTTTTCTATAAAGAACAGACTTTCTTTCAACAACGTTTTGTGGCACCGAGAGATTACTTTTGGCCGATACGGGAAAATAATCTTTTGATCAATCCGAATTTAGTGCAGAACCCGGGCTGGTAATTCCTTATTAAAAATAGAAAATCATGAAAAATCTAAAATATTTAAACTATTGCTATATCCTGGTCGGCCTTTTTTATCTATTGGCCGGTTGTAAAGAGGAAAGGGGATGGACGCTGCTTGAAGATGACCAAATGAAACCGGGTGTTGTACAAAATACAACTGTAACCAACGGTTACGGACAGGCAACGATACATTATAGTTTACCGTCCAGTCAAAATGTATTGTATGTGAAGGCTGAATACGTCATGGCCAACGGACAGACACGGGTTGTAAAATCATCGACCTATAAAAATGAGATCTTAATTGATGGTTTTCCAGATACACAAAAACATACAGTTAAGCTGTATGCCGTCAGTAAGGCTGAAGTGGCATCAGATGCTGTCGACGTTATTGTAGAACCAAAGACACCGATCTTTGATCTCGTATTTGGACAGCTAAAAATTGCACCGACCTTTGGTGGCGTCCGGATCAGTTCGATCAATCGGGAAAAAGGCGATGTAGTGATCGTCCCTATGGTTGATTCGCTGAATAATGGAGAATATTTACCCTTGGACAATTACTATAGTCAGGATTCCCTGATCCTATACAATATCCGTGGAATGAAATCCCGTGAAATGAAATTTGCCTTTTATGTTCGCGACCGATGGTTAAACAAATCGGATACCTTATATACCTCGCTGACACCTTTGGAAGAAAATCTTTTTCCAAGACAACAGTTTTCGGCTTTGCATTTACCGGGCGATGCCCAATATATGTACGGGACAACTTCGGAAATGATGTGGGACGGCAATATGAATCCCTCGCGGTGGCCGGCCTTATACACGGTTGAAAGTGCAGGTGCGCCGCAGTCTTTGACTTTTTCTATCGGAAAGGAAGCGAAATTAAGCCGTGTCGTGATTTTCCCGCGTAGAGAAAATGGTTTTTACGATAAGGGCAACATGCGTGAATTTGAAGTTTGGGGTAGCAATAGCCCAAATCTGGACGGCTCCTGGGAATCTTGGTCTAAACTGGCCACCTGTACCGTGCGAAAACCTTCGGGGACTCCTGCCGGAACAAACACCAATGCCGATGAAGTATATGGAATCGCTGGTTGGTCTTTTGACATGCCCGAAGACGCACCAAAATACAAATATCTGCGTATCCGCAATCTGCGCAACTGGCGTGGTAGTTACTTTATCCAGATTGCTCAAGTACAAGTGTGGGGAGTTTATTAACTATTAAAAAGAAAAAGAGATGAGAACATATCTATGCATACTGGCCTTGTTCGCCGCTTGTTTATTTGGTGCATGTTCCAAAATGGATGAATTTACCGAATTCACCAACGGGCAGGAAATTGTGTATCCTGCGAAGCTCGATTCCATCAAAATACGTTCGGGAAAATATCGCGTACAAGTTGATGGCATCTTTCGGGTGAATGCAGGAGTTTCGGAGCTGCGCGTGTATTGGAACAGTAAACAGGACTCGATGAAGTTTCCTGTAAAATTGACTGATGCTATTGATACCGTACATTATGTGATTGAAAACCTACCAGAAGGGCCCATGAATTTCGAAATCCGTACGATAGATCAGCAAGGCAGATTTTCTGTTCCTACCTTTCTTGTCGGAAACGTTTATGGCGACCGTTACCGTGAGGGGCTTTTCCAACGAACAATATTGGACCAAAATTTTATGGTTGATCAGCAACTCCAACTTTCGTTACAAGATGTAGCGCCAAGCTTGGGGTTCTATGCGGTGCGTATTGCTTATAAAAATCAGGATAATGCAATAACGGATACAGTCGTGCAAACTAAAGAATTGAATGAGAAAATTAACCTTTTGGACTATCTACCCAATCAGGAGATCGCTTATCAGACTGTGTTTAGGCCGGATAGCAATGCGATTGACACCTTTATGGTACAGCCTAGTAAACTACCTGTCAAAAAAGGCGATATCACCGTTTGGTGCCTGAAAAACTATAAGAATCCATTTACAGCGACAGCCTATGACGGCAACCGTTGGGGAAATTTGGATCACTGGATCACCAATAATAGTATGAAAAACCACAATGGATACGGCGGTTTCGGATCGGATGATGGCGGTGTGGTTAATATTGAAGCCGGATGGGGCGCTCCGGCGATTGTCAACGGCAAAATAGAGCAAAAAGTAACCTTATTTCCCGGTAAATATCGTTTTTTTTGTAACTTATCCTGGACAAATTATGATCAACCGCCAGCAAGACTTGTCGTCAGCACGGCAAATAATGGCATTCCAGATCTTGAGCAGATTCAACAGGCAATGGCCCACGCGGATGTCAAGTCTGATGGGGTTTATTTTGAAATCAAGGAAAAGGTCACCGTGAATATGGGGATGCTGGTCAATTTTCAACCGGACCATTATATGAAGATTAACGGATTTCAAATCAATTTACAATAATATTAAGCAGAATGAAGACAGCTATTTTCGCGCTATGTTTCATGCTCATTACGTTCATGTTATCTGCACAGCCTTTTCAGGTTAAGAAAAATGGGATAACTTTGACTTACAATAAGCAAACTGGAACCTATTCACTAAGCAAAGATCAAATTACTTATATAAAAGATGCAAGTGCTTATCTGATGCTTGCCAATGGACAAAAAGTTAGTACGGACAAACTGAAGGATGGCCGCCAAGTGACCGAGATGTTCATCAAGAATAATTTTGGGAAAGGAAAACGCTATACGGTATCGTCCAAAACATCCACAGGAATTGCGTTGCTGCAGCATTTTTATTTCTACGACACGATAGATGGTGTCATCCTTGAATTGGAAGTCAGGGGTAAAAATATAGCTAGTAACGAACTTGTGCCTATTTTGTCAAATGCTTCAGTTGCCAGCTTGGGAAAATCCTTGTATCAGCTAGCTGTTCCTTTTGATAACGATACGTTTATTTCCTATGAAAACAATGTCCTCGCGATGAATAATAAGAGCAGCGCCGAGGTCGGTGTTGTATACGATAGAGACAGTGGAAAAGGCCTGTTGATTGGTTCATTGGATCAATCTGTTTGGAAATCGGGTATTGCTATCAAAGGAGACCCGGGACAATATACCCACCTCGCAACACAGGCCGGATTTACAGATGTGAATATCACACGGGATTCCATGGCGCATGGGGCTATAAAGGGGGATGTTATTCGCTCACCAAAATACCTCGTATCTTATGACAAGGATTGGCGCATTGGGCTTGAAAACTATGCTAAAATCCACCGGAAACTATCGCCGGCTTATGTGAAATCTTGGCAAGGAGCTACACCGGTCGGCTGGAACAGCTGGGGTGTGATACAGGAAAAACTCAATTTTCAGAATGCCGCAGGTACAGCAGACTATTTTGCAAAAGATATTCCTTATTTCCGAAATGCAGATGGTGAGGCTTTTATAGATCTTGACTCTTTCTGGGATAATATGACGCCCGGAGGTATGTCAGGTGACTACACACAACTGAAGCAATTTGTTCGCTATTGTGATTCGCTGGGCCTCAAACCCGGTGTGTATTGGGCTCCTTTTACGGACTGGGGTCATGGAAGTGGACCCGACCGCAAGGCGGAGGGAAGCCAATTTACCTTTGGTCAACTGTGGACTAAAACCCAAAAAGGCTACCATAATTTGGATGGTGGACGGGCCTTGGATCCGACACATCCGGGTACTTTGGCGCGCATGGATGTGATCTTGGGGAAATTAGTCGACTGTGGTTTCCGTATGATCAAAGTTGATTTTCTTTCTCACGCAGCAATCGAATCCACCGGTTTCTACGATAAGAAAATTCAAACAGGTATGCAGGCGTACGAGGTAGGGATGAAGCATTTGGTCGATGCGTTGCAAGGTAAGATGCTTATCTACGCAGCAATTTCACCTTCCTTGGCGACAGCCCAATTTGCACACATGCGCAGAATAGCCTGCGACGCCTGGAAAACCATCGACCAAACACAGTATACCTTAAATAGTGTGAGCTACGGCTGGTGGCAGACCTATCTCTACGACTTTATCGATGCCGACCACCTTGTCTTTCATGATGAAAGCCCTGAAGTCAATAAGGCAAGATTGCTTTCAGGTGTGGTAACAGGTACCATTATCCTTGGCGACGATTTATCGAAAAAAGAAAACTGGCAACCTAAAATGAATCAGTACCTGCAGGATCCTGAAATTTTAAAGATTATAGCCGACGGTAAAAGCTTCCGTCCGGCAGGATTTGCCGAAGGCAAAGCGGCAAATACGTATTATTACAAAAAGATGGGAACAGAGCTGTATGTAGCCGTATTTAATTACAATACGGCCCCGGCAGCAATAAAGATAGATTTTATACAGATTGGCCTGGTGGTAGGTAAAAAATATCAGGCGGTGGAACTGTTTGAAAAAGCGGAAGCGGAACTTAGTGCTGAAAAATCCATTGCCTTTGAGCAAGCGGGAGCAAAATTATTTAAAATTGCTCTTTAGTTAATAATAATATATGAAGATAAGCAAAGAAGAACATTTTAAAGCATTGATCGAACGAATTAAGCGATTGGAAGCGTTGAATACACTCTCGAAACACGAATGTATCGTACAGGGAGTATTGGATGCTATTGATGCCAATGAACTGGAGGTGCATTCCAGTTTGCCATCGGTCAATAATCTGATCCAATACTTAGGGTATGCGCGCGAAACATTTGCCAAGGCTTACCGGGATCTGATTGCACATGGGGTGGTGGAGTCTAAAAATCGAAAGGGTTATTTTGTGGTCAGCAATAATACGCAAATGAAACAAAAAGTGGCGGTGCTGCTCTACGCATACGATACCTTTCAAGATACCTTGGTGAATGAATTGCGGGCCAATCTTCCAGAGGAAGTGACAGTGGACCTCTTTTTCCATCACAACAATATGGAAACCTTTGAAGATATCTTCAATCGAATCCAAGGGCGATATACCGTATATATTGTCGCTCCGATTGAAAATAAGGATTCGGAACTGTTACTGCGTTCCATTCCGGCTTCCAAATTATTGATTATTGATCGTTTGATGGATCTTGGAGATGACTATTCCTATGTTGCGCAGGAATTTGAAGCGGCGACCTACGCTGTGTTTCAGGAGCTTTATCCAAAGGTCAAAAAGTATAAAGAAGTGATCTTCTATTTTAGGGAAAATACAGCCGAACCCAATGAAATCAAAAATGCATTCTTACGCTTCCTAAAGGAGTATAAAGTAAAAGGGCGTATCGAAAAGCAATACCATGTGGGGGATCTAAAAAAGGGAAAACTGTATTTTACCATTCATAATCCGGAGCTCTATCAGATGCTGAAGGAGGTGTTGCAAAAAGGTTGGACCTTGGGGCAGGATCTGGGTATTCTCTCACATAATGATGATGTGATTAAAGAGATCATCAGTGGTGGTATCACCACCTTTTCGACAAGTTTCGCACGGATCGGATCGGAAGCCGCCAAGTTTGTGCTCGAAAGAACATTAATTAAAGAAGTGGTGCCAACGACATTGGCAGACCGCAACTCTGTATAAAAATAGAGAAGTTTTTTACGATGATAGTTTTTAGTTTTTGTCTTTTTACCGGTCTGGTTGCTTTGTGGTCCTTATGGAAGTTCAAGATCAACTATTCCAATACCTTAAATGGTTTCTTTCTTGCGGGAAAGAGCAATAGTTTTTGGATGGTTGGCTCGGCTTTGCTGTTGACCAACCTGAGCGCCAACCAGTTTATTGGTGAAAATGAATCAGTCTATATCAACAATCTCTCGGTTATCGGTTGGGGCGTTAGTTCTGTACTTGCCATGCTTCTGGTTTCGGAATTTCTGTTGCCCATTTATTTCAAACATGGCTTTCGGACCGTACCTGATTTTCTGGCCCTCAGGTTTGACCCCAAGACAAAAATGATGGTTTCTATACTGGTGCTGACTGGGTACATCGTTAACCTATTGCCACCGGTATTATACGGTGGTGCCCTAAGTCTAGCGACTATGTTTGACGTGCCGGGACTACTGCACATCAGTTATTGGCAGAGTATCTGGATACTGGTCTGGGCGCTGGGGATCATCGGGAGCTTATACAGTATATTGGGAGGATTGAAGCTGATTTCCTTGTCCGACATGGGCCTAGGCCTCTGTCTGTTTCTACTGGCGCTGCTGATTCCTTTGTTTGCGTTTTGGCAGCTTGGCAACGGCGATATATGGACGGGTGTAACCCAGCTATTTCATGATAAAAAGGAACACCTCAACGCGGTGGGATCCAAACAGGATGCGGTACCATTCTCCACCTTATTTACCGGGATGCTGTTGATCAACTTTTACTATTGGGGCATGGAACCTTATATTGCACAACAGGCATTAAGTGCCAGGAACTTAAAGGAGGCGCAAAAGGGAATGACTTTGGCTGCAGGTGGAAAACTCTTGATGCCACTGCTGATTAATTTACCTGGGCTTCTAGCAGTCCACCTATTGCCTCAGGTACAGCCGACAGCTTCTGTTTTTCCGAAACTTATCGTACTGATCTTTCCGGATATCCTAATTGGCTTTTCGCTCGCATTGGTTTTTGGCGCGGCGATGACCACCTATACGGCTGGATTACAGAGCTGTGGCAGCTTATTTATTTTTAATATCTATAAACCTTATCTAGAGCGTAAGAAAAGAGTGCTTAGTGAAAGAGAATTGGTTAAAAAAGGGAAGCTATTCGAATTGATCATCTCTATCTCGGCCATGTTTATTGCACCTTTTATCCTTTTTGCCCACGACGGGTTTTATACGTACCTGCAAACCGTATCGGGGCTGTTCAATATGCCGATCTTCACCATTATGATCTTGGGGATTCTATCACGCCGTGTGACGCCAAGGATGGCACAAATCGGCCTGTTCCTGTACATGTTCAGCTATTTCATCCTGGTGTTTGTCTGGAAGACAGAGCTACACTATCTGCACTTGTTCGCGCTGTTGTTTATCGCTGTGGCACTGGTCATCTGGGGGGGAAGTAAATTGAGCCGGCCAGACTATCTATCGGAGTATCAATTTGAGTTTTCGGGCCAGGACAAAGGTACCTATTGGAAGGGAAGGTACCGGATCGGCACCTTTCTCATCCTATTGATGATTGTCATCTATTTTGTTTTTTCACCATTGGGCATCGCTCAATAAATTGTATAAGTTGCTATGTTAATGTACAGAAAAATTAAATGCCTCATCTTTATATGCTTGCCCCTCTGTTCGACCACATCGTATGCACAACGCTATTACCTCTGGGATAATAAGCCCGCAACGGATTGGATGACCGAAGCATACCCCATCGGAAATGGACGAATTGGCGCCATGATCTTCGCCGGGGTAAATCAGGAACATATTCAATTTAATGAAAACAGCTTATGGACAGGTAATGAGCAGGAAACAGGTGCCTATCAGGCTTTTGGTGATCTTTTTCTTCGCTTTGACTCCGACGTTAATAAATCCTTTACCGCATATAGCCGAAAATTGAATTTGGATAAGGGCCTGCATGAAATAGCCTATCAGCAGGATGGACAGCAGATCAACCGTCGGTATTTTGCGAGTCGGCCCGATCAGGTCATGGTATTTGACTATGCTAACAGTGAAAAAGGGAAACTCAATGCCCAGATTGCACTCCAGGATGCACATGGGCAGGCGGTGCAGGTAGAAGATGGTCATCTGTGGTTTCAGGGAACGCTCGACAATGGTATGCGGTATGCCGCGCAGCTACGTGTGCAGGTCGTAGGTGGTTCACTTTCCAAAACGACAGATGAAAAAGGACAGGCTGTTCTTACCGTAAAATCTGCCGATCGAATTGTTTTGCTGCTGAGTGCCGCAACAGATTATGCCAATACACGGGCTACCAAATGGAAGTCGGCCGATGAACCGATGAAGGTCAATGAACGTTATCTGCACCAAGCGGAGAAATATGGCGTAAATAAGCTATTGGCACGGCATGTTGCAGATTATACAGGGCTGTTCAACCGGGTGGAGCTTGATCTTGACCATAGCCAGCTGGACAGCAAGCAAACAACAAAAGCGCTGTTGGAAGCCTATAAAAAACAGCCGATCCCGGCTCTGGAAGCATTGGTATACCAATATGGACGTTATCTGCTGATCAGTTCCTCACGGAAAGGCGGTTTGCCTGCCAACCTGCAGGGCCTCTGGAACAACAGTAACAATCCACCATGGCGCTCAGATTACCATTCCAATATCAATGTACAGATGAACTATTGGCCTGCAGAAGTCGCTAATCTACCTGAATCGGCCTGGCCATACCTCGATTATATCAATAGCATGCGTGCCGTGAAAAAAATAAATACACAGAAGGAATTTCCGGGCGTAAGGGGCTGGACCGTAAAGACCGAAAATAATATCTTCGGTGGCGAGAGCTTTCTTTGGAACACCCCCGGAAGTGCCTGGTATGCACAGGCACTGTGGGAGCATTATGCCTTTAACAGGGACAAGAAATATCTACGCGAATTTGCATACCCGATTTTAAAAGAAATAAGTGAGTTTTGGGATGATCGTCTGCTGCGAAGAGCAGACGGAACTGTGGTGGCGCCGAAGGGCTGGTCGCCGGAACATGGCCCCACAGAGGATGCCGTGAGCTATGACCATCAGATTATTTACGATCTCTTTAACAACTACATCCAGGCGAGCACAATTTTAAATATGGACACCGATTACCGTAAACATATCACGGCACTTCGCGATGCGCTGCTCAAACCTAAAATCGGTAAATGGGGACAGTTGCAGGAGTGGGAAACGGATCGTGATGATCCACAGGACAAGCATCGCCATGTCTCGCATCTGTTTGGTCTGTATCCCGGTAACCAATTCTCTGTTTTAAAAACACCGGAATTGGCCAAAGCTGCACGAGTTACGCTGACCGCGCGTGGTGATGAATCTACCGGTTGGTCTATGGCCTGGAAGGTGGCTTTTTGGGCCCGCTTGCAGGATGGGAATCACGCCTATAAAATCTTGACTAATTTCATTAACCTCGTTGGCGGCGATGGTATTGATTACAACAATGGCGGTGGCGTTTACGCCAACTTGCTCTGCGCGCATCCACCCTTTCAGATTGATGGCAACTTGGGTTATGTTGCTGCGGTGAGTGAAATGTTGCTGCAGTCGCAAACGGATGTACTGGAATTACTTCCTGCTCTGCCTGATCGCTGGTCGGCCGGAACAGTCAAAGGACTCAAAGCCCGGGGCAATGTACACATTGAAAAGATGGAATGGAACAACAGCAGCATTAGGCAGCTTATTCTTTCATCGCCGCAAGATCAAACGATTCAGGTATTGAGCCCTTCGCCATTGGCAGGTCTAAGCCCAGAGCAGGAAATCAACGGTAAATACCTTTATAAGATTCAATTGAAAGCAAACAAAATAGTCAAGTTCATTAACAAATCCTAAATCTATTGATATATGCCAACCCATCACTTTAAACATGTTGTACTCGGGCTTTTGATGACCCAGGGGCTTGTGCATCTGGAGACACAGGCGCAGTCCAAACAGATTCCTATTGAAACCAGATCGAATGCCCTAGTGTTGGAGTACGATTCCACGAAAACACTGAAAATGCGCTATTACGGTGAAAAATTGAATGATGCTAAAGAGTACTCGGCCATGGCAAGCGGTTATAGACAATTGACAGATTATAGTGGCCTCTCCGACGCGGCGTATACCCCCTCAGGTTCAAAAAACCTACTGGAACCCGCCATCAGTGTCGTTCATGCCGATGGCAACCGCTCCCTGGACCTGCGCTATGAAAAGCATGAGGTGAAAAACCTGGATGCCAATGTCGAACAGCTTGATATCACCCTAAAAGATCCGGTATACGATATTTATGTCGTTTTACACTACAAATCGTTTTTGAATGAGGACGTCATTGAGCAGTGGGCAACCATCCAAAATAAGGAAAAGAAAATCGTCACGCTGGAAAAATTTGCTTCGGCCAACCTGACTCTGCGCTCCAACGCGTATTGGCTACGGCAGTACCATGGCGACTGGGCAAAAGAAATGCAAGTGGAGGAGACTCCACTGACACACGGTATCAAAGTGTTGGACAGTAAACTCGGAACACGCGCAAACTTATTTCAACCACCTTCTTTTATGGTGTCATTGGGCAAGGCGGCATCCGAAGATGAAGGAACGGTCCTGATGGCAAGCCTGGGGTATAGTGGAAATTTTAAGGTGGATTTTGAAGTGGATTACCTCAATAACCTACGTATCATTGCCGGCATAAATAACTATGCTTCCCATGTGAAATTGGCCAGCAATCAAGCGTTTATAACGCCCAAATTGATCTATACCTTGTCGACGAAGGGAAAAGGCACCGCCTCCCGAAATCTGCACAATTGGGCCCGAAAATATCAGTTGCTGGATGGAAATGGCGAACGCTTGACTTTACTCAATAATTGGGAGGCGACTTATTTTGATTTTAATGAACAAAAATTAAAAGGTTTGCTCCAGGATACCAAAAAACTAGGGGTAGACCTATTTTTATTGGATGACGGCTGGTTTGGAAATAAATATCCGCGTAACAGCGATCACTCCAGTCTGGGAGACTGGCAACCGAACCGGACAAAACTGCCCAATGGTATCGCGACACTCGTGGAAGAAGCGACCAAGCAGGGCGTTAAATTCGGTATCTGGGTAGAACCCGAAATGGTTAGCCCCAAATCCGAACTCTACGAACAACATCCGGATTGGGTCGTCAAACAGCCACAGCGTGAAGAACATTACTTCCGTAATCAGTTGATCCTGGATCTGACAAACCCCAAGGTGCAGGATTTTGTTTTTAATATACTGGATGATCTTTTTACCAAGAATCCATCTTTGGCATATATCAAATGGGACTGCAATGCGGTTATTTACAATGCGCATTCTGCATTTTTAAAGGATCAGGGGGCATTCTATATCTCGTATGTGGAAGGACTGTATAAAGTCCTTGAACGTATACGTTCGAAATATCCGAAAGTGCCGATGATGTTATGTTCAGGCGGGGGTGGTCGTGTGGACTATGCGGCACTTCGGTACTTTACCGAATTTTGGCCTTCGGACAATACAGACCCTTTGGAGCGTATTTTTATGCAGTACGAGTATTCGTACTTTTTCCCGGCAATCAGCACTTCAAACCATGTGACAGACTGGGGAAAACAGTCCCTCAAATTCCGCACGGATGTAGCTATGATGGGCAAACTGGGTTTTGATATTGTGGTGAGCCACCTGAAAGAACAGGATCTGTTATTCTGCCAGCAAGCGGTAAAGAATTATGACGCACTTAAAGCAACAATCTGGCATGGGGAGCAGTATCGTTTGGCCGATCCACGTGAAGGTGACTTTGCCGCCCTCAGCTACGTGAATAGCCAAAAAACCGAGGCTGTCATCTTCAACTACCTGGTCAATAACCGCTATGGTATCGGAACAACCGATCCCGTCCGTTTAAAAGGACTGGATGCGCAAAAGCAATACCGGGTGGAGGAGATCAACTTGTATCCGGGAACCAAGTCGAGCTTAGGCCAGGGACAAACCTTTTCGGGCGACTACCTGATGAAAGTTGGCGTAAATCCAGACCTGAATAGCAACCGTCCCAGTGTTTTACTAAAAATATCGGCACGCTAAAAAATAACTGTGGCACATCCGAAGCTCCGACTCCAACAGTCAGGACTTCGGATGCGCCAAATGTATAAACCCAATTGAGCAACAAACTCAAAAATCATGATAAAACCTAAAAAGTATAAACGGACTTTGTTGGCCCTGCTACTCAGCCTTGCCAGTGGATTTTCTGCCCTACAGGCCAAAGTACAGTTGCCGGCTTTTATTGGCGACAATATGGTGCTGCAGCAGAAAGAAAAGGTCAAGATCTGGGGAACGAGTACCGCAATAGGCAAGGAACTTAGCGTAAATACCAGCTGGAACAACAAGAGCTATCAGGTTAAGGTCGATCAGCAGGGAGGCTGGCAAGTCTATCTGGAGACGCCGAAATACGGTGGACCCTACCAAATTACAATCAACGATGGGGATCAATTGATCCTAAATAATATTCTGATCGGTGAAGTATGGTTTTGTTCAGGACAGTCAAATATGGAAATGCCCCTGGCGGGCTGGGGTAAGATCAATAACTTTGAGCAGGAAATCAAAGCAGCCAACTTTCCCAATATTCGTATTTTACAGATTCCAAAAGCAACGGCCAATCAACCTACCACAGCAGTGAAGGTGGAGTCCGGTGGATGGAATCCGGTGACACCAGAAAGTATTCCGGAGTTTTCGGCTACGGCCTACTTTTTTGCACGTGAGATCTACGAGAAAACAGGCATTCCCATTGGCCTGATCCATTCCTCCTGGGGCGGAACAATCATTGAAGCCTGGATGAGCCGGGAGGCACTTACACCTTTTTCAACCTATACAGCAGCCATTGATAAAATCCAGCGCCCGGAGGCGCAGGAAATCTATGCGAAAGAGCTGGCCGAATGGAATCGCGTCGCCGAACAGCAGGATCAGGTGAAAACAGCAACGGAGGGCGAGTGGTTTGCGCCACAACTGGATAAAAGCAGCTGGTCTACGATCACAATTCCGAGTTTTTTTGACAAGAACCTGTTTCCGGGAATGGATGGTGTCGTTTATTTTGGCAAAGACGTTGCGTTACCGGCACATTGGCAAGGCAAACCCCTCAAGTTGATTTTGGGAGCGATTGATGACAACGATATTACCTATGTCAATGGTACAGAGGTGGGCGAGACTGTCGGTTACGACCAGATTCGGAAATATACTGTTCCTGCAGCGGCCAACAATGGCAGCCAGTTGCATATTGCGGTTCGTGTATTTGATGGAGCTGGCGATGGCGGAATATATGGCGGTACAGAACAGCCGCGACTGGAAGGCCCAAATGGCGAACAGCTATCTCTCGTTGGAAACTGGAAATGCAAAGTGGGTTATGATCTGGCGAAACTGCCCACAAAACCGAATGCCATGGAAGGCCCTAATAGGCCTACTGTGCTCTACAATGCCATGGTTAAGCCTTTTGTGGATTTTAAAATAAAAGGCGCCATTTGGTACCAGGGAGAAAGTAACGCGGATTCAAAAGACGTCCCCTACCAGCAACTGCTGCCCGCACTGATTCAGGACTGGCGCCAGCAATGGAACAATGATAAGATGCCTTTTTATTTTGTGCAACTGGCCAACTTTAAGGCGAAAAGTTTAACACCGCAGCCTTCTTCTTGGGCGAGATTGCGGGAGGCACAGCGCCAAACGCTCAAACTACCTTACACGGATATGGCGGTCATTGCTGATATTGGCGATGCAGCGGATATCCATCCGAAAAATAAACAGGATGTCGGTAGAAGGCTTGGCTGGATTGCGACTGCTCAGCTCTATGGCAAGAAGATTCCTTATTCTGGGCCTGTTCTCGAGCATTGGACGACAAAGGGAACAGCAATGCAACTCAGCTTCAACCCCATGGGCAAAAAGCTTGTGCTGAAAGGAGCGGATAAACGCAACGGTAGTTTCACAATTGCTGGTGCCGATCAGGTCTTTTATTCCGCAGAAGTCAAACAGGTCGGAAATAAGCTGATCGTATCTACCAAAGAAGTACCGTCGCCTGTCGCCGTGCGTTACGGCTGGGCCGATAACCCGGACCTGACTTTATACAACGAAGCCGGGATACCCGGTTCTCCCTTCCGAACCGATGACTGGACAAAAAACTAAAACCACATGAATAGATCATCAAAAATAAACAGTCGGAAAGGTAAGTTACTCTGCACGCTTGTGGTTTTCTTTTTTTCGGGCAACTTATTTGGGCAAGTGCAGGGGGGCAAACTTTGGTATCGGCAGCCGGCAAAACAATGGGAAGAGACCTTACCCCTGGGCAATGGAAAAATTGGCATGATGCCCGATGGTGGATTGAAGAATGACCATATTGTACTCAATGATATCACACTATGGTCGGGAAGCCCCCAGGATGCCAATAATTATGAGGCCAGCAGGTATTTGGATAGTATTCGAAATCTGATCAAAAACGGGAAAAGCGACCTTGCACAGCGATTGATTGACCAGCATTTTATCTGCAAAGGTCCCGGATCGGGCGGCAAGCAATGGGGCTGCTATCAAGTCCTGGGCAATCTAATGCTTGCATTTGATGGACAAACAGATGGCACTACAGTACAAAACTATCGCCGGGAACTGGATCTTGATAAGGCCATGGCAAAGACAAGCTATGAGCTCAAAGGCGTTAATTATAGTCGTGAATATTGGACAAGCTTTGCCGATGATGTGGGCGTTATTCGCCTCCAGAGTAGCAAAAAAGGGCAGCTAAGCCTGGAAATCAAGATTGACCGTCCTGAAAGGGCAACTGCCAAAACCGAGGATGGCGAGCTTGTTTTGGTAGGACAATTGGACAATGGTGTAGACGGTAAAGGAATGCAGTTTAAAACACGTGTCAGCGCGAAGATTATAGGGGGGAAACAGCTTGTAAAAGGACAATCTATTGTTATTCAACAGGCTGACGAAGTGCTGATTTACGTGGCGACAGACACTGATTTTAAAGGTAAGGATTTTGAGCGTACGACAGCTGAAACGCTAGCAAAGGCTTTGAAAAAATCCTATAGCCAGCAGTATGCTGAACATCTGCAAAACTATTTGGCAAAGTTCAACCGTTTGTCGCTCCGATTGGGGCAGTCGAAAGATGACTTACCGACCGACCAGCGTTTGGTGGCTTTCGGTAAAGAACCGGATCAGGATCCAGGGCTGGCTGCCTTATTTTATCAGTATGGTCGTTACCTTAGTATCAGCAGTACGCGTTTAGGCCTGCTGCCTCCGAATTTACAAGGGCTATGGGCAAACCAGATTCAGACGCCCTGGAATGGGGACTACCACCTGGATATCAATGTGCAGATGAACCATTGGCACCTCGGGGCGGCCAATCTGGGCGAACTCAATGAACCCTTGGTGGGTCTTGTGGAAGGCCTTATGGTCCCAGGGGCAAAGACCGCGAAAGCGTACTATAACGCACCGGGCTGGGTGGCTCATGTGATCACCAATGTATGGGGCTATACCGAGCCGGGAGAGTCTGCCTCCTGGGGCATTGCTAATGCAGGTTCCGGTTGGCTCTGCAATAACCTCTGGGAGCATTACCTCTATACCGAAGATGTGGATTATCTACGGCGGATATATCCTATCCTCTATGGTGCAGCACAGTTTTATTCCAGTGCCCTGACTGAATACCCGGCTAAGGGTTGGTTGTTGACTTCACCCTCCGTATCTCCCGAAAATTCTTTCAAACTCCCCAATGGACATCAGGCAAATGTGACCATGGGGCCCACGATTGATAATCAGATTGTACGTGAATTATTTGAAAATATCATCCATGCAGCGGGATTATTGGACAAACAATCGGATCCTTTTCTAACGCAGGTTGCGGCGCAACTGAAACGTTTAGCACCCGTGGTGCAGCTAGCCAAAGATGGCCGCATCATGGAATGGATCGAAGATTATGAAGAGGTGGATCCACAGCATCGGCATATCTCGCATCTGTACGGCTTGTATCCGGGCTATCTGATCCGTTATGATGAACATCCAGACTGGCAGCTTGCCGCTAAAAAAAGTCTAGACGTGCGGGGGGATGATGGACCGAGCTGGGCCATTGCCCATAAACTCCTATTCTGGACGAGGCTGCATGAAGGCGAACGGGCGTATAAATTATTCCGGCAGCTGATGACACCACGTGTTGATACACATATCAATTATGGCGCCGGTGGTGGGGTTTACGCCAACCTGCTGACAGCAGGACCTCCTTTTCAGATCGATGGTAATTTTGGTGGAGCAGCGGGAATTGCCGAGATGCTGGTGCAGTCGCATAAAGACAGCGTGTATCTCCTGCCGGCGGTCCCTGAAGCCTGGAAAAAAGAAGGCCGGGTGGGGGGCATGCGCATCAAGGGAAATCACACATTAGATATGGAATGGAAAGATGGTAAGATACTGAACTATCAGATTTATTCACCTAAATCACAACAACTTCAAGTATGTATAGATCATAACTGGATCGCCTATCGTACAAAAGAAAAATAACAAAACATAGCGTCCTCAACAGAATTGGATCATGCAATTTTTTGCATGATAGGGGATGCTTTGTGCCAAAAATTTCAAGATAAAAGCACCTTATAAACAAAAAAGTAAATATGAAAACAGAAAAGACAAGACAATGGCCTTTGATCAAGGGCCTGTCCTTCAGTCCTGAGACCAGTATAATGGCGCTCTGTCTTTCGATTGCTGCACCCTACACGGCCTCATCAGCATCGCTAAGGACTACAGATTGTCGTTTTGTCCCAACAGAAAAGGCGACTATTGCAGTCAGGGACATTGCGACCCGTCAACAGCATACGCTAAATGGAAAAGTGTTGGACAATACGGGCCGGCCTATTCCGGGCGTGACTGTGCGGGTCAAAAATACAACGCAGGAAACACAAACGGATCAGCAGGGACAATTCGAACTCAAGCTGGGAGACGGGATTGTCGTACTGACTTTCTCTTCGCTGGGATTTGAAACTAGGGAAATGTCTGTTGCTGCCAATGAGGGAACCGTGAATGTGCAGCTGAATGACGCTTCATCGAGTTTGGAAGAGGTCGTTGTGGTCGGTTACGGTACACAAAAGAAAGTGAATCTAACCGGCGCAGTAGCTACAGTTACTGGTAGCGATATGGTAAAACGTCCAGTTGTCAATACAGCATCCATGCTACAGGGGAAAATACCCGGTGTTCAGATCAACCAAGGATCGGGTGAACCCGGCAATGAAGGCGTGTCAATCCGTATTCGTGGTAAGGGAACTTTTAGTGGCGCCGGATCGGATCCATTGGTACTTATTGACGGAGTACAGGGGAAATTCTCCGATGTCAATCCCAATGATATCGAAAATGTCAGTGTGCTGAAAGATGCAGCCTCCGCAGCGATCTATGGTTCGCGTGCAGCCAATGGTGTTATTCTGATCACGACGAAACAGGGGAAATCTGGAAAGACAACTGTTCAGTATGACGGTAATGTGGGGATCTATAAACCCACGAAAATGTTTGATCTGATCACCAATTCGGCACAGTATATGGAACTGTACAACGAAGCGCGCAAGAATTCCAATCTCAACGATGGCCTATATCCAGCTGACGTGATCGCTGCCTATCGCAATAGCAATGATCCTGTTAAATATCCAAATACGGACTGGTTGGGGCTTATTTTCCAAACTAAACCGACCTATACCCACAATCTCGGTATCCAAGGCGGAAACGAGAAGACAACCTTTAATGTTGGCTTGGGCTACGTCAATCAGGACGGAATGATCAAAGGTTTTAACTACGACCGTTATTCCGCCCGACTCAACCTGACGACCAAAATCTCGGAAGGTATTAAATTCGGAACAAATATCTTGCTCAAGACAGGACATACCGAATCTATTCCAGGGGGATCCAAAGACCTGTTCCTGTCAGCCATGTCACAGGCACCAAGCTATGGTCCATTTTTGCCGGATGGTAGCGGGCGTTATACTTACAAAGCTTACGACTGGGAATACAACAACAAAAACCCAATGGCCGTATTGGACCGGAAATTTACGTACAATACCGATGACTATGCTGCCAATCTACAGGCCTGGATGGAGGTTCAGCTGTTTAAAGGTCTTTCCTGGTATACCAAAGGTGCCTACAATTTCAATATGGACAAGTACAAGGATTATAAATCGACTTTGGATGAATATTATTACCATACGGGTACGCTGGGAACAACATTGGATCTTGGAAAGGGCCTTACGGATCAGGATCAGCAAACCATATACACCAATTTATTTACTTACCTGAACTATGATCGCGAGTTTGGCGAGCATCACCTCAAAGCTCAGGTCGGGTATAGTATTGAAAAAAGTAAGTATACCTACCTTCAGGGCTTCAGACAGAATTTTGTCGATGATACCTTAACGGAGTTAAATGCAGGTGGATCGGATATTCAACGGGCAAATGGAACAGCCAACCAATGGGCACTGATTTCCTATTTTGGCCGATTGAACTATGATTATCAGGGAAAATACCTCCTGGAAGCCAATATGCGTTACGACGGTAGTTCGAAGTTTTACGGTAAAAACCGTTGGGCAGCGTTTCCTTCTTTCTCCGCGGGCTGGCGTGTCTCTGAAGAATCTTTTGTCAAGGAATTCGGTTCCGGTTGGCTGGATAATTTGAAGATCCGTGGATCCTGGGGACAGTTGGGAAACCAGAATGTAGTTGATGTAAATGGCTACGCTTTGAATTATCCATACCAACCTGTATTGGGACTTACAGGTAATTATTCTTTTGATAACAATAGCCTGCAATCTGGAGTTGCACAGCAAAGGCTGACCAACCCATTGATCAAATGGGAAACAACGACCATGACAGATGTTGGGGTAGATTTAAGTCTGTTCAAAAATTTGGATATTACTTTCGACTGGTATAAAAAGCGAACAACAGACATTCTACGCCCGTCGCAAATTACTGCAATTGTCGGGTTGGGTGCCCCAAATATCAATGACGGTATTGTTGAAAATAAGGGTGTTGAATTGGGAATTACTTATCGCAATCAAGTTACTACAGGAGCAATGGAAGGTCTACGCTATCAGCTAGGTGCAAACCTCGATCGTTTCAAAAACAAGCTGGTGAAATTTGGTGAGCCGGAAATCGGGGGCTATACAATCAAGAAAAACGGCTATGCGATGGACAGCTTTTATACCTACGAAGTCATGGGTATATTCCAATCGGAACAAGAAGTCGCTGGTTCGCCTAAGCAGTTTAACGATAATACCCTACCTGGAGATCTCAAGTATCGGGATGTCAATGGTGATGGAAAAATAGATGCGAACGACAGAACAATTATTGCTGGTGTAGATCCAAAGCTCAACTATAGTTTTAATCTAAGCGCAAGTTTTAAAGGCTTTGACTTTTCGGCCCTATTGCAAGGGGTATATGGTGTCAAATCCTATGTTTCGGGCTGGGGTGTAACTCCATTTGTACAAGGTAGCCCACCGACAAAAGATTGGTTAGACCGTTGGACTCCTGAAAATCCTTCGACAACGATGCCTCGTATTTATTGGGGTTGGAGTGCTCCGGAGAAATTCAGCCGGGCTTCCAGCTATTTTATACAGGATGCTTCATACTTCAGACTGAAAAATCTTGTGTTAGGATATACTTTACCTGACGGGCTATTAAAAAAATATAAAATTGACCGTCTGCGGGTTTATTTTTCGGGTGATAACCTCTTTACTGCAACCAAATTTAAGGGCCTGGATCCTGAGCGCTATGGAAATGGTGATCTGGTACAGTATCCGCAAAACAAGATTTATTCATTTGGTGTACAAGTTAACTTTTAATTGCTATGAAAAAGAAATTTATAACAGCGTTGATGCTATCCGGTCTATTTTTGGGTTCTTGTAACAGTGCCCTGGACCTCAATCCTTTGGATCAGATTGCCTCGGACAACTATTTTGGCAAGAAATCGGATTTTGATAATGCCTTGGCTGGTGTATATGCATCGTTGCAGAGTGAAGCCTTCTCCTATGGGATGCCTTTTCGGGACTGTCTGACTGACAATGGCTATAATCAGTTCAACTCAGGTAGCGTCAATGAAATCGTAGGCGGGAATTTGAATCCGACCACAGGGGGCTACGAAACGGGTATCTATAACGATGCTTATGTGGGAATAGGACGTGCCAATCGCCTGATCGAGAAGCTTCAGAGCTATAATGGCTCCGATATGAACGATGCAGAGAAAAAGAACATGGAGGCCGAAGCCCGCTTTATCCGTGCTTTTGTTTATTTCCAATTGTACAGTATCTATGGTGAAGTGCCGCTTGTGCTGACTTCCCTCAGTTTGGAGAATCAACGTCAGCCAAAGGAAAGTGCGGAGAATATTCTAAAACAGATTCGGGCCGATCTGGATTTTGGCATCGCGAACTTAGCGGCTAAACCTTATTTCAATAATGGGGGGCATGCGACCGCAAGTTCAGCAAAAGCCTTGAAAGCACGAGTTTTATTGTTTGCGGCTTATGGTGACAAAGGAGTGCCCGATTTAGCAATCTTGAAAGAGGTAAAGGACTTATGCACCGATGTCATGAAAGAATATACCTTGAGTACGGCTTTTGAAAATGTCTTTCGCGATGCAACACAGAAGAACAATACCGAGATTATCTTTTCGGTCAATTTTCTGGCACCGAATAATACAGCGCCCTGGGACATGTACCTAGGGGATTGGATAGCAGCTTCGCCGTTGCAAAACCTCGTGGATACCTATGAATGCAAAGATGGTCTGCCTTTTGGCGAATCACCGTTAACTGATCGAACCAATCCGTTTAAAGATCGGGATCCGCGCTTGAGCAAAACAATTTTTGTGGACCATCCCGATTTTGGTGGTGGTAAGATCCATACACCGTCCAATCCACGGCCTACGGGGTATGGCGTATTGAAATTTCTGGATCCGGCTAACCTACCTTTTGGCTTTTCAACATTGAGCCAGCAGGACGCGGTGGTACTGCGATTTGGAGAGGTGCTGTTGATGTATGCCGAAGCACAAAATGAAATCGCCGGACCAGATCAGTCGGTCTATGATGCGATGAACACCTTACGAAACCGTGTACAGATGCCTGGAATTCCAGCCGGTTATACCAAGGAAAAAATGCGTGGACGTATCCGTCACGAAAGAAGGGTCGAACTTGCTTTCGAAGGACTACGGCATTATGACCTAATCCGTTGGCATATCGCTGGAGAGGTACTCAATAATGTCAAAGACAGTAAAGTGCCCTATCATTTTGAAGACAAATTTTACCGCTGGCCATTACCACAAACAGAAATTGAGAAGAGCGCAGGTGTGTTAATTCAGAATCCAGACTATAAATAATAAGATTATCGCCTTCTTTATATCGGCAATTTCCTAAACCAACAACAACAGCGCGCACGAAGTCCTTTCGATGCGCGCTATTTTTTGTGGTGATAACGATTACTGTAAAGGAATCAAGACGTTCTGTTCCAAACGTACAGGCACCTGCTTTACTGAGGTAAAACCATCTTCCTTGGTAATGATGTTGGAAAGATCCAGCCCTCTTTTGGAGAACGTACTGATCAAAGCAGTCCGAAAGGTTGCCTTGGCTGAACCCCAGCCTTGTCCTAAGATGGTGTCGTTGTTGAGCTGTATCAGTTCGTCCGTAGAATAATAATTGAATTTTTCCAGTAAGTGTTGGTAAAGATTTGTTGTTGTAGCCATACAATTTAAAAATTTAAAGGATTAAACCATAAATTGTATCCAGATCTTGTTGGGAAAATAAGCGTTGTGTAACGTTTATTTTGGTCGAAACCCGTATTAATTTACCACCGCGGTGTCTACACTCGGTTGGTATTGCATCATGCAATTCTGAATACTCTACAAATATAGTAGATTATTTTTTAGAATGAAAAATATTTTTTGTTTTTATCGGCAAATGAGCATTAACAAGGAGATTAGGGGGAGATCAAAAGTAGAGCTGGCTGTTGCCTGTGATTTGGTTATGAAGCGGATAGCCGGACGGGAATTTATCATGTTACTGTAATCTCATTGAAAATACTTTAAAAAACAGCAATAAGACAATACTTTTGCGGCATGAATAGAATTGCGGAAATTAATGAATACATTGCTGCCGAACGCGAGGTATTATTGCAACACCCCTTGTATCGTAAGATCAAAACGATCAAGAATCTACGTTCTTTTACAGAAGGGCATGTGTACGCTGTGTGGGATTTTATGTCTTTACTAAAAGCTCTACAGATTAAACTGACCTGTACGACATTGCCTTGGTTTGCGAGCGAGCATCCTTCGACACGCTATTTGATTAACGAGATTGTATTGGCTGAGGAATCGGACGAATACATTGATGGTCGTCGGTTGAGCCATTTTGAAATGTATCTGGACGCAATGCGTGAAATGGGAGCAGATCTGCACCTGATCAATAAGTTTATCGCCCATGCCAAGAAATCCAAAAGTATTTTCGATGCTATTGCTTTGACAACCTTGGACAAACGGGTTAAAGATTTTCTGAATTTTACATTTGAAGTGATCGAAGAGGGACAGGTACATAAGATTGCCGCAGCTTTTACATTTGGTCGTGAGGATCTGATCCCGGGCATGTTTACTTCGATTTTACAGGAATTGAAAGCCAATTTTCCCGAATCAGGTCTGGATAATTTTATCTACTATTTTCAGCGTCATATTGATCTCGATGGTGATGAACATGGTCCTTTAGCCATGCAAATGATTACCGATTTGGCCAAAGAGGATGACGAGAAATGGGAAGAAATGAAAATTGTGAGTAAAGAGGCGCTCCAAAAGCGCATTGAACTCTGGAATGCAATAGAAGATTCCCTGTAAGGAATCTTCTACTTTTTTAAGTTGCTTTTAGCCTCCAAAAGAAGCTTCATGTCGTTTTACGGACCGTTTTCTCAAAAACAGGTCATTGGAATAGGATACAAATTTATTTTTTTAACATAGTTCTGTGGATCTGGTGTCTGCTTACAGAAACCATCGGCGATCTTGTTTTTTAGCCGATTAAAAGATATGGATTTCTATGTGATAGACGTAACGATAAAGAAGTTAATTCCTGTTTTTGGCAGATTTTGTTCTTTTATTAGAAATTGATTGAAAAATGTCTTTTTTCCATAACATATTGGCATTTGTGAAGAAATGCATATTCCAATTAGTATCTAAGTTTGCTACGCAAAAAATAACATAAGCACATTGAACTTTTTTCCGTCGTATTGGGCAAAAGCAATTGGCACCATTTCAGTGCTTGCATGCTCGGTTTTAGAAACACAGGCCCAGGACTCGCTACGCATCTCACTCGCTGATCTGATCAGTAAGTCGCTGCAAAACAGTAAGTACATTGAACTATCGCATTTGCAGCTGCAAGAAAAAGCGATTGCTGTACAGCAGCAACGGATGGAATTGCTACCGAAAATCAGTGTCAGGGCTTCCGCAAGTTATGCGAGCAACATGCCGGTCTACGATCGGGGCTTATTCGCCAAACCATCACAGCATGATGTGATCCATTATTTATATGACACAGGACTTGATTTTTACCTGAATCTCTACAATGGCCATCGGGATCTGATGAAGATTGAATCGAAAAAGCTGGAACTTGAATTAGCTAACATTGACTGGAAGAGTGCCAGCGCGGCGATTAAACTGGAAATCTCCAACTTGTTTTTGGATTTGGATTTAGCCTATCGCAACAAGTTCCTCATCGAACAGGATATCAACGATCAGCGGACACAATTAAAAGAGATCGAACATCGTTATACCGCAGGGGTTGTATTGCATAGCGATGTATTGCGTATTTCACTTGAATTGTCCAAGCGCGAACTGCTTTTGGTTCAGATCGCAAATGATATCAAGGCAATTAACCAAAAATTGCAGCTTATTACAGGTATACGACAAGACATTGTTCCAATGTGTACTGCAACGGCCAGCCCCCCATTAAACTATGCGGAGCTTGTTGCTGTTGCGAAACAGCAGGCTTTTGTACTATTAAAATCGGAACAAGAAGTTGCGTTAAAAAAACTTGATATCAAACAGGCAAAGTCGAATTATCTGCCTGAGTTGGGGCTGACCAATACGTTTACTTTTGCGAATCCACAGGTGTTTTTATACCCTTATAATAGTAGTTGGTACAATCTAAATATTGTAGGGTTAAAATTAAATATCCCGATCTCGGCGCTCTATCTCAATAAAAATATCGTTCGGGGCGCCCAGGTGGCGCTAAAGCGGGAGGAGGTCAAACATCATCATGAAGAAGAAAGTGTAGAAAACGAACTGTTACAGGCTTATTTGGATTATAACCTTGCGCTGGAACAACAGGAGGTTTGTCAAAAAAATCTGGCCCTTGCTAAAGAGAATGCCCGTATAATAAAAAATAGGTATTTTAAATCTTCCGCACTTGTTACAGACCTATTGGATGCAGATATGCAATGTCTTAAGAATAACTTTGATCTGGAATCCGCCCGGATCGCAATACAGAAACACTATTATTTTATTGAATTTTTGAAGGGTACTATCTAATGAAACCTAAATCAGGCCGGTCTATGACCGATGTACAATTGACCCGAATCACCAATTGGTTTGCTGGGATTGCTTTGTTGGCACTTTTACTATGGGGCGGAAAGATACTTTGGCTTCGCATACACTATACGTATACAAATGATGCCCAAGTGACCCAATATATTAATCCCATCATCTCCCGCGTGGGCGGTTATATTGTTTCGGTCCATTATAAAGATCACCAGTCGGTCAGGCGTGGGGACACCCTGTTGCTGATTGATAACCGGGAATACAAATATGAAGCGGCTCAGGCTTCCGCTTCGATAAACAAGGAAAATGCAGAGATCAGTGTGCTGGGTAGTCAAAAAGAAATCTTGCAGGCCGAACATGAATCATTGGAAAAATCCATCGCTGCTGCTGAAGCGCGGGTGACCAAACAGCAATTGGAATACGACCGCTATAAATTTCTATTCGATGAAAAATCGGCCACAGCGCAGCAGCTGGAAGATATTAAAGCAACATTGGCGGTATACAAAAGTGAGCTTGCCTCGCTAAAATACAAGCTGGAAGCCTCACGGGATCGTGTGAATGATGTTGATGTAAAAAAAGGGGTCATCAATGCAGAGAAAGCGCGGTTGTCAGCCGCGGCAAATCGAAAGCACCTTGATGTAGGCTATACAGTCATCCGTGCACCCTATGATGGTCGGGTAGGAAAGCGTACTATTGAAAAAGGGCAGATGGTAAATCCTGGAGAGGTACTGGGATTTATTGTAAATGGGGAGACACCAATTTGGGTAACTGCCAATTTCAAGGAAACACAGCTGCGCTATCTTCATCTTGGTGGCCGGATACAAGTTGTTGCCGACGCCTACCCGGATGAAACATTTTATGGAAAAATAATTTCTATTTCCCCAGCGACGGGATCTTCTTTTTCCCTACTCCCACCGGACAATGCAACAGGAAATTTTGTGAAGATCGTACAGCGTGTACCCGTCCGTATTGAGCTGGACGAAGGTAAAGGGGCAACAAAGTTACGCTCAGGAATGAACGTCAATGTTTCAGCCATAAAGAATCAATAACCGTGAAAGGAATTTTCAAAGACTGGGTGCCCGAATGGCTAATTAAGCTGATTTTATTCAGTGGGTTGATGCCGAGCATGGTTCTGTTTTTTCTGCCGGGAGCCAATGTCAATGTCACTGCGGGGTTCTATGGTGCGCAACCCAGTGATGTGCAATTCCTCATTATTTTATTCTATGCAGGATTTGTAGGATTTTATGTGCTTGAACGTCGCTTCTTTCGATATTTTCCGGTCAAACAGTACTATATTATTTTTAACCTGCTGCAATTGCTCAATTGCTACCTGATGTATTGTATTAGGGAGATTGATTGGATATATGGTTTACGTTTTTTTCAGGGCATGCTCTTCGCATCGGCTGTCAACCTCTCCATCTCCATGATATTTTCCAGACTGAAAACGGAACGTGCAAAGGAGGTAAGCTATGCAATCTTTTTTGGCATGCTCCTTTGTAGTTCGCCTTTCAATACCTTTGTGACGGCTGAATTTATTGATTCATTCAACTTTGATGAACTTTATTTCTATGCCGCCCTTTCCTTTGTCCCCGGGCTCCTGCTGATCCTGATTACCATGAAGCCCGTTCGCCATAATAGGCCTTACCCGTTATTTTCCCTAGACTGGGCCAGTTTTATCCTCTACAGTTTTGTCGTTGTAAGTTTTGGCTATCTAATGGTGTACGGGCAGGAGCGTTATTGGTTTTCGGACAGCTCCTTGTTGAACATATTGGTCGGTGGAATTTTATTGCTGGGCCTGTTTATTATTAGGCAGAAAGCGACCAAACGTGTTTATATTGAGCTATCCATTTTTGGAAATAAAAAATTCCTGCTAGGAATTCTGGTTTTGTATATGATGTATATCGAACGATTTTCCCTGACGATCTCCAATCAATATTTTCTTCAGGTTATCCATCTGGATCCCATTCACCTGTCTTATATTCAATGGTTCAATATCCTGGGCATCGTATCTGGTGTCATGCTTTCGCTCTATTGGTTGTTAAAACGGCGCACCGTAAAATGGATCTGGGTTATTGGCTACTGTTGCCTGCTGGTTTTTCATCAATATCTATTTTTTTCATTTGAAAGTGAGGGCAATGAAGAGCATTTCTGGCTGCCGTTGGTCTTGCATGGATTGGGTGTTGGCCTGATCATGGTTCCGACAATTTTATTTGTTATCGCCAGTGTACCTCCCCAATTGGGTGCGTCGGCAGCAGCAGCTTGTCTGGCAGTACGTTACATGGGGTATACCAGCAGTATTGGATTACAGAATTTCTTTAGATTATTTGAACACGCGCAGCACCGGGAGGTCTTTCGGGATCAGCTGCAGCCAAGCAATCCGATTTTTGAAAATTATCTTCAGCTGGAGTCTCACCGGGTAATGCATCAAGGGCTGCTCGTTAAGCAGCATTCGGCGGCATTAAAACTCATCAGTGAACGCGTCAATATGCAGTCTTTTGTCCGGTATAGTATGGACTACTACGAACTGATGTCGATCGTCAGTATCAGTATTTTACTGCTGATATTGATTTCTCCTTCCTTGAAAAGTATGTACAAGAAGCTTAAAAATAATCAGATATCACCTGTGTAATCGTCTTCGGTTTTACAGTCTATCAATATCCCAAATGGCTGCTGTACGTTTCAGTTCGTGCTTCATATTCTTGCCATACGGCAAGCGTATCATGCGCTAAATCAGCTAACTTTGGTAAATAACCAGGTGCCTAGCACCTATAGATCAATGAGCAATGGATAAACCAAAATCAGCAAAATTAGAAGTCATTATTCCTGCGTATCGGATGCATAGTCAAAATTTTATCAATGTTCTGGATGGTATTTCCGAGGAACATGCACGTCAACGTATCAACGGGCAGACCAACCACATGGTATGGATGGCTGGTAACTTTGTCAACGTACGTTATGGAATCGCATACATTTTGGGCCTTCAGGAGGAAGATCCCTATCATGACTTATTTTTTATGGGTAAAACATTGGATGAACAGTTTAACTACCCAAGTTTAAAAGAACTAAAAGATAGTTTCTATGCCATTTCCCCAAAAGTCTATCAGCGTCTGCTGGAAGTAGACGATGCGCAATTGGCGGAGATTTTCAAAATTGATATGAATATTCCCTTTGTCGAGGAGAACAAACTCAATTTTATAGGCATGTGCATTGGACGGCAGGATTATCTCTGCGGTCAGATGGCATTGATGCGGCGTATACTCAATTATCCGAGTATGAAATACGATGTGGACGAGCAGATGACCTATTAAGAGTCAAACAGCATAAGCTAGCGTTTTGTAAACAATGTGCTGGCTTATGCTGTTCAAATGTCCTTAGCCCAAATGGGTCAGGATCTCATCGACTTGCTGAAGGGCGATAAAGCGTTCGTGTTCTAAATTAACCTCATGCTGTTCATGTGTCCAGGTCACATGATAGGGGATATGAACACCAAAGCCGCCAAGTTCGAGGACAGGTAGAATATCGGATTTGAGGGAATTGCCCAGCATCATAAAATGCTCGGGTGTACAATCCAGATGCTTCAGTAATTTACGATAGTCTTTTTCTTTTTTGTCGCTCATGATTTCGATGTGATGAAAGTAGTCCTCCAGTCCCGAATTTTTTAATTTCCGTTCCTGATCCAACAGATCACCCTTGGTTGCCACGACCAGTCTGTAATTGTCCTTTAGGTGTTCTAGGGTTTCGATCACTCCGGGAAGCAATTCGATGGGTTTCTGCAAGAGCTCATGTCCGATCGCTATTATTTGATTGATAACCTGAACGGAGACTGTATTTTCGGAGATTCGATTGGCAGTCTCAATCATACATAGCATAAAACCCTTGATCCCATAACCATACAGGTGCAGATTCTGCATTTCGGTAGCGAAGAGCTCCTGCGAGATGGTATGCTGTGGAAGGTAGTTTTCCAAAAGCATGCAAAATTGTCTTTCTGCTTCCTGAAAATAGGATTCATTGGCCCAGAGGGTATCGTCGGCATCAAAAGCGATGGTTGTTATCTTATTTTTCATTTGTATCATTCGTTTTTTATCAATTATTTTCAATGGTATTCACGAACTCAATCGTTCGGTTCACACTAGCTTGCGGGTATAGTATTCATGAGTTCACCTGAATGTTTGGATTGAATAGGTATTCATTCGTAATTTGTGTTCTTGAGCGCGCTGCGCTGGGTTCTTCATATTTTACGATACCCGCTCACATAGAAGACTCATCTTGAATGCTTGTTTTAGCCATACTTTTGTATTTTTATGAAGCTAATTTCTCAAAAGGAAATCATTATTAAATGGACATTTGTCCCGGATCATTATGTTAAGAACAAATCAATTATTTTTGGATCGTACGATAACACTTTATGCTCAACAGCAGCGTCAGGAGGATATCGTGGTCAGAAGGTATACCAAGGGGCAAAACTTATATGATCAGGGGACAGTATCCACCAAGGTCATGGTTATCAGTGAAGGGTTAGTCAAGTGTTATTTTACCGAGGCCAATGACAAGGAGTATATCGTGGAATTTCTTTCGGTGGGGGAAATTGTCGGGGACATCGAAAGCATTCGTCATATTCCCAATCTGTGTAGTATACAGGCCATGACCGATGTGACGGTATATGCATTTTCCAAAGTGTATTTTAGGGAGCTATTGGAAGGAGATATCACATGGAGCAATATGTTGCTGGATGTGATGGCACAACGTATTGTGCATACCTCGAGCCGGGCATCTTACCAGCAGTTATACAGTCTGGAACATAGTTTACACCGTTTATTGGAAATCCAATCCCAGCAGGATATTGCGATCAAGAAAGGGGATATGGCTGCTTATCTCGGTATTTCGGTCAGAAGCCTCAATCGGGAGCTTAAGAAACTCCTAGAATAATTACCCATCCCATTTTTTAGGGCATTCGTCACATTTTTTCTATTTATCTTTTCATTTCTATTAGCATTGTATCATCAAAACCAATCGTAGATGAAATATCCATGTTGGAAAGACACAAACAATGTGAAGAAAAACTGGATATTCCATTTTGATCATTTAACAACAAAATTGCGAAGCATTCGTGAATACCATTGAATGCAAACACAAATGAATAATTGTTTACATTATGAAACTAAAAGATTTTAGAAAAGTAGAATTCTGGTTAGCAACGCTGCTTTTTATACTATTCAGCTATAACCTTGTATCGGACACCAACCAACGGAATGATGGTGGTATCCATGAACAATTCATTGCCGTAGGCATAAGTTATTCCTATTTCTTTAACTTTTTTGTACCCAAGTTCCTTTATATTTTGGCATTCTATCTAAGTTTTTTGGCACTAAATTTTATGCTGATCCCCACAATTATCGATAAGAAAAGCGAAGCATTAAATTACTCCCTGATCGTTCTTCTGATAGTTGTCGTTAGCCTTGTTCTAGGTATTTCAAAGACATACAGTCATACCTATGAATTGCTGGGATATAAGACTATTCAACAGGGATATAATCGACTATTTTTTGATGCATTTAATAAGACGGCATTAATGGTCATTCTTATTTCAGTTTATACCTGTGGCAAGTATTTTATTGCCTATCTGCTCAAAAATATGGACGGAAATACCACTGTGCAAAGGCAGATGAAGACGGATCTGGCTTTCGGGATAGGTTTTTGGTTCGTCGGATTATTTTTATGGATTACATCCAGATCAAATTTTCAGTTTGCGATCCTCTGGACCATGGTGGTGCTCTCTGCGGTCGGTATTGTAATTTATTCGCTTTACTACCTATTGCCTGAGCTGTACAGGCAACAAAAGAAATTTGTTAGCTATTTTTGGAACATCTTTGTGATTAGTTTGGTCCTCATGTTACCCTTATGTATTTTGGCACTGTTCTTCTTTAATCGGACTTCGGAAGTAATTTTTATTGTAGCGTTGTTTCATCTACCTACACAGCTATTGGTCAGTATTCCGCTTTCATGGTGTTTGTATAAAAAACGTGTTTTACAAAATTCTGAGTTGACCTCTCTACGTACCGAACTGGGTAAATCAGATGCTAATCTTAACTTCTTAAAGTCACAGATCAATCCGCATTTCCTGTTTAATGCGTTAAATACATTATATGGTACCGCTTTACAGGAAAAAGCCGAGCGGACAGGAGCGGGGATCCAACAGCTGGGTGACATGATGCGGTTTATGCTCCATGAGAATACACAGGATAAAATTTCGCTGATCCGAGAGGTCGAATACCTGAATAATTATATTGCATTGCAAACTCTCCGGACTTCACAGTCCGCCGGAATCAAGATCGAAACCTTGATTGAAGAGCAGTTTGAAAATTACCAGATTACACCGATGCTGCTTATTCCTTTTGTTGAGAATGCATTCAAACATGGTATTAGTTTACAGAAGCCCTCGTATATCAAAATATCCCTGCAGGTCAGGGGTAATGTGCTATTCTTTGATGTCAGTAACAGTATCAATCTCAAAAATGACAATGATCCTGAAAAGTTAAAAAGTGGCGTGGGGCTTGACAATGTACGGAAACGGCTGTTGCTGTTGTATAAGAACAGGCATGAGTTGATCATTCGTGAAAATGCGCAGGAATTTTTTGTTCACTTGACCTTACATATTGACTAGGTAAAAATAGGAAACAGATGGATCCTTTTTGGAAGGATCTGCTACGAAATGCCAAGGACAAAGCGGAATATTACCCACAATATTTTATATTTGATAAAACAGGGAAATTGATCGTTGAAAAAGCGCTTCGGCCAAGTCATGGACAGCAGCGCTTTACGAGCAGCTTGACAAGATTTTAAACCAATAATTTGTATGATAGCCATAGCGATAGATGATGAGCCGCTGGCGTTGGAGGTCATTAGCCACCACACCTCAAAAGTTCCTTTTATTGAATTGAGAGAAACATTCACAGATGCTTTTATGGCGATCAGTTATTTACAGCGGCAACATGTTGATCTGATTTTCCTGGATATTAAGATGCCTGATATTTCTGGTATCGAATTTCTGAAAAGCCTGAGTACGGTTCCCATGATTATTTTTACAACCGCTTATTCCGAACATGCTCTGCAGAGCTTTGAACTGGATGCGATTGATTATCTGTTAAAGCCTTTTTCTATGGCTCGATTTTTAAAGGCCTGCAACAAAGCACACGAACTGTACCATCTGCGATCGACAAAGGCTGAAACCAACAAGGGCTATTTTTTTGTAAAAGATGGCTATGAGCATGTAAAGGTGGAATTTGGAGATATATACTATATTGAAGCGTCTGGCAACTATACACAAATACACCTATCGGATAAACTGATTAGTTCAAGGATCACCATCAATGAGCTCAGTGAATTGCTGCCAAAGTCTGATTTTGTGCGTTGCCACAGAGCGTTTATCGTTGCTAAAAGCAAGATGACAAAATTTGATCGGGTCCAGATCTGGGTAGCCGACAGAATAATACCTATTGGTACTACATATACAGATCTTAAATTGTATTAATACACGAAAATAAAAGCAATGCAACACGATAGCGTCAGATACCTAAAACTCGTTTTACTTTTTATGTGCGTAACAAGCTATGCGATGGGACAAAATATCGAAAAATCTGTATTGGATAAAATGCTTTCCAACTATTATTCGAATGGAAATGAACCTGGGATAGTAGTTGCGATTAGCCAGCATGGACAGATCCGTTACCACTATGCAGTTGGAATAGCGGATCAAAAAACGAAACAAAAGATCACAGAAAAGACCCATTTTCGAATGGCTTCGGTCAGTAAGCAGGTGACAGCGCAAGCTATTTGCAGTTTATTTGCTCAGGGAAAGCTAAAACCAACGGATCAACTGGGACTGTTCTTTGACAATTTGCCCTTAGCCTTGAAGGGTGTTACCGTCGCTCAATTACTTCAACACCGTTCGGGAATAATGGATTATGAGGCATTGATACCAAGTGATCGAACAGCGCAGGTTTCGGATAGAGATGTGCTTGATTATATCCGGCAGACCGATACGGTTTATTTTCCATCTGGGAGTCAATTCAGGTATAGCAATACGGGCTATTGCCTGTTAGCTTTGATTGTGGAACAGGTGGCAAAGGAGTCTTTTGCGGGATTTGTAAAAAAGCATTTGTTTCTGCCGAATGGTATCCGTGATGGAATTGTCTATTCAATGGATTCAGATATCCTCAATCGGGCATTCGGTTATCATCCTAAGGAGGATACCTTTGTGTTTGCTGATCAGAGTGTGACCAGTGCAACTCAAGGTGATGGCGGTGTGTACCTATCGGCTTTGGAGTACCATCAATGGGCTAATTTTTTGCTTCATAAGCGTTTTTCCGAAGCCCTTGTACAAGGTTTTCTGGGAAAAGAAAGTATTCCGGTAAAAGATGGTGTTTCCTACAATTTAGGTTGGTTTATCTATCCTTTGGAGGGAAATAGGCTGTTCTTCCATTCGGGAGAATCAACGGGTTTCCATAATATTGTTTATTTAGATCAGCAGAAAGACCTTATTATCACTTTATTTAGCAATCGTGATGACCTTCTGATTGGAGACGCATTTGACGCGCTGCTTGCTATACTTAAACTGCCTAAGCCCATGGGGCCAAGTGCCCAAAACAAATCTGTTTTTGGCTGGCTGAATGCCATATATGCGAATTAGTATATCTGCGAATTGAAAATAAAATCGCCTATGTCTTTAGAAAAGACATAGGCGATTTGGCGTGTGGATTAGAATTAACCCTTAATTCCTTTTAACCAATCTTTGAATTTACCGAACTGCTCAGCCAGAAACGATTCATGATCTTCACTTTCCTCCTCTCCTCCGGGAAGAATATGTTCAAAATAGGAGCCTTTCAGGATTTTACGTAATAATCCTTCGCCTATGAACGGCTTATCATCATTGAGCGTCCGTGCGGCTTTCAATAAATGACGGAAATCGTATTGTAGCGGGTTGATATCGGGCACTGGCTTGTTGAGATTCAAGAGCTCGTACACAGCTATACGTGCAGTTCTGACCGAACTTTCCATCGTAAATACCACATCGTTATTGGTTTCGACGAACTGGCCAACAGTCCCAGTTTTTCGATGAAAAATGGGTTGGCAATGTTTTTAAGTAAAAACAACTTGTCAAAGAAAAGTAGTTTCATTCTGAAATCCTTGCTTACCGCTGTAAATTTGATGATGGTGGAAGGAGCCGAAACAAGTAAGCTATGCTGTGAAAGTGTATATTCTTGATTATCAATTTCCGCTATAATTGTTCCGGCCCTGCAAATGCAAATGGCATAAAAATCCATACGGAATGAATTTCTGGGGTACTCGAAAAGGGGATTGCCGGATGAGATGTAATATGGGCGATTGCAATCTACACCAAAGAAAGATAAAGTGTCTTGTAGGCTGTTGTGTGTATTTGGATTGCTTTTGATACTAAACTTCATCGTGGGGTATTGTCATGTGCAATTGACCTTATTCTCTCGGTTGGATAAAATAGGTTATGTTCGTTTTAAGATTAGTTTTTCTGTTGAAATATCGTCCTCTACACCAATGAAGAAGCTTTGAAATCCAAATTTTGTCAGTAATTGCTTTGACGCAATATTAGCTGGATCTATAATACCTACAACATTTTTGTTGGCATCGATATCTTGAGCCATGGCCAGCAGAGATTCGCAGATTTTGGTGCCTAGACCTTTACGCCAAAACTCCTTTTTAAGCAAATAACCAATTTCAAATACGGTGGGATCTTTTCTATAGTTGACCAATTTGCAGTCTCCTAAAAATAACTGGCTAGCCGAATCGATGACCTTAAAATAACCTAATAATGGATCTGCATTGATATCGAGAATGGAGGTGAATTTTTTTTTGGCCTGTTCGGGTGTTAATCCCTTGCCTGAAATATATTTCATGATCACATCGTCTTTGACAAGTTCTTTAAACAGCGTGAAATCTTCAGGCATATATTTTTTAAATTCTAGCGTGTTGTGCATGGCAAAAGTGTCTTCTACACAAGATAAGGTTGTTTTTTTATTAAATCAAACTGTTTGGATTCACATCATCATTTTTCTGTCTTATTTGTGATTTTGCCAATTGTGAGATCGGAATTTAACTTAAATTGTCATGGAGGAATAAATACATTGGTTTATGCCAACAAAAGTTTGGAATAATGTATGGAAACTGGATCACATTTAACTATTGAAACAATGAAGATAGCAGGATTATATGAAACGCATATCCAGGTACGTAATCTGGAGGAGTCTGTCAATTTTTATACGAAGGTGCTTGGTCTGCGGATGGCCCATCGCGATCCAAACCGGCCTATTGTCTTTTTGTGGGTCGGGACGGATAAAGAATATATGTTGGGACTTTGGGAGGAGGATGCAAATTTTCAGCCACGGCATTTTGCTTTTAGAACAAGTAAAGAGGATATTTTAAATTATGCTATTGACTATCTCAAGGAGCGGGATTTACAGCCTTATAATTTTCTGAAGGACGGTCTAGAAAAGCCAATGGTATTCGCTTGGATGCCTGCATTAGCAATTTATTTTAACGATCCCGACGGAAACCAGTTGGAATTTATTGCCTTATTGGAAGGCGAGGGGAGGTCAGAATTGGGGGTAATGTCCTATGAAGATTGGTTGCAGCAGTCATAAAAAGTAAGCGGCTATTTACTAGACGCTTACTTTCTATTGAACCTCTAAGTGCTGTCTTGAATGGATCAAGCTGCGCATTAACCTTTTGATAATCTGGTAATGGCTTCTTCCCGTGAGGGAACAAAGCTGATCTTACGACCCTTATTACTTTCATAAATGAAATCATTTAAACTCTTGCTGTTATAGCTGGAAAAATTACCAACAATAGCAATCTCAAAATCGTACTGGATATACTTTTGAAGGATATCCCCAGCCAGCCTAGTTTTGAGTTCGAAAAAATCAGCTGAAATATTTTCTTGGTATAAGATCGCTTTGTATGCTTCTTGTGCGCTGCAGTCTACCATGATCTGTAGACCATCATCGAGATTGTTGATGAGTATGCCCGCGTCCTTGACTTCAGCGATATTTTGGCCGTTTACTTGAAAAACGTCGATTTGCATAGTTGTATTATTTCGTATTAGTGATCACCATATCCGGCCTATACTTTGCCTCTTACATCATTCATCTTGAGCGTCATAGACAAGGCTTCTGTTTCGATCCAGCTATTGTATTCTTCGATTGCTTTTAGACGCAGTTCATCTGTAAGATATCCTTCTATCACCATTTGTCGAGACTGGGCGACCTTGATCCAAATCCCTAGATTGGTTTGAAAGTGGTCCTCGCCCCTTGTATAGGTCTGATCAGCATTGATGGTCTCAATCGCTGTAAATCCCTGTTGCTCGAGCATGGCTGAGATTTCATCTGCCACACGATTGTTCATACCCGCGTCGGCACGCCATTTCAGAAAAGTTTGATAAAATTCCAGCATACTGGATGGAGGTGCGGGATTCCATTCGATCGCAGTATGGTTATAATCCAAAATCGAAAGTTGTCCCCCTGGTTTTAACCAGGATCTGAAACGTTTTAATGCTTCAGGAATATCACTTAACCATTGCACTGTTCTTGCTGTCATAATTAGGTCAAACTGATGCGGTGGTTCATAGCTGAATATATTTTCGCAAACGAGGCTGAGATTAGCAGTATCAGCATAGTGTTGACTCCCACTATCGATAAAAGATTGGGTGTTGTCTAAACCAATGGCCGTCCCCTCTTTAATAAGTGACGCTGCTTCATTTGTGAGTGTTCCTGTACCGCAGCCTACATCTAGAATATTCAATCCTGGTTTTAACAAAGGAAGGATAGTTCTGTAGTCATTTCCGAGTGTTCGTCTCTCAAATATTTTATTTGCCTGTTGATCTTTTCTGTCAATAAGTTTCTCTTTCATTTGATTGGTTTGGTATATCGTAAATATAGTTTTCTTTGGTGATAAAAAGAATTTATTCGAATCCATGTTTGTCACGAATAATTTTTATATTAGAAGATAATGATTCCGAACCACTAGCTTACTGCTAACTATGCTAAAAAAACAATTTAATAATATGAAGAAAATAACCAAAGTCCTTATGCCAATTTGTTGCGCTTTTTTATTATCAGCATGCTCATCAAACTATCTGATGACTTTTAATGGCGGAAATTTAAAAAAGAGCGAAGAGAACGGAACTTTTTCATTCAATAATGACACGATACAGATTGATTATTCTTTTGCTGGTAAAGAGGGGAAAGTTTATATGAAAATAGAGAATAAACTGGATAAACCTATTTTGTGGGACCTGAAAAGCTCCGCATTGGTTATCAATAATAAAGCATTTAGTTATGCTGCCGAAAGTGTCCCGATTAAGGGACAGATTGATGGATCAGTAACTGGTTTTAGAAATAAAGATTTAAGTACATTCAGTGAAGATTGGGTGCGTGGATATTTCAATGGAAGCATAGGTCTTCCTAAAGATATTGTGCTTATCCCGCCGCATGCTTATGTCGACGGCAGTTACTTTGATCTTCGAAATGATGTAAAAGAAATCACAACGTCATCAAAAAAAGATAAGGTGTACATGTATGATATGAACGGAAAAAGCTATGCAGTAAAGTTGGCAAAATTTAAACAGGGCGAATCGCCATACAATCTGCGTAATTTCTTGAGTTATTCGGTACTTTCCGATGGTCAGGCAATTTCAAAAACCACCGAACAACAATTTTATGTGGAACAACTCTGGCAGACTGGGGCAGTATCGCTAAATAATATTATAGAGATATATACAAAGAGGAGTGACGTTATGGCTTACAAAGAAAAGAAGGGGCAAGATGCCTTGCTCGTGGGCGGGGTAGTGGCATTGACAGCTGCTGCTGTTGCTATTGATGATAAACAGGTCAATTAAAATGAGATAGTAATGCCTTGGCTGCATTAATAAAATAAAGACAAAAGGCCTTACTATTTTTCAGTAAGGCCTTTTGTCTTTATTTCACAGCGGTACCATCGACGATCTCTTCATCGGCTTTACTGAGGAGCCGCATGGTCGGACTAAGGCTTCCAAAGACTTCTACCTGACCATCGATACTCCGGCCTTTCTGTACGGAAACACGGCTGGTTTTATTGTCCACAACGGCGATGACAAAACTTCCTTCACCTGAGGTAAAGACTGCTGTTTTGGGAACAACAAAAGTACTATCCTGGGAAGTTAAGGGTAGTTCGACTTCGGCGACCATACCTGGAAGGAGTTTGTTGTTGGTATTGGTAATGTCGATTTCCACTCGTTCAGATCTGAATCGGCTGTCCAGCGCTCCTGACTTACGTGCGATCTTACCCGAAAACTGTTGGCCCGGCAAGGACTTTACAGTAAATTGTAGCGGTTGATTCGCTGCCAGAAAGCCAGCATACTGTTCGGGCACCGCAACGGCCAAGCGGAGCTTGCTCTGTTGCTGGATGGTCATGATGGGCATTTCCGAACCTCTTCCGGCCGGCCCGACATAAGCCCCCTGATTGACATTCCGCGTGGCGATAACGCCGTCAAATGGTGCGCGTATTTCGAGATAGTTCAACAAGTTCTGTACTTCCGCATAGGCCGATTTTGCGGCCTGAAATTGGGCAAAATCAGCGTTCTTTTTCGCTTCGGCTACCTCAAGATCCAGCCGGGCAACCGTACCTTCGACTTTACTGGTTTCAAATAATCTGTCGTAGGTGCTTTTGGTCGCCATGTAAATGGCTTCCTGTGACTTTAGCCTTGATTTTGCTGCCGACAACTGCGAGCTTAATTCCGGTGCTTCCAGGACAGCTAATAATTGGCCGGCCTGAACCCGACTGCCAATGTCAACTTTTAACGCCCGCACATAGCTGCTCACTTTGGCGTAAATTTCCACCTGCTGAAATCCGCTGATCTCGCCGGGTATTTGCATCTTGTTTGTTAGCTTCTGTTTGGACGGTACAAATGTTTCCATCGCCGGGCTGGTTGTCACTGCTGCTACTTTTTGGCCATTTTCTTCAGCAGCGGACTGACATCCGGTTAAGTAGACGAGTAGGCCGGCTGCGGATAATATTTTTAAGAAATTCTGTTTCATGCTAAAGGTTTTAATGCTGCAATATAATGTTTACTTTCTTCATCTTCGGGATCTAAGGAGATCGATTGGGTGCTACTTTTCTCTTGTGCCCAGGCAAATATCAGCGGTAATATCACCAGTACGGCAAAAGTAGAAAATAGTAAGCCTCCGATAACGGCACGTCCCAATGGGGATACCTGTTCACCGCCTTCCCCATGGCCTATTGCCATAGGCAACATCCCGACAATCATGGCCAAACTGGTCATAATAATAGGGCGTAAACGGAGTGAGGCGGCTTCGCGTGCGGCAGCCAATGCGTTTTGATTGTGCTTGCGGATATGTTCGGCATTGGTGATCAGCAGCACCGCATTAGCGATGGATACACCAACAGACATAATAATACCCATATAAGACTGCAGGTTGAGCGTTGAACCGGTCAATAAAAGCATCAGCAGGGACCCAAGGACAACAGCTGGAACAGTGGTGAGGACGACCATAGAAACTTTAAATGACTGAAAGTTGGCCGAAAGCATCAGAAATATCACGATAATCGCTACAGCTAATCCAGCCTGTAGACTATCCATTGTTTCGCTCAGCACTTTTCCTAATCCGATTTGCTCTACAGAAAGACCACGGGGTAATTCACCTAACTCTTTAATGCTACGTTGTACATCTTTAGAGGCTGTTTTTAGATCGGTATGATCAATATTGGCCGTGACGGAAATGTAAGGCATAGCACCTAAGTTGTCGTTTTCGCCATAAGTAAAGGACGGTGTAATGGTCGCGATGTCACTCAGTATTGGTCTTGACGAATTTTTTAACAGCGGAATTTCACCGATCTCTTTCTCGTCTTTCATTTTATCAATGGGTACCTGTACTTGCACATTGTAGGAGAGTCCGGCTTTTTCATCAATCCAGGTATTTTTCTCTGTATAGCGGGAGGACGATGTTGCCGCAATCAATGAGCGGGTTACTTCTGCAAGGTCAATACCTAGCTGGGCGGCACGCACCCTGTCGATATTGATGTCATAGGACGGGTATTTGATGGATTGCGTCAGCTGTACATCCCTGAAATAAGGAATAGCTTTCAGTTCTTCGATTAATTTGCCTGCATATTTTTCATTATTCTTTTTGTTCTTACCCGCGATACGTACCTCGATAGGTGTCGGCGAACCTTGGCTCAATACCTTGTCTGTGAGTTCGATCGGTTCAAAAGAGACCTGCACATCAGGAAGAGCGGCTTTGAGGCGTTTTCTGTATTCATCGCGGAAACTGTCCATATCGTGGTGATAATCTTTGAGAGCGATTTGAAAAACGGCTTCATGGGGACCTGCCATAAACAGGTAGATCGGTGATACGGAGAACTGCCCGGGGTGTTGACCAATATAAACAGACGATATGCTAATATGTTCTTTACCGACCAGTTGTTCAAGTTCAGCTAATGCCCGTTTGGCCTTTTCTTCCGTACGTTCAATGCGGGTCCCTTCGACGGCGCGGAGGCGCATCTGAAATTGACTTGAGTTGACCTTTGGAAATACGTCCTGTCCAATCGTATTGAGCAAAACGAGTACCAGGCTTATGGCACCAACCAGGTAGACGACGGTGATAATTTTCTTCTGTTTGAACAGTCGATCGATCATTTTCATAAACTGATTTCTGAATCGTTCAAACAGGCTGATTTTACCGTCGTTATTAAAATCTTCCCGTTCGACAAGAAGTTTCTTTTGATTCAGGGTATCTTGTTCGGATTCGACCGAAAGACCTGTTTCGGCAAATTGAACTTCATCTGCATTCAGTCCTTTTGGATTTATTTTATGTGCACCGGTTTTATGATGATCTTTCATGAGCCAATTGGCCATGATCGGTACAAAAGTCTGTGATAACAGGAAGGAGATGATCATGGAGAATCCGATGGACAGGGCCAGCGGTAAGAATAGGGATCCCGGAATACCTGTCATTGTAAATGCAGGTGCAAATACAGAAAGGATACACAATAAAATCAACAGCTTTGGCAGGGCAATTTCCTTACAGGCATCCCAGATTGCCAATGCTTTGGGTTTGCCCATATCGAGGTGCTGGTGTATATTCTCAATCGTCACCGTACTCTCGTCAACGAGGATGCCGATTGCCAATGCCAATCCACTCAGTGACATTAGATTGATCGTCTGTCCAAATAGTTTCAGGAACAGTACGCCGGAAATAACAGAAATTGGGATGGTTAGGATAACGATTAAAGCTGCTCTACGGTCGCCCAAAAATAATAAGACCATCAGACCGGTGAGTATTGCTCCAATAGCGCCTTCGGTGATCAAACTTTTGACGGAGTTGATGACATAGACGGATTGGTCAAATTCATAGGATAATTTGACATCTTCGGGCAAGGTATTCTGTATTTTTGGAAGTGCAGCTTTCAAATTTTGGACTACTTCCCAGGTGGAAGCATCACCGGCTTTGGCAATACTGACGTAGACCGATCGTTTGCCATTGACGAGGGCATAACCTGCCGTGACATCGGCACCATCTTTCACCGTGGCAATATCACCCAGATAGAGATTTTGTACCCCACCTTTAAAGAGTGGGATTTTCTCAAAATCCTTCACATCACGAATGGTGTTATTTGTCGGCGTAATATAGTTTTTATCTTTTATACGGACATTTCCGGCAGGTGCGGTCTGATTGTTGAGTTTTAACGCTTCGACGACCTGATCAGGAGTCATATTGTGACTGCGCATCAGATCGGGATCAACATTGACTTCGATTGTACGCGGACTACCTCCAAAAGGTGGCGGGGAAAGTAATCCTGGTATAGATGTAAATGAAGCCCGAACGTACACATTGGCCAGATCCTGTAATTCGTTGTTAGACCGTTTATCGCTGCTAAGTACCAATTGACCAACGGGAAGTGAAGATGCGTCAAACCGGATAATAAAAGGCGGTTGTGACCCCGGGGGAAAGGAAGCCTGGATCCTATTGGCGAGTGCGCTCAATTCTGCAGCTGCCTGTGCCATATTGGTATCCTCGTAATACGAGATCTTCATTAAGGTCAGGCCCTGGATGTTTTTGGTTTCAATTGACTTGACACCATTGGCAAAAAGCAGGATATTGACGTAGTTTTTGGCAAAATAAGACTCCATCTGATCTGGAGAGTAACCCCCAAAGGGGTGTGCAATATAAATAACAGGAAGGTTCATTTTGGGTAAAATGTCGACCTTGATCGTGCGTACTGCGCCAATTCCAAATACAATAAGTCCCATGACCAGTACAAGAATGGATATCGGCTTACGTAAGGCAAAACGTATTAAATTCATGCTGTGTTATTTATAATTCTTTGTTGAAAATATCGAAATCTCCAGCTGCAGCAGCTTTCAGTAACAGTGACTGCCACAGGTTGATATGGACGATTTCGCGATCTGTTTCGGCTCTATTCAGGGTATATAAGGTCTGGGTGACATCCACAAGTGTCGCCAGGCCGTTCTTGTACATGGCCATCTTCTGATTGTAGGCCTGTAGGGCAGCTGACACCTGTCTTGGTGCTTCGATATCGCTCTGCTGGGCTAACTTGATTTTAACATCAGCGGCATCGAGCTGCGCGGCAAATTGCGCCGCAGTAGTTTGATATTCCTCCCGCAAGGCATCGTTGGTGTACCGCTGTGCACTGATTTTTTTGTTGACACGCGCGATTGAGGTTAGGTTCCAGTTGATCCCCAAACCCAAAAGATAGTTTTGTCGGTTGGGACGAATACCTTCCCAATAATTTCTTGTAAAGGCTTGAAGGTCTGTAGTGTAATCGCTTTTGAAGCCGGATCCCCTTGCCTGGAAAACTCCGAAAGCGGAGAGGGTTGGTAAAAATTCTTTGTTTGAAAGCTTCAGCTGTTGTTCGCCCACTTCAATCCGGCTTTTGTAATATTGAAGTACCGGATTGTTGTCTACCAAAGTCGGGACGGTGTTCAGCAGCTGAGCCGGTGTTTTTGTTACTAGGGAAGTGTCAATCTGAAGGTCTGTCGAATTGATTCCCATCAATACCGTTAATTTGTTGTTTTGCTCCTTCACATTCTCTCCGGCCTGATTCAAACTGATCTTCGCGCGGGAGACCTCTGCCGAAGCCAAGGTTGAATCGACACCGGGTAAAATTCCGTTCTTGGCTTTAGTGGCCGCGATGTTAAAGAATACCAGCGCGCGGTCAAGGTTTTTCTGTTGATTTTTTTGGAGGCGTTGGCTCGCCAGAAGATTCAGGTAGGCTGCGGCAATCTTGATCTTGTGTTGAAACTGTTCTTGTTGAAGATCAATTTCCAGACGTTTGCTGTCCGCTTTGCTCAGTTCAATGCGTTCTTTTTTACGACCAAAGGTATAGATATCCCAATTGATGTTGACGAGATAGAGCGCTCCGAATGCGGAATTCCAGTTTTGTTCAGGAAGTGCCGCCCCCGAAGACGCAACCCCCAGTCCACCAAATCCATATAACGGACCATTTTGTCCGTTGATGGTGCCATAATCTTGTTGGGCTACAACGGTCAAATTGGGCCAGAAGTCACGTTTTACCTGTTCGTTGGTCTGTAGTGAAGATTGGAAATAATACGCTTTCGCCTTGATAATTCCATAATTTGCCAGACCTTGGTCCACAGCATCACGAATGGTAAGCTTTTGTGCAAATAAGGTTGAGGTCGCAAGTGATACAGCCAATGACAGCACTAAATTCAATTTCAGCATAGGTTATATATCATTTTATGGACACGAAGATAAGGACCATGTCTGCTGTAAAGTCCGTTTAAAATGATCTATAGCGTTTAAAAGTGACCAATTTAATTCGTCATTTATTTTTCGGTGGTTATAAACTTAATACTTTTACTTTGTAACAGATTTTTAACAAAACAAGGGATTATGAGAAAGGTGCTGGAGAATAAGATCATACAGGAAATTACATTATTGATCTTTTCGTTTATCCTCTTTACGTTGAATGACTGGATCCTTATTTTAAGCTGGAAAGGTTTTTTAATGGGGGTGATCTATTTTCTGATCTTATACGTTCATGCACAGGTAAATCGTTTTTTTCTGCTTCCGCTGCTACTGAAAAAGAATAAAGCCGTACTGTATGGGCTGTCCTCCATCGCAATACTGCTGGTTTTTGCCCTCATTCTAAAAGAAATAACGGAAAATGTAATCTACAAAAATTGTTTTCTGTACAAAAATCTTGCTCAGAAAACATTTCATTACCAATTGGGGGTATTATTAGGATCGTTAATCTGTATTTTGGGCAGTATCCAATTTATCGAATTCTATCGCTTCCAGCGATTGAAAACACGTAGAGAATTGCTTTCCAACCAGACGCAGTTGTCTAATTTGAAAAAACAGTTGAATCCTCATTTTTTGTTCAATACATTAAATACCATTTACGGCATCAGCCTCAAATTTCCCGAACGTACTTCTGAACTGATTATCAAGGTGTCACAATTGCTGCGTTATCAGATGGAAAGTAGCGACAAGGAATTTGTTTCAATGGATGATGAGATTGATTTTATTTCGAGTTACATTGAATTGGAACGTGAACGGTTGGGCTATCGAACCAAGATTGACTTTGATTATCAACGGGAAGAAGGGGTAAAGTACCAGATTGCGCCAATGCTACTGATTACGTTTGTTGAAAATGCTTTTAAACATGGTACCTGTAGTATAGAAGATTGTTACGTAGCGATTTCCATCAAGATTGAAAAAGGGAACTTATATTTGCATGTACGGAATTCCGTTCCTGTCAAAAAACGCAATGTTTTTTCGGCAAAAATAGGTCTGGAAAATACAGTAGCGCGATTGAAGTTGTTATATCCCAACCGCTATCAGTTAAATACAAATGCAAGTAAAGAAGAGTTTGAGGTGTCCTTAGTCATAAATCTTTAGCCATGGAGAAAAATAGATGTATTGTGGTTGACGACGAACCAGCTGCACATTATGTATTGGTAAATTATATCGAAAGAAGTGCTGATCTGGAATTGGTAGCCCAATGTTACAACGCTTTTGAAGCGTTGGAATATTTACGGAATAATACGGTTGACTTGATTTTCTTGGATATCGATATGCCTGAGATCACAGGAATGGAATTCCTGAGAATGTTGGACAGTCCACCTAAAACGATATTAACAACAGCTTACTCAGAGTATGCATTGGAGAGCTATGACTACGGCGTTGTTGATTATTTATTAAAACCGATATCTTTTCCCCGTTTTTTTAAGGCTGTACAACGTTTTCTTTCCTACACGAATAGTCTGGTGCCACAAGAGGAGGAACCAAAAGCAATTAGTATCCGCATGGATGGTCGGTTGATTGAAGTGAAGCTTGCTCAAATTGATTTTATTCAAAGTTTTGGTAATTATGTGAAAATTGTGACACCGGCGCAGACATACCTTACGGCCAGTACCACCCAACAGATTTTAAAACAAGTACCTGCATCCAAATTTATCCGTATCCATAAATCGTATATTGCCTCTATCAATAAGGTCAGTAAGTATGAGCATGGTATGGTGCAGATCAATGATACAAACCTACCCGTTGGGATTACTTTTAGAAGGGAACTACAAGAGCGCTTAGGGAATAGGTAAGATTATTCTTCAGCGCTTACATGAGGTTGATGGATCACGGGAAAATTCAGTGAATTCGCGATAAAGCAATATTCATTGGCTTTTTTGTGAAGTGCTATCGCTTTGGCGATCATTTCTGGTCGCTATACACGGATCGAGGGGCTAAGTACGACCTCTTTAAAAAAGCCCTTGCCACTTTCTTCTTCCACCATTGTTCCTATGGCATGATCGATGTACGATTCCACAATAATATTGTTGACCGAACAGAAATGAAGATACCATAGCATATGGCAGGAAGATAACGAAGCAAGTAGTAGTTCTTCAGGATTGTGCTTGTTGGGATCCCCGCGAAATGCCGGATCAGAAGAGCCCTGGATAATCACTTTGTCCTTTATGCTGATCTGGTGACTTCGTTCATAGTTTTTATAATGATCTGTACCACTTCCTAAATTGCCCGTCCATTCAACGGTCGCTTTATATTGATGTTCTTTCATCGACAAATGATGTTTTTATTGCTTAATCCTTGTGAAGTTATAAAATATCAGAGATATATTTCCAATAAAATCCGATAGTCTAGGGAGTTGCTCCGGGTTTGGCAATCCTCTTGTCCGGGCGGACTTCCTTAGCTTTCTAAAGGGAATAAAACAATTGTCGGAAACCTTGGTTCAGATTTATGGATAAACTATATTTGTCGTATACCAATCAGTATTATCGTATGGATCAAAAGCTATTAGCGGAGAGTCTCCTGAATCAGATTCATCTCAATGCGGAGGAGAGGGAGCTTTTCTTCTCTTTTGTTAAAGAGAAGAAGGTTAAAAAAAAACAATTTCTATTGTTGGAGGGGGATATCAGTCGTTATGCGCTATTTGTCGTTTCGGGCTGTCTGCGCAGTTATTGTGTAGATGAAAATGGTTATCAGTATATTCAGCAATTTGCTCCCGAAGGCTGGTGGATAGGGGATATGTATAGCCTCGTAACAGGCCAACCTGGACATCTTGCCGTGGATGCTGTATTTGATTCTGAGATCGCAATGATCGCAAAGGCAGATCTGAATAAGCTGTACAAGGAAATCCCACAATTGAATATTTACTTCAGGGTACTTGCAGAGAACGCCTTGGTATATTACCAAAGCCGTGCGATGGAAAACCTTCGTTTGACTGCTAAGGAACGTTATGAACGATTTTGCACACGGTACCCCACCCTGATCGCCTGCCTACCGCAAAAGCAAGTGGCAGCTTATATCGGCGTGACTCCCGAATTCTTAAGTAAGATGCTGAATCAATAAGGAAGCTACCATTTTTCCTGTAACAATGTTTCCAATTGACTGATTTCCTCTTGGTACATTGTTTTCTTACGTGTTCCAAAATAAAGTGTGTTCTCAACAGGAGATTGACCTTCCCATACAAGTTTGATTTTGCCCGAAGCAATAGCCTCTGCACATAAAAAATCGGGAACAATGGAAAAGCCTTTATTGTTGCTAAGACACCGTATAATGGAACTGATATTGGGCACAATGTAATTGGGGCTGAAATCTGGATGTTCGCCAAAATGCGTTGACCAGAAATTTCTGAGGTGATCCATATCTGCTGCGGTACTGTACCATAATTGTTTTTTTAAGAGCTGAGAAGCTTCCTTAATCTTACTGTCCTGCAATAAGACTTCTACGTCAGCAGTATCTGTCTGGCAACCGGCAATCAATACGATGCGTTCTTTCGAAAAGGCCTCATAAATCAAATTCTGTTGATTGCCCTTTTGCGGTGTTATAATCAAGTCGAGCAGACCATTGTCCAGATCTTGTTGCATCTGCGGGTATTCACCAAATTTAATGATCAGGTTAAATGGAAGTTGCGCAATATGCTCCTCTAAGGTATATTGGAAGGTTTCAAAGCACATCCCGATGCTTATGGTAATACGTTCATCGAGCGCCCGTTTGTGAAAGTGCTGTTCGCCTGTCTCAAGCTTCTTAAGCGGATCAATTATATAGTTGTATAAAATTTTACCTTTCTCGGTCGGCACCATTCTACGTGCTGAACGATCGAATAGTCTGTGTCCAGTAAAAGCTTCCAAAGAGTTGAGGTGCAAGCTTACACCAGGTTGCGAAATAAACAATTCTTGTGCTGCTGCAGACAGTGTACCGGTCTCATAGATCGCTTTAAAAGTGCGAAGCCATTCTAAGTTCCATTTCATATCTATTATTTTAATGATACAAATATACAATTTAAATTATTTGTATTATCTATAATAATGATAGAAATTTGTATTATCAATAAGAAAAATTATAGAAATGAATATATTTATTATCAATGGCGGACAGGAATTCGCACACTCGGGTGGTTCTTTTAATACCACAATTACGAATTGGACGGTACAAACTTTAGGTAAAAACGGATTTGAAACCCGTGTGACAAATGTAAATGATGCATTTGATCCAATGGTAGAAGCAGAAAATTTTAAATGGGCGGATATTATTGTGTATCATTTTCCTGTATGGTGGTTTCAGGTACCCAATCGTCTGAAGCTTTATATCGATGAAGTTTTTACGGCTGGACATAATAATGGAATTTATAGGAGTGATGGTCGTTCACGTAAGAATCCCGCAATCAATTATGGCACCGGTGGTCTAATGCATGGAAAAAAGTATTTTGTAACCTCGAGTTGGAATGCGCCAGATACGGCATTTACGATGGAAGGAGAGTTTTTCGACCAACATTCTGTCGATGAAGGTGTCCTGTTTGGTTTCCATAAGATGAATCAATTTGCGGGTCTGGAAAGTATTGGAAGTTTCCATTTCCATGATATGGAAAAAGGTGCGACACAAGAGCGCGTCGATAATTATGAAAAGGAGTATAAAGAATATCTGGAAGAAGTATTTTACTTTGAGAATCAATTATCATGAGGATTTATATAACTGCTATTTTAAAAGCAAATCCGGTGTACCGAGGCGAAGTTATGGCCGCTTTGCAACATATGGTCGAAGAGAGTCGTAAAGAAGCTGCTTGTGTTCAATATGACCTACATCAGACGACTGAGGATGAGAACCAATTTATCTTTTATGAAATTTGGGAAAGCCGAGCGGGATTGGATCATCATAATCAGCAGCCTTATATTCTTGCGTTTGGTGAAATGGCTGGTGAGAAGTTGCAAGAGGACCCTCAGATTTATTTAATGGAAAGAATAGCTTAATTCCATTTTGGCAGGAGTGTTAAAACTTCTGGCCTAAGCAAAGGGATAACTACACACATCGCTATATGAAAATTTGTGGAGATCATTCGTGTTAGCGTTGCAAACTACAAGCTGCTTATTGTTATTTGTCGACACGAATGATTTTATTGGTTCCTTTTTCTACGCCGATCGTAAGCAAATCCCGTTGTTTTAAACTCTTTTGTAAAAGGTTTAATTCATCCTTTCGTTCGGCATTTTTGTTATCCAGCCAAAAAGAAGCGGCCATCATACCGATCTGTATTCTGTAAACCGAATCTTGTTCAGGTACAACCTGTTCAATAATTTGGTTTTCATACCAGATCAGATTTTCATCATTCTTTTTTATGGAACAGGAAAAGAGCAAAAGACCTGTGATTAATAAAAGACTTCCGTACAAAAGATACTTAAATTTAAAATCCATCAGCGTTTTGTTTGATCATTAAATCTACAGTTTTTTTCTATACCTGACCGCTAAAATATACGATAAATCTGGTATTGGTTGTATTATTTTCAGCGGAGCTTGGTATACAAGGTGGAGATAGCTTAGCGTTTACTCGCTGAACGATACGTATTTTTACTACGGAATTCCTTTTAAATGCTATTTTGTTGCTGATATGCAGCTTCCAAGTGATCAAGAAATTGAAATAGCTTGTTGTTCATGTCGGCATAATCATAGCCACGGATTTCATCCGGAGCCTGCACAAATTTATGCTGTTGGCTTTTGTGTAAAAGGTCTTTTTCGGAATGGATCAGTGGTTCGATAACTTCTGAATTGAGTTCCATATGGCATTGGAAGCCGTACACCAGATCGGCGTATTTTACGATCTGCCGCGGACAGCCGGCACTGGTTGCGAGTACCTGACTGGCTGTACTGATTCCGGGCATATCATTATGCCAATGGCCGACAGCCAGAAATTTACCAAAATGCTGTATTTTCCCATCCTGTAAACCGTCTTCAGTTAGTTGGATCGTGAAGACACCTATTTCTTTTTCTGGGCTAGGTTCGTATGTTGCCCCCATGGCTTGACCAATTAACTGTGCTCCGAGACAAACTCCAACAACGGCTTTATCAGCGTGAATGCATTGTGTGATCAATGCAATTTCAGCAGCGGCATTATAATAGGGATATGCTTGTTGAGGCGAATCTGGGCTCTGGGGCCCACCCATAATAACCAGTAAATCTATTGCAGTGCAGTCTAGCGGTAGCACATCATAGCGATATACCCTGGAGAAAGTTATTGTATGTTGCCGCTCGACTGCCCAATCCAAGTAAGCCCCTGGAGCCTCAAACTCTTCATGTTGAATAAAATGAATATGCATAAATTGTATTTTAAATCAACTGTTTATTTTCATTCCAATAATAACTATCAGGAGTATTTCGCTGACCGAATATTGCAGTACCCACCCGTACAATAGTTGCGCCTTCAGCGATAGCAATATCCAGATCACCGCTCATCCCCATGGATAGTTCTTGCATGGCTACGTTTGGGATATCGAGTTCAACAATTTCTTGTTGAATCTGTTTGAGTAACTGGAAACACTTGCGTATTTGTTCAGCCTCGGTACTCAGGAGACCGATCGTCATCAGCCCTCTTATATGCAAGGTGCTGAAAGTTGCAATCTGCCTGACAAGGTCAATGACCTGATCTGGGGCAACACCATATTTACTTTTTTCGTAAGATGTGTTTACCTGAATGAGTATATCTAAGGATTTATTTTCAGAATTGAGTCTTTGATGTAGCTTCTGAGCCAACTCCAGTCGGTCCACAGATTGCACGCAGGAGATATTGTACCTAAGAATTTCTTTGATTTTATTGGTTTGTAGGTGTCCGATAAAATGACTGCAGTGAGGAATTTCCTGCAGATCTTCATATTTCTCCTTTAATTCCTGCACTTTGTTTTCGGCAATTAAGGTCTGTCCAGCTTGTAAAGCGATTTTAATACGTTCCGCTGTTACGGTTTTTGTTGCGAGCAGTAATTTTACTTCCTGTGGATCCCGGCTGCTTGTTTCGCAGGCCTTTTCAATACGCCGCAGTATCGCATTTATATTGTCGATAATAGTCGCGTTCATTCTTTGGAATTATTGATTAACTATATTTTTTTTCATCATAATATCGGTTTGCTCATCGTCACCTAATCTAAAAATATGTTTATCGAAGGGGATGAAACCATTTTTTTTATAGAAGCTAATTGCACGAAGGTTTTCCTCCCAAACGCCCAACCAAATAAACTGTACGTTTTTTAACTTAGCCACCTCCAATGCTTTTTCATAGAGGAGCTGCCCCGCTTTTTTTCCGTGAAATTCCTGTAGTACATAAATACGTTCTATTTCTAGTGCATGTTCATGCTGTAATTCGGTTTGTGCCTGTTCGCTATTTATTTTGAGGTAACCAATCATGCTATCATCTTGTTGTGCAAAATAAAATTCCGACCCTTGATTGCTCAATTCGGCTAGTAGTGTTTCCTTTGAAAACTTTTCTGCCAAATATTTCGCCATATTGGCTGCTGTATTGCCCTCAGAAAATGTTTCTGCGAAAGTCTTCTGACCTATGCTTTGCAATAGATCAATATCTGTCATTTTGACTTTAAGGATTTTTATGTCTGTTGAATTTTTGTTCATTTTACGTATCTTTTACATTGAGACTATAGATTTCTAATCGATTCGGCAATACTTTTTTCGACCTGGTTGTCGCCGTTTTCCAAATAGGCCGCAATACGCTCCCTTTCTGAAGCAGTTTTGTTCTGGCTAATCTTTTTTTGCCCCTGAATAGTGGTTACCTCCAATTCGAAGGCGACGATCCCTCGCATCATCCCTTTTTTAAAACGATCGGATAGCCCTTGCCATTGGGTTAAATAATCATTGTCATAAGTTCTGATCATTTGTTCAAGTGCGTTAAGTTTTGCTTCTTCTTCGGTTATAATCTTTGCCGTTCCGTAGGCATGTACGGCGATGTAATCCCAGGTCGGAACGCTTTCTGCTTTGTCATAATGTATAGGGGATATGTACGCATGCGGTTCCGAAAAAATAACCAATGAAGTATTTGCTTCGATGTAATTGGTCTGTTCATTTGCAATGGCAAAATGAGAGGTTAAAAAAAGTTTATTTGCCTGTTCGTTTATCTCAAAGGGCAGTTGAGTGGCTATTGGACGATCGTCTTTAATGGATACGATCGTTGCAAAACTATATTGTTTCATAAATGCAACCTGTTCCTTATAGTCTTCAAACTGAAAATGTTTGGGTACATACATACAAACGATATTTTTTTGTTCACTACAAAAATAAGGCTAAAATGAAGCAACTAAATGGGCCAACTTTAATAAAGCGGGTAGTCCAGTAACTATTTTAACGTCTTTACTAGATATTGTTGCCGATTTTACTTTTAACAGGTTCGGCAAGCTCATTCTTTGTTACTTGGCGAACTTTTTAGCACCACCTACACATACGATGATACCGACAGTGACAAATAACATTCCGACACTCACTTCTTCATGAAGGAGACTGGCCGCTAAAATTAGACCAAAAAAAGGTTGAAGGAGCTGCAACTGGCCGATGGTGGCAATTCCGCCTTGCGCTAATCCTTTATACCAGAAAATAAAGCCAATAAACATACTAAAAAGAGAAACATAGGCGAGACTTGTCCAGGCTCCTATACCAACATGTGTTATTGTGGCTGGAAGAAAAAGAAAACTCAGTGGAAGGACGACCGGCATTGAAAATACAAGGGCCCAGGAAATTACCTGCCAACCGCCTAGCGTCTTTGCAAGTTTTCCCCCTTCTGCATAGCCAAGTCCACAGAGAATAACTGAAAAGAGCATTAGCATATCACCAATTGGGGAAGAGGCTATTCCCTGCACGAGCGCATAGCCAACAACCAGGAGACTGCCCATTACTGAAAATATCCAAAAAACCGGACGCGGGCGCTCGCCACCACGAATAATACCAAACACTGCTGTCGACAGCGGTAATATTCCGACAAAGACAATGGAATGTGCTGACGTAACATACCGTAACGCTAATGCGCTCAATAAAGGAAATCCAATGACTACCCCCAAAGCTACAATACCAAGTGATAAAAATTGTGTTTTTGGAGGGAATTTTTCCTTGTTGATCGACAAAACCAATAGCGCAAGCAGTCCCGCAATAGAAGCACGGGCTACTGTCACAAAGAACGGATCTAAATCTAAAACAGCTATGCGTGTAGCTGGCAGTGATCCGCTAAATATAATAACGCCAACTAAACCATTTAGCCAGCCACTTGATTTTGTCTCTCCTGTATTGATACTCATCGTCGGATTAATTAAACTCTGTTACAAATCTCGCTAATACTAAGGATTGAGTACAGTTACAGTTTTTGTTTAATTGATGGATACAGTTATCTTTACGAGATGGGAAAAGACTTTTTATACCGTGTTTTGGCTCAAAATATAGCTGATAAAATATATAATGGTGTTCTCAAGGCCAATGAACGGCTCCCTTCTGTACGTATGTTGAGCAAAGAACACGGCATCAGTATGAATACAGCTAAACGTGTTTTTGTGGCGCTGGAGGCACTGTCGTTAGTCTATTCGAAACCGCAATCTGGGTATTTTGTCAATGCTTTGAATCAGCATAAGTTGCAACTTCCACAAATGCCCCAAATGGGGCTTATGAAAGATGGTGCGGAGCCTGATGAGTTGATAAGTAGTGTTTATGCCAATATGGGACGTCATGATCTAACTTTGTTTTCCATAGGTGTTCCCTCGGGGAAATTGCTGCCTTTGGCAAAATTAAAAAAAGAGATTTTGATGGCGACCCGGGAATTGAACGGTGGTGGTGCCGAGTACGAATCTTTGCAAGGTAACTTGAAACTGCGTAGGATGATAGCGGTACGTTCGATGGCTTGGGGTGGTACATTGACAGCAGAAGATGTTATTACGACAAATGGCTGTATGCATGCGCTATCACTCTGCTTGATGGCATTAACCAAACCTGGGGATACCATTGCATTAGAAAGTCCATGTTATCCAGGGATTTTACAGTTGGTACTGAGTTTGGGATTAAAAGTCATCGAATTGACCTGCGATCCAATTTTGGGGATTGATACCCATTCGCTTGAGCGCTTATTGCCTCAAATTGATGCTTGCCTGCTTGTTCCCAATTTCAATACGCCCTTAGGCTATTGTATGCCTGATAAGAATAAAATGGAAGTAGTCCGCTTACTCGCCAAGTATAAGGTTCCGCTAATAGAGGATGATACCTATGGCGACATCTATTTTGGCCGTGAACGCCCTAAATGTTGTAAAACGTTTGACGAAGAAGGGAATGTCCTATGGTGTGGTTCGGTATCAAAAACATTAGCACCCGGCTACCGGGTGGGGTGGGTCGCTGCGGGTAAATATAAAGATCAGATTCTCCGGCTGAAATTAATCCATGCCTTATCATCTACTGCATTAATTCACGAAGCGGTAGGTAACTTTTTGAAAACAGGAAGATATGATCACCATCTTCATCAGCTTCGAAAAACATTAATGGAAAACTATCAACGTTATGCCAATGTGATCGCAGAGTTTTTTCCAGAGGGAACCCGAATAAGTCGGCCTCAAGGAGGATTAGCTTTATGGGTAGAGCTTCCTAAAAGTATTGATACAATCAAGCTTTACAACTACGGATTAAAAATGAATATGAGTATTGCTCCGGGGAGGATGTTCACCCTGCAAAATCAATTTCAAAATTGCATGCGTCTCTGTCTTGGACTGCCCTGGACGGATGAGCTGAGATTTGCCTTGGTCCAACTAGGAAATCTGGCAAAGATGATGCTACAAGTTGAACAATCTGATATGACAACACAGATTAACGAGTTTTAGCCTTTTGTACTTGTACTATCATTTTGGTATTGTGGTACATGGTCCACTTTTGCGAATAGGTGCGGTCCATTCATTTCGATACCAGCCGCTAGAAAGTCATTTAGAATGAGCTGATAGATTTCGGACTTGGCTAGCTCAATTTCGGCTGATCTAGAAATATAAACATTCAGTTCATAAAGAACGTAGAAATCATCGAGTTTCTTTTGCAATACAAATGGCGCGGGAAGTTGGTTTACACGTGCGATACGAGGAGGAATTTTAAGTAGTAATTCGTGTATACGTTGCCACGATTCTTCATATCCTACGGTAAGTTCAACCTGAAAGCATATTCCTTCTTCTGAAAAGGTCGAATAATTGACCGTGTTGCCCGATAGGATGGAGGAATTTGGAATCGTGATTTCCTCATTTTTAATCGTGCGTAACCGGGTTACCAACGGTGACTTTTCAATAACAATGCCAGTCTTATCTGCAATTGTAATGCGGTCCCCAATGCGGAAAGGACGCATGTAGGTAATGACGAGACCGGCGATGATATTTGAAATGGCTGAGGATGACCCGAGGGAGAATAACACACCGATAAAAACAGATATTCCTTTGAAGATGTCTGAATTCGCTCCAGGAAGATAGGGAAATACAAGTACTAATGTAAAGGCTTGAAGTAGAAATCGGACAATGGTAAATGTAGGCATGGCAAACTCACGATGAAATCCATTGATCTCCAATTTACCCTTATCAATTTCGTTAAAGATATATTTGACAAAGCGTATCGCATAACGCATGACAAATAGAATGACGAAAACGGTGATCAGGTTTGGAATATAATCCCAAATGGCCAAGACAGCTTTTTTCAAGGGTTTGGTAAAAAGTCCGATTAGATTGGAGGCCCAGCTCTGTGTAAAAGGGAAGACACTGAAAACGATCGGAAGCATGATAAAAGCAATCAGTGTGATCAGTCCCCAACGTGCGATATTGATTGTGTTAATGAAAATACGAGTTTTCTGAACAGAGGTAACGAGTACGTAGTTTTTGATCTTCACATCCTTGATCCGCTCTGTACGTTCGGTCAAAAGGCGATTGGTACCATACTTTTTTAGTCTGTTGATTAAAAATACCAAAATCGAAAAGATGATCAGTATAAGGAGGACAAGTCCTGTCCGGATCAGAATTTTGGTGATACTATTGTCTGCGCGTTCCTGATTGATGGCCTCTTGGATACGCTTGAGGTATTGTGTAGCAATCTCTTCTTTACTTTTCCCCTCAAGTAGGGCGTCAAGCTCTGTTATGGAGGTAATGATCAGGTCTTTGTAAACAATGTCTGCGCTGATTTCATTGTTTTCAATTTTAAAGGAATCTACTTTTACAAAGTCATCTTCATAGAGGTTCTCAATTCTGTTGACCACATTATAGGCGCGATCTTTGGCCAGGGATGACCCTAATTTGTTATAAATATAAAAAAGAGTGTCATTAAATGGCGCGACTGCATATCGTTTGGTATTTTTTTTGATCGAGTCAACTTTGATTTTTAACTGTTGCTTGCGCAAGTTATTTTCTTCGTCAAACTCATTGAGTTGCTGTTTTAGATTTTCTTTCTTGGGGCTATTTTGACTTTTGAGATTAGCGATTTCCTGCTGTAGTTTCTGGCGTTCAAGCGAATCGTTGATCTGTTGTTGTCGGATATCATTTAACAATGTGCTTAGCCCAAGTTCTTTTTTATTGATTGAATCACTTTCTTGTGCGTAGATCCCATTGATCATTGAACAAAAGCAAAGTATAATCGTTAAGAAAAAAATGTAAAATCCTTTCATATTCTCCAAGGTAAAATTGATTCAAAATCTATAAGCTTAACCCGCCTGATCGAATAGCCAAAGATAATAATGTTTTTATGGAACCTAGCTGTCAGCTGCTGTAATATTCCTCAATTCTTTTCTTTGTTGATATCTTATGGTGAGCACCTGCTGTAATTATGATATAAATTGCATATAAAATGATACGAAGAGGCGGTTGAATGTCAGTTATTCCAACGTAATTTGCTATGAAGCATTTTTGGGCATTATGGTTATCTAACTATTTTCGGCACTGAAATAGAGCTGTGGCTAATTTTATCAAAATATATGATTAAACCCTTTAAAAAACCTATTTATAAGATGAACAAACTCGGAAAAGTGAGTTTTTGTTGCTTGCTAGCTTGTATATCGAGCTTTTTTACAGTACAGGCCCAACAACGAAAGGCTCCAGCTTACCCATTGATTACACACAATCCAAACTTTAGTATCTGGTCAATGACGGACCAGCTGAATGCATCGACTACCAAACACTGGACGGAAGCTGACCATTCACTTCTCGGACTGATCAATGTTGATGGTAATATCTACCGTTTTCTCGGCAAGGAGGAACCCAGTTATAAAACTATTCTTCCTACAGCGGAGGAGCAGCCCTTTACCGTACAATATACGGAATCTAAACCTGAAGGAGGCTGGGAGTCTTCTTCTTATAAGGGCAGTAACTGGAAATCTGGTGCTGCTCCCATAGGAGATGACCAAAGACATGCCAAGACTTTGTGGAAATCCGATGATATCTGGGTACGCCGAGCTTTCAATGTGACCGATCCGCAACGCATCAACGAACTGTTCTTAAAATTGAACCATGATGATAATGTGGTGGTATTTTTAAATGGAAAAAAGGTTTATGAAAAAGCAGGTTGGACAAACAGCTTCACGTATCTGCCAATAAATAAATCTGACCTAAAAGCGGGACAAAATCAAATCGCTATCCATCTGCGCAATACTGCTGGCGGCCGTTATCTTGACTTTGGCTTGGTAGATAAACTTAAAGAAAGCGGGCCTAAAGTGCAAACTGCCCTACAGAAAGACGTAGAAGTAACAGCCACTCGGACCATATACAGCTTCCAGGCTGGTAACGTCGATCTAAAACTGACGTTTACATCACCGCTATTGATGGATGATCTCAATCTATTGGCTAGACCAGTATCTTATATAACCTATCAGGTTAAGGCAAATGATGGAAAACAACATGCCGTGAAGGTTTTTCTAAGTGCTGCATCCAATATTGCGGTTTATAAGCCTTCACAGGAGGTCACTGCTGAAAAATATGAAACCGATAAATTAGCTATTTTGAAAGCGGGGACTGTCGAACAACCTATTTTACAAAAAGGTGCGGATGATATGCGGATTGACTGGGGGTATTTTTATGTCGCTTCCCCAAAAGCGGATCAAGCCCAACAATTTGTAAGTCCAATTGCAACCGCAGTAGACGACTTTAGAAAGGGGAATACGAAGTCAACAAGTACAAGGGGAACAGCATTATCATTGAATACAATCATTTCTTTTGGGACAGTGGGAAACAAAGAAGTTGAACGCTTTGTTGAACTTGGGTATGATGAAATTTATGCTATCCAATATTTCGAAAAAGATCTGCGGCCCTGGTGGAATAATTCCGGTAAAGAAACCATCGAAAATCAGCTCACGTTAGCGGCCAATGAATATCGCTCCGTGATGGACAGGTGTATGGCTTTCGACAAGGAAGTCTATGCTGATGCATTGAAATCAGGAGGAAAGGAATATGCCCATTTAACAACATTGGCTTATCGGCAAAGTATTGCTGCCCATACACTGGTAAAAAGTCCGCAGGGTGAATTGTTGTGGTTGTCTAAGGAAAACAACAGCGGCGGTTTTATTAATACGGTCGATGTCACTTATCCATCTGCACCATTATATCTGATCTATAATCCGGAATTGCTGAAGGGCATGTTGACCGGTATCTTTTACTTTAGTGAAAGCGGCAAATATCCTCACCCGTGGGCGGCACATGATTTGGGGACATATCCATTGGCCAACGGGCAGACGTATGGCGAACCGATGCCTGTTGAAGAGTCTGGAAATATGATTATTTTAACGGCGGCGATTTCGAAAGTACAGGGCGATGCGAGCTATGCAAAGAAGCACTGGAAGACGCTTACCACTTGGGTGGACTATCTTGTGAAGGATGGTTTTGACCCTAAAACACAATTGTGTACGGATGATTTTGCCGGTCACCTTGCTCGCAACGCAAATTTATCGGTGAAGGCGATTGTGGGGATTGCCTGTTATGCACAGATGGCCGAAGCGATCGGTGAAACTGAGACCGCAAAGAAATATCGTGCCATCGCCGAGGAGATGGTGCCAAAATGGATGGAAATGGCCGATGCCGGAGATCATTATGCACTGACATTTGACAATAAAAATACCTGGAGCCAAAAATATAATCTGATCTGGGACAAAGTGCTTGGACTAAATTTGTTTCCGCAAAAAGTCTATAATACGGAGATCAAGTATTACCTCACCAAACAAAGTAGATTTGGAATTCCATTGGATAGCCGAAAAGCGTATACCAAAAACGACTGGATTTTGTGGACTGCAACATTTGCACCGACTCAAGAAGAATTTGAAGCTTTGGTACACCCGGTTTACAATCATGCGATCCAAACACAATCGCGTGTCCCACTAAATGATTTTTACGATGCCAATACCGGAATACGGGAGAATTTTAAAGCACGTAGTGTCGTTGGCGGTTTTTATATGAAGCTTTTATCGGATAAACTTCAGCAAGAATAGGTATAAGAATACCTTATAAAAAGTACTTTCATTATAAAAAGTAATTTGATTTTAATATGAAAAATTAAGGGAACCAACGGTTCCCTTTTTTGTGATAGACTATGGCTTTCTAATAAAAAAAACAGAAATTGGGCTATTTTTTTTAAAATCAAGGATCAGTTCAATCCGTTACCATATACGTTGGAGCTTGTTACACAGTATCCTGTAAGTTTTTTACAATCAATTCCAATGCGATCTCTGTTTTTTGCCTTATGTTTTTCTGTAGGTATTTTCCAGCTACCGTAATCGCTTCTTGCCTGAGTAGTTGATCGAGCTGCCTTGAGGAAAGGTTGAGAAGAGAGGTTTTGTGTCTGAATGCAAATTTATTCGTCTTTTAAACTATTAACTGGATTTATTCGCGCTATTTTTAGCGCATGGTAGAAGATGGTTCCAAATGCAATCAACATGCTGGCGATTCCTGCAAGTAAAAATATCCAGGCCTGAATACTGATTCTGTAATTGAAGTCCTGTAACCAAGTGTTCATTGCCCACCAGCCAATGGGGCAGGCGATTAGAAAGGCGATGAAAATAAGTTTTATAAAGTCAGTTGATAGCAATTTTATTATTCCAGGCAAACTCGCGCCGAGAACCTTTCGGATGCCGATCTCTTTTGTCCGTTGTTGGGTAACAAATGCAGCAAGTCCAAACAAACCTAAGCAGGCAATTAATATAGCCAAACCCGCAAAGGTTGAGACAATAACCTGCGTCCGTTGTACATCTGCATACAACATAGCAAAGCCTTCATCCAAAAAGGTGTATTGGATCTTCTGATGTGGAGAGAATTTGTTCCAAACGCCTGTAATTTGATCAATGCTTTGTTCAATTTTGTCCGATTTTAATCTGATGGACATCATATTAGGACTACCACCAACAACTAATGCCAGTGGTTTAGCATCCTCATTGTGCATATTTCCGAAGATAAAATCTTCGACTACAGCAATTATAGTAAGCGGTGCATAATTTCGGATTTTTGAGCCGATTGGATTTTTGAGGTTTAACTCTTTTACCATTTTCTGATTGACAATTACGGCTGCTGAATCTGTTGGCATGTTCATATTGAAATTACGCCCTTCGAGGATTTTTATACCGAAGGTGGAGATATAATCATCATCAACGATCCAGTTTTGACCACTTACACCTACCTCTTCGTTTTGTCTACCATCGATCCAAAATGAGTTTCCATTACGTTTTACACCGTCCATCGTAACGGGTAAATAATCACCAATAGAGACAGAAGCTACGGACGATAATTCCTTTAATTCATTTTTTAATGACTTTTGCTTTCCATCCAAAGTGCCTGTCCCTCGTAATACGAGAACCTGTTCTTTATCGAAACCCAGATCTCTATTTAAAATATGTTTTATCTGCTGGTTGATGACCAAGGTGCCAATAATTAGGATAATAGATGTTGCGAACTGGAAGATAACAAGTCCATTTCGAAACCAATTGCGGGTTGATTTTAGATTTACATGTCCTTTTAATACTGTAATCGGTTTAAATTTAGAAAGATACATTGCAGGATAAATTCCCGATACAATGGCTATGAATAAACCGAAGACGACAAGGGATGGGATGAAATACCAAGTTGCCCATGGGAAAACCAAAGATTTACCTGCGATGTTATTGAAAAAAGGGAGTAGAAGCACCGCGAAAAATAAAGCAAATACGATCGAGATTCCACTGTATAAAAAAGATTCTGTCATGAACTGGATGACGAGCGCCCCTCGATCAGAACCAATGGTTTTTCGAATACCCACTTCTTTTGCACGTGCAGCGGCATTGGCCGTGGACAGGTTAATAAAGTTGATCATGGCGATAATCAATATAAATGCTGCTATTCCCCCAAAGATATAGACCAGTCGAATATCGCCTCTATTTTGACTTTCGATCTTATGGGTTTGTATATCGTTGGAATATAAGTGAATCTTTTCCACGGGTTGCAAGGTCATTTTTGCGGAATTCCACATCTCTTCATTAACCGCCATGCCTGCTTGTATAATAGCAGGTTTGTAATGATCTTGAATATAAGATTTTGTGATTTTCTTTTCCAGTTGCTGAATATCGGTACCTTCTCTGACTCTAAAATAGGTTGTATAGTTGGAGGCAAGCCAATTTAATTTTTCTCCTTCATAAGGCTCATGACCACTTAAAGTCATAAAGAAATCAAATCCATATAGATTGGAGTTTGTGGGAATGTCATCGATGACTGCTGTAATGGAATACTCATTTGATCTATCATTATTTAAATAGATGCGTTTTCCGATCGGATTTCCGTTAAAGAGTTTCGCTGCTTTCCGCTTAGTGATTACAATAGTCTTTGGATTGTCGAGTGCATGGCTTAATGAACCGAAGATTGTCTTGGTTGGAAAGAAATCCATGATCGCCTGATCCGCAAAACAGAAGCCTTCTTCGGAAAATAGTTCGGCATTGCCTGTTGTGGCGATTTGATTGGTTCCAGCACCAAAAAGAGGGTTTGTTAATAATCTTCCAGAGGCAATAATTTCTGGAAATTCTCCCTTCAAAGTTGCTCCGGCCGGAGCTGGAAGCGATAATCCTTTTAGAACAGTATTGTCTTTATTGATTATGCCTACGACCCTGAAAAGTAGATTGGAATCTTTGTAAAATTTATCATAGCTCAACTCGTGCTTTACGTACAAAACAATAAGCATACAGATCGCCATGCTAAAGGCAAATCCGCCTATTTTTATTAATGAGAAGAAGCGTTGATTTTTTAAACTTCTCCAAGCAGTTTTTATGTAGATTTTTAACATAGCGCTATCAATTATCAATAGATGACCATTTTATATCAAAATGAAATTGCAATTGATTTGCCATTGTTTTAATAATTTGATTTTTAGTTGTTTATGTTTTTTTATTGTGTAGCGGGACTGTTCATATTCGAACATGTTTTTGTTCAGTTGCGGACAATTAGACGCTGCAATCGGTGCTGGCGAAATCTATCATTGTTAACCACCAAGCAATGATATTTACCCTTATTTGGGACAAATATGCCTTTTTTGTAGATTGTTTCGCACTCGAAAAAAGGCCGATCGCTATACGATATTTTTTTTGATTGCCTTACAGAGATAATCAGGATGCTACAGGTATTTGCAATTTGACAAGTGTCCCTCCTTCAGGATTTTTCGTGATTTTTATGCTTGCTTTCCTGCCCAGGAGTTGCATCCTTTCATGACTGATTGTTCCCGAGAGCGAGCGATGTGGAGTTTCTTGGATATCTGGCTCAGACTTGCCGCTATCAAGGATATCTACAGATAAAATATCTCCTTCCAATTGAAAATGAATGTCGATATTGCCTTTACAGGTTTCGAGGTCAATACCATGTAAGATCGCATTCTCGACATAGGGTTGTATCAACATCGGCGGTAACATGATGGCACTGAGATCCTGTTCGTCCGGCTGCGTAATGCGGTAGGTAAATGCATATTCAAAACGCATTTGCTGTAGGATCAGGTAATTTTCCAGTGTTTCGATCTCCTCACTCAGAGGTACCAGATTCTCTCGGCTTAGTTCCAGGTTGCTCCGTAATAAACGACTAAAGCGATTGAGGTACTTGATGGCGCTTTCTTTTTTGTCTAATCGCACAAAACTCTGTACTGCGGACAAGGTGTTAAAGATGAAATGCGGCTCCATCTGCGTCCGTAATAATTGTTGCTGCAATAGGACTTTTTCTTTCTCTTGGCTTAGACGTCGTTGTCGAAAACTATAATAGAGGAATAACAATACAATGATCAATAGCATAAGACCTAAAGAGGAAATGGCTAACCACAACCGATTTTGCTGTAACTGCAGTTTATTGATCTTAATGCTTTCGTTCAATGTACGAATGGACTGATCTTTGGCTTGCAATTGATATAAAGCGTTCATTTCGGCAATTGCCTGTGTATTTTCCGAGTGATAGACACCTTTCTGTAACTCAACAATATCGTGTAAAACGTTGATTGCTTCTACATTTTTGCCTTGTAAACGGTACAGTTCAGCTAAACTTTGTTGAAATAGTATTTCATTGTGCGGAAAGATAAGTTTCGGGAATTGGGCTCTCAGCTTTTTGGCTTTTACTATATATTGTGTAGCTTGGATTGGCTTCTTAAATAACACATAAATTGATGCAACATTACAGTAGTTTACAAAGAGATTATTCATCAATACGGAGGACTCCCTGATATTACTTAGACGCTCATCAATTTCAATTTTCATGAGCTGGTAATGTAATAATGAATCTTGCTGGTTTGTTGTTTCGAAGTACTGTATTTTCGAGTCGTACAAAAAGCTGATGTTATACTTATCTGGAAATAGTCGGTGGAGTTGCTCTAATTTATGGAGGTATGTCGCTATTTCTTTGGCAGACCTTTGTAAGGCATTTAGTGTATAGATCATCTGTACGAATACACGTTGACGATTGATATGATCCTTTGGGAGCGAATCTGAAAGACTGAGGGCTGCCCGATTCATTTTTTCAGCAAGATTGTATTGAAATGAGCTCAGATTATTTTGTGCAGCAGAGAGCAACATGGCTGATTTCGCTTCGGCTGAGAGTCCTGCCGTCGTGTCTGATAGAACGATAGCAGCGGCTTTGTTGTAATAGTAACCTGCTTCACGCTCTTTTGCTTCAGTACTACGGATATTACCGATGCCGTTATAAATAAGTGCTTTGTATTTTAGATTACCTACTGTAGGTTCGATCAATTCGAGTGCTTGCTCCACAAAAAAATGGGTAGAATCTTGTTGAAGCATGGCATATAACCGAGCAGTATTGTATTTAACTCTTGCAAAGAATATGGTATCATTTTTTATACCTGGATTTTCGCCAAGATTTTGCCAGGCTCTCTTTAGTGAGTCACCGTTGGTAGCGGTCAACCTTTTGTCTTCGAGTTGTTTTATCTGTGCTGAAAGAACATCGCGATCTTGGGAAGAAAATTTGGGTCTTTTGCCACAAGATACAACGTGTAAAGTAAGCAACAAAAAGAAGATATTTTTTAGTAGATTTTTCATTTCTCGGGGAAAAGCTGGTTTAAAATTATGTTTTTCCTTCGTGATGAAATAGGGATTTCCTCTTTGTTTTTCAAAACGATATATTCCGAGCGATTAACTCCAGATATATATTTGCGGTTTACCAAGTAGGATTGATGGGTACGTAGGAAATATGGGGCGGGTAATAATTCTTCATAGTACTTTAATGGCTTGGATATGAGTTCTTTGGATCCGTCGCTCAGAAAGAAAAAAGTATATGGTCCATCACCTTTACAGTATATGATGTCAGTGACAGCAACTATACGTATATTATGGATGGATGTCAAAGCAATGCTTTCTGGTAAATCACCAAGGTGCAGTGCATGTTGGGCCGTATTTAACTGTTGCATCCACTGTGGATTATTATCGCTCCGACGACGATAGCGTTCCAACGCTTCTTTTAATTCGGTCTGATCTATAGGTTTTAGCAAGTAGTCCAAAGCACCGTATTTAATTGCTTTGATGGCAAAATGATTATAGGCTGTGATGAATATTACGTTTTGCGGGATAACATTGAGTTTTTTTAGAAGATCAAAGGCTGTACCGTCCTTAAGTTGGATATCCAGCATGACCACATCTGGTTGCTTTTCTTCAATTAGCTTTATAGCAGTTCGAACACTTTCGCTCCAACCAATTAGTTCGGTATCAGTTTCTTGTTGTATAAGGTAACTTATTTCCTTACGGACAGCGGGTTCATCTTCTATTATTGCTACTGTTATCATATTTCAGTTTTTTCTGTTCGGTAAAAATAATAATTGTGAGTAAAGAAAAGTTGTTGATTTGCAATTTGTGCTCGTTTTTTATGGTGGGCTCTATAGATCACTGTTTTGGAGATTTCTTTGTCTCAGTAAAGCGATTTCCAATCAAGACTCCGTGACCAAAAGTACACTCTCTGAAGAATTTGAGGTACGATTAATTCAAGCGCTTGAGCAAGATGATATAATAAGCTTTAAGACCTTTGGTAAGGTGTTGGGTAGTTTAAATTCAGCTTTTAGTTTGAAAAAATCTGGAGAATATGAGCTGTTCACTCAGAAGTATTTTTGAGCACTGGAATTATGTGCTGAAAAACAGGCATGTGATCCATAAGCAAGAAAGAACCTTCGATTACTTCTATGCGGTCTATTCGCTTGATCAGCATAGTTACTTACTAATCAAAAGAATGGATGAATTATCTTTTTCCTGTTATAAGGCTTACATTTATAAAGATAATTTGGGTTTGATTGATTCTAATAATCATGCCGGGGAGTTGATTAAAAGTTCTTCATCTGTGCTTAGCTGGAAAAAAGTTGATGAAAGTTTGTTGGGGAAAAACCTGTTTCCGAAAGAGAGCAATCGAATAGGAATTCCTTAAACTCCTATCCGCCGATACCCATAAAATTCGACGCAAAAAATAAGGAAACCTCTTCCTCTTTTATCGTCAATCGGATGGGAAGAAAATAACGAGAAAAGCGAGATACTTGCATGGAAGTCCTGTGATCAAAAGCTATGATGTAAGAATGTTTGAAGAATAGCGGCGTGTTGAAGCTTAAGATGAAGAAGGGGACAGCTGGTTTGCGATGGCTTTTGACAGGCAAACGAGAGAAAGCGGTTTTTGATGAAAAAGAAAAATAAGAAAACTCTGATGCTTTAATTATTGTTATGAACTAGAATAGGGGTGAAAGATGACCTCAGGATAAATTTTATATTGGAACGGCAATCTGCGTAAATAATCTGATAAGACAATTTATTGTTGAATTCATCTAGATGATACGCTGATTTTATTTAATCGAATCTGGAATGGTAATACGTTTTTTTGTTTGTGTTTCTCTTATATTAAGTACAATTTGTTGTTTCGGACAAATAAATGTGGATAAAATGCGGGCTGATTATGCCGTCGCGGTTAAAGACAAAAAACTTTGTGAAGCCAATCTAAGGACCTTGGAAGCAGCGGCGAATACGGCGACTGAAAAAGGGTATCTTGCCGCTTATACGATCCTTTGGGCAAAGCACATGGGAAATCCCTTTTCGAAGTTGGGCCAATTTAAAAAAGGGAAAAAACTATTGGAATCGGTTATCATAAAATATCCTGATAATATTGATTTACGTTTTATTCGCTGGAGTGTACAAACACATGCACCATCTTTTTTGAATTATAGTAAAGACCGATTACGGGATAAAGAGTTTTTGGTACATAATCTATACAAGCTGCCTAATCCAGAAGCTAGAAAAATAATCTATATCTACCTGAAAGATGCAAATAGCTATCTCAAGGGGGAGCATATATTCTCCCAAGCAGAACTTACCGAACTTTCCAAATAGGCTGATATAAGTTAATGCAGGTATTTGGTGCGAATGGCTATGATGCCAAAGGTTATCATGATGATGCTTATGATGGAAAAAACAGCATATACAACCGTAAAACCATCACTTATGCCGATATCTTCCTCATAATATACGTCCATATGAGTAGGTGCTTTTTTTGGATTAATACTACTTAAATCCTTCACTAGGCGAACTTGTTTTTTACACTGTCTATCCCAATGACATCGGCTTTAATTTTGCTGCCAAAGAGCATCAATCTGCTGTCTTTGGATAGCCTGTATGCGAGAAATAAACCTAGCAAGAGCAAAATAACACCGAAAGTTCTTATGATGATCATGTTTAAGAATTAAAGGATAACATTATACTTAGTAATTAGACAAATATAGCTTTTGTAGCTTCTTTCTACCAGCTGATATGGAATTTTAATCAGATACGAATTTTATTGTCTTATGCTAAGAGCATATAACGATGTTAAGATTATTTTTGTACCAATAGCGTGGGAGATTGGTATTTGCTGTCGGAAAACGGTGATTGGAAACAATTTATTACACTTAAATTAGAAAAGCATTAAAGTAAAGATTCCATGCAGAGCATTTTCCCAGAATCTTTAAATCCTGCCCTATGCCAAGATTTTTGTAATCCATAATGCGCAATTTTGTGTTATCAATAGCAATTAAAAATTTAAAAGATGAAACAGGTATTTATTAATCTCGCCGTGGCAGATGTAAACAGATCAATGGATTTCTATAGTCAATTGGGTTTTGAATTAAATCTACAATTTTGTGATGATGATGCCAAATGTATGGTTTGGAGTGAGCATATTTTTGTAATGATCATGACCCATGATAAGTTTAAATCCTTTACGAATAAGCCGATAGCTGATACAAAAACTCATATCGCTGGGCTGTTTGCTCTCTCCGTGGAGAGCCTGGATCGGGTAAATGAAATTGTTGATAAAGGGCTGGCGGCGGGAGGAATAGAGCCAATGCCAATGATGGATCATGGTTTTATGCAGTTAAGAAAGGTGGAAGACTATGATGGCCATACCTGGGAGATATTTTATATGGACATGAGTAAATTCCCAAGTACTTAACATCGCTTATAATAAAGTAGATTATGACTCCCCGTTGGTTCGTCCAAATCGTGATCTTAAATGCTGCCGACGTGAACGACGCAAACGTGATCTCTTAACTGGATAGTGCCGATTTTTAGTGATATTATTAAAAATAAGCGCTACTGCGAATAGAATCAGGCATCCGGAAAGCACAGGACTCAAAACATACCAATACCCTAACGAGGAAATTTTGGTTCCGCTGCTTACAGCGATTAGTGCTGTTGCTCCTCCCGGCGGATGTAATGTACGTGTATGTTGCATGCACACAATGGATAAGGCCACAGCAAGGGGAGCGGTAAGCCAGATGATATCTGGAAGCAATTGTGCTACGGTAACTCCAGCTATAGCTGAAACAAAATGACCTCCGATTAAATTTCGGGGTTGTGCAAGTGGACTCTGTATGGCACCGTATACCAAGACCGATGAAGCGCCAAATGACCCGATCAAGAAAATATTTTCTAATTGCGGAAAATGGAACGATTGAATAAAAGCGATGATAAATATGCCCACAAAAGCTCCGATGAAAGACCAGAAATGTTCCCAGGGATCTATTAATGTCTCCCGATAAAAAACATACCTATAAATGCGGAGTTGTCGATGAAGTTGATTTTTCATTTTTGATCTGTACAAAAATAGTGAATTTTAACAACTCGTTTTTATATCTTTTATATTAATCCTAGCGGTATTTATAACTTAATATTGGTTATTAAAATTTTCTGTTTTCTATTTTGACGAACTTATTGAGCGAACAATTTAAAGTATCTTATGGGATCGGGTCAGTCTTAAGCCTAATTTCAAGTACTGCAAAGGCATCAGACTGTTGCGCAGGTTTAATTGTCAAATGCATAATCAGTATTTTCTATTCGTTGGTTAAATTATCTGCTTTCTCTTTAGGTGCTGTAATTATAGAGCTCTTAATGGTCGGTAAAATAGAACGAATATGTATTGATTTCTCCTGAATATGAATTGCTAAATTATTATTTTAATAACGGATCAAATTTTCACGTGTCTAGTAATATTATAATCATTACTGTCAAAAAGGTGTTGCAGTTTTATTGGCATCTGCCTTTCGGGCCGTGATCTCCATTGCTATTTATCGATATATACTTATTTGAATAAAGGCATATGAGCTGTATTTTTTATAGTCATGTGCTAATAATTTTTTCATATATCTTATTGATCTCTTAGGCGAATTAATTGTATATTTACAACTGTGAACCGGGGCCTAAACCCTCGTTTTAGGAGTCAAGATTAGCCATTTTGCTAAAAAAATTAAAAAGTCATTCTGATAGAGGTTGGGAAGTCCGACTTATAAATGAGTATGAGCTTGTCAGATTTTGATAGCGCCGCATTTGTTATTACGTTCTATTGGGAATAACTTGTTATTATTAGCCATTTACACAAAAAATTGACCTTTTGAGAATGAAAATTTATTTGCTTTCGCTGTTTTTCCTAGTTATACTGATCATTAAAAATACGAATATAGTTGTTGGGCAATCTATAGAAGAAATAGCGCGTATTGAAGATCCCCTTCGTCAGTTGGAAGCTGTGCTACAACTTCCTGTCAATTTTGGGAAGGATACCGTAACATTAAAAAAGTCATTGCAGCCTGTATTAGAAATTGCTAACGAGAAAGATAGCTTTGTATTGAAATGGGGATACTACATGCGTATGGCAGATGGATATTCCATAGCGTTTGACCGAACGAATGGTATTTCTGAACAATATTATCAACTTGCGGAACAATTGCTTCAAAAGCACTATAATATTGAATTGGAAATGATAGGCTATGCACGGCAGGGGTACTATAATTATGTTTACCGGAAGGTAAAGGAGGCATTCCCATTCTTTTTACGGGCAAATGATTTAAAATCTAAAATTGATATCCGAAAGATACCATTGGTTGTTAAGCATTACCAATTTATTGCTAATTTTTATGGTTACATTGGGGACCATGGTAGTGCCGTTAATTATCTACAGGAAGCGTTGCCTTTTTCGAAAGCAGTCTCTAGAGAACGTGTAGATTTAACGAATGCTGTCGCCGTTTACTTATCAAGGGACTCACTCAATCATCAAGCATTAATTTACCTGAATCGAGCGATGGAAGAGGCCAAATTGGCCAAAGATTCGGTATGGATTGGTATTATTTCCGGCAATCTAGCTGATCAGGCATGGAAGGCAGGAGATAAACAAAGGGCAATTGCTCTTGTTCAAAAAAATATTGATCTTTCTATGCGATATAATGAACACAAGGATGCGATGCGGGCAAATCTCACTTTGGCAAGCTGGTATCTTGTTCTTAAGGAATGGGAGTTGGCTAAGCAGCATGTTGTATCTGGAATCAATTTGATGGAAGAAAAGCCTTATTTCTTGAAATATAAGATGGATGCATCAAAATTGCTAGCAGATATCGCCCATGGATTGAATCAAAAGGAGGAAGAACTCAAGCAGTTACATGTTTATCTGACACTGAAAGACTCATTAGAAAAAAGAATAAACGATAAAGAAATACAAAAGATTATGTGGCAACGGGAGACAGAGCGATATAATCGAACTATTCAATCTACGGAAGAAAAAAGACTTCACAGCAAACGCATATATCAATTTATAGGTATTTCCTTGGTTTTAGTTTTCACGATCATATTGCTTCTAATCAATAAATCAAAAACAAAGATAAAAATGAGGAATACCCTTTTGGAGAAGGACCAGCTCACACTCGCGTACGAAAAACAATTACTTGATCAAGAACTTGTGATTTTAAAGGATTCCCTAGGCGAATTTACCGATACGATTAAGCAAAATGATACCACAATTCAACAGCTTAGGCAAGAAATTGTTAAAGTATCCGAGCAGAATCCAGCTTATATGGCTCAGGTATCTGATAGCTTAAATGCCATGTTGCAAACGCATATTATGACGGACGAACGATGGCTGAAATTCAAACATGTTTTTGATAAGGTCTATCCGGGATATCTATCACAAATGAAGAAAAACTACTCAAAAATAACAGATAATGATTTACGTATACTTGCTCTTCAAAAGTTAGATCTAAACAACAGCAGCATGAGTGAACTTCTTTGCGTGTCAATGGAAGCTATCAAAAAGGCGAAACAACGTCTAAAGAAAAAAATGGAATCACAAGATCAGGAGTCAATCTCTGCTGACCGCACTATTTCACGTTGATTATCATAAATAAAAGGGATAAAAATAACTGTAGCATAAAGGTAGTAAACAAGCAAGCTCAGAGAAGAGCTTACTTGTTTATATTTAGTATCCTAGAAAGCTGTGTTAGCTGTTAGGAGTCTATTTGGCATTGTTTGCAGTAACATTAAGTTCAATGTCAACATTCTGTGCGATCATCCAATCTTGTGGATTTCCTTCTGTACCATAGGTAAGTCCCCAATCCTGTCTTTGAATCGTAAATTTAGAGTAGAAAATAACTTCGTCACCGTTGAAAGTGATTTTTGCAGGGAATGTTACATTTACTGTTTTGTCTTTAATTGTCAGATTTCCACTGACGGTATTTGTAGCATCAGCAACAACACTTTTTCCTTGAGCAGCATCAAATGGAGCGACTTTAGTGATTTCAAACTTAGCTGTCGGGTATTTTGCTGTATCAAAGAAGTCAGCACTTTTCAAATGCGCATCCAAATCTGTAGATTTTTTACCGCCAGCAGTCGTTGGATCAACTGAAGCACTATCAGTTACAATCGAATTGATGTCAATTGTAAAAGAACCACCAGTTACCGCATTATTTTCAACTGAAAGTGTGCCCTCGCTTTTTAAAACACCATATCTTGGATTCAAGCCACCTTTGTGGTAACCTGTCCATTTTAATGTGCTTTTGTCTGCGTCTACAGTATAAGTCTGTCCTTTTTGTTCAGTCACTTCTTGTGCTGATGTTGTCTTAGCTTTGTCGCCACCTGTATTCTGACAAGATGCGAATAACAAAATAAGGGCTAAACCCGAGATTAATTGTTTTTTCATTTTTTAATCGTTTTATTTTTAATATGATGTTTGCACTATTATATCTAATCGGCATCAATCATGCCATTTCAATTATCAATACAAAGGTATAGCATAGATAGTTTATTTTTGGTATTAGTTTCCTTAAAGAAACTACTTTCCAAAAAGATAGTATGCTGTCATCCTGTAATTCCGTATTTTTGTACTATATAAGGAGATTGGGTCAATGAAAAAAGAAGCGTTATCAAGTTCATCCAGTGGTTGCAAAACAAGGATACTAGCCATAAAAGATACCATGGAGATTTTGACTGGTAAATGGAAATTTCACATAATAGGTTCGTTAATGTTATTTGAGAAGCTGCGTTTTATGGAATTATTGCGCGAGGTTGATGGCATTGGCGCAAAAATGTTGTCCAAAGAGCTGCAAGATTTGGAAATGAACCATCTTATTAGAAGAACCGTATTGAATACCAAGCCACTGACGGTAGAATATGAACTGACTGATTGTGGGCGTACACTCGGTCCTATTATCGACGAAATCGCAAAATGGGGGATCACCTATAGAAAGACACTTTATCATAAAAGTGAGACTAGCGAATCGCTTGTGTAGCCCTTTGATTCTAGAAGTTTATTATAGCGCAGTAATTTAGTTAGATGATAAGCGAGAAAAAGGACAATAAATTCAGCTCAATTTCTGTCGCAGTATTTTTACTAGCGCTGTGTTAATTATCTTATTTAATGAATTCATAGCGACGCTTATTCATTGATACTAATCAGGGAAATGAGCAAGAATAAATACTCTCTGTATGTTTGATTTCAGCCTAAGAAGTATTAAAATTACTTGGCAGAAGAACAACATAGTAGGTCTGCTACCATATTTTCTAAATCTTCAAGGTCGAAAGGCTTTGCTAAATAGTTGTCGGCTCCCGCTTGTTTGGCTAATTGTTGTATATCGGTATTTGCAGATAGATATATGACAGGAATGTCTCTGAATGTCGGATGCGATTTAAGCAACCGTGTAGCTTCCATACCTCCAATTTTAGGAATCCAGTTGTCCATTAAAATCAAATCGGGCTGCACCTCTTTAACTTTTTCGAGAATATCGTGAGAAGTCTCCGATACTTCGACCCGATAACCAATAGTTTCGAGAATGATGGTGCAAACTTCAAGAACATGCTTGTCATCATCCAGCATGAGTATTGTTTTATTTGACATAGTAGCTGATAAAAAAGGTAGAGCTAAAATAGATAAAAACAAATACGGTAGAAAGCGGGTAAATACTTATTTTTTTTAGGGTAAAAAATACCCTTTTTGTTAACATAAACTACTTTGCTTAGATATAAATTGCTTTTCCATCATTGATAAGATATACTATCTTTATGTGAAAATTGATTTAAATTTTTCGTGTTATATCCAATATATTGTAAACATTCCTTCCTTATGAAATATCGTTTTACGGTTTTATTACTTGTAATTATGATGATGAGCCAACTGCCTGTGTTTGGAGTTGCGAAGCAAGTATATTATCAATTAAAAGATACCATTATGAAACGGATAAACAGGAGGAATGCATTGACCAATATCTCGAACATGCTTATTTACCGGCATTACACAAATTAGGGTTTGCTCAAGTGGGGTATTCAAAATCACAAAAACAATGAGAGTAGATCGGCTAATTTATGTTTTTTTAAATTCCCCTGATCTTGATCGGTTTGTGACTTTAGATATGCAGTTCACTGGTATTTAGCATCTATTGAATCAGCGAGATAAATAAAAAAAGAGATCTTGAAATCCGAATCAATAAACGAGACCTTTATCTGAGGAAAATTTCATCAAAAAAGGTGTATTAAAACTAATTATTTGTCAGAATATTAATGATGTTTTTTCGATATTCCTGATCTTTTTCCCTTAGCTCAAGAACCCTGTTTTTTAGGTCAATATTCACATACCATTCTGCATACTTCTCTTTTTCGTTGGTATCGTCGAAGAAAACTTTGGTTTTTACATATTCTTCATCAAAGTACTCTGGCTGACCGCTTAGTACAAATGCTGTGGAAACCACAGCCTCACTCATCTTGCAGGAGGCAACCTCTGTTTTGAACAAAGCACTTAGAGCTTTTGTAAAATTATCACTTAACTCTCCCATAGAATAAAAGTTAATACCTTCACGATAAAATCTTTTTCTGTCAACTTCAGTGTCAACAATTCCTAATTTCATGTCGCGTCGAAATGAGACTTCTATACCAACAGTTTCTTTTCCCCAGAGACCTTTTGCCTGAACAATATGATTTTGATTTTCATCATTCCAGTTCTTTGTGATGGTAAGTTTTAGATCAACAAAATCTTGGTCTTCACTGACGTCAATCTGCTTTAGTTTATCCTGTCCTTTTAAGAAATTTAAAAAGCTCATAGTGTATTGTTAATATTTCTTTGAGCATGATTTTAACAAATTTGTTTCAGTGTATCTGCTATATGTAGATGGCGCTGTATTTGTAATGATCGTAACTCAGGCTAAGTATAATAAAGATAGTAAAAGTTTTGATTCAATATAGTGCTCAATGGAAGACGATGTGTTTTTCAATGATAATTATGGGCTGGATGACAAGAAAAAAATAAGTCTTCAAAAGATGTAACAAAAAAGCCGCCCTATTGCGGGCGGCCTTACCTAATTTTTATGAAAGAAGCAATCATTGGGTATGTCAGTGACTTTAGAACCGTTAACACTATATTGAAGTTTTAGTGTAAAGCCTCCGCCGGCTTCTAAAAAGTCAACGGTTATCGGATGATATCCGGATTCGAGGGCTATCTGTCCACTTTTCATGATTGGTGCATGTTGTCCGTCATTGTCTACGACCACCTGATTATGAATGCGCAAGACGCCGCCGTCATCACAAGTGAAATAAAAATTATAGATTCCCTTTTCTTTTACATGTAAATAGCCACAAATTTTTGTGCCAAAGGCGGGCATTTTGATTGTATCACTCAAATGGATATTCTCGATAATTTCTTTCCGTACTGTCTCGCCCATTATTGACGCTGTGTTTGTAAAAGTGCCTTTAAAGAACGTTGCAGTTAATCCTGAACTTATATTCTTTATACCTTCAGAAACTCCCCGTTTCCAGGAGTCATTTTTTAAGTTTACTTGATACAATTCACTTTTTGCTCCCGAGGAAGATATTGTTGCAAAGCGTATGGTTCCTTCTTGTTTGACGATAAGTGAATCAGTTAATACCGGACTATTCTGAGTCGGTAAGCTTCCATCAATAGTGTAATGGATAGCATTTTCTGGAAGTTCATTTTCAATTTTCAAGATCGATTGTCCATCAACAATCACCTGAGTATCGGCAAAGCCTTTTAAATCTGGCATACGGTAGCGTAGCCCCATCTTGTTCCAAAGCCCAAAGTGAGCGATTAATCTGGTTCTGTAGCTTTCATATAATGACTTGTTAGTCCAGACTCGTTCAGCCAGAGCGCTTAACCTTGGCAGAATCATAAATTCTAACCGTGCTGTCGACGGGATCATTTCCGTCCATATATTTGCCTGTGCTCCTTGGATTAGACCTGATTTTTCGTTTAAGATGTCTGAGGGGATTACGGACATATTATAGACGGCATCGAGGCTGCTGCTATTAGGCAGGTAGTCAAAATACAGGGGATTGGTCGGTGTCATGATTACTCGATGACCGCGATTGACCGCCTCCCGAGGTGCATTTTTAACCCATCCCCGCCAATACATGACCGTCATTGATGTATCGGAGCTACCATCAAGTATTTCATCCCAACCTATACTACGTTTATTTTTCGAACGTATAAAATTATTAACACGTTTCACAAAATAGCTCTGTAGGTCATGTAGATTTGCGATGCCTTGTTCTTTCATAAATGCCTTGGCCGCTTCTGAGTTTGACCATGAATCTTTTTCTACTTCGTCAGCGCCGATATGAATATAGGGCGATGGAAAAAGCGCAATAACTTCACTGAGTACGTTTTCAATAAATGTATAACTGCTTTCTTTCCAGGGGCTGATCGGTACAGAGAATTGTTTCCCCCATCCCGCCGTCTGACTGTCCAACAATAATTCAGGATAGGCCTGGGTCGCGATCATCATGTGCCCGGGCATGTCTATCTCCGGAATAATCTCGATATGTCTGCTTGAGGCGTAGGCCACGATATCTTTGATATCCTGTTGGGTGTAAAAACCGCCATATTCTTCACGTCCATTATTGACGCGTTTGAATTCTTGGGGTAGATTAAAATCCGGATTCTCTTTCGCTTTGACGAAACACGCCGAATCTTGGTTGTTATATGTCCTCCAGGCACCCTGTGATGTTAGCTTCGGGTATTTTTTTATTTCGATACGCCAACCTTGATCATCTGTTAGATGCAGGTGAAGCTTGTTTAATTTGTAGGATGACAGGAGATCAATAAATTTGTATAGATAATCTTTTGAGAAGAAGTGCCGGGCCACGTCTAATTCGACACCGCGCCATTGAAATGCCGGTTGATCTTTAATTGATACATAAGGTAAAACGATAGGATTGTTTTGCTTGGCAAGTAGGTAGAGCTGTTGTATTGTCTGTAATCCGTAAAAAAGTCCTTGATCGGTAGAAGCAGAGATTTCAATTCCTCTTTTATCAATTGTTAGTTCATAACCTTCCTTGGAAATCTTACTTTTTTTAATCAATCTTAGTGTTGCATTGGCATGTGCTGTCTTTTTTTTGGGGATGTTTCCGAACAGCGATCGATCTATCCACTGATCTAAAGAGTTTGGGAAGAAGTCGGAATCAATCGTATAGGAGAGTTCTCCCTTCGCCAGTCGAAAGAAACCCGCAGATGATTCCAGTTGTTGGGGAAAAGGGATCAGCTGAGGGATAAGTTTTTTTTCTTGCGCAAAATTGGTTCGCGGCCAATAGCATACAAATAATAAAAGGATCAGTGAAATAGCTTTAAACATGAAAGGTGTTTTTTGTGATTTCTTAATATGTTATGTGTTTAGGAGTTTGCCCAATAGCATTTATCCATTTGGCATGAAAAAACCCGGAGCCAATATAAATATATTTTGCGTAAACGGAAGCAATAAAAAACTGTACTAGTAACACTGGATAATACCTATAAGCATGTTGTTTGGCTTGTCGGTTGGACAACATTGAATAACATTGACGGCGGGTTTTGTGTTGTTTCTGCTTTGGGTGATCGAGACTAGTTTTCAGCTATCTTTTCAAATAAACCGGGATAGGTGAGGACCAACCCGCTCTCATCTACCTGAATATGAGCGGTGAAATCACTAACAATATTTTCATACAGATACTCGTGTAAATCTGTCCTTGTATAACGTTGCCGAACGGCTTTGATATCGCTGTTGATCAGGTCGATATACATGATATCTATTTCTTTTGAATCACCAGTTTTAAGCTGTAGATTGTTTATCGGTAGTGTGTTTGTAAATGGAGTCAAGGAGATATCTATATATTGAAAACCCTTGAAATTCGGATCGACGGAATGATTGATTTCCCAGTTGGTATCTGTTTTTCTCCCGGTGAGGGTATTTTTGACAGCATTGACCTCGGAATCAATTAGAAACTCATTGATCTCCCACTGCTTATTTATAATCAGTCGATAGGAGGCCGAATAAATTTTTTGCTGATAGGAACCTATTATTTTTGATGCTACAACATGATAATCTTCATTTTCCTGTAGACTGAAATACTCCAGAGAGGGGAAAGCGATTCCCTGCCATAATAATGTTTTCATCTGATGGTCCTATAGTAAGTTTTATTTAACGGACAGCATATGTTGTCGTTGTTGTTCTTGTTCGACTTCATTCTTGACACGCTGGTTGATATTTATTTTGGCATTGATGAATGTGAAAATCACAGTTCCAAATTCTCTTGAATAGCTGTTTGTGATGGAATCCGAGCGCATACTTTGTGCAAAGTAAGGAGCTGTTTCATTCATTTCAAGCTGGTTTTCCCAGGAATTTTTTATACGGATCAGGTTGCGGAATTCATTACTGAAATCAAACCAGTTGATATAGTCAGCGTTGAAGGTTACTGCACGGATCCCAAGTTTGGAATAATAATTTATTGCGCCCGCCTGACCGTAGTTGTCACAGAGTACGAGTGTGTTTTGTGGGTTTGGAATTTTGCCGTAGATGCGATCTACTTTTTGGGCGAGCTCTCGCCACCCCAACATATCCGCAAAATCTTGTGGAAGTTGATGATCCTTGCCATCTTCCCAGGTTAACATGCCAATTTTACGGTATTTTTCGGGGTGATCCGCGATATATCGGGGACTTCTATTGGGGAACGTCAGCATATAGACAGGAATAAAGAAAACGAAGGGTAGTACAATTAAAGGAGGTCTCAGAATTCTACCGGTTTTATTCTCTAAAAGTGTTGAGATATAAACTGAACCAAAGGCAAAGTAAATAGGATAGATACCGATTGCATAATAATCTTTGGCTTTTAAAAATAGAAAAACTCCGATTGTAATAAAAAAAGACAAAAAGAATAAACGGTATTTTCTAAATGCGGGATAGGCTAATAAAGCATATAGGCCAAATCCGATAACAGGAAAAGTTCCGAAAAAAAATAAAAACTGGGATCGGATAAAGCTCCATTGGTTGACATTGACGAGCTGGGTTTTTGCAAGTTCTTTAAAACGAAATATAACGGGAAAATTATTCTTGTATTGCCAGATTAAATTAGGCAGTATGATTAAAAATGCAATTAGAACACTGTAATAAAAATGTTTATTGAATAGTACTTTACGTTCTGGGACGGCTATAATAGCCGGTATAAGACCGAGTATTAGAAAGGCGATATTGTACTTGTTTAAAAATCCCAAAGCGAAGGCGACTGCAATAAAATACAACCATTTAAGATGTCCGCTGTTTAAATACTTTATGATAAAGTAATAAATAACTGTCCACGACAGGACATCAAAAGAATTGGGTTGGTACAGTGTATTTAAACGAAATAAAACCGAAAAAATAACACAACATGAACCAAATATCAGTGCAAAAAGACTTCCTTTGAGTGCTTCAATGGTTTTCCAGACCACAAGAATAGTTAGTGCACCAAACAGTGCAGGGAAGAATTTGATCCAGAAGACGGAACCTCCTAAAATCTTGATGAGGTAGGACAGCCAGGATGTCAACGGTGGAACCGATAAATACCCCCAAGCCAAGTGGTTAGCCTGATCTAAATGTAGAAACTCATCCCGATGTAACTCATATATTGGACTTATCAATTGATACTGGAGGATAAATTTCAGCAGAATAAGGCTTACCAGAATAATGTGTTTTTTCATTTAAGAACAGATTTGTGCATAAGCACTGGTTCTATTTTCTTTTTCTTTCTATTGTCGATATCCGATTATCAGCTTCCATTTTGATCAATTCCGTGCGTGCTAAAGTGACTTTTTCTGAATAACTATCACCGCTTTGTTCTCTCAATTTACGAAGACCTTTTGTTCCTTCTGCTTCATAGTTGTTGACATCGAAAGTAATGGAATCCGTTGTCACATTGGCAATCCGGTATAAGGTATATAAGGAATTCCCATTTTCTTTCCGTTTGATCTCATATATATCACCTGCAACAGGACTGTCTAGGTATTTTTTCGTTTTAACGGATCCGGATATTCCTACGGCGGCGGCAGATCCAAAAAAAAGGCGATTAGAATTAATCCGGAGAAATATCCAATAGGCGTTTTTGGCATGCCACATGCTCGGATGGAGCTCCCAGATAGCGAACTTGCCTCTTTCCAGGAGCATGGCGAAATTGTATAAAAAATAAATGTAGATCATTAATCAGTTGTTGATAATGGGGATTATTTTTTATTACGTTGGACTTATCCTAAAAGTTTTGTGAATCGGCAGAGGGCCCGTAGCTTGATGGCAAGGGAATATTATTTAATCTATAATATACACCCAATTGTGCTCTATGATGTGTGATCTGATTTAGAGAGTGGCGAATTGCTTCATATTTTGTCCAACTTGCCAATTGATGGCCCGCATTCTTAATTGTCCAAGTGGGAATTAAATCCTCTTCAGTTGCATTTTCTAATGCTTTTTTACCTGCCTCAAAATCTTGGTCCAGTTTTTTAAGCAATTCTTCCCGTGTCGATAGAATTGTAGGCTTATATCCGCCATCAGCGAAATCTAATTCAGATGTTTTTAAAATGGTACTTGGCCATTCAAATACTTCTACTAAATGAGTCGCTAGCGGCATTATTTTCATGCTTCTTTCATGCGGAGCATAGTCATTGTTACCCTCTGGGAAAAGAGCGATAAAATTTTTGGTGATCTGATACTCGTTTTCAAGTTCGGATTTCAATTGTTGAAGTGTATTCATCTCGTTTTCTAAATTAAGTAGTTTATGTTCTAATGTTCCTTGGATTAGGCTATTCACTTATTTTTTGAGCAGCATTTAACTTACTCTTGTTGCGTCAGCCAAACAAAGGTAATGTCAGGTATTGACAGCCTTATGTCAATATAGCTGGAAAATTTGTTATTATTGCGACTATCGTATTCATATGCGTTCGACTTTACTTGCAACGATTCGAATTTAATAATGTTTGACAATATGTGAAATTTTTACAAGTTATCATGTTCTGGATACGGTGGATATAGAATAAAAACGCTTGAAGCGGGGAACTTCAAGCGTTTTAATCTAACCAATTATTAACCTAAATTATGAATTTGAAATAAAGCTATTTTTGTGCCAAAAGTGATCTGTACCAAAATATTATGATGTAACAATTCTGTTGTGTTAAATTTACTTTTCGTAATAAAAGTTTGCTCATTAATGGTAACGTGAGGCAATTCTTTTTTGTAGAATACAAAAAAATAAGGTTAGCACATTGAAAAGACTGGATGAAATGAGAATTATATTGTTTTTGAATCTTTTTTCAATAAAATTTTTTGTTTTAGTTGCATGTTATTGTCTTTTATATTGTTTATAACGAATATTGTTGGAGCTATTTGTGTCATTTGATTAGATCTAAGATCATGTCTAACGTATCAATTGGGAAACGATAAAAAGCACATGATATGACATTGATATCTTACAAGTAAAAGATTGACGAAGATGGATAACAAATATTAAACAACAAACCTCAATAAATATAAAAAAATGAAAAAATTAGTATTGTTAATGACTGCGGTTATTCTTACGATCGCTGGAGCATTTGCTCAAATTCACAAGCCAGTAAAATGGACTGTAGCTAGCAAAAAGGTAAACGATAAAGAGGCAATAGTCTTTGTAAAAGCAACAATCCAAGATGGTTGGCATATCTATTCGCAAAATGTAAAGGATGGAGGGCCTATTCCGACCTCTTTTAGCTTTGCTAAAGCGACTGATTATGTACTGACAGGTAAAACTGCAGAACCTAAACCGAAAGTAAAACATGAAGAGGTATTTAAGATGGATGTTGGGTATTTTACGAATGAAGTGATCTTTCAACAAAAAGTAGCATTGAAAAAAGGAGCTGCTATAGTAAAAGGTACAGTGGAATGGCAAGCATGTGATAAATCACAATGCCTCCCGCCAGATGAGTACGCTTTTGCTGTAACGATCAAATAAAAAAATATTATTTTTGTGTCGAGATAAAATATCCCATTTATAGCATTATAAATGGGATATTTTTATGATTATTATTTTTTTTTATATCCAACAAAATAAGTCGCACAAATAATACGTTAATAATGCAAATACTTTTCATAAAATAGGTTAATATATGGCTAAGACCCTAGAGTTCCCCGCTCTAGGGCTTTTTTATGTTCATCACTTTGGGCTATGAACGAGATTTAACATTCCGTAATATTTTTCACTGCTTTAGAGAAAGAAAACCTGTGGTGTATTGAGTATTTGTTTTCTTTAGATGCCTTATGTACAAAATGTAAACAAAGAGGTTAAGACCCGACAGATTATAAAGCCCTGTGTTGATAATGGAAATTTATTGAAAAATACGATCGGCGTAAACATTATCTTCAGTTTATTGTTTTTTATTACACTAAACAATACGCCAATAAATTATGATTGATTACACGTTAAACCGAAGAAAATTCATTCAGGGGACGGGTGCTTTTTTGACACTATCAGCTTTGGAAGCGCAAGGATTGCCCATAAATGAAATGCCTAAAAAAAATATGAGGGTTGGTTTGATCGGAGCGGGATGGTATGGTAAAAGTGATCTATTTAGGCTAATGCAGATTTGCGAGGTCAACGTTGTTGCCATTTGCGACGTAGATAATAGGCATTTGCAGGATACAGGACGATTGGTAGCGCAACGGCAGATCTCAGGTCAAATACCCAAACTGTACAAGGATTACAAGAAAATGCTTGAAGCTCAACAATTCGATCTCATTCTTATCGCTACACCTGATCATTGGCATGCGAGACAGGCAATAGACGCCATGCGTTCAGGAGCTCATATTTATTTACAAAAACCCATTAGTGTTGACGTACTTGAGGGCGATGCGATACTTCGTTGTGCTCGGGAGTATAATAAAAAGGTACAAGTAGGTACTCAACGACGAAGCACGGCACATCTCATTCATGCTAAACAGCATGTGATGGATCAAGGTCTACTGGGTAAGATATCGCATGTGGAAATGTGCTGTTATTATCCTATGAGAAAGAATGGTAACCCTGGGCTAGAACCAATTCCGGACTTTCTTGATTATGACATGTGGACTGGCCCAGCTCCTTTACGTCCTTACGACGGCTTACCCCATGGAAGTTGGTGGCGAACTTTTATGGAATATGGTAATGGTATCACGGGTGATATGGGGATGCATATGTTTGACACAGTCCGTTGGTTATTACAATTGAAATGGCCAAAGAAAATTAGCGCAACTGGTGGAATCTATGTGCAAAAAGGGGGAAAGTCAACCATATCCGATACACAGACGGCAGTATTCGAATATGATGAGCTTAATTGTGTATGGCAACATCGTACGTGGGGCAACCCTGTAGATCCTGAATATCCTTGGGCATTTATTATTTATGGAGATAAGGGAACTTTAAAAGGAAGCGTAATGAAATATGAATTTATTCCAGTTGGTAAAGGTGAGCCGATAACAAAGGATGTTGTTTATGAACGCGAGAAATTCCCAGCAGATCTGGAAGAACCGCGAATTGAATTGCATACGGCACCAGCCACAAGACAACATCTATTGGATCTCTTATCTGCTATAGAAAATGATCGCCTCCCTGTGGCAGACATTGAGGAAGGATATATTTCCACAGCCTGTTGTATCCTTGCCAATATTTCTATGCAACTAAACAGACCATTGGTGTACGATCCGCTAAAAAAAATATGCATCGATGATCTAGAAGCAACCAAGTTGTTGAAAAGGCCATATCGCACACCCTGGCAACATCCACATTCGTCATAATATGAATTTCATAGGGATTAATGTTTGTTCTAAAGTAATGGTCATGTGCTTTTTTTTAGAAATTTAGGCTGTAATATAGGATCATGTAATTTTTCAAAAAAAGTCTATTGTTTTTGTAGATTTTTTTTGTTTTATGCTTTTAGATCTCTATATTTGTACTATCATAATTTAGGTTTATAATTGGTTATTTAAAGGTTTTCATTCTCCCCGTTTGAAAACCTTTTTTATGCACCCCACTCGCCTTCGTTGAACCTGTCATTTAGTATATATCTTAAGAATTTTGATCTGAAAAATTTCCTATGAATACAGCATGCTAATTTAAATTGAAGATGGACCATTAGATTGTAGTGGTTGATTTAAGCAAAAGCGGTTGCCGAGAATGAATGTTTTTGTTGCGACATCAGCTAGGAAAAGTCAGTATGGTTTTATGCTGCGATGGTGCTGAGCGTATGTATTGTAGCAAATTAAAACTATTTGAATAGGAGTTGACCAATGTAGGGTTATTACGCTTTTTTGGGGAGGGTAGGTTTTATTATCTGGATTTCTTGTTGTTTCGATTGCGCAGCCTCTTTCTTTAGTTTTTGAATCTTCTTGAGTCCTTGGATAATACTAGACGCTGGAACTCCGTATTTGGCAACGGCCTCCTCCAATAATAAATATCCGTTCATAATTTCAGCGATTGCTAATTGAAGCCTGGTTTTAGCTGACTCTGAATTTTTATCATAACTTTTCATATTCATTATTATTTTAATTTGTGCGATGTGTGTTATTTCAATCGGCATGATATCGATAACAAATATTACTTTTTTTCTATATAGCCTAATTTTTTTATGAAAGTCATTTTTCTATTGTAGGTATATTTTTACATCATGTAGTCTGCTCTTTACAGTTTCCTCAGCGAAATCTACTCAAACTATGTGATTGTCTTTGGTGGAAAGAAGGATTATTCCTCATACAAAAGACGAAGTTTTAAAAAATATGAAGAAAATGCATTTTTGTATATTTAGTTTTCATTCTATTAAAGAACGAAAATGTAGCAAGTTTCGGATTTTATAATTTTATATTTTAAAATAGTTTTGTGTTAACTAACACATAAAACGAAATGGATATTTTTGAAGATAAAGTTATTCTCGTTACCGGAGCTAATAGAGGTATAGGCAGAGCATTAGTGAAAGCACTTCTCAATCACGGAGTAAGAAAGATTTATGCCACCTGCAGAGACTTGAATACCATGCCATCATTAGACGATGACAGGATAACAGTATTATCCTTAGATATTACAAATGATGAGCAGATCACAACTGTTGCTGTTCTTGCTCAAGACACTGAAATCCTTATTAATAATGCCGGCGTGATAAACGCTGGAAATATTTTGGAAGGTGATTTAGAAGGGATGGACAATGATATGTCAGTGAATTATTTTGGAACGATAAAGATGATGCGAGCATTTGCACCTATATTGAAAAAAAACAATCCATCCAAAATCATCAACATCGTCTCAATTGCAGCTTACTCGCCCTTACCATCTATTGCAGGATATGCCGCCTCGAAAGCAGCGCTTTTTTCCGCTACGCAATCTGTCCGTATCGAATTGGCTAAAGAAGGGATTGCAGTGTATGCGATCAATCCTGGAGCCATTGATACAGATATGAATAAAGGTAGTGATTGGGACATGCCAGATCCAGAAAGCACTGCTGTAAAGATATTGGAATATGTAGCCGACGGCAAGTTCGATATCGTACCCGATGAAATGGGGCAAGGCATGTACAATGCTTGGCGGGAGGACCCTGCGAAACTATCGAAGATTTTTTCCGATCTGTACTATGGAGAAATTAGCGAATAAGTGCTCACAAAGAAAATCTTCTCCAAGAAATATCCAAAAGACTGTGTCGCCGCATTTGTCAAAAGTTTACCTATCGAGCCAGATAATGTCGTGATCTCCACTACAGCTTGGGTAAAGTTGTTTTCACCAACATATATAGGGTCTACAACGGCACCGACCCCAGTGTCGTTGCTTTCTGTAATCCAGGGTTTTTGATTGGCTGCACCACCGCCACGAGCACGTCGCATCTGACGTATATGTGAAGCATGTCTGGCCTCAACAGAATGGATCTGCAACGCAGCAGTCAGCACAACTCGGTTACCAAGCAATATGCCTGCCCGTTCTTTGTAAGCCCGCACTCCTGTCTTCAAAGTTCACTGTACTTATATCCACTTACGACTTTTTATGGCACCTGGATTTCTAAATCTGTTTTTTTAGTATGATTTTTAAAATCGGTATTACATAAATCAGCAGATAAACTTAAATAACCAGTAATACTGTTGTTACAGCTCCTTTTTTATCTGAGGACAATACGAAAAAGAGGATAGTCGCGGAAAATTCTTGGTTTAGTCGAGAAACTAATGAACTAATCTCTTGCTTAATTCCCGATAAAATATTATCTTTTTTATAATTTTAGAACTTAGAAAGAAGAAATAGCAATGTCATTAATAGATTTATCAAAACGCGTAGCGTTGGGAATAGATATCGGCGGTACTAACACAAAATTTGGAGTGGTGAATCATCGCGGTGAAGTACTTGAAAAGGGAAGCTTAAAAACAGATGATTATGAGCATGTTGAAGAGTTTATCGATGCTTTATATGAAAAGGCCCACCCTCTTATCGAAATGTTTGGTGGTGAAAATAACTTCGATGGAATTGGAGTTGGAGCTCCCGATGCAAATTATTACACAGGTACAATAGACCACGCTCCTAATCTACCTTGGAAAGGGGTGATCCGCTTTAGTGACCTAATAACTGCCAAATTCAAAATTCCTTGTATCATCACCAACGATGCGAATGCCGCCGCCTACGGCGAAATGCTTTTTGGGGCTGCGCGGGGAATGAAAGATTTTATTATGATTACCTTGGGAACAGGTGTGGGAAGCGGTATTGTTGCTGGAGGTAAGCTTATTTATGGACATGATGGATTCGCAGGAGAACTAGGACATACTATTGTCAAACCAGGAGGTAGAAAGCATTGGAGTACGGGCTCAGAAGGAAGCTTAGAGGCCTATGCTTCTGCAACGGGAATCACAATTACGGCAAAAAAAATGAGGGCGGAGTTTCCTGAGTCGATGTTAAACCAGTATCCTGAAGACGCGATCAATTCTAAAACCGTTCATGAGTGTGCAGTGAAAGGTGATCCAATAGCGATTGAAGTGTTTAGGTATACCGGTCAAAAATTAGGGGAGGCATTGGCAAATTTTGTGATGTTCTCTTCACCTGAAGCTATCCTATTATTTGGTGGTGTAATTAAAGCCGGAGACTTTATTTTGAAACCTGCAAAATTACATATGGAAAGGAATCTCTTCCCCTTGTTTAGAAATAAGGTGAAGTTGGTTTTCAGTGAGCTGGCAGAAGCTGATGCCGCAATTCTGGGCGCAAGTGCTTTGGTTTGGGAAAAATAATCAATGGGATATTATTTGAAAAAATTAAAAAATTTTGTTGATCCCGTTTATTCAATCTACAGTAACCCGGCGAGTAAATTGAAATAATTAGCATGCAGGTAAGTTCTGCGTGAAGTAAGAGAAATAAAGGTGCTTAGAAAGATCATCAATACGATCCGGGCAATATATTCATTTGTAGGAGGGAAGTTGTGACTGTTAGCATAGTCTTAATAATTATAATTAAGACTATGCTAACAATATTGGATGAGCGTTTACGGGTGTTGCTGAGCCAAACTCTCATACATAGTATTAATCAGCTTACGTATCGGTGCATTGCGCTGCTCTGAAAACACAAATTCGTCTGCATATCGATTTACACTTCTCAGGAATTCCAGCAGATCATCGTTGTTTGAATCTTGTCCAAAATCGGTAAAACTTTCTGCCTTAGATTTTAAGTAATGTAAAAAGGGCTCCACGGTTGTGTTCATTGCAGTTTCCAATTGTATCTGTTGGACTAATAATAGATAATCTTTTTCTATTTTTGGATTTACCATGGTAATGGAATTTCTTGGATTAATGTTTTAAACGCTTCATCTCTGACTACTAAAGGTATGAACAATTGGATTTCACCACCGGGGAGATGCGGATTGATGATACCTTGAGCGATAGGCTGCCTCGCCGTCACACCCGACCAAACTTTTAATGCTTTTTGCTGTGGCACGGTGTAGATATAAAATTTGCTGAAGTTATTCCATGCCGGCTGTACAGCTGTTCCTCCAATGACTGCACCAATAGAGCTGGGTGGTTTTTCTGTCCAATATCCACCAGCAGGATTACCACCTGTAACGCGATATATTTTAGTTCCCGCCGGGAGTTCTCTAGCCTCGGCACTGACAAAGTTTGCAGCTTCAATCGCTGGGAGATCAAGCGCTGGATCGCCCCATGCTGTATGTTTTTTACCCGATGTTGCTCCATTGGCTACATAATCTGATTTAGCAATTCCTGGAATATTATCCCAATCTGCAATATATACGCGTTGATGGTAAATACTTTGGGCTGTTTCCAAATTTTTGAATAGCTCAGCTTTCTGGGTTGTTTTTGCAAACGCTTCTTTAAGCTTCTCCTGATCAAGACCTTTTTCAATCCAGGTATTTAATTTACTTTTCGTTCCGGCGCCAAGTGAAGATTCCAGATCATTCATCCAAGCTGTCGAATTTTCCATCTCTTCATTGATGATGTCATCATCAGAAGAACAGCTGGTTATAAAATGCGAGGAAGAGATCAAAGAGAGTATTAATAAGCACTGAAAAAAAAATGTGATAATCTTTCCCCCTTTTTTAATGTAAGTTGATTGCATGGTCACTGAATGTTTAATTTTTGTTTTATTTATGGTTTGTTATGGTATTAGTTTAATACTTTTATTAGATATAAAATTAAGAATTTTAATCTTGTGTCCAAAGTTAAAATTTATGTTTTTTATTAAATTTTTGGTTGTAAATTACAACTCAATTGTCCCATAGAAAAGCGATTTTTATCACTTCTTGTCAAAGATAGCCTTTGTAAAGGCCAAGAAAAACTGGAGCGCATGATTCTGTCGGATGGTTTCGTTTAGCGATGCCTTTTGACCTCATTAATTTTCCTGTATCAAAGGGCATAGTATTTGCTGATCAATTTTTTGAAAACTAAAGAACTCAACAAAAAAAATAAATTTAAATTGATGAAAAAAACCATTTTACTTTTTGTGCTATTATGTACAGCTTTTTTTTCAAGGGCAGATCAACTCCACGCGCTGACACAGGCACAGGCAGAGAAAGCCGTCGGATATCTTAAAAAAGAACCAATTGTCATTTTATGGTGCAGTTGTTGCGATAATGAAACACCTAAGAAAATTACCGTTAATGAAGTCTTCTACAAGAAATATCCTGATGGAAAATATTATTCTGTCGTATTGAAGGGTCGGGATGAAAGTGGAAAGGAAGTTGAAGAATCTTTAGATCTTGCTTATGTTTTTGTAAAAAAAGGTAAGAAAGCAAAAAGCTTGGGTAAAGTATTAAAGTTTGAGTGCGACCCGTGCACACAACCGTTTGAATGGTCTATTTAAGATATTCTTAAAACAAACTTTTGTAACCATCAAGAAGTGTAGTCTAAAGTCTTTACCTCTTGTCTATTTTCATGTATAAAAGAGGTGAAAATAGCTACAGTTCCTATTATACGCAACCGTACTATTTGGTAAAGCTTTGTACGACATGCATAGCTTGAAGCTAAATCCGAGGGATGAAGCCCCGCTAATTTTGATCTTTTCTGTAATAAAAAAATCCTCCCGAGATTTTAACCTAGGGAGGATTTAAGTGCGGAAGAAGGGACTCGAACCCCCACGCCTCGCGGCGCCAGATCCTAAGTCTGGTGCGGCTACCAATTACGCCACTTCCGCATTAGGACTTTTTTGATACCGCAAATATAGAAACGAAACCTATATCTTACAAATGATCTTTTTCATATTTCTTGTATCACACACATTATGAGCTAAATATTTTCAATAGGAATCTCCAGTGCTCTTGATCAACTGGCTGGAAGATCGCTACGGAAGGATAATTGATAGACTTCTCAACAATGTGAATAATGTTTCCGTTTATCGCGACATTTTTGTAGATTGAGTGCTACCAAAATGGAGATAGGATGGAAAATATAAAGGTTTGGCGCGATGTACGTTAATAGAATATATCGTATATTGCTAGTCAATTTAAACCAAATAATTAATTATCAAATGAAAAGATTAATCTGTATAATTTTAGCTATTACCTTTATTTTCTCCAGCTGCATAGGAAAAAAAGGACAGCGGGACAGCACGGATTGGAAGTCATTATTTAATGGAAAAGACATCAAAGATTGGTTTGTTAAAATTCATCATCATGAGGTTGGTGTAAATTTTGGGAATACCTTTAGTGTTGAGGATGGAATTATTAAGATTAGATATGATCAATATGAAGATTTCAACGATCAGTTTGGCCATTTATATTATAAAACACCATTTTCTTATTATCACTTAAAGTTTGAATATCGATTTGTCGGCGATCTTCACAAAGGGGCGCCTTCTTATACGTTACGGAATAGTGGAGTCATGTTTCATTCGCAGGATCCTCGAACAATGTTAAAAGAACAGGATTGGCCAATCTCCGTCGAAATGCAACTTTTAGGAGGCTTGAGCGATGGTAAGCCGCGATCTACAGGTAATATGTGCTCCCCAGGGACAAATGTGGTTTATAAAGGCAAGATAGCTTCTTCACATTGTTTAAATTCGACTTCCAAAACCTATGATGGTGATCAATGGGTTCGCGGTGAATTGATTGTACTGGGGGATTCATTGATAAAACACATCATTAATGGCGATACTGTTCTCGAATACTCGAAACCGCAGATCGGAGGTGACGTCGCGAATCGGTACGATCCGAAAATTAAGATCGATGGTAAGTTGTTAGCCAGTGGATATATCGCATTACAAAGTGAGGGGCAACCTGTAGACTTTAAGAATATCTGGATCAAAGAATTATCCGTGCCAAAGAAATAAAACTATATGATTTGTTCAACAGATTTTTGTTTTCCCAAGACAACAGGATGACACAGACCCCATCCTTGTCTTAAATCTTCGTCCCATATCGAATAATAGCGAGTAGTTGCTTATATCTTTTTCAGCAGCGTCATTCCGAAGCCCGGGCTGGAAGGTGGGATCAACTTTCCAGCCTTAATGCTGTATCCCGATAAGTCAACATCCTCTGATGTGCTTGTAATACCTTCAATAGTGACTGTATTCCCAAGTCCACCGGCCAAGTGGGCTGTGTAGTAGCTTTTGAGGAGTGAGCCCCAGGCGTGAGGAGATGCCTGGGCTCCCAAGTTTTTCAACTCAGGCATTAACCTTCTCCAATTTGTAAATCCGAGGCCTTCAATATCGGTCAAGTGCACGTCCAGCAGTTTTTTTGTGAAAAGCTCTTTCAATAAAGCTGGGTTGGGGTCAGCCTCACCGTCTGCCAACAACGTATTGATGCCTTCTGTCTGGATATAGTTTTTTAATTTTTGATAATCCGCCACCGTTTCGTGAAAAGGTTCTTCTATCCAGAAAAGATTTACCGAAGAGATGCCTTTGAGATAGTCGATAAATTGGTCAATCGTAAATCCATTGTTGCCGTCCACTAGAATACCGCAGTCTGGAAAGGCTGCTGCTACAGCCTTCGTGACCTCAATATCCCGCTTTAAGCCTTGCTGAAAAGGCATCCATTTATGGCCGCGGCCTATCTTCAACTTGAACTGCCTGTAACCAACATTATAGTCGTAATGGCATTCCTCCAAAATGCGGTCTATTCCCGCGGGTTTATCACTAGGTTCCAGGTCATCGAAATAGATCATGCCACTGTAATAATCTGTGGTAAAAGGGTTTTTGTTGCCCAGCAACTCATATACGGGTTTCTGTAATATTACTCCAGCCAGATCATGGAGCGCAATATCAAACGCGATGTGATTGTCATTTATCGTACCAACTTGGGAAGCGAAGAGTTCAGAAACCTTTTTACCTATCAGTCTGCTTGCGATCTGTTCGGCCTCCTGTCTTGATCCGCGCAGCGACGCCCAGCCCATTGCCCCCTTATCAGTTCTGATACTGCATATCGTGACTTCTGGGCCATAGCCGTGAAGGTTAAGCCGTGCATTTTTTCCAACCAAACGTGGATATTTCAGCTGTACTGTGGAGAACCGAATATCTTGTATCCTATGGTAGGATAGTTCATTGTCATCGTTATTTCTATCCAATAAATCTTTTAAGAATATTCCGTAACTACGACCACTGTATAATGTTGCAGATATAATGCCCAAATTTAAGGTTTGTAAAAAAGCTTTCCTTTTCATACTAAGTTTATTTTTATTGGTTTTCCCACTTCCTTTATCGAAATAGAGATTATTTTTATCACAGTCGATTCCGTTGGGCCATAAGGTTAACCAGGGAAATTTTGTAATACAACAAATTACAGCTATTTTAATTATCTGCATATCTATGTTGTATCATTTTATGTGCAAATTGTATCAAAATTATAGTGCATTGCACTAGGAGAACTATTTTGTTTTTGTGAAATTAGTAAATAGGTTTTTCTTTTCTGTTTTTACGCAGACCGTTGATGTGTCCTAGGATTCAGGTTGGCGTTATGAGCTTTTTATTTTATTGTTTGTACAGTGAAGGAAATTTTATGATTCCCAATAAGTGCTTGTTTTAACAATTTTTACACCTATTAGACCAAAATGAACCCCAATTGACCTTCCTATTTATGTAGATTTGTTTATAATCCAATTATTAAAGGAAATTTCAGGGGGGGGAAATAGGTAGTCAATATGCTACTTAAATTAATGCGCTAAATCACCCAACGAGATGTTTAAGGGCTATGTTAACTTTTTTGAACCAATAAAAACAAATAGAAATCATGTTAATTAAAATAAATGCATATATGCATCTAAAGAAACATATCCGTATGAATAAGTTTGCTGATCTTGAGATGAGTATCTTCTACTTTAAGAGAAGGCCATTTGTTGTTATGGATTTACTTAATGAGAAAATTTATTTTAACGAAAACGGATTGGAATGGTTACTTACCGAGAAGCAACTTGAATTGTCCAATCAATGGATTCGAAGTAAATATCTGCCATCCAAAAATGGGTCGGACTTGCTTTAAACCATAAGAATAATGGGTTGGTGATAAAGCTGATAGACGAGTTTTATTTAGCGACATCCCGTATGTTACTCGGAAATTAGTTGAACTTTTTTAAAACGTATTACTTGCCTGATTTTTTCATAATAGGACAGTTCTGCTTATTGTGTCGCGGTCCACTGTGCTCTAATGTCCGCTATATCATGCTATTTGTTGAACTAATTTACCAGCCTGAGGTCAATTTGAAAAAACTGTGGTATAATTTTAAAGGAATTGTTTTGCCGGGCTTAACTTTTCTATTTTTGGAAAAACTTAAGCCCTAGTGAAAAGATATTTTACCCTTCTCTGCCTTTTATTTTTAACGCTAACGGGACATGCTCAAAAAGCTATCTTAACCGGAACTGTTAAAGACTCCATTGCTCATTTACCTGTGTCATTTGCAAGCATTGCCCTTATTGATGCCCATGGGGCAGTGGTGGATGGGAATTGTCGAAAGCCGCAACCTTTAACACTTTTTGAGGTTCGAGTTTATCTTTTACAATGATTTTTTCGCCGATCACGTAATTTTAGTTTGGTGAGTAAAAATAAAAGAAATCATTATAAATATTAGGATGTTTAGAAATAAAAATTCTTGTTTCTTGATGATGAAGTTCCGATGACGTAGGCACCGGAATATTTGACGAAATTGGCCGACAGCTGGAAAAATAAATCTACAACATTAAATAAGAAAACAATCTAGTTACTTGCCTGTTATTTTAGTATAGCAATTTTTTAGATATTGAGGCTGTTAACCTTTAATGCTTACTATGGATAAGATTTTTTCGAAGTTGCATCAATATTGTAAATTAATGATTCTCATGGTGCTTTCGTCAATATATTTAATCGGATCTTGCGAAAAAGAGACCTTTTGGCTGGTTACTAAAGACAATATGCCGTTTATAAGTGTTTAGAAGAAGTAACTGTATATGTGGTTGACGCGGGTGTGAAAACGCTGTTCGAAAATTATAACCAGAAGTTATATTATGCTTTTGTAGTAGGATTTATAATTATAGCAATTCAACAACCGTCGGGATCATGCTGGGGCTATCTTCGCCGTTAGGATTCTTTAAAATGATAGTAATATATATGAAGCTGATTCTTTCAATAATTAAATTGAGCGTACCTTTTAGCGCTTTTTTGGTATTGGTTCCCGAGATAACGTCTGCTCAGCAATTTACCTTATCAGAATGTATCGAAAAAGCAGGACAAAATAACACCCTTGTCAAAATAGCCAAACAGTCGCTTGAAACAAGGGAGAAACTCCTTGAATCCAATAAAAATAATTATCTGCCAAAAGTAGACCTGCTGGGTGGTTATAATTATATCGGAAAGCCGATCGAAGTCAATTTGCAACAGGTCAAAGAAGGGATCGTCGAGGGAACGGCAAACCAAAATCTGAACACGGCGAATACCATTTTCCAACAGATCACCGGAAATCAGTTGCCGCAGTCGATCCAGGATATCGTGTACCAGACATCCAAAGATCTGGTGAATGCTATTTACCCCAATTATAATCCCAAAATAAGCAAACAAAGCTATTTTCTTGCCGGACTGATGCTGCGTCAGCCTATCTATGCCGGGGGGAAGATCAAAGCTTCGCAGGAACTTTCTGCCCAACAGGTTGAAAGCGGAAATGCAAATCTGGCATCGGCCAGAAATCTGTCCGTCTACAATATTGCCTTACAATATATTCAAATCTTGTACCTGAACGCTATGATTGAGAAACAACAAGATATTGTGGCGGCGCTGCAACGCAATGAAAAATTTGCTCAGAGTCTCCTCAGCGCAGATGTGATACCACCTTATCAGAAAAATTGGGCTGATATTGCCCGGGTGCATGGAGAAACTAATCTGAAGAGTCTTAATCTTGAAAAAAACAATGCACTGCTAACCTTAAAAGACTTAATGGGGATCGGGCTGGATGAACCTTTGGAAATAACGCAAAAAATAAGTGAAGAAATGCATGTACCCGCTTTCTTGGATCCGACAAACAACACGGACCTGAAATTATTGGAGAGTAAAAAATCAGAAGCAAAAATTGGACTCAAGGTAAGTAAATCTTTCTCCAGACCAAATGTGTTTGCGATTGCCAACTATCAGTTTTTTAGGAAAGACCTGCCCCTGATCACTCCACCATGGCTTGTTGGGGTTGAATTTCAGTGGACGCTGTTCGATCCGGAACGTAAATCCAGAAATCATGCAGCCGAGTCGCTCGTTAAGGAAACAGACCTGTTGATCGAACAAAAACAGCAAGCTGTAAATCTTGCTGCGCGGGTAACACAAAATAAACTGATCAGTCTTAAGGAACAATGTGAAACATTTAATGCCTCGCGAAAGCAATCCTATACAACAAGTGAAATGGTTGAAAAACGAATGCAGAATAGCCTGTCATCTGTTAAAGATGTAAATGACGCACTCCAGCTTCAGTATGAAACAGAGAAATTGTACCACACTTCATTGGTGACCTATAATACGGTACTTGCAACTTATTTCTATATCATTGGCGATGCGCAGGGTATAACGAGTTTTGTGCATTAAACTGGAAGAATATGAAAAAATTTATAAAAAACTACTGGGCCGTTTTTATTCCCATCATTGTCCTGACAGTAGCGCTCGTTTACCTTTTGAAGGGTAAATCACCCAAAGAGCAGGGCGATACGATCATTGGCATGGTAGACGCCGAATTTGTTGATGTTTCTGCCTCTCTGCCCGGTCGATTGGTCGATTTGAAGGTAAAGGCAGGCGACAAGGTAGAGGAAGGTCAGCTTGTCGCTCAGCTGAAAACAACGGAAATCGAAACGATACAATCGCAGGTGGCCGGTGCTGTTGCGATCGCTCAAAATCAGCTTGATAAGGTCAACCGTGGGGTTGAACCTGAAGTGTTGGCTTCAGCAAAAAATCTGCAACAGATAGCCAAAGAACAAATGAACCTGATGTCCAAAACCTATAGCCGCTTTCAGAACCTGTATGGCGAAGGGGTGATATCCGGACAGGAAAGAGATATTGTATATTTCAAATACAAAGCAGCACAAAAAGAACTTGAAACTGCCAATCTGAATGTACAGCTGTTACAGCGAGGGGCGAACGATGAACTGAAGAATTCGGCTCAAACGGTGTTACAACAGGCCAGGGATGCCGACAGACTGGCGCAGGAAATTAAAGACAACGCTAGTCTTAGGGCGCCGGCTGCAGGTAAGATCTCGACATTGATCTCCAATACGGGCGAAATGGTGAATGCCGGTTATCCCATTATGACTATTCAAAAGGACAATTCTTTTTTTGTGAAATTCAATCTCCGTCAAAATCAGATGGATAAGATTGATAAGGGCATGCTGGTACACATGAATATCCCAGGTTGCAAACCTGAAAATATCGCAGGTACTGTAACCGAACTTGCACCTGCTCTGGGATATGCGGATTGGGTGCCGGAAAAACAAAACGGCGAATTTGAACTACGTACCTTTCAGATAAAAGTGAAACCGAAAGATTTGAACGCAATCACTGGACTTCGTTCGGGAATGACGGCGCAGTTAATATTACCCTAAATCCCTTTGATTTGAAAACCATAAGCCTTATCATGATCCGGGAATGGAAACGAATTTTTTCGATTCCCAACTTCTATGTGATCTTGCTGGTGATTCCGCCTCTAATTTTTTTCTTTTATGGCTTTATCTACCAGAAGCAGTTTGCGAAAGAATTGCCGATGGCGGTCTGGGACGAGGACAGATCGTTCACTTCACGTACGCTGACCGATATGATGGAGCAAAATGAAAATATACATTTTACCGCCACTGTCTTCAGCAATGCCGAAATCGAAAAGCTCATGAAAGAAGGGAAAATTTTTGGAGCTGTGCATTTTCCGAAAAATATGGAAGCTGATGTTAAGAAAAATCACCAGTCAAACATTACGCTATATACCAATGGCGCTTATTTGGTGCCGGCAAAATTGATCTATAAGGGAGCAGCGGAGATTATCATCAAAGGGGGGCTGGCCGTGGTCTTACAAAAAGCAGTGAAACAGGGAATGCCCGCCGGAGAAGCCAATATGCTCGTGCAGCCGATCAAACTCAATACAACCGTCTTATACAATCCGGATTTTAATTACCAGCGTTATCTCACTCCCGGACTCATTACGGTTGGCATACAGATGGCCCTGATTGTGGCCGCTGTGCTGATCCTGAATCTGGAATTTAACCGAAATACCATGGATGAGCTGCTGCGGATCTCCACTTCCTCCTCGCAGATCATTGTGGGAAAAATGCTGGCGCATCTATGTATATCCTGGGTGCTGTTTGTATTGGTAGCCTGGGTAGTGTTTCCGGTTTTTGAATTGGGGAAACCGCAGACGGACTTCAATTTCTTTATCTTGTTTACGTTGATGGCGCTTGCTTGTATCGGTATCGGTATAATGCTTTCGGCAATCTCTAATAATATGCTATTTGTCACGGATGTGGCACTATTTTTTACGTCTCCGGCTTTTGTGTTCAGCGGGTTTACGTTCCCCCGATGGGCGATGCCCTGGTATGATCAATTTTATGCCAAAATCATGCCCTATACGCATTTTTTGGACGGTTTCATCAAATTGTATTTTATGGAGCTTCCCTTAGTATACGCTGCGGATGAAATGATTAAGCTGCTGCTTTTTATCGGTGCCACATTTCCCGTTGCAACCCTGTTTTTTCAGAAACGAATCAGTCAATACCTTAAAAATCAGCAACAGTGAAACAGACTTTTCAGCTATTCAAAAGAGAGTTAAGAAAGGTGTCAGGCGATTCTAGCCTATTTCTTATTTTGCTTCTTGCTCCGATCCTGTATGCTTTTATGTACGGAAGCATTTATCTGAATAAGGGCGAGGACCAGGTAAAGATCGCGTTAATTGACGATGATGGAACAGCTATTTCGAGGACATTGACCGAACAGCTGCGCTCAACACCGATGATTAGTATGGTATCAAGCGCCACTATTGCCGAGGCACAAGAAAAGATGTATCAGGGCGAGGTACAAGGATACTTTTATATTCAGCATGATTTTGAGAAAGATCTGCTTTCCATGAAACAGACCAATGTCAATCTGGTGTTAAATGCTTCCCGTTTTTTACCCTCCAGTGATTTGTTGAGTACAGTGACCAAAGTGTGCATGACGGTAGGAGCAGGCGTACGGAAGACCTATTTTAACAAGCAGGGAATGGGAGAAGATGAATCTATGAAAATGACTAATCCGATCAATATGGATTACCGTCCCCTGTACAATGCGAGCATGACCTATGGGGCTTTCCTCTTGCCTGGTTTGCTGGCGATCATATTGCAGCAAACACTGTTGATCGGCGTAGCAGCAAGTTTTACCTCGGAGAGGGAAGATGATCAGCTGGGCAAGTTATACCAACTTTCGGGACAAAGTGTTTCCAGCCTTATTTTTGGAAAAAGCCTGTTGTACTTTGTTGCCTTTATGATTTTTGGGCTTTTCTTTATTGCGATTAATTTCTCTGTTTTTGGCATACAGATTCGTGGGAGTTCTCTGGACTTAGCATTGATTACTGCGCTCTTTATCTCGGCCGTGATCGTCTTCGGGATGTTTATCGGTAGCTTTTTCAAGACAAAGCTTTTTGCTTTTCAGGTGCTGGTATTTTCATCTTACCCCATTTTTTTAATTACGGGATATTCGATGCCTTACCAAGCGCTGCCCAGAGTGGTGCAATGGATCTCCGATCTGCTGCCAACTTCACCTTTTTTAAAGATCTATATTTCTGTAGTTCAGGCAGGGGGCTCACTTCAGGATAACTTACCGACAATAATTCATTTAATACTCCTTTGGGGATTATTTTTTATTCTGTTGGTTATTAGAGTCCAGTATATCCTAAAAAAACAAGCGAATAAAAGAGACAGTCTACATTGATATCATTTTATGCAATATTATCACTTGAACTATATGTTAAAGGCGCATGCTGTAAGTCACATTTGTTTCCGAATAGATGTCAGCTACCGGCATGTGTTATTATAAACAAGACGGAACAGAAGGGCAGATGGGGTATGTCGAATAGGCATTAATGGCAAAAAGTATTTCTTTTTTGTCACATGATCCCTGTTGCTACCTCTGATCTAATAAATACCGAAAATAATCGCTAAATGCGATCAAAAACTTTTGAAACGCTTCCATGTAAGTATAATATGTGCTAATTTAAACAGATGAAAAAAAGAATTCTAGTACTTATTGATTTTTCTGAAAATTCCTGGACCGCTACCAGGTATGCAGCGTATTTGGCCCAGACCTTTAATTGGTCATTACAATTATTACATAGCTATTCAGATTCTCTCAAAGATAAAATTGATCATCATTTTGAAGGAGTACCACCGGTTTCGAAAAAAGAAAAGGCCGAGTTTGGATTGAACGAATGGGGCCGCCGGGTACAACAAGAGTTTACGGACCTCACCTATGAGACCATATGTTTGCCCGGAAAATTAACAGAGACCGTATCAAACTTATTATTCCAAAATCAATATTCATTTGTCGTCATGGGAGCTAAAGGGGGGAGCAAAATAAAATTGACCCTATTGGGGAGTAATACGATAGCATTGATAAAAAGCTGTCCTATTGGTATTTTGGCGGTTCCATTAAAAATGCCTAAGTTCCGTTTGAAAAATGTGGGGATGCTGACAAATTTTAAGGACTCTGAATTTGATCTGCTCGAAGGGATTAAAGACAATCTGTCTTTAGAATTTAATCTCGACCTATTGCATGTTACTGAGGGATATAAGCCCGCCCATCAGCAGGATGTAGCTCAGCTGAAACGAAAATCAGCTGTAATGTTTCCATTGAGCCATATCAATTACGTTGAAAAAAATGCCGTTTATAGGCTAGATTATCGTATGCCTATCCCAAGTTGTGTCGATTATATGGTTAGATCTAGAGCGATAGATTTATTACTTGTATCCTACAATCAAAAGAGCTTTTTTAAACAGCTTTTCTCCCGTAGCCTCAAAAAGGCAATTTATCAGAATTTATCGATACCTACGTATTTTAAACGGACAGCTGGATAATGGGTCATTTAAAGTTGGCTTATAATATTATCAGACACAAACTAAGATCGCACTATTCTTGTTTTCTAAACGTTTAAATACTGCATTCATAATTTTAATCCGTTAAAATAATAGTGAGGTTGTCGCAATAGGAATAGAAAATATTCTTCTGTACAGATAATCTATAAATCGATTTAAAGATTGCCCATATGGTACAGTAATGATTATCTTTATGGTGTAATATGGAATTAATAATAATTATAGGGCTCGTTCTATTGAACGGTATCTTTGCCATGTCGGAGATGTCGCTCGTATCCTCCCGGAAATTCAAGCTTGAAAATTTAAGGAAAAGGGGAAAATCTGCGGCGAAGACGGCCCTTGATTTATCGGCTAACCCTACTCGCTTTTTATCGACTGTTCAAATTGGTATTACATTAATAGGTATTTTATTGGGTGTATATAGTGGCGAAAACCTTACAAAAAATTTGGCTGCTTTTTTGAGCCAATTTGACCTACTTAAACCATACGCAATGACCTTGTCGACTACGCTGATTGTTGTGTTAATCACTTATCTCTCCATAGTTTTGGGAGAGTTATTTCCTAAACGGGTTGCGATGAAATTTCCCGAGCCAATTATCGTGATATTGGCTAAGCCCATGTTTATTCTGTCAAAGATTACGGCTCCATTTGTGTGGTTGTTGAGTGCTTCAAATAATCTGTTATTGAAAATTTTTGGAATTTCTGCAAAAAATGATGATACTTTAAGCGAGGAGGAAATCAAATCTATAATTGCAGATAGTACTATAGGAGGGGAGATTCAAGAGATTGAACAGGAAATTGTAAAAAGGGTTTTTGAACTTGGAGACCGGAAGGTTACATCTTTGATGACACATAGGCCAGACATTGTTTATTTTAAAATGAATGAAAGTTGGGAGTTGGTCCGTTCAAAGATTAATGCTGAAAAGCATTCAGCTTATCCCGTGTGTAGCGAAAAAGGTTTGGAGGAGATTCTTGGAATAGTACTTATCAAAGATCTATTCGTAGATGCGGATCCTAATGAATTTAACTTAGAGAGATTTATTAAGAAGCCTGTATTTTTTAATGAGAACTCTGATGCATATAAGGTGCTTGAACGTTTTAAGCGAGAAGGCACGCATTATGGTCTTGTGGTAGACGAATATGGTGTAATTTCGGGGATCGTCACGATGGATGATGTTTTGGATGCATTGGTAGGTGATGTATCTGAAAATTCTGATGAGGATCAAGAAATTGTACAGCGAAGTGAAAACAGCTGGTTAATAGATGGTCAGTATTCCGCATTCGAATTCATCAAAAATTTTGAGATTGAATTGCATTATGAATTAAGCAACCAATATTCTACCATAGGAGGAATGTTTATGTTTCATGTTAATGATATACCCAATGTAGGGGACAGGATTCAAATTGGTCAGTATGAATTGGAAATTGTTGATAAAGATGGGCAACGTATAGACAAGATCATGCTGACCAAGTCTTATTAGTTTTTCACCTATCGGAAGCGAATAGATTCAGTAACCGACTGAGAGGCATATTATCTGAAAATTACTCCTAAGCGTTAGGTAACAATTTCGTGTGTGAGCTAAGTGTACGGAAACGAGCTCGATCGCGGGCACGGTTGTTGCGTCGACATTCATTCTACTGATAATAAACAAGAAATCATCTTTGTCAGCTTGATTAATAATTGGAGATCCGATTAATTGGAAAGCAAACTGACAATCTGTTTTGTCTTTAATAAAAAAAATGAATAAGAAAATCTTTATTTGTGATGATGACAGTAATATAGTCGATATGTTAGCGATGGTACTACGGGAGTTTACTGATGCAACAGTATTAACTGAAACGGACAGTCGAAAAGCCTTATCGCGCTTAATAGAAGAATGTCCCGATATTTTTATCGTTGATCTCTCAATGCCATTACTCTCAGGTGATCAACTGATTAAGGAAGTTAGAAACAATGTTCTATTAAACAAAATATTGATTATTTGTATGTCTGCAAAACTGGATGCAAAAGAGATAGCAATTGAGGCTGGTGCTAACATTTATTTGCCAAAACCATTTGATATAAACGATATGATTAGCGCTGTTTCTAAAAACTCCAACAATGGTTAGGAACTGTTTTTCTTATAACGTGTTCTAAAAATGAATTTGTATAATTTCCTGTGTATTTTGCAGTGATAATCAATTCTGTCGGATGTTATTGCATAGAAGGATTTGATGATCATTTTTTATTAATTTAGATTTACCATGAATAAAATTGAACATCTAGTAATCCAGCATGTCCATAATCTTAACAACATGCCAATACTGGCTGTAGATATTTGTGGTATTATTACCTATGCTAATAATGCTGCTTGTCAACTTTTTCATGTGGAAAACAAAGTATTGCTCGGTCAACACCTTTCTCGTTTTTTTAACTTCCTTAAGACTGCACAAAGCATTCAATCCGAATTTGTGGAAAAGGAGCCCAACGTGAGTATGGAGGTTTCTCTTCCGTGTGCTACAGGCGAAGAGCGATGGGGGTTGGTAAATTCTCAACCATTGGCAGATGATAATGGGCAGATATTGGTTTATTTTTTTATTCAGGATATATCAACGTTGCGAAAGAGAGGAAATCTACAAGATATAACTGATCAAAAAGTGCACAAAACGCTGCTCAAAGAAAGTATGGAGCGTCAGGCCCGGCTTGCAGCAGTTGTTAGTACCTCGGACGATGCGATCATTAGCAAGACTTTAACAGGTTTAATTACCAGTTGGAATGCATCTGCCGAGCGAATGTTTGGTTATACAGAGGCAGAAGTACTAGGGAAACATATATCGTTGATTATTCCGGCTGACCGGATAGACGAAGAAGAAATAATTATAAGACGGATTAGTAAAGGTGGGCGGATTGAACACTTTGAAACAGTGCGTATAGGTAAGAGCGGACAAAAAATATATGTATCGCTTTCTATTTCACCTATCGTAGATGGAAATGGAATGATCATTGGGGCATCGAAAATTGCCCGAGATATTTCCCGGCAGAAAGAGTTTGAAGAAAAATTACAACGTTATACCAATAATGTTGAGATTTTGAATACAGTAGGAAAATTGGTATCGGAAAGTTTAGACGTAAAAGAGATTCTTCAAATAGTCATTGATGCCTCTACAAAAATTATCGGTGCGGAGTTAGGTATCTTTATTTACCACGATCAAAATAAAAATGATGAACCCGATTTCGCATTTGCCAATTCTGGTGTTTTTTCTGAGCTTTTGATAAAAGAAAAGATATTGGAGTCGAATTTTTTATCCAGTGAACCCAACTGGGAACAAGTTGCAAGAAGCACAGATCTGACTCACGATAACCTATACAAGGACAAGTTCCTAGTTTCCTCTTGGTTTAAAGATCAATCGGTAATCAAGAGCTATCTAGGAGTACCCGTCGTTTCGAAATCAGGTAAAACAATTGGTCGTCTTATTTATGGACACCAAGAGGAGGGACAGTTTATGGAAGATCAGGAAAAACTTGTTATTGGGATTGCTACACAGACTAGTACGGCGCTTCAAAATGCCAAACTTTATGAAAAGATTCAGTTTCTCAATAAGAAGAAAGATGAGTTCGTTGGACTTGCCAGCCACGAATTGAAAACACCAATTACTAGCCTCGTTGGTTTTTTGCAGCTATTGAGTATGCGAATGCAGACAGGAGACATAAATAAGCCCATTGTTGATAAAGCGCTTAAGCAATCAAATCGCTTGTCGATTCTCATCGATGACATGTTGAATGTGACTAAAATAGAATCGGGTCAGTTGTCGCTTTCATACGCTTTATTCGATCTCGGATGTATGGTACAAGAAATCATTGAAGAGGTACAGTATACGACGCACTCACACCATATTGAGTTTCACAGTGAGAAGCCATCTTTTTTGATATCAGCTGACAAATTGCATTTAGAGCAAGTGTTGGTTAACCTGCTTAACAATGCTATCAAGTATTCTCCAGGAGCACATCAAGTCAAGGTGTATCTTGCTGAATATTCAGGGTATGCGATCTTACGCGTGCAAGATTTTGGTATGGGAGTACCTGTCGGGCAGCAGGAACACATTTTTTCAAGATTTTATAGAGCAGAGGGAATAAATCCTCATATTTCCGGCCTCGGACTTGGACTATATATCAGTAAGGAAATTATTGACAGACATGGAGGAGAACTAACCGTTGAAAGCCAACTTGGTGAGGGATCAATATTTGTTGTAAAAATACCAATTTAAATTATGATTCCTGAGCTGTGTTGTGGCACTGTTTTGAAAAAAACTTTCGTCCTCGAGCTATGTTCTCCAGAGATCATTTTTGAGTGGGCGCAACAAATAGTATGGGCAGATGAGTTAATATCTTGCATAAACCCATTGCTTGGATAGGCACATAATAGACAGAAGACTTGTGTTTGGCAAAAACGGTTCCATAAACTTTCCAAATGCACTGTAGCTGATCTTTCGCCTTTGGCCCATAAAAGTGCTACCATTTCTCCAAAGGCTCTTACAATTCGGTTTCTATCAGTCGCACGTTTAATGATTCTCGTGATAGTTTGTTCAAATAGCTGTGCTTCTGGCCATCCGTTGACCATGAATTGGGCTAATGTTTCTTCGGCATCCAAAAGAATTAGTTGGTCATCGGAAATTAGCTCCGTTAAAGCAATGTCCTGATCAGTCAAGCGATCGGTTATTGCTTTCAGGTGGGCTGCGGTAGCTATCAGTACAACGCATTCACCAGCTGTTAAGCCACTGCTGACAAATCCTTCTAATGTAAGGAGAAAAGACTCATCATTTTCATAAATCTGTACGACATGTTCTGTCGGAGCAATCTCTCCCCAAAATATGCTGATGTCAGCAGTTTGCCATTCCGCATTTTCGAGTTTTTTTATCATCATTATTGTTTAATTATAACCTCAGTCGCTATTTATATATTAACGAATCCCGAAGAGATATGTTTTGTTTTCTGTCTTTAGAATTTATGCTTCGGTAAGCAATTATAAGAAATAGTCTTATAAGATCTGAAAAAAATAGATACTTCTGTCATATTGGACTGTTAATCGATGTCTTTGCCTGATGTCTTTGTCATCAAAAATTATTTACAGTGGAAGGTGTTGATAAATCCAATAAAGGCCAAAGTTGCTTAGTGACAATACGTTGTGGTTTGGTACAAAAGGACTTTTCTGCGTAAGAAAACGTGGGCTTAGAAATACCAAGATTAGGAATGGTGAGTTTAATTAAGGATGAGGTGAATAAATAATCTTATATTCATCTGAAAACCATGCAACAGTGAATAACACATCAAGGAATAACCTTTTTATTGAATGTTATCCTGCAATTCTGTATCTATGATCGGATTAATTAAGTATTTACCATTTTCTGTTCTTTCGATAAATTTTGATAGATCAAACTCAAGGAACAAAGTGTGAATTTGATTTGCTATCAGTTGATTGTTAGTTGGGATGAGGATTGGAATATACCGTCCTTCGGGAGCTTCTAGTTTATGAGAAGCTCCATCTACCACGATTTCATTTCCCTCAGTTGCTAATTGGAGAATCACTTCGTGTATAGTACCATGGGGTACATGGCCAGTGGCGATGAGACTATCTTTTTCTATAGAGAGGATATTTAACCTTTTGTTGGCCCTAATCTTTCCTGCTCCTGACGACGTGCGGGTCCATATCTCTTCCATATTTAGATAAAGCGCATCATAATGATTGGTGGCATCTTTTATTTTTACCTTTAAATGTGCCTGCTCAGCAGCCGGGCTATCATCATCATGACAGGCAGCTAAGAACGTCAGAAGTGTGACGATTATGATATACCTTAAACGAGTCGCAAGCGTATAAATAGATTTGTCTTTCGTCTTGGGTGAATTACAGCTCATAATATTTTTTTGTTGGAACAAAAGCTAAAGACTTATCGTTTGATTTTGTTCCAATAAAAAAATAGTTATTTCTAACTGTACCGCTAAATAAAATTACTTTATAAAATATATGATGCTTTGGCGGCTTGAACGACATATGGCGGATGTTACATATCATCCAGTTCTTCTTTGGTATAACCTCCTGTACAGTCCATACATGCATCCGCATATGCGCTGTATTCGTCATAGGCGGCGCCTATTTTTCCAAAAAGGGTGATAATACGGTCTATTCTTATCTGAAGTCCATCTTCCATCACAATAAAGACTCCGCTATTTCTTTCTTCTCTTAATTCAACAATGGTCCCCTGCGCCTCGCTGAGCTTCTTATCCTCTTCAAAATAGAAGATTTTGCCCCTGTTTTTATTGTTAATCTGTTCGTTGATACTCTCCCTATATTCCCAGGCTACTGGGAGATATGCATTATGTTTAGTCTTCATACCCAAATTTTATCAAATGTTCAGTACTCTTCTCAGACTTTGTTTACTGTAAGTTACATATAAAAAGTCTTTTGGCGAACTTGAACAAATATGCTAGTGTATCTCAGATACACACATATACAGTTGTTTCTATGAATGGATTTAGGTCTTCACTTTTCGATAACTAGGCTATCTACACCTAAATCCTTGTCTTTTTACATGTCGTGATGTAGTTTAACCATGGAGGCGATATTGGAAGGAACTTGAGTTTTGGGGATATAAAATTTTTTATTTGGGTAATAATGATTTTGATTTAGTAAAATCTATCTTTACATTAAGTTCGTTATTCGTATCAATTAGATGAATTATACCAAATGAAATCTCCTAAAGAAATTGCTAAACTCGAAAAACTCAAAAATGGAGATCTTGATTCATTTAATGAAATTTATTTCCAATATTCTCCCAAGATCTATGTCAGGTTGATCCGATTGGTTAAAAATCAGAGTATTGCAGAGGAGATTCTTCAGGACGTATTTACTAAAATATGGCTTCATCGGGAAAGCATTGATCCCGCCAAAGGATTTGTCTCTTTTCTTAACCATATTTCCGATAATTTAGCCATGGATTTTTTTCGAAAAGTGCAACGGGATAAAGCACTTCAATTGGAAGTATGGGCTTCAGCGATAGAATTGTATTACCATACCGAAGAAAAACTGTTCTTAAAAGATAAACAGCAGATATTGTCAAAAGCTATTGACTCATTGAGCCCTAAGCGAAAAGAGATTCTGATGCTCAATAAATTTGAGGACAAAAGCTACAAGGAGATCGCGGATATGCTGGGTATTTCTGTTTCTACGGTCAGCAATCAGTTGGTCAGTGCACTCAAAGATATCAAGGAATATATCCGAAAAAATTATCGTGACGAATATATAATCAGCCTTTTTGCGGCTTTTTTATTCAATTTATAAAAAAAAATGAAAAAGCAATAGTGTGATTCTATCTACCAAGCGTATAGAGAAGTACAATGCAGCAATGTGTTGAACTAATTATGGACAATTTTGAAAGAGCATACCTTTAAAGATCAGCTGTTTGCGTATATCCACAACCGATTGGAGGCGCAGTATTACGAGTCTTTCTTTGATGAAATGGCGAAGACGGATACTGTGCTTCTTGAATCATGGGTAGCGGAGATACTAGACCCGGATGAAACGCAGCTCCAGCAGATCCCATTGCCTGACTTGAAAAGTGTTCATCTGAAAATATTAGAAAATATCTATACCATAGACCCTCCTAAACGCACCGTCCTACGAAGAATGCGCTTTTGGGCATGGGCGTCCTGTGCCGCAGTGCTGCTATGCGTACTGTCGGTTCTTTATGTAAAAAAATCCTCTACATTACCAGATGATCGTATAATTTGGTATGAAAATAAAAATACATACACGGTCTATAAGCTGCTTCCAGATAGCAGCACTGTTATCCTTTATCCACAGGCGAAAATCGGTTTTGAATATAATAAACCAGGCAGCCGTAAAGTACAGCAGTTGCAAGGACGTGTCGTCTACAAGGTATATAAAAACAAGGGAGCCCCGTTTCAGGTCAATTACAAAGGTTATTTGACGACTGCTTTGGGGACAATATTTAGCGTAGATCCTAAGGATAGCGATCATGTACTGATAAAATTAATGGAAGGTAAAATTGCTGTAGGACCAGTTGCCGCGGACAGCCGAAGCTTAATATACCTCAAACCAAAAGAGGAAGTATTGGTCAACTTAAATCTCCAGCAGATGATTAAGTTTTCTGAGCCCGAATTGACAAAATCTCAGCCAGCTCGGGTGGATAAAGCGTTAAGGAAGCTCATTCCAAATCTTACCGCCAATGTAGAGTGGAGCAATCAATCCGTCAAATTCAACCAAACCAAAAACCTTCAGCTGTTGAGAGTAATCGAGAGCCTCTATGATGTGTCGATTATCTGTGATAGTCCCGATTTATTGAATAGTTCATTCACAGGCAGCTTAAATAGTAAGGAACCATTGGTGAATTTCTTAACAAGTTTCTGTCAATTGAACAGTTGTACATTCCAGGTGAACAATGGCATTGTCCACATTAGTCATTCGGGAAGAAAGGAGGACGTACAGTAGGATAGAACCAACCCAAGTCAAATTAAATCAATAAATCAGAATAACCAACTGTAAACAATTATGAAGCATATTCTAATCAAATTAATGCTCGTGGGATTGCTATTTTCCTACTTTTCTGTAGGATTTGCGCAATCTAACCTGAAAGTAAATGGTAAAATAGTAGACAATGAAGGCAATACATTGCCGGGCGCTACTATTGATCTTATCCATGAAAAGACCAGCAAAAAACTCCATTTTGTAGCCGATAACAATGGATTGTTTGTTTTGGCCCCACTGCTTGCTGGCGAAAATTACTCGATCTATGCCCACCATCTCGGATACGATACCGATTCGGTTAAGCATTTTGTGGCAACGGCGACCAGCAAAAATACCGTACTCATTCGCCTGAAATCAAACACAGGAATGATGGACGAAGTTGTTGTCGTCGGTTACGGGACGCAGAAAAAAGTCAATCTGACGGGTGCAGTATCTGCTGTATCGGGTGATGATTTGAACAATAGACCTGCGGGGCAAACCTCTTCAGCCCTTCAGGGCATGGCCTCGGGAGTAACTGTTACGCAGCGTTCAGGAAAGCCGGGGGCAGACGGCGCTGATATCCGTATTCGGGGTATTGGTACACTCGGCAATGCAGCACCTTTGGTATTAATTGACGGAATCGAAGGCTCTATTAATAATATAGATCCCAATTTGATTGAGAATATCTCGATATTAAAGGATGCCGCGTCGTCGTCAATCTATGGCTCTAGGGCAGCCAATGGTGTCATCTTGGTTACGACCAAAAGAGGGAGTTCCGATAAAGTCGCGATAGTGTACAATAATTATTTTGGCTGGCAGTCGGCAACCAATATGCCCAAGATTGTCAATGCATTGGATCATATGCTCCTGACAAATGAAGCCTATACTAATGTTGGAGCAAGCCCACTGTATCCCAAAGATATCATTGCCGCATATCGTAACCAAGGCAACGGCAGTTCGGATGAGTATCCAAATACAGATTGGCAAAAGGAGTCATTGCAGGGAAATGGATTCCAGCAAAGTCATTTCCTAACGGTCAATGCCGGAACAAACAAAGTGAAAATGCTGACTTCTGTCGGTTATTTCGATCAAAAAGGTTTGACACTGAATAGCTCGTTTAAGCGCTATACCATACGGAACAACGTGGATGTTAAGTTTTCAGATCAATTGGCGCTAAAATTTGATTTCCAATACGTCAATCCGATCGTGACCTCACCTGCGGCCAGCATCGAAGAGCTTTTTCAGTGGATGAGCAGTATTCCGGCCAATCAATCCTTTAGAAATTCCAACGACACTTGGGGATTGGGTTGGAATGGAAATAATCCCGTGTCGGCGGCGGCCGATGGCGGTGTTGCCACCAACAAAAGCCCATTTGGCAGTATCAACGCTTCATTGATCTATAAACCCAAAGCGTGGTTGACTGCTGAGATCAATTATGCACCGAAATATGCGACCCAGGTCAACAAGAATTTCAGAAAGGCAGTACAGTCGTATTTCCCAAACGGCACGCCGAGCTTTTCAGTTCCGGTCCGCACGGCACTTACCCAATACAATAGTCAGGAACTTTTTAATAATATGAGAGCCACCCTGACGCTCAACAAGGATTTTGGTCCACATCAGTTAAAGGCATTGGTTGGTGGTTCGCGGGAAGATTATAAGATTGATTATACCCAGGGATTCAGAGACAGCTATGTGCTCCCTGACTATGAAGTGCTCAATGCGGGGTCTGCACTGAATCAGTCAGCTACTGGAAGCGCTTCTGAGTGGGCATTACAATCCTTATTCTCCCGTATCAATTACGTATTCAAAGATCGTTATCTTTTGGAGCTTAATGCACGTTATGATGGCTCCTCCAGGTTTGCCAAAGGGAACCGCTATGGATTTTTCCCTTCGGCATCAGCCGGATGGCGTTTTTCCGAAGAGGAATTCCTGGCCACATCTAAAAGCTGGCTGACGGAAGGGAAAATTAGGGCGTCATGGGGGAAATTGGGAAATCAGAATATTGGGACTTATCCAGCGGTGGCATCATTGAACCTCGGATCATACACGCTGGGCAATGGTATCGTCAATACAGCAGCATTAAATGATATGTCCAATCCCGATATTACCTGGGAGTCAACCGAGGAAAAAAATATCGGTATTGATCTCACCTTATTTAAGCGCTGGACAATTACGGCCGATCTCTACAATCGGAAAACCAGCGACATATTACTCCAACTGGACATCCCACTGATTATTGGATTGAACAAACCGTATCAAAATGCGGGAGTCGTCGAAAATAAAGGTTGGGAACTTTCCATGGGCTATCGGAGTGATCCGGGCAAAGCCTTTAAATATAATTTTACGTTTAACCTCTCTGATGTCAAAAACAAAGTGTTGGATATGCGGGGAATCAATCAGACCGGTTTGACCGTCAATCGCGAAGGCTATCCCATTAATTCCATCTTTGGCTATCTTTCGGAAGGTTTTTTCCAGACCGCCGAAGAAGTGAAAGCACATGCTACACAGTTTGGTACCTTGGCTCCAGGTGACCTCAAATATCGCGATCAAAATGGCGATGGCATGATTAATGAGTCCGATAAGGTCATCATCGGGAGTACGATTCCACGATATACCTATTCGCTCAATTCCAATTTAAGTTTCAAAGGATTCGACCTCAGTTTTCTGTTACAGGGTGTGGGGAAAGCCGATGGTTACCTCTATGGTGCCGGTATCCAGCCATTTACAACGACCGGGGCAATTGGCGGTACGATCCGTGAGGACAATAAAGACCGATGGACACCTGACAATACCACGGCCAAATATCCGCGCTTAGCTTTCGGGCAGAATAACAACCAGCAATCCTCCCAGTTTTGGATGAAAAATGCCGCCTACCTTCGGCTGAAGAATTTGCAGCTCGGCTATACGTTTCAGGCAGACGTGCTAAAGTCTATCGGACTGAACAGGCTCCGGGTATTTGTCAATGGCTCAAACCTCTTCAGTGTGGATAAGTTCTGGGACGGTTATGATGTCGAAGCACCAGTAGGCTATGGTAATTTTTACCCACAGGTCAAAGTATATTCTTTTGGACTGGATATTACATTATAAACTTTGGATTATGAAAACTCTAAATAAACTCGCTTTATATATTGCATGTATTGCTGTCCTATTTTTGGTGGGGGCATGTGAAAAATACCTGGATAGATCTCCATTGGATGGCCCTTCGGACGAAAATTATTTCAAAAATCAGGATGAATTAACTTTGGTTGTTAACGGTTTGTACAGTGCCTTGGCATTTCACCCTACGGATGATATGCCCATCAACCTGACACTTGATGATGCCACAGATATCGGCTGGGATCGTAATACCTCTGATCTACAAGCAGTAGGAAGAGGAGATCACGATAGTAACAATGGTTATATTCGGAATATCTGGACCAACTCCTATAAGGTCATTGGCAAATGCAATTTCATTTTGGACAATATCCAGAAGTTGGATGGGAAGATGGATGCCAATCTTCAGCAGCGCTATAAGGCTGAGACACAATTTATCCGGGCCTATGTCTACCAATATTTAATCGATTATTTTGGTGGAGTACCTTTGGTAACGAGCAGCCTAAGCCTTGTTGATGCGAATGTTCCGAAAACAGCTAAGGCTGAAATTGTTAGCTTCATCCTCAAAGAACTTGATGAAGCTGCAGCGATTTTACCAGTTAGCTATGGCTCGACAGATATTGGGCGTGCGACCAAAGGGGCTGCATTGGCCATACGCGCTCGGGCAGCACTTAATAATGGGTTATGGGAAGAAGCAGCGCGTTCTGCTAAAGAAATCATGGACCTGAAAGTATATGCCTTACATGCTGATTTCGGCCAATTATTTACCTACGATGGGCAGACTTCTAAGGAGATTATTTTTGCTTTTCAATATCTGCGATTACAAAAAACAAAGACCCACAGTGCTACCCGCGGATTTCTGTCGCGTAACGCACAGGGGACTTCCAACAAAATCCCATCGCAATCCATTGTTGATAGCTATCTCTGCACCGACGGATTGGCCATTGACAAATCTTCCAGATTTGATCCTAAAAAACCTTTCGTCAATCGGGATCCACGCCTAGGGTATACTATTGCACTTCCCGGTACCACATTTTTTGGTTTTCAATTTGAAACCCATAAGGATAGCGTATCGTGTTGGAATTATTCTTACAATAGATCTTTACCTGCTCGGATTAAAAATGAGGATGCGATCAATGCTTACGCAAGCTTTTCGGGCTATTGCTGGAAAAAATATGTCGACATCAAGGACAAGGATTTTACCATGGAGTCGGAACTAAATATCATTCAGAGTCGATACGCTGAGGTATTATTGATTTACGCTGAGGCGATGATCGAGAGCAATAAAGCAGACCAAACGGTGTATGATGCGATCAATAGTATTAGGCAACGCCCTAGCGTCGATATGCCAGCAATCCCAAGCGGTAAAACACAAGCTGAACTGCGTGAGATCGTACGAAAAGAAAGACTTTATGAATTGGCCAATGAGGGCTTTCGCCTGGTCGATTTGAGACGTTGGAAACTGGCCGATAAATTTATGAATTCGACCCTTTATGGTCGAATTCCAAAAGGTTTGCTCGCCGATGCGCCTACGATCGATGCAGATAGTTACGTGAATTATAAAAATGTAGCCAATCAGAAAGATATGCGTGTCATTGAACTTCGTAAGTTTGATCCGAACAAGAATTATCTTTGGCCGATTCCGAACATTGAAATTGTAACCAATAAAAATCTGGAGCAAAATCCAGGCTATTAAATCAAGACATGATGAGAAAAGCAATTTTAGCGACTATGGGACTTTTGACTATTTTCTTTCAAATAGTTAAGGGTCAAGCCGACAAGCAGGTAGATTTATGTATTTATGGAGCCACTTCTGCGGGTGTGATCGCTGCCTATACCGCTTCACAGGCCGGCAAATCCGTCTTGCTGATCGACCCGGGGACAAGGCTAGGTGGACTTAGTTCGGGCGGATTAGGGCAGACAGATATCGGGAACAAATATGTGGTGACCGGATTGGCTTTGGATTTTTACCGTAAAATGGGTAAGCATTATGGTAATTTTGAGCAATGGATCTTTGAACCCAAAGTTGCAGAATCTATTTTTAAGGATTATTTACGGCATTCGCAGACGCAACAGCTTTTGGGATATAGGTTGACAGAGGTGACCGCCAAAAATCGATCGATCAAAATGATTACGCTAATTCCAAGTGAAAGTAGGGACGGCAAAAAGATGATTATTGCGGCCAAAATATTTATGGACTGTAGCTATGAGGGCGACCTCATGGCCAAAGCAGGCGTATCTTATCATGTGGGCCGCGAGTCGAATAGCACCTATGGTGAGACCATCAACGGCGTACAATTGCTGGATGGTCATCAGTTTCCCGATGACGTAGATCCCTACAAGGTAAAGGGGGATTCCAAAAGTGGTATTTTATGGGGTATAAATAATGAGTCTTTAAAAGAAAATGGAACGGGAGACGCCAAGGTCCAAGCTTATAACTATCGGATTACATTGACCAATGTTCCTGTTAACAGGATAGCAATTACCAAGCCTGAAAATTATGATGCGTCCAAATATGAACTCCTAAAAAGACAAAAGGAAATTCAACCATGGAAGAGTATACAAGATGTCTTTATATGGAGTTTGATGCCTAATGGAAAAACAGATATCAATAACAGAAATGGATTTTCAACAGATATGATAGGCATGAACTGGCGCTATCCCGAAGCGGATTATTTCGAGCGGAAGGAGATTATCAAGGCGCACGAAGACTATACCAAAGGGTTATTATATTTTGTTGCGAATGATAGCTCTGTGCCGGAGTCAATCCGAAAGGAGTTTAAAAAGTGGGGTTACCCCAAAGATGAATATCTTGACAATGGGCATTGGTCTCCACAATTATATATCCGCGAAGCGCGAAGGATGATTGGTGATGTCGTCATGACACAAAACCACTGTCAGGGTCGTGAAGTCGTGTCCGATGGGGTAGGCTACGCCGCATATACTATGGATTCGCATAATTGTGATCGATTGATTATCAATGGTATGGTCAAGAATGAAGGCAATGTTGAAGTTGGCGGATTTTCTCCCTTTCCGATATCCTATAGGGCTATTGTTCCCAAAAAGGAAGAAATCAACAATCTGCTAGTTCCTGTATGCCTGTCAGCAAGTCATATCGCCTTTGGTTCCATTCGCATGGAGCCCGTATTTATGGTGTTGGGGCAGTCCGCTGCTGTGGCAGCCTGCGAGGCCATCGACAACAAAACTACCGTTCAGGATGTTGATATAAAACGGGTGCAAAAAACATTGCGTAACAACCCGAAGGCGGATGGCCGTAGAGCCGATTATTTGATCCATGTGGAAAATAAAGATCAGGTTACTTTGAAGGGTGCTTGGCATAAATCCGCAAAAAAAGGTTATGGTATGAGTTATCAGGAAGTAGACAATGATCCGGCAGCAGCAGCATGTTTCATTCCGGGAAAAGATTTTACTGGGGGGGAATATAAACTCTACAGCTATTTCCCCAAAACTGCTGAAAGTACAGTTACGGGGAAATTTATTATTAATACAGGGAAAACAAGTATCGAAAAAAATATAAATTTTAAGGAGGTAAGTATTATGGGACAGACAACAAGTACCTGGGTAGAGCTGGGAGAATATGAGTTTGAGGAAGGAAGTAACAAACCTTTTGTTGAAATTACGCCCAATGCGAAAGGAGTACTGGCCGCAAATGCTATATTATGGGTACCTGTTTCAGACCAAAATTGATCGTATGAAAAAGATAAAAATAGGTTTAGAATTAATACTTGTATTAATTTTTCATCAGGTTGAGGCACAGCATCCGACCAAGAAGGTAGATGTCGTGGTTTATGGCGGTACTCCGGCCGCTATTACTGCTGCATTGGAAGTGAAGCAGTCGGGCAAATCTGTCATTGTCATATCTCCAGATAACCATTTAGGTGGGTTGAGTTCAGGCGGACTTGGTTTTACGGATACCGGCGACAAAACAGTTATTGGTGGCCTAGCCAGAAAATTCTATCAGGATGTGTATGATCATTACAACAAAGAATCGAGCTGGAATTGGCAATCCCGCACCTCGTTTGGCAATCGGGGGCAGGGCACCGTTGCGATGGACAGTGCGCATCGGACGATGTGGATTTTTGAACCCCATGTAGCCGAGCGTATTTTTGATTCCTGGGCGCGTGATCATCAGATTGATGTTGTCCGCGGAGCCTATTTAGATCGGCAGGAAAGTGCCATGACTAAAGAGGGCACAACAATCAAATCCATCAAAACTTTAGACGGAAACATCTATGAGGCGAAGATATTTATTGATGCCACCTATGAGGGGGATCTGATGGCACTGGCCAAAGTAAGTTACACAATCGGGAGGGAGGCCAACCAGACCTACGGGGAGCAGTGGAATGGCGTTCAGACCGGGGTCTTTCAGCATCGGCATCACTTTATGGCGCAGATTAGCCCCTATAAGCATGAAGGAGATCCGGGCAGTGGTCTGGTATTTGGCGTTTCGGAGCAAGATCCCGGGCAATATGGAGCGGCAGATCAGAAACTGCAGGCCTATTGCTTCCGCATGTGCCTGACTAATGATGCACGTAATCGGAAGCCCTTCATCAAGCCAATGGGGTACGATCCGCAGCACTACGTCCTGCTGCAACGCTTAATCCGAGCAGGCTGGGATGAAGCCTTTCAAAAATTTGATCTGGTGCCCAACCATAAGACAGATGCCAATAACCACGGTCCGTTCAGTACCGATTTTATCGGGATGAACTATCGCTATCCCGAAGCTGGATATGCGGAACGTAGGTCCATTATCGAAGCCCATCGCAGGTATCAGCAGGGTCTATATTATTTTATGGCTAATGATCCTTCTGTGCCTACTGCAATCAGGACGAAGATGGCAGAATGGGGGCTGGCAAAAGATGAATTTAAAGATAATGACAATTGGCCTTCTCAATTATATATACGAGAAGCCCGGCGGATGCTGGGACAATATGTGACGACCGAACACAATATCCTGGGCAAGCGCAGTGTGGAAGATCCGATCGGTATGGGCTCCTATACCCTAGATTCGCACAATGTTCAACGTTATGTGACCAAAGAAGGATTTGTTCAGAATGAGGGTGATATCGGTGTTCATGTGCCCCATCCTTATGCCATTTCTTATGGATCGATTATCCCAAAAAGCAATGAATGCAGCAATTTACTCGTCCCGGTCTGCCTATCCAGTTCACATATTGCCTTTGGTTCGATCCGTATGGAGCCCGTATTTATGGTGTTGGGGCAGAGTGCAGGTGCTGCAGCAATCTTAGCAATTGATAGTGATGGTGTTGTGCAACACGTGGACTACGGCTTGTTAAAAAAACAACTGCTGGATTCGGGGCAAGTATTGGAACAAAAATAATATATTGTGATAGAATTAAACCTGAATATAGGATGGATTTAGATAATATGAACGCCCTTACGCTGGTATTTGCGTCAATTTTAATCTTTGCGATTGCCTACCGTTTTTACGGGGTCTTTATGGCGCAGAAAGTACTCCGTCTCAATGATGCCGTTACGACCCCAGCAGTCGAGTTTGCCGACGGTAACGATTATATTAAGACGGACCGCAAGGTGTTGTTTGGGCATCATTTTGCTGCCATAGCTGCGGCGGGGCCATTGGTCGGTCCAGTGCTGGCGGCCCAGTTTGGTTACCTTCCTGGGACACTCTGGATTTTGATCGGTTGTGTATTGGGCGGAGGTGTGCATGATATGGTTGTCCTATTTGCTTCGGTTAGACACAAAGGGCAGAGCCTGGCGACTATCGCCTCCAAGGAGATCGGTCCCGTTGTCGGCGGAATAGCCGGTATGGCCGTTCTGTTTATTCTGATCTTGACATTAGCGGGCCTTTCTCTGGCCTGTATCAGCGCCATGCATGAGGCACCCTGGTCCTTATTTACAATTATTCTGACCATGCCGATTGCCATATTTATGGGCCTATTGATGCGGTATAAAGCCGGTTCAGTCACCTTGGCCAGTATATTGGGGGGCATTTTATTAATTGTAGGCATTATTGCGGGGCATCGCTTGATGGATATCCCTATGATACACAACCTTTTCGATTGGGATGTCAAGACCATTTCAATAGCGATTGCTATTTATGGATTTTTTGCTTCTGTACTCCCTATTTGGTTGCTTCTTGTTCCCCGGGATTACCTCTCTACCTATTTGAAGATCGGTACGATCCTGATGTTGGCCGTAGGCATTGTCTTTGTGCATCCGACAATACAGATGCCCGCCTTGACCAATTTTATCCATGGCGGAGGTCCCGTGATCGGGGGGCCTGTGCTGCCATTTATTTTTATCGTGATCGCTTGCGGTGCGATTTCGGGTTTCCATGCGATTATTGCCACGGGTACGACACCCAAGATGTTGGGTACCGAAAGAGAGATCCTTTTTGTGGGCTACGGCGCGATGCTAGTGGAGGGATTTGTTGCCATAATGGCTTTGATTGCTGCCTGTACCCTGCTACCGGGCGACTATTTTGCAATCAATACCCCAGTCAGTGACTACGCGCATTTTCTGGCACAGCATCCCGAATTAAAGGCTGTGGATCTCCAACATTTTTCAGAGCGGATTGGAGTAGACCTCCATGGTCGTACAGGCGGAGCAGTTTCCCTGGCTGTGGGGATGGCCCATATTTTTGATAAGGTCCCCTTTATGGACAATGTGATGGCTTACTGGTACAATTTTGCCATTATGTTTGAAGCCGTATTTATCCTTACAGCCATCGATGCAGGGACACGGGTCGGACGATTTTTTTTGCAGGAAATGCTGGGGAATGTTTTTCCAGCTTTTAAAGACAAAGATTGGAAACCGGGAGTTTGGCTATGCAGCGCTATTTTCACTTTTTCATGGGGCTATCTTGTTTTTACCGGCAATGTAAGCAGTATCTGGCCATTATTTGGCATCAGTAATCAGCTCTTGGCTGCCTGTGGGCTTATCGTCTGTACGACGATGCTTATTCGGATGAATAGAGGAAAATATGCTTTATTTACGGCCATACCGGGCGTATTTATGGCCGGGATTACCTTTTGGGCCGGATATCTGCAGGTAGTGAATATTTATTTACCCAAGGGGCAGCTGCTATTAGCTTCACTGGCAATATTGGCCATGCTATTGATGCTGCTTGTTTTTATGGGTACATTCCGAAAGTGGTATCAGTTATTTAAAAAGGAGACCACATTTATCGACCAAAATGGCGAATTGGTAAAAACTTTGGTTGAGCGCTAAATTAGCACGGTTACAGTCCGAACAAATTCTAACGTTTATAAGTTCCTTCAGGATGAAATGGCTATCGGCCCAAAAGAAATAAGGATACTTAAGGCAAAGTATACGCGCTAAAAAAGTATAAAACTTTAAATTAAACAGACCTGATAAGCATCGGGTCTGTTTGTAGTTCAATGTATGTTTTCTAAAGCTAACAAAGAGATGTACAAAATGCCGATGAAAACTTGTTGAAATAGCAAATGTGGTGAAAAATCTCCTACAGTATTATTTCATTTTAAACTTCAGGGATCAATTTCTCCTACAACGATCTCGACCAAGCTATTGAGCAATGAAATCTTGAGTTGCTGCCCACTATAGCTTTTACATTCATCATCAATGTGCAGTTCTGTTCCCTGCCATTCCATAGATATGCGGTTGGCTCTAATGGGTTTGATATTAAAGTCCACATTTTTTTCATTCAATAGCCCTTCTATATAGGCAACCAGTTCCTGACGCTGATCGGTGGTCACTATTACAATATCAAATTGTCCATCTCCGGGGTCCGCATCTGCAGCTAGCACCAGTCTAGGTCCCATGCTAGCAATGTTCATGACTTCAACCATGATGCATTCCGCTTTAATGTTACCGGCAGCGGTCGCAAGTTTAAGCACTTTTCCCGGAAATGTCAAAGCTAGTTTTCGAAGCTGCTGGAGCGCGATCTTGATCTCATCTTCAGCACTGGCAGCGTGCGTGTTTTTTTTGTCCATTTTCTCCATTAATATAGGAAATACACCAAAACCAATAGATTCTATAAAATGGAGTGGCTTTCTGCCTAAACCTGTCATCATTCCGACATCGAATTTTTTAAGCTGAAAATTTTCCCACAGATGCATGGCCTGTTTACAGTCCAAAGGGATACCTAAAGAATTGGCAATATTATTTGCTGTGCCTTGAGGTAGGATAGCAATCGGTCTTTTGAATCGTAGCTTTTTTTCCAACAGTGCCATAATGGTCATTTTTATGGTACCATCACCTCCAGCTAAGACAATGAGATCCGTCTCTGGATGGATCTTTTTGACAGCATCTTTTTTTGTAACTACCGTGCAACGGTGCCCAAGGTCTTCGATCAGCTGACATAGTTCGTCTTCGCTTCCATTGTCTTCATCCCCAGCAGCGGGATTATGCACTAGCCTTACCTTTTTGCCATGTTCTTTCATATCACCTGAACAAAGCGTACATGAGATTGGTTTTCATATAAAAGGTACAACTATGAATATACTTATTACAAATGATGATGGTATCTATTCGCCGGGCATAGCAGCACTAGCGAAAACCGCGAGGCAGTTTGGTACCGTTAGGATTGTTGCGCCAGATGTAGAACAGTCGTCTATGGGACATGCTATTACCCATTCCCGGCCCCTAAGCTACCGAAGCGCGCCTATTACCTTTGAGGGAATTGATGCTTTTAGGGTTAATGGGACGCCGGCGGACTGCGTGGCATTGGGCCTACATATGTTTCCCGATACACAGGTGGTCCTTTCTGGCATCAACATGGGCCCTAACCTAGGGAATTCCATGTGGCACTCCGGTACCCTTGCTGCAGCAAAACAGGCTATGCTCCTCGGTATTACCGGTATCGCTCTAAGCACACCTGTTGGCAAGTCGGAACCAGATTTTGAAGGGCTATCTGAATGGACAGCTGATGTCCTCAAGATCTTGCTTGACAATAAGGGACCGGCTCTCTATAACGTGAATTTTCCGCCAAAACCCAAGGGAATCTCATGGACTAGGCAATCGGTACGGCTCTACGATGGCAACGTAGTGCCCGGTCAGGACCCTATGGGAAGAAAGAATTATTGGATTACAGTGATACCACTTGAACCGGCAGAGGAAGGGACAGATCGTTGGGCAGTAGAAAATAAATTGGTATCAATTACACCCTTACGGCTGGACCTGACTGCGCATGATGAGCTTTCGGCCAGACTGGCGAGTCAAGGAAAATGAGATAGAGGATAAAGTATATGAAAAGAAGAAAATTTTTGGTACAGGCCAGCCTTGCAGGCGCAGGCTTTGCACTGAGTGCAGCTACACCTGATATTTTGCTAACAACATCAAAAGAAAATAAGATGACAACACCTGAAAATTTAACACAGAAGAAGCGATTTCGTCCTATCGATAAAGCTGGACTTGGCGGGGTAGCATTGGGTAACGGATTTCAGTACAACTCAGATCTTGAATGTCTACAGACGGTAGAGGCCGCATGGAATGCTGGGATACGTTTATTTGATACCTCCCCTTGGTATGGTCTGGGTATTAGTGAACGTAGAATGGGCTTATTTCTAAAAGACCAACCCCGTGACAGCTTTACTCTTTCCACCAAGGTGGGACGAATTTTAGTGCCAGAAGAGAATTTTAAAAAGGAACAATTACTTTGGAAAGGGAAGCTAAATTTTGGTTATCAGTACGATTATAGTGCGGCAGGCGTGAGGCGAAGTGTAGAGGATAGCTTACAGCGTTTGGGCTTGTCGTCAATAGACATCGTATTTATTCATGATCTTTCACCAGATAATGGCGATATGAAAGACACCTATGCGCAGTATTTCGAACAAGCGGTTAAAGGAGCAATGCCCGAACTAACTAAAATGAGAGAGGAGGGGCTAATCAAAGGCTGGGGTCTCGGGGTCAATACCGTAGAGCCTATATTGCAAACATTGGAGGTTGCAGATCCAGATATCTTTCTCTCCGCCTGTCAATATTCATTGATCAAACATGACGATGATCTGAATAAAGTTTTCCCAAAGGTGGCGGAACGGGACGTGTCGATTGTTGTAGGAGCTCCTTTATGTGCTGGATTTCTGTCCGGTAAAAACCGTTATCTGTATGATGGTAAATTCCCTGCTGGAGTGAAAGAAAAGCTCAGTGCTTTACAGCGGGTTGCGGCGAATCATGCGGTAGACCTACGTACGGCGGCCTTACAATTTGCTGCTGCACCAGCCGAAGTGTCCGGCGTGATACCCGGCGCACATACCGCCGAGCAGGTGGTTCAAAATGCTCAATCTTTCAAGACTAAGATAGCACCTAGCTTTTGGGAGGAATTAAAGTATGAAAAACTAATAGAAGAAAATGCGCCGGTACCAAAGGCTTAATTAATATATTAAATAGAAAATAAGGTGCGATATGCGCATCCTTATTTTCTATTTAAATTTTACGATTAAAATCCTAAGAAAGACTTCCATCATAGCGGTACGTATGAGTGGAGACCCAAACTCAGATCAGCTACAAGTTAATACTCTTAGATTAGGGATCCCGATGCTTCAAAGTTGTTGCACCGACCACTAGAGCGGTTATCTAATATCCAATTATTGCGATTTAATATTATATAAAAAATTAAAGTATGACTATTTAGCTCTAAAGATGGGGATTTGGGGGGATTTCAATCAATCGATACCCCTCTTCAACAAGAGATTTTCTAAGTGAATCGTCGGGTTTTTTCTTAAAAATGGCGATAGCAAGTGTTTGGCTCGGCAATATCCCGAGAGTAGACAAAAAATCACGAATTTTCTTTTTCAAAAGAATCTTTCTGAAAGCTCGCGTTCTTTTATTTGCGCTGATCTCTTCGCTACCGGGAAACCAAAAGTTGGGATTAATTCCCTTGATCGCTATCATAGGTAGATTAAGTCCTGCGGCAAGTTTTTCAAATTCCCTTTCAGAGACTTTATATACGAAATTCCCGACCTTCTCAAAAGAAAATCTATTTTTCCAGATCTTATTGATTATTCTGTCATTGATTTTTCCCAATTGATTGGCAAGGAACAATAAAATTGGCATTTTAGAAATAGGATCCTGCGGTTCAATGATCACAATGGCTTGTCTAGCCACTCTTATCATTTCGTAGAGCGCAGCATAGGGGCGCGGAAAATGATGGTAACTTTCCTTACAGAGTATATAGTCTATACTATTGTTTTTAAATGTTAACGATTCTGCATTTTGTGCGCAGTATGCTTTAATAAAACCTGTTTCTTGAGATACTTTGAGAAAGCTATCGTCCAGGTCGCTTGCTGTTACATTTTCAATACCCTGATCTATCAGATGTCGTGCATCATGGCCATAAGCATCACCAATGGTCAGCCAGTGAGTATTCTTTTCTTGGGTGAAAGGATCTAAGCATCTAAAGAAAAGATTCTGTAACCAGTGGTTTATACTCCCATCGTAATGCTTTAAGGTTTCGAGTATTTTTATTTTCTGGGTTCTTTCTGGATAGAGTGTGCTATACCATTTTGCATGCCGTGCATAGCTATCTTCATTAAAGCCTTTATTTTCTTTAATTTTAATATTGTTATTCATATCTAAGTTTATCGTACGTTTCTTTGCTCAAAGAAATAAGTCTCCAGGCTTGTTGACTTATTTAAGTCAACGAATAATTATTTATAGACGCTACAGGCTAGAAAATAAATACAAACAATTTACATATACTTACATTTTGGCAACAATCATCGACAGATATTGTGGAGCGTACATTTCAATAAGGGGGAGAAGGTTCAAAAGAGTTTATGAAGGTAAAAATTCATGGGTCTTTTTTAGTGAATAGTTTGTCATTTATAGTAATTTAGGAAAACCAACCTTAAGTCCTTAATATGAATATTTTAATTATTTATAGTCATCCAAGTAGAGAATCCTATACTTTCGAGATATTGAATCAATTGAAAAATATGTTTAACGCGCAAAATTGGCATGTTGATGTCTCTGATTTGTATGCGAATAACTTTCAAAGTGTAATGACTGCCGAAGAGTACGAAAGAGAAGGGAAATCAAATACCACTTTACCAATCCCCCAAGATGTACTCGAAGAGCATCGAAAGATAGAAAACGCAGACTGTGTTATCTTTCTTTATCCACTTTGGTGGAGTGACTGCCCAGCAATGATGAAAGGTTGGTTTGATAGAGTATATTCCGTTGGTTATGCTTATGGACAAAAGCCCGACTTACCGAAAATGAAAATCATCAAGTATGGAGCCGTTATCTGTACCGCAGGTCATCCCAACAATTTTTTGAATGAAATTGGTATTGCACAAAGCATGGAGAAAGTTATGCTTGAGGATAGATTAGGAAAACGCTTTCAGCACAAAGAAATGCTAGTACTGGGAGGGACATTAGAAATTGATAAAGTGAAAGAACATCACAGGAATGAAATTAGCGCATTAGTCAAAAATATAAAACTTGTAATACATGAAGCACTTTAACAGGCAATAGTCTATTTCCATGCGATAAGATTCCGTACTCCAAAGGATATCAACTCAATGTGTATCCGATTATTTTTCAGAAATAGGTTTGGGGATCCTACGAATGGGTTACCGTTGATTAATATACGTTTTTTCCCATTTTTCTAAGGCTAAATGGATTTCTTCCAGCGATTTATTTAAATTTGTTAGGTGGCATTCCTCTTTCGGCGGTACGACGGGAAAAACTTCCCGAAGCTTAAAAACCTATCATGCATATTCAAATCGGTAGTAGTCTTGTTGAATTTAATTGTATTAGGATATAGAATTTGTGGTCACGTTGCTCTTTGCATTTAGATAGAAAAACAATATGTTTTTGTCCAATTCAGATATCCAACCATTAATTGTAAACATATTCAGGACGCCCTATCTCTTGGCGAAGACGCTCGACGGATATTTGTCCTGTCAAATTGGAGAGAAACACCGTTCTTCTCAGAAGAGGAAAAGGCCATCTTGGCATTAACGGAACATATGACCCTTATCTCTCAGCAGGGCATTCCTGACGAAGTGTATAATAACGCCTTGGTTCTCTTGGGCCAACAATACCTAACAGAGGTATAACCTATTTATTTCTATAATTCACTAGCTAACCAAATGTTTACTACCGTATTGTCCATCTCGGCAATATGGGTGCCCTAAGATGTAAAGGATCTTTTCCGTTTCCTAACCTGATGAATTGTACTTCCACGTGAATTTGTTGCACAGACAAGACATGGGGTGGGTATCATTCAATATTTTTCTACTGCTTAAGTCACATAATCTTTATTCGTGCAGCTTGCTTGTCATTCAAGTATACAATAATTTATAAATGCAACTAAATTGCTTTTATAAATTATTGTTCCTAATTTAGCTTTTAAATCAAAAGACAATGAGCGCAATTCCTAAAAACTTTGAAGACTGGAAATGGTGTATCGAGAAAAAATGTGGTATTCCGTTAACCGTAGAATTTGTCAAAAGCCGATTGGCGGTTTATGAAGATTATTCAAATGCCGAAACTCAGCGTTTTGCTGCTAACTATGGAACAGAACATCTTGAGAATATAAAGATTTGGATGAAAGTTATAGTGACATTGGGAGAAGGAAAAAAATAGAATTTAATTTAGGTCATATGAAAAGAAAACTACCAGTCACGGTGTTAAGTGGCTTTTTGGGTGCAGGCAAAACATCCTTGCTGAACCATGTATTGCATAACAAGGAAGGGAAGAAGGTTGCCGTAATTGTTAATGATATGAGTGAAGTAAACATCGATGCGCAATATTTTGAACGTGAAAATGTTCTTTCGCGGACCGAGGAGAAACTTGTTGAAATGAGTAATGGATGTATATGTTGCACGTTAAGAGAAGATCTAATGATCGAAGTCGAGCGTTTGGCTAAAGAAGATCGGTTTGATTATCTTTTGATTGAAAGTACAGGGATCTCGGAGCCAATTCCTGTTGCTCAGACATTCAGTTACGTTGATCCGAATAATGATATTGATCTTTCATCATTCAGCTATATCGATACGATGGTGACTGTAGTAGATTGTTTCAATTTTTCCAGAGATTTTGGTAGTTCAGAAACGTTGTTAGATAGAAAGTTGGCAGATGATGATATGGATAATCGAACTATTGTAAACTTATTAACCGATCAAATAGAATTTGCTAATGTCATTGTGTTAAACAAAGCAGACCTTGTATCCGAGGAAACAATAGGTACTTTAGAAGCTGCAATTAGTAAACTTAATCCGGGCGCCAAGCTTATCCGTACCCAATTTGGGCAAGTTGATCCAAAAGATATTATGGGAACGGGTACATTTGACTTTGATGAAGCTTCTTCCTCTGCAGGTTGGTTAAGAGAGCTGGAAGTAGATCATGTTCCGGAAACAGAAGAATATGGGATTTCATCATTTGTTTTTCGCTCCCAGCGACCTTTCCATCCGCAACGGTTGCACCGTTATTTACACGAACATTATCCTCATAATATCATACGTGCTAAAGGCCTATTTTGGCTAGCATCTAGACCAGATACTGCAATCAGTTTTAGCCAAGCTGGAGGAAGCATCCGATTGGAAAGTGCCGGTTCATGGTGGAGTAGTATGCCCGAAGAAATGCGGTATCAATACCCGATTTATCCCGAAATAAGAACTGATCTATTAAAACGTTGGCATTCCGAATGGGAGGATCGTAAGAATGAATTGGTTTTTATAGGGCAACACTTAGAGAAAGAAAAATATCTTAAAGAGCTGGAATCTTGTTTATTGACTGAAGATGAGGCTGACGATTGGCGTTTCACTTGGTGGAAGGACGAATTTCCCAAAAATCTCTAACGATCGTTTTCCCTCCTTTATAGCGTAAGTAAATAGGTTGATTATGTAGGTGAGGCACAAGTAAATTTACAGTTGCCCCCTTAATCTAAACCAATACTGGAGTGATTTTTAAAATCTTCCATGAATATTTTAAAATGCTAGTCATGCACATTCACCTTCAATGCTGTTAGGCCCGCACATAAATCAACGTTTCATTTTAAGGATTTGGATTTTAGGCACTGACCCTCTTATCAAATCAAATTCTAATTCTTTTTGCAACTTTGTGTATTTTATAAACTATTTTAGCTACTTTTGTTGCAACTAAATTGCAAATTGTTTTTTTGACAATCTCACAAATATTAATGAACAGATCTTTTTTATTTTTTTCACTCTTTTTTATTCATGGAAGTTTTCTAACGCTATATGCACAGGAAAAATTAAAAAAGAAAATAGATCTACAGGAAGTCATGGTAGACGGCAAGCGCTATAAGAATGCGATGGAAGGGCCTTTATCGGTAAACTATATTCACATTGATTCTTTACAAAAATTCCAGGGCGGTAGTTTGATGCAGACATTGAGTAGAATTCCAGGTGTAGGATCTATAGGTATCGGTGCGAGTCAATCGAAACCTCAAATTAGGGGGTTGGGTTTTAATCGAGTAATAACCGTAGAAAACGGCGTAAAGCATGAAGGGCAACAATGGGGATTGGACCATGGTCTTGAGATAGACCAATACAGTGTCGGCTCCGCTGAGATTATTAAAGGCGCGACATCTTTTATGTACGGGTCAGACGCGATTGGCGGAGTTATTCGTCTATCCTCTCTCAAAGAAACCCAAGAGGATGGTTTAAAAGGAAGTCTAAATCTTATTGCAAAGTCTAATAATAGTACGCTTGGGAGTTCAGTCCAATTTATTGGTAAAGAAGGGAAATTTGTCTTTGGTGGTGGGCTTACCCATCTAAATTATGGAGATTACCGCGTTCCAACCGATACGGTCTATGTCTATAATTATGCTGTAGGCTTGAAGGACAACTATGTGAGAAATACAGCCGGAAGGGAAACTGATTTTCAATTAAAAGGAGGATATGTAACTGAAAAATTCTCTTCGATATTTTATTTAAGCAGTTATGATACCAAAATCGGTTTTTTTGCCAATGCACATGGTCTTGAGCCAAGAGGGGTAAATACGGCTTTGTATGACAAATCAAATAGGGACATCCTTTATCCAAGCCAGAAAGTAAATCATTTTAAAGTTATCAATAGAAATTATATTGAAAAAGATGATCAAAAAATTTGGATAGATATTGGCTATCAGCGAAATAATAGGAAGGAGTTTAATCACTACGTCGCCCATGGCTATATGCCTGCTATCTTCCCTGATAATATGGGTATTCCAGAAGACTTGGAAAGATTGTACGATAAAGATATATACAGTATCAATGTAAAAGATCAATTTACCAAAGGATCACATCAGATTACTTTAGGTGGGAGTGGTGAAATCCAGCATAATAATATTGGCGGTTGGGGCTTTCTTATTCCAGAATACCGTCAACGCTCTGCAGGCGCTTTCGTGCACGACCAATACAGCATTGATAAAAATACAATACTATATGCGGCATTGCGATATGATTATAATCACAACCAAAGTAAAGCCTATCGTGATTGGTTTGAATCCGAGACAGCAGATGGGGCTAAGGAGAAGATTCTAAGAGCTGATAATATATCGAGAACGTTTAATAGTCTGGTTTGGGGACTTGGAGTTGCAAGGCAATTTGGAGATATCGAAACCAAGTTTAATGTTGGGAAGAGTTTCCGGAATCCTGCAACTCAAGAGTTCGCGTCGAACGGTGTTAATTATCATTATTACAGTTATGATATAGGAAATAAAAATCTTTCCCCTGAGCAATCCTATCAAGCAGACCTCTCAATAGGTTGGAGAAGAGAAACGGCCGATATCACGTTGACACCATTTTATAATTATTTTTCAAACTACATTTATCTCAATCCAACATCCCGTTTTGATCAATTTCACGGAGCTGGCAACCAGATTTTCGAATATTCAGAGAGTAAGGTCCGGCGATTTGGAGGAGAAATTAATGCCAACTTTCGCTTGACTAAGAACTGGAAGTTAGCGCTCTTAGGCGAGTATGTCAAATCAAAGCAGCTCTCAGGTGCTAAGAAAGGGTATACCCTGCCTTTTTCTCCAGCGCCCTCCGTTTTAATCGGCTTGGATTGGTCTCCCAAAATAAGTCAATATTTAAATAGTACATATTTCGCTATTGATTGTAAATGGACGGCGGAGCAGAATAATATCGTACCCCCTGAAGATAAGTCAGCCAGTTATACACTTTTCAATTTTAGGGCCGGAACAGATTTAAAGTTGAACAGCTCTGTTGTTCAACTTAGATTTCAGATTCAGAACCTATTAGATACTAAATATATGGATCATACGAGCTTTTATCGTCTTATAGCACTCCCCGAGCAGGGGCGGAATATCGTTTTATCAGCACGTGTACCCTTTGGAAAAAATTAATAAACTAAATAATACTATGAATAGAATTAGCAGATCCTTATTGATGTTATTTTTTTTGACATCGGTAATAGCTTGTAAAAAAGAAAATGAACGTATAGATGAGGAAAAACCAAAGATAGATTTGACAGCAGAAAGTGCTTTTCCTAAGCAATGTAGCCAGATTAAACGGGGCGAATCTTTTAATTTCCAGATGCATTTATCTGATAATGTTGCCTTAGGGAGTTACAGCATTGATGTGCATAATAATTTTGACCATCATTCTCACTCTACAGAAGTTGAAGAATGTACGTTAGACCCAATAAAGAGACCTGTTAAACCATTTTCGATAGTAAAAACTATGGATATACCAGGGCAACCTAAAGACTACGTTGCTCAATTAAAAATTGATGTTCCGCTGGATATTGATCCTGGGAATTACCATTTCATGGTGCAAGTTACCGACCAATCGGGGTGGAGTACCCAGCGGGGGATAAGTATTCGAATCACAGAGTAAATTTTGGAAATAATAAATTAAATACATTTTTAAACTAAATTCTTTTTAAATGAAAACTACAAAAATTGGTTTTATTACGCTTTTTACTATGCTCTTCTTCGGACTGTTGTCATCCTGTAAAAAGGATGATGATGATATTCCAGCATTAGCAAAGCCAGAGATTGGTACGATGGAAATCGGTACTGATAATAGTAAAACTGCCGCTGCAGGCTCGGATTTACACCTTGAGGGAAATATTGTTGCAGAAGCTTTGATCAATAAAATAGATATTGAAATTCATCAAGAAGGTGGTGGAAGTTATAAAATAACTAAAGCATATACAGAAGGGAAATACATTGGGGTGAAAAATGCTACTTTTCATGAACATATTGATATTCCTTCCGTTGCTCCTGCTGGAGAATATCATTTACATTTTACGGTGACTGATAAAGCAGGAAATACTACTACCGTTGAATCGCCTATAACAATAACGGCAGCAGAGGCTAAAGCGGCATTCAAACTTGTATTGACAGAAGTGAAAGGTGAGGGGCATGGCGACCATTTCCATGACTTAGCGGATAAAGAAGGAGTAGAACCTCTTTCGGTAAATTTCGACGCAAGTGGGGAAGCTATTGGGCATAGTCATTTTCATATCAGTCCTAGCGGAGTGTACAAAGTGGAATTGAAACAATACGATGCAGCTGGAGTAGAAATTCAGGGGCAATACATAAAAGATAAGGCCACTGCAGACAATTATAAAGTATTCATTACCGGCGGTGCATTTATTTTGAACCCAAATAGTGAGAACTCCACAGGTGCGATTTTTCAACCAAAAGAAACAACTTACAGTGATGGAACTGCTATCCCTTCAGGGGCGATTGAAACAACTGGAATAATTTCATATTTTACGGCGGGTGCTGCTAATGCTGGTGAAAAAGATGTCAAATTTGTACTTAGGAAGTTTAATGATAAATCTACTAAAGCTACAATCACTAGGACAGATTGGAATTTAACAAATTATGATGTGAAGTTTCCAGGTGAGGATGTATTTCGTTTATCTTTCGAACTGCATGCTGAGGACGGAGAATAATTAAGCTTTAGAACATAGCCCATAGTTAAGATGGGCTATGTTTCTCCCCCTCCAAATTTCACACTATAATTTTACGGTATTCCTGTAAGCTTTCCCAAAGCTATATGTCAGAATCTCTGAAGCTCTTCAACTTCGTACTTCTTTTGTTTGTGCAAAGATGTCTTCATATCGTTGTACTATCTCCTAAATGCTTTTGTTAATATGATCAGGATTGAAAATTCTGTGGAGGCTCCATCCAAGACACGGACGTTTTCTAATCGATACTTCGCATTTTAAATGCAAGGGTACAGTGCAGCCGACAATCTTATATAATAATTTAGAAATCTTCGCTTTACAATTTGCTAATATATATATTCTTCTTTTGCTTAGTTTATTTTGAACATTAAATCAATTTATGAAACTTAGACAGTTATTAGCTTTTGCGGTGCTTATTCTTTTGGGTGCTTGCGACAAAAACGAGGAGCCAATTAAGAACGAACCAGCGTTGAACGAAGATCCTGCAACGTTTAAAGAAATCGGTACCCTTGATATTGGTGATGTTGGTGCCGCGGAAATCAGTGCCTATGATCCCGTCACAAAACGTTTATTTGTTGTCAACAACGGAGGATCTAACAAGATCGATGTCGTCGATATGTCCGATCCGAGCAAATTGAAAGTGATACATGCTATTCCCACCAACAGTGGCGCCGTAAATAGTGTTTCTGTTAGTAATGGACTATTAGCAGCAGCCGTTGAATCGACCAATAAACAGGCACCAGGAAAAGTGACCGTTTACAATACCGATAGCTACGCCGAAGTAAAGAGCATACAGACCGGTGCGCTACCGGATATGGTAACGTTCAGCCCGGATGGAAACCTTATTCTCACAGCAAATGAAGGCGAGCCCAGTTTCGATTATAGCAATGATCCTATCGGTTCAGTGTCCATTATTAGTGTGAAGGAAAACTATCAGGTCGTCAATGTCGATTTCAGTAGCTTCGAACAACAGCGAGAGGCACTACAGCAGAGAGGACTCCGCATCTTTGGTCCGAAAGCCACCCTCGCGATGGACATCGAACCGGAATACGTGACCATTTCGCCAGATTCCAAAACAGCATGGGTGACACTGCAGGAAAACAATGCTATTGCAAAAATTGACCTGACAAGCAAAAAAGCAACAGAAATCTTTCCGCTGGGTTTCAAAGATTATAGCTTGCAGGATAATGCTGTCGACCTGTCTGATAAAGACGATGTTGTATCATTTAAATCCTGGCCCGTAAAGGGCATCTATATGCCGGATGCTATTGCAGTTCTGCAAAACGGCGGCAATCCTTACCTGTTCACCGCAAATGAAGGCGATGCACGCGAATACGATGCCATTAAGGAGGCTGTCCGGGTCAAGGATCTTACCCTCGATCCATCTGTTTTCCCCAATGCCGCGCAACTCCAGAAAGACAGTCAGATTGGACGCTTAAACGTGACCCGGACGTTGGGTGATAATAACAAGGATGGCTTATATGATGCACTTTACTCTTTCGGTGCACGATCGTTCAGTGTTTGGAACGGATTGAACGGCGAACTGGTATACGATAGTAAAAACGAACTTGACACAAAGGTGCAAGCTGCTGGATTTTACGAAGATGGGCGTAGCGACGACAAAAGCATCGAACCGGAAGGCATAGCGCTCGGAAAAATTGGAGACAGATATATTGCTTTTATAGGCATGGAACGTGTTGATGCCGTTGCTGTTTATGACGTCACTGATCCGCGTACACCACGTTTTCTGCAGTTACTGAAAACAGGTGACGCACCGGAGGGGGTGCTATTTGTCTCAGCAGAAAATAGTCCCACTAAGAAAAGCCTACTTATCGTAAGCAGTGAAGAAGATGGCGTAATCAAGGTATATACACCGGATACCATTTAACCAATACTACATCTCCATACTCTTTTAGCATCCCCGGATGAACAAATTCCGGGGATTTTACATTTTCTCTTCGGAACCAAAGACAGGACAAAGAAGAACCGCATTGGTTTAATTGCATGGCTTACCGGCTTTGACAAGAAAACGTTAGCGAGTACTGTTTGCGGAGAAAGGCGGTTGAACACTGGCCGCGAAGGTCAACTTACTGTAGTTTACTTTCAGAGACCGATCATTAGCTTTTTATGTCTCAACAAAAATAGAAATTACCGATATTAATAGTAATTTTATATGAAATTAACATCTGTTAGGTTAATTTGCATCAATTAAACATACCAAATTCATGATATCAGGGCTGAAACATATTTCCATATCAATGGATGATTTTCGCTTACTACAAGCTGGAGATCAGTCGGTTTTTGGTGTGGTGTTTAACTATTGGCAGCCTATTATCTATTTTAAAGTGAGGCAACTATGTAAGACGGATAGTGACGCTGAGGAAGTCACACAGGAAGTTTTTATCGAATTTTATCTAAAAAGGACTCAACTTTCAAACCCTGAATCCATCTTTCCCTTTCTATTCACCATCGCAAAACGGATGGCCATTTCTAATTTTCGTAAATCCCTAATTCGGTCTAATTATCTCCAATCACTTGGCCAGACTTGGTTGGAAAGCAGCTTTTCCCTACAAGAAGAATTAGATGCTAGAGAGCTAGAGGTAATTTTAGAATCTATTATTGAACAATTACCACCTCAACAACAGGCTATTTATAGGAGGAGTAAGTTTGAAGAGCAGTCTTATCAAGAAATAGCTGATGAAGAAGGACTCTCTAAAAATACAGTGCGTAATCACATGAGCCTCGCCTCAAAATTTGTTCGTTTTAAACTGGATAAAATTCTATCAATCTTTTTTTTCTAAGTTATCTACTTTGAATGCGGTATAGATGATTTTATGCTATCCGATAGATCGCCTTCCAAAAAGCGTTCACTATGATATTAAAAAAAATGTTTTTTCTATTGGTACTTTTTCAAAGCTGATGCGATTATGTCTTTGAAATCGATCCAAAGGAATGAATCAAATTGAATACTACAACCAATTAATACGTAAATATTTTGCTAATCTGGCCAGCGAAGAGGAACAGGAGCAGATGCGGGGACTAATGAATGATCCGACCTTCCTCCAAGCTTGGGAAAAAATATGGAAGGAGCAATCGTACCCCATACAACCTAAGGAATACCCTGATCTTCAGCGGATGTTGGGAGATATCTTATCTGATCCTAGAATTGGAAAATCGACATCTTCTGAGCTAGCCACTACAGAGAGACCTTTCATTTTCTTTCGAAAATGGTGGCAAATTGCAGCCCTATTCCTCGCGACTTGTGGCGCAGCGCTATGGGGTTATGATACCTACCGCACAAATGATGTGAATACAAACGTGCTTGTATCTGCCCGACCCATAGTCCCCGGTACGGATAAAGCGGTGATTATCCTTGAAAATGGCCAACAGATTGACCTAAGTTTGATTAAAGGTGATACAGTCATTGATCAAGGCGAATATCTTATTACCAAAGATAGTAAAGGCCAGATCAGTTATAGTCTCAAAGATGTATCCGTACAGACAAATAAAGTCGCCTATAATACCATTATTACACCCAAAGGTGGTGAATATAATTTAGAGATGGCTGATGGGAGTTTGGTACAGCTCAATGCCGGTAGTAAGATTAAATACCCCGTTAGATTTATAGGTGGCACACGATCTGTGGACCTCGAGGGGGAAGCCTATTTTGAAATTGCCAAGATGGAGTCTGGAGGCAAACGAGTACCTTTTGTTGTAACGAGTGGAACTCAGACGCTAGAAGTTTTGGGAACCCATTTTAATATTAAGAATTTTGGCGATCATATCGTTACGACCCTAATCGAAGGCAAGGTCAAGCTCTCTTTCGCTGATGTAGCGTTAAAAGAACAGGTGCTTGTGCCCAATGATCAGGTTGTTTTCAATGCAAGTCGTGCTACGATAAAAAAGGAACAAGTGGATCCTTTCTATAGCCTCGCTTGGAAAAATGGAAATTTCGCTTTTGACAATGCATCTATCCAGAGTGTTATGGACGAAGTGGCACGCTGGTACGATGTCGAAGTAAAATATGAAGATCAATTGGAAGGGCAGCACTTCTCAGGAACAATCTCCCGCTATGAGAATATAGACAAATTATTGAAAACAATTTCGTTCGCCGGGGGAGTACATTTTGAACGTAAAGGAAGGAGGATACATGTACTAAAATAATACCAAAGCGATTATTAAGGACATGAATACAATCAGGAGCGCGCCAACGCCCCTGAAAGTTTGTCTTTTTCTCGACGTTGATTGAATCTTAAAACTGTAAAATTTTATCTCAACCGAATGCAATTTAATAAAAAAAATTCGATCGGACCGACTATGTTATGTCAGGTAAGATCCAAGAAAATACCAATTTCTATGAAATTGTCTTTAGCAATTCCACTTTTATTTGCTGCCAATTTGCAGCTGCATGCATTTTCTTTTGGTCAGACCGTCAATCTGAAGCGAAGCAATGTAAAGGTGAGTTCCGTATTGAAAGAACTTCAAAAGCAAAGTGGCTATAATATTTTTTACAACCAATCACTGATCGCCAAAGATGATCGTATCAGCGTTAGTTATAACAATATTTCTTTTGAAGAAGCACTGAGAGATTTGTTGGGCCAGCTTCAGTTATCTTATGTAAAAGAAGATAAGAACATTGTATTGAATAAAAGATTGGATCCTGTATCAGGTCAAGCTTTTATCGGTCAATCGCTACAACGCTACACGATTAAAGGACGTATCAAAGACTATCAGGGGCGACCTCTAGGTAGTGTCACTATTAGCGAAAAGGGGACAAAAGAGAAAGTGTTCAGCCAAGGAGACGGTAGCTTCGAAATCCAGGTCAAAAGCCGCAATGCCGTACTTGTGTTCACTATGGTGGGATACCAGCCGATGGAAACGCCTTTGGTACAGCAATCGACTGTAGAAATTAGTATGAAACCAGCTGTAAATGCGATGGAAGAAGTCGTTGTCGTCGGCTATGGGGTGCAGAAAAAAGCCAATCTGACTGGCGCTGTATCCCAGGTCAATGCCGAAGATATTGCACTACGGCCCAGCGCTAATATTGCTGGAACCTTGCAAGGGCTTATGCCAGGTTTGAATATTCAGCTGAATAATGGAGATCCATCCAAAACGCCTGATATCAATGTGCGTGGATTCAATTCCATCAACGAAGGTGGTCCCTTGGTACTGATCGATGGGATTGAAGGCAACATTACTCGGGTCAATCCCAATGATATTGAAAGTGTATCTGTTTTGAAAGATGCCGCTTCAGCAGCTATATATGGAGCACGGGGAGCCTTCGGGGTGATCTTGGTGACGACAAAAAAAGGAAAGGCTGGAACAGTTAAGGTCGATTATGTCAATAATTTTGCCTGGACCACCCCGGCATCGCGTACCGATTATATTTCCGATCCTTATATCTATGGAAAGACCGTAGATGCCGCGCTGTATGGATATAATGGAAGTTCCTATACGCGCTACAATGCAATGGATTGGGAAGCTATCAAAATGGTCGCTGCAGGAGAAATTGCTCCTTTCCATGAGAAACAGGCTGATGGAACTTATAAATTTTTCTACAAGACCAATTGGTGGGATTACCTCTTTAAAAAACAACAACCTTCCAATTTTCATAATATTGCCATTTCTGGTGGCAGCGAAAAACTGAAAGCTTATCTTTCGGGAAGAGTATTTAAACGTGAGACCATCAATAATATCAATGATGACACAAATATGGATCGGCAGAATATGAAATCCAATTTGGTATTCACGCCCAATAGCTGGCTGGAAATCTCCAATAATACACAGTTTATCAATGAAAAGGATAAAGAATACGGCGGGTATAGCAATGGTCTTGGTGGGTTGTGGAGTACAACCACCTGGTATAACCTAATGCCTTTTTATCCAAATTTCGTTGATGGTATTCCAACGGATATTGGTGTGGGTACAGGTGGGCAGGGAGCTAATGCCGGATTGGAGTCGGGAAAGAGTTGGGAGGTGCGAAATAGTGAAGAGTTTACCAATACCTTCCGTGTTCTCCTAAAACCATTAAAAGGACTGCAGGTAAATTTTGATTATAGCAATCGCATCGAAAACTTCTCGCGAAGCACACGTTTGAACCCTTTTAATTACTATTCTGGAAACAAGCTTAACTATACAACTGCCGGACTCAACCGCTTAACAGAATACCGTTGGAAAGATAAGTATAATGCGATGAACCTTTTTGCGACCTATGAAAAGAATATCGTACAAAAGCATCAGTTCAAATTGCTAGTCGGATACAATCAAGAATCCTTTGATCGCGATCGTATTGCCGGAGCCATGGACGATCTGCTTATCGAGGATCTATCCAATTTAGCACTGGGTACTTCAATGTACAGCCTTAGTGGAACAGCGGAGAACTGGGCGATTCAAGGCGCTTTTGGCCGATTTAACTATTCTTATGATAATAAATATCTCTTAGAAGTCAACTCCCGCTACGACGGTTCGTCACGTTTTCCAAGTGGAAGTCGATGGGGGTTTTTTCCATCCGTTTCTTTAGGTTGGCAGCTTGATCGTGAGCAATTTTGGGAGTCGATCAAAAGCAGCATCCCAACTTTAAAATTAAGAGCTTCTTATGGAAAGCTTGGAAACCAGACCGTAGGAGTCAATACTTTTAAGGAGTTGATGACGGTGCAGCAGCTTGCCTGGTTAAACGGTGGTTCACGTCTTATTGGAGCGAGTACGCCAGCTCCTTTGCCCAATGTTGTTACCTGGGAGCGAACCAAGAGTATTGATTTTGGTGTTGACATGGGGCTAATCCAAAATAAGCTGAACATCAACTTTGACTGGTACCAAAAAGATGTTGAAGGTATGTACCTTCCAGGACAACCTCTTCCAGCTGTATTTGGTGCGAGTGAGCCCCGTGAGAACTACGCTGCACTGCGCAATACAGGTTTCGAGGTTGGGGTTAATTATCGGGACAAGTTTGACCTTGCCGGTTCACCTTTTCGTTTCAATATCGGGGTGAATACAACCAATTTTAAAGGTATAATTACCAAGTATAACAATCCACAGGGCTTGTTGAGTTCCTACTATGAAGGGCAGGTTTTAGGTCAGATCTGGGGATACCATATTGACGGACAGTTTCAGTCTGATGCCGAAGCATTGACCTATCAAAATAGTTTTAAAGATCCACAATTGTCTCTTTCTAAGGTTTACAACGATATCCTGAGTGTGTCGCAAAACAGCGAGTGGAATATGTTGCGTGGCGGCGATGTGAAATACATCGATCTCAACGGTGATGGTCGTATCGACAAAGGGGACAACACCTTAACAAGCCATGGCGATATTAGACCCATTGGCAATGCCATGCCGAAATTTCCATTCGGAATCAATCTAAATGCTTCCTGGAATAATTTTGATCTATCGGCGGCCTTTGCTGGGGTGGTCAAGCAAGACTGGTACCCAACAGGTGATTTATACTGGGGTTCCTACCAGCGTCCCTATCTTTCTTTTGTACGCAAAGATCTGGTGGACAATGCATGGACCCCAGACAATAAAGCCAACAAGTATCCCCAAATCTATCGTGGGTATTCATCTTTGCAGAGTGGAAGGTCGCTTTACGAGCTGAATGATTATTACTTGACCAATGTTGGTTTTCTACGGATGAAGAATTTTACGTTAGGTTATACTTTACCTCAGAAATGGACGCAGCGTTTTAAAGTTGAAAAATTACGGTTTTACTTTAGCGGTGAAAATCTGCTGACCTGGAATTTTGGTGACCTGACAAAATATATCGATCCAGAGCAAGCGGGGGCGATGATTAATTACAATTCGCCGGCGAGCGCCAACGATCCTGCCGATTCCTCCGAAAGAGGTTTGCTTAGAGATTACCCAATGGGTAAAACCTATTCTTTTGGTTTAATGCTTACGCTTTAATTCATGAAAATCGCAATTACAATGAAACTTACAACTAATACATATAGGTTACTTGGTCTTTTGATCCTGATTTCCTTGGTCGCTTGCCAAAAAGATTATCTGGACCGTCCTTCAGAAGATCAAGTCGAGGCGCCCTACTTTTTCAATACAGCAAAAGATTTGGAAGTCGCGACGAATGACTTCTACACCTTTTTGCCCAATGAGTCATGGTATACAAATGATGGCAATTCGGACAATATGATCCCCCTTACTGTGGCCGATCGGATCAAGGGGAACCGTACTGTCCCCGTAGGAAGTGGCTCGGGGGGCTGGTCCTGGACGCAGCTCCGCAAGATAAACTATTTCTTGGCTAATTATCACAAGGTGCCTGATGATGCGGCACGAAAGAAATACAGTGGTATAGCCCGATTTTTCAGAGCTCATTTTTATTATGATAAGGTGAAGACGTTTGGTGATGTGCCTTGGTATGGAAAAGTGCTGCATGCTAAAGATGAAGATCTTTATAAGGCAAGGGACTCACGACAGCTGGTAATGGATTCCATCATGGCGGATCTTGACTATGCAATCCAACATATACCAGCAGAAAAGCAACTCAATTTGATTACCCGATACACGGCTCTTCTGCTGAAAGCAAGAGTAGCACTCTTTGAAGGTACATTTAGAAAATACCACAACATCGTAGGGTATGAGAAATTCCTCAACGAAGCTGTCAGTGCATCGGCCGAGCTAATGAATTCTGGAGCTTATACCTTGTATACACAGGGCGGAGGAGAGCAGGCCTATCGGAGTTTGTTTGCAAGAAACAATCAGGATCAGGTTGAGACTATTCTGGCTATTGATTTTGAACTTGGGATGCGTGTCCACGGCTTAGGATACTCCTTTACCTCAGCTACTTCAGGCTCCTATGGAATAGCTAAAGATATGATTAATAGTTATCTGATGAAGGACGGAAGCCGCTTTACTGACAGGCCGGGTTACAAAACGATGGAGTACTACCAGGAAATGCAAAATAGGGATCCCAGACTAGCACAGACAACAGCGGGGCCCGACTTTCGTGCGAATGGTGAGAACACAAATGAACCTGTTAACTTGACGATCACAACCACAGGATATCGCCTCATCAAAGCCTTGCCTGATAGATTGCAATGGGGTGTTTCGGCGTCCTATTTTGACGTTATCCTATTCCGTTATGCTGAGGCGCTGTTAATTAATGCCGAAGCAAAAGCAGAACTCGGGACCATTGGTCAAAGCGATCTCGACCTGACCATCAATAAACTTCGAGCCCGTGCGGGGATGCCAATATTGTCCCTAGCAGAGGCAAATGCCAAGCCTGATCCTTATCTGCTCGCCATGTATCCTAATGTCGATGGGGGAGCATCCAAAGGCGTTATTTTGGAGATACGCCGGGAAAGACGGATCGAGCTGTTCAACGAGGGGCAACGCTGGGACGACCTGCTGCGTTGGAAAGCAGGTCTCAAACTAAATCAACCGATCGTTGGTGTCTATTTTCCCGGCGTTGGAGCCTACGATTTTACCGGCGATGGCAAAGCTGATGTATACGTCCATACAGGCAATACTTCTGGTGCCCCGGGTACGGTTACCTCTTTGATTAATATCAATCAGCGAACACTTTGGGATCCTATTTCCGATACCCAGAACGCCAATAAAGGTTCGTTGGACCCTTTCTATCAACGTGGTAAGTTTGACGAAAAACGAGATTACTATGCACCGATCCCTGTTGAAGATCTACAGTTGAACCCGAATTTGAAACAAAATCCTGAATGGGAAAAATTATATAAATAACATGAAACGACTAATTTTTATTTTAATTCTCTGTTATTTGATCCCTGCATACACATTTTGCCAAAAACAGGATAAGGGGGGCAGTTACCCCGTCGGATACTCACTCGACATCAAGAAAATTGAGCTGGACAAACTAAAAGCCGATAAACAGATAGGCATGGATTATATCGAGATAGCAGGGCTAGGGAGCTTTGTCAATACAGATCTTACCTTGAAAATATCTGTAAATGATTGGTTACAGAAATGCGATTCCTTAGCACTTATTCTAAAAAAAGCGAAAGTAAAAGTATGGTCTGTGCATATGCCTTTCTCCGCTAAAATAGATATTTCCACATTGGATGAACTGCAGCGGCAGCAAGTGATAAAAATGCATTTACAGCTACTTAAAGGCTTATATCGGCTCCAGCCTCAGGTTATTTTGTTTCACCCTTCCTATTACCTCGAGCCCAATAAACGCAATGCACGTAAGGACCAATTGGTACGTTCGGTAGCGGAATTGTACCGCGCAGTTTCCGAGAACGGCTTGCAGCTCGTGATTGAAAATATGTTAGGTCCCACCTTGACCGTGGGTGAGCGCGAGCGCCCCTTGCTTCGCACAGTGGAAGAATGTCAAGAATTATTTGCCCGTTTTCCAGCAGGGGTGGGAATAGCGGTAGATATGAATCATATTGCACACCCTGAACAATTGTTGTTGGCTTTCGGATCGCGGGTCAAGACCCTCCATGTCGCCGATGGCGATGGAACAAAAGAAAGCCATTTTCTCCCCTGTAATGGAAAGGGGCAGAACGACTGGAATAAAATACTCGCTACGCTGGAAAAAATACACTATAAAGGCGTATTCATGTTTGAATGTCATTACGATACCACGACGCAACTGATCGAATGCTACCGTCAGTTACAGGAGAATTATAGCATGCAAAAGAAAATGTAGTTTTTAAAACATAGATTTCAATGAAAAAATCATTATATATTTTTATGGCTTTATTCCTTGCCTTGGGCATACAGAGCTGTAAGAAGGATAAAGTCGAAAGCGAGCAGCGGCTCCTAGTCAACCAGGATTACGTGGAAGTTGGTAGTAGGGCTGATACCTACCAATTGGAGGTACTGGCCAACGCGGAGATCAAAGTGAGTTCGGAAATGGACTGGATTAAATTGGATACCACAGTTTATCCGAAAGGGAAAAATAGGATCAAATTCTCGGTGTCGAAAAACTCGGACGATGAGCGCTCGGCAACCCTATTGCTCAGGGTAAATGATAACCTGTCGCAAGAGATTCTAATTTTGCAGGAATCGGGAAAAGTCCCTGTCTTTTATGTGACGCCCAAGGGCACGGGCGATGGCAGTTCATGGAGTACCGCTACTGATCTCAGCCTAGCTCTCGAAAAAGCAACGACAGGCAGTACAATATTTTTGGCAGAAGGAACCTACGTTCCTACCAAGACGATACGCAATGGCGATGTGAATGAGGAATCTGATAAAACGATTGAGATTTCCAAGAATGTCAGTCTTGTCGGCGGCTATGCATCCAATGCTAAACCTGGTGACCTGCCTGACCCAACGCGCTATAAGACGATTTTTGACGGGAAGCTTTCCACAGGGAAATCAGTGTTTCACACCGTCACTGTCACTGCCACATTGGACCCTGAAAATGGGGTCTCTCTGGAGAATATCAGTATTAAGGGCGGCAATGCGACCGACCGGAGTAGCAGTACAACGATCGATAACGTGAAATTTAGCCGGGGGCAGGGTGGAGGGATGTTGATTGCTGCTGCCAAAGTTTCACTCAAAAATGTCGATGTGGTTGAAAATAAGGCTACGGCAGATAAGGGTACAGCAGGGTTTGCCGCGGGCATATATGCTTTCTCAGGAGCCCAGCTAATTTTAGAAAACTGTCGCATAAACAACAATATCAATAGTGGAAATAACGGGGGTGGGCTGTGGGTTGCCGACGGGTCACTGACGGCATTCGAAAGTCAGTTTAATAACAACAGTGCAAAAGGTACCGCCGGCGGAGTGCACGCCTATCCCAATGCAGAAATCCGGCTTTACAATTGCGAGGTTATCGGCAATTCAAATACTTCTTATGGCGCGGGGATCTATCTGCGTGAAGGATCGAAAGGGATTTTTGTCAATTGCCTATTGGCCGAAAATTCGAGCACATCAGCCAATGGCGGCGGCGGACTGATGCTCTATGATAACTGTAAGGCCGATGTGATCAGCACGACCATTACTGGTAATCATGTTGTTGGACCAGGGGGTGGTATTTACCGTCGCAGCAATGTCAATAATCTGACGCTCATCAACTCGATTGTTTCTGGTAATACCCAGGCGGGCAGTTCGACCGATGTCGATGCCTATTCAGATAATACGTCTATTATTCCGCTGATACTGCATTCCGTGGCGGCGAAATCGGTCTATGGTAGCGACGGAACCCTTATTCCACAGGCTTCCTTTGAGCCATCGACGATGCTAAACCAAGCTTATGTACCTGTTGGTAATGACAACCCGGCCATGAGTGACGGATTGGCTTTTTCCGCTTTGCTGGAACTTGCCAAAAAATATAATCCAGTCTTGGATGCCCGTATGCAATATGATATGAATAATAACCCGCGCTCTTCCGGCTGGATGGGGGCAAAAGTCAAATAGGATGAAACAATTAAGCTGTCTATTTATCATTACCTTTCTTTTATTGGGCAACAGCTGGGGCGCTGAGCACAAAAATATCCTGCTGCTATTGGGCTCCGCTAACCCTGAGGTCCTAGCGAGGCGGGTAGACGTCGCTGCTCAGTTGTACCAAATACGGCCGATGGATGCTATTGTTGTTTCCGGTGGTTGTGGTGCCCATGGCTCGAACATCTGTGAAGCCTCTTCGATGGCACTACAATTGACGAGTAAGGGAGTCCCGGCAAAGTTGATCTTCAAAGAAGAAAACTCCAAAACCACCGTGCAGAACTATATTTTCAGCAGGCGTCTGAAAAATAACGATGGAGAGCGAATTATTCAACCAGGAGATACCGTGTATGTGGTTTCCGATCACTGGCATGCGATCTCTGTTGCCGCTCGATTGGAGAAATACGATGGAGTGATCGCAAAGTTTTTTATCGAAGGAGCCATTCAGCCCAAAAAAGAAGATCGTCTTGATTATGCGGCTATATTTAACGGTTACACGGATAATCATCTTTTTACTTTAAAAGGAACCTGGTTGACACCTGAGGTCGTATGGACGAAAAAAGATAGCCTATGTTATCTCACTCAGGATATCATTTATACCACAGATATTGCTAACACAACATTTAGTATCACGCCTGTACAGAAGTTATTTCCGTTTTTGAAAAACAGTTCCGAGTTTAATCCTCCCGTATTTATTGACGACTCGTCTGTATGGTATATCTTATTCGAAGGACTCTGCCGCAAAGTCTCAAAAAAGGATTTCAAGGTACTGCAGGAACAACCTATAAAGGAATGGTTGGCACTGCCTGAATCATTAGATTGGAGCAATTTTAATACAGGATACATCCAGGGCGAAACACTTGTATTGATCGGAAACGAAAAGATGGTATTGGCGGAGAAAAAAGGGAAGCAGTTTCTATATGCCCAGGAAACTTTGCCACAACAGTATTATGTCAACTGGCCGTATAGCTGGGGCAAAGGCAATCTAAGTGCTGCAAGGTTACTTCCCGCGGATAATAAAGTGATTTTTTATCGTAATATGGAATCTATAACATGTACGATTGACCGTAAAATAATTGGAAATGCTGTTCCATTAAAGTTAAAATGGATCGGCGAAACAAAATAAAAACAGATGACACGAAATTATATATATAGTCTTATCCTGTTTTTTCTTGTCATTTCATGCAAGAAAAATGACGGTGGCACGCAGTTGCCCTATGACTACAGTATTGAACAACATGAAGAACTTACTGAACTCATTAGCACGACCAGCTGGAGTACGAAAAATGTTGCAGATGGTATCGTTTGGAAATATTATCAATTTCCGAGAATATTTGATTCCAAGCAATACGTCAATGTATTTGAGATTGATTTGAAAAAAGGCTTAAAGATAGAAATCCCGTATGTGAAGACTGGATTTCTGAAAACAAGTGATGCTGCCACGTCCAAGGGAGCTTCGGTTGCCTTCAACGGAAGCTATTTCAATACCAGTACAGGCGGGTCGACCGTATTCTTCAAATACGATGGTCAGATTATCAACCAGACCGTAAATGGATTTAATAGTTACCGTGAAAACGGCGCCTTTACTTTCACCGGATCAAACTATCAGATTGTACACAAGCCCGTCGGGGGCTGGGGGGCTGTGAGCTCCACGGTTGCATTGGCCGGAGGACCCTTATTGATGCAGGATGGCAAGGTATTGGAGCAGCTAAATGTTGATTTCAATACCAGCAGACATCCCCGTACGGCCGTAGGGCTTACCAAGGATAATAAGCTGATCGTGGCCGTTATCGATGGTAGGTCATCCCAGTCACAAGGGCTAACGATACCCCAGCTGGGAGAACTCATGGCTGCCTTGGGCTGTACTTCTGCCTTAAATTACGACGGTGGAGGGTCGTCAACGGCTTGGGTCAAGGGAGAGGGTATTGTAAACTATCCGTCTGACAATGGAAAGTTTGATCATGAGGGCGAACGATCCGTGGCTACTGTATTCACGGTGAAATAAAAAACAATATATTTATGATGTAAATGCCGTCTCGTGAAATATCGAGACGGCTTCAATTAAAGCAAAATGGAAAAAAAGAACATTATTCTTATCTTTCTCTTTCTTACTTGTGGCTCACTTTCTATTTACGCGCAACAAGTTGTGCCGGCCTCCAGATTTGAGATCCAAGGAAGACCTTTTGACAATACACCAAAATTTCATAGAATAGATACGGCAAAGTACATAGGGCTTCCGGCCGCGGTGAAGAAACTGTATACCCATGCTGCGGGACTATTTGTAACTTTCAAGAGCAATACCAGCAAATTATCCCTACGATGGAAGACTGTTGATGCGGGGCTGGGTAATAATTCTACTCCGATTATGTCCCGGGGTTTTGATGCATATATAAAGGAAGTTAATGGTTGGCGTTTTGCAGGAGTTGCTCGTCCTGATCTAAAAAATATGGAAAGCACGGCTACTGTGGTCGAAGATATGGCGAAAACCGAAAAGGAATTTCTTCTTTATTTCCCTTTGTATAAAGAATTATTGGATTTTGATGTAATTATTGATGAGAATGCATCCTTTATCGATACCAAGCAATCTTTTGATAAAACCATTGTGATTTATGGATCTAGCATTGTTCATGGAGCTTCGGCAAGCCGCCCAGGGCTAGCTTATCCGGCTCAGCTGGGGCGTAAGTTGAATGCAAATGTGATTAATATGGGAGTTAGTGGCAATGCCCGTATGGAGCCAGCTGTGGCCGATATGCTAAGTGATATTGGTTCTGCAGATTTGATCATTATGGACTGTGTGCCAAATAGCAGCCCCGAAGAGATCAAAGAAAGAACGTTTAATTTTGTGAAGCGGCTTCGTAAATCACATCCTCAGACACCTATATTGATGGTAGAGAGTATTACGCGTCAGCTTGGTAATTATAATTTAAAGTGGAGAGCACGATTGATCGAGCAGAACACGAATTTTAGGCTACAGTATGAGAGACTGCAGCAGGCAGGTTATAAAAATTTGTATTACATACCTACAGATCATTTAATAGGTGATGATTCAGAAGGTACCGTGGATGGCACTCATCCGACGGATGTCGGATTTGAAAGGATGCTAAAAATTATAGGAAATAAAGTAGAGGTAATTTTTTAAAATTGTCTGATAGTAAGGTGATAACTTTTCTTGCATCTATAAAACCTATATCGCCTACAAATTACGATTTGAGGAAGGTTAGCGCGCGCCATTCGTCACTGATCGAATAAAGTCTGGCAGTTGGGAGGGCCAGGAGGAATTGATATATTTTTGTTGTAATATGTTGATATAGAAAACTTTTGATATCGGAACGGTGTTATGTAAGTTATAATGCAGACAAATAATTACGACAATCATGAACAGCAAGCTATTATTTGATTTCATTATCAACAAAGAAAACAATACCATTAACATTACCCGTGAATTTGATGCAGGTATAGAACTGGTATGGAAGGCATGGACAACCGCGGATTTACTTGACCAATGGTGGGGGCCTGAGCCTTGGAGAGCAGAAACAAAAACATTGGATTTTCGGGAAGGTGGCTTCTGGCTCTATGCAATGGTCAGCCCTGAGGGGGATAAAGGTTGGTCCAGGACTAATTTTATTTCCATTGTAAAAGAGAAATTCTTTTCATCAAAAGGTGGTTTCAGCGATGAAAACGGTGTGCTGAACTTGGAGTTGCCACAAAACTTATGGGAGAATACATTTGTACCTGTAGACCATAAAGTACGGGTAGATATGCTCCTAACCTACGACAACCTTGCAGACCTTGAAAAGGAGATCGATATGGGCTTCCAAGAAGGTATGACCGTTGACTTTCAACAATTGGACAAATTGCTCTCGAAGTTGAGAAAGTAAAAATTTGCCTCATAATAAGTGGTAGATATACGGTGTATTTCGTAGCTTAACGGTAAAATTAGTGTACAAGTTCTGTTTATCCCTGATACTAGGAGTCTTGGTCGGGTTGGCGGAGCAAATTAGCAAATAATCGTATGAAAGCCACAGCGGAACATAACAACAGGATAGCAAACATGACTTTCGCATCTGTCTATCCCCATTATGTGAAAAAGGTAGAAACCAAAGGCAGAACAAAAGAAGAACTGCACCAGGTAATTGAATGGCTGACCGGCTTTGATGAGACTAAGCTGCAGGCACTTATTGAGGAGAAAGTAACCTTTCAAACCTTCTTCGAACGAGCTGATCTTAACCCCAATGCTCATCTCATCACCGGCACGATCTGTGGTTATCGGATAGAGGAGATTGAAAATCCACTTACGCAGAAAGCAAGGTATCTGGATAAACTGATAGATGAATTGGCCAAAGGCCGAAAAATGGAAAAGATTTTGAGAACCGCTTAAAGCTTAAAATGCTTCCCAAAATACCAAGTTATCCAATAGTATTCCTACTTAATCAGGAGCCAATCAGCATGTAAAGTTCCCTCTACGTCTTCAAAACCTAATCGTAAGCGAAATAAATGCCATAGCCTTGACTGGGATTATGTCTTTTTAATTTCACTTTTTTCTGAACAATATCCGCCCTCAATTGTTAAAACCTCAATTGTTAAAATTTAAATAAAATACTTTTTGTTTGAAATAACGTCAATATTTAACTATATTAATCCCCTTACCTTACATTTTTAATAAAAATTTGTGCTTATGAACAACTTAGAATTTAATGAGGTCCAGCACCGTTGGGAGAGATTTATCTCCGCAGTTATTGCCAGGTTAACCCGTAATATTACTGCAGTCAATGGTCAAATCAGCAGCGTAGATCGCTATTGATCTACGGTTTTTTTACATAATTTACATTCTAGTGATCCTGTCCAAATCAACTTTTAATAAAGGTATTGTTATCCCAAGTCTGGTGTTTATCATCGGGGTATGTCTTTTATCTGTGTTTCTCCCAACATTGACCGCACGTATATTAGATACGGTCAAAGAATTTATATTTGTTAACCTCAATTGGGTGTATGTGTGGGGTGTGACGCTGTTTGTCATCTTTCTGGTCTATCTGATGTTTAGCAAGTTTGGGAATATTAAGCTAGGAAGCAACGATAGTAAGCCAGAATACTCATTCTTCTCCTGGATTTCAATGCTATTTGCAGCGGGTATGGGCATTGGTTTGATGTATTTTAGTGTAGCCGAGCCTATGCAGCATTATTCGACCGATGTTTTTTCCGCAAATCACTATATTAATCGTGCTAAAAATGCACAGCTGTATACCTTCTTTCATTGGGGGATCCACGCCTGGGCTATTTACGGCGTGGTAGGATTGGCATTATCGTACTTTGCTTACCGCTACCGGCTGCCGCTTTCACTCCGCAGCTGCTTTTATCCGCTCTTAAAAAACAAGATCAATGGAAAAATGGGCAATGCTATTGATGTATTTGCGCTATGCAGCACCTTCTTTGGTATTACCACGACCTTAGGATTTGGCGTGGTGCAGGTGAATGCAGGCTTACAGACATTGGGAATTGTGCCCGAGAGCAGTTTTACTTACCAGATCATTATTGTGGGGATCTTGACCCTGCTCTCGATTATATCAGCAACTTCAGGGGTAGATAAGGGCGTGAAGCTATTGAGCAGCATCAATATCATTACGGTAGTAGTGCTGTTGTTGTTTGTGTTATTTCTCGGCCCTACAGTTTACCTTATCGGTAGTTTTACAGAGGGGGTTGGAAATTACATCAACAACTTTTTTAGTCTGACGTTTGACACGCATGTCTATGACGAGGCTACGCTACCCTGGTTTTACAACTGGACGATCCTCTATTGGGCCTGGTGGATATCCTGGTCACCCTATGTAGGGCTTTTTATTGCCAAAATTTCAAAGGGGCGTACCATTCGTGAATTTGTAGCAGCAGTGCTGGTCATCCCGACTTTATTTAATTTCATATGGATGTCTGTTTTTGGCAATAGCGCAATTTGGTTTGACGTCAACATTGCAAAGGGAGCTTTGAGTGCTTTGGCAGACAATCCGGATGCACTCATGTTCGAATTTATGGAATACATGCCGTTCTCTGAGCTGGTCAGTTACCTGGTCATCCTGATCATCGTCATATTTTTTGTAACCTCGGCAGATTCCGGAATATTTGTGATGAACAGTATCGCGACAAAGAACGCAGCCAAATCGCCCAAATGGCAGATGGTTTTCTGGGGAGCACTGCTGGCTATCCTCGCCCTGATGCTATTAAATACCGGGGGCTTGCAAGCTTTGCAGACGATGACCCTTATTACAGCATTGCCCTTCTCTGTTATTATGATACTTTTCTGCGTCAGCTTGGTGAAGGCTTTAATTATTGACCGTAGCTATTATGACCGGGATTTTTCCGTGAGCACTGTCCCCTGGTCTGGCGAATTTTGGAAAGACAGGTTGAAACAGATCGTTTCATTTAAAAGCAGTGCTTCTGTGGATCAATTTATCGATACAACAGTAAAGATGGCGTTTGAAGAGCTCCAGTCAGAATTTAAACAGAATGGGATTGAAGCCAAGATTCAGCGGCTGGACGATCCCAAAAGGATGGAAATTGAAATCCGCTATGATGTTGTCAACAACTTTATATATGGTGTCAAAAACCAGGTCAAACTGGTATCCGATTATGTCATGGATGAGGATAACCTACCCGATCTTGAAGACAATAAAACGTATTTTCCGAAATCTTATTTTGGTGATGCCCGTGAGGGGTATGATGTGCAGTACTTTACCAAGAATGAGCTCATCAGCGATGTGCTCAAACATTATGAACGCTTTTTAGAGATTATTTCGGAAGAGAAAAATGAAATGTTTATCAGCAGCAATGCCAATAAGAAAATGAGCTGAACTACATCAAGTGTTTTGGCTCATCCCTCGCGCTGTACCGACGCCTGGTATGTGCCCTTTTCTGTACATACAGCATGTACAGAAAAGGATACTGGTCTGTCTAGCCCATTTTTTTGTTGCCTTCAAAGTGGATCATCCAGGCTATGCCAAATTTATCCTGAAATGAGGCAAATAATTCAGCAAAAAACTGTTCACCCAAGGGCATTTCGATGTTTTGAGCATCTACCGAAAGTTTATCATAAAGCGCTTTGGCCTCTACAGCCGATTGCGCGTCCAGCATCAAATAGCTGCCCGTTCCAAATGTGGCTTTTTGCCCGAAGCTTTCGACACAATCTGAACCCATTAGCATAACGGAATCATTGATGTGAATTGCAGTATGCATAATTTTATTCTTATCAGCATCAGCGATCGGATATGCAGGATCTGCCGGCATGTCGCCAAAACGATGAACTCCGATCAGCGGAGTATTAAATACGGTCCTGTAGAATTCAAATGCTTCTTCACAGTTGCCGTTAAAATTTAAATATGCGTGTAATAGTGCCATGATATATGATTTTTGTTTGATACATCAAAGATAAGTTTGCTAATGACAACTGTCTGTCACTAGCGTTTGGTAAATCCTCTTTATAATATAATTAATAATAAGTGTTTGAATCTGCCGCTATCTTCAGCAACTTGTCAAATAATTTGTTGTCATGGCAACTTGATATAAAACAACTGTTGTACTGCATTTTTATTGAATAGGATTTTCCGTTTTTTTCCCTGCGACGTAAATGTGCACGATCAATATCATATGGTTGCATTCTTGTTCAACTGTGGTGAACCTATGAACAGGTAAAAAAAACTAACAACTTTTGATTTTTAGCTTTATGAGCTCGAGCCTGTCTTCAATGGACATTTAAGGTACTTGGGTTTATTATGGTTCTTGTTTTTTTATTAAACGATTTTTAGTTAGCTTTTGTTAAACCAAATAGAACCATATAATAAACTTAAATAGGAAATATTATTGAAACTCCTTATTTAGATGATGGTCCGCTAGTATTGAAAGATAGTAGTGAACTTTTATAGGGGCTATAAGAGTCAGCTTTGGATTATAGTAAACCTTTACAGACGTTTTATGGACGCTAAATCACCAATAAAAGATGAATCTGAACGGATCCATGCATTGTATGATTATGAAATTCTAGACACAGCGGCAGAAAAAGAGTTCGATCGTATCACCGAGATCGCGTCACGTGTATGTAATATGCCTATCTCATTGATATCATTGGTAGACAAAAAAAGACAATGGTTTAAGTCTCGTGTCGGACTTGAAGTTGAAGAAACTTCGCGCGATTTATCTTTTTGTCAATATGCGCTTCCAAACGATCAGCTATTGGAAGTTGTGGACGCTACGGAGGATGAGCGGTTTAAATCCAATGCGCTCGTTATCTCGGATCCACATATCCGATACTATGCAGGCTTACCTTTAGTCGACCCTAATGGATATGCTTTGGGGACATTGTGCGTTATTGACAAGGTTCCTAGACAGCTCGATGAAAACCAAAAAAAGATATTATCACTGCTTCGGGACGAAGTTGTCGCACTCATTGTAAATCGAAAGGAAAAGGAGAAGTATAAAGAAAGTGAGCAGAAGCTGAAAGCCTTTTTTGACAATTCACAGAGCCTTATGTGCACCCATGACCTTGAGGGAAATTTTATTACCGTCAACGAGGCTGGAGCGAAAATACTAGGATATGAAAAAGCCGAAATTGAAACCCTTTCTCTTTTTGATATTGTGCCCAAGGTAGGCCATCACAATTTACGAAATTATTTAACTGAAATTGTAAAAAAAGGGGTCGTAAAAGGCGAAATGCGCACGTTGTCAAACAATGGGGGAATGCGTGTTTGGATGTTCAATAATATCCTCCAGACCAATGGAAGCAAGCATGCTTATGTTATTGGAAATGCGGTGGATATTACAGAACAACATTACTTGGAGAAAGATCTGAAACATGCACAGGCCATGTTGATAAGGACTGGTCGGGTAGCGCGTGTAGGCGGATGGGAGTATACCCTCAAGGATGGAAAAATTATCTGGTCAGAAATTACTAGAGAAATCCATGAAGTTCCGGCAGATTACGAACCCGATCTCACGACGTCGCTAAATTTTTATAAAGAAGGACGACATAGGGAAAATATTATCCAAGCCGTTGAACAAGCTATTTCCACAGGTAGACCCTGGGACCTTGAACTAGAAATTATCACATTTAAAGGCAATAAATTGTGGGTACGCTCACTAGGCAATGCTGATTTTGAAAACGGAATCTGCGTACGTCTGTATGGTACTTTCCAGGATATTGACAAGCGCAAACGAATGGAAGCTGAGTCCTCGAATTCAAAAAAATTATTGGAGGATGTATTGGAAGCCACCTCCGCAGTGGCTATAATAGCGACGGATCCCGAAGGAATAATATCGTTGTTTAATAAAGGTGCCGAAAATCTGTTGGGATACAGCAGTGAAGAAATGATCGGTAAGTTCAGTCCGACGCATTTCCATCTGAAGGAAGAAGTAGACTCAAGGGCTGGAGAGCTGGAAATAACATTGGGCCATTCTGTAGAAGGTTTTAGGGTCTTTGTCGAAACGGCTGAACTTCACGGTGCGGAGCAGCGTGAATGGACTTATATCCGCAAAGATGGTTCGCGGTTATTTGTGTCATTGGCGGTGACCATTATCAAGGATATCGAGGATAAGGTTGTAGGTTATCTTGAAGTCGCTACTGATATCAGTAAAATTATTAATCAACGTCAAGAACTCGAAAAAGCAAAAATACTTGCTGAACAGGCAAGTGCAGCAAAGTCCGAATTCTTAGCCAATATGAGTCACGAGATCCGGACACCCCTTAACGGAATTGTAGGGTTTACCGATTTATTGACAAGGACCTCGCTGGACCATACACAGCGCGAATATCTGGGTATGGTTGAACAATCCACCAGTTTATTGCTTGGAATAATCAACGATATTCTGGACTTTTCCAAAATTGAAGCTGGTAAGCTAGATCTGGATATAGAACAAACACAGCTCTATGAACTGGTTATTCAACTTAATAAATTTTTTAACATTCAGATTCAAGCCAAGGGATTGGCGTTTCATTTAAATATCGCGTCTGATGTCCCGAGCTATATTTGGACAGATGCGCTTCGCATTAAACAGGTATTGATGAATCTGTTGAGTAATGCTACTAAATTTACCCAAAAAGGAAAAATTGTACTGAATATATCGGTCATTTCACGTGAAGCCGAAAATGCTGTTTTGCGTTTCAGTGTTCAGGACACGGGAATAGGCATCAAGGAAGATAAGCAAGCAAAAATATTTGAAGCTTTTTCGCAAGAGGATACCTCAATGACCAAACGCTATGGTGGCACAGGGCTTGGGTTGACCATATCCAACCGACTGCTAAAAATGATGGGGAGTGAACTGAAGCTTGAAAGTACTGTTGGCATAGGAAGTCATTTCTTTTTTGATATCCATTTACGCGCAGTATGGGGAATGGATGAATGGGAAGAGCTTGCCAACATGAAAACTGTGCTGGTCGTTGCCGATGATGAATCGGAGCGAGAATCGTTGGTCAAAATGTTGACCCTAAAAAAAATCAATACAGTGCAGGCAAAAAATGGATTTGAAGTTTTACAGATGTTGATGCGGGGTAGTCGCTATGGAGCAATACTTATTATGAATAATTTGCCTATTATGAGCGGCATAGATACCGTACGGAAGATTCAGGAAAAGATCTTTAATGAAACATATATACAGCCCATTATTCCCATATTTGAACCCCATGAGTATGAAGCGGCCTCGGTTTGTCAATCCCTGAACATCCAACAATGGCTTTTCAAGCCCGTTAGACAAGAGGATCTTTACCGGATGCTGGCAAAAGTTAAGAGCTAAAGAAAAATATAAATACGAAATAGTATCATTTCTGCTATGCTATTCTTCAACAATGCTCTTTGCCAAGTATTTGGACGAGTATAGCAAAATACTTATTGGTTAGTTCAGCAGTTATCTATATTCCTTATCTTTATTGCAGCAGTGAGATCTTACGTTTTCTAGCATGATTGCTTTTAAAGTTTAAAAAGATTTCAGTGAAATTGGCTGCTCCGTAAAAATGAATTTTTTGGGCTGCTGTTCAGTTGAGCTGAAGAGTAATCCGATAGGTAAAACAACAAAACTAAATAAATGAAGGTGAATATAAAAAATGAACTCTTAGCGCTTGTTACAGTTCTTTTCTTGCAACCAGCCTTTGCGCAATCATTAAAAGCTTCCAAGCAAAGGCCGAATATTGTTTATATCATGAGCGATGATCACGCCTATCAGGCCATCAGCGCATATGGGCATGGGTTGAACAGCACACCAAATATTGATCGACTTGCAAAAGAAGGTGTTCTTTTTACAAGAGCATCAGTCACGAATTCGCTTTGTGCACCTAGCCGAGCAGTACTTTTAACAGGCAAACATAGTTTTATCAATGGCAAAGTAGATAATGAAGCACGCTTTGATTGGAACCAGGACAATTTTGCCAAAGCGCTTCAGCAACATGGATATCAAACAGCGTTAATAGGTAAAATACATATGGATGGTTTGCCACAAGGTTTTGATCACTCCGCTGTGCTTATAGATCAAGGGGAATATTACAACCCTAATTTTATTATCAACGGTACCAAGCAACAGCTCAATGGCTATGTGACTGACCTGACAACTGACATGGCAATTGACTGGATCAAAAACCGCGACCAGGGCAAACCCTTTTGCTTACTCTTTCACCAAAAGGCTCCACATCGTGAATGGTTGCCGGCAGTCAGACACCTAGCTGAGTATACGAAAATGAAGTTTCCGGAGCCCAAGACATTGTTTGACGATTTTAAAAATAGAGGTACCGCAGCTAAAACCGCTGAAATGAATATTCTGAAAAATATGAATTGGGCTGGTGACAATAAAGTACCCCCTGCAATGATGGACGAATTGGGACTGAAGGGTTTTATGAGCTGGGACAAAACCGCTTATAATAATATGCTAGGAAGGATGACCACACAGGAGCGCGAAGCTTGGGATAAGGTATATAATCCTATTATGGAGGATTTCAAAAGTAAATATCCATCCATGAGCCAGGAGGAACTCATGCGTTGGCGCTACCAACGCTATATGCAAGATTACCTGGGAACAGTCGCTGCGGTTGACGAAGGGGTAGGGCGTATGCTCGATTTTTTAAAAGAAAATGGACTGGACGAAAACACAATAGTGGTCTATACATCCGACCAGGGTTTTTATTTAGGCGAACACGGCTGGTTTGATAAAAGATTCATGTATGAAGAATCTCTGCGCACCCCGCTATTGCTGCGCTATCCGGCTGAAATAAAGGGGGGAAGAACATCTGAGGCTCTTGTCCAAAATCTTGACTTCGCCCCGACATTGCTTGATTATGCAAATGTAGCTATCCCCCCAGACATGCAAGGTAAGTCGTTCAGAAAACTGGCTAGCGGCAAAGACGAAAACTGGCGTGATGCAATCTATTATACCTATTATGAATATCCTGGTATTCATGCTGTAAAAAGGCATTATGGCGTTCGAACCGATCGCTACAAGCTTATCCACTTTTATTACGATGTGGATGAATGGGAGCTTTACGATTTAGAAAAGGATCCCCAAGAATTGAATAATGTGTATCAGGATCCCAAGTATAAAGATGTGCGGGCCAGAATGCATAAAAAGCTCGAACAGCTTAGAAAAGAGTATAAAGATTCGACTGTAAATGATAAGTCCTTTCTTCCAAAGAAGCCAAAAGTATAATTGATCCGAAAAGTAAGAGAGAGGCATCGCCTCTCTCTTACTTTTAAAGTTGTTTATACTTTCTTTTTGCTCTTATCCACATAGAATCTAGGATTATTGCGTAATAACCCTAGTCAAAAAGCGTAGAAAGTCTGAAACGGTATTATTTTTAGTTCTGTTCTTTTATATTATAGTAATAATTAAATACAGCATGAAAAATAAATACATAAACAAATCCGAAGTCGATAAGCTAAAAATGATGGTCGCCGATATTGATGTAGGAATGATGTGCACGTTTTCAGGAAATGAACAATTTCCAAATGTCGTATCCTTAAAAAGACAAGAGTTGGATGACGATGGTGTTATTTGGCATCTGATTTCTTCTGAAAGCATCTCCTTTAAAAACTTACAGACAAATGATAACGTAACGCTCATCTATACAAAGCCAGGGGACCTTCAGTTTATTCGTATCGTTGGCAACGGTATGGTCAGCGACAGCAAAATCCGAATTAAGAAATATCGAAATCATATAGACACAAAATTGTTTGAAAAAGGTGCTGATGATCCTAAAATTAGAGTGTTAAAATTAAAGGTGACAGCTACCCAATATTGGAAATCCGATTCCGGGAGTCTTATCACAATTTTAAAAGTGCTAGGCAGAGCAATTTCCGGACGCGATACAGATTTTATTTAGCCAGGGTTGAGCAAAAAGTTAAGTATTTTACACATGCTCCGTGATTTTCAAGGATGAGGGGGAATCAAAGAATATTGCAGGAAAATTTTAAGAACTTATGTCGATCCAAAAAAAAGCATCATTAATTAAACAATAGATATCGCCACTGTCGTAAATATCTTGAATGCTCTTCCGGACTAAACAAAAACGCTTTCTTAACCTCTTTAAGCAGTTGTGAGAGCGTAATTTTTTATAAAGAGGATCTAGGTCATATATATTTCTGAAGTAAACCTTGATTACACATTTTTAGATTATTTCTATCCTAAACTTTTTTTCCAAACCGCTATATAAGCTATCAATGGGCAAAGGCTTTTCCGTATTCTGTGAATGTATACTCTACGAAAGGAGGAAACTCCTCGAACTGTTTTTCAGCTGATTTAAAACCACATCAGCTTCAAGTTATTTCAATTGTTCCCGATCTCAATATCGAATTAAAACAACAGAATATATTGAAAAAATCTAAATGTAAACATCCTAACTATAGTTTAAAACAGCTGTTAAAATAGACTATTTGGTGTATTTTTATATCAAAATTATGTAAATTTAAAATAATTAAAACTATAATGGTATATTTATGTTCTAATATGGTGTTATGAAGTATAAACTTTTACAACAAATCCTGCCGTTGATTGAGCTATTCGAAGATGAAAATAAGAATGGTAGCTATAGTGATGATGCTGAAGGATTTAAAGGCTGGGTGGTAAGCAAGCAAAGTGGTTTACTTGCTGAACCGCAATGGGAAGGTAAAGAAAATGGGCGTAGTCCAGAGAGTGTGATAAGTACATTAATTGTGCATATGAACAGATTTGCAAAAAGTTATTCAAAAGCTGCTATTTGGGGATCTGCTTTTTCTACACAAGAGGAATTTATCTATTTGATTACGTTGAAATCATTTGGACAGATGACAAAAATGCAATTGATCAAACGGAATATCCATGAAAAGCCAGTAGGTATGGCCATTATAAACCGCTTGATCAAGCAAGGGTGGATTAGTCAGGATGATTCTGAAATGGATAAGCGTAGTAAAGTAATTCACCTGACATCAGCCGGTTCAAAGGTATTGGATCAACAAATGGAGAAAATACGGCATGCTACACAGCTTGTTTCTGGCGATCTTACTTATAATGAAAAGATGGCATTAATCAACTTATTGAATAAACTTAAGGATTTCCATCAGTTAATTTATGATAAAAATATTGCGTCTAACAAATTGTTGGATGGAGCCAACATATAAATTCAAAAGAAAATGAAGAAGAAAGTAGCTGTCATTGGTGCAGGTTTTTCGGGGCTTTCGGCTGCGGCCTATTTGGGTCGAGCTGGGTATGATGTTCATGTTTTTGAAAAGCATGGACAGCCAGGCGGACGCGCTCGACAATTTTCTACGCCCGAGGGCTTTAAGTTCGATATGGGGCCCAGCTGGTACTGGATGCCCGATATTATAGAATCCTTTTTCTCGGATTTTGGCTACAATAGCGCAGATTTTTTTGATCTCGTGTCGCTCAATCCACAGTTTGAAATGATTTTTTCTTCTGGAAAGATCAGTGTTCCCGAGTCATATGAAGAGTTAAAGCGGCTCTTCGAAAGCATTGAAGCTGGGGCCGGGGCGCAACTTGAAAAATTTATGCATGCCGCAAAATTCAAATACGAAGTAGGGATGCGTGATTTTGTCAATAAACCTTGCCATAGCTGGCTCGAATTCATATCTCCCAAAATCGCACGTAGTGCATTCAAATTGGATCTGCTTTCTAGTTTTAGGTCCTATGTCGCAAAATATTTTACTGATGAAAGGCTACGTACGCTGATGGAATTTCCGGTTATATTTTTGGGGGCTTCGCCCAAAGATATCCCAGCGCTATATAGCTTGATGAACTATGGTGGCTATGTATTAGGAACACATTATCCCAAAGGAGGGTTTTATCAGTTGGTATTGGCTATGCAGCAGGTAGCCGAAGCGCAGGGTGTAACATTCCATTTTAACCATAATGTCGATGCAATAAATATAGAAAACAAAAAGATCCGTTCGCTCAGGATTAATGGCGAAAATCAGGAATTTGATCTCGTGGTTGCCTCGGCCGATTATCATCATATTGAAATGCAATTACCCGAAAAGTTTAGGAATTATGATACCGCATATTGGAAAGGTAGGACATTTGCGCCTTCCAGCCTGATTTATTACCTCGGACTGAAATCATCCATAGCTAACCTGACACATCATACGCTTTTCTTCGAGCATCCTCTGGATGACCATATTGATTGCATTTATGCCGATAAAAAATGGCCTGAAAATCCACTTTTCTATGCCTGTTGTCCATCCAAATCGGATAGGGATGTTGCTCCTGTTGGGCAGGAGAACCTCTTTTTGTTGATGCCATTGGCTACCGGCGTCTCGGATGACGAAGAAACACGTGAGGAGTATCTGATACATATGCTCGAACGCCTCGAAAAACAAACCGGAGCAAAAAATCTCTATCAACAGATTTTATATAAGCGGAGCTACTGTGTCAGTGATTTTGTACAGGATTATAATGCCTATGGTGGAAATGCCTATGGGCTGGCAAATACCTTGAAACAGACCGCTGTATTAAAACCTAAAATTAGAAACAAATCCGTTCAAAATCTTTTTTATACGGGCCAGCTTACGGTGCCTGGACCAGGCGTGCCCCCCTCGATTATATCGGGAAAAATCGTTGCCAAAGAAGCCATTGAATTATATCATAAATTATTAGACCATGAAGAAACTATTTGATGAACTTGCATATGAAGTAAGCAAAAAAACAACTGAGAAGTATAGTACCAGCTTTTCTTTTGGTATTTTGGCGCTGAAACCTAGTATTCGTGACAGTATTTACGCCATTTATGGCTATGTGCGACTTGCTGATGAAATTGTGGATAGTTTTCATGGTTATGATAGGCAGCGCTTGTTGGGAAGGCTATATTTAGAGACAAGCTATGCCTTGGAGGAGCGTATTTCTTTAAATCCAATATTACAATCCTTTCAGGAGACCGTACATAAATATAACATCGATATTGATCTTATTCGTCAATTTCTCCATAGTATGAAAATGGATTTGAACAACGTGGATTATAACGCCGAACTTTATAAAGAATATATTTATGGATCTGCAGAAGTCGTTGGATTGATGTGTTTACAGGTCTTTACGGAAGGAGACAAGCAACATTACGAGGAGTTAAAACCCTATGCGATGAAACTTGGTTCTGCTTTTCAAAAAATAAACTTTTTGCGGGATCTTAAAGATGACTATCATATCCTTGGACGTACCTATTTTCCGAACTTGGATATGGCTGTTTTCGACAACGCACTCAAAAGCCAGATTGAGGATGAAATTCACAATGAATTTAAGGAAGCTCTTTTAGGAATCAAAAAATTGCCTGCATCGGCAAAATTTGGTGTTTATCTGGCTTACAAATATTATCTTTCGTTATTTGCCAAGATCCGGAAAAAATCTTCAAAAGAGATTCTGGAAAATAGAATTAGAGTTCCGAATGCAGAGAAAGCTTATGTTGCTTTAAAAAGTTACCTGCGTTACAAAACGGCTTATTTATAAAATAGAGATATGAATTTTATTATCGTATTGATCACTTTTATTGCGATGGAGGGCGCTACCTGGCTTATTCATAAATATATTATGCATGGCTTTCTTTGGATATTGCACAGGGATCATCATGACCATAGTAATGCGGGATTTTTGGAAAAGAATGATTACTTTTTTGTCATCTTTGCGCTTCCTACCATTGCATTAATGTATTTTGGATCGCTAAAGGGTTATAATTATCTGTTTTATATAGGTTTAGGGATTATGCTGTACGGTATGGCATACTTCTTTGTACATGATATTTTTATCCATCAACGGTTCAAATTGCTGAGCAAAACAAACAATCGTTACTTTTTGGCACTTCGTCGTGCTCACAAACAACATCATAAGCATCTAGGTAAGGAAGAAGGTGAATGTTTCGGCTTCTTATATGTTCCGATGAAATATTTTAAAATGTACAGTAATAATGAAAAGGCGTGATGGAATATACTTATTCACTTATCTTATTTTTTACGGTAATAATCTGTTTTGTCGCCTCCTTCGACAGGCGGCTTCGATTCGATCGTGAATTTATCCCATTTCTCAAGGCTTCAGCCCTCGTCGCGATATTTTTTATCGCCTGGGATATCTGGTTTACCAGTCGTGGTGTATGGTGGTTCGATACCCGTTATACGATAGGGGTAGTGATTGCAGGATTACCTCTGGAAGAATGGTTGTTTTTTATTTTTATTCCTTTTTCCTGTATCTTCACCTATTTCTGCATAAATAAGTTTTTCAGATTGGAGCAGCTCAGTGCATTTAATAATATATTGGTCTTCGTCAGTGTTATCGTTTGCGCTGTAGTGGCTCTCCGCTATGCAGACCGAATATATACAGTTGTCACTGCAGTGGTAACCATCCTGACGCTATTGATCTTCCATTTTGTATTACGTGTACAATGGATCACGCAGGCCTCTCTGGTGTTTACATTGCTTATGTTAGGATTTTTGCCTGTGAATGGCATACTGACAGGGACAGGGCTGGAATCGCCGATAGTCAATTATAATCCAGCAGATTTTATGGGGATTCGGATACTTACAATTCCGATTGAAGATGCGGTATACGGATATAGCCAATTTCTTTTGGTCCTGTATTTTTTCAAAAACTTTCAGAACAAACAATCAGAGCAAACCGGACAATTACAATTTATCAGTCGTCGCCCTAAAAAGTAAAATCATGAACAGAAATAATGTTGTGCTTGTAGATAAAAACGATCATGCACTTGGTCAGATGGATAAGTTATCCGCACACCAACAGGGCCTGTTACACCGCGCCTTTTCAATCTTTATTTTTAACGGCAGCGGGGAGTTGCTCCTTCAGCAACGTGCGTTTGATAAATATCATGGAGGTGGTCTTTGGACCAATACCTGCTGCTCACACCCCCAGCTTGGAGAGAATGTTTTGGATAGTGCTCAGGAGCGTTTGTTTTTCGAAATGGGTATTTCTTGTCAATTGACCTTTTCTTTTTCCTTTATTTATCATGCTGAAGTAGAGAATAACCTGATTGAGCACGAATACGATCATGTTTTTACGGGATATTTCAGTGCAGACCCTATACTCAATCCAGCAGAAGCTGCTGATTTTAGGTGGTGCCCGGTTGAGGAGGTTCTAACAGATATTTCCGTTCATCCAGCGCATTATACGTATTGGTTTAAGGCGGCTCTCCCGCAGGTGATAAATTGGATTAAACAACAGGGTATATAAAGTATATGTATTAACACATAAGCCATAAGCATGTCGAAAAAATGTTATCTCGATATTGATGCCTTAGAAGGAGTTGAAGCTATGGGACAATATTTTCTTGATCTGGTAATTATTGTTGCCGGAACCTAATCACTACATTCCATCTATTTGAGCCGTTAACTTTTATAGGCTTAAAACAATGTACCTTTATTCCTTGTTAAATAGTAACGAAAGTAAAATTTTAGCATAAATAAAAAAGAACAGATTGAGGAATTAATTCAGCTCAACGAAGACCTAGAAAATTATTTTAGTAATACCATTATTCCGCAATTATTTGTTGATGCAAATTTAATTTTAAGAAAGTTTACACCGCCAGCAATGAAACAGTTTGACCTCAAATCTGAATTCATCGGCATGCCATTAAAGAAAATTAAGGAAAATTTTAGATTTCCTACTTTTATCAATAATATCAATTCGGTGATCGCAACAGGAAAAATCCTGGAGAAGGAAATCCAGACCACAGATTTCAAGTGGTATCAAATGAATGTTCTCCCTTATCATGTGCGTCATGAGAATAGAACCAATGGTGTTATTATCACATTTGTCGATATCACTCCGAGGGTGAATGATCTCAAAGAGCAAGAAAAGCTTGTTGTGGAACACGAGTTGTTGCTCGATACCATTGCACATGATATCAAAAATCCCTTAGTGGGACTTAACCTTTCATTTCGTTTGATCAAAGATCTTAAAGACAAAAATTCCGATAAATTCTTGACCTTGATCAGCAATCACGAGAAGAGCTTACAAGAGATACAAAAGGTAATAAATGGCCTGGTCGAGAGCCGTTGGGAAAAACAGCGGTATCAGGCTGCTGTTGAATTAATCGATTTGCCAAATATTATCGAAGATGTACGCTTAAGTCTTTCGCAACAACTAATAGAAACCAATGCACGCATTACGCACGATTTAAAAGTTGGCGAACTGACCTTCGTTCGGCGAAAATTACGTAGTATGCTCTATAATTTGATCAGCAATGCCATAAAATATACACCGGCGTCGCGTTCTCCTGAAATTATAGTTAGATCCTATATGGAAGATGGCTATTTCGTCATCGCCGTCAAGGATAACGGTATAGGTATGCGATCCGAAGATCAGAAAACGATTTTCGATAAGTTTCAGCGGGCCTCTAAATCGGTCGATGGCCAAGGTGTGGGCCTCTATCTGGTTCAAACGATAGTTTCACAAGCGGATGGAAAAATCGATATAAATAGTGAACTCGATAAAGGTACCGAAATAAGAGTTTGGTTGAAATCCTAATGCTATTTTCTTCCGTTTAAAACAAGCTTCCAATCACAGAGAGTAATGAATTCCTACATTGCTACGAATAAGTTTGAAACATCGTGACATTCAAGATGCTCACGATTTAAAATACCATCCCGATTGTGTCAATTGAAGAGTCCTTTATTATTATATATCTGAGTAATCTGTTGGTCTACATAGGTTAGTTACGTTCTTAGAAACATTATTCTGGTATTGCGGCAGCTCGGCCATTGGTTTATATAAAGGCCCAAAAGCTTTCCAATGTGCATCGCGCGCTGTCATGTTTTCGAAAGTCGTAAGATAAATTAAATTCGGCATTGTGCTCCCTGCGATAACTTGACCATAAAAAACTGCATTAAAATTTAGTTTGTTGAAGATATCGATCTCACCATTATTAAACATGGCGATTTTGTTTGCAGATAACTTTTCTGTCGGACCTTCATAGCTCCTCAATTCGTAAACACGTTCTCTTTTATCAGCTTTTAGTTTTGGAATAGACAGAGATGGCATCCCCTCAAAAGCTTTCATTAAAATCGTTTCGACCCTTGAATATGGAGCGCGGTTATGTGCAGCATCTAGGTACTCCTTTCCGGACGCTAAATACTGTTTATCTTTTAAAATATCTACATCAAGACTTGCAAATTTTTCAAGATTAGACGATGAGCTTAGTACGTAAACCAACTTATCTGCTTTGTCCTTATTGTCAATTGGTTTAAAAACTCCAACGTCTTTAAATCCCAATTTATGCATTGCTGGCAGGTAGGCGTTTTCAAGAAAACGATCGATCACTTGTTCTTGTTCTGTCGTCTGGAAATGATAAACTTTCAATTGAAAATAAGTGGTTGTTGCATTGGCCAAACAGCTGTATTGACTACTGATAAAAATCAATATTATTAATATCCAATGTCCTGGATTTATAGATCTGATCATGTTTAATATTTAGTTTTATAGATTTAGATTATTATTTTTTTGTTTTCCTCTCATTAGGAAAATACAGATTAAAAATAGGTTTTTTTTGGAACAATATATAGCGCAAAATGTACCTTCATAATATTTATAGTATACTGATGGCAAAAATTACCAATCACCTAGAGCTTGAGGAAGAACCCAGGGCAGATTGTCAGTGTAGCTATTTCAGATTGGAAGCACGTGCAGAAAAGTTGGCTGTTGCTATGGGAAGGAAACTTTGCACGTTGCAAACTGTTCTTCCACTACACATGACGAAGCAGCAGATACGGCTTATTAGCAGCCAAAGGAAGACAAATACTATTATCTATCACTAAAATATCACGTGGAGTAAACTTATATACTAATGAAAATGAGTATCTTTAATCTGATCGTTTTGATCCTTATAATCACAACGGCAGGCTTTAAAAGCTTTAAAAGTAGTCTGTATAACAGGGAGACAAAAAAGAGGGTAAGACCGCAGCAAAAAAATAATAAAGATTAGCACTTATTCATAATGGAGCCAAACGTGAAGAATAAATCATGTAGTAGTCATTGGGAATTGTTGCCCGGCATTGGACTGGGAAACGTGACCTTTATGATGAGCAGGTTACAGGTCACTGCCTTTGATGATATCTTAGGTAAGATTACCTCAGAACATAATCCTGCAGATTTGAAAAATCATGTATGGGATACTTACGAGTTATTAAAAGATTTCATTACCGAATCGGAAATGAAAGAAATCATGGAAGCCATAGAGGCAGCAAATGCAGATGATCCACGTGGTGTTATCCTCATCCAGCATCGAATGGCAACTGGGCTGACATTGGAATATGAAGACGAACAGTTGACAGAAATCTGTGCCGATGACAGAGCAAAGCAGCTACACTTCAATCTGATCCCTATATTCTCAACTAGCCCGCTCAGTTTGGTCAAAAAAATGGCAACGGAGCTGAAGGAAAATCCTATCGTTAAGGATGATGAACTGGTATTTCCAAAAAATAATATTTTTCTATTTTCTTTCTTGAGAAAAGACCTGACAGAAGGCAACCCGCAAAACAGAACCATGATGTGGCGCGTAAAGCCACGGATTTTAGGAACAGATTTATCGGAGTATATACCGTTGAAAATAATATGAGCTACGTTATTACTTTTCCTATTTTTTTTACTTTTCTCGCCCGTGCCGGAAAGCAGATAGTCAATCTAGGAGTCTGTAAATGCCTTGGAAAATACTAGCGGGTAGACTATCGTTAGGGCAAGCTGTCCCACATTGCTGTGGGAACAGGCTTCCGTTATTACTGTTCCACCCTATGAATGGTCTACCAGAACTGACCATCGACAAAAGCACCATGGAGAAAGACGGTATTTTTGATTTTTGCACCGTTGTCTTTTTTCTTCGTCCTCACACCCGAAAGGCTACAAAATGCGGTTAACAAAACTAAGATTGAAAGGTAGATCTTTTTGATCCTTTGGCAGTACCGTCCCCAATTTTTTAGCAGCAAGGCCCAATGCTCCAATGTAACATGCTGACCATCCAGCTGCGAACAATTGTTCAGGATTTGTTCCTGCTCCGTTCAGTCCCGGAGGAGTCAAAAGGATGTCCAGTTTCTCGTCGCTGCTTTTAGCGCTTCCTTCTCTGCCCCCGGTAGTGCGGGTCTTTGCTGTGTAAAGTACTTTTTCGATTTCCATTTTTTTTGTTTTTTATTGTTAAGTAAAATTTTTATGTGTTCCACAAATTGCTTATTCCATTTTCTTCCTTTGTTCACCCTTTGTCCGCTGTTTGATGGTACAAATAGCGTATAAAATTTTTATGCTAACTGTTCAAAATAGCTTAACCGGACATATTTAGGAGTAAAACCTTATCTACCCAAGTCCTTGGCCGCATATATAATGTGGCATATACGGTTAAATGAAAAATAGGTAGCCGAAAGTATGGCAAGCGCAATCAGTGTATCGGCCACTGAATACGGACCCAGAACAGCGACTTTAGAACAGAAGGCGAAAATAATGTCGAAGAGCATGCCTGCAAACACCCATTCCTTGAGTCTGTTAAATTTATTCGGAATGAGTAATATGAATACGCCTACGATTTTGAAAACGCCGAGAATATAAATGAAATGTTCCGGATACCCCAATTTACGGGTGATATCCCAGACAGCAGGATTGCGGGTCAGTTCAAAGAATCCGCTCAGGCCAAACCATAAGGAGAGGAGGATACTTCCTGCGAGATAAACCTTTTTGTACGTTGAATTTTTCATGATATATAAGATGTGTATACGTTATGAGATAAAGGTCAAGAATGGCTTTTTGAAGTTGCGTTATAATCCAATACTTGTTGCGTCAATGATTTCCCCTGACTTCTTATCCTGTTCGAAGGCGATAATTTCCCATTGATTTGACGGGTCGGGCAGCCTAAAAGAAAAACTATCCTGTGTTTTTATACTGCGGCTCTGCAGTTCACGTACAACCTGAACATGTGAGAGGGCTTTACCTGCATTTTCGCCGGCTGATACCTGTGAAGAAGCGTGTTTTTGAACCAGTGCTATAAGTATGTCCGTGTTTTTTGCTTTCGAAGTTGATATATAGCTTACCTGTATATTTCTCCCTTCTTTCTGCTCCACTTTTAACCTAAGGTTTTCATGGTGTGTTTCCAGCATTGCGGATTGGATAGCCTGGAGTACTTTGCCCGTTTCTGAACCTACCATTTCTGTTTTGCCGTTGATGACCATCTGCGGGGTATAAAGTGTGCTGAGATTCATCCATGTCGCATACTGTTTTTGCCTTTCGGTAAATTTGCTGTTGCTAAATCGGTCCCTCCATCCCTGATGGTCCCAGTAATCAACATGAAGAGCCATGATAAAAAGTTTTTTGTTCTGATTGTCCTTTTCGAGTTTCCTAATCAGTTCATCTGCCGGGGGACAGCTCCAACAACCTTCCGAGGTGAAGAGCTCGACTACGGCAAAACTTTTGTCCGCATTACAGCTTTTGATATTTGCCAGTTTTTTGTCATCTGCAAATGCTTTGAAAGCCATGATCAGCAAAATGGCGAGCGGTAGGCTCAGGCAGTATAGAATTTCTTTTATTGATTTCATGATCTGAATTTTTGATGTGTATTTAACGTTGGGATAATTAATTGAATATTTTTAGGGCGAAACCAAAGTCTTGTGGTGGCACGCAGACCTGGTCACTGCACTGCATGAATTGGATCGTTCCCCTAATTGTACCGTTCTTACCCTTCAATTTGATCCGCTGTCCGAATTCAACCTCGTTTTCAAAATAGGTAACCTGCATTCCCAGTAGTTTTTCAAATTTGCTGAGCGGTGTGGGTTGAGTAACAGTACCGAGAAGCTGATATGAACTGTCAGGTTTGAATTTAAAGTTTGTTTTAATGGGACTGTTGCGACTGTTGCCCAGCGCATACATGTGCCATCCCGGAGCTATCCTGGCTTTCATGAGAATTTCCCCCTCATCGTGGGATTTCCGTTTAAGGGTACATTCCCACGTTATCTGGCCTGTTGAGGTCTGCCCTTTAGTATGTCCGCAGAACATCATAAAGACCGTCATTACTAAAATTGCTAATCTGTTCATTTCTTCGTTTGTAATTTGTTAAAGCGTAAGTTTTGTTAGACAAATAGACAGGAAATCTGCTGGGATTACGCCTTTTGCCAAGGCAGCTGCTATAAATTTCTTTTTCATAGTAACAACTGTCTATGTCATTATTTATCTGAGCGATCTGAACGCGGCTCTGAGTTCTTCTGTAAAGATCTGCGGCTGTTCCCATGCTGCAAAGTGACCGCCTTTCGGTGCCTTATGATAGTAATGTAGGGAAGGGTAAGCTGCCCTTGACCAGCTTTCAGGAGCTTGGTAGATTTCATGCGGGAATACTGATATGGCTACCGGAACTTTAATATCTCTGGTTTTCTGATGTTCCGAGCTAAAATTATTGTTGTTGTTTTCCCAGTAGAAACGCGATGATGAAGCTCCTGTATTGGTAAGCCAGTACAGTGTGATGTCATCAAGGATAGCATCGCGGCTGATTACTTTTTCAGGTTTGAGATCACTCTCAGACCATTCCGCAATTTTTTCATAGAGGAACGCAGCTAATGCAGTTGGTGAATCGGAAAGCAGGTATCCGGTGGTTTGTGGACGCGTTACCATCATTCCTCCATAGGCGGCGTTTCTGCCAAAAAAGGTGCTCATGGAATTATAAGCTTTGGTTTCGAATTCCGAAAGACCGGTCGGTGCAGGATCACCAGCATTAATTGGTTTCACAAGTTCCGTCGGGATGGTGGCGGGCATATTGATGTGAATACCCAAAAGTCCTGAAGGGGCCTGTCTTGCTAGTGCATCGGAAATAACCGAGCCATGGTCACCACCCTGAGAAACGTATTTTGTATAGCCGAGGCGTTTAACAAGCGTGTCCCAAGCTTTGGCAACACGATCAGGGTTCCAACCCAATTCTTTTGGAATCTCGGAGAAGCCATATCCTGGGATAGCAGGTATGATGACATCAAATGCATCTTCCGCCTTTCCACCATATTTAATAGGATCTGTCAATGGACCGATGGCATCAATGAACTCCAATGGTGAACCCGGCCAGCCATGGGTCAAGATAACAGGTAAGGCATTTTTTTCTTTTGAGCGTACATGGATAAACTGGATATCAAGTCCATCAATCTTGGTAATAAATTGCGGTAGGGCGTTAAGCTTATTCTCCGCTTTGCGCCAGTCATAGCCATTACTCCAATAGTCAATCAGTTCCTTTAACTGTGCAAGCTGGATACCCTGGGATTCGTCGTTAACTGTTTCTTTATCCGGGAAGCGAGTTTCTGCGATACGTCTTTTGAGTTCGTCAAGTTTAGACTGAGGAATATTGATCTTAAAAGGTCTGATGGCTCCATCAGATTTTGCGGATTCTGTTTTTGTAGCCTGTGCATGAGTAATTGTCGGAATACTTAATGCGAACGTCGCTAACATAAGGATGGTTGTCATTTTTGTTTTCATTGCTGTTTGATTTAGATTTTAGAATATCTTTCTTTCTGTTACAGCAAATGTATTGTGCGTACGGAGCGAATTAAATGGGAAACTAGTTCAATTGGACATATTCGGTGTTGAGTTGGAAAATATAAGGTGCAGAACAGATGGTTCTATTTAGCAAAATAGAATAAAAGGAAAGATGTGCTGAAAAAAAAGCTAATAAGTTTCTTTCAGAACAATGCTATGGGTGGAGGAAGGTAGTGTATTTTAACGATTAACTTCCCTAGTTTCAAGAGAATAAACAACAATCAGGCTTAGATAAGTTGTTTATTCTAAGCCTGATGATGAGAGCGCATGATTATTTAGACTTCATCATTATTGTCCAGCGTACCCGACTCACGGCCGTTGCCTTTGTCATATCTGGCAGCCACTCTACGGGTGCGTAGAGCTTGATCCGACGGAAGACTATTGGTCTGTTGCCCTCTGCTGTAGAAAGTATCTTCGCTAAAGTGATAATGATTGTAAAATTCAGTACTGTCATAGCTGCTAGCGCTCACAACAAAACCCACGTCGCCGGTGCCTTCAAAAACCTGTCGGATGGATAGTTCCGTCTCCGGGCCGACATGATCTTTTTGGTAATCCGGCAGTCGGATTAACTGATCTTCGTTGACGGATATAATTACGACTTCGCCATCATCAGCAGGATTATAAAGATAATCGGTTGCCGGTTCTTCTGTGGGAATTTCGTCAACAGTGAATATAACGCTATGATTAATTGGTTCGACAGGTGGAGTAACGTAGGTTTCATCATTGCTCGCCTGGATCCGTTTGCCATCATACAGCGATGCAAGACCTATAGGAACTAATATTTTCTTATTTTCTTCTACGACTAAATCTGTATCGTTGAGATCGACGATAAGATAACGGACTTGCTGGCTATGCGGATCGAAGAGCAGATCATCCACCTCGCCGATCAATTGACCAGCCTCGTTCTTTACTTTCCATCCTCTTATATCAGGTTCTCCGTCGACAATTTCATAATCGCTTCCACCTAGTTCGATCAAGTGATCATATTTTTTTTCTTCTAATGCCATAACTTCAATTTTTTATCAATTTTAATTTATTCCAAAAAACAACATTGGATACCCTTACCCTCATATTCGGATTTTAAGATTCAATGCTATTTACATCGATTGAATTCTAGTTAAAGGCCGTTGTCGCCAGGATATTTCCTTGAACTGCTGTTGAGTTTACGGTCGTATCAAGTGTAGACTCATTTACTCTTTCATCGCTGTAATTGCGTTTAACAAGAAATAGAATTAGTGCTAATGCGATAATTGCGAGCAGGAGCCAGAGCCACCAACTTGCTTTATTTTTAGGTTTTACTTCTAAATGTGCCATATACTTTTTCAGAAAGAACAACTTATGTATAGCTTCGTTTGGAAAAGTTTCTTTTGAATGGTGTCAATTAAAAAGATATGTTTTCAGATGAGATAATTGAGATACTATCGCGTATCTATTAAATTGCTGGAAAGATCACCCTTAGTATCCATAGGAAGGGGGAACCGGATGAATCCGGCAGGATTGACCTACTTAGAAATAAAATTGAGTAAATATTATCCGACAAAAATGCAGGAATTGGAGTTTCAATAATTAAAAAAATTGAAAGGAAACAATTCGCTATACGGGGAGCGGCGATCCCCCATACAAAGTGTATTTAGAAATCAGCAATAATGAACTTTTTCATTCCCATCATTTTTTTGAATGCGCCAGGCTTTTTGTTGAGCTCTTCCCAATTTTCGGGAGCAACTTGCCAGCTTAACCCGTATCTGTCTTTAAGCCAGCCACAAACACTTTCTTGTCCTCCATCCGACGTCAGTGCGCCCCAATAGTAGTCTATTTCAGTCTGGTTCTTGCAGGGGATCATCAGCGAAATAGCCTCGTTAAATTTGAATTCTGGTCCGGCATTGATCCCGATGAAACGCATTCCCAAAATCTCAAATTCAACGGTAAGCACTTTTCCAGCGAAATCCTTTTGGAAATCAGCCAGTCCTTCAGTTTCGGAATTGGGGTAATAAGTAATATTGATGATCTTGCCATCTTTAAAAACCGATGTGTAATATTCTGCGGCTTCCTGTGCGTTGCTGTCAAACCAAAGGTTTGGAATTATCTTTTGCATAGCTTTTATTTTTTTGTTTATTTCTTCTAAAGCCAAATCCGTTTATCCATCCTAACTTTTTTATTCATGCTATTCGAATAGTCAATTTGTGTACTTACAAATTTAAAAGATTTGTTCTGCGAGGAACTTTCCATAGGATAAGAAATAGAATACATTTTCATGGCGCTTCCAGACCGAAGCGAGGTTTTAGTCACAACTGTACCGGATTGGGATACTTCGCTTGCTATCATTTCAAAGACCTTTGTAGCGTAATCAAATTAAAAGAGTCGATGATAACAACTTGATACAAGGGCTTTTTTTAGTTCTTGTTGCGACAATCTATGGATTTTTTGAAGTTTACATTGTCAATAACGGACTGGTCATCTTCAATGAATCTTTGGAAGCAAGCTTTGAACATTAGTTGCTTAATCAAGCCAATGAATGATGTTGATGAACTACTCAAAACATTTTTAATGGACTGTTGTTATTGGGGCAAGATTTACGCCCAGATTATGAAAATATTTTTTTTCCTCAACTATTTACTTTGTTTTTCATCGCTGCTTCTGACTAGTTGTTCTTCCTTGATAAACACTGTTCAGGTACAGACGTTGACGAAAAACTATTGTGCACCAAACGTCACCTATCATTCGATCCCTGTTCAACAAATTTCACCTTCTGATAGTATCCTGTTGTTAAAATATTTCTCAGCCCATGATTTTGTGCTGATTAAATACCTTAATCTAGCACAACCAGCGCTTAACTATTTAAACAGTCCTAAATATGCTACACAGAGACTGTCGGCCAAACAAACGATGACTGAAAAATATATGTTATTCGAGTCAGAATTGAACGCGATTGCAGCTGAACTCGATTGCAATGGAGAACGCATTGATAAGCTCGCTGGATATATTGACGAGCTCAATGCAAAAAAGCAAACTAGACTTACAGTAGCTTCCATTCTTTTAGGCGCAGTAACTGCGGTTACTGCAACTACGGTCCAAAACAACGATCTTAACAACGGATTGAGCATTGCCGGTGGTTTGGGTACGGCAGTACTAGGATTTATGACGTTAAATCCAAAAGGAAAAAGGATTAAGATGAGCCTTCAGCGCAATATGCTTGAGAGTATCTGGTATCAAAACAACAGTTCACAAATTTATCCTAGTTCAATCTGGGGAATTTTATCTGAGAAGAGGTTTAGTAACTCATTAAACCTGTCCCTCGTGGAAACAATCCGGCAACGCTGGTTACAATATGGCTTGGACGACCAGCAGAATAGTCCCCTTGAGAAATTGTATTTCGGGGATGGTGGCGTCTTTGCGGTCGAAGACCTACATGATCTAGCTAATATGCACAATGAATTGCAGGCGACTATAAGATCCATACAACAGGATATGCGAAGCCTGATGCTAAGCATAACATCGTTAGATTGATTTCACCGAGGTGCTGCACCTGTCGGCCAAGGAACTCCACATGGTGCTGGACTTATTTTCCAAGATACCATGGTGCACGATATTGATGACACATTCAGGTACTTCCAATACGTTTTCAAGGGTATGTTTAGTACTATTATCCTGCGCTCTGGTTGTTGGCGAAAATACACATATTGGCGGATTGACACTTACCACATTAAAAAAACTGAAGGGACTTAGATTAACTGTGCCCTTTTTAGCTATAGTGGATGCAAAACATATCGGTCGAGGTGCAATGGCATCGTGCAAAATATTTGATTTTTTGTAAATTTTTATTGTGAATATCTTTTTTTGTTCACAAAAAAACGAAATGTCTAAACTATAGCAGATTTCATATTTTTGCAATGAATTTGATAAAGTTCAATTATTTGTTGACTTGACAGTTGATATTAAATGTGGATTATCAAAAAATGAACTGCTGGTATTACCGCTGATTGATATACGTTTTGCCCCATTTTTCTAAGGCTAGAAAAATTTCTTCAAGAGATTTACCTAAATCCGTTAATTGGTATTCCACTTTCGGCGGTACAACCGGAAATACTTCCCTAATGATCAGACTATCTTCCTCCATTTCACGAAGCTGTGCAGTTAAAGTCTTATCCGATATGGGATCCAGCCGGTCTTTGATATCTTTAAATCTTAATGGATGGCCCGCTCTCAAAACTTTATAGATTTTTAATTTCCATTTACCTCCCAGGATAGACAACGAAGCTTCGATGGTACAATCAACATTGGGATTGTTCTCACAGTTGATAGTGGATCTTCTGCTATAGCTCATTTTTTTTTATTTATTTTTTGTGATAACAATCTTTAAATCAATAATGCAAACCGTGTTCTTAGTTACTTACCTTATGGTAAGTTATTGTAATTCAGATTTTTGTATTTTAATTTTGGCCGTAGAAATTAATATATAATATATGAATAATAAAATTCTAATTGCCGGAGGTTCATCCGGTATCGGTTATGGTATAGCCAAACACTTTTATGAAAAAGGATGGGATGTCCTCATTACCGGCAGAAACAAAGATAAATTAAATTTGGCAAAAGCTACAATGCCTGGCATCCATACGTTGGTATATGACAGCGCGGATGAAGAACATCTAGCGGATCTGATCAACTTTATAGAAAGCAACTGGAATGGAAAGTTGGATATCTTAGTCAACAGTGCTGGCCATGTAGAGTTGGGAAGTTTAAAGGATATTTCAAAATCATCGCTGGAGGATATGTATCAGGCTCATTTGATTGGCCCGACTTTGCTGGCATCAAAATGTTTGAAATTCCTGGCTGCCACAAAAGGACATATTTTGAATATTACCAGTAGTCATGGCATAAAAGTGTATTCCGATTTGAGTGCATATGGTTCCGCAAAAGCAGGGTTAAATATGCTTACAAAAATCTGGGCACTCGAATTGGCTCCGATTGGTGTTAAAGTTAATGCCATTGCCCCTGGACCGACTAATACCGATATTTTGAAATCTGCTGGCTACGACGAAGAGACAATTCTAGCCATTCAGGACAGTGAAAAAAAACAGATTCCCTTGCAGCGTAGGGGAAATGTTGAAGACATTGTTTCTGTTGCCGTATCTATTTTGGATTCTGAATGGACTACAGGCATTATTATACCAGTGGATGGCGGAATCTCTATTTCTTAAACCGCAATCAAAAGGCGGAGTATCACTATATATAGTGATACTCCGCATGATATCACTTTATTTCATGAAGTGATAAATCGAAGTTGTTTTTTAAATATTTGATTATTAATTAGTTAATTCTTTTGGCCTCACTGTTGTTTCTTCGCCATTATACAAAGTATTGATAAACTTTAAAGTTAAAAACATGAAAATTTTAGTTATTGGAGGCACAGGATTGATCGGAACAAAAACTGTCGCTAAGTTAAGAGCACTGGGACATGAAGTTATTGCAGCATCACCAAATACCGGTATAAATACTATTACAGGCGAAGGTTTAGCAGAAGCTGTGAACGGAGCCGAAGTGGTTATTGATCTTGCCAATTCACCATCATTTGCAGACAAGGATGTGATGGAATTTTTTGAGAGTTCGGGGAAAAATTTGTTGGCAGCCGAAATTAATGCTGGTGTTAAACACCATATTGCGTTGTCTGTTGTTGGTACCAGCCGCCTCCAGGCAAGCGGATATTTTAGGGCAAAGCAAGTACAAGAAGATCTTATTGTCAAATCAGGCATTCCTTACACGATCATTCATTCCACGCAATTTTTAGAATTTTTAGGGGGCATCGTTGCTTCTGCACAGGATGGAGATATGATCAATCTGTCTACGGCTAAAATACAACCGATCGCAGCTGAGGATGTATCTTCTTTTGTTACCGAATTCGCACTTGGCCAACCTATAAACGGAATCGTGGAAATTGGCGGCCCCGAACAATTTGAACTTGCGGGCCTAGTGCAACAATATTTGGTCAAAACAGAAAACCCCAAGGAAGTTGTTGGAAGTAAAGAAGCCTTATATTTTGGTGCACCCTTGGAAGAATTAACTTTAGTGCCTTCTGTGGATGCAAAATTGGGTAAGTTAACCTTTGAAGAATGGTTTCGTCTTAATGCTCAAAAATAAATATATGCTGATCCAAGGGCAGATAATGTCCTTGGATTTTGAAGTCTATCTATCCCTTCTTAAAAAGATTATAATTATGAAGAGTTTTTATAACACCTTTACGAGCTCTTTGGGCCGAAAATTTACAATGGCATTGAGCGGAATGTTCCTCATCAGTTTTTTGCTGGTGCATATGTCGGTCAATGCACTCATATTTTATAATGATGGCGGAGCAACATTTACAATTGGTGCACATTTTATGGCCACAAATCCCGTGATCAGGACGTTGGAAATCGTTCTTATTGTTGGATTTGTTCTCCATATTGTGCAAGGACTTCTATTATGGAAAAAAAATAGGGATGCGCGCCCCATCAAATATGCCTATCCATTGGCTACGCCTAAGATAAAATGGTATAGCAAGAGCATGACCTTGCTGGGAACACTTTTGTTGCTGTTTTTAGTGATACACACTTCCAACTTTTGGATACCAAATCGTATTCATCAGTTTCGTTATGATGAGGAGCTGCCGCTTTATGAGCTGATGCTAGAGAAGTTTAGCAACCCGCTGGAAGTATTGGTTTATCTATTTGGTTGTGTCTCCCTGTTTTGGCATCTCTTGCATGGTTTTACCAGTGCTTTTACTTCGCTGGGCATATCGCATCGGCGGTACAATGGTTTTATAAAATGGATGGGCACCAGCTTTTCAGTAATTGTACCGCTCGTGTTATTTTTGATGCCGCTGTCCATTTATTTTAAGTGGATAAATTGATTAAACAGAATTGCGTATATTCGAACTATAGCCAACTGCATAAACGTATTAATAAAAACGTAAGGGTGCTGTTGTACTGCACTTCTGTATATCATGAAAGCAAATAAAACAACCAATCCTAAAAATGATGTGTCCAAGCCGAGCATCGCATATTACCAACAAGAGCGCGAGATCCTATTAGCATTAGGCAACGATCTGACTAAAGTTCGAGACAAAAACGATCTCATCCGCCTTTTTAAAGAAGGCATAAAAGGCTTATACTTTATTACCCATACCATTGTTACGACCATCGATTACAAAGACGATACCTACAGCCCCTTTCTTCTTGACAATGATGGGTCCCCGATTCGGGATCATCCGCGTTATGCGGAAATGATAAAAGCTCGTTTTCCCCTTAAAGGCCCATTTATTCAGGCTGTATTGGATTCAACCGAGCCAGTTTCATTTGTGTTATCGGATATTATGGACGATCCGGGAAGCCCAAAATTTCTGCGTGTCAATTATGAAAAAGGAGTACGTGAAATTTTAATGGCCAAATTGATGCGTGAAGGGCATGCCATTGGCTTCCTTCATATTTATACCGATAAAATTAATGGCTTTAGCCAGAATTTCAGAGATGTCATCGTGGGTATTATTCCCCAGATATCGAGTGCAGTTTCCAATATCGTAAAAAACCAAGAGCTACTCAAAAGGGAAAAGGAGAAGACTTTTCTGCTCGAATTCAGCAGCCGAATGGCCGCTGTTCGAACGAAGGAAGAGTTAACGGAGACTGTTCGCAATGTATTAAAGCAACTTAGTCCGACGGGAAGTTTTGTCATTCGGCGAATCTGCGGTGACACGAAATCTTTTACAGAACCCTATATTTATGATTTCGGAACGCATCCCGTACCGAAAACCAAAGTGGATTGGTTCCAACAATTGCCCCTCAATGATGGTTTACAGAATCGTATTTTAACGAGTGCCATTCCTTTGTTATTTAATGTAGACCGTGAGGTGCAGCGTGGTATTTCCTCAGGTTATCTCCATTATTGGAAGTCATTGGGGATAGCGACGTTTACAGGGATACGCTTGCGGAATGGTGAGACCAATTTAGGCCTGTTGTTATTGGAGACTGCCGAAATCAATATCCCCTTACTCCAGAGCATTTGTGCGCAGATCTCAACAGCTATTTCCAATACGTTGGCTAATGAACAGCTGGTTAAAAAGCAGCAAGAGCAATCTTTTTTATTAGATTTCAGCAATGATATTACCCAATTGAGGACAAAGCAAGACCTTCAGTCAGCCATCAGTCGGGTTCTAGACAAAACCCTGTCTACAAGATTGTCCATGATTCGTGTGATCGAAGCCGATGGCATCCACTTATCTCCTTTTATGTATGATGCCGCACTGTTTGCCGACGCAAAAACCGATTTTGATAAATTGGCAAGTAATCTTATTACAATCAATGAACTATATACTGCCCAAGTATTGGCTAGCAAAGAGGGGCTTGTGTTCAATGTTGAGGAGGAAATTAAAAAAGGAAACGATTATGCCCGATTATGGAAGACCACAGGGCGAAGGAATATGTATGGCCTGCCTTTGCGGATCGGTGACAAGAATATCGGTACGATATGGTTGCTGGCGGATCAGCTCAATAAAATGCTTATTAAAGGCATTTGTTCACAGATTTCAATTGCCATTGATAATATTCGTGCCAATGAGCAACTATTGGCCTATAAAAAGAATCTGGAAATAGAGAATGATTACTTAAAAGAGCAGATCAAAACTATTTACAATTTTTCGGAAATAATCGGCAGTGGGGAGGCCATGCAGCAGGTATATCACCTGATGTCGCTCGTGGCAAGTACTGACACTACCGTTTTGATTACGGGTGAAACCGGGACTGGAAAAGAGTTGGTCGCCCGGGGTATTCATATATCCTCGGATCGAAAAGATAAAGTCATGGTCAAGGTAAATTGCGCAGCTTTGCCTGCGCATCTGATCGAAAGCGAATTATTTGGACACGAAAAAGGCGCATTTACAGGCGCCTTGGAGCGCCGTATCGGTAAATTTGAACTGGCACATCAAAGCACAGTTTTCTTGGATGAGATCGGAGAACTTCCCCTCGAAGCACAATCAAAATTGTTGCGGATTATTCAGGAACGCGAACTGGAAAGGATCGGTGGGCAGCAGACCATAAAAATTGATGTCCGGCTGATTGCGGCTACCAATCGCAATTTGGAAGAAGAGGTAAAGGCAGGACGTTTTCGGGCCGACCTGTATTTCCGGCTCAATGTATTTCCGATACACCTACCGCCACTACGTGAGCGGCTGGAAGATATCCCCCAGCTTACCGACTTTTTTATGCAGAAATACAGTCGCAATACAGGGCGTAAAATGAAGAAAATAGGATCAAAAGTAATTCAGCAATTGCGTAGCTATAGCTGGCCCGGAAATGTACGCGAACTCGAACATTTGATTGAAAGGACAATTCTTTTGACCACAACTGCAGAGATTGACTATGTTTATCTTCCTAAGGTGCATGCTGAATCTGGGCAGGAAGAGCTGCAGTATCTAAATTATTCACTCGATGAATTGGAACGCAATTATATTATCCAGGTTTTAAAGCGCAGTGCCGGAAAGATTTCGGGACCAGGAAGTGCATCTGAAATTCTGCAAATTCCTGGCAATACCCTACACTCAAAAATAAAAAAACTACATATTCGAAAGAGCGAATATTTTACCTGATTGATTATCATTTTTTATAAGATATTGAACGATGTACATTGGAAGAACCTATAAAATTACCGAATTTCTTTTCTGGACGCGACGGAATCTGTTTTTGTTGCTCTTGATCAGTATTGTTCCAGTTTTGTTATATGAATTATTGGGCCTCCAATGGTTGGTAGTACCCTGGCCCATAGTTGCTTTTTTAGGAACAGCAACAGCCTTTGTCGTGGGATTTAAAAATCAGCAGACGTATAATAGGACGTGGGAAGCACGTGACATTTGGGGGCTGAAGATTGGCATGAGCAGGGCTTGGGCAATAATGTGTCGCGATTTTATCAAAGACCGCGATATTGCACGTGAGATTGCATTTCGCCATTTGGCATGGCTTACAGTGCTGCGGTATGCGTTACGCTCCAAGCGGGCTTGGGAAAATATTGATAAGTCTTATAATCGCGAATATGCTAGCCTATACACGATTCCAGAGCGGGAAATAGCCCTGTCAACAGTACTGCAAAAATATATGCGTGAGGAAGAACTTGAAAAAGTAATTGCTGCCAGTAATCCCCTGACACAGCTGATAAGTCTACAAAGCGCCGCACTGGCGAGGTTGTCTGATACCGGTGCGCTTGATAATGCACGTTTTTTCGAATTGCATAAATATTTACGTGAATTTTCAACCCTACAAGCTAGAAGTGAAAAAATAAAAAATTTTCCTTATCCCAGGCAATATGCTACAGTTAATCGGATATTTGTTTGGCTTTTTTGTCTTCTGTTGCCTTTTGCTATGTTAAAAGAGTTTAATTCATTCAATGAATTTACAACTGGATGGATGAAGGGCCACATGGTGTGGCTTGTCATACCTTTCAGCATGATAATATCCTGGGTATATACATCATTAGATCAAGTGGGCGAGAGTACTGAAAATCCTTTTGAAGGCAGCCCCAATGATATCCCGATTTCTCACATTTGTTATACGATTGAAAATGAGATAAGAGATATATGGGGAGATGCGAGACCTGCCCAGACCATTTTTAATCCAAATAATATTATTATGTAATAGGAACAGAAGATCTTCATACCCTAAAAATTTAAATTCAGAAACGATTGATTTAATCAAGTTGAATTTGTTAGAAAATCTTGTGAAAACGAACCTCAACAATTGAATTCATTTATGAATTATCGGTTTCATTTACGAAGCGCTTATACGTTTGCTCGTAACAAATAATAAACTAGCCACAGCGAAGTGTAACTGCCCGGACAATAATGCTTAAAAAGTACTTATTTTAGTGAAAAGGATGCGTCGGATTACAGCCTAAAGCTTGTCGATGAAATTTAATGATTAATAGATGATGAATAGACTATTCCCAATATTAGTTTCCGCGATTTTATTTTCAAATTGTCACAACGATTCGAAACCTACGCCTGATAGGATAAGCGTATCGGAACAGCAAGCTGTTTTAGATGCGTTAGGCAGTCACATGCATCCTGGTATTACCGATCTTACCGAAGCAAAGCGTATTCCGGCAAATCAGTTTTTATTGGCGAGCTATTATCCATTGACTCCAGCGGAAACTAAAGCCATGGAGCTCGCATCTAAGCAACAAGGGAGCTTTGCAACGGATTTAGCGGATAGAATACATTGCACGCTCACACATGCTGAGCTTAGGAATGAAAAAAACGAAGAAGTGAATTTGATTGATACTGTTCAAAATCCATTGTATTTGCAACGTTTTGGTCTTTGGGACTATGATCATAAAAGTTGTCAAAATGTAGGTATAACGATACAAACCAGACAATTTTTTTCTAAATTAAAAGGTTCGGTACAGCTCAAATTACAAATTGATCAAGGGCCTGAAAAGCTTATTGATATCCCAATAGAAATCAGTATAAACGATACCATAAAGTAGCTCCTACGGTGGACGTAAATTTTTCAATTCGATTGCGGCCATTGGCGAAAACGTCGAACCATGAAGTCTGCAATGGTGGTGATCTTTTCAAAACAAACTATAGCTGCGCGTGGTTTTAATGTAAAAGCCGAGTATTAATCGGAACAAGATTGCTTTAAGAATGATAGATTTCGAGAAAATTTTTGCTGACGGCGTAGATTTTTCCTTTCTGGTTGAAATTGGCGCAAGGACCATTATTATGTTCCTTTTGATATTAATTATCTTAAGACTGTCAGGGCGGCGAGGTGTACGTCAGCTGACCGTTTTTGAGGTCGCGATCATCATTAGTTTGGGGTCAGCCGCCGGAGACCCTATGTTTCAGGAGGATCTCCCTATATTCTACTCAGTAGTTGTATTTATTTGTGTAATTTTAGTCTATAAATCGATTACTTGGCTTGCTTCTCGTTCTGAAAGCATTACACAGTTGTTGGAAGGGAAAGTACTGCCTGTTGTAAAAGATGGCGTATTCGATATTCAACATGAAAACGATAACAATTTTTCGAGGATGGAATTTTTTGCTGAATTGAGGAATTTAAATGTTGAACATTTAGGTCAGGTTAGAGAGGGCGTGTTAGAGATTGATGGTACTTTAAGTGTTTTGTTTTACGCCGATAGCGACGTACGGTATGGATTGCCATTGTTCCCTTCAGCCTATAAAGCAGTGACAATGGTAGAATCCTTGGTACCATATGCCTGTATGTACTGCGGACAGGTACTATTTAATCTTGAACATGATTCAACATTATGCCCCAGATGTAAAAGTAAAAAGTGGTGCAAAGCTTTAAATAATAAAAGGGTTTAAATCCCCTTTTAAGATCTGGGCCGCATATTTCACAGGCCCAAACTGCATCTCTAAATCTTCCACTTCGACAAATATTTTCATTTGCTCCAAAATGAACTCTTTTGAATTTTCAAGCATAAGCCCTGGATAAATTCAGACAATATCACTGCATCTTAAAACATTCTGGTACGAATTATACTTCTAACTGTAATATTGGTAGTTAATTCAGTAATTTATATACAGAGAACAAATTTTTTTAAAGCATATTTGTATAATGTTGATTAAAAAAGGAAGATAACGATCCCTAAATAATTCCTTTTATAAGCGAAAAAGTTATGACACTTATTTAAAAATAATCATGGCAACTATAAATCTAAAAATCAACGGCAATAAACATAGGTTGGATGTCGATCCATCGACACCTTTATTATGGGTTTTACGTGAGCATTTAAATCTTGTCGGTACCAAATACGGTTGTGGAGTAGCAGCCTGTGGTGCCTGTGTTGTGCATCTGGATGGTGAAGCTGTACGTTCATGTGTGACGAAGATAAACCGGGCGGCGGATAAAGAGGTGGTCACAATCGAAGGTATTTCTGAAAAGGGAGATCATCCTTTGCAACAAGCATGGGAACAGATTGATGTCCCACAATGTGGGTACTGTCAGTCCGGTCAGATCATGTCTGCGGCCGTCCTGTTACGGGAAATTCCCAATCCAACAGACGAAGATATTGATCTGGCAATGTCCGGTAATATCTGTCGATGCGGTACCTATCTCCGGATCCGTAAGGCCATACATTTGGCTGCAGAGATCCAGCAGGGGACGAAGTAGAAACTTGAGCAAAATATTCTGGTTATGAGATATAACACCCGACATAAAAAAGAAAAGCGACCCTATAACATAGTGGCTGCATTAGCTGTTTTGGCGATTATAATGACATTCATGGTTACGATCGCTGCAAATTCCAGATCAACAGCATTACGTGCAACAGAGGACGAGATCATTGATGACGCTGTTAAACGTGACAGCGTGAAATCCGTTGCGGCATTTTCCAAAGTTTACAGCGTATTGATCAGTCCCCGATGTGTAAATTGTCATCCGGCAGGCGATGTGCCTTTACAGGGCGATGACAGTCATTTACACACGATGTTTCCACAGCGAGGGAAGGACGGGAAAGGAATCCTGACAATGAAATGTACCAATTGTCATCAGCCTGAAAATACGCCAGGTACGCATACCCCTCCAGGTAGCCCTAATTGGCACCTTCCTCCAGCAGACATGAAAATGGTCTTCGAGGGAAAGAGCCCAAGGGAGCTCGCAAAACAAATCATGGATCCAACGAAAAACGGAAATAAAGATATGAAGGCGTTAATAGCCCATGCCGACGACGAGCTTGTAAAATGGGGCTGGCAACCAGGGGAAGGGCGGACATTACCACCATTAAGCCATAGAGAGTTTAAGGAAGCCTGGATTACCTGGCTAAAAAATGGTGCTTATGCACCTACGAATTAATTTTTCAATGTTGCAGATTAGAAAGGTAAGATATGACCAGCGCTAATAATAATATGGGAAGAAGATCCTTCCTGAAAGCCGCCCTACTTGCTGGAGGCGGTATGATCCTGCATTTTCATTGGCCAGCCGCTGCAAAAGCTACAGGCGCAGAGGCCGGCGCTATAGCAGAAGAATCGTACGAATTAAATAGTTATATCAAGATCAGCAAAGACGGCATAGTCACCTTGTTAAATCCCAATCCAGAATTTGGGCAGAATGTAAAAACCTCCATGCCCATGATCCTGGCAGAAGAGCTTGATATCGCATGGGATCAGGTTGTCGTCGAACAGGCCGATTTTTATCCCGAACGATTCAGAAGGCAATTTACCGGCGGTAGTCAGTCGATACGGCAGGGCTGGTCGCCATTGCGTACGGCAGGCGCCACAGCCAGGCAGATGCTTATCTTAGCGGCAGCAGCACAATGGAATGTCCCATCCGATGAAATTACTACGGAGCAAGGGGTTTTGCATCATCAACAGACAGGGAAAAAGGGGAGCTATGCAGAATTTGCTTCCGCTGCAGCCAAGATTCCGGTGCCCGAAAACGTAAAATTAAAGGCAGTGAAAGATTTCAGCATTGTCGGTACCTCCAAGAAAAACGTTGAGTTGAACAACATACTGACAGGCAAACCGCTGTTCGGTATGGATTATAACACTGAGGGGATGCTGATCGCCATGATAGTGCATCCACCGGCATTTGGCCTACAGCTAAAATCATTGGATGATCGCGTGGCTAAGTCAATGCCCGGAATCAAATCAATTTTTGTGATTGACTCCCTCACAGGAGCTATCGTACAGAACTCTTTTGATACGACCAGTTTTACGCGTTTTGCTGTTGTCGTAGGCAATAGTACCTGGGAAGTCATGCAAGCCAAGAAAGCATTGAAGCTGGAATGGGCAGAAGAACCCGGACGTACTTTTAAAATAGGAAGTCCGGGGCAAGCAAATGCAAAAACGACCGACGCGACTTACCCTGCAGGTTTAGAGAGCAGTGATGTGCACCGCAGGCAAATGGAAGAGTTTTCTAAAAAGCCCGGCAAAATACTCCGAAAAGATGGCGATCCCGAGGGAGCGTTTAAAATTGCTTTCAGGATCATCGAGCGCACCTATACAGCACCGTTCCTAGCACATAATACCATGGAACCCGTCAACTGCTTTGCCCATGTCACTTCAGACAGCGCTATATTGTATGGCCCCTTGCAGGCTCCTGAGTTTACGGTCGGTACATTATCCAAGCGTCTTGGTTTGCCAAAAGATAAGATACGGATCAATCTTGCACGCATGGGCGGAGGTTTTGGCCGCCGCGCGTATGGACATCATTTTATAGAGGCGGCTGTAATCTCCAAACATCTCAATGCGCCGATCAAGCTTGTTTATACACGCGAAGATGAAATGACAGCTGGAATATATCGCCCTACATATAGTGCGACCTATCGAGCAGCTTTGGATAAAGACAATAAATTGCTAGCGCTTCACATTAAGGCAGGTGGGATCCCCGAGACGCCCATACATGCGGATCGTTTTCCGGCAGGTGCAATCGAAAATTACCTCGCTGAAGGCTGGCAGATCCCGTCTAATATCACCATAGGTGCATTCCGTGCCCCGCGCTCGAATTTTATTGCTGCCGCTGAGCAATCTTTTCTCGATGAACTCGCCATGGAAATGAAAAAAGACCCCATTGATTTTCGACTCGAATTATTGGAAAGGGCGAAAACGAATCCGGTGGGCAAACGCAATGACTACGACGCCAGCCGTTACGCTGGGGTTCTGGAACTGGTTCGTGAAAAATCGAACTGGGGTAAAACAGCGCAAGGTGTTCATCGCGGTGTGTCCGCTTATTTTTGCCACAACTCGTATGTTGCGGAGGTTGTGGACCTTGTCGTTAGCAATAATGAACCAAAGGTCGAAAAGGTGGTGGCTGCTATAGATTGTGGAATTGTAGTGAACAGAGATGCGGCGACCAACATGGCCGAAGGCGCTATTATTGACGGGATCGGAAATGCGCTTTATGGCGAGCTTCCGTTTAAAGATGGCGTTCCACAGAAGAATAACTTTACAACCTATCGGCTCATACGGATGAATGAAGCTCCGCAGCAAATTGAAGTACATTTTGTAGAAAATGAACAGGATCCAACCGGATTGGGCGAACCACCGTTTCCGCCCACATTTGGGGCAGTAGCCAATGCATTATACCAAGCTACAGGAAAACGTTTTTACAATCAGCCGTTCATTAATCAGTTGACGTCAGTATAGGGTAGACATTTTACGGAACGATGCCTTATCAATATCAAAGCTGCACCCTCTACTTTTAAAAGTCCTGTTGTCGGAGAAGCTAGGGCATAAATAGAGAGGTCATATTCAAAGTGAAAAAGATGGCGTATTAAAGGTTTAATATTATTTGGAATAAATCTAAATAATTATTTATTTTGCGCACTTGGATGCACTAAAAACATGGAACTCGATTAAAACTGGCGATAGCAACAGTTTTTTGGCCTTATATGACGCGTTATATACAGCTCTGTTCCGCTACGGATTGAAAATTAATGCCGACCGTGAAGTTGTAAAAGAATCCATCCATGTCTTATTCTGCGAGCTATGGGAAAAGCGGGAAAAATTACCCATGCTAACGACAGATCCAAAATATTATCTCTTTGTATGGCTAAAACGCGTGATCTACAAACAGCGTACTTACCAAAATATACCACTGGAAGACCTGTTGCACACACCGATAGAAGATTCGATCGAATCGCAAAAAATCGCAATTGAAGAAACATTGGAACGAGATCAGGCGCTGCGTGCGGCAATGGACAACCTGACGAAAAAACAGCATCGCTATATTGAGCTAAAGTTTTTTCATAATAAGAGTTATGAGGAAATTGCGGATATGGAAAATGCAGCACTGAGAACTGTTTACAACGTTGTTTATGAAGCGATCAAAAAATTAAAAGGCTCACTATCAGTTATTATTGTGGTTATTTTAAATTTTTCCAAATAAAAATAGGTAAAAAATGAGCCTTTATTGCACTATTGTATAAACGCAATATCGAGCAATGGAACAACCTACTTTGGAAAAACTGATCTGTGATGAATCCTTTATCAATTATTGTCTACAAGCCAGGCTTGAGGATATGGAATATTGGAAACAATGGGTTGAGGCAAATCCGCAGCACCGGCAGCTTGTAAAAGATGCGAAAGGATTAGTCTCACTGCTACAGGCTGGTTCAGGTCAGACCGAGATAGCGGAGGAACGTGCCCGACTTCAGGCCTTTATCCATAAAAATGACACTCCCGTACATCGTTTACGGAATTACAGGTGGATTGGCTATACCGCTGCGAGTCTCCTATTCGTATCCATGGGTTTTCTGTTCTTAAAACGACAGTTGCCGCTAGCGGAAAATGCCACTCAAACTGAATTTGTTAGCCAATTGGTACCGACCGGTAAGTATATGAATGTCCTTTTGAGCGATAGTACCAAAGTGAAGCTCGGCCCAACGTCTACACTGCGATATCCAAAGCACTTCCATGGAGATAAACGGATAGTTAGCCTCAATGGTGAAGGCTATTTTGAGGTCACTCATGACAGCCATAAGCCTTTTGTTATTCAAACAGGTGAACTTGAAATCAAAGTGTTGGGGACATCTTTTAACGTACACGCTTTTGAAAATGATGAACTGTCAAAAATAGCATTGTTTACGGGGAAAGTGGAGGTTTCGAAGGGAGCCCAGAGATTACAGCTAAATCGAGGTCAGGCTATTATATATAATAAAAACAAAGCAACCTTTGTGGTAGAATCCTTTGATTCAGCTAAAGAAAAGGAAAATATGGCGGGAGTTTTGCATTTTGAGAAGGCTACTTTCAGCGAAATAGCCAAACACCTAAACCGAAAATATGGAATCATCGTGCATGACCGACCGGATATCGAACTGATGTATTCGGGCACCATAGGACATGAACCGTTGGAAATGGTGCTTGAAAAACTCTCCATGACAACAGCATATCGATTCAACATCGAATCCAATACACTTATCGTTCGTAAAAAATAACATCATATATCTATGTCTTCTAAATCCATCAATAGAAGCGCCCTGCTTCTTGGTGTACTTCTTTCTTTTCAGGTCTTAGTTGTAGATGCACAGCAACTGAAGATTGAAAGTAAAAATCAACCACTAAGGTCTGTTTTGAAGCAGATTGAAGAAAAATCGGGTTACAGTTTTCTCTATGACGAATCTCAGATCAATGTGGAGCGACGTATTACTATCGAGGTAAATGGAGCCCTCCCACAGGTTTTAAATCAGCTGGAACAGTTAACTTATCTCAAACTGCAGGTCTCAGGTAAGAATATTCTGATCAGTAAGGCTTCTTTGGGTGTTCTATCGGGTAGAGTTGTCGATGAGAATGGGAAAGGAATACCATCGGTAACCGTACATCTTAAAGAACTGAACCAGTATTATTTTACGGATAATAATGGCTCGTTTAAATTCCAGTTTCCGGCCCACCGGCTAAAGTCAGCAAACTTACAGTTTTCCATGATCGGAAGACAAGGGACTTCCCTTACAACTGTTTTAAATGGAACAAATAATGCCATTGCCGACATCACATTACCAACGTTGAGTGTAGGGCTCGAAGAAATAGCTGTCACTCCCCGGACCAACAGGCGACTGGAAAGCAATAGTTCACTGTATATCAACCGCGAAGTGATCGAACAGTCGGGTGCATTAAGTCTTAATGATTTATTGAGCCTTATTCCTGGACAAAAGATCGCCGCTCCCTCTTTACAACAGGTCCAGCAAGCTAATTTGAGAAGCGCAACATTGGGCACAAATTCTTTTTCCAACAAAGATCCATTTGCACTCAATAATTCTTTTGGTGTAGCGCTGATCATGGATGGGATCGCATTGTCCAACAATGCTAATATGCAGACCTTAAATGCGGGAATCTACGGTATGGGTAATTCCTACGTCAATGGCAAGATATCTGGGCTGAGTGGCAGTGATGCTGGCACGGATAATTATACCGGGGATTATACTTTTGGAGGTACCGATCTCCGCCAGATTGCCACAGACAATATCGAAAGTATAGAAATTGCCGCCGGCGTACCTTCTGTAAAGTATGGAGATATGACAAATGGTGCGATTATCATCAATCGTATTGCAGGAAAAACTCCGCTCAATTTTAATGTTCAACTCCGCGATAATGCAACCGTTTACGGAATGAGTAAAGGCTTTGATACCCGTAAGTTTGGAGCGATCACGGTTGGTGGAAATTTCACGCGCTCCTTTGAAGACAACAGGGATAAGATGAAATCCTACGATCGTGTTGGCGGAAATATCATGTGGAGCACTTTCGCCGGAAAAGAAAAAGCTTTCACCAATACCTTATCCATAGATTATGGCCGCAACATGGATAAAGTCCGTCGTGATAGCGATGATCCAACGGCTGCGGTCATGCGCTTCAAATCATATAATTTCGCTATCGGAAGCCGCGCCAACTATCGGATCGACCGAGGTTTTCTTTCCAATATCGGGTTGAATGTCCGTTATAGCGAAACTTATCAGAATACATACAAGGAACAGGACGTCAACGGTACTTATATTATCTACTCAGATGCCACCGAAACGGGCATTCATCAAGGCCAATATGCAAGCGGGATCTACCAAGCTGTAACCAATATTGAGGGTAAGCCCATCGATTTAACAGCACGCCTGGATCTGACAGGCACATTTCAGACGGGCGACCTACTGCATCAAGTGAATTTTGGGTCATTTTTCAATTACTCAAAAAATATAGGAAAAGGACAGATTGTGGACCCATCCAGACCACGCAATAATACCATCGCAGCAAATGCTGATCTTCGCAAAGAACGCTATTATGATGTCTCCCGTATTCATGGACAAAAACAACTGGGATTTTATGCGGAGGACCTTTTTACAGCGAGAATTGCTGAGCGTGACCTGAACGTACGTATTGGTACACGGTTGGACAAATTTGAAAAATATCTTACATTTTCACCACGTACGAATATTAACTATGCCATTACCCCAGCGCTGACAGTGGGGGTAGCGTATGGCTGGGCTAGCAAGGCCCCCGCCTTGGCGCAATTGTATCCAGGACCGGTATTTTATGAGATTCCCTTATTTCAGTATACCGCCTTTAATGGGGGAAGTGTCGATGAGGCAAATAGCCTCTACCTGATGTATGTAGATAAATTTACACCGGATAACAGCAAGCTTAAGCCTTCGTTGTCCGAACAGCTTGAATTTTCAGCCACCTATGAATATAAAGATTTTAAATTGGGGATGAACCTTTATAATAAAAGGAATTATAGCGAAGTCGTTACCGTCAACAGTTTTGAGAAAATCGTGCTGGACAAATACGACGATAATCCGGATCCCAATGCGGAAGTCCCCTATATTATTGATGGGACAAAACAATATAGGCTATCGCGCTATGAATTTATGAATGCTGGCGACAAAAGAACTCAAGGGATCGAACTCATGCTATCTACCCCAAAATGGATGGCCATGGCTACCTCATTTAATCTAAGGGCAGGATTGACCAAATCAGCCTATAGACCCTTGCAGAACATGGCGACATTTACCAACAACACCGACAACCCCAATCGTGCAGAGTCTGCAATATATCCAACACAGCGCAGGACGACTACGGTAAGCAATGCCGCAATTACTTCCAGTACGCATATTCCTAAGGCCAAACTGTTGATCAATTTCACGACCGAACTTAACCTCATGAATAAAACCAATACCAATGCGTCCGACGGCGTACCTATCGGTTATTATACGCAGGATGGAACCTATCATGCCATAGAAAATTTTGATCGCGACAATGTCAATTATGCGCATACGCTAAGGCCAATAGAGGAAATCAACAATCAGAACCAGCCTGCTGTCTATACAAATTTCCACTTAAATGTATCGAAAGAAATCAGCAAACGGCTAAGCTTGGCTTTCCATGTCTATAACGTATTTAATTATCGTCCACAATATAAACGTTCTGATAATTCCATGATCATTCCGAATGGTAAACCGACTTATGGTGCGCAACTCAGACTTAAACTATAATGCCATGAAAATCATCATTAAACTTATACTTTTAATCTTTGGCTCCAGCTATCTTTTTAGCGGTTGTCAAAAAGATAGCTATGCCGAAAATGGATCGGTTGACATCTCGTTGAGTACGTCTTACGAAAGTGAAACCTATGCCAATAAATTGCCGTTGGGGGATATTACTTTAAATCTCTATACCCTGAAAGGGAAGCTGTTGATGACGGTGAAATCGGATGAACATGGTGTAATAAAATTTGTGGATCTGGCGCCGAATACCTATAATGTTCAGGTCGTGAAAAAATTCAGTGCGGCAGAATTTAATCAGCTGACCGGACAGCGTGAAGACAGTGAGGTTACCTTTAGTTCGGTGATCCGCCGGATCGAAGTCGTCAAAGGGTCAGCGGCGACACATTGGGATCTTTCTCTCCTGACCGGTAATGGTAATGAGGAAGGCTTGGTTATCAAGCAGATTTATTACGCAGGTTCAGACGCCAATCAAGGCGCTAGTTTTAGGGATCAATTTATCGAAATTTATAACAATTCCGATAAGGTCCGCTATGCGGACAGTCTCTATATAGCCGAAGCTTTTGGTACGACAAATGCGAGTACGACCTATGTATACCAGCCCAATAGTGGACAGTATGATTGGAGCAAGTCGTATCGTATGCCACAGGATATTGACGCCAATAATGATTATGTCTACGCTCATCTGATCATCCAGCTTCCGGGCAGTGGAAAAGACTATCCAATTCTGCCGGGCGAGAGTATTGTTGTTGCCTCAACAGCAGCCAATCATCAGTCGCCCTATATAGGAGCTGATGGGGTTGCGATCTCCGTAAAGAATCCGAGCCTCACCATTGACCTCAGCAAGGCAGATTTTGAAGCTTATTATGTACCCTATCTTGGAAGTACCAAACCTTTGGCATCCGACATCGATAATCCAAATGTTCCCAATATAAGCCTGATCAACCGGGGTAATGGTGCTGACATGATTATGAATCAGGCAGGCCAACGCAGCTGGATCATCTTCCGTGATCAAAATATGGGGCCGGTAATCGATTGGAAGGGCTTTATGCCGCCTTATGCTGATGGGCGGGAAAATTTGGGGACAGATTACCTCCAGATTCCAATAGTTAATATTTTGGATGGCGTGGAAATTCAGTCCTCAACCTCTACACAATATCCGAAACGATTTACGGCAAAAATCGATGCTGGATCTATCGCGGTAGACGGAGGTGCGCGTTCCTCAAATTCAGTTATTAGGAAAACAAAAGAGATTATCAATGGACGAAGAATACTGGAAGATTCTAATAACTCAAGTGATGATTTTGTGTCAATGAAGGCAAATCCAAAGGGATTTATTGATTAAGCGAAGAAAAATGAAAAATTATATTCAAGTTACCTTATGCCTATTTGTTGGGGCGCTGTCCCAACTTCCGGCCAAAGCGATAGCAAGACAAGATACCATACCCTATATTCAATATATTGACCAGGATAGCATGCAATTGCGTTTACGACAGTATGCTGTCGATAACCCGATGTGGCTGGAAAAGAAGGTGCCGCAGCGTTACAGTTTGATTCGTATGGGATACAATTCCACCTCGGGTGATTATCACCGTGCCCAGGACGCACAGCGGGCAAATACGCTGAATTTTAGTTCAGAGGGAGCCGTCACCATAAAGGATGTGCGCTTATGGGGGCGTTTCAATTATACGCGATCTGTCGAGGATAGTACGCGGTTTGCCCATCAGACCAGAGAAAACACCTCTTCACCCTGGTATTTTGGTTCCTACGGTTACAATCATTATGAACGAACAACCTATCGTATCCAGACGCGGGGTCAACGATATTTTGCAGACAGAAAATACGCTGTCTTTGGGGGATTCGATTACCAGGTAGCAAATCATTTTAGCAATAATGACCCGAGAGGTAGCATCCGCGTAGCACAACTTAACGGTACAGTGGGCGGTAGTATGCGTGTAGTCAAAAACGTTGATATTGGTGTCGAAGGGAAGTATGGTTATGGACAGGAGGACTTTGAAATAGCTTATAAAAATGGAAATACGGCCACAAGCGCTGTGGAGTCGCCCTACATGAACTATATTATCAGAGGATACGGTTGGAAGGTCAGTGACTGGCTCCTAGAGCAGAAGATGTTCTATCAGAATGACATGAAGCGCTTTGGTGGTAAGATTTACTTCTCATGGAATTCTTCAATAGGGGACTTTTATGGCAATGCAGCTTATTTGCGTGAAGAACAGAAGTATCGACAAACACTGCGCAACGAGTCTCGCATCAATGAACTCAGTCAGTATAATTTAAATCGTTTAGACTACAATTTAGTATGGCAGCTGTCCAAAGGAATTCATTCTTATATGGCATCGCTTGATTTGTCCAGCACACGTGGAAAGGATCGAGTAACGGAGAGTGGCAACGCACAGAATTATGTTTACCAGAATGATAATGGCGCATTGAATTTATCTTATATGCTAGCGAAGAAGAAGTGGCGACACTATTACGGCGGGAAAATTAGTGTATTCAATGAAATCAGAAGGGATGGCGGCACTGGCACAAGTCTGGACTACGATCATTTAAACTATCAACTCCATGGAGCATGGACCTATATAACCGCTACGAATCAAGAAATAGAAGTTGGTCTCACAGGTTCCCTTCGCCAAAATATAGGTACATCCTGGTCGCTACCACGAATCAATGAAAATGTATTTCATCAATATGTTTTTTATCATGATGTCCTTTACAATCGTGCAAATTTATATGGAGGAAAAGTAAAATTGGGTTTCAAACAGCGCTTAAGAAAGGGAAATTTCATTCACTTGATCGCAGACTACAATTATCAAAAAGCAGGACGTATATCTGATCTGGATCGCGTTAATCTAGCCCCTATCGGGACCACCCGGAAACAAGTGAATTTAATGGTAGCATATGGATTTTAAAAGGCTGACCTTGATGAAAAAGAATACACTGATTATTATCGTAATCCTTATTGCACCTTTGTTGATTTCGGCGTTTGCAAATCGTGCTGAGGAGCAGGAAGATCTACAGGTATTGCGCCAACGCTACAGTAGCGGACGCCAGGAACTATGGCCCAAACCACATATCGACTCAGCTGTGAGACCTGGTTTTATGGATCTCGGGGTATTGCCCGAGGTAAGCTATCCGGCTGATAATCCTTATAGCAAGGAAAAATCACTGCTCGGAAAGTTATTGTTTTTTGACCCCAGACTTTCGGCATCGAAGCAAATCTCCTGCGCAAGCTGTCATGATCCACAATTGGGATTTGGAGATGGGAAAAGCCTAGCGCATGGGCATGGAAGGCGAGAGGGGAAAAGAAATGCGATGACGCTTTACAACGTCGCATTTTACAAATCTTTTATGTGGGACGGCCGTGCTAAGAGCCTGGAAGATCAGGTCTTGTTGCCGACACAGGACCATTTGGAAATGAATACACCGTTGGATACTTTAATAGCACATGTAAAAGCTGTGCCCGGCTATGCGGCATACTTCGAACAGGCTTTTGGAGATAAAGAGGTTACGCTGCTCCGAATACAACAGGCACTTGCCACCTTTGAACGTGGTATCGTAAGCTATCCGACAAAATTTGACCGATTTGTGCGGGGGCAGGCCGATGCACTGAACGATCAGGAACTTACCGGACTACATTTGTTTCGTACAAAGGCACGTTGTATAAATTGCCACAATACACCTTTGTTCTCGGATAATCTTTTTCATAATGATGGACAGACACTGTACGGAAGCAAACAGCAGGATTTTGGCCACTACCATCTCACAGGAGATCAAAAAGATATTGGCGCATTCCGTACACCATCGCTACGAAATATAGCACTGACAGGACCCTGGATGCATCATGGTAACTTTCCAACGTTGCGCGATGTAGTCGAACTCTATAATCTGGGCAATCCCGCACCTATACAAAGGCATGTGAAAATTGATGAAAAGACAAGACCTATACATTCACCGTTGTTAAAAAGATTGAATTTATCGCGACAAGAAGTTGATGCTGTGATCGCTTTTCTACAGGCTTTAAGTACATCAACGCAACGCCGGATTGCTATGCCAGAACTTCCGGAATAAAAGGTCAAAATCAGCGTGTCAATATACGTGCTGATATGAAGTTTTTCAACAATAGTGCTACTGGAATTTGCTGATCGTTCATTGGTCGAGCCAATGAACGATATTAAGCAAAAATTGTGCATTTTGGTGAGCAGAAGGATGATTCATTCCCCTTTTTTCACTTTTGATGCCATGGAGCTGTGCCGAAAAAGGAGCACCGTCCCCGAATATCACCATTTTTCCTTTCCCAAACCGAAGATAAGCACCATTTGCAAATCCTTTGCCCGATATCCGGGGGGTATAATCTGGAATGGGCCTTTTTATCTGATTAGCATCGCTTGGAAGATAAATCTCATATTCTTCGTTCAACAATGAAATAATATGTGCGGTTGCTGGGACTGTAAATCCCGTACCGCCCCAGCACATTATACTGTCTATTTCTTTACCTGATCCAGCTGTGATTTCATTGGGCAAAAGTGTTTTGCTATCTCTTGAAAAAATTTCAGGCTGCCCATCTTTGCGTAGTGCAAAGCCATTAATAACATGAATGCCGAATACGGCGGCAAGAGCTTGTATAGAACCACCACAGGGCATGTGATCTGTGACCAGAAATAAGTTTCCGCCGTCAAATACCCATTGACGAAGGAGATCGATTTCCTTATCAGTAAAAGCAGAACGAGCCGGTAGGCTCCAGTTTTCTGGATCATATAGCGCATTTACACTGATGAATATTTTTGCAGCCTTCAATCCCTCAAAACTAATTTTCTCTTTGGTACTCCGGAGGTTATACCCGTCCGCTTGCAAGAGGTCAGAAAAGGCCGCATAAGTTCCTCGTAAAGTAACTGGATTGTTGTGTGCTTCGTCAAACAGGAGCAGAGGCCCATTACCGACCCGATGGTGCGGCTCGGTGATGGGATAATGAAACTCTTCGTCTGCCACCTGTTGGGCGCTTAGTTGAGCTATACCCAGTAGCAGAATAGATAAGCAGGCAATAATTCTGTTCATATTATTTTTCTTGAATAGGATTATTAATCAGCCCTCAGCCAAAGATCTTTTTCAAAGCATATCATCTGCTCCACCTTTCCATTAGAAACAGAAAATGTCAAAGGAAAGGTACCATCTTCGTTGAGAAAGAAAAGTTCCGAGCGTGGGCTAAATGAAACTGTTTTGTTGTCCCACAATTGTTTAAGGGTAATGCCTTGTGCCGAAGGTTCTATGGTAATTTTTAAATTGTTGTCGGTGGCCATTAGGTAAGTTCCGGAAAGCTGTTTCAGTTGAGATGCGGTCAGACTCGCAATTTTATTGGGGTCAAACGGTACACGTTCACATACAATTCTTCCCAGGATCTTGGCTTGGCTAAAATCTCCAGCGCTATTTTTTAAGAACTCTATCGCATAGCCTTCGTTTTTGGATTCAAAATGCGTATCATCTTTACGGACGAGCTGATATCTTTTTTTCTGATCCCATAGCTGTGTAGCATGTAGCGCATTATCTTGCTCGTCGAAAGCAATGAAAGCTACTTTATTGGGGAGCTGGTAGTAGCCCTGAAATGTTTTCAGAGAAGTCTGATTTTGCTGGTGGGAGGCACTTGGGGAGCTGGTCTGCGCAAACGTATCATAGGAAGCTAAAAAGCAACATGCTCCCACTAGTAGACCGAAGGTTGCTTTAGAAATTTGGCGTATTGTTTTCGAGCGAACGCCTGGTTTAATTTGTTGTATCATAATTTTTTTTGTTGATATGATACAAGAATAGCTCATTTAGATAGGCTAAACGTCCGAATGGATGCAATCGAACAAACTCCACTTTCCCTCCTTAAGTTTATTTTTTACCATGGACTTTCATATATTCTGTCGGCGTAATTCCGGTAGCCTTTTTAAAGCTGTTATAAAAAGTTGTTCTTGAATTGAAGCCTGCACTTATCGCAATCCCAAACATATCGAGGCGCTTTGACTCTGCCGATAATAGCAGCGTTTTGGCTTCCTCCGTACGGAGCTCATTGATAAATTGGTAGAAGTTTTTTCTCAATCCATTGTTTATAATATAGGAAAGATCATGCGGATTGATGCCGATATGGTCCGCGAGGGACGAGAGTGTTAATCCCGGATCGAGATATAGCTTTTCAGCCGATGTTTTCTGTAATAGTTTCTCTTTTAATGTGTCTACCTGTTGTTCTGTCAACCGCTCTTCGCTTTTAATTTTCTTTGTTTTATCACTTTCATCAATCAGATTATCGGTGGATTCAACAGTATATATTGACCGCTGTGTTAAAGTTGCGTACCCAAGTGCCACTGTACCCATAAAATATAGGAATGGTGCAACGGAGTTAAAGGCGAAATGAGCCAACGCCAGTAAACGGACAACGATCATAAATAATAGGGCGATCAATAGGTATTTCAACCAGATCATGTTGATCTTCTCCGTATAAGAAGATAACTGTCGAATGTTACTCTGATGTGTTTTAAAGAGCCTGTAACAGGCAAGCCAGTAAAAGATACATTGTGCAAAGAAGAAATATGTAATGGCAAATATGATCCACTGCGGTAATTGAGGCGGATGGATGTGACTATTAAAAAGCCCGGGTATCAAGTAAATAACAGAAAGAAGCAGAAAAGCCAGGAAAGGAACAAAATGTAAACCCCAGTACCGAATCGGTGTCGTCGGTTTGACCATGTAATGAACCGCAAGATAAAAGCAGGGGAGGGTGGCCCAGCGGGGTAGTTCAAGGACATGGATCAACGCTTCGTTGTCGATATGAAAACCTTCGAGAAAGAGCTGGGTAAATAAACATGCCAACAGAAAATAATATGTGCCCAGCCATCGGTCAGCCTGCAGACCTGTTTTGTTGACCCCCATAAAGATTAAAGTCCCGAGCAACCAAAGTGCACCAGCTGAAAAAGCGTGAAAAGTATAGAGTATGTTGACCATGGTTTATATTAACCTATCTTTGTACTGTGAATTTAAATATAATTAATCAAAAGGAGCTACATCATCCAGATCGGCACACCAATCCAGCCGTTTATAAACAGTAGTGCAACCAGGTAGCATAAAAAGAAATTACAGAGCGCTAAGGGCAGACGCAACCATCTCGGGGTTAGTTGAAACCAACGCTTATAGAGGAGCAAACTACTGACGATAACTAATATTGCAAATAAGAGCATCCCCAGGAAAATGGAAAAACTTGTTGCATTACAAGAAGTAAACAGCTCCTTGTGACTGGCGTCTGTCAATCCCATGAGACGATAGGCCGCAATAAAACAACAGGTTCCTACTGTTGGCAATAAAGGAATGCCGAGGTCCATCAGGTTCATTTTTCGAAAAAGTGTAAGCACTATTCCCACCAGACTAAAGATCATATAAATCGAAATGGCACAAAAACCTAGATAGATAGGGATTTTCTGTACGAGTATGGAAACCCAGGGAACTTTTCGATAGAAGCTATTGCCATATCCCTGAAAGAAAGGTTGGCCATTGGAATCTTTGGCTAATACAAAGGAAGGAATAATATCCTCTTTTGCGCGGAATATGCCATTGCCGATGTGGATCAGTGAATCCACCTGTCCGTTCTCTTTTTTGACGAGGAGTCGATCTCTGCTGATCTCCCTTAATTCAATACCGCCAAATATCCGCCTATAGAATTCCCAACGGTCATTTTTGGGATTCATAAATTGGTAGTAACCTAATAGCGGTTTTATTTTTTGTTCATCTATCGGTAAGCTGGTCAGTTTTGGTGCCGAGATCTTTTTAGTTAGAAAGTCTTCGATTGCTTGCGATATTGGCCACATATTGACTACACTGTTCGCTGCTATCGCATAAGCTATACCAGCTTCACGATTAAAAAATAGCCAGGATACAAAACCTTCCCCTTTGCCGTTGTGGCCTCGCAGGCTAACCTTTTTATTATTCGGGAATAGATCATTTCCCAGGGCATAGCCAGTCTGTAATCCCGCCTGGCTGGCTAAGGTGCTGTGGATAGTCTCCATCTCATTTAGATTGGCATTATTTAGTAGTGTGCTGTCAGCACTGCCATTGAGCAGATAAAGCATGAATTTAGCCATATCATGGGCATTTGATACCAGTGCACTTCCAGCTCCGTTGCTACCTGGCTGATAGAATGGCATTGGCCTGAATTTACCATCTTGAAAATCATAACCTATGGCGAAGTTAGGCCTACGTGCTCCATTACGATCAAATAAGCTATTACTCATATTCAGTGGTGAAAAAATCTGCTCTTGTAGATACTTATCCCAAGGCATGTCCGTCACTTTTTCAATGATATAACCGAGTAGATTGTAACCCGGGTTGGAGTAGGACATCATCGTTCCTGGCTTCCAGCGGACGGTTAGTGAATTGCTGACAGCTTTGACCGCTTCGATACCAAGTAATGGTTTTTCACCGATATTTACCATACTGTTGAGCTGTACATCATCAAATCCAGCGGTGTGCTCCAAAAGGTGAACCAGCCTTACCGGGTCTGTATCTTCCCAACGATTGTTAAAAGGTATTTCGGGCGCTATATCACGAATGCGGTCGCTGAGTTTAAGCCTTCCCTTGGCGACTAATTGCTGGATCCCCATCGCTACGAAAAATTTGGTGACGGAGGCAAAGTGAAATTGGGTGAACTGATCTACGGGACGGTGTTTCTGAAGGTCAGCATAGCCCAGTCCACCTGAATAAAGAATACTATCATTTTTAACAATCGCGACCATCAGACCCGGGATATTTTCCTTTTGTATAACGGTTTCGAGCTGTTTATGCAGTTGGGCTATGGTGGTATTGGAATTTGTTTTGGAGTTTACCTGTGCTGCTACCGTAAAATAACTTACCGCAATGAGTATTGCGATATAGAAGGTTTTTAAGTTGATCATAAGCTTTTTCTTTTCTGCAAATTAGCAATGATCTTTCCTGAACCTGTCCGTCTCCATCCAGACGGATTGATGAATTAGCGCAAATCATCACCAAAGACATCAATAGCCGTATTATGCCCTTCTACAATGCTTGTAAAGCAGACTGTTCACCGCTTCTTAACGATTCCCGCAATTGTATTCTCGTAGGTCGCGATCCTTGATCATGAATATCTTATATCCTATAACATTATGGCTATATAAAACGACGTTATTTTAAAAATGAGCTGTTACAATTCAATCGGTTGGTGGGTTATTTTTTCTCTTCCTAGCGGAGGAATATAAAAAATATTGTTTTTTACTATTTAGATTAATTAAAAACAATACATTTGCAAAAAAACTACCGATGAAACTGAAAACTGCTAAACGTTGGTTCAACTGGCACAAATGGACAAGCCTGATCTGTACCATTTTCCTGTTATACCTCTGTGTGACAGGACTGCCGCTAATCTTTCATGAAGAGATCGAGCATCTTTTGGAAGAAAATAAAGAAGCGGTCGCTACACCACAGAAATTGAGCTTAGATAAGCTTGCGCAGATTGCAGAATCCAAGTATCCCAACGAAAAGGTACGGTATGCCTTCTGGGATGAAAATGAAAAGAACAAAATCCTTTTTGATGTTGCAGATAGACCTGATGCACCCTATGAAAAAAGCAAATATCTGGTTTTGAAAGAGTATACAGGAGAAATTTTGGGTGCGCCAAAAACGGATGGACTTATGCATATCATTCTTAAACTCCATACAGATATGTTTTTGGGGATTCCCGGTAAATTGTTCTTGGGAGTAATGGGGATACTATTTATGATTTCCATTATCTCGGGGATCGTCTTATACGGTCCGATCATGAAAAAATATGATTTTGGCATGGTCCGGAAGAACAAGTCCAAAAGGCTTCAATGGTTGGATACGCATAATTTATTGGGTATCGCCTTGACGGCCTGGATGGTTGTGGTAGGGTTTACAGGAGTGATTAATACGCTATCGGACGTTATCCTAGGGCTCTGGCAGCAAGGGCAGCTTGCCGAAATGACTGCCCCTTATAAGAATCAGCAACCCCTAACGGGCAATTTCAGTTCACTGGAGGAAGCTAAGAAGGCGGCGGAACGTACCATCACGGATATGAAGGTGTCGGTTATTGCTTATCCGGGTACGCCATTTACGAGTAAACATCATTACGCAGTCTTCATGCGAGGAAACACAGAACTAACATCCAAGCTGCTGAAGCCCGTATTGATTGACGCCAAAAGCGGATCGGTGACGGATACGCGTGAAATGCCTTGGTACGTCAATACCCTTTTTCTTTCTGAACCGCTTCACTTCGGAAATTATGGTGGTCCAATTCTAAAAATTGTATGGGCTGTTTTTGATGTTTTTACCATTATCGTTCTTATTACAGGGCTATACCTATGGTTAGCTAGACGTCGAGCGGAGAAACAACAGCAGCTACTCATCACTAAAGAACCCTTATCATGAAAAAATCTTTCCAAAAGCTTTGGGGGATGCCCATCCTGCTGGCCTTGTTGTCTCTTTTTGGACTTATTGCCGCGTTGTTAGGAGAGGGGTTATGGGATTGGTTAGGCTGGTTCGCGCTATCGGTCCCTTTATTCCTTGTTATCAAACATTATTACAACTAAATTTACTATAACCATGAAGAAGTTAATACTAAGTGCTTCTGTATTATCAAGTATTACCGCCTTTGGGCAACAAAAGGATTCTGTTAAAACACAGCGGATTGATCAGGTGATCATCGATGCATACATCAAAAAAGACGGTGTATCAACGAATAAAATGCCGCTCAGGGCAATTGAAAATCCTCAGGTCTATTCATCTATTGATCGGGTAGCGCTAGAAAATCAACTTATATTTACGGTGGACGATGCCTACCGGAATGTCACTGGTTTACAAAAGATGTGGAATGCAACCGGACGTGCCGGTGACGGTGGGGCCTTTGTCAATCTGCGGGGCTTTATTTCGAACAATTCCCTTCGAAATGGGCTAGTTGCACCTGTGAGTGGTACGGTTGATGCTGTCAATATTGAAAAAATAGAGGTGCTGAAAGGACCTTCTGCGACTTTGTACGGAAGTAATGTGACTTCTTATGGCGGTGTGATCAATCGGGTTACAAAAAAACCATATGACAGCTTAGCCGCTAATGTACTGCTGTCGGCTGGGAGCTATAATTTTTACCGGGCACAGGCCGATGTCAATGCGCCTTTGACAAAGGACAAAAGTGTCTTGTTCCGTGTGAATACCGCTTATACCACAGAAGGAAATTTCCAGAATTCGAAAGTGCACAACAACTATTTTGCAATTACGCCCAGTCTGAGCTGGAAGGTCAACGATAAAGTGGATGTGAACGTCGAATATGAGCTATTTGATAATAAAGCGCAAGCTGAACAGAACTTTTTTCTCATGGGACCACTTTCACAATTTGGTTATTCGGGTATAAAAGATCTGGAGAATGCGGGCCTCGATTATAAAAAATCTTATGTGGGATCGGGGCTTTATAATAAGGGACGTACCAATAATCTTTTTGGACAGGTCAATTATAAGATCAATGAACATATCCGATCATCGACAGCTGTCAACAGTGCCCACAGTTACTCCAATGGCTTTAATCCCTATTTCTACATCACCACAAAATCTTATGGTGCCGACGCGAACGACAAGGAGGTCGGTCTGTATAGAGGAGATCAATCCACCGAAGACAGCAAACAGCGTTACCTGCAAGTGCAGCAAAACTTCAACTTCGATTTCCATATCGCTGGCATGCGCAACCGCACAGTTGTCGGCGGGGACTACCTGCGTACGCGTAATGATCAGTTCTTCTATTTTGGGGTAATTGATTTTGTCCCTTTTACAGGTGACATGGATTATACAAATTTTAATGCCGATTATGTAACGAAGTACTATAATTCGATTCGCAATACGCCCGCTTGGGATGGCTCGATATGGCCATTGAAAAATAAATCGAATACCTATAGTGCTTATGTCTCCAATGTTATTACTCCGATCGCCGGGCTCAATATCATGACGGCGATGCGGTATGAAAGTATTCAGTTTAAAGGAGGGGTAAAGGGGGCCAATGAGACACCAGCGTATACACAGAGCGCTTGGTCGCCGAAATTGGGGCTGGTGTATGAACTTATTAAAGATAAGCTCTCTGTATTTGGTAACTACCAGAACAGTTTCATGAGTAACGGGTATTTTGTTTCCGACACGGCTTCTAATCTTTCACTTTCTGATCCGGAGAAAGCAAATCAATTGGAGGGCGGATTTAAGGCAGATTTGTGGCATGGAAAAGTCAATGCTACCGTCAATTACTATAATATTGATGTAAAAAATACGCTCCAGACCATCGGCTATACAACACAGGGAAGAGCAGTGGAACAGCAAATGGGGAAACGAAACAGCCGTGGGGTTGAACTTGAAGTCAATGCCTATCTCGTCAAGGGGTTTTCATTGATCGCGGGACTGAGTTACAATGACTCCAAATTTACAGAAACAACCGATGCCACTGTCTTAGGTAAAAGGCCGAATACGGCGTCTTCACCCTGGTTGGCAAACTTCAACGCGACCTATCAGTTCGTCGATGGTAACCTAAAAGGACTAGGCTTGGGCTTGGGCGGAAACTACGCCAGTGCCAATAAGATTATTAATACAACGGTTGGAACTTTTGAATTGCCCCAATATTTTGTCTTAAATGCCAATGCATTTTACGATAAACGGAAATTTAGAATTGGGCTGAAAGCGGACAACTTGACCAATGAGCACTATTGGATCGGCTATACCACGGCAAATGCACAGCGTTTGCTGAATGTGGTCGGAAGCTTTAGCTATAAATTTTAATCTATTTCTGTCGCATACAAAAGGCCTCAGTTTATAAGAACTGAGGCCTTTTGTATATTTTTCTATTCAATCATCGCGATACGTTTAATGCCAACAAATTTATTCATATTATCCTGAACAAATGGTTGAATTCATGTCAAGACGAATATATTTTTTAACAAATTACAGGCTTGATTTTTTTAATAAGGAATAAAATACTGCGCATAATTTGCTTTGTACAAAAGATCATTCCTATATTTATAGCTCTACTTACGCAAAACTAACAATAAGAGTCGTATTGAAAATGAATTCTGATCTACAGATTTGGCAGAAGTTTCAGGTTGGACATGAGGCGTCGTTCAAAATTCTTTTTGAACGATACAACCAGCTTTTATTCAATTATGGCTTTAAGTTTACTCAGGACGAATCAATTATTGAAGACAGTATACAGGAGCTATTTGTTAAGTTGTGGTGCAACCGAGACAATTTAAGTATCGATGTTATTGTTAAGAATTATCTGTATCAAGCTTTTCGCCGCGTATTAGTACGAAAAATAGAACAATCGGCCCGTCGGATAAGCATTGCTAACTCTTCTATTGATTATCTGCCATTTACTATTGAGCTTCCGCATGACCTCAGTATGATTCGTCAGGAACGTGCTATGGAAATTCGGGATAAGCTCGATCAGGCCCTGCAGCAGATGACTGCCCGTCAGCGTGAAATTATACATCTACGTTTTTTTGAAGAATTGTCCTACACTGATATAGCGGAAATTATGGGATTGTCCACCAAAGATACCTATAAACTGTTTTACCGTGCGCTAGACAGTTTGAAAAAACACTTTGGTAGGTTCGGTCTTTTGGTTTTACTCTATTTACTGCAGCAACTACGCCCCCATTAAATCCGAATTCCACAGCAAGTTTCTTCACTATTTAAAATAACCCATTGTAAACCATCATAAGCGATGCATGCATTGTTTTTATGATGATTTGAATGGTATTTACTTTTTTTTGAAAAAAATAAAATTTGTTGGGGTAAAATTTAAAATAAAGGTGTTTATAATAAGAAAGAAACATGAACTCTCGGTTATCAAAATATAAAGATTATAAGGCAGTAGATTTTTTTGCCGATGAGGACTTTGTTACGTCCAGTCATTTAGATGGTACTTTTCAGCGGGATTTTTGGTCTGAACTTGTTGACCAATATCCCAATTTATTGGCTGAAATGGAAACAGCCCGCGTGTGGGTATTATTGATTAAAGGCCAGCAACAGGTCCAAAGCAGTTTGAGTACTAATCAACGCTGGGAGAATATTCAGGCTCAAATTCCGCGTTATGAAAAGCAACAGCAGCAGAGGCTATTTATCCATAGAACATTACGATGGTCAGCATCGGCGGCGGCACTGTTGCTTTTGGGAATGTTGATCTATGAAATCAATCAATTCGGAACGAAGGAAACAAATACGGCTTTTGGGGAAAGACGTGAACTTGCACTTCCAGATTCTTCTATCATCAAATTAAACAGCAATTCTAGCTTGTCCTATGTACGTAACTGGAAAACGGATAAACCGAGGGAAGTTTGGCTCGAGGGAGAGGGTATGTTTGAGGTAAAGCATACTGCCATCAAAAATCGTTTGCGTGAAAATGACCTCTTTGTGGTGCATGTAGGGGATCTCTCATTGACGGTTCTTGGAACTAAATTTAACGTAAAAGATCGACGTGGACGTATTGAAGTGTCCTTGTTTGAAGGTAGTGTCCGGATTCAGAGCGAAAATGGACTCAATCGTATTCTAGCGCCTGGAGAGACTTTTATTTATGATGAATCTGCAAAAGCTGATCAGACAGTCAAAAGTGATACAGACAAAGCCATGGCTTGGACCCATGGTGAGCTTAGCATCGAACATAGCAACTTAGCCAATATTGTAAGTGTATTGGAAGATAATTATGGTTATCAGGTGGTGGTTCAGGACTCGGCATTGCTCAATAAACGATTTACAGGTGTGATACCGGTAAAAGGAATTGATGATATCCTCTTCGTGATCAAGCACACGATGAATGTAGCTATTGAAGTGAAAAACAAACAAATAATAATAAAACCTAACTAGAAACTAACACTAATCAATCAAAATTTATGAAAACTAAACTTCTTGTGCCTCTTGTCTGCCTGATGAGCACTACAGGTAGCTTTGCACAAAAAAGGGCCAGTCTCAGCCAGGCTCTTAGTGAGGTAACTCGAATTTATGGGACCAAATTTTCCTATGAAGAGGGGCTCATCCGCGATGCTTTTGTGAACAGTGACATGATTCCAAAAAACAAAAGGCTTCCGGTAGAAACAGTATTAAAGGAATTGCTTTATCCCAATAATTATCTTTTCCTATACGTACAAAACAATTATTTTACGATTATTCGCGACAGCCGTGGCAAAAAAGACAATGATGGCGATGATCGTTTTTGGAAAATCATCTCCGGTAGCGTAAAAGATAATAAAGGCACACCATTGGTTGGGGTGACTGTCATGTCTGATGGTCATGCTACACGTACCGGTGTGACATCAAGCAGCGACGGTAGTTATACACTTCGACTGACTGATCCTGCGGATGCGCTAATTTTCTCGTACATGGGTATGGAGCCACAGCGTCGCGTAATCGGAAGCAGTAACCAGATCAATGTGACAATGGAGCAGGTTGTCAATGTGTTGGATGATGTTGAAGTGGTGTCGATGGGGTACACGAAGATTCCTAAAGACAGAGCTACGGGGGCATTTGGAACAGTAACAGCGAAACAAATTCAGGAAACACCGGCTATCAATGTGATGGAGCGTATACAGGGGCTAGTACCGGGCATGTATGTAGATCCGAGAACAAATAAGATAGAGATACGCGGGATAAACAGTTATGGTACTGGCGGCGCACCCAGAGATCCGCTTATCGTGATTGATGGATTTCCAATGGCCGAAAATGACGACAACCGTTTTACGTTGACGAATAAAGGGAATACCCAGAGTTCGGGTGGTGCAATCCTAAGTAGGATCAACCCGAATGATATCGAAAGTATCACGGTATTGAAGGACGCCGCGGCTTCTTCCATTTGGGGTGCAAAGGCTGCAAATGGGGTAATTGTCATCGAAACAAAAAAAGGTCGGAATACTCCTCCTTCAATCAATTTCAGTACCTCGTTGAGCATCGCATCGCCAGCTGATCTCAACAAAATGGACCGGATGTCTTCAGCGCAATATATTGACTTTGAAAAGCAATTAGTTGATGAGGGCGTTATTGGAGATAATATCGAAAAAAATAGCTGGGATCCTTTCAATACAAGTAGGCCAAATTCCGAATCAATGGAGTGGATCTTCCGGGAAAAACGTGGTACTGCGACGGTAGAGGAACGAGATGCAGCACTTGAAAAGCTCGCCGCAACTGACAATAGGCAGCAAATCAAAGATTATTTATTGCAAAACGCAACTTCACAACAGCACAATCTATCTCTTTCAGGAGGCGCAAATAAGAGTACTTATTTTGTGTCGGCAAATTATAGCAAGGATGTCCCGGTATTCCGCGCAAATAAGGCCGAAAGTTTCAACCTCACAACTAACCTAACTAACATGATGTTTAACGATCGCGTGAGGTTGGCTACAGGTATTAACTACAATTATGGTAATTCCATTGGAAATTCAGCAGCAATCAATGCCTTATCTTCAAATATTAGTTCAGGCGGTCTTCTTCCTTATGACCTGTTGAAAGATGAAAACGGAAATAACATACGCCGCTATATTCAATTTAGACCTGAGGTTTCCCAGGATTTTGAAAATAAAGGTTACCTGGACTGGGCTTATAATCCTATTGAAGAACTTTCTGCTGCTAATTATAATGATCAGTCTCATGCTATACGCATGCATATGGACGTCAATACCAAGCTGACGAGCTGGGCAGATCTCTCGGTCATGGGGCAATGGCAGCGGCAATTGAACAATACGGAAAATATTGATGGTGTAAATAGTTATGGCCAGCGTAATCAGATTAACATTGGTACTACGTTCAACGACAATGGTAATTATGTTTATGGTTATCCATTGGGTGGAAGGTTAGGCATAAGCAATTATAATGGCTCGCAATATGTGTTCCGAACCCAACTGAATATCGATAAAGCGTTTGGTCAATCTTCGCAGCATAATCTTAATTTCCTTGCCGGGGCCGAATGGAAGCAGAATAGCCGCCGTTCTTCAAGTGATGCTTACTTGGGATTTATCGAGGATACCTATTCTTATGCCGTTATAAATCCAAGAGGAAGTTATAACACCATCTATGGCTGGGATAATTATTTTAGCTCCAATGGGTCTATTGCCAAAAATAGGGACCGGGCGCTTTCCTACTATTCCAATGCTGCATTTTCGGCTTTTAACGGCAAATATGTGCTTTCGGGTAGTATACGTTTCGACGATTTTACGTTGGTTGGGGCGTCGCGGGGCGAACGCGGAAAGCCACTATGGTCTATCGGCGGAAAATGGGATGCCAAGAAGGAAAAATTCTTAAAGGATGCAACTTGGGCTGATGCGCTCGGTTTACGGTTGACCTATGGCGTGAACGGAATATTACCTAAAAGTGTTGGCCGAGTTGTGGTCATAAATACCAGTACCGACAATATCTCAAATGAAGTCACAGCGGACATCGCCTATCCGGCCAATAAGCAGATTACTTGGGAAAAGGTGAAATCATTGAATGTGGGCTTAGACTACGCAATTTGGAACAACCGTCTTCAGCTAAATGTAGATTATTACACCAAGAAATCTTCCGATATTGTTTATTCGTTCCCTTTTAATGGCACCTATGGCTGGACTCTTCTTCAATTCAACAGTGCTACCCTGGAAGGACATGGTATTGACATTGGGCTTAGAGCAGCTTGGCTTCAATCTACGGTTAAATGGAATACCTTATTTAATTTTGGCTATAATACCAATAAGGTTACAGATTCCAGATTCACCGATCCTGTAAACGTAATAAATTATACCAATGCATCAACACCTATCTTAGGTCATCCGACAGATTATTTATATGCGTACCGTTGGGCGGGATTGGATAATCAGGGACGTTCACAGGTCTATAAGAAGAATGGGGATATCGTCAATGCTGATGCTCCTGCAAACGCGCTCGTGGCGGAAGATTTGGTTGAAATGGGAAGAACTACCCCACCTTATGTCGGAGGTCTCTTTAATACATTCTCCTTTAAAGATTTTACACTGGGTGTTCGTGTAACATACGAAATGGGGCATGTGTTGAGACGGTTATCCGTACAGAACTATCCGGACTATGCAGGATATTCTGGCGCAATAGGAATGCAGTCCGATCTGGCAAAGAGATGGCGCCAACCTGGAGATGAAGCTTTCACAAACGTACCCGGACTAAGTACGCAAGGTTACCAGTACAATAGTCTGTCCCGGTATGCTAATTCGGATGCTTTGGTCATCAGTGGTAGCAATATCCGTCTGCAACAGATTGACCTTGGCTATAATTTTCCGTTCAAAACCTTGGAACATACCCCGTTTAAATCGGTTAATGTAAATGCCAGTGTGAGAAATTTAGGGCTTATATGGCGCAAAAATAAAGATGGTGTAGACCCGAGTTACAGAACGTTGAATAGTTATTCAAATCTTCCGCCGTCGCCGACCTATTTTTTAAGTCTTAATGTTTCCTTTTAATAATCTGCATCATGAAAATACAAAGTATCCTAATCTATAGTTTCGTTGCGTCAGCTACATTATTGGGCTCCGCTTGTCGAAAGTATGTTGAAATAGAACAGAATGATAGACGTACATTAAAAACAACAGACGATTACCGCTATCTCCTAAATAATAAAGGCAACTTTGAAACATCTTACTTATTGCCACTGGTAACAAGTGATAATATAGCACCTGAGGTTGCCAGCACGGCTGCAAGTGTTTGGGGTGGTAGTACGCAATTGGCCTATATATGGTCAGCTCAATTCTTTACGGGCGACCAGCAAGACGGAGGCTGGAATAATTTGTACAAACATATTTACGTTGCCAATGAGATTTTGGACGGTGTGATGGATAGCCAAAATGGAACTCCGGCGCAAAAGCTGGCTGTAGCGGCTGAAGCCCGTGTTCACCGCGCATTTGCCTATTATTCATTGGCCAATCAATATGCGCCTGTCTACGATCCTACGAAAGCGGAGAGTCAACAAGGATTGCCTTTGCTGCTAACAGTAGACCTTTTTCAGAACTTGAGCCGTGTATCTCTGACACAGGTATATGAACAGATAATAACAGATTTGACTACCGCAATAAACAATTTGCCAAACTATCCGAGCTTTAATTACCACCCGTCAAAAGTATCCGCTTACGCTTTAATGTCTAGGGTGTATTTGACCATGCGCAATTTTGAGGAAGCTGGCAGATATGCGGATCTGGCGCTAGCATTGGACCCGACAATTTATAATTTGGAAGACTTTACTGGAGATGAAACATTTCCGCGTCTCATCGACGATAAAGAGGTTTTGCTATCTAAGACGAGTGCAGGTTATATGATAGGACCGCTTAATCCGGAGCTTATTTCTTTGTATAAAGAAGGTGACCTTAGGCTTAAACTATTTATTGACAATGAACCCGGGACATATAAAGGATATATATATAAGAAGCCAGTCTTTAATAGCAGCGGCAATTATTATAATGCTTCCTATGTGGGTCTGAGCAGTCCTGAAGTCCTACTCAACCGTGCAGAAGTATACGCGCGCCAAAACAATGCTGCTAAAGTGGTGGAGCTTTTGAACCTATTGCGCAAGAAGCGTTTTTCGGCAGATAAATATGTGGAGCTTACGACTGCTGATGTAAATAGCGATCTTTTACAGTCTGTTATTGATGAACGCCGTCGCGAATTTGTTGGAACGGACTTACGGTGGTACGATATGCGTCGCCTTACACTGGATGGTGGGTATTTTAAGACTATTACCCGGACTTTCAATGGGCAGACCTATAGCCTAAACGCTGGTAGTCCAAGATTGGTTTATCCTATCAACGAACGAGTGCTATCTTTTAACCCTGAAATTGGCCAGAACCCTAGATAATTTATATAAGATGAAAAAACAGACGATTTTTTTAGTGTTGTTGTTTGTCCAGGCTGTGTTATATGCGCAGCCTCGATTTGACAGCAGCGTTTTCAAGCCGGCAAAACCAAAAACGACAGACCTTGTTCAATTGGTTTACAATGCCAAAGACAAAGATCTGGAATTTAGCGATGCCATACATGCCGCATGCTTCCTCTTCGAAGATTTTGAATGGAGACAGATGAACCTTTCCCTGCAGAAAAATGCGACAGGACTATGGACCGTAACGGTACCAGTTAAACCGACGACAGCTTTTATTGGCGTTAAATTTTATCAGGGAGATGCCGATCATCCGGATGCCTTGGATAATAATCAGGACCTTGGTTACGCTATTGCACTGAGTGATGCAAAAGGAAAACCGGTACAAGGTGCTTATTTGGGAGAAGCTGCTTTTCAGGCGCCAATGATTGCAGGCGGTGGCATTTTTGCGTATTATAACAATCAGCCCAAAAGTTTGCCAGCAGAATATCTGAAGGGTTTAGCCGATAAGGAGTTTGCATTATCAGGTAAACGCTATCTGGATTATTTTCAATCCTTGATGAACTTACAAAAATTGGCTTTGGGTGATGGTTTTCCTGCCTATGCCAAAAAGCTGTTGATCGATGGATTAAAACAAAAAGACTTGTCTGACCAGGTTCTCAACCAGTTCTATACATTCGCTAGTGGACGTCTTCAAGATCAGGAGTTGACTCAGTTGGTTGAAAAAAGAGTAAATGCTGACTTTCCGAACGGTGCTACTGCACGCTTTATTGCTTATAGTAATACCAAAGGAAGCAGTGCAGACAAGAATGAAGTCATCGCTTCGTACGAGAACTTCCTAAAGCTTTTTCCAGTACAACAATGGCGCCAACGCCCAAATGCGCAGGGTTTTATCTACTACGCTGTATACCGCGGTCTTGGATCGGCTTACTTTGACTCCAAACAGTTTGATAAATTTACTAAGCTGTATGACGATATCGATTTTCGAACAGGCAATGAGTTGATGCGTTGGAACATTATGCGCGCTTATATGTTCAAACTGGTCGGTAAAGATAGCCTTTATCAGGTGTCAGAAGCGATTTTGCCCAAATTGATCGCACGTAAGGGAGACAACTCTTATAAAGAAGATTTTGACCGTCAGGCACAGGCTGATTCCAATGTGGTTAAAAATTTGGATGACCGTTTGTTTACCCACATTTCTTTATTAAATGATCTCAAAAAATATGAGGAAGCTAGAAAATATTTCTTATTGCTATCTGAAGACGGTAAATATAACAATGCTGAACTAAACGAGATCAACCTACAGGTATTAGAGGGGCTGGGCGATGATAAGCAGATCTTACCCATGCTTGAAATGAGCTTAAGGTATAATGCGATGACACCACGCATGTTTGACAAGTTAAAAGCGATTTACTTGAAAGGACACGCTGGGGATGGAAGCGGTTATCAAGCTTATCTAGATGGACTAAAATCTGATGAAGAAAAAGCAGAAATGAAAGCCTATGTGGATCATAATTGGGTAGATCACCCTATGCCTGATTTCCGTTTAGAAACTGCTGATGGTCTGTTTATTACACCGGATGACTGGAAAGGTAAGATTGTGGTTGTGGATTTTTGGGCAACCTGGTGTCGTCCATGCATTATGGCATTTCCAGGTATGCAATTGTTGATAGACAAATATGCCCAGGATAAGCATGTTGCCGTCTATATGTTGGGAACGATGCAGACAGGAGATTATAAAAGTAAATCAGTGAACTATGTACGTGGTGAAGGTTTCCGATTCAACTTGTTACATGATGCTGTCAATCCAAAAACCAACGAACAGGACTTGGTATTCAAACAGCTTGTTCCTTTATTCGGCGACTCATCCATTCCCCGTAAGATTATCGTAAAAGATGGCCGTGTACGCTATTGCTCTGGTGGGTATTCAGGAAGCCCAAGTAAGTTGATGGATGAGTTGTCATTGGCAATTGAAATTCTCAAAAACGAAAAATAAAAAGACTAAATCACTACTACATTATGAATAGGAAAGCAACGAGCTTGCTCGTCGGGATGATCGGTCTGAGTATGTCTTTACAGGCTCAGATGAACCCTAAATATAAATTTGAGGAGGCATTGAAGCTTATTCAGCAGAATTACGTCGATCAGGTGAATGAAGAACATTTGGTAGATGCTGCAATCAAAGCGATGATCGCAGATTTAGATCCACATTCACGTTATACAAGCCGTGAAGAGGCTGAGCAGATGCGCGTGGCTATGAGTGGAAGTTTTGCGGGGATAGGCATTCAATTTTTAAAAAATAATCATCAGATTTTTATCACCAAGGTCAACCCAGATGGTCCGGCCATGCGTGCTGGAGTACGTGTAGGGGATCAAATTCTCGCTATAGACGGTGACAGTATTACAGCGAAGGAATGGGGCAACCGGGAGATTATGGAAAAATTGCGCGGCGAAAAAGATGTTCCTGTGGTATTAGCAATCTTATCGCCGGGAAATACGGAAATTAAAAATGTAAAAATTGTCCGGGAAAATATATTAGAAAAGTCAGTTCGTGAAAGCTATATGGTGGACAATGAAATTGGCTATATTTCATTATCAATTTTCAACAGAACGACCCGCCAAGAAATCGATGCCGCTTTGAAAAGTCTGAAAGAACAAGGGATGAAAAAATTGATTCTTGACTTACAGAGCAACGGTGGGGGATATGTTGAGTCGGCTATTGGTGTAGCTGACGAATTCCTGCCCAAAGAAAAAATTGTTTTCTATTCTGTACCGAATGAAGGGGGGAAGGATTATTATTTTACAGGAGGTTATGGCCAGTTTTATGACGGTCAATTGGTTGTCCTGATTGATGAATCTACCGCATCCTCCAGTGAGATTGTAACTGGAGCGCTTCAGGATTGGGATCGTGCTGTTGTGATCGGCAGACGAAGTTTTGGAAAAGGACTGATGCAAAAGCCCGTTCCCCTTTCGGATGGCTCAGAAATGCAGCTTACAGGTGCTCGATATTACACACCATCGGGCCGATCGATTCAAAAGCCATATACGAAAGGCAAGGAAGATTATTTCGAAGATTTTAACCGTCGGATGGCATCCAAAGAATTGATGGAGGAAGGGCATGTTTCCTTTCCCGATTCTTTAAAATATACAACACTGGGTAGCAAAAGAACAGTGTATGGTGGTGGTGGAATCATGCCAGACCGTTTTGTTCCTATCGACACGAATGAATATAGCACATGGATGGCACAACTCATGAATAATGGATTAGTGGCTAAAGGTGGTTTTGAATTTGTACAACAAAATCGCGAAGCACTTCTCAGTGCTTATCCTGACTTTAAAGCCTTTAATCTAAAATTCAAGGTGCCCAAACAAGTGCACCAACAGCTGGTCAGCGCAGCGCGTGTCCAGTCTATTGCAATACCTCCGGATGAGCAGGTTGGAGCTCATGCTGCCATTGATGTTGAATTTAAAGCACAGGTAGGATCACTGCTTTATACAGGTGGTGATTATATGACCCGCGTCCGCAATGAATCTAACCAAAGCTTTAAGGAAGCACTTTCAGTGTTGCGCGACGAAAAACTTTATAAGCAATTGCTACAAGGGGGTACTGTAGGAGAGCTAAATAAAAAAAAGACAAAATAAAAAAGTAAAAAAATATGAGAATGATGAAGTGGGCGTTAGCCTTAGCGTGTGTGTTACCGGCAATGGGATATGCACAGCAAAACTATACATTACAAGGAACAGTTGGCAAATTAGATAAGCCTGCGAAAGCCTATCTTCGTTTAAATTACGAAGGGAAAGAGCGTATTGACTCTGTCGAAATGAAAAATGGCAAGTTTGAATTTAAGGGAAGCATTCCTTCGCCAATGGAGGCGCATTTACGTATTATCCATGATAATGCCCCTTTTGATCCAGCCAAACCTCCGAAGCAAGATATATTGCCTTTTCTTATTGAAGGAGCCACGATTAAATTTGTTGCTGCTGACTCCATCAAACAGGCTAAAATCTCGGGTTCGCCTTTAAATGTAGAAAACGAGCGGGTAAATGCGATGTTGAAGCCCATCTACGATCAATATGAGGCTTTAAATAATGAATATAAATCCAAATCCCTTGCTGATCAACAGGATCCAAAATATATCCAGTCACTGGAAGAGCGCGCCAATGCGATACAACAACAGACCATTGACGCAAAATTGGACTATGTAGCCAAAAATCCTAAAAGCTATATGGCCCTAATGGCTTTCAATTCGACTTTACCGCCTGAATTTGATGCCCCTAAAGCCGAGAAGATATTTGCTTCATTGGATGTGAGTCTACAGACTTCCGTTCTTGGAAAAGACTTAGCAAAGCGTATTGCACTTGTTAAGAAAACAAGCGAGGGTGTAGAAGCGCAGGATTTTACGCAACCTGATGTCGAAGGTAAACCAGTGAAACTCTCAGACTATCGAGGTAAATACGTCCTGATTGACTTTTGGGCATCTTGGTGCGCACCGTGCCGACGTGAGAATCCGAATTTAGTAAAATCATATGCTAAGTATCAAAAAGATGGATTTGAGATTTTGGGTGTATCGATGGATAAAGCCTCAGATAAAGCGAAATGGTTAAAAGCAATTCAGGATGACGGACTTACCTGGAAGCAGGTTGGTGATCTCAAAGGATGGGACAACGAAGCCGGAGTGATGTATGACGTAAAGGCTATTCCAATGAATTTCTTAGTAGATCCAAACGGCAAAATCATTGCGAAATATTTACGTGGCGAAGAATTGGATAAAAAATTGGCCGAAATTTTTGCAAAATAGATTTCATTAGCATTGGATCGTTCCTTTCCAGTGCTGACATTCATTTGAAATAAGAAAGAAGGCTGTCCCTGAGTACAGCCTTCTTCTTTTTAGGCAGAGCTCATAATATTTATCGCAGATATATAGATTAATCAGTCTTTGTGTCCCCAGTGGTTGTAGGCCCAGTTATGAAGCGTATACTTTATGTTTTGAAATTTGTATTCTAGTAGAAATTCGCCAATTTTCAATTCGATAGCAATGAAATATTGTAATTTTCAATGAAATAATAGCAGGTCTATAAAATGGAACGCTATAGGTCTCTGTTCAATTTTGAACAAAAAAAATGTTCGAAATTGAACAATTCTATTTATTATGAACTTTTATTGTACTGATAGTAAGGTGTTTGAGAAATTGGCAGACGAATTGAAACATCATAATGAATACTAGAAATTTCAATTTTACCTTATGTTGACCAACTACATAAAAATTGCCTTCCGTAATCTTCAGAAGAATAAGGGCTTTACGACGATAAATATTATAGGATTGGCCATTGGGATGGTTTCATCTTTTCTCATTATGCTTTGGGCATACAATCAAATAAGTTATGATCGTATTTATAAAAAAACGGATCAACTTTACGTTGTTGGGAATAAAGGCATATTAGATGGCATTACAAGAGTCTATTTTTCTACTCCTAAGCCTTTTGGTCCTGCAGCTTCGGGAGCATTTCCAGAGATTGCTAGTATTTCACGATTAGAATTTAGCAAGAACTTTTTGATGACCGTTGATGACAAGAAATTTAAGCCGGGTCATGGTGCATTTGTTGATCAGTCGTTTATTGAGATGTTTGATCTTCCTCTTTTATCAGGAGATAAAACAACTATACTAAAAAGCCCTTCTGAAATTGTGCTTACCGAAAAACTAGCAAAGTCAATATTTGGATCAACCGATGTTGTAGGTAGAATGATTAGAATTGATAGCACAGAGATGCTTTCAGTTTCAGGAGTTTTAAAGGATATTCCATCGAATTCAAGATTTAGAGATCATAATTACTTTCTGTCATGGAAATTTCTTGAGAAAATAGGCTGGTCAGACAAGAATTGGGGAAACAATTCGACACAAACCTTTATCGAACTTAATGAAGGAGTAAATTTTATAGACTTTCAAAACAAAATAAAGGGGTTTTATCAGCAACACGGAGATACTAAAAATGAGGTTTATCTGCAAGCAATTTCCCAAAGCTGGTTATATAATAAATTTGATAATGGAATTGCAATTGGAGGGAGGGTTGATCTAGTCATTATTTTTTTATCTATAGCAGGTATTATCCTACTAATTGCATGTATTAACTTCATGAATCTGAGTACTGCTCAAAGTGAGAAAAGAGCAAAAGAAGTAGGGGTAAGGAAGGTAGTGGGAGCGACTAAAAGCAGTTTGGTAACCCAATTTTTAATGGAGGCTTTAATCATGTCTTTTATTGCAAGTTTTATAGCAGTAATCTTACTTCTAATAATACTTCCATATTTTAATGACTTGATTGGCACTGAGCTGAATTTTAATTTAAAATCCCCTTATTTATGGATTTCTCTTTTTTTATTCTCATTATTTACTGGGGTACTCGCTGGTAGTTACCCAGCATTTTTTCTGTCTTCTTTTAAACCTACTAGGATTTTAAAGGGAGGTTTTCAAAAAATTGCTGGCGGGATGAATGCTCGAAAAATATTAGTGGTTTTCCAATTTACGATGGCCATCGTTTTCATTCTCATTTCAATTATTGCAGCAAAACAAATTCAACATGGCCTACATCGAGAATCAGGATTTGACAAAGAAAAACTTATTTATATCAATGATGATGGAGATTTGAAAAAGAACTATTCCAGAATAAAAAAGGAGTTAATAGATCAAGGCATAGCTACATCCGTATCTCGGAGTAAAAGCCCCATTACTGAAAATTGGAGTGGAAATATAATGGAGTGGGAAGGCAAACCAATTGATAATACGACCCAATTTAATCGAATTTCTACGGATGAAGATTTCATCACAACCTTTGGTCTTACCCTAATTAATGGGCGCGATTTTGATCTTCAAAAATTCCCAACCGACTCCTCTGCGATGATTCTTAATGAATCTGCGGCAAAAGAAATGAATTTTAAGGATCCCATTGGAAAGATGGTTCACGACGAAGGTAGAGATTGGCATATCATCGGTGTCATTAAGGATTATATTCAAGAGTCCCCATTTGGTTCAATAACTCCTATGGTTATTGAAGGAGCTTATGGTTGGTCAGCATTTACTAATATTAAGTTCCACCCTCAGCTACCTACTCAAGAGGCTTTGAGGAAGACAGAGGATATATTTAAAAAATATAATCCTGATTACCCTTTTGAATTCAAATTTGTTGATGAAGCCTATGCGCAGAAATTTGAGGAGACGAAAACATTAGGATTATTAGCAAATCTATTCACAGGATTAACAATATTTATTTCCTGTTTAGGATTATTTGGTTTATCGGCATACATGGCTGAAAATAGAACCAAAGAAATTGGAATCCGAAAGGTATTAGGAGCCTCCATATTATCTGTAACAAACCTATTGTCCAAAGAATTTATTTATTTAATTCTGATTTCTTGTGTTGTAGCCTTTCCAATTGCTTATTGGTTGATGGATAAATTTTTATCAAAGTTTGATTATAAGACAAACATAAGTTGGAATATATTTTTTATCACAGGGTTGGGTGCAATTTTTATAGCCATTTTATCAGTTAGTTATAAGTCGATAAAAGCGGCTTTGGCAAATCCAGTGAATAGCTTGAGGGATGAGTAAATAAGGCTTTGGATACGATACGAATTACATAGGTGTTTTCTACCCAGTAATTTGGAGTCATTATAAAGCTATTAGACCAGCTTGTTTTCTAAAACCTTCGAATTCGACGGGTTTAGAGTTGGCCATGCAGGGAGAATAGCCTTATTTTAATTTGACTATAAATGATAAATTATTGAATTGTCCTTTTGAAAATTGACCGAAATTTCGGGATACACACATTTCATTTTGAAATAACCTTGCATTTATATAGATTTAATATGAGTTTTGTTGCTTAGACCAAGTGTAACCTAGGGAAAATATAACCATGGATTTAAATGCAGTTCCATTGAGTCTTGAAGAGTTTAATCGCTTTAAATTGGGAGACGAAAAGGTTTTTAAAAAGATTTTTGATTTTTATAGACCTTTGATGTATCACAAGGTGCGTCGCGTATGTTCGTCCGACTTAGACGTGGAAGAGATTATGCAAGAGATTTTTGTGCAACTTTTTCTGAAACGTAATTCAATCCCCTCTGCGGAAGCTATCTTTCCATTTTTATTTTTAGTAGCAAAGCGAACGGCCATCACTTTGTTTCGAAAAGAGCTGTCTAGACAAAAATATCAAGTATCACAATTGGCAGAATGGGATGAATTGAGTGATGAATTAGAGCGGACGATCGCTCATAAAGATTTAGATAAAATACTCAAAACGATTGTATCCTGCTTACCACCGCAGCAAAAACTTGTTTTTCATAAAAGCAAAATAGAGGAAATGAGCTATGCAGAAATATCCGAAGAAATTGGTATTTCCAAAAATACCGTCCGCAACCATCTCGTAGCAGCATGTCAGTTTGTACGTTTGAAGCTTGATAGCTTACTTTTAATCCTTTTTTTAATAAAAAATATCTTTTGACTAGTTCATTGATCCTAGTTGTACGAATAATATTATAGCGTACAATAGATAAGGATGTCCAAAGTAGAAGCATATAAAATTATTATCAGCCAATTTTTGGCAAAAACATTAGACGAGCGTGCAAAGCAAAATTTTGCTAATTATCTTAACGATCCGGATTTTTTGAAAGCGTGGCAACAGCTTATGGATGAGGGAGAGATAGAACAGTCTCCGGACAATCAAATTGCGCATGATAATCTTTTTAAGATAATCATTCAAGATAAGAGAATAAGAGACCAAGTTGTTTCCGGCCCAATTACCAAGAAATCATCAATTCACATTCTACGAAATGTCAGTATTGCAGCTATATTGTTGCTAGTTGGTATATCTGCTTCGATCTTCTTCTTTATGCAAGAAAATAGACCAGATGACCGGGCGATAGCCAACAATCTTCCGGCGGTAGTTCCGGGGTCCCAAAAAGCCGAAATAATTTTAGAAAGTGGCGAGCGTATAGATCTTGAAAAGCTAAAATTGGATACGGTCATAGACAATGGTGCATTTGAGATTATAAAATCTGACAAAGGCTTTATATCGTATCGCTTGAAGAATTCAGAAGCTGGTAATCAGCAACCAGCGTACAATACTATCGTTACACCAAGGGGTGGAGAATATAAACTACTGTTGGCGGATGGTACAAAAATCTGGCTGAATGCCGCCACTACACTACGTTACCCAATTGGTTTTAATGGCGATGAAAGAAAAGTCCAACTGCAGGGTGAAGCTTATTTTGAAGTCGCCAAACAGGTCCACCATGGAAGGCGTGTTCCCTTTGTTGTCAATACGGGAAATCAGCAATTGGAGGTTTTGGGTACATCCTTTAACGTTCAGAACTATGGCAAAACGATCGTGACAACCTTGGTGGAAGGCAAGGTGAAATTAAATGTTCACGATAGCCCACAGGACAACCTATACCTAAGTCCTTCTGAGCAAGCCGTTTTTCAGTTTACGAACAAAAAATTTTTAAAGACTGCAGTTGACCCGCGCTATTTCATCGCTTGGAAAGAAGGGAAATTTGCTTTTTATAATACATCTATTGATGAAGTCATGGAAATTATCAGTAGATGGTATGACGTGGAAGTTCACTTTGATTATCGTCCCGAAAATTTTGCGTTCTCGGGCACAGTGTCAAGATATGATGATATCAACAAATTGCTCCGTACGATCGAATTAGTCGGAGATATTCACTTTGAATTAAAAGGGAGGAAAATTTATGTAAAAAGATAATTAATAAGAAGAGTTCAGGAGCGTTACGACCGCCCCTGAATTTGTCTTCGAAAAGACCAGGCTGAAAAAGATTTAATAGACTTAAAACCATTACAACCGTATGCAAAAATACAAAAAAAAACGGTATGGAGATCCTTTGCCTAAAAGTAGGATCGCCGCCAAAAAAGAATTTGCTATGAAAATGTCATTAGCGATTCCCTTGTTACTGGCCTCTAACCTCCAGTTGAGTGCAATTACATTTGGACAAGGAGTCAACTTCCAAAAGAAAAATGCTAAACTCGAAACCATATTAAAGGTTTTTGAAGAGCAGAGCGGTTACAATATTCTGTATAAAGCCGCTCTGTTAAACGATGCTAAACGCATTGATGTCAATTACAAGAATGTACCTTTCGAATATGCATTGAAAGACCTTCTTGCAAACTACCAGATTGTCTATAAGATAATGGACAAGAATGTTGTATTAAGCAAGCCAGCTTCTACACCAGCATCAACCTCATGGAATCGCTATATTACTGGTCTCAATCATAATGTTGTGATCCAACAGCGCAGTGTTGTGGGAAAGGTTGTAGATTCAAAGGGAAATCCAGTTGGCAATGTCACTATAACGGAAAAGGGGACGGAAAATCGAACAACCAGTGACGAAAATGGCGGATTTGAGATCCGGCTTAAAACAAATAATGAACAGCTTATATGTTCAATGCTAGGTTACCAATCCAAGGAAGTAAACGTAAGTGGACAAAATGAGATTCAGGTTAGCCTTGATATGGCTATCACAGCGATGGATGAGGTCGTGGTAGTCGGTTATGGAGAACAAAAAAAGGTCAATCTAACAGGGGCGGTTAGCCAGATATCGGGCAAGGAATTTGAAGATCGTCCTGTCACACAGCTTACCCAAGCACTGCAGGGCAATATTCCCAATCTTAATATTGTTTTTGGGTCGGGGAAACCCGGTACCAGCGGTTCGGTCAATGTACGCGGGAATACCTCTATCAACGGCGGCGGTCCGTTGATCTTGATCGATGGTATCTTAGGAACATTGGACCGTATCAATCCCAATGACGTAGAATCAGTTACGGTACTCAAAGATGCATCGGCAGCGGCTGTCTATGGGGCGCGTGGAGCCTTCGGTGTTGTTTTGGTCACCACCAAAAAAGGTGGTAAAAATGGAAAGACCTCCATTGAATATAATAACAATATTGGTTTCACCACACATGCAACGAATACTGACTTCATAACGAGTGGTTATTGGAATGCGAAGATCAATGATGACGCCATGTACAATGCATTGGGATATCGGACCACACGATATACCGACGAAGATTATGAAGAACTGCTTGCGCGTGTTAACGATAAGACCGAAAATCCGGACAGACCTTGGGTCGTCATCAAAAAAGACGCTAGTGGCAATGACATATACCGGTATTACGCCAACTTCGATTGGTTCAATTATTTATACAAAAAGACAAGACCAAAAAATGAGCATAATCTCTCTTTTTCTGGAGCATCAGGTAATACCCGTTATGCGCTATCTGGTTCCAAAGCAAGTGAACAGGGAATATTCAATATTGATCCGGACAAATTTGGGCGCTATAATCTAAGGGCAAATATCGCATCAGATATCCGAAGCTGGCTGACGATCAGTAATAGCACACACTTTTTCAAATCTACCTATGATTGGGCCGGATTGGAAAATAATTTCAGTGCGATTCGCGACAACGTAAACAATAGTCCTACTTATCATTATCACGCGATGTACGTGCCGCGAAATCCGGATGGTACACTTACGGGTTATTCCGGGATCAACAGTTACCCAATAGGGTATGGTCTACATAATGCACTCGAAAGCGGTACGATGCGCGGGTATACACGTGGCACTGAATTTACCAATATGACGGAAGCGGTTTTGAAATTGGGAAAAGACCTGTCTGTAACAGGTAACTATTCTTATCGGGAATACCGTTCCGACTATTCCTACCGACAGACCAAACAATATTATTCAAAATATCCAGGGCAGATGGAATTGTCTTCACTCGGCGCCCTAAACCAAGATAAGCTGCGTGAAAATATGGAAAAATATGCTTGGCATTTTATCAATATTTTCGCCACATACCAAAAAGATTTTGGCGATCATCATGTTTCGGTGATGGGCGGTTTTAATCAGGAAGATCGTTTTCACAAACGAATTGGAGGAATCGGTCAGGATCTATTGTCAGAGAATTTAAATGATCTTGACTTAGTCATCGGGGAGAAGCAGTTTCAGGCTGGAGGCGATGAGTGGGCTGTACGTGGAGGGTTCTATCGGGCGAATTACGATTATAAGGGCAAATATCTGCTGGAAGTCAGCGGGCGGTATGATGGTACCTCACGTTTTCCGAAGCATAGCCGTTTTGGATTCTTTCCATCCTTTTCTACGGGCTGGCGTATCAGTGAGGAGAAGTTCTTCGCTCCACTTAAAGACAAGGTCAATAATCTGAAGATCAGGTATTCGTATGGCTCCCTTGGGAACCAGGAAGTGGATACCTATGCTTATATTTCATCAATGAGTACGGAGCAGATCTCCTATTTAGTCAATGGTCAAAAGTTAAATGTTGCCAATAGCCCCGATCCAGTAGCGCCCACACTGACCTGGGAAGAAATCACGACCAGCAACATTGGTCTTGATTTTAGCATGTTCAACAATAGGCTCGATTTTCAATCTGATTTTTATGTCCGCCAGACCAAAGGTATGCTCAGTAAAGGCAAGACCCAGCCTGCGGTTTTTGGCGCATCCGAACCCAAAGAAAATGCAGCCGACCTGAAGACCAAAGGCTTTGAGCTTTCCCTGTTATGGAAAGACCATTTTGATGTCGGTGGAAAACCTTTTAATTATTCCGTGCGGGCGATGCTATCCGATTATCAAGCGGAAATTACCAAGTTTGCCAACGATGCCGGACTGTTGAGCAATTATTATACAGGACAAAAACTAGGCGATATATGGGGTTATCATTACGACGGATTTTTCAAGACAACCGAAGAGGCACAGGAGTATGCGAAACACGTCAATCAAGATCAGATCAATAGGCGTCGTGTGCAGGCTCCCACGGCCGACCTGCGTATGCTTCAGGCTGGAGATATCAAAATCTTGGATCTTAATGGTGATGGCATCATTGATGCCGGAGACAATACGCTTTCCAATCCCGGCGATCGTACGATCATCGGTAACAGTCAACCGCGTTATTCTTATGGGCTAAATCTAAGTGCTAATTGGAATGGAATTGATCTGTCCGCTTTTTTTCAGGGTATAGGAAAGCAAAATTGGTATCCTAATCTTGAGGCACAAGCCTTTTGGTCCGTCTATGCGAGGCCATACGACTCATTTATTCCGTCCAATTTTCAGGATAAAATATGGTCGCCAGAAAATCCGGATGCTTATTTTCCATTTCTGCGGGGTTATACCGCGCAAAACGCGGAGCTTTCTGTCGCAAATGACATGTACATACAAGATGTCGCTTATTTGAAACTCCGTAATCTGACTGTAGGCTACACCTTTCCTGTTGCACTTACCGAAAAGGCGAAGATCAATAAGCTACGGCTATTTTTCAGTGGAGAAAATCTGCACACCTGGACCAAATTGAAAACCGATTACATTGATCCCGAACAGGTTATGACTGATAATACCGGTAGGAGTTATCCTGTGGGCCGAGTCTATTCGTTTGGCGCTCAATTGTCTTTTTAGTTTGTGCGAGTCAATTTAAAAATGAAAAATCATGAAAAGAAACCTTAATATTTTTACGCTCATTCTTGTACTTGCGGTTAGCTCCTGCAACAACGATTACCTGGAGCGATATCCCATAGCCGAGCTGGCTCCTGAAAACTATTTTCGTACTGCGTCTGAGTTACAGACCTTCACAAATGCATTTTATGAAGATCTCCCGGATGCACTCGCCATTCATTATAATACACCCAGTCAGGGCGATGACGAGGCCCGTAATACGCTGGCTTCCGAATTTCAGGGTACCCGTACCACACCTGCCAGTGACGGCGGGTGGAAATGGACATCTCTTCGCCGTATCAATTTCTATCTTGAGAATTCGCACAAATGTGCTGATGAGGCAGCACGTCTTCAGTATGACGGTGTTGCTAGATTCTTTCGTGCATATTTTTATTATGACAAGATCGTACGTTTTGGTGACGTCCCTTGGTACGATCAAGTTAACCAGTTGGATGATCCTGCTATGTTTAAAGCGAGGGATTCCCGCAAAGTTGTTTTTGCTAAAATCCTAGAAGATCTTGATTTTGCTATCGCCAATTGTAACACAACCAAAAGCCCGCAATTGATCAGCAAGTGGACCGCTTTGGCTTTCAAATCCCGTATGTGTTTATTCGAGGGAACCTTTCGCAAATACCATGGATTGGGTGATTGGGAAGATATCCTTCAGGAAAGTGTGGCGGCCGCAGACGAATTGATGAAGTCCAATACCTACAGTATCTACAAAGGCGACCCCAGTAAGGCTTATCAGGAGCTGTTCATTGCTGAGGATGCTAATCCTATGGAAATGATTTTGGCACGGCAGTATAGCGTATCTGTTCCTTTTGTACATTCTGCGAATTTCTATATTCTGTCGGCCTCTTTTGGCCGCCCAGGAATGGTCAAAGAACTTGTGAATAGTTATTTGATGAAAGATGGAAGCCGATTTACGGACAAGCCTAATTTTGATAAACTATCGTTTTACGAAGAAACGCAGGACCGCGACCCGAGGCTATCGCAAACCATTCGTACACCGGGTTACAAACGTATCGGTATGAGTACCACCTCAGTTCCGGATTTTGCAACATCAGTGACAGGTTATCAATATGTAAAGTATATTCTTTCACCGGCCTTTGATGCCGGACAAAGCAGCAATGATATGCCCATTATCCGTTATGCTGAGGTATTATTGAACTATGCCGAAGCAAAGGCCGAATTGGGTACGATCAGCCAGAGTGATATCGATAGATCCATTAAGTTACTACGAGATCGCGTTAATATGCCAAATCTAATATTGACAGACGCAAATGCCAAAGCAGACCCTTATCTATTGTCGGCTTATCCCAACGTTACGAAAAACGGACAGACAGGGACGATATTGGAAATCCGGCGTGAGAGACGCATTGAATTGGTTAAAGAAGGATTGCGTTACGATGATCTTTTGCGATGGAAAGAAGGAGCGAAAGTCGCCAAACCTTTTTATGGCATGTATTTTCCTGGAGCAGGTGAGTATGATTTGGATCAAGATGGCAAATTGGATCTTGTTATTTATGAAGGCACTGCACCAACCAAAAAGCCCGGTGTCCAATATCAGAAACTAGGTGAACTTGTTTTAGAAAATGGAAAAAGCGGAGGCCGTATTGTCAATTTGCCGGACATCCTAAAAAAATGGACAGAGGAAAAAGATTACTATTATCCAATTCCCACCCAAGAACTTCAGTTAAACCCCAAGCTCGAACAGAATAAAGGTTGGGACAAATCAGGAACTTAAGAGATAAGAATATGAAAAATTATAAAAATACGATTGTTGTTGCCATCGTTATGGCTGTGAATGTGTGCGTAGCATATGCGCAGGAAACATTAAAGATTGTATCGTATAATGTCCTTTATGGATTAAAGAAAGATTCGGTCAATATAGATCGGTTTGTCAACTTTACACAGGAATGGAAGCCGGATGTGATAGCACTCGAAGAAATGAATGGATATACCCAAAAGACGCTGGAGCAACTGGGACAACGTATCGGTCACGATTATGTGCTACAATCTAAAGAAGAAGGATTTCCTGTGGCCATTACCTCCAAGTATCCTTTAGTCAACTTTAGGAAAGTCACCGAAAATATGTGGCATAGCTACATCTATGCGAAAATAAAGGGAGTACACATCTTTGTCATTCATTTTTCGCCTTTCAGTTATCAGAAACGTTTGAAAGAAGTGACCGATGTCTTAGCACAAGTCAATGAAATTTCTAGTAATGAGCCTGTACTCATTATGGGTGATTTTAATTCCCTGGATATTTCGGACAAGGATAAATATGGTCAGGAGGTCTTGAATGCAATGCTACAGAGCGAGCAAAAACAGGATCACATCCGTAATTTGCACGACGGACAGATTGATTATTCTGTATTGGGTAAGTTGCGTGAAGCAGGATTTCAGGATACTTATCGCTTATTGCATAAGGAGTTTGAAAGTTCTGTTCCGACCTTTAAGGATGGTAACGGAAATATCAAGCAGAACAATACCGGTCATCCCAAACGTATTGATTTTATTTGGGCCAATTCAGTAGCAGCATCAGGTGTTACCAAAAGTGGTATCATCAAGAATGACTATACACATTATATTTCCGATCATTACCCAACATTTATAGAGCTTAAGCTCAGTAAATAATGAAATTCGCCCCTTATGGGGGCGGATTTTATATATATAAACATAGGACGTTGTGAAAAATACGCGTCAAATTCTTGCTTACCCTTATATTTATCGTCTTCTTTGCTATTTTGTTAATTTACTGAAAAATGGCAATTATTAAAACTGATTCTCGATCATTCCTAAGTAAATTCGTAATAGTTTAAAAGTTTAAGAATATCCATGTTATGGAAAAAAGAAAAATAAAAAATACAGACCTTTTGATCTCACCAATTAATTTTGGAGGAAATGTTTTTGGTTGGACTTTGGATGAAAAACAATCGTTTGATATTTTAGATCAGTTTACTGCCGCGGGTTTTAATTTTATTGATACCGCTGATACTTATTCTTGGTGGGTAAATGGAGTAGGTGGTCAATCGGAAGAGATCATCGGAAAATGGGTGAAGCAGCGCAATAATAGAAATGAGTTGGTAATAGCAACAAAAGTAGGCTCTGAAACAAAAGAGCACGGTTATGATATCAGTAAAAAACATATCTTAAAATCAGTTGACCAATCCCTTGCAAGACTTCAGACAGATCATATTGATCTCTATTATACACATTTTGATGATAATAAAACACCGGTGGAAGAGACTTTGGAAGCTTATGCTGAAATCGTTAAAGCTGGGAAGGTACGGTATATCGCCGCTTCAAATCTATCTCCAGAAAGATTGAAAGCGTCTTTTGAGGTTGCTGAAAAAAACAATTTTCCCAAATATGTGGCATTGCAACCACATTATAATTTACTGGAGAGAGAAATTTTTGAAACTCAGTACGCTGATTTGGTCAAAGAATACGATTTGAGTGTTTTTACATATTGGTCATTGGCGGCCGGTTTCCTTACTGGAAAATATCGTAATGAAGATGATCTAAATAAGAGTGCCAGAGGTGAGGGGGTGAGAAAATATTTGAATGATAAAGGGTTAAAGGTGTTAAATGCATTAGATCAGATCAGTGCTAAATATGAGGTGACTCAGGCATCTGTTGCTTTAGCTTGGCTCTTAGCAAATCCGTTGGTGACAGCACCTATTGTAAGTGCAACCAGTGAATCCCAACTTAAAACTTTGTTTGCAGCACCAGAAGTGAGACTAAGTTCTGAGGATATTATATTATTAAATGATGTTAGTAAATAAGTAATACTGATGAAACCGCTTGAATCATTATCAGGACGGATCACTATTTGATTTTAAGTAGCGGATACGGTATTGTGCATCAAATCTTTTCTTGTCATCCCGATATAAGATTCCAAATCAAGGAAATCGGGAATCATAGCCATTAACAAATCTGTTTTTTTGTGTCAACATGGTATGCATTGTCCCAGGAAGTATAGCGTATTCAAATATATCCTATACTTGAGGGAGGTGGTGCGATAATAATCAAGCGTGTTCGATACCGAGCTAAAACTATTTAACAGCTTTATAAGTTCTGTTGAATGTATAACTTTTATAGGAAGTTCCCCTCAGAATTTATATATTGCATTCATCAATTTTAAGCCACTATAATTTCGGAACAATATAAATCGTTAGCTATGCGAAATATGAGTCTAGAGGATCTTTTTCTTTTGGTGAAAGAATCAAATGAAGGCGCATTTGACGAACTTTATCATCGTAGCTGGAAGAAGTTGTATGGAATCGCTGTTCGAAGGTTACAAGATGAAAATGTCGCAAAAGAAATTGTTCAAGATATATACATTGACTTATGGGAGAAACGTGATCGCAAAACGATCCAAGATATAGACCATTATCTTTGCCAAGCTGTGCGTTTTAAAGTGATCGACAAGTTTAGAAAAGAGAAAAAGTATTTTGACGAACTGGAAACATTGGTCGAAAAGTTGAGTGACGGATCAACTGCCGATGAGCGATATATACAAGTTGAACTCCAAACCATACTCAACGGATGGATCGCACGTATGCCACACAAACGTAGAGCGATATTCCAATTGCGGTACAACGAAGATAAGACGGTCAAGGAGATCGCTAAATTGCTTGGAATATCTACCAAAACCGTTCAAAATCAATTGCTCAATACAACAAACACGTTAAAAGATCTGATACACAAAATTCTTTTCATGTTTTTTTAATTTTTTTTGGGAATTACCAGGGGTGACAACGACATATAGGAAAGGGACCATTATAAACCATTTGATATGTCTGAAAGGAAACGTCATGTTCGTGCAGTTTTAAAAGATCTTCTCGACCGATATATTTCGGGGAGTGCGAATCACAAGGAGCAAAAGCTTGTCGAACATCTGTATGATGCCATGGACAGAGGTAAATCTGAGACTGACGATCTAGCGCGTATCGGTGAAGAAATCAAAGCAGGGGTGCAGCAGCGCATTGGAAAACCTCGGGTATCTGCTTTCCGTCTACATACAGCCTGGTACGCAGCCGCAAGTCTATTTGTGGTGCTGGGCATATATATATCTTATCGGATTATCGACCATTACAATACCACTGACAGGCCGCAACAGGCAAATCTCCAAAACCCATCTTTATTCGTTGGCAGTCAAGAGCATTTTGATCTATTGGATACATTGCCTCCAGGTAGTCATTACATGACCATAAACGAGGAAAAAGTACTGGCACTTGGCACACTCACGCAAACGGCCGGTAACAGTAAACTACGGATTGAGAATCCTTCGCGACGGGTCTTTTCAGTTTTGTTGGACGACAGTACACAGGTGTGGCTCAACTATATGGCATCACTAGAGCTTGATCCCAACTTCAATAAGGGCAACCGCTCTGTACATGTTAGGGGAGAGGTTTTCTTTGATGTGCATAAGCAGTACGCTATGGGACGGAAAGTTCCCTTTTTGGTTCACTCTTCCTTACAGACCATTGAAGTTCTCGGTACCAAATTCAACGTTAATACCGCCAACGGCTTGGAGGAAAATGTACTGTTGAGCGAAGGCAGTATCCGACTTACACACAATCACTACGGTACCCAAGTGCTGATTAAGCCCGGTCAACAGGCTTTCGTACAGGAAGATAAGCCGAATATTTTACTGATCCAGTCCAAGAATATCGAAAAAGCCAATGCGTGGCGAAAAGGCTTATTTTACTTCGATAATGAAAACTTTGCGGATGTCGTACTTGAATTTGAACAGTGGTATGGAGCTGATATTGATATCGAACCAGCGATCGCAAATCTTCCGATCACGGGTATGATCAGCAGATATGAAGATATTCGGGAAGTCCTAAATATCATTAAAATGACCAACAATATAAACTATTCAGAAAAGAAAGGAAAGATATATGTAACACAAGCAAATCCGTAAAAAAAATTAGGAATGCTGCTACATTCCTAATCGTGCCGTAAAGGCTTTGGATAATGATCAACTATTAATCAATTTTCAAATGTATAAATTACTTATGACATCCCGCAAACAAATTAAGTTTGCGCGAAACTTTTTATGCCTTTTTTTTGGCTGTCTTGTCTGGTTATTTAGTTCAGCCAGGCCATTTTTTGATGTCCAAAAAAACATTACCCTAGATTTTAACAACCTTCCAGTTAAGCAAGTATTTAAAGAGCTAAATTCCAAAACGGGGTTAAAATTTATTTATTCGCCAAACGATATTGACGATTCCAAACGTATTTCGATGACGTTCAGAGATCAGCCGATAAAGGTGGTTCTGGATCGAATTTTTTCAACTTTAAAAGCCTCTTATACCATAAAAGACAATACGATCATCGTAAAGCGTTTGGACAGGCAAGCTACAGTTCAGGAGGATCGTGTGGTGTTCGGTCGTGTGGTCAACCAGCGCCAGATTGCCCTAGCCAGGGCAACTGTGAGCAGCGGCCAGGGTAAAAATACAACTTCTACCGATGAGGATGGTCAGTTTAGGCTCAAATTGGACCTTCAGGATAGCTATTTTATAGTGAGTTTGGTCGGCTATGTAAGTCAACGCGTGGCGCTTAAGGCAAGTGGAGATTATACTGTAGTGCTCGCCGACAGCGTTAGCGCGCTGGATGAAGTTGTCGTCGTCGGTTTTGGAACACAACGGCGAGCTTCTGTGGTAGGGGCAATCACAACTATTGAACCCAAACGATTGCAGATTGGAACTTCCCGTTCCATGAGCAATAATCTTGCTGGACAACTGGCGGGCATCATCGCTGTACAGCGTTCCGGCGAACCGGGTTATGATAATTCGAATTTTTGGATACGTGGTATCAGCACTTTCGGGGGAAGCCGCAGCCCATTGATTCTTGTCGATGGAGTAGAACGTTCGTTGGACAATATGGATCCCGAAGAGATCGAATCATTTTCGATCTTAAAAGATGCCGCAGCAAGTGCGGTCTATGGTGTTCGTGGCGCAAATGGTGTGATCCTGATCAACACCAAAAGGGGTAAGGTGGGAAAGCCTAGTGTTTCTGCCCGTTTTGAGCAGGGCATCACATCTCCCATCCAGCTTCCTAAGTTTGTTGGGGCTGCTGATTATCTGGAGATTATGAACAGTATCCGGGAGGAGCGAGGTGAACAGGGATTATATTCTAAAGAGCGAATCGAAAATATCCGGAACCAAACTGATCCAGATCTTTATCCAGATGTCAACTGGCTCGATGCAGTACTCCGCGATCGTGCTGGGAATTCAAGAGGCAACGTGAGCGTCAATGGGGGCTCGGATATCCTGCGTTATTCCTTGGTTACCTCCTATTATCGCGAGGGTGGGTTGATTGAACGTGATGAGAAACAGGCCTGGAATTCTTCCTCCCGTTTAAACCGTTATAATGTACGCTCCAATGTGGATATTAATGTCAGTCCGACCACGCTCTTCCGGCTCAATATTGGAGGCTATCTGCAGGATCGGACCCGTGCGCCCCAAAGTGTGGATGACCTATTTCAGGAAGCATTTACGATTCCTCCATATGTCCATCCCACCATTTACTCTTCAGGTGAGATACCACGTACGCCACAGCGTACAAATCCCTGGGCTTTGGCAACGCAACGTGGCTATGAACGCATCAGCGCAAGCAAAATTGAATCCTTATTTGCTGTAGAGCAGGATCTTTCGTTTTGGCTCAAGGGATTAAAAGCAAGGGGGCTTTTCTCGTTCGACAGGTATTCAAACACGTCCGTTGTAAGGAGTAAAAGTCCGGATTATTATAATCCAGCCATCGGTCGGGACGAAAATGGGAAATTACAGCTTGTGATTGACAGCTATGGCCAAGAGTTTTTAGGTTATGAAAAAAACTCAGACTGGGGCGATAAAAGCATGTACCTCGAAGGAGCCATCAACTATACCCAGTCTTTTGGCAATCACAATGTAGAAGGTATGTTCTTGTACAATCAGCGTAACTACGATAATGGTGATCTGTTGCCTTATCGGAATCAAGGAATAGCCAGCAGATTTTCCTACAACTATAACAATAGGTATATTGCTGAGTTCAACTTTGGCTATAACGGATCCGAAAACTTTGCTCCCGGCAAACGCTACGGTTTCTTTCCTTCCTTTGCCTTGGGTTGGTACATATCCGAAGAACCATTTATGGAACAGCTGAAAAGTACAATTTCTAAACTTAAACTTCGCGGTTCGTATGGACTTGTCGGTAACGACAAGCTTGATGGCCGTCGGTTCGCTTATATTACGACCATTAATGAGACTGGCGGTTACTCCTGGGGCTTAAACAACGACTTTAAGCGTGCAGGCCGTATGGAAGGCGATCAGGGGAATAGTAGCCTTACTTGGGAGACAGTCGCCAAATCCAATATTGGTGTCGAACTCGGATTATGGCGAGCATTAGAATTCCAGCTTGATTTATTTAATGAGAATCGCGAAGACATTTTTATGCAGCGCCGCTCCATTCCCGGTTCCAGTGGTTTTACCAATGCACCATGGGCAAATTTTGGGCGCGTCAACAATAAAGGTATAGATATGTCACTTGAGTTGAACAAGCAGTTGAATCCAAATTTTTTCCTTTCCGTGCGTAGCACCTTTACCTATGCCCGTAATAAGATCCTGGAGCAAGATGAGCCTATTGCAGTGGTGGGAAGCACACGTTCCTCTACCGGCCGGCCGATTGGGCAGCTGTTTGGCTTTATTGATGAGGGACTGTTTACTGATGCTGATTTTTCAGATGTGTCCAATGGTACACTACGTCCCGATATCCCGCGGCATACATTCGGGCCGGTTCGCCCCGGCGATATCCGCTACCGTGACCTGAATAGTGATGGAGTCGTCGATGCACTTGACAGAACAGCAATTGGCGGTACCGAAGATCCACAGATCGTATTCGGTTTTGGCTCCAACCTGCGGTACAAGGCCATTGATTTTGGCTTCTTTTTCCAGGGAATTTCGCGGACCTACCGCATTATCGGTGGTTCTAATTTTATTCCAGGAAGTGCCAATGGTGCCATGGGGAATATATTTGACAATGTTTCAGACAGATGGACTGTGAGCAACCCCAGCCAGGATGTTTTTTACCCACGGTTGTCCGATTACCAAAGTGCCAATAACAATCTGGCATCTACTTGGTGGTTACGCGATATGAGCTTTGTTCGTTTGCGCAATGTTGAGGTCGGATATAGCTTACCGCCAAAATTGCTAGACCATCTTTCCATCCGAAATTTTAGAATATTCCTACGTGGAAATAATTTGTTAACAATCAGCGATTTTAAGCTTTGGGATCCCGAACTGGGTTCAAATAACGGCATGCGATACCCAATAATGAAATCGGTATCGATGGGTCTAGAGTTAAATTTTAAATAGCATTAACCAATGATGAAGATGAAAATACAACATAAGATTACCCGAGTATTAGTGCTGGCGGCTTTGGGTATCACAATGGGGGCCTGTTCGAAATATCTTGACAAAAGCCCTGATGATCAGCTTACCCTTGAAATGATTTTTAAAGATAAGACCAGAACGGAAGATTGGCTGGCGGGTATATACAGCAATGTGCCCGATCCTTATTGGGGAAATACGCGGACGCTGGGCTGGGATCCACTCTCTGATGATATGGCTCCGTCTACCGGTTGGGAACAGTTTGGCTGGTCGGTTATTGGTATGCAGACTGGGAACTGGAATCCGAGTACATCCTGGGACCCCAATTATTGGGTGGAGCTTCCCAAGCGTATCCGTTCGGCCTATATTTTTCTGGACAATGTCAAGCCCAACCCTGCGCAATTGGTGACCGAAGAAGAGGTCAACCTAATGAAAAGCGAGGCCCGCTTTATGATTGCCTATTATTATACACTTTTACTGGAAACCTATGGTGCAATACCATTCCATCTTGGTTTGTCAGATCCCAATGCACCTGCTGAGGAACTGATGATTGGACAGACTCCCTTTGATCAGGTGGTACAATGGGCAGATAAAGAACTATTGGATTTATCGGAAGTTCTGCCAGCAAGGTATAGTGCGGCACAAAAGTATGGTCGGGCAACTTCCATAATGTGTCTGGCGGTCAGGGCACGTCTTCTTTTATTTGCAGCAAGTCCATTGGTCAATGGAAATACATCCTATGCTGGTTTTACCAATAACAAAGGTGAAGCGATATTTAATGCTACTTATACGGCAGATAAATGGAAATCCGCAGTGGCAGCGTCCAAGCTCCTTATCGAAAAAGCTGAGGCAGCCGGGCACAAATTGTATATAGAATATAATAGTGATGGTTCTGTTGATCCATTTCTATCCTATCAGAACATGTTGTTCCGTAGGCCACAGGACGGCAATGAAGAGATTCTTTTTGCCCGGCCCGACTGTAATTTCGGGGAGTATGACCGCCATGCTCAACCTAGGGGAACTGGTGGCAACGGGGGATTAGGGATTACGCAATCATTGGTCGATGCCTTCTTTATGGAGAATGGCAGGACCATCGACGATCCATTGTCCGGCTATCAGGAGAAAGGTTTTTCAAAAACTGCAGAAGTCAGAAATACGCGTTGGGTCGAGTCTCAGGGCAATGGCAAAGTTACGTTAGAGGGAACTTATAACATGTATACCCATCGCGAACCGCGCTTCTATATTTCTGTATTATACAATGGAGCCTGGTATAGGAGGGAAAATCGCACCACGCAGTTTTACAGCGGCAACTGGGATGGAGGGCCTACCCACGATGCGCCACAGAATGGCTATCTCATCCGGAAGAAAGTTCATCCAGACCATGACCCGCGCAATAACACAAATCCTTATCGGCCGGGTATACTTTATCGTTTGGGAGAGGCTTATCTGAATTATGCCGAAGCCCTCAACGAGACGGAACCCAATCATCCGGATATCTTAAAGTACGTCAATTTGATCCGTGTGCGTGGCGGAGTACCACAATATGGAGCTGGGCCTAATGCACTGCCTGTACCGGCTTCACAAGAGGCGATGCGCAAGGCCATTAGGAATGAACGTCGTGTAGAGCTCAATAATGAAGGAATCCGTTACCGCGATATTCGACGCTGGAAGATAGGAGAGACCACATTGAATGGAAATTTTTATGGGATGAATTTTTCCGGAACTGAAAAGGACGATAGTGAGTCTAATCCCAAGGCTTTTTTCAAACGTTCGGTCTATCAAAAGCGCATTTTTACTGGAAAAAACTATTGGTTTCCAATCCCGCAAGCTGAAATAGACAAGAATCCAAATTTGGTACAGAATCCCGGTTGGAACTAGCACGGAATGTCTTTTTTTTGCGTAATATTAAGCCGCTTGGGGTATCCTAAGCGGCTATTTTTTTCCAATTGTTATCTTTTAATGATAGATCATCAGAGGCAGATTCAGACCTGAATCGTTGGTTAAAACGGTCCGTCCGTTGCTGCGTATGGTTCCAGCCCGTAAAATAGATGACAACATTCTTATCGAGGCTGTCAGCCTCCAGTAAAATTTCCGCTAAGGTCATGGTATTATACTTCCCTCTGAATAGTGCATCTTCAATATTATGTGGAGAATCTTTTTTATTTTTTTCTATCCCCATATCTGTGCTCGTTTGTTGCTGTTTTGCTGCAAGACTTTTAAAAATGCCCAGGCATCAAAATAAGTGTAATCTTTCGACGGATCGGCTTTTAGATAGTTATAAAAGTCTTCTACCTCGTTAAAGTCTAACGGAATTTGCAAGAGCAACTTGTTATCTGCTACCCAATTTTTAAGGTCTACGTTTTTATTTTTAAGCGCTTTGGTTGCATCATGAGACCGTTTTAAGAAAGGAAATTGAAAAAAATAGTGCTGTACATTGCGAATTTGCCGCTAAAAATAGGACACCGCATGTGTTCCGGCTGGCATTCTTCGGAGCTGATCCCAGAGAGAAGCGGTTTAGGAATCGTATACGCTTCTGTTAGCCCAAACTTTCTTTACTTCATTTGAAATCCTTAGTTTTGTAGCCATCACACCATGGTTACAAAGCTAACATGGTTGTGGACAAAACTTAATTTGACAACCTACAAAATGAAGAAGTATTTTCTATTTTTAATTCTATTTATATTTACGTTAGGGGCAAGTGCTGGGGATGGACAAAAACAACAAAAAGTTGACTCCTTATTGGTAAAAGTAAGAGAATCCCACCAGCAAGCTGATTTTGTGCAGCAGTTAGAGAAATCCCTGCAAGCGCTCGACATCGCAACTACTGCCAACTATGATACAGGAATCGCAAAAACTCATTTTTTTGCGGCTGATGCGCTTGTAAATATTGGCCTGTTTAAAGAAAGTTTCAAACATCTAAAAAGTATTGAGTCCACGAAATATTATCGTGAAAACATACTCATGCAAACCGAGATACATTGGGTGAGAGGAAGAGCTTATCTAAAGCTCGAATTGTTTCAACAAGCAATCCGGGAGTTTCGTTTGCAGTTGGCCAGTACGAAGAATTTGGAGAATGAGATGCACCAAAAAAGAACCAATCTCAATATCTACGCAAATTTAAGTGCTACTTTTAATCAACTAAAACAGCTTGATTCTGTTGAGAAATATTGTCTGCTTCAATTAGAGAGTTTACGAGACTTTGATGAAAAGAACGAAAAATATATATATATCGGAGCGTATGATATTTTAGGTGATTTATATTCTAAAAAACGGGATTTTGCGAAATCAGAATATTAACTTAATAAATCGCTGGAACTTATTGAAAAATATAACATAGCTATAACTTTTAATACCTATCATTATTTAGGGAATCTGGAGGAAAGGAGGCTCAACCCCGAAAAAGCTATACAGTATTATGAAAAGAGTTTAGTCAATGCGAAAGAGGTAGGAAATAGAGACCTAATTAGAAAAAGTTATAAGTTTTTAGCGGACTATTATCGAACCTATAAATTAGGAAATGAAAAAGCTAGGGAATATGAACTAGCGTATGTTTTATTGAATGACTCCTTGGAAAGTGAAAATAAACAGGTAATAGATGTTGTCCTTAATCAGGTTTTGAATGCGAAAGACAAGGAGTCTGATATAAAGGTGTCAAAAGCGGTTAAAATTTCAATCGTAGCGTTGGTATTGCTTGTTGTGGCGGTCACCTATTTCGTATGGCGATCGAAGCACAACCGTAAGATTTTGGGCCAGAAAGAAGAGGCATTACAGGAAACGGAATCGATCAATAAGGAATTGACCGAGCAGATCGGGGAAAATAAATTCAATAA
>NZ_JABJWY010000017.1 GCF_013167215.1 Sphingobacterium prati
TAACTACCGACATTATCGAAGAGTCAGCTGACTATATGGTAGCCAAGGTTACAATGAAGTTTGAGAACTTCACTAAGACTGATCTCGTTACCTTGGAACGTGTGAGCAATGAATGGAAAGTATCCAAATCAATCAATTCGTATAAATAAAAGCCATCTCAAATAAATATAAATGTTATAGAGCCATGTCAAGAGATGTGGCTTTTTTACGTCAAAAGGGCCTGATGTTAATCAGACCCTTTCTCTTAGCGTTTAATTGTACAGTAATTTTTATGTTTCTTATCGTTTCCTCTTTTTTGTTTCGTCATCCAATGTTTTTGAAGACAATTGGATTTTCACTGTACGACGCCAATTTTTATGTTGGTCCTTTCTCTCGAAAGGTGTCTTATAGCAGCTTTATGTGAATTTTCGGTCAAATTTATTCATTTCTTCGAGTGTAAATTTTACTTCTGTGTGTGTTACGAGTGTAAAAACAGTAAAAAATTACTCTTGTTTTTTGTTTAGGTGTAAAAAATGCTCTTATTTTACTCTACCTCCCCATTTCCGCCATTCACCGAGTTTTCCTATGTGTTGATCTAAAGCCCGTAGGCTAGGGGCCTATTGTGTTGTAGTTTTGAGTCAACAAATAAGAACAACAGAACTAACACA
>NZ_JABJWY010000018.1 GCF_013167215.1 Sphingobacterium prati
CCAACAATATCTTTCATCATACGGTCTACTTTTTCTGCTAATAGGTGTTGAAGACTTGGATAGTCTTCTTTTGCCTGGAGTATTCCTTTAACGGAGCAATAAAACTTGATTTTGGGTTCCGTACCGGATGGTCTCGCCGAAATCACGTCTCCATCTGCGGTAATGAATTGCAATACGTCCGACTTTGGAAGAGCAATCTCGTTTGTATTACCTGTTTTCATGTCAGTCGTTTGGGAAAGTTGGTAGTCTCGAATTTCTTTAACTTCGATTCCCCCAAGTGTCGTGGGTAGATTTTGGCGCAGTCCAGCCATCATGGCCTGTATTTCCTCGGCTCCGGCTTTTCCTTTTTTCGTTAAGGAAATCAATTTTTCCTGATAGCAGCCAAATTCTTGATAAATATCCAATAATACGTCATAGACCGTCTTACCTTTTGACTTAAAATATGCAGTCATTTCTGCCAGGAAAGCACAGGAATTAGGCGCATCCTTATCTCTGACCAGGTCACCGACCAGGTAGCCGTAGCTTTCCTCTCCGCCGGCAAGATAGTGTGCTGAATCACCTAATTTTGTGATCAGCTCGCCGATATATTTAAAGCCTGTGAGGGTTTCGTAGTGCGCTACATGGTAATGATCGGCAATATCTGCCTGAAGGTTGCTGGTTACAATCGTTTTAACGATGTATGGGTGGTGCCCCAACTGTTTTAGATCACTCTTTGCACTTAAGACATAGTAAATTAGTAAACTGCCGATCTGATTACCATTGAGTAACTGAAATTGTCCCTGGCTGTTTTTAACAGCTATTCCGACACGGTCTGCATCTGGATCGGTTGCTAAAACCAAATCTGCGTCAATCTCTTCACCTTTTTTCTTTGCTAAGGCCATCGCGTCCTCCTCCTCCGGATTCGGATAGATTACCGTTGGAAAATTTCCATCCGGTGTGGCCTGCTCGGTGACTACTGTAACGTTTTCAAAACCCCATGATGCCAGCATTTTTGGTACGATTGTAATTCCAGTGCCGTGGATCGGAGAATAGACTATTTTTAAATCCTTTTGTGCCCGAACAGCTTCAGGATGTATACTCAATGCTTTATTGGCATCAATATAAATCTGGTCAATCTCTTCACTGACAGGAATAATATTTTGGCTATTTCCTTCAAACTGGATATCTTTTACAGAGGTGATTGCATTGACCTCATCGATGACATTTTTATCATGGGGCGCAGTCAATTGCGAGCCATCATTCCAATAAGCTTTATAACCATTGTATTCCTTGGGATTGTGCGAAGCCGTTAACATGACACCGCTCTGGCATCCAAAATGACGGATGGCAAAAGACAGCATTGGTGTAGGACGCAATTCATTGAAGAGATAGACCCTGATACCATTGGCAGCAAATACCTGGGCCACAAGCTGACCAAAAGATTGGGAGTTGTTACGGCTATCGTAAGCTACGGCTACCTTGATCTCCTGATCAGGAAACTGCTTTTTGAGATAGTTCGATAAGCCCTGTGTCGCTTTTCCAATCGTATATTTATTCATGCGATTGGAACCTACACCCATAATCCCTCTTAAGCCGCCCGTGCCAAACTCAAGATCCCTGTAGAATGAATCGATCAGCTCCGTCTCAGCCTGATCATCTATTAACTTCTGAACTGCACCTCTTGTTTCCTCATCATAATTTGAGGTCAACCATTCGTCGATTTTCTTTTGTATGTCTTTGTCTAAATTTCCCATTATTATTAAATATGGCTAAATGTAAAAAAATCTTTTAGGCGTCACAACCCGCATATGCACGATCAATGACCGTGATGTACCATTTTCCTCCTTCTTTTGTAAGGTGAAAAACAAATGGTTCTTCACTTTCATTGGAGGTCATTATCGCGCGATAGCTTCTGACTTCTATGTTTCTTAATCGTTGTAATTCGTTACCTGTAATTTTTGCGTCTAAAATCTCATTCATAAACTTGGCTGTTTGTGACAGTTCATTTGGATGCGATTTCTTGTCATAAAAAAAACCGAGTTTATCCCATTTCATTGTGCCGCAGTCAAAAACGGGAAGCTTTCCTACTTTTAAAGGCCCTTTGTAACTCAGTTTTTCATACGAGTGATACTCTGGGATCGGTTTGGCAAAGCTAAAATTATTTTGGTGTACATACGAGTCCAGCGCCCCCGGGCGATAGATGATATAAATGCCTAATTTGGGGTGTATATAATTATTGATTGTTTTGCTATCTTGATCGGTATACGCTTTGGCTATTTTTTCCAAAACATGTTCCACGGTTTCAGTATCCTCTTTTTTGACTTCCTTTTCGATTGTGTCGGGGTTGCTTATCGTATCTAAGGGGATAGAATCTTGGGCAATTTTTACGGCCTTGTCTTCCTTTTTATTGTTTCTGCAGGAGAATACACCTATCGAGATACAGATCAGAACAAAGAAAAAGAGATTTCTCATGTTGTTTATTATTTAATACTATTTTTTTGACGTCAAGTTATCGATGATCGACTTTAATATTGACCTTGTTGATGGCAGCCACCATTGCACGAGGATTTCTTGAATAGTTTCTTCTCTATTCTCGCGCAATTTAAGAATTATTTCTTTTCTGAAGTTCAGTTTGGAGGTCCGCCAGGTTTTTTGATTAAGCTGTGAAATCTGTTTTATTTTCTTTGTCGCGGTATTAAAAAGCATGTTTGCCGGAACAACATCATCTACTAAACCTTGTGCTTTTGCTTCATTAGGAGTGAGCAATTTTCCTTCAAGCAGGTTCTGATACGCGTTTCGTCTCCCAATCCAGAAAGCGTAAAGTTGAAAGATACTTTCCGGAACAATGAGCCCAACTGGTATTTCGTTAAGTCCAATGACAAAATTACCTTCCGCCATGATTCTATAATCGCAGCACAAAGCAAATACACAACCTCCAGCTGGGCTATGGCCAGATATAGCCGCTGCGATCGGCTTTGGAAAGGATGCCAAGAGCGAGGTAGCCTCTAAAAATAGATTCCAGAATTCTCTGATTTGATCCACATTGTAATCAAATAAGGTAATGAGGTCAAGTCCGGCACTAAAGAAGTTCTCTTTACCAATAAGAATTGCTCCTTGTACAGCCTCGTTTTCCTGGTTTGACTCCAAGGTCTCTATAAGCTCTTTCAATAACACGGTATCGATGGCGTTTGATTTTCCCCGATCCAAAAAAATGCCTAAGATATGATCTTCTATTGTGGTTTTGATATGCTCCATAACGAGTTTATTTAAATTTATAACGGTTTGTTCGGCTTGCTATTGTGGCTTTACTTCTATTAAATATTCAAGATGAGCGATTTTGCCCTCCATGTCAATTCCCTCAATGGTGATTTTATATATCCCCGCTTCATCAGAAGTGAAAAAATCAAATTTGGCTTTCCCATCTTTCCCTGCTACCAGATTAGGTTCCCAGGCGATTGTCGTTCTCAGATCGCGCTTGAGTTCGTGTTTTTGAGTGCTGTTGTATTGTGGTTTAAAAAAGTTACGGTTCACATGGAGGCCTTTAGGTAAAATAGTTACGATTCCTGTCGGTGTGTAGGAAGCCGATAGTGCATCACCAGATTTACTTGTGACAACCAATACACCGTTTCCGCCATACATACCATAGATAGCGGTATTTCCGCCACTCCTCAATACTTCGATACTCGCGATATCCGGGACGTTGATCATGCTTATCTGATCAGGTTCAATATACATGCCATCTAAGATCACCTGCATGGGGCTGCCGCCATTTAATCCCACTGACCGTGTACTGTAGGGTACTCCATTTCTAAAAATAACACCCACTAGTCTTCCTGCAAGGCATTGTTCCAAGGTGGCGCAGGTGGATAGGTCCTCGGCTGTTATCACCTGATCTGCACGGCCTGGGCCATTGAGGTTTCTTGAGTTTTTGTCCGCTTTATTGGCATTTACCCTGTTGACTTGGACTTCCTCCAATTTAATGCTTTTTTGAATGATGCCGGCAGCTTCAAGTTCAGCCAAAAATTGTTGATTATCCTTGAGCTGATCGATTAAGGTGGTATTAATATCATTCATAATCAATGGCCTGTCTTTACTTTCCTTTACGCTAGGAATATTTGGATTGTCGATAAGAATATCCACTCTATTCTTCTCTTTTTGACCATTCCCGGTTACAATAAACTTGATACTATCCGCAAACAGCAGGTCATCAAAAGCAAATTTACCATCATTATTTGTCAGTGTATCTACACTTAGCATCATATTGCTCGTGGGGATTAAAGTAACTTTCGCATTCGGAACAAGTGCCTTTCGTCCGGTTTTTTTAACAGTGCCCGAGACCGTAAGGCCCTTCTCCGGAAGGTACGCATTATTCGTCGTATTAAGATAATTTTTCCAATCTAGCTTACGCCAGCCCTGGATCAGCATAAGGTTGTCAAGCTCATTGAACTTGATGTTGTTGAGATCTTCAAAGTAATAATTTGGACGTTCTATAAAGCCCCTGAGATCGGATTTTAAGAGCAGCTCGGAGACAATCGAAGAATAATATTGTGCTACAGCAGTATCGGCTTTATTGAGGTTAATTACCGAAGCTGAGAGTGCTGCTATTTTTGACGTATCACTGCTACCTTCCTTCACCGAAAGATTTGCGATTACCTGATCCCGTGTTGTAAATGTTGGCTTGTTCAATTGTAAGGTTATGGGTAGCATTGTTTTTGGAGCATTGTAACTAAATACGAGCCTTTCGATGATCGGAACCAGGTGTTCATTCAGTACTGATAATTGGATTACTCCCGAAGGAAGATCTTGTTTGGGAATGTTGAATAATATTTCCGGCCCGTTTAACTTTTGTTTAACAGCATGTAAAACAAGTCCATTGTATTGTGCAATGAGATAGACTTCTTTACCCGTTACAAGGTCAGCTGTAGCCGATAACTGCGCGGCGATTTTATCTTTTAAACCGGAGTTGACAGTGAGTACATAGCCTGAAGCAGCCACCGGAGGCAGTGTGGTACTCACCGAATTTCCGCCTGGGAATACTGCCGTGGCAATATATTTTTTCCCTGTGCTTAAAATAAGCGGCATACTTCCCATGCCGAGGTCATTCGTCTCAAATTCAATGATGGGAGCCTGGTTTTCCTCTCCGATTTTGATTTTTGACTTCAGGCCCAAGCCTGCAGGACTAAGCACTTTGACGCCGGTTTTGCTTAAGATATTTTCTACGAGTTCACCACCTTCAGGGAAAATTTGGATACTGTTCCGTAGGTTTGGATCTGGGATTGTAAAATTCTTTAATACGCGTCTTTTATCTGATGATAAAAATTGTAGGGATAATGTTCCGCCCCTAAAATTATCTTTGAGCTCAAGTGTTATTGTTCCATTTTCATTTGATTTTAAGCGCCCGGTCTTTTCTTTTAGGCCATCCTGTTGGAGGGTATAGTTCACGTTACTGTTTATTAGCGGTGCCCCCTGAATTGTCTTTAAGTTGATCTGGAAGAAGTTTTCAGTTCCATTTTGAAGGAGCGTGCTTTGCGTAATGACATTGTCTGCTCGACCATTGGTAATCGGTACAATCCGCTCATAGAAATTGGAGATGGAATCGTTTTGCATCCAGCGGGTGTATGCTCTGATCCGATAAGAACCCTCCACGAGTGTGTCCGATAGACTAAAATCACCGATGCCAAGGCCCAATGTGAGGGGGATTTTAATGCTTTTAATGATGCTATTTGTCGGCGAGATCAATTCTATATTGGCGATCTTGCTGATGTTGCTTAAGTAATTGAAAGGAGCGGTCGTACAATACAGTTTAAACCAGATATTTTCACCCGCCGAATAATCATTTTTGTCCAGGTGGAGGTAAATTTTCTCCGTAAGATGACTTTCATGGTATGTCTCCAGCTTCTGTATAGTCTGATCAATTTGAGCGGAAGCCAGAAAGGGAAGCAGTAGGCAACTGGTTAACGACAATAAGCGAGCATACATATGACTAATGTTTCTTGAAAATTAGAAAATATTTTCTCTTTAATCAACTTATAAATCAAAATTTTATCTCAAAAGTGAGATCAAACGATTCTATAGCTGTTATGGACAGCTTTTAAATTAGAAAATAAATATAAAATCCTTTTTTGAACGATCTTATGTCTGAAAATTAGTATAAAAAAAATATCTTTGTGCTATGAATATCCTAATAATCGGTTCAGGAGGTCGTGAATCCGCCTTCGCCTATAAACTGTCGAAAAGTCCACGTTTAGATCAATTGTTTATTGCTCCAGGAAATGCTGGTACAGGAGCGTACGGCCAGAATGTCAACATTAAAGTTACTGATTTTGAAGCTATCGCCTCTTTTGTATTGGAAAATGCGGTACAGATGGTGCTGGTCGGACCAGAAGAACCTTTGGTAAAAGGTATTCATGATTATTTTTTGAACCGTGAAGATTTAAAGGATATCCCGGTAATCGGGCCGCAACAGGAGGGCGCGCAATTGGAAGGATCGAAAGATTTTTCGAAACAGTTTATGGACCGCCATGGTGTACCTACCGCTGCTTCACGTTCTTTTGATGCGGACTCATTGGCCGAAGGATTGGTTTATCTGGAGAGCCAACAATTACCGATTGTGCTTAAGGCTGATGGTCTTGCGGCCGGAAAAGGCGTATTGATCTGTGAAACACTCGAAGATGCAAAAGCCGAACTGAAGGCAATGATTGCGGATTCCAAATTTGGAGAAGCGAGCCGTGTCGTTGTGGTGGAGGAATTTTTAAAAGGAATTGAACTCTCTGTATTTGTTTTGACGGATGGAAACTCCTATAAGGTACTTCCTTCTGCAAAGGATTACAAACGTATTGGAGAGGGCGATACAGGCCTAAATACAGGTGGAATGGGCTCGATTTCTCCAGTACCTTTTGCCGACGAAACATTTTTGAATAAAGTGGAAGAACGTATTATCAAACCGACTGTTGAAGGACTGAAGAAAGATGGTATTCCCTACAAAGGTTTTATTTTCATCGGTTTGATGAATGTTGATGGTGAGCCCTATGTGATTGAATATAATGTGCGTATGGGAGACCCGGAAACAGAATCCGTATTGCCTCGCATCGAGTCTGATCTCTTGGATCTGTTGGAAGGTGTCGCGCAAGGAAACTTAGATCAGCGCTCTTATACCGTTTCTCCAAAGACAGCTGTTACGGTTATGCTAGTCGCAGGAGGTTATCCCGGAGCGTATGAATCTGGAAAAGAGATCTCGAATTTGGAGAATGTGAAGGAGTCAATTGTATTCCAGGCAGGAACCAAGGAACAGGATGGCAAGGTTGTTACTGCCGGTGGACGGGTAATCGCGGTAACGACATTACAAGATTCACTTTTTGACGCGCTTCAACAGGCTACGGCAGACGCAGGGAGGATTTATTTTGAAGGAAAATATTTCCGTCGCGATATCGGTTTTGACCTTATCTAAAAAATATTGAAAATATTTTTGTAATAATGATTTTAAGGTCTATATTTGCAACTCCAAAAATAAGAACGCTTTTGGAGTTGTATTAAAATGGCCCGTTCGTCTAGGGGTTAGGACGCAAGATTTTCATTCTTGAAACAGGGGTTCGATTCCCCTACGGGCTACAGAATTAAAGCTAAGACAAAACGCTTGCAAATGTCAAATTTGCAGGCGTTTTTGTTTTTCAGCATCTACAGACCTATATTGATTCCCAAGAAAAAGTGAAGAACAACCTTCATATGTAATTTCCCCATCAAATGATGAAATTCTAGCCAAGCATTTGAGCAGGGTACTTTTTCCTGAGCCATTGCGTCCTTTGATCCAGTATATTCCTTCTTCGAATTCTACATCTCCTATCTGTAGGTGATTATCATAAATTTCTTTAAATTATTATTTTAAGCATCTGGTCTTTTTAAGATTTTCGCGTTACGGTTTACATTCAACCTGGAAAAATAACACATGATACCGCTCAAACCTGTATCTTACCCAAGTGCATACTGTCTGTATTACCTCCACCATAACTCTTTACAAAAAAGATAAACACTTCATAAGTCGCATCCTTTTTATGTTCTGGAATGGTGATATCTTGTTTGCCGGATATTAAGCTGTTTTTCGATTCGTTCATCAAAAGTGGATATTCAACCCCATTATCCGCTGCGCTATATAAGATTAAGAAGGAATCGTAAGACCTGGTGTCAAACTTCTTCTCCAGATAGGTATCATATTCCCAAGTAACCCGAAGCACTTGATTTTCTTGATCTAAATCCATCGTGTAGGAAGTGATGGGATTGGGGCTTCCTTTGGCAATCATAAATTTCTGCCAGTCAACCACAAAACCGTCTTCTTTCTGGATAAGTGCTTCGTTCAAATTATAAGACATCGCAACATCATATGCCCGCTTAGGATAGCTGTACGCTTTATAACCAATTTTGATGATCGGATTTAATAGGCTGATATGTGACCTCACAATTTTGAAGCGGGTTCTACTGAGCAGTTGTTCAGGTGTAGGCGCCCGTTTTTTAACGCGCGGGAGAGAACGCACATAATTTCCTGTTTTCGTTAACACAAACACAACAGAACCTGCTTTCCCGGAAACAGTCCCATTGACACCATTTTTGATGATTGCCATAATTTCCTGATTAGTTTATAGTTATTTAAGATAAACATTAAAAAGGAAACATCCTAATACCAAATCCCACCTAACCATAAAGTTCACTCAATATTTAGACAGTGATCAGTCACTAATTATTCAATCAATACTGAATGATCACTGAGTAAGCACTGAATGAGCACTGAACAAATACTGTAAAAAGGCCTAATTTGATCACTAGTTGATCCCAATGTGTTGTCCCTAAAAGTATCGGCAAAAGAAACTAACAATCCTAAAGAAAAAGAACCAAGATCGCAACTTGGACCAAAATGAAATGAATCTACCTTTCAAGGACTATCTATCAACTCGTTGATGAGTTGTACAGAAAAAATAAATTCTTAATGAGTTAGTTTATAGGTTATTGTGTTTCGGGTGTTTGTTTTGATACAAATACGCAGATTATTGAGATAATTCGATAGTCTCAAAAATTTTACGTTCCCTACTTTTGAGTAATCAATTATAAAGCAGAACATCTTAGAGAAATATTAGAAACCAAAATTTAAGAAATATCCAATAATTTTTTTGAACGAAACAGAAAGTAGAATGCGACTGATCAGTAGAATGGTTGAAGTTACCATAAAACGAGGAGCAGGGAGTATCTAATAAAACATCAAGCTGTGCCATGTTTGAGATTTGAAAACGGAAATAAAAAATTAGAAAAGTAATTTTAAAAATTAGGAAGACTTTGAAGCTGTTGCACGAAAGTTTTTTCTAGCTGTAAAAAGCTAATACCATTTAGCTTAATCTAAAATAAATAATTATGTGTAAATATTTAACAGGCGTTTGCCCTTCAAAAGGGCGGGCATCGATTCGTTCGTCCTAAAATTTCGATGTAATGAAAATTAATTTAGTTCTAGAAAAGCCTTCGACGCAAGAAACCTGACGATAAAAATATCCAGTGGCTTTTTTGGGGACAACAGAAGAAAAGTATTTGAAATAAATTCTAACCAATTTAATAACTTATGAGAACAAAACAAGTAGTGCGTAGAGGCTTGTACCTTTGTGGTAGACTCTGGGTCTTTATGATTCTCACTCTTGGCCTTTGGGCCTGCAAAAATGATGCACCGGCAATTGTTGGCGAAGCCATGCCTTTTGATCCCTCCAAACCAGTGGTCGTGTCTGATTTTAGCCCAAAATCGGGTGGTATGGGACAGCGTCTGATTATTTATGGACAAAATTTTGGGAACGATCCTAAAAACGTTGCCGTCTATATCGGCGGGAAAAAGGCTGTTGTCATCAATGTCTTGGGAGAATCTCTTTATTGCCTGGTTCCAAAGCAGGCTTTTAGCGGCGATATCGAAGTGCGGGTCGGTGGCGAGGAGAAGCCTGTCATTGGCAAGTCTGAAGAAAAATTTGAGTATAAGCGTAAACTGGTGGTATCTACGCTGGCAGGTTATCGAAATTCACGTGGTGATGAACCTTGGAAAGACGGCAAGTTTAAAGATACTGACCAAAACAAAATGGCCAGTGGTTTTTGGCTTTCCTCTTTTATGAAGTTTGATCCCATGAATCCCAAACACTTATGGGTGACATTTGATAACAATAATGGGCTGTATCTAGTTAATTTTGAGGATAGCACGATTACAAAAAAGCGTTCTGATTTTGACCGTCCACGGAGTTTAGATTTTTCTGTGGATGGGAAATATATGATTGTGGCGCAAGATCGGGGTGGAGAGAATGACGAATCTACCCTATTATTTTCCCGTGTAAAAAGCTTTCTCGATAAAGAGGTATTGACCAAAAGCAGACAATGTAATGGGGCTTCCATTCACCCAATAAATGGCGAAATGTATTTTAATAGTTATGCAAAGGGAGAGTTCTTCCGTTTCGATTTAAATCAATATTTCACGGATAAAACAGTAAAAGCCGAGCAATTATATGTGATTCAGGATCCGGAGTGGGAGTATCGGGCGCTGATTCATCCAACGGGTAACTATGCTTATATCTTGGTGATCAATCAAGGGTATATTATGCGTGCGGATTACAACTGGGAAAAAAAGCGCTTTAACCAACCTTATTTGATTTGCGGTAAAGTGCGTGAATCTGCCTATAGAGATGGGGTTGGATCCTCAGCGCGTGTCAATCAGCCATATCAAGGGGTATTTGTTAAAAATCAAGCCTATGTGGAAGCAGGTAAGCCCGATGTCTACGATTTTTATTTTACGGATTTGATGAACCACGCCATTCGTGTACTGACGCCGGAAGGAGCAGTAACCACTTTTGCAGGGCGGGGCAGTTCAAGTTTGAACACTAATCCTTATGGTTATGTCAATGGTGATCTGCGGCAAGAAGCTCGTTTCGACAGGCCATCAGGTATTGCTTATAACGAGAAGGAGCAGGCATTTTATATCGGAGACCGAGAAAATAGGCGGATTCGTAAAATCGCACTTGAGGAAATTGATGAAAATGACCAAGATTAACCTGAAATAAGATGATAAATAAAATATTACTAATCTGTTTATTGCTTCTCAGTGTCACTTTTCGTGTGCTTGCACAAGATATTGTTGAAGTAGCGGGTGTCATCGTGGACGCCCAAAAGACCCCGTTAATCGGCGTCAGCATCTCTGTGAAAGATGCCCCTGGTTTAGGGACTACCACGGATAGTAAGGGTAGCTATAAGATAAAGGTGGAGCGTTACAAAACACTCGTATTCTCTTCTATTGGTTATCAGAAACAAGAGATACTCGTAAAAGATTCCCATAGCATTGATGTGACCTTAAAAGAATCAGAGACTAGCGTATTGGATGAGGTTGTGGTAACAGGTACGGGAACTCAAAAGAAGTTGACATTGACTGGCGCTGCTAGTACTGTAGATGTCGAGACAATGAAAGGTAATCCGACTTCAAGTATAACGAATGCACTTGCTGGAAATGTACCTGGTGTAATGGCGATGATGCAGTCTGGTCAGCCGGGTAGAAACATTTCCGAATTTTGGATACGTGGTATTTCTACCTTCGGTGGCGGTAGCGCTGCTTTAGTTTTGGTGGATAATGTCGAACGCGATATCAATGATATAAATATCGAAGATATAGAGACATTTACCGTGCTTAAAGATGCAGCTATGACGGCGATTTATGGTTCCAGAGGTGCAAATGGTGTTATCTTGATTACGACCAAGCGCGGTAAAGAGGGCAAAATCAATATCAATTTTAAGGACGAGACGATTTATAACACGCGTACCATTACACCTGAATTTGAAGATGGCGTCACTTACGCTAATCTGCTGAATGAGGCCCGGGTTACACGGAATTTTGAGCCTATTTATCGGCCGGAAGAATTGGAAATATTGCGTCTGGGACTAGATCCGGATCTGTATCCCAATGTCAACTGGAAAGATCTGCTGTTGAAAGATGGGGCCATGACTTATCGCGCAAATCTCAACATGACGGGAGGCGGAGCTACCGCCCGTTATTTTGTATCTGGAAGTTATGTGGATGAAGGCGGTATGTATAAAACGGACGAAACGTTGCGCAATGATTATAATACAAATGCCAATTATAAACGCTGGAATTATCGTTTGAATACGGATATAAATGTGACTAAGACTACCGTATTGAAAGTTGGTGTGGCAGGTTCTCTAGATAAAAGAAATAGTCCGGGTCTGGGGGACCAAGACCTTTGGGGCTCTTTTTTTGGTTATTCTCCGATCAGTACACCGGTACTGTATTCCAACGGCCGTGTACCAACAATAGGAGATGGCAATAGGGTCAATCCATGGGTCATGTCAACGCAGTCCGGATTCAACGAAAATTGGCAAAACAAAGTCCAGACCGATGTCACAGTCGAACAAAATTTTGATTTTATTACCAAAGGTCTTAGGCTTAGAGGGATTGTTGGCTTTGATACCTATAATAATAACAATATCACGCGTATTAAACTGCCTGAATTATGGCATGCTGAACGAGCACGTGATGAGAATGGAAATTTGATTTTTACGCATATGGCTGATCCGAGAGAAATGGAGCAGGGGGGATATTCCGAGGGAAATAGACGTGAATTTTATGATGTAATGTTAAATTATGATCGCAAAATTGGCGACCATAATATAGGTGCAGTGGCACGTTTTACCCGAGATGCCTTTACCAAAACAGTTAATTTGGGGAATGACATCAAGAACGGTGTATCCCAACGTAATCAAGCTTTAGCAGGAAGGTTAACCTACAATTGGAAATCCCGATATGTCGCCGATTTTAATTTTGGATATACAGGTTCAGAAAACTTTGCCATTGGGCAACAATATGGTTTTTTCCCTGCTGTAGCTGCCGCGTGGAATATCTCCGAGGAACCTTTTGTCAAAAATAATATCCCCTGGCTGAATTTGCTTAAGGTGCGTTACTCCTGGGGTAAGGTTGGGAATGATCAGCTTAAAATTGGCAATAACAACGAACGCTTCCCGTACTTATATACGATCGATGAGATCTGGCGAAGAGATAATAATGGCAATCTCATTCTGGAAAATGGCCAAAAGATTCCTGTGGGAGGCTATCAATGGGCAGACTACGGTCTAGACCGCTATTATGGCGGTATCCGCTATAGTCAGGTAGCTTCGCCCCATGTGACTTGGGAGATGGCAACCAAAAATAACCTGGGAGTGGATATCGCTTTGTTGAGAGATAAATTTATTGCCAATCTGGACTTCTTTGATGAGAAACGTACCGGTATCTATATGGAGCGAAGATTTCTGCCAGGGATGGTTGGTCTGGAAAGTATTCCACGGGCAAACGTTGGCGGTGTAAAGTCGAGAGGTTTTGATGGTCGCTTAGAATATAAGCAGAAGATCGGCGAATTAAATCTGACAGCACGCAGTAATATTACCTATAGTAGGAATGAAATTACGGCAATCGATGAGGAAAATAATGTATATGGTTATCAAAATCAAAAAGGCTACCGGGTAGACCAGTCTATCGGATTGATCGCTTTGGGCTTGTTTAAAGATTATGACGATATCCGTAATAGCCCGAAACAACAGTTTGATAATAATCTTCCAAATTATCAGCCCGGAGATATCAAATATAAAGATGTCAACGGGGATGGCGTAGTGAATGACGGTGACCGGGTCGCCATTGGAGCAACGCGAAGACCCAACTTGGTTTACGGTATAGGAGCATCAGCGAGCTGGCGGGGATTTGATCTTAGCGTTCATTTTCAAGGATCAGGGAAGTCTACTTTTTCAATCTACGGAAAGACAGTACAGGCGTTCCGTGAAGGCGAATGGGGACAGGTCATGAAAGGAGTCATGGGCAACAACCGCTGGATATCTGCCGATATTTCGGGCGATCCATCAACCGAAAACCCAAATGCGTCCTATCCGCGATTAAGTTTTGGGGACAATATCAACAATTTTAGAGAGTCGACATTTTGGCTAAAAAATGGACAATATCTTCGATTGAAAACATTGGATATTGGTTATACACTGCCAAAGCACTTGACAAATCGGATTAAAGCCAATACTATCCGCATTTTTCTGGTTGGCTCAAATTTATTGACCTGGTCAAAATTCAAACTTTGGGACCCGGAGCTTGCGACTCCGAGGGGTGAAGATTATCCGTTGCCTAAGTCATTTACATTTGGCATTAATGTGAACCTATAAAATTAGAAAAAGATGCATAGAAAAACGTTATATATTGCACTGATGCTCGTTTTGGGCACAAATGTCATCTCGTCCTGCAAAAAGGATTATTTAAAGTCCGACCAATATTTTAAAGATCGGATCACCTTGGAAAAAACATTTAAGAGCAAGTTGTATTCGGAGAAATGGCTGGCCCATGTTTTTGAGGAATTTAAAGGTGAAAATGCCGATGTCGCCAGTAAGGGTCTTACCCCGCACTGTTTTGCCGATGATATGTATTATGGTGACCGCGATAAGGATTATGATCCCTCTAAAAATGAACTGTCCTACAATATGTTTAAGATGGGCTTATATACCGAAATTGATAAACAGGGAACATGGGCGCAATCCTATCGCGGGATCCGGAATGCGTCGACCTTCATACAGAACATTCATATGAATACCGAAATGTCTGAAACGGAAATATCGGATTATCGGGGACAGGCACGTTTTGCACGGGCTTATCTCTACTGGTTATTGCTCCGTAAATATGGCCCGATTCCATTATTACCGGACGAAGGGCTGGATTACACCGATAGTTATGAGGAGCTGGCTATTCCGCGTAGCACTTATGAGGAATGTGCAGAATATATCAGTGCAGAACTGCTACAGGCGGCCAGAGAAATGGAGGCCTTAGGGCTGAAGCGAGGCCAAGACGGCTCTGCGCGCCCTTCCGTGGGTGCCGCATTGGCAGCACGTGCTAAAGTACTACTTTATGCCGCGAGCCCATTAGCCAATGGGAATAATTCAGGTTACGCCGCGCGCTTGGTAGACAAACAGATGAAGCGTTTGCTTTCGGCAGATTATAAAGAAGAGAAATGGGCGAAGGCGGCAGCAGCAGCCAGAGATGTGATCGAATTGGGTGTATACCGGCTTTACACTGCTCCCTTTCAGGAAACAGGCGACGATGCAACCGTTAGGCCTCCCCAAGATCACGACTTTTCGGATAAAAGCTGGCCTGCGGGCTGGGCAGATATCGATCCAACAAAATCATATGCGCAGGTCTTTGATGGGACATTGTCTGCCTCAGGTAATCCTGAGTTGATATTTACACGGGGAAATAACCAGCCAAATGAGGGTATCGACCAAATGGTGATTCACCAATTGCCGCGGTCTGCAACGGGTTGGAATACACATGGGCTGACGCAAAAATTGGTTGATGCCTACTACATGAATGATGGTAAAGATGCGCCAGGTAAAGATAAAGAAATAGGCCGTGGTAATGGTTCCAGTCGAGTTACGGGTTTTGTTACCCAAGAGGATTATGACACAAAAAAATATAGGCCATTAAGGCCAGGTGTTTCCTTACAATACGCGAATCGTGAACCTCGTTTTTATGCTTCTGTTTCCTATAGTGGTAGCTTTTGGACCTTGCTCAATGAAACGAAAGAAGAAAACCGCAATAAGCAAATCTTTTATTATAGTGCTGATCCGAAAGGAAATGGCTTCAATTCAGCGAATGGGTACTGGTTGCGAACAGGCTTTGGGGTGAAGAAGTTTGTTCATCCCAGTGATACCTACGAAGGAGGTATGGGCTCACGTATTGTTCCTAAGGCGGAACCCGCTATCCGGTATGCCGATATTTTGCTTATGTATGCAGAAGCATTAAATGAATTAAGTGGTTCCTATAGTATTGCCTCCTGGCGTGGCGGATCCTATAGCATCAGCCGCGATATCGCTGAAATAAAAAAAGGTATACATCCGGTTCGTATCCGCGGCGGTGTACCTGATTATCCGGCTAGTGTATATGGGAATAAGAACGAATTGCGAAAAACATTAAAACGCGAACGCTTTATAGAGCTTATGGGTGAAGGACAACGCTATTATGACTTACGTCGCTGGATGGATGCGCCAGTGGAAGAAGCGTTGCCAGTCTATGGCTGTAATGTGTTGATGAACGAAAAAGAGCGTGATCTTTTTTATCAGCCCGTTGCGATTTGGACTTTAAAAACAACCTTTGCTGATAAAATGTGGTTCTGGCCGATTTCCCATACCGAACTTAAACGCAATAAGAACTTAACACAAAATCCTGGTTGGACTTACAACGATTAATCAAATACGCATATTATGAGCAAGCCCTATATACAGTTTTTATTATTCACTTTACTCGCCGTCTGCGGATCTTGTAATGATGAGTGGAAAGAAGAACAATTTGAACATTATATTTCTTTCAAAGCTCCTTTGGACAATGAAGGGGTATCTAATATTTATGTCCGATATAAGGACAATGGCAAAACAACATTTTTGCAACCCATGGAAGTGAGCGGATCTACAACAAATGAAAGTGATTTGACCGTAGGTGTGGCGGTAGATGCTGATACCTTGGGTATATTGAATTACGAAAGGTTTCAGGCACGGGAGGATTTTTATTACAAACAGCTGAACAACAGTTATTTTTCCATACCTCAAACGGTAAATATCAAGTCTGGTGAAAATACCGCTTTAATGGCTGTCGACTTTACGCTAAAGGGAATTGATATGGTCGATAAATGGGTACTCCCCTTGACAATCCTCGATGATCCATCTGCTAAGTACAAACCAAATCCGAGGAAACATTACAGAAAAGCTCTTTTGCGAATAAATCCTTTCAATAATTATTCTGGAAACTACAGTGGCACAGCGTTAAAAGTTGTGATGGAAGGACATGAAAACGAAACACCGATCGTTAAAAGCCAGATTCGGAGTTATGTGGTTAACGAAAATACGATTTTCTTTTACGCCGGAAATATAGACGAAGACCGTAAAGACCGAAAGAATTACAAAGTTTTCGCGACATTTAATGAAACAGGAGGTGTGACGTTTCGTGCAGAGAATCCAGAGATGAAATTTGCAGTGAAAAAAGATGCAAGTTATACCATTACAGAGCAAATGGATGCCGTGCGCCCCTATTTACTGCATCGTTATATCACGATCAATAATGTGGATTACGAATTTACAGATTACACGCTTGTTTCTACTACGGCGATCAAATTCAAGGTCTCGGGCTCGTTGATCTTGGAGCGTCAGCTCAATACACAGATTCCGGACGAGGATCAGTCCATTGAATGGTAAAGTTTATGAAACCATTCGCCGAGCTATTGGTTATATCTAAGGTATAAAAAAATAGTGTTATGATTGGTATAGTAGGTGGACTTGGTCCTTATGCAGGCTTGGATATAGCCAAGAAAATTATTGACGAGACAGTGGCAAGCTCCGATCAGGAGCACTTGCCACTGTTGTTGTTTTCCTGCCCTAATTTGATCCCGGATCGTACCGCATATTTATTGGATAAATCGAAGGAGAATCCGGGAAAGGCAATAGCGGTGATTCTAAAACAACTGGAACAAGCAGGGGCAACTATTGCGGCAATTCCGTCCAATACAGCGCATGCAGAACCGATTTTTTCAGTTATTCAGGATGAAATGGCCCGTTTGGGAAGTGAACTGAAGTTGCTTCATATTGTTCATGAGACGGTACGTTTTGTTCATGAAAATTATCCCGAAAGCACAGTTGGTGTCCTATCGACAGCAGGTGAGCAGGCTTATAGCCAATATCGGGAAGTTTTTATGAAACAGGGATTTCCTATCGTTGAGCCGGAAGGTACACAGAAAGAAAAAGTAAACAATGCCATTTACGATAAAGATTATGGCATTAAGGCGCAACCTGCGCCGATTGCCAATAAAGCGAGGGAGGATTTGTTAATGGCGATGGATGATCTGAAAAAACAAGGTGCCCAGATCATTATTTTGGGCTGTGCCGAATTGCCATTGGCCATTCCCGAGAGAGACCATAATGGAATGATTGTGGTCGATCCCAATCGAATCCTTGCACGGGCACTTATTCATGCAGTGGCTCCTGATAAACTCAGAGCACTTTAGTGGTGTTTTTTGTCAAATTGGCAGTTTTTTTTTCAAAAAGCTTGTTGGTACAAGTTTTGTCCTCTGATTAATAGTTATTTATGTAACAGGGGGGAACAGATGCAAAAGATCATACACCGAGAAATCGATCGGGGCCATATTGACTTTGGTTGGTTGAAAAGCGCACACTCATTTAGCTTTGGGCAGTATTTTGATCCTGAAAAAGTAAACTTTGGCGCCTTGCGCGTGTTAAACGATGATCAGGTAGAAGGCGGTCAGGGATTTGGTCGACATGGGCATGACAATATGGAGATCGTGAGCATACCCCTGGAAGGAATACTTTCCCATCAAGACAGTATGGGCAATGTCCGCAATATTGAAACAGGAGAAGTACAAATTATGTCGGCGGGTAAGGGGGTGGAACACGCGGAATTTAATGGCGATCAAAAGGCCGTGGTTAAGTTTCTACAAATCTGGATAATACCCAATGAGATGAATATAACACCGGGTTATGATCAAAAATCTTATCTTCATTTAGACCGCCATAATAGATTTGCAACTATTGTATCTCCTGATGTTTCGGATCCTAACACTGTTCATATTCATTAGGATGCGTATTTCAATCTTGCAGATCTGGATGAAGGGTGTACAATATCGTATACTGTTCATTCAGAACGAAACGGGATTTATCTTTTTATACTCGATGGAAAGGTACAAGTGGCAAACGAAACATTAACCCGGAGAGATGGTATCGGTATCTACGATTCGGATAATATTGAGATTGCCGCGGATTACAAATCAAAATTGTTACTGATTGAAGTGCCCATGTTTTAGTGTTGACAGTCACAGCGAACAATGAAATTCGTTTACAAATTCGCTATTCTTCAGGGGCAGCATCCTGTGGCGGAGCGATCTTTTGCAACAATTGATTCACCTCGTCTTCGGTCGTGGTCAATTTCGCGCGACATACCTCAATCAAGTCAGATGCACGTTTGATTTTCGCAGCAAGTTCATCAATATTTGTTGTCCCATTTTCAATTTCTTTTACAATCGTCTGTAGTTCATTGAAGGCATCCGTATAGGTATATTTTTGCTCCATTTTATTTTTATCTCTTTAAAGTTTTTTTATTCATATTGCTCCGTTAGCTATTTTCAGGTCCGTCGCTAGGCGATTTCTTATCAATCACGGTACTTGTAATTTCGCCATCTTCCACGATCGTTTGGATCAGGTCTCCTGGGGATAGCTGATCAAGAGATTGAAGTAACTTGCCATTGACTTTTGTGATGGAAAATCCCTGTTTAAACAGTCGCCGTGGATCAGAAAGCTGGATAATCCGCTCGTTGTGCGCTAATGCAGTTTTGTGTTCATAAAAACGTAGTTTGACTAATGCTTTCAGCTCGTGCTGGATATGCTGAATATTGCTGCGCACAGTCTGAAGTTCTCTTTTTCCGACCCATTGGATATGCGTTGCCATTTGAGTCAGGAAATTCCGTTCCTCCCTAAACCGCGTAAAGGCCAACTGTTGGATTCCTTCAGCGGCTTTTTCAATCGGTACTGAAAAATTGTGGAATTTTTGAATGAGAAAATCAGCCAGCTCACTCGGTGTGATTGCATTTTTGTAGGCCACCATCTCACTCACGGTATAGTTGGTAGAATGGCCAATTCCGGTCAAAACCGGAATGGGGAAGATTGCAATCGCTCTTGCGAGCAGATAATTGTTATAGCTCGATAGGCCAACTTCACCACCACCGCCACGAATAATGGCGACCACGTCAAATTCCGATACTTTGTCAGCGATGACCGCCAGTTGATTGATAATCGATGGAATAGATTTATCCCCCTGTAAAAGCGCTGGAAATAACGTGTATTCCAACCGGTAACCCCATGGATTTTGATTGATAATCTTGTAAAAATCAGAAAGGCCTTTGCTCGTCTCTACCGAAATAATCGCCATTCTTTTCGGAAGCATGGGAAACGGAACTGATTTATTGGCCTCGTAAATGCCCTCCTCTTTGAGTTTTCTAATGCTGTCCAGTTTTTCTTTCTCTAACTCCCCCAAAGTAAAAGTTGGATCGATATCAACAATCCTTAAGCTTAAGCCATACATCGGATCATAGGAAATACTCGCCTGGAATAACATTGTAATGCCTTCCCTTAAGGGCTCCTGTGCAATCATCATAAAATTGCTATTGATCCGGGTAAAATCTGCTTTCCATAGCGTTGATCTAATCTCCGCCACGATTTTACCATCTTGTTTCTCAACGAGCTCGGGATAACAATGCCCCGAATGTGTATAGTGGTTGAGCTTATTCATCTCCGCCTTGATCCAATATAAGCTCTTGTAACGCTCAGCAAGTGTCTTTTGGATACTTTTGCTCACCTCCAATAGGGAAAATATTGTTTTATTTTGAATCAATTCCGGCATTAATCAAACTTACAGAAAAAAAAAGATTTATACCTGACCATCCGGAAAATCCCCAATGAGATGCTGTAAAAAAAACAAGCGTAACAAAATTTATTTTTTTATCGGAATGGACTTCGCTTTTTTATTTTATTCGTATTTTTATTTGATAGAACCTAAAAAACGAGAAAAGCAGAATGAAAAAAGGATTTTTTGGGGTGTTATTTGCAGGTTTGTTCTGTATTGGCCCCTTGTTCGCTCAGTATAAATCGACGATAAAGAATGAAACCATACTCTATAATAATATAGATCAGCTATTGCCACTTACTGGGTTGGATCAACGGCGCATCGCTGTCGTTGTACCAAATGCCGAAAAATATACTGCATTTATAAGTCAGCTGGCGCGTTATACAAATACAACGGTATTTGATTTCAGCAAATTCGACGAAGATATCAAGTACTATAACACGATTATCGTCGCAGGCAAGGAGGACGATTTAGATGCAGATTGTTTGGCGCAGCTCAAGCAGGCAGTCCTGAATAATAAGAAAGTTGTGCTTTGCCATTTCTTTGAACATGAGGGCAGCAAAAAGGCCGTTTCCGAGCATCCGAAGTCCGATTTGATTGAGCTGCTGGCACCTTTTACCGCTGTCGGTCAACGCAATGCTGCGATGTCTATTTTCGGCGGAGTGGCTATAACTGATGGCAACGTTAAAACAGCTCAAACGCGACTGCAATACAGTTCTGGTGAAAACTCTGGCCTAAACCTGGGTAAATTGACCAAAAAAATTGATGCCATCGCACTAGAAGCCATTGAGAAACAGGCAACTCCAGGACTGGTCGTGATGGTCATCAAAGATGGCCAGGTGCTTCTGGAAAAATCTTACGGTTATCATACCTATACGAAAGCTGTTCCAACAAAAACAAGTGATATTTTTGATCTGGCCTCAATCAGTAAAATCGCGGGCACTACGCCTGTAATTATGCGTCTTACCGAACGTAATATCATTAACCTGGATAGTACCATGGGGCACTACCTTTGGCAAGCGAAGTATACAAATAAGAAAGATATCAAATTGCGCGCTGTGATGCTGCATGAGGCTGGGTTTACCCCATTTATCCCATTTTATAAATATTTGAAAGCAGGAGATGTTATTGCCAACCCAGACCAACAGCATCAGGTTAAGATGGCCGACAATAGTTACATCCTCAATCATTATTACAGGGATGTGATGTGGCCTGAAATGCTAAAGTCACCGGTAAAACCAACAGGCAACTATGTGTATAGCGATATAAGCATGTACGTGATGAAGGAAGTCGCCGAACATCAGACGGCAGAACCATTGCAAGATTATGTTCAGGAAAATTTTTATAAACCATTAGGGATGACCCACGCCGGATATCTCCCAAGGGAGCGATTTGCAAAGGAACAGATTGTGCCTACTGAGCAGGATACATCATTTCGTAAGATCTTATTGGAAGGGTATGTGCACGACCAAGGGGCAGCTATGGCTGGGGGAATCGCTGGGCATGCAGGATTATTTGCTACCGCCAACGATCTGGCGATATATGGGCAGCTTTTGCTAAACCGGGGAGAATATGGCGGAGAACGGTATTTTAAGGCAGAAACGATCGATCAGTTTACCAGTAAACAGTCCGCATCAAGTCGGAGAGGGCTGGGATTTGACCGCTGGGATCCAAATCCGAAAAATGAATACCCATCCAAACTGGCAAATAGTACGGTCTTCGGACATACAGGATACACGGGAACCTGTATCTGGGTAGATCCACAAAATCAGCTGGTTTATATCTTCCTATCTAATAGGGTACATCCACAGGTCAGTACCAAATTGTATGATCTCAATATCCGAAGCCGTATTCAGGATACGATTTATGAAATAATTAATGAAGCGAAAAAATGATAAAAAATCTATTGCTCATGGGACTTTCCATGTTATCCTTGAATCGCCTCGCCTATAGTCAGGATTATAAGCAAGTTCATGCAGATATGATTGTTGTTGATGGGCATAATGATGTGATCTATGCGTCTATTTTTCAGGGAAAAGATATTGGTCAGCGTTTGAATTCCGGTGCCACGGATATACCGCGGCTAAAGGAAGGTGGAGTAGATGTACAAGTATTTGCTGTTTGGTCGGATGACGCAAAATGGAAGGCTGGTGCATTTGCACATGCTAATGCCCAAATAGATGCGCTGGAAAAGATGATCACGACCAATGCTGCGGAAATCGCCTTAGCAAAATCAACGGCAGATATTGAAGCAATTCTAAAAATAGGAAAAATTGCTGCGGTAATCGGTGTGGAGGGTGGTAATATGATTGAAGGAAGCATTGACAATCTGGTTCAGCTTCACGGGCGTGGAGCGAAATATTTAACCTTGACATGGAATTATAATGTGCCCTGGGCAAGTTGCGCGGCGATGGAGTCCAAAAAGATGGATTCAAAAGCAAAGGGATTAACGGATCACGGTAAAGCAATCATTAGAAAGATGAACCAACTTGGTATGCTAGTCGATCTATCCCACGGTGGCGAACAGACATTTTACGATGTACTCGCAGTTTCGAATAAACCGATATTGGTATCACATAGCAATGCCCATCGTTTATGCCCGCATTTTCGTAACCTGAAAGACGAACAATTGGAAGCGTTGAAGAAGAATGGCGGTGTGATCGGTGTTAACTTTTACTCTGGTTTTTTGGACCCGGATTATGAGAAGAGGTTAAAGAAGATCTACAAAAAACAATTTGGGAAGAATGCAGATACAACGCAGAGCACCTGGAGCATGTATGAACAGTTATCCAAGGAAGCAAAGTACGAAGCTGACGCGCCACTATCCAAACTCTTGGATCATATTGATTATCTTGTTGGGAAAGTAGGGATTGATCATATTGCGGTTGGATCAGATTTTGATGGCATCGAATCCGCCCCTCAAGGGCTAAATGATGTTTCAAAATTTCCTTTGTTGACAAAGGCGCTTTTAAAAAGAGGGTATAACAAAGCCGATATCGCGAAGATTATGGGACTGAATTTTCTACGGATTTTAAAAGAAAATGAGGAATAGGGTAATGGATAGAAATTTGTAATTTCGTAGAATGGCAAAAACAAAATCAGCATATTTCTGTCAAAACTGTGGCTATGAGTCGCCGAAATGGATGGGGCAGTGTCCTTCCTGCAAGCAATGGAATAGTTTCGTGGAGGAAGTGGTCGAAAAGTCAAGCTCAAAAGTTCCTGAATGGCGAAGCACGACAACAAGCGGTAATGCAAAAAGGGCAAATAAGGCGGCAATCATACATGAGATTGTGTATCAGGATGAATCGCGTATTCTTACCCCTGATCAGGAGTTCAACCGTGTATTGGGAGGCGGGATTGTTCCGGGCTCCCTGGTATTGATCGGTGGTGAGCCCGGAATTGGAAAATCCACCTTGATGCTGCAGCTGGCTTTGTCCATTCCACAGGTCAAAACACTCTATATTTCCGGAGAGGAGAGTGAGCAGCAGATCAAGATGCGGGCTGAGCGATTATCGCAATCCTCTAAAGCCAATTGCTATATTCTGACGGAAACATCTACACAAAATATTTTCAAGCAGATTGAGACCGTACAGCCCAATGTTATTGTCATTGATTCCATCCAAACGCTGCATTCGTCACAGATTGAATCGGCACCGGGATCAGTTTCCCAGGTACGGGAATGTACAGCTGAACTATTGCGCTTTGCCAAAGAAACGAGTACTCCGGTATTTATTGTGGGCCATATTACCAAAGATGGTTCCATCGCTGGACCGAAAGTACTGGAACATATGGTCGATACCGTACTCCAATTTGAAGGCGACCGTCATCATGTCTACCGTATTCTGCGCGCTGTCAAAAATAGGTTTGGCTCAGCTTCAGAATTGGGGATCTATGAAATGCAGGGTTCTGGATTGCGGGAGGTATCAAATCCATCCGAAATAATGATTTCGCAGCGGGACGAGCCCGTGAGTGGTGTGTCCATAGCCGCCATGCTCGAAGGGATGCGGCCCATGATGATTGAGGTTCAGGCTTTGGTGAGCAATTCTGCATTTGGAACAGCGCAGCGCTCCTCTACAGGTTATGATACAAAACGGTTAAACATGCTGCTGGCCGTATTGGAGAAGCGTTTTGGTTTTCGTTTAAGTGCACAGGATGTATTTTTGAACATTGCCGGCGGGCTTCGTGTTGAAGATCCCGCTATTGATCTGGCAGTTGTCGTTGCGATTATCTCATCTCAGCAAGATATTCCGATCCGGAGCAACCTGACCTTTGCCGGTGAGGTGGGCTTATCGGGAGAAATCAGAGCTGTAAACCGGATTGAACAACGCATTCAGGAAGCCGAGAAACTGGGTTTTGATGGTATCTTTATTTCTAAGTTCAATACTAAAGGGTTGGACGCCAAGAAATATAATATTGCGATTAGACCAGTGGCTAAATTGGAGGATATATTTAGTGCTTTATTTGGATAATATATTTACAAAAGATAAAAAAAATAGGTGTCCAACATTGGCACCTATTTTTTTTATCTTTTGTAATGTATTCATTCGCCTACGCCATTATGCAATATATGAAGGCGATCGTTTTCATGTGTACCGAATTTTACGCTGTCAGAAATCGATTTGACCTCGTGCTGATTTTCGGACGATAATAGGTAAAGCAGGTCTTTAAATTTACTTTAATACTTCTTTTAATTTGGCACGTAAGGCATCCCCATGCAAATTCTTTGCGATGATTTTTCCATTCGGGTCAATCAGTACATTTTGGGGGATAGACTTCACCGCATATAATGTGCCTACATCATTCTGCCAGCGTTTTAAGTCCGAAACATGTCTCCAATGTAGCTTGTCCGCATGAATAGCCTTAATCCAGGAGTTGCGGTCTTTGTCAAAGGATATGCCCAGGATTTCAAAGTTGTCTCCTTTGAACTGTTGGTAAGTTTTGACCAGATCCGGGCTTTCTACGCGGCAGTCGGGACACCATGAAGCCCAAAAATCAAGCAGTACATATTTACCTTTGAAATCTGACAGGTGCACTGGATTGCCTGTTGTGTCGTTTTGAATAAAAGCGGGAGCAATTTTTCCGATCTGAACGGTCTCCAATGTATTGAGATATTGCTGAAATTCTTTTCCTTCATTGGAGTTTTTGACCCTTTCGCTTAAGGTACTGTAAAGCGCTTGCAGCTCTGTATAAACAGGGTCGTAGCCGCCTACACGCCGCAAATCAACTAACGTTGAGATGGAATCCGGTGCCGCTTTTACACGGGCAATATATTCCTGTTTGGTCAATTCTTTTTTCTGGGCCGAACCAAAGAACGGAAGAACCAAAAAAAGTAGTGTAATGTATTTTACCATGTTGCTATTCTTGTATATATTTACAAATATAAGAAAATCCACTAATTTGGTAGATTAAATAAATGTCAAAAAATGAACTTCGACCTAATTGCTAAACTTCCACACGTCGGTACATCCATTTTTACCAAGATGACCACGCTTGCCAATGCGGAACAAGCCCTGAACCTGTCACAAGGCTTCCCAGATTTTGAAACAGATCCCAAGCTTGTTGAATTGGTTTCTGCGGCGATGGAAAAAGGACATAACCAATATGCACCGATGATTGGTGTACAAAGCTTGCGTGAGACGATCGTCAAAAAATACAGCGCAGTGTATGCTGTGGATATTGATCCGACCGAAGAAATCACGATAACAGCCGGCGGAACCCAGGCCATATTTACTGCGATAGCAACAGTAGTTAGGCCCGGCGATGAAGTGATTATATTCGAGCCGGCCTATGACAGTTATGCACCCAGCATTGAATTGTTCGGTGGTAAAGTTGTTCCCGTTCGATTGTTGGCGCCAGATTTTCAAATTGATTGGGATTATGTAGCTACCCTGATCAACGAAAGGACACGCTTGGTAATAATCAATAACCCCAATAATCCGACAGGGAAAGTTTTAGGGAAAGACGAGTTGAATAAACTTAGCAAGCTCCTGCAGGGAACGAACACGCTATTGCTAAGCGACGAAGTTTATGAGCATCTCGTGTTTGACGGAATAGCTCCACAATCGGTCTTAAGTATACCGGGCTTGCGTGATCGGAGTTTTGTTGTTGCCTCTTTTGGAAAGTTGTTGCATACTACAGGGTGGAAGATTGGGTATTGTGTGGCACCGACCGTACTGACGCATGAATTCCGAAAAGTCCATCAGTTTAACGTGTTCAGCGTCAATACACCCATGCAAATTGCGATAGCAGCATACCTGAAAGATATTGCTTATGTTGAAAGTCTCGCTGGGTTTTTTGAGAAAAAGCGCGATTTACTCAAAAATGGGTTGGCACAATCACGCTTCAAAATTCTACCCTGTGAAGGGACTTATTTCCTGAATCTGGATTATAGCGCCATTAGCAAAGAGAAAGAATTTGATTTTGCCTGCTTTTTGACAAAGCATCATAAAATAGCTACGATTCCACTCTCCGCGTTTTATAAACAAGCTACAGATCAGCAGGTTTTGCGTGTTTGTTTTGCGAAACAAGATGCCACTTTGTTGAAAGCGGTGACTATTTTAAATGAAATATAGCGTGATTTCGATGCTAAAATTTGGGCTAAAAGGTTTTATTTAAAATATTGTTAAGAATAAGGTACTTTATTAAAATTTTACTTCAACTTAACTCACTAATTTCATAAATTTGTAATTCACGTTTATCAATATATCCATAAAATGGCTAGATTAAATTTATTGGAAGAAACACGCTTCGAAAAAGTCCCCGTAAGCGTCTATCCAGATCAAAATTCAGCTTCGAAAAACGTTGCAAATCGTATCGCTGAAATTATTCGTGCAAAGCAAGAGAAAGGTGAAAAAGCTGTTTTAGGTCTTGCTACTGGTGCCACACCAGTGAAAGTCTATCAAGAACTGATTCGCTTGCACAAAGAAGAAGGTTTAAGCTTTAAGAACGTGATTACCTTCAATCTTGACGAATATTACCCAATGCAACCTGACGCCGATCAGAGCTATGTGACCTTTATGAATAAAAACCTGTTCGATCATGTAGACATTGATAAGGCGAATGTAAATATTCCTGATGGTACCCTTGCAGCGGATCAAGTCAATGCATTTTGTGAAGCATATGAACAAAAGATTACAGCTGCAGGTGGTTTAGATATTCAATTATTAGGTATTGGTCGTACAGGCCACATCGGTTTCAACGAACCAGGTTCTGCGCCAAACTCCGGTACCCGTATTGTAACTTTAGATGACTTAACACGTCGCGATGCATCACGTGCTTTCGGTGGAAAAGAAAATGTGCCAAGAAAAGCCATCACAATGGGTGTAGGTACTATTTTCAAAGCAAGAGAGATTATCTTGATGGCTTGGACCGAAACAAAAGCTGAGATCATAAAAAAAGCTGTTGAGGGCGAGATATCGGCAGAGATTCCGGCTACATATCTTCAACTGTCAGATAATGTCGAGTTCATTTTGGATGAGGCAGCAGCGTCGTTGTTGACACGTTTTGATCTTCCATGGTTAGCCGAAGATGTTACCTGGACACCATCATTGATTAAAAAAGCAGTAGTCTGGTTGGCTTTAGAGATTAACAAACCTATTTTGAAACTTACCGATGAAGACTACAATGCCCATGGTATGGCAAAACTGGTGACAGAAACTGGTCCTGCTTATAATATCAACATCCGTATTTTTAATGAACTTCAACATACGATAACAGGATGGCCAGGTGGTAAGCCTAATGTAGACGATTCACAACGTCCAGAACGTGCAAATCCGGCTAAGAAAAACGTGATTGTATTCTCTCCGCATCCAGATGATGATGTCATCTCCATGGGGGGGACATTTATCCGTTTGGCAGATCAAGGACACAATGTTCATGTAGCTTACCAAACTTGTGGTAATACCGCGGTATGGGATGATGACGTGGTCCGTTACCTGGAGTTTGCGGAGGATCTGGCAAATCAAATCGGTGCGAAAGCGGAGGCCGCTCAGATCAATCAGATTTATGATGAAGAAAGGGCAATCTTTGCAACGAAAAAACCAAATCAGATCGATACCGAACTTGTTCGCAAAATAAAGGCATTGATCCGTAAAGGAGAAGCCATTGCCGGAGCTCGTTTAGTCGGATTGCCAGATGAAAATATCCACTTCCAGGATCTGCCATTCTATGACAGACAAAAATTTGCGAAGGAAGTATCGTTTGAAGACGATATTCAGCAAACAATGGAATTGTTGCGGCAGGTAAAGCCACATCAAGTATTCGCAGCAGGAGATTTTGCTGATCCACATGGTACACATAAAGTATGTTTCGATATTTTATTTGAGGCTTTGAGAAGATTGAGCAAAACTGACGAGTGGACAAAAGATTGTTGGTTGTGGTTGTATAGAGGAGCATGGCACGAATACCCAATCCATGAGATTGAAATGGCCGTTCCCCTATCGCCACAAGAGGTATACCGCAAGCGTTTAGCGATCTTCAAACACCAATCCCAAAAAGATTTACCTGTATTCCCGGGCGATGATCCACGTGAATTTTGGGTACGCGCAGAAGACCGTACGAGTGACACAGCGTCGGTATATGATAGGTTAGGTTTAGCTAACTACGAAGCGATAGAAGCTTTTGTGCGATGGAGATTTGACTAACATAGTCCAAACTAATATAGGAAAGCTCTGAGTCATAGATGGCTCAGAGCTTTTTGTTTTTAATTATTCTAAATAAGTAAAGTTTTTATATCTTTGCCTCGTTATTTAGAATGAATAAAAATAATTACCCAAAATTATTAACATGAACAAACACTTACTTACTCTTGCCTCTACATTTTTAATTGGAAGCACAGTATATGGACAGACCTCAGGAATCGTCAAAGGGAAGGTTGTTGACGCCAATAATAATCCTTTAAGTTCGGTAACGGTTTCGATTGGCGATAAAACGGTGCGTACAGACCATAAAGGTCATTTTAGATTACATGGAGTCGACCAAAATGTAGTTATCCGCTTTACTTACTTAGGTTACCAAACGACTTCGCTTGATTATGTCTTTACTTCGACTAGCCCTGAGGTTATGATAAAGCCAGTGGTGTTAGTGAGTAATGAGCAGGCCATTGATGAGGTGGAAGTGTTTGGTGAGCGCAACAAAAAACCCAAGGGGCTTGAGATGATTACGCGTATGCCATTAAAACCCTCCGATCAGATTCAGAGTATTTCTGTGATTTCCAATAAGGTGATTCAGGATCAAGGGATATTAACGTTGACAGATGCTGTAAGAAATATTCCTGGTGTCACGCTGTTCGGTTCATACGGCGGTGTTAAAGAATCATTATCAACACGTGGTTTCAGGGGGGTGCCGGTTTTGAAGAATGGGGTGCGTATGGATTCACAGTTTCAAACCGCTTCTGGTGTAGTTGATATGCAGGGGGTAGAGTCTATCCAGATGATCAAAGGATCCGCTGCGGTGACACAAGGTGTTATTACTGATATCGGTAATGCAGGCGGCGTGATTAATGTGGTTACTAAAACACCTAATTTTACAAACGCTGGAGAGGTTGGCGTACGTGTGGGTAGCTGGGGACAGTTTCGTCCAACATTTGACTTTCAAACCGTATTGGATAAAAAGGAAACGGTTGCTTTCCGTATGGACGGGGCTTATGAAAGAAACGATAGTTTCAGAAAAGGGCTTTCGGCCAACCGTGTTTATCTGAACCCTTCTCTGGCATGGAAACCGACGGATAGAACAACGATTACATTAGAAGGAGACTATTTTAACGATAATCGTACGCCGGTCAATTCGGCCGTCAATTTAAATCCATCACAAGGTGTCAATGCCCTGTACGTCATTCCGAATCATAAATTTTTAGGATTCAACTCAGACAATAACAATACCGAGATGAAGAGCTTTATGGCGCAGATCAATCATGAATTGACTGATCGCTGGAGTGTTCGCGCTTCCATTGCGACTTCATCTTACCAGGTTGATAACCAAACGACTTCCTCCTCTTTGATTAAGGATGATGAAAAACAGTACAATACTTTTTCGCGCTCCATGAGCAGAAGCCTACGTGACGATAAAAACAAGACTTTTCAGTTTGACTTAATTGGCAAGGATCTTTATACTGGTCGAGTAAAACACTTGGTGCAAGCTGGGGTAGATTATCGGATTGCTGATGCGACAACAACATCCTTTGCCGGAAAGCTAAGTCCTTTAGAAAAAAATGTACTGCTTAAAAAAGCGGATCAAAATAGTTCAGTTATTGACATCATCGATATTCATGGGGATTGGGTAAATGACCTTTCGGAAGTGGTGTATGTAGATTCCTTGGGCAACCAAAGAAAGGGAAAGCAAATCGCCTATACGGCGGGAACACCTGTCAGAAGCTACTATTCTTCTGTTGGATTTATGGGGCAAGACGTCATTGAATTCAATAAATACCTTAAAGCAGTTTTAGGCTTGCGTTACTCGGAGATTACAACCAAGGATTTTGTCTCTAATGGCAATAAAAGAGAATCTGCCTGGAATCCTATGGCGGGCATAATTGTGACACCTTTCGAGAATTTTAATGTGTTCGGATCCTATACCAATTCAACAAACTTGAGAAGTGCCGCTAATCCCATGATTGATGGAACAAAAGCCGGAGCTTCCAAGACAGAACAGTTTGAGGGTGGTATTAAGTCGGATTGGCTGGGCAACAGGTTACGGTTCAATTTAACCTATTTCCATATCTATACCTCTAACCTAACGAATGCGGAGTATACACCGGGGACAAATGTACAGACAGGCTTATATTTTAAAGCCGGAGATTTGGTCAGGGACGGTATTGAGGCCGAATTGAACGGTCGTATACTGGAAAACCTGACGGTGATGTTGGGCTATGCATATTTGGACGCTCGATATAAAAACTCACCATCCTATATGAATGGCTCCGCTCCAATGAATGCACCAAAGCATACAGCCAATGCGTGGGTACAGTATGTCTTTAATCAAGGAGCCTTACGTAATCTGAGCTTAAGTGCCGGAGTATATTATGTCGGAGACCGTCCAGTGAATGAGTATGGTCTGACTCCGAATGGACATGGCGAATACTATGGAACAGAACCGTTTAATATGCCGGCATATACGACCGTAAATGCGCAGGTCGGTTACAAATGGCGCCGGTTTGATGCAAGAGTTTTTGTTAACAATATCACCAATGAAATTGGCTTGAATTCGTATTTCCGAGGTGGTTTTATCAATCAGATCGACCCTAGAAATGCTGCCGTATCATTAAGCTATAAATTTTAAGCAGATAGCATTCAATTGTTAATGCAAATAAAAGGGGTGTTTTCTATTCGAAAAACACCCCTTTTTTAAACGGCCACCGGAAGTATTATTTCAGCACTTCAATGATGACTTTCTTTATGTTACTGTTTTTATTGTAATAATCCCGTTCGTTTTTAATAAGCAATAACGTCTCCGGATCTACCTTTGGCGTCAAATACCTTGAATAGATATTTCTTGCCCGCTTGAAAAGGGATTGCGCCATCTACTTGTTTTGACTTCAACGTTGGCGAGCTTCCATTTTCTGTATAATAGACTTTGAATCCGGGATAATCTGTGTTGATATAGAGCTGGTTACCCTCTTTTTTAATTCCAAGCTTCGGAAGGCGATAGGTATAACCCCCATTAATAATATCCAGTTTCTTCAATTCATCCTCGCCTAATTTCTTAATAAAGGCTGTATACGACTTACGATAGGTTGCTTCATCATAAGAATTGCCTTTTTCCCAAGCTTGTTCCTGCGCCCAGGCGCGATCGGCAATAGCAATTAACCGAGGGAATATCATCTCTTCAAGGCGTGGATCTGTGGATACCTTTTCGGCCCATAGCGCGCCCTTGATTCCGAGTAAATTCTTCTTTCCTTCGGCAGTAAGCTGTTCTTTGTTCGTATAGGCTTCCTTTACAAGGTCTTTTCCAGTATCGTCTTTACGCAAGTTGATGAAGAAATTTTCTGGTGCGAATGAATAGGTTTTGTTCAGGTTGACCGTGCCCACCCAGCTATGGCCCGGATCGGCAAAGTCGCGGTCCCATGACATATCCAGATAATTGTTGGCTGCACTTGTGTATACAACCTTATAGCCTGCATTAGCTAATTTATAGGCCAGGTCTTCTTGTCCTTGTCCCGGAAGATTATTCCATACATTGAGATGAATGCCGGATTTGCCTAATTCGGCATTGACCTGCATACCCTTTCCTTTATTGCGCATACCCATCTCTTCCCAACCGGACATTGTTAAGCCCTTGTCCTGGACAAGTTTATTTATTTTGGCGATGTAGAAGGGCCATACATCCAAGACATTGGTCATGTTGTTCTCTTTCATGAAGGCAAGTACTTTGGGGGATTTTTCCCAAACTCCGCTAGGAGTCTCGTCACCGCCCAAATCGATAATTTTTAATGGAACACCAGCTTTTTCGTGGATAGCTTTGATCTCGTCAACCACCTTGCTCAGGAAATGATAGGTCGAGGGTAGGGCTGGGTTCATGACATTGTCGTTCCAGTTTTGTGCGGAGTTGTACACCGATTGATCATCCGCATCATCCAGCAAAAACTCTTCTGCTTTCTGCTTGTCGCCCAGCTTGGTATAATGCGCAAAGCGTGCACGCATGGCTTTGATCGCCGCACGGGCATGTCCCGGTGTTTCGACTTCAGGAATTACGTCAATATGTCTTGCTTGTGCGTATTGCAAAATTTCGATATAATCAGCTACGGTATAGAATTGATGCGCTTTTGCAGTTGCCCCAGAACCGTAAGCCGGTTGAATGCCTTTGCCATCCTCAAAATCAGCAGTGCGGTTGGCGCCCACTGCCGTCAGTTCGGGTAGGGATGGAATTTCCAATCGCCAACCTTCGTCGTCAATAAAGTGGAAATGGAACTTATTTAATTTGTAGGCAGCCATCAGATCTAAAATGCGCAGCACTTCAGCTTTGCTGTGAAAATTACGGGCCGCGTCCAGCATAAATCCACGATAGCCATAGCGTGGGCTATCTTCTATTTTTACATAAGGTAGGGAAATTGATTTTGTGGCTTTATTCCATTGTTGATGATTGATCAAAGATTTTAAGGATTGTATGGCATAAAATGCCCCGGCTTTATCCGATGCTTCTATGCGTATACCTTTTGCATCAATGTTTAGTAGATAAGATTCAGGCTGTAGGTTGTTTGCTTTGACGATAACAATTCCATCTTCCTTCTCCGAGGCAGCATTTAGCCTGATTCCTGTATATTTGGTGAAAAAATCGTTCAGAAAATTCACTTCCGAAGAAAATTCACTAGCGATGAATACTTTTATACCCGTCGTTATAGTGAACTTTGCGCTATTGTTAATACTAATGTTGCTCGGTAAAGGAATAATGCTTTGTGCTTCGATACCTTCAGTAAGTTTATTCTGGTCATATTTGTAAGACCAGTAATCATTCTTTTCTGCTTCGGATTGAGGGGCTGTTTTCACAGCAGTATAGGCCCGAATATCTGTTGAAAGTCCGGTTTTATTATTTTTAATATATAAACCGATTGGTCCGTCGGTATAATTGACTAATCCTGTTGTTGTGAAATCAATATGGATTGTATCTTGTGCGTTTAATAAAAAATTGTTTTTATTAAAGCTTACTTGAAATAGATCGCCATTCCTGTGGTCAATGGCAAATCGTTTATCTACTTTTTCGGGATCAATAGACCGGATAAAATTAAACCAGAGGCTCCAGTCATTCAGCTGTACAGCACTTTTCCCCTTGTTTTTTAGAATGATGGTGGAGATGGGATTTTTGCGGATATTCTGTCCTTCCTTGACCTGCCAAGTAAGCTGCAGTTGATCTGCGATTGAGCTCGATTTTTGAGCGTATGCTGCTTGGCTAAAAAGAGCCATGCCAAGGCCAGCATAGCGTAATAGTTTTTTAATTTTTTTTAAATTAGTCATGTTGGTTACTTTTTCAATGAATCTAAATATAGCTATTTTAGAGCGTTTTGAGATTTGTTTTAAAAAAATGAATAAAATTTTCATAAATATTTGGTGATATTTAGAAAGCTTTCTATATTTGCACACCGAAACAGAAAACGGCCCGTTCGTCTAGGGGTTAGGACGCAAGATTTTCATTCTTGAAACAGGGGTTCGATTCCCCTACGGGCTACAAAAGCGACTTCAAACGAGTCGCTTTTTTTGTGCCAAAAATCTTGTTTATTTCAGCGTCTCTACCTAATCCTTTTTTTTCAAAACGCTTTGATTTAGGCTTATCCTAGATTTGAGAGTTTCGAGGATTTATATTGTTCACCATAATTTAAAGCAGGAGACATTACCCGCGAAATCAGCGCTATAAATAAAATCGCCATCGACAGTGATTTCCGAAAAAATAGGCGCCCCCAGATTGAACTTTGAAAGTAGTTTGCCTTCTTTACTGAGCACATAGAGGCAGCCATCTGAAGCGCCGAAAAGCAATTTTCCTTTTGCTTTAGTTATTGACGACTCTACCGTGCCGACCATTTTGTGTTGGTCAGGACTACTGTAAGGTGAGGTATACACCAACGATTCACCCGTGGCAAAATGCCATTTCTCTTCGAAGGTATGTGGGTCATACGCTTTTATTCCGTTGGTAGATGTTGGCATGATCAATAAATCACTTAAAATTTCGGGAGAAGCCATGATTTTAAAATCATCAGTCTTGATACTCTTCTGTACGATATCACCTGTTTTCAGATTGAGCTTAAATATGCCGTTTAGCCCCGTTGTATAGAGATCGCCATCTTTCTCAGTGACTCCGCCGCTTCTAAAGCGTAATCCATCCTCTTGTCGTTTCCAAAGCAATTTTCCATTCTGGATATCATAAGCGCATAAGGCATTCCAATTGTATCCAGCTACCAACGTTTGATCCACGACAGATAGCTGTGCCGGAGTAGCCTCGCCGCCCGAAGGCTCAACACCTTGCCAAAGTACTTTTCCCGTATGGATGTCTATCGCCGACATACGCCTACCCAGACCGGTATAATAAACTCCTTTGTCCAGTGCAGGCCCAGAGACAAAAGTAGGAAGACTTGGGTGAGGTGGTTTTTTAATCCACAAGGTTTTGCCTATATCGGCATCAATGGCGTATATATTTGTCTCGACATCGGTTGCGAGCAGTACTCCATCACTGTAACGCAGTTTATGTTTTATTGAATTTATGGTAGGTAACGACCATAGCACATTGCCTGTTCGCTTATCTAGTGCCATAATGGAATGGTTGGTTCCGATACCATCGTCCATTGTCCCAACAAAAAGTTTATCCCCGACAATTAATGGACTTGTTTTCCAGATATTTCCTTTCACAGCAGTAGACCATTGTAATTTCATGCCACTTTCTGTATCGCTGACAAGGTTAAAGGTCTGTCTTTTTAAAGATTGTTCTCCATTTTGATAAAAGATGGTAATCAGCGCATCATATTGACCTTTTTGTTTTCCGAATGGTACTTTTGTTTGCCATAACCAATCGCCAGAAGGAGACAGTTGAACATTGGCTAGACGTTTACCTGTTTCATGGTTAGAGATTTCCACTGCAACCTTTTGTATTTTTCGCTCACTGTCATAAGCATTGACCACGATTGGAAGAGTTTCTTGAGCATTTATTTGTTGGTCAGTGGCTGGATGTACTAGTTGGATATGATCACGTAGATTGGTATAAATAGGTTTAATATCTTTGATTCCTTGTTTGTCGATATCGACCACGACAAACTGCGCTGCCGAATTGTCAATACCACCTTTATTGGGCGCGTTTGAACATACGACATATACGCCCATCTGTTTAAAGATAAAATTGTTGTGCCAATGCCCATAAAACCAAGCCTTTAGATTATATTGCATCAAGTCAATTTGCTCGTTCTCACCTTTCAGTATAAAGTCTTGCCCAGCGAAGAAGTCATGATTGATAAAGATCAACGGTTTTGACTTATCCATTGTTGCAAGGTCCTTTTTGAGCCAGGAAATAATTTGATCGGCAGTGTAACTCGGCTTATAGTCGCCGTTCGGCATGGGCGTTACAACAAAATGGGCAGGACCTGCATCAAAGGAATAGTAGGTCGGACCGAAGAGGTCTTCAAATAGCTTTTCCCCATATTCGCCTTTTACTAGGTCGTGGTTGCCAACAGTATAATAAGTTGGTCTACCCATAAGTTCTGAATTGACCTGCTTGGCGTGAAAAAGCATCCCTTGCTCATAGCAGATGTCACCCGTATGCATGATCAAGCTCGCTTTTTGCTGTTGAGCGTAATTTCTGACGTTATCAATCCAAGGACCATACAAAGGAGTTTCGGTATCCGTAATTTGGATAAAGCGTAAAAAATCGGATTGTTGGATAGTGTCTTTGACTAAGGCAAAATCTAAATTTTTATGTTCTTCACGAAGTGCAATGTAATGCGTTTTGGTCGCCTTATATCCACTTGGAATGCTGACAAACAGAAAGCGGGCATTGGGATTGTGGGGTAGGGTGTACGTTCCATCTTTGTTGGTCTTTACCACATCATACCCATCAGACACAACAATTCCGGCAAGTTGTTTCTCCTGCTGTTCGAATTGATTGTTTGCATTTTGATCTTCAAAAACCCGACCCACCCGTTGCTGTGCGAATAAGGGAGCGATCGGGAGCAGGATAAACGTGAGTAGTTTCGTTAATTTCATTGTAATTCTATAAAGTAGAGCCAGCGGCTCCAATGGAGAGCTGGCTCTTTTTGATGAAAAATCAAACCGTTATTTCCAGCCTGTTGGCTGTTCTAGTTTCGGGTTCAACACAGTTTGTTCGATGGGTATCGGAAAATAATAGTATTTTGCTTCATTAAAGCTTCGTGGACGCTGTGGTGCTTTATCGTCCAAAAACTTGATCTTCCCTGAAGTTTCATTTTCAAGATAGAATGTTCCATCATTTACATAAAATTTTACAATTTTTTCCTTTACCGCTGCAGGAAGGTTTGCTATTGGCGATTCATCTCCTTTTTTAAGGATGGCGATATCAGCTACACCATCTCCAGTTACATCAATTCCACCAAGGGCAGGAATATATATTCCTCCTGGAGCCTGTGCAAGTAAAGCTCCGGCTTTCCAGCGATAAAGATCATCAAAACGGAATCCTTCACACGCGAGCTCAACACGACGTTCCCGACGGATTTCCAAAATTACGCCTTTATTGACACCAGAGACGGCAGGATACTGGTTTGCGAGATACGAATCTGGAGCCGCGTTGGCAACAGCGAGATTTAAGGCTGGCATACCTACACGTGCACGGATCTTGTTGATGGTCGCATCAATATCGCTTTGTGTTAATTTGCCCAATTCCGCTTTTGCTTCGGCATTGATCAATAAAACTTCGGCGTAACGCATAATGGGAAGGTCAGTATAATTAAGTTCCCAACCTCCGCGAAGTGCTGGATCGCGCGGGTAGAACTTAATTTGCAGCAAACCGCCAAAGTCAGGACGAGTGATGTAAGGCGTGCCCGCGGCATTATTACTGAATCCTGGAGGCATAATTGTTTCGGCCAGGCGCGGATTGCGATCTTGAAAAATTGCTATGAAATTCTTCTTGTCATAATTTGCGGTGGAAGTAAATGGAGTGCCATTTTTCATTAAGAACTCGTTGGCCAGGCCTGCACTTAGCGCCCATTGCCAGTCCAACACCGTATGTGTATTATTCGCAGCACCGAGATCTTTGCTGTTTTTCTGAAGGAAGATAACTTCTTTATTGGTGGATAGATTATTACTCGAGAAGAGTGCACGATAATCCGCGGCACTGTTACCCGAAATCACAAAACCGCCGTTGTTCATGATTTCCTGGGATGCGGATGCCGCTCTTTCCAAAAATGCCTGTGCGGTATTTTGCAAATTTAATGCGGTGTGGTATTTACGGAAAGTTCCCTCATGAAGTGCTATGCGTGACAATAGGGTCAATGCGCTCCACTTGGTGATGTAAGAATTGTCTGTGCGTGTCGGAAGAACGTTTGCCGCGGCAAATTCCAGATCCTTCATCAGTGAGTCAACGACTGCGGCCCGTGGGTCCTTCGCTTTATACAGGGCTTCGGATGAAGTCCCTAATACGGTAGAATACCAGGGCACATCGCCATATTTTTTGACCATCTTGTAGTAGAAGTTTGCACGAAATAAACGTGCAATTCCGATGTAATGATTGATGATCGCCGGATCACCGCTCACTTTGCTAACATTGTTCAGCATGTAATTGACATCACGCAATGGCGCCCATGCTTCCTTATCCCAGCCTTTTACAGTTGCGGGAGACAGCGTACCGGCCAAGAGTGTTCTGACCTCGGCATTCTGATCGTTGTTGCTTAAAGCGATATTATCTGAATATAAGTCGGTATACTCAGCGCGCATTTGTTTATAGAGCCCGTTTGTGTAGGTGGCTAGATCTTCAGGCGTATTAAAAAATACATCTTTCGTGATGGCAGAACCGGAAGTTCGATCGAGGTAGTCTTTTTTACAAGATACCCCCAGTAATACCAGAGATGCTAACGCGATATAATTGATACGTTTCATTTTTTAAGTTTTTAAATTAAAGGTTCATGTTGATACCAAAGGTAAATGTCCGTTGAAAAGGATAGGCTGCCTGAACCCGATTCGCCGAAGATGGATATAATCCACCCAAAGATTCTGGATCCAATTTGACCTTGAGGTGTGAGATCTCGAAAACATTTTCTGCACTGAAGAAGAAGCGTACCTTATGCAATTTGATACGTTGTAATACCGATGCTGGCAAGGTGTATCCTAGCGTAAGATTCTTTACCCGCATATAGGCTCCGTTTTGCATATAGCGTTTATTGGGTATCCCGAGTTGCTGATAATTATCTTCCGCAGAGTAAGCTCGTACTGCTGGGAAATACGCGTCTTGATTTGTTGGTGTCCAATGGTCGGCATTTTGCGCTGTGGGGTTTGTCCAGGGTTGCGCATACACGCCCCAAAAGTAAATATTAGAGCCACCTGGGTACCAGCCCCGTTTTCCGATACCTTGTAGGAATACACGGAAATCAAAACCTTTCCACCCGGTAGAGAGGTCGATGCTATAAGGTAGTCTGGAACTATTGTTCCCGATAATATGCATGTCTCCCGGATCGTCTACTGTCTTTTTGCCCATATCTACTTTGCCATCCCCATTGCGGTCGGCGAAGATCGGGTCGCCGGCATAGAATTTATACGATTGATCGTCCGTTCCCATCGCAGTTTGATTCGGATGGTTGGCTACATCGGCATCACTTGTAAAAAATCCGGTGATATCAGCGCCCCAGATTTCGCCGATTTCCTGTCCGACGTAATTATTTATCCAGCTGTTTCCCAGGGATTTGCTTGGGTTGTCAAACCGGGTTATCCACGACCGGTTATCTGCCAAGGTAAGCGCAATGTTGTACCAAAAAGGCGAACCGTCCACTTCCTTGCTATCACGCCAAGTCAGACGCAATTCCCAGCCCTTGGTTTTTAAATCGCCCGCATTTTCGACCGGAACTTCGGTGCCAAATGGCCCGGGAAGCACTTTTCCTGGTACAAGCATATCTTTGGTATAACGCGTATACTTATCAAAGTTAACCCCGAGCTTGCTGTTGAAAAAATTCATGTCAATACCTGCATTGACCGTTTGAATTGTTTCCCAGGTAAAGGTGTCTGAAACAGCATTGGGACTATATACTGCTTGTGGTTTTCCGTTGCCCAAGATATAATCCGTTTGTTTGTTGGTCATGATGGGAATGTAAGGATAAGTATCACGGTACGGATAATCAGAATTGTAATTGAATAACTGATTGCCTAACGAACCGTACGAACCCCTGATTTTTAGAAAATCCATTGCAAGTGCGTTTTTGATGGGTTCGAAGAAACTTTCTTTTGAAACCGCCCATCCCGCGGAGATTGAAGGGAAAAAGCCCCAGCGATTTCCTGCCGGAAAGCGAGATGACCCATCAAAACGTCCATTGAACTCTGCTAAGTATTTTTCTTTATAATTATAGCTAACACGGGAGAAAATGCCTTGCACTGCCCAGTCTTTAATTCGCTCATCTTTGGAGATATCTCCAGTTGCGGTTCCGATAGACGGAACAGACGAAGAGATTAGGCTCAGCGCCTTGATCCAGTTTGTATTGTTGTAATTATATTCCTGGTTATAACCGACCATGGCCTGCAAATAATGATCTCCGAATTCTTTATGAAAGTCGGTATAGATATTATAGACATTATAACGCGTTGTAGCATTGTCATTCCGGGCATAGGTATTGGAGAACGTAGGCGTTAAGATCGCTTGGGGGCCAATTTTGTACATGGATGGGACATCATAAGAACGTGTGAGGCCAGAAGTTCGTCTGATCGTTGCATCGGCGTTTAAGTCCCACACGCCTTTGATCAACGCCGCTTTTGCCGCAAATGTCGTGACAAACTCATTGATGCGGCTATCCTTCCTGCCGCCCTCTTGCAATGCACCAAGTACCTGCGCACCGGCCCTTGTCCAGGTACCATCCGGGTTGAAAGGTACGTCCAAAGAGTTGGTTCGGTTTACGTTCCAGAAAAAGTCGCCATCCAGAAATACCGGCGCTTCGTAGTTGGTACTGGTCAAAAGCGTATTGTTGGAAATTTGGAGCCAGTTGGTTACATCAAGATCAACTTTTCCCCTAACATTGTACCGTTTATAGACATCGTTCCCGTATTTTAAAAGACCATCCTGTTTATAATAATCACTGGAGAGGTAATAACCGATTTTATCCGATTTCTTTGCCATGCTTAGATTGGCATTGTAGGTTGGGGCAGTATAGTTATAGGCTTCTTTTAACCAATCTGTCGTACCTGTATACACCCAATCCTGCCCATTGTCGGATAAGGTTACAGCAGGTAGGGATGGATCCAAAGAACGTTTTTTGGCATATTCACGGGCGGATTCCGGATAGAGATTATACAGAGGCTTGCCCGCTTCGTTCTTGATATCCATGACCTGATACGGGTCTGTAATAAATTTAGGTAATTTTCCCAGGGTCCGGTAGCCAACATTACTGCTGAAAGAGACATCCAGTTTATCACTTTTCGCCTTTTTTGTCGTAATCAAGACAACCCCAAACCCCCCACGTGCACCGTAGATCGCTGCGGAGGCGGCGTCTTTTAATACAGATACATTCTCCACATCATTTGGATTGATTCGGGCCACCTCATCTGCTGAATAAGGAATATTATCCACCAGGATCAAAGGTTCACCGCCATTTAGGCTGGTAAATCCACGGACGTTAAAGGAAGGGTTGGTCGTCGCACGGCCGTTAGAGCTTGTGATATTCAGGTTGGGAATCAAGCCTTGTAGTCCAGCACCCAGGTTAGCAATCGGACGGCTTTCTAATTGTTTGGAAGAGACCATATCAACAGCGCCCGTAAGATTTACTTTCCGTTGTGTTCCGTAGCCAATCACGACCACTTCATCCAACTGTGCATTGTTTGCACGTAACACCACATCCAGGGTACGCTGACTGCCGATTTGAATGCGTTGTGTTGTATAGCCCATGTATTGGAAGGTCAATACAGCTTGTTCGGGTGTACGCAGTGAGAACCGTCCATTGGCATCGGTCTTGGTTGAGATCCCTGAATGACCTTCGACCGATACGGTAACGCCAGCCAAGGTCGTGGAAGAATCCCGCACAGTACCAGTGATCTCTATAGCTGTACGTTGTTTTTCTGAGATTACGATTGTATTATTGAGAATCTGATAAGTCAGGTTCTGACCTTTAAGTACTTTGGATAAGGCCTGTTGTATAGGGCCGTGATCCACATGGATACTTACAGGTTGCAGACTGTTCAACAATTTTTCATCATAGAAAAAACGGAGATCGGTTTGTTTTGAAATTTCTTGCAAAACTTTTTCTACCCGTACTTTTTTCAAGGAAAGATTGACAGTCTGTGCTGTTCCCGAGGCATGTGCTCCAAGTGCGAGGGAAAGCAAAGAAAGGGTGCTTAACTTTATCATACATAAAGTTTTAAAGGCTGGCGGAATCCGGAATCCCCGATCTTTCTCCGGCCTTTTCATTGGAGAAAAAAAATTCATAAATTAGAATGATTTTTAAGGTTTTAAAATTTCTGTTGGTAATCAGTAAAAAATAAGCCTTGAATTTAACCGGGGATGCGTCAACATCCCCATTTTTGTTAACCACAAAGCGCTAAAGTTGATGTCTATGCCATAGGCCATTTATTAAAGTGGATAATTAGTCTCATTGTATCATCACCTTTCGTCCGATAATATCAAATTTGCGTCCTGTGGCAAGTGCCAGGATCTGCAATACTTCTGAAAGTCTACTATTTCTGCTGATGGAGCCTTTATAGGTTGAATTTGTACCGATTGCTTCCGTTCCTTCAAATTCAACGTTATACCAACGCGCGATCTGAAGTGAAATATCGGAGAAATTATTGCCATCGAAATAAAATTCATCCCGTTGCCAAGCTGTATTTTTTGCCAAATCTGTTGCGGTAACTTCGATGTTATTTGTCAGCGTTGTTGTTGCTTGTTGCCCGGGTTTGATAATTGTCTGCTTACCTTCCTTAAGTACTTTCACGCTGCCCTCGACTAAAGACGTGGAAACCTCATCATGATAGGCATTGACATTAAAAGTTGTCCCCAGTACTTCAATCGTCGTTCCATTGGCGTTGATCCGGAAAGGTCTGCTTGCATCTTTTGCCACCTCAAAATAAGCTTCGCCTGTTAAAGCAACTTGCCGTTGATCCGATTCGAAATGTGTCGGATAAGATAACTTCGTCGAAGCATTGAGCCATACTTTTGTTCCATCTTCAAGAATAATCATGTAGGTACCCGCTTTGGGGACATCGACGAGGAAGTTCTTTCCCTGTTGATCGGCTGCTTGTTCCAGTTGTTGGACAAAGGGATCAGCAAGCTGTTGCTCTTCCCCTTTGGGTGTCACGATTTTTGCATACTGTCCCCCCGGAAGGATATCATTGTGAAAGGCCTGGTTATGTGAAGGCACTTCGGCTGCCAGTTCCAGAGCTACCTGTTGAGGGGTCGAAAGGCGGTTAAATAGCCAAAAGCTAAAACCCGAAAGGGCAACAAGCATGGCGGCGACCATCCATTTGGAACGAAACCAGGGAAGTCGTCTGATGGTCGGATCCGGTGCATGAAATAGCTGTTCCTCTAGCCGCGCGTTGATACGCGATGCTCGTCCGACATCCTGTTCCTTGTGTAATTGCTCTTCATCAGGTTGGTCCTGTGCATAAAACCACCGCAGTACTTGCTGTTCTTCTTCAGCTGTACACTGACCTTCCAAATATTTTTTGAGCAACGCTTTCGCTTGATCTGACGATTCTTGTTCCTTCATACAGACCTATAATCTGTGCAAGAGAAAAAAAGTACCGAAGAAAAATTAGAATTAATGGATAAGTGGCTGTGATATAAGGTTATATTTTTTGCTGATGTGCAGCGACGCGTTAGATTTGCTACCCGATACAGTCGATTTATGATTTAAAGCGAAGCTTGAGCCAGCCTAGAGCCAGTGAAATATTATTTTTCACCGTTTGTTCGGAAATGGCCAGTTCTGAAGCGATATCTTTAATGGACATCGACTCCTTTCGGCTGAGTGAAAAGGCCGATTTCATTGTTGAGGGCATTTTATCTATTTCCGAGTCAATTAATACTGCCAATTCCTTGGCCAGGAGCTCATCTTCGGAAGTGGGCGATATTGCTGCGTCTTGAAAGCTTGCCAGTAATTTTTCGGCGCTGGCGATTTTCTTTTGTTCATGTACCGTCCAGTCAATAATTTTGTATTTGGCTGTTTTAAATAAATAGGGGTACAAAGAGATTTCGATGGTGATTTTGTGGCGCTGATTCCATAGTGAAACAAATACCTCCTGCAGAATGTCTTCGCTATCTTCGACGCAAGAGACACGACGCTGAATAAAACGGAAAAGTATGTCCGAATAGCAATTGACTAATTCAGAAAAAGCATAACGGTCGTCCGCTTGAATTCTGGCGAATAGCTCGGTGTCGTCTAACTGTTTCATAAGTACCGCAATTTGTGCTAAATATCCCTTCGTTTAATGAGGTCAAATTTATAATTGTGGTGTTAAGTTAATATTAAAAACAAAAGATTTGATGATGTTTTTTTAATCAAACGATTGCATAACTTCCATTTATAGCAAAACCGCCAGTTTTCCCAGTGCGGATAGCAGAAAAACTGACGGTTTAAAAAGAATGTTACTAGAAAATAGCATCTAAGGGTGATACTACAGACGAGCATCTACCAATTTTCGGTCTAGGACGCCTTTAATGTCGAATACAACAGAACTCTCCTTTTTTAAATTTTTGAGATCCAGATGTAAGAACTCCCGATGGCCTACAGCAAGAATGATACTGTCATAATCACCGGACTGGGGGAGAGTCTCTAATAACTCGAGTCCAAAATGTTTTCTTAATTCATCTGGATTGACCCAAGGGTCATAGATATCAACCTCCAGACCAAACTCTTTAAGATCATGGATCATGTCAATGACCTTACTGTTACGGATATCCGGACAGTTTTCCTTAAAAGTTACCCCCAAGACTAAGGCTTTCGCGCCGTCAAATTTTATATTTTTCTGTATCATCAATTTAACGACCTTCGAAGCAATAAAAGAAGCAACTTGGTCATTAACCTCCCGGCCAGATAGGATAACGTGCGGGTGATAGCCCAATTGTGTTGCCTTTTGCGCCAAATAGTAAGGGTCTACAGAGATACAATGTCCACCGACTAAACCCGGTTTGAAACGGAGAAAATTATATTTTGTTCCGGCGGCATCCAGGACATCTTGTGTATCAATACCAATGCGGTCAAAAATCAAAGCCAGCTCGTTCATAAAGGATATATTAACGTCGCGTTGTGCATTTTCAATGACTTTTGCGGCTTCGGCAACCTTAATTGAGGGGGCCAGATGGGTACCTGCATGAATAATTTTCTTATAAAGTTCGTCAACGACAAGTCCGGCTTCGGCAGTACTTCCGGAGGTTACTTTCATCACTTTTTGCAGTGAATTTACTTTATCTCCGGGGTTTATACGTTCTGGAGAGTATCCAACAAAGAAGTCTTGATTAAATTTCAAACCCGAATTTTTTTCCAAAACGGGGACGCATTCTTCTTCAGTACAGCCCGGATAGACCGTGGATTCATATATGACAAGATCACCCGCTTTTAAAAGCTCACCGATCATTTTAGATGCCGACAAAAGTGGCGACAGGTCCGGCGAATTATAACGATCTATAGGCGTCGGAACAGTGACAATATATACATTGGCATCTGCGATATCCTGAACGGCTGTGCTTGCGTCATACCCTTTACGTTGTTCCGATGCGGTAAATAAATTCCTTGCCTGCATGAGCTCATCAGCACCTGTCTCGAGGGTGCGATCTACGCCTGCTTTAAGTTCGTCAATACGTGCTTTATTTATATCGAAGCCGATCACTGGGAAGAATTCGGAGAAAGCTAATGCTAAAGGCAGTCCCACATATCCCTGACCAATGATGGCAATTTTTTTTATTTGAAAATCTGTCATACTTATATTTAAAGTAAATATACGTTCTTTAAGTTGAAATTAACCTCTTGTCAACCAACCTCTGCGTCCCGCTGTAGCAATGGCATAGGGTGTAATCCAAAATAAACTAAAAGCGTAAAATATACTGTAGCTGTAGGCCCAGAAGGCTTCTTTGGCGTCTGAATTTTTAGAGGCAAAGAAATAAGCCTGAATACTTGAAAAAATAAGGATTCCGACCAAGGTTGAGCTTAAGAACATTAATGGATAATGAAATACCGTCCAAAGCATCAATAACATCATTGGATAAGAAAGCAATACTTTTTTCCATTGCATGATCAACAAGATCCGTGCACCCCATTTCGGCCCTTTACGGAAATTTTTAAAGGCAAACTGGCTCATCATGATATTTTCACGCACGTTGCTTCGTTCCCAACGGATAAACATTTTATATAAGTTTTTATAACGCACAGGCGTATCAGTATACACGTAAGCATTCGATTGAAACAATACGTGATACCCCTGTTTTAATATCATGTTCGTCATGGCACGATCTTCTCCAATGTCAGAAGGTTGTCCCATAAAAGTTTGATTGACCCAATCCTCTAAACAGTTCATAACAGCTTCTCTACGGTAGCCTGATAATGCTCCGGGAGTACACATTACTGTACCTAACATACTTTGAGCCGAACGTACAAACTCAAAACTGAATACAAAACTCACATTTAACATACGAGGTATGATTGCCTTTTTATTATTCAGTACGCGCACATTACCGGCCACAGCTCCACATTCTTCATTGGTGACAAATGGACTGGCCATGTTACGAATGGTGTCTTTGTTGACCACAGAATCGCTATCTACCGTAATAAATACTTCGCCTGTCCCCAATTTGAAACCACGGTATAGGGCATGGCGTTTACCCATGTTTTTTGGTTGTTGATAGATTTCAATACGATCACCCAGTTCCATCTTCGCACGTTGTATCCAGGCAAAGGTATTGTCTTTGCTTCCGTCGTCAATAGCGATAATCTGGAGTTTTTTCTCCGGATAATCACTGCTGGCCAAGCTGTGCAGGGTATCGTATACCAATTGCCCTTCATTATATGCTGGAACGATAATCGTACATGTTGGCAGTTCTTCATCTGAAACAGATGCAATTGGCTTGTATTTACGATGAAGTACAATTAAGAGTAGTAAGAAACTGATGGCGACAACGGCTAAAAATATACCTAAACCAATTAAAAAAGTGCCGCCGATACTGTCTAGACGTTGAAAACGTAATGCATCAAAATCTGGCTGTAGCATATATACACCAAAGACTGACGCAAATAGCACAAAAAAGGTAGCCCCAAAAATACCGTATTCTTTTGCTCCAAAATTGCTTTCTTCAACTTTGTCTACTGTCGTCGCAGATTGTTGCTGTTTTTCTTCATTAACGTCGTACACTGCAGGTTTCCATTGTTTGGCCATCTGCTTTGATACGATTGAGTTTTCTTTCATGTAATTCATAACCGTTCTATTTTTAGATATACATTCTTCTTTATTCTCTTGCCGACCCATACTGAGTCTTTTGTAATGAAAATATTACGAATCCATAAACGCAAAACACATGCCTTTATTTTGTGCCAAAAATTGAAGGTATTTATGTTTTGTAACGTTGTTGATACATAAATTCGTATTTTAAGATATTGATAATGAACCTGTTGATTGTATTTTGTTGTCTATCTAATCAATAATTACCTACGCTAACCCTATGGTAGACTTTTAAGGTTTTTTAACATTTTTGGGATTTTTTTAAAGAGTAATTGACAGTTTATGTGACAAACTGTGTCTGAAATAAGGCAGTGCTTTATAGCAAAAAAAAATACGCTCAGCCTGGAGCGTATTTTTTTGTTTATTGTGGGGGATATTAACCGCCAAATTCCATTAGATAATTTTTCAGGAAATCATTAAGGTCTCCATCCAATACAGCCTGGGTATTTGATGTTTCGTAATTAGTGCGTAAATCCTTGATTAATTTATAGGGGTGTAAGACATAGTTACGAATTTGGGACCCCCATTCAATTTTCTTTTTATTTCCTTCAATCGCTGCTGAGGCTTCTTGTCGTTTTCGCATTTCGATCTCATACAATTGTGATTTCAATAAGCGCAAAGCGTTTTCCTTATTTTGCAATTGTGATCTCGTTTCCTGGTTTTTGATAATAATGCCTGTGGGTTTATGATGTAGCCGTACAGCTGTCTCCACCTTGTTTACATTCTGTCCTCCAGCACCTCCCGAACGGAAGGTATCCCATTCGATTTCCGAATCTTTAACATCGATTTCGATATTGTCATCAATCAGCGGATAGACATAAACCGATGCAAATGAAGTATGTCTTTTTGCGTTGGAGTCAAAAGGGGAAATACGGACCAATCGATGGACGCCATTTTCACCTTTAAGGTAGCCATAAGCAAAGGCTCCAGATAATTGAAGGGTGACACTTTTGATTCCGGCCACATCGCCTTCCTGGGAGTCCTGTTCGGTGACTTTATACCCATTTTTCTCGCCCCACATAATATACATCCGCATGAGCATGGCTGCCCAGTCACAGCTTTCGGTACCCCCGGCACCAGCGGTGATCTGTAGGATGGCATCCAGCTGATCCTCCTCAGCGCTAAGCATATTCTTGAACTCCAGTTCTTCGACTTTCTCCAATGCAAGTTTATATTGATCATCCAGTTCTTTATCCGTAGCATCTCCAGATTGAAAAAACTCATACATGACATATGTGTCTTCAACTGCCGAAGCCACTTCATCAAAATGATCAGTCCATACTTTTTGGTTTTTGATGGCCTGCAATATTTTCTCTGCAGCTTTGGAATCATCCCAGAAGTTTGCTTCCAGGGTAATGGCCTGGTCCCTCTCTATTTCGTCTTTGCGGGCATCGATGTCAAAGATGCCTCCTCAGGGAAGTAACGCGATCCCTCAAGTCTTGAATTTGTTCTTTTGTCATAGCTGCTAATGTAGAAATTTTTTAATTAATAAATGCGGAATAGCATCCAATTAAGTTGTTACGATCACGGCCAGACTGCGAGCAACATGATCAGCTCTAGGCGCCTATTAAATTTTTTTAATAAGCAATACACAGTCCACGGTACGAATATCTGACCTTTTTTTTTTAGTTTTGATATTGTCGACAGAATAACAGTCGTTAACGATCTATACGATTTGTAATAAAATATATAACAGGATCTGATCGAGGTTTAAAAACAAATAATTCAGTAAAACAGCATGTTCCCAAAAATTAATTTTACAAAGACAGAGGCCTATAGAAATCTAACGCAGCATTTTGGATCACTATTTGGCCCATATAGTAATGGTTTCAAGGATTTACGCCAGCTTTTTGCCGCAGATCCTGCACGTTTTGAGAAGTTCTCGATCGCTTTCGAAGATATCCTTTTGGATTACTCCAAGAATCGTATAAACGAAGAGACGAAAGTTCTTTTGGTGCAGCTGGCGAAAGAATGTGGCCTTGCCGATGCCATTGAGGCTATGTTCGCGGGCGAACGAATCAACGTAACAGAAAATAGGCCTGTCTTGCATACGGCGTTGAGGAATCAATCCGAAAAACCTGTATTTGTCGATGGAAAAGATGTGATGCCAGATGTGAGACGTGTGTTGGCACAAATGAAAACCTTTACCGCCAAAATTATATCCGGAGAGTGGAAAGGGTATACAGGCAAAGAGATTACGGATGTGGTTAATATCGGTATCGGTGGGTCTGATCTTGGCCCCGTTATGGTAACAGAGGCTCTAAAGGCATATAAAACGCGTTTAAATGTACATTTTGTATCTAATGTAGATGGCACCCATATTGCCGAAACATTGAAAACTGTAGATCCCGAAACGACATTATTTCTGATTGCGTCCAAAACTTTCACCACCCAGGAAACAATGGCTAATGCACACACCGCAAAGGATTGGTTTTTGAGTAAGGGGGGCAGCCAAGGAGATGTCGCCAAACATTTTGCGGCATTGAGCACCAATACGGAGGCCGTTAAGGCTTTCGGTATAGATCCACAAAATATGTTCGAATTCTGGGATTGGGTTGGCGGACGTTATTCCCTTTGGTCTGCCATTGGTCTGTCCATCAGCTTGGCTATTGGATTTGATAATTTTGAGGAACTTCTAAAAGGGGCTTCCGATGCAGATGAGCATTTCAGAACCAGCGCCTTCGAAGAAAATATTCCAGTGATATTGGCATTGCTTGGCATATGGTACAATAACTTCTTTCAGGCAGAAAGCCATGCAATCCTTCCTTACGATCAATACTTGCATCGTTTTGCCGCATATTTCCAACAAGGCGATATGGAAAGCAATGGTAAGTATATAGATCGCAATGGCGAAGTCGTGAACTATCAAACAGGACCTATTATCTGGGGTGAGCCTGGGACAAACGGGCAACATGCCTTTTACCAATTGATCCACCAGGGAACAAAATTGATACCATGCGATTTTATCGCACCAGCGAATAGTCTCAATCCTATAGGCAACCACCATCAGCTTTTATTATCTAATTTCTTTGCCCAGACTGAGGCGTTGATGAATGGTAAGACCGAGCAAGAAGTGGTTACCGAATTGAAGAAAGCAGGGAAATCAGAGCTACAGATCGAAGAACTAAAAGCCTATAAAGTATTTGAAGGCAACCGACCGACAAATTCCATACTGTTGAAGAAAATGACACCACGTACCTTGGGCCGGCTTATCGCACTTTATGAGCATAAGATTTTTGTACAAGGGGTGATCTGGAATATCTACAGTTTTGACCAATGGGGCGTCGAACTTGGCAAACAGCTGGCCAATCAGATTCTGCCTGAATTAGGCGATAATAATCCGGTTACAAGTCATGATTCTTCCACCAATGGATTGATCAATACTTATAAATCCTGGCGCATTTAACATCGGCAAAAAGCACATAGCGATAAGGAGTGCCAATATGGCGATATAAAATCAGCGGCTGACTTTTTTCAAAGTCAGCCGCTGATTTTAGTACCTTTTTGTCTAGCTTTATTATTTTAACGACTTGTTTTATATCGTTTTGTTTTGGATACGGATGGCGTTTAAAATCGCCAATAGCGCAACCCCGACATCAGCGATAACAGCTTCCCAGAGCGTCGCAACTCCACCGGCCCCTAGGATCAGCACGATAACCTTTATACCCATTGCCAGGATGACATTCTGCCATACAATATGACGCGTGATTTTTCCAATTTTAATCGCCGATAGGATTTTATGAGGTTCATCATTCTGAATCACCACATCAGCCGTTTCGATAGTCGCATCTGCACCTAATCCGCCCATTGCGATGCCAACCTGGGCCAAAGCAACCACAGGAGCATCGTTGACACCATCTCCGGCAAAAGCGACATTTCGTCCTTCGTCGATCAGTTTTTGTACATGACTTACTTTGTCCTCGGGCAACAGGTCACCATAAGCTTTATCTATCCCCAGTTCGCTTGCCACATTATCTACCACCGCCTTTTTATCGCCAGACAGCATGATGGTGTATAAGCCTTGTGCCCGCATTGCCGAAATGACCGCTTTTGCATCCGGTTTATTTCGATCAGCAACCGTTATATAGCCTGCATAACGATTGTCTATTGCTATCAGTACAATGGAATGGACAATTTGCTTTATTTCTTCCGGATAGGAAATGCCAAACTTGTCCAGCAGTTTGTTGTTGCCGGCGAGAACAAACTTATCGTTGATCGTCGCTTTGAGTCCATGGCCAGCCACTTCCGCTATCCCGTTGGTATTGAAGGTTGCATCTCCCTGATGATAGCTCGCTATCGCCTTTGCGATAGGATGGGTGGAATTGGATTCAATCGCTTTGGCATAATCCAATAGTTCTGCCAAATTTCCGTTCACAGCGGAGACCTCTTTCACTTCAAAGACACCTTCGGTAAGGGTGCCGGTTTTATCCATGACAATCGTATCCACAGCAGTGATGGCATCCAGGAAATTGCCACCTTTGAACAAGATTCCATTTCTGGAAGCTAGGCCTATCCCACCGAAGTAACCTAATGGGATCGACACGACCAACGCACAAGGACAACTGATTACCAGAAACACCAGACTGCGATAAAACCATTCTCTAAAGCTATAGTCACTAACAATAAAAATAGGGACGATCAGCACGAGAACAGCCAGAGCGAAGATAATTGGGACATAAACCTTTGCAAACTTGGAAATAAACAGCTGTGTTTTAGATTTTCGTGCCGTAGCATCCTGCACCATTTCTAATATCTTGCTCAGTTTGCTGTCCTGAAAGGAGCTGCTTACGCTGATTTCAGAAACCGTTTCTAAATTTATCATGCCCGCAAAGACAGCGTCACCCTGATATTTGGTGTCTGGCTTGCTTTCTCCGGTTAGGGCAGCCGTATTGAATGCAGCCCGTTCATTTATCAGTTTTCCATCTAACCCCACTTTTTCGCCAGCTTTGACAATGATAACTTCGCCGAGTGCCACAGTTTTGGGGTCTACAGCTACTTGTTTGCCATCACGCAAGACCGTGACTTTATCCGGACGGATGTCTAATAGCGACTTAATGGATTTTTTTGCATTGTTCACTGCCGTATCCTGAAACCATTCACCGATCTGATAAAAGACCATCACGGCCACCCCTTCTTCAAATTCTCCTATTGCAAAAGCACCTATGGTTGCGATACTCATCAAAAAGAATTCATTGAAAAAATCACCCCGTTTGGCTTTTCGAAAAGCCATATGGAGAACAGGTAGACCCGCTAATAGGTATGCGGCACTATTTAAGAGCAAAGAAACAAAAAAAGGAAGCGTGACCTTAAAGGCATATTTGAGGATCAACAGTGTAATCAATAGGAGGAGTGCAATAAGAAGTTTGCGTTGTGACACCCACCAAGGGATCTCTTTTTCTGTATGGCTATGCTCGTGATTGTGTTCGCACATATATCGAGAGGTCTGATAAATAATCTAAATTTAGCTATTTTAGGTTTAATAAACGAGGATAGAAGGAATTAAAATAGTGAATAAGTATGGTCTCGACCTAGAAAAACCACCAGGTGTTTATCATCGGCACATATATACAAAAGGCTGCTTTCTAAAACGAAAAACAGCCTTTAGATATATAATAAATATAATTTAGTCTTTAGAAGTACTTCCAATGATCATTTCCAATATAGCGACGACGATGGCAAATAACGCGGCGGTCCAAAAACCGTCCACATCAAATTTAGATCCAAGGAGTGAGTCTGAAAGCAATACCATTAAAACGGTGATGATAAAGGAAACTAGTCCCAACGTTAGCCAATTTAAGGGAAATGTGAACAATCTTAAAATAGAACCTACGGTTGCATTGACAAGTCCGATCACCAGACCTGTGACAATGGCCCAGCCAAAACCTGCAACTTGAGCACCAGGTATAAGCCAACAAGCAATTGCGACAACAACTCCGGTGAGTAAAAGACTAATAATAAATTTCATAATATGTGCTAATTTATAAACAGTGAATAAAGTAATAATATAAAAACTATCGTACAAACGCGATGCCAAAATTTGTTTTATGTTAGCGGTATAAACTTGGTACGTTTAATCTAGGTGTCGGCATTGCTACCATCCTGTTGCAATAGCATGCCAGCCGTATTTTTGCTTGCAATCTCCATACAACTTGAAGGAAGATTTTAAACCAAAAAGGCATTGTCGTGTCTATCCAGGTAGATTTATATCAGGCGAAATAATGTATGCTGGCATAGCAAATATTTTGTATATTTATTTCTGATAGATTAGTAAGTAAGACAAAGCGTTGTTTTATAGTAATAACTCATAAATCAATAGACCAATGAAGAAAATGATGATGGCATTTACAATGTTGTTTGTTACAGTAGCATTGTTTGCACAAACAGATCCGATTATCGGAAAATGGGAAAACCCAAGTGGTGAGGGTCGTGTGGAGATTTATAAAAAAGGAGATAAATTTTTCGGCAAGCTTTATTGGCTTAAATTTCCGAATAATGAAGCCGGACAGCCCAAGAAAGATATTAAAAACCCAGATAAGGCACTTCAGGCTAGGGCAGTCCAGGGCTTGGAGATCTTGACTAATTTTGTAAAAGATGGAAATACCTACGAGGACGGGAAAATCTATGATCCGAAAACAGGAAAAACGTACAGCTGCAAAATGACTTTAAAGGGAGATAAACTTGACATCCGTGGTTATGTGGGCGTTAGTTTGCTCGGTAGAACAGAGAGCTGGAAGCGGATAAAGTAGATCCTAGATGATCGTGTAGCTATCTGCAGTGTTAGTATAGCGGAAAGTAAAGCAGATTTATCTGTTGGTAGAAATCCGTGATAAAAGGCAATTTATTCCAGTAGAATAAATTGCCTTTTGGTTTTCTGAAGGAATAACAGTATTTTCATCTGCAAATTATAGAAATCGCTTTATGTCCGTAAAAATGTCTTATGTTGAAAACGTAAAACTTGCGCTGCAATCCATTGTGGGCAACAAGTTGCGGACATTTTTAACGGCATTGATCATAGCAATAGGGATGATGGCCCTGATTGGTGTATTGACATCTATTGATGCCATGAAAAACTCCCTAACGGATTCTTTTTCTTCCATGGGTTCCAATTCGTTCAATATTCGAAATAGGGGTATAAATGTGCAGATCGGAACAGGAGGGACACGGTCAAAGGTATTCGCCAATATTACCTATGCTCAGGCTGCCCGGTTCAGACAGCAATTCCATTTTAACGCGATAACATCCATCAGCGCCAATGTAACCTGGAATTCGACCGCAAAATTTCAATCCAAAAAGACAAACCCCAATATTGGCCTTATAGGTACCGATGAAAATTATCTTCAGACCTCGGGCTATATTGTCAGTGAAGGCCGTAACTTCTCAGTAAGAGATGTTGAGACCGGCGGAGCCGTGATTATTATTGGTAGTGAGGTCAGTAAAATGCTTTTTGGCGAAATCATTAATCCGATCGGACAGTTTATCACAGTCAATAATATTCGGTATCAGGTGATTGGCGTATTGAAAAGCAAAGGTTCTTCGGCCGGAATGGGCGGTGATAGAGCCTGTTTTATCCCTTTGGTGAAAGCAAGATCCGTTATGCAGGTCGTAGAACCCTCCTATGTGATCACTGTATCCTCCAATGATCCGATGCGCCTGGAAGCGGCAATTGGCGAAGCCTCCATTGTATTTCGGAATATTCGTGGACTTTCGGCCAGACAGTCAAATGATTTTGAAATTACCAAATCTGATGCCGTCGCACAAATGCTGATGCAGAATATGGCAATGGTAACCCTGGGCGCTGTTGTGATTGCATTTATTACACTTGTTGGCGCATCCATCGGACTGATGAATATCATGTTGGTGTCTGTAACGGAACGGACACGGGAAATTGGGATTCGCAAGGCAATAGGAGCTACCCCGAGTGTAATTCGCAAGCAATTCCTCATGGAGGCCATCGTCATCTGTATGATGGGCGGGGTTGCGGGAATATTTATCGGTATCCTGATCGGTAATTTATTGGCCCTTCAGCTGGGGACTTCCTTTATTATCCCTTGGACAGCAATTATTCTCGGATTTGCTGTATGTGGGCTAGTCGGGATGCTGTCGGGTTATTACCCTGCATCAAAAGCTTCGAAGTTGGATCCGGTTGATGCCTTACGGTACGAATAGCTTTTGCTATCCCTCTAGTCGCTTTCTCCAAGAAGATTCCATTCATTCAAATATCACATCCTTCTCTGAGAGGCAGTCATGCACTTGAATTTTATGTATCAAGGAGGTTAACGGCGAAGGATATCTATATGTTCTTGTTTTTAAACTTTGCGAATTGGTATGTAGCAACTCGATATTCGATGTAGTTAATGAATACAAATCAATCGTGAGGTTATCATGAGCAAGTAAGCTGGTAGCGCAATATAAATTTGTGCAATCGTTTTCATGTTATCAAAACATTGATTTGAGGTGAATTCTGCGTGAATAACCTATTTCTCAAGCGCCAAGAGTGAATTATTCCAATGAAAACCTGTAATATTGTATAAAAAATAAATTCGAATTATGTACAATACATTACAACCAGTTTTACAAAAAGAATTGGAAGCAATCAAAGAAGCGGGATTGTATAAACAAGAGCGGGTGATCGTTACCCCTCAAGGCGCAGATATTAAAGTGAGCACAGGGCAGGAAGTCATCAATTTTTGTGCAAACAACTATTTGGGATTGTCTTCTCACCCGAAAGTGATCGAGGCGGCTAAGCAGGCGATTGATACACATGGTTATGGCATGTCCTCCGTACGTTTTATCTGTGGGACACAAGATGTACATAAAGAATTAGAAGCAAAAATATCCCAATTTTTAGGGACAGAAGATACGATTTTATATGCCGCGGCATTTGATGCAAACGGCGGTGTTTTCGAGCCTTTGTTTGGTGCTGAGGACGCCATTATTTCCGATGAATTGAATCATGCTTCGATTATCGATGGTGTACGTTTGTGTAAAGCACAACGTTTCCGCTATAAAAATGCGGATATGGCAGATCTAGAAACACAATTGCAGGCAGCATCCGAAGCGAGACACAGAATCATCGTTACCGATGGTGCCTTTTCGATGGACGGATCAGTTGCTCCGTTAGACAAGATCTGTGATCTTGCGGACAAATATCAGGCGTTGGTCATGATTGACGAATCCCATTGTACAGGTTTTATTGGCGCTACAGGCCGTGGTACACACGAGCTATTCAACGTGATCGATCGTGTAGATATTATTACCGGAACATTAGGTAAAGCCCTTGGTGGTGCTTCTGGCGGTTTCACTTCTGGTAAAAAAGAGATTATTGATTTGTTACGTCAGCGTTCGCGCCCGTATTTATTTTCAAATACCTTGGCACCAGCGATTGCGGGCGCTTCCGTTGCGGTATTGGATATGCTGAGTGAGACGACCGCTTTGCGTGACAAGCTTGAATCCAATACCAAATATTTCCGTGAAAAGATGACGGAAGCAGGATTTGATATCAAGCCAGGTTTCCATCCGATCGTGCCTGTGATGCTTTACGATGCAAAACTAGCGCAGGAATTTGCGGCTAAGATGTTGGATGAAGGTATCTATGTAATCGGTTTTTACTATCCTGTTGTACCTCAGGGAAAAGCCCGTATCCGTGTACAGATTTCAGCAGGACATGAGCTTGCGCACTTAGACAAAGCGATCGCCGCCTTTACCAAAGTAGGTAAAGAATTAGGTGTAATTAAATAAAATACACAGAGTTATAAATTTTGTGGTGCAAAATGTTTATCTTTGCACCCTGAATTTAAAAACAAATTTACTTGCTGGATGCAAAATATTAGAAACATAGCGATTATCGCTCACGTCGATCACGGTAAAACTACGTTGGTAGACAAAATCTTACACTTCACAAATCTTTTTAGAGATAATGATGGTACAGGTGATTTAATTCTGGATAATAACGATTTAGAACGTGAACGCGGTATTACTATTGTCGCTAAAAACGTTTCTGTTCAATATAAAGGTGTAAAGATTAACGTTATTGATACACCTGGTCACGCCGATTTCGGTGGTGAAGTAGAGCGTGTATTGAAAATGGCTGATGGTGTTGTATTGCTTGTGGATGCTTTCGAAGGTCCGATGCCGCAAACACGTTTTGTTACACAAAAAGCATTATCCTTAGGTTTGAAGCCTTTGGTTGTAGTCAATAAAGTGGACAAAGAAAACTGCCGCCCTGAAGAGGTGTACGAAAATGTATTTGATCTATTCTTTAGCCTTGATGCTACAGAAGAGCAATTGGCATTTCCGGTATTATATGGTTCTTCCAAACAGGGTTGGATGTCAACAGATTGGAAAGAGAAAAAAGAAGATGTATCTGAATTATTAGATGCAATCATCGATCACTTCCCTCCTTCGCCATTTGTTGAGGGTACATTGCAGATGCAAATCACATCGTTAGATTACTCTACATTCGTAGGGCGTATTGCTATCGGTCGTGTAGCTCGTGGTACGATTAAAGAAGGGCAACCTGTCTCGTTGGTAAAACGTGACGGTAAGATCGTGAAATCACGTGTAAAAGAATTACATACATTTGAAGGTTTAGGCCGTCGCCGCGTGGAAGAAGTTAAATGTGGGGATATTTGTGCTGTAGTTGGTATCGAGGGTTTTGATATCGGTGATACAATCGCAGATTTTGACAATCCAGAACAATTGGAGGTGATTAGCATTGATGAGCCTACAATGAATATGTTGTTCACGATCAACAACTCCCCATTCTTTGGTAAAGAAGGTAAATTAGTGACTTCGAGACACATTCACGATCGTTTACAAAAAGAATTAGAGAAGAACTTAGCATTACGCGTAGTTCCTACTGAATCTCCAGATGCATGGTTGGTCTATGGACGTGGTATCCTCCACTTATCTGTATTAATTGAAACAATGCGTCGCGAAGGTTACGAATTACAAGTAGGCCAGCCTCAAGTAATCTTGAAAGAGATCGACGGTAAGAAATGTGAACCTATCGAAGTATTGGTTGTTGACGTACCTGCTGAAGTTTCTGGTAAAGTGATTGAGTTGGTAACACAACGTAAAGGAGAGCTTTTGGTTATGGAAACAAAAGGCGAAATGCAACATCTTGAGTTCGAAATTCCTTCCCGTGGTATCATCGGTCTACGTAACAACGTATTGACTGCTACTGCCGGAGAAGCTGTAATGGCACACCGTTTGAAAGGATACGAGCCTTGGAGAGGAACAATCCCTGGACGTTTGCATGGTGTATTGATCTCTTTGGACAAAGGTACAACTACTGCTTACTCTATTGATAAGTTACAAGATAGAGGTAAGTTCTTTGTTGATCCAGGTGTGGATATTTATGAAGGACAAATCTTAGGAGAGCACATCCGTGACAATGATTTAACGATCAACATCGTTAAAGGTAAACAATTGACAAATATGCGTGCATCTGGTACAGATGATAACACACGTATTGCACCGGCAATTAAATTCTCTTTAGAAGAATCTATGGAATACATCCAAGCGGACGAATACATTGAGGTTACACCACAATCTATCCGTTTGCGTAAAATCTACCTGACAGAAAATGAGCGTAAAGTAAACGCGAAAAAATTTCAATAGCAGGTAGCTAAGGATTATAAGACAAAAGCCATCGAAATTCTATTTCGATGGCTTTTTTGATAGTAGCCAAGGATATTGAATACGCATACGTCTGACAATAGCTATTTTCCTTATTGACCGAGCTGGCGTGAATGGCAAAATCCCTGGCATATACATCATCGAACTGGAAAAAAGGCAATCGTTCAATCTACAGAAAATATCGAGTATCGGGCTCGATTTTTTCGTATATGCATTTTATTCAGAGGGACTATAATCAGCCAAGATTGCGTAACTTTGTGTGAGATAAGGATTATTATGAGTAACAAAGTGGAGCATACTCCAAAAGAATATATTCAGATAAAAGGGGCTAGAGTCAATAATCTAAAGAATATTGACGTTGACATTCCCAAAAATAAATTAGTTGTCATTACCGGAATGTCGGGTTCGGGAAAATCTTCCCTTGCTTTTGATACCCTATACGCCGAGGGACAGAGAAGATATGTCGAAAGTCTTTCATCCTATGCGCGGCAGTTTATGGGGCGGATGAATAAACCCGAGGTCGATTACATCAAAGGGATCGCACCGGCGATCGCCATTGAGCAGCGTGTGATCACCAGTAACCCGCGTTCTACTGTAGGAACGTCTACCGAAATATACGACTACCTGAAGTTGCTTTATGCCAGGATTGGCAAGACGATTTCCCCTGTATCCGGCAAGGAAGTGACCAAAGATAGCGTGAGTTCAGTGGTAGATTTCACCCTAAAAATTGAATCGGGAGAGTCGATCACACTCTTGGCTCCGTTGGTGCCATCACATGGACGCAAGCTCAAGGAAGAGCTATCACTTTTATTGCAGAAAGGATTTGTTCGTGTCGTCTATCAGGATAAAATGCAAAAAATCGAAAGCATTATTGACGACAAGAACATGGCCAATGCAACGGTTCAGGATGGCACAGTATTGATCGTGGTCGACCGGGTACGTATTGAGCAGGATGATGATACTGTTAACCGGTTGTCCGATTCCATTCAGACTGGATTTTTTGAGGGAAAGGGCGAATTGTATATCGAAGAAAATGGGCACAGACATCATTTCTCGCATAAGTTTGAACTCGATGGAATTACCTTTGAAGAGCCTAGTCCAAATTTTTTCAGTTTCAATAATCCCTATGGCGCCTGTCGGCGTTGCGAAGGTTATGGGAAAATTATCGGTATAGATCCCGATCTGGTTATCCCGGACAAGACCCGTTCTGTATACGATGGAGCAATTGCTCCTTGGCGTGGGGAGAAAATGGGCGAATGGTTGCAGGTGCTGGTCAAAAATTCCTTAAAGTTTGATTTTCCTATACACCGTGCCTTTTCCGATTTGACAGCAGCCCAAAAGGAATTATTATGGACGGGGAATAGCTATTTTACAGGACTTAACCGATTCTTTGAGGAACTGGAGGAGCAGACCTACAAAATTCAATACCGTGTGATGTTATCCCGTTACCGCGGTAAGACGGACTGTCCAGACTGCCGGGGTACCAGGTTGCGCAAGGATGCGACCTATGTGAAGGTGGGGGGTAGGTCAATCACCGACATTGTATTGATGCCCTTGGAGGAAGCCTTGGCATTTTTCACAGAATTACCTTTGACGGGAAACGAGAAAGTAATCGCCAAGCGCTTGTTGGCCGAAATTAATAACCGGCTGCAGTTTTTATGTGATGTGGGTTTAAGTTACCTTACGCTAAACCGTCTATCCAATACCCTATCAGGAGGGGAATCCCAACGCATCAATTTGGCAACTTCACTCGGAAGTTCGCTCGTAGGTTCGATTTACGTATTGGATGAACCAAGCATAGGTTTACATCCGCGTGATACGCAACGTCTGATTTCGGTCCTTAAGTCCCTTCGTGATGTCGGTAATACGGTCGTTGTGGTTGAACATGAGCAGGAAATGATGGAAGCAGCAGATTACCTGATTGACATTGGTCCGGAAGCGGGAATCAATGGCGGTGAGCTAGTTTTTGCTGGAACATATAGCGAGATCCTAAAAGATAGCAGAAGTTTGACAGGGCAATACCTGAGCGGTAAAAGCCAGATAGAAGTGCCCAAGAAAAGACGTAAATGGTCGCATAGTATTACCGTAAAAGGAGCACATGAGAATAATCTTCAGGGGATCGATGTGCAGTTTCCATTAAACACATTTACCGTTGTATCTGGTGTTTCTGGCTCAGGAAAAACCTCCTTGGTAAAACGGATTCTATATCCCGCCCTGCAGAAATCAATTGGTAATTATTCTGGCGAGCAAACCGGGGTGTATGATTCCATCGAGGGGGATATTGCACAGGTGGAACAGATCGAGATGGTCGACCAGAACCCTATCGGTCGTTCTTCGCGTTCCAATCCGGTAACTTATGTGAAAGCTTGGGATGAGATCAGAGCGCTGTATGCTAATCAGGCTGCAGCCAAAGCTGCAGGACTGAAACCTGCTGCATTTTCTTTTAATGTTGAAGGCGGCCGCTGCGACGTCTGTCAGGGCGAGGGAGAAGTGAAGATCGAAATGCAATTTATGGCAGATATTGTGCTGCCCTGTGAGGCCTGCGGGGGCAAACGGTTTAAACAGTTTGTCCTTGATGTGCAATACAAAGGTAAATCCGTGGCAGATGTACTTGAATTAAGTGTGGATGAAGCCATTGTGTTCTTCGGCGATCAGCCTAAGATATTAGCCAAGCTACAACCTTTGCAAGATGTGGGTTTGGGCTATGTTAAGCTCGGCCAATCTTCCAGTACGCTCTCCGGCGGAGAAGCACAGCGGATCAAGCTAGCTTCCTTTTTGATCAAAGGCAATAACAGTAAGAAAACCCTTTTTATCTTTGACGAGCCCACCACCGGCTTACATTTTCAGGATATTAAAAAGCTGTTAAAGTCCTTTGATGCATTGATTAACCTTGGCAATAGTATCTTGGTTATCGAGCATAACATGGATATGATCAAGTCGGCAGACTGGGTGATTGACATTGGACCTGAAGGCGGAAATAAAGGCGGAAAACTGGTTTTTGCGGGACTGCCCGAAGACCTTGTACATTGTAAAGATTCTTATACAGGGCAATTTTTAAAAACACATTTAAAAGATTAAGCCTACTTTAGCATTTGTTATTGGACGCAGCTTGCATGAGGGCTACTGAGTCGAAAACAAAGATTAGTAAATCCAACGATTAATTTAATAAGTAAAAAGGAATATTTAGGTAAGTCCAAGACAGTTTAGGACAAGAGTCTTATCTCTAATAGCTCAATACTCCTATTAAAAAGTGAAAAATGGAAACAGTGTTAAGCCTCAGGCTGGTATAAGATTAAAGAACAGGGGCATAGGCCGTAGGCTTGCACAACCAAATCTCAAATCTAAAAGCTCAATACTAATATCTAACAACAATGATTAAAAGATTTTTTTTAAGTATCGTATTTGGAATAGCTGCACTCTCCACCATGGCACAACAACCAGACAGACCCAAATTGGTCGTCGGTCTGATGGTGGATCAGATGCGCTGGGATTATCTCTATCGTTTTGCGGATCGATATGGCAATGATGGTTTCAAGCGACTTTTGAAAGAAGGCTTCTCCTGTGAGAATACCCTGATCAATTATATTCCGACCTATACAGCCATTGGTCATAGTTCGGTGTACACCGGTTCTGTTCCTTCGATACATGGTATAGCAGGTAATGATTGGATTGAAGAGCTTACAGGTAAGAATATGTACTGCACACAAGATGATAATGTCGTTGGTGTGGGTACGACTGAAAAAGAAGGAAAACAATCTCCCCGCAACTTGTTGGCATCTACTGTGACGGATCAGTTGAAATTGGCTTCAAATTTTAAATCCAAAGTCATTGGTATCGCGATTAAAGATCGCGGTGGTATATTACCTGCAGGACACTTTGCCGATGCGGCCTATTGGTTTGAGGCGAAATCAGGCAATTGGATTACCTCCAATTTTTATATGGATAAACTACCAAAATGGGTGGTGGATTTCAACAAGAAAAAGTTGGCTGAAAAATATCTAAAAGGGGATTGGAAGCCCATGTACGATGTGAGTACTTATGCAGCCAACAGCATTGCTGACGATAATATTTATGAGGGAAAATACCCGGGTGAAGAAAAACCGACCTTGCCGCGTGCGACATCCAAGCTGATGAAAGATGAAGGCCTTGAGTTGATCAAAACAACACCGATGGGCAATCAGTTCACCCTAGATCTAGCCATGGAGGCGATCAAAAATGAGCAAATGGGAAATAATCCAACCAAAAATACCGATTTCCTTTGTGTCAGCCTTTCGGCGACCGATTACGTCGGACATCGCTATTCATTGACAGCGGTTGAAATTGAAGATATTTACCTGCAGTTAGACAAGCAGCTGGCCGATTTCTTCGCTTACTTGGACAATACAGTTGGAAAAGGCAATTATACCTTCTTCCTGACAGCCGACCACGGTGCTTCCTACAACTCCAGATTCTATATGGATATGAAAGGAAATGGCGGTTATTTCTATTCCCGTCAGATTATTTCGGATCTGAACAAAAAATTGAAAGAGAAATTCGGACAGGAAAAAATCGTCAAAAGCCTAATGAATTATCAAGTCCATCTGAACAATCAAATGATTGACTCGCTTCAATTAGACCGTGATAAAATAAAAGAGACCATTATTCGCGAGTTGCGCCAGACTGAAGGTGTCGCTTATGTTGCGGATATGGAAAAAGGTGAAAGTTTAATGATCCCAAAGCCTGTCCGTGAAAAAATGATCAATGGCTATAATTACAAACGGAGTGGCGTTATCCAAATTGTTTGTGAACCGCAATGGTATGACGGAACGCCACGCTCTACAGGTACGACACACGGTACCTGGTCGGGATACGATTCCCATATCCCGTTAGTATTTATGGGCTGGGGCATTAAGCCAGGAGTATCCAATACAGAGGCGCATATTGTCGATATCGCGCCGACCATTTCATCGCTGCTGCACATTAGCGAACCAAATGGAAGTATCGGTAAGCCCATTACAGCAGTTTTGGGCCAATAAACGATTTGATATTAAATAATATTTGCCCTTAGCATAGCTATCCGAGGATTAAACTGTGCTAAGGGTTCTTTTTTACCGGTTAGTTTATAGGTTTTATTCTATTGAATAAAAAACGTAAATTTGCAATTCAACAGGGGGTTAACAAACTATGCTTTCCAAAAAGACAAAATATGCAATTAAGGCACTTATGGTGCTCGGTCGTAACTACGGAAATGAACCTATGCAGATCGTTAAGATTGCACAGGAAGAAAATATTCCAAAAAAGTTTTTGGAACAGATTCTCCTAGAGATGCGAAACGCAGGGATTCTCTATAGCAAAAAAGGTGCAGGTGGTGGCTATAGTTTAAACAAAGCTCCTGAGGATATATTTTTATCGCAGGTGATGCGTCTGATCGATGGGCCTATCGCTTTACTTCCCTGTGTCAGTCTAAATTTCTACCGCTCCTGTGAAGAGTGTACGGAAGAACATGCCTGTGGCATCCGGGATACATTTGTGGAAGTGCGGAATGCGATGTTGCAAATTTTGAATGACACTAGCATCGCGCATTTAATTAGTAAAGAAAAAGAATTGAACCTAAATGTAGATTAGGTCAAATAAATTGAGTCGTCAAAAATAAAAAGGAGATGTAACAGATAAGTTGCATCTCCTTTTTATTTTAATAAAATACTGATAAACAGTATTCTGATTTCTTTGCTAGCCTATTTTTTTATTGTCTGTTATTTGTATTTTTAATTTCTTAGTTATTTAACATTATTTTACGAATTTTCCGTAGTAACATTAATATCTTTATTGCGACAATATATAAACGGAAATTATGAGACTAACCTATTCTTTAGTTTTGTTTCTTTTACTCTCAGCCATCAGCACTATTTCCTACGCCCAACAGCGGCTTATAGGAGTCGTTGTTGATGAGAAAGACCAAGCTAAACTTCATCAGGCCGCTGTTGCGCTACTTAATCCCAAGGATTCTATTTTAATAAAGTTTGACCGCACAAAAGAAAACGGAGCTTTCCAAATTCTTAACCTTGACACGGGCATGTATAAGATGGTCGTATCCTATCCGCAATATGCTGACCTTGTTAAAGATATCCATATTACCTCCCAAGGCCTGGATCTTGGAGCTATACCATTGTCAAAAGCAGCATTGCTTTTGGAAGAGGTACAGGTCAACGGAAGAATTCCCGTGGTGATCAAAGGAGATACGGTGGAATACGATGCGGGTAGTTTTAAAGTGGAGAAAGACGCCAAAGTTGATGATCTGCTCAGGGTACTGCCTGGTATTACGATTGACGGAACAGGTAAGATCACGGCGCAGGGCAAAGAAGTCAAGAAGGTGTTGCTTGATGGGGAGGAATTTTTTGGAGATGACCCCACGTTGATCACCAAAAATATCCGGTCGGATATGGTCAGCAAGGTGCAGGTGTACGAAAAGAAATCGGATCTGGCTGTGCGCACCGGCGTGGATGATGGCGAACGGACACAGACCATTGATATTAAGCTCAAGGAAGATAAAAAGAAAGGAATGTTTGGGCAAGCAATTGCAGGAGGGGGGACAGATAAATATTATGCGGGTAAAGTCATGCTCAATAAATTTAAAGGATCACAGAAAATTGCCGTTTATGGTATCCTGGCCAATGACGGCATGGTGGGATTGGGATTTGAAGACAGCCAAAAGTACGGCGTTGGCGGAAGTGGCAATGTGCAGATGATGGATGGCGGTGGTATGATGATCACCTCCAATGGAGACGAAACTGAAGGTGGATGGGATGGGCGATACCGTGGTGGTGGCGTTCCTAAAGCCTTAAATATGGGGGTAAGTTATTCTGATAAAACCAAAGACGATAAACATAAAATTAACGTCAATTACAAGCGCAGCCAGATCAATGTTGATAACACCAGTACCTATAATGCGCAGAATAACTTGCCCGAGCGAGCACAGATAGACAGCAATATTACTCGTTCGGAAAACGAGAATAAAGCAAATGTCGCCAATCTTAGATACGACTATAAATTGGATTCACTTGCTGATCTGACGGTCAATATGGGGTTCAATAAATCCAATCGGGATAATCTATCCGAGGCCGAGGCCTACCAGAAAACATTGGACGGCCAGCCTATTACCAGTACCAGGTCACGTACAGATCTAAATAGTGATCAGGACAAGTTTAATATAAATGCGATGTTAACACGCCGTTTTAAAAAAGAACGCCGCTCCATCACATTCAATATGAATGCAAATACAGACCAGAACCGTTCCGGGACAACGTATTTTTCGGAAAACTATTTTAACAATGACAGACGCACCGATACGATTGACCAATTTAAAAAAGACAAGTTCAGCAATAACACCTATGGAGGATCGGTCACCTATACCGAACCTTTGTCAAAGCGGATTACAGGTTCACTCGGATACTCCTTTTCCAGCAATCAGTCAGAGACACTCAACCAGGCGTTTAACAAAGATTCAAACAATGAATATACGGTATTAGATCCGCGTGTATTGAATGATTTTAACTTTTCCAGTTTAAAAAATAGCGTCAATACCGCGTTGAATTATAAAACGAATACCCTGACCATCAATCTAAGCAATCGCACCGATTTTGAAGCTGTAAAGCGGACTTATAACAATTTGAATACCGTCTTGCAGCGAGATCAAACGTCAATTAGACCCTCATTAAACGTGAATTATAAGATTTCGAAAACAAAGAGCCTATGGATCAATTATTATGGGCAGACTATCCAACCTTCGCTCACACAGATAGAGCCGCTTAAGCAAAATACGCAACCCCTTGTGGAATATTTGGACAATCCCGACCTGAAGGCTGGCTTTAATAACTCCTATTCCATTAACTATAATTCTTATAAACAGATCAAAGACCAGAGTTTTTACTTTTACATCAGTGCGAATCAGGGAAAACGAAATATTAACAGTAGCGTTCGTTATAATCTGGAAGACGGCACCCGGCAAATTTCTTTTGTAAATATTGATAAGGACAACTGGCGTTTCTATGGAAGTGGATCATACAATTTCATGTTAAAGAAGAAATGGGGTTTAAAAATGAACATGGGCATGAACGCAGAATACAATACCCAATATAGCTATCTATCGCTACTTAACGAAGAACCTAGACTCAACCGTAATAAGACGTGGAATATCGGGCCTGAGATTGGCTTTAATAGGTATAAAGCCAATAAAATGGATTTTTATATTAGCTTAAGCCCAGGTGTCGAACAAATGGATTCGTATCTGCAGCCAGAGTTGAACCAAACCACCTTTAAATTTAATTCATATGCGCAAACCACATACTACTTACCCAAAGACTTTAAAATTTCGTTATCCATGCAACAGAACTACCAAGCTGCGACAAAGACCTTGCAATCCATTAATATGGTGAATATGAATGGCTATATCTCCAAAAAATTCTTGAAAGACAAATCCTTGGAAGCGCAGTTATTTGTCAACGATATTTTAAATAAAAATATTGGGGTACGTCGTTATCAAGATGGAACCGCATTTGTCCAGACCAGTAACGATGTATTGCGTCGCTACGGGATGTTAAAAGTGATCTACAATTTTACAACAATGAAGGGAGGTGATAAATGATGAAGCAATTGATATTTATGCTATGGCTATTATGCTTATCCATTACGACAATACAAGCCCAGAATGCATTTTTCCCAAGCAGTGGTACGGTTACTTTTGAACGAAAATTCCATGTGCAGAATTATCTGAAACGGACCTATCTCAGCAAGCCCGACCTGGATACCTGGGATAAGCTCGGGGTAGAAAATGCGGTCAAAAATGGCCCTGTGGAAATGATTACACACCACACTTTAAAGTTCTACGACGAGGAGACGTTGTTTGAAACCGTACAGGAAGATTATCCGGCGAATTATCGAAATGTTTCCTGGTATAACCCAGCGTTGACGGATTCAAAAACCTATATGAATTTCAAGGATCAGGAGTTCATTAAACTATTGCCTTTTGGCGACGAGCATCTGCTGCTGAAAGACTCCCTCCCGGCGGTAAAATGGAAGTATACGGACGAATATCGCAACATCGCTGGTTATGATTGTCGGCGTGCAAATGGGATCATCCAAGATTCTATCTACGTCGTCGCATTTTTTGCAGGACAGATTCCCATAGCCAGTGGGCCAGAATTGATCCATGGCTTGCCGGGGTTAATCCTTGGGATCTCCGTACCCAGTATGAATCTTAATATGTTCGCAACCAAAATTGAACTTACCAATACCCCGGTTTCTAATGTGCTTACCAAAAAGAAAAAAGTTGTTGCGGAATCGAAAGCAGAAATCATAAAAAAGTTAAAAGATACAGTCTACGATTATATGGACGACAAAGATTTTAAAAAGAGGTTACAGAATGTCTTGTTCTAATCTCGCTTGGTAATAGTATCTGTAGCTAAAGCAAATCAGTAAAAGGGAATAGAAATACCGGGTGGTTTTTAAAAACAAAGAATGCCTGTCTTTTGCGACAGGCATTCTTTGTTTATGCTATATCTGACGTTAACTAGCGTACGGTGCTACCCACTTTGATCGCAGTATCCGGTTTGACGAAATCCAGTCTACCATCAGCATCTTCGGCCATCAGGATCATCCCCTGTGAGGTAATACCTTTGATCTCTCGCGGTTCAAGATTCACTAAAATAGATACCTGGCGTCCGACAATTTCCTCAGGACTAAAGAATTCGGCGATACCAGATACGACCGTGCGGTTGTCAATACCCGTATCGATTGTTAATTTTAGTAATTTCTTTGTTTTCGCAACTTTTTCAGCCGCTAAGATTGTTCCTACGCGGATATCCATTTTAACGAAGTCATCAAAACTGATATTTTCTTTTGCAGGGGCTACCTTCGTATTGTCCGCGCGATTTTTCAATTTCGCCTCAGCGAGCTTGTTCAGTTGAAAGTCAACTTGTTCATCCGTTATCTTGTCAAACAACAATTGGACTTCACCCAGTTGATGACCATCCTGAATGAGCCCTTCGTTGCCTGCATCGTTCCAGTTCCCTTGCGGGAAATTGAGCATTTCAAATAATTTGATTGCTGTTTTTGGTAAAAATGGCTGTGCCAACACGGCAAGGTTAGCAACAATCTGAGACGCTACATTCAGGATCGTTTTTACACGCTCTGTATCAGTTTTAATAATTTTCCAAGGCTCTTCATCTGCTAAGTACTTGTTGCCAAGGCGTGCTACATTCATAAATTCGGACAACGCCTCACGGAAACGAAATTGCTCCAGTGATGATTTGATGGATGCCGGGTAGCTTTTTAACTCATCCAACACCGATTGATCTACGGCTGTCAGTGGAGATCCATTTAGTACTTTACCCTCGAAATATTTATGGGAAAGTACCATCACACGGTTGACAAAGTTACCAAAGATGGCTACCAGCTCGTTGTTGATCCGTGCCTGGAAATCCTTCCAGGTAAATTCAGCATCCGAGGTCTCCGGTAATATCGAGGTCAATACATAACGTAGTTCATCCTGTTTGCCCGGGAATTCCTCTAAGTATTCATGCAACCAGACAGCATGGTTTCTAGAAGTAGATAATTTATCACCTTCCAGGTTAAGGAATTCATTCGCAGGAATATTTTCCGGCAAGATATAATCCCCATGCGCATGTAGAATTGCCGGGAATATAATACAGTGGAATACAATATTATCTTTTCCGATAAAATGGATCAATGTTGCATCATCCGCTGGGTTTTCATGGGTTTTCCAATAATCTTCCCAGTTTTTTCCATGGTCGATTGCCCACTGTTTTGTTGCAGAAATATAACCTATTGGTGCATCCAGCCATACATACAGCTTTTTTCCTTGCGCTTCTGCCAGCGGTACATCCACACCCCAATCCAAATCGCGAGTCATGGATCGGGGCTGCAGACCCGACTTTAGCCACGATTGACATTGGCCAAAAACATTGGATTTAAGCATGTTTTTCTTGCCCTCGATCAGCCATTTTTCCAACCAAGGTTGATATTTGTCCAAAGGCAAGTACCAATGCTTCGTTTCCTTCAATACCGGCGTTTTTCCGCTCAATGTCGAAATAGGGTTGATCAGGTCCGTTGGACTTAGCGAGGTCCCACATTTTTCACACTGGTCGCCATAGGCGCCTTCAGATTTACAGTTTGGACAGGTACCCGTGATGTAGCGGTCCGCCAAAAACTGATGGTATTCCTCATCATAGTATTGCTCCGAAAATTTTTCGACGAATTCACCTTTATTGTATAGGTTCAAGAAAAAATCCTGTGACAATTGGTGGTGGATCGGTTCGGAAGTACGGTGGTAGATATCGAAAGAAATGCCAAACTCCTCAAAGCTCTCTTTGATCTGTTTATTGTATTTATCAATAATCTGCTGTGGCGTAATCCCCTCTTTTTTGGCGCGGATGGTAATGGCTGCACCATGTTCATCCGAACCGCAGACATAGACCACATCCTTTTGATTTAAACGCAGATAGCGAACAAAAATATCCCCTGGAATATAAGCGCCGGCAAGGTGTCCGATATGTAAAGGACCATTGGCATACGGTAATGCCGAAGTAATTGTATAACGTTTTTTATCTAGAATACTCAATGCTTGGAAGTATATTAAAGTTTTTACTTGTTTCTTTCACAAAGATAATTCAATTTGCGGTATTATACTAAGATAAATTTGTTCTCTCCTCATGGGTTGAAAATTTCTATTAGCGGAAATCAGCATGAACTAGAACAAAGATACTTAAGGTTTAAAAGAAATACATTGCGCCGTGGTAACTTCATGGTTATAATGATATAGCTTCATTGCTATAAGAATCAAATTGTTTATCAAATAGAATGAGTATGTCTAAAATACCTGATTTTCTTAAAGGAGGCGACAAAGTCGCCATTGTTTGTCCAGCCAGCTTTATTCGGGGGAATATTGATATTGGCGTTGAAACCTTAAAGAGCTGGGGACTGGAGGTTCTGGTAGGGGAGACAGTAGGGACATCCTACCATCAATTTGCAGGAGATGACCAGTTGCGTGCTGCTGACCTGCAATGGGCCCTGGACGACCCATCCATCAAAGCCGTATTTGCCGCACGGGGAGGCTATGGCTGCGTCCGCATCGTCGATGCAATCGATTTTTCCAAGTTTGAGCAACATCCAAAATGGTTGGTCGGTTTTAGCGATATCACCGTATTGCACAGCCATATCCAACGCAAGTATAAAATAGCGACAATCCACGGGCAGATGCCAAAGTCTTTTGAATCAGCAACGAAAGCTTCACTGGAGACGCTAAAAAATGCACTTTTTGGTGAGTCTGTAGACTTTGCTTATGAGCAATCTGTGTTCCCCAATCGTCCGGGTGAGGCCGAAGGGAAGTTGATCGGCGGCAATTTGGCCATTTTATTATCCCTATTGGCTTCGGACTCAGATGTTAAGTATGCGAATAAGATCCTTTTTATCGAGGATGTGGGTGAGGCCTATTATTCTGTGGATCGGATGCTCTGGGCGTTGAAGCGAGCTGGCAAATTCAAAAAATTGAAAGGCCTTATCGTCGGCGGATTTTCAGCTATGAAAGACAATGATCCGACATTTGGACAGACTGTGGAGGAAATTATCTGGGATAAAGTCAAAGAGTACGATTTTCCCGTTGCCTTTGGCTATCCAGCGGGGCATATCGATGATAACCATGCCCTGGTATTAGGCCGGAAAGTGAAATTAGTAACGAGTGCGAATAAAACTGAACTCATCTATTTATAGCTTTTAGCAATCAAACTGTTTGGTCTCGGATGAAACAGTTTGATTACTTGAGCTCAGGCATCAGCCTGAATGTACAGGAATGACCATCATTGCGGCCTGGCTTTTCCAGGCCATTTTCTGTGCGATACTGGTATTGAAAATCCGGCTGAGCAATCCCTTGTCACGATGGAAGGTAACCATCATATCAATATGATTCTCATTGATATATTGATTAATGCCAACGGCAATATCCGAATGTAAGATATAACTGTATATTGGATGGTAAGCGGCCAGCATATTGGTCATGATATTAATTTCCGTACTTAGCGTCTTGCTGGCAGGGTCTTCCTTGGTAACATGAACGACATACACCTCACTCTTGCTCAGCACTTCTGCTGCATTGATCAATAAGCGGTCTAACTTAAGGCGTACCTCTTTGAGATTGGTTGCGATCAGCATCTTTTTGGGGATTCTGAATTCAGCTTTGGCAGGTACAACTAATAGCGGCGTGTGGCAGTTCTCAATCAATTTTAGCGTATTACTTCCTAAGAGTAGTTTTTTAAAACCGCTTTTGCCCGCTGTTCCCACGATGACAAGATCAATATCTTCTTCTGCGCAGGTTCGGTTGACACCATAGCTCAATTCATATTCCTCCAACACCACTTTCCATGCAATGCCCTGTGGAAAGAGCTGCATTAGATCCTCCTGCCAGACGTTGAGATCCTTTTGTTTTTCTTCCAGGATATCCGAATTACTGATGACAACAGGCTCAGTGCCAACTGTGGGTACGACCTCATAGGTATGGTACAGCACAACTTTTTCTATTCCCCAAAGCGGCGCTAATTTTGCTGCATATTGCGCAGCAGCATATGCATTGTCAGAGAAGTCCGTTAACAAGAGAAGATTCTTCATAGTAATTTATAATCAGGTCTATGTCCTTAAATTACGTATTTTTTGGTTATTTTAGAAATATCAATCAGTAATTAACATTTTAATACATTAATTTTCTATTTATGGCAATTTGGAATTCATTGGGGAAATATAGAGATACAGGCTTGTTGGTCCTTCGTATCGGATTAGGTGTCATGATGATTATGCATGGTTTGCCCAAGCTTCAAGGAGGGCCTGAACTCTGGGGGGGCGTCGGAAAAGCAATGGGCAATATTGGGATCAATTTTATGCCGGCATTTTGGGGTTTTATGGCCGCAGCCACAGAAACGATTGGCGGTCTTTTTTTACTATTAGGTCTCTTCTTCAGACCTTCGGCACTGTTACTTGCCTTTACCATGGTGGTTGCAGGATTGATGCACCTGTCCAAAGGAGATGGTGTCTCAGGAGCCTCACATGCCATCGAATTGTTCTTCGTGTTTTTAGGTCTGGTCTTTGTCGGGCCAGGTAAACATTCCGTAGACAAGAAATAACGGCAAGTATTTAAGCAGGCCAGCATCGCCATATACATAACTGGCGGTACCGCCAGTTATGTATATGGCAAAGGGGACTTCCATGAGCTGGATTCAATCCACGGAAGCCCCCTTGTCCTGTTGTCTACTTTGCCTTATTATTATGATTTATCCATTGGAATGACCAATAAATTGGCCGCACCATTCCATGCCATCTTTTTGGAGATGCTCGTTTTGAATAAGCTTGCCAATAAACCTTGTTTCTTATGGAAGGAGAGGATAAGGTCAATATGTTTCTCTTTCGCATATTCTGCTATCCCCATTGTGATATCGTCATGGCTGATGTAATCATAGATCGGTTTGTATTTGTCAAGGCGTTCATGCAAATGTTTTAATTCCTGGGCCAAATCTGCGGCGGAACTTTCTCTCTTGGCCACGTTCAAAACATAGAGCTGGGCAGAGAAAGCATCGAGCACCTGATCCAGGTTAAACAGACTCAATTTGCGGTCTACTTCTTTCAGGTCAGTTGTCGCTAGCACATGCTTTGGTACTGCCGGATTGACCTTATGAGAGACAATCAACATCGGCTTATTGCAGATATCCATTAAAGTAATGGCATTGCTTCCCACCAATATTTTGGCAAAGCCAGTCTGGCCTGTGATGCCCAGCGCCACCAGATCGATATGCTCAGATTTGCATAAGTCATTTACACCTATCGGAAGATCGACGTCTTCCATCCTATGGGATAAGGCCACTTGTGGTGGAAAGAGCGGTCTGATCAGCGCTAGCCATGCATTTAATTCTTCCTCTTTGGCCTCTTTTACTTCATCATTAACCACAACAATGGGTTCGTTGTTTACAATTGTTACGCTGTTGTACGTATGGTAAACAATCACTTGTTCAGTGTGCCAGGCCGTTGTACAGAGGGCTACTTGTTTTGCAGCTAGAAGTGCATTTTCTGAAAAGTCGGTTAAAAGCAGGATACGTTTCATGCTCATGTCTTTTTAGTTGTTAAATTCGGTTTCTCCGGAATCGCTGGTACAGTGCGTATTGTTGCACGGTCATTACCCTTAGCGTTTGTTTGTATTTCCGTTTTTAATATAACAACTCATCTTACGATAAGTTACAAACAAAAGGTAGAATTCCGATTTAAAGGCTTAAAGCTCCTTTTTCCAATCACTTGTACGAATAATTATTCGCCAATTGCATAATATTTAAATCCGATATCTTCTAGCTCTTTACGATTTAAGAGCTTGCGTCCGTCGAATACGAAAGCGGGCTTTTTCATTTTTTCCTTTATCTTTTGCCACTCATAGGTTTTGAATACATCCCATTCGGTGAGTATTGCGATGGCATGGGCATCATCGCAGGCATCATACGGCGTATCAACAATTTTGACTAAGCGTCTATTTTCATCTGAAGAGCGTGAGTTTAAATAGTCAAGGTCTGCATAAATTCGCTCGGCACTGACTTTTGGGTCGTAAACGGTAATTTCGGCCTGCTCGTTGAGGAGGTAGTCTGCGACATAAATAGCGGCAGATTCGCGTGTGTCGTTGGTATCTTTTTTAAAGGCCCACCCTAAAAAAGCAATTTTTTTACCAGAAACCGTATTATACAATGTTTGAATAATATGGTCTGCGAATCGATGCTTTTGATAGTCATTCATGATGATTACCTGGTCCCAATAATCGGCTACTTCGGTTAGGCCGTAGCTTCTAGCTATATAAACCAGATTGAGAATGTCTTTTTGAAAACAAGATCCACCGAAACCTACCGATGCTTTAAGAAATTTTGAACCAATACGCGTATCCATACCAATTGCTTTAGCTACTTCATCCACGTTAGCCCCGGTCTTTTCACATAATGCTGAAATGGCATTTATTGAAGACACTCGTTGCGCTAAAAATGCATTAGCCGTTAATTTAGAAAGTTCAGAAGACCATAGGTTTGTGGTTAATATCTTGCTCCGGTCTACCCAGTTTGCATAAATATCGACAAGTGCGGCAATGGCGTTTTCATCTTCACCTCCAATTAGCACTCGGTCCGGATTGATCAGATCTGTAATAGCAGTACCTTCTGCCAGAAATTCTGGATTTGATAAAATATGAAAGTCGACTCCATTTCCAGTGTTGTCAAGAATACTTTTTAGAGCTGCAGCTGTACGGACGGGAAGCGTGGATTTTTCAACAACTATTTTGCTGTTTTTGGCCACTGCAGCGATTTGGCGGGCGCACAATTCGATATACTTTAGATCTGCAGCAAGGCCCTTTCCTTTGCCGTAGTTCTTTGTTGGCGTATTAACCGAAATAAAAATCATGTCTGCTTCGTCAATAGCGCTGTCGATATCTGTTGAGAAAAACAAATTTCGGTTACGCGCCTCTGCGACGATTTCACTTAGCCCGGGTTCATACACAGGAAGGTTTTCTAAGTTTTTATCATTCCAGGCATTAATGCGGGCGGCATTTACGTCCACAATTGTCACGTCGATATGGGGACATTGTTTGGCAATTACAGACATGGTAGGGCCTCCCACATAGCCAGCTCCGATGCAGCAGATTTTCTTGATCGTTTTGCTCATTTTGCTTATCTAAATTATAATATAACAATAAATGTAAAGTGTTCAGAACAGTTTTTAGTGTTTAAATGTTGAGTAATTTGATCTAAAAAATTAAATCTTGCAAGCAAGTGTGTTCTTGTGGTTGTAGGTCAGGCGATTTTTATATAAAAAAGCGCTTTTCAAAAGACGACTTTAAGATATAAAAAAAAAGTTAAAAGCCGCAGCTTTTAACTTTTTTTTTAACTTGGAGCAAGTTTTTTCTTTTTTTGGATACTTCTCCTTGATCACTTCTATTTTTTGCCAGCAAAATTGATGATGAAATCCGTCATTACTTTGGCACTTTCATCTTTTACAAAGTCAAGATCCATTTTTGGTTGCGGTTTACCCTCTTCCCATGCTGGTTTGCCCTGTAATTTCAATAAAGCATTGATCCGTTCTCTATTTTTCTTGAGATTGTCATCTTTTTCTTTTTTGAATTTATTCAATTCCAGTGAAATTTTAACATCATCATCTTTTTGAGCCTCTTCGATATCTTCTTTTAAATACTTGTATTCAAGGGAATTTTTGATACGCGTCTCGTGCAGTGTTGCGAGCTTATTGTCCACGCCACTCATATCCGCGACTTTTTTGAAGTTGCTCGATTGAATTTGGTCCCAAGGAAGTGCAGATTTTTCCGAACTTTCACCAAATTTCTCAGCCGAGAATTGAGATGGGAATGTAATATCCGGCGTCACCCCTTTGTGTTGCGTACTGCTACCATTGACACGGTAAAATTTACCCAGGGTAATATTGATCTGTCCATATTGTGGAGCACCTTCGGGAGTATCAGGATCCTTCTCGCCCGAAGCTTTGAGTAATAGGCGGCTGGTCGGGCTGATGACACGTGACATATCGATGGCAGATTGTACAGTTCCCTTACCATAACTCTGTGAGCCTAGGATTACCCCTCTGCCGTAGTCTTGAATTGCACCCGCAAAGATTTCAGAAGCCGAGGCCGAGAAACGGTTGATCATTACCCCCAATGGGCCATCCCAAGCTACCCCTGCATTTTTGTCTTCTTCGACATCGATATTATTTTTTGTATCTCTTACTTGTACCACAGGTCCTTTGTCAATAAACAATCCAGTCAGATCAATAGCTTCCGGAAGTGAGCCCCCGCCATTGAAGCGTAGATCAATGAGTACTGCATCTACTTTGGCCTGTTTGAGCGTATCCAGGATTAACCTTACGTCTCTTGTTGTACTTTTATAGTTAGGGTCACGTCTTCTGTATGCTTCAAAGTCCATGTAAAATTTAGGGATATTGATTACCCCCACCTTATACATTTTTCCATCCGTACCTTTGATGTTCATGATCTCCTTTTTAGCAGACTCTTCTTCCACGACGATTTTTTCACGTACGAGCGATACAATACGTGGATGCGAGTTCATCGGTTGCCCTGCAGGAATGATTTTAAGTCGTACGATTGTTCCTTTGGGCCCTTTAATTTTGGCAACAGCGGCATCCAGTCTCCAGCCGATGATATCTTCAAATTCACCATCTTTGCCTTGTGCGACACCGATGATCTTGTCGTTCACCTGAATGGTCTTGTCCTTAAAGATAGGGCCACCAGGGATGATCTCATTGATGCTCACCGCCTCATTGTCGATCATAAGTCTTGCACCAATACCTTCAAAAGTATTTGCCATGCCTTCGTTAAAGGCCTGTGCATACGATGGGTTGAAATACGAAGTGTGCGGATCTACAGCATCAGTCAGCGACTGCATAATGATCTGGAATGCGTCGTTGGAATTGTATTTTTTTGTTTGCGAGATTAAATTCACATAGCGCTTTTTCAATGTCTCCACCTGTTTGGTTTTAGCGCTGTCCGTAGATTTTCCACTCGCTGTTTCCAAGTTTAACAAGTCATACTTCACACGTTTACGCCATTGGTCATTCGCCTCTGCGTCTGTTTTGAACCAGCTTAATTTTTCGCGGTTGGGTTGATAGAATTCGTCTTTGGTAAAGTCATGTGTTTTGTCTATTTCAGAAAGTGCATATTGCATTCTTTCTAAATATCTTTTTTTGTAGACATTAAAGATATGGAAGGCAGCAGAAAGATCGCCATCTTTCATATCTTGGGCAAGATTACTCTTGTAAGCTTGAAATTCATCGATATCCGACTGGAGCAAATAATTTTTGCTTTGGTCCAAACCTTTGATCAGATTATCGTAGATAATTCCAGATATCGAATCATTCATTTTGACCTTCTTGTAGCTCGCATTTTCCAATAATCCAATCACTTCTTTCGCGATGATCTGATGCTGGGTACTCGGCTTGAGGCCGCCATCATCTGGAAGCGCCACCCGTGGTTTTGATCCACAGGAGACAATAGATACCACAAAAAGTGCAAATATGAGTTTCCTAAACATATTTTCGACAGTTTTAATAATCATTTTATAAAAAAAAATTTTCAGCTCTTATTGATAAGCGTGCTAAATTTAGTGAAATTCATAGCACATTAATATAGATTCTAAAAATTTATTTGAATTAACCTTTAATATTTACAAAAAGCTTAAAATACAATTTATTCCTACTTTCGGTTCCTCGGGTGATATTTTGTATGAAAGTCCTAATTGTACAATTCGTTTTTCAGTTGTGTGTAAGCTTTGTATGTCTGGTCGGCTGAAGGATAATCTTTCAGCACCAGGTATACTTCGCCCAATTTGTCCAATATAGCCAATGAAAGCTGTTTGTTATTCTCGTTAGATGCCAATTCCGCCGCCTGGATAAATTCTTTGATGGCGATCTTGTAATTACCATCCTTTTGTTTGGAGGCAGCAAGGAGATATTCGATCTCTGCCAGTTCGCCGCTCAATTTCTTTGCATTGGCCAGGTCACGTGCCTGTAACAAAAACCACTGCGCTTCTGTGTATTTACGCTGGTTAAAATAAATCTCAGCAAGCATCTCCCAGGCGAATATTTTGCCTTCATAAGCTTTTGCTTTATTGAATAGTGGGATAGCACTACGGATAATGTTGTTCTCAGCGGCCTTAAAATTTCCCTGCCCCGCACGTGCCATCGCAATTAACAGCCAGGCATTCGCCTGTTCGACATAGCTTTTGCTTACTGTCGCATGGCTATGGTATTTTTGGGCACTCTCTTCTGCTTTGACAAAGTCACCATGATACAAAAGAAAATTGCTCAAGTTCAGACTGATCGTAGCAATATCATTGGTATTGTCTGTACGATTTGCCAAAGAGAGGGCATCATAGAGAAATTTTGACGCATTGCTGCTATCGTTATTTTTAATAGCAAATAGCGCGGCTTCATTTGCCAGGGCGTAGCCCGCGATCCAATTTTCCGATTTCTTTTGATTTTCGATGGCATTATCCCATGTTGCGGTATTGGGGGGGACAGGATTCATTAGGTACTGAAAATGCCCGATGTTATTGGTGCTTTTCAGTTGCAGCAATAAGCGTTGGAAGAGCAGCTGCCGCTCGATTTTTCTGCTAAAATCCTTTTTATCGCTATAATTCTCCTCAATAATTTCATTTTCAGTCTTTGGCGGTGGCAGGAAATACACCTCCGGACCTATTCCTCTAAAAGAAGCATCGTATTTTTTTATTGCCCCGGTATAATCCTTTGGGGTTTGCTGTGCCCGTACCTTTCCGCTCATTCCAAGGGTTGTGGTTAGGGCTGCCAAAAGCAAGGTCCAGTATTTCGTCATCCTCATGCATTATTACGTCGTAATTAACGTGTAATACAAATATGACGAAAAATTATGTGAAAAAATGTTAAAGTGTTTTTTTGCGTATTGTGTAATTAGTATTGAGCCCCTGCTGGTACAAGCCTGCAGCTTCTCAGCGATACTTAATCAGGATGACTAAAATATTTAGTTATTGTACTGTTTAATTTTTTAAATTTGCGTTATGGCAACACGTATCCCACTTGCAGAACGACTACGTCCACATCAATTGAACGATTATGTAGGGCAACAGCATATCGTCGGTCCTGATGCAGTACTCTATCATGCGATTCAACAAAAGAATATTCCTTCGATGATCTTGTGGGGCCCTCCGGGGGTGGGAAAAACGAGCTTGGCTTTATTGATTGCGAAGGAGTTGGATAGACCTTTTTTCTCTTTGAGTGCCATACAAGCTGGTGTAAAAGATATCCGGGAGGTGATTGACAAGGCCGAACGGCTGATGAATTTTAATCAGGATCAGCCCATTTTGTTTATCGACGAGATCCATCGTTTTTCCAAGTCCCAGCAGGATTCATTATTGGGGGCGGTCGAACGCGGCTTAGTCACACTGATCGGTGCCACCACCGAAAACCCCTCATTTGAGGTGATATCAGCATTGCTTTCCCGTTGCCAGGTCTATGTGCTCGAACATCTGTCCGAGGAGGATCTTATTGGCCTCGTGCAAAAGGCATTGCACGAAGATGAATATCTCCAAAAGCATGATATCGTCGTTGAAGAATATGAAGCGCTATTGCGCTTGTCCGGTGGTGATGCGCGGAAATTATTGAATGTGCTTGAGCTGGTCGTCAATGCGGCAGTACTCCACAAGGAGCCGATTACCAATGCTTTTGTTCTGCGACAAGTGCAGCAGAATATGGCAATCTATGACAAGGCGGGGGAACAGCATTATGATATTATTTCAGCATTTATAAAGTCTATTCGCGGATCCGACCCCAATGCGGCGGTGTATTGGCTAGCCCGCATGATCGAAGGTGGCGAGGATCCATCTTTTATAGCGCGGCGCTTATTGATCTTAGCTTCCGAAGACATTGGCAATTCCAATCCCAATGCGCTCCTGCTGGCCAATAACTGTTTTCAGGCGGTGAATGTAATCGGATGGCCCGAATCACGTATTATCCTATCGCAGACCGTTATTTATCTAGCCACTTCAGTCAAGAGCAATGCCTCCTACGAAGCCATTAACAAGGCACAGGCCCTGGTGAAGCAGACCGGTGATCTGTCCGTTCCCTTACATATTCGTAATGCGCCAACCAAGTTGATGAAAGATCTTAATTATGGTGCCGAATATAAATATGCACATTCCTTTCCCGGGAACTTTGTGGTACAGGAATTTCTACCCAAGGAAGTCAGTGGTGTCAAGTTATACGAACCGGGGCAAAATCCCCAGGAAGAGAAAATCCGCCAGAGCCTACGCGACAAATGGAAGGAGAAGTACAGGTATTAGATTGGAATATTGAGATTCTGGGATTGCAAGCCCGGGCTTACCAAGGATCTTCTATTTTTGACTTCTAGTTGTACGAGCCTAAGGTTCGTAAAAGCAAAGGCGAGCTGTTATAGCTCGCCTATTACAGATATGAGTAAGAAAAATTTATACTTCTGTAGTAGAATTGTTTTTTAAGGCAAAAGTCCTTTTTGGAGGCGAAGCTTTCTTGATGTCACTATCCGCTTCAGTGGATGTAACTTGTTTAGCGCTACTATTTTCTTTTTTTGCGGATTGCAGCATCTTTCTAAAGATCAACAATCCAATGATTCCTATTGAGAGCCAGAGTAAATCCACCAATAGGATATCGTTTGCTCCTGAACGGTACGAGACCCAGACCCAGTTGCCCGTTTTTACACCATTTACAATTGGTATGGCCAAGGCCAATATCGACCCAAGGAGAAGTGTTTCCCGATTCGTTTTGCCGATATTTCGACGAATAACGTAAAAGATTCCCAAAGCCAGCCAGCTGTAGAAATAAACGTGAAATACAAAAGGTTGATCTACTTTCGTAGCCAGTTTAACAGCGATAAACGCCGCTGCTGTTACCGGAAACATGGTTAGACAGGCAGCCATAAATACATTGGCCGCCCAGAAATTGAAGATGCGCTTGCGCTTGGGGATATTGTTTTTACCCCGGGCCACCAACCAGATCAAAATACCTGAAATAATTACAAAACAGCCCATAATACCCAATACAAAGTAGATGATTTTGATCGGGTAGCCCCCAAAATCGGCTAGATGCAAGCGGTAAATGAATCCTTTCACATAATCCAAGTAGGTGCCATTGTCCGCGGCTGATTTCTCAAATAATATCTTATTGTCTGCTACGCGATAGACAATCCGTCCTGAGCCAGCAAAGTTTTTATCGATATTAGCATCATATAACGCAACCACATGCATGCTCCTGTCACCATAATTTTTGATAAAGATGCGGTTCATATGACTGTTGGGCCATTTTTCTTCCAGTTTATCTAAAAAATTGCCCATCTTAAAGCCTGTTGTGAGGGGCTCGTACAAATAGGTGTATTTTGTATTGTCGTTGTATCCAAGTGCAGCATATACCTCGTCTTCCTTACCATCATAAAGGTATTTGCTGAAGGGAATGATAAGAACAGAATTAACGATGAGAACGATACCTGTCAGCGCATACATAAACTGATATGGAAAACCGATTACACCGAGCGCTGTATGCATATCTGTCCATACCGTTTTCCATTTGTTTCCTGGCCTAAACACAAAGAAATTCGATTTTATTTTGTCCCAGTGGAGCATCAGGCCAGATATCAGTGCAAAGAGAAAGATAAATGAAACCAGTCCTGCCAAGGTATAGCCAAAAGGCCGTCCGATATTGATCCCTATCTGGTTGAGCGGTGCCAGGAAATGGAGACGGTACAAAAATTCGCCCATGGTATAGCCGTCGCCATAATCCGATGGCTTTTTCGTTGCCAGGTCATAGCTAAAATACATGGAATCTTCAGCGCCACGTCGCCCCCGACCACGTTTTTTCTTTTTTTCGCCCTTCGCTTCGCTGTCTTTTGTTATACCTTTGGTCTTTTGGGCAGCAATTAATTTCGCTTTATTCGCAACTATGGTATCCTGGGAGGCTCCGATATTGACATAGCTTGCATGGCCATTATGCTGCATATAGAAGGCGATATCTCTTCCCTTAAGTTCTTTGACCTGGTTTATGGAGTCTAGGAGATGATCAAAAACCAGGTTTCGGTAAGTTCCCCCTTTGTCCGACTCATTTTTCTGCCAGGCATTGATTTCATTTTTAAAAAATGAAAAAGATCCGGCAAAGAAAATTACATACAAAATGGCGCAGATGATTATCCCTGAGATGGTATGCGTATTGAAATAGATATTATAACGTCTTAGATTCATGATAAGGGAGATTAGAGGTAAATAAAGATGCCATAGAACACAGCAATCAAAAACAGATAGATACCCCATATCAGCCAGCCGTTTTTAGAAAGAAAGGCGGCAAGCAATAATATTCCCCAGGCGATAAAACCCGTCACATAAGCTGTGATCAATATGTCCGTTTTATCAAATAGTTTCGTCAGACAGAGGTGCATGTAAAGCATCACAAAATAACCACCAAAGAATCCCGCGGTTATTTTTAGGAAGCGTTGGAATGGACTGCTTAGATATTTTTTATTGGCGGGCATGGTTCAGAAGATGATTGTTTCAAAAAAGAGAGCAATTAGAAAAACAACAGTAATTTGTTTCCACTGGAAATAGCGGTAAGGCCATAAAAGCACGATAAGGCTAAAAAATCCCATCACATAAGCGCCAAAGGCAAGTGTTCCTGAGAGGGTACCTTGTAAATACATGGTCCATAGCCACGAAATACTGAGCAGGACAATAGCTAGTATCCTTGAGCGGCTTTTGTCATTCACCAACGTTAACAGTGCTGATGAACCATGCTGTATCTTGACCTTTTCCGAGGAACCGTACCAGAAAAAGCTGCCAGCAAAAATAGCCAGGAGTAAAAATGTATACATAATGAGGTCTGTTAATTTATACATATACCCAATATGCTATGTATTGGCATATCGGGTATGTAATTGTCCGTATAAAAAAGATTAGTCTAAATGTTCGATTGCGGTAATCGAGCCACCTTCAACTTCTAGGCCTGTTGTAGCGGTAGCTGCTGTTGCATCGATCTTATATACATAGCTCTTACCTGATTTTAGGTTCACCCCGATATAGCCAATTTTGCCATCTTTCTTACTGTAATTGTTCCGTTGAGTAAATGATTTTATTTCACTCGCATTTGGTAATCCGGTGACAGTTTTAAATGTTTTATCTACCACGTTTACTGCTGCGATGGTTGTTTCGGCACTATAACTACCGTCGGATTGTTTCTTTTTGGAGCTCACAATGAAATTGTTTCCGCCGACATAGGTCCAGTTAACGATGTTGTAACCGCCAGAAATCTCAGTGACATTAAAGAAATAGTTTTTGTCAAATTCAGTTGTACCTGATGATATCTTTAAAATAGCCGAGGGATTAGTTGTTGTGATTTCAGATTTTGTAGGGTCATCTTTTCTTTTTGAAGTGGCATTGGCTGCAGAGAATGCATAAATATCACCATTCTCTACGGTTCCCAAACCATTGGTGAAGTATTGGCCGATATAGCTGGTACGCTCATCCGTAAAAACTTTTTCAAGCTTCATATCCGGATAAGAAAATACAGCAACCCAAGCTTTGTTAGGGTATTTTGTTGTAAAAGAAGAACTTTCTATACAGAAGAAAGGCGCATAGACTTTATTACCTACTTGTGTCAACCAGCTGAAATATCCTATTTCACCATTGTTGGCCAATTCGAGTGCATTCATCGAACCTTCCCCTACGATAGAGAGGCTATTGGTATTTACTCGGTACCAAGTATGGGTTGGGGTAGCTAGGTTTCTTGACATTTTGGCCATTAGCACATCATCATTAACGGCTGCAAATGCTGCTACAGTTTCCGACTGAAAATTCGTTAGTTTCTTCAGTTTACCATTTTCGAGGTTGTAGGCTGTCACAGCTCCAGGGTTACCCTGTCCGTATAAAAAGCTAAAAAACTTGTTGTTTGTCGATAAATAGTATCTCCAAGTGCCATCTTGCTCAATACCATTTCCTATGATGGAAACTTTGCCATCATCAAGCGAGTTGGATGTTACTAAATAGTCAGCTACCCCGGTGCTCGCAATAGGTGTCACGGCAACAATATATTTTCCTACACCCGGGGTAGGATCAGGGTCTACTGGATTGGGGTTTTCACTTTTGGAGCAAGATGTTATTAAGATAGCTGCTGCTAAGACTGATAATAATGATTTTGTTTTCATGTTTAAAATATTATGCGTTATTATTTATTGAAAAAGTAGCGTAAGTTAAGATAGAAACCACGGCTTGGTTTCTGTAAACTAAAGTTATCAACCAGACGGTTGTCTGTTAGGTTTTTACCTTCAAAGGCAATATTGTAGCGTCCGTTGGCGATGGAGTAGACGACATTCCCGTCCAGGGCCATTTGCATAGGAATCTGTCTTTTTGCGGACTCCTCATCAGTGCCTCCCAAAAGTGGCCAGTAAAGCCAGAAGCGATGTACATATTGTAGGCTCCCGCCGAACGTTAATTTATTGTCCTTACCACCAAAATCATAGAGAGTGACCGCAGCATTTAGGTTCCCAAAGAGGTACGGAATATTCGGCATTGTTTTTTTGTACAATGGACTTATGCCCGTATAATCGGGTTCATACTTCTGTGTATTGACAACGGACTGATAGGTCATATTAAGCCCCGCTGTAAACCAGTTGCTATGTGAATAGTGCAAGTCCATGTCACCGCCGATGGATCGGACCCCATCTCTATTGTCGGAGATATATTTGGTTTGGTTGTTATTGAGCCTTTGGTAGATAAAATTGTCCGCATTTCGATAAAATGCATTCGCCATTAAGGAAAAACGATTGGCAGCATTCAATGCAAAATCGTAATTTATGCCGAGGTTAAAATTATTGCTGTTTTCAGGTTTTAGCGCAAAATTTCCTTCATAGTTCTCCACGTCGCCAAACAGTTCATCCGGGGTAGGCATCCGCACAGTCAATTCATACGAGCCCTTCAGCTGGAAGGAGGGTGTAAAGTAATAGGCTAGCGCTGTTCCATAGCCCCATTTTGATAAGTTTTTGACAATCTCGTTAGCTCCGTTTACATTATGTTGGTGGTAATTTTTTACGAAAGCATTGACGCTATAGCGATCTCTTACATCGTATTGATAACCGAAAGTCAACACATTTTTTTGGCTAAGTTTTGCCCGCTCCAAAGAAGCATTTTGAGGGTTTACTTCATCGTTTCCCATTCGTTTAAAGCTGTTGAACACATCCGTAATGGACAAGCTATGGTTTTCGGAAAGTTTATAGTTTAAAATAGCATTGGCAACAGCGAGATTATTCTTGTATTTGTACATGGAATAGGAGCTTTCCCCGCCCTTTCCGGGGACATACTTCCGATTGCCATACCAGTCAAACCGCGCATATACGGTATCAATATTCTGTTCGGTACCGACGTTGATATTACCATTTAGTGTCAGGTCCAGACCTTTTACAAATAAATCAGACTTCTTATATTTGACCGTTGGCATTACCGTAGTGCCTCTGCGGTGCCAGCCACCAAATGGAGTTTCCATCCGGGCTCCTGTCTGAATTTCTTTGTAACTTTTACCCAATACAATTCCAAAAAGTAACTTATCCGCGTACGGCTTATTGACCACACCTATATTTGCAATCAGGGATTCGTTGTGATAGGTGTCATGGAATCTTTTTACTTTAACCCCTTCTTTATACTGCTGTGTGTTGAGGTCTGCGACATCTACTGTAACCTTATAATTATTGTCGGAATAGTTTTGAAAAGCATTCAGTTGAAAGAAAAATCCACCTTTTGTGGTATGTGCAGCATTAATTACTGTTCGGTGCGTATTGAAGGAGCCAAAGGAATAGGAGGCATCCACATAACTTTTAAACCGGTCTCCCGTTACAATATTGACGGCACCGCCCAGTGCGTCAGAACCCAGCCATACAGGTACGACACCTTTATAAACCTCTATACGTTCAGCAATATTGATGGGGATATTGTTGATCTGAAAAGCTGAACCAAAATTTTCCATTGGTATACCGTCAATAAAATATCGGACCTGGCTTCCATTGAAACCATTCAGCATTAGGTTGAAGTTGGAGCCCACGCCCCCGGACTCACGTACACGTACACCTGCCACCTGATCAAGTGCGCTTGAGATGTTCAGTGTTGTATTATAAAGCTTGGTTGCATCTACCGCAGTTACATTGAAAGCCTGCCGGTTCACTTCCTGCGCTTTTGTGCGCCCATATACTTCCACCTGATCAATTTCTTTTTGATCCGATACCAGTTCAAAGTCGAAGGTATTTTCGCCTGCTTTTAAGACAATAGTTTTCGTTGTATTTCGATAGCCTACTGCAGAAGCCGTTATTGTAACGTTTTTTTGGCTAATGTTTTTGATTTCATAATACCCTGTTTCATCTGTTGACGAGTATATGTTTCCTATGCGTATGGTTGAAGCCGCAATTCCCTGTTGGGCTGTGGTTTTGACATACCCTTTTAATGATGCTGTAAATTGTTGTGCCTGTACGGTACATGCGATAAGAAGAAGGAAAAAGACACTTTGGTATTTGATGTTTTTCATGTATAAATTGATCGTCTGATCTGATTTGTGAGTTTTAAACGTGTTAATAAATATCAATATTTATTTAGATTTATTATAAACAATGCAAATGTAAGAATAATCTCCAGACAGACAAATGGAATTGTTAAAAAATGTAATCCGAATTCCTCAATTGCACATGCCTATCCCGGAAATTTTGTGAATCAGGAATTTCTGCCCAAAGAAGTTAGTGGCGTATGCCGCTACAAAATCTCGATTCTCAATACTGACTACTCAATACTAATATTTATATTTGTTATACAAATTGCTTCAATATATGAACATAGTGCCTCTACAGCAAGTAGGACGTTGGGCAGCGATAGCGCTGATCGGACTTACTATACTCTCCTGTAAAAAGGATCATCCTGAGCCCGAACCGGAGCCCGAACCGACTGACCGTACCGAAGGTCAGCTTATTAAAGACGATATTTATAAATATTATAAGCTTTATTCTGTATGGGCGGACGGATCTATTCCAGATCATTTAAATAATCCAGCACAGTATACCGATCAATATAACTCGGCCAGTAGCGTGCTCGATGCGCTCAAGAGGCTGACACCAGTCCATGTTGCGGCAGGCTATGCCGGCGTATTCGACCGCTTTTCCTTTATGGAAGGGATCAACGGTTACAATATTGCGGGGGAGGCCAGTACAAAGATGGATAACAATGAGGGGTATGGCATTTCTGTCCAGTGGTTTTCGGTAGATAAAGGACTTACTGCCCAGCCTTATATTTCCTTTGTCGAAGGCGGATCCCCTGCGCAGGTGGCTGGATTTAAGCGAGCCGATATCATTACATCGGTCAATAATGACACGGAAAATTATTCAGTAGAAGTCAGCTGTCCAGACGAAGGCGGGACCTGCGAAGTGAAAGACCCTGCGGCGTATAGCCGATTAAGAGGTAAGATCAATTCAGCATTGGATGGGACAAGTCTTACGCTCCAGGTGAAGCGTGCGGATAATAAGGTTTTTGAAAAACCAATGAGCTATGGTAACTCCTATGTGATCAATCCGATCTACAAGGATACCATATATACCTATAGCGGCAACAACATTGGTTATTTGGCTCTTTCTTCCTTTGAAGAGATTGAAAATAACAATCAGAACCAGAAAAATATCAACGCTGCCTTTGCTGCTTATGAGACCAAACAGATCAAAAGCCTCATCGTTGATCTGCGATACAATGGTGGTGGGTATGTGGATGCTGCTATTTATGTTGCGGATAAGATCGGCGGAGCCAAGACCAAAGGGAAGCTGATGCTGACTTACGAGATGAATAAGTATATGCAATCTGATGCTGCCAAGACCTTAAGAGATCAATTGCATATGTATGACACCTACTTTGAGGGACTCAGTACGCTAAATCTCAATAAAGTTTATTTCTTGGTGAGTGAGGAGACCGCGTCTGCAGCCGAGATGCTGATCAATGTGCTTACACCACACCTTCCCGTACAGATTATCGCCACCGAATCGAGGACCTATGGCAAGCCAGTTGGTTTTTTTGAGCAGAAAGTTCAGAATAAAGTATCCTATTGGCCAGCTTCATTTATTCTGAAAAATTCACGGGGAAATCTTGGCGAAAAATATAACAAGGGTACTGACCGAGACCTGCGTGATTATTGGGACGGCCTCGTTCCGGATCAGTCTGGTATCGGTGATGATGTGTCAGCCGGTGTGGGAGATCCTAAGGAAAGCATGCTGGCAACAGCCCTAGCTGATGCTGCGCCGACAAGCGGAACGCGGGCAGCATTACGAAGTATTTCTTCCCGCACGATCCAAACAGTGGAGCAAGGAAAAATGCATACCAGGCCCGAGCGTGGTATGATCAAGACAAAGAGCAGATAAATTTATCGTTCTTTCTTTTCGTGTCCAAAACATTAAAAAAGGTCAGTAGATAACAATCTACTGACCTTTTTTAATAAAAACGCTTTATACAAACCAAGCTTGCGAGCCCGGGATGATGTTACGCGCTAGCAAATAGGAATGAATGGCACAGCTCAGCTGCGGCAGCATCCGGTAAACATTGTAAATAGCCTACTTGCACTTCGGCAACAATTTTTTCTAGGATAGTATTCATCCCAGCAAAGAGATCTTTATTCCAGCGGATGGCAGTACAGCTCGGGAGCACCGCAATAAAACCCTTGAGGTCAGGCTGCCAAGTAAATGTATTGGCCGGGGCCTGTTGTAGCCTTACAAAAGCTTTGAGGGGCAGTCGTTCATTTTTATAACAAGGTGTTTTGCCGCTCCAAGGCGTTCCATAGATAAATATACCATCACTTGTTACGCGGACAGCCGGATTATCATCATTTAACAGTACCGTGTTGGGAATATGAGTTTGCCAGAGTCTGCTGTGCGTGCTTTTTCCAGTTCCACTTTTACCTAGAAAAGCAACTCCCTTTCCCTGATGGTTGACTACAGAGGCATGGATCATAATGGTATCATGCGAAAGACTGGCCTGACCAAATATCATCATGGACATCCAGGTAATCACAGCGCTCTGTTCATCCGCTGAGCTATCCGGGACATAGATCGTAGATTCGTCAAAGTTGCGGTTGCTGTACTGGTACCATGTCCCATTGCCCTTCTCATTTACAATGGTCGTAATAAATGTATCCCTCTTTTCATAAAAGCGAAACCGATCACCCCAGGCAATAGAGTCATCCGTGCGTAATACACCCATGTCGGCTGTTGCAGGTGCCTCTTCCACACTGATATTAATGACAATGTCAGCTTTATCATCCGTCGTAGGGATCTGAAAATCCCGAAAGGAGAGGAGGATCGTATGGAGCGGGATATTCGTTGGATGGTTAAAATCCAAAATTAAGTCTGCGATACGGTAGCGGGTTTGAGCGAACTCAAGTGATTTCGTTATATTCATGTTCAGTACATATTGATTACTTCGTGAGCCCGCAAGCTCGGTTTGTTGTTTATTATTGATATGGAATATCCAGCTTAACCCTCCTTAATCGAGGTAAATGCGATGCTGGCATTTATCCGCTAAGTTTAAGTCATGCGTTACAAAAAGACATATTTTATGCTTTCCGTATTCCAGCAGGCGTTGTGTTAAGGTATCTGAAGTTGTCCGGTCCAGGGCTGAGGTAACCTCATCAAAAAGCCAGATATCACCATCGTGCATTAATGCACGCGCAATGGCGATACGTTGGGCTTGCCCCTCCGATAGGCCCATTCCCGATTCCCCCACTAACGTGTCCACGCCATCTGGAAAATCATATACAAATTCTGCACAGGCCAGCCAGAGCGCCTTATCTATCCCCATTGGTCCATCATCTTTGACATGAAGCATGAGGTTTTCGCGTATTGTTCCACTGAAGAGCGAATTGCCCTGTGGAATATACGCAAAGTTGATGCGGTGTTTTGCCTCCAATGCCCTTTCGCCATCTTTGTCGACCAGTGTAATATCCCCTTTTTCCGCTTTGAGCAAGGCCAGCAATAGACGGATCAAGGTTGTTTTTCCCTTTCCGCTGGGGCCGATAATTGCTGTTGACTCGCCGGTTTTTAGCGAAAGGTTCAGCTGCTGCAATACCCATTTATCCTCATAGCGAAAGGACAGGTCGCTGATGCGCAGCTCCTCGATGCCATTCAGTCGTTGCTGCGCTACCTGAGGTTCAATTTCACCCTCCTGGAGTTCTAAGAGGCGATCAGCAGAAACCCGAAAGCGGACGAAGCCAGGGATATAGCCGATCAAGGCAAGAATTGGACTCTGAATGCGCGCCACTAATTGCAAAAAAGCCGTCATTGTTCCGAAAGTGATCTGTCCGGATTGTAGCCGATAGACACCCCAGATAAAGGCGACCAAATAACCCGCATTCATGGCCACTTTCATCGCCCCCTGTGTATAAGTCGAAAAATTGATCTGACGCATTTTCAGCATAAGGAGCTGCTGTTGCGTTTCGGTCAACTTTGCACGCCTTTTTGGGAAAATGCCCATGGCACGGATCAGGAGACGGAAGCGGAGATTTTCCTGCAGGACCTTTGAGAAATTACTTTCCTCCTCTTTGACCTCCCTGCTGAGTTTGCGCATTTTACGGAAGTAAATCTTTGAAAAGACAAAGAGGGGCGAGATAGCCAGGATCATCAGGGCGAGCATGGGATCCATGTACCAAAGGAAACCGACGGAAGCCAGTAGTTGAATAATTGTCAATACAAAGGAGATGATCGTACTGGCGATGGTATTGGCCACTTCTTCACAGTCGGTCTGAATGCGGATCTGAATATCCCCCGTATGCCAATTTTTGATCAGCCGCCATATGGATAGCATCTGTGCATCGAGCATATGACGTTGCAACTGCAGTGTCATCATCAACTTGATCCGCTCCATTAGTCGGCCAGAGTAGCCCTTTAGGGCCACATTGAGGGTGATACTGCCTATTATGCCAATCAATAGCCATTTGAGCGGCAGTTCTCCCGCAGAGGTAGCTACGTCAACAGCCTTTTTGGACAGGTATACAAAGACGAGGGAAAGACCGATGCATATCAGCTCCAATACAAAGTAGAGGAGCAATCTGCCGCGATAGCCTTCGCTGATTGACCATGCCCAGCGCGCATGTTGTTTCAGGCTGTTATTGTTCATTCAGATAGATCGTGGAAATGTTATTTTTCCAATAGACCTTGTCTTTCAAAGTCCGCAAGTAAAACCTCGGCATCGGATTGCGCTTGCGCTGCATCGACCTCATAGTTATCACGGAGCAGTTCGACGATTGTTGTGTGATCAAACTCCTTTCCTTTTAATTCTTCCCATAGCCATGCGGCAGTACTATTCAAGGTGTACACAGTGGATAGGTCAATCATATCCTGGCTAGGATCCACAATTAAATGATCTGAACCAATTGTTCTCAATACTAAATCCGATCTCAATTTCATATGTAAATTATCTGTATAAAAGTGTATATCATCGATGGTAAAATTATATCTTGCTTGCTTATCCAGCTGATATGAAGCATTCAATAGTGCCCATGATTGCCCATGGATATAATTTCTACCGCGAAGGCCTCAGAGAGCACATAATCAGTCCAAACTTAACTAAATTGCGCTTTATATGCAAGGATATAGCGATGCCTAAAGAGAACAATTATCCTCTTTGCAAATTCATTTGGATAATTCAGGTTTGGAGAACTTCTGTCAATTTTATGGATTTTTTTAATTTAGTTTTTAGTGCCCTTGCTTAAATGATCGTATGGTTTCACGAAGGCCCTGTTTTGCCGTTTTTGGCAATCTCTGAATGGCTAATGTGAGTTTTATTTTTTTATTGGAAACGACTAGATTACTTGTTAATTTTTTAAGGCGCCAAGTGTTTAAAGGTAATGCGCGGCTGTGATCCCCTAATTTGGAAAGCCAACGGATAATATGCTTAGGTAAGGGGAAACAAGGAACTTTCAGTCCAGTCTCTTGTTTCATGACATTAACAATTTCATTCGAAGATAACGTTTCATCGTCTGCGAGATGATAAATGCCTGTACCCATCTTCTCATGCTGTAAAAGAATCTGTTCGATAAAAAAGCAAAAGTTGTCGATTGAAAGAAAAGAACGCTTATTCTTAAATCGGACCAAAGGATAAGGAATACCTTTACTGACTAATTTATATAATTGGTTTAAGTTTCCTTTATCTCCCGCACCATGCACCATTGGAGGTCGTAAGATAATTAATTTCTTATTTGGAGGTAACTGTTGTTGCATCAACCACTCTTCGGCAGCTTGCTTTGATTTTCCATAGGGAGAAACGGAATTATAATCCGCGTTCTCTGAAAGTGACATAGAAGATTCTACTTCTTCGATTGCCGCTAAGGAGCTAATGTGAATGAAAACATTGGCTTGCGAGGAAACAAATAGTTGGAACGCCTTTTTTGCAAGCTCAAAGTTGGCATAAAAGAAGTCTTCTTCTGCAGCTTTACCCGTAAAATCATGTGCTTTGCCCACTAAGTTGATGACACAATTTGCATTAAAATTGTCATTCATCCAGCTCAAATCCCGCATTGATACAAATTTACATTGAAATGGATCTTTGAGCTTCCGACTTAAATGCCCCCCTATAAAGCCACTGTCGCCTCCTAAAACTAAAACTTTCATGGTATTCCCCTTAATAACCCTTTGCTGCTTTTTTAAGCTAGCTAAAATTCTGTTATGCTCCCCTTGGTTAATGAATGGTTTCTTTTTATTTTATATTATTACTCAAAATAATTGATAATTGAATGTTTATCCTCTTCTGTTATATTCTTCTGAAGAGCTTTAATGCAGATTATCAGAAGAAAAAGACAATTAATTCAATGTGACTAAAATTACTCATAATTGTAGTTAGAATAATTACTGCAAATATACACATATTTGCATATTTTTATTTACCTAACGTTAATTTTACGTAAAACGCTACAGGTTATTATTAATGTTTTTAATGTATTGAATTTTAATAGGTTATGGTTTTATTTTTCTTAACGAAGGGAAAATATGAGATTAAATATTTTTTTTCCTGCCTATTAATGAATATTTAATAGTTTGTATCGAGTGGGTTTTAGCTGTTTTTTGACAGTAAAAGAGATAAATACATCAAACAATCGTTTAATAATATTGTTGTGTCAACCAGATAAAGAATTTCCCTGTTTAGAATATCAATTTCTCAATTTAGCCATTATTCGGCGAAATAAACGGATATGATACCATCCTAGTCCACAAATTCGATTCCACAGGCTATTGATGTTTATGGAGCGAGAAGTATCTTTTGGATAATGAATATGGGCGACAGCAAGGATATCCTTGGTAGTCACATATTCACACAACACAAGGTTACCGTCACCGGCAAGCACGATCTCTCCATTTTTTTTCTTGACATAACGGTGAAAAACATACTTCCCTTGATGTTTTGCCAATAGATTTGCTCCTAGCTGCAATGCCTCCCCTCGGTACGCCAGCAATAATACGCTGTCTCCATCCTGAATAAAAGGACGCATGCTTCCACCTTTGATGCGGATACGAACCTCTTTTCCTTCATCCAGCATCCGTTGTACTTCGGTAAAATAGAGGTCATTGGAAATAATTCGTGTCTTATTGTCTTCCGAATGTTCGGTCATATCCTATTGCTTGGGTTGAACAAAATATTGAATCACTGGTTGCAGGTAAGTGTCTTTCAATATAACCTTCTTGTTTTCATCCAAGAGATATATGGTTGGCGATGCCTTGAGATCGTATAAGTTAAATGATAAGATCTTGCTTTCGCTGTCAAAACCATTGATCCATTTTTCAGACATTTCAGGCATATAATTTTTCCATTTGCTGCGGTCGCCCCAAGGGTCGATCGCCAGTACCTGTACTTCTAATTGGGTGAAAAGTTGCATCAATTCTGGGGTATCACGGAGTTGATGAATGGTTTCTTTGCAATGTGAACAATCCGGGTCGTAAAAGATCAAGAAGGTATATTTAGCTTTTGTCTGCGATAGTTTTTGTTTTGTTCCATTGGCCAGTTCATAATTGAAGTCCTCTGCGGGCTGGCCTACCTTATTACGCATTACTAATTTATATATTGGTCTATAAGCCTCCTTCTCCAGATCCGACAATAGATCCGTTTTGATTAGATAGCGCAACACCGATTCATAGCTGATGTCATTTCGCAAAGGTGAATTGCCGTCATAAAGATAGCGTTCATATAATTTAATGAAATGGTCAAAGCTCGGTCGATTGGATTTAGCTTTGTCCAACATCAGGTCTACAGCCTTGTCGCGCATGGCCGAATCAGCTGTTTGAGACAACAGCCCAATAAAATCAGCAAGTTTTTGTTCACCCATGTCAGGGTTCTTCACTTGTGTCGTATCTTTCATGTCAAACTTATCCCAGAAATGCAGCAAACTACTATCAGCAACACTTAGATTACTTGCTTTTTGCGTTACTGTTTCGTTACTTTCTTTTTTTGATTTATTATTTCCGTTGCATGCCCATAGCAAGACTGCGATCAGGCCCATTGATAGCCAAAAACCAAGAGTTGAACTTTTCATTCTAATTTAATGCTTAACTTTGCTAAGTTAATAAAACTTTCAGGATTCCATTGACAGAATCATGTGCATGATTCGCTTGTTGTCACTTACCTGCCCTTTAGCGTTCTATTAAATCAATGATACCTAATAGAATAAAGAGTAAGACGTAGCAAAGGCACTATCTTTTACGTTAGAAGCCTGGATAGGAAAAGGTTTAAACAAGGGGTAAATAGCTCTTACTTGTCGTTTTTAAAGCCTCAGTGTAAATTTTTTAAACGATTTAATTAAATAGTTTTACTAATTTTGCGGCAAATGCCAATATATCGAATGAAAAAAGTAATTTTATGGTTTTGCATGATCGGATTTGTGGGCTCAGTGTGCGCACAGACCAATCCGGCCAACCTCAAAGTGGATAATCTGACCGATGCTCAAATCGAGCAATATATAAAACAGGCTGCTTTAATGGGCTATGGCGAAAGTCAACTGGATGGCTTTGCCCGTGCACAAGGGGTCTCCGTTGTTGAGGTGCAAAAACTAAAAGATCGTTTGGCGAAAATTAAACGTAAGAAACAACAACCCGATCAATCTCAAGGAAATAGTAATACCGCTACCACAGGTCGGACAATAGGACGTCAGGTTGGTGGAGCAAGCACTACCGATTCCTTACAAAATAAACGCAATAATAATCAAGACTCCGTTCAGCAAGACGATGGGAAATTAAAGATTTTTGGCGCTGACTTGTTTAAAAATAACAGCATTACTTTTGAGCCCAACCTTCGGATGGCGACACCAAGCTCCTATATCATCGGTCCCGATGATGAGATTTTATTGGATATCACCGGTGATAATGAGGCTTCCTACAACTTACCAGTCAGCCCAGATGGAATGATCAAAGTCGAGTATGTCGGTCAGATTAGCGTTGCAGGCTTATCCATTGCTGCGGCAAAAAGTAAAATCGAGCAACGCCTAAGCGGTACCTACCCCGCGATACGTTCGGGGAGGACTAGCGTAAGCGTTACCATCGGTAATATCCGTACGATTCGCGTTACGCTGACTGGAGCTGTTACCAAACCAGGCACCTATAGCCTTCCATCGTTGGCCACAGTGTTCAATGCGCTCTATGCGTCTGGCGGCCCCAATAAAAATGGTACCTACCGTCAGATCCAGGTAATCCGTGGCAATCGTGTCGTCAGTACAATTGATGTGTATGATTTCCTAGCCAATGGTATACAACAAGGCAATACACGCTTACAAGATCAAGATATTATTCATATCCCGGTATATGGTGCACGTGTACAGTTTGAAGGGGAAGTAAAACGACCGGCTATTTTTGAGACCGTAGCAGGCGAGTCCTTATCCGATATCTTGCGCTATGCGGGTGACTTTACAGAGAATGCTTATACGGCTAAGATTAAGGTATTACAGACGACAGGCCGTGAACGTAGTGTTCAAGATGTTTATGCTGATCAATTTGCCAATTATACACCAAAAGGCGGTGATCAATATATTGTCGAACCGATCTTAGAACGTTATGCCAATCGGGTATCCGTGCTGGGTGCAGTATTTCGTCCCGGTATATTCGGGCTGGAACCTGGTTTGACATTGAAACAAGTGCTCGAGATGGCTGATGGTGTACGTGAGGATGCTTTTTTGGAGCGCGGCATTATCAACCGTCTGAAAGCGGATAATACATCCGAGCTGATTAATTTTAATGTACGTGAAGTACTGGCCGGCACAGCTGCTGATATTCCATTGAAACGTGAAGACAAGATCGAAATTGCCTCTATCTTTGATTTACGGGATGAATATAAATTTACCGTTCAGGGTGAAGTACGTTTCCCGGGTGACCTGCCTTTTGCTAGCAATGCCACTTTGGCTGATGTAATCCAAAAAGCTGGTGGCTTTACCGAGGCAGCAAAAAATGCACGTGTCGAGATTGCCAGAAGGCTTGCTCATCGTAATGTTGGAGATCACAATTCTTCGCAGACCATCTTAGTTGATATTAAGGACGGCATGTTGAGCGATCCGACAATTGCTTTACAGCCTTATGATGTGATTTCGGTGTTAGGAGACGCCGGTTTCCGCACCCAGCGTCAGGTGACCATTGAAGGTGAAGTATTGTACCCCGGTGTTTATACCATCTCAAGGGAAGACGAACGCATTTCAGATATCATCAAGCGCGCTGGTGGTTTGACTACTTATGCTTATACAGAAGGTGCTTCGTTAAGACGTACCGGTATGTCCAAATTGAAAGCTGAAGAGAAGAAGGAAAAAGAACGTCTAAAAAAAGAATTGGAAAAAGATAGTCTAGATTTAAACGAAAACAATTCCAGTCAGGATAATGATTCCGAAGATGAGAATGTAGACAGTTCCAAAGCGAAGAATAAAACTTTGGCCAAAGTGTCACAGCAAGGGATGTCGGCCGATGATGTCGAACCAAGTGATCTTGTTGGTATTGAATTGAATAAAATTTTAGAGAAACCTTATGAAAAAGGCGATTTATTGGTTCTAGACGGTGATATTATTACTGTTCCTAAAGAACTGGAAACCGTCAAAGTAGCGGGTGAAGTATTGAACCCGAATAATGTGGTGTATATAAAAGGGAAAAACCTTAAATATTACATTAATCAAGCTGGTGGATTTACAGACAATGCACTGAAGAAACGTGTCTTTGTGCAGTATGCTAATGGTGCTGTCAAAGGCAAGGACGGTGGATATCCAGACGTTAAACCCGGAGCAGAAATTATTGTTCCCAAAAGAGCTCCTCGCGAAAGACTTAGCTCACAAGCTTGGGTGAGTATAGGGGCTGGCGTAGCATCTACTTTAGCGATTATTTTAAGTTTATTCAAATAATATATGAATAGAACGAATAATGAGGAGGTGATAAATCTTAAGGATCTGGTTCTTGGTTTTAAGGGTTGGATGAGGTATATCCTTTCGAAGTGGTATTTTTTTGTCGTAGCAGTATTATTTGGAGGAAGTATTGGGTTCTACTATGCTAAATCCCAGAAGGCGATTTATACAGCCAGTACGACATTTGTTTTGGAGTCCGGAGAAGGAGATGGTAATGCAGGAGGGCAGATTGCAGGCTTGGCAGCTTTGGCGGGCGTGAATTTAGGATCATCTGGCGGTGGTATTTTTCAGGGAGACAATCTTTTTGAACTGTATAAATCCCGTAAAATGATCGAGGCGACATTATTATTACCATCGGCTAGTGATAGTTCATTGCTTATTTGGGATCGTTATTTAATCATGACCGATGCGCATACGCGTTGGAAAGAACATCAACCAGATTTATTAAAACTTGACCTAAAAAAGCCGGTTCCGCCGAGTTTAATGCGTAGTCGCGATAGTTTATTGCAAAAGGCCGTTCTGGATATCAACAAGAATTATTTGGTCGTGGGTAAGTTAGATAAAAAGTCTTCTTTAATTAAAATCGATGTCAACTCCACAGATGAAATTTTTTCCAAAGAATTTAACGAGGCACTTGTTGCTCAAGTCAATGATTTTTATGTTAAAACCAAGACTAAAAAATCATTGGATAATATTGCGATTCTGCAACATAAAACAGATTCGGTTCGTGCTGTTATGAACGGTAATATAACTACAAATGCTGTAACAATAGACGTTACACCCAATTTAAATCCGACAAGACAAGCCCAGCGGCTGATTCCTACACAGCGGTCGCAGTTTTCTGCAGAAACAAATAAAGCGATGCTAAGCCAAATGATGCAAAATTTAGAATTGTCTAAAATGGCTTTGATGAAGGAATCACCTTTAATCCAAAAAGTAGATGAACCCGTTTTTCCTCTTTTGGTAGAACGGGCGAGTGCACTTAAAACGGCTATAGTCGTCGCCTTTATTTTTGCATTTTTAACATTTGTTGGGCTTCTTTTAAAAAAGTGGTATACCGAAATTTTGAAAAATTAATGAAAGACTAAATAATGAATTTAGATAATAAATCGATACTGATTACCGGAGGTACTGGTTCACTTGGCAAAGCATTGATAAAACATATTACGCGTAATCACCCTGAGGTAAAGCGTCTTGTAATATTTTCACGAGATGAACAAAAGCAATTTCAAATGGCACAGGAATATCCTAACAGTCAATACCCTCAGATCCGTTTTTTTATAGGGGATGTTCGCGATAAAGACCGGCTTGTAAGAGCAATGAAGGGAATCGATTATGTAATCCATGCGGCAGCAATGAAACATGTTCATATTGCCGAATATAATCCTGATGAATGTGTAAAGACAAATATCCAGGGAGCTCAGAACGTCATCGATGCTTGTTTGGAAACTGGGGTCAAACGTGTCGTGGCTTTATCAACAGATAAAGCATGTGCACCAATTAATTTGTATGGAGCTACTAAGCTGGCTTCAGACAAACTATTTGTTGCTGCAAACAATATACGGGGCAACAATCCGATCAGATTTTCCGTCGTACGTTATGGTAATGTCATGGGGTCAAATGGTTCAGTGATTCCATTTTTTATAAATAAGAAAAAAGAAGGTGTTCTCCCAATTACAGATCCAAATATGACCCGATTTAATATTTCATTACAGGGTGGTGTCGATATGGTGATGCATGCTTTATTTCATGCATGGGGCGGTGAGATATTCATACCAAAAATTCCATCCTATCGTATTATGGATGTTGCGGTTGCCATTGCTCCGGACTGCGAACATCGCGTCATCGGTATTAGGCCAGGAGAAAAGATTCACGAGGAGATGATCACGCCTTCGGATTCATTTTATACCTATGATTTAGGCAAATATTACACGATCTTGCCAGCGGTTCCAAAATGGGATTTAGTAGATTTTCTTGAAGCTTTCCAGGGTCAAAAAGTAGAAGCTGGGTTTGCCTATACTTCGGGTGCCAATACAGCTTGGGAAACTGTTGACAGTTTGCGCACTCTGATCAAAGAACATGTTGATTCATCTTTCGAGCTATAATTATGTCCAATCAAGCTATTCCTTACGGCAGACAGCATATCACAGAGGAGGATATCCAAGTTGTCATTGCTACCCTGAAGTCAGATTATTTAACACAGGGGCCTAAAATCAAAGAATTTGAAGATAATTTTGCGGCTTATGTAGGGGCCAGATATGCCGTAGCTGTATCCAATGGTACGGCAGCGTTGCATTTATGTGCACTGGCGTTAGATGTGAAAGCGGGCGATAAAGTAATTACGACACCAATTACTTTCGCCGCTTCAGCTAATTGTGTCCGTTATTGTGGGGGAGAAGTTGTTTTCGGTGATATTGATCCGAATACCTATTTACTGGATATTGCCTCGGTTAAAGCCTTATTGGAAGCTTCTCCAAAAGGCACCTATAAAGGAATCATTCCGGTTGATTTTGCTGGGCGAGCTGTGAATTTGGAGGAATATAAGAAACTGGCCAAAGAATACAATCTCTGGATCATTGAAGATGCTTGCCACGCTCCAGGTGGTTTTTTTATCGACTCTAATGGCGAAAAACAATTTTGTGGCAGTGGCCATTATGCTGAACTGGCTATATTTTCATTCCATCCAGTAAAACACATTGCGTCAGGAGAAGGTGGAATGATAACAACTAATGACGAAACGCTTTATAGGAAACTATTGATGTTACGTACACACGGTATTGTAAAGGACAACGATCTTTATGAAAATACGGTGGCATTTGCTGGTGGTGAAGAAATTTATCCTTTATGGTATATGGAGATGCAGGCACTTGGGTATAATTATCGTATTACTGATTTTCAGGCAGCATTAGGAAATAGCCAATTAAAAAGAGCGAACGAAGGCATTGCAAAAAGAAGGCAGATTGCAGACCGGTATCTAGCTGCGTTCTCAGACCTACCCTATATCAAAGGCCAGTCTGGTTCTATTGAAGGCCATGCATACCATTTGTATATTTTGGAGGTAGAAGACCGATTAGGATTATATAATTTCTTGCGAACCAAAGATATATTCGCACAGATACATTATATTCCCTGTCATTTAATGCCTTATTATCGTCAGTTTGGCTGGAAAGAAGGCGATCGTTTGCAGTCTGAACAGTATTATAAACATTGTATCAGTTTACCGATGTATCCGACCTTAACGGAAGACGAACAGCATAATGTTATAACGGCAATTAAAGAATATTACAAATGAATGTTAAGTTAGCGGTTTGGGGCGATAGAATTGGGCCTGACATTGGACTTACACATTGGATGTTACACTTTAGATCCCTAACAAACTTATTTTTATTGGGTAAATTTGGACAGGTTGGGAAAAATTTCCAGATACGGCCCTATGTAAGTATTGTGGGCGGTAAAAACATTCAAATTGGTAATAATATTACCCTACGTTCATTTACACAAATACATGCAGGAAAAACTGCACAGATAATTATAGAAGACGATGTTCTGATTGCTCCGGGTGTATTTATCACAACCAACCAACACAATTTTGAAGATATTTCGAAACCCATTCGACTTCAAGGGGGGAACTCAAATGATATTCGGATCAAGAGTGGGGCATGGATCGGTGCAAATGCGATCATTATGGATGGAGTAACAATTGGACGTAATAGCGTTGTCGCTGCCGGAGCTGTTGTGACGAAAAGTGTTCCAGATTTTTGTGTTGTCGGTGGGGTACCCGCTAAATTAATAAAAACGCTAGCATGAAAAATATTTGTATCATTCCGGCTCGTGGCGGAAGTAAACGAATCCCTAGAAAAAATATTAAGAATTTTCTGGGCAAACCGATCATTGCGTATTCCATAGAAGCAGCTTTAAAATCGGGTGTGTTTTCCGAAGTAATGGTGTCAACAGACGATTTGGAAATTGCCGCCATTGCTCAACAATATGGTGCAAAAACGCCATTTCTTAGGTCCCCTGAAAATTCAGATGACTATGCTAGTACCACATCTGTTATTAAAGAAGTACTGGCGAATTATGCTGCTACAGACGTTTTTTTTGATGGTTGTTGTTGTATTTATCCAACGGCTCCCTTTATCATTCCAGATAATTTAGTTCAGGCCAATCAATTGCTTGTTAGTGGAGCTACTGATTTGGTGATGACTGTTGTTGCTTATAGTTTTCCCATTCAAAGGAGTCTGATCATTAATTCATCCCAAACATTAGCCTATAAATATCCTGATCAACGCTTGATGCGGAGTCAAGATCTTGAACCCAGTTATCATGACGCAGGCCAATTTTATTTTTTTTTAGTAAATCAATTTAATACCAGAGATAGTATCATGAGTGATCGAGCAGTTCCACTTATACGCTCCGAATTAGATGTACAGGATATAGATAACGAATCTGATTGGATGATAGCCGAATTGAAGATGAAGTTAAGGTTAGCGCATACATAAAATGATGAATATTGGAATATATGTAGAAGGAGGGCACTACCTGGGACTGGGTAATGTATACCGTATGATTTCACTTGCGAAGTCGTTGATGAAGGAGCCTCATATTCAAGTGTATTTTATAACGACTAGTGAGGATGCCATTGCTGAGTTAATCAGGAATCATGGTTTTGATCATGTCATAACACAAGTTGATTTAAATGCTGTGCATGCATGTTTATCATCACTAAATCTAGCGACATTGATTGTTGATGTTCTAAATGTTGATGTTAATTTTATTCGAGAGGTAAAAGCTGAGTACAGTTTTCAGGTGGTCTTATTTGGTAATAATAATGAAGCAAACGAAATATCGGATCTTGTTATAAATGCGATTATTTCAACAAAACAGTTTCGCAATGAAAATTATATCGATAAGAATAATACGCACTATTTAAAAGGCCCGAAATACCTTACATTACGGGATGAATTTGAATTTCAGGGTTATCATCATTCGAATACGATGAAAAATGTTTTGCTTTTATTTGGAGGCAGTGACCAGGCAAATTTAAGTTTTAAAATTTTAAATGATTTATTGGCAGATGACCAGGTAAAGCATTTAAATTTTACGATTGTTATAGGAGCGGCATATCTTAATGAACCTAGTTTACAGCGATTTAGTTCCATGGACAATGTCAAGATATTAAAGAATATTACGCATGTAAATGAGGTGATGCTTTCGAGTGATTTTTTATTTACATCGGCAGGAACAGCTTTTTTTGAAGGATTGTATTTGGGAGTTCCTTCAGTTGCTTTTTTTCAAAATAATGCGCAGAAGGAGGTGTTCGGAGATTTTTTTAACACCTATGAATACGAACAGGTTCCTTCAATTGTCGAACTTATGAAGGAAGTATATGGTAATTATGCGCGTTTTTGTAAAGGTGTAAGTGATTTGGAAGTTGGCAGAGGGAAAAAAGAAATTATAGAGACGATATTAAATTTGAGGAAATGATTATAGTTATAGGCGGCACAGGATTTATCGGTGCTTATTTGGTTGATGAATTAGTAAAAAATGGAAAGAAGGTCTTTGTTACAGGACGAAATAAGGCTGTACTGGATCATTATAAAAGTAGCGGTATAGATTCATGCTATCTGGATTTAAGTGATCGCTCATCATTCGCTCAATTACCTAATAGCGGAATTGAGGCCGTCGTTCTTTTAGGTGCGCATTTGCCAGCAAATGTACAGGATTACAACCCGCAGGATTATCTTGATATCAATATTACTGGCACATTAAATGTGTTGGAATTTTGTCGTGCAAACCATATTGATACGGTTATTTCGACCACATCCTATTCTGATGTACGTACACTCTGGTTGAAAGATCAACCCATTGATGCAGATGCTCCACGCGAAGCTATGTTTAAAGGAGACCATGCGGTCTATTCGATTTCTAAGAATGCTGCGACGGATTTAATATTACATTATAGCGCAGAATATGGTATGAACGGCAGTGTTTTTAGACTACCACCAGTATATGGTTATGGCCCTCACTCGGTAATTTATGTGGATGGCAAATATTATAAATCTGGATTTCAAGTGTTTTTAGAGAAAGCAATAGTCGGAGAAGATATCGAAATATTTGGCGATTACACTGCTTCACGCGATGTTGTTTATGTAAAGGATGTTGTCCAGGCATTTGTGAAGGCTATTGCTACAAAAAATGCGCGTGGCGTCTATAATATTACTTCGGGAATATCTACATCACTGGCAGAACAGGTCGAAAATATCGTAGAAATATTTGGTCCAAGCGATAGAAAATCCAAAATTCATTTTAATACAGACCGACCAAATACCAGTACGAGCTACATTTTTGATATTTCAAAGGGCACGAAAGATTTTGGTTACTCACCAAAGTATGTTCCTTTTACCCGTCTTCTACAAGACTATAAAGAGGAAATGACGAGCAAAAAATTTGATTTTTTAATTAATTCTAGGGTTAAATCATGAAAAAAAAACTTCTGATACTCGGAGCCGGTATTATCCAGGTACCTATCATAGAAAAAGCCAGGAGCTTAGGCTATGTTGTTCTAGTATTGGATGGAAGTGCCGACGCACCGGGAATGAAGCTGGCAGATTACAGCTTTGTTATTTCAACATTGGATTCCGAATCGGCGCTACAGATCGCTAAGGATTATGAGGTCGACGCTGTTATTACAACTTCTGATTATCCCGTCAATGTTGTCGCACAGATATGTGAACAGTTAAATTTAATCGGAATAAGCCCATTTGCTGCTGCAGTGTGTACAAATAAATATTTGCAGCGTGAGTTGGCACTTGAATATGCAATTAAGTGTCCGAGGTTTGTTAAGTTAAATTTCAATCAATTAGCAGATTATGCTGTCCCATTCAATTATCCCATTATTGTAAAACCACTGGATTCATCCGCAAGTAGGGGTATTACGATTGTTTACAAGGAGACAGCCTTGGCACAGGCCTTTAGTGAGGCCGAACGTTATAGTAGAACAGATGAATTTTTGATAGAAGAATTCATTGGTGGAAAAGAGTATAGCCTGGAGGGTTTGGTGCAGCATGGGCAAGTACACAGCTTAGGAGTAACAGAAAAATTTTTGGAAGAGGCAGAGGGAATGCTGTTCCCCGTTGAGATAGGTCATATCTGTTCAGTCGGTTTTAATCAGACGATGGAGGAGCGAATCTTGCACTTTGCAGAATCAGTGGTACGGGCGTTTCAAATTGACAATAGTGCGCTACACCTCGAATTCAAAATATTGGATGATCAGATTTATTTAATCGAATGTGCATGTCGGCCGGGTGGAGATTTTATAGCTTCGGATCTAATCCCATTGTCGACGGGGATTGATATGTTAGCATCCCTCATTAAAATTGCCATGGGGCAAGAATTGATGATCGAAAGATCGGTTGAGACCTATGCTGGTATTAAATTTTTGGATCGAAGTAATTACAGGCGGCTGACTAGGTACTTAAGCGAATCTCCTCCTGCTTCGATTTCTAAATTTAATATTGAGGTTTACAAAGATGTACCGTTAAAAAGTTCATTGGATCGCATGGGATATTTTATCGCTTGTGATAAGAATAAAGACAGGTTAATTGAAATACTAGATGGAAAATAGAAAAAAGTTCGATTACACGCAGTTTAAAGAAAATAGAGCGTTATTCATTATTGCAGAATTATCTGCCAACCATAATAATGATTTTGATTTAGCGATCAGAACGATTGATGCTATTGCGGCTACTGGCGCAGATGCGGTTAAAGTTCAGACCTTTACGCCTGAGTCGCTTACACTGGATGTGGATAACGAATATTTTGGTCCTAGAACAGAAGGGCTATGGAAAGGCAAGCGTCCCTATGATCTATATCAAGTTGGGATGTTGCCATTCGAATGGCACGAAAAATTAAAGAAACATGCAGAATCTCTGGGTTTGTTCTTTTTTTCATCTCCCTTTGATTCGAATTGTGTCGAATTTTTGGAAAGCCTCGACGTTCCTATGTATAAAATTGCTTCTGCTGAAATTACGGATATAGCGCTTATCAGGGCTGTTGCACGTAAAGGCAAGCCGGTTATTATTTCAACAGGTATGGCCGGCCTGGAAGATGTCGAGTCAGCAATTGAAACTTGTCTATCCGTTGGTAATGATCAAGTAATTTTATTGAAGTGCACTTCAGAGTATCCAGCACCAATAGAAATGGCTAACCTATCCACTATACCGATGTTAAAGGAAAAATTTGGCGTCATTGTAGGGGTATCTGATCATACTATGGGAAGTATCGTGCCGACGGTAGCTGTTGCGTTGGGGGGACAGGTGATCGAAAAACATATTATATTATCCCGAGATTTAGGCGGCATTGATTCCCAATTTTCAATGGAACCTGCTGAATTCAAAGAAATGGTCGACTGTGCACGCATGGCCGCAAAGTCGGTTGGACAACCGGAGCTTGAATTAAGTGAAAAGAATAGGTTGAGAAGAAGATCTATATTCGTTTCCGAAGATATGGTAGCGGGAGAGGAAATAACCGTTGATAATGTGAAAGTTGTTCGGCCGGGGCATGGCCTGGCTCCTAAATTTATGAAGGATCTGATCGGACGAAAAGTAAAATATTCAGTCAAGAAGGGAACACCATTAGATTGGAACATGTTGATTGAGAATGATAAATAAGGTTAAACAAATAATTACGGCGGCATTTAGAAATAATGTTGTTTTGTATCTTTTCAGTAGATATTTTACATTTTTGCTTCAATTTCTAAATTCTTTATTTTTGGCCAGTAACTTAGGCCCCTATTACCTCGGTATATGGGGTTTTTTCAGTTTGTCATTACAATACCTGTCTTTTTTTAATTTTGGCATTCAACAGTCCAGTAATAATTATTTATCGCTCAAATTCTCGAATGAGAAATTGCGCGGAAAAATAGCGGCCAATGCATTAAATCTATTAGCAATCTTATTTGGCCTTTTGATTTTGAGTACGGTGGCATTTAGATTATTTGCGTACGATTTCGCTGAGAAATATCACTTTTCTACGCTATATATTCCATTGTTGGTTGCGGGGATCATGAATCACCTGATCGTTTTCTTTTCTAATATATACCGCATTTATGGGAAATTTTTTAAAATTTCATTAAGTCAATCTTTGTCTGTATTTTTTACATTATTGGTGGTTTGGCAATATAAAGGTGCTTATCTGTTACAAGTTTTAGTATCTATACAGGTGGTTTCGGCTATTTTTTCGGTTGTCCTATTTCTGGTCGGACTGCCTTTCAAAATTACACTGTCTTTTAATACCTACTGGTTGAAACGCATAGCTATTAAGGGACTGTATATGTTTTTTTATAATTCCTCATTTTATTTTATGATGCTTGCTACCCGATCATTTGTAAGTACGTATTATAAGGTTGAGGAGTTTGGTTATTTTACTTTTGGTTTTACTTTAGCAAACACGATATTGTTATTATTAGATTCGATAAATTACGTAATCTATCCAAAAATACTGAATCGTTTTTCAAAGATGGAGCAAAGTAAGGTTGTTACAGAATTAGGATATATCCGATCCTGTTATACCACTTGTACCCATCTTCTGGCACATACAGCTATTGTTCTTTTTCCTCTCTTTCTATATTTGTTTCCGAAATATTCGGAAAGTCAAAATGCGTTTCGTCTTATTATATTAACTATTATTTTGACCACGAATGCCTTTGGCATTTCAGGATTTATTATAGCAAAAGGCCGGGAGCGCAGCTTGGGGGGAATTGCATTTGCCTGTTTGTTATTGAATTTAGTCTGTAACTACTTTCTTGTCATTGTGTGGCATGTCGGATTCGAATTTGTGATTTTATCTACTGCAACAGCCTATCTGGTTTATATTTTCTGTATAAATTATTTTGGGTTAACCCTTATAGGCGAAAAACTTAATTTCCGGAAATTGCTTAATTTTACATTCAATACCAGGCTTCTATTACCTTATCTATTAAGTTTAGTCTTGATTTTTTTAAACGCTCCCAATTATTTCTATATATTATCCTTGGTCGTTTTTGTGGGTCTTAATATGAACAATTTTAAGCAGATCGTTAAGATCATAAAGCGTATAATTTTGGATCCGAGCATATTTTCTTTAAAATAGATGAGGAAACTATTTTTTAAGCTCATGTTATATTCTCATTAAATCGCCATGTATATATCTATGAATTGGTTTATTAGTAGTTCGCTTATTTTATTAATCTTGGTTGGGTGCAAGAAAGATAGTTACGACTTTGGAGAAATTGAAAATAATTTTACGCAGGTCACCATCATGACACAAGAGAAAGTGTTCGATAATTTTCTCCATTGTGCCTTTACAGATCTCATCCACTATAATGGAAATTACTTTTTGGCTTTTAGAAAAGGGAGTGATCATGGTGCCTCCAGGGATGGGACAGTAGTTATTTTAAAATCCGGCGATTTGAAGTCTTGGGATAAGATTAATGAATATAGGTATTTGTCTCACGATTTGAGAGATCCTAAGTTTTTTGTTGACAATAGCGGCCATTTACTGTTCAGTTGTGTAGGATTCTTATATGCTAAAAGCGATTATCTTCTGGATAGAAGCTTTTTAGTTTTTGATTTAAATAGTGAAGGAAATGGCCCCTTAATAAAGCAAAATGTGGGATTTTGGCCATGGAAAATTGAAAAAAACAATAATTCCTACTATACAATTGGTTACAGCACCTCAAAAAACATTATAAATCTGTATGAGTTCTCCTTTATGCCTTCGTTTAGAACTTTATGTAACTTTAATCCTTTAGGGACATCGTTGACAGAGGCGGTAATTAAATTTTATGATAATCATGCGTATATCGTGGTGAGGTCAAAAGAAAACTTATATATTGGAATAATAGAAGATTTAAACGATTTGTGTAAAATAAATTGGAAGTCTTTTCCTATTGAAGACTTTGGAGGTCCTAATTTTGTGAAATACAAAAATACGCTGTTGATTGCTGGTAGGGAAAATATTGGAAAAGGGAATAATGCTGCTTATAATAGAACAGTATTGTTAAAATATGATATAGTTTCGAATGAGCTAAGTAGGGCCGCAGTGTTGGACAGTCAAGGTGACACAGGGTACCCTGGAATGCTGCTAAATCGCGACACGTTAACAATGTCGTATTATAGTACTACTGGGGAGGATAAGGCAGCGATATATTTATCAAAAGTTAAGATAAATTTTTAGAAATTATGAGAACGATCATTGATAAAGCAAAGTTAAAATATAGAGGCGTAAATAAATTTAATAGTTTAATAAATTTCAGTCAGAATAGACTTGTTGAGAAGATAAGTGACGCCCGTAAGGAAGTTTCACTTTTTGATTACGAGGCTTTAATTGGTTTGATACCTATTAACAAGAGATTTCTGATTCCTGAAAATAATTTATATGGAAATGGTTATAAGCTATTAAACTATAAATCCAAAATAGATTTTAACAATTCTGGCATTGAACACGGATTTATATATGGTTCGCTGGTTCAAGATTTTCATTTGAAATCATGGACAACTCATGTAGTTACATTTTCTGATTATAGAAGGGATATCATAAATAAAAAGCTTAAAAAGGAAGTAATCTGTGTTGGCCCCTATATACACTATGCAGACTATATTCTCGACGAAGATGAGTTAATGGCATTGAAAGATAGTTTGGGAAGAGTTTTATTAGTTGTTCCGCAGCATTCCATAGCTGGAGCCGATGTAAATTATTCTGCCGATACTATTATAGATTATGTTAAATCCATCAGCTCAGGTTATGATAGCGTTATTATATGTATGTATTGGCATGATATCAGTATGAAAAAACATCTGCCCTATATAAAAAATGGTTTTAAAATAGTATCTGCAGGGCATTCAAATGATATTTTTTTCTTGGATAGATTAAAGACTATTTACTATCTATCCGATAATGTCTTGACAAATTCAGTCGGTACACACGTTGGATATTCGATTTTTATGAATAAGCCTTTAAAAATAATTAAGCAAAAAATACAGATATATATCGAAGGCAAACATATACACGAATCTACTCAACGTAACATATCGGACCGAGAGAGCCTCTTGGACGTAAAGTCGCATATAATTGATTTGTTTAGTGATCGTTCGTTTGATGTAATTACAAAAGAACAATATCAATTTATAGGAGACCTTTTTGGATTTAAATATGCAGAAAGAAGATAATCAACCCCTTGTTTCAGTGGTTATTCCATGTTATAACGCTGAAGATTTTGTCGAAGAGGCCGTGAGATCTATTATGACGCAATCCTATTCCAATTTGCAGATCATATTGCTAGATGATTGCTCAACAGATAAAACCGGCGATATTTTGATCCGTCTTGAACAAGAAGATAACCGTATCATTTATTGTAAAAACTCAACAAATCTTAAGTTAATAGAAACATTGAATAAGGGTATTACTTTAGCAACAGGAGAGTATATAGCCCGTATGGATGCTGATGATATTTCTATGCCTTTACGCTTGGCCAAACAGGTTGAATATTTGGAAGCCAACCCCGATTGCGGCGTCGTTGGTACTTCTGGGATGTATTTAGATAATGATTTAATAACAGGAAAGTTTTGTAAGCCCGTCATGGATCAGCAGATAAAAGAGGAGCTATTTTTTGATTCGCCTTTTATACATCCTTCGATTATGATGAGAAAAAGTTTAACTCCGGTTTATGATTCTCATTTTTACCAAGTGGAAGATTACGCATTGTGGGTCAAGCTGAGTAAAGTTACCAAGTTTCACAACATTCCAGAGGCATTAATAAAATATAGGATTTTAAAAAACAGTGAAACCAGGAAGTCCCAATCAGATCATTTAGGTAGACATAGTGCTTTAAAAAATGTCCACGATTATCTCTTTAAAGTTAATAATATCCTACTGAACTCAGATGAGATGGATCAATATACCTATTCAATGTATAAGTTTAATTTTTCTAAGATAGAGCCCCCTGTACTAAAGGCCGTTTATGATAAAATAGTAGCGAAGACTACGTCTGGTGTAAGGATGCGTTTAGCAGAACGGTGGTTTGCTACTTTTATATTATCTAGGCATTCAATGAGAAATTTTTTGTTTTATCTTAGTACTTACTATACATACATTGGCATGCTCAGTGTCTGTGTCAAAAGGATGAAAGATGTATTTTCTTAAAGTGTTTTTATTATTTCTGGTCGTTTTTAATTTCCCGATACCAATAGTATATAATTCGGCTATGCTGGCTTTTTTTATAGCCACTATTTTCTATCTGTCGAGTCCAAGCAAGATCAGTAATCTACTTATCACTTTCAAAAGCAAGTTTGTTGTACAGTTATTGGCTATTTTTCTAATATTGAATATTATGGGCTTTATCCCGGGATTGATACATTTGACTTTAGATTTTACTATTGCTAAAGCCTATCTTCTTGTTTTGTTTTTACTGCTCGTTTCGATGTACTTGTATCCTATATTAGTTGTCGGTGTAGTGCCTGAGAAAAGATTTTACTTTATATTAAAGTTGTTGGTGAGCGTCTTTCTTATTCAATCATGTGTGGAAATTTTTGCTTTTGTTAACCCAGTTGTAAAAGGTATCGTATCTTTTTTTCAAAAGGATTTAGTTGCGGAGAAAGATATGGGAGGGATTAGAGCTTTGGCTTTAACAGGAAATCCGTTTTTTGATTTGGCAGCAGGCTTTGGATTAATATTTATTGTATTTGTTTTTAAAATAACGATGAATGGTGAGAAAGAGGATTATTTTTCAGTTAAAAACTCGTTGTTTTTTATAGTTCTTTTTGTTGGAAGTTTTTTCGCAGGGAGAACAGCTTTTGTTGGTTTGGGAGTTGCACTGGTTTTATACTTTTTGTCTTTAGGAGCGCGATTAAAAAAGGCGATTAGCTTTATTCGGCTAGTTTTAATAGTAGCTGGCATCTCATATCTCTTATACAATATATTACTGCCTTCAGAAATAAAAGAGATAGTGGAAAATCAGCTGCTCCCATTTGTATTTGAAGCCGTTTATAATTATATCGACACTGGCGAAACCAGTACAAAGTCTGGAGAAATTCTTCAGCAAATGTATTTCCCCATTTCTTGGCAGACGTTTTTAGTAGGGGATGGTAAGTATACTGGAGATGATGGGGGATATTATATGCATTCCGATGCTGGAATAATGCGGAACATATTGTTTTATGGAATCTTTGGACTCTTGTTTATTTTATTTGGACATCTATTTTATTTCTTTAAGCCGCTGGGTCGAATTTTACCTGAAATGAAAAGAGGTATTTCTGTTGCTAACGTAAATAAGCTTTTGTTTTTTCTCAGTTTGCTTTTATATACTTTGGCCCTTCAATATAAAGGAGAGGTACTGCTCTTTATGCCTATTATCCAGGTATTGTTATTTTATATTTGCTTTTCTTTTTTAGAACGAGCTCGTGAAGTTTAATTTTTCTAGGAAATGATTTATGGTTAATATTGTTTTTGTTGTACATACATTTGATGAGAGTCAAATTGGCGGGGTTTTAAAGATAACAAGTATGCAGGCTAATGCGCTGGCTAAGAGAGGGTGGAAAGTCAGTATTTTAAGTCTTGGCCAAGTGATCACCCCTGCTTATAAGCTATGTGACGAAGTAGAATTGCATTGCCTTGACCAAAAATATTATGATACCAGACAATTGCGTAGTATTATGAAAATACTTTTCTTTTCTAAGTCCTACGCAGGGGTGTTGAATTTTATGAGAACACAGAATCGTAATACCATCTTTATTACAACCTCGCCACCTATTAGTATTCTCTTTAGTTTGTTTGACAAACGATTCAAGATAATCGGCTGCGACCATACGGCGACTACATACAGTAAAGGCGGACTCACTTTTGTCATTAATCTTTTAAAGCGAAGATTGGATTGTATGATAGGGTTGACACCAGAGGATACACTTTATTATGAAAATCAGGGCATAGTTGCAGAATATATACCGAATTTCATAGACGAGGATACATCTAAAAGTCTTATCGGCAACGATGTAGTGTTTATTGGTCGGTTTTCAAAGGAGAAAAATCCTTTGGGAGCACTCCGTATCTTTTATAAGAGTTGTCTTTATAAGAGAGGCGTTAGAATGCGAATATATGGCTATGGAGATCTGAAGCAGGATATTTTAGATCTTATTAGAGCATTTGATATACAGCAGTTTGTCTCGGTTATCGAAGGAGAGTCAGACCCTAATGTGATGTTAGACAATGTAAGATGTCTGCTGTTGACTTCCGAAATTGAAGGTTTTGGAATGGTTTTATTAGAAGCAATGAGTAAAGGGATATACTGTATTTCTTACGATGTTGGATATGGCCCTAAAAATATCTTACGAGATGGCTTAAACGGATTTTTGGTTGAGCAGGATCGCGAGCATGAGGCAGCATATAAACTTGTGGAGATATTTGACGGTTTAGTAAATTCAGATTCAAACAAAATTCGAGGATCAATCGCACAGTTTTCTACGATAAAAGTTATAAAAAAATGGGAAGTATTATTAAAAAAATTGTCTCACTAGTAGGTTTATTGTTATCCCTCTATGGTTTTAACAGTTGCGCCTCTGAGTTGAATGTAAAAAGCTTTGGAGCATCAGAGCGATCAGAGGATAATACCGAGGCTTTTCAGAAGTGTTTACGCGCGGCGACTGATAAAGGATGTAATTGTTATGTGCCGGCGGGTACTTATTATTTCACTCAGGATCTTTTCATGTCAAGCAGTAGTTCATTGATCGGTCAGGGGGAAACTTCTAAACTGATATTTAACAAAGGGGGAATTCGAGGTTATAAAAACGGAAGTGCAAACTTTTATTATACAAATAACTATAATAATGAAGTGGTGCCAAATGAGCAGCATACAAATCTTATATCTTCTGTACCTCGGGGTAGGGGGAGTATTGTAGTTCTTGATGCAGCTTCGTTTAAGGTTGGTGACCATATTGTCGTTTTTAACAATAAGTTAGATAGCTGGACAATTTTGGAAGACAAGACGCAATCAGCAAGATGGAATGGAGCACGAGGAGATTATTTCGCAAAAGGCGGGAGTTTTAAAATTAAAAGCATTAAGGGCAACACTCTTTTTTTAGAGACGAACCTTCCTTTTGATTTACCAGAGGGGAGTAAAATCGCCTTGAGATCGGGGGTTTCAAATGTCACAATTAAAAAGCTATCAATAGTAAGAAAAACAGATGGGTACGCAATACTTTTAGAGCAGCCATTTCAAGTTAAAATTAGTCAAGTTACAATAAAGGGGTTGGGAGGGATTTTACTTTCTCACTATGCCAATAAATGTTTAATTGAAGGGAATAAAATTGATGCTGAAAGAGGGTATGCTGTCTGTATTGAAAACTTCTCTTCGGAAAACGCTGTTTCAAGAAATAAGGTGATTTTTCGGCGAACTAATTCGGACAAAGGCGGAGATTGTGCAGTTATCTTATTGATGGGAGCATATAATAATCTGATTAGTTACAATAATTTGGAAAATATTGGAAACCGAGAGCGGGATTTTGGAGGCATATTTTCTCACGCCTTATCTTTCAATAATCAAATTATAAATAATCGCATAAATGGGGGGGCAGAAGGTATCGGAACTTATTATGCCTCTTTTAACAACCTTTTTAGCGGAAATGTTATTTCTAAAGTAAGAGTCGGTGTTATGTCTTATTATTCACGGTCTAATGTATATAGGGACAATAGTTTGGAGATTCATTATCAGGGCAAAGAAAATTCGTATGGGATTTTAGATTATGGAGCCCAAGCTAACGGCTATGAAGCCAACCGGATAGTAGGGCGGATGACATTTGGTCTACAGATTCAGGGTAGTACTGGACTGGAGGTAAAGAGCAATAATTTTCAGCAGGTGAACACTTCTTATTCGGTGGGCGTGAATATTTCAGATAATGATCTCTTAAAGAAATCTATTTATGACTCTAACAGTTTCACAGGGTATAAAATTAAATAAATTAAGATTTATAAATGGACAAGGATAATACTGTTTCGGTTATAATGCCTGCTTATAACGCTGAGAAATTCATTAGATATAGTATAGAGTCGGTATTGAATCAGAGTTTTGAAGATTGGGAACTGTTGATCATTGACGACCATTCTTCCGATAACAGCTATTCTATAGCTATGGATTATAGTAGTAAGGATCATCGGATTAAAGTTCTAAAAACGGATGCTCCTTCAGGATCTCCTGCAGAGCCAAGAAATTTGGGGATTTCTTTGGCAAAGGGGACATTTATTGCTTTTTTAGATAGTGACGACATTTGGCTCCCATCAAAATTAGCAGAACAAATAGTCTTATTAATGCAGAATGAAAGCACTGTCATTGTTTATGCTGATTATGAAAAAATTGATGAAGAGGGGAATTCGGGCGATAGGATTATTCGAGCTCCAAGTCAGGTTGAATATAAGGAGCTTTTAAAAGGCAATGTTATCGCATGCTCAACCGCTCTTGTTGATTTGCGAAAGATAAAGGAACTTTGTTTTGAGAAACAAGGTCATGAGGATTATGCACTTTGGTTGAAAGCTTTAAGGTTAACGCAGGGACAAGCCAGAAATACAGGTACTATACAGATGTTGTATAGAGTCAGACAAGGGTCTATTTCATCAAATAAGTGGAAAGCCGTGCAATGGGTATGGAGAATTTTTAGAAAAAATGAGGGTTTGTCATTCTCATCATCACTTTATTATTTAACGCATACTTTAGCAAGATCCTTCATGAAATTTATTAAATAGATAATATGGTTTCCAAAAAAGCCAACGGGCGAAAAATCATATCAGAACAGATTTTCTGTAAAACTGGGAGGAATAGTAGGTAGACTATTAAATTAAAATTATTATTTTTACCTTGACTTTTAGTAGGAGTAAATATGCAATCAGGATTAAGTTTTACAGCAATAGATTTCGAGACAGCTACTGCCAACCAGAATTCGGCATGTGCCATAGGTCTGGTGGTAGTTGAGCAAGGAATTATTGTAGATGAATTTTATTCCCTTATTCAACCTCCTCAAAATCAATATATGTGGCAGACAACACGTGTGCATGGTATCAGACCAAGGGATACCGCCGCAGCACCTACGTTTAGAGAATTGTTTCCCCGTATTTTTCCCTTGATCAATAACCGGGTTATGGTCGCGCATAATGAATTGTTTGACCGCGGAGTTTTGCGCAAAACCATGAATTATTATAATCTCTCTTATGATAGCCTTGGTCTAATGGAAAAATGGGAATGCACTTTTAAGATCTATCAGGGAAAGGGTTTTAAGCCCGCCCGATTGAATGCCTGTTGCGAAGTCTTGGGAATTGAGCTTAATCACCACGAAGCACTTTCCGACGCACGTGCCTGTGCCAATTTATACCTTAGGCATGCCGATGTCCCTTCTTTGGCATGATTTTTTCGTTAAATCTTCTTGTAACGTAGGTAGCATCATATTTTAATTTTTAACTTTGGTATAGGTGTACTGCCTTTTTATTATAAATTTTTAATATTCAATTTGACTATGATTACTATTCCAGCCAAAGGCATGCGTATTGGGATTACATTCAGTGCGTTTGACCTCTTGCACGCAGGGCATATCAAAATGCTTGAAGATGCTAAACGCCAATGCGACTTTTTGATCTGTGGTTTGCAGACTGACCCGACATTAGACAGGCCGGAGAAAAACAAGCCCGCACAGACAGTTGTCGAGCGTTACATCCAGCTTAAAGGTTGTAAATACGTAGATCAGATTGTACCTTACGCTACGGAGCAAGATCTGGAGGATGTGCTTAGGTCTTTTAATATTGATGTACGCATCGTTGGTGACGAGTATCGGGAGAAAAACTTTACCGGTAGAGCATATTGTGAGGAAAAAGGGATTGAACTTTATTTTAATAGCCGTGATCACCGTTTTTCGAGCTCTGGTCTACGCAAGATAGTGGCCAACGCCAATTTAGAAGAAGAAGCCATTTTAAAATCAGATCTTTCATCAACAATTTAAAGCATATAACTAAATGAAGATAGGAATTACTTTCGGTGTATTTGATTTGTTGCACGCCGGACATATTATGATGTTAGAAGAAGCAAAACGCCACTGTGATTATTTAATCGTGGGCCTTAATACAGATCCATCAGAGGTGTCTCCGGAAAAGGCTAAACCAACACAAACTATTGTGGAGCGATATATACAATTGGAAGGTTGTCGTTATGTTGACGAAATTATACCTTACGAGACAGAGCAGGATTTGATTGACATGATTAAAGCATTACCGATCAATATGCGCATTATTGGCGAAGAATACCGAGATAAGGATTTTTCTGGCCGTTTATATTGTGTGGAAGAAAATATCGAGATCTATTATAATAAACGTACACATCGTTTTTCGAGTACGGGTTTGCGTAAGGTTGTCGCAGACAAAGAAGCAGAGAAAAAATAGCAATCAACGGTGGTATCTTCCGAATCTTTTTTGAGAGGGATAAAACAAAACTGGGCGCCATATTCTTGTATTCATCCGAAATGTCGCCTTTTTAAGTATTGTACATTGCTGATGCAAATAAAGATACAATTTTGGTGCTTCCATAAAACGGGCTTAGATTTCAAATAAATATTTAATAAATGCAGTGTTATCAATACTGATTTTTTGACTAAAAATACTAAAGAGCGTGATTTCGAAATCATGCTCTTTTTTCCCGCTCTCCTCTTAATATAAATCTTTCTTTTTTATTAATGGCTAATCGCAAATATGTGCTTAACAATATAATAATATTGTTTATGTTATTGATATTAAGAAGGTTATGTATTGTCCCTCTTTTGTCCCTGGTTTATTTGTTTCAATAACGATTCGAATGGGCGATATTTGAATAGCATCAAAGATCAACAGATAGTTGATGCTAACATATTATTTTTTTAATCTTTATTTTTATGATAACTGCCATAGCCATATCAGTTCTATTATTGATGTTTCTTTTTAATTTTATCCGTAGAAAACAAAAGCAACAATGTTTTAATCGCGCGGTCGATATGACCGTCAACTATATGTTTCAGGAGCGTCCGGGGCAATATAGTGGCGATAGGACCTCAAAAAGTGGTGTTTTCGTATTTAAGGCCGAAAGGAATGATGACCAGCTTAAAAATATTGTGATCAGAAAAGTCAGGCCTTTACACGCTGCTCTGAATGTCAACCTTGAGCAGATTCTGGTTATTCCATTTGGACAGAAAGAGGTTTCAAGAGCTGATGTATCCGTGCGTTTTAAAGTAATTAAGAAGAGAGTTCTGGTTGAAAATTTAACCGGAGAACGTGTTAGTATTTCTGGTGTTCTTAATTTTGAGCAGGGCCGACAAGAGCCCTTTACGACTGTAGTATCAATTTCTAATCTCTATCAAAAAGTTGAGATTTAGACTGAACCAATCATAGCAGCTTTTTTCATCTATCGGGCTAAATGTATACGACCTGATTTTGTGTTAGTTACAAGGTGTGTTCCACGTGGATTTTTCTTCGAGTCGACGAATATGGAAGTATTTAAAATTAAAATAACAATTTGTTGATTTGCATGAATCGTTTAGATTGAGTACTTTTGTTACTCAATCTAATGCTAGGCCAATGCTGGATTCATTGATTACATCTAAAACCAGACTTAAGCTACTGATCAAATTTTTTGTTTCAGCAAGCAACCGTGGTTATTTGCGCGGGCTTGCGGATGAGTTCAAAGAGTCGACAAATGCTATCCGCAAGGAACTTAATCAATTGACCGATGCCGGCTATTTAATACGGGAGGATAATGAACACAAGATCTATTACCGGGCAAATATTAAACATTCACTTTTTTCTTCACTGCAGGGATTGATTCACAATTTTTTGGGGATTGAGGCGTTTGTGGATCAGGTTCTGGAACGTGCTGGTGATGTAGAGCTTGTGGCACTATTGGGTGACTATGCGCAAGGTGTAGATTCAGGCCATATTGAAGTGCTGGTAAAAGGAAAAGAACTTAATTTAGATTATTTGGAGCAAGCTTCTATCAAAGCTGGCACAATACTTGGTAAGAAGGTGTCCGTACACAAAGAAATATCTGATGTGGTACAGGGGATGATTGTATTATACAGGAAAAAGGACAATACGGCGCTTCAATCTTAGAAAAACAATATCAAAGAAATATTATAAAAACTAACTGGAATAGGATAAAATGAAAGAAATCAAAAAAATAACCTGTATCGGTGCAGGTTATGTAGGTGGTCCTACAATGTCGGTCATTGCACAAAAAAATCCAAATGTTATTGTCACAGTAGTCGATTTAAATCAGGCACGTATTGATGCTTGGAACGATGCTGATCTAGAGAATTTACCTGTTTACGAGCCGGGACTGGATGCAGTGGTAGCAGATGCGCGCGGTCGCAATCTGTTCTTTTCTACTGATGTGGAGAAAGCGATTGACGAGGCCGATATGATTTTTATTTCAGTAAACACACCGACCAAAACCTATGGTAAGGGTAAAGGTCAGGCAGCTGATCTCAAATATATCGAGTTATGTGCACGCCAGATTGCAGCTGTAGCCAAGTCTGATAAGATTGTTGTCGAGAAGTCTACCTTACCAGTACGTACCGCCGCTGCTCTAAAGAGTATTTTGGATAATACGGGTAATGGCGTCAATTTTCATATTCTATCCAATCCTGAGTTTTTAGCGGAGGGTACTGCTATAGTCGATTTACATAACCCGGATCGTGTATTAATTGGTGGGGAAGATTCCGCTGCTATTGAAGCTTTGGTACAGGTGTACGAAGCTTGGGTTCCACGCGAGCGTATCCTGACTACTAATTTATGGTCTTCTGAGCTTTCCAAATTAGTGGCTAACGCATTTTTGGCCCAGCGTGTTTCGTCGATCAATGCCATTTCGGAGCTATGCGAAGTTACCGGCGCGAATGTCGATGAAGTTTCAAGAGCTATTGGCTACGATAGCCGAATCGGTTCTAAATTTTTAAAAGCTTCGGTTGGATTTGGAGGCTCTTGCTTTCAAAAGGATATTTTAAATCTTGTCTATATTGCACGCTCTTATGGTTTGACGGCTGTAGCAGATTACTGGGAACAGGTCATTATATTAAATGATCATCAAAAAGCGCGTTTTGCAGAGAATATTATACAAACCATGTATAATACAGTCAATGGTAAAAACATCGCATTCCTAGGCTGGGCATTTAAGAAAGATACCAATGATACCCGTGAGTCTGCAGCGATTTATGTTGCAGATCATCTTTTGGAAGAAGAAGCTCATATAGTCGTTTATGATCCAAAAGTACCTGCTGAACAGATTTATAAAGATCTGGATTATTTAGGGACGCGCTCTTCAGAAGATAACCGGCGTTTGGTAACTGTAGTTAACGATCCCTACGAAGCACTTCAAGGTGCACATGCTGTTGCAATACTGACCGAATGGGATGAATTTAGAACATACGATTGGGCCAAGATTAGAGAAGAGATGAAAAAACCAGCCTTTGTTTTTGATGGGCGCAAATTACTGAAGCGTGATCAATTAACATCCATAGGGTTTGATTATTACGCTATTGGTGAATAGTCATTTTAGCTAATAGTTATTATAAAATTAGATAATTGCAATAATGAATATCGTACATGTACTTTTATCAGGAGGGGTCGGAAGCCGTTTATGGCCATTATCCCGCAAACATAGCCCGAAACAATATTTAGGATTGTTTGATGGACGGTCGTTATTTGAGATGACCGTGCAACGCAATCAACAAGTAGCTGAAAAGGTAATAGTCGTGGGAAATAAAGATAATACTCATCTCAGTCACAAAGCAATGGTCTCTTGTGGTCTCCCCTATAAAAATATCGTGGAGGCAACACCTCGCAATACTGCAGCTGCAATCGCTTTTGCTGCATTCAGTGTTAATCCTGATGATATTCTTATTGTTACTCCCTCGGATCATATGATATCTGGAGAGGCGGAATATAAAAAAGCAATGGAAGATGGCGTGAAAAAGGCAAAAGAGGGTAATATTGTTACTTTTGGTATCCGTCCGACTCGACCAGAAACTGGTTATGGTTATATCGAATTTGATGGCGATGAAGTTAAGTCCTTCCGTGAGAAACCGAATCAGGACACTGCGGAAGATTTTATTGAGAAAGGAAATTTTCTTTGGAACTCAGGTATGTTTTGTTTTCAAGCTGCGGTTTTTTTGGAGGAATTAAGGCAATATGAGCCTCAGGTATTCGAAAAGTCATTGGCTGTGTGGAAAGCCTCTAAAGATGGTTTTTTGGATGAGCAGCTCTCTCTAAATATCCCTTCCATATCCGTAGATTATGCAGTTATGGAACGCTCAAAAAAGATTAGGGTGGTTCCTACTAACTTCGAATGGTCTGATTTGGGCTCATTTGAAGCTCTTTATGATTATTTGATCAAGAGCGGATATCCGAAAGATGACCAAGGTAATATTGTTATAGGAACCGATATTTTCACTGGGTTCGTTGGGTTGAAAAGGGCTATATTCGTATATACTAAAGATGCATTTATGATTATCCAAAAAGAGAAATCACAAGATGTGAAAAAGATCTATAATATGTTAGAAAAACATCAATCAAAATTATTAGACTAGAAATGAGTTTCCAATATAGAAAAATATTAGTTACCGGCGCAGCTGGTTTTATCGGCTTCCATGTGTGTAAATCTTTGGCGGAGCGAGGAATTGACGTCGTTGGAATCGATAATATAAATGATTACTATGATATTAATCTAAAGTTTGCGCGTTTGAATGAACTTGGAATTGATCGTTTGTCTGCCGAGCGGTTTCACTTTTCAGCACCATCATCTAAGTTTCCAAATTTTAAGTTTATTCGCATGAATTTGGAAGACCGCGAACAGTTACCTGTACTTTTCGAAAATGAATCTTTTGATGCTGTGATTAATCTGGCCGCACAGGCTGGTGTACGTTATAGTTTAGAAAATCCGATGGCCTACGTCGATAGTAATGTTGTTGGTTTTGTAAATCTATTGGAATGTTGTAGGCATAATAAGATTGCTCATTTGGTTTATGCTTCAAGCTCGTCTGTTTATGGAGAAAATGGAAAAGTTCCTTTTTCTGAAGATGATCGTGTAGATTATCCAGTAAGCTTATATGCCGCCACAAAAAAGACGAACGAATTGATGGCACACACGTACAGCCACCTCTATCAGATTCCTACTTCTGGACTTCGTTTTTTTACGGTATATGGGCCCTGGGGCAGGCCTGATATGGCTCCAATTTTATTTGCTTCTGCTATTGATGAGGATCGTGCTATTAAGGTTTTTAATAATGGTGACATGAGCAGAGATTTTACTTTTATCGAGGACATTGTCCAGGGTATTATTATTACATTGAATAATCCTCCTAAAACAGATAATAAACAACCGCTCTATCAGGTTTTCAATATTGGCAACGGTTCACCAATTTCGTTAATGCAGTTTATTGAAACATTAGAGGCAAATCTGGGCAAAGAGGCTCAAAAAGAGATGCTGCCGATGCAGCCCGGCGATGTGCCAAGAACATGGGCTGATACAGTACATTTAAGAGCGTTAGGGTATGAAAGTAAAACCGCCGTCGATGCAGGGGTCAAAAAATTTGTTGATTGGTATACTTGGTTTAAAACACATTCTTAGATTAAAGATTATTTAATGAAAAAATCAATAATGCTAATGGGATCTTTCTCAGGAGGGAACTATGGTGATTCAATTGTTTTAACATCACTTTTGTCTTACCTTGAAACTAAGTCTTTCACCGAAGTTTATATTCCCTCAGCTAGTCCAAAAGATACAGAAAAGTTATTAAAGGTTTATGATGGACCCTTGAAACTAAATTATATTGATATCAATATGAGAAGGACTTATGGCTACCGTTTTTTTAATAAACAGGTCATAAAATCGTTGAAAAATATCGATTATATGGCATTCACTGCAGGGACTATTTTTCTTAGAGATTTACTTAATCCAAGGCGGAATTTTATTTTTTCGGTAGTTTTATTACTCTTGTTTATACGGAGGCGTAATGTGAAATTAATGGGGCTATTTGTTGGTGTGAATGAAGATATAAAACGCTACAGCGGGGCTAAAAGAGTAATTGCAAAAAAATTATTCAATTCCTTTGATCAAGTAATAACCAGGGATTATGAATCCTATATTAATGTCAAAGACTCATTTCGGCATATAAAAGTATCTCGTTCTTACGATGTGGCCTTTTATAATTTATTAAAGAAAAATGAGAATTTACCAATATCTAATCAACATGGAAGAACAAATATAGGGCTCAATATTTGTGAATATCTAGGCAAGCAGGTTGGGAAAGAGATTGATAGTAATGACATTAAAAATTATCTCATTACTGTTTCGCAAGGTTTCGAACACGTATTTTGGTTTCATACTACAAAAATGGATGAAAATTTTGTAAGGGATCATATTTTATTCGATGAAAAATTAAAATCTCAAAGTATTCATCTTCGATTGTATGAGGATTTACAACTGGAAGAAAAATATAAAGAAATGGATTTTTTTGTAGGGATGAGAATGCACAGTTTGATTCCAGCATTAGCATTCGGAGTACCTGTTATTGCCCTTAACTATAATGACAAAGTAAAATCACTTTTTGAACAATTACAAGGAGAGAAGTATGTTAAGGAATTAGATAACCTATCAGGATTAAGTCTTGAAGGCTCGTCTCAAGTGGGTTTTACATTATCCGAATCTCAGAAAAAGCAAATTATTCAAAATGTTGAAGATATCGAAATTTAAGAAGTTACTATCAGGTAATTTTGGTTTTACCGCCTTAGCCAAAACATCAGATTTAGGGCTTAAATTTGGTATACTCCTGTTTTTTATGACCTTTAGAGGAAATGAGGATCTTGTTCAATATACCTATTTCCTTTCTTTAGGTGGGATTTTGGGGGCAATTTTCGATTGGGGGGGGGCGAGATATAATGTACGGCAGATGATTGATAAAGGAACATTGCCCTTGAATACATTATCTATAATATTTGCAATCACTTCGTATTTTATTATTTATAAATTTCAATTTATAAAGTTTTATGATCCAACTTTTTTAATACTTTGTATAATTTATGGAGTAACTTTAGGCTGGATAAATACTTTTGTCAAATATTATGAATACATTAATAAAAATAAGGAGTTATATAAATTCCAGGTATTTATAAACTTAGCCTGCTCTGTAATTATATCTATTTTAATCATATTTAAGTTTAGTCTTATATATGCATTTGGTGTATTGATCATAGCAAATATTATTATTATTGTTATATGTTTTATGATTAATAAAGGAAATGTTAAATTTATCTTTTCACCTAATCTACTTTATAATGGTATGCCGTTTTTGATTAATACGTTGGCAGTCATGGCATTTTCCCAGATAAATATTGTTATTATTAATCAATTCGGCACCAATTATGAGATTAGCAATTTTGTCTTGGCTCAGCGAATTATGGAAGTTTCTCTAATGTTGCCAAATTCCTATACAAGTAGTATCATTGGTAAATTTTTCAAGGGTGAGATAAAGATGGCTGATATACAAAAAAAGACTCTTCGTCTTTGGAGCGCATCATGTGTTTTATGTCTAATTATTACGGTCGCGATAATGCTTTTATATCCTAAATACAATATAGTCATATATTTGTTTTTATTACTTCTTCCATTGGGTTACGTCAGATCAATGAGTATGTCTTATAGTGTGATTCTTGATTACACGAAGTATTATTTAGTAAGAACTGTAAGTATTTGTTTTATTTTATTACTAAATCTATTTCTTGCAAAATATATAATACAAGTCCCAAATGGTCTTTACTGGTTCTCAATTTATATAGGCGTTTTAATCTCTTTGTTAATAATTGTTTATAAAATAACATTTAAAAAATATAATATATATGAAATGTTTCATAATTGATTTTGTATCGATTTCTTTTACAAAGTTCAAGGTGCATGGTGGTGGCGATTTTGCTTTGAGAGCGGTAGAGTTCTTAATAAAAAATGGTAAGAAGTTTTTCATTATTAATAATACTACTGATTTTTTTCAAGAATACTCTATTAAAGATTTAGACTTGAAAAAAGCAAATATTGAAAATGAATTTAATGAAATTTTCTATTTTAATCCACTCTATCAAGGTGGGGATAATAATTTCTTTGAATACAAAAAGAAATACTTTTATATTCACGGACTAAGGATGTTAGAAATGCCATATGATAGTACTTCTCATTTGTATTTTAAATTTCCAGAGAATCTCAAGACTAAAATAAAAGGAATATTTTTTAAGAAGCATTATAGTAAAACAGGTCAAAATGTTTTAGAATCCGTAGAAAGCGCTAAGGGGGAAAAAGTAATTCTTACCCCGAGTGAGCATTCTAAATATATGATGAAAAGTGCTTGTACTTTAACAACCGAAATAGAAGTTCTTCCCCCTTTTTTAAGCGAGCATGATGAAATTTCTAATGAGGCTATTCCTACGACTAGGGACTATATATTGATTTTAAATGGAGATCGGTGGGTTAAGAACTCCTATCGTTTTTTATCTGCTTTTCAGCAGTTGAAGGAACAAGGAGAGTTATCCAACATAGATTTAATCGTCATTGGAAAGCCTGTTTTTTCTGGAGATTTTGATAATGATAGCATAATTTATTTAGATTATGTCGACAGACCTTATTTAGAAAAACTAATGCAAAATTGTTTTTTCTTAGCATATCCATCCTTAAATGAGGGATTTGGTTACCCACCATTGGATTGTTTCAAATATGGTAAGCCAGTGCTTTCTACTTCACTTTCATCTCCTAATATCTTATATAACGGAAAAGTTGTTTTTACTAATCCCTATTCTATTGATGAGATTAAGTCAAGAATATTATATTTGATTGATAATAAAGAAGATTATACAGGGGGCACGTTTTATAGCGAAATGTTGGATATAATTTCAAAGAAATGGACGTTAATCTTCTCTTAGAAATCATTCTTTCAGGATGCTATGGGGTTATTGTTCTGACGATAATCCAAAAGATATTTTTGGGAAGAATATATAGAGGCCCATTTATATCCTTCCTAATTTATACTCTCCTTTCCATCTGCTATTATTGGATAAATATTACCATAGTTCCAGAGTATAAGGGATTTACAGGGGGGCTGCATATTGGAACGGATGATTGTAGTTTCTTCGCTCAAATAGTTGACGTTAAATTTTCATTACCGATGACTTGTGATGATCTGTTTGAGTATCATAACTATAGTCGATTTATGGATTTTATATATCCGTTTACTGTGAGAACACCTCTACCTATTTTAGTTTTTAATTGTGTCGGCATTGCGTGTATACCAATTCTAGGTAAAAAGATTTACGCAGATTTTTTTCCAGACGCAAAGAATAATGTAATTATTTATTTAATATTCTTTTTAAGCCCGATGATATTAATGAACGGGCTTATATTAATTAGAGACGGATGGTCCACTCAATTTTTTATGTTTTTCATCTACAATGTTATAAAGAAAAGAAAGATTGCAATTATTTTATTTAGTGCGTTTTTAGTTGCCGTGTTTAGACCTACGTTCGTGATTTTTCCAATATTATTTTATGTAATCGAAAGAAATTTTGATAAACCAAATTTTTATTTTCGGATGGGAGCAGCTTCAATTGCTATTTTGCCCCTTGCTTTTTATATCCTGAAAGTAAATAAAGGTGTGGATTTAACGGAAGGATTAGTTCGTCAAGATTATGTTTCGGGATTTTTAGGCCAATTTGGTGAAGAATCAATTTTATATCGGATAATGACTATGCCATTCCCATTAAATATTATACTTAGTTTCTTGTTTTTTCTTACTAGTCCCTTTTTGAAATGGGGATTTGTTTATGAGGGAACTTTTGTTATGAGAAAATTATTTACGTTTTTTGAGGCAGTAGTGATGACGATCCTAATTCCGGGCTTTTTGGTGAATTTTGTTCATAATTGGAAAAACAATCCGGTATTCAAAAGGCTTTCTTTTTTTGTGATACTTTCGATATTATTATTATCTACAATTAGTATGCAAGCGAGGCATAAAATGATTGTTCTCCCTCTGATATACATATTATTTGTTTATTCTTCTGAAAGAAATAAGAAATTGATATTTCCTTTGGCGATTATTTACGGAATATTCCAACTTTTGATTTAACCAATGAAAGCACTTTTTATACATGATCATCCTTTTATAAAAGATGAGAAAAATGGGACGATATATACATCGGGAAATCTGAATTCGATTTTGTGGGAGCGTTATCTCAAGCATTTTGATAGTATTACAGTTATTGGTAGATGTAAATTGGAATCTGATATTTCCAGATATCATCCTGCCGAAAAGGAAAATGTTACGTTTAAGCTTTTTGATAACGTTGCTGGTGGAGCTGATTACTTTAGAAAACGCAGACAAATCGAAACTAGACTTATCGAAGAGATAAAAAAACATGAAATAATTATCATGCGGTTTCCGGCAACTATCTCTGTTTTCGCTGCAGAGTATTGTATCAAAAATGGGATAAAATATGTGGCGGAAGTGGTTGGTTGTTCTTGGGATGCAAATTGGAATTATGGTGGATTAGCCCCCAAGTTATTAGCGCCATACAGTTATTTTAAGATGAAGAAGGCAGTTAAACATGCTTCAGCCTCAATTTATGTCACAAAAGAGTTTTTGCAGAAACGTTATCCAACAAGAGCCTCTATCATTGAAAATGCTTCAAATGTTATCATCAAAGATATTCAAGAGCAAGCTTTGCCCAATCGATTGTTAAGAATTGATAACTTCAAAACTAATGCTATTAATGTGGGAATAATTGGAAATATAGCTGTCCGATATAAGGGATACGATGTATTACTAAAAGCAATATCTAATCTTCCTGATAATATTAAGAATAGTGTAAAAATACAGTTTGTTGGGGGAGGAGATCCCAGTTATTTGAAAAGCCTTATTGAGCGATATCAAGTGACAAAACATGTTACAATACGAGGCAAGTTGAAGGCTGGAAAGGAAATCTTTGATTTTATAGATAATTTGGATATATATATTCATCCATCTAAACAGGAGGGGCTGCCTAGAGTGGTAATTGAAGCTATGAGCCGGGCATGTCCGGTTTTAGCTTCTAGTGTGGCGGGAACTCCAGAATTATTAGCCGCAGAGTTTTTACATGCTCCCGGAGATGATAAGAAGCTCACCAATGATATTATCAAAGTGGTAAAAGATTTGCCCCTTAAAAAACAGATGGCTCTGGACAATTTCGAAAGATCAAAAGAATACCTCTTTGAGGTTTTGGAGGCAAGAAGAGAGAGGTTCTTCCGTAAAGTTAAGTCTACTTTCTAATTCATACGTTATAAAGAAATTCAATATTAAAAAATGAAAAAAGCGATTATTGTAAACGGTATCACAGATATGAACAAGGGTGACCAAGCGTTAGTTTGGGAAAGCTACCGTATTATTCAAGATACAGGATTATATGACGATATAAAAGTAATTTCTTTAGGTGATACTCCCGAGGAATATGATGCATTGTGTGGACAAACCATTAATAGAGGAATGCATGTAATTCAAAATCTTCTTAAACATCCTAGAAGAGGAAAGCATCATAAAGATCAATTGCAAAAAGAGGGCATAGGATATTTATTATTTCAGGTGAAAAACGCAATGAGCGATTATCTTCACTTAACGCGTCTTAAAAAGATTATTCACGATGATGATAAGATTAGGAAATCCTTTAATGCAAGAGAAATCGAAACAATAAAAGCTTTTCGAGAGGTAGATACGGTATTTGTAAAAGGTGGGGGATTTCTTCATGCTCACGGAGAAAAGACTGCTCCCTATGTCATGTGGTATTTTTTGTATTACATGAATTTAGCGAAACAGTTGGGTAAGGAATTGGTCTTGTTACCAAATTCATATGGTCCTTTTGATGGACTCACCGTTGAGAGTCAATTAAAAAAGGGATTAGGTCAAAGTGATCTTATTTTCGCTCGGGAGAATGTTTCTTCTCTAGCTTTGGGGAAACTTCTTGGGAAAGACATTCCAGTAGTTCCTGATTTGGGTTTCTATCTTCAAATGCAGTCTAAAGAGGTCGGTTTCGAGATATTGAAAAAGTATGGATTTTCTAAGGATGACAAAATTGTTGGAATGACAGTTCGCCCATGGCGCTTTCCAGGAAGTGAAAATCCTGAACAGCTATTCGATCGTTATTTGAATTCATTAAAGGAACTTATTGTTTATTTAAATGACCAAGGATATAAGGTTGCACTTTTTAACCAATCTATTGGCCCGAATGCTCATGAAGATGATCGTAATGCAATTGAGCGCTTAATTCACATATGTAATAACAAGCAAACAAATTTGTTTACTTGGGTCAATGAAGACCCTACTTGCGATATTTTAAAGGCAGTTTATGCGAATATGTATTTCTTTGTTGGTACGCGTTTTCACTCTTTAATTTTTTCAATGACTTCGGAGGTTCCTTCTATTTCCATAGCATACGGCGGGAATAAAGGTGTGGGCATTATGGAAGAGTTTGATCTTGGGGAGTACGTGGTTAAGATTGATGATGTAACTACAGATCGGCTAAGAACTCTTTTCGATAAAGCAATCGCAAATTATTCAGAAATCAAAGGAAAGTTAGCTGCTAAGCTTCCATATTTAGAAGAACAGCGGAAGGAAACGATTGAAATGATAAAAAAAGCTGTAAAATAAATACCATGAAAATAGTATTGATAATAACGGATTACGGCAGTTTTAATAATTTCCTAAGTGATTTGGCGATTCGTTTAAAAGAAGATGGACATGAGGTATCTGTCATAACTTCTGAAACGAGAGTCATCAACATTCAAGATAAATTTGATTACTTGGCAGCAGGTATAAAGTTTTTCTATGTTGATTTTCCAAGAGGGTTTAATCCTTTTGCACATTACCGTTCTTCAAAGAAAATACAAAAAATTTTAGATAGTATAGTACCTAATATAGTACATATCCATTTTACAACAGGGATATTTACGACTTTATTTGCTGGCCGGGTAAAATATAGAACACTAGGTACATTTCATGGATTAGGATTTCCTGTATTATCAGGACTAAAAAAGCAAGTTTTTGGAGCTGTTGAAAAATTTTGCTTTGGTCGTTTGGATAAAATTTATGTATTAAATGAGGTAGATTATAAAGCTGTAAAAGCTCTTGGATATAAAAATGTTGAGAAATACGAAACGCTAGGGTTAGGCTGTGATCTTTCTGTTTTTAATCCGGACAACTTTTCGGAAACTTGGAAAGCATCATTAAGAGAAGAACTGGATATTGGTGTAAATGATTTTGTATTCGCTTATACAGGACGCTTTGTAAATTTTAAGGGATATGATAAGGTGATACGTTCATTTCTTAAACTCTATTCTAAAAATTCCAAAGTGAAATTACTCCTTATTGGTGGGAATGATCCAATACATCCAACAGGACTTACCGAGAACGAAACTATACTGATGAATAATTGTGAAGGAATTATTCACATCGGATTTACTAAAGATGTAGCTTCCTATCTTTCTATCACCGATGTGTTTGTTTTTCCAAGTGTGAAAGAGGGGATGCCCGTATGTGTTATTGAGGCATTAGCGATGGGGGTTCCTGTAATTACCGCTGATTCAAGAGGTTGTAATGAGATTGTGCAAAATGATTACAACGGATATGTTGTGGATGTTACCGATGACAATTGGTCTGGGGTTTATGAAAAGATGGAACAATTAATAATTAATAAGGACTACATAAACCAATTTAAATCAAATATTCAACAAGATCGAAATGACTATGACAGAAATAGGTATGTTATTTGTGAGAAGAGTAGATATGAACAATACAGTTCTATCGAAAAATAATATTGAGATGAAAAGAATTGGATGGATAGTGGCAATCGGATTATTATTAGTGATTTCAGGCATTTATTATCTTCGTTTCTCTAATATAGATTCCTCTAATGAGAGGATAGAAGATAGTTTAAGTATAATGGATTCTAAGGAAATATCAGGTTCACCTTCAGATGGAAAACTTTTGAAGGACTCGTCCATTGGAGTCGAAACTGACTCTAGCCCGAACAAGAATAGTGAGATAGAAAAATCAGCTATAACTATCGCAGATAATAAAAGCTCTAAGCTAAATAGTGATACCTTAAATCTGCGCGATTTCGGAGTAGTTGGTAATGGTAATAACGAAACAATTGGATTTCAAAAAGCTCTCAACGCATCAGTTGGAAAGGTGCTTTTTATTCCCAAACAACAAGGGAAGTATTATCTTACAAGACAGCTTCGGATTCCAAGTAATACGAAATTGGTTTTTGATTCTAATGTAATTGTTCAAGCAACAGATGATCTAAAACAGGATCATGCAAATTTTGAAGTGCTATTTAGGATTGAAAATGCTAATAATATTAATATTCAAGCCAATAATGCTCTTTTTAGAATGAATAAATCGGCATATAGCGGAGAACACAATCACATTTTTATGATCAACGGATCATCGAAGGTTCTTATTAACAAAGCCCGAGCGAACAATAGTGGAGGCGATGGCTTTTACATTGGTGCTTACAAATCAAATAAAAAACTCTGTGAGGATATCACTATTACAAATAGCGTTGCAGATAATAATAGACGTCAGGGGGTGAGTGTTATATCGGCTAAAAATTTATTGATTGACCACTGTGTTTTCAAAAATACTTCGGGAACCTCTCCTCAATCAGGGTTAGATATCGAGCCAAATAAATATAGCGACATTCTAGAGAATATAGTAATTAAGAATTGTAAATCACAGGAAAACGCAGGAAGGGGGTTTATGTTTGCAATATCGTCATTTGATTCTAGAAGTAAAGCCGTTTCCATTAATGTTGAAAATTGTCAGGCTTATGATAATTACGTTGGATTTGCTAGTGTTTATTTTTTAGATGGGAGTAGAGGTACAATTTCATTTGATAATTGTAAGGCATATAGATCAAAATATTCTGGATTTTTGGAGGCCTCTTGTTCTTCAGACGGTATAAAAAAAATATATAGAAATTGTGAAGCAATAAACAGCAATCAAAGTCGCGATAAATCTCAGAAAGGATCTTACGCTTCAAGTTTTTATATTTTTGAATCAGACCGTCAACCTAGAAGAAGTATAGGGAATTCAGTATTTGAAAACTGCAAATCCACAGTACAGGATAAAAACTCAAATATACTGAGAGGTATATCAGTTTTGGAAAAAGGGAATGCAATCGCAAAAGGCATTACTATCAATAATTTTCAGTCGAAAGGCCACAAAGAATTACCAGTTAAATTGGATGTGAAATCATCTATAACAGCAAAAAATATACAAGTTAGATAATGAGACAAGATGTAATTGTAACAGGAGGAAGTGGTTTTGTAGGGAGAAATTTAATAATAAATTTGGAATCTCAGAACTATCGAGTCAAATGTGTATCATTAAGAAATATTGAGTGGAAACATTATATTGATGAAAAATTTAATATTATTATACATTTAGCTGGAAAAGCTCATGATACAAGTAATACATCTAATGACGATGAATATTATAAGGTAAATCGGGACCTGACTATTGATCTTTACAATAATTTTCTAGAGTCAAATATTAAAGATTTTTTTTATTTTTCTTCAGTTAAAGCTGTGGCGGATACAGTAGAGGGTATCTTACAGGAAGATGTGGAAGGAAAGCCATTTACGCCATATGGTAAGTCTAAATTAGAAGCTGAGCAGTATCTATTAAGTCAGCCATTACCCGAAGGAAAACGCTTATTTATTATTCGCCCGTGCATGATTCACGGCCCAGGGAATAAAGGAAATCTAAATCTTTTATATAAAGTTGTCGAAAAAGGAATTCCATGGCCTTTAGCGTCGTTTCACAATGAAAGGTCGTTTTTGAGTATTGATAATCTTTCTTTTCTCATCAAAGAGATGATAGAAAATCAGGATATACCCTCAGGAGTTTACAATTTTGCCGATGACGAGGCCTTGTCTACGAATGATCTGGTTACGTTAATCGCTCAAACATTGGGAAAGAAACCCAAATTATGGTGTATACCCTCTTCGCTAGTAAAGAAAACAGTGAAAATAGGAGATATACTTCCTCTTCCACTAAATTCAGAACGTTTGAAAAAATTAACAGAATCCTATGTTGTATCTAATTGCAAGATAAAAACAGCGCTCGGGATTCAATCTCTACCAACAAGTACCAAAGAGGGTTTGATCAAGACAATCCTTTCATTCAAATAATTGTATACCATTTAACTCACTGTCGATAAAAATGGGAAATTTAGACAAAGACATACAAAAGAAAATCGACGAATGGTTGACCTCAAATTATGATGAGGAAACAAGAGGTGCAGTTCAGAAGTTAATAGATGATCAGGCTGAGACGGAGCTGATCGATTCATTCTACAGGGATCTTGAGTTTGGCACGGGCGGCTTAAGAGGGATTATGGGTGTAGGTTCCAATCGCATGAATAAATATACGATTGGAAAAGCGACACAGGGCTTATCGAACTATCTCAAAAAGCAGTTTCCTGATCAGGAGATCAAGGTAGCCGTAGCTTACGATAGCCGTAACAACTCCCAATCTTTTGGTCAGCTTGTGGCCCAGGTATTTGCTGCCAATGGTATCAGGGTCTATCTCTTCAATGAATTGCGTCCTACACCAATGCTGTCTTTTGCCATCCGTCATTTTGGATGCCAGAGCGGTGTCATGTTAACGGCTTCGCACAATCCCAAGGAATACAATGGTTATAAAGCTTATTGGAATGATGGCTCGCAATTGACTGCGCCCCATGATAAAAATGTCATCGATGAGGTCAATGCAATCACCTCTGTAAAAGATATCCAGTTTGAAGGAAATAGCCAAAATATTATTCCTGTCAGTGAAGAGATTGACCAGATTTATATTGATGCCAATAAAGCATTGAGTATACATCCTGAAGCTGTTCGGGCACAAAAGGATTTAAAAATAGTCTATTCTCCGATCCACGGCACTGGAATTACAATCGTACCAAAAATGCTGGCATCATGGGGTTTTGAAAACGTTACAGTAGTCACCGAGCAGGCCACACCGGATGGAAATTTTCCAACGGTAATCTATCCGAATCCGGAGGAGGAGGACGCGATGGCCTTAGCAAAGAAAAAAGGTGAAGAGATTGACGCAGATTTGGTTTTAGCAACCGATCCAGATGCAGACCGTGTCGGAATAGCTGTTAAAAACAGCCAGGGACAATTTCAGTTACTCAATGGTAATCAGATCGGCAGTTTACTAATTTACTATGTCTTAAGTGCAAAGAGTGATCTAAAACAGTTGGGGCACCACCCATACATCGTTAAAACGATTGTAACCAGCAACCTTCAGGCAGATATTGCCGATCATTACCATGTAGCGCACTACGAAACCCTCACAGGCTTTAAATATATCGGCGAGCTGATCACAAAATTAGGTGATTCAGCACACTATCTTGCCGGCGGAGAGGAAAGCTACGGCTACCTGGTCGGTGACCTGGTCAGAGATAAGGATGCGCCTAATTCCTGTGCTTTCCTGGCAGAAATGACTGCATATTTTAAGTCAAAAGGTAAGACGGTCTATGACGTATTATTGGATATTTATCAAGAATTTGGCTGCTATCAGGAAAAATTGATTTCCTTAACGAAAAAAGGAAAAGCCGGAGCCGAGGAAATACAGGCCATGATGGCTGGACTGCGCCAAAATCTACCCACGACACTTGGGGGAATCGAAGTTAAAGAAATTCGAGACTACCAACTTTCCCAAACGACTGACATGAAAACAGGTAATACAAACGAGATTGCTCTTCCAAAGTCGGACGTATTGCAATTCATTACCGCAGATGGAGACGTGATTTCGGCGAGACCATCCGGTACGGAACCCAAAATCAAGTTTTATTGCTCCGTTAAAGGAATACTCCAGGCAAAAGAAGACTATCCAAGTCTTCAACACCTATTAGCAGAAAAAGTAGACCGTATGATGAAAGATATTGTTGG
>NZ_JABJWY010000019.1 GCF_013167215.1 Sphingobacterium prati
TTATTCATCCCGAAGACTATCGACCGGATTGCTAAGTCCTGCCTTAATGGCTTGATAGCTTATGGTTGCCATACTGATTAATATGGCCATTAACCCCGCGATAACGAAATAATACCATTGAATCTGGATGCGGTAGCTATAATTCTGCAACCATTTATCCATTACCCACCAAGCGATCGGTGAGGCTATCAGAATGGCAATAAGCACTAATTTAATAAAGTCTACGGACAGCAATGAAGTTACTTGTGTCACACTTGCTCCGAGGACTTTGCGGACCGCAATTTCTTTCATACGTGTTTCAGCCATATATGCAATCAAAGCGAGCAGACCAAGACAGGAAATAAAGATGGTCAAGCCGGCAAAGACCATGGCCAGTGTGCCTATGGCTTTTGTTTCTTTGAATTTTTCTTCGTAAGTCTTATCAATAAATTGGTACTCAAAGGGATAATCAGGATTGAACTTTTTAAAGATTGATTCAATTGTTTTCAGGTTGTCCGAGATATTATTGTTCGTATTCAATCGGTAATGAATCGTTGTAAACCAGGCCTGCGGTCCTAATATTACCATTGGCTTATTATCGCCAAAAGGTGATCCAATGATAAAATCTTTGATTACTCCAACCACAGTCCATTTAGTACCATCACCATCGACAATGCTGTTTATCGGGTTTTTGAGATGCAGGCTTTTTACTGCAGATTCATTTAAAATCAAAGCGGTACTGTCCGTGGCAAATTTATAGATATCGATATCGCGACCTTGGATGAGCGTAAGACCAAGGTTTTTTACAGCATCAGCATCGGTACTAAAACGGTTGTAAGAAATTCGTTTGTCTTCTTCGGTCGGTGTGCCAGATGTGAATCCCCAACCATTGCTGTAAAAATCTGTTACGGGCGACATGTTCTTTGATACAGAAACAACCGCGTTGCTGGCCAATAATTCGTCTCGCAGAATTTTATAATTCTTTTCCAGATCGCCTTTTATGCTGCTGTAAAGCAGGCCATTTTCATTATAGCCACGGTCACGTTGTTTGGTATATTGGATCTGTTTTGCCACAATGACTGTGGCGATAATCAGTATTATAGCTAGGCTAAACTGGATAACCACTAAGATTGAGCGAATGCTGAGTCCCCTTGTCTTGGATACAAATTTTCCTTTCAAGGTTTTGATAGGCTGAAAAGAGGAAAGGAAAAAGGCTGGATAGGTACCTGCTAAAATCCCAGTAAATAACGCAAAGACGATTAAAAACAACCAAGTCTGTACATTTAATAAAGAAAGACTGAGCTGTTTTCCGACGAGCTCATTAAAGAATGGCAGCACAATGACAACGAGTATAGTTGCCAGAACCATCCCAATCATGCTGATGAGGATGCTTTCAATAAGGAACTGCGCCATTAGGCTTGTTTTATTTGCACCGATTACCTTGCGTACACCAACCTCTTTTGCCCGCCGTTCAGAACGTGCTGTACTCAGATTCATAAAATTGATGCTAGCAACCAATAGAATAAAAATGCCGATCCAGGCAAACAGCTTGACGATGTCAATACGCCCTGATGTATAATTTCCTCCCTTACCACTATTGTAAAGGAAAGAATCTGGATAAGGAAAGGCAAAAATCTCACCTGTATTCCTAGGAGAGAGGCGGCCCTCGGCCTTATTGCTTGTATTGATATGATCTCTCAGGTAAGTCCTGATTTTGTCGTTAAATGCTGTTAAAGAGGTGCTTTCTTTTAATAAAACATACGTGCTTATTGAGTTATTGCTCCAGTTGTCGTCTACGTAACCAATTGTTTTAGCATATTCAAAGGGAAGGAGGATGTCAAATTTAAAACTCGAATTGCTGGGAAGATCTTTGAGGACAGCCTGTACAGCGACTTGATTAACCGAATCTATTCTAACTGATTTTCCAATGGGATCCAGATCGCCAAACAGCGCCTTCGCATAACTTTCAGTGAGGACAAGTCCTTTTGGATTATCAAATCTAACATTCTGATCGCCTTTGATAAATGGGAAGGAGAACATCTTGAAGAAGCCGGGATCTACAAAAACAGTATTCGCAATCAATTTTTTTTCTTTAAATGTCGTTAAAAATTGATACCCCTCATTGTACCTTGTAAACTCTTCAATATCCGGAAAATCGGCAGCCAAGGAAGGAGCCAATATTTTTGGCGTATAAGACCAAGCCGATTTATCTCCCCGAAATTCATCGCGATTGTTTAAGGAGTAAATACGGTTGCCCTTTTCATGGAAACGGTCCATGGTCAACATATTTTGCAACCAAAGCGCAATAAGTAATGCTCCTGCCATTCCGATTGCCAACCCTATGATATTGATCAAAGAGAAGGATTTGCTTTTCATCAGGTTGCGCCATGCAATTTTGATATAGTTCCTTATCATGGTTTTCGTTTTGCGTCGTTCGTTTTGAAGCTTTGGTATCCCTCAATTTTATCAATTGGTTGTGCCGATGCCTCTTTATAATCGTTAATTATTCGTCCCTTAATGTTTTCACTGGATTGTGATTTGCCGCTCTAATCGCTTGCGAACTTACTGTCACGAAGGCGACCAATACAGCCGCAATACCTGCTAACGCAAAAATCCACCACTGTATTTCGATCCGATAGGAGAAATCTTGTAGCCACTTATTCATTGCCCACCAGGCGATCGGCGAAGCCAGGATGATGGAAATAATGACCAATTTGATAAAGTCTTTGGAGAGCATTGTGGTAATCCCGCTGACAGAGGCGCCGAGAACCTTACGTATACCAATTTCTTTGGTCCTTAGTTCGGCAATGTAAGAGGCTAGCCCGAATAAGCCTAAGCAGGAGATAAAAATGGCCAAGCCCGAAAAAATGAATGCTAGTTGGGCTGTTTGTTGTTGGTCTTTGAATTTAGCTGCAAATTTTTGATCGACAAACTGATACTCGAAAGGATATGCGGGATTGAATTTTTTAATAATTTGTTCGATTTTTTTGAGCTGATCGCTCATCGAATCTGTGGCATTTGTACGGATAATTAGATTAAATAGCGATGTCTTATTCGCGTATATAAGCATAGGTGTTACCGGATTATAAGGAGAACCGCTGATATAGTCTTTTATTACGCCGACGATGGTATAGGTGTTGTCTCCCCATTTGAGAAAGCTTCCGATAGGATTTTCCAATTTCATTTCTTTGACGGCAGCTTCATTCAGCAATGCAGCAGTACTATCAGCAGCTAATCTCGAATAGTTGATGTCACGTCCTGCGACGAGCTTTAATCCGAGAGTTTGGACAAAGTCACTTTCAGCTCTTCCCAGATTAAAGCCCATTTTTTTCTCTTGCTCAGGAGTAGCTCCAGCCCAAGAAAAACCACCCCAGGAATTTCCAGAACTACCTGTGATTGATGATCCTATCCTTGTGACGGCGATAGCAACTCCATTATTGATCAGTTCTGATTTGATCGCTTCATAATTTTTCCCCATATCACCTTCCATGCCGATCTCTATCAACTGGGCGGTATTATAGCCTACGTCACGCTGTCCTGCATGTTCAATTTGCCGTCTGACAACGATAGTGGCTATAATAAGTATAATAGCAATACCAAATTGAAAAATCACCAATAATTCACGAAAACTCAATGGGATCTTTTTTGAAGGACTAAATATTTTTAATGATTTTATTGGTTTAAAAGCTGACAATACGAATGCTGGGTATATGCCCGACAGCAAGCCTGTCACAAAAGTAAATCCGATCAAGGTGAGCCAGATTGTTGGGTCTGACAATGAAAATGTTAAAGGCTTATCAAAGATTTTATTGAATAACGGCAGGGCAAATGTTGCCAATGTAACAGCAAATACACCTGAGATCATGGCCAAGAGTAGGGACTCTGTAAGAAATTGTGTAATTAAGTTGAAACGCTGTGCCCCCACAACTTTGCGTATAGCGACCTCTTTTGCCCTTTTTTGGCTGCGTGCTGTGCTGAGATTGATAAAATTGATACAAGCAATCAATAGAATTAATAGGCCGATTCCGGCGACAAGTTTAACCTGATCGATCTTTCCGCCAACTGGAATACCTTGTTCAAATTTCGAATGCAGGTGCATTTTGGATACCGGATATAGAAATAGTGATCCTCCCAATTCACTGTTGGTCTTTTTCTTAATGATATCGATAAGCTTATTATTAAAAGCGTCGATATCTGTTCCTTTTTTTAATTGAACATATGTTGCGAATGAAATCGTATTCCAGTTTGGAGAATACTCTTCGGCTTTCACCAAGGGAATTAAATAGCTGAAATCGAAATTTGTATTGCTCGGAAGATCCTCCATAACGGCAGAGACTTTATAAGGCTCCTTATTATCGAGTGTGATCGTTTTATCTAAGGGATCTATGTCACCAAATATGCTTTTAGCCAAGCTTTCCGTAAGAATAATGTTTTTTGTTTCCTGTAAAGCTTGCTCATCATTTCCTTTAAGGAGTTTGAAATCAAACATCCGGATAAAATCTGGATCGACTTCATTTCCTTTGGATTTGATTTTTTTGTCATCAAATGATATCAGTCTAGTGGTACTCCAATACATACGCGCAGCATGTTCGACTTCTGGATAGTCTTCTACAAGAGCAGGCGCTGCTCGTCCTGAGGTAACGTCCATCAGATTTATTTTTCCGTCATCATTTTGATATTTATTCCAAATCTTATACAGGCTCTCTTTGTTGCCATAAAAATTGTCAAACTGCAGTTGATTTTTTACCCATATTCCGATAATCAGTACAGCAGTCATGCCGATGGAAAGTCCAATGATATTAATAATGGAATAGCTTTTGTTTTTCCAAAGATTTCGCCAGGCAATTTTAAGGTAATTCTTTATCATCCTATTAAGTTTTTGACTCTTCCATATTTATGGCTCGCAAAGGCATTTATCCAGATAGATTGCCATATGCTGGTCATGCCACAATAGCAATAGCTATTTCAATTCGTTTGCCATAAGTGTAAGTTACTGATTATTAGTTGTTAATTATTTTTTTAAATCTGATGCATGTTCGGAAACGGACAGTTTGCTGTCCGTCGCCGAACATCTGGTTACTCGTTTCTTAATGTTATCGCTGGATTGGCTAATGCTGCTTTGATAGCATGATAGCTGACCGTTATTAAAGTGATTCCAAGTGCAGTTAATCCGGTAAGGGTAAATACAGTCCAGGTAATTGTAATACGATAGACATAATTGTCGAGCCATGTTTCCATTAACAGATAGGCCAGGGGAGCTGCAACTAGAAAAGCAATCCATGTCAACCAGACATATTCGATGGATAATAATTTCCATAAGCCAATTTCTGAGGCCCCAAGCACCTTTCGGATACCGATTTCTTTTTCACGTTGCTCCGTTAGAAATGCGACCAGAGCATACAATCCAAGACAAGAAATTAATATCGCGAGACCTGTGAAGGTGCTAGTCAGGCTTTTAATCATTTCCATCTGTTCAAATTGTTTGGCATATTCTTTATCCGTAAATGCATAATCAAAAATCAGATCCGGATCAAAGCGATTGAATTGTTGTGCGATTGCTTTCATCGTCTGACTGATGTCTTGCTGTTCATTCAGTCGAAGTGTTATTTTATTTTTTGGCAGAAAATCAAGAAAATAGGCCGTTGGCGTAATAGACTTAAACGGCGATTCAGATAACGTATTCTGTATAATACCGATAATAGTATAGTTGACTCCTCTCTTGGACAATTGCTTGCTCGTCAGCTCGGTAACCCCCATAAATTTGGCCGCGGCTTCGTTGATAATCACTCCCGTAGAATCTGTTCTGAAATCCTTGGAGAAATTTCTTCCCTTCAGAAAATTCCAGTGTACAGTGCTGGCAAAGTTTTCGTCCACGGTGAAAATTCCCATAATTGACCCTTCCTTTGTTTCATTACCTTGCCAGTTAAAGCCACCACCAGTTAAGGAAAGGTGATTGACATAATTCGATGCGAGTGATGCGTCCTGAATCAGGCGTTGATCAATTAGTACTTTTCTCAGGACCTCAAAGTTTTTGGAAATTAATTCACTATTACTGTTGATGTTGACAAGATTTGAACTTTTGTAGCCAATGGGACGATCTTTTGTATAATGCAGTTGTTTTATAACTAGATATGTTGCAATCATCAAAAAAATAGAAATTGCAAACTGCACGACAACCATTCCTTTTCTGGCGCTGAATCTATTTTTGCCTATGTTCATCTTTCCTTTAAGGGCAAGGATTGGATTGAAAGAGGATAAAAAAAGTGCAGGATAGAGCCCGGCCAGAACTCCGATAGTGAGAATCCCCAAAAAGGAGTATAAGTAGAATTGTATGCGATCAAATGGAATGTGTAAAGTGGTATGGGTGATGGTATTTACCCAGGGAAGGAATAATGTCGCAAAGAGCACCGCGATCAAAAATGCGCAAGATACCGCTAGAGTCGATTCAACTAGAAAGCCAGCGATCAGTTGTCGACGATTTACACCAACAGATTTTAAAACGCCAATTTCTTTTCCTCTTTTCAAGCTTCTCGCTGTACTTAGATTGATAAAGTTGATACTGGCCAATAGGATAATAAATACACTGATCCAGGTAAACATCCAGACATACTGAATCCTTCCCCCGATGTTTTTGCCATTTTTGAAAGCATCATAAAGATGCCATTTGGACATGGGGTGTAATAGAACCTCGGGCTTTATATCCGTCAGTTTTTTATTGATAATATTTGTCAGTTTATTTTCCAGCGAAGGAACAAGTGTAGGATTGTCGATCCTTGCAAAAGTGCTAAAATAGCAGTTGGACCAGCTTTCTTCTATTCCCTTATTTCTATCAAGATAATCTACAAATGGAAGTACATAGTCCAGTCCATAAAACGTATTGTTTTCGGGAATATCTTTATAAACACCTTGAATATTATATTGTTCCTCCCCATTCAATTGGATAGTCTTTCCAATGACATCGGTCTTGTCGAATAGTCGTTTTGCCAAGGATTCGGAGATAATGATTGTGGATGGGCTGATGGGAGTAGCACTATCGCCTTGCAGGGATTCAAGAGAAAATAAGTCGGAAAATTTTCCCATAGCATAAAGTCCTGGAGCATTAAGCTTTTTATCGCCTACTTTGATGTTATTGCTTTCCATATTGCTGACCAAGGTCGCATCTGGCATCTCATTGTTGAAATCGGAAGCAATTGTTTTAGCCAATGGAATTGGGGTGGAGCGATCTGTAGACTTCTCGTCATTGAAAGTGCCCGTTATCATTACCTGGTAAATGTTTTTATAATTGCTGTAATGCTTATCAAATGAGAATTGTTTCAAGATCCATAATGTACTTACTAGGGCAACAGTAAAGCCTAATGCTAATCCCAAAATATTTATTGTCGTATTAAGGGGACTCCGCTTTAAATTTCTAAGAGCTGTTTTTAAAAATAATTTAATCATGGCCATGTTTGAGGTTTGTGTTTCTTATTTCGGTGTGTTGCTGAAATTACTTTGTTAGTGAAATCTATTCGTCCCTTAAACTATTTATTGGATTTGCTTTTGCTGCAAAGACACTTTTGGTTGAAAGGACGAGACTCGCAAATGCAATTAATCCTACGGCAGAAAGTCCAAAAATCCAGGGACTGATTGTTGTTCGGTAAACAAAGTCATTGAGCCAGCTTTGCATAAAATAATAAGCAATTGGAAAGGCAACCAAACAGGCTACTGCAACTAGCGAAAGTAGGTTTCTAAGCAGTAAAAATGTGATCTGGAAAACTGATGCTCCTAAAACCTTGCGTATTCCAATTTCTTTTGTCCGTTGGTTTGCTGTGAATATAGCAAGTCCAAATAAACCAAGTCCAGCAATAAGTATGGAAAGCCCCACCGCCCAGGATAAGAGCTTGGAGAGCTGCTTTTCTTGTGTATAGAAGTTTTGGATCACTTCATCCACAAACCTCAGATCTAATTCGTCGTCCGGAAAAACCGATTTGTAGCTTGAAGTTATCTTATCAATTGTGTTTTTCCAGTTTTCGGGATGCGATTGGTCCAATGCGATATGGAGTACATATCCTTCCTTGCTGCCCGTATAAAGAACAGGTTTAACCGCTTGTCGGGCAGAGGCTAAGTCAAAATCCTCCATTACACCAACGATGATGTTTTGTCCATTTTCGAAGGTTTTACCTAGGGCATCTTGTGGATCTTTAATATGTAGTAACTCCAGGCCTTTTCTATTGATCAACATTTCACTTGTTGAGTCCAATAAACGGACATTTCTTCCTGCTAAAAGCGGAATTTGATAGACATCTAAATAATTTTCATCACCCGATCGGCTATCGAATGTCAGCGATTCTTTATTTGGCGATTGATCATAAATTATTGCTGTGGTCATCCAGCCGTTCATCGCCGGAGCGATGTTCCCGAAACTAATGGCCTTGATATCGGTTAGCTTTTTTAGCTCATTTTTAAGTACGGCACCTTTAGCGGAGTTTTGGAAAGCCCCCGGAATATAGATATTGACAATAGCATCTTTCTGAAAACCCATATCTTTATGGGTAACGTAATTGATTTGGCGAACGACAATGAGTACACAAATTAGAAAAGCCTGAGCCATCACAAATTGGAAAATGGTCAGTGCTTTACGTATCCATGCACTTCGGGAAAGATTGGTGTTTTTTCCCAGTTGATTTTTGAGGGCCAATACCGGAGCATATCCCGTCAATACCCATGCGGGGTAAAAACCGGCCAACAAGGTGAGCACAATAAGCTGGGTAAAGAGGAATAATATGATTGCCTTTTTGTCTAATAATTCTAGGTTTAAATTTGGAGGGATAAATCCTTCAAAAACCCGTAAAAACAGAGGCAAAAGTAGTACTGCAAGTAATGTGGCTGTTAGTGTGATCAGGAATGTCTCCACTAAGAATTGTTTAATTAATGTGAATTTGGAACTGCCCAATGTTTTACGGATACCAACCTCCTTAGCTCTTTCAATAGACTGAGCTGTTGATAGATTGATGAAATTTACAGCACCTAAAGCTAGGAGAAAGATCGCAAGTAATATCAGATTACGGAGTGTCTCGGGTTTAGTAGCCCCAAAATTAAAAGTCGTGTCAAAATGGACCTCCGATAAAGGCTGTAAGAGAAGCTTATCCTTAAATGTCTTACCATTTTTGTTTTTATACTTGTTGAGTAGATTTGCAATGTTGCTTTCTACAGCCTTTTGGGTAGTACCCCGTTTGGTTTTGATCAATACCTGATAGGAGTCGGATATGCTGTTCCAAGCTTCCCAATTAAACATTTCCTTCAGCTTGTTGTTCTGTGGAATTGTTTCTTCGGAGATAAAACTATCAAAATTGAAATCTGAGTTATGCCGTGCATTTTCGACCACGCCGACAACCTGCAGGGGAATACTGTCTGCATAGACGATGGTTTTGCCAATGACATCGGCAGGTGACTCATTTCCATAGAATTTTTCCAGTGTCTTTTCCGTCAGCACAATATTGCCAGCTGTATTTAAGCTAAGTGGATTCCCGGATAGCCATTTGCGGGGTAAAATATTAAAATATTGGCTATTGGTTAATATAATACGTTGTTCTTTTGGAAAAATCTGAATTTTGTTGGTTGCAGACGTGATTTTTAACTTTTGAACCTGGCTTCGATAGATCGGAGCTACAGCATCGAGGTTAACCAGCTCGTCCTCCATGGTACGGACTAATGGTACATAAACACCTGCATTTTTGAATTCACCGTTATTGACAACACGATATACGTGCTCTTGATTGGGAACATGCCTGTCAAAACTGTAGTCGTATTGAACCATTAAGAAAATAACCAGTGTTGCAGTAATGCCAATGGCTAGGCTCATGACATTGATGCAAGTAATCAACTTATGTTTTTTCAAAAAACGATAGGCTGTTTTTAGTGAGGTTCCAATCATTGTCTTTTAGTTTTGGAATGGTTAAACAATCTGATGATATAGTTGAAGACCTATTCGTCCCTTAAACTATTTGTCGGGTTCAGTAGCGCGGCTTTAAATGTTTGAAATCCTATTGTGATAAATGCGACCAGCGCGACTGTTAATATCGCTATCAGGTATGCCCACCAAGGCATCTCAATATGATACACAAAATTATTTAACCAATTACTGAACAGATAATAGGCGATCGGTCCTGCAATAAGAAAAGCAAGAAGAATCAGTTTGATATAATTTGATGAAAGTAAATGGATAATGCTCGGGATACTGGCGCCCAAAACTTTGCGGATACCGATTTCTTTGCTTCGGGCTTCGGTGGTATAGGCTGCTAATCCCAATAGACCAAGACAGGCAATAAAAAGGGTAAGAAATGAAAACATACTCATGATATTGGATGAACGGATTTCATTTTCATATTGGTTTTGTACATGTTGATCTAAAAAAGAAAAATCGAATGCAGCTTCAGGTGCAATGGCCGTATATATTTTCTTTATTTGTTCGATATATCCTTGGACATCTGTTGTTTTATAACGAATCAATAAGCTCCGTGGCGATTCAGAGGGATCATTCATAGTATAATAGCTGTAGCCTCCGATTTCAGATTTCAGGTTTGAATAATTGAAATCCTTGACAACACCAGTGATGATCGAATTGCTCGGACTCATCTCGGTGACAATATGTTTTCCAATGGCTTCCTGGGGAGATTCATATCCTAAAAACTTCTGAACTTTTTCGTTGATCAATACGTAGCAGGTGGAGTCTCGACTTCCCCAGATATCGGGTAAATCTGTTCCGGCAAGTAGCTTTAAGCCTAATGTCTTTATTGTTTTTCCATAAGTGACACAGCTCAGGGTGGGTAACCCTTTTTTATCAGTAACTAGTTTATAGGTTGATTTTCCACTTTCGTTACTTCCCGGTATGGACTGTGCAAATGTAGTGGATACTGTATTTGACAAACTTTGAACCTGTTGATTGAGCGCGTTGAGTTTTTCTTGGCTTCGGAAAGAGCGGATAGGGATAGAGACCACATGTTCAGGTTGATAGCCTAGGTCTTTGTTTCGGATAAAATTCATCTGTGTAAGCATCACGCTAATGCCGATGATCAGGATAATCGAAATGGTAAATTGGCATATGACCAATATTTGTCTGACCAGAACTGTTTTTCCTTGTTTGTTATAGCCTTTATTCATCAATGCTATTGATTTGATTTTCGATAAAAATAAGGCGGGGTAACTGCCAGCAACAAGTGTAATGATAAACCAAGATAGCGCCAATATCCCTAACATATCCCAGTTCAAGAGATTTTGGATCGTAATATTTGCACTGCCAATGGCATTAAATACCGGAATCAGAATAACGGAGAGAACCACACCTAGTGTTAGGGCAAATAGACTAATCGTTGCGGTTTCAACAAAGAAACGGACAACGAGCTGGCTGCGGGTAGCACCAAGTACTTTGTTTACGCCTACTTCTTTTGCATTTTTTTGTGATTTTGCGGTAGCTAGGTTCATGTAATTGATACACGCAATCACGATAACAAGAAACGCAAGGATAGATAGCGTCCGAATGGTATCAATGTTTCCCATACGCTTGGTGACGCCCTCCCCGAGATTTGATGAGTAAAGATGTACCTTTAATAGTGGTTGTAAGAAAAATTCGGTAAAATATCGGTGATCTTTTTCGACATATTTGTCAATGAGTTTAGTTGCTTCTTGCGCAACAATAGTTGGATCAGCTCCTTTTTTTAGTAATATATAAGTCTCATAGCTGGCATTACTCCAATAGACATTTTGCCCCATCCATGAATCCATAATATTCATGACCATATTACAGTCCAGGGTGCTGTTGGCAGGGAGATCCCTGAATACTCCGGTTACCTGTACAGTATCTCTTTGGTTGATGGAAATGAGTTTGCCAAGTGCTTCCTGTGTACCAAATAATTTTTCTTTTGAAGATTGGGAAAGGACAATGCTCTTTTTGTTCGAAAAAGCCGTACGTGCATTTCCTTCAATAAACTGGAAATCGAATATGGAGAATAGAGTCGAATCTGCAAGGTATAATTGTTTTTCGGAGAAGTTATTATTCTCGGTGCGTATAGAAGCTGTTGCACCGTAGCCGTCTTTTACGAGACGAACCATATTATCCACCTGCGTAATATCTGATTTCAATGCGGGGCCTACTGCATTGGGCAGGTTGATCATCTTCTCCCGATTGTATTCTGCCGACAACTGCATGTGCAACCGGTATATATTATTGGCTTTTGTATACATGGTATCAAATCTCAATTCCTGTCGGATAAAGGCAAATAATAATAGCGATACACAGATCCCAATAGCCAGTCCACTAATATTAAGGATACTGAAAAATCGATTAGCTCCGATGGTTCGCCATGCTGTCTTTATGTAGTTCTTGATCATGATCGTATGTGTTTGTGTCTGGCTATATATGAAGTTGTTTCTGGATTATGCTATTTATTCGTCTCGCAGACTGTCTACTGGATTAGCTTTAGCGGCTTTAAATGTTTGATAGCTAACGGTGATCAGGGCAATGAATACAGCTGACAATCCGGAAAAAGCAAACATCCACCATTTTGGCTCAATATGGTACGCAAAATTGTCCAGCCATTTGTTCATCGCTATCCACGATAATGGCGTGGCAATACAGATTGCGATGACCAATAGTCGGATAAAATCGGAAGAAAGCAACATCACTAAATTATAGATGGATGCACCGAGAACCTTCCGCACCCCGATTTCTTTGGTGCGCTGTTGCGCCGTATAAGTCACAAGTCCCAGTAAACCTAAACAAGCAATGAAAAGGGCAAGACCTGAAAATGCGGTAAAGAGCCTTCTAAAATTAAAATCAGCTTCGTATTGACGGTTAAAATTATCATCTAAGAAACTATATAGAAAGGGACGGTGGGGGGCGAGTTCAGTCCATAATTTACCAATTCGGTCAATTGTTTGCTGATTGACATTTTGTAGATTCATGGCCAAATAACGGCTGCTACTTGGCTCAAGTCGTAGCGCTAATGGCTCAATTTTGCGATGCAGGGACAGGTAATTAAAATCTTTAACAACACCGATGACAGTACCTTCTTTACCCCATTGTCTGAATTGTTTTCCGATAACATCTTCTGGGTTTGAATAGCCCCATAATTTAGCTGCAGCTTCATTAATCACAAGTGAATGGGCGCTATCTGCTGGAAAATCACGTGAATAAGCTCTTCCCGCAGCCATCTTAATGCCCATGTTTGGGATAAAGTCTATATCTACTTCGTAGAGTGATGGAGCGAAATTGGTCATTTTTCCATCTGTTGACATAATCTCTGTTCCTGCATTTGGAAAAAATGCTCCCGGGACGGTGCGTGAAGCTGTTACCGACTGTACATCTTTATCCTTTGCGAGTGTATTTTTGATTGCCTCTAAGTTATTGTTGACTTTTTCGTCAAAATTGTAATCGATGACTAGCCGTTGTGCTTTTTGAAATCCAAGGTCTTGCTGTTGCAACTGATTCAATTGCGAAAATACGATCACAGTACCTGCAATCAGTGCAATGGAAAGGCAGAATTGAAAAACGACGAGACCCCGACGTAACAATGTCCCGCCTTTACTGTTGCTAAAAGCTCCTTTAAGGACTTGAATTGGTTTAAAGCTTGCCAAAATCAATGTTGGGTAACTTGCTGCTAAAAATCCGGTTAAGGTTGTTGCTAAAAGAAATATTGACCAAGTAGTACCGTTCAATAATGATGAATAGGTCAGGTGTTTTCCAGAAAATGCTTCTAAAAAAGGGAGAAAAGCAAGTACAAGAACAATTGCCAATAATCCACTGAAAAAGACAAGAGCCAGCGATTCAGACATAAATTGGAGAATCAGATTACTTTTATTAGCGCCGATTGCTTTTCGAACACCGACTTCCTTGGCACGTTCCATGGATCTGGAAGTGGCCAGATTCATAAAGTTCACACAGGCAATCAGCAGAATAAATCCGCCAATGATCGTGAAAATATACAAATTTTGATAGCTACCAGTTGCTCCGGGTTGACGATCTGCCGTAGAATGCATATAAGCCTGAAGCATGGGCTCCAGATGGAAACTGTATCTAGAATTGGCATTTTCTTGCACCGGGATATGTCGTTTGAGAAAATCAGGTATCTTCTGATTGAATTTTATAGGATCAAAGTCTTTTGAGGCGAGAAAATAGGTGTAAAAATCCACATAGCCCCAGCCTTCATTTTCAAAGATATCTGGCCTTGCTTTTCGGAATGTACTCATTGAGAGTAGAGCATCGAAGGTAAAGTGTGAGTTGGCCGGTACATCTGCCATCACAGCAGTTACGGTATAGAGACCTGCATCTGCGCGGCCGGCAGCGAGCCCACCTTCAATTGTTTTGCCGATAGGATTCTGGTCGCCGAAATATTTTTTAGCGGTGCTTTCTGTTAATACTACGGAATACGCATTTTTTAGTGCTGTGTGTGGATTTCCAGCAAGAATTTTCCAGCTGAACACGTCAAATGCAGTAGAATCCATGAAAAATACATTTTCTTCCTGGAACCTATTTTCTCCTTGCTTGAGTAGGATGGACGTTTGCCCAGAGAATTGAACGATCTTCTCTATCTCAGGGAAGTCGGCTTTCAGCGCCTCACCAATTGGGGCATTTCCCCAGATTTGATGTTGTTCTGTGCTGCCGACTTCTCTATAGTCATGTACGATGCGGAAAATGCGGTCTTTGTTGACATGATATTTATCGTAGGAAAGTTCATTCTGTACATAAATAACAATTAATAAACAGCAAGCCAAGCCAATGGCAAGGCCTACAATGTTTATGGTGGCATAACCTCTATTATTAAGGATATTACGCCAGGCTATTTTTATATAATTTTGTATCATGGATGCTGTTTTTTAATTTATTCAGTTATCTGTTTCTCGTAATTGCCTTATGAGTACTTCATTATTTTATGTATTCATCTTTAAACCATTTTGAGATTGGCCAATGCCCCTTGTTAGTTAATGAAATAATCGTGTAGAGATCGTAATGGGATCATTTCTGATACCCATCACTTTCTCTGATCACTATTGAGCTTCTTTTATTCATCTCTTAGACTTTCTACTGGATTGCTCAAAGCTGCGCGAACGGCCTGATAACTAACGGTGATAATTGCGATCAGCAAGGCCAAAATACTTCCCAGGACAAATGTTTGTACGTCCAGATCTGTTTTATAGGCAAAATTGCTCAACCATTGTTTCATTAGATAAACCGCGATAGGGCATGCTATCAAAATGGCAATGGAAACGAGTATCACGAAGTTTTTGCCTAATAATCGGACGACGCCAAAGGTGCTTGCTCCAAGTACCTTGCGGATTCCGATTTCCTTTATGCGCATTTGTGCTTCGTGAGTTGCCAGCGCAAACAAACCCAAAGCGGATATAAAAATTGCAATACCTGCAAAAATGTTGAATAGCAGGCCGGTGCGGCGCTCCGATTTATACAAATTGTCAAATTGCTGATCAATGAATGTATAGTTAAAAGGAGTATCGGAAGGATAACGATTATATATTTTTTCTAATGCCTTAATCGCCTCAGGAGCTTTTGTCGTACTTGTTTTGACATATAAAGTACCCGCTCCCCAACGTGTCCAGAAGACCATCGGGCCTATTTTGTCTTTGATGGATTTAAAGTGAAAGTCTTTTACTACACCGATAATCTGTCCCGGGACATCATGAAAACTCATATTGGACCCCACGTATGGCGGTTTTAACCCCATTTGTTTTGCCAAGGTCTCGTTGATGATATATCCAGACGAATCAGCCGGCATGCCGGTAAAGTTTTTTCCTTCCAGAAATTGCATATTCATCAAAGGAATAAAATCCTTATCGATGGTCGCCTGTGCAACAATCAGTTTGTTGTCTTTGGACTTGCCCGGCCACTCTATATCTCCAGTGGCATTTCCGAAATCCGTCATATTGTAAACGCCGGACAAGGAGACAGCTTGTATGGCGTTATTGTTTTTGAGTTCGGTTCGTATCGCATCCATATGTTTATAGGCTTCCTCTGGAAGACCAAGGGTCATGACATGATCTCTGTCATATCCAAGATTGATTTTTTGGATAAAGGCCAATTGGTTTCTGATTACCAACGTACATACAATCAGCGTCACGGAGAGCGTAAATTGGAAAACTACCAATATTTTACGCATCGTATTTGAGGAAATACCTTTTACGGATTTTCCTTTTAACGAATGGATTGGATTGAATGATGAAAGTTGTATCGCAGGATATATGCTGGACAGACCCAATGTCCCTATAATTGCAGCCCCAATGTACAGCCATATTGTGGTATTATGGAAAGAAAAGCTGATTGATTTTTGTGCGATCTGATTATATCCTGTATGAAGAATCAATATAAGAATGAAAGCTATTAGCAACGAGCAAAGGAATACAACAACCGTTTCTGTAAGGAACTGTAGGAATAGGTGGAGACGGTTGGCACCGATTATTTTTCGGATACCGACATCTTTCGCCCGATCCAATGCCCTGGCGGTGCTCAGATTGACATAATTTACCGCACCAATGACCAGCAGCAATATGGCAATAATCCCAAAGATCTGCACCATGCGGAGCGTCGATTTATTACCGTCAGGAGCAATTAAATGCATGTTTTTTAAGGGGTCTAAAACAAATACGGTCGAATTCTCACCGTCGCGAGCTTTGGTATAGGAGTCTGTGACAGATTTCCCGATGACTGCTGCTGAAGCGTAGGGTTTGACCTTAATATAGGTTGAAAAACTGTAACTGCCCATATCTTCATCGATTGTTTTCCATTTGCCATTACCGCCCCAGTTTGTAAATCGCTGTGCATGATAACCCAGTGGGATAACGACGTCGAACTGCATTGAGGAGTTTTGGGGGATATCTTTTAGGACACCCGCCACGGTGAATAGATCTTTCTGATAACGGAAAGTTTTTCCGATAGCCTGCTGAGTGCTAAAAAGTTTTTCGGCTGTCGATGGGGTGATAAGCGCCTGTTTGTAATTTGCTTGAAAACCTGAAAGGGAACCCTCTTGCAACGGGAAATGAAACATGTTGAAAAAATTACCATCAACATAATAGATGTTCATATCTGTTACGGGACGTTTCAGCTTATCATTGACCAGTGTGGTATTATAATCCTGCGAAACGCGCGTTGCGTACTCCACCTCGGGTACATTTTGTGCATAGTTTCCAATCGGACCTGGAGAAGTGCCCCATATAGAACCATTGTGCTCAGGATCTAAATGAGCATTGACTTTGTAGATATGCTCATAGTCCGGATGGAATTTATCAAAGCTTTGTTCATCCTGTACCCAGAGAATAATTAATATCGAGGCAGTAAGACTGACCGACAAACCTAATATATTGATAGCGGTATAGAATTTTCTTTTCCTTAATTCTCTGATTGCGGTTATTAAATAATTCTTTATCATAGAGATAGGCGTTTATTGTATTGATTACTATTGAGCTTCTTTACTGTTTTATTCATCCCTTAAACTATCTACTGGATTTGCGCGGGCAGCATTGACGGATTGATAACTCATAGCTAAAAATGCTACGCCAATAGTTACTATTGCTGGAATGATAAACATCCACCAGCTGAGTTCTATTTTAAATGCAAAGTCTGTTAGCCATTTATCAATCGCTAGCCAGGCAATCGGTGTGGCGATTAGGATCGAGATAACAATTAGTTTGATATAATCTTTTGAGAGCAGTAGCACAATTCCACTAACCGTGCTTCCCAAAATTTTTCGGATACCGATTTCTTTTGTCCGCTGGTGTGTAGTTAATGTCACTAATCCGATCAATCCCAAGCAGCTTAATAAAATGGTAATTGACGTTGACAAATTGATTATTTTATAAAAACGATAATCTTTCTCATAGAGTTCCTTGATCCGTTCGTCATAAAATTGATAGGTAAATGGTGCATTTGGATATACGTTTTCCCATTCATTTTTTATGGATGCGATTGCCTGATGCCATTTTTTAGGATCTCCATTTAATTTGATATTAATATTCTGTAGTGTGCCCTTGTTGGTTGAGACTTGCATAGCAAGGGGCTCTAATGGAGCATGAAGATTAAAGTTGTGGAAATCGGCCAATATGCCAACAATTGTCGTTGGACGATCGTTTACGGTAACAATTGTTCCGACAGCTTCAGCTGGCGATTTAAATCCAAACTTGCTAATGGCCTTTTGATTGATCAGTATTCCTGAGGTTGTATCCGAAAGTTTGAGGGCCCGTCCGGCCAGTAATTTCATCCTAAATACATCTAAATAATTCTCTTCGATATATTTAAAGGGCATATTGACCAAGATCTGGCCTGTATCGCTCTGCATCATGATATTATTTCCCCATTGATCATTATTCATCGGGAGATGACCTAAAGAAACCTGCTCGATTTCAGGATATTTTTGGAGAAGTTCTTTCAACAGAAACGGACTTTTGCCTGAATCTTCTGCTTTTTTATAGGGCAGTTTGAGGGTAACAACAGCACCATCCTGAAAGCCAACATCACTGTTTAAAGCATGTTGTAACTGTAAACCCATGATCACAGTCAGTACAACAAAAGCCTGGGCGATCACAAATTGAAAGACGATGAGAATCTTTCGGAGTGAAATACCACTAAAGGAAATTTTATCGGTCGCATGTATTTTGATGGCCTCAACGATGTGTACTTTGTTGATAAGATAAGTTGGATATAGACTGGAAATTAAAGTCAATAGTGTAATAAGTCCCAATAGAAAGATAAAGACAGGTAGACTATCTGAATAGGAGTTTATATTGTCCGGAAGATATGTACTAAATGTAAGTTCAAATATTTTGACCAATGGCCAGGAGGATAATAGCCCAACTAGACAGGTAAAAAAGGTTTCTTTAATAAATGACAGCGTCAGGTGTCGTGGTTGCTCTCCTAATGTTTTTCGAATGCCGATTTCCCTGGCCCGGGCGGGAACACGGGCCGTAGTCAAGTTGATGTAATTAATGCTAGCCAGTATGAGCAAAAATGCCGCAATGCCAATAAGTCCAAACATGACCTGCTTGTCGCTGCTGTTTAAAATAAATTTATTGAAATGTAGTCCAGTAAGCGGAGCTAATTCGTAACCAGCCGTTATATTGTGCTGTTTAAATTTGTCGCCCACCATCTCACTGAACTTTTTGGTTGCAGCGCTAGTGACTTGCGCGGGACTTCCGTTTTCAGTTAATTTAACATAAACATGGAAATTAGAACTTGAATTCTCCCAGTTGTCTGCTTCCTGAGGATTCGGGTTTACACGGATAAATTCCTTGTTGACAAAACTGCTCGGATAGTCTAAGTCGACGACAACTCCGGTCACAGTAAGGAGCTGATCATCGTATTGCATTGTCCTGCCGAGAAGAGATTTTAAATCTGCATCTGGGAAATATTGCTTTGCACGTGAGACCGTCAGGATGATCTCATTGTTGTTTTTGAGTGCGGTATTCGGATTACCAACAATCCATTTGTAGGGAACAAGTTTAAAATAGTCCGTAGTGGCTGCTACAATTTTGTCCTGCTCATTGAACTCCAAGGTTTCGTTATCGGAACGCCTAACCTTGATGCTTTCAAATGATCGATTAGCGATAGGTGCAACCAATTCCAATCCGGTCAGATCTTTCTTTAAGTTAGCACCGAGATAAGTACCTAGGGGGTAGGGGGTACCATCAAAACGATGGATATTTTCACCTTCCTTAAAGGACGAGTAAAGTTTATAAATCCGTTCCTTGCCGGGATGATTCCGGTCGAAACTGAATTCGTAGTTGACAATCCGAAATACAATCCAGCTTGCGCTGATCCCGATCGCCAGACCGATGATATTGAGGAAGGTAAACAGACGGTTACGTCCCCATTGTCTTAAAATTATTTTTAAACCTTTCATCGTTTTATACTTTAAACTCGTTTATTCAATAGCCCTTTTTCCTATAATTTACATGGACTTTAGATTAAAACATTTCTTATCCTTACAACGTATCTTTGCTAGGATCCTAATGATGTTGTTTCCATGATCACCTGTCCATCCAGCATGCGGATCACACGATCGGAGAATTTAGCGTCGTGTTCACTGTGGGTTACCATCACGATGGTTGTGCCAGCCTCATTCAATTCGGTCAGGAGCTGCATGACCTCATTACCGTTGTTGGAATCCAGGTTACCGGTAGGCTCATCGGCAAGAATTAATTTCGGATTATTGACGACAGCACGGGCGACAGCTACACGTTGTTGTTGACCACCTGACAGCTGCTGTGGAAAGTGGTTGCGACGGTGCATGATTTGTACTTTTTCCAGAACTTCTTCGACACGTTTTTTGCGTTCAGCCGCAGGGACATTGGTATAGACAAGAGGAAGTTCCACGTTTTCAAATACCGTCAGCTCATCAATTAGATTGAAACTCTGGAATACAAAACCAATATTATGCTTACGAAGATCCGAGCGACCGCGTTCTTTAAATTTGGCCACCTCGATTTCGTTAAATAGGTAGCTTCCCTCGTCCAAATCATCCAATAAACCGATAATATTCAGTAAGGTTGATTTGCCACAACCCGAAGGGCCCATTACGGCGACGAATTCACCCTCTTTCACGTGAATATTCAAATTGTTTAGTGCGACAGTTTCGACTTCCTCTGTGCGGTAATACTTTTGAAGATTGGTTATTTTAATCATATTTTTTGCGCTCATGGTTGTATGTTTTGGGCCTTGGCAATCGCTTTAGGCTGTTAATATGCTGTTTAATATATTCTTTTAAATTGTTTATTTGTCTGTTTATTCGTCTCTAAGTGTTTTGGTCGGATTGGCTACTGCTGCTTTAAAGGCCTGTGAACTTATTGTCAATAAAGCTATGATAGTCGCCGTCAGACCACTTATGACAAAGATAGTCCATGAAATCTGGATATGATGTGCATAGTTGGTTAACCATTTACTCATGATTATCCAAGCGATCGGAAAGGCAATAATGCAGGATATTGCCACAAGAATGACAAACTCACGATTGAGCATCTGGATAAGACCTGAGACAGAGGCACCCAATACTTTGCGAATACTGATTTCCTTGGCACGTTGTTCGGTTGCATATGCAGCTAGACCAAATAATCCCAAACAGGAAATAATGATGGACATTAAGGCAAATACACTGGATAACTGCTGTACAAAAAGTTCATCTTTAAATTTATTGTTGAAGCTATCATCCAAAAATTTATAGTCGAAGGGGAAGCCGGGATTATTTTTGACAATAATCTTTTCGATTTGTTGAATGGCATTTGGTAAGTCGATTCCAGCCTTTGTCTTGATGGTCATGATACCATTATCTTTATTCATCGGTAGAAATAGCATCGGCTCAGGATCGGCATATACATTGTTATAAACAAAGTTCTTGACGACGCCTGCAATGGTGAGTTTTTCTTCACCGTAACTGATGATGTCACCGGCAACAAGGCCATCTTTTCGGATAAGCTTTGCAAATGCTTCGTTGATGACAACTGACGTACTATCGCCCATAAAATTTTTATGAAAGTTTCTACCGTCAAATAGCTTTAAATCCAAAGCTGGGATAAGGCCCTCATCGGCGCGCAACATGCCAATTAAAATACTCGCATTTGGATCTTTTCCATCCCAGCTAAAGCCGGATGTATTGGAGTTGATATTAAGGATACTCATATCACTGACACCGACTTCTTGAACGACTCCCGTTGCCAATAATTGATTTTTAATCAGCGGTAGATGTGTAGCCATATCGCCTTGAAGCGCTGTCGTCAATACTTGACTCTTATCAAATCCGAGATCCCTATTTTTGTTGTGCTGAATCTGTTGATAGATAATAATGGTACAGATAATCAATACAACTGATGCTGTATATTGCAAGATTACTAGACCTTTGCGTATTAGACTTCCGCTACCTGCCTTCTGTTTAGCCCCTTTGATCGTTGAAAGCGGCTTGAATGCAGAAAGGAAAAATGCTGGATAACTACCTGCAAATAGTCCACATGCCAATGTTATTGTTGCCAGAAATAAGAGGTGTGAAGGAGCCAAAATGTTCACTTGAAGTTCTTGGCCGATCATGGTGTTAAAAGGACGGATAAAGATGTATATCAGCAATGTGGCCACGAGAGAGGAAATAATAGCCAATACAAGGGATTCTCCCAAGAATTGCGTAATGAGTGATTTGCGGCTTGCACCAACCACTTTGCGCATACCGACTTCTTTTGCTCTTTTTTCGGACCTTGCGGTTGCAAGATTCATGAAATTAATGCAGGCAATCAGCAAGACCACCCAAGCGATAAAGGTAAATAGCCGAATATTCTTGATACCACCTTCTTTTTCGATACCACTGTTATCAAACTGATTGTAGGTAATCCAACGTTCCATTGGATAAAGGTAATTTTGCGAGAAAGTGACTTCACCCTTGGTTTTGTTTTTGACGAAATCCAGCATCAACCTGTTGATTTGTTCAACGTTGGCATTTTCCTCGATTTGAACGAGTGTTTGTAGGCCGTTGTTTCCCCAGTTTTTCAGCCACTCTTGTCCAGCTTCGAACTTTTTAAAAGGGATGAGCCATTGAAAATCATAACTGCTATTTTTGGGTAAATCTTTAATTACTGCTGCTACAATAAATGGCTCGCTATTGTTTGTTTTGACAGTTTTTCCCAATGCAGGGCGATTACCAAATAATTTTTTTGCTGCTGTTTCTGATAATACGATATTATTGACTTGATCGAAGGCTGTTTTTCTGTCACCTTCCAGAAATTCCAAAGATAGTACATCAGCAATGCCGCCATCAGCATAAACCCCAGTTTGAAATATATTATTGTCGCCGACAGAAAACAGCATTGGCGAATTCCAGCTGATGCGCACGGCATGCTTGATACCGGGAATTTCTTTTTCTATGCTTTGGGCAAATGGTCCTGGGGTAGATTCAAATACATAAGTGGCACCATCATATGTCTGTTTTGATTTGACAACGTAGATGTCCTTTTTGTTGGCGAAATTATCGTTGTAGCTCAATTGATTTTCAACCCATAAAAAAATCAACGATGCCGCAGCAATCCCTACCGCCAGGCCAAAAATATTGAGAAAGCTGTAACCTTTGGTTTTCCAAAGATTGCGAAGCGCGGTTTTAATAAAGTTTTTAATCATCGTTCTTATGCTCTTATAATAGCGGCTATTGAAAGGATTGGATGTCTCTTCTATTTCATCTTTTCAATAACCGCTATGCGATTTTATTTTTTAATATTTAGCTCCTGTACCTTATCATAGGTCTCATAACTTGATACGATAACTTTATCGCCAGGTTGTAGACCTTTGATAACCTCATAATATTCGGGGTTTTGCCTTCCTAGCTGGATATCCACACGATATGCTGTGCTTCCATTTTTATCCAATTTGAAGATCCAGTTACCACCAGTCTGTTGATAAAATCCTCCTTTTGCCAATAATAAGGCCTTTGTTTCGTCGCTTAATGCTAAGCGTATCTGCAAGGTCTGACCGCGGCGGATCCCTTTGGGAACGTCATTGATAAATTCCATATCAACCTGGAATCGGCCATTGGTGACCTGCGTGTATACCTTCTTGATGCGAAGTTTATAGGTTTTATCACCGATAGAAAATTCTCCTTGCAAATCAGGAAAAATACGGTTAATGTAATGCTCATCTATATCGGCACGAACTTTAAAACCTGTCAAAACGTCGATTTGACCTAAACGCTCGCCTGCATTTTTATTTTGACCGATTTCGGCATCAAAAGCTGTTAACTGGCCATCGACAGGTGCCCGCACAATCAGGTCACCAATTTTCCTTTTCATTAACTCCAATGCACTCTGTGTACGCTGGTAAGTCTGCTTGTCTTGATTGGTCTTTTGCGCATTGGAGATCTCGTCTTGTTTTAAGATCTGTTTGGTCAAGTGGACACGTTCCTTTTGATAATTATATTCGTTCTTCGATTTCTCGAATTCTTGTGTACCTATCGCTTTTTCTGCAAGTAATTTTTTATTCAGGTTATAGACACGTTCAGCTTCTCGATAGGCCTGTTCTACATCAGCCATCTGATTACGATTGTTGATAGATGCCTGTTGCGCATTCGTCTGGGCGATCTGCGACTGTGTCAATAGGTTCAATACCTGAGTCTCCTGTTGAACCAGTGTGAGCTCTTGATCTGTATTGGATAGGCGCATAATAGGATCTCCTTTTTTTAAGACAGTACCATCCTCAACAAATTTTTCTTCTACGCGACCACCCACAGAAGCGTCTAAATAGATGCTGCTGATTGGAAGAACTGTACCATTTATCGGGATAAATTCTTGAAAGTTTCCATTTTTTATTTCGACTATGGAGATGCGGTCAGCCTCTACATTGAGTTTGCTTTTGCCTGAGGTAAAATAAAAGCTTGCACCGATTAATCCAACAATGCCAGCAACCCCTACAATGGTCATGATACGTTTGCTATTCCACTTCTTCTTTTCTAAAGGTCTGTCCATAATTTAATATCAATTTGGTATGTAACTATGAAAGCTGTGCCAATAATTTAAAAATCTGATTTTTAGTTGTTTATATTGTTTTCCTTTACATTCGGTGTTCGATAGCGGACACTTCTTGTACGGAGACGTACAGCCTACAGTTTTTTACAACTTCTTTAAATAGGATAGGGGGATATAATTAAGACTAATTTCTATATTTAAACGGAGCTTATTCGGTATTTCCCTGATCTTATTCGTAGTATACTATCGATCTTTAAGATGATTACTCGGGTGGATATCTATAACATCAAGTATTATAGGATCATAACGCAAGTCTTGGGGATAGTAATTTTTAATTACAGTAAGTTAGGATCAAGTAGTGATCAAATTCAGCATTTAGACAGTAATTATTCAGTGTTGGTTCAGTACTTGTTCAGTGATCACTCAGTGCAAACTGAACAACTAGTGACTGATTACTGTCTAAAAAATGAATGAAAATTGTTATTAGGTATAAATTGGTATTAGGATGTATCAGTTTTTGCGAGTATCATTGAATTTCAATTGTCCAACTACGCACACCGACTGTCCATTAATGAACATTTTTTTAAACTTATTTTTTGTATCAATTTGATATTTAATGTTTTATTTGTTTGGCATGGCAATGGTCAGCAAGAAAATAAAAAATGGATATGAAGAGAGTCTATATATATACTACGTTATGCTTTTTATTGAGTTATGCCAGCGCAGAAGCGCAACAGGTTGAGCAGGGACTATCGGAAAGGGAGACGGGGATAGCAACGGTTGTAGGGGGCGACGATAAACAAATGACTAAGCGAACTTTAGCTGAATGTATACAATTAGCTGTAAAAGCTAATCCTACTTTGTTGCAGAATGAACTCAATGTAAAACGCGCTGAAGTGAATCTTTCACAAGCAAAGGCGAATCGATTGCCCAATTTAAATGGACAACTAGGTCATAGCCTTACCTCGGGGCGTTCAGTCGATAACTCCACAAACCAGTACATTACCAGAAATAACTCTTCTGGGAATTTCTCATTAGATGCTAGCGTGCCGGTATTTAATGGATTTCGGATATTAAATGATATCCGAATGCGCGCTGATGCGAAGACGGCCGGAAAACTAGAGTTTGATTCTCAGGTTAATGCATTGAAACTTGATGTCATTACGGCTTACATCCAGGTATTGACAGCACAAGATGTTTTGAAGCAATCTGAATTGCAGACCGAAGTGACCCGTGAGCAGGTGCGTCGTGCCGAAGCAATGCAAAAAGAAGGCGCGATTAATCCTGGGGATTATTATGATCTGAAGGGACAACTTGCCAATGATATCAATTCGATCGAAAATAATAAGCAGATTCTTAATATGAATCGTGTGAAAATGGCTGGTTTTTTAAATATTGACGAAGCGCAGTTGGGCGATTTACAAGCATTGGAGTTGACAACTGACGCGCAGAAATTAGATGCCGCAACACTTTATAAATTGGCTACGGAAAACCTGCCGGATATTCCGGCGCTAGATTGGAAAATTAAAGCAGCCGAAAAGAATATCAAAATAGCACAATCATCCTATTGGCCTTCTTTATCGTTAAACGGTGGGTTGAATTCGAATTATTCCAAAAATGGAATGGACGGGGATTATTGGTATCAGATGAAAAATAATGTTGGGAAATACGTTTCGCTAAATCTTTCAATCCCTGTATTTAATAGGTTTAAGGTTAGGAATGATGTTAAATTAGCTAAACTGGATTTAGAAGCAACTAAATTCCAACGGGAGATAGCCCTAAATAATTTAAGAGCCGAGACTTCAAACGCCGTTTTTAACCTGAGGAATGCGAGCAATACGATAGTGCAATTGCATGAGCAAAACACAAATTACGCCGAATCGTTTCGCATCGCCAAGGTTGTATTCGAGCTGGGGAATAGTAATTCGGTCATATTTTTAACAGCGAAGAATAAATACGATAACAGTCAGATCCAATTGGTTGTCAAGCAATATGAATGGTTGCTACAAAAATATATCAATGATTATTACGCAGGCTCGTTAAATTTATAGTTATCTTAGTGTCTGAAAGAAGCCAGGGAATATGAAAAAAGCATCTATTTTAGTTGTCGACGATGACCAAGATTTACTTACTGCAGCAAGGATTTTGCTGAAACCTAAAGTTAGCCATGTTCAAGTCGAATCTAATCCAGAAAACCTGATTGGGCATTTGGAGAAAATGCCTTATGACCTTGTGCTTCTGGATATGAATTTCAAAAGCACGATCAATACAGGAAATGAAGGCTTATATTGGTTATCACGGATCAAAGAAAAGTTTCCGCAGGTTCATGTAATTATGATCACGGCCTATGGCGCCGTCGATCTAGCAGTAAAGTCACTGAAACAAGGCGCTGCTGACTTTGTGGTTAAACCTTGGGAAAATGAGCAGTTGTTGGCAACGATTGAAAGCACACTTGCGGAGTCAAAGAATAGGGAGCGGAAGAATAAAAGTTCGCTGTTACGCTCAAGTACTAGTCCGGATCTCATCGGTAATTCAGTGGTCATGGATGAACTGCAATATAAACTTGAAAAAATAGCACCGACTGATGCAAATATTCTGATACTGGGGGAAAATGGAACAGGTAAAGATCTGATTGCACAGGCTATCCAACGACGGTCATTACGCTCAGATCAAGTGTATGTGAAGGTTGATGTGGGGGCGCTGACAGAAACGTTATTTGAAAGCGAGCTTTTTGGCTATAAAAAAGGGGCATTCACGGATGCACGCGAAGATCGTCAAGGACGTTTCGAAGCAGCAAATGGTGGAACATTGTTCCTGGATGAAATTGGGAATATCTCCTTGCAACAACAAGCCAAACTATTGACTGTGCTGCAAAACCGACAGGTTACACCTCTGGGCTCCTACCAACCGATCCCTGTGGATATTCGTTTGATCTCCGCAACAAATGTATCGCTGAAACATCTGTCGGATGAAAGCCGCTTTCGAAAGGATTTGATTTATCGGATTAATACCGTGGAGATTCAGGTGCCACCATTACGTGAGAGGGGAGAGGATATTAAACTATTGGCTGTACATTTTCTGGATATCTATGCCAAGAAATATAATAAGCGGATCGAGGGATTTGAACCGGATGCTATCAAAAAACTTTTTGCATACCATTTTCCGGGTAATGTCCGTGAGCTGCAATACAGTATCGAACGGGCTGTAATCATGGCTGATCAGGTAAGCATTGCAGGAAATGACCTCTTTTTCTCACCTATTGAACAACAAGCGGAAAGGGTTGTTGTTGAATCTGTATCCAACAGTCAAAATCTGGAAGAATTGGAACGGAAGGCTATCAAATCAGCCATCGAACGTTATAACGGCAATATCAGTAAAGCTGCAAAGGAATTGGGCCTTACACGTGCTGCTCTCTACAGGCGTTTAGAGAAATACGATATCTAGTCTATGAGACATGGAAAGATTTTAAATGCAATTAAGGTTATTTTGCTTTTGGCGGCTTCGGTTGCCGGTGCCTATCTGCTGATGAAACATGAGTATGTGCAGGCCGCATTGGTCTTTTGCATGATGTTTTATCTAGGTTTCAATCTGTATGGTCAATATAATTTCTTAGAACGCCAGCTTGTCGAATTTGCAGAGGCTGTCAAATATAGGGACTTTACGAGGCGTTTTTTGGTGAAAAATCATAAATCAACTGAAGGGCAATTATTTACTGCTTTTAATCAAATTAACGAAACTTATAAGGAGATTAGCATTAAACAAGAAATTCAACATCAGTATCTTGACCGTGTGATCAATATGTTGAATTCAGCGATTATCTTCTATGAAATGGATACTGGAAAAGTGATGTGGGTGAACGATGCTTTCAAGCAGCTTTTCCATTTGCCCCATTTGGGGAATATCGCAGGACTAAAAAAGAAAAATCCTGACCTTTATGAAAAAACAATGCTATTGGACAATGGCCAACAGCAAATGGAACCTGTTCAATCGAGCAAAGGGAAGATCAAGTTGTTGATCCAAAGTTCTAGTTTTGAGACCCAGGATGCCGTATTTCGTATTGTCGTTTATCAAAATATCAATGAAGCCATCGACGAGACTGAGACAAAAGCCTGGCATAAATTATTACGTGTACTTACGCACGAGATCATGAACTCTATTGCCCCGATCAGCTCGCTAGCCGAAACACTCAATGGACGATTGGATCATTTTAGAGGATATGAGGATATTGATGATCTGAAGACAGGTATATCGACCATTAAACGTCGGAGCGAAGGACTCTTGCATTTTGCAAAAAGCTACCGCATGATTAACAAAGTGGATCAGCCACAGGTGGCACCTATTCAGATTTCCCAGCTATTTGAACATATCTATCAGCTGCTTGAGCCGACATTGATTCAAAAAAATATCGATGTCGATATTATCTTAAAGAATACGCGTTTGATACTTTATGCTGATGTCAATCTGATTGAACAAGTTATTATCAATTTGATGTTGAATGCCATAGATGCGGTAAAGACTAGGGAAGATGCATACATTAGTTTGTCTGCATTGGAAATAGATGGGAAGGTGCAGGTTCGCATTGAAGATAACGGGGCGGGAATCCCGGTTGATCTTCAGGAACAGATCTTCACACCATTTTTTACCACAAAGAAAACAGGTACCGGGGTTGGCCTGACGCTGAGCAAACAGATTATGTTGTTGCATAAGGGAACCATTTTTCTCAATAGTGTGGAGGGAGAAGGCAGCGCTTTTGTACTCCAGTTTTAAGTTAAAATGCAAGGTACAACATATCTTAATCCTCTTCCTTTTGTGCTCAAAGTAAAAGTTGCAGCGCTTGTACATTTACGTTGAAATTAAATGTTCCATGTGAAATAATCGCTGAAAGCGGTGTTGTATATACTTTTTTACCAGCTGAAGATGATTAATTATTCCATGACGGAACAAGAATTTAATTGTATATCAGGCTAAATTTTTCGATGTTTGCAGCAAAATGAACTACCACCTGAAGTACTGGCGCCATTATTTCATATCCCATAGCCGGCATGGGACACATTCTCCGTTTGTTTATAAATTGGTGGACGAAGTAATTTATCAGCAAAACGAAGCTGATGCGATTGCAAATTTGCCCCTTGGTATTCGGGAAAGAGGCAGGGTAGAGCAAAAAAAGTATCTGTTAGTCGGCCGTATATTAAAAGCTTTTGCCTATGATCAGTTTGCGTATCTGGCCGAAGCGCCAACAGCAGATTATGAAAAGCTATTGAAAGATGGAACTGGAAGCTATTCCACCCGTAAAATCTATTATATTGATCAGACACACCTTGACCTGAAATTACTGACTTACGTTGCTGAACACGATATATTGATTGTCAATGAACCGCATTTGTCAGGAGAACGGGAAAAATATTGGAACAAGTTAAAAGATGATGATCGCGTGGTTGTCACCGTAGACTTATACCGAATTGGTTTAGTTTATTTCAGAAAGGGACAGCACAAAGAAAATTTTTTGATTAGATTTTAAGGTGGACTGGGGTATTAAGTATTCAGTTTGGGCCTATTGAGGGAGCAAATTGAGGGAGCAAAATTATGAATTGCTCCCATTGTTATTTAGAAAGCCTCACTTAAGGAAAGGTAGAAGCCCGATTGTCGTTTTTCTCCAGCTCTTTGTTCCCCATAAGAATAATCAAATCGAATGCTGCTATTATGCTCCAAGCTAAAGAAGTAACGTACGCCACCGCCGTAACTAGGTACGTATCTACTGCTATTTTCTTTAGAAAAAGTTGAGCCAATTCCCGAGAAACCAACAATGCCGAAGCGAGGATGGAAACGGTAACGCAATTCCGCTTGTGAAGCAAGGTGATTTTTGTCACGATAACGGCCCAGGTAATATCCACGCATCATCATGTCGCCACCTAGCTCACGATAATTATAGAAAGGAATTGTTTTGCCGAATGTCGAACGAAAGATTCCCTGAACGGCAAGCGTAACCTGCTTGTGTATTGGAAAAAAACCGCGAAGGTCTATATCCAAGTTTGCCCCATTGAAGTCAGTGCTCGTCCATAACTTAGGCGCGTAAGCAAGCCGCAATTTGGCATAATAACCACGGGTGCTATAGGAAACATTATCCCGGTTGTCAAATAACTGAGATACACCAAGTAGCAATTGCTGGCCACCCTCTTTTCCAATAAGATTGGATTGATTGAATGCATGGTCGGTGCTGTCACTACGGATCGAAAAATTGTCGTATTGTATATTGATCCCCGAATATAGATTATTTCTAACCTTTTTTTCAGCTTCCAGTTTTACGCGAAATAGCTTTTGATCAACCCGTTCTTCGTCCGTCTTCCAGGTGTCCATGCCGATGCCATAATAATTAAATGGCCAGTTGCGGTATCGAATTTCGCTGACAAAATGATAGTCGTTATTTTTTGACCAAAGATCAGTTTGGAATTTAAAATTAGACTGATGTTTGGAGGTAAAAGTTCCCATAAGCATCATCGTAGAAGTACGGATATGGGGATCAGACTTGTCCAAATAGAAATTATAGGAGCTGGCTAACCCATATTCGACACCTGTTTCCTGTGCGTAGCCAACGGCGGGTAGAACCATAAAGCTGCCTGAACGTGTAGAGTCCTTTTCAGCCGAGAGGAATTTTTTACTCAATTTTTGAATAATATTTTGAGCTTTCAAATCGTTTTTCCCGACTATAAATAACGCAAGCAGCGCTGTATACCGGGTAAGTTTTGAAAGTGATTGCGGTAAAATTTGCATGCCCAAAGATAGTACATTAAGCAAATAACCAAAATAGGTAAATAACCAATTAAAAATTATTGTGCTGCATATCAGTATAATTGACAAAAAGTGGTGTTTTTTTTTGATAAATATTTTTGTAAAGTGAGTTTTGTGTCTATCTTTGCATCAGCAAACAAGGGAACAACGGTTCATTACAACTAAGTTTGCTTAGTTCTTTAAATGAAAAAAAAGTAAAAAATAAACTTGCAAAAATCAAAAGTAAATTCGATATTTGCACTCGCTGAAAAGATAAAGCTATCTGATTAGCGTTGATAGAACGTAAGTTTTTTTAAAAATATTAGAAGCCTCTTTAGCTCAGCTGGTAGAGCAACTGACTTGTAATCAGTAGGTCATTGGTTCGATCCCGATAAGAGGCTCTAAATGTAACGAAAGTTACAGGTCTGGAGGGGTTCCAGAGCGGTCAAATGGGACGGACTGTAAATCCGTTGCTTCGGCTTCGAAGGTTCGAATCCTTCTCCCTCCACACTTTTTTTAATTGGAGTTTAGATTTACTCTAGTTTCTAGTTATTAAGCGGAAGTAGCTCAGTTGGTAGAGCGATAGCCTTCCAAGCTATAGGTCGCGAGTTCGAACCTCGTCTTCCGCTCAAATTTTTCAAGTATTAAATTTAGTCTCTATCTTCTTTGATAATAATGTATCTAAAGGTGGGGGCATTAATACGTAAATAAGGTTTTTTAGTAAGCCGAAGTAGCTCAGGGGTAGAGCACTTCCTTGGTAAGGAAGAGGTCGTGGGTTCAAATCCCATCTTTGGCTCGTACTTGTGTAAAAGTTAAGCAAGAGTATATAACAAATAGAAATAATTTATAATTACTAATTCGCATAAACATGGCAAAAGAGAAATTTGACCGTAGTAAACCACACTTAAACATTGGTACTATCGGTCACGTTGACCACGGTAAAACTACAACTACAGCTGCTATTACTAAAGTATTGGCTGATAAAGGTTTGTCAGAAGCTCGTTCATTTGATTCAATTGACTCTGCTCCTGAAGAAAAAGAGCGTGGTATCACAATCAATACTGCACACGTAGAATATTCTACAGCTAACCGTCACTATGCACACGTTGACTGTCCAGGTCACGCTGACTACGTTAAGAACATGGTAACTGGTGCTGCTCAAATGGACGGTGCTATCATCGTAGTTGCTGCGACTGATGGTCCTATGCCTCAAACTCGTGAGCACATCTTGTTGGCTCGCCAAGTAGGTGTTCCTGCGTTAGTAGTATTCATGAACAAAACTGACTTAGTTGATGACCCTGAGTTGTTAGACTTAGTAGAAATGGAAGTTCGTGAGTTATTGTCATTCTACGAATTCCCAGGTGATGATATCCCTGTAATCAAAGGATCTGCTTTAGGTGCATTGAATGGTGAGCCTGAGTGGGTTGAGAAAATTATGGAATTAATGGATGCTGTAGATAACTACATTCCAATTCCTCCACGTTTGACTGATTTACCTTTCTTGATGCCTATCGAGGACGTATTCTCAATCACTGGTCGTGGTACAGTTGCTACAGGTCGTATCGAAAGAGGTGTAATCAACTCTGGTGATCCAGTTGAGATCTTAGGTATGGGTGCTGAGAACTTGAAATCTACAGTAACAGGTGTTGAGATGTTCCGTAAAATCTTAGATTACGGTGAAGCAGGTGATAACGTAGGTTTGTTGTTACGTGGTATTGAGAAAACTGATATCAAACGTGGTATGGTTATCTGTAAACCAGGTTCAGTAACTCCTCACGATCATTTCAAAGCTGAGGTTTACGTATTGTCAAAAGCTGAAGGTGGCCGTCACACTCCATTCTTCAACAAATACCGTCCTCAATTCTATTTCCGTACAACTGACGTAACTGGAGAAATCTCTTTACCAGAAGGTACTGAAATGGTTATGCCAGGTGATAACGTTACGATCTCTGTTAAATTGATCTCTCCTATCGCTATGGAAAAAGGTCTACGTTTCGCTATCCGTGAGGGTGGTCGTACAGTAGGTGCTGGTCAGGTAACTGAAATCATCTAGTCTGTAATTAGATCTAGAACAATATAAGATAAGCTAATCAATTGAGGTTGATTAGCTTATTTTTTCGGTAAGCGATTTATCGGATTAGAATAAAAAAAAAGAAAAAAAGATTTGCAGAAAGTGGTTTAAAACACTATATTTGCATCACAAAATAAGAAATACACGGGCATAGTTTAAAGGTAGAACGAAGGTCTCCAAAACCTTTGGTCTGGGTTCGAGTCCTGGTGCCCGTGCTTATAAAAACAGATAAACTAAAATGGCAAAAGTACTTGATTTTTTTAAAGACTCTTATGTAGAGATCACTGAGAAAGTGACTTGGCCTACATGGTCTCAGTTGCAAAGTTCAGCTGTTATTGTGCTTGTTGCTTCTCTTCTTATTGCATTGGTAGTCTTTGTAATGGATAAGGCTTCGAGTGTTGGGTTGGAGTTCTTGTACGGTATTGCTTCTTAATTTTCAATAGTATTTATTTATGGCAGATCAAGGTTTAAAATGGTACGTAGTTCGTGCTGTAAGTGGAAAAGAAAAGAAAGTAAAGCAATATATTGATGCCGAGGTTAGTCGTTTAGGTATTGAACACTTGGTTCCTCAAGTGTTAATTCCAATGGAAAAATATTACTTGATGCGCGATGGTAAAAAAGTCGCTAAAGAACGTAACTACTATCCTGGATATGTCTTGTTAGAAGCTGCATTAGATGGTGAGTTGGAGCACGTTATTAAGAACATCAATAGTGTAATTGGCTTCCTAGGAGATAAAGCTGGTAATGCTGTTCCTTTGCGTCAAGCAGAAGTTAACCGTATCTTAGGTAAGGTTGATGAGATGGCTGAGCAAGGAGAAACTATCAATGTTCCTTACTACGTTGGTGAAACGGTGAAAGTCAATGATGGTCCTTTTAATGGCTTTACAGGTGAAATTGAAGAGGTGCATGAGGATAAGAAGAAATTGATCGTGATGGTGAAGGTCTTCGGTCGTAAGACGCCACTTGAATTAAATTACATGCAGGTAGAAAAAGAGTAAGATTAGTAATTAACGATAGAAAAAAGCTTTACATGAAAATGTAAGGCTTTTTTGTTTTTTCCTCTTCCATGTTATCCTGGACTGCTGTAGAATATAACCGATACGTCATCTGGAAGAATGTTAAATGGTATCTCAGCTATTCCCTATGACCTGTACTTTGTGACGAACAGTACCATTCAAATATCGTTTTACTTACGTTTGAGATTTTAAACTCATTTAAACCGACCTTTGGATATCTCAACATGTAACAGATCATTCTTGGATATTTGACAGTGTTTTGGGCATGATCGGTTTTTGATTGCATTGATAAACAATTTTGATGCTTTTATGCACGGCGTAAATGCGGGAATAGATGATGTCTTTAGAAATAGCGAAGATAGGAGTTCGCGTTTGAAGAAAGTTATGAAACAAGGTTATTCAGTGATAGCAATTGAGTACAAATGGAAGTATGTCGGAATAGATTGAACCTTTAGCAAAGAAAAACATAAATTCCTGAAAAATTAAAAGTTATATACTTGCAGGATTCAAATCTTCTTATTAACTTTGCACCTCGGTTGGGGTGTTACGTCCCGATCGATGAATGTTACGTTATTTGCTTCCAACTTACTAACAGACATTTAACAAAATTAAATTCAAAACAAAATGGCAAAAGAAGTCAGTGCGTTAGTAAAATTACAAGTTAAGGGCGGAGCTGCGAATCCTTCACCTCCAGTAGGACCTGCTTTAGGTGCTAAAGGTGTGAATATCATGGATTTCTGTAAACAGTTCAACGCTCGTACGCAAGACAAACCAGGTCAAGTATTACCTGTTGTCATTACAGTTTACGCGGATAAGTCATTTGATTTTATCATCAAGACTCCACCGGTAGCAGTTCAATTAAAAGATGCTGCTAAATTAAAAAGTGGATCTGGCGAGCCTAACCGTAAAAAGGTTGCGGCTATCACTTGGGAACAAGTTGAGACTATCGCTAAAGATAAAATGCCTGATTTAAATGCATTTACTGTAGAGGCTGCTATGAGAATGGTAGCTGGTACAGCACGTAGTATGGGTATTACTGTATCCGGTAATGCTCCTTGGAACAATTAATTAAGAAATCAATTTAAGAAAAGTGGCTAGATTAACAAAAAATCAAAAAGCGGCACTATCCAAAATTGAAGCTGGTAAAGCATACTCTTTGAAAGAAGCTTCGGCTTTAGTTAAAGAAATCTCATTGACCAAATTTGATGCTTCTGTGGATATCGACGTTCGTTTGGGCGTAGATCCTCGTAAAGCAAATCAAATGGTGCGTGGTATTGCAACATTACCTCACGGTACTGGTAAAACTGTTCGCGTTTTAGTTTTGTGTACTCCTGATAAGGAAGAAGAAGCTAAGGCAGCAGGTGCAGACTATGTAGGTTTAGATGATTACATCAGCAAAATTGAAGGTGGTTGGACTGACGTTGATATCATTATTACTATGCCTAGTGTTATGGCTAAAGTTGGTAAATTGGGTCGTATTTTAGGTCCGAGAAACTTGATGCCTAACCCTAAAACTGGTACAGTTACAACAGAAGTTGGTAAAGCTGTAACAGATGTAAAAGGTGGTAAGATCGATTTCAAAGTTGACAAAACCGGTATCATCCATACTTCTATTGGTAAAGCGTCGTTCGATGCAGATAAAATATATGATAACGCATTAGAGGTATTACAAACTCTAGCTCGTTTGAAACCATCTGCAGCTAAAGGAACTTACTTTAAAAGTATTCACATTTCCTCAACTATGAGTCCTGGTATTCATATTGAGACTAAATCAGTAGCAGGTATTTAATCATGAGAAAAGAAGAAAAACAAGAAATTGTTCAAGCTTTGGCCGAACAGATTAAATCTTACGGTAACTTCTATATTACCGATACTGCTGAGTTGTCCGTTGAAAAAGTGAATAGCATTCGTCGTAAATGTTTTGAGCAAGGTATCGAAATTAAAGCTGTTAAAAACACTTTAATTAAGAAAGCATTAATCGAAGCTGGTGTTGAAGAAGAAGATATTTTTGGAACGCTTAAAGGTGCGTCTACAATGATGTTTTCTGAAGTCGCTAATGCACCTGCTAAATTAATCAAAGAATTGCGTAAAACAGGTGAGAAACCGTTGTTAAAAGCGGCTTTCATTGAGGCAACAGCATTCGTAGGAGATAATCAATTAACTGCATTAGTTAATCTTAAATCTAAAAACGAACTTATCGCTGACGTTATCGCTGCATTGCAGTCACCTGCGAAAAATGTTATTTCGGCTCTTCAATCAGGAGGAAATACTGTTGCAGGTTTAGTAAAAGCTTTAGAAGAAAGAGGTTAACGAATCCTCTAGAACAGAATCATTCGTTACAATTTAATTAACAATTTTTACAAAGTACATTCAAAAATTCAAAATAAAATGGCAGATTTAAAACAACTTGCTGAACAGTTAGTTAACTTAACAGTAAAAGAAGTTAAAGAATTAGCTGATATCTTAAAAGACGAGTATGGCATCGAGCCTGCTGCTGCTGCTGTTGCTGTAGCTGCTGCTCCAGCTGAAGGTGGTGCTGCTGCTGCAGAAGAGAAAACTTCATTTGACGTTATCTTGAAAGAAGCTGGTGGTCAAAAATTAGCTGTAGTTAAATTGGTTAAAGATTTAGCTGGATTAGGCTTGAAAGAAGCTAAAGATTTAGTTGACGGAGCACCTAAAGAATTGAAAGCTGGTGTATCTAAAGACGAAGCAGAAGCTTTGAAAAAACAATTAGAAGAAGCTGGTGCTGTTGTTGAGATTAAATAATCTCAACTAATTAGCCCGAAAAGGTTTAGACTCTGACGATTTTTTCGTCAGAGTCTATTCCTATTTATATCAATACGCCACTATGCTGTGTATATGCTGGGCACAGTGGACACGTGGTTTACAGCATACATGTAAGCGCAGTTTTTTTAAAACTAAAATTCATATTCCCTTGGCAAACAATAATATTCAACAAGAAAGAATAAACTTTGCAACAAGTAAGAAAGTTTTGGAATATCCAGATTTCTTAGATGTGCAATTGGAATCTTTCAAGGAGTTTTTTCAATTAGAAACTACTTCTGACAACCGCCATCAGGAAGGGCTGTTCAAGGTATTCTCGGAAAACTTCCCTATTTCTGATTCAAGAAACATTTTTGTGCTAGAGTTTTTGGATTATTTCATTGATCCACCACGTTATGATATCCAAGAGTGTATCGAGCGCGGCTTGACTTATAGCGTTCCTCTAAAGGCTAAGTTAAAGTTATCTTGTAATGATGAAGAACACGAAGATTTCGAAACTATTGTTCAGGATGTATATTTAGGGACTATCCCTTATATGACTCCTAAAGGTACTTTCGTGGTAAATGGTGCTGAGCGTGTCATCGTATCGCAATTACACCGTTCGCCGGGCGTTTTCTTTGGTCAAAGTAGACACACAAATGGTACTAAACTTTATTCGGCAAGGGTAATTCCTTTCAAAGGATCTTGGATCGAATTCGCAACAGACGTAAACAACGTCATGTATGCTTATATCGACCGTAAAAAGAAATTTCCAGTTACTACCTTATTGCGTGCTATCGGTTACGATTCGGATAAAGATATCTTAGAATTGTTTGACCTAGCTGATGAAGTAAAAGTTAGTAAATCTGGTCTTAAAAAATATGTTGGTCGTCGTCTTGCGGCTAGGGTATTGAAAAAATGGGTAGAAGATTTCGTGGATGAGGATACTGGTGAAGTAGTATCTATCGACCGTAACGAAATTATCCTTGAGCGTGAAACTGTTCTAGAAGAGGATCACATTGATTTGATTATCGAAGCTGGCGTCAAGTCCATTATCTTGGCAAAAGACGATGAGTCAAACAATGCGGACTATTCTATTATATATAACACTTTACAAAAAGATACATCCAACTCAGAAAAAGAAGCGGTAGAACATATCTATCGTCAATTGCGTAACGCTGAACCACCAGATGAGGAAACTGCTCGTGGTATCATCGATCGTTTGTTCTTCTCTGATAAACGTTATGATTTGGGTGACGTAGGTCGTTACCGTATCAACCGTAAATTGAAGTTGGGTACTCCGGATGATACAAAGGTATTAACACGTGAGGACATCATCGCAATTGTAAAGTATTTGATCAATTTGATCAACTCCAAAGCTGAGGTGGATGATATTGACCACTTGTCGAACCGTCGTGTACGTACTGTAGGTGAACAATTATATGCTCAATTTGGTGTAGGTCTATCTCGTATGGCACGTACAATCCGTGAGCGTATGAACATCCGCGATAATGAAGTGTTTACGCCAACGGATTTGATTAACGCTCGTACACTTTCGTCGGTAATCAATTCGTTCTTCGGTACAAACCAGTTGTCTCAGTTCATGGACCAAACCAATCCTCTTGCTGAAATTACGCACAAGCGTCGTTTGTCAGCTTTAGGTCCAGGTGGTCTTTCTCGTGAGCGTGCAGGCTTCGAAGTTCGTGACGTTCACTATACTCACTATGGTCGTCTTTGTACAATCGAAACGCCAGAGGGTCCAAACATTGGTTTGATCTCTTCTTTGGCTGTACACGCCAAAATCAACCACTTAGGTTTTATCGAAACTCCTTACCGTAAGGTAAAAGACGGGGTTGTTGTGGTTGACGAACCTGTAGTATACTTATCTGCTGAGGATGAAGATGGTAAAACAATTGCGCAAGCGAACGCTTTATATGATGATAAAGGTAATTTCGAAGATGCAAAAGTGAAAGCCAGATACGAAGGTGACTTCCCAATTATCGAGCCTGAAATGCTTGATTATATGGACGTCGCTCCAAACCAAATCACATCTATTGCGGCTTCGTTAATTCCTTTCTTGGAACACGATGATGCCAACCGTGCATTGATGGGATCAAACATGCAACGTCAGGCTGTGCCTGTATTGCGTCCACAAGCTCCTATCGTAGGTACTGGTCTTGAAGGTCGTGTAGCGAAAGATTCACGCACCTTGATCAATGCTGAAGGTCATGGTGTGGTAGAATATGTAGATGCTGATGAAATTAAAATCCGTTATGACAGAAACGATGATGATCGTCTTGTATCATTTGATGATGATGTCAGAACATATAGATTGATCAAATTCAAGAAAACCAATCAAAATACTTGTATGAACTTGAAGCCTATCGTTAGAAAAGGCCAACGGGTGGAACCAGGACAAGTATTATGTGAAGGTTATGCTACTGAAAATGGTGAATTGGCATTGGGGCGTAACTTGAAAGTAGCATTCATGCCTTGGCAAGGATATAACTTTGAGGATGCGATCGTGATTTCTGAGCGTGTAGCGAAAGAAGACTGGTTTACTTCTCTTCACATTGAAGAATTCGAACTTGAAGTTCGTGATACAAAACGTGGTGAGGAAGAATTGACAGCTGATATTCCTAACGTATCTGAGGAAGCGACGAAAGACCTTGACGAAAACGGTATTATCCGTATTGGTGCAGAAGTTGGTGGTGGCGATATCTTGATCGGTAAAATCACCCCTAAGGGTGAGTCTGATCCTTCTCCAGAGGAAAAATTATTACGCGCAATCTTTGGTGACAAAGCGGGTGATGTAAAAGATGCTTCATTGAAAACTCCACCTTCATTAAAAGGTGTTGTCATCGATACGAAGTTATTCTCCCGTGCGAAGAAAATGTCTAAAGAGGTTGAACGTAAAACTTTAGAGAAATTAGAAGTAGCTCATGATAGAGCTGTTAAATCATTGAAAGACCGTTTGGTAGAAAAGTTATTCACTATTGTGAATGGTAAAACAAGCCAAGGTGTATACAATGTATATAAAGAGTTGTTAGTAGCTAAAGGCGCTAAATTTACACAAAAAATCTTAGCTGAATTAGATTACAACAACATCAACCCAATGGGATGGACAACTGATGAAGATAAAAACGAGTTGATCAAAATGGCCCTTCATAATTACAATATCAAAATTAATGAAGAGTTAGGTTCGTTCAAACGTGATAAATTTGCGGTATCTGTCGGGGATGAGCTTCCATCAGGAATCGTGCAGATGGCTAAAGTTTACGTTGCTAAAAAACGTAAATTGAAAGTAGGGGATAAGATGGCTGGTCGTCACGGTAATAAAGGTATCGTTGCACGTATCGTACGTGATGAGGATATGCCATTCTTAGAAGATGGTACACCAGTTGATATCGTGTTGAACCCATTAGGGGTACCTTCACGGATGAACTTGGGCCAGATCTACGAAACCGTATTGGGTTGGGCTGGTCAAAAATTAGGTGTTAAATTTGCTACGCCAATCTTTGACGGTGCTGAAATGGATCAGGTACAAGACTGGGTGGCGAAAGCTGGTTTACCAAAATCTGGACGTACATATTTGTATAACGGATTGACGGGTGACCGGTTTGATCAACCAACAACTGTAGGAGTAATTTACATGTTGAAATTAGGTCACATGGTTGATGATAAAATGCACGCTCGTTCGATCGGTCCGTACTCATTGATTACACAACAGCCGCTGGGTGGTAAAGCACAATTCGGTGGTCAGCGTTTTGGTGAGATGGAGGTTTGGGCATTGGAAGCATTCGGCGCATCTAACATCCTTCAAGAAATCTTGACCGTGAAATCGGATGACGTAGTAGGTCGTGCGAAAACTTACGAGGCTATCGTTAAGGGCAACAACCTTCCGACACCATCTGTACCAGAATCGTTCAACGTATTGGTACATGAGTTGCGCGGATTGGGTCTAGATATCACATTGGATTAATTAAGCAAATAGAGCTTTGAAGGGCTCCAGTCCTTCAAAGCTTCTTTATAAAGCTTTAACTTTTGAATAAGTATGTCTTACAAAAAAGATAATAAAATTAAAAGCAACTTCACTTCGATCACGATCAGCTTGGCTTCTCCAGAAACTATTTTGGAACGCTCAAGTGGTGAAGTTACCAAACCGGAAACGATTAACTATCGTACCTACAAACCAGAACGTGATGGTTTATTCTGTGAGCGTATTTTTGGTCCTGTAAAGGATTACGAATGTCACTGTGGTAAATACAAACGTATCCGTTATAAAGGTATCGTATGTGACCGTTGTGGTGTTGAAGTAACAGAGAAAAAGGTACGTCGTGAGCGTATGGGACACATCAACTTGGTGGTTCCTGTAGCACACATTTGGTACTTCCGTTCTCTTCCTAATAAAATCGGTTATTTATTGGGACTTCCTACCAAGAAATTGGATATGATCATTTACTACGAACGTTATGTGGTTATCCAAGCTGGTATTAAGGAAGAAGATGGTATCAACTTTATGGACTTCTTGACTGAAGAAGAATATTTAGATATTTTAGATACTTTACCAAAAGAAAATCAATATTTAGACGATAACGATCCTCAAAAATTTGTCGCTAAGATGGGTGCTGAGGCGTTGGAAGATTTGTTGAAACGTATTGATTTGGACCAATTATCTTACGATTTACGTCACCAAGCTGCTAACGAGACTTCTCAACAACGTAAAAATGAGGCGCTAAAGCGTCTTCATGTTGTTGAAGCTTTCCGTAGCTCACGTGAAAATATCGAGAATCGTCCAGAATGGATGATCGTGAAGATTGTTCCAATCATTCCGCCTGAATTGCGTCCTTTGGTACCTTTGGATGGTGGCCGTTTTGCAACTTCGGATTTGAACGACTTATACCGTCGTGTGATTATCCGTAACAACCGTCTAAAACGTTTGATCGAAATCAAAGCTCCTGAGGTAATCTTACGTAACGAAAAACGTATGCTTCAAGAAGCGGTAGATTCATTGTTTGACAATTCACGTAAAGTGAATGCCGTTAAGACTGAAGGTAACCGTGCTTTGAAGTCATTATCTGACATTTTGAAAGGTAAACAAGGTCGTTTCCGTCAAAACTTATTAGGTAAGCGTGTAGATTATTCGGCTCGTTCGGTAATTGTTGTAGGTCCTCACTTGAAATTACACGAGTGTGGTCTTCCTAAAGATATGGCTGCTGAACTTTACAAACCATTTATCATTCGTAAGATGATCGAGCGTGGTATTGTAAAAACAGTAAAATCGGCTAAGAAAATTGTAGATCGTAAAGATCCTGTTGTATGGGATATCCTTGAAAACGTATTGAAAGGTCACCCTGTATTACTAAACCGTGCACCTACGCTTCACCGTTTGGGTATTCAAGCTTTCCAACCTACTTTGGTAGAGGGTAAAGCGATTCAATTACACCCATTAGTGTGTACAGCGTTTAACGCCGATTTTGACGGTGACCAGATGGCGGTTCACTTACCTTTGGGTAATGCCGCGGTTTTGGAAGCCCAAATCTTAATGTTGGCCGCACACAATATCTTAAACCCTGCGAACGGTTCTCCGATTACTGTACCATCTCAAGACATGGTATTGGGTCTTTACTATATTACTAAAGGCCGTAAAACTGCTGGTGACCATATCGTGAGAGGTCAAGATATGACTTTCTATTCAGCTGAAGAGGTTATCATTGCTTTAAATGAGAAGCAAATTGATCTTCACGCTTGGATTAAAGTAAAAACAAAAGTTAGACAAAAAGATGGTAGCATCGTTGATACCCTATTAGAAACAACTGTGGGTCGTGTGATCTTCAACCAAGTTGTTCCTGAAGAAATGGGATTTGTCAATGAATTGCTTACCAAGAAATCCTTGCGTAATATCATCGGTGAGATTGTGAAGACTACGGGTATGGCTCGTGCAGCGCAATTCTTGGATGATATGAAAGAATTGGGATATCAGACAGCCTTCAAAGGTGGTCTTTCTTTCAACTTGGAAGATTTGAACATTCCTGCTGCGAAAGCTGAATTGATCCAACTAGCTACGAACGAAGTTGAAGAGGTAATGAATAACTATAACATGGGTTTCATTACCAACAACGAACGTTACAACCAGATCATCGATATCTGGACGCGTATCAACAACAGATTGACGGCGCACGTAATGGATATTCTTTCTAACGATAATCAAGGTTTCAACTCAGTTTATATGATGTTGGATTCTGGAGCCCGTGGTTCGAAAGAGCAGATTCGTCAGTTATGTGGTATGCGTGGTTTGATGGCAAAACCTCAAAAATCCGGTACTTCAGGTGGTGAGATTATTGAAAACCCGATCTTGTCAAACTTTAAAGAAGGTTTGTCCGTATTGGAGTACTTTATCTCTACCCACGGTGCGCGTAAAGGTCTTGCGGATACAGCATTGAAAACGGCGGATGCGGGTTACTTGACTCGTCGTTTACATGACGTTGCTCAGGATATGATCGTTGTGGAGCAAGATTGTGGTGGTTTACGTGGTATTTACACAACAGCATTAAAAGATAATGATGATGTAGTTGAACCATTGTTCGATCGTATTTTAGGTCGTACACCATTACACGATGTATTCCATCCGGAAACAGATGAGTTGATTGTTTCTGCAAACGAAGATATCACTGAAGAAATCGCTGAAGTTATCGAGAAATCAGGTATTGAGGGTATTGAAATTCGTACTGTATTAACTTGTGAATCGAAACGCGGTGTGTGTGCTTGTTGTTACGGTCGTAACTTGGCATCTGGTAAACGTGTTCAATTGGGTGAAGCTGTCGGTGTTATCGCGGCTCAATCAATCGGTGAGCCGGGTACACAGTTAACACTTCGTACGTTCCACGTTGGTGGTACGGCATCAAATATCGCTGCTGACTCAAGCATCATTTCTAAATACGATGGTAAGATCGAATTTGAAAATGTGCGTACCGTTTCGCAAACAAATGACAATGGTACACATCAGGTTGTCTTAGGACGTTCTGGTGAGGTTAAGATCATTGATGCACATAATAAAATTGTATTCCAACAAAATATCCCTTATGGTTCGCAGTTGTTCGTTGAGGACGGCGGTACAGTAGCTAAAGGTGATAAATTGGTAGAGTGGGATCCATATAATGCTGTAATTATCTCTGAATTTGCAGGTAAAGTTGAATTTGATGCAATCATCGAAGGTGTTACCTTCCGCGAGGAATCAGATGAGCAAACTGGTCACAAAGAGAAAGTAATTATTGAAACACGTGATAAAACGAAAAACCCATCCATCAAGATTCTTGATAAATCCGGAGAGGTTATCCGTACGTACAATATTCCAGTAGGCGCCCACGTTGCTGTTGCTAACGGGGTGACTGTTAAAGAAGGTGGTATCTTAGTTAAGATTCCTCGTTCTACTGGTAAAACACGAGATATCACGGGTGGTCTTCCACGTGTAACCGAGCTATTCGAAGCACGTAACCCTTCTAACCCAGCTGTTGTAACAGAAATCGATGGTGTGGTAACATTAGGTGGTGTGAAACGTGGTAACCGTGAGATGTCGATAGAATCACGTGATGGTCAGATCAAGAAATACTTGGTGCCACTTTCTAAACATATCCTTGTTCAGGATAATGACTTCGTGAAAGCAGGTATGCCATTATCGGATGGTTCGATTTCTCCAGCAGATATCTTATCGATTAAAGGACCATCGGCGGTGCAACATTACATCGTGAATGGTATCCAAGAAGTATACCGTCTTCAAGGTGTGAAGATCAACGATAAACACTTTGAAACGATCGTTCACCAGATGATGCAAAAAGTTAACATCGAGGATCCAGGGGATACACGTTTCTTAGAAAAAGAAGCTGTAAACAAATGGGACTTCATGGAAGAGAATGATTCTTTGTTTGACAAGAAAGTTGTTGTCGATGCGGGAGATTCCAATAGCTTACGTCCAGGACAAATTGTTTCTTTACGTAAGTTGAGAGAGGAGAATTCAAGCTTGAAACGTCGTGACTTAAAACTTGTAGAAGTGCGTGAAGCAATTCCAGCGACTTCAAGTCCATTGTTGCAAGGTATCACTAGAGCGTCGTTAGGTACGAAATCGTTTATCTCAGCGGCCTCTTTCCAAGAGACTACTAAAGTGTTGAACGAAGCTGCTATCGCAGGTAAACGTGACAACTTATTAGGTTTGAAAGAAAACGTAATCGTTGGTCACTTGATCCCTTCAGGTACAGGTATCCGTCAATACAGCAACTTGATTGTCGGTTCTCGTGAAGAATACGATCAATTGTTAGCTTCGAAAGAAGAAGATTAATCTAGCATAGATTATTTCATATAGAAAGGTCCAGGCGTATGTCTGGACTTTTTTTGCTTTATGGAACTAGGTTTTTATGAATTCTTATTCTTAAGGATGTTAATTAGCTATATATTGTCTTGTTCAAAATAATGTAGGATCACTTCTATTTAAGTTCGGATAAGAGAAAAATTATGAGAATTGCTGTTTTCTTATCCATTTTTAGCCAACGGATTGTTTGTTAATAAGTGGGATTCGGGTTGGTTCTTAGATGAAGTTATTGGTCATTTAATTTATGATTTGATCTGTTTGAATTGTTTGGCGGAGGCGTTTTTAAAAATAAATCGATCAATGTTACAGTAAGTTAACGCTAATATTAAAAAATAATAAACAAAAGGCTTGGAACTTTGTTAATAAACTCCCTATCT
>NZ_JABJWY010000020.1 GCF_013167215.1 Sphingobacterium prati
GCCTGGTTTACAACGATTCATTACCGATTGAATACGAACAATAATATCTCGGACAACCTGAAAACAATTGAATCAATCTTTAAAAAGTTCAATCCTGATTATCCCTTTGAGTACCAATTTATTGATAAGACTTACGAAGAAAAATTCAAAGAAACAAAAGCCATAGGCACACTGGCCATGGTCTTTGCCGGCTTGACCATCTTTATTTCCTGTCTTGGTCTGCTCGCTTTGATTGCATATATGGCTGAAACACGTATGAAAGAAATTGCGGTCCGCAAAGTCCTCGGAGCAAGTGTGACACAAGTAACTTCATTGCTGTCCGTAGACTTTATTAAATTAGTGCTTATTGCCATTCTGATAGCCTCACCGATCGCTTGGTGGGTAATGGATAAATGGTTGCAGAATTATAGCTACCGCATCCAGATTCAATGGTATTATTTCGTTATCGCGGGGTTAATGGCCATATTAATCAGTATGGCAACCATAAGCTATCAAGCCATTAAGGCAGGACTTAGCAATCCGGTCGATAGTCTTCGGGATGAATAATTATCCGTTATCGCATATCTGAATGGAAACAATATGATCAAGACATACATCAAAATCGCGTGGCGGAATTTATTGAAGAACAAAGCTTTTTCCGCAATCAATATCCTCGGTCTGGCCATTGGTATGGCAGGAGCATTACTTATAGCGCTTTGGCTGCAAAATATGTTGGGCATGGATCGCTTTCATGAAAAAAGTGAACGGCTTTACATTATAAGCAATCGGGATGAATTTCAAGGTGAAAAATCTGCATGGGCGTACACGCCTAAGATACTGGGACCATCGATGGCGGTTGATTTCCCTGATATCGAAGCTTTCACAAGATATGATGAAGGCAATCAATTCTTAACTACATTCCAAAATAAGAAGTTAATTGCCAATACCGTATTTGTCGATCCTGGATTTTTTAACATATTCTCTCTACCTCTTCTGAAGGGAGCCAATAATATTCGCTTTGACAATCCTAAAGGTCTGGTGCTCACGGAAAGTTATGCAAAGGCCCTATTTGGAGATGAGGATCCCATTGGAAAATCAGTGAAGATCGATTCCATCAACCAAGTCACTGTGCAGGCAATACTCAGAGATCTACCCAGCAATTCAAGTTTCAAATTTGACATACTGCTACCCTTTGAATATGCTAAAACAATTGGGTACGTAGATGAAAACTGGGGTAATAATTCATTAAGCACTTATACGCTATTAAAAAAAGGAACTAGGCTTTCGGACTTCAATACCAAGATCAGAACGTATTCAAGAGATCATATCAATGCCGTTAATAAGGCGGAGGGTAATCAGTATGCCAAATACACTGGAGAGATTTTCGCTTTTCCATTCCAAGACTACTTTCTCTACAACAATGGTAAAGGTGGCAATTATACCTCTGGGCGTATTGATATCGTCAAGCTCTTTGCCTGGATCGGTATTTTTATATTATTGGTCGCCAGCATCAATTTTATGAATCTGAGTACAGCACGTTCTGAACGGCGGGCAAAAGAGGTTGGTGTACGCAAGGTAATCGGTGCAAATAAAACAAGCCTAATGGCGCAGTTCCTTGTCGAAAGTACCCTCATCAGTATGATTGGGATGGTTCTGGCAACTCTATTCGTTTTTATTGTTCTGCCATTCTTTAATGAACTCGTCGGAAAACAGCTCAGCTTATCTTTATTAAATTTGTGGACCTGGTTATTTTTGATCGGATTTACCGTATTCACTGGAATACTTGCTGGTATTTATCCTGCTTTCTTCCTCTCCTCTTTTCAACCTGTTAAGACCTTAAAAGGGAAATTTGTATCCAAGTCCAAAGGGCTTAGCGTTCGTTCAATCTTGGTTGTAGTCCAATTTACATTAGCCATTGTGTTAATTATAGCTACGGTTGTAGTTACAAAACAAATCCAATATACAAAACAACGTGAACGTGGTTATAATGAAAATGGTTTATTATATACCGGTATCAAAGGCGACCTCGAAAAAAACTATAAACTTATTCGTAATGAGTTATTAGCCAGTAATGCCGTCGTTTCTGTATCAAAGAATATGTCACCGGTAACAGATATGTACAGCAACGGCTGGGGATATACTTCGGGTACACCAACTGAGGAGGACAAGCGTATTTCATACAATCGTTTCAGCACGGATGCTGATGCCGTAAAAAATCTTGGATTGACACTAGTAAAGGGACGGGATATAGACATTTATAAATTTGCGACCGATAGTACTTCCTTAATCCTTAATGAGTCCGCAGTGAAAAGCCTGCATCTCAAAAACCCGATAAACAGCATTGTTGATGGAAATGGGACAAAATGGACTGTGGTTGGAGTAGTCAAAGATTTTATAATGGGTTCTCCATTTGGCAACAATGTACCAATGATTATTTTTGGCCCAAAAGCCTGGTTTACAACGATTCATTACCGATTGAATACGAACAATAATATCTCGGACAACCTGAAAACAATTGAATCAATCTTTAAAAAGTTCAATCCTGATTATCCCTTTGAGTACCAATTTATTGATAAGACTTACGAAGAAAAATTCAAAGAAACAAAAGCCATAGGCACACTGGCCATGGTCTTTGCCGGCTTGACCATCTTTATTTCCTGTCTTGGTCTGCTCGCTTTGATTGCATATATGGCTGAAACACGTATGAAAGAAATTGCGGTCCGCAAAGTCCTCGGAGCAAGTGTGACACAAGTAACTTCATTGCTGTCCGTAGACTTTATTAAATTAGTGCTTATTGCCATTCTGATAGCCTCACCGATCGCTTGGTGGGTAATGGATAAATGGTTGCAGAATTATAGCTACCGCATCCAGATTCAATGGTATTATTTCGTTATCGCGGGGTTAATGGCCATATTAATCAGTATGGCAACCATAAGCTATCAAGCCATTAAGGCAGGACTTAGCAATCCGGTCGATAGTCTTCGGGATGAATAA
>NZ_JABJWY010000021.1 GCF_013167215.1 Sphingobacterium prati
TTTTTTATGCTGCCAATCTATCTTTTTTTAGCAGCATCTCTTCCATCTGTTTTGGTGTCTTATAGCCCAGAGCAGAATGTGTTCTTTTGGTGTTATAAAATCCTTCAATGTATCCGAAGATCTCCAATTTAGCTGACTGCTGATCCATGAATTTTCTATGATAGACCATTTCAGCCTTTAAAGTCTTGAAAAAGCTCTCAGCAACTGAATTGTCCCAGCAATTCGCTTTTCTGCTCATGCTTTGAAGTATCCTGTTTTCTACAATTACCCCTGAATTCATCGCAGGCATATTGAATCCCTCTATTCGAATGGAAGATAAGGCCATCTTTGACACCCCGGTTTTTAATAGCCATCCTGATGGCTTATACAGAAGTGTTTTTAGCGGTCATATCAGTTCTCAAAGACCATCCGATGACCTTTCTGTCCGCCAGATCAATGACTGTTGTTAGATAAAGCCTCCCTTTGTCAGTATGGATATAGGTAATGTCGCCAACCCATTTCTGTGACAGGGCATCCGCTGAAAAATCTCTTTGGAGGAGATTTTCAGCTATCCCATAGCTATGGACGGAATCTGTGGTCACCCTATATTTTTTCTTAACCTTACTTCGTATCCCATGTTTCTTCATCAACCTTGCAACGTAGCTTCTTGATACCATATCACCTTTTTTGTGCAGCTCTGCGGTTATCCGTGGGCTGCCATAGATATACTTACTGTCGTTGTGTACCTGCTGTATTTTATCCACAAGTGTTTTACTCCGTTGTTCCCTGGGGGACTCGGGGCAAACCCGCCAACGGTAAAAACAACTGCTACTAACGTTAAATACTTTGCACATCTTCTCTACGGAATATACTTCTCGGTTCTCCTTTATGAACCGGTATATGGACCGTCTCCCCTGGAGAAGATGGCTATGGCCTTTTTTAATATATCACGTTCTAATTCTGTATCTCTTAACTTTTTACGTAAAACCCTCAGCTCCTGTTCTTCTGGACTAATCCTAGGATTGTCCGGTAAAACCTTATTCCCATTATAACGTGGATTTCTACGCCACTTACTCAGCAAACTGGGGTCTATGTCTAATTCCTTGGCTACCCATGCCGTTTTTAGCATAAAAAACATACAATAACATGCTATATAAGCACGCTCTGTAAAATTGCACAGAAATCGTTTCGCAAATAATCTACCCTGGAATAATAAATCGGAAAATGAATTTAAGGTTTTTCTGTCTTGAGGTTGTTTAACGAGATATTACTTGACGATTCTATTTTTCTAATTCATGAATACATTTCAAAAGTATTGCAATACAATCGTTCTTCTGTAAAGGTAAAGTCGTGCCCATGTTGGCAAAACCTTCCAGATAAGGGACAATCAGACTGACTACTTTTTCGGGATGCCGCGTGTGTTTGGAGACTAATTCTGTAAGCCAAATGCAATATTCTTTATAATACTTATCTACCGCAGCGTCCAATTCTTTGTTTCGGGATGACAATGCCGCAATTTCCCGGAACATAATCGTTTGGCGGTTTTCTTTTCCGTTGTAAAGTAAAAGTCCTAGCAGCTGTTCAAAAAACTGAGTTGGTGATACTTCATTTTCTTTATTCAGCGGCGGTAACTTTTCGGTCACTTCTTCTTGACAAACCTTAAAATATTGCTCCACCGTAGCTATTAGTAAGGCGTCTTTGCCGTTATAGTAGTATTGCAGATTGCTCAACGATATATTGGCTGACTTCGCAACTTTTCGCATGGATAAGTTATCTGCACCTTCTTCGCCCAGTAAAGCGATTGTTACCTGAATGATTAAATTTTTGCGGTCTTCCTTTTTCTCCATTACAAAACAAATATATAAAAAAATTTGCAATCATTAGGTCAATTGACCTATATTTGCATTATAGGTCAATTGACCTAATTAGATATTTAATTAAATAATACAGAACAAATGAAACGTATCTTAATTGTCGGTGGATATGGGCTTGTTGGCAGTAACATAGCTCGTTTAATCAGAAAAAACTACCCAACAGTGGAACTTATTTTAGCCGGTCGAAATCACAAGGACGGCGAGGACTTAGCCGCAGAATTACATCATGCAGAAACTGCTTTTATCAATTTACATGAAACGATAGATTGGTCGCTATATGGCAAAGTTGACCTTATTATTACCGCAATGGAAGACCATGAAAATGTACTTCGCGAAGTTGCAATTGAGCGCGGTATTGCGCACATCACAATTACCGAAATAGCAGAAGAAATCTCACCAACCGTGTTTTTATCGCTTCAAAAAAAGCCTAAAGCCCCTATTGTTTTTGCAAGTCATTGGCAAGCGGGCATCATCACGTTAGTCACCAAGCAATTGGCAACAAGATTTAAGGAAATTTATAAGATCGAAACTGCGGCCCTTTATGACCCCCTTGACCCAGTTGGCCCTTTGGTAGCAGCCCAGGTAGATGGTTTTGTAGCGAAGGCATTGATGCGCGAGGAACGCCGCTGGAAAATCGTTGAGGCAACTGAAAATGCAAAAACAATCATATTGGCAGATGGTTCGCAGGTAGTCGGGTATCCTATGAGCACCTTGGATGTACCAAGTATTGCAGCCTTTACCAACACACCAAATGTACGTTTCGACTTTGCTTACGGAACGTCGATCGGTACAAAAAATGGAATAGCATCTCATGATCTGTATATTGGTATGGAAGGTATTTTAATTTCCGGAGAAAAAGTTCATTTACGTTCAGTCGTGTCGGGCTTAAAAGGAGGCTCCCATCTTACAGCAGTTGGTGTTTATCTCATCACCGAAGCCTTGCTGGGAACGGAAAATCAACCAGCAGTACGAGAAGGCGGTATGTATCTTCCCGAACTATTAGTTAACACCGATATGGTTATTGATCGTCTAAAAGAATTTGACATTACAATTTCCGAAGAATTGACCATTCAAAATGCATAAAATGGATAACTCTAAAATACTGATCATCTTAGTTCATCCCAACAGCAATGCATCTGTGGTGAACAAAAGATGGCTGGAAGAATTAAATAAGTCTCCAGAAAAATACATCATTCACGATCTATACAAGGCATATCCCGATGAAAAAATAGACATAGAAGCGGAGCAAAAACGCATCGAACAATACGATAAAATTGTTTTTCAATTTCCAATGTATTGGTTCAGTTCTCCTCCATTGTTAAAAAAATGGTTGGACGAAGTTTTGGTATATGGATGGGCTTTTGGTAGCAAAAGCGGTTACAAAGTAGCAGGTAAAAAAATTGCTTTAGCAATTTCATTAGGTGCAGATGACGAGGACTATCAAGCTAATGGTAAATATAAGTATTCATTAGCGGAATTGCTCAGGCCGTTCGAACTAACATTTGAGTATATAAAATCTGATTATCACGTCTTTTTTTCTCAATTTGGTGCCGATATGCAGGTTTCTGTAGATTGGATGGAAAAGAGTGTTTCGAGATATATGTCATATTTAGAAAAATTATAATATATCTGCCTAATGCTTCAAGCAAACCATCGTCGTGTGTTTCAGAAGTATTCAGGAAGTCAAAAAAATGAGGCGGTTCTTCCACAAAAATATCCGCATCAAATACCAGGGCACTGAAAAAGTCCTCATGAAAACTTAGAACTTCCAAAAAGGGTGAAAACCGTTAGTTAAACCCCTTGAGGATCGATTATTTGCGGAGTTAAATATAGAAGCTTTAAACAGACAAAAGATAAGGGCTTATGGACATAAAAATTCATAAGCCCTTTTTAATGGATAGTTTTTCAGTGCCCTCTCAAATACTGCGGATATTTTTGGTTATTGTAAAACTCCCTATGTCATTACTGGCAATAAGCATTACGGAATTGCAACTTAAAATAGGAGACTTTTTTATGCTGCCAATCTATCTTTTTTTAGCAGCATCTCTTCCATCTGTTTTGGTGTCTTATAGCCCAGAGCAGAATGTGTTCTTTTGGTGTTATAAAATCCTTCAATGTATCCGAAGATCTCCAATTTAGCTGACTGCTGATCCATGAATTTTCTATGATAGACCATTTCAGCCTTTAAAGTCTTGAAAAAGCTCTCAGCAACTGAATTGTCCCAGCAATTCGCTTTTCTGCTCATGCTTTGAAGTATCCTGTTTTCTACAATTACCCCTGAATTCATCGCAGGCATATTGAATCCCTCTATTCGAATGGAAGATAAGGCCATCTTTGACACCCCGGTTTTTAATAGCCATCCTGATGGCTTATACAGAAGTGTTTTTAGCGGTCATATCAGTTCTCAAAGACCATCCGATGACCTTTCTGTCCGCCAGATCAATG
>NZ_JABJWY010000022.1 GCF_013167215.1 Sphingobacterium prati
TTTATCACAAACTTATCTTCTGCACAAGATCTGAAAGGTACGATTAAAGATAAGCATTCGGGTGATATTCTTATAGGTGTTTCGATCAAAGGAGCTTCGCGCAGCAACTATTCCGATGGTAATGGCAAATTTATATTGTCGGGCATTAAGCTTGGAGATACAATCACCTTTTCTTCAATCGGATATCGTGAGGAAAAATATATAGTTGGTAATAGCAATCGTGATAATCTGGTTATATATATGGAGCAAACAGCAATTTTGTTGGATGAAGTCAAGATCAATCCTTTAAGAAATTATAAGGCTGATTCCTTAAAGTTTCGGGAAGAATTTGGCAAGACCTTCAATTATAGCAAACCCAAATTTAAAGACATTTTCATCACCAAAAACTATTCTTCAAATGTCCCGAGACACCCTAATCAGGCGAGCAATAGTACCACCTCGCTGATTAGTGTCGATGTGCTTTCTGTTATTTCTATGTTAGGGAAAAAAAATAACCCACAATCCAAGCTCCAGCAGAAATTAATAAAGGAAGAAGAAGAGCAATATCTTGATAACACCTTTTCAAAGCGTATGGTTCAAAATTTGACGGGCCTTAAAGGTGACTCTCTACAAACTTTCATGCAGTTGTACCGTCCGAATATTTACACAGTAAAATACATGTCCGACTATGATATTATCCTGTATATCAAAAAGAGTTATCAAGAATATATCAAGCCTTAAGTAGCCTTATCGTCTGAACTACTCTTTTTTTGTTTTGATAATGTCATGACTACTATTGCTATTTGGGATATGAGCATAATTGAAAGCCCACGAGTAAAAGAATCAGCGCCTCCATTTATACAGCCAAAAAATATCCATGATACCTCAAGAACCATTAGGCAGCACATTAGTTTTCTAAAGATTGATTCCATGATTTTTCGAATTGGCAACTTTTTCCTACAAATCTCTCTTATACCAATTTAAGCAAATAAATACTGTATTGCAAAATTTAAAAAAGAGAACTTTGCCATGAGTGGTCCATTAACCTCCCCATTCCCGTCATTCACCGAGTTTTCCTGATCGTTGATCTAAAGCCCATAGGCTAAGAATCTATTGTGTTGTAGTTTTGAATCAACAAATAAGAACAACAGAACTAACACAATAAAATAAA
>NZ_JABJWY010000023.1 GCF_013167215.1 Sphingobacterium prati
TTTGCAATACAGTATTTATTTGCTTAAATTGGTATAAGAGAGATTTGTAGGAAAAAGTTGCCAATTCGAAAAATCATGGAATCAATCTTTAGAAAACTAATGTGCTGCCTAATGGTTCTTGAGGTATCATGGATATTTTTTGGCTGTATAAATGGAGGCGCTGATTCTTTTACTCGTGGGCTTTCAATTATGCTCATATCCCAAATAGCAATAGTAGTCATGACATTATCAAAACAAAAAAAGAGTAGTTCAGACGATAAGGCTACTTAAGGCTTGATATATTCTTGATAACTCTTTTTGATATACAGGATAATATCATAGTCGGACATGTATTTTACTGTGTAAATATTCGGACGGTACAACTGCATGAAAGTTTGTAGAGAGTCACCTTTAAGGCCCGTCAAATTTTGAACCATACGCTTTGAAAAGGTGTTATCAAGATATTGCTCTTCTTCTTCCTTTATTAATTTCTGCTGGAGCTTGGATTGTGGGTTATTTTTTTTCCCTAACATAGAAATAACAGAAAGCACATCGACACTAATCAGCGAGGTGGTACTATTGCTCGCCTGATTAGGGTGTCTCGGGACATTTGAAGAATAGTTTTTGGTGATGAAAATGTCTTTAAATTTGGGTTTGCTATAATTGAAGGTCTTGCCAAATTCTTCCCGAAACTTTAAGGAATCAGCCTTATAATTTCTTAAAGGATTGATCTTGACTTCATCCAACAAAATTGCTGTTTGCTCCATATATATAACCAGATTATCACGATTGCTATTACCAACTATATATTTTTCCTCACGATATCCGATTGAAGAAAAGGTGATTGTATCTCCAAGCTTAATGCCCGACAATATAAATTTGCCATTACCATCGGAATAGTTGCTGCGCGAAGCTCCTTTGATCGAAACACCTATAAGAATATCACCCGAATGCTTATCTTTAATCGTACCTTTCAGATCTTGTGCAGAAGATAAGTTTGTGATAAAGAGCAATAGCAGCAACAACTGTAGTCTACTCATTTTCAGATAGTTTTACGATAAAAATATTATAAAACTAAACATTAAGCAATGTTATTAACTCTTTTTAACGCATGACGCTTTGATAATAACCTTCGCCTATACAGATAAAAAGCCACATCTCACGACGTGGCTTTACAACATTTATATTTATTTGAGATGGCTTTTATTTATATGAGTTGATTGATTTGGACACTTTCCAATCATTACTCACACGCTCCAAGGTAACGAGATCAGTCTTCGTGAAGTTTTCAAATTTCAAAGTCACCTTAGCGACCAAATAGTCCGCTGACTCTTCGATAATGTCAGTAGTTACTGTACAGTTTAGTTTCTCCCCTTTTTGTTTTTTCAGAGATTTAACGACTGCGCTGCGATTATAAGATTGTGCATTGGAAGCTTGGATCTTTTGGCTGAAGTCTTCAGCGAATAATTGCTCTACGCCTGCCGACTCTCCTTCGGTTGTTACCGCAACATAGTGGTCAAGGGCAAAGTCCGCTGTTGAAAGATTTACGTTTGCTTTTTCAGTTTTTGATACTGGCGTCTCAGCTGCCATAGCGAAAGTGGATACTGCGATTAAAGCTGCTGCTGCGAATGTTTTTACTAGTGTTTTCATAATGTCTTTATTTTATTGTGTTAGTTTTTTTGTTCTTATTTGTTGATTCAAAACTACAACACAATA
>NZ_JABJWY010000024.1 GCF_013167215.1 Sphingobacterium prati
TATAAGGCTTTCACCCAGCCCAGTCAGTTCATATTCTACTTTCAGCGGAAGCTGATCAAAGACGACTTTATTAATCAATCCATGTTCAATCAATTGGCCAAGCTGCGCATCAAGTACACGACGGGTTGCATTGGGGATTTTCCGCTGCAGCTCACCCGGACGCTTGATACCTGAATGTATTGCCCAGAGCAGGTTTATTTTCCATTTGCCCTGAACGACCTGCAAAAACAGATGTAAACCACAATCTAAATTGACAGGAAGCTTTTTTTCGTACATAGCTGATATATTTTACGAAGGTATAAAGTGAGTATAGATAAATTTATCCGTAATTGACACGGTTACTTTATGCCCTTAACTTTGCAACAAAGTAAATATAAAAATATGAAATCTAAATTATTTGGAACAAAAACAGGGCTTTACGCCAGTGAAATAATATTGGGGGCAGCCAACTTTGGGACAAGAAAAGGTTACGGTGCAGGTCCTGAAGAATCAAAAAAGATTTTAACAGCTTATGGAGATAAAGGTGGCAATTTTATTGATATATCGGATGTCTATAAATTTGGAGAGGCGGAAGAAATCGTAGGCAACTTTCTGCAGGGGCAACGAAGTAATTTTATTATCTGCTCGAAATATACCCGAAGTAGCGATCCCAACCCTTCCATCAGCAATTTTGGGAACAACCGTAAATCTATGCGACAGGCTGTTGAGCAAAGTTTAAAAAGGCTTAAGACGGACTACATAGATATTTATATGCCTCATTATGATGATGGTGTAACTCCATTGGAAGAAATAGCAATGGGACTTCAAGATCTGGTCAGAGAAGGAAAAATACTATATGCGGGACTGACTAATTTCCCGGCATGGAAGGCATCGGCCATTGCATCATCAACAAAACTCACTGCTTTACAGATTGAATATAATTTATTGCAACGTACCGCAGACCGCGAATTGATCCCTATGGCGAAGGAATATGGAATGGGTATAATGATGTACTCTCCGCTAGCTGGCGGACTGCTTACCGCCAAGTATAGAAAGGGAGAAGCCGGGCGCATCAGTCATTCTTCTGACGCTGAATATTCGGAAGACAAAAAAACCAAACTGATCATTGATGAACTGGTCACAATTGCAGAAAAATATGAAGTTACTCCTGGCCAGGTTGCATTTGCATGGAATCTATCAAAAGAAGCATTTCCTTTACTTGGAGCTAGGACGATAGAGCAATTTGAGCAAAGTATTCGGGCTACGGATATCAACTTGACCACTGATGAGCTGGCCAAACTGGATGCTTTAAGCTCCATTAGCCTCGGGTATCCGCACGATCTGCTGAATACTGTACGTGGTTGATTTAGAAAAATTGAACCTAAAATACGAAAGAAGTGACATGAAACGTAATCGATAGTAATTCTTAAAGCATATGAACTAAATTTGAATATAAATTGCGTCATGCCTAAAAGTGAATCTATTTTATTGAACAGAATGGATTCCAACAGCAGTATTGCTATTGGAATATGGGATGGCTCAACTCCTCGCAATGTCTTTAAGAAGAAATTTGGAAAGCCGCCGACCTTAAGTACATAAGGTTAATCGACAAAATACTACTAAATTAGAAGATCAAAATACTTGATATGTCGAAACATGATACTATTTTATTGAACAGTATGGATCACTGCAGCAGTATTGCTGTTGGAATTTGGGACGGATCCACACCGGGCATAATAAAAGCTCTAAATCCGCACAGGCATGACCACTATACCTGCATGTTTGTTGAATCTGGGACGCTGGAAGTTCTCTTCGATTTGGAGCGCTTAACGATGTCTGCGGGAACTCTTTTTGTTTGTCCTCCCAACCAGGTTCATCAGATCATCAAAGTCGTAGGTGCAACGGGCTATTATATTTCGTTTGAAGACCGCCATCTTACCGAATCCGCAAAGGGAGCGCTCGAAAGTTCGTTAGCGGACACATGGATAGTTCCGCTATCCAGCATTGAACACGCGTGGTTTAAGTCAGCCCTTGATTCAATGATAAAATTAAAAGATATGAATGGAGGCTCCCGTATGGAAGTAGAGCAGCCGCTTCTTTCAGCCATTATTGCGCAGGCGGCACTATCCTTTGAGAGTAGCCTGATGGAACATTCTACCAAAGCGGGGCCGCGGGCGGTCAGCATCGCTAAGAAATTTAGAAATCTTGTAAAGGCAGATTTCCGTATATTAAAGCGTCCCTCGGAATATGCAGAAAAGTTACATATCTCTGTGGCACACCTCAATGATGTGGTTAAAAAGGTGACAGGCCATTCTGTATCCCAGCTGATCCAAAAGGAATTATTGAATGAAGCACAGCGCTTGCTCTATTACTCGGAAATGACAGTCAAGGAAATTTCCTACCACCTGGGCTATCAGGATCCAAAGTATTTCATAAGGCTGTTCACAAAAAAAGCAGGAAGGTCTCCAAGTGACTACCGAAAGACATATCGTCCACAGCCCAATTAGCACTAGGTCACTGCTGTATTCAACTTTTACCCCAATTCCCTTTTTTGTCCACCTTTTACCGCCGTTTATGAGTGTTGGGGCATTCATATATTGATCAATTTTGCATTGTAATAAGTAATGCCATAGTGCATCACGTTTAATGTAGTTTTTTTTGATCGTATGGAAGATTGTGAAATCGTGAAAAGCCCAACTTTTAAATTGTCGACCATCCCTGAAGGAATTGTTGATTCTCTTATGGATCATTTTAACTCCCGAGATATTGAAACCATGCTTTGCTTCTATGAGGATGATGCAATCGTTATCAATACCAAAGGAGAACCAAAACGCGGAAAAAAGGAAATTGCCGCTGAGCTACAGTGTTCTTTCGGATTCGGACTGCCAATAAGAATTAGCGTTAGAAACATCTATGCTGCGGGTAACCTGGCGGCATTGATATTGGACTGGAAAATTGTTGGGACAAGAAGGAACGGTGAGATAGTAAATATAACGGGTACTTCCAGTGATTACGCTAAAAAAGGAATCGACGGATACTGGAGATGCTGGTTTGGAAACCCATTTGGCGTGCGGGTACGCAGCTTATTGTAATCAATTGTTATGAAATTTAAATAATATAGATATGAAAATCTTAGTAATTGGTGGTACAGGTCTTACGGGAAGACTGGTCACAAAAAAATTGGAAAAAGCTGGTCATGAAGTAATCATTGGCTCCCCTTCACATGGAGTGGATATCCTAACTGGAGAAGGGCTTTCCCGCGCACTGCACGGAACGGAGATCGTGATCGACCTATCCAATTCCTCTTCTCCAGAGGAAGAAAATGCCATCAGGTTTTTTGAAACGGCAGCAAAGAATCTGGTGAAAGCTGAATCAGCTGCGGGTATTAAACATCATGTCGTTCTTTCCATTGTCGGGACAGACGATGGACTGGAAATTGGTTATCTACGTGCAAAGAAACTTCAGGAAGATTATATTAAAAATTCCGGAATACCTTTTACAATAATCCGTTCGACACAGTTCCATGAGCATACGGACGCAATCATTGCGGTACAGGGAAATGGAGACAAGGTATTTGTTTCCAAGGTCGACTATCAGCCTATTGCCCTGGAAGATGTCTCAGATTTTATTGTCCGGTATGCGCTAGAAGAGCCCCAAAATAGTACTGCTGAAATTGCGGGACCTGTGAGAAGAAGTATGGATGATTTTGTAGCTAAATATATAGGGATAATTGGAAAGCCAATAAAAGTGGTATCTGATGAGGAGAGTAAGTACATGCATCTGGTGATTCCGAGGTCTCTGCTCGTGCCTGCAGGACCATACACTGCTGGTAACGTTTATTTTGAGGACTGGGCGCTGAGTACTTTGGACAAGTAAAAAACTAAAATGTATATTAGTAACCGGTAATAGTATACCTCATCGTTTGGCAAAGTGGCCGAATTTTAATTTTGGTAGCAGATGAATTAGAAACACCTTCTTCCGCAATATTGCAAAAAAAACTAAAAACCATAACAATGTAAATGTATTGTTGTCGGAAACAACGATCAACCCTGAAGATGAAGACAAGAAAAAGAATATCGTCGAGATAAGGGAATTAGGAGCAGAAATACTCGCAGGAGATTTGGTTTCAAGATTGTTGGCCAAACTGAAAACACCTATTTGATACTGTTTGAGAACTGGAATCCAACATAGTGATATGATCAAAGCTTTGTTAAATTGTTCTTTATTTCCATTCTATACTCAGCTAGTTCCCTTATACTTTTACAGAGTTAGTTGACGGTGGATGATAGATATTTTTATTTACATTTATCGTTATTCAACATAAAATATTTATCTTTAAACTAACTCATTGATAAACAGAATAAGATAAATGGGCTTTTTATTAGCATGTCAAAATTATAATCAATAAATATATGATCAAAGACAAAAAAATGATAAATGGCGCTATTCAATCCTTGGAAGGTTATTTAGTTCAATTTCCTTTGATTTTAAAGAGATTAGAGTTATCAGATTTAGAATATAAGCAATCCAAAGATAAATGGAGCAAAAAGGAGATTTTGGGACATCTAGTTGATAGCGCAACGAATAATCTGACAAGATTCATCACCGGACAATTTCAAGATAATCCTACAGTGTTGTATGACCAAGTTAGTTGGTGTACTGCCAACTATTATCAGAAAGCTGATCTTGGTCATATGATCGCGTTGTGGGAATGCTTAAACCGACAACTTTTGTTTATATGTAATCAGTTAACACCAGAAATTTTATCAAGGAAGGTCAATGGAAACACGTTGGAATTTCTGATCAATGATTACATTTCACATTTTGAACATCATTTGCGACAAATTACTGTGAAAAAATATGAAATCGACGAAATGTGAAAAGAAAAAGAAGTACCCTTAAGGTACTTCTAGCTATGGTTTAGCTGGTTAACATGTTAACTTATACCAGAAGTTGCGATTTACTTTTTACGCTTGTAATGTAGTTGTGTCAATCCGGTATCAAATGCTTTTGCTGTAATGAATTCTAGGGCTTGCTCAGGTCTTCCGTCTTTAAAAAGTCTTGTTCCTTTACCTACCAGAACTGGAATAATCGAGATGACATAATCGTCTATTAAGTCGTACTTTAATAATTCATTGATTACTTCTGCGCCACCATCGCAATAGATATTTTTACCTCCTCCTGATTTTAAACGGGCAACTAATTCGGTTAAGTCACCTGTATAAAAAATCGTTCTACCTAATTGCGGCCTCTCAGTCCTTGTAATGACATAAATATCTCGCTGTCCGTTGTCATAGTGAGAGGTCCCGATTTCTTGAACTACATAATCATAGGTTTTTCTGCCAATAATTATAGTATCAATTTGGGACGTAAATTCGGCGTAGCCATAATCTTCCCCTTCTTTTTCTACTAATTTCAAAAAGCTTAAGTCGTTGTTGGGTTTTGCAATATAACCATCCAAGCTCATTGCAATGAAAAGTGAAATTTTTCGCATTTGTTTTGAATTTATAGTTTCTGCAAATTTACGTTTACACCACCATTGGCATTTTGTAAAAATGCGACAAATTAAAGTAACGACGGTAAAATTCCGGTATTTCGCTTGATTTCAAGACTCAGATGTGAATGGTCATAATAGCCACATTCAAAAGCTATATCTAACAAACTTCGGTTTTGCTTCGATTCTCTGATTAAAGACAAAGCATACTGAAAACGGATAATGTTTGAATATTCTTTTGGCGATAGTCCGATAAACTTCTTAAAATTTCGCTCGAGCTGTCTTATGGTTGTAAAATTTCTTTTCGCAAGATCAGAAACGCTAATTGTTCCTTTGGATGAATGTATATCATCAATAACAGCGTGTAATTGATTGGTTTTGGTTTTTATTTTTTCGGAATAAAAACGGTCAAAATAACCGAATGGATTTTCATATGTTTTATCAACGCTAAATGAAATCGGTTTTTCCAATTCGACAGTGTTGTTTGTCAACTCATTTTGCGAAGCATAAGTATAGAAATTAGCAAAAGTTGCCGGTTTTAGGCATACACCAATCAAATGTGTGTCATTATCAATAAAGCTGTCTTTGAAAGCATTCATAGCACCCACTACATAAGTTTTCCCAGAATCCATTGAGAGACACCCATTATCTGTTAGACATTTATTTCCTAAATTCAATATGATACCCGCACAGCCATCCGGGAAAACCCGCTCCCAACCCTTTTTAAATTCGTTACCCTTCAATTCCCAATAAAAATGAATAAAGGGCGCTAATTCTTTGTAAGGATTTACTTTCTTATATTCCATATGTACTGTAGCTTCAATTTGCGAAGTAAAAACATGACTTTCTGAACATTAATTCACTTTTATGGAAGAGAAGATCTTTTTTTTGAAGTAATGCATTAAACTTGATTGAGCGTTAAAAGCGTCAAGTTTAAATGCTATTCAGCGCTAATTTATCGTCGACCTTCGATTTCTTCAAAATAGTTCATTACTATGTTGTCTGTGTCGCTATGTAAAATCACGTTGCCGTCAAAAAGATCTGTCCTTAATTGTCTGTATAACACCACTCCATATTTCAAACTGTCTAATAATGATTGTCTATTATACGTTGGAATAGTGAATTTTAGTTTTTCGAGATCTGCGGCGCATAAATCTGTTTCGACTTTCCTAACACCCCGGGGTAAATTGTCATTTTTAATATGCAACAATGGACCAAAAACAACCGTCCGTAAAAATGCCATAAAGTCGTATGCTTCAAAATATTCTCCCCGCCCTATTTTTAACAAAGCGTAATGTACCCAAGTCCAAAAGCGATCTTCAATCCATTGATAATCTGGATAGGGAAACTTTGCAGCTGTCTGAGAAATTATTCTTTCAAGTTGTTTGTCTTTATCGATTAGCAAAGTTGGATTTTCAATACGGACTTGAAATTCGTCAACTGTTAAAAATTTAATATCTACATGCAAAAGAGGAGAATCATAAAGACAAATCAATAATCTTGGTTCTCCGACGTGCTCTCCAGTAAATCCAGATAAAAAATTCCCTAACTTTTTAGCATAGTCCAACATAAGATTTCTGTCGTTAGAAATTCTTTGTCTCGTTATCAAAATTAAATCAAGATCTGAAAATTCATCTATTTCACTGGTAAGCCAAGACCCTGCAATTGCCATACCAATCACATTATCGTCCGGTTCTAAAATCTCCTTTGCTTTGTATGCAAATGCTTGTTGTATCATTATTTTAATGTTTATAAATAAAACGCCTTCATGTCTATAAGCTTCGGTAAACTTTGATTTTTTCCTCCCTTTTAAAATTAGTAATTCACTTCCGAATTCTCTACTTTTAAATAATACAGATTTTTTGGGTTGATTTTGTTTGAAAACGAGGTCTGCGAGTGACGAGCTTATAATATTTAAAGAAATTCTATTACGCCTTTTGTCTATATTAGTTTGGACAAAATTATCAGTCTTAAAAACTTGAATGAATATACAGCCTTTATACCTACAAGACATACCTCTAACCAGAAGCCTTCAGCCTGAAGGATGGGGAGATATTACCCTATCGTTAATAGAATATTGCCTGCAAACTTTTTGTAAACCTATCAAAGTTGTCGACCAAAACAAAATTGTCGGTGTCGGTACTTTGATTTTACACGAAAAATCAGCTTGGTTGGCGCACATTATAGTTAATGGATCTTACCGCGGTAGAGGCAGCCTAAGCTAATCTTTAGTAGAATTGGCGGCAACTACGGTTAAGTAGAATAAAGATGATGATATAAGACGTAGATGGCTCGATTTTTGGAAACATGATAATTTTGGTTAATCACTTTTGCTATGCTACATTTAGTTAATTCTAGCAGGTACTACCCTGCATTCTTGCTATTATTACTCTTTTCATTAAAAGGGTTAGATGTAAGAGCGCAATTGTTTAATCAAGACAGTTTGAAATTAATATCTCGGCAGTTTGCCTTTACAGAAGGGCCGGCAGTGGATAAGGACGGGAATATCTATTTTACTGACCAGCCCAATAACAAAATCTGGAAATACAGTACGAAAGGCCATCTTTCTCTTTTTAAAGATTCCGCAGGCCGTGCAAATGGATTATACTTTAACCATCGAGGTCAACTACTTGCCTGTGCGGATGAAAAAAACGAGATTTGGTCAATAAGCAATAGTGGCAAGGTTACCATCCTACTGTCAGATGTAGACGGAAAGAAGCTGAATGGCCCAAATGATCTTTGGGCGGATAAGAAGGGAGGTATCTACTTTACAGACCCCTATTATCAGCGTGACTATTGGACCAGAAAAAAAACTGAGATAGAAGGGCAGAAAGTTTACTACCTCGCTCCTGGAAAAGAGAAAAAGCCAATTGTAGCGGCTGATGATCTAACCAAGCCTAATGGTATTGTAGGATCGGCCGATGGAAAACACTTGTATGTAGCAGATATTGAGCGGAATAAAACTTACAGGTATACCATTGAATCTAACGGTAAGCTCACCGGACAGAAGGTGGTAATTGACCAAGGGTCTGATGGGATGACATTGGACAATCAAGGAAATATTTACCTTACGGGCAAAGGTGTTTTTATCTATAATCCAATTGGCGTACTGATAGGTCATATCGAGGTAGATGAACCATGGACATCGAATGTTTGTTTTGGTGGTAAAGATAGGACTTATCTATTTATCACAGCCTCAACGGCAATTTATTCGCTTCCAATGCGGACAAAAGGAGTCGATTAGCACCTTTACCCATTTCATCAGCAACTTTATTCAAGTCATTTTGTATTAGACAGTTATTTTCACTCGTTACTGTTTACTACTAAATAGCCAAATCGAAATTCATACTGATTGAAGGAAAATCCAATAAATGGTATTCCCGTAAATCCTAGCCCAAAGCGTTACAATTCTGATCTAACAATATCGGGAATAGTGCTTTATATGCATCTTCGTCTAAAATGACTACTTTCATTTGATGGAAAAATTATTAATTGACAGAATCGCTGCAGTAAATTTTAGTTCAATTATTGGTCCGCTACTTATATGCAGCAACTGAACTGGGGCCGAATAACTCCTTTACAGGAATGACCAGGCTGCTATTTTAATATAAAAGTACATATGAAAAAAATATTATTATTAATTACCTATTGTATTCCTTTTATAGGTTACGCTCAACTGCTCACTGTTTTCAAAAATACAGTAGATTCAATATATGATAAAAATAAGAATGCCATCGGAGTCATTGTCCATGTCGAAGCTCCGAAACATCATATTTCCTGGAGCTACGCAAAAGGTTTCGCAGATACCGAAACAAACAAGCCGCTGGATTATCAACAGCCTGTTTTGATTGCGAGCAATACTAAACCTTATGTTGCTGCTGCAATACTGAGGCTGGTTGAAAAAAGAAAAATTACTATCGATCAACCGATTAAAAAATTATTGACGGACAAAACACGCCGATTGTTCGAAAGAAATGGTTATGATTTGAATGCAATTACAGTAAAGCATTTATTGTCGCATACATCAGGAATCCAGGATTATGTCGACGAAACCTATTTTGAATTTGTCAATTTACATCCGACCTATAAATGGAAAAAAGAGGAACAGATCAAGAGATCGATTGAAATCGGCACCCCCAAGACTGTAGGGCAGGAATTTAGTTATGGGGATATAAATTATTTACTCTTGACTGAAATTATTGAACAAAAAACACATCAACCATTTTATACAGCGATAAGGGATTTACTAAAATACCAAGAATTAAATCTGACAAAGACATGGTTTATTGATTTGGAAAAATATCCCTCAAACACGATGGCGCTTGCGCATCAATACGCAGGTAGTACAAATGGGACTCATATGATATTAATCCATCATGGGATCTGTACGGTGGCGGTGGAATTGCTGCAACAGCAAAAGAATGTGCACTGTTTTTCCAATACCTGTTTGAAGGGAAGATTATCCAAAATAAGCAGCTATTGGAAACCATGCATACTTATGTATTGCCTTCTGATCAATCTAAATACTGTTTAGGACTTTATCATTTTGATATGGGATTCAATGCTTATTACCATGGTGGTTGGTGGGGCACAGATGTTATTTATTCTCCAGAATCCAATGCAACGATAACTGTTTTTACCTTACAAAAAGACTTTCAACATATCATTAATCCATTTATCGGAAAGGAATTTCAAAAATTATTGATTAAAAAGTAGCAATCAACTTGTTGGGTAATTCCTCAGCTATAGAACGCAGAATTACCACTTGACAGTTTAGTTTTACACCCCCTTTTTGCTCAGCTCAAATAACGAAATTTGGTCAACACCAAATACCATAATGAGCGTAAAGGTCAATATTGAAAATATCAATCTTGCTGAACGAATTCGTTTAGGAGTGCCAATTCAGATAGCGCCCGACTATCGAGGCAATAGAATCGGGAGAAAAATTCTGAATGACTTGATATCGGAGGCTATTGTATCAAAAAAAAAGGCAGCATTGAGTGTCCTGAAGACCAATAGAGCTAATCTCTATACATAAATATAGACTTCAGGGTTGTTGGCGAAACTGGTACCTCCTACTTGATGTTGTTTCAAAATGATGCCCACGAGAAGAGGTCTCATGATATATAGTAAAAATTGTTGAGATCTCTTTCTATATTAGTTTTGCTAAATCTTCCATCAACTGACAATTATTCAACACCTTTAAACGACATAATAACGCCAGAATATTTATCGTGATCTTCACCAATATACAATAAATCTATGCCTGATAAATTTTTATTATGGGCAGCTTCTTTAAATAAAGGATAGTTCATTTTTTCGATGTGATCATTCCACTCTGCATCGGATGTGGGTTTGATCGTTTCTAAATCTTTCATTTCAAACATAGCGCGATCTGATATTTTTTTAGAACGTTGTACAAAAATGGTATCTCCTTCTATCTTTATAATTTTAACCCAACCAGCTGGCAATCCTTGGATGTTATTTCCCTCCGCATCGGTAAAAAAACTAGCACCGTAGAGTTGGCCTGCTTGCAATTGTTGTGCTGATTTAGCAAGATTCTCTTTTTCGTTGCGATATTTTTTGCCATCTGAATTGAGTTTAATACCATAAATAATAGATCCAGCTATTGCTATTGAGGCAATAATCAAATACCCCTTCCATAGTTTGAAATATGGAATTTTTAGTGTTCTCTTAAATTTTTTCACCTCTTCTTTTATTTCAGGCGAATAGTTTCTAGCGTGGATGACCTGTCCTCGCTGATTCACTAATCGAGACATTTTTACTAAGCCACCTCCTACTGGAAATCCTAAAAATTTAGTCGCAGGCGTAATGATATGAAGATCGAAATTCTGCGATATCGTCTCATTTTTTAATGTTGCAATGATAGTTTTACTTCCTAGAACGTATTCGTAACGTGTATAAATGAAAAGCATAAATTGAAGAAATTATAAAATTTAAAGCGACAAATTAAGGAAAATTTTTACTCGCAACAATCCCACATCAATTAACTAATTAATGCTGAAACAAATAAATTTATTTCGTGCTTTCCTGATTCGATGCTGAGACGTTTGGCAATTTCAGCAGCCACTGTTTTAAGCTGAACACCCTCTTCGGCTACCGCATGATATCTGGTTCCTTTTTCAAAAGGCTTTTCGAGGGCTAAGCGGTAAAGTCTTGCAGCATCCAAGCGGTGAACAGCAGGCCAGTGGTTATTTCCCCCGTCGACCATTGCTGCGACGCCTTTTTCCTTTGCTATTTTAATAAATAGTGGAACAAAGCCGTTTTTGTCTCCCTCGCCGTGAACAGAGGGAGATAGCCTGATAACGGCTACATTTATACCCCTAGCAGCCTGTTCGTCGGCCACATTTTCGGTAGCAATCCTTGGATGCGGGTGATTGACACTGCGATCATTCTCCGTAGTCGTTCCATCTTTTGAAAACAGTGCGGTGCCAGAAGTGATCAGAAATGGCTTTTCAGTTCCGGTCAGCGCATCACCGATAGCTCCAATCACCCCACAGTCTAAAATGCACATCTCCTGAAAACGCCCAAAATCATGTACAAATCCGAGATGGATAACAGCGTCGGAAAGTCTTGCTCCTAACTTTAAGCTTTCAAAATCTGTTAGATCCCCATAGTGGGGTTCCGCTCCTGCGTCAATTAATTTCTTTGCCGATTCTTTCGATCTCGCCAGTCCCAGAACCTGATGTCCAGCCACTAATAATTCCTGTACTACCGCTGTCCCAATGAAACCTGTAGCACCTGTAACAAATACTTTCATGTCGAATTTTATTTTATAAAGTAAAGTTCAGGCACGAAGGGCTGAAAAATGTAGCCAAAAGTGATTTTATTGTAGCCAAATCTATCATAACACATAATACTTGGAGATGCAGCTCATAAGTCTTTCTTCCGACATCAGTTCATTGCCCCGAAAGATACGGGATTATTTACTCAAGAAGAAAAAACAATTTTAACTATTTAAAAGATATCTTATATTTATTTGAAAGTAATATCATCATGTAACCCCACTGCAACAAATGACGGAAACAGAAAAATATCTCGCAGACTTTAAAGAAGCTGTTGTGAAGGTGCATCCTATTTCGGATAAGGCATTTAATTTGTTGGCCAAAACTGTGCACATTCAAGAGTATAAAAAAAATGAAGTTTTACTAAGGGAAGGACGTGTCGCCAATGACATTTTCTTTGTCTGTAAAGGTGCATTAAACTCTTATTTCATAGATGAAAAAGGAGCTATCTGGAATAAATGGATTTATTTGGAGAGAGATTTTGCGAGTACCAGATTTTCGGCAATCATAAAAACACCCAACGAATTTACATTGCGAGCTATTGAAACCACCACAGTGGTATGTATGCCCTACCATCAGACAAGAGCAGCTATTAATCAAAATGATGAATTAAAGAACCTGTACATTGCCTATCTGGAAAAAAAATGGATAGTCATAAATGAAGAAAGAGAAATTTCCTTACTGACCGAAAGTGCCACAACAAGGTATTTAAAATTGCTGCAAGCACATCCGGGGATAGATACCAGAATTCCACTACAATATATTGCTTCGCACCTGAGCATTACCCCGACACAGTTGAGCAGAATACGGAAAGAACTGACCAGATAAAAAAATCATTGCACTCAACCTATGTAAAGGGTATCCTCGAAACCACACTTTATTTTTGCTTTATAAAAGCAAAAATAAAGCAGATTATAAGGTGCTAATCTGAAATGGAACACAAAGTAATACTGCTTAAAAAGCTCAATATAAGGAAGTAATAATTAAAAACTGATATTAAATTATGCAAACAATTTCGAAAACACTAAAAATATTTTTAACCGCACTTATTCTTTCCAATATCGTCCTGATGGCTTGTGCAGCCTACTTTTATTTAAACAACAAACACAACTTAACAACGGAAAGAATAGATATCAAGGACAGATCGGGGAAAAATCGCGTGGTTATTGCAAACACGGATAACATTCCACAACCCATTATCAACGGCAAAACTTACAAAAGGGCTTACACGCCCGCAGGTCTGATTTTCTTTGATAAAAACGGCGACGAAAGAGGTGGTTTGGCGATCACTGATAATGAGGAGACTAATCTGAATGCACTGGCATTTGATTATCAGAATGCCGATGCCATTGGTATTCTGGCACAAGATAATAAACACGACAATTATTTCAGGGCTGGCCTATTGATTAACGATAAAGATTTATCCGGTAAGCCCGGACATAATATCAACCGTATCAACCTGCTAACTGAAAACGGGAATGCATCTCTGGTGATGAAAGATAATAATGAAGTACCGAGAATTGTTTTAAAGGTTGATAGTCTAGGCAACCCCTCTATAGAAATGTATGACCATACCGGAAAAGTAAAATGGAAACAATAAGCCATGGCGATAAAAGCTTCATGACAAAATAAAAACAGATAACCGACAAGTGTGTGTTTTACGAATTTAATCTAATAAATAGTAAGAAATGATTACAAAAAACGAAATTTTACAACTTGAGAAGGTGCTTTATGAAGCAATGAAAAATAGTGATATAGAAGTACTCGACAAGCTATTGCATACTGATTTACTTTTTATAGTACCTAGCGGTCAGACCATAACAAAGGAAATCGACTTACAAACTTACCGTGAAGGGAATTTAAAATTGCACGAACTTATATCCAAAACAGAGAACCTGAATATCATAGACGATATGGCAGTCATTACGCTGCAGATGGAGTTAAAAGGAGATTACGATAATGAGGCTTTTGAAGCGAAATATAAATATATCCGTTTCTGGAAAAAATTTCCAGAAGGTATAAAAGTAGTTGGTGGCAGCGGAATTGCTATTTAAGCGAAAGCGTTTTAAAAGCCATTTCATCTAAACCAAGATTAAAATCGGTTCAAGTCCTTTAGAGTGGATATTTAGGCCTAATTGAAGATATATCGTAAAGAGTTATATGCCCATGCTCCATCACTATATAAGTTTAAGCTTGCAAAAAAGTGGCGAAAATTGAAGATCAGAGCAGCTTTATGTGACGGTGCACAAAAACCAGAAGGCATTCAATTTATCATCCACGGTAACGGAAAAATCCTTTCTTCCTATAACGTAAAACCCAATGAACAACATCTTTTTGATATAGATGTTACAGATATTGATGATCTTGAGCTCTTCACTCAAGATCAGACCGGAAATAACTATAATGCCTGGTCAATTTGGTGCACCCCATGTCTTATAAAATAGAAAAAGTCTCAGATGAAAAGTAGATTTCAAGATAACGATACTGTTTACACACAAAGAATAATGTTAAAGGCAATAGTTTATATTTAATGTTTAAACTCCTATCCAACGAACTACAGTTAATATAGATTTTTGTCAGAAAATTTGAAATCCTGTATTTTGGGTAAGGGCCGTATCAAAACTCTTTTTTTTCTTACCTTCAGTGCTTTAACTGAACCCGATTTTTCACAGGATTCGGTTCTAATTCCTGTATTGAGGTCAAATTTAGTTTCTGTGAATACTGTATTTTCGTCAATATAACCCTTGGTTCCATCGTATGTAAGTTTATCGACATAAATCAATTCAAAATGGCTATTGTTATATCTAAAGTGGTAAGTAATATTCCCTCCTTTAATTTCGCTCCACACTTTTAAAATTCCTTTTTCTATAAAGAAATTCGGAATTTGATAACCATTAAATTTGCCATGGTTTTCAGCAGGATACTGTGGTTCGATGATTTTATCTGAGGATACCGCCACCATTAGCTTCCCATTGGGTTTTGATAGGAAAATTTGCAATCTTAACGGCCTTGATTCATCCACAGTGTCCATCTTTACAGTTATTTTATCCATTTTACCATCATGATTTAAGTCCCCATTTTCTTCTCTAACCAAATAAGTATAATTATTTTTAATACTTTGGGCGAATAAACTCATTGGGGCTAAAATTAAAATGAATATAAAATAGAGGTAAAAACCTTTATTAGTTCTTTTCATCCTATTTTGTTTTGATCTGCGATTTGAATTCACTAACTAATATTATTCCAGCAAGATAGTAATTTTTGTACCCAATAATTCACAACAATTACGGCCATTACTTTTTAAAGCTTGGAAGGCGACATCAGAATTTTGCTATATTTATCGATCTGATAAATAATTTGTAAAATATAGGTTATATCATCATACATGCATTTCTTCCTCTTTTTTAATCAATCACACTGGTCGGTTGGTAGTATAACAGTACCGAGCCGCGTGCAAAAGTCTTTGTTTTTAATAGTTTAAAGATTATTCTATCATCAATATTTTCAAATAGTGGAAGCCCTTGCCTGACAACAACAGGATAAATACATAATTGAAATTCGTCGATCAGATTAAGATTCATCAGCTGTATAATTAAACTGCGGCTCCCTACTAAAATATCCCCACCTGACTGCTGTTTCAACTTTATTATTTCATCTTTAAGTTCTCCATCGGCTAATTTTGCACGCTCCCAGTCTATACTTTTCAGGCTATTTGAAAAAACGACTTTTTGAATTTTATCAATAGCCAATGCAAACTCATCCTTTGATTTCTCACCTGAAGGAGTTTGCACAAAAGGCCGCCAATATTCCATAAGCTGATAAGTAATCCTACCGTATACAATGACAGCGGCATTGTTTAACAAAGCCGTATAATGACAATGTATTTCTTCATCAGGAATACCCGCTGTGTGATCGCAAAAGCCGTCAAGTGTCATATTGAATGCTGCAACTACTTTTCTCATATCTTTCAAACCAAGTTATCTATGCATTAAATTTAAAACTTTAGATGCTCAATAAGCTTTTCATAAGCTAAGAAATAGGATAGCGTAAAGATTAATTAAGTTATAACTTATCCCTAGCGAATAGCATATGATTTGCTGTATTCAGCTATTTTTACGTTAGAACAAATTTCATTGCAACGAAACGTTGGTCACCACTGAAACTTTTTTTAAATTTACTTGTACTTGAAAAGTGAAGTGAGGACCGATATTTACGATCAATTATAAATAAAGAACTTTAGCATATCAGCGAGTTATGTCGACAAAATAAAAAAACAGCTAACAAGGGGTCGGCAATAGACAAATTGAATGGCCACGCAGCCTGGAACGTTAGCAGTAAGCTATATTAGTAAGTAATAGTTGAGTGAAGAGAATAAATAATTCAAAATGATGACAAAACAAGAGCTGATAGAAAGATTTTATATCAATCACCAAGAAATGATTGATTATGTAAATTCTCTGACGGATGAACAATTTATGTACAGAGAAAACGGCAAATGGACTGCAGGACAACAATTAAGCCATGTTTACCTCACCTTGTTGCCATTTCTGAAAGTACTGCCGTCTAAGGAATTTATTATGCAGAAGTTCGGGAAAATAAACCGCCCTACCTGGAATTATAATACGGTAATTGAAAATTATTTTAAGACAAGCCTTAAAGCACCACCACAATTTTTACCTGAACAAGTTCCCCTTGAGCAAAAAGCCATTATCACAGCCAATATTCAAAAAAATTTATTATCTATTCAACAGTTACTAAACCAATACACTGACGATGAACTTGATACGCTTGTTTTGCCACACCCGTTGCTTGGAAATTTGACAATAAGAGAAATGTTTTACCTCATGACGTATCACCCGACGCATCATTTAATTCAAACAAAAATGAACCTGGAAAAAACGCCCCAATAAGGAATCTCATTTACATTCTCACTGAATGGCCGAAAAACATCCTATTCTTCAGAAAGTATTACAAATCTTTTTTGATTACTTTTCAAAGTTTAATGCAATGAGTTCTTTCAATTTACTTTTGTCCTGTAGAATGGAGTCAACACTTGTTTTAAAATTGTTCTAGATGTTTTTGACGTTTTCGTTTTTACACCGATAAAATACGGTCGGGAAGCGGTTAATTTAATAAAAACCGCAAATTTCGGATTTTCTGAACCACATCTTAGCGCTAATTTTATATTTAAAATAACATTATGGAAAATATAGAAACAAGGTTAGATGCTCAAGATTGGCAGACAATCACCACAGAGTTGCACGATAAAGGTTTTGTTATTGTACGGAATATACTAAATATGACGGAATGCAATACATTGATAGCTGAATACCAAGCAGACGGCGCCTATCGCAAAACAATCCATATGGAACGCTATCGTTTTGGCAAGGGTGAATATAAATACTTTCAGTACCCATTGCCTAAGTTGATTACCACCATGCGGGAAAAAGTGTACGCCAAAATAGCACCCGTTGCCAACTTGTGGATGCAGGAGCTGAATATCGACAAACAGTTTCCAGATACTCATATAGCCATGAAAAGACTTTGCTGGAAACAGGGGCAGGAAAAGTCGACTGTTCTTATTTTAAAATATGGTAAAGATGGCTTCAATACACTCCATCAGGACTTGTATGGTGAAATCTTTTTCCCGATGCAGATGGTTTTTATGCTTGACCAGATTGATAAGGATTATACCGGCGGTGAGTTTGTCATAACCGAACAGATCCCTCGTTCACAATCAAAAGCAAATGTGTTAAAACCAGATCGTGGCGATATGGTAATCTTCACAACCAATTTCCGACCTGTGAAGGGAACAAAGGGCTATTATCGGGTAAACATGAAACATGGCGTTAGTCCACTCCATAATGGTAACAGACATAGCCTTGGTATCATCTTTCACGATGCGAAATCTTAAATAAGACAGTAACTATTAAATGCCTTGTCCTAAACGTCTGATCGATTCAATTCGGTTTGAATAAAAGGCATCAGCAATCACTATCCTGAAAAATTTGTTAAAAGTGTAACTTGGATAATCAAAGCATGCTCCGCATTTTGGAAAACATACGCTTAACCACAGGTATGTATTTTTTTGTCGGACAGTGAGCAACGTTCGTCGGACCTATTTTCAATTCTATCGATATAATTTTCTCTTCTACCTGGTAAAAAACACATTTGTATCAGATAAACATAAAGTTATGGACTGTATTGAAAATTTCACAACCGAAGATTTTGCCCTGGATGTACAGACTATAGGTATTGTAGAACTGTCTTCGTTTACAACCGCTGATGGAGATGAAGTATTGGCAACTATCAGAACCATCACGTCATCGAGAATAATTTAATAGTAGGGTGCTTTGTGGGAGTGAACTGGTAGGCACTCTCACAACTTTTTTTAATCCCTGATCTAATGTTACAGACTACTTATATGCCTCCCAACCTTAAATGTCTTATTATCGAAGATGAGCCTTTGGCAATAAAGAAAATAATTGAATATATTCGAATGTTTCCGAGTTTATCCATCAAGGGAACAATTAAGGATATCGAAGATCCAACCAGTTTTGCACCTGATCTACAAAATACGGATATACTTTTCTTGGACTTGGTCGTCAGTGGCGGAATAATAGAGAATATAGAGGAGCATATCGCTGATATACCATTTTTGGTGATCACTTCTGCGATCTGTAAAAGGGACTATCCCAAATTTGTGAAAGAGCGTAGCCACTATGCGCTCCAAAAACCGATATCGCCCGAGATGTTTCGGAAATGTATTGGTGAAATGTTCAACATGCATTGATTTACCTATGACCGCGTTCACTAGTGAAGATTATTTCCTACTCCGTTCCCCCCTATTAAATCTGGAGAAAATCACGAAACTTATGGAGCTGTCGGATTTTGATGCCATCGCATCTGAACTACGTCATATCTATCAAGATCGTCGTCTGCGAGATGCAATCTATCTAGCCAGTCCTAATTTTCTGAATGAAGTAGAAAAATGGTTGTGCCAGAATAACGAAACACACATTAAAATCATCAGCACGCTCTTTAAATATACCGTCCGAATGGCAACTCGGAGTACACCCTTTGGCCTATTTGCAGGCGTTTCATTAGGACGTATAAACAAGGATAATGACTCCGAACTGGCGCTGACCAGAGACCAGGCAGACCGTGCAACCCTTCGATTAGATACCGGAAGTTTAATCGAAATTGCTGAACTGATCTCAAAAGATCGAAATATCGCAAAAGAACTAACGTATTATACCAATCCTACAATTTATAAGCAGGGCAATTGGTATAAATATTATCAGCAAACAGATGTTAAAAATACATTAAAACAGGTGCGCTCAACCTTAGTGTTGGAGCAGATACTGGAATTATTTGACCAAAGTCAGGGTAAGGTTAGTTATAAAATGCTCCATAGTTTACTAGAACAGCGTGGTACTACTGAGGAACAGGCTTCGCAATATATTGACAAGCTGTTGCAGTTGGGCCTAATATCTTCAGAATTGAAGCTTGGTGTAATTGGCGAGGTGTATGTTGACCAGCTCATACGAGCCCTACGTAAGGTGGATACAAAAAATAGATATTTACCCACGATGCTGTCGGTGGCTAAGGTACTGCAGGAGAATACGCAATTACAACAAACCAACATCTTAGTAACGGAATATCTTAGAACGCATTTTTCGGACTTGAATTCTAATAAAATTATCCAGGCGGACTTATTGCTCGGAATGGCTAAAAATCAGATTCCGCATTCAGTGATCAACATGCTGGAAAAGCAGCTCCAAAATTTATTGGCATTGAATAACCCTAAGCCAATGGGGGATTTTGAACGATTCAGCACTGCATTTCAAGAACGATTTGGTGATCGTATGGTTTCGCTTTTGCATGCACTCGACGTGGATGCCGGTATAGGTTATGGCAGCAACAAAAATACGTACCGGATGATGGATGAGGTACTGTCTGATCTAAACAATACAAACGGAATAGCTGCGCCAGACAAACCACATCGGTATCAGAAATTGGTCAATGAAAAATTTCACGCAAGCGCAATGAACCGTTTCTCGGAGATAATAATAACCGACGAGGATCTGCTGGGTATCGAAACAACAGAGGATCAGCTTATTCCTAAGTCTTTCTATGCGTTTGGAAATCTATTGCATAGGGAATCTGCGGAGGAAATGCTCTTTAATCTTGGAAACATCGGAGGCTCTTCTTCTGGCAATCTTTTTTCAAGATTTGCTTATTTGGATCCTAAACTATCGGATGCCCTCTATAAATCTGCAGTGAAAGAACAAGAGCACTTTGGTAGGACACAATTGGCGGAAATAGCTTATTTACCCGATGCCCGTTTGGGCAACATCCTTCAACGACCTGAAATCCGAATGTTAACGATATGCTTGGCAGTGACGCCTGGCGCTGTTCAAAAGCAGGTCGGCATCAATGATCTGTATGTATTTGCGAAAGCTGGAAAATTATATCTGTGGTCTAAAACTTTCAAACAGATCATTGAGCCACGGCTCACCTCGGCCCATAATTTTTCCGATGGTATGAACTTATACAAGTTTTTAGCTGATTTTCAGTTTCAGAATCATCGCTTGGATATTGGTTGGAGCTGGGGTACATTAAAAAATCAACCTCGACTGCCACGAGTCAGCTATAAAAATATCATTTTGTGCCGTGAGCAATGGCGGCTTTCCAAAATAGCAGAAATTCCTGATACAACCCTGGGAAAAAGGTCGCTCATCGCTGATATCAGACAAAAGCATATGATACCAGTCAACGTAGTGCTGACTAATGGCGACAATGAATTATTACTCAATCTGGATAATATCCTGTGCATCGAAATGCTAGTCGAACAACTGGCCAAGAAGGAGGTCATCTTGACAGAAAACATCCTTGACAATTTTAAATCTCCAGTAAGGGACATAAATGGGTATTCATATGCAAATGAATTGATTATTCCTTTTTATTCAGCTGTGATGGCACAACAAGAATGTACTCCTCCAATTGTGAGTGATCTTACACGGAACTTCCCCCTAGGAAGCAACTGGGTGTACGCAAAAATCTTTTGCGGTAACAGCATGGCTGACCATCTTTTAAGTGATTATATTCCGGCAATAATTGGGACGCTCAAACAGGAAAAGATAGCGAAAAAGTGGTTTTTTATTCGCTATAATAACCCTAGGCCACACATCAGGCTCCGTATAGAGCTCTTTGACCAACAGACCTTTCATCACGTAGTATCTTGTCTGAACGCTAATCTGAATAAGCTCCTAGAAAACGGACAGATCGCTGAAGTCTCGTATGATACCTACGTCCGTGAGGTCGAACGATATACTCCACTTTGCATGGAAAAAAGCGAGGAGCTATTCTATTACGAAAGTGAGCTGGTTGTTCAAAAAATACAGGAATCCACAAAAATCAATGATCGGTGGAAACTCGCTTTTGATTATATCGACTGTATTTTTGAAAATGCTGGGTTAACATGGGCTGAAAGGCGGGATTTCTGCAAAAATATGTACGGCTTATACCATAATGAGTTTGGCAACGAAAGGCAGATGCGAATACAGCTGAATCAAAAATTTAAGCTGCGAAAACACTGGTTTGATGAATTGGTCTTACAAAGTCTCCCCCTTTCCGATCTTGCGGAAATGAATCAGGTCCAAAGTGAAATATTCAGGTTAATAAAATCGAAAGAGCCTGATTTGGTCTATTCGCAAACAGCTGAATCCTTGTTGTCCAGTTATATTCACATGTTTGTGAACAGATTGTTTATGAGCGACCAGCGCTTATATGAGCTTGTGATTTACCACTTTATGATGAATTTCTATCGGATGCGGATCGGTAAATATGGACTACCTCGGCATGAAGCTATCAATGTTTAACTAAGGCCCATTCGGGTAAATAACTGGTTTCGATATTGCAATCCGATGGATAGTTCGGTACCGTCTTTGAGTATAACTTTGCTCGCCTCTACCCCTTTTATATACTTCAGGTTAACAATGTAAGAACGGTGCATCCGGGCAAACATATCCCATGGCAATGCCGTCTCCATCTCCTTCATGGTACTAAGGAGTGTCTGCATTCCCTCGATCGAATAGATCTGAATATAATCGCCCCAAGCCTTTAAGTAATAGATATCATTTGGGTCAATGAATATGGTCTTGTTTCGATCTTTAACCTTAATCGACTTGCTCTCTCCTTGACCTCCTCGTGAAAACATAATTGCTTTCTGCACTTTTTCTATGGCTTTCACTAGCCGTTCCTCGGTCAGCAAGGGTTTTAAGATATAATCAATGACTTCCAGTTCAAAGCCATCAACAGCATACTCATAATGAGCGGTGATAAAGATCACAAAAGGTGGATGGGAAAGCCCCTTCAAGAAGGCTACTCCATTCATCTCAGGCATATCGATATCAGACAGGATAAGGTCGATCTTACTCTGCTTAAGTAGTTCAATAGCTAATGTTGGATTTTCGTAAACGCCCACAATTTCAATGATACCGATCTTTTTGACTAACTTCTCGAGGCGCATTCTAGCTATCGGTTCGTCCTCTATAAGAATAGTTTTTATCCTGTACATAATGATTTAATTATTTGTTATACTGATTTTTACCCCCCTTTTCCAACAGCTCGACAATAAGTTCGGCACAGTAAATTCCAGCTTCTGAAGAGGTCTTGAAGGTATGCCGATCAGGGTAATAAAGTTCCAGCCGTTTGCGAACGTTTTGTATACCAAGTCCGCCAATATAATTTTGAGGTTTGGGTAATTCCCGGTATGCATTTGAGATATGCATATACAAAATATTATCTCTTACAGATATGTCGATTGTCACCCACGCATTAGATGCACTAGTGCGGGGGCCATGTTTGAAGGCATTTTCCACGAATGGAAAAAATATCAACGGTACAAGCGTACAATATTCATCATCTGTTTCAAGATTAAGGTTGATTTGTAGTGATTCATTATACCGGAGCCTTTCCAACTCTATATAATCCCGGATTAACTGAAACTCTCTGGATAATTCTATCTGTGGCTGGTTGCTTTCGTGTAGTAGATAGACCATCATACCACTGAGGCGCATCATACTCCGCTCTCCCCGATCATCCTTGTCCGATACCAGAACATAGATACTGTAAAGTGTATTTAACAGAAAATGGGGATTGATCTGATGTTTGAGAAAAGCCAATTCGAGCTGTACATTATTGAGCTCAAGCTCGGCATTCTTAAGTTCCAGGTTGACTTTCATATTTCTGACGCTCATAAAGGATTGTACAATCTTAACAGTCAAAGGAAATGCAACCAGAAAAATAAAATCCAATAGATAATCGGTAATGGATGAAATTCGGAATGCGCCAAGGATTCCTTTATCGATCATAAAGAGCAAATAACCCTTCAACCGCTCATCCGGGGATAGAAAGTTAACCGTCAATAGCGCACCGTAATAGGTCAGTACGGACCACCATGCATAAATAATAACCAACCATAGTAGACATAGCAAAAACTTGCCTTGGATAAACCAGCGAGGTATTATAATATAAGCAGTGACATAAAATATAGATAAAAGTGAAAAGATATCTTTACAAAAAAGTAACCAGGAATTATCGGGATCTATACGCTGGTATCCAATAAACTGCATACCTAAAACGACAAACCAAAAGCACAAATGAAAAACAACGCGCTTCACAGGATTATAATTCTGAAAGAATTCAGTTACCGATATCATGTTCTCCCCAGTTAGATCTGCCCTAAATATAAAGATATAGTTCAAGTTCTGCAGACTGCAAACAGATCAATTCAATAAAAAAAATGTATTTCAGAGCAGTACTGAGTAAAAAAAAGATAATATTTTGATTATAAGAGTCTTTCGTAAATAGTATTTTAACGTTTTGAATATTAAAATAAAGAAATTATTGTAAAATTAAAGTTACATAAATTTAGCATTCTTATTTGGATTTGAAGCACCAAAAGGGTTTATTACTTAGTTCCTCCCATAACACAGTGGTTAATCCTTATTTAAAATGAGTTGCCATGATTAATGAGCCATTATAGCACTTGTAATTGTATGCAGATAGCTATTCCTGAGGACCTCCATTTTTGGGAAGTTCGGGCGATTGAGCTTTATTGTATTCATCCATTTTTTGTGTTGCTGCCATTGAAACAACCAAATCATTCAGCATGGAGCTTGCGGCTGTTGGTGAGTTGGGAAGCAATACCAAATTGCTTCTAGTATTGGCACCAATAGAATTCAACGTGTCATAATGCTGAGTTACCACGATCAAAGCAGAAGCTTCCTGAGCGTTAATATTGGCGGCATTCAGCATTTTTACAGATTCTTCCAATCCTCTTGCAATCTCTCTTCGTTGGTCGGCAATTCCTTGCCCCTGAAGCTTTTTAGATTCCGCTTCGGCTTTTGCAACAGCAACAATTCGTATTCTTTGAGCTTCAGATTCGTATTCTGCGGCAGTTTTTTCCCGTTCTGCAGCATTGATTCTATTCATGGCGTGTTTAACCTGTTCATCAGGATCGATATCTGTCACTAAGGCTTTGATAATATTGTAGCCATAACTTTGCATGGCTTCCTGCAATTCACTTTTCACAGCATTTGCAATATCGTCTTTTCTTACAAAAACATCATCTAATTTTGTTTTTGGAACTTCAGCACGAACAACATCAAAAACATAAGACGTAATCTGATTTTCAGGATTTTCCAAACGATAATAAGCGTCTTTTACATTTTCTCTGATCACTTGATACTGAACAGAAACTTTCATCTTTACGAAAACATTATCCAAGGTTTTGGTATCGATGATGACATCCAATTGCTTTATTCTAAGATTCAAACGTTTAGAAATTTGATCCAAAAACGGAATTTTTAAATGCAGACCGGCGTGGCTTACTTTCAAAAATTTACCTAATCTTTCTACCACAGCTGCTGATTCTTGTTTTACTGTATAAAAAGATGCGAATAATGTAATGAGTCCGAACACGACCAGAATTCCTAAATATATCATATCTTAAGTTTATTATTGATGAGGAACAAATCTACGTCTTTAAATTGTCATTCCTATCAATTCCATTTATTTTTTCAGTAAACGGGTATAAAATTTCTTCAAGAATATGTTAAATTGAATCAATCTGTAAACGATATATTTTATAAATCTGCAAATTTTGGGGAATACAATGTCGGTAAAACAAATATCTACTTGCATAGAAATTTCACCGGCAAATAGTTCAAACTACTCGCGGCTTTTAACTACGGAAAGTTAGAAAAATCTGTTTATAAAACCACAACAACTTGGCAACCGGAAAATAGCAGTACCCCTCTGTTTACCTAACCATCAAGCTTGTATCGTTTATCTGAAATTGTTTTCTCACTATAAAACAGGCTATTAAAAAATTGAATTAGCGTTTCAGCCCCTTGGATCTATCCTGCGAAGAATGCTATAGTCTATGTAAAACGTACCGAATGGAACAATACATGCTAGAAGAACCTTCCAAGTCGTTGCCCTGAATTTCCATCCCTCTTCCACGCCAACGCGCAGTGTATTAAATATAAAAAGCAAAAACAATGCGCCATGCACTGGACCGATAGCCTTTACCAGCACAGGGTTGTCAAAGAAATGCTTCATTGGTACCGCTACAAATACAAGCACGAGCAGTGAAATGCCCTCCATAAAAGCAAGCAATCTTAGCCTGCCGACAGATGTGACAAAATAGTGTTTCATGTTTAGAATGTTCTTAAGTAAGGTCTGTTTGAAAACGGTGAAAATGGCCATGGTATCGCAATAAAAATGATAAGCAACGCAACAGAAAACCACAAGAGCATGATCCTGAACTTATCGCGATCGGCAGTCGTACGCTTCGCTAAAGCCGAGCCGATTGTCAGTATCACAACCGAAGTTAACATCAATATACTGTGGATCAACCCGAAAAAGGTCGTATCGAAATTTTGTAGTAATTCCTGTCCGGATGCCCAGTAGCCTTTGGCAACGGGGCTATTGGTAAACAGTATGATTCCGAGCATCAGCTGGATATGCGCTGCGGTTGCTGTCCAGTGCCTAACACTATCATCTGCTTTTGTAAACAGTTCGTTTTTGAAATAGCCTATCGAAGCACGGTAGATTGCGTAAAGTAAAAAGCCCAGCACAAGCCATCGGCTCCATGAGTGTACAAGTAATAATGTGGAGTGCATTGTGTTTATTGTTTTTATGTTTTGTTGCTACGAATGATTTTCTGGGATCGCTATCGTCCAAACTTGCGTAACTTATTTCCTGATTTCAAAGATACATTTAAAACATACTACTTAGTATGTTTTAAATGTAAAAAATCTATATGCTGCTGTTACTTGCTAGGGAAGATTATAATTTACCCGACAAATGGATTTTCTCGTTTCTGCTCGCAACTTGTTGTAGTATGGCAGGCCAGAATTATTTCAGGCTCCCCAGATAGTTCTTAAGTTCCTTCAGATAGGGTAAATAGGCTGTTTTGCTGTTTGCAAGTTTTCCGAAATTTCTGATACCCCAGTAACCAGAAATAATAAAAAGTGTTACTTGTTGGGGTACTACATCAGTACGAATTACCCCCCGCTCCTTCCCTCTTTCAAGTGCCGATACCATGACATTCACCCATTCATCGGTAAGCTCTTCGAGAACTTTTCTGAATTTACTCTCCCAAGGAGTCATTTCTTGTGTAAAATTCGCTGCGGGACATCCATATTCGACTCTTAGGAATTTATCTTCAAGCAATAAATAACGAATCAGGCCATAAATACTTTCCACAGGATCGCTTCCAGACTGTAGTGGCTCGATAATGCTTCCGTTTAACGTCGGCTTCAATATTTCGTTTATAATGGCTAAGCCCATCGCATCTTTGGATTTGAAATGGTAATAGAATGCGCCCTTAGTCACCTGCGTGGTGGCGATTATCTCGTCTACACTAGTGTTTCGGTATCCCTTTGCATAAATTAGTTCAAATGCCTTGCGCAGGATCATTAGCCGCGTTGTCTCTGCCTTTTTCATAATAAATATACTATATCTATACTGTGGTGTGAAATATACCGATAATTAGGAATTTTCTGCTCTTAATTTTTATTTCTTGTCATCGAGCTGCCGGATATAATCCAAAATCAGCCGGATGCCTTCATCATGAGGAACTGTCGTCCCTATCTTAGGCATGTGCAATTCTCCGGAAATACTGATCCTACCGGCAATTTTTCCCTGCTTGAGCAGGATACCAGTCTCATTCATGGGAGTTTCATACCTTAAGTCGAGTTGGGTGATCCCGCCTATCCCGCCAGGACTGTGGCAATGGGCACAATTGATATCAAGGTAAGCCCGAGCCCTCCGCTCCAGCGGCTCTAAAGGAGTGCGGTAATCTGGCATTCGGCCAATTCCTAAAAACGATGTAATCTCAAGCCTGCCCCTTTGCCTGAGGTACGCTAGCTGGTTCACAGACTTCGCCTCTCGTTTTACCTCAATATTGAGATTTCTAAGTTTAGGACCGATTGGAAAGACACGGTTGCCCTGCCTATGGCATGCGATGCAATCCACCCTGGATGGAATTTTATAAGCGGTCTTCCTGCTGTTGCCCTTTTCATCCCAAAAGGTAACCGGAACAGTAGTGCCGGCTGTAAGCAGGTAGGCTTCGTCCTGCGAATCGTTCCATTTATAGGTAGCCGCATTCCACTGCGACTTGTTTTTAATCAACAGCCTCGTTTCCAAAATAAGTTTTCTCCCCTCCCCCAAGTTTTTGGGATAGAAAAAAGTTTTGGCCAATATGGTGCCGTCTGGAAAATCGAGCAGCGCATTTCCACGCGCCACCATTTTTTTTCCCTTGGGAAGAACAACAAAGCGTTGTTTTTCGGCATAATCTGTAAATAGTGTCGATGAAATAGTGAGTAGCTCGGCCTCCTCAATTGGAGTAAGATCCGCCATTTTACCCTGAAATAATCTGTATTGAGAAAGCTTCGGCTGGAATTCAAGATTATCTTCAATGCTTGAATTTACACCATTATCATTCAGTACGACCAAAAGCACCGGTATGAAGATGATACCAAGCAATATGATATAGGATTTTTTCATTATCTGACTCAATTAAAAGAATAGAGCAAATGTAAAACAAAAACATACTAATCAGTATGTTTTAAATGTCAATTTTGTTTATTACTGTTTTATCAGTTGCTACAATATTTGCTGTCAAATAATTTCAGAACTGAAATTTATACACTAAAACAACGAAGTGTTTTGACGATATTGCTGTTCTGATACCAATCATTGTATACCAATTCAAGCGATTCTATTCTCATTTCACCAAATTCGACCTTTCTGTAATCATGCAATAAATTCGCAAATTTAGAAGGAGATTGCAGTTCTTTCCGAAAACGTACTGAAGTCATATGTGCAGTAGTCAGTCTATACCTCGAATCCATGCTCTGTTGCAGATTTGCGGATTTGAAATTATTTCTTAAACGGTCGCGCAGCATTTCAAGGCCCTCGTCCATCGGAAAACCCTGTATCATCACGGCCTCCCGAGTTGCTGTTATCCCTTTAAACGTCAGCTTGGTCTTAGGAATTTCTTCGAGGCTTTGCGAAATAATATATTCATAATCTGGAATATGAACCTGACCTATATCGAAACCTTCATAGCAAGAGATTATCGAAAGTGCTGTAACGTGTAGATCAGAAATTGGCTGATAATACTGCTCTCCCTCAATATTTAGCATTTCGTCCTGAAACGCCCTAACAAGTACTTTAATATCATCGCTGGGTCTTATCAATAAGGTCAGACCGCGGCGTCTGTCTCCATTATCATCTATCTTCCGATCAATTTGAACCTCTCCTCTGCTAATCTGTCGAATAGCCTGATTGAACAGACTGTCATAAAGTTGTATCAGTTCCATAATATTTTCACAAAATACCTGCTGTTGAGTCTCGTAAATTTAGGTCTTTGGTTTTAGTAACCAAAGATTCCTGAGCATAAAAATGTAAATTATATAAGGCTGAAATGCATTGACATTAAGCAAAATTACAAATACACATTTAAAGCACTAAGGTACGGTTTAAATAAACCCGTTGCATTTAGCCACGAATTGCTCAAACTTGCGATCAGTATTTCGCATGATCGGTCCGTGACCAAAACAGATGATGGCAGGGTTCAGTTTTGCTAATTTCTGTAGCGATTTTATATTGCGGTGTTGATCTGAAGTGAATATATTTGGCGGAAGCCGCAAACCTGTTGCAGTTGTAAGCAGGTTCATATTTATCGCTACGTCTCCGATTATAAGTACACCATCGCGTTCACGGAATAAAGAAATATGACCTGCCGAATGCCCCGGTGTTTCTACTACGCGAAAGTTTCCGACCCTATCGTTTTCAACGATTGTTCGGTCGACTTTATGTCCTTGACCTGCCCAATACTTTTGTTGAAGCTTTGCTATCCAGTGTTGCGGATTTGGATAATCATTGGTTACCATACCTGTTTCAGTCCTAAAAACTTCGTTGGGGTGACAGAGTAAGGGTATTGCGAACTCAGCACATATCTGATCGCTACAGCCCTGATGATCTGCGTGTGCGTGCGTCAATATATGTTGATGAACAGCGGTTTTTTGAAGAGCATTCTTTACAATAGTATATGAGCTCCTGATTCCGGAGTCTACCAATACACCTTCGATAATATAGCAGTTAATACTATTTCGCGGCATTAATGAAATGTGGAACACTTCGGGAGCAATTTGACGTAACATGTTTTTTTACAAATTTACATCGCTCATCAGAATTGCGTAAGGACATTTGTCCTATAATACGTTGGGTCTGTGTATTTGTCCCTTCACACGTGTAAGCGATCGTTGTGTGACGCCCAGATACGACGCCAAATCCTGCATTGCTATGCGCTGAACGAGCTTCGGTTCGTTAGAAAGAACATAACGGTATTTATCCACAGCTGATTTATTATTATAATTCAGTAAATAACGTTCTTTTTGATAATATTCCTGCTCCACCACCAATTTTATAACTCCATTCCAAGCGGTCACCTGATCAAGCAGATATCGATAATCCGGATAGCTTATTCTATAGATTATGCTGTCTTCAATAGCCCTGATACTCCTTCTGGATTTTGTCTGCATTACAAATTCCGAAAACGAGGTGACAAATTCATTTTCAAACTTGAAGCAGGTTATATTTTCCTTTCCTTCTTTGTCGTTAGCATATGCTTTTACGGCACCACTAGCGATAAACCCAATATGGCGGCAGGATTCATCCTCATGAATAAAAAAATCACCTTTTTTTAAGTGAATCGGTTTGAAAAATTGTGCAGAAAAGTGGATTTCCGCAGCTGATAATCCTCCTATTGAGAACAGGTAATTTTCAAATACATCGGTCATTTCCCAATCTTTAGTCTTTTTTTATTTTCTTTTTAGTCGTCTATGTGCTGCATACCAAATTCAACATCCAAATTTAGCAATTATTGTGTATCAAAAAAAACCGCATCTGCTGCCTTTTTTAGTTCATATAACTATATCAAAAGTTCTTAGTAACCTCTGCCTTGTTTCCGTTTATAAACAACGATCGGGTGCTCTTGAGTCAGACCTGCTGTCATTCACTTCTGATAATCTAAAATATCCACAAGTAAAGTCAAAAATCGTTCTGATTGATAATATTGCCTTTACAGATCCTCGTCCATCCACTCATTCGTACCACAAATATAAACTACATTTTGGTAACGCCTACGTGTATATTCTCTTGTCTATTGTTGAATTCACTCATAAATTCACTACCCCAATTTTCCATCATATCAACAAGTGGTAAAAGAGATTCACCTACTTCAGTTAAAAAATATTCGACTTTAGGAGGAAGTACAGGATGAATTACTTTTCTTATAACGCCATACGCTTCTAACTCCTTTAGTTGTAAGCTCAAAACCCGTTTGCTTGCATTTGGATGATGTTTCGCTAACTCGCTGGGCCTATGCATTCCTTTATTAATAGAATCAATCAAACAGGGCTTCCACTTTCCTCCCATAATCTCAAGTGTAATACTGATGCCACAGCTAAAATCTTTTGGTATTTTTTTCTCGTACATTGTCATTTCTTTTACTAACCAAATCTAAGCATATTTCACATAAAGCAGTATAGGGACAATATTTTCACTATTGTAATATTTTTACCCATATTTTTTGCGGTACAGAAGGTCAGTACCTTTGACCACAGTTAATCATTAAAATAAAAAAAATGGAATTATCGAATAGAGATAAAGCTGAAGCTATACAAAATAGCATTGAAACTGAAAGCTTGGCAGAGATCGGATTACTCAGCCCTACTTCTTATAAACAACATAATCCAAATGTGGCAACGGGCTTAAAATCAATTTTAGATTTACATGAGCAAATGCCGATGGATAAAGTTTACACAAATGTAGTCCGCAAATTTCAAGATGGAGATTATGGTTTTGTTCATGTAGACTATTTTCTCTTTGAACCTACGGTTGCTTTCGACATACATCGCTTTGAAAATGGAATAAGTGTTGAACATTGGGATAATCTTCAATTCAATTCAAAAAACTTGAACAAAAGCGGCAGAACAATGACCGACGGAAAGACTAAAGCGAAAGATCATCATAAAACTGAGACTAACAAATCCATTGCACAGCAGTTTGTTCAAGACGTTCTTATCAACGGCAAAATAGATTTAGCCTCTAATTATTTTGAGGAAGACGAATTAATTCAACATAATCCAGAAATGGGAGATGGAGTAAAGGAGTTTTTAAATACGATGGAACAATGGAAAAGAGAGGGACAACCTCAAATTTATCATAAAATACATAAAGTACTCGGAGAGGGCAATTTTGTCCTGGTAATAAGTGAGGGTTCTTTCAAAAGAGAACATGTTGCCTTCTATGATCTCTATAGAATTGAGAAAGATAAAATTATAGAACACTGGGACGTCATTGAAATCATACCTGAACCGGAAAAGCGAAAAAATGATAATGGAAAATTCTAAGAAAGTTAGAATTTATAAAATATTGAGTACCTTTTTAGTAGTTCTGCCTACAACTTTTGTGATGTCAGTTTTATCAAGTTTTACTGAAGATACTCCGGTTGAAAATAGAATATGTGAACTCTTAAGATCATGGTCATTCTCATTGCCTATTGTTTATTCTTGCGTATTACTCCTATTGCCACTTGCTAATAAAATAACAAGTAAGATTTTGGATAAAAAGTAGATTTATAAAAATGTGGTGTTCCCAATAGTTTGTCTTTTGGGAACACTATTTCATTTTTTCTCTTACTATTCCTATCTATATTCAATAAATCTTACTTCAAAAAGTTCATGATTTTTTCCAAATTAATTTTCTTCTTGATGCATAGATTTGATCACTTGCTTACGATTAGACAATCCAAATTCAATTAAGGTATTTAAGACGTCCGAAATTTCTTGGGCGTGATCGGTCAAAACATAGTAAGTTATATCTTTCCGGGGTGTATATTCTATTTTTTTTTGACAAGCTGATGAGATTCTAACAGACTCAGTTCAGAACTCAGCACTTTCGGTGAGATTCCTTATGATACCTGCAAGAGTACATTTATTATATCAGATCTCAACTTAACTATCAGATTGATGTGTAACCGTCTTTTTATACTCATTGGGCGTGACACCAAATTCTTCTTTAAAATATTTTCTAAAATATTTGGGCTCATTGAATCCGACCAAAAATGCCACTTCACCAATATACATCTGACTTTTTTCAAGAAGCTCTGCAGCTCTCTTAAGTCTTATAAAGCGGATAAATTCGGACGGTGTTTTATTTGTCAAAGCAAGTATCTTTTTATAAAAATTAACTCTACTCATAGCCATCTCCCGACATAGATCTTCGACCAAAAAGTCAGTTCTTTCCAGATTAGTCTCAACTATCGTTATAGCTTTCTGCATAAACTTCTGATCCATCGAAACAATCTGGGGTTTAGTTGTCGAAATATCGGCTCTTGATCTGAATTTTTCCTGGAGTTGTTTCTGCCTCCTAGCAATGTTGTTAAGCGTAACGCGGAGAATATCTATATTAAAGGGTTTTGAAATATAAGCATCAGCTCCGGCCTCCATGCCCTGATATTGATTTTCATCTGAGCATTTTGCAGTAAGTAAAATAACAGGTATATGAGATGTCCGTATATCTTGCTTAATTTTTCGACAAAATTCATAACCATCAACATTAGGCATCATGACATCACAAAGAACAATATCCGGAATATGCTCAACAGCAAGGTCATAACCATATTGACCATCTCTAGCAGACAAAATTCTGTAATCACGGTTAAAAAGATCCTTTAGAAATAAACGAAAATCTTCGTTATCATCAATAATTAGCAGTGTATAAACGTCACGGTCTGCTTCTGTGATCGTTTTCTTATCTTTTTCGACGTTATTTTCTTCATATTTTTCAATTTCGTTACCCGAATAGATGACGTCTTGTTTGTTTGTACTATAGCCTTCTTTCGGCATCGGTAGATGGACCGTAAAGATTGTCCCTTTGCCTAGTTCGCTGTCGACCTCGATTGTGCCGGCATGCATCTTAACAAATTCACTTACAATATGAAGTCCAACACCTGTCCCTGTTATACCATGCGTATCATTGGACTCAATTCGAAAGAAACGATCAAAAATATGATCCAAATCTTCCTTTGCTATTCCAATTCCTGTATCAGAAACGGTGATACTGAGCTTCTTGTCAATTTGATGATCAATTACCATCTCGGATATGTCAACCCTGACATCCACATGTCCTTTATTTTTTGTATACTTAAAGGCATTGGATATCAAATTTGATAACACCATGTACATTTTATCTTTATCAAACGTCGTATCAATATATTGATGATTGGTCGTAAATGTTAACTTAATTGATTTTTCAGCTGCAATAGACAGAAATGACGTGCTGATCTCTTTGACAAATTCGACTATATTACCCGATGAGATATTTAGCCTCGCTTTATCTTGATCGAGTTTTCTAAAATCCAAGATATCGTTGACCATAGTCAACAGTTTCTGCGCGTTTTTGCACATCACTCCCAGTACAGTCTGCTGTTCAGGATAACTGGAGTCTTTCAGCAGCATTTCGAGCGGACTGATGATCAGCGACAACGGTGTCTTAAACTCATGACTGATATTGGTGAAAAACTTTAATTTTAACTGGTCAATTTCATGCAGCTTATGTGCTTCCAACATACGTGCATTTTGGTCAAGCTGGTCTTGTTTTCGTTTTAAACGATGTTTAATAAATAACCGAACCAACCATACAAAAGCAATGATATAAATAACGATAGCCCACCAGGATAACCAAAAAGGTGGATTGACAATAATATGCATCTCAATGGGGTTCGGTGACCAGACATTATCCTCATTGCCAGCATAAACCTTGAGCACATAATGACCTGGATTAAGATTGGAATAGGAAGCAAATCCGGTGCTACGTGACGTTTCTATCCATTCTTTGTCAATCCCTTCCAATTTATATCTGTATCTATTTTTTTCGGGATGTATAAAATTGAATGCTGAAAAGCGAATTGTGAAGTTTGTTTCATTGTGTTTCAGGACGATCTGGTCAAGATCGACAATCGAACGGGGAAGTACCATGTGATCGTTTCTTTTATCCCCCGGATTCATCAGTTCATTAGACAACAACAATTCGGTAAATCGTGCGCGGGGAATACTTTTGTTGACAGGAATTTTTCTTGGATAAAAACTCAGGTAGCCTTAGTTGGTCCCCAGATATATTTTACCCGTTTTATCCGTATATACTGCATTGGGATTAAAAACCATTCCATTCAGCCCGTCGCTTAAATCGAAGGCTGAAACTATAGTCTTATGTTTTCTTCCTTCATTGGGAACGTATTGTATCCGGTTGAGTCCATAGCTTGTACCTGCCCATATTTGTCCATCCGAGTCCTCAGCTAATGAACGTACATCATCACTTGATAATCCGTCTGCAATTGTCAATGTTGTACAGCTTCCGTTTTTACTGTCAAAGATTTTTATACCTCTTTTGGTAGCCAGCCAAGTACAAGCAGCCAGACTAACCAAGAGAACGGAACGGTTTATGAGATACAGCAAATTTTAAAGGAATTACCGTCATCAGTTTCGCTAAAAGAAATGCGACCTCTTGGTTGCTATTACAACATATTTATACACCAGTTTTTGTACCCGTTCTAATTAATAACTGCGATTATATCGGCAAAGCTCTTTCTCTAATAACTCCATCAACCTATGTTTTCGGGTAAATAGGCTTCCATCTTAAGCCTTGCCAATAGATAACTTATAGTAGATTCTGCTCCTTGATTAATATTTATCGCCCGCTCTTCCAAACCATCGAAACATCCCCCCGTAACTGGGTTATATACTATTTGTTGTAGGTGGTTGCGTCCCAAGAACCACTCGAATGCAATTCTTATGGTCCTCCTATAATGCTCATCTTTGGTATGCCTATAAAATCTATCAAGAGCAATAATCGTATAGGCAACATCGATAGGCTGTTCTCCCCCTTTGGATTCGGCTCGTGGCTGGTCGCGTTGTGCCCATCCTTTATTGGAAATAACATGGATCTCATCATTAACTATAATTCTACTTAACAAAAAATCGAAGGATTGATAGGCAATGTCTCTATATCTGTTATTTGCAGTTGACTCATAGGCCGCTAATAATGCTTCCGGAATTACACTGTTGCCATAGGTCATATAGGATTCATACCATTGCCAATCTGCAGTACTTTCGTACTCAAACATGGCAACCAGACGATTAGCCAAAACCTCAATGATAGCTTTATACTTCTCACCTTTCATAAAACTTAATCCTTTTATCGTAAAAGCCATTGATCTGGTTGAATAATAAACTAAAGCATGCTTGGAAGCCCTATTCAAAAGCACCCGGGCAAGTTCAACTATTTGTTCTGGTAAAAGATTGGCTAAACCAGCCACTTCACCCAATGCCCATATAGCCCTTCCATTTGCGTCCTCAAGATTTTCCTGCTCATTTTGTATGGTAAAATTACCATAACTGTCTACATAATTCAAAAATGTGCCATCGTCTTGCATACAATAGTCTATAAAATTTAAAAATTTCTGTATCAGATCGAGGTCTTCCAAAGACTCGTATAATTTATAGTGATGCAATATAGCGATAAGCGCTCTCGCATTATCATCCAGGGCGTAACCGCTGGCCACGTCTGGCATGCTTATATCTGCAAATTGAGTAAATGCTCTCTCCGCTGACATACGAAAGATATGGTCTAGATTGAGAGGCGGGATTGAATATATCGTCTCTCTTTTATCGTCAATGAGAAGTTCGAATAGATTAACGTGTGCTATAGCGACGTTTTGCCAAGAAGTTTTAACCATTTTTTGGAGATTCACATGACGAATTTTCTTTAGCCTTGGGGCATCATCCAAAATTTGACTGACAGCATCTGCGAGCTGATCAGATGCCTCAAAATCGATCATTGTTCCCATATCTTCCTTCAAAACTTCCCTGACGTGGGGAATCGGTGTTGAAACAATGGGACAGCCTGAACTCAGGGCATAGGAAAATGTACCGCTAACCGCCTGAAAAGGGTCTTTTGATGTAAATAAATAAATATCGGTAATAGATAGAAAATCCAGCAAAGCTTCAATTGGGAGAAATTCATTAACAAATCTGACATGATCGGAGATTCCTTGATGATCTATTATTTCCTGTAGTTGATTTCTATAGGTTTCCCCTTCTCGCAGCAACAACGTAGGATGTGTCTGCCCTAAAATAAGAAACATCACATTGGAATTCTGCTCGATAATAGCAGGAAGTGCATAAAGTGTTGTTTCGATACTCTTACTTGGCCCCAATAAGCCAAACGTACTTAGAATCTTCTTATCCAGTAGATTATAACGTTCTAAAATCGCACGTTTATCTGTTGCTGGGGCTAAATGCGTACCATGTGCGATCACTGTTATTTTATTCGGAGAAATCTGGTAAGCATTAATAAGGATTTCAGCAGAGCTTTGAGTCATTACGATGATCTGTGAACAATAATCCGCAATAGCAGAAACTTGGTCAAATAGGATTTTCTCTGGAGATGGTAATACCGTATGAAAAGTAATTACAACTGCGATTTGTGCTTCATAAAGTTCTGAAAGGAACGACCTGAATTTCGCTTCCTGTGCTGAGAATAAGCCGAACTCATGTTCGATACAGATCAAATCGATATGTTTATATAGTTGGATGTTTTCGAATATAGCATCAAATGAAAGCGGATCGGTCATATCCAATATACCTAGCAGAGCGGAATCATAGTCATTATAACTTTTAGACTCTTCAATTGGGATAGGAATAAGATGGTATGAACCTTGGAATTTACTTGAAATGGCTTTTATCAAATCTGTTGTATATGTAGCAATACCGCAGGCGCGTGGTGGAAAAGTCGAAAGGAATGCTATTCCCCTTTTCGATGTCGAAATCATTGTTGAATATTTATGTGAAGTCCTTGCATACTATCGTCTTGTATCCTTAACAAGGTGCTGCACGTAGGGAGGTTCTATAAATATACACATTTAAATTTAAAAAACACGAAATATAAAATGTTTAATCCATACATAGAGTCACTTAAGTACAATACTCTAATTCTTTTCCTAACTTACCTCCATGATATAATGAATTTTATTATAAAAGCATGTTTATCGGATTTTGAAAATAATTCACAGCTTTAGTTCTGATCCTTAGGTACGTCATCTTATTATTTTTCGCACAAAAATAATAAGCCATTTTTCGCTTATACTTGTTTACAAATTATTACAAAATACCTGGTTGAATTTTTTAAGTATTTTACTCATCGATATGAATTTACAAAATACTATTTAAGTCTTAAAAATAGATTGAATGCTCGTTTCATGATCATGAATTAATCCCAGATAAAGGGTCTTTCCACTCCTATTTCTCGAAGATAACTTATAAACTGCCCAGCATGTACAGATTCATGATATGCACTACGCAATAAATAGTTACCAAGGAAATTTTCCGAACCACTCCCCGGGTGAATGATAATGTCTGCCAATTGTTGACCAGAAAAATTTCTAACGCTTTGTAAGAAATTTTGGCGATAAGGCTCTGCAAATATGAGTTCATCATCAACACTAAAGTAGAATCGGCCATCCCAAGGTGTATGATAGTTGTCCATACCTTCTTTATTAATAATCATATTCCAACCATAATCGGCTTGTAAAACATGCCTTATTATCTGAATAGCTGTCATGGCTTCCGAATCTGGCTTCCAGTCATAAAAACCCTCGGGAAGCACTTTTCACACGAGAATACTACGCCTCCTTGTTTCATTAAGGAAATTGATTATCATAAATTAACGACTTAAGTCATTTTCAATATTGTATTTACAAAGTACTATCTGTTTTTTCATTGCTTTAAGTTCCTTCATCTTAGTATCAATCTGCTCCAACCTCAGATTGAGTACTTCTATTTTCGCAGACTTATTAAATTGCTTCTTATACCATGCATCAATAACTTCTTTAATTTCAGCCAAGGTAAAGCCTACCGCTTTTGCCATCTGAATAAACCTCAGTTTTTCGATGACTTCCTGGTCATAATAAACATAATTATTGGATGTTACTTCCTTTTTTGTTGTGCCTGCTATAAGTCCGCTCTTTTCATAGAAACGAATAGTCCCTATCGGTATGCCAGTTTCCCTTGCTATTTGACTAATTAATTTCATCTGATTATCAATATTTTATAAAAAAAATTACAAGTATACAGTATACTACATACTTGTAAGTTAAGAAAATACAAGCTAATTTAGTCAATGAAAATTCAATGGTAGCTTAAATTATTCACATATTATGGATTCATCCTATTCAGACAAAGAACTCATTAAATTATTACCCGGCTTTACGAACCATTACACGAAAGTAAACGGCGTAAAAATACATTACGTTATTGGTGGTCAAGGCGATCCACTGATATTAATCCCTGGTTATCCCGAAACATGGTGGGCCTATCATCATATCATGCCGTTATTATCTGAGTATTACCAAGTAATTGTTGTTGAAATACGGGGTATGGGAAGTTCAGGGAAACCAGAGTCTGGTTACGACAAAAAGAATATGGCAAAAGACATTAGCGAACTTGTGCGGTATTTGGGTTTTGAGAAAGTATATATTGGTGGACATGATATCGGGGCCCATGTTGCTTTTAGCTATGCCTGCAATTACCCAACAACAACTATCAAGTTAGTTCTATTAGACACTCCACATCCGGACCCCAGTATGTATCAACTTCCTATGTTACCTATATTAGATGCTAATTATCTTTACCCATGGTGGTTATCATTCAACCAAGTAAAGGAATTACCTGAACAGCTTCTTGAGGGGCGCATGTCAATAGTCATTTCTTGGTTATTTGATCATCTCTTGGTCAATAAAGAAAGTGTAAGTAGCTTTGATAGAGCAATTTATATCGATGTTTACAATAATAAAGATGCTATTCGCTGTTCGAATTCCTGGTATCAGGCTTTTCCTCAAGATATTGCTGATTTTACAACCTATAAAAAATTAAATATACCTATACTGGCAATTGGAGCTAGCGGGTACGATTTACTTCGGAATGCCTTACCTAGTGCCTCAACGAATTTACAGCTTGAGAAAATCGAAAATTGCGGTCATTTTTTACTTGCTGAAAAACCTAACGAGGTTGGCCTATTGATTAGGGATTTTTTAGCTAATTAAACCTGAAGTAAATGAAACTAAAGTACCACAAGTTTTAAGAGAAAATATTCTATTTATTATTTTTTTTACTTCTATCTTAATTTTACAAACATTATGACATAACTCCTAAATTTATAGTACCATTTCAATTATCTTGAGCGACTTGACCATTTTGGGTGTAAACCAATTTAGAGGATTAAGTTAAAAATTTACACGAAATAAAATTGTTGTCTAACCATGATCAAAGCGGTTGTTTTTAGCAACTCAAAAAAAATGTAAATTAGGTTTTAAAATAGCAACTGCTTTTTCGATACGCCCATGGTTACTTACAGATGCTGGCGATACATCTTGTTGCCCTTCAATTATAATATATGGAATACCATAATAATCTTTAAAAATCCTATCCCTTTCAATCTCAGCAACATGATTAAGATTACCTAGATTGTCTACTGCTACCGTATGGATAATACCCTGTGATAGCTGCGTTGTGGTATAAAAGGTTCGTCGGCCACAAGTCACTTCGCCTGCTGCGCTATTGTTGCATTGCGTTACCAAAGAGCATACCAATTTTTTGGGGATATATTTCCTAACCCGGGTGTATCGATGCCATATTTTATAAGCGGCTTCCTTCATGCTCCATAGCACCCATATGGCAATCTCAGGATCTTCGCTATTCGATATCAGCAGCTGTTCATTCACATCGAAAAGTTTTGGAATTAATCCTGGCCTTCTCCAATTGCTCTCTTTTCGGGACTGCACAAGATCGATCACATCATTGCCAATCATTGTTCGCTAAGCTTGAATTCAATAATTTCAACCGCAGCTCTTACATTGAGCATACGTTCCATATCAGCATTATCAATGACAATATCGAATTTTTCTTCAATATCCAGTACAATGTCAACCAAATTGGCTGAATTGATTTGGAGATCATTGATAAAATCCGTTTCCTCATTTAGATTTCCAAAAGATTCGTTATTTGTTGTATATGGCTCTATAATGAGCTTTAATACACCGATAAGTTCTTCCCTATTCATATGTTAGTTGTCAAATTTTTTAAATATTAAACAGACATTCACATCTCCAAAACCAAAACTGGCTTTGGCAATAATATTTGCTGCATAATCAATTGCTTTCAAAGGTACTCGTGCGTGATCTATCTGTTTTGCAATGTCAGGGTGTAAATCATCACAATTCTTATTCCCAAATAAAAATCCATGATACAACTGTAATACGGCGGCCACACTTTCTATACTACCAGCTGCGCTCAGACAATGCCCGGTCATGCCTTTGAGTGAGTTAATATAAGGAAAATTTTTGCCTCTACAGCCCAGGGCTTTAATCCAGTTTTCTATCTCCAAGGCATCTTTAGCAGTTGCTGTCAGGTGACCATTGATGGCATCAACGTCCACGGCAGAAATACCTGCATTTTCAAGTGCTCCCACTATACATCGCTGCACCGCGTCACTATTCGGGGCGGTCATGCTACCAGTGCCCCGTTGCCCTCCCGAATTCACATGCCCTCCCAACAACTCCGCGTATATAGTTGCCCCCCGCGCTAAGGCTCCTTCTAAGTCTTCTAATACCAATGCGCCGGCGCCACTACCGGGAACAAATCCCCCAGCTGTTGCACTCATAGGACGTGAACCCTCATGTGGTCGACTATTAAACTGAGAGCTACAAACGCGTAATGCATCAAAACCGGCCCAAATATATGGCCCGCTATCTCCAGTAGCTCCAGCAAGCATCCTTTTGGCCCGTCCGGAACGGATACGATCATAAGCCATAAGGATAGCTTCCGAGCCTGTAGCACAGGCCGATGAGTTGCTAGTGACTTGATTTCCTAATCCTAATTTCCCTCCCAAATAAGCGCTGACTCCACTATTCATAGTCTGAGCGACTACCGTGCTACCAAGTCTACGGGTTTGCAAATCATCTATTTTATAAATGCTCTCGCGTAACTTGTCAATGCCTGAAGTGCCTGATCCGAATACCGTTCCACTATCCCAATCTGGCGCAGAATTTGCAGCGATAGGTAGGCCTGCATTTGTCCAAGCCTCCATACCCGCAATGACACCGTACAATATACCAGTACTATTGAAGCCCCGAAGTTCAAGTTCGCTAAAATATTGTTTTTTCAAATCTTCTTCTATGACTGGCATCCCTGCAATTTGGCAGGTGAACTGGAGCCGCTCCAAAAATGGATCATGTCTGATACCTGAACCTCCATTTCTTATGGCATGTGTAAAGGCGGATATCCCCACTCCATTTGGTGCAACTACCCCAAGCCCTGTGACAACTACTCTACTCATATTCTGTCAATTATCATACCTGCTAACATTCCTTTACAGACCTCCTGCCCGGCTTCGTTTTTCATCGTAACTGCGCATTTCAGTTTACCGAATCTGAAGTATATTTTGTTGGAAATTACAGTAACCTTTTCTTTGGGGTACACCGTTTTTAAAAATTGGATTTCCGTTGATGTTAAGGCCATGGCTGTTTCGGCACTGGCTTCGCTACCTAGCAAATAGACTCCAAAGCAAGCCAGACCTATCTGAGCCATCGTTTCGGTTAAAATTACCCCGGGAGTAACGGGATTACCATAAAAATGCCCCCTAAAAAAATCGAGATTTTCATTGAACCTATAGCTACCAATAATAATATTATCGTCCACATGTAGCAACTCGTCCACAAATAAAAATGGATCTCTATAGGGCAATTTTGTAATAATATCATTTAAGTCCATCGCTCTTTTCTATTAAATCACCACTGCAATAAGACACGCTGTGCTGTAAACCCGGGGCCAAAACTTAACATTAATCCCAACTCACCAGCTTGAGGAGCGCGCTCCTCCATAATGCGTTCAAGCACATAGAGTACTGTAGCACTTGACATATTTCCATACTGTGATAGCACAGCTTTAGTATCAGAAACGTCTTTGCCATACAGTGCAAAAATCTTCTCTATCGTTGCTATGATCTTTTTACCTCCAGGATGAAAAATCATATAATTTATGTCTTGTACTCCTAAGTTATTACCTGCTAAAAATGGATGTATAACCGCATCGAAATGCGATGCAATCACATTAGGCACTTCAATATCCAATATCATCTGCATCCCGCTGTTGGTAAGTTTGAAACCCATAATATCTTCGGTATCATAAAAATGATACATCTGCTGGTCAAGGATCTCCGGTCCTTTATCCGCTTCATGGGACGAAAGTAGACAGCAAGCTGCGCCATCACCAAAAATAGCAGCACTTACCATATTGGACATTGAAAAATCTGATAATTGAAAAGTAGCAGAGGGTGCTTCAACAGCTATTACTGCCGCTCGTTTACCGACATTGGTTTGCAAAAAGTTCTTTGCGTAGATGATGCCAGATACACCTCCAACACAGCCCATCTCTGTAACAGGGAGTCTAACAATGTCCTGTCGTAATCTCAGCTTATTGATCAGGTAGGCGTCTAATGAGGGTATCATGATCCCTGTGCAACTAACAGTGATGATATAATCCAGTGACTGCGGAGCCCAATCAGCCTTGTCTAGTGCTTTGCAGAGTGCTGATTCAGCCAAAATCCTCGCCTCGTGGCAATAAATCTCATTTTTTTCTTCAAAGGATGTGGCTGTAAAAACCTCCTTCGGTTCCATAATGGCATATCTCCTCTCTACAGTGGCACCTTCAAATAGCTTCTTTACTTTTTTGATGAAACGTACCTCCTGCCCGTGAAGCCATTTTTCCAATAGCGGAAGAGTTTCAGCAGTGGTACAAGAATATTTGGGTAGTTGCTTTGCAACAGATATTATCTTAACGTTCATATATGAGAAATTATCCACTGGTAACGAAAAGCCCATTTCCATTGGATGCTATAATTTTTCAAATGCAGTTTCTCAGCAAATTGCTCCAACTCACATTTCTTAAATCCTCGAAGTATGGATACCAGACCATCTTCCCTGGTCATTCTATTTAACCTAAAAACAACACAAATGGTTTGAAATAGTCGATATGCAATTTTACTTCGCTGTAAATCATTGACAATGATACCAAGCTTACACATATTGGCAAGACGCCCCATCAAATCAATAATTTGCTCGTTGCCAAAATGATGTAATGTAAGAGTACATAATACAATATCATATTGTCTAGTTGAAAAATCCTTTCCCAATACGTCCCTGCAGCTATACGATATATTGGGATATCCAGTTGATAAACCTTGCGCATAGGTGATAGTAAAATAATTCGCATCTATTCCATGCATTTTAAAATCAATATTATTTTTAGCACCAAAATCACTCAACATACGCAACATATCCCCTCCTCCACAGCCGATATCCAGAACTGTCACTGTTTTGGAAATATCAGTTTTCGATAACAATTTCTTTACGCCATCCAATGTGATGTTATTGCCACCCAAGAACTTATTGATTTTGGATAGTCTATTTAATGTCAGCTGAAGTTCCTCTCCCTCGAGCGAAAAATCGTCCATGATTTCAATGTGCTCAGTTCTAAATTTAGTGTTTATTCTCATTTTATTTTCTTCGCGCTTCCATGCGTTTGTTTAATTATCCATTTCAGTATCGCCGGAAAAGTAGCGGCAATCTTTATTAAAACATTGGCCCCGAACTCATACCGTAGCACATAGGCCAAAATTCTACCAAACAAAAGACGGCGCCCAAAATTTTGTTCCCATTGCTTGACGTAATCTATTTCCAATCGCTTACGTGATGTAATTTTGCCGATAAAATAGTCCGCAATTAGTTCTGAAGCAATTCTTGCACTCTGGATCGCCATAGCCATCCCATTCCCGCATAAAGGATGGATAAGGCCGGCTGTATCCCCGATCATAAGTATATGATCTTCTACAATCGACTTTCTATCGAACGAAATTTGGCTAATGGTTATTGGCTTGTCGAACAACAAGACATTCTGCTCGAAGAAATATTTTAGATGAATATTTTTGGAAAGAACATACTTCTGGTAATCAGCTATGTTTTTATATTTTTTAAACGTCTTAACATCTGTCAGGTAACAGAGATTTATTTTGTTTTCTTCAACTTTGGAAATACCGCAATATCCTGCGCTAAAACTATGCAGGGAGATTTGGTCATCTGGAAAATCGCCAGAATAATGTGCCTTGACAGCCATCCATGTAGACGTCTTTTTAATAAAACCACGAGTCAAAAGCTGATCAAGATTAGAACGTTTACCGAAGGCCCCTAAAACAAATTTTGCTTCCAAAGCCTGTTCTTGGACGAAAACGGTAAATGTATCATCATTAAAATTTATGCGCGAGACAATTGCATTTAATATCTTGCAACCTTGTGCTTTCACCTTGTCGTATAAAAAATTATCCAATCTGTAGCGGCTTATACCGATACCGCCTAAAGGCAGCTTCACATCTACTGACCGCCCATGTTGCGTTGTAACATTAAGATACTGTATATAAGACGGGTACAACTCAGAGATATCTACGTTAAGCCAGCTAAAATAAGGCAAGATCTCGTTGGATAAATACTCACCGCAAACTTTATGACGAGGATAACTATGCTTCTCGATTAAAGTGACTTGCAAGCCCTGTTTCAACAGGTGTAGTGCGCTTGTAAGTCCGGCAAGACCGCCACCAATAATAATCACATCAGGCTCTGTTTTCATCTATCCTAAATTAGCTCCCAAAAAATCACATTCAATTGCCCACGTTATACATCAATTCGCATCATAAAGCTCACTAAACGTGGATGAGATTAGCATAAAAAATAAACAAGCAAGTAAGGACCATCGCGTGATCCAACTTTAGATAAATCTGCTTATGAAAATCTTCTTTGATAACATCTGTTATCGTTAATTAGTTTAACTTACTTACAAGGTATCAGGTTACACTGGCCCAGCTGCCCCTATATTGTCATCTCATTTTCAGATTACAGATGTTAGGAAAACAATTTCTAAGCCAAATCGTTTAAAACATCTCATAATGGTTGGTCGATGCCCTTTAGGTACAGGCCTGGTCGATGGTTTTATAGAACCACCTGGTTCGCTAACGATAAAAATATGAATGGAATAATCTTTAAGGACAGTAAGGTGTATATCGGATGTTCAGCAAAATTTTTATTCAAACCCGAAATTGGCCAAGAAGCAACACCAGCAATTGCAGAATTCTACGGTGGTGTAAAAGCTTATGCTGAGATAGCTAAAGTATTATCTTCGGAAGTAATTATACGACTTGGCGAATATGTTACAGCGAATGGTATAAAGATCCCCGAAAAAATGTGGCGTCTTGTATATGTCGAGGAAAGTGACTCCTGGAATATCATGGAAAATATAGAATCGAAGTCCCATTTACTGTGAATTGCACAAAATTGTTATTTGATTTATTTATCTAAATTGCATCTAAAAAGCTATTTACCCTCAAAAAGATTCAACTTTTTGCACCAAGAAAAAAACGCCGCCAGCGTACGCTTATTCAAAATCTTATATTCGAATATTTTATACGGAGATGGAATAGCATTAGAGTAAACGCCATCACTACAAAAGCGTAGAAACAATTTTGATTTTGCTAAATTATCTAAATTATCTATTGAAAAGCACTTGTTTTCCAAAGAAACGACACAATCTGCTTCAAGTAAATAATTGTCATTATTTGTATATCTTTTCTGTATTGAAACTTCATTCCCATTGTCCCACAAAAAGCCCACGACGTTATATGTCAATTCTTCTACCTGATCGTTTTCTACTATTAAATAATGCATATTTCTTTTTTAATTAAAGTCCTTTTTTTCCTTGGAGCCAATAGCCATGATGTTTAATTCGGCCATTAATTTGCGTTTTGATGATTTTTCTAAAGTTTTGTACAGTCTTCACATTTCCAGTGAGAACAAAGTAGGCATCTAGCCAGTCGTCATTTTTTAAAATGGTTAGATCCTTAATCCTGTCCGGATTTTCAAACAAATCTAACTTTGGAAACACAATACTGTTTTCCAACCCCAATAACTCTGGGATATGGTTATTTTCTGCATCCAACTCAAAAAGAAACCGGTACTGTTTCTTTTGACTTTGCATAATTGGCAGAAAAGAACTCGCTAAGGCAAGTGAAGTTTCATCTCCAAAAAAAACTATTTTCTCTACCGATTTGTCATAATACTTTTGTTCCGTTCGTGGCTTGTTTAACTTTATACGATCACCTGGTTTCAGTTGATTCATAAAATCGCTACCACATCCTTTACCATGTATATATACAATCAGTTTTAGTCTGTTTTTCTCATTATTTATTTCGGCAACTGTATATCTTCTGGCATCGGTCTCAGAAACACGTATATCAAAAAAAGCACCAATAGGAAATTGAAATTTTTCAAAATTTCCTTGTAAACTAATCCGTTTAACGGATCTCGACAGATATTCTGTTTGGCATACATGTATGCCAGGAATTTGAGATATAAAGAAATTCAGGGTGTCAAAAACCCATTTTGGAGCGCTTGGCATAATCTTACATTTTTTATCGAAACAAAGAAAGCCATTGATTTCAGTACTAAAAAGAATAAATAGTTGTAGTAATTGGATTAATCGCGGTTTTTTAAACGAAACAATTTCGCACTCATGCCACATGTCTTGGTAAACAACCGAGAAAAATAAGGATAGTCTTCGTAGCCCAATTGAAAAGCAATCTCTTTAACGGACATATCGGAGTGATAAAGCAACCGTTTAGCCTCCAAAACAATACGCTGCTGTATATGATATGAAACTGAAAAACCTGTCGCATTTCTCACGCACTCATTGAGGTAGGAAACCGAAATATTAAATTGAGCGGCATAATCCGAAGGACGTTTCAAGATATGAAATTTTCGTTCCAACAACTGGAAGAAGGCTTTATTAATACGTTCAAATCTGGAGAGTAGCGCTGGAGTTTTGGTGTATTTTAGATACAAGGAAATAAGTAAAGCTACCAAAGCATTAGTACTATCCTTTAGTAGGGGAAAATACAATTTGTCGGGGGTTCTCTTATAAAAATCAATACACAGATTATAGGTCCTTTCAATAATATCAAGATCTTTTGAATCAATCGCTAAAGGTTTTAAAGGTGTGATACTTTGCAACACATTTAGATAATCGGAATGAATGTTTTCGTTACTAATAATTAGCATAAACATTTCTATATTCTCTACCTTCAGTGCTTTATGTACCTGGTTGGGTGATTGATAAAAGATAGTCGGTTTATCAACGAGGTATTGTTCAAAATCTATTTCAGTAAGTGTGACTCCATTTTTCTGTAAAACAAAGAAATGATAATCATGCCGATGCGCCTGCATAGTTTCTTCGTCTTCCCAAAATGATTCGGGTGAAACTTTGGCAACAGCAATGCCATTGCCAAATTCCTTGGGCAAAGTTCTAACCGGAATATTTTTTTTGTGCTGCATTATCTTATTTTTTACGAATGTAAATTTACCGTATTACAAATTTGCTAAAAGTATTAAAATTTGCTTAACAAATGACTTATAACATCATATTTTATTATTAGCAATAAGGCATTGCTGGCAGCGACAAATATAGGTAGAAGCAATCATTTCTGATTCTAGGTACCTTATTTTTCTGGACCAGTTAAATTGCGTAACTTCATTAAAATAGATTTATTGATAGCAAATACAATGGTTTCGAATGAAAATATATACCCACTTTTAAACGGACTAGTACTTGTCGGGGGGAAAAGCCAACGGATGGGCATCCCAAAAGAAAAGATCCAATGGTACGGCAAAGAACAGTGTTATTATTTGGTAGATCTGCTGAAAGCTTATTGTAAAACCGTCTATATTTCCTGTCGGGCCGAACAGGAGGTAGAGATGAGCGACAAACTCGAAGGAGATCCGATTTATAAGTTTCTGCCCGATGTCTATACAAATATTGGCCCTTTAGGAGGTATATTGACAGCATTTGATTTGGAACCCGATCGAGCTTGGCTTGTACTCGCCTGTGATATGCCTCTCATTGACAGCGCGGCTGTCGATTTTCTGATTCAAAGACGCGATCCCAAAAAAATAGCAACGGCATTTACAAATCCGCTAAATGGCCTTCCAGAACCATTATGTACAATATGGGAGCCAAAAGGTTGCTCGATCCTCAAACAGCTGATCGCACAAAAAAAGTTATCTCCGCGCCAGGCATTAATTCAACAACAGGTCTCGCTAATGCTAATTGGTCCTCAAGATGCAAATATTCTCACAAATGTCAATACACACGATGAGGCCAGGTATGCAAAAGCGATTATAGCCAACAAATCTCAGGATCGCTGAGGTGCCCGCTTTAGAGCATTGATCTACTTTCTTGTCAGTAATAGCGAGAGCCTGTATAATTAGGCTCTCGTATATCGTTATTCGCAATCTTAAAGAACATTGATTTCCTAAACAGTCAGATCAATTGGAAGTGTATAGATCCGTTTTCCAGTAGCAGCGTAAATTGCATTGCAGAGCGCTGGCGTAAACGGTGGTACTGGAGGCTCGCCTACGCCCGTAGGCTTCGCATCACTATCTAGGATATACACATGTATCTGTTTAGGCGAATCAGGCATCCGGATAATCTGATAGCCGTCAAAGTTACTCTGCTCTACCTCCCCATTCTTTACCGTAATCGTGCTTTTTAGCGCAAAGCTGGCAGAAAATTGTGCCCCTCCCTCAAACTGCGATTTGATTCTGTCCACATTGACCGCCAACCCACAGTCAACTGCATAGTACACATTGGGGATACTAATTTTTTTATCGTGACTAACTTTTACTTCCACTACACAAGCGACATAGGTCAGAAAGCTTTTATGTGCAGCAAAGCCAAGTGCGCTACCTGCAGGCATACTTTTCCCCCAACCCGATTCTTTAGCGACCCGTTCAATCACTTTTTTCATTCGACTGGTTTCCCATGGATAGTCTTCGATCTTTTCACCATAGTTGGGATAGGTTGTCTTGATTAATTCTTGTTCAAAAGTAATATGGCGATCTTCTCCAAGCAATTCCAATGCATTAGCTACAGCGTCCAGACCTCTTGCTTCTGCAATTTCATCCAGCATGGTTGCTGCGGCAAATACTTGCGGAATATTGCGAACCGATCTCAGCCAACCGATCCGAAGATGTGCCTTTGCATCATGTGTTGCAATATTAATAGCTGGCACGTTGTATGGGAAATCCGAAGCGCCCAACATCAATTCACCATCACTGGGTTGTACAACGGCTTGGTCTTCTGTCGCAGAGATGGACGGATTGGCAATATGATGTGCCCACCCGCTCAATTTATTTTGGCTATCGATGGTCGCCACAATGCGTTGCACACTCATTGCATGATAGTAATCGTGACGGATATCATCTTCCCTTGTCCACTGTACTTTAATAGGCATACCGGATTCCTTGGCGAGAATAGCCGCCTCGAGTATAAAATCAGGTTTGGATTTTCGTCCGAATCCGCCACCGATCAGCGTAACATTCATTTTCACATTTTCCGCACCGATACCCAGTTCCTTTGCGACGGCATCCCGTGCGCCCTGTGGATTCTGTGTACATGCCCATACTTCACAGCTTCCATTTTTGACTATGGCCAGCGCACAGGGTGGTTCAATGGTTGCATGCGCCAGGTAGGGAGCAATGTAGGTATGTTCGATCACTTTTTTTGCATTGCCCTTGGCGGCATTGAAATCACCGCGTTTACGACGTAGTGTCCCTTCCTGGGCGACCGTCTGCTTGAGCTCTTCAATTTGTTTGGCGGAGTCGTAGCCGGCGTTGGGTCCCAATTCCCATTCCACCTCTAATAGATCGCGTGCTTTGATCGCTGCCCATGTATTTTCGGCGATCACGGCCACGCCACTAAGTGGTCTTGACAGGGTTGCTGGTAGGCCAGCACCTTTGATTGTAATCACTTTGACGACACCAGGTACAGCAAGTGCTTTGCGATCGTTGACCGATTTTACACTCCCTCCAACAACAGGACAGCGCTTGATCACGGCGATTTTCATTCCTTCGACAATAGCATCGATCCCGAAAACTGCTTTGCCTGTTACAATATCGTGCAAATCAATAATCGGGGTTTCTTTCCCAATCATATTGAAGTGCTGCCTGTCCTTCAGCTTGATCTCGGAAACTTTTGGAACTGGCAGGGACAATGCCGTATGCACCAGATCTCCAAAATCTTTTTTCCTGCTTGATCCAAGTTGGATAACCTGTCCATTTTGGGTATCTAACTTAGTTACGTCGACCTGCCATTCTTTGGCAGCAGCACGCAAGAGCAATAACCTAGCAATGGCTCCAGCCTCCCGCATGGGTTTATAGAACATCCGTACCGAGAATGAACCATCAGTATTTTGATTTCCATATTTCTTTTCATCTCCTTCGGCTTGTATAATCTCCACCTTATTCCAGTCGGCCCCCATTTCATCAGCTATGATCAGCGGCAGCGAGGTCCGAATCCCCTGTCCCATCTCTGATCGATGGGCGACAATCGTTACTTTGCCATCTGAAGCTATGCTCAGATAGACATTGGGGGCCAAAGTTGCCAGCTTCTTACCTTTATTGTCACAACTAAAAAAACTAACGCCGAGTATCAGTCCACCGGTTAGCAGGCCACTGTTTTTTAAAAAGTCACGTCTGGAAACACTAAAAATCTCCGAATCGACCCTTGCGGTCTTTCTTTTTTGAAAAGGAGTTAATATATTCATGCTATCTCTGCTTTAAGTGAAGCCCTACCCGGTTGTGACCGGCGTACCGGCCGCTTCCAAGATGGCAGCTTTAATTCGATTATATGTTCCACAACGACATAAATTGCCTTGCATGGCCTGTTCGACTTCCTGTTCTGAAGGCTTGGCATTTTTTTTCAACAGCGCAGCTGCGTTCATAATCTGCCCTGTCTGGCAATAGCCACATTGAGGGACCACAAATTTCTCCCAGGCTTCCTGAACAGGGTGATCCCCGGCTTCAGAAAGACCTTCTATCGTGGTCACTTTACCATCTCCTATTGCTGAAATTGGAAATGAACAGGATCGGATTGCGGTATCATTAAGGTGCACTGTGCACGCGCCGCACAGGGCTTTCCCACAGCCAAATTTGGTCCCCTTCAGACCAATAATATCGCGGAGCACCCACAGCAAAGGCATATCCTCCATGACATCAACATCATGCTTTTTACCGTTAACCAAAATTGAAAATTTTGCCATAATCGTTATTTTTTTCTTGCTTCTACAAATTTCATTTAATCAATTGAATTGGTTTTGTTTCTGCCGTAATAATAAGACAAGTTTTCACTTATGTATTCGCTTTCAGCACATTCGGCATCAAAATTCTTATTTAAATTAATCAATTAATTGTAGATTTTATGGATGTTTTTGCCATTATTACAGTTTTCGTGTTTTTTACCATGTAAATCGTTAAATTTGATAAACGGCATTGTAATAAAAGCACTGTCCAATTTTATGATTATAGCATTGTCCGTATTTGCATGAAAGAGATAAGAGACATTTTGATAGCTGCAGGTGTAGCCGCTTCCGAAAACCGTTCGATGGCCCTCGCGACAGTGGTCAAGGTCGAGGGCTCCTCGTACCGCAGGCCTGGTGCCCGTATGTTGGTAACCGAAGATGGACAGATGACAGGCGCAATCAGCGGTGGCTGTCTCGAAGGTGATGCGTTGAAAAAGGCCCTAGTGGCAATACACCAGCGCAAAAATAGACTTGTTAGTTACGATACAAATACTGAGGAGGGGTCAGCAATTGGTCTGCAGCTCGGATGCAATGGGATTATCCATATTCTTTTTGAATACGTTGATTTGCAACAGGCCAACCATCCCATTACATTGTTGGAATGCGTATTAAAGCAGCGTGCTGAGATACTGTTGATCACCTGTTTTTCAACACAAAGACTAAGTGAACAACGCGGAACTATCCTTGTAATCGATAGCTACGGAGATAAAAAGTCCACATCCGACCCTTTATTATCGAAGCTAGCCGATCATATTGTGCTCGCCACCGCAAAACGGCAATCTGTGCTTACGGCGGTCCAGCTAGACGGAAAACACTGCGAGGCTTTTATTGAATACCTCCCCCCAAACATACAGCTAATCATTGCTGGAGCGGGCAATGACGTCCAGCCTCTTGTGGATACAGCTAAGCTGTTGGGCTGGGAAGTCATCGTCGTGGAGGGGCGGGCAAGCCATGTGACAGCAGCACGATTCCCCAAAGCTGATCAGCTCATCCTATCTGCGGCAGATGAGGTGCTTCAAAAAATAAACATCGATCCGTGTACGGCTATTGTATTGATGACACATAATTATCATTATGACCTTACGCTCCTAAAAAACTTAATTCATACGCCTACCAGCTACATTGGTTCGTTGGGGCCAAAGACTAAACTACTTCGGATGTTTGAGGATCTGAAACAAGCAGGACTCGAACTTACTGAAACGCAGAAAGAAATTGTTCATGGCCCTGTGGGGCTTGATATTGGTGCTGAAACTTCCGAAGAAATCGCAATCGCTATTGTCGCTGAAATCAAGGCTGTACTAAGTAATCGTCGTGGAGGTTCGCTCAAATTTCTGGCGACAAAAATACATACTGAAAATCCCTTAATACTTTAAAACGCTATGCTCAAGGATACATTTGGACGTGTACACAACTATTTACGGATATCGCTCACCGATAACTGCAATCTACGTTGCTTCTATTGTATGCCGGAGGAAGAATATAGTTTTACTCCACATAACCGACTGATGCAAGTCGACGAGATTGAGCAATTGACCGAGCTATTTGTAACGCAGGGTATTAGCAAGATCCGTCTGACTGGTGGTGAACCTCTGGTACGCAAGGATGCTCCGGCCATTATCGAACGTTTAGCTCAACTACCAGTCGAACTGCATATGACCAGCAATGGCATACGTATTGACGATATGTTGCCTCAATTAGTGGCAGCGCAGTTCAAAAGCATTAACATCAGTCTGGATACTTTACGATCGGAGCGTTTTTTTAAGATTACCCGGAGGGATTACTTCGAACGCGTGCGTGCCAATATTGATCTTCTCCTGCAGCACGGCATCCGTACTAAGATCAACATGGTGGTGATGAAAGGGATCAATGAGGACGAGATCCTTGACTTTGTAGCGCTGACCAAAGCCAATCCTCTTGAAATAAGATTTATCGAATTTATGCCATTTAGCGGAAACAAGTGGACCAGCAACCAAGTATATACACAGGTCGATATACTAAATAAAATACATACTGTTTATACAACAGAATCTATTACAGCAGGTCCTCATGATACGGCCAAAGCATTTTCAATTGCCGGCCATGCTGGGCGTATCGCAATTATCAGTACGATGACAGCACCCTTCTGTGCCGGCTGCAACCGCATACGACTCACCGCTGACGGTAAACTTAAAAATTGTTTATTTTCCGCTGATGAGACAGATCTATTGACAGTTTTGCGGGCCGGTGGTAAAGTACTGCCATTGATCCAGGAAAATATACGTTCCAAATCAAAAGAGCTGGGTGGGCAATTAGCGACAAATTTTGAACATATAGACACCGATTTTCTGAAAAATCGGAGCATGATTACAATTGGTGGATGACAAAACATACAGGTATAATTATATTAGCGGCGGGCAATTCTTCACGGCTTGGGCTTCCCAAGCAATTGCTCGAATTTGAAGGTGAATCGCTCTTAAAACGCATCAGCAGGGAGGCCTTGGCGGTTCCGGATGTCGTTGTCACGGTAGTTATCGGCGCCTATCCCGATCCAATCCATTCAACCTTACAGCATAGTAACGTGAGCATCGTGATCAATCCGCGTTGGGCGACTGGTTTATCGAGCTCCGTTATTGTTGGATTGAAGGATATGTTGGAAAACCAGCCGCTTCTGGACCGTTGTATTATCAGCTTATGCGATCAGCCTTTTGTGGATCAACACGTCTTTCAACAGCTTCTTCAACTTGCCGATAGCAGCGGAAAAGGTATTGTCGCTACGGGTTTTGCAGGAACATGGGGGGCACCGGTTCTCTTTGAAAAAAAATACTTCGATAGGCTGATGCAGCTTGAAGGCCAAAAGGGTGCGAAGAAACTTGCTGAGCAATACCCTGATGACCGAGCAATATTCCTTTACGAACCCGCAAAATACGATGTGGATACCCAAGAGGACTACTTCAATCTGCCACATCAATTTATTAGTGTTCAACAGGCGAAAGATATTATCCATCATTATATCCCTGCCTCGCAGGAACAGCAAGTAGCCATTCAAGATGCACTTGGACATACGCTATCCCGTACTGTAATCGCATCACAAGCCATTCCGGGCTTTGCGCAGTCTTCAATGGACGGTTATGCCATCTGTTATGCCGATAGCGGACAAGAGCTTCCTGTTGTAGATAAGATACCCGCCGGCACTACAACTCCTAGGACACTACACAGCGGACAGGCCATGCGCATCTATACTGGCGCACCACTACCGTTTGGTGCCGACACCGTCGTGATGCAGGAAAAAGTAGAAGTAAGTAAAACAAATACGATCCGCATACAGGACGAGGCATTAAAACTGGGGGACAATGTCCGCCCCGAGGGCGCTGAAATCAGTGCTGGGGCTGTCGCAATGCTCCCCGGAACCAGCCTGACACCCGCCGCTATCGGTTATCTAGCCAACATCGGCTGTACTGAGGTGACGGTATACGCTCCACCCAAAATCCATATTATCCTCACCGGTGACGAACTGAGAGCAACGGGGGGCAGGATTGGATATGGCGAAGTTTATGAATCCAATTCTTATCAGCTGAAGGCTGCCTTGCAACAAATGGGAATATCTAGCGTCGAATACCAACATGTGCTGGACGACAAACAGCAACTCAAACAAGCTTTGCAAGAGGCATTGAAAACGGCCGATATTGTACTTTTAGTTGGTGGTGTAAGTGTAGGCGACTACGATTATGTCGTGGACGTTGCTAAAGGCTGTGGCGTAAAGCAACGTTTCCATCGCATCCGACAGAAACCGGGCAAACCCCTATTTTTTGGTACGCGGGAGCAAAAAATAGTTTTTGGACTGCCCGGCAATCCTTCCTCAGCACTGACCTGCTTTTATCTATATGTTAAGCCGGCTTTGGAACAGATCATGCAGCTTCCCGACCGCAACCGCAGCATCAAAACACATACTACCCATGCATACAGCAAAAAACCTGGTCTGACCCACTTTCTGAAAGCGTACTATGATGGGCATGTGGTCGAACCCCTCCATGCACAGGAGTCTTATAGACTCCACTCCTATGCACAGGCTAATTGCCTATTGATCCTAGAAGAGGATGCCGAAGGCTGTGCAGTGGGCGACGAAGTTTTTATACATCTTTTAACCTAGCTAGCCATGCAGTTTGAACTCTTCTATTTCTTTCTGTTTATTCTCGCATTCCTGTACGCCGCTGTGGGACATGGTGGCGCCAGCGGTTATCTAGCTTTGATGGCGCTTTATGGTATTGCACCCCAGGAGATGAAGCCTACAGCACTCGTGCTTAATCTTTTTGTTTCGTTAACCTCATTTATTCAATATTACAGAGGCAATTATTTTAAACGCAATCTGTTTTTGATGGTGGCTGCTGCATCTGTACCAATGGCATTTATTGGTGGCATGATTACTCTTGAGGATCATCTTTACAAACGATTGCTGGGTCTATTGCTGCTCTTCCCGATCTTTCGCTTTTTCTTTTTTAAGAGCCCATCGGCGGATGAACTCAAATCATTTAATACGTTAGGAGCACTCCTGATCGGTGCTGTTGTAGGTCTGTTGTCCGGCATGATTGGAATCGGTGGCGGAATTATCCTATCGCCGTTTTTGATCTTACTCAAATGGACTGATCAAAAACAAACTGCAGCCATCAGCGCTTCATTTATTTTCGTAAATTCATTGTCAGGACTGGGGGGTATGCTTACAAAGGGGATTTCATTTAATGTACACATGTGGGGCTACATTGCCGTCGCGTTCTCAGGTGGCCTATTGGGTGCTTATCTAGGATCAAAAATATTAAAACAAGATGTTTTAAAATATGTGCTTGCCACCGTGCTTTTGGTAGCGGCATATAAATTATTATTTACAACAGCTTAAAATAAAGGTATGCATATAACGTTTGTCTTCTTGATACTATCTATTTTGTATTTTCCTCTCTACGGGCAACAACCAGCTAATATTGGCGTTACTGTCTTTGGAAAGCAGGAAACCAACATAACGTTGGAGCAGATCAGACAACTTCCAACACACTCGCTCGATAGCGTGCGGATTTATAACCATACGGGTGCTTATCGGTCCACCCTCAAAAATATCGAGGGTGGTCTGCTAAAGGACCTGTTGAAAAACATCACCTTTCCTGCTGAGTCCCCAAAAGCACTCAGCGAATACTATGTAGTTTGCGAGGCTACTGACGGTTATAGCGTTGTATTTTCGTGGAACGAGCTATTCAACACCAACGTCGGTGATCATGCCCTGCTGGTAACCAATATTGAACGCGCCAGCCTAGGCAAAGAAAAAGGCCCCTATGTACTGCTTTCCACCGCGGATGTGGCCACAGGCAGACGTTATGTAAAAGGGTTGCATTATATCCACATTAAACGTATCGAAAAATGAGAATACAAGTGAAGACATTTGGTGCTTTAACAGAAATCCTCGAAAGGGAGTTTTATGTCACAGCGGCTGACACTGCTGAGTTGCTCACTGCCCTATCCCGCCAGCATCCAGACCTTGCCCATCGCAAACTGTTAGTTGCTGTTAACAACACAATAATTAACACCCCGGTAGACTTACGGGAAAAAGATGTTGTGGCTTTGATGCCACCCTATTCAGGAGGATAAGTAATGCAGAATGAACGTTACGAGAGACAGCTTGCCTTGCTAGGTTTTGGCGAGGCAGGTCAACAGAAGCTGCAGGCAGCACGCCTCCTTGTTGTAGGGGCCGGCGGCCTAGGTTGTCCGGTACTCCAGTACCTAGTTGCAGCAGGTATTGGGCACATTGGTATTATTGATGATGATCGTGTGGAGCTGAACAATCTACACCGGCAGGTACTCTACGATACAACAGACATTGGCCATGCCAAAGCTGAGGTCGCAGCCCGTAAATTGAGACTGCAAAACCCCGATATTGACATTGCTTTTTGGGTAGAACAATTATGCCCTGCTAATGCAGCTGAACGTCTCCAACCCTATGATGTGATTTTGGACTGTACGGATAATTTCGCTACACGCTACCTGCTGTGCGATGTTTGTTACCTCTTGGACAAGCCTTTAGTTTTCGGTGCCATTTACCAATATGAAGGTCAATTAGCAGTTTTCAATGTAGCCGATGAAAAAGGTGTCAAGACCACCTACAGACATTTATTCCCGATACCCCCCGATCCTATGGAATCGCCCGATTGTAATGCTGCAGGAGTTTTGGGTGTGCTACCTGGGTTGATCGGAATTCATCAAGCCACAGAAGCTATTAAATTATTGACAGGTATAGGAACCATTTTAAACAATAAGCTAATGACAATCAACCTGCTTGATAACGGCATATTTACTTTTAATATACCACAAACAAGTTTCGATGAAAGCTCCTATCCACGGAGCTTAAATGCATTGAAAGATTTCGATTATATTCAGTATTGTGCTTCAGTGCGTAGTCAAATACAGGGTATAACGATAGCTGAACTGATAACCACCTGGGAGGCCACCGACCTCTTGCTTGTAGATGTACGAGAGTTCAATGAAACGCCCCGGCTCCAGGTAGCCCATCTCTCCATTCCCCTAGGTACATTGCCGACGCAATTGGAAAAAATCGACCGCAGGCGCATTGTTTTTATCTGTCAGAGCGGCAAACGCAGTCTAATGGCCGCACAATATTTCTACGACCAGCGAGGCAGCAGCCAACAGGTATTTCACCTGGAGGGCGGCATGATCGCTTTAAAAAACTATTTAGATGACTAAACAAAAAAACGATATATTTATACAAGGTCCCATTCCCCCGTCATTGATTGCAGATGTAATTGCAGAGCATGGTAATAAATCCGATATCGGTGCCCACAGTGTCTTTCTTGGACAGATCCGTGCTGACCAAGTCGGAGGTAAATCAGTTCAAGCTATTGAGTACAGTATCAACAGCGAACTTGCGATGCTAAAAATGGCCGAGATCCGCAAAGCAATCTTTGACAACTATCCCGTCACCTGTATGCACGTGTACCACAGCGAGGGACTGGTACAGGTAGGTGAAATCTGCTTCTTTGTATTTACCTCTTCAGCGCATCGTCGAGCAGCTATTGGTGCCTGTGACGAGCTTGTTGAACGCATAAAAAAAGAAATGCCAATCTGGGGTAAAGAATTATTTGAAGACAATACTCATCAATGGAAAACTAATAGATAACATGGTTGATATTACATACAAAAGTACCACCTTAAGGAAGGCTATTGCGCTAGCAACGATAAAGGTATCATCCGAACATACCATCAAGCTTATCGAGCAGCGGCAGATTCCTAAAGGCGATATATTTGAATTTGCACGTGCTTCGGCACTGTTAGCGATAAAAAAGACAGGCGATATGATCCCCGATTGCCATCCTCTACCGGTAGAATATGCTGCAATTCGTTATACCCATTCCGGGTTGGAGATCAATATTGAAGTGGAGGTACATACGATATACAAAACGGGGGTCGAAGTGGAAGCCATGCATGGAGCTTCGGTCGCAGCACTGGTCATCTACGATATGCTGAAGCCTGTGGACAAACAAGTAGAAATCCGAGGCATCCGTCTGCTCGAAAAACGGGGTGGCAAGAGTAATGAATCCCTTCCCTGGATCGAACAGCTCAAAACCGCCGTCGTAGTTTGTAGTGATTCGGTTGCCAAGAGCAATAAGGAAGATATTTCGGGAAAGCTCCTTTTCGAACTTCTCGAGCAGCAAGGATTGCGCGATATTGCTTATTCAGTGATTGCAGATGAACGCGAGGCTATAGTGGAAAGGTTAGAATATTATCAGCGAACAGGAATTGATCTTTTAATTTTTACCGGTGGAACTGGGCTTTCGGAGCGAGATATTACACCCGATACCGTAGCTCCATATATTACGAAGAACATTCCCGGCATTATGGAAACAGCACGCCAATATGGCCAGCAACGTGTCAAAACAGCAATGCTATCCAGGGGCGTCGCGGGTTTTGCAAAGCATATGCTTATTCTCACGTTGCCTGGATCACCAAATGCTGTGCGAGAGAGTATTGCTGCAATTTTTCCACAGGTGCTCCATGTTTTTCAAGTTCGGGAAAACACGGGACATTAGGCTAAATTTCTCAGCTTTCGGACCTGCTGTTTGACTTGTTCCAGCGTTTGGGCAATTTCCGCTTCGGTGGTAAATCTACCTAGACTAAATCGAATGGAAGAAAGTGCGTGCAGATCCGAAAGCCCCATGGCTTTAAGTACGTGTGAAGGGCGGGAAGTTACTGCCGAGCATGCCGAACCACTAGATACAGAAATCGTCTTGAGCCGAATGATTAGCTGTTCGGAAAGCGCACCGGGAAAACAGATGTTTGTTGTATTGTAGAGCCTTTGGGGGCTATGGCCATTTCGGTATGCTCCAGTAATATCAAGTAGTTCAGTTTCGAGCGCATCCCTAAGATGAGTTACCCGCTGTTGATCCCACTGGAGTTCATCAAGGGCAATTCGAAGGGCAGCGGCCATACCGATGATTCCTGCTGTATTGAGTGTACCGCCACGCCATCCCTGCTGCTGTCCACCACCATGCATCAGCGGGAAAATATCTTGTTTTGCACGATCGGAAATATAGAGTCCCCCGACGCCCTTCGGACCATAAAATTTATGCGCCGAAAACACAAGAAAATCAACAGCAAGATCACAGAGATCAATTCGCATTTTACCGACTGCCTGGGTGGCATCACACAAGACGAACACGTTATGCTGATGGGCAATTTCGCTTATCTCTTTTATGGGCAAAATAACACCTGTTTCATTATTCGCCAACATGGCACAAACCAACACCGTATCTTGCCGGATAATGCCGGTCAATGCATTCAGATCCAGCATTCCCTTCTCATCCACCTCAAGGTAAGAGACTTCAAATCCCAGCCGCTCCATAAAAACGCAAGCCTCCAGTACGGCTTTATGCTCGGTGACAATACTAACAATATGTTTCTTGACAGAAAACTGAAATCCCTTAATCGCTAAATTGATTCCTTCGGTAGCACCAGAAGTGTAGATAATATTTTTTGATCGGATACGAAATGCACTTGCGATCTCTTCTGTTGCTTCCTCGATAGTATCTTGCATCGTTAAGCTAAGCAGGTGCAGCCCAGCTGGGTTGGCATAATAAGTTGAAAAAAAGGGAAGCATTTCATCTAATACCCGCTCATCTACTGGTGTCGTTGCATTATAATCAAGATAGATAAAATTTGAATCCATTCGTTTAGATAATTATCATCTAATTTACACAATAATTTCGCGGATATCCATTGATTCTTAACAAAAGACTACGTCACGCCCGTAAGCCAATAGCAAGTTATTATATCAAAACTTTTGAACTATGAGCATTGTTCTTAACCAAAAATCGCGGAGACTTTGTTTCTCCAGGGGAAATAATCTCTAAAAGCTCAAATAAATGTAGATCTTTTTTCGTATAGTCAGGATAAATATTAATAATAATTTAGTTAATCTAAAGATATGCCCGAAGGTCCTTCAATAGTATTGATAAAGGAACATCTCCAAAAGTTTGTAGGTGAAAAGATAATAGGTACTTCAGGAAATGCCAAATTCGATAAATATTGGTTAAATAATGAAGTGTTGTTAGATATCAAAACTTTTGGTAAACAATTGTATTTACTGTTTGATACAGCGGCCGTACGTATTCATTTACTTATGTTCGGTTCTTACAGTATTGATCAACAAACCAAAGCAGAAAGAAGTCTACGCCTCATGATACAATTTGAAACCGGTCGTATTTTTTTCTACACCTGCTCGGCTAAGATCGTTGATAAAACCTTCTTGTCTGAAATCGATTGGGAGGCAGATGTGATGAGTCCTATCTGGAATCCCAAAAAAGCAAAGAAAAAATTGAAATCTTTACCAGATCTTATGATTTGTGATGCACTTCTGGATCAAAATATCTTTTCGGGTGTCGGCAATATTATTAAAAATGAGGTGCTTTTCAGAATCCGAGTGCAGCCCGAAAGTTTAATCGGAAATTTACCTGCAAAAATGATAGACAACCTAATTGTCGAAGCCCGTAATTACAGTTTTGATTTTTTACACTGGAAAAGAGCGTTTGTATTAAAAAAACATTGGTTGGTACACAATAAATCGATCTGTCCGAAATGCGGAGAAAGGATAATTCGAAACCATTTGGGCAAAACCAAAAGAAGATGTTTTTACTGCCTAAAAGATCAAAAACTTTACTAGCTAAAATATTTTCGATCTATGTGTCCCGCTATAGATCACCTTGGTCAGATTTTTTTTTCTTCTCTTCTTTCACTATAGCCTTCGATAAAGGCCGGATTTCGGGTGTGTCTCCGAAAGCACCTCCTTCCTTTTTCAAATCTTTCTCTTTTTCTTTAGCATCATTTGTAATACCCTTAGGATCATCATAATTAATATTCATCATCCAGTACATTAATATTTTATAAATTTAGTGATCTTTTATACATAACAATCGAACAGGCAAAATCGTTGATCGGCCAAATGAAAACATATGAAAAACAGCATAAACAAGTCTTCGAATTCCATATATTTGAATAAATTTTTAAAATGAGAAAGAAAAAAAAGATTGTGCTTATTCAGGATAACGAAGATATTTTAAACATAATGGACGAGGTTCTGGAAGATGAAGGGTATGATGTGACTTCATCTTTGACCACTGAACCAATCGAAAAAATTGATAAAATTGACCCCAATTTAGTCATTGTTGATGAGCACATTAAAGGAACAAAAAGAGGATCAAAGGTTATCGAAGAACTTAAATCGGATCCTGATACCGAAGATATATCTGCAGTATTAACTTCCACATCCTTTGACTTGCCGACAAAAGCGAACGCATGCAAAGCAGATGATTTTATCGAAAAGCCTTTTGATCTCGATCATATGGTTGATGTCGTAAAGAAAAACTCCTGACATAAAAATCTGATAAGTTATGGGTAAACTCAGGATAGAAGCATACGGCTGTTTATTTTACCTTTTTTATATAATATTAATCCCGCCCGTATTATACGTCGTTTATACTCCTTTTTAAATGATTGGATTAGGTGTATGCACTGGGTAGACATAATAATCCTAACACTCCTTTAAATTTTTAATTGGTACAAAAGAATAGCTGAGAGCGGCATTAAGACCAGTCAAAAAAAATTAACAGCCATGGCTTATTTTAACTATATCATTACCCCCGTTTTTTAGCGATCAGTCTGGTTATTAGTATTAAAAGCAATCCTAAAAGCAAAAAGACTAAGGAAAGGCTCAGGCTATTGATTAATACACGATTTATTCCCAATACGGAGACATCAACAAAAGGGTATGGATAAAATCCAGAAGACGCTCCATGCCACAAGGTATACAGGAAATAGAACATGGGATAAAGCAACCAACTAAATATCGAGCGCCATTGTATTAAAGGTTTATTAATTGAGCGCCACCAATAAATAAATACCAACATCGGAATAATCAAATGCAGGATTTCGTCAATAATCCTAACTATCCCTGCAGGATGCCACAAAAAGCGTAAAACAAAATTGTAGATCAGTCCGACAATAAGAATATATAGTGTCAAAGCTGTGATTGCCACTGGCTTAGCAGCAAAGTGTCCAATAGCACTATTGGGTAATAGTACGATAGAGGTGCAGCAAATTGCAACCATTAAATTCGTCAAAATGGTAAAATAGCTAAAAAAACGAATGATCAGCTCTAAATTCGAAATCGTTGAATTATTAATACTGATTAAAAATTGCGCAATAATTGCACCCCAACTTAATAGCGCTATGAAAGCTGCTAGGCTTTTCTGAGACAACATCATGATCTATTTTTATACCCATTAAAAATAGAGAATTTATTAAACAAAATCTAAGTACTGATATCGTAACTTATCCATAGTGCAAAATCTCAAAATGTTAAGATGCACACTATAGCGTGTCACGAGAATTAATATATCGTAAAAAAATGCATGATAGTTACACATTTGAGCTTGATAAAAGCGATTCTTTGATAATATAAAAATTATTTTTTCAAATATAAGGTGATACCTTAACCATAATTGGTACATTGTTATAAAAGGTAACAATATGCACGGTGTTAGCAAATCAAAACGAGTAGCGGGGCGTCAGGCACTTTTTATTAATTTATATAAAAATGCGTTTCCCGCCGTCGCAAAGTATATAAGCCGCATGGGTGGCAGCTTTGATGAAGCCAAGGATGTATTTCAAGATGCTTTGGTTGTATATTATGAGAAAGCCATTTTAAATCCAACGGTATTGAAAAATGATATTGGCTATCTGATTGGGACGGCCAAGAACCTATGGTTAAAACGTTACTGTCAAACGAGTCACGACCAACCGTTAGATGATTTGGAAATCCCTCTAACAATTGACGAATTGCCTTCCAGTAAGCGCTTGCTGAGATTTTTGGAAACTGCCGGACATAAATGCATGGAGGTATTAAAGGGCTTTTACTATGATCAAATGTCGCTCCAAGAAATAGCAGATGAATTCGGTTATTCGGGAACACGAAGTGCCACTGTTCAAAAATATAAATGCTTGGAGAAAGTAAGAGATAATATTCGAGAAAAATCTTTGGTTTATGACGACTTCATGGAATGAAACCCAACAGATAGAGACCCATCTTATGGGGGAGACTGACCCCGGCGACTCATTGTTGTTTGATGCGCAATTATTGTTGGACGAGGACCTGGCCAGTAAAGTTATTGCGCAACAAAAGGCTTATTGTGTCATAAAACAATTTGGTCGCAAGCAATTGAAAAAGGAAATTGAAGTAATACACCAAACATTATTCTCACAGCCTAGACATATACGATTTAGCCAAAAAGTAAGGCGGCTATTTAGAAAACCATAATTCCAAATATCATGAATATTGACAAAAATGAGTTCCGCAAATTTGCGGTCGGGCATTGCTATGTCCCAACAGATCGAATAGATAGTTATATTACTTGCATTGAACGCAACAGCACTCCCCTAGCAATGACGCCATACATTACTGAGGAACGCGAGCTTCGGGTATCGCAGATGGATGTATTTTCTCGATTAATGATTGACCGTATCATATTTATGGGAGCGCCTGTCGAATCCAATATCGCCAATATCGTACAGGCCCAGTTATTATTCCTTCAATCCGTTGATCCCAAAAAGGATATACATATGTATATTAACTCTCCGGGCGGGGAAGTTTATGCTGGGCTTGGCATTTACGATACCATGCAACTAATTAGTCCAGATGTCGCAACGATCTGTACTGGAATGGCCCTTTCTTTTGGCGCAATATTGTTATGCGGTGGCGCTGCTGGTAAGCGGAGTGCCCTAGCACATGCACGGGTTATGCTGCATCAACCTTTGGGTGGCGTACAAGGACAGGCCTCGGATATAGAGATTACTGCCAATCAAGTTTTGAAGATAAAAAAGGAACTTTATGACATTATTGCCAAACATAGTGGACAACCTTATCAAAAAGTGCATGATGTCAGCGACAGAGACCACTGGATGGTTGCTTCTGAGGCAAAAGAATTTGGTATAATAGATGAGGTACTGACCTAAGCGCCATTATGCTACTAGCAGTAAACAATCGCTATTGATTATAGGATGTCAATAGCGATTATTGGTTTGTTTCGCTAAAAAAAATCAACTATATATCTTTTCTACTTTTTTCCTGAATACCAAAAATTCGACAACTGTGCATAATAAATAAACTATTGAAAAAAGCAGCAGCAGCCTCAGCGGCGGAAGCACGATATCATATCGATAATAGTTGATCAAAACCTCACCTCCTAGAACAAGCACGCAGAAGAAAGGTATCCCTGAAAATGTCAAAAACGACAAAAAATAATTATACCTGATTTTTTCAATTTGATTGAGAAAAAATGATAAGGAACTAAAAACGATTATAACAAGGTATACCGTTGATAGACCCAAATTTATCAATATATTCAATATACTGATAAACCTTTCAAAAAGGGTATTATCAGCGGAGTTCAGGTCATTAATAACAATTCTGTACAGAACTGATAGGGTTATACTTATCAGAATATTGACCAGCCAAAATTGAAAGATAGTTTTTTTCATAACGTATAAATGTGCAACCTTTTATTCTTTAACACATTAATTTTAACTAAGTTCCATTTCGTTCCCTACCCAAAGGATCTTATCCGGCAAAAATGATAAATTCCAATCTTCGGTATGGATATTATTTTTAAAGTTCCGCTGACCAACCACCTGTAATAGCCGCTAATTGCGTAAGGAAAGAAATTTGCTGCACATTAATTTTCCTCTTGGCCTCTTCCATCGTAAACCAGGCGCCACTGTCTATTTCCGGAAATGTCTGTATCCTACCCGATTTTGGTGGCCATTCCATCTGAAAATTATTACTGATAAGACCGTCTGGATCAATGTCGCCCTCAACAGCCCAGCACCGTACAATTTTTCCGCCTTTTTGCTTAACAGGATTTAATCGTATAAAACTTCCGTTGGGCAAATACCCAGTTTCCTCCTGAAACTCTCTCTTAGCTGCCTCCAGTTCACTTTCATTGTCCTCCACCTCCCCCTTGGGTACGGTCCACCATCCTTCGTCTTTTTTTGCAAAGAAGGGGCCGCCAGGATGAACCAGAAAAAAAGAAATTTCTGTTCCCTGAAATTTATACAATAATATTCCGGCACTGAATCTCGTTTTTGTCATCTAAATAAGCGCATTATAAGTAAAGCTTTACAATTATTACTAATTTTCAATTTCAGAATGCCATTTCTTATATTACACAAATATTTGGCTTAATCTTCTTCTAAATAGACCTGGTGAACGACGAACCTAACATTTTTACTGAATAATAGCATATCATCCACATCCGCAGAATCTATGGCATAAAGCGTATCTACCTCACCGCCATCCAAAAGTTCAGCATCTGGTATGAGCTCAAAAAAAGTGATCCCCTCTATAGTAGATAGTTCCTCAACCTTAATATAGGATACTCCTTGATTTTTCCAGATGGATAGAATTCCGCCAGAAAATAATTGATAAGTATTTGCTTGCATTGACATGGTGCAAATTAGGAAAAAATTGGCTTATTACAGTTCCTCTTATAGTTTCTCCAACGTCTTAATTACTTTTTCATTCCTAGGATTGATTTCGAGCACCTTTTTATAATTCTGCTTCGACTTGTCTTTTCGGCCTGCTTTCAGCTAAACTATCATATACGCTCGTCGGGTACAAAATCGTATTGACACTAAAATATCGATAGCCTGAGCAAGTTTTTTTTGATGGAGTAGTCATAACCCGTTCCATTCAGAAAACCTATCCCCACTTTAATAAGTTCCACAGGACTATCTACATTCTGCATGGACATCAGATAAAACAAGCAGTATGACTGACAATATTTTTGAATGTGACTTTTTCCTCCTGGTCCGCTCTGTCCCCTCCTAAATTGCGGGACGGATTCTACGAATGATCGATGAATACAAAAATAGTTATATAAATTCCCAATCAATTAAATTAATAGGCCATTACTATCGGAATGATTGAACAACATTTGGGGTCTGTCTTAATTTTTAGAAAGGCGCTGAATCTTTTTAAAAATTTAATATATATTTATGTATCTAAAACTTATACATGTTAGAAAATTTCGCATTCTATCTATTTTTGGTACTATTGATTACCATGCTTATCATGCTGGCAAAAAAAATTCAGGTTGCATACCCTGTGTTGCTTGTCTTGGCCGGGCTTTTGATAAGTTTTATTCCGGGTGTACCACCTATAAAAATAGAACCTGAATTAATATTTATTATATTTCTGCCACCTCTATTGTATGAAGCGGCCTGGTCTACCTCATGGAAAGAACTTTGGCGATGGCGCAGAATTATTTTTAGTTTTGCTTTCGTTGTGGTATTTTTTACTGCATTATCAGTTGCGATTTTCGCTAATTATTTCATCCCCGGATTTTCTTTGGCTTTAGGTTTTTTATTGGGCGGAATTGTTTCTCCTCCCGATGCAGTAAGTGCAGGTGCAATTTTGAAATTTGTAAAAGTGCCGAAAAGATTGGCTTCGATTCTTGAAGGCGAAAGCTTGTTGAACGACGCTTCTTCCCTAATAATTTTTCGTTTTGCAATGATTGCAGCAGCAACCGGACAATTTGTATGGTATGAAGCAGCAGGTAGCTTTGTGTGGATGTGTGTTGGTGGCGTTGGTATTGGCCTTGGAATGGCATATATTTTTCTGAAAATGCACAAAATTTTACCAACAGATCCAAATATAGATATATTATTGACTTTTATTGCACCATTCTCCATGTATTTGGCAACGGAAGAGCTTCATGCTTCTGGCGTCTTAGCAGTCGTAAGTGGCGGCTTGTTTCTCTCCTACCGCAGTCACGATTTCTTAAGTAGCGCATCTAGAATACGTACCGTAACAGTGTGGGAAAGTCTTTGTTTTCTGCTCAACGGTGTGGTTTTCATGCTAATCGGTTTAGATTTACCTGAAATTGTCAACGGTTTGGGTGATACTGATATTTATACGGCGATCGGTTATGGTGTTGCGGTTACAACAGTTCTAATTATTGTAAGAATTTTCGCAGGCTATGCTGCAGTAATCACCACATTAATTATGAGAAATTTCATCACCGTTGCTGATGCACAGTCCCCCGGTTGGCGAACTCCTATGATCATTGGATGGACTGGAATGAGAGGTGTAGTTTCTTTAGCTGCGGCGCTTTCAATCCCTTTAACATTGGCTGATGGAACTCCATTTCCACAGAGAAATCTAATCCTTTTCATCACATTTGTCGCCATTCTTCTGACATTGCTTGTTCAAGGGCTTACCCTTCCTTTTTTATTAAAAAAAATCCCATTGATAGACAGAGATTTCGTGCGAACAGAAAAAGAAATCGATTACGAAATTCAAAACAAACTTGCTCAAGTGGCAGTGGACAAAATTCACCAGGATTATGCGGATAAAGTAGACAGTTTCCCTACATTGAAGGACCAGTTACAGAAATATGAAAATCAATTGACTAGTTCTGAAATCATCATTAATTACGCTGAATACCGAAAAATCTATATCGACATTTTAGAGACTCAAAGAACTTGGCTTATCAATAAAAATCGTGAAGAACTTTTGTTGGATGAGGAAATTATTAGAAAACACCTACGCTTACTCGATCTTCAGGAAGAAAGAATGAATATGAGAAGTTAATCTTATTTTGTAATTTCAATTTAATAGTTTAAATTATAAAAAGACATAACCATTTTAAGAAATTATTTAAGTATCATATCATGGATAAGATTGGTCTAACAAAAGATGCTGGCTGGCAATATGGAATCAGGAGAACGGTAGATTTACCTTTAGAAGAGGTATGGGATTACTTGTTCTCCACAAATGGATTTAAAATATGGGCAGATCAGGTTCAGACAGACTTCAGCACATTTAAAAAATATTCTCACATCCGGACCAAATGGAAAATGAAAGACTGGGATGGTGCTGCCAGTCTTCAACTGCGAGTATTATCAAATTCAAGGACAAAAAAAACAACTATTGCCTTACATATCGACCAAATCAAAAATGAGTTACATCGAGACCAGGCAAAAAAATATTGGACCGGTGTTCTCGCGAAAATTATAGAAAAGTTAAGGTCTGCCTAGCAAGCCTCAAAATAACTTTTTAGCACAGGTATTTGTATCCAAACTGATATAGTAAATTCGATCTTCAATCAGCTTTGCGATCAAATCGAACTATCCATACTAATTTTAAAAAAGGAAAACGATATCTTCGTAACATACAATATTCTATAGGCAGTCTACCAAGCGCCAACTGAGTAACATGCCAAATCCCTTAACACCCAAACTTGTGGTTATCTAAGCTAAAAATGTGCGTTCATTGGCCAAATGAATCGTTACCTTTTTTGAATTGTTTTTTTCTATCAGAAACAAATAGCTTTGACATATACTATCATTAGGAAAGGAGATAAATTCTTCATAGCGCGAAAAATACCTATTCGAAGAGTTTTTTTTCGGTATACCCTGTGCGCTCTACGGATTACGCATTTGAAAACTACGGATATAGAATAAAAGTACTCTTTTGGGTATAGCTTTTGATTTATAAAACGAAACAAATGTACCACCTTTATCATAATACTTAATATGGAAAATATAGATCAACAAGCAAAAAAAATGGGGTTAGAAAAAGGATATTATCTATTGTTAATGGCAATTTTGGATATCCCGGTCCATACTGAGAATGACGACGCTAAAAAGAGCTAAGAATATGAAAAGAATAGTTATTTTAAGCACTTATCCACCTCAGGAGTGTGGATTAGCAACTTTCACTAAAGATCTTAGACAAGGCATGAGCGCAGATCAAAATACGGTCATTGATGTGATTGCTGTATCTAAATTCAGTAGCGAACAATTCGATCCAACGGTACGCTTTGTTATCGACAAAGAAAGATTGGACAGTTATATTCAAGCTGCTCATATTATCAATGAAGAATACGATTATTGTATCATACAGCATGAGTATGGTATATTTGGCGGCGCTGATGGAATATTTATCAACCAGCTTACCCAGCATTTAACGATACCTTTATTAACGATATTTCATACCATATTGCAATCTCCCTCACTACGACAAAAGGAAATCATGGAATTGCTTATTATGAAATCGCATGCAGTTGTATCTTTATCGCCAAAAGGAAGTGAATTGCTCATGGAGTTATTCCCTACAATTGACGTTCAGAAAATTAAAGTCATCCCCCACGGTGTACCGCAATTTGACTATAACCAAGGATTGGCAAAGTATAGACTCGGGCTTCAAGATAATTTTGTGATGATGACTTTCGGCTTAATTGGTCGAAGTAAAGGATTAGAATACGCTATTAGTTCCTTAGCGGGGCTCGATCTACCACATTTCAAATATCTGATCGTAGGCAAGACACATCCAAATGTTCTAGCACATGAAGGTGAATCTTATCGTTATGAATTACAAAATTTAGTAGAGCAGTTAAAATTGCAGGATAAAATAGTTTTTATTGATGAATTCTTAAATGACGATCAATTAAAAGAATACTTATCCGCATGCGATATCTATTTATCACCCTACCAGCATGAACAGCAAATCAGTAGCGGAACCCTATCTTTTGCCGTAGGTGCCGGTGCTGCTGTCATTTCAACACCATACTGGCATGCGACAGACTTATTGGCGGATGAACGCGGAATTCTGACACCTTTTAACGATGTCGATACCATGGGAAAAAATATCAGAATATTATATACCTCTCAACGACTGCTTGCTTGGCATCGTTTCAAAGCACGCAGCTACGGTGAACAGACCACATGGAAAATGGTTGCGAAAATCTATCTGGAACTTTTATCAACACTAACGACTCCAATACGATCATTGGTACAATATAAAAATTACCGCGCGTTCGATCTTAAACAAGAAGCATAAAACGAAGAAAGTCTCTCAAAATAGAGAGACTTTCTTGTTTTTTATCACTTTATCCTTCATTTACTCAGTATTGAATTAAATGCCTCAAGAGCTTTAGACGTGTAAATAAATTGGGCTTCCTCGGGCATAGTTGTTGGTTCTAATTCCACTTTTTCTGTAAGTAGTATATCGCTTTGATATGCAATTGAAAAAAAAGCGAATAGCTTCCCCTTAGATTCTTTTACTATGGTCGCATATCCCGTTGTTGCTATCCCCCAATCAGTATGAAATAAAGTAGATACACTGATCGCCATTTGTTGAGTTATTAATGGAGATACACAGTCACATCTCTTTGCCTCCAATGGATCGACTCCTAATAACCGGATTTTTTCGTCAGGGGTATATACTGTTATGCCTCCAGCAAATACATTTGTAGCATTTTCGATTTGCGAGCAAGCAAACTGCATAACACCGGAAGTCACACTTTCAGCAACTGCAACACGGCCATGCGAATTTGCTAGCGAACTTTTAATTTGTTCTAGCAGTGACTTAGGAAACTCCATTTTAATCATAGCTTTTAAATTTATTAATTTAGTAAATTAATCTACACAACCGTATATATCCTAACATCGGGTGTATCTACAACTAACGATTTTAGAGTAGCAAGCATATCATTATTGTATAGCTCAGTAGATAAAAAAGCTTGTGCATCATCAGCGGTATCAAAATCATGTAACAATTGGATATATTCATCTCCTACAAGTAATTCAATTGAAGTAGCGCCCTTTATCTGGTCAAGAAATGGTTCTTGAAATTTGTCATACATACCCGATGCCACTCCCCTATTGGCGCTATTGATTTTTAAGGTAATTTGTAAATAAGCTTTTGCCATGACGTCAATTTTTATGGTTAACTATTATAATGGTTTCCTCGCCATAGAATAGACTACTATCAATTATATAGCTCAACTGGAAACCTTAACATTTTAACAGCAGTCAGCTAGAGTTCGTTTGTTTTATTTATTTATAAAACATTCATTAAACAGATGTTGTTCTTATAAAAACATATCAATATTATGGGAAATTTATTATACATTATTGCCGTTATTTTAGTGATTATTTGGGCAATCAGTTTTTTCGGCGGGTATGCGACAGGCAACATAATCCACACATTGTTGGTTATAGCAATTATCGTTGTGTTGCTACGTGTCATTCGTGGATCAGCTTAAATATTGATCTAGCTTAACTATTTAATCTAAAGGCCAGACTTAGTCACGACTAAGACTGGCCTTTATTTAAATCAATTTAGCTTACCAAAGTAAGACGAAGCGGTTAAGCATTACCTTTAAAAGTAACGTAAATTATTTAGTTGATATCTGTTTTTTTCAACCAAATATCAATTAAATAATAATTTTAAAATTTTTGTCTGTTGCCAACAAAACAATGCTAAGAATACACATCATTAATGAATTGTAAAAATGATGATATTCTCCATGAGCCATATGTGCCGTAAAAGCACCAACTGCAAATGGAAATAAAATTAAAATTCCTACAGTTTTGAATTCTGGTTTGCACAAACCAATCAGAAGAAGTAAAACACCCAGCAACTCGCATACTCCGATGCCTAGTGTCCAGGTTTTATTAAAACCTAAAGAATCCATGCTTTGCATCATGGACGGTTTCTGAAAAACTTTGAATAATGAGGCATATCCAAATACATACAGGTAATAGGCATAACTCAACCAATGAACGATAAATTTTATAGTTTCCATTTTATACTTTATGAGATGAGCTACAAATTTCTTTATTAAATTGCATGAATAACAGTACGCACAAAATTGTATGATACGAACAGAAAAGTAAGTATGAATAAGAGAAAAGAAAACTCCACCAACCATATTAACGAAACCTATTGGAAAGATCATTGTGGAATTGCTTTCACATTATCTGCTATTGGTGGAAGATGGAAAATAAATATTCTCACATATCTCCTCCATGAAGGAAGGCTACGTTATGGTGAACTACGAAAAAGACTCATCGGTATTTCAGAGCGTATGCTCATCGCTAAATTGAAAGAACTTGAGCAGGATAGACTAGTCGATCGCATTGTTTATCAACAGGTACCACCTAAGGTTGAATATGAACTTACAGCATTGGGGCGTTCGTTGGAAAAGATTTTAATCCTTATGGATGAATGGGGCGAGACAAATATGTAAAATAGAGTCCCTACATTTGATTATACAGGGATTCTATTTTGTTGTTGTTACCTCAGATCTCGGTTCACAGCTTTCATTTGACTGTGGGTATTAATTTTTGGAAAGAGCATAAAGCGCAAAGGTACCCAACCAATGTGACCCCATATAGTCGTCTTTAGAAGTAATATTGGGCAATGAATATTTCAGATGTTTATTGGCTAAACCATGCAGATGATTTAGCTCAGGAAGTGCCTTTGCAATACCATTTAGACAGGTCGCCCGGCTAAAATTTAATCCATCCAAATGAACCAGATGTCCGTCTGTGCGGTCTTTCACGATGCCGGGTTCCAAGTTAAAATCTGGATTGAAAAGATCAGGCAGAAAATCCTTCAGCCATTTTCGATACTCATCCTGTCTTAAAACAGTACTCATGCAAAGTGCCTCCTCAAGACAGGGTGAAAGGAAGTCGCTTCCGCTAGGCTCAAAGGAGATATTACAATTTTTGTCGTGATCGTATAGCCTTACAGCATTTGTCATTAATGATTTTTCGAAAGCAACGTGATTTGTTCCCCGCGCATAATCCAATGCCAGCGATAAGCCAAAAGCAGAATTATCATGATAACCGGTTCGAATCGGATAAACCAATTTTGGTAAATATTCCTGATAGGCTTTCATGATATGTTTTACCATTGGATCGAGAATTTTTGCCCAACGTTCTGCATCGGAATCTTTCCAGGTTAATAGCTCTTTTTGCAATTGCAACAACCAGGCCCAACCATAGGTGCGTTCAAAATTTTTATTATTCTTATCCTGAAAGAAGGCCAACTCTATTGCCGCATTTTCCGCGGTAATATTCTGATTAAGCTGTTTCCGGATTACGCCGGCCTTGTCTAACTCAGGAAATTGCTTTAAAATTCGCACGATTGACCAATAACCATGAACCGAAGAGTGCCAATCAAAACATCCGTAAAAAATCGGATGCAAAGTGCGCGGCCCTTTCAAATCCTTGTCACTTCCGAGTACTTGTCCCAATTTGTTCGGATATTCAACTTCAATACAATGGAATGGTAGTGTAAGCAAGTGCTTTGCCTGCGTACTATCCAATTGTATGGGTGCATTATTTGTACTATTATTCACTTTGATCTCTGCGTTATTGTGGCAAGAAATAGCCAATGCTGAACAACAAATCAGTCCTATTATTCTTTTCATTTTTTTAAGTTTTTATTCCATCTTTCAAGATAGAGTTTTGCTATATTCGCAAGTTGTACGCAACTTGTCTTTAGTCCAAGTTGTCAATTCATCATGTTCATTATCCACTATTATTATTCTCTAACTGAAGCTTCCTTAAGTAACTGTGCCACCAAAATTGGAACCGCCGCCGTAGCTGCTTCTTCAAAACATTGTATTCGGCCTAAAGTTGTACTATTCGGAATCTGTTTGTCGATTAAGAAAGACCGGCAATAATTAGGCGCAAATTGTCGCAGCCCGGCCGCTGGATAAACCTGCAAGGAAGTTCCAATAATAATAAGAATATCTGCTTTTGAAACATAGGATATTGCCCGTTCAATCTCCGGAACCGCTTCGCCAAACCACACGATATTCGGGCGCAGTTGACTTCCTTTTTCACAGAGATCCCCCATCTTTATTTCATCGCCTTCTATCGGGTAAACCAAACGTTCATCAATAGATGACTTGGATTGATCCAATCGACCATGTAAATGTATAATCTTTGTAGATCCGGCCTGCTCATGCAACAAATCTACATTTTGCGTGATGATGGTGACTTTGTAGGCCGATTCCAACTTACGTAAGGCGAGATGCGCTGCATTTGGCCTTGCGGCTAGCGCCGCCTTGCGTCTAAGGTTGTAAAATTCCTGAACAAGCGCCGGATTTTTCTTCCAACCTTCAATAGAGGCTACAGCCATCACATCATGTCCCTCCCATAGTCCATTTGCATCCCTAAAAGTAGGTATCCCACTTTCGGCAGAAATCCCTGCTCCTGTTAATACAACGATATTTTTCTTTTCCATGTGCTTGCTTAGTCCCTTAAAAATAAATAAATCTGATGAATCTATTGGGTTCGAAAGATAACTTTTTGAACAAGAGACGAATTCATTACTCGTTTATCAACTTAGTGGCGTAGTTATCAGGAAGCTCCAGCCGAATAGAATCTTTGCTAGCGGCAGCCTTTCTGTTCATTTCATCGAAAGAACGCTGGTAATAAACAAAGGCCTTATTGGGTATATGCAGATCTTTTGCCTGTTTTACAGCAAAATGATAACGGTTATCCGCCAGTTTAACATGCTTATAAATACGATAGGTTACAATTTGAATCTGTACCTTGTCAAACTTCGGTATCGTTTTCAAATCAGCCGGTTCATGAAAGTATTTCTCATTGAAATACATAAATTCGTCTGATTTGGCCAGCCATTCCAGATTTATTTTTCCCTGAACCACTTTATTCGCTAGCGAATCCGCACGTTGTCGTTCCATGTTATTTCCATCTCCAGCAGTACAGCAAACGCATAGTGCCACCGCAGACAGGGATGCAAGAAAAGTATGCAATAGGCTCATCTGTCTAATTTAGTATAAAAATATTTCATGCCATAGCGGCGACATCAAAAATTATTGTTTATCGGATAAAAAAGCCCGAGATGCTAACATCTCGGGCCCAAATAATTTGTTCAGCAGCAATTAGAGGTTATTTTCAATCGCGCCAACTTTCTCACGGTGCAATGCCAAAGGCGAATCCAATAACACCGCAATAACAGTCATATTTTTATCCAAGCGTTCCTTTGGAGCCTGAATATAAACAATGCCCGGAATACTGCTCCAGTAAAGTTTATTGAAAATTTCATGATTGATCATGGATCCTTCACCCACCAGTCGAATCCGAGCGATACCGTTTTTTATTCCTTTAAGCGCAATAGGTCCTGTTGGTGTCCCTTCAACAAAAAGATAAAGGGTCTGACGATCCTTTGAAAGCGCGCTTAAACCTTCATAATGTCCTTCCGGGAGTCCCTTCCCTGTTTCATAAAGTGCCTCAGCATGATTTTTAACCCAATCTAAAACGACTGGATTTGTCAAATTTCCAATAGGCAATTTTACTTCCATACCATCGAGCGTCAAACCGGAATGATCAAAAATATTTTTCCCAGTATGGAGGGTCAATGCAATCTGATTTAATGCGGTATTAGTTTGCTTGTTGTCGAGTACAGCTTGTAATGTAATAGCTTCCTTCTGGGGTTCATGCCACTGTACCTTGTCTTTGAATGTCAAGGCCAATACCGTGACGTCCTGATCAAAGTTAACTTTTGTCAGGTCCAATTGGACTTTATCATCCAACGATACCGCAGTTACCTTAGACCCGTCATCTCCAACAACAGAAATCGCCTGAATAGCGCCATTCCGCACCCCCTTTAACTGCAATTGCGGTTTTTGTTCATATACATAGAGATAGAGGGTTTTTCCATCTTTTGACAAAGCAGACTTCCCGTTGTAATTTTCGAATGGAATACCCGCTCTCGTGCCATATATTGCAGAAGCATGTTTATTCGTCCATCTTCCCAACTGCTTCAAAATATTCATCTGCTCTTCCGGAATGCTGCCATCAGCTTTCGGGCCGATATCCAAGAGGAGATTTCCGCCCATGGAAATACAATCCACCAGAGTACGGATAATCATATTAGGCGATTTGTATTTCTTGTCAAATGGCTGATATCCCCAAGAGTCATTCATGGTATAACAAAGCTCCCAGAATTTAGTATCTGGCCGGGTTACTGGAATCCCCTGCTCAGGAGTCTCGTAATCGCCATGATGATTCAAGCGCGAATTAATAATAATGTTCGGGTTGTATTTCCGCAAAAGCGACAACGTTTCCTTGGATTTCCACTCCTCTGCACTATGTTCCCAGTCTCCATCAAACCAAATCAATTCGGGTTTATATTGCTGCGATAATTCGCTGAGTTGTTTTTGATAATATTCGACATAGTGGTTCCAACGATTAGGCTCTTTGACAAGTTCGTACCGTTTTCTTGCACGCGTAAATACATCGTAATAAGGATGGCTCCAATCCGGCAAGGAATAATAGAGACCTGTATGCAGTCCCTCTTGCTGAATAGCCTGAACAAAAGGTGTAATAACATCCTGTTTGGCAGCGGCATTTCTTAGGCTTGTAATGGCTTTATCGGCCCTAGTATTCCACAACGAAATCCCATCATGATGTTTCGTTGTAATCACAGTATACTTTGCCCCTGCTTGTTTGATCAGTTTCGCCCACTCCTTTGGCTTATAATTTTTGGCCGTAAAACCATCAAGCTGTTTGATATAATTATCATGGTTAATATAATTATTGAAGAATGACCATGATTCTGAGATCCCGTTAACAGAGTAGATCCCCCAATGAATAAAAATCCCCAACTTGGCGTCTTCAAACCAATCCATTTTTTGTGCTGAAATAGTGTTCTGAGCGCTGACGTTGAAACACGCCGACGCTAAAAGAACAAAAAGAGAAACCTTTTGAAACTTCATAGAGCTAAATTATCGATTACATAACGAGTTTAAGCCAGCAAAATACATATAAATCACCAGAATTTTATCGTGTAAGCGATAAATTACAGCGAAGACGCTCTTGCTAAACCGAATAACTTCTAACATTACGATCAGATTGTCAGGATATAGATCTAGCAAGGAACAATTATAATTGTATTTCAACACAAATTTATCTAAGTTTGGAGGGTATGATCGAATTATATACAGACGGGGCGTCAAGTGGAAATCCAGGTCCAGGGGGGTATGGAACCATCTTAAGGACTATTTATACAGGCGACAATGAGGCGTTTAAAGGTAAATTGATAGAAAAAGAATTTTCAGGAGGGTACAGAAAAACGACCAATAACCGTATGGAACTGATGGCCGTTATTGTAGGTCTCGAAGCTTTGAAAAACTTAAACCAACCGGTTACAGTATACTCTGATTCCAAATATATCATCGATGCCATTGACAAAAAATGGGTGCATGGCTGGATCCAAAAGGGCTTTGCTGGTAAAAAAAATAAAGATCTGTGGTTGCGTTTGATGAATGTTTATAAACTACATAAGGTCAAATTGGTTTGGGTAAAAGGCCATGCTGGGCATCCCTTAAACGAACGTTGCGACCGTTTGGCTGTGGCCGCATCCAAAGATAAAGCCAATTGGAAAATCGACACGGTATTTGAAGTCGAAGAAAACAAATAATAGAAAGCTTCTCAAAAGTCAATTTTGAGAAGCTAAAAACTCATCGTATTTAAGCTTTGCAAATGACAGTATGTCGTAGCGTAAAATTATACTATAAAGGAAATAAATTCACCTTAATAGACAAAGCTTATCAGTATAACAAACTACCTATTCCCTCAGACAGCGACAACTTAATACAAAATAAGCCCGATGACAATCGAGCTTATTTCTTAAAAATGCTTTAACAATTTTACCCCATTAGAAATACTTCCAAAAGAACTTCCGATCAGGCTGTTCTATTCTCCGCTTTCTTTGGCAGCAAGATATCTTTCTGCTTCAAGCGCTGCCATACAACCGGTACCGGCCGCAGTAATTGCTTGACGGAATATATTGTCCTGTACATCTCCACAGGCAAATACCCCCGGTATATTGGTCGCCGTACTATCTGGCTTAGTAATCAAATACCCTGTTTCATCCATATCCAATACTCCTGTAAATAACTCCGTATTCGGTTTATGGCCGATCGCAACGAAGAAACCCGTTACTTCCAGATCTTTCTCGGATTGGTCTTTGTTATTGATGACACGAATTCCAGTGACTACCTGACCATCGCCTAATACCTCTTTTGCTTCGGAGTTGTAATGTACTTCAATATTTGGCGTGTTCATTACGCGGTGCACCATAGCTTTAGAAGCGCGGAATTCATCACGACGCACCAACATATGTACTTTGGAACATAATTTTGCAAGATAAGTTGCCTCCTCTGCGGCAGTGTCACCTGCACCTACGATTGCAACTTCTTGATTTTTAAAGAAAAAACCATCACACACAGCACAAGCTGATACCCCAAAACCGTTATATTTTTGTTCAGATTCCAAGCCCAACCACTTCGCTGTTGCTCCTGTAGCAATAATCACCGTGTCTGCTGTAACTTGTACTGTTCCGTCTATTTCTACGCGATGTACATCGCCTGTGAAGTCCACTTTTGTCACATACCCAAAGCGTACGGAAGTTCCAAAGCGTTCAGCTTGCTCCCGTAGATCTTCCATCATTACTGGTCCTGTAATCCCTTTTGGATACCCCGGAAAATTGTCCACTTCTGTTGTTTGTGTCAACTGCCCCCCCGGTACAATACCTGTATAAACAACTGGCTTCATATCCGCACGAGCTGCATAAATTGCTGCAGTATATCCCGCTGGGCCTGAACCAATAATCAAACATTGTACATGCTCCACTTCTTGTTTGAATTCCATAATCCTTTTTCTAAGCTATTAATAAAGTTATTTTTTAAATTTATCTTGCAATCCTTTCAGCATATCCAGCGAGATACTTTGAGGTGCCTCTTCTTTTTGCTGATTGAACTCCTTCTTAGCGGTTTTTTTATCCTCTACCGAATGGGTGGGTGCCGCTTTCGCTTTTTGCTCACTTTTTTCTTTCTTATATCTTATCCAGATATTTTCCAATACTTTTTTGGTATATAGCGGAAAATCTCCATTCTGCATCCAGGCGTAATAACTCGGCTCTTGTTCAAATACCTCCATAATAGGTTTTCCCTTGTGTTTGCCGAAATTAATAGTTTCCAAACCATCTTCGTTATATACAATGCGGCCCGCAAAATCCACAGGCTTACTTAAGTTTGTAAATTCATGTAATGCAGCTACGTCGTTGACGACAGGATAAGATATAACACCATGGCGATCCTCAAATGCAGATCCCTCATATTTTGTCAATTGCGCTTTCAAAACTTCATAAGTAGCACGTACGTCCGCTTCAGCAGTATGTGCATTCTCAAGATTCTCATCGCAATAAAATTTATACGCGGCCTTTAATGTGCGCTGCTCCATTTGATGGAAGATGTTCTGTACATCAACAAAGGCACGCCCTTCCAAAGAAAAATCTACGCCTGCACGTAAAAACTCTTCCATAAGCATGGGCACGTCAAACTTATTTGAATTATATCCTGCCAAGTCCGACTCGCCAATAAAAGCAGCCAGTTCTACTGCAATTGCTTTAAATGTTGGCGCATCTTTAATGTCCTCGTCACGGATACCATGGAAAAACGTTGATTCCGCAGGAATCGGTCTTTCTGGATTAATTTTCTTCGTATATACTGTTTCTTCACCACTGGGCATCACTTTCAAAAATGATACTTCTACAATTCGATCGGTCGCAACATTAACTCCTGTCGTCTCTAAATCGAAAAATACCAATGGTCTTTTTAATTTTAATTCCATGCTGGATCGTATGCTTTTTTAACAAAAACCAAAAATACAAAGTTGGATTTGATTTTTGTAGTTCACAAAATTTAATTTACAACCGTTTGATGAATTGGTTCCAATTGATTGAACTTGCCCACAATAACCTTTACCATTTGGTCGAAATCGAGATATTTATTTGCTATATCACGAGCTTTTTCGGGCGTCATCGTTTTAATCTGCTCCATGTAATAAGAATAATACGTCAAGCCCATATCATTCAACAACACACTTTTGAATTTATCAGCGTGAGAAAAAATACTCTCGAGTGATCCTAACATAGATCCTTCCATATACGTTTTCACCAGCTCTATTTCTTCATGCGTAGCTAATGCAGTCTTTAAGAGATTGATTTCCTTTTCTATCTCCACCAAAGTGGCATTAGTTACGTCCACCCCCACTTCTGTCGCAATCGTTAAAAAGCCAGTATGTTTCAAGGTAGCCACTGCAGAACCGATACTGTAGGTATACCCTTTTTCCTCTCGGATATTACGCATCAAACGCGAACCAAAAAATCCTCCTAGCAGCGTATTTACAAATTGTAGAGCAGGATAATCCGCATGTGTCCTCGAAATGGTCCGAGCCCCCAGACGAATGGCCGACTGCAATGCATTTTCTTTCTCTTCGTAAGCCAGACCAGCTGCATCTTGGAATAATACAGGATGATCTACATTAGCGCATGTCGTTTCACTCCTCCACTCAAGTCCAAAGATCTGCTCCAACTCGTTGATTAGATCGTCAGAGACATTCCCCGAAACGATCAAGGTACAATTATTCGGCACGATCTCTTTTTGATATAACGCAACTAATTGATCCCGATCGATCGCATCATAATCCTCCAATTTCGGTGTACGTCCATAACGATTACTTTCTCCAAAGACTAAATTGTAGAACTTCCGCCGCGCTAGGTAGTCGTTTTTCTGAACGGACACCTGAAACTTTTGTTTATTGTTGCGAAGATAGGTATCAAGCTCCTGTTGCGGAATTGATGCTTCTGTCAAGATATCTTTAACAAGAGGCAGAAGTACTTGACTATGTCTATTCAATGTATACAAAGAGAGTGAAGTAATATCAAAAGAGTATTCAGGTACGAGAAAAGCGCCATAAAAATCTACCTTGTCTGCAATCTCTGCACTTGACATCGTCATCGTCCCCTCTTTGAGCAAGGCGCTTAATGCACTATTTAGTAATGGATTTTCACTTTGCGCATCGAGGTATTTATTCTCAAAAATCCATTCAATACGAACAAGTTCCTGTTCAGGAGAGTGAAATATATATACCGGCAAGCCGTTTGCGAATCGCTTTTTAACAGGCTCTTTTAAAGTTATATTGCCAATTTCACGAAATTCAGGTGCCTTTGTTCTATCCAACATGTCGTATCTCCTCCTCTTGTGCTTTATACATTAATATTGATGCGTTCTCACGATTAAAAATAGCCTGTGCTTGCTGCCGCACTTGCTCAGCAGTTACGGCCAAATATTTCGAAACTTCGGTATTGATACCATCGGCGTCGCCAAGCAACTCATGAAAGGCCAAATTCATTGCCTTATCCAAGATCGATAATTCTGCAAATACATTTGTTGACTCCATTTTATTTTTAACTTTTTCCAATTCGGCATTAGACACCAATTCTTTTTTTAGCAGATCAAGTTCAGCCCATACGGCATTTTCGGCTTCTTCCAAGGATATTCCCTCAGATGGTTTACCTTCAATTACAAACAAGTTATTGTCAATACTGCCCATTACATAGGCATTTAGTTCACTAAATAGTTGCTCTTCTTTCACCAGTCTGCGATAGAGCCTTGATGAAGATCCTCTAGAAAGAATATCCGACAACAGATCCATGGCAAAATAACCTTCTTCTAGTCGGGCAGGCCCATGGAAAGTCATATAAAGGGCGTCCAGTGGTACGGGGGCAAAAATCGTCTCCCTTCTCAATTCTTTTTGTATGGGCTCCTGTGGAAGCTGGCGGATGTATTTTTGACCGGGATCAATATCACCGAACCATTTTTGGACCAAAGATTTAACGTCTTCATAATGGACATCCCCTGCAATCACCATGATTGCACTCTGCGGATTATAGTGTAATTTAAAGAATGCTTTAACGTCCTCCATGGTGGCATCTTCGATATGTTTTAGCTCTTTGCCGATCGTCGCCCAACGATATGGATGCACCTTATACGCTAAAGGACGCAATTTGAGCCAGGCATCGCCATAAGGCTGATTGAGATAACGCTGTTTAAATTCTTCACTTACTACATTCCGTTGCACTTCAAGACTCTGTGGAGAGAACGCTAAGCTCAACATTCGATCCGATTCTAACCAAAGTGCTGTTTCCAGATTCGAAGAGGGTAAAGTAATATAGTAATTGGTGATATCATTGCTCGTAAAGGCGTTATTCTCACCACCTACTTTTTGTAATTCTGTATCAAAACTAGGGATATTGACACTACCACCAAACATCAGGTGCTCAAATAAATGAGCAAAACCAGTCTGCTCCGGCGATTCGTCCCTTGCACCTACATCGTACAATATATTTACACAGGCCATTGCCGTGTTATGATCCTCGTGTACCAAGACACGCAAGCCGTTTTCTAACGTAAATTTTTGGTATGAAACCATCTAATTCTTTTTTCGATTTTATGAAATCCAGTTAACACCTTTTCGCAACAAGGATAAGGTCTTGGCTTCTTCGGAGCCTTCTTCAGGGTGATGATCGTATACCCAATTGGCCTGAGACGGTAGACTCATCAATATGGACTCTATGCGGCCATTTGTTTCAAGGCCAAATTTAGTACCAGAATCCCAGACTAAATTAAACTCAACGTAGCGTCCCCGGCGGATCAATTGCCAATTTTTCTGCGTTTCGTTATATGTTTTATTTCTATTTTTTTCAACCAGCGCAGTATAAGTCGGTGCAAAGCTACGACCTAAGTCACAGGAAAATGCCAAGATATCTTCCATAGCCATGCCTGTTTTCGCTGTGTTCAATTTATCGTAGAAAACCCCTCCTATTCCACGGGTTTCTTGTCTATGACGAATAAAGAAATAGTCATCAGCCCATTTTTTAAATTCATCATAAAAAGTCGGATTATGTTTATCACAGACCGTTTTCAATTGTTGATGGAAAAATCGAGCATCATCTTCATTCACGTAATGTGGTGTCAGGTCAATCCCCCCTCCAAACCAACGCATCTGTTCATTCAATTCGAAATATCGGATGTTCATATGAATGATAGGTACCCATGGATTATTGGGATGAATGACAATCGAAACTCCTGTAGCAAAAAAATCGTCTTCATCGACGCCAAACGCTTTTTTTATTGTCTCGGGTAGTTTGCCATGCACAGCAGAAAAGTTGACTCCACCTTTTTCCAATATATTGCCGTTCTGAATAATCCGTGTTCGACCACCACCACCACCTTCTCTTTCCCATAGTTCCTCATCAAATCGGGCCGAACCGTCCAGGCGTTCCAACGCCTGGCATATTTCATCTTGAATTTCTTTATAAGCTAAAGCTATCGCTTCTTTTGTAATCATCTACTCTATCGCTAGTTTATGTTAATTTTTCGCTCAGGGCTTGAACAATTTTAGATGCAGGCTGATGTTGATATAAAATTTGATATACGGCATCACAAATAGGTAATTCGACAGCATATTTTTCGGCATATTCCTGAATACAAGCGGAAGCATAATAACCTTCGGCCACCATATTCATTTCAAGCTGAGCCGATTGCACACTATACCCTTTACCGATCATATTACCAAATGTCCTGTTGCGGCTGAATTGCGAATATGCTGTTACCAACAAGTCTCCCAGATAAGCCGAGGTATTGACATCGCGGGATGTATCACCATCTACTTTAGCAACAAACCGACGCATCTCGCGGATAGCATTGGAAACTAAAACTGCCTGAAAGTTATCGCCATAGCCCAACCCATGGCAGATACCTCCAGCCAGGGCATAAATATTCTTTAATACAGCTCCAAATTCAATTCCTAAAATATCTTCCGATAAGATCGTTTTAATGACTCTGGAAGATAAATACGAAGCAACCAAAGCAGCGTTATCCGAATTTTTGCAACCAAATGTCAGGTAGGATAGCTTACCCAATGCGACTTCCTCGGCGTGACAGGGACCTCCAACCACACAGATCTGTTCGATGTCAATATCATAACGCTGTTCCAAAAATTCGCCGATAATAAGGTTATCCTTCGGAATAATCCCTTTAATAGCAGATACCACTATTTTATCTTTAAAATCTTCCTTGGTGACACCCTCCAATGCATCTTTTAAATAGGCTGCTGGCGTATTTAAAATAACAATATCTGAATTAACAACGACATTTTTTGCATTGGTATCGATGGTTGTAATATTCAAATCAACAGAAACTCCACTCAAATAGGTTGGATTATGTTTAAATTGTTGAATATACTCCGCATCTTCCTCTTTTCTAATCCACCAAAAAATATGTTTGTCTTGGTCATTTTCGCATAGCATCTTGATCATGGCCGTCGCCCAGCTTCCGCTACCAATTATACCAATCTTTTTCCCCTGCATGTTTTTAATTTGTTTTCGAAAGCAAATATACTTATTTACTGCTGAGATATGCGATTGCATTAAGATATATGATACTTTAGTTACTTTTAGAACCGAGAAAACTTTGCCAAAATCCTTTCTCAATACCCACATAATAGGCCTTTTCTTCCTTTTTAATGGGATAAATATGGATAAAGTCATGTTGGGCCGGATTACCCCTGCCTGTTACAAGATCAAATTCATGGCGATGGAAGGGACAGATCACTTTACCCCGTTCACACCAACCATTTTTGAGCGGAGCGCCCGCATGGGGACATTTCCTGGAGAATGCATGTAATTGATCTTCAAACCACGTGAGACAAATGGTCTTTCCGCCAAACTTATGCTCTGTTACTCCCTTATCCTTTAGATATTGTGCATCATCAATTTTGTACCACTGAAGCATAGTACAAGATAGTTAAAATTTACAGTGAATTTTCTATCTTTGTGCAATTTCAAAAATTTGCACTATATATGGCTTTACAATGCGGTATCGTAGGTTTACCAAACGTTGGTAAATCAACATTATTTAACTGTCTGTCGAATGCGAAAGCACAGGCAGCAAACTTTCCATTTTGTACAATTGAACCAAATGTTGGGGTAATTACCGTACCGGATGCCCGTCTAAATAAATTAGCTGAACTAGTCAATCCGCAACGTATCGTTCCGAATACCATTGAAATCGTAGATATTGCCGGATTGGTGAAAGGAGCATCAAAAGGAGAAGGATTGGGCAACCAGTTTCTAGGAAATATTCGTACTACAAATGCGATCATCCACGTCTTAAGATGTTTTGATGATGGTAATGTAATCCACGTGGATGGTTCGGTAGACCCAATCCGAGATAAAGAGATCATTGATACAGAATTACAACTTAAGGATTTGGACACTGTTGTAAAACGTATTCAGAAAGTCGAAAAAATGGCAAAAACAGGTGGCGATAAAGATGCTAAAAGGACTTTCGATATCCTATCTGTCGTCAAAGAACATTTGGAAGCAGGCAAATCAGCACGGACAGCTCCTATCGAAGCTGAAGATTTTGAATTTATTCAAGACCTAGCTTTATTAACAGCAAAACCAGTACTTTACGTATGTAATGTAGACGAAGGATCCGTTAACACCGGCAATGCTTATGTAGAACGCGTCAAGGAAGCAGTAAAAGATGAAAAAGCTGAAGTATTGATTATATCAGCCCAAATAGAATCTGAAATTGCGCAACTAGAGAGCTACGAAGAGCGCAAAATGTTTTTGGATGATCTAGGTTTGGAAGAATCTGGCGTCCATAAATTGATTAGGGCAGCATATTCTTTATTAAATTTAGCGACTTATTTTACAGCTGGTGTCCAAGAAGTACGTGCCTGGACGATCGAAAATGGCTTCACTGCACCGCAAGCTGCCGGTGTTATCCATACCGATTTTGAAAAAGGGTTTATCCGAGCTGAAGTGATCAAGTACGATGACTTTGTTACTCTAGGCTCAGAAAATGCGGTAAAGGAGGCAGGGAAATTATCCGTAGAAGGGAAAACTTATATTGTACAGGATGGAGACATTATGCATTTCCGTTTTAATGTATAATAACTAATTATATTGTTAATATTCTAAACGCAGGATGCCGAAAAAATAATCTTTCGGCATCCTGCGTTTAGAATATTTTAAGGGTCACCGTTTTATCGTATTGATAGCGACGCCTTATGGATCACTCAATAAGTGCAATTATATATTGACAGAGAAGTAGCCAATCAAATTGCTAAAATTACTATTTGACAAAATAACGATGTTCGATGACTTCAATTTTTTCAACATTTTTATCTTCCAGCATCTTTTTTACATCACAATGCCCTGTTACGCCTCGATAAATTAGAGTTCCTCCAAGGGTCAAGCCTGAAAGCCCTGTCAGTGGCGATTTAAGAATCTTCTTCACACCTAGACCTAAAATAAAGCCGCCTGCGATTACAGATAGCACACGTTCGGATGTACCAATATTCTCTTCAATACAATCGTCCTTTACCTTAGCCTTAATCTTGTCAAATGCAAATGTCAATAGGTTACTCATAATTATCTATATTTAAGTATTTCATTAGATAAACAAATTATGGCCCAAAAAAGTTTAGAAATAGAATAATAGTTTTTATACGATTTCTCGAATCACATCTCTATATTCGTATATAAAATTAAACATTCATGCAAGTCAAAAAATATTCAGGTGAATTGGTACCTTTTAACGGCGAAGCTTTACGGTATTCTCTTTCCCGTTCGGGAGCAAATAACGATCAAGTGAATCACGTGTATAACAGCGTCGTCAATGAGATGTATGACGGTATTTCAACTAGAGAATTGTATCAACTCGCTTTTGATAAACTAAAAACTCTTCGAAACTCTTTTGCCGCGCGCTATAGCCTAAAGAAAGCGTTACGTGATTTAGGACCAGAGGGTTTCTACTTCGAAAAATATATTGCACATTTGCTTCGGTCGATCGGTTATGAAAGTATAACGGGACAAACGGTACAAGGCCATGCTGTTTCTCATGAATTAGATGTCGTCGCATATAAAGACGGTAAGTTGATGACAGCAGAATGCAAATTTAGAAATGACATTGACGCTAAAATTTCGGTTACTACCCCTATGTACTACCTCTCAAGATTCAAAGATATTAGTGGAATTGATTACGATTTTTTCGGTAAAACATTGCAATTTCAGGAAGGTTGGCTAATTACCAATGCATACTTCACGAAGGATTCAATAAACTTTGCAAATTATTATGACATCAATCTACTCTCTTGGGATTACCCACAAGAAAATAGCATAAAAAGAAGAGTCGATAAAGCCGTATTTTACCCTGTCACTTGTTTAACCACACTTTCTGATTTAGAAGAACAACAGCTATTAAAAAATCAATTGATCTTGGTAAGGGATATTGTAAACAATCCTGAGAAATTGGATATCCTTGAACTTGACAACGAACGAAAAGTCAAAGTACTTAACGAAGCCCGCGAACTAATAGACTATAAAGTGGAGGAAGAAAATTAATACAACTAGCTGAAAAAATAGGCATATATATTATCATGTATGCCTATCTTATTCATATAATCTTGTATTATTTTTTTAACACAACGGGATAATAAATCTTACCATACTTGGAAAACTCACTTAAATCTATCTTTTCCCAGAAAATACCATAGACAGCAGCGCCAGATCCAGACATAGAGGCATATATCGCGCCCTTACTATATAATTTTTCTTTAATTTCTTTCAGTACTGGATAAGTATCAAAAATACGATCTTCAAAATCATTTCGAATATGGAATTTCCATTCCTGAATAGGCAATCGGATTGCTTCCTCAAGATTAACCTCTGAAGGAGTTGGCTTCACTCCAGTATATGCCTCAGCTGTTGAAACATGAATATTTGGCATAATAACGACCATATAATACTCATGTAAGTCGAGCAAAATCTCTTTAAAATCTGTCCCGATCCCAGTGGCAAAAACCGGCATATTATCAATGAAAAACGGACAATCCGCCCCCAATTGTCCAGCGTACTTTTTCAATTGTGAGTTTGTCAAATTTAGTTTAAATAATTCATTGAGCCCTTTCAACACAAAAGATGCATCCGCCGACCCACCTCCCAGCCCAGCTCCAATCGGAATCTGTTTGATTAAATCGATCGTAACAGATGGAATATCAAATTCTTTTTTTAACAGTGCATGTGCCTTCATGCAGAGGTTATCCACCATATTTCCGGGTATACATCCACCTCGAATAGTTAGCGAAGATGTTTCAGCATTTGTCTCTAACAGCTCTATAATATCATAGATCGCTAGTGGGTAGAATATGCTATTTAATTCATGGTAGCCATCCGTTCGCCTGGCTGTAACTTGCAGACCGATATTTATTTTAGCATTTGCAAAGAGTATCATGAGATATCGTCTAAATCAACATCTAAATTTTCTATTAATAGCTCACCAACGAACAGATTGTATCGCTAAAGCGGGACAATCTGCCTTTTGCTTTGAGAAAGTCCAATGAAATAATAAAACTATAAGCAGCGATCACTCCACCTAATTTTTCAATCAGTTTACTCGCAGCCACAACAGTCCCACCTGTCGCCAAAAGATCGTCATGTATCAAAATACGGCTTCCTTTTTCAAAAGCATCTTCATGGATCTCTATTGTTGCCTGACCATATTCCAATGCATAAGATTCAGCAATTGTTTTAAATGGTAATCTCCCTTGCTTACGTATAGGGATAAAGGGCAGACCTAATCTATTGGCAAGTAAAAATCCGAAAAGAAATCCGCGACTTTCAATACCCGCAATAGCATCAATTTCAATCCCCTGAAGTTGATCAATAATCGCATCGATCATTTCATTGCATAACTCAGCATCTTTCAACAAGGGGGTAATATCTTTAAAGACAATACCCGGTTTTGGAAAATCCATAATATCCCGGATTCCCAATTTCAATTTATCTTGAATCATTCTCAAATATTAAATACGGCGCGATTTTAGCAATAGCAAGATCTGAAAGTGTACCTATCTTGGCAAAATCCTCTATATTAGCATAATTGCCATGTTGTTCTCGGTAATTAACGATTAACTTCGCGTCCTTTGGGCTAAGATACGGATGTTTACCCAATGAAATGGCATCAATCTGGTTAATATCGATTTTTTTAATCCCTTCTAAATTAGAAATAGTGATATGGTCTTTTATCAAATCGTAGGTTTCGGAAGTAACCCCATACACCTCTTTTAATTGTTCTATTCGATAGAACCCACCAAGCACCTCTTTATATTTTAGTATACGTTTAGAAAGAACTGTACCGATCCCCTTCAAGCTCATCAATGCCGTTGTGTCACAGGTGTTAATATCGATAAGTTCGGCCTTATCAGTTTCGAATTTATCATAAAATAAGTTTGGTTTATCTGTTGTGCTTTTAGTTGTTGTTTCCTTCTTTATATGGATAAATGGTTCGAGTCTTTTATATAATTTCTCGTTGATGGAATACATTTTCCTAACATCACTTTTATCCCTAAATCGGCCACCTTTTTTCTCGTAGTTCTTAATGACCGCAATTTGCTTATCTGAGAGCCCAAGCTTGCGCCAATCCTCTTGTGATAGATTATTAGGATCGAAATAAAATAGTTTTACATCACCTTTGCGATGCGTTTCACTCGAATCCATTGAAATTGTATTCTTTTCCAAATGAATAGCAGTAGTGGAAAATTTCTTATTTGGATAATCAACAACATCAGTGGAATCATGAAATGACTGTTCAAAAACTCGAGCATGATGCGCAATCGGCTCCTGTTTGCGTTCCCTATTCAATAAGGAATACACGATACTAAATAAAATGATTATCACTAATATAACAAAGAACCCATTTTGCTCTGTTTTATTAAATTTAAAATAAGTCAATAACCTTTTCATAAGCTGCTAAGGGTTGGGTTATATAAATTTAATCAATTAGAAGGAAAATAAAAAGGAAGGTATTAAAAAACACCTTCCCTTTGTTAAATATTGATACTACTATAATTTTATAGTACCGATTTATCTACTTTTTCCACTTTACTGCCCTCTTTCAAAGTTTTGGAAATGGCATCAAATGGTCTGGAAACAACCTGATCTCCCTTTTTTAGACCCGAAAGGATAATAATATTTTTATCATCTTGAATACCGGTTTTAATCGGAACCTGCTTGACAGCCTCACCGCTTAAGATAAATACGTACTCCTGTATTTGTTTATTTGTATTGGTAGAGTCTTTATCATCGGATCTTACAGTAACGGATTGTATCGGTACTACCAGACCTCTATCATGTTTCGTGAAAATCTGTACAGTGGCAGATAATCCTGGTTTGAAAGGAGAAGCTACATTTTCTTTAATAAGATCCTGGTATGATTCTGCGCTGATACGTACCTTGACATTGAAATTTGTTACTTGATCAGTTGAGGATGTCGCCACAGTTGTGGTTGCGATATTTTTGGACGAACTTGCGATTTCGGTAACAATACCTTTAAATTTTCTATCTTGAAAAGCATCGACTTCAATTTCTGCTTGATTTCCAACTTTAACATTATTGATATCGTTCTCATTGACATCAACATTTACCTCCATTGACGACATATTTGCAATACGCATTATTTCAGTACCAGCCATTTGCGCAGTTCCTACCACACGCTCGCCCTGCTCAATGGAAAGTAGCGAAATAATTCCATCTGTCGGAGCATAAATGGTTGTTCTATTGAGGTTATCCTGCGCTTCTTTAACAGACGCCTGAGACTGATCAATACCATATCTTGTTGACCGCACGGTTTCTCTTTGCGCCTGGATAGCTGCTAGGGTCGAAAAGTATTCCGAAGAACTCTTATCCATTTCAGCCGCCGAAATAACTCTTTTTTCAAAAAGCTCCTGGTTTCTCTTGTAAGTTGCCGCTACATTTTTAAAATTTTCTTCCTGTTGTTTTAGCTGTGATTGTGCAGCAGCCAGATTAGCACGTTGTGAATTCATTGCTGCGACAGAGCGATCGTAACCAGATTGCAAGATGTCAGGTTTGATCCGACAAAGTATCTGCCCTTTTTTCACAAAATCACCTTCTTTTATGTTGAGTTCAACAACCTCACCTGAAACTTCAGAACTTAGTTTAACTTCTATTTCCGGTTGTATTTTTCCACTGGCAGATACCAGTTCATCTACATCCATTTCTTTCACAACATCTACAGCAACTTTGGTAATATCTCCTTTTCCAAACCACCCGGCCTTAAAGCCAATAAAAACAAAAATTGCCAAGAGAGCTACTACAATTAATAGAATTCTTACTATACTACGTTTTTTCTTTGCCATTGTCTTTCGTTAATCAAATAGGTTAATTGTTGTCGAATTGAATTGGATTTCCTAAATAATAATCAATAATCTTGGATTTGAATATTACATTATATTTCGCTTGAATAAGATCAAATTCAGCTTTATTACGTTCAGTCTGTGCAGTAAATAGCTCCAGAGAATTTGCCATACCGATATCGTAGCGTTCCTTGGTTGCTTTATAAGCTGTTTCGGCACTTTCGAAAGCAGTGATTGCAGAGGTGTAGCTTTGTTTGGCAGCACTTACGTCTAACACTGCTTGGTTAACTGCCTTATTTAAATTATTTTTTGCCAATTGTTCATTAGCCTCGGCCTGTTTTAGACCAATCTTAGCTTTTGCAACGTTCACCTTGTTTTGGTTCTTGGAAAAAATTGGGACAGCAAGTGATAAACCTGTAAAAAAAGATTTATTGTCCGACACCTGTTGCCTAAAAGGTACACGATATACCGATGTAATATCTAAAGGATCACGTTGCCTAGTTGTTGCCGAAGAATAATTCGTACCATAGCTCACATTCAAATTGAGCGTTGGGTAATACCCGCCCTTGGCAATGTCTATTTGTTTTAATGCGACTTCCCTATCCAATGCGGATTTACGAATATCTGGTTGCCTTACTAAAGCCTTTTGGTATACATCTATGGCATTCTTATCTTCTGCACTTACCAAGACAGATTCTAAACTCGGACGTTCGAGAGAAATCACAGTTTCAGAAGGCATTTCCATCAATTGTTTCAAAGTTAACAAAGACATTTCATATGAATTCTTCAAATTTACCTTGTTCAATTCGTTTGAGGCGACCTGATTCTTGGATTTCGCGAGATCAGCGATAGTCTTATTTCCAACAGAAAATTGAATTGAATCTAATGAAAATTGCTGTTTCGATAAGGCAATCTGATCTTCACTAGCCACCATCAATTCATGATTTGTAATGGCTTCTAAATAATTCACCAAGACATTTAAAACAAGATCATTTTTAATCTTATCCACTTGTGTGGCAGCAGACTCCAACTGTAATTTATTAGCTTTTATTTGATTTACTTGTTGAAAACCTTGAAATATATTTACGCTAGATCCAACCGATCCAGTAGTACCTCTAGTCCAGGCATTATTAACAATTCGTCCAGAGGTCATATCGAAGCCAAAGCCATAACGGAAACTTTGATCGACCGAAGCACTTAAGTCTGGCAATAAATTACTTTTCGCCTGAAACAAGTCCTGAGCGGCGAGATCTTTACTCAGTTCGGCTTGTTTTATTTGCACATTACGTTCCAATGTCATGCGTATAGCCTCTGCTACTCCAACGACTTGCTGGGCTTGTATTAGGTTGTTTGTTCCCAGAAAAAAACCAGTAAATATTACTGCAGAATAATAAAATCTTTTCATGTTCATATGTAGAACCATACAATTTTTATAGATTTGAACTTCATTTATCGGTTATGTATTTTGTCAAATCCCCTTTTTTCCTACGTTGGCTTTATCCAAAATCAATCTGGCATATGTCGCGGACGGAAAAAAAAGTCTATCTCACTTTTGATGATGGTCCAATTCCTGAAATTACACCTTTTATACTCGATATCCTAAAAAAATATCAGGTCAAGGCAACATTTTTTTGTGTTGGTGAAAATATTAAAAAAAATCCACATTTGTTCCAAAGAATTTTAGAAGAAGGGCATCAAGTTGGCAATCATACTCATAACCATTTAAAAGGTTGGGAGACAAACGACGCAATCTATTTGGATAATATCGTTCAATGTCAGGAACTAACGCAAACGGATCTCTTTAGGCCGCCTTACGCCAAGGCCAAAAAATCACAACTCAAAAAGTTATACAAAAATTATCGTGTGGTGATGTGGGACATCATGTCTGGAGACTTCGATCAAAACCTTAGTCCCGAAAAATGTCTTCAAAACGTACTTCCTAATATTCAAAATGGTTCTATTATTATTTTTCATGACAATATCAAAGCCATTCCCCGTGTTGCATATGCGCTACCTAAAACGATCGAATTTCTCCTGGCAAATCAATACCAAATAGAAAGATTAGCATGAAGTTTATGGCCTTGTCCTTGACAAAATTACTTCAGATTCATAATACTTTCCCACACTAACACTAAAATACCCCAATACTCCATCGGACAGATTTGAAATTGGATTAGAAGGTGATGCCGCCCCAGGATTAATCAATTGGAAGCTATTCCAGTAGTTATAGGCACCTACATCAATACATTGACGTAAAACACGAACACGATCCCCTAGTTTAAGATCCCTATCCCGATCAATAATATCGTGCTGCACTTGCAGTCCATTATTATACTTATCATTAAACACATCGATAAAGCGCAACTCACCACCGTTTACAGACATCTTGTACTTGTAGTAGTTCCCCATATCAGGCGGATCATTAAAGACCAAAGTAGGATAATAAATGGTATCTGTAAATATTATGCGTTCTGACAGACCTATAGAATCCACATCGACATAGGTTGGCACCGTCGAGGTTCCTTCAATTTCTTTTCCATCAGCCGTCTTTACATGCAGCTGATAGCTGGCCTTTTCCTGCAGTCGCAATGTTTTATTAGTATATAAACCGTCGGCACCTGGCGAAAAGGTATAGATCCGATTATTTTGCAAATTTCGAACGAACACTTCCGCATCTGTTATGGGGCTCAGCATAGATTCTTTTAGACCGATTACTTTTTGTATACTGATTTGATGTTGTTGATCTGACACCATCAAATCAGCAGTAATAACGAGCTGTCCCGTGTTTTCGGGCAAGTTAAGATCAATTTTATCTTCACATCCAACCAAGGTTATCCAAGCCAAGAGCATCCCGGCAAATATCTTTTTCATCTTGCGTTAAAATTTAAAATTCCAAGTAACAGACGGTATTGTTCCAAACAATGCGATCCTATATATCTCAGTTATATTGGATTGCCCCTCTTTCTCCCTAAAATCTATCAAATAGGCATTTTTGCGGTTATAAGCATTATAAATTCCGAAAGATAAACTAGAATAAGTATTTTTCGTACGCTTAATATCATAAGTTGCTGCAAGATCCAAACGATGGTAGGCCGGCATACGCTGACCATTTCGCTTATCATAATAGAAGACCGTTCGATCATCAACAAAATACTTACCTGCTGGCATTGTTACGGCATCACCTGTATAGTATACAAAGTTTGCGCTTAGGTTCCATTTTGGATTCAGCTGATACTGCGCTACAACAGCTATATTATGCGTCTTATCCTGGCGTGCGTTAAACCATTGCCCGTCATTGATCTGGTCAAATTGTCTTTCACTTTTGGATAAAGTATAGCTTATCCAGCCATTTAACCGTCCTAGTCGTTTCTTTATAAACCACTCCATACCAAATGCCCTGCCTCTGCCAAATAAAAGCTCTCCGTCTAAAAATTCATTCGCCTGTAAATCGGCTCCATTTCTATAATCGATCTGATTCTTGAGATCCCTATAGTATCCCTCTATCGAAAACTCATATCTATTAGAGGCAAAATTTCTGAAATAGCCCAGCGAATACTGGTTGGACAACTGCGGTTTGATCGTATTATTACTCAATACATATTGATCGGTGGGCAGACTACTTGTTGTATTGCTCAATTGATGTAAGTACTGGACATTGGTATTATAAGAAGCTTTTAATGTTGTCTGCTCGTTCAGGGCATAGTTGAGAGAAATACGTGGTTCCAGATAAACATATCTTTTGCCCATTTCTCCACGTCCAACATAAGTTGAATCAATAGCTTCGCCAGCATTGTCATAGCTGTAGAATGTACCTGGCCCTAATGTCGCATAAGCTGTTGCCCTGATCCCGTAATTCAATTTAAGCTTATCATTTATTGACCAGTCGTCGGAAATATATGCAGCAATATCCAGCCCTTTGCGATGCTGAATACGCAATGAATTTACTTTAGAATCTTCACCTGCTTCGATGCTTGCGGGGCTAATTTCCTGCAATGCAGCCTGTATCCCAAACTTCAAATTATGACGGTCCGAGAGGCTATATTGAAAATCCTGTTTAAAATTATAGTTGAATATATCCGAGCGAATCTTAAAATTATTATCGTCTTCAATTTCTACTTGGTAATTAAATTTACTGAATATCAATGTCGTATTGCTAAATAAACGACTATTCCAAACATGATTCCAGCGCATAGTTCCGGTCGCATTTCCCCAATTGAAATCAAATAAGTCATGGTAGGCCATCGCATCCTTACCAAAATATCCAGATAAGTAAATCGTATTTTTATCGTTAATCCGATAGTTTAACTTGGCATTGAGGTCATAAAAAAAAAGCGCGCTTTTTTTTATATTTTCGTCACTTGACAGTTTCAAAAATAAATCAGCGTAGGTACGTCTGCCGGATATCATAAACGAACTTTTCCCTTTCTGTAGAGGTCCTTCTACCTTAAGCCGTGAGGCAATCAACCCCAGCCCTCCCTCGACATTAAAATGCTGATTATTCCCATCCAATGTCGTTATTTCCATGACTGAAGAAATCTTGCCACCATACTGTGCTGGAACACCACCCTTATAAAAGTTGACATCTTTTATGGCATCTGAGTTAAACGTAGAAAAGAAACCAAAAAGGTGGGAACTGTTGTAAACTGGGGCTTCATCCAGCAAGATTAGATTCTGGTCTCCCCCGCCCCCCCGAACATAAAAATTGCTACTTCCTTCTCCACCACTTGTCACGCCCGGAAACAATTGAATAGTTTTTAAAATATCTTTCTCACCAAACAATACCGGAACTTTCTCAATCTCTTTTGGGCTGAACTGAGTCAGCCCAGGTGTCAAATCCTTAATTGATTTTCTTCGATTCCCGGTAACAACTACCTCAGCCAATTGACTCTCTTGCGGAACAAGTTGCACAATATAGGTTGAGTCTTTGCTCATCTCAACAGGCAACACTTTAGTTCTATAACCCATTGAAGAAACTTCCAAGAAAGCCTCTTGTCCACGAAGGGATAAACTAAAGAAACCATATTTGTTAGAAGCCGTGGATTTATTTTCCGATTGGTCACGGACTAAAGCCCCAATAATATTTTCACCACTTATACTATCTCGGACAAATCCAGATATGGATCTGGATTGTTGCCCATAAGATTCCTGCGCGCAAAACAGAATAGAAGAAAAATAAAAAACAACCTTTAAAGGTTTAAGCATAGCAGATTGAATTCAAAAATTTGTTGAAAATAATAAAAAAGCCTTACAATCTGTAAGGCTTAATAATAAGTTTATAATTTGTTAGTCAAGATTTTCTATAAACAAAAATAGTATTTTATTCATTTAAGCCAAATATTTATCTATTTTTCTTTTATTTTTTTTCTGGCTGATTGAAAAAATCGTTGAAAAAGGCCATTTGATACACGATGGAGCGTGACCAATACGCCCAATTATGTCCCCCCTCGCTTGTAACAAAGGTATGGTTAATATTGTGGTACATCAATTTATCATGAAAAGCAACATTGACGGGATAGAAAAAATCGTCCTTCCCACAATCAACGATCAGGCGAAGTTTATTATTTATTAACTTAGGAACCATATTAATAACAGCGCGGTCATCCCAAGCCTGAGACGAGTCGGCATAGTTCCCGATACGATCCTTAATTTCCCAGTTTAACGGAAAAGGTCTAAAATCCACACCGCCCGCAGTACTACCCGCAGCGCCATACAGATCTTGGTGTTTAATCGCAAGAGACAAAGCCCCATGACCTCCCATACTAAGACCTGTAATCGCTCTTCCTTTTCGATCTTTGACTGTCGCATAATGTTGATCGATATAATCAATCAGTTCTTTGGAAACAAAAGTCTCATATTGATAATTTCGATCGTTTTCGACATCCCAATACCAACTGCCAAATCCCCCATCTGGACAAACAATCATATATCCATATTGATCAGCTAGCGCAGCTACGCTAGAATTATTTACCCAATTACTATAATTGCCCGAATATCCATGAAGTAAATAGAGAACTGGGTATTTTGTTCGATCTGAATAACTTTTTGGGAGAATAACTACTGTTTTGATCACTTTATCCATGCTCTGGCTCCGAACGGCTATGGTATCTACCTTAGCCGCTTTACTTCCGGTTATTAAACAAAATAAGGCAATTGATAAAAATAAAATTCGTTTTAAATTCATTATGTTACAAGTTGGATTTTTATACTAATTTAAGCTAATCAGCTCTTTATTACCGTTCTTTACTACGATAAGTTTGCTATTTATCATTTGATTTAGGTATTTTTTCAAAGTAATAAAGATAGGATTTTAAACCAAAGGGACGTTCACTTAATGTATAAAAACCATTGCTTTCATCATCAAAAGTTATCGCTTCGCCCTGAGGCTCTACTGCGTAAGGGATTTCAATTGGCTTCCGTTGGAGTGTTTCTGCCCATGATTTACCCGATTTTTTTTTCCAGTAAAAAATAGTTGTAATGTTTTTTATAAGCATCTCTTTTCCTGAAGGATCTATAGCTGCAGCTGTAGCAAACGTAAAAGGAAGTTCTGCAGTTTTACTTAATGTGAAGTATTGTTGTTTGGTATTAGTAAAGACCGGCGCGCTATATACGGTAGATCGAAATTCACGCTTTGAAACAACATATAACATATTATCCTGAGGATCAACCATTACAGCTTCTGCATCAAGACGTTTTTGGCCTGGAAATTTGACAAAGATGGTTTTAATATCTTTCTTTGATATCAACGTTGAATCACAGATTGAAGGTTCTGGAAATACATAAAGGCTTGCCCAAGTACGCTTTCTAAGATTATTTCCGATATCGGCTAAAACCAAATAATTTTTATTGCCCATTCTGAGACGATCTATATCCTCACAATCAACAACGCTCACACCTTCAAGTGTAAACGTTTTGAGCAACTTGGCATGGCGGTCAATCAAATAAATGTTGGCACCGTCACCACTATCATTATGGACCCAAAAATTTCCCTTCTCACGAGAGGCAGCTATTCCAGAGACTTCTTTTAGCTGTGGATCTATCAATTCCCCTACGGCGATTTGTGTTTTAAAATAATCCTTGCTATTTTGGGCATATAACCGTAAGCCCGAAAGAAAAAGTACAATCACTAAGAGTGCTTTTGTTCGCGCAATATTCATGTTTAAAGATACGTTTTTATTGATAGTTAACGTCCATTATGAAGAAATCCCTCAAATCCTGCTTACTTTTTATTCTACCATTTCTATTCCAATATAATTTACAAGCACAAAGCAGCTCGTTTCGGATAAAAGTCAAATCTGGGCTTGAAAATACACCTCCCTACCTTGTAAAATATTACAATAGTACAGATTGGGAAAATTTTTACGCAGAAATCCAGCAGTTTAATTACAACGCCAATTTTGAGTACAATATTCGGGTAAAAAAAACAAGGACAGCGCAAACTTCAATCTATACGCTGGATGAAATAATAAGCCAATCTCAAGCTGAAAACTCAAAAATCGTCATTTGGGACATCGCCGAAAACTATGTCTATAATCCAGTATCGGGCAATTTGACATGCCTGCAAGTAAAATCTGAAACAAAAGACAAATGGGAATATATTTCTAAGCCAATTCATGATTTCGATTACGAAGAGCAATATCGTTATCGTATCAAAGTAAAGCAAACGAAAGGTAAAGATACTGATAGTGTTCAATATCAATTGCTTGGTATCATCTCCAAAGAGAGGGTCACTGAGCTACCAAGTATTGCCTCATTCCTCAGCAGATTTAAATGGAATTTACTTCAATTAAACGGCAAAGATGTTGCAAGTAATAAAGCCAACATCGGTTTCGATGCGAAAAATGGAACGATCGCAGGATCGACAGGATGTAATAATTTTTGGGGCGATTTTATCATCGAAGGCAATTTGATAAGCTTTCCGCACCTTGCAAGTACGATGAAGTCATGCAATGGCGTTAATATAGAAAATGATTTCTTTGAGATTATCGAACGAAAACAGGTTCAATTTGATATCGCCGAACAGACGCTGAACTTTTACATCGATGGAAGGTTAGTGATGATCTTCGGATTGGATCGTGCATAAGAAAAACACCCGAAGCCTGGGGGACTTCGGGTATCTTAGCCATATTATTAACCTATTTTATGAAAAGTATTTATGCCATTTGGAAATGACATAAACAAATATGTGAAATAAAGCGGAAAGAATCGAAAGTATCACTTTAATTTAACATAATTTTAACATTTTAAAAATATTGAGAAAAATCGGCACAAAAATGATATTTTTTCAGACTTACTGCCATACAATATGTAGTATCTTAACCTTTTAAACCATAACGATGATCAAGACATTTATTACGACAACATCTTTATTTCTGGCAACAACACTTTTTGCGCAGAAGAATCCCGTTATAAGCGGAAACTATGCTGATCCTGAAGGAATTATCTATGGAAACAAATATTGGATTTTTCCTACCTATTCAGCTCCTTATGAAGAACAGCTATTTTTCGATGCTTTTTCTTCTTCAGACTTAGTTAACTGGAAAAAACACCCACATGTGCTCCAAAACACACAAGTAAACTGGGCAAAAAAGGCTATGTGGGCTCCCGCAGTTCTTGAAAATAATGGAAAGTACTATTTATTCTTCGGTGCCAACGATGTACATCAGGGGGAAATTGGTGGCATTGGTGTCGCAGTAGCGGATAAACCGGAAGGCCCTTATACAGATTTATTGGGCAAACCATTAATTAATGATATTGTTAATGGTGCACAACCCATAGATCAATTTGTTTTTAAAGATAAGGACGGAACGTTCTACATGTATTATGGCGGCTGGAAGCATTGTAACATAGTCAAACTCAAACCAGATTTTACGGGCTTGCTTCCTTTTGATGACGGAACTTATTACAAAGAAATTACGCCTAAGGATTATGTCGAGGGTCCTTTTATGTTTATCAAAGATGGCAAATACTACTTTATGTGGTCAGAAGGTGGTTGGACAGGTCCTGACTATAAAGTCGCCTATGCAATTGCAGACTCTCCATTTGGCCCATTTGAGCGCATTGGAACAATTCTCGAACGGGACCCTAATGTTGCTGTTGGTGCTGGACATCATTCGGTCATTAAAGTTCCGAATAAGGATAAATATTTCATCGTTTATCACCGTAGGCCCTTAGGCAAGGAAGGTGCCAATGAGCGAGTCACCTGTATCGATGAAATGAAATTTGACAAAAATGGACATATACTTCCTGTTAAAATGACTTTTGAAGGTGTAAAATATCCTTTAAAATAGATTTTTCTACCAGTAAAGTTGTTGGTATATACTGCAATCGAATCTAAAATGAGAGCCCCAATCAATGATGATCAGGGCTCTTCTTATTTTATTAAAACATGGAGCGATTAAATATGCGCAATGGCATTATTTAATGTCGCCGAGGGACGCATAGCTTTTGTAGCTAATTCGTCATTCGGAAAGTAATAACCACCGATGTTCTGTACCTGACCCTGTGCACCGATCAATTCTTCATTGATCTTAGCCTCATTATCTGTCAATTCTTTTGCAACATTTGCGAAGCGGCCTGCCAGTTCAGCATCTTTTGTTTGGGCTGCCAAAGCTTGAGCCCAGTACAATGTTAAATAAAAATGAGATCCGCGGTTATCAATCTGACCTACTCGGCGTGCCGGCGATTTGTCGTTTGCCAAGAATTTCTCAGTTGCTTCATCTAGAGTTTCAGCCAAAACCAATGCTTTAGGATTATCCTGTGTTTGCGATAAATGCTCCAGTGAAGCTCCTAAAGCCAAAAATTCTCCTAATGAATCCCAACGTAAATAACCCTCTTGAAGAAATTGCTCTACGTGTTTTGGAGCCGAACCACCAGCACCAGTTTCAAACAAGCCACCACCATTCATCAACGGTACAATAGACAACATCTTGGCCGAAGTACCAACTTCTAAAATAGGAAATAAATCTGTCAGATAATCACGTAGTACGTTACCTGTTACAGAAATAGTATCTTCCCCTCTACGGATACGCTCCAACGAGAATTTAGTTGCCTCAATCGGTGATAGAATTCGAATATCTAAACCTGTCGTATCAAAATCAGGCAAGTATTTCTCTACTTTCTTAATGATCTCTCTGTCGTGCGCACGGTCTTTGTCTAACCAGAATATTGCTGGAGTATCTGACAAACGTGCACGGTTTACAGCTAATTTTACCCAGTCTTGAATCGGTGCATCTTTTGTTTGACACATACGGAAAATATCCCCTTCTTCAACGTTCTGTTCCATGAATACATGACCATCGGCGTCTACCACACGGATAACACCGTTACCTGCAGCTTGGAAAGTTTTATCGTGAGACCCATACTCTTCCGCTTTTTGAGCCATCAAGCCAACGTTTGGAACAGACCCCATTGTTTTAGGATCCAAAGCGCCATGCGTTTTACAGTCCTCTATTGTTGCTTCGTAAACACCAGCATAAGAACGATCTGGCACCATCGCTATCGTATCTTCTTCCTGACCATCTTTATTCCACATTTTACCACCAATCCGGATCATTGCAGGCATAGAAGCGTCAATAATAACGTCAGAAGGAACATGGAAGTTTGTGATACCTTTGTCCGAGTTAACCATTGCCAGAGCAGGACCTTGCGCAATAGCCGTATCGATAGCAGCTTTCACTTCCGCTTCTTTTGCATGACCTGCAATTTTAGCATATACTTCTCCTAAACCATTATTTTTGTTGATACCCAGCTCTTTGAATAAATCGCCATAAGTCGCGAATACATTAGCGAAATATGTTTCTACGACTGCCCCAAAAATAATCGGGTCTGACACTTTCATCATTGTTGCTTTTAAATGGGCAGACAACAATACACCAGCTGCTTTCGCCTCAGCGATCGCATCCGCTACAAAGCCTTTTAATGCTTTTAAACTTAACGTTGATGAGTCAATTACTTCGCCTGCTTTTAATGGGGAAAGACCTTTTAATTCAGTAACCGCACCTTGTGCATCTACAAATTCTATTTTGAATTGACCTGCATTTTCAACAGTTACAGATTGTTCCGAACCATAGAAATCGCCAGATGTCATTGAAGTAACTTTTGTTTTAGAATCTTTCGCCCAAGCACCCATTTTATGTGGATTCGCTTTCGCATAATTCTTCACCGCTTTAGGTGCACGACGATCCGAGTTACCTTCACGTAATACTGGATTTACAGCAGACCCCAGTACTTTCGCATATTTAGCTTTGATAGAGTTTTCTTCTTCTGTAGTTGCTTCATCCGGATAGTTCGGAATAGCATAACCAGCTTTTTGTAATTCAGCAATAGCACCTTTCAATTGTGGAATAGATGCTGAAATATTCGGTAACTTAATGATGTTTGCTTCTGGAGTAGTTGCCATTTGACCCAACTCTGCTAATGCGTCAGCAATTTTTTGATCTTCTTTTAAAAATTCTGGAAAGCTCGCAAGAACACGACCTGCTAAAGAGATATCTCTCAATTCAACATCGATATCAGCTGTAGCTGTAATCGCTTGTACAATAGGCAAAAACGAGTAAGTCGCCAACAAAGGTGCTTCATCTGTTTTTGTCCAAACAATTTTTGATTTGTTTGACATAGTAATCTATTAGAAATATGTTTAATTTTTTAATGCTATGTGAAATCAGTAAAAAATCTAAATTTTTCAAAATTTCGCCTAAAGATAAGAATTAATGCTATAAACTGCGCGCTAATCGCACCTTTTTGACAATAAAATTGTTAAAATAAATATATTTTGGCAATACCAGATAAGTCTGTCCCTAGCCTTTAAAATGAAAACCCTCTTGACAATTCAGTGACGGGAGAATACAATTGAAATCCTAAATTAGTCAAACAAAAAATATAATTAAGCATGAAATCATTCAAATTGAACAATGGGATTGATATTCCAGCAATTGGATTTGGAACCTGGCAAATTCCGGAAGGAGAAGAAGCATATCAGGCTGTAAAAGAGGCTTTGGCAACAGGCTATACACATATCGACACTGCAGCAATTTATGGTAATGAAAAAAGTGTCGGAAGAGCAATCAAGGATAGCGATATAGACCGTAATACGTTGTTTATAACAACCAAATTGTGGAATACTGAACGTGGCTATGATAAGACAATTGCTGCTTTCGAAAAATCACTTACCAACTTGGGACTGGATTATTTAGACCTTTATTTAATACACTGGCCTGCCAACGAAACACAATTTGAGGACTGGGCTGCTATTAATGCTGATACCTGGAAAGCATTCGAGTACTTATACAAACAAGGGAAAGTGAGGGCAATCGGAGTCAGCAATTTCCCGAAAGAATATCTAGCGAAACTACTAGAAACAGCGACAATAGTCCCAAGCGTCAATCAAATTGAATATCATCCAGGCTACCTCCAACAAGATACTGTTGACCTTTGTAAATCAAATGGTATTTTAGTGCAAGCTTGGTCTCCATTGGGTTCAGGAAGAATATTACAGGACGAGACATTGATTGCTTTAGCAGCGCAGAAGGCTACAAGCGTCGGACAAATCTGTATCAAATTCGCACTGTCTCAGGGCATATTACCACTACCGAAATCCACAAATCCAGCAAATATTAAGCGAAATTTAGATATCGGTAATTTCGAACTTACAAAAGAAGATATCAGCACAATTCGAGAACTGCCAACAATGGGCTTTTCTGGATCCGATCCTAAAAAAGTCGCATTCTAAATCATAGGGATAGCATCCTCCAGACAATATAGTTTGGAGGATCATTTTTTAGCGTAGCATTAATGATGAACGAAATACAACTGATCGATCAATCAGAACTTCCTCAGAGATTGGATAAATATATTTATCATCCGCTCTATACAACTTGTATCCTCATAAATAAAGGAACAATTGTTGTCAATTGCAATGGAAATCCAATACAGTTAGAAGCCGGCAATATTTTCTTCATCAGTTATAATAAGTACTATAGTTTTTTGGATACCGGTGCAAATTCGGAGTTCAAAATCCTAAATTATGATAGAAATTTCTCCAGTAGAATCCGCCTCTCCATCAGTAAATATGACGCCTACCGTCTTATCAATGCGAATAGCTCCGTTCCCTTTAGTCCCAAGCCCACCGACTTTGAAACGGTTTGGACATTGCTTTCCACTTTACATCAAAATCGTAAGAAAGCACATGATCTCCAAAGGGATTTTCTTCAAAAAGCGAATATAAATATTTTTATGGCTATCATTTATCTATTGGCAGCTGCTATATATGATGCCGGAGAAGGTCACGAAAAGATCCGCAACAAGAGAAAAGAAGAGATCACCGTTCAATTTCTACAGCTCGTGGCAGATCACTATAAACAACATCGGGATTTAGCTTTCTATGCAGAATTAATTAATATCTCGATAAAATACCTCTCTATAAGTGTCCGAGAAATTACCAAAGATCCGCCTTCTGAAATTCTAAGTAATTGGTTGCTGAGCGAAGCCAGAGCACAACTTATTGTTTCTAATAAAACCATCAATCAGATATCCCAGGAGTTTCATTTTTCAGATCAATACGCATTTAGTAAGTTTTTCAAAAAACATGTTGGTGTGACGCCTAGCATATTCCGGGAGCAGCAAGCAGCCACTGTTACCAATTGAACATCACAAAGCATTAAATAGACATTTCTTAGCACTATACCGGTGTGTACCTTTGTACTACATATATAGAACTAAGAAATATACCATGAATATTAAATCAAGCGTACTAAAAGCAGGTTTGTACTTGGTCGTTTGTTTCATTACAACTTTTAGCAATTTAACATACGGTCAAGACAGTATATCGACCAAAAAGATCAATATCGAAACATTATTTGCGCTCGCGATACACAATCATCCCAATTTAGCTGTTTCAAAAGCTGCTGTTGATGTCGCTAAACAGAAGACTGCGGTGGCAAAATTGAAAACATTACCTGAGCTCAATGCATCAGCTTCGGCATTTTACCTAGGTGATGCTGCGCTGATTGAAAAGAATTTATCAGGTTCTGAAAAGGTCCCTCTCCCCCATTTCGGAAATAACTATTCCTTAGAAGCCAAAGAGCTTATCTGGAAAGGCGGAATGATCAAAAACACTATTAAAGCATCTTCTTTAGGGGAAGAACTAGCGGAACTGGATCACCTAAATGAAGAACAAGACATCAAAATTTTGGTATTGGGATACTATCTGGATCTCTTTAAACTCGGCAATCAAGAGCAGGTTTACAATCAAAATATTGAACTCGCCCAAAAGAGGCTAGAACTGACCGAAAAACTGTATAAGCAGGGAATGATCACTAAGAATGATGTCATAAGAAATCAACTGCAAATCTCCGAACTGCGACTTACCAAGGAAGTCATCCAAAATAATATGCGTATCCTCAATGACGAACTTATCGTTGCGCTGGGATTGCCAGAAGGCACGGTAATCAAACCCGATGGTTCTATTTTAAAAGCACACTTCCAGCCGCAGGATCTAACGACATTAAAACAAGCGGCTTACACATCAAATCCCGCTATTCAGCTTGCTGCAAAAGAAACTGAGCTTCTTTACACCGAAAAAGATATAACGAAATCTGAAAAATCACCCGCACTTAGCATTTTCGCCGGAAACGAGCTGGTAAAACCAATCACCAATGTTATGCCTGTCATTGACAAATATATGAATACATGGAATGTCGGTATTTCACTCAGTTACAACATCGCGTCTTTATATTCGACGAGCAAAAAGCTAAAATTAAACGATTTGCAGATTGAAAAAAACAAGAAATATGAACTCGCTCTGAAACAAAAGGCCAGTGTCGCTGTTAATAATGCATACATTAAATACAATGAGGCTTACGCTCAACGCAATACACTTGAGTACAACAAAGCACTTGCGGACGAGAACTATCGTATTATTGAGAAAAAGTATTTGAACCAATTGGCACTTATAGTCGACATCATGGACGCTTCCAATTCAAAACTCGAAGCGGAACTGAAATATACAAATGCTGAAATCAATATTGTGTATGCATATTACAAACTTTTGAAAGAGACAGGAAAGATCTAATCTGCTTCCTTGCCTAATTTAATCAGTTTTATATATGTAGGGCCTCATTAAGTAATTAATGGGGTTTCTTTGATTATTGTTTTATTACAAATAATTTAATCAATATTATGGCAAATTCATTCTTAAAAACGATTAGATCGTCGGTTAAAAATTGGTACATTCCGCTTATTGTTGGGCTCCTTTTGATTTTATTGGGTTTCTACACCATATCTACACCTATAGCGTCCTTTCTCGCATTGGCCATTCTATTTTCTTGGTCGTTTATTGCTTCTGGGATATTGGAAATAATTTTTGCATTACAAAATAAGAATGAAGTTGATGGCTGGGGATGGTATCTTACCGGTGGGATCCTTTACGCCATATTTGGGATTTTACTGATTGCCAATCCCCTGTTATCGGCAAGTACATTGGCTTTCATTGTTGGATTTTATGCTCTTTTCAAATCATTTCAATTATTGTCCTTCTCCTTTGATCTAAAAAACTACGGGAGTAATTCATGGGGCTGGATTACTTTATTCGCCGTACTAGGTATTATTTTTAGCTTTATTTTACTTTGGAACCCACTTTTCGCCGGTTTATCCCTGGTAATATGGACAGGGATGGCAATTAGTATCGTCGGCTTTGCTGCTTGTGTTTTAGCCTTTCAATTAAAAAATTTAAAAGATATACCAGGTAGACTTCCCAATGAGTGGAAAGAACGATACGAGAAACTAAAGGAAGAGTTTGAGCAATATAATAAATAATAGGACCTCCTAATAATAATTTATTACTGGAAAATAAAGAATAAAACCAACATGAAAAATGGTTTTATTCTTTATTTTCTACAATACTGAAAGGTACCTTCCGCAAAGGAAAATCTTGTTTATCAGTTTTCACACGACTTATCTCAAAAATGACATCTAGTCCTTGATATATCTCACCAAATACGGTAAAATCATGATCAAGTCTAGGCTGTCCACCATGATTAAGATATTCCGCGCGCTGTTCATTGCTATATTTTATACCTTTTTTTATTTCCAAACTATCAAGATCTGCAGCAACAATATTTTTTCCAACAACAAAATAAATCTGGTCAAGGAAAGAGGCCTTTTCCGGATTACCATCGCGTCCCGCTCCCAGTGCTCCTATTTTGTGAAAAGCACGTTTATCAAATTCCGCTGCCAACCGAGGTTTACGTTTCAAAGGATCAGCAGCTTCCCTCTTTTCGATATCTATATCATGTTCGCCACCCTGCACAACAAAATTTTCAATTATACGGTTAAACAAAGCATTTTGATATACACTATCATTTATCGACCTTAACATTAAGTCACGATGTTTTGGAGTAAAATCATATAATACAACCTTAAATTCTCCAAATGCAGTTTTAAATAATAGGCGTTTTGACTGTGCATAGCTACTGCTCGCCCAAATCAAAAACAAAGTCATAATTAACAGGATTTTCTTCATCAGCTTGTTCAAAATTTGACATAAAAATACATTTAATTTCAATTCGAAGAAATTTGTTTATTACTATATTTGGATTAAACAATTCAAATTTATGCAATATATCCCCCATCCCGATCGCTACGAAAATATGATATATAATCGTTGTGGTAAATCCGGGCTCCAATTACCAGCGATTTCCTTAGGCCTCTGGCACAACTTTGGAAACGACACGGCTCATCAAACCAAAATTGATATCTGTACGACGGCTTTTGATCTGGGAATCACACATTTCGATCTAGCCAATAACTACGGACCGCCCCCAGGTAGCGCAGAAATTGCATTCGGACAAATCCTTAAACAACAGTTTGCGGGGTACCGTGATGAGCTGATCATTTCATCAAAAGCAGGTTATCATATGTGGGACGGCCCCTATGGCGAATGGGGTAGCAGGAAGTACATTATTTCAAGCTGTGATCAATCGTTAAAACGTCTAGGAACAGATTACGTTGACATTTTTTATTCACATCGCTTTGATCCAAACACTCCGTTAGAGGAAACCATGATGGCACTGGATCAACTCGTGCGAAACGGAAAAGCCCTTTATATCGGTATTTCATCCTACAATTCGCAACGCACCAAGGAAGCCTATGCAATACTGAAAACTTTGGGGACACCATTTATTATTCATCAACCGAGTTATTCCATGCTGAATCGGTGGGTTGAATCCGATGGTCTATTAGACACCCTGGATGAGATTGGTATTGGCTCAATTGTTTTCTCACCACTTGCCCAAGGGATGTTAACCGATAAATATTTACACGATATTCCCGAAAATAGCAGGGCTTCCCAATCAAAATCATTGCAGACCAAATTCCTCAGTGAAGAAAACCGAAAAAATATCCAGGCACTCCATGCCATTGCACAACGTAGAGGACAGACCTTAGCACAAATGGCCATCGCATGGGTTTTTCGAAAACAACAGGTAACTTCTGCTCTTATTGGTGCGTCCAGACCACAACAGGTCATCGATTGTGTCGGATCGCTCAAAAATCTATCATTCACCGCAGAAGAAATCCACGAAATTGATCTCTATGCAAAAGACGGACATATTAATATCTGGACCCAATCCGCAGAGATTGACAAAGGCTAGATCAATGTGTACATGGTTTTAAAATAAAAGGCATATAGGTTATTATTCAATAATCAATATGCCTTTTCAATGTTAAGATGCCTTAAATGGAACTATTATTGCCTAATTCATGATCTTCAGAATTTTCTCAAATGTATTTACATTCCGACTTGTAAATTTATCTTTCAGACTTTTCTTCCCCAGTATTTTTCCAAATGTTGAATCTAATGTATTCCCTTTGGGCACCTGCCAATAAAATACGCCATTAACCACTTCGCCCTTTTCATCCTCTGCTTTGGTGCTGTTATTAAATTCATTCATGAGCATTTCTTCTACCCCCGGCAAACCTACAAAAGCATAAATATGAAAATCATCATGTTTTTCAAAAGGAATATTATCCTTCAAGAGCACAATTTCTTCTTGCAGTTTAATGAACAAAAAAGCTTCGTAAGAAAAATAGCTGGACATAGCAGCTTCTAAAATGGGCTTAAGGTCGCCCACAAGTCGGTCCGAATAAAAAATGATATTCCCAGAGGCCAATACAGAGCTTACCTGATCCATACCGGTATCTTTAAACACCCGGCACACATCAACCATTTTCATATTGGTTCCCCTTACATTTACACCACGCAGAAAAGCACAATATCTCATAATTTATAATTTTTCAAAGTTCATCCATCGGATTCCAAAATATCTTCTTAAAATCCTTGATCCTAAGATTATTTATTACAACACCTTCGTCCTCTAGTTTGATCTGAAATTCCGGAACCGATAAAACTCCTCCGCTCGAAATCACCCTATGGGCAGGCACATCCCCAGGACAACCACCCATTGCCTTTCCAACATGACGGGAATGGTTCGGATACCCTAAAGCTTTAGCAATCGCACCATAAGTTGAAACACGCCCTTTTGGGATCAATCTCACCAGGTCGTACACCTGTTTTTTGAATATTTCGTCCATATCTTTCTTATTAGGCTCTCTTAATCCTATAAATTTCAGAGATAACTTCGGATTGCCAACTATCTCACATCTACCAACTATATTGAAGATACGAAAAAAACACCTTATAATGCTTTCTACGTCAATAATAGCACATCCATAAATACCATTTATCATGCTTAGATTATAAGGGACAAGGTCAATTTGGCTATATTGAAAATAAAATATACGCACAAAAAAAACAGCATTAATCATATGATTAACGCTGTTTTTTATATTTTTCGTACGCCAATCAGGATTCGAACCTGAGACCGTCGGTTTAGAAAACCGATGCTCTATCCAGCTGAGCTATTGGCGCGTCGCTTTCGGTAATGCAAAAGTAGACATTTGTTCAACAATTCCAAAATATCACTTGCTTTTTTTTGCGGTTTTTCAATAACTAATTGCTTTTCAATAAGATTATTTTATTGATCTAGGTCAAACAAAAATATAAATCTCGCTGTTACCTTTGTGTTATTAAACAAAAGAAAACACAAAAATTATGGCACAAGGAAAATGGGAATTAGACGCTGCACATAGCGAGATAGAATTCAAAGTAAAACACATGATGATTACAAATGTTAAAGGAAACTTTAACAGTTTTAAAGTGGATCTTGATACAGAAGATGATACTTTTGAGAATGCACTTGCGAAAGTAACTATTGATACAGCGTCAATCAATACACGAAATGAACAACGTGATGGACACCTAAAAAGTGGTGATTTTTTTGATGTGGAAAAATATCCTGCAATCACATTTGAGGCAACAAGTTTAGCTAATGAACAAATTAAAGGAAATCTGACTATACGTGACGTGACCAGACCTGTGGTATTTGACTTGGAATATGCAGGTATACAAAAAGACCCTTGGGGAAATACCAAAGCTGGGTTTATCGTAGAAGGCAAGATCAAACGCTCGGAATTTGGACTGAACTGGAATGCGGCTTTAGAAACTGGTGGTGTTATGGTGAGTGACGAAGTAAAATTTAGTGCTGATATACAGTTTATAAAAGCCAAATAAGAACTATTTCAGAAATAAAATTTGGCAGGAGAGCAAAAAATCGTACTTTTGTCGCGGAGAGTTGGCAGAGTGGTCGAATGCGGCGGTCTTGAAAACCGTTAACTGTCACAGGTTCGGGGGTTCGAATCCCTCACTCTCCGCAGAAAAGCCTTTCATTTCAGAAAGGCTTTTTTCATTTATTAGGATTCGAAGCCGAAGGGCTGGCCCGGGTCCAGACTCTATCATCGCCATCGCGTCCACAAAAAAAATCATTTCGTAATTAGAATTCGCGACTGCAAATACAATTAAATTTTGGCGATAGCTTTAAAGGTTAAGAAGGTAATAAAAAGGACCAAAATCGTTGAGAATTTGGTCCTTAGTAAGTCAATTGACAATATACTTCTTAACAATATTTTCCAGGTCATCTAAGTCAAATGGCTTGGCCAAGAAATCGTCTGCACCTGCACGCACAGCTAATGATTCTATATCATTATTGGCAGATACATAAATAACAGGAATATGTTTAAACCTATCATCGCCTTTCAGAAGGCGGGTTGCCTCTACTCCTCCAATATTTGGAATCCAATTATCCATTAAAATAATATTTGGCTTCGTAGATTCAACTTTTTGAATAATATCATGTGAAGTCTCGGACACTTCAACATGAAAACCCAAATCCGTCAGCACTACTGTTATGACCTCTAAAATAATCGTATCATCTTCAAATATCAATACAGTTTTTCTTTTACTCATATAGATTAGTTTTATGTCCTTATATAGATCCACCATGGCTAAATGTCACGCCTTTTTTAGCGTAAATCTTATATTATTGCGGGTAAAGTTTTTTCCAAATTTTTTGATCACCAATTGCAGTAAAGTTCTGCTGAATACTTGAGAAACGTATAGTTTCCTTACTGCCCAGGGCCAAATATCCGAAATTTTCCAAGCTTGCGTCAAATAATTTAAATACACGATCCTGCAAATCTTTATTAAAATAAATCAACACATTTCGGCAAAGAATTAACTGGAAGCTATTAAACGAAGTATCCGACACTAAATTATGGGTTGACAGAATCATTTTTTGTTTCAGCTCGGGATTAAATTTTGCCCATTCATAATTTGCAGTATAATAATTAGAAAAGTCCTGCTTTCCACCAGATTCGATATAATTTTCAGAAAAGGATTTAATCTGGCTTAATGGATAGACCCCTTTACGGGCTATTTCCAAAACCCGTGGGTTAATGTCCGTAGCATAGATTAACGATTTGTGATGTAGATTGGCCTCCTTAAGTAAAATTGCCAAAGAATAGGCTTCCTCACCGCTGGAGCATCCTGCAATCCAAATCCGAATCAGTGGATAAGTTCCCAACTGGGGCAAAATCTCTTCGCGCAGCTGTCGGAAAAACATTGGATCTCTAAACATCTCCGTCAAGTTCACCGTAATCTCCTCAACAAAATGTTGTAGAAATTGTGGATCGTCCTTCAACGCAAATCGCAGTTCCGCGAAACTTGCAAAACGGTCATTCGTCATGATTCGATTAATCCTTCTTTTAATCGATGCTCGACTATATTGTATAAAATCGTAACCATAGCGCTGATAGATATCTTCCAATAAAATATCTATCTCTTCGTCTTTAATTATATTATGACCTAACATAGCTAGATTAATCGTTCGATTTCAGCCAACAATATATCCACATCAATCGGCTTTGATACATAAGCCTGCGCACCAGCTTCCAGGCATTTTTCTCGATCACCACTCATTGCTTGTGCGGTTACCGCGATAATGGGGAGCTCTTTAATGACAGTAGAGTCGCGGATTAAACGAATCGCCTCATATCCATCTATTTCAGGCATCATCATATCCATTAAAATCAATGAAATATTATTCTCAACTTCTAATAATTGAATTGCATCTTTTGCCACTGTACAACTGGCGACCTGGTATCCTTTCGTCTTTAAAGTTAAACTCAGTGCAAAAATATTCCGGTTGTCATCATCTACAATTAATATTATCTTATTCTGATTCATTAACCGACGTAATTTCTTAATTAATTTTCATATAACCATACACGCAATAACGACAGAAGCTGATCTATATCCACAGGTTTCGAGATATAGTCCGAAGCTCCCGCCTGTATACATTTTTCGCGATCACCAATCATAGACTTAGCTGTGACAGCAATAATAGGCAATGTTGCAAATTGCGGTGTCTGCCGTATATTCTTGATCGTCTCATACCCATCCATTTCGGGCATCATCATATCCATTAGCACGATATCGATGGCTTCACCAGAACGCAACACCTCCAGAGCTTCCTTGCCATCCATCGCTGGTATGACCTGCACCTGAAATTTTTCCAATGCCTTCGTCATCGAAAATATATTGCGTACATCATCATCGGCTATCAATACTTTTTTCCCTTTCAACACGTCTGTTAATGCCCCAAGCCCGGTACTTTTTCGTCTTAAGTCGTCGCCGCTATTGGTTTCGATCAAGTGCAGAAATAGACCTACTTCATCCAGGATACGCTGATAAGAATGTGCCGTTTTCACAACTACAGAATCCGCGTATTTTTTAATCTTTAATTCCTCCGATTTTGATAGATTTTTACCTGTAAATATGATAATCGGAAGATTTTCAAGTCCCTCGTGTTGTTTAATAGCCTCTAGTGTATTGTAGCCCATTTCATCGGGAACCCCCATATCCAGGATCACGCAGTCCACATCGGCTGTCCCTAATGCTTTGATACTGTCTTCGACATTATCTTTGACTTCAAGTGAAATATTGAAACTGCTTAAAAAATAAGCCAGTGCGCTAGCGTGCTTGGGATTTTCCTCAACAATAAGAACTTTCTTGGGAGACCTACTCAAAGCCGATTCAATTTTCTGAAATACCGACGTCATTTGCTCCAAAGCAACAGGTTTATTGATAAAATCAATAGCTCCCTTTAACAAACTTTCCTTTTTCACTTCAAGTGACGACATGATATGCACAGGAATATGTCGTGTCGTCTTATCCCCCTTTAGCTGATCCATTACAGCCCAACCATCCATTACAGGCAATTGGATATCCAATAAGACGGCCTGCGGATGATATCTCTTAGCTGCTGGTAGCGCATGGTCCCCTCTTACGACGACGACACCTTTGTAGTGCTGACTATGCGTATACTTCAACAATGCTTTCGCAAAATTGATATCATCTTCTACAATGAGTATGACCTTATCACCCGTTGTGATATTTTCGCGATCATCAGGCAGCTCCTCAGGAATACGTATCGTAGCAGGATTATAGGCATTATCAGTGACAAGCTCACGAACCTCCTGTATTTCCGAATGGATTTCTTCAATAAGTTGCTCCTCCTTAGTCCGCTGTTCGCCAAGCTCCACTTGATGATCCGGAATGATAAATAAAAAAGTACTACCTTTTCCTTCTTCACTCTCAAGTCTTATCTCTCCTCCAAGCAAGCGGGCAATCTCCCTACTAATGGATAATCCTAATCCAGTTCCACCAAATTTTCTTCGGGTAGAGCCGTCTGCTTGTTGGAAGGCCTCAAAAATTATCTTCTGTTTTTCCAGTGGTATCCCTACACCGGAATCAACAACAGCAAAAACAAGCCTATCCTTCACCTCGCTGTCCGGATAAATATCCAACCTGACTTCGCCTACCGACGTAAATTTAATCGCATTAGAAATCAAGTTACGCAGTACCTGATCAATTCTGAGCCGATCTCCCTGAAATTTCTTATTGACTCCAGGATCAATATCGATTGTAAATGCCAATCCTTTTTCGTTGACAATCGGCAGGAATAGGTTATTCAAGTCGGCTGATATGTCATTTAAATTTAGGGTAGCATACTCCAATGTCATTTTACCGGACTCAATTTTTGAAAGATCCAATATCTCATCGATCAATGTCAATAGGCTTGTTCCAGAACTTTGGATTACTTTAGCCGATTCAATCTGATCTGCGCTCAGATTATGTTCATTGTTTTCAGATAACAAACGCGAAAGAAGTAAGATAGAATTAAGTGGTGTGCGAAGTTCATGAGACATATTAGCCAAAAATTCCGACTTATATTTGGTACTCAATGCAAGTTCTTCCGCCTTTTGTTGAATTTCTAGATTACGTTCGGCAATCAATAGGTTCTTGTCTTCCAACAATTTCGAACGTTCTTCCAATTCTTGGTGCGATTGCATCAATTCCTCGTGTTGCACCTTCAGTTCTTCTTCAGATGACTGTAACCGTAAAGTTTGGGCTTCTAACTCCGTGTTGAGATTCTCGAGTTCAGCATGCTGTGAAAGCAATTCTTCAGATTGAACCTGGGTTTCTTCCAATAACGTCTGGATTCTAGCTCGCCCTTTTGCGGATGCAATAGCGATCCCCAATTGCCTTGCACATTCCGTCAAGAACGTCAATTCTATTTCTCTAAATGACTGGCGATGTCCAATTTCCAAAACACCCAATACCTGGTCTGCCAATACAACAGGTACAAAAATAAGATGTTCCACATTGATCTGACCACTGGCAAAACTGATGATATAGTCCTCCGTGTTTATATTATTTACAACCTTTGTTTGCCTATCGATAAATACTTGTCCGACATAGCCTTCATTTGGCAAGAAATATTGCCGTGCTTTCGGATCTAAACCATAGGCGCCAGCTAACTCCAATTTTTCGTCGTTAAACACATATATTGCCCCTGTAATAGCACCGATATAATTTACCAATCCTCTTATTGCCCCTGTAGCCAATGCTTTTTCAGTCTTGTTACCCACCAATCCCGTATAGAGATCCGCATATCCCATGTGTAACCAATCGTTATCTTTGAGTTGGTCAAACGATTTTCTCAAAGCTTTAGACATCCGATTAACGGATTTTGCTATCGCACCCAAATCGTCGTCCTCGACGTCCTCCGCTTGGACACTATAATCTCCTGCGGCAATACGATTTGTAATGGTCTGAACCAGATTTAGTCTGCGGGTGATCCCTTCATCCTTTTCACGAAGTGATTTTTCCAGTTCCAAGCGTTTAAGAAAGTCTGCTCTAAGTCGGAAATAGAAATATGCCGTGATAATGAGCGACAGTACCGCACTAATCACTATAAATAAAGTAGTTATAAAAGAAGAATTATCTAAATTGGTAGATTTTTGATCTACCGCATCATCTTCATAATAAATAATGTCCTGAATAATACTTCGGCACCTGTCCATTGCGGATTTACTCTCGTCCAAATGTTCCAAACCGACATTGCCGCCCTTTCGTTTGATATCCACAGACTCCTTTAATACCGCGAGCCGCTGTTGAGCTGCCGTAAATAGACTGTCTACCCGATTTTTTTGTACTGGATCCGCTGCTGTAAGTTCGTTTATTTCCTTTAATTCTCTTGGAAGATCTACGAGGGCCATATTGAACGGCTCCAAATAGTTTTCCTTACCCGTAAGCAAATAACCCCGATTTCCTGTTTCGGCCCCTTGTAAAGAGTTGAGAATCATATTTGATAAGCTGATAACTTTTCGGGCAACAGCTAGTTCCTGACGATGTTTATTTTGTTCTTTGATTCCCAAATAAGAAGCAGTAGAGCTGACCAATAATACAAACAAGGAAAAACCGATTCCGATCGATAAGTTATTGAGCGTTTTATTTGGCATCTGTAGGTATGTTTAATGGTAATGTAAAATAAAATGTGGCCCCTTTACCTTCCGAGCTTTCAACACCTATTGTTCCTTGATGGCTTCGGATAATTTCCGAACAAATATAAAGGCCAATTCCAAGTCCTTGAAAATCAAAAGAAGTTTCTTCAACGCGATAAAACTTATCGAAAACTTCAGACTGCTTACTTTCTGGTATACCAATTCCAAAATCTACTACACTCACTTTTACAAAGTCATCCATCACGTTACAATCAACGATGATCTTCTCAGTGCCAGCAGCATATTTATATGCGTTCGTTAAAAAATTAACAAGGACCTGCTCAAGACGTATCTCATCACCATATACCATTAAATTTGAGATATCTCCTTGCCTAAGTAGTATCATATTACTTTGATCATGCGTCTGAACAATGGAATCGATGGCACTCTGAATCATGCGTTCGAGCGAAAACATTTTTTTATTGATAATCAATTTACCATTATCAATTTTAGATATATCAAGTAAATCTGTGATCAAACTATTCAATTTTTCTACCTGATCCTGAACCCTGTCAACATATTTTGCCTCTGCACAGGCTTTGTCAAGGTTCAGCTTGCGATCGAGCAGCTGCATATACGCTTTTATACTTGTAAGTGGAGTTTTAAGTTCGTGACTGGCAATACTCAAAAACTCATCCTTTTCTTTCTCGGCTTTCTTCTGGCTATCAATGTCTGTAAACGTGCCCACCCAATTATTCTCACCATTCTCTAAGATTGGCCATACCCTCAATAATTGATACGAATAAACGGTTTCATCCCGCTTTTTGATCCGGACCTCCATTTCCAAAGGCTTTCCGGATTCAAGGCTCTCCTGTAGCTCCGCAGCGATCGATCGGTCATCAGGATGCGTCTGTGGGAATATACATTCATTATCCGAAAACTGAAACCAACGGCCATTGACGAAATCGATATTACCACGATTATCACAGGTAAAGGCAATTTGCGGCAAAGATTCCAATAACGTATGTAAATAGTCTACTTTTGAACGAAGCTCCTTTTGTGCCTCCTTCCGGCGCTCCACTTCCCTTTCAAGAGTTTGTTGGATATCCTTTAGTGCCTGCGTCTGCTCATACAGTCGATAGAAAGTTTTGACTTTTAACATCAAAATGTCCGGATCGACCGGCTTGGTTACGTAATCCAAGCCTCCAGAATCATATCCTTTGGTAATAAAACGTTTGTCAGTATTAACTGCTGATAAGAATATAATAGGCGTTTCCTTGGTCTTACTAAATCCAGCAATGTTTTCTGCTACTTCAAAACCATCCATATCCGGCATCTGCACGTCCAATATGATGAGCGCATAATTATATTTTAAAATCTTTTTTAATGCCTCTTCACCAGATTGGGCAGCATGTACTTTAAAATTTTTAGATTCCAATAATTTTTGTAACGAATATATATTATCTGGGTTGTCATCGACTATTAATATCATAGAGAGCTAAAACTAAGAATCAAAGTAAACAAATGTAAAAAAATTAACCGAATCACTTAATAGTAATTTCAGCCAAAAAATCTCAATACAGATGCAATTTAAGCACTATGAATGAATTTCACGAGAAAATAAACAAAACTTTAACTTAACCCTACCTGTTTGAATACATAACATGCTATAAACAATAGCTGTTATCAAAACACGGATTCGATATGATTCAATTCACATCAAAGGGGATTTATTGTGTCCCAGGCAAGTTTTATCTAGACCCCTGGCAACCAGTTGACTTGGCTATTATCACTCATGGACATGCAGATCATGCTTATCCAGGCATGAAAAAGTATCTCTGTCACCATTTTACGGTCAATATACTAAAAAGTCGTATTGGCCATGACATTCAGGTTGAAGGGGTAGCGTACAACCGGCCTTTTCATATCAATGGTGTAAAAATTTCCTTACATCCTGCCGGGCATATTATTGGTTCTTCCCAGATAAGAATGGAATATAAAGGTAAAGTAATTGTTTTTACGGGGGATTATAAGATCCAGGATGATGGGCTTTCCACCCCATTTGAGCCGGTAAAATGCCACGAACTCATTACTGAAAGTACCTTTGGCCTGCCAATCTATCGTTGGGAAAGTGTTGCCGCACAAACCCAGCGCTTGAATGAATGGATCACGCACAATCAAGGTTTCAAGAAAACATCTGTATTTATCGGCTACTCACTTGGCAAGTCGCAACGAATATTAAATGCAGTAAAAGACATGGGCGAGGTATATGTACATTACAGTATCGCCAAGTTAAATATGGCCTATAGTGAGGCTGGTATACAATTACCGCCTTATCATATTGTCGACCTCAGGACAGATACTAAGCAGCTCGATGGCAAGATAGTCCTGTTGCCCCCCGCACTACTCGATACTCACCTCCTTCAAAAGATACCACATGTTGCTTATGCCATCTGCTCGGGTTGGATGCAAATTCGTGGTGCACGGAGATGGCGTAGCGCCGATGCAGGCTTCGCCATCAGCGATCATGCTGATTGGAATGGACTGTTGCAAGCAGTAAAGGAAAGCGGGGCCGAGAAAGTATATGTAACTCATGGTCAGACCGCCACATTCAGCAAATACCTGAATGAAATAGGGATCGAAGCTGAAGAAGTCAAAACAAATTACGGGGAAGAAATAAGCATATGATAGAATTTGCAACGTTGATCAATGCCCTGGACAGCAGCAACAAGACCAGTTTGAAAAAGGAAGCGATTATCCGTTTTTTAACATTTGCTCCAGAAAAAGACAAACTTTGGTTTCTTGCCTTAATGACTGGCAAGAGACCTAAGCGTCCCATAGCAACAAAAGATCTTAAAACTTGGGTGCTGGAGCTTACCGATATTCCAGAATGGCTATTTACAGAATGTTATGCGGCCGTAGGTGATCTCTCCGAGACTTTATCCCTGCTACTCCCACCGCCATCTGAGCGAACCGACAAAAGCCTTAGTGACTGGATGGAAGATATTGTTATACTGGCAAATGCTTCAATGGCAGAAAAAAAAGCATTTGTACTGGCCTCATGGAATGCACTGAACACCATAGAGCGCTTTATTTTCAACAAATTACTAGGAGGTAGCTTCCGTCTGGGCATTTCCGCAAAAGGGTTGATCAATACCGTTGCGGCACATTTCCAGATCGAACCTAGCATAGTCGCCCATAGTATTATGGGCGAGTGGAATCCATATGACTACGAATTTGACAAACTTGTTCGGGGCGAGTATAGCAACACGAATCTCTCAAAACCTTATCCCTTCTGTCTGGCCTACCCGATTGAAAAAGAGCTCGAAGCACTCGGTCCCATTACAGAATGGCAATGTGAACATAAATGGGATGGAATACGCGGCCAGTTAATCAAACGGGGTGAAGAAGTTTTTATTTGGTCCAGGGGTGAAGAACTTGTTACAGCACAATTTCCGGAAATCACAGATGCGCTACGACAGTGGAAAGAGAACGTCGTTTTAGATGGAGAAATCTTGGCTGCCAAAGATGGCCGGATATTGAATTTTACAGAATTACAGAAAAGGATCAATCGTAAGGTAATTTCAAGAACTTTGCGCGAAGAAGTCCCCGTTGTAGTATACCTTTATGACGTATTGGAACTGAATGGTCAAGATCTCCGATCCGATCCCCTTCAAGGGAGACGCAATGTATTGGAACAATTGCATCAACGCAATGGTGATGATATCATGCAGCTATCTCCGCTCATCCATTGCGCAGATTGGACAGCGCTACAGCTTGTCCAGGCTGCGTCTCGGGAGGTAAACAGCGAGGGCATCATGCTCAAAAAGAAAAGCGCTATTTATTATGCTGGCCGCAAAAAAGGTGGTTGGTGGAAATGGAAAGTCAATCCCATGACCATCGATGCCGTATTGATATATGCACAAAAAGGCAGTGGCCGAAGAAGTGCCCATTATACCGACTACACTTTTGCTATCAAAGACGGAGATCACTTAGTAAGCATCGCAAAAGCATATTCCGGACTTACAGATAAAGAAATACTTGAGGTAAGCCGCTTTGTCAAACAAAATTCTTTGGAGAAATTCGGGCCAGTTAGGACCGTCAAACCAGAATTGGTATTTGAAATCGCTTTCGAAGGAATAGGCTATAGTAAACGTCACAAATCTGGCGTAGCCCTACGCTTCCCCCGGATTTTGCGTTGGCGCAGGGATAAAAAGGCTGTTGATATAGATACATTAGAAGACATCAAAAAATTAATACCGTAAATTGATTCAGAAGATAACACACAGTGAAGGATTCAAAATCGTCAGTCGCCATTTTGAATCCTTGGGCAATACCCCTTTTGAATTCCAGGTTAAGACCTGGGACAAATACATGCGGGGATACAGTGGAATGGTCATCGCCCCTACAGGATTTGGAAAGACATTTTCAGTCTTTATGGCAGTTTTAATCGACTACATGAATCATCCACAACGCTATCAAAAAGGATTAAAACTACTTTGGATTACGCCCTTGCGCTCCCTAGCGAAGGATCTAGCGAGAGCAATGCAAACCGCCATAGATGATATCGGATTAGATTGGATTGTACAGGTACGCAATGGAGATACCGATCCGAGGATCAGGGCCCAACAGACCAAAGCCATGCCTGATATTCTTCTTGTTACCCCAGAAAGCCTGCATCTATTACTTGCCCAAAAACAACGCGACAAATATTTCAAAAACATTTGTTGTGTTACTGTAGACGAATGGCACGAACTGCTTGGTAATAAGCGCGGTGTCATGGTCGAGCTCGCGCTATCCTATCTCAGGCACCAACACAAAATTCTCCGTATCTGGGGGATCACTGCCACCATAGGCAACCTCGACCAGGCGATGGATGTCCTACTGCCTACCGAACCCAAAAGGGTAAAAATAATCGCAAAGGAGAAAAAGAAAATTGCCATAAAATCCATCTACCCCGATACAGTAGAACTGCTGCCTTGGGCTGGTCATCTTGGCGGCAATCTCGTGGACAAAGTTGTGCCCATTATCTTGGAAAGCAAGAGTACCATCCTTTTCACTAATACCCGAAGCCAGAGCGAACTATGGTATCAGCTCCTGCTGCAGGCACATCCCGATTTTGCGGGACAGATTGCACTGCACCACAGTTCAGTGGACGCTCATATCCGCGAATGGATCGAAGACAATCTCAGTAGTGGGCGGTTAAAAGCAGTGGTATCGACCTCATCACTCGATCTGGGTGTAGATTTTAAACCCGTTGATACAGTTATTCAAATTGGATCAAGCAAAGGAGTAGCCAGATTTATGCAACGTGCAGGAAGAAGTGGGCACAGCCCTTTTGAAACGTCTGTTATCTACTTCGTTCCGACACATTCCTTGGAGCTCATTGAAGTTGCCGCATTAAAGGAGGCAGTCAAAACGCAAACCATAGAAAATCGTGACCCCATGGTCCAGAGCTTCGATGTATTGGTACAATTTATGGTAACAATCGCTCTCGGAGGCGGTTTCCAATCAACACAACTACATCAGATCGTTGCCCAGACTCATGCCTTCAGATATATGAATGATGAGGAATGGCAGTGGTGCATGTACTTTATCACCGCAGGTGGCAAAATCGGCAAACGCTATGAGGAATTTCACAAAGTAGTACAGGACAGTGAGGGCAACTGGATTATAAAAAATAGGCGTATCGCCCTACTTCATCGGCTGAATATCGGTGCTATTGTTGGCGATGCGATGATGCGCGTAAAATTCCTCTCCGGCGGATACATCGGTATGATTGAGGAATATTTTATCAGCAAACTGAAAAAAGGTGAACGATTTAACCTTGCTGGCCGTATTCTCGAGCTTGTCATGGTCAAGGATATGACTGTATTTGTCAAGAATTCATCCGGTAAAGCTATCACACCGAGCTGGCTGGGAGGTAGATTGCCGCTATCTTCCAACCTGAGCCATTTTCTACGTAAAAAACTCGCAGAAGCAATAAGCCCCGATAATAGCGAAAAAGAATTGCGCTTCCTTGCACCGTTAATCCAAAAGCAGCAAAGCCTCTCCGCTGTGCCCAATGGATCACAATTTCTTGTCGAACACATCAAGACCAAAGAAGGACACCATCTGTTTTTCTATCCACTGGAAGGTCGATTGATCCACGAAGTCATGGCTGCCCTCGTCGCTTACCGCATCAGCAAACGCTCCCCCATCAGCTTCTCGATGGCCATGAACGACTATGGTTTCGAACTTTATTCCGATAAAGAAATTCAATTGGACAAGGCGCAATTAACGGCGATATTGAGCCGGGAAAATCTTATGCAGGATGTGATCAGCAGCATCAACTCTGCGGAAATGGCAAGCCGTAAATTCCGCGATATCGCTGTGATATCCGGATTGGTCATACAAAACTATCCCGGCACCCAACAAAACAACAAATCCTTACAAGCCTCCTCTGGTATTATATTCCGTGTTTTGATGGATCATGACCCCGACAATCTCTTGTTAAAACAGGCTTTCACCGAGGTGTTTAACCAACAATTGGAGGAATATCGTTTGATAAAAGCTTTTGAAAGAATAAACAATAGCGAAATCATTTATACCTTTGCAGAGCAGTATACACCCTTAAGTTTTCCAATTAAAGTAGACAGTTTACGTCAATCCTTGTCGAGTGAGGCCTTGATCGAGCGGATACAACGTATGGAAAATGCAAATAAGTCAAACAGCAGACGAAGAAAATGAACGTACACGAACAGCGAATTACATTCAATAAACAACAACTTATCCTAAATAATCAACGGACTATTTTTTGGCCCGAACAAAATATGCTCATTCTATCGGACCTTCACCTCGGTAAAGCAGCGCATTTCCGTAAACATGGAATAGCTATTCCCTCTTCAGCATCGAGCACGGATCTCCATACGCTTGCTAATTTAATCGACCATTACCAGGCAACGCACTTGCTCGTAGTCGGCGATCTTATTCATGCGGGGATCAATCAGGAGGTCCTTTTGCTACAGGAGTTTAAACAAAAATTTCCCAACCTCAATTTTCATTTGGTCATCGGTAATCACGATAGACAAGTGAAAAAATTAACCAAAGAGATCGGGCTAATCTATCACACTGACAAGTTGGAACTAGAGCAGATCCATTTTGTGCACGCCCCCAGCATAGACAGTTCATCTTTCACGATCAGTGGACATATCCATCCAGGAGTAAGCATCAAGCTTCCACCCAAAAAACACCTACGCCTACCTTGCTTTTGGGTTTCGGCACGGCAGATTATCCTACCGGCTTTTAGCAAGTTCACAGGATTGGATAGCCGTGAAATGCCGCAGGAATACGAATGTTATGCAGTACACGACGAAATAATCTTACCATTAAAAAATCGATAACTACATTTTCAGTTCGACCGGAGAGATCCCATAGTATTTTTTAAACGCGCTACTAAAATTATTCTGGTGGCCATACCCCGTCAGCAAAGCGACTTCATAGACTGTCATCTTATCATCCAAGAGATAACTCTTTGCTTTTTCCATGCGGATTCGAGTGAGGTAATCGTGGATCGTCACCGAAAAATATTCCTTAAAATCCTTTCTCAGTTTACTTTCGCTTGTTAATACCTCTGCGGCCAGTTCTTTCTGTGTCGGCGGATTGGCTATACGCTGTTCGAGAATCTGTCGCGCCATTTCCAGGCGTTGCACATCCTCTTCATGAAATAATGGTACGGCCTGATCGTTTTTTTCGCTGTACTGCTCAAACTGGTACATCAGCAATTCGACGATACGAGATTCGGTATGGAGCCGACGTATCTCTCCTTTTTTCTTGGATTCGATGAGCTCCGCTATGGTATGCTGCATCTCATAAGTTGCCATCAGATCCTCCTCCGAAAACGAAGTGTACTCCCCCTTCTCAATTTCATGTACAAATTGCTGATGCAATAGGGAATCCCGCTTGATAAGATTGAGATAATACTCCTTGGATATCACAGCAATAAAATACGTGTATTCTATGCCCGGTTCCACTTCGTGCACCGATTTGACAGATGGTATATACCGGATATTGTGTCGGCTCATGCCATAGGGCATCTTACTGTCTGCGGGTTTTAAAAAGATAAATTGACTGGTAATCGTCTCGCCTTCGATCTCCGTGAGTATCTGAACAGGCCGATCAAATTGCATTTTCGAATGCAGTATAAACAAGCCCGAGGTAGCGAGCTGAAAATTCTCCATATGAACGGGTTCCGTATGGATCGTGATTTTATTTTCTACCAAAGGTTTATCCGGTACGTAGCTGTCTGGAATTTCTTCTTCAAAAAGCCAGTCAGCCAACTCCACTATTTTACTTTTCACCAACATGATTTCAATCCAAATAAGCCCGACGCAGCTAAAATTAACAAATTAGGCTGGTAATTGAAAATTATTTATAATCTTTCTAAATAATCTACTCCAGACAGAAGCAGTGTGAATTCCACGGTCTATTCTAGATCAATCTCCATCTCCTCCAATTGCACATAAGGTTTTAATGTGCGGGGGTTCATGATCACATTCGATTCTACCGAAAAAATTGTATAGATTTCTTTCTGAGCCAACACTTCCACTGGGGTACCATGAAAAAGCTTCCGTCCATGCTTGAGCATCAGGATGCGATCCGCATACATCGCAGCAAAATTGACATCATGCACGATCAGAACAACCATAAATCCTTTTCGGGCCAAGGCTCGGGCAATCGCCAGCACTTTTTGTTGATAATGCAGGTCTAAGGCTGAGATAGGTTCATCCAGTAAGAGCAGCGCATCAGGATTATCCCAGATTTGCGCTAATACACGCGCAAGATGAACACGTTGTTGCTCCCCACCCGAAAGACTCAAAAAATCCCTATCCGCGAATGCTGTTACACCACAGAGCTCCATTGTTTCACCCACTACCCTATAATCCTCTGTCGAAGGGTTATTTTTATAATGAGGATACCTACCCATTAATACAATCTCCTCTACTTTAAAGCTCAATGTCATTTGTTGTTGCTGACTCAACAAAGCCCGACATTTGGACAGTGTGACAGCATCGTAGTCCGACAATGGCTTGCCGTTGAAATAGATCTGCCCCGAATCCGGTTTTTTCTCGCCACATAGCAGCCCCATCAATGTGGACTTACCTGCACCATTTGCTCCAAGCACAGCTAAAACCTCGCCTTTACGAACCTGAAAAGTAATATCTTTCAGTAGTTTTCGGTCTTTCACTCCGAAGTTGATTTTCTCTACACGCAACATAAAAAATAGTATTTAGACATCCGACAGCAGACTATTTATCCTTGATTAAAATATACAAAAATACCGGTGTGCCCAACAGGGCTGTAATCACACCGATGGGCAATTCGATTGGCGCTACCAATACACGCGCAATAACATCAGCCAGCGTCAGCACCAGAGCCCCCAAGAGCAATGATCCCGGAAGTACAAAACGATGATCTGGTCCTCCCATCAGACGTACGGTATGTGGGACGATCAATCCTACAAAACCAATAATTCCCGATACAGCTACCGAAGCGCCCACAGCTAAAGTTGATAAGGCGACCACCCATCTTTTTACACGGTCACTGCGCATGCCCAATAGATCTGCCTGCAGTTCACCTAATGCAAAGGCATTTAATGACTTTCCAAAAAAAGGAAGAATACACAGCGAGACACATATAAAAGGTCCCACAGCCAATAAATTATCCCAGGTTGCACCACCCAGGCTACCCAGCATCCAAAACGTTATCGTACGGAGTTGCTGCTCTGTAGACATGTAAGTCATTAAACCAGTAAGCGCCCCTGCAAAAGCGTTGATGGCAATCCCCGCCAACAACATCGTAGTGACATTGGGGCGGCCATTTTTACGGGCAATGCGATACACCAAGAAAGCCGTTAGTCCAGCACCGACAAAAGCACCAAAGGCCAAAATGTAATACCCCATCCAGGCCGAAAGTGATGTCAGCAGGAAAGTCTCAAAGGCGATAATCAATACAGCGAATAAAGATGCCCCAGAAGAGATCCCGATTAATCCAGGCTCTGCGAGCGGATTTCGAAAAATTCCCTGAATGGCCGCGCCTGAAATACCTAAGGCGGCTCCGACCAACAGGCCCAGTAATAAACGTGGCATGCGTATCTCAAATAAAACGTCGGCATGCATGCTGTCTTGATCAGACGCTGTAGACAAATGTAGCTTCTGCATCAGCATGGATAAAATATCCCCTGGCGGTATATGATAAGCACCCATACCTAATGCAACAATACATGTAATGAGCAATATCAAGCTCAAAGCCAGTAATATGATTTTTTGTTTCTTCTGCACCTGATCTATTTTGAATTCATTACTTTTTCAAATCCACGGTGCAGCTCCAAAATCGCATCCGGCAGTCTATTGCTGAAGTTAACGAGCAGGGAAGCATTCATCACCAATATACGCTCGTTTTTACCCGCATTGGTAATACGCATCCCCGGCAATTTAAGGATAGCTTCATGCCCACCCAAGCTACTCGCCCCAAAATCGAATAGCAAAATAATGTCCGGATTGGCCTGTACCAATGCCTCCGTTGTATAGGGTTTAAAATCCGAAAATTCCTGCACAGCGTTCTTCCCGCCAGCAAGACTAATCATCGCATCCAGGCTACTACCCTTTCCAGCCACGCTCATCGTTCCGGTTCCACGCGCGTACAAAAACAACACTTTCGGCACAGCCTTACCTTTATTTTCTTTTTTTAACAACGCTAAGGTATGATCCAGGCTTATTTTTGTACGCGATACCAAAGCCTTTCCCAATGATGACTCCCCTACAGCATCCGCCACGTCTTGGATATAGCGTAAAGCCCCGGCAGCAGAATAATTTGGTTTGATCGCAATAAACTGTACACCGGCAGCACGGATCTGTTGAATCACGGCAGTGGCCACATCCCCCTCATTTGCCAGAACAAGTGTAGGCTTAAACGACAATAGCCCCTCTGCCGAAACAGAACGATTTTTGCTCACCCGAGGCAGTACCGCCGCCGCCTTTGGGGATATACTAGTTACATCTGTAGCAACCATTCGGTCACCTATTCCAAGCCCATAAACCGTTTCCGTCAGCGAACTGTTCAATGTAATAATCCGTTGCTGTGCATTTGCCCATCCGCCGATATGTAGCAAACAACAGAGCATTATCCAGTAAATTTTACCCATCTCTTTCTTAATTCCTTAAAAACTGCAGCAGATTTAAGTTTTGTTTTCTTGTGCAGATTAGTTTCGACTACAAAACAAATCAATAATCAGTCTAAATACAAATTATATTAAACTAGGCCGAATAAATAAAAACACTCGAAAAACAAACATAATAAACTATAAAACAGCCGAATAAAACAAAAAAAGGCCGCTAATAAAGCCAACAAAAAACGGATTACATAGAATTTATGACAATTTGCATATATAAAAATCCAATAGTATTGCCTTTTTTTGTAACATTATTTAGAATGATTAAAAATAAAGATAGTGTTTAAAAATCTCTCAGCTATTCGAATAAGTACAGTAATTGCCTTATGTGCGAGCCAGATACATCTGGCACAGGCGCAAGAAAAATGGAAGATATCCGGAACCTTAAAGAATGAAGCTAATAAAGTAATTACCAATGCGACAGTATACCTCTATCCAGACAAATATGCTTTCAAGACTGATACAGCGGGGAGATTTCACTTTAATAAACTTTATGCCGGCCGTTATGAACTTGTTGCGCAAGCATTAGGCTACAAAGAGTTTCGCCAGTTTGTAGAGTTGACGGATAAAAACCAGCAACTCACCATCAGCTTACAAACCGATAACCACCAGATCGACGAGGTCGAGGTCAACCGAAAATTGGAAGCCGTTGATAACCTGGTCAAAGCCGAAAACGCTGCTATGCCCGTCAAAGTCATTACCAAAAGAGAGATTGAACTAATGGGTAGCCGTAGGTTAGACGAAGTACTGAAAGAGCAGACCGGTATTGCCATTGTGAACGATATTGCGGGTGGCTCCAGAGCTGTTGGTGTACAAATTCAGGGCTTTAGCAGCAACTACGTCATGGTATTGGTTGACGGGCAACCCATGCTTGGCCGCAACAGTGGCAATTTTGACCTTTCCCGTATTTCCGTTACCAACATCGAGCGTATCGAGATTATTAAAGGAGCATCCTCTTGTCTATACGGCAGCGATGCGCTTGGCGGTGCCATTAATATTATTACACGTCATGGAGCCATTACCCCACAAGCGCATGCTTCCCTACTCTATGGCACATTAAATACTGTTGATGCAACTTTGGAGGGAGAAACACCATTTTCCAATCAACGGGGCAGTGCCGTTGTTTCCGGAAACTATTACCGTACGGATGGTTTCAATACGGACAAACAATACCTCAACTCGAAAAGTACAACCTTCCCCCCCTATACCAACTATAGCTTTCAGGGACGGGTACGCTATCGCACCAGTAAAAATGGAACATTAGGAGTAACAGGACGATTTGCCGCACGCGAATCCGAAATGATCAATGCCTGGTCCGAAGACCGCATCATACAAGATAAACAAAAAGATCAAGACATCAATCTATCGGCCAGCTACGATTATAACTTCGATTCCGGTCTGCGCAGCATGACACGTTACTATTTTTCCAGGTTCCATTCACAGATAGCAGCACAATGGTTGCAACAAGGAGTTTTGGCCAGCGCTGAGGAGTTTGGTCAAAATGTACACCGCATCGAACAGCAGTTTGCCTACAGCCCCATGCAACAGCTTAAGTTCACCGGTGGAATCGGCGGCAGTGTAGAGCAAATGGACAATCAGGACCTGGATGCCAAACGCTCACTCAACAGTGCATTTGCCTACCTCCAGACCGAGTGGAAACCCCTTGATCGTCTCCTTACGACACTAGGCCTGCGCTATGACCAGACCAATGTCTATAATGGGCATTTAAGTCCAAGTTTAGGTTTGCAATACCATATCAGCCCAACCCTATTGATTAAAGGCGGTGTTGGTGCAGGATTCAAAGCGCCAGACTACAAGATGCGCTATCAGGTATTTTTCAATCCTGCCGCCAACTACCTAGTTGTGGGAAGCGAACGGGTAGCCGACGTTATTGCTGCCATGGACCAAGCCGGCGAACTGAGTTATAAAAACAGCTATATGTTGAATTTGGTGGCGGGTAATCTGAAGGCCGAGACTAGCCTTTCCAACAATATTGGTCTGACCTGGAATCCTTCGAGCAAGTTTCAGACAGATTTCTCCCTTTTCTATCATCGAATCAACAATCAGATCAACACCGTCAGTGTGGGCAACGGTACCAATATCGCACAGATCTATAGCTACCGTAATTTACCGAAGGCGATGAACAAGGGCTTTGAGTTATCATTGAGTTATCAGGCAACCAAAGACCTGCAGTTGTCCATGGGCTACCAGTACCTGATTGCAAAAGACCTCAGCGTATTGGACAGTATTGCTGCTGGCAATTACCCCTATAATCAAGTCAATGATGCCGCAACTGATCTTTATCGCCAAAGCAAAAAATCAGATTATTGGGGTATTGAGGATCGCTCGCGCCATATGGTCAATTTCAAAGCGCAGTACGAATACAAACCCTGGGGAGTCAATGTCAATGCACGCGTCAATTTTCGCGGAAAGACACCCTTTCAGGAATATAACGGGAATCAATTTATTGACAAGTACGACATCTTTATCCCCCACCATACACTCCTGAATATGACGATCGAAAAAAGTCTGATGAACCGGAGATTAACCCTCCGTCTTATCGGCGATAACCTATTTAATTTCACCAGCCGTTATCTCTTAGGACAGCCCGGACGGGTCATTATGGGCGGAGTTAGTTACCGGTGGATGAAGGATTAGAGATTAAAGTTAATGACAAGTATCATAAAGCAGAAAAACAATGAGAACAATTAACATCATAATAACAGAATGTAGTATATGGCTTTCGTTTCATAAGCTTGGACGCTGTATTTTTTCAGGTTTTCTGGCGCTTATGCTCCTATCCTGTGGGAAAGATAAAGACTATACAATTGGGTTAGAAGACGGAAAAAGCATCGTCATTAAAGATCTTGCGGGCGATACCGACGCCGCCATGGGAGATGGAGCCGAAGGCAAGGAAAAGCGTCCCTTCTATACATTTCTCTTTCGTTTCAAAGATCAAAAACAGATCTGGATCAAGACAAAGGCCGATTCCATTCAATGGTTGAAAACCAAAGACTGGGATATTGCTTTCACAGGTCCTTATAATTCCGAGGTGTTCGTCAACAATGCAATGGATGAGTTCAATCCCGGTTATCAGGGCGAGGCGAACAATACAGCTGTTATGCTCTTAAAACAGTCTTACCAAAGCCTTACTGTCGCCCCTTCGGATGAGGAGTTCAATAAGAGCGGAACCGGCAAAATTGGTTGGGCATCCAATTCCGAATCCCTCGGCTGGTTTCAGTATAGCCTGAGCACCCATATTATGCAAGCGTTGCCCAATCGCACCTATGCTATCCGACTTCCTGATGGTAAATATGCCAAATTACAATTGATCAATGCCTATAAGGGAAACCCCTCAGCAGTGACCAATATGAACTGGCCTGCCCCCTATTACACTTTTAAATATTATGTACAGGAAGACGGCAGTAAAAACTTAAATACAAACACATTATAATAAGGAAAAATTACACAATTAAATTAAAGATGAACAAATTATTTACAACAGCAGCACTTGTATGTGCATTGAGTTTAGGTTTTACCTCTTGTAGCAAGGATGATGATAATGTAATTATTACAGAGCAGGAATATCAGGCAAAAGTTAGCGTAAAAGATGGTGAAACGGTAAACCTAGCAAATATATCGAGAACATCTAATTCACAAGGAACCATTAATCGTAAGGGCAACGTTTATTCCTTACGTAATTTCAAACAATTTATTGTCGATGATGACAACAAGGCTACTACAACTGCAGCCACAACATACTACTTTGACTTCAAAGAAAATGATGGTGCATCAAATAACAATTTTATGATTTATGTCAACGCTAAAGGTTCCAATGTGGATTTTGCGACCAACAGTTTAAAGGGGTATACTTTATCATATATTGATAAAGCGTTTGACGAGGTTAAAGCCAGCGACCAGTTCATTGCGGCTACAAATAATTTATTGGGACTTCAATCTGCTTATGCTCCAAACGTAATTGGTTGGGCTAATTATACCGGAGCACCAAATCATCAAGTATTGGCAGTCGCTAACCGAACAATTATTGTATTAAAAGATAACAAACCATTCTTCAAAATACGAATGAATAGTGTCTATGAAAATGAAACGATGAATCGCGAGGTAGCGCCAAATAATTATTTCTTCTATTCTATAGACTACCAAGAGTTAAAATAAAATGATAGGCAACAAATTATTGCCTATCATTTTATTGCGAATCGATCAAAACCAAAATTAATATATAAAATATCATTTTTCATACACAAGTAATAGGCTAAACTCTTTACCTTTACCATTATTTAGAATGATTTTAAATAAATATAAAATATACCACATGAATATATCAAGACAGCTTACCAGAACAAAGTATCTTGCATTGCTCTGCATCGGTCTGGCAATCAATAGCGCTTGCAGCAAATCAGATCCAATAACAGAACCTGTTGTCGAGCCACCAAAAGAAGAAGAAAGCAATACGGGGCTTTACAATAAATTGATCACTGTACGCGATTTTGCCGCTACAGACAAAAACGACGGTCAAAATGCTGCCCCTACTGTCTATTATAGCTTGGAAACCAATAAAGGTATACCGGAAACACATCGCCAGACGCGGAACTGGGACATTGCTTTTAGCAATATCTTCAATAGCCATGTCTCTGGTAATAATGGAGCAAACAATACGAATTTTGGTTTTGGCAATAACGCTACTGGTGGTATCCTGATCGTCGAAAAAGCATTCGACGAAGTAACAGAAGTACCAGCAGACGCTGAATTCAAGGTGATCGGTGATGCAATCGGAATGGATCAAAACGGCGACGAGGGAAATGGTGTTGGCTGGTTATTGTATGACTTTTATGGCCGTTTGGTTCGTGAGCATGCTGTTCAGAATGAGCACGTAGCTTATGCCCTTGGAAATGGACTGACATTACTTAATGGAAAAGTAATTAAACCACGAACATTAATTGTTCGTACGGCAAAAGGTAATTATGCGAAAATTAGACCTGTTTCTATGTATAAAGGCCTCTATACATCCGATAAATGGTTTAAAGACTCCCCACACGTATTTATCTCCTTCGATTATGTCCTTGTGCCAAAAGGCAGCAAAACATTTGAGATAAAACCTTAGATAGTACAATTCTTATTCAAAAAAAACCGGATATACGGTCGAAGTACATCCGGTAACAAATTGACTAATTAACATATATTTATTAACTAGCCCACTGTAGAAGTGGCAAAATTACGAAAAAGAAATGAAAATCAAATTCACAACTTTATCAATTGCCTTAGGACTTGCCGCGATTGGCATGACCGCATCATGTAGCAAAGACAATTCACTTGCTCCTAGTATTGAAGAGCAATCACTCAGCAAACGTGCTGTTACTCCTTCGACGACAATTGGCGGTACGGTAAACTTTACCGCAACCGGTACAAAAGGATATTTAAAAACGATCGCTACAGGCACCTATGGTGCACGCAATTTCCACCAAGGTACAGTGCCAGATTTGGTGGACACAACGCAATGGAAAAACCCAGCCAGCACCTATTACTACAACTTGATTACCAATGATGGTGGTACATCCACTAGCTATGATTTTCAATTTAGTGGTACAGCAAATGCGAGTTTGACCGTAAATACGACGAAGTATAACTTGTATTATGTAAATGCAGCTTTTGAATCTGTTTCTTCAAGTACTACAGGAACATTAATTGCAAACGGTACAGCAGCTTCCAATAGTACAAATGGAACAGGCAACCCGAGCAGTACTGGCTGGTACATCTATAACATTAGCAATCATATTATGAGCAGCTATGGGCCGAGAACGTATATTTTAGAAAACAAGACAACCGGCGATCAATGGAAATTGCGTTTAAATAGTGTTTACAAGGACGAAACTCCAAATGCGAGCTACGCCGCAACAAACTTTCCGTTTATGAGTTTCGATTATAAGAAACTATAATAAGCCTTAATACCCTTATTTTTTAATAAGAATTGTAAATTTTAAATCCGGTGCCAGCCTTGCTGGTACCGGTTACTTTCCAGACTAAAATGAAAAATCAGTTATTAACCACCCAAAAATTTAAGATCGCTACGGGCCTTATATTGAGCAGCTTGTATTTAAGTTCTTGTACCAAAACAGAAATTCAACCCTACGAACCGGAGAGCATGGCCCGGATCAGTAGTTTCAAGATTGTCAATACCAGCAAAGAAGTAATTGGCGCTATTGACAATGACGCCAAGACCATTACGGTTACGCTGCCCGAAGGACTCTATATGTCCAGCCTGGAGCCTGAAATAAAAGTTGCCAAAGGCGCTACGTTAAAACAAGGTTCGGATACACTGATCACCAATATGGTCGATTATTTTGCCAAAGGGCGCACCATTCAATACCCTGTTACCGCTACAGATGGCAGTACAGCCACTTATACGCTGATCGTCAAAAGTGATCAGCCGACACTCCATGTACGGGAGGTCAGTTCAGATCCCAATACACCCGTTGTGTATGATCAGACATATGGTTATGTCTTTAATTTTATCGATATCAATACCGTCCAACCCAATTATCCTTTTGTCGGAACTTACGAAACAGACCTAACGATAGCGCGCGCAAGTCTGGTTAGTAAGGACGGAAAAGAATATAATTTTACACAATTAACATCGAACACTCCGCCGGGCGTTAGCAATGCTTACGTACAATTAACATTAAATTCCATTGAGGGACGTGTTACAGGCAGTGGCAGTTCATTAAAATACAACAAAGTGCCAGTAGCGGGTGATTATTATGTCAAATTGCGGTACTACAGCCGCGAGGTAACTTTAAAGAATCCCATTAGAATTATTTACAACAACTAATCATTGTTTTCAACAGCGAGATCATGACCGCATTCGCTTTCAGTTATTGACGGAAACAATCCCCGGCGATAGAAATTTACCCCAAATATGAAAAAAACAACCACATTATATCGCATTCCTACCCTATTGTTAGCAGTAGGAATCACACTATTCTCCGCTTGTAAAAAAGAGTACGAAACTGCGCTAACGCCTTACACAGAAATCACTTCTTTTAAAATCCCTTACAACTCGGGCAAAGATGCCATTGTAGCAGCTGTGGATGGTGAAAACATCTATGTCTCCTGGCCCGGGTCAACCGAATGGCCTATTCCGGAGACTGTTGCTCCGATTATTAATATTTCAAAAAATGCAAGCATTAGCCCTGCCTCAGGAACAGCAATCGCACTCAAAGATGGACTGCAATATCAGGTAAAAGCCCAGGATGGCACCATAAAGACCTATACGATAAAATTGTCAAATGGGGCGCTATTACCTTCCTTTAGAGACGAAGAAACGCAGATTACTGCTATCGTGGGTCAATGCAATTTCAGTATCCCAATAAATAATCTTGCGCTGGATGGAAGTGATAGTCTGTACCTCGTTAACGATCAGAATAAAAGCTATAAACTCCTATTGGATAAAGTAGAGAATGGGCTTATTATTTTCTATGTGGATCAGCAAGATGGCTCGGGGATTCCTTCAGGTGATTATTACGCACAGGTGATGAACAAATTTGGTATTCCTGTTAAAAGCAGTAAAAAGTTCGTAAGCGTTGCAGCCGACCAGTCACTTCCTTATGTCTATTTTAACCATGCAAAAGAATGGCAGGTCAAAAGAGGTGAAATTATAAGTCTGCCTACAAGACATTTGAGCAAAACATCAGATATTAGAGTTGTAAATTTAAATTACACAGAAGATGGTGGTACGAATAGCTTATCTTTGAATTTCGTCGGTATTTCAGATGATTTAAAATCCATTAAAGTACAGATCCCCGAAGATGCTCCAATAGGCATTTCCTCAGATTTAAACAGTGGCATTAGCATACGGGTCCGTCTTGATCGTTTTTTTACGCAATCTACTCCTTATTATAATTATCCAATCAAAATCGTAGAATAAAAATCCTGTCGTTTTTCATAGATGATAAATCAGAAAACAGCATAAATATCTGGAAATAAATACGAATCTTTGTATAGAATCGTTATAAATAAAAGAAAGAACATGTTAAGTCAACATATCAAAGAGCAGACGCACGCTGCTCACCAAAACGTAGAAGGAACGATCGTGCGCCAATTGAAAAACATTCGTTCGGAAGCAGATTATGCTGAGGTATTAAAAGGTTTCTATGCTTACTTCCGTGCAGTGGAAGATAGTATCGCTCCTTACGTTACTGCAGATGTATTACCGGATCTTGCGGCACGCCGCAACTCATCGTATATCAAAAGTGATATTGAAGCCTTGGGAGGTAATGTGGAGAATCTTCCGGAGGCAACGGCTCCAGTAGTAACAAATATTCAGGAAGCCCTTGCGTCATTATACGTACTCGAAGGTTCTATTATGGGCGGTCCATACATTGTTCAGATGCTCAACAAATATGGCGTCAACAAAGGGACATCTTTCTTCGAAGGTTATGGTGAAAATAGCCGTGACATGTGGGCTGGTTTTACGGCTATATTGAATAAATATGCAGAAGATCCTGCAACTTATGATCGATCGGTAGAAATTGCAAACCAAACTTTTTATAACTTTGGTGAAGTATTCACTCCTATTACCAGTGCAAACTAAAAAGGAGCGGTATTGTTTAATCCTTCAGATGGAGCAAAAAGACAATAATAAGGACAATAAATCAAAATGGTTGAAGCGGGCCGGCATGGGGGCATTTATCTTCTTCCTGGCTAAGGGACTTGTTTGGCTAGCGGTATTTTTTTTCGCCGCTAAGTCCTGTAGCGATTTTTCTTAACTTTTAAACAGAACCAGTCTCCTGCATTCAATCATAGCGGATGCAAGAGACTGCTTCTGTTAATTTCAAGCAAACGACCGTTTAGCGATTGCGGATTCCTTTAGCTCGCGCGACATTTTCTATTATCGTTTTTAGCTTATTCCATTCACACTCATGTTGGAAAGTTCATTGCTAGACAAGTTTATGTTAATATTCCAATGGTTGCATCCCATCTTTCACATCGATAATATCTTGTGAGAACTTCTCGCACTTCATCTTTATGTCCCTATATAAATAGATACGGATAATAATATAAACTTCCAAACTGGTTTTCGGTGGTGGATCTCCTTTGCATCCCCCATGCTGGTGATATGGCAGAACTTTGTCAAAATTAACTGTATTTCCTTCTTCATCACGATAGCGTTTTTCATCATAATCGTAAAACATACCATCTTGGCCTTCTCTAATGACCTAGATATCTTTTTTTGCTATGTCACTATCAGGTTTAACCATAAGCAGCTTTTGAGAATAAACAAGAGCCTCTTCATCCGACAATATTTTTTCAGGAATATGGTTATAGTACAAAATAATCTCCAGAATATCTGCATCCATTGGCTTTAGCTTATCCGCTTCTTTCGCATGGTATAGACCTATCAATTCACACCCATCAATATGATTTAAAATACCCCCCATCAACCTACTGATCGATAGATGTATTCGCCAATCATCCTCTTTACCCCCTAAAAGTCTTAACATATAAGTGTAGATAAAAAAGTTAACATCTCCGTTTTCTGGATTATAGGCAAGTCTATATAAAACTTGTTCAAACTCCTCAAAGTCAATACTATTAAACAAACTATCAACTGGATTCAAATTTAACTCCTTCAAACTAGTCTCCAAATTATTTAATTCCATTTCGTTAATTACTTTGCTAAAACTTGTAACGCCTTCCATTTATAAACAGGATCAGTAATTACCCTAGCATTGCTAACTACAGTCTTACCGGCAACATTATTTAGTTACCACCTGAACAATTTCTCCTCCATACATCATTACCTTGCTAGACGATTCTTTCCAATATAAAATTGACAATGTAAAAAAGCGAACTGTGCGACAAAATTTTAATCGAACTTCGTCTTGGGAGGTATTGGGTCCTGTAAGTCTTGAAGCTGTTTCTGTTGCTCGATAACATGTAAAGTCAGCTCTCAATTTTCTTGAGCAATATTTTATTCATTTCTCCAAGAGAGATACCATCCGTCTCTACTTCCATTGCTTTAGGCACCTCAGGCAGATGGCCATGCTGTTTTATAAATCGTTCTGTCTCTTCAAGACTCCGCATCTTATAATTGGGATCAAATACATAATCTGGCCAATTCGCAACCTCGACTTTGACCTGGTGTGCGCGAATATTTCCATTTACGGAAAGTTTTTCTTTTGGCGTATCAGTTCCAATACCGACATTACCTGAAGTATTTTCTGCAAGCACACGACACCAACCCGTCCAACCCGCAGCTTGCGTACCGGTCCGATAGAATATTCCTTTAGAGCCTGAAAAAGCAAGCTCATGCGCAGGGCCACTACTATCATCAATCCAACCACGAAGACCTAAGAGCGTGTAATAAGCCGTCTCTGTAAAACCGACAGACGTACCCAATTTAAAAGATGATTTTACCGCTCTCGTATAATTTCCGGGAGCTGTAGCTACAGCCTTGTGTCTTCAACTGATAAATAAGTTGACTGACTAAAAGCAAAACCAAGTAAAACAACTCCCACTACAAATAACAATTTCGCTATGCTTAACTGTTTCATATTCCCTTTATTTAGATTCAAGAAATTTTATATATGATTTTCGTTATATACAGACTGTGAGCCGCTAAAGCTTTTTTTAAATTTTGTTAAAAATTATAAATACATAGCAATAATAACGGCGAATAGATCTAAGAGATACGGCAAAAGACACTGAACTTAATTACTTTTCATTAATCGGTCAATCTCATTATTTTAAGCTCAAATAAATATAGGAAATTTCCAGACACAGATCACAATAATTTTTTGTTAAATAATCTTATGCAAGCCTTAAATAAGATTTTCGTTATATATGAATTCCTGACTATATTTCGTCTACTAAAGAAAAAAGCACCCGAAGGTGCTTTCCACTTAATTTTTTCGTATTGACCATATTCCAGGTAGCTTGCCCTTCGCAAAGCTAACCTATGTAGCAATCTCCAGTGCTACATTACGGTAATGCTAGTTATAGCCATATTAACCAACCAACTTTTTGATTAAAGATATTGTTCATCATATCCTTAAACTATCTGAAAAGCAGCTAGAATAGAAGCTGGATTACAATCTATTTCATTCAGCACATTCGATCGTCGGCTATCTTTTTCCAAATACAGCATGGTAAATCCAACAAATATAGAGGTGCCTACAAAGTCACCACATTTAATGGTCAAGGTCCTTGCCGGTATCGCCTGCTCTCTATATTTAGTATCGTATTCCCACTCTGTATCTTTTATCTCTTTAGGCTCAAGCTCATCGAAATCGAATGACAGCGCTTTAAATTTAAACACTAACGCATTGCATTTTTCAGGAAGGACCAGCGCTCTTTTGATATCAAATTCCGGAAATGATATTTTAAGCTCTTTCCTCTTGTTCAGAGAGATTACAGGATCAATAAAAAGATAATCCTGCATATGACAATTTTCATTGAACTGAAAATTTACCAAGCGATCCAATACGCAGTTACTCAGCGTACGGTTTCCCTTTTCACCATCAAGATTTGTCTTTATTGCACGGTAGATCTGCCTATTTAAGCGATTGCACATCTGCCCATCATGGAGATCCTGATGGACTTCCCCAAAACACATCCGGATCAGTGCACCCGCACGGCTTACATTGCCAAAATCTTTACCTGCTCTTTTGGTATCGTCCGTCTGTTTGACGCGATATGGTCTGCTTTGCACGTAGTTTTTGTTGCCAACTTTTCTATTTACCAGGGGGCCAACCAGGCCTCTGATAAATCCATTATCATTTATTCCCATACCTAAAGATACACCTATAAAACACTGATGTCAAGCATCTTAGTTATTTTTAGCGAATTTTAAATTCGAGTCAAACGACAATTATAAATATTGTAATTTTCACCGGGCTTTGTTGTAAATAGCTTATGGAAAGGTTCGCCCCAACTTCGCCCTCCTCCTGACTTGTAAAAAATATGCAAGCACAGTGAAAGCACTTTAAAAGGTGGACTCAACGTGGACTCACTGTGTACTCAACTTGCTTACAGGGCGACGTTGGTATTAACTTAGTAATAACCTGGTCACCAGCAGTTCCCTCTACCGGCCGAACATCAGCATTAAACATCCCCAACAAACCTGTTTGCTCTTTTCTTACCTAAATCCTCGGATTCCGCTATCTGAAAACTTCATTGCCACTCTATCCCATTTATCCTCGGGGCAGAAGCTGACCATCCCTTTCTCCTCGTGTAGAAGAATACCTGCCTGGCGGATAGCATTGTACACTTCTTCACGCCCACTCTGGTAACAGATAGACACCGAAATATGCCTGTCCTTTGGGATGAAGTCCCAGTTTTTGATTGTACCCCCCTCCCAGCGGCTCATTTCATCTACAAAGGCGTGTAAAGAAATATCTTTATAGATCCGGATCTTGCGGGTCCACATCCTAGCTTCTTTGAAATGCTGGGATGCCAAATAACTCATTGTATCACGCGAAAGCTGATTTTTGCCTGCATATTTAGCGTCAACATATACAAAGTCCCCAGGACAGACGACAGATTGTATTTTGTTTAGGCTATAGGAATAAATCTCCATTTTCCCGTCATTAAGCAACGCCTTCATGTTATTTGAATCCGCCCGGATCAAAAAGTCAGCACTGTTGGCTGTAATTTTACCTTTCTCCGTAGCAATAATTAAAGGTTCATGTTTATAACGATTGTTGGCATCGACATAAGCCTCTCTCTTCTGGTTAACTTATAGCAGTAGCTAATTTCATTTTGTCCCAACTACCGTCTATAGTTATATTTTTCAAAAAAATTTTGTGTAGCTAAATGGCAACACTTATATTTGTAGTCAAATAACTTCATTATGAATTTAAGAAGAGATGTTTTTCAGGCCATTGCCGACCCAACCAGAAGAGCCATTCTTCTGCTTTTGGCTTCCCAATCCATGACTGCGGGAGCTATTGCTTCAAACTTTAACACAGCTAGACCAACGGTCTCCAAGCACCTGCAGATTCTTAGCGAATGTGAATTGCTAAAATCTGAACAGAATGGCCGTGAAATTTACTATAAGCTCAATCCGCCCAAAATGAAGGAAATAGCTGATTTTATTGAACCTTTCCGTAGCATGTGGGATGAACGATTTAATAAACTCGAAGAAATTATGAAAAATTATAAAGACAAATAAGATGGAAAAGAAAACAAATGTCCGTGCCGAGGACGGCAAACAGGAGATTGTAATTACCAGAGAATTTGACTTGCCGCTAAACTTGCTATTCAAAGCTTATGAAGAATCTGAAATCTTTGAGCAGTGGATGGGGACCAAGGTAATAAAATGGGAAAATAAAAAACATGGCTCCTATGCTTTTGAGACATCCCACAACAGTAATGTTGTGTTTAAAGCGAATGGAACGATACACGAATTTGTCCCTAATGAAAAAATTACGAGAACATTTGAAATGGAAGGTACTTCCTTTCCCGTCCAATTGGAATATCTAACCTTCGAAAAAATTACTGATGAAAGCAGCAGGCTCATCATCCATATTATATTTCAATCGATAAAATTCCGTGATCAATTGCTCCAGATGCCGTTTGCTCAAGGCATTAACATGGCGCACAACAGACTTCAGGAAATCCTGATCAAATGCATTTAAACCTAAAGTTTAACATAACCGAAAGTAGACCATGAACCCAAAAGCAGAACATTTCTTCGAAAATGCAAAAAAATGGAACGAAGAATTTAATTTATTACGAGAAATCGTTATCGAGAATCAATCACTCGTAGAAGATTACAAATGGATGCACCCATGTTATACTTTTGAAGGAAAGAATATTGTCCTGATTCATGGATTTAAAAATTACTGCGCGCTATTATTTCACAAAGGTGCCTTGTTAAAAGACAACAAAAAGCTATTAATTCAACAAACTGAAAACGTCCAGTCAGGTAGACAGCTCAGATTCACCGATATTGACCAAATTTCAAGTCTAAGAAATGTAATAGCAGATTATATCCAGGAAGCGATAGAAATTGAAAAATCAGGTGCAAAAGTCGCTATGCGAAAAGCTGAAGACTATCCAGTACCTGAGGAATTCGCTAGAGCCTTAAGGGAAGATCAAGCGCTTCAAAGTGCTTTTTCATCCCTGACTCCAGGCCGTCAAAAGGCATATCTATTTTATTTCAATCAGGCCAAACAATCAAAAACACGTGAATCACGGATCGAAAAGTATTATCAACATATTTTGGATGGAAAAGGCATAGATGATTAATAGCCTTTAGACTGCATCATTGACTTAACTGATCGTTTCTCTTAGATTGCATATATGGCATAGCCCAAGGGACTATACATAAAAAAAAGCGGAGCTCCCATCCATGCAGCTCCGCTTTCCTGTGCATATGTAAAAAGGTTAAACAGCAGTATAACCGCCATCAACCAAATAATAGCCACCAGTCATAAAAGATGACTTTTCAGAACTCAAGAACAATACCAGTTCTGCAACCTCCTCAGCCTTTCCTAAACGACCAATGGGATGTTTGCTGACCAATGCATGTACATGCTCTTCATCCAAATTTTTGAGCAAAGGTGTATCGATATATCCTGGCCCCACCGCATTGCAACGGATATTTTTCTGTCCATATTCTGCACCTATATTTTTAGTCAAGCCAACGACAGCATGTTTTGCTGCAGTATAGGCGCTTGACATCGGAGCTGCAACCGTACCATGAATTGAGGCCATATTGACAATAACACCACCACCATTTTTTTCCATCGCTTCAAGCTGATACTTGCATCCAAAAAATACGCCGTTGAAATTGATATCTATCACTTTCTTCCAGCCATCCAAGCTATAGTCGCCCGTTAATGCCGCCTCACCCCCGATACCTGCATTATTGCAGGCAATATCTAATTTCCCGTAAGTATCTACTACAAAACGCACCAATGCCTCATTATCTTCCGCTAATGAGCTATCAGTTTTAAAAAAAGCCGCCTCTCCTCCTGATTTTTCAATCTGCCGAACAGCCTCTTGACCGGCTTGTTCATTAATATCCGACACCACAACTTTCGCTCCTTCTTTCGCGTATGCCAAAGCAACCGCCAGTCCTATACCGGATCCGGCCCCTGTTACCAAAGCAACTTTATCTGCTAAAATGTTCATAGTATATAATTTTTATGATCCATACAATTTACCAATATTTTACCAGAATGCATAAAAATCAACCTTCGTGGAAACTAAAAAAGAAACTCAAATGACATTCAGCCGGCATTCGTCAATAACTAACAAAAAGAGCTCAGTTGTTATCAATAACGGAGCTATAATTCCGACCAATAAACTAATTTAATCTTGTAACTGCGGATACTTTTGATAAAACCTATTTAGAAAAAAACGGCCCATTAACTGAAGCTTTGACTGTGTTTCGAACATACCCGAACCTGGAGATATAATTCCATCAGGCATCCGCTGTACAGCACCATAGTAGATAATATCAAGACCATTACCGTTGACGTCAAGATGCATTTTTTTGGCTTTCAGCCCCATAACAGATCCCATACGGGTCACTTTTTCCGAACCACTGATCTGAGCAGGCCGGGCATTCAATAAAGTTTCATGGTCAAAAACCAGATGGTCTCTTGCTTCACCGTCGTCGAAAAACAAATAATGCAATTCATTATTGCTGAGCACTAAATACGAAGCATTGTCTCGCTCGCGGTAACGTGCTTTGACCCCAACAGCTGCCCAAGCCACTGTTTTAGCTGCTGTGGCTGCCGCCGAAGCTACTTTATCACCTACTGTGGCAATGTAAGCGCATTGCGTAAACGCATCTATGGGCGCTCCGTTCATTTGTTTGGTTAATTCCTCAAACTCCTGGCTTAACAGTTCATCCTTAATACCGGATGCCAGCGCAATCCCGCCCTCGCCTTCATACTTTCTAGCTGTTTCTTTTTGCTTTTTCATCATCATGAGAGAGATAAAAACGCAGGCAGCCACGATCACTACAAAAATACCGATGTATAAAATCATATTAGTTATAATTTAGAAAATGGTTAATAATTCAATAAAAAATTTAGCGCCAAAAAAGAGGATATTGATGCTCAGTATCCTCTTTTCCTGCTAGTTCACAACAATAATTTTGCCAAATTTAGAGTATTCGGTCTGGATAGTGGATATTATTCAATGCTGTTTGGTGCATATCGACCCAAATATCGTTATATGGCTGATTTAATAGCCAATTTGGAGAACTTCGCATGTCTGCATCTTGATCATTGTTATAAATAGAAGGAAATTCCGACTCCTTTGCACGCAGCAATACCACAATGGCTCCTTTCATTGTGAGCGGAAGATCTCCCAAAACAAGATTATAGAAACCCTCTTTGACCAAGTTAGGGCTAAAGCGCTCAAGGCTATCATAACTTCTTTCTAATTTACCGATTTGCTTCTCCAACTCCTGTGGATAATGACGTTCGACGTAAGACTCAAAAAGTCCCGTACCCCTATTGTAAAATCCCGCTTTCATTAAATTCAGCGCCTCATTGCGATAGACTTGCAGAAAACGATCAGCATTCAAGTCGGTATAGCTTCCATCCAAAGGTTTGCCATCTCGACGCAAAGCCCAAATCTTAAGCTCTTTGAGCCTTTCTGATTCGGTGAAATTATTTGCTTCCATTCCTTATCTATATTAACAGACTAATATATTATGGTGATTTCGTCGCTAATGTTCTCTCTCTTTAAGCTCCAGCTGTAGCAAAATATCTCTTTTCTTCCCTTCAATCAAAGATAGATTGCCGGCTACAAAGACACCTTTTTCTCCTGAATTTCTGCTTATCCCATATACGGTAGACTCATCATCTGGATCCGATGCACCTTCATAACGAAATAAGTAATCAATTTTAAATTGGTCTGCGTCCGCCAAAAGATCATCAAATTCGATGTTATAATCTATCGTGTATCCCAGGTCGCTTAATTTTTTCAACGCCACACTAGCTGACGAGTACCCATGCATTCTTTCCATAGCTGATTTTTATTAAGTTGATTTAAATATCTTTTTATTATAAAACGACGAGTTAGGATCTTTTGTTTTCCGCAATTTCAAATAGTTTATTCAAAATCATATTTCTATTTTTGCGAGACGAAAACTCATAATCATATGGCAAATCTACTAGCTCCGGCGTATCAGCCTACCCCCCAACTTGCATTCCAACGCTTACTTGATGTATTGTATACCCTAAGGCTTGAATGCCCTTGGGATAAGAAACAGACGATGGAATCGTTACGTCATCTGACAATAGAAGAGCTGTACGAGCTGACAGATGCGATCTTGGAGCAGGATTATCCCGAAATAAAAAAAGAACTTGGCGATGTGTTGATGCATCTTATATTCTATGCACGTATCGCCGAGGAAGAGGGCCATTTTAATATCGTTGATGTCCTAAATGCGATATGTGATAAGCTAATCACCCGCCATCCCCATATCTATGCCGATGTGAGCGCTAATACCGAAGAACAAGTCAAATCGAATTGGGAAGCCATTAAGCTCAAAGAGGGGAATAAATCTGTCCTTGCCGGTGTACCCAACGGACTACCGGCACTTGTCAAGGCATACCGTATCCAGGATAAAGTAAGAGGAGTTGGTTTTGACTGGGAAGATAAAAGACAAGTTTGGGAAAAAGTTGAGGAAGAACTTGCGGAATTTAAAGCAGAATTCAATATTGAAACAACAGAAGTCATTGACCGTGAAAAGGCAGAAGGCGAATTCGGGGATCTATTGTTTTCGCTTATAAATTACGCAAGACATATTGGTATCAATCCCGAAAATGCATTGGAACGCACCAATAAGAAATTCATCGCAAGGTTTACTTATCTAGAGCAAAAAGCAGCGGAAAACAAACAGAAATTACAGGACATGAGCTTGGAAGAAATGGACGTTTATTGGAATGAGGCTAAAAAGCTAAAAAAATAATCACGATCTAGGAAAAGGTGCCTGACTGGCCGAATTTAATTCTACTTTGTCAAATTTATCCGTAAATTCGCAGGAATATGGAAACAGTTGTTAGTGGTATTAGAAGTACCGGAAAATTACATTTAGGAAATTACTATGGCGCATTGAGCAATTTTGTGAAAATGCAAAATGAATATAATTGCTTTTTTTTTATTGCGGATCTACATTCCTTGACGACACACCCTACACCACATGGTCTTCAGGGCACTGTTCGTCAAGTGATCGTTGAATATTTGGCTGCGGGCATAGATCCCGAAAAGTCAACTATTTACGTTCAATCGGATGTTCCTGAAGTTGCTGAGCTTTATTTATACATGAATATGAACGCTTATTTAGGAGAGCTTGAACGAGCGACAGCATTTAAAGACAAAGTGCGCAGCAACCCCGACAATGTCAATGCAGGCTTACTGACCTACCCGGTCTTGATGGCTTGTGATATCTTGATTCACCACGGAACAAAAGTTCCTGTAGGAAAGGACCAAGAACAACACTTAGAAATGACACGTACATTTGGCAATCGCTTTAACCGTTTATATAATGTAGATTATTTTAAAGAAGCTTTTGCTTTTTCCTACTCGGACAAATTGGTTAAAGTGCCCGGATTAGCCGGACAGGGCAAAATGGGAAAATCCAATGGTGAGGCTGACTGTATCTACCTATCAGATAGCGCTGACGTCATTCGGAAAAAAGTGATGCGCGCCGTTTCGGATTCAGGTCCAACCGAAATGAATCAGGCAAAACCCGAAGCGATCCAAAATCTATTTGATTTAATGAAAGTCGTTTCTACACCTGACACATTACAACACTTTGACGAGCTCTATAATAAATGTGAGATTCGTTACGGAGATTTCAAAAAGCAGCTGGCAGAAGATATGGTATTGGCTACAAATGATGTACGTCTACGTATTGAAGATATTGCAAATGATGATTCCTATATTGCTCGGGTTGCAAAATTAGGCGCTGAGAAAGCTGGCGAATCTGCTCGAAAAACACTAAGAGAAGTTCGCGAGATCATTGGTATCAAGAGATTTTATTAAATTAAGGAAACAGAATATGCATATAGCTATCGTAGGAAATATAGGTGCTGGGAAAACGACGCTGACGGAATTATTGGCGAGTCATTTTAAATTCGAACCGCAATTTGAGGCCGTGGACAATAATCCTTATCTGGAAGACTTTTATTCAGACATGAAACGTTGGGCTTTCAACCTTCAGATTTTCTTCTTAAATAGTCGTTTTAGACACATCGTAAAACTTCAGGAGACAAATATTGATATGATTCAGGATCGTACGATCTATGAAGATGCCTATATCTTTGCAGAGAACTTATATGATATGGGCTTGATGAGTGCTCGTGACTTTGAAAACTATAGCAACATATTCCAAAGTATAATTCATTACATTAAGCCGCCGGACCTATTGATCTACTTGAAGGCTTCTGTCCCTACTTTGGTTAACAATATCCAAAAAAGAGGGCGTGATTACGAATCGGCGATCCGATTGGATTATTTATCTAAATTGAATGATAAATATGACAAATGGATCAACAATTATAAAGAAGGTAAAGTGATGATCTTAGACAAAGACAATCTTGATTTTACGACTAATCCAGAGGATCTTGGCGGAATCATACAAAAGATAGAAGCTGAATTATTCGGGTTGTTTGAATAAGGATCGAAAACAAATAAACGAAAGCCTGCAAATCATCGATTTACAGGCTTTTTAATAAATAAATATTCGCAAAATATCATGAAATTTTTAGGTATCATTCCCGCACGATTTGCTTCGAGTAGATTTCCGGGCAAACCGTTGGTTGATATTGATGGCCAGACGATGATCCAAAGGGTCTATGAGCAAGTAAAACAATCAAAAAAATTAAGCAACGTAATTGTCGCCACCGATGACCAGCGTATAGTGGAGGAGGTCCTTTCTTTTGGCGGAAATGTGGTTATGACCTCCGAAACCCATCAGTCGGGTACAGACCGTTGCGCCGAAGTCATAACCGATGATAATGAATATGATGTCATCATCAACATTCAAGGCGACGAGCCTTTTATCAATCCTGAACAAATTGATCTATTGGCCGCTTGTTTTGAAAGTCCACAGACTAAAATAGCCACCTTGGTAAAAGAGATTGACTCCATGGAAGAATTATTCAATTTGAATATTCCAAAAGTTGTGCGCAACATACACGGGGAAGCAATTTATTTCAGCAGACAAACCATTCCTTTTCTAAGAGGGATTGAACAGGAACAATGGCTGAAAGAACAAACCTTTTACAAACACATTGGCATTTATGCCTACCAAGCAGATACTTTGAGAGCGCTGACACAACTGCCAGTCTCGGGTCTCGAGGAAGCTGAAGCGCTTGAACAATTGCGTTGGATTGAAAACGGATACACAATCCAAACAGCAGTCACCACACATGAGACTATAGCAGTCGATACCAAAGAAGATCTTAATAAAATTTTGAAACTATTTTTTAACAAATAGCTCTCTACCGGTGTTCGGTGTAATATAAAGACCGAACACCGTCCAGTAATTTCTTTTTATCCACGTCATTCAATTGGGCAAGCTGTTGTTTTGTATGCACCAACTCATCGAGCTGCAATTTAGTGCTTACTCCTACCACAGCTGTTGCTACGGCAGCGTTGGAAAGGACATAGGATATCGCCTCAGCAGCGCTGTCTTTTCCGGACTGTTTCACTATCCTGTGGAGGTTACGGAGTATATGTGATACCTCGCCAGAGCTATATTGAAGATAGGGTTCCACAGGCTTATCCACCAGTAGTCCTTTAGCCAATGTCCCCCGCGCCAGGACATGAACATCCTTCGCCATCAGCAAAGCATCCATCTCCTCCTCAAGCCGCCTATCCAAAAGACTATATTGCATCATGACCGATGAGATAGCTGATTTTAACAGAAATTCTTTAATAACATTTGGACGAATAGAAGACAGTCCATACGCACGGATCTTCCCTTGTTTCTTAAGTAGTTCAAAAGCTTCGATAATCTCGTCTATGGGATCATCAATGGTACCACCATGAAGCTGATAAAGGTCGATATAGTCTGTTTTCAAACGCGACAAAGAGCCATCAATAGCTTTGATAATGTAATCTTTCGAAGCCTTCCAATCCCAGCCCGATCCGTCAGCCCGCCAGAGGTTACCTACTTTGCTGGCTAATACGATCTGTTTGCGGAAAGCCTGTACACTTTCACCGACGACCGTCTCGTTCTGACCTTTGTCGTAGAGATCGGCCGTATCAAAAAATGTAATCCCGCTATCAAAAGCCTTATGGATAATAGCTTTAGATTGCTTGGGCTGATTGCTTTTTAACGACATACAGCCCAAACCAATTTCCGAAACCATCAGGCCACTTTTGCCTAATCTACGTTGTTCCATTCGTATTGAAATCAAGCAATTCGACTTCAAAGACCAAGGTACTATTGGCAGGAATTTCACCCGTAGCACGTTCACCATAGGCTAGCCGACTCGGTATAAAAAACTTATATTTTGCTCCCTTGGACATCAGCGGAATGCCGATTTGCCAACCTTTGATCACTTGTCCCAATGTCAGTTTCAATGGTTCGTTGCGGTCATATGAGCTGTCAAATTGCTTACCGTTCAATAACATTCCTTTGTAATGAACAGTAACTTCGTCATCTGCAGAAGGCTTTGCTCCCTCTGTTTGATTCAATATCAGGTATTGAATTCCTTCAGCGGTTGTTTTCATTCCAGCTATTTTTGCGTTCTCAGCAAAGAACTTATCTTCTTCTGCCCGACTTAAGGCCTCTTTCTCGGCACGTATCTCCATAATGGCTTTTTGAATAACTTCCCTCGTCTGCCCATCTTCCAACAGTGTTTTCTCGTTTTTCAATGTGGCAGCAATCGCTTTTGCAATAATATCAGCTTTCAAATATTCTACTTCTGTAGACTTCAACGATTTTCCGATATCCATACCAAATGCATACGATACGGAATCCGCTTTTGTAGTCAACATGTTTGTTGAACTCGTTTTTGTCGTCACTGTTTTTTTCTTGACCGAACTGGTCTTTTTCTTCTGCTGGGCAAATCCAGTTGTGGCTGTCAGAGACAATAGGGCTAATGCAATATACTTCATGTTTTACTTAACGGTGCTTCTGCACAATTTCATTAATAATTTCTTGTGTTATATTAGGGTAATCAACTTCAACCCTCGATTTACTATTTAGCCAAGCTTCTATGGCTAGCATATTTTTCTGTTTTAAACTCGAAATTACTGGCACCCCCATTTCCTCCAATGATGCAGCATTCAGATGTTGCTCATATTGATTTTTCATCGGGACCACCAATAGTTTCTTTTTCAAATATAACGCTTCTGCTGGGGTTTCAAAACCTGCACCGCATAAAACTCCTGATGATGAAGCCATACTTTCAATAAAAGCTTGATTATTGATCGGTCGAATGGTCACATTCTTCATCTCAAACGGTCTTGAATTGTGCTTGCTGAATACGTCCCACTTCACTTCGGGAAATTTCATTAAATGTTTTAATAGATGCGCATCGTCATAAGCCGGCAAATAAACCGTGTAATGTCCTTCTTCGGTCACAGTCAGATCACGAACGGCATTACGAATAACTGGCGGAAAAATATTTTTGGCGTACCTTTTAAAATGGAAGCCATAGGAATGCGTCGCTGGAGCATAATTTTTCATGATAAACTTTCCCAACATATCGCTTTCCTCCGGCTTTGGGCTTGCAGGGTCCAATGCACCGATCTGATGGCTCAACCCAATACACTCAAGGTCTTTTGAGTGACAGGCCCAGGCGGAAATAGGCTCAAAATCATTGATCACCAGGTCATATCCTTCGATTGGTAAACTTTTGATCTCACTGGTAAACTTACGTATGGTTGAACTCATAAAAGTCTTCCACAGGTCTACACCACCTGATTTGCCAAAAATAAAACTTAAACCATGAAAACGATATTTCACCTCAAAAGGCAACGAAAGATCTGCCTGAATTCCACTGACTAAAACATCCACATCTCCTAAGGCTTTCAAACAGGGAACAATATCCATGGCACGGCTTAGATGTCCGTTGCCGGTTCCTTGTACGGCATACAATATCTTCATAACGACTGTATTTTGTGTTGGCAAATTAATGAATTTTAACGAATATCAATATTATTTTATTGTTTAGCCATGTTAATAACATATAAATTAATGCATAGATTTATTTATTAACAGGGTTTGTACTTTTTTTTGTGTATATTTAATTTTAACAATTATTTAATAACCAATTCACTATGATAAAGTCTCCTCTCCTTTGGATACTTTCCATTGTTACACTGCTTACACTTAATTCATGGGGATTTTTTGCGCATAAAAAAATCAATCACTATGCCGTATTTGCACTTCCCGCTAAGCTCGCCAAGTTTTACAAATCCAATATAGATCTGATTACCGAGAAGGCCGTAGATCCCGATAAACGTTGTTTTATAGACAGTGCCGAAGGGCCGCGGCATTTTATAGACATCGAAGATTACCGCGAGGATCGATTGATTGATTCCATACCCATACATTGGTCACAGGCTAAAGAGAAATTCCAAGAACGACAACTGCTGAAAAATGGCATCATTCCTTGGCAAATCAACTTTACTTATTTAAAACTTGTAAAGGCTTTCAAATCCAAAGATTACAATAAAATCATCAAACATTCAGCAGACTTAGGACATTATATTGCCGACGCTCATGTCCCTTTACACACGACCAAAAATTATAATGGCCAATTAACTGGTCAGATTGGAATCCACGCTTTTTGGGAAAGCCGCTTACCCGAAATGTTTGCGGGTGAGTATAATCTCCTCGTCGGAAAGGCGATTTATATCGAAGATCCCTTAAACGAAGCTTGGACTGTTGTACGTGAGAGTAATCAACTCGTTGATTCTGTCCTTCGCATCGAATCCCTGCTCAATAAACAATTTAAAGCTTCTCAAAAGAACTCCTTTATCGAAAGGAACAATCAATTGCTATGGACATATTCTGACAGCTATGCAAAAGCTTATCACCTTGCATTGAACGGAATGGTGGAACGAAGAATGCGCAAAACAATTCTTCGGGTGGCATCCTACTGGTACTCTGCCTGGTTAGAGTCCGGTCAGCCCGACCTTTCAACTGCCACTAAAATAAAAATTGAAAATAAGCAAGATAGCATCAATATCAAGGATAAAAAACCGATTGGCCGAGAAGAGTGGATTTAAATCAAAAACTAGGATAATCAACCGGACTACACACAATATTACCACCGGACTATTTACATTCTCGATCAACTGAACTAGTTTTGCGGGATAAAACCTATGACTATCCAGTACATCGACAAACGACATGCGAACAGGTTTTCTGACGGGTCGATGGTGTAAAGTACAATAGGGCAATTAAGTGAAACCATGTTGAATAAGAAAATATCGTTAACGAAACTGGCTATCCTCCTATCAATAGGTACTTCTTCCGCACAGGTAAAGGATACCACCACATTGAATGAAGTGATTATTAATCAAAATAGACTTCAGATACCTTTTTCAAAGCAAAGCAAGAATATACAGATACTCACACAGGAGGACATCCAGAGACTCCCCAACCGTTCGATCAACGAACTCCTAACAAATATACCCGGTGTTGACGTGCGACAAAGGGGACCATTTGGTTCACAGGCTGACATCAGCATAGATGGGGGGTCATTTGAACAAACTGCCATCTTATTAAATGGTGTAAAAATAACGGATCCACAGAGTGCACACCATAATATGAACCTCCCGGTACCGGTGGAAGCTATTGAACGCATCGAAATCATCAGGGGGCCTGCTTCCCGTATTTTCGGTATTAATGCCCTGACTGGTGCGATCAATATCGTCACAAAAACGGTCGAATCCAATCAGGTCATTGCCCAAGTATATGGTGGGTCGTCTTTTAAAGACAATGAACAGACAAGTTCGGGAAAATACTATGCCAAAGGCGCTCAACTAGCTACACAGTTCAACACACGACACAGCAGTCACGGTTTATATATTGGACATGAAGATTCCAATGGTCAGCGGTATAATACGGCCTCCAACAATAATAAACTATATTATGACGCAACCTACCGGCCCAATGGATCCAATCTACTAAAAGCAAACTTTGGTTATATTGATAATCAGTTTGGCGCCAACGGGTATTATGCTGCACCAACAGACAAAGAAGCTTATGAACAAGTCAAAACAGCATTCTCATCTATTCAGTCACAACATCAACTGACTCCAGCACTTTCAATCAGTCCACGGATCAGCAACCGGTATAACGAAGACGAATACTGGTATCTGGGGCGGACGACAACCAAGGGGCGATCAAAACATTATAGCAACGTGTTCGGTGCTGAGGTAAATGCAGCATTAGAACAGCAATATGGAACCTTTGGAATCGGATTAGAAAGCCGATTTGAAAGAATCAATAGCACGGCCATTGGCTCGCATAACCGGGAAAATTACGGTGGCTACCTTGAATTTAAAACAGAAGCAATTGCCAACCTAATGCTCAACGCGGGCGCCTATGTAAATTATAACTCAAGGTTTGGCTGGCAGGTATTCCCGGGCCTGGATTTGGGTTATACAATAACCGAACACTGGAAATTTGTCCTTAGTGCAGGATCTGCCCAGCGCATCCCCTCCTTTACTGATTTATACACCAATCAGACGGCCAATATCGGCAACCCCGATTTGACATCAGAGAATGCCTACCAGATCGAAGGGGGTATCAAATACTTATCGAATCGCATTGTTGCTCAGGCCAGCTATTTCCACCGGGATATAAACGATTTCATAGACTGGCAAAAAAACGAGGGCGCTGTTGCTGAGGGAACCGTCGTTCCGTGGAAACCCTCCAATATTGGCAGAAACACAGTTGACGGTTTCAATGCATCTGTCCGTTATCAACTCAGTGATCCATCCGCAACCACCCGATATTACACGACAATCAGTTATAATTACTTGAATCCCAAAATCAAAATTGAGGATGGAATACGCTCCAAATATGCCATTGAAAATCTTAGACAGCAGGTTATTCTCAATTTGACAGTAAATCATAAAAATTGGACGCTGACCACCGCCAATCGTTTCAATGAGCGTATTAGCTATAAAAGTTATTTTATTGCAGATATAAGAGCTTCCTATCAGTTTACTGATCTCAATATTTTTGCCGATGTGCAGAATATTTTTGACAAGAGCTATATCGAAGCTGCAGCAATCCCGATGCCGGGCAGGTGGTTTAGCCTTGGTGCAAAATATAAATTCAAGTACTAAGTATTATCTTCAAGCACAGATTACATTACTACACACTAAACTATTCTCAGCTTTACTAAAATGCCCCTTATATGGCGTCATGCTAAGGGGCATTTTAATAAAGCACTGCATACAAAACGCTAAGAATGAGCGTTAATATTTCTATTTTTTCGGAAGAACAGATAAAATACCACCAATCAAATGCTTTTGGAACTCGGGTTCATCATAGGACTCTTCTGTATGCCCTAATCCAGTATAAAAGACTTTACCTCCATCATAGTTTTGGCTCCATGAAATCGGATGATGATCGCCCATTTTCCCTCCATTATAACTCTTTTCATCCAGATTCATCAACACATGTAGCCCTTCTTTGACATCTTTAAAATTGTACCACTCGTCCTTATGCCACCATATCGGATCAAGATGTTTGGTAGCGGCGTGCTTTCGATCGATCACATCTAACTTGGCTTTCTGTACGGCAGGATGTGAACTAAAATAAGCCCCTACCAGGCCATTATACCAAGGCCATTCAAACTCAGTATCCGTAGCCGCATGAATTCCCACAAAGCCCTTGCCCGATTGAATATAACGAACAAAAGCATCCTGCTGTGTTTCATCCAAAATATTACCCGTTGTGCTCAAAAAAATGATGGCATCATACTTTTTCAACACCTGGTCTGTAAAAAGGGCCGCATCTTCGGAATGATCCGAGCTAATCTTTTCATTATCCAACAATCGTTTAAGCACCTGAGCACCTTTTTCGATACTACTGTGTCTAAACCCTTGAGTTTTACTAAAAATCAGTACTTTTTTTTGGGCAGAGATAGTCATTGTCGCTGCAAAAAAGACAAACAGAAAAATGAAGATTTTATTCATGATATAAATGGTTATTGTTACAATTTAATTTAGGTTTTAGTTATCACAAGTTTAAGCTGATCTTCTGATGCATTTAAAACATAAGTAATAACAGAAACAAGCGATATACTCTCCCCGTACATCGCTTGTTCCAAAATGCTATCGCGCTATTAGTTCGCGGTAAAAATCAAGACTTTCGATGATATCATCCTCTGAAACGAAAATATCGTACTGACAGCTACCTATTTTATCCAGTAGTGCAAAACCGATCTGATTAGAGAGATTTTTCTTATCATTCCGCATGAGATCCAATAAGGCTGTATCAATTGCTGAGTTAAATATATAATCATTAAAGTATTTTCTGAAGGTGGCGATCAGATTGTTTAGTTCATCCAAAGAGAGTCCGTTCAATTTATGAGAAAGATAACCTTCACAGATCATTCCTACAGCTATAGCCTCTCCGTGCAGCAAAGGATTACGATCATTCAACAACGAATATCCTTCAATGGCATGACCGATGGTATGTCCGAAATTTAGAATTTTACGAAGGCCTTTTTCTTTTGGATCTTCTACGATCACTCTATTTTTAATCGAAACAGAATGCTTAACCAGAGCATTATCTACCTGGGTAATATCCATCGATTTTACGCTGTCATAATATTCTCGATCGAAGATCAGTCCGTGTTTAATGACCTCAGCAAATCCCGAAACCAATTGTCGACGATCCAATGTTTTTAAAAACTGGCTTGAAATAAAGACAGCTTGTGGTTGCGCAAATGTTCCTATTATATTCTTCACATTGCCCATATCAATTCCAGTCTTACCGCCTACAGAAGCGTCTACTTGCGACAGTAAAGTAGTAGGAATCTGAATAAAATCCATCCCGCGCTTAAAAGTAGATGCTGCAAAACCGCCCATGTCGGTGACGACACCTCCGCCAAGGTTAATCAGTAACGAGTGTCGGTCAGCCCCAAAATCTAGCATATTCTGCCAAACACCGATACAGAAATCTATATTTTTATTCTCCTCACCTGGGTCAACCTCTATCACGTCATAGTTAGACAAATTAGGTAAAGCCTGTTGAAACAATGGCAAACAATTGTCTAAGGTATTGGTGTCAACCAAAACGATGATTTTTGAATAATTCCGTTCCGATAAAAACGTCTCCAGTGAGGCCAACGTATCATCAAAATATACTTGATAGCCCAAACTTTCTATGACTTCCATTATATGATTCTTTAAGGTTTAAGTTTTCTATTTACAAATATTGTTTAATATTACACCAATTTTACTTCCATCTCATCAAACTCAACAACATCTCCAGGTCTCAATTTCAGTCTTTTCCGATAATCAACCTGTCCGTTATACTTTACATAGCCTTCGGCTACAACCCACTGAGCCATAGCACCATGCTCTACCCAATTTAAAGCTTTGAGTAACTGAATAAGTTGTATATATTCCCCTTCGATTTTAAATTCTTGCATTTCACAAAAATAGTGGTTTAACCGAGGAATACAAGAATAATCATCGTTTTAATGCCTACTAAATTACTACATTTGCCTTATTGCAAATAAAGATTATGATTGAGAATTCTGAGCCCAGAACGTTGTCCTTTGACAATACAGAGATTGCTTTTAAAAGTAAAAGCGATAAGGATTTAGAAAGAGCGTATTGGTTATTCAAAATAATAGCGAATAACTTTTTGACGAAGGTAGGTCCGTCCATGACCAATTTCGCGCTGAATATTGGATTGCCGATCCAGGGTATAATCCGAAGTACAATCTTCAAGCATTTTTGTGGTGGCGAGACTATTGAAGGCTGTGAAACAGCAATCAATGAATTGGGTGAAAATGGTGTTGGTACGATCTTGGACTATTCGGTGGAAGGTGAAGAGACTGAAAGTGCATTTGATGCCTGCTGCAATGAAGTTTTGCGGACGGTTGTTGCTGCCAGCAAAAACAAATATATTCCATTTTCGGTTTTTAAGCCAACGGGCTTAGGCCGTTTCGAACTATTCGAGAAAGTGAATGCCAAAGAAAATTTAACCGAGTCGGAACAGGCTGAATACCAACGCATGTTGGATCGTACTGATCGTATCTGTAAAGCCTGTCACGAAGCTGGCGTAAAAGTGTTAGTTGATGCCGAACATTCATGGATTCAGGATGCCATTGATGATATCGCCCGCGAGATGATGGAAAAGTACAATATGGAAAAACCAATTGTCTATAACACCTACCAACTGTATCGTAGCGATAAATTGGCTTCTTTAAAAGCTGATTTTGAATATGCCAAAATCAGAGGTTTTCACATGGGAGCGAAAATAGTACGAGGAGCCTATATGGAAATCGAACGTGCCCGTGCTGCTCAAATGGGATATGCTGATCCTATTCAACCAAATAAAGCTGCTTCGGATAGAGACTATAATGAAGCGATTGAGTTTATACTAGACCATCTGGACAGTTTTGGATTAATGGCAGGTACACATAATGAAGACAGTAGCATGTTATTGACCAAGGAAATTGACAGACGTGGGATAGACAGATCTTCAGAGCGTATCTATTTTGCTCAATTATTGGGAATGTCGGATAATTTGAGCTTTAATCTAGCTGCCCATGGTTATAATGTCGCAAAATATATGCCTTATGGGCCGGTTAAAGCGGTTATGCCCTACCTATTCAGAAGAGCACAGGAAAATACTTCCGTTGCTGGAGCTACAAGCCGAGAGCTTGGGCTTTTGATCAAAGAAAAACAAAGAAGAAAAGCTAGTCGTCGATAACGACTAGCTTTTCTTTTAGCAATCACCCTTACATCCTTATACGGTTTATTCTTTATTGCTGAGAACAATCTTTCTGCATAGTTTACTTAAATTAGATGGTGACTATCAAGTAGGCTAAATTCCCATGTTGCCAGTGCCAGACCTATTGCATCTATTTCCAAGGCATCCCCTAACCGGTACGTAAAGACTGCAATAGCATGCACTAGTTACAAATTGATTCCGAATTATTGAAACAATTATTTATGTTTGCAAACTTTTCCCTTAAAATAAAGTTCATAGGAAAAAGGTGTCCGCATCGGACAAAATGTATATATATTTGAAATGGAGGAAAAACTTAGATTATTTGATCTTGCCCGTCACCAGATCAGCAAATATCCCGATCTCGACATGTTTGCCCATAAGTTGGATGGTAGGTGGAACTACATCAAAACAGCTGATTTTCTTGAAAAAGTAGACAATCTTTCCAAAGGGCTGATTGAGCTTGGTGTGAAACCAAGCGAAAAGGTTGGTCTGATCGCTGGCAGCAGCATTGAATGGCACATGATAGATTTTGCGATTCAACAGATTGGCGCCGTGGTTGTGGCCATTTATCCCAATATTACTGATACAGATTATCAATATATCTTTAATGATGCCGAAATCAGGGTCTGCATCGTTAGTAATAAGAGCTTATATGACCGCTTGATGAACTTGACAGGGTCTATTTATACATTAAAATATATTTTCTGCATTTCGGAACAGGAATCTGTCCGAAGCTGGGATGAACTCAACGACCTTGGATCTCATTGCGCTGATGAGAAGTTGTCTCAATTACGTGAGCAGATAAAACCGGAAGATTTGGCTACATTGATTTATACGTCTGGCACCACGGGCAAGCCAAAAGGCGTTATGCTCTCCCATAATAATATTTTTTCAAATGTACTGGGAGCTGCAGAAATCACTCCATGTAAGGCCTATGACCGCGGACTGACTTTTCTTCCCCCCTGTCATGCCTATGAACGAATGGTCCTGTATACCTACATGTATTTAGGTTTTACCATACATATCGCAGAGTCTTTTGATAAAATTGGCGACAATTTAAAGGAGATAAAGCCACATATCATGACAGTAGTACCCCGTATTCTTGAGAAGGTATATGAAAAGATCATGAAGACAGGCCATGAGCTCACCGGATTCAAAAGAAAGGTATTTGATTGGGCAGTCACTATAGCTGAAGAATATGATCCCAATCCCATAAAAAGAAGTTTCGCTTATAATATGAAACTTAAGTTGGCCAAACAACTTGTACTCAATAAATGGTACGAAGCCTTGGGAGGTGAACTGTTGACCGTTGCTTCAGGCTCAGCCTCGTTGCATAATCGGTTGACGAGAGCATTCTTGGCTGCTGGAATTCCATTGTATGAAGGGTACGGCATGACCGAAGCATCACCACTCATCTCCGTCAACCATTATATCAAGGGCGTACGCATTGGTACCGTCGGACTTCCAGTGCGCTTCGTAGAAATCAGACTCGCTGAGGATGGTGAGATATTGGTCAAAGGGCCCAATGTGATGATGGGGTATTACAAAAATAAAGCTGAGACTGACAAAACCATTATTGATGGATGGTTGCACACCGGCGATATCGGCAAATGGGAAGACGAGAAATTCCTGAAAATTATAGACCGCAAAAAAGAAATGTTCAAAATCTCCGGTGGCAAGTATGTGATTCCACAACCTATTGAAACCAAACTTGTCGAATCCAAGTTTATTGAACAGGCCATGGTTATCGGTGATGGCATGAAATTCGCCTCTGCATTTATTGTCCCCAATTACGCTCACCTATTGGATTGGGCCAAAAATGACGCACCTGAACTCGCCGATATGACTAAAGAGGATTTTTTGACGAATCCTGTTATTATCAAAAAGGTGAATCAAGAAGTGCGTCACGCCAATCAACATTTTGGCAACTGGGAACAAATCAAAAAACCCATTATTCTAAGGGATGAATTCACTATTGAAAATGGCGAACTGACGCCTACTTTAAAAATGAAGCGTAAAGTCATTCTCGAACATCATCAGGAAGAATTCAATAATCTATATCAGATGGAGACCGATTGATTACGTTCTCTGCGATTAATGTATCTTCGCGATAATTTGTAAAAAGTATCATATGAAATTATTAAAGGATAGAATCCTTCATGACGGCAAAAGCCTCGCTGGCGGCATACTCAAAGTAGATAATTTTATCAACCACCAAATGGATCCCGTGTTGATGAAGTCTATTGCGGTGGAATTTGTCCGTCGTTTTGCAGATCTACCTATCAACAAGATCATAACGATTGAAGCAAGTGGCATCGCACCGGCCATTATGTTGGGGTACCTGTTAGAACTCCCCGTTGTCTTTGTTAAAAAAGCTAAGCCCAAGACTATGGGTGACATGTACGTTAGTGAAGTACATTCTTTTACCAAAAATCGAACTTACGATATATGCGTAAGTAAGGAATTTCTCGTTCCCGAGGATAAGGTACTCTTTATTGACGATTTCCTCGCCAATGGAAATGCGGCATTTGGTATTATGGATCTCATCCAACAGTCAGGTGCATCGCTATTAGGAATGGGGTTCATTATTGAAAAATCGTTTCAGGAAGGCGGCAAAAGGTTGCGGGAATTATCCGATATCCGGATAGCATCTTTAGCACGAATAAAATTTTTGGAAGTGGACACAGTCGGCTTCGAAGAAGATTAACAACACAATAAAAAAGCCTCATCCCTTACGGAAATGAGGCTTTTAAGTTCAAACAACAAGATAAATTATACTTTTAATCCCAACGATAGTCATCATAAAAATCTTCGGGGTGTCTGCTGATAGGTACATCCTTTACAACCCGAATATTAGCTGAACCTAGATTAACATTCAACATAAAAGAAGGTACACTTGCGGAAAAACTCCATCGTCCGTTTCTCATATAAACATATCCATTCCTATAAGGGTCATAAAATGTTTTATAATCCCTAAAGTAAACGTGGTGCCTATTATCATATCGATGTGCTCTCGCCCATGCTGGAGGACCATGTCGGTATTCCTTGCGGTAACGCTTGGCTACCTTATTGTAGTGCTTCCGCTCTTCCTTTTCTCTTTTTTCCCAATATTTGCGTTCTTCTTTATCCCTTTTTTCCTCGTATTTTCTATACTCTTTATCATGCTTCCATTCTCTATCATTTCCGCGATGTTGAGCTGACGATTCTTTCGGAGTTATTAAAGCAAGTCCTCCTATTGCCAATGCGAAGTATAATATCTTTTTCATAACAACACAATTAAATTTGTAAATCAAGTACCCTGTCGCCTATTTTTCACTTTTTTATAAGCGTTTCTATTGGTATGACATCTGTGTTTGAACAAAGGTTTAATTCATCCCCATAAAATTAATTTGTCCGGATATGAATCCGTTCCCATTCCAGTCAATTTAACGTATCTTTGCAACATGTCCAATACAGGTTATATTACTGAAGATACGATTGTCGCATTGGCGACACCCTCCGGAGCTAATGGTGCGATTGCTGTAATTCGCGTTTCGGGTCAACAAGCAATTAAAATTACCAATGCCATTTTCAAGGGTAAAGACCTATGTCAGCAAGCCTCCCACACGATTCATTTCGGAACCATCCGTGATGGTGAAGAGATTATTGATGAGGTACTGGTATCCTTATTTGTCGCACCCAATTCCTACACCAAAGAAAATTCGGTGGAAATATCTACGCATAATTCCAAATATATTATTGAGCGTGTTATTCATTTGCTCATCAAACAAGGAGCCCGAGCAGCCCGCGCTGGCGAATTTACGCTTCGTGCGTTCCTAAATGGCGGAATGGATCTTTCACAAGCCGAAGCTGTTGCCGATTTGATTGCCTCTAATTCCGCAGCATCACATCAAATAGCCATGCAACAAATGCGGGGTGGATTTTCCAATCAGCTTAAATCCCTTCGCGAAGACTTGATTCATTTCGCCTCCCTCATCGAGCTCGAATTGGATTTTTCAGAGGAAGATGTGGAATTTGCAAATAGAGAGCAGCTAAAGAATTTAATCAATAAAATAAAGGTCATTGTACAAAAATTGATTATATCCTTTGAACAGGGAAATGTGTTAAAAAATGGCGTTCCCGTAGTCATTGCCGGGAAACCAAATGTAGGCAAATCAACCCTACTCAATGCTTTCCTAAACGAAGAGCGCGCTATCGTGTCGGACATTGCAGGAACTACTCGTGATACCATTGAAGATGAAATTAACATCCATGGGGTGACCTTTCGATTTATAGATACCGCAGGTATTCGTGAGACCGCAGATATTATTGAAGCAAAGGGAGTTGAGCGTACCCGTGCAAAAATGAAGCAGGCGAGACTGATTATTTATCTTTTTGATCCGCTACAGGACAAAGTAGACGAAGTGCAATCTCAGTTGCAGGAAGTTCAAAACCTTCAAATTCCATTTTTGACCATCATCAATAAGGCTGATCTATTATCCGACCAGCAAAAAGATGAATACGCTTCACTGAATCCCCTTTATATTTCGGCTAAAGAGCAAATCGGTGTTGAAGAATTGAAAGAAGAACTTATCAATAGCGTGCAGCTGGGAAATTTGAATACTGACGATGTGATGGTCACCAATATTCGACATGTCGAAGCATTGCAGAAAACATCTGACTCACTTGAGCGTGTATTATTCGGCATTGATAATCCAGTCACTTCGGATTTCTTGGCGATGGATATCCGTCAGGCACTATATCACCTTGGCGAGATCACGGGAACTGTGTCGACAGACGATTTACTGGATAATATCTTTTCCAAGTTCTGTATCGGGAAGTAAGTTACTTTTCAATGAAAAAATCCAACAAACCTTGTTGTCGATTTTTAAGAAATCGAATAATCACTTTTCAAAGATGTTAAGTTAATTCCGATGAAGATCAAGCAAATCTTAATTCATCCTTCGCGAATTGTAAGATATTCCAATTCGCGAAGGATGACTCTTAAGTTCAAAAAAATATCGGAGTTGATATGAGATAGCGTAAATAGATCTATTTGTTTTTTAACAGCGGTCTTGGATCAAAAACTACCTTTATCTTCAGGGATCAACCCGTTTTCTACCTGATACCAGCCTGCACTACGTCTAGTTTCTGACGGTGCCCTCTCCGTCCGAGGCCTTAAATCAGACGCTCAATTACCAAAAAACCAGAGCAACTCCAGCTTTCCATTAATTAAAGTATTGCGAACATTTTTTTCGCTAAACATTACACTACAAGCCCTTATTTATGTTAATTTAGCGGATTCATTTTCATGAGCAGATTAAATAAAATTATGAACTATATCCGAAGATATTGGAATATACTTACAAATATCGGTACACGTCCGGATATGCCCTATGTTGACCTCAAAAGGATACAGATGGTCAACCTGATTGCCTTATTATGTTTATTGCCTACACTTTGCTTTTTCGCCATTAATATCATTGACCATCGCTACCTGCTTTCAACAATAAACCTATCCAATACCATTTGCTCAATCTCTGTACTCCTATTACAATACGATTCTAAACATAATTTTGCTAAGGCAATGCTATTGATCAGTAATTTTATTTTCTTCTTTCTGGGCGCTATATTATTTAAAAACGGGGGCGAATATTTTCTGTTGTGTACCCTAATAGCTTCGATGTTGCTTTATGATAACCGTCGCATCCATATTATTTTCTGTCTGGCGACTATTGTTTCCATCTCATTACTCTATCTCTTCCCCACAATTGTTCCTGTTGCCCAACATGTGCCCAAATGGAGGCAAATCTTTAATATTAGCAATGCACTTGCCTTTATCGTTATCGCAGTAAACTTCTTCATACAGATTATTTATAACAATACGGAGAAAATCGAAGAACAGCGACATAAGTTAGAATCGATGAACCGCGATAAGGAAAAAATATTCTCCATTGTTGCCCATGACATCAAAAGTCCATTGGCCAGCCTCGAAGCATTGGTACTGATGCTCCGTGATCAAATACTCAACAACAATATATCCAAAGAATATATCCAGCAGCTTTATCAACAGATCGTACAGCAAAACCAAGCGCTGGACGATTTTCTCCAATGGGGTAGTAGCAGTATGCGTGGCATTACTAGCCCAGCAGCATTGGTCGTTGTCAAACCATTGATTCACGATATCATAACCTTGTTTGCCGATCAGATACAAACAAAAGAGCTCAAGGTTAAGATTGATATACCTGAGGCAACTCATATCCTTGCAAATAAGGATCATGCAGCCATTATTCTTCGTAACCTTATTAGTAATGCTATCAAATTCAGTTATGTGGCAGGCAAAATAAGTATCTTTTGCAGCAAGGAAGACACCTATACCCATATTCATATACAGGATGAGGGTATTGGAATTACCCCATCCAAATCAGCACTACTTTTTAATGTCATCCAACACAAGTCGTTCGGTACAGAAGACGAACCCGGATCGGGCCTAGGGCTCGTCTTGTGCAAAGATCTCATTGAACGCAATAAAGGCCTTGTACATATTCAGAGCATTCCGCAAAAAGGTTCTATTTTTACAGTCAGCCTACCCACTTATCCAGCTGTAAAGCGCCTCTAAAAATGAAAGCATCGTCCATTATCAAAAGTTGGTCCCGCTCCCTTATTAATATGTTCCGATAAAAACTGAAGGAAAAAATCCATAATCATTTTTTCCTTCAGTACATTATCCAACGCACTTAAATTGATAGAAGTGAAAATTCCTCCGTCTAAGCGAACCGCTCGGAAATAGAAAGAGTTTATTCAAGTGTACCAAATTTTCCAGCTTGAAAGTCTTCAAAAGCTTGGTAGATTTCCTCTTGTGTATTCATGACAAAAGGACCATAACTCACAATTGGCTCATCGATCGGTTCGCCACTCATAAACAATAAGACCGCTTGTTCGTTAGCTTTGACCATTATTTCTTCGCCAACATTTTCAAATAGCACAAAACTATGTTCTTTGGCTGACTCTCCATTTACCTCTATCTCACCATTGATGACCAAGATAGCGGAGTTGTGTTGCGCAGGAATATGAAACGCTGTCTGTCCTCCCTTTCTCAATTTAATGTCAAAGAGATTTACCGGTGTATATGTTTTGGCGGGGCCTTTTGTATCTTGAAATGCACCTGCAATAACATTAACAACTCCAGCCTCTTCCGGTAGCTGCACTTTACCCATCTGATCTGCGGTGATGCCTTGATAATGTGCCGTTGTAGACTTGTCCTTCGCCGGTAGGTTTACCCAAAGCTGTACCATTTCGAATGGTCCACCCGCCTTAGAGAAATTCTCTTCATGGTATTCTTTGTGCAATATCCCCGCTCCGGCTGTCATCCATTGGACATCCCCAGGATTGATTATACCACTATTACCCGAACTATCGTGATGCGCAACGCTACCTTTATAAGCGATTGTCACGGTCTCAAAACCTTTATGCGGATGAACATCGACCCCACGAATATGGTCTGATGGACCGAAATCAAATTCCGCGTTGAAATCCAACAAAAGGAAAGGACTCATCCTCCTTTTGGTAATCCCGTTTCCGGGAACCATATTATACACACGGAATCCGTCCCCTACCATACCTGGTTGCGCGGGGCGAGGGAAGATTTTTTCAATTGATTTTTTCATGTCTAGTACTCCTATTTTATGAATTCTTACAGCAATAAATGCTGCTTGCTTGCTTGCTTTTGTATAGTCAAATTTAAGCTATCACTGAGGTACAATCCAATAAACTAGCTTAAGTGAAGAACTTAATGTAGTTTAATAATCTACTATTTTATGCGCTGTGTAAATAAGGTTAGGCATAAAGTCACGGGATCACGAAAATAACAACTCTCAATTGCTTACGACGGATATCTAGGCATTAATAATCAATTCAGTTAATAATCACAGAAAACTCAATATGAAATATTTATAAAAAAAAATATTTCATAAAACCTCTTCTCCGATCCCCCGATCTCCTTCCTCACGGCATAGACGAACAGTAGTCGACAAAATTGCGTGAAAGGTGATTCCCTCAATTGCGTAAAGCAATCGTGTCCAGCGGCGTCCAGGTCAACAACAAAACAATGCGAAGGATGCTTGGTAAGGATTATCCTTCTTCTCCGGATACTATAGACATCCCATGCAAAATTTCCTTGTGGAAGAGCACTGATAAAGGTCAAATTAATAATCCCGCTGTATGCGGGATAGCCTTTTCAGCGGCGGTACATTTAATAGAACCTACGTTTGTATTTAGCCGAATTACTTTTCAAAACGACGGACCAACTAGTATACTAATCATTTTCCCCTCCAAAAGCTCGTTATAACCAATGGTTATAGGGGATCATCCAAATTACTACATTTTTAATTTACATAATCAACATAATCCGCTTAACAACAAAAAGTAACATTAAATAAAATCAACTTCATCTATTATTTATCTTCCCCAGAATTTCAAGAATTTTGGTTCACCAAAAACAATACCCACCAATCACATTCATTCTCAAATAATATTTTATTATCGTTTCCATTCAGACACAAATTTGCTGGTATTTACCATATCGATCCTCTTCCAAAGTCTGAGCTCTTATAATGAAAGAAACGCGGAGCCAGCCTAAACAATCTCTACGCTCTGACTGTTCTTTTATAAAAAAGAACGACTAGATTATGATCATGGAAAACATTTTAATAAAAGATATTATTCAACAATTAAAGGATGTCCATACAGCGGACCTTTGGATTGACGAAAATTTCGAAAAGAAACTAACTCAAGTTAACGCAACGACAGCTTTTGAACGACCTATCCCCCAAATGCATAGTATCGCCGAATTGGTATCCCATTTGATCGAATGGCGTAGTGAAGTTTTAAGCCGCTTAAAAGGCAATCCTCGTGGGCTCGAGATGAGTGATGCGGCAAACTGGCGCACCAATGAAGAGTTGAAAATACGTGGCTGGGAGATGCTACTGAGTGATTTTCAAGCAACACAGCAAAACATCATCACTTTTCTAGAAGGAAAAGACGATACTTTCCTTCATACCGCTTATCCCCATGCTGACCCTACTTTGCCGCACGACCATAAATACATGTTAACAGGTCTAATCCATCACGACTTCTACCATCTGGGACAGATGGGAATAACGATTAAATTTCTGAAAATTAAAAACTTAAATACAAATAAATAAACTTATACTTACCCTTATCTCAGTAAATTCGAAGTCGTTTTAAGACAGGATATGGATAGCTTTGCTACAATAGTTGGCCAGCACTAGTAGATAATTATGGCAGGATGATTTCATCATCATTTATTAAATTGTTTTTAGTAAATTGTGGATCGAATAATTTTTTGAAACCAACCCTATATCTATGAAGAATCCTATTGGCATCAAGGATATTGCAGAAATACTCGGTATTTCTGTTTCCACCGTTTCACGCGCATTTCGCGACACCCATGATGTCAACCCAATAACACGCCAGAAAGTACTTAAGCTGGCCAAAGAACTTAACTTTAAACCTAATAAAAATGCTTCCGCGCTAGCTTCAGGCTCGACTAAAAATATCGGTGTTGTGATTCCGTTTATTACAAATTATTACTTCTCAATGGTAATTTCGGGCATTCAGGAGGAAGCTTATGAACAGGATTACAATATTATCCTTTATGTTACCAATGATAGTATAGCCCGGGAGCAGAACTTACTTGAAAACCTCTCAACCAGCAGTCTTGACGGGCTGCTGATCTCCATATCCTCAGATTCATACACCCACCAACATTTTGAACGTCTGATGACCAAAGGGCTACCCATCGTATTTTTCGACCGCGTTCCCAATGATATCGCCGCATCAAAGGTTGTGCAAGATGATTTTGCCGGTGCTTTTCAGGCGACTCAATTTCTACTTAAAAGCGGCGCTAAGCGTATTGCCCACATTGCCGGCCCGAAAGACCTCAATTTTACGCAACAGCGGCTCAATGGCTATCTTGAAGCTCTTAAACATTTCAATTTACCTATAGATAATAGCCTAATTGTACATTCTGGCTTTTCACAGGCACATGGCAGCGAGGATACAAACAAATTGCTGGCTCTTCCCCACCGTCCTGATGCCATCTTTGCCGTCAATGACCGCAAGGCTGTCGGTGCAATCTTAACCATCAAAAAGCATGGTTTACGAGTAGGTGTTGATATGGGTGTCATCGGTTTTACCAACGATCCGATCTCTACCGTGGTCGAACCTAACCTCACTACGATAGAAGAACCCGCCTTTGATATCGGAAAACGAAGCTGCGCCTTGCTTATCCGTCATATCAAAAATAAAGATTTCGAGATTCAGGATATTATTCTCCCCGGCATGCTCGTGGTTCGTGATTCTGTGGTCAACAAAACCTCCTAATTACTTTGATAGCACAATTCACCCGATATAAAAGTAAAGTGTACGTTGATATTGTCGTCAAATAAGACAATATCAGCATCTTTGCCAATCGCAATTGACCCTATGCGATCGGCACATCCAAGTAATTTTGCTGGGTTGAGTGTCATCATCTGTACAGCTGTTATGAGGTCAGTGCCTGCCAGGTCGATCATCGTGCGGATCAAGCGGTCAGCAGTAGCCACACTTCCTGCGAAGGAAGAATAATCCGGAAGCTTAGCTACACCATCTTCAACAATGACTTCAACACCACTTTTAAGGCTACCAAGTATGCTCTTCCCTTCGGGCATTCCGGCAGCCCGCATAGCATCTGTAATCAGGATAATTTTGTCCTTACCCTTGATTTTATGAATCAATTTTAAAAAGGGTTCTGGTAGATGCACGCCATCCGCGATGATCTCCACATCAATAGCGTCCAGCAACAAGGAGCTTTCTATTGTTCCAGCATAACGATAAGCATTTCGTCGCGTCATTCCAGACATTCCGGAATAGAGATGGGTTGCCAGCCGATAGCCATGTTCGACTGCTGGCAAGATTTCCTCATAGATGGCATCGGTATGTGCCAAGGCCAGCAAGATTCCGTGATCACGAACTTTAAGTCCAAAGTCGAGCGCTCCCGGGAGTTCAGGTGCTGCGCTCCAGCGTGCAATGAGGTGACCATACCGTTCGAGAATAGGTATATACTCTTCAGGAGAGGGATTTCGGATAAAGCGTGGATCCTGCGCCCCCCGTTGATTCATCGCGAAATAAGGCCCCTCCAAGTGTAACCCCAGGAAGCGCGATCCCCGCTCATTATGGCGTAACACCTGTGCATAGGTATCAAACAAAGCCATTAATTCTTCCGGCTCACTGGTCAATGTTGTCGGTAGCATGGCCGTAGTACCGTAACGCACATGTGTCTGTGCAACCCGCAAAAATGCGTCTATTGTATTGTCCATAAAGTCCGCACCACCCCCGCCATGTACATGGATATCTATAAATCCGGGCGACAAAAAAAGCCCCTTGGCATCCAGCCAATCGCCAGTTATATCGTCTTCAGACACTAGCCGCTCGGCAATATCCACAATTTTACCATCTGCGATCCATACCGTTCCATTTTCGATGATACGGTCAGATGTGATAATTTTAGCATTTGTAATCGTTAGCATAGCTCAAATCTTGTTGTCAAAAATATTCCAGGTACGAAGCTGATGCCCCTTGAACGCATAGAAAACCAAATAGAGAAAACAGGGCACCAATATCCAATAAGCAGACCTCACATCGAAGGTGTCTGCCCATAGCCCATACAGCAAAGGCAATACAGCGTTGCCGCTGAGCCCCATAATTAGCAGGGCCGAGCCTTGCTTTGCATAGCTCCCTAACCCATCTAACGCCAATGGCCATATCCCAGCCCATATCAGCGCATTGGGCAACCCGATCAGGACGATAAACCAAACCGAAATATCCAGGTTCTTGTTCAAAAAGTATACGGATCCCTGCCATGTACAGACGAATATAGCCAAAGTTAAGCCAAGGATGGTACAAATTTTAAGCGCCAGTTGTTGACTACAGAACTTCGGGATCAGCACAATACCACAGAGGTAACCACAGATCGTAGCGGTTAATGTATAGGATGGTAAAGCCTTTGCTTCCAGTAGTGATAACCCCATGGAGCCAGCGTAATTTATAATGGTATCAATGGCGATGACCTGCGTTCCCACGTGCAGAAAAATCGCCAAAGCTCCCAGTACTAAATGAGGAAACTGAAAGATCCCTTTTCTGTTTTTCGTCATCCCCCTTCTCATAGGAGCTTCCCTTTGATCCAATTCGGGTAAAATAGAAAACTTGACCAATACACCGATTAGAAACAACACCCCACCTACAACAGTATATGGCCATACGACACGCAAGATCAGCTCGTCCAAGGCAATGGCACGAGTTACCTCGTCCATTCGTTCCAGTTGAGCGAACAAGACATTGTCATGAGGACGCAAAATGACATACGAAAAGATCAAGGGAGCCAGGATACCAGCTCCCTTGTTGCAAATTCCCATCATACTGATACGCTGTGCTGCCCGTTCTCTTTCACCGATCAATGTAATATATAGATTAGCTACCGTTTGCAGCACAGTGAGGCCCGTACCAAGCGTAAAAAGTCCTACCAGAAAAATAACGTATGTGCGTCCATAGGCTGCTGGGACAAAAAGGAAAGCGCCTAGTGCCATGATCCAGAAACCGACCATAATTCCATTTTTATAGCCAAGCTTCTTTAAAATATAGGACGCGGGCATTGACATCAACAGATAAGAGATGTAAAATGCAAACGCCACAAGGTAGGATTGAAAATTACTTAGCTCGCACGCGATCTTAAAATATGGAATCAGTATCGCATTTACCCAAGAAACAAATCCAAAAATAAAGAACATCAGTCCGATGATTCCGATGGATACCAATGTTGTCTTTCGATCTAAAGCTGGTGATGTCATTGCTGTAGGTTATAGTAAAGAAGCCGATTCCTCGTCTAGGTAACAGGTACAGTCTTGGTGACGCTGTAATATACTCGCTGGATGCCAGTTGGAGATAGCCCCCGAGAGGCAATTCCGCACGGCAGCTGCCTTCCTTCTGTCCGGTACCGCACAAATAATTTTGCGCGATAACATAATCTGCCTAATGGACATACTGATCGCTTGAGCTGGGACTTCATCAATTGACACAAACCACCCCTCTCCCAATTGCTGTTGCCGGCATTGCATATCAAGGTTGACCAGCAGATAGGCAGCACTGGCTTCAAAGTCCGCAGGTGGATCATTAAAAGCCAGGTGTCCATTTTCTCCGATACCGACAAAAGCAACATCAATCGGATGCGCCTCAATTTTCTTCCCTAAACGATCGCATTCAAGCTGTGGATCCCCTTCACCATCGATGAGGACAACCTCCTTTAATGGTCCTACGAGATCGACAAAGCGCTCTGTCAGATAGTTGCGAAAGCTTGCTTTATGCGCCACAGAGATACCGATGTATTCATCCAGATGAAACATCCTTACCTTGCTCCAGTCGATATCTGCTGCGGCAACCAGCGTTGCCAAAGTTTCAAACTGACTTTGACCTGTCGCCAGAATAATATTGGCTTCTCCATTAGCCGCTATGGCAGTTTTAATAGCCGCTATCCCGGCTTTTCCGGCCTCTAAGCCTAGTTCTTCGCGTGTTTTTAAAATTTTTACGTTCACTTGATTTGAATTATTTAGTTGATTTCAATACTTGAGTTGTTCCGCCTTTAATTAAATTAATATCGTGCACCAGATTATCTTTCCAATGACCATTTGTAAAGTCCGGTATTTCAATTGGCTGAGAACGATTGGCTACAGACCATTCGCTCAGCGGCCCGATGACACTCCAGCTAGCGGCATCGTAGACATCCATATCGACAGGAAGGCCGTTTCTCAGGCAGTCAATCAATCGCCAGTCCATCATAAAATCCATCCCCCCATGGCCGCCAATTTCTTTGGCTAATTCACCAATCTTTGTGATAATGCCTGGCGCATACTTTTTTTCCAGTTCGGCCATTTCCGTTTCCCCCAAAAAATCCGCATGTCCTATGGCTACCTTTCCTGGAAGTGGATATTTTTGGGAAAAAGCCTTTGTGCCGCTAACCAAGTGGATACGTGAATATGGGCGTGGCGAACTTACATCGTGCTGCAACATCATCGTGCTGCCGTTTGAAGTCATGATATTGGACACATTGATATTCCCGCGAAAAGGTTTATCTATATAACTTTCAAACTGCTTGTCTACCACTGTCATTTCCTTTGCTTTGACATTGAGCATAAAGTCTTTTGAAGACATCGAACTCATATAATCCATTTTGTTGCCCCGATTAATCCGGAGTATTTGGCAGATTGGCCCGAGCCCATGGGTGGGATATAGATTTCCGTCTCTTGAAGCATTTTCCTTGAGCCGCCAAAAATCGTAGCGTTTTTTCTCATCAAAGAGACTGTCCATGATATCGTGGATATATGCTCCCTCGCAGTGTACGATATCGCCGAAAAAACCCTGTCTTGCCAAGTTTAGCGTCAACAGCTCAAAATAGTCATAGCAGCAGTTTTCAAGCATCACACAATGCTTTTTTGTCGTTTCGGAGGTTTTTACCAATCTCCAGCAATCTTCCACAGTCGTAGCAGCCGGGATTTCAAGCGCAACATGTTTACCATGCTCCATCGCGTAAATAGCCATATATGTATGCATTTTCCAATGTGTAGCAATGTAGATTAGATCGAATTGATCCGATTCACACATGTTCTTCCAATCTGTTCCATCTTTGGAAAAAATCGTAGCCGCATGCCCTTGGGTCTTGATCCGGGCTTTTGCTTCGTGAGCTTTCTCTGGCCTGATATCGCATATACCATTGATGCTGACACCAGCAATTTGACTCATTCGTTCTACTGCCGCCGAGCCCCGGTTCCCAACACCGATAAAACCAATCCGCACAGTGTCAATTTTGGGCGCCGCATAGCCCGACATATTAAACGTGCCCGTATATTTTTTGGATGCTTCCAACCGGATATGATCGAGCTTGGTCTTAGTGTTTCCCTTCTCCCGCAAAGTGCAACCCGTCACTAGCCCAACTCCGGCTAGACCGGATAATTTTAAGAATGATCTTCTATTCGTTCCCATATTTATTAGTTGATTTGGAGAGTTCCTCCCGTCTTAAATTTGATTTTATAGGCATTTACCTTATCCAATAATCGTCTTTTATCCCTTTCCTGGCAGCTATCCCCGCTCCAGTGCAGTAGCTGATCCAGATTGACATCCTCCCTACTGATTGCAAGCAACATTGGAATATCGCCCCATTTTAAAATACCCGGAATATGGATGGCCATGTTAAAATTTTCCAAATTTTCGGTCATGCCGGGCAAATAGCTGATCGGCAAATGCTTTAGCTCCAATGTCCGGCTCTGTGGTGATAAGCTACTACTAATCAGCGCTGCCAAGGCAGTCTCGCGATCGGCCTGCACAATTAGCTTATGATTAGGATATTGCTGCTGCAGATAACTGCTTACGAGTGTGATTTCGTTAGCCCATATTCCCATCATTGTCTGCCCCATCCACAGCGCTGAACGTGAGATGGTATGAAAACGAGGTAGCGCCCCATCTATATATTCGGCACTGGCCGAAGCGCGTTCTCCCAGACCAAAGAGGTCGATGATGGCAACCCCCCCGCCAGTTGCGAGCAACTTGTCTAATTCAGCACGATCGAGGGCTTGTTTACCTTGCGCAGGAAAGAGCATACGGATAGCATCTCCGTCACCGGTAGGTTTCCTAACGAGCAAAGGAATCAGTTGTCCTTGCTTAGTTTCCAGAATAGTCCGCTGCCAACCTGCTTCCCCCGGTAGCATTCTTTCTGAAAGAAGCTGATCGGCTTCCGTACTGGAGAGCAACTGACGAAGCTGTTGCTGATACGCCTCTATACGTTGTGAACCCATCTCCATACGCTGCTTTTCAGCGACCTTGAATTCGCGGTTGACAAAGGCCGGTATTGTCATTATTTTCGTCTTTTCTATCCCATGATGCAATACTGACAACTGATTTGTATCGCGTATATTCACTGCATTCCGTTCTATGGGTAATGACCGCCGGTATTTAAAGTTTTTGTTAAACCAAGAAAGCATAGTTTCATTCATTTCAAGCGTATAGCTATGCGGCTCGTCAAACAAAGCGTAAGCTAAACGTTGCCCGACTCCCTGCTGTTGATAAGCCAGCTTGGCCAAACGGTAGGATTTCAGCATCTGGTGCACGTTGAATGCTGCATTTCCGTCCTTTAGGGCTGTAATGATCTTTACAGCCTTGGGTGCCATTGCCTGGAGCAGCTGTCCTTCTTCAAAATGCAGCAGGCCATGGGGATGTAGTTCACAGACACAGTTGCTATTCATGATATACGAACGAAAGGTACCAACACTTACGACAGGGACAGCAGCTTTAATCCGCGCATCCATTGCTGTTAGCCACATGGTCTGATTGCCACCACCACTGGCGCCAGTGGCGCCGATCTGCTCTTTATTAACGTATTCCAGGCTGCACAATAAATCTATTGCTCGTCTGTTTTCCAGCAATTGTATCCCCATAAGGGGTGTCCCAAGATCCAACAACAATGACCCTAGGTTAGCCCCGTGGTATTCATGTTCGTGTCTGCGTCCGCGTTCGCCCGAACCCATCGCATCTATGCTAAGACATACGTAGCCATTGCTCGCTAATAGTTGCGATGTTCGCTGCACGATTTCACTTCGCCGTCCCGGAGCCCAATGACCATGGCTATTCAATATTGCCGGAAATGGTCCTTTACCTTTGGGTACATAAAGGTTGGCGGGGACATATACACCGGGTAAACTCTGAAAGATCAGGTTATGGATGGTATAAATACCGCAATCTAGGGTTGCGACGATCTTCATATCCAAATCGCCGCCATCGTCTTCAGCCAACTGCAAATTGGTACGGACCTGGCTCAATAAAGATTTACCATCTGTAGTGCCATCCATTGGCAGTTTACATAAGAGTTCATCCGCACGGTTTTCAATAAATACCTTGAGCGGATCAATCTCCTTGGGTATAGATAATATTTCCGGTAAGGCTGTTTGTGCAGCGGCCTGCTGTCCTAATGCCATCATCAGTAAGACTGTATATCGTTTTAAATTTATCATTATTTTAATCCTTATTCTACGTCCCACCAAAGTTTGGTTGCCGCGTTATCGGCTCCACCGAGCAGGGCACGGCCCTTCGTCAGTTCGGCAAGGTTGTCGGTCACCTCCGTCAAGGGATAAGGCAGCCTTTTTATAAACGTCCCTCCAGGTAGGTCTGGATTGTCAGACTTGAGCACCGTATACATCTTGGGGTACCCCGTACGGCGGTATTCGGCCCATGCCTCCATCCCATTGGGATAGATTGCCAACCATTTCTGGACGCCAATCTGCTCACGCTGTTCGCCCTCGATACTACCCCATTTAATTGGCGTCTGGGCGACTGCTGCTGAATTGTGATAATCGCCTGGGGCCTCCGGCTTGTGGGTTGATGACACATAATTGTTGATGATTGACTCATCATTTACACCCCATTGCGCCATACTCACTCGTATCCCCTGCTCATAAAGCGCCCGTGCTGTACCATCCATATTCCAGCCGTTCAGGGCACCCTCCGCACGCAGCATAAACGATTCGGCGGCACACATAATGTGAAAATTTTGTGTAAAATTACCTTCAAGCACCTCACCATTGTACCGTACCCAATAGGTACCCACATTGGAATTTGCCCGCGACTGATTTCTCGGTTGCCCTAGGTCTGTAGCTGTCGCTCCATTGCGGACACTGTTAAAGGCCTTTCCGCTCAGGCTGGGCTGAAAATAAATACCCAATCTCGGATCCTCGTAACCCTTGAGATAAGAGGCTATTGTCGAACTCATCGAAAATTCATTCCAGACAGCTACCTGCGACAGACCATTGGTATCATTGCCCGAGAGTGACTTGAGCATGGTCGCATTTTGACCGTTACTCTCCATCACGCCTGCGGCCACTGCAGCCTCAGCTTCGGCCCTCGCTTTTATGGGATCTATTTTTGATATCCGCAGTGCCAGCCGCAGGCGCATGGAATTAGCAAAACGAATCCAGTTTTCAACATTTCCATTATACATCAGATCATAATCCTGAAAGACTGTCGTTCCTGCAGGTAGAGCCTTCAACTGGTCGACCGCTGTCGTGAGCCGAGTAAAAAAATCCGAGTAAATCTTGTCCATCGGATCGTAGGGAATGACGTCCCGTGCTTCCGCAGCAGCGAAATAAGGGACTGGGCCGAAATGATCGGTCAGCCGATGAAAAGCATACACCCACATAATATTAGCAAGTGCACCCTCGCCCGAACCTACCTCCGTATTATCCATGATACTTTTGAGCTGTGGTGCAGTATCGACATATACAACTGTCCAAAATCGCCGCTGCCAATCTGGAGTAAGCAGGTAGCGATCTGTACTGAAGGAATTGGTGGTCAACGCAAAATATTGCGCGTATAGATCAGCGCCTAGATTCTGCACTGTTTGGTAGAAAGAGCGGTTCATCGCTGCTGAGGATTGCGCCTTAGCGAACATAAAGGGCAGTTCGCGCTGTGTGATCACCGTAATATTGTTGGGATCGGTGTTGATCTGATTAAAATCTTTCGTGCAGGAGATTAAGCTCAATCCCAACAAGGCACCATATAGCATTTTTCTTCTCATGATTACAACTGTTAAAAGGTTAATTTTAAGTTTACCCCAAAAGTCCGCACAGCGGGCGGCAATCCGACTTCCACTCCCTGATAATTACCTGCTCCGAGCGCTGCCTCAGGATCTATTGGGTTGTTTGTTTTTCCGATTCCAGGAATATCCAGTTTGGATTTTCCACGGTAAAAGAAAAAGAGATTGCGCCCTGTTAAGGACAACTGAGCATTCTTAAATGCTGCCATCTTCTTTAAATCAAACCGATAGGCAATAGATAGCTCCCGCAGACGCACATTGGTCATGTCGTATGTAAAAAACTCACCCCAACCATCCCGTCCATTCTGCGACACGCTTGTCCACAGCTGCTGTGCGGAGATCGCTTTTGTATTTGCAGCACCATTGAGGTCTACCGCATCCAATATCAGACCACCTTCACGATACATCGCCGTGTAGTCCGCCACACCAAAGGCTGCGAGGTAAGCTGAGGTTCCGGATACGATTTCGCCTCCTATGCGTGCGTCGACCAGTGCATTGAGCGTAAATCTTCTGTACGAAAACGAATTAGACCAGCCCAATAAAGCTTTAGGATTGAAGTTACCTAATTTTTGGTTGGCTTCAACCAGTGGAAGTCCGTTGTCATCTACTATAAATTTGCCGCTCTGCTGGTCGCGTTTCCAGGCATAACCATAGAGATCACCATACTTCTCCCCCTCATTTACGACAACTGTGGCATACCTGTTGTTATCAGTGATGTTAGCCCTTTTTGTTCTATCATGCAATGCGATAATCTTGTTGGTATTAGCCGATAAATTTAAACTCGTCTCCCAAGAAAAACGTTCACGTTTTATCGGCGTTGCGGTTAATTGAAGTTCGAATCCACGGTTTTCAATATCGCCTGCATTAATATATTGGCGACTGTAGCCGCTCGCCATGGGTAGCCCCAAAAACAGGAGCTGATTTACAGTATTGCTCTTATACAGCGTTAAATCAAACCCCAGTCTATTTTCAAAGAATTTCATATCGAGACCGGCTTCAAACGACTTGGTCAATTCGGGTTTTAGATCCGGAATCGCTTTGATTGGGGAGCGGGAAATGAATCCATTGCCTGCCCCTAGGCCAAATGAGTAGAGCTGTCTAAGCAGGTATGGATCAGCGTCATTACCCACCTGTGTATAAGACGCCCTTATTTTCCCAAAAGTCACCCAGGAGGGTATATGTAGCAATTCGTTGACTATTGCGGATAGCCCGATAGAAGGATAGAAATAACTGTGTGGAGCTTTCAATGTTGAAGTCCAGTCGTTCCGTGCAGTCATGTCCAAAAAAATGGTATTATCAAAGGCAAACTGTGCACTGGCATAGATCGAATTGAGCCGACGCTCGTAGCCTGCTATAGCCAGGAATTCAGGTGTTGTTGCCATTTTTAGACTAAACTCATTGGGAATTGAAAGTCCATTGGCCATATTCTGAAAGCTACTGTATTTTCTGCGGAGTGCACTAGCCCCAAGGTTGTAGGTAATAGCGAGACGCTCCGTCAATGGATTTTTTCCATTGACAAGAAAGTCAAGGTTACTTTCCTGGTATCTGGCATTTATCTCATAATATTTCCCCCCTTTGCGTACATCCCCAACAGACACCGTACTTGCAAAAAAGGAGCCATCCGTATTGTCTAGATACTTATCAAAGCTATATCTTCCCATGATGCTGAGCCAATCTGTCAGCTGATAAGTTGCCGAACCCAATGCAGTAATACGATCGCGCACTTCATTGACTGATGTCCGATTGGTACTCCAATAAGGATTATCGTAAATCGCCGAACCCGACCAGTATTTACGCAGGGGCTGTCCTGTGTTGGGATCTATGGTCTCATAGTCCAACAGTTCATTTTTATCCATATCCCGGGGAATGATGTATGCTTCCACAGGAATACCCATATCACCCAGACGTGGCCGGTTGTCGATCTGCTGATTGACATAATTGAGCTTGACATCTGTTTTCAGTTTAGGAATGAACGCTGTATTTACCCGTAGGTTGAGACTATTGCGTTTGAGTGCATTGCCTGGGATAATACCTCCGATTTTATTGTTGGCATACGATACATAACCTTGCAGTTTTTCGGTACCACCGTAGGTACTGATGCTGTTATTAAAGGTAGCCGAGTTTTCATAGAAGTCTTTTACATTATTTTTATAGGTCTGTGCCTGTGGTCCCCAACTCTCCCCGATATTGGAGCCGCTCACACCGCCATTTCCACGACCATAGGTATTTTGAAATTGAGTCAGCAAGTTTACCTGATCAAAAAAAGCACTGCCATTGTAGTCTATTGTATATCGCCCTGTTTTCCCCTGTTTAGTGGTGATTAGAATCGCCCCATTTGCGGCCCTGCTTCCATATAGTGCCGCCGCTGACGGGCCTTTGAGCACATTGATCGATTCCACATCATCTGGATTAATATTGGCCGCGCCATCACTGGTACCGTAATTATAGGTCGTACCCGTAGCTTGCTGCGCGCTTGAATTATCATATGGCACCCCATCGACAACAATTAAAGCATTGTTATTTCCAGAAATTGATTTATTACCCCGGAGCACTACCCGAGCTGAAGCCCCCGGACCAGAGGCAGCCGTGGTGATAACAGCGCCAGCCACCTTACCTGTGAGGCTGCTCATAATATTACCGCTGTTGTCGCGTACATCATTCACGGCGCTACTGCTGATCTGCTGAGTGGCATAGGTAAGCCCCCGTGTCTCTCTTTTGATCCCCAACGCGGTTACCACGACCTCATCGATGGTAAAATTCTCTTGGGTCAGACTTACTTTCAATGCCATCGCTGTTGTCACAGGTAATTCAGCAGATTTATACCCAATCAGTGAAAACTTGAGCCTGTCTCCTGCCGCAGCTTTGATACTGAAATTACCGTCCTGATCGGTGTGCCCCGCTAGTTGTGTGCTAAGATTTAGGACCGTCACCCCTGCTAGCGGTTTCTGATCCGTTGCGCTGGTAACTTTTCCTGTCCGGGCGACCTGCTGTGCCTCTACTCTCCCGATATAAAAGAAGAGACAACAGCTAAGTAGCCCCAGAAAAAACAAGCGTTTACTGTCGATTCGAGCTATCATAATTTATCGATTTAAATTGATGGATTTAGTTTATTTCCATTGCGTTATACTCAAAGAAAGACCATCGCAGCTATAAATACAAGTGATTGACCGAATAAAGTAGCGGTAACGTTATCGAAAATCTAGCCCTTTTCTTTCCATATGGTTGTCAATTTTTTTAGAAATCTGGTAACACAATCAACAGTACCCCAACGGGATGAGTACACAGATTTCCCCTGAACTGCAACAATGCGAGCTCAAAGGCCATAGTAGTTTTCATTTAAGCTCGCTGACAACAATGATGCATAGGAAATCATTGCTTCCAACAAAATCAAAAGTCTGGTGAAATCATTGAGGCTGCAGGTATAGACTTATAGCAACAAGTGCTGTCCATTTCACTATTCAAAAAGCTGATTTCAAGTTGCAATATGTCCAGCTCAAGGGGTTTGAACTTTTCCTATTCTTGTGCTTGGCGTAATTTTAACACAACAAAACAGCAAATTATCATGAACTACTTAAAACAGGTCAAGCTTATACCTATAATTCTCTGCATCGCAACTGGTTTCATCATCTTACAACTTTTCAATATGCCATTAGAAAAGAAGCAAGTTACGGGTCATTTGCGGGATGTGCCAAAAAATATTGAACTGATTTTGGAACGTTCTTGCTATAGCTGTCACTCCAATGAACAGCAATTATCTTTTTTTGATAAAATAGCGCCCATTTCGTGGATCGTTAACAAAGATATCGTCCGAGCTCGCGAAGTGATGAATTTTTCGGAATGGGACAAGCTATCAGATGCGGAACACAAAGGAAAATTCTACGCCATCTTCAATATGGTTAATGCTGGTAAAATGCCTCTCCCTGCTTACGTACTTACGTATCCGGAGGCCAGATTATCTGCAAATGAAATACAGATCATAAAACAGTATGCACTTTCGTTATGCGATAAAGACAGTATCATTCGGACACAACGTCATGTAAAGCAGGAAAAACAGGAGGAGCTTGCCCCACTGTCAAGCACTACATCGGTGTCACCCAATGGGATAAAATACAACGCTGATTTCAAAAACTGGAAAGTAATTGGCATGAGCACGCTTATCGACAACACAATACGCGTGATCTATGGAAATGACATCGCTGTCAAAGCGATTGAACAGGAAAACTTCCATCCATGGCCCGATGGAAGCGCTGTGGCCAAAGCCGTATTCAAACAAATCAGAAAGCCCGATGGTAATATCGTACCCGGAGATTTTGTGAACATGCAATATATGGTCAGGGATGGCAAAGAATTTACTGATACCGAAGGTTGGGGCTTCGCAAAATTCAATGGGCAGGCGCTAAAGCCTACAGGAAAGACAGCCCTATTTGCGCAGCAATCTTGTATCAGCTGTCATAGGCAACTGGCTGAATCGACGGGTTACTTGTTTAATGTACCGCCAAAAGTAAACTCCAGAAAACTGATCGAACATTATCTAAAAACAATCCAAAAATGAAAAAGACCCTATGTATACTGCTCTTTGGTAGTTTAATCTTTGGTTCATGTACCAAGAATACCGATAAAGAAACGGACAATATTCGCTTTATGTTTGATCCGGGTGACCTTCGATTTATTTCCTCATCTTTCAACCCTGATATGCAGACCATGTCAGCATTATATGGAAATTCAATAGCAATTTTACTCCTGTCCAATCCCCAACATCCGCAGCAGCACGCTTCGCTGAAACTTGTCACTTACAAGATGCAGGATGATCCCAATTATTTTGGGAGTAAAGTAAACGGTGAACTTATTCTTGTGGAGACCCTAAAACCTGGACTAGACGGGGTATTGGAATATCACACCGAATTTGGGCAAATTCCCACAAATCAGTCAAAGGAACAGCGCATTTCGCACATTTTAGACAATAAGCCAGTAACGTTTCCTCAATAGTTAGGCAAACAGAATAAAAAAGATAGTTAAAAATAAAAACAATGAAAAGGATATCAAATTTCAGTAAAAATGCACTTATCGCACTGCTGATGAGCATGCTAATAGTCACAGGTGCATCATCAGTGACATCACAGCAACTTTCCCATGAGGACAAAGTACAAGTAAATATCGCTGTCAATTCAGCTTTTCAAAACACAAAAAAGGTCCGGGCAGGCCTGCTCGATGTAGGCTATGCGGAGGTAGGGCCCAAGACTGGAAAACCAGTGATACTGCTTCACGGATGGCCCTATGACATCCATAGCTTTGAAAAGTCTTCTTCCCTACTTGCCGAAAAAGGGTACCGCGTGCTCATCCCCTATCTCAGAGGCTATGGAACGACAACATTCATTTCACCGCAAACATTCCGCAACGGCCAGCAGTCGGCTGTTGCACAGGACATCATCGCTTTCATGGATGCTTTAAAAATTAATCAGGCCATTATCGGTGGATTTGATTGGGGAGCGCGAACAGCAGATATCATTGCCGCATTATGGCCCGAACGTTGCTTGGCATTGGTTGCTGTGAGCGGTTATCTGATCGGGAGCCCCAAAGCAAATCAAATGCCCTTGCCTCCAAATGCCGAATTCTTATGGTGGTATCAGTATTATTTTGCTACAGAAAGAGGATATGAAGGATATAAGAGCAATACGAATGCTTTCAACAGATTAATATGGAAAACAGCATCTCCAAAATGGGCCTTTGATGATAGTACATATCAACATTCGGCTAAAGCTTTTGATAACCCAGACCATGTTGATATTGTTATCCATAATTACCGCTGGCGCCTTGGCCTAGCCAAAGGAGAGAAACGATATGACACACTTGAGGCTAAATTGGCACAATCGCCAGCAATCACCGTCCCGACAGTGACACTCGAAGGTGACGCCAACGGTGCAGCTTTCCCGCCACCCGAAAATTATGCCGCTAAATATATCGGAAAGTATATGCATCACACGCTGACCGGCGGAATTGGGAACAACTTACCACAGGAGGCTCCTATAAAATTTGCTGAGGCTATTGTCGAGGCAGATTCCATGGCTAGATAAATAGCTTTTGGAAAATATAAATGTCATGCGTTCAAGGTATCAATATAACAAACATTTTTTAGTAATTTGTCTGCTTTCACATTGTTTGCGCAAACCGACAAAATAAATAAGAAATTTAAATTAAGTATCGTGATAAAAAATCTGCAAACATCATTTTCCATATCACATCGACTGATTTGGATAAGTTCGATATCGTTGGGGATATTGACCTCTATCCCCAAAATTGTGGACCATCATTTTGTGCTTGCCGAGGGGATAGCCGATTTTGTAGTGACGGCTGGTTTTGCTTTGTTGATCTGGTATTACAATATTTACTCAATACCTGCTTATACAAAAAAAACAGGAAGCAGAAATGTTATTTCAGCGCAACTTTTCATAGGATTAGGTGTAGGGCTGATACTGATGTTTTTGCTGTCCTCTATACAATATTATATCCTTTCCCATCTTAATTTTGGCCCCAAAATGTTGATGTATGAAGTAAGGGGTATACTAATCAATCTTACATTCTACATGTTTATTCACCTGCTCTACCAAACCTACTTAAATCAACAGGTCGTGCGTGAGCTAGAACGTTCAATGTCGGCAAACCTGGCTGCCCAATATGAGCTGCTCAAGCAGCAGGTCAACCCGCATTTTCTTTTCAACAGTCTTAATACCTTGAAATACATGGTCGAAAGTCATGACAGCCAATCTTCAGAATTCATTATTAAGCTTGCTGATTTTTACAGGTTCACACTCGGAAGCCTAAAATTGAATCTATTGACACTTAAAGAGGAACTGGAGATCATGGATTCCTATATCTATTTGCTCAAGGCTCGTTTTGAAGAAGGACTCATAGTCTCGCATAACCTAAGCTCCGAGCTCTATACCACTTTAATACCTCCTTTTACGCTTCAGCTATTAGTAGAGAACTGCATCAAACATAACATCGTTTCGCTGGATAAACCCCTTCACATCCATATTAACCGTGAGGAAGAGTATCTGGTTGTCAGAAACAATCTGCAGATGCGAAAAATTCCAGAACCATCAACCGGATTGGGCCTCGAGAATATCAACCAACGTTATCTACATCTGTCAGAGCGAGAGATCCAAATCCTTGCAGACAATGAAACATTTACAATAAAACTTCCTATTATATATGAATATCCTAATAATTGAAGACGAGGTTAAAGCCGCCCGTTCCCTTGAAAATCTCATATTGAAGCTGCGTCCTGAAAGTAAGATTATTGCAAAGATACAAAGCGTTGAAGGCGCTATAGATTATCTATCCAATATTCCCTCCCCTGATCTTATTTTTATGGACATACAGCTTTCCGATGGGATAAGTTTCGATATTTTTAAATCTATAAAAATCCACTGTCCGGTGATTTTCTGTACCGCTTTTGGTGAATATGCAATGGATGCCATCAAAGAAAATGGAATAGATTATCTCCTGAAACCTTTTTCGGAAGCTGACCTTAAAAATGCATTTGAAAAAGTCGATAACTTCAAGAATTTCTTTCAAAAGACATCAGAAAATACCCTGATCGAAATGATCCAAAAAATCAATGGACAAGAAAATAAAAAGAAAAGTTTCCTTGTCTTTAAGAACAACAAATATCTGACAGTCAAAACCGAAGATATAGCTTACATTTACATCAATTATACTTCCCCTACGATAGTCACTTTTAAGAGTGAACATTTTGACGTTAACCAGTCTTTGGATCAATTGGCGGCACAGTTATCCAGCAGAGAATTTTTTCGGCTTAACAGGCAATACCTGATCAACTTTTCGGCGATCAAAGAAGTAGAGCATTATTTTGCACGAAAACTCTATGTCAAACTTACCATACCCACGGATGACAAGTTATTGATCGGAAAGGAAAAGACCTCCCTATTCCTGAGTTGGCTGGAAGACAGGTAAACCAAGGAATCAATACTTTGATCCTGTCCATTTTAATGTTTAAATTGTCCACTTTATCGGCGATCATGAGGGAGCCTATATCTTGGTAACCGGCTGGCTGAATATCTCCTAATCTCTTTTGCACTTCCAAGACATACTTGAATATCGGGTATAAAAACTGTGCAGACTAGCTGTCGCGCTAGTCTGCACAATATAACTAAACAATTGCGATGCGCTGAACACACTTGGCAGTGTATCCAGCCAACCTTGATGCCCTTGATCTCTTATTGTCCTAAAAATTCCAAGGCCTTTGCTAAGAACGCTTCATGATTCTGATAAAATGCTGCATGACCTGAATCCTTAAATTCCAGCAAAACAGCATTTGTTATATGCTGCTTCATATTGTGTGCATTTTCAATCGCTATTGGCAGGTCTCTATCGCCATGGACTATTAACACCGGCTGTTTGATTTTTTCGATCTCTTTAAGTGCGTCCGCATCCGGTTGTGCCCATGCTAATACCGCAGTAAATTGCGCGGTTGAAGTTGTTTCACTCAAGGGGAGGTCCCTATCTAACGTGCGAAACTGAACTCTTGCAAAGGATGCTTTACCAGCTTCGATGCTAGCTTTTGAGTCAGTAAAACCAAGCTTTAAGTACGATGCCTCCGGACTGAGCCCCGCAGTTCCAGCGATGATATTTGGTAAATTGGAAAGCCCTATAGCACCTTTAGGACCACTATCCGCCAGAATGATTTTATTCACAAGCGTAGGTTTCGTCAGTACAATGCGTTGTGCTACAAATCCACCCATCGAAAACCCCATAATGTTTACTTTGCCTAGATTCATAGCTTTTATAAAATCAATCGTATCATCGGCCATCGCCTGCACTGTATTTGGGGTTGTTCCCTTTGAAGATGCCACTCCTTTATTATCAAATATGATCACTCTATACTGTTTTGCGAGACCATTGGTCACCGCAGGATCCCAATCATCCATAGACCCTCCTGTGCCGGGCAGTAAAATCAACGGGATCCCGCTCTCCCGGCCCCAAGTCCGATAAGCAAAATCCGTTCCGTTCACCTTGACAAAATTGGTCTTTGCAGTGCTATGATCCACTGCAGGTATTTCCTGACCAATTGGGGCCTCATTTCCGTCCTTGCTGCAAGCGATTGTTAAGGTCGAGAATAAAATTGTGCATAGTGCACTAGAGATTGTAATTTTTTTGAATGCTTTCATTGTGTTGTATTTTTAAATTGATGAAGCAAACATATTGCATATATGAAGGTAAAAGATCTAATAAATAGTCCAACCGGACATTTTCAGTCGTGAACTGGACAAGGCTGCCATTATAAAATTCCATGGCACAAATGATATTCCGCGATCTGCAATGATCATCTCTAAAATCAAAAAAAGACTAATCTCACGACTAGTCTTTTCTATGAAACAACAAATTTAAGTGCTTATGTCATCACTAAGGTAAGTGTTATTTAGAATAATTACAAATAATAAAATAATGATCTGCTCAACACGTTTAAATTATTGAAATTGCTTTGGCTTTTTTTGACTGGCAGCTTGTTCTGCGATTTCCAATATCCGTTTAATCCGAGTTTCTGGGCGTTTCGCCAGCGCGATCCATTGCAACATCATTTTTTTTACGGATTTACTTAGGCCGTCAAAAAATACCGCCGACCCTGGAAAACTTTTAAATGTATTTTCCAGATCCGCTGGAATTTGAAGGCTCTCCACGCTGTCAAGAACTGACCACGAACCATTTTCTTTCGCTAACCGCACTGCTTCTAGTCCCGCTTCAGTCATTAATCCCATTGCCGTAAGTCGCTCGATCTTTTCCTTGTTGACCCTGGACCAGGTACCGCGAGGTTTGCGCCTGCTAAACAACTGCTTAAAAGTTCCCACCTTGATTGCCTTCCTCGTACTATCAATCCAGCCATAGCACAATGCTTCATCCACCAATTCGCTCCAGGCTACAGCAGGCAGACCCGAATTCTTTGTGTTACAAATAATCCAAACAGCTTGTTCGGTATGGTGATGTAATGTTAGCCACTGCCGCCACTCCTCTTTCGTATTGATGCTGATAGATTGTACTTCTTTAGTTTGTTGTATATTGTCCATATCTATTTATTGATATCCAGATAGTGTTTATTGGTTATTTTACATGTGTGTTCCAAAAGCATGCTATAAGCAGTTTTCCTCTGGTAATGTAAAAATAATGGAAAATGTGACAACAGCCTGTCAATAAAAATCCAAATAAGAAAAAAAGGAACCGCATTATTCCGGTCCCGTCCAAATTTGCACAGGTAATTTCCATCCAGCAACTTCCGGCTCGTAACGGCCGAATACACGATTTGCAAATGCGGTTATAACAACCGGTCGAAATGGATCGGTAAATCATAAATCCGCTTACCCGTTGCGTGAAATATCGCATTGGTAATCGCAGGTGGCATTCCGACACCACCAATTTCACCTACCCCCTTTACCCCCAATTCATTGACATGATGATCCTCCTCGGGAATAAATAAGACCTGCAGATCCTGGATATCTGCATGAACAGGAATATGATATTCAGCCAGATTGGTGTTGATATATTTCCCTAGATTGTTATCCATTATCGTCTCTTCATGCAATGCTTTGCTAATCCCCCATATCATTCCGCCCAAAACCTGGCTTTCAGCGGTCTTTGGATTAATGATCTTTCCCGCTGCCACGGCAGTTAACGCCCGTTTTACTTCCACCACACCCAGTTCCTCATCTACCTCGACTTCCACAAAAACAGCACTATGCACCGCGCGGGCCTTCTTATTATATTGAAAAGGATTGGGCAGGGAAGTATTGCTTGTCTTTATCGGTTTTTGACCGGAGGCCTGAATAACATCGACAACAGCTACGCTAACAGAGGGATCATCCTTTGAAAAAATAAAACCATTGCTAAAACACACCTCTCGAAAGCGCAGATCCTTGAGTTTTGATCCCGCCATATGCTGTGCTTTTCTAAAAAGTTTTCTATTTAATGCCGCGCAGGCAGCTTGTACAGCAGATCCAACAGTAGCCGTGGTAAATGAGCCGCCCTGAATGGGTGCAAAAGGCATTGTACTATCCGCGTAGGAGAATTCAACATCCTCCATTGCAAGTCCCAATGTATCAGCGGCAATCTGTGTCATAATGGTGAGTGTGCCTGTACCTATATCGGTTACTGCACTTTTAATTTGGGCTTTACCATTGGGGAACATTATTGCTTCGGCCCTCCCCAAGATGCGGTTAGCATCCCAAATGCCTGTCGCCATTCCATATCCCACTAACTTATTTCCCCTTTTCATGCTTCTCGGCTCGGGATTTCTATTACCCCAGCCAAATTGTTTGGCTCCCTGGAGATAACAGGCCATCAGCTCTTTGCTCGAATACTCCTTCCCACTGCTTTTATCAGCTGTCGAATAATTGATCAGGCGTAGTTCTAGCGGATCAATATGAAGTTTGTAGGCAATTTCATCCATCGAAACTTCGACAGCGTGCATCCCAGTGCTGCCACCGGGTGCGCGCATATCCAGCGGGCTATACACATCCAACGGCACAAGTTCATGAGCAAGCAACGTATTTTCGGCAGGATATAGCATATTTGCCCAATTGACTACAATTTCTACATAGTCTTCAAATCGCGAGGTCTCGGCTATCGCCTTATGATAGATCGCGTTGACCTTCCCTTGCTTATCTGCACCAAAGCGACTGAATTGGACCGTAGGCGGTCTATGACCGATCATATACATCTGTTTACGGTCTAAGGACACCCGTACATTACGTTTCAGTTCCAGAGCAGCCATTACCGCCATAAATAGCTGATGCTGCGGCCGCAGTCCCGAACCAAATGCACCACCAACGAAAGGTGATATTACTTGCACATTTTTCATCTTCAGACCAAACACATTCGCTACATACAGCTGTGAATTTATAGTACCCTGTGTTTTATCGTAGATTTTTAGCTTTCCTTTCCCCTGATAGATAACGGTGGAAGCGTAGAGTTCCATTGGGTTATGATGCTCTGTGCCATGTCTGAAGGTACAATCGACCTTTGCGGAGGATTTGGTATATGCCTGCTCAAAATCTCCCGTCGGCTTTGGTGGGGGTGGTTTCAGCAGCGATGCTAAGCCTTTCTTGGCTTTTCTTGATCTACGTAAGTTTTCCATTAAGTCTGTTTCAAAGCTTTCCTCCTTATAGACTACTTTGATCTTAGCAGCAGCATAACGCGCTGCTTCAACAGTTTCAGCCACAACCAAGGCAATCGGTTGGCCATGGTATAGGATCTTATTATCCTTCAATGGTTTAAAAACTGTCCCTGGAGGAGCATCCATGTCTGCGTATTGAATATCAAACCAAGGTGTTGAAGGCCTATTTTCATGCGTAAATACCTTAACTACCCCTTCTATATGCGCTATTGTTGAAACATCAATTGATATGATTTCACCTTTTGTAATTGTACTATTTACTACATAACCATATAATAGATGTTCAGCCTGATAATCAGCTGCATATTTCGCACTTCCTGTCACTTTTTGCTTCCCCTCCAATCTGCCTACCGCTGTTCCAATAGATACTGAATTCTCCATAGCTTTTTTGCTTAAATTATAAAGAAGGCTTTGCACCAGGCCGCTGTGTTTTGGGATTTAACGCCATAAGACAGTTTCTGACAATTGCCCGCTGTGCCAGATCAATTTTAAATTTATTATGCGCGAATGCCACTGCGCCATCAGTAACCATTTGAGCTGCCGTTTCAACGTATTTCCGATCCGGTATTTTATCGATCAAAAATTGCTCCGCTTCGCGGATACGCCAAGGTTTGTGGGCCACGCCACCTAACGCTATCCGGGCGTCTCTAATCAATCCATCTTCAATAGTAAATGCCGAAGCGACCGCCACCAGAGCGAATGAATAAGAGCTCCTGTCCCTAAGTTTCAAATAGGAATAGTAGTCCCCAAAACCCTGTTTTGGAAGATCGATCCCCGTGATCAATTCGCCATGTAGTAAATTATTATCCAGGTGCGGTGTATCTCCTGGCAGCCTATGGAAATCTTTAAAAGGAATAGTTCGGTTTCCCTGAGGGCCAACAACATTGACAGTTGCATCCAATGCTGCCAGTGCCACACACATATCGGAGGGAAAGACAGCGATACACTGCTCGCTATGCCCCAATATCGCGTGAATGCGATTATATCCGTTCACTGCCGAACATCCCGATCCCGGAGTTCTTTTATTGCAGGGAGCATTCGGATCATAGAAATAATAACATCGGGTCCGTTGCAAGAGATTGCCACCATTGGTGGCCATATTTCGAATCTGTGCAGATGCTCCTGCCAAAATTGCCTTGGACAATAAAGGGTACTTCGTTTCGATCATCGGATGATAAGCTGTTTGGGCATTTGTAAGCAATGCGCCAATACGTACGCCACCTTGATCAAGCTGATTCACCGTGCGCATGCTCTCAATGCCATTGATATCCACAAGGAGATCCGCCTCCGTGACAACATATTTTAACAAATCGACCAGATTCGTACCTCCTGCAATGACCCGGTTAGCCGCCGTTGGCTCCATTAGGGCGATTGTATCCGCTACAGTGGTTGTTCGTCTAAAAGCGAAATTATTCATACAGTTCTTTTTTCACCTCCATGATTGCATCAATTATTCCCCTATTGGCGCCGCAACGACAAAGATTGCCACTCATCAGCTCTTGCACTTCCTCCCTTGTGCAGGCCTTCCCTTCAGCAAACAATCCAAGGGCACTACAGATTTGGCCTGGTGTACAGTACCCACATTGGAAAGCATCGTGTTTGATAAAAGCCTGCTGCAAAGGATGTAACTCATTACCTGTCGTCAGTCCCTCGATCGTTGTAATAGTTGCCCCATCTTTCATAACAGCCAAAGTGAGGCAACTTAATACCCTCTGACCGCCAACTAATACAGTGCAAGCACCACATTGTCCATGGTCGCAGCCCTTTTTTGTTCCGGTAAGATGCAGATGTTCGCGAAGTGCATCTAACAATGATACCCAGGGCAACAGAGTTAACTGCTGCTCTTTTCCGTTGACACAAAGAGATACTGTATGTTTTTCATTCATCATTCGCTTCCAGTTAAATGTTGCTAAAAGAAATGCCCATAAAACAAAGACATTCCCCTTATTCCACACTTTTATAACAGCAGTCACCGTCTAAAAGATTTAATCTAGAAAAGAATATTCTCTTTTCAACTCCCCTATCTACACTTTTTGAACCACTGTTTTATACAGTTGATTGCCTTCATGGCTGATAACCTGACATTCGATGGCAGTGCTATTGATGGAAAAATAAAAAAAACCATATTGATCCATCACGAAACGGCTATACGGCAGATCAAGTTTGACCGGCGTTACTTCAGATCCCGCACCGGAGATAAACTGATGAAATCTTTTTCCTACCACCTTTAGATGCTGCAGCGAATGTTCATGTCCTGACAAATAAATATCCACGCCACGTTTTTCAAAAATGGTTTCCAGGACTTTTCTTACTGCTAGTGTATCGTAATTATTGGTTCGCGGTCCAGCAGTATATAAGGGATGGTGCCCTACCACAATTTTCCAATAAGCATCTGAATTAGCCAACAGCTGATCCAGCCAAGCCAACTGCTTTTCGGGTTGCTGCCCAGCTACATGAGGACCATATTCACTATTTGCATAAAATTCAGGGATCATCGGGTTGGTATCGATAAATGCCATCAATACTTTTTTGCCATCTTTGAGCGCAAATGTTTTACTGTAATAGCGTGATGGCATCTTCCAACGTCTGCTGATAGTGCTATAGCGTACCTGCGCGTCCGGATCCGATTTATAATCATGATTACCCAATATTGGATACCAATCCCATTGCAGCGAAAAGGCTGTGTATATATTTTCAAAGGAATAATGCCACAAGGGATCGTGTTCGCTGACTACACCTGAGGGGTAGAAATTGTCTCCGGTGGAGATGATAAAGTCATTGGCATACTCGTCAGCCCATTTCCCCATCTGCTTCGCTACTGCCAGTTGATGATCAGCCCCATTGCGGCCCCAGTCCCCTACAGCCATAAAGTGAATATCATATTCGTCTTTGGGCCTATGCATGTGCTGCAAATCTTCGCTTTCGAACTGCGTCGGCTTTGCCAACGCCAAGTTGTTGAGCGAAATTCCCCCAAGGCCGGCCGTAATGACCGTACTTAGGGAATTTTTCATAAAAGTTCTACGTTTCATAATGATAACTAATAACCAGGGTTCTGTTTCCAATGTGTATTTACGTTTAATACCGTGGTAGGCACTGGAAAGATACGGCGAAACTTCTCCGTCATTCCAGCTGGGTAGAGCGAACGGAAGCCCCAATTATCTTCAAATTTCCCGAAACGGATCAAGTCATTCCGTCGCCAGGATTCATCTGCAAATTCGCGTGCGCGTTCATCCAATATATCCGCTAGATTGGGCGCAACTGTCATTGCGGGTGCATTTACATAAGCCCGGACCTGGTTAAGCAAAGATTGCGGTGTTTCACCTCGGGTGACAGTTGCACCCCGCAGGATCGCTTCGGCTTTCATCAGCAGGATATCGGCATAACGAAATACAGGTACATCATTACTCTGATTACGCTGATTTGCAGAAGTCACGGCAACATCCATATAGAATTTTATGGAGCGGTATCCCATTGACCGGCCTTTTTGGTCGTTGCCAGCATTTAATGTAGCACCACCATCAGGGCGCAAAACAATCTCTCTCGAGGTTTCCATTTGCCAGTCAAATTGCACATCAGCGTCAGCACCATTATAATCCTGGTCTATGCCGCGTTTGGAAGTTTTGATCAGGAAGGGACGGCTTTTATCTTCCGCATAGTTCGACCAATAATATTGCTTCCCGCCAATATAAGAGGCGTTGCGTTCATCTCCCTCCAAATTAAATTTGTCCAGATAAGATGGTAACACACGAAAAGTCCCCCCTACACTTTGCGGCAATTGAGCGAATTGATTCTGTGCACTGCGGTGGATCCAAAAACGTGCATAGGTCATACCCTGCTGTTTTTCCCGATCAAAGGGTACGGCAAAAATAAAATCTTTGATCTGATAGCCATTATCTGGTCGAAATTTGGTCATAAACTTATGACTGGTTAAATTAAACTGTCCAGATGCAATGATATCATCGCACAACGCAACGGCATCATTTAATTTTTCATTCTGTGCAGCAGGTGAATAGTTCGCCACATCCGCCGCCATATATACGTTCCAGTTCAGGTATAATTTTACCAACAGCGCTTCAGCCATATATCTTGTTGCTTTACCGTATGTCGCCACTGATACCGTATTCGGTAGCAAATCTACCACCGCGAGCAGTTCTGACTCAATAAAGCGGCAGATATCCGCCCGACTTGAACGTGCAGGTACAGCATCGATGGGTCCAGTAATCAAAGGTGCTGCACCAAAGTTATCCATTAATATAAAATAATAATACGCTCGAATGGCGCGGGCAGGAGCAGTAAATTCTGCTTTGTCCTCACCGAATAGCGTGATCGCATTATTGGCTAGTGTAATCCCAGTAGAGGCCGAATTCCAGATACTGGGTAGCAAACCATTGTCTGCAGACCAATTGTGTACATGGAATTCACGGTATCGGCCGCCATCGTAATAATCACTACCGATAGCAACACTGACAGCTTCATCCGCTGAAAGCGTTTGAATCATCCAGTGGTCACGGCCAAGTGCTCCACGGTAGGCCGCATATACGTCGGCCAGAATAGCTTCGGCAGCCCGCTCGGTATTAGGGAACTCCGTATGCTGCGATTTTATATCAACATCCAAATCGGTACATGAAGCCATTGAAAAGGCCAAAACCGATAGTGTGAACAAGCGAATAAAAAGTTTTGATTTCATATATAAATATTATTTCATGAGCCTGCTATGCTCGATTACTCATTTAAAGGTCCTAACAATCCCCAGTCTATTTCAATCGTCTATACATTTTTCGAACAGGGGTGTTTCATAAATCAATGCCCTATAGGTTAAAGTTTAGTCCAAACATTAAAGTGCGCGTACGCGGGTACGTTTGGCGATTATCAATCCCAGGGGTTAATCCCCCTAGCCCAACCTCCGGGTCGATCCCTTTGTATTTTGTTACTACAAAAACATTATTCATCGTTGCATAGACCCTTAGATTTTTCACAGGTATATTTCTGATCGGCAGATTATACGCTAGCGTGATGTAAGCCAAGCGCAAGAAACTTCCATTCTCCAGGTAACGATCAGATAAGTAATGTGCATTGATGTCTGTCATTCTTTCAGTCTCCAATACACTGGCAAGCAGATTTTTTTGCCCCGCATTTCCGACTACGTTCGAATGGCGTGCACGCGTAGCATTCAAGATCTTCTGACCAAAGGCTCCCTGGAACATACCAGTCAAAGAAAAGCTATTATAAGAAAAGCTATTGCTCCAGCCCAACGTTAATTTCGGCTGCGGGCTTCCGGTCACGGCCTGATCTTTCTTTTGAGGTGTGATGGTGGTCTCGCCGGTACGTTCACCGGTCTTCGCATCCCGCGCATAGAATACGGACACACCCTTATCATTATACCCAGCCCATTCCCAGGTATAGAACTGTCCGATGGGTGCACCCGGTGTTAGGCGTTGCTGAAAGAAATTACTTTGCCCTGCCCCACCCAGATCCGAGAGCTCAATATAATCCTGGGTAAATTGCTGATTGGCAATACTCACGACCTTATTGCTGTTATGCGACAGTACCAATCCGGTATTCCATTTAAAATGCGTTTTATCAATAGCTTTTGCATTTAGCGTCAGCTCTACCCCACGGTTTTCAATTTCGCCCACGTTAGCTGTCAGTATCGGAAAGATATATTTCGACTGGCTCACCTGGTAATCGTAGATCAGATCACTCGTTTTCTTTTTATAAAGCTCCAATGATCCCGTGAGACGGTTATTTAAAAATCCAAAATCCAGACCGAGATTGATCATACTGGTCGTTTCCCATTTAAGGTCGGGATTGCTATTTCGAAGCACCTGCAATGTCCGTAATGGGCTTATCAAGCCTTGCGCATTCACATAATCGAAGAACCTCGAAGATGCCCCCTGAACACTTTGTGCGGTAAAAGCGTCAAAGCCGAGCGAATTCCCACTGACACCATAACCTGCGCGAAGTTTCAGATCATCAAAAACCCCCATTTCGCGGATGAAAGGCTCCTCTGACAAGCGCCAGGCCGCTGATACCGAAGGGAAAGTTGCCCAACGGTTGTTGGTACCAAAGGCTGAAGACCCATCGCGCCGCAGTGTCGCCTGTAGTAGGTATTTACTGTTGTACGCATAATTTACCCGGCCATATACTGAGATCATACGCAACGTAGAGAGGTAATAATTCCCAAATCCCAGCAGGTCAACAACATTGGCCATTCCTGGGTTATAATAGCTTAAATCGTCGTTATAATAATCCGATGTCGTCAGTTGAAAGCCGTCATTATTATTGTTCTCTTCCCAAGAATATCCGGCCAAGGCCGACACTTTATGTTTATCAGCAAACGTCTTTTCATAGCTGAGGTTCATTTCCATCACTTTGCGTTCATCTTCTACCGCTGCGCGGATAGACTTTCCATTTTGTCCCCGGGCAGCCATGGAAAGATTGGAGTTATATTGCGCATTATTGAACTGTCGGTTTTGAAGAGAAAGATCGATATTATAAGTCAATCCGGGCAAAATCTCATAGCCCAGCTTGGCATGAGCTTGAATCACTTTGGTTTTAGAAAAATTTGTATTTTCTTCGATCAACGATACAGGATTCGCATACTGCGAGCGGTCAGGCTTTTCAAACCAGGCACCATCTGCTTTTTTGATTGGCGAGACCGGCAAATAATAGTACATCGCATCGTATACACTGAGCCCCTGATCCAATGCTAAGACGTCATTCTGTTTCGTAATGCTAGCGTTGACATTAAAGGAAGCAGTCAGACGATTATTGAGTGCCTTAGTCTGCAAAAATGCCCGGGCAATCTGACGACCCATGTCAGTACCTTTGATGACCCCATTATTTTTGATGGTATTGAGACTGATGCTGTACTGTGTTTTTTCGGCGCCACCAAGGATAGAGATATTATGGTTGTTGGATATCCCAGTGCGTTCGACTGCACGCTGCCAATCTGTATCCGCACCCAGATCATCGGTAGGCTCCATAGAAAAACCATTTTCACTGATATAAGAACGGTATTGCGAAGCGTCCATCATCTCATAATGCTTGGCCACTTTGTCAATCGCCAAATAACCGTTATAATTGATCGTTGTCTGTCCTGTTTTTCCTCGTTTGGTAGTAACGATAATGACACCATTGGCCGCTTTGGAGCCGTAAATTGCTGTTGCGGAGGCATCGCGGAGCACATCAATGGAGGCAATATCATCTGGAGCGACCAACGTCAAAGATGCTCCAGGGACACCATCAATGACATAATACGGTTCCATCGCTTCGCCGCTACGCAATGTCGAAGCACCACGCAAACTGATGGAAGGAGTTGCATTGGGGTTGCTGTTATTCGTCGAAATTGTCAAACCCGCCACTTTTCCCTGTAACATTTGAGCCGGAGAAGTAAACACTCCTACATTGGTGTCCTCAGCTTTAATGGTACTGATGGAGCTCGTGACATCCTTTCGTGATACCCGACCATAGCCGATGACGACTTCATCTAGTTTAACCGCGCTCTGCTGCAACTTGACACTGAGCGAAAGCGGCTTCCTCGCCTCAATAACGTAACCCGATAAGGTATCTGACTGAAAGCCAACGGCCGAGAATACAAATTGATATCCCGCTCGTTCGACCAAATTTTGGAAATGGAATAGTCCTCGGTTGTCCGTGCTCGTAGTTACGCTTTTCCCGCCATTTAACTGGATCGCTTTAACACTGACGCCAGGCATAAATTCACCCTTTTCATTTTGTACTGCCCCTTTTACCTGATCCTGCTGGGCATGAGCATGACCAAGTCCAGCAGCGAGCAGCGCAAAAATAAGCACATTCTTTTTTTGTGGATTTGTTTTTTTGAGCATATCTGTTAGTTGTTTAGATTTTCAATAATTGTATTTTCCTGTTTATAAAGCGTGTAACTTTCATCCGCATTTACGACGTAGCGCAATTCATTGATTAGGCAGATGGTGGTCAAGATATCCTTCAATTGCTCCTTTTGCACGTCAATCTTGCCTGTATAATGAATTTCGGTTATACCTTTGTCACCAATACTGATCTTATGATTGAATGCATTTTCCAAAGCCTGCAACACTGCAGGCATAGGGGTGTTTTTCAGCACTAACAGATCTGCATCCTGTACAGGTAAATGTCCTTTTTTCTCAGTAGGCCTTTTACTTTGCACAGACAAGGTCGTGCCGCCCACCTTGTCGATAGTCAATTGCTGTCCGGGACTATTTAGAAAGACCCTTTTAAACCGGTTGGTAACAGAGGATATGAGTATCTTACCGCTATGCAATGCTACCTGCACAGCATTATTTTTGAAGGAAGTATTGATCGTAAAAGAAGTTCCAAGGGCTGTTGTCTTCGTTCCTATTGCGATCACAGAGAATGGACGTCGAGGATCCGCGGCCACCTTAAAGTAGGCTCTACCAACAAGCTGTATATCGCGCGTGTTGGCCGTAAAATTTTTTATATAGCGAATATGGCTTTTGCGAAAGAGTTTGACCCGAGAACCATCTGGTAGATCCACCAGCATGGCTTGTTGACTTGTATTTTCGATTAAGGTCCAGCTTGTATCATTGACCGCCACGCGTCGTGCAAACGCAGGCGACTCACGCATCGACATCATTTGTTTATCCTGTGTCCACCATGTAATAAAATGAAATGAAAAGAATAAAAATACCGCTGCTGCGGAGACATAGCGTAGCAATCGCGCAATCATATGCTTACGCAGAGCTCTACGGTCTAATTGCTCCTCCTGTTCTCGAATAACGGTCTGGATGACTATTTTCATCCGATCGCTGGGGATGGTTTCGTTGGAAGAGCTGCTGTCGAATTTTTGCCAATCTTCATCCTTGAAAAGTTCATCCACCAGAAAAGGCATTTTCCAGATTTTCTTTCGGAGCTGTTGCTGCTTTTTGTCATGCTTCATACCCCTATTACGCAGGCCAGCTCCTTGTCCCCTACTCCTTAACAATTATTTAATAAAGGAAGATTATTCTTAACATAAAGGACTTATAGCATAATCGAATAGAGATGTTGTTTGAGCTGTAACAGGGCTTTGCTAATGTGCTGTTCTACGGTTTTTGTGGAGATAGAAAATTGAGCTGCAATTTCTTTATGCGAAAGCCCTTCTTTGCGGCTTAACTCAAAGACCTTGCGGCGCATTGCCGGCATATTTTGGATATCCCTTTCCATCATACGTAATAAATCTTTGCTTTCGATCACACGGATCAGGCTATCTGTAAAAGGTGTCGCTGCTGTTTGTCCTTCATGTTTAAAACGCGTAGCCTCTTTGCGCAGCAGATCTATCATGACCTGTCTGGCCATACCAAACAGCTGGATTAAAATACTGAGCTGCCCATTCAGTTTTTCCCTTTGATTCCACAGTTTGATGAAGGTCAACTGTGTCACTTCCTGTGCTATATAATCAGACTGAGTTCGTTTTAGGACAAACCCGTAAATTTGTCGGTGATACTTTTCGTATACGATATTAAAGCTTTTTTGGTCGGCAGATTTGATAGGCTGAATGTGTTCCATTACACCTCCAAAAGTAACAGAACAACGTTTATTTAATATTAAGTAATTATAAAATCTGAAATAAACAGATCACATCATCACTATGCTATAGTTCAGACAATATTAACGCTAAAAATGAACCAAATACCGCTATCTATAGCATGAGCTATTATTTCCTTTAAGATTTTGAATGCAATAATATAGCGTAAAGTACGCCATCGCAGAGCCGCAAAATGTCCATTTAAATTAGTTCAAATTCATCATTTAATCGTTGTTCATCTATTGTTTTTAATGTTCGCCAAAAATCATTTATATTGTTTTTGAGATCTCGCGAGGGTGTAACCAATTTTTTAAGCTTCTCTTCAGGTAGTAAGCGTTTTAATTTTTTCCGGATTTGAGAATTAAGTTTAAGCTCCTCAGGACGGTGTAAGTATATTCTAAAATATAGCATATTCACATAGACCGTTGCACTTACCTTTACCAACCAAGGATTGGATCTCAGCGTTTTTGTAGTAACGTCTATATAAGATATCGTACCGTCTTTCATATATACATCTGATTTGCGCAGACCTTTCACGACAATTACGGCTTGGAAGCATTTTATTGTTTTTTGATCATGCAGCTCGGTTTTATCTTGTCTGCGCAACACATATTCCATTAATGCTAAGCAATCCCGTTCTCTCTTCCAAAGCGTCATTAAAGGCTCCAGGAATTGGTTAGTATCGTTCGGAAAAAGAAATTGCATTTTTTGTTGGCCAGATTCAAGCTCTTGGGACAAAAGCATCTTTTTTCCAACAGTTATAGCCTCACTTCTTTGTCCCTTTCTAAGGATGCCGTCCTTTTCAGAGGAAAAACACTGCCGATCGAGCAATGCAATTTGGAGCATTTTCGGTGCACTTAAAGACCTAATGTACGCATTCGATTGAAACAAAATATTCCTAGCATAGCCATAAGCCAACACGTTATTAACTAAAATTACCGTCCTAAAGAGCAAAGCAACGGTCAGCAGGTACGGCACGGAATATATGGTTAAGCCCAGCCTGTCGAATACAAATACTTCGACCACGGTAGCGTGAAAGGTTAGTATAAAACCAATAACTTCAACTGCTTCCCTAATCGTAATTCGGAAATCTATCAACAGAAAAAAAAGCAGGAATGCAGTCCAACAAAAGAGGTTAGGCATTACCCTACTTCTTACTGAAATTATTTTACTTAATAAACACAAGAATATTATTCTAAAACGCTTGAATTTTCGACGCTGCATACGTATGGATAACTTAATTAATAATTGGTCTTACCGTAGTTGACGGTAAATTAGAGCTTAGTCTTTCCGGCCAGGAGCGAATACTGATAGGATTGATTTAACATCAAAAACAAAACAACACTCTATTCAAACTTACAAAATTTCTTTTAATTATAAATCTATTTCAATATTTAACATTCCGTAAAATTTTACAGAATCCTGCTTTTTATAAGCAATATGCTTGCTTTACGAATTTTTGTGTGTTTTATTTGCTAATCAGTTGAATTAAAGAGCAAAACCAATTCTTCCAATAAGCCCAATGATGGCCTAATAAATGAACAGCACTATGCACACCCAATCCTTCCAATTAATAGAAACAGATATGCATTTTGTAAACGGGAGTATGCATACAAAATCCCTGCGGCAAAGATTACCAGGTAGCCGGCAGAGACTTCTTTGCAATAGTAGGATCAGTATATTTGAAGAATACCTTAGAACAGGCAACCTGGAGAGTTATAGTTATACCGTCGAAGTCGATGTGCCTACATGGATCGACTTTCAGATTTTCAACCCTCAAATACATTTACTTTATCATATGGATGGACGCAAACCTGTTCGATATTGCCAATGCCAAAACAATACCGAATATTTATTTTCCCCTCAAACTGGAGTTTTCTTTTATGTTCCAAAGGCAAGCTTCACCTTACATTTTGATCCTGGAAAATATCATATTCAGGGGTTCACTTTGCCCAGAGACCTTTTCAACCTCAGTGAATTGGCGGAATTTGAACATCTTGCCGAAATCATTGCTGCCAATATGCGGGAACTTCAGCATTATAAAACGAGTATCAATTTCATGGCTTCGGAACATACCAGACGTATTCTCGGCGAGTTAAGTGCCGAACTGGAAAAAAGTCCCCTTATACCAAAGATCAGCATCTTGGGAAAGATCCAGAATCTACTTTACCTCAGCAAGGATAAACTATTAAAAGCGAATGGACGACTGCGTATCCCCGAATTGATGGTCCTACAAACGCGACAGCTGATTTACGAACGAATAACTTACACTGACGAATATGTTTTTATCAAAGATATTGCCGATAGTCTGAATATCCAACCTACATATCTTAATAACCTGCATAAAAAAAAGTTTGGCATACCCATTAGCGGATACCGGAATCAGGAGTTACTAAAGAAAGCTAAATACTGTCTCGATCAACAATTATCCATAAAAATAACAACAAGCAGTTGTGGTTTTGTGGAGCAATCCAGTTTCATTAATTTTTTCAAGAAGCATACGGGATTAACACCCACTCGCTATCTCCATGCCAGTATGCCGCCCAAAGATTCGGAAAAAGCGAGCGAGCTGTGAGGCTAGCGTCTAGGTTTTCCTTCGTATTTTCCAGTTTTTTTATCGCTGGCAATCCAATGGCATGATTATTTCGTATATTACGCTAACTACATATACTAACTATCTATGGGCACGAAAACAATACTGATCTTCGACGATGACGTCAATATCTTGGAAATATGTTCCATTGTCCTTGAGCACTTTGGCTATCGGGTTGCGATTTCCGAAACATCGCATAATGTTATTGAACGAGTAGCAGAAGTTCAACCCGACCTTGTCTTGATGGACAATTGGATACCCGCTATCGGCGGCGTGGAAGCGACACGATTACTCAAAGCACATCCCATATACCATGCTATTCCCGTTATTTTTTCATCAGCCAATCTCAATCTCGAAAAGTTGGCTCAAGACGCAGGAGCAGACACCTTTCTGGAAAAACCGTTTGATCTGGATGTTCTTGAAAGCACTGTAAAGAAAATGCTTGCCTAATAATCCGCTTTATCATGAATATTTTATCTGGATCAGCCAACAGCTAATGGCTGACTAAACTCGGATAGCCCATCGCTTAGCGGAAGAATTACGATCATCTCGTCACTTTTTCTTACAAATTATCCCACTTCTTAATCTTTATTTGCTTACAGGATTGCCATTGTTTGCTCGCTATTATTTTGTTGCTCCTGTGAACCTTCGGATGGTACATAAATATTCACATTGTTTCCATTTCGTTTTTTTAAGTAAAACTGGATCTTGGTTGTATCAATATTGCTCGCACCTGTCGCTGTCCAAATCTTTTGACGCCCCTCGCCATCTATTGTCACTACAGTATCAATGCCACGGGCAATAATTTTTTGCAAGCCTATGTTCGCTATCCGCTCGCCTTCACGGGTAAGTAGGTGAATATTTCCATCTTTATCAACAAACTGGATCTTTGGTTTGTTGGTGCAGCTAGCAAAGAGAATGGAGCTAAGCAATAAAAATGAGAAAGCCTTTAATATTGTTTTCATAAATGTTATATCAAATCTAAAGTGAGAAATTTCTGTTCTATCCTTTTTAACTACGGAAGAGCTATTCGTCGTTTTATATTGACACAAAAAAGCTGCCAAATAAAAATTATTATCAAATGAGCTTGCCAAATATCAGGTGACCGACCCAGAGCTTGACGACGATATTATAAAAAATAGTCCATTCACCTAAGCTTTGTTGTGATCTAATAGCTGGATGCGGACTGCGCCTTTTTGTCAGACTTTTCTAAAGCGTCCATCAGTTTGTCTGCCTGGTGTCAAAATGAGTAGGCTCTCCTCCTCCCAGCCTTTTTTAATGTCAGTACGGTATGGAAAGGGAATAATGTTTGCATCTAAATACAAAGGGCGATATCAATTTCCAAGAAGTAAACAAACTGGAATTAGTTATGCTTTAGAAACAAGAAGTAAAAACGTGAGGAAATATGAAACAATTATTTGTACTGCTTGCCCTAGGCGTAGGTCTATTTGTGGTCAGCAAGTTTGGCTTTTCACAGAAAGCTACAGGAATAAAATCAGCTAAACAACATACTATGGATAATATACACAACAACGATCAAGTCATTTATTTTGCTGGAGGTTGTTTTTGGGGAACCGAACATTTTTTCAAGCAAGTGCGTGGTGTGACCGCAACGGAGGTTGGCTATGCAAATGGCAATCTTCAGGATCCGACCTATACACAAGTATCTACCGGAAAAACAGGTTTTGCAGAAACTGTTAAGGTAAGCTACGATCCGGAGGTCATTGACCTTAAATTGCTAGTTGACCTATTTCTCAAAACAATAGACCCTACGTCACTGAACAAGCAGGGTAATGATATCGGTACCCAATACCGCACTGGTATCTATTATACCAATACAACGGATTTGCCGTTGATCAAAGAGCGTTTGGCGGAATTGGCAAAACAATATCCAGCACAGATTGTCGTGGAGCTAGAGCCATTGCAGAACTATTACGATGCCGAAACCTACCATCAAAAATATTTGGACAAAAATCCGGGCGGCTACTGCCACATTGGTCCAGATTTATTTGAACTCGCCCGCAAGGCTAATCCAGAAATCCCAAAAGCACAGTCCGAACCGGCCAAGACTTATAAAAAGGCAGATAAAGAGACTCTGAAGAAAGAACTTACCCCATTGCAATATAATGTGACACAAAATAACGCAACTGAGCGCGCCTTTGACAACGAATACAACGACGAGTTCAGGGAGGGCATCTACGTAGACATTACGACCGGCGAGCCCCTATTCGTCTCCACCGATAAATTTGAATCCGGCTGTGGATGGCCAAGCTTTTCCAAACCGATCAGTGATAGTCTTGTTGAAGAACTGTCAGACAGTTCACATGGTATGCGACGCACCGAAGTGCGAAGCAAGACAGGCGATGCTCACCTAGGACATGTATTTGACGATGGCCCCGCAGACCAAGGTGGACTCCGTTATTGCATCAATAGTGCTTCGCTCAAGTTTATACCCAAAGAAGAAATGAAGGCAAAAGGCTACGAAAAATATTTACCGTTATTGATTAAAAAATAGCGGAACTTACAAAACAAAAGAAGATGCTACGAATAATACGATTCGTGGCATTTTTTATATACCGCCCATTACACAAAGTTCAGTGAGTGTAGGCACTGGTTTGCCCCCTTCATCTTCCAGTGTAATGGCAAAAGCCTGTGCTTTGGGAATATCAAGCATCTTGCTGGCCATCTGTTCTTTCGTTTTCAACGGGAATACACCGGCGTTCACTGGTTGACCGTCGACCATTGCCCACAATTGATACTGTTTGCCTTTCGGTGCCGCAGGCATCTGCTCCAAGCTCAAGTACACCGCTTTTGAGCTCTGATCCCAAAATACCAATGCATGGAGGTCAGGCTTATTTTCAACCCCTTTTAATGGAATTGTTTTCACCGCAGGGTTTTTCACCAAGCTCCATTTATCCTGTAAAACCGTCAGACTTGCTTTTTGCGTATCCAATATAGCGTTCGTTTCGGTCAGCAGTTTCTTGCCTTCCTTTACCTGTTGATAGAAGAATACATTAGTTCCGATACTGAGTGCAAGCAATACACTTGCCGCTATTGCCCAGCCATAGAACTGACGCTGTACAATTCGTTTCGGTTCCTTTTCAGCATCAGTAGTTTGTACTGGCGATTGGATAATCTTACCGTCGGTCAATGCTTGCTCTACTTGCCCATCCGCTGTCTTATCCTCCTTAGTGACCAGGTTCTCCGCTTCAAGCCTATTCCAGATATCCTGTTTTAAAACCAAAGGCATCTCCATCGCCTGGATATCGGCCAATCCTTCGAGGGCTTTTTCAGCCTCGACAATAGCTTGTTCCACTGCGGTATTATTTTTTCGAATACAGTTTAGGATGCTTATTTCCTCTTCAGAAGCGAGCCCTAAAACGTATGATTCAATAATCCCTGACGATATGTATGCTTCGATATCCAAAATTAACGATACTCCTTTAATAATTGTTGTAACTGTAAAAATGCAGCCTTTGTACGCGTTTTCACCGTCCCTAAAGGTACATTTAGCTCATCAGCAATTTCCTGCTGCGTATAACCTTTATAGTACGCCATATCGATCAAGATACGACATTCGGGCTTTAATTTATCCAAAATATTTCTGAATCCAATAAAATCTGCGCGTGCACTCCTTTCGGCCTGGCTTTGATCCTGTTCTTCCTGTGTATTTACGATATTTGAGAGCGGCTGGTTTTTCATTTCGTTCATAACGCCCTTAGATTTTCGGTAATCCAACGCCGTATTCCGTGCAATATTGATCATCCACGTATATAACCTGCCTTTGTCAGCGTCAAAAAGATCGACATGCTTCCAGATTTTGACAAATACATCCTGAATCACTTCTTCGGCATGTTCGGTAGAAGTCACGATACGGCACACCACCCCATAGAGCGCACCCGCATAGTTATCATAAAGATAACTAAAGGCCTGCTGGTTCTTCTTTTTTAATAAAAGAATCAAGGTTTCTTCAGGAAGGTTGTGTAATGGACTCAAATTTTACGTTTATAACGTTTTAAAGATGTAGATATATTCTGAAAATACAAAACCGTATCATCAAAACACGTAAAAATCCCGAGCGTACGTATTTTTTGGTATCACTGAAATCGGCTTGTTATTTTTACCAAAAGATAAATGCTGTACAAAACTTTTTCGCTATTTTTCAGACATGAAAGCATTGATCGATTTCCTATTACAATTTGGTCATTTAAACACACAGCAGATTGACCTGATTACAGGCAAGGCCAAGGCCCTTCAGCTCGCAAAGGACAACTATTTTTCTGAAGCTGGAAAGGTCCCCAATCAAGTGGGATTTATTTTGCATGGTATCATGCGGGTATGCTATTATGACAATACAGGTGAAGAAATCACCAAATATTTTTGTGATGAAAACAACCTCATTGTAGATTGGCATCATTATGATGCTAAGATCCCCGCTTCAGAGTATGTCCAAGCTGTTACAACCTGTAAATTACTTATATTTTCCCGGCAGGATTGGGAGGAGCTATCCAACACAATTGTAGGCTGGGAAAATATTGTGCATAAGATCATCCAAAAAGCACTGATACAAAAGCTGGATAGACGGAGCCCACTCGTTTCCGAAGACGCTACAACGCGGTACTTGGCTTTTCTACAAAAATTTCCTTCTGTGGCAAACCGCGTCCCCCTTTCCTATATTGCTTCTTATCTTGGGGTCACCCAACAATCTCTCAGCAGGATCCGGAAAAATGTACGATAACCTCAGCCAAAATACAGTCGCCCTGTTTTTACCAAATGGTAAGCAGCCTATAACTACTGAAAGGCACATCCAACTTGGACGTGGAATTGAGAAAAAAATCATTGTCATACTAATCATTGATCTGATAATTTTTGATCATCGTTTATAATCTGCTTTTGTTTCGATTGATATGCATCAGACTTCTCTTTCCCAAATTGCCAAGATAGCGAAAGGCCAAAAGATCGGAAAGGAATAGCAAAGTTCCCTCGTTGTGTAAAGGTAGGAGTAGCTGAGTAATTACCTAAGTTTTTTACATTACTAAAAAGGTCGACAATCGAGAGCCCGACTACTGCGGAATTTTTGAAAATTCTCTTCTTTAGCGAAATATTCCAGAGATTGAATGCTGCAAACTCACCTTGGAAAGTCTTCTGCGGCGAATCAAAAAAAACATAAGAATCACATGTAAATCCCTTACCGATATTTACATCTATCCCAATAAAAGTCTTATACATCACGAAAATCTTATTGGTTTGAACGCTTGTATTCAAAAATTCTTTAAATGGCGAATTTGCATAGGTATATAGATCCAGATTAGCTTTGAGGTTAAACCGACCAAAAAACTTTATTGAACTATAGCCGCTGAATCCAACGCTTCTATTTTTACCAATATTTTCAAATGTCTGCAGAGCGATAACATATTTATTTTCAACAGTATTAATAACGACTGGTTCTATCATATTGTCAATCGTTTTATAATACAAAGAAGTATTGATCTGTCCCGCGCTTTTAAGAATATTAAAATCCCCGGCGATTTCAAATTTGTGGATCATTTCCGATTTGAGTCTGGGATTCCCCTGCATCTGATTGCTCCTATCCGAATTATTCCTGAAAGGATTCAAGTAATACAAGCTAGGCCGCTGAATTCGTTTTCCATACACAATCTTGAATGTAGAATTTTTGGAAGCTACATAAGCAAGCGTTACGCTGGGGAACAAATTGTCTCCATTACTTGCAAAACCGCCCAAAATATTGGGGTTACCTCCTCCTAGTGTCGTTTTTTCCCATCGGAGACCAGTATTCACTCGAAGCAATTTTCCAAGCGGAAAATTCACCGTCGCATACCCAGCCATGACCTGCTGTCTGTATTTAAAGGCGTAGTTCTGTTGACTGTTACTTAGCCTATTGCCATTACTGTCTAAAGTATCTCGCTGTACTAAAGAATGAATATTTCTCCCTATAATTTTTGTCCCAAAGTCAAACATTGCTGATCCGATGGGATATCTAGCATCAAATTGGACCGTGTATTCATGGTTCAATCCACGATTATGGCCAAATTCAAATTGCCCATTATATTCTGCATCATAGGTTAAATCATTTTTATTCCTCAAATATTGAGATGAAAAAGCTATTTCTCCATCAGATTGACCAAACTTCTTAATATAATCCATGCTAAAATCAAAATTTCCTGAAGGTTGTCTGTTCTGCACATACCCGAGCAGTTCATATGCACTTGCTGGATACACATTTTGAATATTATTCTTCATTTCAATCGCAAGATTATTAAAGTTCAGCGTTGAAATGAACGAATTTGCAGAATCTAGAGTATAGTCTACTACTACGGAAAGCTGAGTACCATTTCTACGATTTATACTTTCATTTTTTTGTTCAAATACAACTTCGTTTGTGGGATTTGAGCTTATTGAGCTAATGATACTTGCAACAGGGTAACTCCAAGAGTTTCCAAAGCTTCCTGAGATACCCATCTGGCCCATTTGCCCAGCAATGTTACCACTTACATTACTTTGACGTGTCCCAAATGTGGTACCAACACCACCATTTAAACCATTGACCGTTCGTCTCTTGGTAACAATATTTATTATACCTGCACCACTTTCCATATCATATTTGAGTGGCGGATTAGTCATAATTTCAATTGATTTGATTTGGTCTGACGGTATCATCCGTAGGGCATCAACCATATTTCCATTCATGATTCCCGATGGTTTCCCATTGACGAGAATCTTCACGTTTTGATTGCCCTTGAGCGCAACATTTCCATTGTATCCAATCGATACCATCGGTAGTTTTTTGAAGATATCCTCGCCGGTATTCCCAATCAGTGAACTATCTTTGCCAACATGGTAAATCATTTTATCCAGCCTGTTCTCCACAATGGAAATTCTTTTGCTCACCTGTACTGTTTCTAAGATATTCTCATTCATCAACAAAATGTTACCTAAATTTATTTGATTAACAGATTCTGGTCTTGGTATGTAATCCAAATATTTTGGTCTATATCCTATAGTAGTTACTTTGATCCTGAATGCACCTAAAGTATCGAGTTGAAAATGAAATTTTCCGGCATCATCGGCACTGAAAGAGAAAAGGCTTTTTCCTTCGCTTTGCAGCTCGATATTGGAAAAGGGCAAGGGGTTATTGGATGTTGAATCTTTTATTTGTCCATAGAACGAAAGTTCCATCTTAGAAGGAATAATCACCTGAGATCGTGAGTGAACCATTATCATTAAGAGCGGTATAAAAAAGAGAATGCTTCTGCTAACCATTTTTTCTTTTAAAATTAGATGGCAAGCATCACAGATCTAAATACTTTACGTCAACACCCCATTTTTTTATACAAACTGCTATTTATTTCCTAAAAAATATAATCAATTTTAAATGATCGCTCTTTCTATAAAATGAACACAGCAATATTCCTTTTTAAATATATATTTGGAGCTATGAACCGAAAAATGCATGAATTAATATTACTAGTATGGCTTCTCTCAACCGTCTATCTGATATTTGGCGCAATGTTATTTAATAGAGCTTCTTTTATGGGCATTGCTTTAATCAGTCAATCTCAATTGTCCCTACTCCTTATAATTTTACTGACAGCTACTTATATTTTCCCAAAAAATTGGGAAAGAAAACGATGGCTCCTAATCGCAGTGGAAATCGTTGTTTTAAACTTATTTTGCGTACTGATGCGTTATATTATCGAGGAAATAATCTTCGTTAAATATCTCGGTTTTCCAAAAACAGAAGATCTAAACCCGCTATTTTTCGTTTATGACAATTTTTACTATTCTCTTCCCGGTTTTTTCATTGGTTTTATTACTTTTCTCATATTTAGAACTCACGCAATTGAGAAGCGCAATACAGAATTAAGAACATCAGTACAAGAAGCAGAGTTAAATCTATTAAAATCTCAGATCAATCCTCATTTTCTATACAATGTGCTCAATTATATGTATTCAATGGCACTCCCCCTTTCAGAAAAACTCTCCACAGTGATCGCAAAATTGGCCGGAACCATGCGCTATACACTCAATAAATTGGACGTTCAGCTCACTCCTTTACAGGAAGAAATCGAATTTATCCAGGATTATATTGATCTTCAATCCACCCAATTTGATCAAGGGATATATTGCACTTTCATCCAAGATGTTCAAAACGATAAGATGCCATTTCCAACCCTGATCTTAATTACGTTTATTGAAAATGCTTTTAAACATGGAATAGTCGATGATCCAGCATCCCCAGTCAAAATCTGGCTAAAAGCAGAGAATAATCTAGTAGAATTTGAAGTTGAAAATCGTATTCATCATAAGCTGAAAGCTGACTTTCGAGGAATTGGATTAGCCAATATAAAACGGAGATTAGCGATTTTGTTTCCAGACAGACATACACTTCATATTTTGCATGAAGGAGACGTTTATTCCATTCATCTCAGACTATATAACTAAATATGCAGATTAAAGAAAACATCCGATGTATTATTGTTGATGACCAAATGTTTGCCATCAAAATCCTGGAGGGTCATCTGGTTCACTTTCCTACTTTTTCAATCGATTACGCTGGCACAGATATATATGAGGCCTTGCGTATTATTGACAGCTCGAAGATAGATCTCGTTTTTCTGGACATACAAATGCCAGATATGAATGGGATGCAATTCTTAAAATTATGCAAGAATAAATGCAAATTTATTTTCACTACAGCGTATTCCCAATATGCGATCGAGGGATATGAACATGATGTCGTTGACTTTCTTTTAAAACCGATCACTTATGAACGTTTTAAGAAATCAATTCTCAAATTTAATCAGCATACAAACATTGCCAATACCGCGGAACGTGATGAGACGAAAAACGAACATATTCTCATTAAAGGAGACGCCAAACAGAAATATCATAAAGTCCTATTAAAAAATATTGTTTACGTTAAAGGATTAGATAATTATATTAGTATACAGACTATTGCTGGTCCCATTATCACTTACATGAATCTCAAAGATCTTATAGCTCTACTCCCATCCACTAGATTTTGCAGGATCCATAAATCATTTATTGTATCGGTAGATTACATCAACTATGTTGACAAAAGTGCAGTTAAAGTTTTAAATGAGATTATCCCTATCGGTTTATCGTATAAAAAAAACTTTTTTCAGTTGTGGGAAACGAAGCTCAATAGGGCAATGATTTGCCCCAAACAGCTATAGATATCACTGTTGAAGTATATAAAGAAGTTTATGAAACCAACCTCTATGGTGTAATCAGGGTGGCGCAAGCATTTTCAGACCTGCTAAAAAAATCACCCGAACCAAGGATTGTGATGGTCAGTTGCAGCCAGGGTTCGATCATCCTGTACAGTGATCCATACTACAAATACTATAACCACAAAGGTTCGGTTTATCTCTCCTCCAAATCGGGTTTTAAATATGTATATGGTCAATATTGCTTATGATCTGCGCGACACCAATTTTAAGATAAAACGCTGTCAGTACAGGCTTTACCAAAACAGACTTGAACCATAATAGAGGCAGCGGTACAGTTCAAGATGCAGCAAAGGCATAGTAAAATATGCACTTATTGGTAATGATGGTGTCACAGGAAAATTTTTCTGCGAAGAAACAAATCCAGAGACAGGTGAGATTCCCTGGTAATTTTAGTTAATAAACAAGCGCTCTTTTGGAAGAGAGCGCTCAAATAGCCAAACTAACGTTTGACCACGACACCAAAATGTTCGTTGAGGGCCATCCGAGCTGCATGGTAGCCACACATCCCATGTACTCCACCACCTGGCGGTGTCGAGGACGAACAGATATACATATTTTCCAGGGCGGTACGGTAAGGGTTCAGAGCCAGGATCGGTCTGCTATATAACTGGGTTATATCCATAACTCCACCATTGATATCCCCACCGATATAATTGGGATTGTACCGTTCAAGCTGCGCTGGCGAAAAACTGTGCTTCGCCAGAATAGTATCCTTAAAACCCGGCGCAAAACGTTCAATCTGGTTTTCGATTATTTCAGTATAATCGATTGTGCTGCCATTCGGAACATGACAGTATGCCCAACCGGTATGCTTGCCTTCTGGTGCCCGGCTGCGATCAAAGGCACTCTGCTGCGAAAACAAGACAAAAGGCCTGTCAACTTGCCGGCCAAGATGCCCCAGTCTTTCACTTTCAACAATTTCAGCATAGGTATTTCCCAGATGTACAGTAGCTGCCTCCTGACAGCGTAAGTCTTTAAAAGGCGTCATTTCCGACAAGGCCCAGTCTACTTTGAAAACACCCATCCCCTGCCTATAACGCGCCAGCCGCCGTCGATAACTGTTGGTAAAATCCACGCCTTTGAGCTGCAGCAACTGCTTGGGCGTCATATCACAAAGGAGTACCTTATAGGCAGGGAGATCGCGGATATCTTCCACCCAAAAATCGGTCTGAACCTCGCCACCCAAAGATTGATAGTACTGCAGCAGCGCATTGGCAATCGACTGAGAACCACCGACAGGAATCTGCCAGCCATATTTATTGCCTACTGCAGATAATACAATGGCAATTGCAGAAGTCGTCCAATTGGTCAATGGTTGAATACCATGGGCAGCCATACCAGCCCAAAGCGCCTTTGCCGCTGCTGTGGAAAAACGCCTTGCAGTCCAGCTTGCAGGTCGTAGGGCATTGAGCCCAAATCTAGCCAAAAGCAAGGGATGTTTCGGTAAGCATAATGGTCCCATGATATCCGGAGCAAGCTCGTCCCAATGCTCAATTACATTTTCAACCAGCCGACGATAAACATCACCATCTGGTCCCAAAGCCTGTACCGTTTCAGTGAGGCTATGGTAGAGGATTCCTGTCTCTCCACCCAGCAAAGGATGTGCTGCAGCATACTTCGGCTTGACAAATGATAGGCCAAATGTCTCCAGCGGTAGGCTCCTGAAAAATGGAGAAGCCATAGCCATGGGATGAATCGCCGAACATACATCGTGCTGAAAGCCCTGTAGCGTGAGCTCTTTTGTCCGCATACCACCGCCAATGGTATCTGCACCTTCCACCAACAGCGTGCTAAGCCCCTGCTGTTGAAAAGTTATCGCAGCCGCCAAGCCATTTGGCCCCGAACCAATAATAATCGCATCAAATTTTCGCATAAGCTGGATTTTAATCAATGCTAATCACAACCCGTATTAGGTTGCTCTTTTTTTGAACGCTTGGATGATAGCGAGTCCGAAAGCGCTTTGTCCTGATCCTTTTTTTTGTTAGCCGAACCACAAGCTACCGCAAATGTCGTTAAAACAAATGCCAAAAGTCCGAGATTAATTAATTTTTTCATCTATTTATTTTTTTTCAATGGCTGATGAGAGCTCGATGTAAAATAATGATTGCCTTGTGCGTCAATACTATTTACATCTCGGTTTCATATTTAAATAATTATTTAATGAGTGTTTATTTTCATTTGTCTCAGTGAACTGAACTCCCTACACTCGATTTGTTTTTAATGGTCAAATGGAATATCATGATTATTTCATTCATCAAAGTAGTCCCGATACCGTTGTTTCAGCTCCTGGCGCTGTGTGCTATCGAGTTTGATTTTGGGATCCGTCTGAGCGACTACCGTGGAAACAACTTTGTGTACGCCTTTTCCTTTTTCAATAAATAATACAGTCGGTGAGGATATCCGTTTAATGGAATCTATGCCCAAAGCATTATAAGGATTGAGGATATCGTGAAATTTGGTTAGAATGGCTTCGTAACCCGCACTTCCTGCTTTCGTTGTGACCACTTTCCCATTCTTATCCTTTTCCTTAAGATCACGGATATCATGAATATTGAGATAATAAATAGCCGCCTTTTCCTCCTGGGCAAATTCCAGTAAAGGATCTATCGCATTACGTAGCCAAGGGCAACTTGGCCAGCCGAAGAGGACGATACCATTTTCGAGCTTGAGGATGTCGGCTTCGGTCGCATAGACAATCCGTGCGCTATCTGGAATATGTACCACCACTTTATTACTTTTATTCAGGCTTTCAAGTTCCTCCTTAAAACGCTCTGCCTCTTCCTTTTTAAGCACAACATGGCTATTCTTTACGACCTCCTTTGTATCCTGCCTGGAATGACAGTTGGTGACGTTGAGCAGAACGATAATCGCAAAAAGCATACTCGCTAATAATTTTAAGTCTTTCATCTTGTATGGGGTTTAATCATATGTTTCTTTTGTTACTTCGTCGATTGCTTATATTCCTTGATATGTTCAGCAAGATCCCATACCCGGGCTTTGGGCAGCGATACGTTAATCAGACTACTTGCTATCGCCGAGCGATAGCCCGAAGCACAATGAACGACAATGGTCTTATCAAGGGGTAGTTCGGCAATACGCTGCTTTAATTGGGCGAGCGGAATATTGTGCGCCCCTTTAAATGCCGAACCTGCTTTGGCCTCCTCCGCCGTCCGCACATCCAGGATAAAATATTCCACTGGCGCCCTGTCAAAAGCAGCCTGATCCAATTTTGCCGATTGTTGGCCAGCGTAATCGCCAAACAGCACAACAGCTTTAACAAACTGTTCATAGCCGATTTTTGCGACCTTTTCGAGCTGTGCCTGTCCCTGTTCTTTCGTATCTACAACAAGATAAAAGCTTTCTTTGGGTGCTACGAAAGTTGCGATCCACGACTCCGACTTGTTACGCTCGGGGATGTTAATGGCCTGAGAAAAATGGGAATGCCTGAATTGTGCAGCTTGACGCGTATCAATAATCTTGCTGACAGAGTCTTGTGCACGATCTGCTGGAATATAGGAAATGCTAGACAAGGCAGCGAGCAGCGGTGGGGCTCCAGTGCGATTCAGGGCCACATTGTAAGGAAAATATTCCGGGATAGGCAGTCGGTCCCTCAGGATCAGCTGAACAAATTTATTTTCTGATTGTTTCTGAAAGGCAAAATTCTGTTTTCGTTCTTCCCCAATTGTACTTTGTTTGGCTCCCTTTAGCGCGTTTCCACAGAGCGAACCAGCTCCATGAGCTGGATAAAGCAATACATGATCGGCCAATTTCGCATAGTTTTCATTAATCGTATGGTAAAGTTGGCGCGCCAGTTTCTCTCGCTGGGCGACCTGGTCGCCGGAATATTTCCTTAGGTCAGGTCTACCTACTCCGCCGATCAGTACCGCATCGCCCGAAAAGATAGCCACATCGTGTTCATTATCTTTCAATAGCAGCGATATGCTGTCGGATGAATGCCCAGGTGTATTGATTGCATACAACACAATGCGGTCAGAAATCCTTAATGTATCGCCATCATCAAATGCGGTATGCGGATATGATGCCTGCGCCAGTTTACTCACATAAACCGGTACTTTTAGGTCTTGCTGAATTTCAAAATGGGAACTCACAAAATCAGCATGCAGGTGAGTTTCCACCACCGCTATAATGTTAGCTCCTTGCTCCTTCGCATAGGCATAATAAGGTCGGGGATCACGGGCAGGATCCACAAGTACAATTTTCTTGTCCACCAAGATCGCATAAGAGAATTGAGCCAAGCCTTCGTCTTCAAATTGCCTGACCGCAAATCCAGGCCCCTGTTTATCGGTATTTGCAAAACAGGATACCCCCTGCCCCGCCGAAGCAAGGGTAAACAGGACGACAGAGCGGTGGATAAATAATCTTCTATTCATAATTGCACTACTATTTAATTAGTTAATAAGTAAAGAGTGTATTTTTCATATACCATTCCTTACCGGTGAAATAAGATTCTTTGATACGGTCCAGGGTAATCTCGAGGTGGTCGCCTTTCGCATCCAATCCCTCGAGCTTGATGCGTTCGGCTGTTGGCCGCTCATAAGACCATTTCAGGATATGCAGACTATCCCCCTTTGCTTTTCCATACAGCGCTTTAAGGCCTACATCCAATTTTTCATCCAATAGTTCGCGTAGTTCCTTACTAAATTTTTGATTTTTATCAATGAGGTAAAGACTATGATCTAGGGAGTCTATCTCATAATATAAATAGCTCTTACCGCCCGCCCTGCCCGTAAACTCGTACGTCTTGAGGACATCGTTCAGTGCGGGGGTACCATTGCCCAGGTCGATGTTATTGGCCTTATTAACTTTATAGACCAATGTGGAGTAGCGCTCAAAGAAAGCTTGATGCCAACGTACCGAATCTCCAGGCGAGTAAGGCAGAACCTTTCCATTCAACAAAAAACTGGACACTTCGTAATGGCCCGCTGCTTTTGCCAGACCTGGGAGCACAGGCTCCTTAAGGCGGCCTTCATGGTAAAACCTTTCATACCTAAAATAACCATACACCACGATGAAGAGCACTACGATGGTTGCCTTAATCCCAAAATAGATGGGATTATTCCATTTTTTCAAAAACCGCGGCACATAATAATAAGTGCTGACAGGCTCGCGCAGGATAAAGAGCTTCCAGATTGCCGGAAGATACTGCAGCAATAGAAACAAAGAAAGCAATACAAAATATGAACTGTACACATGCACGGCACCGTCATATGCAATATTGGCATGGGCGATATTGAACAAGACACCGGCATTGATAATAGCGCCTATCACTACAGTCGGCCGAAAGAACAGGAGGCTTCCGGCGGCGATCTCTAACACACCCAAGAAAATTTCATATCTGTAAGAAACACCGACGATCTGCCAGTACAGCTTAAAAGGTGCATATTCACCAAAGTCTGTATTCAGATTGGCAAGCGAAGGGAAAGGCATCTGCATGGGGAAGAATTTAATAAATCCAAACGCAATCAGTCCCAGTGCAATGCGGTAGCGTACCAGTACCCGCAGCCAATAGTAGAGTGCATTATAAGCCTGTACCTTGCTATTTCGTGCCAATATTGTCCAGATAGACGCAACCAGCACTGCAACCAAACCATTGAGCCACCAAGAGGTGTAAGACGCAAAGCCCCATTTGCCGCTTTCACTATCAATCTCAATCCAGCCCGTACGTGAGCCACCGGCGATAGAGGCCATAAAATCATACAATGAATCAGGCTTAAATACTTTTTCATACCACTCCCAATCCAAAGGGACGACCATGAGAATAAAAAAAATAAACGTAAATCTAAAACCCACTTTCTCCCAGTACTTCCAGGCTCGGCCTTCTTTACTTGTGTGCGCTCCGTCAATGTGCGCTTTCTCCATATGTTGAATAGTTGCCATACATTTAATCTAAATTTGAATCGGTTAATAAATACGGATCGGTTTTCTACGTCCCTCATGCAGCAGATATCTCTTGTGCACTTTTTCGAGCCGCACCTGCAACGAGTCTCCAAACTGATTTGTACCTACCAGTACCAGCGTTTTTTTGTCGGGCCGGTTGACCACAAACGAAAAGGTATGAGCTGAATTGATTTTTCCAGTGAGTTTAATAGCTACCGACTGCTTGTCGCTCCCTTTTGTTTGGCTATAGCCAAAGAATTCACGACCGCCGTTACCCAGAAATTCGTAGCTGCGCTCCCGATTGAAGGCGATTCGTGGCTTTAGACTATCGACTTTTACCGTACGGTTTCCGCGGATGCTGATGGTATTCCACTTTTCAAAAACAACATCCTTCCAACGGATGCTATCCGCCAGTGAATAAGGCAAGGTATCCCCTTTCCATACAAAATCTTTCACATCGTATACTCCAGCCGCACCTACCAAACCTTTTTCATCTGGAAATGGATAGTCAGAATTCTTCCAGCTCAGGTAAGTTTGTACGCTGAATATAGCGATCAGGAGCAAGAACAATACTTGAAGGTACGGGCGGATGACCGCGATCCTACGTCCGTAAACCGGCCAAAAACCATCGGGAATGGTTTCCGTCTTTTTAATCAAAAGACAATAAAAACGATGCCAGTCATAAGAGAAGATGACGATCGCCAATAGCAGCAAAAAAGTACTGTACACCTGCTCACCGATCTCATACACATAGTTGACGATCACGACATTGAGTAATACCGCCAACAACAGACCCGCGCCGATAACTGCTGTCCGGCGGTTAAGTAAAAAAAGACCGCCCAGGATTTCAAGGGCACCGATCACGGGTAGATAACCCGCGGTCGCAATGCCATTGGTCAGATAATAAAGCTTCCAGAGCAGAAAGTCGCCATATTCCGTATGCAGCTCACTGATGGTCGGTTCGGGCAATTGTACGGGGATGATTTTTACAAGTCCGATGAAAGTCATCGCCAAAGCCAGGCGATAGCGCAATAGGACTCGGAGCCAATAAAATAAAGCGTCATCATCGGCATGAATACGTTGTTTCAATTTTCGTCCAAAGGCTGCAAAGAGTAATAAGGCTAATCCAAGGGCAATTGCCCAATTGAAATATCCGCGCACATCAGGTCCGACATAGGGGCTTTCGGGAATAAAGGAAGTGCGGTAAGTCGCCAGTCCGAACCAGTTCTCCAATGAAAACAGCTCGCCGAATGAGGTATCCCTAAACAGATTGGGATCATAAGGGATGCTGAGCACGAGAAAGAAAATCAGGCCGATATATAAGATATTGGAGCGATAACGCCTAAAAAAATGAGAGTCTGCTAATGTTGTCATTTCAATACGATTTAATAGAAAAAAACGGGTGCGCTATCCGATCAATCCAAACCAGGATTCTGTTGTAATTCTGGATCTATGGAGACCTGCGCATAAGGAATCGGAAGCAAAAGTCTATTTACCGAGGAAATGTTGAGAACCTGTTGTGCCCTTCCGGTCCGCAGCAAGTCGTACCAACGGTGGTTTTCCAAAGCAAATTCTATCCGATTTTCCGTCTCTATGGCCTGTAACAGTGCCGTTGCCCCCAGACCAACTAGTGGTTTAATATTTGCACGCGTGCGTACGGCATTTAAGTCAGCCAGCGCTATAGTCAGGTCCCCTGTTCCATTGCGTTGGGCTAGGGCCTCGGCCCGGATCAAATAGAGTTCGGCCGTGCGAATCAAAAAGGCAGGATCGGTACGGTCCGTTCGGTAGTACAGATTACCAATTAGGATATTCGGATCTGTAGACGAGGAAGTTTTGGATACCAGCCCAGCCCTATCCCCACCAATATTGGGATCGACCAGCAGATCATAAACTCCCTGAGAAGGTCGTATCCAAGCCGTTCCGCCATTGCTTCCAGCCAGCCATTGGCTTGCCTGGCCGCTGGTGTTGTTGATATCATACACCAATTCGAATACCGATTCTTTGGTATTGGACGTATTATTGGCGTAAAACGACCGGTACGGTGCCACCAAGCTATAGTTCGTATCATCATCGATAATATAGGATGCATATTTAATCGCTTCGGACCAGTTTTTTTGATAGAGATAGAATCTCGCCAACAATGCACGCGCTGTTTTCTTAGTCGCCCGAATACGGTTGGTTTCGTTGGGCAGCAGTTGCTCTGCTTTCTGCAAATCCTGCAACACCTGCGCATAAGTGTCTTCCAAAGAACTTCTTTTTACCTGTGGCAAGCTGCTTGCGGAAGCCGTGGGTTGAAGGACGATCTGCACACCACCCCAGGTCCTGGCCAAATCAAAATAGGCCAATGCCCGAACAAAATAAGCCTCGCCGACCAACTGATTTCGCAAAGCCTCGGTAAACGTGTTTGTCAATGCTAAATTCGGTACTTTGGCGATTACATGGTTTGTACGGTTGATAGTCGCATAGATTTGGTTCCAGGCGGTGGCAAGTACGGCAAGATCCGATTTAACCGTATGATTGGTCAGGGTTTGGTGTACGGTCTGACTGCCGCGGTATTCGATATTGTCCGCGGAAAAGAAGCCCAGTAACTGAAAGCTGTACCCATAATAATCATTTGACCGCAATGCCAAATAGATGCCCCGGACAGCTGTTGTGGCCGAACTTTCATCGACAATGGTTACTTCGTCCGATACCGAACTTTTAGGCTCGACCTCCAGAAAAGAGCTGCAGCTGCTGAACTGAAAGATGAGAACTGGAAAAATGAGATATATAATTTTTTTCATGAACATTATTGATAGGGTTAACTGTTATAAGGTTACATTTAGGCCAAGCTGAAATGTACGCGGTTGGGGTGGTGTTCCAAATGAGCCTATCCCCTGTGCATTCGGGTTGCTGGTCACGTTCGATTCCGGATCACCCGTGTATTTGCTCCATAAAAAGAGATTAGACCCCACAAAATATACCCGCGCAGCAGTCAGTCTTGCTTTCTCCACCAGTTCCTTGGGCAATTTATAGCCAAAAGACAGTTGTCTAAGCTTTAAAAATGAAGCATCCTCGAGATAACGGCTGTTCGCATCGATTGTATAATTGAGTCCTACGGATGTTAGACGGGGTACATCAGTGACATCTCCGGGCTGTTGCCATCGGTTCAGCACGTTTTTATATACACCGCCACTACTTGGGTTGCGCTCGCGGAAATAACGGTTGAGGTTAAGGGCATAGCTCCCATATTGAAAGCTAAAGTCAACGCCGAGATCAAAGTTTTTATAGGTAAACGTATTGCCTATACCGCCATAAAATTTGGGGTAGGCATTGCGAAAGACTTTTCTTGCCGAAGTCGGCAACGAGCCATCAGCCAATTGCCCATCGAAAATGGCATTCCCCGTTTGAGGGTCAACAGATAGCTGCTCGTACAGCCAAAACGAGTTGAGTGAAGAGCCTTCTTTGAGGATGACCCAATCGCGGGTATACTGGGTGATCTGGGTTGGCAATTTTTCTACTTTATTTTTATTGCCCGATAGGTTTAGACTTGTATTCCAGGCAAAATCCTTCGTTTTCACGTTGAGTGAACTGACTGAAAGCTCATACCCTTTATTGCTGATTTCACCCACGTTAGCCCAATATTTCGAAAAACCAGATATACCGACAATAGGGCGTTCAAGCAGCAGGTCCGAAGTGTATTTATGATATAGATCTACCGTGATGGACAGGCGGTTTTTGAACAAGGCCAGATCCAGCCCAAGATCAGCCTGGGCCGTTTTCTCCCAGCGTAGGTCATCGTTTCCCAGCTGGAAAGGCCCCGTAGCTGGTGAAATTTTCCCGAAACTGTCCGCATATTTTTCATTGCCTGTCCATAAGCCTCTAGCGGCAAAGTTGCTTATTCCCGCCTGATTGCCTGTCAGTCCATAGGAAGCCCGTATTTTCAAGTCGCTCAACCAGTTTTGATCAGCCAGGAAAGCCTCCTGACTAATGCGCCAGCCCGCCGAGAAAGCAGGGAAATAACCCCAGCGGTTATTTGCCCCAAATTTAGATGATCCATCTGCCCGTACTGTTGCCTCTGCAAAATACCGATCCGCGTAGTTATAGCCTACCCTTCCAAAATAAGATGAAATGGTATACTTGCTCCAATTATCAGAACCGATAATATTCGCTGCCGAAGAAATTTGCTTGAAGGAGTCATTGGCAAAACCATTTCCTTCCAGGTATTTATAATCGAGCACATTGCTCTGCAAGGTATTTCCTAAAATACCGGTGAGGCTATGTTTGCCGAATGTATTTTGGTAGGATAAGGTCTGTTCGTTGATCCAGGTGCCATTTCTGGAGATGCCTGAAGTCGCCTGATTATTGTTGGCTATACCAATACTGGTTTTGCTGTTCCAATATTGCGATTCATCGTAGAGATTGTAATCCACGCTGAAGCTGGATTTAAATTTTAGGCCTTTCAGAATATCGATTTCCGCAAAGGCACTGCCCACATACCGCAGACTGGTGGTATTGACATCATAATTGTCCACCAACGTATAAGTATTGTCTGTTCCGTTGAGCGATCCATCCGTATTGAAGATCGGCACATTCGTTGCCGAGGAAACGGCCGAATTGAAGAGACTGACCTGTGGGCCGTCACCTGTGCGCGCCTGATTACGGTAGGTTCTTGAAAAATTATTTGTGAGGCCAATTTTTACCCGGCTATTGATTTGCTGGTCGAAGTTAAACTTGAGGTTGGCACGGGAGAAATCGATCACCTTGATAAAGGCCTCCTGTCCTGTGTACCCTGCGCCAATGTAGAACCGGGATTTATCACCGCCGCCCTGAATACCTATATTATAATCCTGCAGCTTACCATGTCGTAGTAGGAATCCCAGCCGGTCATAAGTTGGCTGGTCTTCAGGGTTCCCTTTCCCCCCTTCCGAAATAGGGCGATAAGGTCTGTTGGCAAAAGTCTGCTTTAACGCCGGATTATCCAGGCCTGAATTGATCCACCACTCATTGGCCAAGGTCGCTGTCTCGGGGCCATTCGCAAGTTCAGGGAGTAAAGATTTATTTGCTTCGGCCCATCCGGCCTGCAGGCTGAGGTTGATCTTGGTACGGCTGCCATAGCTCCCCTTTTTTGTGGTAATGATAATTACCCCATTGGCGCCACGAGAACCATAGATCGCTGTTGCGGAAGCATCTTTAAGCACTTCGATCGATTCGATATCAGCAGGATTGATATCCGTCAGCGGTGAGCTAGTCCTTCCGCCAAGGCCAATATTCTGGAGCGAGGTATTATTTAAGAATACACCATCAATAATGTACAGCGGATCGCTGCTCGAGTTGATGGAGGTTGTTCCCCGCACCCGCAAAAAGATACTTTCCCCGGGTACACCTGAATTTGTCGAGACCTGCACGCCGGGGAGCTTCCCCTGCAGCTGGGCGTCGAAACTAGCCACAGGAATTTTGTTGACTTCGGCGGCGTCGATCTTGGCGACTGATCCTGTTAAGTCCTTTCTTTTCTGGGTGCCGTAGCCCACGACCACCACCTCGTCCAGATCCGATACCGCTGGCTGCAGCAAGATTTGGATCTGCGCCTCCCTGGCGGTGATCTTGCGACCTTTGTAGCCTAAAAATGAAGTTGAAAAGGCCAGGGGTAACCGCTGTCCTGTGACAAATTGAAACCTCCCCGACGCATCGGTCTTAACCTGGTGTGTGACACCTTCGAGCTTAATCGTAACCCCCTCAATCGGCTGCTTGCTGATCGAATCCAACACAACGCCTTTTAGTGTCGCGTTGATAAGCGGCTCGGATTGCTGCGAAAATACAGGCAATAGCAAACCATGTGACAAAAAAATTGTCACGGCGTACTTCCATACGCTATTTTTCATAGATAAAATTTTAACAGTGAATAATTACAAGTGCCAACGCCAATTGATTACTTGTCTGTAAGCTGCATGTCAAAGAAAGAATACCTTCTTTTAGCGTGAGCTACACATTCGCATGTTTAAATCAGATAAATAGGATTTGCAAGAGAACTGAAATGTTCTTGGTTGGAAAGAGTGTAAATAAAATCTGTGGTTCATAAATAACAAATTAAATTAAAAATTGATATCCAATACTCAAGGAAAACAAGCTTTAAGAAAGCTCAGCATTATCGCTACCCTTCTTAATGAGCTTGTCCTCTAGGTTGATAAACAAATATAGTAAACAAAAAATAAAATCTACAAAACTAGTAGATTTTATTTTTAAATCTTTCAAAATATATAAAAAGGGCCGCTCCGAATAAATCCGGGCGGCCCAATGTATCGCTTACTTTACAGGCTAGGCTTACTTCACATATTTCCAGCTAAAGTCCTTTCCATTCACATCCACTTCAAGGTGGCCTGGAGCAGTCCCCTCGAAATTCCCATGCCACCAATTGCCCGACACTGCTCCAGCGGTTATAAACTGTACGTCCTTGACTTTAATTTCCTCATATAAGTGCATATGCCCTTGCAGCACCAGTTTGAGACTGTGTTCTTTAAAGAGATCAAATACCAGCTTTTGGTTCATAAAGGTATCCGCAGCAGTATACCGTCCTTCCAACACAGGATAGTAGACCGATAAAAAAGGTACATGCGAGATAATCACCAAAGGCTGATCTTTTGCTGTATTTTTAACAAGATCCTGCAACCATAGCAACTGCTGTTCACCGATGACATAGTGGTTATCCTTGGTTTCCACACTATTCAATACGATAAACTTCCAGCCTTTATGTTCAAATGTGTAATAGGTTTGGCCGAAAGTCTTTTCAAAGATCGCAAAGTCATTTTTGCCGTTCCGCAAATTCCCTGGCAGTCTGTCGTGATTACCAATTGCCACGTGGTAAGTTTTTTTTGTGCGGTCAAAAAGATCTTTCAGCTGCTTGAGCCGCTGCTCACCATGCGATAGCTCAGCTGTTTTTAAATTATCGATATCGACATTATCGCCGCCGCTCAAAATCAGCTCCACCTGGGATGGCAGGGATCTTAAGCGTCGGTCTACCTGACTAAGGGTAGAGTCGCTGTGGACATGCATATCTGTTAAAAATGCAAACTTAAATTCCTGTGCTTTTACCGTTTCGAAGCGAAACCAAGCAACAAAGAAAAAAGATAAAATAAGTACTATTGAACGTTTCATTACCAACCAAATATTTGTTTAAGATTATCATTTAAAAGTATCTCTCCTTGCTGTATGGGGCGATAATAGAATTTAGGGACCTCAAAGGTCCCTGTGCTTTCTATTGTTTCGACCGTGCCGCTGTTTCCATCCGATAGAAACACGCCCACATCCTGTCCAAAAGGCCCTACACGGTAATATTGCAATTCTCTTCCCAGACTATTCTTCTCTTTGATTGCCGGAATGGACGATGAAGATGAAAGTAAAACAATATCTGGGATACCATCACCGGTCATATCGTGCTGTCCCAATCCGGAGAAGTAAATCCCTTCACGTTTGTTCTTCAATAATTCACCCACATTCCAGCGCATCAGATCAGTAAACCGGAAACCCTCGAAAGCTAGTTCCACCCGACGTTCCCTTCTGATTTCCAATACCAGATTACGCTGTCTACTTTCGACATTAGCGTAGCGCATTGCCATTACTGGGTCTATAGCCACGTTGAGGACCATATCCGGCATGCCCGCCCGTTTACGCAACAGATTGATACTGCGATCAAGGTCGGCCTGCGTCAGCTGCCCCAATTCCGCTTTCGCTTCGGCAAAATTCAATAAGACCTCTGCATAGCGATATAGCGGAATATCCAGGTTATTGCGCACTTCCAGACTTAATGTATTTTGGAATCCTTTGATCTGATGGTAACCCGAAAAGTTTTTGGCCAGCTGTTGCACATATAGACCTGCGCCCTGTGCATAGGTATGAGAGTAGATCAGTTCCCATCCTGGGTAGGCATAGGTCTGTGCCAGACGAGGATCACGGTTTTGGAATTCCTTGACAAAGGTATTTTTGTCATATGCAGCTTGCGCAGAATAAAAAGAACCATCTTTCATTAAATAAGCCTGTACGAGATCACGTAGCGGATAATACTCATAATTGCCGAACATCCCCGGCCATGAATCTGCATTCAGCACATTGTTGGCATAAAAACGACCCAACACCACCTCTTTATTGTTTTCCAGATTTTCATTAAAGAATAAGGAACCATAATCCTGATCAGGTTTGCCGCTATTATAAATTGTAAAACCGCCTTCCCGCATAACCTGATCACTCAGTTCCTGTGCTTTGGTCAAAAAACCATTTGCCGAAGTTTTGAGTTCAAGTTCATTGTGATATTTACGGAAGGTTCCTTCATAAAGCGCAAAGCGGCTATACTCCTGCAAGACCACCCACTTGTTGACCGTTCCTAATTTGATCGTTGGCTGTACATTTTGCGCTGCAAATTCAAAGTCTTCCATAATTTTTTGGACAACAGTAGCACGCGGGTCGCGTTTGGCAAAGAGGAAATCTGTATCACCTACCTCCAAGGCTTTATCCACCCAGGGGACATCTGAAAAGCGCTGTACTTTTTCAACATAAAACCTTGCGCGAAAATAGCGTCCCAATCCTTCATAATGTGCTTTTTCACTTTCACTGATATTTGCCTTGCCCATATGCATCAAAAAGAAATTAATCTTACGGAGCTGCTCCCATTCCCAGCCCCCTGAAATCGTCGCCGCAGAGGCGTTACCGGCCATAATGGTCTTGATCTCCGTATTACCCGTTGTACTGGCATTATCCGTGGTGGCATCTGCCTGATAGATTCCTAATCCTGAAAAATCATACAAGCCATTGATATACAGTTCCAGGTCTGTCGCTGTATTAAAGAAGTTTTCATTATTGATCGCAGTCTCAGGAACACGATCCAAATAGTCGTCATTACAGCTTCCGAGGAGCGAAAGTGTGCAACATACAAATGCCAATTTTATATATTTATTTATCATGATATGCAATTAAAATGTGAGTTGAATACCGGCAGAAAAACTCCGTTGAAATGGATAGGTAAGCCCATTGCCTACACGGTCTGATCCTGCGGTGGGGTTTGTATAAATATTTTCATTTAGCGTCTCTGGATCAAAATAGCGTTTCACAGCAGACCATTCGATGATATTTTCACCACTCAGATAGACGCGCAGGTTGCTGATCTTGGCACGGGAGGTAAATGACTTGGGCAAGGTATAGCCGATGGTCAGGTTTTTGAGGCGTAGATATGCGGCATTCAGCAAATAATTGGTCTGTGGTATGGCCAATCCCTGAGCCTGGTCAATGCGGGTACCTAAATTACGGTCTGCAAGCCAGGATTGTAATATCGGATAGGCAGAATTGAGGTTTTGGTCGGCCAGCCCAAGATCGAGGTAAGCCTGTGAATGTTTGGCACGCTCAGCTGGTGAGTCGCTCTCCGGACGATAAAAATCGAGCAAATGCCCGTAAAAGTTACCATAAGGCTGTTGATAAGCTCCCCAATACAGGTAATCCAGTGGGTAATAGTCGCGCTTGCCGATTCCTTGGAAAAATGCCCGTAGATCAAAACCTTTCCAATCCGCAGACAGGTCGATACCAAACTGGTAGCGCGGAGTCGAATTACCTATGCGCTTGAGATCTTTGGTATCCCCCAGTGTATATCCCTTTTCAATTTTACCGTTGCCATCCTGATCCACATAAGTCGGCCATCCCGGTACGATAGACAATGCTCCCCAAGGAATGATGGATGTCTGATCCAACTTGGCGATCTCCGCTTTGTCTTTAAACAAGCCATTACTTTGCAAACCCCAGATCTCCCCCATTTGCATACCCTCATAATATTGCAAGATGCTTTTATTCGGATTGTCGAAACGTGTAATTTTGGATTGTGAATCCGATAGCAACAATTTAGCGCTGAAGCGTAGCGGCGCATTGGCCAATTCGAAACGATCCTGAAAATTGACGGTCAGTTCCCAACCATTGGTTTTTAAGTCAGCAGCATTTTCTCTTGGCTCATTCGCGCCCAATATATTCGGTAAATCCCTTCCCAGCGTCAACATGCCCATGGTGCGTCTTGAATAATAATCAAAACTCGCGGACAATTTGTTTTTGAGTACTGCCAGGTCTAGACCGACATTCACCGTGTTGACCTTCTCCCAAGTATAATTTGGGGAAACCAAGGAAGGAACCTGAATAAAGATACCGCGTTCAGTTCCGAACAGGTAATCCGAATCCTCCTTTTCCATCGAAGGGAGATAGCCGTAGTTGGAGACAGACTGATTGCCCAGTTGACCATAGGATGCCCTGACCTTCAATAGGTCAAGTCCTGAGAGGGATGACATAAAATTTTCACGATCTAAGCGCCAGGCAACAGATCCCGAAGGAAAAAAGCCAAAACGTTTGCTCTTCGGAAAACGGGAAGAACCATCGTAGCGCCCGTTGAATTCGACAATATACTTATCATCATAGGTGTAATTCAACCGATAGAATGCACCACGCAGGGCATAAGTATCAATAGCTTCACCCATTTTCATTGTTCCGGTTGCAAATTGAATTGTTGGAAAAGATTCAGAAATCAAACCGGCCCGTTCGGCATTAATGAGTTCATACCTGTAGTCTTCCTGGTTAAATCCCAGTACCGCATTGACCTGATGCTTGTTAAAAGACTGCATATAGGTCCCATATATATTATATACGTTGTAGTAAGAAAAGCCCGCTTCACGATAAGCGCCGGTACTCCCCTCTTTGCGAACATCATTCGGTCCGTAACCGATCTCATATTGCTTAGTATACCAATTGCGGTTCAAGGAGTTGCGCTGAAAGGTATAATCGGCATTGAGTTTGAATTTATTTCCAAAAAAACGAAGTTCTGTATTGAAGGTCGATTGCACATCCAGATATTTACGATCGCTTTTCCCACCGTCAACCATCCGTGCAGCAATGTTACCTGCTGAAGAATTAGCCCAGGTTCCATCTGGATTTTTGTCAAAGGACGTTGGAAAAATATTGTAAATATCTGCTAAACTCATCTGAGAAGGTTCAAAACGGCGTATGCTGCCGATGACGGTATTATTTCCAAATGAGATCAGATCAGATAGCCTATAGTTTACCTTTGACCGCAAATTGTAACGGTCAAAATAATCCTCTGTTAGCTTAACGGGAGAATTCTGCCGATTGTAGCTACCACTGATATAGTACTGCACTTTTTCGTTGGAGCCCGAGATAGATAAGTCATGTGTATTGGTCGCATTCCAATCCGAAAGGAAATACCTTGTCCAATCCCGGTTGCCTATATATTCCCATATTTTGGAATCAGAGGGATTGATGCGTACGCCAGCAATCGAGGGGTTGTCTGAGCGTTCTCTGGCATATTGGTAAAACTGGTCCGAATAATTAACATTATCCCATGGCGTATTATCCGTGGAAGTTTCCAATAACCGTGAAAATACATAGGGATCAGTTATTTTATCGGGCATTACTGTGGGTGTATTCCAGGTAAAATTATTGGAATAATTCACTTTAACATCGCCTTTTCCTGTTTTGGTGGTAATGATCAGGACACCAAAGGATGCACGGGCACCATAAATTGCCGCTGCTGAAGCATCCTTGATAACAGTAAATGATTCAATATCCTGCGGTGCAATCCGGATTAATTCGGCCGCAGATACAGGTACATTGTCTACCAAGATCAGGGGATCGCCACCATTGATGGATGTCATACCGCGGATATTAATTTTGGGGACGGCTCCAGGTGCGCCAGAATTGAACTGTATGTTCAAATTTGGCGATACTCCCTGGAGTCCCTGTGCCGCATTTGAAATCGGTCGGCTGTCAAGCACCTCGCCACTGATATGATCAACAGCTCCGGAGAGATTTGTCTTTTTCTGCGTGCCATAGCCCACGACAACCACTTCATCCATCTGGTTTGCATCGGTCAGTTGAAAGACCACACTGGAGCGTTTGCCCGAACTGACGATGAATTGACACTCCTCTTTGGCTTTCATCCCAGTGTAAGTAACTAAGATACAATAATTACTGTCCGCAGGAAGATCATTGAACATTGCTTTCCCCTGCTGATCGGCCTGACCGGACCGCTTCAAATTGCCTAGCTTGTTCTTCACGGTGACAGTCGCATTCGCTAATCCTTTTGATTCAGCGTTCTGTACGATCACAACAAGTTCTCCACGCTGTTGGGCAAATCCCATGTGGCCAGCAGCAATGGCGAGTAGTAGTAATAAAGCCCCCTTAGTTGGCCTTTTCGTTGTTAAAGATAATTGCATATTTTTCATTAATAATTGTGCATAGTTTTCCCAGGCTCCCCTATTGTGGAGTGCTCATTATTGAATTTTTATTGATAGCTATTGACTGTTTTTTACGATCGTATAAGTATTTGTTTCGGCATTAAACTGAAGTTCCAGATCGTTTGCGATACAGATCGTCTGAAGAATCTGCCCGATATTATTTTCGGCTGTATAGGTCCCATAAAAAGATAGCCCTGCGACCTCACTTGAAGAAAAGAGAATAGTCGTTTTGTAGAACGACGCCAAGGCGGGCATCACCTCCGCCAAGGGTTTGTGGTGAAAAACCAATGCCGTCGGAACGCTCTCTTCGGTAATCGTTTGCTCTAGTTTTAAGACCTGTTCCTTTCTCGGCTGTACAACTGCTGCCTTCCAGGTCTGCCCCGGAGACAAATACGCAAGCAGCGTTTCTTTCCCATCTCCGTCGCGCTCTTTAATAGAAACTCTTCCCGTCACAAGACGTACCTTAGGTTTCGCATTTTTAGTCTCCTGAATGACCCAAAAAGACGTCCCCAAGGCTGTTGTCAGGATATTATCTGCCAACACGGTAAATGGACGGGATGTATCATGCGCTACTTCGAAAAAAGCTTTTCCCTGCAATTGAATCGCACGCTGGCCTTGTGAAAACGGCTGCATCCATGTTATGCTGGAATTTGCCAAGAGATGGACCTTACTGCCATCCTGCAGTAAAATCAGGCTGTCCTGCGAAACGGTGCAAGTCATCTGTATGGATTTCACGGCAGTCTTCACAACGCCTACAACCTGTCGATGCTGCGGTTCATCCCCCCGGTTTGCTTCCAAGATATACCATGCAAATGAGAAACATACAATAACTGTCGCCGCAATTCTGACAAGAAATTGCCAAGACGGATGCTTGATTTGATTTGCCGGTTCGCTGGTTCGCAAACGGGCATCTATTTTTTCTTTCATCTGCTTCTCGACTTCAGCCACATCAATCGCACACGCTTCAGCCACATCCAGTTCCTGTAGCCAACTTGTCAAATGTGCACGTTCTATATCCGTCAACCGCCCTGATGAATACCGTTCGATTAAATTTTCCAGTTCTCTTTTTCTATCTTGCATACACCTTATAGTTGCTACAATCGGGCGATCGTACCATTCTAAATGCATTAAGTTTATGTAAAGTTTATTTTAAAAAAAATTCAGCACGCTGTCTCAAAAACTTTCCTAAAACAAACAAGCCTTTCAGTAAATGCTGAAAGGCTTGTTTGTTAGCGGTTAACTCCTTGTTATTGGCCCAATAATTCCAAGGCCTTGATAATTTTATGATCCTTTTTCAATGCTGTCAGGTTATCGCCACCCACGACTTCAACATCAGGCGAAATATAGGATTTATAAACTTTTAGATTCCTGTCCACGACATAGTCTGTTGACAAATTAATACCAGCATAATCATTTATTTTAAAACCCAGCACTGCGGTGGTATAATTTGCTGTCTTTTCGCCCACAATAAAGGTGTTATTCCTTCCAATAAACGATATAGCGGCCATTTCACCTGCGCTCGCCGTATAACAGCTCGTTAAAATAACCAATGGAACATCGTTTGCAATCGGATAGGTCAATGCTGTTTTTCTGTCCAGCCTATTGCCATCAATCAACAGTTTTCCCGCCTTGATCTCCCAGTCGCCGCTAGGTTTATTACCCGCGTCCCTAAAACCACCAAAGCGCAGGTTATTTCCGATAAACTCTTTCAAACCGAGTAATATCGGATACATATTTCCGCCAGTATTTAATCTCAAGTCTATAATCCAGCCCTTAATTTCAACTGAATTTATGTCATTGATATGAGCCACGATATCATCGGCTATGCTATCTACTTTTTTAAACGCAAAATCACTATTTCCAACGATTCGGAGATATCCTATTTTCTGATCAATTACTTGGCTAAATGTACTTTTGTCCATGTTGATCCTATTCTTTAGATACCCATTCGTCATCACATTAGGATTGTTCCATCCGTAGGTTTTTCCTTTATATTTTAAACTGCCATGATAGTCATTAAGCTGTTTAAATACATCCTTATATAATGCTGCGGTTTCATCAATCGAGTTTAGATTTCGGGATTTATTGTAAAGTTCATGTTTAATAACTTCGAGGTTTTCTTTATGAATGGAGTTTGCCGCTATAAGTTCAATAGATTTATCGACAAAAGATTTTACGCTGTCGTTCTTAAAAGTTTGGCAAAACAAGCATACCGAAGATAATAAAAACCATAGCAATAAAAGGGATCTAGTCATCATAAGGTGTTTATAGCGTTTGATGTGATTTATTGAGCCATTAAATTTAAGAAATAATTCACGGATTGACGAATTAAAGCTCAATGGATGTCGGCCGCATTTTTATGGTTTAACAGTTTTCGCCGATTTTCCTGAGATATAGGAGATCGCTAATGATATCGTATCCGGACCGACAAACCAGATTCGTTCATGAACGGTCTGTTCGCTAAAAGAAAAACAAAAGCGATAGAGACAAAAATACCGTAGGATTCAATTGTTGTTGTTGTATCTGCTGGCGCACAAGCTGTAGCGCTTTACTCAATTGATTTTTGACGGTCTGTAGTGAAATGCCCAATTGTTCCGCAATTTCATGGTTACTGAGGCTGCGCTGATATTTCAGGTTAAACACGGCACGCATCCGGTCGGGCATCTCCACGATAGACTGTTCGATAGCGACCAACACTTCAGTATAGTTTTCTTCATAGCCATCGAGCGGAAACATATCCTGTAGGCCATCTTGTAGCATTAAGCTATATTGCTCAACATGTTTTTCATGTACTCCCTTCCTTCTAAAATATTGAAAAAGCTTATGATATAATGCTGAAATAAGATAGGCCCGCAATCCACTGTGGATATTAATCATATGTCGTCTTTGCCAAAGGTCCACAAAGAGGTCTTGAACGAGATCCATGGCCACATCCATATCTCCTATCTTCTTAATTGCGATTTCCAGGAGTGTCTTCCAATGGCGCTCATAAATCTCATCAAAAGCACTGTAATCTGCATTCATCAGACGCGCTAATAGCACTGCGTCTATTGTTTTCACAAGCATACTTTCTAGATCGATAACTCTTTGTCTGCCATAAATATCACGTTTTAATACAAATACAGTATTAAGGACAGGTAAAGAATACATTAACAACACAATCATGGTATAATAACCCATCCATTCAAATTTTATTGAAATATAACCCATGCCGCTACCTTTACTGTCCGCTTCCGCACATAAAGCGTCCGGGAACGGACAGTCAACCGGGTTTTAATAAAACAACAATACATTAATTTTCAACAGGTTAAATAGTTGGCAAATGAATTGGTAAAAATTCTACTAAAACTGACCGGTATGCTCAAAAATTATTTCAAGATCGCCTTTCGACATCTAAGGAAAAACAAGGGCTTTACAGCGATAAACATTGTCGGCCTGGCAGCTGGCATGGCTGCGGCGATGCTGATAATGCTATGGGTAAAAAGTGAATTTAGTTTTGATCGATTTTATACGAAGACCGACCAACTCTATGCCGTTGGCATAAAAGATGTATGGGCAGGTGATGCAGTACAGCATTTTTATACCCCCAAGCCAATGGCTGCGGCATTGAAAACCGACTTTCCAGAAATCAAGACAGTAACGAGGGTCAATAAAGGCACAGGTTTTCTAATCACACACGGAGAAACCAAGCTTTCGAAGGAAGCGGGTGTCTTTGTAGACAGTACGTTCTTAAAAATATTTGATTATAAAATTGTAGCCGGTAATCCTGCGGAAGCGCTGAAAAACCCAAATCAAATTGTTTTAACCAAATCCTTTGCCGAGCGGCTATTTGGCGATAATGATCCGATCAACCAGAGCATCAAACTGGATAGTACCCAGGTTTCAACCGTATCTGCGATCATTGAAGACATACCTGATAATTCTTTTATGAAGGGCACAACCTATTTGGTTCCCTGGACACTGATGGAGAAAATAGGTTATTCCGATGATTACTGGGGCAATAATTCCATTCAGACCTATATCGAACTAAATAAAAACACCAATATAGAACAATTCCAAAACACGATAAAAGGCTTCCTGCAAAAACATACCGAAACAAAAGCCCAAAACTTTATTCAACCAATCGGTGATAAGTGGCTTTACAGCAGCTTCAGCGAAATGGGAAGACCGAGTTCCCAACGCATTGGAATGGTCCGTTCATTTATCGCCATTGCCTGCTTTATCTTAATTATTGCCTGCATCAATTTTATGAATTTGAGCACCGCTCAAAGTGAAAAGCGGGCGAAGGAAGTTGGCGTCCGGAAGGTAGTAGGTGCCAATAAAGGATTGTTAATCTGGCAATTCTTGACCGAATCCGTTCTGATCGCGCTATTTTCAGGGCTCTTGTCCCTTTTGATTACCATCCTGGCACTCCCTTATTTTAGCGATTTAATTTCAAGAGCATTGACGATTCCATTTAATGATGTACCTTTTTGGTCTGTTTTCATCGGATTTATACTTTGGACAGGCATTATTTCAGGTAGTTATCCCGCATTCTATCTATCCTCCTTTTTACCCACCAAAGTATTGAAGGGCAAATTGCTGAATATGCCCCGGAAATTCAACCCACGTAAAGTATTAGTTGTTTCGCAATTTTGCATTGCCATTACGCTTATTGTCACGACGATATCAATCCAAAAACAAATCAAATATGCGCAGAATAGAGAAATCGGATACAACAAAGACCGACTTATCCATGTTATTGACCAAGGAGAGATCAGTAAAAAAAGTTCGCTGATCAAAGAAGCTTTACGCAGTTCAGGTATCGCATCCCATGTATCACGGACGTCCTCTCCGCTGACAGAAAATTGGAGCAATAATTCCATGGGTTGGGATGGTAAACCGAAAGATGATAACACCATTTTTGCAAGAATGGGCGTCGATGACGATCTAGTCCATACCGCTGGATTGCAACTCGTTGCCGGACGCGACTTTGACCTGGCTAAATTCCCAAGTGACTCTGCAGCAATGATCATCAATGAGTCTGCCGCTAAAGTATTTAATTTTGAGGATCCTATCGGAAAAACGGTTGTTGACGGGAGAAATTGGCATATCATAGGCGTTATCAAAGACTTTGTGCAAGAGTCCCCCTTTAACCCCATCACGCCACTTGTCATTCAGGGTGCCTTTGCAGGCAGTAATGTAACCAATATCAGATTAAATGATCATATGGAGACAGCAGATGCCCTGGCAAGAATGGAGAGAATTTACAAAGAATTCAATCCCGATTATCCATTTGAGTATTCGTTTGTCGATGCCAAGTATGCAGAGAAATTCAAAGATTTTCAGCAACTGGGCAAGCTTTCCAGCCTTTTTGCCCTATTGACAATTTTTATCTCCTGCCTGGGCTTATATGGTCTGACAGCTTACATGGCCGAGAATAGAACCAAGGAAATCGGTGTACGCAAGGTATTGGGTGCATCTGTTGTATCCATCACAAGGATGTTATCAAAAGAGTTCATTTTTTTGGTTCTTTTATCCTGCCTGGTTGCATTTCCGATAGCCTATTATATCGTGGATCATATGCTCAGCTCCTATACTTACCGCATTAAAATTAGCTGGGATATCTTCTTTATCGCGGGATCTGGCGCCCTGGCACTGACGCTGCTCACGGTCAGTTATCAATCCATCAAAGCAGCGATGGTCAATCCGGTAAATAGTCTGCGGGATGAGTAGCGGTACAGCGCTGCTCTAGCAGACCAGGAACCATCATCCTCATAAGGTCGTGGACTGACTTTTCGGCTATGCTCGATCGCCGATATACAGGTTTTACAGCTGCACATAAATAACATGCAGCATGTAAATAGCAATCTCCTCCTATTGATCATAATGCCCTGCTGCAAACTTACCCGGAGAAATCTTATAATCCCTAATGGCTCTATCCAACACCACATAAATAGAATCTCTATGTTCATCGATGCCATTTAAAATCACCCGATTTCCACCGTCAATAATTTTATAGGAAGCCACAAATCTTTCGCGTATTTCTTTTGCTGCGAGCGCATCTGCTTTTGCAAACTCCCGTAGGCGCCGTGCTGTCCGTGCCGGTTTCGCGACGTAATTGGCTTCATCACCCAGGGAAGCTTTCACTTTCGCAGGCATCCAATCGGCCAGCGAAATCGCCGGCAGCTTTTCTACCGGCTCCTTTACCGACTTCAGGTAGTTGCGCACGCCACCATCGCCCCCTTCACCAGCGGTGATATTGCGCTGATCAGGGATAAGTTTATATTTGTCTTCCAGGTACAAACGCTGATTGATGGTATCCACATAATAATGAAAAGCACGCTGCCCCCCGGCGACACCCGATATCTCAAATGTTCGGTTGACATCTCTTTTGGGATCCCCACCCCCATTGGAAAGGTCTAATTTTAAGGGTCTATTCACTTTAAAGGTCAAGGTCGACCATTTCTCGAAAGTAGCGGACTGCCAGCGCAGGCTATCATAGGGGTTAAATGGCCGCACTTGCCCATTGAGACGGAATTCCGTCACATCATAATTTCCACGCAGCGCCTGCAGGCCTGCTGTAGAAGGTTGTTTATAAGGGTCGTACCTAAAATCAACATATTGCAGATAGAAGAAAACGATCAAAAAGATAAAGATAATCACCCCTTTAAGTCCAATTCTAATTTCGTTGAGCCTGCCTTTGAAACTCGGAAAAAATAGCGCCACACGCGCCGGCTGTTCGCGAATAAAAACCTGGTAGTAGGGCCCAAAGTAGGGTACGAGCAGGAATAGGCTCAACAGGACAAAGTATGAACTATACACATGCACGCCACCGTCATAGGCAAAGTTGACCACAACAATAGCGCCCAATGCACCAACCAATAGGACCGCACCAATCGCTACGCTACGTCTAAAGAGCAGTAGCGTACCTGCCGTCACTTCCAGAACACCCGCAAACACCTGATACCAAGGTACGATACCAAAGGAAAGCCAAAAAATCTTTTGGGCGGTCAAATCACCATAGTCAGTATCGAGAATCCCATAGGACGGATAAGGCATCTGTACCGGAAATAGTTTGGTAAATCCAAAACCAATGATGCCCAGACCCGCGCGGTATCTTACAATAACGTTGAGCCAATAATATAACCTATTGTAACTGATCTTCTCCTTTTTCAGCAGCTTGGCTACACCCGTCCAAAGCAGTCCCACAAAGAGCGCGAAAAAGAAGGTATTTACCCAGATACTATAACCTTCTAGCCGGCTGCCAAAAGTGCTACGTCCAAACCAGCTGACTCCCGAACCAAAACGGCAGATATCATAAAGGTCTCTGTAATCCAGGTTTAACCAGTTTATGGCAAATATATGTTTGTACCACAAGACGCTATTGGGAATGGAAATAATGATAAAAAAGATAAAACTGACCCGAAAAGCAATCCGTTGGCGGAGCGTCCATTTCTGCGTGTGCACAACTTCTGTGTCCACCCTTACTGTTTGTATTTTTTCAGCTATTTGCATGATTTTTCGATTTAAAGTTACCGTCAATTATAATTTAAAGCCCAGCCGGTCGCGGCCGCGTTTGCCAACCTGGTAGAGCAAATACTTCTTATTTAGCTTCTGCAGGGCTATAGAGAGCGTGTCTCCAGATGAATTGGTTCCGTAAAGTCGAATATGTGTACTGTCTGGCCGTAACAACTGCAACTGCAGGCTGTCGCCGCGATAAGCCGGATTCGGATTTTTCAGCAGGATCGTATTCTTGGACGCTGTCGTATATTGATAGTACAACCTGCCCCCTACCTGAGTGTACTCATAGTCCCGATGTTGGCCTTCCAAGAATTTGGTGGGTGAAACCGTTTTTATAGGTTTATTTATGCGCACGCTCAAGGTGTTCCATTGCTCAAAGACAACATCTCGCCAACGCTGTTTATCAGTGGGCGAAAACGGAATGGTATCCCCATTGACAACAAATTCATCCACAATGTATTTACCGGCAATATCCGGTAGCCCTGCCTGTTCGGGATAATAGAGCGATGATGTGGTACTGACCTCATATGATTTAAAACCAGCAATAACGATAAAGACCAATACAAAGAGTATTTTAAAAATCCATCGGGAATAGCCCAGGTGTACCTTAGACCAATCAAATCGCCATCGCTGCGGAAAGGTATAATCAAAATGGATCACGAGCCTGACCAAACGCTGCGCATCATAAAAGAAAATAGGCAACGTCAGTAATACGGCAAAAGCCGAAGCGAGATAATAGCGACCACCGTAGGCCAGGTCGGCCAGGAACACGTTTCCATAAAAAGGTATAATGATGAGAACGGCCAAAAAGGAGGTACGCCTAAACAACAGGAGAAAACTCGCCAGCAATTCGACAACACCTAAAAAAACAACATAAGCAGGTGCTGCCGACAAACTGAGATAGAGCTGTTTCCAATCCTCAAAATAGCCATAAGGTGTATTCAGATGGCTCAGTGAAAGTGCCGGTGCAAAAATGGCAAATAACTTTGTTAACCCCGCCACGGACAGCAAAGCAGCCAGTCGGAAGCGGACGAATATGCGTAGAAAATAGAAAAGCGTAGCTTCCCTTTCTGGATCGATGCGATCTTTAGCGGTCCAGAAACTTGCCACAAGCGCGGCCACGGCCAGCAGTAAAAACCAGTCGGAAAAACGTGATATATCCCCAAAGAAATGAGGCAAGAAAATAACAAGATTAAAGAGATCGCTCGGCAGGTATTGCCAGCTGATGCCCACCAGCTGACGATAGAAGTCCGCTTGTAAGGGTACGCTGAGCAAAAGGATAAAAACAATGCTCAGACGCAGGACATATCTTTTCCAGAAGGGGGTAATCGAAAGTGTTTGTATTGTTGTCATGATCTATATTTTTAGCGTGAATAACCTGGATTCTGTTTCAACACTGGATCAGCCAACAATTGACTATAAGGAATAGGCAACAACAAGCGGAAATCCTCTTGGATCCCCAATACCTGCTTGGCACGGTCCGTACGGACCAGATCAAACCAGCGGTGTGCTTCAAATGCAAATTCCAGCCTGCGCTCTTCGCCTATCCATTGTAAAATATCAGTTTTGTCTACCGGAGCGGGACGCGCATCCAAATCCGCGCGTTGACGGATCCGATTGAGGTCCGTCAGAGCCTGTGAATAGTTGCCCAGTTGTGCGCTTGCCTCCGCGCGGATAAACAGAATTTCAGCGATGCGAATGATGTAGGTGGGATCCTTGGCCGGATCGCGGTAGTAGAGGTTGCCATACCACCTACCCTGGTTATCCTTGGCGATCAGCTCGCTACGCGCTCCACCGGTTTCCGGGTTGGTCAATAGTTTGACCAATGCCGCATTGGGTGCCCACTGACGTGTCCCCCCGTTGGTTTGCGGCTGCCATTGCGCGCGGTGCGGATTGGGCTCATTTGCACTGTAAAAAAGTTCAAATACAGACTCCTTGGTTTCGGTCACGTCATTTTTGAAAAAACTATAATAAGGGCTAAGGAGTTCATAATCCGGATCTGAAAGCAGCCCGTTAGCATATTGGATGGCTTGTTGCCAATCCTGACGATAAAGGTAATATCTTGCTTTGAGCGCCAGTACGGTCTTTTTTGTAAAAGCCGTGCGGTCAGTTGTATTGCTCAGCAAGCCTTCCGCCGTGTTCAGGTCTTCAAGCACACGGGCATAGACCTGATCCGAGCTACTCCGCGCGATGCCCATGTTCTCCCCGATCTTGGTCGTCGGTGCCGTGACAATTGGCACACCGCCCCAGACCCGGACCAGGTCAAAATAATTCAAGGCCCGGATGGCATAAGCTTGACCGAGTATGCTCCGCTTTACCGCCTCGCTGATATTCGTTTTGTCATATTCCGTTAAATCCCGGATCACATTGTTGGCCCGGTCAATGGATTTATAGATCCCGTTCCATGCCGTGGCCAGGGTTGCATTTTCGGCATTCACTTTATGATTGATAAATTCCTGTATTTGCGACTGCGACCCCGTCCATTCGATATTGTCACCGGAGAGGTAGGCAATGGATTGATAATTGACACTATAATAATTACGCAGGGCAGCATATACCGCATTTAATGCTGCTTTGGCCGAAGTTTCGTCATTGATCACCTGATCGCCGGATATGGAAGTCCGCGGGTCCACATCCAAAAAGGAGGAACAGGACGAAAAGAAAACTAAGGCCAATAGATAGAGATAATATTTTTTCATGTTGTCGTTACAAGGTTAGATTAACACCCAATTGAAAACTCCGTGGTTGTGGTGGCGTGCCCAGGTCGATTCCCTGTTCGTTTGCCGAGCTGCTTGCCGCAGATTCGGGATCCAGACCAGTGTATTTTGTCCAAGTGAACAAATTTGTCGCCTGCACATACACCCGCAGTTTGGTCAGCGAGAGCTTTTCAAGTGCTGCTGCCGGTAGGTTATAGCCTATACTCAGGGAGCGGAAGCGCAGGTAAGAGCCGTCTTCTAGCCATCGTCCGCCACCATCTTTGTAATTGTTATTGTTAATACCGTCAGATCTGGGTACGTCGGTGATGTCACCGGGTTGCTGCCAACGGTCCAGATTCGACCTGAAAATCACGCGGGCAGCATCGCGGGCTCCACCGGCCTCACCGAAGAACCTGTTATGATTATAGATCTCATTACCGACTGAAAAACTCAGAAAGGCGCTCAAGTCCCAGTTTTTATAGCTGAAATTATTGGAGATTCCACCAAAAAAATCAGGCCATATACTCCCTAAGAGCTGGCGATCATCTGTCGTAATTTTGCCATCCCCATTGACATCCTCATAGACAGCATCGCCAGTCTGGGAATCCACATAAAGCTGCTTATAGACCCAGAAAGAGTACATTGGGCTTCCTTCCTTAAACAGAATCAGGTCGCGGCTACCAAAGTTCATGGGCTTGCTTAACTGTTCAATCTTGTTGACGTTTCGCGCAATATTAAAAGAAGTCGTCCAGCTAAAGTAATTCCGTTGGATATTGGTCGAATTGAGGCTGAATTCAAGCCCTTTATTACTTATTTTAGCAGCATTGTTTAGGTAATTGTCGTAGCCCGTTGTTCCGGGCAATACCGCTGTCAACAGTCCATCCTTGGTCTGTTTATCGTAATAGTTGAAAGCAAATGACAAGCGATTATGAAAGAGCGCAGCGTCAAGACCAATATTGAATTGTGAAGTTTGCTCCCAGGTCAATTTTTCGTCGGCCAATTGTTCGGGAAACATACCGGCTACGCCACGGTAAGCACCATTTACACCAGACCAAAGCTGTCGGGCAGCAAAGGAATTGATCCCACTCTGATTGCCCGTAATCCCATAACTGCTTCGGATCTTGAGGTCGTTGACAAAGGAAACGTCCTTGAGAAAATCTTCCTTGCTCAATCGCCAGGCCAGCCCCACTGCAGGAAAATACCCCCACTGATACCCCTTATTGAACTTTGACGAACCATCAGCCCGAAGCGAAAAATCGATCAGGTACTTATCCGCAAAACCATAGTCGATGCGTCCAAAGAAAGACGCTAAGTTGTATTTGTCCCAATCCTGAAAGCTGGTGGTATTGGCGGCAGATCCAATAATCTTAAAATCATTGGAGGCAAAGCCTTTTCCTGTAGCCGAGGTGAGGGAAAATGTACTGCTTTGTAAAGTATTTCCCAGAAGTAGGCCAAAGGAATGCTGGGTACCGAAACGCTTGCGATAAGTCAACGTTTGTTCATTGATCCACGTTGTCGACTGGCTTATGGCCGACGTTGCCGAGCCACTGGGGCTGCCCGCGATCAAAAATTTATTCCAATACTCATGCTCATCATAGTGGTTGTAGTCCACACTGAAGGTCGATCGAAATTTAAGATGTGGAGAGATCTGATATTCTCCGTAGACATTACCGATATACCGGAGACTGATCGAGCCTACATCGTAATTATCCAATAGCAGCGTCAAATTATCAAAGCCCGCCCTTCCGACCAGCTCCCCCAGTTCATTATAGGGCGAAAGATAAGTCGGCGTATGCAAGGCCGCCTGCAAGATTCCTCCCTGTGGTCCATCTCCGGCCCTTCCCTGATTACGTCCTGTCCGTGAAATTGCATTGCTAGAGCCTACTTTAAGACGTTCGTTGATCTTTTGGTCCAGATTAAACCGAAAACTTGCCCGGTCAAAAGCGATAGGGCGCAGAATAGACTCCTGCTTATTATATCCAGCGCCTAGATAATAAGTCGTTTTATCACTACCGCCATATAGCGAAATATCAGCGCTATATATCCCTGCAGAGCGGAATGCTTCCGAAAGTCGGTCGTAAGTCTGCTGCTCTGAAGGCAGTCCACGACCACCCTGAGCGGTTGAAACAAAAGGTTCAGGTTTGCCGATGTTACGGTTATATTCATTGACGAGCTCAGCATGTTCAGGGCCAGTTGTTAGCTCCCACAGCTTTGCCGCTTTTGCCCTGCCAGCGTACAAATTGACGTCGATCTTGGTAGACTGCCCATTTTTACCCCGTTTGGTTGTGATCAAAATGACACCATTGGCTCCTCTTGAACCATATAATGCTGTCGCTTCCGCATCTTTGAGCACCTCTACATATTCGATATCCGAGGGGTTTAGGTCAGCTATTGGAGAGGTCGCTTTACCGCCTGTGTTTAGGGTCTGGAGACTCTCGGAGTTAACAAATACTCCATCAATTACATAGAGCGGATTGTTGTTGGCATTGATGGAAGTGGCACCACGGAGGCGGATATTTAGGGCCTCGCCCGGCACACCGGTACTGCTACTGACCTGAACTCCGGCCACCTTACCTTGCAATTGCGCATCGAAACTGCCGGTAGGGATTGAAATCACCCCCTTTAGACCCAGTTTCTCCACTGAACCAATCAGATTCTTTTTGCCCACCGTTGTATAGCCCACCACAACCACTTCGTCCAGGTTGTCCGACGAGCGCTGCAATTTGATTAAGACCGGAGAAGCATTGACTACCAATTTCCTGCGTTCGTAGCCAACATACGAGAGCATCAGGGTGAAAGGAAGTTTCTGACCGGTCACAAAATGAAAGTTTCCCTTTTCATCAGTTTTTACGCTATGCGTCACGGCCTCCAGCTGGATAGTAACACCCTCCAGGGGTTCGCCAGAAATGGAGTCAACAATTTTACCTTGTAAGGTTGCATTAATAATAGGTTCACCAGCTATCTGGGCAAATAATTTCACCGGAATAAAGGACATGGTGAACAGGACACAAAACAGGATATGCTTTGCATGCTTGATTTTTTTCATGAATGCGAGTTTAAATAGTGTACTGAACAAGTGCCAACGCCAATCGATCACTTATAGATACTTCATCAACGTTTCAAAAGAACATGTTGTCTTTTGAAATCAACTGGAAATTTCGTTCAGCCACACATTCGCCCCGTCAAGTTCAAGCTATTGCTATTAAGAAATTGTTTTTTAAAGGAATACGATGTGTAAATTATAGTATTCATGCGGTTTAGTAGTTTAATTAGTAACTCTGTTTAATATCGTTGCCAACGCCAATTGATTCAACGAATATGTAAATATAGAAAAGTTTATAATAAAATCTACTAAATCAATAGACTATTTTTTTTTAAAAAAGATATCCTCTTCCTATTAAATACAACAGGCCAAGAAAATTCTTGGCCTAAAGCAAAGATAACAGCCTATCGGTCAAATTATTCCAACAACGCATTGACACACCACATGTAAGCAGCCTGTCCATGGTAATCGCCCGTATGTCGGGGACGGTCGTAATAATACTGTTTATCATTCTTTTTATTGGTACCCACACAGACTTCCGATACCGCACCTTTATCATCCACATATTTTGCCAAAGCCAACCAGGCGTTCCGAGCCACCGGACTATATTTTTTTGGTTCCAGCCAGCCCTGCTTAACACCCGATATGATCGCATAGGCAAACATGGCCGATCCAGAAGTTTCTGCCCAACAGTCCGATTGATCGATCAATTGATTCCACATGCCGCTTCTGGTCTGGTATTTTTTGAGGCTATTCATCATGGTGAGATAACCTTTCAAGATACGCGGTCGATCCGGGTGATCCTGCGGGAGCATACGCAATAATTCGGTCATCCCCGCAGCCATCCATCCGTTGCCGCGTCCCCAGTAGAAGGGTACATCCGGCGCATGATAAAATAAACCGTTAGGACGTTGTAGCTCATCCAGGTAAAGCACCATTTCCTTGGCTGCACGATCCAGGTATTTCGGATCGCCTGTTGCTTGGAACGCCGCTGCCTGTACGATCGTAATCATATACATATCGTCAATCCAAAGGCGAGTTTGCCAAGAGTATTCTTTTTGCGCCCAATCTTTCTCTGTTGGATTGGCATTTTGCGGCACTTCCCATTGTGTATCCGCATAAGGCAGCCCTAGATCCAGATAGTTTTTATCTTTGCTAAGCTGATATAAGCGTAAGGGGAGACTTCCGAACATATTTAAGTCAACGTGATTTTTAGGGGGAAGCAGCTGCGGCTCGCTTGCCGTTAATTTGGAAAGGCGATCCTTCATAGCCTGCATCAGCACGTGATCCCCCGTCAGGTGGGCGTAATTAATGGTCCCCGTCCAGTAAAAAGTTTCCGGATAACTGATCCATTTACCCGCATGAAGCATATGTTTGCCCGTGATGAAACGATGCGCAATTTTATGGCCTATTTCTTTTGGGTCTGCACCCGCAGGAAAGGCTGCCAGTTCCGATTGAGCGATTAAAAATTTAATCGGAAGAATTAATAAAAACAAAAACACATTTTTTATCATAATAGAAGCTATTAATTTTAAATTACTGAGTTTGAAAAAATCCTGAACCGACTCTCCTTTTTGAACACCGGTTCAGGACATACGACATGCCTATTCTACTTTTGCTTCATCCGCTACCGCATCCTCCCATTTATCCCATACCGGAGTTGCTGGGTTATAACCGTCATAGCCATAGTTCTGCTTTAATTGTCCTTTAATATTGGAGGTAATCGCGACATTCGGAATTGGCCAGTACATATTCTTTTTATCCATCGTATAATTGATATCGCTTACCCCAGTGGCGCTCACATGAATGATCCCCTTATTGTACAAGCTATAATGCACAATACGTTGGTACCAGTAGCTTCCACCGGTGGCATCTGTACCACTTTGCTTGTCAAAATTTTCCAGATTATACACATTCCCCCATTCATCGGGTTTGCCACTGCGTGCAAGGCACACAGAAACACGCTTCAATTCCACATTCCGCCATTCTTCCCAATATAGTTCACGTGCCCGCTCGTTCATAATGTCACCGATGGTCACTGGGCCCTGATACAGCTCACTGCATCTAGCCCGTTGGCGCAGCACGTTTAAATCATCTTTTATTGTTCCGTCAGATGGATTGATATAATATTTTGCTTCGGCACGCAAGAGGTAAGCCTCAGCCAAACGATACAAATACCAGTCGGCAATACCACCATTTGTGGCTCCCCGCAGGCCATCCGATCCACTGATGTTCGCGTCATTGACGGGGTCATCCAGGAAGAATTTATAGTGGGGCACATCATACCAGCGGCGGATGGAATCCGAACATAGTAATTTGCCCGTCTGTGGATCTTTGAGGGATACTGGTTTTCCAAAATCCTTTGAGGCTTTATTGTTTACCTTATAATCTTCCATGCGCACCCAGTTTCCCACTTTTGAACTGTGTCTCAAATCGCCTTCATCTAGCTTACCGTTGACAGACCATACCCCCTTTGACTGGAAAGACGTAGGGCGGAAAGTAGCGATGCCCCTACCGAAGGCGCGCATATAATCATATTTTGCGTTGTAATCCGGACTATTTCGTTTAATATTCAATAAGGCCTGTTTACCATCCGTTGTCTGTATTCGGCTATCGAATACGAAGGGATATAAAATACGCATGGTTAACATTTTCACAAACGACTCCGCTTCGGCACCGCGATTGGGCATCCCCATGATCACTTCCCGATTACTTGGAATTAATTTGTTTTCGGGGCGGTGCATATCCCAGATGACATTGCGGCTAATGGGCCAGGTCTGTGCCTCACCTCCATCGTTAAATGTTCCAAAGCTCTCGGTCATTAAAGCGTAGCCCGATTGATCGATCAGGATATCCGTCTGTTCTTTCGCTTTTTGGTATTCCCCCAGGGCCAAGTAACATTTTGTCAGCAGCATACGACAGGCTCCCTTATTGATCATGCCTATTAAGTTCATGTTTTTCTGATCGGGTACCCATTGTACGGCAAATTCCAGGTCTTTGGTAATCATCTGCAAAATGGCGTCACGTTTGGTACTCCGGTAGTTTTGTTTGGGTACGTCAATGATGGTCGTCACCAAAGGCACATCACCGTACTGAAATACCAATGCCATATAACGGAATGCACGATGAAAGTAAGCACGTCCTTTGTAGGCATTTTTATCCTGTTCACTCAAGGCTTGCACTTGGTCCACATACTTGATAATTGTATTGGCATAGCTAATGCCTTTATAGGTTTCCTGCCATAAATACCACATACTATTTGATCGGTCTAAATTTTGCAAACTGGAGTTGTCGCTAGTCGGCGTCAGCATGTTGGCGACGTCCGCCATCATACTCCGTTTGTCCGTGTTGCTGGCCACCATCAGTTCGGAGAAGATATATTCGGTACCCAAGGTCAGCATTTCATTGTGATCTGTGGCCCAATAGCCTTTGAGGTGGCGATCACATATAGCCATCGCCGACAGCAGTCCAGACTCGGTATTAAAGGTTTCATTGGGTAAGTATATAGACAGTGGATCTGGCTGTAGAAATCCTTTCGAACAGCTGCTTATGGCCAGCGTACCCGCAAGTATAATTGCAATACCCTTGCCGAGAGATTTGGATTTATTTAAAGTATATTTCATGTCCATCAATTAAGAGGTTATAAAGATAAATTCACTCCGAAGGTATATACGCGAGATGCCCATCCATTGGGGTTATCGCTGGATTGAAAGGTTTCCGGATCACCATATTCCCATTCTTTGGTCCAGGTGGCAACGTTGCGCACCGTTCCATACAGCTTGACCCGATTTAAGTTATACCTGGATGTCAAGGATGTTGGCAGCGTATAGCCCACAGAAATATTGTCCAGGCGGATAAATGAACGGTCGTAAAGCCGCTGTGCCCCCTCTGCCCCGATTGGCCCTTTCGCCTCGATACGTCCGTACCGATCCGTTGGATTAGCTGGCGTCCAGTATTCTTTTTCCGGCAGATTGGCCAGTCCATACGCCATACGCCCACCATCGTCATCGTTGTTCAGATAGTTGCCCGACAAGCTCTTGTGCCCCATGGACGAATAGATGTTAAATGAAAAGCTGAGGTCTTTCCATAAGGTAAACTCATTGCGCATCGCCCAGCGGAAGCGCGGGTCAGTCTGTCCTAAAAACACCCTATCGTTATTATTATAGACAGGTTTTGTGCCGTCCGCATTCACGACATCATCCGCCGTGTATATATTGGCCACTTTCGGATCGCCGGGCGCTTGTCCATATTTGGCTGCTTCGGCAGCTTCATTCGCCTGCCAGATGCCAGTGACATGATAATCCCATATTGTACCGATGGGCTGGCCAATAAACCAGCCATTCGAAATCTCATCCATTTCCTTCCGACCGATAATATTTCCATTTGCATCCAGCACATCTTCGTAGTTATTATAGAGATGCACAATTTGGTTCTTGTTATACGAGAAACTAAATGTTGTGGACCATCGCAGGTTCTCCTTTTGGAGGTTGGCCGTATTTAAAGTCAATTCAATCCCTTTGTTATCCACCTGCCCCAAGTTCGTTGTGATGCTGCCAAATCCCGTAAAATTAGGCAGCTTCTGCTCCATGATCATATCGTGGGTCTGCATCAGGTAATATTCCAAGGTCCCCGAAATCCGGTTTTTTAAGAATCCAAAGTCCAGACCAAAATTCCATGCTGTCGTCTTTTCCCACTGCAGGTTCGGATTGGCCAGACGATCCACCATCAGATAACGATATTGGACCAGCTCACCGGCGGAGTTGAGGTAACCATGCATTTTGCCACTGCCCGAATAGAGATTTGCGAGCGCCAGATTGGGATCTGCCAGCTGTCTATTACCGTTTTTACCGTAGGAAACACGTAGTTTACCGTAATCCATCACGTCCGTCCATTTAAAGAATTTCTCCTTGCTAAAGTTCCAGGCCAGGGCCAAAGAGGGAAAAGTAGCATAGGGATTTGAGGTACCAAAAGCCGAATAACCATCCCGCCGGATGGAGGTCGTTAGCATATAACGGTCATCATACGAATAAAATAAGCGGGCCAATAAGGCATCCGCTGTTTGATGGCTATCGTAGCTATCAAAACTGCTATCTTCTTTCGAACCATTTTTTGTATTGTGAAAGCCCAGTGCATCCGACGGTAAAATGTTACGCGCTTCAATACGGTCTTTCCACGATTGCAGTTCCTCCGCTTCCTGTACCAAGGTCACCATCAGACGGTGCTTCTCTGCAAAGGTCTGTTCCCAGTTGATGGTGTTGTTGAGCGACCAGTCAAATCGTTTTGTCTGCTCACGGTTTGCACCCCGATCGGCAGGATTAGATCCAGGAAGCTCCGCTGACATAAAATAACGGTCGTGGAAGTATTGCAAACGCGGTGATGCGTTAAAGGAATACGTGATATTGAATGGTAATTTTATCTTCGCGTTGAAGATCGAGTTCAGTACGGTGTAGCCCTTATCCAGTTCAAGGTATTTTTTCTGAAAATCATAATTATAGCCCCGCTGACTAAACTGTTCACTGAGTGGATACTGTAGCGGATTGCCACTGGCATCTGCATAATCCGCGTAAGGGCTATTCCGCAGCGTCTGATCCAGGTCGATGTCTATGTTTCCGTCCGAGCGATCCTGAAAATTAACATTGGCCCCCAATTCCAGCCAACGATTAACATGTGCGTTGATTTTCATATTTCCCCGAACAGCCTTGTAGGTATCACTGATGACTGTTCCCTCATTTTTAAGGTACCCCATGGACATGTAATAATTGACCTTATCACTTGCACCACTAATGCTGGCATTATAATCTTGGTTAAAGCCTGTTCGAAAGACATGGTCTTCCCAGTCCACGGTTTTGCCGTTCAGAAAATTTTGCAGTGCATTCCCCTGCAGACCCAGTCGACGGCCCCAGATACTCAAATCAGATTCGCCATCCTCATTTGTTGACTGCGCACGCCAGGCATCGCGCGATAATGACGAAGGCAGCTGGTCTGGGCTTAGGTAAAATCCATAAGGTACCGTTAAATTGCCATTCTCATCCCGCGTTTGATAAGCCTCATATAGGCCTGTTTCGGGGTTAATGCCATAGGTATTCTTCGTATACCAATCTTCCCGGTGCTGCAGATAAGCGCTGGGGCTGAATCTTTTGCGGTACTCGCTCAATTGCGTAGCACCGGCATTCATGGTCATGTTGATCGTCGGCTTACCCTGTTTACCCTTTTTTGTACTGATGATAATTACACCGCTGGCCGCTTTCGAACCATAAATAGCGGCAGCCGAAGCATCCTTTAAGATGTCGATCTGTTCAATATCATCCGGGTTGATTTCGGAGAGCTCGCCATAGAATATCATCCCATCTAATACAAGCAAAGGATTGTTGTGCCCACTGTTGCTGTCATAGACCGAACGCTTACCACGCACCTCAATCGAACCACCGCCTTTTGCTGAGGCGTCATAGCCGATATTCATCCCCGCCGTACCGCGTAGGATATCCTGTACCGTTTTTGGGTTTTCATTGGCTATGCGATCCGGGTGGATCTGCGTCACCGATCCGGTCAGATCTTTTTTTCGCATGGTGCCATAGCCCACCACCACGACTTCGTCCAGCTCATCTGCTGATGAATTCAATACCACATTGAGCACCTTAGCTGGCGTGATAACAATCTCCTGGCTCTCGTACCCAATAAGCTTAAACACAAGCTTTTCTGCGCCAGGGGGTACCGCGATGAGGTACGAACCATCCACCTTTGAGGCTGCACTGATCCTACTTCCCTGCACATTTACAGTAACACCAGACAGCGGTTGGCCGTTGCTATCCGATATCTTGCCCGTAATTTCTCGGTTTTGGACAATCAATCTATCGATCGATTTTAAGGGAGTACTCGCTTTTAATGCTACGGTAGGGCTACCAAAAGCGACCAGGCACATCAGCCAGGAAGAAGGACTACATTTGCCCTTTCCAAAGCCAAAAGAATGGTTTTGTTTTAGTTTACAATTGTTTCTCATAAAGCAATATTTACTTTGAGTGATTTAGAAATTTTATAATTGGCTTCCTCTTATCAAGGAATTTTAACTGTAAAAGTCTAGATTAGCTTTTAGAAAATCAGGACCCAATTGTATCAAAAAACTGCTATTTTGTCTCAATAACACGATTTTCAATATAAAACAATAGTCGTCTTATAAATAGATAGCCTGATTATTTAGTATAATTAGACAAAAAACTAAGAATGAGAATTTAACTACAACGTTTTCGTAATTTAACTACAACGTTTTCGTATTTTTTATATTACAAAGTCTGCGCTTTTCACGTTCTTACATTTTTGTACCCTATATTGATCTATATCTCGGCCTAAAGCCATAGTCGCCGATCGTTACACACTTTTTACCAAATGGTAAATACTTTTGGTTTTAACAGCGCTAGCTTTACAACAGTAAATTAAAATCAACGCAATGAAAAAAGTACTTATCACCGGAGCCAATAAAGGAATTGGTCTGGAAACAGCAAGACAATTACTACAGGCAGGATATTATGTTTATCTGGGAAGCCGAAGTCTGGAAAACGGGATACTAGCCGCCGAAGGGCTCAAGCAAGAAGGATTGACAGCAGTAGAAGCTGTGCAAATAGACGTCACGAACGATGAATCCGTTAAACATGCCCGTCATCTTATTGGCGAAAAAACTGAGGTACTGGATGTACTGATCAACAATGCCGGCATTACCGGAGTACAACTGAGCGAGAACGGGTCATTTGTGCCCCAGACGGCGATTGACACAGACGTAGAAATCTATAAAACAGTCTATGAGACCAATGTTTATGGCGTGATCAGGGTGACACAAGCCTTCTTGGATCTGCTCCAGAAATCAGACGAACCACGGATAGTGATGGTAAGTTCCAGCCAGGGATCAATCACCTTGCACAGTGATCCAAATTATAAATATTATAACCATAAAGGTTCGGTCTATCTATCGTCAAAGTCAGCCTTGAATATGTATACAGTCAATCTGGCTTATGAACTGCGGGATACCAATTTTAAGATCAATGCGGTGAGTCCTGGTTTTACAAAAACAGACTTAAACTTCAATCGTGGCACGGGCACCATCGAAGATGCCGCGAAGCGTATTGTCAAGTATGCACTTATTGGCAACGATGGTGTTACCGGAAAATTTTTCTGCGAAGAAACCAATCCTGAGACAGGTGAGATTCCCTGGTAGTAAGTATCTCGTCAAAATGTATAAGCCTTTTTTACTTTTGGTATCCATCTGTATTGATGTTTAAAAAATTGCATCTGGACTATAGTGTTTTTTTAATCAGTCCCCTAAAGGTAGGCTATAATGGATTTATATTTGTCCATGCCGACCTGATCAAAATTAGGTATCCCAAATAAATGGCTGTACCTATTGTATCGACAAACATATCCGAGATGCCATAGCCATTAGCGAGGATGCCCGCCGTATATACGTTTTGTCGCACTGGCCGGATACGTCGTTCTTTTCGGACAAGAAAGGGCCATACTAGTAGCATTGATGGAGCAGATGACGCTGATTTCTACGCAGGTGTAAGCGACGAAATTTAATATGTCGGCGTTGCTGGGGCAGCCATACCTTACTGAGGTTATGACCATTGTGGCTATGAATGCATGGAATCGTATGGGCATTATTACCGGTCGAGAACCCGAATAGTTTATAAATAGCAAAAAGCCAAGAAAATTCTTGGCTTTTTGCTATAAATTATACTAAAGACTCCTTTTTAAGGTGTTATTGTAGTAATAGAAAACATTGTTTAGATTTTACCGAAAGGAATAAGTTAAACTATTTTAGTTTTTCGATTTCGGCAACGGTAAGTCCTGTGCCTTTTGGCAATATCAGCAATTGGTACTTTGAAAACCTCTTAACGTTTAAATAAAAAGCTTTGTGTGGACGTAAATTCAAGTTTACAATTGAGAGAAGCATGCGACCTTCTTTTGGCAAGGTTAAAAAAGACAAATCTAGCTTTTGTATTAACTAGCAAAAGTTTAAGTATCTTCATCCACAGAAGAATGAAAATTAAATCTCCTTAGCCCGATGAATTCAAATAGTATGCAGAAGAGCCCAAAAATTTTAGACCAGATGGTCGAAATACCCAAGGGAAGAATTGATTTACGCGACGATCGGACAAAAGAGAAATGGACTGTTGAAATCGTGCCCTTTTTACTGCAGAAATTTCCTGTAACACAAGATTTATATTTCGATATAACGAATGAAAACCCCAGCACTTTCAAAGGTAAATTACTTCCTGTTGAAACTGTTACATTTAAAGAAGCTGTGATTTTCTGCAATAAGCTCTCGCTCCGAAACGGATTGACACCTAGCTATTTTATTGAAGAGGAAAGCGGAGAAATACAGTTTGAAAAATCAGCCGATGGCTTTCGTTTACCCACAGAAGCCGAATGGGAATATGCTTGTAAAGCCGGGACAACCGGAATTAGGTATGGGGCACTGGATCAGATCGCCTGGTATAAGGGCAATTCAGAAAATCGAACGCATGCCGTTGGACAGAAAACAGCGAATCCCTGGGGGCTTTATGATATGTTGGGCAACGTTTGGGAATGGTGTTCAGACCTATACGATACAGAAGTATATGGTTCTTACCGTATTTTCCGTGGAGGTGGTTTTTGTGACTTAGAAAGGGGCGTGATGGCAACGACCCGCCGACGGAGCCATCCCTTAAAATTTAAAATTGAAGACCTCGGATTTAGAATTGCAAAGAACAAATAAAAACAGCCTATCGACCCTACGTCGATCAGGGCTGTACATTCATATGGCAATAGTCATTTCCCGCAATTCTCCACTTTAGTCCCCAATTATGGAGGTCCAAGATAATCTTGAGCAGCTCCTTGCCTTTCTCTGTTGGCCTGTAGCGAATCTGAGGGGGTGTGGTATTTTCAATATCCTCGGTAACAACCAAAAATTCCTCCTTCAGCTCTTTCAAACGTTTACTCAACACCTGATCTGAGAGCGTTGGAAACATTTTTTTTAACGTACTGAATTGTGATACATCTTCTGCAATGCAATATAAAATCTGCATTTTCCAACGCAGGGATATTTGCAGTAGTACTTCGTTCACATCGCATGCCTGTGCCAAAGTTTGGAGATTCTCTGTGTTTGTCGATTGTTCTTTTCTAGGTGTTGCCATTTTAAAATTAATTTATAACCACTCACTTTAGGATGAGTTATTGTACGGACAGAAGCTTGGGTATACCTTTGTCAGGTATTAAAAAACAATATAAAATTAAAAAAAATGAAACAATTGAGAACTTTATTTCTGTTACTGCTGATGTTGAGCAGTACGCTAGTTGGCTATGCGCAAAGCCCAAATAGCCGGCCGACTTATGTACTGGTCCACGGTGCTTGGCATGGTGGCTGGTGCTGGCAAAGCGTCGCACAAAGGCTAATTGATGAACACTACAATGTCTACTCTCCCACGCTCACAGGACTCGGAGAGCGCAAACATCTGATCCAACCGTCGGTAGATATCGACACCCACGTCCAGGATATCGTCAATCTGATCGAGATGGAAGATCTACATGACGTGTATCTTGTAGGGCATAGTTACGCAGGTGCAGTGATTGCCGGAGTTGCCGACCGCATTCCATCACGATTGCACAAATTAATTTTTCTGGATGCCATGATCATTGAAGACGGTCAAAGCCCTATTTCACTGCAACCAGAGGCCGTGCGTAAAGTTCAGCTCAAAAACATTCAGAAAAAAGAAAACTTTGCTCCCTTTGACGTTGCATTGTTTGGCGTGACAGCCCCCCAAATGGTCTCTTGGGTAAAGGATAGACTTAGTCCACAACCCTATGGTACATTTGCTCAGCGATTGCACCTAAAAAACCAATATGGTAATGGATTGCCCTTGGTTTATATTGCCTGCACGGATCCTCAGCTGCCTATTATGAAGCAAATGAGCGAAACGGTGCGCGCTGATCAAAAGCTCCACTGGCAATATCTGGAGATCGCAACCGGGCACGATGCCATGCTGACCGAGCCGAAAAAATTAGCCGATATGCTAGTCGGTCTGGTGGATTAGCACATCTAAATTAACCGTGTATATGTGCTGTGCTTATCCCCCAACCAATCTACTGGTAGCGATCACCACTCAAATCCATTAAAAATGCAGTCCTATCGACAAGATACACTGCCTTAGGCTACCTGCTGTAACAAAGCCCCTTCCGCCATAATAATAGTGGGTATTAAACAGGTTTTCAGCTGTAAAACGACATTGGAGCTGTCGATACGTATAGCCTATATTACCGTTACAAAGTGTATAGGCATTCGTATAAAAACTTCCGGCATTTGTGCTGTTGATTATCAGATCCTGCCCCACATAATTGCCCCCGAAACCGATGTTCCATTTACTGACCTTATCCACCGGCATTTCATAACTAGCATACCAGGTCGCAGACCATTTCGGGCCAGCATTCACAGGCCTCAACCCTTGGACAGCGGCATCGCCAACCGTTATTTTACTGTTGTTATAGGCTGTACCAACATGTAGAAAAAGATTTTGCAAAGGCTCAGTCTGTACATCCAGCTCCACGCCACGGCTATACTGCTTGCCCCGTTGCAGGTATTTTGTGGCGTCGTTCGGATCTGTAGTCACGGTATTGCGCACATTGATAGCATAGTAACTCAAGGTGAGATCCAGTACGTTATTGGGTACAGCGATTTTAATCCCCGATTCCCACTGGCTTCCATATTGGGGTTTAAAATTATATAAGATACCATTGCTGCTCGTTGGTGCAATATTTTGAAATCCGCTCATATAATTTCCGAAAAATGTAACGGTCTTTGGAATAAGCTGATAGGTCAACCCAATCTTAGGAGTGATCGAAGATTGCTTATAGTCGCCTGTTGTGATGGGAGTCAGCACATCCCGTGTTCCAAAGTTGATCAGCCTATCGTAACGCGCACTCAGCATAATGGTCAGCGCATTGTTGGGTTTGATGACATCCGAAATATACGCCGAGTAGGCATCTTGTGGAGCGACCGAGTTGCTGGGTTGTTTGGACAGTACGATATTCCGGACGAGGTCTGCATTAAATAAGTTTGCCGCAGCCGTGGGATCCGCAATGGATACCGTGTCTACATAGCCCGCACTCCTATAATTTGCTGCATAACTATAGCGGTGATAATCAAGTCCGACAAGCAATTTATTGTCCCAGTTACCGACCTTAAAATTTCCGATAAAGTTTTGTTGCACCTGATTATTTCTCATGTCTTCTGCTTCATAGCGTAGTACCTTCCGAGCCACAGCAGCATTATTGTTGACCAACAAGTTTGTCTGGTAATCGCCATTTGAGGTACTATATGTACTTGCAAAGTTCGTTTCAGACTGCCAGTTCGGCGAAATCGCATAACTTATCTTTCCGTAAAGATTCAGTGAGGAGGTCTTCCACAACAGGCTGTTGTCTGTGTACGATTTTCGGTAGTCGAGCTCAAGCCCTCTTGAATGCTGTACATTATCCGGTCCGACAGCCGTTTTTGGATTAGCAGGTGTGAATAAGGGGCTATTTGTCGTGTTCCGGTTTAAGAATTCAGCTTCCATTCTAATCTTTAAATCCGGAGTAAGCTGGTAGCTGAAACTTGGTGCCAGGAAAAGACTTTTATTTAAACCCTGATCCTGAAAACTACTTCTCGACGTATACGTACCAAACATCCGGAACAGTGCTTTATGAACGGAATCTAATGGTGTATTTACTTCGATACTAGCTCGATGAAGCCCATTGTTACCCGCAGCCAGAGAAAAATTTGTAAAGGCACTATCAAGGGGAATAGCAGTGAGCACATTGATCAGTCCACCAAAAGCCATATTGGTGCCGCCAAATAAGGTACCGTTCGGGCCTTTGATAACATCCAGCTGCTGGATGTTGCTATTTTCGTCGCTGTATTGCAGATAAGCATTCAGCCCATTTCTAAAATTACTTCGCGTCCGGAATCCGCGGATCGTAAAGTAAGGGGCCACGCCGGCCCAACTAGGTGTTACACCTGTGGCATTCGACAGCATGGCCGTTTGTGTATAGTAATTCCTATTTTTGGTCAGGTTGATACCCACGCTGGCCGTTACCTGTGGGTTTTCGTAATCACGAATATTTATTCGCGCAGACTGGAAACTCGATTTGTCTTTCGCCCTGAAATGTGATCTTATAAAAACGGAGTCGAGCTGTTTTGGCAATAGTGTATCCCTGGATTGGGCCTGTACAGTGCCTGTAAAAATTGTAAATATCAGCGTAAAAATTAAAAAAGGTCTTAAATAGCGGGTGTTCAATAGCATTAGAAACTAAATTTGATCAACAATGAATGAGTCCTACTCGCCCCCGACAAGGTCCTGCACAGCAAATTCCAGCCATTGCTTGGTTGCTCTGCAAGAGATCATCATTTCTATCTTGAAAAATGGGGACTATACAGCTGAAAAAGGTATAAAACAGGTGTTAGCGCTATGGCAATCTGTTTTACCTATACATCGCTGGAGCGATACTTAAAGTATACGAATTTATGCTATTGCAGTGCTGGGTGGCCTGAGCAGTTTATTAAAGACATCAAATTTGCGGAATGCGACATTGCGTAGCGTATGATGATCTTTAGGGAGTGCTGGGACATAGGCTTTGTTTACGATCAAAGGAAAATAATGTTGGCAGAACATGACCGGTGTTTTGGAAAAGCTTTCATGAAAGTCTTTTTCCCGTTGTGCTTCCTTTTTGAGCATACGCATCAAAAAACATTTCCCGTCACAGTGTAACGACTGGTTACTTTTATTGATACAATATCTATTGGCGATATCAGTCTGGTTTGCATAAAAACTCACCACAATAAATACTTTACTAAAGCTTAGCAGGAGAATGCAAAGCAATAGCAAACTTATGGTGCCTAATTTAAAAACGCGCGCGATCATGATTTACTGCCGCTAAGATAAATGTTTTTTGAATATTTTTTACGGATTAACATTGCTATATAAAAATAATGCATAACATGATTGTCAAAATCTGCTTGAGCAAAGCGTACAAGTGTACGCTTTGCTCAAGCAGCAGGATCAATGCCGATACCGTTCAAAGAATTCATAAGTCCGCAACAGCTGATCGAGTCGCTGGCCAACGTTGCCCGAGCGTGTGATCTCATGATCCGCACCTGGATGTCGGACATATTCTGTCTGGCGGCCCAAATATTTGAGTTGCTTGTATAGAAAATCACTCTGTACGGGACCTGTGCGATTATCTTGCTCTCCATGAAAAATGAGTAAAGGTGTGTTTATCTGTTCGGCATAGCTGGTGGGAGACTGTGCCAAAAGGATATCGCGCGTACCCTTTTCCCACGGAAATCCATCAAAATAACGTTTCAACATGGGCCACACATTGGCGCTACCAAAAAAGACGTAGAGGTCATACACCCCCCGTTGACTCGATGCCGCACGAAATCTACTGTCATGCGCCAAAATCCATGTGGTCAGATAAGCACCATAGGAGCCGCCGGTGATAAACAGCTGCGCACTGTCCACTGTACCTGTCGCCAGCGATCGGTCAACTGCTTCCAGGACATCGCGTGATGGCCCCGCACCCCAGTCTTTAAAATTAGCTTTTAAAAACGCTTCGCCATAACCGCTTGAACCACGGGGATTGGAAAATAAAACAGCATAGCCCCGTGCACGAAAGTACTGATACTCGTGCCACATACTGGCATCCGCAGGTCCAAACATCGATGCGGGGCCGCCGTGAATCTCTACCAACAATGGGTAGCGCTTTCCTTTCTGATAGTTTGCCGGCTTCAATAACCAATAATCGACCTCCAGTCCCTTGTCATTTCGAAAATTATTTTTCTGTGCAATACCAATATTTTTTTCCGATAGCCAGCCTGAATTGATGTCACTGATTACAACCGCATTCTTAAAGTTGGCATCCGCCCGATACAGTTCCGATGGATTGGCAAAAGTCGTTTTGGTGAAGAAGGCTTTCTGACCATTTACCCAATACTCACCGATCCCCTCCTCTACCGAACTTAAGGTGCGGATAATTCCAGTCTTTAAATCAGCACGGTTGATCGTCCGACCACCCCGATCCGATGCAATAAAATAAACCGATTTTTCATCAGGCGAAAACTGCACATTGGTGAGACTACGATCTACGGCCAGGCTGAAACCTTTCCAATTCTGGGCATTATAGAGATAAAGTTCACCCACCGTCAGCGAATTCTGTCGTCCACGGTTCACCGCCACCCATTTTCCCGATGCGGATACAGCAGCAACCTGATAGCGATGTATACTGTCACTCAATATAGTTTCCCTTTTTCGTGAATCAAGGTCCAATAGGACAAGATCTGTAGATACAACACGATCCGGATGTAGGCCATTTTCGGTCTCCACACTCAAAAGAACCTGATTATTCCCTAAAAATTCAGCACCCGAATAGCTTCGAAAGCCTTGCGTTAAAGGCATAGGCTGTGTTTTTGCGGCAAGGTCCAGGATATACCAATGGGTAAAACGGATTTCACCTGTCGTTGAATTCTCTGTTTGAAACTGCAATTTATTGGTCACTTTGGCAATACCCTCCCGTTCATCGTGTTTGAGATAGGCGTTTATCCCGGCGACATTTCCATCCGGATCCTCCTGCCCGGGCTCGCCCAACAACGATGCGTGATTGCGATCGCCCGGTTTCTCCGATGCCCATGGCGGCAACATGCCCGCAGCGTTGAAATCTTTACTTTTTGCAAGATCACCAAGGCTGTAGCTGCTCGACAAAAGTACTTTTGAACCGTCAGGACTGAACCTTACCGTGCCCAGCCCCTGGGCCAATGTCGTCACCTGTAGGGACGGTTGGCCACCTGCCGGAAATGAAAACAGTTGCGCACGTTTGTTGCTGTCCTTGCCAATAGCCCATCTGCGTCCATCCCGACTATATAAGATTTGGGTAAATTGAAGATCTCCTTTCAACGGCTCAGCCCTTGCTGACGAGGCTATTTTATTCACATACCAGGTCGTTTCATAGCGAAATCCCGCATGTTTGGCCGTATCCGCCACAATTCCCTTTACGGCATAAGCCAATTCGCTACCATCTGGTTTCACCTGCAGATCAACAACATTTTTTATCCGGAGCAGATCGCTTGCAACGATCAAACTATCATCTGCACCTGCGCTGGCAAAAAATGGAAAAATGCTCCCCAACAGAAACAGACAAATAAAGTGATGTTTCCAACTTATGTATCTGCTAGCTTTCATTCAGTTTTTCGATTAGTTTTTGTGCAGAAATGCGGGCCTTGCGTTGGATAAAATCGGGATCCGTGTTGTCGCCAATTTCATAGACCAATGCTTCGGCATTATAGTTTTTATAAAAATAGCTGTAGGCAGTAAAGGTCGGCCCACCCAGATATAAGGGTTTCACCAGAGGCTCATACCCCGGAATTGCTTCCTTGACACTGGTTATCCAGTTGGGAATGAAACCCGGAAATCGGCTTGGCAATGCAGGATCGACCGTATAATAAATATCACTCCCTGTCGAATGGAAGTCAATCGCAAAATAGAGCTGTCGGCCTTGCTGCCCTATTTCTTTCTTAAAGTAATCGCGCAGGGCAATGGTTTCGGGCTGATTAAATTCGGACCAGTCCCGATTGAGATCCACTCCATTCGCATTGGCACGCCAGTGCCCCAAATCTACACCGTCCGGATTGACGATAGGGATCAGATAAATGCGGTATTTCTCCCGAAATTCCTTTGCATCCGCACTGTTGCCGAGCAGGTATTCGACAAAACTAGCATAAGCATAATGCCCCGTAATTTCGGGAGGATGCTGTCTTCCCAAGACAGCAATGCTCTTTTTGCTCTCAGGATTCCCCACCACATACACATTGAGCGCTTTGCCCAAGCCCGTTTTACCGGCTTCCGTTTTTTGGAGCTGGACAGCAGGATTTACCTGCTCAATCCACTGGTATACGGCCTTAGATGGAACATTTGACTGGGCCGAAACCCAGGTGCGCTCACCGGAGACCGGCAAATCAAAAGAAGCACCACTCAGCTTATTCCAACTCGTTCCGTCTTTGCTCACTTTTGGATCATAGCGATGGTGCACGCCTGATGGATAATCAAGCTGGATCCTTATCGTCGTATCCCGGGCGGCCCAGACCTGAAAACCATACCACGGACTTGGATTGATCGGCGTTCGTTCCGGGGCCACTTGCACATGATACACGCCATCACTGGATTTCTGTAACCCATTCAAGCGCGCTCCGTCATAATCGTTCGTAAAAAAAACACGTTTGTCAACCGAAAAAATACCACCTTCTTGCTTCACAATCTCCTGGGATTTTGTGGACTCATAGCTAATGGGGTTTTGTCCTTTAAAATCCTTCTTCAGTCCGCCGATCTCCACTTTCGCCTGATTAAAAAGGCTGTCCAAAACTTTACCAAGCTCCTCTCCTCGGACATTTTTAGCAATAATGGTCCCCTGTTCATCCACCAGAAAATTAGCTGGGATCGCACGCACCGCATAATCAGCCGCAATATCGCTATTCCAGTATTTCAGTTCAGAGACATGCTGCCAGGTCAGGTGGTCATCCGCAATACCTTTTAGCCAAGCTTCTTTCTTTTTGTCCAGTGAAATGGCATAAATTTCAAAACCTTGGGATTTATACTTTTGGTAGTTGGCCACAATATTAGGATTCTCTTTGCGGCATGGCGGACACCAGGAAGCCCAAAAATCAATCAGTGTATATTTGCCCAAGTGATCGTAGAGCGCCTGAGGATTGCCATCGGGATCATTGGCTACGATGGCTGGGGCTTTTTTTCCTACAGCGACCTGGCGGGTGACCGCAATAATTTTTCGGAGGTCCTGTATGTAGCGCGATTGCTGCTGACGCTCAGAGAGCAATGCGATATTGGCTTCAAGTTCTTCCGGAGACAGCCGATAAGACCATTCCCTGTAAAGAAGGTAACTGGAAACAATATTATCCGGATATTTTTGAATAAATGAGCGAATATCCGGTTTACGCTGTGCCCGATATTCCTCAAAGAGCTGCTGGCTTTTTGAACCAGATAGCGACACCTTCTGCCTGTTCTCATCTGTTGCATCAATCGTCACTTTATTATCGCCAGCATCCAGGAACACATAGCTCGGCACGACATCCCGCTGTGTAGAAATACCATACAATTCAGGAAGCGGCAGCCGCCGCCGGAAGGAAAATCCGCCGTTTTTGACCTGGGCAGAATCAATGACCGTAAAAATTTTATTTTCAAAACGTTGCAGATAGACAACAGCTACCGCCCCGTTCTTGACCGTACCTTGGAGTGACAATGTCTGCTGTTGCGCCTGTAAGGATCCCCCACTTGCCAGCAGCAAAGGGAGGATGAGTTTAGTTGTATTATTCATGTTCAACTGATTTAATTAAAAAGTTTATTGGTCGCCAATTCTGTGTTAGGCGCCGGAAAAATATAGTTTTGAGCAATTGTAGGCACGCTTGGTGTCTGTATACTAGCATCCCCTTTAGCGGGCAACTCTTTTAAGTGGCGCAGGAGATCATGTCCGCGCAATCCCTCCCCGAGCAACTCAATACGCCGTTCTTTGCCAATTGCTTCCAAGATGGCCGTTTTGCTGGTCAGGGACGCACCTGGGAATACAAAACTTGCATCCGACCGCTGGTGGACTGCGGTTAAAAGCGTCCCGGCAATCGAGAGCTGTTCGACCTGTGCTGCGGCCTCAGCATAGTTTAATAAGACCTCAGCGTAACGGATTACCGGAATATAGTCAACATAGGGTGAGGCCTTGGCGTACTTTTTTAAGTATTGTTTGCCCCCATTCGCTTGAAGGAGGCCACGCCGTTTGTCTGCCGGATCCCATTGGGCGTCGTTTAAAATACCGGTTGGATTAAGATAATACTCTTTATTGACATTATAAACATAACCTATCGCAGACTGCCCCGAAAGCGCATCCGTTGTGCTCATGGGCATACTTAGAATAGATTCAGTCGTGGTATAATTACTTCCAAAGATAGCGGTGATATCTGCCTGCAATTCATGCGCAACGCCCTGTTGCGCTTTAAATGGAGCGGCCTGCTGCGGGACGATCTTTTTCGCTTCCTCCAGTACCTTTTGGTAATTATTGATCGTCAGATACACCCTGGTTTTGAAAGCCCGGGCCGTATTTTTATGTGCCCGTGTCGTATTGAGCAGCGCAGTGGAATAATTTTCCGGCAAATCTTTTTCGGCCGCATCCAGGTCGCTCAAGATCTGTGTGTACACCTGGGCAACGGTACTCCGGGCCAGGTCATTGTTATTACCGTCGACTTCAGCCCTCAACCGCAGCGGTAAGCCCGGTGAAGCACCCTGATCTTTGTTATATGGCTGTGCAAATACTGTCACCAGACTAAAATAGGACACTGCACGCAGCAACTTTGCTTCAGCGATATAGGCTTTAGCCAGATCCTGGCTGATGACTGCAGTACCGAGGCTAAGCGCATCAATCAGGATATTTGCGCCATTAATAGTCGTGTACGCAGCAGACCACAGGTTGTTGATATCATTGGATCCCGAACTGTAGGAATTGTTCCAGCTTTCATATGCTGTATAGCTGTTGGCCGTGACATTGATAAAATCCTCCCCTCGGACATCCTGGTAAAGGAGATAACGTCCACCATATAAACTGGCAGCTTTCAAGTTCTTGTAAATACCATTGACCACACCTTCAATCCGTGCAGGGGTGTCAAATACGTTTTTATCCGATATGGATGTGGTCGGAACTGGAAACAATCCGTCCTCCTTTTTACAAGAGTTCAGCGTGGACACCAATAATAATGCGCTGACCAGGCAGCTATATCTTTTTGCTTTAATTTTCATGTTTACAACTATTTAGAATGAGACATTTAAACCTGCCGTCCAGGTACGGCCCTGACCGATGGAATTCTTTTCGATGCCAATCGAGGTATTGGAATTTCCGTTCGAAGAAGACTCCGGATCGGTACCCGAATACCCAGTTATCAGGAAAAGATTCGACGCTTGACCATAAATACGGATGCTGGAAAGACCGATCGTATTAAACAGGCTACCACGGAACGTGTAGCCAAGTGTAAGCTGTTGCAACCGTAAAAAATCAGCTTTCTCGGCATTTTGGTCAATGGAAAATCCGGCAGAACCATTAGATATCACATCGTTATAGACCAATCGCGGAACATCCGTCTGTTGCCCGGCCGTGGTCCATCGGTTGAGCACCTCGGCTGAATTGTTGTAAAAACGCTGATCCAGCAGCGTACCCCTTGTACCATTCATTACTTTATTCCCGCCGGCAAAGGTGAAATTGACCGCGGCATCAAAGGATTTATAACGGAAGGAATTATTAAAACCGCCATACCAGGTCGGCAATGCCGTCCCCAGCACCTGATAATCCGCCACCGTGATCGGGCTGGCAACGCGGCCGTCAAGATAAGTCCAATTACTCTGCCCTGAAGCTACGGCGGCACTATATTGTACCCGCTCACCATTTTTATTGATAAATACCCGCTGACCATTTTCGGGGTTTACCCCATCGGTTACAGCACCATACAGACTGCCCACAGCATAGCCTACCCGAGTAATGTTGTTGGCTTCTGTTGTCGTATGTGTGTACCCAATGATATCCGCATTGCCTTCGGACAGGGATGTTACCTTATTTTTTACATGCGTGAAATTAAAGGACGAATTCCAGGTGAAATTTCCTTTTCGAAGGATGTCGCCACTGATGGCAAACTCGATACCCCGATTATACATGCTGCCGACATTTTTGAGGATGCTATTACCAGGAATGCCTTTTGATGGCGACTGTGGCACATCCAGAATAAGGCCATTCACATTGTTCCTAAAGTAATCGATATCCACATGCAGACGCTTCTGCGCGAGATCCAGGCTCAACCCAAAATTGGTCTGTTCGGAAGTCTCCCAGCCTAAGTCCGGATTACCTGCCTGGGAAATGCTCCATGTGGGCACCGTGCCATAGAGCGATGAGCTATACAGGTTGAGCGATTCATAGGCCGAAAGATTTCCATTGCCGACCTTACCCCAGCTCCCGCGGAAGCGCAGGTCGCCCAGCAGGTCTGCCAGGCTGCCGTTCTTATAGAAATCTTCTTCAAAAACAGACCAGCCCAAGGACAGCCCACCAAAATCACCGTACTTATTATTGGCACCCAAGGCCGAATTGCCATCTCTTCTAAAATTGGCGGTCAGGAAATAGCGTTTGCCATAATTGTAGGTGGCGCGCACAAATGTAGAACGGTAGAAACGTTCGGAAATACTTCCCCCGGCCCCGGAAAGCGTAGTCCAATTGCCCTGAAAATTTTCAAAAAACGGGTCCGATGCATTATTTTGCGATGCATTCCAGCTATCGTTGTCATATTTTTGGATATCGTAGCCCAACAAAAGAGATAGCGCGTGCTTTTCAGACAGCACTTGATCATAACTCAAGCTATTGGTAAAGTTCCAATTGTTGCGCAGGCTGCTCACATTATTTACCGATCCACCATTCGTATACCCCGATGAGCCCAGGTTAGGGCTCAGGTACGTCTTGGTGGTCGACAGATTGCGGTCAACAGCATAAGTGGTTGTGAATTTTAAGTTTTTCAGCAAGTTGAGCGAAGCATGCACATTGCCCAGGATATGGTCATTCCCCGTGGTATATTTACTATAGGCAAAAAGCGCTTCGGGATTGTATAATGTATTGGTAAATAAGTTGGCTCCCGGCCCCAGTAAGCCCGTACTACTTAAATTGTAGGTACCATCATCCTTATAGGCCGAAACATTAGGCGGTAATACAAGTGCCAGCCGTGCGCCACCGATCAACAGCAGCTGGCTGCTAGGCAGTGAACCCGAATTTTTAGCATCATTGAAAGTGTTGTTGTAGGTCAGGTTACTCCCCACAGAAAACCAATCGTTTACCTTATGTTCGATATTAAAGCGCAGACCTTTGCGGTCAAAGCTATTTTTTGCAAAAAAACCTTCCTGATCCGAATAATTTCCTGAAAAATAGTACTGCGTATTTGCATTGGCCCCGCTCACTGAGAGACTATGGTTGTGGCTATATCCCGTGTTATAGACATGATCGTACCAGCTGGTTTCCACCAGATTGCCATTTGCATCGTACTGCGGAAAGAAAAGTTCACTGGCCACCTTGTCGTTATTTGCATTGCCCGACAAAATCTTGTTGTTCAGTACAGCTTCATTTTTGATCGCTATATACTGGCTGGCATGCAATAATTTGGGCAATCGTGCTGCTGTCACGGCCGATCCCCATACGTCATAGCTGACTTTTGCACGTCCCTGTTTTCCTTTTTTGGTTGTCACGATCAGCACACCTGCTGCAGCCCTCGAACCATAGATGGAAGTCGAAGCCGCATCTTTTAAGACATCAATGGATTCGATATCTGACGGATTGATATCAGCGAGCGGGTTGTTGGCCACATTGGACGAGCCGATATTGCCGGTATTTACGGGAATACCGTCTATGACAATCAAGGGGTATGAACTGAGGGATATCGAATTGAGTCCCCGCACCCGTATGACCGGAGGATTATTGAGCAGGCCATTCGGCAGAGAAATGCTTACTCCTGCAGCCTTGCCGGCCAGAGCCTGGTCAAAACTTTGTACCGGAACATCTTTGATTGCATCAGCAGCGATACTGGCAGCCGCACCTGTGAAATCTTTGCGTTTCTGTGTACCATAGCCCACGACGACAACTTCTTCCAGTGCCCGGTCCTCCCGGACCAGACGCACGGTGTCCCCCTGCTCCTGGATCAGTGCTATTTGCTCTTTATAACCGACGGAGGATACGACGACGCGTGCCGGTAGCTTTTGCCCGGTCACGAAAGCAAAGTTGCCCTTTCTGTCTGTCGTCACTGCATGCGTAACACCATAGAGCTTGACCGTGGCACCTTCAATTGCTTGTCCATTCTCGGCATCAATAACCAGTCCTCTGAAGGAGGCATTTATAATGGTTTTTGGGGAATCCTGTGCATACGTGTAAAATGGCATTTCGGCCAGACCTGCCAATAATAGATAGGCAGAATAATGCAGTATTCTTCTCTTTTTCATAGGTGGAATAAATTAATTTAAAAAAATAGATGTGCGGGCCATAAACCTATTTATAGCCGAAGACAGAAGCAATAAATAGCTTATCGCTCTTGTTGTCTGGAAAATTGGAGAAAAAGTACTAGCAACACATTCGTCGCGCAGAGAACGCTACATGTGTATCTGGGAAAAGTTGTTTACTTACGTTGAAGGGATGGTTTAGATAATGCTGTTTCATTTTTACTTTGTTTAGATAATGATTAGATCGTCGCCAACGCCAATTGAAACTACGATAATACAAATGTAAGAATAAAAACAAATAATGTATACTAATTTAGTAGATTTTTTTTTACTGCCATAGCCATTATACCGTAGCAGTCTGAAATTCGACTAACAGCACAGGTTTTGAGCCTAAAAAAAAGAGGTATCGAAGATATGGCCGCAAACGAACATATAGCGTTCGAAATCGAACAGGAAACCACAGAAACAACTACACAAATAATTATATATCAATAATTTACATTTAAGGCATTTCGTTTGATCCGCTATAAAAGTGTACAGCAAAATTGGTTTAATTTAGCTTAAGAATTAGTCAAGGCTTGCATGAGCAATACATTAAAGGACAAAGCATTTCCGATCATGAAGAATTTAAAGCAAATACGAAACGAGAAAAGATTATCCCAACAGGAACTGGCAAATCTCTTTGGCATTTCCCTCCGGACCATCCAACGGATGGAGAAAGGTGAATCTAAGGGAAGCCCGTATGTCATAAGATCCCTCTGCCAGACGCTTGATGTGGATCCCCAGGTTATCTATATTGAATCAGATATTGTGCATGAAAAGGGGCCTGATCAGCTCCTGGGAACAGCAGATATTGAATCAATCAGCAGCATTGAAACAGACCGCGACAATGCCGCAAACATTAAATACATTAATTTCAGTTCGCTTATCGTACTGTTAATCCCTTTTGCCAACCTGCTATCTGTACCAATCTTTTATTTTCTGTTCAAAAAGAGACTGATCGATAAAAACCAAAAAATCACAGTTTTAAAAATCCTCAGTTTCCAAATCATATGGTCAACAGCGACAATGCTGTTCATGATATCGACACCGCTTTTCACCTTTTGGCTTCCGGATATTCCTACATCCATCCACGATATTCCACTATTTGTGTGGGTATACTGGCTAATGCTTTTTGTTCATGTGGTTACGACATTAACGATCGCGGGCAGCCTAAACAAAACCGATCATCCAATCCAATTTATACCCAATGTACTCTAATACTGTAATTGACATACAAAATGGCGTAAAAATGGCGCAACCATTGACGCGATATCACAGATCCAAACACAATATATTTGATAAAAAAAATGTCAATGAAAAAATTACTGTTTAATATCGTTCTCCTGATGTCGGTCGTGACCCAACCGACGTTTGCACAGCATGGCATAAACGATTCCATCCGTAATCAGTTGGAGATTGGAATCAAGGGGTTCAAAGAGCGCTATCACTCCCCTAGTGTTGTATTGGCAATAGTCCATCGGGATTCGATTATTTTTTCCGGTTCGGACGGTTTTATAGATTTGGATCAGAAAATTCCAGCAACGATCGATTCTAAATATCAGATTCAATCCGTTACCAAGCTGTTTACGGCCACCATGTTCATGCAGCTATGGCAGAAAAAGTTGCTAACCCTGGAGGACGATGTCCGAAAATATGTTCCTGAATTTACAGGATTAACCCTTAAAGGGCGTGCAGAAGCAACTTCCCTATTAGAATTGGCTACCCATACCTCAGGTCTCCCGAGGAACGCTCCTTCAGAATTTGAATTATTCAAAGATGCGGAGATGCTAACACTTAAAAATCGGGAAGTAAAATCCTTACATTCATCCCATCAAAGTACTTTTTTAAATGCACTTGGAATGATCAGGAAGGAATATCCAAACTTTGAATACCTTCCTATAGATCAAAGGCATTATTCTAATATAGGATATGGTTTATTAGGATTGGCACTCGAACGGGTAGCAAAAACGAGCTACGCAAACTACATACAATCGACGATTTGTCACAATTTGGGACTGGACAATACAGGGGTAGGAACTGTAAGCAACGAAGAAAATAGGATCGTGCAGGGTTATCGGTATCTAAATGATCAAAAGGACTTTGTAAAAACACCAGATTATTACGCCAATGCCATGACACCGGCCTCAGGGATGTATTCAACGGCAAGAGATTTAGCAAAATTTATTAGCGCACAGTTTAGTGATAAAAATGTCTTACTTTCTGAAAAATCCATTCGAATGATGCAGTCGCTAGGCATCGGTTGGCAGCGAAATTATCCCTATCTACGACATGAGGGTGCTATGCTAGGCTTTCGTTGTGAAATCGTTATCCACCCGAGGCTCGAAGTGGGATGGGTCATCCTAACAAATACAACAGATTTCGAATTTAATAGATTTGACCAATATATCTCCAGTTTGATTTTGCCTGCCTATGCAGAAGCTCCAATAACGGATCAAGGACAATATGTCGGAAAATATTCACTTGTGGGAGGTACAGAATCTATTGACATATACCAAAAGGAAGGCAAATTATATACTACTTATTTGGCCGATTCCTTCCCCAATACTACGCTTATATTTTCGGGTAACCATACGATGACCTTAGAAGATCAGGCTGGCAAATCGGTGCGCTTTGAATTTATTCCCGATAGGAATGGAAAGATCTCCCTGTTAAATTTAAATCAGCTGATGTGGCAAAAAGACTGAGCTATATCGTCACCTTTTTTTTAAACGGTCTTATCGACATCTGCCTAATGTTCTGCAACCCTATCCATACTGACCTCGTTGTTTCTCGCAATAAGACGAGGTGCATGGATAGGGATAGCCGAAAGTCCTATTTCATCGGTGATCGCAAATGTATTTAAGCACTTTCAGTCGCTGACAAAAACGATGCGTTAAACCCTCTGATCGCGATAAGATTTAGGATAGTTGCCTCATCGCGTCTTTTGGATCTAAATGTGATCGTACATAGTTTATCCTGCAAATCTGCTGAAATGTATTTTAAATCTGCAATATGCCGATTTAGATAGTTTATGATCTCGGTACGTTTGGCCAGCACCTGGGCCGAAACAGAAAAGGTAAGTAGATAATATTTCATATTCCACGGAGTTTTTGATCCATTACAAATTCCATAGCTGCAAGCTGATTTTTCCGACCACCTTAGACGAACTATTGATTTGAGCAGTAAATATAAAAACTTTTGACCAATAAACAAAAATAGTCAGGAGTAAAAAGTGCAAATTTATTCTCCGTCGATGATGTAAATGATAGGCAGCATGCTCTGAAAAGAGCATGCAATTTCCGTCCACCAATCCTAATAGGGTTTAAAAGTTCAGAAAAAAAACTCTTGGGACTTGTTTCCCAGAATACTTACTCTTTCCCCACATCCCTGGATGCCGCAGTGACATGGGCTGAAGTAAATATTAATAATTTATTAATATTCGTAACACGCTCAGGTATAATTGCCTACTTAAATTTGGTCTTTGCATAACTACCATGGCTAATTGTGAATTTACAGCACTTACGGATCAGGAACTGGTGGGCCTGGTCCAACTCGAGGACAATAAAGCGGCCTTTTCCGAACTCTATAACCGCTATTGGGAGCCATTGATCAATCTTGCAGGTAAGAGGACACTCTCCCTATCTATGGCCGAAGAAATCGTTCAAGACGTCTTTGTTGATTTTTATTTGCGAAGAAAAGAAATCCAGCTCAAACATTCCCTTGTGGCCTATTTAAAAACGGCCATAAAATTTCAGGTATTTAAAACCTATCGGGCGCAAAAAATCCAGGATAAATATATTGAAACTGTATCCCATCTCGGTCAGGCATCCCCTATTCAACCCGACAGCATGCTCGAAGCCAAACAAATCCATGCCGAGATAGTTCAGATCACAGAAAAAATGCCGCCCACCTGCAAACAGGTGTTTCTATTGAGCCGTTTCGAAAAACGTTCGAACCAAGATATTGCCGAGCAGCTCAACATTTCAGTGGCCATGGTCCGCAAGCACATTACCAAATCCATGAATATGATGCGGGCCGAAATCAACGAACATCAAATGGATATTTTCTATTTGATGTTACTGCTATATAGCCATAAAAATTAACCAATTTCATTTTTTTTGAAATTCCTGTTCCCGCTTTTGACTACTTCGGGTACTAGTTAGTATAAAGCAGAGGAAATGGATGATCAAAATCAACACATACGGGATATACTTGCGAAATACGAAGCAGGAACGATAACCGAGGAAGAGCTTAGTCTAATTGACAACTGGTATGCTCCATTTGAGGCCAACCCCGATCTCATCGACAGTTTAAGCGCCGAAGAACGCACGTTTAGAAAAAAACAACTGCAGGAAAAGATACTCGGTCAGCTTACTGCAGATACATCAGCATTGGCGGTAACGTCCAAAAAGCGATTTTTCCTCACTCCTGGCAAGCGGCTATTGCAAGCAGCAGCCAGCCTGATCCTGATTTGTGCCGTCTCTTTTTACTTGATCAACAATCAGTATAAAAAGCCGCCGGCCACCGTAGGCGCGCATAACAATACCATCAATCCCGCAACAGACCGAGCGGTTTTAACACGTAGTAATGGCGAAGAGATCCTGCTTGATGAATCAAAAAACGGGGAACTCTTTACGGAGGGAAACGTGCATATCAACAAATTGAAACCCGGCAATTTGGTTTATACCACCGACAACAAGGTAGATAAGGTATACAGCAATACCCTGTCTACCCCCCGTGGGGGCAGATATCAGCTGACTTTGGCCGACGGTACGCGGGTTTGGCTGAACGCGCAATCGTCGATCACCTACCCTTCGGCCTTTCATGGCCACTCCAGAGAGGTGAAGATCAGCGGCGAAGTATATTTTGAGGTGGCACACAACAGCACCATGCCTTTCCGCGTGCGATCAGAAAATCAGACGATCGAAGTACTGGGAACACATTTTAACGTCAATACCTACCATACTGGCTCCGATGCCAAAACAACCCTCTTGACCGGTTCCATAGCCCTGACCAATCGTCACCATCGCGTCGTCCTGAAACCGGGTGAGCAAGGCATTGTTGCCGGCCCTTCCCTATCCGTAAAAAAGGTGGATCCGGCTGAAGTCATCGCCTGGAAAGAGGGCTACTTTGACTTCACGGATAATGATATCCTCACAGTCATCGAAGAATTAGGCCGTTGGTATAATGTAGACATCGACTATGCGGGCGTCCCTACCAAAGAAACATTTACGGGAAGAATACCGCGGTCCTGGCCTTTTGAAAAAGTATTGAATTTATTGAAAACATTTAAAAGCATTCAGGTAGAAATGCAAGGAAGGAGGCTTATTGTAGAAACAAAATAATATACACACTGATGCCTGATTCCAAAAAAAGCCAATAGTGGTCGAAACACTACTGGCCAGTAGCTGGAATAAGGCAAACGAATTTCGCGATCCAATTAACACATATTTCAGCTTAACAAATGTATAAAAAAAATACAAAAATACTATTGAAGATGAAGCTAAGCACCTTCATGACACTTTTTGGCATGCTGCAGATCAGCTTAGCAGCAACAGGACAGCAGATCAGTCTCTCAGAGAAAAACAGCTCTCTGGCCAAAGTATTCAAAAAAATAAGTACGCAGACAGGTTATGGTTTTTTAGTGGAAGGCAGCCTCCTTAAAATGTCCAGACCGGTCACAATTGAAACCAAAAACAGCGATATAAAAATTGTGCTGGCAGAAATTTTCAAAAACCAGCCGCTGACCTTTATCTTGAAGGACCAATCCGCGATCGTTTCGGCCAGAAAAACAGCAGACGCTCTCCCCTCCTTTTCCAAGGGCGTAGACAGGGCAGCGGCGCAGCAACAGGGAAATATCAGTGGAAGGATTATCACCGAAAATGGTGAAGGGCTGGCAGATGCAAGTATCACGCTGCTCCAAACCAACCAATCGCTAAAAAGTAAAGCCGACGGAAGCTACACGTTGAACCTCCCCGCCGGGTCCTATACGATCGAAGTAAGCTACATTTCCTATCAGACAAAAAGAATCACGGACATTCTTGTCCAGGCAGGGAAACAGACTCAACTTAACATCGTCTTAAAGGATGCCATAAAGAGCCTGGAGCAGGTCGTCGTCACGGCAAGTTACAAACAGGAAAGCATTGCATCACTCTATACCAAGCAAAAAAATGAAGCGACCATCTCTAACGGGATTAGCCGCGAACAAATCGCCGTTCTACCTGATAAAAACGTAGGCGAAACATTAAAGCGTATCTCCGGCGTGAGCACCAACGATAACCGCCGGGTGGTCATTCGGGGTATTGCCGAACGTTATAACCTGGCCATGATGGACGGTGCCACCCTCCCCAGTACCGACGTCCAGGTCCGGGACTTTGAATTCGATATTGTGCCAAGCAACCTGATCGACAATGTCATTATCCACAAGACAGCATCACCTGATCTGAGCTTCGGTTTTGGCGGTGGCCTGGTCAAGATCAATACCCTGGCCATTCCGGTCAAAAACTTCACTTCCTTTTCGATAGGGAGCAAGTATATCAATGGATCGACAGGAAAAGATTTCTTAGGCTATGGCCGCGGCAGCTTGGACTACCTAGCTTTTGACGACGGTACCCGGGGCGATTTTCCGCGCGACCTGACCGTATTCAACGGCATCAATTACGACCCCGCCAACCCCTATGAGCCGGTACCTGAGGGCGTTACGCCATTTACACCCGAGATGATCGCTGCACAAAACAAACGCATCGGCGGATTAGAACGTCTGGGGACGCGGAAATATACCGCCCTGCCCGGGCAAAACTATCAATTCAGCCTAGGACGAAGTTACACCGCAGCCAAGGGTATCCTGGGATTTGTCGGATCGCTCAGTTACAGAAACGAACAATCCATTGATAACATCTCCAATTTTGAACGGGGCAACTGGCAGAAAACAAACGGGACAACCTACGATATCAGCACCGGAAAAGAAGTCAATCCCACCATCTCCACGCAGTATAACTTCAACTCCAGTTTGAGCGCTTTGATCAACATCGGCTGGAACAGCAAAAATCACAAACTTACCTCCCGAAATTTTTATTCCAGGATGTTCAATAACCAGTTTTCTGTGATCAAAGGCTGGGGGAATGATATCGGTCATGATTCCAGGCCCGCCATCAGGGAGTATGACCGGCCTAAATTTATCAATATGCTCCAGAACAAGCTGGAAGGCGAACATCAGTTCGGCAATTTCAAATTCGAGTGGAATGTTGCCCGCAATCGCTTAAACAACCTGGAGAAAGATGCCACCGAGGCCTGGCTCGCCCCGATCGGCACCTTAAATGATACCATTTATAATATTGTCCCTTCACACTACGCCAACGCTGGCGACGGAACTTTCACGCGCTCCGAATACCATTATACCGAGACCAATAAAATTGCCGAAGGCGCAGTAAGCTACCAGACCAATTGGTTGGGGCAAAAGCAAATTTTAAAAGCAGGCTATCAATTTATGGATAGACACGGACTATTCGAATGGGTCTCCCTACCGATTGTTTCGGTCGGTGCAAATACCTTCACCCCCGTGAATACCTGGTCGGAATACCTTGAGTTTAAAGATCCCTTACATGGGATGTTCTATTATCCTGCCGCCTTCTCGGTCAGCGCCTATGAAGGAAAAAACATCAACCAGGCCGTGTACGGAATGATGGACAACAGGTTCAATTCATGGATCCGCCTCGTATGGGGATTACGTGCCGAGTATTTTAAGTATAAAAGTTTGCAGAATGGCGATAATGACCTGATGATGGATGCGAGGACTATTGCCATGCGCAAGCAACGGTTTGTCGATCCAAAAACCGGAAAAATTGTGGGTATGACAGCCGATCCCGAAACCGAAGAGAAAACCTGGCGCTACCTACCCTCGGCGAGCCTGACGTTGACCCCATTGCAGGATTTCAATATCCGGCTAGCCTATTCCCAATCTGTGGTGCGCCCGGCATTGATCGAAAACTCGCGGATGGTCCGCCAAGACCCGGCATTAGGTGGCGCTTACCGTCGAAATGAAGGCGTACTGTCTACCGCAATTGACCATTATGATGTACGTTTTGAATGGTTCCCTTCTCTTGCAGAGGTGATTTCAATCGGATTTTTCTATAAATATTTTCAAAACCCCATCGAATTATACCAGCAGATGATGGACTCCTCGCACCGTATTTACGTCACGACCAACAACTCCGAATGGGCCAAAGTAAAGGGACTGGAGTTTGATATCCGCAAAAATTTAGGCTTTATACGGCCAGGCTCCCTGATGGAGAACTTTAATCTCAGCGGAAACATCACGCTTCAAAGCTCAGAGGTACAGTCAGCCGAATTTAAGGCAAAGGGCATGGACACCGATAAATACGGAAATACCTTTGAATACCGGGAGAAAAACGTCTTAAAAAGCAAGCGTCCACTCTATGGACAGATCCCTGTGGTCTACAATGCAGCCTTACAGTACACAGCCGATCGATTAGGTGCGAATGTGGCATTCAACCATATGGGATACAAAACCTTTATGACAGCCATGAGCGAAGAGCTTATCGAATACGAACGCCCGCGCAATCAGCTGGATGCACAGATTAGCTATAAATTTTTGAAAAACAAAAATCTGGATGTCAAACTCAATCTGAGTAATCTGTTGAATAGCCCGTTCCGCTTTTATGTGAATAGAGCCGAAACATTCAAAGTACAAGACCGGTGGAAAGGACTGGCCAACTCCGAATGGCCGACACAAGAATGGGAGGAGATCTACGAATGGAAGTTCGGCTTTTCGCAAAAATATGAAGAAGGCTATTATGAAACCTCCGAAGATGGCAAGCAAAAGACCCGTGTCGGTGATAAAGAGACCTTCAACAGAAAAGTGGGCAGTTCTTTTAGCCTATCCGTCGGATATACATTTTAAATCAACCGCTATGAAAACACAACCAATCTTAACAGCCACAGCGATCTACTTTTTTCTGCTATTCACCCTGCTGTCCTGCAATAAAGGTGGAGACGATCTTTTGTACAGCTCTAATGTACATATGGTCAATTTAAGTGGCTATAATAACAGTGAAGAGGAACTTATCCTTCAATTGGACACCTTTGCTGCCACCGTCACTCCGCCATTTAGCCGGATCGAGTTTGGTGCAAAATACAATTTCAACGCTATCAGCAAGTCCAGCTTAAAATTTATCATGAAATCCAAAGCCACCGACAAAATTCTTTTGCAGAGGGAAATCAAAGCCAGTGATACCACACTGGAGACCAATCTCAATGTAATTTATATGGACGGAAAAGTGGCCGATTTCCCGGCAGTCCCAGCGCCGGTGGAAGGCAAGGTTCAATTAATCTATATGTTGCAGTCCAATATTTTAAATTATCGCGAGCCGGTGGATATTGTATTTGGGAAATTCTATTTTACCCCCAAGGTATTTGAAGAAGTCATCCGGATAAAAAATTTAAAGCCCAATGAATTCTCAAAACCGATCGCTTTTGACCCATTCCCGTTAGGCATACAGGATTATAACGGGCAGAAGACATCGGTATTATTTCGGGCCTATATCTATAAAGCCGGGACAGATATACCGTACAGCGAGGGTTCTTCGTACACATTCAATCAGCTGACCTCGGGTGCTCCGGTCCCCTCGCCGACCACATCCATTTCCAAATTGTTTATCATCAACGAAGCTCCGCTTAACAACACCATGCGATTCAATAAGGTTTTAGAATTATAATTATGAAAAACTTATCAACAAAGACATTTTCAGTATCCTTTGCCATCTTGCTGATAGCAATTCCATTCTTTTTCAGCGCCTGTAACAAAGACAGCCTCGAGACGGAGCGAGCCATGCATATTCTCATCAATGGGTATAATGGTAGCGCGCATCCTTTACAAGTGGCCATCGACACCACAGTATACGACCATAAAAATGGTGCGTTTATCATTCAGCCCCAGAGCAATATACATTTTACCACAGCATTTAGCTATAGAACACCTAAAAAAAGATTGGTCACATTAACGGATACGGTGACAAAGAAAGTAGTTTATAGTGCTGAGTTGCCAGAAAACACGATTAAGGTCAATTTCAATTACCTCTATTTTGATGGCAAAGTGCAGCAGCTGCACCTACCTGCCAGTAATCCCAATGTCAATACATTAGGTTTTTATATTTATGATAAGAGCATTGATTACCCCATCGATATTTCCTTACAAAAAGTCGATGCCACTACCGGAGAAGTCCGTAAAGTGTATCTCGCCAAAAATGTTGTGCCCGGAAAATGGGTTTACGTCGACTACTTGGCATCGAATGATTTTGGTAAAAACAGTGATCTGATGAGTGCTACGGTCAATTTCACCAAGGCCAATACCGAAGACGAATGGGCTTTTGAAAACGATGAAACAAAAAGTAAGCTGCCTGCAGGGGGATTCTTTTTGCCGGCGCTAAATGATAAGGGCAAAGTCCAGCCCTATTTTATTGCACCAAAAGTGCCAAATCAAACCTTCAGTAGGCTCTTCTTCTATTTGGATTAAGTTGGGACATTTTAGTCCATTTAACAATTGCGGAGGCTACATATTAGCCCCCGCAATTGTTATTCAAAGTCGCTTACCTGATTTTTCAAGCTCTTTGACAAAATCCTTACCCCAATAATGGATATCGTAGTGTTCAATATGATCATATAGCCTACGCGCTCTGACCTGAGCCTCACTAGGTTCCATGACAAGCGCTTTCAAAAGTGCATCTTTCATGCTCTTGCGGTCATATGGATTGGTCAATATGGCATAAGGCAACTCAACCGAAGCACCGGCAAATTCCGAAAGCACAAGGATACCCGCGGTTCCCAACAGGCCGTGCGTAGCAATATACTCCTTTGCAACCAAGTTAAGGCCATCACGCAGCGGCGTGATCCAGGCAATATCACTCAGGGCATAGTGCTTGACCACTTCCTCAAATGGCAGCGCCCTGTAAAAATATTGGATAGGCGTCCAGTTCATCGTAGCGTATTTGCCATTGATCTCACCCACAGCCTGGTTCACCTGATCCCTAATTTCATCGTAGATCGTCATACCCTGCGATGGCGGCGTACAGACATTGACCAGCTCGATCTTTCCCCGAAATTCAGGATACTCCGCAAGAAATTCGCCAAAAGCTTGAATTTTTTCCAATGGTCCTTTGACATAATCCAGGCGCTCAATGGATATGATACGCGTTATTTCCGATTCGGCTTTGCTCTTTTTGAGTGTATTGATCTCCTCCTTCATGTGATCATCAGTCAAAATATGTTCGATATGGTCCCTGTTGACACCCACAGGCTGTGCTCCTAGCCTGATCTGTCTACCATCCACCTCAATGATCTTCGTCATCTGATCTACCCCAAGCGCACAGCTATAGGTCAGAAACTGATTGGCGACATCTACTTTTCTGACTACTTTAAATGGCGTATGACTGCGGATCACATCCACGAAATTCTCTACATAGCGCGGGATATGAAAACTGATAAAATCACAGAGCAGCAAGCTGCCGATGATCTCTTTGCGCCAGGGAATAATATTAAAAATATCTGCTGCCGGGAAAGCCGTATGGTGAAAAAAGCCAATTTTAAGATCGGGCCGCAGCGTCTTTAAAAAAGAGGGCACCATCCACAAATTATACTCATGGATCCAGACCAGTGCCCCCTCGTCTGCCTCGCGGGCAATCCGCTCAGCAAAGAGCTTGTTGATCGTCAGGTAATGATCCCAATCTTCATGATTAAACTTGGCCCTGTCCACAAAGGAAAAGATTGTCGGCCAGAAAGCCTCCTTGGAGAACACACGATAGAACTTATCGATATCCTCTTTGGATAAAGACAGCGTGGAAGCCACCAGATTAGGATATCGGCTTTCATCCACCAGCTGATTTGGAACAGAGGTTCCGTCCGGCTGGATCACTTCCTCACCGATCCAGAGACCAGACCGTCCCTTTTCAAATAAGCCCAGTAGCGATGGGATAATCCCATTTGGGCTTTTTGGCGCTACCCGCACTGTTTTCCCATTAACCGATTCCTTTTCAAAAGGCAGCCGATGATACACCATCACCAGCTGACCAGATTCTTTGGATTTCCTTTTCTGAGGGGATATTTTTTGTTCTTCACGGATCAACTGTTGAAATGGGCGATGCTTGCTCATATATTCCAGTATTCCGCCGGCGCCGGCAGCTTCTGCGTTATAAGCCGTATCAAGCTCAGCAATGGCCTGCAGCAGACTTGGTTCGGATTTTCCGACGGCAACACCCCTAAATCCGATCTGAAATAAGGCCAGATCATTTAAGGTGTCGCCGGCTACCATCACATCATCCGCACCAACAGCCAGAAATTCGACCAACTTCTTTAGCGTTGTTCCCTTGTTGACACCTTTAGGGAGCAAGTCCAGGTATTTATCAGCCGAAGTTATAATGTCACAATCATACTTATCGGCCACCTGCTGTACCAGGCTATGGTCTACGCCAGCTTCATAATAAAAGGAGCTACGGCGCTGCTGTGGTACATGTTGGTAATTCAACTGCGGTATTTCCTCCAGTGCTGCCCGGATTGCATAAGTCTGCGGCCATTTTTCCTCAATTTCACTTTGCAGCGGCTCGATCGCTTCCAAAGAATGGCCGTTGACCACGGTGGCGCCCACGTCGGCGATAATAAAGTCCGGTACCGGAATGAGCGGATCACTCAGTAGGGGCAATACCGACTCCAGTCCCCTTCCGGTGACAAAAACCAGCTGCATATTCGGGCTAGCTTTTATTAATCTATATAATCTGAGGCGGTCTTCCATCTTTCCGCCTAAAAAAGTTCCATCTAAATCTGTTGCTAATAACATATTATCTTATATTCCTTTCTAAAAGTTTAAATTCATCAATTGCAGCCATGCGTTTATATAGGACGCGATAGGCGGTCTGAAGTAAGGGTAAATTCAGTCCGAGGCTAGTCACTGTCGCCATCAGCCCCTTGGTTGCAAAATAACCTTCGGCTACCATGCCCATGAGCTGACGTGCCTCGAAAACCGAATAGCCCTGGCCAAGATATTTACCAAAGGTACGGTTGCGGCTATGCGCAGAGTAGCCCGTCACCAATAAGTCACCCAAGTACATTGAACGGCCGAGGCGGACATTGTGCACGCCAACCGCAGGTAGCAGCAACCCCAGTTCATCAATGGCATTAGCAACCAGCACAGCCATAAAATTATCGCCATAATGCAGTCCTTCGGCCATTCCACAGACAATGCCCACAATATTTTTGTAAATGGCAGCATACTCCACCCCGATCATATCCGGACTGTAATTTACCTGCATATAGCTTGAAGCAAAGCAGTTTGAGATCTTGCTGATAACGGTTTCATTAAGACCGCATAGAGTCATATAGGTTTTCTTATTGCGCGCAATTTCTTCGGCATGGCAAGGACCCGCAATCATCGCCTGCTGAAAATCCTTCAGATCAAAGCGTCGTGCTAGATACGCACTTGGAAGCAGATTTTCTGGACCGACGGTCCCTTTTACGGCGGTAATCACAAATTTTTCTGCAAGATCCTCTTTGGGAATTGCAGCGCAAACGCTATCAAGATGCGCACTGGGCACGGCGAAAAGAACTACTTTCGATCGGGCCACGATCTCATCCAGCTGACCAGAAGCATAAATTTTTGTATTGTCAAGTTTTAAAAACGATAGGTAGTCAGGATTAATAGCATCTTGATTGATCGAGCGCACCTGCTCAGGACGCCGCATATACCAGTTGACATGGATGCTATTTTCTGTCAAAATTTTAACCAGGGCCGTGGCCCAACTCCCACCACCTATCACACTAATCTCATTCAAATCGTCGGGGGTTTTAAGACGCGAAAACAGAAAGTTTTCGCTATCGGGTTATCTATTAATTTACAAATATAGGTAAAAATTAATCAATAAGCAAATAAAACATAGAAAAACCACTATAACAGGGTATTTACCACGTTAAAACCCGTTTTTATTTTTCTTCGTAAATTTGTCTGTTCATATGAAAAATTTAGACATACTCAACTTCAGTGAACGACAATCAAGTTCAATTTATCAGTACATCTTCGATCTCTTTGCGACGGTAGGTTTACCCGAACAGCAGGCCCACATGGGTACGGCAGTCGGACTACTTCTGGCTTTTGCACTGCTACTCTATGCGCTGGATTACGTCATGCGCAACATCTTCTATTCGGCATTGAACAAAATTGCCCGGCGTACCTCGACTCAATGGGATGATTTTCTTTTGGCCAACAGGGTGCATGTGCAACTGAGCCGAACCATATTGGCGTTGCTGACAAGACAGCTTCTTCCGGTCATCTTTCTTGGTTTTCCCGTACTTACAGCAGCGATTGTAAAATTTCTGGATTTACTGGTATTGCTTGCTGTCTATCATCTCGTCAATAGCCTGTTAAAAACCTGCAGGGATATTTTTCGTACGTCAAAAGGGTTTAAAGACAAGCCCATAGACAGTTACCTACAGGTGGTACAGATCTTTTTGATTTTTATCATTGGCACACTGGCCGTATCTCTGTTGACAGGCAATTCGCCCTGGTCTTTTCTCGTGTCTTTGGGAGCGGCGTCCGCCATTCTGATGCTGGTATTTAAGGACACCATTTTAGGCTTTGTGGCCAGTATACAGGTGTCGGCCAATGACTCAGTGCGTGTAGGTGACTGGATAGAGATGCCCAAGTATGGCGTGGACGGCGATGTATTACAAATTAACCTCAACAATGTAAAGATACGCAACTGGGACAAGACCATTGTCACCATCCCGACCTATACCCTCTTGAGCGACTCTTTCAAAAACTACCGCGGCATGCAGGAAACTGGAGGCCGTCGTATAAAACGGGCATTAAACATTAAAATGTCTTCTGTGCGCTACCTTAGCGCCGAGGAAATCACAGCATTAAAAAAGATTCGCTTGCTGGCGCCCTATATCGAAAAACGGGAACGTGAAATTGCCGATTACAACAAGACCTGGAATACCGACAGCTCCTCACCTGTCAACGGCCGAAGGATGACCAATATCGGGCTTTTTAGGGCCTACATCCTTGCCTATGCGAAACATAACCCCAATATACATCAGGAATTGACCCTATTGGTGCGTCAGCTCGCGCCAAACGAATACGGCATTCCGTTGGAACTGTACATGTTTACCAAGGGCACACAATGGGTTTATTTCGAAGATACCATGGCCGATATATTTGATCATCTATTGGCCGCCATTAAACACTTCCACCTGCAGGTGTTTGAACTACCGGCATCCGATGACCTGCGTATACTCGTGGCAGAGCGCAATTTCAGTAAAATTTAAGATTTCTGTGATCCTCGCGGTAAAGGCCTTACATCCCTTGCCCGGGATCACTTCATCAATAGCATACCACTAGGCTACGGCTTAAATTATCGCTAGTAACTTTTGAAGCTATGGTAGCTGTCTTTATTACTTAATTTCAAGCGGCATCCGGGGCATTTTTGAAACAAAGCGGGCTAGCGATGTATCTTGTCGAAAAAAATACTGATTCTATATATTTGTTTCATTCCATATTGCACAAATAATTTATAGTAAGACTGAAATAATCGCATTATTCATAACTTTTACATCTATTTTCAACCAAATCACTATAACAAATACGATATATTAAGAAATTATACTATGTTTTAGCTGCTTTTTATCTATTTTTAACGTGCCTAAAGATTCAATTTTAAAATATGGAGGATATAATCAATAAAATTTATGACATCATTTGGAGTGATGCACTGGTATACCTATGTCTGTTGACGGGTATCTATTTTACGATACGTTTTCGATGCCCGCAGCTCACGCAAATTCGGGAAATGATCCGTTTGCTTTTTAATGGTAGTAGTTCTGACAAAGGAATTTCGTCATTTCAGGCATTCTCGCTCGCCATCTCTGGTCGTGTAGGTACAGGCAACATTGCCGGTGTTGCTACAGCCATAGCCATGGGTGGCCCTGGAGCTATCTTTTGGATGTGGGTTATTGCTTTTTTGGGCAGTGCATCGGCCATCGTAGAGGCTACACTCGGCCAGATGTATAAAGAGGTCAATGATGGAGAATATCGGGGCGGGCCAGCATTTTATATTCTGAACGGGTTGCGTTCCAAGGCTTTTGCCTGGACATTTGCCATCGTAACGATCATCAGTACCGGATTTTTACTCCCTGGCGTGCAGAGTAACAGCATCGGTGCGGCAGTTGAATCAGCCTTCAACTTATCGCCGAGCGTTACCGGATTGACCATAGCTGCCTTACTCGCCATCATCATTATCGGTGGTGTAAAGCGGATCAGTACAGTCGCTGAATATGTCGTTCCATTTATGGCGGGAGCCTATATTATGATGGCTTTAGTCATTATTGGGCTCAATTTTACGCAGATACCAGCAGTCATTTCACTCATTGTAAAAGCTGCCTTTAATTTGGAGGCAACCTTTGGTGCAGTGGCGGGCATGGCAATTTCATGGGGCGTAAAACGGGGCATTTACAGCAATGAAGCCGGTCAGGGCACCGCCCCACATGCTGCCGCCGCAGCCGAAGTATCGCACCCGATCAAGCAGGGTTTGGTTCAGGGTTTTTCAGTCTATGTCGATACCATGTTTGTGTGTACTGCGACAGCTTTGATGATCCTATTTACAGGGCAATATAATGTGGAAAATCCAACAGGAGGATTTATTGTACAGCACCTTCCCGCTACGGAAATGGGCCCGGGCTTTACGCAGCAAGCCGTATCACATCACTTCCCGACCATTGGGGATGCTTTTGTCGCTTTAGCCTTAGCGTTTTTCGCATTCACGACTATCATGGCCTATTATTATATTGCCGAAACCAATATCAGTTTTGTAAGCCGAAAAAAACAACACAAGACCGTACTTATCTGGGTTTTGCGCCTGCTTATGTTGGTATCTACCTATGTAGGTTGCATCAGTACAGCAAAGTCTGCCTGGACGCTAGGGGATATCGGCGTCGGACTCATGGCCTGGCTCAACCTGATTGCAATTTTATTGCTCCACAAAAAAGTACTTGTCATTTATGACGACTATCGCGAGCAGCAGAAGGCCAAGAAAGATCCGGTATTTAACAATGATAAATTTAACTTTCCGAACATGGGACTCTGGTCCCAAAAAAATAGCGACTAGCTAAATTAGCTGTTTGAAATAGTCACAATTTTTCCTGTTCCTATTATTTCCTGTTCCTATTAAATAATCCCTATACGCTTATTCTTCGAATAGCATTTTAAGTAAATTAAAGTGCTATTCGAAGTTAGGCTACCGGAACACCTTCTGTATTAATTTGCCAATTTCAGCAAAATCCTGATGGTTGTTAATGGCACGCTTTTCCGCAGCATCCGCAGCGCTTTCCGTATAAGGATAAATCAGCAGATAGTTGTTTTCGACCCGGTTTTCATTCAGGTATTGCGTAATGGTATGGATCGGGGATTTATACGAAAAGCGGTTACGGTCGGCCATCAGCACAATCAGCCCTTGATCCGATTTTAAATCAGTGATGACCTGATCCACTTCGATCCAGTTGGCTATACCGACAAATGAAGCTTCAACAGCCGATCTTTTAATGATTCGATGCAGGATTTCGATGATATCCGTTGTGGTATAAAATTTTAAAGGCGATCCCGAATTACGGGCAATATTCCATATTTTTGACAAAGCTTCAAAAAAACCTGGTTCCCGATAAGCCAATGGCGGGATGAGCACGACATATTCTTTTACAGTAGAAATAGGTTGTATGGCACTGTACAAAATCAAATTGACATGTTCATTCTTCAGGTAGCCATTGTATAAATTATACATGAAAGAAGTTGAAAAGCCTTTATCCTTATCCAGGCCCATCAATAGATCCGTAATATTTTTCTCTTTGATCACATTATTGATACCGGCAACTACCTCGTTATCGTGACGCGTGATCGGCTGTACCTGCACATCAGCCGCTGCAGCGAGTTTTACCGCTGCTTCGAGGATTTTTGCCGCATTCTTGACCGAGGACTCATTTTTGTCTTCGCTGATAATATTTAGGGCATAGAGCTGATCCTCCTTTGATTTCGTGCGCATCAACAATCCCAAATTGATTATCTTTTCGGTCATCTGTTCACTATTGATCGGCAATAAAATATGAGCATTAGGTTGTTTATCCCCGGCAATGGTATTTTCCCGGTCCACCTCCGCAATGCGCTGTGCATTGGCCATCGCTACAAAAGACGATATGGTACAGGAAATCAGAATCAGCAGAATACTGCCATTTAGTACATGCTCATTGAGCAAACGAATGGGTTCGCCGTCTGCCGTCTGCCCAAGGACGATATTATAGCCCACCATCACCGCCGCTAATGTCGCCGCAGCAGATGCGGAGCTCATTCCAAAAATCAGGAGCCCCTCCTCCTTGCTCAGCCGAAAAGTTTTTTGGGTCAGGATGGCAGCAATATATTTACCACCAATGGATGCGACCAGCATGATCGCTGCCACACCAAGAGTTTCCCAGCTTTTGAAAAAGGCCGAAAAATCAATCAGCATGCCTACGCTGATCAGAAAAAATGGAATGAAAATCGCGTTCCCCACAAATTCGATCCTATTCATCAAGGAAGAAGTATGCGGGATCAGGCGATTGAGTGCCAGCCCAGCAAAGAATGCACCAATGATGGACTCGATACCCGCCAGTTCGGCCAAAATCGACGCCAGGTAGATCATCACGACAACAAATATGTACTGCGAGATCTTATCGGCCACATTCTTAAAAAACCAACGGGCTATCAGCGGAAAGATCAGCAGTACAACCAAGGCAAATGCAATCATGGAAACGCTTAGCCGAATCCAAAAGGCGGCGTCCACATCACCCTGGGAAAGACCAACGATCACCGCCAATACCAAAAGCGAAAGTACATCCGTAATCATGGTTCCGCCTACGGTAATATTGACCGCCGGATTCTTTGCGATTCCCAGATTGCTGACCAAGGGGTACACGATCAAAGTATGGGAAGAGAACAAACTCGCAAATAAGATGGAGGTAGACAGCGAAAAATGCAGGAGATAGTAGCCCCCGACAAATCCGAGGATAAATGGAGCCAAAAAGGTGTAAATAGAAAAAGTAATACTTTTCCATTTATTCTTTTTAAAGTCGCCCATATCAATTTCCAGCCCGGCCAGAAACATGATATAGAGTAAACCCGTGGTACCTGTCACGACCACGCTGCTATCCCGTGACAGGAGATTGAAGCCATAAGGCCCCACGATTGCCCCCGCGACCAAAAGACCCAACAAATGCGGAATTTTTATTTTATTGAGCAGCAATGGCACCAGCAATATAATCAGCAGCTCAATAAAAAATTTGAGTAGCGGATCTTCAACAGGAAAAGTAATGTGATGTATACTGGCTATGATCATTTTTCATTGGATATAAGTTCAACAGAAAAGGTCGCCTGACAATCCCCTTTTGTATGGATTGTCTGCGTTCCACGCATTATTTCTGGGCCGATAATAGCAAGGTTAATCTGAATCTGAGCCCTCCCGTCCGCTATACTGTCATGCTGCTGGACCAAGGTAATCTGGTTTCCCTGCAAGCTACCTTTAAAGAGCTGCGTGGTTTTATTTTTTGTAGAGGTCCTGACATACAGTCCAGTGGAGTCAGCAACAAATTGCCACTGTTCGTTTCGCTGATCGCCGATGACATAATTGCTACAAGTCGACGAGCGGCAGACCAGGCGGCTACTCCACTGTCCAGCGATCGAATCAGGCCAGTTCTGTGCTACCAGCATGCTGTCAGCAGATTTAGATTTTGCCGCGCGCAAGCTGTCTCGCATAGCAAGCAAGGCTTTATATTCCCCCTCTTTGTTAGCGAATTCCTGTTCTTTTTGTGCGAGCCGCTCTTCTCTTTGCTGAAGATCACCGCCCGCATTGTTGCATGAATAGATCAGCAAAGTGAGGATTGATAGATGTATTATTTTTTTCACTTGAAATAGTTTTTTTACTCTTGATAGGCCGTTTTCAAAGCCAGATAAGATTCATAACCCTTTAACAAGATGACAGCTGCTTATGTTTGTGAATTCATAAAATTTATGTAACGAAGGATAGGAAATAAGGTGAAATAAAAAAATTAAAATTTCGCAATCCAAGCTTTAAAAAAAGTCGTAAATGACTATAAGTACAGAAAAATTATAAACTAAACGACTTTTGTTATGGAAAAGATAACAGCACACAAAGAGGCACTACTGACTAACGATAGTGTGATCGACAAAAAGGATCTCCGAAGAAGGGATTTTTTGAAATTTGCAGGTGCCAGTGCGGCATCACTCGCCATCCTTGGTATATCAAGTTGCAGCAAAGATGATGACGATGGCATGGATAACGGCGGCAAAGGCTTATATTTTGGTAGCGGCGATATTGCCATATTGAATTATGCCTATGCCCTAGAGCAACTTGAGGCCGCATTTTACATTCAGTTGGTGAATAATCCCTACTCCGGCATGACTGATATGGAAAAAGCTTTTTTTACCGATATCCGCGACCATGAGATCGCCCATCGCGAGTTTTTCAAGGTGGCTTTGGGGGCCAAAGCAATTTCCGGTCTTGAACTGAATCTCTCCGGAATTAATTTCAGCAGTAGGGAAAACGTGTTGGCCACCGCCAAAACCTTTGAAGATCTGGGCGTATCGGCCTATAACGGTGCCGGATGGCTCATTAAAGATCCCAATTATCTGTTATTGGCAGGCAAGATCGTTTCTGTCGAAGCACGCCATGCTGCTTGGGTACGGGATATGATCGATAATGGCAGTTTCGCCAATATGGAGGTCGTGGATAGCAATGGACTTGATGTTGCCAAAAGCCCGAGTGTCGTCTTGAGCGCCGCTGCACCATTTATCAAATCGAAAATCGATGTATCGGATCTACCTACTTATTAATTCACCTAAACTTTGATTATCATGAATCTTTTAAACGTTTTTGAACAAATAAATACTGTAGATCCTGAGTTCAGCGATCGTATCAATCCACGTCGCGAAGCGATTAAGAATCTAGCTTCCATGACTGGAAAAATAACATTGGCGGCATTACCGTTCTTTGTAAGCGAACTTTTTAAAAAAGCCTACGGCGCTACGGCACTTACGGATGTCAATGGCGTACTCAACTATGCGCTTACCTTGGAATATCTCGAAGCAGAATATTACAGCATGGGTGTTGCCAAAGCAGGGCTTATTCCTTCGGGCAAACCGCTTGGGGCGATTACAACCATTCGTGATCACGAAGTAGCCCATGTCAAGTTTCTGAAACAAGTGTTGGGCAATAAAGCTGTTGCCAAACCAACATTTGATTTTACGGCTGGAGGTACATTTGCAAATGTTTTCAGTGATTATGATACATTTTTAGCGGTTGCACAGGCATTTGAAGATACCGGTGTGAGGGCATATAAAGGACAGGCAGGTATCTTGCTTGGCAACCGCGTTGTACTTACGGCGGCATTGCAGATTCATTCGGTAGAAGCACGGCATGCCTCGCATATCCGTCAGATGCGCCGCGCCCGCGGGGCTGGTGCCGCTAATCAGAAACCTTGGATTACCGGAGCCAATGATACTGGTATCGGTACTGTTGTAAATCCGATCTATGCAGGTGAAGATAATGTGAAACAGGCAGGCGTTGATATGACCTCCCTTAACGGTACAATGGGAAAAATCTCAACCAGTGCCGCCACACAATCTTTTGATGAGCCATTATCTGCAGAAGCTGTACTTAATATTGCAGGTTTATTTATCAAAGCTTAACAAAAGTCTTACCCTACCTGTAAAAATGGCCCTGGTTCATCTGACAAACCAGGGCTTTTTTGATAGCTCCCACCCTTTTGTGCAATAAAATTTACGATAATTTTCAGACAAAATCATAAATCCCATTTTTCCAGCCCAATATGCGGTCTGCGTCCGCCCTCAACCAATTTTTAAGCAGTGTCGCATATACTTTTCTAAAATCCTCCGTATACTGCAGATCCCCCTCATTGAGCTGGTTCAGATCCGGCAAAACGTTTAGCAGCCCTTGTTTTTTTAAGCCACCAGACACAAAGAAAAGCTGATTCGCAGTGCCATGATCTGTACCCCTACTGGCGTTTTGGGCTACCCGACGGCCAAATTCCGAAAAGGTCATCAGCATCACATCCTCAAAAAGACCATTTTTCTTTAGATCTTCCACAAAAGCCTGTACGGCATCATTGATCGTATGAAAAAGGCTCTCCTGCCGCTGCTGTTGGTTGATATGAGTATCAAAACTGCCGATCTGCAGATAATATACCTGTGTATTGATGTCCGATTTAATCAGGGAGGCGACCGTCTTTAGATCCTTTCCAAGTACCGAATCAGGATATGCCGCAGCTGTTCTTTTTGCCCTGCTTTGCTCAAAAATATAATCTGCATTGTTGATGGTTTCACCCAATGTCTGATAGAGATAGCCTACTGTCTCCTCCTCATGCTGTTGCTGATGCTCCTGATAAATTGTGTTAAAATATTCTTCGCGGCTGGTTTGATAGAGCTTTTTGGGATCCCTGAACGCGAAAGCTTTTTTCTGTTTTCCTTTGAGCGCGAGGCTCAGCATATCATTGACTTCAAGCGCCTGTGTCGGATGGCTGCAGTCGTAGCAGGCTTCGTCGAGGTAACGGCCTATCCAGCCGCTCTCCAGATATTCATCACTTCGGCTCGCACTATGCCAGATATCCATGCTCCGGAAATGCGATTTATTCGGATCTGGATAACCCACATTATTGAGCACGGCCAGTTCCCCACTTTCAAAAAGTGTTTTGAAGAAGGGCAAAGCTGGATTGATCCCAGCTTCATCCGTTAGGATCAAGGCATTGTCAATGGCAATTGTCGGTCGCTCCCGAAAATAAATATCATTGCGCATAGGGACGATGGTATTGAGCCCATCATTCCCCCCACTCAATTGCAAAATAACCAATACTTTAGCAGTTCTTTCCAAAGAATTGGGAAAGGCCATCGCTTTCAGAAAATTGGGTAGCAACAACGATGCCGTAGCGAGCGAGCCAGTTTTGAGAAATTCACGTCTTTTTATGATCATGTCCGTCCTTTTAACCGTTAACAGAGTTGATATTCAGGAATACACATTGTTTCGATAATCGCCATTCGCTTGTCACTTCCAGCATACCTTTTCAGTAGTTTTTCCGTAAAGGAAGGCTGCTGCTGCAGTAATAGCTGAAAGGGATCCCTATTCGAAAACGCCTTTTCAACCTGCGCCCAATCGATGGTAATCTGCGGATTTTTGAAGGTTTTGTAGAGCTGGCGCGATTGTTTCAACCCCATGTCCAGGTCGTCATCGTTCTGCGCATCAAGGTCCAATGGCCGCATTCCAGCCCATATTTGCGGTACCTGCATCCGAAGCAGCAAGGTTGAGCTGTCTATCCAGGCCTTCCCTGATGGCCAGCCCGCTACATTTGGCGGGTATAATAACATCTGTCCCAATAATTTTTGGTAGACAATGAGATTTTCCGGGCTTGCAATTTTCATCGGAAGCGTGCGCATGATACCCACCATCAGTTCGATCGGAGACTTTATTTTATTTCCGATATTGATGGGATCGTAAAACCAGGACGCCGTAAATATACGCTCAAGCAATTGCTTGATATCATATCCCGAATGATAGAAATCCTTGCTTAGCGCAGTGACAATAGCATCATTTGCTTGTTCATTGACAAGGAAGCGGTATAATTTTCCGGTAATAAATTTGGCGGTAGCGGGTTGTTCCAGAATAATATCCAAAACAGCATTTCCATCAAAATTGCCTGTTTTTCCTAAAAACTTCTTCGTACCCATGTCATGAAACTTGCGCCGCACCACAAATTGTGCCTCACGATTAAAAGACCATCCCGTAAAGGCGCGGGCAGCCTCCCTTACATCCGATTCGGTATAATTGCCGGGCCCCATGGTAAAAAGTTCCATCACCTCCCGGGCAAAGTTTTCATTGGGATGCCCTTTTTTATTCTGCTGGTTGTTGAGAAAGTTAAGCATCGCCGGAGCCTTCGAAACGGCAAACAACAGGTCCCGAAAATTTCCGAGTGCATTTTTTCTGATTTCGTTGAGCAGATGTGCGCTAAAATTCGCGTTGACGACCCGGCATGCGAAATGTCCATGCCAAAAAAAAGCCATTTTCTCCCGCAGCTGATCATCCGCATGCACCATGGTATTTAGAAAATTCAGGTTGGTCGCTATATTTCGCTTGCGGTTAAGCTGTTGTACCTGTTTCTTCGACTCCGCATTCATCTTTGATAGGTCCGTGTAGTCAACATCCGTTCGCGCCATGATGTAGCTTATTGGAGTAAAATCCCTGGAGCGCGCATACATCTGCCAGGTATCGGTGACAGGTTGCTGCTCAAAGGCAGCAATCTGTTGTAGACTCATTCCAAATCCGGCACGATTCGCCAAATGCTTATTTTTAATAAATTCGGAAACCATTTTTAATACGATTTACAACGAATTAACGATTTAATTTACAAATAGTTGTACGCTTCATATGCATTTAACAAACATTAAGCTAAATTAACATATCACATCCCCTATCGGCGAATAAGGAAACAGTCGGTTGAATTGACTTGAAAAAAAACGTCCCCCGGGGGCGGGAGACGTTTTATAGATTAATCCCTTAACAGGGTAATATCCTGTGCCGGTGCGGGCAGATTCAGGTTGGCAATCTCCGTGTAAACAGCAGCATCCACCTGGAATCCCCATTTTGTAAAGAAATCAGACAAATCTTTCTGGGCGATCTGACAGGCTGAGATCATAAAATAACGCATTTTCTCCGCATCCGTAGACACGTTCGGACGATTTTCACGGGTAGACCTGCTCAGCGTGATATAGAGATTATCACCAAAGGCCAACCAAAGCTGATGGAACATAATCAATTTCAGGTCATTGTCTCCCGCGTTATAATTACGCTCTGCGATGGGTTTAGCGAAATAAGTATCCAGTTTAGGCCAGGAATTATTTGCCGTGATCCGGCTGACAGGCAAGCCAAAGCCGCGCTCTGCAGCCATCGAGTAAATATTCACCGTCGTTTCGGTGAGTCCGCCCCAGGTCCAGCCTTTTTGCTGATAGGTATGGCCAAACTCATGCCATAAGCCCCAACCATTGGTGTTTGTCAGGTACTTAGGCTGCAACATTCTGTAGGAAAGCGATTCGGTGTAATAAATGGCAATTCCTGCCGCCATATACCCACCCGATGCGGAATCCCGAACTGTCACCAGGTGTTTATTGTACGGAATAGCATGCACGCCTGTCGTACCACTCAATCCGCTGATGTAATTTTCATGGCCAACGATGGAATCCAGCCGGTTGACAATAGCTTGCTGGTCCTCATTCTTATACAGCAACGCTTCATCCATATTGGAGACCATTATTGAACGGTCGGAAGAAAACACGACATCCGGTACAGCGGTTTTCAAGGAATCCAAGGTCGCCAGCCATTGCTGATGCGTCGTGATCCCCTTTTGGAAATAAGGCACCGGTTTAAAACCATTGCCAAAGGTCACCTCAATCTCGCCGTTTGTGGTGTAATTGTTGGCGGCATAGATGATATAGACCAATCCTCCATACTGATCTACGGTAAAAGTCTGTGTTCCGGCGGCCAGGTTAAAATACTGCCTTACCGGCCTGATATTATCCCGGAATGGCGTACCTATCGCTAGCCGGGGTACCGTAGTACCCGATTTTACATTCACCGTAATGGTAATCGTGCTATTGGGCGCCACATAAAATCCAGTTGCCTGCATCTCATTGTGCGCGGCCCTGAATTGCAGACGGTCCGTTTCAATGGAAGCCGAAGGGATCACCTTAAAGGTCTGCACACTGTCTGCTACAGCGAGGGGGGCTGTGCCTTGATCGACAGGGACAGGTTCCATGGTGACCAGATCCTGTTTACAGGATGAAAATGTCGCAACAAGAGCCATTGCAATCACATAAGAAATGTTCTTTTTCATTTTTCTTTGAATTTAGTTTATAATCAATTGCTTATGACAAATAAATTATCATAATTCAATATATGACAAAAAAAATATTTTTCTTAAAACAATCGATTGCACAACTAACGAATAGGTTTTCGTTTGTTACAGTATTTATTTTCCTTATAATCAAAAAAACAAGTCTATACGTGTATTTTGCTTGCCATCAGGCTATCACGCATAGCAAGCAGGCTTTATATTCCCCTCTTTGTTAGCGAATACCTACTCTTGAGGGGAAAGCTTCTGTTCTCTTTCCTGCGAATCCGCTCCGCCATTACTCGAGCATGAAGCAATCAGAAAAACTAAAAATAGGACGTATTGTATTTTTTGTACTAAAAAAATGTTATAAAATAAAAGCTGCTTTGCCAATTAAATGTAAAATAGATTCTTTATCTTTAGTTAAAGAACCAAATATGTTTGCCACTGGACCTAAAATAACATTATCGCTAAAAGCGTTTAAGGGACACCTTCTGACCATTTTTCTGCTCGCTCTATTATCGGCATACTCTCCGATAAGTAACGCGCAAGTAATTGCTGAGAAGGCAATTTTGACCGGGACAATTGACCATTATGATGCAACAACACCCCTGAGTATGACTATGCATAGGCTCGGGCGCTCTTCGGTGACAATTTATCCTAAGGTCAACGATAAAGGCGACTTTTATGCAGAGATTGATTTATATATCCCTACGCAAATCTGGATAGGTTATAAAACAAATTTCAGCGTCATCCTTCATCCAAGGGACAGCCTATGGGTCTCCTTTGATGGCAACATCGATCAACGGAGCGCGCTCCTTAACACAGTCCAATTTGCCGGAACTGCCGCAGTCACCAATACACAGGTCGCGCAATTCCAACGCCTTTACTATGCCAGTGAACTATACGACCAAAACAAAAACTATCAGGCAGTAAAAAATTATGGTCCTGATCAGTATATGCTGTTTAATGATACAATACGTCAAAAGGGGAAAGAGCTATATGCACGGTTTATCAATGCCTATGCCACCAATGAAGAAAGTAAAAAGTGGGCGCTTTTTGAGAGCGAAAGTCGGTATTACGAAAATATTCAATTTTATGCCATGGATCACAAATCCGCGAACAATCTGGGATCGATGGATACCACTTTCGTTATCCCGAAGGGTTTCTACGAAAAATTGGTTAACCGCCTCCCACTGCATATCGACAATTTAATGAACACAAACTCAATTTTAACATTTTCCAGCTTTTTTAAATTCTACATCAACGAACAACTTCGCTCTCGGGATACCAAAGACTCCATTTGGGGAATATCGCCAATCGGCGAATTATTTGCGCCCCCAGCCATTTCCGATTCCCTCGTCTTGAATAGCATCGTCGATTACGTGACCGATCCCCTATTACAAGAAATCATGCTAAGCCATCACTTTTCAAAAAGGTTTCAACATCAGGATTTCAAGACCTACGAAAAATTCAATACGATTGTCACCAAATATATTAAATCGCCATTCCTGCGGGATCCGCTACGGCAGGAATACCTTGCCACGAAAGCCAGAGTCGAACATCCCGAGTTAAATAGCAGAGCTATTTTGAAAGACATGCAGTCTTCTCCGATCCAAGGGGTCATAGAAGATATCTTGCAGGCCAACAAAGGTAAAGTGATCTATATTGATTTTTGGGCCACCTGGTGCGCACCATGCTTAAGCGAATTTTCCAATTCCAAAAAGATCGAAGCCGACTTTCATGATAAAGCAGTTTCGTTGGTCTACCTGTGTCTTGATTCAGATCTGGACAAGTACAAAGCGACAGTCAGTAAGTATGATCTGGGCGGGCAACATTATTTTCTATCCGCCAAGCAGAGTGCCGCTATCCGGGACCTGTTTAAGGTCGGTGGCATACCATTTTATCTATTAATTGACAAGGATGGCACGATTCGAGAAACTGGGAGCCATCTCCGGCCGCTATCGGCAAAAGATAAAATCAACAAGCTGCTTCAATAGCGAAAAATTCTGCGATAGTCCTTCAACACTCAATCTAGCGGCTAATTTTCGTGCCATTACGAAAGTCGCTGAATCATACTATTCATTGCGTCAATGTAAGACTTGCCAAAAAATCGAGAACTCTTAGTGTAAATGGCTAACTTTGCGTTTCTTTTTAGCTAACGGAAATTAGATGATGGAACGACTACACCTTAAAAAGCAGATCAACAAAATAGAAGACAAAAAACTATCTTTCCGTGTGTTTGACCTTGACGCCGAGCATTTACAGGCTTACACGGCGCCACACCAAAAAGACCATTTTTGCATCTTCGTGGTCCTAGAAGGAGAACTACAACTACAGATCGAAGACCGTCAATACATCCTGAACAACAGCCGGATATCGGTCGTCTTCCCGGATCAGGTGCATGCCGTACAGGCTTTTTCTGATCAGGTAACCGGCAAAATTATCTTATTTGAGGAGGTATTATTCTGTTCGGACATCCTCAAAAATGAATTGAGCCCCTATAATATCAACCTGTCGACCCAACTAAACAATACGGTTTTGTCAACCGCCGAATTTGCCGAGAGTATCCATACGATCAAGCTTATACAGGATATTTATCAAAATCCAAGTCTGGTCAGGAAAGAAGAAGCGCGATTCTATATCAAGATATTTTTGCTCAAACTCATTGAATCCGTACACGGTCAGCATCCTGTTTTGGGGACTAAAACAGCAGACCAAAGCTTGTATATCGAATTCAAAAAACTACTCAACGAAAATTACAAAGAAGAGCGCTCAGTACAATACTATGCCGATCAGCTTCATATTACGCCCAAAAAGCTCAACGCCATTACCAAAAAACATTGTGGGGATACGGCGATCAACACCATCCACAACCGGATTATGACCGAAATCAAGCGGCAGCTCATGTTTGCAGACATCACACACAAAGAGATTGCCTTTGACCTGGGATTTAACTCTCCAGCAGCCCTGAACAAATTTGTGAAAGCTAAGCTCAATGAAACACCGACCCAGCTTCAAAACGAGTTGGCTCAAATGTATAACACGTAGTCCTGTTTGTGTAATAATGGAGGCCCATTGCCGCGTTATCTTTGAAGCATTAAATAAAAGATACAACAATGAGCAAATTATTTATTGCAGGAGAAGTATTCCACGGCGCGGGAAGCCTTGAAGAACTGAAGAATATTAAAGGTAAGAAAGCTTTTATCGTGACAGGGGGAAATTCGATGCGTCAAAGCGGAACTTTGGATAGATCAATTGCATTTTTACAGGAAGCAGGTCTTGAAACGTTTGTTTTCGATGGCGTAGAGGAAGATCCATCATCGGCGACAAGTTTCAGGGGTGCTGCAGCGATGCGTGAATTTCAGCCCGACTGGATCGTAGGCCTTGGCGGTTGCTCAGCTATTGATGCTGCTAAGATGATGTGGGTATTCTACGAATATCCAGAGGCCGATTTCGATGCCTTGGTCAAACCTTTTACAGTACCTACCTTGCGCAACAAAGCGAAATTTATCGCCATCCCATCCACCAGTGGAACCGGTACCGAGACTACCGGTCTGGCGGTCATCACTGACCGGGAAAAAGGTGTCAAATACCCTATTGTTTCGTACGAACTGACACCCGATATCGCTATTGTAGACGGCGAAGTCTGTGCGTCCATGCCGGCCCATATCACTTCAAATACAGGTTTAGATGCGCTGACACACTGCGTAGAAGCCTACGTATCCAACATTGACGACAATTATGCCGATGTATTGGCAAAAGGTGGTCTAGAAATAGTGTTCAATAATTTAAAAGAAGCGGTCAATAATCCGACAAATATCACCGCCCGTCAAAACATGCACGACGCATCCTTCATGGCAGGATTGGCATTTAACAATGCCTGGTTAGGTATTGTGCACTCCCTATCGCATCAGGTCGGCGCGCTGTATGGTATTCCTCATGGTGCTGCAAATGCCATTTTCTTACCCAATGTGATCCGTTATAACGCCAAGGTTTCCACGCGTTTTCCTGATTTAGCGAAAGTGATCGGTAAAGAAACGGCTGAAGAGCTGGCACAGGCTATTGAGCGTTTACGTGCTGAGGTAAACAATATTTCGTCCATCAAAGAATTTGGAATTTCCAGGGAAGATTGGGATAAAAACATCGACTACATTACAAATAACGCCTTGCTCGATCCATGTACAGGATTCAACCCTCGTGTACCGGTCTTGCAAGACCTTAAAGACATCTATAACGCCTGTTACGACGGTGTTGTCTTTAACGGTTAATCACAATTAAGCGTTTGTGCAAGCTGGAATTTCGATCGGACCACCAGCTCATTGGAGTCCAGTTCAGCAGCCAAACTTTAAAGCGCACGAACGTAGTCGTGCGCTTTATCCAATGTAGTTAACCAACTTGCAATTTATCTCAAAAAAAATCTATTGAAAACACGATACATTTCATAAGAGCTTTTGGCGATAAAATAGCTAAAATAAGCTAGCGGCCGGTGATCCCAGGCCACAAGTGTCCATGTAATCGATTACTTTACCTCAAATTCATATATTCCTGCCGAAAAGTCTTTGCCCATCTGAAATTTTAACCGGACTTTTTGTGCAGAAACGGTTTCAAAAGTAACCGTATTGGTCTTGTCTTGTTCAAGCGTGTATGCTGTTGTATTTTTTACTTCGGCCCAATTGCCATTTAGATCGAGATATTCTATACGCCAACTATCTGGAACTCTGCTCCCGCCCCAAGGTCGGTCATCCCACCAATAGACACTTGCCTGGGAAATCTGCATTGGTTTTTCAAACTCATAAGCTATCCATTCCTGCGTGCCTTTCGCTGGCCATAATGCATAAAAGGAGACATCACGGTCCGAAGAGCTCTTAGGCCAATAGCCATCGTTCACTTTCGCCAATGAAGCATTTACACCCTTGGAAGAGGTTACTTTTGCGCGCGTCGAATTTGTCATAGCAGGCAATGGTTTTGTATATTCCACCGTTCTGGGAATCCAGACTTCCATCTCACCAGCACCACGGTTGGCCCAGGCATAGTAGGGAATTGCCGTCAGCTTTTTGTCCTTTTCTACTATATTATTCTGCCCGTCCCGAGCGGTACTTTTACCTTCCATTGCCAGGCTAACAATACCATTAAGTTTATCGGGCTGATAGCTGCTCTTAACCAGCACATCATCGGTAAGCACGGCATTCGAGACTTTACCATCGTTGTCTGCCCATTCCAAGCAGTATACAATTGGCCCCCGTTCCAACGCCACCTTTCCTTTATCATCTTTCACCTGATCATGCGCAATCGTACGTTTTACGTCCATTGGGAATACGATATCGATGCGATCACCTTTTTTCCATTGACGGCTTAAAGTGGCATAACCGTTTGCCCTGACGGTATATTCAATCGGCTTACCGTTTATCTGGATCTCCACTTCTTTTCTTTCGGGCTTAACATAGGTATAGAGGTCACTCGGAACCGGACGTTCCAAAGCCCAGCCCGGTATCCTTACCAAAACGTCAAATGCCGCAGTTTTTTCCGGAGTAACACTGATTGTCGTATTGCCTTCCCAGGGATAATTCGATTTCTGTGAAAGGTGGACCTTATTCTTGGGCAGGTCGATTGTCGTTTCGCTTTCCACAAAAAGATTGACATAGATTTCATTGTCCTTGTGCGCATAGGTATATCCTGGTATTGAAGGTATAAAACGACATACATTACTCGGACAACATGCACAGCCGAACCACTCGGCACGTGTATGCTGCCCCTCAGATGCCAAGGGGTTTGGATAGAAGAAACGGTCCCCTGAGAGCCCCACACCTGAGAGTACACCATTGTACAAGGTACGTTCGATTACATCATAATATTTCGAATCACCATGCATCAAGAATTGGCGATGGTTCCAATACACATTGCCAATGGCCGCACAGGTCTCACAATAAGCTGACATATTCGGTAGTTCATAGTTATCACCGAACGCCTCTCCATGTCCCCGTGCGCCGATTCCGCCGGTAACATAGTACTTTTTATCAACCACGTTGTTCCATATCTTATCAATTGCATTTAGGTAGGCCTTGTTGCCGGTAAGTGCTGCGACATCGGCCATACCCGAATACATATAAACTGCGCGTACGGCATGCCCCACAGCTTCGTCTTGTTCGATGACCGGTTTATGGCTCTGCGCATATTCACCCCGAACACCCTTTCCTTTCAAGTCAAGAAAATATTTCGCCAGATCAAGATATTCCTTTTTTCCGGTCACACGATACATCTTTGCCAAGCCCATTTCTACGATCTGATGCCCGGGTTCATATTTCAATCCACCCAGCAAAAAGTCCTTTACCAAGAGATCGGCATTCTTAATGGCTATTTCCAATAATGTACGCTTTCCAGTAGCCAAATAATGCGCTACAGCAGCCTCATATAAATGTCCTGAATTGTATAGCTCGTGGCTCAGATCAGGATCTTTCTCCCAGCGATTCTCTCCAGTCCATGGATGTAGCTTTCCAGGCTCGGCAGCTGTACGCGCGGTATACAGGTAACCGTCAGGTTCCTGCGCCTTTCCTATAAAATAGATCAGTGAATCCATCTGCTTTTCCAATTCCCCACTCGGATTGGTCTGTATCGAATAGGCCATTCCTTCTATTATTTTATAAATATCTGTATCGTCAAAGGTATATTCTGTATTGAAATATCCCTTCATCAGGCCGCCAGCTTTCTTGAAGTTATCGACCCTTCCGGTGGAGTAACACTGCTGGAGTGCGATGGGGATCGTCACCTGCTGGTTGATCTTGAGTCTAGGTGCCCAAAATTTATCGGTAAACTTTACATCCACAAAAGAAACAGGTTCGATTGGGTAATCGTATTGTTTAGCCTCTTTAGTCTGCGCCTGACCTTCGGCAAAAAATGCAGTCGCCAATAGCGAAATCAGTACTGCATAGCATGTTAGTCTTTTCATCTTAACGTTCATTTTCCGTTTCACCTTTATTACTAATATCCAGGATTTTGAGCCAAGTTTGAATTGGTGTTCAAAGCCGGCCGTGGAATTGGGAACAAGTTGCGCGTTGCATTCTTGGTTGCCTTATGTGAGAGCCACGATTTCGTGCTGAAAACGCCAAAACGGATCAGGTCTGTGCGCCGGTGTGCTTCCTGGTCGAATTCCCAGCCCAATTCATCCAAAAATCGGCCATATTTGATATCGGCTCCGCCCTCCTTGGTACTTCCATCACTGTCACGCTGACCGTAATCATAGATGCTGCCCCCCTGTAGCTGGCTTCCCGTAACAATTGCTTTGGCAGGCTGATCGGGAAAAGCCCGCTGCCTTACTGTCGTTACAATCTGCGCAGCTTCATCGGGCTTACCGGACCGCAAGAGCGCCTCAGCTTTCATCATCAAAACCTCAGCATACCGAACAATCGGATAGTCATTACTGAGTTGTACCGCCGCTCCCTGCTTTATTTCAAATTTTCCCAAACGGAAACCGTGGATGGTTTCCGACGCATCAATCGAAGGAACCTCATTGATCAGATTCAAAGGTTTGTCCTTGTATGCGCCGAGCCCTACGACGAGTGCTTGTCCCGAAGAAGAATATTGCTGCCCTTGGATCCAGTTACGCTGATTCCGACTATCATCTTTATCAAAAGAACGAATAAACTGCGGTATCGCGCACATACCGCCCCATGGTGCCGAGAGTAGGTTGTAAGTCGCCTGACTTTCCGAAGGAAGTGACTGCATATGAAGGTCAAATGCATTCCAGTTGTTCGTATAATTTTCATCCAACGGCAGGGCAAACACGATTTCTTTCGAATTCTGGTTTTCGGTGACAAATACGTTCTTTTGGTTATTTTCCAGTATATATCCTGCACCCGAGTTGATAATTGCATCACAGGTAGCAATTACTTTCTGCCACTGTGCCGTGCCACTATACACCTCGGCATTCAGGTACACACGTGCCAATAACGCATTTGCTGCCCATTTATTCAATTTACCATATGTACTTTTGTCATTCTTTTCGCTCAGCAAGCTGCTATTGGATTCGATTTCATTGACAACAAAATCATACACCTCCTTACGGGAATTTTGTTTCGGAAGAAAGCCTTCGGGAAGGTCAAACTGCGTTACAATCGGGACATTGCCAAAGGCGTCGCATAAAATCGCATAATAAGCTGCCCGGAGGACTTTCAGTTCTGCAATGACAGCCTCCTTATTTTCCGCTACGGGAATCATACCGGATTCGATCTGGTAAATGATTCGGTTACAGTTTGTAATTCCGGCAAACGTTCTGTTCCAAGTTTGCACCACTATGCCTTCATCAGCAGTCCAAGTATGTTGATGGATACGTTTATATACTCCGCCATCGACCCATCCATTCGGTCTTGCCGGAATGACTTCCTGGTCACCGCTGAGTTCCTGGGCCCGCCATAAGCCATCCCAATCGAGTAGCAAAAAGCGCCAGTTGGAATATGCTGTTCCCAAAAGTGAGGCCAGGTCATCTTGTGTCGGCTGGAATTTATTGGAGATAATAGTTGTATAGGAATCATCTTTTAATTTTGTACAGCTGCTGACCGAAAGAAAAGCACAGCCGACAAATAAGATCTTTGCTAAATTATTTCTTTTCATAATTGACATCTTTAAAGAATTAAAAACTAACGTTAACACCAAAAGTAAAAGTGCGTGTTGTTGGGTATTTATCCCGGTCATCATTACCCGGCGACAATCCCAAGCGATTTACTTCAGGATCGATGCCCTTGTATCCTGTGATGACAAAAGTATTCAGCGAACTTGCATAGATACGGGCATTATTCAACCACTTGCTTTTCATATTTCGGAAAGTATACCCCAGGGTAATATTGTCTATCTTCCAATGGTCTCCATTTTCAATGTAATAACTATTGAACTCAAGCGGTGCCGTTAATTTTGCTTTACCAAATACCAAATCCTCTGATGATGCCAAGCGGTTATAATTCTGCAGGCTAGGATTTTCTAGATACATACGTTGGAAATTAAGAATTTGATAGTCAAATGCACCCCGCATGGTGACGGAGAGGTCAATATTTTTATAGCGGAAATTGTTGTTCCAGCCCGCATAGTATCTTGGCAGGCCGTTTCCGAGTACTTTTTTATCCTCGAAGGTGTGTCCAAAATCGTTGTATGCTACGCGTGCACCATCGGCACCTTCATAGATCCATTTTCCGCTGTCGTCGACATCTACGACCTTAAATCCGTAGAAATCACCGATCTGCTGACCGATATAGACAATATTCGTGAAGGTCTGTATCGGTTCGCCCGTACCGCCCGTTGTAAAGTAATCATTTGTCGTTTGGTATAATTCATTGGACAGGCTTTTCAGCTTATTGGTATTTGTCGAAAACAGCAAGCTGGTATTCCATTCAAAATTGGGTTTGCGCACCGGCGCTATATTGAGCAGCACCTCTATACCGTTGTTGCGCATGGTTCCAACATTCGCCCTTGTTGTCGTAACCAAGTTTGGGGGACTCGGTACTTGATAATCATATAACAGGCCTTTAATATCCCGGATATAATAATCAACGTTACCGCTTACAAGACCTTTTAACAGGCTGAAGTCGAGTCCAAAATTACTTTCCCGTTTTTCTTCCCATCGAATATTGGGATTCGGGTTGGAGGTTGGGCCAAGCGATTGTACCCAATGTCCGTTGGAATAAATATATCCACCGTATCCCAATTGTGCCTGTCCCAAAAAGAGGTTAGACGGTGGATTTCCCGTTACACCATATCCGACACGCAATTTTAAGTCATCAAAGACTGTTTGATCTGCCATAAAGGATTCGTTGGAGATCCGCCAGCCCCCAGAAATGGCCGAAAATGTACCCCATGGACTTTTTGCACCCACGAGTTGGCTTGCCCCTTCATGACGGACACTTGCCAATAACAGGTAGCGATCGTCGTAGCTATAGGTCAGCCGGCCGAAAAAGCTGATTAGATTCGTCTCAAATTTATCGCTACCGATGGCACCCTTACCATCTTTTATTGCATTACCTAACCCAATATTATTGTAACCAAATACATCGGTCGGGAAATCCCAATTTTGGATAAAACTGCTCGAATTTTCATTTTCCTGGTAACCATAACCAGCCAAAATACTGCCGCGATGCTTTCCGATCGTCTTGGTATATTCTGCTGTAAGCTCCATCAGGCGATCGATGATCAATCTATTCCCAAGCGCCGCATAACCATTCCGACTATCCCTTAAATTGGAAATATGGTTTTTGGTCTCGGAATAGCCAGCCGTGATGTTATTTCTCGAGTACGAAAAGAGCGAACTCAACTTCAGATCAGCAATTGGATTATAGGTGATCGTACCAGCCATCCTTGAATTTACGCTACGGGTCTGGCCGTCACTCTCATAAAGACGAGCAAGGGGGTTTTCGTAGTTGAAATTACTAGGCTGTTCAAACCAGTCCCCCTTGTCATTGTATACAGGCGATGTTGGATTGAATATCAGTGCCTGCCTATAGGTATATCCATTAAACGTTCCCCCATCTTGTGTCTGCGTAAAGCTATTGGTCTGATTGAGCAGGCTTAGATTGAATTTAAGCTTATTGTCCAGCATCGAATGGTTGACATCAATTCTTCCGCTGAATGTTTCATTATCGGAGCGTTTCAGAATTCCTTCCAGATACCGGTAATTCGCTGATGCCAGGTAATTTGTTTTACTGCTTCCGCCACGAAATGTCAAATTATGGATATGCGTCAAAGGGGTCTGTGAAATTTCTTTTAACCAGTCGGTATCCGAACCTAGATCCCATGATGCATCACGGGTACCTTCTTTGATCTGCCTCCGGTAGTCGGTAGCCGTGAGGAGCTGAGGCTGGCGCAAAATAGACTGTGTACTCGCCGAACCGGCATAGTCGATGACATTTGTTTCCTGGCCTTTTGCCCTTTTTGTTGTAATGATAATGACGCCATTGGTACCCCGGACCCCATAGATGGCCGCTGCCGAACCATCTTTCAGTACATCGATGGATTCAATATCTTCGGGGGCTACGGTATTTAATGTTCCTGGGATTCCATCAATAATCACTAATGGGTCGCTATTTGCACCAAACAATGTTGTATTTCCGCGTAGTAGGATCTGGCTTCCACCCGTCGGGTTTCCACTTGTTGTCCCTACGCTTAATCCGGCCACTTTACCCTGCAACAACTGGCCGGCATCCTGAACAGGAGCTTTTACAAAATTTTCGGATGTCACCGTCGCAACCGAACTCGTTAAATCTCCTTTTCGCTGTTGGCCATACCCGATAACCACCACTTCGGAGAGCTGTTCGTTGTTAGGAATTAATTTGATCACAAGATTGGATCTTCCTCCAACGCCTACTTTTTGCGTATCGTAGCCGATAAAACTAAATGTCAATGTGTCTGCAGCAGCAGATGGAATGGTAAACTCCCCATCATTGCCCGTGACAGCACCCTTGGCTGTGGTCTTCGAATAGATCGTAACCCCAGACAAAGGCTTGCCATTTTGGCCTTCTACCCTACCTTTCAATGCCACTTGCACCTGCGCATACCCTGGGCAAGGTAACAGTGCCGTGGATAAAACGATCAATCCGCACCAATTGATCCGTTTCTTCGTTAAATTAATTGATCTCATAAAAAGTTTATTTATAAGGTGTAGCTACCAAAGTTCCATTTTAAATGTCAAAACAACACTTATTAGCTTAAAAAAAATTGTCTTTAGCTCAAACTGAATATAAACATCGTGGCTGCTTTAGTTTACACCATTGGTTATGTAAATCGAAAATAAGAATAAATTAAATGTAAAACAAACATTTAATTTATTCTACGCGTCTTAGCCTAATACTTAGGCCGAAATGCGGCAAACGAGGGGCTTAGCAAGCTTTAATTTGCTGTTTATGCTGTAAACTAAAAAAATCTACAAAAACACTAGACTTTATTCTTTACTATTTTTATATTTGTTCATCGTTTCTCAATTGGCGTTGGTCACGTTGTTATTTTTTAAATGTAATTTTCACAATTAAATTTCTATGAGCAAGTATTATTTTAGACAAACAATCTCTCCTAAAAACAGTCCCCTGTTGAATCCATTATTTTTCAAGGAAAAACGAATGTGCATGGCGTGATACACGTGCACAATAGCTGAATAGCTATTGCTTTTTTAGCATTCAACATCAACCTAATCAACTGTTTTAATCATGAACATAAACAATTGGAAACGATTGTCTGTGGCACTATTTGCCTCATTTCAGGCCAATATCGTACTCGCACAGCAGCCCGTTTCACCCATTATCAATGCAGATCTTATTGGTACGCTGCTCGATGCACGAACCAATAAACCCATCGCTGGGGCAACAGTGCAACTAGATGCTGTCACACATCGTGTACAGAGCGATACCTGGGGGCGCTTTTCATTCCGAACCGGCCAAAAATTGCCTTTTAAAATTATTGTGAGCCATCTGGGCTACCGCTCGGATACCTTAATTGTACAGCGCTCACCCGTGGAAATCAAATTGCAGCCCAATGACCGGCAGCTCGACGAGATTGTTGTCGTCGGATATGGAACGACAAAAAAGGGCGATATTACTGGCGCATTGTCCCAGATCAAGGGGCAGGACCTCAATGACCGGCCAATAGCGAATATCGTCCAGGGCATACAGGGCAAAGCGAGTGGCGTGGACATTACCTCAAATAACCGTCCTGGTGGCGTAGGCACGATACGCATCCGTGGTAACCGCTCCATAAATGCCTCCAATGAGCCACTTTATGTAGTTGACGGAATTCCGATATCCGCAAGCGAAGCATCTATTATCAACCCAAAAGATATTGCCTCGATTGAAATTCTGAAAGACGCCTCAGCAACAGCAATCTACGGATCACGCGGTGCAAATGGCGTGATCCTGGTCTCTCTTTTGGAAGGAAAAAAGGGGCAGGTATCTGTGCAATATAACGGATCATTGTCTCTCGATCAGATTCATTCGACGACGGACTGGATGGATTCAAAAGCACTTTTGGACTGGCAACGGCAGAGTCACATCAATGGAGGTACCTATACCGGAAAATACGGTACAGCACCCGATCCAGATTTCGATATTCAAAATTTTGGTGGCGGCGAAACCTACGGTATTGAATCCATCCGTAAGGCCTATAGCTGGGGAGGAGACGGCAACGTACTGCTGCGTGATGCTACTGCAGAAGAGATTGCACGTGGATACGCACAGCAAGTGCCCGTATATAACGGCAACAACCTCCTCAATCAGGATTGGACAGATTTGGTGACACGCCTTGCAAAAACCAATAACCACAGCATCTCGCTCTCTTCGGGTAATGAAAAATCCAGCCTTTACCTGTCTGCGGGGCTACTCGATCAACAGGGCGCCATGATCGATCAGGATTATAAGCGGTATACCACGACATTAAAAGGCGATGTTTCGCCCCGAAAATGGCTGAAGCTGGGCATATCAATGATCGGCAGTTATTCCGTCCAAAATTATGGCATGGCTGACAACAGCTCCAATACGGGTGGAAAAGATTCCTACGGCCAGGCCCTGGCGCTCATGCCCTATGCACCGGCCTATGATGAGAACGGCCTTTTGTTGAATACCAACCGCACGGGTCTGTCGGCGCATAATGTACTTCTGAATATTGAAAATAGTAAAAATGAAAATACGCAATACAGTGTGCTCTCCAATGCTTTTGCGCAGCTCAATTTTACACCTTGGTTAAAATACCAGCTCAAATTTGGGGTGCAGTATACGGGAACGGAAAAAGGCTCGTTCTATGGCGCCGATTATACAAACCCCTTCTCTGCGGTGGGGACAGCTCCATTGATTGGCTACAATTCCCACAACAAACGATTATCTTGGGTATTTGAGAATATGCTGACCTTCGATAAGAAATGGGACGATCATTCCCTGAAAGTGGATGCCTTGCAGTCTTCACAGGAAAATAGATCCAATGGTATTAATATCCGGGCGCAGGATATTACCTTTCCTTCTTCGCTGTGGTACAATCTGAGTGCCAATGACCTCGGAATCCCCATGAGCTACGGGACGTCCTTTAGTAAATCTACCTTGCTATCTTATATGTTAAGGGCTAATTATGCCTTGAAAAATAAATACCTACTGACGGCCACGGGACGTTGGGATGGGGCATCGGTACTGGCTCAGGGGCATAAGTTTGACTTCTTCCCCTCCCTGGCCCTGGGCTATAAGCTGGAAGAAGAACCTTGGTTAAAACAGGTGGACTGGGTTGATCAGTTCAAGCTCCGCTATGGTATCGGTGTAACGGGAAATTCTTCTGTATCGCCCTACACCACCTCAGGGACAATCGCTGGTGCAGCCTATGTTTTTGACGAAACGCAGGTGCCGGGCTACAAATCATCGTCCATGCCAAACGCAGCGCTCGGTTGGGAAAAAACAGTACAGCATAATATCGGGCTGGATTTCGCATTTCTGAACAACAGCATATCAGGTGCTGTAGAATGGTATAGGGCAAATACCAAAGACCTTCTGCTCAATCGATCCATTCCTCCTGTACTGGGTTACAACAGCATATTGGGCAATATTGGAAAAACAAGCAACAGCGGGCTAGAAATCTCTGTTTCGACAAAGAATATCGACCGACCGGATTTCTCCTGGAATACAACCTTGACCTGGAGCAGAAACCGGGAGAAGATCGTCGAATTGGTCGACGGTAAGGTAGACGATGTGGCCAACGGCTGGTTTATCGGGCAGCCTATAGCCGTATTTAGGGATTATGTTTATGACCGATTGTGGCAACAGACAGCCGAAGATGAGCGGCTGATCGAACTTTACCGAAAAATTGGAAATATCACGGCTTTACCCGGGCAGGTAAAAATCAAAGATCAGCAACTTGTGGAAGTACAGCCCGGTACGGACGGTGCAAAATCGGTCACCCTGGCATCTGGTGAAACGGTCACCTATCTCGACAATGGTTTTGGAACCATCAACGACAGTGACAAGGAGATCTTGGGCAGCAATAGACCCAAATGGACCGGCGGGATTGTCAACGCTTTCCGATACAAAAACTGGGACCTCTCCTTCTTTATCTATGCACGGATCGGTAGCCGCTACTATGGCGCGCTACAGACCTATGGCCGCCGTACGGAAACAGCTGTCTGGAGCCCTGAAAATACCGCAGCGGCATTTCCGCAGCAGACAACAGCGACTTTTACAAACTACAATGCGACACGCAATTACACGAGTGGCAGTCTCGTGTCGTTGCGCTATATCTCCTTGGGTTACACGTTTAAACAACCTGTACTCGATCGACTTAATATCGGCAGCCTACAGGTTTATGCGCAGGTCCTCAACCCCGTCATCTGGGGTGGCGAAGCGGTAAAAATTGGCCTTAATCCGGATGATGTCAATGGCTGGGATAGTGCCGCCGCAGCGCAGAGCGGTGGACAGACTGCCAACAGCATCTTATTGCGCAGTGCCGTTCTCGGGTTGAGAATCGGTCTTTAAATTACTTAGCACCAACGAAACATGAGACTTGGAAAATATAATAGAAAAACGGTCGCCCTTTGGGCAATAGCAATACTATCGACGGGATCGGGATTAAGTTCATGCAAAGACTTTCTCCAAGAGGAGATGGTCTCCACGATTACACAGGATTATTTTGAATCCGAAAAGGGATTAGATGAACTTGTCGTCGCAAATTATAGCATCTTGCGGTGGAAATATGGATTTATGGAAGGTCCTTTCCTTTTTGAAACCGGCAATGATATCACTGAACCACTGGATAACGCCTGGGCCACCTTCAGTCCCGCAGTATGGTCGCCATCAGGAGCTGCCGGTGAATATGCCAACAATCTGATCGGCTATTATCAGACCCAGCTACTGGGTGCTTACCCGATTATTAATGATTGCAACAAAGCCATCGAAATCATCACCGAACGGGCTCCGGGCAAGTACGCAAATGATGCAGCTTATGCCAACCAAAAGCTTGCTGAGATCTATTTTCTACGGGCCTATGCTTATTATTTACTGGTCACGCAATTGGGGGATGTCCCTTTTCCACTCAAAAGCAACAACAGCCTACCGGCTAATTTTTATCTGCCGAAAACAAATTCGGCGACCATCTATGCCCGATTAATTGCTGATCTACGCTTTGCGGAGCCGTATTTACCTGCTGCCGGACAGACACAGCGCGGTCGCATTACCCGCAACGCGGCCCTGCATTTCCTGGCCAAGCTTTACCTGCAGCGCCATCAGGCCGCGCCCTTTAAATCATACCGCAATGCCGACGGAACGATCGATCCCACAAGTCCCAATGCGTACCAAGGACTATTGTACAAGGGCGAGGGAACGGCAGATTTGGATTCCGCCATTTATTATTCCACTCAGGTAATCAATTCCGGGATCAGCCTTGCCTCAAATTATTGGGACCTTTTTGCCATTGAGAAAGGCAATTGGAGCAACGAAACGAATTCCGAAATTATTCTGCAGGCCTCCTATGGTAATAATTTGGAGAATGGTCGCTACGGCATGCGTACCAACGCCGCCTTTACCGCCGATTACCGCAACTCGGCCTGGAATATCCCAAGCTGGACCTGGTCTTACGGACTGCTAAAAGGTCAGGGATTCCTGCCTTCGGACTGGGGATATGATGTATTTACCGATAAACTGAACGATTCCCGTTTTGAAAAATCCTTCCAGCTCGAATATGAGAGTGCCGCCTTCGATAATGCTTCCCAATCGGACGGTCCCGGCCTGGCTTATACGGATGCAAAAAATGCTTCCCTGGCCTGGCAAACAAATGAAGCCGATTTCTTTAATGACAATATCAAGCCGAACTATAAACGTCCATCATGGAATGGCCGGAATGCCGTGGCCGGACAGCGGAAAATTGGGAAAGCTGACCTGGGACTTGTTTTCCTGGAAAACAGCAAGGAAACGGCCATTGATATCGCTGAGGCTCTCGCACAGCCCTATGTGCTCTATCCGCGGTGGATCAAGGACAATGGAAAATACTATTACCGGAAGACCGGTGCAGATCGTTACAGTGGGAATGCTGGACTGCTCCTGAGCCGAAAGGTACGCCCCTCTTCACGTAAGTTTATCGATCCAAACCGCAGTACCGTCGACAACCATTTCGGCACACGTGACGTGGCCATCTTCCGGCTTGCCGAAACCTACTTGATCCGGGCAGAAGCCTATGGCCGGAAAGGAGATTATGCAAAAGCTATCGCCGATATCAATATCTTACGCAACCGCGCCGCCTATAAAGCTGGCGAAAATCGCGCCGAGGTATTGGCCCGCTTATACCCTGGTGCCGAATCATTGCGTGCCGAAGAGCGCTCCTACCCCTATCCTTCGTCGACAGCTACATTTGATAAAATTAGAGTCGATGCTTCCTATTGGGATGGTAGTTCGGCTAAAGCCAAGGCCGAGCAGTATCCGCCCGAGGCAAATTCCGAGTTGAAACGTTTTGTGCATTTTATCTATAATGAGTATTCCCGGGAGTTCAATACAGAGCAGATCGTATACGAGGGGATACACCACGCAGGTATACAGCTGGAGCGGATGTTGCATCACGCGCAACTGGCCTCTGGCCGTACTGGCAGCTGGTCCAGATCGGATAATCCATCAGGTGTAAATGGCCAGGATGGAAATGGCAAAGGAACCTTTTCAGCAACGCATACGTTCAAACCCTTTCCGCAATCTTTTATCAGCATGCTAACAGACAAGGATGGCGTACTACTTGATGAAACAGCCCGCCGATCCTATCAAAATCCCGGGTATTAGCCCTAAAAAATGAATTAAATAGTATCTTTCGTTTACCAAGCGCATGTACCGTCCTATTGCTGGCCGGTTGGCGATAACAACCAATACATCACAATGAAAAAATATTATTACCTGTTGCTTTGCTTCCTGAATGCTGCGCTATGTTTGCGAGGACAATCGCAAGACAAACGATTAGCAGATTCAGCCCCAAAAAAATATAATGTACTGTTTCTGATTTCAGATGACCTGCGAACAGATATGGGCATATATGGACATCCTTTGGCACAGACACCCAACTTAGATCGCCTAGCAGCGAAGGGCGTATGGTTCAAAAATGCGTATTGTCAATATCCATTATGCAATCCCTCCAGGTCATCCCTGTTAACTGGAAAACGCCCGACAACAAGTGGCCTTTACGGAAATAGAGAATGGTTTAACGCGTCTTTCCCGGATTGGATCAGCCTCCCTAAATATTTTAAGCAAAACGGGTACACCACGATCCGAAGCGGTAAGGTCTTCCATGGCGGCATAGATGACACAGAGGCCTGGGATATTGGCGGAGAAAAGCGCCAATACGGTACCGTGGTTAATGGCGCTCCCCCAGCAGCAGTGGATTCACAATCTTACTGGCAAGAATATACCAATTCGCCAGCCCGTATCGACCCCTATGCCGCATCGACAGCATCAGACAAATGGGCGGCCTTAACGGGCGAAGAGGCAATGCAAATAGGTGATACGAAAGTAGCAGACCGGGCCATCCAAAATTTAGAAAACCTTAAGCAAACGGGGCAGCCATTCTTTTTGGCCTGCGGTTTTTCAAAACCACATACCCCGTTTGTAGCCCCACAGGAATTCTTTGATCTATATGATCTGGACAGTATCGCCCTGCCGCCTGATTTTTCATCGATGCCCGGCATACCCGTGGGATTTCCTGCCGGGTCCATTCGCCGGAGAAACGCTGATTTCTTTGTCAACCGGACAGCATCGCCACAGGAAGCCAAAGAATACATTAGAGCTTATCTTGCCTGCATCAGTTATATGGACTGGAATGTGGGTCGGGTGCTAAAGAAGCTGGAGGAATCCGGATTAAAGGAAAATACCATCGTGGTCTTCTGGAGCGATCATGGCTATCAACTGGGTGAAAAAGGAAAGTGGTCCAAAGCCGGTTCATTGTGGGAACAGGGTACCCGTGTACCCTTTATTATCTACGATCCACGTGCTGAAGGCAATGGGCAGCCATCGCCACGGGTAGTGGAACTGCTGGATATTTACCCAACCTTAGTCGACCTCTGTGGACTACCCGGTTACGGGGGCTTAGAAGGGAAAAGTTTAAAACCATTGCTATACCAGCCTGATCAAACTTGGGAAAGGCCCGCATATACCGTTTGGAGCGAAAACGGGAAAGGTGTGACGGGAATTACCGTTCGTACGGAAAAATGGCGGTATGCAGAATTTTTCGGACATGGTGCCGGGAAATCGCTTACAGATGCCCTTACCGATCCCCATCAAATGATTAACCTTGCAAACGATCGCCACTATGCAGACATTGTCGACTATTTCCACCGCCTGGTTATGCAGCAGGTAAACGGAAAGGTAGAGCTCCCCCCTACGGATAAATAACATCTCTTTTTATAGGATTACAAAGGGTATTCATGCAATAGGAATACCCTTTGTTATTCATACCCTTTGTTATTAAAGCCAAGCCTTTTGTTACTTCTCTGGGCCTTTAGGTCGCCAGCTTCGGAGTAGCCTACTTGCCGCAAAGCTTAGGATGGCGCCCAGCGTAGCTTCAGCACGATCTGTAATGCAACAGATTATGGCAATTTATTTCTGCCCAATAGCACGACTCACGTCTATGGGTAAATCAGACTCTAAAATAGAAGCTCCGTCTTCGAATACAGCGCTATATTTCTCGTAACGTTGCTCTTTTTCTGCAAGTTTATCGTAGCTAGGCGCAGTTGATATCATGCACATCACCCCTTTGTTGTTAAAAAAACGATACATTTCTTGATTTGCTGGCACAATTTCAGCACCGATATAAACAATCATCCGGTCGTAGGGTAGCCCCGAGGATTCAAATTTAGCTAAAGCTGCCCTGTCTTTAATATGCATGGACAAATACTGATCTTTATTTTGATCAAGGTAATATTTCGCCTGTTCGACATTATGCACCGTCACCCAGACCCAGGCACACGCATTATTTTGCCGTATGATTTCAGCAGTCTTAGCCAATGGCAAGTCTTTCTTATCCAGATTGAGTATGGTCTTACCTTTGGCCCAATCGATCACTTCCTGAAGTGTATTGATTCCATACGGGGTCACCTTGCCCGTCTTGTCCCGCAACCTCAATTTCTGAAGTTCGGCCCAAGTATAATCAGCAACTTTGCCAACTCCGTTTGTTGTCCGCTCCAACGTTGCATCATGCATCAGTATGGCAACACTGTCCTTTGTGTAACGCGGATCTATTTCGAAAATAGCAGGCGTTTTTTTCAGCACTGCTTCAAATGCCGGGATCGAATTTTCAGGCAGTCCATTTTCGATCGTACCACGATGGCCGCTTATTATCTTTTTACCAGGTGAATAGCGAAAATATGCACGCATCGCTTTACAGGTTTTAAAGTCAAGCGTATGAAGCTCCTGCGCCTGCAGTGCCCCCAATGCCATCGTACTAGCTAACAAACTGATAAAAAAACCTATTTTTCTCATCACTAACTTATTTTTAACGGTTAAAAATTTGTGTATATATCGCTTCACAGCAAGAGCCTGCGCTATGAATGAATACGTTGTGCTCCTTAATAAACAATTGATCCATTCAAAAAAAGTTCAGGCATTCAATTTTAATAAATTAAAACCAGCCACTTTATCTAAAGTAAATAGTGTCAAAGCAGAATTCTCCTGGACAATTCGTCGGTAGTTAGCCAGCGGCATCCCGAGCTGATAGGCTAAAAACAGCCGATTGATTCCATTATGACCAACGATCAAAACAGTTTTACCATCGTAGCGCTGTAGGATATCATCATAAAAACTTTTGACACGATCGATCACCTGGCGTCCGGTCTCTCCTACTCTTCCTGCTGCATAATTCTCTGGTGACTGCAACCAATTGTCCCAAGCCTGAGGATCCTCGGCAATAAAATCAGACGAACACTTTCCTTCCCATTGTCCAAAATCAATTTCGATCAATCTATTGTCCACCTGTAATTCATGTGCCGCTCCCGATGCAATCTCAGCGGTCTGACGGGCGCGGATCAGTGGAGAACAGAAGACCCCTTCAAAATTATATCCTTCCAATAGATGCCGCATACGCCTGGCCTGATCTACTCCTTTACCAGTCAGCGCGATATCCGTACGTCCACAATACCGATTTCCATTGGCATTATACGCCGTTTCGCCGTGTCTTAAAAGTATAATCGTTACCATCTTAAATATAGCCTAATTGTTTGAGTTTATATTTGAACTGTTGATATTGTCCTTCATAGGAATCGGCTAATTCCATATCGGGAAAGACCTGCATTTCTTTATGGGTCATTTTTGAAGCAGCTTCTTCCAAAGAACCATAATAGCTGTATGATGCGGCCATAATTGCCGCCCCCAGTGCACCGGTTGCCTCCTTACATTTGAAAATCGGCACGTTCAGCACGGCGCTCCTGATCCTCAACCAGACCTTGCTATTACTTCCACCTCCGGCGGTAAATACGGCATTGACTTTTTCACCGGACAGTTCCTCAATAATCTCATAGGCTAACCGCTCAATAAAAGCTACCCCTTCTAAATTGGCTGCAAACAGGAGTTCCCGGGAGACAGATTCGGGTTCAAAACCACGAGCCTGAGCTGCCATAATAGGATAGCGCTCCCCCTTATGTTTGAGCGGCCAGGCTAACAGCCCCGTAGGAATCAATGCGGGTACCTGTTCGGTCAATTCCTGAAAATCAGCCTGAAAATCCAGGCTAATCCAGTCCGCCCCTGTATTGCTCGCCCCGCCGGGCATCCAGTGCCCCTCAGGATGGCGATGGCTATATAACCTCCCCAAGGGATCAATGACTTGTGATTTGGTCACCCCTTTGATGACTAAAGTAGTACCAATCGTCGTGTTCCACTCTCCAGGATTTACGGCTCCTGACGCCATCTGAGTCGCACAGCCATCCGTCATTCCGACAACCACATCAATACGCGGTAGCTGCCAAGCCCTTGCCAGGTCCGCACTCAATTTACCGATGATTGTACCGGACGGGACAACCTGTTGTAACCATTCAGGCTTCATACCCAATACATCAACAATATAAGAAGGCCATTCCAAGGCATTCAGGTCGTATCCGCTCTTGAGCACATTGGTGTAGTCAGTCATGTGATAATTCCCCGACAGCTTACCTACGATATAATCCGAGGCATGGATCCATAAAGCGATATCTTTTACTTTATCGGGATAATGCTCTACATACCACAGCATTTTGCTCATTCCACTCGAGGAATTGAATCCGGTATAACCATGTTGTACATGGTCTTTTGCCGCTTGCATACAACGCTCCCCTTGCTTTACAGACCGGCCATCGCTGTACATGATCGCATCGTGAAGCGGAAGGTTATTTCGATCAAGAGGTATAACCGTTCCCGAAGTCGACGTTACAGAAATTGCCCGAATGGCCTCTTTATCGATCGCCTGTGGCAATCCCGCCAAAATTTTGGTAATAATAGCGGCACAGTCACGCCACCATATAGCAGGGGACTGCTCTTCTCTAAACCGCTCATCGAGATCGAATTTCACCGATTCTGACCCCATTATATTTCCGAGCTGATCGACCAACACGGCACGTGCACCCTGTGTGCCAACATCCAATCCAAAGAAATAGGTATCCATCTATGAGGTCACTTGCTTAAATGTTCTGCGTGCATTTTTCCACTCCAAATACAATTGCTCAAATTGTTCGTGATTTTGGGGTTCGACTTCGTCCAACAGCACAGGTTCAAAATTTTCCAAACCAAGTGCTTCGTTACAGACAAGGACTCCGCCCAAAACGGATGCTTGCCGAAAGGTATCCCTGATCTTGATGCTTTTGCCAAATAAATTAGCGATAAATTGTCGTAATTTCCGGCTTTCCATACCACCACCACAGGCCCAGATATAGCTTTCATTGTGCGGCGATACAGCACATAAAAACTTATAATTCTCATAAATGCTACATGCTATATCCCAAAGGATAGCAAAAACAAAACTACCTCTGGTCAATTGATGAGAGACCGGGGCATTAAAAATAAATCCCCCTTTGGTAAGCGGTTTGTCCTCGTCTGCGATAAGCGACCCCAGTGAAGCCACACACTGCGAGTAGGTCACTTTTTCCAGTTCTTTTTCGATGATATCATAGCCTTCGTTTGGATAGAAGATCTCCTTCAGACGTTGGTAATTGAGCCCCGTCACACCAGCATTGGCTTCTAGGATAAACTCATCGGCTTCAACATGGCGGCTGGTCCAAGTACGCCGATCCGAATCCAAAACATAATCCTCAACAATCTTGATAATAGGTGTTGTTGTACCCGAAACGATCACAACGTCGTTAGCTGATGGCGCAATACTTTTGATGGCCAGTTGCGTATCGCCGCCACCAACAATCACCTTAGCCCCAGCATTGATCCCCATTTTTACGGCGAGATCGGGTAGAATATCCCCCAAAATGGAACCCGCTTCTTTCAACGGCGGAACAATGGCAGTAGGCAAATTAAACTGCGCAAATAACTCCTGGCTCCAATTTTTTCTGGCAACATCATACAATAAAGTTTCGGAAGCTTGCGAATGCTCATAACCGCAAATTCCTGAAAATTTATATTGAACCCAGTCGCTAATACTCATAAAGCAAGCGATATCATTAAAGATAGCGGGATATACCTCGCGAAGACCGACCAATTTGAATGCCGAAAAAAGAGAAGTTGGGTATCTGCCGGTTATTTGATACACCTGAGCTTTAGCTGCCAGTTCGTTCTCCCATGCCCTTCCCCGATGATCTATATTCGGCATCCCCAAAACCGAGTTTCCGTCTTTGTCCATAATGACGATACCCTCGCGCTGACTGGTTGCCGTGATCGCTTCAATTTGTACCGAACCGGCTTCTGCCATCGCTTCAGCAGACAGACGAAGAATTTCCGCCCAGAGATTATTGGGGTCAAAGTAAATAGATTCTTCGTAACGATTGTCAGATTCATACTGTACATTTTCCCGTTTTATGCTCAATAACTCACCCGCAGGGGATGCTACGCCGACACGCGCATTCCCCGTACCGATATCTACAATCAAATATGCTTTTTTTATCACCTTTTATACATTTAAGTTTTCTAGTACAGCTTTATTTACCAATTGACGAATCGTCTTATTTCCATTCACAAAATACTCCTTCAGGTTATTGTTCATAATAAATGCATGATGGTCCTCTACTTCGTGCGTAGCGCCGGCAATATGCGGTGTGGCAATGACATTTTTGTGGAGGATCATTTTATAGTCAATCTCATCTGGAGGTTCATGATAAAATACATCGAGCACAGCACCACGGATCTGTCCGGCCTCCAATAGCATAAGTAAGTCTTCACGATTGACCACCGTAGCCCGGGCTGTATTAACAAAAATAGCCTCTTTTTTCAATAAAGAAAGATATTTTGCATCAATCATACCTACGGTCTCCGGAGTTACGGGTAGGTGTATCCCTACAACATCGCAAGAAGAAAAAAGTTCGGTTAATTCCACCTTCTTATACGCGGTATTCTCATCCGTATAATAGGGATCGAAGTAATAAATTTCACTGGGAAAACTGCTCAACATGCGTGCGATATGCTGGCCCACAGCACCAAAACCAACCATTCCCACTTTCTTTCCAGCAAGTTCATTTCCTTTAAATTGCAGATAGGAAGTATGTGCACCCACGCCCCAATTTTTATTTTCCAGCCAGTCAACAGCTGGGAGCGTATTACGCATCAGCGTAATCACATTGGCGATAAACATTTCAGCGACAGCCTGCGCATTGCGGGCCGGCGTATTAAAAACAGGAATCCCCAGTTTGGTGGCTACAGGTAAATCAATATTGGACGGTGTGCCGCGGCAAATACCGACAAACTTTAACGAAGGATTCGCATGAAGCACCTCCGCAGTAATTTCGTCATGTTCAGCGATCAAGGCCTCCGCTCCCGTGTCCCGCAAGAGATCAATGAGCTCCGCTGGGTTATAGGCTCTGCCATGTGGTTTCCATGGCCGATAAATAACTTCGCCAACCAAACCTTCCAATTCTCCGAATGCCTTCTCATTCTCATAGGGAGCCGTCAATAATACTTTCATAGTTTTCGTTCTTCTATTTAATTTTATATATTTCTATCAATTTTAATTGAATGCTGCTCAGGCAGTCTGATTAAGGCAGTCAAGAAAGCGCTCAACAAATAAAGGACCGCCAGTATCCAAACTACACCCTCACTTCCCAGCGTACCGATGCACAGCCCAACCAGAACCGGACCTACAAATACAGGCAGGCCAGCCCCGAGATTGAGAATCGCCATTGCCGACCCCTTCTCCTCTTTGACCAAAGAAGGCACTAGCGCCGACAGTGGGACGTACCCTGCGAGCAAAGCACCCCATAGTACGCCTGCTGCCAATACAGCCCAATAATTACCGCCAAACCAAGCCGGAGAATAATAAAACAGCAGTGTTGCAACCGCACAGCCTACCCCTCCAAACCACATAATGGTGTTACGCCAGCCAAGCCGATCTCCAACAAATCCAAATAGGAGGTTAAAGACGATATTGCTGGTAAAAATGGTACCCCAAATCTGCAACCAAGCTTTGGTCTCAAAACCATATTGGGCCATATACATGGGCAGAAAGACCGGAAAAGCAAACTGTGCCGTGGTATTGATCACCCTTACGATTCCGCCCAACAAGACCTTAGGCTCGCGCCTAACAATGGTCAGTCCTTTCAGCATATCTTTTAATTTCGATTGCCCGGCATGAGGGATCGCAAATCGGTCACGGTTTAAAACCAAGGCGAAAAAAGCGCCGATCAAGACCCATAACAACGAGGACCACAGCGTATTCTGGTAGCCCATGTACTCTAAGGCCCAGCTTGAATAATAAGCACCGAGTACGTTCAATCCCCCCGTAAAAACAAACCAAAACCAGCCCACAGCACGCCCTAACATCGATTGAGGTGTACGATAGGTAATCCAGACCATAAAGGAATAAGCAAACAAGGGATAACCGAAACCACGAATGGCATAAAATAACAGCATGAAAGTAAAATCAAGCTTTTGCATCCCAAGTCCGACAAAACCGATTGTACCGATCATATAAAGCAGTAAGCCCATGACCATGGATCTGCGCGGGCCGTAATTTTCGGCAAGTACACCCGAAAACCAAGAAGAGATGGCAATTGTCACTCCATAAACCGTAAATAAACTAGCTGACTGCTGTATATTCATTCCATGCGCTATTAGATAGGGACTCAACCAGCCCTGTTCAACACCATCGCCCATCATAAAAAGGAGGATACCCAGATAACCCCATTTTAAATTTGAAGGAATTCCCCATTTCCCAAGTATGTGTACCATAATTTAGTTTTTTTGAATATTGGTTACTTTACAGCACTAAATTAACAAAATAAAACAAAATAAAATATAAAATAACATTAAATAAAAAATTATTAAACAAAAAAAAGCAATATTAAACATATTGCTTTTTAAAAATTGCTGTGCCTATTTATAATTCAAGTTCAGCAAGCAAAAAATAATGATCACTCGGGTAAATCCCCTTAACATTGTCTTTGATAATGACTGACGCTTTAGGAACAACCGGACCTTTGGTAAATATAAAGTCGATTTTTTTTGCCCGGTCCTTCTTCTCATACTGCTCACCTTTAAATCCGTGGGTCGTACCACCAACATCTTTCGTACCATGCAGTTCAATAAAAGTATCTTTCCAGCCTGCTGACAGTACATTCTGGTGCACCTGGCTGTCAGGCCCAACATTAAAATCGCCGGTCATGACCTGCACAAATCCATCGGCATATTGCGCAGACTCATCCAGTACCACCGCTATCTGCTTCAGTTTTGCTTCGGCATTGACATGATCCAGATGAAGATTTACCAAGCGAAACTCCTTTTTGCTATAGCGGTCGTACAACCGTACCCAACAGGCATTACGGGCGCGTGCTGAGCCCCAAGAAACACTTCCGCCCATCAACGGCGTCTCGGATAGCCAATATGTACCAGCTGCCAACAGCTCAAACCGCTTTTTGGAAAATAAAATTGGATTTTTTGCAATACCATGATACCCCGTTTTAATGGCGTCCATTTCCGGGCCATCGAATCCCAGCGCAAGATATTCCGGCATCGCATCTTTAATAGCTATAAATTGATTATACAGGACTTCCTGAAAACCGATGATATCCGGCCGCTGCCGCTTGATCACTTCCAGACATGCCGCCCGGCGTTGCTGCCAGCCCAATCCCTTTGCCGCGTCCTCTTCAAGATCTACCCGTATATTACAGGTCAAGACACGAAGATTATCTTTTTTGACAAGCCCGCTGGCAACAGTATCGTCCAAGGATAGCAGCGACACAAGCGCAGCCGCCCCAAACTTTTGCAAAAAACCTCTTCGACCTAGCAAATCCTTGTTAGTATCCTTTATCATATCAGACGACCGTTTCATTTTCTCCAAGATATGCCCCTTCGGCAATAAGTTCCCTACGAAGCTCATCAACATTGATTTCAGCGGGAGAAACACCTTTACGAACCGCGATTTTAGCAGCACGTCCGGCAGCTTCCCCCATGGCCATACAAGGGGCCATTACACGAATCGCAGACATCGCCTCATGCGTCGTAGAAATCGATCGCCCTGCCACCAATAGGTTTTTAATATGTGTAGGCAACAACGAACGATATGGAATATCATAACTGTCCCCACACCAGGTCAGGGTACAGCCTCCCCCTTCAGGATGATGGATATCGAGCGGGTAGCTCGCTACAGCAATAGCATCGTCAAAACGCGTGCATGCTAAAATATCATCGGCCGTAAGTACATATTGGCCTACAATACGCCTAGTCTCCCGAATTCCCAGAAAAGGAGCCATTTTAGTAAATTTAGCCTGCTCAAATCCCGGAACGAATTCCACCAAATAACGCTGAATCTCTTCGACCTGTTTGCGCCCTTCTATTTCTCCAAATGTCAGACTGGCTGGATTGGTGCCGTCCACCCCATTCACGCGAGACATATTAACCCACACCTCTCCTTCTCGGAGTCCTGTGATTAATATCGTACGCTCAACAGGCAAATGGTACCCCGCCAGTCTCGCTTTCTCCATCACGCTGCGTAATCCAACGACGATAAACTGGTTATTCTGCCCAAAATATTCAGCGGGAATAAAATCCGTCAGATACGTCCGGGGTTCTTCAGCAATGGACATACGCAGCTTTTCGGTATCAACACCCCCCATGCAAAACATCAGTGTCGGTGGCTGCGCCCCACCAGTTTCATTCCCCTGCTCACAGGCAACCCCTGCCCTGAAGGCCACATCGGCGTCACCCGTACAATCGATGATTGTTTTTGCGAGAATTACTTCCCGGCCAGATTTGCTTTCAATGAACACCCCTTTGAGCACATCGCCCTCCATCACCACGCCTGCCGAAAAAACATACAGCAGGACTTCTACCCCTGCCTCTTCCAAAACTTTTAAACCAATATTTTTAACCGCTTCGGGCTCTACCAACGTAAGACTCATGTGCAATGGACAAGGACGGTGCTCCGATGCCGCATCCACAGCTTTCAACCTATCGATAAAACGCTGTGGAAGACCTTTGATGATCTGATTCCCCTTTTGCCCAAGAAAGCCCAAAATTGGTAGACCGATCGTCATATTGCCACCAACAAAACTTCTGTTATCAATCAAAGCCACTTTCAGACCATCCGAAGCTGCGGCCTGCGCCGCAATAATACCTGCAGGCCCTCCACCGACAACCAATACATCGACCTCCATTCTTACCGGAACCTCTCTTGCAGGTTCACTAATCTTTTTCATACTGTTCATTTCTATAAAAATTTATTTCACAAACTACATAAATACGTTAAACACAAACAAAGACGAACGTCAAGGGATTTTATACGACTAACGATTCGGCCCGCTGCTGCTCCGCGACCACGGGAAGCTCTTTTTTTACCATTGTCCATAGGATCAATACCGCTAAAGGATGCATAAATGCCATGATTATAAATACGGTGCCCGCACCTACCGAACCCAGCATCTGTCCGACGAAATAATTAAACAGGACCGCCCCCAGGGCACCAAAACCGCCAGCAATACCCAAAACAGAGGCAACATTAGCCACAGGAAATGCCTCGGCAATGACCACGCTGATCGTAAACAACCAACTCAAACAGGCTATAGCCACTAATCCAAAAATGAGCAACGTAAGATAAGGATTAGCAATATAAGTGGTGAGGCAACAGAGCGGAGCCAGCAACGCCACCGCAGTTAACATAATCTTGCGTGCCAGAAGTGGGTCTTTCCCCCTCCTGACCAGTCTATCGGACCAAGCCGATGTCCCAATAGCACCTAAATCTGCCAACAGAAATGGTATCCAGCCAAACATTCCAATCTGAGCCAAGGTCAAGCCCGATTCTTCCTGAAGATAACCTGGCAACCAAAACAAACAAAAATACCAAACTGGATCACTTACGAATCGAATTAACAGAATCCCCCACAACGACTTTCTGCCCCACAGTTGCCTCCAGGTAAAGGCCGAGGACGATTGCTTAGGTTCAACCGTGTTTTCCTCAGCGATGGCAGCGGGTGGTTCAATGTAAATCAAAAACCACAGCAAGGCGATCACCAGGCCAATTACGCCCGCTACAATAAAGACCGTATGAAAATTGTAGGAAATTGCCAGCCAGGCGACCATCGGCGGGGCAATGATAGCCCCTATTGAACTGCCGGCTATGCAAAGGCTATTGGCAGTAGCCCGCATCTTGCCCGAAAACCAGACCGTAATTACCTTTAATTGCGCAGGGAAATTAGCAGGTTCGGAAGCGCCCAGCAATCCACGAAAAAAAAGAAAAGAACCGAAGGTGCGCGAAAATCCACCACCAAAACAAGCCAGAGACCAACCCAGAATACCGATTAACATCACCCGCCGTTCGCCAAACCGATCCACAAGCCAACCGGAGACCGGATACATAAGCGCATAGAACAAAGTAAAAACATTAATAACCAATGCATAGCCATCGTCCCCAAGACCATACTCCGCTTTTAGCATAGGTTTTAAGATAGACACAATCTGGCGATCATAATAATTGAAGACAATTGCCAAAAATATAACGAGAATAATTAACCAACGCCTATACAGCGGAGCAATCGGAAGGACAAACTTGGACATAAATAGATTGTGGTTTTTTTCTTTTATTTTGATTAATCAAATTTATAACAAAAAAAGCAAAATAAAACATTTTTAAATAAAAAAAAAGATAATTTAACATTTAGAGGCTTGAAGTTTAATTTTCAACACAGTATATTTGCCAATAAACTTGTAGCATTATGAAAAGTATAACAGAGCGACACGAATTCATACTCAAGAAACTTAAAGAAAAAGGAAAAATTTCCATCGATTGGTTAAGCAGGGCAATGGAAGTCTCCAGCGTAACGATTCGTAAGGATCTTAAACTTTTAGAAGATAAAAACCTTTTATTTCGCACAAAAGGTGGCGCTTCTGCCTACAATCCCTATGCGGGAGATCGCCATATCATGGAAAAAGAATCCATCAATAGCGATGATAAAGAACGAATAGCCAAAGCTGCGATTAAACTGATCAAAAACAACGACTCGATCATGATCGGCTCAGGCACCACTGCCTATGCCCTGGCAAAAAATCTAGAAACTACACAGCATCTGACAGTGATCACTCCTGCGCTTAAAGTCGGACTCGAACTTAGCAACAAGAAAAACATCGAAGTCTTACAGCTGGGCGGGCTGATCAGGCCAAATTCATCCTCGGTAGCCGGTCACTATGCATCAAGATTGCTCGACGAAGTAAGCTGCAGTCTTCTTTTTCTTGGCGTAGATGGTATAGATATCGAATTCGGCATTTCAATCAGTAATCTTTCCGAAGCAACCCTTAACCAAAAAATGCTTGAAACATCTCAAACTGTCATTGTACTGGCAGACAGCAGCAAATTTGGAAAGAGAGGGCTCGGAAAGGTATGCAACATTGAAGACATCCATTATATCATCACGGACAATAAGGTCTCCGAAAGTGATGTCAAAAATATAGAGGAACTCGGCGTAAAAGTAATCATTGCTTGACCAGAAAGAAAGCCTTTAGGTTTCAACAGCTAAAGGCCTTCTTTTTGAACAGCGCTTTTAGTATCCAGGATTTTGTTTCAGATTCGGGACCATCACAATTTCGCTTTCGGGTATCGGCCAAAATTCATCCTTATTTATTTTAAAAATAACATTCTGAACACCAAAAACCTTATTCGCCAACGCTGTATTGTAAACCGGCGAAGCGTTATCGTCGATTTTGGTCAGGACTGCCGAAGTCCACTTATTTGCATCGCGGTTAAGATAAAGATTACCATTCAAAATCTGATTGGCAATTCCCCAGCGGCGCAGATCGTACCACCTGAAGCCGTCGCTAGCGAGTTCGACCTTACGCTCATAACGGAGTGCTTTCCTTAATTCGGCCTGACTAAGACCAGCTTTAAGTACCGGCATATGCGCCCGAAGACGTATCTGATTGATGGCATCGTACACCGAATTATCAATCTTATTCGCTTCTATTTTAGCTTCTGCATAGATCAAAAGCAATTCTGCATACCTAAAAATCCCGATATTCAGATCACTTTGCCCATTGACGGAAGTCGTTGCAAAATCTTTGATATCCACATGTTTCCGCCACAAATAACCGCTATATGACCGGGCAGCATTAGACTGATCCGCGTTAGCGACTGTAGACGGCTCATCACTGGCCGCGCTCAATATGGGCCAATAATTTAACACATTTTTAAACGAGCTGTTCATTTCAAATTGATAGCCAAGAAATCGAGATCCGGGCCGCACACAATACATATCCAATCTCGGATCCCTATTCGCAAAAGGATTGGAAGCATCATATTCAGTAGATTCGGTAATCGAAAGACCGTCAGAAGCCTGAAAAGAGTCGATGAAATCTTGCGTTGGACCCCAATAAGCCACCCCTCTACCAAGGCGTGAAGCCGCATAATATTGCTGATTGTGAACATTTCCGGGAACATTGATATTATATTCCATGACCCAGATCCACTCTTTACTGCTCTTGAACCCCTCATGTCCAAAAATATTGCTCACATCAGGCTCGCCCGCAACATGGCTCTTGCCAGCATAATTTATGCTTTCATTGAAAGGAGTCAGCTCATGCAATCCGTTTGAAAGCTTAATCCCCTGATCAGCTGACGCTGCGGCAAGATCAAATTGACCCGCATAAAGTGCAACCCGGGCCTTTAACATATAGGCGGCAACACTGCTCGCTCTTACTTTTCCGTAAGCGGACTGGTTAACAGGTAAAGCATCCGCAATCGCGGTCAGCTCCTCAATGATCCATTGCCTAATTTCAGCAGCATCCGTTTTGGCGATATTCGCCTCTCCCAAAGGTACATTTTTAGTCAATAAAGGTACTCCCCCATACAATTCAATCAATTGCGAATACACGTAGGCACGAATAAAACGGAGCTCTGCATCCAATTGCTTCAACTTTTCGGGCGGAATCTTTCCTTGTAATCCCGGCAATTTATCCAACACCAAATGCACCCGAGCAAGCGTTTTATAATGTGCTGTCCAAGGTTTCGTAGCCAAGGTATTATCAGTCGTATATGAGCTGGTTATGCCGGGCGTATAATTATTACCCGGACGTGCATAACCGATATCCGTAATATTGTCGAGCACATGCAAAAACGGTGTACTGCTCGCATCCAGGAGGGTCAGCGCCTTGTAAGCCCCCAGCAACCCATTCTCAGCTTCGGTTTCATTGCTTGGAAACGTACCCGTAGCGGGGCCGTTCAGCGGTTCTTTATCCAAATTACAGCTACTAACCGTTGCAGCCAGCAGCGCTATACCAAAATATATTTTTATGCGATTCTTCATGTTTTCATTAAAATTTAAAATCAACACCAAACGTGTACACTTTTACCTGCGGATAGAAATTACCATCTCCCAATGAAACCCCTTCACTGGCTCCTGCATTGTAATTGATTTCAGGATCATATCCTTTATAGAAATTGGTTTTCGTAAAGAGATTTTGTCCATTAACATAAACAAACAGCCCATTCAATTTCAATTTAGCTAATAGTTGCTGTGGAATTTCATACCCCAATTGTACATTTTTAAGCCGCAGATAAGCTGCACTCCGCATCCAGAAAGTGGAGTTTTGCGTATTGTTGGTCGAAGAATGCGATAAGCGCGGCAATGCAGCATCCGGATTGTCTACCGTCCAGTAATCGGTCTGCCATTCTTTGACAGCACTTGCCATTGCCAGCGGGACAACATAATGCGAACTCAGGTAGCCATCCGCTTTGGCCACTCCCTGCACAAATGCATTCAGTCGAAGCCCTTTGTAACTCAGATCCAGATTTACACCATAGGTATAACGTGGAATCGTATTACCAATGATCAGTTTATCACTTTCATTGATTTTGCCATCCGGTATCGGGTTACCAGCCCCATCGAATCCTCCCGCGATATCCTTATAACGAATGTCGCCTGGCTGCAACGTTCCGAACTGGGCAGGACCGTTTTTGATTTCATCCGCATCTTGGTAATAACCATCAGCCACATAGCCATAAATAGAATTAATCGAATATCCCGTCTGCTGACGTAAAAATGTCCCCATTGTTGTATTGCTCATATCCAGGATCTTGTTCTTGACATCAGCTATATTCCCACCTAAACCAAGTTTAAAATCCCCAAATTTCTTATCATAACGAACAGCAAGCTCCCAGCCTTTATTCTGCACCTTGCCTGCATTCTGAAACGGTCCGGGAAGTCCGTGTACGGCAGGTATATCAAGTTTGAGCAAAATCCCATTGGTCGTCTTGCTATACCAGTCGAAAGTCAGGCTAAAATTCTTAAACAATACCGCATCGAGCCCCGCCCCACTCATCGTCGTAGATTCCCACACCAATCTTTCATTAGCCATTTCATTCTGCGATACCAATGGATACAATTGTCCGCCCATGGATATACTTCCCAAGGCCAGCTGCGAAGCGAAAGGGTAATAAGAATCACCGATATTCTGATTTCCGAGCTTACCCCATGAGCCTCTTAATTTAAGCTGATTGACCACTCCTTTTAAATTTTTCATAAAGGGTTCCTCGCTCAGGCGCCAGCCTGCAGAGAAAGAGGGAAAGGTGGACCACCTGTTTTTTTCGACAAACCTGGAACTTCCGTCATGCCTGATATTCGCTTCAAATAAATAGCGATCTTTGAAGCTGTAATTCAATCGACCAAACTGTGATATCAGCAGCCACTCATCAATTGTACTGCCATTATTCTTTGTTGCATTGTCAGCCCCGGCATTTAAAACCTCATAAGTGTCATACATAAAGTCCCGGCGGTAACCCATCAAAAACTTTTCATTAAAAGATTCCCGGGAGGTCCCCACCATCATTTTAAAACTATGGTCTCCATATGATCTATCAGCCGTTGCCGTCACAAAATAGCTACCAAAATATTGCCTGTAAGAACGCTCTGTCAGATCTGTTGTCGTATTGGCCGAGCCAGCTGAAGCCCCATTTACATCATATACTTCTACCATTTTGGTAAACTGATGCGTATTTCTCGTTAAATACCTGGGTGCGACAGTTCCCAGCAGACTGAGCCATGCTGTAGGTTTATAATTCAGGGATAGATTCCCAATAAATTCCAGGTTGTTCGTATTATTATTCCCGCCCTCTTCGATCTGCGCTACAGGATTATTTTTTACCCAACCCTCAGCCCATAGTCCATTGGGATGACGAATAGGCAAATCCGTCGGCATGCGGCCCAAGTAATTCCATATCGTTCCTTCACCGGCAATCTGCTTTCTATTTTTATTAGTCACCGAGAGATCCATCCGTACCGAAAATTTATCACTTGGCGTAATGTCCATATTATTACGGAACACATAACGTTTAAAGCCCGTGTTCTTAATCAGCCCATCCTGCGTTGCGTAACCAAACGATGGTGCCACACGGATAATACCACTATTTGCAGAAAGGCTTAAAAAATGATTTTGCGTAAAGCCTGAGCCCTTTAGAATTGCCTTTTGCCAATCAAAATTATCCGGGTCAGCGGCAGATAATTTGCGATATTCCTCCATGGCCTCATCCGTATAAGTAGGCTGATTTCCATCATTGCGGTTCGCCTCGTTAAACATACGCATATACGTGAGTCCGTCGGCCACCTTAGGGATAGCGGTAGGATCCTGCATACCGATATAACCCTTATAATCTATAGCCAACTTGTCCTTCCCTCTTTTCGTCGTAATCAATATCACGCCATTGGCAGCCCGCGAACCATAGATAGCAGAAGAAGCCGCATCTTTGAGCACAGAGATACTTTCGATCAGATTGTAGTCAATATTATCTATCGATCCCGCCACACCGTCTATAATCACCAATGGGGAGGAATCAGAACCACCAAAAGAATTAATTCCCCGGATCCGGATCTGTCCGCCATCGCCACCCGGAGCGCCAGTCTGCGAGGTCACCGTCACACCCGGAGCCAACCCCTGTAAGGCCGATGAAGTCGAAAGATTAGGCCGGCGTTCGAGCTGGCCACTTTCGATAACGGAAACAGCCCCCGTTAAATTAACTTTCTTTTGCGTACCATATCCAACAACAACAACTTCTTCGATGTTGGTCGCACTCCCCTCCAGTACAATAGCTAAATTAGCCTGCCCCTGATAAACAACCTCCCGCTGTGCATACCCGAGCATGGTGACAATTATTGTATCCCCATTTTTTACGTTTAAACTAAATTCACCATTGTCCAACACAGCCGAAGGACCGGCAGCACTCCCTTTAACCTTAACGGTCGCCCCTATTAGCGGATGCCCCTGTGCATCAACGACACGACCCTTCATGGCGGCCTGCTGTGCCAAAGCCATGCTTATAGGCATTGCACATAATAACGCAGCCAAACGAAATGTTTTATTCATTTTGATTGTATAAGAATTATAGATTTATCATTCATACCACTGAGATTATCCCGATCCAATTGGTTATTATGAAACTTAGGTATATGTTATTCAACAATATTAAACATTAAAATTTATTATAAAAAATAAAATACAAACAAATTTAATATATTTAAACATATTTAAACACTAAAATAAACATATTTAAAGATAATTTAATAACAAATTAACATAAACTGCTCATGAAAAATCCCAGGCATCCGACAATTGGAACGCACAAAACGGCAATGTTAGCGCATAGCACGAGTCGTCACACAGCACTATATTTTTTTCATCTTGCGGAAATAAAAAAAAGGTTTTTAAACAAAAAATAAGCTAAATTCATATACGTGTAACTAACCTAAAAGGTACTAGATTTAATTTTTATTATAATGACAACCCTCATCAAAAACAGTCTTCTATTGCTATGCTTGGTGTATTTTACAACAGCAGCAAAAGGTCAATCAACAAGCAATCATTTTCAGCAGCCGACGCTGAGCGACCAAAAATCATGGTCCATGGTACTGCTTCCGGATATACAGAACTATGTCAAGTTTCAGCGCAATCAGCCTATTTTGGATATCATGATGAACTGGATTGTGGAGCATCAGGAAAAAATGAATATAAAAATCGTGCTATGCACCGGTGATCTGGTCGAACACGATGACATCATTAATCCAGACCGGCTAAAAATGGACCAGACCGGAAAACAGCAATGGGAAGCTGCGGCAAAAGCTTTCGCTAAATTAGACGGAAAACTACCTTATATAACAGCGACAGGAAACCATGATTATAATATATTCAGCTATACACATAAACCAAAAACCACCCATTTTCCGCTTTATTTCCCTTCAGACAAAAACAGCAAAAACCTGGAGCTGCTGCGGGATGTCACCGAAAACATATACGGTGATCCAAGTTTAGAAAATGCAAGCTATGAATGGCGCTCGCCACATGGACAAAATTTTCTTTTTCTCTCGATCGAATTTGCGCCAAGAGACACGGTATTGGGATGGGCCAGATCAGTAATTAACAGACCAGCATACAGCAATCATCAAGTCGTCCTTTTAACACATTCTTATTTAAATTATAAAAATGAGCATATTGAAAAAGAAAAATATGATCTTGATGACGCCAACTATGGCAAATCCATCTGGAAAAAACTGGTTCAGCCTTCCAAAAACATAGCGCTGGTATTTTCGGGCCATATCGGCGCTGCCAATGACATCAAAAAGCACATTGGCTTTCGCATTGACAATAATTCTGCCAACAAAAAGGTCAACCAGATGACCTTTAATGCCCAGGCACTTGGCGGCGGGCACCGGGGCAGCGGCGGCGATGGCTGGTTACGGATCCTTGAATTTCTTCCGGATGGCAAAACCATAAAAGTAAAAACATTCTCTCCTTTATTTGCACTTTCGACAACCACACAGGACATGGCCTGGCGTAAAGAATCTTTTGACGAATTCGATATTCAACTGGAATAAATATGAGAGAAACAAATCAACAATCCACAGATCTGTATTAGACTAACAATTAATTTTCGGCGCCATTAAATAACGCTTGACCACGGAAAAGTACATCAATGGATGCTGATCGTGGGTCGGCTGGTAGACCAGACAACCGAAACTTTATCACTATCTTGGATCAGCTTCAGCTCAAAACAACAATCTATTTTAAACAGAAAGCACAATGAAACTTAAAACGCTTGTATTTATATTTTTTTCACTTCCGCTATTCCAACACGCTTCTGCACAGAAAAGGCCAAATATCGTCATTATTATCTCGGATGACCATGCCTATCAGACGATTGGAGCCTATGGATCGACATATGGGAAAACGCCACAGATAGACCGCATCGCTGATCAGGGGGCAATATTCAAAAATGCCTTTGTCAATAATTCCATCTGTGGCCCATCTCGCGCCACGCTGCTGACCGGAAAATACAGCCACAAGAATGGATTCAGGGATAATGAAACCTCGGAGTTCGACTTCAGCCAGGACCTTTTTGTAAAGCAATTGCAAAAAGTTGGTTATAATACCGCTTGGGTAGGTAAAATCCATTTGGGAAACAAATTGCAAGGCTTTGACTATTATGATATCCTTGTTGATCAGGGCACCTATTTTAATCCGGATTTTATCAGCAAACAGGGCCGTAAACAAGTGGCGGGTTATGTATCCGATATCGTGACCGAAAAAGCAGTGAACTGGCTAGATACCGTAGACGCCAGCAAACCATTCTGTCTGGTCATCGGTCATAAAGCAACACACCGCACATGGATGCCCGACCCTAAAGATTTTGGCAGCTATGATACCGTAAATTTTAAGCTGCCCGAAACTTTCTATGACAGTTACCAAAGCAGAGACGCAGCAGCACTGCAAGAAATGTCCATTGATAAGGATATGAAGATGGGCTACGACCTAAAGATGTTCAAATCCCTGGAAGACATGATGGCCGACGGCAATTTCAAGCGGATGAATCAAGCCCAAAAAGACAGCTACATCGCCTATTACCGTCCTATTTACGAAAAGTTAAAGCAAGATAACCTGTCCGGAAAACAGCTTGCAGAATGGAAATTCAGACGTTACATGATCGATTACCTTAACACGGCACAGTCGATGGACCGCAATATTGGCAAAGTACTGGATTATCTGGATCAAAAATCACTCACCGAAAATACCATTGTCATTTATCTATCAGACCAAGGTTTCTACATGGGCGAGCATGGCTGGTTTGACAAACGCTGGATGTACGAAGAATCGTTCCGCACACCATTGGTCATGCGGTATCCAGCCCTGTTGCACGCGCATTCAACCATTGATGCCAAGGTTGTCAATGCTGATATCGCACCTACACTATTGGAACTGGCCGCCGTAAAGAAACCCAAAGACATGCAGGGCGAATCTTTTGTCCATGTGCTGAAAAACAACAAAGCGGAACATCGCAAGGACCTATTCTATCATTACTTTGAAAATGGAGAACATGCCGTGAGCCCACACTTTGGGGTCCGGGATGACCGCTATAAATTGATCCGCTATTATAAACGTATAGAAAACTGGGAACTATTCGATCTGGAAAAAGATCCACAGGAGCTCCACAATGTGTACAGCGACCCCGCGTACCGCAGCATCGTCAACATGATGAAGAAGAAACTTGTCAAGCAAATGCGCAAATTTGATGATAAAGAGGCCGAAGCTATTTATCGCGTCAATATTGACCACGAGTAAAACATTCATTATCCAATGATCGAAGACCAATACTGCCCCGCAAAGTGAATCCTTGAATGCGCTTATTAATACTAAGGCGAAAGATAAACTTTGTACAACCGATCTTACGATCAGTAAGACCGCTTATGAGCTAGGCTACGAAATTCCTTTGATATTTTACCTATATCTTAAAAGTCCCGCAGAGCTTATCTGCGGGACTTCAATCTATTTACCGGGCAATGCCGTTATGAAACCGATCCTAAGTATTATAAAACTGGTAGTGCACCTCCATCAATCCTATAATTTGCCCCCGTGATATATTTTGCCTCCGGTGAAACCAAAAAGCTGACAAGAGCTGCTACCTCCTCGGGTTCTGCCATTCTGCCCATTGGAAGATCGCCAATTTCATTTTTGATAGCATGAAATGTTTCCTCAACAGAGGTACCGTTTTTTGCTGCAATATCAGCGATAAAAGCTTCCATCAGAGGTGTTTTGACCAATCCCGGAGAAACGGCATTCACGCTGATCCCTTGCGGCCCCAATTCGCTTGCCAAAGCTTTGGTATAGGCATTCAACGCTGCCTTTGAAGCCGAATAGGACATGGTCATTTTCCACAGAGGCTGTAGTGCAGCGCCGGTAGATATGTTGATGATTACGCCCTCCTTCTGGGCCACCATACTCGGAATCAACGCTTTATTGACCCTAACGGCAGACATAAGATTCAGTTGTATCTCGTTATTCCAGTCCTCGTCCGTTAGCGTACTGTATCCCCCGCCTGGGCTGGTATTGGCACCGGCATTATTGACCACAATATCCACTTTACCGAATTTTTCCAGAAGTTCGTCCGCAATGATCTGGCCAGCATCGGGTCTGCTCAGGTCGCCTGCTATAAAATAATGCACCGTTTCTACAGCTGGTTTAGTTCGAGCTGTTATAATAACCTTTGCACCTTCGCGTGCGAGCTTATCGGCTATTGCCTTTCCGATACCTTTTGTTCCGCCCGTAACGAGCGCAATTTTTCCTTTTAATGAATTTGCCATAATGTTAAATTGAAATATTATGTTGTAAATCTAAATCCAATACTTTACATTTGAAAGTAGTTACACAAATGTAAAGTAATACCAAAAAGTACAGTCTTACAGTAAATCAAAACGTTATGAGCAAAAAAAAATCTGAAAAAATTTCAGCTAAATGTGTCATACAGGAAATTTTGGATATAATTGGGGGAAAATGGTCGATGTCAATCATTTTTGCCCTTCTACATGGCACCAAAAGATTCAACGAGCTTCAAAAATTAGTCACTAACATCAATACGCGCATGCTGGTGAAAGAATTAAAAAATATGGAGGAAAATGGGATTGTTATCCGGGAAGTATTTGCTACGGTGCCGCCAACAGTACAGTATACACTCACAGAAAAAGGAAGAAAGCTGGAACCCAGCCTTACAGAACTCTTGAAATGGGGTGAAGAGTTTGTAAATTAGCCTGGTCAGTCAAAAAAAGATACATTTGCACACTTTAAACAGCAGAATCGCAGTAATCAGTTGAGCTGTGATTTTCTGAATTCCAAGGGCCTCATACCCGTTTGTTTCTTAAATAATTTTGTAAAATAAGAAGCGTTCTCGAAACCTAAGTGATAGGCTATTTCCGCTATTCCCTTTTCTCCCAAGGTCAGCAGATTTTTAGCTTCTGAAATAAGAAATATATGAATGAGCTCCAAAGCAGTTTTCCCTGTTTCCTGTTTGAGCAGGTCACTCAAATAGCGTGGCGAAATAAACAGCTGGTCGGCAATAAAGGTGACGCTTGGCAACCCATTTTTTTCCAGACCACCTTCATGCATGTATTTTTTCAGGGTATCATTGAATCGTGATGCTGTTTTTCCGTTAACCTGCTCTCTGTCGACAAACTGTCTTTTGTAATAGCGCTGTGCATATTTCAAAATGGAAGAAATATGGCTCAAGATAATCTCGCGGCTGTATTCATCCGGATTATTAAAATATTCCCCCTGGATTTTGGAGTGAAGCTCCAGAATTGTCTGTTCTTCTTTTGGGGAAAGTTGCAATGCTTCGTTTATCTCATAGTCAAAAAAGCCATAATTATTAATGCTTCTAAAGAGCTCGTGACCGTTGAGGTAATCTTCGTGAATCATCAGCATGTAGCCATTTTCTTCAAATTCGAGGTCTCTCATTTCAATGATCTGCCGTGGCTTGGCAAAGAAAAGACAGCCATTATCATGATCGTATTTGGTACGTCCATACAAAAACATCCCTGATTTAATCTTTTTAAAGGCGATGATGTAGCAATCTGTGGTAAATTCCCTATTTCCCAGCGGACAGGCCGCCTGACAGCCGATCATACTGAATAGCGGGTGTTGCGGAGCGTCCCAGCCATTTCCCGTGTGCAGTTCTGTAAGGGTTTTATAATGTTTCATTATCATTTATTTTAATCAAATGTACGACAATCTCCTTTTATGACGAATGTTAATGCCCGTGCGCCGCGATACTCACCTCTTTCCAATTTTGGATATCATGTAACCTTTTGGTGTAAACCTCGTTGACAACGTGATAAGCAATTTTACCAAACAATAATCTTTGCGGCGGATTTTGATTGTCGATAAGATTCAAAACAGGCTCTACCGTAGCTTCCGGTTTTCCCCAGATATCCGGATTATCCCCTGTCTCTGCAAATGCCTCACGCACCGGATTGTAATCTGTAATATCGGAAGAAGCTTGCACCGCCGAAGCTCCTGCCCAGTCCGTTGCAAATCCGTTAGGTTCTATTAAAGTCGTTTTGATTCCCAAATGTGCTGTTTCTGAACCGATGGTTTCAATTAAACCTTCCACGGCAAACTTTGAAGCGTTGTACAATCCCAAAAGCGGTAAAGTCGTTAATCCCAAAAAGCTGGAGATCTGAATAATATGTCCGCTTCTTTGTTTTCGCATCACTGGCAAAACTGCCTGTGCCACCCAAAGGGAGCCGAAAAAGTTGGTTTCCATCTGTTCCCTTGCCTGTTGTTCTGTTGTTTCTTCCGTCGTTCCGAACAATCCAAAACCTGCATTATTAATCAGCACATCAATTCTTCCGAAGTGTTTTTCTACTTGTTCCGTTACTTCAAACACTTCTGTACGGTTGTTGACATCCAGTTTCACAGGAAGAATGCTGTCACCGTACTTGTCTTTTAAATCCTGCAGCGCATCGATATTTCTTGCTGACGCAGCAACTTTGTCACCTCTCTTAAGTAAGGCCTCAGCCCATAATCCTCCAAATCCTTTGGAAGCTCCTGTAATAAAAATTATTTTGCTCATTATTTTTTCTTTTTTTGTTAATCCAAAATTATCCTTATCCATACTCATACACTAACTCATTTCAGCTGAAGAATAGCACATAATTACGATGTAGCTTTAGCTATAGACCTTAGTTAAAAAAGAGAGCTTTTTCAATTTCTAAAAGAAACTCTCACCAACACTTCAATTAAACACTTATTATAAACTTTTTGCTGCCGGAAAATCAATCGGGATCTGGGTATTTGCAAAAACATAATTCGTAAAACTTCTAAGGGCAACCAAGGCTGTAAGTTCTACTAGCGCTTTCTCATCCAAACCAGCTTTATAGAAGTCTTCCAGTGCAGCATTTCCGGCATTACCTTTATTGTTTGCGATCGATTGGGCAAGTTTTATAATGGCATCCAATTTAACATCCTCAACACCTCCCTTTCTGATTGCTAAAGTGTCCTCCTCACTAAAACCATTTAATTTAGCTAGCATGGTATGTGCAGCAAGACAATAATCACAATCATTTACTTGGGACACAACCAAATTGATCGCTTCCCTTTCCTTTGCGGTGTAAGAAGAATGATGGGCTAAGGTTGCTTCTGTTTCCAGCATTGCTTTTAAAGCTGATGAAGAGTATCCAATAGTAGCATAAAGGTTCGGGATCTTGCCCATTTTTTTCTCTACTGATGATAAAATGACCTGAGCTTCTTCGCTCAATTGTTCTTTGTTTGGAACTGTAATAGTTTTCATATTCTTATTATTTATTATTGTTTACTTGAATCTTCCAATTGTCAGTGGAAGCTTTCTTTTATTTTTTCATTTTTGATATAACAAAGTTACCACGGATAATGCCCCTGTAAGTAGCCCGTTTGAGCTGAAGAATAGCACAGATTTACGATAGATGGGGCGATCGTAGAAATGTACATGTAATCCCGTAAAATTTGAAAATCTCACCCCCGTCTAACGACTGATCTTTTGAAAATAAAAATCCCCAGAAAAGTCAAAACCGCAATCAGTAGATTGACCATTGCAATGCTCTGAACATTTTTTATCATAAATAAATTGATCAGGCCGTAACCGGCAATGGAGCTAATGACGTAAATACCGCCGCCTGTCAGCCCGCTTGCCACTCCTGCATTCTTGCTAAAACGCTGTAAACAGTATGCATAGACATTATTAAAAATAAAGCCGGAAAGGAAATGAATAAGCAACGTAAAAATAAGCAGTACATAAAATCCATTCGCTCCAAATGATATAATGGTCATCAGGCCTGCGAAAATCAATTGTAGGATCACGGCGGTATTGATTTTTAAGAATAGATTTTTGTTTATCAACACCTTTGAGGTGATTCCGCCCAGCATCAGTGCAATTCCTGAACCCAGCGAACTGTAGCCTGTCACAACAGGTGAATAACCATACACTTTTTCAATAATAAACGGACTGCTGATACCGTAAATAACGAGTAGTGAATAGCTCAGTCCGATAATAAGCAGCCCTACACTAAAATCCGCTGTTTTAAGCATACCTGAATAGACATTTAGGATCTGCTTCCGATTAAAGGACTGGAAATTCCGGAGCGATTCACCGGTATATCTCCACTCGAAAAACAGAACAGCTGCTGTCAAAAAGCCCAATAGATAAAAATTCGACTGCCAGCCAAATGTTACCTGTAGATATCCGCCAATAAATGGTGCGACAATAGGAGCCGTTGCCCATACAATTGAAAATAGGCTCGTGTAGTGCTTCACCTTTTCACCACTGTACATATCCACAAAGAATGCCCTCTTTCCAACGATGATCAGCGATACTGTTATTCCCTGTATTATCCGCATTCCATAGATAACACCGATATGGGGAACCAGTGCGATAATAAAACTGGCGATTGAAAATACAATAAGGGCAAACAGGTTGATTCTGTATCTCCCAAAGCTATCCAGTATACTACCGATAAAAAGTTGGCTGAGTCCGGAGCTTATCATGAAAAGCAATAAGGAAAGCTGCACCTGCTGCATTGAAACGCCCAGATCACCTGCCATCGCCGGCAGCGAGGGAATATAAATATCGGTGGTAAGTCCTCCAAGCGGAATGAGGATAAAGGCGAGCAGTGTGCTGATGTGTAAATATTCTATTTTTTGGGCTTTCATAACGATGCTGAACTATGTGTAAAAAAGCACGGGATTACCCGTGCGCTGCTTCTGAAACATCTTTCCACTCTTTCCACTGCTGAAGTTTTTCATCGTACACCCTTTCGGTTTTGACATAACCCAATTTACCGAGGAATAATCTTAACGGTGGATTTTCACTGTCAATCAGCTTTAAGATAGCGGGAACAGTCGCTTCCGGAGTTCCGTAATCGTTTGGACCAAGCCCCTCTATTTTGGTCAGACTCTCTTTGAGCGGACTATAAACATCCAGCGAATCGCCAAAAACTGCTGAACTTCCTCCAAATTCTGTTTTGTAGCCATTTGGCTCGATTAGCGTTACATGGATGCCAAAATCTTTGACCTCACTGGCCAGGGCTTCACTAAGTCCCTCCACTGCAAATTTAGTCGCATTGTAGATGCCCAGCGTCGGAAGGCTCCATACGCCAAGTACACTGGAAAGCTGGATGATATGCCCATGTCTCTGTGCTCTCAGAATCGGCAATGCGGCCTGCGTCACCCATAGCGTTCCGAACACATTTGCGTCGAAAACATCCCGGGCTACTTTTTCCCCGATTTCTTCCACTGCACCAAAAACACCGTATCCCGCGTTGTTGATCACCACATCAAGCTGACCAAAATGTTCTTTAGCTTCGTTAACGGCAGCAAATACAGCCTCTCTATCCGTAATATCAAGCTGTAACGGTAAAAACTGATCACCATACTTTTCTGATAATGTTGTAAAAGCGTTTGCTTTTCTAGAAGTTGCGACGACATTGTCCCCACGCTGCAACAGAGCTTCTGTCCAAAGTTTTCCAAATCCTGAAGTTGCTCCTGTAATAAAAATTGTCTTTGCCATTTTGTTATTGTTTAAAGTGTTATTTGTTATTTTGATAAGACAAAGTTATATCCAGAACAGGCCTCTGCTCTACTCCATATCAGCGGAAGAATAGCACAGATTTACGAAAATGTAATTTTGAAACATTTCGACAAGGAAACTCATAATATTAGAGACATCCGCTGTTGAGCCCAATGACCTGTAAAGAACTTATGAGCTATTCGGCGCCTCATCAAGCACACCCGGTTTCGGATTCAGGTAAACATTGATTGACTCCCGATTGGTGATCGTTGGGCAGCGAGTTTCCATCAATACGTCCCCGTGTAAGTAATGTTGTAATGTGATAGATAAATCAGAACGAAATGTCAAAAGCTTCTGTTTTAGTAAAAACATGATTATGATGACTAAAAATAATGAGGAACGCGTTGCTGTCATAGGGGCTGGAATAGCAGGCCTTTACATGGTCAAGCTACTACTGGCAAAAGGCTATGATGTTTCCCTTTTTGAAGCTTCAGCTCGCATCGGTGGTAGAATAAAGGGATATCAGTTTGATGATATTACCGTTGATCTCGGAGGTGAATGGTTGCATCAATTTAATGATAACCCCAATTCGTTAACCAGCATTATCGAGGACGCTGGCCAGGCTTATCGTTCAATCAGTAATTATAATGATCATCAAAATAACAACGAGGAAACCAAAGCAGACCCAAAACAGGTGGAATCATTTATCAATTATATCCAGAATACTCCCTTTAAACTGGATGTACAATTGTCTGAAACTATTCGGAATTTCTCCGGAGACCCCGGCTTAAAAACTTATTTCGATACCGCCTTAGTGGACATGGCATCCTCAACTGAAAATTTTTCAACAAAAGAATTTATACATTTACTACCGGCATTGGAGCCTTCAGACTATGAACTAAAGGATACTAGCATGAGTAGTTTTATACATAACTATTTCAGTGACATCCCCAAGCAAAGGATCCACCTTTCGACTCCGATAAAAGTGATCTGCTATGACCAAGAGTCAGTAGCGCTTACCACCGAGGAGGGAAAAAAGCTGAATTTTGCCCGCGCTATAGTCGCTGTACCGATTTCGCAGCTGAAAAACAATAGTATAAAATTCGTTCCCCAATTATCCCATGAGAAGAGATTGGCCATACAAAAAATAGGCATGGGCACAGGCCTGAAAGCATTCTTTTTTTTCGAAGAGAAAATTCTCAAAAAAAGTGCCTTCGCCCAACAATATGCTCCTTATTATATCGAAAAAAAAATAGGCAAGTATGTCGTTGTCATCACTATCATTATGGGTCATTATGCTAAAAAATATTATGAGAACCCGGTCACATATCAAGAGGGCATGCTTGATGAACTTGCTACATTGGCGGGACGGAATCTTCGACCTTTGCTAAAAAGCACAAAATTTCAGGACTGGACAAAGGAGCCTTTTATTGAAGGAACATACAGCTTTCCGATGCTGGGCGAAGGGAATGCCAGAGAAGTAGCGTCATCTCCTATAAAGAACAGGATATTCTTTATTGGAGAAGCGATGAACACAAATTATGCATATGGATTTATACATGGAGCATTGGAAACTGCAGAAAAGGTTAATGAATTCTTTTAAGTTTCAACGATATGCATTTTGCTTTTGTTCAAAGATGGTTAATATAAAAAGATGGCTAACATAAAAGATATGACTACAAACCTACACCATAGATTGCTTATTTTATCAGCAATTGTCTTCAACATTGCTTGTGGCGGAAAAAATACGGAGTCCAACGTCAAAACACCTGGAGCCGAAAAATCCGGCAAAGATAAAGCTTTGGAGGCGGCAGCAGATGTTATCCAGGACAAGAGTCCTTTGAGCGCCTTTAATGTTTACCTGGACGGCTTTCATTTTTACAACGGGAATATCAATGCCCAGATGGAAGCGCACCATTACGTACAGCAACTTAGTGATGATCTCTATCAGGCTATTATATTTGACGGCAACAGCAAGGATGCCAAAATAATGGGTGTGGAATACATCATAACCGAGAAGCTTTTCCAATCATTGCCGGCAGAGGAGAAAATGCTTTGGCATTCACATCATTATGAAGTGAAATCAGGAACCCTGATCGCACCCGGAATTCCGGATAAGGCGGAATACGAATTGATGGAAAAGCTCGTTAATACCTACGGTAAAACCATACACACCTGGCATACTGACCAGGAACGTCAACTGCCGGTAGGCGCTCCAATGATCATGATGGGTTTTACCAAAGATGGTCAACTACATCCAGATTTAATAAGAGACCGCGACAAGCGGTTTGATATTTCTACTCCTAAAAAGAAAGCACAACGAGAAACTATTCCTTTCGGCCATGTAGATCCTTTGGCAAATGCTTGGGAAAAAGGGCATATCCGACAGTTTGTAATTGAGAATAAAGCGGATAGCGCTATACATAAACACCAGTAGCGCTGATCACTTCAGTATCACCATTAGGCCAGGCCCGAATTTGTGGGCATATTTTTTTATGACATCCCAAAAATTTTTAAAACGATTATTGCGCCACTACCCTTCCTTAGATAACAAACAAATAAGAATCGCTAATTGAATCATATATTTTAAAAGATAGCGTGATGATAAACCCTGTCACTCCATGGTCAGCCACAGTGCAGGCCGACCTTTCTGAAAGTATGCCTATTTTTGAGACTGCACTTAAGGAATATAAACTCAAAATTTATGATGTAGGTGACTCCATTTGGCTGGTGGCCATTTGGCCAAATGGGGGAAGTATAGCCTTTAGGCTTGCCTTTGGGATGAACAGTAATTTTGAAAAAGTGGCAATCTCCGAAGCTCCCGATGAAATCCTGATCACCGCCTCTACCAGGCTAGCTTCTTATCGAATTATTCTTTTCTTTCCCAAAAGTTCAGGAACAATGTTCCGTTATACCACCACCCTGCGGACCAAACTACCACTACTAATTCCTTTCTGGCCAAGAGACATCCTGCCATTAACAAAAGGCGGTAGCACCGAAAACACTGCGGGGCAGGTCCATGTCAAACAGGTAGGCTCCCGCTCGGGGCAACTCTTTTTCAGCATGACAAAACCGCAAGTCGGTTCTGTATTTTACTTTCAGAACCTTACAGCGATGTCTCCCTATTGTCAAGCAACAGAAGTATCTCTCCGCGAAACTGTAGGTGGCAAATGGCCAGAGCTCGGGTTTCAGTTTCCTGTAAATGCAGAAAAACCGCTACCTGCTGACGTTGAATATATTATTTCGGATGCTTTTGTTAAACTCGATGCAGCTATACCCGAATTGGACTGTGACGTTGTTGAAAGCTATCTTGAGTCACTCGCAACGACCTATCTGTTGCTTCCGAAGCCCGCACCCAGCCAACACGATTGGCTACCAACAGCTGAAAAAATTTTGGACAATATTTATAATCATAAAGGTTGTTGGACCCAGACGGGAGGAAGTCCATACCTCAATGCCTATGTCAACGACTATAAGACTCCAGCAGAGATTATGGTACAGCTTGCTGTACTGCTCCCTTTGCAGGAATATTTGACTTGGAAAGGGGAAAATCATCCCATGTATCAAGATCTGTCTGACGGGCTAACGACATTTTATGATAAATCCATAGGCAGTATTGTGCGCTGGCATCCCGCACTAGAAGATGACTTAGACAAATCCGAGGAGCAAAAACGTGAAATGGTGATGGACTCCTGGTATTTACACCATCCTCTGTTGAATCTCTCCCGGCTCGCATTAAGGGGGGATGAAAAAGCTAAAAAGTTATTTTTGGATTCAATAGATTATGCCATCAAGGTTGCCCGGCATTTCGAATACGAGTGGCCCGTTTTTTATAAGATGACTACGCTAGAAGTATTAAAAGCTGAAACGGCGCCAGGAGACGGAGGTGAAAAAGATGTACCCGGATCCTATGCCCATATCATGCTCATGGCATGGCAGCTGACTAAAGAAAAACGGTTTCTTCTTGAAGCATCCAGGGCGATAAAAAGTTTGGATGGCCTAGCCTTTGATATATTTTATCAGGCCAACAACACTGCATTTTCTGCAGGAGCGTTAGTTGAAATGTACAAGATTACCGGGGATAAGAAGTACCTGGAACTCAGCTATTGCTGCCTTGCCGGAATTTTTAAAAATTGTCAGATATGGGATTGTGATTATGGTTATGGCAAAAATTTCCCTTATTTCTTTTCCGTTTTTCCGTTAAACGATGCGCCTTATACAGCAGCATATGAAGAACTGGAAGTGTTCGCCGCCCTGCACCACTACTTAGAGGTGACGGCCGGCATCACTATTCTTCCCTCATTAAAAGTATTGATCCCTGAATTTATAAAATATGCTGTAGGGCGACTAGCCTATTACTATCCGACACTTCTTCCACCTGAAATGATCGCCGAAAAAACCAAAACTGGCAAGGTGCAAAAAGATCTGTGGGTTCCGTTAGAGGATATCCATGATGGGTGGGAGAAAAGCGGAGAAGTTGGACAAGAAGTATATGGAGCCGGCATTGCCTTCGGCATCATACCCAGACAATATTTTAAATTGACTATTTTCGGTGGGACGTTATTTATAAATTACCCAATTTCAAACTTTCGAGAACTCAAAAATTCGGTTACTTTTCATGTTGAGGGTAGTGTTTCGCTCCATGCCGAGATGAAACTTTTGGGCATTTCAAAAACAACTTTATCGAAGATTAAAGTAGAACAAAAAATTAAATCATCCTATCAACGCGTAGCGGAATTATCGGATGGTGCATACAAACTAGTGGGCAAGGGAATAGTCAGGATTATTTTAAGCAAATAATCCTGACCGAATTATGCAAAATGAAACCAGCCCATTCATTCCATTTTGCATTTTTTAATTCCAGCACTAAGGAGCTTCAGCCGATAAACAATATTCTGCATCCAATTATTTACCCCACTCTCCATGTGCTGCATTGAGCAAACGCTGGCATCCCAGTTTCTCCGCGAAGAACTGGTCTGTGTAGTACTTCGGATAAATACATCAGCATCTGCTATGCAAACCCCGACATTCAACAGGAAACGATTAAAGAACTGCTGTTTAAACGGGTAAATATCCTGCCCCAAGTGATCCGTTTTCAGCAGCTGTCCGCGATCTTACGGACCAGCAATGGAAAAATAGATTATCATGCCATGACAACACTGATCAGCGAGTCCAGCGAGCTGGTGCAATGATGATAAGTCCAGCACGTTGTTTGCCGCGTGCCGGACAAATTTTGGCATTGGATTAGTGGCCTATCAGCTTTGTTCCAAAAAGAAAAAATAAGTGATTAACTAATTATACCAAATTCATTCTGTTGTTTTTGGATAAGCAACAGCATAAATCTTGCGTATCTTTAGGTCATAACCCAAATGACCTTTGGACGAAAGTGAAATTTTTGCAAAACATTCATACTTATTTTATTAAAAAGTTATATTTGTGTTATTAATTGATGAAGTTCGGCAAAAAGATAAGGCCCGGCTTCTGTTATTCACCTTAGAAAAACGTACCTAAATACAACATGCAGGACAACGATTACGCCATACTCTCTGATGGAATCTTGGTTGATCTGATTCGCCAGGATGACGAGAAAGCTTTCTCAGTCATTTACCAGCGATATAGCATGCCTTTGTACGTCCATGCCAACAAATTTATCCGTGACCGAGAGGAGACAAAAGATATCTTACAAAAAGTCTTTGTCAAGATCTGGTCCATACGCAGCAAGTTGCCGACAGACATCAAGCTTTCCTCCTATCTCTATCAAATTGTTAAAAATGAACTGATCAACCATATTTCACACAGTAAGGTAGTTGATAAATACCTAGAAAGCATGTCCTCTTATGCATCAAATTACGTAGCAGACACCGATCATGTCATCCGTGAGAAACAATTGCAGGACATCATCGAACGAGAGATCCAAAATCTACCTGAAAAAATGCGTGAAATATTTCAATTAAGCCGCACGCAGTACCTAAGCCACAAGGAGATTGCCGAAAAACTTGGAATCAGTGAAAAAACAGTAAAGAATCAAATATCAAATGCACTCAATTTGTTGCGCCACAAGTTACCCTTACTTCTGTTTATCCTTGCTTTTTTTCCGGACCGACCCTAATGGTCCAAGTTTTTTTTAAAAAAATCATTTTGATCTGGGACCTGTGGCCGAGTTAACTGTTATACTCCAAAACAACAACACAACAACACGTGAAAGAACCGTTAAAAGTAGATCGCGATTTACTAAAAAGATATACATCAGATCAATGTTCGAACCGAGAGAAAGCCTTTGTGGATGATTGGTATATCAGCTATGTAAACCAGCTGCCTGATTTTGAGCTGACAGCCGAAGAACTGCAAGCGGATCTTTCGAATGTATGGAACAGCATTGATGCCGAGATCCACGTACCGCAACAATCCAGATCTCACTGGAAAAAATGGTTTGCAACGGCAGCATCTATTTGTGTTATTGGCTTTTCTTCCTATTATTTCCTTATACACAATTCCTCCACCGCCCCCAAGGGCATTAGTAGCAGGATACAGGCTTCAGAAGTTGAAACAGGTTCATCTTCTAAACAAAAAATCCTCCCGATCCCAGCAGCAACCAGCGGAGCCATGTTGATTTTATCGAACGGCGAGCAAATAGCACTGGATAAAAACGGTGGATCATACAGTCGCAAAGATCACGAAATCCTTATCGATTGGAGCGATAACAATCAGCTTGTTTACCAAGCCGACGACTCAAAAAGTAACAGTCAAGCTGTACGCAGCAATACACTTGTGGTACCAAAGGGCAATACCTACAAAATTCGGCTTGCGGACGGTACACAGGTAACGCTCAATGCCGATAGTAAATTGACTTTTCCGGTACAGTTTACAGGTACAAAACGCGAAGTGACGCTGGATGGTGAAGCTTACTTTGAGGTCAGCAAACGGCAGATCAGCGCCGGCAGTAAAATGATCAAGCAGGAATTTATTGTACACGCCGGACAGAATGCCATTCAGGTATTAGGCACAAAATTCAATGTAAAAGCTTATCGTGAAGACAAACAGCAAAGTTTTACCTTGGAAGAGGGGGCCATTGCCTTAAATAATCCTGCCAATCCTGCTCCTATCCTATTAAAACCTGGTCAAAAAATCATACAGACAGGCGACGAATTTACGCTACTGGAAGTTGATCTTTCCAAGGATCTCTCCTGGAAAAATGGCGATTTCTACTTCGATTCGGCGACCGTACAAGAAATCATGGCCCAAATATCACGATGGTACAATATCGAAGTGGAATACCTCGGTCCTATTAACAATCAACGATATATAAGCAGCATATCCCGCAAAAAAACATTACAGGAAGTACTTGAAATATTAGAGACCACCACAGGTATCAAATTTGATATCCAGATAAAAGGCAAAGAAAGGAGGTTGATGGTAATACCCTAACGAAAGAAAAAACAGGATTTCAAAAAAAATCTAGAGGCGTTGCACCGCCCCTAGAACTGATTTTTGAATTCACGCCTAGCATTTATTACGAAAATTATGAACTGCATGACATGTCTCCTTGTCTAGAGGGACATCCATGTCCAAAAATCAACAAACAAATGTATCAATATTTTTTTGCTAATGAAAAGTATCAGGTAAATCAACCGACCCAAAGACCGCCTATCTTTTCCAACTTTATAATCAAATTGCTTATGCGATTTCAATTATTCTGCATGTTGTTTTTGGTTTTGTTTTTACAAACAGCCACAGCCCTGCACGGCCAAAACAAAATTGACCTAAATGTCAAACGTGCCAGCCTCGAACAGATCCTGCAACAGGTTCGTGCACAGACGGGATATGATTATGTGATCCGTCCCGAGCATAGCAAATCGTTCTCGGCCCTAACGATCAACTTAAGTGAGCTTGAGCTTAACGAGGTGCTCGGACTTTGCTTCCAGGGACAATCCCTAGGCTTTATCGTGCGCAACAAGACCATAATTGTCACGGATAATCAGCAGCAACGCACGATTAATGGAATCGTTACAGATACGCAGCAAAAGCCCCTCGCCGGAGCAAGTGTACGAATCAAAGGCACCAATAATCAAACCCGCACAAATGGAAAGGGAATATTTGTATTGTCAAATGTACCCAGCGATGCCATACTCGAAATCAGCTACTTAGGCTATGAATTACGACAAATAGACCTCAGTGGTACACCAGCAAGCAACTTAGGACCGTTATTTGTACTCAAGCAACAGATTTCTGCGCTCGACGAAGTATCCGTGATGGCAAATACAGGATACCAAAAACTAGACCCCAGCAAAGCTACGGGTTCGCTCGTCGTCATTGACGAAAAGAAAATACAGGAAAGTCCGGCTTTGAGCCTGATGGAGCGATTGGAAGGCCAAATTCCTGGCGTTCAATTTGATACCCGTACCAATAGGATCCTTGTCCGCTCACCGAATACCTTTTCCAGCACCTCCAGTACTCCACTGATTGTCATCGACGGCTTTCCGGCAATGGAACAACAGTTGAGCAGCAATCCAACGGGCTCCGGTGATCGTCTTTCCGCCACAAGTACAAGTGCCGGAATACTCAATAACTTCAACCCGGATGATATCGCCAGCATTACGGTACTGAAAGATGCCGCCGCAGCCTCTATCTGGGGATCAAGAGCTGCCAATGGCGTAATTGTCATTGAAACAAAAGCGGGCAAAATGGGGAAAAATAGCATCAACTTCTCTTCTACGCTAGGCACCTCTGCACCACCCAACCTGCACAACTTGCGGAGTATGAATGCGGCTGAGTATATTGATTTTGAGAAAGAGCTCTTTGACAATAATTTCTTTTACGATCCTACATCCGGCTGGCGCGCACCAAATCGCTCCGATGCCATCATGACGATGTTCCGTGCCAAACGCGGTGAAATCAGTCTCGACGAAGAAAATAGCATCCTTAGCCAACTAGGACAGATGGACAACCGTCAGCAAATCCGCGACCAGCTGTTGCAGGCGGCGCAAAGCCAACAATATAACCTGTCGTTCAATGGTGCTGTGCAGGGAGCGCGCTATTATGCTTCGGCTGTGTATTCAAAAGACAGACCGATCTACCGGGAGAACAATGCCAATAATATGTCCTTGACTTTCAATATCGAAAACAGTTATTTTAACAACAAGCTAAAAGTAGCTTTAGGCCTCAACCATAGCATTCAAAAAAGCAAGGTTAATGGTGCAGCCATCCGTGCCATCAGTCCGGGTGCTTTTGGACTCACCCCCTACAATCTGTTATTGGACGAAAATGGCAATAGCATCAATCGCTATTTTGCTTTCACACCCCAAGTTGCACAAGAACGGTTTGAGAGCCAAGGATACTTACCTTGGTCCTATAATCACATTGATGAGCTGAATCTGAGCAACGATAGATACGACAATAACCTAACGCGCTTCACCGGTCAATTGACCTATCGTCCCTTGAGCTGGCTGAATGCATCTTTATCAGGATCCTATCAAAAGGGCCTGCGTAACATGGAAAGCCTCCGCGATCGCGACAGCTATGAAATGCGTGACCTGATCAATAGCGGTACCACAGTCAGCAGTACAGGAAAACTCATCTATGGCGTTCCTTTGGGTGGCAAATACGTCACTTCCAACAACAAAACAGACGATTACTCCCTACGCTTCCAATTGGATGGATCCAAAAAATTTAACGATATCCACCAGATAGACCTATTTGCCGGCAGCGAGATCCGCCAGAGCCAGACGATGGGCTATCTACAGACACGCTATGGCTTTGATAAAGATACCTATCAATCTACCGTCATCAATCCGACGGTTCCTTATAAGGATATCTATGGCGGCAACAAGACATTGAACATACAGGACGCTCCGATCAATATCGACCGTATACGGTACCTGAGCTACTACGCCAATGCCGGCTATACCCTTCTTGAAAAATACTTTTTAACAAGTAGCTTACGCTTTGACGATGCGACGATCATCGGTGTGGACCGCTCTAAGCGCGCCAAACCCTTTTGGTCTACGGGCCTGCGCTGGGATCTACACAAGGAAGACTTTATGCGGGCACTACCCTGGATTAATGCCCTGAGCTGGCGCGGAAGCATCGGTACGGGCGGCTCCGTACCGCGTGACGGCACCTCATACACCTTATATTCAGCTTCTATAACCGATTTCTACACCCAGCTCCCTACTGGATCTATCAGCATTCCAGCCAACCAGCTGCTGGGATGGGAAACAACACGCACATTCAATACAGGGCTGGATATCACTGCGCTGAATAATCGATTGACTGTCAACCTTGATTATTATACCAAGAGATCATACGGTATCGTTGCTTCGGTCCCCTATAATTCGACCTATGGCTGGTCCACCCTATCCTTCAACACCTCCAATATGAAAAGTCATGGTATTGACCTGAGCATTCAGGGGCAGATCATTCAAGGGCCAAACTGGAGGTGGAATAGTGCGTTCAACCTGGCTTACAGCAGCAACGAAGTGACGGACGACCGCTTTCCAAATACGTTGAAGACGCCGGGTGAGACCTCCACACCGATCGAAGGCTACCCCATTGACCAGATCTTTGCCTACCATTGGGCGGGACTCGACGACAAAGGGCGCTCCTTAATTCGTGACGGTCAGGGCAACATCTTGGATTCAGAAGCCTCAACAGATGATTTCCAACCTACTGATCTACGCTATATGGGCCGCATGAGTGCCCCTTATTTTGGTGGTTGGACAAATACCTTGTCTTACAAAAACTTTAGCTTAACAGCGCGTATGACCATGAAATTCGGGCACAAGGTACGTTGGAAAGAAGTCAATTCCACACAGTATCCTACAAATACAGCAGGTTTTGACGGATACCTTCCGAACAGCAAGGCTTTGGTAGACCGTTGGCGCAAACCCGGAGACGAGGCGCATACCAACATCCCCGGTGTCATCAATACCAACCTTAACAGCATACAACGCTTTGAGTATGCAGACATTAATGTCATCGATGCCAGTCACATCCGACTGCAAATGCTGGCCTTGAGCTATAGTTTCCCAGCAAGCATACTAGGCAGCAATAAAGCCATCAAATCGTTGAGCATAGGGGCCACAGCCACCAATCTCGGCCTTTTATGGAAGAGGACAAATCGGGATATCGACCCAGATTATATGTTTGACGGCAGTTATGGCAGCATGCCACCCGTTACGAGCTATGTTTTCCGCATCAATATGGGATTTTAAGAATTATGAACATGAAAAACAAGATTATCACCTTCAGCCTTGCCACCATATTCGTTTCCAGCCTGGCTTCCTGCCGTAAATTTGTGGAGATAGACCTGGTCGGCAAACGTGAACTAAAATATACGCAGGACTATCAGAGCCTGCTCAATAACAGCACTTCGGTGGAGCGATCGTATTATTGGCCAGTCTTGGCCAGCGACGATATCTATGGATCGGATGAAGCCTACCTCAATACACTATTACTGACCGATGCCAATGCCTATAGCTGGAAAAGCGACCTTGTCGGTGACAACAGTGAGGACCCCGACTGGGCCGACCAATATAAACAGATCTACCTTTTCAATCAGATCGCAACGGAAATTATGGAAAGCCAGGGCGGAACAGAGATCCAAAAGAAAAATATTCTGGCCCAGGCAAAAGTACATCGCGCGCTCAATTATTTCAACCTCGTCAATAGCTATGCGAAGCAGTATGATGCTTCAACTGCGAAAACTGATCTGGGTGTTCCCTTATTAACGAGTCCCGATCTGTATGTCAAGCTAGACCGTAAACCCATTGAGGCAGTTTACAAGCAGATTATTGAAGACCTTAACTCCGCCATCCCGGATCTTCCGGAGCAAGCCAATTTTAATACGCTGGCCTCCCGACCTGCCGCCGAGGGCATCTTGGCGCGCGTATATTTACAGATGCGCGATTATGGGAAAGCGCTGCAGTATGCGGAGCTAGTACTGGCCAGACCACAGTATAAACTGATCGATCTCAGGCAGTACAAAGCGGTACCAAACAGCTATCCCAATGTCCTTGACGATACAGAAGAAATCTTTATAAAAAGTTTGCGCAATATAGCGCCAACATTGTCATTAAATCCCGAGCTACTGGCGCTTTTCGAGCCGGGTGACCTTCGCGCGACGCTCTTTATCGTTGACGGCAGCGCCTTCCCCTGGGCACCCTTCCAGGGCAAGGCCTACAACAAACATCGCATTATATCGGCCAATGCCAAAATTACCAATGGCCCCACCCTTCCGGAGATGATGCTGATCAAAGCAGAAGCCCTGGCCCGGGATAATGGCCGTTTTGCGGAAGCTGTAGCTGTATTAAACAGCCTCCGAAGCAAACGCTTTGAAGACAGCGCTTACAAGCCCCTACAGATTCCCGGTCAGCAGGCGACCCTAAAGCTCGTGATCAACGAACGGCGAAAAGAGCTGATGGGAAAGGGATTGCGCTGGTTTGACCAGAAACGTCTCGCGGCCGAACCGGGGTTTGTCAACACGCAGACACGGACGTATAAAGGCGAGTCTTTCACCCTGGCCCCCAACAGCAATCGGTATGTCATGCCTATTGCATCCAAATACATTGTTTTAAATCCTGAAATCGTTCAGAATCCCAGGTAACAAAAGCATTATAAATATGATCCCCTACTGCTAGCGGGCGTACAAAGTATTTCCGCTGGTAGCAGGCACTGTGTCCATGACAACAAAAACACAGTGTCCGGGGATTACTCATACCAAAATAAAAGATAACATGAGCACAGCAAACGACACACCCATTGTTCAGGTGGTAGATCTTTCCCATCGGTACAACGTCCAATGGGCTATCCGGGACATTAATTTTGAAGTACAAAAAAATGGCATCTATGGCCTATTAGGAGCCAATGGAGCTGGAAAATCTACGACCATGAATATCATGTGCGGCGTGGTGAACCAGTCACACGGTGAGGTCTATATCCGAGGCATCAGCATGGCACAGCATCCGGTAGAAGCAAAGAAACACATTGGCTTTCTCCCTCAACAGCCACCGTTGCTACCCGAATTGACGGTGGAGGAATATCTCACCCATACAGCCAACTTACGTCTGATGGCGCCCGACAAAATTCCTGCCGCTATCGAACGTGTGCTCTCAAAATGCAGCATCGCCCATTTCCGCCACCGCCTGCTCAAAAATCTGTCCGGTGGCTACCAGCAACGGGTGGGTATCGCTCAGGCGATTATCCATGAGCCTGACTTTGTGGTATTGGATGAGCCAACCAATGGCCTCGATCCCAATCAGATCCTCGACATCCGGCACCTGATCCGCGAGATCGCAGCAGAACGTACCGTCGTGTTGTCCACACACATCCTACAAGAAGTACAGGCGCTCTGCGATCATATCTGGATGATCCACGAGGGTCGCATGATTTTTTCGGGTTCACTTGAAGAATTTGACAATCAAGTCGCTCCCAACAGTGTTGTTGTCAGCCTGATATCGCCCCCATCCATGGAGGCATTTCAGCAGCTTCCCGGCTTTGTTGATATGGAGCCATTGGGCAACATTAAGTTTCGAATACGCTCCACCAACACACAGGAACTCGTGGGGGCCTTAGTAGAAAAAAGCGTCCAGGAAAATTGGAATCTGATCGAGATCTATTCCGAAAAAAGTTCGCTCGAAAACGTATTTGCCGAAATGACACGAAAAAGAAGAAAAGTATAATTCCATTCAAACATGAAAACGACATTAAAAATAGCAAAAACAGAGCTGCAGGTGCTTTTTTACTCACCTGTCGCATGGCTTGTCCTGATGATCTTTACCTTTCAGATAGGTTATTTATTTTCCGCCTCCTATGCCGGTATGGTCCAGCTACAATCCATGAAAATTGACCTTGTCAATGCAACGGAAAGCTTATTTTCATCTGCTTGGGGTGGTATCTATCCAAAGGTACAATCCTATCTCTACCTCTACATGCCCTTATTGACGATGAGCATAATGAGCCGGGAATATAGCAGTGGTTCCATCAAATTATTGTATTCTTCACCCATCACCAATAGCCAGATTATTCTCGGCAAATATATTGCACTGCTGCTTTTTGGTCTTGTCCTTACCTTATCAGTCTCAATTCTGGTCATTTTTACCATGAGCACGGTGGTGAATGCAGATATCGGACCGATGATGACGGGCCTGCTCGGACTTTTCCTGTTGTTGTCAGCCTATGCTGCAGTGGGTCTTTTTATGTCGTCATTGACCAGCTACAATATCGTGGCGGCCATTGGTACACTCTGTGTATTTGCGATGATGAACTTTGCACGTGGCCTTTGGCAGGACATTCCCTTTGTTCGTGAGATTACCTATTGGCTGGCCATCAATGGCCGAGCTGACACCTTTATCGCAGGCTTGATCACGACAGAAGATATTCTTTACTTCATTCTTGTTAATGTACTTTTTGTCAGCTACTCTATATTCCGTCTTCAAGCCATCAGAAAGAAACAGTCGATAGGCAAAAACCTACTGAAATTTGGCGGTATCACCTTTGCGGTGTTCTTTGTCGGATACCTGACCACCCTGCCTTTTGTCAAATTATATTATGACAGCACCTACCGAAAAAGCAATACCCTACGCCCCAGTAGCCAAGCTATCATGGGAAAACTGAACGGTGGATTTAAGATCACCACCTACGTCAATATGCTTGATGGAAATAGTTTTATCGGACTCCCTTCCGCCTACAAAAGTGATGTAGGCTCGTTTGAGAAATACATCCGTTTCAAGCCCGAAATAGAGATGGAATATGTGTATTACTACCATCAGACCGAGAATCCCATTCTCGACCGACAGTTTCCAAAACTCGATGCCGAACAGCGTTTGGACACCCTGCGGAAATTCAATAAATGGAATTTTGATATCCTTCCTTATGAGGCCATCAAAAAACAAGTAGACCTCTCTTCGGAAAACTATCGTTTTGTACGTGTACTGGAACGTGAAAATGGGCGGAAGACCTTCTTACGTGTTTACGATGACATGCAACGCGTGCCGTTCGAATCCGAAATCAGCGCTGCCATCAAACGTCTGGTCATGGATGAGCTACCTGTGGTGGGCTTTGTATCGGGACATGGCGAGCGCAACAGCAACTCTACACAGGACCGCGGTTATAAGACTATCACTCAGGAAAAGACCTTCCGTTATTCGATGATCAACCAAGGTTTTGATTTCAAAGAAATTGACCTTTCAAAGCCAGTTCCCGAAAACATCAATATCTTGATTATTGCCGAACCGCGCCAGGCCTACAATGACCGGGAATTATCCAACCTGCATGCCTATATCGCCAGCGGCCGCAATATGATGCTCGCCGGAGAGCCGGGGCAAGAAGCTATTTTCAACCGCATCGCATCGCCATTGGGCGTTACCTTAGAACCTGGCGTACTGGTCAAACAGCAAGAAGCCTTACAACCAGACCTGTTGACACTCAAACCGACCAAGACGGGCGAGGATTTTTCCTATTACCTCCAACCAATGACCCGCCGCGAAGAGGTCATCACGATGTCCGGTACAGCTGGTATCCTGGTATCGCCACAATCGCCGTTCCAATCCAAGGTACTTTTTACCTCGGATACGACCGGGACCTGGAATGAGCTTGAAAACCTTAATTTCATTGACAACAAACCAGCTGTCAACGCCGCTGCCGGCGAGCATGAGGGAAGCCGCCCAACAGTCGTGGCCCTATCCCGAAAAGTCGGCCATAAAGAACAAAAAATCCTGGTCACCGGAGATGCCGACTGGATCAGCAACAGCGAACTTTTCATCAAACGCAATCAGGTCAATGCCTCCAACTTTTCGTTGGTCAGCGCAGCTTTCTCCTGGCTTAGTGATGGCGAAGTCCCTGTGGATATGCGTCTACCCGATTCGATTGATAAAAGCCTACGGATCGGCGAAAGCAGCTGGACATACATTGAATTGCTAATCAAATACATCATACCACTGGGCATGTTGGGTGCTGGTATCATTATCTGGATCAGAAGAAGGGGGCGTTAATTATGGGATTATTCATAGACAAACAGACGCGGGACGACCTCTCGATCTTTGCTGCCAGGGGTACAGAGTCCATCTTTGGTCTCTACAACAAAACCGCCACCTCGGGCGGAGCCGAACTTCTGGAAGAATGGTTCAATTATCCGCTTTCAGATGCTACCGCCATTGGCCGGCGTACGGCTACCATTCAATATTTTATGGAGCAGCCTATGCAATTCCCCTTCCAGTCCAGCTGGTTTGACCAGGCCCTATTTTATCTGGATATGGCCGATGAGCGTAGCCGCCTGCAAGCGGGAAATCTGACTTTTAAAGAACGCTTTCAGCAATTTGCCGGTGGCGATACCGACTACAAAAAAGTGATTGCCGGCATTATCGCCTGCAGCAAAATCATGCACTGCTGGAAAGAGCTTATCCATTCCAGCACCGGCACTGAAGATAACTATCGGGAAGAACTAAAAAAGTGGTCTCTCAAATTTGAGAACAGTGGATTAGACCAGGTTCCGCTGCTCAAAGAAAAAGAGCCGCTAAAGCGTGATACGGTCATTCAATACGACAATATCCTCCGCTTCGAGGAAAAAGACCTCTTATTAAATATCCTTCGTGACATCTATACCTTTGACGTTTACCTGAGTGTTGCCCGCGTCGCCAACGAGCGGCATTTCGTCCTTCCACTTGTCGATAGCAGTAAGGATCAACACCTGATCTATGAAGGTGTATTTCATCCACTGGTCAGGAATGCCAAAGGCAACGACCATAGTATGGACATCTTACACAATATCACCTTCCTGACCGGGGCCAATATGGCCGGTAAGTCCACCTTTATGAAGTCGTTGGGTATTGCACTTTATTTGGCACATGTCGGCTTTCCAGTGCCGGCAAAACGTTTGGTATTCAGTCCTCGGGACGGGATTTTTACCTCGATCAACCTGCCCGACAATATCGCCATGGGCTATAGCCATTTTTTCGCCGAGGTATTGCGCATCAAGAAGGTCGCCCAGCAGCTTGCTGAGGGGCGCCGGCTTTTCGTCATTTTCGATGAGATGTTTCGGGGTACCAATGTCAAGGATGCCTTTGAAGGTACCGTTGAAGTGGTCTCCAGACTATATCATCATCCCAGATGTCAATTTGTACTATCCACCCATATTCTCGAAGCCGGAGAGCAGCTGATGCACGCGTATCCCGATATCAAATTTGTTTTTCTACCCACAACCATGGTACAAGGCAAGCCAAGCTACAGCTATAAGCTGCAACAGGGGATTTCGGCAGACAGGCATGGAATGATCATCATAGAAAACGAAGGCATCATTGATTTATTAACTTCTCAAAAACAAACGGGCTTATGAGTTTCATCATTGATAAACAAACACTTCAGGATCTCAATATTTCCGGTAAATATAAACGCGATTCCATCTTTTCACTTTACAATAAGACCGAGACCTTTGGCGGGGAGCTGCTGCTGGAAAAACTGTTTCAGCAGCCTTTTACCACCCCTGATGCCATTGATAGACAGGCAGCGCTGGTTTCATTTTTCAGGAGTTTACCGCATATCTTCCAGATCAACGCAGATGATCTGGATATTGCACAGAGTTTTACCAACAGCTATTCGGATCAAGGCTTTGCCTTGACCCTCGCCCATGCAGGCCGCCGCAAGCTGCTGGCCAGCCTGGGTTTAAAAGAAGAAAAGAAATACCTGGAGTCCGGTATTCGCACCACCCTTCGGATTATGCTGCATTTGGCCGGTTATCTATCCGAACTTCAACAGCAGGACAACACAGGCCTGCTCCAGGGAAGCATCTTTGACCAATCGTGGTTGCGCGAGGAATATGGCCAGCTGGTACAGCTACAGCAGAAAATCGAATCCCATGCTGAGGGTATCCCCCTAGGTTTGACAGCAAGCTGTGATTATCAGTTGCGGCACAAGTGGTCCAAAGAGATTCAGCAGAGCCTCTCTGCAGTCTATCACATCGATCTTTATCAGTCTATTGCTTCCGTTGCCAATGCGCAGGGTTTTGTGCGGGCTGAAGTCCTTCCGGCAGAAAGACAACATATTCTGCTCGAAAATGTCTATCATCCGACCATTCCCAATGCCGTGGGCAATGACCTGCATTTTGATCGCGAGAAGAACCTCATCTTTCTGACCGGGGCAAATATGGCGGGCAAATCCACCTATATGAAGAGCTTTGGCATTGCCATTTACCTTGCCCATCTAGGCCTTCCGGTGCCCGCTAAGAGGATGCTATTTTCCGTAAAAGAGGGCTTATACAGTTCCATCAACGTGTCGGACGACATCGATATGGGCCATAGCCACTATTATGCTGAGGTGCTCCGTGTCAAAAAGGTGGCCGAGTATGTCAATCAAAGGAAAAATATGGTTGTGATTTTTGATGAACTCTTCAAGGGGACTAATGTCAAGGATGCTTTTGAAGCCACCCTTACGGTCACACGCGCATTCCAGCAACACCACAATTGCCAGTACCTGATCTCCACACACATTGTTGAAGTAGGCCAGCAGCTGCAGCAGGAAGATAGTTCTGTTCAGTTTGTCTATATGCCTACCCAGATGCGCGGACAAGTCCCCTATTACAGCTACCGGTCCGAAAAAGGAATCAGCAGCGACAAACATGGAATGGTACTGATCCAGAAAGAAAAGGTACTTGAATTATTAGAACAAAACCGTAAAAATATTTAAAACATGCGACATACAACCCTATTTTTTACACTTCTGGCCCTATCCGTTGGATCGGCTGCACCAACATTTACCTATGCCCAAAAGGCAAAGACTGAACATTCCGTCAGATCCAATAAGTCTATCCCCCTTGACCCCGCTATTAAGGTGGGAAAACTGGCCAACGGTTTTCAATATTTTATCCTACGGAATAGCGAACCCAAAGAACGCGCACTGTTCTATCTGGCCAACAAAGTAGGCTCGCTACAGGAAACCGACAAACAGCAAGGGCTTGCCCACTTTTTGGAACATATGAATTTCAATGGGACAACCCATTTTCCGAAAAATGCGCTCGTAAACTATTTACAAAAATCAGGAATCCGTTTTGGCGCTGATCTCAATGCTTATACTGGGTTTGAAGAGACTGTGTACCAATTACCCTTACCGACCACAGATCCGGTACTTTTGCGCCAAGGTATCCTGATTATGCGCGACTGGGCGAATGGCGCTTTGCTCGAAGATGATGAAATCGATCAGGAGCGCGGTGTGATCCTCGAGGAGAAACGGCAACGGGGTGGACTTTCCCACCGCCTGCAGGAAAAAACATTTCCCTTATTGACCAACCAATCGCGTTACGCATCCCGTATGCCAATCGGAACCGATGAAGTGCTCAACAACTTTAAACACCAAGAGATCCGGCAGTTTCACAAAGACTGGTACCGCCCTGAGCTACAGGCGCTGATCGTCGTCGGCGATATCGACGTCAATGCGATCGAAAAAGAGATTGTAACCCAGTTTTCGGGATTAAAAAATCCAAAGAACGCCCCGCAATCCAAAAGCTACCCGATTTCTTTAAACGGCAAGAACCAATTTTTGGCATTCACCGATCCCGAAGTCACACAAAGCTCCTTACAGATTTTATATAAACAGGAAGCACGGAAAACGCGGCAGCTAAGCGACTATAAAAACTCATTGGCCAAAGATTTCTTTGTCCAGCTCTGCAATATGCGTCTGGCCGAACAAACGCGAAAATCAGCGACACCTTTTCTGGCAGCATCGCTGAGCAATAGCGCGCTTGTTGGCAATATCGAAACCAATGGCATTCAGATTATGCCCAAGCCCGACAGCCTGCAGTCCAGTATCAATGCCGTATACTACACCCTGGGCCAGATTGCTACACATGGCTTCACCAAGGCTGAACTCGATCGGTTGAAGTCCGACTACCGCAGCATGCTCATACAGAGCCTCAAAGAATACGACAAGACAGACTCCAAATCCTTTATGGATCAGATCCTGGCCCACTACCTCAAAGGAGAACCCGCACCTTCCTTTCAATTTTTGCAGCCTATCCTGCTCCAAGCACTTGAGGAAATCCGTATGACCGATATCCTGACCTATGGCAAAGAATTTGAAGGTCATCAGAATCGCGATATGGTGTTGATTTATAATGACGATATTAAAGCAGTTCCCAACGAGTCTATATTGAACGACTGGATCAGTAGGGCGTCAAAACAACAGGTAAGTGCCTATCAAGAAGAACAACTCGCAGATCAGCTATTGCCAGGCCTACCACAGCCGGGAAAGATCATCAGTGAGCAGGAAGATAAGAAAGTAGGTACACAGACCCTTTTGCTGAGTAATGGTGCCAAGGTTATCCTAAAGCCCACAACATTAAAAAACGACGAAATCCTGCTGACCTCTTATAGTCCTGGCGGGTATTCTCAGTATGCACTTAAAGATTTCCAGTCCGCAACCAATGCTGTCAATATCGTCACCAATAGTGGATTGGGTCCTTTTAATTCGCTACAGCTCTCCCATTACCTTAATGGTAAGAATGCCACGGCCAGCCCCTTCATCAATGAAATCGGCGAAGGTATTAAAGCACAATCCAATCGTGAAGATCTACAAACAGCATTTGAGCTATTGTACGGTTATTTCACGGTCCCCCGTCTGGATAAGGATATCAATAAAACCAATCTTGAAAAAACAAAACTGTCCCTCAAAAATAGACAGCAACAAGCCAGTACATTTTTCACAGATTCTATTGCCGCTGCTTTGTACAACAACGACCCACGTAAAACTGCGCCAACTTTACAAAAAATCGAGGAAATTGATTTTGACCGCTCCTTCGAAATCTATAAAGACAGATTTGCAGATGCCTCAGATTTTACATTTGTGATTGTCGGCAATTTTGACCGTCCCTTTATAGATCCCTATATCAAACAATATCTAGCCACATTACCCAATATCAAACGCAAGGAATCGTTCGTGGACAATGGTGCTTATCCGCCGCAGCAGGGTATCCGCCGCGCTATTTATAAGGGGAAAGAAGAGAAATCCACTGTAGCAATGGCCTATCTGGGCACCTATGAAGATTACAGCGAGTACAATAATCTGCTGATGGACGCACTGTCAAGCAGCCTAACGATTAAGCTGACGGAGCGGCTACGGGAGAAAGAAGGCGGTATTTATTCCATTAGCGTATCACCTTCACTTGCCAAAAATCCACGGAAGCGGTTTGGCATGAATATATCCTTTACAACAGCACCCGAGCAAGTTGACAAATTAGTGGCCGCCGCCCTCGAAGAGATCGAACTGATCCGTAAGAATGGGCCATCGCAGGAAGATGTTGATAAATACATTGCAGAAAAACTCCTGAGCAGCAGTCAGCAGTTGCAATACAATGGTTTCTGGCTGTCCTACCTGTTGAGCAGTGCGGTTGATCAGCTTGATCCGGCGCGTATTTTTAATGAAAGCGAGCAGATTAAGTCCATTACCCCTGCAAAGGTGAAAGAATTGGCGCAGAAATACCTGGAATCAAGCCATCTGTTTCAGTTTACACTTTATCCAGAGCAATAATTCGCTGTTGTTTGTTTTATTATATCAGTCATCTCCGGGTGACGGAGCCGTTTGGGAGATCTCAAACGGCTTTATTTTTATGATTCCCATTACCTATTTTGAATCTCGCAAGGTGAATTTTAACTGATCGATCATTTTTTGATCCGATCCTGTCAATAAATCTTTAAAATGCTCATGCTGACAGCAGTCCATCTTTGGTACCATGGTCAATTATAGTTATCAGGCATAAGAGACGCCTCCCAATTTTAGGAGACGTCTTCAGAGCACTGTCTAACGTTTCTTATTGCCGGTCTTGTTATTCCACCTTCCCAGTAGCCTACTCGTGGCGAAACTGACCAAGGTCCCCAAAGCGGCTGTTAAAGCAGTTTGCAGTACATCGCCCAGCGAGATACTTGCCCAGATGGAGCAAAGCGTACCACCGATCGCGGAGATGCGGATATCATTCAGTTTCATCGGCTTCGCTCCTTTCCTTGGGCATTACCGGCAGCTCGTCATCATCCACCGGAGAGCCTGTGGATCCGCGAGATTCGCCGCTTGATGTATGCTCGGTGCCCTCATCAGAATACTTTTCAGGAGGTGGCTTATCCTCTTCCAAGACCGTCTCCACGATCCCCAGCCCCAGTGCAATGTATTTCAATATATTTGCTGCCTTTCCGGGCAGTTTGACCGGCGCCAGAAGGACCACCTGCAGCACCTGTCCGATTTTATTTAAGATTTTTTTCATGGTCATTACTTTTAAATAGACAGGACGGTGATCATTCGCTATATTCCTTGATGCAATTGCTATTGCCCAATGGCTAAATGAATTCAAACTCACTTCGTTCAGGCAGGAATTCATTTTTTACACCATGGGACTTCATCAATTTGCAGTCGGAATATGAAGCTGCTGATCGCTCATCCTGCCCACTTTTATTCGAGCAATAAAGGAGGACAAGGAATTGAAAGCATAGCATTTCGACTGCCTATCGCTGACGCAATATGACGGTAGCATAAATCATTGTCTGAGCACAGCGAGTTTGATTTATGCCGTCAGATTGTTAAGAAGATGGCACAAAGGAATGCAGTAGCCAATTCATGTCCTCCCAATTTCTATCGAATATTCAAATAAACCTCTGCGCCTTGGTCCCACAAGCTATACACCAGCGCTTTCAACTTCGCCAGCGCTTTACCACTGTGATCGCCTGTACCTTCACCTGTTAAGGTGGTGACCGGAGCGATACAACCCTGCAATTCACGCAATGCATTGTTGGCGGCATGGATCAGGATCGCTTCGCGGCCGAGCACCATTGGAATACCAATCTGCTCGCCATGCTTTGGGTAGCGGCGCTTTTGCAGTTTATACTGCCCGATAGGAATACAGCTGATACGCGGGATATTATTTCTATCCGGAAGTTCAATCGTATGACAGATCAGCTCCCCTTTGTAGGTGATGGTTCCATTTGTTCCCTTAGCTCCATATTTCCGTTGGAGCAGCAGGATATGTTTCGTTTTCATTTCGTTGAATAGCCCAAATACAATGAGCGTGAATACTTTGAACCCTTCCTGTTTGAGACCAGCAAATAGAGATGGAATCCATCGTCCTGGAAACCTTCCGGGATCGGAACGACGACCTTACCCTCCCGCCGTTGCCAGATCTGCTCATTGACAAAGGCATAGCCTTTCTCTACTTGGTAAGCACAGAGGATCAGCCGGTCGTCATGATTAACTAAGCTCGAGAATTGCATTTCATGGGCCACTTCAATGCGATCGACGTAACGATGCACCTGCCCATTTACGACACCCCACAGCGAACCTTCACTCAACCGCACCAAAGCAGGATCGACAACCGGACCATCTGTTTCATATTTAATTGCCATTTGCAATGTATAGCCCAGTGCGAGTCCCGATGCAAGTGAATTCTTTCGTTTAGCCATTTCGGCAAAGCCTTTTTTGATCAATCCATTTAAGGGTGCCAGAAATGCAGCCCCCACTTTAAAGGCAGCCCGTACCCGCTGCTGAGCAGGACTGATAGTTTTATTAGCCATAATACGTGGTATAATATGGGCTGAGCCAGCATGGCCCAACCCAGTTTAATTTAGATTAGCTGTACCTCGCCTAGATACACGCTTTTGGACACCTTGGTTTTCGACCGATTGGACAAAAACAGCCAGGTATGTACAGCACCCGTCGCCAGATGCTCGGGCACTGTAAATGACACCGTACCAGCCGCACGGGAACTTGGCGTAGGTGTGGATATAAATTCGTCTTTCTCGGGATGATAAGCCAATACATAGACAATATCATCTTCAAAAGTCTCGAACGTCTCGCTTGCATCTGTACTCCAGATGAAGGTGAGGTCACCCGCGTCATACGACACGCCAACAGTTCCACCGCCGTACAGGCCACCATCCGAGATACTGATCTTGGAATAATCCAAGGTATAGTCCGGATAGACGCCGGCGATTGCCTGGTTCAAGTTAAATTGAAACGCCGCGTTGATCGGTGTCAATTTTTCCGTATTTTTACGGCCAAATCCGATCTTTAAAAAGAAGTTGATGGGCAGCAGAAATCGCATCAGTGTTTTGAATTTTTCCTGCTGCATCATCTGTGCTTCTGTTGCGGGCTTTGATCTTTTTTTATAAAGCCCCTTAATGTAGTTGATACTCTTCCAACTACTTCCGATTATTGAGCCGGCTTTACCCTTAAAGCCTCCATTTGCTCCATTTACAATAGTTCCCATTTGTTTAAATCATCACTTTTACATACCGGTACTTGTGATTGACATAACAAACATAAAACACTTTAAATCAGAAACAAATAGACATAGAATGGTAGACCGAAGACTGACCGACGGGTATCGAAAAGTAGACCGATCACCGACCGAATACAACGAAATATGACGGCTGTTTTGAAGCACAAAACTTGAAAAAAGAGCGCAAGTTTTAGCGGTATTGGAGATGAATCAACAGGCAGTTAACTCCCAATCAGCTCCCACCTTTCATCGGGTTCTCATCGAATTTTCATCGGGTTTGGATGCTATTTTTCCGATGAAATCCCGATGCCATTTCGATGGAAATTGCCGCAAAGGCAGGAGTTGGTCAGGAGAAAGTCCGAAGAATATTGGGCAGTCGGGCGAATAACCGAAGAGTTGAAACTATTACGAGAAAGCCATTCATTGAGCACCGCTGGTATCGGGTGATCCAGCATAAAAAAACCGTTTCACAAGATGTCAAACGGCTTATCCATTTATTGTGTCAGTCGGGTTGTCTCCTTTGGGGAATACAAGCATCCAACCGACATTTTTATCAAGCGCACATTACCATGGAATTTCACCCGAGCCAGGGTTCGTTTCCTCACTAAAGAATCTGCCGGAGGGGCCATGTTCATCGATCAGTGCATATTTGATGATCCTGCCAGCAGCCTGCTCAACCTCACCCCCATTATGGCCTGTGAAATCCGTTTTTGTATACCCCGGGCATACGGCATTGATCTTAAAGTTTGTATTACGCAGCTCATAGGCCAGGTGTATGGTATACATGTTTAGTGCAGCTTTGGAGGCAGCATAGACGGCATACTTCGCGTAGTCATAGGCAGGCCATTCCGGATTGCTTTGCAACGAAAGCGAGCCAACACTGGTACTCACATTCACAATACGGGGTTGATCCGATTGTTGCAGCAAGGGAAGGAAATGCTGGGTAACCCGGGATACGCCAATGACGTTGGTATCAAAAGTCGCCAAAAACTGATCCTCGCTAGCCTCCAAGGCGGTGTAGGGCGCATCGCCATTAATCCCGGCATTGTTGATCAATATGTCAAGTACAGCTGTTTTTTCAGCGATCTGATCACGCGCTTCTTTTACTGAGCGCAGGCTGGTCACATCCAGTGCAATAGCCTCTACATGTGTAAGCCCTGATGCAGCCAACTTTTTTACGGCATCCAGCCCATTTTGTAAACTTCTACTCCCCAAATAGACGTAAAAGCCCTGCTCCAGTAATTGCCGCGCTGTTTCAAATCCAATGCCTTTGTTGGCACCTGTAATAAGTACTGTTTTCATCTTTTTTATATTTAAAATCTGAAAGCAATATTATAACAGTCCCCAAAATATTTCTTTACCAAATGGTAAAAAATGCATCAAGTGATATTTTTACGTATTCTGCTCAGGGATTGCTGCGTCACCCCCAGATAAGATGCGATATAACGGAGTGGCACACGGAGCATGACATCAGGATAATTTTTCAAAAATTCAAGATAGCGGGAAGAAGCATCCTGCGATACCACGGGTCCTTTTCTTGATTTTTGATACATACAGAGTTGCACCATTTTATTTTTTATGGTGTCCCATGCGGCAACGGTATGGGATAATCCCTCCCATTGTGCCTTTGAAAAAACAATTAATTTGCAGTCCGTACAGGCTTGAATATATTCGGTCGAGATTTGGTGCGATTCCAGATTAAGGTAATCCGCTGCCAGGCTATCTTCAGCAATAAAACAGCGTGTGATATCTTCTCCTGCCTGATTATAATAACAGCCCCTTAGCACGCCCTGCACGACAAAACCCACCTGTCTGGGCACTGCCCCGGCCTCTGAAAAATATTCTCCCTTTTTCAATTCTATTTGCGTAGCACTTGCTTTGATTGATGCGATCTCCGACGTATTGAGATCACCAAATCGCAAGATATAATCGATTAAACTATCCATCGTTAGCATTTGATAGGTCAATTTACAAAAATATAATTTATTCAAAAGCCGCTATAAGATATTGCCCCCCATTGCAGAAAAATATTCATTCCTAGCCCAGCTGATCATAAGGGAGGTTACACCGCAATAAAAAAACGTCTCCCCGACCAGAGAGACGCCCGAAGAAAGTAATCCGCGTACAGGTAAAAATCAATTGATCGAGCAGTACCTACAACCCACGGTAGCTAAGCCGTAGCCGCTCTACATCCACATCCCGATAATAACGCTTATTGCGTTCTCGTTTGGCTATACAGATATAGCCATCGCGCTGGAGCCGATAGAGTGTCTCAGTTGAGATACCGACATGCGATTTGACATACTCCGCATCGCGAAGCACGACATTTTCCGCTTCTAGCTGCTCCCGCAAGTCGAGATAGGTAGCCAGCTGACGTTTTACTGCCAGTAGTTCCACCAAGACCAATTTTTGGGCAAAGGAATGCCCGGAGCTTATGGAAAAGCCCCTGAGATACTGATTTTTACGCATACAGATTTATTTAGGGTTTATAAAAGACGGGTTATTCAGCCGATTTTCCCATTCCAGCAATATTTTTTCTGCGCGTCCTACTGATTGGAAGACTAACTTTTTCACCTTCAGTGAGCCATAGCTCGGCACCATCAATATTCTTGACAAAATTGAAGTTGACAATGTATCCCCGATGGATACGTGCGTAATAAGAAATCGGCATATTTTCTTCTATCTCCTCCATGGTAATTCTGCAGATCAGCCGCTCATTGCGGGTCACTATCTCCACATAATTGTCTATGCTCTGGATATAGACGATATCCCGATATTTCAAGACTCTTTTACTGCGGGAGTCTTTGACTTCGTAGACATAATATTCGCGCTGTACCGCAGGAGCAAGCATGATTGGCGCACCTAATCGTTTTAGACATTTGTTTAATGCAAGGAATATAGCTTCAAAACTGACATTTTTCATGAGGTAATCGCAGGCATCCAATTTGTAGCTATCGAGCGCAAACTCAGCATAGGCCGTAACAAAAACCAGTGCCGGACGCATCTGCTGCGGCAATACCTTATAGAGCTCAAATCCTGAGAGCTCAGGCATCTGTATGTCCAGAAAGAGAATATCCACCTTATTGCGCATCAGGTAGTTGAGCGCATCCTTTCCATTCTCAAAAACTCTGACATCTTCAAAATCCCCTATTTTGTGGATATCTTTTAATTTTAAGATCTGATCGACAACCTTGTTGGCATCCGATCTGTCGTCGTCGACCACGACGATACTATACTTAGGCATAATTAATTCATAAATTTTAATTCCACCACAAAATACTTTTCCTCCTCAATACGATACGCAACATTTACCCTGTCTTTTTGTAAAGACTCAAAAAGACGATTGACCAGTATCAGCCCCCTGCCGGTTCCCTTCTCTCCATTTCTGCCCGCAATACGATTACGTACTGTAAAAACGGTTGCATCCTTTTCCCGTATCCACTCGATAACAATAGGGAACGATTTACCTATCGGGCTATAAGAAACTGCATTTTCAATCCAGGTCATCAGCGAAAGCGTAGGGACAGACCTGTTCCAGATATAAGCTGGGACAAGCTCCTCTCCTTTGATCTCTATTTTACGATGCACGCATATATCCACCAATTGTTTGAAATAAGCCCATTCCTCATCCAACGCTACCCGACTATCACGCATGGCGATCTTATTGATGATGTATTGGAAGAAATCCAGTACTGTAAGGTCAAACACAATTTTCTTCTCTACTGAAAATTGGTAAAGTTTAAACAAAAAATGTCCCGACAGCAGTGCATTATCAGAAATATCTTTTACTGCGAGCTGAAGTTCATTTATTTTTACTGATTTTTGTTTCTTTTGCCAAAAAAAGGTATCGAGTCCAAGGATAAGCAGCACGAACGAAAGCCCACGAACGATTTTAATAAATAGCTTTTGCGCATCCCCATCCTTCCAAGGGAAATAGAGCACTACGCCGTGTGCAGTCAGAAAACTATAATAATACCATTTTATGACAGGATAAACCAATACAAGCAGTACGACACCAGGCAGCAATAGAAACCAGAGCCTATATTTCTGCAGCCTGACGATATGAAAAGTCATAAAACAGACCGCAAAATAGAATATATACGGAATTATTAACAGTAAATAGATGATCAGCGGATGATTTAACCACACATCTTTGAATATGATGGCCAGCAATACGCCAAATAATGTGACTCCAAGTAAGAATCTGTAATGCAACTGATTGAAAAAATCCAGATTGAATGAAAAAATGTTCATATGAAATTCGGTTAAGTTTTAACCTAAATTAGAAATTTTCATTCTTTTTAAGAACAATTTCATAAAAAATCTTTCTAGACAAGTCAAATAGATAACCTTTATCCGCAAAGGAAAAAGGAACCATCCAGCTTCCATTGCACCTTATGCCTAATCCGGTCCGCTCGTCAAATCCCTTATAATGGTGCATCAGCCCCCAGTTTTCCCAGGCAGTCCAATCTATTTGCATCATTGCATGAAAAAATTCCTGCAATTTGGTAAAGGCATTTAAGATCGCTATGGGATTATTCCTATCAGCTGGGCTTAATACGGTGAGCGGATCCCCCATCTGCCAGGCTGGTGCGGCATGATGAACTTTTGGACTGAGATGGATGGCGTAGACAGGCAGTCCAAATCGATGTGCAAGCTTGAGCAGGTTACTACGCCAGTAAAAGTAGCTTGCACCGAAAGAGACCCGCAGTCGCCCCTGCTCCTCTTTACTTTCATTGCCGCCGACTGATTCATTCGCATCCAAGAATACGAGAATCAGTCGATTGTTGGAAATGGCCTGAAGCATCTTGCGTATGACCATTGCGTTACTCGCTTCCAGACATTCGAGCCTATCTGCTGGCAAGCCCATCGCGTCGAGATCACGTGCATATCGCCTGCGCTCTCTGTCTAGCACTGCATCCGAGACTACTATCGTGAGTGAGTATCCTGCTGCGACCAGATAACGTGGCACCAGACGATATGGGCCATAATGAAAGGTAAATACTAGGCTGCCGGACAAAGAAGCGAGCTCAAGGTTAGGAGATCCATGCCGAATATTTTCAGGCGAAAAATCCCTGTCCAGCTGTGCAAACTGTTGGCGGTGCCCTTGCCACCGCTGATAGCCAGCCTCCAATTCGACCGCGGGTTTATCCGGATAAAATCCTTGTACGTTAGCCATCCACAGCAGGCGCTGCAGCTCTTCTTTTTTTTGATTATTCATGTGCTTTTAGGTTAAGATAGCATCAGGTGATTTGAATCACCTGATGTCATTGGTGAACGATTAAGGCCTATAAAGAACCTGTCCAACACTTATCATCATCCAGATCGCCCAATATGGGGTCGTCACCAAACAGTTCAAAAGCTGTATAGCCTTCAAATAGATCACTTGTTACGCTTGTTTGCAATTCATTTTCCATTTTTAAATCATTTTATTGACTCGAATAATGCAGATCGAATCTATCCTGCTCTATCGTACGATATATTTATTCAATGATCAGCTGATAAACAAATTTGCTACAAATTGAAAAAATTATACAAATTGAGGGAAATAGAGCCAAAAAACAGCGCTGAACTGAAAAGTAGGTTACCACAAGGGGTTAAAATACCATTCACCCCTCGTATATGCAGTTCACCCCTCAAATAGGTCATTTATCCCTCAATTAACCTTTAATTAATCAAATGGGTAAATTGCCTCTTCTTTTTTTATCATAAAAATGCCAACATAAACTAAACAATGAAGAGAAGTAAAGAAGACCTACTAAATCCCTTTTTTAAAGAAATTTATCCCAACTGGCAGAAGGAAATTCCAGAACTAAAAACAGCTTTTGCAGAAGAGCGATTTATTAAGGGGGAGCAATTGATCAATGACTGGGGCGACCTGTATCTGATCGTTGACGGAATTTTTGGAAAGTATGAAAAGACCTGCCCGGTGCGCTACGCCATCGGGGGCGAATCGCTGATGATCCCCAACCAAAGGCACGCTTATCAGTTTACCGCACTAAGTGATTGCCGCACGTACCGAACCTCACTCAAACAACTGTATGAGATCAACGGCAACAATTCAAAAGTCTTTTGCCTATACGCCAATCTCAGGGACAAGCAGCAGATCTATCTCGATTATAGGCACAAACTGCTTTCGCTCCATAATGAGGATAAGTACGATTTTGTTTTTGACAAATACCCGGACATACTTTCGCACATTACGCAAAAAGAGCTTGCACGGTTTATGGGGATCAGTATCGAACTGCTGAGACGTATTTTGCGTGAAAGGGAATATTAACGAGCACAATTTATTGTGACTTGAATACCAATTTATTGGAACTGGAATACCAAAATATTGGTATTTCAATTCCAAAACATAGTGCTCCAAATCCCAAAATATAACAGGTATTGCTTTAGAACTTTGTAACAGCGGGTCGGATGCAGCAGATCAATGCCATCAAGCTTAATCGAAGAAAGTAACATGTACAGGTGAGGCTGCCATCCGAAAGCTCCAATAAAAAACAAACGTTATGAAACAGTACAAAAGAAAATTTGCCTTATTCCCGCGATGCCGGTAAGCAGCAAGACTAACCAGGAAACCCATCTGTTATGGGCAGGTGGCTCCGCAGAAAACCAAAAGATACAACAGCAATACGTACAAGCTTATGGAAAAGCGCATCAATATTTCAGCATATCAACAGGATCACCCTACGAGCTCCACAAAACGCGGTAGTTTAATCCGCCGGGTTGCACGCTGGATCTATTTTCGCTTGCCTGATCTGATCATCTATGGTTATGTCTTTATGTATATGTACACAGGGTGGGCCAAGTTTATGAATATGGCCACCTTCATTAAAGGCAATAGTAAGATCCCCCATCTAGGTCAGTATGCGAAAGCGATCGGTTATGGCATCCCCACTTTGGAGGTTGCGCTGGCTGTACTGTTAATTATCCCTGTATATTGGGTAAAGCGCTCCGCACTGTGGGCATCGACATTATTAATGGGTGTATTTACAATATACCTTAGTTTGATGGTCATGTTTGCAGAGAAAAAGCTTTGTCATTGTGGTGGTGTAATCGAAGCTATGGGCTGGAAAACGCATATCGCCTTTAATATCATATGGCTGATAGCAGGACTCTATGCTCTGAAAAGAAAAAAATTATAAACATTTAAAATTTAATCCCGTGGAAAAAATCAAAAAATATGGGAAAGTGCTACTGGGAGTAGCAATTTTAGGAGCAGGAGCCGGAATGGCTCACTATGCTCAAGCGCAAAAAGCTTCAAAGCTTGCCTATCAGAATGGCGAGAAACTTGAAGCAGTAACAATAGGAAAGGCTACGATGCGTTACTGGGTAAATGACCAGGCAACTGGCAAGTACATCGAAGTAACCACTCCGCCAAATCCTATTGAGAATTGTCAGGAACCAAGTCCAAATGACTGTGTCGTTCAATCGGAGAATGCTTCATTGCCTTCGACGTTAGACTACAGTCAAGCTACTCCGGCAAATGGTGTACAACCACACCCAGATTCAGATAAGGCCTTTTACCAATAGTCTTTTTGGATCTAAGAAAGCAGGCCGGCTATTATTGCCGGCCTGTTGTACTAAAGATTCTTTTCCATTAACTCAATTAATGCCTTTCCACCGTCAAACCTCGGATCTGGAGGCGCTGATGAAATAACATTCCCTTTTTTGTCAATAAGGAGAAGCTGTGGAGCCCCTTTAAAATTATAATGTTTATAGAATGGATTATCAAACCAAGATGTTCCATAGGTCGAGAGTTTCAGTTGCTCTGGCTGACTGTATTCTTTGGTCTTCAGTCCATTTATCCATCCCTTTCTAGTTTTATCAACACTGAGGCTGATAAAGACAATATTCTTTGCATTCTTGGATTTGAAATGGTCTATAATCTTGCGCATTTCTTTGTTCATATATTTACAGCCGAAGCAACCGTTGAACCAAAGATCAATTAGGATCATCTTACCTTTAAAGTCTTTTAAGCGATGCATGTGACCTGATGTATCGGGAAGGCTAAAGGCATACGCCGGCACATTATTACCTGTTTTCGATTGCCACCTTTCAAATAGATCCTTAATAATGGGATCTTTTAGCATGTTATAAATGCTTGCCGCAGTATCTTGTACACCTGCTTTTCGCTCAGCGAGATTAATTGCGCTGGCAGTCAATAAGGCATCACGTTGTTTGTTTACAGGCATGGTAGTAATCGTTTGAAGTATATCGCTAAATTCAAAATCCTGAGCAATTTTATCAGGATATTTAGTATAAGCTGCACGGCTTTGCTCCCGTTCAAAGAGATATTTAATGTAAAGTGGCGCATATGCAGCCAAATCATTACCATCTTCGGGAGTTTGAGATAGCCAATTTAGATATTCTTGCCTGAATACAGGAAAGTCAAATCCAACTTTTCCTTTGTTCAACCAAAATTGCGAACACAGGGTAAGATAAGCTCCTCCGATCGTATTGTATTTTATGATCTGGGATACTGAGTCGGTCAAATCATTTTTATAAAGGTCAAGGATAGCCAGCTTTGTTTGCAGATTTTTATCAATTAATCCAATTAAAGATTTTACATAATCACCGCTATTTTTGCGTTCTTTCTGACGAAGCAAAGGCAAAATAGCATTCCTCGGAAATATCTGGTTGGAATATATGGCCTGTTGACAGTTCATTCTATCCTCGCCTTTACCTGAAAATATAACATTATCATCCGAAATATCCATACGCAAGCTATCCCCAGCCTCCATCAGGTACAGAGTGTAATTATTGTCCTCTTTATTCAGGTAGTTATATTCATGTTTCGATCCTTCGAGCTTAAAGCTTACAAAAAGTTTGGAACTTTTAGGTTTAAAGTTGAGTTGAAAACTGCCGTCCTCACTTATTTCACTCTTGTACACTGTCGAAAATGCGAACCAATTTGGCAAGGCATATTCGTCAAGAACAATAAGGTTAAACTTCGTACCTTTTGGCAATTCTTTTGAAAAGTGGCCTCCAATTGTTATGTCAACTTGAGCCTGTACCCCAGATAACTTACAGCATAAGCAGACTATTAGAAATATCATCCGTTTGAAAAAGATCTTTTTCATTACTATCCTTATTTATTGTTTGTGTAAAAAATTGATTCGTTGGTCGGTATCGGAAATGTAAACCGAGGTGATCCTATTTCCAACAGGTAAGTTCTATTGCCCAACCTTCTCGTAAGAGATATGTTCGCGTCCTCTTTGTTGAGCCGCCGTATATCGTCCCAGCGTAATCCTGCTCGCCATACCAATTCTTTCCGTCTTTCTGTCAACACTTTCTTTAGGGCTTCATCTTGTGTTGAAAAGTTATCCATTGTGAATGTCCCCGTTTTATATCTTTTGGAAAGCAGCTTAAATAAATAATCCTTACAAGTGTATAGTTCATTTTTTCTGGCGGCGCATTCTGCTTTAATCAGATATATTTCATCCGTAGCCAATCCCGAATAAGGAAAACGTGAAGAACCGCTATATCCCCTTTTAGTCTTGATCAGCCCGTTTGCAGCATTTTTTGAAAAGAAAATGAATTTTCGAAGGTCATTATCAGTGTATAGATTATACAGGTCCGTATCAATACTCATGTTTTGTGTACTCGCATATAATACCAATGAATAATTGCGCCCCACTGTTGAATACAACATTGACTCTTCATTGCCTAGCGTAAAAGGTGCCGCTGCTGTTAAGCTAACGGTATTATAATCAATCAGCTTGTCATACAAAACAAGACAGCTATCGGCATATTTTTCGGCAGACTCATAATCCCGCATACTTAGATAGATGCGGGCAGCCAAAGCATAAGCCGAAGGTTTGTTCGCCCGGTTTCTATTGGCCGTAATTAGCGCGTCCAATAATGAAGTAGCCCTGTTAAGATCGGACAGGATCTGATCATAATTTTCTTGGATAGTAGACCGCTCTACCACTTGATCAATATTAGGGGAGCGTTTTAAAGGAATTCCAAGTTCCTTCCCTGTCGAAACCGCATCATAGGGCGCCGCAAAGTTTTTGACTAGATCAAAACATGCAAAAGCACGTGCAAAATAGGCCTGTCCTAAAATATGGTTGTATTTTTTCCTATCTGAACCGGTCTCTTTGAGATTTTCCATTCCGCTGATAACCGAGTTAGCATAAAATATGCCCTCATAGGGGTAATTAAAATCTTCTATACTCGTCTGTCCACCATATCGATCATCGGACCAGATATAAACATTTCGTTCCAAATTTGACTGAGCCAACCAGTCTTTTTCCTCCGGTATACTATACTCGTCCGAGGCTAGGAACGGTAGTGCTGATGTTTGATTTATCCGGGGATAGTCCAGCATTTGCTGAAAATCATCCAATGTCTTTGGAGACACGATATCTGTGGAGGGCTTCACATCAAGAAAGCTATCCTTACAGGCAGTAATATATAACGACATGAATAGCAATAGAAAAGCACCTATTGAAGTAATGTATTTATTTATATTCATCATCATTTCATTAGAAGTTTGCATTTAATCCAACACTAAAGTTCCGGGGTATAGGTAGCAAAGGGGAATCGGGATCTTCCCCTACCTTATTTGCCTTCCATAGCAGCCCAACATTATTGGCATAGAGGTAGAGTTGTAGGTCACGTATCCCAAGCTTGTTGAAAGCTTTGTAATAAGAAATACGTATATCCTTTAGACGAACGCAACTGGCATCTTCAATCAGCGCTGTGCCATATTTGTAAAGGCTCTCGCGATTGTTGTCGAAAGGATACACCATTGCAGGTACGTTAGTCCAGGTTTCATCGCTTGTATGCTGCCAGCGCTTATCATAGTCAGACTGCATATAATTAGTCAACAATTCCGAATAATTTAGCGATCCACGTCTATATTTATGCCCTGCTTTAAAGACGATATTAAAACTGATATCAAAATCACGATAACGAAAGGTATTTATTAAACTACCAAAGCATGTCGGCGTAGCCGAACCTGAATAGACTAAATCCACACTATTTGAACTGTTCATTATCGCACTATAATTTTGGCTTTCCAGTCCCTCTAACCTTCCTTTCGGATTGCCTTGCTCGTCCAGTCCAACATATGGGAAGCTAAATAAGGCGTATAGTGGATATCCTTCCAATGGATTGATATAATTTCCTGTTACCACATCAAAATTGGTACTCTGTCTGGCTTTATAATTTGTTATCCTGTCTTTAACCAAGCTCAGCAATGCTGTAGTTTCCCAATTAAATTTCCCAATGAGATTGCGGCTGTTGAGCGTGATATCCCAGCCTGCAGTTACCATATCTGCCGCATTACCTTTTATGGTAAGCACACCAGCTTGCGGCGCCAGCGGACTGTTTGCTATTAGATCGGTGCTACCTTTACGATAATATTCGACAGAACCCTTCAAGCGTTTTTTTAAGGTCTCGAAATCCAAACCAAAATTCCAAACACCGACCTTTTCCCATCGCAAAGAAGGGTTTGGCGGATTGGAAATCTTCAAATAATTATTGCCAAAGCTATTGATACCCGTACCAGCCAGTGTAGTGAGATAGGCCGATATAGATTTGTCTAGATTACCATTATAACCATAAGAAGCCCTTAGGCGTAAAACTGGAATGGCTGATATGCCATAAAAATCTTCATGAGAAAGCTGCCATAAACCACCTAGTGACCAGAGCGGCACCCCTTTTTGGTTAGTTTTTACGCCAAATAAATTTGATTCATCCCTACGCGCACTCGCTGAGAGGGTGTAAAGGTTATTGTAAGTGTAAGATCCATTGAAATACAGTGATCGGTTACGATCTATTGTCCTGCTATTGGCAACCCGAGCAGCAATTCGTGAACTTCCATAACCGTAATACTGTGCAAATTCTTTTGAAAAATCCATCGCATTATTAGCTGATATGCCTGTTTCAGGGTCATATCCGTAACGCCTATCGCTGGATGATTCGGTTTTATAATCCCTAATTTCAAATCCAGTCAGCGTATGGACCTGATGTTTTCCGAACTGTTTATCAAAATTTAGCTGTAGTCTTCCGGCCTTATTGATGAATCTACTATAGTCCTGGTCTAAGATATCGCCAAATTCAATGGGCCGATTCAGCTGTCCGGTCGTTTTATCCAGTTGTGTAAATGTATTGATCAGGTTGCGTACATAGTAAGATTCGGAAAGATAATGACGCCTATTATCCTGTGTTCCTTTTTGAAACAGATAGTTAGCTGAAACATTTAACCCCGGCAAAATTTCCCCCTCAATACGATGATTCAACCGATAGTCAGTTCCATTGATCATTCGGTCTGCATTCAGCTCATTGGCAGGATAGTAAGACCAGTCCAACATTTGATCCGTATCAATGCTTTCCACAAAACTTGTACGCAGATCTTTCACTGTGGCCAATGCATTGCCATTTTCGTCGAACATTCGCTCATAGGGATATCTTGGTGTCAGATAAGGGGAACTTATTCCTTTCTTATTACTTTCTGTAAAGAAAATATCCGAAGAGAATATTAGTCGATCTTTCCAGATATTGAACGAATTTTTTGCTGTAAGCGAATAGCGTTGGTCTAACTGATTGATGACGGTACCACGGATTCTATCATATCCACCCGAAAGAAAGTATCGGTGTGCGGTACTGCCACCACGTATCGATACAGCATACTGTTGATTTACTCCCGGGCGATAAATAGTATTAGAAATATCGTGCCGACCATCAAAACTGCTCAATCGATCTACAAATGCTGCAGAGTCTGCAGTTGAAATCTCTCCCTCTTTTCGTTGCTGCAGCATCGCCACTACTGGAGAGATGGGTGAAAATCCATCTGTGACATTCCAGAAGTATCCTTTGTTGAACAATGAGGTTTCCAATGCAATATATTCGCTTGAGGAAAGCTGAGGTCGATAAAAGATATCCGGCTTTTGAGATACCGTCAAGTTAGAAACTAAATTCACTTGCGTTTTCTTGTTAGCCCCTTTCTTGGTATTGATAACGATGACACCATTACCTGCACGCACGCCCCATATTGATGCAGCAGCGGCATCTTTTAATACTGTTATCGTTTCGATATCATTGGGATTAATGCTCTCTAAGGACCCCTCATACGGAAAATTGTCCAATACAATCAAAGGAACTTGATTGCCATATATTGTACTATTTCCGCGGATAGTTATGGGTGAGCTACTTTCTGGATTTTTGTTAAAAACAAGGCTACTAGTCAAGCCATCTAGCCGATCGATTATGTTTGTGCTGACAGTACGATTGAGTAGTTGGTTATCCACCTGCACAAAACTCCCAGTTGCCCGCTCCTTTGGAATCTTTTGGTACCCGGTAGAGAGCACCTCTACCTCTTCCAATTGATTCTCCAGTGGTATCAATTTTAGATGCATTGATACTCCGGCAGTATATGAAGTTTCTAAACGCTTAAATCCCACATGGGAGAACGAAACTGTACCTTTAGGATTGGAAACTTGCAATGAAAACGAACCATCATTCTTAGAAGAGGTCCTACCCTTTTCACTTTCGACTCGGATAGAAACTCCTTGGATAGGTTTACCATCGACAGACGATTGGACAATACCGCTGATGGACAACAACCCTTCCGCCCCGCTGTCCTTGCGGGGCGTCTGAGCCGATAAACTAAACATAGAAACCATAAGGGACAGGATTAGAATTGCCCTTATATGAAACATTCCCTTTACGCTCCTCGGCGTCGGCACAGGGGTACATACCGACATGATCTGCCTCAGACTATATACTATACAATTGAAGAGGTAATTTTTACCCCATTCGAATTGAACTTTTTTTAATTTATTTTTTCCAGCGCCGTTTAAGGACGCCAGATATGCTACCTTATCCAATAAGGCAGACATCAGATTTGATCTGTGTTTCATCGGCTTATTGTCAATGGTTTACTCAGCTATGCGGTCAAAAAGATCATGAATCCGTTTCGTCATCGTAATTTCTTGAAGACTTACCTGGGAGGTATCAGCATCATAAATGTCAATGTTATCGATTTGAATAGGATTTGTATGCGCCATAAAATAGGCGACTAGTAAACGAAACAAATCAGCTGTAAAAACTTGTTTATGGCTGACTACATAAATTTCGTTCATGTAATTAATATCGGTGTGATTTTTTAGTAATAGATCGATTGTTCGCTGAATACTTATCAGATCGTGTTTTTCCCAAAAGTCTATAATCTTTTGGATTGGATCGTATCCTGCATCGTGGATTTCATAGAGTGCAAGTTCTAACGCTAGCACATTTGAATATTTTTGGTTCATTTTATAGGTTCAATAAAGATGACTTGAGCCCGGCTCCATATTCTGAAAAGAGCATAGCTTCCCCAATTGCAATTTTTTGCATTCAAAAAGGGTTGTCATTCGCAGCATTTTTTTATTACTACTTGTACAACAAGAAAAAATTAACAGATCCGCAAAGCGCCTAAAAATTGGTTACTAGTCATCTTTAGAAGGCATTATGGCGCTTCCTGTCGGAAAGAAATAAAAACCCGATCTATTTAGTATAGAATACCAATACAAAATTATAGTATTTAATTTTGTTGTTCAAAAATAAATTGCTACTTTTAAGATGTCTTACGGCTCGAAAGAGCTTTTATTTAACTTACACAAAATTAAAGGGTAGTGTATCGAATACAGATCGGGAAAACCTAGTCTAAGGGCCTTTCTAGTGTATACCTATTCGGCACAGAACAAAATGCAATGCCGCTATCCCCTATTTTGGTTTTATAGCTTTATAGTCGATTATTCTGGAGCCCGAATAATCTTGCTTATTAGAATTAAATCGGAAAACTCAGTGCTAACCTCCTTGAGGTAAGCCTGCTGTTTTTGGCGGTCTTTGAATCGTTTTATCATAATCATTTTTGGTTATAAAAACGATGTGACTCAAAAGCTAGAGAAAGGTCAAACTGGTTGAAAAACCAATAGAGCGAACTTCAATGCTTTGAACGTGGCGCCGCCAAGCAACCTACTTAAGTCGAAACTTAAGCTCCACAAAGTCTTACAAGAAGTTCGCTCTACTGAATTATGTACGAATATACAAAAACTCAATAGAATACGAACTCCGTGTCGACTCATGTGGAATTTTTGGCGGCTTTCGTTCACGAGTGACAATCGTTTTTTGAAACGCGAGCATTTCAAAATTGTCGTAATTATTTAACTGATTCAAATATACAAAGTTTGACGTTAAACGCCAAACTTTTTACAAAAAAAAACGTTTCATGGGACTAAATAGATTAAAAGAGGTATTTAAAAAGTATAAGGTTCGGAATAGAATCATCGCTAAATATTTTAATAAATCAGAAGAAACTATTTCAAAGTGGGTAAATAATAAGAGACAACCTACAATTGAAGAACTTAATCTCATCGCTAAATTATTGAGGATTGACGTGAGGCTTTTGTTGAATGAAACAAGTTGGGAAAACGAGACTTCGGAAACCTATGATGAGATAAAGGAAAAGTTTAAAAAAGATGCTGATAAAAAAGCTACTTAAGCTAAAATGCCAATATGACGTGTTTGATCTCGTCAAGTCTATATACCTAGATGCAAAATAGAAAATTTAGATAGGAAATTCTACACGACAACTATTAAGTAAAAAAATGGAAAAACTTATGAGCGCATCCGTCCTAAACGATTGGACAAACAAAGTTTTCACATATGTCGAGGCCTATAACAGTATGGACGTGAAAAATATGGTAGCAGATTTTTCTGATGATATTATTTTCCAGAATGTTATGAACGGTGAGAAGACTATGGAATTACGAGGCATAGAAGAATTTAAAAGACAGGCAATTGATGCCTTATCATATTTCAGTGAAAGGCAGCAGTCTATTGAATCAATTTGTCACAAGCAAAATTCTACTGAAATAACAATTAACTACAAAGCGGTTGCAGCAATGGATTTTCCGAATGGACTAAAAAAAGGCGATGAGATTAATTTACAAGGGCAGTCGATTTTTGAGTTTTCGGCCGATGGGAAGATAGTTAGATTGACTGATATAGCGTAGAGAATTGAGATAATTAAAGATATTATTACGCGATGGAATTTGAAAAATTAGTCAGCAGTATCCAAAATACCCATGAAGAGTTACAGCTTTCAGCGATAAAAGCTGTGAACCAATCGCTCACTTTGCGCAACTGGCTAATAGGCCTATACATCATAGAATTTGAACAAAAGGGTAAAGAAAGAGCAAAGTATGGTGAACAGCTACTCGCCGAACTCGCCGCATCTATTAAAATAAAAGGATTATCTGTTACGAATCTAAGGTTATGCCGACAATTTTATATTGCATATCCCCATCTAATATCTGCTGTAAAAGATATACTGATCAACAGTAACTTAAAAGGAATTCAAATTGGTCAGACAGTGTCTGACCAATTACAAAGTATTGACTACAAGCTAAATACAATTCATCAGACGCTGTCTGATGAATTGCCATCAATCCTTACTCCAGCTGGCAAACTGCTTGATAGTTTATCCTATTCTCATTTACAAGAACTGGCATCCATTACCAATCTCAGCAAAAGAGCTTTCCTAGAAATGGAAGCGATAACAAATGCATGGAGTGTACGGGAGCTGAAAAGACAAATCAACACGTTATATTATGAGAGAAGTGGGATAAGCAAGAAACCCGATAAATTATCCAAGATTGTCAACCAAAAAGCAGAACAGCTAACAGCCGATGATTTCATCAAATCACCTTTTGCCTTTGAGTTCCTTGGGCTAAAGGCCAAAGATGTCGTTTACGAAAATGATCTTGAAAAATCACTCCTCGAACACTTGGAGGGCTTTCTGCTCGAAATGGGCCAAGGCTTTTGCTTCGAAGCCAAACAAAAACGCATACTGATAGGTGGCGAATACTTCTTCATTGATCTTGTCTTTTACCACAGGATATTAAAATGTCATGTCCTCGTAGAACTCAAAATTGACGAGGCCAAGCATGAACATATTGGGCAATTAAAAACCTACGTCAATTACTACAAAAAGGAAATGATGCAAAAGGACGACAACCCTCCCGTGGGATTATTGCTCGTGACCAACCAAAATAAAGCCTTGGTAGAATACGCCATCGCTGACAGCGATCAGCAATTGTTCGTCAGTAAGTATTTACTCGAATTGCCTTCGGAAGAAGAGCTAATAGCGGAAATAGAACGAGAGAAAAATATATTACGCGAGCAAGGTATCGTATATGGCAGAGAAAATTGAGAATCCTATAACCTTGATTTTGGAGATCTAGGTTCAAAAACTAGAAAGATGGGGTAAAGAAAGATTCCAAAGGAAAAAATCTAATTGACTATGATAGCGAAACACATTATTAAATAGCAAAATTTAAAAATGAACTACAATAACCGAATATTCAGAGTTATCAACAATTCAGATAATGGCGACACATCAAGTGAAACCACTTTCCATTACAAGCAAGAAGGAAATATTCTCACCTCGATCTATTCAGGTGGTAGCATTGTCTCCGGACATTTGCTCGGAATGGTCGATGAAGATGGAAATATAGATATGCAATATCACCATATTAATAATAAAGGGGAAATAATGACAGGGCTTTGTAAATCGAGACCAGAGATTCTTGAAGATGGAAGAATACGGCTTCATGAAGAATGGAAATGGACAAGCGGTGACCAATCAAGTGGTAAGTCTATTATTGAAGAAGTTGTATAAATCATATTAAATACTTGAACAGATTAAAACAAAAATACATTAACCAATAAACTACAAATTATGTTCTCATTCGGACTTTTAATGTACCTCATATATGGAGGATTTATTGCAATCTGTCTTTACGGACTGTACCTTGTTCTATCAAGTCTTCTTGATAGATACCTAGTCGCTAAGCGCGAGCACACCGCAGCGTTGCGTGAGCAAAATGATATTTTAAGAGATATTGTGAAATCTGTTAAACCAGAAAACAACGATAATCCACCTCCCACTACTACCTCATAGTGATTTAACTAAATTTATAATGCACTAATTTATTATTGATGAATTACGTTGTAATTACCGAAAACGATGTATCGCAATGGAACGATAATACAGGAAGAGAATATCATTTTCCTAAACGTTATTTAAAATATTTGACAAAAGGAACTGTTGTTATCTATTATAAAGGATTAATGAAAGACCGATCATATACTACTAAGCGTATGACCGCTTTGTCGCATTACTTTGGAATCGCACAAATTGGAGAGGTCAAGCGCGATAACGATTCTGATAAAAATGATTACTATGCTGAGATCGTCAATTTTAAGCCTTTTTTATCTCCCGTTTTAGCTAAACACAATGGTGCGTTTTTAGAATCAATACCATCATCAAAAATTAAAAATTATTGGCGAGATGGCGTCAGAGAAATCGATGAGAAAACCTTCAACAAGATATTTTCTTTATCGGATCTGAATGATTATAACGCAACGAATGATAATGCGCAGGGAGAACTCGAATCTTATAGTCGGCCAGAAGGAAAAAGTAAACTTGTTTACTCAACCAAATACGAACGTGATAATACGCTTAGGGAAAAAGCTATAGAGTATCATGGGCTGACTTGTATGGGCTGCGGCTTTAACTTCGAAAAAGTATATGGTGAATGGGGAGCTGGGTTTATACACGTTCATCATACCAAACCGTTATCAGATGGTGATGGTGAGAGAATAGTCAATCCTCGAACGGATATGATCGTTCTCTGTCCTAATTGTCATTCGATGATACATCGACGCAAGAACCGAACATTAAGTTTGGATGAACTGATTCTATTACTAAAAACTAAAACTGTCAACTGATTGATCATGGATATAACTAAAGTAGTTTGCGGAATTATATTCAAAGATGATCTGGTCCTCATCTGCCGACGAAAACCGGAGAAATCCCTTGGTGGCTATTGGGAATTTCCAGGCGGAAAAGTGGAAGACATGGAATCTTACGAAGAATCTTTACTCCGTGAACTGATTGAAGAGCTCAACTTGAAGGTCGAAATTAAACAGCACTTTTTCGATACTGTACATCATTACGATAAAGGCGCTATTGAATTGATTTCTTTCATCTGTGAGACCGAAAATATAGCAACAGAGTCTACAGATCATGATCAACTCGAATGGGTTAAGGTCAGTGATCTATTAAACTGGAAGCTGGCTCCAGCTGATATTCCAATTGCGAAGGAGTTGATTGAAAAAATTAAAGACTGGAAATAGTAAAGAACTTTAGAACTAACCGCAGACAAGATTATGGATAAAAAACTAGGTCTCAAAATAAAAGTCAATGGCAATCTAGTCACAAATGCCGGATTGGACACGGATGATTATGTATTAATTGGTAATGTAACCTTTGCGAAACGAAATAACGGAAGTAAGGACTTTACACTTAATATAAGCGGAATGGATGGCGAACAGAACGACGATGTTTATTGGTACGGGACCGATCTAAAAGAAGGGGACACAATTACTTTTGAGGTAATTGAAGCTCCTTTTGACGACCCCAAATCTAGAACCAAAAGTGATATAGACCAGGAAGCGAGGATAAAAAGTAAACTGGAAAACTACTATCATCTGAAAGAAAAACTAAAAGACCACATCAAATAATTCCATGGAAAATATAGGTATCAATATCAAAATAAACGGGGAACAGATTACAAGAGCAGGATTTAACAAAGCTCACTACGTATTGCATGCAATGGCTGCTTTTGCACGTAGAAGAGGCAGCAATGATGCATTTGGTTTCCACGTAGGGGGCCTAGATTCCGATGCAAACAGTCACGTTGATTGGCTAAAAACCAACCTTAATTTCGGAGACATTGTCACTTTAGAAATTGTAAAAGGCCCATTCGATCCTTCAGAAGCGCATGTAAGACCAGCGGTTTCGGAAGAAGATCAGCTAAAATATGAGTTAGAATTATTCTATAGGTTGAAAGAGGAATTGAAAGATCACATTAAGGAATAGGTCTTTTTAATTGATCAAAGCTGTTAATGAATTTGAATAAATGTCTACAATATTCCAGATAAACGATCCCAGTCTCGAGTCGCAATGGCGCGCCATTATTTTGTTTGGCAAAAACTCGGCGACATATAAGTTTGCCTTTGCCAAGGCAATGATTGAGTTATTGCCTTCAGGCAAATCTTCTTTGTTGCTGGAAGACTTAGCAGGCCCCTTCTCAAGGAATATTGTCGAACATTTGCGGAAAAGTGATAAGCAGGGTAATTCTTCCTCAAGCAAATTCTTAAATGCTTGTCGCGATTTTATTGCGAGTAAGATCAATGAAGATCAGTTGATCCAAACGACAATCAAATCCGGCTTTGTCAATGTTGTCGATGCATTTCAAAATGTGAATGGAGACGTTATTAAAGATCCTTTTTATCAAAAAAACTATGGTAACGGTAAAAAAGAGATCAGTCTAACAGACAATATATTTAAATTAAGTGAAGGCCTTCAATTTATTAATTTGGACCAAGAGGTTGACGCCAGATGGAGCCTGGTTGAAACAGCCTGGAGCTTGCAGATCAATCCTAACCTGCTGGAAGTAAAACACGATTCTCTAAAACAGGAATTGTTCGTTGATTCATTAATGCGTCGTATTGATATTACTTCTGTCAGAGATGCATTAAATGGTTACCAAAAAGGCAAATGCTTCTACTCCTACCAAGATATTTTTGTCAACAAAGGATCGGAAAACATCTGTGAAGTAGATCACTTCCTACCGCATCTGAATAAAAAAGCTCATACTGCAGAAGAAGCAAATATTAACGGTATCTGGAATTTGGTTTTAGCTGATCCTAAAATCAATAGCGATAAAAGTGCAAGAGTACCACACCGACGATACTTGGAGCGATTGTATAACCGAAATGAGTTCTACATAGAAAGTAAACACCCTCTTGCCGAAACAATTATTAATCAAACAGGCCTGACAAAAGAAAAAAGACGTATCTTTCTACAAGCGCAGTATAATCTAACACTCTCCTATTCCATTCACGAATGGGAACCATGGATCGAACTGCAGGGAAATTTTTAGAAAAATAAAACGCCATGAGATCCTTTTTATTAACAGTAATTGCCATCATCGTTAATTTTACATATAGTTATGCTCAGAAAGATCCTGAGCTTAAAATTGCGATTGCAAAAATGAGCTCAATCTCGACTCTTAACAACCCACTTGCCACCTTAAACTTAACATCGCCAAGGCTAATTAAACCAATGGGCGGAAAAGAAAATGCCTTAAAGCTTTTTAAAAAAAGTATGGCGGAGATACAAAAAGATAATGTCACAATTGATTCAGTAATCAACTATACCGATATAGAAATTTCCAAAGTAAAAAATATTCAGTACTGCTTCTTTCCACAATTGATAGTCTTAGGTATACCAGACAGCACAAAAAAAATGATTAGGTATTCGACTTTGATGGCAATCAAAGAGCCAACTGTCAAAGGTTGGACTTTCTTGGATTACAGTGGACTGAATGACGAAAAACTAAACTTTCTTTTCCCTGAACTTGCCGGTAAATTGGATTTTCCAAGAGGAGATATTAAACCTTTGGTTATTCCAAATGAAGAAGTAAATTCGTCTATCGATTATTTAATGAAAACAATTGACGAGTCGATGAAAAAGATGAAATCAGTTGCAGCAAAATAGTTTAGCAGTTTCTATCGCTTCACCGACACACCCCTACTCTGTTTGATAATGAGAATAATCTCTAGAGAAATTTAAGCTATGAGCAGTATTAAAAACTTTTTAGAACTACCAACAGATAAACAAATCGGAGAAACACAACATTTCTTCTTGATCCGTGATGGTTTTCCAGTTAGCCCAGGTCACACCCTTATAATAAGCAAGGAACTTCGAGTAGATTATTTCGAGTTAACGCCTAGTGAAAAAGCGGACCTAGATAATGCAATTGGTCTAGCGCGATCTTTAGTTGAATCTGAGTTTACACCAGACGGTTATAACATTGGTATGAACTGTGGCGAATCTGCCGGACAAACGGTATTTCATTTTCATTGCCACTTAATTCCGCGTTATTCTGGCGACATGGAAAATCCTAGAGGTGGTGTGAGGCATGTAATACCGGGTAAAGGTAGTTATTAGTTACTACGCATGAGATGGTTATATATTTTTCGTGATGAGTATGCCCGGCAAGGGCAAAAATGACAGGTTGTTTTTACTTTTTATTACTTAAATCTAAACATTTATCCCCAGTCTCAAGCTGGCCGATTTTTCAGGGATATTTACCTACCATATTTCTCAAAAAGTGTAAAAAATTAATAGTGTTCCCTACATCTATGTATAGTAATTTTTGCATCAGTATATGTATATATCACGCGATCTTTTTTTACTATTCTTTTGGAGCATTTACCATTCCAATTATATTTAAGTATTTCAGTTTTACCAAGCCCACCTGAAAATGGATGTAATGGAATATCTTCGATAAGCGCAATGATTCTGCTAATGTACCTTATATCGTCACGAACCCAAGAAAGAATATCGTCTATAGCAGGTTTTTCAAAAAAATATCTCTCAATTGGAAAAATATTGTAAATGCTCGCTTCATCGAAGATTGCAGGAATTCCATTTACAATCTCCAAGTAATTTAGTAGTAATTGATTACTATTGTAATTATGATATCCTAAATTAATAACCTTACACGTCAACTCGTCTCCTTGATGATAAGTAATTTTAAGGGAAATCTCATCATCGGACCAGTATTCATGTGTTGATAGGCTTAAAACTGGGGAATTAAATAAATAACCAGCAGCAACACCCTCTGAACTCTTCAATTGTCTTTTATGATCTACAACTTCAAAAATATTATGGATATAGCTATCCATTTCCTTATCATTCTCTTCCTTTATTACAGGATATGCTACTATAGATTGAAGCAGAATTCTTATATCTATTGGAACCGATTGATCATTTAGGAAATCATTTATTGAATAATCTCCGCCGAGGTTTTCTATATAAAAGTGTTCATGTACTCTCAGAATTTTTATATTGTGTTCCCTTAGAAATTTCATTACCTCTAAGAGAAAAAAAATCTTCTTTTTACTTTCATCTATAGAAATACAAATTGGTTCAATAGAGATTTCATTTAAATAAACTTCCATATTTACATTAATCTAAATAGTTGATTAGACCATTCGTCTAGAAAGTTTTTTGGATAAATAGAAAGCGAACCTTTATTGTCAATTGTTATGTCCGAAATTTTCGAATATTGTTCTTTTTCTTCTATGGTTTTCTCAAAATAGTGCAATATAACTTCATCTTTCAACTCCGGATTTTCTTTTACGGCCACACGAACTCCATTTACGATGTGGTCGCTGTGAGTTTCAATAATGATCTGAATATTGTTTAAAGCTGCTTTTGCAATAAGTTTTCCTAACTCCGCTTGACCTCGAGGATGAATATGACTTTCCGGATTTTCAATGACAACTAAATCACCTTCTTTAGCTTTAAGAATCGCTGTTACGACATGTAGAGCGTAAGAAATCCCAAAACCTACATTTTGAGGCTTAAACTTATTTGTAAATCCTAAATTTGGCTGACTAAACTCATAGTCAAGTAGGACTATCTCGTTTGTTACTTTTTGAGTCTTAACTGATACTCCAGGAGAAATTTCACCAAGCCAAAAATTAATCTGATCTACCAAAGAAGTTTTTGTTAATTCCATTCCAGTAATCTCATCAAAATCTGTAGAGCTAGGATGTATAAGGTTTCTGAAATTCAATTTTTGAGCTCCATTCTGATCAATATAATGAGCAGTATATTCGCCATATTTACCAAGATCATTATTTAATGATACAGATGTATAACTAGCCTTGTTTGCTTCTGCAGGTTCAACCCTTTGAGCATTTAAATATTGAAAACTGTTCGTAAAAAGTGGTTCCTTGTGAATCTGCCCCTCAGAAAATTGATGTTGAAATTCTTCTATATTCGAAATTGAAAAATAATCTGCCCCAGCCTCATAGCTTGTTGTAATATCTAAATTACTTTTGGTATTAAATGTAATATGATATTCCAAATTTTCGCCGGCGCCTGCAAATTGATAAAGAGCGTCTTTGGTTACACCAATATTTAAGAGCCCGTTTTCCCCACCATTAAGTTTTAAAGAACCACTTTCAAATCCGTAAGATTGTCTTAATAATAATAAAGATTGAATAAAAGAAGACTTCCCCTGACCATTCATCCCCATAACAATATTTAAACGCCTCATATCGAAACGTTTACTCTTTATAGATTTGAAATTTTTAAGTTCAATATTTGTAATCATTTTCTATGTATTTAATACTTTTTGAATAATCTCCTTTATTTTATCGTGCCTTAGTTTAACTCTAAATCGATCCCCTGTAGAACTCGAAATTGCAGTAAAAAAAGCTGAATCCGATGCTAACGCATATGCTAGTCCCTCTTTAAAATCTTCTTTGTTTTCAATTAAAATTTTAGCGTCTTCTTCATTTATAAATGAAAATCTAGTTGAAATTGCATCGAATAGCGCTTTATTAACCGGAGGAGTGCGAGATTTATCCAAAGCTATTTTTCTAAAAGATTTATCACCAAAAATAGCATAAGAGATATCCATAGCTTTTGTAAAATCTCTCTTTATAGTGTCTAAATCTTCATCATCAAAAGTTCCAACTTTTGCCATTGCCTTGCTCATATAAGTATCCAAATCGGAATTGTAATCCTCAATTCCCAAAAGATAAAAAGCTAAAAATCTATTTGCAAAGTCACGATCTAGCATTCTATGAGTCTTAATTTTTCCACCAGTCGCTTTAATAAATGAAGGGTTTTGAGCTAACTCTTTTATAAAAACAGATGGTTTACCTTGAAATAAAGCATGTCGGATCTCTTGAGGTTCTAATACAAGCCCCCCAGTATTAATTCGCTTAAATATATTAAATTTTACATCTGTGGGCGTTCCAGGCAAAATTTTATAAATCACCACCTGGTGTTCTTCAATTATCCTTTGTAGATCCATTGATAGATCATCCCATCCAAGACCATTTAATTTTTCCAAAAACTCTAAATTAGTAAGCTTTAATTTTTTTTCAACACAAAAATTTCTAATACTACTTAGTCGTTGAAGTCCGTCTACCACAAGCCACTTGTTATCATCACTTGCATCAAAGAAAAAAGCTGGTAATGGAAAGTTAATTAAAATAGATTCAATTAATCTACTTTGTTTCACCTTATCCCATAAATCGTCTTTTCTTTGAAAGTAGGAATCAGTATCCATTTGAATTGTAAGCCTTTCCATCCTTTTTATTAAAGTATCGAGCGATGGAGTTTTAGTTTCTATATTAATCTTGGCAGGATCAAAGGGTCGATCCATTAAAGAGACTGTTGGATCATTATCCTCTAATTCAATCTCGACATCTTCTTGCATGTTAAGATCTTTATTAGATTGATCATTTAAAGTGTTTTTTGGCTCCTCTGGCATATACTAGCATTTTTTCTATCAAATTTATTGTTTTTTTTACAAATATATCCATATTTGGATATATATCGAATTAATCATCCCTGTATTTAATCTGAGTTACATCGATGAAGAAAAAGCATATCAAATGCTTAAAGATTCATAACTATTAATAACAAGCGAGATACGATCTAATCTAATAACCTTTTCAAATTTCAAAAATCGGACACAATATGTAAAAGGATATATCTGTCAATAGGGCCTTGCGGAATATGCGTTACAAAGTATTCGGATTCTGCACACAGGACATTCTCAAAATATCTATCCTTCTATCTTTTTCCCTCCTTGAAAGTTCAATATCTAGTAAAAGGTTTTAATCCAACCAAATTAGCATTTAGCAAATCGCAAACAAGTTCCTCCAAATCAGAACTATTTAAAGTAGAGAAATCAAAATTATCCATGCGAGAGCAATAAAGTCATAGAATTCAAACGCAGTTTTTTTATTTTTCAAACTTGTCTAAATATAAAAAATATTCATTTTAATTTTTTAGACTTTATAATCACATAAATTACGGTTTCCCTTAAAAATAACATATTTTCTAAGCTATTTTTGTAACAAAGTACTTGCATTTTTTTTATTCAACAATATATTTTATATCTTGATATATATTATTAACCTTTTAAAGAAATTCTAATGAGCGGATCTGGAGGAGAACGCGGATATCAATCATCTGCGCGAGCGCAATTTGATTGCAATAGTGGTACAATTACCACAAATCTTTCAACAATTAACCTAACAATATTATTAACTCATTCTGCTGGAGACATTTTGCAGGTAGAAATTAATGCTACAGGCGCTTTAGTGACAGTAAATGGGAATGGCCAGATCCTAGGATCTATCGTCCACGTAAATACTAGTGACATTAAACAATGTATTAATGATGGAAACAATTATATTGCGAAGATAACTGCTATCAATACACCTGTTTGTACTGTTAATATAAGAAGAATATGATAGCTGTTGTCGGTGGTACCTATAGAGAAATTAATTACGATAATGTCTCTCATGAAATATTTGGTTCTGGTTTCAGATCTAGTAAATTTTTATTGGAGAATAACTGTAAAGTAAAATATGTAACCTTTGGAAATGAAGAGACTTTGTTATATCTGGAGGAAAACAAAAAGGCTTATCCAGCACTAGATTTCAAATTTCTTACGAGCCCTGAATTGATAACCTTTAAATATAGCTTCGCTTTAGACAATCCAATGATCTTTCCAAGTTTGCCAAACATCGTGAAATCAGAGCACATAATGATAAGTGATGACAATATTATATGTTTTGGATTATTAGAAGGAGAAGTTAATATAAAAGGAATAAAGGTAATATACGACCCTCAAACAGCGGTTAAACCGAAAAAATTTTCAGCATTTGGTGAAGCTGAAAAATTAATTTATATAGTTAATAAAAGCGAAGCGGAATCAATTTCCGGTAGCAAAGATATAAAAGATATAAAAACTTTCTTTTTCAAGGAAGAAAAAGCTTATGCTCTTATTATAAAAAACGGCCCACATGGAGCCAAACTATATTATGATCAATATGAGTTTGATATTCCATCATATATTACCTCTAACGTTCATAAAATCGGATCTGGGGACATCTTCACCGGAAGTTTTGGTTATTATTGGTTAGAGAAGGATTTACCTCTTGAAAAATGTGCTTTGTATGCCTCGTTATCTACAGCATATTTTTGTGATATCCAAGCTTATATTGATACGAGTTCAATAGAGAATAAGCAATACAAAGAGCATGTTTTCTCTGACTTATCAGAGAAACAAGTTTATTTAGCCGCCCCTTTTTTCAGCCTTGCAGAGCTAATCCTAATTGATAAAATAAGGACTGCTTTTCTGGATTTTGGTGTAAAAGTATTTTCTCCGTTTCATGATATCGGATTCGGGGATGATGAATCGATTGCAAGAAAAGATATTGAAGGTCTTATGAAATCAGATATTATTTTTTGTGTTTTTGACAATCTAGATTCTGGAACATTAATTGAATCTGGTTTTGCACTAGCGCATGACAAAAAGATCATTGGATATCAAAGAACCTGTGAAAAAAATCATCTTTTAATGCTTAAACCGGCTGATATTAAACTTTATGATAATCTTACATCTGCAATTTATAATACAATATGGAGTCTATAAAAAAAGGAATTTTGTTATCTGGTGGAGTGGATTCGATTTGTTTAACATATGGAATAAAACCCGATATAGCTTATACTATTGACTACGGACAAACAGTAGCTGAACGAGAGATCTATGTTTCAAAATATATAAGTAAAGAATTGGGCATCAAACACAAAGTTATATCTGTAGACTGTAAATCTTTAGGATCTGGAAATTTAGCTAATACTGAAAGTATATCAATCTCCCCTTCCGAAGAATGGTGGCCATATAGAAACCAGCTGCTAATAACTCTAGCTGCTATGCAAGCCATAAAAGATGGAGTTAATGAATTGCATTTGGCATCTGTTAAATCTGATAATTTTCATCGAGATGGTACTAAAGCTTTTTATGAAAAAATAAATGAGTTATTAACCTACCAAGAGGGAAATATCTCAGTGCATGCAGATACTTTGGATTATTATAGTCATGAATTAGCAGAAACCTACAAAGTACCCTTTGAACTTCTATCAATCGCTCATTCTTGTCATATTTCAAACATAGCTTGTGGACAATGCTCTGGATGTAAAAAACAACTAAGGGTAAGACAAGAACTTGGTATTAATTAATTGTAATATAATGAACAATAAGATGACTTGGACGAATTGTTTTTCGTCTCGTAGATATGGATTTGAAAATAACGAAGCAGGAATACGTACAGAATATGAAAGAGATTGGGATCGAATAATCTTTTCAAGTCCATTCAGAAGATTACAAAATAAAACACAAGTATTCCCTTTACCTGAAGAAGTATTTGTACACAATAGACTCACACATTCTTTAGAAGTAGCAAGTGTTGGCCGGTCTTTGGGCAAAAAAATAGGAAAACATTTATCTGATACACCAGAAGTAAATGATAATCAAGAAGCTAAGCGATTCTATCGTAATAACCTTAAAAATGTAATAGCATCGGCTTGCTTAGCTCATGATCTAGGAAACCCAGCATTCGGCCATTCAGGTGAAGAAGCGATTTCTAAATACTTTAGAAAAAAACAAAAAGATATGGATTTCAGAAAAAAATTTTCTGAAAACGAGTGGCAAGATTTAACACACTTTGAAGGAAACGCAAATGCACTCAGAATTCTAACAATGCAACAGAAAGGTAAAGTAAAAGGAGGATTTAAACTCACTTATTCAACTCTCGGAGCAATTATAAAATACCCATGTGAGTCTCTTGGTTCTGAGGGTAAAGATGGCGAAAAGCATTTAAAGAAATATGGCTACTTTAAGATTGATGAAGGTGTTTTTAAAGATATTGCAAATGAGCTTAATTTGATTGTGCATAGGAAAGATCATTTAGTAAGATACAAAAGACATCCTTTTGTTTATTTAGTAGAAGCTGCAGATGATATATGTTATAGTATAATAGATTTAGAAGATGCGCACAGATTGGGAATAATTGAATATGCCGTTATAAAAGAACTTCTAATATCTCTTATAGACTTCTGTGAACCGGATCAGATTAGTTGGATAGAGGAACAAGTTTTGACTTTAGAAGATGATAAAAATGAAGCACTTTCCTATTTGAGGGCTAAATCGATCAATGCTTTAACTTTGAAATGTGCTGAAAGGTTTATAGAGAACCAGTCGAAAATAATTGACGGTGAATATGCAAACACACTTTTAGAAGATATCCGGGAAATTCAACCCACTTTAAAAAAGATTAGAGAAATTTCCGATGAAAAGATATACAATAATATAAAGGTAGTTAAGCTAGAACTAGCCGGATTTAGAATAATGTCTGGATTAGTAGAGGATTTCGTTACCGCAGCACTGACTCCAAAAACAAAAAGAGAAAAGGAGCATAAAAAAGTATTAGAATTACTTCCAAAACAGTTTAGCTTTAATGAAGAAGAAACTGATTATCAAAAAGTAATGCATATAATAGATTTCATCTCTGGAATGACAGATCTATTCGCCCTTAAACTTTATAGAAATTTGAGAGGAATAGAGATTTAAATAATTATAGAAATTTGATACAAGACATCTATTTATATAACAAATTAAAACCTATTAGGTGTTTGTAAAGTCAAATAAAACTGTCAATTATGGCTAAGAATTTTATTTCTGCATTTCCACCTCTTCCAGCTATTTTTAATAACTTTCTTTCAAATCTGATTTATGTCTTATTTCGAACAACACGGTTCTAAGTTTAAACTTCAGCCCGAAAAAAACGAAGGTAATGGTTTACGTAAATGTCAACTTGGCGCGGTTTGGGCGCTCAAAAGTTTTTTCACTACCACAAACCATGAGATATCTGCGCTGGTGAGCTTACCAACGGGGGCAGGAAAGACGGCGCTCATGATGGCTGCTTGCTTTGAGCTTGGCCTTAGGAAAATTTTGATTGTTGTTCCCTCCAAAATCCTACGCCAGCAGCTCTGCATGCAATTCAGTAGTTTGCAGATTTTGAAAGACGTTGGTTGTCTGCCAGATGGAGCTCCCGGACTTAAGGCAAAGGAAATATCCAAACGAATAAAACACAAGGAGGAATGGGTTGAAATTTTGAAGGAATATGATGTAATTGTGGCGCACCCAAATAGTATCTCCCCATACTATAAAGAACTGTGTCCTCTGCCGGCTAATTCAATCGATGCGGTATTTATGGATGAGGCTCATCATGAACCCGCCACCACCTGGAATGCGATCAATGATTATTACAGAACAATTAAACGTATCTTCTTTACAGCAACACCTTTCAGGCGAGATCGAAAAAGGATGCAAGCAAAGCTCGCCTACCATTATCCCCTTGAAATTGCTCTTCAGGATAATATACTCCGACCAGTGGTATTTAAAGGTTCTGCTGCAGGACTGACAGCTGACCAGAGTGATGATGCTCTTATCCATAGTGCGATTGAGACGATCTTGGAGGAGTTAAAAACTTCGCCCAACGCCGCTCTCTTGATCCGTACAGATGAGGTGGTAAAGGCAGAAAATCTTCTGGAGAAATATCAGCAAGCAGAACCAACTCTTAAATTTGGCATAGTCCATTCAAAAAAAAGCGACGCAAATAATGCCCAAACTATACAGTCATTGCGAGACGGCAAGTTAAACGCCTTGGTTTGCGTCGGAATAGCCAGCGAGGGCCTTGATATCCCCAATCTCAAGGTTGCGGTCTTACATGCTACCCCACGATCCATCCCATATACGATCCAGTTTCTAGGGCGGATATCCAGACCTGGGAAGGATCAAAAAGGATCTGCAATCCTGATTGCAAATACCGACGAGGTGAAAGGACAAGTAAGCAGGTTATACAGATCTGACCAAGCATGGGATATCATTATTCCAGGTATTATTGATAAACAGCTGAAAACCGCGAGACATTACAGTTCTGCACAATGGCGTCAGAACGACTTCGAGTTTCCTGAGCTCAATGTGTTCTTTAGCGTATTGGTTTATCAGGCACCTTCTGGATTTCAGTTTGCAAGCGGATTTGAGACCCAGATCAATGGCGAGGTGGAAATTGTACACACACAACAGGAAAACCCAGATTCAGCGCTGGCCATCATCACCGGTTCCTTGAAACCATTGGACTGGTCAAGCAGAATACTATTTACCGAGGATGTTCTAGATGTCCATCTTTTTTATCATAATCCTACTTATCAGTTGGTATTTGAATTGACTACAAGTGAAAAAGCACTTAGGGCGTTCCGTTCAAAATTAATCACATCAACACTAAAGCCGATCCCATACGGTAGGTTATTCAAGGTATTGTCGATATTCAAGAGTGGAGACTACATAATGGTCGGCATGAAAAACGCTGTCGGAACTGGCGCATCACAACCTGCCTACAAAACGTTGATTGGCACCGCGGTCCAATCCTCCATTAGGGCTAGCGAAGGCCGTACTTTTGGCGCTGGACACGCATTGCTCAGACTGGATGAAGATAATGCCTGGGGTATTGCTACAAAACGAGGCAGGATCTGGGCCATGCGTAGAGGATCTCTTTCGGAATGGCAGGATTGGTGTGATGAACTTGGTAATTTGATGCAGGGACCTCCCACGCAATCAATTCCCAATCTGGGTTTTCTGGCTACCACTAGACCGGTCAGTGCTTTGCCAAGCAAGCCAATGGCAGCTATTCTGGATGATTGGTTTTTTCGCCTAAGCACCTTAATTATCCAGGTCGAAAATGATACTTTCCGGAACGTCCTCCCAATTGTAAAAATTGACAACCTCACTGCGCAAAAGATACTAGAATGTACCCTAGAAATTGATTCTTTCAAATGTCAGGTGACTATGGATCTCACTCAAGACAGAATATGGAAAATAATTCATACTACACCAATAGCGGTCAGAGCCGACCATCATGAACAGCAGGTTACAGAGGACAACCTGGAACAGCTATTGAACGACTATCCACCGACGCTCGTGATGCAGGAGGGAAATGTTATCATCGGAAATAATGAGATTACCCCAAACCGCCAGATTGAATCCCTACCATCAGCACTCTGGGTAAAAGAAGATTGGAGTAACTGCAAAATTACAAAGGAAAGATATGACAACGCAGCCCCCGCTAATCAGCTACCGGTGATAAACGCAGTTGTCGAAAAGATCAAACCAAAGTTTAATCCGGCCACTGATGTACTGGTACTGGACGATGGTAGTCATGAGATTTCGGATTTGGTTTGGTTTGATGGAACAAACAAAATTATCACCTTTGTCCACTGCAAACCTTCATCAAAGGACACTCCGGGTTGCAGGGTGAAAGATTCCGATATCCTATTTGCCCAAGCCCTACGTTGTGTCAATTGGATTTCTTCTACCCAGCTTTTAAATCAGCTTAATACTCGACTGACTCAAAAATCAAACCTGGTTTTAGGTACGAAAAAGGTATTTTATGATATCCGAGATGATTTCGCAGCCAATGCCTGGAAATTCCGAGTCGTTCTAGCACAACCTGGATTCGATCACAACAAAACTTCCAAACAAAACCGCAAGAATAACAACGTTTATGAATTAGCGATCCCTGTATATGAACGGATCATCAGCTGTGGTGCTGAAATGGAGATCTGGTGCTATTAGTCAACTTACTATTTTTTAGGCTATGCCAAAAATCATCACAACTTCCCATCATTGCCATTTTGTCGATCCAGGCCTCAGGGCATAGAATGGATTTACCTAGTTTACCTAACTAAAGGATGTGCGATCGTTGTTATGCCAAGTATTCAACTACTACCCTCTTCGGGGTTGGGACCTGTTTTTAAAAACTTTTTCGGAAGCTATTGACTTCTAGGTCGAGTTAATTCATTGAAAGAAATACTCGATTATCTTTATAATTATTTAAATTAAAGCTATTTAGCTAGCCCCAGCTAAATAGCAAGTAATTTTCTCTAAATCGGACTTGATCTCCTCGTAGCCGAATGACTTGATGGTCTCTATCGACCGCAAATGACAGTGCTTAGATTTAAGCCCGCTGGAACAGGGACATTTTTCATTTCTTCCCAAAGCATCTTTCCTCAACACCATTTGCAAAATGGCAACCGTTTTTTCAACTGATGGGAACTTAAGATCTTCCAGATAATATTGGATAATGCCAGCAGTATGGTGGGCATATTCTTCGCCGGCATACTTCTTAGATTCAAGTCTATATACCTGATTAGCAAAAAAGGTATAGACTTTCTCGGCGATGAAATCTGTTAGTTCAATTCCGGTTTTTGACAGGGCTAAAAGTGATTGCTTTGCATCTAGGCAACAAATACCTTCAGGCGAAACATGCCAGTCTATATTACGGGGAATGATTTCGCTTCGCTCGATCACGACAGGTACGCAAAATGGGTAGCCTTTGGGAACTAGGATCATTATCTCGAATGTATTCCAGTACGCCCCGGCGATATCACAGATATCAAGTTTCCCAGACACTACCCACAAGTTACTTTTTTTGTCCCAGCCATAAGTAAGCTTCGGAAAGCGTTCCTTCACTTCCGCAAAATCTTTTTCAAAAACCGACTTCTTTTTATTTAAAGTCATAATAAGGTTTGCTAGTGGCTGCAATTGGTGCCAAGTTCACCAGATTTCTGTTTGGTATCGTTACCGCCTTTTGCTTGAGCTGCAATTGCCCATATAGATCTGTCGCTATAAAATCCTGTCGTTTGAGAAAAGATAACCAATTAAAGTCATATTGTGTATAGTTAAACCTTTCATCTGGAATTTGAAAGATATAACGGTCATTTTCACTTTTCGTTCTGTGGCATACCGGGGTATAATAGTCGTTAAGTGCTGGAGTTTCATTTTTGACATAGTCACCAATCACAATCCCATTGCTCATAGCTCGCGATTGCATCTTACTGGCTAGACTTGTGTGCAGGCTGCAGGTGGTAACCTCGCTGATCTCTCCGATCCCAGCCATACCCCATATGACATCCCTATCATAGCCAAGATCGATACCGATTCGCGTGAATATATTTTCTATTCCCTGTTCATTGAACAACTTTCTCAGGTCTTCCTTTACAAAATAGGTGAATACACTCGCAAACTGAAGGGACCTTTGCACCGCCATGGCAGCGGACATATTCTTTCCTCCGAAATAGACGAACAGGCCATCACCCTGTAGACGGTGTACATATCCACCGAAAATTAGACAGGTGTGTATTGCAGCTCGTTGTATAGTGTTGGTGATGATCCAAACGGTCTGGGGCGTATATTTCTTAAAAAGGTTCGTAGAACCTTTAATATCAACGAACATAGAAACAATGTAATGCTCCTCTAATCTCTCTGAATGTTTGAGATCAGAAAAATCAGGGTGAAGTCCCAGGCTTTGATCGAAGTTTGGAGAGAGACCTAGTTCCCTTGCAAAATCCGCTAGATTAGGAAGAAGACGCTTTTCGGGGACAAGTTGGTTAAAGGTTTTATACTCCATTCCCTTTTTCAGATTGGTTGCCGAAGAGGAAAAGTTTTCATTCATTCTTCTGAACTTCGGATCCGCCTTCATTGCTTCGCGGATCGGCTTTAAATAGTCGTCGTAAATATGCATAATATTTATTTTAGGTTACAGATTATGTTAATAAATAAGGGCAGAAATAGGTAAAATTGAATGGTAAATAGTATACCTGCAATTTTCAGTTTATTGAACTTTCTTTTCAGACCACAAGCAAGCTGATGAACCTGGCACCTAAGATCCTTGAGTTCGACATCCATGTCTATCATTGCTTCCGACTCCAAACAGAATTTACCAATTTCCATACAGCCGATAGATCCAAAGAAATGAAGCGAATCACTATCCTTTCCAAAAAACGGCGTTGTAGCGGTTACAACAACAATCATGTTCGCTACTCCGAGCCCAATCAGAACAATCATCAGCATGTGCGTCCAAAGTCCACAATCAACGTACTGGTCTACCAAAAAGTAACCAGCGACAAGTCCGCCCACTATGAATGTGCTCAGACCGAGGAAGACTGAACTTTTGTTGTTAACACTATCATAGTAGTGATCGAATCGATCGATACAGTATTTTAGTCTTTCTTTTTCCATCCTATCCTTTGATATCTTTCGGGTCATTGCCGTAACTGTTTTTCTCACGAAACTGTCCATGACGATTCTGAATCGTCAATTCCGAATTGTTCCTGATGGCTTGCTGCCTGCCAAAGTCAATCGCTTCTTTTTGGGTATCGAAAATCTGGGTTACCCTTTGGTTGCCTGCTGTTCTTGTTGCCCAGTCATCTCCATGTTTTACTACAAATACGTCTTTGTTCTTTTTCATATTTTTATTTTTTGTTAAATGAATAATACTATCTTTATGTAGCGGACGGTATCCACCTATGCTACCAAAACCATTACCAACGGTTTTGGGTATATTAAATTGATCGCTTTTATAAATGGCCTGGCAAGACCTGAAATCGGAATCCACTGAAGACTTGGTAACCTACATTAGTTGGTTTACCGATAGAGATATGCGCGAACAGGCACAGGATGCATTTATAGCCTTCTGTTTTCGTTTCCAGGCAGACTTAGCGAAAAAGTGCAGAGTGATTAGTAGAAATAGAGGATATGACCAGCATATTGCTGACGACATCGCGCAACGAACATTTGAACGATTTCTGAAATATCCCAAATACGTTTTTGATAAAAAAAAGGCAAAGGATTATGATTCGGGTATCAAGTTTTATCTGTATCGGATGGCGCAGAATATGTTCAATGATTTTTACAATGAGCAACACAATCCTAGTCCTTTTACTGGTGAGGAGGAACTTATATATGATATGCCGTCTTTAGAGGCGCTAGATGCAAGACCGGAGAAACTCAAAGAAATAAAAGAAAAATATGAATTGGTCCAAAAGGCACTGGAGAGGCTTTCTCCCAAGCATAAAATCATATACCTCACCTATCAACAGTATGCTCAGCAAGGTTTCAAACTCCCCAGAGCATTGACGGAAAAACTCCGGACGGAACTACAGTTGACCCAGGCAACAATACAGTTTTACAAAAAAGAAGCGTTTGACAAGATTAAAGAGTACCTAGAAATTTATGGCTCAAAATAAATTACATATCACTCCTGACAACATAACTGAATGGTTGGCATCCACTGGATTTTTGTTTCCACGGAATGAGCTGGAATTGGCTCGTTTTGACAAACTTTATCCGGAAGAGGCAGAAGACACTTCCAGTTTTCAGGTTGATTTTGATAAGATCTTTAATGGAACTCTGAAAACCAGGACAATACCATTAAAAAAAGAAGCGGAAGAAAAAGATATTATTCCTTTGAAAATGATAGCTAGAAAGGGCTCTAATGTTCCCCAGCATATTTTGGACAAAATGAAAAAGAACCAAGATGGAAGATCAAAAGATGATAACGGGGCATCGGAAAAAGGAACTGAATAAGATAGCAGACTTTGTTTCAGTCCAATTTTCCACAAAGAATGTAACGCGGCTCGACCTGATCGTCGAGTCTGAACAAATCAATCTGTATATCGATCATTACGAAAATTTCTTTGACGGGATGCTCGTGTTCGATGAAGGGGAATTCCACATACACTTGAATATCGACAGAAAGAATAGCTTGGAAACTACCAGGGGAAGATTTAGCCTGGCTCACGAAATTGCACATTATTACATCAACGAACATCGTATTGGCTTGCAAAATGGCCTATTAGAACCGCACGGCTCAATTACAGATCTTAATAACAGTGATCCTATTGAACTGGAGGCTGACTACTTTGCCGGCTGTCTTTTGATGCCCTATGATAAATTATATTACTTTGATCAGGTCAAAAATTTTTCCCTTGATAAGATCAAGGCAATTTCCGAGAGCTTCCAAGTTAGCCTTTTAGCAGCGACCATACGATATTGCCAGACCTGTATTCACGAGATGATGTTTGTGGTTTCGGAAAATAACATCGTAAAATGGTATGGAAGAAACGAATATTTCCCCAAATGGCCATTTCGTTTTAAGGTATACGGAACTTTACCGCCGACGACCGTTGCGGGCGAATTCTTTACTAAACCAGATAGCAGATTTTCTTCCATAGAGGAAGTCAATCCAGATGACTGGTTCTTTCCTTTTCTCAACGATTACCGTGCCAATCGTAAAATGAACGAGCAGTGCTTTTACGCAGATAACTATGGTTATGTGATTAGCTTGCTCTGGTTCAAATGATAGAGTTATATATTGCATTGACTCGTCCCACTTTGTACAACTTATGTTCAGTTATTTCTTTTGTTTAATAATTTCTATGACATCCATTTAATTTGAATTTTAATTTATTTTTTGAACCTGACTCCGCTAACGAAGGTTTCCAAATTGGATCTGTCATTTCCCTAATTGTCTTGGGGTTATTTATTTAGATAAACAAAATCTAATATTAATTAAGCACATTTTCCATTGCCTCCAGTGCCTTGATTCGGATAGCAGGTATTTTCAGCATTCTGTCAAATTCATCTAGCGCTTTTTTCTGCTCTGTTGCATATTTGAATTTTAGGCTGCGCAGTTTGGAGTAAATCGCCAGCACCAAAATGAGCGGTTCATCTCCCATATATGCAGTTTCCCGCATGTCTACATCGAACGGGAGATTCATTTTACCGAGGAGTTGCAGGCATTCGCACGGATATGAAGCTGTACATTCAGTCAAGTATTCAAAAAGATACCTAGGATCTTTTGCAAAATGTCGGGTAGTAATATATTTTTCAATAAATGAATAGAGTTCCAAAAATTGATTCGTCTTAAATTTCCTCAACACTAAGCCTGAGAATTCATGTGATAGGTCTTCACCGTCTTGAGCCAGGCATCGATCTAAAACCTGAATGCTCCGTTTATCTATCCCATTCTCACCGACTAATAGTTTTTCTGCTACAGTTATTGCGCATTTTAATACGTCTCCACCAAGCTTCATAAATTTATCATACAAAGGATAATCATCGATACGTTCAAAAATCCAGCTGGAAATAAAAAAATAAGCGTTCTTATAAAGTTCACTATGTCTCAACACTTGATCAAAATAAAACCCCATCTGGTAGTGGAAGGTATTATTGTAATATTGCGCGGTATTGATGGAATGTTTCAGTATGTCCAGGTCGTTATATGCTACCAGTGTTTTGAAAATTTCAAAAGACCTGTTTAAGTTCAGCTGGTTGAGGTAAGCGATATTGGTCATTATCCCACAGGATAGCGTCTTGGTCGGAATCTGCCCTGGCCTTAGGATATATTCAATAGTTTCAAAAACCGTTTCGCTATATTCAGGAAAGGCACCTAAATGCATTAAGTTGTCCATTGCAATACCTCTTGGAGTGTTGATAAAGTCACTGATCTCCTGACCTGGATTGAGTCTGTCGTTTTCATGTGGTTCCCATTTGGCTACTTTTACCCAGAATTCTACAATTTCCTGGGTGACGAGTTTGTGTTTAATTAAAAACACGCTATGCCATACCGCATACTGTGTATACTCTCGGTCATAGGATAACCGGATTTCTTTTTTGATAAGTTCTGCCGTTTTAGGAATGTTGTTTTTTGCGCTGATCAATCCCGAAATACCATGGGAAATGTATTTTGGGGAAATACCATCTTGATCGAACAGTTTATCAATGAAATCGTAAAAATATTCTGGATTTTGTTCTACCGCTTTTTCGAAAGAGCGGCCGTGTTCAAGGATATCGCCCCTCATAAAATCTTCGTGCTTGTAGCCCTCATGTATTTTGCGCATGCTGGAAAGCCATGCCTTATGGTTAAATTTGTCAAAATGTGGATTGCTAAGTGGAGACTGACCCCCACCCCACCTCATTCCACTAGCTTCCATTGCAATGTTATGGTTAATTTCGCCGAATTTTCGCTGAAGTTCCAAATATGATCTGCGTATTTTCTGATCCATTTTTAGCACTTCTGAAGGAAGTCCCTTAAGGAAAAGGTATTTCTTCTTGCCCAAATTTGATATTAAACGGCGCTTTCCATCCTCAAAAGTCCAAATGTAAATTTCCCGAGGGCTACTAAGGTTTAATAAGAGAACTTTAATTGCCCGGTATTGGCCGTTATTAAAGAGCAGTATTGAACGGGAGATCAGCATGCGGACCTGGAGCGAAAAGAAGTCATCCCAACCTTTTAATCCATTTTTTTGGTTGAGAATTTCAATCAGTTCGAAAATCTCGTCTATAAATTCTTCCGCACGATCCCTTAACAACTTGATAAGCAAACAAATCAACACTACGTAGTTACTGTTTTTCTGATTTTGATAAAGATCTAATAGTTCAGCCCTTTCGCAAGTCAGGTAATAGCGCAACAGGAAAGATTCAAGGTATTTCTCATCAGCTCCATCTTTGTAACGTAGTCCCCTATCATAATGACTGGAACCTAGAAGTGGAGAGGAAATCCTCCCATACTCTCCAAAGTATGCATTTTGTGTTTCCTCAAGAATATTAATTTGGACATTCAGAAGAAATTCAGCTGTGGAGCGTGGATCTATTTTGAAAAGATGCTCGACAATCCGATCATACCGGTAATCAAATTTCAAACGTTCTTTTTCCTTTCGCTGAGCAACGAAAATCGGTTTAAGTTTTTCAAGAACAAATTTGAAATCAATTATTGCAATTTTCTTCAGCATCTCAAAATACCATAGTTCATTATTTTCCGAATAAGGATAATATTTTTCAAAATAAGGCAATAGACCTACCTTCCATTCTTTAATTGAATACAGCAAGTTTGCAATCAGGTTTTCTTGGTTAGGTAATGCTGAACATTCAATAAAATTGAGAATTTTTTCTGGAAATGCATTAAGGTTTCGGTGCAAAATTGGATATAGCTCATTGGTGCCTTTAGGCAAAAGATTATTTTCCATCAAAAACTCCATCCACCCAGCAGAATTGAAGACTTCCCCAAATAACGCTCCATGTTCACAATTCAGCATTTCGTAAACCATCTGCTGTTCTTTTTCCGATGGCTGCTCGACCTGTCCTAAGGTGGTGATGAAAAGGTAAAGGATATGATAACGGATGTTTTTATCGCTTAGAATATTTTTATACAGGCTGATATATATGGTGTGATCAGCCTCACGAAGGTAATCTATTACATTTTTTATCAGCGAGCGAATATAGAGGTTTTGTTCCTGCTCAAAGATATAGGTCACAAGGTCCATTTGCTTATCAACAAACCATCTGGCCAGGTAATATTCATAGAATGACTGATGGAAAAAAGATAATTTTGCCCCATGCCTTATCAGGATTCCATGCGATATCAAGTAGTCGATTTCTGAAGAGAAGGCCTCCAGGTACCGCTCTTCGATTATGTTCGGCAAATTGGAGTACATTCGCTGGACAATCAGTGCAAGACAGTCTGTTATCTTCAAATGCCTCGCTTTTAGTACTTGGAAATAAAGTTCGGCATGTAGCCTAGAAACATTAATTTCAATACTATTTCCGAGCAATCTATCCAGATCTGGAATTTTCGTAAAAAGCTCCAAATTATAAGGAATACGTAAATGTTCAAGCAGTGTATTATTCTTAATGTTTATTGTGAGGGTTCTCAGTACAGAAGAAACTTCTTCAAGAGATAACAAATCCACCTCTATATGTTTTACATGTTGCAGGTCGTTAAACCTGATCAGGTCTGCGTCGTAATCAAGATCAAAAGTTCTGGTAGAGAGGATAATCTTTACGTTTCTTTTTTCAAGCAGGTAATCAATAAGGGATAAATAGGTTTTCAGCCAACGGCGGTCTGTAGAAAGTGTTTGAGACAGGGCATCCAATTGGTCTAACAAAATTACAGTCTGTTTTCCTGAGGCTGTTGCTTTAGAAAATATATCTTCAAATGAAATACCTGTACTAAATAATTGTTTGGCAAGATCTTCTGCATTTGTATCATAAAACTGATCGCATTTTATGGCTAGTATATGTTGTTTGTTATCACTGATGAGTTGGTGATAAGTATCTGAAATGATGGTGGATTTCCCCACTCCTTTCCTCCCTTTTATTACCAGTACATTTCCCAAGATTTGTTCTCCCTGTGGTTCGCTGGTGATCCATTCCAGCACTTGCAAGGTTTGTTTCCGTTTTAAATGGGTTTGCGTATTATTTGAAAAGTAGTTCTTTAGTGCACCAAGAAAATTAGAAGCTCTTGCAAGCTCCGTTTCAAGGTTAAATTCTTTAGGTGCTGTTCTTTCGAGCATCAATTTTATGTCCTGTTTGACGTGCTCATCAAACACTTGGTCATAAAGCCCATGTTGCTTTAGTTCCTCAAGAAGTTCAAGACCGTCCATTAGCCGTATAAAACCTGTTCCCAGATCAAATTCAACCTCCTGTCTTTGTTTCCATTGTGCCCACCAAATATGTTCTTCCTTTGTCAACTGAATAGGTAAACATAACGTCCAGTTGCTCGCTCTGAAATTATCTGCTAAAATAACTTTGCGGAAAGATGAACCGATTTGCTGCTTCTGGGAGGGACCAAGTCTATTAAGGAAGAATTTACACTGGAATATATCTGCCTTAGCTGTACCTAAATCGCCAATAAAGATATCAATACCTCCATCGCCTGAACTTGATTGTGGACTTTTTACATTTCGTTCAGGAAATTTCCTGATCAGTACTGCGGTGCATACTTCCTCAAAACGGCTTCTTGCACCTTCAATTTTATATTGCTTGGCTAGATATTCCCATTCTATCATAAATTTCTACGCTACTTAAATATTTGAAGGGGTTGGCTAGTGCCCTCAAAGCAATAACGAAATTAGCTAGTACCTTTTTGAATGAATGAACTACCTTATACAGATTATCTACTAAAATGCAACAAGCAGTCTCTATCCAATTGTACCCCTTAGGTCGAATTTAGTTCAAATACTTAGGAGTTCAAACGATGTGTAAAACTTTTTGACATACGGGTATTTGAAATAATATAAATGATAGTTTGAATACTGTATTTTCCTTTTATCGCAGGTCCTATCCAACAAGGACCTGCTGATCTCCATAACAATCTCATTTTTATCTAACCCTTTTATTTTTTATTTTAGTAATCATATTTAATAACCAAAAAGACTTATGAAGGAAAAGACAAAACAGATCATTGAAGCCCACTATACGAATATAAACGACACGAATGCCTTAAAAAAGATTTTTCAGGAAGTATTGATTTATTACGTTGAATTTCATAACACGCCTACTGATATTATTTGTGAAGGCGATGATTCTCTCTTCTGTTCTATTCATCAGTTTTTTAGTTCAGAAGATGCCCATAATTGTATCGGCTGTAATATGAACGAATCCAACCGCAGGATCGAAACATTTTTACTGGGTTATCGCCTCTTTAATGACGAATACACCACCTTTACTACTTTTATATTCCTACTATACCTCCAGGTGGAACAGATATTTGATATTTCGATATCGTCAAACTTCCTGAACCCTACAAGCAAAAGCACTTTCAGGTATTTTATGAGGTAAAACGCTGGGCCAATTTCTTAAAACATCCTAAAACATTTTGCCTAGTACATCATCCCATCTGGACTTATGAGGATGATAAAGATGATTATTCAGAGTCAGACTCACCAATCATCAAAACCAAATTTGTCAACCGGTATTACAGTGGCGACAAACATAACAATGAACTATCCAACGCATTACTCAATAAACAGGATCTGAAAGTAATATTCCCAAACCCATTTTCCTTAGTAAAGCGCTTTTGTGAAGCCCAGAAAAAGTTTGTCCTTATCATAAAAGACAATCTGATCATACGCGAGATGCTTGATGATAAAGCAACTATCAGAGACTATTACGATTCATTTGCAGATCAGGATACTTCTTCAAATGATCTATAATCTTATCTCAAATTTTACTTTACTATTTAAGCACCAGTAATTCCGCTGCAAAATACACCACCTTGGTTTAGAGTTTTAGAAGTCTGATTAAAATGTGACGGTATCTGGGTATTTCGAGTAATGATGCCAGTGATTTCGGTCAAACCGTGCCACATAAAGGATTGAAAGAGCTTAAGGAGTTGCATTATTCCTTTATCAGCAAATTAACAGATATGAAATAAAGAGTAGGGCTAGTAGTAAGTATCTATAACTGGGTGTCGATTGAAATAAGCCTACATTCTTTGAAATCAAGATTTCGCTTGCTTTGATAATGTACACAAAATTTGTAATTTGTGATAAGATATTTCTATGGCAAAATTTTTGACAACAACCGGCACCGCATCTTGTATTGAAGATATTGTAAGAAAGGCTTTAAATCAATTGACGTTAATTACACCTTATCTCAAATTGAGTTGGCAGTTCGAGCAGCGGTTAAAAGACGCGAATAAAAGGAAAGTAAAAATGACCATTATATATGGTAAAGTGGAACTGTCAAAGCCTGAATTGGAAAAGTTGATGGCCCTGGAACACCTTGAGCTTTTATTTTGCGAGAACCTGCATGCTAAATGCTACATAAACGACGAAACTATGGTGATGTCGTCGATGAACCTACATGAGTATTCTGAAAGATATAATCGAGAGATGGGTATCTTATTTACCAAGAGCGATGATCCGGAAATATTCGAAGATGTTTTGATTGAAGTTGAATCAATCAAAAGTGCATCCCGATCCATAAAAAACAGACTCTTTAGTCCGAAAATTGAAGAACCTTATATTAACTCTACAGATTTTCATCTGCCTTTGATCCAAAAGTTGCTTGAATCTGAATTTCCTGATAGAAGCTTTTACATAGAGGATTCCATTCTAAAATGCGACTATACAGAGGGACTCCGGCTTCATGTCGATCAAAGGGCAATTTTTAGATTTGATGCTTTCAATGGCAAAGCAAAACTTAAGAAGATGCTTGACTCTACCGAATACAATGCACGCTGTTTTTGGAACGAAAAGACGCTTCATTTCTATCTTCCAAAAGGTTATCAACCGGAAGTATCTGAGGAAGAGCAAGAGTATATTTCAGAATACCTGCTAGATTTTATAAAGACGGTTGCAAAATTTATAAATTAATGGCTATGCGTGTTAACTATATTGAAAAATACGGTATTAATACCCCCTCGATCTTATAGACCGAAAAGTTTAAGGGAGGTTTAGATAGCTATTAATATGTGACTTTGCCCTCGTGACCAGCTTAATGTGGCAAAAAAATAATAAAATATTATCTGATCTTTGAGGAAAGATTGAATTGTTGACCGAAACAATCTTAAAGTAGAAATCGCTGATATCTTTATATTTGTGCAAAACAGTAAACTTATGTCGAGATCGGTACGAAAAACTAAAATATTCGGAATTACCAATACGGAATCGGAGAAACAAGATAAAAGGCGATGGAATAGGACTTTTAGAAAAGTTTGCAAAAAATTAATACGCTTAGAGAAAGAGGCTCCTATTAAAGTTCGTAGTATCACTGAGGTCTGGGATGGCGCGAAAGATGGAAAGCGGTATGATCGTGGTGCTACGAAAATAAAAATGAGAAAATAGTGGATTATTCATGTTCTGTGTTTTCAAACATTGAAAAATGCGAATGAGTGAACTTTACAAGAACATATTTTCAAAGAACTTTATATACAGAAAGAATGGAAATTAAAACTCTTATCACCACATGTTTACTCTTAAATACGATCTTTTTTACGGCCGCTTTTGCACAGCAAAAGAAATTTGTTTTAGACCGCGCATATTCATTTATAATATCCGATGGAGAGATGGGGCGCATAATTATAAAAGATAGTCTTCTTATGAAACTCCATGGTAGCTTACTTGAACTAAAACAACCATTGAACCTAAACTCTAAAGACTGGGAGATTGAAAAAACGAACAGAATCATCCGACAACAAGCGCATGGTGATAGCTGGTTGATAATGACAGAGTCCCTCGACAGCAGTCCTAACACAACAGTCCCCTTTCCTCCAAATAGATTTTCCATTACAGTTTTTCGACGAATTACAAAAAACCAGATAGAAACAGCTGATGTAACTAGCCAAGTAGAGCGTCATGTGGCAGATAGCATCATGGACAAAGGAATCGTTACAGATAATTGGTTTTTCTACACTTATTTTAGTGATGATAGATGGCGCGAACTTGCCTCACTTCCACCAATAAAAACGAAGGATGAAGCCGAAAAGATCATGGGTATATTAAAAAGTGAAGAAGTTAAAAATTGGGTAGCACCCTATAAAAACAACCCCGTCAAGGAAATGTATGGATCTGGAGTATTTGCAGAAATTATAAATCGAATTTGTATACAACTTCAATATTCACCTATTTTCGCATCAAAAGTATTACAGGCATTTGAACAGAAGAAATAGCGAAAAGCTTCTGTTTTGGTTATTTTGCTCATAATATCCTTCGTATTTGGCGGTGCTATCGCATTTATCGGAATTATCTGTCTATGGCAATTATCTAAACCTTACTTAAAACTGGAACATATCAAAATAGTCATGCTGCTCAATTAAGGAACTACGACTGGGCCGAAGCTGACCTGCCTATTGTAACGAGTATATCGCTTCCACTGCATCAATTTAATAATAGCAGCTATCTGCGTACAGAAAAGCCCTAAAACAAAAAGAGCTTCCCTCGGACCGGCAGAGGGAAGCAATTTGGCTAGTGAGTTGGTCTGAATAGCCGCAAACTATATGTAGTTTGTCTTTATATAAAGATAAGCACGTTATCTGAAATAGCTATTGTTCATTTCATAGAAAATGTTGTTCAAATCATCACTTTTTATAGATTGCGAGCAGATGGTATTATTGGATCAACTGGAGTATTAGCGTATATCCAATAAATTCTGTGCTGGGTATCCGCATCGGAATGGGTAATGCGCTCTCCCCAACCCTGTTGTAGAAAGGATTCCCGGAGATTATTTTAAATGCCGTTGATGGTTTTGTTTACCATACTAACATTAGTTGTGTAGCCCTCAGGACTCCTGGATTTTAAATAGTTATATATTTTTTCTGGATGCTATTTTTCATATCTGTCAATATTTTTCTTAAGTAAAAGATTAATTTTTATCATCCCAAACATTTTGCTCGACCTGTAACTTTTTAAAATAATTTATTTATATTAGTGCAAGCCAATTGACTGAAAGCCAAACAAGTCATTAAATTAAAATATTAAGTTATGAAAAGACCTTACCTAATTACCTTGTCATTGCTGTTATTGAGTAGCTTTTATATTATCGCGAACGGGCAGCAATCCAAAAACTCTTCTACAAAGATTGACTCTAATGAGTTTAAAAATAGTATCACCCCGCCATACAACCTATTCTATTTAAGTAAATATCTAAATAAAATAACGCTGAACCCCACTGAAAACGACTTGATTTACAGCAGCCTAGTAAATCTAGTTGGCAAAGATAAGCTAGATATAGTAAAAGAGGGTGAAAAGTATGGGTCTATTTACAGATTCAAAACGAGTTCTATTAATGCCAAAACAGACTTTGTAAGAAGATTATTAGAGTCTAAACAACATGAGAACAAAAATAAAGATTTGCAATCTCTCTCAAAATTACAAAAAAATAAAGATTTGGACTCTCTTTTAAAACAACAAATAGCATATAATGAGAATGATAGACAAATCACTGAAACAAAAAATAACATATCCCTTTTATCAAGTAGACAAAGGGAGCTAAAAATTGCTCTCGATTCCCTAAAGGTTTTTAAGGGTGGTGATTCTAAAGATTCAATTGATCTAATAAATAAATACAAAAACCTGCTTGATCATCAGGAAGCTGACATATATTCTTTAGAACTCTTAAATCAAAAATTAATGCGGAAAGATGCATCAATCAACAATGAGATTTTGAAAGCCAATCTTAAGATAGACGCAAATAGTACATTGATAAAAGGAATTTCTTCCAAAATGGATTCGTTAATTAAAAATATTGCCGAAAAATATCTAAGTGACGGAACTCTCTCGGCTAATATTAAAAATTATCTGGAGGGTAACCAACGTAGTCGACAGGAGTCATTACAGATCAATCTTACAACCTCAACCCAAAATGCGCAACAAAGTCTTAATTACACAGGGTTAAGTATTCCCTCACAGTCTCAAATGATAGACGCTATGGCCATGTTTCTGGCGAAAAGAGCAAAACAGGAGGCGGCAATATGGTTTATGGATCAATTGCGCAAAAGAGTAAATAATCCTTTGATATATGATGTTTTTCCAGCTACAATTGAGTTGTTAGACGGACTCTCTGACTACAGAACCGCCAATTTTGGCACCTCTTGGCGATACGCCATCTCAAAAGATTTTGTAGAAATGCCTCGAAATGTGTCCAAAAGTAGCTGGACAAAACAATTTTTAACTACAGAAAATGCGGCAAACCTAGAGACGGCCGTAGAAATGGGCTATAATATTGATGGGTTGATTAAAGCGCGATATAATTATAGGGATATCATTCGTCAACTGTACCTTAATCCAACTTACAGTCCTGATCCTAATATATCAGTTAACAATACAAGAGGTATAAATAAACATGCACAAAATATTATTGCACTACTTTACATAGCAACTAATGAGTTATTTACGATTACAGATAAAAATAATTACAGGCTTCTTACATATGAAGAACTAAAAACCTTGGATACAGAGCAATGGAAAATATTTATTGAACTCCTCGACTTAAAATATGGTAATGTATTTGATAATTTACCTGGTATCAAAAATGCGATCAAAAATAAGGATAAAGTGATCGCTTGGCTAAGTCCACTTTTATTATCGTTAGGTCAATTCGATAAGATCAATTTGGAACAGCAAGCCTTGATTGAAAAAAATAAATCGGATCAAATGAACCAATCGCTTTCTAATACATGGAGTATACTTGGACAAGTGATCGCTAATTTTGAAAATTATCCATTTGGGATCAGTGAGAAGCAAGGTGTCAACAATTATTTGGCGAACATCAAAAACGTTTTTGATATTATAGAAAACATTCAGGAGAAAAATTTCGTTGCCGCTGCACAAAATACTTTGGGATTGGTTGATTCATACTATAAAATAGGCTTTTCTCAAAATCCTATAGATATAACTGCGTTAAAAAGTTTCTCTTTAAAAAAACACCCGGAGAATAAGTATGAACTAGATTACGACGCAAATAATACACAACTTACAATTAAGATTAATGATAATAGTACGCCAATAGAGAAAGAAGATTTGGAATATATTAAGTATCTGGGTACAAATCTACAGCGTCTTGATGAAAACGATCGATCAGGTTTCATCACAACAAGTAAAGAAACTATTAAAGGAAAAGAGGTGCTAACAAAGTTAGAACGGCTAGATAGCTTAAATAATAAAGATTTGATATATCTCATTAATCGAATTGCGATTTTCAAAATCATTTCAGAAACCAATAAACCAATTCAGCAGACCGCAGCGTTAAATTTATTTTCAGCTTCAATTCCCCAATTGAACACGCTTGCCTCAGCTCTTCCAAAGTTATCAGGAATGTCCTACGCTAACGAATTGATCAAACTGTCGGGATTTTTTGGCGATGTCATTGCCTCGTCATCTTCAGCCGAACTGGCGAATGTAATAGAGTCGCATGCACTGCCTCCGACTTCTTACAAATTAAAAAGGAAAATGTCTTCGTCTGTAGATTTGAATGCATATGTGGGGGCCTTTGCAGGAAGAATTGTTCCAATTGGAAACTCTTCATTAAACTGTAAATGGACGGGTGGCATAACTGCCCCAATAGGTGTCACCATACGACCTGCAGGTAACTTCTTCAAATATTTCAATTTCAACGTGCAATTGTTGGAATTAGGAAACCTCGTCAATCACTATCTAATTACTCCAGACTCAGCCTACAATAAGGAAGTCCATTTTAGCGAAGTTTTTAGTCCAGGAGCTAACATCCTATATAATATTAAAAATACGCCTTTCGTAGCATTCATTGGGGGAAAATTGCTCCCTTTAAAAGCGTATTATGATGAGGGACTGAAAAAAAGATTTAATGATAAGGCTTTCGACGCTGCGATATTTAGCATCGGATTAAAAATTGATATTCCTCTTGTTAATCTACATTCTGGGGAGTGATGTGCTTATAGTCAATTTTAAAATACAAGCCTGAATTTAAAATTATAATGACCGGTATCTCTATTCTTCTTTGAGTGCTCATAAAACAAAAAGAGCTTCCCTCGAACCCGCAGAGGGAAGCAATTTGGCTAATGAACTGGTTAACTTAGCCGCAAACTATATGTAGTTTGTCTTTACATAAAGATAAGCATGTTATCTGAAATAGCTATTGTTCATTTCATCGAAAATGTTGTTCAAATCATCACTTTTAAGAAAGAGTTGCCCACACCTCCCTACAAGTAACCATTCAATTTACCATATTTACTTTAAATAGCCAATATGCCAGCTATTCTTAATTTAGCTAAAATCTCATTTATCTTTGATTTATTAACATTTGCAAGAGTTATAGCTGAGATTTCGTCTGTAGAGTCCGGAGTTGTAATATTGGTTATAGATGCAGATTGAAGAACAACACCTCTTCTAGAAGATGTTGCACTAGGAACAGCAAGAACCCATTGTGTACCATTAAACCATATTAGCGATTCTAAGTTAGTATCAAAATATAATTCACCTGTCAATGGAGATATAGGACGTTGTGCTGTTGTTCCATAAGCAGATGGAAGTATTCTTTTCCAAGCAAGTCCTCCAACACATTTATAAAGTATTCCTAATATCGTATCGGTACATAAATCACCTGCTCTCCCATTATAGTAGCCATTAGGGTCTTTGTCACTCCATATCATTGCCCCCTTTTTGTTGCCCTCTCCTATGTATGATTCTACCCTTGCACGATTTGTAGTGGTAGTTTGAAGAAAAGAGGTGCTTACATACCCCGTATACTGGGTGCCTTCAAATATATTACCCGTTGATTCAGTACTTAAAAATAAAGCTACTGTACCGCTTCCTGTACCAAGAATAAATTTATTATTCTTAAATTCAGAATTTGAGCAAGGGCGCCCGTTTGTTGTTTGTATAGATAAGATTGCGTTTGTAGTCGTACTATTGATAAAAGTATTATTGTTAAATTTTCCTCTGTCCGAAGAAGAGACAATAGCGGGATATCCTATACATCCATCAAAATAATTACCACTGACCTCCCAATCTGTGGAGTTAACATTGACATTGTAAGTCGAAAACCCGTCTACACACCCAAAAACATTATTATTTAATACTTTTGCTATTCTAAGTTGCTCTATATTTAAGCCTTTAACGCTAGTGTATATATTATTGGATTCAATAATGTAATTATAACCTTTTTCAGCATGTATCGCTGTATGGCCTGAATTTGATACTGTACATCCCTTTACTATTACATCATTGCAATTGGCAAAGGCAATCCCAAAACCACCTGCAAAATCAGGAGTTGGCCGTATGGTCCGTTGTATGATAAGATTTGTTATTCTAACAGTTTTAAACCCATTATCAGGGGTATTAATTAAAAATCCATCACCTCCCCATGTCTTGTCTAATATTGATATCGTTGAATCGGTTACAAAAACTCCTTCACCAATAACTTGGCCCGCATAATTAACACCATCTACTGTACGAAAATCAGAGCCTTGTTCTCCAACTGCATCATTGTATTGAAAACCACATCGGAATAATGGCGCATAATACTTATCTATATAAACATTACTGGCCAAGGTATTACAGAAGATAGCAAGTCCCGGATTATTTCCTAAAACTTGTACATTCTGTATTCTAACGTTTTTACAAAGGTGTAGCCTCAATGCTCCTAATTTCTCCTGAGTATCACATAATATATTTAAATCTTCAACTTTTATATTCTCTCCAGTCAACCAAATAGTATCATATTTATTTGTTGATCCCAGAACAATAGATCCGTTTCTGATAGACGTGTTATTTTTCGTATTATATCTAGTATTAATATTAAATGTACGACCATTTAAATCAATATTTGGTGATGGGTATAAATTAGTAATTATCTGAAATATATCAGAACTATCACCTATAGAATTGGCTCCAAAATAACCAGGGAAAATACTACCCACAAATTCATGTACTAACTTAATTCCACCTACTGATACTACAGAACCTCCGTTATCAGATTCTGTTGAGTCTGATAAGTAATAAACAATAGGTGTTGGTGTATCTCCTTTTTCATAATATCCCAATAATTGCACGCCGTCATAATTGCCGTTCTGTAATGCCGTAATTTCAGCGGCAGATAAGCCTCGCATAGCTGCCATAGTCTCTTTAATTAAAAATTGATTTGCCATATTCTTTTGTTTTTATGTGTATAGCAAAAGTATGGCTGCTACGGGGGGTATCTAAGGAAAACAAGGTGTATGTAAGCGGTATCGGGGAGATACCGAAAATACAGATTAAGGGACTTAACGATTTATTATATTCCATCTATGGGAACGCAATAAATACATCCGAAAATAAATTTTGAACCGTCAAGATTTTACGTAATTTAGGCGAATTCAAATTGATGGAATAAGCCCTATAATGATCAACTAAATATAAGCTCACATGAGCGAATCATAACAATGAAATTTTTCAAAATAATGATCACCTCCCTATTGTTTTTCATTGGTGGGCTGATCCTTCTGTATAAAAGTAATAGAGAACGATCCGATTACATCAATACAACAGGAACAATAACTTATTTTTCAAAAGAGTATAAAGAGTTTCCCAAGAGATTCCGTGGAAGCTACAGATATCTGAAAATTGACAGCTACCCCTATGTTTTCGAGATTTACGAGCCAAATAGTGTTAGAAACCTACAAACGATAGATGATCTCCGTGTGGGTGATAATATCGAAATATACTACAGCGAAAACTCGGATACACAAGTGACGGGCATTAACGATAATGTCGAGTTTATTGATTATCAAAGTATCCCCTTTTTCATCAACATTCGATTTGAAGATATGTTCAGCTATATATTTATCGGGTTCGGGGTTATGATAGCAATATTAGGTCTAAATATCAAAGTAAATAAGTATCTCATCTCGAAGGGGTATCGTTAATTGTATGGTGCTCCCGTAGCATATTAACAGTGTTGACGAATGAGATAAGCATGGTCATGACAGCCTATCAATCAAAATTAGTAGTAAAGCCCTAAATAACTGATGTCACGCATGGCTTTAATATGAAATTTAATACAATTAATTTTCTTGAACTGTGGAATATATAGTTACTTTGGATAGACCACCCCCAGTTTGGGCATTAACCTCACGAAAAGCACTTTTGTCAACTTGTTCAAAGGATTATACAACATTGGATTAAGATGCGTAAAATACTCCTTTCGATAACAGTATAATTTACTGCATTATTTTAAGATCCCGAAATACCTTTTTGGTAATTTCCTTCCTACAGCTGGAAAAATCTGATCTATTGAATTTACGGTCCTGTATAAGTCGTGTCGCGAAGAAATACACATTTTGACCAGATTCAAGGTATCCTACCCACCATCCTGTGTTCGTATTATGCTCCCTTGTCCATCCAGTTTTTGACCGTATTATAAAGTCTTTTTCTTTCTCTGTTATCATTACCTCTTTGACAATGTTCATATTTCGATTGGAAAAAGGCAAATTCCCCTCATATAATCGTTTCAAAAATTCAACCTGTTTGACAGGAGAAATACCCATTGCTCCAAAATTCCAAAAATCTTCTCCTTTTTCAGTGAGATCGGCATTTCCATAGCCGGATTCTCCTAAAAACTTTTGGTAGGTAGATCTGCCTATTTTCTTTGCAAGCTCAATAAAAGCCCAGCCTGCAGACATCTGAAAAGCTTCTTTTACTGAAATATCTCTGTAGATATCCGGACGATAGCCATATTTAATGGTATCTGTTGATCCCGGCCATTTCACCACAGCGTTTTCGGCTTTGATCGTATTTGTCTCTAATGCGATGAGCATATTGATGATCTTAAACGTAGATGCTGGTACACTTTCAACCTTGGAATCCGATGTATCGGATACAAACCAGATGTCATTTCTATTATCATAAATAGCTATAGTCCCTCTTACCCCACATTCCTTAAAATACTCCTGAATATTGGGCATTACAATTTTCGTACCTGTAGAAAATATCCCTTTTGTCTGTCCATTTACTCCAGAAACATAAAAGGCAGCTATAAACATCAACAGTGTAACTCTTAATATCATC
>NZ_JABJWY010000025.1 GCF_013167215.1 Sphingobacterium prati
ATTTCATATTTTTATATTTACTTTGTTGCAAAGTTAAGGGCATAAAGTAACCGTGTCAATTACGGATAAATTTATCTATACTCACTTTATACCTTCGTAAAATATATCAGCTATGTACGAAAAAAAGCTTCCTGTCAATTTAGATTGTGGTTTACATCTGTTTTTGCAGGTCGTTCAGGGCAAATGGAAAATAAACCTGCTCTGGGCAATACATTCAGGTATCAAGCGTCCGGGTGAGCTGCAGCGGAAAATCCCCAATGCAACCCGTCGTGTACTTGATGCGCAGCTTGGCCAATTGATTGAACATGGATTGATTAATAAAGTCGTCTTTGATCAGCTTCCGCTGAAAGTAGAATATGAACTGACTGGGCTGGGTGAAAGCCTTATACCGGTCATTGAGGTAACGGCCCAATGGGGAGAGGATCACAGAAATGAATTGGAACAGTTTTTTAAAGCCTAGTCATAAACTGTCAATGCAATACTTGGTAGTGTCATACACTGTATAATCCTAATAAGCATTCCATTCTTTGCGGCAGGGATTGCAGTGGAAATCCTTTTTATTCTAAAAAGATTGGTTAGAAAATCCTGCTTGGTAGGGATGCCCGATTCGCAAAATATCTTCTAAAACCATACGATCATGTCCAATACTCCACTGATCACTTTCCATGGTTACAAAGTAAATGATATAATTGATGATACCGATATACTCCGTGATACTGGTAACAAAAGTATATCATTCCCTGATAACTTTGTGAAAAATTAAAGAAATGAATAAGTTGAATCACAAAGTAGCCATCGTCACAGGTGGAAACAGCGGAATAGGGTATGCCACCGCAAAAGAGTTAATCGCCGAAGGAGCAAAAGTAATTATTACCGGAAGACGAAAAGAAGCCATTGAAAAGGCTGCTGAAGAGTTGGGAGCTATTTCTTTTGTGGCGGATCAAGGGAAATTGGAAGACATCGACAATTTCAAAACCCAAGTTGAAGAGCAATTCGGAAAAGTTGATATTCTGTTTATTAATGCCGGAATCACCGGAACTTTAGGTTCGATCGAAACTATGAGTGCTGAAAACTTCGACAATGTAAGGCATTAATTTCAGAGGAGCTTATTTTACCTTAAGCAAATTTATTCCTCTGTTGAACGATGGTGCTTCAGTGGTGTTCCTTTCATCCAACGTCGCGACAACCTCTAAACCCAATAGTTCGATTTACCAGGCAAGCAAAGCAGCATTAAATTCCATTGCAAAAACCGCTGCTGCAGAATTAGCACCAAGAAAAATCAGAGTAAATTTGGTAAGTCCGGGACCAACAAAAACGGAAATTATGACCAAAGCAGGATTGGACGAAAAAACATTGGAAGGTCTTAATGAATGGTTAATCAGCGGAATCCCACTACAAAAAATGGGGTCTGCGGAAGATGTAGCTAAAGCTGTTATTTATCTCTCAGATAACAATGTGGCAAGTTTCATGACCGGAACGGAAATCCTTATGGA
>NZ_JABJWY010000026.1 GCF_013167215.1 Sphingobacterium prati
ACCGCAAAAGAGTTAATCGCCGAAGGAGCAAAAGTAATTATTACCGGAAGACGAAAAGAAGCCATTGAAAAGGCTGCTGAAGAGTTGGGAGCTATTTCTTTTGTGGCGGATCAAGGGAAATTGGAAGACATCGACAATTTCAAAACCCAAGTTGAAGAGCAATTCGGAAAAGTTGATATTCTGTTTATTAATGCCGGAATCACCGGAACTTTAGGTTCGATCGAAACTATGAGTGCTGAAAACTTCGACAATGTAAGGCATTAATTTCAGAGGAGCTTATTTTACCTTAAGCAAATTTATTCCTCTGTTGAACGATGGTGCTTCAGTGGTGTTCCTTTCATCCAACGTCGCGACAACCTCTAAACCCAATAGTTCGATTTACCAGGCAAGCAAAGCAGCATTAAATTCCATTGCAAAAACCGCTGCTGCAGAATTAGCACCAAGAAAAATCAGAGTAAATTTGGTAAGTCCGGGACCAACAAAAACGGAAATTATGACCAAAGCAGGATTGGACGAAAAAACATTGGAAGGTCTTAATGAATGGTTAATCAGCGGAATCCCACTACAAAAAATGGGGTCTGCGGAAGATGTAGCTAAAGCTGTTATTTATCTCTCAGATAACAATGTGGCAAGTTTCATGACCGGAACGGAAATCCTTATGGACGGTGGAATGGTTTTATAATCTTCCCCAATCTTCTTTTCCTTCACATATCGTCAATTTCATAATGCTTTTTTCTGCATTGTATATGGTTTTCGGGAAACCGAAAAGTTAATTACATCGGATCTACAAAGTTAGAAATTAGTTTATAAGCCCGCTTGTTTAAATATCATTGGTGATACCAACTTAAAAAGTGATCCTCATAATGACTAATTTTGGAACTAAAATTCCAGTAATTGAAATATACTTTAAAACAATGAAAACACTAGAAAATAAGACCGCATTTGTAACAGGCGGTACAAGAGGAATGGGAGAAGCAATCGTAAGACGTTTTGCTTCCGAAGGAGCCAATGTCGTATTCACCTACGCCAACTCAACAGAAAAAGCAGAAAAGATTGTAGCGGAAATAGAAGCGCATGGGGTAAAAGCGCTTGCCATCCATGCTGATGCCTCAGAAGCGGGCCGTTTAGAAAGTGCACTGGGTCAGGCTAATGCCAAGTTCGGAAAGATTGATATCCTTGTAAATAATGCCGCTGTCGCCATCCCAGGAACAATTGACCAAGCTTCCCTTCAGGCTGAAGGCTACAACAAGATGATAGACGTGAATATCCGCGCTGTAGCTGAGGCGGTTAGAACAGTTATTAAATTCATGCCCGATGGCGGAAGAATCATCAACATCGGATCCGTTGGAGGAAATAGAATAGGAGGCCCCGGTATGGCTGATTACGTTGCGACCAAAGCCGCGGTTTCGGCATACAGCAGAGGGCTTGCATGGGATCTTGGCCCAAGAAATATTACAGTGAATGCAATTCTGCCCGGTGCAACTGATACAGATATGATGCCCAAAGATGAGGAGATCCGTCAGGCTTATACAAATGCTATTCCGCTTAAGCGTCTTGGAAAGGTGGAGGAAATTGCTGCACTTGCAAACTTCCTTGCCGGACCTGAATCTTCCTATATTACCGGTAGCAGTATCGTAATTGACGGCGGTATCAGCGCATAAATTATAGCTATGAAAAATTTAAGTCATGAAGATCTCATTGCAATTGTCGAGATCAAAAAAGTAATGGCCCGCTACACCAGGTTCGTCGATACAAAGCAGTGGAACTCCTTTAAAGAATTATTTGACGAAAATGTCCATATGCTCTTCGAAGGAGAAAAAGGCGAGCGGCTTTTTGAGTTTAACAGTCCCCAAGAAATGGTGAATGTAACCGCACCAGTGCTGGAAGGTGCCCGCTCTGCCCATCACGTGCATAGCCCAGAAATTGAACTGTTGTCCGAACACCGTGCCACAGCGATATGGGCAATGGAAGATCTGATCAACTTTGCGCAGAGGGAAGAGATCCCCTACAAAAAGCTGCATGGTTTTGGTCATTACCATCTGGAACTACTTAAAACAGAACAAGGATGGAAGATCACCAGACTACAGCTTAAAAGAACCATATTGGATATTTTAGTTTAAACTACTATCAATTAATAAGGGGAACTGGGTTTCGGAAATGGAACCCGGTTTTTATCATTTTAAAATGGAAAGTGTCTGCTCGATCATTTTGCGGCAGGCCTCTTCATCCATACCCGCTTTGGTGGATACGACCATTCCTGACATGGTATTGACCAGGTAATCGGTAATAGTCTCCACATCGAGATCGCTGTGCGAAGGAGAGGAGTTCTTTAGCATTTCCAGGAAATGAAAGATTGCATACCTGCTGTCATTATAGCTTTGCTGAATGATCTGGAGTGCCTGCTCATCGTGCGGACCGAACTCAATGATGGAGTTAACAAGGAAACATCCATTGGGCATTCCGGGGTGGTAGCATCCTTTGACAGCCAGATCGAAGATCTTGCTGATACCGTCCCTCGGGTTTTTGGCATTGCGCCTGATCTGCTCAAGGGCGTCAGTGGTTAATTTTGAATATCGATGGAGAGCCCTTATTAGAAGACCGCGTTTGTCACCAAATGTTGCATATAGGCTTGAGCGGCTGATCTTAAGATGGTTGACGAGTTCTTCAGGTGAGGTTGCGTGATAACCCAGCTGCTGAAAAAGAACAATCGATCTGTCCAGTATATCTTCTTCAATAAAATTTTTTTTTCGGCCCATCGTAATAAAAACTGTAATGCATACCACTTGATAGACAAATTTAAGGTTTTATTATTTACCGTTAGCCTAGCGGTATCACAGGTGGAACCACCTGTGATTTGAATTTAAGGGCAGAAAATCAGTGAGTTGACTGCCTGATCATTGAAAATATTTTAATAATTTTAATAAAAAAATATGAAAGATATTAATGTCATTCCTTTGACCGCAGAAAATACGCGGGCCCTGCAGGACACCATATATGTGATCGGAGGGAAGTGGAAGTTGCCTATTCTGTTTTCAATCTGCAGTGGCAATAAGCATTTTAAGGATATCCAACGCAGTATTCCGGGGATTACTACAAGAATGCTATCCAGGAGTTTAAAAGAGCTTCTGGATAATAAGATTATTACAAGAAGAGCGTATTCTGACAGTCCTGTCATCATCGAATACGAATTTACTGAATATTCCAAAGAATACGCCTTACTGATAAACCAGATGATCGAGTGGGGAAAAAGGCACCGTAAATTAATTATTGAAAGTATCTAGCGCTTTCAATAAGTTTATCTTCTGGCTTTTAAACAAAAAAATCTTATCAGAATTGATAAGATTTTTTTGTTACCGGGACATCAAGCAGTATATCTGCCAAAAGTTATCATGCTGCAAACCTACTACAAACTAACAACAATCTTACCGGTTGTATGGTTTGTCTCCATTTCCTGATGGGCTAGCGCCATTTCTTCAAGTTTAAATGTTTTTGAAACGTACGGTCGAAGGATACCCTTGGACATTAAATGGGCCAAAGCTTTTATGTCCGTTCCACTTGATATTACTGCGTTGTAGAAAATGTTGACATTTTTTTCTTTTGCCAAAACTTCCCATTTTGTTCCCTCGATGTGGTTCCATAAACTCAGTAGGTTTCCGCCCTTCTTGAGCACTTTGATGGTCTGCTCGATATGCTCATCACGCAAGGCCTCAATTACATAATCCACAGGCGGAAGGATATCCAAAAAATTTGTTGTCTGATAATCTATAAATTCATCCGCACCAAGTTCCATAAGAAGATCTTTTTTTGAACCTGAGGCTATCGCAATAACATATGCTCCGAAGCTCTTTGCAATCTGTATGGCCAGATGACCGACTCCGCCACCTGCTGCTGTAATCAGAACACGGTCTCCGGGTTTAATTCTGACTTTATTTAGAGGTTGCCAAGTCGTTAAAGCGGCAAGAGGCACAGCGGCAGCTTGCTGATAAGAGATATTCTCCGGTTTCAGCGCAATATCCTTGACACGGGCAACTACATATTCTGCATACCCTTTGCCATGTCCTGGGCTGCTAGAAGTCGGGAAATTGAGCAGACCAAAAACTGCGTTTCCTACTGCAAAGTCTGAGACACCTTCACCCAGCTCCACAATATCACCTGCGATATCCCAACCCAGTATTTTTGGTGATTCACCGTTAAATATATAATCCAATGCTACATTTGTCCTGGCATAAATATCTGTTGGGTTAATCCCTATGGAATTTACTTTTACCAATACTTCATCTTTTCCGGGGCTTGGAATGGGTAGATCTTTTAATTCCAATTGCGAAATATCGCCCTGTTTTTTTAAAATAACTGCTTTCATTTTTCTGTATTAAAACCTATTACAAAATTAGGAAGATAGCACTGTCGATTTATTGGTAATATCATCAATGATACTAAGCGCCGGGCGTTGTTTGTCAGTAGAACTTTTTAAAGAGGTCAAGTATGGTAAAGCACTGAAAACCCTTATCAATCAAAAAGCCATGATCAAGTAAGGCCAATTTAAATAGCTGTATGAGCCCAGCATACTGTACAATAACAAGATACAGGTCAGTAAATGGCCTGCATCTTGTTATTTAGGAAACAATTATAATATACACGTTAAGAACCGAATTTAATTTTCCAAAGTACTTAACGCCCAGTCCTCAAAATGAATCTTACCTGCATTATATTCTTCAGCAGGGACGAGCAGTGATCTAGGAACAACAAGATGCATATATTTGCTGTCCTCGTCAGAAACAACCTTTATAGGCTTCCCGGATATCTCGACATATTTTGCTACAAAATCGTCCATATTGGCCCTTGTAGGCCCCGCAATCTCGACTGTTCCATTTTTAGGCTCCTCGAGCGCAAACTGCACAATGTAGTCTGTGACATCTTCCAGGGCAATGGGCTGATAGTCGATCTTCGAAACAAATACCTCGTCACCCTGTCCCTGAACGGCAATGATCGCATCGGTATGCTCATAAAACTGTGTTGAACGAATGATTGTATAAGGTATTCCCGAGTTTTTGATGTTGTCTTCCTGGTATTTCTTTGCGCGAAGATATCCTATCTCCAGCGCATGGTCTGTTCCGACAATGGAAAGTACGAGGTGATGCCTGATGTTTGCAGCCAGTTCCGCTTTTACCAGATTCTTTCCTGCGGTCTGAAAAAAGTGGATTGCATTTTCTTCTTCAGGAGAGGAGGAATTGGATAGATCGATTACTATTTCCGTATTTTCCAGTGCTTGCGAAAGACCTTCTCCTGTCATGAGATCCACTCCATGTGAAGGTGAACCAATGATCACCTGATGACCAAGGTTTGCCAGCTTTTTTGTGACCAGTCTCCCGGTAAGACCTGTACCACCGATTACTAAGATTTTCATATCTGAACTATTTAATTTGTAAAATTGATTAAAATAAGCTGCGTACCTGCACGCCGAATGGATTTCCAAACCAGTATCGCCAATATCCGTCAGGCCCTTTCTTGGCGTAATCGCTTGAAGTTCCTGTAATATTTACTTTTTCGCCGTTATTTCCTGTCCCGGCGATTTTCCAATGCAGGACCAGTGAAGCCAGATTATCCGTCGAATAAATATTCCGGGCAACAATTTCCATCGGCAATCCAAACCCGAAGGACTGCTGCAGCTCACGGGCGATCGCTATTTTTCCGCGTCTGGGCTCACCTCGGGTACTGATAACGACTGCATCATCCTCATAGAAGCCGAGCATGGTTTCCATATCCCTGGAATTAAAATGATCCAAAAGAGAGTCGACAATTCCCTCAGGTGTGGTTGATAATTTATAAGTCGGGCTTGCTGCCAAATTATGACCTTCCATAAGACCTAAGAATTAATATTAAAAGATATACTGTTATCTACAGTACAAAATTGATCAAAAAATGAATGCAGGAAAACTGACAAACAAAGGTAAAGGGTGGACAAAAAAATAAGCCGTGTTTGAGTTGGATAGGATAGGTTGTCTAATCCAGGTCTGGATTGGAGCGTAGTGTCTTTCTGTAATCGCCCGGTGACCGTCCAGCTTTTTTTGTGAAAAGCCTGATAAAGTACTTGGTGTCTTTATAGCCTAGCTGCACCGCAATTTCCTTAATGCTCAATCGTGAATAATAGAGCAGGCGCTGTGCCTCGCTCAGTATTTCCTTCTGGATCAGTGCGGATGCCGATAAGCCCGTCACCTTTTTAATAACATCATTTAGGTGGGCCACGGTGATATTTAACTGCTGGGCATATGCTGCGGGCCGTTTAAGGCTGCGGTAATCACGCTTGACGAGATTTCTGAATTCGTTGGCGATACTGATAATCCTAGGGCTATGACTTATGGGCCCTGCTGTTAATTTACTCTGGTGACAAATTACCGCCTGCGTTATAAAAGCTGACAGCAGGGGTTGTTGCACTTCCTTATTCGCGGTATTGTTTATACTATCCAGATTTTTTAGGGAGTCCAGGATTGACCTAAACCATTGTTGCTCGGCCGCTGAGAGGGACAATATAATGGTTTCATTTAGAGATGCATCAAGAATGTCCCTGGCTGACCTCGTCATATGATGGCCTTCGAAAGAAATGTAATAACCGGATGCCCCTAAAGCCGTAGTGATCTGATGGACCTGGTGCGGAGGGCAGACAAAAAGCGTTCCCGCGGGCATGATCAGCTGTTCAAAATCAAATAGGACTTCCAGCTGTCCAGCTTCAACAAGCATGCAGGTATAGTGGTCATGCCGATGCGGATTCAGTGCTTTTAGGATACCCGGAGTTGAACCATCCCATATTCCAACAGCCATACTGCTGCTGGAATTCATGCTGTTCACTAAAATAGAATCTCTTTTTGGCATGCGACGCAATTTTAAAATCAAATTTAATTCATATACTTTAAGAATTACTATCGATTACGTTTTATGATCCTGATTTTTCTATTATTTAGTACGCCCCTTTGCGCTGTTTCAGAAAGTCATCTCAGCTATTTGAACCATAAAAAATCATTGCATAGGGAAAGTTGCTCAAAAAGTGAGGTTTGCCGGAATTGTGCTTCAAAAGTCGAACTTACGTGATGCGTTATCTGCAGCCGGGTATCATCGGGCTGTTGGTGCTGAGGAAACCATCAAATGTCAATGCTAAAGGCTACTTATCATTATGTTTTTCATAATTTGTCCTCGCACTTGTCAGTTCTTCGGTATGACGTGCAATCCATAACCAGAGTGGTGTGACTTGGACCAAAAGACCTTTACCTAGCTCGGTGAGCTCATATTCAACTCTTGGTGGTACCTCAGGAAAAACGCTTCTTGATATCAACCCATCTCTTTCTAGTTCCCGTAAACATTTTGTCAGCATCCGCTGACTGATACCCTTAATATGGCTTTCCAAATTCGAAAAGCGCATCCTACCGTCAATTCCAAGAGCATGAATAACAAAAAGTGACCATTTATTACCAATATGATTAAGTATATCACGTTTCAGGTCTTCCTGGTCTTTGTTCAGCACTTTGCAAATATCATCCCAGGCCGCAGCTATTTCGTTATCAGTCATTGTTCTATCTTTTTTAGTTAAAACGCGCTTGTTGCTTTTTAAAGATAGTTTATTTTGACAATAGAACTTCTAAGAAACGAAAATTAATCTGCCTAATTCTCAAAAGACTAACATCGATGTAAGCAGCTCACATCGAGATAACTTATTGTTTGACAGCATTGGACTCCGTAACTTTGCTTAAGAAAGAGGAACTTAATCCATTAGTAATGGATTAAGTTCCTGACAATTTTTTTTTGAAATGAAAAACACATCAATTTTAATATTGGGAGCAGGTGAATTAGGAGTGCCTGTCATCCGTCATATGGCAAATAAAGCCAAAAACTACAGCGGTACAACAGTTACAGTTCTGCTTAGAGAAGCAACCATAAATTCTGAAGATGCAGATAAGAAAAAGATTATAGCCGAACTCAGAGAATTGGGTGTTAATTTACTTGCAGGAGATCTGTCTGCTTCCTCTTCAGAGCTTGTCGCTATTTTTAAAAATTACGATGCTGTTGTTTCTTGTACGGGCTATGGAAGCGGTGCCGGTGGTTTTCAGCTGAAGCTGGCAAATGCTGTTTTGGATGCTGGAGTGAAAAGATATTTTCCGTGGCAGTTTGGAGTTGATTTTGAAGTGATAGGCCGGGGGAGTGCTCAGGATCTATTTGACGAACAGCTCGATGTACGTGAGCTTCTTCGATCACAAAATGCTACAAATTGGGTTATTATTTCCACCGGTATGTTTACCAGCTATCTTTTTGAACCCTTTTTCGGCCTTTTGGATATGGAGAAGAAATCTTTCAATGCTATTGGGGGCTGGGATACTGCGGTTACTGTCACAACGCCTGAGGATATCGGAAAACTTACCGCTGAGATATTTTTTGCGGAGCCAGCGATTGAGAATGAGATCGTTTATATTGGTGGAGATACGATCACCTATGGACAGTTGGTGGATATCGCTGAATCGCTTTCAGGGCAAAAGTATGATCGTACACTTTCGGATATGACGGAAATACAGCAGGACCTTAAAGATGATCCTACTAATTTCGTGAAAAAATACCGTTCAATCTTTGGTGCCGGTAGAGGTGTTTCTTGGCCATTGGAGGTGACATATAATTTCAAACATGGTATTGAAATGATTTCCGCAGCACAATGGGCAAAGGATAATATTGACTGGGATTCTTTTAATAAATAGCACGTAGTTATTTATTCGGTAACTTAACCACGTACCGTATTCAGCAGATCGTGCGGATACCCGAGGCTAATGGAGCTTAATTTATCCAGCTTCGTTCGTTCTTCAGGAGTTAACGTGACATCTGCTGCTTTTATAATTTCCTCAAATTGATTGATATTGCGTGCTCCCAATAACGGGAATGCCTCTTTTGATAAATTCCATGCAAAAGCGATCTGACCGGGAGTTGCATTATATTTTTCCGCGATTGACACCAGTTGATCAATGATCAGTTTGGTTTTCTCGTCTTCCGAATATTCAACGCCAGAAGAATGGCTGATTCGCCCGGCTTCTCCCTTTCTATATTTTGCGGTGAGTAGTCCGCCAGCTAGTGGCGAGTACATCATCAAACCAAGACCAAATTCCTTTGCCATTGGGATCAGTTCACGGTCTGCTGTACGTTGCAACAAACTATATTCAATTTGTAAAGCACTGAGTTTTGTTGCTGATGCAATGGCCGATGCCTTCCATGCCGGGAAATTAGTGAGCCCCGCATACACTATTTTTCCTTCTCTGACCAGATCTTGAAGTCCCATGGCTATTTCTTCCCATGGAGTTACTCCATCATCATAATGAGGCATATAAATATCGATGTAGTCTGTCTTCAGCCTTTTTAGACTTTGTTCAACAGCCTGACGCATGGATTTACGGTTATTTCCAAAATTACTGATTGCCGGGCTGGGGTCGCTGCTTCTGGTATATTTTGAGCAGATAATAAAATTGCTTCGCCGGCCTTGTATAAAATTACCAACGATTTCTTCTGCTTCTCCAAATTGGTAAACATCAGATATGTCGATAAAATTACCACCTGCATCTCCATAAGCTGTTAAAATCTTTTTTGATTTTTCAGGATCGGCTCCGTAGCCTTTTCTTGTTCCAAAATTGGCTGCTCCCAATATTATTTCACTGGCATGTAGTCCTGTTTTTGATCCAAATAACTTGTATTTCATATTTTTATATTTACTTTGTTGCAAAGTTAAGGGCATAAAGTAACCGTGTCAATTACGGATAAATTTATCTATACTCACTTTATACCTTCGTAAAATATATCAGCTATGTACGAAAAAAAGCTTCCTGTCAATTTAGATTGTGGTTTACATCTGTTTTTGCAGGTCGTTCAGGGCAAATGGAAAATAAACCTGCTCTGGGCAATACATTCAGGTATCAAGCGTCCGGGTGAGCTGCAGCGGAAAATCCCCAATGCAACCCGTCGTGTACTTGATGCGCAGCTTGGCCAATTGATTGAACATGGATTGATTAATAAAGTCGTCTTTGATCAGCTTCCGCTGAAAGTAGAATATGAACTGACTGGGCTGGGTGAAAGCCTTATA
>NZ_JABJWY010000027.1 GCF_013167215.1 Sphingobacterium prati
TCCATAAGGATTTCCGTTCCGGTCATGAAACTTGCCACATTGTTATCTGAGAGATAAATAACAGCTTTAGCTACATCTTCCGCAGACCCCATTTTTTGTAGTGGGATTCCGCTGATTAACCATTCATTAAGACCTTCCAATGTTTTTTCGTCCAATCCTGCTTTGGTCATAATTTCCGTTTTTGTTGGTCCCGGACTTACCAAATTTACTCTGATTTTTCTTGGTGCTAATTCTGCAGCAGCGGTTTTTGCAATGGAATTTAATGCTGCTTTGCTTGCCTGGTAAATCGAACTATTGGGTTTAGAGGTTGTCGCGACGTTGGATGAAAGGAACACCACTGAAGCACCATCGTTCAACAGAGGAATAAATTTGCTTAAGGTAAAATAAGCTCCTCTGAAATTAATGCCTTACATTGTCGAAGTTTTCAGCACTCATAGTTTCGATCGAACCTAAAGTTCCGGTGATTCCGGCATTAATAAACAGAATATCAACTTTTCCGAATTGCTCTTCAACTTGGGTTTTGAAATTGTCGATGTCTTCCAATTTCCCTTGATCCGCCACAAAAGAAATAGCTCCCAACTCTTCAGCAGCCTTTTCAATGGCTTCTTTTCGTCTTCCGGTAATAATTACTTTTGCTCCTTCGGCGATTAACTCTTTTGCGGTTGCATATCCTATTCCGCTGTTTCCACCTGTTACGATGGCTAATTTATTATTGAACTTATTCATTTCTCTGATTTTTTCTACAAAGTTATAGGGGAAGTGGTATACTTTTGTTATCAGTATAACAGAGTATATCAGTATCATTGATTATATCATTTAACTTTGTAACCATGGAAAGAGATCAGACAGAAGAACTTAGAGCGTTGCAGGACACACTCTATTTCATTGGAGGAAAGTGGCGAATTCCTGTCATTAATTCGCTATGCAACGGTAACCGACGTTTTCGCGAAATTGAAAGAAGTATTCCCGGGATTACGACAAGAATGCTTTCAAAAGAACTGAAAGATATGGAGTTAAATAAGTTGGTTAAACGAACTGTTTATCCCGATATTCCTGTTTTAATTGAATATGAACCCACTGAATATTGCAGGACTTTCGGGAATATTATTTCGGAAATGATTATTTGGGGTAGAGAACATCGAAAAATGATTGTGGAGGATAAGGTTTAGAATCGTATTATTTGTGCTACAATTGTTCGGCTAAAAAGCCGCTGATGATAGTACATATGAAATGCTTACAAAGTTCTTTAAGGAAATAGGTCATCCTGTAAGGCCATGAATTAAACAGAGATTATTATTCCCTATACACAAAAGAACAATAACAATATGTATCATGGCCGTTGCGCTATTAAATACCCAGGATAGTTTTTTTGGTTTAACCTCACAGTCAAATGGATTTTTAGTTGAACTTTTGCTAATTGCTATTAAATGCGATTTGAAACTGGCTTTGCTATCTCATTTGGCGTCTTTCCAAATTCTTTCTTGAACGCGTAGGAAAAATGCGACAGGTCTTCAAAACCTACTTCGAGATAGACATCACTTGGTTTCTTGGATTGCTCGGCGATTTGAAAATAAGCTTCCTGCAATCTTTTCTTCTTGAGCCAGATGCCCGGGGTCGTTCCGAATATGCGTTGAAAATCCCGCTTGAAGGTCGATAGGCTCCTCCCCGTAAAAAATGCAAACTTTTCCAGGCTGATGTTAAACCTGAAATTTTTGTTCATGTATTCCTTTAAATTAATCCGATCAGGTAATGAGAAATTGAACAATATGTTAATCAGGTCAGGATTCGATTTCAATAGAATAATCAATAACTCCTCCCTCTTTACGTCTACAAAATCCGCACTGATCTCAAGATCACCGGTATAGTAAGGTTCCAGTGATATGATAAAATTCTGGATGAGCTTGTTTTCCGGTATAAAAATAAAGGAGTCACCGATGGTTGATGGCTGGATTTCATACACATGTCGTTCAAGAAATCGCTTCAGGAATGCCTCATCCAGGGTGATGATGATTTTTTCAAACGCATCATTGTCCTTGTATTTCGTATAACGTACCAAATGATTTTTCCGGGCGATACAATAGTCGCCCGGTGTCATTGTGTAGTTTTTCTCGCCGTCATAAGCCTTCATATCGCCCTTCAATAAGTATAGAAAATAGTTTTCCGGTATATAGTTCTCGGGAGAGATCTCCGGGCCAAGGTGACAGGATTGGATGTTGTTAACTTTCATGGTTTACCAAATATACTGATCCCTACAGATTAATTTTGCGGATTACTGAAATTGTAACTGTCCACACTTGCAAGTATCGCTTCCTCTCTGGTGCGGGGCTTCCAGCCCAGTGTTTCAACGGCTTTTTTATTGGACATCTGCGTATACTCTTCGACTGGAGTGGGCTGCATGGAAGCAATTTTTCCGGCCAATTTGGGCCGTTCTTTTTTGATCAGTTCGGATACGTCATAAAAAGACATCGCCCCTTCCGATGTTGCTAGAAATCGCTGTCCGGCAGCTTGGGGATGTAGCATCGCCTTGATATGGATATCAGCGATATCGCGTACGTCCACCACACCGAAGGTGAAGGGCGCATTTTCCGTGATCAGCCCATCAATAATTCCCTTGACCACCGTATCCAGGGAGGCCGAGGAAATGCCGCCGAGCATAGGGCCAAAAATTCCGACGGGATTGATGACCGTTAACTCCATAGCTGTGGCCGCATCCTCCATAAATTGCCATGCGGCTTTTTCTGCAATTGTTTTTGATTTTATATAAGCCTGTACCGGTGCGTTTTCATCGGTCCAGTCAAGTTCTGTAAAAACATGATTTCTGGGATCGATGCTATAACCGATTGCAGCAAAAGAGGATGTGAGCACCACGCGCTTAACTCCAGCCTTTTTCGCAGCTTTCAACGCTCTCAACGTACCTTCTTTTGCGGGGATAATCAGCTCATTTTCGTCTTTGGGCTGCTCAGCCACAAATGGGGAAGCAACATGAAGGACATAATCACAACCTTGTGCTGCTTCATCCCAACCATTATCGGAGAGCAGATCGGCCTCATAAAAAGACAGCTGATCAAAAGTGCTGATGCCACCTGCTGTAAGGGCATCCAAAATGTCGTTTTTACGGGAGAGCGTGCGCAGTGTTGTTCTTACGGTAAATCCTTTTTTGAGTAATTCAAGAATAATATTTACGCCCAAAAATCCGGTACCGCCGGTTACTAAAACTGTTTGATTTTTCATTTCAGATCAAGTATTAGAATTTATAAGTTAACTGTATCGTGTTTTCGGCATATTCCCAAAGTTTTCTGGCAAGCGCTTCATCGTTCATGGCTGCTGTATGATGGCCGGACAAGGCCGGATATCCCGCATATTCTTTCGGACCGTCCGGGCCGTAGAATTTACCGCCTTCAACGGATGGATCTGTTGCTGCAAATAGGCTTGGCAGTGCACCCTGCCCGGGCTCCATCACCTGATCAAATGCAGCAAACATACCTTCCAGATTTTCACCGGGGATATTCCGCTGTAAATCGGTTCGCGTGACGCCGGGATGCGCCGCCACAGAAATGGCCGATATACGGGCATTTTTGAATCTCTGGTCCAGCTCGTAGCTAAACAAGATATCTGCCAGCTTGCTTACGGCATATTCACGCCATTCATCATAGCTCTTTTCCAGTCTGAGGTTGTCAAAGTCAATGCTGTCCACCAAAGTAGCCGCCCCACTGGAAAGTGTCACTACTCGGGCATTGGCGGTCTGCTTAACGAGCGGCAGCAAATATCCTGTCAGCGCAAAATGCCCCATAAAGTTTACGCCGAACTGCATTTCAAAGCCGTCATCCGTTTTAGCAGCTGGAGGAACCATCACTCCGGCATTGTTGATGAGCATATCCAGTTTTGTATGCTTTTGCATAAAGTGATCTGCAAATTCCCGAATCAGGCCGATGTTTGCGAGGTCCAGCATTCCATAGTCCAATGTTCCCACCCCAGCCGTTTCGGACTGGATTTTTTGGATAGCATCTTTTCCTTTCTGGAAATCCCTTGCGGCAATGGTCACATGTGCACCTGCTTCATACAGCGCTTTTGCTGTTTCAAACCCTATACCGGTGTTTGATCCGGTGACGATTGCTATTTTCCCCGATAAATCAGGGATGTTATTTTTTGTCCACATAACCTTTAATTTTTTTACAAAGTTCGTCGAATTGCTGTTATGTCGTTTTGTTGTAGAGTTCAAATTTCCTTTGTTGTGGAGTTCACCTTTCCGTTATATTCCGAGGGTTTGCGATGTTGTACCAGAATTCGTTCCGCTCCAATACTTTTACCGGGCCTTGTCCGAATTTTTGGATGCCATGTTCTGACATGCCTGTGTCATTTAAGATTTTTTCGATAAAGGGAGCTTATGAAATACTTCTGGTCCATTTCCACAGCTCCCTATAAACGTATGTATTAATCTTCAATTTCCAGATGAGTACTCAAAGCAATGCGGTTCCAGCCATTGATGGTGACGATGAGCATGATGATCTGAGCGATCTGGCTTTCGGAGAAAATTTGGGATGCCTTGCTGTAGGTTTCTTCACTTAATCCATGTTGGTGGATAAGGGTTATTTCCTCTGTCATAGCCAGTATGATCTGCTCTTCCTCGGTGAAAAATTTGGCAGCCTCCCTCCAGGCACTCAACAAAAAGATACGCTCCGGTTTTTCACCGTTTTTGATGGCATCCTTGGTGTGCATGCTAATACAGTAAGCACAGTTGTTGATCTGTGATGCACGGATTTTGGCGAGTTCTTTAAGCGTTTGCGAGATCTCAATTTTTGACAGATAACCTTCCAATCCTAACATTGCTTTGAATGCCTGTGGTTCCGTTGTGCTGATGTTGATTCGTTTTTCCATTTTCTTATTTTTAAATTTGATATTACAAATTTGGAAAATGGAGTGCCGGAAAAACTTAAACGGGTTTAAGAAAAATTCTTTTTGCGGATTTCGCTGAGATACTCGGGTGTAAAACCCAGATAGGAAGCCACGAGATATTGAGGTACGCGCTGCAGAAATGCAGGTTGATTCTTGAGAAATTGACGGTATAGCTCTTCCCTGGAGTGCTCATAAAGCATCTTGACGCGCATCTGTGCAGCGGCATAAGCTTTCTGATACACCATGCGAAAATACTTTTCCATGACTGGGTGCTTTTCCAGTAGATCATCGAGGGCATGTTGGCGAATGACCAGGACTTCTGCCGGCAGTACAGCCTGGATGTAAAACTCTGTGGGCGTCTGATTTATATAAGAGAACGTCTCTGTCATCCACCAGTTTTCAATCGCGAATTCAGTCGTCTGCTGAACACCCTTTTCGTTGATAAAAAACTTTCGCAGAATTCCATCCAGTACAAAATAACTGGCTTTGCAGATCTGCCCTTCGGTCAATAAGTTTTCTTTCTTTTTAAGCGTCTGGGGCTCAAAATATCCAGTAATGTCGGCAAATTCATCATCGGAAACCTTTATAAATTTATCCAGGTGTTTTTTGAACTGTTCAAGCATTATTTTAAATCTGTTTCATCATTTTTAGTGCCATTAAGATAGTAAAAAATAAGTTATATAACCTTAACATACGTGGTCTGATTCTTTTAGTATATTTACTTGCCTGCCTACATTCAGGGCATTAAAAAATTAGGCATTACCTGTAACGAAGTTTATGTTGTGGATGGTCAAAAGCCTTTGGCCATTGGTTACAATAATTATACGGAAGTGTAAATATCCTATATTAGTTAAATTAAATACAAGAAAGAAAATGGGTCAATACTTTTGGATTGCCATACCTGCAGAGCTATTTTTTCAGTATTGCGGAGAAACGATGGAAAAACATCGTGCGCACGCCTATATTGAAACGATAAACCGCCGTTCAGGCAAGCGTAATTATGTGAAATATAGCAAGGAAAATCAGTCGGCGTTTTTGGAAAGCTTTTCATCATCGGATTATTATGGATTTTTTCTGTCCACCTATCCTTTTTCAGATCAGGAGGCTATCAGAAGTTCCGGTCTCTTCTACGATTCGCCTGTAGCCGAATATACAATCGCAGGAAGTGGTGGTTATGAAACTGATCGTACGAGAGAAATCATCCACCTGCGGCAGATCATGAAGCAAGCTGACAAATCCGCAAAAGCATTTTTTGCGGCCTTGCAACGCACCCTCAAAAAGATCCCCGATTTACGCGATACGTTAAGAAGTGGAAATAAAACCCATTTTTACCTGCCGACATCAAAAAGTATCATTCCACAAAACGCGCATAGCCGGCTTATAGAAATGCCCTGGGAAGAACATTGCATCAGCAAAGACCTGGTCTACCGGCAAGAATAATTCCTATTAAGTGTGGTACACCATGTTGACGAAACCGAATTTAAGGGTCTACAGCAGATGGGCTATATAGTTTTCCGTATTAATCTTAATGCAAAGTTGCTCCTAAATAGATATACCTTATGTTGTCAGAATGAGGATTATCCTAACCAAAACAAAGAAAAACGAACTACTGGTATTGTTATAAAATCACCTGCCCTTTTGAACAAAGTTAATTAGGACTTTTGAACAAAACAGCGCATGTTAATCCGTCCTAATTTTGTCTCAGTAATAACAATTAAACGTATTCAAAATGGAAAAGAATAATTATCAGGGAGTTCAACAACAGCCTATCGGTTCGGGCTTCAATGCAAAATCAACAGCCAATGATGTCATTCAAAACATCGATCTTACCGGAAAAATCGCTATTGTCACTGGCGGCAACACAGGAATTGGGTTGGAAACCACAAAAGTTCTCGCCGCAGCTGGAGCTACAGTAATCATACCTGCGCGCGATATTGAAAAGGCAAAGAAGAATCTGGAAGGAATTAGAAATGTCGAAATTGTCGCAATGGATTTAATGTCTCCCACATCTATTGATGCTTTCGCGGAAAATTTTATCGCGTCAGGAAGACCCTTACATTTATTGATCAACAATGCAGGTATTATGTGGGTACCACTTCGCAGAGATGCACGGGGTATAGAATCCCAGCTGGCGACCAACTATTTAGCTCTATTCCAGCTCAGTGCCAGATTATGGCCGTCACTAAAAAAAGCCAATGGAGCACGCGTGATTAATGTTTCTTCCCACGGTCATCATTTTGCGCCTTTTAATTTCGATGATCCCCATTTCCTCCACAGAGCATATGAAACGTTACAGGGGTATGGACAATCGAAGACCGCTGTCAATCTTTTTTCAATGGAACTGGATGTGCGGGGACAATCTTCCAATATCAGAAGCTATGCCATTCATCCAGGTTCTATTGGTGGAACTGAATTAGGCAGAGAAGCCCCATTGGAACTATTTCAAAAAATGGGTTTTGTGGATGCACAGGGTAACATGCTCCCCGAAGTTGCTGCATCGCTAAAGACGGTGCCACAAGGAGCCGCTACAACAGTATGGTGTGCTACAAGCCCTTTACTGGAGCATATTGGAGGGGTCTATTGTGAGGATGGGGACATTGCAGTACTATCATCAGATATGACCGACCAAAAAGGCGTACATCCTTATTCACTTGATGAAACCAATGCGAAGAAACTATGGAAACTGACAGAAGAGATGACGGGTATTCGCTTCAATCCGTAAATCAGCTTACTACTGGGGCAGGATCTGCATTTTGCCCCAATTTCGCAATGAACTTTTAAACAAAGTAAATGCTATTATTTCTTACCTTTATTTTATTAATTTCCCTTATAAAAAAGCAAAAATCATGGAATACCAAGCCCGATACATTACCGAAGATATAAAGCTTTCAAGCTTCGAAGACAAGTTTTTCAAATCAGATATCATGTTTGACCAGCATATGCTGGTCTGGTTTCTTTCCGGAGAAACCAAGATTGTACAGGCTGATGCTACCTATATATTTGGAAAAGGGGATATTTTTCTAATTCCCAGAAATCAGTTGGCGACTATTATTAATTATCCTAAAGAGGGTGAACCTCATAAAACTGTTGTCATGCATCTATCATTAGAAACTTTAACGGATTTCTATGCAGGCAAGAATATAATTCCCCAACCCAAAAATTCGCCGAAGATTTTTTGTTTCAATAATCACCCGCTCCTGGAAAGTTGCCTGGCATCACTTATCCCCTATTTCGACATGAAGGACATCCCTGTGGATATTGCCTCCATTAAAATTACCGAAGCCATCAGTATTCTCCGAACGCTGAACCAAGAGATCGATCATGTGCTTGCTAATTTTGAAGAGCCCGGAAAAATCAACCTTGTCGATTATATGGAAAAGAATTTTATGTTCAATCTTCCACTGGAAAAATTTGGTTACCTCACAGGCAGAAGTCTTACAACCTTTAAGCGGGACTTCAAAAAGGCTTTCACCATGACTCCACAACGCTGGTTAACCCATAAACGTTTGGAACTTGCCTATTATCAGCTTACAGAAAAGAAAAAAAAGCCCTTGGAAGTCTGTTATGAGGTCGGATTTGAAAATCTCTCCCATTTTTCATTTGCTTTCAAAAAGCAGTTTGGATTGGCTCCCAGTCGTTTGGTTGATCCCCTATCCTAGTTTCAGGCGTTCTTTCTGCAGGTCCAAAAGATACAATTGCCTACGAATAGGGTCTTCGTCTATATTGGGAATAATTACTTTCTGTCTCTGGCTAGATCAGCTCGTACTTGCTTTACAAAATCAAGCGAAACCCCAGCAACACGCGCGATAATATCGTCGGTAAGCTTAAGCTCATTAATCAAATTTTTCACTACAATATAGCTTTTCTCCTCAGCACCTCGTTCTATTCCCTTTTCTATTCCTTGCTTAATGCCAGTTTCGATACCTTGTTTAATACCAGTCTCAATTCCTTGTTCAATTCCTTGTTCAATACCTGTTTCGATACCTTTCTGAATAGCCTCGCTAAGCTGTTGCTCCTGATATTGGCGCACAGCTTCAGCATCCCATTTACGTTTTAGACTTACATCATACATTGCTCGTTCCTCCTTATTCAACTTTGCGTATTCCGCTATTTTAAATAATTTTTCAAATATAGTCTTCTTCAGATAGATCTATAAAACTGGCTCGCTCATAGATTCAATAATTGGTTGTTGCATGTAAATATCGCAAAAATAATTTAATAAAACTAATATTTTTAGTAAAAGTAAATATAACACTTTCCCTCCCTCAATATTCCGGCAAGGTTTAAACGTGACAAAAAAAATGGGCTTTCTTATTCAAAATCAGGCCAGTCATCCGTACGGAACGGTGATACCGGTAAGCCTTTGCTATTGAAAAGATTGGGTGTAGCGCTGTTGGTAAAACCAAAACGTACCGCCGTCGGTGCCTTTACCTGATCGGCAAAGACCAACAACCGCGATCCCTTTACTGTATGCTTGGCGGGATAAAATTTGCGGTCCTCGCCGGCAATGTACAGATCGATGATTTCTTTTCCACGGACAAGCAGCTTGCCGTCCAGGCCGGCAAAGGAAAGGATAATCTTGTCACCTTCGATTGTATAGTCCTGCAAGGTCGGTGATTTATAATCCACCAAGGGCCGTGCATAGACCTCGGCCAGGGCCAGATCCGCGAGCCGCGAGGCTACTGCTTTTTTTCTTGTCGGATGGATATTCTTTAGGTCATCGACAAGATCAGTGGTGACCACCATCCCCGACCGCGGCAGTTTTCGGGCGGTCCTTGCCTGCTGCTCACGGAGCAATGCCGCATTAGGCTTTTTATATTGCGTGTAAACAAAGGGGGCAATCTGTACAAAATAAAAAGGGAATTGGTATCCCCAGGCCTCGCGCCAGGCACCCACCATGGTCTGAATCAGTTGATCATACCCGGCATATGATACGGTATTATCCTCCCCCTGATACCAGAGGGAACCGGCTATCGTATAGCCCGCCAATGGAGCCAGCATACCGTTCCAGAGTACCCCCGGCTGATGGGGTTTGCGGGGCGCCAGCTTCTGTAGTGCCGCATAATGCGTGAGTTGCTCATTAGCTAAGATCTTCTCCTTTGGTGTCCAGAATTCTGCGGCAGTGCCACCCCAGCTGGCATTGATGATACCCACCGGGACATCGAGTTCGCGCGATAGTTTTTCCGCAAAGAAATAGCCGATTGCCGAAAAGTCCCTGACGGTCTCCGGCCGTGATGTTTGCCAGCTGTCAAAGATATTGTGCTGCGGGGTTTGGGCAGCGATATTACTGACCTGTAACAAGCGGATATTCGGATTGCTGCTGCCTGGGAGGATATCCAGGATCTCCTGCAGCTTATTGGCGCCGGACCATTGCATGTTGGACTGGCCCGAACAAAGCCAGACTTCGCCGATCATGATATCCTTAAGTTCCAGCTCCTGCTGCGGAGTGACCAGTTTAATGCTGTGCGGCCCACCTGCTTTCGGGGTTTCCAGCTGCGTGCGCCAGGTCGCGTCACCGCTGACCACCACTGATAGGGTATCTTTGGACCAGGATGGAATCAGTTTGACCTGCTGTCCGGCTTTGGCCCAACCCCAGATATTCACCATAGACTGCCGTTGTAGCACCATATGATCCGAGAAGAATGCCGGCAGCCGTAAATTTTGCGCATGTGCCTGGCATAGTATTAGGCAACAGGCGATTATAAGTCCTACTTTCTTTTTCATCTTCTTTTTTGTTTATGCGCCAGCCTGGCGCAATTAGTCCGTCGCTATTTCTGGCCAAGTCCCGTTTATTTTCGTTTTCCTTGGGATAGGTCTTTTTGCCGGATCTTATTGTATCGTATCATTTTTAACTTTCACCAACAGCAGTGCCAGTGCAGCCAGCAGCAGCCCGATTGCTACGACCTGATAGGTTATTGCCAGGCTTACATTGGCATCTTTCAGGGCACCCCCGACATACACCATCAGTCCGCCGACAATGGTGCTCAAAAAATTCAGGAAGCCATAGGCCGTGGCGCTGTAGCGGCTGTCGGCCACCTGCCGCAAGAGCGGCATCAGGTTGGCATCATTGAAACCGCGTGCCAGTCCGAAAATAAGCATCGCAAGGATTGCCCAGGCAAAAACATTAGTCCAGGCCATAAAAAACAAAAAGGGGGCACCCAGCACAAAGCCCAGGACGATCACATACAGCCGGGCGCGTTTATTCCGGCGCTGCCAGCGATCCGCTAACAGGCCTCCCACAATGACACCGGCAAAAGACCCGATCTGCATATAACCCGTGGCCGAAATACCGGCCTGGCCAAGATCCAGGCTGAACTGTTCCTTCAGGAACGTCGGAAGCCAGCCGTTGATCAACCAGTTTGCCATGCCCAGCACCGCAAAATAGACCATAATGACATAAAAGGAAGGCAGGCGAAATAAGTTATGCAGGATGGCTTTGAGCTGCACCTTCCCTACCTGCTCCGGTAGCGGTTCGTTCGGAGCGGTGGGAACAGTCCGGTCGCGCAAGGTATAAACCAGTAGCAGTGCGTACACAACACCAAAAAGGCCGAAGACGTGAAATCCCTCGCGCCAGCCCCAATATTCGGCGATATATCCCCCCAGACCGCCCATGGCCATTCCAGTATACAGTCCGCACATATGCAGCCCCGTAGCCAGGGAACGTGTACGGCCGCTATGGTAATCGCTGATCAGTGCCAGGGCGGCAGGAATATAGCAAGCCTCACTGACACCCATCAACACCCTTGTCAGTAACAACTCGGGAAAGGAACGCGCATAACCTGTCCAAAGCGTAACAGCAGACCAGACGAATACCGAGAAAAGAATCACTTTCTTGCGGGAGTAGCGATCAGCCATATAGCCGCCAAAGGGACTCACAATGCCATAACACCATAAAAAGACGGCGGTGAGCAAGCCGAACTGTGCATCGTTCAACTTAAATTCACTGAGAATCGGATCCCGCATCGAAGTCATCAGCAGGCGGTCAAAATAGTTTAAAAAGGCGACCACCCACAGCAAGATGACGATCAGCCAAGCATAACGTTTTGTTGTCGTGTTTATCATTATTTTGGGTTTATTCAAGTTTTGTTAACCGCGATACGCTAGTACATTCTTAAGCGTGATACGCTACTAACGTATTAAGCGAGCTACTTTAGTACATTAAGGTTTAAAACGGGCCGTTAATATCCGGTTGGTCCGCACACCGGGCCGCACTTCACCCATTGGGATAACGATTTTATCATCCGATTGTACCAGACCCGTCGTCACCGGGGGTAATACTGCTATTGCCAGACGCTCCGCTCGACCGCTGTTGTTGCGGAAAGGAAGCTGACCGGCATCCACCCATGTGCGCAGCTGGATATCATATGCCAGGATCCGATCCGAGAAGCCGGGATGCCCCACAGGGCTTGCCGCAGCCAATGTGCCGTCATCACCGCCGAAAATTAGGAGCTGTCCCAATTTGACGTCAAAGGCGGCGGGACTGGGTGCCGCCGCGACAGCATGACTAAGGGCCGGCAGCTGCTGCCAAGTTCCATCTGCCGTTAGCAGATAGGCATCTTTCAGATACTTCCGTTTGCCATTGATCAGTGTTACACCCGACAGCACAATTAGCTCCCCATCGGCATTTCCGGCCACGGCAAGCATGCGGCCTTGACCGGGGATGGCGGTCAACACCGTCCAGCCTTTTTCGGGGTGATCCAGGTCCAGTCGCCAGCAGTTATTGTTTGCCGTCAAGGCATCGGGGCTATTTATGCCACCCAGGATATACCAATAATTTTGGATCCGGACCGAGGCACAGTTGGCAATTGGAGCCGGAAGATCCGGCAGACCGGTGAACCTGCCGCTATCTGCCGAAACCTCCAGGCGATAGGTGGTCTGTAGATGCCCCGACTGATCGCTGCCACCAGCAATATAGATACAGTCCAGATACGAAGCATAGGCGCCGTAGCCCATCGCCTGAGGTAAACGAAACGAAGCCGCATGTGAGGATCCGTCTTCCTCGATCACAAAAATTCGGTCCGACCAGACCTTCTGGCCACCCTTCCAGGGCGGAATTCCCGAAGGAAAGTTGGCCCCGCCCAAGGCGTACACGCGACCCCCTGCCTGGCCGACATAGGCACCGGCATAACCCATCGGATCAGCGACCTGCCCGCTTGTGTCCCAGACCATCCGATCGCTCAGCACCTGTGCTATTCCATCTCGATATCCCATAAATAATAAAGAAAATAAAAGAAGTTTACTGATATAAGGCCACATGATCCAAGAATTTCGACTGTTCCAATTCGGCCAGCAGCAGCTGTTCATTGACTTCATCCAACAGCGTCAATGGTAGCCGCGGCTGCCCCAGATCTAATCCAATTTTTTTCATAATAGCGCGCTGCACCGGGATAGGCCCATATTTTACCAGCAGCTGCACCATCTGCACGGCTTCAAAGTGTAAATTTCGGGCGCCTTCGTGATCACCTGCGTTAAAACGGCGGATTACCTCCAGATACAGCGGAGCAGCGTAATTGTAGGTACTGCCAATGGCGCCAGTGGCTCCCACCGCCAGTGCCGGCAACAGCAGTTCATCGTAGCCAAACAGGATATCGTATTTGCCCTCCTTGTATTGTAGGCAGGCCTGGTATTCGTGCAAGGTCGCCGCCGTATATTTGACTCCCTGAAAGGTCGGAATTTTCTCTTCCGCCAGGGCAAGAAAGCGGAGCATATCGATCTGTAGCCCCGTGACAGCCGGAATATGGTAATAGTAGAATGGCGTATGAGGGGCCGCGGCCGCAATGGCGGCCATGGCGTCGACCAGATTTTCTACGGATGAAGGCTTAAAATAAAACGCCGAGACTGCTGAAATATAATCCGCACCGATGCTTTCGGCATGCGCTGCAAGGCGCTTGGCTTCGGCAATGGAGCTATGCCCCACATGGACAAAAGAAAGGATCCGGCCGTCAATGGCCTTGATATAACGTTCGGCGACTGCCATGCGTTCCGCCGTCGAAAGGCTCGGTCCCTCACCATTGGTCCCGCAGATAAATATCCCCCGCAGCCCCTGGCTGACAAGGTGCTCCGTCATGGCCGGAATAGCGTCCAGGTCAATATTTCCGGTAGGATCATAGTTGGCAAATGCCGCGGCGATCAAGCCTTTTATTTTATGTTTTTTTTCCATTATTTTTTGCAATAGTTGCGGTTATAACAATTCTTTTACTGGTATCTGCTGAAAGATCAGATCTGCCTGGCTACTTTCATAGAGCACGCCAAGCGTATGCTCGTCCACCGAAGTGATGCAGGAATAACCCCGACCCTTGCCTTCGTCAAGCAAAACCTTGGGCTGCCAGGAGTCGCCATTATCCTTACTGGTTTTTAAGGTAATATGTGAACGGACAAATTTTGAATCGGGATTGCAGAATACCAGCAGCGAACTGCTGTCCTTTCCGGACTGATAGACATGCCTGTGGATACTGGCCATGCAGGTCGGTTCAATCAGCGCTTTATGCGAACTGGGGTGTTCGGTCCAGGTTTCACCCAGGTCCTTCGTTACGGCAATTGCGCGGCCATTGTCATCCCCCTTGTGGGTAGCATTGTAGTTTGACCGCATATTTAACATGATCTCTCCATTACCCAGTTGGACGGCCATGCATTCCGTTGTGGATTCTGCCAGGGCCGGATTGGATGTTTTCCAGGTTGTACCACCGTCTTTGCTGTAGGTGATATTGGAAAAAGCTTTGCCGGTATGGTCGCGTCCTTGGCTCGGCATTAGCAACGTGCCGTCCTGCAGGGTAATGCCATGGCCAGGTGCAGGTGCCCAGAGCCACCAGTCCGCCTGTTTTAAATGAGTCAGGTTAACTGGTTTGGACCATGTGCGGCCATTGTCTTCGCTTTTCACCAGTAGAAACTGAGATGTCTGTTTGAGATCAAAGCCAGGCTGTGAGCCTTTGTTTTTCCATTGATGGTTATGGATTTCGCGGCCATCTTTGATCCCGGGATACCAGGTGCCCGTTTCATCCAGCACACCATACATCCAGAGTCCGGCAATATAGATTGTTCCCGTTCGCTCGTCGAGCAGGATATTTGCATCCGAAACGCCGTTGAATTTTTGTGGCAGGCCACCATAGACACCCATATCGATCGCGGTCTCCATCGGCAGCCAGCTGCGGCCACCATCTAGGCTGCGCGATACGCCGATATCGATGTCGCCTTGCAGGTCCCGGCCCAGCTCCCTGCGGGCATCGTATACCGCGACCAGACTGCCGTCTTTGGCCGTAATTATTCCCGGGATACGGGCTGTATGCACAGCTCGAGCACCCTGACGGTGAACAGCGATTGCAGGTCTATAGTTGCTGAATTTGCCCGAAAGCAGCGATTTAGATGCCAAGCCCGCGAGTGAAACACCAGTTATGGCCACTTGAAAAGTTCGGTTCAACTGTTTAAAAGGACGTACTTTGGCCGTCACCCAAAGGTAGTTGACGCCCTTCTCCAGGGTTAGCGGAATTTCAATTTTTCCTGTTTTTCCTTTCCATTTCTGAGCGATCAGCAGCTGCTTTGCGCCGGGTTTTCCGTTTTCAATAAGCGTCGAGTCCGTGCCGGCAAACCAGCAGCTCAGGCTATCGATTTGCTCCGCACCCAGTGCATCGACCCTGATCCTAAGTTCCGCATCGACACGTTGCTGTTTGTCTGCCACAAATTCCAGCCGTTTGAGGACATTTATCGGTTGATCTGCCAATACAGGCAAGGTATAATGCCGTTCGGCAATCTTTACCTGGGCTACAGAGGTCGCTGTCAGTAAACTGAAAAGGGCGAGCAAGCTGTAGTGTATTTTGGTTATCATTATCATCTTTTAGGTACTTATGTACTACATTATAGTATAAAAAAATATTGGGAAGCGGCTAGCGTTCCCCAAGAAATTCAAGGTGTGGGCGCAAATGTTCCTGCATGGCCTTTGAAAACGCATCGCGGTCACCGGTTTTGAGTATCTGCACCAGATCGCTGTGAGAGACCTCAGATTTGATGCTATGGTGGCTTTTGTTCAACACAAAACCAAAGATCGGCATCAGCATCGTCTGGAAACGTTTCAGGGTAGTATTGCCAGTAATTTCATACAGCTTACCGTGAAATGCAATTTCCTGACTAATTCTGAACTCTTCAGCGTCGGCATTTTTGTCCTTTTTCACAATGCGTTCCAGTTCGGCGATATCTTTATCCGTCTTGCGCAGGTACAGCAGGTCAGCCATCCCCAGTTCCAGGAGCAGGCGCAGTTCAAAAATGTCCTTCATCGTATTTTCGTCCATCAGCTGCGGATTCAGTACCCGTTCAAAGGAACCCAGGATATCCGGTGCGGACAGCACCATGCCGCGTTTCTTTTTGGTTTCGATCAGGCCCAGCATGCGCAGGCGGCTCAGGGCTTCCCGCAGTACATTGCGGCTCACATCGAGCGCCTCCGCGAGTTCCAGTTCTGTTGGGAGGGTATCCCCTGCTTTTAATTTCTTGCTGGAAAGATATTCTCTTATGCGTATTTCGACTATATCAGCGCGGGTACTGGTCGCTATTGGGGTAAGGTCATTGATCATATTATAAGCAAATAAATCATTTATTATGTTCTACAAATTAACAAAAAAAGAATAGCAATCCAAGCGCCCTAATTGTAGCCCTCGGTCTGTTTAATATTGGGATTCGTGTTGATCGAGCTATCGTGAACCGGCCATAACAGGATGTTTGTTTTGGACTGTTGATTTTTTAGGCTCTCGACTTCATTAAACACCACGCCGAGACGGATCAGGTCCCACCAGAGTTTACCTTCGGCCACGAATTCCCGTTTCCGTTCACTGAGTATGGCGGTATTGATGTCATTGGTCGGAAGTCCGGCTGCATAAAAATTATCCGTTCCATACGCCCGTTTTGCGATCTTGTTCAACTGCTGGATGGCAGTCTGCCCGTTCCCCAGTGCATTTTCGATTTCGGCACTGAACAGAAGGGCATCCGCATACCGGTAGACAATTAGGTCAGCATCAAAGATACGGGTGGCATTCTCCCATTTCCCAGCATATTTATTGATCCATTGGAAAGTCAGGTTTTTACCTTTGTCGAAAGCCGTATCAAAACTGACCTTTGCGCGGGTGTCGGCCGTATTTTCCGTCAAAAATGCCTTGTAACTGTTCGTCAGAAATATCCACTGCTGATGTGAACCCACTTTAATGGGATTTTCAACCAGGCCAGGCGAAACATATTGGATAGGCACCAGAAAATCCGCGGGATAGCCACCCGTAAATTCATCCTGTGTCAGGCGCCAGCAAAAGATCACTTCGGGATTCAATTCCGTAGCAAAGATATCCGGGAATTTCTGCATCAGGGCGTGCTTTCCCGTTAACACCTTATCCACGCACTGTTTCGCCATATTCAGTGCCGCTGCGCCACCATTCTGCCGTTTGGCCATCCAGAGGTAATAGTCTGTTTTGAGTAAACGGATTGCATCCAGATTACCATACTGTGCTTTTGTGGCGGTAGCCGGCATCAGTTCCTCCGCCCGATCGAGATCCTCTTTGACCAATTGGAAAACTGCCTGTACAGGCTGACGTGATGGATAAAGATCCTCCTGATTGGGTGATTCAAAACCGGCGGTCAGCACCGGTGCATCGCCCCAGATGCGGGCGATCCAATAATAACAGAACGCACGGATAAAATACGCCTGCGCGAGGTATTCATTCTTTTTTTCCACCGTGGAAAAACTGATTTCCGGCAGATGTTTCAAGATCAGGTTGCAGTCGTTAATGGTGGTATATAAATTATTCCAGTTTGCATGGGCATGTGTACTGTTCAGCTGGTTTAAGAATGCCGTGCTGTAGGTTGCATTGGTTTCAAGTCCGGCGCCCCAATAGCCTGTGCGGTATTCGCCCCAGAAGATATAAGCCGTGGCAAAGGTACTGCGCATACGCACGTAGGCACCTGTTACGGCTGCCTGAGCATCGCTCTCATCCTTCCACATGGAGTTGGCATTGATTGCAGCTTTCAGATCGGCATCCAGTTTATCCGAACAAGCGGTTCCGGATAAGAGGCCCAGGAATAATATTGATCCGTATAAAATTCTTTTTGTCTTCATTTTCGTTTCTTTTATAAGGTTAACTTAGCACCGATCGCGATTTTACGGATGGCCGGATAGTTATAATAATCGTTACCATAGGTTGTTCCGGCACCGACTTCAGGTGAGATACCCGTTCCCCGCAGCGCGGAAAAATAAAAGAGGTTCTGACCGGAAACCGAAAGCTGCATGGAGCGGATCCCGATGCGTTTGCTCCAGGTATCGGGCAGCTGATACAGGAAAGATACCTCCCGTAGACAGAGGTAGTCCCCTTTGTAATTGAATACATCTGAAGTTCGGGAGAAATTGCTGTTCCCGGTATCCGGGTCATTGGCGGTAAAGCGGGCATATTTCGACTGATCGCCCGGATTTTTCCAGGTCTGGTTGACCTCATCCACCAGGGTGTAGTTGTTGGCAAAGGTATTCATGAAATAGCGCATATAAGCCGTATGATTGATGGAATGGCCCAGTGCCCAATCGACAAAAATATTAAGTCCGAATGAGCCATAGCTAAAGTTATTGGCCAGTCCGCCGGTGGTATGCGGTACGCTGACCCCCAGTTCATATTGATCCTTACTGCTGATGACTCCGTCGCCGTCGCGGTCCTGCCATTCGTAGTCACCGGCCATTTTGCGCCCTTTGATGTTCTTCTTGTCCGTGGGGCTCCAGCCACGTGCCGACTCATCGTAACGGGCGGCAGCGGCCTCTTCGGGTGTCTGCAGAATATGGTCCACCTTGTAGCCGAAATAGCGGTACAGCGATTCACCCTCAGCGGTCCCGCCAAAGGCTGTGCCGTCCGCCAGCTGGATCCCGCCAATACGGTTTTTATCGCGGCCATTGTCCGGAAGCTGCAGTACCCTATTTTTAACAAAACTTAAGGTCAGCTTGCTGTCCCAGCGAAATTTGCCGGAACGCATATTCTCACTGCCGATTTCAATATCAAAACCCCGGAAGCGCACCTTACCGACATTGGTTTGCACCGTTGAAAAGCCCGAGGTATTGGGCAGCTGTACGCTAAAAAGCAGGTTTTTGGTGATCTTATTGAAATAGTCCGCCTGGATATTGATCCGGTTGTTGAACAGGGCCAGGTCAAAGCCAAAGTCAAACTGCGTTGAGGTCTCCCAGGTCAGGTCGCGGTTGGGCATGGTTGCGGCATAGATCCCCGCGGCACCGTCGTACCGGATATCGGTGCTGTATTTTCCCAGCGCATCATAGAGGCCGATGGAATTATTTCCCGTCTGGCCATAACTGGTACGGAATTTTAAGTAGTTCACCGTCTGCTGATCGCGCAGAAAAGGTTCCTGTGTCACGACCCAGCCTGCCGAGACACCCGGAAAAAATCCCCAGCGGTTTTCCTTGGCAAAGAGCGAGGAGCCGTCGTACCGGAAGGTTCCCATCAATAAGTACTTTTGTTTGTAGGCATAGTTGACACGGCCGAAATAGCCGATCAGAACCTGTTGCCAGATATCCTCTTCGGCACCCGTTTTATTCGGTCCGGCCGACAGTGTGGGCACCTTGTCCGAACTCGCACCATTGACGGTCGCGTTAAAGGAATTAAAATCCGTCTGTTGATAAGAGTAGCCGCCCAGCAGGGATAAGGTATGGTCTGTATTCCAGTTGGCATCGTATTTCAGTAAGGCATCCACTTTGGTACGATCCAGCTGGGACTGACTCGCCCTGGTCGTCCGCAATCCCGAAAATTCATGCGCTTTTTCAAAATAATGGTAGTTGACCAGATCCGAATAGTTGGATACCTGCACCTGCGCTTTTAGGCCGTCGATAATGGCATAGTCCAAGCCACCGATCAGCGATAAACGCCGGTCTTTGGTATCATAATCCCGTGTATAATCCCACCAGAGCGGATTTGGTGAGGTCGCATTATAACCCGGTGTCGGGCGGCCATTGTCGAAGTACATCTTTTGCGTTGCCGGAGTGGCCAGCCCTCGGGCAATCACGTTCGTCTGATTGTCAAACTCCTGCGAATTGGTCAGGGAATAATCAAAGGCCGTGTTGAGTGACAGCTTTTTCGAAATGGTCACATCCCCCTTACCCCGTGCAGAGAAGCGGTTGTACCCTGTACCCAGTGCTACACCCGCATCGTCCGTATAGCCGGCGCTAGCGGCATATCGGACAAGCTGGCTCCCCCCGTTGACACCAACGTAATAATTCTGCCAGCCCACATTCCGGAAGAGCAGGTCCTGGTAGTTGTTGTCCTGGAAGATCAGCGTTTTGCTTGGATCCAAGGGATCCGGCATACTTTGATAGCCGGCAGGAACAGCCTCACCTGCTTGGAGATAGCGCGTGGAGTAGATCGAGCTGGCATCATTGCCCGAACTGGCGGAGTAACCCGAACTCGTATTATAATTGGGATTGGGGCTTAAGGCAACAGCGGGCCGCACGAGCTGGATATAATCACGGGCGCTCATCATATTTAGTTTAGATTCCGGCTGCTGAAAAGCATAAGTAGCATCAAAGGTGATGGTCGCCTGTTCAGCTGTTTTCCCTTTTTTTGTGGTTATCAGCACCACCCCATTTGATGCCCGAGAACCGTAAATCGCGGTTGAGGCCGCATCTTTCAGCACCTCAATGGACTCCACGTCATTGGGATTGACCCCTGAAAAGGAACGTTCGACACCATCTACCAGGATCAAGGGATCGTTGGTTTTATTGATGGACGATCCGCCGCGGATCCGAAAGACCGGGTCCGCTCCGGGACTATTGTTTGACTGATACACCCGGGCACCAGCCACTTTTCCTTTTAGTCCCTCACCGACGGTGCTGACCGGAACATTTTCCAGCGCCTTGCCATCCACTTTACTGATGGCTGTTGTCAGTGTGCGACGGGATTGCGTGCCATAGCCGACCACCACGACCTCGTCCAGGCTTCTGTTCGTTGCGCTAAGTTCCACTGTCAGCGGCGCCGTCGAGGTCACCTGTCTGTCCAATGGCTGATAGCCTACCGAACGGAACTGCAACGTATCCGGTAGCTGCTGTACATCCAGCCGGAACTTTCCGTTGGCGTCCGTCTGCGTCTGGCTGCCCGAGCGGCGGCCTGACACCGTAATGGATTGTAAAGGTTTTCCCTGTTGATCCCGGACCGTCCCTTCGATATGCTGCTGGGCATATAAGGATGATACAAGGATTATTTGGGTCCCTACAAATAAGCTAGCTTTTTTGCTTGTCCAAATCATAATTTATATTTTATAAGTGTAGAAAACTTATGCAAATGAGCGCTTCCTCGCAGACGCTCGCTAAACGATGACCTATCCTAAATCAGTGTAGTACAGCACAATATCTAGTAGTTATTAAGGCATATGATCGGTCAAATCATCCAGCTATTGGTTATTATTTTTATGTTTATTAGTTGTTATGTCCTACATAAAATTAGGAAGAAAAATGAATAAAACAAAATTTATTTTACTGTTCAGGAATAATTTGCTTTCAATTGTCAATGTACTTTCAGGGCTCAGCTGAGTAAAGAAGCCACTTCGTGCACAATGCCCATATACCTCCGCACATTATCTTTATGCCGATATCATTAAAGCAGGCAAAATTTTGGGCCAAGCATATACAACGCTTGGCCCAAATTACGTCCTAAAATATTGTTATCCAATATTGCAGGATTTTAAAATTGGTAACGCACACAGATGCCCTGCGCTTTATCAGCTTCTACTGTTGCCTTCGGTTGCCCCATCGCCCCAGTAGCCTACTCGTTGCGAAACTGACCAGCGTACCCAGGGCAGCTGTCAGCACTGTTTGCAATACATCCCCCAGCGAGATACTGGCCCAGATGGAGCAGAGTGTACCACCTAATGCCGATATGCGGATATCATTCAGCTTCATTGGCTCCGCTCCTTTCTTCGCTAAAGTCAGGAGGACTATCGACAGACGGTTTATTTACTTCCGGAGGTGGCTCTTCCTCCAATACCGTTTCGAGTATGCCCAAGCCAATAGCCACATACTTCAATACTTTCCCCACCTTACCCGGTAGTTTAACAGGCGCCGCCAGCACCAGCTGCAGCACCTGTCCTATTTTGTTAAAGACTTTTTTCATTTTGTTTGCATTCTTTCTCCATCACTCTCCAACAACCAAATCGATTAAAATGAAGGCCAGGGAATAGAAATAACACTTTATTCATACAATATAGGAGGACAAAGAATTGAAAGCCTTGCGTTCGTACTACCAATTCCTCCCTCCAACAACCAAATCGATTAAAATGAAGGGCAAGGAATAAAAATTATAGCTTTCTGACTGTCAAGCTTTGACGGGATCTGGCGTAGATATGAATCACTGTCTGAGCGCAGCGAGTTTGATTCATATAGCCAGAGAACTAAAAAGATGACACAAAAGAAAGCAACGATTTATTCCCGCCCTTCTATTTATCGAATACTCAAATACACTTCATCCCCCATATCCCACAGGCAATACACCAGCGCTTTGAGCTTAGCTAAAGCCTTACCACTTCCAGTTCCCTGCCCCTCTCCTGTGAGGCTGGTGACCGGAGCGATACAGCCGAGCAGTTCGTCCTTTGCGTTATTCGCCGCGTGGATCAAGATCCCTTCGCGGTTTAGCACATGCGGAATACCGATCTGCTCACCATGCCGCTGGTAGCGAACCTTCTCCAGTTTGTACTGACCGATCGGAATGCAACTGATGCGCCTGATGTTATTGCGATCCGGCAGCTCGATGGTATGGCAGATATGCTCTCCATTGAAGGTGATCGTTCCATTTGTTCCCTCAGCTCCATATTTCCGGAGGAGCTTGAGAGTATGCCTAGTTTTCATAAGCCTACGGTTGGATTACTTGGACGAATGTTAAGGCATTGTACATGCCATTAGATAAGGGATAGTACCCACCATTGACGAATTGGAAGTAACTTATTCCCATCATGATCAACACAGCAGCGCCAGGCTGTGGTACCAGTTGTATGCTCAACACTTCAGGTGCCGAAACATCGCTTTTGCCAATATCCAAATAGGACGAACGAGCAATATCCACTTCATCAGCTTCTGGATTTTGTGCATCAAACTCCGTCGCTACAAGCTGAACCTGTACATGCGTGGCTCCATTCAGTCCTTTGATCACGTTCTTAGCGATCATTTCTGGGATTGTGAACGAACCATCGCCTGTAGCTCGATCATAGGCAGGCCGGAATTTAAGGAAGAATACATCCTTGAGCTGCGCCTTAAGGTTACATTCCAACCCCACCAGTGGGCCCAGGTTGGAAGAGAGTACCTGGCGGTCGCCCCTGCCATTTACTTCATCAGCACGGACGATACGGTTCAGACGGCCGGTGAGGCGATTGGCAAATGCAGCATCTGAGCCCTGACTGAGCAGCTCGCGCAGCTGTTCACGCAGTTTTTTTGAGGCATTTGCTGCCCGACCGAATTCCTGGCCGTTTTCTTTGGTCCGTTGGAAACGCGGATCAGAATTGATCTGATCTTTAGTTGGACCGCCTTTCATGCGAGCCTGATAACCGCGCTTGTCCTTGTAGAAAGAAAGATCCCCGATCTTACCTTCAAATTTTACTAAACTTACTTGTCTTGCCATGATTGTATATCATTGGATTACGATACAAAGATGCGCAGGCAAAAATCAGGTCCGGTCCCAAATGGCCTTTGGTGGGCTTACTTGTATCCAAATGGGGCTAAATGGGTTCATTTGTCTCTTTTACATATAAAACAATATTTCCTAATTTTAGGTTAACAGCAATTCGTGCGTTTTGCTGGTAAAATGCAGCTACAAATAACCAATATTTGCCCGACACAGACAAAGCACATGTGAAGCACAGATATAGCACTGTTGAAGTACTAATAATGTACATGGTGAAATGTACTAAAACAGTACTACAGAGGTGCTTTGTAGGAGTAGGATGATAAACGGACAATAAGCCGATTAATAAGCAATTTTTAACAATTAAATAAATATAATTATGAGCAATCAACGTGTCTGCATCTATGCTAAAGATGTCAGTATTCTCTTGGGAAAGAGTTACAAGCAATCTGTCCGTATCCTCCGGACAATTAAAGATGCCTATGGAAAGGATCTCAATCAGTACATTACAGTGGAAGAGTTTTCTTCCTATACCGGTATTGATGTAGAAACCATCCGAAAGCAATGTCTCCGCAATTGATCTAATGTCTTTCTGAAAGCTTAGCCCATAATCCGTCGGCGTGTTACTTCATGTTCCTTTTCTAAAAGTACAGTTGATGTGAGTTGGGTAGTAAATTATAAATTTTTAGATGCTTCATACCACTTCCAAAATGCCTTTTTATACATCTTATTTAAGTTCAGATAACCATTTAGCGGAGGTTTTAAATAAATTTTCAGTGCCCTGCTATTACTGTCATTTTTAAATTCCATTATTCCCTCATATTGGACAACCCAATTAGCGGTAGAGAAAAACCGTGGGTCTTCACCGATGAGTTCTTTTACCCTTTTCAATGTTCTGTAAGGCAATTTGTGTTCTTCTCCATGCCGGTCAAATCCAACAGCATATCTTTCCACCAATTCGATTTTATAGAATTTTCCAAAAGTATCATCAGGATCATCTTCACGATAGGACTGATTTCCAAGAGCAGGTCTTTGTAGTTTTAGCATGCGGGCATTTCGGGCCAAAACCATACTATAGTACATCCCGAATAAGATAAGCTCAAAACCAACGAAGACAAAAATTACCAAAAGTGAAATCGGGAAAATAACTTTGGAATAAGTTGATAAACTAAACGGCTTCCCGAAACTATAAAAGTAAGTATAAGACAATATTAGCAATACAGTCACAGGGATCAAAAAGCCCTTAAGAAAGAGCAATATCCAACTCATAGCACCATATTTTAATTTTGAAACCATTGGGCGCTGCCAGTTCATCAACCAGCTAATAAATAAGGACAGTACAAAAAATCCTATGGTATTTATCGTAAGCTGCAAACCGAACCCAGGTTCTCTGAAGATCTCCAAAAAGCCTTCAGGTTCACCATAGGAAAGTACAATATATGATCCAACGATGGAAACAGCAAATCTGCAAATATTAAAAATAGCTTTCCGCCGTTTATACAAACGTTGCATAGAAAATTCTTTAAAAATTATTAGAAAAAGAAGACGCTATAAGAATAGAGCCTTAGGTTAGTCCGAATATACGTAATTAAAGGTTAAACAAGTAGATGTTGCGCTATTTATAAGTAACAAATTTGATGGTACACATAAAATTTATCTACTATTAGCTACACAAAAGTGTGGGCATATTGTAAAACACTGTCCTAATTTCTCCAAAAGTGTCCTAATTTCTCCAAATCGAGGTGTTAAGTTTTAAGACCAGATCAGCTTTTTTTAGATTTGAAACCAGATAAAATCAATTCCATTTATAACAATTTAATAAACTAAACTATGTTTACAGAAAAGTACCCATTAACATCACCTGGTGTAGGCCAAAAAATTTATAATCTCTATCAAAAAGATGATAGCGAAATTAAATTGGAAGCCGATTATGTAGAATTCAATTTTTTTGATTGGATCATCAGCACCTTTATCCTGACCGAAGATCAGATTGTTTATTTGTATTCCCTCGGAATAGAGTTTGCACTGAATAATGGCCCTGTGCTCGCCTACTGTTTTCGGCACCGACTCGAGGTCACTTTGACCAAGGGAGATATTACCCAACGCAGTTCAAAATTTATCCGTCGTGAGGAAAAAGTCGAAGTTACCGCACAGCCGGGACAAGATGATCTTGTATCTGGCGGTGTCAACTATTTTATCAGCTAAAAGAAAGATTATGGATAAGGAACCGACGGCGAATCTCATTAACACCATTTTGCAACATGTATCCCTACTTCCAGAGATGCAGGAACAGTTACTGTCCCATATTTTTATCAAACGTATCAACAGAGACCATTATCTGTCTTTGCATGAGAAGGATAATTTCTTTCTCCATTCGGGAATTTTGAAAAAGGAGAATCAGCTCAGTGGCGATATCGCCCATTTTATGCTTGAGGGAGATTTTGGCATATTTCCGGTCGACCGAAGCAATTATAGTTTTGTCAGTGTGGAGCCTTGTGTTTTGTTTGTATTAAGGGCGCGAGACTTGGACAACCTCCTATCTCAACACAAGCAACTGATTTCACCTTACAGAGATTTGATTTTTGAATGGGCAAAGCAACGGCAACGACGTATTGAGCTGATGCTTTTACCCGCGGCGGAGCGTAAAGCAGCACTTGTGGAGCGTTTGGGTTGGTCTTATAATCGCATTCAAAATAAAGATCTGGCCAATTATCTGCATATGAATGTCAGCTACTTCAGTCAATTGCCACTGTGAAAATTGATATCCATCCTTATTAATTTTTATATCCAGGTCTTTGAATATCCAAATTGAATGTGGCAAAGCACTTACGAACTTAGTGATAAGAAAAGGAACATAAGTAAAACATCACCGACATCATGAACTTGGGAGACAAAAGTTCAAAGGGTAAAAAAACGGTCTGGCAAAAGGAGTACCCCGCCAGATCGTCGGTTACGAGCAACCGTAACCAGTATGGGGGCCGGTATGACTGCAGCGTACTGAATTATAAATTTAGTTAGTCACCTATTAAAACCTACTATTATGGCATGGTTTCAATTAAAAGCTGGTGGTAACCCGACTATTCCAAATGACTATAACGCTGCAAGCACACCATCTTGTAGCGGGACAGGAAAAATTTGTGCAATACAGGCTACACCCGATGGCAGCAACAAACCTCAGCTCACCAATGCATTGCGTGATGAGATGATCGTTGCGCTGCAAACGGGATCACCTTCTTCCAATGTTGAATTGCGAAGCACCCCTTAGTCGTTAGACGATTGAGGACAAAAGGGAGCAACTTCATGCTCCCTTTTACTTTTAGATCGTTTCCTCTACCACCAATACATCAACCTCTCTTTTTGCCTTAACGATTTCGAGCCCATAGGCGTTGAGCTGTTTATTTAATTCATCGACACCGGTATACGTTGAGATTTCAATGGACGAGGAATAGCCCGATTCATCAATAACGATCGGATATTCACCTGAGTAGTCCATCAGAAAGGTTAAGACGGATAGGCTTTCCATTACCTGCCCGTTCGTTGGCTTTTTAAGTGTAACATCTATCTTGTCGAGTTTACGGATCACAAGACAATCCTTTGCTTCTTTACCCCAATACACTTTTAGTCCCAATAACGAATTTAGATCCTGCACAACGACCTTCGCAAGCTCGGGCAATTCCATCTTCCTATTGCTCGTCCTTTTATAACAAATACCGTGTTCATTTAACCAGATATGCTGTCCACCGCTATTTTCCTTGTATTCATACTTGCTTTTATCCGCAACTTTCCACTTTATCCGCTGATCGTTTATCAAAAATTGAGGTTTTGCCATATAGCTGTACATGGCGATATATGCCCTCAATATCCCGACGTTGTTGAAGTAGCTGGTATACATCCCGGAAGCTGTATCTAGCGTGATATTTAATCCCCCTTTCTCCTGCAGACCCTCCTGATAACCTGTGAGCAACACCGTTCCTTTTACTCCATCCACTTCTCCGAAGCTATTCGAATTTTGAGCTTTATAGTCATCCTTTACAGGCAGATTGATCTTTCCATTTTTCCATAACTCGCTGATAAATTTAGGTTTGATATAATCGGGATAAGTTATCGCTTGAACTTTCCCTTTATAGATTAATACCGTATGTGGAACACCCTGATGCGGAAATAACTTTTTAAATTTGACGTCGGAAACTATCGTGGGCAGTTTGACTTTCTTTTCTTTCAGAAATCCGTTATTACGATAGAATTTTTCAATAACTTCTTTAGACTGCCAGGTCACCATTAGGACCTGAATTTTATCCTGCATCTGTTGCTGCATTTCTTGCAGTTTGGGCATCCCCTCTATACAGCTTACACAATAGGTATCAAAGAAGTCGAGTACGATAATCTTATCTTTGAACTTATTCAGGTCAACTTTTGCGCTGTTGTAATTTAGTACCGGGAAGCTTGAATTGACTTCAAATCGATCTCCAACGTTCAGGTATTCATTTCCTTTTCCATTATGCTGCCCAAATAGGTTGTTGGCAAATAATACTATTATAAAAATCAGGTTTAATTTCATCTTATCTTTTATTTTGTTGGATATTGTTATTCTGGTTTATGACTAATTGCGGAATTAAAAAAGCATATTTCAACGAGTTAGTCTCAAGTATATATACCTTTTGATCAACTGTTCTTTTGAGTTCCACTGCTAACAGGGGGTCTGCAGCCAGACGCTTTACATCAGACCATCTTCTTCCTCTGAACACAAGTTCGCGCCGGCGTTCCTGCAAGATAAGATCAAGCAAGCGATCAGGATCCGTCTCCGAAATGGATTGATACAATCCTGTTTTCCACCGGCTTTTACGCAAGCTGTTTAAATCCGCCAGTGCTACTGCTGTTTGCCCAAGCCGGCAGGCAGATTCAGCTTTGTTTAAAATAACCTCACTACTGGTAAGACCTATAAATACACCACCGGGCCCCTGATCGTAAGAACCTTTAAAGGCAAATGCAGTTGGATCTGCATCACTTGGCCGAAAGAAAATCTGTTTTCTCAGGTCATTGGGCTCGTAGGCAGCCAATAATTCCGGGCTGATACGTGCATAGTAATTGCCTATCGCATCCGAGTATTGCGTGAGGGCTGAGAACAATACCTCTTTATTAAAACGGGCAATCGGATAATCCGCCTGTATATCCAATGTGTTATAATCCATTAACTGAGGACTGGCTTTCCAGGCCAGATCTGCATAGGTATAGGCGTTTTGATAATCCCCCATGGTTAGATATACCCTTGAAAGTGCGGCATTCGCTGCTACAGCGGCGGGCAGGCTCTTCGCAATACTTGTACTGCTCAATAGCGAAGTCGCATTTTTAAAGTCCTCAATGATACGATCATAAGATTGTTTTAAGGTAGCACGAGGTGAGATAACATCAAGATCCGGCCTCAATCGGATCGGAACACCAAGTTCCGTTTCCGCTGTTGCCTTGTCATAAGGAAGAGCATAGATCTCTATCAGCTGTTGAAAGGCAAAAGCCCTAAAGAAATACGCGTTCCCCATTACCGTTTTAAATTGACTGGATTGCTTTTGCGTATCATCCAACCCATCCAATACCTGTAGCATCTGGTTGGCGATGTAAACAACCTTATAGCTGCTCTGCCAGGCCGATGCTTTCAATGAGGGTTCGTCCGACCAGATGTAGGCATTTCTATCATCCTGATCGCTGATACTGTTCCAATCTGCCGAAGTGAGGTAAAACTCCTCAGCAGCAATTGCCCCCAATACAGGATAAGAGCTGTTCAATGCGGTATAGTCATTGAGCAGAAGCTCACAATCCTCTAAAGTCTGTGGGATGGACATTTTTTTATCCGGTTTAATGTCTAAAAAACCATTGCATCCATACATCATCAACAGGATGGGAAGCAGTTGCATTATTTTTTTCATTTAAATAGGGTTAAATCATTAAAACTTAAAACTGATACCAAGCGAGCAAGCCAGTGGATCCGGGCTGCTACTACCAAATTCAGGGTCTATGCCCAATTTATTGGCTCGCCATAGCGTACAGATATTGTTGATATAGGCATATAGCCGCAGATCCTTCAATCCATACCTTGCTGGCAGTCTCGGGTAATAACCCAGCTGAATATCCCTGAACTTGATCTGATCGGCAGGCTCCACCAGCGCGGATGAAAAATTATAGAAGTAACTGGCAAAATAGTTGGCCGGATATTTAAATACCGGCACATCCGTATGCATTTCATCCCCCGGCTTTTGCCATCTTTTGGCATAATCCGGATGCCCGATATGATCCGAGATCAGTTCGGTGTAATTGACCGATTTGCGCATAAACTTGTGTCCCAGCTGATAGCTGATATTGAAAGAAAGATCAAAGTCTTTATAGCGAAATGAATTACGCAAGGAGCCAAATACGATGGGTAGTGCAGAGCCATGGTTATCCATTTCCTCTACCGGTGTATCGTAATAGATCTGGCTATAGTTGGTCGATACCTCCCCATCTATATATCCACGGGGCATCCCTGTCTCAGGGTCCAGTCCCGCCCATTTATAGGCATATATACTGTTCAGATCAGCACCTTTAATCGGGGTGGTCATCAGTCCATACGCCCCCGCCAGAAAATACTGTCCGATCGGACTGGATACATAGGACTGTGTCACTTTGGTCCTGCTATAGGCAAATACAAGATCAGACTTCCAGTCCCAGGAATTACGCAGGATGTTTACACTGTGTAATCCGATATCCAGTCCCCGTCCCAGCAAATTCGCACTGTTGATATAAAGACTGCCAAAACCGGTGGTCGGATCCAGTTGTGTATCTGAGATCAGGTCTTTCGGTTTCTTCACATAGTACTCGACCGATCCATTAAGCCTATTGCTTGCCAACTGAAAATCGAGACCAAGATTTAACATGCCCACCGTTTCCCATCGGAGCGTGGGATTGGGCGGCGACTGCATCGTAGCGTAAGGCAATCCCGTCAAAAAATGAGTCTCCGTAGCACGATAGATAATCGGGTAAGCGGAGGAGGTGTTGTTGACGTTGCCGTTATGTCCATAGGTGGCACGCAACTTAAGCAATGAAAAAAGCTCTTTCCCGACAAAGTGCTCATTGCTCACGATCCACCCCACTCCCAGAGACCAAAATGGTTTACCCTTGTCATTTGTTTTGACGCCGAACAGATTAGACGCATCTTTACGGGCGCTGGCATTCAGCATATATCTTTCCCGATACGTATAGGATCCATTCACAAAAAATGAGGTATAGCGATTGATCAGTTCACTAGAGACCGTATTGTCCCGTATCCGGCGTTTACCGAAGCGTCCATTCAGGTAAGGGTATTGATTGATATAGTCCATCGGCTGTGCGATAAGGCTCTCCGGATCATAGCCCCAGAATGTAGTAGAGTACGAACCTTCCTTCTGCTGCCTTACCTCGGCACCGGCAAGGAAACTAAGTTCGTGGGCATCGCCAAATTTTTTATTGAAATCAGCCTGTATCCGTCCCTGCTGAGAGACATTTTGCCTATTCAGGCGATACAGGTAATCCCCCACAGGGATATTCCATTTGACGCTATTTTGGTCCCATACGGCAAAATAATTAATTTCAGCCCGCTGGAATACACTCCCCATTCCCCGCCAGTTGTCCTGCAATGTATTTGCGTTTCGGTAATTATAGAGCAGTGACAGGTTAAGGGATGGCAACACCTTGTATCGCGCGTTGAAGGAAAGCATCATCTCCCGCATCCTGTTGGTGACAGCGGTTTCATTCAGCTCCGCCAATGGACGATACTTCCAGTCCAATAGCCTGCTCCCGGCAACTGTATCCCGAAATATAGGATTTAAGCCGATCGCATCCACGATCAAAGGATTTCCATTTGCATCAGCCAGTTCCATATAAGGGTAATTGCCATAGCCCGCGCCAAGGGCATTGTAGCCTATAGGAATCATGGACTCCTTGGTATTATACTCCGTATATTGGGTACCAAGATTGATATCCAGATTAGGTAGCGGACGATAGGACGTACTGCTTCGCAAAGAAAGACGGTCATTACCCGACGTCACCAGTCCATTTTTATTCTTGTCATAGCCAAGGGAAAACAGGCTATTGATCAGCTTGCCGCCACCGTCAATCTGTACATTATATTGCTGCTTTAAGGCGTTTCTATAAATATATTTGGTAAAATCATCGCGCATGTCAATTTTCTGCAAGCGTTCCATTTCAGCTTCCAGCTCAGCTGACGAGATATTTCCCTCTTTGTGCCCTTTCAACCACTGGACTACCGGCGTGATATTGTAATTGATGTCGTACATGCGCCCATCAAAGAAGCCCTGATCAAACAACAATCTTTCGACAGCGATAAAATCCGACGTATTCATTTGGGGCTGGTAGTATAAATCTGGCTTTTGTGTCACCGTTACATTACTATTAAAGGTGACACGCACAGGTTTCTCATAGCCAGCACGTTTTGTGGTCACCACAATGACACCATTACCTGATTGCGCACCCCAGATAGAAGATGCGGAAGCATCCTTTAAAAGGGTTACATTTTCAACATCATTGGGGTTGATTGAGTTGAAGTCACCCTCATAAGGGACACCATCCAATACAATGAGTGGCCATACCTTAGATTGAATGGTACTACGGCCTCTAATGTTGATATTAGGCAGCAGACCCCTATTGTCATCAAAGATTTTGATACTTGATACACTGGGCACCACATCCTCTAGCCTACTGATAAAGTCTGTTGACACCTTGCGATTGAATAGTTTATTGTCCACAAACTCAAAGCTTCCCGTCGCCCGTTCTTTGGGAATCTTCTGATATCCTGTACTTACTACCTGCACCTCTTCCAATTGATTCTCCAACGGTATCAACTTTACTCTTAACGATACCCCAACGGAATGCAGCAAAGTTAAAGGCTTAAAACCCACATGGCTAAACTTCACCGTTCCTGTCGAAGCTACTACTGGCACTGAGAAGGTACCGTCACTTTTAGTGGATGCTCTCCCCTTTTCATCTGTTATGCGAACCGACACCCCCTGTATTGGTTCACCGTCCGAAGCCGACACGACTCTCCCGGATATTGTTAAGAGCCCATCGGCCCCGCTGTCCTTGCGGGGCGTCTGAGCTGATAAACTAAACATGTGAAATACAGCAATGTATGTCAAAAGCATTGTTGTATTCCTTAATGCCTTTGAAAGGCAAATAAAATCATTTAAAATATTAAGAGCCTTTTTACTGACAGTTCCCAATAAATAGGCAATACGCTCCCCGTTGCAAAATTTTTGCATGTTAAAAATGTTTTGTGCAAAGGCCCTGGGTATGACTCTTGCCGATCCAACAATAAAGAATTAGCTTATCCGAAAAGCGCCGTCAAAACGGTTACAAGGCATTGATTAGGAATAATTATGACGCTTCCTACCGGAATAAAAGACAAACCGACCCATAGCATACTATTGTATTGCAATAAAAACTGACGGTAAAAAATTGGGACTCAACAAAAAATTACTTAATTTTAGGGTGGAAAAGGTTAAAACAAGCTCTTTCATTGGCCAATATTACCTTATTATGCAATCCTTGGTATTTATAGGTCGGTGACAGGCATCTAAAGAGGGAAATTAAACTGAACTAAGTTCAGCTGTCTTTTCATTTAAAAGAAAGTCAAAGCCTCCCTTTTTTATTGCTCTTTACAGCCTGTTTTTGATTGTGTGCTACTTATTCAGGTGCGCGAAAGATGTTCTTTAAAAGTGATTTGCGGGAATACCTCGCGAAGCGATCTCTGATCGAATGCGGGTAATGGGCGGTGTTTGTTTTGCTCGTTCTCATAATCGTTTTTGGTTTTTATGTGAACGACCTTAAATGCAGAAGGCAGGGTTATCTGTCTCATACCAGAATCCAGGGACTAGCAGCCCTCAAAGCGGTAATCAACAGGCCCTGCCTAAAGACTGCGTAAATATACACAATATCTTTAGACGTGGGTTAAACCTGCTGCCTCGCTTTGAATTTAAAGTTGCTAGTTTTTGGATTCAGAGGCTCGTTCAACTCACGCTCCACTTAGGTGGAGTTAGTTAACTATTTTATAACCAATCCTAGATTGGCTAGACAAATATAAAAACAATGTTTAAGACGACCAAATATTTGGTCGTATAATTTTTTTTACATGATTAAAATTTATCAAACAAAATCTATATTCCGAATAGAGTATGAATTGACTTGCAATATTAAAGTTTTGCGTGAGGAGAAAGGATGGTCACAAGAAGTATTGAGCGCAAAAATGGGGTTTGCAGTAAAATTTGTAGGTAAATGCGAATCGCTTGACCAACCTGAAAAGTATAACCTTCGCCATATGGGAATATTAAAGAAGGTATTTGGTTTTGAAAGCTTGGATGATTTTTTTCCCAACGGAATTCCTGAAGATGAGCAAATCGTAATCCAATATAAAAAGGTGCCGAAGAAGAAAGCGGATGGAACAGATTCCAAACTTATGGAAAATGTAGTTGTTGAAATTGTAGTTGTTGATGCTGAGACTAAAGCGGAAGGAAATAAACAAAGTAAGAAATAATAATTACATGTCCGTAATCGCAGAAACACAGTATTTAAACAAATCTATAAAAATATTTAGATTCTATACCATTGCGTCATTAATCTTGATTTTACTAGTTATGCTTTTGTCGCCTTTACATCAGGATTATTTAATATTGATATCGGCGATAACACTATTACCTGTATTAATTCCATTAATATTGGCTCCAATAGGTTTGTATTATAGTTGGAAAAGTTATCAAGCAAAAGAAGAACCAAGGAAAAAACGGACAATGTTCTTTATGGGGCATCTGTTTTTTTGTACGGTGATAATATTATTTGTTATGGCCATAATTAAGGATGTGTCTTCACTTAATTGGTGAAAAATTATTATAAACATATATTAAAAAATACATGGTTAATCAATTGATGAATTGAAGGTAACAAACAGACAAAGCTTCATCAAATTTCTTGATTTGTTGCGTCTGGATTTGCTTCAACATCCTGAGACTTGGGAAAACAAAACCTTACCTGATTTTCTGGAAGCTTTAGCTGCATATACAGAAGATATCCAAGGGTATTATGATAATACAAATTCAAGTGTTGATGCTGAGAAAGCTGCGTGGTCAACATTTGCTGATATTTTCAAGGGAGCTAAAATATATGAGTAATAAATTATAATTGCAGACAAAGAAGTGTTAGAACCCTTAATGAAAGGTAAACCTTACAACTATCATAAGAATTAATTCAAGATATGCCTAAAATACTTATTACCGGAAATGGTTTTGACCTGAGTTTTGGTCTACCCACTGGATATTCTGATTTCCTTAAAATCTGTAAAAAACTTCAGAGTTCTAAAGAATTTGATTGGAGCAATTTGAAAGATGACATCATAGTGCTAAAAAATTCAGAGAAGCTACCTAACTCCGATTTTCTTGATTTCGAGACTTTCAAAGAAAAACTTAATGAAAACACTTGGTTCAGATACTTATCTAGGGAGTATGGTATCAATACATGGATAGACTTTGAAAAGCATATTGAAAAAGCATTATCTATTATACTAGCTATTTTAGATGACATAAAAGTAGAAACTTTTATTAAAAATGGCAGATACCCAATTAATGGCGGAATATTGTATAAAGAAGATCTTGACGAAACACAATATGAGATATATCTCACCTTAATCGATTTTAAAATTATACTTTATGATGAGTTCGACCAGATTAAATTAAACCCAACATTTTTAAAATCGATTGAAAAATTTTATGTCGATCTAGAAAAGGAAAAGTTATATGACTTTATTCTGAATGAACTGAATATTTTCACAAGTCTTTTTAGTGATTATTTGTCAAATATAGTCCTACCTTTAACAGAGCTTTCGGAAGGAACTATCAGAATAGATTTGTTAAAACACATAGATTATCATTTTACATTTAATTATACTCCTACGTTTTCGAGACTAATCTCCAAATCAATACCTACAACCTTTATTCATGGTGAGTTGGAAAAAAACAACATTGTTTTAGGAATAAACGATTGGGAACAAACAATAAATGACCGATCTAGTTTGATTCCATTTACTAAATATTTCCAAAAGTTGTATTCTGGGATAAATCTAAAATTTGTGGATGAAATTGAAAATGAGGACAAGCTATATCAGTTCTTTTTTTGGGGACATTCGTTAGATAAATCAGACGCTCTATATATTAACGAAGTTTTTAATAAGGTAGATAACATAAACAAAGAAGGTGCAACTGGAAAAATCATAGTCATCTACCACAGTGACTCCTCTCGCTTCAGTATTATAAAAAATCTTATTGAAATTAGAGGAAGTGAAGACGTTTTGCGTAAACAGCGTGATGAAAATTTAGTTTTTCTACATTGTGAATCAAATGAACTTAAAAAAGAGCTATCAGCACCTATGACTAATCGATTTGATGGTCTGAATTTGTTCTATGCACGTTAATAAAACAAATAATTATAATGGAAGAATTTAAAATTGGCGACGAAGTGTTTCACAAAGCCGACTCAACGCAAAAATGGGTTATTGAAAAAATAGATGATGAAAAAGTATTGTGTTCAACTTTAATCAAAGAAACTTTAAAACAGGTAAAGGAAACATTTCTTAAAACATCAATAAAAAAGTGTGCAGATCCAACTATAACTTTTGGGAATTCGAGTAGAAGAAATTATCGATTTTAATATACATATGAATAAATTGAACTGTATCTGGCATGCATAGGAAGGTCTGTGATCTTAGGCATAGTAGCTATGGATTTTTTCGAAGTTATGCAGTATACCGGATGCTGCTCTGCATATAGATTTCCAGTACATCTTGTTATATTCGATTGGAATTATTTAGTTTTGGATATAGCTAGTTAGGGTGAGATTACAAAAAGATGTGTGTAAATCCCACAAATAAATCCTAGTGATTTTCAAATTTTAAATAATGTTTTTATTTTATCTTCATTTCGTTCAAATGACTCTCTACCAAGTCTTTGTAAGAGTTTTAATTTTTCAACATCAGTTTCAACAAAATTTGTTCCATACTCTGGTTGGTTAAAAGTTTCATTAATACGTACTAAAGGGATTTCACTAAAATTCAGATCAATTAGTATTTCAGTCGTGGAACTACTTGCCTTTAACATTTTTTCAAATAATTGTACAAATTGTAAGCTTTTAAAAAATGAGGATTTCCAGCCCATTGATTTTTCGATAAAATTCCCTGTTCCTAAGCTTAAAATAGCTACATTATTTGATGCTTCCTTTAGAGCAACCTTAGCATCTGTGATAGCAAACAAAGTTGGATTATTGGCTATAAATCCTCCATCAACAGCTAAAATGTCACCTTGGTTTTCTGTTTTCACTAAAACTTTTTCAAAAATAGGATATGCAGCACAAGAAGCTTGTATTGCCTGAGCTATCGTCGCACCAAATCCAGGTGAAAAAGTTGCTTTCAATCTATATGCTTGCTCAACATTGCGTTTAAAGATAAAAGGTTTTTCCCTTTCATAGTTCATAGAAACAATTGCAACACCTGTAAGAAATTCCATGAATTTTTTTTCACCAAATTCTTCTTCAAGTTGTAATTTTAGTTCGGCGGATTTTGAGGCAGCCGAATTTTTGTTCATAATTTTGGGAATAAGTTCATAATATTTTTTAATAATAGACTCAATAGTATAACCTAATCCTATCATTGAAGCAATTATTGACCCAGTGCTAGTTCCGTAAACAATATCAAAGTGATCGTGCAATGGCTTATTCAATAGTTTTTCCAATTCATTTAGAATCCCTAAAGTATAAATTCCTTTTGAGCCGCCCCCGTCTAATGTTAGAATATTCATAATTATGATCTAGCTACCTCTTAATTTATTAAGCATTGTTTGACTAATTCCGTAAGCTTTATGCCAATTATTCTTGGTTATAGCGCTATAAAGCGATTGATTATCTTTAGGCAAACCTTCAAAATCTAAATTACCGATTTCACCTAACAACCTTTGAAATCTACTCACTTGCCCCGCCTCCATTTTTCTTAGAACGACTTCATCCTTATCTATAACTCTTTCAAAATAATAAAGCCATCTATCTCTAGAGATCTTTTTTAATTCGTTTTCCGCAATTGGAGCAGCAGTTCGTGAAATACCATATGAGTTACCTAAATAGACTGCTAAGTAGGCTTGCATACAGTCAATTAAAGCTGGTACTGGAATAGTCGTACCTAGATTAGAAAGTTTTTTTATTGCTGAAGGCTCATTATGAAAATTATTAAAAGCAAAATGAACTTCTAACAATTGCTTCGCTGCTTTAACAAAAGTTGAAGACCGTAAATTTTCTGGAACAAAATCGAATCCACCTACTTTCATCAAAGCGGACTTTACGCCATTAATAGCTATAGAATTACCTGTAGCAGTTACGTCCCTATAGGTAGCTCCAACGTTCCATTTATCATTATCTCCAATTGAATCCCATATATGAGGAAGCATTAAATTAAGATTACTAAGAGCGTGTTCTAATTTCGCACCATTTTCATATTTGATAGCAGATATCAAAACTGTCAAAGCAGTTCTCAAGTAAAATACTGGCGAATTAATTATTTGCTCAACGTGAGGATCGTCAATTCTTAGAGTTTCATTTAATAGTCGATCTCTAAAAGTAGAAAACTCTAACGCAATTGATATATCTTGTTCGCCAAGTATATATTGTATGCTTGACTTAACTATGCCAAAAGCAGTAGTTTTATCTAGTTCTTCATCGGCTTCTTTCGAGAAATAATGATTAATTAATTCATTACTATGTCTTAGCTTAATTGCAGCTGTTTTATTAATTACGCCAAGTTGTTCCGCAAGTTCTATTGCAGTGTGGTCAGTAATTGCGACGTCTATTGGTGTAAAATCATCTAAATCTGGACGCGAAAGCATCTCCCCAATAAACTTCATACCTAGAGTACCAATAGTTTCTTTTAATTTAACCATTGCTTTTTTCCACGCATACTCCGCGGCCATATCATATGCTTCCAACTGAAAAGCCGCCACAATCTGATGTTGTTGCCTGCCGGTCAGCGTAGTGGCGTATGGCAAAATTTCATCTGGCTTATCTGACGATCTTGGTAAATTTACACCATTTGGTCCCGTCCACAATTGCGATTCATTCATTTCTTCCAAATTTTAATTGTTCCATCCTGAGATTTGTAAAAACAGAAAATAAAGTGTTCGCAGTTTTTCATCGCAACGAACGCTTTTGACCTAGATCCTCCACTAATAACATCATGAGCATTAATATATCCATCAATCAGAAGATGATAACCTATTACTTTCCCTTTACTTGTGATAATAGTTATACCATCATGGTTTAGCATAGACTTTAGCAACGAAGAATATGCTCTTAAATTTGTAGAAAATTCACCTTCCAAGGTGTTTACATCTTTTAGAAGATCCGAAAAATCAATTGGTTCCTCAAGAAAAACGCCCCCCTTAACGGCAAGATTATTTCTAACATTCTTAATTGCCTCTTCGGTATCGCTAATAATACCTATCAAATTACCATGACCATCCTTTAAAGCTTGATCAATTATCTTTTCAATATAGGCTTTTAAGTTTATTTTTATTTCATCTTCGGCATCTTGCGAAATCGAGAGAGCAAGTTGATGTATTTCGTTTTCAAAAAAATCCTTTTCTTGTTCAAGATTTTGTGACACAATTAGGCAATTGTTCAATCCGGAAACTTCAACAACTTTAGGACTAATATTCCTAAGATAAACAATTGAAACCCCCTTATACCATCCTGTTATTTTAAGCTCTCCAACGGTTTGATTATACATTGACGGGCTAGTTTCGATCATTTCTGCACTTATTAAACCATACTTCATTTTCCCTTCAATGATTTGAATAAAAATAACCCAACCTGATAATGCTAGAGGTGCACAAAGCTTAATTACTTCTTTAAATTCATCTGATCTAATTTCAGTCTCCTTAATTGGAAAGATTTTGTTGGGAATGGTTTCTAAGAAAGTATTGATATCGTTTGTGATTAATACCTCAGGAAATAGGTGTTGGCCCTCTTCATAATAATCTGCTAAAAGATTAATAATTTCAAGCACTCCTAAATTTATCCTTTCATCAACTATGAAGCCCTCTCCGGTCAATAAATCCCCGATAGATTGAAGGACAGTAAGTCGCAATGAAGAATGATTTATTTTATTCACACACAATAATACTTATTATTCTGTTTATTATTAATATCAATCTTGACAAAAATCTTCTGCGTCATGTGCAAAAAGAACTGTCCAAAAAAGATCGCAAGTCCAAAATATGCGTAAACGAGTCGATGTTTGCCATCATCGTCCTCAATTTCGAATTCATCCTTCGCTATGTCGTATCGGCTATACATTTAAATGATGGTATTTTACTGTTTTTTTATTCCAAAGTATCTGTATAATTCCAAGTATAACATTTAAAATTTACAAATTAGTTTTTGTTTGGAATTCTCAATTCATGGAATCCATATTTGTCTAAAACCCTTAGATATATGCCTTTAGTTCCTTTTATTAAAAGAATAATAAAATCGGTCATGATTCTATTATTCTTAAACTGTTGCTTCAACATCTGTAAATCTGTATTAGATGGAGTTGGAAAAGGCTCTGGATGCGTATGCCATTCACCTAGGTAAGTAAATTGTCCGTTGCTGTTATGAAATTCATAATCCAAAATTATTTGTGCACTATCTTTGTTTCTATCGAAACTCATCCTCGAAGACTTATCCATTCTTGAGGGAACTGAAAGTTTAATTATATTTATTTGCTCATTTATTATTTTTCCTACAATTATACCACCGGCTTCATGTGCCTTCGCCCCGTTTTGGGTGAATCTTTCTAAGATGTCCAATGGCCCTCTATGTATAACAATCGAGTATTTGTTTATTTTCAACTCCATAATCAATTAAATCTCTTTAATGGTAATCTTATTCGGCCCAATACTTTGACCAAAGTCAGAAATGGTCAATTGTAATTCTTTTAGGTCATCAAAATCACCAGTATAAGTAATGGCCCTATTTTCTGTTGGAGGATTAGCAATCATTTCATACAACCTTGGCATCAAAAGACTAAAGAATAAAGTTATTTCTTTTTGACCGTAAGGTAAATACGTTCCTTGGCACCCCGCTTCTTTTAGAGAGAGCTGTTTTTCAGGATCTAAATAGTCAGACTTGTCAATTACATTAAAACGATAAAAGCCATCTCTATCCATTTCCTTTAAATTTAATGAAGAAAATGGGCGTAAATAAAGCACATGAGCACCGATAAGGTATGGTTCAACCCAAAATATAAAAATAGGAACTTTAATTATACCTTCTGTGAGTCCTTGTAGTATGTAGTTTTCTATCGGATCTTTTCCTATCGCACAAAAGATAAAATCCATTTCATTAATTTTTTTAAGATGCAGATTCATTGCATCAACGACTGACCCTCCAAAAGTATCGATATTAAGAAACGGATTATTGTGAATTAGGTATTTATATAGTCCGTCGACCTTTTTTTCTCCGACATCATTATAAGATAGAAGATGCCGATTTATATTCTCTACCTCGAGAATTTCTGGATCAATCAAAAAGAAATCAGATACATTCAGGTTGTTCAAATATTGAAGAAGATTGGATCCTATGCTCCCTAACCCAGACATCACAAACTTATAAGGGGTATTTTTTATATTTCGTCCATCTGTTCGTTTAGTAATTCTCTCTGGAGTAAAGTCCACAAACCTAACTCTAATAACAGGCTCTTTTGGATATACCCTTAACATTATATCTAATGCATTAAGTTTATTTAATCGCCATCCCTTAATATTGGTTTTGAATGGATAAAGAAAAAAACCAAAAAAAATTGGATTGTCTTTTTTACCAGACGAAAACATCATAAGTTTCTTATCAAAGGAATTTTTATTCAAATAGGCTTTTAAATTATTTTTCTTTGATTCAAATTCCATTGTTAGGAACTCCAATAGACTTTTATTCGTGTAAAAGAAAGGAGGCTCCATTTCATCAACATGTCCTAAAAACAAGCCTTCCATTCTGGATATAACATGGCCCCGAAATCTAAAATAATCCAAAAGTTTATCAGAATCGTCCGAATTACCGCACACATAAATATTGGTATCTCGATATGGTTGATTCAAAAAGTAAGCTGGAAATGTATTCCCGGGAATAATATTCTTCATTTCCACACCTGCAAAACCACCGACAACAGTATCCTTCGGCGAGTAAGTATTTTCCCAATAGGCGACAATTTCTTCCTGAAAATCTGATAATTTGTCACCATTTATTCCATCACCAATTATCTTTTTCGCACGATTGATACAATATTTCAAAATACCTCCTGGATTTTCGACATCAAGTTTTAAATTGTCGCTATCAATATAACAGATGTCTCTAGAACAGTCTATGTGAGGAATATATTTTATTGCCTCATAATCGTTTTGCGAGATTTTTATTTTTGGCAGAGAAAGTGGAAAATCCTGTTTTAATTCAATTTCAAGTACAACATCAGTCAACACACCTCCGCGAAGTAATTCAATAGTAACTCTAAAAATTTCAATTGTGCGCTTTAAGCCCTTTCTTCTGTCAGGCACAACGACATTTATCTTTTCAATGCTATTTGTTCTTTCGACGAACTCAAATGCTGCTTCCCTTGCTTTTTTGAAATCAACCATTTGTTTTAAGCACTTTTAGCATTATTAGTAACTACGGGTGGATTGGAATAGCTTTTTGCTCCCTCATCTTCGTCTTTAGCTGTTGAACAACTGAATCTCGCTCCAAAATGTTTCTGCCACTTATAACAGGCATCTTTCTGATTAGTTTCATTTATAGCCTGCTTAGCACTTTCGAGAAAGGATTTTAGTTTTTCCATAAAATATTGTTTGTAACTATATCCATCCATAACATCTTCACCGATCGGAGTTGTAGGGCGAAGACATTGAAAATGTATGGTAAGATTATCATAAATGGCCTCAAGGGTATTTTTTAATGAGATATCATCCCTTTCTGATTCCCTGAAATTATCCGTTGCCCAAATAGTCAAGATAAAACCAGATGGCATTTTTTTGCTACTATCATCGAAATTCACATAATCACACCAAGCTTTTAGATATTTAACCACTCTTCGCAACTGTTCATTTTTTGCAGCTTCATCATTGAACCATTGATAAAAATCCCTAGGATCACTCAATATCCATCCCTTCTTTCTATGAGCCAACCAGGGATGCTCATCATTATCCTCATCCATAAAATATATTGGTTGATCAATATGATGTCCATCTGAAAATAGTGTTCTCACACAGGTATTTTTATCCACAGGCTCAATGCTAGTATATCCGTTCACTGCATCCCAAATCCAATTATGATAAGTCTGGACTGCTTTTCTTTTTTCAAGAGGACCAACAAAATATACACCATCATCAGTATCATATTTAGTTAATCTCTTTTCCTCACCTTCCTCATCAATTACCCGTACGATAGGATTGATTCCTGTTCTCATCTCTGAAGAACCTTGGGAACCAAATTGTGGTTTTATCTCATCGGGATGATTTTCTTTAAAATCATCCCTCACTCTATCTCTTAAATTTTTTCTAGATTTCTTAAGTTTCGATTTCCTTTCAGAAGTAAGCGAAATGGTCGAATTAAAATCGACAAATTGGTCGTGACAATTAGCCATAATTATTTAGTTTTATAAAGTTTCTCGTGTTTAAAAAAGTCAGCAATTTCTGGTTTTTTCCTATAGATATCCCCCATATCATTACCCTTTCCTCGTATAAGATCTAATGCCGGTTTAGTTGCAACATCCAACTGAACCAATTCCTCCTGAGAACTAGAAATTTCCGACGACGGAATACGGACATAATCAACATCCAAATCTTGTAGTTCAGTCATTTTTCTCATAAAAAAATCCGTAAAAAAACTTTGTCCCGTAAATGAAGTCTCGAATAGATCGTCCTTCCAATCCAAAAACGATCGACTTCTCTTAAGCCCAGTCGGTTTCCCTCCGGTCAATGATAGACTACTTACGGATAATATTTTAAGTTTTTCGAATTCCTTCCCTTTTCCCACAAAATACTGCAGCGCTTCTAAATATCCAACTAGGGTAGGGTTATTTCCCCACACCCCACCATCTATAAATTGCTTGTTGTCATAAGCAGATATTTCGGCCATCGGGAAATAAGTAGGAGCCGCACTAGTAGCTAGCGCCACATCAACATATGATGCTTTGTTATCTCTATTAAGATCTCCCTCCTTATGATCAAACTTAAAAACAAATGGTCGTGCTTCAGTAATATTGTAACTCGGGATACATAGAAGGTTATGACTCTCCCCTATTTTCTTATCTCCAAATATTCCAACCAATGATTCTTTAAGCTTAGTGTCAGGAAATTTACCCCCTCGGAGTACCTGCTTAATAGTACCATTACTGTATTTTTTGCCGGCAAATTTTATTTTACGAAAATTGGTAAAAATTTTAGGTCCTTCATTATCATAAAAATCGCAAATATCTGAAGCAGGAATTTTAAGTGATAAAGCGAGAGCTATTAGTCCTCCAGTAGAAGTCCCACACAACATGTCAAAGTAATCCGAAATTCTACATTCAAATTTTTCTTCGAAATGTCGTAAGATTTGTGCTGAATAAAGTCCTTTTATTCCGCCCCCATCAATAGTTAAAACTTTAAAAACTTTTGGATCTTTCTTTTTACTGCTACTTGTCATTGGTTAGATATTAATTCACTATATTAATGGAGGTCACACAATATGCCAAACCCAGCAATAATAAATTCGTTGACCAATATTATCCCATAGATAACCTTATAATAGAAATTGCGGAAAACAATTGTTAAATACATGCCACTATCAAAATTTTATTTCTGAAAATTTGTCTTAAAGGTGAAATATTGTCAGTATGTTTTTATCAATATCAAACCAAATCGTTTAACTCTCTAAGCTAAATATGATCTTTAACTTCCTATTTAATTTCCCTTGCACCTCCTCAGGTTTCAAACTTTTCTCCTTAAAACCTCTCTTATCTCGTGTGCAAGAGCCACAATTTGAGTTGTCGAGCTTATTTGTATGGCCACATTCACATCGCCATACTTCTTTTCCACTCGAAAACATTCCCTTCGATTCCTCAACTTGCACAATTTCAGGGAAGAACTTTGCTAAAACATTTCCCTCTAAACTTTTCAGAATTGCAATATCTTCTTTTGAATACCAAGCTTTGTCTAAAGAGAATATTTTCAGCGCAATACGTCTCGCATGTATATTACTATGAAAAAGGTTAATCGCTTTTGAGTAATCTATAAAATTGGATGAAGTGATGATAGCATTGATACGTTTTACCTGTAAGGTTGTCAAATTGCCTTCTAATAAAGCATTATAAAGAATAGCAATGGCTTCCTCATCTGGTAAGTAATCAAAATAACGGAATAGCATTTCCAGCTTTTCTTTGGGAGTTTGTTCTATACCGTAATCCTCATTCATTGCTTTGAAGATAAGTGGCACAAATTCGCTTAGACCAGATGTAGCAATGAATTCGGCTGTATCTTTATTAATAGATTCCACCGACTTATAATTCTCCAGAATAATATCTGCTCGGACTTTTTGCTGAATCAGTTCGCCATCCAATAGATCATCCTGCTTCTCCACCGGAACGCGAGCAACCTCTCTAAGATGTACTGGTGTCCCCACTGCAGTAATCATAAACATCTGGCTCCCCTTTCCTGAAATTTCGTCGATATCTACACTAAGCCCAATAATAGCATCAGCACGAATTGCCTGTGCACGTTGCTTGAGCGTTTCGGTGACACGCTTGTACATTTCCTGCATCTTCTTCTCATAGCTGGTAGAGCGACCGCCAAAGAAATCTACATAGTTGGCTCCTATATCGCTAAAGACATTGGTGCCGATGACTACATTGGCAGCTATTGGATCATTATATCGTGAAATCTCCCTCCCTTCGATGGAATTGGTCGTGGTTACTATCATGGCATGCTACTTTTCAATCGGGCTTGGTTAATACCCAAGCCTAATATACATTATTTATGCTGAATTAATATGTTTGTGAATATTAACTATCCAGATTATTACAAATTGTAAGGCTAAGGTATGGGTTTGAAAGAAGGATTGGTTACGGGAAACCGTAGTCGATTTATTAGACCGTGTTAATATGACTATGAAGTAAACAAAAAGGCCTCCCTCGTTATCCGTCAAGGGAGGCAATCCATCTCAGTCACGAACCTAATTAAGAAGGCTCCTGTTTCTAAAATTTATCATATTTATCGGCATTTTGGGACAACTGCAATTACTGTTCTCCTTTAACTTGATAAGTAAAAATTAAATTTTAGACTCCCCTTAACCAAAAGCTGATTCAAACTTGATCAAAGTTGATATCTTATGTACAGGACAGCGTTTATACTGACATTAAAGAAGTGTTATACAATGGTGGTACTGCTATAGAACGTAAACCCTCGCTTTATAAAGGCAAACATGAGGAAGATCTCCGAGATATATTCTTGCTATTTCTAGAAACACGATATAAATCGGCAACTGGAGTTGGAGAAGCGTTTAATAAAAAGGGCAAAACTGATATTTTAATAAAATATGCTAAGGATGGGAGCAATTTATTCGTTGCAGAATGTAAAATTTGGAAAGGCCAAAAGAAGATGATGGAAGCAGTTGACCAATTATTGGGTTATCTTACTCATCGAGACTCCAAAACTACACTTATGTTCTTTGTAGATCAAAAGGAACTATCTACTATTATAGACACAATAAAAACTGACATCAGTAGCCATCCAAACTACATTCGTCATTTAAAGGATAGCCATGAGACTTCTTTAACCTACGAATTCAGTTTACCGGAAGACAGTAAAAAAATAATACACGTCGAAATAATGTTGTTTCATCTTCCTAAATAAGCTTTGAAATCAAGACTTTTACGTAAACTCGCAGCCTTAAAACTTAGTAGCTTTTTCCCAGTTTGAGTCAATACACAAATATAATATAGAGTGGGCTATGTTCAAACCCTAGTTGTAAATTGTAATAGTTTATTTTCTTGCGATATCCTTTATGATTAGACACATCAATTTTATTAATATTTATTCGTAGCCTAAAGCTCATTTAGACGTAATGATTTTTCGGGACACTAAAGATGTTCAAAAATGCCAAGCCATACTTACTCACCACCCTTTTCAGGAAGGTAGCTATCCCGTAAAATATCGACGATTTCTTTTCCAAGAGATTCTGAATATATGTATCCGCCCTATGAACTACAGGTTAGTTGGAATTGCAACTTAAAATAGGAGACTTTTTTTATGCTGCCAATCTATCTTTTTTTAGCAGCATCTCTTCCATCTGTTTTGGTGTCTTATAGCCCAGAGCAGAATGTGTTCTTTTGGTGTTATAAAATCCTTCAATGTATCCGAAGATCTCCAATTTAGCTGACTGCTGATCCATGAATTTTCTATGATAGACCATTTCAGCCTTTAAAGTCTTGAAAAAGCTCTCAGCAACTGAATTGTCCCAGCAATTCGCTTTTCTGCTCATGCTTTGAAGTATCCTGTTTTCTACAATTACCCCTGAATTCATCGCAGGCATATTGAATCCCTCTATTCGAATGGAAGATAAGGCCATCTTTGACACCCCGGTTTTTAATAGCCATCCTGATGGCTTATACAGAAGTGTTTTTAGCGGTCATATCAGTTCTCAAAGACCATCCGATGACCTTTCTGTCCGCCAGATCAATG
>NZ_JABJWY010000028.1 GCF_013167215.1 Sphingobacterium prati
TGCATTATTTTAAGATCCCGAAATACCTTTTTGGTAATTTCCTTCCTACAGCTGGAAAAATCTGATCTATTGAATTTACGGTCCTGTATAAGTCGTGTCGCGAAGAAATACACATTTTGACCAGATTCAAGGTATCCTACCCACCATCCTGTGTTCGTATTATGCTCCCTTGTCCATCCAGTTTTTGACCGTATTATAAAGTCTTTTTCTTTCTCTGTTATCATTACCTCTTTGACAATGTTCATATTTCGATTGGAAAAAGGCAAATTCCCCTCATATAATCGTTTCAAAAATTCAACCTGTTTGACAGGAGAAATACCCATTGCTCCAAAATTCCAAAAATCTTCTCCTTTTTCAGTGAGATCGGCATTTCCATAGCCGGATTCTCCTAAAAACTTTTGGTAGGTAGATCTGCCTATTTTCTTTGCAAGCTCAATAAAAGCCCAGCCTGCAGACATCTGAAAAGCTTCTTTTACTGAAATATCTCTGTAGATATCCGGACGATAGCCATATTTAATGGTATCTGTTGATCCCGGCCATTTCACCACAGCGTTTTCGGCTTTGATCGTATTTGTCTCTAATGCGATGAGCATATTGATGATCTTAAACGTAGATGCTGGTACACTTTCAACCTTGGAATCCGATGTATCGGATACAAACCAGATGTCATTTCTATTATCATAAATAGCTATAGTCCCTCTTACCCCACATTCCTTAAAATACTCCTGAATATTGGGCATTACAATTTTCGTACCTGTAGAAAATATCCCTTTTGTCTGTCCATTTACTCCAGAAACATAAAAGGCAGCTATAAACATCAACAGTGTAACTCTTAATATCATCTTTATAAAATAGTTATCGGAACTGAAAAATTCTTACTGTATTTCATCTTTCAGTCTTCTTTTCAAGCCCACACAGGATAAGTTAATAATATTTTTTCTAAATCATTACCTTTGAACCATTATGCCGCAAGTAACCTGTGCGATTATAGAACACGCCAACAAAATACTGATCTGCCAACGGTCGGCTTCAATGAAACTTCCATTGAAATGGGAGTTCCCGGGTGGCAAGATCGAAACCGGAGAATCGAAAGAAGAATGCCTACGCAGAGAAATCAAAGAGGAACTCCATATTGCTATTATCATACATAGCGCGCTAACGATGGTAGAGCACCACTATGCTGACTTCTCGCTGCAGCTCTACCCTTTTGTATGTAGTCAACAATCAGGAGAAGTAAAAGCGCTGGAGCATGCCCAGGCGATATGGGTAGATGCTGATCAATTAAGTACCATATCATTGGGATATCCGCATGATTTGCTGGCGAAAGTGAGAAGTTCAATGTAGAACATAACCAAATTAATCCCTTAAATAAAGTATAATGATACATCATAATTTAAAAAATAGCATAACAATTCATCACATTGTTTTTACGATTTTGGATTTAAGTGAAACAGATATTTACCATGACAGAATTGGCAACGAAACTGTTTTCTCTGATAAGAATGGAAGAGGTAGTGATATTGAGCCCGAATATATTTCAATACGCAAAAACTTAAAAAATTAAAAATATTCGTTCACCCATGTCTTGCCAAATGACAAGTCCTTTGTGTTTTTAAATTCCGTCCTTTACAACAGATATTAAAATAAGAAAAAATGAGTCAGACAATTTTTATTACAGGCGCTTCTTCAGGTTTAGGAAAGTTAACCGCAAAATTATTTGCCGAAAAAGGCTGGACAGTCATCGCAACGATGCGTAATCCCGAGAAAGAAACCGAACTTTCCCAATTGCCCAACGTTCATCTCCTCCAATTGGATGTAAGCAATGCCAACCAAATTGCAGATGTGGTAGTAAAAGCGGAACAAATCAGTCAGGTAGATGTATTGTTCAACAATGCGGGATATGTGTTGGCAGGAGCTTTAGAAGGAATTTCAGATGAACAAATGGAGCAACAATTCAATACCAACGTCTTCGGAACGATTCGCCTGACTCGTGCATTCCTTCCACATTTCAGAGCCAGGAAGGTCGGCATTATTCTCACAACAACCTCTTTGGGTGCTTATATTCCTGACCCATTTATGTCCTTATATGCTGCTACAAAATCAGCATTAGAAACCTGGGCTGAGGGAATGACGTATGAATTGGACCGACAGGGAATCCGCATTAAAACAATCATTCCAGGATTTATGCAAACCAATTTTGTGGGTAATGCACAAATGAGTTTTCACGAAGCCTATGAAGAAGACTGGAACAATGTGTTATCGGCTTATGCTCATCCTGATGCTTCGGCAAATTCAGATAATCCTGCAGACATTGCGGAGGTTATATACGCGGCAGCCACTGACGGTAAAAACCAAATCCACTATTTTGCAGGACACGATGCGACCACAAGGTATAAAGAACTAAATTTGAAAGGCATAGATTCAATTTTAGATACAAGAAAAAAACTCTTTTTGGGTGAATGAAATATGGAAGATTTGATTAGCTATTTACTGCAATTCGGACAACTCAATCCTAAGCAGATTGAGTTGGTTAAAACAAAAGCAGAAGAAAAATACTTGCAAAAAGGTGAGTATTTTTCCGAAGCTGGAAAAATAGCCAAACAAATTGCCTTCGTGGAGGAAGGCGTGTTGATGATTTGCTATTATAACAACAAAGGCGAAGAAATCGTCCATCATTTCGTGGATGAAAATCATTTTGCTGTAGATCTGGAAAGTTTCAACCATAAAATTGCATCGATGATTTATATTCGTGCAGTTACGGATTGCCGGGTGATTGTCTTCTCTTATGATGGTTTCAAAACACTTTCGGAAACCATTATAGATTGGGACAAAATCATCCATAAAATCACTGTGAAAACCTTGCTGGAAAAAGTGAACCTTTTGCAGCCCAAATTGGGTGCAGATGCCAAAACACGATACCTGAATTTTCTGAAAAACTTCCCCAAGTTAGCCAACAGAATTCCGCTGGTTTATATTGCCTCATATTTAGGAATTACCGCTACATCGTTAAGCAGGATTAGGAAAAATATCCGGTAATTTTTGGGAATAAAATTTGTGAACGTTTATTGTCAATTTACAACATCAACTTTTTCACTTACAACTTGATACCTCCATTGAGGAATTGCAACATTTGTAATAGATCAATAAATAAACTTATTATCCTGAATATTATTTATATTATTATGTGATCGAACCAATTGACAATCATAACAATAAAAACACCAACTAACCAAAAAATTATGATTTATAGAATTATATTATTTCAATCTGAGACCTTAAGTGATTAAGTGCCTGAGTGAGTATATCTGATGTAATTTCGTCCGGAACCCAAGATGTACTTTTGCCAGAATATTTAATTTATTAGTGACAAATATATTTCAACATAATATTCTTTATCAATTAACAAGATATATATATAAACATAATAATCAGCTGTTTACATTTTTTTGAAAAAATTTAATTCATTTTTTATTTATAATTTATAGTATTTCTTTAGTTTTTATTTCCGACAAGTTTATAATTATAAATATTTTATTGTTATATTTACTTAGCAAGTGATATAATGCTACAACCACATAGTTATAAACGAAAAATAATTCTATTATGGGAATTTCAACATATTTAATGCGCCTGAACCGTTTGCATTTTTTTATTAAAAGACGGCAAACTGGAACACCTTGTGAATTTGCTCAGAAAATGAATCTTTCAAGAAGTGCACTACTTAAAGATCTTTCTGAAATGAAAAATTTAGGATTTCCAATTGAATACGACAAAACCCGTGGAACTTATAAGTACAATGTTGAAAAGCTGGGAGCTATCTCAGAAACAGATCTTTCTCCAGATTTTTTACAAAAGATATTTGGAGGAAAAAAGAAACAGAATATATCAGCGTTATCAATTCAGATATTTTATGACAACTAAAACTGTTTTATTTACATTTTCGTTACTAATCATTTGTGTATTAATTTTTTATTATTACTGTAGAATTGAAAATGGGGATAAAATAAGTACGGAAAGATCGCGGATTATTAATCTTTCAAAAGATGTCACGTTAGTAAATCAAAACCTTAACAAAGGTTTCAGTTTCAGTGACTCTGTTCTCATTGATAAACAGATCATTATTTTAGGAGAGCAGCAGCATGGAGACGGTGTGACACAACAGATTTATGCTCAGCTAGTCATGCATCTCTATAATAAAGGTTTTAAATCATTGTATTTGGAAGCTCCCCTTTATCGAACCCTCCGATTTTACCAATCATTAGAGCATGGAGCTGGTCTGGACTTTGCAAATGCAGTCTATCCTTTTTGGAGCAGAGCTAAGGAAACACATGATTTAAGAGACTTTATTACATCCAAAGCAACAACAAACGACCCAATGTATCTAGGTGGTTTAGATTTTCAAATTCCTACAATATTTTCTCAAGACAAGATACGTGAAGACTTAATGTTGTATCTCAAGGGTTTAAATGGTTATAATTCCAGTGACTATAAGCACTTTTGGTTTTCGTTAAAAAATAGATTTGGTCCTGTACTTTTTTTTAATTCTAGAACGAAAGAAATGGAATCAAACCGTCAGAAGTGCCTTAAAGAACTAAAAGGCATGTCTAAGCTAGTCTTATCACAGAATAATATCACCTTAAAAGACAGTATATATCATCGCTATATTGAGAATATATATCATTTTTATTACGCAAAAATGTATTTGAAATCGTTAGCTTATAATAACTATAGGGATTCGATTTTATTTGAAAATTTTCGATGGCAAATGGCATTTCAGAAAGACCGTAAAGCAATTGTGTGGATAGCAAATGAACATGCATCTAAAGAAAACCAAACAAGAAAGACTTTTGGAGGTTTTGTAAAAGATTTTTATAAAAAGAGGGCTTACACAATTTTGACGACTTCTATTGAAGGGTATACGAGAAATGTTGCTTCGGGTAATATTCAACGGGTAAATCCTGTGACTAAAAATAATTTGGAATTTGCCCTTAAAAATAAAATTGATTCAATAGCTTTTGTTATTCCTCCTAAAAACAGAGTTGCTGAACAAATGACAATGCGTTTTTATGGATATCACAATCTCGCTAATAACTGGTTTGATAAGCTTGATGCGTTTTTTTTGATAAATAAAATGAAGCCAAATAATTATTAAGATATGGATGTATATAATATTCAAAATTTATCATTTTCAATTAAGAAGAAGCTGATAATTGACAATATATCGTTTTTAATTAAATCGCCAAGTATTGTTGGACTTTTAGGGCCTAATGGTGCTGGCAAATCAACATTAATAAATTTGTTAACGGGTGTACAGACTAGGTATAACGGAAATATAAGATTTCTAAATAGAAATATTAGAGGAAACGAAATCGAAACAAAATGTGAAATTGCAGCTATTCTAGATCATAGTTCTACCTACGATACGATAACTGTTAGGGAAAATATATGTTATTATATTAAACTGCTAAACGTAAAACCTAAAATTGGTGAAGATTTATTGGTAGAGTTTGAACTGGATAGTTATAAAAACCATAAAGTATCGGAATTGTCGTCTGGGTATAAGCAACGTTTAAAGATTGTAATCTCTTTATTGCGATCACCAACTGTAATTTTTCTTGATGAACCGTGGTTAGCCTTAGACCCCATAAATGCATCATTTTTGTCTAAAAAGATTAATGAAATATGTTCTGTAAGGAAGATAACATTTGTTGTATCAGGCCATGACCTTTCGGAATTAGATGAACTATGTAATCACTTAATCTTTCTAAAAGAAGGACGAATAGTTTTAGATTTTTATAGAAAGCAAGGAAGTGAATTTATGGTGCATCATGTCAAAAAGACAACTTCTCTAGACGATAGATTTAAAAACAGATTTTTTATTGATACAAAAAAGGACTTGGGTTTGATAATTAATGCTCGAACAGAGGAGTTAGATGGAATGGAAGTAATATGTACCGAAATATATTCATTGAAAGAACTGTATTTTAATTTATTAACTAATTAATGTATGATGGGAATTACTCAAATATTATACGCGGATATATATAGAATTACGAAAAACAAAATAGTACTGCTGACTCTGTTTATTCCTCAGCTTTTGGTCCTGTTATTATCTTATTTACAATTTGAAAATACAATCTCGGCAGCAGCAACGGGATATGACATTTGGGTAATTTATAGCAAAGATATCTTAATGGTGCTCAGTTTCGTCCTTCCATTATTTGCTATTGTTTATCCTTTTGTCATATTGGAGAATGAGCATAGGCACAATGGGTTACGCACTCATTCAATATTGCCACTCAAAATGGGCAATTACTTCGTTTCTAAGCTTTTATTAATCTGGATGTTTTTGGTTTACACTACGATTTTTTCTAGTTTGCTTTTGCTAATTATCGGGTATATAATAGGAGCTCTATTTGGTATTAAGGAGTTTGTGCTGTATAGCCCGACAATAATTGGGGGATTTACCGTGGGAATATTGCTTATCTCTTTGTTTGTTTCTTCAGTCCATTTAGTACTTAACATTTTTTTTAAAAATTTTTTAATTAATACTCTCCCTTTTCTCTTGATCTTGTTTCCTTCTTTTTTTCTATATAACTGGAAGTATTATTTTTTGAATATCTACTCTTATCCATTTAGACTGATGAATTCTCTCCAACTGGATTACGTGATTATAAATGATTTAACTTCTATAATTTGTTTTATTGGATTAATGCTAAGCCTAATAATAATTAGATACCTAATTCCTAAATGTCAGTATATATGGATAAATTAGAAGAAGAAGTATTTGCAATTGAAAGAATTCTTAGTAAACAGAATGATACCTTTGGATCACCATATCTATTTGGTGACCTAGGTGACCTTGCCCCAAATTTAGGAGTATTCTAAAGTAGAAAATTCCACTGTTTTGACCGGTTTTTCGATAAACATTTCAGGTGTCAGATCCCCCAAATAGCTGTAGGTGTAATCGGTAAATAATAATGGTTCTTCGCCAATTTTGATGTAACTATCCTGTTTGAGAAAGTTTCGACTTAAGTAAGAAGGTGAGCATTGTGTTAGCATTTGGGATTACGTTAGCATTTACATGATGCGATATTTTTGGTATGACCAACAAGGCGATGTTTCGAAGCTACATAGGTAGCTCTTCCTCAGGTACCGAAAAGCCCGCCTACCGATGCATTGTTAATAACAACACCTCTATTTCCTGTTTTTCCATAATTTTAATGGCAGCTCGGGATGCTTTGAAAGATCCTGTAGGATTGATGACCAAAACCTTGTCCCACAGGGCATCGTAACCTCTGCGACTGTTTTGAAGTTATCCATAATTCCAGCATTATTAAAAGAATATCCAGAGAACCATAGGTTTCAACTACCATATCAATCATCTGCTCGATGTCAGTTTCATCGGCAACGTTCACTTTCACAACGGTTGCTTTGCTTGCTAGCATTAAGCTCAACCCTGCGTATGTCTGACTATCGTAGATGAAATAGATGTGTAGTAAATGAAAATGCGGACTTTGAGGCAAATGAACGTTTGTGTAATTCAGTCTCCTCCCAAAATGCATATTCCGCACCATACTACACCAGTAATTCCGTTGCAAAATACACCACTTTGGTTTAGAGTATTAGAAGTCTAATTATAATGTGACGGAACTCATCCTCCTTGTTGGCTGGTACTGAGCAAGTCTGAAAAGGAATGAACACACAGGCGACAAATGAGTTTTATACCGGAGACGTACGCCATTGAGATCTCTGCTATAAAAATATCCAGGTTATCGACGGTGTGCTTCCAGCAACAGTATCACAAAAAAATGGACGATGCGATTGCATTGCTGAAGCTTGACCATATCCCAACTTTATAGTAAATTTGGAATAGGCTGTATTGGATTTTATTAAATTGATTTAAAATATGTCTAACGAATTATTTGAATTTGAGATTTTAAAAGCTAGCAGAACCAGGCTGCTTCAATTAATAGAAACGGTTGATAACAAAATATTATTTAAAATCCCTGAAAACTTTAACAATAATATAGTTTGGCAAATTGGTCACTGTATCACATCTCAACAGAGGCATATGTATATGCGTAGCGGGCTACCAATGCATATATCACAGGAATTTATGGAAACGTTCAAAATCGGAACTTCGCCACATACATGGAAAAGTATTCCGGACGTTGATGAAATAAAACATTTACTACTTTATACGGTAAATCAACTTCGTAAAGATCTAGAATCGGGTATATTTGTTAAATACGCCGCCTTTAGCTTACCAATTGGCATCACCATAACCAATCACCTCCAAGCACTTCAAGCTGCTAACTTTCACGAAGCCGAGCACTACGGCATAATTTTGAGTTATTTAAAACTTCTAAATTAAATAAGGTATAAGTATGCCCTATCTCAATGTAATAATGCTTCATTAACCTCAAACCACAACACCTCTAGGAGACAACTTGGACAGTCCTTACTCCGGTACTTATAATTGGGTTGCAGACGAAATCAGTCGGCGATATATTATTCGATCGCCGCAATAATTACTGGAATATTGTTTAAGATTGAGAAGATATGATTAATTCGATTGCAACGTTAAAGAGAACAACTCATAGGATACTAAACTATGCCATCCTTTGGACTCCACGACCTCACGAAAAGAATTTTTGGCAACTTGTTCAAAGAATTGTACAACATAGTATTATGATGCCTAAAATATTCCTTTCCATCACAATGTAATTTATTGCATTATTTTAAGATCCCGAAATACCTTTTTGGTAATTTCCTTCCTACAGCTGGAAAAATCTGATCTATTGAATTTACGGTCCTGTATAAGTCGTGTCGCGAAGAAATACACATTTTGACCAGATTCAAGGTATCCTACCCACCATCCTGTGTTCGTATTATGCTCCCTTGTCCATCCAGTTTTTGACCGTATTATAAAGTCTTTTTCTTTCTCTGTTATCATTACCTCTTTGACAATGTTCATATTTCGATTGGAAAAAGGCAAATTCCCCTCATATAATCGTTTCAAAAATTCAACCTGTTTGACAGGAGAAATACCCATTGCTCCAAAATTCCAAAAATCTTCTCCTTTTTCAGTGAGATCGGCATTTCCATAGCCGGATTCTCCTAAAAACTTTTGGTAGGTAGATCTGCCTATTTTCTTTGCAAGCTCAATAAAAGCCCAGCCTGCAGACATCTGAAAAGCTTCTTTTACTGAAATATCTCTGTAGATATCCGGACGATAGCCATATTTAATGGTATCTGTTGATCCCGGCCATTTCACCACAGCGTTTTCGGCTTTGATCGTATTTGTCTCTAATGCGATGAGCATATTGATGATCTTAAACGTAGATGCTGGTACACTTTCAACCTTGGAATCCGATGTATCGGATACAAACCAGATGTCATTTCTATTATCATAAATAGCTATAGTCCCTCTTACCCCACATTCCTTAAAATACTCCTGAATATTGGGCATTACAATTTTCGTACCTGTAGAAAATATCCCTTTTGTCTGTCCATTTACTCCAGAAACATAAAAGGCAGCTATAAACATCAACAGTGTAACTCTTAATATCATC
>NZ_JABJWY010000029.1 GCF_013167215.1 Sphingobacterium prati
GCCGTAGCTCCCGGATCATATCAGGTGATAACTTTTCTTCTTTGGCTTTTCGCTCAACTTTATAAAGATCCTGTATCATCAGTAGCGCCTTTTTGGCTCTTTCCGGGTCATTCTGCAGGCCTTTCTCAAACTCACGGCGTGCGTGTGCCCAGCAGGCCAGATGGGTGATGTCTTTCTTTTTTCCAAATTTTTCGTAGGCGGCATATCCATCCGTCTGCAGATATCCCTTAAAGTTATCCAGCATGGGTGTAGGTACATGACCACCACGGGAAGGGTTATAATCGAACAGCACCGTTTTATCCAAAGGCGAGTGGTAGACCCAATAATAGCCCTGATGGGCAGCTCCTTTTTTATCGCTGTCCAATACTTTTATTGGGGTCTCATCAACCTGCAAATAGCCCTGAGCTTTGGTGTCAACGACCAGCTGTTCATACAATGGTTCGAGTTTTTCCAGTGCCTGTCTGGTCCATCCTTCGATGGTTGAGGATGGGATCTGTATGTTTTCCCTTGCGAAGATCTGTTTTTGTCGGTATAGGGGAAGATGGTCCTGATATTTACCCACCAGTATCATCGCCAGTAAGCCCGGACCTGCAATTCCTTTATCGATGACCCGTTCAGGTAGTTCGGCAATGGATACGCCATCTCTGTTTTTAGCCGCATATTTATAACGGATGTAACGTTTGATATAGAATTTGGCTGGCTCGCACTCCAGCTCCTGGGTAATCTCCTGGCCGATGCACACCATTTCAGACAGATCACCCTCTGGGTGGATCTCGATCTCTTCTACAGGAAGGTGGGCAGGTAATTTAGCGCGTCCTTTATGGTTTGGACGCTGACGGACATACTCGATTTTCTCTTTGATCAGTTCGAGCTGTTGCTCTGCTTCTGCAGGTTCTGCGTGGAAAGGCAGGAAAGTCTGGTTGGGGTCACCTTCGAAGCGCTCACGCTTCTGGCCGAACTGCATGCGTTGAAGCATCTCCACTTGAGCTTTCAGGTAATCACGTTCCTGTGAAAGGATATCACGCTCCTGATGGAGGAGTTCATTCTCTTTGGACATACTGGAAACCATTTTCAGAAGGTCTTCTTTAGAGAGATTTTCCAGTGCTGTTTCCATACCGTAAAGATACTCAAAAGATACCTTTATTCCTATTTTAAGTCCATTTTTAAGGCAAAAAGAAACGTCTCTTTTGAATACTTTTTACCACCTGTATCCCTTCAACCATCAATACCAGGTCGCTCCAGGACAATTCTCCATTTTTTACGTTCGGCGGCATGAAGGTGCCGCTCTCCAGACGCTTATAATAAAGTACAAAGCCTCCTTTTTCCCAGTGCAGCAGCTTCATATGTGTACGGCTACGGTTCAAAAATACGAAAACCTCACCGCCGGTAGACTGACGCTGCATCCCTGAACCGATCAGTCCGCAGAGCCCGTCGAATGATTTTCGCATGTCGCAAAAGCCATCATAAAGATAAAAACGGTGCGAGGATCCCAGGGCAAACATCAGTAAAGACGGATCAGCTGTGATAAAAGGGCAAGATCATTTTCAGTCTTTATACGCACACCATTGGGATAAATAATCTCAACATCGCTCTTTCCCCGCGCCTTATCAATTGTTATAAAGCTGCCGCCGCCTGTGTGATTTTCTTTACTGCGAGAAAACCAATAATAAAAGGTCGCTTCATTGACCCCATTTTCAATACAGTAAGCTTTCTTACTTTTTCCGCTCTGCTGCCAGTCTGCTATCATAGACAGCATACGCTCACGTTTTTCTTGAATGTTATTCATAGCAACAAAGCTAACAACCATGGTAATCTAAGTCAATATGTACTTGGTAGGACGGATATTCCATCCCAAAGTGCACCAGTGATTCCGTTGCAAAATACACCACTTTGGTGTAGAGTTTTAGCAGCCTAATATAAGTTGACGGTCTTTTAGATCATTCTAAAAAGACTGCCATTCCGACACAAAGTGCACCAATAATTCCGCAGCAAAGTACACCACTGGATATTTAAGAAAAAAAGATTGCTAAGTTGGGCCTAGTATTAGACCTAACGTTATGGCAAACAGACCTCTAAATATGCAGAAGATAAGACAGATATTGCTGTTTTTGGAACGTGGCTTTTCCCAGCGTTCCATCGAAAGGGAGACCGGTATCAATAGACGTACCATCGCAGGTTATTTGCAGCGGTTCGCAGACAGTGGATTCAGTATTGCGGAACTGCTCTTTTTTTCCGATGTCGAGCTGGAGGCCTATCTTAATGCGGGCAAAGCGGAACAGGTAGAAAAAGACCCCCGCCGGATACATCTTGAATCACAGTTTTCCTATTTATTTTCTGAACTCCGTCGTGTGGGAGTTACGCGTCAGCTGTTATGGCAGGAATATATCAATGAATATCCTGATGGCTTTGGTTATTCCAGATTCTGTGAGCTTCTTCAGGAACATATCCGCAAACAGGGAGCCGCCGCTATGAAGCAGTCGCCGCCTTACCGGTACACGAAATCCAGGATGTCCATGAACTATTGGGATCTATGGTACAGGCCGAACTCGAATACAGTCAAATAATATCATCAATTGTTCATACTGGGTTTTAGACAATGATTTTACATAAAGGTCTGTCTCTTTAAAGATTGGTAATATAGGAAGATTGAATTGGTTCACATCTCTGAGAAAAGTATTGCTACAAACACAATATTTGCCTTTAAAATGCGGATCATCTGTTTTAAATGCAAACCTTGCTAAGGGAGCGCTAAAAACAATACTATGTCCTGAGATCGAAATTTGTGTTGACTTAGATTGGTAGGTCGCATTTCCGCTTACCAATGCTATCTTGTAAAAAGGTTTTCTTTGGAGTTGCTGACAAGCAGAGAGGTCTTTTTTCAGATCATTCCATAATAAGAAATCGAAATGCCCCAGAAAGCTTTCCTCTTGGACAGGGCTACTGTCAACGTATTGAGCATAAAATTTTTCAATATCTGAAATTCCCATATTTAAATATTTAGTTTAATATCAGTATGAAATAAGTTATTATATGTATAGCACATACATATAAAAATTCCTTTTTAATTCTCTGTCTCGTCCTGAAAAAACTTTACAGATGGTCTAATACGGTTCTTACTTTACAGTTTTGGCGGGTGAATTGATATTATGAATTTAATTGTTTTTTTGTAAACTTTTGTATTTTTTCTACAGTTTTTCCAACGCTCGATTAATGGTAGGTCTATTATATGTGCTACCGCGGGTGTTAGAAAATCATACTAATTTTTACATCCGTTTTTTTCAACCTTAGTATATAGTCGAAGGAACGGTACAATTCTTCTTCGAATTCAAATCTTGACAAAGCTTGTTTATTCATGTTTCCTTTACGTTTTTGACCAAAACTGTAAAGCTATAGACGTATAAGACTCTATAGATAGTCCTTGATTATTAGGTTTAATGGATTATGTTTGTCAATGTTGTAAAATATAAAATTCTGATTTTAGCAATTATGACAATCTGCTATTCGGATGAGTTTAATAACTTTTGTGTGGGGGGGGGGCGTACCTGCTTCGGAAAGCCTTCGGATCAGGACAGGTACGGATCGAATATTGTACAGTCTCTGAACAGTTTTTTCCTGTTCAAAGGCTGGTCCATAAAAATCTGGATCACTATCTCTAAACTCAAGCAGACTGTGCGCCTTACCTATTTCTGATAATGGGTAAACCCTGTTTAACACAGGTTTTAATTTACCAGACTCAATCAGTTTGGTCAATTCATCCAACTTGTTTCTATTCTGTCTTGTAAATACAAAATGATAGGTGGCATTTTTACCCCATGCATGAATGAGATTTTGAGGTATTTCGATATCGACTAAAGTTACTACTTGACCCATTTGGTTAAGAATCTTTCCGCTGTCTGAAAGGGTGGTACCACCAATAGTATCAATTACTACATCAACGCCATTATTATTTGTCATTTCCAAAATTGCATCGATATAATTTTGCTTTTCATAATCAATTGTATAATCAGCGCCTAGCCCTTTGAGGAACTCGTGATGAACACTTCTGGCCGTCGTATACACTGTTGCGCCCATTGCTTTTGCTAATTGAATAGTCGGTATTCCCACACCTCCTGCACCTCCATGTATTAATATGGTTTGATTAATCTTAAGTTGAGCTCTTGTGAATGCATCTCCCAAGCTGTACCTGCTGCTAGAGGAAATGTAGCGGCCTCTATATGACTGATATTTTTGGGCTTGATACCGATTATTGATTCTTTGGCAACATGATATTCTGTATAGCTTCCGTATCCATTGAAAATTTCCGGACTGTAATATACTTCATCGCCAACCTTAAAGTTTTTAACACCTGTTCCAACCTCCACAATAACGCCTGAAACGTCATGCCCTGTGATTACCGGAAGTTGTAATTCGTTTTTGTAGTCCCCTCTGCGCACCTGGAAATCCAACGGATTCACCGATGTCGCCATAACTTTTACGAGTACTTCATCAACTCCAGGCTTGGGGGTTGGAATATTGAGAATTTCAAATTTTTCTACTGAGCCGAACCCGTTTAATACTGCTGCTTTCATCTTATTTATGTTTAATACCTTTCAATTACACAATTGTAATTCAACCAATAAGGAAAACATGTAGACATATATCTATAAATACTATAGCTCAATTATAGAATTCTAATACCTCGAGCCTATACGCCAATCTTATATAGATGTGAGAGGTGGTAAACATTTTATCAGTTTATATAAAGAAAATGGGGTAGCGGGTGATCGTATGAGTTAGTAATACGTACCACTGATAAGTGTCATATTGAAGCATGCGAGGATTGCAATGTGCTTCTTATCACCCTGAAAGTAAACTGAAATAAACAACTAAGTATCTCGTCTATTTTTATTTTCTTAGACATTTGTCTACGGTTGTTTTATGCATTTGATATAATTTTGTTTACATCAAATCAATAAAATCCATAAAATATCACTTCAGCCGTATGCACCCACTATTTCATTACGTTAATAAATATACTGTAATTTCTGAAGAAGATTTTAAGGTCTTCATAAGTTATTTTACTCCTAGGAGGATAAGAAAAAAGCAATACCTTTTAGAAGAAGGTGAAATCTCTAAACACATTGCATTTATTACAAAAGGATCTATGCGCCAGTATTATACAGATGAAAAAGGTATTGAACATATAGTTAATTTATATATTGAAAATTGGTGGGTTTGTGATCGAGAAAGCTTTGCTATGGGAACCCCCAGTATTTATTCCATAGATGCTTGGGAACATTGTGAAGTACTACTCATTTCGAAAGAAAATACATTAAAATTGCGCAGTCAATGTCCTGCATTTAATGAATTATTCTTGAGACTTGATGAATTAAATACCATTGCTACACAAAGAAGAATTACCTATTCAATTAGTTTTACAGCAGAAATCCGTTTTAAATACTTTATTGATAATTACCCTTATTTTGTTGATCGTTTCCCACAGCACGTTATCGCGTCTTATCTTGGAATTACAAAAGACACCTTAAGTAGAATACGTAATAAAATTATAAAACAACGATTTTTTTGAATCTATTCTTAATCCAAATATATAACCGAGGTTAAGCCGCTTTTACTTATCAAATACTGTTCATTTTACCACAGGGTCTACGTATAATAATCTCGATTACCTTTGTTTTGCAATTTATAGACATTAGTCTACGTTTTCCGTTTCTATTTAGATGCATCTTTGAGGTATATATTATCAAATCAAAAAGAAAATGGAAAAATCACCAAAAATTGGTCTTCAAGGTCTACTTCGGCCGGAAGACAGTATCGTAGTGCTCATTGATCATCAGCCTTTTCAGGTTGCAAATTTGCATAGCCATGAACCTACAATGATTATTAACAATGTAATAGGCCTTGCTAAAGCTACAAAAGTATTTAATGTACCGACCATACTTACTACCGTCATCGAAGAAAGAGGGGGCTATATCATTAAAGGTATTCAAGATGTATACCCGGAACAAAAACCTATTAACAGGACTTTCATCAATACCTGGGAAGATCCGGCTGTTACTGATATAGTAAAAGACAGTGGTCGCAAGCAATTAATTATAGCTGGACTTTGGACAGAGGTTTGTGTTGCAATGCCTGCAATTCAAGCTTTGGGAGAAGGTTATGATGTATTTGTTGTTACAGATGCGTGTGGCAGTGTTAGTGTCGAGGCTCATGATATGGCTGTGCGCAGAATGGTTCAGGCGGGAATCGTACCAATCAACTGGCTAGCAGTTGTTTCAGAATGGCAACGCGATTGGGCTCGTACCGATTCCGCATCTCAATTAGGCCCTATTCTGTTTGACCATGGCGGTGGAAGCGGTGTCGCTTTAGCTTGGGAATGGCAGCTACTTGCAACAACTCCACCGGAGCAATAATAGTAAAGTTGAATATCTGATATAAATAGTTAACTATAGACCGCCTGCTTCCTATTATCCAAATACCTTAGTTACTTCTAGACGTTGCCATATTGATTTTGTAATGGTGCAATCCGGAAATATGCGTACAGGTGGTCCTGCTAAGGCTAACGCAAAATTAGAAGTATTCAATATAAAACTCTTAAAACATAATAAAAATGAAAAAAGAGTCAAAAATTGGTTGAATGATCGTTATGTTACCACAAAATTTAGAAAGATGAAAAAATACAATTTAATATTAGCTATTCTTTTAACTTTTTGTTTCTATTCTTATGCTCAAAAAAAGCCATTCATGGACTATTTGCTAAGCTGGGATGGACGGTCCTCTAAATTAAATGTGGAACTTACGTATTCAGCATCTGAAAAAGACAGTACTGTATTTATATTCGGAGATCCTAGCTTTGGCGGCCAGACAGATATTATTAATGTAATCAGAAATATTCGCGCTACAGGACCTGAATCAGTCAGAATAGACGAAGAGAACCGACGGATCACCATATATCATAAGGGTGCAAAAAAACATAGAATCAGGTATGAAATAGTTGGTTCTCTTAACGTTGATAAGCCCACTGTGGCATCTCAAACGGAACTTTTTAGACCTGTTATTACCAAAGGAATGTTGACGCTAGTCAATAAGCAATTTACTCTGGAAGTAACCGATAAAAGTAATCCATTAGTGTCCTCTAGATGGCGTAAATATCCCGGAAACTTCACCTATTTCAATTCCATCCTCCCATCTCAAACTAATCCATCGACAAAACTTGCAGACGATTATGCAAACTTTTCAGAAATGGTATACTTTGTTATGGGAGATAATATAGATGTGAAAGAATACAACGTCATGGGTATCCGCTACTACTGTGTAACCACGAAGGTAGATAAATACGAAAACGACCTAGGGGGAAATATCAATCCTTTTTTTGAGTACTACTTTCCAAGTGTCCACAGATTCTGGAACGATAGTGATTTTCCTTTCTACTTTTTAGCCGCAACTGCACTTCAAAATAACCAAAAAGATATAGGTGCCGGTGGTTTTGGGATGAAAAACGGCTTTGTCATGAAGCTCGGGACAAAATTTAGCACATGGTAAAAATTAGTTACAGCACATGAAACCGCTCACACCTGGATAGGGATGAAAATAATGTTAGGCAACGATAGTTTCGACAATCAATGGTTTGGTGAAGGATTTAACGATTATACAGCAATCATTAACTTGGCAAATAGCAAAATTTACGATAAGGAGGATTTTCTGCATTATCTTAATGAGAAAACCCTAAATCCACATTATAGAAGCAAGGTCAAAAATGTGCATAATGATTCAATTTCCGCAAAGTATTGGACGGATTATGCAAATTATGGAGTTCTTCCATACAGGCGTGGATTTATCTACGCTTTTTACCTTGATAACCAAATTAGGTTAGCATCGAATGGAAAATTCACCTTAAGAAATATGTTGATCGACCTTTACACACTTAAAAAGACAAAAAAAATCGGTGAGGTTTTAACTGTTGAAGATTTTATACAGACAGGCGCCACATATTTGAACAAACAACAATTAAAAGAGCAAATAAAACGCGATATGATAGAAGGGCTCCCCATTGATTTTAACAGCGTAAAACTCATTTCCGAATTTATTGTCGAAATCAAGGACAATATACCAAAGATAAGCTTAGCCAACGATGCCGATCTTTCAAAAATTTATCAGTGGTAGGACAAGTGATTCACCTAAATAAATTCAAAAATGAAGAATGAACGAACTGGTAATAAAACATTTAATGGTGCTATACGCCCTTCATAAGAATAATATTACTATCCTCCAGCAATCTAAATTACGTATTCATGCTGGAGTATGGGTGAGAACTTTATCAAAAGTATATAATTCTAAAGAACATCCGTGTAGAAAGTCGAGAACGCATTCACAATGGAACTTATTGATCTGGTTAGCAAAGTGCCTGTTTTGAGAATTAAGTAAAAAAATAGAACCGAGTAATTTTGAATATGGAAAATACAAAAGTAGTTTTTAAAGAAAACGGTATTTATGGTGAAGTCCAATTGTTTTCAGATGACAAAAAAGCAGGAAAAATGGATATTTCTGTTGCAGATGGAAAGCTTAGAGTTTATCATACAGAAGTAAATGATGAGTACGAAGGTAGGGGATTTGCAAAGTTATTACTCAATCAACTGGTAAGTTATGCTAAGGAAAATATTCTGAGAATTATACCGCTTTGCCCATACGTTCTGGCGCAATTCAAACGCCATCCTGAAGAATACTCAGATGTGTGGTTAAAAAAGAAACTTTAATCATTTGTGATGAAATATATATTGGAAAATCCGATAAAAGGAACTATAGGCGTCCAAAAGTACAAAACAGTTATTCATTGGAGGAATGGTATTCTGATTACTGATGAACCTGAAAAATTGGGCGGAAAAGATCTTGGCCCCGATCCATTTACATTATTACTATCGTCATTGGCAGGATGTACATTGGCAACACTCAGAATGTATATTGACCATAAAGATTTGCCTATTTCCGAAATAGAAGTTGAGGCTAACCTGTTCCAAAAAATAGAAGATAAGGAAACAGTAACCTACATTGAACGAAAGATTATATTTCATGAACTACCGAATGTGGAATTACAGCAAAGACTGCAAAGAGTTGCAGAAAACTGTCCCATATCGAAAATACTCAAAGGTAATATTGGCATCTTAACAAAATTATCAAACGTTTAACTGTTATCGTAAAGAAATTTATTATGGCTCATCTACCCGAATTGATACAAGATATGGCACTGATACTTCTGGTTGGTGCTCTGGTTACCATCCTTTTTAAACGTATTAAACAACCACTCGTGCTCGGATACATTATTGCCGGATTTTTGGTCGGTCCACATTTTCATTACTTGCCTACAATCGTTGATCAAGAAAATATGGATACGTTTGCCGAGATTGGCGTGATCATGCTATTGTTCGGTTTAGGTTTAGAGTTCAGTTTTAAAAAACTTGTAAAAGTAGGTGGTTCTGCATCTATTACTGCGGTTGTTGAAATATTATTCGTGGGTCTGGGTGGCTATCTTACTGGCTATTTATTAGGCTGGAACAAGATGGACAGCCTATTTCTTGCAGGGATGCTAGCTAGCTCTTCCACAACCATTATTTTAAAAGCTTTTGACGAGCTTGGTTTGAAATCCAAACAATTTGCCAGAGTAGTTTTTGGTGTATTGGTAGTGGAAGATATCATTGTCATCCTCTTGATGGTATTGCTATCTACAGTAGCCCTTACGCAGAAGTTTCAAGGCTCGGAAATACTTTTTACAGTATTTAAACTTGCCTTTTTCATGATTCTATGGTTTTTGGTTGGTATTTATTTACTTCCTGTATTTATAAAAAAGACAAAAAAATGGATGGATGAAGAAACGGTACTCATTCTTGCCATAGGGCTTTGTTTTGGGATGGTTCTTTTGGCAACACACGTTGGGTTTTCAGCTGAATTGGGAGCTTTTGTAATGGGCTCCCTTATAGCCGAAACTATATTGGCAGAGAAAATAGAACATCTTACTCAACCAATCAAACAATTTTTCGGCACTATATTTTTCGTATCCGTAGGAATGATGATTGATCCGCATGCAATGTACAACTATTCAGGTCCTATATTCGCTATCACACTGCTCACTATAGTAGGAAAATTTTTCTTTAGCGGATTAGGTGCACTGATTTCGGGCCAGCCGCTAAAACAATCCGTACAAATAGGTTCCAGTATGGCTCAGATCGGAGAATTTGCCTTTATTGTTGCTGCGCTGGGGTTGTCGTTGGGTGTGATTTCGGAATTTCTTTTTCCGATAGCTGTAGGCGTGTCGGCAATTACCACATTTACTACGCCCTATTTTATAAAACTTTCAGAACCATTGTATAATATCATAGTAAAAACTCTTCCGAAGACATGGATCATGCGATTGGATGCCTATACTTCTGAAACGCAGAAAAACAAAGATAATCCTCTCTGGAAGAAAACCTTACATGAATACAACAAAATTCTTATCATTAATAGCATTATACTTATTGCCATTGCACTATTGTTTAAATATTTATTCATTCCGTTTCTGAATATACAAATAGAAAGCCTGCTTTGGCGAAATGTCCTGCTGATAAGTATGGCATCCCTGCTAGCGTCACCTTTTCTATGGGCTATTCTCAATAAAAAAATAATTATAAAAGAGGGTGGTGAAACCATCAATTCATACTACCTGAACTATTCGCTAATGGGTATTTCACTTCATGTCATCAGGTTTCTTACTGGAATATTACTTATCGGTTTTTTCATAGATCAGATTACAACAACAAGATATGCATTGGTGATATCAATTCCGTTGATTGTGACAATGCTTTGGTTTTTCTCTAGCAATATTCAGAAAATTCATCAACGGATTGAACAACAATTCATATCGAATCTTAATGAAAGAGAGCGACTTGAATATCTCCGAAATAAAGATAACATAGCACTACACAAAAAAAATAAAGAAGCCAGTGTACACTTCCAGAAATGGGACGCATATGTTACGGAATTAGAAGCTGGCGATACGATATCTTTTGCAGGAATGTCGTTGTACGAGCTTAAGTGGAAAGAGAAATTCGGGATCAATATAGTGTATATACGTAGAAATGACAGAACCGTTCATCTACCTGATGGTAAACAACGAATATTACCCAATGACAAAGTGGGGGTTTTGGGTACGGACTCACAGATTTCTCAGTTAAAATTTATTTTTGATCAAAAAGTTCTTCCAAAAGAGAAAGAAGAGGATATGGATATTAATGATATTCAGCTTACTAAAATTCAACTTACCGAAACCAACCCGTATTGTAATAAAACAATAAAAGATTCCGGTATCCAAAAAGATTTACATAGTCATGTGGTTGGCATTGAAAGGAATGAAAACCGTATCCTAAACCCCAGTTCCTCAGAAATGATACTGGCTGATGATATTATTTGGCTCGTGGGTAATTTACATAAAATAAAAGCGTGTTTAAAAAATCATCAGGAAAATTTTATGGAAATATAAACCTGAACGGTTTTATAATGAAAAATCCTCTACTAGCTTCAAAGATTGCGTACATGAAACTAGATCTTATCTTAGTGTTGGGTATGTTGTTAATAACAAAACTTGCTACAGGACAGAACTTTCAGCTGATGCGTTATGATGAAGATTATTCACGATTGAAAGATAGTGCAAAAACTTTTTGCAATAAAATAAAATATATTCAACTTTCAGAAGACAGACAATTTTATCTTTCACTAGGGGGTGAAGTCCGAGGAGAACTGAATTATGCGATGAATGAAGACTGGGGAGAAATGAATGTTGGGCAAGATGTTTTTTTCTTACAGCGATACCAGTTACACACTGACTTCCATTTCGGCGAGCGACTTCGTATATTTGGTCAATTGCGCAGTGGTTTAGAAGATGGTCGTACGACTGGCCCACGCCGCATTGATGAGGATAAACTCAATGTGCAGAACCTTTTTATAGATTTTATCCCGTATAGAAAAGTAGATGAATCACTCGTTGTCCGATTAGGTCGACAGGAACTGCGTTACGGAAGTGGACGTCTGATAGATGCAAGAGAAGGTCCTAACCTTCGTTTGTACTTTGACGGCGCAAAGATAGCTTATAAATCACCTAACCTAAAGATTGATGCATTTGTTATGGCAGATGGTATTGTAAACACAGGTATTTTTGACAATTCCTCTACTCGCAAACCTAATCTTTGGGGGATTTACAACACTTATATTTCTCCAAAAAGTGGGAATTTTGATCTTTATTACCTTGGGATCAACCGCAAAAATGCAAAGTTCGACGCAGGTATTGCAGAGGAAATACGCCATACGCTAGGTATGCGTTTTTGGAGGAATAAAATTGGATTTGGTTATAACTTTGAGGCCGGGTATCAGTTTGGAACATTTGGTTCCGGTACGATCAGTGCCTTAGCAATTTCTTCCGAAATTGGTTACATATTTAAATACAGCACACGTTTACCATCTTTAAAGCTAAAGAGCGACTATATAACAGGCACCAAAAATCCGTATAGTAACAAGCTTGGAACTTTTAATGCAATGTATCCAAATGGCGGATATTTTGGAATGAATCCACAAGCAGGTCCGGCGAATCTAATATCGGTTCACCCGAACCTAAACTGGCACCCTGCAAATAATATACTATTGACATTGGATGTAGTTTTTAACTGGCGAAATTCTCTGAACGATGGGGTCTATGGCCCAAGTGGCTCTCTAAGTTTATCCGCATTAAACTCAAAAAAAAGATACATAGGCACCGCATATATAACCACCCTTTCATGGAATGTCAAAAATTTTTTAAGTTATAATATAGGTGTCCAATATTTTAAAACGGGTAGTGTCATTAACGATGTAATACAACAGCATAAAAATGGATTTTTTGTAGGTTCCACTTTAGGGATTAAATTTTAATTTTTTTTTTAACACAAAAATATAAGAAAAATTATTTGCCGATAACGTGCAACAATACCGCGATCAGAATTAAATAAATGACGTCTCACCGGATCGGTTCATCGGATAATTACGATATTTTTTTTAATATAGTGTAGTAGCTGCGATCGGAGATGGCCAATAATTACAATTTATAATGCTGCAAAAATGTTTGTACCACTTCATACATCCCGGGATCGAACATGGCTAGGTTGAGAGCCTCTTCCAAATAGGGTGAAGCTGAAAAAACCAAATCGACTTCTGAGTGGAGTCGACATCCATGTCGATTCCCTTTTGAAGTAAATATTTAGGGCTTTTATAGCCAACCCCTGAATGGATTATTTTAAAATTATAAAAAAATCTGAATCTTTCCATTGTATTTTTTAGTTCTTTTATATCGTTAAAGTAATAAGCCTGACAAATTACTTTTTCCGGCAATACTATGGTATGATTCAAGTCGCTATATTATGTACAGTATCCCGAACAAAGAAGTATAAAATGGCGTCTATTCAAGTTTAATTGTAAATTTTCGGATAATAAAAAAAATTAGTACTAATGGTTCATTGCCATATAATATATTTTATTATAAATGGTTTTGAAGGAACTTGAAATTGAATTGTGGCGTATAGCCAAGTAAACGTTTAGCTTTATCAATTCTGTAGACTCTATCTATTCTCCGCTATATTTTTTGTAGAGAAATTGAGAAAAGCCATCGCGCAAAACTACAGGTGCTTCTCAGATTTGGGTCAAATGATTTTAAGGTCTCTATAAACTGCGGATACAATTCAGTAAACAGGGTCAAAAACTCGGGGTTATTACTTTTGGCCAGATCGATCAGATTATTGAATTTATTTTCCCCGATCTGCTCGGTCAATTCCTTATTGATCGATTCCGTTTCCTGTAATGCCTCTTCTTTCTGGCCCAAAATCTTACGGTTGTGCTTCGATCGCCATACGAAATAGGTGACCGCCACAACAAGCAATACCAACGCTACGATTGAAATTTTAACCGCTTTTGACACCTTTATATCAGACTCCTTGTCTTTCGCATTCAAAACCTGATTAAGGACAACATCTATTACCTGTTTATTTTCACTTTCCAAGGAGTCATTCAATAAAACATACGCTAGTTCATATTCCCTAGCTTTTTCATTTCCTAATTTATAGGTTCGATAATAGTCCGCTAAAAACTTATAACTTTTTCTAATTAGGTCTCTATTTCCTACCTCTTTCGCATTGACTAAACTCTTTTCATAATACTGTATAGCTTTTTCGGGGTTGAGCCTCCTTTCCTCCA
>NZ_JABJWY010000030.1 GCF_013167215.1 Sphingobacterium prati
GCCGTAGCTCCCGGATCATATCAGGTGATAACTTTTCTTCTTTGGCTTTTCGCTCAACTTTATAAAGATCCTGTATCATCAGTAGCGCCTTTTTGGCTCTTTCCGGGTCATTCTGCAGGCCTTTCTCAAACTCACGGCGTGCGTGTGCCCAGCAGGCCAGATGGGTGATGTCTTTCTTTTTTCCAAATTTTTCGTAGGCGGCATATCCATCCGTCTGCAGATATCCCTTAAAGTTATCCAGCATGGGTGTAGGTACATGACCACCACGGGAAGGGTTATAATCGAACAGCACCGTTTTATCCAAAGGCGAGTGGTAGACCCAATAATAGCCCTGATGGGCAGCTCCTTTTTTATCGCTGTCCAATACTTTTATTGGGGTCTCATCAACCTGCAAATAGCCCTGAGCTTTGGTGTCAACGACCAGCTGTTCATACAATGGTTCGAGTTTTTCCAGTGCCTGTCTGGTCCATCCTTCGATGGTTGAGGATGGGATCTGTATGTTTTCCCTTGCGAAGATCTGTTTTTGTCGGGGGTGTCTATTTCGGTGATGTTGGGCAAGTTGTTTCGGGATCAACGGGCCAATTATTTCGCTAGTCAACGGGCCACTTTCCGATTACAATAATATGCATTTCAATTAAGATTCCAATTTCTTTTTTCTTCTATAGGATTCGCCTGTCAATTCGAGCCTATGCGAGGAGAATGTCACCCTGTCAAGAATAGCATCTGCTATAGTACTTTCCCCAATGAGTCCATGCCATTTTTCTACCGGTATCTGCGTAGCTATTATCAGTGATGCACTGTTACTGCACATGATCTGGATACCATTTATCCTAACCGAAGTATCGTTTAGCCAATGAATGTCTTCGGGCTCTTAACACTATGATAGCTTACTAGAAAGGCTTAACTAGGTGTCTATTTTATTGTTGCAATTCCAAACCTATGAAGTTTGAACGTAGTATGATTACGGTATTCCGTAACCACACTATTATACGACTTTCTCAGTTAGACTCTTAGGTTTTTTGTATCGATTTAGTTCGCAAAAATATAATTGTCTAGCTCTTGATTAACTAGGCGGTCTGAGTGGTGTTTCTGTTGCATACATCCTTATTTATCCTTATATTTAATGCTATAATTATTAGCCTTAAAAGCCAAGGGAGATTTCTTAAAATAATGTTAAAAATTCACTTTTAAGTAAACTAAATTTTGAAAAATAGTGTTATATGAGTAGCTTTGCTTCAATAAAGTTCATTAAAGAATATGAAAAAGTAGTTTTCTACTCTGTTGTTGTTAATGGCGAGGAGAATGAGGAATCATTATTTGAGACTTTTATAAAGAAATATACAACGAGTGAGCCTGCTAAACTAAATCATATCTTGGCCTGGATAAGACTTATTGGAAATCGGTACGGAGCAAAAGCTAGTTATTTTCGACATGAAATGGCCGCTGAAGGTCTTCCTCCGAGAGGAATAGACAGGGAGCCAACCTATATTGAAGAAGACCAAAATACGAGTAATAACCTGCGATTATATTGTCATCGATTAAATGATTGCGTGGTTATTTTATATGGGGGTGCTATTAAAACAGCTGATAAAGCTCAAGATTGTCCACAGGTAAAGGGACATTTTAATTTGGCAAACATTTTGTCCAGATTAATTGATCAGAGTTTTGCTGATGATGATATAGAATGGAGTGATGATTATCAGGATATTCTTTACAATGAAGATTTTAAAATAAATTATTAAAATGAAACTTTCAAGAAGAAAAGCCAACCAAGAGAAAAGTGGTCTATTGGAGGTGAATGTAATAGACCAATGGTTGGAGCAACATGGAGATCCAGCGATCGAAAGATTGGTCAAGAAAAACTTGGCTATTTCAAATAAGATTGCGCAGATTTTGACAAGTAAGGGTATGAAAGCATCGGATTTAGCCACATTGATGCATAAGCAAAAGTCTGAGGTTTCGAAATGGCTTTCTGGTCAGCATACCTTTACAACCAAAACTATTGTAGCGATTGAAGCAGCTTTAGATGCAGAGATTATTTGTGTAGAACCTATTCATAAGAACATATATTTTACTGTTCATAGTCGGATTCCTTCTAATGACTTCACTCAGGATGAAGTATTTGAAGAGTCCATTTCTGATGGTGAATATGTATCAGCTTAATCAATAAGTTATGAACACGGCAAAAGTTATTGCAGAGAAGATTTCACTTGAAAAAATAAAGCCAATAAGAGAGAATTTGGATTTAGGATTTGATCTGAAAGACAAGGAATTCCAAATGAATATTGCGCAGTCGATCAAGCATAATTTAGAAAAGAAGTCTTTTAAAATATCTCTTTTGGTGTCGTTTTCTTCTACTGAACATGTATTCGCTGAATATCTCTATGATTTTTATTTTAAGGTCGAAAATATGCTAGAATTCGTTAGTGAAAAAGATGGTAAGACCGCATTTACAGGCCAGCTATTGGGGACATTGATTGGCTTATCTTATTCTACTCTTAGGGGGATTTTATACAGCAGGTTAGCTGAAACCAATTTAAATGGCATCATCCTACCTGTAGTGAATCCTAACGAGCTGTTGAATTCAAAAATATCTGAATAAATAAAATTTTAAGTTTCCGGAGAAGTCATTGAGTGATTGTAGTTTAATGAGCATAGTTTCACTCGGGATTGTTTTACAATCTAACACCAATCTTCCCGGAAACCAAATTGCTAATTTCTGAGCTGTAGTTCCCCAATTAGCCAGTGGCATCGTCCATTTTTTCTTAATGTTTTTTTGTGCTAAATAGACCAGTTTCAATAACGCTATGTCAGAAATGAACGCACCTTTGGTTTTAGTGACCTTATGCTGGAAAGGAGGACGAATTTGAGGTTGTTCTGATTAAAATTGAAACAGACGGTACAAGACCGAGTAAGTGGCTTTTTTACGTCAAAAGGGCCTGATTCTCATCAGACCCTTTCTCTTAGCGTTTATTTGTACAGTAATTTTTATGTTTCTTATCGTTTCCTCTATTTTGTTTCGTCATCCAATGTTTTTAAAGACAATTGGATTTTCACTGTACGACGCCAATTTTTATGTTGAACCTTTCTTTCGAAAGGTAGCTTGTAGCCGTTTTGTATTGTAAGAACAATAGTCAATTTGAAATAGTTTTATAAAATTCTACTAACTCCAGTTTAAATTCAAAAAAACTTATGCGGTTATGTAAGTACAGGTTGGGCTAGTAAAACATTTGCAGCAGCCTTGATTATCAACCAGAGCATACTGCTCGGGATCAATCATAAGTTTTAGGCATTGAAGGACAACTATTCATAAAATACCTTCAGCTGCTCCAGCCTCTTTTTTACCAGCTTATTCTTCATCGGTTCAAAACTCATGATTTCTTTGCTGTTCTGTTTGACGGATACCCGAAACGGCTGGTTTAGCTTTGCTGTCAAATAATAGATAGCCACCAGCTCAGCGAGGTCTTCAAACCATGCGGCTGTACTGTAAAGAGAAACAAAGGGCGTTTTTTGAAGGTCGTTGTAAATTTTGGGCGCATCAGAAGCCGGCACCTGCTTTCCGCTCCGGAAGCGTGTGGTTGCCAGCAAAGGACTGATGAATGCTTTCTCGGGTACATTTGCTGTGTGCCAGATGCCCCGGGTAAATGCTGTAGGAGCCGCCACAGTATCGCCCTCGCCGGAGTGAGGTGTAAGCGCCAATACTGCATCCACCACATGCGTTGCCTCGTGAAGCAATACGTACACCATAGCATCCAGCTCGCCGGCATCAATAGTTATCTCCATCCCGCTGCCTTCGGGAAAGGTATAGTATGTATTCTCTTTCCATGTGGCCCATTGGGAAACAGTTTCGTTAATGATTTCCGCACGAAAAGTGATGTTGAATTTTTGGCTTGAATCGGCTGTTTCAACAGGGGATGTAAGTGCGGTGTTAGGCATATTATCCATGAAACTTATACTGTGCAAATGTTGCTTCAGAATTTTACTATGCAGCGGCGACAGCATAGTAAAAGCCTTCGCGACCTTGTCTTTTTCTTTGGCTGTCAGTATATGATCCACAGGCTGCATTCCTGCTTCGCGAAATTTGTTGAAAACTTCGTCCGGTGCAGTTTGTATTCGTTCTGCCAATGCTGTCGAGGGCTGGCTTTCCGAAGTTTGGGCGTTAAGAGCCATCGGGATAAAAAGAGAAAAAAATAAGTAAGTAAAGAATCTGGGCATCATATTGATTTTTGTATTGGAATAACAACGACTGAATTTAATTTATGGCAAGAAATTTTGCCCTGAACGCTGACGGCGTTTCACCTGATTTCTGCACAAATAGCCTGCTGAAGTATGCCGGATCTTCATATCCCAGTTCATAGCCAACCTCTTTTGCCGTCAGATTGGTATGCACCAACAGCCGTTTTGCTTCTAACAGAATTCTGTTTTTAATCACATCATTAGGCTGAGGCAGATTAAGCCTTTTAAATTTATGGCTAATCGTTTTTGGAGCCATAAACAGCAGTTCGGCATAATCGGCAACATGGTGCTTTTTCTTATAATTTTCGTCAACCAACAAGGTAAACTTCCTGAAAAACTCCAGGTCGCTATTCTGTTCGATAAGTTCCTTATCAAGATTTTGTTTTTTCCATAACCGTGCGGATTTGATGAACAATTGTTTGAGATAGGTACGAAGCATCTCTTCCAGCGAGGTATCGTTTAACCCGAACTCATCCGTCATCTGTCCGAAAATATAGCTAAAGAAAGGAATTTCACCATTGTCCAATTCTACCATCGGCATATTGTAGATGTTGCTGAACAGTAATCCGTTACAGGCTACTTCCTCATCATGAATCTGGATACAATAAAAGTCGCGGTTGTAAAAGATGAAGTGTCCCTCTTCTATTCCGGGCTTCTTTATATGCAGATGCTGATTGGGGCTTACAAAGAACAGGGACGGTTGTTTTACGGAATATTCAGCGAGGTCAACCTGCACTTCAGCTCCCTTTGAAAGAAGCAGTACTTTTATGTATTGCTTATAATCCGTCCTATTTATGGAATCGACATTATCTTTATGAAGCGATATAAGCCCTATGGTTTTTAGGTCGCTCCGAAATACTTTTTCACTTGCCATATTGGTAAACTAATGGGAATAAAAATACAAATCTCCGTTTAAATAGAAACAGGAGAACACAATATTCTTGCTCCCCTGTTTTGCAATTCATCATGATTTTGCAAATTTCTCCAGCTCGGTATTGAATTTTTCCATTTCTTCGACAAACAAGGCATGACCGCTGTTTTCAAAGCGGATAAGCGTTGCATTTTTTATACCTTTCTGTAATTGTTCGGCCCAAATAAGCGGACAGTTTTTATCATACACTCCCTGAAATATGGTTACAGGAATATTGATTTTTGAAAGCTGGGGGCGTAGGTCCAAATCCCTGAGTGCCGTGATCGATTCTGTCATGGCATAAGGAGAGGCCTGCAAGTTGATGTTTTCCAACCATTTTTCTACGTTTTTAGAGATATTGCCTTCTTTTGCCACGAAGCCTGCACCGAAACTTGCGATCAGATCCTGCCTTTGTGTTTTGGTCGCGTTTATCAATCCTTCAACAACAGCATCGGGCAATCCGTCAGGAAAACCTTCCCGCTGTTTCCACGAGGGTGCCGCCGCCCCAAACAGAGCCAGCTTGCTTATATGGGCAGAGTTATATTTTGTTACATAATGCAACACCACTGCACCGCCGAGCGAAAATCCTCCAAGCGTAGCATTTTGTATGTCCAGTTTTTCCAGAACCACTTTTATATCATCGGAAAAAACATCAAAGTCATACTTTCCGTACGGTTTATCTGATTTTCCAAAGCCACGGAGTGTAATTCCAATCACTCTGAAACCTCTGCGGGATAAATATTGGTATTGGTATTCGTACATTTCATCGCTTAATGGCCATCCGTGAATCAGTACGATAGGCTTACCTTCGCCAAGGTCGGTTATGTGGAGCTTTACACCCTTTTCTACTTCGATGTAATCTGCTCTTCCGGCAGAAGCTGGTACTCTTTTCCCTTGGGCAAAAAGAGAAGTGCTCAATAAAGTCATCACTAAGCTGATTGTTGCAATAATTGTTTTCATTTTTTAATGTTTAAATTGTTTCAAATTGATAATACAAAGATATAGTCAGCTTGATTCGAATGGAATGGATAATGGTGGATATGTATTGTACTTTTTTCCCTAATAAAGAATTTAAGGATAATAGTAGGAATATAAAGGAACGTTGAAATTTGAAGATTTTAATAAGGCTGATCAAAGTGAATAATCTATTTGTTAAGGCCTGGTCGTGAGATCTGGCTTTTTATTTGGTTAGCCTGAGGTTATTATCAAAGCGCCATGCGTTAAAAACAGTTAATAAAATTGCTAAACGCTTAGTTTTATAATATTTTTATTGTAAAACTGATTGAAAGTGAGTGGACTACAGGTGTTATTTCTATTACTATTTATCACAAACTTATCTTCTGCACAAGATCTGAAAGGTACGATTAAAGATAAGCATTCGGGTGATATTCTTATAGGTGTTTCGATCAAAGGAGCTTCGCGCAGCAACTATTCCGATGGTAATGGCAAATTTATATTGTCGGGCATTAAGCTTGGAGATACAATCACCTTTTCTTCAATCGGATATCGTGAGGAAAAATATATAGTTGGTAATAGCAATCGTGATAATCTGGTTATATATATGGAGCAAACAGCAATTTTGTTGGATGAAGTCAAGATCAATCCTTTAAGAAATTATAAGGCTGATTCCTTAAAGTTTCGGGAAGAATTTGGCAAGACCTTCAATTATAGCAAACCCAAATTTAAAGACATTTTCATCACCAAAAACTATTCTTCAAATGTCCCGAGACACCCTAATCAGGCGAGCAATAGTACCACCTCGCTGATTAGTGTCGATGTGCTTTCTGTTATTTCTATGTTAGGGAAAAAAAATAACCCACAATCCAAGCTCCAGCAGAAATTAATAAAGGAAGAAGAAGAGCAATATCTTGATAACACCTTTTCAAAGCGTATGGTTCAAAATTTGACGGGCCTTAAAGGTGACTCTCTACAAACTTTCATGCAGTTGTACCGTCCGAATATTTACACAGTAAAATACATGTCCGACTATGATATTATCCTGTATATCAAAAAGAGTTATCAAGAATATATCAAGCCTTAAGTAGCCTTATCGTCTGAACTACTCTTTTTTTGTTTTGATAATGTCATGACTACTATTGCTATTTGGGATATGAGCATAATTGAAAGCCCACGAGTAAAAGAATCAGCGCCTCCATTTATACAGCCAAAAAATATCCATGATACCTCAAGAACCATTAGGCAGCACATTAGTTTTCTAAAGATTGATTCCATGATTTTTCGAATTGGCAACTTTTTCCTACAAATCTCTCTTATACCAATTTAAGCAAATAAATACTGTATTGCAAA
>NZ_JABJWY010000031.1 GCF_013167215.1 Sphingobacterium prati
CCGACAAAAACAGATCTTCGCAAGGGAAAACATACAGATCCCATCCTCAACCATCGAAGGATGGACCAGACAGGCACTGGAAAAACTCGAACCATTGTATGAACAGCTGGTCGTTGACACCAAAGCTCAGGGCTATTTGCAGGTTGATGAGACCCCAATAAAAGTATTGGACAGCGATAAAAAAGGAGCTGCCCATCAGGGCTATTATTGGGTCTACCACTCGCCTTTGGATAAAACGGTGCTGTTCGATTATAACCCTTCCCGTGGTGGTCATGTACCTACACCCATGCTGGATAACTTTAAGGGATATCTGCAGACGGATGGATATGCCGCCTACGAAAAATTTGGAAAAAAGAAAGACATCACCCATCTGGCCTGCTGGGCACACGCACGCCGTGAGTTTGAGAAAGGCCTGCAGAATGACCCGGAAAGAGCCAAAAAGGCGCTACTGATGATACAGGATCTTTATAAAGTTGAGCGAAAAGCCAAAGAAGAAAAGTTATCACCTGATATGATCCGGGAGCTACGGCTCAAAGAGTCACTTCCGATCATCAACGACATGGGTAAATGGATATTCCGGGAGATAAAAAACACATTGCCCAAAAGCCAGATAGGAAAGGCTATGGCCTATGCATACGCCCGTTGGGACATGCTGTCGGAATATTTGCGCGATGGAAATCTGCAGATTGACAATAACCTTATCGAGAATGCCATTCGCCCAGTTGCCCTGGGACGCAAAAATTGGCTGTTCGCAGGAAGTCATGAGGCAGCACAGCGATCGGCAATGATCTACTCATTTTTCGCTATCTGCAAAAAGCATGAGGTGAACCCTTTTCTGTGGTTAAAACATACGCTAATGAATATAGCGTCAATAAACCACAAGAATATAAAAGAGCTTTACCCACAGAACTTCAAAAAATCAACTGACATGTAGTTCGTCGGGCGGATACTTTGAAACTCAAACCCACAGTTATCACGGATTTTTGAAATAATTCTTCCTGTTCCAATGTTGGGCAAACCAGCAGTATCAAAAACCCAATCCCCCTGTATATTTTTAATTGATTCTTCCTTTTTATTGGAGCCACACGAAAGAGTTAATATGCCAATAACCACACTAATAATAAATACAAAACGGCTCATCATCTGATAAATAACACTTTAGGCATCATTTTTCCTATATTCAATAAGTCGATCTCCAATCACCTTGTCCGAATAGCCTTTTCCTTTCAGTTCCAAATCGTTTTCTATTAAATCGATAGCATGCCAAATATCAAACAAGCAAATATAACTAATACCATCTTTTTCGTAGATAATATCATTATCTGTTTCCTCATCACTTAAAATTTTAATTTCTGCCAAAAGATCTATTTCACCTATACAATAAATTGCAAAATCCCGTACATCTGTATCTAACGGCAAATCTTCTTTCAATAAAAGTTCATCCATTCGCTCTGGATTTACTAAAAATTTAATAGTTTCTAAAACATTCATAACATCTAAAATCTATCACCGATACGTTATTTTACGCGTAACGACCTGATCGGTTTTATTTCGTTTTTTATTCTTTCTTGTTCGTTTTATCCAATTAGCTTTATCATCGTATTTATAGCTAAATTTATAGTTATCTTCATCCACAACATCGCCATATTCATTATACTGATATTTCGGATTTTTAACGGTATAGTCGATAAGACCTTTTGAGGTGCTTATTGTCTCATTTTGAGCATTTACTATTGATGTATAGACAATGTTATTTGGGTAATCATACGATGCAGCTTCATATCCATATTTTCCTCCATCTATTATCAATTTGATCGGGTTGCCTTGCTCATCATTCAGGTACTCCATTTCTTTATAAATATTTGTCGCACCTTCTATTTTGATCTGTTTAATCAAAAAATTATTTTGGTCATAGTGATATGCTATAACAGACTTATCATTCTGATTATAAGGACCACTGTTAAATACAATTTGTTTCACCAACAAAGTATCATCTCTAAACTCATTCTGGTATGATCCGCGATAGCCACGTTCCACAAAATAACTCTGACCGCTAATGGCTCGCTGTTGTGCATTGAAATAATGAACTTCTTTTCTGGTTTCAGTATTTCCTGAGAGACCATAAAGAATAGATTCAATTTCTACGTGATCAACGAGACTCTTTTCGTTAAAAATAAGGTCAATCTCGCGAGATAATCTTGTGTTTATACTCTGCCCATTTACAGCGTTTAAAAATAAAACACACAAAATCCAATATCCAGGAATTAGATGTTTAAACCACATAAAATATGTATTTTAGGTTATCGTAATTTTTTAATAATACAGCAGATATTTTTTATAAAGCACAGAAATTAGTCAATTGATGTTTCCGGCCTATGCCTGTTAAAATTATACAAAAAACTTAATTTTCAGAACTCATTAAGAAAATAAAAGCCACATCTCTCGACGCGGCCTTAAATAAACATATGATTCACTAGTGGTCTGCCTTCGAATATGATGGCAGACCACTGATTGCTGATTCCTATTTATACGAATTGATCGATTTGGATACTTTCCAATCATTACCCAGACGCTCCAAGGTAACCAGATCAGTCTTGGTGAAGTTTTCAAATTTTAAAGTTACTTTAGCCACCATATAGTCTGCCGATTCTTCAAGAATGTCGGTGCTTACTATACAGTTCAGCTTCTCTCCTTTTTGCTTTTTCAAAGATTTAACTACTTGGCTACGGCTGTGATTTTGTGCATTGGAAGCTTGGATCTTTTGATTGAAATCTTCGGCAAATAACTGCTCTACCCCTATTGATTCCCCCTCTGTCGTTACCGCAACATAGTGTTCTAAAGCAAAGTCTGCTGTTGAAAGGTTAAGGTTTGCCTTTGTTGACTTTGTGCCAGGTCCTTCGGCTGCCATAGCGAATGTTGATACTGCGATTAGGGCTGCTGCTGCGAATGTTTTTACTAGAGTTTTCATAATGTCTTTATTTTATTGTGTTAGTTTATCTGTTCTTATTTGTTGACTCAAAACTACAACACAATACGCCCCCAGCCTATGGGCTTTAGACTAACGGACAGGAAAACTCGGTGAATGGCGGGAATGGAGAGGTGAAAGTTTAAAAAATTTTAACAACCACCTACGATCTAAGGTTGATTATATCTCATGGCAGAACGACGTAAGTAAATCTACAGTTGTACCCTCCAAAATCTAAGCTTTTACGCACTATATTATAGAATGTAACCTTACTAAAAAATGGTATATCTTTCTTTTGTCGTTTACCAATAACAGATACGAATAATACAGTGTAATTAGCTGCATTATATGGTTTTGGAATAGCAACACCGTTAGCAGCGACAAGATGTTGATTAAACTCATCCAATATTTTTTCATCTTGCTTTAGTATAATACCACTATAGCCACCTTGTGCAAATAAATGGCTCAAATTAGATGACGACTTTCCAATCTTAACATGTATAAAAGTATTCGTACTAGCGTCAAACACATCGCAGGCTTCATTTCTATCTTTTCCCAAACTCCTCCCCCTAGAGTCATTATGGCCCAAATCAAATAAATGCCCTTGAGCTAGACCTTCACTCAACTCTTTATTATAATCTGATTCTTTAATTTTCGATTTTGAGGGTGCGGGAAAAGTATTCGCAACAACTCGAGCATTGAAATAACCATTGACCTCATCATAAAATGAAATGGAAATTTCATACCAACTACCTTCCGACAAAATATACTTATGACCATTATAGAATGTTTCCCAAGATAAACACCGATATAGCGGCCAACTCCTTTCTCTATCACCTTCTTTTATCTCATGAACTTTAAAGCTATCAAGGTTTTCGAATGTAATTTTCTTTCGCTCATCCTTTCCAATCTCTTTCTTCCAATCTATCATAGATGGCATTTCATATGTTTCTTTACCAGACAAACGGGTTCGATCTCCGGTACTAAATTTGAAACCTAAGCTTTCTAAATCTTCTCCAAAAAAACTGGCGGAATAAAATATAGCTCATTCAATTTTCCCGATTTCAATTCTTTTGCAAGTAGTTTTTGAAGTGCCTCAATTTTCGATTTATCTCGCACCAATGCCATATTATCTATCCATTTATAATCTTTCTGATATGCTGTTGATTGATATAACTTATAAGCCACTTTGACAATACCGGCTAACTTTAGAAGAGAATCCGTTCCCTTTGTTACCCGCAAACTATCCCTTCCTTCCAATACTTCGCCTAAGTTCAAATCAGCTGATATTTTACCTACAATCCCACGAAGGATGTCTTTTTCTTTATTGATTTCGAAATCTTCTGGTGTCGTTCCTTTTACAGCAATCTTCCTTGTTTTTTGGGAATCAAGATCAGGTTTTGTTGTATCTATTTGCCTAATCTCTGTTTTGGGAATTCCATTTATAGCTGCACGAAGACCGAAATTATATTCCATTTTTGTCATATCTAACAAATGAATACCCATCCCAAGTGGAATAGCAAATAACCTTTCCTTTACCACCATTGTAAGTACAGCGAATGATGATGAATTTTCAAAATTCTTTATGCTTACCTCGAATTGTTCATTGAGAAAATATGCCCATTCGGGTGTATTTTTATTACTTTTTTTATAGTATACGACAAAGTCGTCTTTCACCACTGTCTGTAGGTAACTTACTTTAAATATATCTTTAGGATTTTTCAACTCTTCTTTAACAAGATAAATAGTTGGTTTGATCGTTGACATAAGCTTTTGTGTGGATTAATTTATAATGTTAAGTTGCCTGATAGCATTTTGATAACTTCTAAAAGCATTTCCAAACGCCTCGGTTGCCTCATAATTGCTAAACTCATATTCTTCATGTACACCCGTGACAGTTCTTAACTTAATCTCACCATAGCGTACTACAGGAATCTGATAGTTTCCTTTAAACCGTTTGTCACGGCTACCATTTCTGTTGACTTTGGCCCAAGTCTGATCAATTACTTTTGAATCTGTCGGTACCCCCTGCGTCTCAGTAAATCTCACATAGCTTTGCTGAAAATCAATTTCATCCAATCCAATGACAGCAAAGTTCGTAGCCCTGCTATACATCACAATAAAACCTGGATAGATGTAAAGATCCGCACCATTAGCATTCTGGAAATACATAGCCTGTACAGTTGATTTAAATTCTGGAATTGATTTCAATCCGAAATGAACTATAGTCCGTTTGATGAGGGTACTTGCTGATGACCGGGTAATAACTCGATCTTGATAATGTGCACTTGTGACATCCCAAATTTTCCGGCATTTAGTCAGATTCACAAAAGCAGCGACAAGTGCATCATACTTTTGTTTGAGCTCTAGATCAAACTCAACGGCCAAGTCTACATAAGAAGCGTCAATCTGTTCCTTAGTCTGCTTAATAGCTTCCTGCTGTGCTATCAAATCAATAGATAAATGCTCAGGAACATCTTTTTTGATGAAACCATAGATCAATATATAGCTCATTACCTTTTTGACTTTAGTGGTCATCAAGGCTAATTTAATTTTTGACAGGTCTTTTTTTAGAGACATACGTTGCTCTCTTGCTAATAAAATCGCTTCCTTGATACCTTGCATACCCTGGCTAGTAATTTCATGAATATCTGCGCTATAGATATTCCCCCTATCATCCTCTTCTGGTATAACGGGAACGGGTAAAGGTAGGTCAGGAGAATGTGATGAATTTCTCCCAGAGAGTCGCTGTCTATTGGAAATTCCTAATCCAGGTACACCGGTATTCAAAAAAGTGCCCGAACTTCCAATTGTCATATTTGCGCCTCTTACACCAATTGATGTAGAAATCCCACTCCTGCTAAAATTCAGGTGAACACCTGGGATAATCTTTACTCGCCGTCTAAAACTCCACGCCATGTTTGTTTGTATTAAGTTGTATTTCAGTTAATAATCAGCACTAAATTATGCCGATAAGCTTATCTATTTTTACGGTTTTCCGTAATTGAGGTCATTATATTCCGTAGTTCGTTTAGGTGGATTTATTATATAAATCAAAAGCCCAGAACATATTCTAGGCTTTTAAAGATATCGTCAAACTATATCAATAATTCACTACCGTTTCGACAATCTGGTCTGAGTATTTATAAATGTCATCTAAAGAGTCTAAATCGTATTTGGTTTCCTTTTTCTCCTTATCAAACAAACCAATACGTAATCGATTTGGCGTAAAATAAAAACGACAAATTGACTTTCGGTTATTATCGTCGAGCAGAATACCGCAATAGGATTGATTGTCCCGCATAAACACTCTCCCTACCTCAATTTCCTTCCTTAGGATAGATTTTATGATCAAAAAGCCATCGATCTCTTCTTCAGTCGTGACAACAAGCGGCTCTTGTTCAGCAGTTAAGACAGTGGCATTTTGCTCTTCAGCTTCAGTTTCCTTCTTTAGTGCACTCTTAAGCCGCTCAGCAATCTGATCATTGACAATCTGAGTGAAAACGCGTTTGACCAACGGCGTAAACTGCTCCAATACTTTTGCCGTAACTAGGCTTGGATAGGCTTGCTTTGCAAAAAAACGAACAAAATCATCACTCGGATTCTGCATTTCTGCATTCGCTAAAATGGTGAGCTCGTTGAAATATTTTAACTCACTGGCTACACTAGAAATACTATCTAAGTCAAAAACAGTTTTATGAAATTTTCGCAACTCAGAAATTTCGTTGTCCTTAATGTCCATAATTTTGAACTCAAAAAATGGCTTTTCGTCCATCTTATTCGGCGTGACGAGATCTGTATAGAACCGGTACTCCACTCCATTAGTCAGCAGACCAAATTTTGCTTCGGTAGTATGAAAATAACGGAATAGTTGAGAATTGTGTGGATCCAGTCCATCGGCAAAATGCTTACACTCGATTAGAATAACGGGTTTATCATCCCTCAATATCGCATAGTCAACTTTCTCGCCTTTTTTAATGCCGATATCGGCGATAAACTCGGGTTGCACTTCAAAGGGATCAAATACGTCATATCCCAATATCTTCAAAAATGGCATTACTAAGGATGTCTTAGTAGCTTCTTCTGTTTTAATTTGCTGCAAAAGTCTCTCGACCCGTTTAGCAAACTGACGAATTTCATCTTTAAAATCCATAATAAAAAATAGTTTTGTTAGTAATAAATGACCTCTTTAATCTTCCCAACCACAAAGCGTCTTCCCTTCTTTCTTTGCTTGCTCTCGTGTTGTCTTGATGGTTTTGGCACTGCATGACTTTAATCCTCTACAGTTTTCATTGAGGTGGTATCTCTTCCCTTTGCCACTACCACAAACGTATACTGTATTCTTATCTGAACTTTCTTTCACTAGCGAAGCTGTGGTACCATCAAACCGCAATAGGATGATAAATAATAGGCTTATCAATTTCATAATACATCAAAAATAATGGGATCAACACAGCTTTCTTTACGGTTTCCCGTATGACACATTTTACTTTAATAAGCCCATACACCCTTCTTACTTTCTCTCGCCTCATGCTGAAGCTTCACAAAAAGCGCTGTATGTTTTACATTAGGAGGATAGGTATCTACAACAGCAAATCCACCTTTCAATAAATCTGCGTTCAGAAAAGTACCATCCAGTAAATAGATATAGGCCAGCATCCGCCTATATCTGTCCTTTTTCTGAACATCAAGTTCGAGCTTAACCCACTTATTTTCGGTCAGTTTTTTAACGTATTCTTTAGCTTCCTTTGCATAAGGTCCCTTTAATTTACCTCGGGAATTGCGCGTCTCTGGAGCATCGATTCCTATAAATCTGACCTTAAATTTTTCGCTACCATTATTAACCCAGAAAGTGTCACCATCAATGACCTTCGTAACATAAACTTCTTTTTGTTGCCATCGGTTGATCATTTCCTCCTGACGTGGAACAGTAGACTTATCTTTCCCAATGGCACTAAAATTTTGTTTTTTGGCCTCCGTTCTTGACTCACTCCCGCAATTAATAAATAAAAACAATATGAAAAAGATGACAAACAGGAGTTGCCATCTCTTTTCAAGACTAACTATTTCTTTCATTATGCCGAGATGTTTTCACCAGCTTCCTTTTCAGGAAATAGAATGGATACCACAACCGATAGGATCAGTATTCCACCTACGATACCCAATGAAACTGGCGATGGAATATGATACCAAGGCGAGATGATCATTTTGACACCAATGAAGGTTAAGATCACCGAGAGCCCGTAAGGAAGTTTGCTGAACATATGGATAAAATTGGATAGTAGAAAATAGAGCGACCGCAATCCAAGTATAGCAAAAATATTGGATGTGTAGAGAATAAATGGATCCTTAGAAATGGCGAAGATAGCAGGAATAGAGTCCACAGCAAACAAGACATCAGTAAATTCAATCACAGCTACAACGACCAAAAGCGGTGTCGCAAGTTTCATCCCATTCTGAACAGTAAAAAACTGCCCGTGATCATAACTGTCTGATACTTTCCAGAACTTCTTCACCAATCGCGCGCCTGCTGTTTCGCTAAAATCTTGGTCCTCGTCGTCATCCCCACTGCCCCATGATTTGATGCCAGCGAAAACTAGAAACAAACCAAAGGCCGTCAACACAAGATTGATATTCCAAGGTAGAGCGGTCACACCAAAGAAATCGAGTATCGGATTGAGATAGGTTACATTAATCAGGCCCACGCCTGCAAAGATGAAGATCGCCCGAAAGAGCAGCGCCCCTAAAATCCCCCAAAATAGGACTTTGTGATGTAATTCACGTGGCACTTTGAAGTAAGAAAACACCAAGATAAACACAAATAAATTATCTACTGACAAAGCCTTTTCAATCCAGTAAGCTGCCTGAAACTGGGTAAACTTTTCTATCGCAGTGGCATGTCCCCCGGCATCTTGATTGAATACATAATAGACAACACCGGAGAAAATCATTGCCAACGATATCCAAACCACTGTCCATATTGTCGCTTCTTTGGAAGAAACAATATGGCTCTTTTTGTTGAAAACACCCAAATCCAGTAACAGCATAATAATGACTGTCAACCCAAATCCCCAGATTAGACCAGGATGTAATTGTAAAATACTTTGTTCCATTTTTATAAATTATTGATTAGTTAGCGTGATAAATAGTAACCTTCCCCCCTCCTCATTGGACAGTAGAATCTTTTTGCCGTCAGTCAATTCAACCATTGAATTAATTGGTACATCTTTTTGCTCAGTCAGGTCCTTCATCCCCAGCAGGTTTTGGTTGACTAGCATCCATTTATTTTGGTAATAGGTGAAATACCCAACTGGTTTCTTATCATCAGCGGTAAGGCTTTCATTCCGTATTACTTTACGGGATACATGCCATTTGAAAAGATATTGATTGTGATAGACCATTAGCCGATGTCCTTCTGGTTTCCATACAGTATCTTTAAATTTAAAATAGAGATCGATGACAGGAAGGCTTCCTTTGTGCGCTGTACCACAGAATGGACAGATAGGTTTGGTAGAATTGTCAAATACGTACCACTTCTCATCACATTGTGGATTATTGCAAGGCTGAATAAGATCGACTGTTTTCAATAATGCTGTCTCCCACTCGTTGGCAATGGGACGCAACATAGGGTTGTGCAGCCCATCGATAAAAGCTCGCTTAAACAGATCGGCCAGATAGGGTCCCGTTTTGGTATAGGAAAGCTTATTAGGATTTCCCCAGAAGGATTCCCACTTTCTCAGCTGATCGGTCTTAATAGCATTCATCCGATCAGTAGGATGCTCAACAAACAGGGCTTTCTCTCCCATCGCCATCAATTCATCTTTCTCGGCATCAAGATCCCAAATCTTACCACCCCGCAATGGGTGCCGCCGCAGCAAATACATATAAATCAGCACTGCCAATGCATGGAGATCTGTCTTTTGATTAGGCAGTATACGATTGGGATCATTAAGTTTTAGGTGTTTGGTCTTTAATACCTCTGGGGCAATAAAATCGGCTGTACCAATTACCTCGGGAGGGTATAATCCGGGGACAACCAAACCATCCAAATCAATGATATTGGCAGACTTACTAACAGGATCAATAAGCACATTATTATAGGATAGATCTGAATGGGCAAGCCCCATTTGATGCATTTTCTTGATGCCTCGACAAATATTAATAGCAATTTGAAAATAACTCAGCCAATCGCCTAATTCGGACTTATCCAAGGCGAGTGGATATTGTTGATGACGAAAGGATGGTGCAGTAAACCATTTTCCAACTTTCTCCCCTCCTTTTATCATCGCATTGGCACCATAACCCTTTGCAAAGAAAAATTTGGTATCATAGATAGGTACAATGACGCCAGTCTTGCCATCCTGTTCTACCGCATCATAAGGCCAGCGGTAGATTTCCTGCAAGAAATAATCACCTGCACTACCATTCTTAATATTGTCTAAGTATAAGGTGACAATACGCTTTATCCGATCCCGTTGATTGAAGTCAAGGGCGGTTCGAAAAAAAGCAACCACATACTTTCGATCAGGTGCAAAATAGACATCCTTAACACCGCCTTGTTTGGGGCTGCCGTCATCTATATACTTGTATGTACGAGACGGATCAATAATGGATTTTATAGTTATCGTCTTCATCTGTTAATAGATTATGGCTAGTGTTCTGTCGTCATGATTGCCTTTGCTCCAGAAGTCAAGCCAGGTCAATAACTGATCCTTAATATGTTCATCAGTCACAAAATCTACCTTTGCACCGTCTTCATTTTGCCCATCTAGATCTTGTAGAAAGGTATTCCAAGTATCTTTATCTTCCAGTTTATTTTCTGTAATAAATTTGGCATCATAGATCCCATCTGTCATCAATATCAATTTTGAAAAATTATCAAATCTATTGATCGCGAATCGCAATGGCATATCAGTGTGACTGAAGATCTCTGGCATAGTAATAAAGCGAGTGCCGCCACCAAACTCACCGATATCGAGCAGATTGAGTAAATGTACTTCCTGTAGATCGCCAATAACAACATTGATCGGGCAATCGCCGACACCAAATGTCAGGACCACGTAGCCAAAATCAATTTTTTTGACAAGCGCAAAAATCAATGTGGTATTGAGATCCTTCAATAAAATTTCTTCCTTTCTTGCAAACTCCACTAGCTTTGCATGTACATCGCGAACAGATTTGTAAAGGATATTGATGATCGAAGATTTAACCTTGAGCAGGCATTCTTGAGCAGTCATTTCGGCTTTAACAACCTCTTCAATTGGATCATTGACAATATTTGTTGTGGCCCCAGAAACAGGTTGATCATCTTTTGGTGCAGGCGGAACTGCTTCAGCGGGTGCAGTAGTATAGTAAGCCAAGCATAAATCGTTTAATTCGTGTAGAAGAACCTCGTTATCGAATGTCTTAACAAGATATTCTGTAGCTATTTTAGATCCTTGCCGGGAAAATTTAGCCGAACCAGCTCCGTCCGCAACGGCCACGACAGACCAAGCTTCAGGCAGTGCAGACACATAAAAATGATCATCCCGAAAAGAACCTTCGTGTGCATGGGAGCGTCCTCTTTGTGAGGCAACAACTATCCGCTTGTCGAGAAAGGCTCCAGCATATTTATCACTGTCCGCCTTGGCGTATAGATCATTTTGATTGCTCGGTTTATTCAGCCAAAGGTCCTTAGGATCAGCATTGACAATAAATGGGATGATCTTAATGTCTTCCGTTGGATTTTCTTCTAAAGTATTAATAAAAACCAAGTGCAAATCCATCGTAAGTGCCATGTCTGGCACTCCACAGATACTTGAAGTCTCGGGATCAAAGGTTAAACCAACTTTATCCAGATTTTTGATCTTTTGGATGCGAATATTGGGAAATTGAGCTAGGTCAAAACTATACGAATAATGTTTTTTCGCATTAGCATTAGTAATGACCAGCTGAGTTTCTTTAAATTCTTCCTTTTCTCTATACATTTGAAATATCGCTATTATCTGCTGTTTTAATGAATTAATATCCCTTGCCAATGCATTGATCTTCGCATTGTGCATCAGTTTGGTAAGAGTATTATCAACGACCTTGTTCTGCTCTACGTTAAATTCGTCCAGCAGTTGTTTTAAAATTGTTTCCACGATTAACCTAAAGTTCTATTAATATCAAATCCGCCTCCTGAGGCACCATAAAAACCAATATTTCCACACCAGGGGCAAGTATTTTCGCCATCACCTTTGATACAATGTATTCCACCACAGGAGCAGCTGGCGAGACCAAATTGGTTACCACAACAAGGACAATTGGGATTACCATACAGCTCGTCGGCTGATACCTTCAAATTAGCATTGTAAGGTCCAGAATAATCACGATAGGCGTTTTCATCTATTTTATAAGCTCCTTGTACACGATAAACTCGGGTAGATAAGTCCATGATACCTGAATCTTCCATATCACGCCTAAATTTGATCAGATATGACTTATCGGTATTTGAACATTTTGCATTAACCACGACAAAATTATCATCCACGATCTGATGCGTTCTAACTGTATCAACTTTCTCAATCAACTCAGGAGTGCTTTTCGCTAAATTTATTGTATCAGTATTACTATTGGTAACTTGCTCACTTGTCGCTTTGATGGAAGCTGTCACCCATTTAAAAAACTCTTTGTATGACTGCGCACCGCTATTATTAAAACGTAACACATGTGAAGTCAGTTGCTCCAGTAATCCATAGTTGGTATTATCTCCTATTGAGATCGCGATCAGATTTGCTTTGCGTTGGTATATTGTATTCCACTTTTTGATGGCTTCTTCTGTATCATCTGTCGGTACACCGTCCGTAAACAAAAATATAATGGGTTTCCAATCACCTTTTCGTTCATAGGTCGTCGGCATTAACTCGTTATCAATTGAACGCATCAGTTCTGTCAATCCACTGGACAGCGAGGTTCCACTACCAATGGGCAATTTCGGCGGATAAAAAGTGATCACATCCTGTAAGGGTGTAATGACCTTGCTTTTACCGGCAAAGCCAATGATGGATATCCATACAGTTTCGAGTGCAAAAGGATCAGTTTTGAGTGTCTGAATGACGGTACCAATCCCATCTTGTACTTGTTCGATAGGTTCGCCGACCATAGACTCAGATACGTCTATCAAGAAATATACAGGTAACCTTCTCATGATTAATTCAAAGTTTTAAATGATAATATTCAATTCGTTCGGTGGAGGTGGAAGTGTCAGAGTTTTGCCTGTACCTTGGGATTTACTGCCCATTTCAATTGATGAACTCACCCATCGAAAGAAGGTTGTCAATGTATTACTATCGGTGGTATCCAATTTGACAACTTCATCCGTCAGTTCCTTTAAAAACGAAACTTCGGCTTTAGGACCAGCTGCACAACCAACAATAATTCCAAAATCCATTGCTTTGATTTTGGGAATGCACATCCGATATTTCTGAATATCGGATGGCTTTCCATCAGTGAAAACGAAGAGCAAAGGCTTCCAGTCGCCCTTTCGTTCGGTCGATCCCTTGACCAGTTCACTATCTATCATTTTAAGCAGCATTTCGAGTGCCTCTCCTGTATGAGTTGGGCCGCTTTCGGGGCAATGTATTTCTACTGGCTGAAAGCTTGCCAGGTCGGTCAAAGGAACTAGATTATGAACTTCGCGATCAAAGGTAATGACACTGATATGCAAGGAATCCATCGCTTGTGGATCCGTACGGAGCATACTAATGAGTCCATTAAAGCCATTATTCAATGCTTGTATGGGCTCACCACGCATAGATCCTGAGGTGTCGAGCAGAAAGTAGGCTAATAATCGTCTATTCATAACTAAGCTACTATAACTAACTCCGATGGCGGTGGTGGTAGCTGATCCAATCCAGTTACCTCTTTTCCTGATTCCTCAACTTTGGTCGATGTAGTGGATATGGAAGCCGTTACCCATTGAAAGAATTTTGAGATGCTTTCTGAATCTGCACTGTCAAGACGTACTACAGAATTAGTAATTTGTCTTAAAATGGCATCATCAGCCCCCTGTCCGGCTGCACAACCAACAATCAACCCTTTATTAACAGCCTTTAGTTTACTATACCCTTGCTGCCAATTATCCGTTGGGATACCGTCGGTCATAACAAAAATCAGTGGTTTCCAGTCACCTTTCTGTTCCAGTGTGGTCATGGTTACCTCTGTTTCCAGTTTATCAGCAAGTAAGGCCAAGGCTGCTCCCAAGGATGTCACACCAGAGGCTTTAATATCAACCATCTGAAAGGATGCCAGATCGGTCAAGGGTACGATTTGTTTGGCTTCAGAATCAAAAGTGATGATACTGACAAAAGCAGTCTCGATCGCCTGAGGATTTTGACGTAGGGAATGCATCATCATCTGTACACCGTTTTTAACAGCTTCAATTGGTTCTCCGGTCATTGAACCAGAAGTATCCAATAATAGATATACGGGAAGTCTTCTCATGGCTATAAAAATTTTTGCTGAACGGTTTTAATAGTCTCTTCCAACTTGCGGTCTTTAGTAGGCTCTCCAATGGCATTAAATTTCCATTCACCATTGCGTTTATAAAACACACCTAATACCATGGAAACATGCCCGGAAAAACCTTCACCTTTAGCAATGTTGTAGGTCGCAAATACTTCATTGACCCGGGAAGGTGTGCCCTCATAAATCCGGATAGAGGCAAAAGGAATAGTGCCGAAATCATGCCCACGATAACTGTTGAGCACAAATGCGACATGAGTTACTTGACTATTAAGCTTAGAAAAATCAACCGTGATGATTTCATTATCCAAGCCATCATCGCCATCCATGTCTCCCGTCAAATCGTCGCCACTGTGACTAATGGCTCCATCTTTAGATCGTAAGCTCCCGAAGTACACAACGTCAACATTGTTTTTAGCTTCATCGAAAAGGATGCAACTGGCATCTAGATCTACCGCCTCCTTATCTATTCCGCCAAGCCAATTTTTCTTTTCAATAGCTCCCCAGTTCACCCCTACACAAACATTTTGCAATACTGTACCATTACCTTTTTGAAGGTTGATACGTTGTCCTTTTTGAAGATTAATACCCATTTTCTTAATTGTATTTCGTTAAATAATCTTCCAATCCACCTTTCATACCCATACCCACAGCTTCAAATTTCCATTCACCATTCCGTTTATAAATACGGCCAAACTCGACAGCGGTCTCTATAGAGAAATCCTCTTCCAATTCGTATTTCAATAGTTCCTCATTTGAAGCAGTGTCGAGAATGCGCATAAATGAATTGCGTACTTGTCCAAAGTTCTGACCACGTGATCCTGCATCGTGAATGGTAATGACGATGCATATTTCTGTCGCTGTATCTTCAATCTTCGCTAGATCTACTATGATTTGCTCGTCGTCACCATCCCCATCTCCTGTAAGATTGTCACCAGTATGAACCACTGCCTCATTTGGGGATTTTAGGTTGTTGTAAAAAATAAAATGTTGATCTGAAAGGATCTTTTTGTCTTCTCCAAGAATAAATACCGAAGCGTCCAAGTCAAAGGCGCTTCCTGTGGAAGAACTATTTGTGTCCCAGCCTAGGCCGATTGTAAATTTGGGTGCATTGATGTTTTCTCTTTGCCCTTTTTGTAAATTGATTGCCATGATTTATGTTGTTTTAGTTTTATAATATTCTGTTGGTAATGCGCTATAGTATGGTAGTTATTGCTAATTGCTAGATCGAACAATTCACAGCTTTTTTCTACCGAAATTTGATTGACGACCTGGAAGAAGTCAATTTCATTTAACAAGAGTAAATATTTAACCAAGCGTGTATTGAAGTGAAAACTATTACTATTAATGATCCGTACTAGGTCGACCGGTGATTTCACATCAAAATAATTGTATCTATTCTCGATATTGGGATGGATAGCCTGGTTGACGAGCTCAGCATAATAGACAAAGAAAAAAGTTCCCTGCACGTTATTATCTTTCAGTATCCTTTCAACTGTCAGTTCGTGGCTTCCAGTGATCTTGATATCATCTAAAAAAATACAGAACCTATCTGCTATAAAATCCCGATCCAAATGATAGGTATCGTTGGAAATGAGTTTTAACCGTTGTTCAGAGTCCATATTTCCATAGTCCTCCACATAGGTCTGTTTGCGATGGATCTTACTTTCTTTGCATGCGGCCTTGCCATGCTGAAACAAAAATCTATTTAACTCCCGCTTGAAGTAGGAACATAAAAAATTGGAGGCTGTTGGAATGGAATGATACGGGCTTGGCAATAAAATAATCTCCTCTTGTTCGAGAATCAAATTTTTATGCTTTGCCAAAAACCCCATGCACAGTTCTTTTGCAAATTTCTCGGCATAGATAGTCTCACCAAACTTAAAACGACTGTATTCCATTTCAGAAAAAGGACATACATGCTGATGTTCAACATGATGTAAGCTATATCTGTATATCATAACTTATTGGATTAATATTGCGTTAAAACCATAATTGATTGCGCCATTATAATCTGCTTTTCGATTATCACCTATATGGACAATATCTTTTTTCTTGATCGTTCGTTGTTGTCTTATTTTTTCGAAAACAAGGTCAAAAGCTTTATTATTTGGTTTGGAAACCCCTATTTCATCTGAATAAAGTTGAAAAGAGAAGAAGTCCGATAGCTCATAATATTCCAGTACCTGACGTAACACATTACCTTCCAGAAATGCAGTATTGCTTAGAAGACTTAGGGTCTTCCCCTTAGAAACTATTGTTTCGAATACGCTTTTCAGATTTTCATCCAGGAGAACAGGCTTATATTCCCAAAAAAGAGCATCGACTTTCCTCGTGAATTCCGTCAAACACTCTTTGAGATTTGTATCGAGAACAATTCCTAATTCACTTAAAATCAAACAGTAGATAAACTCACGATCTATATGTTTTCCTGTTACCTCACTGATCCGATTGCTCAGGATATCGTAATGTCGCACGACTACACCGATCTCCTCTATCTTTTTATCGACACAAAAGAAATCCCGTAGCAACATATTTCTCTTTTGTTTGAAATCAGGATTTGATTTGATGAGTGTAAGCCACAGATCAAAGGAATAGTGTTCAAATAATGATGTATCAATAACCATAATGATTCTTTATTTTGATCCGGCGGTCCATTGCATTCCCCATCGGTAAGCCCTGTCACAGTCTCCATGCGAAGTATGAAAAGTCACCAGCTTTCTGACCGTAATCGAATTTGGAGAAAAGAGTATTTCCGCTATTGCACAGAATTTGTTGTGACTGGATTGTGCTCCCATCTGTACTTCGATTTCAGCATTACCAGGGACCTTTACAGTGACAACACCATTTGTTTCTTGCCAACGGGCAGCTCCCTCATAAATAAAGCAGTAGATAACCATTCGTTTCAGGTCCTTTAGTCCAGCAGGATTTACAATAATATTCTCCCCAGACCCTGAACCAGTCCCTCTATCATCACCTGTATGCCATACCCAAGGTTCGGCCACATAGCGTCCCTGTCTGGTCCAACGATCCTTTGATCCCCCCCTGCCACCAGAGAACTGAAGACCATCGATAACGTCTTTGTCTCCGTTATTCAACTCATAGAAACAACCCAGATCGAGGTCGATATCTTTACTGAATAGACTCCCAAGCAATCCCTTTTTTGCCCCTTTTGACCAATTCAAATTGATATTAATCTCCTGTGTAATTGGATTGGCTTTTTTTGATAAGTCAATAAAATGTGAGTCACCTTTCTTTTCAAGGGTGATTTTCTCTAGGTTAATAGCCATAATCTATATTATTTTATAATTTGTCCTTTATAATATTTTGACAGGAAGAAGGCTAGGTCTTCTTTATAGCCCATACCAGAAGCTTCAAACTTCCAGCTATCGTTACGCCGATAAAGCCTTCCAAATTCTACAGCTGTTTCGAGAGAAAAATCTTCTCCCAATTCATATTTTGCAACTTCTTGTCCGTTGCTATCGTCAACAATGCGTATGTAGGAATTTCTTACCTGTCCATAGTTCTGTCTACGGGCAATCGCATCGTGTATAGTCACGACAAAGGATATCTCCATAATCCGAGCGTCGATCTTTGATAAATCAACTTGGATACTTTCATCATCGCCATCTGCACTGTTTCCACCTGTGGGATCATCACCAGTATGATGAAGTGCGCCATCGGGGGAATCTGTATTTCCATAAAAAATAAAGAAAGGCTCAGCTGGAATTTGTTTTGATTGATCAATCATAAATGCTGATGCATCCAGGTCAAAATCACTACCGGTTCCTTCATTAGGATCCCATCCCAATCCTATTGTAATCTTAGTAAGTCCAACTTCAATCCGTTGTCCTTTTTGTAGGTTAATAGCCATACTTATCTGTTAATAAAAGCTTCATGTATCCAGAATAATAACCTTTCAAGTTTATTCAACTTTTGACAGGAATGTCTATCAAACTATTTCTGCTCTTCGACTTTCCAGGTAATTATCTCCTTGTGAACAAAACTAGCCTGTTTTGGAGAGCATACTTTACGGGAAACCGTAGACCACGGAAAATTATTGGACAAAACAGATTTTACTAGATCTTGCTTTGGTGAGGAAATATTAGAGATGCTGAGGCTATGTAAACTCATTTTAGTACATTTAAAAAAAATATGGCCTACATTAGATTTTAATGTTATGAGTGCAAATGTTCCAATAGTTCGGCAGGTATCCTGGCCAGCTATCATAATCATTATCTTAGTATGGGGACTCTTTATCGCGACTGCTGTGTTTTTCCTTCAAAAGCATGGCTATTTTATAGGCGTAGTGCTTTTTATACTTATAACCATACTATTGCAGCAGGCAATCCCTAAAAGCCACAATAAGGGGATGAAAGCGATCAAACAAAAGGATTTCAAAACAGCTCTAGCGTACTTTAAACAGAGTGCCGACTATTTTACGAGATATAACTGGGTGGATAAGTACCGTGCGCTGACACTATTGAGTGCCTCAAAAATGTGCTATCGGGAAATGGCTCTCTGTAATATTGCATTCTGTTATGTGCAGACAATGGAAGCAGAAAAAGCAAAAGCACTTTATGAACAGATCCTGAAAGAATATCCGGATAACGGAATCGCTTATTATGCACTAAATTCAATCAATACGTTTTCGAATAAGGCTGATTAAAAAAATACCTGACCGCACTGAGTCTCATAAATTGGCAGCTATTCTACAAACGATATAATAAGAAAGGCTATCGGAGGATAGCCTTTTCTGTTCATTAATTGGTTAACATATGGCACTAATATCTTGAATGCGTTAGCTACGTTTGTGTAACGACAACTATAATTCCTGCTATAAATCCGTTACTCGAACATAATGCGCGACAAAAATGATCTTACAGGGAATCATACAATAAGATTATATCAGCTCAGCATCTCTACAATGGGCAATTAACTGCGCATTGTTGGTAAATCCATAGGATTCTTTCATCAAATTAAGGCGCTTCTCAATCGTGCTCAAACTGGAAGCTTTTGCACCCAATGCCTTAAGCTTTTCGGGCATCTGATATTGGGGAATACCTTGATATAATAAATTGACGATCTGTAGGTCAAGCTGGGTGAATTCGAACGCATTTAGCTCTTGGAGAGGTTTTTTGTTATCCACAGATTGATAAGTTCTCCCTTGGTAAACCATCTGGAGTGCTTCTTTAAGGTGTTCTCTTCCTCTGCGTGCCTTCAAGACATAACCATCAATTTGTTTAGCTTTAAACATTTCATGGATTGTATTAGTTATCTCTTGAACTGTCATCACAACAACTTTGATATCGGGATGGACAGACTTAATAGCTTTGATTAAGGAAAGTCCATCCTTAATTTCTTGGGTTGAACCATCATCTTTAAAATTAATATCGGTAATAAGAAGGTCGTATGGTTCTCCAGCTCGGATGGCATTTTTGATCCAGGCGAGGGCATGATCGCAATAATAAACATAGTCAGGGTCGACTACTCCCAAGTCACGCAATGTTACTTGTACGGCAAAGTTTTCTGTATCGTGGTCTTCGGCAATGAGTACTTTTTTAAACATACAATAATCATCTTTATATTAATGGGATATTGGCGGTAATACTGAGCCCTTTTCCCGGTTCACTGGCAAAGATAATTTCACCACCCAGGTTTTCAATACGGGAAACCGTATTGGCTACACCTTTTCCCTGGGCGCTCTCTGTCGGCAGGCCAACACCATTATCTTTATAAAAAATTTTGAGCTGTTGGCCCGATTTTTCAAAGCGCACGACCACCTGCTCAGCTCCGCTATGCTTCTTCATATTGACCATTAGTTCTTGCAGTACATGTTTTATTTCTTCTTTAATACGTTTACTGACATCGTCCCATTGCTCGGCATCATTCCCTGCTATCGATATACGACGATAGTTCGAGCTATAGGGTTTAAGTAAAGTGGAAATTTGCTCGTTGTATGGTACCTCATCAGTAGGCCGTTGGTCGACATTATGTGAAATATCCCGGGACTGGTTGTAAATAATTTCTAGTTTATCAAGCAGTCCTTCGCGATCTAGATCATCTCTATATTCAACTTCCGTCATCACGTGGTAAATATCGTTCGCCACGACATCATGCACTTTTTTCGAAAGATGAAGCTGGGTTTCTTTGACCTTGTTCTCTGCCTCGAGTTCGAGCCGTTGCTTGCGACGTTTGTACCAGAGGGTACCACCGCCTGCTACTAAAACAAGCAAAAAGATACTTGCACCGGTGATAACGCGTTGCCTAATGAGGCGATTCTGCTTTTCAGCATTTTCTTTTTCGAGCCTTAGATTTTCGGTCTTATTTTTTTCAACTTCATAGCGGATCAGGGCAAATTGATTTTTAGCTGCGGCGCGGGCTTGTTGGATGCTGTCGTTGAGTGCCAAATAGGTCGATAAATATCGTTGGGAATACAATGCATTGGACTTTATCAATCCTCGGAGTGCATTCAATTGGTCGTCTGCACTTCCAATTGCTTTTGCTACATTATATTGTTTGTTCAAATAATAAATGGAAGAATCAGCACTTTTTTTTTCATAATATTTGGCTAGGCTTGCGTAACTAGAGTTTTGCCCCCATAGGTCTTTTTCGTTTACGCGTATGGTTAATGCTTGTTGGAATAGTGGAACGGGATTGTAAGTGTTATTTGCCAGCCACTGTGTTTTGGCTAAATTATTTAAAAACTTGGCATATTCAGTAGTACCCTTTGCAACTTTCGACAAGATCTCCTTAGACAGTTTAATTGATTCGGTGTAGTATTTAGCATTTCTTAGGCAAACAGTTAAATTGTTTTTATATGTTAGCGTGTTTGCTTTAATTGTTGAATATTGTATAGCTAAATGATAATACGGAATGGCTTGATTGTAATGTTTTAAATCATCGGTTGCATTGGCAATGTTATTATAGACGTGGCATAACAATGATCTTTGCTCAGCGATTTTAGGGTCTAAGTATTTGGCTGCTTCCAGGGAAGTTTCTTGGGCTCCGAAATAATCCCCAACTTCATATAGATTGACTCCCATATGGATCAAGCATTTGGCTACATTAAAATCATCCTTTGCTAATAAAAATTGTTCTTTTGCTTTTTCAAAATATAAAAAAGAGCTATCCATGTTTCCATTTTCCAATAACAACATTGCCTTATCAAAATATTTATTTTTAGTTTTTGAAGGAATTACATTATCCTCTTGTTGACAAGATATAATAAAGGCAAATAAAAAAAAGAGGGCAATAGATAATCTATACACGGCTAAAGTTTTAACCTAAATTATTCATTTTGGACGAATAAAGCAATACTAAAACAGCGCAAACAGAAAAGGAGTAGTGAATACTACTCCTTAAAACTTTATTTAACTTAAATTATGGCTGAGGCGGTCTTGTACTTCCTTTATCTCCACCATCGCCATCCGCTGGCGGTTCATCTGCTGTTTGCACTGTTGGTGTACCTGTATTCGGTTGTGAATTTGACGGTTGACCGATTCCAAACAAAAAATATAAGATTAAACTCCACATAACTCAAAAAATTTAAAAAGTTGAAAAAAATGAGTAGTGCCCGTGCCCCATGCACGGGATTGCTACAGATGTTTTCAGAAGGCCTTCTGAATTTTTTGGGAAGTAAGAGTGTCAATCGCGGGAGGCAGAAGCTGCTTCCCAAACCGGCTAATGTCTACCGCGAGATCTTCTCATTGTGAAATCTGTTTAGTATCTTAGCGTCATAAACTAATGGACTATCATCTGATTTCGAAAACAAAGTTATAGCCGTTAAAACCCTTTTTATCACGGATTTCCGTCATTTCCCAGCACAGCCGACAACAACCGTCATTCACCTTGATTTCCGATAATCTTCCGATCGTTTTTAACCCTTTGAACCGATACGGTTTCCCGTATTTTCCGAAGTACAGATGATTTAATTTTGTAATCATGTTTGAAATTGACCTATACAATGAAGAAGTATTAAGAGCTTTTCATGAAAAGAAAGACCAAGACAAGCTTATCCACCTTCAGCGAGCAACGCGAGCTGATCTGATGAAGGAATGCTTAATGCGTTTAGAAAATGGGGAACTAGAGAATGATATACCTGTTTTAGCCAAAATATTTAATTCTGAAGGTAATGTGGAAAGCCTTAAAACAGCAATAAAGAAAGCTACTGCGGATAAATTCCGCCCCATACAAGATTTTATTCAGATAAAAACAAGTAAACCGACAGATAATATTATCGCATTACTAGCTATATTTATAGATTTTGAACCTAGACCATTTGAACAATGGCGTAATATTCAGCGGAATAAAAACGATGGAGAAAAAGAAAAAGAAGAGGATACAGGAAAAGAGAGAAAAGATGATGGTCCTTCAATAGGTAAGTACAAAATACCAAACACCGAAATACCAAACACCGACAAGTCTTCTCTTGCAGCACCCACAGATATTTCTACCAATAAAATAAATGGACAAGAAATAATGGAGAAAGAGTTCTCAAAGAAAAAGAAAAAACAAAGTCTAATATTTAGTGGAATTGGCATATTTACTACTGCTCTATTAATTATATGGTACATGGTAGCTATACCCAAAGATTGCATGTGCTGGAATGGCGAAAAATATATTCAGGTCGATTGTCAGGACAAAACACAAGCGTATCAGGTTATTGGATTAGATCAGGATAGACTAGAGCATTTCCGTAAAATCACACAGCCTGACAGCCTAGGGGTGAAAGACATTGGGAATATCTGGTACTCGAAAATCGACAATGAAGTTGAGTTTTTTACAGGCCCGGGATATCACCCGGTCCAACCCAATAAATCATTAAAGGCTGTGACAAGACATATTTGGGATACGTACGTCCGTATAAAACCAGACAGCAATCAACATGTTCAATTTGGAATAATGCAGAAACAAAAATAAAAGTATCCTTAGGTGCATAAAAAAAGCCAGGTCTCACGACCTGGCTTTTGAACTAAATTTATAAACCTATGATGCACTAGTGGCCAGCCTGAGTTAATTGGGCTGTCCACTGATGATCGGATACTATTGATACGAATTGATTGATGTGGACACTTTCCAGTCGTTACCTTCGCGAACCAAAGTCAGTAGGTCAGTCTTGGTAAAATCTTCAAATTTCATTGTTACTTTGGCAATCATGTAACCCGCTGACTCTTCGAGGATATCGGTGCTTACCACACAGTTTAGTTTCTCACCTTTTTGTTTTTTCAATGATTTGATTACCGCATCACGGCTATGAGACTGTGTATTGGTAGCTTGGATCTTTTGATTAAAATCTTCGGCGAATAACTGCTCTACTCCTGCCGATTCGCCCGCCGTTGTTACCGCAACATAGTGGTCAAGTGCAAAGTCTGCTGTGGAAAGATTTACGTTTGCTTTTTCAGTTTTTGATACTGTTTTTTCAGCCGCCATGGCGAATGTTGATACTGCGATTAAAGCTGCTGCTGCGAATGTTTTTACTAATGAGTTCATAATGTCTTTATTTTATTGTGTTAGTTTTTAGTTCTTATTTGTTGACTCAAAACTACGACACAAGACGCCCCTGACCTATGAGCTTTAGACTAACGGACAGGAAAACTCGGTGAATAGCGGGAATGGAGAGGTAAATATTTTTTATTATATTGATATGAATCAACGATCAAATTATTTATGAACATACAGTCTAATACATCTGCTAATCAAGCGAAAAATAAAATGTATGGAGCATTGTTTGGCATTGCGGTTGGTGATGCATTTGGTGTACCATTTGAATTCAGGTCGAAAGAAGATATGCTAAAAAATCCAGCTACTGAAATGATCGGATTTGGCAGCCATAATCAACCTATGGGTACCTGGTCGGATGATACATCTTTAACCTTGTGTCTTGCAGACTCGCTGTTAGGTGGATATGATTTGGTGGACGTCTCCAAAAAATTTATAGCTTGTAAGGAAGGTAAGTTGTGGACTGCAAAAGGAGAAGTCTTTGATATCGGTATCACCACAGCTAAATCGATCGGTGAGCTTAAAGGTATTATCGAATCCGGGCAAATCGGAGAGCTACATTTGCTAAGATATCAGTCAAAAGAACAAGACAACGGCAATGGCTCCTTGATGAGAATCCTGCCACTTTTATTTGAAATCAAAGGACTTAGTGCGGCGGAACAATTTGAGAAAATTTGGCAAATCTCGGCCTTAACACATAAGCACATACGCGCTGCGATGGCATGTTTTATCTATCTTAAATTAGCCGAACTCATTTTTCTTGGCTTGGCCAAAGAGCAGGCTTATACGGAAATGCGAAACCAAATTTCCAAATTCTGGGAAGACAGCAATTTTCCTGATTCAGAAAGAATTCATTTTAATAGTACGATTTTGCATGACATTCGATCTAAATCATATACAGAACTAAGGTCTAGTGGATATGTAATTGATAGTTTAGAATCAAGCCTATGGTGTTTTATGGAGAAAGATAATTATAAGGATATTGTATTAGCTATTATCAACCTTGGCGAAGACACAGACACAGGAGCTGCGATTACAGGTGGATTAGCTGGTTTGTACTATGGGCTGGAAGGTATACCTAAAGATTGGCTTCTGAACCTCGCCCGCTATGGTGATATCAAATTGCTGATAGAAAAAATGGCGAGGAGATATTTGGATTAGAAATTACGATCGTAATTTCTAAAATGTATAAGCTTATTTCAAACACGTCAATTTAAAGTATCGAAATATTTATTTTTAAAACTAATTCAAAGAAACTACTGTTCTTACTATACAAAACAGCTATTAGTTACTTTTCGGCTGAAAGGGCCAACATAAAAATTGGCGTCGTACAGTAAAAATCCAATAGTATTCAAAACACATTGGATGACGAAACAAAAAAGAGGAAACGATAAGAAACATAAAGATTACTGTACAAATAAACGCTAAGAGAAAGGGTCTGATGAGAATCAGGCCCTTTTGACGGAAAAAAGCCACATCTCTCGACATGGCCTTAAATAAACATATGATTCACTAGTGGTTTGTCTTTTTTTACTGGCAAACCACCAGTTGTAAAATTTTATTTATACGAATTGATTGATTTGGATACTTTCCAATCATTACCCACACTCTCCAAGGTAACCAGATCTGTTTTCGTGAAGTTTTCAAATTTCAAGGTTACTTTGGCTACCATATAATCAGCAGACTCCTCGATGATATCTGTGCTTACTGTACAATTCAACTTCTCTCCTTTTTGCTTTTTCAGAGATTTAACTACTTGGCTACGGCTGTGATTTTGTACTTTGGATGATTGGATCTTTTGATTGAAATCTTCAGCGAATAATTGCTCTACGCCTGCCGACTCTCCTT
>NZ_JABJWY010000032.1 GCF_013167215.1 Sphingobacterium prati
AATTGGCAAGAGGCTATAAGCGCCTGTACCCATCAAGTAAATTAGTTCAGTTTAAACAGGTCTTAAGAAAACAATATAAGATTCGGCAGTCCCACCATCTTATCGGCCGTTAGGCTTGCCATCTCAAGCACATCGATTTTTCAAGAGTAAATATAAATCCGGAATTCGTATATGTATCTAATTGATACTCTTTTGAAGAAAAAGACAAGACATTAATAAATTAAACAATCGTTTGTGTAGATTAAGCAAACGATTGCTTTTAAATTTGATTTTTTATTATAAAAAAAGTGTTATATCATTGTTATAGCGATTATGTTCTTTAGTTAGAACCAAGTATAAATCCAAATCCAAACGGATTTTTCTTATTGACTGTTTAGTTTGTTTTAAAATAGGTGATTTTTAGAGGGACCATTTTGGTCCCTTTAAATTTATATGACTTTAAATTATGGATTCTAGAAGAGATTTTTTAAAAAAGGCGGGGATTTTATCATCATTGGCTGTTTCACTTCCTACTTTAGTTAATGCCAATGCAACAACCGATGGATTTAATATGTGCGGTTATGCTGCGCCCAAAATTGATAAAGTGCGAGTTGCCGTAATTGGATTGGGAATGCGCGGTCCGGGGGCAGTCGAAAGACTATCTTTTATCGAAGGTTGTGAAATCGTCGCTCTTTGTGACAAACACTCGGAGCGGGTTGAGAAAGCACAAAAGATTCTTACTTCAAAAGGTTTGATAGCCGCAAAATCTTATTTCGGTGAAGACGGCTGGAAGTCATTATTAAAGGAAGAAAAGTTGGATTTGGTGTATATCTGTACTCCATGGGACTACCATGCACCCATGAGTATTGCAGCAATGAAAGCTGGTAATCATGTGGCTTGTGAGGTGCCAATTGCACTGACAATAAAGGATTGTTGGGAGGTGGTGAAAACATCTGAAGCAACAAAAAAACATTGTATGATGTTAGAGAATTGCTGTTACGATTTCTTTGAGATGTTAACCTTAAATATGGCACGTCAGGGCTTATTTGGAGAACTAATACACGGTGAGGGTGCTTATATCCATGATTTGTTGGATCTAAATTTCGCAAAGAATGGTTACGATCAGATGTGGCGCTTAAGGGAAAATATTAAATATAACGGTAACCTCTATCCAACTCACGGACTTGGACCTGTGGCGCAGTGTTTGGACATTAATCGAGGAGACAAGATGGATCATCTTGTAGCCATGTCATCCAATGATTTTATGATGGGTGAGAAAGCGAAAGAGCTTGCAGGCAAAGATTCTTTCTTTCAGGAATTCGCCGGAAAGAAATACCGGGGCAATATGAATACGACGCTTATTCGTACGGCTAAAGGGAAAACAATTATGTTACAGCATGATGTCACTTCACCGCGGCCATATTCGAGGTTACATACATTAAGCGGTACAAAGGGCTTTGCGCAAAAATATCCAACCGAGAATATTGCCTTTGGACATGAATTCATCAAAGAAGAGAAACTAAAAGAATTGTATGATAAATATACACCTGAATTGGTGAAATATATCGGCGATAAAGCGAAGGAAGTTGGTGGTCACGGGGGAATGGACTTTATGATGGACTGGCGCTTAATCGACTGTTTGCGGAACGGATTACCATTGGATCAGGATGTTTACGATGCCGCTTCATGGAGCAGCATCGTTCCATTGAGCTTTGAGTCCGTTGAAAAGAACTGTAAAACTGTGGCTATACCGGATTTCACAAAAGGCGCCTGGAAAAGTAATAATCCTGTAGACATCACATTAAAGGGTGGTGGTAATACACCTATCCGCTCAAAAAATGCGAAAATAGAAAATGTACAATTGGATGTTTAATCTGAGTATCTGAAGTAATAATAGGAGGGGAGCATTTTATTGTTCCCCTTTTATGTTTATCTTTAGGTATGTTTATCAATCTGACGCTACTCACCTGTCTATCTCTGTTTTCCACGAAGGATACGCTCGATACGCTCTCATGTTGTGTTGGGGAAAATATACCCACACGAGCAAGCATGATTAAATCTCAGTTTTCCAAACAAAGCAATTCCGAAGTTGGAAAGATGGTTCTAGTTGAAGGTGGTAAATTCCTGATGGGAAGTTTGAATTTCGAAGATAGTAAACCTGTACATCCTGTCGAGCTTCATTCATTTTATATGGATGAACATGAAGTAACAAATGCACAATTTACCCAATTTGTAAAAGAAACAGGATATGTGACTGTAGCTGAGCGGAAATTGGACCCGAAGGACTTTCCCGGTGTAGATCCGAATATGCTTGTTCCCGGATCTGCGGTATTTTCTAAGCCCAAAGAACTCAATTCATTAAATAATTACCTGATGTGGTGGGATTATGTCCCTGGTGCAAACTGGCAACATCCCGAAGGACCGAATAGCTCAATAAAGGACAAAATGAATTATCCCGTTGTTCAGGTTGCCTATGAAGATGCCGCAGCTTATGCGAAATGGGCAGGCAAGCGATTGCCTACAGAAGCGGAATGGGAATATGCGGCCAGGGGGCGTAATGATGCAAACGACGACTTGTATTATTGGGGAAAGGACTTGAAGCCTAATGGTAAATGGACCGCAAATATTTATCAGGGAAAGTTTCCTGTACAAGATTCAAAAGAAGATGGATTTGAGGGGACAGCACCTGTAAAATCATTTCAGGCAAATGCGTTGGGACTGTATGATATGGAAGGGAATGTGTGGGAATGGTGTGCTGATTTTTATAGACCCGATTATTATCAGCATAGTACAGCCGCTAATCCCAAAGGACCACAAGATTCTTATGATCCGCAGGAGCCAAATCTTGAAAAACGCGTTCAGCGGGGAGGCTCATTTCTTTGCAATGATCAATATTGCGAAAGGTATAAAGCCGGAAGCAGAGGAAAAGGGGAAGTCAACAGTCCTACAAATAATGTTGGATTCCGCTGTGTAAAAGATATAAAATAGAAAAGGCTTGCAAATGCAAGCCTTTTCTATTTTATTGAAACGCCTTATTGTGCATTCAAAAACATTGATTTTTGATTGTACAATTCTCTGAAATAAGGATCGTGAAGATCTTTGATAAAGCGAATTGCTTCACCAGTTGATTTCATTTCAGGGCCTAATTGCTTGTCTACTTCAGGGAATTTATTGAAAGAGAATACAGGTTCTTTAATCGCGTATCCTTTTAGTTTACGTTCGATTGTAAAGTCTTTCAATTTATTGACACCCAACATGACTTTAGTTGCGATATTGATGTAAGGAACATCATAAGCTTTAGCGATAAAAGGAACTGTACGCGATGCACGTGGATTAGCCTCGATGACATACACATTTTCACCTTTGACAGCAAACTGAATGTTTAATAGACCTCTTACGTTCAACGCTTTTGCTAGTTTAATAGAGTATTCTTCCATTTTGTCCTGAACAGCTTGTGATAGGCCAAATGGAGGCAATACCGCCGATGAGTCACCAGAGTGGATACCTGCAGGCTCGATGTGTTCCATCATACCAATGATGTGTACATCTTCACCATCACAAATTGAATCTGATTCAGCTTCTTCTGCACGATCCAGGAAGTGGTCGATCAGGATATGGTTTCCGGGAAGGTTTTTCAACAAGTTGACGACAGCTTTTTCTAAATCTTCATCGTTGATGACAATGCTCATGCCTTGTCCACCCAATACGTAAGAAGGACGAACCAATACTGGATAGCCAACTTCGTTTGCAACTTGTAATGCTTCTTCTGCTGAAGTTGCGACACCGTATCTTGGATATGGAATATCGAGTTCTTTCAATAGATCAGAGAAACGGCCACGGTCTTCCGCCAAGTCCATATTCTCGAAAGATGTACCGATAATTTTCACGCCAAGTTGCTCTAAGCGCTCAGCCATTTTAAGTGCTGTTTGTCCACCCAATTGAACGATAACGCCTTCTGGTTTTTCCAATTCGATGATCTCACGTACATGCTCCCAGAATACAGGCTCGAAGTATAATTTATCGGCCATGTTGAAGTCTGTAGATACAGTCTCCGGGTTACAGTTCACCATGATCGCTTCATAACCACATTCTTTCGCAGCTAATAAACCATGTACACAGGAGTAATCAAACTCAATACCTTGACCGATACGGTTTGGACCTGAACCTAAAACGATGATTTTCTTTCTATCTGAAGAAATGGATTCGTTTTCTTCTTCGAATGTCGAATAGTAGTATGGCGTCTGCGCAGGGAATTCAGCAGCACAAGTATCTACCATCTTGTAAACACGGTTGATGCCAAGCTCCTTACGACGATCGTAAACTTGATCCTCTGTTACATTTCCTAATAACCATGCGATTTGTACATCTGAATACCCTTTTTGTTTTAAGGTCATGAAGAAATCACGAGGGATGTTATTTAATTGATAACGACGTAACTCTTGCTCAAGGTGTACTAACTCTTGGATCTGTACTAAGAACCATTTGTCGATACGTGTTGCCTTACGAATTGATTCTAAAGGAACACCTAATTCGAATGCATCTTTGATATGAAATAGACGGTCACCGCTTGGATGCTCAAGGCTATCCATGATCTCGTCCAGGTTTCTCCATTGACGGCCATCAGCACCTAAGCCAGCGCGGCCGGTCTCCAAGGATTGACATGCTTTCTGTAAAGCTTCGATAAATGTCCGGCCGATTGCCATGACTTCACCTACCGCTTTCATTTGCAGGCCTAATTCCTTGTTTGCTCCTTTAAATTTATCAAAGTTGAAACGCGGGATTTTCACGATAACGTAATCCAATGTTGGTTCGAAATACGCTGAAGTTGTTTTCGTGATCTGATTCTGCAACTCATCTAGGTTATATCCGATTGCTAATTTAGCGGCAATTTTTGCAATTGGGTACCCCGTTGCTTTCGATGCTAAAGCGGATGAGCGAGATACGCGTGGGTTGATTTCGATCGCGATGATTTCTTCATTTTCTGGATTTACAGAGAATTGAACGTTACATCCCCCTGCAAATGTACCGATTGAACGCATCATTAAGATCGCTTGATTCCGCATATCTTGATAACATTTGTCCGATAACGTCATTCCTGGTGCAACTGTGATCGAGTCTCCCGTATGGATACCCATTGGATCGAAATTTTCAATTGTACAGATGATAATGACATTATCGTTGGTATCGCGAAGCAATTCCAACTCAAATTCTTTCCAGCCCAATACCGCCTGTTCGACCAAAACTTCGTGTGTTGGTGAAGCATGCAACCCTCTGTTCAAAGCGGCATCGAAATCTTCTTTTCTGTGTACAAATCCACCTCCTGTACCAGCTAAGGTGTAGGAAGGACGTATAACAAGGGGGTAACCAATTTCTTGTGCTGCTTCTTTACCTTCCAGGAAAGAGTTTGCAATCTTTGAAGTTGCAACACCCACACCAATATCAACCATTAATTGACGGAATTCTTCACGGTTTTCAGTTTTTTCAATGGCAGCAACATCAACACCGATAACTTTTACGTTGTATTTTTCCCAAAGGCCTAGGTTGGAAGCTTCGATACATAAGTTCAAAGCGGTCTGGCCACCCATGGTAGGAAGTACTGCGTCAATGTTATGTTTTTGCAATATCTCTTCAATACTTTCGCAAGTTAATGGAAGTAAATAGACATTGTCTGCAACAACTTTGTCCGTCATGATTGTTGCAGGGTTTGAGTTGATGATGGATACTTCAATACCTTCTTCTTTCAATGAAAGGGATGCTTGAGATCCAGAATAATCAAATTCACAAGCTTGACCGATAACGATGGGACCTGATCCGATGATTAAAACCGACTTAATGGAAGTGTTTCTTGGCATTATATCTAGTTCAAAAAATTAAATTTCCTATTGTAAATCTGAGCAAAGACAATCAAAAATAGCTCATGGGGAAGGGTCATTCCGACTGCTTTGTCGGAGTGCAAAGTTACATTTTAAATTTTGAAAATTAAGTATTTATTTTAAGAATATTTCAAAATAAATGACTGTTGTTGTAGAAGTAGGCTCGGAAATCGTAATAATAGTTGGAAAAACGTGAGGAGTAAGTTATCCAACTATTATTGGAAATCATTGTTTATGTTAATAAACAATGATTTCGTCTGTAAATAAATACCCTTTTTTCGGATTGCTGGCCTTGACCTTTATATACCGTGCCTGTTGCACTTTATCAAGTTTCAATTCAAACCGTTTGAACGTCAATTTTGATTCGTTGTCGGATACATCGTTTTTCACTGTTCCTATTGAACGGAATGTACGCCCATTGTCAGAAACTAAAACTTCCATTTCCCCAGGCATATAAACCCCAGGCCCAATCATTTGCATAAAATTCATGGCAACGAGATGGATTTCTTCTCTTCGTTCCAAATCAACGACAACATCAATCGGACTCGTAAAACCCTGCCATTGGCCATCATGGTAGGAGAGCCCACCCATAATTCCGTTTGTCAATGTTGAATCTTTTTGTGCTGGATATCCAGACCATTGCGTATTGTAAGTTACTTTTTTACCAATAGCGCGGTGAATATCAATATTAAATGATAATGTAGGACCGATTTTGATAGAATCCTGAAAATATGCGGCATTGATGTGTCCTGTCGCACTTAGCTCAAATGGGCCGGTATAGGGGGTGGACTGAATCGTAGGCTCACTTCCATCAATGGTATATCGGATCTGATCTGTTTTAAGTTGCTCTGTTGTAAGCGTAATCTTGTTGTTATTTTTAATCGCATTATAAGAAGCTGTATAAGCTACATTGAAGGAAGGGCGATAATAATTTAGATTTAGCTCCTGCATTAACTTATAGTGAGATTGTAATCTTCTCTGGAAGTCCGGCCAGCTTTTTGCGTCTTTATTTGTCCAATTGACCTCAGATAAGGCCAGGGCACGTGGAAATACCATATATTCAACGTGCTCTGTCGTCGGCACATATTCCGTCCAAATATTAGCTTGTGCCCCCAGGATGTGTTTCGCCTTGTCCCCTTGTATCGCGTTTGGAATAGGGTCATAGGCATACACCTTATCAAGGGTTAGGTATCCGCCAATTGCTTCGGGTTGTGTCCTTGGATCGGTCTGATAAGAATCAAAATACAGATGTGAACCGGGAGTCATAATGACATCATGGCCAGCATTTGCTGCATTTATTCCACCGTCTTCGCCGCGCCAGCTCATGACCGTGGCACCTTCAGTCAGGCCGCCTTGCAAGATTTCGTCCCAGCCGATAAGCTTTCGGCCCTTTGATTGCAGGTATAAATCCATTTGCTTGATGGCATAACTTTGTAATTCATCTACTGATTTTAAACCTTCCTTCTGCATCAGTGCTTGGTCTTTTGGACATTTTTCCCAATGTTTCTTTTCAGCTTCGTCCCCGCCAATATGAATGTATTGGGAAGGGAATATGGTGAGTACTTCATCCAATACGTTTTTTAAGAACTCAAAAGTCTTTTCATTTCCGATGCAAAACTCGCCCTGGCTGTAGGGTTTACCCGAACAGGAGAGTTCGGGATATACGGCCAGTACTTCTTCCGAGTGTCCGGGCATTTCTATTTCAGGAATGACATTGATGCCTTTTCGGGCAGCGTAGTCTACCAGTTCGCGGGCTTCTTCCTGTGTATAGAAGCCACCACTTGCATTTGGATTACCCTTTTCTACATATTGACGTCCATTGTTCCACCAATCTTTCCAATGGGCATGTGTACGCCAGGCTGCCTTTTGTGTTAACTCCGGATACTTTTTAATCTCTAGTCGCCAACCAGCGCCATCGGTCAAATGCCAATGAAAGTTGTTGAACTTATAAATGGCCATGATGTCGATATATTTCTTTATGAAAGAAAGTGGCATAAAATGACGGGAAACATCCAAATGAAGCCCACGGTAGGAAAAACGTGGCTCATCAATGATTGTCGCAAATGCTATTTGGCTGGGGTCAGTTTGTAGGTAACCCAACTGAATCAAGGTATAGATTCCATTGATGGCCTGCGGCGTATCCCAAGCTTTAAGCAGAAGACCTTTTTCATCAATTTGAATCGAATAGGCATTTTTGCTCAGGTTGTCTGTATCGACAGCTTTAATAATGCGAAAACCTTCTTTTGGTGCTTTTTTATTTTTCTTTAGCACCTCAACGGTTAAGCCTTTGATTGCGGGGTGCTCGGTAAACAATTGCGCCGCAGCCTGGAAATCATCGGAAACAATAACGGAGAGCTGTGCTGGGATATTATATATTCCGGTAGCTACGGTCACCCTGGATGGCTTGGGAATGATATCAAAATTCGTTTGGGCCTGTGCATTAAAAAAGCAAGTTCCCCCAAGCAACAAAAGGGATAAGGATTGACTCAATCGCATAGTAAAGTATTTAGATCAATAGATAATCAATACAAATATCCTAATTTTTGTTTCATTATTTATTATTGCTGTCATTCGATAAGCTTTTATGATATAAATCCAACAAATTGCCGGATAGAAATTACATTTTTAATCCTTAACTTTGTTGTATGATTGAACTTCCAGTTATTCCGGCAACTCCTGCACAACGCAAGCCAGATTGGTTGCGTGTCAAATTGCCTGTTGGTAAAGAGTATAGACATGTCAGAAGTCTTGTAGACGAGCACAAATTGCATACGATTTGTGAGAGTGGAAATTGCCCAAATATGGGTGAATGTTGGGGGGCTGGAACAGCGACCTTTATGATATTAGGGAATATCTGTACACGTTCATGTTCGTTTTGCGCGGTGGCAACAGGTCGTCCTTTGGCGGTCGATTTGGATGAGCCCAACAGGGTTGCGAATTCAGTGAAGCTGATGCAGGTAAAACACTGTGTCATCACTTCTGTTGACCGAGATGATCTGAAAGATGGTGGTTCGACAATTTGGGCGGAAACAATTAATGCCATCCGTAGAGAGAGCCCAGAGACAACTTTGGAGACACTATTACCAGATTTTAAAGGGCAGTGGGACAATCTTGATCGCGTCATTGCTGTTCGTCCGGAGGTTGTATCACACAACTTGGAGACTGTACGTCGTCTGACGAGAGAAGTACGTATCCAGGCGAAATATGATCGTTCTTTAGAATGTTTGCGTCGGATTTCGGAAGCAGGTCTTCGGACAAAGTCAGGTATTATGCTTGGCCTTGGTGAAACGGAAGAAGATGTAATCGAGGCCATGCAGGATTTATATAATGTAGGGGTTCATATTTTGACGCTTGGTCAATATTTGCAGCCTACAAAAGCACATCATCCTGTTATTGAATTTGTTACACCTGCTCAATTTGAAAAATATCAAAAAATAGGCTTGGAAATGGGCTTCAAATATGTTGAATCTGGGCCGTTGGTACGGTCGTCTTATCATGCTGAGAAGCATTTGTTTGATATGCAATAATAGTTGTTGAATAACTTGACTTTGTAGAAAACAGGATCTGTTTTCATATTAACATAATAAAAGCCTGCGTAATTTTTTCACGCAGGCTTTTTTATCGTAATTTTTACTGAACTTTTTTGTTGAATCTGAATAAGCAAGCAGGAGATAATCTGTGTACTTGTTGCAGGGTAAAAATAACCGGTCCTTAGCGTTTAAAAACCGTTTCCCCGGCAATGACAGTGCGTAAAGTTTTTACGTTTCGCAGTTGTTCATTTGGTATTTTGAGAATGTCTTTCGCTAGGATGACAAAATCGGCGTCTTTGCCAGTTTCTATGCTTCCCCGTTTTTTCTCCTGGAAGCAAGAGTATGCTGCCCAGATCGTCATTCCACGCAATGCATCTTCTCGGCTGATGGCATCCTGCATTTGGAAACCCTGATCTGGATAGCCTTTTTTATCGACGCGTGCTACAGCTGCGTGAAAACCATATAGCGGATTGAAATGTTCAACAGGGAAATCACTCCCTAAAGCGAGTTTGCCATATTCTTTTAAGAGGTGCTTGTATGCATAGGCTCCTTTCATACGTTCTGCTCCCAGACGGTCTTTTGCCCAATACATATCGGATGTGGCGTGGGTAGGCTGTACTGAGGGAATAATCTGGAATTTTTTGAATTTATCGAAATCCTCCGGCGAGATAATCTGTGCATGCTCAATGCGCCATCTGCGGTCCGTATGCGGCTGTAGGTATTTACCATAGATATCCAGGATAATCCGATTGGCTGAATCACCGATCGCATGGGTATTCGCCTGGAAATTACTTGCGGCAATCTGTTTGATCATCTCTTCATATTCCGCAGGGCTATGCAAGAGGAATCCATGGGTAGGTGCGTCATGATAATGAGCAAGGAGGCAAGCACCCCTTGAGCCTAATGCACCATCTGCCAGTAATTTGAAAGACTTTATTTCAAGACGGTCCGTTTCGTAAAAACCCGCTGCAATAGAAGAAGTGATATTTTTGGGGTTGCCAAGGATCATCGCATAATCCCTAAATTTCAATTCCCCATCCTGATAATATTTTTTTAAGAGGTCGAGTCTTTCTTTTGATAAGCCCGCATCTACAATGGAAGTAAGTCCGACAGAAAGTAGCGAATCTTGTGTTCGCCTGAGCATTCTCAAATATTCTTTTTCATCCGGGACTGGTATTGCTTTGTTGACCAGATCCATTGCATTGTCGATCAGCAGGCCATTCGGTATATTGTTGCTACCGCCGACAACACCACCATGAATACTGGGAATGCTTGTCAATTTAGCCCATTCCAGGGATTTGGAGTTTGCCACGGCGGCATGATAGTCAACACGGATTAAATACACCGGTATGTCTGGAAAAGCGCTATCCAGCAACTTTTTCGTAGGAAAGGATTTGTCTTTCCAGCGATTTTGGTCCCAGCCGCCCCCGATAAGCCAAGTTTTATTGGGATTCTTCTGTTGATAATTTTTAACTCGTTGAATCACTTCTTCAAAAGAATCGGCTCCATTGAGATCGACCTGATCCATCAGTTCGGCTTCGTCAAATAAATGTGCGTGTGCGTCATAAAATCCCGGATAAATGGCTTTTCCATCAGCGTCTATTTTTTCCTTGGCCTCGTACTTCTGCTGAATTTCGTCGTTCGAACCGATTGCGATAAATTTCCCATCCTTGACTGCAAATGCTTGCGCTGTACTGAATGTGGAATCTACGGTGTAGACTTGCGCATTGTATACAATGAGATCTATTTTCTCTTGCGGAGAACAAGCGAAGAAGATGAAGCAAAAGAGGAAAGGAATAATTGGAAAATTTTTCATAATGCTAAAAATAGAAAAAAGCGCTTACATGGATGAATCTTTCTTTAAAATATTAATCACCTAAAATCTAAAGTGAGTGAATAATAAGGAAGCTTATAAGGATGGAAGGCGAAGGCGGCTAGATGAAGCCACGGCTGTTTAATCGCAAAAAAGGCTATCCAAATAACTCGGACAGCCTTTTTAATTCAAAAATCAAAATACGGATTAACAGTACTCGTCAAATGCAGCAGCCAAATTGTCAGCAATCATTTGTGCTGGGCGACCTTCAATCATATGTCTTTCAATCATATGTACCAACTTACCATCTTTGAACAATGCCATCGCAGGTGAAGATGGGGGGTAAGGCAGCATGTAATTACGTGCTTTGTTAACAGCATCAGTTTCCATACCTGCAAAAACGGTAACCAATTTTGCAGGATGTTTTTCATTTTTTACAGCAGCTTTTGCCGCTGGGCGCGCATTTGCTGCTGCACAACCACAAACGGAGTTTACAACAACAAAAACTGTCCCCTCTGAAGCGATAGCATTGTCAACTGCTTCTGGAGTTTTTAATTCTTCGAATCCTGCATCAACTAACTCTTGACGCATTGGAGCTACTAAATATTCTGGATACATTATTTCTTAAGTAAAAATGTTAATATTCTAATTCACTTCTGGTATTGCAAGGCTTTCAATTTTGATCAGTGGCCTAATGCAATACTTTACATTACAAATATAGGTGTAAAAGACAGGCTCGTCAAGGTGCTTGTCTCAAATCAATGTCAGAAAATCGTTAACAGCTGCTAAGCCATTTTCCAGCCGCTGCTGTCCCACGCCCGAGATAATGTGATATTGACCATTGACAGCATTTAATTCCGTCTTCCATACTTCCATAAAGTGTTCTCGTTGCTCCGGAAAATCTCTTAAGGGATCGTCTTGCCAGGGAAGGTCGATATCCATCAGTAAATAGAGATCATAGGGATGTTGTTGTATTTTATCCCTGACTTCTTTTGGGGTATGTTTGAATAGATGGTCAGACCAAATTTTTACTGTCATAAAGGTGGTGTCACAGATCAGGATATTTTCCTTTGCTAAAGGAAGGAGTGCTTTTTCCAAAGCAACCTGCCCATAAAACATATTGACCTCATCCTGCAATGTGTATTTATTGTTGAGGCTTTGACAATAATAGCGTGAATACTCCGGTACACATACGGTTTGAAATTTTTTAGCAAGATACTGTGCCATGGTTGACTTTCCTGTAGACTCGGGTCCAACGACAGCAATTTTTATTAACTCTTTTCCCACATCTATCTTTTTGATAGGCAATATTACGCAAAATTTTTATAGGTTTTTTGCCAATCCCGATAACCTTTCCAAGCGATAATGGCGAATACGAAATACAATACTGCTGTTAACATAAGTTGCTTGTGTACATAAAGCGGGATGTAGCAGATGTCAACAAAAATCCAAAGAAGCCAGTTCTGGAGGATTTTTCTCGTCATTAAAAATTGGGCGATAAAACTTACAGCAGTGCAAAATGCGTCAATATAAGGCACATCAGAGTTTGTCTTACTGTCCAGAAGATAGCCAATTGCGGCCGTCAAGCAGATGATAGCAAGGATGCTTAACACCAACTGAACGTTATTGGCTTTAACAATAGGTTTTTTATTCTCCTCCTTTCGCTTAAACCAATAATACCAACCATAAACTGCCGTGGATAGAAAATAAAACTGCAATAAGGTGTCGCCGTAGAGCCTAGCATCATAAAAAAGAATGGCATAGGAGATCACGCTGATGATGCTAATGGGCCAGTTCCATATATTTTGCTTTGCGGCCAAATAGACACAAAGGAAGCCAGTTAGCGTACCTAACCATTCGAGCCAAGTGGTCTGGGCAAATTGACTGACAATCTGCTGAAAAAAATCCTGCATTTGGTGTGTTAAAAATTACACCTAAATATACGAAGTCTGCCCAACAGTCAGCTACTGCACCTGCTTATTAGCACAATTGGTGCTTGCAAAAGACTCTGGTTTGGCCTTAAAGACGAATCCCATACCCATAATATACCCCATGGCTTCCTTGAGAGCTACATTTGACTGAAAATTTGGATTGGTGTTGATGTCGGCGTGGACTTCGAGGTCTACTTTGTGTTTTTCGAGGAGGGGGCAGAGTTGGTAGGCGATGTCGATGGATTTTTGGACTTCGAGTAGCATCCGTTCCTTGATACTCATTCGATGATGCCTTTTGTCTCGTTGGATAAACATAAACCCACCTTTATGTTCTCTGAGAAAGACGATGACGGTGGCGAAGTCGATGATTCCTCTTTTGACTTGGGAATCGGTGCCGATATAAACCTTGAGCTTGTTCCCTAAGGCGTCTTCTCGTTTAATGACTTCCTCAACAGCATCGAAAATCGTAGAGCGAATGGATTCGCCATTGTATTTTTGCCATCTCATAGTGGTATAAATTAGATATAAAAAAATTAAACTTCATCATTGATATAAATTTACTGAATTTCAATGAGCTAAGTGTTAATTTAATTTTAAATAATTATCCACATTAATGAAGTTTTTCACCATAGGCCAGGTCTCCTGCATCGCCAAGACCGGGAACGATATAAGCTTTAGTCGTCAATTCGTTGTCGACATCTCCGACCCAGATATTTGCGGTAGGGACAAAAGCTTTAACATGGTTTAATCCTTCTTCTGACGCAATGGCAGCAACAATATGCAACTCCTTGATCTCATATTCTGCTAAAAGGTCTTTACAGCATAAGACCAGACTCCTTCCTGTCGCTAGCATAGGATCGACGATGATCACTGTTCTATTATCTAAATTCGGTGTGTTCACATACTCTTTATGAACTTCAAACTCACCGCTCTTTTTCGTGTGTCGATACGCCGCGATAAACGTATTGTCGGCTTGGTCGAAGATATTCAATAAACCTTGATGGAATGGAAGTCCAGCCCTTAGTATGGTAGCCAATACAGGCTGTTCCATTAACAGATGAGTCTTGGCCACCCCCAATGGTGTTTCAACTTCCACCGGTTTAAAAGCCATGGTTTTACTGATCTCATAAGCAAATACTTCTCCGAGTCGCTCTAAGTTTCGACGGAATCGCATGCGGTCCCGTTGGATAGTGACGTCTCGCAATTCTGCAATAAAATGATTTGCAATGCTGTTTTGAGTAGATAGAATAGTGACCATGACGTGAGTGCTAGTTCAGTTTAAGCTAAAGATAGTAAATAATCAACTGAAAGTAATAACATCTGCCGCATAATATAGTTTGCTCTAAAATGGTAAAAAAATTAGTAAATTTGTGTGTAGATCATCTAAAATATGGCCCTAGACCACATGTTGCAAAATCGCAATATGAATAGATTACATCATGGTGCTAGCGTGACGAATTTTTAAGCAGAAATTTAGGGATATACCTGCTGAGATGTTTACCGAAAGACCGAAATAGTTTTCTTTAAGAAATAGGATTTGTATGAAATTTGAATTGACATCAGAATACAGGCCGACGGGTGATCAGCCAGAGGCAATCAAAGAATTGGTAGCAGGTGTTGAACAAGGTGAGCAATATCAGACGCTCCTGGGGGTTACGGGATCTGGTAAAACATTTACTATAGCCAATGTAATTCAAGAAACGCAGAAACCGACCCTAATATTAAGTCATAATAAAACATTAGCGGCTCAGCTATATGGCGAATTTAAACAGTTCTTCCCAAATAATTCGGTCAATTATTTTGTTTCTTACTATGATTATTATCAGCCAGAAGCATTTATAGCTTCTACAAATACCTATATCGAAAAAGACTTGGCGATCAATGAGGAAATAGAAAAGCTGCGATTAGCAACGACTTCATCATTGATGTCAGGACGGCGGGATATAGTTGTGGTCTCTTCGGTGTCCTGTATCTATGGTATGGGGAATCCAGAAGATTTTTCCCGCTCAATTTTTCGTTTTGGTGTTGGGATGACAATAGCCCGGAATGCTTTTTTACATAAATTGGTTGAGATACTCTATTCCAGAACAACAACCGAATTTAAGCGTGGTACATTTCGCGTGAAGGGTGATACCGTCGATGTATATCCGGCTTACCTGGATTTTGCAATCCGTATTTCGTTTTTTGGCGATGAAATTGATGAATTGAGTGAGATCGATCCAATATCCGGCAAGACCTTAAATAAAATGGAAGATTTAGCGCTTTTCCCTGCGAACCTTTTCGTTACGCCGAAGGAAAAATTCAAAGAATCGGTTTGGGCTATCCAGGATGAATTAATGCAGCGTAAGACGCAACTGGAAGAAGAGGGACTGATGTTAGAAGCCAAACGTTTGGAAGAAAGGGTGAATTACGATCTGGAAATGATGCGCGAACTGGGCTATTGTTCAGGCATAGAAAATTATTCTCGATTCTTTGATGGTAGAAAGCCAGGGATGCGTCCATTCTGTCTGCTGGATTATTTTCCCGAGGACTACCTGCTTGTTATCGATGAAAGCCATGTTACTTTGCCTCAGTTAAGGGCTATGTATGGTGGTGACCGTTCACGCAAAGTATCTTTGGTAGAGCATGGTTTTAGATTGCCAGCAGCGTTGGATAATAGGCCACTCAATTTCCCGGAATTTGAATCGTTGACCAATCAAACTATTTATGTCTCTGCTACCCCTGGAGATTATGAACTTCAACAGACAGAAGGTGTTGTTGTTGAGCAGGTCATCCGTCCAACTGGATTATTGGATCCTGTTATTGAGGTCCGTCCAGCTATCAATCAGGTAGATGATTTCTTAGAGGAGGTCGACAAGACAATCAAAGAGGGGGGCCGTATCTTAGCGACGACGCTGACCAAACGGATGGCTGAGGAGTTATCCAAATATATGACCAAGCTAAACTTGAAAGTGCGTTATATACACTCCGAAATTAAAACCCTGGAACGAGTGGAGATTTTACGGGGATTGCGTTTGGGTGAGTTTGATATTTTGGTAGGTGTGAATTTGCTTCGGGAAGGATTGGATTTACCTGAAGTGACACTTGTGGCTATTCTTGACGCTGATAAGGAAGGTTTTCTACGCTCGGAACGCTCGCTAATCCAAACGATCGGACGTGCTGCACGGAATGATAAAGGACGGGTTATTATGTACGCGGATAGGATGACGGATAGTATGCGTGTAACAATAGACGAAACAAATCGTCGACGGGATAAGCAAATGAACTATAATGTTGAACATGGCATCACCCCTCGAACGGTAGGTAAGACGAGGGAAGAAATCCTGGAGCAAACCTCTGTTGCCGATTTCTCGGGAATTGAGCCAAAGATTTATGTTGAGCCAGATCCTACACAAGTTATTGCTGCTGATCCTGTCATGCAGTACCTGAGTGAAAAAGATCTGAAGAAGGCCGTCGATAATGTTCGCAAGAAAATGGACAAAGCAGCGAAAGAAATGGATTTCTTGGAAGCAGCAAAATACCGCGACGAAATGTTCTCTTTGGAGAAGCTCTATGATGAACGCTTCCCGTCGTAAAATTAGCAACTGAATTATTTAGGGCTATCCAGCCTTCTTGGGCAGCCCTACTTTTATTTAATCTTGCAGGTCTTCTATAGTATCGTCTCATAGATTTGATTCTCACGGAGAACGAATTTACATTCTGGCCTCCTCTTTTGCTTTCAAATCTTCGTTCGATATGCATCATAAAAACAGGCTACATTTATTTACTTAAAATTGTTCAAATATTAACATATTTTGCAAAAATCAAATTCTTCTCAGTAAATTAGAGCTTTAATCTAAACTAAAGCATACTTACAATGAAAAAGCCTATTCTCGTTGTCAAATTTGGATCGGCTTCTATTACCACGAAAGAGGGAGAAGTTGATGAACGTATTGTTTTGGAGATTGCCCGACAGATTGCTTCTTTACAGAAGAAATACAATATTGTCCTGGTATCTTCGGGTGCTGTTGCTGCCGGCAAGCGTTTTCTCCCCAGTTACACAGGCACGCTGTCGGAGCGGAAAGCTGCAGCTGCTATTGGGAATCCAATATTGATTAATACGTATTCAACTTATTTCAGACCTTTCAAGATTTCATTGGCGCAAAGTTTATGTGAAAGGCATCATTTTTCCAATCGAGACCAGTTTCTCCAGTTAAAGAACACTTATGAGGAACTATGGCGCAACAACGTTATCCCGGTAGCAAATGAAAATGATGTAGTGAGTAATAAAGAGTTGAAGTTTTCGGATAACGATGAACTGGCAACGCTGATTGCGGTTGGATTTGGGGCTGAAAAATTATTGTTTAGTACCTCTGTTCCGGGCGTGTTGGATGCAAATAATAAAATTATAGAAAAGATCGAAACCATTGATCGGGGTATCTTGGGATTAGCAAGAAAGGATAAGTCAGCTGTAGGATTAGGCGGGATGACTTCAAAATTGAATTTTGCCCGTCTTGCCAATCAGATGGGCATCGAGGTTGTTATTTTTAGCATGCAGACTGAAGATGCGATCACAAAAGCCATCAAACATGAGACGGGCACGCTGTGCTTGCCTGAGAGCAAAAAGATCTCCTCGCGAAAAAAATGGTTGGCGAGTGGGAGCCTAATTAAAGGCGAGTTGATGGTCGATCGTGGTGCCGAGGAGGCTTTATTAAAACATAAAAGCTTATTGGCTGTTGGCGTCACCCGCATTGTCGAACATTTTGAGAAAGGAGAGGTGTTGAACATAGTGAATCTCGAAGGTCTGACGGTGGCCGTGGCCCGTGCAAAAATGGATTCGTCCTTATTATCCCAATCCAGTAAAAAGAATTTAGAAATTGCGCATGCAAATGATATCGTATTGTTATGAGTGAATCAATAATCAAACAACTGAAGTCGGCAGCGAAGGCGAAGCAGTTCTTGCAACAATTTGCGCCTGAGGCCAAAAAGACAACTTTAAATGCCATCGCAGCGGCACTTATTGAAAAAGAAGCACTTATCCTGCATGCCAATAAAATGGATTTGGATCGTATGGATGATGGAGATCCAAAGAAAGACCGTCTTCTGCTGAATAGTGATCGCTTACAGGCACTATCAGCTAGCGTAAAACAGATTGCTGATCTAGCAGATCCGACCGATCAGCTGTTGTTCAAGAAAATTTTACCCAACGGATTAGAAATAGAGAAAATAACGGTCCCGCTCGGTGTTGTCGGGGTGATCTATGAGTCCCGTCCAAATGTAACGATAGATGTCGCAGCTCTTTGCCTCCAATCGGGCAATGTTTGTTTGTTGAGAGGTGGCTCCGATGCATTATATACAAATGAGGCTTTGTTGAACGTCATTCATGGCGTCTTGGAACGACAGGGCATCACAAAAGATATCGTCCAATTGTTGCCCGTCGACCGTAAGCACGTATCGGAATTGCTGGAGGCAACCAAATATGTTGACATTATTATTCCGCGCGGTTCACAGTCTTTGATAGATTTTGTCCGGGCAAATGCCAAAGTTCCTGTTATTGAAACCGGAGCCGGTGTATGCCACACCTATGTGGATAACACTGCCGATCTCGAAATGGCAGCAAAGATTGTGGCCAATGCCAAGATCTCAAGACCATCGGTGTGTAATTCTTTGGACACAGTTTTAGTAGATCAGAATGTGGCACCGGAGTTTTTAATTAAGTTGGCGCCTTATCTTGAAAATGCTGCAGTGGAGGTATTTGCGGATTCCTTTGCATTTAAGCTATTGGAGCAGCAAAGATTTTCAAATTTAGTGGCGGCGGAAGAGGCGGATTTTGGAAGAGAATTTCTAGATTTGAAGTGTTCGATAAAAACGGTCAATGGACTGGACGAAGCATTGGAACATATCGAAAAGTATTCTTCAAAACATTCGGAGTGTATTGTGTCTTCAAACGAGTTGGCTATCGAGCGGTTTTTGAATGAAGTGGACGCCGCAGCGGTATATGCAAATGCTTCCACACGTTTTACGGATGGTGGGGAATTTGGATTGGGAGCAGAAATAGGTATCTCCACGCAGAAACTGCATGCACGTGGGCCCTTTGCATTGGAAAAATTGGTAACAGAAAAATGGATTGTCCGCGGTAATGGACAGATCCGATAATAGATTTCAAAATGGGAGTAAGTTTTAAAAAAGATTTAATGGTGCGTTGGGTTGAAGATATCGGAAAATTTCTTCGCATATGGATCGAGGGTTATGATGCTTTTGCTGAGCCTAGTGATCCGGCTTTATTTGCAGATGCCTATCAAAAGTTTTTTGAAAAAGACCGGGATTTTTACCTAAAGCTTTCCGACGATGAACTTACTTCCTACACAAAAGAAGATTTGCAAGCACAGCAGCTACATCCACTGGCATTGACCTTCTTCTTTGATGGGTTGAATGCACAGGGTGAAGAGCAGCAGAATTTATTGCGGAAAGCAAAACTCATCTTAAATTTGGCTATGGCTGAGACGGCGAGTTTTTCCTTTCAGGATTATCAATACCTGTCGATGATAGATAGTAAATTGAATAATCAATAAGAAAGCATGTCCATTTTTTAAGAGTGGACATGCTTTCTTATTGATCTTATCACTTTTACCGCAAAATTTCCCGTGCGATGACCAGACGTTGTATTTCAGACGTTCCCTCGTAGATCTGCGTGATCTTGGCGTCGCGCATTAATCGTTCGACATGGTATTCTTTCACATAGCCATAGCCACCATGCACCTGCACAGCTTCGACCGTATGTTTCATGGCTACCTCAGAGGCATGGAGCTTGGCCATTGCGGCCTCCTTTCCATACGGCAGTCCCTGATCTTTAGTCCACGCAGCCTTATAGGTCAATAGTCGGGCCGTTTCAATATCGACTTCCATATCGGCCAGTTTAAATTGGATGGCCTGATGTTCTGAAATGGGTTTTCCAAATGTTTTGCGTTCCTTGGCATAGGCAAGTGCCAGATTGTAAGCACCAGCAGCAATCCCTAATGCTTGTGCAGCAATCCCTATACGGCCCCCATCGAGCGTTTTCATGGCAAATTTAAATCCAAAGCCATCCTCACCAATTCGATTTTCTTTTGGCACTTTAACGTCCGAAAATAATAGCGAATGTGTATCCGAACTTCGAATTCCCAGTTTATTTTCCTTTGGTCCAATGCTGAATCCCGGTAATCCTTTTTCAACAATTAATACATTGATTCCTTTATGACCTTTTTCTGGATGAGTCTGTGCAATGACTAGGTAGATATCGGCGTGCCCACCATTTGTAATCCAGTTTTTCGTACCGTTCAGCAGGTAGTGATCACCTTTGTCTTCGGCTGTTGTATGTTGTGAAGATGCGTCCGACCCAGCTTCTGGCTCTGAGAGAGCAAACGCACCCAATTTTTCCCCTTTAGCCAATGGAACCAGATACTTTTGTTTTTGTTCTTCGGTTCCAAATGCATTGAGGCCATAAAGCACCAACGAATTATGTGCTGAAACAATAACGGCTGCAGATGCATCAATCTTGGCGATCTCCTCCAATACAAGTACATAGGCTAGGGTATCCATTCCCGCCCCGCCATAAGCTTCAGGCGTCATGATACCCATAAAGCCAAGTTCGGCCATTTGTTTGACAAAATCTGCTGGAAATTGAGCTTCTTCATCCCGTTGTATGACACCTGCTTTTAGTTCCTGAGCAAACTCCCGCGCTGCATCACGGATCATTTTATGTTCTTCACTTAGTTCAAAGTTCATGTTATCTCAATTTTATGGTTTATAACTTATTCGTGCGGTCTTGTACAAATCGTTTCGAAGCAAAATATTTTACCTTATGCCTGTGGAGCTAATTTTTGCCACCTGTTAGATGCTAGCTTACACCCAAATATACAAAATATATATTATGCTTGCATAGTATATAGGTCCTGTTTTTTCATTTGAATCAAAAAAAGCGGGGAATTATTTGTTTGCTAAATTTAATCTACTATATTTGTAGAGTATGTAGTTTTGAACATATTTAAATGATAAGATTATGAGTTTAAGATTAGGAGACGAAGCGCCAAATTTTAAAGCGCAAACGACAATCGGTGAAATAGATTTTCACGATTATATTAAAGATAGCTGGGTGGTATTCTTTTCACATCCATCTGATTATACACCGGTATGTACAACAGAGTTGGGACGTACTGCGAAATTGAAGTCTGAATTTGATAAAAGGGGTGTCAAAGCGATTGCATTAAGTGTGGACAATGTAAATGATCACCTGAACTGGATCAAGGATATCAATGAAACGCAGCAAACTGAGGTGAATTTTCCAGTTATTGCCGATGAAGGCCATCATATTTCTGAGCTTTACGATATGATTCATCCGAATGCTTCAGTCACCGCTACCGTGCGCTCGGTTTTCATTATTGGCCCGGATAAAAAGATAAAATTGACCTTGACTTATCCAGCCTCTACAGGGCGTAATTTTGATGAGATCTTACGGGTGATAGATTCATTACAACTCACTGCAGACTATCAAGTTGCCACACCTGCTGATTGGAAGCATGGAGAGGATGTTATTGTTGTGCCTGCTATCAAGACCGAAGACATTCCCGCAAAATTTCCAAAAGGATTTAAGGAGATCAAGCCTTATCTGAGAACAACTCCGCAACCTAATTTATAATAATTTAGTTAAAATTCTTATATATGAAAATGGAGTGTCCGAGAAGAGAAGACACTCCATTTTTTGTATCCTCTTATCTTCTTTTCATACTTACGGCATCTTTTTTTATTCTACGTGAGAGGTTTCTCTGTGAAATAACCCACTTTTACATGGAAATCACGGTGTTAAGCTATATCCACCACTGTGGCAAAAAAGAAAAAGGCGGTACTTACGTTCCGCCTTTTTATAGTATAAGATTAGATCTTAATAGACTTTAACCATATAAATATAGTCTTGTAATTTTTTGATTTGTTCGGTTCTTGGTAAACCAGCCAAAGCATTCTTTTTATTGATTTTAACGCCTGTGGTCAATGAGTCACTTGGGATATCAGCAAGCGCATTCATGATTGATTTGGTTTTGATGGCAAAAGCAGCGCCATCTATTCCGCGTTGTTTACCAGAGATAATACCGATCACATTACCTCTACTATCCAGTACTGGGCCACCACTGTTCCCTGGATTGACAGGAACGGATATTTGATAAGCAATGGTGTCACCCGCATAACCCGTTGAAGAGCTCAAGTATCCTTGACCATATACCGCTTCATCACGAGGGAAACCGATGGTGTAGATATCTTCTCCTAAATCCGAAGTAGATGTTTTGAACGTATAAGGCAAGCTTTTAGCCTTTTTAAAGTTTTTATCTGCGATGTATAGGATTGCTAAATCTTTGCTGGCATCCGTATGAACGACTTGGGCCTTATAAGATTCTCCTTTGCTATTTTGCAGATAAATGGAGTCAGCTCCACTGACTACGTGATAATTCGTCACCACATAGCCATCTGTTGTTAGCATAAAACCTGTCGCTCCAAATTGGCTCTCGCTACCTTTAACCGACTTGTTATCATTCATATCCCTGATCGCAGCGTTATGTGCATTTACGTTCTTTTTAACATTATTCATGTCGCGACGTAATGCGCTGTAATCCGAAGAAGCTTTTTCCAAGTTGCTATAATAGCCGCTAAGCCATAAGGTGCCAAATACCGCAAATACTGCCACAACTGCAGCTACTAGAGAGCTCGCTTTTATCCGTTCCCAAAGTGAAATAACAGTAGATTGTTTTATCGGAACCACTTTCGTGGTTTTACCTTGGGATTTATGATATTCCTTGGCTGAGTTTGCCAATACTTTTTTGAAATCAAGCCTTTGGCTAGTTTCCTTCATATTGGTAACAAAGTCGCGGTGTTGTTGTAATTGGGCAGCATACGAAGGGTTTTCGGCACAAAAAGATTCGAAAGCAGCTTTTTCCGCTGCAGGCAATTCCCCGCGCAGGTATTGGTCGGCCAATTCGAAAAATTCTCTTTGATTCATTGTTCCCATGGTGTTACTCAAATTTTAATCTGCTGAAAAAAATATTTTTTTCAGCCGTTGTAGGCATTTATACTTTTGAGTTTTGGCGTTATCTGTATTGGTATAGCCAAATTTTTCACAGATGTTCTGCATCGAGTGGTTTAAGATATAGAAATCGTGTAAGATTGTCTTACAGGGTTCACCCATTTTCTCCAGCGCAAGCTCCATTTGATCAAACTTTTTCTCAAGTTCTTGATGCTGTTGTAAATCTTCTTCCTCAAATAAAGAGTCTTCATAACCGCTAATGTCACTATTGCCAAAACCAGCACGATTGAGTTGCTTTAGCCAAAGCCTCCGGCAAATCGAGTAAAGATATGTTTTTAGTTTGCTGCTGAGTTCAAAGTCGCCTTTGGCAACTTTATCATAGAGCACAATCACAGCTTCCTGAAAAATATCTTTTGCTTCATCCTCACTTCCATTGTTTTGCAGTATCATATGGCTTATGGACGGATAATATCGTTTATAGATACTATCTATCGCCAAGCTATTGCCTTCTTTAAGGCCTTCAATGATTTGCTCATCATTTTCTAGCAGGACTGATTTACTGAATTTACTCACCTATTAATACCTTAATGCCTAAATTGTAACCCTTTGAAAAATAAAAATCTCCAAAATATTTTCAAACGTAAACTTTTATTTGTTTAACGCGAAATCTATGCCCAAAAATACTGCTTATTCCCTGAAACCGAAAGCATTTGTTTTTTCTCAATTTTCAGGCGGGCAGATATATCATCTGCTTTTTCTATGTATCGAAAAAGTTTCGCAATCGAGTGCTTTAATAATCTGCTTGTTATTCCTCTTAAATGAAGTTACATTTGGTTTCCTGAACTAAAATGCTTAAATACATTATGTTAAGAAAATCCGTTATTTTTTCAACCTTGCTGGCTTCGTTGCTGACCCTTCATTCGACTTCAACAAGAGCACAGTCATTCACGGCCCCTATCGCAGGCTTCCAATATGAAAATATGCTATCTCCAAAAGGGAATGAATGGGAATCGCCACAATTGCTATCCCTCAATAAGGAATTACCACACGCTTCATTCTTTTCCTTTTCAAACGTCGAAACCGCAAGAAAAGTACTTCCCGAGTATAGTAACTTTTGGCGCTCACTCAACGGTTCCTGGAAGTTCCATTGGGTCAAGGCACCGGATGAACGGCCAAAGGATTTTTATGATCCTAACTATGATGTTAATGCCTGGGAGTCAGTACCCGTTCCAATGAGCTGGAACATATTTGGTATTCAGAAGGATGGCAGCTTAAAGTATGGTGTGCCTATTTACACCAACCAGCGCGTGATTTTTCAACACCAGGTCAAGGTAGATGACTGGCGTGGAGGGGTGATGCGTACACCTCCGCAAGATTGGACCACTTATGTATACCGTAATGAAGTCGGTTCATACCGCCGTAATTTTACCGTTCCGAAGGATTGGGACGGTCGTGAGGTATTTCTCAATTTTGATGGGGTAGACTCATTTTTCTACCTTTGGGTGAATGGCAAATATATTGGCTTTTCAAAAAATTCCAGAAACCTCGCTTCATTTAATATTTCTCCTTTCTTAAAAAAAGACGGGGAGAACGTGTTGGCGGTAGAAGTCTATCGCAGCTCGGACGCATCATTCTTGGAAGACCAGGATATGTTTCGCTTGCCGGGAATATTTCGCGATGTATCCCTGACTTCAACACCCAACATCCAAATTCGTGATCTGGCAGCAATTCCGACATTGGATGACCACTATGAGGATGGTGCATTGAAAATTACCGGTACCGTCCGTAATTTGGGCAGTAAGAAAGCTGAAGGGTATAAGGTTGTTTATTCCTTGTATAAGAATAAACTGTATAGCGATGAAAATACCTTGGTAGATCAGGCTGAAGTGTCTGCTGTCGTTCCACAGTTGGATGCGAAGGCTTCGAATAGCATCGAAGCGACATTAGCGGTCAAAAATCCAGATAAATGGTCCGCTGAACTTCCCTATCGGTATACCTTAATAGCAGAATTAAAGGACAAGAAAAATAAAACGGTTGAAACGGTTTCCACTTATGTCGGGTTTCGGAAGGTTGAAATTAAAGATACCAAGGCATCTGACGATGAATTTGGTCTTGCCGGACGTTATTACTACATCAACGGAAAAAACGGTTAAGCTGAAAGGTGTGAACCGCCATGAGACGAATCCTGAACATGGAAAAGTCGTCACCCGGGAGCAGATGGAAGCCGAGGTAAAGCTGATGAAAAGTGCCAATATCAATCATGTGCGCAATTCACACTATCCGGAACCGCCCTATTGGTACTACCTTTGTGACAAATACGGTATCTATCTGGAGGATGAGGCTAATATTGAAAGCCATCAATACTATTATGGAAAGGAATCGCTTTCTCATGTTCCTGAATGGAAAAATGCCCATGTAGCACGGAATATTGAAATGGTGCATGCCACCATCAACCATCCTTCTATCGTGATCTGGTCACTTGGTAACGAGGCTGGTCCCGGAGATAATTTTGTAGCGGCTTATGATGCGATCAAGAAAATAGATACCTCAAGACCTGTTCAGTACGAACGCAACAACGCGATCGTAGATATGGGCTCAAATCAGTATCCCTCCATTGACTGGGTCAGAGGGGCTGTCAAAGGAACCTACAAGCTGAAGTACCCTTTCCATATTTCTGAGTACGCGCACTCCATGGGAAATGCTGTCGGTAACTTAATTGATTACTGGGAAGCCATCGAATCGACCAACTTCTTTATGGGCGGCGCAATCTGGGATTGGATCGACCAAGCCATGTATTACTACGATAAGAAAACTGGCGACCGCTTTATGGCTTATGGTGGTGATTTTGGGGATAAGCCGAATGACGGTACTTTCGTCAACAATGGATTGATCTTTGCCGATATGAAACCCAAACCTCAGTATTTTGAGGTCAAAAAGGTTTATCAAAATGTAGGCGTTAAGGCCGTTGATATTCCACAGGGAAAAATTGAGCTATTCAATAAAAACTATTTCAAAGATCTTAGTGACTATCAGGTTCAATGGTCACTGTTCAAAGATGGGGTAGCTGTTGCTGGAAGCACGGGTACAATAGCCTCTGCTGATCTACCCAAAGCGCGCCAGAAAAAACAAGTTGTCCTACCGATCGAATACGCTAAATTGGATGTGGGATCTGAATATTTTGTCAAGGTTCAATTTTTGCTCAACGAGGATAAGCCATGGGCAAATAGGGGTTTTGTCCAAATGGAAGAGCAGCTGTTTGTCAAAGCCGCGGAAAATAAACCGTTGATTTCGACTGTTGCCAAAGGTAAAAATCCCGTACTTTCCAAGGAAGGTGAGCTTCAGGTCGTGAAGGGGGATCAGTTTGTCGCAAAATTTGATAATAAGACTGGGTCAATCTATAGTTTGGCGTATGCTGATAAGCAAATTATACGTGATGGTGAAGGACCTAAACTGGATGCATTGCGTGCGCCTGTTGATAATGATAACTGGGCTTATCAGCAATGGTTTGAAAAGGGCTTACACAACTTAAAACATAAAGTATTGTCTTCAAATAGCTATACGAAGAAAGACGGGACAATAGTTTTGGCATTTACAATCGAGTCTCAGGCTCCCTATGGAGCTTCATTGTTAGGTGGAACATCAGGAACATATACCCTCAAAGCACATACGGATAAACCGTTTAGCAATGATGATTTCAAATTTACGAGCAATCAGATCTGGACGATATACCAAGATGGTTCGATTGAATTGTCGTCTAGTATCACTTCAAACAATGCAAGTGTCGTATTGGCTAGACTGGGCTATTCCTTGCAATTGCCGGGTGAATTTGGCAACTATACCTATTATGGACGTGGCCCGATCAATAACTATGCGGATCGAAAAACGGCACAATTTATTGAATTGCATAAAAGTACAGTGAAAGATCAGTTCGTATCATGGCCCAATCCGCAGAATATGAGTAACAATGAGGACGTGCGCTGGACATCCCTGACCAATAAGGATGGGCAAGGGGCGGTCTTCATTGCGAAAGAACATCTTGCGACATCCGCTTTGGAATACAGCGAACTGGAATTGACATTTGCACCGCACCCTTATCAGCTACCAAAGAGTTCGGGAGTGCATTTGCACCTAGACGCTGCGGTCACCGGTCTGGGCGGTAATAGCTGCGGTCAAGGGCCGCCATTGGAAAAAGACCGTGTGAAAGCTGTACCAACGTCAATAGGATTTATTATCCGTCCGATCCGACAAAATGACTACTTGGCCAAAGCACAGGTGGCTACGGCGGGTGATGCCCCGATTTCTTTTGCCAGAAGTTCGACCGGTGAAGTGTCCATTCTTTCGGGAAATAAAGCGGAGACTGTGCTGTATACGGTGAATAACGGAAAAGCAAATACCTATACGAATGCTTTTGATCTGCGTCAGGGCGGAACAATAACGGCCTGGTATCAGGAGAATGAAAAACTAAAAGTAACACAACAATACGGCAAGATCGAGACGGTTCCGATGGAAGTGGTCTTTGCTTCCAGCCAGGAGACTGGTGAAGGTGATGCCAAGAACCTATTGGATGGAGATCCTTCGTCGATCTGGCATACAATGTATTCAGTCACCGTCGCTCAATATCCGCATTGGGTTGATTTCGATGCCGCGAGTGTGAAAACAATCAAAGGCTTTACTTTTTTACCGAGACCGGATGGCGCGAATGGCGATATCAAGGATTATAAGATTCAGATAAGTAAAGATGGCAAAAATTGGGAAGACCTGATGTCGGGCACATTCGAACGGAGTAAGAAACTCAAAACCGTTCGGTTTGAAAAGCCTGTCAAAGGACGTTATATCCGCTTTATAGCATTGAGTTCGCAACATGGTGATGATTTCGCTTCAGGAGCTGAATTTGCTGTTATTGCCGAATAAAAAACGTGTTAAAAGCGATGAAAGCCAGCACTTGAAACAGAAGGGCTGGCTTTTTTATTATAGTTGCTGACTTGAGTAGCTTAGCTGTTTTTACGGATGCAATAGGCTTTAATAAAATCAGCTGTTTCTGCGAGAGAAGTAAGGTAGTGGGTAAATTAAATCCAGTGGGTTTGCTTATTACATGGTAGCTTGGGCGTTGACCGCGAATTTACCGATAGGGGTCGGGTAAGAATTGTAAAATGTTGGCTGTAGGTCTACCAAAACACCATAGGATTTGGTAAAAAAAAATGGATTTAAGCGTGTTAAAATGAAATATAAATAATTTTTATAAACTTATTAGTTAGAATGTTGCGGCGCTTCTGTATTTTTAACCCAGTTTAAACCAAGATCAACGTTATCGTATGGAAATAGACCAACAGGCGAATGCCCCGTTTACGGCGTACCAAAAACTCGTTGTGTTTTTGCTGGCGATTACACAATTTACCGTCGTACTTGATTTTATGGTGATGTCTCCGATGGGCGATATTTTGATGAAAGCCATCGATCTAAAACCAGCTCAATTTGGGGTTGCAGTTTCGGCCTACGCTTTTAGTGCGGGCACGTCAGGCCTGCTAACGGCAGGTTTTGCGGATCGCTTCGACCGGAAGAAGCTTTTGCTGTTTTTTTATTCCGGTTTCATTATTGGGACCTTCTTCTGCAGTTTCGCCAATGACTATTGGACACTGGTTGCAGCGCGTGTGGTGACCGGATTATTTGGCGGTGTCATTGGGTCTATTTCGATGGCTATTATTACTGATATATTTACGCTTCAGCAAAGAGGACGCGTCATGGGCTTTGTGCAGATGGGCTTTGGCGCCAGCCAGGTTCTGGGGATTCCAATAGGGCTGTATATCGCAAATAATTGGGGCTGGCACAGTGCTTTCCTGTGGATCGCAGTAATGGCTTTGGTTATTGTCATTATCATTGCGGTTAAATTAATTCCTATTACCGCACATATCGGTCTCCAGAAGCGTCAATCGGCACTTAAACATCTTTGGACTACTTTTTCACAAAAGGAATATCGCATAGGCTTTTTGGCTACTGCGCTGCTCTCCATCGGCGGTTATATGATGATGCCTTTTGGAAGTGCTTTCGCCGTCAATAATCTGAACGTTAGTCATGAGCAGCTGCCCATGTTATTTATGATATCCGGTATTGCTTCATTGATTATTATGCCTATCGTTGGTAAATTAAGCGACCGTTACGATAAATTTAAAATCTTTGCTTTCGCATCGCTATGGTTGATGGTTGTCGTGTTGATTTATACAAATTTGGGGGTTACGCCATTTTATTTGGTCATCTTTTTGAATATACTGATGATGGCTGGTATTCTGAGCCGTATGACGCCCTCTTCGGCTTTGATCAGTGCGGTTCCTGAGATGAAAGACAGAGGGGCATTTATGAGCATTAGTTCGTCCTTACAACAGTTGGCTGGGGGAATAGCAGCCTCCCTTGCCGGGGTTATCATTGTGCAACAGACCAAGGAAAGTCCGTTGGAGCATTATCCGACACTGGGAATTATTGTCGTTCTACTCTCCGTTGTGAGCATATTTATGTTGTATCGTGTCAGTAGGATGATTAATCGAAGACGTCAGGTGACTTAAGATAGCCGTACTTTGGATGCTCAACAATATGAGCAGGCTGCTGTCTATTCCAAATGTACGCTGCAAGGAAATGATCCAAAGATTGACCTTGGGCGCTTCAAAGTGTCCCGTACACAAGAGCTGATCGATGAGATCAAGCATTGTCTTTCGGAAGCGACGCAATATGAAATAAAAAGACAGGTGAAGGAATTCGTGTAACAAAAAAAAGCATCATTTTATTCAAATGATGCTTTTTTTTGTTTGGCGGTCTGGACGGGACTCGAACCCGCGACCCCATGCGTGACAGGCATGTATTCTAACCAGCTGAACTACCAGACCAACAAGGTGTTTTTTAAAATTTTAGCGGTCTGGACGGGACTCGAACCCGCGACCCCATGCGTGACAGGCATGTATTCTAACCAGCTGAACTACCAGACCTAAAATCTTAAAGGTTGTTTTTAATAATTTTTGGCGGTCTGGACGGGACTCGAACCCGCGACCCCATGCGTGACAGGCATGTATTCTAACCAGCTGAACTACCAGACCTAAAAATCTTAAAAACTTATTTTGTTAAAGAACTTACCGAGATTACTCTCTTTTTTTGAAGCGGTCTGGACGGGACTCGAACCCGCGACCCCATGCGTGACAGGCATGTATTCTAACCAGCTGAACTACCAGACCTCAACCCTTCTCCTCAGAAGGTGTGCAAATATAGCGTTTGTTTACGTATCTGCAAAGATTTTTTGAAAAAAAACTAGTCTACTTGGCCGTCTTTCATCTTCTCCGCATTCTCTGCAAACTGCAGTGCATCGATAATTCCTTGAATATCACCATCCATAATTGCAGGTAGGTTGTACATTGTCATACCGATACGATGTTCAGTCACTCGACCTTGTGGATAATTATAGGTGCGGATTTTTGCAGACCGGTCTCCTGTAGATACCAAAGTTTTTCTTTTTGCTGCAATATCACCGTTCTTTTTGTTCAATTCAAGTTCGTAAAGTTTGTTGCGGAGCATCTCCATTGCCAGCTCGCGGTTGGCCAATTGAGAGCGTTCGACTTGACAAACAACAACAATACCCGAAGGTTTGTGCGTCAGCTGTACTTTCGTTTCCACTTTATTCACGTTCTGCCCTCCGGCACCACCTGAACGAGAGGTCTGCAATTCAATATCGCCCGGATTGATTTCAACATCCACCTCTTCTGCTTCTGGCAATACCGCTACCGATGCTGCAGATGTATGTACACGGCCTTGTGTTTCCGTATCGGGAACACGTTGTACACGATGTACTCCGGATTCATATTTCAATTGACCATAAGCATCCTCACCGATTACTTTGAGGATAACCTCTTTGTAACCGCCTGAAGTACCTTCGGTCACATCCATTACCTCGTTACGCCAGCCTTTTGTCTCAAAATAACGGGTATACATGCGGTAAAGGTCGCCAGCAAATAAAGCCGCCTCGTCACCACCAGTTCCGCCACGAATCTCGATAATGGCATTTTTGGCATCCTCCGGATCCTTAGGGATCAACATCAACCGGATTTCTTCTTCTTTTTCTTCCTTTTCAACCAATAATAGGTCCAATTCTTCCTTGGCCATCTCACGAAGTTCCTGATCCTTCTCGTTCATGATGATGTCCTTATTGGTATCAATATTACTGACCACATTTCTATAAATATGGTATTGGTCCACGATTTTGCCCAAATCCTTGTATTCTTTATTTAATTTGGCAAAACGTTTCATATCTTGCATGGTGTCAGGGTTGCTTAATTCAGCTTCCACTTCTTCCCATCTTTCTTTGATCGCTTGTAATTTATCTAACATATATCAAAAATGCTTCTTCTAGGAATTTATGACCTAGATTACTATTGAGAGTACAAAAGTAAGGAAATTTTGTTGCTTTTGAACTACCTAGCCAGCTATTAATGAGAGGAAACTGCTTTTAGGCCGACAATGGAAGCAATCAGTGTGAAAATAAAGAATATGCGCCAGAAATCTGCTGGTTCTTTAAAGAAGATAATACCCATTAAAACCGTTCCGACAGCACCAATACCGGTCCATACGGCGTAGGCTGTTCCAAGAGGAAGCGTTTGTGTAGCTTTGATCAACAAGCCCATACTTGCGAATAGGAAAACAACAAAGGCTCCATACCAAAGCCATTGTGCATTGCCCTGTGCATCCTTGGCTTTCCCCAAGCAGGTGGTAAAACCAATTTCGCATAGTCCGCCAAGAATTAAAAATACCCAGTTCATATTTCTGTTTTTTTGTTTCAGGAACAAAGTTCTAGGTTTTCCCGCAAAATAATTTTAACAAATGTTAAAAATTTGAAAGGATATTTGCCCGGATACGGCTGAGAGTCACCTGGCTAACCCCTAGATAGGACGCTATGTAGCCAAGTTTGATCCGTTGTATGTATTGTGGGTATTTTTTCAACAGTTCAGCATATCGTTCTTGCGCCGTATTAAAAAGTTTGGACATGGTTCGCTGTTCGGCTTTGATAAATTCCAGTTCAGCCATTTTCCTTCCCCAGTTGGCTAGAGCAATATCACTTTCGTAAAGAGCAAAAAGCTGTTTTTGGTCAATTCGGTAGACAATACTGTCTTCCAGTAGATCGATGTTTTCATATCCCGGTGTATCATGGACATAACTGTTCATCGAAATTAATGTGCCACCGGGAGAGACAAAGTCTAAGGTGATCTGTCTATCTGCAGTTTCGTAATAAACACGTGCAAGTCCGGAAGCCAAAAAATAAATGTCTTTCTGTATCTTATCTTGTCTGATCAGTAGATTATTCCTTTTGCAGATAAGTTTTTCACTGATCTGCTCCAGTTTATTGATGCTTTCAGACTGTAAAAAATGATAGCCCAACAAGCAGTCTGCTAAGGAAATTACGATTTTTTCTCCCATTTTTCCAAACGTAAGGTTTCTCCATCCCATACCGCATAGGTATAGTAATTGATCCATTCACCCAAGTTGACAATACGGCTTTCAGTACCCAGTTGGACATCGTAGGGAAGGTGCCTATGACCAAATAGATAGAAATCGTGGTGTTGTTTACGCTCGATTTCCTTGGCGTGACCGATCAGCCATTCTTTGTCTTCACCTAGAAATTTCTCATCTTCATTATTGGAGAGTCTGCTATGCTTGGACCATCGGGTGGCGATGCCTATCCCTAGGTTGGGATGCAATCGTGCAAATAACCATTGGCAGATACGGCTCCGAAATACTTTCTTGAGCAATTTATATTTGTAGTCACCCGAACCTAAGCCATCGCCATGGTGAATATAAAAACGTTTGTTGTCGAGTTCAAGTTCCAGCTCATTGTCAATGATCTGTGCGTGTAATTCCTTCTTAAGGTAATCAAACATCCACATATCGTGGTTGCCCTTGAATAATGTAATTGCGATGCCCAGGTCGGCAATTTCCGCTAGTTTGCCCAAAAAACGGATGTAACCTTTCGGTACTACAGTTGCATATTCAAACCAAAAATCGAAAATATCGCCAACAAGATAGAGTTGTGCGGCATCAACTTTGATCTCGTCGAGCCACTGAATAATAGACCGTTCTCTTTCGCGCGAACGTTCCACTGGATGGGATCCCAGGTGGAAGTCTGAGGCAAAATAGATTTTTTTTCTTGTTGACATGTGCCCAAATCTAAAGAAAATGGAAGCGAATACAAAATGCGCTCCCACAATATATTTTATGATTTGGATAGGTTTGCGATGTGGGCCTTTAGATATTCAGCTGCATCTGCGTCAACGCGCTTGAGTGCCTGTTGTAGTTGCGCAGGATAGTTCGCTTTAATGGCCATTAATGTGCTGGCAATAACCATATAGGATTGATCTTTTAGACCGTTCAATACCAGGGATTCATATTTTTTACTTTTTAGTCCAGCCAGTTTAGCGATCGCTGATGCACGTATAATTGATGCTGTTGATTTCTCGGCTAGCGATGCGATCAATTTTTCTGTCGATTTGTGTACAGTTGGATCGGTTAGCTCAATCCCCTGAATAGCCATCGCTACAAGGTCGGGATCGCTGTCAGCCAATGCTTGTGTCAATAACGCTTGTCCAAACTTGTTTTTTGGATTTTTAAAGGCAAATAATACTGCAGCAACACGGTTGGCAAAAGAAGGAGCATGTTCATATTGATAGCGATAATCGGCTTCGGTTTTATCGATACGGATCTCGCCGACAAGTGTTTTTTCGGGATCGATATCAATAAATTCCAGGGCACTTGCTAGGGGAATAGTAAACTGCGTGGTGCGTTGGTTGAGCTGTACCGTCTTGCTGATTTTTCCTTCCTTGGTATAAATGTCAATAACAAGCGATAATTGGAACGTCTGAATCGCGGAATCTTGCACTTGATCGATGTTGAGGACAAGCATATTGTTCTCATTTTTGCGGGTTACTTTGAGGATCGGATGACCACCTTTGTAATACCACTGGTTGAAATACGGAGCCCAGTCTTTACCCGTAACTTCTTCCATTGCAAGGCGCAACTGTTGTGGCTCCCCCGTTTTGAAAGAGTTTTCGGTTAAGTATTTTTTGAGTGATTGATAGAACGCCGTATCGCCCATCTGTTGTTTTAAGGCATATAATATCAACGAACCTTTCGCATAGCTGATATTGTCAAACATATCTTCTTTGTCGTGGTAATAGTATCGCGCAAGTGCTGGACTATTACCATTTAGCGTTGATTTGAGGTATGATTGTAGTTTTTCAAATCTAGATTTATCACCTTTTTCCTTCCCTCCATCATGTTCATGCCAGATGATTTCACCAAAGGTTGCAAAAGATTCGTTCATCGTTAGGTTGGACCAGGATTCGGCCGTCACCAGATCACCAAACCACTGATGGAACAGCTCATGCGCAATAGTACCTTCTTCGTTGTCATCCAAAAGTTCTCGTTTGGTCTTTTGAACATGTTCACCATGTAAGGTCGCCGTGGTATTTTCCATGGCGCCAGAAACATAATCGCGACAGACGATCTGTGCATACTTGTTCCAAGGGTAAGGAACGCCTAAGGTTTTACCATAGAAATCCATCATGGCCGGAGTTTTACCAAAGATATCTTTCGCATAAGGCGCATACTTCGGTTCCAGGTAATAATCAACAGGGATATTATTGTATTTATCGTGATAGATCTTAAAATCTCCAACGGCCATCATAAACAGGTAAGGTGCATGTGGAAGATCCATTTTCCAGGTATCGGTACGCGTTCCGTCGTTATTTTTTTGCTGATTGACCAGGGCACCATTGGATAGACTAGTGTAATTGTCCAAAACAGTCATGGATATTTCTGCTGTTGTCTTCTGGTTTGGACGGTCAATTGTAGGAAACCAGGCTGAAGATGCCTCTGTCTCGCCTTGAGTCCAGATCTGCCGCGGTTTATTCGGCATGCTTTCATCGGGATTGATAAAATAAAGCCCTTTTGCATCATTAATTGCCGCACTGCCTTGTGCTTTTAATAGATTTGGTTTGGCCGTATAATCAAGGTATATCGTATATTTCTCATTTGAAAGGTAATTGCGATCCAGTCTGATTAGCAGGGAACTATTGTCGTACGTATATTTTAAAGGAACGAGCTGTTGACCACTGACTAACGCAATTTTCTTGATATCCATGCCTTTGGCGTCTAAACGCAGTGAATCCGTTGGGTAGAAATGCGGTTGTAGCGTGACCCATTCTTTTCCGTTCAAAAATTGATTTTTATAATCAAAGTGGACATCGAGTTTGGTATGGATAAGGTTGTTCACCTTAGTGGGGGTGGAACGATAGTGCTGATCCATTGAAAGCTGCTGCGCTTGACTCATACCAATAGCAGAAATGGATATGACCAAGTAAAGGAAAGCGATTCTTTTGCGCATTGTTGAATAATTAAGAAGATTTAAATAAAGCTAAAAAAAAAATCAGCGGATGTAAAAATAACCATCCGGGATATTCCATCAAGGCCAATACCTGCTCTTTGGTTACGGGGCTTGAATTGTTTTTTAAGATCCGTAATAATGACATTACTTTAAACTATCTCTATGAAATCTGAAATTATATTTGTTATTTTTGGATGAAACAAGTATAAAGTTTTTTATGATAAATAAAAAAATTGGCCTTATTCTGATGATGATCGGTATGACTGGCACTGCAACGACGGTTTGTGGACAACAATTGAAATATCCAACGACTAGCAAGGGCTCTGTCGTAGACGAATTCTGGGGCGAGAAAGTAGCAGACCCCTATCGTTGGTTGGAAGATGATCGATCAGCAGAAACTAAAAGTTGGGTCCAGGCTGAAAATAAAGTCACTTTTGATTATCTAAATACGATTCCTTTCCGATCGAAGTTGAAAGAACAATTAACGGAAATCTGGAATTACGAGAAAATAGGAACGCCTTTCAAAGAAGGCGCCTATACCTATTTCTTTAAGAATAATGGGCTTCAGCAACATTCCGTTCTTTACCGTAAGCAAGGCGAGAATGGTGTGGAAGAGATTTTTCTTGATCCAAATACGTTTTCAAAAGATGGATCGACTTCCCTGGCCGATGTTTCTTTTTCAAAGGACGGAAGTTTGGTTGCTTATTCGATCTCTGAGGGCGGCTCAGACTGGAGAAAAGTAATTGTATTGAATGCCAAGGATAAAGCTCCAGTAGGGGAGACGCTTGTCGATGTGAAGTTTTCTGGGATCGCCTGGAAGGGTAACGACGGATTTTATTATTCTAGTTACGATAAACCCAAGGGATCGGAACTATCTGAGAAGACCGATCAGCATAAATTGTATTACCATAAACTCAAAACAGCACAATCTACAGATCAGTTAATTTTCGGCGGTTCGGCGACACCTAGACGTTATGTCGGTGCTTCATTGACGGATGACCAACGTTATCTGATTATCTCTGCCGCCAATACAACAACCGGAAATGAACTGTATTACCAGGATCTGAGTCAACCCAATAGCAAAATTATTTGCTTACAGGATCATTTTGATGCCAATACGGGCGTAGTCGATAATATCGGGGATACTTTTCTATTGGAAACAAATTATAAGGCAGCCAATAACCGCTTGGTGAAAGTTGATCTAAAACAACCGGGCAAGGAAAACTGGAAAGATGTCATTCCTGAAACTGAAAATGTACTTTCGATCAGCACGGGCGGTGGTTATCTATTCGCAAATTATTTGAAAGACGCTGTCTCTGTTGTGATCCAATACGATTATACAGGTAAAAAAATCAGACAGATCGAATTGCCGGGTATCGGGACCGCGAGTGGGTTTTCGGGTAAGAAAAAGGAAAAGGAAATCTACTTTGGATTCTCGAATTATATTACGCCTTCATCGAGTTATAAGTTTGATGTCAACTCCGGGCAATCGTCTCTTTATATCAAACCGAAAGTCAAATTTGACAGTAATCAATATGAATCGAAGCAAGTGTTTTATACCTCCAAGGACGGAACGAAAGTGCCCATGATTATTACCTATAAGAAAGGGCTGGTTTTGAACGGCAAAAATCCAACAATTGTTTACGGTTATGGTGGATTTAATATCAGCCTGACGCCAGCTTTCAGTACTTCTGTTGCGGTCTGGTTGGCAAATGGTGGGGTGTATGCTGTTCCAAATTTGCGCGGTGGCGGTGAATATGGTCAAAGGTGGCATGATGGCGGCAGACAATTCAATAAGTTAAATGTATTTAACGATTTTATTGCAGCAGCACATTATCTACAGGAGAATGGCTATACTTCGCCTGAATATACGGCTTTGTCAGGCGGTTCCAATGGTGGGTTGCTTGTTGGAGCGACAATGACCATCGACCCTAAGGTGGCTAAAGTTGCGCTACCAGAGGTCGGGGTATTGGATATGTTGCGTTATCATACGTTCACCGCTGGTGCTGGTTGGTCCTACGATTATGGTACAGTCGCCGACAGCAAAGAGATGTTTGATTACCTGAAAGCGTATTCACCCGTGCACAATGTGAAAGCAGGTGTTTGTTATCCGGCAACCATGGTATTGACCGGTGATCATGATGACCGCGTTGTTCCGGCGCACTCTTATAAGTTTGCCTCCGAATTACAAGCCAAACAGGCTTGTGCTAATCCGGTGTTGATCCGTATCGAAACAAAGGCAGGACATGGTGCTGGCCGGTCTACTGAAGTGTTGATCAATAGTACGGTTGACAAGTATGCTTTTGCACTCTGGAATATGGGTGTTAAAGAATTAAAATAAGAACATCGGAGGAACGATCTGCAGTCTGCTTTTGGCTGTAGATAGCTGTACCCGAAATTCAATAAAAAAGTCCAGATCAAGCTTGTTGATCTGGACTTTATATTTTATTTGGGATAGGAATTATTCCCAGGTTTTTTCGCCTTTTTTCATTTTTTGCAGCGTTGCTACATAATCCTCTTTTTTATCATTAGTGGTCAAAAGTGAGATGGCTTTCTCCTGTGTTTTGATTGCCTGATCTTTTTCCCCTAGACGATAAAGAAGATTTGCAAAGGTATCCAAGTACATCGGTGTATCTTTTGCTTTCTCAAGCGATAATTTACTCCATTCTGAAGCTGCTTTTAAACAAGCTGGATCATCACAGTTTTCAAAGATGGACCAAGCCATCTGGTTTAATTCCATTGCTGTGATCGTTGAACCATATTTTTCGATATACTTATTAAAACTGTCTCTTAAACCGGGATAGTTTTTGGTATAAGAGAAATAGCGGGGTTGCATTTCCAGACTGGCCTTTTCCGTATTGACTGTTGGGTATTTCTGAGCCAGCTCTTTTTCGATAGCGGGAAAATCTATGGCTTCTTTCGCCTGAATTTTGCTGTTTACAGCATTGCTGATGAGTAACTGTGCCAAGAAATCGTTTGCTTTTACTTTTTCGCTAACGGCATCAAATTTAGCTGGATTATCTTTGATTAAGTTGAACGCTTTGGAATCAACCACCTTAGCTGCGGAAAGTAGCAAGCTAACATTTTCTTTTGTAAATATCTGATCCGTTGATAGCGAAGCTAATACAACGCCTTCTGCTTTTGCCTGAGTTTCCTGGTCATAAGCTTCCTTCGCTGCTTCAGCCATGGCCTTTGCAATCGATATATTTTGGGGATCAGCATTGAATTTTGCCAATAAGGTTTCATATTGCGTATCTGGATCCAGTGCTTTTTGGGCTTTAGCGATAAAAGCTTCTGCTTCTCCGCCACCGACAATGCGGTGGACAAGATTGCCTTTCGCATCGAAGACCAAGAAAGTCGGGTAAGCTCTTACTTTATAATCTTTGGCAAAACGATCTGCTTCGGCATACCAGGATTTTATTTCCTCGTTGTCGTCCTTGGTTTTATCCATTTGGATTTTAGCATTGATAAATTTCGCATTGAAGAAATCACCCACTTTAGCCTGTGGAAAAATTGTACTTGCCATATACTTACAGGGGCCGCACCAGGTGGTGAAACAATCCACAAAAATAAATTTGTTTTCTTTGGCGGCTTTTTCTTTGATCTGATTCCAGTTGAGACCATGCTCAAATTTTACACCTTCACTCTGCGCAAATAAGAGCGTTGGAATCAGGAATAAAATTAAAATTAACTTTTTCATAATCCGTTGATATTTAGGTGTTAATTTACGGAATTAAAATTGCGATCAAGAAAAATATTGTGAAAAAAATTAATCAAAGAGTTTACTATTTTAAAACATTCATCGATGGATTCGTCGAAATAAAAATCCGTATCAATAAAATAAGGCAATTTCCCCGAGGGAGTGCCTGAATTTTTCATCCCACATGTTAAAGATCCGTCCATTCCATTTAAAGCATATACTTTAAAAAGTCATGCGCGGAATCCGTGAAAGCGGAGCTCTAATTTTCCCAGGTTTTTATCCCTTTGGTCATTTTGTCCAACGTCTCCTGATAGATCGGACGATCATCATCGCTGGCCATCTCTACGGCTTTGTTTTGCCACTTGATCGCTTTATCCTTTTCTCCTTTTTTATAAAGTAAGTTGGCGTATGTATCCAAGAATGCCGAACTGGGATCTTCCATGATTGACTTTTTGCTCCAGCTGATTGCGGCATCGATACATTCCGGATCATTGCTGTTATTAAAGATCGTCCAGGCGAACGTGTTCAATTGATGTGCTGTGAAATCTTCAGATGACAAATAATCATTGATCGTGTTTTTCATAGCCACATAATTCTTAACCTGAAGATAGTAGTGTGCTTTGATCTTTTTAAACATCGGGACAAAATCTATGTCGGGATATTTTGCAGATAGCTCGCTTTGGTAACTGTCCCAGTTGGGTTCATGCTTGGCGTCTATTTTAATTTGAAAGAGTTCATTGACCACGACGTTAGCCAAGGTACGGTTGGCAATCCCTGGTGATTCCAACAAAATGTCTATTTTTTCCTTGTTATTACGAATTAGGTTAAAGGCTTTTGAATTGGTAAACTTGGCGGCAGCCAATAGAATATGGACATTTTCTTTTTTAAAAAGCTCGTCTGTACCTAAAGAATTTGCTAATGTGTTTTCGGCTTTACGAGCGGTGTTCTCGTCATAGGCTATATTGGCCGCTTTTAACATTTGTTTGGCTGTATAAATATCCTGTGGCCTCTTATCAAACTTTTTTAATAGTGTATAATACTGTGTTTCGGGATATAGTCCATCCGTAACATGTTGGACGAATTCGGGAGCATCACTTGCGCCAACGATACGGTGCACAGCTTCTCCGTCAGGATTGAAGATCAGAAAAGTTGGAAATGACTGGATATTGTATTCATTGGAAATGGTGCGGGCATCAGCATACCATTTTTTTGTCGCAGCATTATCAGCTTCCGTAGAATCCATCTGAACTTTGACACTGATAAAATTTTGATTGATGGGCTGGCCCACCTGCTCCAGTGGGAAAATTTCATTGCTCATGTATTGACACGGGCCACACCAGGTTGCAAAAAATTCCACGAAGATAAACTTATTTTCTGCCTTCGCTCTTTCTTTGACCTGTTTCCAACTTAATCCTTCTACAAATTTTACCCCTTTGGTCTGGGACTGTGCTAAATTCCCAAATAAAATCGTAAGACATAATGCGATTATACTTCTCATACTCACTGAACAACTAGATTTATAATTATGTTTAAGTTATCAAATTAATCTGAAAACAAAAACACCTCTGAAAGATTAATTTCAGAGGTGTTTTAAACGATGGATATATCGCTTATTTAATATTTATCTTAGATTTTAAATCTTTTGTCAAACCATCTTTATGTAACAGCAAAGACGTTGTTTTATAGCGAACAAATTCTTTGGAAGCATATAGATATCCTTTGTAATCATTGGATGTCCCCCAAGAGTTTTTAACAATATAATATTCTTTGCCGTTTTGATCTTTTACCAAACCTACAATATGCATGCCGTGATCGTCCGTTGTTTGCCAATTGTCGAAAGCTTTTTGTCTTTCTTCTGGCGTAATCTTCATTTCTGGTTTAGGACCAACGAACATGCTTGCCTTTTCTTTTTCGCTCATTTGCTCGAACGGTTTTTCTGGAACATAAGCGACCCCATTTTTCCAGGAGAATCCTTTTTCCGATACGTCAGTTGCCCAAGCAACTGTATAACCTTTTTGTAATGCGTTATCAATGATATCCGTTAAATCATTCATTTTAACGTTGTAAAAACGGTCAAATGACCAGTTGTCTGGAATTAACAGAACAAATTGGCTGTAATACGGATGATCAGTAACTGAGGCTATACCAACATAATCATCCGGGTTGATACCAATGACCTGATCAGCAAACGTACGTGGTGTATACGATTTACCATTGTAATCAAACTTTTCTGGCACTTCTCCCAAGTAAGAATCCATTGCTGCCGTATAAGCTTTTTCCCAGTTTGGTGTCAGTGCTTTTCCTTTTACAATTGAACCTAACATCGCATCCAACATGGAGGTCATTTCTCCAAAGTTATTGCGTGTGCTACCATAGTGAAGGCCTGTATATGCCGATTGAGGCATTGTCCCGTATTTACGGAATGAATTCAGTACGTCGTGAAATTGTCCGCCTTCACCCAATGATAATCCGCCATGAAGACGCACATAAGTCCGTGCTTTATCTAAGTATGTATTACGCGCAGTATAGATCTGAGAGATCTCCACAGGCTGCTTACCCATACGGATCATCTCGGATTCTAAAAAAGAGTTTCCTGAATAAGACCAACATGTACCTGAAGAACCTTGATCTTTGATCGAAGTGTTCCCTAAATTGATAACTTCTGTAAACGTAAATCCGGATTTGCTATTGTCATTTTGATTTGCTTTTAATGCATTGATCAAATTGTCCTGGGCTTGTACTTGGAATGAAGCTGCAAAAAGAGACGCAGCTAGTACAATCGATTTATTCCAATTCATTTGTTAGTATTTTGTTAATTTAAAGTGGTGCTAAATTAAATAAATAAAATTTAGTACGGTAAAATCGTCTGTAAAATAATTGTTCCAAAAAAAGGTGCAATTTATACATTTATATCAGCAGAATACACGAGGAGAGCTGCACTAAAATAGTGATAAACAAAAGGGTCGTATAAATTACGACCCTTTTGTTTATCAGATTACTCGGCAAGTTCCTTATGTTTTGGAAAGAGGAGTGAAGCAATAATACTTAATGCCAGTATACTGATGATGACAATTAATGAATGGGTGGTGGTGAAACCCACTTCTGCCAACCAATGATGCAATAACATCTTTAAACCAATAAAGACCAATAGAAAAGCCAAACCGACTTTTAGATATTGGAACTTATGAATAATATTCACTAGTAAGAAGAACATAGAACGTAATCCCAGGATGGCAAAAATATTCGAGAAGAATACCACGTACGGATCTTTGGTCACCGAGAAAATAGCAGGAATAGAATCCACTGCGAAAATAAGATCGGTGAATTCAATCACTAATAAAACCAAAAATAAGGGTGTCATGTATTTTACCCCATTCTCGATATGGAAAAAATGACCACCATCCAATTTCGGTGTTACTTTAAAATATTTAGAGGCAAATTTGACAACAGGGTGGTTTTGCGGATCGACTTCTTCCTCTTGGTTGCGGTTGATAAACATCTTGACACCTGTGAAGACCAGGAATGCACCAAAAACATATAAGATCCAGCCGAATTTGGCGATCAATGTTGCTCCTAGGAATATAAACAAAAACCGCATAATAATCGCTCCTAGAATCCCCCATACTAAGACTTTATGGTAATATCGTTCGGGAATCCCAAATGAGGTGAAAAGCAATACCATCACGAAAATATTATCCACCGAGAGCGCATATTCAACAACATATCCCGTTAAATATTCCAAGCCCAGGTTTTTATTATAGATGTCTAAACTTGCCGCAAGATCGCCGGGAATTATTTTGATCTCGTGGTGATGTTTGGTGATGACCTCTTGTAGATGATTTAAATCATGGATATTATGCAATTCAAACCCATAGTGGCGTAGTAGCCAATAGAAGCCTAACGAGAACAGTACCCATACTGCGCTCATAATTGCTGCAGTCTTTAAGCTAACAGGCTTATCACCCTTGGAAAATAGTCCAAGGTCAATGGCTAGCATAAGCGCAATGAAGATTAAGAAACCTCCAAAAAACATTAATTCGTGACTCATTATTTTTTTCTTTCTGTTGTATATTTTACCAATTGCAATAATCCTTGTTTGTATTCATTATCTGGAAAATCCTCCAGGATGCGAAAGGCATCTTGCTGATATTCCAGCATTTTATCTGTTGCATATTCAAGTCCGCCACTACCGCGTACAAAATCGATTACTTCAGCAACCTTTTTTGGATCATCGTTATGGTTTCGAACCAGATTGATAATCCGCCGCTTTTCGCTGGAGCTTGTCTGGTTTAAGGCATGAATCAAGGGCAAAGTCATTTTTTTCTCTTTGATATCATTGCCTAACGGCTTGCCCACATCATCTAATCCAAAATCGAATAAGTCATCCTTAATCTGGAAAGCAATACCAATTTTCTCACCAAATTGATGCAGTTTCTCCACGGTCTCTTGATCAGCATTGGATGAAGCAGATCCACAGGCACAGCAAGAAGCAATCAATGAAGCTGTTTTCTTACGTATAACTTCAAAGTAGATAGTCTCTTCAATATCCAGTTTGCGTGCTTTTTCAATTTGAAGCAATTCCCCTTCACTCATTTGATCGACTGCTTCCGAAACAATTTTTAGCAGGTGATAATCTTGGTGTTTTACAGAAAGCAGCAAACCTCTTGAAAGCAAAAAATCACCGACCAGCACCGCAATCTTGTTTTTCCAAAGGGCATTGATGGAAAAGAAACCCCTTCGTTCGTAAGAGTTATCAACGACATCATCATGAACCAAGGAAGCAGTATGCAATAATTCCACCAGGGCAGCACCTCGATAAGTCGACTCATTAATCCCATTGCAGATGCCCGCTGAGAAAAAGACAAACATGGGGCGCATTTGTTTGCCTTTGCGTTTGATCAGGTATTGTGTAATACGATCCAACAAGGGAACGGAGCTTTTCATCGACGCTTTGAATTTCTTTTCAAAAGCTTCAAGTTCGTGGGTAATAGGGCGTTGGATCTCTTTTAATTTTGACATGAATTGGAATGAAATACCAAAAAGTTAAAGCTTAAAGATAGTAATTTTGTTACAACTCATCGACTGCTTGTTCGAGATTTTTGTACCATTCTTCACCATATGTACGGATCAGAGGATCCTTCAGAAATTTATATACCGGCACTTGGAGTTCTTTGCCAAAGCTACATGCATCCTTACAGATGTGCCAACGGTCGTAATGAAGCACGTCGAATTCTGGATAATGCGTTGTACGGATAGGATAGAGGTGGCAGGAAACAGGTTTCCGCCAGTGTATTTCCCCAAGCTCGTAAGCCTTCTCGATTGCACATTTGGTGATCCCATTTTCCCAGGTTACGTACGCACATTCTTTGTTGCCATCAACGCATGTTGTGGTTAGGTCACCATCTACATCGACGACGTATTTGCCTTGTTCCTCGATGGCTTCGATTCCCTTCTCTGTCATATAGGGTTTTACCTTTGGATATATCTCCTCCAGAATTCCCTTTTCGCTTTCTAGTAAAGGTGCACCCGAGTCCCCCTCGATACAACAGATTCCCTTACATTTTGATAGATTGCACACAAAGTCATTATTGATCAGATCTTCGTGTACCAATACATTTCCTACTTCAATCATTCTATTTATTTTGAGTAGCTTGCTTTTTGGCCCAATTTATATTTTAGTCCGCTTGCTTCCAGAAGTTCTAAAGTGACAGAGCCAATTAATATATCGACATTGGCCTTCACTGGAATGCGGTTACCATCGTTGGTTACCCAAAGGTAAAGCTTGCTATTTTTTTTAAAGATACGCCCCGGTTTAATTTCGGGACTGAATTTAAGGCATTCCAATGTGCCCAATTCTGTTTTTATTTTTTCGATTCCAATATATTGAATGCCGAGGGTAGCTATTTCATCATTCAAGAAATAGGTCAGTTTAAAGGATTCCCCGGGCTTTACCGAGCTTAAATCCAAATTGCGGGCAAAATAATAGGAGGATAGCAAATCAAACGTCTGATCCACCTTGGATGTAAATGTTCCCTTGTTACCGACCACCGTATGAGTTTGCTGATTGAAACGCACTTTGTCGTTCCTTCTGTAGCCACCTTCACGGATGTTTTCCGTATAATAGTAAGGCAAGAATGTCTTACTATTGATATACGAATTATATTCGTTTCTTACGGTATAAATGGCAAATGCTCCAGCTGTTTTACCTGCAGCATACAGATGAAAAGATGGATTCCCAAATCCGTCTTTCGTATCACCGACAGTCAACGTTCCCGTTGCTGCGGAAATTATGCCATAGCGGAGTTTATACTTTAATTTCTCTCCACCTTTAAATGCAGATTCCTTTAAATGGGGTAAATCCTGAGCGAAAACTGTACTTACAAAAACGGATAAGTATAGGAGCAATGTCGATATAAGTTTCATGTACGTAAGTTTACGAAAATTGTTTGAAAAGAAATGTTAATTTCATCAGAATAAATTGTCTTTTTAAGGTGATGAAACCCACATAAGCCAGCTGCTTAGACTTGTTTGTCAGCGGCTTTTGGGGCTTGAGGACTTCTCTTAAAAACTGGAACTGTTGAACAAGGTTCCCCGTACATAATACTTTTAGCTACTTTGCTAAGCTTCACCGTGAACTGAACAAATGTCGATTCCGGAATAAACGTATCTCCACAACCCTTCACAACTACCCGTTGATCACGAAACTGCTCCATGTCGATTTCGTTGATAGCGGCGGCGTACTGTATGCGTACGAGCTCATCTAAATCTCCGAAGATGACTGTTGAAGCGTAGGGCTCCAACTTATTTGCCAGAAGCATATAAGCCCAGGTAGGTATGATAGCATCTGCCGTACACGTGATTGCAACATGTTTGTCGGCATACTGTGACCAGTCATGTATTTTGATGAACTCGCGGAAATCTTTTTCCCGTAACATCAGACCATGGAATAGATTATCCTTGATATCATACAGGACATTATCAGTGTTCGGGTGATAATCCGCCAGATCAACAGTTATTAATCCACTTTGCGCAACTTTATTGACAATATTTGTTTGAATTTCCATAGCTATTTTATCAAAAAAAAGCCGGACGATAATTCGTCCGGCTACAAATTTACTTAAAAATCTTCTAAAAGAATTTCACTCTATTGTCAATGATTTCAGCTTTGTCCTGTAATGCACGGAAAATAGATCCCCAAGCACGTTGCGCTTTAGCTGCAAGCATTTGTTTCTTTTGTCCGTTGATGTCAGAGATTGCTGATGGGTTTGTGAAACCATTCACTTGCACGACATATACCCCTGTATTTCCTTCAATTGCTTTCGAAGGTTTGTTTGGTTGAAGTCCAAATACTGTACCGACTACCGCATTTTCTAAGGCTACACCCGGAATAACAGGGTTGGCAAATACCACATTCTCCACATGGATAGCAGATTTGCCCACTTTTTGAGCCACCTGGTCAATGGAAGAAGTTCCAGCTAAAGCCTTTGCAAATCTTTCTTTTAAGACTTTCGCTTTAACCTTGTTTTTAACTGCAGGCTCAATGTCTTTTTTCACTGCATCTAGCGAAAGTACGCCTTTAGGTTGTACATCCACTAGGCTTGCCAAGATATAAGAAGTTTCAGTTTCAAATACTTTATCAGAGATATCACCTTTTTTAGCTTCGAAAGCCCATTTTATTAAATCACGGGGCGCTTCAGTACCATCAAGTACATTATCCATTGCTGTTACGCGAGATGCTGTACGCGCTTCTAAACCAAGTTTTTTAGCTTCTTGCGCAAAGTTTTGTGCATTAGCTGCCGATAAGAATGCAGTAGCTTTACTATGCGCATTGTTTAAGGTTTCTTTACCGCTATTGATTACTTTATCGATGATCGCTATTTTAGCGTATTTTGCTGTACCGATCTGTTTCTCAATTTTGATAATATGTACACCAAACTGGGACTTTACAACTTTAATGTCTCCGGTTTTACCTTCAAATACAGCTTTTTCAAATTCAGGTACCATGCGGCCCCTTGTAAACGTACCCAGTTCACCACCATTTGTTTTACTGCCCTGGTCACTGCTGAACTGTACTGCCAATGCGGCGAAGTTGTCTCCTTTTAGGATCAACCCTTTAATGGAATCCGCTTTTGCTAAAGCTTTGTCAACACCGCCTTCTGCGGCGGCATCCAAAAGGATATGAGATGCTTTTACTGAATCCGGACCTACAACAGTTGAAACTACTTTCGCTATCTCGTAAGCACTATTGTTAAGAAATGGGCCTACCGTCGTACCTGTTGCTACGTTAAAGACAACAGAATCCAAAGAAGGACTCAATTGACCTTTTTTTACGTAGGTGAATGGATATTTATTGTCTGAATTGATGGAAGCAAATAATGAATCGTCCTTCGCAACAATAAGATCTTGTTTTAACTTGTTGATTGCTTCTTTTACTGCCAATGAATCTTTCGCAAGAGGTTTTGCATCCACAGTAACGTATTGGATTGCACGTGTTTCCTCCTGCGTTTTGAACATATTTTTATGTTCATTGTAATATTCTTGGAAATCAGCATCAGTTACTTTGGCTTCAGCATCTTTTACCGAAGCATAGTCTAAAAGAATGTACTTGAAGTTGGCCAATTTATTCCGTTCTTGGTATTCTTCGTTGGCTTCCAAAGAAGTCACGTACACACTATTCGAAAGTAACTCGCCATATTTGCTACTTAAGCGTTCATCTTGCACACCTTCAAGCAAAGCGTTCCATTGATCGTATACCGCTTGGTTACCCGCTGAGTTCACTTGGCTTATGAAAGTTGTCAATTGCGTACGGTCAAACTGACCTGTTTGAGGATTGGTAAATGCTTGTACGATCTGAGGTGACGGATTTGGTCCTTTTACTAGATCATTTAATTCGTCTTTACCTACTGTCAAACCGATTTTTTCGATCTCTTTTTTCAAGATCTCCCTGGATAAGAATTGGTTCCAAACCTGTTGTACGGCATATGTCCTCATCTGAGGGGTAACAGCGCCGCCCATTTGTTGTTTGAACATTTCTTCTGCTTGTTCTACTTGCTGGTTGAACGCAGGATATTCAATTTCAGTTCCGTTGACTTCCCCTACACGATTTTGATGTCTGGCCCAAAAAGGGGCGCCTCCTCGAACGACATCGCCTAGTAAAAATGCTAAAATTGCGATAGCCATGGCTGCTGTCAAGATAACACCAGCTTTGTTTCGCAAAAAGCCCATTAATCCCATAGTCTGCTTATTGTGTTTATATTGTGTAAATACTTGTATTTCGTTAATTTATGCATAGCATAGCAAAATGCGGTGCAAGATACAATTTTTATAAAAAAAAACGGAATATTTTCCTGAATGTAATAAAACAAATTTAAAAACTATTTGTATCGGTCCATTTTTTATAAGAAGTGATCATGACCAAGCTGTCGCGATATGCCGTAAGTAATCTGTTGCAGTATCATTTTTGCTCCCCGCTATCTAACCCTAGCCTAGCCATACATCGGATCTTGCCGAATTTTAGGTAAGAAAGGTGATTTATTACCGCCCTATGGACGGGAATAAATTATTGTCCTGGATGATAACAACGCCAGTTGCGTTCTGTATGTTGGCGTGCAACAGATCCTTATCTGAACTAAAAGAGGATCCTTGTAGATTGCCCCTTTGGTCCTTAAAGAATGCCTGAACTGGAAGGTTATTATAAAAGGTTCTATTCGGATCTTTCGCTCCCTCATCATAGATAATTTCCTCGGTTTTCAAGACAGATCCATCAGCCATGGTGACAACTACATTTTTAGTAAAGATTGTTACTTTATCTTTTTCCCTTCGGACGGCGTGATCAGATGTAATACGCTGTGTTTCCTTAAGGTTTTCATCGTAGAAAATAATTTTTATGCTTTTTGGAAACTCGTAAATTTCAGTGCTATCGTGTTTGATACGCATTTCGGGTGCTGTGAGGTTGGCTTTGACCCGGGTTGAATCGCTGTAGATGATATCGACGTGCCGTGATATATCCACTGCTTCTTCTTTTTTTAAATTGGCAATCCGATCGACCTCTTTTAGATCTGGTTCACAGGCGGTCAATAAGAGCGCCCCTAGCAAAAATTGAATTACCAGGGGCGATATATGTTTAATTATGGATCGTGCAGATACTTTGCGTACCATTATCTTAGTCAAATTGATTTCTTCTAAACCAACGGTCATTTAGCGTAAAGCCAATATTGAAGTTGATATAACGTTCACGTAACAGGCCATTGGATACTTTACCCATCTGACCAAATTCTGCCGAGAAATTGATTTTGGAGAAAGCAGTTGAATAGCTGGTTCTCGCTAGCGGTAAGCCTATACCAACAGTAACAGCCATGTCGTTGATATTCTCGCCACCTTGAAAGTATTGGGTTTTGTTGTATCTAAATCCAAGACGATAGTCTACTTGATTTAAGTATTTGAGGGATGATCTATCTGGAGTCAATTGTCCGCCTACGGCTACACCGTAATTTTTACGTAATCGATTTTCACCATTCCTAACCTGAAACTTTGACCAATCTGCATATTTAAAATCTGCTCCAACTAACCAGCGACCATTTCGCGCAAGTGTTACCCCTACATTATGTTTTAATGGTAGGGTCAAATGCCTACTGACCCGATCAGACATGTAAGTTGTATCTAACGGGATATTTTGATTGTCTGGATCCGATGAGGGCGAAGTCCTGGTATCGATGATTGTTGTTCGCTCCTTTATATCATTGTTTAATGATCCTGAATACCCAAAGGTCAATGAATACTCCTTGCCTAGGGGTTGCTCGTATTGTAGACCATAATCAAAGATAATACCTTGGATTTCGCGTTTATTTTGACGTTGTGGGTTCAAAGCTCCGGAGGATACCGGAAATTCAACCCGGCTAAAGTCGTTTAATGTACCAAAGAGATAGGACATATTCGCTCCTATGCTCAATCCTTTATAGACACGCACGCCCCAACCTGCGTATGCTTTTGTTAGTCCTCCTTCACCAGTAAACACCTTATTATAAACATCTTGGTTGATTCCTTCCTGTGAGCTTGTCCGGTACCCCACGTCGGAGAACGGCAATATTCCCATACTGATACCACCAAATTTTTTCATCGGAAAAGTCATGGTAATATGACTAAAGGCAAAGTCGGCAGTATTATCAGATTTCGTTGTTGATTTAAGTTGTGTGTAATTGCCATACAGACCTGCGTCAAAGATGCTGTAGCGTGCAGCTGAATAAGACGCCGGATTACTGGGGTTGGTGTTGTAAAAGACGCCATCTAATGTACGGATAGCTGTATTGATCCCCCCCATAGCTCTGTATTGAGGTAATAAATCTTCACGGATCTGACCTATTCCTAATTGAGAATAAGGGGATGCGGATGTCGTTTTTTGGGCAAATGCGGTAGTAGAACTAGCTAAAATTCCACCTGCTAACAACAGTTGGAGTGATTTATTTCTTAGAGAGCTTATAAAGCGTTTCTGCATGGTCAACCTATAAAATTGAGAAACTAATGTTTATTTAGTTTTTAGTGAAATCTTTGAGTTTTTGACTCCTGTAATTAAATGTTCTTTGCTTTTATTCGCATACAAAACTATTCAATTTTTATGAGCTTGTTAAGCCGATTTTGTTAAAAAAGGTTAAACACTTGCTGTACAGTTTGTTAGAAAAACTGAAAGTAGATTATTGTGAAGGCGATGATGGCATATATAATCTCAAAAAACCATTTCTTTTTGGCATAGGTGAAGTAATATGCCATATAAATGGCGATTGGAGGAGCACAGAGTAAAAAATGGGCCTCAGTCAATTTCTTGTTCCAATAAAAGGAAGCCACAGCCAGACATAACATGAAAAACAACAATTGGAAGGACTTTCGGATGTGGACAATACTTTTGAAAAAATTATCTTTGAGGATCAATAGAAAAAGGATCAGCGTAAAGAGTACAGGCACCAACACCAAGTAATCGAGCAATTGAATGCGGATAGCCGTAGGAAATTTATAAGTGAACGGCAACCATATCGTGTAAAATAGCTCCATTTTGCCTACCCATAAGTAGATGACCGCAAGTATAAAATAGACTGTGGCCAAACCCAAAAGTGGTGTGATCCATTCACGCCAGTTGAAGGGTCTGAATATAAGCAGACTGATCCACAGCAGGAAGAACATGCTCAAAAAAGGAAAGTAAATGAGACTTCCTATGCCAACGATCATACCCAGATCGAACATTTCCGCTTTCACATCTGTCTGACGATACAACGAGAGCAATTTGCTCAGCATCCAGATCGAAATAAAGTTACAAATAAGCGTAGGCGACAGAACCAAAAAAGGTAAAAATAAACTGGCTAATGTCATGTACATCAGCGCAACCAAAAAACTAGGTTTTCCTAGTAAGTTGAAATGGCTTGTGATCCGATTGAGTATCGTCGCCTGAAAAATGGTCAATATGAGCGTTATAAAGACATTCGTTGCCGGAGAAAGATTAATTAAATTATTTTCACCCAATAGATTGCCAAGCGCAGGTTCAAAAATGACGGAATCTAATTTATCCGGAAGGTGCAGGAATATGCCTAGGCATAATACAAAACCTACAAGGGATAAAAATAGAATATTTATTGGTGTATAATTTCTGAACTGACTTATAATCATGGTAAGTGATAAGTATACTATTTATTCTTTTTTTCCAACTTCGTGATGCGGCGGTCAAGCAGGAAAAGGAAGAACCCCAAACCTAGAAAAATGACTAACATCACGAGAACAACCACATAGATTTTGCCTTCACTTCGCAATCCCGTTGCCATATCAACGTCATCCTGTGCAAAGGTGCTTAAAGTTGATAAAATTAATACTGCAATTGATAATGTTATTTTTTTCATCCTATTCTTTGTCTTTAATACTTGAAGTGAAGCCGATTAATTTTGATTCCATCTAAATTAATTTTTTTATCAGTGTCACTGCTATTTATGTTCTATAACCTTATGGAAGCGTTATAGTATATATATCCTGTTTTGTTATACGCGTAGGCGTTTTAAGGAGGCTGTCTATCTGTTAAATAGCTGAAATACCTACCTATTTATTTTTACGATTCTATTTCTTGCTGTTTTCTTTCCAATAGACGTACTCGATAACGAAGGGAGCAGATCCAAAAAGCGATCATGGGCCATCCGATCATTGCAGCATAAAATGTTGGGCGAAGCTCATTGCTCATTTGTAGCTGGCCAAAAGTAGCATTTCCACCGCTTCCAGGGTGAAGGGAATCTGTCATTTTCGGAAGAATATAAAGCAAAACGATAATGATCGGAAACGCAAAAATGTTGTAAACAGCAGAGATTTTAGCTCGTTTTTGCTCTTCCTCGAGCGCATTACGCAATACGAGGTAGGCCAGGTACATTAAAGTGGCTATCGCTGAACCATTTAGTTTCGGGTCATTAGGCCATGGCTCGCCCCATGTGATATTGGCCCACAACATTCCCGTTGCCAAGCCAAAAAAACAAAAGGTAATACCTGTATTAACAGCTTCTATAGCCATTAAATCGTATTCTTGTTTTCCTGTATTGAGGTATTTGATACTATAAATAACAGAAATCAGATACATCACGATCATTGCAGACCACATCGGGACGTGGAAATAGACGTTTCGGATGCTTTCGTGAAGGATAAATAGGCGGGGGACAGGGCCCAAAAGACCGTTGATAATGACTGCACAAATTATGGTGACAGCTAATATTTTCCACCATTTTTTTCTCATGGTAAATTGAATTTAATTTGTTTTCAATTCTAAATTTAATCTCGCCAAAGGTACGGAAATAACAATAAAGAAATAGTGATCGTGATTACATTAATTGCAAGTAATACAATTATTTCTTTCGAACTGGCGGCCCTTTCTAGGCCTTCTATTGCGTTGCGGGAGAGCTTAATCAATACGATAAGCAGGGGGATAATAGCCGGAAAACTTAAAATGGCCATTAGTGTACTATTATTCCCGGCCTTGGAGCTGATGCCAGAAATCATGGTAAATACACTGGCAAAACTGATACTGCCTAAAATAACTGAAATAAAATATAATATGGGATCCCCGAGGGGATTTTTGAATATGGTAGAATAAACGAAATATGCTATAGTGGCCAAGATGGTCATCAATAACATATTGTAAATGACTTTGGCGAGGATAATTGCCCGGGGATCGACTAAAGCGTAGTAGTAGAGTTGCCGGTTGGGGTTTTCTTGAACAAAACTCTTGTTAATGGCATTAATGGATGCAAATAATAGGATAATCCAAAACAATGCATTCCAAACTGTGGTATCTACTGATTTGAATGCTTGATAACAAACAAATACAGTAGATACGACATATAGTAGGATTCCGTTTATGGCGTATTTTGACCGCCATTCCAGAATGATGTCTTTAAGAATTAAGGTTTTTACCTGTTGCAGTAAAGTCATATTCCGCAAAGATACAAATGTATTTTAACCACAGAAGGAGGCCAAACCATCAATTCTTAAAAAAATGCTTTTTTTACTTATGTATTAGAAATTTTTGATTTAGCCGCATCGGTAGTGTCGTCGATTTTGCTGGCTAAATTTTGCGCTGCGTTGTTTGCGTGGTCTAATGCTTCTCTACCAGCCTCTTTTGCTTTGTTTTTCAATGCATCGGCATCATCGGTAGCTTTGCTGAAAGCAGTTTGCGCTTTTGATTTTAAGTTATCCAGCTCAGCGGATGCTCTATTCGCTAATTTTTGTGCTTTTCTAGCTTCTTTTTTCGAAAGATCTTTCAATGACTTAGTTAAGCTTTTGATGCCATCATTTGCACGATCTAATTGTTTTTTCCCGTCATCGGTTCCTAAAAGATACCATGCAGCAGCTCCCGCAGCCAATCCTACCAAAGCAAATGCCACTAATCCATTTTTGCTATTTTTCATAATTCTTCTATTTTATTGTGTATTCAAATGATAATCAAGTATAATACCAAATGAACAATCACTAGCACAATTTGTTTAAAAAGAATCAATAATTAACAAAATTTTACAAATCTACCTTTTGCTGTTTGGATTGCAAGGTATAGAGGTGGCGGTACAGTCCGGTTTCTTTCTGTAATAATTCGAAATGTGTTCCGCTTTCCGAGACAACACCATTTTCGACCACGATAATTTTATCGGCATCAACAATCGTCGATAGACGGTGGGCAATGATAACGGATGTACGGCCACGCATTAATTCTTCCAAAGCGTCTTGAACCTGACGCTCCGACTCTGAATCCAATGAAGATGTCGCTTCGTCTAGAATAAGTATAGCCGGATCTTTGAGTAAAGCTCGGGCAATGGCGATTCGTTGACGTTGCCCGCCGGATAGTTTTACGCCCCTTTCACCGACCACGGTATCATATCCTTCCGGAAAATTCAATATAAATTGATGTGCATTGGCCCGTGTGGCGGCTTCAGTTATTTCATTTTCCGTGGCATCTAACTTGCCATAAGCGATATTTTCGCGAATCGTTCCGCCAAATAGCAAAACGTCCTGCGGTACGATCGCTACCTGGTTTCGTATATCGCAGAGGTCGAAGTCTGTGGCCGGCTTGCCATCGTAAAGTACTTCTCCCTTATTGCTGGTATAAAACTGAAGTATTAAAGAAGCAATGGTTGATTTTCCGGTGCCGCTCGGGCCGACGATAGCGATTTTATCGCCAGCATTGGCTGTAAAATTAATGTCTTTTAGAATGTCAATATCTGGACGACTAGGGTACGAAAATGCCACATGATCAAAACGGAGATCTCCGCTCATTTTCTTGCTGATATCTTTGCAGCTCGGTTCAACCTTGATGTCTTCCTGTGGTTCATCAAGAATTTCCAGGATCCTTTCGCTGGCGCCAAGTGAGCGCTGTATGTTTGCGTATAATTCAGGGAAACTACCCATAGACCCGGCGACAAACATCGAATATAGGATATATGTCGTTAGATCACCAACAGACATCTCATGGATAGAGACTAAAGCTGCCCCATACCAAATAACGGCGATAACAGCACCGAAAATACAGAATATGATAAATGAAGCGAAGGCTCCACGAAATGTTGCTCCCTTGACCGCTAATTTGACAACAGAGTCCATCTGATTGCTGTAACGATTGAATTCAAAGTATTCGTTTACAAAAGCTTTGACATTGCTAATGCCCAATAAAGTTTCTTGAACTATGCTATTTGATTCCGCCATCTTATCCTGCGCCTGTCTGGATAATTCACGGATAAATTTACCGAAGACAATTGCGGCAACCACGATGACAGGCAATATGCAGAGATTCATTAAGGCTAATTTAGGCGATACCCAGACGAGCAGAAATACACCAAAGCAAAGGCTGATCAATTGTCTTAAAATTTCAGCTAATGTGGTGGTCAAGGTATCTTGGATCTGAGATAAATCGGCAGAAAGTCTGCTATTTAATTCTCCCACGCGACGATTGGCAAAAAATTCAATCGGCAAGGAGATCAGCTTATGATAGGTATCCTTACGGATTTTTGCCAAGGCGCGTTCAGCAATCTCAACAAAGATACGAATACGAAAAAAAGAAACGACCGAGGTGAACGATAGAATAATAAAGGCTATTCCACCAATATAATAAACTTCAGGCGTCAGCCAGGCGTACGTTTGCTTTCCCTGAGCAGCATCAATCATCGCACCCAACAGTGCGGGAAAAGCCAGCATGGAAAGGCTGGATAATACCAAAAATAACATTCCGATTCCAAACTTAACCCGATAAGGCCTTAGATAGGTCATTATTTTCGAAGCCCGTAATAGGAGCTCCTTATTTAACTTTGGTTTTGGTAGATCTTCTTCTTGTTTATTACCACTATTGAAACCTCTTGCCATAATCCGCTACTTCAATGTTTTGTTGCGAGGACAAATGTAAAGAGATTAAAAATATTTTGCTATCATACTTTGGTCAATTTTTGGCTTTTGACTGGTTTTAACCAACTAAAGTTGTCATTTGACCAACTTTTGGAATGCAAGTCACCGCTGTACACACTAAAGTAACAGGTGCTAGTCCGTATTTTTAGGAATAGGGACTGGTTTTTGTGTACGGCTACGATACAATAAGACCGCTAGCACAATGATGACGAGCAGAGCAAGGTAAAGCCATACATTGCCGGACAGTCCGTTTCCCGTTGATTTGTCCAATTGTGTTCTAAGTCTTTCATTTTCAAGCTGAAGTTTATTGATTGTGCCCATATAGGCCGAGATCTGCTTATCGTATTCAGTGGCCATCTGCCGGAACTTGTCTTTTTCGAAATCTTTGATTTTGAGCAGCTGCTGGGTTTCCAGGAAGATGTTATTATCCGTGATCACGACATCCTTGAGGATATCGATACTTTTTTGCATATCGCCCTTGGATTTAAACAGTCCAAATAGTCCTGTTTTCTGGGTGAGGCTTGTGTCGTAGGCACCAAACTTCTGCTGTCTTGCCTCAAGAAGGCTATTGACACGTTTACGCTGTACTTCAAATGCACTGGAATCCGCATTTTCCTGGGCCATCAAATACCCCAGGTTAAAAAATAGAAGAAAAGATAATAGCGTGTATGTTAAAAACTTCATAAGCAATGAACCAATCAATCTAATATTAAGTTTGCTTAAAATTGCTTTGATTTGTTGGCACCCGTTGCACTGATAAAGTCCGATAAATTACCTGTGTGACTGTTGCAGGTCGAATCCCTACTTGGGAGTGGAGACAAACAAATCAACAATTTCTAGAAATGAATTTATGAAATTAATCTTTAAATTCGATACGAATGACATTGGAATCATCATCGTGTAGTCCCAAAAGTTGGCTCGCATTACCCTTATTAATGGCAATTTCTAAATAATTACTGATGCCAAAGAGACATAATTTTTCGCCCTCACCCACCTCATTGTAGTGCCAGGAAAGGTTGGTGATGGTTTCGTTGCGTTTGAAGTACAAGATGAAATTTCGCCCTTTTTGGACTTTGTTAAATAGATCTTTTGAAATGTTGGTAATGGCATTGCCAAAAGCATCAACGTAAATGACATTGCCTCGGATCATATCCTTATCAAAGATCGGCTGTAACGTAACTTTTTCGATCAGTTGATGCATGGGGGTACCTACATCTTTCAGTTTGCCACCTTTTGCAATATGGCAGGCTGATTTGGATAGGATGTCTGCAAGGGGGAAATGGAGGTATCGCAGATCCTGCATCAAATTGAGCTCGTACAATTCCTGCGGTTCATTCCCATTCAACAATAAGCTGAAAATACCATTGTCTGCACCTACAAAATAATGATCCTTGTATTTCATGCCAATGTATTTGGATTCCTCATGAAACAAGGTGTTGATACCAATGATATGTACCGTCCCTTTGGGGAAATAATGATAGGCATTACCAAGAACGAAGGCTGCGCGCGGAATGTTGAATGCTGGAATTTCGTGGGTGATATCGACAATATTAACATCAGACAACTGCGTTAAAAGGCTCCCTTTTAGCGCAGCTTGATAAAAATCTTTATGTCCTAGATCTGTCGTTAACGTAATTACTGCCATTATAACCTAAAATAGACCGAATTGCTGTCGAATTCCCTTTTTGAATGAATAGAATAGATCTTCTGTTGTTTACTTGCTCTGTTGTTGAAAAATCTATTTAAATAGAGAGCAAAATTACTATTTATCAGCTGATTTGTAAAGCTAATTGAAGAACTTATTTTGAATATATCTTTTTTCGATTGATATACACAAACATAGCTTTGTCTTCTGTTGTAAAGAATCGATTTGTGCAGCCTGCAGATCTACTTTTAAGAGCAAGACGCTAGTATGAAATGCAAAAAAAATAATTTGGTTTTCTTTTTGCAAAAATCTCTGCAGGATGGCATATTTTCTCATTAGAATACGTTAATTTTGAATAGTATTACGCATAGGAGTTATTGCGTAATAGCTACAATCTAATTAATTCTAAAATAGGATAAAATTTGAACGAATTACTAATTGCATTAGATGGTCTGAATTTGCCCATATTATGGGGAGCAGACAATGAGCACTTTGATTATTTGAAGAAACAATTCCCAAAACTGCGGATTGTAGCTCGTGGAAGTGAAATGAAAGTGTTGGGAGATGCGAAGGAATTGGAACTATTTGAGCAATCGTTTAAGGAAGTCATGGCTCATCTAGAGAAATTCAACAACATTACCTTGTTGGATTTTGAAAATCTCCTAGGGGCTAGCGCAGGCTCAGCCGCGCAGCAGGAAAAGGAGATTGCGGCTAAGCAAGCAGCATTTGGTTCTGAACCCATTGTTTACGGACCTAATGGTGTGATTGTTCGGGCACGAACAGCCAACCAACGACGAATGGTTGATAGTATTTCGAAAAATGACATCTTATTTGCCATTGGTCCAGCAGGGACGGGAAAGACATACACTGCTGTCGCACTTGCTGTCAGGGCACTTCGCAATAAGGAAATCAAACGGATTATTTTGACAAGACCAGCGGTAGAGGCTGGAGAAAATCTCGGTTTTTTGCCCGGTGACCTGAAAGAAAAGGTAGATCCCTATTTGAGGCCACTTTACGATGCGCTAGATGATATGATCCCGGCAGAGAAATTAAAAGGATATTTAGAAAATCGTACCATCGAGGTTGCACCATTAGCATTTATGCGGGGCCGTACACTTGATAACTGTTTTGTCATTTTGGATGAAGCTCAAAATGCAACGGATATGCAGTTAAAGATGTTTTTGACCCGTATGGGGCCTACCGCAAAATTTATTGTCACCGGAGATATGACCCAGGTGGATCTTCCCAAAAAGAATCAGTCTGGACTTTCAACATCGATCCGTTTGCTGGAAGATATTGAAGGTATCGATATTATCCACCTAAGCGGTGGCGATGTGGTGCGTCATAAATTGGTACGACGTATTTTGGAAGCGTACGGCGATATTTAAATTCTTCGTCGTGCCACGGACCGTTGAAATACCCATGATCGCAAAGGAATGATACTGATGTCAATCTGGATATTCGCTATAGCCTAAAAAAGGTACAATATCTGTACTTATCTATGCTGTCCAGTATAGGCGTAAACGAATAGTTAAGTGAATGGATTCATTGAGATGGATGAAAGCCAACATTGATTATTTAATTATATAATATTTGAATTTTACTTTGAACATGAACGCTATAAAAGAAACAAATTTCAATTTCGAGAATCAAACTGCTTTTTACAGAGGAAAAGTACGTGACGTGTATACGATTGCCGACACCTATCTGGCGATGGTAGCCTCTGACCGTATTTCGGCATTTGATGTGGTACTCCCTCGACCTATTCCCTACAAAGGACAGGTATTGAATCAAATTGCAGCTAAATTTTTAAAAGCGACAGCTGATATTATTCCAAATTGGGTCGTATCAGTACCAGATCCCAGTGTGACGATAGGTCAAATGTGTGAACCGTTTAAAGTAGAAATGGTTATCCGTGGGTATCTGTCCGGACATGCTTGGCGTGAGTATGCTGCGGGTAAACGTGAGGTTTGTGGAGAGTCTCTCCCTGAAGGATTGAGGGAGAATGATAAATTGCCTGAGCCAATTATTACACCAACGACCAAAGCCGCCGTAGGTCATGATGAGGATATTTCACGTGCAGATATTCTGAAAAAAGGTATTGTGAGTGAAGAAGATTACGTGCAACTGGAGAGGTACACCAAAGCTTTATTTCAACGCGGAACCGAAATTGCAGCACAAAGAGGGTTGATTTTGGTGGATACCAAATATGAATTTGGTAAAAAAGATGGTAAAATAGTGTTGATCGATGAGATTCATACACCAGATTCTTCCCGTTATTTCTATGCGGATGGATACCAAGAACGCCAAGAAAACGGTGAAGCTCAAAAGCAATTGTCAAAGGAGTTTGTTCGAAAATGGCTGATTGATAATGGTTTTCAAGGTAAGGATGGGCAGGTTGTGCCTGAGATGACAGATGAAATCATTGCCTCAATTTCCGAACGCTACATTGAGCTATATGAGCATATCGTGGGTGAAAAATTTGTTTACCCCGATCAAGAGAATGTCTTGGAACGTGTGGAAAGAAATGTGACAAAGGCCTTAAAAGAGCTAAATTATTAGTACATTGTATCCTCAAACTAAGGAGATAGACTTATGAAGTATACTATTGATAAACACGATCGCTATATTGTCATAGAGCCTCATGTCGAAGTGATAGATGCGGAGAATGCAGCTAAACTTAAAGGGGAGTTTTTGTTGCGCAATACAATTGGTCAACGTAATATCGTACTGGATATGGTTCATGTCCAGAAGACGGATGAAGTTGGTATACGTCTAGGTATACTGGCGCACCGTTTATGTCAATCTGTTGGCGGGGTATTTATTTTGGTCAATCTTTGCCCTAAATTAATGGATATGGTCCGTGTATCACATTTGGATAAATCGTTAAAAATTGCGCCATCGCTGAAGGTTGCTGAAGATTTGATCTTTGCACACGAATTGGAATCTGAATACCGCGGGACAATCGAGGATTAATATGAAGTTTGAAGTTCTAATATTAGGAAATAGTTCGGCGACACCAATGTTTGATCGGCATCCGACTAGCCAAGTGTTGAACTTTAATGAACAATTGTTTTTAATAGACTGCGGTGAGGGCACACAAATGCAGTTGAGCCGATACGGAATTAAAAGCAATCGCATTGCACATATTTTTATTAGCCACTTACATGGAGATCACTATTTAGGATTGGTGGGGCTGCTCTCTTCGATGCACCTCGTTGGCCGCAAAAGTGATCTTCATTTGTATGGACCGGCTGCCTTGAAGGAGATTTTGGATATCCAATTTCTGCATTCTGAAACGATCTTACGCTATAATCTTATTTTTCATCCAATATCACCCGAAGAGCCCGGTGTTATCTTTGAAAATCGGACCTTAAAAATAAGCACTTTCCCTTTAATACATCGTATAGCCTGCACTGGTTTTCGTTTTGATGAGGGACCAAGGGCCCGGACCCTGCTTGGCGATGTAGTCCAAGCGTTAAATATTCCCACGGTATATTACCCTGCCATTAAGAAAGGGCTTGATTATGTCGACGAAAAAGGGACTGTTTATCCGGCAGATCAATTGAGCTTACCTGCTCCCAAGTCTAGAAGCTACGTGTATTGTTCAGATACAGTGCGCACGGGCGATTATTTGTCCTATATTCAGCATGCTGATCTCCTATACCATGAATCTACATTTTTGCATGATATGGTAGACCGGGCAAAGGAAACCTTTCATACAACAACCTTGGAGGCGGGGGAAATCGCAAAAGAAACCCATGCAAAGAAATTATTGCTAGGCCATTACTCTGCTCGGTACCGTGACCTGGGGCCGCTATTGGAAGAAGCCCGAACGGTATTCCCAAATACCGAACTATCGGTTGAAGGTAAGTGGTTTTCAGTGTAGTTTTTATTGCGCTTCTTGTTGACATCACCTTTTAATCGATCCTTTTTTGCTCAACGGGAAAAGGATAATTTGTACACAACCATATCTACCGGTCAGGGACAGTCTTCTGCGAATAAATTGCTTATTATATTGCATTTGATAAACAATTTATCTAAGTTTACGGCTCTAATTTTTTTATAATGGATAATCCATTCAACTTAAACAACCTATTACGGGAAAATATCAAGAAGCTCGTACCGTATTCGTCCGCAAGAGATGAATTTAAAGGGGATGCATCTATATTGATTGATGCCAATGAAAATCCTTTTGGATCCCCACTAAACCATGATTACAACCGATATCCAGACCCACTCCAACATCAAGTCAAAGCAAAACTTTCAACAATAAAAGGTGTTCCATCTGAAAATATTTTTTTGGGCAATGGAAGTGATGAGGCTATTGATATTTTGTACCGCGCATTTTGTACACCCGGCGTGGACAATGTTATCCTCGTTCCGCCGACCTATGGCATGTACGAAGTGTCCGCAAATATCAACGATGTAGCGCTCAGGAAAGTAAACCTTACCACAGACTATCAATTGGATTTGGATGGAATCGCGAATGCCATAGATGCCCATACTAAGTTAATTTTTATCTGTTCGCCCAATAATCCCACTGGAAATTCTATCCGACGTCAGGATATAGAAACGATATTGAATAATTTTCAGGGACTAGTTGTGGTTGATGAAGCTTATATCAATTTTTCAGCTGTGAAATCATTTACGCAGGAATTGGCTGAATATCCTAACTTAGTGGTCTTACAAACTTTATCCAAAGCCTGGGGACTTGCTGCGTTGCGATTGGGCATGGCATTTGCAAGTAAAGAGATTATAGCGGTTTATAATAAAATTAAACCCCCTTATAACATTAATCAAGCAACACAGGATATTGTGTTGGAGGCGTTGAATAATGTGGATCAAGTCAACGACTGGATCAAAGAGACGGTAGCAGAACGTGATAAACTTGTACGCCAACTCCTTGAACTGGATTACGTGCAACATATCACACCTTCCGATGCCAATTTTATTTTGGTCAAGATGGAGCAACCCAGACAAGTGTACGACTACTTGGTTCAATATGGAATCATTGTCCGAGATCGGTCTAAAGTAGAACTCTGTGAGGGCTGTTTGCGGATTACAGTTGGAACGCCTGCGGAGAATCAAATATTATTAGAAAAACTTAATCAAATCAATAAATAATACTATGCCTGATAACTTAAAACGTGTACTGTTTATAGACCGTGACGGAACGTTAATTTTGGAGCCGGAAGATGAGCAGATCGATTCTTTCGCAAAATTAAAATTCTATCCGGGTGCCTTGCAGTACCTGCCACGTATCGCGAAGGAGCTGGATTTCGAATTGATCTTGGTTTCTAACCAAGATGGCCTGGGGACATCTTCCCATCCGGAAGAAAACTTCTGGCCCGTCCATCATTTTGTGATTGATACGTTTGCAGCAGAGGGTGTAGTATTTGCCAAAGAACATATAGATAAAACTTTTCCACACGAAAATGCCGATACACGTAAACCCGGTATTGGTATGCTCGGTGAATATTTCGATCCGTCAAAATATAATTTAAGTGAATCGTTCGTTATTGGTGACCGTGTCAATGATGTGAGGCTCGCGCAAAATCTTGGTGCCAAGGCAATATGGCTGCGTGCCAATGATCAATTGGGTGTGTTGGAGAACGTCGACATTGACCCGAAAGTGGTGGCTTTGGAAACAACAGACTGGAAAACAGTATACGAATTTCTTAAGCTTGGCACGCGTACTGCCGAACATCATCGTAAGACAAATGAAACTGATATTTTTATTCAGTTGAACTTGGATGGCTCCGGGAAATCAGAAATTGAAACTGGACTGCCATTCTTTGACCACATGTTGGATCAATTAGCGAGACATGGCGCGCTGGATTTAACGATAAAAGCAAAGGGAGATCTTCATATTGATGAACACCATACCATCGAAGATACAGGGATTGCCCTAGGCGAGGTGTTTTTGAAGGCTTTGGGCGACAAACGTGGCATTGAACGCTACTCGTACACCCTGCCGATGGATGATTGTTTGGCACAGGTTGCACTGGATTTTGGCGGACGCAATTGGATCGTATGGGATGCGGAATTTAAACGGGAGAAAATAGGTGATATGCCAACAGAAATGTTTTTCCATTTCTTTAAATCCTTTTCTGATGCCGCTAAATCAAATCTAAATATCAAAGCCGAAGGGGATAATGAGCATCACAAGATCGAAGCAATTTTTAAAGCTTTTGCCAAATCAATTAAGAAAGCGGTACGTCGGGATGCGGATCATATGCAATTACCAAGTACAAAGGGAGTTTTGTAGTTTTGTTTAATTAAAAACGAGAATCAATGGGTAAAGACTAAGGATGACCGCGTAAGCTTGTGGCTCCAAAGTCTTAATACTCAAGTCTCAATACTCAAATCTCAAAAATGATAGGAATTATTAATTATGGCGCTGGAAATATCTTTTCCTTAACTGCTGCGCTAGAGCGGGTGGGGCTGTCCTATGGTATGATTAATACGGCGGAGGAGATTGATCTTTACGATCGTATTATCATTCCAGGCGTAGGCCATGCCGGAGCAGCCATGAATAAATTGCGTGAGTCAGGGTTAGTACCTTATATTAAAGAACTCCGTAAACCTGTTCTAGGTATCTGTGTCGGCATGCAATTGTTGACGGATTATTCTGAGGAAGGGGAGGCCGAGATGCTGAAGTTGTTCCCGCTGAAAACGTTACATTTTGAGGCTGGAGTAGCGGGAAAAGTGCCTCATATGGGTTGGAATAGCGTTTCAATACAGGCAAATAATCCTTTATTTGCGAATATAGAAGATCAGAGCTACTTTTATTTTGTCCATTCGTATTATATCGAATACGACACAGCATTCACTGCTGCTAAATGTGATTACGGATTACCATTTTCAGCAGCAATTTCCAAAGATAATTTCTTTGGCGTACAATTTCACCCGGAGAAGTCGGGAAAGGCAGGTGAGCAGTTGTTGCTCAATTTTTCAACAATTCAATTAGACTAAAAATATTCTATTATGTATATCATCCCAGCAATTGACGTATTGGACAAAAAAGTTGTCCGCTTAAGAGAGGGTAACTATGACGACGTTACAACATATGATATTAGTTTAGAAGCTCAAATAGAAAATTACCATGCAAATGGCACCGAACTGGTTCATATCATAGATCTAAATGGTGCCAAAGGAGATTTTAGTAATCAGGCATATTTGTTTGATATCATTCAGAAGACAGAAATGAAAATTCAGTACGGCGGTGGCGTCAGAAGTATTGAAAAGGTGAAGGAATTGGTCGACGCTGGTGTATACCGGGTTATTGTTGGCACACAAGCGATCACAAATCCTTCTTTTTTGGAAGAACTTGCAACGCTAAATGAAGGGCAGGTTAAATACGCGGATCATATTGTGATTGCAATTGACGTATTGGACGAAGTGATTAAATACTCAGGCTGGCTAGAAAGCTCACCAATTAAATTGATCGAGTATATTGATAAATGCTTAGCACTGGGATTTTTTAGGTTTCTTTGTACTGATATTAGTAAAGATGGTAAATTAGGCGGTGCAGGTGTGGAATTGTATCAAAAATTGTTAAACCATTCACCGATCATCAAATTGATTGCTTCAGGAGGTATCAGTTCGATGGATGACATTCAAAAGCTTCAGGAATTGGGCGGAGTGGAATCAGTAGTTGTTGGAAAAGCAATTTATGAGAATCGGATCTCTATCGATGAAGTCAAAGACTGGAATCTTAAATCATTAATCAGATTTTAACATGTTGGCAAAACGGATAATTCCCTGCTTGGATGTTAAAGATGGACGTACTGTCAAGGGAGTCAATTTTGTTGATCTGCGCGATGCAGGTGATCCTGTCGAACTCGCTTATGAATACTCCCAGCAAGGAGCTGATGAACTTGTATTTTTAGATATTACAGCTACACATGAAGGGCGCAAGACGACAATCGACCTCGTGAAAGCGGTGGCTCGCCAGGTGAATATCCCGTTTACAATTGGTGGCGGTATCAACGAAATCAAAGATGCCGACATGCTATTAAATGCGGGGGCTGACAAGATATCTATCAATTCAGCTGCGGTACGTAATCCGGACCTGATTAATCAAATGGCAGCCGCGTTTGGTGCGCAGTTTGTTGTGGTCGCAGTCGATACGAGATCTATTGAAGGTCAGGATTTTGTCTATCTAAGTGGTGGGCGCATCAAGACGGAGATCAATACGCTGGATTGGATCCTCGAAGCGCAAGAACGCGGTGCTGGAGAAATTTTGCTCACATCGATGGATCATGATGGAACAAAGAATGGATTTGACAACGGATTCTTAAAAGCTGTAAACGATCGCATCCATATTCCTTTGATTGCATCGGGTGGAGCAGGCAATCAACAGCATTTTGTCGATGTATTTCAACAAACCAATGTAGATGCCGCATTGGCAGCTTCAGTATTCCATTATGGAGAAATATTGGTTCCAGACCTTAAACAGACTTTACGCCATAATGGTATTGTCGTTAGATAGTAGCGAATAAAGTAGCAAAGAATAAAGGAGTAATGATAAATATTAGGTAAGCCATCTGGGCTTGCAGAATAAGAAAAATGATTAATGAGTAAGGAGTAGGAACAAAGCTTGTAAGCCCTAGGCTGACACAAGTAAGATCTAAATACTCATATCTCAATACTAAATACTAATACCATGTTAGATTTTGCAAAAAGTGACGGCCTTGTTCCAGTGATTGTGCAGGACGCTCAGACCTTGGAAGTGTTGATGCTAGGTTATATGAATGAAGAGGCTTGGCAAAAAACACAGGCTGAGAAGCGCGTGACTTTTTTCTCCCGTAGCAAAAATCGTCTCTGGACCAAAGGGGAGGAGAGCGGAAACTTTTTAAATGTAAAAAGCATCCATGTTGATTGCGATAAAGATACGGTGTTGATCAAGGCTGATCCTATGGGGCCAACTTGTCATACAGGAAGCCGGAGTTGTTTCAATACAGAATTCAATCAGAATTTTATTTTGGAACTGGAACGTATTGTAAATCATCGTTACGAAAATCCTTCTGACGAATCCTATGTTAATCGTCTGCGTTCCAAAGGGATTAATAAGATCGCTCAAAAAGTGGGTGAGGAAGCCGTTGAAACAGTTATTGCAGCCTTAACAGAAACCGAGGCTGATTTTATCAATGAGACTTCGGACCTGTTGTTCCATTTGATTGTACTGCTTCGTGAGAAGGGATTCTCTTTGGAAACAATCGCTAAGAATCTGGAAAGCAGACATCAATAATGTTGTTTTTGCCAAAAGGTCACTATAGAATCAAAGATACACTTGCTCCGAATCATGCGGATAGAATCTAAGAATCGGGCGAAGCTTTAAGGTAATATGACAAAATAGTCTTGAAAGTGCAGTATATTTGTGAATATGCTGCACTTCATTTTTTTATCGTTTTCTAACTTTTGTTTGGAGTCGGGGAACTTAAGTTGATTGGGCAGGCAGGGGCTAAGCGAAGAATAACTTTCCGGTTATCATCCGGAGAATTTGAATAGATGACTATGGATATTAAATTAAGAGCGACCTTACCGGGGCATCAAAACCCAATTTTTTGTGTAGAAAAAGGATACGATCCACATACTTTTTTTACTGGTGGTAACGATAAGGGGGTAGTTGAATGGGATATTGAAAAGAATGGCTTTAAACGTATCCTATGTGCAGTAACCTCCTCGGTGTATGCTTTAAAATTAATACCTGGAACAGCGATCCTGGTGATTGCGCAACGTGAGGGAAAGCTTCTTTTCGTGGATGTACAGGAACAAAAACTTGTAGCGAGTTTGCAGCTCGGTAATAAGGCTATCTTTGCACTTTCCCATATCCAGAAAAAAAATGAACTGCTCGCTGTAGGGGAAGAAGGACGATTGTATGTGATTGAACTTGCAACGTACAAATCTATTTACGAATTACAGCTGTCCCCAACAACGGTGCGCAGTATCGCCGTTGATGCGGATGAATCCAAGATTGCTTTGGGCGATAAAGATGGTTGGGTATATCTGTTGGATAGCCAAGACTTCCATGTCATCGAACGCAAGAAGTTGCATAGCTTGCCTACAACTTCCTTGGCTTTCCTTCAAAACCAGCTGCTAAGTGGAGGAAGAGACGCCCAGCTTGTCATTTCGGACGTGAACCAATTAAGTAATAACTTTTCCTTTGTGCCGCACTTGTTCACCGTCTATGGGATTTATCCACATCCTTTTGAACCAATTTTTGCGACAGTAAGCCGGGATAAGTCACTGAAATTTTGGTCTAATGCTGATTTTGCACTATTGAAAAATATGAGCCGTGACAAAATGCAGGACGGCCATCATTTATCCGTCAACGCGGGGATATGGTCTGAGGATGGCCAGTATTTCTTCAGTGTCAGTGACGATAAGCTTGTCAAAATTTGGGAATTACAATAGCAAGGTTTTAAAGATCTTCGTAAACAATTTACCGAAGATCCTCTTGTGATCAATATAAATTGTAAACCTGCCTTGATCACCCTGTTATTTATTGAACAGGGCAATCCAATAGCTGCACGATCTGTGACAGGTATTTTTCGTCAATTTCGTCGAAGCTATTCAATTCGCTGCTGTCGACATCAAGTACACCGATAATTGATCCCTGTTTGTATACCGGCAATACGATTTCAGACCGTGATAGCGAACTGCAAGCAATATGTCCGGGAAATTGGTCCACGTCGGGTACGATAAGCGTTTTCGCCTGCGCCCAAGCTCCGCCGCATACTCCTCTTCCTTTTTTTATACGTGTACAGGCAACGGGACCTTGAAAGGGGCCAAGAACAAGTTCGTCTGCACTATCTACGAGATAAAAACCAATCCAAAAAAAATTAAATTGTTCCTTTAACGCTGCTGCGATATTGGCTAGATTTGCAATCTGATTATTTTCTCCCTGTAGCAATCCACTTATCTGTGGAAGTAAATTTTGATATTGTTCTTCTTTGCTGCCTTTGGCAATTGATAGATCCTCAGCCATAAAAATTCGTTTTATATTCTTGTGATGATATTACACTGTAATAAAAAAGCGCTAATACCTGTTCAAAGTTAACAGAATATTAGCGCTTTCTCATGAGCAGTGTGCTATTATTTCTTTGTATTGATAATGTTTACCCGAATGTAATTGCTCCGCTTTCCGGAGGCTGTCACAACCACGGCTTTAAATACACGCTCTTTACTGTTTGGAACGCTGACTTTCACCGGGCCAGTGTATTCAAGATCCAATTCTGAGGGATCATAGTTGTCCAGGGTATAATAAATTTTTGCTCCTTCGACAGATGGTTTTAAATCCCGGATGGTATATTCTGATGCGTATACCGTCGTGTCAACGATACCATATACCTCCGGTACACGGTAGAATGTGCTTGTCTGATCGATCTTTGCCAATTGGCGCGCCGCACGTTGTTCTGAGAAGTTTTTCCAGTCTTTCTTTTCAGGTTTTGTCCAAGCGATCTCAGAAAGTGCCAACACGCGTGGTAAGATTGTGAATTCTACTTTGTTTGAAGAACCGATATATTCTGTCCAGATATTCGCTTGCACACCCAAAACGTGCTTTTTGTTGTTTTCGGAGATTTTGGTAGGCATAGGATCCGCGGTATACACTTTACGCAAGGTCGACAGACCACCAATGCTCAATGGTTCTCTATTTTGGTCAGCACCTTGTTTATGGTCAAAGTAAAGGCCATAACTATTCGCTGTGATGATGACATCGTGTCCTTGATTTGCCGCATCAATAGCGCCTTGATCTCCACGCCAGCTCATGACAGTCGCATTTGGAGCTAATCCACCCTCTAAGATCTCATCCCATCCAATAATACGTTTGCCTTTGCTATTGATGTATTTTTCCATACGTTGAATAAAATAGCTCTGCAATTCATGCTCATCTTTGAGATTGTTATCTTTGATTCTTTTCTGACAATATGGACAAGTTTTCCATCTTGTTTTAGGGCATTCATCGCCGCCGATGTGAATGTACTCGCTTGGGAACAATGGGATCACTTCGTCAATAACATCTTCCAATAGCTTGAATGTTTCTTCTTTTCCAGCACAGAATACATCGTCGAATACACCCCATGTCTGCGCTGCTGTATAGGGGCCTGGTTTATCGCCACAGCCGAGTTCCGGGTAAGCCGAAAGTGCAGCAAGGGCATGACCGGGCATTTCAATTTCGGGGATGACGGTGACATACTTTGATTTTGCATAAGCTACGACTTCTTTGATCTGGTCTTGGGTATAGAAACCACCATAAGGGGTATTATCGTAGTCACCGTCAGTCTTATAGTTTCCTGACAGTGTTTGGTTGCGGTAACCGCCGATTTGTGTCAGCTTAGGGTGAGATTTAATCTCAATGCGCCATCCCTGATCATCGGTCAAATGCCAGTGAAAAGTATTTAACTTGTAAGAAGCCAAAATATCAATGTACTTCTTCACAAATGCTACGGGGAAGAAATGACGGCCGACATCAAGATGTAGTCCGCGGTATGCAAAACGAGGCTCGTCCTGAATGGAAGCCTGTTGAATTTCGATGCTCGCCTTTTTATCGACAGGAAGCAGTTGAATCAGCGATTGCATGCCATAAAACAAGCCTGCTTCTTTTCCTTTGACCGTAATTTGATCGGAAGCAATGTTAAGTTCGTAGGCTTCTTTATTGCTTGGATTTGCATTTTTAGACGAGAAATAGATGCTATTTTTGCCCACCGATTTCACGAGGGATAAATTGAGGTTATAGTTGCTTTTTAAAAAATCCTGAAATAAAGCAGCAACTTTTTTGTCTTCATCGCTATCAAAAACAATTTTGGTGTTTCCATTGATGTTAAATGATCCATTTTTGATTTGGACGTGTTGGGGTAGAGGTACAATGTTTAATGTGACATCTTTTTTTTCCTGCGCAAATAATGCTGCTCCTAAACTTAAAGCGAGCGCAAGCGAAAATAGTTTTTTCATGTGTGTGATTATAACTGAAATAAGAAGCCCTAAAAATAAAAGAATAAATACGATTTAGCAAAACCGTATTGTAACAAATACTGTGCTTTCTTAAAGCCTCTTTAGTGCTAATTTGATCATAGCCTCCACCGAAAGACCGCTTTCTGTTTTTAAAATGGTATTCAGTACTTTCTCGGCAGCGACTTTGTTAAATCCTAACATTACCAGTGCAGATAAGGCTTCGTCCGGTATGGACTGTGACTGAATGGTGGTTGAAAGGGCGTCCCCGCCTTGCTTTTTCAATTTATCCTGAAGCTCCAATATCAGACGCTGTGCAGTTTTAGGACCTATACCTTTGATTTTTTGGATTAAGGCCACCTGACCGTTGGCAATGGCTGATTGTATTTCATCAGGCGTGTTAGACGATAAAATCATCCGGCCCGTATTGGGACCGATGCCCGAAACAGAGATCAGATTCTCAAACAGTTTTTTTTCACCTTCGGATGCAAAGCCATATAGTGTATGGGAGTCTTCGCGCACTTGCAATGAAATAAATAATTTACAGTTTTCCTGATCCTTGATTTGGGAAAAGGTATAGAGAGAGATGTGAACATAGTAGCCAATCCCACTCACGTCAATGATAACGTGAGTGGGGGCTTTATATGCTAATTTTCCATTGAAATATTCGTACATAGTATTACGAATATAGGAAGATTTTAAGCGATTCTATAAATTTTTGAGATGTGCTTGAACATCAACTACAGCAATGGTCACCATATTGACGATTTCACGTACAGAGCTATCCAATTGTAGTACATGGATCGGTTTGTTCATACCCAAAAGAATAGGACCTACAGCTTCCGCTTCACCGACTTCTTGTAAAAGTTTATAGGCGATATTACCTGATTCCAGGTTAGGGAAAACAAGTGTATTTGCCGATTGTCCATTTAAACAGCTGAATGGGAAATTGGCTGTCAGCATATCACTGTTCAGGGCGAAGTTAGCTTGCAGGTCACCATCAGCGATGATATCAGGATGTTGTTCATGTAAAATCTGTGCCGCTGCTCTTACTTTCGTTGGTGTTTTTCCTTCACTCGACCCGAAGTTAGAGTACGACAATAAAGCAATGCGAGGTTGGATATTCATGCGTTTAACAGCTTTGTCCAAAAGTAACGTGATATCCGCCAATTCTTGTGCTGTAGGATCCTCATTCACGGTTGTATCCCCCATGAAAATAGGACCTTTTTTGGTTAACATCATATACATACCTGCTACCCGGCTGCCTGGTTTAGCACCGATAACATGCAATGCTGGACGAATGGTGTTTGCATAATTTTTGGTCATACCAGAAATCAAGGTATCAGCTTCACCAAATTCAACCAAAGAAGCACCAAAATAGTTGCGGTCGAACATCAATTTGCGTGCATCGTAAAGGGAGATTCCTCTACGTTGTCTTTTATTGTAAAGGTGTTCGATGAATTTTTTTGAACGCTCTGTTTCACCATCAACCTCAGCAATCGGATCAAGAATTTCTACACCATCCAATTCGAAGGCATATTCATGGATCAAACGTTGGATTTTGTCTTTCTTTCCTAATAGAATCGGGATCGCAATACCTTCCTCTTTTACGATTTGAGCGGCACGTAACGTTTTGTAATTATCAGCTTCGGCAAACACAACACGTTTTGGATCTCTTTTAGCGGCCATTGTTAAGTTGCGCATGATCGCATCATCTTTACCAAGACGTTTACGCAGTGCATCACGGTATTTATCCCAATCTTCGATCGCCGTTTTTGCTACTCCAGATTCGATCGCTGCTTTTGCAACAGCCATAGAAACTTCTGTGATCAAACGCGGATCGGTAGGTTTAGGGATGATATACTCTTCAGAAAATTTTAAATTGCTGGTGTTGTATGCTTGGTTAACTTCTTCAGGAACGGGTTGTTTTGCCAAATCAGCGATAGCACGTACAGCGGCAATTTTCATTTCCTCATTAATTGCTGTTGCACGGACATCGAGAGCTCCCCGGAAAATGTAAGGGAAACCCAATACATTGTTCACTTGATTTGGATAATCCGAACGGCCAGTACCCATGATAATATCATTACGGGTAGCCATCGCTAAATCGTAGGCAATTTCTGGATTTGGATTGGCCATCGCCAAAACAATCGGATTAGGGGCCATAGTCAACAACATCTCTGCTGACATGACATCCGCTGCAGATAAACCAATAAACACATCGGAGCCTTTGACAGCGTCTGCTAGGGTGTGGATATCACGATCTGTAGCATATTGTGCTTTCATACTATCAAGATTTTCTCTATCCGTACGAATGACACCTTTACTGTCAAGCATCACAATGTTTTCTTTGCTTGCGCCAACGGAAATATACATGGCTGTACAGGACATCGCAGCTGCACCGGCACCATTGACAACGATTTTTACTTTCGAGATATCTTTTCCGATAATCTCACAGGCATTGATCAAGGCTGCACCTGAAATAATCGCTGTACCATGCTGATCATCGTGCATGACCGGGATATTCATTTCCTCTTTTAGGCGACGCTCAATTTCAAAACATTCAGGAGCCTTGATATCTTCCAGATTGATACCTCCGAAAGTTGGTTCCAATGCTTTTACGATTTTAACGAACTCGTCTACGTTTTTGGTGTCAACCTCGATGTCAAATACATCAATATCAGCAAAAATTTTGAACAGTAAACCTTTCCCTTCCATCACAGGCTTGCCAGCTTGAGCGCCGATATCACCTAAGCCCAATACAGCTGTACCGTTACTGATAACAGCAACGAGGTTCCCTTTTGCAGTATATTTATAAGCATCTTCTTTATTCTCGGCAATAGCCAAACACGGCTCCGCTACGCCAGGAGAATATGCCAATGATAAGTCTCTTTGCGAATTTGTTGGTTTTGTCGGAACAACAGCTATTTTACCAGGTCTACCCATTGAGTGGTAATTTAATGCTGCCTGTTTACGATTAGTGTTACTCATTACGATTTTATTAATTTTAAGGCTACAAATCTATCATTCTTTTTGACAATTGAAAATATTTGCCAATATCTTATTATAAATAGACAATAATATGTTATTTCAAAATATCAAGCAATTTAAACATTTGTTTGCGCATATTGGCGCCTGATCCCGAATAATTATTGACCAATAGTGTAAAGGTAAATGACTGCCCACTTTTATTGGTGTGAACACCAGTATAGCCAAGAACTCCACCAATTGTTCCACTTTTCATCTTCATGTCGTTATAGGTCGGAAGGCTTTCATAGAATACAGGATACCAATTTTGCTTTTGTGCATATTGCATGATTTTATTCATGGCTAGGGTAGTGACCCTATTTTGTGGCGAGAGTCCCGAGCCATCCATGCTATTGATCTCACCCGGTTTGATGCCCAATTTAGCATTCCAATATTTCTGTATGTAATTGGCCCCATCATCCGTGCCTGTTTTTCCGGCAGTGGTATAGGCAATAGCCTTTAATAGGGCTTCCCCATAGAGGTTGATGCTTTTTTGGTTAAACCAATAGACAATTTTATCCATGGTAGGGGACAGGTGCACATCCAGTGTTTGTTTCTGGGATATGTCTATTGAATCCATTTTCGCTCCTGTTGTGGGTGGTTGGATTGCAAGGATGCCTTGTGCGTTGAGACCTTCATTCAATTGGAAAGCCAGATCGTATGCAGGGTCGGGAGAAGCCAGCACGATGGTTTTCTTTAAATCCTGACCATAAGTACCGCGGACAAATATCTTAGTAGAATAGGGCGCTGCATAAGCATAGACGTTGTCCCCGCTGCCTGCTCTGCCTGTTGTGGTTTCATTGATAATCTGCAGATAGGGAACTTGGATCGTGTAATTAATGATTTCAGCTTTTACCCCCACTTTGGCTGCAGGATTAAAATTAATTCCAAAGGCATTTTCGCGCCAATTCAGCGATGAGATGCCCGCTCCATAATAATTGCCCATATCTGTCCAGATCCATCCCCCCGGTATCTGGTTGCCATTGTACAGCCGATCGTCAGCAATTACTGCGCCATTGATACTTCGAATTCCTGCATGCTGAATGGCCGAAATCCATTTGTTCAGCACAACATCAGCTTTGGTCTCTGGGTAACGCTCGCTACCCAATGTGGGATCGCCAGTTCCTGATACGATGATATTGCCATTCAGTACTCCATTTTCATCTATTGTACCTGTATAGTATAAGGTTGTTTTGAATTGATAATTCTTTCCCAAAAAATCCAATGCTGTGGCTGCTGTAATTACTTTCATCGTGGATGCAGTGGCCAACCCGATATTTTCATTGGCGGCATAGATGGGTTGGCCTGTCTTTCCGTCAAATACCGTGAGAGAACTTATGGCGTTCTTAAGATTTTCCTGACTTTGAAATTGATTGAATGCATCTTGGATTTTGGTTCTGGTATCCTGTGCAAATAAAGAATTCGTCACAGCCATCAGTGCGTAGGCGGATAATGCAATGGAATAAAAGGTAAATTTTTTCATCAACATGTAATTTCTTCGGACGGTAATACCGCCCGGTTATTTGATCGTGTACTGCTGGTACGATATATCAATTTATGTAAGTGTATAGCAGTTAACGCTGTTTGTTTTATTTGGCTTAAAGTTAGGCATTCGACCCTAAAAAATCCTAACTTGCATAAAATTGTATAGACGACATGAAGCATATCGAAAAATTAGCTGCTATTCGTGAAGCTATGAAGGTTCAGGGAATTGATGGATACATTATCCCATCATCAGATCCTCATATCAGTGAATATTTACCAGAACGTTATAAATGTATTTCCTGGGCATCAGGATTTACCGGTTCTGCAGGTACGTTGGCGATTACACAGGACTTTGCAGGTCTTTGGACAGACTCAAGGTATTTTGTCCAGGCCAATGAACAATTAGACGGAACGGGTTTTGAATTGGTTAAGTTGAAAGCCCAAGGTGCTGCGGAATATGCAGACTGGCTTGGTGAGCGGTTACATGCAGGAGCGAAAGTTGCTTTTGATGGAAATCTGGCGTCACTTTTGGTTGCACAAGCTGTTAAAGGTACTTTGGAACCTTTGGATATACAGGTGGACGGTCATGTTGATTTATTAGCTGATTTATGGGCAAATAGACCTGAGTTGCCTAAAGCGCCGGCCTACTTATTGCCCGAAAGCATTACAGGCCAATCTACCGGAGCGAAGATTGAAGCAGTAAGGACCGAAATGAAGAAAAATCGGACTGATGCACATTTAATCTCTTCGTTAGACGATTTAGCATGGTTGCTAAATATCCGTGGGCAGGACGTACCCTGCAATCCGGTCGTTTTGGGATTTGTATTGATAACGGTCAATACGGCGACCCTCTACATCGAACGGTCAAAGTTGAGCGCAGACGCGATAGCCGAATTAAAGGGCTATGGCGTTGAAATCGCTGCATACGAGGATATCTATAAGACTATTGCGACATTATCAGCGAATGCTATCTTAATTGATCCAAAACGTACCTGTTTTGCTGTATTTGATAGTGTACCTGAACATGTTAAAATCATAGAGAAAATAAACCCTTCTACGAACTTAAAAGCAGTTAAGAATAAGATTGAAATTGAAAATAACAGGCGTACGTTTGTAAAAGACGGTGTTGCGCTTACAAAGTTTTTTAAATGGTTGGAAGAAAATGTTGCCAGTGAAGAGCTTTCTGAGTTGTCAATTGCAGATAAACTGCGCGGATTCCGCGCGGACCAGGATGGATTTGTTGACGTTTCTTTCACGACAATAGCTGGGTACCTAGACCATGGTGCATTGCCACATTATTCGGCAAATGAGATATCTAACTATACTTTGCGTTCAAAAGGTCTTTTGTTAGTTGACTCCGGTGGTCAATACAAAACAGGTACAACAGATATTACTCGAGTTGTTTCCCTCGGAGGTCTTACGCAAGAGGAAAAAGAAGATTATACACTCGTTCTGAAAGGAACGATCGAAGGTTCACAGGCCGTTTTCCCTGTAGGAACGCGTGGGTATCAAATTGATGCCATCACCCGTCGTCCATTATGGGAAACATTACGCAACTATGGACACGGTACGGGACACGGTGTTGGATTTTTCTTAAATGTACATGAAGGGCCACAAGTCTTTAATGCTGCCGCAATAGATGTTGCTATTGAACCAGGAATGATTACTTCGATTGAACCGGGGCTCTACCGTGTGGGTAAACATGGTATCCGTATCGAAAATTTAGTGTTGACCCGTAAAGCAGGATCCTCCGAATTTGGTGAATTCCTGGATTTCGAGACATTGACGCTATGCTATATTGCGACCGACTTGATTGAAAAATCTTTATTGGATAAAAGGCATATTGATTGGTTGAATAATTATAACCAATGGGTATTTGATCAGCTGTCCATGCATCTTTCGAGCGAAGAGAAGAACTGGTTAGCAGAGAAATGTAAGGCTATCTAATAATTTTGATAAAATAGGAACCTGTATTTTGCCGGTTCCTATTTTATGCAACTTGGACGGCATGTGTTTGTTATTGTGTCCAGTTTCATTTCTCAGTTTTTGCTTCAATGATGTTGTGTATTATGTATCATACCATCCTATACGGTACTCAGTGAGAAACCATGGATGTTAACGGGCTCTTCTCAAAATTTTATATAATACTTCTTTGCCAAAAGGTTTCAAAATAAAACCACTTATAAACGGATAATTTACGAGCTGCTCCTGATCTTTCTGACTGGATGAAGAGCTGATGATAAAGATCTCGCTTTGACTGACAAAATCCCTTTTATCCTTTAATACTTCCATTAATTCCCAGCCTGTCATCAGGGGCATACTGATATCCACAAAGAGTAAGGCTGGTTTTGGCGATACACTGATATCGTGTGACTCCAAAAAATCCAATGCGTTTTCAAAAGGGTGGAATTCAATAGGGTAATCAGGAAAACCCTGAACTATATAGCCAAAAATGGTGCGTAAGATCGCATTGTCGTCTATAAGAATGACTTTTCTTTTATTTTCCTGATTCATTACGCTCTTTCTAAAAATTTGACGGAAAAGCCGCTTCCTTCACCTCCCTTTCACAGAACTATTGCTTTACCATGGGGTGATCTGATGTTATGTTAGAAACAAGCCAATATCCGTATTGTAAAGCATGCAATGCAAACCTCCTTAAAACACGAGGTGTCAGGACTTGTATTTAGGTAGATTGAAGCTTAGTCCATGCTAATACTTACTCTAAAATAATAAATAAATATTCAAATAGGCAACATTTGTATAAAGAGTTATTAGATATGTTATGAGGTATATCAGTTTAAATCAAAGCAACTTTGGCTGCCAAAGTTGCTTTGATTTTTTAATACCGTTTTGAGAATAGTTTAGTGTTCTGTTTTCTCCAGCCATAACCAATTAAACCAGAACGGAAGCTGCTGTTGACTTTTGTAGGTCAGGATATATTTCCCGGGTTTATCAAATTTGAATGTCCCGATGCGTTTTTCCACAAACTCTTCGGTGTAGTTATTTTCATTTGGTTCAACAACCATCTTTTTGCCGGGAGCAAAACTTCCCTTGAGTTGTTGATTAGCAAGATCAATCTCGAATGGAATATGCTCTTTGTTTGGGTTGTGGGCAGAGAGATCCAGCGCATAAGTTCCTGCTTCTGGGATAGTGACTTCCCAGTTTATCGTTGTATTTCCGGTAAGTACAGCATGAGTTGGATTTTTGCCGTTATAAGATACAATCTTTAGATTGCTATTTAGGCTATTGGTTGATTTTAGGGAAAAACCGCCAAAGGTTGATTCAGGGACCGTGTTTCTGTCCAGTTCCAAAGGGCCGTCAAAGGTCAGTTTTACCTCTGAGACATAATGATCCGGTTGGTCTCCTGGTAATTCAATATGTATTGAACTAAGTTTCTGTGCATAGTTCAGGCTTGTCAAACTGCCGCCTTTCAGCAGTGCTATACTTGCGGGCTTGGATTTGATGCCCGTAATACGAAGTTTGTGATCCAATGGCCAGTTAAATACATGCGCATATACAACTGTTTTATTTTGTTCGATTTTGGTGGTCAAATAGCCCCAGTCAAAGTGATTGTTTTTTAAGGAAAGACCAGTGCCGCCATAGATGCTTTGGCCATAGCTGTTTAACCAGCTGCCGACATTATGTAATCGGCTTACACTTTCGTAGGGGACAGTGCCATCAGCCCGGGGGCCGATGTTTAAGGTAAATCCACCATTGAGGCTAACATTGGAGATCAGTGACTGAAAAATCTGGCTTGTCGATTTCCATTCGTTTTCTTGGCCGTTATAACCCCAAGAATGAGCGATGGTACCTGGTGTCTCCCAAGGATGAGCAATAAAGTTGCTGCCAAACTGGTTGTCACCCAGTGTTTCGAAATCGACATTTTCGGCATCTGTAGGAAGGCCGAGACGTGAATTGATCAGGCAATTCGGCTGTAGCTCTCGGATTAATTTTACCACCTGGAGTAGTTGTTCTTTTTTAATAATAGATTTTTGATAAGGAATCCACATATCAAACCAAATGAGTGAAATATCGCCGTAGTTGCTCATGAGTTCACGGAGCTGTGGAACGACTTTTTCTTGCCAGTACTGGTTATATTGCGCATCTGTCACATGACCGGATAACTCCTGTTGATGGTTCCAGCCATAGGGATGTTCCCAGTCGATCCAATGTGAGTAGTAGAATCCGAGTTTCATCCCATGCTTTTTACAGGCCGCTGCGATTTCTTTGATCACATCGCGGTTAGCACCACTAAGTTTAGGTAAGCTATAAGTGCCTACTTTGGTATCCCAAAGGGCTACACCATCGTGGTGTTTGGTGGTGATGATGATGTATTTCATTCCGGCCTCCTTAGCCAGTAGTACCCACTGTTCGGGATCTATCTTATCCCAATCGAAGCGTTTGGCCAGACTGCCATATTCTTCCTTTGATACCCGGTTGCGGTAGCGCAGCCACTCCGCATAGTTATTCATATAGCGTAAGGGTTCGCCTTTCCATATCCCTTCCGCAGCGCTGTATAGCCCCCAGTGGATAAACATGCCAAAGCGGGCATCTTTAAACCAGTCTGCCTTTCCACTATCTTGTGCAAAAAGTTTGATGGAAGTGCTGAGGAGCAGTAAGGAGAAGATCGCGATTTTTTTGAGTTGTGCTATCATTAGGTTATTCGATTTTGGATTGCAAGATAAGTAAAAAAAAAGAATGCTAAATCGTATTTTTTAATATGTATATACATTTGATAGCGTGGGAAAAATTTATATTTTTATGAAAACCAAAAAAAATAGACCAATTAAACGAACTGAAGATGGGTTTACATTTTTTTAACATGATGTTAAAATTTGGATAACCCCTAATTTCTACTTTCGCCACACATTATCAATCATATGAATAAATTTCTAATTCTACCACTCGCACTTGGAATTGCCTATCAGGGACAAGCATTTCCTAACAAAAAGCCTTTTTTGTTTACTATTGGAAGTAGTGTCTTTCAGGAGCAAGTCACAGGGACAGTAGTTGCGAACAATGGCGTGCCTGTTGCAGGAGTAACAGTTAAAAACGTTCAATCAGGAAAAACAGCAATGACTGATGCACGGGGACAATTTCAATTGTCTGCCAGAAAAGGTGAAACCTTGCGTTTCAGTTTTGTCGGGTACAAGTCCCTCGATCAGCAGGTGACGGGCAATAGCCTTTCCGTGACGTTAGCCGAAGATGCCAGTCAATTGGAGGAAGTCGTGGTGGTTGGTTATGGTACACAGCGGAAGAGTACAGTTTCTGGGGCTGTTGCTGCCACGGATCTGAAAGGTACAAACAGCCGTTCAATGGCCGGAATAGGAGAAGTGCTTCAAGGGAAGACACCTGGTGTTACAGTAACAGCAGAGGGGGGAGATCCTACTTCGAAACCAAGTATCAATATCCGTGGTATGGGTGGTATCAATGGTGAACAACCGTTATACGTTGTCGATGGTGTACTCCAGGCAAGAGCTCCAGAACTCAATCCCAACGATATCCAAGATATCAGCGTATTGAAAGATGCAGCGGCCGCGGTCTATGGAGCGCGTGCCTCTGGCGGTGTTATTTTGATTACGACAAAAGGAGGTAAGAACGGTGATTTGAAGATTGATTTTGAGGCTAAGTATGGTGTACAAAAAGCACATAATCTACTGCAATCGCTGAATGCGGCAGATCGGGCAATGATCTCTAATTTGGCCGCTGATAATGCCGGTGTAGCACGCGATCCGGCTTTTGACGCTGCAAAAAATCCCGATGGGCAGATTACCCGTACCGATTGGGTAGATGAAATTTTCCGTACAGCACGTACACAGGATTATAATATATCTGCAAGCGCTGGCAATGAAAAGTCTTCTTTTTACACAGGGTTCAATTACCGAAATGCTGAGGGTATATTGATTAATACCTATACCAAGCGATATAATTTTCGTGTGAATTCGCAGACCCAGGTAACACCATGGTTGAAATTGGGCGAAAATATTTCCTACTCCTTTACCAATGGACAGGGCGCCAATACAAGCTCGGGTTATACAGGCGCAGTATTATCCGCGATTCACTATCCAAGGAATGTATCTGTTTATGATGCCGCAGGCAAGTTTTCGGGACTTCCAGAAAAATATGGTCCCGGATCTTACGGTGATGTCATCAATCCGGTAGCTTATCTGATGCGATTGGATGTCAATAATCCAGTGCACAATCTATTGATCAACCCGTATGTTGAGTTTAAATTGCTTCCCGGGTTGAGGTTTAAGTCAAATTTTGCCTATACAAAGCAATTCACTGATTTCAAAGAATTTACCGCACGAATCCCAGAGATTGGAAAACCTTCTTTGTCCAATTCACTTGCAGTCAATACCAATCGTCTGACAGATATCTTGGCTGAGCAGACATTGACGTACGAAAAAGATTTTGGTTTACACCATTTCGACGCCCTGGCAGGATACATGTATCAAAAAACGACAGAGAATTACAGTAACGTGGTGGGCGAAAATTTCGATGATGAAGCCAAAAACTACCGTTACTTAGTCAATGCCGGACGTATTAAGCCGATCGAAGATGGTAAGCTTGAGCAATCTTTAATTTCTTACCTCTTACGTGCAAACTACAATTACGACAATCGTTATATGTTGACCTTGATCGGGCGTCGGGATGGTACTTCATTGGTGGCAAAAGATAACAGATTCCAAAATTACGGTTCTATTTCTGGAGCTTGGGCAATCCATCGTGAGGCATTTCTTTCGGATTCCGAAGTAATCAATACCTTGAAATTAAGAGGAAGTTATGGTATTTTAGGTAATCTGGGATCGTTGACTTCTACGGCTGTAAGTCCGTTATTACAGCGTGTAGACAATTGGGTGGGTAAAATACCAACGTTAATGCCAGGATATGTGGAAAAAATCATGGGCAATCCTATATTGACCTGGGCGCAATCGAAGCAGACGAATATTGGTTTAGATATCGGTGTATTAAATAATCGTTTGACCCTGAATGCGGATTATTTCGTTAAGCGGACAGATCGGATGTTGATGGACATCGCATTAGCAGGGACAACTGGTATGCAGACGAAAACTGTCAATGGTGGACGTGTTACGGACAAAGGAATTGAACTCGCTGTGACCTATAGCAGCAAATCAGACGCAGCCTTCCAATATGATATTTCAGCTTCAGTCAATAAGATCTCCAATAATGTGGATTATCTAATTGATGATTTCCCTCGAATAACCTCGCAGGTAGACTATCGTGGCATCCTGAAACCTTTGTTGACCGAACCCGGTCAGCCACTGTATTCATATTATGGTTTAGAAACTGCTGGTCTTTTTAGATCCAATCAGGATGCTGAGCAATATAAAAACAGTGTTGGGACAAAAATTCAACCGAATGCCCAGGCTGGAGACATGAAATTTGTCGACCAAAACGGGGATGGTAAGATCGATGATAATGACCGTGTATTTTTGGGCAGTGCTTATCCGAATTTTAATTATGGTTTGACTTTTAACAGTAGCTATAAGAATTTTGACGTCAATATCTTTTTCCAGGGGGTACAAGGTAATAAACTATTTAACAGTTTGAAATATACCGGTTTGAATGCCGCATCCGGACAGCCTTATAACATGTTTGAGGAAATTAAGAATGCATATTCAGAGAGCAATCCAAATTCAGATATACCACGTGTGTCGGTAAAAGACCCCAATGGTAACTTCTCGAATGTGTCAGATTTCTATGTAGAAAATGGATCATATCTACGTTTAAAAAACCTGACCCTAGGCTATACGCTGCCGCGGGAGCTGACACAAAGGTATAAGGTGCAGAAGTTGAGGTTCTTTGCTTCGGCAAGCAACCTGTTTACCGTGACGAAATATACGGGAATGGATCCTGAGGTAGGAATGAACAATTATGGTGTGGATGCAGGCCGCTATCCACAATCGCGTACTTTCCTATTGGGAGCAGCTGTTACCTTTTAATTTAAAATTTGGATAGATCAAGGATTAAATAAGGGTTTAAAGTCGGGAAACGAATGGTTAGACTCGACCATCCTATGCATATTTAAATAAATACTCCAATGAAAAAAATAACTCGAACTATATGTTTTGCCCTGCTTTTAGGAAGTATGGGAATATCTTTTCAATCTTGTACCAATAAATTGGATATCCTGCCTGAGGGCGCTCCTTCAAAGGCAAGTTTTTGGAAAACAAAAGAAGATGCGATAAAAGGAGCCAATGGGCTTTATTACCTCTATGATGAAGAAGATTTCTATGGCCGTGGATTTGCGTGGTTTATGAATGCCAGTGATGATATGGTTACTGGAAGAAACAATGCGCAGGCAGAGAATATCCGTACGTTTAACAGCAATTACATCGGCGGCGGTTACACAGAGTCACAATGGCAAATGCGTTATGCCATTATCAAACAGGCCAATGATGTTTTGCGCTATGTTCCTTCAATCTCCATGGATGAAGCGTTAAAGAAACGTATCTTGGGTGAAGCTAATTTTAATGCTGGTTATATGTACTTCCAGCTGGCTGCGAATTATGCGGATGAACGAGCAGGCGTACCTATTGTCACCGTTGAAAATATGGACAACGAAAAGGCTACACCAAGAGCGGCCAATATCGAAGAAAATTATCATCATATAGAAAAGCTGCTGAAAGAGGCTGCTGATCAACTACCTTTTTTCAATGAACTGGAAGAAGCGGATTATGGCCGGGCGCATAAGGTGGCGGCATGGGCTGTGCTTTCCAAAATGTACCTGTATAAGAAAGATTATAAAAACGCCATCCTCTATGCCGATATGGTGATCAATCAAGGCAAACGTGGATTAGAGAAATCTTTTACGGATGTTTTCAAAGCAGCGAATAACTGGGGATCCGAATACATCTGGTCTGTCACAAGCACAGCAGCAGGTACCGATGGTTGGGGATCTATTTTACCGGGTGTTATGTTGACCAATGGAGCCTGGGGCCTATACAATGGCTGGGGCTACTATATGCCAACCAAAGAATTGTATGACTCCTATGAAGTCGGTGATGTGCGTCGGGAAGCAACGATTTTGAAGCCAGGGGATAAGTTTATGTTTTTTGGCAAAGAGCGGATATTTGAACCTGCAGGTTCAGCGACTTGTGATATGCAGTTCAATAAATATATGGAGCCTTTCTCGCATACGGATCCAGTAAAAACGGGGCATGTGAGTCCTAATGGGAATCATATGGCGACGGATCTAAATGTGCCTTTGATCCGTTTTGCAGAAATATTACTTATTAAAGCAGAGGCTTCGATTATGCTCAACGGTGCCGGGGCCGGAGACAAAGAACTCAATATGATCCGTAATCGTGCCAACCTTACTGAAAAAACAGGGATGAGCTTGGACGATCTGAAACGCGAACGTCGTAATGAGCTGGCAGGCGAATTTGCGGATCGTCACCGCGACTTAGTACGCTGGGGCGATGCGGAGGCAACCTATGCCAAACCACTCCATACCTATGCTATGGTGAACGGTTCAGGTATGCCAATTGAGTTTGCCGGTCGTAAGTTTGACCCGAAAATTCACCATGTATGGGCTGTGCCACGTAGGGAAGTGGATAATAGTGGAGGTCTGATTAAACAGAATCAAGGATGGTAAGATTTTCAAAAACCTCTGCAAGTAGACTGGGAGCCTTATTAATAATCGCCGGTTTGTGTGGGGCACCTGTATGGTCCTCCGCACAAACGCTGAATGAGAAGTTTGAGCAGCTGATGTTCAACCGCGACAAGGGACGGGAAGGAATAATCCACTATGCGGGGCATAGTCACAACGACTATTGGCAGCCGCAACCGTTCTATACAGCTTACTATGCGGGGATGCAGTCCATCGAGGCGGATATTTTCCTCCGTGATGGAAAACTGATGGTAGCACATGAGACAAAGGAAATCAAAATGGAGAATACGCTCAATGCGCTTTACCTGGATCCTGTTGCCAAACTATACAAAAAAAATGGAGGAAAAGCATTTGCGGATAAGTCAAAGCACCTTCAACTTTTGATTGACATAAAAGAAAATTACAAACAGCTATTGCCTGTGTTGATCAAAACACTTGAACAGTATGGTGATCTATTCAATCCGCTTAAAAATCCCAATGCTATTAAAGTAATTGTGACTGGTGGAAGACCAAAACCCGATGGGTTTAAGGACTATCCCAAATGGCTGTTTTTTGATGGTGAAGTGAATTGGAACTATGATCCTGCAAGCCTAGCGCAAACAGGGTTGATCAGTGCTGATCTGAAGGACTACACGGATTGGAACGGAAAAGGGTTGCCTGAAAATATTCCAGCGATCAGGAAAGCGATCGCCAAGGCAGATTCATTGGGGTTGCCGTTCCGTTTTTATGGAACACACGATAGCCCAAATGCTTGGCAGCAACTGATTAATATGGGCGTGTATTGGATCAATACCGATCATCCCAAGACTTTAGAATTATTTCTTGATCAGCGTGAACGTTCATCTTTCCAATTAGCAAAACCACAGGCTATCTATACCCCAAGTTTTCAATATGACGGTCAGGATCGCAAGGTGAAACGGATTCTATTGTTAATTGGAGACGGAATGGGACTAGCCGCTGTAAAAGCAGCGACATTAGCCAATGGCGGTGCACTCAATATGACACAGATCAAAACAGTCGGATTGTCACAGACTGAGGCATTGAATTCGGATAATACGGATTCTGCAGCCGGAGGGTCGGCCATCGCCGTAGGGCAGAAAGTAAATAACCGGGCCATTGCGGTAGATTCGAATGGTAAGTCACTTCCAAGCATTGCTGCGGTACTGGCTGATCATGGATGGAAAACAGGAGTAATCAGTATCGGTGATGTGACCGATGCTACGCCGGCTGTATTCTATGCACATCAGCAAGAACGGAATGAGAGTGAATCGATCTTAGGACAGTTTCAACATTCCACCATGGGTTTCATTTTGGGAGGAAAACCAGATTGGTTGAAGAAGAAAAGTGACTGGAAAGGATACGCTGGTGTTTCGGTTGAGAAGGATCAGATCAATCAAGCCGGAGGTAAGCAAATGGTGTTTCTCTCAGATGAGCTGTTGAAGCCAGTGAAAGATGGTCGCCAAATGATTTTGAAACAGTCTATGCTGGACGGCATAAAGTTTCTGTCCCGCGATAACAAGCCATTCTTTCTGATGGCTGAATCTGCGCAGATTGATTATGCCGGTCACGCAAATGATCTCAAATATTCAGTCATGGAAACATTGGATTTTGATAAAACAGTAGCGGAAGCCCTCAAGATCGCCGATCAGGATCCGGAGATGCTGGTTGTAGTAACTGCTGATCATGAAACCGGGGGAATTACATTGCTCGATTCCGACCGTAAATCAGGGCGTGTGCTAGTTAATTTTAGTAGTAACGATCATACGAATGCTTTCGTTCCGGTATTTGCTTACGGAGCTCGCTCCTTTTTATTCCGAGGAGTATACGATAATACCGCAATTTTCCACAAGCTTTTGGAAGCTGTAAAATAAAGTATTTAATTTCCTTTACATTTTCAAACCCCGTCTGTGTGTGAAGTCACAGCGGGGATTTTTTTGATAAAAAGCCTTTAAAAGGCGGCGATGGAATAAATTACTCCTTGAACTCTTTTCCGGTATAGATGTCTATGTGATAATAATTATCTCCATTTCCCTTGTCTTTTACCCGTACTAGACCGCTTGGGTTGATTGTATCATAGCTTTTGGTCCCGATCTGCTGTTTTGTTTTATTATTGTACAAGGTAAAAGGGCCATCTTTTTGCATCTGTAAGGCAAAGATCTGTTGTTTGCCATCCAAGATATCAATATGCTGAAAATTTGGCGGTAGATCCCATGTTTTGGTCTCGGCATTCCAGAGGCCCATGGTTGGATCCTGCTCTCCTTTTTTGATGTTGATAAGATATAATGCCTCAGTTTGATAGACGTATTTTATTTTTCCCGTTTTCCAATCTTTTTCAAGGGTATTCTTCGTAAACAACATATGCTTATCAGGCCAGACCAGATAACCTACCTGATCCAAAATAAAGAAATCCTTGACGTTGATCTCATCCAATAAGTTGCCCTGCTTGTCAAGATACAGCCAGTCATAAGCCCATACCTCGTGGTCATAATTAAATCTCCCCAGAATAAAGTAAGGTGAATTGTTGACAGAATACACGAGAGAAACTTCTTTCAGGAAAGCCATCTGTGCTGCAGTAGCCTGTTTGATCTGTTTTGGCAAAGCTTTCTCATATTCCGGAAAAACATAGATGGCACCTGTGCTGTTGTCTTTTAACAATTTAGGCACTGTTGGTTTATAGCGATCCTGATTGATGGAATCCAGCTGTAAAGGCTGGCCGTTCCAGAGCAAATCTATTTTATCGACACCGACCAGATTGGAAAAAATAGGCCGCTTATGTTGAATATCGTAGATCTCAAAACGATTTTCAGCAGGAGGAATATATCGGCCATTTTCCAAAATCATATCAATTTTTGTATTAAGCTTTTTTAGATGCTGATTTTTTAGTTCATAAAGATTCCCATTTAGGACGAAATGTTTATCATCCAGTTGGTATGCAGCCGAACTGTATTCGTTTTCGTCGTAGGGAACATCTTTGTCCAACAGGATCTGGTCGGTTTCAAGCACACGGATTTCTACCTTAACATAGGACGCTGTTTTTTTTATGCCACCGCCCATGATATTCCAGTCCCAGTTCCAGAAAGGCAGTTTTTTCTCATGTTCCCGACGTTTCATAAGCAGCGTCACTTGGCCTAGTGGTTGTAACCCAAGATCAGTATCAGAATAATTTTCGATAAAATCCCCCTTTGAATTAATTAAAGCCTGCTGGTTCTTCTCATTTGAGACGATAGCATAGCCAGTGGAAGTGAAAGGTTCGGCTCCATAGAATTTTTGTGTCAGCTGCTTCCGGAGCGAGCTGTCCACATAGACAAATTGTTTGTCCTGGGTCTGCATCGGAATCCAATGGATAGATTTTAGCGATGAATTTATGGTGGACTCTTGTGCACAGGCTGTCATACAAAGAATGGATATTAACCCTACTATTATTGATTTGATCATTTTTTTTCTTTTTAATTGAAAGCGTTAGCTGTTAAAAGAGCAACGAAAAGTTTTGTATACTCATTATGCCAATGCAACGCTTTATGACAGGATCCATGTTAAATACAGGGATCCTGAGGCTAAAGTAGACGAAAATTGCCTTTGGAAAAATAGCCGAATTCAGTGATTATAAAGCGACTTGATTGGTTGCTGGACAGCCATGTTAAGCTCGTTTGTTCCTGTATTATTTTTTCGATGAGCCGATTAAATTGGCTAATCGGCTCAAAATTTGCTTATATTTGAGCCGATTAGAGTTTAAAATCGGCTCAAATGTATAATTGGCAATATAAAGAATGGCCCCATTTCAGCTATAGTATCGAAGATATTCTACCTATAGCTGTTGCATTTGCTAAAGAAATGGGAGAGCTAAATGGTTTGTTAACAGGATTAAATGCGGAACTAAAACAGGAAGCGTTTATGGAGATTCTGATCGCTGAGGCAATGAAAACTTCAGAGATCGAGGGCGAATATATGAGCAGAGAGGACGTAATGTCCTCCATCAAAAGAAATCTTGGCATTAAAGACGACGTAGTCGTTCATGACCAAAGAGTTACTGGTGTTGCGAAATTGATGACAACCGTACGGGAGAGTGCGGTAAAAGAATTAAGCGTCGATTTGATCCAGCAGTGGCATGCCATACTTATGGCAGGATTTCCGAAAATTAATGCCGGAGTATGGCGTACAGGTGATAAACCTATGCAGATAATTTCCGGCTCATATGGTAAAGAAGTTGTCCATTATGAAGCTCCCCCATCTGTTGTTGTTCCGAAAGAGATGGAGCAACTGGTTCACTGGTTTAAATCCTATGAAATTAAAGAGTCGGAGTATATTATCGGCGCCCTGACTAAGACAGCTATTGTCCATTTGTATTTTGAATCTATTCATCCTTTTGAAGATGGGAATGGACGGATCGGAAGAGCGCTGGCAGAATACACTTTATCCAATACATTACAGGCCCCTGTCTTGTTGTCGATATCAAAGACGATTGAAAAAAATAAGCAGGCTTATTATGAAAATCTAAAAATTGCTCAGGCTAGCTTGGATATTACAAGTTGGATAGGCTACTTTACCCAAGTTATTTTAGAATCTCAAAAAGAAGCAAAAGAACTGATTGAGTTTACAGTAATAAAAGCAAAGTTTTTTGATCGTAACCGGGATTTATTGAATGAGCGGCAAATGAAGGTTATTAATCGCATGCTCGAACAGAGAATTGAAGGATTTGTCGGTGGTATGACCGCAAAAAAGTATATGTCCATTACGAAGACCTCAAAAGCTACTGCGACAAGGGACCTGCAATACCTGCAAGAGCATGGTATAGTTGAACAAATTGGGCTTGGAAGATCAGTGCGTTATGAACTTATACTTAGTTAGACGACCGATTTTAAAAGAATAGATTCAAGCGATATCATTATTTCTTCTCTACCGGAATAAGCTCCGCTCCGCCCGCTTTGGGTCGATACCAATACTTATGCCCCAGATCATCCTCAAAATCGTGGTTTACTTTTGCTTTATCTACACTTCTGAAGCTTTTGACATCGGGACCTTCAAAGATTTTATCGCCGACGAAAATATGCTTGGCATCTTTAGCAACGGCACGTTTCAGCACTTCAAAGGTTTTTGGGTCAGCTGCCGACAGGGGCTGTTCGTTGTAATAAATATGATTTTTGTCGCCGGACCAGAACGAGTTCCCTCCAATCCCTTCCAATATTTTGAAGCTTTCGGCATCCACATCTGTGAATTCAAATTTCTTTCCTTCAATGAGAACCAGTTGATCAATGAGTACCGTTTTTCTATCAAGTAATTTAATTTTATTGGTCGAAGGCAAAGTCGTTTCAAGGACCCCGATACCCTGATAGGGCTGGTAATAAAGTAATTTTTTACCATCCAAAATGATGTATTCATTGTTGAGTACATCAATCTTATCCGTTGTGTAATTGAGCGAATTGATACCTTTCTGAGTGACCACATAAAGCCTATTTTTGTCTTTCACAAAATTTTCATTTAAAATTTTAAATGAAGCGTAGTCAACAGCTAATGGTTGGGCATTGTAGAAATAATGTGATTTATCTTTCGATAGGGATGCGATTGTATCATACAAGGTAATATACGTTTCGGGATCAGCACCTGTCACGACGGTAAGCTGTTGTTTGCTACATGCTCCTGTAGCTGATGGAGAGCCATCGAATTCGAATACGTGAGACTGGTCGACGGGAATCTTTCCTTTCAATCGAAAGGTCTTTGCATCCACGAATTGTTGCGGACAGCCCATAAAATAGATATTGTCTTTATCACGTGCATAGACATCTCTGATCACGGAAAAGCTATTTATATCGGCCTCCATCTTTCTTGATCCACGCTCAAAACTATTGCCTCCGGGAATAAAATAAATTGTTTCTCCTTTTTTGTAGTAGTTTTCAGACAAAGGACTGACCTGCTCTTTGCAGGAAAAGAACAAACCTATGCATGTGCTGATAATTCCCATTTTTAAAATGCTTTTCATACGTTCCTATGTGATCTACTAACTTTGCCTGGTCTTACTCCACTATAAAAATACAACGCATCGATTTCAAACTCGACAGGAGTTTACAATCCGCTTATGGCTATTTATGATCCGTCTACTGTAAATTGCAATACCCTGCTGCACTCTATTATTCACTAAGTCCTGCCCGGTCAATTTATGGATAAACATAGCAATAATTTGGTAACTATTTTCCTATTCATATCCGCTTGCCGAGAAACTGTTTAATGCAAAAAAGCACGCTTCTACTCTTGAATATAGGTTAAGCATTGGTAAAGACTCTCATTAGGTATGGCTGTCATACATAAGCATACTAGAGATACCCAAATTGACCGATACCGGGGAAGCGGTATCGTTTGTAGCAAAAGAGAGGTCTGCTTTAACATTTTTAAAGATATAATCAATATAAATATTTGTTATAATATTTATATTGATTATATTTGTATATATAAACTATAATAATGTATTGTTATATGTTTTCTGTAAGAGGATTACATACTGTTATGTCTGTTTAAATGCCAACTCCGGACAATAACTTTTTCGCTTAATGAATATTTCAATACATTTTGATTTCAAGATTGGCACTTTCTAACTAGACCAAGGGGCAAACGTTTATATTTATTACCGTCTTGAACCCTATTCAGTCTCCTTGGTGACGGCAACTATTTTTTTTACAAATTAAGTGTTTGTTATGTGCAATTATAGCTATCGACAGCTTCGTTGTTAAGCTTTTTGTTGCGCCATTTTTTACCTAAAATCGTGTTTTGGAATGGAAATTAATAGCCAATTGATCATTGATCGTCTATCCGAGCGTATGGATCTCGATCGCGTTTATCTCGTTAAATACCAGTTTCTCAATCAGGAGTATTATCATTTACTGTTAGCGCTCAAACCCGTGAGCGGTCTTTCGCATAAGGTTTTAAAACCTATCGTGGAGTTATGTTTGATGGGTCAGGAAAATGTTTCCTTCGAATTAGTGCCAATAGGCGAAATGCTCAACAAGATAAAAACAGGCAGTTTATATTATTCATACGCCTCCTTACCTGCGTATAATATTCATCTCGCCAGTAAGAAAAAGAATCCACCCCTTAGCGCCAAGGAACTAAAGAGTATTTTGGAACTCTCTGCCGAATATTATCAAAAGATGTTGCCTGTTTCCAAAAGTTTTATCGAGGGAGCCGAAATGTTTGCCGAACAAGGAAACTATCAAAGAGCTGTATTTATGTTGCACCAAAGCGTGGAAAACCACTTGCGGTTTTTGCAGATTATGATCGATGGGAAAGCAAATAATGTTCCTCATATCAATAACAGGATCAAGAGTCTCAATGAGCACTTTTCTATATTAAGGGAATCGATAATTGGAAAGAATGCAGATGAAAAGGAGCGCTTTAAACTATTGGACAGCGCCTTTGATGCGGTAAAACAAAATAAGGATATAGAAATTTCGGTATGTGATGCATCTTGGCTCTACGATCACTGTTCATTTATTCTTGATCTGGTTGAACAGCTGTATTTGAGTTTTATAAAGGGCCTTCAAACTGGATATGAAAAATCACTGGAGGCGGAGGCACAAAAGGTAAGAGAGGACAAAACTGCCACCTCTGGGAACTGTGCTGAAGGAGGGAAAAATGTGGTACAGCAAGGCCAACCTATCTTCCATGCATTTCCTTGGCCGGAGCAGTATCAATCGGATATATATCATTTGCTAAATCAGCTTCGCCAGGAAAATCATCCCGAACAGATCATGTTGCTTAATTATTATACAAGCAATGCCAGTGGAAAAGGATTATTTGATTATCCGAGGAAAGAAAGTGGGGCAGCAGCGATCTATCTGGCCGTGATCAAAAAGAAAATCGGATCAAGCTACTTCCGAAAAGTCTCCTATGGTCAAGTTACTGCAGTAGTCGCTTTTTTGAATACAAGCTTTGTAGAAACAAAATTGAACAAAGGGAGCCGTTTTTCCCAAACGATATGGAACGAGTCTGTTGTGCTTTACCGGAATCCAGCTTATAAACCAACTTATTTTATTTGCCCGATCAATTGGTCGGACACATTGGTAAAAACCAAAAATACTTGGACACGCAATTTAAAACTTATACAGGATCTCGTGGAAATTATGTCCGGGGAGCATTCTTCCAATAGGCAATTGGCCGCGCTACTGTTAAACCAACTGGTGTCCATTGGACTGCATAGCTACCTTTATTTGCGGATCGGTTATGCTCCGCCCAGCGCTACGATAGAGGACCTGATCGAATGGACCTGCATCTGTGATAAAAAAGTAAAAGCATTCTTTGAACCCCACGGGGCTTTGGAAGAAATACTGAACAGCGAGATATTAAAAGTAATGAAAGGGCGGGTCTATGAACTTCCTTCGGAATTGGATCGGTTGGATATTGCACATTTCAAGTCAAGAGCTAAAGAAATCGCGGATTTCTTTATTGATTTATGCGAGCAGAGTTTAGCGTATATGGAAATGAAATCGGGGGTGGCAGAACATCAAAATTAATGGAGGAACAATGGGAACTGATTTGAACAAAACAATGGCGGATCCGAAGATTACGCCAATAGAAAAAATACTTCCAAAGAGAAATTCGAATGAGCCTATTTTAATTCCATGGGAAAGCGGAAATACAGGTCAATTGACACCAAGTTATCTGAACAAATATTTTATTGAAGCCGAGATTCCATTGATGGAACGTGAAAGCATTAATATTGCTGCCAGTCCATTCCCGCCAAAATATGAACTTAGGGTAAAAAATCTCTCAGGTATTACTGTTAAAATAACGCTGAATATTGAACACATAAGCGTTAATTGTTCTTGTGGAGAGGAGGTGGAGGGACTCTGTGTACATGAAATAACCTTGTTATCCAACAAACTGCACAATGGTTTTCCAAATTATTTACGCGATCTATATAGTGAAGAAATTAATCAATGGCCGCTCTGGAAGAAACAGATGGTACCATTTAAAGTCAGTGACAGGTATTCTTATACTAAATTGACTATAGAGGTAGGGCAAGAATATGGGCGATTTTATGGCTTGGATAAGGATGTTTATGACAGAGGCATTCGTTTATCAGCCCGGAACCTGGAGGGATGCTTAGATCTACAACGAAATGACGAAGTATCTTTCATTGTGGCGACTAATTTTTCCACTTTTGGTTTGCCTGTTTTTTTTCCCTTTCACTATAAATTCAAGCGCTCCCGTTCCTTTTCGCGATCCTATCTACTGGATGAAAGTAACCTGGAGATGTCTTTAAACTCCTATGATCAGTATCTGGAATTGTTCAGTAGGCGATTTGCAAGACTTGTTATGGAGGATAGGACTCTTAGGGAAGAAAAGAAGGATCTGATTAATGAAGATGTAAATTACACCGAACGAAATCAATGGAAAATTATACAGATATGGTGTGATCTATTGGAAGATCCCCCTTTCCCTATTAAACTAAATTTTGTCGAAACATATAAAAGCTATAGGTATGCTCATCAGCTTAATCTAAAGAATTCAAGGACACCGATTACTGCGATGGTAAGTAAGGCAAAAGAGAATTTGCATATCAAAGTAGAAATTGATGACCGGGATAAATACCTGAAAATGCGTATCTGTCTTTATTATGAAAATCAGCTAATAGATCTTCCTGAATTCTTAGGTGGAGAAAATTGCTTCTTTCTGAAAGTAGCTGATGGAAAAGTTTTGTTCATTGACGACCTTATGTTGGCGGAAATATTACAAAAATTTAGAGCATGGAAATATAGGCTGACCATTTTCAAAGATGATTTTTCTGCTTTCTTGAAGGACTATCTTATACCGCTGTCTAAAATAGCAGAACTTGTCATATTACAGAGAATCGAACAGCATATGATGGTTCCTCAAAGCTTTAAACCGTTTAAGAATATCGTTGCTATTTCCGTGATTGACGAATTTCTTCGTATTCAGGCTTTTATTGAGTATGATAAAGAGGGACGCTTTCTGATTAATTCCCGCAGCAATTTGATTATTCAGGATATGCGGGACCGACTAGCATATTTTGAACGGGATAAAGCCTCAGAGTTTGATTTTCAGGAGCTTGTTAAAGCTCAGCATCCGATTCTGAAAGAGACGACATCGGAGAATAATTGGCTGATTCCCCTGAATGAAATTGCACATACAACATGGTTGCATGATTTTATGGATAACTGCACGTTGAATGAAATATTCATTGAGATTGATAATGTTAACAAAGGAAGTACGTACTACCCCTTTCCCTTAAACTGTATAGTACGGAATGTTCATTTAGAAAATAATCAATGTTCGATTTTGTTTGTGCCAAAATTTGGTCGGCATACTGTTTCAATGGATCGGTTCGAAGATCTGATAATGGGAACAGATAAGGTTTTTGAAATTGAAAAAGGAGATTTTGGAATTATACGTAATATTGATCGGCAAATCTACAAGCCTTTGTTTTTAGGTGGGAAAAGAGAAGAAGATTGTTTCGTTTTAAATACGATTCAACTTGTTTCTATGCATAATGTATTAGATAAAATAGACAGAAAAATTATTCAGGATAGCATTCGGGAGCGTCGTGAAAAACTTGCTGCACTGGAAGAGATCCCCATTTTGGAAGTGCCAAAATGTATTCAAGCTCAATTACGTCCATATCAACAGGTGGGTTTTAGTTGGCTCGCATTTTTGAATGAATTTCAATGGGGTGGTCTTTTGGCCGATGATATGGGGCTGGGGAAAACCCTGCAGATAATTACATTATTGGAATATTTTTACGAATTGCATCCGATGGGGAAATCCGTTCTGATTATCGTACCGAACTCCCTCTTGTTCAACTGGGAAAATGAATATAAAAAGTTTGCTCCACATCGGATTATAAAGACCTACCACGGAAAACAGCGAGATGGTTTCGAGTTTGAGGCACATGCTACCATCATTCTAACGACATACGGTACTTTATTGACCGATGCGGTATATCTGACTGGTCTTGACTTTAGCTATCTTATCATGGATGAGTCGCAAGCAGTGAAAAACCGTAATTCCAAACGTTTCGAAGTGCTGTCTGAGGTTAAGGCTGATTATCGCATTGCAATGACCGGAACACCCATTGAAAATGGTATCCAAGATATTTACGCTCAAATGTCCTTGGTCAATCCCGGTTTCTTTGGTAACTATCGAAATTTTAATAAAAGCTATAAGGGGATTAAAGACGAGGAAACAGCCCAGGATACGATCCATAGCCTTCAAAAAATGATTCAACCATTTATTCTTAGACGTACAAAAAAACAGGTTGCTTTGGACCTGCCAGAGAAAACAGAAACAGTACTTTATTTAGATATGCTTCCAGAACAAAGGAAGATATACGATAGGTTTAGAAGGCTCTTCAAAGGGGAGCTCGAAGATAATCTGGCCAATTCTGATCCTTCAAAATCCAAATTTTTAGCAATTGAAGCATTGCAGAAACTCCGACAGCTGTGTAATTCGCCTGTGTTGATGAAAGATGGCGGTTATGTCAACGAATCCGTCAAACTGGATTTTATCGATGAAATCATGGAAGAAGTCGCTCCAAATCATAAAATTCTGCTCTTTTCTTCATACACCTCCATGCTCAAGCTCGTGGCCCAACGGATCGAAAAGTGTGGTATAGGCTATACCTATCTTGATGGTAAAATGAACCAGGAGCAACGGCAATCTGCAGTTGAAACATTTCAAAACGACGATGCATGCCGTGTTTTTCTGATTAGCCTCAAAGCTGGCGGAACCGGTTTGAACCTGACCGCCGCGGACTATGTCTACATTTTGGACCCTTGGTGGAATCCCGCGGCCGAGGCACAGGCAATAGACAGATGTTACCGCATTGGACAGGACAAACATGTCATGGCTTATAAGATTGTTTGCCGGGACTCTGTCGAAGAACGAATCCTGGAACTTCAGGCCAGTAAAAAAAGAATGGCCGAAGGTATAATCTTGGATGAAACTAATCTGATGAAATCTATTAGCAAAGAAGAACTGTTGAGACTGTTTGAATAACTAACAATAAATTGAAGTAGTGCATAATTTAATTAATAAACCGGAATTAGAAAAAATCAGGAAGAAATTTTCTATGTACTGGGCAGGTACAATTTATCTTCTAATCCTGAATCGGATAAGTTGCGGCTATACACGTGAAGAATTAGCTTTCCTAATGGGACAGGATGAAAACTATATCAAAGATATGGAGGAACTTAAAATTCCTGTTGGAAATTTAGAGGTTATGGTTCATCTCCATTGGATATTTGATCGAAGAAAATTACAGATCAGTGAATTTGACAACCGATCTGATTATCTGTTTGAACTTTCCACCTGGGAGGAACATGATGTGCGCTATTACCACATGGAATATTTTATCAATGAGGTGGAGTCCATCGTCTTCTTTCGGCTTATGGAGTATATAAACGAAGATAAACAGGATAATGCACGTTCGGAAAGAGAATGTGTATTAGTAAAAGGCCTATTAATTGGGCTAGTGGAGACGGATTATTTTAAAAAATACAGGACAGCTCTTCAACTCTGGCGCTCTATGGAACAACACATCGGCGAGAAAATTCATGTAAAAAGCTTAATGCGGGAACTGATGCTGATTGTCGGAAAAAAAGGTATAGCTCCCCTTCGTAAATCTAAGGCCAGAAGTTTTGGTTACCGCTATATTCAACACAAATAGAAAAATGGAAGATATGCAATCTGTACCCTTGGTGGTACCTCGGAATTTTAAACTGATCTGCGAACTCTTTGGTATAGCGGTTCCTGCATTTATACAATTGTTTTTGGATCATTACTCTTTTATGGATCAAAATTTTACGGATAACTCAAGCTACAATTTGGTTACCAGAGCTATTCGTTTTATTGATGATAAGTTCAAACTGGGAACAGATCCTCTTCCTTCCAAATTGGACAAAGTGGAAAAAGAACGTGGTGTAAAATTGATACAGCGTCAGGTAAAACTGGGCCTAAATAGAAATTATAGCACAACGGAACGTAGGAATAGGGGGCGTGTAATTACTGGGCAAATTTATGATATCTTATCAAAAGGAAGAAAAATGAAAGATATCATTTATCTGGATGAAAATACTTGTTTCAAACTTAGCAAGGATTTATTATTGACCTGCATTTTAAATAATACACATCCTTCCCGTTATATCAATAGTATGATGAAGCTGGTTTCCATACCCGATTATCTTGCGGAACTTCATTTGGATGAAGGTGAATATAATCCTATTCTTGGATTTATTATTCGGGTTCACGATGGTTATGGTAATATTAACAACTTGCAATATCGTAATTCAGCCAGATTTAAAAATTTTATTATGGAGATTCAGGAATTGAATAAACGCTATTTTTTTTATCGTGGGCTTGAAAAACGGGTTGCAGTCTATCAGGAGTGGCTAGACGATTTTTTGGAAAATAGAGCGGAGGATAACATATTATAAAAAATCAATGAAAACATTAGAAAAAATTAATTTAACCACCGAATTTACACAGTTCTGTGATATCTTCAATTTCACACCCGAAGAAGTAGTTCAAGAATTTATAAATAAAATTGATATTGCCCAGTATATGTGTGAATTCCTTGATCCTCACCGATGGGCCAATTTATTTGCCATGGAATATATGATTAAATACACAAAATCGAAGGGAATAATGTTTGAATATGAGGATTTTGCGAAAAGATGGGTGGAAATGATGGAAACCGGTGGTGATGATCCTATCGGGAAAACCAAGGAGCTTCTTGAAAAATGGCATAAAAAGGTATTGGAGGATCGAATTCATGAGATTATGAAAAATGATGACAAAGAAGAAAATACCTAGTATGAATACCGAATCTACAATAAAAACTTCCTACGCTGGAATGATGTATTCACACGATTTCCAGCTTTGGTATACGTATCTCAGAAGGAGGATTAATAAAGAGTGGCGACCCGAAGAGCTTTCGTTCTTACTGGGCAAGCCCGATCATGCCTATCTCGATTTTGAGAAAATGTTTCAGGTCCGAAATTTTTTAGCACAGCAATCGCCTCTTCTCGATCGGATATATACAAGCTCATGGATCGAAGCGATGGAATTCCATCGAGAAGAATATGAAGTTTCTCAAGAGCGTCTGGTACGTCTTAAAATCGAAGAGGATGAGGTGAAATGGAGCTATTCCATTGAGGTGCCTTGGACCTTTTCAACGGGTAAAAAAAAGCCTCCTTCGCCGGGTCTGAGATTTGAGGAATGGAAAGCCGAGAAAGATCTTCAACTTGAATCGGATGCCATGCTCCATGTCCGGCAAAAACTGGAAGCATTACTGGAGAATAATTACTTTGAAAATGGTGCCACAGCGTTGCAAATGTTTCGTCAGGTCGAAAATACCGGTCTTGTTCATTTACAGATTTTACCTCGATATCTCAAAAATGTCCTGTATAGTTTTATTCAACAAAACAAACTCGTTGTCAGAAATATCGAAAATAGTTATTCTTTTTTCTTGCCGGATTTTCAGTAAGCTAGCCACAAACAGTATTTATTAAATGGCTAGCGATGAGTAGAAAAACAATCATTATATTTATCCCAATGAATACAATGATTCCTAGCAATAGAATATTCATGGTACCAACCATTTTGAAAGGAGTGGCTGGTACCATTTTTATTTTTGCTGTTTTGACTGTCATTTCCTACCAAGATAGTTTGCCTGTAGATGGTAAAATAATTATTGGATTCCCTTGGGAGTACTATTCGGCGGGAACAGGGTATGATGCCGAATTGGATGAATATGCTAGCTTCGAAAATTTTGAGCCACTCAAACTGATCGGCAATGTCCTTTTTGCGGCTGGTCTATATTTGATAATATTGCTGCCGATTCGGCTCCTTTTTCGGAAAAAGAAAAGTTAATTCTATCTTTATTGTTATCCTTTTGTTAAGAATTAGTTGTTTGCTAACCCGGTTTAGTTAAAAACTATTAACCTTTTATTGATACTACCTTCATATTGCATTTGTAACCTTGTACCCGTAAATCAAATGCACTACTTATGAAAATTAAAACCAACAATGTCTTTTGGTTGTTATGTGCCATTGCAGCAAGCTCATCCGCTGTTCAAGCCAAACCGATCACAGAAACCCGATCACAATTCATGCAGGTGCAGGGTCCAGTCAAAGGTCGTGTGGTCGATGCCCAAGGGAATGCTGTTTCGGGGGCAACAGTTCAAAATTTGAAGAATAAAAAAACCGTTCAGTCGGACGTAAAAGGAAATTTTCAGATCGAAGCCGAAATTGGGGATAATCTTAGTATTTCATTTATCGGTTTTGCGAAATTGGTTCAACCTGTCGCTAAATCCAATGGGCAAATCTTTTCCTTACAGGACGATGAAAATACACTGGAGGAGGTTACTGTTTCAATTGGATATCAAAGAATTAGAAAGTCTGATGTCACAGGTGCTATTGCTAGCGTAAAGGCGGAAGAACTGAATTTGAGCGCGCCAAAGTTATCGCAAGCATTAGTTGGTAAAGTAGCGGGGGTGCAAGTGATGCAGACAAGTGGTGCTCCATACGATGGAACTAAAATGCGTGTCCGCGGTATGGGGTCGATTAACGCTGGTTCAGATCCATTGTACGTTATCGATGGTTATCCAGCAGGGAACAATTTAAATATCAACCCCAACGATATTGAGTCCTTTGATGTTTTAAAAGACGCGGCCTCGGCAGCGATCTACGGATCTCGTGGAGCTGGTGGTGTTATATTAATTACAACCAAGCGTGGTAAGGAAGGTAAAAGTAATGTGGACTACGAAGTATTGGGTGGCTTTGGTCAGCTTTCCAAGAAAATCGATGTTTTAAATTCAGAACAGTTTATTGATCTCTTGATCGATGGACGAAACAATTCTTATAGAGATCTTTTGGCAACAAAAGGAATTGCCTGGACGGATAACAAAAGATTTGACGATAATAAGACTCGTATTGCCAATGTGGGTAATGCCGGGTCGGTCAGTATACCAGAGGAATATTATGATTTTTCAACGGGTACAGCCAAAAAATCAAAATACGATACCGATTGGCAGGATGCGCTATACCGTAATGCGCCTTTTCAACGTCATAACCTTTCAACGTATGGCGGTAATGAAAAAAATCGTTATTTCCTCAGTGGATCTTATCAGAATCAGCAAGGTATCATGCTTGGAACAGATCAGAAAGTATTTAATTTCCGCGCTAATTTGGACAGTAAAGTCAGCAAGAGACTGACGGTTGGAGCCAATGTGTCCTTCACATACAACGATAACAATGAGGTGACCACAGGTCGTTATGATCGAAGCCCATCCATGGCTGCCTTAATCTATTTGCCAACGTTACCTGTTTATAACGAAGATGGAACCTATGCAAAATACCTGATGGCTGATCTTTCAGCAAACAATTATGGTATTCAGAATCCTGAAAATCCATTGGCCTATGTCACTGAGATCAAAAATAATCGCCGTGGAAAAAGAGGTTTGTATAATGCCTTTGCGGATTTTTCGATCATCGATGGCTTAAACCTGAAAGTGAATGGCGGATTGTCTACTTATGACGAAAAGTATGATTATTTCCGTCCGACAAGTATATCAGATGGAAACAACAAACCATTTTCACCGCAGGCAATTTCTGCAGCCTATGCAGATGCCAAGTCAAAAAATGAATTGGACAAATTGCTCGAGACAACATTAAACTATAACAAGTCCTTCGGTGACAAACATCAGGTATCTGCTTTATTGGGCTATTCGGTTCAACGCACAGACTACGATTATCAGGGCGTAAGGGCCAACGGTTTTAATAACAATGCAATTGGTGAAATTACGGACAAGGGAGCAGATCCTTCTAATTTCCAATTGCTAAAGGATGATACCTTCAAACGTACTACAACGCTTCAGTCATATTTTAGCCGGGTAAACTACAGTTTTGATTCAAAATATTTCCTTTCAGCTTCCATCCGTACCGATGGGTCGTCGCGCTTTGGGCCGAACAGCAAATGGGGAACTTTTCCTTCGGTGTCGGGCGGATGGACTCTTTCCAAGGAGGAGTTTTATACGGACTGGTTAGGCCAACAATCGACAGTTAAGCTAAGAGCGAGCTGGGGACGTAGCGGTAACAATAACATCAAAGAATATCGTTCTGTTTCTGTTTTTAACTCTCCTACAGGTGTTGTTTTGGGAGATAAAGTGGAGACTTCATATACTGCTGGAGACCTATATGACCCCAATTTAAGCTGGGAAACTACCTCTCAATACAATGCGGGTCTTGATCTTGGACTATTGAAAGGCCGCTTGAACATTATGGCCAATTTTTATTTGAGCCGTTCATTTAATTTATTATTTGATCAACCAATTTCGGCGGTATCTGGATCAACGACAATATTGACAAACTTGCCAAATTCTAAGGTACAAAATAAAGGTTTTGATCTACAGGTCGACGCAACGCTAATTCGTAAGAATGACTTTGAACTTGGCTTTAGCGGAAATATCAATGTTAACCGTAATAAGGTGTTAGATTTGGGGGGATCATCGACGATATTAACGAATGGAGCTGAGCGCTCTTACTTGACCCATATTACGCAGGAAGGCAGCCCAATCGGTATGTTCTATGGCTTTAAAGTGCTTGGCGTAGCAACGGAAGATAATTACAAAACTGTCGCGCCTTCTGCGGCTTCAACAACACCTCTACAACCCGGAGATCTTTACTTCGAAGATGTGGACGGCAATGGCATCGTCAATGACGCTGATAAAAGAGTCATAGGCAATCCGCATCCGAATTTTACGTATGGCTTCGCTTTGAATGCGCGTTATGAAGCATTTGATATACGTGCTTCTTTTAATGGCTCTCAAGGAAATAAAGTGTTAGATGGTTATGATTATTATCTCTATAACATGGAAGGTTCCGGCAATCAATATGCGGATGTGGCACAACGTTATCGTTCGGCACAAAATCCAGGTAATGGTAAAGTATACCGCGCATCACGTGGTGGTACACAAAGTAATAGTACACGCCTTTCGGATTTTTATCTCCAAGACGGTTCATTCTTGCGGATGACAAACATTGCATTGGGCTACAATCTTCCCAAAGGGCTAGCGGAGAAACTTACACTTTCTGGCGTAAGGGTCTATGCTACTGTCGACAATCCGTTTACAATTTCCAAATACAAAGGCTACAATCCAGAGCCGGATTATAACCAACGTGGCAATTTAACTCCGGGAGTGGATTATGGACTATATCCATTGGTCAGATCTTATAATCTTGGTGTGAAAGTAACTTTCTAATATCGTTGAAAAAAGCTGGCAAACCCATTATTCGGGAAGCGGCCGGTTAATAAAAAATAATGGAAGGACCCTGAAATTGGGTCTTTCCAAACCCATAAAAAATTGAACAGATGAAAAAAAGATATTTATTACCCTTTGCGTTGTTTGTTTTATCGTCGTGCAGCAAAGATTTCTTGAACCAGAAAGATCCCAATGCAGTACAGATCGATGATTACTTTAAATCGGAAAATGATGTGCTCTTAGCGGTTAACGGTCTCTATCAGTCCCTACGTTCGGGAAGCACAATTGGCGAATCGAGCACTTTATACAATGAAGAACGCTCAGACAATAGTGGACGCAATGATAACCAATCCAATGCAGGGGAGCCTTTCCAGTTCAATGACTTTTCATTGCTGCCGAGTAATACCTATCTAAAGACACATTGGTCGGCCATGTACGCGGCAATCAGCCGTTGCAATGTTGTTCTCTCTCATGTGGATGAGGTGACTTTCTCCAGCGAAGAGTTAAAAGGGCGTTACATCGCAGAAGCAAAATTCGTGCGCGCATTATTGTATTTCCATATGGTACGTAAATTTGGCGATATTCCATTATCTACGGTACAGGTGACCAGCAAAGAGCAAGCAAATGAATTGGCTTTCCGTCAGAAAGAGTCGATTGTTTACGAGCAGATTATTAAGGATTTGACGGAGGCATTGTCCAGCAATCTTCCCAATACGCAGAAAGATTACGTGATTGGTAGAGCATCAAAAGCTGCCGTCAATACAATCTTGGGACAAGTATACTTAACTTTGGGAGCAACACAGAGATCGGGTAACGCCGAAAATTTTGCCAAAGCAGAACAATACCTCAATGCGGCCTATCAAATGCGTACTTTTGGCAAACTGAACGAAATCCCCTATGCGGATGTTTTCGATGTGACCAAGAAAAATAGCTGTAAAGAACTTGTTTTTCAGATTCAGTACAAGCAAGGCGACCAAAATTATAGTTCGAGCATCGCCCGTAATTACCAGGCACGAGGGGAGACCATCAATTCACGTTATAACTCAACAGGTTCTGGTGAGGTCGTTAAACTAGATTTGATCAAGGATTACGAGCAAGACGATATACGAAAAGACTTCTCGGTCAAGTTTGCAGCGAATACGCAGGTGAACGATTGGTTCGTTACCAAATTTAGGGATAATAGTGACGCTGCAGGAACCAACGGCTGGGGTGGTAATGATTGGATTTTGATCCGTTATGCGGATGTGATGTTGTTACTGGCCGAAGCGAAATTTCATTTGGGTAAAGACGCTGAAGCTATTGCGCTTTTGGATCAGGTACGTGAACGTGCTGGATTGCCCTCCTATGCAAGCTCTATGCAAAATACCGCGTACAGAAGTAAATATCCTAGCCTGAAGGAAGCTATTTTGCACGAACGTAGAGTTGAATTGGCTTTCGAAAATCAACGTTGGTTTGACTTAATCCGGAACTATAATCCGCAGGAATTGGTGACGTACTTTAAAAGTAAAAACCAGGCGGATTATGGGAATGCTAAAATCTCCAATTTATCCACAAAGGATCGGTACTATCCAATTCCTTTCGATGAATATAAATTGGATCCACAGCGTATGTATCAAAATCCTGGTTATTAATAGAATCGGAGATGACAGGTATCCTTAAAAAGATCATTTTGTTGACTTTGGGAATATGCGGAATGTATATTTCCAAAGGCCAGCTCCAAGATCCTCCCGCTGGACCTCAAGACTGGGTAGTCCGTAAAAATTATTATGCAACCTATCTGTTGCTAAAGGATTCCGCCTTAACACAGCAGCTTTGTGCGTCTCCAGCTGTTTCAGCATTGTTGAACCAGCGGTTTGACCGTTTTAAGCAAAGTGATCATTGCAAAGATCTCAGCTGTTTTCTGGAAGCTTTTAAATGGGAAGATTCCGAGATCGAACTCTTGGCTGAACAAATTTCCAGTCAGACCAAGGGCAACAGGAAATTGGAGGAATTGGTTGAATCAGCTTTGATGCTATCAAAGGCTTACGGTATACCGAGGGATGAAACTGCAAAAGTGTATCTTAAGAAAGCGCTGTTACAGGACTTTGGTGCCATGAACTATGTTGTTGATGTCTATGGCGGTGGCAAGAAGCCCAACTATCCCAAGATTGATTCAATTTCTTTTGATGTGAATCGTAAGGCTTACCTTCAGCTTTTGGATGATGTACGTCAAGATGTGCTAAAAGATATTCCGACAGGTAAGGAGTCGCTTTTTATGACAATGATGACAGCAGTAAGGCTGCTTGAAATCAATGAACGTTGGGATGCCGCGCAATTAGAGCCACTGACAACACTGGAAAATAAAAAAGCGTTTGAACAAGTGAAAAGAACGGATTTTTCAGCCTACCCTTACAGCCTGTTGCTGACTCTGGGTGCAGGTCCAGAAATCTATGGACAGCCGATCAGTCCGGGCGGAATGTTACGTGCACGCATGGCAGCCCGTAGTTATTTTGAAAAATTGGCGCCTTTTGTTGTACTTTCCGGCGGAAGGGTACACCCCTATAAAACAGCTTATATCGAAGCGATCGAGATGAAAAAATATCTAATGAATGTAATGGGAGTGCCGGAACAAGCGATCTTGATCGATCCGCATGCCCGCCATACGACAACAAATCTGCGCAATACTGCCCGTATACTACTGAACTATGGATTTCCTAAAGATAAATTTGCCATTGTCAACAGCAGTAAGGTACATATCGATGCGGTAGAAAAAATGGCCGACCGTTGTATCCGTGAATTGGGTTATGTTCCCTACAGTCTTGGAAAACGAATTTCGGATGTTGTCATCGAATTTCGTGCGACAGAAGAAGCATTTATAATCGATCCTGATGAACCTTTGGATCCATAGTAAATAATTCTACAATAAGTCTCCATATGAAATTGTCAATTCTTGTTGGTATATGAGTAAAAACGGTATGTGAATGATGATATCCACATACCGTTTTGTGTAAAAGATCAATTTAATACAATTGTCTTTCCCTCTTTTGCGGAACGCTTTGCAGCTTCCAAAATCTCAACCACCGTTACATTGTTACTAATGGAGCCTAGATCTGCTTCAGACTGTTGATTTCCGCTTAAGACCTGCTCCAAATACTGGATGTGATTTTCAAAATAAGGTTGATCCGTTGGGATGGCTGTTGGCTTCTCATTATGCTGTGTATATTCTACCAGTCTTTTATCATTTTGTGCATAGAGTTGGGCCTTTGTCCCAAATACCTGAAGATCTTTTACACTGTAAGGCCAAGCCCAAGATGCCTGTATAATACCAGTACTGCCATCGCGGTACTTTAAGATAATCGTCGCATCATCCTCGACTTTGGGATAGATCTCGGGTTTCAGTTGATGTGTAATAGCACTGACAGAAATAGGACGCTCGCCATTCTTGATCCAGGTCATTAGATTGGCGCCATAACAACCAAAATCCATTAAAGCACCGCCGCCATTTTTTTGTGGGTCCGTCAGCCAATCAAGAAAATAACTGCTGCATCCGATCTCTTTTGGCCCTTCATGCCCATCCTTTACAATCATTCGTGTAACAGTTCCCACGGCATTTTGCTCCAATAATTGCTTGAGTTGCTGATTGCTCTTATACCAGGTCGTTTCATAATTGACAAAAAAAGGTGTTTTGTTTTCCCTGGAGAGTGTGGCGATACGTTTAGCATCAGCCAATGTGGTTGCCATTGGCTTCTCCACCATGACCGGTATTTTGCGTGGCAGACAGATTTCTGCTACCTGAATATGTTCATTGGTGGGATTGTAGGCAAGCACTACTTCGGGCTTTACTTTTTTTAATAATGCACCGAGATCCGCGTAAAAAACAGACTTCGGTAGATTGTATTGCGCTTGAATCTTATCAACCAGGATGCTGTTGGCTTCCGCTATTCCGATAATCTCTACTTTCTTCTCTTTGTATAAGTTCAACAAGAGGTAAACATGGTCGTGATTGAGTCCGGCAACAGCTACTTTAAGTAGACTATCTGCATAAGCAGCATGCTGGAATAGCATGGTCAAGAAAAAAAATACCTTAATTATATGTTTCATCGTATACTGTTTAGGTACAATAAAGATAGCACTTTGAAATCTTTAAATCGTTTTATGAATCCACTCTATCTTTAGGTGTGATTGTATTATTTCCGCTACGATATCAAAATAGGTCTGTCCTTTCCCGCTTTGTAAATCGATTAGTTTTTGTTGAAAATAGGCTTGATTGAACGGTGAATTGGCGGCCAATTTTTCCTGGTAGTATGCGAGGGTGGTGGTCATACCCAATGCCGCTCTACTGTCATCGATATCCTTCCAAATGATGCTGTGCTTTTTTGCATCCTGAAGCTTTCCAAATCCACCATACAGTAGGTCATCAAATCCATCCAGACTTCCAATTTTCCAATTCTCATCGGCCATATAGACCCGATTGATTTCGGCATAAAAGCTTGGGATATCTGCGATATGTTTCCCCTCGATGATGACAAAGCCCAGCTCGGGATGAAAGGAAATGAGTTTCGTGAAATCCTCCCAAAGTTCTGTCATTGAGATTGACGCTGGCGCCTTAGACCATTTATCTGCGAAACTAAAAAGCTGTGGCATTGGGCTGTCCCGAGAATATCGAACGAGTATTTCAAAACACGCATCTAAAGTCGCCTTAGGTAGATTACCGACCAAAACGTTAGCGATATTTGTGAGTTGGTTGCTCCCCTTTGTTTCCATCTGTTTCGGATTAGATTCACTCCTCTAAAGGACTAAAAAAAAATGACTTAACGAAATCGTATTGTTCTTTTTAACAAAAAATCTGACCGTCCATGTCATCGTGATGCTGTGCGGCAATGATTTTGGATATTTTCACTTCGTTTTTTTATATTAAAAGTGTACTTCCCTGTCGATTTAATGCTTTTGGCTTGTCCCTAAGTAGTTATTCACTCCTTAGGGACAATTGAAGGACAAGATGCGCTGTCGGACGCTAGAATTCAATCCGATAGTTAATGGTTGGAATGATACCCGTCCATTTTTGGGGTTCGATAATCCTTTTGCTGAAATTATAATGCATACCGACCGTATTTTCTCTGTTGAGGATATTCTGAATATCCAAGATAATGAGATGACTCACCTTTTTACGGTTGATGCGGTAGCTAGATGAAAAATCAAGTCGGGTATAGGGATCAGCGGTTAACGTATTGATCCGGCTTTGATCAATGATTTCTTCATCCAATCGTAGCGATTCTTCTTCTAATACTGGGGAGTATTTTCTACCCCCAGCGTAGATCAGTTTGGCGTTCATCCCGAATAGGTTATTTTTATTTTGTCCTACTGCCCATTCTTTTCCCAGCAACAGATTTCCGACATAGCGTGTGTTGAATGTGGTATTGTATTCTTTGCCATTGAGCGCTTTGAATTTGGAGTCAAATATAGAGGTGGTTGCCATAAAATAATAACCCTTACTGAGCGATTTCTCAAGCGTTAGCTCAACGCCATAATTTCGGCCTGTCCCTTTGTTGACCAGCTGACGATAGGTCGAGGTACCAATTGCCGAAATATCCGATACGTTGAGCAGGGAGAAGTTCATGTCTGGGTCGGAAGAAACGGGGACATTGTATAAATGTTGATAATAGACTTCGGTTTTGAATCTCAGCGTGTGGTTTAGATTTTTTTCATAGCCTATAACAGCCTGTGCAGATTTGGTCGGGGATAGTGCTGTATTGTCTGTTGTATTTTGACCGGTTCCGCTCTTGGCAAAATAGTAGCTGAGCGGTTCTAAACGATTGTAGAGTCCCGTACCAAAGGATATCGTCTGATCTGCTGCAACTTTCCAGTTTAAGCCCAGCCTGGGTTCTGCAGTCCAACTCTTGCTTAAGGCAAAATAGTTGGCATGCAGCCCAGTATTTAAGGTCAGACGATCAGATAATTCAGTTTTGAGTTGCGCGAAAGCGTCATAGGTACTAGTATTCCCCTTTTCATTGATCCGTTCTTTTAAGGCGGCAAGTTCAGTATCGTAGGTGAGGGCGTAGAGATCATAGCGAAGTAAACTAGCGTTGATACCGGCACGGATCGTGTTTTTACTGTTTGCTCTATAATTCAGGCTACCGGCATAACGGATTGCGGTATTTGTAAATTTATCTTTGTGATATAGGCTAGCCACGTAATCCTGTGTCAGGGTATCTGTTTTATTGGAATTGTGGCTAATTGATGCTGAAATAATGTTATTGAAATACAATCTATCGTTGGCGATATACTGATGTTTTAGCCCGGCACTTCCAGCATTAAATCCCAGGTTCATGTCCTGCGCATCTGTACGTTCTTCCCATTCCTGGAAATTGCGCTTGGCAGTTTCCTTTATTTTTCCGAGACCGCCGATCCCAAAGAGCGAAAATGTTCCGGCCTTCTTGGTCGGAAAAACAAAATTGAAGGAGAGGTCCTGGTATTTTGGGATACCTGTATCCGAGACTTTTACACCTACTTTTTCCAATAGACTCAACGAGGAGTAACGGTAGCTGATTAAATAAGATGCATCACTTCCTTTTTTGAAAGGCCCCTCTAAAGTGGCTCCTACCCCCAACACCCCGACATTGAATGTATACTCACGTTTATCCGTATTTCCCTTTCTGAATCTGAGGTCAAATACCCCCGATATGGCGTTGTTGTATTCCGCGGCTAGTCCGCCTGTATAGAAATCGGATTTTCCCAAAACCATTGTATTAAGCATACTGATCCCTCCGCCAGCGGCACCTTCAGCACCAAAGTGGTTAGGGTTTACAATCTCGATGCCTTCCAGTCGCCACTGTAAGCTTTTAGGCGAATTTCCGCGCACGATAATCTCGTTGTCGTCACCACCGGCAACAACTCCGGGAAAACTTTGTGCCATTCTGGCTGGGTCAAAGAAAGCTCCAGCATAACGGTTGGTCTCCTCTGGAGAAAAAGAGCGCCCGCTGACCATCGCCATTTGATTTAAAGGCTGCTTTCCGGTGTTGGCATAAACCACAGCTTCGCTTAAGGTGTTTGCCTGTGGTTCCATTTCAATATTAAGGATATTCTCACGGCCAGAGGTGATGAGCAGTTCTGATAGTTCTTCCTGTCGATAGCCTGCCATACGTACCCGTAATACTTGACGTCCAACAGGAACGTCCAGGAGCCTAAATAAGCCTTGGTGATCTGTACTAACAGATTTTATATTGCCGTTAGCAGATAATATAATCGTGGCGCCAATAAGTGGCAGTCTCGTATTTTTGTCCAGGATGGTGCCTTTGAGGGTCTCCGTCACCATCTGCCGGTCTGTTTTCGTCGAATCTTGTACTTGGGCAAGCGATTGTGTGGCCTGGGTCGCCAATGCAATTATTAAGATTGATGTTAGTTTCATATTGATTAAGCTTTATTTTTATGACAGCTAACTTTCGCTTTACCCTTAGCAAACAGCATAAATTTTTTTAATAGATTCTTTTTTTTAATAGGATGCGGTAAAAATGTTATTAACAAAAATAGTTCTGATATACAGTAAATTAACAGTGTTATTAACATTTTTTATACAAAGCGATTGCACGGTACGCTGAAAAAATCGCGCATTGAATTGATTATTTCTTATAGGTAAACACAGAAAATTACCGCCCGATGTGCTGGGCAGGTTTTCAACAAAATGTCGTTTAATACTTAGGTACTTAACATGGTTGTTAACAAAAATCAAGGCTTATTGTACAATATCGATCCCATCTTATTTAAATGGGAAGATTGTGTTTGAAATCTTCTAGAAAACTTAACATTCGCGTAATCTTGTGCCACTATCTTTGTAGGGTGAAAACGACCAAAGCCAATGTAGATAACCACTATTTATTACTTTTTAAAACGGGTAATCCCAAAGCTTTTACCTATTTTTTTGAATTGTATTGGGAGGAGTTATACACAATGGCCTATCGCCATTTTCAAGACGAAGTTCCTGCAAAAGATCTGGTGCAGGAAGTTTTTATACACATTTGGGAAAAGCGCGATCTCATTAATACTGAATATAGCTCCTTAAAATCCTACCTCTATAAATCAGTTAAAAACAAAGTGCTTAATTATTATGCAGCTGAACGGGTCCGAAAACAGGTATTAGAGCAAGCAACCGAACAGATGGAGCGATTTACCAATTTAGATGACCATAGCTTGGCGAAATACAAAGCTTTAGAGCTGATCGTGGATGATTCTATCGAACGATTGCCCAAGCTAATGCGATCTGTTTATTTGATGCGTTATGAGAACTATTCAATCGCACAAATCGCCAAGGAACTGAACCTGGCCGAACAGACCGTCAAGAATTATTTATCGGATGCGAAAAGGATGCTGCGTCAAGAATTGAGACAACGATTTGCCGACCATGATTCTATTTTTCTGCTCTTTATTGGCAGTTATCTGCTTCATTATTATTTAATATAAAAAACATATTGCGTTAAAGTACTTTGAGGGTATTTACCTGTATTAGAATAAAAAATAATACAAGTGAAGATCGAGAAATTTAAAAGTATAATACGAGATTACCTCCGTGGGAAATTGACCGACAGGGATCGTGAACGGGTAGATGCCTGGTATCAATCTATTGCAGATGATGCCATTGATCCATTTCATGATTCGGCCCATCGTCATGCTGTAAAGGATGAATTGCTTAAACGCCTTGCTCCATTTGTACAGACCGAAAGAAAAAAGGCGTTTCAGCTCCCACGGATTCGCTGGCTATCTGCTGCTGCTGCAATACTCTTGCTAGGTAGCGCTTCACTTCTATTTTTTCAGGACCATCAATCAGTATTCAATTCTGGGGCAACATTATCCGAAATGCAGCTTACGCAAACAGTGGCGAAAGCCGGTGAATTGCGGGAGATTTTTCTTCCCGATGGCACTTCTGTTTTTCTTAATGGAAACGCACAGATTCGCTATGATAAGATGAACTACGGGAAAAGTAGAACCATTTTTTTAGATCGCGGCGAAGCCTTCTTCAGTGTCAAACGTGATACCTTGCATCCTTTTACAATAGCCACAGGGGCTGTTAGGGTTGCCGTATTGGGAACATCCTTCAATATCAATCGTTCGCAGGCTTCTGGACAGGTTACGGTGAAAGTTAAAACCGGACGTGTAAAGGTGTCAGCCGAAGAAAATGGGGAGCAGCATATCCTAACTTCTGGCCAAGCGGTACGTTACAGTCTTGCTGAAAAACACTTTGAAATCTTTGATCAGAATCCGACCACCGTAAACCTATGGACACAGGGAGGAATGCTATTGAGTAATGTGCGATTCAAGGAGCTTAAAGAAATTGTCTATAACCGTTATGGCGTTGTATTGGTTGCCGAAAATCTCGATACAGATAAATTTAGCTATTCACTGATGATTCCACAGGTTCGGTCTTTGGACCAGGTCTTGAGTATGATCTGCACCATTCATCAATTAAAATTTAGGAGGGAAAAAAATGAAATAATCTTACACAAATAAGCTGCCTTTCAGCGTGCAGTAGAAAATTTACCGAAGAAAAAGTGCTCAACTGGTAAACCGCTAAATCGACCAGAGAGCACCTTTATAAGTCATGTTAAAAACATTCATACAAATATATGTATAAAATAATAAAGCTCACCAGCCTGGCAACGAAGCTTGCACTCTGTTCGATGTTTTCGATGTCGGGAACAAACAGTAATGCCAGGTCGATGGATAGCATACATCTGATCCAAGGAGACTATATCAATATTCATCTCCATAATGGTAATGCGGCACAGGCCGTGCTCCAACTGTCGCAGCAAACCGGTCAAGCCATTGGCTATGATCGGAATATTCTCCAGTTGGACCGCATCGTAATAACCGAGAAGGTATTCCATAATGCACGCTTCGAGGAGGTGTTAAATTATATTTTAAAAGGTACAGACATACAGTCCAAGAAAGTCCCTGGAGGGATTGTCCTCGTTAGAAATGCAGGTAGACAAACATCATATCCGTTAAAACTGCAGATTCTGGATGTAGACCATCAACCAATAGCTGGTGCTTCAGTGCAAGTACTCCAGATGGAGCAGAGTAACTTGACTAATGTGAAAGGGGAAGTAACGATTAAACTGCCTGCCGGTGAATATCAGCTCATGATAACACATGTTGGATATGAGAAAAAAGAGCTCCACCAGGTAAAGCTGGACGGAAACAATATGGCCGTACGTCAGGTGGTCTTAAAAGGAAATAATAAGGCGCTGGATGAGGTCGTGGTGACGGCACTTGGGATCAAACGTCAGGACCGTTCCCTAGGCTATGCTGTCGGCAAGATCAAGGGCGAGGATCTCAACCGTGTTAACAATGATAATTTCTTAATGGGGATGGCTGGAAAGGTTCCCGGAGTCTCGATCAGTTCGACAGGACCGACAGGCTCGACGGTCAATATGGTCATTCGCGGTGCGTCTTCCTTAAGCACCGACAATCAACCTCTTTTTGTGGTAGATGGGGTACCATTAATGAATAGTTTGAACAACATTGGGCAGATCGGGGATGACAATAAAGTCGATTATGGCAATGCAATCGCCAATATCAATCCCGAAGATATCGAGAATATCTCAATATTAAAGGGGCCAAGCGCCGCAGCGCTTTACGGTTCCAGAGCTGGAAATGGTGTCGTGTTGATAACGACAAAGACCGGAAAGAATGCAGAAAAAATGACCATTGCTGTCAATAGCAATACCGTTTTTGATATCCCCTATAAATTTATCGACCTGCACAATAAATTTGCAAGTGGCACCATGCCCTGGAGACCAGGTGACCAGCCCGGAAATTTGATCATCGAAGAGGAATCGAGTGCGATGGTTGGGCCTGCTTTGGATAAAGGATATAAAGCTGTTCAATGGAATAGCCCACTCGATGCGGAGGGTAAACCGATCCCAACGGAGTTGAAATCATATCCAAACAACATCAAGAATTTTGTACAAACGGGTATCACAAGCTCCAACGGCATTTCACTGAGTAACCGCAGCGAAAGATTAGATTATCGTTTCTCGTACTCTAACATGGCAAATAAAGGAATTATTCCCAATTCGGACCTTTTTCGAAATACATTGAATATCAATTCGACTATGCGGCTTCGGAATAGCCTTACTTTGGGCCTTTCATTGGATGCCAGTAGAAATAATTCAAACAATAGACCTGCTGGAAACCGCGGCACGAATCCCATGCAGGCAGCTTATGAAGTCGCGCCGCATATCAATATTCTCGAACTAAAAGATTATTGGTTGCCTGGACAGGAACAGATACAACAGCGTTCCCAATCCATTGGCAACCATAATAATCCCTATTTTCTGGCTTATGGTGTTACAAATGCTTTTACTCGGGACCGGGTATTTGGCAATCTGCGGTTGGATTGGGCGATTAAACGCGATTGGACAGCGATGTTGCGGTATGCCACAGATGTTTATTGGGAAAATAGGGAAACAAAAATCCCGTATAGTTACACCAACGAACCCCGAGGTGCCTATGGTATCGTCAATCTGATGAATATGGAACAGAATATTGATTTTCTTACCACTTATACACGGAAATTGAGCAATTTCAATGCGACAGGTTCGCTGGGGGGAAATTTGCGCTACAACCGTGGTAAGTCTGTTCAAAACACATCAAAAAATGGTGCCGGGCTGATCACGCCGGGATTATATACCCTGGCGAACATCAGTCCGCTGAATCTGGACTTTTATAGTTCAATCTCAGAAAGAGCGATAAACAGTATATATGGATTGGTGAATCTAAGTTACAGGGATATGGTTTATCTGGACCTAACGGGGCGTAACGATTGGTCAAGTACACTTCCGATAGACAACCGGTCCTATTTTTATCCTTCGGCGTCTTTAAGTATATTGGCCAATCAGGTGTTGAAGTTGCCCAAGACCTTCAATTTGATGAAATTGAGGGGCGGGATTGCACGCGTCGGAAACGATACCTATCCCTATAACCTGTCCAATGTGCTGGTCAATCCAGGAAGTTGGGGGGATGTTCTGCAGCTGACGCGTTCCGGAGCACTTTTGGTGCCGAACCTGAAGCCCGAGATCGCGACCTCGTATGAGCTGGGCCTGGATCTCGGCTTGTGGAATAATCGCTTAAAATTTGAAGGAACCTATTACAAGCTGGAGAATAAGAACCAGATTATTCCCACGACACTTCCGAGCTCAAGTGGCTTCAATTCCAAAAATATCAATGCTGGACTATTGAGCAGCCGTGGCATCGAACTAACTCTTTCGGGACGACCTATTGCTAAGGAACATTGGTCTTGGGATCTCGGTATCAACTGGCACCGCAACCGTACCCGAATCGATGAGTTATCCGAAGGTGTAGAGTTCTATACCTTCTGGACAGACGGAAGAGGGGGAGCGCGCACCTATGTTGGTGAGGAAATTGGCGATTTATACGATTCGAAATTGGTGACTGTCGAAGATCAGTCCTCACCCTATTACGGATTTCCTATACTGGACAAAAATGGTTCCTGGCAGGCTGTCCGAATCAATAACAGCCGGAATAAGATCGGGAACTTTAATCCGGATTTTACCATGGGGCTGCAATCCAGCTTACGGTATAAGAAGTGGACTATGAACATTGCTGCGGATATGCGTTTTGGAGGTAAGTTCATGTCGCAAACTTATCGGTATTTTGAATCTAACCTGACTACACAACGTTTTCTCGATAAGTTGATCAACCCCAACGGAATGACGGGGGAGACGCTTCGGAATTATTTGATAGACAATAATTTGGTGCGTGTGCAAGGGAATCGTTATCCGATTGTCGGCGGGCCTGGTGAAGCCTATGGCGGTTATCCTGTTAATGTAGGCGGTGTCACTGGAAATTTTGGTGTATTTAATCCCGGGGTTATTGCCCAGTACGATGATAAGGGGAACATCACGGGATATACTGAAAACTTAGGCGCTGAGGGGACTAAGTATATTGCATACTCCGATAATTATCCCTGGGACTTTATGAATGCGGCGACATTCGATGCATCTTTTATTAAGCTTCGAGAGCTTTCTTTCAGCTATGACCTATCGGGGAAATGGTTGAGCCGTCTCGGTATCGCACAGGGAAGTCTGGGCATCTATACACGCAACCTGATCTTATGGACAAAAGCAAAAGTAGGGATAGATCCGGAAATGGCTTTCCAACCAGAAACGGGCATTGGATTTAAACAGGGGATTGAGCGCTATAACGTCACCCCTTGGTCAATGCCGATAGGATTTAAAATAAATGCGACATTTTAATATTTGCAACAACGATGAAAAATCAGCTGAAGACATTAACGAAAATGATCATTGCTCTGGGGATGATCCTAAATATTTCTGCTTGTAAAGACCTGACAGAGCTCAATATCAATCCGAATGGAGTGAGTGAAGAGGATGCAAATCCCAACCTGCTATTGCCAACGATCTTGACAGGGGCCGCAAAAAAATACAATGAATTAAGTTTTTCCGACCTTGGTGGAGTGATTCAACATACACAATTAGACGCTTGGTTCAACGCGCATAACGATTATGAATGGACGGGGGGAATTTTGAGCTGGGATAGCTATTATGGCTATCTGCGGGATAACGAATTAATGCGTAAACGTGCCGAGAAATTAGGGCTGGATTTCCATCAGGGGGTCGGCCTGGTGATGCGTGCTTATCTGTTTGGATTGATCACGGATTTATGGGGCGATGCGCCCTATACAGATGCATTGAAAGCAGAACTTGGGGATACAAAATATAATTTCCCAAAATACGATAGTCAAGAAGTGATCTACAAAGGGATTATTGAGGAATTAAAACAGGCAAATGAACTCCTTTCACGACCAGATGCGTCGTATGAGGTATTGGCGGGTGCCGATGTGTATTTTGGTGGTAAGGCCTCAAAATGGCGTCGTTTTGCCAATTCCTTGGCCCTGCGTTATTATATGCGTATTTCGGAGAAGGCGAATGCTTTTGCCAAGCAGGGGGTTGAAAACATGGTAGCCAACCCCGATAAGTTTCCGCTGATCAGCAATACTGCAGATGAGGTACTGATGGATTTTGCTGGGAATAATGCGGCTGACTCATGGCCATCCAATACGATATTTGATGCCAGTGGAAGCAATTTCAGGAGGATGAAAATGTGTGCGACACTTGTTGACCGACTTCAGGAATTAAGCGACCCACGTCTGGCTGTGTGGGCAAAGAAGGTAGAGATACCAATCGAAGTAAGCAATACCGTACCTGCTGGTACCGATAAAATCGTCAATGGTGTCCGTATCGTGTCACCGGATGTGGTTAAGGGGATACCTATTGATATGGACAAGGACTATGTCGGTTTACCAGCAAGTGGATCGAAAAATCCATCGGCCTACAATTTGAATCCGACACCGGGACAGACTTCCATTAATCCCCATGTGTCTTACCTCAATGAAATTTATCGTTCGGCCAAAGGAAGCTTGCTCAAAGCAAGGTTGTTAACTGCTGCTGAAGTGGAGTTTATCTTGGCAGAGGCGGCTTGGAAGGGTTGGGCTCTACCAGAGACGGCGCGTGCATATTATGAACGTGGTATTCAAGCTTCGCTGACAAGCTGGGGGAAGACAGCGGAATACGCAAATTATATCCGTCAAAAGGGCGTAACATTTGAAAATACACAGGTACAGATTATGGAGCAAAAATGGATTGCAAGCTGGTCTACCGCTGCACAGGCCTGGTTTGATTATCGGCGAACCGGTTATCCGAGGTTGAAAGCTGGTCCAGCGGCAATTCGGACACAGCTTCCGGTACGTGTACCCTATATGCAGACAGAGATGAGTGTGAATCAAAAGAATGCCGAAGAGGCATTACGCCGCATAGAGAAAACAGCCTATTCACAGGCCGATAACGAAAATAGTGCCTGGTCTAAACCTTGGCTATTACAAGGAACGGGCAAGCCATGGTAAAAACAATACATAAATTAAAATAGAAATCCAATGAAAATAAACTCTCGTTTTTTTGTAATAGCGTTATGCTGTTCCGTGGCGCAGGGCCGTGCACAATCAGAAGCTATAAGCAATCAGCCGGATCGGATTATGTTGACCTGGTCAGCTGATCCTAGCAGTACACAGTCGGTCTCTTGGCGAGCAACTGGTGCCGGGGATAAAATAATAGGGCAGATTGCCGAAGAGCAAAGCCATCCCGATTTTGAAACACAGGCACAGACGGTTGTAGGGACACGCCAATATCTGGCGCGCGACGAACAGCGGCATGCCTACAATCAAGTAAACTTTACGAATCTGAAACCTGGAACCACCTATACCTATCGTGTCGGCGATGGTACAAACTGGAGTCCATGGAATCAATTTCGAACGGCAGGAAAATCGGGGGATTTTTCTTTTATCTACCTGGGCGATGCACAGAATGACTTACGTTCGCGCTGGTCAAGGACGATCCGGCGTGCTTTTCAGCAGGAATCAAACGCACGATTTATTGTTCACGCGGGTGATCTGATCAATCGTTCGAATACAGATGAAGAATGGGGTGAATGGTATGAGGGGGGAGGTTTTATTCATCAAATGATACCCGCTATCCCTACTCCCGGAAATCATGAATATCGACGGGATTCAACCGGAAGCCTAGTTTTGGATCCACATTGGAAGGTGCAGTTTAACCTCCCTAAAAATGGGCCTGTTGGTTTGCAGGATGCCGTCTACTACTTAGACTATCAGGATTTAAGGATTGTTTCACTGAATTCCCAATTAATTATGTTGGATTCGTTGGCAGCTAATACGCAAGAAAAGTGGTTGGAGAGTGTATTGGCTTCTTCTACGAAAAAATGGAATATCGTCGTGATGCATCATCCCGTATATTCTACGGCAAAAAAACGTGATAATACGATCTTAAGGGAACGATTCAAACCTATTTTGGAGAAATATGGTGTTGATTTAGTTCTGCAAGGCCATGATCACACCTATGCACGTGGCAGTCTTGGAAGAAAACGACCTGTATACCTGCTGTCAGTAGCCGGACCGAAGATGTATGAATCCGATTCTGAGCGTTGGATGGATGTTGCTACAGCACAAACACAACTATATCAAGTGATAAAACTAACGACAGATAAACTCTATTTTGCCAGTTACAAGCTCAATGGACAATTGTTTGACTCGTTTGAACTGTCAAAAAAATAAAAAAATATCTGTCTACTGATGAAAAAGATGCTATTTTCAACAATATTATTGAATGTAATAATAAGTTCTACCGCAAGTGTATATGGTCAATCGATCGAGTTATTAAAAAAGCTGGATCAGAAAAGTTTGCATATTGCGGCCCACCGTGGCGCACATCAGGAGCAGCCAGAAAATTCGATTGCTGCTATTGAAGAAGCCATTCGGCAAGGCGTTTCAGTAGTTGAGGTCGATGTGAGAGCGACCAAAGACGGTGTACTGGTTCTTATGCACGATAAAGCCTTAAACCGCACTACAACTGGAGAAGGGGAGGTATCCAAACATACCTTTACCGAGATTCAACAGCTGCGCTTACGTAACAAGGCTAACGGAGAAGCTTCGGAACATGTTGTACCAACGTTAACAGAAGCTTTACGCGTAGCGAAAGGAAAAATTATTGTAGACCTAGATTTTAAGGAAGATCGAAAAGAGTTTATTAAGAAAACCTATGATCTCGTCGAAAAAGAAGGGATGGAAGATGAGGTGTTGTTTTTTCTTTACGATTATAAGGATATGCCTAGGATTTACAAACTCAATCCAAGAGTGACGCTCTTTCCACGGGCACGCAGTATGAAAGATTTAAATGCCATTCTTCAAATGAAGATAACGTCAATCATTCATCTTGATGAGTCGTTTACGGACACCAAAAAGCTTAATACAATGCGGCAGCAAGGTATTTATTTTTGGATGAATAGCCTTGGTGAATATGACGATGAAGCAGGACAGGAGGGAAAGGATATTTATCGGTCGTTTTTGGAAAAATATCCTTTTGTACGGCTGATTCAGACAGATTATCCCAATCTATGGCAAGAAGTACTTAACGGATTTTAATATGTAGTATATTTCCTATAACACTTAAAGAAAGACGGCAAGCCGTCTTTCTTACTTTTTTATCAATATATTTATTGCTAATTTTCAGCATCACAGATCACATTCTTCGATCAGCTATGCATAAACGAGATACGTTCGTTGCCAAGCTGATTATCGAAAGGACTAAGGAAACAAATATTAACTTGTTTATTTCTGCTAAATCGTTAATTTAGTATTTTGAAACCGGTTGCATTAATCGTGTGATGTTTAAATTTAGGTTCCGTAAAGGAATAGAAAATAGAAAAATAATAATCTACTTATGAAACTCCGAATATTACTTCTGACTGCAATGTCAACATTCCTTCATCCGCAGCTCCACGCACAACAATTGCCTTATAAAAATAGCGGCCTCGGAACCGAACAACGGGTCAAAGATCTGTTGGGACGCATGACCGTTGAAGAGAAGGTCGGGCAGCTGAGCAAATTGCTTGGATGGGATATGTATGAGAAAAGGGGCAATTATGTTGGCGTTAGCGATAAATTAAAGAAAGCGGTAAAGGAACAACATATTGGATTATTGTGGGCCACGTTGCGTGCCGATCCCTGGACGCAAAAAACATTAGTTAACGGTCTTAATCCTGTAGAAGCAGCCCGTGCGACTAATGCCATCCAGCGGTATATGTTGGACAGTACCCGATTGGGTATTCCACTGCTGCTGTCTGAAGAAGCTCCGCATGGTCACATGGCTATTGGTGCCACGGTATTTCCTACAGCAATAGGGCAGGCCAGTACTTGGAATCCAGTTTTGATTGCGCGTATGGCATCGACGATCGCGCAAGAAACCTATGCTGTGGGTGGAAAAAATGGCTATGGCCCTGTGTTGGATCTGGCCCGTGATCCACGCTGGTCCCGGACAGAAGAAACCTATGGCGAAGACCCTTACCTCATTAGTCAGATGGGAAGTGCCATGATCCGTGGTTTTCAGGGCCAAAAGCTGGGGCAGCAAGATAAAATTATTGGTACATTAAAACATTTTGTAGCTTATGCCGCACCGGATGGTGGGCATAATGGGGAGTCTGTATCCTTCGGCGAACGGAGCTTAAGACAGTATTTCCTACCACCTTTCGAAGGTGCCGTTAAATCTGGCGCAGGGTCGGTGATGACGGCATATAATAGTATTGACGGTATCCCTTGCTCTGCAAATCCGTGGTTGTTGAAAGATATTCTCCGCAAAGACTGGGGATTCAAGGGATTTGTGGTTTCGGATCTATTGAGTATCTCAGGTCTCAACGGCGGGCATGCTACCGCTGCAACAGCAGTGGAAGCGGCTTCACAAAGTATACATGCAGGATTGGATGTTGATCTGAGCGGATCAGGATATGGCCCGAATCTATTGAAAGCGGTGCAAGAAGGCCTGGTCGAACCTGCCGTATTGGATACCGCAGTGTCCCGGGTATTACGCATGAAGTTTAATCTTGGGTTGTTTGATCGTCCATACGTGGATGAAAAAGTGGTTACGCAGAAAGTTGCGACCGTACAGAATAAATCGGTAGCAAGGCAGGTCGCAAGAGAATCCATTGTTTTGCTGAAAAACGATCAGCATACCTTGCCATTAAGCAAATCCTTAAAACGGATAGCGGTTATCGGACCGAATGCGGACAATGTTTATAATCAATTGGGTGATTACACTGCTCCTCAGGCCGATGGTAAGGTGCAGACCGTATTGACAGGTATCCGTGCGGCTGTAGGTAAAGACACACAAATTGATTATGTTAAAGGCTGTGCTATCCGTGATACGGCAAATTCTGATATTCCAGCTGCGGTGGCAGCGGCACAGCAGGCAGATGCCGTGATTTTAATTCTCGGTGGTTCCAGTGCAAGGGACTTCAAAACCTCCTACCAAGCGACCGGGGCGGCCAATGTAGATCCTAATACCGTCAGTGATATGGAAAGCGGAGAGGGTTTTGATCGAGTATCGCTGGACATGCTGGGCGATCAAATGAAGTTGATGAAAGCGATACAGGCAACGGGAAAACCTGTAGTCTTGGTGACGATCATGGGAAGACCTCTAAATCTTAACTGGGCTTCAGAACATGTTCCTGCAATCGTCAATGCTTGGTATCCTGGGCAGGAAGGTGGATCGGCTATTGCAGATGTGTTATTTGGTGATTATAATCCTGCTGGCAGACTACCGATTTCGGTACCACGTTCGGTAGGACATCTTCCGGTACATTATAACCATACAAAACCCAAACACCACGATTACGTTGAAATGTCAGCTAAGCCTTTGTATGCTTTCGGATATGGCTTGAGCTACAGTAGTTTTGAATATTCAAATTTGCAGGTAAAATTGGCTGAAGAGGCGACAGACTTTGTGTGTACCGTAACATTCGATGTAAATAATACCGGAAAATTAGCAGGTGACGAGGTTGCACAACTGTATGTTGTTGATGAAGTTAGTTCGGTGGTAACGCCTGTGATGCAGTTGAAGCGATTTGCACGTAAAAATATTGAGGCAGGGAAGAAGGAAAGTTATTCTTTTCAATTGACCAAAGAGGATCTGAAACTCTGGAATGCGAACCAGGAGTGGAAAACTGAAAAAGGAAAGTTTAAGCTATTGGTAGGCACTTCATCGGATGATATTCGGCTGAAGGGAGAAATGGAATTAACGAAGGATTATTAATTAATCCTTCGTTAATTTATAGATATAGCTATTGTTTTGATAGGGAGCTTTTGACAAAATAAGATCTTTTCCATCGAAAGAGTACGTGTAGTCATGGTTCAATATCAATGCCCAGTCGAAATCTGCGGTCCAAATATTTTTGTCTTTAAAAATAATTTGGTCTCCAACAATTTTGTACGTTCCTGAACCACCGGCAGGAAAACGGTTTTTGTTTGCTGTACAAAAGAAACTGTCTGCTTTAAATCGGACGGTTACGTCTCCAGTAAAGGTTTGGTCCTGATTTTTATAGGTGGCTATAAATTGCCCTGAATAACTTCCTTCGAGATACCGGTTTTGATTAGAAGTTTCCTTTGAGCAAGCTACGCATGCGAAGCTTGCTAAGCATGTTAATAATTTTGATATTGATCTCATAACTTGGTTTTTTAGAATAAAACGAAGTTACTGCCATTTTTGATACAACTGTCCTGCTTATTTGAGCACAACATGCTTAATACTTTTCCTGTTCCAGGTATATGTGATATGAATAAGACCTTTAGGATCTTCTATAATGGTCGGATAAGAATATTCGTCATTTTTTACGCCATCTTCAAGTATCAGCACGTCTTTCCATTGAAGACCATCTTTGGAAGTCGCTACATGAAGCTTTGTACGTCCTTCCCACCAGTCTTTACCTGCTACAGCCGGATTGTAGACAATCATAAATAAGCCGTTTTTCAAGCGGATCGCATCTGTAGCCGAATTGGGATTGAGCAGATTTGTTGCTTGCCACGGTCCCCAGGTAAGACCTTGATCCATCGAAAAAGCTGCCATCACCTTATTTTCTTTACTTCGGCAGAGTACCTGAAGACGGCCATCTTTGTGTTGGACAATACTGGGCTGAATGACTTGAATACTTGTATCGGGTTGAATTGTATGAATAGACCAAGTTTTACCCTGATCCCTACTGATCTCCACGTGAGCCTTCCATATTTCTTCTTTAGACTCTGTGCTGGAAGGAGAGAGTATTAATCCGTTATCTAAGGTAAGCGGTTTATTTTTGATCGGTCCTAATATCCCTTCAGGTAGTTGTTGAGCTACTGACCATGTTTGACCTTTATCCTGTGAATACTTAACAAAGCCTTTCCACTCACGTGGATTAGGTCCAATTTTATAATACAAAGCGAGTGTGTCACTAGTAGGATATTGATAGAGCACAGGATTCCAGCTGGGATAACGAGTATCTGCGATGATACCATCTGCGATTTGCACAGGTGCCTGCCACTTACCATTGGTATACAAGGAACTCCAGATCACGACATCAGGGTTTGATTCATGGGTTCCACCAAACCAAGCGGCCAGTAAACTATCTTTACCAATGGATTGAATGGTTGAGGCGTGGCATTCTTTGAAATCGACCTGCCCTTGTTGAAAGATCTGATGAGACGAAATTATTTGCGGTTTATAGCTTTTACATGAATAAAATGTTAAGAATAGGAAGGCTAAAAATGGAGCTATATTTTTCATTTGGATGGTATGTGCTGCTTAGTTTAAGCTGTATTTTCTATCGGTACTGTTTTTAGTTATTCTGGCAAGGATTGAGGCCGGAGACCGGTGCGTTTGTATTCGCTAGCCGTGTGCTGCCGGTTCAAGTCGATGCCTCATATTCGGATAACAAAAAAGCAGCGGAACTAGTCCAGCTGCTTTTTTATTATTTGCTTTGCAATTGGATTGCGGTGGAATAGTTAAATCTTGTACCTGGACTTCTCAAGGTGATCTGATTGTCACGTTGTGACCAGTCCAAGCGACCTTTATGGCCCAAAATTGTGATTTTTTTCACCTTAAAATTGTCGGGCACCTGAAAGACATATTCATTCGGTTGCTGATAAGTGTCACCTTCAGAAAGATGAAATACATTGACGATTTTACTGTCCTTACTTCTGGTATAATAGTAATCACCTTGATGATAAGGTGCGACGGTACGTGTTGCATACACGGCATTCTGATTGATCTTCATCCAAGCAGCCAGTTCGTTTAAACGATCATATGCGGCTTGATCGTAATCCCCTTTGGGGCCGGGGGCGATATTGAGCAGATAGTTTCCGCCACGAGAAATAATCTTGACGAGGGTTTCGACGATCTTCTTTGTTGGTTTGTAATTATCATTGGGCACATAGCTAAAAGAATCTCCCATGGTAATGCAGCTTTCCCAAGGGATATCCAATGGATGCTCGGGTACGGCCTGCTCCGGCGTGACATAATTTTCCCAGTTTCCGGGAACGGTGCGATCGACAACAATGATTCCGGGTTGATTTTTTCGGGCCATGCCACCAATGCGGTCCATGTCAATATCTTGTTCAACTTTAATGGTTTTTTGCCAGTCGACGGACTGATCGATCGTTTTGAAAGGACGTACCCAGCCACCGTCTAACCATAAGATATCGACCTTTCCATATTCGGAAGTGAGCTCGTTGATCTGGTTGTAGGTATAGTTTTTGAATTTTTCCCAACGCTCAGGATGTTTTTTAGGATCGTAGTTTACATTGCGATCTTTTGGTGGGAAATAATTCCACCAGTAATAATCTGTATGCCAATCCGGTTTTGAAAAATATGCACCAATTTTGAAACCGTCGTTGCGGAAGGTGTTGAAGATTTCCTTGGTGACGTTTGCCTTTGGATTGGAGGAGAAAGGTGTTTTGCTGGATGTGATTTTGTAATCGGATTCTTTGGTGTCAAACATCGCGAAACCATCGTGATGTTTGGTCGTAAAGACGACATATTTCATGCCAGCAGCTTTGGCGGCATCGGACCATTTTTGCGGGTTGAAATCTGTGGGGTTGAATGTTGTTTGTAGATTTTCGTAGTTCTTTACGTATTCGTTGTAAGTTGCGCCATGTTCAGGCTTGCGTTGTGTCCAGCCTTCATCTTCGGGGCATAAGCTCCAGCTTTCCACGATTCCCCACTGACTATAGGTTCCCCAGTGCATGAAAAGACCAAATTTCATGTCCTGCCATTGTTCGAGGTTTTCGATCACCTGTGGATCGGTAGGTTTTTGATAGCCACCCGACACATTGTGCGCTTGACCAAAGATTAAAGTAGTGGTCGTAGCCAAGAGTGCGGTGGATATAATAGTTGTCAGTTTTTGCATGTATAAATATAATGAAAATGATAAAAAGAAAGCCACTTGAAGGTGGCTTTCTGTAGGAGATGTAGTGTCGATTAATTAACGTCCCAGAAGATTTTGGTTGTTCGTGTGTCTTTGGATCGAACAGCTTCGTAATTTTCGGAATTAACTGAGATCTCTCCGGTAGGATATAAAAATCTTAATGGAAGAGTAGAATAATTCGCTGCTCCGGCTGTCAATATTGTGATTTTAGGATACCCAGTTCTTCTGTATTCAGACCAAGCATGCTGCGCTTGTAAGAATCCATAATGAAGCCATTTTTGCGTTAAAATCAATTCTAATTTTGCCGTTGAAGTTCCAGCATATTTTGCCGTTGAATTTTCAACGAAATTAGCGATCACAACATCAGATGGTTTTGTCTCTGTTTTCAGGCCTGATGTATTTAAATTATTCAGGTAGTAATAAAACGTAACAGACTGCTTAAGTGCTAGATCATAAGCAGCTTTTGCATCACTATCACTTCCCCATCTCAGATAAGCCTCAGCTTTAGCAAAGTTAGTCTCAGAAGCTGTTGCGACTATACCTGGTAGTTTTGCATTATCAAAGAATGTCGCCGAGTCCAATACGGCATATTTTTGGTAATTTGTTAAGATGTCATTTTCTGTGAAGGTAATAGGCATCGCATTATACTCCTTATTTGGGGTAAATACATTATCTTTAGTTACACCGAATTTATCGTAAAATACAGGGATACGTGGGTCATTAGCAGGTTTCATCGTCTTATTCAACATATAGTCAGTTGCATATTGATTATTTCCTTCTGTTAAAGCTTGACGCAATGTTTCTGTGTATGTTGTTAACGGTTGCAGCAGAATGTCAGTAGTTCCAGGCAAATAGTTCGCATTAGCTGATCCATCTACTAGTGGGTATGTAGTGGGATTATTCAACATTTCTAAAACTTCCGTTTTAGCTTTACTTTCATCGACATTTGAAATGCGCATGAGTAAGCGTAACCGCAGCGAGTTGGTATACCTTCTCCATTTGTCAATACCACCGCTATTTAAAATGTCAAATTTTGAAAAGTCACCGTTAGTTGCTGCGTTGCTAAAATACGTGTTAATCGCTTTTAAATTATCTATAAAAGAATAATATAGCTCTTTTTGATTATCAAATTTTGCTTGTTTAGAAATACCTGTTAATGGTAAGCTTCCTGCTTCTGAAAATGGAATATCTCCATAATTGTCGATGAGTTTTGATGCTTCATCGTACATCACGACTTTACCAGCCTGCAGGAAAATTTCTTCTTTAGCTTGATTTTCTGTGCTTAATGCGGCATAAGCGGCCTCCATTTTTCGATAAACACCTAGTACGCCTGGCGCATAGAAATCTGTCCAATAGCCATAGGAATAGCTATCATTTGGCTGGTACATCGTATTGCTTGGTATAAAAGACGATGTTTGGGTGTATATTGCTTGATTTGATAGAATAAATGTTCTGTAATGCCAATATGATGGGCGAACTCTATCGTTATTTAACAAATCGGTAAAAAAGCCAGGAATACTGGCTTCCGTGGTTTGATCAGGATTGTTAAACGCATCTTCCAATTCTGTTTTACACCCTGTAAAACCAAAGGTAGATAGCGTTAAGATTAATAGTATATAAAATGATTTATTCATGATTAATTACGGTTAAAAGTTAGCATTCAATGAAAATCCAAAACTTCTTGTTGCAGCATTGGAGCCTACATCTACACCTTGTGACCACCATTGATTACCAACGGGTGATTCTGGATCAATATTTTTAAGTGTTCTATAGAAGTAAAATAGATTTCTACCCAGTAGCGATACTCTGACGTTATTCAATTTGAGTTTCTGCGTAACGGAAGATGGAATCCGGTAACTAACAGATAGTTCCCGCATTTTAATAAATGAGTTGTCGTATACAGCTCCTTTTTCAGTCCATGAATCCGCACCCCAAGCGAAGGTATTCATGTAATAATCTGCTGCGCTCAGATGTACATCATTTTTCGCACCAGTATTCTGATTTACCCCATCCAATGTAACACCCGTCTCTCTGTACTCCAAGGTGTTTTCATAAGCACCGGTTCCCATAGCGTATTTTTGGTTTTCAGACACCATTTTACCGCCGAAACGATAATCTACAGTGAAATCCAATGAAATATTCTTATAGTTGAATGTATTGGTCATACCACCAATTGCTTTGGGTAATATATTACCGACATATTTGTACTTTGTTTTATCAATGACATAATAACCTTCATTTGAAATCAGATTATTTCCTTGTTCGTCTTTAGCAATGTCATAAACATAAATGTTACCTAATTTTTTACCAACTTCGGCCACAACTTTTAGGGAGTTTTCATCCGCACTGTAGAACGTTAGCATGTCTCCGCCGCTATTTAATTTATCCACCATTGTTCTATTGAATGAATAGTTTAGACGTGTATTCCAACTGAAATTTTCACGCTGAATAGGTGTCCCAGTTAATGAAACTTCTAAACCATTATTGGAGATACGGCCTATATTGTCTGCTTGAAGAGTAGCTCCTACAGATGCTGCTTTTGTTAAATCTATAATTTGTTTATCGATGTAGTTGTCATAATAGCTGATATCTAACCCTAATCTGTTTTTTAGAAATTTTAGTTCCAAACCATACTCCCATTCATATTTCATCTCCGGCATAAGTGCTAAGTTGCCATACTTCGAACTGTATGTTAGGGAAGGCACAGACCCATTGATTGTAGCTAGAGGAGTTTGAATGTTCGCAATAGTAGCAGCATATATTCCTGCATCATTTCCGACAATACCATAAGATACCCGTAATTTACCGAAATTGAATTTTTCAGACTTTATACCCAAGGCATCACTAAAAATAAAACTTCCGCTTACCGAACCATATTTATAGTTGTTGTTCCCTGGAGGCATGGTGGAAGAATATTCCGAGCGATAAGTACCATCTAAATAAGCAAATCCTTTATAACCAATATTGGCCATTCCGAAATAGGCATACTTTATTTTTTTCTTACGATCATTAGTTGTTGTTGCTGGGGCATAGCTATTGCTGATGCTAAACCAATTTTCTTTTACAAGTCCACTTTGTGTAGTAGACGATTGATCGTCATAGTTTTCTTCCCTAGATTGAAAGCCGGCACTTACACTATAATCCCAATCACTATTTATTTTGTTGGCATAAGTTGCTAATACATCACCATACAATATAGAATATAGCCCCTTTGAAGTACTGAATCCGCCAGAACTATTTGTTGTCGAATTATAGCGCGTTGCATACTCGTTGTATTGTTTATTTGTGATGGCTGCTGAGGTAAAATCATTACCGATACGACCTCTTAATTTAAGGTGGTCTACGACCTCCCAATTCAAAGTAGCACTTGTTAATAAACGATTTTCTGTTTCGTCGTAGCTGTTTTTATATTGAGACCAGAAATAGTTCAACAAATTATAGGGGCGTATGGTATACTTAAGATCTTCGTCTCGGCCAGTTCCGAAAGCAGAATATTTATAGCCATCGGAAGTTTGATACATTTTCTTTAAAGCCGACATGTCTTCGGTGCGGCTAAAGAAACCATCATATGAACCTAATACTTGTCCAAGTAATTGCGATCGATTATGTGTTTGTGTGTTGGTATAGTTAGCCACGAGATCCAATGACAATTTTTCGTGCATCTTCACCGTACTATTTAGGTTGAAGGTATTTCTGCTTTGTTTTGAACCTGGACTTGTACTTTTGTAATCCATGCGTGTACCACTCAAACGATAATTCACTTTGTCAGTTTGGTTGGAAATGGCAAAGTTGATGTTGGAATTGTAGCCATTGTCGAAAACCTCCTTGTAGTTGTTTTTCCGAGCTTCGTATTTTTTGGTTGTACCATCCCACCAGCTTACTTCTTCACCTGTAAATTTGGGCCCAAAGTTACCGTAGGAGCGAAAGTATGGGCGTCTTCCCGATGGTGATTTTGCATCGATAATCCAACCTTCTTCTGTGGCGCCATTGGCTAAATTGGTAGCTGCGTCGTAACCTGGACCATAGATATTTTGAAATTTTGGTAAGAATGCTGCACGTTCTATAGAACCGTTGTAATTAAAATCAATGCCTAATCCTCTTCCTTTAATTCCTTTTTTTGTCGTGATGACGATAACGCCACTTGCTGCATCAGAGCCGTATAATGCACTTGCTGCAGATCCTTTTAAAACAGACATGCTCTCAATATCCGCGGGATTAATATCTAACATACCATTACCTCGGATACGTTGGTCGTCCCAATAGTTATTATTGTTGGCACCTTTAGTTCCGTATTGCTCATCATTACGAATAATTACACCATCTACAACATATAGTGGTTGCCGTTGATAATTTAAGGAGTTAATACCGCGGATTTGAACGTTTACAGCGCTGGAGGCTCCTCCGGGCGCTGTTGTAATTTTTAGACCAGCAACTTTACCATATAGTGCAGAACCAAAGTTTGTGTTTCCTGCTTTGGTAAGTTCTTCCGCTTTGATTGTACTAACGGCGTAACCTAAGGCTTTTGACTCCCGTTTAATGCCCATTGCGGTTACTACGACTTCGTCTAATGCGGAAGCATCTTCAGTCAATTTGATGTTAATTGTTTTTGTGGATCCAACGACAATCTCTTGAGCTTTGTATCCAACGATAGAAACACGTAATGTTTCGCCCTGTGAGGCTTGAATTGTAAAAGATCCATTGGTTCCTGTTTGTGTACCTCTAGTTGTTCCCTTTACAGAAACAGTTGCACCGGAGATAGGTCCGTTAGCATCTGAAACTATTCCAGTAATGCTTTGCTGCGCGTAGAGCGATGTAGCACTAAAGAGTGTACACAAGGCCAGTCCTGCAGTTTTTTTGTAAAATAGACTCATGTTTTTAGGTATTTGTGTAATATGTTTAGTTAATTATATGTGTATGAATTATTAGATAACAAAGGCCGTCTGCTAAACAGCAGTACATTCTTATAGAAGCTGGATATACTAAGCCTTATTCTTTTTGTAATATTATTCATTGATAAGTTTTTTATGTTGATGATTTTTAGTTAGAATGCTATTGATATGTCTTTCAACTACAATGGCAGCAGTGCCTTTGATCTGAGCATATTTGTTTAACGCAGACATTTGTATATTGGTTGTTTTTGCAATTTCAGGAATACAGAATTCATTGATTGCAATTTGTATTTGAGGATTCAAAATGCGGCCAAGCTCCGCGCCTCTGCCACTAACAATAATCTGTTTTGGGTTTAGGATATGAATTAAGGTTGATATACCTTTTCCTAGCATGTAACCTATCTTTCCAAGATTGTTTATGGCAATTTGATCTCCCACATTAGATGCTTCAATCAAAGCATCAATTTTGTTTAAATTACTGTTAACAAAGGTGCTATAGATTGAATATTCATTTTTTTTGATATCGTTTTCTGTATTTCTGATAGCCGCATTTAGCGAGGCCTCTACCTCTAAGCAACCTCGCTTGCCACAAGAGCATAGCGTATTGTTATCAGAAAGTGGAATATGGCTAAATTCTCCTGCAAAACCCGACTCTCCTTTGAAAACTGCTCCATTAATAATGATTCCCAGTCCTACACCCCAATTTAGATTGATAATTAAAGAGTTTTCGATGTTTTTTGCCAAACCGAATTCCTTTTCTGCAAGCGCTATACAACGTGAATCATTTTCTATGACAGTAGGGATGCCGTATTTTTTTTCTATTGTGTTTTTTATTCCATATAGATGGTGACTAATAGGATATGATTCGTTAACTCCTAATTCAGAGTTGACAAAGCCGGGCATACTTAAACCGATTCCAATTAGCCTATTTCTATTAATAGGAGTGGAAGCCAAAATTTTTTCAATTTCTGCCAAAAGTAAATTGGCGGAATTGCTACATTTTAATTCCAAAGAGATATCTCTATGTTCGGAAATAATAATTTGGTTTAAATTTGTGATTGTAAACGTAGAAAAATACTGATCAGCTGAAATAGTTAGAATATAGAAATCCAAATCAGGATTGAGTGCAAACTGGATAGGACGCCTTCCGCCTGTGGATTCTGCAAATCCACATTCAACAATAATATTTTCATCTAACAGACGATTGATAACCTTTGTAATTGAAGGAGTACTTTTTGCCAGTTTTTTTACAAAATCAGCAGTTGACAGAGTTGCATCAAAATAAAGGTTTTTCAATAATTCTTTTTCCATCGGTAGCCGAGACATTTATAAAAGCTGGTTAAACTATTGTTAAAGATATGTTAAAAAAAATCCAAGTTCCAAATACTTTTTAAAGTTTTTTAAAAAGTATGGTTTTTTTTATCTAAAATCAGTATGAACATGGTTTATTGTAACAATTCTATTCGTCAGAGTTTTTGTCCTGTTTATGCAATTTTTATAAATATTACGCATAAAAATGAATTGGGTAATGCCTATATTTACGAACTAATCACTTAATTTATGATGAAACAACGTTATTATTCCTTAGATGTGTTTCGTGGGGCAACTGTAGCACTGATGATTATGGTGAACAATCCGGGTACATGGGCGCATATGTTTGCTCCGCTTAAACATGCAGCCTGGCATGGCTGTTCGCCAACAGACTTGGTTTTTCCATTTTTTCTATTTGCAGTAGGTAACGCAATGTCTTTCGTAATTCCTAGATTGCAGGAAGCCGGTCCAGCAGTTTTCTGGAAAAAAGTACTTAAACGTACTGTCTTGATTTTTGCAATTGGTCTTTTCATAAACTGGTGGCCTTTCGTTAAATGGGAAGGGGCAGTATTGGTCTTTAAACAATGGGTAGATGCGAGCGACCCGAGTCGGGGAATTCGCATTCTTGGTGTATTGCAACGCATTGCAATCGCGTATTGTTTTGCGTCTATATTAGCCTATTATTTTAAAGAAAGAGCAATTATCTGGATTTCTGCAGGTATTTTATTCTTATACTGGGCTGTTTGTGCAATAGCTGGAGGTGCTGACCCCTATAGCCTGGAAGGCTGGTTTGGAACAAAATACGATATCGCTATATTAGGGGTTCCCCATATCTACAAAGGGGAGGGCGTTCCCTTTGATCCAGAAGGATTGATGAGTACCTTGCCTGCAATTGTACAGGTTGTATTTGGCTATTTGGTCGGCGTATTTATCAAAAAGCAAGGCCAGGTGGATTGGCTATGGTCTAAAGTATCTGCTTCAAACGAGCCTCATTTTAAGTTGTTGTCTGGGATGTTTGTTACAGGTTTTATCCTTTTGGTTTTGGCTTGGATCTGGGCACTTGGTTTTCCGATCAACAAAAAGATCTGGACAAGTTCGTATGTCCTTTATACAACAGGGCTTGCTACAATGACTCTTGGCGGTATGATCTGGTTTATAGAAGTGCAGGGCGTCAAAAATAAATTGACTCAATTTTTTGATGTTTTTGGCAAGAATCCTTTGTTTATATTTGTGTTGAGCGGAATTTTACCACGTTTGTTGGGGTTGTTCCGCATCCCGGATGGATTAAAGGAGGATGGATCACAAAAATATATAGATGCTTTCGGTTGGTTTTATAAATATGTCTGTGCCGAAGTACCTGGTATCCCTGAAGTTGGTTCTTTTGTCTATTCGTTGTGCTTTCTGACACTCATGTGGGTGATTTGTTACTGGCTTGACAAGAAGAAAATATATGTAAAAGTGTAGTGGAATTGAATAAGTTAGGAGCTAAATTTGTTCATCTCAAAAAAAACACTACCTTTGCACGCAATTAATAAATTTTTTAACGCTTTAATATTATTCAAGAAATGTATTTAAGTAAAGAGTACAAAGCTGAGATCTTCGCAGAATTTGCTGGATCAGCTACTAACACTGGATCTACAGAAGGTCAAGTTGCTTTATTCACTAAGAGAATCGCTCACTTAACTGAGCATTTGAAAAAAAACAGAAAAGATTTCGGTACACAACGTGCCCTACAAATGTTGGTAGGTAAACGTCGTTCATTATTGGCTTATCTTTACAAAACTGATATTAACCGTTACCGTGCGATCATCAAAGGTCTAGGTTTACGTGATATCATCAAATAAGCTTTTGTACAAAGGTTTTTAAGAAAGCCATCCAGATTTTGGATGGCTTTTTTAGTTTTTATGAAATATCTCGTTTTAGGTATCACACATATATGACCGTGTCATTAATAGCTGTAGTCAAACTTCTATCTTGCCCAAGTGCAGACTGTCTGTATTACCCCCACCATAGCTCTCTATAAAAAATATATACACTTCATAAGTCGTTACCTTTCGATGTTCAGGAATATTAATGTCTTGTTTGCCAGCTATTAAGCTATTTTTCGATTCGTTCATCAAAAGTGGATATTCAACCCTACTATCCGCTGCGCTATACAGGATTAAGAAGGAATCGTAAGACCTTGTGTCAAATTTTTTCTCCAGATAGGCATCATATTCCCAAGTAACCTGAAGCACTCCGTTTTCTTGATCTAAATCCATCGTATAGGAAGTGATGGGGTTGGGGCTTCCTTTGGCAATCATAAATTTCTGCCAGTCAACCATAAAACCGTCTTCTTTCTGGATAAGTGCTTCGTTCAGATTATAAGACATGGCGACATCGTATGCCCGCTTTGGATAGCTATACGCCTTATAACCTATCTTGATGATCGGATTTAATAGGCTAATATGCGACCTCACAATTTTGAAGCGTGTTCTACTGAGCAGCTGTTCAGGAGTGGGCTCCCTTTTTTTAACGCGAGGAAGAGAGCGTACATAATTTCCTGTTTTCGTCAACACAAACACAACGGAACCTGCTTTCCCGGAAACAGTTCCATTAACGCCATTTTTGATGATTGCCATAACTAACTGATTAGAAATAGATAATCAAGATAAATATTAAAACCGAAATATCCTAATACCAAATCCTGCCTAATCATAACGTTCACTCAATATTTAGACAGTGATAAGTCATTAATTATTCAATCGATACTGAATGATCACTGAGTAAGCACTGAACAAACACTGAACAAGTACTGTTTAAAGTTAAAATTTGATCACCGTTTGATCTTAATGCTGTCCCCTAAAAATTAAAAGAGGAAAAAAGGGAAGGAGCTAGGCTTGTGTAACGGAAATACCCAAATTTAAAATCACAATTTCTGGCTTGATAACTTAATCTGTTGATAGGGTTAACCTCCAAATGATCTAAACAAAATTAGAAGTACCTATGGCCCAATCTTTTCTGGATTGGTCGTTGTTATTCGGAAAATGTTCAAAAAAATAGAGGCGTATCAAAAGTCGATTTTAATAGATTGATACCAAATAAAATTTTGAAGCTTTATTGAATCGAATGAGAAAGAACCAATTCTCATGAATGTGTTTTGGTTCTTTTTTATTATTTCTGTAAATAAAAGCTGACCTGCTAAATTTAATTCTGAATTGCAATTATGGATTTCATTTGTGATTTGGCCCCAGATTTCCAAACAATGACGTCGGATGCTTCACTTCCCTGTGGTCTAAGTGTTATCTTTGCTTATTTAGCCTGATGTTAATTGCATTAATCTTAATATTTTAATTTACCTTTGTGCTGAAATCTAACGTATTTAAAATATAGGCCCGCTGCCAACAAGATGAAAAGCGTGTCAAAAACAAGATTAAATGAATTACAACGAAATTAAAACAACCATCGATATGGGTAATGGCACCCAAATCGAATTGTCTACAGGAAAATTGGCAAAACAGGCTGATGGAGCTGTAGTGTTAAAACAAGGTGATACGATGTTGCTAGCAACCGTCGTTTCTGCTAAAGAAGCTAAATCCGGTGTTGATTTTTTACCACTTTCAGTAGATTATCAAGAAAAATATGCGGCTACTGGCCGTATCCCAGGTGGTTTCTTACGCCGTGAGGCTAGATTATCAGACTATGAAGTATTGATTTCTCGTTTGGTAGATCGTGCATTACGTCCATTATTCCCTGAAAACTATCACGCAGATACACAAGTTGCCATCAGCTTGATTTCTGCAGATAAAGATATTATGCCTGATGCTTTAGCAGGCTTAGCGGCATCTGCTGCAATTGCAGTATCTGATATTCCTTTCAATGGTCCTATCTCAGAAGTTCGTGTAGCGAAAATTGATGGTCAATTGGTCATCAACCCAAAATTATCAGAGCTTGAAAATGCAACTTTAGAATTTATCGTTGCCGGTTCGGCTCAGGATATCGGTATGGTGGAAGGTGAAGCGAAGGAAATTTCAGAAGCTGAAATGGTTGAAGCGATCGCTTTTGCACACGAAGCAATCAAAAAGCAAGTAGCTGCTCAGGTGGAATTAGCTAATTTAGTTGGTAAAACAGTAAAACGTGAATATAATCACGAACCTGAAAACCTTGAATTGAGAGATGCTATTTTTGCTGCTACTTATGACAAAGTATACGCAATTGCAAAATCGGCTTCTGCAAAACATGAACGTTCGGAGAACTTTGCAAAAATTGCGGAAGAATTCAGAGCGACAATGCCTGAGGAGCTGGATGATGATACCGCATTCTTATTCAAAAAATATTTCCATGATGTTCAGTATGATGCTGTCCGTAATCTGGTTTTGGATGAAGGTATGCGTTTGGATGGCCGTGATGTGCGTACCGTACGTCCGATCTGGTCTGAAGTGGATTACTTGCCAGCGGCACACGGTTCTGCTGTATTTACACGTGGTGAGACCCAAGCGTTGACTTCGGTTACTTTAGGTGCTAAAGACGATGAGCAAATGATTGATGGTGCTTTCATCAATGGTTATAACAAATTTATCCTTCACTATAACTTCCCTGCGTTCTCTACAGGTGAAGTAAGACCAAACAGAGGTCCTGGCCGTCGTGAAGTTGGTCATGGTAACTTAGCGATGCGTTCATTGAAACAGGTTTTGCCTGCAGATAGTGAAAATCCTTATACGATCCGTGTGGTTTCCGATATTTTGGAATCTAATGGTTCGTCTTCTATGGCAACAGTATGTGCCGGTACATTGGCTCTTTTGGATGCTGGTGTGAAATTAAAAGCTCCAGTATCTGGTATCGCAATGGGATTGATCTCTGATGAGAAAACTGGTAAATATGCGATTTTATCAGATATCTTGGGTGATGAAGACCACTTAGGTGATATGGACTTTAAGGTAACTGGTACTGAAAAAGGTATCGTTGCTTGTCAGATGGACTTAAAAATCAATGGTTTGAAATGGGAAGTGTTGACACAAGCTTTGGACCAAGCTAAAGAAGCACGTTTGCATATCTTAGGTGAAATGACGAAAACTATTTCTGCACCTCGTGAAGACTACAAACCACATGCGCCTCGTATTGTTCAATTGTTGATCGATAAAGAGTTTATTGGTGCTGTAATCGGCCCAGGTGGCAAAATTATCCAAGAAATGCAACGTGAGACTGGTGCAACAATCTCTATCGAGGAGGTTGACAATAAAGGTGTTGTTCAGGTATTTGCTGATAATAAAGCCGCGATTGATGATGCTGTTGGCCGTATCAAAGCGATTGCTTCTAAACCTGAAATTGGTGAAACTTATGAGGGTAAAGTTAAATCTATTATGCCATTTGGTGCATTCGTAGAGATTATGCCGGGTAAAGATGGTTTATTGCACATCTCTGAGATCGATTGGAAACGCCTTGAAACAATGGACGGTATCTTCAAAGAAGGTGATAAAGTAACGGTTAAATTATTGGATATTGACAAACAAGGTAAAATGAAACTTTCTCGTAAAGCTTTATTGCCTCGTCCTCCAAGAGAAGATAAACCAAAACAAGATACCCCGAATGGCGAAGCTCCGGTAGCTGGTGCCGGTCAGGAATAAGCTTGTTCTTTAACTAAATAGAAAAAGCCTGCTTAATAGCGGGCTTTTTTTTGTGCGCTAAATTTGATTAACTTGGTGCTATACTTTTAATTATGGTCCGAATATATTGTTTTCTATTTTTATCGGTATTATATCGGCCAGTTGTGGCGCAGGTGCCAAAAAATGCTGATACAAGCCATATCTATACGGCCGTGGATATTTTTCTTGTACCGAATGAGGGAATGAATAGCTTTAAGATCCGTTGGCTAAACTATCTAAACGAAGCTAAGCGTGAAGGCCGGTTGGACAAAGCAATCCATGCTGATCATATATTTGAGGTACTCGTCACAAAAAACGGGGCGCTAATGGACAGGGGAAAAGGTTCTAAAGATCTCGTTCTACTTGATTTTCTAAGAAGGCAAAAAAGATGGAGTCCGGGGATTCAATCGGGGCGCCCAATATGTTATCTTTTGAAGCTCAAAGTTCCGAAAGAATTGTTTGATAAGGTAAAGTTGGAAGAGCTGGTTGTTCAAGGCGATTTGGTCAAGCAGGAACTTCTTGAACCATAAACAAACCAGGCTGTCATTTCGACAGCCTGGTTTAGTTTTTATAGCATAATAACACCTTTTATTTTGGCTACTTCTTTGTAGAAGTAAATGACTTGATCTGCATCTTTTACATTTAGACTGACCGTAATTGAGGTGTATTTACCTGTTTTGGAATCCTTGAAATCAAAGCGTGCATCAGTATCATCAAATACATGTTGAATCTGATTGAAATGATCCTGATCCTTTGGTAAGATAAACTTATAGGTATAGTCTTTTGGGAAGGTTTCCAAATCTTCTAATCTTTCTTTGAAAGTTTCATAGAAGTCTTTTGGATTCTCGCCACCATCAGGGATGTCTTGTATATTGATGTTTTTGTAATCTGCCATTTTTTGTTCTCCTTTAATTTATATACTAAGGTATTAACAAATATTAATCCATGAATGTTTTACTGACAATTTTTCAGTTAATTATTGTCAATACTAGCTGGTCTATCTGCTTTGTTTTTTCCAAAATTCTTATTTGGTGTTGCGCTCATTTCAATTTCCATTTGACCACCTTGCAATAACTGTGCATGCGTAATAAAAGTCTTTGTATAAGGCTTTCCATCTAATTTAATGGATTTGATGTATTGGTTTGCTTTGCCTTGGTTTTTAACGTTAATTGCTAGGGTTTTACCATTTGGTAAATTAACGTTAGCATGTTCCATCATCGGTGAACCAAATACATAAACTCCACTCATCGCATTCAACGGGTAGAACCCCATCGCTGAAAAGACGTACCATGCGCTCATTTGCCCGACGTCATCATTCCCACAGAGCCCTGCTGGCGTATTTGTGTAAAACTCAGTCATCGCTTTACGCGCTAAAGCTGCACCTTTCCATGGTTGTCCTGCATACGCATACAAATAAGGGATATGGTGATTGGGCTCGTTGCCTTGCGCATATTGCCCGATCAACCCCGAGATATCTGGTGAAGCTTCACCGCCCAAATCCGAGGACATTGTTGTAAAGTAGTCCAATTTTTTCAAAAATTGTTGTTCACCACCAAAAAGATTGATCAAGCCTGTCACATCCTGCGGTACCAACCAAGTGTATTGCCATGCATTACCTTCACAGTAATCGTTTTCACGGTGCTTGGCCATTAGCGGGTCAAAGGGACGGCGGAAGTCGCCATTAGCTTTTCTGCCGACAAAGTGGCCAACTTCTTTATCAAAGTATTGCTCGTAAAGTTTATAGCGTTTTTTGAAATAGGCAGCATCTTCGATTTTACCAAGTTTCTCTGCTATTTTATAAGCACCAAAATCAGCGATGGCATATTCCAGTGCCCAAGCGACCGATTCGTTCGGCATGCTGTCAATAGGGATATAGGTCAGGTCACGCGCGTATTTTAGGCCGTGATCATTGCCCATTGCTGTGGTCTTGACCGCTTCCCATACTAAAGGATAATCTTTCTCGTCAATGATTCCTTTTAAGAATGCATCAGCAATCACCGGAATAGCTGGCAGGCCAACCATTGTATTGGTTTCATTACCCTGCAGATGCCACATCGGTAATTTTCCCTGCTGCTGATAGATGGCAAGCATTGTCTTGATAAAATCCTGATTGATCTTACGGTCCTCAAGGATGGTCATCAAAGGATGAAGCCCGCGATAGGTATCCCATAAGGAGAATACGGTGTGATTGACAAAATCTTGTTTTTCGTATACTTGTTTATCGGTACCCATATAATCCCCATTTGCATCGTTGAAAATCGTGGGCGCGAAGTAAGTATGGTATAGCGCTGTGTAAAAGATTGTTTTAGTATCCTTATCTGCTTCAAACTGGATTTTGTTTAAGGTCTTGTTCCAGCGTAGATCTGCTTCTTGTTTTACTTTTTCAAAATTCCAGCCCGAAATCTCGGCATGAATATTATTTAACGCATTGGTGGAGCTGACTGGCGAAATACCAACTTTCAGTTCAATGTTTTTATTTTTAGCTGCATCGAAGAAAAGCGCCGCTTTGATTGCTTGTCCCTTAAACGTGGTCTGACCAAGTTTTTCTTCTTTGCCATCAAAAAATCGAACTTTCTGAATAGGCTGCGAAGTTCTTATGGCGAAGTATAGTTTTTGATCAGTTGCCCAGCCGGTAGAAAAGCGGTAACCAACGAACGTGGAATCGTTTATTTGTTTAATATAAGTATCTGTTGGTTTATCCCAGTTGATATGATAGCCTAGATCGACCAAAATATGTGCATTGTCTGTTTTTTCGTAACGGTATTGATGATAACCGACACGTTCCGTTGCTGTTAGATTCGCCTGGACGTTATAGTCATCCAGATACACACTGTAGAATCCGGGTTTAGCGATTTCATTTTCTTTTTTGAAAGATGAACCATAGCCCGTATTCATTTTGTTGAATTCTGCTGGCATTAATTGTAGCTTGCCATTCGCTGGAACAATCATAAGATCATTTAGATCGCCAATACCTGTTCCACTCAGATGCGTATGTGTAAAACCTAATATTTCCTGACTTTTGTAATTGTATCCACTGCACCAATCCCAACCATTGAATTTGTCCCAAACCTGTGGTATCTGAGTTGGTCCAAGCTGTACTGCACCTAAAGGTACATTGGCTCCGACAAAGACGTGTCCGTGGTCCGCTGAGCCAATAAAGGGATTGACATATTGTGTTAAATTTTGTTGAGCTTGAACGCAAAATGGTAAAATTAGCGTGCCCAACACTGTTGTGATAAGTTTATTTCCTGTCATAGGTGTTGTATTCGGGTGTTTGAAACTGCCTAAAATTAGTAAATAAAACCTTTTAGCGCAATTTTATTATTATTTTAGTAAATTGTCGTTAAATTTTTTACTTTAGTAATCTTCGAAATAAAACTTAACAAACCTACTCTACATGAAGAAACGTATTCTGATCAGTGATATAGCAAAGGCATTGGGAATTTCTGTAACTACAGTCTCCTTTATTTTGAATGACAAGGCGAAAGAGAAGCGTATCAGTGAAGCGCTGACCAAGCGCGTATTGGATTATGTCAAGAAAGTAGGGTATAAGCCGAATGAGTTGGCAAAAAGCTTGCGTACCGGAAAAACCAAGATTTTGGGACTGATTATCGAAGATATCTCGAACCCATTTTTTGGAAATATCGCCCGCCTGATTGAAAGCAAGGTTTACGAGCAGGGATACCGTATTATCTATTGTAGTACAAACAACGATGTAGACAAGGCGAGGGAGTTAATTCAGATGTTTTACGACCGTCAGGTCGATGGTTTTATTATTACACCATCAGATGGTTTGGAAGATACTGTTAAACAATTGCAGCAAAGTAATATACCCGTTGTTCTCTTTGATCGCTATTTTCCAAGCTTGGAAACAGATTATGTAGGGGCGGACAATTTTCAGGGAGCCTTTGACGCCACCAGTCATCTGTGTCAGCAAGGATATAAACGTATTGGCTTTGTGTCCTTATATTCTGACCAGACGCAGATGAAAGAACGCTCGGATGGTTACCTGAAGGCGATGGATAACAATAAGCAGCAAAGCTTCATTCAGAAAGTTCAAATGGATGCGTCGGATGAGGAGGCAATGGACTCCCTGAAAGACTTTATCTGTGAGAATCGCTTGGATGCTGTGCTATTTTCAACCAATTATCTAGCAATTTCTGGTTTGAAAGCATCAAAGAAATATAATTTTGTTATGCCTGCTATGATTGCCTTCGATGATCATACTGTTTTTAAATTGCTGGAGCCCTCCATCACTGTTGTCTCTCAGCCGATCAAGGAGATCGCAGAAAATCTGATCAATATACTTTTACTTCGGCTACAGGGCAAAATAAAAGCAACACGTAAGATGGTGTTGCCTTGTGAATTGAAAATTCGTGAGTCGACTAAAGCAAAGGTTACGCTGTAGTATCCGCAACGAATTTCATCGAAATCGAGTTGACGCAATGGCGTGTGTTTTTCGCTGTGAAGCCTTCTCCGAGAAAAACATGCCCCAGATGCGCGCCACATTCGCTGCAGAGTATTTCTGTACGACGACCATCCGCATCTGTAATTTTAGTAATAGCGCCAGGGATCTCGTCGTCAAAGCTCGGCCATCCACAGCCAGATTCGAATTTTGATTCCGAACGGTACAGTGGACTGTCGCAACGCCTACAAATGTAGGTTCCTTTCACTTTATTGTCCAAAAGTGCTCCCGTAAAAGGACGCTCCGTCCCTTTGTGGACAATCACATATTCCTCTTCTTTGCTTAACGGGTTGTGTTTTTTATTGGTTTCCATTTTGTTTTCTGTTTGTGTTCTTCTTCCTGACAGCTAAAGCTGCGAGCAGGATGCTGTTACGTTAGCGATAGTATCGGATTTTGATCCCTATAAAGTTACGGAATTAATATGAAATAGTGTTTTTTCTGACCTTAAATAGGCCTGGTATTCAGCTATTTTAAATTGTCATGGTAATGTCTTATATTTGATTGAATGTCGTAATGAAAAGTTGTAGCAAAAGAACTACTTTTTACTATAATAGTGATTTCACGGTGGTTTAAACGCAATTGTTTAGAATGATTATAAATTGATATTAAAGGTCACAAAATTGTCAGCGATTTATTAATAAATCATACTTTTGTGGCATTGTTAAGGGGGTAGTGGCTCCTTTAACCATGGGAGTTAATTTTTTACATTCACAAATAAATAGTATAAAGTGCTAAATATGAGAACTATCTCATCCGTTTTGGGAAGCCTTGCGAGGGTGGTGTCAACGAGTTTGATGCTATTATTTGCCGTTACGACGTTGCATGCGCAAGATGTCAAGGAAGGTGAAAAAATCTTCAAATCTAAGTGTACATCCTGTCACGCAATCGACAGAAAAGTTGTTGGACCTGCGTTGAAAGGAATTCCGGAGACTAAAGATGAAGCTTGGTTAATCAAGTGGATTCGTAACTCTCAAGCTTTAATTGCTTCTGGTGATGCCGAAGCGGTTAAGATCTTTGAAGAGTACAACAAGTCTGTGATGACTTCTTTTACGGATCTATCTGACGATCAGATTAAATCCGTATTGGCTTACATCACTGACGCGTCTAAGGAAAAACCGAAAGACGGTCCGGGTGGTACTGCGGCTGCAAAAGATGACAATGCATCTATGTTCATGATTTTGGGCTTGATCGCGGTTGTTATTTTAGCGGTTGTTGTGATCGTGGTCTTGAACCGTGTGATCCGTACCTTAGAAAATGTTATTGCTAAGAATCAGGAAGCGATTGCTGCGCAAGAGGAACCTGAAGACAGTCAGCGTTTTGTGAAGTTTGCGAAAGCATTCGTTAAAAACAAAAAATTGGTTGGGTTCACCGTGTTGATGCTTGTTGCTTTGTTGGCAGTAGGTGGTTGGAAAACGATGTGGAACGTCGGTGTTCACGAAGGTTATAAGCCTGTTCAGCCAATCAAGTTCTCGCACCAAATTCACGCTGGTGTAAATAAAATTGAGTGTCAATACTGTCACGGTGGTGCATTTAAATCGAAAAATGCGTCTATACCATCGGCTAACGTATGTATGAACTGTCACAACACAGTCACTGCTTCTGAGCATTACAATGGTGATATTTCTCCGGAAATCGCGAAGATCTACCGTGCGTTAGACTGGAATCCTGAGACACGTACTTATGGTAATAATCCAAAGCCAATTCAATGGGTTCGTATCCACAACTTGCCTGATTTTGCTTACTTCAATCACTCACAACACGTTGTGGTCGCAGGAGTAGAGTGTCAGACTTGTCACGGACCGATCCAAAATATGGAAGAGGTATATCAATACTCTCCATTGACGATGAAATGGTGCGTGGACTGTCACAAAAAGACGGATATCAAATCAGATAATAAATATTATGAAGATCTGATCAAGGCACACGAGAGAATTAAGAAAGGTGAAAAAATGACTGCAGCCATGATCGGTGGTCTTGAGTGTGGTAAATGTCACTATTAATAATTATTTGAAATACGCAATCTTATATACAGCTTAAATGGATAGCAATAAAAAATATTGGAAAGGTTTGGAAGAGTTAAATCAAACTCCTGCTTTCGTTGAGGGAAGCAAGGGTGAGTTTGCCGAATCTATTCCTGTAGAAGATGTATTAAACGAAGCTGGCCTGAGTACAAAAACTCCTCGCCGTGACTTCTTGAAAGCATTAGGTTTTGGTTTGGGTGCTGTTTCTTTAGCGGCTTGTAACCGTACTCCTGTGCATAAGGCAGTTCCTTATTTGATTAAGCCTGAAGAGGTAACTCCAGGTATCCCTAACTACTATGCTTCGACATTCAATGGTCAAAGTATCTTGGTTAAAACGCGTGAAGGTCGTCCAATCAATGTTGAGCCTAACCCGAACGCAATTGGTTTGAACCAAGGTTTGGATTCAACTACGGCTGCTTCGGTATTGGATTTATACGATGAGTCTAAACTGAAACAAGCGCAATTGAAAGGTCAAGATGTAGAATGGTCTAAATTGGATGGGGAAGTTGTTAAAGCATTAACTGCGGCAGCATCTTCTGGTAAACAAATTACGATCGTTTCGAATACAGTAAATAGTCCTTCAACTTTGGCAGCAATCGCTGCTTTCGCAACGAAATTCCCGACAGTTAACCATGTACAATACGATGCTGTTTCCTACAGTGGTATTATCGAAGCTAATAAAGCTTCTTTTGGTAAAGCTGTAGTTCCTTCATACAATTTTGATAAAGCAAATATCATTGTTTCAGTTGCTGCTGATTTCTTAGGAACTTGGTTGGCAGGTGAAGAACATACACAACAATACGCTAAAAACCGTGACTACAAATCATTGAAAAATGGCAAAATGTCACGTCACGTACAATTTGAATCCGGTCTTTCGATGACAGGTACAAATGCAGATGCACGTATCGCTATTAAACCTTCAGAAGAAGGTGCAACTTTGATTGCTTTATATAATGCAATCACTGGTCAATCACTGGCTGGTGCGACTGCAAACAAAAAAGCACAAAAAGGTGTAGCGCTAGCGGCAAAAGAATTGCTGAACAGCAAAGGTGCTGCCGTAGTTGTTGCTGGTTCAAACGATGTGAATGTTCAGGTATTGGTCAATGCGATCAACGTCGCATTGGGCGCTTACGGTACAATCATTGATTTAGATAATTATTCTAAACAATACCAAGGTTCGGATTCGTCTTTCCAAGCTTTCTTAGCTGCTGCAAAAGGCGGTCAAGTGGGTGTAGCGTTCTTCTTGAACAGCAACCCTGTATATGATTACTTCAAAGCGGATGATGTAAAAGCTGCATTGAAACAAATTCCTTTCACGCTCTCTTTCTCGCAACGTGCTGATGAGACAGCATCGGAGTTGACAGCGATCGCGCCTGCAAGTACTTTCTTAGAGTCTTGGGGTGATGCAAATCCGAAGGAAGGTTTGTATTCAATCGTTCAACCAACAATCAATCCTGTCTTCCAAACACGTCAAGTTGAACAAAGCTTGTTGACTTGGGCAGGAAACACAACAGATATGTACAACTTCGTTAAGAACTTGTGGTCTACACAAATCTTAGCTGGTTCTACGAAAAACTGGGATGCTGTATTGCAAACTGGTTTTGAATATAAAGGTGCTAAAGCTGCAACTGCTCCTGCTTTTACAGGAAATGCTGCTGCTGCCGCTTCTGCTATCGAAGCTTCGAGCAAAGCAATCACTGGCGAGTTTGAATTGAAACTTTACGAACCTTCTGCTCTTCGCGATGGTCGTTATGCAAACAATGCTTACTTACAGGAATTGCCTGATCCAGTATCTAAGGTAACTTGGGACAACTACGCTGCCCTAAATCCTAAAGATGCTGAAAAACTAGGTTTGGGTGAAGATGGTAAAGTAACGGTAAAAGCAAATGGTGTTGAATTAGAATTACCAGTTGTTCAACAACCAGGTCAAGCACAGGGAACCGTTTCAGTTGCTGTAGGTTATGGCCGTACGAAAGTTGGTAAAGCAGGTAATGAAGTTGGTAAGAACGCATTCCCATTTGCTTCTATTATCAACGGTACTGTTCAAGGTGTTGCAAAAGCAACTGTAGCGAAAGCTTCCGGAACTTACCAATTGGCACAAACACAAACACACCACACAATCGAAGGTCGTAACGTGATTCGTGAGACTACGTTTGCGAAATATTTGAAAGATCCTAACTCTGAAGCGGGACGCTTTACAGATAATCACAAAACCTACGATCTGTGGAACAAATATGAGCAACCAGGGCACAAATGGGTGATGGCGATCGACTTGAACGCATGTACAGGTTGTGGTGCTTGTATCGTAGCTTGTAACGTAGAGAATAACATCCCTGTTGTAGGTCGTGACGAGGTTCGTCGTCGTCGTGAGATGCACTGGTTACGTATTGACCGTTACTATACAATCGAAGGCAAAGATCAAGATCTTACAAAAGAGAAAGAAATTGCGAAAGCTTCGGCTGAATTGGATTTCGAAGATATCACTGTTGTTCACCAACCAATGTTGTGTCAGCACTGTGGTCACGCTCCTTGTGAAACGGTTTGTCCGGTATTGGCAACAGTACACTCTTCAGAAGGTTTGAACCACATGGCTTACAACCGTTGTTTTGGTACACGTTACTGTGCGAATAACTGTCCATTCAAAGTACGTCGTTTCAACTGGTTTGCTTACTGGAATGATTCACGTTTTGACAACTACTTGAACAATGAGTTCACACAATTGGTGTTGAATCCAGATGTCGTAACTCGTTCACGTGGGGTAATGGAAAAATGTTCAATGTGTATCCAACGTATCCAAGGTGGTAAATTGCAAGCGAAGATTGAAAATCGCAAAGTGAAAGATGGCGATATCAAGATGGCTTGTCAACAAGCATGTTCGGCAAATGCAATCATCTTTGGTGACGCCAATGATCCAGAATCGGAAGTATCCAAAGCATTGCGCAATGAGCGTGTTTATTACGTACTTGAGGAAATCAATGTTCAACCGGGTATCGGTTATATGACAAAAGTTAGAAACACTTTTGAGGCGTAATCTTGTACAATATTTGAAATAAAAATACTATGTCATCGCATAACGAATCAATATTAAGAGAACCATTAATGACCGGTAAAGACATCACGTATGCAAAAATTACGGATGATATCTTACTACCGGTTGAAAATAAACCAAATAAAGCATGGTGGATTGGTTTTACCGTTGCTGTATTGGGTGCTTTATTATGGGTAGTTAGCGTTAGTTATACCTTTTGGACAGGTATCGGCGCTTGGGGTCTGAATAAAACTGTAGGCTGGGCTTGGGATATCACCGACTTCGTATGGTGGGTTGGTATCGGTCACGCTGGTACGTTGATTTCAGCCGTATTATTAATTTTCCGTCAAAACTGGCGTAACTCAATCAACCGTTCCGCAGAGGCGATGACGATCTTTGCGGTAATCTGTGCGGCTACATATGTTGTGGCTCACATGGGGCGTCCTTGGTTGGCTTATTGGATTTTCCCACTTCCAAATCAATTTGGATCACTTTGGGTAAACTTTAACTCTCCATTGGTATGGGATGCGTTTGCGATCTCAACATACTTCACCGTATCCTTAGTATTTTGGTACTGTGGTTTGTTGCCAGATATCGCGACTATCCGTGACCGTGCTACGGGATTAAAACAAAAGATTTATTCTGTATTATCATTCGGTTGGAATGGTTCTGTGAAGACTTGGCAACGCTTTGAAATCGTGTCATTGATCTTGGCGGGTATTTCAACACCACTGGTACTTTCTGTACACACCATCGTATCCATGGACTTTGCAACTTCGGTTATTCCTGGATGGCACACGACGATCTTCCCTCCCTATTTCGTGGCAGGTGCGATCTTCTCGGGTTTTGCGATGGTACAGACTTTATTGTTGATCTTACGTAAAGTAATGAACTTTGAAAACTACATCACGATGTTCCACATTGAGTCGATGAATATCATCATCATGACTACTGGTTCTATCGTGGGTGTGGCTTACTTAACTGAGTTGTTTATCGCGATGTACTCTCGTTCAGAATACGAAATGTATGCTTTCGAGAACCGTATGTTGGGTCCATATGCATGGGCATACTGGTCGATGATGACTTGTAACGTAATTTCTCCACAGTTATTTTGGTTCAAAAAAATCCGTACAAGTATTCCGATCTCATGGATCTTATCTATTGTTGTAAATATCGGTATGTGGTTTGAGCGTTTCGTAATTATCGTGACTTCATTGCACCGTGATTACTTGCCTTCATCTTGGGCAATGTTCTACCCAACTTGGACAGACGTTGGTATCTTTGTAGGTTCAATTGGATTATTCTTTACGTTATTCTTGTTGTTCTTACGTTTCTTGCCAGGTATCGCGATTGCCGAAGTTAAATTGTTGTTGAAATCATCATCATTACAACATAAAACTAAATTGGCTCAAGAAGGTGCATTCCCTGCAGAGCAAGTGGAGTACTTCCAAGAATCATTGGAAAAATATGATTCAGTGACAGAAGAAGAGATTAAAGAATTATCAGTTAGAAAATAATCAGCAATGAGCAATACAAAATATATATTAGGTAGTTTTGCGGATCCAGATGACATGATGCATGGGATCGACAAATTGCAAGCAAACAATATAAGTATTTATGACTGCTTTACTCCGATGCCTATCCACGGTATCGAAGCGAAGTTAGGTGTGAAACCTTCTCGCTTGCCTATCGCAGCATTTTGCTTTGGAGCATTGGGAACGACATTAGGGTTTAGTTTATTGTATTATACCATGGTATACGATTGGCCAATGAATATTGGTGGTAAACCATCTTTTGCAATGCCAAACTTTGTTCCTGTAACATTTGAGGTTACCATCTTATTGTGTGCTTTGGGTATGGTTGCTACATTTTTCTTCCGTAACCACCTGTTTCCAGGACGTGCACCACGAGTGATGGACTTGCGCGCGACAGATGATCGTTTCATCCTTGCAGTAGATGCCAAAGAAAATGCAGATCACGCTTTGATCGATAGTTTATTGAAAGAAGCTGGTGCTGTTGAAGTTAAGTACAATGATAGAAAATATGTTAGCTATGAATAAGAAGAATTTACTTGGAACTGTATGCGCAGCTGTAGCATTAACAGCACTTGTTTCTTCTTGTGGTGATAAAACAACTCGTAGTACAGGTTTGGAATTTTCCCGTAACATGTACGATCCGCTTGCGTTCAATCCGGATCAACCTAACGCGAATTTTGCTGATGGAAAAACAGCGCAAACTCCGCCAAAGGGTACAGATCCAGTTGGATTCACTCGTTTCGAGTATGCCAATACATTAGAGGAGTACGAACGTGCGGGGCGGGAAGTTAAAAATCCTTTGGTTGTCAATGCAGAAAACCTTGAAAAAGGAAAAGCATTGTTCACCACTTACTGTTCGGTATGTCACGGACCGGAAGGTAAAGGGGATGGACCGCTGACGAAAGATCGTAGTGTAACTGATTCTAGAGGTACCCGTCAATTAGAGAACTTTCCGCCGCCACCTTCTTATCACAGAACAGACGCGGCAAACTCTTCAAGAGGTGGTTTGATGGCTGACTTGACAGATGGTAAAATCTACCATACGATTTATTACGGACACAACTCTATGGGATCGCATGCATCGCAATTGTCTCCAGAAGAGAGATGGAAAGTTGTTATGTATGTTCACGAATTACAAAAGAAATAATCTAACATCAGATATATAAATGGGAACTCACAGTCATCATCACGATTATAATTTCAACGAGCGATACGAGTTTGCTGGCAAAGCTAAATTGTACAGTATTATCGCTGTTGTACTAGGCGTAGCTGCTGTTGCTTTCGGGTTGCTTTCGGGCGATCACGTTACTGTAGAGCGTACTTACGCCAACTTGTTATTGATGGGTTATTACTTTACATGTGTATGCGCAGCTGGAGCATTCTTCGTTGCCTTGCAATATGTAACACAGTCTGCATGGTCTGCAGGTCTGGTACGTATACCTCAAGCTATGGCAGGTGTTTTACCAATTGCATCCTTGATCTTATTAGTTATAGTGGGCTTAGGTCTGACTACACATAACTTGTATCATCACTGGCATGCAGATGGTCTACTAGACCCCAATCACGCAAATTATGACCCTATTATCGAAGGAAAATCTGCTTACTTAAATGTACCTTTCTTTTTGACTCGTCAAATCGTATTCATGGGTATCTATAGTATTTTTGCCGTTGTCCTTGCGAAACTTTCTTATAAGGAGGATTTAGAAGGCGGTTTGACATCTTACAAAAAGTCATTCAAATTGTCTGCAATCTTTTTGGTTATTTTTGGCTTTACTACACCAATCTGGTCTTTTGATACCATCATGTCCTTAGAAGCACACTGGTTTTCTACCATGTTCGGATGGTATAACTTCGCAGCAATGTGGGTAAGTGGCTTATGTGCCATTACTGTAATCGTTGTTGTCTTGAAGAAAGCAGGTTATATGAACTGGGTAAACGAAAATCATTTACACGATTTGGGTAAATTGATGTTCGGTTTCTCGATCTTCTGGACTTACGTTTGGTTTGCACAATTCATGTTGATTTGGTATTCAAACATTCCTGAAGAAACAGTTTATTTCTACAAACGTTGGGAGCCTGAATACAAACCTTGGTTTTGGTTGAGTATTATCATTAACTTTGTGGCACCATTGTTACTATTAGTAGATCGCGATGCGAAACGTAAGCAAAACGTCATGTTGTTCGTAGCGATTCTATTGTTGGCTGGTCACTGGCTTGATTACTATATCATGGTTATGCCTGGTACTGTTGCTGAACATAGAGGATTTGGTATCATTGAAATCGGAACTGCACTTGGTTTCTTAGGTTTGTTCATCTTTTTAGTGATGAGTAAACTGAGCAAACAAGCATTGGTGCCTAAAAATCATCCTTTCTTGGATGAGAGTTTACATCACCAAATATAGTTTCACTTTTAAAGGAAGGTTACGTAAAAACGTTATAAAAGAAATGAGCTTTAAATTAAATAATAGATTCAAATCCATCTCGGGTTTTGTGCTTGCACTAGGGCTGCTTTTTGCAAATCCTATTCTTGCAAGTCAACAAGATACAGTAGCATCTGATTCTGCTAAAGCGGCGACTACAGCGGTAGCTGCCCCTGCAGCAACGGATTCGGTTGCAAAAGATACAACAGCGGCAGCAGGTACTGCTGCTGTTGCATCTGCTAGCTCTACTACAGAAGCTAGCGCAGCTGCTCCTGCTGTTGAAGAAGTGAAGCAAATAGACCCTCAGGTTTATAAAAACTTCACATATTATGTGTTATTGTTTTTAGTCGTTTGTACAATTGTTGCTGTGATTGGCAAGGTACTTTCGATTTATGAATTAACACGAAAAATGAATGGTAAATACAATCCATTTGCGAATAACACATTCCAATCGGTATTGTTCTTTATCTTCTTGGTTGTATTTCTTTACGGTGTTTATTGGACATACGTACATTGGGGAGCAGCTTATTGGCGTTCAGCGGTAACAGAACATGGTGCACGCATTGATACCATGTTTATCATCACAACGGCAATTACAACATTTGTATTGGTGATTACACATGTCTTGTTAATGACTTTTACATTTTTGTACCGTATGCGTGCAAAACGTCAAGCGTACTACTATCCACATAACAATGCCATTGAGAAACTTTGGACAATCGTTCCGGCAGTAGTCTTGACAGTATTGGTATTATTTGGCTTTTTTACATGGAGATCAATTACAAATATTCCTGAGGATCTTCAAAAATCAGCATTGCAGATTGAAGTATTAGGAGAGCAATTCCAATGGCAGGTTCGTTATCCTGGTACCGACGGTATCATTGGTAAACGTAATTACAAAATGACGACACCTACGAATCCTTATGGTATCGACTTTAATGATAAAAATTCTTGGGATGATATTCAAGGTTCTGAAATTTGGTTGCCAGTAAACAAGCCAGTTCGTTTCCACATCGTTTCAAAAGATATTATTCACTCTTTCTTTATTCCTGATTTCCGTGTTCAGATCAATGCGGTACCCGGAATGACCAACTATTTCCAATTCACACCTACTGTGACAACAGAAGAGATGCGTGATCGTTTGGGAGACTACAATTATGATTTCGTGATGTTGTGTAACAAGATCTGTGGATCTGGTCACTACAACATGCAAAAGAAAGTTGTTGTTGTTACTGAGGCACAATATAAAGAGTGGTTAGCTAAGCAAAACAAATATTTTACTGAGGATCTGCAAAAGGAATTCAGTACTAAAACAGCTAACGTAAAAAAGGATAGCGTACAAGTTACAGCATCTTTGAACTAATTAAGAATTTTTGAATATAAAATCGAATATGTCAAGTACAGTAATATCGCATAGCGCTGAACATCACGATTCGCACGGACATCATCACGAGGAATCATTCATCAGAAAGTATATCTTTTCTGGTGACCACAAGATGATTGCCAAGCAATTCTTGATCACTGGTATCATCATGGCAGTTTTTGCGATGCTTTTATCAGTATTATTCCGTATCCAGTTAGCATGGCCGGATAAAGAATTCCCTATATTAGAAGTATTCTTGGGTAAATGGGCTGAAGGTGGCCGTATTAAACCGGAGTTTTTTCTTTCCTTGGTGACCATTCACGGTACCGTCATGGTATTCTTCGTGTTGACAGCAGGTCTATCGGGTACATTCAGTAACTTATTAATTCCATATCAAATCGGTGCGCGCGATATGGCGTCGCCTTTTATGAATATGTTATCTTACTGGTTGTTTTTCATCGCGTCAGTTATTATGGTTGCTTCTTTCTTTGTGGAGAGTGGGCCTGCTTCTGCCGGTTGGACAATCTACCCACCATTATCAGCTGTACCAACGGCAATCGCTGGATCTGCAACTGGTATGACTTTATGGTTGGTGAGTATGGTTCTATTCGTTGCTTCGCAGTTGATCGGTGGTATCAACTATGTAAGTACGATCTTGAACATGCGTACAAAAGGTATGGATCTTTGGAAAATGCCATTGACAATCTGGGCGTTTTTCTTAACTGCCATCGTGGGTATGTTGTCATTCCCAGTATTGGTATCTGCAGTTGTTCTTTTGATTTTTGACCGTGCCGCTGGTACGTCATTTTATTTGTCTGACTTGGTCGTACAAGGACAAATTTTACCGAACGAAGGTGGTTCTCCAATTTTGTTCCAGCACTTGTTCTGGTTCTTGGGTCACCCTGAGGTATATATCGTTGTTATGCCGGCTTTAGGTTTGACTTCTGAGGTTATTGCAACAAACTCACGTAAACCAATCTTCGGTTATCACGCCATGGTTTACTCTTTGATCGGTATTACTGTATTGTCCTTTATCGTATGGGGTCACCATATGTTTGTGACAGGTATGAATCCTTTCTTAGGTGGTGTGTTTATGATCACAACGTTAATTATCGCCGTTCCTTCGGCTGTCAAGGCCTTTAACTACCTTGCAACATTATGGAAAGGTAATATCCGCTTTACACCAGCAATGATGTTTGCTATCGGTTTGGTATCGTTCTTTATCTCCGGTGGTTTGACAGGATTGTTCTTGGGTAATGCGGCATTGGACATCAACCTACACGATACATATTTTGTCGTAGCCCACTTCCACTTGGTAATGGGATCGGCTTCCATTTTTGGTATGCTTTGTGGTGTTTACCACTGGTACCCTAAGATGTTTGGCCGTATGATGAACACAAAATTGGGTTATTTACACTTTTGGTTGACTTTCATCGGTGCTTACCTGGTATTCTTCCCAATGCACTTTATGGGTATTGATGGTGTACCACGTCGTTACTATGCATTTACGGAGTTTGCTTTCATGGCAAAATGGGTTTCTGTGAATCAATTGGTGACTTGGGCTGCGATCATTGCTGCTTTGGGTCAGGTTGCTTTCTTATGGAATTTCTTTTACTCGATTTTCTTCGGTAAGAAAGCGCCACAAAATCCTTGGCATTCGAATACTTTGGAATGGACTACTCCGGTAGAGCATATCCATGGTAACTGGCCAGGCGAAATTCCGACAGTACACCGTTGGCCTTATGATTACAGTAAGCCGGGTCACGATGAGGATTTCATTCCTCAAGATGTTCCTTTTTCCCAAACAATGAGCTCGAATTTGCCTCATGATTTTGAAGGGGATGAGGAAGCTGAGCGTATCCAGGCAGAATGGAATGCTCAAAATGGTAGAAGAGACTAATAAAATTTAATTGAATGGAGTAGGACTTGTCCTACTCTATTTTATACAAGTTTGTATTTTAAGAGGTAGGGGTAGTATTATGTTTCCAGCAGCTGAAAAGCGATTTATAAAGACCAATTTTATTACGATTATCGTATTATTCATGGTCATTATTGCTGGAGGTGTTGTACGGAGTACAGGTTCAGGCATGGGATGTCCAGATTGGCCAAAATGTTTTAACCGTATTATTCCACCCACAGATATCTCCCAGCTACCACAAGGATACGAACAACATTATATTGAGGGAAGAGCAAAAAAAAATGAGCGTTTCGCCAAAATTGTAGAATTTTTTGGGGATAAGGAAATGGCTTACAAGCTCCGTACTGATAAAAGTATCTTGCAGCATGAGGATTTTAATGTTGCGAAGACTTGGACGGAGTACATCAATCGTTTGGTAGGCGTTATTTCTGGATTTTGTTTATTGTTTACTGCAATTTATTCCTTCACATATATAAAATCAAAAAGTTCAATCGTTGTTTGGTCAGTGGTTAATCTTTTTGTTGTGGTCATTCAAGCATGGTTAGGTTCGATCGTTGTATCGACCAATTTGATGCCTTGGATAATCACAGTACATATGCTCTTGGCGCTTGTAATTGTTTGTATCAGCGTATATACATACTTTAAAGCGGTTACACTACGTGACAAGACCATATTGGTTAATCGTTCTTTAGGCGTATTAAAAGGTCTTGCGTTGATCTCTATTTTGTTGATGTTAACGCAAGTGATCGTCGGAACGGGGGTTCGGGAAGAAGTAGATCTATTGACTGGCTCCGACATTGCCCGCGCCGATTTTATAACAGCTATTGGCCAACAATTTGAAGTGCATCGATGGTTGGCATATTGTTCTTTGATTTTAGTTATTGTATTATTCTTTTTGGTCCGCACAAGTTTCAATACGGGATCTAAGCAGTTTAAATTCGCTTTGATCGCATTGATCCTCGTGGGTATCCAAATGCTATCAGGAATTATCTTAGCTCGATTTGCAATACCTGCATTTGCACAGACAACGCATCTGGTTGTTGGGACGCTATTATTTGGTGCCCAATTTTATCTGTTGTTGCTGTTGACTAAGCAAAGGCATTAATTTTGAAATTCGGGATGTTTATGTTTAAAAGTTCGTGTTTGAATACACTGGTAGTAGGAGGTCTCTTTTAATTATGAAAGAATTTATTTCAGATTTCAATAAGCTCGTTAAGTTAAGACTTACGTTGACGGTGGTATTTTCCGCGTCAATTGCTTTTCTGATAGGATCAAAACAACAGGGTGAAATTTTCTGGGTCAATTGGTTATTGTTGACTGTAGGTGGTTTTCTGGTCACAGGTTCTGCCAATGGTTTTAATGAGATCATCGAAAAGGATCTGGATAAGTTGATGAAACGTACAGAGGATAGACCGCTACCTTCGGGTCGGATGACAACAGGGCAAGCTTTGGTATTGAGTGTCTTTATGGGCATATTGGGTACTTTGGTATTGGTCCGCTTAAATTTTGTCGCTGGCTTATTGTCGGTTTTTTGTATCCTTCTTTATGCATTCATTTATACACCTTTAAAAAGAAAGTCACCGATAGCCGTTTTTGTAGGGGCATTTCCTGGCGCATTTCCACCATTAATTGGTTATTATGCTGCTTTTTCACAGGATGACCTGGCCTATTATAGTGGACATAACGAAGCCGCAATTATTATTATTCCCTTCGTGTTGTTTGCTATTCAGTTTTTATGGCAGTTCCCACATTTTTGGGCGATTGCTTGGGTCGTCGATGACGATTATAAATTGGCTGGTTTTAGGTTGTTGCCAACGACAAAAAGAGATAAGATATCAGCCTTTATGGTATTCATTTCAGGACTGTTAATGGTTCCTGCAGGATTTATACCTTATTATTTTGGCTTTGGTGGAATTTGGTTTACGATAGTGTCGGTCATTGGGGGATTGATGTTTGGATATTATGGCTATTTGCTGTTTAAGAATTGTGATATTCCTTCAGCAAAGAAAGTGATGTTTACATCATTCATCTATTTACCTGTTACACAACTCGTATTATTGCTTAACTTTATTCCTTTGAAATAATGTTAGATATACAAGCACAAACTGACGAGAAGTTAGTACAGAGAAAGGCCCAGAAATTCAACCTTTGGTTGGGTATGTTGGGTATGTTCATGATGTTTGCCGCGTTATCCAGTGGTTTCATTGTATATACAGCGAGTGGCGTGGACAAAGGAATCAAGACATTGTTACCTGATACGTTCGTCTATAGCACAATCGTAATCGTGGTGAGTAGTCTTACGATGTTTTTGGCACATAGAGCTGCTAAAAATGGTGATTCTTCCAAACAGAAGTTATTGTTAATGGTTACTTTTGTTTTGGGTATCGTGTTTTTTGCATTGCAAGTACATGCTTGGAATGTGTTAACTGAACGAGGTGTTTATTTTGTCAATAACAATGCATCTCAATCTTTTATCTACATTTTTACAGGAATGCACTTGGCGCATATTATTGCGGGTTTGATCGTTTTGATTGGCGCGATTATAGGAGCGAATAAGCTTTCTAAAGACGGCAATCTTTTCCGCATGGATCTTGCCAGTATTTTTTGGCATTTTCTCGATCTTTTATGGATTTATATATATGTTTTCTTACTTTTGAATCAATAATAGTAAACAATGAGTACAACAGTATCGCAATTGGATAAGGTAAAAACTGGTCCATGGAATGGTGGAAAATCACCTTGGAACTTAGAGTATGGAAAAATCATGATGTGGTTTTTCTTGGTAGGGGATGCCTTCACATTTTCTGCATTTTTGGTTTATTATGGCGCACAACGCTTTTCTCACCCAACTTGGCCAGATCCTGATAAGATTTTCCAATCTATCCCGGGTATTGCGGAGCATGGTCAACCTTTGGTATTCGTAGGTTTGATGACCTTTATCTTGATTATGTCTTCTGTGACAATGGTTTTGGCTGTTGAAGCTGGTCACCGTAATCAAAAAAATGAAGTTGTCAAATGGATGCTTTGGACGATTTTGGGTGGTATATGTTTCGTAGGTTGTCAGGCTATCGAGTGGACCCACTTACACCACATGGGTTTCTGGTTTGGTAAAAATCCGGCTACAGGTCTAGAAGGGGATGCGATTAAAACTGCATTGCTACCGTACTTTACACACGATATTTCCTATACATCGGCGTTGCAATTTGCAAACTTGTTCTTCACGATTACAGGTTTTCACGGTTTCCACGTTACTGTAGGTATTATATTAAACATCATCATTCTTTGCATGACTTTGAATAATACTTTTGAAAATCGTGGTTCTTATTTAATGATTGAAAAAGTAGGTTTATATTGGCACTTTGTGGATTTGGTGTGGGTATTCGTATTTACATTCTTCTACTTAATCTAATTACTGAATTAATAATTTTAGATCGCTATGTCACAATATCAAGATAATATCGCTCACGGAGAGCATGCTCACGAAGGTGGGATGGATAAGAAAGCCATTTGGAGAGTATTTGGCGTACTTTTGGCGCTTACTTGTCTAGAGTTCTTAATTGCGTTAGGTTTTGTTCACCACTGGCAAATTTTGGCCAAAGGTGCATTGGTAAATACCATCTATATTGTTTTAACATTAGTTAAAGCATATTATATCGTTGCATTCTTTATGCACTTGAAATTCGAAAAATCGAGTTTCATCGTTACCGTTGCAATAGTCTTTATTTTTATTATTTATTTTATCGTCCTGATGTTAGTTGAGGGAGGTTTCTTGGCAGGTGCTTTTCAAGAGCATCAATTGTTTCCAAATAAATAGATAAGGTGAATAATGGACAATAATACTGGACAAAAGAAAGGTATTAAAACTATATTGATCCTGGCAGTAATTCTCTTATTGCCAGGATTTTTATATTTTATACTAAATAAAAGCGGTTCGAATAGTTATGCTTCACTGCCGATTCTAGGTAAGAAGGAAGTGCCGGGGACAACCCATCGGAAGTGGGGACGTGATATTCCAGATACAATCTATCATACAGTTCCGCCCGTTGATTTCGTTAATTATGACGGCAAGCATGTACGCCTATTGGACAGTGATACGACGCTATCTGTGGTACATTTGATGTATTCAAGAGACGCTTCATTGTCGCGAACAATGGTGAAAAAGCTAGACCAGATAGCCAATCGATTTATTCATAACAAAAAGGTAAAACTGTATTCGATCACAGTAGACACAAGTTATGATACACCCGAAGTATTGGCGAAATATGTCAAAGTTTACAAACCCTGGACTAAATCTTGGTTTTTTGTGACAGATCCTACTGTGGATATCTTTAAATTTGCCAAAGAGAGCCTATTACAGGATGCATTAGTCAACAATGATAATAACAAGCCATTCATTATTGGTTCAAATTATCTTTTACTTGATACAAAAGGACGGATTAGAGGGATGTATGACATTAATGTAAAAACAGACGTAGACCGTCTTGAAGATGAAATTAAGCTATTGTTGGTGGAGGAAATTCGGAACCATCCGGCTACCATAGAACAAAACAGGTAATTATTATTATGGAAGAGAGTCTTATTAAGGAGAAAAAGTATAGCAAGTGGATCTGGCTTCTGTCTATTGTGATTCCAATAATTGTAGCTATCCTATTTACCGTCAATTTACAAAAGCTGGGTTATGATGTAAAGCCCTTGACGTTTTTGCCGCCTATTTACGCTACAATTAATGGTATCACTGCAGTACTGTTGGTTTGGGCTGTCGCAGCAATAAAGAAGGGAAATAAAACATTGCATGAACGTTTGATTAAATATTGTATTGCTTGTTCCCTGGCTTTTTTGGCGCTGTATGTGGCTTATCACATGACATCGATCGAAACGAAATATGGAGGGGAAGGTATTTTAAGGCCAATCTATTTTTTTATATTGATCACACATATCCTCTTATCTATCATTATAATCCCATTTGTGCTGTTTACTTTTGTGCGGGGTATTTCGGGGTCTTATGAACGGCATAAGAAGTTGGCTCGGATTACCTATCCGATGTGGCTGTATGTTGCAGTGACAGGCGTCATTGTCTATTTGATGATTTCACCTTATTATATAGGTTAATTTAATAAAGGAGAGTGCTTATGAAACGTATTTGGATATATCAAGCTGATCGCATCCTCACGGTTGAGGAGGGGCAACAAATCGAAGTTGAACTATCGGCTTTTGCTGAGCAGTGGAAAGTGCATGGTAAGCCCTTGTCTGCCTCTGCTGAACTGCGCGACAACCTTTTTATTATTCTAAAGGTTGATGAGGCTATCGCGGCGGCATCCGGTTGCTCTGTAGATAGTTCGGTTCGCTTCCTAAAGGGAATAGAGGAAAGGTATCATGTTCAGCTCTTCGATCGTATGCAGTTTGCGTATAAATCAACGAATGGTGTAGCTGTAGCGAATCGTGCAATCTTTGAAAAGCTTTTGGCTACCGGTGAAATAGATGACAATACGCTTGTGTTTGATAATACGATCACTTACGATCATCAGCTGGATAGTGCTTGGATTGTTCCTTTTAAGGAAAGCTGGCATAAGAGATTATTCGCATAGTGAAAAATATCATTTATAAAAAGAGCGCCATTGCTAAAATGGCGCTCTTTTTATAAATGTAGTGCTATATTCTTAAACGAATGGAAGGCCTTATCAATCCCACTATTCAGGAATGGTATAATGATGCATATACTTTGCTATTGCATTTGCTCTTCTATTGACATAAGCAGATGGATTGCGTGCGTCCCATGCACGCGGATTTGGTAAGATCGCAATGATCAGCGCAGCCTGTTTTTTGGAAAGATTGCTTCCTGTTTTGCTAAAGTAATATTCTGCAGCAGCGTCAGCACCATATACGCCTCGTCCCATTTCAATAACATTAAGATAAACCTCGAGGATGCGTTTTTTACTCCAGAAGGTTTCGATTAGAACGGTAAAGTAGGTTTCAAAACCTTTTCTTAGCCAGGAGCGCCCCGGCCATAGAAAGACGTTTTTGGCAACCTGTTGACTAATTGTACTTCCACCGCGCAATTTTTTACCTTGTGAATTTTTCTTTATGGCATTTTGAATGCCTTTCAGGTCAAATCCCCAGTGTGTCATGAAATGAGCATCTTCCCCTGCAATCGCTGCTAGCTTTAGATTATCCGAAAGCTCATCATAACTCAACCAGTTTTTTTCTAGTTTAAATCCCTTTCCTTGTTCCTTGAGTTCAAAACCACGTTGAATCATGAGCCAGGTAATAGGCGGGTTAATAAAGCGTAAGCTAATTACCCAAAAAAAACTGATACCAATAAAATAGAGGAGGACTCTGCTTATGATGCGTAGAATGGGTGATTTGATAGACTTCAACGGATTGAAGGAAACTTTTTTAAAGGTATTTTTTTGCTTGCTGGCAGTATTTTGCTTACCAGATCTTTTGATGGCCATGACTAATTTTTTTCGGATACAAACTTAGCGTATATTCTTGTTTAATGGAAATGATTTTATCGAGAAGTTGAGGGGATTGTTTGCCAAAGCGACGATATTATCCTATTTTTACGCTTCACAAATTTGATTTTAGAAGTTGGCAAAAGAAAAGAAAGTAACTCCGTTGATGCAACAGTATAATGCAATCAAGATTAAGTATCCTGGTGCGTTATTGTTGTTCCGTGTTGGCGATTTTTACGAGACATTTGGTGAGGATGCGATCAAGGCGGCTCAAATTTTGGGTATTGTTTTGACAAAGCGAGGGAATGGTTCGGAATCCGAAACGGCATTGGCAGGTTTTCCGCATCACTCCTTGGAGACTTACCTCCCAAAATTAGTGCGTGCAGGTCAACGGGTAGCAATCTGTGATCAGTTGGAGGATCCCAAAACGACAAAAACGATCGTTAAACGTGGCGTCACGGAATTGGTTACTCCTGGAGTCTCTTACAATGATAACATTGTTCAACAGAAATCGAATAATTATCTAGCCTCGATTTTTACAGATAAAGACAAGATCGGTCTCGCTTTTCTGGATATTTCAACAGGCGAATTTTTGGTCGCACAAGGAAGTACATCCTATATTGATAAATTGCTTCAGGGATTTAAACCGACTGAAATCATTTTACCAAAAAAACAAAGCAAGGATTTTATCGAGCAGTTCGGAGCACACTATTATACTTATTTTTTGGATGAGTGGCCCTATACTGGTGACTATGCGACCGAGGCTTTGTTAAAGCACTTTGAAGTTGCATCGTTGAAAGGCTTTGGCGTGGAGCGGATGTCAGCAGGCATCGTTGCGGCGGGGGTTGCCCTGCATTACCTCAATGAGACGGAACATCGCAACCTACAACATATATCGACGCTTTCCCGTATTGAAGAAGACCGGTTTATGTGGCTGGACCGATTTACGATCCGCAATCTGGAACTGATCGGATCCATGAACGAAAATGCAGTTACACTTTCAGATGTCCTCGATCATACAGCCAGTCCAATGGGCGCGCGATTATTAAAGCGATGGATCGTCATGCCATTGAAAGATAAAAAGGGTATCCAGGAACGTTTGGACGTGGTGGATTTCTTTTTTAGCAACCGTGAACTGCGGGACGAACTTATCGGTCAGATCAAACAAGTTGGTGACCTGGAACGGCTGATATCAAAGATCGGACTTCAAAAGGCCAATCCAAGAGAGATCGTTCAATTGAAACGTGCTTTACATGCCATTGAAAAGCTCAAGGAACTGACTGACCGTAAGGACGCGCAATCGCTGGCCCTGATATCCGATCAATTGGATGCCTGTGCCGCCATTCGAGAACGAATAGAGCAACAAATACAGGCTGAGCCGCCTGTCGCCATTAATAAGGGCAACGTCATTGCTGCGGGAGTTGATGCTGAATTGGATCGCCTGCGTAAGATTTCTTTTGGTGGTAAAGATTATTTGTTGGAAATTCAGAAAAGGGAAGCTGAACTGACGGGTATCCCGTCCCTAAAGATCGCCTTCAACAATGTATTTGGTTACTATCTTGAAGTAACGAATACACATAAGGACAAGGTTCCAACGGAGTGGATCCGAAAGCAAACCTTGGTCAATGCGGAACGATATATCACAGAGGAACTGAAAGAATATGAGGAGCAGATTCTTGGAGCCGAAGAAAAAATCCAGGCATTGGAAAATAGACTCTATGCTGAACTATTGGTTGCTATTGCAGAATATATCAAACCGATTCAACTGAATGCACAGCTTATTGCCAAGCTGGACGTGCTACTTAATTTTGCCATTGTCGCAGAGAAGAACTATTACGTCAAACCAGAGGTGAGTGACAGTAAGATTTTAGATATAAAAGGTGGACGGCATCCAGTTATCGAAAAAAATCTGCCGATAGGTGAAGATTATATTACCAACGATACTTATCTGGATCCGAAAGCACAGCAGATTATTATTATTACCGGTCCGAATATGGCCGGTAAATCGGCCTTGCTCCGTCAGACAGGATTGATTGTCTTGATGGCGCAGATCGGCTGCTTCGTTCCAGCTAAAGAAGCTAAGATTGGTTTGGTCGATAAAATATTCACACGGGTAGGGGCTTCGGATAATTTGTCCTCCGGGGAGTCTACATTTATGGTGGAGATGAATGAAACCGCAAGTATCATGAATAATCTCTCAGATAGAAGCCTGATTCTTTTGGATGAAATTGGGCGTGGTACGAGTACTTATGATGGAATTTCGATCGCCTGGGCAATAGCGGAATATTTACATAATCATCCTGCTGCCAAAGCAAAAACGCTCTTTGCGACTCACTATCATGAATTGAATGAATTGTCAACCTCTCTTGAACGCATAAAAAATTATAATGTGACGGTAAAGGAGGTCAATAACAAAGTGATTTTTTTGCGGAAACTGGTGCCTGGAGGATCAGAGCATAGTTTTGGGATCCATGTCGCCAAGCTTGCCGGAATGCCTCCAAAGCTATTGAACCGTGCCAATCAAATTTTAAAACGGTTGGAGCAGGAACGTACGGGAGGGGAGCAGATTAAAGATAGTATGCGTAAGATTCAAAAACAAGCTTATCAACTGCAAATGTTTTCCATTGATGATCCGGTTTTGAATAAAATCCGCGACATGTTGAATAACCTCGATGTCAACTCGCTGACACCTGTAGAGGCTTTGATGAAATTGGATGAAATTCAGCGTTTGCTAAAAAATTAAATAAGCATGACAGGAGGCCGTTCCCGCCGATGCGGGCCTCATAATAGATAAGCACGGGCTCTTGTCGCTTGGTCGTTCACATAACATCATCGGAGAAAAAACAGACATCCGATGACAAGTGGTGATCAATGGTTTTAAAATCTGAAGAACAGTGCTGCAGTTCCGTAATTTGCTTGTATCGGTGTAAGGACCCTGCTGCTTGCATCATAGGGTGCATAGTGGTAACCCACTTCAATACCCACATATTTCTTATTTCTCATTTGAAAAAGAGAGGCAAAGCCTAAACCTAAATGAACATTGTTAATGGTGACCATGCGATCGTTGTAACCACCCTCATAGTAGTAGCCATCTGGGTCGTAATATCCATCTGAATAGACGCTTTCGGTAATTCCTGTATCTGTAATATCTATCCCTATGATTCCTTTGGGAATCAGAATGCATTTCTCGCTATCAAAAATTTTATATCCTACAGCACCGCCTATAAATCCGGTTGTGGAAGAGTTGACGGTGACATTAGACCCTTCATAATTGTAATCAATATTTTTATCGTTTGAATTGATACGGATATTGATACCGCCCTCAAATATGAATTTGCGTTCCAATGAACTCATTAACTTAAATCCAAACATGAAATTTGTTCCAAAAACTTTATTTGTGCCTCCCAAGGGGCTCATTACACCGATGAGAGGAACATAACCCAGTTTGGATTTGCTTCGGTTTCCGTGCGTTTGTGGATGACTAATCGGGCGTTCGAGATTTTGGGGTGCAGGTTCATCTTCAGGACTGCCGCTGTCAGAGAATAAATGAAGAATGTCTCTTTCACGATCATTGAGATCGTAATTGGTTGAGGAGAGTAGCGCCAGCGCTCTTATCTTGATTAAATTGTCCAAGGGGTGCCGCAAGGGGTAGAAATTGTATTTCGCTCTATTTTTTTCGTATTGTTGAGCGAAGTCGTCCCGGTCAGCCGCATCAAAACGTTGAAGTAATGTCTTGTCCAATTGATTATCGATATAGTGCTGGATTTCTGTACCACTGTTCTTTTTGTCGATAATGAGCAAAAGAATGTGTAGGCGTTGGCCAAATTCCGTTATACCACAGCTGGCCTGTAAGGTCTTTAACAAGGGGTCAATCTTATCAAACTCATTGCTGTTCAAGGCAGTCGTTATCAAAGGAAGGATCGCTGCTGTGTGTTTTTCACATGTTTCTTGTGCCTGGATTTTTTCTGGGGCGAGAAAGCAAATGAAAGCAAATATTGCAAAAGTGAACGCACGGATTATCATGGCTTATGGATTTATAACGACTAAATTAATAAATAAATTGAATGATGTCTTTGTTATTTGGGGCAAACATCCCAAAAGTTTTATCTTTGGTCTATGGCTTCGATATTTCGATTTAAACAATTTGAAGTTGATCAATCTGATTGTGCAATGAAGATCAATACAGATGGAGTACTGTTGGCTTCCTTGATCGATATGCATGATGCGAAACGGATTTTGGATGTCGGTACGGGAACAGGTGTGATTGCGCTCATGTTGGCTCAACGCATGGGTGATAGTCAGGTAGATGCTGTGGAGATAGATAAACTCGCGGCAGCGATGGCCCATAGAAATTTTAACAATTCGATTTTTCGGGATCGTCTCGTGTTACATGCTACTGCTTTTCAACATCTACAAATCACACATCATTATGATCTGATTGTCTCCAATCCTCCTTTTTACACAGATTCGTTGCATAATCCGGATGCCCGGAAGAAATTAGCCCGGCATACCGATCTGAATTTTTTTGGTGAATTATTACAGTTTGGATCTTCGCACCTAAGTCCTCAGGGGAAAATTGTTTTGATTCTTCCTACACAGCTGGCAGAAACAGTCGCGGCACTGGCTATCGAATATCGTTTGTACTGTAGTGCTGAAATTCAAATAAGTTCTTTCGATGGGGATCCTGTTATCCGAAAGATCGTTACTTTTGGGCGTATGCCGACTACAACGATTGATGAGCGTGTATTTGTGATCTACAAATCCAAAGGCATGTACTCTGATTCCTACAAACAGGCTTTAGCACCTTATTTTTTAGCTTTTTAGACGATGACAAAAATTGGACTTCTTTCGGATACACATTCCTATTTAGATGAATCTGTATTCAAGTACTTTGCTGATTGCGATGAAATTTGGCACGCTGGGGATTTTGGTGACGCTGATGTTGCTGACCAATTGGAAGCTTTTAAGCCCTTGCGTGGGGTATACGGAAATATAGATGGACAGGATCTGCGGCTACGTTTTCCCGAAAATTTGAGATTTACCTGTGAGGAAGTGGAGGTCTTTATGACCCATATCGGAGGTTACCCTGGTAAGTATGCGCCGCGAATAAAAACAGAATTAACAGTGAATCCACCAAAATTGTTTATCACAGGGCACTCTCATATCCTCAAGGTGGTTTTTGATCCGAAAATCCGTTGCCTTCATCTCAATCCCGGAGCGGCGGGGAAACATGGCTGGCATAAAGTAAGAACACTCATGCGTTTTGAGATCAATAAAGACAAAATTGAAAACCTAGAAGTTATCGAACTCAAAGGACGCTAGCATTGCGTAGAAAGACTAAGCTTTCATGATGGATAAACGGAGTACACTTTGTGTAAGCGCAAATAGATCATGTGGCGTATCTGGCTCCAAGGCAACCAACATTCCCTTGGTTAAGTTGATTTTGCTACCATTCACTCCAAAATCGATACTACCCTCTATAATCTCTACAATAATTGAGGTGGAGGTTTTGTGTTCCTTCAGATATTGCCCTTTGGCAAAAGCCAGGCGATACTCTTTGCTGTTCCCTGTTTCCAGTAAAAGATCCATCTTGGGATGTTTTTCATGGTAGGTGATATTTTGAAAAATAGATGCTGTTTGCATAATCAATTTATGTTTTAGGGTTTAGTCTTCTTGGACAGCTCTTGTAGGTACTGCTGTAGGATTGTTGCGTGACTATGTATTTTGTCTTTTGTCGCATATAGTAATGTAATAACGGCTTGTTGTCTGTGTGCTTTCAACCAGTTTTTTCCGAGGTCCTGCTGTTCGAGTTCTTCTTTATATTTTTTTGAAAATTGATTCCATAGATCTGGGTTGTGATGAAACCAAACACGGAGCGCTGTAGAGGGGGCGAGATCTTTATTCCATTCCGACAGGTCGGCTTTTTCTTTGGTCATGCCACGGGGCCAAAGTCTATCAACAAGCATACGGTAACCATCATCGGATGTAGGGGGATCGTAAATTCTTTTTGTAACGATTTTCATTTGCTTGCTTTTTAAAAACTACTTTATCGTAATCAATGATGTACAGTGATCTAAATAGGTGATTTTACGCGAAAAGCAATATCTTTTATTTTACGCGTTTTATGTATTATCATCAAACTTCTCCGAAAGTGTATTGAGGAGCCTAGCGGAGAGCATGTTATATTGATTTTTATAAAGAATCGCGTACCTCTAACAAGAAGCTTTTTAATCGTTCTAAGGAATCCACAACACGTTGGTTTTCTTTAGCTTCGGATTTGTTGTCGCGGAGATAGTCTCTCGCTCCTTGTAATGTATAACCTTTTTCTTTTACCAGGTTGAAGATAATTTTGAGGTTTGCGATATCTTCTTGTGTAAAGAGGCGGTTTCCCTTTTTATTTTTCTTGGGTTGAAGAATATCAAACTCACGCTCATAAAAACGTATTTGGGACGCATTTACATCAAACATCTCTGTAACTTCTCCCATTGTATAATACAATTTATTTATTTCACGCTCTTTGTACGGCATATCTTCGTAATTAATCTATAGCAAACTTAATAAAAATTCCAATTCAAAAAGAAATTTTGCCCGCTCTTATTTTAGGCTGGTAGGAAATAAAACAATGAAATTGAGCGAATAATACAGAATTATGGCCTGACGAGTTTTAACGTTGAACAAATTCTTACATTGCGGGCTTTAAGGTTTATATCCGCTCGGCATATGGTTGTATCTGTGGTATGATGCGCTATTAAACGCGATGGTCAGCATTGTAAATCAGGGTTAAAATAGCTAAGTTTGATTAGTGTTGAAACTTATTGACCGATTAAATGATTATAGTTAGTAAATTTTGGACAAATTTATTTTCCTTTGGTAGAGCCAATGCAGTCACGATTTTTCCCATTATATTTCTTAAATATGGATTTTTTCGAGCTAATGAGCAGCTAATCCGCCATGAGCGCATTCATTTGCGGCAGGCTTTGGAATTGGGTATTGTATTTTTTTATCTGTGGTATTTAGGTGAATTTGTGGTTCGTTTTGCTCGTTTTCGGGATTTTGACCGGGCTTATCGAAATATTTCTTTTGAACGTGAAGCATACCGTCATGAACATGATCCCGGCTACTTATCAAGAAGAAAGGTCTGGACATTTTGGAATCATTTATAAATGATTCGGCTTGAAATTTTGCTTATAAATAAAAACAGCTCTTAAAACATTTTAAGAGCTGTTTTTATTTATATTTTTTCCGTTTATCCGACCAATTTCAGATAAGTCGCTACTTTGTTTTTTAATTGTCTCCGGTCAACGATAAAGTCCAAAAATCCATGCTCAAGTACAAACTCAGATGTTTGAAATCCTTTTGGAAGATCTTTTTTGATCGTTTCTTTGATAACACGGGGACCGGCAAATCCGATCAACGCACCGGGCTCAGCTATGTTTACATCTCCTAGCATGGCATAAGATGCTGTAACCCCACCTGTGGTTGGGTCAGTCAATAGACAGACATAAGGAAGCTTTGCCTGCGCCAGTAAAGCTAATTTAGCAGAAGTTTTTGCCATTTGCATCAAAGAAAAAGCGGCTTCCATCATACGTGCGCCACCTGACTTTGAAATCAGCATAAATGGAATTCTATGTTCTAGGCAGTAGTCAATGGAACGTGCGATTTTTTCGCCAACGACGGAACCCATTGATCCTCCGATAAAGCTAAAGTCCATACAGGCAATCACAATGTCTTGGCCATTCATTTTGCCGTGACCAGAGCGTATTGCATCTTTAAGGCCTGTTTTAGCTTGACTTTCTTTTAAGCGTTCTGGATATGGTTTTGAATCAAAAAATTCCAGAGGATCGCCAGAATTTAGATTAGGGAATAGTTCGGTAAATTCGTTATTGTCAAATAAAATTGAAAAATATTCCTTGGAGCCAATTCTTAAATGATGGCCACAATATTGACAAACGTAGTCGTTTTCTACTTGTTCAAGATGCAACAGCGGTTTTTTACAAGTGGGACACTTGTTCCACATGCCATCTGGTGCTTCTTTTTTATTAGCGGTAGCTGTGCTAATACCAGCTTTTTCTCTTTTAAACCAACTCATACGATAGTTCTTATTCGACTACAAACTTAGATAAAAATGCTTTTATATACAATTATAATTGTGTTGAATGTAAATGGCCGTAAATCAGCTACTTTCGTCGTAAGGATTGCCTGTAAATAAATTGAGGAGGGATAAGAAGTCCGATTCAAGCGCGTATTGTTTTGCAGAATTGGACGCGCTGATATTGTAGCTTGGTGCTTAACCAAAAATTTGGGCACAAAAAAAGGGTAAGCTACTCCTATCGCACCGCTCAACCAAATACCCTTGCTTTGTTCCCAACCTGGGGGAGTCAATGGGAGCTGGTCGTAGAAGACTTACCCGGCACAAAAGTAGAAAAAAAAATAGTTTTAGGAAAGAAAAAATGTCTTTTTATTATACTGTGCTGATTTTCATGAGAATAAATTGTGTAAATGGCCATCTTGTCAACTGGAAATAATTGTTAAGATGGCCATGAAGTATTTTCTATTGCACTACATCTTTATTGTTGTTGTATTCGCCCAATAATGAATAATAGCCAAAAAGGCCTAAGCCCAGTGAAATGATAGGCGTTAAAATGCAGAGGATGATAATACCAAAGACCAAATCTTCTTGCTGTCCTGTTGAAATTTTGGGTATTGCAAGCTCAAAAATAGAAAAATATGCGGTGTATATAGCCAATATGATCCAGACGATACCGAGTAGCTTTTTTAGATTATTCATGATTTGAAGGAGTTGATTTGTTGTTGATGTATAGACTACCAATAATAAAACAGACAGCAGCAATAATGATAGGATACCCTAGCCCTGCCAGATAAAATTGTGGTGTATTGGATGCTTCCGCATTTGTCGTGAGATATGTGGAAACTGCTGGAAGGAGTCCGCCGAATATACCGTTGCCCACATGGTACGGTAAAGACATAGAGGTGTATCTGATTTTTACAGGAAATAATTCTACCAAAAAAGCAGCAATCGGACCGTACACCATTGTAATATAGATTATCTGAATAAAAATCAGGGCAATCAGCAGTATATAGTTTTTGCCCGTCAAATGCACAGCCGTTTTGACCGTTTCTTTTCCTTTAAGCTCGCCCTCTTGATGCTGGATTTTTGAATAGGTCATTTCTGTCCCATCGGCATACTGGCTTTTTGTGATCGTAATGATGGTGGAATTTTGTTGGGAACTAGGTGCAGTAGTTTCGTTTAGCTTGGTTTTTTGCTGGACATTCGATAGTTGATACATCGCTTCGTAGATCGGGCGATAGGTTAATACTGCAAGGAGCATACCGCCCAACATAATCCACTTGCGGCCAACTTTATCACTAAGCCATCCGAAAACGACAAAAAATGGAGTTCCTAACAATAACGCAATACCTAAAATGGTATCTGCTTGATCCGATTGTAGATGCATGACTGTTTTCATGAAACTCATGGAGTAGAATTGACCGGTATACCAAACGACTCCCTGTCCCATAGCCGCACCAAATAAGGCTAGTAAAACAAATTTGAGGTTATACCGATTTCCGAAACTTTCTTTTAGCGGGTTGGTACTTGTCTTGCCCTCAGCTTTAGCTTTGCTAAACTCAGGCGATTCCTTCATTTTTTTGCGGATAAGATAGGATACGTAAACCATGATTAAAGAGAGTAGGAAAGGAACGCGCCATCCCCAGCTATCAAATTGTGTCTCACTCAGAAAGCTTTTGGTTAAAAGAATCACCACAAGGGAGATAAATAGGCCGAAGGTAGCGGTAGTCTGTATCCAGGATGTCCAATAACCACGTTGTCCCAAAGGAGCGTGCTCGGCGACATAAGTAGCTGCCCCTCCATATTCGCCTCCTAAAGCGAGTCCTTGTAAAAGCCGTAGGATCAGGACGATTAAAGGGGCCCAAAAACCTATACTTTCATAGCTTGGAATACAGCCAATCAAAAAAGTTGCGCCACCCATTAGCATTAGTGTCACCATAAAGGTGTATTTGCGGCCTATGATGTCGCCTAAGCGACCAAAAAATAATGCCCCAAAAGGGCGTACGACAAATCCAGCAGCAAACGTAGCTAAGGTGGATAGAAAAGCGGCAGTGGGATTGTCTGCGGGGAAAAATTTTGTTGAGATTACGATGGAGAGACTTCCAAAAATAAAAAAATCATACCATTCAATGAGTGTGCCCATGGATGAGGCACCGATGACTTTCCAGATGCTCTTTGTACTGTTTTCGTTCATTAATAATCGGTTTAGTGTTATGTTTGCGTAATATAGAATTTGATTTGAATGAATTTATATATTCTTTTCTTGTAATTACTGGATAACTTATTTGGTTACCATTGTAGACTGCCCCTGCGATTTGTATACTTTTCCGGGTAACGAATAGATTAGAGACTGCATTTCCAGTTCCAATAATATTAGCGCCAACTTACTCTGGGGCCATTTGAGTAAATCGATCATTTGATCAAGTGCCAGTTGTCCTGTTGTATGAATGAGATTAAAAAGGTGCTCTTGATCTTTTGTCAAATTCAGGGGAAGTGTTAACTGCTTGTTTGCTTCACTTCGTTTGCTGATTTCCCAATTCATTACATAGTCGAGATCCTCTGCTTTTCTAATCATATGAGCCCGGTTTGTTTTGATTAGATAGTTGGTTCCTTCGCTGCTCTTTTCGTAAATGGATCCGGGAAAGGCACATACATCTCTGTGATAACTATTTGCAATTTCAGCTGTAATCAATGCGCCACCCTTAATTGCCGCTTCTACCACGATAGTAACATCTGCCATTCCGGCGATAATGCGGTTTCGCATTGGAAAATTTACTCGTTCGGGTATAGTCTCAGATGTGAATTCGGTTAATAATCCACCGTTTTCGAGCATTTTTGACGCAAGTTCACGATGGGATGCCGGATATATCCGATCCAACCCATGTGCTAGCACTGCAATGGTTGGTATATTATTCTTTAATGCATTGCGGTGTGCTAAAGCATCAATGCCATAGGCTAGTCCGCTAACGATCAGGAGATCTCGATTTTCATTTAAGTCCTGGATAAAGTCTTCACATAATTTCTGGCCATAATGGGTTGAATGTCTTGTGCCGACAATGCTGATTACCTTTGTTGTGTTGAGTGCTGCGTTTCCCTTGTAATATAACATAAGAGGCGCATCATCGCATTGTTTAAGCCTATCGGGATACTCCTGATCTTCGATCCATAGCGCTTTAATTTGATGTTTGTCGATGAAAGCAAGTTCTTTTTCACAGGCATCCAGGTATGTTTTGTTGCGTATGGCATCAGCAATTGATTCCCGTATCCCAGAGATTTGCATCAGCTCTTTTTTTGAAAAGGAAAAGAAATCTGCTAAGCTGTCACAATGCGCCATGATATTACGGGCTGTTCTAGGGCCAATGCCCTTGATCTTAGTCAAAGCTATGGGATAGATTAGTTTCATAATTGGTACTTTAAATATAGTGAAAATTATAACTTCTTGTATAACTTTTCCTTAGAATAAATAATTTGCTTTAGCAATTTCAGATCGATATTGGGATTTGCTTCACTCTGCAGTGAACTTTGATTAGAAACCATTCTTTTTTAAGATAAAAATTTGGACGACGTATCTGGGAAGAATGTACTGGATTTGGTAGCTTTGTCGGATTAACAATATTTTTTAGCATGGAAATGAAAGAACCGTTTGATATAGAATTGGGGGATATAATTTATTCCGTTTTTCCGGAAGAGGAAGATACCTATGTGATCTTTAAGGATGGAATGGAATATGTGAAGATTATAAAGGATACCGATACCACTTGGCTGAAGCTGAATCCTGAGACCGAATTGCCGATGTTTGGAATGGATGAAGAGGTCAACTTGATCGGGGAGGAGATCAAAAAAGAACTTGGCCAATAAGTCTTGTAAGTTAAAGATCGTTAAAATTATTACGGACTTATTTCCTGTTGGTTATTTTAGGGTAATCAATTATAGATATGGCACGTATTGGTTTCCTATTTTTAATCGCTTTATGCATCTATTTGGCCTTTGATCAGCCGGTTTTTGCCCAACCTATAGACGTTGTTTTGCAGGATACCGTGAAAAAGAAAAACGGAAAAGATACACTTCGATTGGACACGGCTCAGATCATTCGTAAAAACCTTTTGGCCAAAGACATGCTGGACCAAAAAAAAGAAGAATATAAATCTATCTATTTTTGGGGCGATACCAAGAATATGGTCACATTGCCACATCAAGGAGGGATCGCGGTTAACCTTAACAAACTTTATAACAAATTTAGCCGAAAAGGCCGGCATGCGAGAAAGCTCCAACGCAAGTTCGAAAAAGAGTATCAGCAGGATTTAATTCGTGAGGAGTGGTACGTCTTGACTAAAGAATACAGTAAGTTGTCGGGAGATTCGTTGAATAAATTTAGGATATACTATGAGCCTTCTTTAACGTGGCTTTATGATCATGATCGATATGAAAAGATCGCTTATGTACATAAGTGCTTAAAATATTACCTGGATTCTGTAGACATTATCCATAGGCGACTTCAACTGCCTATGGGTAATGCTAAACTTTGATTACATCGGTACGTATACCAAATATTTTGTTTCAAAGAAATCTTCCTTAAAGTAGCCTGAAAGTGGATGTAATTCAGCCTTTAATTTCGACTCTTTAATTTCTTCACTTAAGTCACCGCCTTTCAGATAAAGGATTCCATTAGGAATTCCATTTTTGTCGTTTTTTGCGAATTTATTTCGGATCCAAGGGGCAAACTCTCCAAGTCTGGTGACTGCCCGTGAGATGACAAAATCATATTTGTCGTCCAATTGTTCGGCCCGAATATGATCAGCTTCCACGTTTTTAAGTCCTAACCCAGCTGCAACTTCACGTACGACCTTGATTTTTTTTCCAATAGAGTCCACTAAGTGAAACTTGACTTCTGGAAAGAGGATCGCCATGGGGATGCCCGGAAATCCACCGCCCGTACCGACATCTAAAATCTGTGTTCCCGGAGCGAGCTCCTGAACGAACTTGGCGATACCCAATGAATGTAGTACGTGATGAAGATATAGACTATCAATGTCCTTACGTGAAATTACATTGATCTGGCTATTCCAAAAAGTATAGAGGTCAGCAAGCTTGGCAAACTGTTCCTTTTGTATATCCGTTAATTTCGGAAAATAGGAGTAGATGATATCGACTGTAGGATTCAAAATGTCTTGTTTTAAGGGTGAATTATTTCCAGCTTATTTTTTTCTTTTTTCGGCTGAACAAACCATTGATGCAAATATAGAAATAGTAGATGAAGTCTACCAGAGGAAGCCACCAAATCAGTTCTTTCACTTCGAGTTTCTTATAGATAGCCATAAAAATTGCCCATTGTGAGCATAGTCTTAGTAAATAAGCGGCAAGAGGAACGTACCAAAATGCAGGAAAAGCAATAGCGACAGCAATCAGGGTAACATAAAATAATACTGCCGATACCAGTTGTGTCCCCAACATGCGTTGGTGATGTCTTTTATAGATGGTGGAGGCACCTGAGTGCCTTGCTTTTTGTTTATAATAGCTTTTCCAGGTTGCTTTGGGGGCGGAGTATACTATAGTAGCTGGAGCAAGGACAATATTGACGTTTGTAGGCGTTGCATTTTGATTGACAAAAAGATCATCATCGCCAGATTTGATGTGCATATGTGCCGCAAATCCTTTGTTGCGAAAGAAGAGCTCCTTCTTGTAGGCCATATTTCGGCCAACACCCATATAGGCATCCCCTTTGAGCGCATAGGATAGGTAACTCATAGCAGTGTGGCTCGTTTCGAAGCGGATCAGGATGTTTAATAAGCTTTTCTTCTTAAAATAAGGCGAATAGCCCAATACAATTTCGGTCTCTGGTTTGAAGGCTGAACCAACCCCTTTCAGCCATTGATCAGATTGAGGAGCACAATCCGCATCGGTAAATACCAAGGTCTGATATTTCGAAGCTTTGATTCCCATGCTTACGGCGAATTTTTTGCCATGCTTCAATCGGATATGCTCTTTGATATCCACAATTTTTAAATGGGCATATCGCTCGTCAAATTCTTGCAATATCCAAGGCGTTTCGTCGGTGGAAAAATCATTGACGACTATGACTTCGAAATTGGGATAATCTTGTTCAAGGATACTGGGTAAGAATTCGCGGAGATTATCCTGCTCATTGTGTGCACAGATAATGACAGATACTGGCGGAAGATCGGTCCCTTCTTGGTAAGAATCAATTTGATACCTGCTCAATTTGCTGTAAACAAATAAGATGTAATATAATTGTACCAATAGGAAAAGACCTAATATCCCAAATACGATATATGGAAGATTGGCCAAAAATACATGTAGGTCAAGCATAGCCAACAAAGATAAGCGCATTCATAATCTTTTTATAAAGGAAAATAATAATTTATTCCTGAAACATCCTGTTTGCAAATCTTTTTATAGTATTTTTGCAACATATTTTAGGAAAAGATGGCATAGACGGAAGCGGAACCTTATTTCCGTTTTGAAAATTAATTTTGCCATATTAATGGGAAAACAAAAAAAGAAGTCCATCTCCTAAAACGGAAATTAGTCTCAGAGGAAAATATTAATGAAATTTACGCTACAAGCACAAGATACACTATCAAAAGCACGTGCGGGTGTTGTCGAAACTGCACACGGTCCCATTCAAACTCCTATCTTTATGCCTGTAGGCACCGCTGGCACGGTGAAAGCCATTCATCAGCATGAGTTGAAAAATGATATTGAAGCACAGATTATTTTAGGTAATACGTATCATCTTTATTTGCGTCCAGGATTGGACGTATTAAATAAAGCTGGTGGATTGCATAAGTTTAACGGGTGGGATCGCCCTATTTTGACCGATTCTGGCGGTTATCAAGTATACTCATTGACGGAAGTGCGTAAGATTAAAGAGGAGGGTGTTACTTTTCGATCTCATATCGATGGATCAAAACATCTTTTTACGCCAGAGAATGTGATGGATACGCAGCGTATCATCGGTGCGGATATCATCATGGCGTTCGATGAGTGTACACCTTATCCATGTGATTATGGTTATGCACGCCGTTCGTTGGATATGACTCACCGTTGGTTGAAGCGATGTGTAGATCGTTTTGATAGCACAGATCCACGCTATGGATATGATCAGACCTTATTCCCTATTGTACAGGGCTCAGTTTATAAAGACTTAAGAATAAAATCAGCAGAAACAATAGCATCTTTTAATCGGGATGGAAATGCAATTGGCGGATTATCTGTAGGTGAACCGGCAGAGGAAATGTACGCGATGACTGAAGTTGTTTGTGATATTTTGCCGAAAGAAAAACCACGTTATCTGATGGGGGTAGGCACTCCCGTGAATATCTTGGAGAATATTGCGCTAGGTGTTGATATGTTTGATTGTGTTATGCCAACGCGAAATGCGCGAAATGGTATGCTTTTTACACAAAATGGGATCATTAACATCAAGAATGAAAAGTGGAAGGATGATTTTTCGCCTATCGAAGTGGAAAGTGACTTACATGCAGATCAATTCTATTCCAAAGCATATTTACGACATCTGATAAAATCACAAGAAATTTTAGGAGCACAAATTGCTTCATTACATAATTTACATTTTTATCTTTGGTTAGTCAATCAAGCAAGACAGAAAATTATAGACGGTACATTCTATGATTGGAAAAATAAAATGGTGAAAATTTTGGATCAACGTTTGTAATAGAATCACATAAAAAAATAAAATATAGATAAAGTATGTGCGCTTTGGGCTTGCAGAAGTAACGTCTCAAATCTCATATCTTAATACTCAAATCTAAAAATATGCTTTCGTTAATCGATCGTTACATCATCAAAAAATATCTGACAACATTTGTGTTCACCATGGCCATATTCACGGTTGTTATGGTGGTCTTTGATGTGTCTGAAAGATTGGATGACTTTCTGAAATATAAAGCACCTTTGAATAAGATTATCTTTGAGTATTATGCTGGATTTATCCCGTTTTATCTTAATTTCCTTTGTCCGCTGATTAATTTTATTGCAGTTATCTTTTTTACCTCGAAAATGGCAGATCAGACCGAGATTGTTCCGATATTAAGCGCGGGATACAGTTTCAATCGTCTACTACGCCCTTATATGATATCGGCAACATTAATTTTTGCCGTTTCCTTGGTATTCAATATATTCATTATCCCCCATACCAATAAGATGAAGGTGGATTTTGAAAACATCTACGTTAAGCCATTGAAAGACAATTCTCGCATATCGACACATATGCAGTTGGACAAAAATAGCTATGTGTATATTGATAACTTTGATAATAGTACCAAAACCGGCTATGGTTTTGTATTGGAAATTTTCAAGGGCGATACATTGAAGGAAAAAATGATGGCAGACCGTATTACCTGGGATTCGGTTGCGACGAAATGGAAAATTGAAGGGTACACCAATCGTATTATTAATGGTCTACATGAACGAATGGATAAGGGGACAGTCAAAGATACAACATTGGATATGAAACCCTCGGATTTCGAACTACGGGACAATATGTTTACTGCAATGGATACCCGTGAACTAAACATTCGGATCCATAAAGAGAAAACAAGAGGAACGGGTGTGATCAATGACCTGCTGCTTGAGAAATATAAACGCTATGTTTATCCGTTCTCCGCCTTTGTTTTGACGCTCATGGGAGTCGCGCTGTCATCGAAGAAGGTTAGAGGAGGGATCGGTTTAAGTCTGGGGATCGGAATCGGCTTAAGTTTTACCTATATTGTTTTTATTCAATTTGCTAATATGTTTTCGCTGAAAGGAGGATTGCCGCCAATAATTGCGGTATTGATTCCAAATGTAACCTTCTTTTTAGTTGCAATTTACTTAACGATAAAGGCCCCAAAATAATTTCTTTTATATCATCACTGGCTTAAGCATCACGAAGAAAGGGAAAAATAGTGCTGCTTATGATGATTTTCATCGCCATTACAAAATAAATTATATTCTATTGAATATGTCTAAAATTCATTTAAATCGGAATATTTTAATTCTGCATTTAACAATCCTTATTTGGGGATTTACGGGGATACTAGGTAGTCTAATCTCTGTTTCGGCCATTCATCTGGTTTGGTATCGCGTAGCCATTGCATCTGTTTCCTTGCTGGTTTATTTTCTGTTGACCAAACAAACAATATTGGTTTCTAAAAAGCAGTTTCTTCAGTTTTTTATGGTGGGAGCCGTTGTTGGATTACACTGGGTTTTATTTTTTTACTCCATAAAGGTATCTACTGTTTCAGTAACATTGGTCACATTGTCATCGGTTACACTGTTCACGGCAATCCTGGAGCCTATAATAAATAAAAAACGTATAGCACTATTGGATATTGTTGTTGGTCTGGTGATTATCATTGGGATTTATACTATATTTTCCTTTGAAACACATTATTTAGTCGGTCTATTGGCTGGTCTGGGCTGTGCTTTCTGCGCGAGTATATTTTCCATTGCCAATGCAAGAATGGTTAAAAAATCAAGTCCAACGTTGATTACATTTTATGAAATGTTGGGGGCATGTTTTTGGATCAGCATACTGATGCTGTTTACTGGGGATTTCAATGCGGAGATGAAATTGGGGCAAGAGGATCTAATTTATCTCTTATTGCTAGGGGTAGTCTGTACGGCAGTAGCCTATGTCATGGGCGTAGCGGTGATGAAGGAATTGTCTGCTTTTACTGTTGCGTTAACGACCAACTTGGAACCTGTCTATGGAATACTTTTGGCGATGTTGATCTTTGGACAGAAGGAAACCATGAGCGGTGGATTTTATCTCGGTGCATGTATCGTTCTCGGTGCAGTGTTTACCTATCCTTATGTAAAAACGAAATTGGAGAAAAGGCAGAAAGATCTGATCATCCGAAAATTACATTAAAGATTACTGGGCTGTCCGTCTTTTTGGACAGCCCAGTAATCTTTTGTCGTACACGCTCATGTTCCTGACAACGGCTGGCTTTTGATTGTTCAACATATCAAAAATCCAATTGTCGGGCAAATTAAAAGGCAAATTCACCTACCAGAACATTTCTTTCCTGATCCCTATTAAGGTAGATCGTCGTGAGTTTCCGTTCCTGTCTCCCCGTACTATAATAGGTGTAAATTTCTGCCAGAACAGCAGCGGGACCAGCCAGGGTCAAGGAACTATCGTTGTAGAAATCAACTTCTATTTTATATTTTCCTTTCAGCGCTTTCTTTAATAAAAACTGTTCTGGACCATAGCCTCCAGTAAAGTCGTTGCTAAGGCGACCTCCAATTGCTGTTTTAGGATTGCTGTAGAAGCATTTTTCTCCGTTTGGATCAGTTACCCAAAGATCAATATCTGTATTTTGGGAGTTCCAGTTGATGACTACACGCATATCAACCGGTAAATCGGCAATAAGCTTCTTCTCCACAGAAATTTGAGCAGTTTCTCTTTGTTGAAATGTGATTAGATTATTGAGTTCCATGACAAGGATTTCTTCAATACCATCATCCCGATCGGCTGCCTCAGGTGAATAGCTTTGTGTCAAAATACCATAGAGTTGCTCAATGGCTTCTTTGTACCGGCCTTCGTCCTGTAATACCAGGGCGTAATCGCGATGGCTCTGTGGATCCATCGGTCGCCATTGTAATATTTTAGCGGCTATATATAGGGCATGGTCGACATCTCCCCATTCCCTGAGTTTGTAAGAAATAGTTTTGTAAAGATCTGTATTTTCAATTTGTAGATCCGCCATTGCGCTCAGGATAAGTAGTGCTTTCTGTTTATCTCCTCTTTTGAAAAAGAAGTTGGCGACATCAAAATAGAAAGTCGGTGTGCCCAGGTATTGATCACGGAGCTGGAGATAACTTTTGTAAGGATCTTTGGATTGATTAAGCTCATGTAGATAGGACTGGTCTTCTTTAATTTCGGGAATATTGATTTTTCCAGTTGTACGCCTGTGCGTATTCGTCACTTGTATTCCTGCTACGTGTCCTTCCAGTGCCTGATAGGCACTTACTGTGACGGCTTCCATAAGTTCATCTTTACTAACCGCAGCCTCCTGAGCGCTGGCTTCTGCGTTAGCTGCTCTTGAATTGGCGGACGCAGACACGCTGTTATTGTTAGCACCCTCTGCTGATTTGGATTCCACAACCGGGAATGTGGCCACTGGGCTTGCCGAAGAACGAGAAGGCATTGGGGGAGCAACAATGGTTTCGGAGGGCTCGTCTGCCGTAGCCATGGAATCTATCGTCCGACGCGACCGCTCCCGTTGTGGATATTTTCCTTTTTGCTGAAAGTCGGTATTCCACCAGGATCGCAGCTCTTCGCTGATATTTTGGGCCTGAGATAATAGATCCGCCACACGTTCTTCTTTTTCTATACGTTCTTCTTTTTTGAGCCGGTTGAATTCGGGGAGTAATTCTGCCGGCGGCGTAATTGCATAGCGTATATAATCTTCCACATTTTCCAGTACAATTAAACTTGTGTTTCTTGTAACAACACCAAACTGCCTGCCGATTGCTTCAATCTCCTCACGATGGTCTTCGTATTGGGTATCCAATGCTGCTATTTTCTTCTGGACCCAGATTTGCTGCAGATCGATTTCCCCATCGTCTGACTTTAAAGGAACTTTGATTTCTTTAATTGCTCCTGTTCCATTACCTACTAAAAGTGTGATTTCTTGTGACAGCTTGTCTTTACCAATTCCTGAAATAGAAAAATAAGACTGAATAGTTGTCCCCTTTTCGGGATAGATTTCTGTAAAAGCATGCTGTTCTTTTATGCCCAAAAAGAGCAGCTCAATTGTATTTAATGTAGTATAGGCTTGATCGATGGTTGTATTGGTCAAATTGATCATTTTTCCAAAATGTGTTTGGGCAATTTGTTTGAGGTTGGCATAATCTGAACTGGCTGAGGATGTAATACAATAGGTGGGCTTATCAAGCGCAATTTTGCCTTGACCAAATGTTGAGAGTCCATCACTGAAAAAGAGATAATTCGCACCATGCAGTATTCCGCTTTTGACTTGGCTATAATCGGTTCCTCCATCATAGACTGTCTGTTTCAGCTGATTTTTTAACTCTTCCCAGTTTCCCTGATTGATTTGAAATGTACGGGCTTTGCTGAAATGGATATCTAAATAGCCCAGATCAACTGTTACATTTTGATTTGTGTTGAAAAATTGATCCAAGAGGCTGAGTTCTTTTTCTAAATCTCTATTTTTAGCACTTAGGGAACGGTCCCAAATAATAGAAATGCTGTTGCCCCATTTTTTTTGTGTCTGTTTAGGGATCTCCAATTTTGCATTGGCGAGAAAATAAAAGCTGCTATCGCGATTGACTTGCTTTAGGCCAGCAACCGAATTTTGATTTAGAGGGAGTTTAATAGCAAGATTCCGTTGGACTTTAAATTGTTGTTTATGGAGTGCAGCGGCATAGTTGTGATTTTGTTCGGAAAATGCCAATGAACCATCGGGCTGCTCCGTAAAAATAGGTTTTTTATTGCCTTGATAGACATTGATGTCCAATTCAAGGTTCTCTATAATGGTGTTATAGGCCAAAGGAAGATAATAATATAGCGTCTGATCAAATTCTGGGGTCAGGTTTTCGGAATAGCTAATCTGAACTGTACGCCGTCCTTTTGCAGGTAAGGAATAGATGCGGGTACGGAAATTGTTTCCCTCAACTTTTTCGAGTAAGCCGGGATCTACCCGTCGTGTTTCTATACTTTCAAAAACTTCGGTGCCTTTGTTTTTATCCACAGGGACCGCCTGGCGTAGCTTGCCGTTAATATCCAAGGCATAGCCACTAACGGAAACACCTTCAGCCATGGGGAAGGTAAGTTCGCCTTCGAGATCTCGATGTGTCGTGTTTTCGAAAATCATGGTCATTGTTGTCTTGGCAATATTTCCAAAAATGCTTACATCGACTTTTAGGTTGACGAGCTTCGCGGCGTCGGCGCGGTGCTCATTTTTTATTTTCAAGCTAGGCACTTCCCGGGTGGGCTTTATTTGAGACTTCGTATCTATATTGGAAAATACTAATAAGACGAAGAGGGCTAATACTATCTTTTTCATCGTTTTAAGTTTGTTTATTCAGTAGTCAATTGTTCCTTCCAGACTTCGATGCAGTTAGGTGGTTTCAACTGTGATGAAGGTATCAGCAACAATTTATCGGTCACTATTTTGTTTATTTTCCTAGTGATGCAATGAAAAAACAAATTCCATAAAGGCCGTCTATTTTTATTTTCGATTTGTCTTTGCCCAACATCACCAATTCGTGGGATGGTATGGAAACTGGAAGGTATTTTACTCCTAATACTTGCCAGATTGCAATAATAATATCACAAAAAACTGTGTTTATTCGTGCTAGGGGTACGTTTTTGGGCTGAGGTTTCGCTGGCCCAAATTTAAGGGAAAGGAAATTCCCTTAAGGAGTTCTTCAATTCCCTCGAGGGAAATAGCGTATCCAGTGCAGCAGAGTAAATTTTCTTTGGAAAATTTTGCGTCCCCGCAAAGGAAAAATTTTCGATGATGGGCGTGGATATAGGCTTTAATCCGACCTAAACGCAGGATATCCTCCTATAACAAAAGCACCTAAGGTGCTTTTGTTATAGGAGGATTATTATTTGTAATTATGCCTGGTGCGTAGCCAAGAAATCTTTACTTTCAAGTTCGGAATATCCCATAAGGTATTCGTCTACTTTTCGTGCGCACTCACGACCTTCTGAAATCGCCCACACGACCAATGATTGCCCCTTACGGCAGTCGCCTGCTGAAAAGATATTTTCCACTGAAGTTTGGTAATCTTTGTCGTTTGCCAAGATATTTCCTTTTTCATCCACACGCACACCTAGCTGCTCCAATAATCTTTGCTCGGTATGTTTGTACCCGATAGCCAATAAAACAAGGTCGGCAGGAATTTCCCGGATTTCGGATTCGCCCAGTCTTGTACGGCGACCAAATTCATCGACTTCGTATTGAACTTCTTTAATTTTTACCGCTTTGACATGGCCATTTTCGTCGTGAACAAACTCTTGTGTTTCCGTTGCCCAAAGACGTTCACAACCCTCTTCCTGCGAAGAGGAAGTTCCGAATGTCATTTTGTCCATCGGCCAGGGATTGTTTTTTAAACGTTCTTTTGCAGGAGTCGGTTTACGCGCAATCTGTGTTATACTCTTAGCCCGGTGACGGTTGGAAGTACCGATGCAATCTGAACCTGTATCACCGTCGCCGATAACGACCACATGTTTATCTGTAGCCAAAATGCGCTCCTCATCGATACTGATACCGTTTACTTCTTTGTTCTGCTGTTTCAAAAAGTCCATGGCAAAGTGTATCCCTTTGGCTTCGTGTCCTGGTAATTGCATATGCCATGGCACGGTAGATCCAGTAGCCAGTACAACAGCATCATAGGCTTTTAACTCGTAAAAACTTATGTCTTTTCCCACCTCGGTATCAACCCGGAACTCAATTCCTGATTCTTTCATTAAATTGATACGGCGATCGATAACAGACTTTTCCAGTTTGAAATCTGGAATACCATAACGGAGCAGGCCGCCAACCTGATCGTCGCGTTCAAAAACAGTGACATCATGACCCGCTTTATTCAATTGCGCTGCGGCAGCAAGTCCGGCAGGACCAGAACCGACGATAGCAATACGCTTACCTGTTTTTAAATAACTCTTATGGGCTTTAACATAGCCTTTTTTGAATGCAATCTCAATGATATGCTTCTCGATTTCTTCGATTGTGATCGGCGTACTATGGATACCCAGTACACAAGCAGATTCGCAAGGTGCAGGACATATCCTTCCTGTAAATTCCGGAAAGTTATTGGTTGAGGTGAGGATCTGATAAGCCTCTTCCCATTTTCCGTCGTATACGGCATCATTGAATTCAGGAATGACATTGCCCAGCGGGCAGCCTGAATGACAAAATGGAATACCGCAATCCATACAGCGTGCGGCCTGTTTGTTCAGCTCATTCTCAGAATATCCTTTATTAAATTCCTTGAAGTGCTGTACACGGCCTTCAACAGCTTCTTTTGTTGGAAGCACGCGCTCAAATTCTTTAAAACCTGTAATTTTTCCCATGATCTGTGCTTCCTATTTTATGCTTCAACTAATTTTTGACGAATGACATTTTTGTATTCTCTAGGGAATACTTTAATAAATTTATTTTTCTCCCGAGCCCAGTTTTGTAAGATGAAATCTGCTCTACGGCTATTGGTCAGTAAGACGTGACGTTTCAATAAGGCAATAATTGCCGTTTCATCTTCACTTTCCAATGGATCCAGATCCACCATCTCCTGGTTGCAGTTTTCGCGGAAGTCATCGTTGATGTCGTAAATCCAGGCGATACCACCGCTCATCCCAGCAGCAAAATTACGACCTGTTGCGCCAAGGATCAGCGCACGGCCACCGGTCATATATTCACAACCGTGGTCGCCTACTCCCTCGACTACAGCAGTAGCTCCAGAGTTACGGACAGCGAAACGCTCTCCTGCTTGTCCATTAACAAATAGGTGCCCAGATGTAGCTCCGAACAGCGCTACGTTGCCGATGATGATATTGTCTTCAGGTACCAGACCGCTTTCCGTTACCGGGTAAATGGCCAACTGCGCACCTGACAAGCCTTTACCAACATAATCATTGGCTTCGCCCTGCAATTCAAAAGATAGTCCTTTTGTCGAAAAGGCACCGAAGCTCTGACCTGCGGATCCCTCAAATTTGAAATTGATGGTGTTATCGGGCAAGCCCTCAGATCCATAAAGCTTAGAAATCTCATTGGAGAGCATGGTCCCGATGGTACGGTCTGTATTTTTTACTTTGAAGGTCCCAAATACCGGAGTCTTGCTTTCTAAAGCTAATTTGGACTGTTTCAATAGTCCCCAGTCCAAAATCATGCCCATACCATGATCCTGTTCCTCGGTATTGTATAATGATTGTCCTGGTTCATTGCGTTCAACATGAAGGATATCGGTAAAATCGATTTTCTTCGCTTTCCAATGGTCGATATTTTCACGTTTTTTCAAGAACTGCGCGCGACCTACCATCTCGTTGATGGTACGGAATCCAAGGTATGCCATGGTCTCGCGAACTTCCTCGGCAAGGAAGGTGAATAGATTGACAATATCTTCCGGTTTTCCCGAAAAGAGTTTACGCAACTCTGGATCCTGTGTTGCTACACCAACCGGACATGTATTTAAATGACACTTGCGCATCATAATGCAGCCGCCGGCAACGAGAGCAGCTGTGGAAACACCCCATTCTTCGGCGCCTAATAATGTAGCAATGACAATGTCCCTGCCTGTTTTTACCTGACCATCGGCCTGTAAGACCACACGGCTCCGTAACTTGTTTTTCACAAGCGTTTGATGTGCCTCGGCAAGACCGAGTTCCCAAGGTAAGCCAGCATGTTTGATTGAACTGATCGGTGAAGCACCTGTTCCGCCGTCAAAACCTGCGATGAGGATAACGTCAGCATGAGCTTTGGCTACACCTGCGGCGATTGTTCCTACGCCGGCTTTAGATACCAATTTTACGTTGATTCTTGCTTGGCGGTTGGCATTCTTTAAATCGAAGATCAACTGCGCCAAATCTTCAATGGAGTAAATATCGTGATGCGGTGGTGGTGAAATCAGACCGACACCAGGAGTGGAGTGTCTGGTTTTTGCGATCCAGGCATCCACTTTAGGGCCCGGTAATTGACCACCTTCACCCGGTTTGGCACCCTGAGCCATTTTGATCTGTAACTCATCGGCCTGCGTCAGGTAATTGGATGTCACACCAAAACGTGCGGAAGCGACTTGCTTGATCGCTGAACGCATGGAGTCTCCATTTGGAAGCGGTTGGTAACGCAATTCATCTTCGCCACCTTCACCGGTGTTTGATTTTGCGCCGATGCGGTTCATGGCAATGGCAAGGGTACTATGCGCTTCGTGAGAGATCGAACCAAAGGACATCGCCCCGGTAGCGAAGCGTTTTAAAATCTCACTTGCAGGCTCAACTTGCTCCAATGGAATGGAATTGCGGTGTTTGGCAAAATCCAATAGTCCACGAAGGGTAAACATATGTTCTTTCTGTGCGTTGATCTTGGTCGCATACTTTTTATACGTGGCATAATCTCCGGTCCGGCATGCTTGCTGCAATAAGTGAATGGTATCAGGATTCCACAAGTGACCTTCGCCACGGCGTTTCCATTGATAGATACCACCTTCCGGCAATAGGTTCTGTGGTGTACGACTTTTTTCAAATCCACGCCAGTGTTTAGATAAGGCCTCTTTAGCCAGATCATCCAGCGTCATACCACCGATACGGGATACTGCGCCACAGAAGAATTTATCAACAACAGACTTGTCGATACCAAGTACCTCAAAAATCTGTGCTCCGTGATAGGATTGCAACGTTGAAATCCCCATTTTGGAGAAAATTTTCAACAAACCATTGTTGACGGCTTTCACGTAGTTTTTGGAAAGTTCAGGCCAAGTAAGTTCAGTATCCAAGGTGTTTTGTTCCTTCATGGTACGGATACTTGCCAGCGCCATGTAAGGATTTATCGCTGTAGCACCAAAAGCTAATAGACATGCAAAGTGGTGTACCTCCCAAGCATCACCAGCTTCGACAACAAGGCCTACTGCACCACGGTTCCCTGTTTTGATCAGATGGTGGTGTACCGCTGATACGGAGAGCAGTGAGGGGATAGCCGCATGTTTGGAATCTATGGCCCGATCCGAAAGTATCAATACCTGGAAACCATCACGTACAGCGTCATCGGCATATCTGCATAGACGTTCTAAACCTGCTTCGAGTGAGCCCGGCTTTCCGTCCGAACGGAAATAGGACTGAATGGTTTTTGCCTGAAACAATCCGGTATCAATAGAACGCAACTTCTCAAGTTCTTTGGATGTTAAGATCGGATGTGGCAAGGTTACGCAGTGACAGAATTTTTTGTCCTCGATCAGGATATTTCCGGCATTACCGATAAAGGTTGCTAAACTCATGACCAAACGCTCTCGAATTGGATCGATTGGCGGGTTGGTTACTTGTGCAAAGAACTGTTTAAAGTAACTTGAGATATGTTGTGGCTGATCGGAAAGAATTGCTAATGGAACATCCGAACCCATAGAACCAGTTGGTTCGTACCCGGTCAATGCCATTGGTGTCAGGATTGTTTCGAGATCTTCCCGTGAAAAGCCGAATGTCTTTTGGTATTTGAAAACAGATTCTTTGGAAAGATAGGTATAGGTGACGCGAGGTTCTTCCAGTTCTTCTAACTTGATTTTATAGTTGTCCAACCAATCGCTATAAGGTTGTTGGTTGATCAATTGATCTTTTACCTCGTTGTCCGTCAAGATACGGCCTTGCTCCATATCGACGAGGAATATCTTGCCTGCTTGTTGGCGGCCTTTTTTAATAATGGTGGATTCTTCGATTGGAAGTGCTCCGGCTTCAGAAGCGACAACAACACGATCATCCGAAGTTACAGCATAGCGCAATGGCCGCAGACCATTGCGATCCAGTGTGGCACCGATATGTTTACCATCGGTAAAACAAAGTGCTGCCGGACCATCCCAAGGTTCCATTAAGGTTGCATGATATTCGTAGAATGCACGTTTCAGTGGATCCATTTGGGTGTTGCCATCCCAAGCTTCTGGTACCAACATTAACATGACGTGGGTCAGACTACGGCCACTGTGTAAAAGCAGTTCGGCGACATTATCGAGACAAGCTGAATCCGATTGGCCACGATCAACGACAGGAAGCAGAATTTCCATTTCCTCTTCGGTGAAATAAGGCGATGAAAGTGCGCGCATTCCGGCATAAAACCAATTGAGGTTACCCGTTAGGGTGTTGATCTCACCGTTGTGCGCCAACATGCGGAAAGGTTGTGCAAGTGACCACGACGGAAAAGTATTGGTTGAAAAACGCGAGTGAACTAATCCAAACGCTGATACAACACGAGGGTCGCGAAGATCCAGATAATATGTGCCGACTTGGTAAGTTGTTAATTGACCTTTGTAAATGATTGTTTTGCAAGAAAGCGATGCAAAGTAAAGTGGGAGAGGGTATTCTTGTTGTTGTTTAACTTTTTGAATGATCAGGCGACGTAGAACAAAAAGCTTGCGTTCAAATTCTTCAGTGTTTGAAACTCCGTCCGGTCTGCTAACAAAAAATTGGACAATTTCAGGTTCGGCACTGAGCGCTGTTGGTCCAATACCTTCACGATTGACTGGTACTGGACGGTAGCCAAGGAATTTCATACCCCTTTCGGCTGCCGCTTCCTCAATCAAATCTCGGCATATTTTGTTCATGGCTTCCTCTTTAGGAAGAAAAACCATTCCTGTTCCATAATAACCAGGTTCCTCCAACTGTATTCCTAAATTGATACATTCTTCCCATAAAAATTCATGTGGTAGCTGAATCATGATACCGGCTCCGTCTCCGCTTTCGGGGTCACAGCCGCAGGCGCCACGATGCTCCATGTTCTCCAACATGGTCAAAGCGTCCTTTACTTGTGCGTGTGATTTATTCCCTTTGATATGGGCGACAAAGCCTACTCCACAGGCGTCATGCTCAAAATTAGGGTCGTAAAGGCCCTCCGTTTTCGGTCTTTGTTGAATCATCTTTCCTTTTCAAATATTATACATTGCTAATATAGGAATAAAAATGATAAAAATTATAAATATTTTAATAAAAATGTATTTGTTTTGATTTTATCATTTCTTTTTATCTGTTTTATTATGGATATCGCATTTATTGTTTAAAGGTATTGTTATGCTTTTCTATACGCTAAAAATGCATCATTTGGCGATAAAATTTTGCTAGATATAGAAAAACGATCGTGGGATTACAATAATATATATAAATTAGGCAAGGTATTGCACAGCGTTGTGTTACATCTAAGACTTAACTGAAAACAAGATGAAAATTACTGAAATAGAAATCTACCGACTAAGTATACCGATGGAGCCATTTGTTATAGCAACTGGAACCATGGATTATGCTCAAAATACGTTTATCCGCATCCATACGGATGCTGCGATCTATGGCGTGGGGGAATGCTCTGCATTCCCCATGATCGTTGGGGAAACACAGGATACTTGTTTGGTATTAGCACGTGATTTTGCCAAGATCTGGAAGGAAAAAGATCCTTTGGCAATGGAAGAACGCCTAGCAGAACTGGATCTATATATCGCTGGTAATAAGACGATCAAATCTGCCTTTGATATGGCTCTGCATGATTTGGCCGCGAAACATGCTGGTTTACCTCTTTATCAATTTTTAAAAGGAACCAAAAGAGAGATAACCACGGATATAACACTAGGGATCGCTTCTCCGGAAGAGATGGTGTTGAAGGCAAAACGTTTGCAGGATGAGGGGGCAGTTATGTTGAAGGTCAAACTGGGAAAGGATCCAAAAACCGATGTGGCACGTATTCGAGCGATTCGTAAAACTGTGGGATTTGAGATGCCTATCCGAATCGATGCGAATCAAGGGTGGTCGTATGAAGAGGCTGTAATTGCTTTGCAGGGTCTAGAGCCTTTTAAAATCCAATTTTGTGAACAGCCTATGCGGACATGGCACGATGAATTGTTGCCCCAACTACGTACAGAAACGATCGTACCCATTATGGCGGATGAGTCAGTTTATTCTCATCATGATGCCGAAAGACTTTGCAAAGCGGATGCCTGTGATTATATCAATATTAAGTTTTCGAAATCGGGCGGTATTCAGGAAGCCTTGAAAATCAATAAGGTCGCAGCTGAGTACGGCATTAACTGTATGATTGGTGGAATGCTGGAATCTCGCTTGGCGCTGGCCGCTAAAGTCCATTTTGCTTATGCAGCCCCAAATGTCAAATTTTTTGATCTAGATACCTGTATGGTTGGCCACTTGCAAGATCCTGTTGTTGGAGGAATTCAATATGACGGATATAAAATTAATATTTCGGACGAACCAGGTATCGGTGCAGATATCGACCAGGCATTTTTAAATGACTGTGAAAAGTGGGTTATTTAACCTTAGTGCAAGCGTATGAATAGTATGAACTGGGGCATCGGTGGTCAGGAGATTGCCGTCCTTATTGTTATTGTGATTTTTTTGGTAGCTGCCTATTTCTTCTTCTCCAAGCTTTTGAAGAAGTAAATTGCCTATTTTTTTACATTTGTTAAAAAATAAGCAGTCAATGGCTGTTTTGGTGGGAGAGGAAGCCTAAAATAGATAATATTCAGTACCTTTGCGATACTTATTATTTTATAAAAGTTAGAAAATATCATGAGTACTCAAAAAGGACCTATTTCTCAATTTATTGAGCATAATTACCGTCACTTTAACGCAGCGGCATTAGTAGATGCTGCAAAAGGTTACGAGGAACATCTTTTGGATGGTGGAAAAATGTTGATCTCCCTTGGAGGTGCAATGTCAACTGCCGAATTGGGTGTTTCTTTGGCAGAAATGATCCGTCAAGATAAAGTACACTTTATTTCTTGTACTGGGGCTAATTTGGAAGAAGATGTGATGAACCTCGTTGCTCACTCCCATTACAAAAGAATCCCGAATTATAGAGATTTGACAGCGGAACAAGAAAGAGAATTATTGGATAACCACTATAACCGTGTAACAGATACTTGTATTCCAGAAGAAGAAGCTTTCCGTCGTTTGCAGAAACATCTTGAAGATGTATGGCATGCCGCTGAAGCGAAAGGTGAGCGTTACTTGCCACATGAATTCCTATATCAGGTCGTTAATTCTGGTGTATTGGAGCAATACTATGAAATAGATCCAAAAGATTCATGGATTGTTGCTGCTGCTGAGAAAAATTTGCCTATTGTATGTCCGGGATGGGAAGATTCGACTACAGGTAATATCTTCGCTTCGAATGTGATTAAAGGTAAGTTAAAAGCGAGCACTGTTAAATCAGGTATTGAATACATGATTTATTTGACTGAATGGTACCGAAATAATTCGGCTGGTAAAGGTGTGGGTTTCTTCCAGATTGCTGGTGGTATTTCAGGTGATTTCCCAATCTGTGTCGTTCCGATGATGTATCAGGATTTAGAATGGGAAGAAGTACCTTTCTGGGCTTATTTCTGTCAAATTTCTGATTCAACGACTTCTTATGGTTCTTACTCTGGAGCGGTTCCAAATGAAAAAATCACTTGGGGTAAATTGGATATTGACACGCCTAAATTTATCGTAGAATCTGACGCGACAATCGTAGCGCCTTTGATTTTCTCTTATATCTTAGGACATTAATCTTTTCGACATAAAGCGGAGTGAGGAACAAAGAATTTGGCTCAGGCAAGTTCTTTATTCCTCACTCCTTTTCTTTTACTTTTTTCTTGTTTATCTTTATTTCCTACTATTCCTTTTTGAACGATGAGCAATTTAACAACAGACAATCCGGTAGCCCTTCAAGCCTTGATGAATGAAACGATTTTTACCAATGGATTTGACTTTCAGGGCGAGCTGGAGGTTGTATCCAAAGCGAGGGATACGGAATATATCGCTGTTGGAATTCCTTCAGATGATCTTTCTGCTAAACCCGCTGTTACAAACAAAAGCAATGAATCGAGCCCCATTGGCAGTGAAGAAAGGAATAATGGTCTTATCAATGAACTTGAAGTATTAGGCGGAGAATTTATTTATCAGGGTAATAAAGATCAAGGAGTACTTTTTATCTTGCGCTATGAACAATATCCTTATTTTTCTCCAGCAGCAGGTGAAGCATTTGAAAAAACGATTGGTGCTTTAAAGTTAACGAAGGAAACTGTGGCGGTGGTTAATTTAGCCAATGCACATAATCCAAACGATTTTAAGCGGATTATGGCTTTTTTTCAACCTACAAAGATTATCTTATTGGGTGTGGAGCCTGCCTCGTTAATGCTTCCTTCAATCGAACATAATTCGTATATGAAAGGGCGTATTGCAACGGTATTCAATACCTTCAGCTTTGAAGAGATGTTTGCGGATACCAATAAAAAGAAGCTCTTTTGGAACGAATTTAAAACATTTATAGCTTCTTAATTTCAAAAAAGCTATAGAGCCAATCAGTATGCTTGCCATCTTTCTAAATAAGATTTTTTACTTTTGGCCAAATAAAATTTGAAGACGATGTTAGAACTTGTATTTGCAACGAATAATGCCCATAAATTGAACGAAGTCCAAGCAATCGTAGGGGACGCTTTTATTATCAAAAGTTTGAACGATATTGATTGCCAAGATGATATTCCTGAAACAGGTATTACATTTGAAGAAAACGCCCAGCAAAAAACAGACTATTTGGTCAACAAATATGGCCTTTATTGTTTTGGTGATGATTCAGGATTGGAGATAGATGCTTTAAATGGTGAACCGGGCGTTTATTCGGCACGTTATTCGGGTTCTAGGGATATGGAAAAGAATATTGATCTTGTGCTGGAAAAATTAGGCGATAATCCAAACCGTACGGCTAGATTCAAAACCGTTATTTCTTTATACCTGAATGAACAACAGCATTTTTTTGAAGGAAGTATCGAAGGCCAAATCATTAAAGAGCGTAGGGGAGCGGATGGATTTGGTTATGACCCGATTTTTATCCCTGATGGCTACAACACAACTTTTGCTGAGATGAGCGCCCAAGAAAAAAACGCGATCAGTCATCGTGCGATTGCTGTCGGCAAACTTGCGGCTTATCTAAAAACAAAATAATGCTTAGATGCGGTTATAGTTGATAGACTGGACTATTTTGCCTCTTTCTTTTTGGACGTTTGGGTACTATCTGGTGCTGCTACTGCCGACGGTTTTAAATTCGTTGAATCCCGTTTTTCAGCTGTTTTATCGGTTGTTGGCCCAATGTCTTTTTTTACTTGCGGCTTAACCGTTGTTGCTTCGGAGGCTGTTGCTTTAGGCGTACTGCTTGTTTTATCCAAAACAGCTTTAGCTCCGGCTTTCGTGTTATCTCCTTTCTTTTCCTGGCCCTGCATATCCCCTTTAGGTTTGGATTTCATTTTTCCATTTTCCTCCGTTTCCTTTTCTGTCGGAGTGGTAAAAGATGACTTAGAAAGGTCACGTTTTCTATTTAATAGATCCTCTTTTGATTTAGGCCGGTCTTCGGGGCGCCATGTAAAGTTCGGCAGAAACTCTTTATCTGCGGTAACTTCTGCAATAGGATAGACCTTACCATCGACTTTTCGGATGGAAACGTATTCTTTGAGTTTATTGTCCTCCATTAGAATTTTAAAACGGCTGCTCCGGTCATGTACCAATTCTGTCGTTACATTTGTTTTCTCATCAATATTATAGAAGATGTTTTCAGCATTACCATCCACAAAGAGGCGTTCCATCCGGTTATTGGTAAAGAAACTGGTAATTTTTCGGCCTTTGATCTGATTGAATTTTAATGAATCACTGGTAGCGTTGACCATAAATGCATTTCCGACTAAAAGGGAATTGTCCAGTTTTTGATTTTTGACCTGCAAGAAGATCGTATCGCCGGATATCTGCGAATTCTCAGCCCACATCATCGGTTTTCCCATCAACCTAAACATCGAGTCCTGCATCCCATAATACATGGAATCGGCAACCGCCTGCAGGTCGGATTTGAATAATCGGGCATTATAGTAGGCTTTTAGAATTCTTGTTTTTGCCGTATCTCGGGGCAAAGAATCGCTTTTTCCTTCCTGTGCATTTTTTAATGCAGCGCCCATAATCTGATCTGATTCCCCGCCTTTCGGGATGATTGCTTTTTTGCGTAACACGCTATCGGCTTTCAGGTTTTTTTCAATCTCAATCCGATTTTGATCACCTACGATCACCGGTTGTTTCTTCACAATATTCTGCCTCTTAGTGATGGCGGTATCTGCTGATTTTTTGATTTCATTGCCAAGGGCGGGTTGCTTGATTTCCTTCTTATGCAGGCTGTCTAAACCTTTTTTTAAGCTATCAGCTGCTTGAGGTAAATTATTGGTTGAATCTATATCGGTGGACGTAGAATCTGTATCACCATAATCGACCTCATTGTCTTCTTCAATGGCTCCCCCTTCTCGGTCTAATTTAAAATCCCGTGCGATATAATCTCGCCGGAAGATCATCTGTGAGAATAGGGTATCGGCAGTCATAAAAACAGAGTCCATCTCGGAATTTTCTTTTAATTTCTCATCCTTGCCGATGACATTTTTATTTTCCGCTACGGTCTTCTTAGGATCCTTATCGGTAACAACCTCTGCATTGTTATTTTTTTCCTTGTCTTTCTGTTCTTCTTTTTCAGCTTTCTTTAATTCCTTTGCTTCTTTTTTTAGTTCCTTCTCAGACTTTTTCTGTACGGGTGAGAACGAGGAGACCGAATCTTTTTTGGTTGAATCCTTTTTTACCACTGAAACTACCAAGGGTTTGTCTGTCATCGTGATGGATTCATTTTTTCCATTATAGAGTCCATATCCACCATATGCATAAAATTTATCAAGGGTGTCCACGAAGACAACATTTTTGACGGCTTTACCGATGCCGACCTGTCTGTCATAAAAAAGACTGTCTCCTTTTAGGAATTTGGTGCCTTCTGTATAAAGATTGTTCTTTGAAAAATAGGCTTGGCCGGTGGCCATATGATATCGGCCTTTTTCCGTATACAGATTTTCGCCCTTATTTCCCTTCATATTTGTAGGGCCGTAAAAATCAGTTATTCGGGTGTTGCCATTGTATTTCATTGAGTCTGTATAGACTTTGACGTTGGTTGACCGAACGACAACTTTTTGGTTAAAATAAGATTCGCCGGTATTTTCGAAATAGGTTGCGCGCTGGCTGGTGATCGTGTCGCTCCCCGAGAGGATACGTCCGCCGCTATAGTAATTCCCAATTTTACTGCGCATATTATAAACAAGATGGTCGGTGGTCAATATTGACCCACTGGTACTGACCATACGCACTGCTCCGGTTAATGTCGCTAATTGCATCGCTGCTTCATAATGCAGCTTATTGGAAAATATCTGTGTGCCATCGGGTTGGGTGATGATTACATTTCCATAGGCTTCAAAAAATTGTCGACCCAATTTATCATTATGTAAATATCCACTGTCAGACGATAAAGTCGAGCCAACGTGCTCATAGACCGGACGGTAAAAAACAACGTTACCGTTCTTTCCAGTAATAATATGCGACGAAGAAAGTAACTTTAATTCGTCCTGTTTCTGCGCTTGGACCGTCAAGCCAGTTAAAATAAATACAATCAGGGTAAAAATGTATTGTCTCACAAGGGCAAAAATATGGATTTTAATTGCTACTTTATTGGATTTCACAAATTTTAAGATGTGAATTTATCATTCAGACAAATATACCGTAACTTTGTTTATATGAATGTGCTGGAAAGATTAAAGGGATATATTGAAAAGGAGCATTTGATGATGCCTCATGATAAAATATTGCTTACAGTGAGTGGGGGAAAAGATTCGATGCTGATGGCACATTTATTTGCGAAAGCCGGCTTTAGGATCGCCATTGCGCATTGTAACTTTCAGTTGCGTGGTGAGGACTCCGAACTGGACGAAGCTTTGGTCCGAAAATTTGCTGCTGATAATGGGATTCCAATATTTGTCAACCAGTTTGATACCAAGACCTATGCGAAGGAAAATCAAATTTCCATTCAGATGGCCGCACGCGAACTTCGTTATCGTTGGTTCGAACAACTTCGTGCGGAACTTCAGTTTGACCGAATTGCTGTCGCTCAACACCTAAATGATCACATCGAAACCGTGCTGTTAAATCTTTCACGTGGAACTGGTCTGCAAGGGCTTCAAGGTATCTTGCCTGTAAGAGATCGCATCATTCGGCCGCTTTTATTTCTTAAAGCGAGTGAAATTGAATATTATGTCCAGGAATATGCCATTGCTTATCGGGATGATCAATCTAACTTTTCGACAAAGTATGCGCGGAATAAGATAAGAATAGATATAATTCCGCATTTTAAAAAGCTACAACCGGATTTTGAACAGATTTTTGAACAGAATATTACACACTTTAAGGAATCTTATCAATTGCTACAACAATTTGTTGAACCGATCCGGAATAAACTTTTCCGGTCAACGGGCGAGGGTTGGGTAGTGCGCAAAGAGGATTTGGAAGAACATTTGAACAATTTGCCTTTATTGTACGAGCTGTTTTCCGGTTTTAATTTTTCTAAAGCTGTGCTAAGTGATTTACAGCAAGCTTGGGGACGGGAATCAGGGCGTATCTTCCAATCGGATTGCTATCATATGCTTTTGGATAGAAATGAACTTTTTATCAAAGAAAAGGAATTTATATCATCGGACGAGGCGATCATTACCTCTGAAACATCGACGGTGGAGTGGAAACAATATTGTTTCCATGCAGGAGTTTCTACAGAACTTACGATTACCAATAGCAGGGAGATTGCAAAATTCGATTATCATCTCCTCATCTTTCCATTGACGATTCGCTCATGGAAGATCGGAGATAGCTTCTACCCATTGGGTATGGATGGGCGGAAAAAGCTAAGCGATTTTTTTATCAATAAAAAAATCAGTTTGTTCGAAAAGGAAAATATTCCTATCGTGGTGAATGGAAATGGTGATATTCTTTGGTTAGCCAATTATCGCATGGATAATCGCTATAAGATTACCGGCAATACAAAAAAAGTCCTTACTTTAGTCTGTAAAAGTGATTAAGGCGGAAGTCTACTATCTTAATACTAGAAAAGAAATGAAAGAAGGTGTATTCTATTCAGAAAATCAATATTTAGGACGTGATCGTGTTTGGATAAGCGTGCGGTTGGTACTTGTGCTATTCTGCTTTACAGCATTTTATCTTAATTTGGATCATTTGATTTCCAGTCAATTGTTTTTCATTGTCGGAGTAGGGATTATTATAACATCAATTGTAATGATGTATATGGTCTTATTTCGTATTGAAGTATTTCAAGACCATATACTGATCAGCGGTCTTTGGTCTACCCGAGTTGTAAAAATAGATTTAGCTTCCATTTCGAAGGTTGAAAAAGCACCTTATAGTACATTCTTTTTTAATAATCCGGTCTATAACTTACATACCAAAGGAAAGATCAAGTTTTTTGCAGGAGGTAAAAATGCTGTATTTCTAACAGACAAAGATGGATTGACTTATGTGCTGGGAACACAGCGGCAAGAAGAACTATACCGTACAATCATGGAGACAAAGGCTAAATTGGGAAAGTCTTAAAATTTGTTAATAATTTCTTATCTGACAATTTAAAGACAACAGTTTATGGAGTTATTGGTTAAATTTGAGATAATAGCAACGAATTAACTATGGCATTTTTAAAATTTATACTTATTACATTTGCTGTTTATTTTGTAGTAAGGTTCTTATTCAAATTACTTTTACCGTTTGCGATGCGCAAAGCAGCTGAAAAGCTGATGAAAAAAGCGCAAGAACAAGGGGGAACATATAGCAGCCAAGGACAAGGTAATACCTTTTATTACGAATTTACCGGTAAAGGGCAACAAGAAAATAAAAGAGCTCAACCAGAAGGTAAAATCCAGGTCGATTATATTCCACCGAAGGAAACCCCAGACCGTAAAGGGGCACAAACAGCGGGTGAGTTTGTCGATTTTGAGGAAATAAAATAACTTTTTGGCAGTCAAATAGCGTATCTTTGTGCTATGTGGCTTAAGCAACTTTCTGTTTTAAATTTTAAGAATTACTCGGAATCTTCTTTGGAATTTCTTCCTGACGTAAATGCTTTTACAGGGAATAATGGTGTTGGCAAAACCAATCTTTTGGATGCGATCCACTACTTATCGCTTTGTAAGAGCTATTTTAATCCTATTGATTCACAACATATCAAATCAGGTAATGATTGGTTCATGGTACAGGGGGAGTTTGATAAAGAATCGAATAGTGATGTTATTTCCTGTAGCCTAAAAAAAAATCAGAAAAAGCAGTTTAAAAAGAACAAAAAGGATTATCCGCGATTGGCCGATCATATTGGACTTTTCCCTTTGGTGATGATTTCACCTAATGACAGCATAATCGTCACGGATGGTAGTGAAGAACGTCGAAAGTTTGTGGATAATGTTATTTCACAAACGGATAATAAGTATCTAGATACCCTAATTATCTATAACAAGTTCCTGACCCAACGGAACAGTCTGCTAAAACAGGCTCGCCAAACCAGTGTATTGGATCTGGGCCTAATTGAAATTCTTAACTTTCAACTCGAGGAAGTCGGTAACATAATCTTCGCCAAAAGAAGATCATTTATGGAAGAGTTTCAGCCCGAATTTGATCGACATTATCAATTTTTGACCGAAGATGCGGAGTCTGTGCAGTTACAGTATGAATCTCCCTTAATGTCGGATTCATTCTTGAATATTCTGGAGAAGAACCTCGAGCGCGACCGTATCTTGGAACGCACGAGTCAGGGAATCCATAAAGATGATCTGATATTTACCATTCATGGTGGAATGCCACTGAAGAAGTTTGGTTCTCAGGGGCAGCAGAAATCTTTTCTTATTGCGCTGAAACTTGCTCAATATTCCTATTTGCAGCAAAAAAAAGGATTTAAACCCTTACTTCTACTGGATGATATCTTCGATAAACTGGACGATCGTCGTACGCATAAATTAATGCAGATGGTCTCTGATGATGATTTTGGACAGATTTTTCTAACGGATACGGACTCAAAAAGAATTCAGCGAATCTTTGACGAAATCAATCGCCCTGTTCGTATATTTGGTATCGAAGGAGGACAAGTGAATGTATAAGAAGCAACCAACGAAAAAGAGCCTGGAATTTATTCGGTCAAGTGATGATATGACCATTAAGCAGGGGGTAGAACGTCTCCTCGAAGCGTATAAGCTACGTCGAAAATTTGATGAGACCTCGATCGCTTCGGTATGGCCCCAATTGATTGGCAAGGCAATTGCCAACCGAACACAACAGCTTTATGTGCGTGACAAAAAATTGTTTGTACGTGTAGAATCTGCAGTCATTAAAAATGAACTGGCATTAATGCGTCGACAGATCCTTGGAAGGGTAAATGAATATGTTGGACACGTCATCATTGAAGAAGTCGTGATCTTGTAACGCGCTTTCCTAAGTATGTTTAACCAATTGCTTGAAAACCTATTTCCTCTTCCCGAAACTTCTCTGGCAAAAACTGTTTGCAAGTTTCGAACAAGTTGAATTCAAGCGGGGTAACTATCTCATCAAAGCCGGAGATTACTCGTCCAATTTATTTGTTATTGAGTCTGGTTTAATCCGTCAATACGGCTGGAGTAGAAAAGGTGAATTTACACAATGGATTGGTACGGCTAATCATTTCGTAACAGACCTCGCTTCTTTTATTTCGACATTCCTTCTACATGGAGTTTTCAATGTATCAGTAATTGTTATATGTACCGATTATCCAAATCAGATTACAAAAAGATGGAAGATGAGGTCGTTGAGTGGAACAAATTTAAATACCACTCCAATATATTGCTTCGGCCTTGGGGATGAGTCCCGAAACGCTCAGTCGTATCCGCGCTAAAATAAGTTCTTGATAAAAGTCAAGAGCAATCTCTCACTTATCCTAGTTTTGTTTTATATCCATTAGCAAGTCACGTCGGAATGGTTGTGTAGTGTGCCTGCGCTTGTATCATACGGCATTCAACACAAGAAGGAGGGATTACTAGTGGAATCGCCAATCTGTTGGATGTAAATATCCGGGCTATTAAATGGCAGAATAGAGCCCGATCGCGGAATGTGGCAATAAAAAAACGTGTAGAAATTGGACATAACTTTCAACATTAAGATGTGAATTTGGAAGGGTTATACACATCGATTTTTAATCTATTGATATGTTTGGAGGTGTTATAAACATTTTTATGTTGATAACACCGTAGTTTTACACATTTTAGGTTGATTTTTAGATTTGTCTTATTATGTTATTCACATTTTAATGTTAGTAAACGTTATGTTGTTCACATTTATAGTGTACTGGTAGGTAAAGGTATTCCACTTATTAACATTTTTGATGTTAATAAGTGGCTGTTATTGTTAATAAATTGAAATTGTGGTTCCGAAAAGTCAATCTTATGCACAGTTTATCAACAATCAATTGGGGCTGATATTTGTTAATAAAATGTTTGTTGATGGATTAGGTCGTCATTTGGGACGTAGGACTATTATAGGTATTGCGCTAGATCCCCTTTTCCTTCACGAATGACCTCAAAAGTTCCCTCTGTCAGATCTACTACAGTCGAAGCAACATTATCTCCGTAACCGCCGTCAATAACTGCATCGACTAGATCCTGATATTTTTCATAGATCAATTCGGGATCAGTTGAGTATTCGATAATTTCGTCTTCATCGTGAATGGAAGTTGTCACAATTGGATTACCCAATTGTTTGACAATTTCCCGAACAATGTTATTGTCCGGCACGCGGATACCCACAGTTTTTTTCTTCGAGCTTAGTAATTTAGGAACTTTGGTGGTGGCATTAAAGATGAAAGTAAATGGTCCTGGCAATGCTTTCTTAAGGACACGAAACACGGCGGTGTCAAAAGATTTTGTGTACTGGGAAATGTCAGTCAGGTCATAGCAGATAAAGGATAGATTGGCTTTATCCGGTTTTAAACCTCTTATTTCACAGACTCGTTCAATTGCTTTTTGCTGTGTTATATCACAACCAATACCATAGACGGTATCTGTAGGGTAAATGATTACGCCGCCACGTCGAAGGACGTCCACGGCCTGTGCGATGGCTTTTGGATTGGGATTATCGTTATATATCTTGATAAGCATATTGAGTAGTATATTTATTATTGCATATGAAAATCATAGCTTTTAACCTAGGAACCCCCGAACGGGGCACTTACCATCTTTAGGGTTCAAAACTATTATTCAGATACGTATCTTTCTAAAAGAACAACAGCCAAAATATTTTGTTTTGGCTGTTGTTCTTTATATTAAAATTCTGCGTTTTTCGGAGTGCGGGGGAACGGTATTACATCGCGGATATTGGTCATTCCGGTAGTGAACAAGACCAAGCGCTCAAAACCTACACCAAATCCCGAATGTGGTACAGTACCAAAACGGCGGGTATCCAAGAACCATTCCATTTCTTCAGCTGGTATGCCTACTTCTGCCATGCGCGCCAATAGGCGATCCAGATTCTCCTCACGTTGTGAGCCGCCGACCATCTCGCCAATACCCGGGAAAAGTATATCCATGGCACGTACCGTATTACGCCCCTGAGCATCAGGCTCGTTCTGTTTCATGTAGAAAGACTTGATCTCTCTTGGGTAATCGGTTAAGATAACAGGTTTCTTGAAGTGTTTCTCGACCAAATAACGTTCGTGCTCAGATTGTAAATCAGCTCCCCAATCATCAATTAAATACTTAAATTGTTTCTTTTGATTTGGCTTACTGCGTTTTAGTATTTCAACAGCGTCTGTATAAGTTACACGCTCGAAATTATTCGCTAAGACGAAGTTTAACTTTTCAACCAAATTTAACTCAGAACGTTCTGCTGCAGGTTTTGATTTCTCTTCTTCCAACAGACGGTTTTTCAAAAACTCGATTTCCTCAGGACAAGTTTCCAAAGCGTATTTTATCACGTATTTCAACAAGGCTTCAGCGAGGTCCATATTGTCTTCTAGCTCATAGAAAGCCATTTCTGGTTCAATCATCCAGAATTCAGCTAAGTGACGAGTTGTATTTGAGTTTTCAGCCCTAAATGTTGGTCCAAAAGTGTAGATGTTTCCAAAGGCCATTGCGCCTAGTTCGCCTTCTAATTGGCCAGATACAGTAAGATTTGTCGATTTTCCAAAGAAATCCTCTTTAAAATCAATTTCCCCGTTTTCTTTACGCGGTGGATTGTTTAGATCCAGCGTAGTCACCTGAAACATTTCGCCGGCACCTTCTGCATCGGAACCTGTGATAATCGGTGTATGCATGTACACGAAATCATTTTCCTGGAAAAATTTATGTACGGCAAACGATAAGGCATTACGTACTTTGAATACGGCATTGAATGTCCCGGTACGGAAACGCAAGTGTGCAATTTCACGTAAAAATTCTAAGCTGTGCTTCTTTGGTTGTAAAGGATATTTTTCGGGATCTGAATCCCCTATAATATTTACCTCAGTTGCTTTAACTTCTACTTTTTGTCCCTTACCCAATGATTCTATCAATTGACCTTTTACACGTACTGCTGCTCCGGTAGTGATACGCTTTAGGATGTCTTCAGGTGTATTTTCAAAATCGACTACTGCTTGAATATTATTGATTGACGAACCGTCATTAATTGCTATAAATTGATTGTTACGGAAAGTTCTTACCCAACCTTTAACAACGACCTCTTTGCCAAATTCTGTGGCATTCAATAGTTCCTTTATTCTTGTGTGTTCCATCTTAATTTTTGGAGAATGACTTGTAAAAGATGCTTTGTTAAAAAAGCAATACAAAAATAAGCTATTCTGTTGGTTTATTGGGTATAAATGTTGATTTAATTCGCTGAATGAAGGATCAATCAGCTTTTAAACTTAATTTTTCAGCACTCATATTTAGGTCAGATCCAAGAAGAGCCAACTGTCTTTAGGGCAAAAAAAAGCGGATCAACTCAGTTGATCCGCTTTTAAGCTTTATGAGGATTGAAGGAATTATCCTTTCAATACTTTGGTTACTAATTCAGCAGCTTCTTTCAATAAGATCGCAGAATAAACTTGCAGACCTGACTCATCGATTAATTTTTTCGCTTCTTCGGCATTTGTACCTTGAAGACGTACGATGATAGGAACAGGAATATTACCAATTTCACTGTAAGCATCAATTACACCTTGTGCTACACGGTCACAACGAACAATACCACCAAAGATATTGATCAAAATAGCTTTTACATTCGGATCTTTCAAAATGATATTGAAACCAGCTTTTACTGTTTCAGCATTTGCGGTACCACCAACATCTAAGAAGTTTGCAGGCTCTCCACCAGCTAATTTAATGATATCCATTGTCGCCATTGCTAGACCGGCACCATTCACCATACAACCTACGTTACCATCAAGTTTAACATAGTTAAGGTTTGATTCGCCAGCTTCAACTTCCGTAGGATCTTCTTCGGTTACATCGCGCATAGCAGCGTAATCTGGATGACGGTATAAAGCGTTCTCATCAAGATTTACTTTAGCGTCAACGGCTAAAATCTTGTCGTCAGAAGTTTTTAATACTGGATTGATCTCGAACATAGAAGAATCAGTAGAATCATATGCTTTGTAAAGTGCAGCAACAAATTTTACCATTTCTTTGTGTGCAGCACCAGAAAGACCTAGATTGAAAGCAATTTTACGTGCTTGGAATCCTTGTATACCTACTTTTGGATCGATTTCTTCTTTGAAAATCAAGTGCGGTGTTTTTTCTGCAACTTCTTCAATGTCCATACCACCTTCTGTAGAGTACATCACGATGTTACGTCCTGTAGCACGGTCCAATAAGACAGACATGTAGAATTCTTTTGTTTCGCTTTCACCTGGATAGTAAACGTCTTGAGCGACCAAAACTTTGTTTACTTTTTTACCTTCAGGTCCAGTTTGAGGCGTTACTAATTGCATACCAATGATGTCAGTTGCTCTTTGTTTGACTTCATCTAAGTTCTTAGCTAACTTGACACCACCACCTTTACCACGGCCACCAGCGTGAATTTGAGCTTTGACAACAACCCAGTCGGAATTGTAGTCTTCTTTCATTTTTTTAGCCGCTTCCACAGCTTGCTCTGGAGTATCTGCTACGATACCTTCCTGTACGCGCACACCAAAGCTCTTTAGTATTTGTTTTCCTTGATATTCGTGAATGTTCATTTGCAAAAATATTTGGCGTAAAAATATGTTTTTTTAAGGGATAAGACAAGGGATAAATTGCTCTTTTGTCTATTTTTTGACATTTGTGAAAAATAAAATGGCTGAAATAGAGAAATAACTGCTTATTTATTCAAAGGTGTGATATCGTAAATTTATTTATCTTTGCCCTATGATGTTACAAGCCAAAGGAATTCACAAAGCTTATGGGACGTTGCCCATCTTAAAAGGCGTTGACATAACTGTGGAAAAAGGTGAAATTGTGAGTATTGTCGGCGCCTCGGGCGCCGGTAAAAGTACACTTTTACATATCATTGGAACATTGGACAAACCCGATCAAGGTTCGATATTTATTGATGGTGTTGATATCCACAAGCTGAGCGCTAAAAAGTTGAGTGCTTTTCGAAATGAACATATTGGTTTCGTTTTCCAGTTCCATCACTTGTTGCCTGAATTTACGGCATTGGAAAACGTATGTATCCCTGCATTTATCCATGGGCAGGGGCGGGCTGAAGCGGAGACGAAAGCAAAGGAATTATTGGAATTACTTGGAGTCTCTCATCGTATTGACCACAAACCTGCTGAGATGTCAGGGGGGGAGCAACAACGTGTTTCTGTTGCCCGAGCCCTAATGAATGATCCTTCTATCATTTTGGCAGATGAGCCTTCTGGAAATTTGGATTCAGAAAATGCGGCAGCCTTACATCAGCTGTTTTTTGATCTTAGAACTAAATTTCAACAAACATTTATCATTGTAACTCATAATGAAGAATTGGCCCGTATTTCGGACCGGACAATTCATATGCGGGATGGATTGGTTGTATAATCATGATCGAAGTCAACAAAGTTCATTGAGCGGGCGAATCATTAAGGGCTCTTTGCCTATGAATAACATATTATTTTGATGAAGAAAATATTAATAACCTTCGGAACTAGACCACTAGCGATGCGTATTGCTAAAAAACTTGCAGGTAATTTTGAGGTTTTGTACGCTAGTTCGGAAGAGATTCCGGAGTTACTTTTAAAATCGGGGAATTATGTATCTATCCCCAATGGATTGCTACCTACCTTTGCACACGAGGTACTCAAATTGAGCTTGGACCAACAAGTGGACTATGTGCTGCCTTTGGGTGGCTTTGAACTGGAAGCGTTGGCCGAAGCGAAAGTGTTATTTGATGAGTATCAGATAGCTGTGCTTGTTCCGGATAAAGATATTCTTGACTCTTTTCCTGTCATTGAAAATCCTCCTGCTGACCTTCCCTATGTTTTGCTTTCAAAAGGCAATGATTTATTAGGAGATGATGTACATGAGCGTACATTGGACGGACTCATGATCAAGTCGGATTCTGAAGAGGATTTTGCTTTGGTCTGTGTGTCGAAATAAAATAAGCCTACGCACTTTGCAGCGCGTTGGGCATAGCCTGTGCAATGTATTTTTAATTTAAAAGATCTATTGTGATGATGTTTCCAGAAGAAAAAAAAGTGTATGTCTTTGAATTGGATGATGTTCTTTTTCCAAAAAAAGACTACTTGCTCCAAGTTTATTATCTCTTTGCCAACTTTATTGAATTTACAGAGACATTTCCGCCGCAAAGCGATTTGGTCAACTTCATGAAAAACCATTTGGAAAATCAGGGGGAGGAGTCTTTATTTGAACATGCACAAGCAGTGTTTGGATTTGATATGAAGTATAAAGAGCATTTTGAGCGATTGCATGTGAATGCTGTATTGCCCCTGAAGTTGCATCTTTTTGACCATATCGAGAAACTATTTTCGCAATTAGATACAGCAAATAAATACATCTGTGTCCTGACAAAGGGGAATCCGCTGGAACAATTGAACAAAGTAAAGTTTATGGAGTGGGGAGAGTTTAGCAATCGCATAAAAATTTATTTTCATGACGAACTAGCTTTTCGACAAATCGATCCTATTTCGTTTCTAGCCGAGGAATTTGCGGTAGAGACCACAGCGATTCAATTTGTGGACTAAATTTACAGTGACTATCTTTGTACGATCTACCAACAAGGTTTTGTGAATCTGAATATATAGTGAACAAACATTGTTGAAAAAAAATTATGATTGGGGATATAAAAGCCCTATTTTTATATAAAGCCCTTGGATTTATGAATAAAGTGAACAAGCCTGCCACGATTAAGGAAATTGCCAAGAAGCTGAAAATCAGCCCTTCCACGGTGTCAAGAGCATTGAATGATCATCCAAGTATTGGATTGGTAACAACGATGCGTGTCAAAAAAATGGCCGAAGAATTAAATTACGAACCCAACCAAACAGCGATTTTTTTTAAACAACGCAAGACATTTACCATTGCTGTTATCCTACCCAGTCTATCGGAACCATTCTTTTCCTTCGCGATCAGTGAGATAGAAAATGTCGCTTCGGCACAGCAATACACTGTTTTAATGGGGCAGTCATTGGATGATCCAGATCGGGAAGAACGGATTTTGAAAACATTTAAAAACCATCGCGTAGATGGCATCTTGATGTCAATCGGGAAGAAGACTACAAATTTAGAGTTTATAGAAAAATTGGAGTCGTCGGGAATACCGGTTGTCTTTTTTGATTGTGTTCCTAGTTTGCCTAATATCAATAAAGTCCAAAGCGATTTATCGACAGGAATGAATGAGGCTGTCGATGCTTTTGTCGCCCGTGGGCACAAGGTAATTGCTTTAGTCAATGGACCAAGGACTTTGCCTGCAAGTGAGGACAGAAAAATAGCCTATTTGTCTGCGATGAAAAGAAATGGCATGGATATTCTAGATAAAAATATTATTGAAACCGATCTGAGCACAGAAGGAAATGAAAGAGCGATGGAAAGTATTTTTGCTATGTCCGAACGTCCTTCAGCTATTATTTCTTTTAATGACTTTGTTACGCTGGATTTGATGAAAGCGGCGCGGAATAAGGGACTGGTTTTAAATCAGGATATCTTTTTCATTAGTTATGCGAATTATCCTCTTTGGCAGTATATGGAAAATCCACCGATGGGACGTATAGAACAGTTTCCGGGTATGCAGGCGCGTAAGGCAGCCGAAATTTTATTTGAACGGATTGAGAATTCGGAAATAGCAGATCAACAAATTGTCTTTAAATCTAGATTGGTGATGTAGTTTATTCGAAATAAAAAAAGAAGGGCAAATCATTTGATTTGCCCTTCTTTTTTATGGTTGCTAAGCAATTTTATAAGTGAATGACTTCACCATACGCATCAGCACATGCTTCCATGATTGCCTCACTCATCGTTGGGTGCGGATGGATTGTTTTGATCATCTCATGTCCTGTTGTTTCCAATTTACGGGCAACAACAACTTCAGCAATCATTTCAGTAACATTCGCTCCAATCAGATGAGCCCCTAGGAATTCACCATATTTCGCATCGAAGATCACTTTTACAAAGCCATCTTTTGCGCCAGCAGCAGAAGCTTTTCCTGAAGCTGAGAATGGGAATTTACCTACTTTAACTTCATAGCCAGCCTCTTTTGCTGCTTTTTCAGTATAACCTACCGAAGCAATCTCTGGAGAACAATAAGTACATCCCGGGATATTGTTGTAATCAATAGGTTCTACGTGAAGACCTTTGATTTTTTCGACACAGGTAATACCCTCTGCTGAAGCAACGTGAGCCAAAGCTTGGCCCTTTACGATATCACCGATAGCATAAACACCTTCAATATTTGTTTTGTAGAAATCGTCAACTACAACACGGCCACGGTCAGTTTTTACACCAACTTCTTCCAAACCGATATTTTCGATGTTAGGAGCAATACCTACAGCAGACAATACAACCTCTGCTTCGATTACTTCAATACCTTTTTCAGTTTTGATGGAAACCTTGCTCAATTCTCCAGCAGTGTCAACGGATTGAACCTCTGATTTGGTAAGAATATTGATTCCTTGTTTCTTTAAGCTTTTTTCCAGTTGTTTTGAAATTTCTTCATCTTCAACAGGAACAATTCTATCCATAAATTCAACGATAGTCACTTTTGTTCCAATTGCGTTATAGAAATAGGCAAATTCAACACCGATAGCTCCCGAACCGACAACAACTAATGATTTTGGTTGCTTAGGTAATGTCATCGCTTGGCGGTAGCCAATGATCTTTTTGCCATCTTGCGGCAAGTTAGGTAATTCACGTGAACGTGCACCCGTTGCAAGGATGGTGTGTTTAGCGGCATATTCTTTGGTAGAACCGTCAGCACCTTTCACATCAATCTTGCCACCTTTTTTAATTTTTGCAGTTCCATTGATGACATCAATTTTATTCTTTTTCATCAAGAACTGGATACCTTTACTCATGCCATCAGCTACGCCGCGACTTCTTTTGACGATAGCTTCGAAATCAGCCTCACCACCTTGAACATTGATGCCGTAATCCGTGGCATGATTTAAATATTCAAATACTTGAGCACTTTTTAATAATGCTTTTGTAGGGATACAGCCCCAGTTTAGACAAATTCCGCCTAATGATTCGCGTTCAATAATCGCTGTTTTGAACCCTAACTGAGCGGCTCTAATGGCAGCAACATACCCGCCTGGACCACTACCGATTACAATGATGTCGTAATTCATATAAATAAATATTCTGTAGTTGAGTGTTATAGCTTCAAATACCAAGGTATTGAACCTTATATTCATTCAAAAGTACGTATTTTTTCTGATGAATATGAACTATTTATTGTAAAATTGGCGGTTTTTGATAAAACAATGTCATTGTATATAGCCTAATGTCACGTGTCGGTAAAAGGACGAAAAATAATGGGGCAACCGTGTTTAGAGTGTTATTTTTGATGTTCACAATACACAGTTTATCATTATGTTAAGAATATTTAGACAAATTGCGCTGTGGGAGGCTATTTCCACAATCTGCTTGTTTTTTATTGCAATGCCCCTGAAATATTTTGCCGGAATACCCGAGGCAGTGAAGATTGCTGGATCCATTCATGGCTTTTTTGTCGTTATATTTGTCGTGATGCTCATCATGTCTACTGTCGAATATAAATGGCCTATTCTGAAAGCGATAAAGTATTTTTTAGCGTCCTTGATTCCCATCCTTGGATTTTGGGTAGAATTAGATTTAAAGAAGGAAATCGAAGGAAAAAGACAGAAATCTTAATCATTTGGATTTGAGATATTAATATTGAGATCTTAAAATCGTTAGGCTTAGGGGGGTACGAAGTTAGAATACAGCAAAAGTGCCCGATAATTTGTGTGCGTAAATTTCCGGGTAGCGGTTTATAAAAATATGCTTCAATAAAACTAGGAACAGGTGAGATGGTTAATCATCTCTTCCTGTTTTCTCGATTCCCATGTAAGCATAGGTTATGCTATCTTTTCCATGTGGGACGGGGTTTCCATCCTCATCTAAATTGACAAATACCAGTTTGTCGATGGATAGGATTGTTTTCTTTGAGATTTTATTTCGGACCTCACAACGCATTGTCAATGATGTTCTTCCAAAATTAGTTGCCTCTATACCTAATTCTAAAATATCTCCCTGTTTGGCAGAATTTACAAAATTAATTTCAGATATAAACTTGGTAACGACCTTTGGGTTGCCCAATTGTACAATCGCATAAATGACAGCTTCTTCATCTATCCAACGCAAAAGTGTCCCGCCGAATAATGTTCCGTTCGGATTAAGATCTTCGGGTTTGACCCATTTTCTTGTGTAAAAATTCATTTTATATAGGTAGTTATGACAAAGGGGAAAAGTTTCCTTTTCCCCTTTGGTGTATGCTATTTAACGCTTAAGCGTGTATTGCTCTATTTGCAGTTGCTGCTAATGCAGCTTCTCTAATAGCTTCAGTATAGGTTGGGTGAGCATGGCAAATACGTGCGATATCTTCTGCAGAAGCACGGTATTCCATAGCGACTGTAGCTTCGCCGATCATGTCTGCTGCACGCGGACCGATCATATGCACGCCTAATACTTCATCTGTTGTTGCGTCAGCCAATACTTTTACGAAACCATCTGTATCACCTGAGGCTTTCGCACGGCCAGAAGCTTTAAATGAGAATGATCCAGCTTTATATTTTACGCCAGCCTCTTTAAGTTGCTCTTCTGTTTTTCCAACGGAAGCCACTTCAGGCCACGTGTACACAACACCAGGAATTAAATTGTAGTCGATGTGCGGTTTCTGCCCAGCAATATATTCAGCGACATACACTCCTTCATCTTCGGCTTTGTGTGCTAACATTGCACCAGTGATCACATCACCAATCGCAAATACACCTTGAACCGGAGTTTCTAAGTGAGCGTTTACTGGTATTTTTTTTCCTCTTTCTTCTAACGTGATACCGATATTCTCCAAGCCTAAACCTTCAGAATAAGCTGTGCGCCCTACAGCAACGATACAATAATCGCCGTCCAATGTAATTTCTTGCCCCTTTGGATCTTCTGCTGTAACTTTTACGGTTTTGCCTTTTGAGGTTGCCCCCGTTACTTTATGGCCTAAATAGAACTCCATGCCCAGTGATTTTTTCAAAACACGTTGCAGTTCTTTTCCTAAGCCACCATCCATCGTTCCAATGATAGATTTTGCAAACTCAACAACAGAAACTTTTGAGCCTAAACGGGCATATACCGAGCCTAGTTCTAGGCCAATGACACCACCACCGATAACAATAAGGTGTTTAGGGATCTCTTTTAAGTTAAGGGCTTCAGTGGAAGTGATGATTCTTTTTTTGTCAACAGGTAAGAATGGTAAAGAAGTCGGTTTTGACCCTGTTGCAATAATTACATTTTTAGCAGTAATTTGTTCTGTTGAACCATCTGCTTTTGTTATTTTGATCGTGTTTTTGTCTACGAATGAACCAACACCTTGGAAACTGTCTATTTTATTTTTCTTAAATAAGAAAGTAATACCGGCAGTATTTTGAGCAATGACATCGTCTTTACGAGCAATCATCTTTGCCATATCTACCTTTAGATCCTTTAAACTAATGCCAAAGGCATCAAAATTATGAGCAGCATTATGGTAATGCTCCGATGAATCTAAAAGCGCTTTTGAAGGAATACATCCAACGTTAAGACAAGTACCACCAAATGTGCTATATTTTTCAATAACAGCTGTTTTTAATCCTAATTGGGCGCAACGGATAGCTCCAACATATCCGCCTGGACCACTTCCGATTACAATTACGTCGTATTGCATTGATTACGTTTTAATTTTTAGTAGTACAAATTTAGTGATTATTAATGGGATAGGAAATCAAAACTTACGATTTATACCCGAATAGGTTTACTTTACATTTTTTTGATAAATGGAGCAGACCTTACTACTTAAAAATCCAATTTCGATAATTTATATGAGCAAACCTCGGTTTGGAAAGATGGCATCTGCGAAAACAAATGCTATAACGGTTTAAACTATGGAGAATTAGTCGAAGAGTTAAAGGGGCGCAGCACGGAGCCTTGAAGGTATATTCTTTAAGTCGAGATGAGAGTAATATTAAAGCAAAAAGGATATCCAAATCTATCGATATCCTTTTGCTTTAATATTATTATTCTGCAACGATTTTCCCTTGCATTACACCATAGTGTCCAGGAAAACTACAGATGAAAGGGTATACTCCTTTTTCAAGTGTAAATGTAATTTTATCTGTTTCACCAGGACCTAATAATTTTGTATGGGAAACGATAGAAGACAATGCTGATTTTGGAATGTACTCGTCAGCTGCCGCTGCTGCTGCCTCAGCTCCGAAAGTTGGAAGATCTACACCCGGCTTAAGGATAACAACATTATGTCCCATAGATTCTTTCGGCATGGTACCCGCATTTTTGAAAGATAATTCCACAGGTTCGCCAGCTTTAACACGGAATAAGTCCTTGTCAAATTTCATCTGATCATTACCCTCTAAAGATAAGCTGTTGGAAATAGCTACATTTTCAATTCCAGGTACTGTTTCTGTTGCTTGGTTTTCTGTTGAAGCTGTCGATTCGGTACTAGCTGATTTGCCAGACTTATCGCTGTTTCCGCCACAAGATGCAATTGACAAGGCAACTGCAACTGCTGGTATCATAAAAAGTTTTTTCATTATTACGTTTTTGTTAATTCTTTAAAATTAATGATTTCATTGGTAAATAGAAACAATCATTTCAATTTTGACAATAAAGCTTCAATTGTTTTATATAATTTGATAGGATCAAATGGTTTTCCGACAACTTCGTTGGCGCCTGCATCCAGCGCCTCTTGTTGCTCCGCTTTTAATACCGAAGCGGAGATGGAGATGATGGGCATATTCGCAATGGTCGCATTAGGATGGCGGCGTATTTCTTTAATTGCTTCAAAACCACTCATGAGTGGCATATGTGCGTCCATAAATACCAAATCTATTTTTTTTCTATTTATCTCTTCCAAGGCGAGCTGCCCATTTGTTGCCAGAGTAATCTCACAGTTCCAACTTTTGAGAATATTAGCGAGCATAAAACTGTTTAGTTCGTTATCTTCAGCAATAAGGATCATTGGCGAATTAAATTTCGGTAACTCGGTATAAAGCACTTGTGTTTCTTTTTGTACGGGTTTATCTTCTATTTTGTCAAAGACGCATTCAAAAGAAAATGTACTTCCTTTACCATATTGGCTTGACGCGAAAACTTTTCCATTAAGAAGGGCAGCAATACGTTTTACAATGGCTAAGCCCAGTCCAGTACCGCCAAATTTTTTTGTGATGCTGTCTTCCCCTTGCTCAAAGGCAATGAATATTTTTTCCAGGGCATCTTCTGCTACGCCAATGCCCGTGTCAATGACTTGAAATCGTAAACCAATATGCTGATCACTTTCTGTCAAAAGCTGAATTTTTAGAACGACCGAACCTGCCGCAGTAAACTTGAAACTGTTCGAAATAAAGTTGGTCAGAATCTGTTTTAAGCGAAGTGGATCAGTCAGAAAATAACTGTTTATCCGCTCATCCACATCAATATAAAAATTTAATCCTTTATAGTTCGCCTTATCAATAAACAAATTATTCAGATCATCGGTAATGTCATGTACCGAAGTGGATTCCATGATAAGTTTCATCATGCCAGAGTCGACCTTGGAGAGGTCTAATATGTCATTGATAATTGTAAGTAGGTTTTGAGAGGCCGAATCTAGTTTATTGATCCAGCTTTCCTGTTCAAGGGTAAGCTGTGAATTTTTTAGCATTTGGGTGATGCCCATAATACCATTGATAGGTGTTCGAATCTCGTGGCTCATATTGGCCAAGAATGTTTCTTTTGATTTTCTGGCCAGCTCAGCTTCTTCTTTTGCTTTAAGAATTGCTTGTTTCGATTCCTCCAATGCGATATTTTTCTCTTTAATTTCCTGCTGTATCAAAAGTTGCTGAACGAAAGATTTGACTTTTGCGATCGTCGCTTCCGGATTGAGAGGTTTATACAAATAATCTACTGCTCCACTGTTAAGTCCTTGGATAAGGTACTTATCTTCTTTTGATATTGCAGTGACCATAATTGGAATAATGTGATTCGTTTTTGGATTTTTTTTCAAAAAGGTGACAAATTCGAATCCGTTAATTTCGGGCATCTGTACATCAACTAAGGCAAGATCAATTTCTTCCTTCCAGCAGATTTTTAATGCTTCATTGGGATCTGTACTGCTAATTATATTTACATATTCGATATCCTCCAGCAATGCTGTGAGACTGATAATATTTTCAATTTTATCATCGACGATTAATATGTTAATCTTCTTCATTATCTCAAATCTAAATACAACCTTAGGTTAATTGTATGATGTAATCTTTTATTTCGGCTATGCTTAGGATCTTATCTTGTGCATTGAGGTCTATAGCGGACTGTGGCATAATCGGAACTTCAGCATCAAGTGGGTCTTGCACGTAGGTTTTTCCGCCGTATTTTTTGATCATTAACAATCCCTGCGCACCGTCATGATTGGCTCCCGAAAACAAAATAGCGGCGCAGTTTTCTTTATAGACTTCGGCAGCAGATTCAAAAGTCACATCAATAGATGGCCTTGAATATTGGACTGGCTCCGAGATATCCAATGAAAAACTATAATCAGGCTCAATAAGTAAATGATAGCCTGCTGGAGCAAAATAGATTGTCCCATCTTCTATCGTTTCTTTGTCGTCAGCTGTTTTAACTTTTTGAAGTAACGCTTTTGATAATGTATCTTCTATACTTGATGCATACTTTGGATTTCTGTGTACGATGACGATAATCGGTCGTTGAATCGGACGCTCCAATGCCTTTATGATATTTAAAATAACACTGAAGCCGCCAGCGGACCCACCTAATAAAAGAATTTTCCGTTCCATCTTAACCTAACCGATTTTTTGATAAATGTTGTGTTTTTTGTTTACAACTTTAAATTTTCCTGCGTTTTTATAGTTCACTAAAGACTCTTTTGAACCCAAACATAAAAAACCAAGGTGGCAAAGCGAATCGTAAAATAAGTCCAAGACTTTCTCCTGAAGGTTTGTATCAAAATAAATCAATACATTACGGCATGTGATCATTTGAAATTCATTAAATGCCTGATCCGAAACCAAGCTGTGCTGCGTAAAAAGAATATTTTGCTTGAGACTATTATTTATCGTAGCAGCATTGTACATGGCTGTATAATACTCGGACAAAGAACTTTTGGGATCTGTTTTAATAAAGTTCTCGGAGTATTCCTTCACCTTTATTAACGAGTAGATTCCCCTTTTGGCTTTTTCCAATACTTTTGTATTGATATCAGTTCCGTATATAAACGCACGCTGATATAGACCAGCCTCTTTTAGTAGAATTGCCAGGGAATAAACTTCTTCTCCGGTGGAGCATCCAGCGCTCCATAACTTAATATGGGGATAGGTGGCCAGATAGGGAAACACATCTGTTTTTACCGCTTTGTAAAATTCTGGATCTCTAAACATTTCAGTCACATTGACTGTTATTTCCTGTAAAAAATAAGTGATGAAACCCGGTTGATTAATCAATTTGGATTTTAATTCCACCAGGTCCAACTTGTTGAGTTCCATAATTCTCGTGACACGTCGCTTTAGTGAGGATCTTGTATATCCGGATACATCGTAGCCATGGAGATTTTTGACAACATCAATAATTCCTTCCAACTCTTCAAAAGTGATCATTACTGCTACTTTAGTACTTAACTCAACCATACACGCATTAAGGATATCAATTTATCCACATCAACTGGTTTACTAATATAATCATTTGCGCCTACGGCGATTGTCTTTTCACGATCGCCTTTCATTGCCTTTGCTGTAACAGCGATAATGGGTAGATTCGCGAATTTTTTATTCTCCCTTATTTTTTCGATGGCTTCATAGCCATCCATTACAGGCATCATAATGTCCATTAAAACAAGATCAATATGCTCATTACGTGCTAAGATATCCAATGCCTCCTGACCGTTATTGGCAATCTCAATCTTCATATCATAGCTTTCGAATGCAGTACTTAAAGCAAATATATTGCGCATATCATCGTCTGCAAGCAATACAGTCTTGGCTGCCAAATTGTTCTCGGCAAGCACAGATGAATTGTTATTATAAGAATGATATTCTACCTTGTTACTTCGGATTTTATTTAAGAATAAATTGACTTCGTCAATTAATCTATTGTTGGATTTGGCTGATTTTAATACCATGGCTTGACTGTGGTGCAAAATTTCTGAAGTCTGCTCAGGGCTTAGCTCCATGGCGGTGTTAATGATAATCGGCAGATCTTTAAATTGACCATTTGATTTGATCTCGTTGAGGAGTTCTATACCGGATTTATCTGGTAAATTAAGATCCATAATAATGCAATCAAATATTTGTTCCTGAAACAAAAGGTCGAGCGCTTGTTGTGCATTGAATGCCTGAAATATTTGAATATCCTGTTCTTCAAGAGATTGCTTGATAAAATCACTTTGAATTTCCTGGTCTTCAACCAATAGAATTTTCTTGATTGGATGGCTTGTTGAAGCTTTAATTTTTAGAAAAGTTTCAGCTAAGGATTCTTCAGAGACCGGTTTTGAGATAAAACCGATGGCACCAGCGGATATCGGCTCATCGTGGAGAAATGTTCCTGCTGACATCATGTGTACAGGTATATCTTTTGTCGAATCGCCTTTTTTGAGGTTGCGAAGAACTTCCCAGCCATCCATTTTAGGCAACATAATATCTAATATAATAGCAACTGGTAGCAAATTTTGTGCTTTATCCAGGCCATCTTGACCATCGTAGCTTATATGGACATCGTATCCGTTTTGGATTGCATAATCTTTTAGGATACCAGCAAAAATGAAATCGTCTTCGATGATTAATAACTTATTGTTTTTACTCTTTTTAGCTGTATGATCCTTTTCGATTGTTATATTTTCTAATTGTGGATCGGATGTTACACTATTATTTTCGATGATGGGTAATTCTGAGATTTTACCTTCAGCTTCCTCTTCTAATGGTAAATTGAAAATAAACGTGCTGCCTTCGTTGACTTTACTGGTTAGTGTTATTCTTCCCTTCAAGAGACTTGCTATTTCACGGCATATGGATAGACCAAGTCCTGTACCACCATATTTGCGGCTTGTCGATCCATCTTCTTGCTTAAATGCATCAAAGATAAGTTCCTGTTTTTCCGGAGCGATTCCTATCCCATTGTCCTTAACCGTAAAGTATAAATGCTTATTCTCGACATTGATCATGAGCGATACTGTACCATCTTCGCCTGTAAATTTAAAAGCATTCGACAATAGGTTTTTCAGAACCTGTTGAATGCGATGCTCGTCACCAATAAATTCCTTTGGAGTATCGCTACCGATTTCCACATTAAATCTGATGCTTTTTGATGCAGCAGTATCATGGAAAAAATCACTGATGTAATCCACCAGATCATTTGTGTTGATGTGTTCTTTTAAAACTTCGACTTTTCCAGATTCTATTTTTGCCAAATCCAGCAATTCGTTGATCAAATAGAGCAAATCTGACCCTGCACTATGGATGACGGAGGCATATTTTATCTGATCCTCATTTAGATTTTTCTTTTTGTTGTCCTGTAATAATTTGGCAAGTATAAGAATGCTGTTAAGTGGAGTCCGCAATTCATGACTCATATTTGCCATGAATTCAGATTTGTACCTGCTTGATAATTCAACTTCCTCTATTTTCTGGGCGATCGCCAGCTTTGCTTTCTCTAAATCTTCATTTTGAGCAAAGAGTAATTGTGCTTTTTCATCCAGTTCATTATTTGTTTGGATGAGTTCTTCCTGTTGTACGCGTAATTCTTCCTCTGAAGCTTCCAGTAGATGAGTTTTATGGATTAATTCCTCGTTGGTGGTTCTTAGTTCCTCTTGTTGCGCCTCCAACTCTTCGGTTTGTTGTTGAAGTTCTTCATAGAGATCGGTAAGCTTGCCATGGGTTTGTGCAACTTTGAGAATGATGGCGATATTGTCTTTTACTTTATCCAAGAAATTGAATCGTAGCTGATCCTCTTTTTCATTCACGATCGGGCAGCAGATTTCCATTAGACCAACGCAATGATTTTCATAAGTAAATGGAATGATATAGATCTCTGTTTTGATCCTATTGGATAGCGAAGTCTCTAAAATAAGATGGGAGTGATCGATATCCCTGATTTTGACTACTGCATGTTTGTTTGCTACTTCTCCTAAAATACCCTCTTTTTCCTTAAAGTTCTTTTTTATCTGTTGGGCAGGGGCAATGCCTAGCTTATGGCATAATTGATATTCCTGGTAATTATCGTCAAAAATATAGATTGTTCCCCCCAGAGCTTTCGTCATTTTGGTGATCGCATTTAAACTGATTTCCGCTATCTTTTTGTCATTGTAATCGCCACGTAACTGTTCATCAATTTGATTGATGGCATTTAGGATCCAGTTATCATTATTAGTTTGATCCTGTAAGAGTTGAAGGCGGTTATTTGATTCTCTTTGGCCTTTAACGGTTGCTCTTAGCACTTTGGAAATACTGGAGAATTTTGCTAGGATATAGAAAAAACCGCTTAAGCCAATCGCAATGAAAAGGTAAGTGATATTTTGTGCCAGTTGAAGATTGTTCCTTGATTTTTCTAGTAAGCTAGCTCTTTGGTCGAGCAGCGCTCTGGATAAGATATCGATCTGATTTAAGATGGATGTTTTCTGTTCCTGGATGTATGGTGGTAGTGTGCCAATGTTAACCTTCGCATAGGCGATATCTTTTGCAAAATCATAGAAAAGCGCGATTTCTTTACGAAGCTTTTCAATGGCATTTGACGAAACGATGTAGTGATCATCCGTTCTACGAATGGATCTCAGTAACTCATCTGTTTGCTTTAGTTCGCGTTGATAGGGAATAAATTGGGTAGGATCTTTTTTTATGAAATAATGAAGTTTAACATCATTGACTGCATCGATGTTTGATCTAATTTCATTAATCACATTAAATCTATTTTCAGCTACCTGAACGATATTACGCTCATTATCTAGGATATGGTGTAAAGAGATAAAGAAGTATAGGGCGGAAATAAAAATAAGCGAAAAAGAAATTATCACTCCTATGGTAATTTGTTTTCTATAGTTTTTTTGTTCCATGTAAGAATGAGTTTAATAAATTTTGGTCGCCCAACTATCGTTCATTTTTCTGTCGCTAGTTTCCTGATGTTATCTGGAGAAAAAAGATAGATGTAAAATAACAAAAAAACTTGCTATTCTTAAAATAGTCAAAAATTCAAAAAAAACAAAACCCTGATGATGGGCACCAGGGTTTGTTACTAACCAATTATAAACCTAAATTATGAAAAGACTTTTTAAAGGCGACCAACCTAATTTAGTTGCCGTGTTTTTTGCTTTGAAAAACTATATTGATTGTTTTTGTAATCTTGCGTTGCTTTCAATGAATTGTCATTTTGAATAGCGCTGTTAGTGTTTTTCATAGCGAGATAACCTTTAATTATCTTCTACAAAGATACAGTAAATAACAGGTTCCGTCCAAATGTTTTTTATATTAAGTTGCCGATACAACTATGTTGTGACAAATAAATGATATTTTGGCTTATTTGAATAATTTCATGGCGAAATTAGTGCTAAGATAAGGTGCAACAATGTAATCGTATATTCAGTGGAAATGCCTTATTTTTACAAAAATATATATCGATGGTACTGACTGAATTTAAAACGATAAAAGGATTTGTGTTGGATGTGGATGGCGTATTGACAGATGGAACTGTTCAAGTGAATGAAGCTGGAGAACAGCTGCGAACTTTTAATATCAAGGATGGGTACGCCATGCAATTGGCGATAAAAAAAGGTTATCTGATTTTTGTCATAACTGGGGGGGCATCCCTAGGAGTGGAGCGCCGTCTGCAGGGGTTAGGCATCAAAGAAATTCACTCGCGTGTCGTAGATAAACTTTCAAAACTGACAGCTTTGGCTAAAGACTATAATTTAGGACTTAATCAATTAATGTATATTGGTGATGATATTCCTGATTTTAGTTGTATGCGCGCTGTAGGTTTGGCTGTGTCTCCGGCGGATGCGGTGGAGGAAATCAAGAAGATATCGCACTACGTATCGGGTTTTGATGGTGGAAAAGGGGTTGTACGGGAACTGATTGAAAAAGTACTCAAAGTGCAAGGTAATTGGTATGTGGATGAATCAATAAAGAGTATGTAATGATGTTAGAAAATTTAAAGGACAAAACAATTATTTTAGGTTCTCAATCTCCTAGACGGAAACAGCTTTTATCAGGACTGGGTATCGAGTTTGAAGTGGAAGTACGGGAAACTGAGGAGTATGTTGATCCGAGTCTTTCAGCGAGTGAAGCAGTACGGCAGATTGCACTGCAAAAAGTGAAGGCTTTTGCAGATAAAGTAGATGGCTTGGTGATCTGCGCTGATACCGTTGTTGTGTCCGCCGCGGGTGAAATTTTAGGGAAACCGAAGACTGCGGCAGAAGCCACGCAAACATTGGCAGCCTTATCTGGAAACAAACATGTGGTCATTACCGCGGTAGCGATACGTTGGGAAGGTGTCGTGCATTCCTTTGTCGAAACGACAACAGTGTATTTTCATGTATTGGAGCAAGAAGAAATCGACTATTACGTTTCGAAGTTTTCACCGCTCGACAAAGCTGGATCCTATGGCATCCAAGAATGGATTGGCTTAATTGGTATCGAGAAGATCGAAGGAGATTACAATAATGTCGTGGGACTTCCGACGGCGCGGTTATACCAAGCATTGAAAAGCTTAACATAAAACAGCGGCTATGCCGCTGTTTTATGTTAAGCTCATACTATTTTATGAAATAACGAACGCCCGTATAAAACATACGTCCTGTTAAAGGGCCCCATAACATGGAAGTATCAAAGTAATTTCCGAAAGGCTGATCTGCTGCAAGGATGGGTGTTTTCTGAAAATAATTGGACAGGTTTTCACCACCGACATAAACGGTAAAGTTTTTGTCTTTTCCAAAAGTTTTGCTGATCTGTGCGTTCATCGTTGCATATGTTTTTGATTCGGTCGGCATCTGATATTCAACAGGATTATCTATTGTCGAAGGGATGCGTTTTGGTCCGACTACATTCAAGGTATAATCTAAGCTCCATCCACCGTGATGGTTATACGCTAGATTGACGAAACCGCGATGTTTTGCCAACAAAGGCTTGGTTTTTCTACCACTTTCAAAGTCAGTCTGAACATCCAATAGGCGGTAGGCCAATCGTGTTTCAAAGTGTGGTGCCGGCATAAAGCGAAATTCCGTCTGCAAACTATTGGAAAATGATTTTCCCGTTAGGTTGTAAAAACTGATTTCCCTTGGGTTTTCGTAGTCGACCACCACCTGGTTGGAAAAGTTATTATGAAAAAATTCAACGGAAGCGGAGGCTTCTCTTCCAAAGATACGCATCGTTTGATCTACTGCAACTCCTGTGTTCCAGGATATCTCTGGTTGCAGACCATATGCTTTAGCGTAAATATCCTGGGACTGAATGATCAGCCTTCTGCTACTAGCCAGAACTGCTGTATTTTCGGCAAAGATATTGGCTGTGCGCTGGCCCCTGCCTGAACTTGCACGGAACGTTGTGCCGGCGATAGGCGCATAGCGTAAATTCAGCCGCGGCGTTGTAAACCATCCATACAATGAATTATAGTCTTGACGTAGCCCTAAGACAGCATCAAATTTTTCGGATGGGCTGAACGTGTATTCAGCAAATGCACCGGAAACAACCTCTTTACGTTTGAAGTTCTGATCTGTTAAGTACCACTCATCGTAATTATCGTAATTGATGGAGGCACCTACACGATATTTATGTGCGACAGTACCTATAATGTCCTGAAACAATAGATTCGCATAACCATTTTGTTGCTCGGAATTGTAGTTTTTTAGACCAAAATAACTTTTTTGATTATAGTTGGATCCAGCGAGCTGTAGACCGATGCTTCGGTGTTTATTTTCTGGAAATACATAGCCGATTTTAGCAAAACCTTCAACACGCTCGATGTCGAATCCAAGGCCATAACGATTTGTGGTCCCTTTATCTGTCTTCTTATCAAAATCTATCTGTCCGCCCGTGCGGTCATCATTTAGATACTTGATGCCAAATTGCACCATTAAGCCTTTACCATTCTCATATAACCAACGGTTTACACCTGAAAAAAGATTACCAACAGGGACATCCCTAAATCCATTGTGACTAAAGTTCATGGATTTATTGTACATAAAATTGTCATGTAATAACAGGGATGTTGACCAATGTTGACCTATTTTTTGTGAAAGATTTAGATTTACGTCGGTACGTCCCATGTTATTGGCATAGGCATTGAAAAATAATCTTTCAGAATTTTGTGGTTTTTTCAGTTCGACATTGATCTGACCAGCCATACTTTCATATCCATTAGCTACAGAACCTACTCCTTTAGCAATTTGGATAGATTCGATCCAGGTGCCAGCAATGGAATTTAATCCTAAGGGGGATGCTAAGCCACGTGGGCCCGGTAAGTTTTCGACCGTTAATTGGGTATATATACCACTTAGCCCCAGCATTTGAATCTGTTTGCTACCAGTCACGGCATCAGCGCTGATCACATCCACTGAAGCATTGGTTTCAAAGCTTTCACTGAGGTCACAACAGGCAGCTTTAAATAATTCCTTTCCTGTAAGAACTTCCAGTCGAGCAGGAGTCATACGATCAATATAGGTGGATTGACGTGTTCCTTTGACTTCGACTTCCATCAGTACATTTCCCTTTGCCGTAATCATAACGACTTCATGTAGGTCTTTAATCGTGATCGTATCGGATTTCATGCCGACATAACTGACAACCAATTTGTCAAAACCTTCTTTGTGTTCCAACTTAAACACACCATTCTCATTACTTCTGGCATTTCTGCTGGGTAAGTTAGCCCAATGTAAATTAGCACCAACGATAGGTTTTAGATCTCCTTTTTCATTCTCTTCGACAACGACACCTGTGATAGTATGGGAATGACCATCGTGTCCAGCCTCAATAGGGGCTACTTTCTTTTCGGGCGCTTTTCCGTTTTCCAATCGCGGGTACATACAGCATTCATGGAGTTTTGCATAGGATTCTTCACTCGCGATTAAGTTCTCAACATCATGCCCAACTTGGGCAATACTCTTTTTGATGGTCTCCAATTCAACTTTTTGAGTATTGTATTTAAGATGTAGTAAATTATCGCTTGCATTCCATACAGCGCTTTCTACACCCGGTAATTTCGCAGCGGTCTCAATCCGCTTTTTACACATTGCACAATTACCGGCAACAGTCAGTGTTCGGGTGCTATCACTTTGTGCTTGCACAATGGCGAGGGAAAATAACAATAAAAGGGTTGTTGTATATATTTTTTTTAAAATTTGATTCATAGTTTTTTTGATTATGTACGGCCTGAAAAAAACGCGCATAGCATGTAAAGTCGAAGAGAAATCATCGACAATTATTTTGATTAAAAATCAAAAAAGAAAAGAATCAAATTCTGAAACTCTGATTTAGAATAAATACAGCGGGACTGTACCTTTTTATTACGGTGTTCTGATTAGCACTTAATTTCGATAGGTTGTCCTCATCGGTAGGAAATTGATAATAATTATATATCCAATGCAGTGTAACAATTGCCGGAGAGAAACTATTGAAATTAAGGGTTTGTGATAATCGATTAAATTCATCTACTTTTTGAGCGGCAATAACGACATCTTTACAACTGCCTTCTTGATGACAGTGATTTTGCTGCTTTTTATCCGACTTAGCACATAGTGGACAATGAGCCGTTTGATTTTGGCTCAATGAAATACTTTGCGCCTCACCTTGGCAAAAATGAAAATGTAAAGTTGCACCACTTGCCGTAAGCAAATAAAAAAATAAGCCGATAAACAATGCAATTTTCCTCATCACAACAAAAGTAGAGAAAATTTGTAATTTTTTCTTGTAATATTTTGGATAAATGTTATAACTTGTACATCAGAAAGAATAACCAAAAATTACCGTTATGATGTGTCTATTATTTATTAACTCCATTAGTTTATATTTATTAGCTGTTTTTTTAATAGTTGGTGCAGTTTTACTGTATAAAGTTTTTTACCATGTTATCCGTCGCATAGAGGAATAATACAGATAGTATAAGCGTTCTTTAATTATCGGCTCAATAGTGGATCACTTTTTCCACTATTTCCGGTTTCTATACGGCCCGCATACTGTTCCTCAAATATGTTGTAATCTTTACAGCTCACACGGAAATCGTACCAAAAGCTTTGTTTGGAAAGATCGAATTGAATTATCGCTGACGCTCCGGGTTCGAGTTGGATTTCCTTCCTATCTCTGCCATAGCTGATGTCCTCAAGTAGGAGACGATGGCTTTTACTATCGTTATTTGTACATGTGAAAGTGAGGCGTCCTGTAAATGACTGTTGATCGTTACTTTTTTCGTAAGTGCAGTGGATTTTAATTTTGGGGTGTTGTGCATCACCTTTAAACATACGATAGAATCCATTGGGGCCATATACCTCAAGTTGAAACTGCCCCTTGTCAAATGCATCGATCGACCAATTGTCAAAGATTCGGTCCCCTGAAGATACCGCGTAGTTACGGGAAGTGCCGACCTCCCCCTTATAAGGCGTGCCATGGTACACCGTAAAAGGTGAGCCTGCAGAACGTGTGCCGAACATTTTATTCCCCGCTTCAAATGTCAGTTGATATGTTCCATTTGATCCGTATTCTCCATGCACATAAAGCTCGTAGGGAAGAATGCAGGAGTCACGAAGCCCTTGTTCTTGTTTCGGGAAATAAGGCGAACGGCTAGGGTTCTTTTCAATCTGCTCAATCTCCTCAGCTGTCAATGCTTTGAATCCCATTGGAAGTCCTTTAAATTGTGCTTGATGGATCTCTTTAATAAAAGACTGACGGTTCAACACCAACGGGTTGTTGATCAACTCCCCACGATAAGGCCTAAAAGTTGAAGTGAGATCCCCGCAGACTGTACGTCGCCAGCTACTTATATTGGTTTCTTTAACTTCCTTTTTGATTTTATGGCTAATGAATTTCTCTAAAAACTGTAAGCTCGATGTATGGTCAAATACCTGTGAATTTACCCATCCGCCCCTTGTCCAAGGTGAGGCTATGATCAAAGGAACACGATAGCCTAGGCCGATATTGCTTTCTCTTCCACTTTCCGGGTAATACTGTTCGTCGCGACGCACAAATTCCAATTTAGGGTCTATATCTGAAGATACTTTTCCGCTATTTGATTCGTAAGGATTGGGCGCTGTAAAAGGAGCGAAGTGATCGAAATAACCATCATTCTCATCATAAGTAAGTATAAAGATTGTTTTTTTCCAGATTTCTGGATTTTGAGTTAAGATATCCATAATCTCACTTACATACCAAGCGCCGAACCAAGGGGAATCGGGATGATCGGAGAAAAGTTGAGGTGGTGCAAGCCAAGATACTGTGGGAAGTTTACCTTCGGCAACATCTTTTCTGAATTGATACAGGACATCGCCTTTAGGGATCTGTAGCTCGCGTTGATTATCCCCCTCCTGGTATTGCATGGTCTCGAGTTTCATGTAATCGGGCTGAGCACTGTTATTGACAAAAGCACGGCGATGGATATCTTTTGTCAGTTCATCGAGTTTCTCGAAGTTCTCAGCGGTATAGTGTTGCAGCTCCTCGCGTACATGTGCATAGTCCTTACGCAACTTTTCAAGCGTATCTTTAGCAGGTGTAGCGGCTATTTTTTGTTCGAGTTCTTCTTTTTTACTTGTGAGAAGCTCCCTATATCGTGGACTGTATTTGACCTGATATTGCGGAAAGTATTCCATGGGATTGCACCCAAAGTTTGCTAACCAGCTATTGGCTTCACCACTGTAGCCAGCACTGCTCGAAGAAATCTCATTTTGGTATATTTTCCAATCTACGCCCAGCTCTGAAAGACGTTCGGGGAAGGTTTTCCAGTTCGCTTTGCCGCTAAATTCTGAATCACCATTCCATACTAAAGCTTTTCCGTTTAAGTTTTCCCGAATATTAGCTGTCCAAAAATAGAGTCTGTTGGGATTGGTGCCGGTGATACTTGAACAAAAATGTTGATCACAGATGGTAAAAGAATCCGCGAACGAATAGTAGAAAGGAATATCTTCACGTGTGTAATGTCCCATGGTCAGTGGAAGGTCTGCAAACTCTTTAAATCCGGAGTGCTTGACATCTAACCATCTATTCATCTTTCCGTTATTTCGGGCATCGGTCTGATCAGTCCAATTATGGGGGAGACAGCCCATCCATGTAATTCTCGAATCTTTGATATCTAATCGGAAAGGAGCGTATGTTGCTCCGTTTTTTTGCGTCTGCAACCATACTTTGTGTTTGTTCGGTTGACGGATCGCTCTCGGATCGTTGAACCCCCGTACACCACGTAGCGTACCAAAAGCGTGATCAAAAGACCTGTTTTCCTGCATCAGTAAAACTATATGTTCGGCATCGTAAAAGGTGCTGCCCATAGCAGGGTTGATAGCCATTGCTTTTGCAATCGCGGATGACATAACCTGAGAAAGTGATGCTCCACCAGCAAGCATGGCTGCTTTTTTCAAAAAATCTCTTCTTGTATCCATACGTTAGTTTATTCGGTTAGTGCTATGTCGAAATGTATGTTTTTTCAAATATTGGTTTTTACGGCCTAATTATAAAATAGCAAGCGCTCAGTGAAAGAATTGTTACCTTCGACTGAACGCTTGTTTACTTCATTACATAGACGCTTACCCTTTTATTGATTGTATAAAATCAGGGATTTCATCCATATAATCTTTTTCTCCTAGTCTTCTTACGAATGCACTGCCGATGATTGCGCCTGCAGTATATTGACTTGCTTTTTGGAAGGCTTCTTTATTTGATATTCCAAACCCGACGATCAACGGGTTTTTCAATTGGAGATCATGAATCCGTTTAAAATACGCATTCGTATCTTCGCCTACATCCAGTGTTTTGCCCGTTGTGGCATTGGAGGATAATAAGTAGATAAAGCTATTGGAAAGACTATCAATTTTTCTGATTCGTTCAGTGGAAGTCTGTGGTGTAACGATAAAGATATTCGCGATACCATTCTTTTCAAAAGTTTCCTGATAGAGGTCCTCATATTCATACATGGGTAGGTCAGGAATAATGACTCCGTCCACACCTACATTTTTACATTCTTCACAAAATTTCTCAACCCCGAATTGGATCACTGGGTTGACATAGCCCATCAGGAAGACCGGGATCCGAACATGCTGACGCAGTTCGCGCAACTGTTCAAATAATTTTTTGACAGTCATACCGTTGGCCAGGGCAACTTCCGAACTGTGTTGGATAACAGGTCCGTCCGCGACAGGATCAGAGTACGGAAAACCAATCTCCAGAAAGTCTGCACCGGCTTCCTCCAACTTTTTAGCGATGCGGATTGTACTATCCAGTTCGGGATATCCCGCTGTAAAATATATCGATAGAAGGGGATTCCCTCCTTTTTTTTCAATGGTATTCATGCTTTAAAAATCAAAGTATTTCATATAGTTATCGAGATCCTTATCACCGCGTCCTGATAAACAAACCACCACGGTTTCATCACCTTTGAAAGGAATTTTGCCCAAATAAGCGAGTGCATGTGAACTTTCGATCGCAGGAATAATACCTTCCAGTCTAGTGAGTTCCAATCCTGCCTGCATAGCTTCATCATCTGTTATACTGACGTATTTTCCTCTTCCAGATTTAAACAGCCAAGCATGCTGCGGTCCGATGCCCGGATAATCAAGTCCGGCAGAGATTGAATAAGGTTCAATCACCTGACCATCTTCAGTTTGCATCAATATGGACCGGCTTCCGTGCAATACGCCTTCTTTTCCCAAGGCAGTGGTTGCTGCAGATTCACCCGAATCAACACCATGTCCAGCTGCCTCTACAGCATATAACTGAACATTTTCATCTTCGAGGAAATGATAGAACATCCCTGCAGCATTGGATCCGCCACCAACGCAGGCGAGTACAATATCGGGGTGTTCGCTACCAGTTTTTGCGAATAACTGTTTTTTCGTCTCTTCGGAAATAATTGACTGAAAACGGGCAACCATATCGGGATAAGGATGTGGACCGACGACGGATCCAATGATATAATGCGTATCTACCGGATTATTGATCCAATCCCGCAACGCTTCATTTGTTGCATCTTTGAGTGTCTTCGAACCAGATGTCGCTGCAATAACCTCGGCGCCCATCATTTTCATTCTTGCGACATTGGGTGCCTGGCGCTGAATATCAATCTCGCCCATGTAGACAGCGCATTGTATCCCTTTTAAGGCACAGACGGTTGCAGTAGCAACCCCGTGTTGTCCAGCACCTGTTTCTGCAATGATGCGTTTTTTTCCGAGACGCTCAGCCAAAAGGATCTGACCGATGGTATTGTTGATCTTATGTGCGCCTGTATGATTGAGATCCTCACGCTTGAGATAGATCGTTGTACCATATTTTTCTGAAAGCCGCTTGGCATGATACAAAGGAGAAGGGCGCCCGACGTAATCGCTTAACAGCTGGTTAAATTCCTCCTGAAAGCTTTTCTCTTCAATTATTTTGAGATATTCTTCACGTAGCTCTTTTACATTGGGATAGAGCATTTCTGGGATATAGGCACCACCAAATGGACCATAATATCCTTTTTCATTGACTTGATATATACTCATTTTTTAATACTATTTATACTGTGGCTCAAAAGATTGATATCTTTTAACCCTGGTTCTATTTCAAATTTTGAATTGAGATCCAAGGCATATAACCTGGGATCATCAGCTTGTAATGCTGCGCTAATATTATTCTCATCTAAACCGCCGCTTAGAAAATAAGGGTATTCAAGCTTATATTGGTGGAGTAAGGACCAGTCAAATTGTGTACCGGTACCACCGTAGGAATTACTTTTGGTGTCAAATAAAAAATAGTCAACTGCTCCTCCATAAGCATTCAATACGGTCCAGTCAAAATGTTGGTCTATACCGAAAGCTTTGATCAAGATCACTTGTCCGCGTAGCTTCAGTTCTTCACAAAATTGAGGGCTTTCATCTCCATGTAGTTGCACTGCATTTAAGTTGAACTTGTCTATTTTGTCACAGATTTCGGCAAGGTCTGCATTGACAAAAACACCAACTTTTATGAGACCTTTGAGCCCCTTAATATATTCCTGATTGGCATCGCCGACAAAGCGTTTAGATTTTTTATAAAATATAAAGCCAATATAGTCAACAGCAAGTGAGGTCAGCCCAACGATATTGTCGGGATGTTTCATGCCGCAAACTTTTATCTTGATCACCATCTTATTATTTTATTATTTTTTTGAAACTTTCGAGCGCCTTACCAGTCATCAGTGATTCTTCGGCTTCATAGAAACAATCGCCAAAAGATTTTTCGGGATGAAAAGTTTTAATAGCAAATGCAGCATTAGTCAGGACAACGTTGTTCTGTATATCTGTACCTGTATTATTCAAAATGGATAAGAATGTCTGCGCTGCTTCGGCAACGCTGTCACCACCAGCTAATTCCTGTGGAAGGACAGGAGTGAAGCCTAACTCCTCCATATTATAATAGTTTTCCCCCTGATTGTTGATAACCTTGAAATCTCCGGTCATGGATATTTCGTCATAACCATCCAGTGCATGGATAATAGAATATTGTTTGTTTGTATTTTGGTATAAATAGCCGTAGAGCCGTGCAAGTTCCAAGCTGAATACACCGACAGATTGAAACCTCGGATTGGCCGGATTTGTTAATGGTCCCAACATATTAAAGAATGTCTTTACCCCCAATGCGCGACGTATGGGAGCAACAGTTTTCATGGCTGGGTGAAATAATGGTGCATGAAGAAAGCAGATATTGGCCTGGTCTAGCTGGCGCTGTAATTCGGTTTTGTCATTACTAAATTGATAACCCAAATACTCCATAACATTTGAGGAACCACAGCTCGATGACACCCCTATATTGCCATGCTTGGCCACCTGATAACCTGCGCCAGCTGTCACGAAAGAAGCAATTGTAGAGATGTTAAACGTGTTTTTGCCATCACCGCCAGTGCCACATAAGTCGATTAAGTCATAACCATCAAAATCCAGCTTGAGGCATAGATCGTACATAGCATCCCGAAACCCGCCAAGTTCTTCTACCCGTATACTTCGCATGCCATAAGCTGTCATAAAAGCAGCGATTTGATGACTGTCATATTTACCTTTGGCAATGTTCATCAAAATCTCATAAGCCTCTTGCCGCGAAAAAGTCTTGTATTCAAATAAATGAGCTAAAATTTCTTTCATAATATTTTTAAATAAAAAAGGCTTACCTTATTCAGGCAAGCCCATCATATCTTGATGTATATATCAAATAATGCAATAGGAGTTTGCCACAACGTTATTCGTTGTGCCACCACCAAGCTTTATTTAATATAGTTGTTATCATTTCCATTTTTATTAATACAAATATGGTTGATAGAATTTTAAAATGCAAGTCTTTTTGTTGAAAAATTTTTAAAAAATCTTCTAGTACGTCATACAGCTTACAAGCAGATCCACAAGACAGTCATAAATAATCCAAATTTATTGCACTTTGTCTATAGCTCAATCGACTGAACGTTTCCAGGTTGGCCTGAATATCTTGGTTACTAGTCGGATAAACAAAGAATAAAGACGAAAACAACTAATAGAACACAAAATGTGCTTTATTATTCCCTTTAGAAACCAGGGTAAAGGAAGCTATTTTTTTATCCCGAATAACCGCAGCAAATACAAACCGTTTGAGATACCTTACGAAATACACCTGTTGCGGATCAATTCCCTCCAGGTCGATATCGTAGGTTTCCTTCCGGCCGGCTTCAACGAAGTTGATGTATTCTAATTTGTTGATATCCTTGCTTTGTACATTGATACGGATTTCGTCTATGCTGGCCAAAAGGTACTCCTGTTGGTCTTCATCGAGGTTTTTAGCTGTTACGATATCCTGACTTAAAATAATGTCGGTCGCTAAATCGGCATCATTAAGACGCTGTACGAATTTTTTTAATACAGCAACAGGTTCTTTCGCAGCTAAGCTTTCCTGAGCAGACAGGGAAGTGGCTAGCATACAGCTTATGAACGTTAATAACAATACCTTTACTTTTATCTTCATAAGCTTAAGACTGAACTTCATAACGATAGATTAATTTCATGAAATAAAAAACGCCTTTCATCAAAAGGCGTTTTTTATCTGCTAATATTCATCTTCATTGAAGAAGAAATCATCTTTTGTCGGATAATCGGGCCAAATTTCTTCAATATTTTCATATGGCTCACCATCATCCTCAAGAGATTGTAAGTTTTCAATCACCTCAACTGGTGCACCCGAACGAATAGCATAATCGATTAATTCATCTTTTGTTGCTGGCCACGGTGCATCTTCTAGATGCGAAGCTAATTCTAATGTCCAATACATATAAAAACAATTTAAGTTCTCTATTTTCGCAAAACTATCATTTAATTTAACTTAAACAAGTAAATCAATTGTTATTTTTGTGTCAATAATATAAGTGTCTGATTTATAATGAAATAATATTTTTAAATATTCTCAAAGTCACTCCCTTTTTCATTTAGGGCACTTAGCCGTGGCGACACGGATTTGATATCAGCATTCGGATAATCGTTTTCAATCAGGCCATCGCGCATGCGTACAATACGATGGGCATGGAGTGCGATATCTTCTTCGTGTGTGACCAAAATGATGGTGTTTCCCTTGGAGTGAATCTCTTCGAGTAGACCCATGATTTCAATGGAGGTTTTTGTATCCAGATTTCCCGTTGGCTCATCGGCCAATATAATGGACGGATCATTGATTAATGCCCTGGCAACAGCCACCCGTTGCCGTTGTCCACCTGACAGTTCATTGGGTCTGTGATCCATGCGGTGTCCCAGTCCAACACTTTCTAATGCACTGGTCGCTTTTTCCTCGCGTTTAGCCTTATTATATCCGGCATAGATCAGCGGTAAGGCCACGTTCTCCAATGCCGTACTTTTAGGGAGTAAATTGAAAGTTTGAAATACAAAGCCGATCTCTTTATTTCTCACTTCAGCAAGCTCATCCTCAGACATGTCACTTACATTAATCCCATTAAGGATGTATTCACCCCTACTGGGGGTATCCAGGCAACCCAAAATGTTCATTAATGTGGATTTACCGGATCCCGAAGGTCCCATAAGCGCTACAAATTCTCCTTTGTGAATATTGAGTGTAACCGAACTGAGGGCATGGATTGTCTCCGAGCCTATTTGGTATTCGCGTGCAATATCCTTGATTTCGATTAATATCTTTCCTGACATATTTTTTGGACGTTCTCTGGATGATGAAAATACGATTTATTCTTCATAATCCAATAGGAATGCATTTTGTCGTAGACGATTTTCTCTAACTCTTCCGCATTGGTGTTATCAAAGTTTTTTGTTTCAATGGGTGCAAAAACATGAACTTTGACAATTCCTGGATGAGATCCTCTTTTTGCACCATCATCGAAAAAGATATCCCATGCGTTCTCAATAATAATAGGAACTACAGGTACATCATTTTGGACAGCAATACGGAAAGCTCCAGACTTAAAGCTGTGTATCTGAGGAGGAAATCCGTCATCGATTTTTCCTTCCGGAAAAATGACGACACTGCGACCATTTTGGACAAGCTCGTTGGCCCGTTGAAAAGCCTTAAATGAAGACACTTTACTTCTCCGTGTGACAGGAATGTCTATGGTCTTGAAAAATATACGGGTTACGGGGTTTTTAAGAAGAGAGGCCTTCCCTATAAATGAAAACGGGACAGGACATAGGTAGGTTAGCGCCGTGATATCAAGCACTGAAGTATGATTGGGACAGAGTACCATCGGTTTGTTCCAATTCATTTTCGATTCATACGTGACCTTAAAAAATACACCCGCCAGCGCTGATCCACCAATCGATACCCAACGCCTCATACGTGCGATTCGAGCATAGTTTTTTTCTGGATGCAAAGCCAAGAAATAGATATAGGGGAATAATACAAGGAAAACAAGTAGAACGCTAATAAAATACCAATAACGATGGAGTTTTTTGAGCAATGGAACCATACAATTCAACTAATTTTGACCTAAAGTAAAAAAAGAAAATGGATAATTAATTATCCATTTTCTTTTTTAGTCTATTGTAAATCCATATTTCTGGTAAATCTGTTTGGCTTTCGGAGAGTCCATAAATTTCAGGAAATCATCTGCGGCCTGGGAATGTGGGGCATTTTTTAGTTTTGCGGCTACGTAAGTTGCAGTAGTATTTTGTACGTCAGGAATGGCAATACTTTCTACCGGATGACCAATGAGTTTCTGATAAACGACCTCAGATGTCCATACCGGAGCTACGTCAGCTTGACGATAAAGGATACGCATTGGACTTTCGCGGTGATGTATTTTTGTTAAATAGGTACTTCCATCCTTTACCTTGTCTACCATAATTTTTTCGACTAGTTGATCGCCGCCTGCTTTTTTATAAGAAGCCTTAATCTGCTCTCCTATTCCTTCCCATTGTGGGTTGGGCATGCTAATACGCACATTGGCTTTTCCTAGGTCATTCAAGGTTTTAATATTTGCTGGGTTTCCCTGGGGTATCATTAAACAGATATTGTTGTAACAATAGGTTTGGGTATGGCTGAAATAATCGGCCATTTCATTGATGGCCCGCTTGCTGGCTGTGTAGATGTCTGGTTTATGTGTTATGCGTAAATTACCGATCGTAATGGAACCGCCTTTAATCTGTTTTGCCAGAATTCCCGGCGGTAATGTTTCTACAAAAATACGTTCATATTGGGGATATTCCTTTTTAAAAGAAGCCAGTAAATCATCTACGACCATAAACTGATTGCCAGCAAAGAAAACGGTTAGCTGCGGATTTTCAATATCGCCATAAAGATCTGGAATATTGTCTATCCCCGGAACTGTAAAATTCAATGCTGACGCCGGTGGATTGTTCCAAGGGGGATCAAAACGATGATCCTGTGCTTTAGTTTTGGGGCCTGCAAAGCATGTCATAATCAGACTCAGGGTTATTAATTTTCTCATCATGTTATGGTTTAACAATGACCCAACCTTCGTTTGCCCTTAAGATCAATTCGCCATTTCCGCTGGGAACATAGCCGATAAAATCAAATAATTCTTCTTTTGCAATATGCTTCTCTTCTAATGTATTTAAGCATTGGGCAACAATAACCCCTTTTTCGATGAGACCCTGCAATGGTTTTTCATACTGGCTGTTCTTCTTTAGATATGCTTCGGTACCACCTGAAAAAGCGACCAGTTCAATTTGAAGATGCCCCTTCAACCGCGGATCTTTCAGAACATTGTTGATATTGCGAATGGCTTTCTCAATAATTTTTGGCTCATTGCTATCCAATTGGTAGATTGCTTTATACACTTTTTTCTTAGCAACAGCTCCTGTATATTGTTGATTGTAGCGTAGTAATTTGCTGCTTTGAGCTTTCGCTTGAATCGTTATCATCGCGAATAGCATACAAGCAATTGTCAATTGTTTTTTCATCATATTAAAAATTATAGGGTCCATGTTTATGTTGTTCCGTACTAACGTTGTCTGCATATGGGGGATAGGGACTATCCTTTGGCTTCTTTGCTAAATTTGGGTAATCAAGTTCTTTATTTGCTTTTTTTGGACGGTCGAAAGAGTTGATGTAGGCGGCAACATCATAGGCTTCATCGTCACTGAGTTGTGGCGCTTCATAACTTGCACCCAAGGGCATATTTGCTTTGATAAAACGTGTGGCGGTAAGCAACCGGGCCATGCCGGCTCCATCGTTGTAGCTATCTTTTCCCCAAAGTGGAGGATATAAATATCCCCTGCCGGCAAGCTGTAGCATACCCTGTCCATCTTTTCCATGGCAGTTGGTGCATTTGCCTTCAAATACCAACTTACCGTGTTTCAGGTCTGCTGCACGATTTGGTATGTCCATTTTGACAAAACCCTGTCCGGCTAACCGTCCTTTATTAAGTGTATTGATACTGATGTTTTTTATATAAGTTACAATCGCACGCATTTCTTTACTGTTTTCGGGTATAGCGCGACCGTTCATACTTCGTTCAAAACAGCCATTAATACGTTCTTCCAGCGATTCCACTTTGTTTTCCCTTCCGATATATATCGGGAAAACATTGGTGAGCCCAACATATGGGGCAGCAAAAGCCTTTGTCCCACCATTGAGATGACAACTGGTACAGGCTAATTTATTTCCAATTTTTAGTTCTCCATCGTAAAAATAGTCATACGTATTTTTGATCAGTTTCTCGCCATAACCAGCCATTTCACCTTCAGGATTGTCTTCGAAAGAAACTGCTTTGAACTGTGATACATGTGTTATCAGTGAATCATTGGTTACAGCGGACGAATCTTTCCATTTATCATTGTTTTCGTGCTTAAGTGGGAATACGCAGAGTGTCGTACAAGTGATAAACAATGCGATAATGATCCAACTGAGCGCCTTTAGATAATTTGTTAGTTTTTTGTATTCCATGACTCTAATTCGTTTGGACAAATCTACCAGCCTATTGACTGGGATTAAAACGAAGATTCTTTATGAGATATAACTAAATGTTATATCTTGAAATTTTGTCTTAGGCAGAACTGTAGGAATTGGTTGGGCGTGCCGGTAAGGCCTCCATAAAGATGAGTGAAATAAAAATAGCGCTCAATGCATAAATGTGGGATATCGACGATAGATAATTGATTCTGTAATACCTCCCGCTGTATCGTATGAATGGAAAGGAAGGCGAAGCTATGACGACGGGCCAGATAGCCCTTAATACTCTCGGTCGATGGCAGTATCATTTCGATCTGGATTTCAGATAAACTAACACCTCGGTCTTTTAACGCGTTTTCAATAATGGTACGCGTACCCGATCCCTGCTCACGAAGCACTAGGGGTAAACGCGTTATATCCGAAAGGATAGGTGATTTTAATTGCTTAAGTAAGGGGTTATCGCTATTGGTGACCAAGACAAGTTCGTCTTTCATAAAAGGGATATATTTTAAAGCCCGGTTGTCCGTTGAGCCTTCCGTGATCCCGAGATCTAATGTTTTGTCAATAAGCTGTTCTTCAATGCTTCGGCTATTGGATTGAAAAGACTGGATGCGGTTATTGGGGTATTGAGTTAGAAAATCTGCCAAAAGCGTCGGAAGTACATATTGCGATATGGTCGTACTGGCACCCAAAATAAGATTTCCCTTTCGTCCTGCTTGAAGTTGCTGTATTTCCTGCCCTGCTTGATTATAGAGATTGATAATCTGTTGGGCATATTTATAAAGAATTTGTCCTGATTCCGTTAGTTCAAGGTTATTACCTTTTCTCTCAAAAAGAGGAACCCCGAGTTTTTTTTCGAGTTCCTGGATATTTTTACTGACCGCGGGCTGTGAGATAAACAGTGCCGAAGCAGTCTTGGTAAAATTAAGATGCTGAGCTGCAGTATAAAATACGATAAGACGAAAATCGAAATCCATAAAAAGATAAAGGGTTATTTCTAAAATTTAAAAATAACCCTTTATCTAATGAAAAACTAAATTATTTACTTAGTTCTGCGTAATATTTATGAAATAAAGGAATTGTTGAGATACCCATCAGATAATTCGCGATGCCATATTTTTCGTTTGGAGAGTGCAGGTTGTCGCTGTCTAATCCAAATCCCAGCAGCACTGTCTTAAGCCCTAAGACTTCTTCAAATAAAGCAACAATTGGAATAGATCCTCCGCCACGGGTAGGGATTGGTTTAACACCGAATGCATCGTGTAATGCTTTCTCAGCAGCTTTATAGGCAACGCTATCTGTTGGTGTAACTACAGGCTCACCGCCGTGATGTGGTTTTACTTGAACCTTAACATAATCGGGTGCAATACCTTCAAAATGTTTTTTGAATAGCTCCGTTATACGTTCTGAATTTTGGTTAGGTACAAGACGCATCGAAATTTTTGCATGTGCTTTAGAAGGTAGCACAGTTTTGGCACCTTCACCGATATATCCACCCCAGATACCGTTAACCTCTAGGGTAGGACGGATTCCAGTACGTTCTAATGTTGTATATCCCTTTTCTCCCCATATGTTTTGAATACCTAGATCTGCTTTGTATTCTTCAATGTCAAAAGGAGCTTCATTCAACGCCTTACGTTCTTCAGCCGACAATTCAATGACATCGTCATAAAATCCAGGGATTGCGATATGATTATTTTCATCGTGCAGGGAAGCGATGAGTTTCGCAAGAATCGTAGCTGGGTTTGCAACAGCTCCACCATATACACCTGAGTGCAGATCCCGGTTTGGTCCAGTAACTTCAACCTCCACATAAGAAAGTCCACGAAGGCCTGTCTCCAAAGAAGGTTGTGCCATACTGATCATAGAAGTATCTGAAATCACGATCACATCGGCTTTAAGTCTTGCCGTATTTTCCTTGACAAAAGTACCTAAGTTGACAGAGCCAACTTCCTCTTCACCCTCGATCATGAATTTGATGTTACATGCCAAAGCATTGTTTTGCATCATATATTCGAAAGCTTTCACATGCATATAGAACTGTCCCTTGTCATCAGCAGAGCCGCGGGCATATATTTTACCATCGCGGATAGTCGGTTCAAAAGGAGGGGTTTCCCATAATTCATAGGGATCAGCTGGCTGGACGTCGTAGTGACCATAAGTCAATACAGTAGGCAATGAAGGGTCAATGATTTTTTCACCATAAACAATTGGATTACCAGCAGTGGCACAAACTTCTACGTTGTCGGCCCCTGCATCACGCAGTTTTTGAGCGACAAATTCAGCTGTCTTCTGTACGTCGCCCTTAAATTTAGGATCAGCACTAACCGAAGGTAAACGCAATAAATCAAACAACTCATCTAAAAAACGTTGCTTGTTTGCTTCTACATATTCTTTAATGTTTTGCATATTGTTTGTATTTGAAACAAATTTACACAAATCGGTACATTTAACTCAATTTGTTGTAACCTTTTCAGAACTGACAGTGACTAATGTTAAAATTAAATCAAATATTATGGAAAAAGAGTCAATGGCAGCAATTATGGGTGTGGGATTATTCACCTGTATCACCCTTTGTGTTTATTTTATCATGCGTTACCGCAGTACCGCAATCAATATCCCTGTAGAGGATCGAAAGAAGCAGCCTTCAGATTGGCAGAAACCAGGTATTTTAGTGTTAGGAATAGGTCTTGGACTTCTTATTGTTGGCCTGATACAAAATTATGTAAATGCCGATCTGCCTGATTCATTAGCTGTTGCGATTTTGATCATAGCTGCCGGTGTGTCAATGATTATAGCCAATAAACTCGATAAAAAATACGACATTTAGCCCTTCAATGGATGAAATTTATATTCGAAAAGTACTGTCCGGAGATGTTGAGTCGTATCGGTATTTTATAAAAACGTATCAGGATATGGCTTTTTCTGTTGCGCTTTCTATCGTTAAGCAGGAGCATTTGGCCGAAGATGTTGTTCAAGAGGCTTTTATTAAATGCTATCAATCCTTAACCTCTTTCAAAGGCAAATCAAAATTTAGTACCTGGTTTTATCGTATCGTTGTTCATGTTGCTTTTAATAGCATCCGATACAAGAAATTAGCCCTGATCGATTTTGATTTGGCAGATCATGACCAGGCCTATGATGAGTCCATTCTCGATGAAATTATTAACAACGAGCGAAAAGAAATGATCAATGATGCCCTTGCTATTTTATCGCCTAAGGAATCTGTCGCCCTACGCCTATTTTATCTGGAGGAACAAGCTATGGAAGAAATTCAGGAAATAATGGGCTGGACACTTGCTAATACAAAAGTGATTCTACATCGGGCACGAAAAAATATGCAACAGGTTTTGAATCAATTGATAAAAAAATCAGAATATCATGGATAACGAACACAAGAAAATGAAACAGATTATACAAATGAGCAAAGTAAGCATGCCATTTGATGATTTAGAACAACGCATTATGGGACGGATTGAAGAGTTGGAAAAAGCAAAAATTAAAGCGCTTTCAGATAAAAAATATGCCATTGTATTTTTTCTTTTGGGATCGATCTGCGGTATTGTACTCAATAGCTATTATATGAATAAAATTCAAATGAGTGAGATGGCGGTCGCTTACCGTAATTATATCTCGATATTTTTCCAACTTATTTTTGTAATACTAATCTGCTTTTTTTGCCTGCAATTATGGAAATTGATCAAGATCGAACAACATAAAAGCTATCAATAATTTCGAATCTTTTATGGAATATATGTACTTTATATATCCTAGTATTAAAACCCTTTATTTCGTTTCAATTAGCGACTGATTTCTAAAAGACGCTTTCCGGGAAATAAAATTAAATTTATTGTAACAAAACATTGGTTTTATATACTAATGTTATATTGATATTAATATACTATCCAACAATTTTATGAAAAGAGTTTTGCAAATTCTCTTATTTTTCGTTTTTGGTATTCATGGAATAGCTATGGGGCAGTCCAAAATTACCGGAAAGATAAGTGATGTAAAAGATCAGGTTAAATTATCCGATGCTACAGTCATGTTATTAACCGCTAAAGATTCTATTTTGACAGGTTTTACGAGATCAGATGAAAATGGTGATTTTTCCTTATCCAGGCCAGATACGGGTTCCTATCTTTTGATTGTGAGTTATCCTAAATATGGTGATTATTATACACAAATTGCCCAAGGTAAGGACTATTCCAAATTAACTGTGGGATTGACCAAAACAGCTACTTTATTGGAAGAAGTTATCGTGACGGGTCGAATCCCTATCACCATAAAGGGAGACACCACAGAGTATGACGCTGGTAGTTTTAAAGTGGAAAAAAATGCGAAGGTGGAGGATCTGCTGAAAGTTTTACCCGGGATCACCGTGGACGCATCGGGCAAGATTACCGCGCAGGGTAAGACTGTCAAAAAAGTACTCGTGGATGGTGAGGAATTTTTCGGAGATGATCCAACACTGGTCACCCGGAATATCCGATCGGATATGGTCGATAAAGTGCAGGTGTACGAAAAAAAATCCGAGCAGGCTGAGCGAACTGGTGTTGATGATGGGCAACGTGAGCAGACCATCAACGTCAAGCTTAAAGACGGAGCCAAAAATGGTATGTTTGGAAAAGCGTTAGTCGGGGGTGGTACCAGTGATTATTACATGGGGCAACTGATGTTGAATAAATTCAAAGGATCTCAAAAGATCTCCGTATATGGTCTCTTTGGAAATAATGGTACAACAAGTATGAATTGGCAAGATGCGCAGAAATATGGCGGCGACTCGGGCGTTTCATACGGGGATGACGGATCCATGTCCTGGTCTAATTTTACGGATCCTTTTTCAGGGCAGGGTGTAATCGGTATTCCACGTGCCATCAATTCGGGTGTTAATTTTTCGGACAAATTCAACAAAGATAAACATAACGTCAATATCAACTATAAATATGGAAGGTTAAGCAGTGACGGGGATGATGAGACAATCAGCACAGGGCTGATCAATAATAAATCAACCAAATCTGTAGATACTGAGAATGATCAGCATCGTGCCAATTTAAAATATGATCTGAATTTTGATTCATTAAATACCTTGACCATCCGTGGTGGAGTTTCCCGAAAAAATCTTTGGTCGGACAACAAACGTGAAGCCTATCAGTTTACCCAGAATATGGATACAACTGTCGCTGAAAACACCCGTGAAACCATCAAGAATACTGTCAACGAGTTTAATTTTAGTACTTATTTCACGCATAAATTTAAGAAAAAAGGACGCTCATTTACATTTGATGGTCAATTCAGGCGAAATGAAATGATAGGAGATGGTTATCTATTCTCAACGGTTAAAAATTCCGTTAAAAAGGATACCACAGAATATAATCCAATAGAATCCACAGATCAACGCAAAGACCGTAATAGTAAAAATGACGTGCTGAGTGCTTCGGTTTCGTACACAGAACCTTTATCTAAAGTCTGGAATCTCGTTATAGGAACCGGAATAGAAAGTAGTAACAGTTCCTCCCGTGTCGGATCGTTCAATAAAGATGCTGACGGGGAGTATAATGAGCTGGACAGTCGTTTCAGTAATGATTATAATTTTGATAGGCGGAGCAGTAGGTATAAATTGGCCATAGTGCATACCACCGAAAAGCTAAAGTTTACCGTTGCCAATAATTTTAATAACGATAAACTGGAGCAATATAACAACAATAGTAAGCAGGGCCTGTCCAGAAGTTATTTTACCTATAATCCCAATGTGAGTGCTGGCTATTCCTTTACAAAGACCAAGGGGTTATGGATGAATTATACCGGAAAGAATCAATTGCCTTCCATGAGCCAGATTCAGCCCATTTTGGATAATTCTGACCAGATCAACCGTTATTTAGGAAATGAAAATCTAAAACCTTCGTTTAGAAACTCCTTAAATATCAATTATAACTCTTTTCGGATTCTTACCGGAAGTTATATCTATGCAGGGGGAAATATTACTTTGGATAAAAACCCGATCACACAAAACATTGATACTGCGCAAGGCCTCAATATCTATACCTGGAACAATGTTGGGGGTAAAACAAATACCTCAGTTAATATCTGGTCCGGATATCATTTTAAATTGAGTAAGAAATTGGGATTATCTAATTCGCCACAATTCTATGTGAATATGAGCGACAATTATAATCTATTCAACCAGCAATTAAACAAGGTCAATACGACGAACTTCAATTTTACGTATAATTTTAAACGAGATACCAAGACCGGATTAAATTTCGATTTAAACTTCAGCCCACAATACCGCTTAATGAAATCGAGCTTGGAACGTAATACGAATAGCAATGGTTTTGTATTCGGATCGAATGGTAGTGTAGAATATTTTGTAAGCAAAACCCTTAAAGTATATACAAACTATAGTTATACCTACGAAGCGGCAACAAAAGCATTTGATGAAAAATTTGAACAATTTCTATTGCATCCCGGTGTAAGTAAAAAGTTCCTGAAGAATGAATCCCTGATGTTGGATTTCACGATCAATGATGTCCTTAATCAGAATAAAGGTTTTAGCCGTTCGGCATCAACATCCATTTTTACACAACGCCGTTATGATACAATCCGGAGATACTATATGCTTAAGCTATCCTGGGACTTCACAAAAATGTTTTTATAAAATTTAAGTTAAATATCATGTTAAAATATATTGTTTTTCTCTTTTTGTGCTGTGGGGTCCTAAGCCTGAAGGCGCAATACACCCTATTCGGAAGGTCTGGCAGCATTTCCTACGATAAGACCATGTACATAAAAAATATTGTGGGTAAGAAATTCTTAGCGAAGGCTGATGATAACTCAAAACAGTTTTTTGAACGTATTCTTCCTAAGTTACCGGAGAGTGCCGTGCTGAAGAAAACCATGAAATTCAATACTACTGAAACTTTATTTGAATCGGTAAAGGATGAGAATCCAGATGCAGAGATTAAACAGTACATTATGATGCTTGCACTGGATTTTGAAGCAACTACCTTGTCCAATATGACCACTCGTTCTTTTCTAAGGTATAATGATATTGTAGGTGAAAAGATCATTGTTGAGGATACCATGAAACGGATCAAATGGAAGGTAACCGACGAATATCGCGAAGTCGCCGGATACAATTGTCGAAGAGCCAATGGGCTAACAGCAGATTCAATTTATGTGATAGGTTATTATTGCAATGAGATTCCTATCAGCGGCGGCCCTGAATCTATCAATGGCCTTCCCGGAATGATCCTGGGATTAGTCGTGCCAAGTCAACATGTTTCTTATTTTGCGACTAAAGTTGAATTAAGTAATGACCTGGTCATGGATAAAAAAAAGTTTGAAAAAAGTAAGGTAAAGCGGATGACGAGAAAGACCATGACCGATCAGATTTCGGGTGTGTTGTCACAACACATGAATAAAGAGACCGTTCAGTTTATTATGGAACTGGGAAATTTATAAGTTTTCGTGGATACACTTGAATAGAATCAAGTGTTTTACTAACCGTTTAGATAATAAAAGCCCTTCATAAAAAGGGCTTTTATTATGTTTTAAGTTTTTATGTATTTGTATATCAATTAATTGTGATTAATATTTGTATTTTTTTAATGATGTATTTTTTTTGAGATAAATTAAAATTAACTAAAACAAAATATTAGTTTTGTGTACGAATTTTATTTTTATAACTATACTATCCAAGCTATTTTATGAAAAGAGTGGGGCAACTACTTTTACTTATTTTATTCTGTTTCTACGGAATAGTTAATGCACAATCCCGAATTCAGGGTAAAATCAGTGATGTGAAGGATCATCTTAAGTTGCACAATGCAACAATTATGTTGTTGACAGCTAAAGATTCCATCTTGACTAATTTTACTCGGTCTGACGAAAACGGTAAGTTCTCATTGGAACAACCCGCATCTGGTGAATATTTTATTGTTGTCACTTATCCAAAATACGGTGAATATTATGCCGAGATTTTGCCTGGACAGAATTACAGCAACATGTCTATTGGTATGACCAGCAGTACAACACTGTTGGAAGAAGTGATCGTCATGGGACGTGTGCCGATTAGCATCAAAGGCGATACGACTGAGTACGATGCTGGAAGTTTTAAAGTTGAAAAAAATGCGAAGGTTGAAGATCTGTTGAAAGTGCTGCCTGGGATTACGGTAGATGCTTCGGGTAAGATTACGGCACAGGGAAAAACAGTGAAGAAGATGCTTGTTGATGGTGAGGAATTCTTTGGTGACGATCCCATTTTGGTCAGCCGGAATATCCGCTCGGATATGGTCGACAAGATTCAGGTCTACGAGAAAAAATCCGATAAAGCTGAGAAAACGGGTATTGATGATGGTGAACGTACCCAGACCATCAATGTGAAGTTGAAGGAGGAAGCTCGACGCGGAATATTCGGAAAAACAGACGTTGGTGGAGGTAGCGATAAGTTCTACTCCGGGCAAGGCTTTTTGAACTATTTTAATCAGTCTTTTAAGGTTTCAGCCTATTTTATCGCAAGTAACACGGGGAAGAGTGGACTCAGTTACGAAGAATCATCAAGTATGGGTGGGGACTATGATCGAGGAGATAATTTTGATGGTGAAGGTATTCCAAAGTCGCTGAATACCGGATTTCTATATTCAGATAAAACGGCTAATAAAAAACACGCTTGGCGAATCGACTATAAATATATTCGCTCCAATGTGGATCTGGTCCGAAATGTATTCACACGCAATGCAGCTCGCGATACAATATTGACCAGCAATAGTAATACGCTTGCCTCCAATGAAAATAAAAAACATAATGTTGGCTTGAAATACGAATTTAAAGTAGACTCGATGTCGGATTTAACGGTATGGGCAGGTGCTAACAAAAGACATGATAAAAGTTCTTCGGAGACACAATCAACTACCATTAATCAATTTGAACAGAGGGTAAACGATAACATCCGAAAATTTAAGAATGACACCAAATCAGAACAGTACAATGCATCGGCACTCTACGTACGAAGATTTAAAAAGAAGGGTCGTTCGCTGTCATTCAATTATTCTACATCGGGTTATAAACAGGATGGTGAGCAGGAATTATATTCCAAGTTGACATTTTATAAAGAAGGGAAAGCTGAAAGGGATTCAACCCTCGATCAGAAAAAATTTGTAAACAATAGCTCTTTTTCTATGGGTGGGGAATTTGCTTATTCCGAACCGATCTCAAAGAAGGTTATTTTATCATTTGAATACGGGCTCAATTTCAATAGAAACAACAACGCAGTTGAATCATTCGATAAAAATCGGAACACAGGAGCTTTTGATACACTAGATAGCTTGTATAGCAATGATTTCCTGTATAAAACGACAAAGAATAGCTATAACCTTGCGGTGAATTACAAACCACTAGAAAAGCTGGTAGTCAATGTGTCTAATAGGCTTGAAAATAGTAAGTTGTCTCAATTAAATCGAATGGAAAATTCAAATCTTTCACGTTCATTTTTTGTGTATAACCCTGTGGTCGATGTCAACTATGAGGTTCAAAAAAATAAATCACTTAATTTAGAATATCGTGGCACAAATGGTTTACCTTCTTTAAATCAGATTCAGCCACTACGATCGAATTTGGATCCCCTGAATGAATATCTAGGTAACGAGAATCTGAAACCATCTTACACCAATAATCTGAACCTGAGCTTTAGATCCTATTCTGTATTGGAAGACAAGTTTATTGGTATCTATTTAAGTGCTTCGCGTACAAACAATGCTTTGGTGCAAAATACAACAATCGATTCTTTGGGGAAAACCACCTTTGTCTGGGGCAATTTGAACCATCATAGTAATAATCAACTTAGTATCAGACCGATGTATTACGGTAAACTTTGGAAAAAATTTCAATTGAGACATGGCGGAGGCCCCTCGGCCTCATTCAGCAACAACTACAATTATGTCAATAGTGTTTTGGCGAATGCCAAAGTACAGAGCTATTCCCTATATTATGGGGTACAACGATCGACAACCAAAGGTCTGGATTTTGACATCAATGTATCTCCAGGATATCTTATCCAGGATAATTCCATCGGTGCAATGGAGGATAGCAAGGGCTTCACGTTTTCATCTGAGGGAAACCTGAAATACTTTCTACCGGCTAAATTTATTGTGCGAGCGAATTTCAGCTATAGTTATCAGGCTCCCACAGCAGTATATAGTAAAAAATTTGAACGGTTTGTATTGAGTCCTGCACTGTCAAAAAAATTCAGGAAAGATGAAAAACTGGAATTGACATTTATGGTCAATGACCTTCTAAAGCAGAATGTTGGTTTTGACCGAAGTCAAAACGGAACCCTGCTGACCGAACGTAGATTCAACACAATTAGTAGATATTACATGGTGAAATTCACTTGGGAAATCAATAAAATGCTCGTAAAATCAAAATAACATGAAAGATATCAAAAAGTTAATCGTCCTATTTTTAGGTTTATTCTTGGCAATCACTGCTGTTGGGCAATACGCTTATTTCCCCACCCAGGGGACTATTACCTATGACAAGACTATCTTTCTGAAAAATTTGCTCAAACGCTATGCAACCTATGCAAAAGATGAGGATATGCGCAGTTCCATTAAGGAAATGGTAGAGCAGGTTCCAAATAATCAGGTCTTAAAAAAGAAATTGACATTTTCTGCCGATGAGGTGCTTTATGAGCACCTTCCTGAAGAATATCCGGATGTTGTCAGTGGACTGATGCGATCGGGGATATTTGAGTCGGGGATCAGTGGCTATCAGAATTTGAAAAGCAAAGTGTTTAATTCGGTTTTCGAATTGGGAGGGGAACGTGTAGTCGTGGCTGATTCGACTTTGAAGATCAAGTGGAAAATTACTAACGAGTACCGTGAAATTGCGGGATATCCATGCCGCAGAGCCAACGGACTGGTACTGGATTCAATCTATGCTGTTGCCTTTTATACAGATCAAATTCCCGTTACCGGCGGACCCTCAGCTTTTAATGGTCTACCCGGAATGATTCTCGGTCTGGCTGTGCCTGAATTGCATTACAATATGTTTGCAACTAAGGTTGAACTTGGCCCTGTTACGGCTTCATCGGCGACATTATTGAAGAAAAAAGACAAGCCCCTATCCAGGCAGCAGGTTTATGATAAGCTGAAAGCCTCTTTTGGTGACTATCTGGGTATTAAAATTTATAATTTGGTGATGGCTTGTACGTTCCTCTAAAAGGGCAAAAAAAGGCCTTTCGTTTGAAAGGCCTTTTTTATGTGAACTCAGGAAAGATTATTTTCCGTCGTTTTTCTTAGCAGTAACTTCATTACGAATTTCTTGTGCTAAGGTTTTGATGTCTTGTAATCCTTTACGTACACGTGTACCAGCAGCAGAATTACCATTGTTGAAGAACTTGTCTGCATCAGCTTCGATAGAAGCTACTAACTCTTTTAATTTTACGTAGTTTTCCATTTTTTTATAATTATAATTTTAGTTTTTATGGTTTTTCCTAAACACTCCTTAAATATACAAAAACGAATCAAATAGAAAATAAATTTCGTTTTTTTTTATCGAAAAAGCTTAAAAAAAACTATTCAACAATCTTAAGTTCGTCAATAATGTTCGTTGCACCTGCAAATTTATCAATGATAAATAATACATAACGAATGTCAACTGAAATAGTACGCTGTAGCTTATGGTCGAAGATTACATCACCAGCCATTGCTTCAATATTACCATCAAAAGCTAGGCCAATTAATTCTCCATTTCCATTTATTACCGGAGAACCAGAGTTTCCACCTGTTATGTCATTGTCACTTAGGAAGTTTACTGGTAAATACCCTTTTTTGTCAGCATAACGTCCATAGTCCTTATTTTTGTACAGATCCATCAAACGTTGCGGTAAATCGAACTCTTCATCACCTTTTTTGTACTTCGCGATAGTACCTTTTAAAGTGGTGTAGAAATTCTTGTCAGCATCATTACGCGGGTCTTCTGGTAAACCTTTTATCGAACCATAAGAAAGTCGCAAGGTGCTGTTTGCATCCGGATAGAATTTACCTTTTGGATTAGATGCCAATACGCCAGCGACATATTTGCGGTAGGCTCCATCAAATTTATCTTGTTCTGCTTTTAAGCTAGGATCTTCCTGACGGTATTTGCTGATCAACGCTGAAGATAACTTGTACAAAGGATCATTTGCCAAAATTTCAGTATTGGGGTTTTGTAAGTAATTGTTCAAACGCTCAGCAGAAGCAAAAATGCTGTTCTTTACAGCTTCTTTGATGTAAGCTGTAAAATCAGTATTGTTCTTAGCCGCTAATTCAGCAACGTAAGGCGCGATATTTCCAGCTTTTTTTGCATATAGATTCAGTTCGTCAATTAACACCTGTTCTTCCAAAGGCATATACATTTTTTCGTAGCCAGCATCAATCGCCGATTTTAGACGTGGAAGGATATCTTTTCTTCTGGCTTCATCGCCAGCAGCGTAAACCTCTAATCCAGATCCGATCGTGTAAGGTAGGGTTGCGATTGCACTAGACCGAATCATTCCCATCAGGTAATTGTCATGTCTGGCTTTCTCATTGGTGGCGGTATAGAATGCATTGATTGTTTTGATCACGTCTCCATATTCCGCTTTGTTGGCTGCCTTGTTTGCCCATTTATCAAATTTGACCTCATCTTTAGCTTTTGACTCGGCCGTTTTATGTAAAGTCAACGCGTCTATCATACCTTGACGGTTTTTCCAATAATTGGCTACTTGCGAGTATTTTGAAGCATAGTTTAATTTAACAGCCTGATCTTGATCCATGAATTTTTTCATGGCGTCCATACCAGTTTTAGAAGCCTCAACCCAAGCAGGGTAGGCAAATTTTACATTTTGATTGATTCCTCCGGAAGGCATCCAACGATTCGTACGACCAGGATAACCCAAGATCATGGCAAAATCCCCTTCCTGAACACCTTTTAAGCTAACAGGTAAGAAATGTTTTGGTTTCAATGGGACATTGTCCTGCGCATACTCCGCCGGATTTCCGTTTTTGTCTGCATAGACGCGGAAAATAGAAAAGTCACCTGTATGACGGGGCCATTCCCAGTTGTCCGTGTCCCCACCAAATTTGCCGATACTATTTGGTGGCGTTCCCACTAAACGTACGTCAGTATAATCTTGGTATACAAAATAATAGTACTCATTTCCTTGATAAAAAGATTTTACTTCAACAACGTACTTGCCATTATCGCTGTTCTCTTTTTGGATTTTAGCGATCTCAGCAGCAATAATCTTGTTGCGCTCATCTTCACTCATTTTATTGTCAACCAGGCCTAAAATGCGTTTTGAAACATCATCCATTCGGACAAAAAAGCGTACAGATAGTGATTTGGGTTTCAATTCCTCGCTTTTTATTTTTGCCCAAAAACCATTTGTTAAGTGGTCATTTTCTGGTGTAGACAATTCAGCAATTGCGCCATATCCACAATGGTGATTGGTAAATACCAAGCCCTGGTCAGAGACAATTTCTGCGGTACAACCACCGTTGAATTGTACGATCGCATCTTTTAAGCTAGAGTGGTTAATGCTGTAGATTTCTTCGGCACTCAGACGAAGACCCTTTTTTTGCATATCTGCCTCATTTAGACGCTTTAGATACATTAAAAACCACATTCCCTCATCGGCAAATGCAGTAAAGCTTGTTGTTATCAGCAACAAACACATCCATAATTTTTTCATATCAACCTGATAAAAAGTTTGTTTATACCCTACAAAAATGCTTTAATTCTGTCAAAAACCAAAATATTAGACTTTATATTGTGCTTTTTCCCAATTTTTATGTCAATTAAAAGTAAATGTGTAAGGGAATGACCTTCAAAGAAAGGCAAATGGACTCTTTTCCTTATCTTTGTAGGATGCAGCAATCATTTGAAAATTTTAAATTCAATAAACAGATCTTAAATGCGATCACGGAAGCGGGCTATCAGCAACCGACTGAGATCCAGGAAAAGGCAATTACACCGATATTGGCAGGGCAAGATGTGATGGGGATAGCCCAAACCGGAACCGGCAAAACAGCTGCATTTGTATTGCCCATGTTGATGAAATTGAAGTATGCACAGGGAACTGACGCACGTGCCTTGATCTTGACGCCAACCCGAGAGCTGGCGATGCAGATTGAGGAGAATATTAAAATATTTTCGACTTACCTTGATCTACGTTCTGTTGTTTTATATGGTGGACTAGGACCTAAGACACAAATAGAAACGCTTGAAAAAGGAGTTGATATCATCGTCGCTACACCGGGTAGATTCTTAGATTTATATTTAGAAGGACATATTGTCGTTAAATCACTCAAATTTTTGGTTTTGGATGAAGCGGACAAGATGATGGATATGGGTTTTATCAGCAAAATTCATCGCGTATTGGAAATTGTTCCGCGTAAACGCCAGAATTTATTGTTTTCCGCGACAATGAGCGAACTGGTCCGAAAGATTGCAGGTGATTTTTTGGCCTTTCCTACAATTATTGAAGTTTCAGAGCAAGCGACACCTGCTAAAACGGTCAGTCAGGCTTTATATGTTGTTCCTAACCAAAAAACGAAGCTGAATTTACTACAGCATCTATTGAAAGACGATCAAGCTTTTAGTAGATTGATTGTTTTTTGTAAAACAAAACAAGTTGCAGATAATGTTTTTCATTTTTTGGAACGTAAATACGGCAAAGATGAGGTGCGTGTCATTCATGCAAACAAAGGGCAAAATACGCGTATTAATTCAATCAATGCATTTAAGGAAGGGAATATCCGTATCCTAGTCGCAACGGATGTTGCCGCACGGGGACTCGACGTTTCCAATGTAAGTCATGTGATCAACTTCGAGGTTCCTATTGTTATAGAAGATTATGTCCATCGTATCGGAAGGACGGGACGCGCTTTTAATGAAGGTGACGCAATCACTTTTTGCAATGAAGCCGAGAAATATTATGTTCGAAAAATTGAGAAATTGATTAAACAAAGTATTCCGGTTTATCCGATTCCGGACGAAGTATTTGTGGAGAAAACACCTTTTCAGGAGAAGCAGGATATTGCACGTGATATTGATAATCAAAAGAAAAAAGACAATCCAGATTATCAGGGCGCTTTCCATGAGAAGAAATATGTCATTAAACAAAAAGAAGTACGCGAAGCCCAGCGTGCCTCAGGGTATAAGCCAAAGGCCAAAAGCAAAGGGAAGTCTGGTGGTAGTAAATCCACAGGATCAAGCCGTAATTTCAAGAAACGATAACCAACATGCGTTTTACCCCATTAAATATTGCTAGTGCATGCTTGGTCGCCTGGTTTGTCATGGAAAATCCCAATGATGAAAAGGCGCTCTTTACATGGGGAGCATTTATCGCGTTGATGCTACTATTGACAATCGTTGATATCCTTTTCAGGGTGCTGCTCAAAGACAATAAAAGAATGTGGATGTTGCAGCTCGTATTTTTGGTCGTGGTCTGTGTCGTCAGTCTGATCGTTAAAGTGACATTTGCGTAGAGAAAAATAAAAAAATAAGATGAGATACGATGTTGCCATGGGCTTACAAAACTGAAATCTCACTACTAAATACTCATATCTCAATACTAAAATGAAAAAAGCAGAAATAAAATTACAAGTAGAGCTTGATGAAAACAATGTTCCTGAAAACATTATGTGGTCATCTACGGACGGAAATAATGCGGAGGAATTGCCTGCTAAAGCGATGTTTTTAGCCTTATGGGATTCACATTACAAAAATTCAATGCGTATCGACCTTTGGACAAAAGATATGCCTTATGATGAAATGAAGCGTTTTTTCTACGAAACTTTACAAACGTTGGGCGATTCTTTTATCCGTTCTTCGGGTGGCGATCCCATGGCCGAGAAGGTTATTGGCGATTTGCGCGATTACTGCGCACATTTTGCCGATAAAATGGAAGTATTAATGCCACAACAATAGTATCTAACGCTTAATAATTATTCGATTATGCAATATTTCTTAGTGAAATCTGAACCATTTAAATATAGTTGGGAACAATTTAATAAAGATGGACGGACGTTTTGGGATGGTGTTCGCAATTATCAGGCTAGAAATAATATGAAAGCGATGAAAGAAGGGGACTTGGTTCTTTTTTATCATAGCAACGAGGGGAAGGAGGTCGTTGGTGTGGCGAAGGTGGTGAAAGAGTTCTATCAAGATCCAACAACTGACGATGAGCGCTGGGTTGTAGTGGATTTAGCTCCGGTTGAAACATTGAAGAAGCCTGTGACATTGGAAACAATCAAAGCGGATGAACAATTGCAGGATATCGCATTAGTAAGACAGGGCCGTTTATCAGTGATGCCGCTAAAACTAGAGGAATTTGATCGCATCTTAGCCTTAGGCAACGAAGAGTAACGGTTCTAAAAGCAAGGCGGTGGAATCCAGTTATTTTACGGCTTATAAAGATGCCTACAACCCATAAAAGAAAGCGGTGATATATGTCTATATCACCGCTTTCTTCTCATACGTCAATGCCAGATTAGTTTTTCTGGCTGAACAGACTGACCAGTGCTTTTAATTTTTTTGCATTTTCGGGCTTTAATTTACCCGCAAGAATAAGACGAAGTTCCCTGCGTTGCAGTGCATCCTCGTAAGCTTTGTGTTCTGATTCTGTTTCGGGAATCAATACCGGCACAGCTTTGGGATTATTGTCGGCATCAACAGCAACGAAAGTATAATATGCTTCATTGGTTTTTACGCGTGTGCCCTCGGGCAAATTTGAGGCGAAAATTTCCATGCGCACTTCTAAAGAACTGTTAAATGCACGGGTAACTTGCGCTTGTATAGTGACGACTTCACCCAATTTAATCGAACGCTTAAAAGATACATTATCCACGGACACCGTAACAACCACATTGCTACAATGCTTCTGTGCTGCAATAGCCGAACAGATATCCATCCAATATAACAAACGGCCACCCATTAGGTTTCCAAACGTATTGGTATCATTTGGCAGAACCAGTTCGTTCATTTCGGTGTACGACTCGCGGGCAAATTTCTCTATCATATTATTTTTATTATTATCTTTTAAATTCTCTGAACTGTTTTTCGATTATTTCCAAAGATTTTATAAATGAAGTCGGTATATAACCGAGTTCATTTTTGGATTTACTGAGATCAAAACCTGTCTGACGAGGCCTGTTGTCCGCTTGTCCTATGCTTGCCGCACTGATCTCCGAAATCAATGTTTTGTCCAGTTTCCAATATTCTGCAATTTTATAAACCGCTTCGTTAATAGCCATCAACTCTGCCCCAGAGATATGGAATATCCCCTGAGCTTGTCGCTCAATGGCCAATTGACAGGCATGCGCTAAATCATCTACAAATGTAGGCATTCTCCATTGGTCATTAACCACTTTTATAGCTTCTTTCTGAGATAGCTTTGCCTTTGCCCAAAGGACTAGGTTGGAACGATTCGGATCCCCGTTGATACCGTAGACCAAAATTGTACGTAAGATTGCATAATGACAGGAGGACTGTTCGAGCACTTGCTCTGAGGCATATTTGCTTTTCCCATATTCACTTTGGGGATTTGGCATATCAAGCTCGTGATAAGGACTTCTCTTTTTACCATCAAAGACAAAATCAGTCGAGATATGAATTAATTGCGTCTGATTTTGTTTACAGTAACTAGCCAATATCTGTACAAGTTCAACATTAAGTAGTTGACAGGTCGCTTTATCGGCCTCACATGCTTCGACGCTGGTCATTGCTGCTGTATGGATAATCGTATCAAAAGTATGACCGGATAAGAAATCCATTAATATTGACTGATCCAATAAGTCAACCTGGCAGAATACATATCCGGCTTGATTGGGATTTCTGTTCGGCCCTTTTGAAATGGCTGTAACTTCATAAAGATCATTTCCAGAAAGCAGGTCTATGACCTTCTGACCCAAAAAACCATTGGAACCTGTGACAAGAATTTTTTTCATCCGTATAATTGTTTTTTTTATACCTATTTTGATTTAAAGGCTGCTTAAAGTAACATCATCCGTCCTTCCGTGGAGTTCACTCGCGTACACAAGGATCGAGAAATGAAGCAGGGTATTTTTAAGCGTTTAGTTTGTCCAGATAAAGTCCATTTTATTAGACTGTTTCATTACATTCTCGATGACGGACTTCTCCAGATCGAGAATAGATTTCAATGCATCATAATCGATCTTTTCTGCATCATCCGTAGGCATGTGATAGTCTGGGTGTCCACCAGTATGGAAAAACAATACTGGAATATTCTTTTTATAAAACGAAGTCTGATCGGATCCACCATTCCCATCTTTGCTTAAGTTGAATTTTATAGGGGCTTGGATATCCTTGAAAATCGTTGGCCATTGACTACTTGTTCCATATCCGATGACAGCAAGTCCATTATCGGGATTGTAGCGTCCGATCATATCCATATTGAGCATTGCTGTGATCTTTTCAAGTGGAAGAGTGGGGTGCTCCGTAAAATATTTCGAACCTACCAAACCCAGTTCTTCTGCGCCGAAAGCGATAAATAATAAATTATAAGGTTCTTTTTCCTTATTAGTACTGAAATAACGGGCAAGTTCCAATAAGCCTGCAGTACCTGATGCATTATCATCTGCGCCATTGTGGATTTTGCCAACACCTAAGGAATCTTTCGAACTACCTTGGTGGCCTGTGCCCAAATGATCGTAATGTGCTCCTATAACAACTGTTAATGCAGCTCCGTTATCAATGAAACCTATAATATTATCTGCATTGCGGATACTGTCAGCCACTTTTACTTTCCAAACCTTTGCTTTAAAAGATTGACGATAGCCTTTTTCGCCTCTGGGTTGCAATTTATATTTTTTGAATTCCTTTTCGATATAATCCGCAGCTTTGAATACTTCTTTGCTACCAGTTCCTCTACCTTGCATTTTATCATCGGCCAGGTAATAAATATGTTTCTTTAAATTCGGAATTTCAATTTGTTGTGCCTGCGCCAATTTTGTCACAAAAAGTAAACAGATAATTGGGAATAAGCTTATGTTTTTCATTTTTTAGTGTTTTGAAGTGAGATGGGAGTAAAAGAAAAGCCCTGCGATTAACAAGGCTTTGTAAGATATTTCGTTAATCTTCAACGATTTCGCTATGGATACTCGATTTCTCTTCTTTTTCCGTTTTGAAATATCGTTTTTGAAACAATAAGATCAGTACAACCCCCACTGAGATCGCGGAATCGGCGATGTTGAATACAGGGCGGAAGAATAAAAACTCTTCACCTCCCCAAAAGGGGACCCAAGTAGGGAAAGTTCCCTCAATGAGAGGGAAATAAAGCATGTCAACCACTTTTCCATGCAAAAAGGATGAATACCCTCCACCAGTTGGAAATAAAGCGGCTTTTTCGTAATAGGTGCTTTCACTAAAGATCACGCCATAGAACGCCGAATCAATGATATTTCCAAGCGCACCAGCAAGAATCAAGGCAACATTTAATATAAAGCCGCGATTGTATTTATTTTTGATCATGTAATGTAGACCATACCCGATACCGGCTACGGCCAGTATCCGAAACACGGTCAGGAATAATTTTCCATAATCACCACCAAATTCCATTCCATAAGCCATACCATTATTTTCAATAAAATGGATTTGGAAGAATTTTCCTAAAATGTGATGACTTTGTCCAATTGTCATGGAGAGCTTAACCCATATCTTTGACAATTGGTCTATTAAAAGAATCGCGACAATTAGTGCGACTGGTTTCGTATACCCCTTCATTGTGCTATAAAAATGGTCTTTGCCGGAGCAAAGACCATATATTTTGCCTAAATTAATATTGTTTGTTTTTTGCTTCGATGCTCAACGTCGTATGTGGAACAGCTTTCAAACGCTCTTTTTGGATCAGTTTTCCAGTTTCCCTACAGATACCATACGTTTTGTTCTCGATGCGCACCAACGCTGCTTCCAGGTTGTCGATAAACTTCTTTTGACGTGCAGCCAATTGGTTGGTTTGTTCCTTTTCTAGTGTTGCAGAACCATCTTCTAAGGTCTTGTACGTACCTGCAGTATCGTCTGTACCATTCGCATTGCTATTATTAAGCGTTGCTGTCAACGAGGAAAGCTCTTCTTTTGCTATTCTAAGCTTGTCCAAGATAATATCTTTAAATTCTTGTAATTCTGAATCGCTATAGCGTGTTTTCTCGTTGTTGTTTGCCATAATTTAATTTTTTTGGATTAATGCCTTAAGTTCTTTGCCATCGATCTCGATGGTCTCTCCTTCAGTTAGTGAATCTTCAAATACCAATGAATCGGCGAGAATTTCGGTGCAAATATAAGATAAATTTTCTTTCGCTGCATTGATCACTTCAGGGGTAGCTGTTAACTTTACGTTAATTCTATCCGTCACTTCAAGCCCTTTTTCTTTCCGTAAATTTTGTAAGCGGTTGATCAATTCTCTCGATAAACCTTCTTTTTTCAATTCTTCGGTGATATGGACATCCAATGCCACAGTCAATTTACCTAGATTAGCAACCTGCCATCCTTCCACATCCTCTGCTATAATTTCTACATCGCTCAATAGAATAGTATATGGTGTCCCTGCTAAAGCTATTTCACCTGTTGATTCCAATGTGCTTATTTGATCTATAGTCAACAATTGGATAGCCGAAGAGACTAACTTCATATCCTTACCAACTTTCGCGCCAAGAGCTTTAAAGTTTGGTTTTATTTTTTTCTTGATAATACCTGTTGTATCCGTAATGAACTCTATATCTTTGATATTTGTTTCAGAAAGTATCAAATCTTTTACTTTCTCCACCTTCTCTTGGAAAGCACTGTCCAGTACAGGGACGAGAATTTTGTTTAGCGGTTGACGCACGTTGATCGATGTCTTCTTGCGTAATGAAAGGGTCAATGAGGAAATGTCTTGCGCTAGGGCCATACGTTCTTCAAGGGCTTTATCCACTAAACTTTCATTGTACACAGGGAAATTTGCTAAGTGAACGGATTCAACTTGCTCTTTATTCGTTGCTGTATTCAAATCCAGGAACAGTCTATCTGAGAAGAAGGGTGATATCGGCGACATTAATTTCGCAATCGTATCCAGACAGGTATACAGGGTTTGATAGGCAGAAATTTTATCTTCCGTATAATCTCCTTTCCAGAAACGACGACGACACAAGCGAACGTACCAATTACTTAGGTGTTCATCCACAAAATTTTGGATCGCACGGGCGGCTTTAGTTGGTTCGTAATCTGCTAAATATTCATCAACTTCTTTCGTCAGTGAATTCAATAAGGAGATAATCCAACGATCAATTTCGGGACGTTTTTCCAAAGCGATATCTGGCTCTGCATAGGAGAACTTATCGATATTGGCATAAAGCGCAAAAAATGCGTAGGTATTGTATAAGGTTCCGAAGAATTTACGACGGACTTCATCCAATCCCTCCATGTTGAACTTTAAGTTGTCCCAAGGAGCAGCATTACTGATCATATACCAGCGTGTTGCATCGGCACTATACTGATCGATCGTCGAGAAAGGATCAACACCATTGCCTAAGCGTTTGGACATCTTATTTCCGTTTTTATCCAATACCAATCCGTTGGACACAACGTTTTTAAAAGAGACCGATTTGTACATCATTGTCGAGATCGCATGTAGCGTAAAGAACCATCCACGGGTCTGATCTACACCTTCGGCGATAAAATCAGCCGGATAAGCGTGGTTGAAACCTGCCTTAAATGGAAACTCTTCACCTCGGGCTAATTTCTCGTGATCCAACCCCCATTGTGCATAAGGCATTGCGCCAGAATCGAACCATACGTCAATTAAGTCCGGCTCGCGGAATAATTTTTGACCGGCATCCGAAACAAGTACGATGTCATCAACATAAGGGCGGTGTAGATCCAGCTGTTCTGTATCAAATTTATCCAAGTAAGCCTGATTCTTTGCTTTCTCCTCTGCGGATAAAACATCTGAAGTCAGGGAAGCTTCCAGTAAAGACTTTAGTTCTGGTAAAGAACCGATGCAAACTTCTTCATTCTCATCTTCCGAACGCCAGATTGGAAGTGGTGTACCCCAATAACGAGAACGCGAAAGGTTCCAGTCCACTAGGTTTTCCAACCAGTTTCCAAAGCGTCCTGTTCCAGTTGCTTCCGGTTTCCAATTGATTGTTTTATTTAAAGCGACTAGATCCTCTTTTACCGCAGTAGTACGGATAAACCAGCTATCCAATGGATAGTATAAAACCGGTTTGTCGGTACGCCAGCAATGAGGATAGGTGTGCTCGTATTTCTTAACATCAAATGCTTTGTTATCCTCTTTCAGTTTGATCGAAATCAATACATCGGTAGGTTTGAAGTCTTCTTTCGCACGCTCTTCAGCACTGTAGTATTCCTCTTTTACAAATCGTCCTGCGAAATCGGTGATTTCATTCACGAAACGACCTGTACGATCTACGGTTGGAACATCTTTTCCATTTTCATCTTTCACCAGGATGCCCGGTACACCGTGTTCTTTCGCTACTCGGAAGTCATCAGCACCATAAGTAGGCGCAGCGTGTACAATACCTGTACCATCTTCAGTCGTCACGAAGTCACCAGGGATTACGCGGAAGGCATTTTCCTGTAAGTCTTCGTTGGTGATATAGGGCAACAATTGCTCGTAACGTAAGCCTACGAGTTCCTCGCCGACAAATTCTGCTGCAAGTTCCCAAGGAATTACTTTATCACCCAATTTGTAGTCTTGAAAAGATGCATTTTCACCTTCAGCTTTAAAATGTTTGCTGATCAGATCTTTGGCCAATACAACAGATACAGGTGCTCCCGTATACTTGTTGAATGTACGGATTTTTACATAGTTTATTTTCTTGCCGACCACCAATGCCGTATTGGAAGGTAATGTCCAAGGTGTGGTCGTCCATGCGATGAACGCCACATCTTCGGCTTCATCATCAACCAATTTTTCGATTGCTGGGTGAAGCTGGCTTTTGATTAATCGGAATTCTGCAACGATGGTTGTGTCTTTCACGTCCTTATATGTGCCCGGTTGATTAAGTTCATGGGAACTCAATCCCGTGCCTGCAGCAGGAGAATAAGGCTGAATGGTGTAGCCTTTGTATAATAATCCCTTTTTGTATAGTTCTTTTAACAAATACCATAGCGTTTCGATGTATTCGTTTTTATAAGTGATGTAAGGATGTTCAAGGTCTACCCAATACCCCATTTTGTTGGTTAGATCATTCCAGACATCCGTATATTTCATCACTTCCTTGCGGCAGGCTTCATTATATTCTTCTACGGTAATCTTTTTGCCGATATCTTCTTTGGTAATACCCAGCGCTTTTTCGACAGCGAGTTCAATCGGAAGACCATGGGTGTCCCAGCCTCCCTTGCGTTTAACCTGGTAGCCTTTCAATGTCTTGTAACGACAGAAGATATCTTTAATCGTGCGGGCCATCACGTGATGGATCCCCGGCATGCCATTCGCAGAGGGCGGACCTTCAAAAAATGTATATGACTTGCTTTCAGGGCGATTATTGATACTTTTTTCGAATATTTTTTCCTGTTCCCAACGGGTCAAAATCTCTTTACCAATTTCCGGTAAATTTAACTGCTTATATTCTTTGTACATCAGACTGTTGTATGCTTCTTTTCTAAAGGTCGCTAATTTAGTGAATTATGATGGAAAAAGAAAGAGGGCTTTGTAGCTGTAATATCATTAAATGAAGCGCTAAATTTTTGAAAACAACTAAATCGCTTAAATTTGGAAAATTGTATGATTAAGGCGCCAGGGAAGGTTAATGCGTTGAGAAACGGTGATGGAATATAAGTTCGTATAGGCAGTATCGATTTTTTGGGAATCGGGTCTAACATACAAAAAGGGATTACTGATAGTAATCCCTTTTTGTATTGAATATGTATAAATTTCAGTTTATGCTGAAAAGCTGCTTCCACAGCCACAGGTGCTTGTTGCATTAGGGTTATTGAAGGTAAAACCTCTGGCATCGAGCCCCGATTTGAAATCAATTTCCATGCCTGCCAAATATAGACCATGTGCTTTGTTCATAAAAACGCGAATGCCTTCAATTTCGTATTCGTTATCTCCATCCTTTTTCTGGTCAAAACCTAAGATATAACTCATACCTGAACAACCACCACCTTCCACACCGACACGTAAACCGAAATCATCAGAGATTTCTTGCTGATCCTTCAATTTATTGAGTTCCTTTATTGCCCCTTGGGTTAAGGTAACGGGAGCAATTGCTGTATGTTCTGTGCTCATTTTGATATAGTTTTAGCCAATTCTTAAAGCAAAAATACATATTTTTAATCGCAAATCGTCCGCAATGGATTTTTTGACATTTACAAAACATTCAATATTTTATTGCATTGGATTATACTAAATGTGATTTAACAGATATTAGCTAATTCGCATAAATAAGCTTCTTTTTCTAAGAACATTTAATAAAATATGGCTTTTTGTCGATATTCTTTATGGAATATGCTATCTTTGAGGCATTAAAATAAAATACAAAATTTACTTTACAATATTTAAAAACAATGGAAAGAGATCAAGCCATTTTTAATTTAATAGCTGATGAGCTGAAACGCCAAGAAGAAGGTATTGAATTAATTGCTTCGGAAAACTTTGTGTCAAAACAAGTGATGGAAGCTGCTGGTTCAGTGTTGACAAATAAATATGCAGAAGGCCTCCCAGGAAAACGTTATTATGGAGGTTGTGAAGTGGTGGACGAGATCGAAAGCATTGCTATTGATCGTGCGAAACAATTATTTGGTGCAGAATGGGTCAATGTTCAACCTCACTCTGGAGCGCAAGCAAATGCAGCTGTTTTTTTGGCGACTATCAAGCCTGGCGACAAAATTTTAGGTCTTGATTTATCGCATGGTGGACACTTGACTCACGGATCTCCAGCGAATCTTTCTGGTAAGATCTATCAACCATTATTTTATGGCGTAAAAGAAGATACAGGTCTGATTGATTACGAACAATTGGAGGAAACTGCACTTCGTGAAAAACCAAAAATGATCATCTGTGGTGCGTCGGCCTATTCTCGTGATTGGGATTATGCTCGTATCCGTAAAGTTGCTGATGAAATCGGTGCAATAGTTTTGGCTGATATCTCACACCCAGCAGGGTTAATCGCTCGTGGTTTATTAAATGATCCACTTCCACATTGTCATATCGTTACAACAACTACACACAAGACGCTACGTGGTCCACGTGGTGGAATGATTATGGTTGGTAAGGACTTTGAAAACACTTGGGGTATCAAAACACCTAAAGGTGAAACTCGTACAATCACACAGTTATTGGATTTAGCTGTTTTCCCAGGAACACAAGGTGGTCCTTTGGAACATACAATTGCTGCCAAAGCAATTGCTTACGGCGAAGCTTTATCTGACGAATACATGGAGTACATTGTTCAAGTAAAGAAAAATGCAGCAGCATTGGCGAAGTTCTTCGTTGAGAAAGATTATAAGATCATCTCTGGCGGTACGGATAACCACTTGATGTTAGTGGACCTACGTAACAAAGACATTTCTGGTAAAGAAGCTGAAGCTGTATTGGGTAAAGCAGGTATCACGACCAATAAAAACATGGTTCCTTTTGATACACGTTCTCCTTTTGTGACTTCGGGTGTACGTTTTGGTACAGCTGCGATTACTACGCGTGGTATCAAGGAAAACGAAATTATCCAAATCGGAGAGCTTATTGATGAAGCATTACAAAATGCATCAAACGATGCTGGACTGGATAAAATCCATAGCAAAGTGAAAGCAATGATGGCCGAATTTCCATTGTATAAATAAGACATATTCACATAGGGAAAAGCGGAATTACTTTAGGGTGATTCCGCTTTTTCTTTTGGAGCGTGTGTGACCTTCACAAAGACGCGGTCTATTTCGAATATCTGCATCAAAACATCTCCGTGCCATTTCGTTAACAGCTGGGTGTTAACGAGAGAAATAGGAATCTTTTAGCAGCTTTATTCATATAGTTTTGAAAGGAAGGAAATATCGGTAAGTTTTTAAATGTTAAAAAATCTTAAAATAGAATGTAAAAATTTGATTACTCAATAATTTTACGGTACTTTGAAATAAGTATTAATTGATTGTTTTACAATAAGAAAGGAACGCTATACGCTAAACATTTACATTTTACAACAGAACTGATAATTTAATTGCGAACTGCTAAAAAAGTAAGTGACGTATGAGACTTTTGAAAAGTAAGAGTGATCAAGAATTGATCCAAATGTATGTCGGGGGCCAAGAGTCCGGCCTAGAGGCATTGTTGAATCGATATAAATCGAAAATTTACACCTCTATATATATGAAAGTAAAAGACGAATATCTTGCTGAAGATATTTTCCAAGAGACTTTCATTAAAATCATCAACACGTTAAAATCTGGCAAATACAATGAAGAGGGGAAATTTTTGCCTTGGGCTATCCGAATTGCCCACAATATGATCGTTGACTTTTTTAGGAAAGCAAAACGTGCCCCAAATATTGTTAATGCAGACGGTTTTGATATTTTTGAGGTGTTAGAATTCAGTGATGAGAGCGCTGAGTCTAAGATGCTGAAACAGCAGGTTGACCTAGACCTAAAGAAAATGATCCAGAAACTACCGGATGATCAAAAAGAGGTTTTAATTATGCGTCATTTTTGTGATATGAGCTTTAAGGATATTGCTGAGATAACAGAGGTGAGTATTAACACCGCCTTGGGAAGAATGCGTTACGCCCTGAGTAATTTACGCAAGATGATAGAGGGGTCAGATTTGGTTTTTCAAATGGGATAATGGAATAAGTAGTAATTTAGAAAATAACAATAAAGCGGGAGTGAGTTTTCACTCCCTTTTTTATGCTACTATGTCATGTTGGGATCAGAAGAATTTGTTCTTTTTGTCAGTTATACACTTTTTATTATCTTAGAAGTTCACGCCTTAATCAGTTTATGGGAATTGGAATAGGGTTTGATAGTCATATTGAAACTATTAAATAAAGATAATAACGTTAAAAATATAAAAGCTATGTACTTGATTTTATTTATTGGAATAATGGTGGTAAGCCTAATTGTCCAGACACGATTTAAAAACAAATTTAAGAAGTATTCGGAAATGCCATTGGGGAATGGGATGTCAGGTGCTGAGATCGCACTGAAAATGCTAAACGATAACGGTATTTATGATGTAAAAGTAATATCTATTCCTGATCGCTTAGGAGATCATTACAATCCATCCGATAAAACAGTCAACCTGAGTCCTGAAGTGTATAGTGGTCGTAGTGTGGCTGCTGCGGCAATCGCAGCCCATGAGTGTGGTCACGCTGTTCAGCATGCAAAAGCCTACAAATGGTTAGGTTTCCGTTCGGCAATGGTACCTATGGTCAATGCGGCTTCCAAACTGACCTCATGGGTATTAATGCTGGGTGTGATGTTATTTGCCTTTTCCAAAGGCGGTAATCCTTGGCTGTTGGCCGTAGGTGTAGGAGCATTGGCTATCACAACAATTTTCTCGTTTATCACACTTCCGGTAGAATTTGATGCGTCAAATAGGGCGTTAGCCTGGTTAAATCATGCCGGTGTAACCTATAACGGTGAGGAACACGATGGAGCGAAGGATGCGCTAAAATGGGCTGCCATGACCTATGTAGTGGCTGCTTTGAGTGCCTTGGTAACACTTTTATACTATGCGTCCATGTTATTTGGCGGGCGTAGGGGTGAGTAAAGAGAGATTTAGTAACTTAGGATATAACGAAATGCGATTATTTTTAATAGTCGCATTTTTTATAGGGTGTTAATGAGGTTACTACAGACAATTTTTTTAACTTTGCTGTTTATATAGAATAAGACTCAGATTTTATGTTTTCAAATCTTCAAGATAAGCTAGATAGGGCCTTTAAGGTATTAAAAGGGCAAGGCAGTATTACCGAAATCAACGTTGCTGAAACGATGAAAGAAATTCGCAAAGCGTTGTTGGATGCCGACGTGAATTATAAGACTGCTAAAACTTTTACAGATGATGTTAGACAAAAAGCTTTAGGGCAAAACGTTTTGACAAGTATTTCTCCAGGTCAACTGTTGACTAAAATCATGAATGATGAGTTGACAGAATTGATGGGTGGATCTGTTACCGAGTTGGAGACTGGTAAAAATCCTACTGTCATTTTAATCGCGGGTCTGAACGGTGCCGGTAAAACAACTTTTTCCGGTAAGTTAGCCCTATACCTCAAAGATAAAAAGAATAAAAAACCATTATTGGTCGCTGGTGACGTTTATCGTCCGGCAGCGATTGACCAGTTGGAAGTCCTCGCTGAGCAAGTTGGTGTACCTGTTTACGTCGATAGAGAATCAACCGATCCAATTGCTATAGCGAAAGCAGGGGTCGAAGAGGCAAAACGCAATGGCCATAATGTGGTCATTATTGATACCGCGGGCCGTTTAGCGATAGATGAGCCTTTGATGGTGGAGATCACCGCAGTGAAAGAAGCGACAAAACCAGATGAGATCTTATTTGTCGTTGACTCTATGACAGGGCAAGATGCTGTCAATACGGCAAAGACCTTCAATGATCGCCTTGATTTTACAGGTGTTGTATTAACCAAATTAGATGGTGATACACGTGGGGGCGCCGCATTATCGATTAAATCTGTGGTCAATAAACCGATTAAGTTTATCGGTACGGGTGAGAAGATGGATGCACTGGATGTTTTCTATCCAGATCGTATGGCTTCTCGTATTTTAGGCATGGGTGACGTCGTATCTTTGGTAGAGCGTGCGCAACAACAGTTTGACGAAAAGCAAGCTGCTGAGCTCCAAAAGAAAATTCGTAAGAATAAATTCGATTTCAATGATTTCAAATCACAGATCCAACAAATCAAAAAAATGGGTAACATGAAAGATTTGATGGGTATGATCCCCGGAGTAGGAAAAGCGATGAAAGATATTGAGGTCGACGATAATGCCTTCAAACCTATTGAAGCGATCATTGATTCAATGACGCCTTTTGAGCGTGAAAACCCGGATGTAATTGACCAAAAACGTCGCTTACGTATTGCTAAAGGTTCGGGAACTGACATTAACGAAGTAAACAAATTGTTGAAGCAGTTTGGCGACATGCGTAAGGTAATGAAGCAAATGTCTAATCCAGCGATGGCCGCTAAGTTGATGCGTAATATGCCTAAAATGCCTGGAAAAATGTAATTTAAGTGTATTGTTAATATATTATAGGGCATTGTATCTGTACAATGCCCTATTTTTTTAATAAATAATTTGTAATTTCAAGTTCCTCGCTAGAGTAAACGAAATAATTATTAAATTTGTAATCATTATGGATGACCCCGCACAATTATCGGAATACGGCAAAATCCTTATCATTCTGCTGATAGGGGCACTGTTAGTCTGTGCGACCATTTTTCTGGCACGTTTAATTTCTCCCAAAAAGAGTAATCCCGTTAAATCTGGTACCTACGAATGTGGCGAAGATCCTATCGGCTCCTCCTGGGTACAATTCAATCCTCGATTTTACGTCATCGCTTTAATATTCCTACTTTTCGATGTAGAGCTCATTTTTATTTTTCCTTGGGCTACGGTATTTGGGCAATCGGAATATATTGCTGCGGATGGCAGATGGGGCTGGTTTACCCTGATTGAAATGGCCATGTTTATTGGTATTTTAATTTTGGGATTGGTTTTTGTCTGGAAAAAGGGCGATTTGGAATGGGTCAAGCCCAATGTATCTCTTCCCAAGGTTCCGGTAAATATCCCACAAAGTGCTTATTCAACACTGAACAATAGTACTTATCAAGTTCGGGATTATAGACCGTCAGCAGATGACAGCCTGGAGAATGCGATGGTGAAAGAGGTGACGGCTGCTCCAAAGATTGCTTTTAAGCCTCGATTTAAAAAACCTGAGTAAGCATGAGTTTAGATAGTCAATTGCAAAATAATGGTGTTGTCGTTGCCAAATTGGATGATTTGCTAAACTGGGCAAGGCTTTCGTCCATGTGGCCCATGAGTTTTGGTATTGCTTGTTGCGCAATCGAAATGATGGGAGCAATGGCTTCGACCTATGATTTGGACCGGATGGGGGTTTTTCCTAGGCCTTCCCCAAGGCAGTCAGATGTTATTATTATTGCCGGTACAGTCACTTTTAAAATGGCTGACCGTATAAAAAAGCTCTATGAGCAGATGCCCGATCCAAAATATGTTATCTCAATGGGGTCGTGTTCCAACTGTGGTGGACCATATTGGCAACATGGTTATCATGTCGTTAAGGGAGTCGATCGGATTATTCCAGTGGATATATATGTTCAGGGCTGTCCTCCTCGCCCGGAAGCATTAATCGGTGCTTTTATTGAACTACAAAAAAAGATAGATAAAGAAAGCTTATTAGGCGAACAGCTGTTCAAAGAAAAAGCTTAGAAGATAAATTTTATAAGATTTTAAAATCAATTATGGCAAAAGATTTTTATGGCGAACTGCAATTAGGTATTCTTGGTGGTGGTCAACTCGGAAGAATGCTAATCCAGGAAGCCATTAATTACAATGTAAACGTTCATGTGCTGGATCCCGATAAGAATGCTCCTTGTCGCAAGCTATGCAATAAATTTGAATGTGGTTCATTGAGTGATTTTGAGACAGTATATAATTTTGGGAAGGACCTGGATTTGATTACTATCGAGATTGAAAAAGTGAATGTTGATGCATTGGAGAAATTGGAAGAGGAAGGGGTCATTGTTTATCCACAGTCGCGTATTATTCGTCTGATTCAGGATAAAGGATTACAAAAACAGTTTTTTAAACAAAATGATATTCCTACTTCAACCTTTCAACTCATATCAACCAAGGATAACTTGACAAACGCTTCATTGAACTTACCTTATATCCAAAAACTACGTAAGGATGGCTATGACGGAAAAGGGGTGAAGAAGATTCTTACCGAAGCGGATATTCAGGATGCTTTTGAAGAACCAAGTTTGATTGAAGAATGGGTAGATTTTGAAAAGGAAATCGCTGTTATCGTTGCCCGTAATGATCGTGGCGATGTCTCTACTTTTCCAATGGTAGAAATGGAATTCAATCCACAAGCGAATTTGGTGGAATTTCTTATTGCGCCATCATTATATGGTGTGGAGGTTCAGCAACGTGCAGAGGCAATCGCCAAGAAAATTGCCGATGATCTACAGATTGTGGGCTTACTTGCTGTTGAAATGTTCCTAACGAAAAATGGCGATATTCTGGTGAATGAATTGGCACCGCGCCCACACAACAGTGGACATCAAACGATTGAAGGAAATTATGTTTCTCAATTTGGCCAGCATTTAAGGGCGATATTCAATTTGCCATTGGGTGATACCAGATGCCGGACAAATGCTGTGATGATCAACCTATTGGGTGAGGAGGGCTATGAAGGCTTGGCAAAATACGACGGCGTAGAGGAGGTGTTGGCTATGGAAGGTGTCTATTTGCATCTGTATGGCAAGAAATACACAAAACCATTCCGCAAGATGGGCCATGTATGTATCATCAATGACGATCGGGAGAAGGCGATCGCAAATGCAAGAAAAGTACAGGAAATATTAAAAGTTAAAGCTTAATAATACTATGTCAGTCAATAATAAGGCCCAGGTAGGCATTATCATGGGAAGCAAATCCGATCTTCCTGTTATGCAGGATGCCATCGATGTCCTGAAAGTCCTTGGAGTAGAATTTGAAGTTACGATTGTTTCGGCACACCGTACACCACAACGTATGTTTGATTATGCGAAAAATGCGGCATCACGCGGCTTAAAAGTAATTATTGCGGGAGCTGGTGGAGCTGCGCATTTACCAGGAATGGTCGCTTCAATTACACATTTACCTGTGATCGGAGTGCCGGTAAAATCTTCGAATTCTATCGATGGATGGGATTCGGTATTATCTATCCTTCAGATGCCTAATGGAATACCTGTAGCGACAGTTGCTTTAAATGCTGCCAAAAATGCTGGCATTTTAGCTGCTCAAATCTTGGGGACTCACGATGAGACGATAAGTAAAAATATTATTGATTTCAAAGAGGAGTTGGCGCGTAAAGTGATTGAGACAGCCGTTGAAGTAGAGGATACACAATTCTAAAGGGAATTTATCAAATAAAAAAGGGAAGCATTTGCTTCCCTTTTTTATTTGATAAGATTTGCCTGAACATAGTCATAGCTTTTTTTAAGACTCTCCATCTTATTAGGCATGTAGATATCATCTTGCTCCACAAATGCATATTTCAGACCAGCTTTAGCCTTTTCTTTAATAATTTCGGTGAAATTTATACTTCCGGTACCAACTTCGGTATATTTGATATCTTTAAAAATTTGTTCTACAGGTAGTTTTCCATCCTTAGGCCATTCGATCGGATTCGATTTTGAACGGTCCATATCCTTCACGTGCCATAGTTTGAAACGGTTCGGAAATTTTTCAAATATGGATATCGGGTTTTTTCCAGCTTTTTCGGCCCAGAAAAGATCAAGTTCAAAATCGACAAGATCAGGTTCCGTAAAAGCCAGCATAACTTCCTCTCCCATGGTATTGTTTCCTAAATCTCTAAATTCCCAAAAGTGGTTGTGATATGCGACTTTTAATCCGAATTTCTTCGCCTGCTCGCCTGCTTTATTGAGCTGCTCGGCAGCGTACAGATAGTCGTCTTTTTTTAGTGCATTAATATCGAACATCGGCGTTACAGGTGCAATAACATATTCCTGACCAAGTTCTTGTGCAGCATCAAAGTAAATAGACAAATCCTCTTTATCAGTATGTGACTTACTTAGATATTTTGACATGTCATAGTGACCCGAGTGGGTTTTTAGCCCATTGTCATCCAGAATTTTTTTCAGCTCCTTATAAGGTAATTTCCAAAATTGTTTGGCTGTCGGGTCGATGCCATAAAGCTCGACATGTTTGTAGCCGATTTTTGCGATCTGTTCCAAAGAACCTTTGGGGTCTTTATCCATTAAATCACGAATGGAATACAGTTGCACCCCTATATTTTGCAGCGGATTGTCACTGACAGCGCCCGTTTTGTTTTGACAAGATATCATGTTGGGCATCAGATAAGCTGCCGAAAGACCTATTCCAGCTTGCTTTAAAAATTGACGGCGAGAATTGTTCATACTATAACTGATTATTGTTAGTGTACAATGTACAATTATTTTGCTCAAAAATCAATAGCAGTTGCCCGAATATTTTTTTGGAGGGGGATATAGAATGCTCAAAAAATAAAAAAGGTCTGAACTAATTTCAGACCTTTTGGTTTGTTTAAGAATGGAACCTTAAACAGTCATGATATCTTTTTCTTTCAGTTCCGCCAATTTATCAACTTTCACAATGTACGCATCAGTCAATTTTTGGACTTCACCTTCAGCAGTTTTGATCTCATCTTCTGAGGCACCATCATTTTTTAATTTTTTGATGGATTCATTGGCATCTTTACGAATATTACGGATAGCTACACGGCCTCTTTCAGTCTCTTCCTTTGCCTTTTTTACCAAGTCACGTCTTCTTTCTTCGGTCAATGGAGGGACATTCAAGCGGATTACGATACCATCGTTCTGCGGGTTAATGCCTAGATTAGCATCCGTAATTGCTTTTTCAATTGCGTTTATGAGCGATTTTTCCCAAGGTTGTACGACAATTGTCCGTGCATCAGTTGTGTTGATGTTAGCAACTTGCGAAAGCGGAGTCGCGCTACCATAATAATCGACTGAAATGCCATCTAACATAGATGGTGAAGCTTTACCGGCGCGAATTTTTGTTAATTCAGACTCGGTGTGAGCAACTGCTTTGGACATCTTGTCTTTACAATCGTCCAATTCAATTGAAATTAGTTCGTTCATATAAGATTACGTTTTTTACAGATATTAATTATTTTACCACGGTTCCAACATGTTCGCCGTTGGCAAGTTTCAATAAATTGCCTGGTTTGTTCATGTCAAATACAATGATTGGTAATTTGTTTTCTTGACAAAGGGTAAAGGCAGTCATATCCATGACGTTTAACCCTTTCTCGTAAACCTCCGTGAATGAGATTTCTTCGAATTTTGTTGCACTAGGATCTTTCTCTGGATCTGCCGTATAAATACCATCAACACGTGTTCCTTTTAATACAGCATCAGCATTGATTTCAATCGCACGTAAAGATGCCGCTGTATCTGTTGTGAAATATGGGTTTCCGGTACCGGCTCCGAAAATAACAATACGTCCTTTTTCCAGGTGGCGTACTGCTCTTCTGCGAATAAATGGTTCACAGATCTGCTCCATCTTGATAGCCGTTAGCAAACGTGTCTTTTTACCTACTTTTTCAAGAGCATCTTGAAGTGCCATACTATTGATTACTGTGGCAAGCATTCCCATATAGTCTGCCTGAACACGGTCCATCCCTGATTTTTCAGCACTTAAACCGCGGTAAATGTTACCACCGCCGATAACAATTGCAATTTCTAAACCTTGATCGTGAATTTCTTTGATATCATTAGCGTATTGTGATACACGGTTAATATCGATACCGTAGCTTTGGTCACCCATTAAGGATTCACCGCTAAGTTTTAATAAGATACGTTTGTATTTCATAATTGTTTTTTTGGAAATTTTCCAAAGGTCAAAGATAAAATATTTTTTTTATCCCTTAAGGCCAAAAATGATATTTATTGCGCTTTTGTTGTCCGATCAATTACTTGCTGGTAATATTGTTCGTATAGCGGCATGATATTAGACAACTGGAATTTTTTAGCGTGATTTAATGCAGCTTCTTTAAATTTTTCCAATCGTTCAACATCTTCGAGAATGTAAATGGCATTCTTGGCCATATCATCGACATCGCCCACATTGCTCAGGAATCCTGTCACGCCGTTTTCATTGAGTTCGGGCAATCCACCTGTGTTGGATGACACAACTGGAACTTGGCAGGCCATTGCCTCTAGTGCGGCCAATCCAAAGCTTTCTGAACTGGAAGGCATTAAGAAAAGATCTGAAACAGATAAAATCTCTTCGACAGCATCCTGTTTACCCAAAAAGCGGACATCTCCACATACATCCAATTCTCGTGATAGCTCCTCCGCATTTCGACGCTCGGGGCCGTCGCCTACCATAAGCAATTTGGAAGGGATGACATCATGAACTTTCTTAAATATACGAATTACGTCCTCTGTATTTTTTACTTTTCTGAAATTAGAGGTGTGCACCAAGATACGCTCATTGCCCGGAGCAATTGCCTTTTTGAAATGAGAGCGATCTTTATTACTGAACCTGTCGAGATCGATAAAGTTCGGAATAACGATAATATCTCTGGAGATATCAAAATACCGCAGCGTCTCATCTTTCAGATTTTGTGAGACGGCTGTTACACCATCCGATTGATTGATTGAGAAGGTGACAACTGGACTAAAGCTCTTATCTTTTCCAACCAAGGTAATATCCGTACCATGAAGTGTGGTTACCACGGGAATATTGATGCCATAGGTTGTCAGTAAGATTTGCTTGGCCATAAACGCTGCCGAAGCATGGGGAATGGCGTAATGCACATGAATTAGATCCAGCTTCTCAAAACGCACCACGTCGACCAATTTACTGGCCAGAGCAGATTCGTAAGGTAAAAAGTCAAAAAGTGGATATTGGGATACAGCTACTTCATGGTAATATAGGTTTTCCGAAAAGAAATCTAGGCGTGCAGGCTGTCGGTAGGTTATAAAATGGATTTCATGTCCATTGGCTGCCAATGCCTTTCCTAATTCCGTCGCCACAACACCACTGCCACCAAACGTGGGATAACAAACAATGCCTATTTTCATTTGTATAATTTAATTTTTTAAAGGTGATGAAGCTGTCAGATTTATTTAGTACCCGAGGGTCTGAATAAATCATGACGATTTTCATATCTAATGTTTTGTGCTGCAAATTTCGACTATTTATGCCTAAAATAACAAAAACCAATTGCCATAGTTTTGTGAATTTTTTGATTACTTAAAAAGCATTATCTTTAAGTAGACATTTGAGCGGTATATGGACAATTTCATCAGTGACATTTCAGGGCAACAATTTCCTTTGGAACAACGTATTTTGGGCGCTTCCATTCGACAGCCTATTTTTAAATTGATACGGAAGGAATATCCCAATTTTGCGAAAGATAAATATATTGCTGCCACCGAACTGACCAGGTTTAAAGAAGCCTATATTACGGAATTTTTGAAAGATGAATCTGGACAGCTGAGCCAACTGGATCTACAAGTGCTACAGAGCTTTAAAGACAACAAGGTCATTAGTGCAAGTATGGATAGCGGGGCATCTGTAGCGGCCTCTGTAGGTGAGCGGATAGCGGATAAAGTTGCTGAGTTTGGTGGGAGCTGGGCGTTTATTATTTCGTTCGTTGTATTTTTGCTGATCTGGATTGCGGCCAATGCATATTGGTTCAACAATAAAGGTTTTGACCCCTACCCATTTATTTTGCTTAATCTCATTTTGTCTTGTGTGGCCGCTTTTCAGGCTCCAGTCATTATGATGAGCCAAAATAGGGAGGAGGCCAAGGATCGTGAACGAGCCCGGAATGATTATTTGATTAACCTGAAGGCTGAGCTTGAAATCAGGGAATTACATGAGAAAATCGACCATCTTATTATTCGCAAAGAACAGGAACTTGTAGATGTACAGCGTGATCAAGTAGAAAAGCTGGGTTTTCTGCTGAAAAAAATGGAAAAAATAGAAGAAGTTTTTAAAAGCAAATGAATATAACAGGATTAATAGGGGAGCTGACGTTTAAATTTTCACGGTCCGGCGGGGCGGGCGGGCAGCATGTCAATAAAGTGTCGTCCAAGGTTACCCTGCAATGGGATGTGGCTAGTTCTGCAGTTTTTTCTGCGGAAGAAAAAGCTGTGGTGGCTGAAAAGCTCTCAAATCGTATCAACAAAGAAGGCATCTTGCAGCTGGAATCTGATGTAGACCGCTCTCAGGCGCGCAATAAGGAAATCGCCATTGATCGTTTTCTCCGTCTGATAAAAGATGCACTTGTCCCTACTAAGCCAAGAAAAAAAACCAAAATACCCTATTCTAGTGTATTGAAAAGATTAGACCGAAAAAAGCAGCAATCACAGTTGAAAGCTTCCCGCAGACCGAATTTGGACGACTAATCTGTGATAAAATAGTAATTAGAATAATTTTATTAATCTGATTGTCAGTTAATTGTGTATATAACTAAAGAAATAGTTGTAAAACTATTTATTTAGTTATATACTTGTATTGTAATCGATTACAACAGTACTGTTAATATAAGGAGTTATGGAAGATTTTAAGGAATTGACTAAAGCAGAAGAACAAATCATGCAGGAGCTTTGGGATATGGAACGTGGTTTTGTCAAAGATATCATTGACAGACTACCGGAGCCAAAACCTGCTTACAATACAGTTTCAACGATAGTGCGTATTCTCGAAACCAAGGGTTTTGTGTCGCATGAGTCTTTTGGTAAAAGTCATCAGTATTTACCAAAGATTTCAAAAGAGGAATATAAAAAAGGAATCACTGGTAAGTTGTTGAATAATTATTTTGATAATTCTCCCAAAAGTATGCTTTCTTATTTTTTGGAAGAAAATAAATTGGATGTGAAAGAATTAGATGATATTCTTTCAATCATCCGACAAAATAAATAACAGCAACCACCTCTTATAAACTTTTGATTATGATTTACTTATTGATTGTCAATGTTTCATTGATTATCAGCTTTGCGCTCTATAGGCTGATTTTTCGCAAACTCACTTTTTTCCAATGGAACCGGTTCTATTTGACCGGGATGATTCTATTCTCGCTGTTGGCTCCAATTGGAATTTTTATCGAATTACCGAAAGCAACAATGATTCCCTATTCGATACCGGTGGTAGATTTGAGTGGCTATATGGATATCGCTATCAGTACTCCGAAGGAGCAGCCTATTTACCTAATCGACATCCTGACGTATGTGTATTGGACGGGTGTGGCAATAGCTTGTGCTTTTTTACTATTTCGGGTGGTAGAGCTGATCCGTGCTTTACGAAATGAACATAATTATCTAAGTTTTTCATTTTTCAATAAAATTATCATTGGAGGAGCGATTAAAGACAGAAGCAGTATCGAATTGCACGAGCGTGTTCACGTCGATCAGCGACATTCTTATGATTTGCTTTTAATGGAGCTGTTGAAAATTTTCAACTGGTTTAACCCGATTTTATATTTCTTTCAAAAGGAGTTAAAGTTCCAGCACGAATGTATAGCCGACGAAATCTGTTCGACAGACAAAGTGGCCTATGCAGAGATGCTGGTCGCTCATGCGCTGCAGGTGGATCACCTGCCATTGACGCATGAGTTTTCTAATCATTCGTTTTTAAAGAAAAGAATTATGATGTTATTTAAGAATAAATCAGCGCGGAAACACAAGTTTTTATATGTAACTATTTTACCGATGCTGTTGGTCGTAGCGGGTTCGACGCTTGTTTTTAATACCAGCAGGGCGAAGAATCTTGTTGCTGATATGGAAGGTTCAATTAGCCAGCTGGAGATCCCAGGATCAAAAGAATCGGCTACACCTGCGGAAGAGTTAGAAAAGGTACATCAGGTACCTGAATCGCAATGGATTTCAAAGACGGAGCCTGTACAATTCGAATTAGCAGGCAGTACGATGATGGGCGAAGCGGCAGGTAAACTGATCCGGCGTGATACAACGAATCCCAATGCGAATGCTATTTTTAAAGAGGTCGAAGTTGTTCCCGAACCAATTGGTGGAATGCGGAAATTTATGCTGTGGGTGGGCAGCAATTACGACTATCCGAAAGCCGCATTGGAAAATGGTGTGAATGGTATCATTGAAATTTCTTTTATTGTAGAACAGAATGGGAACTTGTCGAGTTTTGAAATCAAGAAAGATTTGGGCTACGGTACCGGTGAAGCCGCATTGAAGTTAATGAAAAGTGCAGCAAAATGGAATCCCGGCGTACAAAACGGTCGAAAAGTACGTGTGGCCTATACCTTACCTATCCTTTTAAATTTAAGGAAGGATGACAGCTCTCCAGCCAAAGCGAAAAAAGCGGTTGCTACACCAAAGCTTGGCATCGATGGCTTGAGCAGCTGGTTTGCCAAAAATTTTAAAATGCCCCGGAAAATATCCAGTAAAGATCTCGATCCCGTGATAGAAAGTTTTTTCACTATTAATCCCGATGGTACCATAAAGTCTCTTATTGTTAGGTCTGATCTTGGTCAGCAGTTTATTGATCAAGCGACCAAATTATTGTCTCGGTCTAAATGGGAGCCTACCTTGGTGAATGGCAATCCTGTGGCGTCTAAGGCTGCCTTTTATTTCAAATTTAACGAAGGTGGTGGTTATGTGAAAAATTATACGCGGGTGGATGTGACATCGGAGCCGATAGGAGGGATGATTGCATTACGCGATTATGTGATGAAGAATTATAATCCAAATTCGACAGGTGAAGACGGCAATGTCATTGTACAGTTTGTTGTCGAAAAAAATGGCCAACTGAATAATTTTAAAGTAATTAATACGCCGAACACTAAGGCTGGTCAGGAACTTGTAAAACTATTACAGCGCGGAGCGAAATGGAAACCAGGTATTCTTGATGGTAGTCCTGTTAAAAATCAATTTGAGCTAACGTTAAAAATAATGAAGGTGAATGGAAATCTTTATGATGTTTACCGTTGGGAAGGATTAAAGATGCAAAACTTAAAATCGTAGGAGGTAGGATGTTGAGAAAGGAAAGCATATTATTGTTGTTTCTTGCACTAACAGTATGTTTGGCATTGTTTTCCTGCAGATCCTATCGGGTGGTGCCTAATGGATATAGTGTCGAAGGGGATGAATATTTCATTAATATTGATAAAGAACTTGCTGTATTTTTGGGTGACGATATTTTAAAGGAGGAAAATTGGAATGCGGGTATCGGACCGATCAATGTCAGTAAAGTCGATGCTAAATACACAAAAGTGCTCAAGCATCTAAATTATCTGGACACAGCTTATAAGGTGCTATTTACAGGACATTTGAAGGGTAAATTTAGCTATGATCTGCTAGCGGTAATGAACAATTATCCCAATGTCAAAGGTAAGAAAAATCATTTATTGGACTTGACTGCATTTCAACGAGAGGAAAACAAGGAAGGACGTTATTTCTATCGCATAGATGAATTTAAAGGACAAAAGTTATTGCATTTTGTCATTCCGTTCAATGACAGGCTATGGCAAGAAAGGATGGTCAGCATGATATTTCTGCTTCCGGCTGATTTTAATGATATCGGCTGGGCGAAGGATATTGTGTTATCTAATGCCTCCATGTACCGCAATCGCTATCTTTTTACACCGAGCAGGACAACGATATTATGTCAGGATGATGGAAGCCGTTCACACCTTGATTATAAAATTCCTGAAGAAAAGATTAACAAATCTGGATATATGTTAATGAAAGCGTATGGAGATGTCGAAGGGAAGCGAACTTTGGTCGTCTATCGGTTAATGAAACCAAGAGATTTTTATGGATCCTTTGTCGTTTGTAAAGGAGATTATGAAATTCTCTATACAACGTTGCAAGGCAAAGTTGTCTGGCATACGAAAATCGATACAGAGAAAGATATTGTATTCTAGCTGCCTATTTACAGATGATCTTGAAAGCCTTGGATTAATAGTCCAAGGCTTTTAATTTATTTTTGAGTTGTAGAATCTCATTTTGAAGTTGCTCGACCTTATCCAATAAATGGTTAGCGACTTGAATTCCCTGTGGATTTACTTCCAAGTCGTAATACAAATTGGAGAAGCGTTCCAACTTTTTGAGTTCTTCCTCGTCGATATATTGCTCTTCCTGTTGTATGACAATATGAATGAGTCCATATTCTTCCATGGTCTGCAGAAAAGTTGTTTCAACTTTTCTGGATTGGCAGAAGTCTATAACTTTTATGAGTGTCGTTTCCATGTGATTATTGCTTTAGATCCTTCAATTGTTGAAACAATGCTTTTTCCTCAGCGGATAGGTTGCTGGGCATTTTGATATTTAGGCTTACATAAAGATCTCCAAATTCACCTTCTTTGCGATAGATTGGAAAACCTTTACCCTTGAGCCGCATTTTGGTACCATTTTGACTTTCGGGTTTGACCTTTAATTTGATCTTACCCCCAAAGGTGTCAAATGTTGCCTCGCCGCCTAAAATTGCTGTATAGAGATCCACATCCAGTGATGTATACAGGTCATTTCCCTGACGTTTGAAAGTTGTATCGGGGGTAATATTGATGGTTATATATAGGTCGCCCTTCGGACCTCCATTGATTCCTTCGCTGCCATAGCCCTTTAATTTGATCTTCTGTCCATCTTCAACGCCTGCATGAATCGTAATACGAATACTCTTGCCATTAATATTAAAAGTTTGTTGATGGGTAGTATAGGCCTGTTGGAGACTTAAACTCAGTTCGGCATTAAAATCCTGTCCGCGGAAAGTACTCTGCCTACCGCCACCACGGCGGCTACCAAACATCTGTTCGAAAAAATCAGAAAATTGGCCATCGTCAAAATTTCCGGTATACTCATAAGAACCAGCACCGCCACCAAATGGGCTACCTCCCCCTCCAAACGGATTCCCCCCACCGGATTGAGATTGCCGGTACTGCTGCGCTTTTTCATATTCTTCCCCGTGCTGCCAATGTTCGCCATATTGATCGTACTTTTTACGTTTCTCGGGATCGGATAAAACCTCGTTTGCTTCATTGACCTCCTGAAACCGTTGTTTAGCCTCATTATCATTGGGGTTGACATCAGGATGGTATTTACGCGCTAGTTTTCGATATGCTTTTTTGATATCATCTGCTGAGGCAGTCTTATCAATACCGAGCACTTTATAATAGTCTACAAATGCCATATCTCTTTTGCTGTGTTATAATAAATATAACAAATTTTTAGGAGCTTTGTTCTGCATTTTGTCAAAAACAAAAGGCCTAGGAATTTTATACCTAGACCTCTTTTAGTGTGTTAAAAAGTGATGTACTTATTCTTTGTGATTATCTATCACCAGACGATTTTCTCTATTGGCGATCTGCCATGCGGTAAAGAAAACCAATTTTTCACGCTTGACCATAAGGGGAAAATCGATTTTATCATATGTGTCTGCTGGTGTATGATAATCCGGATGAAGGCCTGAGAAATAAAAGATGGAAGGGATTCCTTTTTTTGCAAAATTATAATGGTCTGATCGATAATAAAGACGCATCGGATCCTTTGGATTGTCATACATATAATCTATTTCCAACTTGGTGTTTTTATCATTTTCATCCTTATTGATGTGGTAGAGTTCAGAACTTAGTTTGTCCGAACCAATGGCATGAATGTAATCATGGTTTCCTTTGAGATGTTTGTCATCTACGCGGCCGATCATATCGATGTTAATACAGGCGACAGTATTTGCCAGTGGAAAGATTGGATTTTCGGTGTAAAATTTTGAACCTAGTAAGCCTTTTTCTTCTGCCGCATAGGTGATAAATAAAATGCTGCGTCTTGGGCCATTACCTGCAGCCTTTGCACGGGAAAAGCTACGCGCGAGCTCTAAGACTGCTGTCGTTCCGGAAGCATTGTCATCCGCACCAAAGAAGATATTTCCTTTGGAATCTTTTCCATCGTGATCATAATGTCCGCCGATCACGACAATTTCATCTTTCTTGTCAGTCCCCTCCAGGTATCCCAGTATATTCGGGTCAGATAAAGGTTTTGCATTTGTGCCAAATTCAGCTTTAAAACTGGTTGTGATTGCGAAAGAATTAGCTTGTCCAGAACGGTTAATTTTGCCGACAACAGCGGCTAGATTCGTGCGCGCAATATTAAAAATATAATTTGCGGCATGATCGGTAATGTTGACCACTGGGATCATAGGGGATTTTTCAGGGGCTGGTTGGTCTATAGCCAGGTTATAACGGCCTTCGGTAGCACGGTCTCCGGCATCTTCAAGCAATTGTGATAGCTGACTGTTAACAGCGAGTACCAATTTGGGTTTCTTCTTGAGAATTTCTTTGATTTTTTTATTTCTGCTTGTCGACCAGTCGGACGATGTTTTTTTTCCGGTGATCCATGAGGTTCCCTTGTCGTCCGTAGGTTCACCCTCATTCAATAGTAAGACAACTTTATTGGTCAGGTCTAAACCGCTGATGTCGGAATACTTTGGATCATCGATGCCATAACCAATGAAGATGATCTCATTGCTTTCAAAGAGCTTATTCTCGTTGTTACCAATAACGAAGATATCCTTACCATTTAAGAATGGTCGTTCATTGATGCTAAAGTGCTTGACTTTAAAACTGTTGTGTATGAGCTGTAGAGGTTGTAAGTAGGATCCATTTACTGGGGCTGAAAGGCCGTATTTCTTGAACTCGTTGGCGATATAATCTGCAGCCAACTGCCCGCCTTTCTGTCCTGTTCCTCTTCCTTCAAAGTCCACGGAAGCAAGTGTTCTTAAATGCTTTTGTGTGGATTCTACTGTGATTTCATTTGCATACTTGGTGCTGACATCCTGTGCCTGAGCACAACTCACCACAGAAAACGCTACCCAAATTAGGTTATATATTTTCTTCATTGTTTATTTTAGTATTTCGTATTGTAGCTTCACCTTGCAGCTAGGCCATACATTTTATTAAATAATATTGATACCAACTTTTATTCATTCAATCGATGAGCTATTCAGTCATATCCGCATTTACATACTACTACTGATGCCACATTGCGGGGGGCCCTCTTTCCTAACCGATCTTGTTTATATAAGTATACAATATAACTAAAAAAGCGGATGAAAAGTATAGTTTACCTTTCATCCGCTTCTTAAAATATGTTAATTTATTAACAGCTGCAAGCTATTTTATTGACACGATTGGCATGACGACCACCTTCAAATTCGGTTGTCATAAAACTTGATACGATCTTTTTAGCTAAATCAAGGTCGATAAAACGGGCTGGGAGACATACGACATTAGCATCGTTATGTTGGCGTGCCAACGCGGCAATTTCCTCCAGCCAACAGATTGCAGCACGGATATTCTGATGTTTATTTGCTGTGATCGCAACACCGTTTGCGCTGCCGCAAATTAATACACCAGCATCGGCTTCTTTGTTTTCCACTGCGGATGCGACGGGATGTGCAAAATCTGGGTAATCCACTGAATCTGGCGAGTTTGTCCCAAAGTCCTGAACTTCATAGCCCAGTTCATTCAAAAAACCAACTAATGCCATTTTGTACTCAAAACCTGCATGGTCACTTCCAATCGCAATTTTCTTTACGCTGCTCATTCTATTGTTATTTTATTTTTCTAATGCTAATTTTTTTCTTTTGACATCTGCTGAGACCATGATACTTACTTCATATAATAAGAACATTGGTGCTGCAACGGTCAACATCGTGATAATATCCGCAGAAGGCGTAATAACTGCAGCTATGACCAATATAATTACGGTGGCATAGCGACGGCTTGCACGCATAAATTCAGGTGTCATAATGCCTATCTTGGACAGAATAAATACCAGGATCGGAAGCAGGAAAACAATCCCACAACCTAATGTCAATGTAGCGATCGTAGATAGATAATTGTCAATGGTAATCTGATTCACGATCTCATCACTTAAGGACACGTTCGCCAAAAAGTTAATGGATAATGGTACAACAATATAGTATCCGAAAAGTGCACCTAAAAGAAACAACATGGAAGAGTAAAACACAAATCCACGTGCAGAACGTCTTTCAACATCTGTCAATGCTGGTTTTACAAATAGCCAAATTTCGAATAAAAGATAGGGAAAACCCATCATCAAAGCCATCAGAAGACAGGAGTTGATCTGGAGCATAAATTGCCCTGCTAATTCCGTATTGATAATGTTAAAAGGTATTTTCTTGACACAGAAGTCGGCTAGATTGAATGCATCTGCGGCTTTGCACATCATGCGGTAAGTCCAAAAATCGAGATTCTTTGGACCCATGATAATATCGTTGAATACGAAGTCGTAGAATGTAAACGCAATACCCGCAAAGATACAGATTGCTATAGCTGAACGAACCAAATGCCATCTTAGGACCTCAAGATGGTCAAAGAAAGACATTTCTGCTTCTATATTCTTCCCCTTATTTTTGATAGCTTGTATTAAATCTTTCGAATTTGGTGTACTCATAAAAATTGTTTGGAAACAAAAATACCATTCTTATTGTAAAGAATGGTATTTTTTATGTATGTAAAGATAATTTTATTTAATCTTCTACAGGATATTCAGTTAGGTCAAATGTTTCCATAAACTTTGTCGTGAAATTGCCCGCTCTAAAGTTAGGGTCGCGCATTAATCTCAGGTGCAAAGGAATAGTGGTTTTGATACCTTCGATTACGAATTCGCTCAATGCACGCTCCATGGTACAGATTGCTTCTTCACGTGTTTGTGCAACACAGATCAACTTGGCAATCATGGAATCATAGTTGGGGGGAATTGTATAACCGGAATAAACGTGTGTATCTACGCGTACGCCATGGCCTCCCGGAGAGTGAAAATTCGTGATTCTACCCGGTGAAGGACGGAAATTGTTGAATGGATCTTCCGCATTGATACGACATTCGATCGCGTGCATTTCTGGCTCATAATTTTTTCCGGAGATCGGAATTCCCGCCGCCACTTTGATCTGCTCTTTGATCAGATCGAAGTTGATAACTTCTTCGGTTACAGGGTGCTCTACCTGAATACGTGTATTCATTTCCATAAAGTAGAAGTTGCGGTGTTTGTCAACCAAGAACTCGATTGTACCGGCACCTTCATAGTTTACAGCTTTTGCACCTTTTACAGCTGCTTCACCCATTTCAGCTCTTAATTCAGGCGTCATAAATGGGGAAGGAGATTCTTCGATCAATTTTTGATGACGACGTTGGATGGAACAGTCACGCTCGGATAGGTGACATACCGTGCCAAACTGGTCCCCTACGATCTGGAATTCAATATGGCGGGGTTCCTCAACATATTTTTCAAGGTAGATACCATCGTTACCAAAAGCAGCTGCAGATTCTACACGGGCAGAATCCCAAGCTGGTTCGAACTCTTCATCTTTCCAGATGATACGCATACCACGGCCACCACCGCCAGCAGTAGCTTTAATAATAACAGGATAACCTATTTCATTGGCTAGTTTGATACCTTCTTTTACGTTTGAGATCAAACCATCTGATCCGGGCACAGTAGGTACGCCAGCTTGTTTCATGGTATCCTTCGCACGAGACTTGTCGCCCATTTTTTCTATCTGTTCTGCAGTAGCACCAATAAATTTGATACCATACTCTGCACAGATCGCCGAAAAACGTGCGTTCTCAGACAAGAAGCCATATCCTGGGTGAATTGCATCTGCATTTGTCAATTCAGCTGCAGAAATAATATTCGGAATGTTTAAGTAAGAATCTTTACTTGGTGGAGGGCCGATACAAACCGCTTCGTCAGCAAAACGTACATGTAAGCTATCTCTGTCTGCGGTTGAATATACTGCAACACTTTTGATACCCATCTCACGGCAGGTACGGATAATGCGCAGGGCAATTTCTCCTCTATTTGCAATTAATATTTTTTTAAACATTGTCTTGAATTATGAAGTTTACAAAAATGTAGCCCTTTGGGGGCTACATAGGTATTCATTTACGTGTGTAAATTACTTAGGCTCAACTAAGAATAATGGTTGATCGTACTCAACAGGTTGAGCATCTTCTACCAAAATCTTAACGATTTTACCAGAAACTTCAGATTCGATTTCGTTGAACAATTTCATAGCTTCAACAATACACAATACAGAACCTGTATTGATATCATCACCAATATTAACGAAAGATGGTTTGCCCGGTCCGGCTGAACGGTAAAATGTACCGATCATTGGTGATTTGATGGTAATCAAGTTAGCATCATTGTTAGCAGCTGGTGCAGCAGGAGTAGCTACAGGCGCTGGAGCTGCTGCTTGAGCAACTGGAGCTGCGGCCACAGGTGCTACAGCCGGAACAGTAGCTGTTACATACGTAGGCTCTTGATTTGTCTTTATTGTAATTTTAAAATCTTGCTCTTCAATCGAGACTTCATTCACACCTGATTTTGAAACGAATTTAATCAAGTCCTGAATTTGTTTGATATCCATACCCATAGTATTCTAGGTTTTGTTTGTTTCTTAAAAAATTCTAACTGTCAAAAGTAATAAAATATACCATAAAATGGACAATTAATACGCCCATTTTAAATAGATAGATCCCCAAGTGAAACCACCACCGAAAGCAGCAAGGATCAGGTTGTCTCCTTTTTTCAATTGAGATTCCCATTCCCATAAGCATAGTGGGATTGTTCCACTGGTCGTATTACCATATTTTTGGATGTTCACCATTACCTTTTCTTCGGGAAGGCCCACGCGTTCTGCTGTCGCATCAATGATACGTTTATTGGCTTGATGAGGTACCAACCAGGCAATATCTTCTGATTTCAAGTTGTTTTTTTCCATCACTTCATGTGCTACATCGGCCATATTGGTGACGGCAAATTTAAATACTGTGCGTCCTTCTTGGTAAGCATAATGTAGACCAGCGTCAACCGTTGCATGGCTGGCCGGATTTAATGAACCTCCTCCTTTAATATTAAGATATTGGCCACCTGAACCATCCGTCTTTAGAATAGCATCCTGTATACCCAGACCTTCTTCATTTGGTTCCAATAACACACAACCACAACCATCGCCAAAAAGGATACAGGTATTGCGGTCCTGATAATTGATCACCGATGACATTTTATCTGCGCCTACAACAAGTACTTTTTTGTGTGTACCCGCAGTGATAAACTGTGTTCCGGTATTTAGACCGAACAAGAAGCCTGAACAAGCTGCCTGTAGATCGAATCCCCAGGCGTTGGTCGCTCCGATTTTATCAGCTAAAATATTCGCGGTAGCGGGAAACAACATATCTGGTGTACTGGTACAGAAGATAATTAGGTCGATATCCGTCGCTTCTATTCCTCTCTTTTTCAATAAACCTTGAACGGCAGGTACGGCAAGATCTGATGTAGCCAGCCCTTCGCCCTTTAAGATGCGTCTCTCTTTGATTCCTGTTCGTGATACAATCCACTCATCGTTGGTATCGACCATTGTTTCCAATTCTTTGTTGGTGAGGATGTAATCCGGAACGTAACCATTTACAGCCGTAATTGCGGCATGAATCTTTGACATAAATACTTAATTGAAAATAGATCTGATGCTGTCAATGAATTTAGACTCGATCATATCTCTTGAAAATAAAACCATATTTTTAATGGCCTCAGGTGTTGAAATCCCATGACCAATAATAACAGGAGCGTTGACTCCCAAGATTGGACTACCGCCGTACTGCTCGTAGTTGAATCGGTCGAAGAAATCATCTTTAAAACCTTTTTTCAGGGTCACTACATAAAATGATTCTGCAAGTTTCAAGACGACATTGCCGGTAAATCCATCACAGACGTATACGTCAGCATGGTCACTGAACAGGTCGCGGCCTTCTGCATTTCCGATAAAGTTAATCTTGTCGTTGGCTTTAAGTAGAGGGTAGGTAGAGGTTGTCAGGATGTTTCCTTTTTCTTCTTCTTCTCCAATGTTCAATAACCCCACTTTAGGGTTGTTTACATTGAATACATGTTCGGCAAAGAGGCTGCCCAACATTGCAAATTGATTCAGCATCTCCGGTTTGCAGTCTGCATTTGCGCCGACATCCAGTAAGATTCCGAACCCTGATTTCAATTTTGGAACAATTGATGCTATGGCTGGGCGCAATACGCCCGGGATAGCTTTAACACTGAACATCGAACCCACGAGCATAGCTCCGGTGTTACCAGCGGATGCGAATGAGTCGATTTCTTTGTTTTTTAAATATTCAAATCCCTTCGCAATACTTGAGTTGGGTTTTTGAGTTATCGCTTTGGTTGGATGTTCACCCATTGCAATGACTTCTGGAGCTTCCACATATTCAAAGTCAGATGAATTTCCTCCGGCTTGATCGATTAATTGCTTCGTCTCTTCGGTGTTACCAAAAAGGACTATCTTTTGGTCTCCAGTAAGCTGCTTTTGTGCTTCAATAGCACCTGTTATCGTTGCTTTAGGAGCATAATCTCCTCCTAAAATATCTAAACCAATCTTCATCCGTTATTATTTAGTAAATCAATAATACGCAAAAAACATCCCAAAATAAAGCAAATTTCTAAAATATTGCTTGTTTGGGATGTTTTGGTGTTATGAAAGGTTTACCTTAGACAACAGCTGTATTTTCAATGATCAATTTACCGTTGTAGTACAAGTTTCCGTCTACAGTGTATGCACGGTGAGGTAAATGAACTGCGCCAGTTTCTTTACATACTGTCAAGCTAGGAGCTTCAGCTTTATAATGTGTTCTTCTTTTGTCTCTTCTTGATTTAGAAGTTTTACGTTTTGGATGTGCCATCTCGTATTTTTGTTTTAGTTATTTTTAATATTTCTCAATGCTTCCCAACGTGGGTCGATAATTTCTTCTTCTTTTTGCTCCTCTGAATCTGGTTCGCTTGTAAATAAGGCCAGCATTTCAGGATCACATTGTATGCCTTCTCCCTGCTCTTCACATTTTACGATATAAGGGACAGCTAAATTGATGTATTCGTACAATAATTCAGCGATATCCAGCTCATGGTCGCTTTTTGATAAGATCAACACCTCTTCGGTATTGTCTGTCCAATCTTCATCCGTGAATTTAACCAATATTCGTTCTTGAATTGAAATCGGTGACATAAATTCCTTTAGGCAGGTATCGCAAGTCAATTGAATCTCTCCTTGGATATCAAAATGCAAAATCAACAGGTTTTCCTGTTTCTGCAATTCAACTTCCGCCTTTAGATTGCCATCTTTTACAATCGAATGTTCGTAGCAGTCAAAGAACTTTTTATTAATGTCAAATTCAAAATTGTGCTTTCCAGCGTTGAGTCCCGAAAAGGGAATTCTGTATTGTTTTAGATGTTTCACAATCTTGCATTTGAGCCTGCAAAGGTATGTATAAAATCATTAGGATCGAAATATTTTTTTAAATATTCCAGCCAAATGCTTTATAGATACGCATAGCATGACTTATTCATAATAATTTTTACCTAACTCTATCTTTTCGCGTCCATTTGCCATGCGCCATTTATTGGTGTCACGTAGTGAATAAGCACAGCCGCAATATTCCTGCATATAGAATTTCTCTTTTTTGGAGACTTCTAACATCCTTGCCGAACCGCCCTTTTTGCGCCAGTTAAATGTCCAGTATTCCATCCCTTGATGACGGGAAGCTGCGCGTAGACCACAGTCATTGATCTGTTCCATGTTTTTCCAACGGGAGATTCCCAATGAGCTCGAGATCACATCAAAACCATTTGCAGCCGCATATTCAGCTGTTTTTTCGAAGCGCATATCAAAGCACATGGTACAACGGACTCCTCGCTCAGGCTCCTGCTCCATGCCTTTGGCCAAATCAAACCAATGGTCTACATCGTAATCCGCATCTATAAAAGGGATATTGTGTTTTTCCGCAAATCGTATATTCTCATCTTTGCGCAGATCGTACTCCTTGCGCGGATGGATATTGGGATTGTAAAAATAAATCGTAAAATCGATATCTGAAGCAATCAATGCTTCCATGACTTCTCCGGAACAAGGTGCACAGCAGGAATGCAAAAGTAATTTCTTGCCTTCTCCCGGTAATGCCAACTTCTCCCGTACAAATTCCTTCTTTTCCATAATCGTATGTGATATCAAAAACAAAGGCAATTTTAATCAAAAAGTAGCGGAATGACAAATATTTCCGTTTGAGTTGTCGTGATATTTGTCCAAAAGAATCATATAAATTCATTGATATTCTGCATATATTAGTAGATTTGTATGTTTGACGCAACAAGCTATTTATACTAAAAAAATATGAAATTTTCATTTCAAACCTGTGTTATTGTATTATTCGCCAGTTTAATAGGCGTTGCTTCCTGTAAAAAATTGGATGATGAACCTGAGCGGGGAGAGGCAGCTCTTATTTCCAGATTGTATATTTCTTTCCAGGATTATCAGCCCAATAATTCTTCGATTAAGAATCTCTTTATCGTGGATCCTGCTGATACCAATAGCCTGGATAATATCTATCAATATCTTTCGCCCGCAAAAGGTGGGGGGCCGGTCATCTTTGACCCCAATGCAAAATCAATTTTTCAGGCGAGTTCAGGGACCGTCGCTCAGGATACCTTTATCCAGCGTATTGCGCTGGACGACATTTATGGAATCCCCGGGGGAGCCAGCGGTCTCGGTTATAGAGGGTTTACAAATGTCAGGGGATTGGCTTATTACTCTTATGCCCAACAAAATGGTACTTCGGGCTCAGCGGTGACAAATTTTTTACTTGCGGTAACAGGTGGTAATATGTTGTATGCGGTAAGTCGTCCGGAAGGAAAAGGTGGATCAACGGGTGGTTCCAAAATCATTGATAAACAGATTAGCCTAGGGAATATTAACCCAAGCTCATTAACCTTATTGAAAGGAAATCCAGATGATAAAAATGAAAAATGGTTATTGGTCGGATTTAATGAAGAGGGTACGAATAAAAGAAGTGGTTTTGCTGTGTATAAGGGGTTGAAACAAGAACTAATAGACAAAGTACGGGATACAATTGTTAATTCGACTGCTTTTCCACCAGCCGTAAAAGTCTATGTTAAAGGAAAAACGGGGCTAGGAGCGGTGTCTTATGCGCCAAATAAAAAGTTATTAGCCGTTACAGCAGGTGCAGAAATTTTGTTTTTTAATAATCCGGATGGATTATTTAATGGATCTGGAGAAAAGGAAATCGATGCTGATTATGCGGTCGGTGGTTCAAATACAGGACTAGAACAGATTGGTGGGGTTGCCATTGATGATCGTATAGAAAATGGTAAATTCTTTTATGCCTCGGATTCCAAATACGGAAAAGTTGTACGTTTTAAATTAACGGATCAAGGGGATGCAACGCCAGATTTAACAAAAAATTATGGGACTTTGCTTCCAAATTATATCTTTTTGGACGCTCGGGAAAAGCCAGATTTCTAGTAAATCTTATCAAGCAAGCAATTCGAACAGTTCTCTGATTTCCTGTTGCTTGCCTACACTTTCATTCGCTTCATAAGCCGAGAGCAGATTTCGTAAGGCACGCTTCATGATTGTCACATTGTCACATGGATAAGTAAATTCCCGGCCCGGAGCAAGATTTAACTGTTTCAAGAATGAATTGACATCAGTTCTTTGCATGATTTGTCCCCGATTGAATGCATTGATGTAAAACAAGACATGCTCATTCCCATGCTCATCGGTATCCATGTAAGCCAAGATAAAATGCTTAGGTAAATTGATCCCATAGATCGGGATATCCAGCTTTTGTGCAATAATGCTATAGATACAGGATAAGGTCAATGGATTACCCTGCTTGGTGTCCAAAACCTGACCGATATAAGAGTTTTGCGGATGGTGATAGTCCTTTGTATTGCCCGATAAACCAAAGGAGCCAAATAGCACGTGATTCAGCAAGTTCACCTTTTCCAAAGGACTCATATCGTATTGTAATCCGCGCCAAACCTCTGTTTTCAGATCTTCGATCTTCAACACGATCTTATGGTCTTCGTAAGAAGGGTATTGATAATTATTGAGAATGATAAGTCCTTCGAGCAGATTAAAGGAATTGCTCAGATTCCAGATCTGTAGTTCATTTTTAGTCTGGTCGAACTGAATTTCATGAATAATGTTTTCCAATCGACCTTGTATCCTTGGATCAAAACTTGACTCCCAGAATTTCTCCAAATAGGGAACAATTTCAGGACCTTGGCTTTTCAATTGATGCTCCACTTCCTGAATAATCTGTTGATCGGTGTCGTCCAACAGAAATATTAACGATTTCAGCTCTCTCTCATTCATCATAACGAAGTTAAAAAAATGAATTGAGAAATGGATACAAAAAAAATCCCTACAGTAATTCATGTACCAAGTAGGGATTATTCAGGTTAAATTGGTATACAATTATTTGAGCTGGCCATCCAGCATATTGACAATTCTTTTGCCGTACTCCGCATTTTTTTCGGAGTGGGTAACTTGTATGATCGTGACACCGTCATCATTCAATTGTTTGAACAGCTCCATGATTTCTTCCCCTTGTTTGGAATTGAGGTTACCCGTAGGTTCATCTGCCAACAAGAGTTTCGGGGAGCCGGCCAGTGCACGTGCGATGCCGACTATCTGTTGCTGTCCACCCGAAAGTTGCGCTGGAAACAGATCTTTCTTTCCCACAATGCCAAAACGGTCAAGCATATCGGCTACAATGGCTTTTCGTTCCTTGCTGGAAATGTCTTTATAGATCAGCGGTGTTTCTATATTTTCATATACCGTCAATTCATCCAATAAATGGTAAGCTTGAAATACGTATCCAATATGAGATTGGTAGAGTTGCGTCCGTTTTTTTGCTTTCATCTCCAATACATTTTCATCCATAAAGATATATTCACCTTCATCGGGTTCGTCCAGCATACCGATAATATTCAACAGGGTGGATTTTCCGGAACCCGAAGGGCCCATAATGGATATGAAATCACCTTCTGCTATATCTAAACTGACATCTTTGAGGACAAATGAGCGTGTACCACCTACATTATACCACTTGAATAAATGTTTTAATTGTATCATTTTCTAGATTGAGATTTTAGTATTGAGTATTGAGATTTTGGTTGTACAAGCCTGGGCTTACCTGGTATCTCTTTTTTGTTGTCTTTTAATTTTTACTTATTCATTAATCTTTGTTCTACTCATCCCGCAGGTTATCTACCGGATTTGTTCTTGCAACTTTCAACGATTGGAAACTAATGGAAATCAATATTAAGATAAATATGCAAAATATCGGGATCAAAAACGACCACCATTGTATATTGACATGGTATGCAAAATTGGAAAGCCATTTGTCCATGAGTAAATAAGCTAAAGGAAGAGCAATGCTGATACCGATCAGAAATAGCCTGAAAAACGGTTTATTCAATTGGACAAAGAGCAGCTGTGCCGAGGCACCGAGTACTTTCCGAATACTCATTTCTTTTTTGCGTAATGCGGCCTGATAAGCGGCCATGCTGAACAGGCCCAATGCGGCAATAATAACCGATAGGCTGGCGAAACTATTGAAAGCGACCTGTAGTTCCTGTTGTTTGTGGTGCTGTAACGCATATTGCTGATCCATAAAGGAATAGTCCAAAGGTAGATCCTTGGCGGCTGTATTTTTTTCCCATTCTTCCTTGACCGTTTCAATTGCGCGATCAACCATTCCGGGTTTTGTTTTTACCATAAGTGTAGCTTGGATGCGCATATCACCACATTCATTTTTAAATGAATAAAGGGTGGGTTGAACGGCATTTTCAAAGCCATAGGCTTTACTATCTTTAACAAGAGCTACGATTTCGAAATTTGCGTCACAGCCACTGATTTTAGCGCCAATGGGATTTGAAAGCCCCAAACTTTTAGCAGCAGATTCATTGATGACCGCATAGTTGGCAAGGGAGTCACGGAGCAACTGATCCATTGACAGATTGATATTCCCCTGTAGATTAGGGATATTTAATGTTTTGAAATAGCCGAGATCGATACCGACATGAGCAAAGGAAATATTCTTTTGTGCATAGGAGAATTCCATTTTGGGCGGTTGTTCCCCTTCTCCCGGGATATTTGTTGCGGAAGCCACCGCCGCAATGCTCGGATCATTTTCTAATCGCCGTTTCAATTGGTAGAAAGAACCATCAATTTTGTTGTCGTAATACATGCCCACTCCCTTGAAATTGACCACTTGTGCTGGTTCAAATCCTTTATCTGAATGCTGCATGTACTGAAGCTGTCCCCGAATCACCAGCATACCCGAAATAAACAGAATCGCCATGGTGATCTGAAAGGTCAATAGCACATTTCGGAATGTTCCTTTTTTTAGTACTGGGGATAAACCGCCTTTGAGCAGATTGACGGATTTGAATCCCGACAGCACGATGGCAGGGTATATTGCGGACAGGATTGTTGTTAATAATACGGCGACACAGAGCTGGATAATGGTTTCAGAACTTAAAATATAGCTTCTGAGATCATCATTGAACCATCTTTGTAATATATTGCCGGTAAGCGCCAAGGTAATGAAACTCAATACTGCCGCAGCGCTGGTCAGTATAAATACTTCCAGTAATAATTTTCTTACAATCGCCCAACGCGAACTTCCCAATATTTTTTTGAGGGCAAGCTCTTTCAGGCGCTGATCGGCTTGCGCCATAATCATATTGGCGAAATTGGCGGATGCAAGCAGGAGGATTAACATGGAAAGAATACCGATAACCCATGTCATGATATAGGCGGTGTTGCTTCCCGTTTTTGGTCGCAGGTGCAGGTTGGCCAACGGATCTAAGTAGATCTTGCCTTTGGCATAACCGGAAGAGCGTATCTTATCTTTTGGTGCGATTTCCTCGTGATAAATTGTGTTGATCTGATCGGCCAACTTAGCAATATCTGTACCCGGTCTGACCTGAATAAAAGTCTGGTATAAAAAGGGATTATTTTCTGCAAAGAGATCCTGTGGTTCACGGATAAAAAGAAGGTCATAATCAATCATGGATAGACCTTGCTTTTTGATGGTGCCATAAATCGTCTCGCGCATACCCAGATCAAGGCTCATAGACGGAATGGAATGAGGGCTGTCAAATGTTAAATCCTCCTTTTTGAAAAGCAGTTCCGCAATAGGACTTTTGACCATGGTCGCATCCTTTTGATCTTTGTTTTTGTAGAGTGGCCCAGTCGCATTTTCGATTTGAAAGATTCGTGCGGCTGAGGAATCAATCAGTGCAGCATTTTTAATAAGGACTGTTTTTTCACCAAAAAGCGGATAACTGCCGTAATTGTAAACTATTTTTCTGCCGGCATAGACGATATCTGGTAAGTTCTCTTTTAGCAGCGGAGCCAGAAAAGGGGAGGTTTCGTCCGAAAAAGCACCTTCGGCTTCCAGACCAATCTGATAGATCTCCTTATAGTTTGGATTCCATTTATCAAAGCTTGTTTCCCGATTGATGTATTGATAGGAAAGAATAAAACCGGTAAAACCAAGTGTCAGTCCGATAATGTTCAAGAACGTGAATCCCTTATTTTTTAAGAGTTTACGCCAAGCCAATTTAAAATCATTTTGTGCCATGCTGTTGGATTTTATGTTTCAGTCGTCCCCGCATCAGATCATCTGTTTTGAAAAAATGCAATCCCCTTGCCAGTGTTTTAACTATTTTATTGTGAGTTTGTTAGGTGATTGTTGCTCATTTTTGTTGTTCGATTTCGGACAGTTTACGTTCACAATCGAACATTCATCTTGCCCTTGGCCATTGGTTCATTGCCCACCACGCAACAGGTAAGGCAATGACCAAGGCGTCAAACACCAATTTCTAAGACCCACAGGCTTTATTCATCTCGCAAACTATCGACCGGATTGGTTCGGATAGCTTTCCAGGTCTGATAACTAATCGTACCTAAGGCAATCAGGACTGCACTTATGCCGGCCAGAATAAAGTATATCCAGTTGATATCTATTCTGTAGTTGAAGTCTCTGAGCCATTGGTTCATTGCCCACCACGCAACAGGTGAAGCAATGACCAAGGCAACAAACACCAATTTTATAAAGTCTCCAGACAACAGTTTCAGTAATCTGATCGTACTCGCTCCAAGCACTTTCCGTACACCGATTTCTTTGGTCCGCTGTTGTGTTACATAGGTGGCCAGGCCAAAGAGCCCTAGTGCTGCCACAAAAATGGCGACGATTGCAAAACAGCTGAATATATTTTTCGTCCGTTCAACATCTTGATAGAGGGAGGCAAAGCCCTCATCCAAAAAGCTGTAATTGATTTTTTGATCAGGTGAGAATTTATTCCATACGGTGTTGATCCCGTTCAGGGTCTCCTGTAAGTTTTCGGGTTTAACTTTAATGGAGAGTAGGGACGGATAACTCCGTAATACCATACATAGGCCAGCAAATCCTTTACCTTTCAGGGACTCAAAAATAAAATTGTCCACGACACCAACGACAGTCCAGGTATTGCCATTGGTTATCCTTGCTCCGATGGGATTTTTTAATCCCAGGTCATCCGCTAATTTCTGGTTGATGATGGCAGACGTGCTGTCGGTAGCCATTTTGGGATCGAAATTTCTACCTTTGATCAGTTGCAATCCGAAGGTAGCAAGATAATCCTGGTCAATCTCCCAAAACTGCCCCTGTGTCGCCATATCGACCTCTCGTTTACCTTCATTCCAAAAAGGATTACCATTTCTTTTGGCACCATCAATGGGGACAGGAAGGAAATCACCTAGGGAAACTGAGCTGACATTTGGAATGGACTTTAATTCATTCTTAAGACTAGGGATCTGATTTCCCAGTGTACCAACGCCACGCAGGACGATTACCTGTTCCTTTTTGAAGCCCAGATCCTTTTCCAGGATATAACGTATCTGTTGATTGGTCACCAGGGCGCTTACAATAAGGATGATGGACGTAGCGAACTGAAAAATGACAAGGCCATTTCTGAATAATGAAGATTTGGCTCCGGTAGTCTTGTTTTTCAATGCAGCAATCGGCTTAAATCGGGACAGATACAAAGCTGGGTAGATTCCGGCCAGGCCGCCGATGAAAATTATCACCAGTAATAAAGATGGAGAAAAGTATAGGGATGTCCAGGGAATAGTCAGGGACTTATTAGCAAGATTGTTGAATATAGGCAACAAGACCCAACTCAGCAATAGTCCCACGAACAGAGATAATACACTATAACAAATCGCTTCGAGCAAGAATTGTCCGATCAATAATGACCTTGTCGAACCAATTGTTTTCCGGATACCAATTTCTTTGGCTCTTGTAGCGGCGTTGGCTGTTGATAGGTTGATAAAGTTAATACAGGCAATCAGAAGAATAAATAGCGCCACGGTGGCAAATGTCCAAACCATGCGGATATCACCTCGATTGAGTGTACTGACTTTATCGTCATCAATATCCATCGACTTTAAGTGGATGTCATGTGCATTTTGTAAATTGATTTTTGCCTGTTCGAATAAAGGATTGAGCTTACGGCCCGATTTTTTGTATTCGGGCAGATAGTGTGCTTTATAGTTCCTTAAGATCTCCTTTTCTGTCTGATCGATATTGACATGCGGTTTTAATTTAACGTAGACCGTATAGTTGTTGCTGAGCCATTGATTCTGTTCGCCGGGATAAAAAGGTTCACCCGCAAGAGACATAAAGAAGCTATAACCGGCCAGCGTAGAATTTTTGGGGATGTCTTCGATCACACCGGTAATGGTATATATCCTAGACTTGTTATTGTTCAGATAGATGCTTTGTCCGACAGGATTATTTTTAAAGTATTTTTCCGCTTTGCTTTTCGTAATAACCAATGTATTGGGCTTATCCAATGCATGGGCGAGTCTGCCTGAAACCATGGGTGTCGGAAACATGTCCAGAATAGATTGATCAATATAGACAAAACCGTCGTCATAAAAGCTTTGCGGATTATCGTTCAGGGAGAGCTGATTGCTTCCGGCGCCAAATAAGGGGTTTGGAAGTATTCGACCCGTTTGTTCTATGGAAGGAATTTCTGCTTTAAGGGTTGGTGCTACCGGAGCAGAAAGTGAAACCCAACGTTCTATTTTACCTTCGATCGGAAGCTGCACGACAAGACGATAGGTTCGATCCATCTCGGGATAAAATTTGTTGTAATTCGTCTCATGTCTGATGTATAGTACGATGAGTATACAGATTGCGATACCAAAAGCAAATCCCCCGATCTTTATAAAAGAATAGAGTTTATTTTTTGCCATGTTCCGCCAAGCGATTTTAAGACTATTTCCTATCATAACAATACATTTTTAAACGCTTAGCGATAAATAAAGACCAGCTAACCCGGCTATCAGACTAAAGACAATTGTATTGCCATTTTTTTAAGTTGTTGATTTGTAGATGTTTGTCTTTGTTTTTGGATTTTATAGCTGTACGATATCGAACAGTTTTACGTTCAATATCGCACAGGTTATATTGTTGATGGTGAGAGGGAAAGAAAGTTATTCCTCAAGCTCTTTAAGCTGGAGATGTTGACATAGTTCGAGCATCATTTTTGCCGGATCGGTGTCGATGGCCAAAGCAATTAAATACATTTCGTCCAAACGTAGTTTGGCACTCTCGGTCATGGTTAATTCATTGATCCTTGCCTTACTTAAACCTGTTTTGCGTGCAATCTGGGATTTATTTACAGATTTCTTCGCTAAAAATTCGCCTAATTTTGTCATCCTTTTATTTTAATAATCTGTCCTTTTGTATAGATAAATATATATAATGTTATTTTTATTTATACAAATGTTTTTGTTTTTGAAATATTTTCTATTATTTTGTATTGAAAATCTATATTAAATAAAGATGCCAATTATAAAAAAAACAGCGAAAATTCAAAAAACAAAGGTATATAGAAGAAAATGCGAAAAGTTAGATATACTGATATATTATCGTATGCTACTACAGCGTATTTCGCGGCATCTGTCACCCGAAGAGGTTTCTTTTTTAATGGGCAAACCATTGGATTTTATGAGCAAAATCGAGACGTTTAAACTCAAACGAATTTTTGCATATGATTTATTTTCCATGTATCGTGTTTTAGAGGTAAATAATATGGATTCCATGATGCCTTCTGGAGTGGAATTATCATCACAAAAAAACATATATGAATTGCATGTGACTGCATTGGCTGACCGGGTTATTTATGAGCTTTATAGAGTTGATGTTGAGCAGGACCAAAAAAATACCGAATTTAAGTTAATCGATATCCGTCATGATATTGATCATTATAAAGTTTCAACAGCGGATGAGGTTGAAAAGATAAGGGACTTTTTGAATGAGAAAATTGATGCAGAATTTTTTAATGAGGAAAGACAGCCGTATGAGATCCACAACTTGTGTTGTGTGGAACTAAAACAATACATACAACCTAAAAATCTGATCAAGGTGCTCGATGATTTGCTCAGTCTGTCTGATGGACGCAAAATTGTTCGGAAAGAATCTCCATATGGGTATGTCTATGTTTTAGCTGCTCATGCAAAATCGACTGAAAAGAAATAAGCAATTTTTAGCTGTTCACTGCGAACAGCTAAAAATTGTTTCAAAGATCCTAAGCCGTAGGTACACCAATTATAAACTTTCATTCCCAATCGGTCAATAATAAATGCACTTTTTGCGAGCGTAAGATAACACCTACGGCTTATTTTTTCTTATTCATCCCGTAAACTATTGACGGGATTGATACGGGCTGTCTGGAAGATTCGGACAGCGATAATCGCTAAGGTCATCAAACCGATAAACATTCCGGTGAAAGCAAATAGCGCGATCGGAACATCAATATGATAGTAGAAGTTTTCCAGCCATTTGTGTGTAAACCACCATGCTATCGGGAAAGCGATTAGAATAGCGATCAGCAGAAGTATGATAAAGGATCTAGAAATCATATAAGTGATCGTATTTACCGAAGCACCGAGCACTTTACGGATACCGATTTCTTTTACCCGTCGTTCTAGCGTATAGATGGCAATAGCTACAATCCCTAAGATAGCAATCAGCATACTGGAACCCGTAAAAAGTGCCAATTGCTGGTACTGTTTTTTCTCTTTGTTATATTGATGCTGTACCTGATCTTCCTGCCAGTTGATCTGTGCGATCCGGTTAGGGAAAAATTTGTTCCAGGTACTGTTTATCAAGGCTAAAGCTTCCTTTTTCTTACCTTCTTCTACGCGGATAAGCATACAGCCGCCTTCCCATTCCTTTTGTGCCTTAATCGCAAAAGGGCCGATCGGAAACTTTAAACTTGCTCCGTTAAATTCTTTAAATACCCCCACCGGTGTATTTTTTAGAGGCTCGTTGCTCCTATTGAGTTTTAAAGATAGCCGCTGGGCAGTCCCTTCGGAAATGAGCATGTTTGTAAATACTGGCTGTCCGTTGCTTACCGAATCTGTAAATGGCCTGTCCAGTGCATAGTCCGCACTCAAAGGCCGGCCCTCAAGAAGCTTTATGCCCATTGTTTTGATGTAGTCATAATCTGCATAGACAAATACAATAGGTAGTTCTTTGTTCGGATTATCGGGGTCTTTTACTGTTTTAAAATCTGCGCCCCCACTAAAGGGAGTCCAGCTTGTGAGACTAACCGATGTGATGGATGAATTTTTTAATAGTTCTTGCTTGAAAGTCTGATCCTTTCCTTCCCAGGAGGTATAGTTGATGGCTAAAAGATTTTTAGGTTCGTAGCCAAGATCTTTGCTGTACAGATAATGCAATTGCGCCCGCATGGACATCATACAGATCGCTACGACGATGGCAATGGCAAACTGGATAACAACCAGTACTTTGGTAAATGCCATATTGAGCGGAAGTCTGAAGAAAGAAAGTTGCTTCCGAAGTTCCAGGGATGGCTGTGTTTTTGATAGTGACAAGGCTGTAGGTAAACTGCAAAGCCAGCCCAGAACGATCCAAGTGGTTAGTAGTCCAACAAACATGAATAAGGAATGCTGGTAGCTCATGGTCAATGGATGTTCCAAATAGTGTTCAAATGCAGGACTGATAAGCACATAACCAAAAAATGCAATCAGAAAAGAGCAGGCAAAGAGTATGGTACTCTCCAGGCCCATTTGCATGATCAGATTTTTTCGGCTTGCTCCCAATACTTTACGGATACCTATCTGCTGTGTGCGTTTTAAAGCGTGGGCAAAGCTCAGGTTGATGTAATTGATACTGACCAATACAAGGATCAAGATCGCTATTCCTGCCAGCAGATAAATATCTTGCATGGGGTTCTCCCATCCTGTAATACTTTGTAAGTGTATATTTTTGATGGGTTCAATGAAAAGATTGTGTTCTTTCGCCCAATCATCCAGTTTCTGCGCATTATACCACTTGTTTATTTTAGTTAAAAAGCTGTTGACATCAGTTGTGCTTCTGAGCAATAGAATTTGGTTTTGTAGCGAACCGCTTTTTTCGGGATTGAATTCATTCACCTTAGGCATCAGCACGAGAGCTTCTGCCTGAAAGGAAGAATTATGGGGCATATCCTCAATAATGGCATTGACATAATAAGCTTCGGGTTCCCCTTCTTGTGGTTTATTGTAGAATGTGCTGCCGAGCACATCTTTACCGCCAAAGTATTTTTGTACTGCGGAGGCTGTCAATGTAATGTTTTTTGCGCCAGCAATGACCTGTTTCGGATTGCCTGCGATGATTTTTGTGTCAAAAAGATTGAAAAAACCGCTGTCGATTTCCAGCGTTTTGATTTCGGTAAACTGCTTTGAGCGCTTGCTTATTGTTAATTTTGGTGAAAATGAATTGATTGAAGTATAACCAAGTACTTCCGGAAAATTAGCTTTTAATGTTGCAGAGATACCTTCAGGAGCTCCTGAAATATTGTTTGTGACACCTTCCTTTGTTTCTTTGGGCACTATTCGCATTCGGTAGAGCTCATTGGAGTTGCTCCATTGTCTGTCGAAGGAAAGCTCATCAACGACAAGTGAACTGATTAACATAAATACCAGCAACGCAATGGTTAAACCAACAAGGTTTGATAGCGAATAGATACGATTGTGCATCAATGTTCGCCAGGCGGTTTTAAGATGGTTCTTTATCATACTGTTTTTATGGATTGGTTTCTTGCATTATTCATCCCTTAATTTTTCAACCGGATTAAACCGGGTAGCCCGAAATACGATGAAGCCCACCAGTAGACCAAGTACGCTCAGTAGTATGCCCAGTGGCAACAGGTAGGTAAATGCATTGATTTCTATTCGGATAATATAGTTCTGTAGCCAATGTTGCATCAGCATATAACTAGATGGGACTGTCACCAAAACCGCCAACAGAAATATGCCATAGTACTCCTTTGAAAATAACAGCATCAAATGTGCTAATGAAGCGCCAAGGACTTTACGGATACCTACTTCCTTGTTACGGAGATGAATCGAGAGGGAGATCAGGCCTGTCAATCCCAACACGACGATCAAAAGTGAAACAGCACTCGCGATCTGTGCCGCCCGGTGCAGTTGCAGCTCCGTTTCGTATAAACCTTTGATGCGGTCATCCATAAATTGATATTTAAATGGTGCATCAGGCATTAATTCTTTCCATTTCCTCTCCAGTCTCTGCACCGCACTGGACAGTTGGCCCGGTTTTAAACGGATACTCAGGTATCGGTATTGAAAGCTCTCATGGATATCTGTCCAGACGATCGCCGGAGATGCCCGATGAAGAGAATTTGCGACAAAGTTATCGGTAACGCCCACAATGGTCATCTTATCTTTTGGATCATTTAGTGCGATCTGTTGACCGATCGCATTTTGGGCATTATTGATGCCGAAATCTTCCATGGCTTTTTTGTTGATAACAACGGGTCGATTAATGGCACCGGCCACCGCATTTTTCGGTAAAAAGGTACCTGCCAATAGCGGGATTTCATAGGTTTCCAGAAAGTAACCGTCACTGGTAATGCGTTGTACCTGGATATCGGTATCGTTATTATGGCCAAATGCAGGCTGCATATTGAAGCCCAGCAGTCCAGGAGTCTCATAGGAAAGGCTTACCGACTTGACAGCTGATTGCTGTAGTAGCTCATACCGGATGGTCTCCATTTTCCGGATACCACCCTCAGACCAGTCCCTTGGTGCCTGTACCGTCAATAGATAATCCTTATTGTATCCTAAATTACTGTTTATGAATAAATGAACCTGTTTGGAGATAATCAGGGTACAGACCAATAGAAGAAGCGCAACAGCGAACTGAAAGAATAGGAGCACTTTTCGAACCAATTGCTTGTCGCCCAATGCGAAGAACTGATTTTTGACCGAGGGAAGTATCTTGATATTGGACAGTTTAATTGCCGGATATAGCCCTGCCAGTACCCCGACCATTATGGTTAACAGACCCAATAAACCAAAAAAATAGATCGGTAAATTGATCAGAGACGGCAGCTCACGCATCAGTACATGTGCAAACAAAGGACGTAACATGCTATAGAGGGGCAGACTGATCAAAGCTGAAATAGTTACGATAAGGATATACTCTGTCAGCAATTGCCTTACCAATTGTAGTCTGGAGGAGCCCATAATCTTACGCACACCGATTTCCTTCAACCGCGTAATATGCTGTGCAATACTAAAATTGATAAAGTTGATGATCGCCATGACCAGGATAAAAATGGCAATCCAGATTAGGGTCTGAATCATCTTGCGGACAGCGCCCTGATTATCATCTAGGTAATAGCTTTTCAAGGGCTTTAGATTTGGGCTGTACTGGCTGGCGAATTCCTTATCGGTATTTTTGTGAACCAGTGTTTGAATCGCCACATCCAGTTGTTGCGTCGTCACTCCGGCTTTCAATTCGAGATAACCTGCAATGTAAGGATTATTCCAGTTGTCAACGGATCTGCCGAAGTATTGTTCGTTGGCAATGGGCAGGAAGATATCGGAATGCATATCCTTTGTTAGATCCATGACTGCATTTTGTACGCCGCTTTTTATAACGGCAGTAATTTCAAAATCATGTTTTTCGCCTCTGAAATTTTTAATCTGCAAGGTTTTTCCCAGAACATGTATGTTTCCAAAATATTTTAGGGCAGCCTTGTCACTGACGACCACTGAAAAAGGGTTATTCAGTGCGGTATTCGGATTACCTGCTAGAATTTCAAATCCAAACATGGTCAAAAGGCTAGGATCTCCGAGTGCCATTCCTTCTTCATGGATCGTAGCACCATTGGCGATAATACCTGTCAATCCATCGATACGATAATAGTTGGCCACCAAATCTGGATATTCTTCATACAGGGCCTTGGGTAGCGCTCCGATCGTGGTCAAATTGATTCCAAATCCTTCCTTCTTATACTTGCTCTGTAATAAAAATTGCTGATCTATATTTTTGATCTTACTATTTACCTGATGAACATCCCATACATAGGCCGCGACCAGCAGTAAAAAGGTAATACCAAGAGTCAATCCGATCAGGTTGATCAGGTTTTGAATTTTTTTCTTTCGAATGTTCCGCCAGGCAATCTTAAAGTTTGTAAAAGTCATTGTCACTCGTATAAAGGTTATTTCCATCACCGCAAACCGACCGGATGCAGGCTTAGGTTTTCGTTAATTTGTATACGATAATACAAATCCTTAGCCAAGCCTGTAGTTTGTTGATTGTTAGTTTTTTAAAGTTGTCCTTTTATAGCGTAAACTGTCCGATTTCGGACAGTCATTGTACACCCGTGAACACCTTGATCTCATCGATTCCCCGAAGGGATAGCAAATAACCAGACAGGTAAAATTGGTATATCTTTGGCTATCAATAGTATTGCTACTACTTGTTTGATAGTGCCTTTCTATTCATCCCTTAAACTATCAACAGGATTGGCTGTAGCCGCTTTTATAGATTGTAGGGCTACCACTGCAATCGTTAAAATAAGGCCAACACAGAAAGCGGATGCAAAGATCCACCAGCCCATACTGATCCGAAATGGGAAATTGTCCAACCAGCGATTCATCAGATAATAAGCCAGTGGTGTCGCAAGTACAAAGGCGATTGTGATCCATTTGAAGAAATCTTGTGACAACAACACAATAATACCTGTTACCGAAGAACCTAACACTTTCCGGATTCCGATTTCTTTTGTTCGTTTAAGAATGCTAATGGAAAGTAATCCAAGAAAACCAAGCATACTGATGCTTATCGCTACGAAAGCGGCGATCCAGATCAGCTTTTCCAGTAATGCTTCTTTCTTGTAGAGCTGAGCAATCTGCTGGTCATAGAATTTGTATTGGAACACTTCATCGGGATACCAGTTTTTCCATTGCTGTTCCAGATCTTTCACGAGCAGCTGATGATCGGTACCTTTCAGTTTAATCGCTACATTTTTTAACCGCGTTTCGTTATACCCAATTACAGTAGGCGAGATGGGTTGGTTCAGTGAATTGGTGCTGAAGTCCGCAACAACACCTACAATTGTTCCCGCTTGTTCTTCATTCAGTCCGCCGGCATTTAAAGACTTGCCGATAATGTCGTTGGGATCTTTAAAGCCCAATGCGGTAGCCATATTCTGATTGATCAGAAATTCAGGTTTCTGCGGATTGTCGTTGAAATTTCTTCCTGCCAATAATTTGATATTGAATGTGTTGATGTATGCAGAATCGCCGATAGCATATCGGGCCGGCCATTTTTCCCATTCTGTTCTGTTATCAAACTGAATGGTTCCACCCCATACTTTCTCGGATGAAGGCGGATTATCGCTAAAGCTGTATGATTGGATATCAGTTCTATTGTTAATGAAATGAGCGATTTTCTCTTTTGATTGCAGCATTCCTTTTGTGAACGGAAGTAGAATAACTTGCTGTCTGCTGAATCCTATATCTGTATTTTTGAGATGATTTACCTGTAAGACAATAGTAAATGTGGCGATCAGCAGCGTCATGGCGATCACATTCTGAAATACAATAAGCGTTTTGCGGCTAAAACTCCAAGGGCCTATCGTTAACTTTTTCAGTGCCTGATGAATGTCCATCCGGCAGACAAAGATGAGCGGATAGATAGAAGTCAATAAGCTCGTTGAAATCCAGATCAAGCCAATTATAGCAGTAAACGACAAAGGGTGGACAATCTGTACGGGTTCATTTGGGAAAAGAGCCTGATTTGCCCAATTAAAAAAGATCAGCAATAAAACTAAGGCGAAAATAATAGCACCGGCAGTCAAGATCAGGGTCTCGATCAGAAACTGAATATACAGTTGCCTTTTGGAACTACCCAGTACCTTTCTCACACCCATTTCTACACTACGGTTCATTTGTCCGGCGAAAGTGATATTGCTGTAATTGACCAGAGCCATGATACTGACTCCGGTGGCAATCGCTGCCAGGATACCCAACAATGTACGCTGTGTTCCTTTTCCATAGTCTGTGTCAAAGTGAAAGTTTGTCAATGGCAGGAGTTTATAACTGAATGTTTGTAGCGCATCTTTGGACCAGTACTTTGCGACAAGTGCATGTATGGCCTGCTCGACCATATTTTTATCGGCGGTGTTTTTTAAGGTGACAAGGATGTTATTGTTTGAGTTGGAATAACCCCAATTGTTGAAGAATTTATCATTTTTTGGGATCTGCCACAAAGTAGCCACGGAACTTAGGGAAAAATAGATTTCTGAACGGAAGTCTGAATTTTTGTTGTTGTCATCGATGATACCCACAACTTTTACTGGGAATTTGCTGTCGACCAGGATCGTTTTTCCCAAGGGGTTATCGTTATTAAAATAAGTTTTGGCAATTGTTTTGGTCAATGCGACGGTATTAGGCTGATCCAGATCTTTTGGGGATCCCTCCAGCCAGGGGAAATTTAATGTATTGAAATATTCCGATGAAACAAAAGCGGCTTTGCCCTCCGTTTTATACAATTGGTCCCCTATCCGTAGCGTCAGGTCTTTATTATATATAATGCTGTACGTTCCACTTGTGGAATTTCACGTGAAATAGCGTTGTACATGGCATAGGATCCGCCTTTGCTATGCTCGACCTGCTCTAGTTTGAGATCCTGTACGACCAGAAAGGTGCGATCTTTATCGGTATGAAACTGATCAAAACTATATTGGAAGCTGTTATAACTATAGATAAATAAACTGCAGGCAATTGCTAACCCTAATCCAGCGATTGTTAGAAAAGTATAATAGCTATGTCTAAACAACTGCCTTAGTGCTGATTTGAAATATGTTTTGATCATAATTTTTATTGTGTTGCGTTTACAATATCATTTTTTTTGTCGTATTGGAGATCATTCCTCCCGCAGGCTATCGACCGGATTTGCTATTGCTGCCTTGATGGCTTGTGAACTAACCGTCAATAGCGCGATCAGTATGGCGAGTAGTCCTGCAACAGCGAACATCCACCATTGCATTTCAATGCGGTAAGCAAAATTTTCCAGCCATTTGTGCATCGCCCACCAGGCTATCGGTGAAGAAATCACGATAGCGATCAGGACAAGTTTGATAAATTCCGCCGAAAGCATCCCTGTAATACCCGGAACGGATGCGCCGATGACTTTACGAATACCTATTTCTTTCCGGCGTTGGTTTGCCGTAAAAATAGCTAATCCAAATAAACCCAGACAAGCGACAAAAATCGTTAGTCCGGCGAATATGCTCAACAGTTTTCCTGTTTTGACTTCGGCCTGATAGGTTTGGGCATAGCGCTCATCGAGGAAAGAATAATTGAATGGAATATCGGAAGGGAAAGCGTCGTATTCAGCGTTCAACTTTTGAATCAGCGCCTCGGTATCTTTTGTCTCTGTTTTGACAATCAGACTCCCAGCCTGATCGCCCAATACCATGACCAAGGGTGAAATGGGGTCGTGTAACGATTTAAAATGGAAATCTTTGACAACACCCACGACACGATAGGTTTTATTATCCTTATTGGTCAGTGTATGGCCGAGACTCTTCCCTTTCCAGCCTAGATCTCTTGCTGCGGTTTCATTCACGATAATGGATAAGGTATCGTTACCAAAAGCTTTCGAAAAATTTCGCCCCTCATGAAGCTGCATACCCATTGCAGCAATATATTCTTCGTCTACATCATAACGGAGTGTTTTGACCCATTTTTCGGTATTTCCGTCCGGATAGACAAAAAAGTTATTGTTGTTAGTTTCTCCAGCGGGTAAGTAAGATGAGCGGGAGATATGTTTGATACGACTGTCTTCGGATAGTAGCTTGACGTAAGTTTTTTCGTTTTCGCCCAAGGGCCAAGTCTGGATCACAATGACATTCTCTTTTTCATAGCCTAATTTGATGTTCCGCATATAATCGAGCTGTCGGATGACAACCACTGTGCAGAAAATGAGCCCCACAGAAATAATAAACTGAAAGACTACAAGGCTGCTCCGGAGATTGAACCGTTTTGTAGATCGCAACAAACGTCCCTTTAATACAACTAAAGGGTTGAAAGCAGCTAGGTATAAAGCAGAATAAGTACTCGAAAATAGACCGACCAATAATCCGAATGCGAGCAAAAGGGGAATGATTTTGGCAAAATCGAGCTGCTGGATTGCAATGGATTTACCCGATAATTGATTAAATAGAGGAAGAGCCAATAGAACAATCCCAACTGCCAGAAACAATGCCAGATAGGTCAGCAGAATGCCCTCAGATAGGAACTGACGGATCAGACTTTGCTTGTCAGCACCGAGTACTTTCCGTACACCTACTTCACGACTTCTCCGGAAACCACTTGCCGTTGATAGGTTCATAAAATTGATCGTCGCGATCAATAACATAAACAGCGCTATAGCACTAAAAATATAGATATACCGGATATCACCGGATGGACTTAGATCGTAGCTAAAATTGGAATGCAGATGGATATCGGTCAGGGGCTGCAAATAGAGACCTAATGTATTGCCCGACTTTTTATAATCTTCATAGCTCATTCCGAATCCAGCCATAAACTGAGCACCGACATGTTTGTCAAATAAGGTTGCCAAGTTTTTCTCTAGACTTTTTAATGAAGTATTTTCTGCAAGGAGTGCATAGGTATAGTACTCGGATGTCATCCAGGAATTTGAACGGGAGTCTTCCAGTGCCGCCATTGAGGTGAAGATATCAAAATGGAAGTGCGAGTTTTTAGGAATATCCTTCATTACTCCGGTAATTTTTAGCATATTTTGGTCACCTTTTATGGCGAGATCCCGACCTACGACGTCTGTTGTTCCAAAATATTTGCGTGCCATGGATTCAGATATGACCGCCGTATAGGGCATCTTCACGGCAGTATTCGCATCACCTTTGATAAGAGGCAAGGTGAAAATCTTAAAGAAGGAGGCATCCACATAGGCCATCTGTTCATCACGAAAAACCTTATCATCAACGGTAAATAAGGGGGCTCCACCTTGTCTCAAACGTGCTGTTTCCTGTACTTCGGCTAATTCAGCTTTCATTGTGGCTGCCACAGGGGGCATAACATGCGCCTCATTCATCGTTCCCCCTTTTACCGTACCGCGAAAGACCACACGTACAATTCGATCTGCATTTGTATTGAACCGGTCAAAACTGAACTCATCAGCCACATATAGGCTTATCAGCAAGCAGATCGCAATACCCAAGGCTAACCCAGTGATATTAATGATCGAGGTGGAAGAATTTCTTCTTAGATTCCGCCACGCTATTTTTAGATTATTCTTTATCATAATGGGATTGTATTAGCTGTTCATATTTCTACTATTCATCCCGTAAACTATCGACAGGGTTGACTAACGCTGCCCGGATTGTTTTAATATTTACAGTAATCATACTGACAAATAAAAGTGAGAGTCCGGCGGTAATAAAGAACCACCATTGCACTTCTATTTTATAGGCATAATCTTCGAGCCATTTGTGGGAAAAATACCAGGCTATTGGGCTAGCAACTAAAACGGAAAGGATAATCAAGATCAAATAGTCTTTTGAAAAAAGATGTGAAATATCCGTAACAGAAGCCCCCAAAACTTTGCGGATACCTATTTCTTTCGTGCGTTGTTCAAGGCTTTGCATAATTAATCCAGTGATACCAAGTGCGGAAATCAATAAGGTCAATACGCTGAATAGGACAAATAACTGTACTTGCTTGTTTTCCTTTTCATACTGCTTTGCTATTAAATCGTCGACCCAGTTAAATGAAATTAGTTTATTTGGATAGGTATTTTGCAGAATTTTTAAGGCCAATTGTATTGTTTGCTGTTCCTGTCCTTCCTTAACTTTCATCAGGATATTGCCGTGGTCGAATTCTTTGGCCAGGATGACTGTTGGTACCCTGTTTTTGTGAAAGGACTCGCTGTGGAAGTCTTTGACAATTCCCACAGGAATAATTTGCAGATCTTTATACAATACATTGAGTTTGTCTATCCCGAGTTGCTCTGCTGTACTTTCGGTAATAAGGGCATTGTTGATATTGTCTTCATCTTTGGATTCGTCAGTTTCGACATGCGCGTAGTCTTCGGGAGTCAGCAGTCTTCCCTTGATCAATTGTATTCCCAATGTCTTGGGCAAATTTGAATCCCCACCGATAAAACTCACCTGGATATTTTTTTCTGGGTTATTTTTGTCGGCAATCGTTTTTGCCATATAACCAGACCCTTGACTTGGAGTCCAGGCGGCGATGCTGACAGCTTCAATTCCTGAAAGTTGACTGATCTCCTCTCTCACAGCGGTACTATGTATTCCCATATTAAAATAAGTCGCATTGAGGATATTCTTTACTTGTATTCCCAAAGGCGAAGACTGAATATAGGTTAGCTGTGATTTAATGGTGATCAGTCCGATGAGGACGACAATGGAAATGCTAAATTGAATTGAAATGAGTACTTTTTTGATCAATATTTCTCCTTTAGGAACCTTTGACAGTTTGTTTTTGAGCGCATCCGAACTTTTAATCCTCGAGATTAACCAAGCGGGATATAACCCGACCAAAAGTCCCAACAGGACAGTTATAATCAAAAAGCATGGAAGTAACATTGATTGGATGGATCTCGTATAAGCGAGATCGTATCCTAGAAAATTTTCAAGTTGCGGTAGACAGACTTTAAAGAACATCACGCTAATTAAAGCTGAGGTAAAAAAGATCAATACCGTTTCCAACAATAAGCGCGAGATTATTTGATTCCTGCTGGCTCCAAGTACTTTATGTATATTCAGATTTTTTAATTTCTTAATTGTTCTTACGGCGTAAATATTTATGAAATTGATACAGGAGATGATCAATACCAAGATAGCAACACCGACAAATATTTTAGTTGTTTTTGAGTTGCCGCTGATTTTGTTATCTCTCAACGGTTCCATGTAGATGTCGTGAATGGGCTGTAGACGAAAAGATGTCGTGTTTTTGACCCCTGGGTTGAGAAATCCCTTATACCAGTTGTTTATTTTTTTCTCAAAATCTGGTATTGATGTTCCGGATTTCAGCTGCAAAAACTGCTGTCTATAATAACCTGAACCATCTCTTTGCAGTTCCATTGCCAGTTTGGGTAATAGCACAATGGCCGAAGTTCGTAGGGTGGAATTGTAGGGAAGCTTCTCCATGACCCCTGTGATGACATAATCGTATGTTTTATTGGAATATGGGTCGGCACTTTGGATCACTTTCCCGATCACATTTTCACCTTTAAAGTATTTTTCTTTGAATTCGCTGTCAACGAGCAGGTTTGTTTTTCCTTGAATGAGCTGACTAGGGCTTCCTTCAAGGATCTTGATGTCGAGTAGGTTCAGTATGTTTGGGTCCGCTTCCAATGCGGGTATTGCAATGGACTGTGTTGATGCTATAGCTGTTTTTAGATAGATATCTGTTGATTCTATATAGGTCTCATTCTGAACCTCTGGAAATAGTCGCTTTAGCTCAGAACTTAGATTTACAAAAGTTTCAGACATCTGGCGCTCTAGTCCGGCGGTTGAATCCAGGGCTACAACCCGAAAGAGATCATCCGCGTTTTTCCAACTTCTGTCATAAGAGTTTTCTTCAACAACGAGTGCAAACACAAGAAGACAAAGTGTTAAGCCAATGCTCAAACCGAATACATTTATCCAGGCATATTGCTTATTTTTAATAATGCTTCGTAATGTAAGTTTAAAAGTATTCATTGTTTCCTTCGCTTTAAAATTTGAATCTATTCGTTATGGCTAACAGCTTATTCATCCCGAAGACTATCGACCGGATTGCTAAGTCCTGCCTTAATGGCTTGATAGCTTATGGTTGCCATACTGATTAATATGGCCATTAACCCCGCGATAACGAAATAATACCATTGAATCTGGATGCGGTAGCTATAATTCTGCAACCATTTATCCATTACCCACCAAGCGATCGGTGAGGCTATCAGAATGGCAATAAGCACTAATTTAATAAAGTCTACGGACAGCAATGAAGTTACTTGTGTCACACTTGCTCCGAGGACTTTGCGGACCGCAATTTCTTTCATACGTGTTTCAGCCATATATGCAATCAAAGCGAGCAGACCAAGACAGGAAATAAAGATGGTCAAGCCGGCAAAGACCATGGCCAGTGTGCCTATGGCTTTTGTTTCTTTGAATTTTTCTTCGTAAGTCTTATCAATAAATTGGTACTCAAAGGGATAATCAGGATTGAACTTTTTAAAGATTGATTCAATTGTTTTCAGGTTGTCCGAGATATTATTGTTCGTATTCAATCGGTAATGAATCGTTGTAAACCAGGC
>NZ_JABJWY010000033.1:0-87541 GCF_013167215.1 Sphingobacterium prati
AATACCCTATACTTAAAATGGTGGCTTGATAGTCTAAAGGGCATGGTAGAACGATTGCTAGACATCACTTGTCTCAAGGACTATTTCGCATCTGGATTTTTCGTTGCCTTCAAATGAAGTTCATAGCTATACTCCCCTGGTTTAAAACGAATGTTTAATTTAACACATTGATCATAAGTTAATACTTCATATACGTTGGCGGGTCGCAATTTTTAGTATAAGCATAATCTATCGACTGAATCCATTTGGAGTGAATCCGATTAACAATTGATACCATTGATTGCGTATCCCAATACAATCTGGAAATCTCACCTACACATGGTCTTAGACACCGCTGTATCTGTCATTGTTATTTTATATGCGAAAGCGGCAAAGTCTTAAGGAAATCGTTACCAGCTGGGCTTCTATCAAATGCATTACCAGGAAAATGTGCACCATTTTTATCATATACTTTGAGAGCAATCTGATTTGGCTTGCATTTCAAATGCACTGGTTTGATTACTTGAAGTTGCAGTTTTTGCGCTATTTTTAATAAAAACCGTTACGCCAGCCAGTGGCCGGTTATTGTTTAAGATCTTTCCTGTTATCTTCGATTGCACAAAAGATAGTTGGAATAGCATTCGGCTAAACAGAAGCGGGATTATTAATATATCAAAACTACTATTGCAAGCTAAACAACACTTATGCCAACGCAATCGATTGTATTTTATTAAGTAACATTATGGTAAATTTATAGATCGATCCTCAATGTCAATTCACAGAACCAACTGTCGAGGGGTTCTCTCCCTTAATTTATACCCTTAAAAATTCGGTTCCACCGTATTTTAGAAAACCCTTTTCCATCTGTATTCCAGCTCATCCAGGTAAATAGGGCTTTACCGACAATATGGTCTTCGGGAACAAATCCCCAGTCTCTTGCATCGAGGGAATTGTGCCTATTATCTCCCATCATCCAATAGTAATCCATTTTAAACGTATAGGAATCTGACTTGCTCCCATTCAGATATATACCGTCCGCTCTCTTCTCTAAGCGGTTATTCTCATAAACACGGATAGCACGCTCATAAAGGGGCCAGGTTTGAGCGTTTAACGCTACTCTCATCCCTTTCTTTGGAATCACAAAAGGCCCAAAATTGTCGTAATTCCATTTATACTGTGGATCATTCGGAAATGTATTGGCCTCGGGTTCCCTCGCTTTGCGAATGTTCATCTGCATAGATTTGACGTTAGACCATGATTTGACCATGTCAACTTGCTCTTGTGTCAGAAACACGAGATAGACAGCAGGCTGGATTTGACTTATTTCTATGCCCATGTCTTTCATCCGTTGTTCATCCAGACCAGTCTCATCCGTTGTCACGATATAATCCATCTGGCTTTCCGGCGCAACAAACCCAGGCCGATCGTTGACGTACAATACAGCTTCCCGCATGCTTATTTTATCACCAGGCATGCCGACACAACGTTTGATCAAATGCTCCCGCTTGTCTACCGGACGTGTCTCAATCGTAAATTGTTGATGAACGGCCTCATAACCCATCGAGCGCACCAGATCGTAATAAGGTTGATCTTGATTCTCTACCGCAACAGTGTCTCCCGCAGGCGCATTAAATACGATGACATCATTCCGTTTAATCTCTTGAAAACCCGGCAACCGTTTGTAAGGAATTTTGATCAGCTCCGAAAACGCTTTTCCGCCTATAACAGGCATGGTGTGATGTGCAAAAGGAAAGGCAATGGGTGTATTTGGAATACGTGGTCCATAATTCAGCTTACTGACGAATAGATAGTCACCGATCAAAAGCGATTGTTGCATTGAACCTGAAGGGATCATAAAAGCTTCCAGCAAGAAACCGCGGATCAGCGTTGCGGCAACCGTCGCAAAGACAATGGCATCCGCCCACTCGCGAACCATGGATTTTTTATACGGATACTTGGTCTTAAATTCATTATACGATTCGTGCAGCAGTACCAGCCGATCATCTTTTGTCAATTCCTTATTTTCGGCAGTTGCTGTTTTCAACTTTTTTGCATACAGTCCATTCAGAAACTGGACATTCTTATCCCGTCCCCACAGTGGCAGCACAATAAATGGCAGTAATACCGCAGCACAGTTTTCCCAAAACCGCCTTTTGCCAAAACAATGGATGAAGTCAAGATACAGATTATAGAAAACAAAGACATTCACAATCGGAATGATCAACAATACAATATACCAAACAGGTCGATTGGTCATCTGTCCTTGGATCCATTGACTATAAATCGGTATGATACCCTCCCAGCCATGACGCCCAGCTTTTTCGAACAATAACCAAAAACCGTAGGCTGCGATAAAAGCCAGTATAATAAAAATAATAAGTACCATATTTTCTTTTTTATCGAAATGAGAATAGATAAATGTTAATAGATAAACAGTCTGGATTGGTCCGAAGGAGATTCTTTTGCCTGCTGTAGCTCATTATATCGCATAATGTATTTAATAAATACATCATAATTATACTTTTGCTCTTTTTCAAATTCAGCAAGTAACGCTGGCTCATCGCTGATTAACTGCGTGAAGGTAATCTGTCTTTTCTTTTTAGCATTGCTAAATAGGCCATTATTGTTGCTATTGATTTCAGCGACCTCGCCAGTCCCCTTTTTCAGTGCATATGCATATTTATTCTTATTAACCATTATAGTTGGCATCATTCCAGCACCACCGCCACTAACATTTACTGCGGCACCGCCACTAAATTTTAGTTCTGAAACATAATAGGCCATTATTTCACCATCGGCGAGCACTTCCGCAAAAGTTGGATCCTGATCTGTTCCCTTCTGTATGCGATACATTTTTGGGCTTGTTCCGGGGACCACTTCCAATCCTTTTTCTACATAGGATGGCGCATATACTTTCTTTTTGGTCTGCCAGTACGCACGGTACACCTGGTCAGGTGTAAAAGTCAACTTTTCTTTTTGTTGATTTTCAAATTTAAGTTTACGGTCTTTAACAGAAGAGATCTTCCCGTAAAGCGTATCAGCATTCATCAATATCAAATAATCTAACTTCTTTAGATCCCCCTGTGCCCAGAGCAATGTCGTTGAGAAAAAAAAACACAACATGAAAGCACTTGATAAAACCAATACAATTTTCATTACTTAATAATATATTAAATCATTCTTCGCCTGAATAGGGATTCTCCAAACCCATTCACAGGCATGATGGCACTCCCGCAACTATTCATGTATCGATCACACAGAGCAGGGCTTACATCAGCTTTTATTGCATAAATCTACATAAAAATACATATACAATGAAAAGTCCCTCAGCTTTAACATTTCATTTACATCTTTTTTATTTCTCTAGTTCCAAGCGAACCTGACTATTCCCCATAAAAAAAGAAGCCGTATCAAAATATGATACGACTCCTTTGATTATTAATGATATGGCGTTTATCCCTTATATTTACCTTCAAATTCGGTAGAGGCTTTGTTGACCCCATTACTCATATTTTCGAAGGCTTTGTTAATGTTGTCAAGCAGAGTTGATTCAGTAGCTGCATCAGGAGTCTTGCTTTTGCGCAACTCTATCAGCTTCGGATAATCTTCGGTTACGATTTTTTTATAACCATTGAGCCCATCAAGCACTGCTTTTTGGAAGCTTGCATCGCCTTTAAAATCACCGAGTTCCTCTACTTTTTTGATATCGTCGTGCAAGGATTTTTCCCAATCCGTACGGACCTGCTCAGCCTTGGCATAGTCAGAAGCATTCATGGCTGCATTCATGTCCGTAATATGCTTTTCACTTCCATTGATGACCGTAATAATTGAATTGTTATATGCTGCAGGATCTTTCGTTCCTGAGCCACAACTTGACATCGTTAGCACCGCTACAGTTAGGATGCCTGTAATTAATTGTTTGATCATTGTTGTTCTATTTAAAGTTTATTTGTACACTTTGTTATAAAAGTTCTTTTCTATCCATTCCTGATCAATCCGGAATGAACCGTATCAATTCAGCTTTAAATGACTTATCCAAAGATAGTTGAGCTTACAGTTTTTTTCAATCACTGATTTCAGGGATTTTATTGTCTCCAATTAACTTGCGGCTCAATTGCTTCTAAAATCTCTTTGCTGCTGTTTAACGGCTTAATTTCAATACATAATTCAAACTGTTCATGAAGAGACGCACGATTTCACGCTTCTATTTACTGTAAATTTACCCCTATCATCACAACAAAGATTACGCGAGAAGAATCTAACTTACAGACTACGCAACTCAATTTGCGCGATAAGACGTTCTTTAAAGGCAATCTATTAACAGAAAAAGCACCTTGCCAGTTCTGCTGACAAGATGCTTTTTCTAATCTAAACGAGCTATCTATCTTAATCTCTTCTTTTTCCCAAGATATTTCCTTGCGGATCGACAACAAGTTTCCATTCATCCGTACGACTTTTTATCTCGAATGCATATGTAACCTTTTGTTCCTCGGTGATTTTTTTCACATCTTCTATGCGATAGCCCGGAAAGTCCTTTTTCATTTTGATAATCACCTCTTTTGGCAAATCATTTTTGGCCAGTTCCTCTTTATGGCGCACAATTTTGCCGTTATTTTGAATCCAGACTTCATGGTCGGTTCCGAATAGGCCAGTTTCAAATTCAGCTTCATACAATCCCGCTTTCAATTCCCAATCTACCGCTTTAGCTTTTGGGAACTTCTGCTGCAAACTATTGACCACAACAGCTGGCACCTGATTTTGTGGAATATCCTGAGCAAAAGCTCCAATTGTTGAAAGTGCAAGGATACATGCACTTAATATCATGTTACGTTTCATATCTTTATTATCTTTAGTGTATTACAAAGTAAAGCTTTGATTCTGTAAAGATTTGGGAATGAAAGTTATACTTGGCGAAAATTTATTTTAAATGTATGCTGACTATCAGCATAATTGTATGAAATCGAAAATCCATATAGATTACAGATTGCTTGCACGATCGCGAGCCCTAGCCCAGAGCCTTTGGAGGAGGTATCCGATTTATAAAACCTTGAAAATACTTGCTCCGCATCCAAGGCCCCCTGTAAGCTTGTATTCGCTACCGCAAGTGAGTTTTCAGTGATCGCGATATTTACTTCTCCACCTTCTTTATTATGGAATAAGGCATTACGAATCAAATTAGATACGATGATATTGGCCAATGAACTATCTAATCGCAGGTTCAACTCCTGATGTTGATGAACCTTGATCACGATATTTTTAAATGCCGCAATCTCTTCAAGTTCATCGACGGCATGTGTCACCAGTTTATTGAGCGAAAGATCCTCGTTATTTAAGTACTGCCTATTCTCGATCTTGGTAAGCAACAATAGTGATTTATTCAAACGCACCAGTCTTTCTGCCGTGTTCAACACCTCTGCAATAGCATTTGACTGCTCAGGCTGCAAGCCTTCTGTTTCGGCCACCATTTCCAGTTTATTGATCATGATCGCCAAAGGAGTCTGCAGTTCATGTGAGGCATTCCCAATAAATTGCTTCTGTTGTTCGTACGTTTCCTCATTGTGGCGGATTAACGTACTTACAGCAAGCTGCAAATCCTTAAATTCCTGAATATTGGTATCCATAGCGGGTTTATCATCCGATTTTCCAAGGCGAAATTTTGTAAGCTGATCCAAAAAGCGATACAAAGGGCTCCATAATCGCTCAATAACCACTTTATTGAGCGAGACAATACTGACGACCAAAAGGATAAATAGAATGACAACAGAATAGAACAAGTTTTTGATCAGGTCACTTTCCTCAATCGTGGAATTGATTATCGAAAGCTCGTAATAATGTCCTTTATGCTCAAACGCTGTCGTCAGCATACGCACAGGTTCCAATTCGGGTTCAGGATCGTCATCATCCTGCATAAGCAGCATGGTATCTTTGTAGACATTCTGCATTTTGATCGCCTGTTCTTCGGAAATCTCACGTACCTTATAATTGTTCACCCCAAATTCCAAATCTGGGGATACAATCGTCTCAGAAGCCAATTCCTGAATAATTAAGCGCTTTTGATTCTCAAGTTCCTCATCGATATTATCATGGATCACCTCCAGCATAAATAAGTAAAAGATGGTCGACCACAGCGCAATGACGACCAGTACGGAAATAGAGAGATATTTGAGCGTCTGATTGGCTAATTTCATTTTTCAACAAGTTTATATCCTATTCCATAGACCGCCTCAAAATCCACATCTGCCTGTTTTGTCAAGAATTTCTTCCGTAAATTCTTTATCTGGGAATAGATAAAATCGAGGTTATCTGCCTGGTCCGTATTATCGCCCCAGACATGCTCTGCCAGCGCATTCTTACTGACAAGACGGTTCTTATTCAGTAAAAAGTAATGGAGGATGTCAAATTCTTTTCGATTCAGTGCGACCAATTCACCCGCAATCGAAAGCGACCGTTCATTCAGGTCAAGTACGATATTTCCCATATCCAATGTATTTTTGCCATCCTGTTGCTTTCTCCGCAACACAGCTTTAATACGAGCATTTAACTCTGCAATATGGAAAGGCTTGGTCAGGTAGTCATCCGCTCCAAGTTCCAGTCCCCGTAGCTTGTCATCCAAGGAATCCTTTGCGGAGATAATAATTACATTATCCGATTTGCCTTCCTTTTTTAGCAAATCCAGCACCTCTAGCCCACTCCCGCCCGGAAGCATAATATCCAGTAAAATACAATCGTAATTATATACCGAAACTTTATCCAGTGCCGATCTAAAGTCGTTTGCTGTCTCTATGATATAGCCTTCTTTGACAAGAGAGTCTTTCACGATTTCCCTTAATTCCGCCTCATCTTCGATTACAAGTACTTTCATTGGACAATTATTTTTTTAAATCAGATTTCACCCCTTTTCCCTACTTCAATTCTTCGCTATGCGTTACAAATGTATTCCGAATTTAGTAAAGAATTAGGAAAATGACTATTGTTAATTGCTGACAGTGAGACAGCGGGAATTGAATAACTGATCTATTTGACTATTACCTGAAATTTTAACCTATTGTCTAAAATGCTATCGGCTTTTCGTATTTTAGGTCTGACATATGCTACTATGGATAAACGAAATGCTAATAGTTGGGCGCCTAACATTGGACTGGACGGTTTCCGCAAAGAACAGACCGCGGGGCGCGAAGAACTTCTCTTCAATGAATTACATGGCGAAAGACTGATAGACAAGCCACATAAGCACGATTTTTTTATTATCAATTTATTTGATACAGCTTCCGGTACACATACAATTGATTCTATTGATTATACCATCAAAGATCATCAGATACATGTGTTATTCCCCGGCCAGATGCACAAATGGCATATCCATGCTGGTACAATTGGCTACCAATTGATGATCGAACGGTCATTTTTTGAGCATTTTGCGCCCTTTTTTCGTTTTTCCTTCACCAATTACCAAAACCATCCCGTGATTGATCTCACCAAAGAGGCGTTCCTACAGTTGCATTATGAATTTGAATCTATAAAAAAAGAATTGGAACGGGAGCATTCATTAATTCCTTTGATTACTGCACGTGCCGGAGTAATCGCCGCCATTGTCAGCCGGGAAGCAGAGCATGTATTTACCGAATTCAAAGTCTATCAATCCGTTCCCCGCCTTGCCAAATTCAACATGCTGATAGATGAATTTTTCAGAGAACAAAAACAAGTTGCTTTTTATGCGGAAAAACTTCACATCTCACCCAACTACCTCAATATTCTGTGTAAAAAATATTTGAAAATATCTGCCACCCAGCTTATTCATCAACGGATTTGTATTGAGGCAAAGCGTCTTCTCCAAAGCTCCGAATCATCCATTAAAGAAATTACATTTGAATTAGGTTTCGCAGATCAAGCCTATTTTTCTAATTTCTTTAAGCAACAGACCGGTGTAAGTCCAAGTGATTTTAGGGAAAAAAGATAAATCGCACAAGAAATAGCAGAAATTACCCAGTATTATTAAAGCTTTCAGTAGTTACTTTTGCAAAGGCCAGTCCATTTTATGGATCGCCTAGATCGCAACGTAAATAGGAATAAAATGAAACCAATAGCCCTTTCGCGCAAAGAATTTATACGTAACTCCGCTCTGGCACTTGCCGGAACAACATTGATCCCAAACATGCTTGTTGCAGAAGAGCGAAACGAACTTGCCTCTCATGAGCTGTTGGTTGGGCATCAAGGCAAAAAAAGTTATACCCTAAAGAATGTTTTATTAGAAACAAGCTTTGAATATGATGAAAATGGCAGTGTCATCGCGACAAAAACGGGTCTTTTCGCGGTGCAGATTGAAGCCGGAAAAATCAAAAAAATCGGACCCAATAGTACCGATGCGAACGCCATAGACGCGAAGGGAAGACTGATGCTTCCATCGTTTAGCGATATGCATATCCACCTAGACAAGACATTTTATGGCGAAAAATGGCAGGCTGTGCGCCGAGGTGCAGGTGGTGTCAAAGGCATGATTGCACTCGAGCAGCAGATCCTTCCTGAGCTGTTAAAAAATTCAACCTATAAAGCTGAAAAGCTGATAGAATTACTTCAATCCAAGGGGACAGCCTTTGCACGCAGCCACGTCAATATAGAGCCTACGTCTAAGTTAGATTCACTACACCACCTCCAACTTGCACTGGAAAATAAGAAAAATAGTTTCGGGGCCGAACTGGTTGCCTTCCCACAACATGGGGTATACTATACAGATTCCGTACCCTATCTTAAAGAAGCCGCGAAAACCAATATTAATTTTATCGGCGGCGTGGATCCTTTTACCATTGATGGTGCCATTGAGAAAACAATGGATTTCACCGTTCAATTGGCATTGGATCACAACAAAGGTATCGATATCCATTTACATGAGTCTGGTGAGTCCGGACTGAAAACAGTCGAGTACCTGATCAAAAAAGTAAATGAGAACCCCGCATTGAAAGGCAAAACCTACCTCAGTCATTGCTTTGTTCTGGCAAGACTGGAGAAAGCCAAACAACAGGAAATCGCAGAACAACTTGGTGCAGCACAGATCGGTATTGTTTCGACCATTCCTTTCGCCGGACTGATTATGCCTATTCCAACACTTCTGGAAAACAAAGTCACTGTGATGACCGGAAACGATAGTATTGTTGATCACTGGAATACATTCGGGTCAGGAAGTGTCCTGCAAAAAGCCAATCTGGCTGCCCAGGTATATGGACAGGTTACGGAGTATGGCCTATCACGTATGCTAAAACTAGCAACAGCAGGACCGATTCCATTGGACGACAAAGGGCAACAGCAATGGCCAAAACCTGGCGACGACGCAAACATCGTTCTCATCGATGCAAGTTGTTCGGCAGAAGCAATTTCACGGATTTCGCCAGTCGGATCTCTTATCTATCAAGGAAATATTGTCTACTAGGCTTCTGACAAACGAAGTACAGTAAAACAGACTTTTTTAATACAATGGCATTCAATTGCTTTTTCTAAGCTTTTGATTGCCATTGTGAAAACGTTGTGATGAATCAAAGGAAAATAACACCCCAACATTCTACCATGAAGAACAAAAAAGCTCAAGGTAAAAAGTGATGAGCTGATTGAAATTAGTATGTGATGGATTTCATCATCGTTTAAAGAGCCTCATTACACGTGGCTCTACCCACTCGCTCAAGATATAGGCAACAGCAAGCATTGACAGTGTAACTGCAGAAACAAGTACATATTTATTTAAATAGCCATGAAGTTGATTGAAAACGATGAATCCGATATGCTGATGAATGAGGTATAAAGGATAGGTCAGCATCCCAATTTTAATAAATTTGGGCGAGTTGAGGCATTGTAGCTTTTTGCAGGAAACAAGCAACATGAGGATATAAAATACAACGATGGTACCCCCAATAATATAGGGTGAAAAATCGCTATGAAAGGTCCTTGCCAACCAATGAATCCGGCCAATTGCCCCATCAATGGATAAATAGAGGCACCAAGGCAATAAAATCAAATGCTTTAACGCAGGTCCATGAATAAAAATTTGGCAAAACACCATTCCTGCGATAAAATAAGCACTCCAATCCAGAATAAAAAAGTGATGGATGGTATCATAGCTTGTTGAGGGGCCAACAAACAGACGCAAGCTCGACAAAAGTAGCCAAAAGTAGATCAGATAGTCTAGACTGAATTGTTTGAATCGGTTTATAATAAGAAATACCGCAATAATAAGATAAAATTTTAATTCAACATAGAGAGACCAATAGGCACCGTCAATATTCCCATGACCGAGGAACTCCTGCATCATGGTCAAGTTGGCTAAGAGCTGCTCGAAGCTGACAAGATAACGTGGTGCTCCAAAAAAATAAGTTACCACAAACGTGATAACTAAACAGGTCCAATACATTGGATACAGTCTTTTAAACCGAGAATAGCAAAATTTGGGCAGTGAGCGATGTTTTATGGAAAAGGCGATCACAAAACCGCTGATAATAAAAAAGAGGTCTACGCCAAGATAGCCATATTTGAAATATTCGCCAATTTCATCAAAACGTAAAAGCGACATATTACCCGCTTTGTACCCCCGATACAAATAATGGTAGAGCAATACAGCCGATGCCGCTATAAAGCGAAACAGATCGATTTGATAGATTCTTTTTGTCTGGGACATTTGAGCGCAAATATAGGCTGTTTCATTTACAGTTTCAGGTAAAGTCGTAAGAATGCTTTAAATGCTATCGTCTTCATGGCGAAATTGCTGCTAGGTTTGAAACCTAAAATATCCATCGAATTTATAACATCATTATGTGACTGTTACCCTATTGCCAATCAACACCAACCTTGCTAAATTTATGTTATACTAGTAAAAAACGAGGAAATTATGAGAAAGAACCTACTAATAGTCTTCATTGCCATCGCCGCCATATGCTTTGGTCATCACACGAAAGCTCAGACGGCTACTTCAGCTCCGGTCACTGTCAACATCAATTTGACAGACGCCATCTCGATAACGCTGGGGGCAACTCCAACTGTTGATTTTGTCTACGATGACGCTGCCGATTATGCTGCTTCTAAAACTGTCACAAAAGCGAGCCATTTCACAGTGGTCAGCAATAGGGCTTACGATATCACAGTCGCTGCGACCGCGGCATTTGCACCTGCCGGAGGTCCTGCGTTAAGCATCGTTACTGTCAATGTGGACCCTACAACTGCCAATGGCGGAACTTTGGTGGCTAATGTCCCGCTAAGTACCACGGCTGCTGCTTTGGTCAACGGCGCGACAGCCTCTACTGGAGCGGTATATAATGTTGATTACACTATTCCGGATGCTGCGCCATTATTGGACCTTCCGGCCGCCGCTTATAGCACGACCGTTACATATACAGCAACACAGTTATAAGATCCGATCAAAAATATTGTCATTGGTGAGATATTATCTAGCGATACTATTTACTTACATATGCAATACCCTAGCCATAGGTCAGGGTATTGCAGTTTCCCCTTCGCGCATATTTTTTACAGGTGCAGCAGGACAGACAACTAGTCAGGCGATCACATTCAGCAATACCTCGGCCAACGAATTTTATTTTGTAGCAAATATCAAAGATTGGGATCGTGATTCATTGGGGTTAAAACGGTACTATCCAACAGCTAATAAGCCCACGTCCAATGCTTCCTGGCTTTCCCTCTCGGATAATACTGTACGTTTAGCCCCAGGAGAAACCAAAAGCATTAATCTTACGATGACAGTTCCCCGCAGCGAACCAAGTCAATTGACCAATAGCATGTTATTTTTTACGCAAGTCAAGGAACAGAAAAAAGATCTCGCGCAGGGTCTGAACGTGAACGTATTGCTTGAGGTCGGCATCCAAATTTACCATACTCCGACCGGTTTAAGACCGGGCGATCTAGAATTTCTAGCATTTGAGGATAGGGGGATTATTAAAAACACGAATGGAATCGCTGTTCGTCGCATGGATGTAAAAGTCAAAAATACGGGCCAGATAAATAAAGATGCGTATGTCCGTTTTGAGTTGACCAATACCCAAACAGGAGAAGAAATACCAATTAAAGCTATTGCAATCGCGATGCTTCCCGAAGCCGAGCAATGGGTGCAGGTCGATCTCCCAGAGAAACTCTCCCCCGCTCCTTACCTCGCGGTTGCTATACTCGATGCCGGCAGCCAATATGATTTAAAAATTGCAGAGAAAGAGATTAAATATTAACTTGGCAATCCTATCGCTTGGCCTAGGTCTATGTGTTGATAATGCAGTGGCCCAGGTTATCATTTCGTTGCCTCAAGCAAATATTCAAAGTAGGGCCGACTACAACCAAATCTTTAATGTTGGCCAGTATACCAGCGTACTTACCTTATTGCCAACGTTTCGGGTTAAGGCCAATACCACGAGTTTTAGCAGCACCACAGGGGTCAGTGTCCCGCTCAGCATCGCTCATATTAAACTGAATTCAATTGGTAGTCTATCCTTACTCGGGACTAGCAGTGAAGTCACCCTATCGGTTAACAACGGAAATTTATATAGCTCGCTGGCGACGGTCTCTTCCGGAGCCATTACGGCCAACGTCCGTTTATCTTCCGGGAGCCAAACCTGGATTGCAGGAACTTATGATAGCAATCTGAGCTTTTCCACACAGGGTGTGTTGGCCGGTTCCATTACACCAACGACACTGCCTTTTAGCATTAGTGTTCCCGGGTTTATCAGTCCTCCAGCTCAGGTAGGTACGACAAGTATTCTGGTCAACAACCTAAGCTTTTATCGCTCTGTTAATGGCATCAGCACGGCGAAAGTAATTCCTTTGACAACGACGGTACCCTATATTCCCAGTTTAAAGACTACAAACACACAGTTTAGCTTCAACACAACTTTACCCTACAACACCTTGCCTACCGCTCCAGTTTCGGCGGTAAACGCTACATTAACAGGCATATCCACTGCTACCAATATCGCTTTATCTACGACCGACCAAGCAATGACCAATACGACGGGGATTGCAGTACCTTCCAATAATACGCAATCGCTAACAGCGAGCTACAGTATCAGTGCCAGCCAGTTGAAAACGAGCTTTATCCAAGCCGGCACCTATTCCGTCCCATTGGCTCACACCTGGAGTAAGTTGGCTACCGCATATCCCACAGGCACACTACAGGCACAAAGCAGTGGAAACCTTGAAATTGTCGTGAGTGATCTAGCCGAATTGGTTGCCAGCCAACAGGCCGTCAGCCTGGATTTCGGTACCACCGCCGATTATAAAAATGGCGTAAGCAAAGATATGCCTACTCACCTTCGTATCAGTAAGACAACACCCTATAATCTTTATGTACGTGCTTCCACCGCCTCCTTTATATCAGGTACAAACAGTATTCCCCTGAATGCGCTTCGTATTGGTCCCATGGCTAATCAGACAGGCATGAATACCATCACACTTTCCACAACTGCACAGCAGCTTATCCAAAGTGCGGATCCAGTAATCGACCGCAACCTCAATATACGTTACAGTATACCTGCGTCTGAGACCAGCAAACTTCTCAACAAGCCCGCAGGTACTTATTCTGCAACTATCGTCTTTAGCTTTGTAGCCCCCTAAAATCGCTTGATCCCAATCTTACGGCGTTCGTCCCTGTATCTAAAATGAGGAATTTCAGTTGTCTCACCTTCTTTCACTTCAATCTCACAACTTGGGTTTTCGATTGAAAATGACATTCCTTCAGTAACAACAGCAAGCTTGTAGTGCCCGGTTGGCAGATAAATCACATAATTTCCGTCTTCATTCGTTAATGTGCTGTATTCTTTACCTTGTAGGTCCCTTGCAATAATACGTATACCGCCAAGCTGAGGTGTTGTTTCCAGGTATTTATTTGTCACTGATTTTATGCGACCTTTTAAGGAACGGGTTATGATCAGTGGAATTTCCAGGGACTGATTCTTTGTCAGTACGACACTGATCGTGCCGCGAGAGACCCAGCCCCGGTTGTTTTCTACCTGAATACTATACGGTCCGGGATCCATATCAACAAACTTTACTCTTCCCCTGTCATCCGTCACCGCCGCCTCCTTTCCTATCTTAACCAATACCGATCTAGCCGGGGATTCATCGTTGTCCCGTACCCCATTGCTGTTGCGGTCTTCAAAAAAGAGCAATTGCAGCTTATGTCCCCGTCGACCTCCCCTACGCCCAAAGTTCTTTTCTATACCCAGCCGCAACTGCCTATTATTAAAAGCATAACTGGACGTCATATTTTGGTTAAGTTGAGGATCTGTTACCATAGCAAATACTAAATCTCCCCTAATCAATGTATAATAAAGATCAGCAGTAAGATTCCAGCCATTTTTCATTTGCCAACGTGCATTGCCTGTAACAGAAAAGTTATTGCTGCGCGAGAACCCGTAATAACTATACATGGTCGCAATCTGAACCTGCAGCCTGTTTTCAACCAGATTGAGCTGTGAGCTCGGTCCGAAGGAATATATCCTGTATTTGCCATTACCTGATGACGCCAATAAATCACTCAAGTAAAATGGATTGACCTGAATAAACGTATTAAAACCAACCCAGCGGTTGTTATAATTGCCTGTTATACGTAGCGAGTGAAAAGGAGCAATTGGTCTGTTTGATGTATTTCTATACGTATAACCGTAATCGGTCTGTATTGAAAAACGATGTGCAGCTGTAAAAAAATTCAGATCACCAACCATTCTAATGGAGCTTGACTTCCAGTTCACCTGCGAGTCCGAGAGTCCGAACCAATCCTGATAGGTACCCCGTTGTTCCATAAAATAGGGCCGAAGATCAAGCTGCAATTTTTCTTTTCCCGTATGGTAGCCAAACTCATAGATCTGAATACGGTTGGCATTATTAAAATAGTAATCCCGATCACCAGGTAGATATTTTGGATCATTATCCATATAACTTGCCCGGACGGATATACTTTTATTATTTTTCAACAATTTACTGATGCGTGTATCCGATTGTATCAATCCCCGACGTAAGCCCACGTAATATGGCGTACTATAATAGTTGATGCTGCTTATCTGATAGCGGTCATCGGCATAGTTATAGTTAAATCCTAACGCGCCAGCCATTTTTGCTGTCCCCTTTTGGAGTCGTTCCACACTGTATCCGCCCTCTATCCAAAGTTGTTGTTTGGGCCCGAGCTTCATAAATCCCTTACCGCTGATCAGGTCACTGTTCACAGCACGGTAGTCACTGTTCGTATGGAGGTAGCTTAAGCTACTTTCCTGGGGCAGATCCGAACGAAAGGTATATTTGGCGCCGATGATTTTCCCGCGGCTAAGCAAACTATTCATCTGGTTGATAAGCATATAACTATTTTCAACAGCATAAAGACTGATCGATCGTTCCTTATCCAATTTATAGCTTGCTTTTGCTCCGCGGCCGTTGATCGGCTGATCCAGATTTTCATAGATATTACCGATTTTGACTCCCCAGTCCTTCGCCTGATAATCTATGTACGTATCGTACACATTCAAAGCCTTTTGTTTTTGATAGTAATCCGTATTCAAGCGATAATTCAGCCTACGTCCTTTGGCCAGATCCATTTCGCCAAATGCCTGAGCCTGATAGATGGACATATCTTGTCCCATATTGAGGTAGCGCAAAGCAAGCAGATTATTGTAGGGAAGATTCTGTAGATCCAAGTCAGCTCCAAAACGCTTTACACTACCTACCGTCATCATACGGACCCTATTATTGGCCACGACCTTTCCGCCAGCTTCAATAGCTTGTAAAATTAAATCTACGTCTATCGCTGTTTTTTTTGAACGCATCGTTGCCGTGAAAGACAAGAGCGATTGTCCACCTGCCGCCAACGTTACAGGCAAAGTTTCCCCCCTTATTTCCAACTCGCCCGGCAAATTTGGGAAACGCACCTGAATGGTAAGCGGCACCAAACCAATATTGACTGCCCGCACCAGAAATTGTACCTGTCCCGTTGATTGATCAATGTAATACTCAGGCAGTTCGGTTTGCAAAAGTAAGGACTGCTCCTCATTTAGCCGCGTAGAGAAGGATTGTGGGGGCTGTATCTTTACAGTTGGATCGTCTGATTGAAACTCAATCGTAAATATCTGGTTACCTTTGACAATTGTACGACGATCGGCCATATATTTTAATGGAAAGCTTTTGGTTTCCTTAGCCATTAACGTAATCGATTGTGGTAATTTTATCAAGCCCAGCAGCGCAGGCGTATTATTAGCCCTCGGCTTTAGTTCAATTGTTTTATCGCTGTGATTTGTGATAACCAATTTATTAGCAAACGTTTTGGAAACAGCAATTGAGATTGTGTCGCGATCAAATTTAAAGGCAATATCGTACTGTTGCTGACTTTTCGCTTCGGATAACAAAACAGCAAAATAAAAAAGAAACAGGAAAATCCAGCGGCTTCTTATTGGCATATCATACGATTCAACTATCCATAAAAATCAGGCTTAATTCCGTGAGATAAAAATATACATCGTCACATTTTCATGTAACAAAATGTTAAGCAGTCAGTTGTGCAATCAGCTCCCCTTTGCTATTGATTTGAAGCTTTCGATAGATACGTTTTATGTAAATACGTACCGTATCCAATGAAATGGTATATTTTTGAGCAATCATTTTATAGCTCAATCCTTCTATAATTCCGTTTGCTACCTGAAGCTCCCGAGCAGTGAGCATATCCACGTATTTTTTTGAACTGAAGCTTTGATCAATCAGTGCTCTATTCACTCCTGGGCTCACAAAAGAGCCATCATTCAACGTAATACTGATCGCCGAAAGGAGTGAATTCATACAAGTTTGCTTTAACAAATAGCCCACAGCACCATGTCTAAAGCAAGCACGTACAGTCTTCACATCACAGATATTGGTCAATATCACAATATCTGTATTAGGAAAAATAGTTTTTACATGTTCGACAATTAATGGCTCCTGGTGTTCAATATCCATAATGATTACATCTGGAGCTACGGCGGCCTGGTCAATACGCTCTTTGCCCATCTCAAAAAGGACCTTAACTTTATGCATCGGCCCTTTTTCTTGAAGTACGCCTAAGGTAATCTGCCGTGCCTGTTCATTACTATCAATTATCCCTACAGTAATCATGCTTGTTATTATTTCGTGTAATAATCGGTCCTACTTCACTTATAGTTAGGTTACATTTTATTTCCACCGCAATTTCAGGCTTAATCGTACCATTATTAAAAAATGACAACCTCTATTTTATCAATCTACTTAAAGACAACTATTAAAAAACAATTGTTTTTAAAAAATAAAATTTTATCATAATTTAGTGTATTTTTTCCATAATATAGCATATATAACCTTATTAATGAAAATCATCTAAAGCTTCAGGAGGTATGCTGTTTATAAATTGAATTAATAAAATATGATGAAGGGAATAATATTATGTGCTGTGATTAATTACCTATTCGCAGACATGGGGTATATAAACAATGGCGTATATAAACAACAGCTTGGAGATGTTAATTATATACGCCCTGGATTTTAATAAAAAGGGTCGTTACGGTTTAGTGATTATAACGGAGAAAAATCTTATTTAACAATACGCTTCAGGTATTCACCATATCCTGACTTGCACAAAGGCTCCGCAATGGCATCCAGCTGCTCCCGGCTGATGTATCCCATACGATAAGCCACTTCCTCGATCGCGCCGATTTTCATTCCTTGGCGTTCTTCGATAACCTGTACAAATTGAGCGGCCTGCATCAATGACTGTATCGTGCCCGTATCCAACCAGGCAGTCCCCCGATCAAAAATCCCTACTTTTAGTTTCCCTTGACTTAAATATGCCTTGTTGATATCCGTAATCTCCAGTTCCCCCCGTGCCGAAGGTTCGATACTTTTCGCTATTCCAACGACAGCATTATCGTAAAAATAAATTCCCGGAACAGCATAGCTGGATTTTGGTTGGAGTGGTTTTTCTTCAATGGATACCACCCTTTTGCTTGCGTCAAATTCCACTACCCCATAGCGTTCGGGATCATGTACCGGATAAGCGAATACCACACCACCGTCAGGATCCGCGCAAGATTGCAGCAGTTTTGATAAGCCCGAGCCATAGAAAATATTATCGCCCAGAATAAGTGCTACTTTATCATCAGCAATAAACTCTTCGCCCAATATAAAAGCCTGTGCTAGCCCATCCGGGCTTGGCTGCTCCTTGTATTCAAACCGACAGCCCAATTGGGAGCCGTCTCCCAACAACTTTCTAAAGTTGGGCAAATCCTGTGGAGTCGATATAATCAATATCTCGCGAATACCCGCCAACATCAGCGTAGATAGCGGATAGTATATCATTGGTTTATCGTATACAGGCATTAATTGCTTACTCACGGCAAGCGTTAAAGGGTGTAAACGGGTTCCAGATCCTCCGGCCAATATAATTCCTTTCATTCGTATTAAGTATTAGCGATATTTTAGTTTTTAATTTCCTCTGCCAACATGTCCCCAAGACTTGTCTTCCAGTTTGGTACAGCTACATCAAAGGCTGCTTTAATTTTCGATTTGTCAAGCAGTGAATACTTTGGCCGTTGTGCTGGGGTTGGATAAGCAGACGTGGGAATTGGTCTTACCTGACAGTCAAATGAACGGAAATCCCGTATTGCTACAGCAAAGTCATACCAAGATATTTCCCCTTCATTGCTGTAGTTATAAATACCAGCTTTCCAAACCGGTGTATCAGCAATTTTTAAAATCGCGAGCGCCAGATCTTTTGCATAGGTTGGGCTACCAATCTGATCATTGATCACACTGATCTCATCACGTTCGGCCATGAGGCGACACATGGTCTTGACAAAATTCTTTCCATAAGCAGAGTATACCCAGGATGTCCGGATAATAATTGCCTCTGGACACCATTTTTGAATCGCCTTCTCTCCTGCGAGCTTGGTCTGTCCATAGACATTGATTGGCGCCGTAGCTGCATCCTCCGTTAGTGGAACAGCAGAATCACCATCAAACACATAATCGGTCGAAAGAGCAATCAGCTTTGCCCCATGTACATGACAATATAGCGCAATCTCTTCGCAGGCTAAATGATTGACCACATTAGCTGTTTCAGCATCTTCCTCCGCCTTATCCACGGCGGTATAAGCGCCAGTATGAATTATTAAATCAGGCTGATACATGGCCAAAATATCCTGAATCAGGAGAATCTGATCCAATGGTAATTGCTTACGATCCAGAAAATAACACTCCATTTCAGTGTCATTCATCAATAAATCATATAACTCGGACCCTAATTGTCCAGAAGCACCTGTAATGACAATTTTCATCAATATCTTTTTATGGTGGAAGCAATATGGTCTGCTTATAGTTCCAATGAGGCCTTAAGCAGGTCAAGCGCGCTATTTTATTATTTCAATTTATCAGATAATGCGGCGAAGCTTTGTGCCTCTTTATCCTTTTCTGACAAAATCATTTGATCTACCGGAATTTGCCAGTCAATCGCCAATTCAGCATCTAAAGGGTGTACACCATCCTCCGCTTCTTTGCTATAATTATTATCACATTTATAAGAGAATACCGCCTGCTCAGACAATACAGAGAAACCATGCAAAAATCCGCGTGGAATAAACATTTGCTTTTTATTATCGGAAGAAAGTTCCACGGCGACATGCTGTCCATAGGTCGGTGAATTCGGCCGAACATCTACAGCCACATCCAGCACACGGCCTTCGAGTACACGCACCAGTTTTGCCTGCGCATGCTCACCAGCTTGCATATGCAGCCCCCTGACAACAGCAAATTGGGATTTCGACTGATTATCCTGTACAAAATGAGGATTATGCCCCAATATCGCAGCCAATTTATTTTCATTATAAGACTCAAAGAAATAGCCTCTATCATCTTCAAACACGGCCGGTTCTAAAATAAAACAACCCGACAGTTTCGTTTCTGTATATTTCATATTTAAGCGCCGTTATATTGGTTGTCATAATAATGCTGATAATCACCGGAAGTCACATGATCCAGCCATTCCTGATTGGACAAAAACCAATCTATTGTCAGCGATAATCCCTCTTCAAATGTCACCAATGGTCTCCAGCCCAGCTCAGTATTTATTTTACTTGCATCAATCGCGTAGCGTAAATCATGACCGGGACGATCTTTGACAAAAGTAATCAGGGAAGCAGCTGTACCATCCTCCCTGCCTAATTTAGCATCCATCTGTCGGCAAAGTTCTTTGATCAAGTCAATATTCTGCCATTCATTAAAGCCACCTATATTGTAAGAATCACCATTTTTACCTTCATGAAAAACCAAGTCTATCGCTTTTGCATGATCGATCACAAAAAGCCAGTCCCGGGTATATTTTCCGTCACCATACACCGGCAATGGTTTATTATTTAAAATATTGTGAATACACAGTGGAATCAGCTTCTCAGGAAAATGATTGGGGCCGTAATTATTGGAACAATTGGTTAAGACAATCGGTAAGCCATAGGTATCGTGATAGGCCCGTACAAAATGGTCCGAACTTGCCTTGGAGGCCGAGTAGGGTGAATGCGGATCATATTTGGTATCCTCTGTAAAAAAGCCAGATTCGCCCAAGGCACCAAATACCTCATCCGTAGAAACATGGTGAAAACGTTTTCCCTCTAAATTATCCTTCCAGATTGCCCGGGCGGCATTTAACAAGTTTACGGTTCCAATTACATTGGTCAGGACAAATGCTGAAGGGTCTGCAATGGAACGGTCTACATGCGATTCCGCGGCTAAATGAATGATCCCGTCAGGTTGATATTGTTCGAATACCGAAGTTATCGCCGCCTGATCGGTAATATCCGCTTTGACAAAGCTGTAATTTGGACGATCCTCGATATCTTTCAAATTTTCAAGGTTGCCCGCATACGTCAGGGCATCCAGATTAATAACCTGATAATGCGGATATTTAGTAACAAACTCACGAACGACATGGGATCCAATAAACCCAGCCCCGCCAGTGATTAAGATTTTTTTATTCATATAATGTGCTTTTGACGGAAACCTTTTGCGTTAATCAGTCTAAATTATTTACTAAGAATTCGCTAAAATTAGCTTGATTTTTGCGAATTGGCAAGTTTTAAACGATGGAGAATGCATAATAAACGCAAAAATCCCATCAAGGGACTTTTGCGAAATAAATAGGGGTAAATTTTTGAGCCCCTTAAGCCTTTTTGACGATTGAATAAACAGGGACCTCGTCTACAAATTCCTGTTCGATCGCGTTGTCCAATGTCTCGTATTCCGAATTCTGAGATTTAAACTCCGGAACGATCCGTTTCATCGCAGCAACCAGGTCCATAAAATTGGGCAAATGCTGATCAGCATCTACAATTTGTTGACAGACAGCATTGATTCGCTCCGCTTTTAGGATCAAATCATCATGTCTTACTTTTGCGATCATGATTTTCGGATGATGCGTTTTGACGGTATTCTCGTTATTCGCCAACAGTTCCTCGTAGATCTTTTCGCCCGGGCGCAGGCCAACAATTTTGATATCAATATCTTCCGGATAGCGGTAACCTTTCAATTTGATCATCCGTTTTGCCAGGTCCATTATTTTAACCGACTTGCCCATATCGAAGACAAAAATCTCGCCGCCTTTCCCCATGACGCCGGCTTCCTGCACCAGCTGGCAAGCTTCAGGAATCGTCATAAAGAAACGTGTAATTTCAGGATGAGTCAGGGTCAGCGGGCCGCCGTTTGCCATTTGTTTTTCAAAGAGTGGTATGACGGAGCCATTAGAGCCGAGTACATTTCCAAAACGGGTAATGATAAAACTTGTTTCAGACCTACCGCTGCAGCTGCTTACGTAAATTTCAGCCATCCGTTTGGTGGCCCCCATCACATTGGTAGGGTTTACGGCCTTATCTGTCGAAACCATGACCATTTTCTTTGTACCATGCTGTATACAAAGATCGGCGATATTCTTACTTCCAAGCACATTTGTCTGAATGGATTCATACGGATTTGCCTCCATCAATGGCACATGTTTATATGCAGCCGCATGAAATACAAGCTCCGGTTTATACTGTGCAAATATATTCTGCATAAAGGCATAGTTGCGTACATCTCCGACAATACAATGGAGATGATCAGGCTGTGTTGCCTTGATCGACTGTTGGATATCATAGAGTGCAGACTCTGCCTGATCCACCAGAATCAATTTTTTATAATGGCGTCTTGCGATCTGACGGGCCAGTTCCGAACCAATTGAGCCTGCGGCACCGGTAATAAGAACCACTTTGTCCTTCATCTCCTCTTCAATCTCCGGATGGTCCAATTTAATTGGCTTACGACCAAGCAAATCCTCAATTTTTAATGGTCGGATCTCTCGCTTGACACCGGAGTTGAGCAAGATGCGGGCCGAAGGCATAATTTTAAGCTCGAGTCCAATGTTTTGAAACCAGTCAGACACATACTGTAGCCGCTCGGGATCATTATTTTCGACAGCAATAATGACCTGCGTAATTTGACATTTCTCAACAAATTCCTTCGTAATTTCTGTAATATCTCTAATTTTCAATCCCGCAAGCCGCTTGCCGATGCGTGATATCTTGTCCTCTACAAAGGCGACCACTTGGAATTTGATCCTTGGATCCTCCTTTAATAGGGAGAAAGCCACCAGCCCTGGGCGTGAAGCACCAAAGATCAGTACATTTTCGACTTTCCGTGCTGGCAAAAAAAGATACTCGTAGATGGTACGGTACACGACGCGCGCCCCTACCATTGTCACAATCAGGATACAAGCCTGCATGGTCAATATCCCGTATGACAGACGGAGAAAATCCTCTAGGGCTGTTCCTTTATCGACGGTAGCCTTGATAATAAAAGTAAATAGCATCAGCAGCAAATAGGCAGATGCAACAGTTTTAAAGATCTTGATTGTATCCCGTATTCCTGTCTGGCGAACGATACCTTTAAATGTATTGTAAAACAAGAACATAAGTAAATATACCGGCAACACCACTACCAGCTTTTTTAACATTAAAGAAACGTCAAAGACGCCCTTGAAATTATTGATGACATAATTTGAAAACACATAACTTGCAAATACAAACCACATATCGATCAATAGAATGACCCATCGTGGATTATCTTTACGCAAACGCTTTCTTAAATCCAATAGAGATCCCATCATAGCTTTCTTCCCTTTTCTTGTCGTTTATTGTTAATTATGCTGCATCCATATTTATATTGGACACAACAGCTATGGCCTTTTCGCATTTCATATAGAAAAGACCAAGATACTTAAAATTTAACAATGCTTTGTCCATTTAATTTAGATTTAAACAACAATAAGCATTGACTATATTATCAGCATACCATCGTGGACTAAGCAACTATTATACCGAAGTTGTTACAATCATCCATAAAATTTAAAAATTACAAACTCAAAAGTCATTCGATTGTATTATACTTGAATTAAACTTTTACCTGTCCACAGCATCTATTTCCCTTCAACATTAAAACTGGCATATTGTTTGTAAACATTTGGAAAGAAAGTAAATACCATGTACTTGAATTATATATTATGAATTTTTTGACCAATTTATTCAAACATAAAAAGTCATCATCCGTTAGACCTTTGGCGCAATTGGAATTTCTCGAAGTGGATATGCACAACCACCTTTTGCCCGGAATTGACGACGGAAGTAGTTCGGTAAAAAATTCGATCAATTATATTCAAGCATTACAACGGTTGGGGTTGAAGAAGTTTATCTGCACGCCACATATTATGGCCGGTGTACATCCAAATAACAAATCAACTATTGAAGAAGCACAGGTTGCTCTAGTTAAGGGATTAAAAGATAGCGGCAACGAAACCCCTATTTTTGCCGCGGCCGAACACATGATTGATGATGGCCTAAGCGCACTTATCCAACAAGACGAACTTTGTGTAATGCCCGGCGGTTATGTGCTAATCGAGATGTCCTATTTATCCGAATCCAAAGCCCTCTTTCATACTATTTTAGAGATTCAAAATCTCGGATACAAACCAATTCTTGCACATCCTGAACGTTACGGTTATTACCACAATAATTTTAATATCTATAAACAGATTAAGGATGCAGGCTGCCTATTACAACTCAATTTACTTTCCCTAAGTCGGTATTATGGAGTAGATACCAAAGCCATTGCAATGACCTTATTAAAATCAGGCATGTATGATTTTGTAGGAACGGACTTGCATCATGAACGTCATCTTGAAGCACTGCAGAAAATTGTAGAAAAATACCCAATTCGCGAAATGTTAAAGACCTCTCCCATCTTAAACCAAAGTTTGTCAGACTATTTCGACAATAGCAAATCACAGGGAATAGCTGGTTAAAAATAACTTACTGTCCTATTTTGTGTCCAACAAAGGAAAGATGACAGACCGTGAATACAAGAAATTGCATAAAAAACGCATTCCCCAAGCCGGGGAATGCGTTTCCATTAAATTTATGATCCAAATAAAATAGCTTTGATATTCAGCATGCTAGTTTCTTACACAACGGATCTGAAAAGCCTTTTCCTTGCTATCCACGCCCGATGCCGTACTAGGTTTATTGTATCCACCAAATTGCAAACTAACCGCCGTAGACATATCAGCGTCAGTAGAAATATTAGTTGACGTCCAATAAGGAGTTGTTCCACCTATGATTGACGGAAAGAATATGGATGCACTTGGATTAGCAGACATTGCCTGCAAATCGGTAGATCCATAGAAAACCCCTTCCACTCCGTTGTACTTATACTGCCAGTCAGTGGCCGCACCCGATGTCGCAAGCAATATGTTATATTCCGCTTGCGAAGGTGTCCGCCATTCGGCACTGACCAATTTACAAGGGTCTCTCTCTACTTTGTAATCAAGCATATCGTGATAAGTAGGCGCAACACCTGCTCCCTCCGGAGTCAGCCAGTTATAATACCAATTGTTACCTAATTGATTTGGAGCCGCAAAACTATATTTACCATTAGTGTACTGCAAGTTTCCAGGGGCCCAAATATATCCGCCACCATTTATACCACCCAATGGTGCCTTTAGTTTAAATTCCAATACATATTTTACGCCAGGTCTTAAGTTCCAATTACCGCTTGATATCGTTCTAGCTGCACTTCCACCAATAGAAACACCTGATAAAGAAATTTTTCCACTTGTTGTTGCCGCTGTAGCGATGAAAGTAGAATCCGAGTTGATGACAGTTCCATTTGTATTTTTCAAGTTGAATACTACTGGGCTTACGCTACCCTTATGAGTAAGTGCACTAGTCGCCAAATTCACATCTACAGCTGCATTAGAAGGTTCAATTGTTGCACCCGAAATACTGCTCACTGTTCCTATAGCTGAAGCGTCAAACTTCAATGTCACCTGTGTAAACAAGTGCTCTAAGTCAGCGTTCAATATATTCTGGCCATCTTTTACTTCAAAGACCACCTGATCAAGCATAAAGTCCTGATCAGCAGTCAGACCTTCAAAATTCACTTCACTCAATGTTGTACCGACAGCGATTGACGGTAGCGTTTTATTCGAACCCGACGCATAGATTACAAATGTGTATTTTCCTTTTTCAATGGCGAAATCCTGCACAGCATTCCCTTGGGTAAATGATTTAGTCTCTTTGTATCCACCTGCTGCGTCAAAAATTGCCACATAATAAATAGTCCCTTGTTTCAAGGTCTTTTGATCGGTACCTGTGGAAACAGTTGCCGCACGATTTGACGCTTTCAGCCCCGAAGCAGGCGCCAACTCAGCCGTTAAGGTTGCGACCAATGTATATTGATTATCAAAAGGAATCTCTAAAGTTTGCGTCGATGATGCGTACGTACGACCCACCGAAGCCGCTTTAGCAGGGTCAGTCTTTGCGAAAGCTTCACCAATATTCAAACGTACGGTTGTACCTTCAGATATCACAGCTTGTGTGTTATCCTTACTACATGAAGAGACAAATAATAGCAATGCAAGCATAGAAGCCAACCCAGATTTTATTGTAAACATTTTCATAAATGATTGTTTATTACACAAATTAATTAAACTACCTATAATACTACCACTCTACATCCTGACTTTGTGTCTCCGTCTGCCAAGATTCGGTCACCGAACTATTTACGGAACCAGCTGCAACGCTATATTCCAGTTCAACATGTTGCGTGTTCATGCAAGGAGATTCATAAGGTAATCGGCCATTTAGATTAGCCAAGTTTTCTTTGTTCGTTTTCATTTTTTATCTATTTAAAATACTCTAAGGCAATACTAAGTTCGTGTAACTATCACACGTCACATAAAAGACATTATTCAATTGATATAAAGACTTTTATAGCACAATAATATGACACTCCCTTATCAGAAGTTGCACGAAAGTAGAGAATATTTGAAAGGAGCCGAAGTAAATGAGGTGGTGTTTATTTTTCTGTAGCTATAGCACTACAAGTACACCCAAGAGGGATATTTTCGATGACATTCTCATGAAGATTAACACAAATATGGGCGCCAAACATACAACGAGAAGAAGTGACGATTGCTTTTTAATGTTTTTGAAGCGCAGTCAACCTTTTGGCTAAATACATATCATATGACTGGAATTGAAAAAGCTAATTAATTGCTTAAACAATTTAATTACAATATAATACAGAATTGCAAAACGAAAAAACAAACCAAATCAAAAACAGATATATTTTTTTTTAATAAGACAAATACAAAAAATGGTTATTATTTATCAATAAATTGTATATAGAAAACCACCAAAACATTCTACCAAGGATAGAATGGAATATTATTAAGAAATTAGCTATCACCTACACTATTACATCGCAATATAACGAAACATAAAAAACAAAACCTCCTCATCAAAATTGGCTCCTCAAAAACTACCTGTTCAAACATCTTAATTATAAAACAAATAATCATTAAAAAAATCATTAGCAGCTAAAACAAAACCCAAAGAACTTTGTTTAAGCCTAAGACTATTGTAAATAATAGTTTTGTAAAACTGATCAATAATTGCACATATTTTATATTAAAAGACAGCTATACGTTAATTATGAAATAATACAGAAATGAAAAGAAAATACATTTAAATATCAAGCGAATTTTATATAAAAAAATAATTTACAATTTTTTTTTGCACAAGTTGATATTTAGTCGTAATATTACAATTCGAATGGGATAAGTGTAGTTAGCCGAATATAGAAAAGAATATAGACATATATAATTTACATTACATTAACAGAAGTATAACATCAAAGTTGACACAGCGGTAACACAAAATTTTGTCTGTACGCAGAGACAAACAGTTTACCAAAACGTCAATTTTTAAATTTTAACAATGAAGTATTAAATTGTCCATTAAATTTTAAACCCCACGTTCGCAAAGCGTGGAATTATCCAAATAATATTATCATGAATAAGAACGCAAAAAAAATGTACGTTGCTCCGTCCATCAAGGAGAACGTAATCGAGCTTGAGCAAGGCATTGCTGCAGGCTCTCAAGCACAACCAGGCGCGACTCCACAATCAGGCGGCTGGGGAGCTGGAACGGATGAAACCAACAACGGTGAAGGATCTTAGGAAGTATTGTAATTATTAACAACAAGAAAAGCACAAATGAAATTTCTACAAAAAAAGGGAGCTCACTGGGTTGTTGCAATGGCAATACTTGCGCTACCGGCTACGTTAATAACGAGCTGCTCCAAAGATTCGAAAACAGAAATTGTTGACACAAAAAGCGACAAATTAACCATCGCCGTTGGTGGAATTAAAACAAACAACGACGAGGGAGTAAAGCGCATGGGCGTTTCCTCTTCCAATAAAACTGCACAGCCAAAAATTTATTCTTTTTCTGATGTTGACATGGCGGTTTCTACGGATAATACTGTTCCGGTAAAAACTACCAGTGCTAACGCCGCACGAGCAAACGGTACAGCTGCTGATGCTGCGCCTGGCGTTACAGAGAATATGGAACAAGACACTAAATATGTCGTGTACATTTACTCTGGAAGCACATTGGTTGCAGCTAAAGAATTGCAATCTGGCATAGCAGGTACTATTGAAGGACTTGATCCAGCTGGCTCCTACACCTGGGTAGCACTCTCTTACAATTCAAAGGATGATGCACCATCGTTAACCCCTGCTAGCGGAGCAATTTCACTTCCACAAAATAAGGATGTTCTATATGCTTCCGGAACGGTCGATTTAGCAACCAGCTCGAACATTAATATCCTTTTCAATCATGCGTTTTCACGCATTGGCATTGAATTAAACACTATCGGTGTTTTCGGTAATATCACTGGAGAACCGGTTTTATCTGTGTCAGGATTGAATTTAGCAACAGGTAGTATTGATCTACTGACTGGTGCGGTTACTGCAGGTGCAACATTTGCGCCAACACTAAGCTACGCTGATTTTAAAAATGTTGATCCATTGTATAACGATTCTAAAATTGCTTATGTGTATACAGCATCTGTTGCCACACAAAATGCGATTCAAGTAAGTCTAAAAGACTTGGATATTAGCCACGTGGATGGAAGCTTAGCTCGTCGATATTTTACAACGGCTACAAATTTTAATTTCACTGTTTCGCCAGAATTAGGCAAGAGCCATCACCTACTGTTAAATGTGGTCGAATCACCTTTGGTTACTAATTATGGCGGACGCCAAGTAAAATGGGGCCGTTCAAACTTATTTTACAGAGGTAACAATGGCGGAGGACGCAATTATGCTTTTTATGCAAATAATCAGCTAACTGCAAAAGCTAACGGGTATTTCGCATTTGGAAGTGTCGTGCCTGGACAATTTGCAACAACGACGACTAATAATGGAGATCCTTGCGCACTGGTATATCCTGCAGGTCTTTGGAAGCAACCAGCCAAGGCTGATTTCGCTAATATGGTACGCGGAGATATTAAAGCCGATGAACTTACAGGTGCATTAGGAGGGTTGGGCCAAGTAGTTGATGCTACAGGGTTAACCGGACTTGTAAATATCATTACAAATTTGTTGGGCAATGTCACTTCCGTCTTGGTTAATACACAAGCGCCAAATTCATCACTTGCACCAACTTCCCCTTATAACTTTGGGCAATACACACTTGCATCTGGTGCTAACGGTGCTCCAACAGCTGGTAACTCAAACGCTTTCGGTGATGTAAACAGTGCATCGAACAGATTGCGCTTTTATTATAACGGCCAAATCTCTAATGTAAATGTATTGCCTCTACTTGGCAACGGTGGTTTAGCTAATTTAGGCCTTAACGATATTAGTGTAGATATCGCTAATTTCCAAGTTGTTAATCTAAATCTTCCTCTTTTGGATAGTTATGGCAGAACAACTGCATTGTGGACAAATGAACAAGGTGCAAATATCCTTGGTTTAGCTGGCACAGGTACTTGGGCTTACAATGGAAATGCAGGCAGGTCATTCTCTTTGTTGGGATTAGGTTCCAGATTCCACATGGCAAATAACACGGGTGAACTATTAAACGGTGTAAGCGTATTGGGCGCTAATGTATTGAGCACTTCATTTAAAAACGTTCGTTGCGTACGCGCAAACTAAAAATAAACTGATATTTTTCAGTAATACTATTTCTAAGCGGCTAGATTTTATCTAGCCGCTTTTCTATTGTAGCTTATTCCCTACGAATCATTTTTTTCACATTTTTTAACACGATTATCGTCAATTTTCACACGGAAAGTTCCAATTATATTTTCTACTTTTGGAACATCAAGTCATTTTTTTTGCGTTCGACTTGATAATATTATTGGATAAAATGGAACGAAGGCGTTCGTTCCATTATTTTTTTTATTACTGATAATCAATTTGTTAGTACTAAAATCACTCTACCTAATGCCAGTCTCTGTACAATAAGAAGCTGACGATTTTTACCCAAAACACTTCTTAAAACATTGCTGACCAGCATTCAATCGTGGTGATCGTACAACAATTGAGCAGCTGCGCTACAGCATATCATTTATAGAATATTATGGGAAAAGTTAAAGACAATGCACTTGCTACATTGATTTCATCACGGATTACGGAGATTATGAATCAGAGCGGGCTTTCACTCAACGGGCTGGCCAGCTTCTCTGGGTTAACTGCAGGACCGCTTCGCAGCCATTACAATAAGACCCTTACGATCACTGTCGAACATGTTGCAAAAATATGTCAGCCTTTTTCCATCCCTCTTCCAGATTTTTTCAATCCTGAAATAGTACTCGTTATCGATATTGACAACGTTCCGGGCTTAAGCACGTTTAAGGAAACAACTTTCTCCCAAGAACAAAACCATCTATTAAAACATAAAATCGAACCAATCAGTGAATCTGTCAATGAAGATCTGAGACGCCAACGCGAGCTGATCGCCCATGTCGTGTATGCATCCGATTATTTTACTGAGCCCAAAACACTTGAACAGATGGCCGATGATTTCCAGGAAAATTATAATATAAATTTCAGCACCGAAAGGATCTATAGCTTGCTGCGGAAATATGTGGGCGGTGAAGTATTGCAACGCAAGCCTTTGCCAAGACCCAAATGTAAGGGTAGCATAAGCAGAAGACCCTTTTTATATTTTAAGTCAACTGTCGAAACCCAAAATCTATAAAATTTATTTCATCATAACTCGGCAACTGCGCTTTCCCTAAGATCAAGACTCTCCCCTACTATCTAAAACTCAAACGGCAAAAAAACTAACAGCTGACGCGATTCGCAGATCATAACCGAGCGTTATTTGCTAAAAAAATTCATTGCATCCGAAACACGCGAGGAATATGGCCCGTCTGTTTCTTGACAAAATTTCGGAAGTTGGACTCGTCATTAAATCCCATTTCATAGGATATCTGTGAAATAGACAAATTTGTATGTTTAATATACCGTACAGCTTGCTGTACCAAAACAGCTAAAATCATCGATTTTGCCGTTTTTCCAGTCGTTGCCAAACAGGCTTCCGTCAGTCTGCGCGCAGTGACGTGAAGTTGATCTGCATAAAACTGTACATGTGTATATTCTTTACAATATTTATGAACTAAAATCGAAAACTGATTTACCAAACCAATATCGGTAGCGCTCTTCAGTTGTAACTTACTATCAGCAGCAGCCTCATGATACGCATCCAATAAAAGTGATTCCACACAATGATGTGCAACAAGTTCAAATACACGGTCGCTCTGCATACGTGCCCGGCTAAGACGATCCACAATCAACTGGTTAAAAGCATCTTCTCCAAAACTAGCATCACCATACAACAGCGGGAACTCCCCAAAAAACAAGGGTGAATTAATGGTGGCCGCATCCTCAACCGAGCGTTCATAAAATGCAGCAGTAAAACAAATAGCATAGCCTTTACCCGCGTTTGTATTCGAAAGCTCAATGTATCTACCGGGACCTATAAAAATCATTTGGTCGTTCGTTAGATGATATTTTTCTGCGTCAATCCGCACATTAATCGGCTCAAAAGCCTTCATGATTGTGAAAAAATTTTGTTCGTTTTGTTCAATAGTTCGATCCACAAAGTTTCGAAAACTGAACAGTTGGAAGCCAACAGATGTTATATTGCCAAATTTACTGAGAGGTGTCATGCTGAGTTATTGAAATATTCTTTTTAACAATTGAAGGGCTGTTATATTGTCTCCCTTTTTTATCATAGCTGCCAATTACCTGCAACATATATTCAGGATTGCATTTTGAAAATACCTGCACTGCTCCGCTCCGCCTGAAATCATGTATTTCGATCAAACTCTCCGTTGCCGTGTATCCAAATATGTTAATGGTAGGAAACCGGCGGCTTACTTCACCAGCCGCACTTATCCCATTCATAACAGGCATATGTAAATCTAGTATGCAGGCTTGGGGAAGTACTTCACAGGAATCAAGATACTGCAACAATTCATTCCCGTTATTCGCTAAAAATTGCAAATCAAACAGATCGAATTGCTTTGAAAGCAGCGCAATAATTTTCTGTTGCAGTTTGCTGTCATCCGCAAAAACCAATTTTATCTTATTTTCCATGTACGCTTAGTTGCTGTTTGAGTTTGTAGAACACAGTTCTTAATCACTTCAGATCACGAGGGAAGCCGTTTCGCCCCTGTCGATCTATTATTGTTACAATTCTTTTGCATTCTTTTTTTGAGGGACTCTGGAAAAATATTACTCAAACAATTCTCCAATTCGACAAGTATTATGTCAACTTTCGGCTGAATATAATTTTGCTTGACTTTCATTATGTTGGTATTTATTAATTTTCCAAACGTTTTTTTAATAAGCGCTTGAGCTTAAATTATTAGTCTAATTCAGACTAGAAAAAAAATCTTCTCAACTGATTTTCAAATAGATAATTTTTAAACAATTTTGTCCAACGCTCATACAGTTACTAACCGCACCTTTTTTTAATTCTGCAGTGATTTTTAACGCAATCGTTTGCACGCTTTTAAAATAAAAATGATATATTTGATTAAGTGGAATTGTAGTCTGAATTAGACTAATTCGCGTATACTATTATCTTTATACTCAGATAATACTAAAAAGTATAAGCGATGACATTCAATTTTACCTTATTGAGTATGGGGTCAACTTCCTTAATAGCCCTAAAATTTATTGATGAACAACAAAAAGAGTTCACTATAAAAACCTCATTAAAGATCAATCCTGGCAAATGGAATACAGATAAACAGCGTCCAGAAAACATTTACCTAAAAATCTTTAAAAAGCTTAATGCGAAATTAGATTCCATCAAAATCGGCGTATCAAATTACCTAAAGGAGGTCGCCTCTAAACAACGTAAATTCTCCCTAAATGTTTTAACCCGGCTTATAAAAAAATGCTGTATTTTAAGCGAAAAACTATTTGCAGAAGGAAGCCTACTGGAAGCTACTCATAATTTTATTCAAAGCCGTCTACACCTCATATCCGGCAATACACATAGGCGCTACAACGTCTTTTTTAGCATGTTAAGACGTTTTGAAGGTTTTCAGCAAAAACACCTGATGATCAATGAAGTCAATAGCAACTTTGTGAAAGACTTCATTAAATTTGGAGAGCTAGAGGCTTATAGCAGTAGCACAATCTATCGCACTATTTATTTTGTCCGGACAATCCTTAACTTTTTAGAAAAGAGAGGAATACGCACATTCGTCTATGAACTTGAACTCCCTAAAGTAAAAAAACATAACCGTGTCATTAGTCTCACGGAGGATGAGCTCATCCGTATCAAAGAAACCGAAGTTCCATCACAACTGAAAGCGGCCAAAGACTGGTTGGTCATTAGCTGTTACACAGGCCAACGGGTTTCGGATTTTATGAATTTCAACCTCGATATGATGGAAATTCTCGATGGAAAACCCTGTCTATCATTTACACAGCAGAAAACGCAAAAGACAATTTTGCTTCCCCTCCATCCGACAGCTATACATATCATGTCGGATAATGGGAACAATTTTCCATCAAAACTTTCGGCCCAAAAATATAACGAACAGATTAAAGAGATAGCCCGTTTGGCTGGCATCAATAGCCTGATAAAAGTGCGCACAAGAACCGGTTTTAGATCGACCGAAAAACTCATCCAAAAATGGGAGGCTATTACCAGCCACATTGGCCGACGTAGTTTTGCTTCGAATTTTTATGGAAAAATACCCACGCCATTGCTTATGCAAGCAACTGGACATAGTACCGAACTTATGTTTCAACGTTATATCAGCAATACGGATACCGAACGCACCCGTTCGTTGGGGGCTTATCTTGATGAGGTTTACAAGAGTAAGTTTTTAGTCAAAAAAAAATGCTGATCACATTCACACAGCAAGAATTAAAAAAGCTATTTTAGGTAAAAAATACCGTTTTGCTTTTTCATAATTAGGAAGCATAATAAATCACTTTCTAAAAACAAGTTGCAAAAACAATTAAAACACATTGTAGTAATAAAATGCGTTCTACGGCCAATGATCATACTGCGGAACTTAGCACATTTACAACTGGTAAATCAAACGAAAAAATGAACTTATTGAATTTTCTTTTATCCCAACCGGAAACCCAATAGCCATACCGATAGCCAACTTATCGGTTAAGCCCAATTTCACCTGGGGACGAAGTGTTGTTTCCAGCCCCCCAGAGGCAATTTCCTGGTTGATTTCTAATCCTATAAAATGGTCGGTCTGTGGCAAGGTATAATGAAAGGAGGTATTGATCTGCCAATTCACTTCCGTTTTATGCGATTTATACCGATAGGCGATTTCTGGGCCGGAATAAATTAAGGTATGCCAGTTGCTATGCCAACTTTTTGCAGCCACGAAAAAAGGATTAAATGCTGTACCCCCTGCTACAAAATTAAAAATCTGCGTATAACCGACCGCTAAAGTTGTTGCATGTTTCTTGGACACAAAAAAGGAATACTGCGATGATAACCTCAACCGTTCGATCTCATTGCCGGAGGAAACATTGGCCATTTGACTTTTTGAATAAGCAAAGTCTGTTTCCACTTCCAAGCCCAGACGATCTATCGGCGCAAACTCATATTCCAATAAATAGCCGTATTCATCCATGTTCGGCATTTTTTTTATATCTGCTCCGATGTTAAACTCCTTTTCACCCTTCCTGGCCCCCAAGTCACGAACGAGATCATTATACAATGGTTCGGCATGGTGCACCTTATCCGGCAAGGGTTTAATTTCCTGCGCATTGACTGCATCTGTAAGAAATAAAATTCCAATCAATAAAAATATTCCAAATAGTCGTTTCGCGTGATTTTCATAGCTCATACGACAAATCACCTACACAATTATGGAAACATTTGGGAATTTCTAGGCAGTAGTCTTCTAAATTTTTAGCCTAGCTCGCAAGAGTGGGTTGAGTGCATCTTTATGCAGCATCAACGTAATCGTCTTGTACTTGACAAATTCTTTAGTGACATACATATACCCTCTAAACTCGTTGGCTTTACCCCAGGAATTTTTAGCAAGGTAGTATTCCTTCCCATGCTGATCTTTGGCAAGTCCAACGATATGCATGGCATGATCGTCTGTAGTACTCCAATTGTCGAAAGCTTGTTGCCTTTCCTCGGCCGTAACCTTCTTTTCAGCCGTTGGTCTTACAAACATGGTCTTTCTTTCTTCGTTCGACATGTTGTCAAATGGTTTTTCGGGAACATATGCAATTCCATAAGGCCAGGAGAATCCTTTTTCAGAAACATCCGTGGTCCAGGCGACCGTATACCCATGCTGCAATGCCCGATCAATAATGTCCGGTAGATCTTGCATGGGCACATTATAAAAGCTATCGAATGACCAGTTGTCCGGTACCATCAGCACAAATGGCTTATCATAGGGCTGATCTGTTACAGAAGCAAATCCAATGTAATTCTCCGGGTCAATGCCAATCACCTGATCGGCAAATGTGCGTGCCGTATAGGCTTTGCCCTTAAATTCAAATTCTTCGGGTACTTCCCCAAGATGTGCATCGAGCGTGCTACTGTAGGCTTGTTCCCAGTTGGGCTTTAACGGCCTGGTTTTGACCAGTACCTTGAGCATGGCATTGAGCATGGGGGTCATTTTCTTAAAATCATTGTAAGTTTGATTGCCCCGCAGGCCGGAATAAGCAGACCTGGGCATCGCACCGTACTTACGGAATACATTCAATACATCACGCAATTGTCCCCCTTCACCCATCGTCAGTCCCCCATGGAGGCGTACAAAGTTATGGGCTTTATCCAAATAGGCCTGCCGCGCAGTATACACCTGTGAGAGCTCCACGGGCTCTTTTCCCATCCGGATCATCTCCGACTCCAAAAATGAATTGCCGGTATATGACCAACAGGTATTCGACGCCCCCTGCTGCTTCACCGAAGTACAGCCCAGGTTGATAATAGCTGTAAACACATATTCCGTTTTGATCCGCTTGTACTTATTTTTATGGAGCATCTTGCGTCCATACATCACAAAGATTGCCCCAATAACCAATACAAAAATAATAACGACAAGCCTTTTATATTTTTTCATAATCTCCTATTAACGTCCACCACTGATGATTGCTGTAAACCGGGGCCAAAACTGCTTTGATAAGCTGTAAATCAACAAGCCCAATACAATAATGATAACCGGGCTGGCAAAATATAAAAATAGCAATAGCGCCTCAGATTGTGGGCGAAGTACCTTAAATAAAAATTTGATAACAAAGACTAAAGGTAATCGATGGTATGCGAATATAAAGAAACTGCTATTGGCTAAAAATGCGTTTGTAGCCCATCGTTCTTGGTCTATAAAATGAGCAGATACAGATACTACGGTAACAAGGCCTACAATAATTCCGGCACAGTATAAATCGGCCCACCAGCTTTGACCAAGAAAAAAAAGCTGTGCCACTACGAGCAGGACATATAGCGGTACAACGATCCCTAACATCGGCCGCATACTAATGACAAAATTTTTTGTGTTGATGCTAAAATAAGCCCCCGCGGTGAAAAAAAAGAAAGAGACGGTACTCAGCCCAGGCAAATAAAAAAAAGGATTACATACCCAGAGCAGGCCAAGTATAATGACCGCATACGTGCCTAACTTTTTGATCAGGAAATAGACAACCGGAGAAAAGAGCACCACCACCATCAAGTCACGGATAAACCAAAATGGCGAATTAATGGGCAGGGATTTATTCAAATGTGGGTTAACTTTAGAGGTATCCCAGAAGGACCATAACCAATCCATTAGACTATAATCCAATATTAGTTTATTTCTTCCAGAAACTAGGCTGCCTGATAGAAATGTTTGCGCAAGCAAAAGGAATATGATCACCAAGAGATTCCAGAAAATATAGGGGACCAAAAGCGATCGGACACGATTTTTTAATTTTTGCAAATAAATTTCTGTGGAAAAACCAGCGGTTTTATAAAAAAACAGGAACCCTGAAATAAAAAAGAAAAGTGGTACGCAGACCTCAAAAATAACTTTCGAAAACAAGAAAAAAACAGAAGAGAAAATGGGATAATCCCTAAAGCTGATCTGTTTTGCTCCGGCCATAACAATATCAGAAAAATCAGTATGGATAAATACCACACCCACAATCAGGGGAAAGCGCAAAAAATCAATGGTCATTGACTGCAGCTTATCTTCAGGCATTTTAAAATGATAATCTTTATCCATTAGTTAGATTTACAATATGAATTAGCGCCATTAAATTACACATTTATACGTAAATATCCCACACATTGTTTTTAATCCTACAGAACGATCTCATACATTAAGTTAACTTAACGCTTTAATAACAGGTTTCGAACAATATTTAATGTAGCAAAAGCGTTACATATTAACTAAACCAGCGAAAAAAATGAAACAATTATCAGTACAGCAGTGTTTAAACTACAGCAACAAATATTAACACAAGATTAATATAAAGTGCTTCATTCATTTATAAAAAAGATCATCCCAGACCAGTACTAAAAATGAGCTCAATCATTCCGTATATTTTTTCCCTCACTATTGTACTATCCCCTTTACTCGTTTCGGCACAGCAAACATTTTTAAGCGGTACTATCCGCGATGCCATGACCGGAAAGCCACTGAACGGAGCCATTATTAAAAGGGCTAAGGACAGCATCGGTACGACCACCAACCCACAGGGACATTATCACATCATGTTGCCCAAGGGCGTTCAGCAGTTAACGGTCAGTTACATCGGCTATCAGCAACAGACCGTTACGATAGAATTGCAGCAAGACCTTGCTAAGGACTTTGCATTAAAGCCCTTAGCCAACCGAATAGATGAGGTGGTTGTATCGGCCAAAGAAAAGGGCGAAGCCATCGACGACCCGCAGATGAGTACAGTTCATCTCAACATGAAAGATATTAAGGATGTCCCCGTACTTTTTGGAGAGAAAGACCTCGTCAAGACCATACAGCTATTACCAGGTGTACAAAGTGGTGGCGAAGGGTCTACCAGTTTCCATGTACGTGGTGGAGACGGCGGGCAAAATTTAATCTTGCTGGATCAGGCCACCGTATATAATGCCTCACATCTGCTTGGTTTTTTCTCCACCTTTAATTCCGATGCTATTAAGGATGTACAACTCTACAAGGGCGGTATACCAGCACAGTTTGGTGGACGCATATCTTCTGTATTAGACATTTCCATGTTGGATGGCAACAAAGAACGTTTTTCCGGTGAGGGTGGACTAGGGATTATTGCTTCCCGGCTCAAACTTGAGGGGCCAATTGCACAAGATAAGAGCTCCTTTCTATTCAGTGCTCGCCGCTCCTATGCGGATTCGTTTTTAAAACTGGCCAAAAGTAAAGATATGGACAACAATAGCCTGTATTTCTATGATTTGAATGCCAAGCTCAGTTTTAATCTGGGCAAGAAAACCAACCTCTACTTATCGGGCTATCATGGCAAAGACAAGTTAAAGTATAGCGACCTATTTAATATCGCTTGGGGCAATACCACGGCAACGGCACGGTTGCACCACCAATTCAGTGAAAAAATATCCAGCAACACTTCCCTTATTTACAGTGGTTTCCATTATCAGGCAGGTGTCTCCAGCGAACAGATCGATTTCCAGGTCGCGTCCAAAATCCGCAATGTCAATGCCAAGCAGGATTTTTCCTACTATGCGAATGCCAATAATACCATCCGACTGGGCATAGGCGCCTTGGCACAAGCTATCCGCCCAGCCAATCTTTCTTCCGATGAAAATCAGTCCGTCAATCCGACAGCGATTGAAAGTCAGCGTGGTGTCGATCTAGGCGGCTATGTATCCCATGAATGGAAGCCTACCGCAGGCCTTTCTATACACTATGGCATTCATGTCCATGATTTTATGGTCCTGGGCAAACGGACTTTCTATCAGTTTGACAAGAATGGCAACCCTATTTCCGAAAAACGGGATAACAGCCAGATTGCTAAACATTACATTAATTTAGAACCGCGCCTGTCTGCCAGTCTGATGCTTGATGAACGTAGCAGTCTTAAAGTCTCTTACAACCGCATCGTGCAGAACCTCCACCAGCTGACCAATACCACGGCAAGCCTTCCTACTGATCAGTATGTACTGAGTAGTCTCAACATTAAACCACAACGTGTGGACCAAGCTGTCTTAGGCTATTTTCGTACTTCCACCAATAAACAATATGACTTTTCGGTCGAGGCCTATTATAAACGCCTGGGCAATCAAATTGATGTGCGCAATGGCGCCACCTTGCAGGCCAATGCCCACTTTGAGGGAGAGCTGCTCTATGGCATCGGCCGGGCGTATGGACTGGAAGGCTACCTCCGCAAAAATAGCGGCCGCCTCAAGGGCTGGATCAGCTATACCCTATCCAAAAGCCGACGTAAGTTTAACGGCATCAACGAAGGGAAATGGTTCAATGCACGTCAGGACCGTACGCACGATCTTGCCATTGTAGCCAATTACGCACTGTCAAAAAGCTGGACACTCAGCGGCACATTTGTATTTAATACCGGAAATGCTGTTACCTTTCCAAGCGGGAAATACCTTGTCAATGGCAAATCAGTGTTTTACTATACTGAGCGAAATGGTTACCGCATGCCAGACTATCACCGCTTGGATTTATCAGCAACATATGACCCACATAAGACCAGCAAACGTTTTCATTCAAGCTGGACAATTGGCGTATACAATGCTTACAACCGCAAAAATGCCTATACCATTGACTTTCGGGAGAACGAGCACAATCCGAATCTGACCGAAGCTTACAAGATTGTATTATTCGGGATTATTCCCTCCGTCACCTGGAACTTTAAATTTTAAACAGCATGAATACTAGACAATATCTCCTTCTTTTCGGTCTCTCGCTGCTAATTTCATCCTGCGAGGAAAAAATGGACCTCGATCTCAACGAGGCCGCGGCACGTGTAGTCATTGATGCCCAGCTTTCTGATGCGAGTGCCGTTCAGCGCATCCGGATTTCACGGTCGGTCGGATTTGATGATCCCGTCAATACTTCGGGGATCAAAGGGGCAACAGTTTCCGTCAAAGACAATGAAAATAGAAGCTATTCCTTTCAATACGAGAAGGACGGTTATTACATCCATCGTAACTTTAAGCCCATGGCAGACCGGCGGTATACACTGGTGGCAAACGTGCAAAAAACGCTATATACATCTACCTGTCAGATGCCAGCCTATGTTGCCGTGGAATCCAGCGGCATTTCGGAGAAAAATATCGCTGGAGAAAACTATTTTTTTGCGACTTTGACCTTCCAGGATCCGGCCAAGGTCTCTAATTATTATATCTATACACTATCCATCAATGGCGGACCTTTTCGTTTTGCAAGAGCCGAGTCAGACCAGTTTAACGATGGGCTCAAAGTGACACACTATATCGCCGATCTGGATACAGACCTATCCCGCGGTGACAATGTCATTGTACGCCGCTACTGCGTAGACGAGAAAACTTACCAATATTGGAATGAATACCAAAACAACAACCTCAGCAATGCTGCGCCAAGCAATCCGAAATCCAATATCTCCAACAATGCACTGGGTTACTTCTCCGTTGCACCGGTAAAAGAGTATCCGTTCAAGATCGGGCAATAATGAAGAAAAACTTGCATCAAGAAGCTATTCGCGATTATCACTCTCTTCCTGACGACCTTCGTTAATAAGCTCGTCCACTTCAGCCATTTCACCCTGTTCGAGCTGTTCGATATCTTCGGCCTGTTCGTCCGAATAACGGTCAATAAAAAAGGTACAGCCCATCGGGAAATGGTCCGAACCTACCGACGGATAAATACACAACTTATCGATAAATACATTGGGGCTATGAAACAGCAAATCCAGGGGAACCCGAAAAAACCAATAGTTAGCATGGAAGGTCGATAAGATTCCCCGCCCAATGCGGGCATCAATCAGTTTACTGGTTTTCTTAAACAGGATAGAAGATCTGGCCCAAGCCACGTTGTTAAAGTCGCCCGTCACTACCACAGGCATTTTATAATCGCGTACACGTTTTGCAACGCTGAGCAGGTCACCATCCCGTTCTTTGGAATTCTCTTCCTCCGTCGGGCTCGGTGGCGGCGGATGTACAGCAAAAAAGATAAAACGATGACCATCCGCGGTTTCAAGTTGTGCCTCTATACTCGGGATATCCTCTGCCACGAAATAATGCACCTGACTTTTATTGACCTGCAATTTGGTATAGAAATGCATACCATATGTGTTATCTAAGGTAACCTTAATAACATTGGGGTAATCGGATTCCAATACGCGCAAAGCCTCCTCCCAGGCCGCGTCACTTTCCATTGTCAGAAAGATCTGCGGTTGTTCTTTCCGGATCAGATCGACAAAGCGGCTATATTCTTTATTGAACTGCAACACATTGCAGGATATAATTTTAATGCTATCCGAAGCATCTTTCCCTTTTTGATACTTTTCTTTGCGCCAAAACTTGGTATAGCGCACCAGGATGAATACATGATAACCGATCAGCAGCACCTGCGCAATCTGAATGCTCCAGATCCAGGGTGATTCTGCGACGAGGTAAAACCCCCAGGCCAACACCGGAACCTGAAAAACCAAAAGCTGTAGTTTGACAAACTCGGCCACACGAAACACCCAATGCTGGCTCCGGATAAACGGTAACAGACTGAGGACGATCAATAATCCTGATAAAATAAGAAAGAAAATTTGCATATAAATTTCAAAAGTGCACTACAAAGATATTGCTTAGGCAAGATATTTCCGTATCTAATAATTGATGGCGGAAAGATCCAATAAAGCTTGTTATGTTTTGGCTTCTTTTGCAGTAAAATCTACCCGCGTTTTGGACAACGCATCCGGAAAATAGTTTCGGATATACGCGATCATCTGTTCACGTATGTAACAGCGTAAGTCAAAAGCTTGCCCCGAATTGCGGCAACTCATCAGGCAACGAATTTCCATGGTATGCTCCTTAAGATCAGTAACCTGCAGTACATTTACTTTACCATCCCATAGGGGATGTCCAGTGAGCAAATCCGTCAGCTTGTCCCGAAGCTGCTGCACGGGGATGGTAAAATCGGTGTAGATAAAAACTGTTCCCAATATCTCGGCCGTTGTCCGGGTCCAGTTCTGAAAAGGCTTCTCGATAAAATAGGTAATTGGCAGTACCAAACGTCTTTTGTCCCATATATTCACCACCACATAGGTGAGATTAATTTCTTCTACCTTTCCCCATTCCCCTTCCACCACCAGCACATCATCCATCCGTATCGGCTGGGTGAAAGCAATCTGAAAACCGGCCAATAGATTGCCCAGCGATTTCTGAGCCGCAAAACCAATGATAATACCGCCCACACCGACACCGGTCAACAGCCCCGCACCGATCTTTTGCATGCTTTCAAAACTCAATAAAACAATCGCCAGTGCGACCACAATAATGATGGTCACCACCACTTTACGGATAAAAACAATCTGCGTTCTGACCTTCCGCTCCCGTAAGTTATTCTCTTTGTTGACATCAAACCGATGGTACAGATAATCTTCAAATACTTTGATGGTCTGAATCAAAGCCAAGGCAAAAAAGCTGACCAACAATATCTCGTTGATTTTGGTCACCACCTGTAATGTTCTCGCATTAAAATGCGCAAAAGGAAGTAAACTGTTAAAGACCAGCAATGGAATAAAAATACTCAATATCCTGTTGAATCGGCGAATAAATGAGCGAAACAGGGAATAAGAAGACTGCTCGATCGCCTGCCTTCGCAACAAGGGTATAAACAACATTTTTATGAGAATACCAATCAAGAATGAAAACAGGATTAATGCCATATTCCAGAGCCACGCAGGCCAATTCTGTGAAAGTTGGATTAATGCTTCAGTCATAACGCTATTTTTCTATTGCACTACATTTAAATTACTACTATGTATAACTGTTGGGCAACGGTAACGTTTGCTTTATTTTGAGAAAATACCATTTGCTATCACAAGTGGATCAGCAAAGGAAGTAAAATTTACATCAAGATTCATCTTTGGTATATTTTTTGAACAAAGCTGGTCGTTTCAACTAGACACTAAATCCGCTTGCGATATACGGCAGGTATATACTATTAAACAGACAAATCCGTTTTATACAAAAAAATGAACTAAAACTATCCAAAAATAGAATTAAACCAAACACACACATAACAACTATGAGCAAGAAAAAAGACAATTCAAGATGGCTGAATGTGGCCATATCCTGGGGTGCGAGTATCGTCATTATCGGCGTATTGTTCAAGATCCTCCACATTGGCGGCAGCACTGCCAATTACATGATCGGTATCGGACTTGGTGTTGAGGCACTCCTCTTCTTTCTGATGGGTTTCAATCCCCCACCACCGGAGCCTGACTGGAGCCGGGTCTATCCTGAATTGGACGATAATTTCAATGGTGAGCTTCCTGTTCGTGGTAAAACAGTGGTCGCACCCGCAGGGCCATCCGCTACCGCCGCCCTCGACAAAATGTTTGCCGATGCCCATATTGAGCCTGCAAGCATCGAAAACCTCGGCCGTGGATTACGTGATTTCAGCGAAAAAGTATCTGCTATTAACAAATTGTCGGATGTCTCGCTGGCGACAGACGAATTCACACAAAAATTGCGGACGGCAACCTCCAAATTTGACAACTTAAGTTTAGCCTTTGAAAAAGCGTCACAAAACCTTGTAGCGATGTCCAACACCTCCGGTGATACGGCGAGCTACCACGATCAGGTAAAAAACCTGACCAGCAACCTTGGTCAACTGAACGCTATGTATGAGCGCGAGTTACGCGATTCCGCTTCTCACCTGCAGTCCATGAATAAGTTTTATGAGAACTTAAGCTATACCATGCAAAACTTCAACGAATCGCTGGATGATTCCAAAGCGTTTAAAGAAGAAGTGGGCAAATTGGCTAAAAATCTGAACGCTTTAAATGCTATCTACGGCAATATGCTCAGCGCCATGAATCAGCCACGTGTATAATTTACTCTTGTATCACTTAAATTAAGAAAAATGGCATTAGGAAGAGAAACGCCAAGACAGCGGATGATCGGCATCCTCTATCTGGTCTTGCTTGCTTTATTGGCACTCAATGTACCGGATTCCATCTTGGATGCATTCAAAAATATCAACAATAGTCTCGAAACATCTAAGTCAAATGTCAACACCGCTGTGCAGCAGCTATTCACGGCATTTGAAAACACCAAATTAAAGGAAGAACCCGCGAGGGCCAAGCCTATTTACGATAAGGCTAAAAAAGCACAGGCCATTATCGGTGAGCTTGATAAATATATCCTCTCCCTGAAAGAAGAGTTGGCCAAACAAGGCGGTGGCTATGATGAAGAAAAGGGAGATCTGGTCAAAAGGGAAAATGAAGATATCTCCCCCAACTTGATGATCAACGAGAAAAAGGGAACCCTTCTCAAGGATAAGATTAATGATACGCGTGCGAAGCTATTGGCGCTATTAACACCCCAAGAACAAAAAATGGTTTCCTTTTCACTGGAAGCCAAGAATCCCGAAAAGTCAGTGAATGGCAAAAAATCTTGGGAAGAGATTAATTTCGGTAGTGGCACCCCATTGACCGCGGCAATGACCATCCTGACAAAAATCCAGACCGATGCCAAAAATGCAGAATCAGATGTCGTTAAGATTATTCTGGGCAAAATGGATCAGGCCGTAGTCAATCTCGATAAGTTTGCCGCTGTAGCCGTCGCACCGACCTCCTATCTGGTCCAAGGCCAACCTTACAAGGCCGAAGTCTTTTTGACAGCTTCCGATTCGAAATCCGAACCAGCGATTACCGTCAATGGATCAGCCCTACAGATTGTAGATGGTAAAGGTGTTTATTCCGTACCGACAAACCGCGAGGGTATTTTCTCTTGGACAGGGGTCATTAAAGTTAAACAGACTGACGGTTCCTATAAGGAATACCGTACACCACAACAGACCTACCAGGTGGCCCGTCCTTCGGCGGTGGTATCACCTGATAAAATGAATGTACTCTATATCGGTGTCAATAACCCGATTTCGGTTTCGGCTCCAGGCACGCCTACCGATAAAGTCCGTGTGAGCATGAGTGGCGGTAGCATATCCAGTGCCGGTGGTGGCAAATATAATGTGCGCGTAAGTTCACCGGGTACTGCCCGTATTGCCGTATCCGCCGAAGTGGCACCAGGCAAAACACAGACCTTGAGTTCGACCGAATTCCGTGTCAAAAGAATTCCAGATCCGATTGCCAAATTTGCAGGAAAGACAGGCGGCTCTATGGCTACTGTAGCCCTAAAAGCCCAAAATGCATTATTTGCGAAACTAGATAACTTCGATTTTGACGCCACCTTTAAAGTAACCAAGTTTACGATGATCATTGCCAAACCACGCGCAGATGCGATTGTACTATCCACCTCAGGCGGTCAGTTAAGTTCGAGCATGTCCTCAGCCCTGAAAGGTATAGTTCCGGGCACACGCGTCATTTTCGACAATATCGTTGCCGTTGGTCCTGATGGGACTTCCAGGCAGCTCAATGCTGTGGCATTGACAGCGAATTAATCAAAGCACCCTACCCTACCTTAATACATCAGGCCTTCTCCTTCATTGGAGAAGGCCTTTTTTTGGCACCTCACCAACAGTTCAGGACAGTTGAATAAAAATTTATTTTCATTATTGCACCATAAGCCTCTTATAAACGTATATCTCAGCACTACAGTCCTATCATTAGACCCATCGGTGTACCATACAGCAGGAGAGGCATTCGAATGACCAATTATTTTAAGCCGTAACGCCAATTTTATAAGACCTATTGTAAACATAACCATATACGCATGAATAATCGATTATTGACAAAATCACTTCTGAAAAGTAGTATTAAGTTGCTTTGTCCTTTGATGGCGCTCTCCCCCATCGCACTTTACGCCCACAGTTTCACCGAAAGACCTATTTTATTGACCACTAAGTATGCCGGTATAACAGGTCGTGTGCTCGACCCCGAAGGTAAACCTGTCTACGGTGCGACCATTCTGGTCAAAGGCAGTAAAGCCGGGGTCAAGACTGGCGAGGATGGGGTATTCCATATCAATCTCCCTGCCGACAATCAGGTCATTATTGTCAGCTACATTGGCTTTAAAGTACAGGAGATAGACATGACCGGAAGAACAAGCATCACGATCCGCCTTGAATCCAACACAAGTATCGATGAAGTCGTCGTGGTAGGCTATGGCACAAAAAAACGTGGTGAGGTACTGGGCGCCGTGGCTTCGGTCGATCCCAAAGAAATCCAGGATATTCCCGCAGCAAATATTGCTGCAGCACTACGTGACCGTGTCGCAGGCTTAGGTGTGAGTGAATCGTCCGGTCGACCAGGAGCAGCAGTTACCTTAAATGTCCGGAATGCCTTTGCTTCAGATCAGGCAAAATTACAGGGTGTTACCAATGAACCCCTATATGTTATCGATGGAATCATCTCTACTTCGGATGTATTTGAAAACCTCGACGCCTCCATGGTCGAAAATATATCGATCTTAAAAGATGCTTCAGCAGCTATTTATGGGGCTTCGGGTGCAAAGGGAGTTATTCTTGTCACCACCAAAAGGGGACAAGTCGGCAAGACCCAATTGAGCTATAACGGTTATATCGGTATCTCAGATGCCACCGTCAAACCCAAAATGCTCTCGGCCTATCAGCATGCCAAATTATTGAACGAAAGCTACGCCCTGAACAATGCGCAGCCCACTTCTTTCTTTTCGGATGAAGACCTCGCCTACCTCAAAACCAATCCCTACAAAAGCTGGTATGATGAACTGTGGAAATCCTCCAAAATGGAACGGCATAATCTATCTATTTCCGGGGGAAGTGAAAAAGTCACCTTTTTTGCCGGCGGCAGTTACCAAAAAGAAGATGGCAATTATGCTGGCATGAACCAGCAAAAATACTCTTTTCGATCCGGCTTCAATGCCGAAATCATCGATGGACTGAAAGCAGATGTAGCTTTTAACGTCAATAATACCAAAACCAACAGCCAAAATAGCCTGTCTGATGACCGAGACCAAAATTTCTACCAAACCCTGATTACCACCCCACAATGGGTACCTATTCAGATCGATGGTCTGCCCGTCAACTTTAATAACATCAACGCCAATAGCAACACCAATCCATTGGCCATTATTAATTCAGGTTATTATCAAAAGCAGAACAATTCAAACTATAGCATCAATGCCTCGCTAAATTATGCTCCGAAGGCCTTGAAAGGCTTTAATGCACGTATCCAGGTGTCACATTCCGGCACATCATCCAGTGGTCAGGAATACCTTCCGGCCTACGACCTATACGACTTTGTACGTTGGGGCAATAACAACTTGCTCTATACCAATACCGTCAATACCACCTTTCGTATGGATGGCAACAAAACAAAAATTGCTCCCTCACTGGGCAAGGGAAGCAGTTATCAGGGTAATCTCGTGTTACAATATGCCAATAGCTTCGGCGATCACAATATAGCTGTGCTGCTTGGCGCGGAGCAGTCAGCATCCAACTCCGAGGGATTATCGGCCTATTGGACCAACCAACAGCTATTGAATCTGGATGAATATTGGGCTTTCGACCAATCTACTTTTACCAATAATGGGCGCAACATTGAAGAAGCCGTAAAACGTTCTGTCTTTGGCCGCTTCAATTATGACTATAAGAAAAAATACCTCGTGGAGGTGATCACCCGCCTGGACGCATCCTCGCGTTTTGCCAAGGGCAATATCTGGGGCTTGTTTCCCACAGTCGCGACAGGCTGGGTAGTCAGCGAAGAAAACTTCTTTAAAGACCTGAACTACATCAGCTATCTTAAGGTGCGGGCCAATTACGGGCTTGTGGGCGAGGACCGTGTGACGGCGCGATTGTGGCAGGACCGCTTTAGTGTAGACCTGGTCAATACGGGTTACCTCTATGGCGAAACACCAGTGGCCTCCCTCAACCCGACCATCATTGCCAATCCGGATATCTCCTGGGAAAAGCACCGCACGTTTAACTTTGGTATTGAATCGCGCTGGTTTGATAATAAATTGAGCTTCGGATTCGAGTATTACTTCCGCGATTCTTACGATGTATTTGACAAAGGTAATGATGAAAACTTCCCCATGTATGCCGGATTCAAAGCGCCCGTCGTGAATTATCAAAAACGAAAAGGCTGGGGCACCGAGTTCTCCCTGGGTTACCAAAATACATTTTCCAACGGGCTTAAGCTATCCACCAACATGAACTTTGGCTACTCGGGCAGCTATACCACGCAGATGTACTTCAATAAATTCCAGCTATATGATTTCTCCTATCCCGACTGGAAGGTCGAAATGGGTACCGACTCCCGCAAATACAATACCGGCAATTATGGACTGATCTATGTGGATATGCTGCGTACACAACAGGATGTCGATAATTTTCTGGCTAAAAACCCCAACTATACCATCGACGGGAAAGTGCCACAGGTCGGCTGGACAGTATACGAAGATACCAATGGCGACGGAAAAATTACCGAGAAAGATCTCACCCCCATGTTTGAGAATACATCGCCTATTTTCTCTACGGGTGTTACCATCGGTTTAGCCTATAAATCTTTTTCACTGAACACCAACTTCCGTGCAGTTTTTGGCGGCAAAGCGTTTTATGAATCACAGGCTATGACTGCCCCTACCGATAAAGTCAATGTACCCAGCTTTTGGGAAGACCATTGGTCATTGGAGAATCCCGATGGCAGATTCCCCCGTTACGATGATGCGGCCATGATGAGAAAATGGAACTCAACATTCTGGGCGAAGGACGGGACGACGATCCGGATCAACAATATGGTGTTTAACTGGAGTGTACCCAAAAATTTTACCGATAAGATCAATGTACGTTCACTCAAGCTGATGCTATCCGGCAATAACCTATGGACGATCGTAGCCCCCTTTAAACACCGCGATCCCTATTCCTCATCCTTATACAACTATCCGACCATCCGGACGATATCCTTTGGTTTAAACTTTGGCATTTAACATACAAAGACATGAAAAGACATTTTAATTATATCATAGCCCTACTGATGGCATCCAGTACCGTCCTTATGACCCAAAGCTGTAAAGATGATTTTTTTGAGCTGGTCGATCACGGCGGTCTTGATGCCCGTATCTGGGACAACGAAGGCGCAATAGAATTCTATTTAGCAGGCACTTACGCCATGATTATGCCAACCCATCCCCATGAGATCACCCCCAATGACATGCAGATGCACTATGCCAGTGACGAAAACTATTTCTCGGGAACCAATGGCCCTAGCAAAAAAGTATTGGGATTAAGCGGTGAAATTACGCTCAATGATGTCAAATACATTGCAAGCAAATACCAGGGTACCAATGTGGGTGACAACCGTTATTTTGACATCGCCCGTTGCAACAATGCCATTGCCTATATCCCGACAGGCACACTGACCACTGATGTAAAGAAAAAATTTTTAGGTCAGTTTTATGCATTACGGGCCATGGTTTATTTTGAGCTCACCCGGCTGTACGGTGGTGTACCGTTGGTTCTTGACCCTCAAAACCCCGATAACCTGAAACTGGAAGGCCGAGCGTCGGCCAAGGCATGTTTTGGGCAGATCATAAACGATCTGGATTCGGCAATGGTCAATCTTGACGGTGTGTCGTGGGACGACGCCACAGGCCGCGGAAAAATAACAAAAGTCGCGGCAGCAGCGCTGAAAGCCAAAGCACTACTGTATTGGGCGAGCCCGCAGTTCAACCCTACGGATAACCCTACACACCCCTATGAGGCGCAACGCTGGGAAACAGCCCTGCAGGCCAGCAAAGAGGCCTATGAGCTATGCAAAGCCGCCGGCCGTGCGCTGTTGCCCAATTATAACGAGATCTTTCTAAAAGAAGGCATTGCAAATACTGAGGCCGTGATTGTCCGTTCCTACTCAGCGGCATCACCAAAGCGGTTCACGGTTGTTGAGCGCGCTTCACGCCCTGCATCCGAGGGCGGATCACCTGCAGATTATTATGTACCTACGACCCTATTGCTAGGCGCCTACCCCATGCAGGACGGCACCCCGGCCAACAGCAGCAATACAAGCTATGACGATGCACTATTTTGGAAAAACCGCGATCCCAGATTTAAACATACCATTGTTTATAACGGTGCCGAATGGCCTTTAAGTGGTAAGACGGGACGAAAACAATGGAATTACAGCAACGCCGCGGATGAATCCTCCATTAAATCTTTTTATTGTAAGAAATTTGTCAATCCGGCACTTTCGTCAGCAGCTGTTGGAATTGCCAACGATATGGGCGGCAATGGCATGGACTGGATCGAAATCCGTTTTGCTGAGGTGATGTTGGATTATGCTGAATCAGCCAACGAAACGGGCAATCTCTCCCTTGCCAAGGAGCTTGTCCGCAGCATTCGCCAGCGCGCCGGAATACAACAGGGAAACTTTGACTATGGCTTATCGCTGGCATCCAACAAAGAGCAGATGCGTGATCTTATGATGAACGAGCGGCAGATTGAATTTGCATTTGAAGGCAAACGCTATCATGACCTACGCCGGACACGGCGTATGCATACCTTACAGGGAACTATCCAGACCTATTTATTCGAAACAAAATCCGATGCTGCAAAAACGCACCTCGAATCGGAAAACGCGGCCGGTATTCGCCATCGGGAAAGCCTGGATATGAACAACCGCGATACGGTACTCACCTATTTTAAATATCCTTACAACCTGCGTGCAGAGAGTTCCAATGGCGCCTTTGCCTTCCGTGACTATTATTATTTCTATCCCCTTCCCAATACCTTTATGAACTCCTCCCCTTTGTTGGAGCAGACTATCGGTTATGAAGGCGGTACATTTGACCCATTAAATGATTAGTTATGAACCGTTCCTATTTAACAGCTATTCTACCTCATTATTTACAGATGAAAGCACATTACTTATTCGTTGTGCTCCTATTGAGCACATTACTTTGCTGTAAACGTGAAGGTGACAATATTTTCAATTTATTTGAAGATGTCTCCGTCACACTTCATATGGAAAACGAACACAATATCGGTACCTATAAGGATGTTGCCGTGGGCGACTCCATCTTCGTTGATTTTACCATCAGCTCCAAATCCAAAGACATGCATCAGGTCTGGATCTTTTATAATGGAGCAGGTGCCGCTGTCCTAAAAATACCTTTAGGCGAAACAGAAAAAAGAAGTTTTCGCTATGTATACAAGATCCGGGCTGATAAAGTCGGCGAGAGCACCTTCCGGATTATGGCCGTTGATAAAGAGGGCGTATTTATGGGAGATGGCTACACCTCTGTCACCTACAACGTGCTGTCCGATTATGTTCATCTCAACAACCGTGTGCTTTATATGCCTGATAGCGTAAACCGGAGCAGCGCTTGCTTTATTGATCTGGTAGAAGGTAAAACCTATACCTATGCTGAGGCCAAACTGCATCCGGAGAAAATAGACCTGGGTATGTACCGGACGTATACTGTGGAATCCAACGGAAATCTAACCTTTAAATACAACATCTATTCCCTTCAGGCCAGTCCCATACCATTTGGTGCCTTTGATTTTACCGACCTCGCAGGCAAAGGCCGCGCGACCTATTTTTCAGGCATCCAAAACAATCAGACAAGTGCATTTTTAAATACATTGACCTCCGGCGAAGTCATAAAAAATAATGCAATCTCGCGTAAAACCACTAATCTCAAATTAGACGACCTGAAGGTGGGAAGCCTGTTTTACTTCAAGACACCAGACGAAAAATATGGCGTCGTTATTGTCAATGCCCTGAGTGGTTTTGACAACAACCGTTACCTGAACATTAGTATCAAGCGTCAAAATTAAAGCTGATCCCTTTTTCCCTTAATAACTGGGGTACCACAGCGCTGTGTGTACCCCTTTCTTTTTATTGATGTGTCAACAGAATTCTTTGATCAGAACAACGGTTCGCCGATTTTGCTGTTATAGCGAAAATTATTATCTTTAATCGAATTTATCACAGCCAGGATAAACCAATACTATAGCTAATTTTAAGAAATGCAAGAAGAGCTTATTGAAAATGCCTTTTCTAAAGTCCGTGAATTTTACAGCAAACATGGCCGAACTCCAGTCCGCCGTGAAATGGAACAAGTCAATACCATAGCACGCCGCTATTTCGGTTCTTGGAACAATTTTATCAAAACGGCTGGGCTCAAACCCAATGTAAATAAAACAAAAGCTGAAGTGGAGACCGAGCTGTTCGCGCTCATAAAGGAGTTTTACCACACGCACGGACGCATTCCCATGCGCCGGGAATTTTCAGCAAAGTCAACCAGTATAAACAAGTATTTCGGATCGTGGAACAAGTTTATTGCCGCCGGAGGCTTTGAACCAAATGACCGCCGAATACCTTCCATTGGGAAGCTAAAAAATTCACTGGTTAAATTTTATATCAAACATGGACGGTCTCCCGCGATTTCAGATTGTATCAGCAAGAATGGCCTCTACAATCCACTATCCTATTACAGGCATTTTAATGTCAACAGCTGGGCTGATGTACTGGAACATGTGAAGTTAAAATCACATTTTCGGGTTACCACAATGACAGCATCTGAAGCTAAAGAAAAAGTGATCAAGCTGATCAAAAAGCATCGCATCAAATATTATAAAGATTACGAGCGGCTAAAGCCTGCCAATTACCCATCGAGCTGGTATCTCAAGGAAAAATTTGGCTGGAACAACCTCTGTTATCTTGCCGGCACGAAAATCCCCGTGACCAAATTCAGCATTAAAGATTATTACCTCAGTCTAGCAAGGGAACTCGGGAGAACACCGACGACGAAAGAACTGGAAGCCAAAATGGGTGTCACTTCCGGCGCTATGACCTGGAAAACCGGCCAGCGTTTAAATCATTTTATCCAATCTTTCGGCCAGACACCGGCCAATAGTACACCAGCGCGTTGCAAGCTCAGTAAAAAACAGCTGGCCGAAATCTATAAAGCCAAAAGTATCGAGCATGGTTATCCAAAAGGAATGCCCCGTGGTAAACTGAAACAACTTACCGGATACTCCAGGGAGGTATACGAATACCGCTTTTTCTCCATGAATGGCTTAAGGCTCTTCTGCGGGTTTCAATTGAATAAAAGAGGTAGTAAACAATATACTGAAGAACAATTACGTGAACTATTGAAAAAGCCAAAGCATGCCAAGAAACGGTAAAACGCCCACTCAGACTATACAACATTAACCGATTAAGCGCTATCTATCAGTATTTTATATAAAATGTTTTTAATTCAAAATAGTTAACAGAAATATATTATCTTTATATTAATATTTTCTTTACATTACTCAATAGTAGACCTATTTTATTAACATGCTATTTATGAAACAAATCCAAAAACACGAACTTTCGAAAGCGGTATCACAGCGTATTGATGAGATACTAAGCCTGACTAAACTTCCAATTCAGGAACTGTCCAATTTAACGGATATCAATCCCCGTTCATTAAATGGTTATCATTGGGGAACGCTCCCCATTAGCCTGGAGTCCGCGCTAAAAATTTGCGCGGCGCTATCACTTGACCTAAATACGTTCTGTGACTTTGACAAAAAGCTAAGTTTAAAAAAGCAACGATTTACGGTCAAAACTGCTGCAAAAAAGGAAAAAACCGAAAAACCATTGGATAAAAAAGCGGAGGCACTCCAACTCCAACAACGAGAAAAGAAGGAGAAGGATAGACAACTTCGCGACCAAATAATCACGCTTGTCCGCAGCAGCGATTATTTTCTATATCCCCGCACTCTGCCACAGATGGTCCTGGATTTTTCCAAAAATTATCAACTAAACGTAACCGAACAAAGGTTGCAAGCCATCCTGCAACGCTGCATAGCAGATGGGAGCATAAAAAGACAAACAACCCCATGGGATTATGGTATAGGTTACTATTTACCGAAACGCACTTGGGTCTATTTTAAAAATAAAAAAGATCTTGTAAATGATCCTAAGAAGATTTTTGGCTATGACTGGATCCGCAATAGCATCGTAGTATAGCAAACCATCGCGTGGAATAGCCCAATTTCCGTACTAAGGAGCCACTTTATGTGCATTTTTCTGAAACTCACTCGGTGTCATGCCAAATACTGCCTTGAAGCAAGTGGCAAAGTAGCGCGGATCCGTAAATCCGGTTTCATACGCGACTTCACTTACGGTGATCGACTTGTCCCGTTCCATCAATAAACAAGCATGTTTCAGCCTAATATTCTTGATAAACTCACTTGGGGAGATATTCAATAATACTTTTGTCTTTCTATACAAAGTGGACTTGGATAACCCAAGCAGGTCACCAAGCCGGAGTACATCAAATTGGTCATCGGCCAAATGTTGTTCAATGACGGTGACCATCTTCTGAATAAACTTTTCGTCCAGCGGCGTATAATCCAGCGCAGCAATATTGATCTGTGTATTGTTGTGAAAACTCAACTGTTTGCATCGCTTATTGATGATAAAGCTCTGGATCTTTGCTTCCAGCACCTTGATCTCAAAGGGTTTGCTGATGTAACCGTCCGCACCAGCCTGATAGCATTCGATACGATCTTCCAGACTACTTTTGGCGGTCAACAGCAGCACCGGAATATGATTATATTCGGCATTGGACTTGATGGCCCTGCACAAACTCAGCCCATCCATTTCGGGCATCATAATATCGCTGACGACGATGTCTATTTCCTCCTGCTGAATTTTTTCCAGCCCCTGTCTTCCATGTCCGGCCAGGTGCACATGATAGTTTCTGGAAAGGATATTGAACATGGTACTGCTCAGTTCTTCATTATCTTCTACAAGGAGCAGCCGAAGCTTGTTTTCTACTGTATCAGTATCTGGTATAACTGCATCTCCTTGCGCTGCTCCAAATGCGCTGTCCTGCAGGGAAGTGGAAAACGATCCATCGATAATCTGCATATCCTGATCGGCGTAGTAACTTCTGTTTACAGGTATGGCCACAGTAAACGTACTTCCCTGCTGCAGTATGCTTTCGACCGCAATATAACCATGATGAATATCGATGAGCTGCTTACTGACAGACAACCCTATCCCATTGCTTTCCACATGATTTGGGGACTTATTTGCATAAAAAGGGGTAAATATTTTTTCCAATTCTTCCGGGCGAATACCTTCGCCATTATCGCGCACAAAAATATAAAGAAAGTCATTACCTTTCTTCGGGGCAACATAATAAGACAGTGATACCGTTCCGCCGGGCATTGTATACTTAAATGCATTGGAAAGCAGGTTAAACAAGACTTTGTCCAATTTATCTTCATCATAGAAAACCGCAGCAGGGCATTCGCCATGCACAATTTCAAATTGTATATTTTTCTTTTTGGCAATGGGACTGAAATAAGCCCGCCCAAGCCGTTCCACAAAAGTGGGAAAATGAGCCTGACTGACCTGCAGTTTAATTGTATTGTGTTCTATTTTCCTGAAGTCGAGGATCTGCTGAAGCAGCCTCTTGAGACGGCTGAGGTTGAGCCGCATATTGTCAAACTGCGCCAGGTTATTTCTAGTCGTCATCTGTACATCATCCACCAGACAGGAGATAATCGTGAGCGGTGTCAGCAAATCATGGGATACATTGGTAAAATAGCTCAATTTGGACTGGGTCAGTTCGTCGGTTTTTTCTTTCTCTATCTGAGCGACTTTCAGGTCGCTACGCAGCCGGATGCGATTGAAGGAATAATTGATGAAAAAGAATAATACTGCTCCCACGATCAATGCATAACATACATAGGCAAGATTGCTCTCATAGAATGCTGGTATTTTTGTGATTTCAACAGCTGTAATGTCGTTGTTCCATTGATTATGGAGGTCGGTAGCTTTCACCAGAAAACGGTAACTTCCCTTACCCAAGTTATTATAGGTAGCAAATAAGCGGTCTCTGGGTGCCATGATCCAGTCCTTATCTACACCCTCCAGTTTGTACATATACCGGATCTTGTCGTGCTGTGTAAACGGCAGGGCCGAAAAGGATATCTCCAAATTTTGGTCTTCTGGCGCTAGGGTCAGCTGACGGAAATGCTGGTTAAACTTTTTACCCTTGGCTGCTAAAATCAACGACTTATTATTCACTTTGACATCTGCGATAAGTACCTTTTCTTTAAAGTTGCTGATCGTACTGTGATCGTCGACCCGTACCACACCATTATATCCACCAAAAAAAACAGCATGGCGTTTATCGTCAGCCGCAAACGCCCGTTTGGAGAACATGTTAACCTGTAGGCTATCAGAGGCCGAAAATTCAATAACATCTTTATTTAAAGGATTGATTTTATACAAATTACGCGTAGTCGAAAGCCAGGTATAATTGCGCAGGCAGACTATATCGAGTATTTGATTTTTACCGAAAAGGGCGGTGTTGGCAATTTCTTCGCCCATCTTGCTGGCGGTCCGATAGCATACCAGCCGGTTGCTTTTGGTGCCGATCCAAAGGTTTCCGTACCGATCGATGTCCATTGTTTCGATCTGGTCTGTCTTTAAGCCAGGTGTTTCCTTGCCAAGGTGTAGTGTTACCGACTGGCGCTCTTTATCGCGCAGGTAATATATTCCATTACTTTTTGTCGCTATCCAGATACCATGGTGATTGTCTTCGGCTATACTGATGGGTTCATCATGAATACTTGTCACCTGCTGGAGTCGTTCCATATGTGGCTTTTTACACAACAGCCCTTGGCTGGTGGCTACCCAAACGTATTGCGCGCTGTCTTTATAGAAAAACGAAGGTATCCCGCTGTGCGACAGTTGTTGCTGCAATTCAATTTTGTGCGACAATAGGATACCGTTTTGCGTGCGCTTAAATACGTTGATGGATGCTTCATAAGCGGAGCCTACCCACAACTGGTCTTGCACATCGATGGCCGCGGTCACTGCGCGTATCGAAATGAGATCCTTATAGGTGGAATTACTGTATGTGCTTAGGCCATTGCGGTCCAGCTGAAGACTTCCAAAGCCCAGACGTTCCAGGTTAAACCAGAGCGTTCCTTGCGGGTCATGATAAAGCATCTTGAGATTAGGTGTAATACTGTAGTTTTCTTTGATCTGGTTGAAGGCATAGCTTCTGATCAAAGGTCTGTCGAAATGCAGCAAGGACATCCCTTCCCCGCCAACAGCCAACCACAAGGTGCCGTTTCGATCGGCATAAATGTCGTTAAAGATATTCGTCGTATGATTGAAATAAGCCGATAGATCAACTTCCTCCAGGCGGTCACCGTTATACCGCAACGTCGAGATCCCCGAAAAGGACAATACCCATATATAATGACGGAGGGGATCCTGCATCACATTGTAAAACAAATCTTCCTTGTCAACCTGGCGCCGTTTATTCTTTATTTTGATTTCCTGATACGGATTGTTGGCTCGCTCGGGATGGAAGAGGTAGAGGCCGTCCCCCCAGGTACAGATCCATCGCTGTCCCCTGTCGTCCTGCATCAGCTTAAAAGGCGCATTACGTGCTCCAATCCGTGGGTAAGCTTTCAGCTTACGTTTGCCCGGAGCTAATTGAAATAGCCCCTGGTTCCAGACGCCAATCCAGATATTGCGTTCGTTATCTTCAAAAATCGTGTTGACCGTCAGCCCGCGCATATTTCGATCGAGGATCGTCCTGAGCTGATTATCTGACATCGGGTTGAGATTTTTATCATAGATAAATAACCCATCATCCGTGGCGATCCAAAGACGCTGGTGATGATCCACCAATAGGCTATGAATGCGCACCTGTTCCAACCGTCTGTCTTTGAGCGGGGTAATCATATAATCTCGCTTATCGAGGATATAGACACCTTCCTCGCCGCCTAATACCAGGTTGTGCCCATAAACGGCCATGGTCCGTATATTTTGGTCGGCGGCGGCTTTTCCCTCGGCATTTTTCAGCTTAAAGTTAAGAACATTATAAGCATCAAAACGGCTAAGCCCTTGAGTAGATGCAAACCAGATATAACCTTCTGCATCTTGTATGGTCTGATTAACGGTCAAGGATGGAAGTTCATAATTTTTAGCCATAGGGTTGAGGGCCATCTGCTGACCATAAGCCGATACAGCGGCAAAAATAGACAAGTAAAGTAAAATGAAAATTTGCGTTATACGTCCCATAGTCCCTCCGTTACCGCACTGGTTAAAATATTGGTTATCCTCCTGTTTAAAGATAAGGAATGTTTTGGATAGAATATATGTTTATTTTACATTTATACTTTCAGTTGTTCGCCATGCCAGTCAGTTCAGTTTATCGGTAACCGCGATACAGAATAACGCTTCTCGTTCATCAGGGACGGAAAAATGATCCGATTTTAGGTCATGAATAACCTTATTTTAAACATCGGCTGCCCACATAAAAAGTAGCTTTGTTTTTCTCGAAAAGAGATCACAGACATTTTTAAATCTAACAACATGCGTAGCTATTTTATTCTATGTTTATTCCTTATTGGGCAGCTGTCTTTCGCGCAGGACATCAAACAAAAGGCTGTACTTGACCAGCTCAATCTTGTCAATACGTACTGGCAGTCACAGCACAGGCCACAGGTATGGGCTTTCTGGGATCAGGCGGCCTATCATACCGGCAATATGGCCCTGTATCAGATCCAGCCGTCCAAAACCTATTTGAACTATACAGAAGATTGGGCCGAATTCAATTCCTGGAAAGGGGCAAAATCTAATGATAAGTCAAACTGGAAATATAGCTACGGTGAAACCGACGACCATGTCCTTTTCGGCGATTGGCAAATCTGTTTCCAGGTGTATATTGATCTTTACAATTTATCGCCCAAACCGCATAAGATCGCCCGTGCCAAGGAGGTCATGAATTATCAGATCCATACCGCCAATAACGATTATTGGTGGTGGGCGGATGGCCTGTATATGGTGATGCCCGTCATGACCAAAATGTTTAAGCTGACCAAAGACTCTTTATATCTGCACAAGTTATCCACTTATTTGTCCTACGCCGATAGCATCATGTATGACAAAACAGAAAAACTCTATTACCGTGATGCAAAATATGTGTATCCGAAACATAAAACCACATCGGGCAAAAAAGATTTTTGGGCCCGGGGCGATGGATGGGTATTTGCCGGGCTGGCCAAAGTGCTGCAGGAGCTGCCCCCCGACTCACCTCATTATGCCGATTACAAAACCCGGTTTGTAGAAATGGCCGCTGCCATCACCGCTTGCCAGCAGCCTGAGGGCTATTGGACCCGCAGTATGCTGGACCCCAATCATGCACCGGGACGGGAGACCAGCGGCACGGCATTCTTTACCTACGGCTTACTCTGGGGAATAAACCAGGGCCTACTGACTGCGCAGCCATATCATGATGCTGCGCTGCGTGGCTGGCAGTACCTCAGTGAGACGGCCGTACAGTCCGATGGACGGCTAGGCTATATACAGCCCATCGGTGAAAAAGCCATTCCGGGACAGGTTGTGGATGCCAGCTCCACAGCCCCCTTCGGCGTAGGCGCATACCTGCTGGCCGGAACAGAGATGTATCGTTATCTAGACCAAAAATAAACCCTAAAGGATGAAAAAGCGATTGTTCTACTTATGGTTATTCCTATTCCTGTGTAACACAGGATATACGCAAAACACGAAAAAACAAGCAGCTCAACTAACGGCAACCACGCGGGAATACTGGTTGCTGCAGATGGACCAATTGGTACGCCCTGTACTTCGGAGCCTGGCGCATGACAGCTTGCGCCTGACCATGCCCCAGACAACCGCACCGCAGGTGGATAATAAAGCACAACGGATCAAGGTGCAATATGTTGAAGTCCTGGGCCGTGTACTGGCCGGTATTGCCCCCTGGCTGGGGCAGGAAGATGGCTCAGCCGCTGAAATCAAGCTGCGCAGGCAGTATCGCGCCTGGACACTGGCAGGGTTAAAGAATGCCCTGGACAGCAATTCCCGTGATTTTATGCGCTTTGATGTTGGTGGACAGCAGCTGGTCGACGCCGCTTTTATCGCCTTGGCTTTTGTGCGCAGTCCCTGGCTTTGGGAGCACCTGGATGCCAACTCCAAAGAACGCCTGGTGGCCTCCATACGCAGCACCCGCCAGTTTCGCCCTGTCTTTTCCAACTGGCTGCTCTTTTCGGCCATGAATGAAGCTTTTCTGGCGAAATATGCCAGCGACTGGGATGTGATGCGCGTGGATTACGCGTTACAACAACTGGAACAATGGTACATCGGAGACGGTATGTATAAAGACGGCCCCCATTATGCCTTCGACTATTACAACAGCTACGTCATCCATCCTTTTCTCGCCGGCATCATGGACGTCATCCAGGACAAGACGAAAAGTTATGACGCCATGTTTGCCAAAATAAAGCTGCGCAACGAGCGCTATGCCATCATCCAAGAACGGTTAATCAATGCGGACGGAAGCTTCCCCCCTACTGGCCGCTCACTGATCTATCGCGCTGGCGCCTTTCATCATCTGGCCGACATGGCATTCAAAAAACGCCTACCAAAAGGGCTTACCGAAGGGCAGGTGCGGTCTGCACTATCTGCAGTATTGAAGAAAACAACGGAAAGTGCTGATACCTACCGCGACGGCTGGCTCAGCCTAGGGTTATATGGTGAACAGCCCGGCCTCACCGATTTTTACAATAATCAAGGAAGCCCCTACTTATGTAGTACGATATTTTTGCCCTTAGGCCTACCCGCCAACGACAGTTTTTGGACTGCCGGCCCACAGGACTGGAGCGCAAAGCGCATCTGGTCGGGTCAAGATTGGGCCAAGGACCATAGTGAGGCTATTCCATAACTAAAAAATTAGCAAAGCTATCCCTGCGCTGGACGAGAAACAATCCAACACATCGGGAATAAACACAATAGTATTTCAGGATCCAATGGACAAACCATCAGTATACTAAATTAGCGATGAACATACCCGCAATGATAACCCGAATTTTGATCTATGCCTGCTTTCTGCTTGGCGTACATCCGGCGGAAGCCCAACAACCGCAGGTCAAAACGCTATTCGTCGGGAATGGCTGGGCAAAAAACTCCGTGAATACTGCGGTATTCCGTAAAAACGCGTTGGTCAGCAATGACAAGTACCAATATATTGCATATTATGATGGCGAGGGCCACATGGTGCTGGGCAAGCGCTCATTATCCAGCAAGCATTGGGAAATCGTCCGGACAGCCTATCAAGGAAATGCCTCGGATGCCCACAATGTCATTAGCATCATGGTCGACAAGGCCGGCTATCTGCATGTCAGCTGGGATCAGCACAACAGCAAATTACGGTATGCCCGTACCCTGGCCCCCAACAGCTTGCTGCTTGGTCCAGAAAGGGCAATGACCGGCGACAACGAAACAGCAGTTACATACCCCGAATTCTTAAAATTGCCCAATGGTCAGTTGCTTTTTCTGTATCGCGACGGCGGATCAGGCAATGGCAACCTCGTCGTCAATAGTTATGATGTACAGCAGGATAAATGGAAGCGGCTGCACAATAACCTGATCGACGGTCAGGGAAAGCGGAATGCCTATTGGCAGAGCTGCGTAGACGACCGGGGGACCATCCACCTATCCTGGGTCTGGCGGGAGAGTCCCGATGTTGCCAGCAATCATGATATGGCCTATGCCTGTTCCAAAGATGGTGGACTGACCTGGCAAAACAGTGCCGGTGCAGACTATGCATTACCGATGAATGCAGCCACAGTAGAATATGCTGCCCATATCCCGCAAGGCCATGAATTGATCAACCAGACCTCCATGGCCGCCGACGAGCAAGGAAACCCCTACATAGCGACCTATTGGCGCGATGCCCACAGCCGCATTCCACAGTACAAGATTATCCATCTCCAGCAGGGAGCATGGCATACTCGATCATTTGATTTCAGGAAAACAGCATTTAGTCTAAATGGACATGGAACCAAAGAGATCCCCATTGCCCGCCCCCAATTGCTGGTATCGGGAAAAGGCGAACAACTGACCTTAACCTTGATCCTGAGAGATCAGGAACGCGGCTCGCGGCCCAGTATATTACAAGTAAAGGGACTAAATGACCTTACTGGAACACTTTATGACCTCAGTGAGACCAGCGTGGGATCCTGGGAGCCCAATTATGACAGCGAATTGTGGCGGCGGAAGCGCAAAATCGCCCTGTTTGTTCAGGTTACCCTGCAGAAGGACGGTGAGGGGCTCACGAGCAGTGCCCCCACGGCTGTAAACGTCATGGAGTGGACAGCAGATGAAACCAATAAGCTACAAAGAAGATGAAAAAACGCATACAATCGGCTATATGGGCCATCTTTCTGTCTATGCTGCTTGCCTTGCAGACCTCGGCTCAGGAGAAAAAGAAATCAGCTTTTGAGATCGTCAATCCGGATTTTAAGCAAAGCCCCTACACGGGGATGACGCGACAGCATTGGCTGGATGCGGCATCCTATCTGCTGGAAGGCGCGTTTTCGGTCGTTCAGGACCTCAACAGCCCTATGCAATTTGCCAAACAGCCAGGGCGGAGCTATCCGCGGGATGGCGTGCATACGGAGACCGAAAAACTGGAGGGGCTCTGCCGTACCCTTTTTGTCGCATTGCCACTGCTTAAGGAGGATCCCAACTATACAATCCGGGGTATTCGCGTCGGCGATTATTACCGGCATCAATTGCAACGCCTGCTCGACCCCAAAACAGACAGCTATATAGCCCCCTTAGCGGATAAGGGCGGACCTAGCCAAAAGCTTGTTGAGTTTGGTGGCCTGGCCGTGTCTCTTATCGCTGCCCCCGAAATCTTGTGGGATCCCCTACCGCAACCGGTAAAGGACAGCCTGGCACATACCATGCTGAGCTATGGACAAGGCCCCACCATCGAAATGAACTGGCGATTTTTCAATATCATGATCATGAGCTTCTTTAAGAGCCGTGGTTATGCCATATCCGAAAACTACCTCAAAGGCTTGCTCGAAAAAAGCCTTGGTGATTACAAAGGCGACGGCTGGTATAATGACAGTCCCTATTATGACTACTACAGCATGTGGGCCTTTCAGCTCTACGGTTCGCTTTGGGCCAAGTATTACGGTGCAACCATGTATCCTGAGTTTGCGGCACAATTTCGGTCCAATTTGCGCGATCTGGTAAAAAGTTATCCCTACCAATTCAGCAGGGACGGTGAAATGATCATGTGGGGACGCAGCATATCCTATCGGATGGGTGCAGCCGTACCTTTCGCTTTATTGGGTGAATTGGAAGATCCGAAGGTCAATTATGGCTGGATGCGGCGCATTGCCTCGGGCTGCCTGCTCCAATTTGTGCAACATCCGGATTTTCTCCAGGATGGCATACCCAGCTTGGGCTTTTACGGGGCATTTGATCCAGCAGTACAGGAGTACAGCTGCCGCGGCAGCGCCTATTGGTTGGGTAAATTTTTCCTTGGCTTGCTTATTTCTGATGACAGCAGTTTCTGGACCGCCTCGGAAAATCTGGGGGCATGGGAGAAAGAAATCCCTCAGAGTAAAGTATACAACACCTATGTCAGTGGCGCCGAACTCCTGATTACCGACTACGCAGGCATCGGTGCATCCGAGATCCGCTCCTGCAACAGCAGTAAGACAATTGGTTACTATCAAGGCACCGAGAATTACAACAAATTGGCTTACAACAGTGCTTTTCCCTGGCAGGCAGACGGAAAGAACGGCCTGGTGTCAATGAACTATGCTTTTGAAATCAAAACCGGTGAATGGGAATCCCTACGCCGTTACCAATTCAAAGGTTATAAGGCGCAGGTCTATAGCCGGACGGGTTGTCTCGCAGGGGATTCCACTGTGCAGATCGAGCTGCATGAAAAACCGTTGCCGCAGGGCATTTTGCGCTGCGACAGGTTGCACAGTAGCCGTCCGATTGCACTGCGTTTGGGACACTATGCACTCCCCAAATGGAATAATATACCGATCAAAACATCCGAACGTCGTTATAAAGGTCTAAAAGCAACTATCATAGATAATGGACAATACCAATTGGCCATGGTCCCTTTGTTGGGCTGGCAATACCTGGAAGATATCGCCTGCGAAGGGCTCCACCCTGCTGCTGCGGAAAGCACAGTCCTCAGCAGCTACCTGAACACTAGCCCGCTGTCCCAACCCTGGCTCGTCACGCTGCAGCTTTGGAAAAAATCCGGGGAACACTGGTCCAATGAAGAACTGTTTCCAACGGTAAAACAAAGCCATGGCAGCATTCAAGTGCTTTGGAAAGGAAAGGGAAAAAACCTATTTGACACCAATTTCAACTGAATTGACCCCTAATTAAACACGTTAATTTTCATTCTCGACGACCTTTGTATGAGGCTTTACACCACGTATAGCCCAAAGAATATTTACCAATCAATTATAAAATCTATTATGTTACAGCATTACTACAGCAAGTATGCCAGAAAAGGCCTTTTATTAAATAGTCTTTTTTTAATTGCCCTGTCCAGTTATGGACAGGAGTCTGGCCTGAAAGGTACTGTCCGGGATGGGGCCGGTAAAGGCATTGCCGGTGTCACCATCCGTGTAAAAGGCGGTACCGCAAGCGTACAGACCAACGCACAGGGCAGCTTTTCAATTCAGGCACCAACCGGCAGCACCCTGATTATCACATCGGTCGGCTATCAGGAGAAACAGCTGACTGTCGGAGCACAGAAAACGATTGACATTGCCTTGGTGCCAGCAGATAATGTACTGGAAGAGCTTGTCGTCGTTGGCTATGGCAGCCAAAAGCGTTCCGATATTACCGGTTCGGTCGCTTCGGTGCCCAAGGATCGTTTATCCAAAATTCCGGTCAACAATGTTATGCAGGCGATCCAGGGTGCGGTGTCGAATGTGACCGTATCGCAGGCATCATCCATTCCAGGCGATGCCCCCTCGGCACAAGTACGCGGCAAAAATTCGATCAATGCAAACTCTGAGCCCTACATCGTAGTCGATGGTATTCCGCTGACCCGCACAGATGGATCCATCAACGATATTAATCCCAACGATATTGAATCGGTAGAGGTCCTTAAAGATCCTTCTGCTGTAGCCATCTATGGGGTAAATGGTTCTAACGGCATTATCCTGATCACCACCAAGCGTGGTACTACGGGCAAACCATCCATCCGCTATAGCGGTTATGCCGGCGTGGAGCAGGCCACCCGTATCCCCGAACCCGTATCCGGCGAAGAATTGCTCAAGCGCTATGCCGAATACTCCCGTATTACCAATACCCCCCTATTCAGCGGCGGCCCCGTACGCAATGAATATGAGTACGACAATTACAAAAATGGCGTGACCACCGACTGGCTGGATGCCGTGATGCAGACGGGCGTGGTGCAGAACCATAATGTCAGCCTATCCGGGGGGAGTGAAAACGCCAAATATTTTGTATCGGGCGACTACCTGGACCAAAAAGGCGTGGTAAAAGGTTACAATTACAAACGCTATTCCTTCCGGACCAATACCGACTTTAAAGCCACCAGGTATCTGTCTGTCGGTACATCCTCCTTTATCGTGGCGCACAATAAAGACGGCGGTCGGGCCAATCTATTACAGGCATTGGCCATGAGCCCCTATGCACGCATGTACAACGCCGATGGCACGCTGACGCAATATCCGATGTATTCCGAGCAACTCTGGGCCAATCCATTGCTGCCAACGACATTGGATCCCCAGCGCCGGCAGTTCAATATTTCGTTGAACGGCTATGCTGAACTGAATTTTGGCGAGCTCTTTAAGCCGCTTGCCGGATTAAAATATAAACTAAACGCAGGATACTCCTATGTGCCAGTGCGGGAAAATGAATACCAAGGCGAATCGGTCTATAACTTTGCCGGACTGGGCCGCATTACCAACCGCGAGACCCAATCCTATACCGTAGAAAACATTTTGACCTATAGCAAAGATATCGACAAGCACCATTTCGATTTTACGGGTCTCTATGCCGCCAAAAGCAAGTACTGGCAAGAAGCCATTGCCACGGGGGAGGTCTTTCCGAACGATGCACTGGGATGGGGTAATCTGGGTGCTGCGAACACGCAAAAGGTCAGTTCACGCGCCGATCTGTACCGGACTATCTCCCAGATGGGGCGGCTCAATTATGGCTATGACAGCCGGTATATGCTGACCTTCACGGTACGTAGGGACGGTTCGTCCGTCTTCGGCCGCAACAATAAATATGGCGTTTTCCCATCCGCAGCTGCAGCCTGGAATATCCACAACGAATCGTTTATGGAAAATAGCAAAGATGTGGTCAGCAACCTGAAATGGCGTATCTCCTATGGACTATCCGGAAATGAAGCGATCAGTATCTATCAGACCCAATTTTTGATGAACTCCTACCCGATGGCGATGAACGGGCTATCCAATACTGCACTGCAAATCCGCACGCAGATGGGCAACGACGACCTACAATGGGAGAAAACCAAAGGTCTGAATACCGGTGTCGACTTCGGACTGTTGAACAACCGTATCTCAGGTAGTGTTGATGTGTATAAATCGAGTACATACGATATGCTGCTCAGACAGCTGCTACCCAAATTGACTGGATTTGTAGACGTATTCTCCAACATGGGCAAACTCGAAAATACCGGTATCGACCTGACACTCAATACCAAAAATATTGTAAAAGAAAACTTTAACTGGTCATCTACCTTGGTTTTCTCGCGCAATAAAAATAAAATCAAGGAAGTCTACGGCAATGGGCAGGAAGACTTGGGCAACCGCTGGTTTATCGGTCAGCCGGTAGGCGTTATTTACGATTATACGAAGGTCGGCATCTGGCAGGAAGACGAGATCGCTTCAGGCGCCAATAAGGGCTGGGATGATGCCGCACAAGCCGGAGACCTTAAACTCGCCGACCTGAACGGTGATGGAAAGATCAGTGATGCAGACCGCTCTGTATTGGGGCAGACGGCACCAAAATGGACTGCCGGGTTGACCAATACTTTTAGCTATAAAGATTTTACACTCAATATTTTTATCAATACGGTACAGGGCGCACTTCGCAACAATCCGCAGATCGGCGCGGCTTCGGACGAAATGGGCCGCCGGAGCACACCAGCAGCATTGGGCTATTGGACTCCAGAGAATAAAAGCAATGAATGGCGCTCCCTAGGCAACCACTCCAACGTGTATGGTTATGGCTTCCCTTCCAAAGCAAGCTTTACCCGCCTGAAAGATGTGACGCTGAGCTACAGCATGCCACAGCAACTGGCCAGTAAGCTGGGCGTCGGAGGGCTCACCGTGTATGCCAGCGGCCGCAACCTGTACACCTGGACCAATTGGCTAGGCTGGGATCCAGAAGCCCGCGACGTTACACGTGGATCAGAAAATGATGCGATCAATTACCCTATGGTACGTACCTATGTTTTAGGTGTTAACCTTAATTTTTAACGATTAAAGAAAAAGACGATGAAAAAATATACCATGATCTATTCGCTACTGGCGATGGCTACGCTAGGAGCCAGTTCCTGTGGCAAAGACTATCTGACCGAAAAACCCTATTCCAATTATGACGCCAATACAGTGGACCCTACGACAGTAGAAAATAGGCTATTGGGCCTACATTATAACTTTGGGCAATTGTGGGGCATGAGCAGCCGGCAGGGATTCCTTTCCTGCTGGCAGATCGGCACAGATATTACCAATGCGGGCTCTACGGAGGGCGTGGAAAATCCCTTCTACCAATATGCGGATTTAAATTCAGAAAATGGCGGCGTCAATTATCTATGGGAACGTTGTTATGCTTTTATCAATAATGCCAACCTCATCATCGATGGTGTCGGTGACAGCAATCCACAGGCCAGTGCCGAGGCGCGTTTTTTCCGTGCATACGCCTACAATATACTGGTCACCCTCTGGGGCGATGTCCCTTTGCTGACCAGCTCGATCAAAGTACCTACTTTTAACTATACGCGTACCGCTGTGGCTGAGGTCGACAAATTAATTGCAGCAGATTTAGCATATGCCGTTAAAGAGCTGCCTGATCAGGGCAAAGCTGCTGCCCCAAGCCGTATCAACAAAGATATGGCCCGACAGCTTGCGGCCGAAGCCTATTTACGGATGGGCATGCGTGATGCGGAGTACCTGACCCAGGCTGAGGCCATGGCCACCGCTATCATTGACGGAAGCAATTATAAATTGGTGGATACCCGCTATGGCAAGTATCTCGCCGAAGGCGGTGACTACTATCGGGACATGTTCCGGCAAGGCAATATGCGCCGAAACCAGGGGAATACCGAAGCGATCTGGATCTTTGAGGTCGAGTTTAACCGGTCTATCAATGGCGGTACGATCGACAATCCACAGCATCGCCGGGTATGGCAGCCCGCCTACCATAAATGGGATGGGATGGTGAATGCAGACTCCTTGGGCGGACGTGGCAATGGCCGGTTACGGCTGAGCAATTTTATGAAGTATACAGTCTGGAAAGGTCTCAATGGTGATATCCGGAACAGCAATTTTAATATACGACGAACCACAAACTACAATAGGCCCGGCTTTAGCAAAACCATCGGCGTTGACGCTGACGGATACCGCGTAGCGGAAGGTGCCGGTGTGAAGAATATTACGATAAAAACCGGAGATAAGGTCATCCCTTTCCGTAATGATAGTCTCGAAGTCTGGTATCCATTTCCAACGAAATGGGGTGGATACGATCCGATCGACGATTTTGGCTATGCACTCGTCAAGGACTGGCCGGTAATGCGGTTGGGCGAAACCTACCTGCTACGCGCCGAGGCACGATTGCGTAAGGGGAATGTAGCTGCTGCGGCTGATGACATCAACAAACTGCGGGACCGTTCGTTCAAATCTGCCCGTGCCGAATCCGGAAACAGCACATTAGGCCGCGTAAGCACAAGCGATTTATCCATTGACTTTATTCTGGATGAACGTGCCCGGGAACTGCTGTCGGAAGAAAACCGTCGAATGACCCTGGTACGCATGAATAAGCTGAAAGAGCGTATCTCACTAAATGGAGATGCCGGCCCCGCCAATAAGATTATCACAGGCTTCCAGGACCACAACGTCCTGTTGCCTATCCCATTAACGGAAATCCAGCTGAACAACAAAGAGGGCGAACCGTTGAAACAAAATCCCGGGTATAAATAGGTTGTAAAAATTAATTGGAGAAGAACCGATTGCAACAGGGGTAATAATTGCCTCTGTGTTCTAAACAGGAAAGGGCCTCTGCACAAACAGAAGCCCTTTTCCTTATCTGCGTTTAACGAGCCACTGTAATATTGGGCTCAGTAGAAAGCTCAGCAGTGTACCGACTACTGCGATGAGCGCCCAAAGCCGGACAAACTGGAAAAAAATAATTCTGATTTAAACGGGAATGACACCTTAGCTTCCAGCACAGGTAGCCGGAAAAAATAAACGCACGATTGTACCTTTGCCCAGCTCACTGGACAAGTTGATTGTCCCACCCATGCGTTCCATCAGCCGTTTGACCAAAGTCAGCCCTATTCCGGAGCCTGAAGCGGGCTCGGTGTTGCTACCGCGTTCATTTGCCAGAAAGACCTGGAGCAGTTCATCTTCTGGAATCCCGATCCCATTATCTTCGATAAAATAGACTGTCCCCTTATCAATTTTTTCACTATAAATTTTTAGAATTGCCTTTTCGGTTCTTTTTGCATATTTAACAGCATTTCCGATCAGATTCATAAAAATCTGATAAACGGCCCCCCGTTCTGCATACAATGCATGCAAATCGCCTAGCTCAAATGCGACAGCCTGATCCGGATAAATTAGTTTGACCTCATCAATACAATTTGCGATCTTCTTATCCATGGCGATGCATTCGGTCAGCGTACTGGCACTACGTATCCGGCCGAGTTGCAATGTCTGATTGATAATAGATTCTATATTCACTATAGCTGCGCGGATTGTATCGAACCACCTTTGGCTTATATTGACTTGTAGATCAATATTTCTACTCAAAAAATCACTACCCATTTTTAAGACCGCAAGCGGATTTTTTATATCGTGGGCAAGCGTATTTGCCAGCAAGTCCAGCTCATTGTTAAAGGAAAGTTGCTCCTCCTGTTGTTTTAAACGTGTGCGCGCGAGATAGTGCTCTGTCACATCACTCGCTGTATGAAGGATAGCGTAGGTATTTCCCGTTTCATCAACCAATGCTTTATATTCAAAATTAAAATACCGTAATGTTTTGGTTTCTTGGTCTATAATGTTCGCCGGCGTATCTGTTGCACGATAGGTAATCCCGGTTTTCCATACATTTTTTAAAATGGAAGAAAAGCCCTCCGCTTTGAAACCCGGGAAACAGGCACAAAAAGTACGCCCCAGGATTGAACTGTCTGCACACCACATCTCCAACATGGCCTGATTTGCGAAGGCAATATTTAGATCAGCACTGTCATAAATTGCCGTCGCATGCGGCGACTGCTGGAGAACGGACAACAAAAAACTTTCACGTACTTTCATTGATTCTTTAAGAAAAAAATAGTTGGAAATAGCTCCTGGTATTGTAAGAATTGAACTGTATCAATAACATAAATGATGCCAGTTTTTCATTAAACTTAAATTAGTTCTTCGGGGTTAATTCGTGCTATGCTATTCGTTGAGCGCGATCTTGGCAAGCTATTCTAATGAAAATAAAGTTGTTATGCAATGGACGTAGTGGGATGTTTTGGCTCAGCGAAAAGGGGGCACCACATGGGATTTTTAAGGAGGAAGCATGAGAGTGTAAAATATAGGTCACCTTCTGAAGAAAGTGACCTATATTGTCTGTTAATAACCTGGATTTTGTGTCAGGTTGCTATTACCCGCAATGGCTTTATTGGGTACTGGAAAACGATTTAGATGCGTAGCGTTGCTGGGCTTATGGTCCCACCATTCTTCCGTTATAAACGCTTTCCACCGGATCAGGTCTGTACGGCGACGCCCTTCACCGATAAATTCAATGCTCCACTCGTCCAAGATACGATATTTGTCGATGGATGCTGCAGTCACTGGATTTGGGTCTACGTTATTGGCAAAATTACGTTTACGCACTGCGTTAAACAGCTCAGCAGCTCGCTGCTTGTCCCCTAGCCTATAGTTACATTCTGCTAGGATATAGTAAATTTCTGCAAGGCGAATAGCCGGAAGATCTGCGCCCCATCGCAATTCATTATTGGCAAGATTCGGGATTGGCACCTTCACCAGCCGTATGCCCGTATTTTCTTCCCCCTCGGACATCTTGGAAGGGAGCTGATCGATTGAACTGTATTTTTTCTTCGGACCAACATCTGAAAAACGGGCTACCTGATCTACAAAATTCAGTGGTAAACCATTATATTCTTCGCCGCCGACAATGGTCTCGCCCTCAGGCGTCTTATGCGGGCCAACGATAAACATGCCATCGTATTGGTCTGTACCATGATAAACATAAGGTGCTTTGCGTAGATCACCCTTGTCAAACGTTTCAAAAGGAGCGCCTAATTTGAAGTCAGCCGTGTAGAGCGCACCATTGGGCTTGCGCGATGGCGTCAAGTGTGCACCATTATTTCCATCCATATCCTGATCAAAAAATTGACGGGTATTATAATGGTAGAAGTCCGCATAAAACCAGTTATACTCCAACTTTTTAAATTCAGAGGGCATGGACCAGATAATTTCGGGTGATAAATTATTTTTAAATCCGTGCACGCCATTCCATTTGCTGTCGAGTGCATAGTCACCATAGACCTTATCGATGATATCTTGTGCAATTTTACGGCTTTCCGCGTACATCGGTTTCCCGATATACGATTCCGCATTAAAGTAAAGCTGAGCGAGCATTGCCGCCGCTGCAGCTTTCCGTATTGCTCCTTCCTCTTTGTCGTCCGCTTTTTTTGCCGGCAGGTTTTCGATCGCAGCTTTGAGCAGCTTTTCGGTATGATCAAAGAGCTCTTGGTCACTATTGCGGGGTAACGACTCTTGTTCCAAGGATTCAAAGATGGGCATTCCCCCAAAATAGTCCAGTCCACGTAAATAAAAGAATGCGACTAATGCATCTAACTGGGCAAGATCCGCAGCCTTCCGTTCAGCCGTCAAGGCGAATTTGGTATAGTCCAGTTTGTCCAGGTCGCTTTTTGCATCGAGGGTCAATGCTATACCCATTAGCGTCCCCCGCCAGCTTTCCCAGATCCAATTGTCGTCTGGCGTCCAGCGGTGATAGTGAAAACGCTCATTTTCTCCGCCGTTGTACCAATGGCGGCCTTTGGTCGTCACGGCAAAATTATCTGCGGTATATTCCTGTAGGCGCCAACGGTCTTCACCTAAATACCACTTGGCATGTGTGAATGGCCTAAACAGCGCAGCTTTAATGTCTTTTTCACTTTTAAAAAAAGTATCCGGTGTGACCGAACTATAGAATTCCTGGTCTAATTTAGTGCAGCCTGACACCAGCAATGCCAGGCATATTGTTGCTATAGTGCTATATTTTTTCATGTTATTAACAGTTAAAAGTTTACTTGAAGTCCCATCATAAAAGTCCTTGTCTTAGGGTAGACATTGCGTTCCTCAAAGCCGGGTTCCAGTCCGTTGATATTCACTTCCGGATCCAGGCCACTGTAGTTGGTAAAAACAAAAAGATCGCGTGCCGTCGCATAAACCCGCATCGATTTAAGTGGTTTGATCCAATGTTGATTGAACCGGTAGCCTATATTGAGCGCATCGACTTTGAGGAACGTACCTTTTTCAAGCCAGTAGTCGCTCAGTTCTTTTTCACCTTTGATATTTTTATGCTTATCATAAGCTTCTTCTAGCACATTTTGGCCTGTCACATTGGGAAGACTGTAATACATATTGATCATATTAAAGACATCATGCCCGATCCAGCTACGCATATAGATGCTGGCATCCCAGTTTTTATAAGTAAACTGGTTATTCCAGGAGAGTTGAAGCGTGGGTATCGCATTACCCACAAAGGACTTATCTTCAAGGGTTTTACTACGATCTCTTACATCAAAAGCATTCCCATCTTTGTCGTAGAGTTTCCAATAGCCATCATCCGTGAACCCTGCAAATTTCCAGATGAAGAATTGCCCGATATCCTGACCGGGGTATAATCTAACAGCCGAGCCCGGGGAACCCGGCGCCGGAAAATTCTTAAGGTCGGTAAATGTCTGACTTCCCCACAGGGTATTGAGCCTACTTTTATTATGTGACCCTACAATGCTGGTCGTATAGCTAAAATTGTCATTTTCGACCGCCCTGAAATTAAGCTCAAACTCATACCCAGTATTCTGCATGCTGCCCACGTTCATTGTTGTTTTGTCGTGGATGGCAGGCGGCTGCGATACACTGATATCATAAATAAGGTCATCTATTTTTCGTTTGTAGACATCAAAACGGCCGCTCAATCGGTTATTCAGCACAGCAAAGTCCAGTCCGAGGTTGTATTCCTTTTTGACTTCCCATTTGATATCCGGATTTTGGTTGTGCATGACGCCATAGGTTTTGAACCATTTGCCATCCTGCAGAAACCAGGTGTCGGCACTGTACATCCGTGTAGCCACCTTGGCATCAAAACCTTCATTGCCCGTCTCACCATAGCCCGCACGTAGTTTAAGGTCATTGATAAACTGGATATCCTTTAGGAAAGGTTCCTGCGAGACACGCCATCCCGCAGATAGACCAGGGAAAAATCCCCATCTATTTTTAGGGGCAAATTTACTCGAACCTTCGTAACGTGCCGTGGCTGTCAGGATATAACGATCGAGATAGGAATAGTTAACACGGCCAAAGAAGGCGGCAAGTTTGACCCAGGGGTTTTTCCATGACCCCAATCCAGCACGTCCGTCAGAAAGATAAGTTCCGCTGTTCATATCATGTTCATTAATCCCGTCGACAGGAAAATTGGAGTTTTCCGCTGAAAATCCCTGTCCATTAAAGTCCTGATAACTATACCCCACGACAGCATTGAGGGAATGCCTGTCCCAACGGTTGGTATAGTTGGCCGTCCATTCAAACACACGGTCATTGAATCTGCTGTAATATTGTTTGGCAAATCCGTCCACGCTATTCTTTCTAGAGAGGCGATGCTGAGCAGATCGGTAATAGTTGCCGTGCTCCGTATTATTTTTTATGCCAATCGTCGCACTCGTGGTCAGGTGATCGGTCAGATTCAGCTTTAATGTCGTGTTGGCCAATAGATATTTAAACTGCTTCTGATCCGATCGCAATCGTGCCTCCGCAACAGGGTTCCAAATATCATAACCATCTTCAATCACATTATATCCACTGACATCATTCGCGTCATAAGGCGTTTCGGTCGGATTCATCACCAATGCCATATTGAAGATATCGTTGTTGTTAAAGATATCGCCGTTGGCACCAAAGGCTTTCACCTCATTGTAGCTTACATTGGTATTTAATTCGGCAAAACCATCAAAAAATTTGAAGGCACTGTTGATACGTCCACCGATCTCATCCCTTTTGGACGTGATGGCCATACCGTTGGCATTTCTTTTGGTAAATGTCGTATAGACATTAGCATTCTCCGAACCACCACTGATATTAACCACCTGCCGATGGCTAAATGGATTGTTGTTGGTCACTTCGTCATACCAATCTGTCCGGTGCCCCAGATCTTTGCCCAGGCCATATTCCACAAATTTCTCCGCAGAAAGTACTTCCGGCCGTTTTCGGATGCTTTCGATAAAATATTCAGACGTAAAATTGACTTGGGCCTTACCTACCTGAGGACGTTTTGTCGTGATCAGGATGACCCCACCCGAAGCCCTTGTACCATAGATTGCTGCTGCCGAAGCGTCGCGTAGTACGTTGATCGATTCAATATCCTCTTTAGCGACCGAATTAATATCGCCGCCAGGCACACCATCAATAACGACCAAAGGGCCCTGTGAAGCATTGACCGAATTGACACCGCGCAATTGCAAGGATACACCAGCATTGGGATCCGTACCATTTGTAGAGACGACGCTAAGACCTGGAACTTTACCCTGAATGGCAAGCAGCGGTGAGACCGCTCCGGATACCATGTCCTTTTGCTTGATACTGGTCACAACACTGGTTACTTCCCGCTTCTCTAGCGAGCCATAACCGACCACAACAGCCTCTTCCAGGTTTTGCGTATCTGATATAACCTGTATTGACATTGTGGTCCCCCCACTGTAGACAACTTCTTTGCTGACGAACCCGATCATACGAACGACAAGAACATCGTTTTTCTTAACATTTGGTAGACTAAAACTGCCGTTGGCATCCGTAGATGTGCTGGTAGGGCTACCTTTGACGGATACCGTGGCGCCAACGACGGGGCTGCCCTGCTCGTCCTTGACCGTACCTTTTAGGCTGGGCTGTGCTTCCTGCGCATAAAGCGTAGTCGGCATAGCCAAAGTGGCTCCAGCAGCGAGACTGCTACTGAATAGCAATAATTTAGTAGCCACTTTAAAACTGTTGATTTTAAAATTCATGAGCTAAATGTTTATTAAGGGATATTGATTGTATATAAAGGCGTACTAAAAGAGTACCTGAAGAGACGCTGTCAATTGCCTATGGCGCCAAAAAAAATTGAAATAGTTATTTTCCCGATACTGCATATAATTGGTGTGATTGATCCGGGTAAAATTAAAATATTCTATCACTTTAAATTAACACTGAGACAATTTGATGATATTTTGAGACGGATTGGAATCTAATTAAACAGCATATGACAACCTAGGGCGCTTATGTAAATTGGATGTGACATGCCCGTTCGCCACGCGCATTTCATACTAATCCGGATATAAAAACCGTTTAATAGGTAGTGAATTAATTTGTAAACTTACTTTATACGATTGAATACATCTATTTTCGGGAATACACCACTACATCGATGCGACTATCTTTCAAGCAAATACCAGTGTCAAATCTCTATTAAAAAGGAATATTTTAATCCAAATCAAACAGCAAAAGATCGAGCGGCCTGGTATATGGTAAAAGATGCAATTGCCAAAAAGCTAATAAAACCCGATGATATCCTCGTCGAAGCAAGCAGTGGCAATACCGGGATTGGAATTGCCTATCTGGCGAAACAATTAGGGTACAGGTCTTGTATATTCGTCACACAAAATTGTTCCAAAGAAAAGCTCAGGAGTTTGGAAAACTTGGGCGCAAAGATTGTACACTGCGACAATTCCAATGGTCTGCTGGATAAAAATTCCACACAATATCGGGCATGGTCATTCGCGCAAATGAACCGTAACAGCTACTATACCGATCAGTATAACAATCCTGAAAACAGCCGTGCGCACTATGAAACAACAGGGCCAGAAATATGGCAGCAGACATCCGGAAAGATAACACACTTTTTTGCGGGGCTCGGCACTACCGGTACGGTATCAGGAATTGGGAAATATTTAAAAGAAAAAGATAATGGCATTAAAGTATTGGGGATTGAACCAAAGGGTTCCATTCTCGCTCCATATAAAGCAACAGGCAAAGTACCCACATCAGACACCGTAATGGAGAAAATCGAAGGAATAGGGCGCAAATTTGTACCCGGTATTTTTGATACCATGGCTGTAGACCAGATTCTTCAAGTCGAACGTAGCCCTACGGTGCAAACAGCTTTAGCCTATTATCAGCATACAGGAATGCTAACCGGTTTTTCCAGTGCAGCAATCCTGGCAGGATTGGAAGATTATTGTAGGAACAACACCGTTGACATGCGCGATCATATTGTGCTATTATTTGCTGATTATGGCGATCGTTATCTGCATAGTTTATACCATTCATTGACTACTAAAAACAGCGTGTATGACTAAGGATTTTCATGATTTCGCTATTCCATTGGCCTGGCCGGATGTCACTGCCTATGGAGACGAAAAATGGATGAGTTTTTTAAAACGTTGCGGACTGGTAAAGAACCTGAACTTCAAAGTAGGTCATGCAGCCATCTTACTGGTGTCACAGCGTACAGGAGAGGTCTCATACTATGATTTTGGCCGTTATGTCTGTCCACGTGGTTTTGGCCGTGCCCGTTCAAAAGATTTTGATCCCAGGCTAACCATCCAGACATCGGCTATCTTTGACCCTTCGTATTCCACCATCACCAATATCAAGGAAATATTACGGGATTTGACAACTATTGAACATGTTACACATGGCGGTGGACGCTTATTATTTTCCATCGTACCCGATGTGGATCATGAGCTAGCCACGGCGTATGCAAAAGAGCTCTGTAGCATGGGACCGATCCCCTACGGCGCACTAGCTGCCGGAAACAACAGCTGTTCCCGCTTTGTCGCCCAGATGCTCAAAGCCGGCATGCAGTCAACAGATAGACGTATAAGAAAGATATGCATTCCTGAGACCATCATTCCCAGTCCAACAAGTAATATCGTCAATACCCATCAAAATAAACAGATATACTGTTATGAAGACGGACAGTTAACAAGTTGGAACATGGACCGCACACAATCTTTAACGTTCCAATGGCGTTTACTTAAAGAGAATTTAAACAGCAGATCGGCTTCAACATTAGGATGTGACCTGACCAAAGGCCACTTGGAGATGCCTTTAAGACCGTCCAATGTCCCAATAGACGCACAATGGTTGGGTGGAATAGGCGAAGGCATGTGGTTTCATCTTGCAGCCTGTACCGTACAAGATGCTCAGTACATCATGTCCAGCTATAGCTATACTGGAGAAAATATAAACCAAGTTTGGACATCATGTCCCCAGCAACGATTTATTATCAACGCCCCTTTTGAGGTCTTAACGCAGATGGACGGCACATATTTCACCTTACTACAGGATAATCAAAAATTCCTGTTCAAGAAAATCGCACACACACATTTAAACCAATCAGCAAAAGCAATTTAACATGGAAATAACACTATTAAAAGCTAAGATACATACGGTCACCGTGACGGAAGCTAACGTCGCCTATAATGGGTCTATTACCATCGATGCCGCATTACTGGAAGCCGCAGGAATAAAGAAATATGAGCAGGTATATATTAATAATGCGGTCAATGGCAGCAGGATAATGACATACGTACTACCCGGGACAAGGGGCGGCGGCGAGGTGTGTATGAACGGAGGTGCGGCACTTCATGCACAAGTTGGCGATACCGTCCATATTCTATCTTTTGTAACGATGTCTCCTGAAGAAGCTGATCAACATCAGCCGACTTTGGTCTTCACCGAAGGCAATAACCAGATCAAGTCCATAGCGAAATATGAATATTAATTGCGATCAGCTACATTGGGATTTACTATCGCAGGATTAGATAATCTTTTCGCTGCGCCGGTAAAGAAGTTATAAAAGAGAATCCCCGGTACTAAAATGTACCGGGGATCTTTCTAATGGGCTTTTAGCGGCCCTTGATCAACTGTAGGTTAATAAAATGATAATCGGCATTTGTACCACCGTTATCATTATTTTTTTATGCGTAATCCGTTATGGATTCAATGGTAAATGTTGCTATCTATCTAAAAACTAAACCTCTATCAATCAGTATTAAAATATAGTCTCCAATGGGCCTTGTTCCGGTTTAGCAACTGCATTACGTTGCGTTTGTTCACGCATCCAGTTGTTAAAATCAATATCCGAAGCGATATTAAATTTTTTGCGCAATCTGTTTTTGCGCACCTGCACAGCACGTATCGTGACGGAAGTGTATTCAGCAATATTTTTGGTCGAAAAATTCAGAAAGGTCATGGCACAGAATTCCAGCTCACTGCTCCGGATTTTGGGATTTATAGCCTTTAATGATTCAACAAATTCAGGATACAACTCGTTGAATAAAGTCAAAAATTCTGCATTATTGTTCTTAGCCAAAGTGATTAAGTTATTGAATTTATCGGTTTCCATTTTGCATATCGTTTTTCAGTAAATTGTTATTTCTAATTCTGTCTTTCGCTCATAGGTGTCACTGCTAGCAAGCAGAAGATTATATTCATTTTTTAATGGAATATGAACTGCTACCAATTAAACTCGATGGGGTTTAAACTGTCCCATCGAGTAATCCAAATATATTATCATAGAACCTTCACGCAAATTGGGCCCCATCGACAATTCAGTAAAATCCAGTTTTTAAATTTCTTCACAAAAACAACTCCACCATGCTTTTGCTCCAATAACTTCTCAACCAGAATATCTTACCTATCTTGCTGACAAATATTGTCATTTGAAGAAAGAATAAAGAAAAAGCGCATTTCACATTGATATCACATCTTTACAATGAGCTGAAAAACAATTATTTACAACAGTACGACCCTAACATTATGCCGAACGTAAGGATGAAGATTAGGAAATCCTCAAGTTAATTAAACTGTATTTTTACTCGTATCTAGCTATTAGATTCACCGTCCAAAGAAAATGATTCACCACTTTTGCGCGAACAACGCGCAGCCGACTTGGTATAATCAGCATTATTTTTATCAGAAAAAAATAAGATCCTCTTAATTCAAAGTTCCAATTATGTGCTTCGAATTTTAGGGACAAGGTAGCTGAGCGTGGCAGTACATTCGGATCATATTTGGCTAAAAAAAACTCGACAGGCATATCGCCTGTCGAGCAACTGCTACCTATAAATTGCAGCAAATGTAATCGGATAAATTACCAGTTAATCGTACGGTTGTCATCATCCGCTTGTTCCCAAGACTGTTGAGGATCATTGCTAATGGTATTTGCAGAACCTGCAGCAATACCTTGCTCCAATTCTACATTTGTGGCCTCAATCTTTGGGCTTGTATATATTTTTTTTGACTGATTAGTTTTCATATCTTAATTTTTAGACGCTATTATTTTCAATTCATTGCGAAATTTTACAATGATTATTATGGACAAGCAACTTTTTTTCTACCGCTTCCTGATCCCACCATTTTGGTTGCTCCCTGAACAACTTGTGTAATTTTCACGTTATTGTCCGTCGTAGACCATTGAACAGTATTGAAAGAACCTTGTGTCAGTACCAATGGATACAATGCTCCACCAGAGCTTTTGCTACCAAACATTGTCACTTTACCATCACGGCTAATAACCACACGGATAATTGGGTTTGCTGCAGTACCTGTCATACTGTAGATCTGAGGCACATTAGCACCGCCCTCTGTATTGACACCATTATATATACTTCCATCCTCAAACTGTACATTCCTAGGCGCAATTGCAATACCTGATTCAAACTGGATTTCCTGAGTTGCCAATTTCACACCATTTATCTCCATATTAAAGGAGTTGTCCAATTGAAGAATATCAAATACAAACCCATAGTCTGCTCCCGGAGCAGTAAGGTCTTTCTCCACGACACCACCTGCTGGTACGACCACTCCGTCTACCACCGCGCCGCCACCAGAAGCAGCATAGTTCCAGTTAAGATCCGCTCCACCAGTAACGGGTTGCGTACAGGTTTTGAAGTTCAGGTTTAAGTTGTAACGTTGTCCGGGCAATATTTGTAAACCGACAACAGAAACATTTGTTTTCGTCTCACCATCGATCGTGATCGAGCCAAAGTTGAACGAGCCGTTTGTTTCTCCTGGATGAATCAATAAAGTAGGAACGCTTGATACGCTGCGCAAACCAGCTCCTAATAGCGGGAATTGTACCGTAGCAGTTGAAGTCGTACCGTTATAGCTTATCGTACCATCTGCCAATTTTAAATTTGCGCTAGGATGCGTAGGACTTATCGTTGGGGAAACCAAACTTGTTATCGCTCCAGTCATTTCGGTTGCCATGCTCAGGTTGGTGGTTACTTCACTGTATTTATGTTTTAAGACAACATCCAGATTATTATCGCCAGAATGTACCGTTAGATCTTTCTTGAAATACATCAGGTCAGCACTGATGTTATCAAGACTGGCATTACTTAGGGTGGTTTGGGCCGTTACAGTTGGGACCGACGCTGTACTGTTTACAGAATAAGCAACAAATGTATACGTCTGTTCAGCATCCAACGCGATCTCATCACTATTGGTGCTCGAATTTGTATAGGTTTTCTCGGTTACATACTCCCCATTGCTGTTATAAACAACGATTTTATACTTAACGTTTGCAGCTAAAGGCGTTATCTCTTCTGTTACAGCAGCGCGGCTACCGGATGATGCACGCAACAGGTTGCCACTTGTTGCAGACGATCCGTTCGTCAACGTTGCTTCAAAAGAACTTGTACGGGTAAAAGGTACAACGACTGTCTGTGCTGTAGTCGAAGAACTAGTTCCATTACCCGCTTTCTTGGTTGTTACCACTGGGTTTTCAACCCCAAGCAACTGAATGTTAACGCTAGCCTTGCCGCTGGTCGCTACACTATCCTTACTTTCTTTACAGGAATACAAAGATCCGCAAATCAGAGTTGATAGCGCCAGAGCGCTCCAACTTTTCTTTATTTGCACTTGTAGAATCATTTCTTTAATTAGTTTGAAGATGAATAAATATTTTAATTGGCAGCAAATATTGTGATAATTTCTCATAACGAAATTACACATAGATATCACAGATGTATCACATCCAAGTTTCAAGTAAAATTTCCATATAAAATAAATAAATCATAAAAACAGAAAATAATTATCAATTAGTAATACAAAACACACCTTATACGACATGATACCTGAAAAGGAATTAACTTTCTCAGTAAATAAAGAATGGAATAAAAAGTTTAAAGAAAAGCTTTAAGAATAACAATAAAAACCTATATATCAATCAATTACAAAAGTGTGATATCAATGTGATAGCTGTATTTTAAGGATTCTTTCTGTTCTCCACTATCTTTGACAGAGGAAATACGATATGTTACAATGTATCAAGGCTCTACATTATCAATGTAATGAATAATCAAAACAACGGATAATTATTTTTACAGTACAAGCCAAGACTAAAATGAAGAGAAATATAAATCAAAGCACTAATTTTTTAATCGTAGGGATTCAACAACAGCATTAGGAGGAAATCAACGAGGAACTTATTACTAGCTCCTGCTGGTTGTAATCTACTAATAATTTAGACTTATACTAACGTACAGACAAGATAAACCAAATAGTAAAATACACATGAAAAAAAGAACTGAAAAAAACATTTACCTAAAACCTGCCATCGAGCGGTTACAGGTAGAGATGGAACAAGGTATTGCCGCTGGCTCGGCCGCAAATCCAGGCGTAGACGACGGTGGATTCACGCCAGGCGGCAGTGAGATCAAAGATCCGAATGCAGGCACAGATAATGGCGAATGGTGGACTCCATAATTTTAATAACCTTACACATGAAAAGAACAATGTTTAAATTTACAAGAACAACAATATCATTCGCTATGGTTCTCTTATTGATAGCCTCTTCCTGCAGTAAGGACAGCGAATCTACGCCAGTCGAAAACAAGACAGACGGTATCACTTTTAAAGCTTTAGGTGCCGAATTTGCACCAAGTTCCGTTACCAAAGCGCAGAATAACCGGACAAGCAGTCCAATAATAGCCGTTGAAGAAATTCAATCCGGTCCGTTTACAATCACTGCTGAACTATCTGAAGACCTAAGCGCTACTTCACAGCCTTCGTTAAAAGCGGGTACGAATGTGAAAGCCGCTGTACCATTTGCCACCGAGGTAAAATATCGGGTTGTCGCTTACCAACTTGATGGAACTTACATCGACCAGGCCATCGGCAGCAGCGCCCAGCCAGACGCCGTAATGTTTGCCGGACAGCTGACTGCAGGACAAACTTACAAGTTTGTGATTTATTCGCTAGGTTCTGCAACGGATGCACCACCAGCGGCACCAACATCAAACATCAATGCCGCGGGCGACCTAAGCAAAGCACTGACATTGACCTTTGACTCGTTCGAAGAGCAAGGTGCCGATTTTATGTATGCGCTTGTGGAAAAAGAAATCGAAGCAACCGGGCAACCTACAGCTTTAGCGGCTACTTTGCAGCATAAATTTTCCAAAGTAAGCATTCAGCTGCACACGGCAGATGCAACAGGTACATTTGGCACAAGCAACTATGTCAGGGGAGGATACCTATCCGAGACCCCTGTAAATGCTGAAGTATCCAATGCGGGCGGTTTAAACAAAAATTCATCTATAGACCTCAGCACAGGAGCTGTCATTGGTGGCGAGGCCGCGACACCTTTCCGCGTTTCAGGTATTAATGCAACGGCCAAGTCGTATATCCTGAATACAGCTGCGACCACCGGCACAACCAGTTTTGCAGTAGCAATTGACGCAGGAAGTATTAAAATAGGACATGATGTCAATACAAGAGTCACTCCTTTTGAATTTACAGCGAGCACATTAGAACCGGGAAAAGCTTATACACTACGCATCCGTTTGAACAGCGACCGTTATGTCAATGCGGCCAATGAGACAAGAAGCGCTACGGCAGCTGATGCCCGCTACGCTGTGATCGGCGGTTACCGTTGGGATCGCTACAACCTGGGCGTAACAAATGTAAACCCGGCGACCAATAATCCGGATGCCGTTCCTTCTGTACAAGCGCTATACGGTAATTACTATCAATGGGGCCGCCAAGTACCTGTAGCAAATGCATACAGCGGTGATGGTGCCATCGCAGGCTGGAATACGACACCTGCTGCTGATGGTTCATGGAACAGTGGTACTGCAGCCGCTCCTGTCAAAGCAGCATTGGATCCATGTGGCTTGAATGACAGACTGCCTAGTCAGGCGGAGTACACTGCTTTGGGAAGCAATACCCGCCACACATCGATCGGAAACTGGATTCCATTTTCAGGGACGTCAGCAGGCCTTTCCGACTTTACAGCAGCGCACATCATGACCAGTAAAAAGAGTAGTGATGTTCAATTAAGTTTTCCTGCAGCTGGTCATCGAAGTTCTGTAAATGGAGTCCAAGTTGTCAGACAAAGTTCGGCAATCTATTGGCTAAATACGGAAGTCGGCGGTAATGATAGAGCACTCCAAGGCCGTGGCTTTCAATCTTCTTGGGATACTTCAAATTACTTTAAAATTGCTGGCTACCCAGTACGTTGTATCCAAAATAAATAATTACTAAAAAAATATGGCTTCTACCACTTGATTCGGTAGAAGTCATCTTTTTCACGTATTTCCTTTTAGACGGCATGTCCCTTTGCCGGTCTTTGTTTTTAATATCAGCTCGATTTCGGGCTCAGCAATTAGTAGGAACCTATTTATATACCTAAATCTATAATAGCAAACAGATCACTCGTATCTGATACGATCGATCGACAAACCAAACACAAGAATTGAAAAATATGGGAAAGATAACGGATCATGATGTGGCCGCACTTATAGCAAGAAGGATAGTGGAACTTATTGATTTAACAGGATTACCATTGGAAGGTTTAGCAAATTTTACGGGATTATCCTTTTCAACCCTACGAAGCGCACTCAAAAAGTCCTCATCACTCTCCATTGATAGTTTCGCAAGGCTCTGCACACCGCTCTCCATATCACTTTCGGATTTTTTCAATCCGAAAAAACAATTACCTCCCCATACAAAGGACCTACCAAACTTGGTCAAGTTTAAGGTTATATTTCTGTCTTCTTTCGAGCAACCGCGTCATAAGGAAAGGCCGGGATCCAAGCCAGATGGTATCAATGCCGACCTTAGGCATCAACGCAAATTTCTTGCACAGCTGATCTATTCTTCAGACTACTTTTTAACCGCACGGACGATTGATCAAATCGCAATTGACCTGGAGGTAACACATCATATTGTGATTAGGCCCGAGCGTCTGTATGCACTACTCAAGAAATATGTCGGTCTTGAGCTCTTGGAGAAAAAAGTTTTACCGAGAACAGCGCGCAAACCGGACGATTCGCGCAGGCCGTATCTCTATTATAAGAAGGGCGCATAGTTTTATTTATCCTTTAGGCATAAAATTTGTCCATGCAAAAAGAGAAAAAAAACGGATCATGAAAAGAACAGTACTATTATTTGCACTCGCAGCGGTTATGGGTTCCTGTAATCAAAAACCAAAAGAAACCACAACAGCTCCCATTCAACAAGATACTTCAGCAGCGAAGGAGCCTGCACAAATCGATACATCAACGACGTTCGACCTCGCCAGTATCCCCTATTCAGATGCGGATATCGGTGTATTTCCCTTTTTTACTCCTCCAAAAGGATATAAAGAAATGAACCAACCCATCAATAAGGATTTCGATGTCTGTTATTTTGCGATCAATGGTGTGATGAAACCCTACGAAGGAAAACTCTACAAAGCCAATATCACCAACGAACAGGGGACACAGTTTTCACAACGCTACTTTGAAAAGAGTATGGAAGATTATCTGGCCTCCATTGGTGCCGTGAAAATTTTCGATGGCAGCATCACTTCCGAAGAATACGAGCGTTACCATAAACAAGACCCCTACAAAGGTGATGAGGGCGACATCGGATATGCCGATCAGCAGATCCGCGTATACGTGATCCGCAGTAAAAATCAGGGCAATATTTTTATTCAATATACAGCGGATAATGCAGGTGCCAAGCTCAACATACTACAGGAAAATAATTTTAAACAGACGATCCGCAAAATCACGGCAGATGATATTAGCAAGGATCTTTCAGAAACAGGAAAATCAATTGTCTACATCACCTTTGATACAGACAAATCCAGTATTACCACAGCAGGAACAGACCTGGTCATTCAGATTGCAGAAGCCTTGAAAAACAATCCTACGCTCAAAATTGCCATTGAAGGACATACGGACAATACTGGCGACGCAGCACATAATAAAAAACTTTCTGATGAACGCGCACATGCCGTACTCAACGCCCTGGTGGGGCAAAAAATTGACAAATCACGTTTGACAGCGAAAGGTTATGGGGCTGAACGGCCTCTTGTTGCCAACGATTCAGAAGATAACAGAGCTAAAAACCGCCGTGTAGAATTGGTTAAGGTCAAATAAAATCAGACTATACAGCGCCTTACTCGATAGAAAACGCTGTATAGTCGTAAAAGCCTTAATTACCAGTATTATATGCTATGGGAGCTGGATAGCCCTTATCCTTGAGCGCTGCTATCGGCACAGCAATATCCTGCTGTCCAAGGACTTTCCGGGTGACCTGGCCCTTTTCCTTACGGTTCTCTTTGGCGGCCTCTCTTTTCTGGGCACTATCCTCTGCAGGGCCCTGATCTGGGTGATCAGCCCCCGCAATCTTATTGCCACGCGCGTCCTGATTCATCTCATTCAGAGCCTGTGTCAGGTTGCTTTTTTCCTGCTCGCTGAGTTTCTCAAATTTAACCCCGTAGGCGTCAAGCACACGGGTCGCATTCTCAATAGTATTGGTACCCCGTTCGTATACATCGCGATAGATATGCAGCTGGCCATCCTGCGCGACAATGGTTTCGTAGCGCAGCTCCACCAACACCGGTTGTTTTAATTTGACCGATTCAGTTTTCGTATTTTTCTTTTCGTAGTCAGCGATTTCTTCAGCTGAAATTGGACTGCCCGCTACCTGGGTCAGTACTTTGGTAAAATCCTGCACCTGCGCATCCGTCAGGCCCACACAACCGTGGGACGCAAAGGCCCCTAGCTTGGACGCGTCTTTTCCGCCATGAATCAACGAAGGCATGCCAATAGGAATTTTGATTGGACCCAAGGGATTTAATTTGCTCCCGGCTGGCACCTTCTCCCCAGGCGTTACCTTACCTTTTACCCATGGTTCATCTGGTGGCGTCCAGGTAGGATTAAAGATTACGTTGGTCGCCTTCCGCACGCCCGTTGGCAAAGGAAATTCAGGATAACCGACGCCGATCTTATAGGTTTTGATCAGCTTTCCCTGCTGAAATACATCCATCCGAAAAGCTGGTGCATTGACAACGATCCGTGTATCTTCGGGGACCTGATTAGGCTGCAAGGGCAGCTTGTTCTGCTCATCCGCGTACCGTGCTGCTATAAAATGAAAGAATTGTCCGGCTTTTTGTTCGCCCAGGATCCGCACAATTTCTGTCGTCGCCTGTTTGATGGACGCTTTAAACGATTTGGTCGAGGCTTCCTCGTCCTCACTTAACTCCCCGACAGCCGCACTGGCCGCCGCCTTTAGGGCAGTGACCTGTTCTTTATTGAGCTGCAGATCTGATTTTAATGTGCGCTCAAAATCTTCTTCGTAGAATAGCGCATTGAGCCAGGCCAGCGTAAAATCGGTATTTTCAGCCTGCTCGGTCAGGTCCGCCTCCCTATCGCTTGCTGATTGCGTTTTTGCGTTGCGGTCACGGCAACCTGTTAATATAAGTGCTGCCAACAAGATTCCGAATAAATAAGTGTTGATGTATTTCATATACCTTATCAACAAGTCTGCGATAGAAAAAGTTTAGCAGCAGGACTCTTTGTAGTCTACAAATGCTTGCGCTTGTACTGAAGTGAAAATATTACAAAACATTGACAGGAAACCAATATTTTTAATCATTTTAGGGCAGAACACGCTAAAAAAACAAATATACTTTTAAATATTAAACAAATTCATTGAAAAACTCAAGACAAAAACAATAAAACACCCATAAATAAATAAAAAATGAACGAATAACCAGAAAATAAAATCAAAATAATACCAAAAAATATCATAAAACATGATTTTCATCATATTATTCATAATAAAATGTTAAATTTGTATTAAAAACAGAATTTAATTGACAAAAATTTAGGAAATAACAATAAAAGAAATTATATTTGCAATACCTTATTAGGTTTATAATTGGTTATTGAAGGTTTTCATTCTCCCC
>NZ_JABJWY010000033.1:87591-153011 GCF_013167215.1 Sphingobacterium prati
CCCCCCCCCCTACGTTAACGAAAAAAAGCGGACAACATGAATGCTATCCGCTTTGCTTATCACAAAAAAACACTTATCTCTACAAACCGTTCAACCAGCTATTCACTTCATCTTGTGTTTTTCCGGTCTTCTTCTGAAGTTTACCGACCAATTCGTCTTCTTTGCCTTCTGCATACAGTAAATCATCATCTGTAAGATCTGCATATTGTTGTTTTACTTTACCCTTGATTTCGTTCCAACGGCCTTTCCATGTTAATTCACTCATAATATTTTCCTTTCGTTTTTTTATAAATAGAACAGCCTACAGCCCGAATCGTTTAAGAAATTATGTTATTATAATGTTAAATCCTATTTTACAATGAATGTACTCAGGCAATCTTCATCGCGTGCAGGAATATTCCAGCCATCCCTTTATTATCCTATCGGACGACGTTCGTTTTTATAGCATCCCCATCTTTGGTGTCAGTGGGAAAGGCAGGGACCATGCCTTTTTATGACCGGCAACGATTGCATAGAACTAGCTTGGAAGTGACAGCCAAGTTTGTTATCCTTGTGTAACCAAATTATAAATCCATGAGCACCACTGCAGCAATCAACAAAGTACCGATAGCCATCAAAGCTTCTATATTAGCCTGCCTGCTGTTATTTTCATCTTTTCTTAACAACAAGAAAGAGGTGGTAATCTACCTGATCGGAGACTCCACTGTCGCTGACTATTCGCTTGAAGAGGGATATATGGAAAAACGTTTTCCCCTGGTCGGATGGGGCCAGATGTTCCAAGCATTTTTTGCACCGGACAGCTTGCCGCAGCTACGCCATCTGATTGGCAAAACCGATGTAGTCCGGATTGACGACCGGGCGAAGGGCGGCCGAAGCACCCGTACTTTTTTTCAGGAAGGAAGATGGCGTGAGGTATATGATAGACTAAACAAGGGTGACATTGTGATGATGCAGTTTGGACATAATGATGGCTCAGTATCCCATACCGAACGCTATGTACCTATCGAAGGCTATAAGGAGTTTTTGCGTTTGTTCATCCTTCAAACCAGGCAGAAAGGCGCTATACCTATCCTATTGACACCGGTGGCACGCAATTATCCATGGAAAGAAGGCAAATTAGCTAACGTCCATGGCGATTATCCCGCCGCAGTGCTAGCAATCGCGAAAGAGCAAAATGTACGCTGCATCGACCTGAATGCGCTTTCCATGAACCTGTTTACCAGCAAAGGTCAAGCATACGTGACTCAAAATTACTTTATGAATATTCCTTCCGGAAAGTACAAGGCTTACCCCGAAGGGCAAAAGGACAATACCCATTTTCAGGCAGCTGGCGGTACCGCCGTGGCAGCCCTTGTTTTCAACGCATTAAAAGAAAAACTGCAATAGATACGAAATTCGAATTAAGTGTTTTCATAGTTAGGTTAATTAAAGTGACTCCCCTTCATCGCTCGGTGATTGGGGAGTTTTTTATGCATTCTTATCTTGCAAGGAAACTGACGAAAGATAATTGTATGATCTGTCTCCGAAGTGCGGGGCAATAATCAGAGCTGCCTAAGAAAGTGCATCTTGCCCGATATGGGGTCTACTTCTACGAGTACCTTGCGGTGGTTTTCATATTCATAGATATACCAATCAGGATGATCAGGGTCTCCGGCTGAATATGTATTCAATAAACGATCGTCAGATTCTGTTGATAAGTCTTGCGGATTATTATTATCCATTCGGGGCAATAGTATTAGTGTGCTCTAATTTACGATTTTCTATTTTAGTGTGCAATACTTTCTAGCGTCCATCAAAACAAAACGCCAGGAAAGCCCTACAGCGTCAATTTTTATTTATCCAATGTTTCAAAAAGAGAATTTTGAGACCTGTATTCAGGAACGATTTCCTTGACCAATCTGACCAAATTCATTTTGTCCTCATTGGAATTTGCATTTTTTACAAATTCGCATAAACGTTCTACACGCGCTTTTTGGAAGGCTAAATCCGGTGTATTCACCTTCGCTATCATGATCTTTTCATGATAGGTTTTCTCCGTATTCTCCCCATTAGCCAAAAGCTCCTCGTAGATTTTTTCTCCGGGCCGGAGGCCAACGATTTTAATATCGATATCTTCGGGATAATGATACCCCTTGAGTCTGATCATCTTCTTAGCCAGTTCCATAATCTTCACAGGCTCCCCCATATCAAAAACAAATATTTCACCGCCTTTTCCCATTACCGCAGCCTCCTGTACCAATTGACAGGCTTCGGGTATCGTCATAAAATAGCGGGTTATATTTGGATCAGTGATTGTCAAAGGCCCGCCCTTGAGCATCTGCTTTTCAAACAATGGAATGACCGAACCATTGGAACCCAATACATTACCAAAGCGGGTCACAATAAAATTAGTCCTGGAGTGCATATTGACAGTTGAGATTGCAATTTCAGCAACACGCTTGGTAGCGCCCATGACATTTGTGGGATTCACCGCCTTATCAGTAGAGACCATCACAAATTTGGACACCCCATATTTGTCAGCAAGTCGCGCTACATTATAGGATCCCCATACATTTGTTAAAATAGACTCATAAGGATTAGCCTCCATCAAGGGCACATGCTTATAGGCTGCTGCGTGAAATACATAAGTAGGACGATAAAACTGGAATAAAGTATCCATAAAAGACTCATCCCTAACATTTCCTACAATAAAGGCACAACGCGAAAAATGATGGGAGCCGCTGAGCTCCTGCTGAATATCATACAAAGCCGATTCCGCCTGGTCCAGCACAATAAGCTGCTTTAGATCCGTATGAGCGAGCTGGCGGACCAGTTCACCACCGATCGAGCCGGCACCACCAGTGACAAGCACAATCTGGCCTTTCATCTCAGAGGCAATAGTAGGATTGTCCAGGTCAATCGCTTTACGGCCCAACAAATCCTCGATACGCAGGCTCCTGATCTGTCTCGTCGCCACCTCCCCGGCCAATAGCCGGGCGGTATCCGGTATAATTTTTACAATTAAGGGAATCGGTTCGGCGAGTTTAAAAACTTGATCTAAGCGTTCCGGGTTACGGTCATCCACCGCAATGACAATTTCGGACGCATTCCCGTGCCGCTGTACAAAACCCTTATTTAAAGCATTAATATCGTGAATTTTAAACCCTTGAATACGGTTCCCGATGCGATGGGGATTATCATCCATAATGGCTACGATCCGGTATTTGTTGCGCGAGGTGGTATGGATAAAATGAAAGGTGGTATTACCCATATTGCCGGCGCCAAAAAGAATCACCGGAATACGGTTATCTTTATTGCCCCACATCAATGCATGATACAGCGCACGGTAAAGCACACGACTAACGGTCATGCCAAAACCAGCTATCAATGCATGAAATAAAAGCTGTGTATCCGAGAAAGGAAGCATATCCCCATAGGAAGGAAACAGCCATTCTATGGTTTTAGAAATGAGTTCAACGGAAAAGTATGCCAACACAACCGTCAAGACAATACGTTGCAATTCGCGGATCCCGGTTTTATGAATGACTCCCTTATATGAACCAGAGATACAGAACCAAATCAAATAGATCAACGACACAAGTAGCAATTGTCTACCCATATTGTCTAGCTCTACGGCTCCTCTATGCTTGAATATAAGCACATAGCTGACCAAAAAAGCAGTGGCCACCACCGCCATGTCCAACAGTAGAATGATCCAACGCGGCTTGTTAATGGACAAGCCCTCTTTCCACAAATTACTCATCTAACTATATAAGATATTATATACTTTAATCGCGAAATACGATAAAAAAGTATCCCTTTCAGTAATTAAATATTTTAAAGACAATCCTTACATTTATCGTACCTAAAATCGTCTTATCGGTCAAATTTCAAAAAAACATTTTTAAGCCAGCAGGTTTTTGTGATGATAGCAGTATTCGCCGCGTATTCTCAAAATAAGTAATCGAGTGCGAAATTACTAAACTAAAAGATAAATAAAGGATAAAAAAGTTTGCTATGTTTATTTACACGAAGAGACTACCGAAACATGCAACTGACCTGAGGTATATTCACCGATCAGTACATCAGTCGAAACTAAAGTATAGTTTTTTTGATAAATGACGAGAGGAGCAATCCGATTAGCGGTAGAAATAAGAAATTACAGCCGAGCTCTTGGCTATTGTAGGCAATTGAATCTATTTATTATGCGGCACAATGCTGAAATTGAAAACTTAACCAGACCGCTGTCCAAAAATAAAGACAGTCCAGCAGTTAAATAAGCACATAAGCCCAATGGGTAACCTTCTTAGCTATAATATTGGCAAGAAAAACTAAAAAACACATAGATTTCCAAAAAAAACAACAAAAAAAATAAAAAAATATAAAACAAACCATTTTTATTATAAAAGAATCCATAAAAATTTGATAAAAAATACATTCAAACAAATAAATAACAAAATATTAATACATAATAAATATATTATTCACTTATTAAGTGATAATATCAACAAAAAAAACAACATTAAAACAATTATACCACATATTTTTTAGTTAATTTTAAAAATTAAATACTAAATAATGCATAAATATCTATTTTTTTGTACAAGTTTCAAATAAATGACCTGTTTTCAATACAATATTACCAATAAAATTAAATAAAAAATCAAAATTTGATATCTTATAAATAATTAAAGCGTTATAAACCAATCAAAAAACATTATTTTTTTATAATTAACTATTTAAAAAAACAAATACACCTATAATTGGCCTGTGATTTGTACAGAAATGATCAAACTTAGATCTACAATCTACAAACAACACTGAGTACGCGGGAAACCGCAAATCACCTGTCGCTATTAAATCAAAGCGGCAGGCTAAAATTTATTTTGGATAATATGGCTAACTAAGAAAATTAAAATCACGAAAACGAATCTTATTTTTTTTAAAAAATTAAGATATTTAAAACATTAGTTCATTTAAATGTTATATAAGGAAAATTTACATTCTTATATAACATTAAATACACTATTTAATATAGTTATCGTGATGGTTTTCAAAACAACCTTATCATCCATTGAATTTGACTAATCATTCAGTGTTATGCTAAAATATGTTCAAAACCGTGCGTTAACTTGTATTAAAATGTTACTGATAATAACAGACGCCATTTGCTTAAATTTGTCTTTTTTACTTGTAAATTCATGGAGCACAGCTAATGGATTCATTGACACAGCGGAGGTCATTTCAAGTAACTACTATTCATTCTGGGCCATGTTCAATCTGGCCGCATTGGCACTATCGCTCATCCACCATCTGTATAATGATGCAACGATCGAGCACATTGAGCGCATCTACAGAGCCACCCTGAAAACTGCAATAGCTTTGATGATCGTCTTCTCAGGCTACGCACTTTTAGCACACCCATTTACGGGCATCGGTTCCTTTCTGATTTCCCTTACGATCATCGTTTTTCTGTATTGTTTGATTTCCCGATTTTTGCTCACCTACATTTATGTTAAATTGCCAAAACGATTTAAGTGGAATAAAAAAGTAGCTTTGATCGGCCATTATGAAAATTTAGACAACATTGCAGCCGCTTTCTCAAGGCAAAATGCTTTCTACACAGTAGACACAATTCCCTTTGAATCGGACGAAAAAGACCTCAGTAAAGAAGAAAAGATTGACATCTTTAAGCGCTACTTTGAAGAAGTTTCCAAAGCGGGTATTCACGATGTATTTCTCATTGGTTCAAATGATATTACAGACTGCAGTCAAGAACTAATCCTAGCCGCAGATCACCAATGCGTACAGCTCAATTTTGTTCCCACGATTACCGCCAACATTGCGTATGGGAACGGTCGTCAAGAAGCTTTGACCATGCAGCTTCCGGTACTAAAATCGCATGAAGAGCCCATGTCATCCATGGAAAACAGGTTAAAAAAGCGTTTCGTTGACCTTTTGATTTCATCCTTCGTCATGCTGTTTATTTTAAGTTGGATGATTCCCTTAGTTGGCATTATTATTAAAATACAAAGCCCAGGCCCCATCTTTTTCAGACAGCCCCGCTCTGGCCGCAACAATAAATCTTTCGATTGCTTCAAATTCAGGAGTATGGTTCAGAATAAAGATTCCCATGCCAAACAGGCTTCAAAAGATGACAACCGCATCACGCCAATTGGACGCTTTCTCAGAAAGACCAATCTTGACGAATTTCCACAATTTATCAACGTCTTTCTGGGACAGATGAGTGTCGTCGGACCAAGACCACATATGCTTTCACATACCGAACACTATAGCAAACTAATTCAGCATTATATGGTACGTCATTTTGTCAAACCCGGTATTACGGGCTGGGCTCAGGTTAACGGATATCGAGGCGAAACAAAAGACCCACAGCTTATGGCAAAGAGAGTTGAATACGACCTGGACTACCTAAGCAACTGGTCTGCCATGTTGGATTTTAAGATTGTCTGTATGACAGCGATCAATATGATTAAAGGAGAAGAAAATGCATTTTAAAATCAATATACAAATAAAATATCAAAGAACTCAAGTGTTGACTTGTGATTGTAGGGAGATATTCCGGCCGGTCGCTCCGGCCGGGTATTTCTACAATCCTCAGCTCACGGAGTAATCAAAAACAAAAAACACATGTGGCATTTTTTTAAACGTAATACGTCGAAATACAATTTAGAATGGCTTGGGGTTGATATTCATTCACATATACTCCCGGGGATAGACGATGGTAGCACGTCCATTGCCCAAAGCGTTGCCTTAATGGATTCACTTATGCAGCTAGGCCTAACCACATTCTACTTTACGCCCCATGTGTATCAGGAAGTACATCCCAATACACCCAAATCTATCGCAACTGCCTATCAAATCCTACAGCAACAGTGTGCCGTAAATGGGGGATACGCAGCGGAATATATGGTTGACAGCCACTTTCATTCCCTCATATCTAACGCGAAAGAGCAGGATTTGCTGACACTCCCCGGAAATTTCATCTTGATAGAAATGTCCTACATCCACGAAAGCCGAACCATCGAAGCGGATATTTTTAAGCTTCTGACCTTGGGCTATAAGCCCATATTGGCACATCCCGAACGCTATATCTATTACCATGGCTCCATAGAAAACATCAGAAGATTGCGTGATCGCGGATGCTACCTGCAGCTTAACCTGCTCTCTCTCTCCGGGTACTATGGCTCCCGGGAGAAAACAGCAGCCCAACACCTGATTGATGCAGGACTAATCGATTTCGTTGGTACCGATGTGCACCATAGCAAACATACCAAGGTAATGGAACAGTACTATACAACTCATAATATCAGCATCTTATTTAAAAATTGCAGGCTAAAAAACCAAGAATTAGGCGGACAGGTGCACGCTGTTCTACAACAATAAACTACAATTCTACAACACATACAACACGATTAACATGAGTATTCCTAAAATCCATTTACACAAGGCCCAGTATTTATTATATCTCCTACTTACCTTTTTTTCACTACAGTCCTGTTCAGTAAAAAAAACGGTTTACTTTAACGATCTTCCGGCCGATTCAACCCGCTTATTGCGTACGTCAACAGCCTTTACGGATCCTACCATCCAACAGGATGATATATTAAATATTACCATCCAGACCTCAGACCCTACCTCGGCGGCCATTTCCAATCAGTCCACGCCTGTACAGGCTGTAGGTGCCAGTTCAGCTAGCAACGTGGGTAATCAACTGATATCGGGTTATCTGGTTGACAAAAACGGTTATATCAATATTACCCTGTTGGGCGATATTTACGTCAAGGGTTTAACCACCTTTCAGGCCAGAGAAAAGATCACCAATCTGGCAAAAAAATATTATAATGATCCGAATGTGCTTGTGCGCTTCGCCAATTTCAAAGTCACCATCCTGGGGGAGGTCACCAGACCAGCGACCTATAGTTTACCCAATGAGAAAGTCACCATTCTTGACGCGATGGGACTAGCAGGGGATATGACCATTTATGGCCGTAGGGACAACGTGCTTCTGGCGCGGGATCACGATGGCCAAAAAGAGCTCGTCCGACTCAATCTTAACGACAGCAAGCTCTTTAGTTCTCCATATTTCTATCTGAAACAAAACGACGTAATCTATGTAGAGCCTGGAAAAGGCAAAGCGGCAATGAATAATGCTTCACGGACGCAAACTTTTGCACTCGTAGGCTCATTTTTATCTTTATTAGTCGTCGTATTCACCCGTATACATTGATGTATCCAAATCCATCATTGTATTTTCATTCAACTACTAAACTTACACGCTCTAACTATCTTTTATATGAAGAAAATAAACGACTGGGAAGACGAATTAACTTTTGAAGATACCAAATCGGACAATCGTGATTTGATCCAATTTATTCGGCGACTCTATAGCAACTGGTATTGGTTTGCCTTATGTGCGCTCGTCGGTTTAAGCCTCGCTTATCTCTACCTTCGGTATACTAACCCGACCTACACCATTAAGGCCAAATTGCTTGTATCGGACGACAAAAAGGGCGGAATGGTGGAACCCTCAGCCTTGCTGGATCTCTCAAGCCTTATGGGCGCAAAAAATTCTGTCGACAATGAAGTAGAGGTGTTAAAAACGGCTGACCTCTTTCGGGAAGCGGTACTTGCCGAAAAAACCTATATCACCTATTTCAACGCCGGACAGGTACATAATGCTCCAGTCATGTTGGCACCCATTGAACTCCAACTGCTTTCAAATCCGGACTCTATTCGTGACGGCATCAGCCTTAAGGCTCTTTTAATTGACAGCAAAACCGTCGAATTGTCCAATGCAGACACGAGCTTTCGCACCACCTATGATAAGGACTTTCGCCTACCCGGCGTAGGCACCGTGATCCTGCACAAAAAAGAATATCCTACTGTTGAAGGAATGACCTTTGGCTTTTCTGTTATCCCCATCAGAAAAGCGGTCGGAAGCCTAGCGGAATCGCTCAACATTGAAGTTACCAATAAAAATGTGTCAACTATAGACCTAACGCTAAATCACGGCATTGCCCAGCGCGGCGAACAGATCTTGCGGACTTTGATTCAAAAGTACATCGAACGAAATTTGCATGATAAAAATGCCGTTGCTGATTCGACCCTTTCTTTCATCAACGCACGCCTTAAATTTGTCACAAAAGAACTTGCAGGGGTAGAAAACAAAATATCCGGTTATAAGAAGAATGCCCGCCTGTCTGATATCTCCGAGCAGAGCAAGATCCTCTTGCATACCTCTTCGGAGTACAGCAAATCCCTCGCCGAAGCTGAAACGCAACTTGCCATACTAGATGATATAAGCAAGTATCTTAAGGACAGCAGCAATCCACGGGTAGTCCCGGCATCTATTATCCCGCAAGATATATCCTTCAACACGCTGATCCCGCGCTTCAATGAGCTGGTTTTACAACGTGAAAGATTACTATTAGGCAATACAGTCAATAACCCGATTATTCAAAATATTGACAAACAATTGCAGGGCCTGCGTGCGGATATGATCGCCAATATTCAAAATACAAGGCAACAACTGGATCTATCGCGGAGTAAACAACAGCAAAGAAGCGACCTGCTGACAAATCAACTTTCAGAAGTACCTACCATCGAGCGCGGATTTATCGATCTTACGCGGATGCAGCAGATCAAACAGGAGCAATATATATTTCTACAACAAAAATGGGAAGAAACAGCTATCAGCCGAACAGCCAACGTCGCCAATGCCAAAGTAATTGATTCACCCAAGGCAGATGAATTTCCCATCGCCCCGAAAAAAAAGCTTATCTACGTATTGGGTTTATTGGCAGGCCTGATCACGCCTTTAGGAATTGTTTACCTCAAAGATCTGCTTAATGTACGTATACGTTCGATAGAAGATATTACGAGCCGGAGCAATCTGCCCGTCCTGGGAGCGATTGCACACAACCAAAGCCATGAGCAGGTTGTGATCACCAAGACTTCAAGATCACCTATAGCCGAACAGTTTAGGGCCTTGCGGACCAATCTGGAGTTTGTCTTGCAGGGCGGCAAAACCATCCTATTTACCTCCTCCATGTCCGGCGAAGGGAAGTCGTACATTGCCTTGAACCTAGCCGTCACACTAGCCTTACTAAATAAACGCGTGGTATTGATGGAGCTCGACCTTCGGAAACCCACCTTAACTTCCAAATTATCTATTGAAGCAGGGGCTGGATTTTCGCACTATGTTGTCCGTCCGGAAATGGAAATAGATGAAATCATCACCCCATCGCGCAAACATGAGCTTGTGGACCTTATTCAGGCCGGAATCATTCCGCCTAATCCTGCCGAATTGTTGGTACTTCAACGAACAGCAGATCTGATAAACAACCTCAAAGACCGTTATGATTACATTCTCATCGATGCTCCGCCAGTGGGGTTGGTTACTGACGCACAACTATTAAATCGCTATGCCGACGTCTGTCTTTATATCATCCGCCAAGACTTCACCTTCAAGGAGCAGCTATTTATTCCGAACGACCTGGAAAAGAAAGGAAAAATCAAACCCATCCAGTTTGTGGTCAATGATGTTCAGGCCAAAGGTAGCTATCAGCGAAATTATGGTTATGGCTACGGCTACGGTTATGGCGATTATGGGCAAGAAGAGAAACAGCCCTGGTGGAAATTTTGGAACAAGAAATAAAAATAAAGCAATCACGCCATGAATAACCCCGCTAAACGAATATTATTGAACACAAGTTTTCTATATGGCAAGCTTATCTTCTCGGCCTTTGTCACATTATACAGTACCCGGATCCTAATCAGTGCACTGGGTATTGCCGATTTTGGTATTTACAACCTGATCGCAGGCGTTATCCTGATGCTTGCTTTTATCAATGGTGCCATGACCATCACCACCCAGCGCTACCTTTCGTATCATCTCGGTAAAAATGATAGCCATACGTTAACGAAAATATTCAATTCGAGTGTGAGCATCCACTTTATGATCAGCCTTATCATTGTCTTCGTCCTTGAAGTACTTAGCATTTGGCTCTTGGGTGGTTTTCTTAAAATTCCGGCCGACAAGCAGTTTGAAGCGACCTGTTGCTACCATATGATGGTCATCAGCACCTTTTTTACGGTCAATGCTGTCCCATATGATTCACTGATCAATGCCAAAGAAGACATGCGATTTGACGCCATCATTGGCATCGTAGAGACGATGCTCAAGCTAGTGGCAGCCTATTATATCACCTTTTTCAGCGCGCATAAATTAATTGCTTACAGTGCCGGCATCGTGTTTACCACCATTGTGATCCGTATTGCAAAATCACTATGGTGCCGAATAAAATACCAGGAATCCAGCATACAGATGAAATGGTTAAGAGAAGGATATCTCTTTCGTGAAATGCTATCCTATGCCACCTGGAATCTATTTGGATCGATCTGTTATGTCGCCTCAAGCCAAGGCATTGCGGTCGTGCTAAACCGCTTTTTGGGCGTCAATATAAATGGTACCTATGCGATTTCACAGCAAATGAATTCCCAGCTTCAGTCCTTCTCTGTGATCATTTCCAAAGCCCTAAATCCACAGATCATGAAAAGTGAGGGCATTGGAGACCGGGCACGGATGACCAAGCTCTCTTTGCTGTCGTCCAAAAGTTCCACCCTATTGCTGCTGTTTGTTGTCATTCCCCTCATTGCCGAGATGAATGGCGTCCTTCACCTCTGGCTTCCCAAAATACCACCAACAACCGCGCTTTTCTGTACAGTTATCCTGATCAATGCAGTCATCAACCAGCTATCAACGGGATTAAAATCCGCTGTGCAGGCGAGCGGAAACATCAAGCTGTATCAATCTGTTGTGGGCAGCACCATTATTCTGATTGTCCCCATAACCTATATTTTGCTGCAGTTTGGTTGTACTGTATTTCAGGTACTTTTGGCCATGAGCAGCATGGAAGTTGTATCGCTGACATTGCGTTTAATCATCTGCCATAAAGTCACCAGAATAGGAATCAATCGTTTTTTCAGTGAGGTCATTATCAAGGTTATATTGGTATCGACTGTTGCCGTATGTACCATGATTCTACTTCAATACTGTCTTAATTTCTCCATCCTCCGTCTGTTTCTGACTGTCCTGCTCAATACCATCGTCATGTCCCTCAGCATCTACCTGTTGGGCATCAATGCATCGGAGCGGACGATGGTGAATGCGGCTATTAAAAAGATAAAGAAAAAAAATATAAGTCTTAGTGTATGAATCGTTTAAAAGCTATATTAGGTAAGAACGCATTAGTTTACATGCGTGTTTTCCGCATCTATTACTATGATCTGGTCAGATTTTACAACTATTCAAATGTAAAACAGCTATTTTCTAACGAGGATGCTTATAAAGGTCGTCTGACTATCCTATACCATGTGATCGAGAAAGGCTTAACCATGCCCGAGACTAGGCTTGGGTTTGGCCTACCTGTCATCAAGGATCTTATTGAACTCTTACAAAAATTTAAGAAGGAAGGTTATGATACCAAGTGTCTAGAGTATCAGCATAGCAAGAACGTATTGGCAGAATATTTTTACTTTCATCAGGAACAAGCTTATACTTTGCCCGAAGAGATTACCCAGCAGTATCAGGAATTCTCCAATTCAATTATACAAGCCCCTCAGGTTCACCAACTACGATTTACACGGGAAGAATATTTCAAATACAAGGATCATCCTTTTGATCTATTCTCATCGTCGCGGTATTCATGCCGCAATTATTCCAGCAGGCCCATTCCCGCAGAAATCTTAAAAAAATGCATTAGTCTCGCCATGAAATCACCAACATCCTGCAATCGGCAGCTCAATCGAATTTATGTAATCACTTCGCCCGAAGTAAAAGAAGAAGTACTTAAACTTCAATATGGCAACCGGGGCTTTGGACATTTAGCCAGCACGCTATTTATTTTAACGGCCAATATATCCTATTTTCAAGGGCCAAATGACCGAAACGAATCCTACATAAATACAGGCATGTTTGCCATGTCATTGCTCAACGCACTTCATCACCATGAGATTGGAGCCTGCCCGCTTAATTGGAGCGTAGACCATAAACGGGATACGCGTTTACGCAAACTCCTTCATATACCCGATAATGAGCGGATTGGTTTAGTAATTTCGGCGGGTTATTTACCAGACACGCTAGAAATTGCCTCTTCACCACGGTTAGAAGTCGATCAAATCACTAAATTTTTTGCCTAATGAAAATCGGAATTGTTACTTTTCACAATGTATATAACTATGGCGGCATGTTGCAAGCCTATGCCTTATGTCAATTTTTGAATCAGAAATACGCTAACTGCTATTGTATTGATTATCAACAGGAGGCACTGACCAAGAAATATAGTCATCAATTGTGGGATACGGAAAAAACGTCCGTACAAAATGTCAAACATTTTATAAGCTATTATTTGCTCAGGCGTAATTATAAAAAGGAAAAAAAGTTTAATGCTTTTTTACAGCACTATATTCCGCTCACATCGCCAGTACATCATATCGGCGAATTTCGTGCAGTTTCATCCAGCTTCGACATTTTAGTGAGCGGCAGTGATCAGCTCTGGAACCCCCAGTTTACCGGCGGCCAGCTGGATCCTGTTTACCTCTTGGATACCAATCATTCACCCCGCAAATTTGCTTACGCATCGAGTGCGGGCGCCCGTGACTTTAATGCTTTGGAGCTCCAGCAACTGAAACAGTATCTCGACAGCTACCAAGCTGTCGCTGTACGGGAAGAATATTTACGGCAGCAGCTTAGCCCCATTAAACAGGATGTACAAGTCGTACTCGATCCAACCCTTTTACTTAGCAAGAGCGACTGGTTAAGCATCCGCCAGCCAGTGAGCGGTCTACCAAAAGAATTTATTTTGCTCTACACCTTTGATAACGATAGCAAAACCATTGCAATTGCCCACCGTATCGCACAAGAATTATCCTTACCGATTGTTTCCCTTTTCAAGGTAAAAACCAAGCTACCCATCCAGTATACCTTTGCAGACCTCGGACCCGCCGAATTTTTGGATGTACTCGACCAATGCCGTTTTGTTGTCTCCAATTCATTTCATGGGACAGCCTTCGCCATTAACTTTCAAAAAGACTTTTATAGTGTCTACAAGCCGTCCAATCCCCACCGTGTCCTCAATCTTGTAAAAAAACTGCGCCTCGAAAATAGAGTTATAAACAGTATTCAGGACCTCCCCCAAGTAACCCAGTGGACTATAGATTATAGCGTGCCCATGGCAGCACTGGAAATGGAGCGCGCTTTCGCTGACAACTTCTTGACCTTTCAGTACGATGGAGATCTTCAGCAGGCATAACAAACTTAGCTCCACAGGCGCATTCGTGCTATTGTTCAGTTTACTTTATGTCCGTTTATTCCGGCCATTAGGGTTTACAGACGATATCTGGAAACTATTTTTTTACCCTGTTCTCCTATATCTGATGGGAGCAGTAGCATCTGGATTTTTCAACAGTCGCTACAAAGATGTATTTTCAACTCCCATTCGTTTATTTATTGGGATCATCTTCCTCTCCTCGCTGGTCTGTATGATGACCTGGGGGCAGAGTATTATCGATACACTACTCTCCTGTCTGCCCTATTTTTCCTTCCTGCTCTATTTTTATTTGCTTCAGCGAAATCTTAAAACGAAGGAGGCGGAGAAATTATTATGGTGGTTTACAGCCCTCTTTATCGTCTGCTTTTACATCGCACTAGCTGTAGCACCAACACGTTTATTTTTGGGTTATGGTGAAATAGGCAAGGAAATTGACACCGAACGAGGCCTGTCGAGAATCCGCTTGACACTCATCGGTGGCGGCCCTTTGTATCTGGCCTTTTTCCTTGCCATAAATAAGTATAAGATGCAGCGCAATAAGAACAAATGGCTCATACTGATCCTGATCTTTTTTATCACCATCGTGCTTCAATTAGGCCGTCAGACCATTGTGATTAGCTTATTGCTCGGATTATTATTTTACCTGAAAGGGTCGAGTTTCGCCAAAAAACTTGGTGCCATTATTGTCCTGGGGAGCCTGGTATTTATACTACCCATCCTTGCTGCCAATATCTTTCAGGGGCTACAAGAACGCACCAACAAAGAGCTGGAATCCCAACAGGACGGGGATGACAATGTCCGGCTTGCGGCCTACAAATTTTATTTTAACGATGTCTCCCGGAGCCCTTTAAATGATATTTTTGGCAATGGCATGTTTTCCCTGGGCAAGTCACGCTATGGAGATTTTGTCGATAAAAACGGCCGTAGTCAGGGGCTGATACCTGCCGACGTAGGTTATGCCTCCATCTTTCTCTATTTCGGTGTTTTGGGGCTGCTATTTTTCGCTGTCTTGCTCTTTAAAGTCATGCGGTTAAAAGTCGCGCCGCAATACAGCTACCTTAAATATTACATTTATTTTCTGTTTATCGGAAATATAGCAGGGTCTACCCTACTGGGCACCATCCCCACGCTCTGTTTGGCACTATACATATTAAGCAAAGGCAACTTATTATATCATTATCAACTTCAGCAAAAGTCCATTAGCCATGCAAAAACTTAAGATAATACATGTCGTTCACGATTTTCTCTTTGGGGGTATAGAAAGTTACCTGTATTACCTGATTCAGGCACAATTACAAAACCCAAGCATCGAAGTAGCCATTTTATGCTGCCAGGCCAAAGATAAGGTCGCCAACAGAAGAATGCTGGATCTCGATGTTAAAATATACTTTCAAGTCCTTAAACCCTTTGATCTGCGCTTATCCCGCTATCAAAACATTCACACCATTGTCAAGGACTACGATATTGCGCAGCTTCATATTTTCAAGCCACTCCTCTTGCGTACATTGGCACAGTCAGGTATACCTGTCATCTTCACTGTACATACTGCCGGCGCGATCCGGAGAAAGCAAAGCTATTACCATAAAATGAAAGCAGGATTACAAGTGTGGCAGATGAACAATCACTGCAAAGGTATCGTCAACAACTCCACATACTCCAAACAATATTGGGTGGACAAGGGGCTGCAAACAACCTTCAATACGGTTATTTACAATGGTGTACATTTTATCCAAACAACTGAAAGCAGCTTGGCATTTGAGCAATTTCCCGCATGCAAGGGCAAATATATCATCGGGACAAGCAGCAGGTTTATCAGCTGGAAGCGTGTAGACCTACTCATCCAGAGCTTTGCCAAAATAAGTACAGATTACCCAGAAGCCATCCTACTTTTAGTTGGCGATGGCCCAGAAAGAGAAAAGCTAGAGCGGTTGGTTGAAGCGCTAAATTTAACCGATCGCATCTATTTTACCGGTTATCAAAAAAATGTGCGAGCCTATCAACAGGCTATGGACGTTTGTGTCTTCCCATCCGTTTCCGAACCATTCGGTCTGGTGGCCATCGAGTGCCTCCATTTGGGTAAGCCTGTCCTGGTCATGCAAGATGGTGGCGGTTTGACCGAACTGATTGAGCAAATAGAACCAACATACATTGCCAAAGATGAAGATCATCTCAGTGAATTGCTATGCCTACACCTCAATAACTCAGCCCTAAATGATCCATCGCTACAGCAAAAACGCAGGGACTATGCCGAGAATTTTAATATCCTGAAAATCGAAAAGCAATATTACACATTTTACCAAAGCCTAATTAACCATGCCTAACATTTTGTTTTATAAAGGATATACACAATACCATAATATTGGCGACCAACTGATCAATAAAAGCCTACTCGAATTCTTTCGGCAATTCAGTCGCGTCGTTGTGAGCGACAAAGGCATGCCTGATTATTATACCGAGATTTTAGCCTTGCAAGAAACTGAAAAATCAAGCTCCCGACCGTTAGGATTCCATCTCCAGTTGCTAAAATGTGCTGTACAAGCAATTTTCACGCCCCAACAACAGGTCTATTTTCTTGCCTCTCCCCCAGGAGATCAGTCAACGACATCAAATGTTACCGGATTAAAATATATACTATCAGGATTATTTTACATGCTGCTCTATCTCATAGGCGTACGGATTATTAAGATCGGCTTTTCACTAGGTCCGTTAAGCCCCCTTGGCAACATTGGCGAACGCTTTAGGGCTCTTTTTGTATGCCATTATTATGTCCGGGATAGTCTATCGCTCCAATATGCCCAAAGATTGGGCATATCACAAGCCAAGATTTTTCCTGATCTATGCTGGACATTCCAACCACAAACTGCTCCACCTCCAGCCCATGATACCGGCCTGGACAGCCGGCCAAAGATCCTACTCTCTTTCCGGAGCGCAGTCCATCAAGGCAGCGCTGCTGGCTATCAACAGGATCTGCTCCAACTCATTCAAGCCCTTGTACGTCAAAATGCCGATCAATACCAGTTTGAAATCGTCTATCAAGTCGCCTCGGATGCAGCCTTTAGCCAGCAACTCTATGCAGCAATCCAAACCGATGCAACGATCCACTTCCATGAGCAGCAATTAGGGCTCGCAAATGCACATTATTATCAATCTGCAGCAGCAGTGCTCACCAATCGCTTACATGTTGCGCTCTTGGCCGCAAAATACGGTTGCCTACCCATCATAGTAACCGATATCAATAAACATGTCAAGATTAAAGGGATATTCATTGACGCAGGCTTACAGTCACTACTACTCGATACGCAGCAAGAAGCACAAGATATTACGCGCCAGCTCAGCGCCATCCTTGTTCAACGCCAAGCGCATTTCGAGCAACTTGAGCGTGCCGAACAACAGTATAGCACCCTATCCAATCAAACGATTAACGATATTTTTATTACCTAGCTATGACCTACTCCATCATCATTCCCCACAAAAATTCGGCTGACTTGCTGCACAGGCTATTGAAGTCAATACCCAAGCGCGAAGATCTGGAAATCATCGTTGTTGATGACGCCAGCCAAGCAAGCGAAAAGGAAAAATTGCAGGAACTGCAAAAGTCCTACAACTTTAAGTTACACCTTAATAGCATCGGGAAAGGTGCCGGAGCCAGCCGTAATATCGGCCTGGAGATGGCACGAGGCACCTATGTTCTCTTTGCAGATTCAGATGACTACTTTACCCATGCACTTGCCCATGAGCTCGACCGTATTCCAGCCTATAATAAAGATTTAATATGTTACAAAGTAAATTCTGTCGATTCACAAAGCTATCAAACAAGCCATCGGCATCATTTTTTCAATGAGCTGGTCACCAATTTTCAACAGCGGGGCAAGATGGATGTACGCTACAAATATTCAGTACCCTGGGGCAAAGTCTATCGGCGCAGTTTTATAGAACAACATCGGATCCGATTTGCTGAGGTCATCGCAGGAAATGACATGTGGTTTTCTTGCCTATGCGGTGTCCTATGCAGCTCCTTCACCGTCAAAGAAGAAATCCTCTATACCGTAACCGTCCGAGAAGGTAGCATTGTCAATACCGTAAATCCAGACTATTTCAAATCCCGCTTTGATGAGACCATCCGGGTCAATGATTTACTAAGAAGCTACCACTTGTCCGGTTATCAATACTCTGTTTTGTACTTCGTATCCAATGCCCATAAGTTCGGGCTAAAAGCCTACGTTGCCAAGCAGTTACTCGCACATAGAAGCAATATCCTCATCGGTTTAGAAAAAATATTTAAATACAAACAGGTTTTGGTCGATCGAGAAAACAGAAGAATTAAATAAGCGAATTTATACCATGTTATTAGACAATAAAAATATAAAACAACTTGACGGGATTAGAGGAATATCCATTCTCATTGTATATTTATCCCATATCGGATTGGGGCACTTAATTCCAGGGGGATTTGGGGTCACGGTCTTCTTTTTCATCAGCGGATTTCTCATTGCCAAACTTCTTCTTCATGAAATTCAGACAACCCATACCATCAATTTTGTCAATTTTTATATCCGGAGAGCATTCCGGCTCTACCCGGCCCTATTATTCTTTACCCTCGCAGCAGTTATCATACTATTGATTCACCGGGTGCCACTCATTACTGCGCAGCTTGGAGCAGCCCTATTCTATTTTGAAAATTACTTTTATGTTTATTTTATCAACTATCAGCAAGAACATCCCCTTTGGAGCACATTTAAAATTTTATGGTCGCTATCCATTGAAGAGCATTATTACCTCTTTTATCCCCTCATGCTTTTCTGGACCTACAAGCATAGCGCGGCCCATATCCTACTCTGTACATTCTTATTGATTATCCCTTTACTATTCCGTTTCTATTATGTCATCCAATTAAAAGATCCAGCGATCTATGAAAAATACAATTATTCATTGACCCACACCCGTATAGATTCCATTCTATATGGATCCCTACTGGCTTATTTACTGTATATGAGCAAGCACAAAGAGCGGATTTATAGTATACTGAGAAGTAATCTTATTTTTTTTATTTCCCTTATAGGACTCCTACTTACCTTCCTATGGCGTGATGACGCGTTCAGAGAAACCCTAAGGTATACGATTCAAGGAATATGCTTGGCCCCCTTGATTGTCCATATTGTCTACGCGACACAGCATAAGATCTATGCTAGTCTTTTTGCCAACCCTATTCTGGTCTATATTGGCAAGTTGAGCTATTCCATCTATTTATTTCATTGGCTAGCCATTCCCCTATCGACCTTGTACTTTGCAAAATACGGGCTGCAATGGCAATTGTCTGTAACGATATTCACACTTGTATTTTCCCTCTTTTCTTACTATAAAGTAGAAATGCCATTTGTAAAACTCCGCAAAAAATTTGGTTCCAACGTTTAAGCAATGCATATGAAAACACAACCTATCTTCAATATAAAGATGCTCGATATTCAGCTTCCACAACTCTTGGCACAAATGGATAGTGGCGTTCTGATTACCCCTAATGTAGACCATTTAATGAAACTACAGAAGGACCATGAATTCTATCAGATTTATAATCAGGCCGAATGGATCATTTGCGACAGCAATATTGTACAACTAGGCTTACGCCTATTAGGAAGGTCTGTGCAACAAGTCATTCCAGGATCCACCTTGTTTCCCATGTATTATCATTATCACAAAGAGCATGAAGACATTAGCCTATTCCTACTGGGGGCCGCACCAGGGATAGCCCATAAGGCCGCAGCTAATATCAACCAAAAGGCAGGCCGTCATATGGTGGTAGGAGCACATTCTCCCAGTTTTGGTTTTGAAAAAAATGAAGCAGAATGTCAAGAAATCATTGCGCTGATCAATCAATCCGGAGCGAGCGTCCTGGTGGTTGGCGTTGGCGCCCCTAAACAAGAAAAATGGATATATAAATACAAAAGCCAACTTCCAGGCATCAAACTATTTATGGCCCTGGGTGCCACGATAGATTTTGAAGCGGGCACACTAAAAAGAGCGCCACTTTGGATTCAGCGCCTAGGATTAGAATGGCTATACCGTCTTGTGAAAGAACCAAGACGCTTATGGAAACGGTACATCCTCGACGATATGCCCTTCTTTTATTTAATCCTAAAAGAAAAGCTTCGAAGGTACCGCAATCCTTTTGCAGCACCTGCAAGCGAACTCGTTGATTCACCTAAACCCTAATATGATGCGAAAAGACTATGTTATACAATTCAGGCGATACTTTGCACAATCGACAAGATGGATCTGGCTGTATGCCTTACTGTTAATCCTCCTGCAGATTAGCTATCCGGGATTACACATCCACGCCCAGCAGGATAGTACTGGCAATACCCATTTTTTTCTGGAAGTCAATGCCGGATATATCAATGATCAGGGCGTACCCTTATGGATGCGTGCCAACCAGTACGGATCCATCCCACTTGAAGGGGCCTCTTCAAGTGTTATTGGACGCGTCTTTAAAAATTATGCTAACCCAAAGCCGGGGCAGCGTCCACGTTCCTTTGATTGGGGTTATGCCCTGGAAGGAAGGGCCAATTTGGGCAAAAAAGTCAATGGCGATCTGATTGAAGCCCATGTCAAGCTCAAATATCATGCGGCCGAATTCCGTCTAGGTCGTAGTAAGGAACTCATGGGATTAAACGGCGACAGCCTGCTCAGCTCCGGAAATTTCGCTGTTTCGGGTAATGCACTCGGTGTTCCGAAGGCGGAGATCAGTATCCCAGATTATTATCGTCTTCCTTGGTTTGGCGGAATATTCGCATTTAAAGGTAATTTTGCCCTAGGATATATGGGCAAATCGGAGATGAATCCCAGTGCATTTCTAGTACCCACTAAGGATTATGAACTGGAAACCTATCTCCTTCAAAAATCATTTTATCTCCGTTTTGGTAAACCCAGCTGGAAATTGAATTTGATAGGCGGATTTAACCATCAGGCCCAATTTGGAGGCGAAAAGAAACGTTATGGCGAAGCCTTTGACCTCAATTTATTTCAAACCCTGACCTATGTTTCCCTCGGGAAGGCCTTTGGAGGCAAAGGCAGTCCCGTACTCCGCTCAAAAATGGGAAATCACCAAGGATCGATAGACCTTGGAGTCTCCTATGATTTTGGGAATATAAATCTCTTGGTCTATCGGCAAAATTTTTATGATGTAGGTGCCCTCTCCAAACTGGCCAATATAAAAGATGGTCTCAACGGCATTACGCTCAGCAATAAGGCATTTCACCACAAATCAGGTAAAGCCTTTGATTGGCAGAGCCTATTATTCGAGTTTTTTTATTCCAAAGATCAGGCGGGTTATCCCTGGTCTAAGCCTACCCAGTCTGGCGATGAAGACTATTATAACAATTCAGAATATCTGGAGGGCTGGTCCTATAAGGGGCTAGGAATGGGCAGCCCACTAATTGCCACAGCACAATCCGTGAGGCCTGGCCAGGCCCATTATCCCAAAGATTTCTTTATTAGTAATAGGGTGGTTGCCGGACACTTCGGGTCAAGGTTCAGCATCTATCAGTGGTATATACTGAGTAAGCTAACCTTTGCAAGGCACTATGGGACATTTGCCACCAGTGAATTCGGAAAATCAACGGGGTCTCATTTTCATACCCCCTATAAAGATTCCTTTACACCCGTCAATCAATTTTCCTTCCTGCTCCGCGCCGAACGAGAATTCTTGCACAAAACCCGCATCGGCGCCACCTTCGCGACCGATCAGGGCAAGTTGTTCTATAGTGGGTCAGGTCTATTACTACATGTAAACCGATATTTTTAACTATAAAATCAAAAGAAATGAAAATTGGAATTACATTCTCTGCCTTTGACCTTCTGCATGCAGGTCATATCAAAATGCTGGAAGATGCAAAAAAACACTGTGATTATTTAATCTGTGGCCTACAGACCGACCCGACTTTAGATAGACCAGAAAAAAACAAACCTACGCAGTCTATCGTCGAACGTTATATTCAGCTTAAAGGCTGCAAATATGTTGACCAGATTGTTCCCTATGCCACCGAGCAAGATCTCGAAGACGTCTTGCGTTCCTTTAACATTGATGTCCGGATTTTAGGTGATGAATATCGGGAGAAAAATTTTACAGGTCGGCCCTATTGCGAAGAGAAGGGTATTATCCTCTATTATAACAGCCGCGACCATCGCTTTTCAAGCTCCTCATTAAGGCGTTTAGTGGCCGAGAAAGAGTGGGCTAGTCCGACCATCCAAGACAACGAAGCCAGTGCATAGAGTGCATTGGTCATACCCGCCAACAATAAGGAACTAATCACCTTTAGACCATAATAGATCAAAACATGAAACCGAGCTTGCGAGCTCTCATCAGCCATTAAAAAAAGATAATTAGATGAAAATTGGAATAACCTTTGGAGTTTTCGATCTCCTACATGCTGGACACATTATGATGTTAGAAGAAGCTAAAGTCCACTGTGACTACCTCATTGTCGGTCTCAATACCGATCCGGGCGAGATCAATCCAACAAAAAATAAGCCGAGTCAGACCATTGTTGAACGCTATATCCAGTTAGAAGGCTGCCGATATGTGGACGAAATTATTCCCTACGAGACAGAGCAGGATTTGATTGATATGCTCCTGGCCTTACCTATCCAGGTCCGTATCATTGGGGAAGAATACCGCGATTGTGATTTTACAGGAAGACAACTTTGTATTCAGAAAGACATCAATATCTACTACAACAAACGTACCCATCGCTTTTCCAGCCATGGTCTACGGCAGGTCGTAGCCGAAAAAGAATCCTTTAAAAACAGTAAAGCAATGATTTAACATCCTACATTTTTAACGATAAATTATGAATAAGATCAAACATGTCATCCTAAGTGGTGGCGTTGGCAGCCGCCTATGGCCATTATCGCGCAAAAATCAGCCTAAACAATATTTAAATCTGTTTAAAGAAGGTTCCCTTTTTGGAATGACCATCAAACGCAATCAATTCCTGACCGATAGCCTATTGGTCGTTGGCAACAAAGACAATTATAAGTTGAGTGAAGAGACCTTAGACAGCATGCAGGTGGCCCATCAGCAGATTATCGAAGCCTACCCACGCAATACCGCAGCAGCCATTGCCTTTGCGGCCCTAGCCTCTGATCCAAGCGATATCCTTTTAGTGACACCTTCCGATCATTTAATTATCGGCGACGAAGCGTATGCCGAGGCGATCACTGCCGGAATCGACAAAGCACGCTCAGGTTACCTGGTTACCTTCGGCATTCAGGCCACCAAGCCAGAGACCGGCTATGGATATATCGAATACGAAGACGATCAGGTACGCTCTTTTCGCGAAAAACCAAATCAGGATACAGCAGAATCATTTTTGGAACGCGGCAATTTCCTTTGGAACTCCGGGATGTTTTGCTTTCGAGCGGATACCTTATTGGAAGAATTAAAACTACATGCTCCCAATGTCTATTCCGCCGCCTTAAAAACATGGAAATCCAGTTCTGAAGGCTGGCTTGATGGAGCACTTTCCAAAGAAATACCCTCCATCAGTATCGATTACGCCGTGATGGAACGATCCACAAAAATCAGGGTTGTAAAGACCGCGTTTGAATGGTCAGATTTAGGCTCTTTCGAGTCCTTATATGACTATTTGGTTGATGTTGGTCATCCCGTGGACGAATTTGGCAACATGTCCATTGGAACAACGCAATATACTGCGTTCGTTGGGCTCAAAGATACCATACTCGTCTCCACAGCGGATGCTTTGCTGATGGTTCAAAAAGAAAAATCACAAGACGTGAAACATATCTATAATATATTAGAAAGACACCAGAGCAAATTAATTGAATAACAGCGCTACTCAACGATATATATTCATTTTGCCGAGCTCATCCGCCAACAAAATCGGATGCGTTTTGAGCATTTCTAAAAAATCGCCTTGTTGCGGATCACCTGCATAAGTAACATAATAATTCTTAGCAGTATTGGCCCAAAAAATAAAGGCGATTATATCCTTATTAAAATAATGGACACATCTTTCCGTAAAATAATGGGCATCGCTATAATTTTTCAGACCACCTTCAGCAATGAAGCAACCCTTCTTTAACTGTTTCGAACAATGGACAAGTACATCCATTGATTTGTCAAGATTCTGCCGAAAAGCAGTCGTACTGTAGCGCGGGGAATCATAAAAATCTAGCGATAGCAAATCGATATAGGTATCACCCGGGTAGCGCTCCATAAAATCAGCTTCCGAAAAAACCTTATCGGTATTGTATACCCATAATAGATGATCTACCTTTTTCTCTTTCGTCAGGTAGTCATGCGTGAGTTGGTAGAGTTCGATATACTCTTTGGCCGAACAAGCCTTTTTGCCCCACCAAAACCAGCCCCCGTTACATTCGTGGAATGGCCGGAATAAAACAGGAATTAAGTTGCCGTTCTCGTCCTGCAGCTGTCCGAAAAAATCAGCCAACATCGCTAGCCAGGACAGATAAGTCTTCTTTACGGCTGGGTTAGTAAGGATCTGAGTCACTGTATTTCCCAAATCTTTGATTTTTCCTTTGGCATTTCGATTTTTTTGGTCATACACCTTATCGATGGGATTGCGCGTATGCCAAGACAAGCAGATGGGTAAGCCTATTTTCCGGCAGTATTTGATTGCATCGATAAGATGAGCGACGCGGCCTTCTAGCCATACAGCACCATTATTCAGTTCCATCCAGCCTAGATCATAACTAACCATCCCCGGAAACTGACCACATACATCTTTAATATCCGAATTTCCAATATTTGTAATACCCTTCCGCCCCAGCGTATTGGTACTTTGATGCCCCAATAGCACCTGTTCACTTTGCCCAATTTTATTAAGCTGAAAGAGCAAATTCCGTGTCTGATGAGTGATATACGGATTAGATGGGGCAAGACTTTTATGCGCATGTTCAGGTGTAATGTGTGTAATTTGGCTTGAGTACGTATCCATGTAGAACAAATAAAAGATTGATTTATATTAATTTACGCTAAAAATCCGAAAAATAAAAGCAATTAGTAGAAAACAGATAATTGCTTCGTTTATGATGGCATCTTTTTTGAACAGCAGTATCAAAATGTACTATTTTATGCAAAAAAAACAATTACTAAAATTTCTTCCTTTGCTCACTACTGCTTTACTGAGTATACAGTGTGCGCATCTTAAGAACAACATTACTGGGATGGAAACAAAACATGCCGATTCAAGTCTTTACGTTACATTAGACGGAAGTCAGCGTTATCAGATCGATCAGCCCATTATGATCGAATTTAAAGTGACCAATTCAAACCCAGATACCTTATCCTTTTGCCAATACGACACACCGTTTGAAAATATGGTCAGCAAATTTCTTCAGGTTGAAAACGGTAAGGGAGAAGAAGTCAAGTATATGGGCCCTATGGCGCGACGTGTCATGCCACCTCCAGCGGAAACCTATCATAAAATAGCGCCCGGCGGAAGTAAGACGATCACATTTGATCTTAAAAAGGGATATCCAATAGCCAAAGCCGGCAAATATACCATCCATTATATTGGAGACACCATCAATGGGCTGATCAGTAAAAAAGGACTGTCCATTACCGTTATGGATGGCAAGTAAAATTTAAGCATAGGACAAACCAACTATTCTCTATTTCTAAGGAGGATAGCTACGCTCTGATCATGAGAATTGTTAGTTACGGTGTGCGAAGAGCTGAACAATCCGCTTCGCGGTAGAAATAACAGAAAGGATCCCGAACATTAAGCGAGGGATCCTTTTCTATTATTTTCGTCGTCGGTCATTCACCCTCGTATTGGTCATTCGTCCCTGAAACTGGAACTTTTATCCCTGAAAATAGACCTTTCGTCCCTAAAGAAACCCATTCTGCTACCATAGTACAATACCATAAATCGCTATAGCCGTAATAGGAACTTTGTAGCGATCCCATATGCTGTAGAAACTGAAAACAGCCTTAATGTGATCATGACCAATTTAGATATTAGTTTGCCTATTTAATGCTAGCTTCTCCTCGCTATAATGGACGATCTGAAGATAAAAACAAAGCAGCAATTCATTTGTTTATAAACAGTTACACAAGACAAAGTGAACTTTGCCACCTCTTCAAAGGGTGTAAGCAAAAGATAAGACTGAGCCATATAAACTATTATTCTTTTCACTTAACATATATATGTATGGAAAATTTATCAATGATTTACAAGGGAGCCCACTCAGACACGCTTTACAGCTCCTTTTTTGATGGGTCTGCCTGGCATGGAGACACAAAAATCGAAGACCAGCCCGGCAATATCAGCCCGGAATCCAATTACAATCCCGGAGCCGCTGTACTCAACAACTGGCTATATATTATCTACAAAGGCGCCCATTCGAATACCTTATATTCCAGTTGGTACGATGGAAAAAAGTGGAACGGAAACAAAAAAATCAGCGATCAGCTCGGAAAGATTTCTCCTGAATCGAATTATTGCCCCAACGCAGTCGTCTACAAGGGGGCACTCTTTATCGTCTATAAAGGAGCCAGTTCGAATGAACTATATTCTGCCTGGTTTGACGGCACCACTTGGTTCGGCAATAAAAAGATTAGTAGTCAGAAAGGAAATATCAGTCCTGAATCCAACTACAATCCCGGAATGGTCGTTTTCGACGACAAATTGTATATCATTTATAAATCAGCTAACTCAAATGACCTTTATACGGCCTATTATCAGGACGGCTCCTGGTTTGGAAATACCAAGATCAAGGATCAGCCAGGAGGCATATCTCCTCAATCCGATGACAATCCTGGAGTCGCCGTATTTAATAATCGCATGTATATCGTCTTTAAAGGAGCAAATTCCGATACCCTTTACACCGCATTTTATGATGGTACAACCTGGCAGGGGAACCAAAAGATCAGTGATCAGCCAGGTAATATCTCACCCGAATCGAATTACTGTCCCAATGCAGCCGTGTATAACAATAGATTGTATATCGTCTATAAAGGAGCACATTCAGACAATATCTACACAGCAGCATTTGACGGCAACAGCTGGTCAGGGAACACAAAAATAGCCGATCAAGCCGGAGATATCAGTCCCGAATCCAACTATACCCCATCACTCAGCATGTCTACGGTCACCCCCAACTATCAGTCCGATTGGATGCAAAGTTTACCAGATTCAATTTTAGTTTCAGAGATCAATATGCCAGGATCCCACGATGCGGCCGCCATCAATACATCGACATCCACGCCCTACGCCTGTCATAATCAATCTATTTCCGATCAGTTGTTCTATGGCATCAGACTATTAGACGTCCGCATTGAGGTTTTGAAAGATGGAGACTCCTATACCTTCATGACCTGCCATAGCGCCAAATTATCATCAACCGGATTGAACACCTACCAATCCTTAATTTCTTTATTGGATGAATGCCGCACATTTTTAAGCATAAATTCGAAGGAGGTCATTGTGATGTCGGTCAAAATCGATGACTGGCATGGAACGGAAGGGGACGAAAATAAAATGGCGGCAAAAGAGTCGCTTGCCGATCTTCTGGAGACCTATCCCATTTATTATAGCGAAAATATCCCAGCTCTCGGACAGGTACGTGGAAAGATATTCTTATATTCAAGGATCAGTAATCTGCGCGTGGGCGTTCCTCTACACATACCCGACAACACATCCGGTGAATATGTCAAAGACGATAAAAAGCGCTCCTATCCGGTGTTTGTACAGGACAAGTATGAAGATCTCTCCCTATTTTTTCCAGAAAAAGAAAAATTGGAACTCGTTATCAAGGCATTTTCCAAGAAAAAAGAGGAAATGGTTGTCTGGAATTTTGCAAGTGCCACGCAAAAAATCATTTTTGGCGTCTATATCATGCCCGGCTTGTTAAGCTTCTTTGGTGCTCAGGAAGCCAGTAATCGACCACAAAAATTCGGCTGGGTACTATTTGACTACCCATTCAATGCTTACCTAACCACTACCTATCAGGCCATGACAATTGTTTCCCTGATCATCGACTCCAACTTCGAATATTCGACATATCCCGAGAAATTCAAGGTGCTCTATTTTTAGCCACTCAGGACATTCCTTTCGCATAAAGCCTCCCGCTAATTGAGGAGGCTTTTATGCCTTTTTATTTTAAATCCACGTAAAGTCAATACAACGTTTATACAGATCTAAAATACTTTCAAATTAGGTTAATAAAAAAGGTAACTCCCCGTACATCGCCCGATGATAGGGGAGTTTTTTTATATTAAAGGGCCTATTGACTTAAAAGCTAATTGTAATAGGAATAGACTTGAATGTACTCATGTTAAAAGTTGTATTTTTATATAAAATAACAAGATTGTACTGACCAGATTGCCACTGTCTGTCGCCAGCAATTTGACTACCCAAGCCATCTTTCTCCGCACCGATTATAATATCGTCCCCACTGAGGGTTCCATCGACCAACTTATACGTATTGACTTTAGATGCTGGCCCCAAATCCTTATGCTCCACCTTAGAGATAATGATGGCCTTTGTAAAGTCAAGTTTATCTATGGTTTCAGGAAAATAATTCAGTGTCCGTTTGATCAATGCTGTATATAGGATACCATCACCTTGTATCTGCTTAATCTGTGCCCGGGCTGTAAACTTATCCCCTTTTTTGAAAAGTAAGGGGTTTTCGACATAGGTATTCATATAATAGATCATCTCGTCATTTCGGGAGAAAATATCACGATCTACGATAGGATCGACAGGCATATTAGCCGCATCAAAGATCTGAAAATCTTCTTTCAGCTCCAGCTTCGATCCGTTTGCATCATTTACAATGAAGAAAAAATCAAATTTACCCTCGGGTGCTTCCAATGGAATGGTAAAATGCTTATGTACATTGGCATTTTTTAGTCCTTTAAACTCATTCCATGCAATTTCCATTTTCCATGATGAGGTATAGGTCTCCCCAGCCTTTGGTAAAATCTTGACTTGAACAGATTCGATTTTGTCTCCAGCAAGGAGATCCGCATTAAAATGGAAATCCCGTCCTCTGATTGCCTGCTTATTATTTGCATAACCGATTTCTACATTTTCAGCCTTCGGCTGACTAATCTCGGACACTTCCCCATCCTTTTTGCAGGATATAAATAGCCCTGCTGTGAACATAAATGCCAAGATAATTTTTATTGGTCTGATCATAGGGTATAGTTTTTATTAAATGCAATATGGTTGCAAATATAATAAACATATAATCAAAAGCAATACAGTTGCATTAATGTCAATCAATCCGGTACCTTAACTTTGATTGGAAGTATCCAAACATTATCACAAAAAAGCGGACGACCTTACTACTATCCGCTATTTCTTATCACAAGAAAACACTCTCTATTCATAATAGATAACTCCCCTTCACATCGGCCGATGATAAGGGAGTGTTGACTGCCCCCGCTGAACCTCAAGTTTCGGATTTGTGCAGAGCCTATCTAAAGAATACTTGTTGATGTCTTTGTGTTAAACAGGCGAATAAGATACATCCATTAATCCAGAACAGTCATCAACTCAGTCGAGATTTATCGAAATTTGGCAGCACAAGCAGCTTATAACTCAATTTGGGGTATAGCAGTTCATTATCAAACTCATCCATGATCTTGCCGCTGTAGTAATACTTTCCCCGATTTTCAAGATCCAAACAAAAGCCTAGCACCGCAACAAAATATACCGGCGGCAATTCATAATTATTACCAGCGCGCCCCTTCTTTCCCAGTTTACTGATCGTTCGCGAAGTATAAGTCACCGCACGGTCAAAGAAAAAGTCCTGACTCTGCAGCTGCATCTCCACCAGGAACACTTCGACTATTCGTTGATATTACTTAACCAGTTATTAGCAATGCCATAATCCGTAGGTTTTTCTGTAGATTCAATACGAAGTGTCCCACCTCTTCTGAGTTCATCGTGTGTTATCCATAAACGTCCCAAATCCTTACCGTTCAGTTGGATTGATTTGATATAACGTCTTTTGTCACTTGCATTCGGCACCTCAATGGTGAGCGGATTTATACCGTTTTCTAAAATAATCTGATCGAAAAAGGGTACACTAATATAGAAAATAGGCTCGCCTATCAAGGGTTGCTGCAGTCCGATGGCGGAAAGCACCCACCAACTTGACATCGCACCGGCATCGTCGTCCATCGTCCGTATAAACGCTTTTGGCTCATTTTTATAGATACGATCGATATGTGCTCCGATACCGCGGCTATTGTCGTTGAAATAATATTGTATGGTGGTATCCAACGCTATACGATGTACCCATTCCTGATAACGCCAAGGTGTCTTACTTGCATTATACAAGGTCAGCGATTGCATATCCGGCTCATTCGCTCTATTGAAATAATACCCGTCATAAAATTCATCCAGCTGCTTTACAAACTCTTCTTCGCCACCAGCGAGCTGCTTTAATCCAGCGACATCGAAGGGCACATTCCAGCGATATTGTCTGATTGTACCCTGATACATATCACGCGCTGACATACGATCGACATCCCGTTTGGTCAGATCTTTAAAATCTTTATTCCAAATTGTCTGATATGATCTTGCCCGCTCCAGATAGATTTTGCTGTCCTTTGGAAAAAGTCTGGCCATTGCCCACATATCATAACATGCTTCAAGGTATTTATCCGGTTTCTTAAAATCAAAGCGCATGGTATCACGTACCAAGGAGTCTTTGATGCCACGAAGATCTACCTGATATCCTTTCCTGACGGCATCCAGCAGGACGACAGCGGCATGCTCTGTCCGGACTGAATTAGCCGGTTCATAAGGTCCCGCAAAATCAAATTTTCCATAACGGTATAGGTCTGCAATCGATGAGACGATACCTTGGTACATGTGGGGATCTAGCAATTCCAGAAGCGGCAATTGTGTTTTATAATTGTCCCAGATGGCCCAACCGTGATAACGTGTTTCTTTGGAATGATGTATTTTTCCGTCTGTTCCCCGAAAATCGCCTTGCTTATCGCTGATAACATAGGGAGATTGCAAGCTGCGATATAGCAAGGAGTAGAACATATCTACTTTATCCGAATCGCCCTTTACTTTCAGCACTGAAAAGGAATTTTTCCAGCGATCAGCGGCCCGTTTCTTTACGGTCTCAAAATCTAACTTAGCATATTCAGCCACTTTCTTTTTTGCGTCATTTTGATTCACAGCAGAAAAAGCGATATTAATGTCCGCTATCTTAGTCTCCTCTTTCAGGTCTACCCATATCTTATTTCCTTCTTTTCGCCATCCACTGGCTTTAGGAATTTCCAGCGCATAATAAATGGTATAGATACCAACATGACAGGTAGTTTTGGCACGCACTTTACCTAACAGGAGGTTACCCGTCTCTGTGAATTCATTATCAACAAAAGCCCCATTGAAAGCATGCCCGAGATCGATAAAAAAACCTTTTTTTCCGACTGGAAAGACAAATTGCTCCTTACCGAAGTCATCGTCCACAGCCACTTCAACCTGAATGCCTTCTGCTGTATTCACCGCATAATAACCCGGACTTGCCTGCTCATCAACTTTATTCAAAAGCTTAGTGTCATTTTCTAAAAAAGGCCTGATCAGGATCAGCCCTCCACTTCCCATACAGCCCACTCCTTCCAGGCGGTTATGGGTAAGGCCTTTAATTGCCTTGGCCAGATACTCGTACCCTGTATGCGTTGTAGGATGGGTATAGGGCACTACACTCAGTTGGTGAAAAGGAGAAGACGCCGCTGGCGAAAGCTGACCGTGGTCGCCAGAAGATCCCAAGAATACATTCACACGTTCGGTTTGCGCTCCTGCAGCAACCGCATAACAGAGTAGCAAAGACAGCAGTATTTTTTTCATATATAATCTATCATTTTCATATATATTAGGGGCGCGAGAATTGCGCCCCTAAAGAAACAGTTAATAACCAGGGTTTTGAACTAGATTCGGATTATTTGCCATCTGCGTATAGGGTATTGGGTAGATTTCTTTGGTTACATCATTTGATGCTTTATGATCCCACCACGATCCGTTCGTAAAACGTCCAAAACGAATGATATCTGTCCTTCGCTTTCCCTCAAAAATAAATTCACGGCCTTTTTCTGCCAATAGCTCATCCAAGGTCAGCTTACCGACGCTATATTTTGCCTGCTCCCAATCCGCTGCTTTAAAAGCTCTTTTTCGAGAAGAGTTGATCAAATCTACCGCTTCCTCTGTGGCTGTGCCGCCATTCTTGCGCATCAATGCTTCCGCCTTGAAAAAATAGATTTCTGTCAGACGATAGATCATAAAATGATTTTCTCTATAGTTCGGGTCTGATGTTCGACCTGTCTTGTATTTGTCAAATCGTGCACCACTATTTTCCTCACCTTCGGCCATTCCGCCTGCGCTTGTCAAATCGCCCTGACTTTCTTTCCGGATGCTATTGACGTAGATCAGCGGTTTACCGTTATATCCCTCCGTTCCCAGAATAGGTTGCTGGGTACCATATTTATATTGTGGACCAAAAAGAAACCAGGTACTTTTACGTAGGTCATTATCCGCATAGGAATTAAACATGGTAGGAATGACCACGTAACCGTTATTACCGGCATAGTTTACATCTAAGGCCGCACTCATGTTGCTAAATCCCATCAAAGGAATCCAGTCCCATACAAACCCTCCTTTCATACTGTATGCATATTGGAAAAGTGCCTCAGAAGCTAGTCTATTTGTGTTAGCAAAAGTTGCCAACAGATCATTTGCCAAACGAGGAGCTCCACCAAGCCCCCCCGCCTCGCCGTTCATTATTTTATCGCAGGCAGCAATACATTCATCCCACATTGCTTTTCCGGTCCATTTTTCAGCATTCAGGTAAAGCTCTGCCAACATAGCGTAACCGCCCGTTTTACCGATTCTGCCAATCAGTTTTTCATCATATTTTAGGAGTTGCGGAACATACGTTTCCAGTTCCTGCCTGATAAAATCAAAAACTTCTGCTCTCGGTTTTGTTGGAGGATTGGTTGGAATTCCGACCTGAGTAACAATCGGGATATTTCCCCAAAGATCCATCAGTTTGATGTAATGGAAGGCTCTTAGTGCATGTAACTCGGCAAGTACAGCTTTAAGTTCTTCCTCGGGCATCCCGACCTGAACAGCCTGGAGCTTTTCAATATCTTCTATTGCTGCATTGCAATAGCCCACTCCTGTCCAAATACCGGACCACGCGTTACGCATTCTACTTTCGGCATCCGTCCAGGTATGATAATGCTGACGCATATGATCCCCATTATCATAGGCATGTCGACCCTTTTGGGGCCAAGCGACCTGATCCGCACTCATCTCGGCATGATAGTAATACCCGTCGCCCCTTATTGGAGCAATCCATGATTGCAAGTGTGTCATTGGGCGTAATGCTCCTTGCAATACTTCCTGGCGATTTTGATAAAAATTATCTTTATATAAATCTGAATATATTTTTTCATCCAGTTTTGTACAAGCTGTGGTGGCAAGAGCTAATGCCATGACACCGGCTTTCCATACGTTGTTTTTCATTGTCTTAAAATTAAAATCCCATATTTAACCCAAAAGTCCATGATTGTGTACGCGGATAAAAACCACGCGCATCCACACCTGTCTCAAAGCCGATGTCTCTAATTTCCGGATCCAATCCCTTGTAGCCTGTAATTGTCATCAAGTTACGTCCGCTCACATAGAGTCTGAGATTTCTCAAATAGGTATTTTTTGTTTTAAAATTATAGCCCAGTGTCAAATTATCCAGGCGTACAAAATCACCACGTTCAATATAATAGCTTGAATACTGTGGTGCATCATTGAGCTGAGCATGACGGTCAAAGGTACTGTTATAGATATTATTAGGCAGGTAACTACGGTTACCATAAAATACTTCGGGTAGATTGAGGATATCAAATGCAAATTTTCCTCTCAAAAGAACATTAAGATCAAACCCTTTATAACGGAAAGTCTGGGCTAATCCGAGGACATATTTTGGTACTCCATTTCCAATAACGCCCCAGTCTTCCTCCGTGATTTGGTTAGCTGGAACAATACGACCATCCGCTTTATAGTACATCCATTTTCCATTTTCGTCAAACTGGGCAAAGCGTTTTCCATAAAAATTCCCAACAGCGCCGCCTTCCTCAACACGTATAGCTGGGCCCATAGCTCCAGGATTGGGGATATCCGCAAAATTAAGCCAGTTGGCTTTAAATACATCACTTGAAAGTTTGGTCAATCTGTTGAACTGGGAATTCGCTGTAAAATTCACCTGCCATTGAAAGTTATCTTTCTCGACAGGAATTGCCTGTATAGCGATCTCGACACCGTTATTTTTGATTGTGCCCACATTCGTATAAAGAGAGCTTCTGACAAAAGGTGGCTGCTGCGCAGTATAGTTATACAATAGATCCTTTGTATTACGTGTATATACGTCGATGGACCCAGATATTCGCTGATTCAACATCGCATAATCCAATCCAATATTCCATTCTTCCTTTCTTTCCCAGCGCAAATCAGGATTTGGGTTCCTTGCGGGCCCATAAGTCTGATAGTAAATGTTATCCTGGGGGTATAGTCCACCAGTTGAGAGTGTTGTTAACGACTGATAATTGGGGATACCCTGATTTCCGGTCACACCAAATCCTGCACGAAGCTTTAAGCTGTTTACAAGGGCAATATCCTTCATAAATGATTCTTCACTAATCGCCCAACCAATGGAAGCTGCAGGAAAGTTTCCCCATTTATTGTTCGCCCCAAAACGTGACGATCCTTCACGACGCAAAATAAACTGCGCATAGTATTTATTGGCGAATGAATAATTCACACGGCCAAAAAAAGCAATTAATGTATTGTCATCTTTAAAGCTTCCCAGCCCCGGGCGGGGTAACAATGTATTCTGAATAGCACTACCAGCACCCAAATTCCAGTCCAGGAACCCATCTGTTGTAAACCCGTTGTTTGAAGCATCGAAAGATTCATAGGTACCATATTGATAACTGTAACCAGCGACAGCACTTACCGTTTGATTGTCTCCTATCTTCAAATTGTAATTGATCGTCGGTTCGAAAGTCTTTGTATGGCTCAATTCATTCTTCTTACTTGCATATCCCATGCCGTTCCAACTTGTCCCCACACGCTGATCCCAGTCTAACATTGATCTAAAGTTACGGTCATTCCAATTGTCACGCAGATAAGAAGCAAAGAAAGAAGCTGTTAAATTGTCCAGGATATGAGCTGTCAGGCGGGCATCACCAGAAAATGTCTGTTGATTACGTTCACTTTCGCGCGTGGCGTAACGGGCAATCGGATTGTAATTCTCCTGCATTTCAAAAAACTTTCCATCGTCTTTTTTTACCGGAGCCGTAGGATTCCATTTGACAGCCTGTTCAAAATCGTTTCCGCCCAGTAGATTTGCCTGATTGAAGTTTGTAACCAAGTTCACCTGAAGGTCCAATTTCCCCTGCATGCCTTTTTGATTGAAATTCAATCTACCGCCGATCTGTTCTCTTCCGTTTTCCTTTGCAATTCCCTGAAAATTATTATAATACAGCGAGCCCCTGTAATTTGCTTTGTCTGAACCGCCTGACGCAGCGAGATTATGATAATGACTCAAATTCTGCTTGTTGATAAGCTCATTATACATATTGGTGGTTCCGCCCAGATCATTGGATTTTCCAATAATCCCTTCAGCAATTTTCTGGCGAAAAGTTTCAGCAGACAGTACATCCGGTCTTTTAGTCACAAAATCACGTTGGATATAGCTATTATAGTTGAATGTTGGTTCACCAGCTTTACCTTTTTTGGTTGTAATCAATATAACACCTGCATTTCCCCGTGTACCGTAAATAGCCGCAGCAGAACCATCCTTTAACACATCAAATGACTCGATATCATCCTGTTGCAGAAGATCCAGATTTCCTCCCGGGATTCCATCGATAACAATTAGTGGCGATGTTGTCCCTGTCAATGACGTGATGCCACGCAATTGAATCGAGGCCCCCGAATTAGGGTTATTACCTTGATTTTTCGTGATATTAAGTCCTGCAACTTTTCCCTGAATTAATTCCAACGGCGAGCGTGCAGTACCGGGATTAAAGTCCTTCTCCTTGACAGATGTTACAGCAGAGGTAATTTCCTTCTTCTTCAGTTCACCATACCCTACCACGACAACTTCTTCCAAAGCGCTAATTTCCTGTTCGAGGATAACCAATAAAGGGGCTTTGTCTACATTGACCTGTTTTGTTTTAAACCCGACGAAACTAAATACAAGCGATTTTGTTTCTGGACCTACTGTTATTTCAAACTTGCCCTGAGCATCAGTTGTCGTAGCATAGTTTTGATTTTCCAGAGCTATGACCGAAACTCCTGTTAATCCTTTTCCAGAAGCATCGCTGACCGTTCCTTGCAGACGTCTAGACTGATTTTTATATATGTTGTCGAAAACCATAGGTTTTCTTTTTATAAAAACCGTTGATTCATTGATTTCATAAGTAATTGGTTGTCCCTCTATACATAGATCAAGTACTTGCTTAAGTGACGCATTTTCGAGGTTTATCGAAACCGGCTTGGTATCCAGCAGTGTAGATTTTACATAGAGAAAGTCATATCCTGTTTTCTTTTGGATGTCAAACAGAACATCTTTGACAGATTTTCTGCTGACATGGATCGACAGTCGCTGCGCCCGAACAGCGGCCACTGACTGAAGCGAAAGCAGGAATGCGAAAAAAATCGTCAGTTTCATAGTTAGCCAAAAAGGATTTGTATACCGTCGACGACAACGATAAAATATGTTTAAATTTTTATACATTTGATAGCATGTTGTTCTATTAATAATTTGCTTAAAAAGGTTTTATTTTTGAGAAACGACATTATTAGCCAAGAACGGGTCCAGCGTTCTTGGTTTTTTTATTTTGTTGGTTTCATCATGGTTAGGCTGGTACATTTATTTCATGATGGTGACCCTCCTTTCTTTCATCTGATAGTTAAAGCTTCCCAGTTTTTGCAGGTTCTTCAAAAGCTGGTTCAGCGATTTGGTCCGTTTAAATGTTCCTGAGAAATGCTGATCCGGAAGATCTTGAATAACAATATCCTCAATATCATACCAACGCTTCACAACTTTTAGAATGGAAGCTACAGATTGATCTTCGAAATAGAAAAAACCATCCATCCATAGCGAAATAGCACTGGCGTCCACTGTTTTCTTACTGATTTCAGCTTGATTATCTTTTGCGACAGCCTGTTCACCGGGCTTAAGAAAAACACTGTTGTATGGATTAGAAAAATGAACCGATCCTTCGAGTAAAGTAGCTACGACTTCCTTATCATCAGGATAGGCAGTTACATTAAATGATGTCCCAAGCACTTTGATACGGGATTCCTTTACATGAACAAAGAATGGACGTTTGGTATCGTGGGCAACATCAAAGAAAGCCTCCCCTTCCAGCCTCACTTCTCTGCTCGACTGCGTGAAAACCTGGGGATAGTATAAGGAAGATCCACTATTCAGTACCACCGAGCTACCATCGGCTAGTACAATACGACTAGTATGTCCTTTTGCGCTTCGAAAGGTCAAATACTGGGCTTTTTCGTCTTGTTTGTAGGAAGATATCGCTTGATAATATACTTCCCCCTGCTCGTCTTTCATTCTTTTGAGCCCTACTGCCGCTAGTTGATCTTCAGCACCTTCTTTCAGTACAATTGTCTTTCCACTGGGTAAACTTAAGGAAGGTAGATCATCCTGCGCTAAATAAATATCATGTGCAGATGTTGTACGAATAGCTTGTTGCTTCGATAAACTGGTTGTTGACCAATACCAGACTGTAGCGCCCGAAAGAATGATTAAAAGCACGGCAGCAGCTACCAGAGCTCGAAACAAAGGCCGTTTGGAACCTTGATTCGTAATCTTTCGCCGAATATTGAGATAAACTTGATCTTGTCTATTTCGCCGCCAAGCTATATCAGTACGTCCGTCAATATCCATTCGGTCGATCACTTCCTGCTGAATCTCTGGTTCGAGATTCAGCAACAGATCATTTAACTCCTCTTGCTCCGATTCAGCAAGCTGATCCGTTATGTGTTTTCTTAAAAGATATTCAAATCTCTTTATATCCATCTTTGCTTATGTTCCTTCTTTAAGAACACCAAATGGAAAGGGGAGGACTAGTGAAAAAATGAAAAAAATAAAATAAAGTGGTATCCATACTTTTGAAAGGCCTTTCTGAAAAATTTGAGCGACTGTACAATATGGTTTCGGACGGTATTCGGCGATATATCCAGACGGTCAGCGATTTCTTTATATGATAGACCTTCTTCGCGACTCATCAGGTAGATTTGTTGCTGCTGTTTGGGCAACATTTTTACCACACTCTTTTCCAGACTGTCAATTTCCAGCGCATGTGTCGGAGAGTCGGCAGTTGAGCTATGCATGATCCTATCGGCCAAATCTGTATTTACCGACGCTAAAATCACGCTATCACGCAATTTATTTAATGCCTGACGTTTGGTCATAACATACAACAAAGACCATATATTTCCCTTATCGTCAAGCGAGGATCTTACATTCCATAATTTAAAAAATACTTCTTGGACAATGTCTTCGGCATCAAACTGATTTTTTACGATACGAAATGCCAAACGATAGACTACTTGACCGTAGCAATCAAATAATTCTTTCAGCGCATGCTGCTCATTATTTTTTAATTCGTCGATGATGCTCATTTCGATTTAGCAAATCAGTAAGCTTATTTTACTTCAATACGGTAAACTTTCTGCTCTCAAAATTAGCCTAAACAAGGTTAACTTAGCATTAAGCTACTATTAATTCCATTGATTATTTGCGCTTACAAAGGTTAAATTGATTTTCTTCCAGTAAGAAAGCTCAAATTACTATTCTTATGTTAAAAGGAAATCAAATTTCCACTTCCTAGCATCATATTTGCAAATAAACTCTGCTTCCAATATTGAATATTAAGCAACAAACAAGTTCAAACTTTTTGAAATTTAAATATTTATTGCATAAATTAGATATGCCGGTTAAAGGAAAACCAACTTTTAGCTAAGCACCTCAATAAATTAAGGTGCTTTATTTCAACATCATCATTGAATTTTAATAAGAATACTTTTCATAAAAATAGGTTAATATAAAAAAAGGTAACTCCCCTCACATCACTCGATGATAGGGGAGTTTTTTATTCTTAAATCCATAAAAGTATATTATCGTTTTAAGTGGGAATTAAGGCCCTGTACCATACCTCCCATCAATGGATCGGTATAACTCGACTGCCCTGTTTCAATATGCCCTGCGTACCGCAGCTTTAACTGTGGATCTCCAGGACTGGTTACTTGGATATCATACCAGCCCTTACTTTTACTGCAATCCGCTTCAACCAGTTTGTCTGCCCCCTGTTTAAGTATTTGTGGCTTAAATGTACCATAGGAGCAATCGACCAACTGAAGATCTACCCTAGATGACTGCACCTGAATACAAAGAACCGGATTTCCCGAAACAACTTTTGAGTAGACATCAACTTTTGGGATACCCGACTTTTTAGCTTCAATCGATCGGTAAAAGCCATTAGGGCCATGGAGAGCAAATGAGACTTGATCGCCTGCTATCTTATCCAATTGCCAATCGTACTGCAATTGGTCTCCATCCTGAACAGCAAAATTCCAAACTTTCCCTTTTTCATGTCCATCATAGGGAACATATGAGATGACAAAGTACGGAATGCCTGCACCAGGTTTAAAAGTATTCAACCTTCGATCTAGTTTCGTGCTGATAGAAAAAATAGCGTCTGTACTGGCCATCTTTACCTCTAGATCATACTGTAGCGCGCAGGCCTGCTTCCATCCCTGTTCCTGCATCTGTACAGTGCTATGATATTGGCCTGTTGCCCTAATCTCTGCTATCTTTTGGCTATCAATTTGTACAAAATCGGATGGCAGCTTTTTGTTCCGAGCAGAGAATATCCGTTCGACATATTCATTTCTGTCCACTGGAAGAACGTTGGTTTTAGACACTTTGTCTATCGGACGGAAAGCTGTTGTCAGATCGCCACACACCATCCTGCGCCACAGACTGATATTGTCTTCCCGGACAATCTTCCCAGTTTTTTTCTCTAAAAATTGTTCCAAAAATTGAAGACAAGATGTATGGTCGAAAACTTCCGAATTGACCCATCCTCCCTTTGACCAAGGTGATGCAATAACCATGGGCACGCGATAGCCCAAACCAATAGGGCTTTCCAAGGACGCATTTTGATTGTTTGTACGCTTTCTCTCTTGCTCTTGGGTCACGTATTCGTCCGTGGTATCTATTCTGGAGACTGCCCCTTGGTCGCTATTTGAACTTAACGGTGGTACAAACGGAGAAACATGGTCAAAATATCCATCGTTCTCATCATAGGTCAAGATAAATATTGTCTTCTTCCAGACTTCTGGGTCTTTGGTCAGAATATCCAATACCTCCGAAACATACCATGCACCATACCATGGCGAACCCGGATGATCTGAAAACCGACAGGGAGCGACCAACCAGGATACAGTAGGTAATTTTCTCTCTTCGGCATCTTTTCTAAATTGATAGAAAATATCGCCCGCAGGGACCTCCACTTCTTGCTGTTTCCCTTCCTCCACATAAGTCATTTTATCTAATTTGTGGAAATTAGGGTCATTTAGATTAGTTACAAAGGCATTGCGATGGATATCTTTTTCAAACTGCGATAGTTTATCAAAGTTGTCTGGCGAATATTGGATCACACCTTGTTGCAAACGTGCCAGTTCGACTTTGGACTTCCTTAACAATTCTGCTTTTTGATCACTTTTTAGCTCCTTCTGCAGCTCCTTTATCCGCTCTTTCATCCACTGATAATGCGCAAGGTGATATCTTACCCCGTACTGCTTATGAAATTCAAGGTTGTTGTCTGTAAAATTGGCCAGCCAATCCTCTTCCTCACCTTCAAAGCCGACAGGTATACTCAGCTCATTTTGGTACACCCGCCACGATATCCCGACTTCCTGTAGCCGTTCGGGATAAGTCTTCCAGCTAACGTCCTTGTAATTGATCTGTCCATTATCCACATGGGCAACAGATTCGGGATTACGGGGCTGTTCGCGCACGGTGCCGGTCCAAAAATAAGAACGGTTGGCACTGGTTCCGGTTAATGAGGAACAAAAATGCTGGTCGCACACCGTAAAAGCATCTGCAAAGGCATAATAAAAAGGAATATCCGCACGATTATAATAGCCCATTGTCAGTGGCATATTTTTATATTCATCATTCCCCGAGCTTTTTGCTTCCAACCAATTATCCATTTTTCCGTCATGGCGTGCAGCAACCATATCACGCCAGCCATGCGGCAGTGAGCCCATCCAAGTGGATTTGCTATTGACGATATCCAAATGGAAAGGTGCAAAATATGCACCTTCCTTATTTCCCTGAATCCATACTGGCAGACCGTTTGGCAATTTCATGGCACGCGGATCATTAAATCCTCGTACTCCTTTCAATGTTCCAAAACAATGATCAAATGATCTGTTTTCCTGCATCAAAAAGACGATATGCTCAGCATCCAAAAATGTCGACCCTTTTGGAGCTTCGATAGCCAATGCTTTTTGGATGGACTCCGGTAACCAATTTATCGCAGCCGTACTCCCGGCAAGCATCGCTGCCTTTTTTAAAAACGTCCTTCTCGAATCCATTATTTTAGCCACCAGGTCTGTAAGTTAATATTATCATTTCCACCAAACTGTGATTTGATCGCATCGGAAACATTGGCGGTATTGTTATTGTATTCATCTTGCGGATACATCCATCGATAGGCTGTCTTTACATTGGCCGCTTTGCGCAAAGTCGGATAGCCCGTGCGTAAGTGGTCAAAATAGGCCGTGTAGCCACCTTGATGAAATGATCGCAGGTATTTCTGCATCAGGATACGCTCCAATTTCTGTTCGTTTGAACTGACAGCATCGAGTTTTATCGTATTTTGCGCCAAGTATTGAGCGGCTTGACTCTCATTGGTATAGCTGCCTACATTCTTCGCATATTTTTCATAAAACTTGAACGATGCTTGCACCCCTTTGGCATAAGTAGAATTTAGATCTCCTGTAATCCAGCCTTTCAGCATGGCTTCAGCCAAAATAAATTGCATTTCGGAACAACCCAATAATACCAAAGGCTCCGCAGTAGGATCCTGATAAAATCGTTCGTGGACTTTGGATAATTTACCTAATACAGCCTTGTCGTTGACCTGCGCATAAGGAACGATTGGATCTCCGCCTTCGTAAGCCGTAAAATCATTAATGGCTTTACCAGCTTCTTTCCCCAAGCGTGTCTGTGTAGCAACAACAAACAATCTAGGATCCTTTAGCTCCCGTAACCGTTGGATAAAGGTGGAGTCCATATACATTCCCGAGCCATAGCCACTGGAATTGAACTCAGGGTAGCGGTTGCCATCCTGATTCAGGAAAACCAACTGTCCATCTTCGGCTCCGCTCACATCAGTAATCCTGGACTCGCTCGAATAGATCTTCGCGAATTCTGTCGCCAGGTTAAACGGAAGGTCAGCTGATTTCTTCGACAGGGTTAACAATACTTTTAAGCGAAAAGAATTGACCAACTTATTCCAGTTCGCACTATTTCCACCATAGATAATATCACCGTTTATGGTATTATTATTTTTCTTCAATATCGCATTTGCTTCCTCCAGCTCTTTCAACACACCAACTAAAACATCTTTCTGTGTATCATATTTTGGTGTAAATACGCCCGCGTTTTCGCCTTTAGCAGCCTCTGAATAAGGAACATCGCCAAAAGTCAAGGTAAGATTATAGAAATAATAAGCACGGAAAAATTTAGCCAATGCCAGATAGTTTTCAGCACCTATTTTCTCTGCTTCTTCGGTCATCTTCGTAATATTCCGGAGAAAACCATATTGTTCGAAGCTGCCACGCTGCCAATTGTAAATCTGATTGGCATTCTCACCATCCGTCTGTACAATCATCTTCAAAGCATATAGTGGAGAGGTTCCTCGCCAAGTACGAAAAGCATCCCATTCGACTTTAGTCAGTAGTGCCTGTGGATGGGTTGTTGTTGCTTCATTCGGATTAATATTTACTTCGGTCAATTTCTGACAAGAAGTCATTACTGAAAGCGAAAACAATCCAAAAAATAGGTGTTTATTAAATATTTTCATCTTGCTATTTTGTTAAAACTTGAAATCTAGAGAAAAACCAATATATCTTGTCGATGGATCCTGCAGGTTCCCATCATTGCCAACACCAAAATCCGGGTCGATATAAGGTACTTTCTTCCACATCGCTAAATTGTATCCGAATAGTGATGCATTTAAAGCAGTAAGCTGTTTTAGTTTAAATACTTTATTGACATCATAGCTTACTGAAAGCCGACGCAATTTCACAAATGAACGATCAAATACATTGGCAAAAAGTTTACTTTCAGCCTCCGTCACGCGTGCCTGGTATGGATAATTTTGGCTCCATGCCTGCCAATCGACAGCTTTGGAATTGTTGGTATAGGTGCGTGTATCCGAAGTAATATTGCCGTTTACATCACGGGTTAGCTCCCCACCTGTTACAATCACGCCATCCGGCACAAACACAGGTTTGCCAGCATCATATTGTTCCTGGCGATATAAAACCGATGATGGATGCTTTCCGCCCCACCACATTTTTTCGATTGTGGTCGAGTTCATCACACCGCCAATAGACCCGTCGATATCGAGATTTACCTGAAATCCTTTAAATTTAAACTGATTGGCAAAACCAAATTGCCAATCTGGTTGGAAATAGCCCAAATACTGTGGGAAAGGATTTTTGGTCGGCATACCGGTATTGGGATTTAGGATGACCTTGCCATCCGCAGATTTTTCCCAAACCGTTCCGTAATAACTGTCCGCACGATCTCCTTTTTTTAAGTTACCATATTTCGCCTGGTCATTATAGATTTCTTCCAGGCGCTGGACGGCGCGCGACCAATTTACGGTCGATGTCCAGGAAAACTGGTCATTTTTGATGATATTTCCCGTTAAAGAAACCTCCAAACCTTTGGTACGGTATTTATTTCCATTGACCTTACGCGAAGTAAAAGCCGATGCCTGTGAAACACTTAAGTCTATAATCTGATTTTTGTCGACAACATTGTAATAGGTAACGTCTGCCGACAGCCTGTTTTTAAAAAAGGCCAATGAAGCTCCTACTTCCAGCGAAATTGACTGCTGTGGAAGAATATCAGGATTTATAATTCCCGCAGGATAAGTCACAGACGGCGTCGAACCATAAGTGACATCTTTCTTATACGTCGACGCAATGCTATAAGGATCCAAATCAGAAGATACGGATGCCCAGGAGCTATACAATTTTACAAAGTCTATTTGCTCGGGTAGTTTAAAATAATCGGAGATTACACTACTCAACGAAACAGATGGGTAGAAAAAGGACTGATTTGCTTTCGACAGCGTCGATGACCAGTCATTTCTTCCTGAAAAATTTAAATATGTGGACTTAAACACGTTTAAGTTTACCGATGCATAGGCACTTCGGATTATTTTTTCAGTGGTTGTATTCGTGGCCTTTACCGGTCCTTGGGTATTTCCCAAATTGTAGACAAATGGAACGACTAGACCATCTGTTGTTTGATAAAGTTCACGATAATCGCGTTTGAACGTTGATGATCCTGCATTCACGGTTATTCCAAAATCATCAGATAACTCTTTGATATAGGTGGCTAGCACATCCGCATCAAAGTTAAGTTGTTTGCTATCCCAGTTTTTATAATCGCCATTTCTTGAATCGCCATAGTTCATATACGATTTAGGGCTCTGCATATCTTGGAATAGATTTTTTTGCCTTGCCGCGGCACGGCCTTTAATCGTAAATTCGGGCGAAATACGCCAAGTCAAGGCTGTCTGTCCGTGCAAAATATCCTGATCATATACCTGATTTAATTCGTTGGCAGCAAAATAAGGGTTATTGTACCATGCATAATTGTAGTTCGCCTGGCGATAGCCTTCTTGACCCGGAATATAGAGATGATCCTTTAAATCTTGTCCATTTACGTCATTCCCCATCCATAGCAAAATGGTATACATATGATTTTTGGGACCATATCCATACCTTGGATAATTTGGAGACTTTACTTTATTATAGGAAAGATTAAGATCCAATTGTACTTCAGGCGTAAAACGATATGAAGTGTTGAGGTTCAGACCACCTGTAGAAAGTTTGGTGTTGGGCACCTGCCCTTTTTGATAAGCATATTTTCCAGTTCCAAAGATGCTGACTTTTTCCGATCGGTAGGATAACGTTGCATTGTTCTCCGTGATTAGTCCTGTTCCCAGGAAATCCTCCAAATTGTTGTGTGCTACCCAGTCGATCGGTACCCTTTCATAACGTGATTTATCGTTGTACTTTGTTCCGCTGACATCTCCCCACCAAGGGATCACCTCACCAGTCTGTTTATCACGGATGGGGCTATTCCATTGTGCCACCTTTATTCCAGAATTCAATTTGGGGCCCCAGGTCATATCGCCATCGGAGATTCCGCCATCGGCGCCATCCCAAAACTCATACTTACCATTAGATCCACTTCCAAATTCTTTTTGCGACTCAGGAAAAACAGTAAATCCCGCCGAAAACATATTCGTGGTCCCCACAGAAAATTCCAATTTATCACTTTTTGCGCTTTTCGTGGTGATTAGAATAGCCCCATTTTTACCACGTGAGCCATATAAAGAGGAAGCTGCCGTCCCCTTCAAAACATTGATATTCTCAATATTCTGGCTGGACATATCGTAAAAATCAGATTCCACAGGAATCCCATCCACAACAATTAAAGGCGTTTTGCCGCGCAATTGAAAGGAAGGGGCTTGAAAAATACCTGTTGGATTATTGACAATCAACCCGGATACCTGTCCCGTCAAGGCTGTACCAATGTTCATTGTTTTAGATTCCTTAAGCACGTCCAGCTTGACTTCTTGTGTCGCATACCCGATCTGCTTTTTCTGCTGCTTGATCCCAATTGCGGTCACAACAACTTCGTCCAGCTTAGAGTCATCTTTTTCCAAAACAACTTCGAGCGGGCTGTCTGTGGCCGTTATGGTGACTGTTTTATAGCCTAAGGAAGAAATGCGGACTTGGTCCCCAGCCTGTCCTTTGAGATTAAATTTACCGTTAAACTCGGTGCGGGTACTCTGCTTACTGGTTTCGTTGACGATGGTACCACCATCTATAGGCTTGCCATCTTGATCTTTGACAATTCCTTTGATAACAGATTGATCTGTCATTTCGAACGCGACGGTTTCCTTTGTGAGATTTGCCCAAACAGTGTCAACACTTGCTGCATTTAGTAATGCGATCGCTAAGGTAACTTGGGCTGTTTTCCTAAATTGAGGTAGCTTAATAGGTTTCATTATTTTGAATTTGCGCCAAAATAAAGAAGCTAATATTAGCTACAGATAAAGATAGTATTAACAAAACAAGCTTAACAGTTGCTTATTTTTAGGTTAATCTTACTTATTCATTACAGCTACAACAATACCGGACAATCCGACAATAGGTACCCTTCCCCTACGAAAGGCTGTCCCATGATCCGAGTTCCCGTTTATAAAATTCATCCACAAGCATAGTTCTGTTTAACCATTGTTGGAAAATGACTATCCTAAACCATTAGCCAAGTTTGATATCGAATCAAAGTTAGGATCGGGCAACCAGCTTAGGATCAACCGATGGTTGCCTTTCCAAAGTCCAATATATTTATTGTTTACATCTATTAGCTTCATAGTTATTTCTCTTATTCTTCCAAACACGCTTCGAAGGATATTAGCTCCTATTTATGCTGCCGCATCACATTCCAAAAATTATAATCCAACATTGGTGCTTTTAAAACGCCTACATTATGCCCAATAGTAACTATTTGCCCACGATGGTAGGTTGTATGGATTAATAAATGCTGGAGGTACTCATACTTGGGGAAGTTTGACGAAAACCATTGGGATTCTATTAAATAGGGTTCGCTCATCGCTTCGATATTTTCTATTACATAATCTGCTAAAAGCTTTGCCTCATTTACTAAGTTGTTCATTTCTGTTTCAATATCCACTGTTGTCGCGATATAGTCAAAACTTGGTGTTGGCGTTTCACGGATCATCGAGGACCAGTACAACTGAGTATCACTAATATGTTTCAGTGTTTTTGCGATACTACTAAAACTGGATGGGCATTCAGCCTGCAGCAATTCATGGGAGTAGTTTTTCAGCCAACTGACCAATTGCTCCGCAACCCATACGTTGTATTCAACGCTGTTTGTCATTAATGTTTTTAAACTCATGGCATTCTTATTTTTTTTTAATCAACTTACGAATTAGGATGAATTCTACTATGCTTTCAATAAGGGTCAATTCCTCAGAAAGCCTGGTTATTTTTTCTATTAAATATAGTAAATATTTTGACTTAAAGTTCTACTAATTAAATTGATACCACAACAATATTGATATTATCGCTATTCTCGACCACTCAGCCAGCTATTCCCTTGTCTTATATTTTACCAGCTAATTGGTGCGGCATTCTATCAATTGCAAGATGCAAGCAATAATTCATTCGATAAATAAAAAAATTATCCGATAATCAGAATCCTTTTGTACCTTTAATAAGTCACTCAATTATAAATCTAAAACAAAGAAATATGTTCAAAAGATTAGCTTTATTTGGTATTCTGATTTTGAGTATAACTACAACTTCCTTAGCGCAACAGGATTGCCAGGAGATAAAAGCAGCATTGGAGAAAACCAAAGCTGAAAATGAATATCTAAAAAACTCATTAAAAATTGGCAAGGCCATTAACGAAGTTACGACTGATAATATTCTTTTTAAACTAACAAAAGTCGAAGGGGATTCAAAGAATCAAACAGTTACGTGTACTATTGTACTGACTACCTCGGCAGCCAACTGGTATATTAATTCAAATGTTAGGTCAATTATTGATATTGATGGCAATGAATATCGTTTAAAATCATTCACGAATGGCGCTTCAAATTATCTAACTGCCATTCAACTGAATACGGATGTACCCATAAAATGCACCTATACATTCAAAGGAGTACTTCCTGCTGTGAAAATGATCAAATTATTTAAATTCGGCTATTCGCATTCTGCAGGGGAACCTTATTTTGTAGACTTTAAAGATATTTCAATTGACTGGAAATAGCCGAATTTTGCAGAGCGCAGCTAAAGTTTTGACTAATCCATGATATCAATTACATATGGACGGAACCGTTATGTCCGATCATGCAATCCAGGTGAGCAGTATTCAATTCGTGTGATAGAAGTGGAGACTAATAAATAATTTGAAGATAAATTGGTATCTTTGAGCTAGATAAATGAAAAACATTAAAGATGAACTACAGAATATCATTCTTAGAGATGGACCAATTGGCAGTTCAAGCAAACTCAAACAAGTCCAGAATTTCCTTAGAAGAAATGCGTGCTCAGGCAAAAGATCTGAAAAACAAGAGTATTTCAAAAGTGAAGAAGAAAAATGCTTAATTGATTTTGCTGTCGAACACGCTTTATTCTATTTAGATGAGATAGATGAAAGCATGTTTATAAGTGAAGGAGCTGAACAGCGTGTCTATAAATTTGATGACTTCAATGTTATAAAGCTTAATTCATCAATATTTTATGAATATTGGCTAGATTATTTTAATAATCTACTCATCCACAATTTTTTCTTTAGTTCTACTAAATATGATTTTTTGGGGTTCAAAATCATTGATGGACAGCTTTATGCTATAGTAAAACAACAATTTATTCTGGCGAACGAAACTACTAACCTCCAATTGGTCCGTTCTTTCCTTGAATATAATTCCTTTCGAAATACACGTAATAATGATTATGTAAATAGTGATCTCTGTTTGATTTTTGAAGATCTACATGATGAAAATGTATTGACTAAGGATGGGATTCTCTATTTCATAGACACAGTCTTTTATCTCAGTAAAAATTTTAGCTCTTCAGAGTAATACAGAAACAGTTTCAAATTATTTATAAACATACAATCTACCAAGATTAATAATTTCGGCGTTAAGTTCACGAAGGCAAGTTTTAGATCATCAATCGATGGTATTAATTCCATTCCGAATACAACTCGCAGCGTTTTTTATAACCTTTCGTTTAAATATCTTACAACATTTTAGCTAATTAAGCTCATGCGAAGATGATTTTTTTTATATTTGGTACTAATCCGTAAATCTTTCGGTATCAACTCGTATTATGGACAATAAACAACAGTCGAGAAAAAAATATCAAGGAGAAAAAAACAACAAAGAGCGAACTATGGGCAAGTTAATTGCTTCAGTCGGTAAAGTTCTTGAAGAAAAAGGTTATCCCGGACTTACGATAGCCAATATTTCAAAGGCGGCAGGTGTGGACCGTAAGCTTATTAGTTTATATTTTGGATCGCTGGACAAATTGGTTGAAACTTACATAAGAGGAAAAGACTATTGGCTTTCGGCAACCGTGAACGCTGTTGAATACTTCGGCAATTCGCCCGAGGTGGGATCAAGAGGCTTTTTAGAATCTTTATTATTAAATCAATTCGAAGATTTTCTTACAAATACTGAAATGCAAAAGATATTGGCCTGGCAGATCTGCGAAGAGTCTACACTCATGTCTGAGATGTCTCAGGAACGGGAAAAGATGAGTGCGCTATTCTTCGCTTTTGCGGATAAAGAACTTCAAGGTAAGGATCTCGACCTAAGGGCAGTTGTAACGATTCTCGTTGCAGGTATTTATTACATCGTCCTTCACTCGGCGCATACAAAAAGTACAGTCTGTGAAATCGATATCTCAACACCAGAAGGATTGGACAGGATCAAAACTTCAATTAAGAACATCTTGGGATGGGCTTATAACTCGGTGGAACAGCCTGTTGCTTAACCCAATGCTCCAATCACAAAACCGCCAGAAAATATCAACATTAATAAGGACATGGGGGCTAATATTCATGCCCTTCTATCTATCAGGTTACTGGTAAATTCTGTCTTATTCTTTTCCAGCGCTTTGTTCGTCAATGAATTCGCCAACCGGACGATCGTCTAATCGGGCTACAACCTTAAACGCGTTATAGATCTGATCAACCGAATATTGATGTGCCGCTAAAGTTTCAAAAAACACTTCATTTAAGGTCTTTACCATGTTTTGGATCTGATCGTAGGATTGAAGTGCTGTGATCGTAAATCTTATCCCCGAATGATTTTTGGACACAGCGGGAAATACCCCGATGTTCAGCAAAAACCCGCGTTTAATCATCCTTTCCATAATGGTATATGCTAGCTCGGCTCTTGAGGTGCCAACGAAGAATATTCCGGAATCAAAATTCGAAATTAGCGGCAGTGAGGTTTCCTTAAATAATGCGCTGGCATATTTTATCCTATTCGCCAATTCGGCCTGCAGCTCCGAGATTTCGTCAGTTAAGTGGATCTTTGCAGAAGCTACCGCAGCACCTAATGTCGCCGGCTGCAACGGACCGGAGGAGTTGAATGGAGCGCCACAGGCACGCACCCTCCTAGCTAATTCCTTATTCGGAAAAACCAAAATGCCGCCACCTGTAGCAAAAGCTTTGGCCATCGATGAGGCTACGATCATCCTATCGTGAATAGTATGGTTGCTGAGTATATATCCTTTTCCATTTTTTCCTAATATACTCATACTATGTGCATCGTCGATATAGGTATGAAATGAAGGATAGGACTCCAACAAATTAAAGATCTCATCAGCCGGGCAGCGGTCCCCGAACATGGAATAAATGCCGTCTGCAAAATACCAAACGCGCTTGTATGTTTTTTGGAGTGTTTCGATGCGCTCCTTCAGTAAATCTAACCGGTTATGCCGCAGGACTTCAAAATGTATTGGCCAATTTGCCCTAAAAACGTTGATCCCGCTCAATACTGAATTATGGAGTTGTTGATCAGCGATCACAGCATCTTCTGAATCCAAAATTACTGGTATGGCAGATAAGTGTGCAAGCGTTGTGGTAGGGGCAATAATGGTGGGGGCTTCGAAAATATCGCTCATCAACTCTTCCAATTCCCTATATAATTCGATGGAAACATAGGCTCTTGATTCGGAAAACTGCACGCCATATTTTTCTACAGCAGCTATTGCAGCACGTTTTAAACGCTCGTCATGTTCTAGTCCAAGATAGCTACAGGAGGTAAAGTTCACTAATGCTGAGTCATTGATGTGGATGAGGTTGTCGGTTGTTAAATCACCTTCCTGCGTTAAATGAAGTATCCCTCTTTTAACGCCTTCAGAAATGCTCTGATCAATAGCACTCATAAAATTATAATGGTTCATGGCTCTGTATTTATATTAAGTTCTCCATTAAAGTTATCGATTTTCCTAATAAAAAGTAGCGGTGTTTTTCGTTATTTGATATTAATTTATAACTTTCAAGGATTAGACATGCCAAAATCTCATACTTTCCTTAACAATCAATGTTGTCAATAAAAAAAATGGGAAACAAATTGTTCCCCACTTTTTATAACCAAGAAATTCATTCTTTTATTGAACGGAAAAACAAGCTAATATAGTATTGCTGTTGTTTAACGCATTGGGGTTAGACACAAGAATTCCGTATTCACCGGGCTCCATACTGTTTATGCTCAGTTTATAAGAATTGTCTTTAAATTTCTTTGCTTGGTAGGCGACAAAGTCCTGGCTGCTTGTCGATCCTCCCGAAAGTGTTCCTACCTCAGCGATCTTCGATTTACGTTCTTTTTTTCAATAGGCTAATAATTAATACAATTCTTTTCATTCATAATTAATAATTCGACATAAATATAGAAAAAGAAAATATATCTATCCAATTGTTGATGAATCTTTGGAACAGTTAGCTGATAAACGAAAAAAGGTAGAAACATCCTTAAGGGTCATACTTAAAATCACCGCAATCTTTTCAGTAACGAACAATTAAGATTATTATGTATATTTGAGCTTATTTAAAGTATATTTTGAAAATGCAAAGGGTTGGGAATTAGATTTCCTGACCTTTTTTATTGCATTTCAGAAGCAAGGGCATTCTTTACATGTAACCAAAGGAAAAACAGAAAAAAGATAGCCTGTTCTCTTAAATCATTATCTTTGTGTAAATTTTTATGCGAATAATCTAAATGGACAATCAGCTAAAGGATATATTTTTTCAATTATTGCGTATAGGGCTTTGGGGAGAAGGAAGGTTAGTCCTAACAAGGCCAATGGATATAGATGATTGGAATACAATCCGAAAATTTGCCGTTAATCATACTGTCGAAGGTATTATTTACGATAGCTTTCCTTTTTTAGAAGAGCAGCAGCTCCCGCCACAAGCACTTCGATTGAGATGGGCAGTCCGTATGGACCAAATCGAAAGGCACAATGAAAAAATGAATCAGGTGATTGCAGAGCTGTTCAACATTTTCAGTAACCTTGGCATCCGTCCGATATTACAAAAAGGGCAAGGAGTGGCCGCGTATTATCGTAATCCAAGCCATCGTATCAGTGGCGATATTGACTGGTGTTTTGAAGCGGATGGCTATGCTAAAGCAAGAAATTTTCTGAAAGACAAACATCCTAATTTTCAAGATACGGCAGGCTTCAGTTTGGATTATCACTGGAAAGGGATTCATATTGAACACCATAAAAAGATTTTTGACCTTCGCAGCCCGCTAAAGAGAGGGTTCTTAAAAAAGATTCTGAAGAAATACCAGGAAAAACAAGAGAGTGTTTCTATCAATGGAACTCCGGTACGATTACTTGCTCCAGAACTGCAACTTTTTCAGGTAAATGTCCATATTTTAAAACACCTCATAACTTATGGGATAGGACTTCGTCAGTTTTGTGATTCAGCGAGGCTTTATTATGCTGTATCTTCAAAGATTGATCCCGCCTCTCTTCGACAAATCTATACACAAGCAGGTATTTTAAAGTGGACCCATCTATTGCATAAGCTTTTGGTAGAATATCTTGGACTACCTAAAGCAGCATTACCTTTTCAGTATCCGGAAAATATAGCTATCGATTGGATGTTCGACGAGGTATGGCATTCTGGTAACTTTGGGTTCCACGATGAAAGATTCGAAAATGGAAAAATAATCCCCGTATTGTCGGTTCATCCAGACGCTACAAAACGTTTGTGGAATAGCTTTAAAAAATATGTCAATTATGCGCCCCAGGAGGCCATAGCTTTTCCTGTAGTCCACCTTTATTCCAAGTTTTTGGGCAAAGACAGCGATTAATTTTCTCTTAAAATAAGAAACGACTTTCGCATTTTGTTAACACAAAATAGCGAAAGTCGTTTGTCTATATCTCATTATTTCTATAGTTTTTGTTCAGTTTCCGTATTATTACGCAACTGTTCTTGTTCTTCCGTTTTAGTCTGGTTTCCTTCCAATTCCTCAGCTTTCACGCCTTTCGGATTGCTCCATAGTTTCTTTTTATAAGCGTCAAGTTTCTCTTCCACTTTCTTTCCATCGAGTTGCTGTACACCGTTTTCAGATTCTTTTACATTCTGCAGCATTCCCGGGGATGATTCTCTGATGATAGTACTCGCAAACTTGTTCTGTACAAAAAAATCGTCCATGCTCATATCATATAGACCTTTGTCTGGATCGGAGATATCAACCTGAACCAGACTATAGCGCAACTGCGGAAAGTAAAGCCAAAAGGCGGGAGTTGAACCTACAGACTCGGCTAATTCGGCAGAAGTTGTAATATTCATTAAAGGGGCAACACCGATGATACGAGTCTCGAGCCTACTACGTTGTTTATCAAAAAAGATATCCTCCTTGACACGGAATTTGGTCACCCGCGAAGGATCAAATTCATTCAGTGTCATTTTTGAATCAATCTGGTTACCCTCATCATCAAAGATTGGCACGAGTACGCTGTCCGCAAACCGAGCCATCCCTTCTTGTGCACTTAATCTGCCCTTAAAAGAATCATCATCAGGGCTATACAGCGAAAGCTTGCCCTTCTCGATCGCTTTCATTACCACCTCAATTAAAGAATTACCAGGAATAGCCAAAATCGCATTCTTATCATCTTTCAGATCAATATCCCGCCATACACGCTTATAAAAACGGATATTTTTTTTGTTTACTTCTGGATAAGCAAAAGGAACCGCATCTTCCATCGAATTTGCTTGATAGAACCCATCAGTAAGCGGAATTGTATCTTGGTTGATTTCCCCAGATTCCACGGGCTTTGCAGCGGAAATATTATTTAAAGTATCTTGATTTCTGGGCACCGTATCTATTGTTGTCTCTTGTTGAGCAAACAATGAGCTAATGACGAAAGTCATTGCAGTTGCCACTAATATTTTTGTTTTCATCACTTTCAATTTCATTTTGTGATCAAATAATTAATACTTGCGCGTTTTACTTTGTACGGTTGGCATTTCGAATGCCGACATGACACAACGAAATCCGATATAGGAATGTGGTTCGTAGTCCACTGAATAGTTTCTTGTCTCACTATTCAGCTGCTCGCCATTATCCTTCCAAGAACCACCACGTACCACCTTCCGTTTCAATGCATCACCATCTTTTGCATCCGCATCATACAATAAAGCTGGATTTAAGTCATTGACAAAAACTACTGCAGAAGGACTATAGGCATCCAGTGTCCATTCAGACACATTCCCCGCCATATTATAGACACCAAAAGCATTCGGCATATATGATTTAACCGGCAAAGTAAAGGTGGCCCCATCCCGGGAATAAGTTCCTTCTCCCTGTTTAAAATTGACGGCCAATTTCTTTTTACCGTCAGTTCCATCAACTGTCATACGAGAACCTGCTATTGTATCCTGTGGATCTAATTTACCTGATGCAGCATATTGCCATTGCGCTTCAGTAGGTAAGCTCAAGCTCAATTGATAACCATTGAGATAAGAATTCTTCAGCACAGTAGCCGCCATCTCACTTGCACGCCAATCGGTAAATGCCCGGGCTTGTCTCCAGGTAACACCAACCACAGGATAATAATCAAAAGAAGGATGCGTAAAGTAATTGGCATCCAAAGAAGCCAACTGCGCATTTGGAAAATCCTTTGTCCAGATATCCTCCACTGGCATAACCGCTACAGAGTCGGTCACGTAAGATTTTTTAACGTTACCTTTCGATTGCAAATAGGAAAAACGATATTTAATCACCTCGGGATTAAGTGCACGTCGGTTGCCTCGCATTTCTAACATGGGAGCCAAACGCTCCTGAATACTTGGATCATTGCTTTTCCAAAGTGGTGAAACCTTTTTGACTTTCGCCCAATTGATTCGGCGCTGTCCAACCTGTTCACCTGCGATCTCCAAAAAGTATTGATCATCTTGCAGGTAATCCGTTACGGCGACGGAATCAGCCACCCAGTTCACAAATTCGCGATATTGTTTGTTTGTTACTTCGGCCTCATCAATAAAAAATGCACTCACACTTACATTCTTTCCTACATTTCCACTATCAAGGGAGCCCTTGAAAAGTATGGTACCAGAAGGAATATAAACCATGCCCGGAGGCGCTGGCAACTTACCCCCTTTAAAAGCTTCTACTTTAGGGGATTTATACAAATTTGAATTGGACTTACATGCAGAAAAACCAATTAAGATAGCCAAAGAAACAAGCCCCAATAGACGATTGCTATAGCTTCCTTTTAATATATTCATCATTTGTTCTTTTAGATTAAATGTTTGGTTAGCTTATTTACGACTGAACAGTGCATATTTTACACCTAGCGATATAAAGCCATATTGATCCTTATTGCTGTTGATAATACCATCCAGATTATCGTTCGTTGTCAGGGTATGTTGGTAGTTTACGTTAATTGCCCATTGCGGTCCGTAGAGTGTCCGGCCAAATGGGATATCCACTCCAATGTTTAGTGGAATAATAAAATGAATACCAGAACGATCTTCAGCAATTTCGCCACCACGATCGATAATTGAGCTAGCGTATAGAGGATCTAACTGTCTTTTTATACGGTTCTTTAATGCTCCAGCTCCAGCGCCTACATAGACATTGGAAAGAATGCGTGAAAATGTATTTGCTTGCAGTGTATAATAACTGTAATTATCTGGACGCCGCAAAAACTGCCCAATACGAACTTTACCGTTCACATTCGCAGCGTAATAACTATTTTCAAATTCGCTATTGTAACCGTTACCAGCAAGTTTTCCCTTCTCGCCGTGTAAACCAACGGAAATAAATGGTGTAATTAGATAATCTGCTTCACCATAGAATCCGAATTTGGCCCCATCATTGGTTAAATCGGTCAGGCCAAATGTTGCCCCAGCACCAGCACCTACACTAAAAGGGCGCGAAAATTGAGCAGATGCAGTCCCTATGGACATGCAGAATAGCCCAATAAATGTAAGCACCAATTTTTCTTTCAATTGCAAAAATCTGTTTCTCAGTGGTCTCATCTGTATCGATTAGTAATTAAAATGTATATATTCAAAAACGTTTTTCATGCAAAATTATTATAAAATAAAACCCCAAGTCGAGGTATCGACTTGGGGTTAAACAACAATAAGGCCAAAAATCTATTTTATCATAGATCTATTTGATATTTAAACGATTTTTAAGGTCATGCCAAACTTTTGCAAGCCCTGTTTTCTTTTTACCTTTATCACCATAGCCATAACCGTAGCCATAACCATAGCCATAACCGCGAGCAAAGTCAACGTCATTGACGACAGCTGCAAGATTTTTTAGCTTGCCATCCACATAGAGTTCACGCGGCACCTGAAGTAAACGCTTGTCCAAATAATTAACACGTGATACATACAGTGTCAGGTCTGCATTGTGAGCAATTAACAATGTATCTGTCACAAGACTCACTGGTGCAGTATCGACCAAAATATAGTCATAATGATTACGTGCATACTTAATTACGTCATCAAAGTGCCCATTCATTAAAAGTTCGGCCGGATTCGGTGCTATATATCCCGAATATACCACATCAAAGTCATAATTGCCCGGCTTTTTAATGATGATATTATCCACATCCATTTCCGGATTGATCAAGAATTGTGTAATCCCTACATTGGTATGCTGTAAATGTGATAAGCCTAAATAATCCAATACCTTTGGACTACGGATATCAGCTCCTATCAATAATACTTTCTTTCCAGACATAGATAAGATCTGCGCAAGATTGGTCGTTACAAAAGATTTACCTTCACCAGAGATAGTTGATGTCACAAAAACAACCTTAGATTTATCCTTTTGATCAGCACCAAACATAAAGTTCATATTGGTGCGTAAGATCCGAAATGCTTCCGCCAAGGACGAACGATCGTTGAGGTGTACTATTGTATCTTCAGCAGTAGGTATTTCACCTAATACTGGCGCTTTAACAATTTCCTCAATGTCCTTACGTGAATGGATTTTATTGTCCAATAAAAACTTTAAGTAGAGGATTATAAATGGTATTATAATTCCTAATGCCATGGCACCCAATAGAATAATCACTTTCCTAGGCGAGACAGGAATTCCGTTACTATAAGCCGCATCGATTATTTTTAAGTTATCAGGAGTTGCCGCGGCTTTAACTTCACTCTCTTCTCTTTTTTGTAATAAAAGTAAATAGAGTGATTCAACGATCTGTTGCTGACGTGAAATTTTCTTAAAGCCTTGCTCTTGATTTGGAATAGAACTAATTCTACCTTTAATTTCGTTAGATTTCCTTTCAATACTGCTCAGAGCCAATTGGGTTACTTTCTGATAATTTTTTAGGGATTGGCGAATGTTTTTATCCGATTCCGCAATACTTTCATTTAAAGCAATGACCGCTGGGTTTTGGTCTGATGCTGACTTTAATAAATCATCTCTCTCCAAGACCAACTTATTATAAGCTGCAATCGCCGTCCCGATTGAGGCATCCTGTAAACCAATATTAGATGGGAGTAATTTTCCTACTTCCTGACTTTTCAGGTAATCACTCATATGATCCACCAATTGTAGTTGCGTCCGATACTCCAACACTTTTTTATCATTTTCAGAAGCATTGTTCAGAAAAACTCCAGCCTCGGTAGCCATATCCACCATTGAATTGGCTGATTTGAAATCTGCTGCTTGCTCGTCTGCACCTGAGAGATCTTTTGAAATAAGCATCAACCGCTTATTAATAAAATCAGAGGTAGCACGGGTCATTCTCAGCTTGTCATTTGTTAAATCAAGGTTATAGGTCTCTATTAAAGTGTTTAATATCAATTTTGCTTTTTTACTCAATGAGGAGACCATTGCAAAATTGACAATATAGGATTGCATTTCCTTTCCTGGAGATATATTTATTGCTCCTAAATTTGCATCTATCGCCCAATCTTTAGGCACAATATTTACAATATAATCATCATCAGGATCAATTTTATTAACAGCATTTCGCCGGATTATAATCTTATTGTCCCCTATTTTAAAAGCTTTATCAAAACCTATGTTAGATTTAACTCCTGAACCTAAATCTACGACATCCAATTGTTTTCCATTTGTAGAGTTAATACGTATATTAATGAATGTCGTATCTTGATCACCCAGTGGTTCAACAATAAAAGGCATATCCCTTTCTAACAGTTCAGAAGAGCGAATCTTACCTTTAACAGAATATGTAATATTAAGGTGATGTTGATCGACAACTTTTCTCATTAGGCGCCGTGACGCAAGCACCTCAATTTGGTCCGTTACGAACGCAGCTCTAGAGCCACCAAACCCCATAGTACTACTTAGTTCGGCAATTCCTGCCAATTCACCAGCGGATGCACTTCGTTCATCTTTCAATAATATTTTAGCCGTTGTATTATACGTTTTTTGGGCATATCTTAAGTATACTACAGCAATTCCGAGAAAAAGGACAATGGTAATTAAGAACCACTTCCAATAAAAAGTATATTGTTCGAAAAGCTGTCGAAGATTTATTTCCTCTCCCTGTTTTTCCTTATTCTGTATAGGTTGTTGTTCCATAGAGGTATTAGCGTGTCAATACTGAAATTACTGTAATTAATAAACTGGCAATTGAAATAATTATATTTGTATTTGCCCCTAGTTTCGAGTTATTTATTTGTGCCTTATTTGGCTCGACATAGATTACATCATTTTGTGCCAAATAATAATAGGGCGAATTAAGAGTGCTCTGTTGGGTAAGATCCAAACGATGCATAGATTTTTTTCCGTCTATTTCACGGATCAACATTACATTTTCACGAACGCCCCGAATCGTTAAATCACCAGCCATTCCGATGGCCTCCAAAACTGTTAAACGTTCTGTTGGCATGATAAATGACCCTGGCTTTGCTACTTCTCCTAAGACAGAAACCCTAAAGTTATTAAAATTCATATTGACACCAGGATCTTTAATATATTGACTCAATTCCAGGCGCAATTTTTCTATTGCTTCAACCCTTGTCAATCCAGCGACATGTACCTTACCCAACATAGGTAGCGTGATATCCCCTTGGTTATCGACAGTATAAGTCGGTCGCAAAGCCATGTCAACCTGTTGTGTCAAATTACTGGTCGTCATTGAACTAACAGGGTTAAACGGCACTGTCACCTTTGGATCCGCAGCAGTGACCACAATTGTTAAGATATCATTTACCTGAATCTTCGGAACATATTGCTCATACAAGGTATTAATTTGCGTAGAGTCATTCTGTAAATAGACCATATTCTTGCGTGAACCACAAGAACTAAATAGCATCAACACTAACGTATATAACAATCCAAGTGTTAAACCATACTTTGAAATTAATCGCATGTTTTATTTAAATTATAAAATTGATTTTAGTATTTCAATGACAAAAATATATTTTTTTTCGCAAAAACCCTTTATGCATGATAACTTAATAAGGATTTAACGAATGCCCTCTCTGCCAAGCAAGTTTTATGCCTAAAAACTTTATTTGCTAATCTAGGTACAAATTCCGTTACTGATCTTTTTCTATCATCGTAAAATAATCGAACTTCCAAGTGTAATCATCCAGTGGCGCATGCGTTACTGGATAGTCCGCATAGACCAATAATTCACTGTCCGCTTCCAACGCCCGAAAGGCTGTCCCATAGCCCACAGGGACATGAAGAACCTTCATGTCGACAGCATTCAACTTAACATTTTCTACGGGCAGCGATTGATCTGGGCTCTCCCAATTATCAATCTTTACCAAATCAACGTTAAAGCTTCCAGACAGCACATAAAACCAGCGCTGCTCAATACGATGTGCCCGCCAGCCTCTGATCAACTCAGTATCTGCGTTCTTTATAATATAGAATCGCTTGACCAAGCTCATATCGAAATCATTGACAAAACGGATTTGTCCGCGTTCATCTTTGGCTATCCCCCCCTGAAAAACACCTAACTCACTCATAATAAAATCAAATTTTGACGTATTTTTTAATTATATAGGTCTTTAATACCAGATAGACCACACTCAATGCACCTATCAAAACGAGCGCAAAGATCAATTGTTCCTGCAGAGATTGCGTTGAAAACTGAATCACCATGTAACCTATTCCTAATTGAACCAGCCCATAAAGAAACGATATCATTAGTTTATTTACCCCCGCCTCATTGCCTAAAAATTGGTATAAATGAGAGCGATGTGCTTCAAAAATATTCTCTTTACGAGATATACGTCTAATAATAGTCCAGACAGCATCCACCCCATATACAACCAAAAACAGAATATAGATCAGGTTTCCTGTTTTTAGAATCAACATACCTAGCGCAAAAAGCAAAATATAAGCGATCGCAACAGATCCTACGTCACCTGCAAAGCATTTTGCTTTGACCCGAAAATTAAAGAAAGTAAATACCAACACTCCCAACAATGAAAAAATGAGTATGTCTTGAGCGATAAAATTCACCTGTTGATTAACGATCATTAATAATACCCCGACAGCAAGGCTATAACAGGCTGTAATCCCATTGATACCATCCATAAAGTTATAGGCATTAATAACACCAACCACTACAATAAAACCGATCAACAGATAATACCATGGCATATCAAACAAGTCGAGTTGATAGGCCATCAACAGCACTGAAGAAAAATGAACTAATAATCTTATCTTATTGGAAAGAGTAAAGATATCGTCCAAAAAGGAGACTATCGTCATGAGGGTCAATCCAAGAAAAAACCAGGGATATTGAAAACCAGAATATATGAAATATATTAAGACGCCGAAGTAGAAAATAATCCCACCACCACGCAAAGTGACCGACGAATGGGAAGAGCGCTCGTTGGGTTTATCAATGATGTTAAAACGATCAGCGACTTTAAAATACGCTAGCTCTAAGATAAATAAGGCAATCAGCACAAGAAGGTAAATCATTCCTAAATAATGTATAGTAATTTATTTTATATTTTTAATTAAGAGGCTCTTTCAAATGGTCCAAAGATTCGAAAATAGAATTCTGTGACCTAAACTCTGGCACAATTGCTTTCACTAATCCCACAATTTGCATTTTATCTTTTTCGGGATTTGCCCGTTGCACCAATTGGCAAAGTTCATCAATTTTTTTACGTTTTTCTGCAACATCCAAGGTATTTACTTTGGCAATCATAATTTTTTCATGATGTGTCTTTTCTGTATTTTCATCATTTGCTAGCAGCTCCTCAAAGATCTTTTCTCCCGGCCGTAATCCGACAACTTTGATATCTACGTCTTCCGGATATCGAAGGCCTTTGAGACGAATCATCTGCTTAGCCAGGTCCATGATTTTTACGGGCTCCCCCATATCAAACACATATATCTCACCACCGTTACCCATAATTCCGGCTTCTTGAACCAACTGACAGGCCTCTGGAATGGTCATAAAAAAGCGGGTAATGTCCGGATGGGTAATTGTAATCGGTCCTCCTTTGTCAATCTGCTTCTCAAACAATGGTATAACTGAGCCATTTGATCCCAATACGTTTCCAAACCTAGTGACAATAAAAGCAGTGCTTGATACTTGATTGACAGCACTCACTGCGATCTCGGCAACACGCTTCGTAGCTCCCATGACATTAGTCGGGTTGACTGCTTTATCTGTGGAAACCATAACAAACTTCTCTACCTTATATTTGTCCGCCAATAAAGCGATATTATAAGAACCGAAAACATTTGTCCATACAGCCTCATAAGGATTGGCTTCCATTAACGGGACGTGCTTATACGCCGCCGCATGGAAAATAAGTTGTGGACGGTACTGTTGAAATATGACCTCCATAAAGTCTTTGTCCCGGACATCGCCAACAATAAAAGTAAAATCATCAAAACAAGGAAAACCCCGTAACTCCTGCTGAATATCATATAACGCTGATTCAGCCTGGTCTAACACAACTAGCTTACAGGACACCTGTCCGATCTGACATACCAGTTCGGCCCCTATAGATCCTGCGCCACCTGTTACCAATACAACTTTGCCCGTTAATGCTTCCTTAATAATTGGATTATCCAACTCAATAGGCTTTCGTCCCAATAAATCTGATACCTTTAATGCCCGAATCTGTTGCGTAGCTACGCTACCTTCTAACAGCGCTGCAGAATTTGGTATGATCTTAATTTTTATAGGCAATAATTCAGCCCTTGCAGTAATATTCTTTAATCTTTCAGGGGAGGAATTATCGATCGCTATCACAAGTTCCTGTGCTCCTCCAATTCGCTCTAATAAATTCATGTCCAATTCTTCAAGTGAACGAATACGGATACCCTGAATATATCGGCCAATACGCACCGGATTATCATCTAAAATCGCAACAACCTTATATCTATTACGTGAGCCTAATTGTAAAAGGTTATAGGCATTATGGCCCATGTTTCCCGCTCCAAACAAAATAACTGGAACAGCATTTTGTCTGTTATTCCAAAAGAAAGAATGATAGACCGTTTTATAGAATAATCTTACAGATGCCATTGCTATTCCAGTCATTAAAGCATGAAATAACAATTGCGTCTGCGAAAAATAATATTTCCTTTCTAGCTCATCAGAAACAATAAACTCCCATAAATAGGAAGCCATTATTGTAACCAAAAATGCTACTGCGATGCAATTTCCGATTAATTTTAAATCACGCAATCCCGTACGCCTAACAATGCTCTGGTAAGGCTTAAATACTAAAAATACGAATAGGTAAATAAATGATACAACGATCGATTCACACAACAATATTGAAATTGAAATAGTTCCACGATGTTTCATCAGTAAAATATAGCAAAAAACAAAGCTAAACCACACTAAAAATAAATCTATTGATAGTACGAGCCAACGCGGTCCATCCTTACGTAAAATATTTCTCAAGCCAGTAGCATGCTCACTTTCCATAACAATAGTTAATTATCCAACAATATCTTTCATCATACGGTCTACTTTTTCTGCTAATAGGTGTTGAAGACTTGGATAGTCTTCTTTTGCCTGGAGTATTCCTTTAACGGAGCAATAAAACTTGATTTTGGGTTCCGTACCGGATGGTCTCGCCGAAATCACGTCTCCATCTGCGGTAATGAATTGCAATACGTCCGACTTTGGAAGAGCAATCTCGTTTGTATTACCTGTTTTCATGTCAGTCGTTTGGGAAAGTTGGTAGTCTCGAATTTCTTTAACTTCGATTCCCCCAAGTGTCGTGGGTAGATTTTGGCGCAGTCCAGCCATCATGGCCTGTATTTCCTCGGCTCCGGCTTTTCCTTTTTTCGTTAAGGAAATCAATTTTTCCTGATAGCAGCCAAATTCTTGATAAATATCCAATAATACGTCATAGACCGTCTTACCTTTTGACTTAAAATATGCAGTCATTTCTGCCAGGAAAGCACAGGAATTAGGCGCATCCTTATCTCTGACCAGGTCACCGACCAGGTAGCCGTAGCTTTCCTCTCCGCCGGCAAGATAGTGTGCTGAATCACCTAATTTTGTGATCAGCTCGCCGATATATTTAAAGCCTGTGAGGGTTTCGTAGTGCGCTACATGGTAATGATCGGCAATATCTGCCTGAAGGTTGCTGGTTACAATCGTTTTAACGATGTATGGGTGGTGCCCCAACTGTTTTAGATCACTCTTTGCACTTAAGACATAGTAAATTAGTAAACTGCCGATCTGATTACCATTGAGTAACTGAAATTGTCCCTGGCTGTTTTTAACAGCTATTCCGACACGGTCTGCATCTGGATCGGTTGCTAAAACCAAATCTGCGTCAATCTCTTCACCTTTTTTCTTTGCTAAGGCCATCGCGTCCTCCTCCTCCGGATTCGGATAGATTACCGTTGGAAAATTTCCATCCGGTGTGGCCTGCTCGGTGACTACTGTAACGTTTTCAAAACCCCATGATGCCAGCATTTTTGGTACGATTGTAATTCCAGTGCCGTGGATCGGAGAATAGACTATTTTTAAATCCTTTTGTGCCCGAACAGCTTCAGGATGTATACTCAATGCTTTATTGGCATCAATATAAATCTGGTCAATCTCTTCACTGACAGGAATAATATTTTGGCTATTTCCTTCAAACTGGATATCTTTTACAGAGGTGATTGCATTGACCTCATCGATGACATTTTTATCATGGGGCGCAGTCAATTGCGAGCCATCATTCCAATAAGCTTTATAACCATTGTATTCCTTGGGATTGTGCGAAGCCGTTAACATGACACCGCTCTGGCATCCAAAATGACGGATGGCAAAAGACAGCATTGGTGTAGGACGCAATTCATTGAAGAGATAGACCCTGATACCATTGGCAGCAAATACCTGGGCCACAAGCTGACCAAAAGATTGGGAGTTGTTACGGCTATCGTAAGCTACGGCTACCTTGATCTCCTGATCAGGAAACTGCTTTTTGAGATAGTTCGATAAGCCCTGTGTCGCTTTTCCAATCGTATATTTATTCATGCGATTGGAACCTACACCCATAATCCCTCTTAAGCCGCCCGTGCCAAACTCAAGATCCCTGTAGAATGAATCGATCAGCTCCGTCTCAGCCTGATCATCTATTAACTTCTGAACTGCACCTCTTGTTTCCTCATCATAATTTGAGGTCAACCATTCGTCGATTTTCTTTTGTATGTCTTTGTCTAAATTTCCCATT
>NZ_JABJWY010000034.1:0-1308755 GCF_013167215.1 Sphingobacterium prati
ATTTCATATTTTTATATTTACTTTGTTGCAAAGTTAAGGGCATAAAGTAACCGTGTCAATTACGGATAAATTTATCTATACTCACTTTATACCTTCGTAAAATATATCAGCTATGTACGAAAAAAAGCTTCCTGTCAATTTAGATTGTGGTTTACATCTGTTTTTGCAGGTCGTTCAGGGCAAATGGAAAATAAACCTGCTCTGGGCAATACATTCAGGTATCAAGCGTCCGGGTGAGCTGCAGCGGAAAATCCCCAATGCAACCCGTCGTGTACTTGATGCGCAGCTTGGCCAATTGATTGAACATGGATTGATTAATAAAGTCGTCTTTGATCAGCTTCCGCTGAAAGTAGAATATGAACTGACTGGGCTGGGTGAAAGCCTTATATCAGTCATCGAGGTAACAGCTCAATGGGGTGAGAATCACAGAAATGAATTGGAACAGTTTTTTAAGGCCTAGCGATAAACTATAAAGAGTCACGCTAGTGCTATGAAAGTGAAAGGGAGGTAGGAATATTATAATTTGTGTTATATCTTTAACATGGAATATAAATGACAATATTAAAAACAAGCTGAATGAAACAAAATATATTAATAGTCGGTTTAGGTGGAGTTGGTGGATATTTTGGGGGGATGTTGGCAAGAAAGTATGAAAACAGTAATATTCACATAAATTTCTTGGCGCGGGGTAGTCATCTCGATAAGATACAGCAAGACGGTCTGAAAGTGGTATTAGAAAAAGAGACCTTTGTTGCCAAACCTTATAAGGCGTCAGATTTGGCTGGCGAGTTTGACCAAATGGACTATATTTTTCTTTGCACAAAATCGTATGACCTGGAGGAAACGGTTGATTCTTTGCGCAACTGTGTAAATCCGGCTACAGTTTTTATACCGTTACAGAATGGAGTGGACAGTAAAGAGCGTATCCAACGGTATTATCCCGATAATTTAGTGATCGATGGTTGCGCTTATATCGTATCGCGATTAACCGAGCCCGGAGTAATTCAGGTAACCGGTAAATGGGGCACAATGAGTTTTGGAATGAACAGTGGACACGATGAACGCTTAGATAGATTGCATGATCTTGTTCAGCAAGCTAGTATTCACGTAAACTATTCGGACGAAATCGAGCAAATAATATGGGATAAATTTATATTTATTTCTGCAATGGCGACAGCGACCTCGTATTACAATAGTTCTATAGGTGCTATTATGGAAGACCAGCAAAAAAGAAGGTCTGTTATAGAACTTATTCAGGAAGTTGCAACGCTAGCAATAGCAAAAGGAATTAGTGTTGCTGACGATATTAGCAACATGACGATTTATAAAATGGAACAGATGCCTTTTGATGCAACATCATCCATGCATGCAGATTATCTTAATAAAAAGCCGCAGACAGAGTTGGCATCCTTAACAGCTTACGTAGTCGAAGAGTCCGCTAAATATCATCTCAAGACTCCTCAATATCAGCATATGTTTGAATCATTATTTGAGTGATGAAAATTTAAAGAATTTTTCGAATGAGTATCAGCTGAAATCCGAACAGTCAACGAAAACAAATACGCTGGTTAAAATTGAGGTCAATTCGGTTCTTGAAAATTTTGTGGCTTCGCTGAAGAAAACTGCTTCTGACATCTTTGTTGATTTGGGGTTTGAAGATCTTTCCCATTTTTCCTATGCTTTTAAAAAGCATTTTGGCTACAGTCCGAAAAGTTTAACCAAAATATAGGTAGAGCGGCCAAGTGGCGTTCTGCACTTCTTCCTTCCGTGCCGTGCCCTTAAATTATCTCCGTCGCTCGGTTTAATTCTGAAATATTCGATTAAGGATAGCAGGGAAATAGGACGGAGGCGACGTACAGCGGGTAGTAGCAAGTTCGTCGTTGCATCGGTTCATTATGGTAGCAACTTGTTTGATTTTTGTAATCTATTGTTTCCATTTCGTTATTACGGTGGCCGGCTGATGTTCTAATTTTGTGCTATATATAAATTTAATATGAAGACAAATAAAGTATGGTTTATAACCGGGGCCTCCAAAGGAATGGGGCTATCGTTGGTGAAAAAGCTCATCGAAAAAGGGTATAGCGTGGCAGCAACAAGTAGAAAATCAGTACATTTAATTGACGCCGTCGGGCATTTTGACGAGCAACAGTTCTTACCATTGGAAGTGGATTTGACAAGTGAGAAATCTATCCGTGAAGCGTTTGAACGTACGGTTGCACAGTTCGGAAAAATTGATGTGTTGGTGAATAATGCCGGCTATGGGATAGGTGGAGCTGTGGAAGAATTAAGTCAGAAAGAAATCAAAGATAGTTTTGACATCAACGTAATGGCCGTTATCAAAACGATGCAGTCTGCGATGCCCTACTTCAGGCGACAGAGATCGGGCCATATTATCAACATTTCATCTATTGCGGGTTTTGCCCCGGGAACGGGCTGGGCAATGTATGCGGCAACAAAATATGCCGTGACAGGGCTTTCAGAGGTGATGGCAGAGGATGTGAAAGAGTTTGGCGTGAAAGTGACAGTGGTGGCACCAGGGGCATTCCGGACGGAGTTTCTGGAAGATAGCTCGCTGGTTTTAGCCGAAAAGAAAATCGACAGCTACACGGCAATCACTGCCTCTCACGAAAAATATGCAGCAATGAACGGAACACAAATCGGTAACCCCGAAAAGCTGGCGCAGGTGTTTATTGACCTAACAGAAAATCCGAATCCCCCTGTACGGCTATATCTCGGAAGCGATGCCTATAAAAGGGCTACGGAAAAAATTAGGTTGCTTTCAGAAGAACTGGAAAGCAACAAGAATATTTCTTATTCTACTGATTTTAATTAAAATCTTAATCCAAAAACAAAAAGTGTTGCCACTCCCGAGTGACAACACTTTTTGTTTGATTTTCGTATATTTATCCTATGGAAAAAATGCAGTCGCTGGAGGGATTTTACCAATCTAAATTTGACCGGGTCCCCGAAAATATCCGAAATGGGGTAGGGCATTTCAATGTTTTTAAAATAGATGAATATATAGGTAAGCATACGAAGCCTGTGGTCTACAGCAGGAAGGATTATTTTAAAATTACCCTGATAATCGGTAAAAATAGAATACATTATGCTGATAAGGTCATTGAAATTAAAAAGCAGGCCTTATTTTTTACAAATCCGCAGATCCCTTACAAATTTGAATGGATTGACGATTATAAAGCTGGATTTTTTTGTGTATTTACAGCATCATTTTTTCACCATTTTGGCAATCTCAACGACTACGAAGTTTTTAAACCTAACGCCATACCTGTCTTTGAGCTCACGGATAAGCAATTGGAAGAAATAGAGCAGGTCTACCTCAAGATGCAGGATGGATTGGATTCGGATTATGAACATAAATATGATCTGCTCAGAAATCTCGTGTTTGATCTGCTGCACTATACCCATCGGATGAAAACGGCTTCAAAAGTTGAAAAACAACAAACGAATGCTGCTCAACGAATCACCCATATGTTCCTGGAACTCTTAGAGCGTCAGTTTCCGATTGAAGATGTGAGGCAGCGGATCAGCTTTCGTTCGCCCTGTGAATTCGCTGACCAGCTCTCCGTTCATGTCAATCATCTAAATCGGGCGGTCAAGGTGACCACAGAAAAAACAACCTCTATGATTATTGCGGAGCGTTTGTTGCAGGAGGCAAAAATATTACTGAGACATACTGAGTGGAACGTCTCAGAAATCGCGTATTCTTTAGGTTTTAAAGAGACTACTCATTTTAATAATTTCTTTAAAAAAATGATGCAGATGGCACCGATCCGCTTCCGGGAGGTGAACGAGGGTGGTATATCGCGGTGAAAATTTTGAATGAATTTTTATAACATCACCAATTTTCTTTTTCTATTCAATTTAATATTGATATTTTTGGCGCTGAAGGCCCATTTTTGTGCCAAACGAGATAGTCTATCCGATTTAAAATTCACCTAAGTGTACATGGTAAAGGTTCATTCAGTAAATACTTTATATGCAAACTAACGAAAGTCATGTGGATGAAGAATTGATCGATCAGATCCGCAATGGGGATCATCAAGCTTTTGAAATAGTATATCATCGTTATAAGGTATTGCTTGTCAGTCATGCTTACCAAAAATTGGGTAGTTATGATGGCGCAAAAGAAATCGTACAGGATGTCTTTTCGCAGATATGGATCAAACATGCAGATTTACCTGCGATAAAAAATCTTTCGGCCTGGCTCTATGTGCTGGTACGTAATAAAGTGTTAAAATATATTGCACATCAAAATGTGTTGGACCGATACGCCGAATCTTTTCGCCAATTTACAGATAATGTAAGCCATTACACAGAGTATCAAATCCGGGAAAGGGAAATGCAACAGCTAATAGATGGTGAAATTGAAAAATTGCCGCCAAAAATGAAAAATGTGCTGTTGATGAGCCGGATGCATGGATTATCACACAGTGAAATAGCCGAAAGCCTCGGAATTTCTGAAAATACGGTCAAAAACCATATTAAAGCTGCGCTAAAAACATTGCGTACTAAACTGGGTATGGTACTTTTTGTAGGTTTTTTTTAAAAAAAATAAAAACGCACTAGCCCTTAACGCTTCCTCAAAGGTCTTACATTAAATAAAGCGCATGAAAAACGCAGAAGACCTAAAAGAATTGTTGTTAAAATATAATCTGGGCGATTGCTCGGAAGAAGAGGCCAGACTGCTCGAAGCCTGGTATGCCCAGCTCAATATCTCCGGACAGCAGCTGACCGATCAGCAATATGAGGAATTGGGCAGATTGAAGCCTGAAGTGGGCGCTCCGAAGCGAATTATTCACTATCCTTTCCGCATGGTTGCGGCAGCTATAATTTGTATTTGCCTATCTTTTGTGGCTTGGCATCTTTATCAGCAAAACAGGGCTTTAGTGCCTACCGAAGCGGCCTCCATCAAAATAGAGCCAGGAACGGATAAAGCGATACTGAAGCTTTCCAATGGGCAGGTGTATACCCTGGGGGAAGGCAATGTACAGGATATCAAGGTCAATGAGCAGGTAACTGTTCACCAAGATGGAGAAGGAAATATCAGCTATGAATCGGCGGGGCAAACGAAACCGGAAATTGACCAAAAACCCCTTTTGAATACCCTAACTACACCGCGGGGTGGGCAATATAGGCTTACGCTTCCTGATGGGACAAAGGCCTGGGTTAATGCGGCATCTTCCATTGAGTTTCCGGCGAAATTCTCGCCACATGAACGTCTGGTAACTGTCTCTGGTGAGGTCTATTTTGAGGTGATGAAACATCATACTCCATTTAAAGTGCGGACGGATCAACAGGAAATCCAAGTATTGGGAACACATTTTAATGTGACGGCTTATCCGGAAACTAGGGCTACAAAAACCACACTGATCGAAGGTGCTGTTAAAATCAATTCAAAACATGGCGTATACCTATTGAAACCGGGGCAACAATGTCTTGTATCTGTCGATGGGGGCAAAATTCAGCGAGTCGATGCGGAAGCGGAAGCTGGATGGAAGGATGGCGACTTTGTGTTCAATGCAGTACCAATCAAACAAATGATGGCGGACATCGCACGCTGGTACAACATAGACATCGATTACGAGGCCTATACAGATAAAGGAGATACTTTTACAGGCATCATCTCTAGAAAAAAGAACCTATCGAGCATCCTACAACTTCTTGAAAAAACAAACTCCCTTAAATTTACGCTCAGGGGAAAAACACTAAACCTAATCAATTAACAAATTACCACTATCATAATGAAAGAATTCGGACCTGTATAAAAAACAATAACGCCTAATAAAAAAGGGGGCCAAAGTGGCCACCCTAAAAAGCTTAAGTATTTTATAGGGCATACGACTGGCAGGAAGTATGCCCATTATTAACTCAAATCAAATGTACAAATTTTCTACCTATAAAAAACGGCGGATCAGGCGAATTCTGCTCAAAATTTCATGTATTATGAAGCTTATTATTACGCTGCTCACCTTTGGTATGGTACACGCCAGCGCGACGTCTTTTAGTCAGCAAGTCACACTCAACGTCAAAGATGCGACCCTGTCGCAGATCTTTAAAGAGATCCGAAAACAGACCGGGTATGACTTTGTATACAACGATAGCCATATAAATTCCATTCAGCGGAAAACGATCCAAGTAAAAAATAAAAGTTTACAGAAGCTTTTATTGGAACTGCTCTCAGCCGAAAATCTACGTTATAATATCACGGATAAGAGTATCGTCGTCAGCAAAAGGGCCGATGCCGCCCCGCTTGCGGCCCATGCGAGTTATCAGGAAACTTATGTAAGCGGAACCGTAATGGATGAAAATGGCGTTACCTTGGCGGGTGTCATTGTCAAAGAATTAAACCCCGATGGGAATGCGACCACAACTAACCTGAAAGGGGCCTTTGTACTGAAGGTTAAAAGTAAACAATCGACAATACGCTTCTCTTATGTGGGGTATAAAGCAGTCGATGTACAAGCGACAGCGATTAAGTACCCCTTTGAACTTAAATTGGTGCCGCAACTGAATGACCTGGATGAAATCCAGGTGACTGCTTATGGTAATACAACCAAGCGCTTTAATACAGGTAATATTACGACGATAATGGCTAAAGATATTGAGAAAAATCCCGTTAACAATGTGCTGGAGGCCTTACAGGGAAAAGTCCCTGGACTATTTATCCAACAGGCCACGGGTCAACCGGGCGGTGCATTCTCTATGAGACTACGGAGTGCCAGTAATTTTAATACAGGGTCTGCCGAACCATTGGTCATCGTGGATGGGGTGCGTTACCCCAGTGGTACCCTGCCCATGAATACCAACTCACAATACGATACGGGCAACTTCTTACAGGGGGGAAGTGGACTGAATTACATCAATCCCAATGATATCGAACGCATCGATGTGCTCAAGGATATTGATGCCACCGCAATTTATGGATCCTCCGGGGCCTATGGGGTCATCTTGATCACCACAAAAAAGGCAAAGACAACCAGTAGCATGGTCAGTGCCAATGTGTATAGTGGGGTATCTGTAAAAGGGCAAACGGCACCGATACTAAACACAGCGGAATATTTGATGCTCCGTCGCGAGGCCTTTAAAAACGATGGCCTTGAACCTACTGCTGCCGACTATGATGTCAATGGAACTTGGCCCGAAGATCGTTTCCATGATTGGCGAACAGCTTTCTTGGGTAAAGCCGCTGTAACCAGCAATGCCAACTTGAGCTATAGCGGCGGTAGCAATAATACCTCTTTTTTGATTAATGGTAGCTTGCGCAATACGGGCAACATCCAGATGCATAGGGGGGCAAATAGGGACGGTTCGGTGCGCTTTAACCTCAATACCAAGAGCAACAACAATAAGTTTGACCTCTCTTTCAGTGGATCGTATATGGGATCCAAAAATGATATGGTACCCTACGATTTCTCTTCTTATGCTAGCTCTGTTGCGCCAAATGCTCCTTACCCGCTGACTGACAAGGGTGAAGTCAACTGGAGCGAAGTGGGGGATTGGGAAAAAGGGATCGGAAACATCTACCGTACTTATCTGAATACAACCAATAATTTATTATCGAATCTGACCTTAAATTATCGTCCTAACGAGCATATCGTCTTAAATACAATCATTGGTTTTAATAGCCTCAAAGGCAGGGAATTGTCTACTGTGCCCTCTACAACCTTCAATCCCGCCTCAACATCTATTTACAATACGAACGTGGGGCTTTTGAACAATTTTGATACGCAATCGCTGACGATTAGTCCTTACGCCGAATACAAAAATGTGATCTGGAAGAAGGGGGAACTAAGTGTCAAAATGGGTGGCGAAATCAATCAGAATACAAGACGATCTAATGCAATCACGGGAACGGGATTTCCTGCGGATGCGCTGTTGAGTAATCCTGCTCTGGGGGCTTCAAAAACATATACTATTTCGGATAACCAATACCGATCCATCGGCATGTATGGGATTGTCAAGTTTATCTGGGACAAAAAATATATGCTTGACATCAATGGTCGCCGCGATGGCTCCATCAAATTCGGGCCAAGTCGCAGGTTTGGTAATTTTGGATCGGCAGCTTTGGGATGGATATTTTCCGAAGAAAGGGCTGTCAAAGAGCTGATGCCTTGGTTGAGCTTTGGTAAGTTAAGAGCAAGTAGTGGAATCGTAGGTGGGGACAAGATCGGTGATTATCAATACTTGAGTACCTATTCAGTGCTCAGCAAAACCTATGGTGGAGAAATTGGCTTTTACCCAACATCGCTCTCTAATCCACTCTTGGAATGGGAGAAAAACTTCAACTCGGAGGCCGCTATTGAGCTGGGTTTCTTTAAAAACCGCATATCTTTGGATGCCAGCTATTACCACAACAGGTCAAGTAATCAGTTGATTTCCCAGCCGCTTTCCATGGTGACCGGATTTAGCAAATATACGCTCAATTCGGATGCTTTACTACGTAATACGGGGGTAGAGATCAGCTTGAGCAGTGTCAATATTGACCATAAGGACTTTAAGTGGAATACGCGCTTTAATATATCGCTTCCGGATAGCAAAATACTTAGGATGCCAACGCAAAGTAGTATTTATTCAAACTATGTATTGGGTAAATCGGTCAACGGTATCTTGACTTATAAATATGCAGGAGTGGATCCGCAAACGGGTACGTATACGTTTACAAATGCCAAAGGTGAAACAGGTGAATTCGTAACAGGCCTATCCCAGTCTGACAAAACGGAGTTTGTCGATCTTGATCCTACCTATTATGGTGGTCTGACCAATACGTTCACCTTCAAAAATTTCACGCTAGACTTTAGCTTTACCTTTACCAAACGTATAGGCAAGAGCCTTATGGGGCAATCTGGGATACCGATGGGTTATTATGGTACAAATGGCGCTACGATTTGGCTTGATCGCTGGCAACAGCCTGGCGATATAACCAATGTGCCAAAGGTAAGCACAACGATCATGAATTATCTCTCCATACTGAAGTTTAATGACAGCAGTGGTGCGTATGAAGATGCTACCTACGCACGTCTGCAAAATGTCAGTTTACGCTATAGCGTACCTGCTGATCTTCTTAAGAAACTTAGATTGAAACAACTTACGGCTTATTTACAGGGACAAAATCTGTTGACGATATCCAAGTTTGGCGGATTGGATCCTGAAAATCTGAATGCGAATGTACTTCCGCCCATGCGCATATTTACAGCAGGTATTAATTTAACCCTTTAGTCCATCATTATGAAAAAACGATTTAATATACTTATGCTAGCCTTCATGCTTGCTTTGAATAGTTGTGATAAATACCTTGACAATACCCCATTGCCCCTGAGTGTGATCCCTTCTGAAAGTCTCTACCAATCAGATAAGTTGGTCGCTAGTGTCGTCAATGGTATCTTTGTTTCAACCACAACCGCCGGTGCCTTCTCTGGGCCTACTTTTTCGGATATGGTCATGGTGAGCGGGATGTTTACTGATGAACTTCGAAATTTGGTCCCCGGTAATAATTTTGATGTTTTTTATAAAAATAATATTCAGCCTGAAAATAGCCCATTCTGGAACGATTTCTACGGAAATATATACATCGCCAATGCTGCATTGGAAGGTATACAGTCGACGTCCGCGAATCTTCAGTTTAAGGAACAATGGCTTGGTGAGTGTTACTTCATGCGGGCATTCTTATATTATCATTTAGTTAACTTTTATGGAGGAGTGCCCCTGGCAGTGACAAGTGACTACAGGGTCAACAATCGCCTGTCGCGTTCGTCCGAAGAATTGGTCTTTAAGCAGATTATAGCGGATCTAAAATTGGCCAAAAACCTCCTTAGCGATGGGTATAGGGATGGTTCGGGAAATTCGAGTACCAAGCGTGTACGGCCCAATAAGGCGGCTGCGACAGCGCTTTTGGCCCGGGCATACCTTTATGCAGGGCAGTGGCAGGAGGCTGAAAACGAAGCAACGGAAGTTATTCAGGATGCCAATTATGCCTTAGAGTCCTTAAATAAAGTGTTTTTGGCGGGAAGCAAAGAGACGATATGGTCTTTGGCAAATGGTGAACCCAAAACGAATGCCTATTTTAAGGCCTTTAATAATGGCATGCCAGCGGTGCTAACCGGTAACCAGACGCCAGGTACATTTAATATTTTTGGCGTAATAACAGACCAATTGTATGCTAGTTTTGAGCCTGCTGATGAGCGCTTGAACAGCTGGGTACGTACGGTCAAGGCAGAAGCTTCCGCAACACGGCCTGAAACAATTTACCATCTGCCCAATAAGTACAGTTCTAATGTGAATGATGCTGAATTGACTGTGCCTTTGCGCTTGGCTGAACAATACCTCATCCGAGCTGAAGCGCGTGCGCATAGCAACAAAAATACCGCTTGGGATGACCTGAATATAGTGCGCAAGCGAGCGGGACTAGCAGCAATCCAAACAGGGGATATCATGGTTGCAATCGCCCAGGAACGGCGTGTCGAATTATTCACGGAAAGTGGACACCGCTTTTTTGATCTCAAACGCACCAAGCAGATTGATCAGGTCATGCAAAATGTCAGTCCGTTGAAGCAAAGTAATTGGAAATCTTATATGGCATTATGGCCTATTCCAAATGTGGATCTATTTCAAAATCCAAATTTGACGCCTAATCCCGGCTATGGTCAATAAACATCTATATAAACATACAACACACATTAAAAAGATCTTTACATCATGAAAATTATAAAAATTATCGCATTATTCTTGCTTCCGGTTCTCACCTTCGGGCAGGAGTTCAAGTTCAAGGTTGATATCAGGTTAAAAAATGCCAATCCAAAGGCGATGGCATACCTTGTCCAAAATTATGGTTGGACAAATGCCAAAATAGTGGACAGTGTGATATCCGCTAATGGTCATTTCGTGTTTATCGGTGTGCGGGATGAGCCAGAACGCCTAGCGATTGTAATGGATCACCAGGGTATGCACAAGCTTCCTCATTTCAAAAATGCCGATACAAAGGAAATATTCCTGGAGAAAGGAACGATAACTGTATTGGGGACCGATAGCCTGAAAACAGCCAATATTAAAGGTGGAAAGGTGAATAAAGACTTTCAGCACTACAATCAAACGGTATCGAAACGGGTAGAAGCGTTTCAAGAACCGATGCACAAGATGTTTAATAAAGCTGACAATGCGGAGCGTTCAAGCACTGAATTTCAACAGAAACTGGTGAATTGGTTTGATAGAACGAATGCTTACCAGGATTCATTGACACGGATATTTATTATTGAAAATCCAGCCTCTTATGTGAGTTGGTCAATGTTACAACGCATAGCGCAAAAAGATTTCGATGCTACACAAAACGTGGATAGCTTCAAAAAATTAAGTAGCGAAGTAAAAGCTTATCCTTCAGCAGCCCAAGTGGCTAATTATATTCAGGAGCAGAACACCTTAGCTGTTGGCAATCTCGCACCAGACTTTAGCCAGCCGGACACACTGGGGAAACTGGTTAGTCTCGCAGACTTTCGGGGACAATATGTGCTATTGGATTTTTGGGCTTCTTGGTGCGGCCCTTGCCGCAATGAAAATCCTACGGTCGTAAAAGCCTATCATAAGTTTAAGGATAAAAATTTCACCGTATTGGGTGTCTCCCTAGATGGTGCCAGTCAGCGGGAGGCCTGGATAAATGCGATCCATAGTGATGGTTTGCCTTGGACCCAGGTGGCAGACCTGAAAGGCTGGAAAAATGAAGCTGCACGACTTTACAAAGTTATGTCTATCCCGCGTAATTTCTTAATTGATCCGACGGGAAAGATTGTCGCCAGAAATCTTCGTGGTCCGGCTTTGGAACAGTATTTAGTTAAGTTTTTAAATTAACGTGTTGAATAAGTTCATGTTGTGGCAAGTGCTGAAGAGCTATATCAGGCCAAATATTTTCGGTAGGAATCGATAAGTACCTCACAGCGGCCTATGGCACACGGGTAAGCTTCGCAACAAGTCGCTTACTGGGGCGATGGAATTGACGGGGAAGCATTGTTGCCTCAATATCCAACCTTACAGCAGTATATGTCAAAACAGGAGAGAAGAAAGCTGAAAAAAATCCTTTTTTCTATAACATGATGATGCGTTTTCTGAATAATGTATTGCCTAGTATCAATATTTCTATAAATTTTATCGTTTTTTACCTGCTATATTGATAATTGTTTGGTTAAACTTTAATATTGTTGGAAATATTATTGCCAACTATTGTCAAGATTATGTTCTCTAAATTGTTTATTTATGAATAGAAAAATGAAAACAGTAGCTTTCCTATCGCTATTGTTTATTACGACCGGAATTCAGGCTCAGGTCGGAAAATACCAGTGGAAAGAGACCTCAGAGGGGGGCTATACCTATAAATACGTGACCAATGACCCGGTTCAAACGCGGTTTTACAAATTGAAAAATGGATTGACCGTCATTTTAAGCCCAAATAACAAGCAACCTCGCATACAGGCATATATTGCAACCAAGGCTGGTAGCAAAACAGATCCAAAAGATCATACTGGGCTCGCACATTACCTGGAACACATGCTTTTTAAGGGAACCGACAAGTTTGGTAGTTTGGACTGGTCCAAGGAAAAACCGCTGCTGGACGAGATTGACAATCTCTATGAAAAATACAACCATAGTACCGACGTGAATGAACGTACTGCTATCTATAAAGAAATCGACCGTGTATCAGGGGAGGCATCAAAATATGCTATTCCGAATGAATATGATAAACTGATGAGCAGCATGGGCTCCAAGGGTACAAATGCATTTACCTCATTTGAGCAAACTGTCTACGTCGAAGATATCCCCAGCAATGTGATCGATAAGTATCTGACCGTACAAGCGGAGCGATTCCGAAATCCCATCCTCCGGTTATTCCACACAGAGCTTGAATCGGTTTACGAAGAAAAAAATATAAGTTTAGATAACGATAATAGAAAATCGATCGAAGCTATTTTTGCGGCCATGTTTCCCAATAATAACTACGGTAAGCAAACCGTTTTGGGCTCTGTGGAGCACCTTAAAAATCCATCGCTCAAAGCCATCCGTGAATATTACAACACCTATTATGTTCCGAATAATATGGGCGTTATCATGTCGGGTGATTTTAATCCTACCGATGTGATTAAGCGCATTGACAAGGCGTTTTCAGGCATGAAGTCCAAACCCGTGCCAGCATATACCTTTGAGCAAGAGCAGCCCATCACAAATCCGATTTCAAAGACGATCAAAGGCCCTGCTTCTGAATATGTATTAATGGGTTTTCGTTTCCCGGGGGCAGCACATCCAGATGCGCAGATCCTCAATTTAATGGCTAATGTACTTACCAACGGATCTGCTGGTCTGATCGATCTAGACCTTGTTAAGTCTCAGAAATTATTGGGAGCAGGTGCATTTCCTTATATTCTAAAAGATTATTCGATGCTTATTCTTCAGGGTAACCCGGGCACCGGCCAGAGCCTTGAAGATGTCAAAAAACTGTTGTTAGCGGAATTGGAGAAATTGAAAAAAGGAGATTTCTCTGCAGACCTGTTGACATCTATCATCAATAATGAAAGAAAATCACAGATTAAACTCTTTGAAAACTACTCCAGTACCGCAGAACAGCTTATGTCGGGCTTTAACGCGGAGTTGGATTGGGCAAAAGAGTTGGCTTATACAGACCGCTTAGCTAAGATTACAAAAGAAGATATTGTTCGCTTTGCAAATAAATACATTTCTGACGTCAATTATGTGACGGTCTTCAAGGAAAAAGGTCAGGATGCCAATGTAGATAAAGTAGTCAAGCCAGCCATTACGCCTATTACGGTCAATCGGAACGTAGAGTCTGCATTTTTGAAACAGATCAACGCAATGCCGGAGCAGAATATCAACCCCAAATGGATAGATTTTGATCAGGAGATTTCCAAATCAAAGCTGAAGGATTTGGATGTATTAGCTGTTCAAAACAAAGATAACGAACTATTCTCCCTGACTTATCATTATGATTTTGGTAGCTGGGACAATAAGTTACTGGGCTTGGCCGTCGGATACCTGGAATTTTTGGGTACAAAGAATAGGAGCAGTGAAGAGTTTAGCAAAGCATTCTATAAGCTGGCGTCAGACTTTTCAGTTTCTTCTGGAAATGAAGAAAGTAGTGTTTCTATTTCCGGTTTGGGAAGTAATTTTAAAGAGTCGGTCGGTCTGTTGCAAGATCTGATGCATAACTGTGTAGCGGATGAGCGGGCATTTACCGCATTCATTGACCGTGTTAAAAAATCCAGGACCAATGCCAAGGAGAATAAAGCTTCTATCATGGAGGGGCTGAAAGCATATGCACGTTATGGGGCCAAAAACCCATTTAATTATACCTATACGGATCAGGAGTTGGATGGATTGAAAGCTTCGGACCTCGTAGCGGTATTGCATAAGTTAGCGAATGCGAAACACCGTATTCTCTATTATGGACCGGAGCCTGTAAATGAGTTGGTGAAAAATCTGACACCGCTAAAAAACAATAACACGGCCTATGCAACAATAGAAAAGGGTGTAAAATTTGTAGAAAAGCCGACTGATGAGAGCAAAGTCTTTTTTGCACAGTATGGTATGAAGCAGGTTGAAGTATTCTGGATCAGAAATTCAGGGTTATTTGATAAAAACCAACTTCCGACGGTTACATTTTTCAATGGATACTTTGGAGGCGGTATGGGCAGTATTGTATTCCAGACGCTTCGGGAATCCAAAGCATTGGCCTATACGACTTATGCCTACTATGGACAACCACAAAAGAAAGAAAACCATGGCATAGTCGGTGCTTATATAGGAACGCAATCTGATAAGTTTAAAGATGCTGTAGGCGGTATGAATGAGCTTTTGAATGAATTGCCAGAATCAGCTGTAGGCTTGGAGTCGGTGCGTACGAATTTGTTAAAATCACTGGCTAGTGAACGTATCACGGGCACTGGTATCCTCTCAAGCTATATGGCAGCACAACGCCGTGGACTGACAGAAGATTCAAGAAAAATGATCTTTGAAAAGATTCCTCACTTGACATACAGTGATCTTAAACAATTTCACAGCGATAATATAAGCCGTAAGCCGTATATCTATTGCATTGTAGGAGAGGAGAAGGACCTGAATCAGGATAACATCACAGCGCTTGGTAAAATCAGTAAGCTTAGCTTAAACGAAATCTTTGGATACTAATCCAAACGGCAGAGATAGTTTTAATAGTTTATAATTGTATTGTTTTAGGGACCGCGTTGGCATACGTCGGTCCCTTTGTTTTCCTATAACCATCAGGTCGCAAAGCCAGTAGCACAGGCTATTTCTTTTTAACGTATATATATTTGATGCCGTACCAAGCGACTTCATCGTTCTCATTTTTCATATCTTCAGGGCTCTTAAAAAGGTATTTATTGTCATTGAAATAATATGTATACGATATTTCACCCGAATTGTGACCGTTTTCAGCATAAAAATAGGGCGGCGTAAACTTTTGAAAACTATAAAAACGCACATATTGCTCCACTGTATCTTTCTTTCGCATACCATAAAATTCCCAAAATCTTGCATAGCGGTTCCACCGGAAAACACTGTCTTTCCGTTGCTCAAATCTAAAATCATTGATTTCATACTTGTAGGGTCTTTCGAAGGTACTGTCTTTGGTAACGGTTAGCGTATCGTACTGATAACTGCTCAGCTTGGTAGAATTCCAAAAAGTTTCCGGTCCTTCCTGTGCAGAGATATCAACACCGCCCTTGAGCGACCCTCTATATGCTTTAAAAACGATGACATCTTTCCGTAAAAACAGAAAGGTATCTCTAATGGCTTTGACTGGCTCTTCGGGCTTTTCTATAACTTTTTCTGGTATCTCTGGTATACTGTTATCCTTGTTGCATCCATAGATAAAAATGGCGGCAGAAAATAGAAATAAAGCAATCCTAAGTGTTGTTTTCATAAAATTATTTTTTCATTACCTAATGTTGTTGCTGTAATTTATTGTTTTGATATATATTTATTTCCCCAAACAATACTCAAAGATAGCAATATTTAGACTGGTTCAATAAAAATTGAAAAAAAATATCTCGAATTAAGATAATTTGTATATTTTGAGGTATGATCGGAGACGAGTCTTCGTTAATGGTTAAGTACAAAATTTCAAATACGGTTTCTTGGTGAATATTAACAGCTATTAAAAATATGAAGAAAATACTTTTGTGCGCTCTTTTGTCATGGTTTGGCTTGAGTATAGCACACGGCCAGAATCCACACAGCCGATATAATATGACAGATACAGTACCTTCGACAGTTTATAAAAAGCGCAATGATATAAGCCAAGTGAACGTAGAGGTTTTGGGTAAGCTGTACAAAGGAGACTTGATGGGGACTTTGAAGCCCGAAGGTGTTAAATCCGTAGACGTTGACAAGGGGAAACAGCTTGTTATAATCGAACTAAATCAGAACTATAAGCCGGTCTTGATTACGCTATCCGATCTGCAAAAAAAATATACAAACGTTAAATCTAATCGTGTCATACTTATGGTAGATGATCAAATAGTTCAGCAAAGTCCTGCTGAGGTATTTGTAGATATAAGTAATATCATGCAGATTGATGTCTCCCCAGTGAAATCTATCGGTGATATCGATGAGCTTTATATGATAAACCTGTGGGTGCGCAACGAAAAAAACATAAAGGAATTGAATAGAATTATTCTTCGCTAAGGATTGGCTATTCAGTTCATTATGCATTAATGATTTTTATGCTATTCATTCATAGTTTATGATAAATGCCACGAATAATTGTTATTCGTGGCATTTTTATATAATAAACACTTTATAACCTTGTTAAATTTTAACACACTGATTTGTTTTACTTTGTTTTTTTAACGCAATGGTTTCTCTAAATTAATAATCCGTTTAAACACTTGTTTTATACTTGTGCACGATTGGAAATCACAAACAAACCAGTCAAACATGAAAGACGGACAGGTTACGGTAAGTCGCTGACAATTCCCTTGATTTAAGTAATATGGCCTACTCTGGCAACCCATATCAAATTCAATGAGGGGTAGGATATAGTTTTTAAGCAATACCAGAATATGAATAGTTCAAGAAGAGATTTTATCAAAAAGTCAGCACTCCTCTCGGGGGGTGCCGCTTTGGTAGGTTTGCTACCATCGACAATCCAAAAAGCATTGGCAATCAACCCCGAATCGGGCAGTACATTTTATGATGCCGAACATATCGTTTTCCTGATGCAGGAAAATCGTTCATTTGATCATCTATACGGTTGTCTGAAAGGTGTACGTGGTTTTAACGATCCCCGTACGATCATACAGCCCAACGGAAATAGCGTATGGGCTCAGTCTAACGCCCAAGGGAACACCTTTATACCTTTTCGGCTCAATGCAAAGGATTCGAAGGCACCGTGGATGGGGTCTACCCCGCATGGCTGGGCTGATCAGACTGATGCACGAAATGGCGGGAAATATGACCGCTGGCTGAATGTCAAAAAGCCCTACAATAAAGCATATGCCGATGTGCCCCTGACGCTGGGCTATTGTGACCGCTCAGATTTTCCATTTTACTATTCTTTGGCCGATGCATTTACGGTCTGTGATCAGCATTTTTGTTCCAGTATTACGGGTACACATCCCAATAGATGGTATTGGATGACAGGCACTGTGCGTGAGCAAAATAACCCCACGGCGAAAGCGCATCTCTGGAATATCAGCGATTATAATAAGCCTACGCTTGACTGGAAAACATTCCCGGAACGATTGGAGGAACACGGAATCGGCTGGCGCATTTACCAAAATGAACTCACTATAGGATCGGGTATCAGTGGCGAGGAAAGCAATTGGCTTGGGAATTTTGGTACCAACGTGATGGAATACTTCAAAGCATACAATGTGCGGTTGCATCCCGGAAATGTGGCTAATCTCCAACAGCGAAAAAAAGCAGTACAGCAGGAGATTGATCGTATTGGACCGGATCCTGCCAGTCAATCCGAAAAGCAAAGATTGGTGGCAGCACAAAAGGTGATGCGCATGATTGACGAAAGTATCGGTATCTACACAAAAGAAAACTATGATAAATTGCCGCATCATGAAAAGGCACTCAACGATAGAGCGTTTACGACTAATCATAACGATGCAGATTATCACGCTTTAACGACGCTCTCTTATCAGGATGGAGACATAGACCGGCAGTTGCAAGTGCCAAAAGGGGATGTGCTCCATCAGTTCCGCCAGGATGTGGAAAATAACAAGCTCCCGACGGTCTCCTGGTTGATGACGCCGGCAAATTTTTCGGATCATCCCGGAAGACCTTGGTTTGGCTCTTGGTATGTCAATGAAGTTATGGAGATCTTGCTCAAAAATCCGGAGGTATGGAAAAAGACGATCTTCATTCTTACCTATGATGAGAACGATGGATTTTTTGACCATGTACCGCCCTATGCGACGCCCAACCCGTATAGAAAAGGGTCTGGTAAAGTCTCTTCCAATATCGACGGAAAGATGGAATGGGTAACTAAAGATCAACAGACCAACCCATCTGCGATGGAAGACCGTATCCGGGAGAGTTCCATTGGACTGGGTTATCGCGTCCCACTGGTCGTGGCATCGCCGTGGACTAGAGGTGGATTTGTTAACTCAGAATTGTTTGACCACACCTCATCACTTCGCTTTTTGGAGAACTTTCTAGCGAAGAAATTTGGAAAAAGCGTTCGCGAAGAAAATATTACCCAATGGCGTCGCAGTATCTGTGGCGACCTTACATCCATCTTTAGGCCTTTTGAGGCGGATCAGACAGAGACGGTGCAGGCGCTGGAAAAAGATGCCTTTATGGTGGATGTCCATAAATCCCAATTTAAAGATATCCCTAAAAATTATCGTCCGCTCCGTGCACCCGAAATCCTTCAGGTGAATACCGCACCACAACAATTTTCCCTTTTCCCTGAGCAGGAAAAAGGAATAAAACCCGCTTGTCCGATACCTTATGAATTATATTTGGATGGCCATTACGATGTAAGGCGAAAAGAATACCAACTTACCTTTACAGCAGGAAATAAGGTACACAATGCCAAATCCAATGGTTCACCATTTTTGGTCTATGCGGCCACGCCTTATGATCAAGAGATATTACGCACTTGGGAATATGCGGTCTCTGCCGGAGACTCCTTAAGTGATAACTGGCATCTAGGCGCTTTTAAAGATGGCCATTATCATTTAAAAGCATATGCTCCCAACGGGTTCTATCGAGAATTTCGTGGTAGTGACGAGCATCCAGCGGTCGCAGTCAAGTGTATATATGAACAAGCGAAAAATAAGGGTCAATTGACAGGAAATCTAGTTGTTAATTTGAATAACGGCAGTGCTGCCGCTAAAAAAATACTGCTCAAAGACCTGGCGTATAGGCAACAGTTACGGACAGTGACCTTAGCTCCGAGCGAAGAAAAGTCGATTGTGATCGATCTGCAATCAAGTTTTGGCTGGTATGATCTGCAGCTTGAAACGGAAGGATTTCCGACTTGGTCTGAGCGTTTTGCCGGCCATGTGGAGACCGGAAAAATTTCTAAGACAGATCCTTTAATGGGTGGTCTTTATACCGCATAGGTTGTCTAATCATCTCCACAAATATGGATGTGGAGATGATTATTTTGAGACGGGTTATGTATGGTAAATTCCCATTCAATCCAAGATCAGAAATCAAAAAAACCGCTGCGGAGAGGTCAATTAAACGATTGTCTGAACGCTAAAGGTGAAACGTTGGTTTTTTTCTTAAAAAGTTTGTTGAATGATTGTGGATGTTCAAAACCGAGCTTGTAAGCAATTTCCGCTACTGAAAGACTTGTGGCCGTGAGTTTTTCCTTGGCTTCTTCAATTAGCTTGTCGTGGATGTGCTGCTGTGTGTTTTTGCCGGTAACTGAGCGTAGTAAATCGCTTAAATAACGCGGTGAGACATGGAGACTTTCTGCCAAATGCTCTACCGTGGGTAGGCCTTGGTTTAATGTTTCTTCGCTGTCGAAATAAGCATCCAGCAATTTTTCCAATTGTGCTAGCAGCGCATTATTAACAGCTTTCCGCGTGATGAATTGACGCTCATAGAAGCGGTTGCTGTATTGCAAGAGCATATCAATCTGTGCCAAAATAATACCTTGGGTATGTTTGTCGATATGTTGATATTCTCTTTCGATTTTAAGAAAAATTTCTACAATGTCTTGTTCTTCCCGTTCAGAGAGATGTAATGCTTCGTTAAGCGCATAGGAAAAGAAGTTATAATTTTTTATTGTGCTTGCGAGTGTGTGTGTATACAGAAAATCAGGGTGAAATAGCAGCATGTAACCTTTTCCACATTCGACATTCATCTTTCTGATTTCAGCAATCGTTAACGATTGGATCTGCTTGGGCGCAATAAAATTCATTGTTCCTTTGTCGAAATCGTAATATTGTTGGCCGTACTTTAATTTTGCAGTTACATCTTTTTTCAACGAAATGCTATAGAAATTGACGCAGAACTGCTCCCAAATGTTACTTTCATCGGGTTTTATTCCAGCTACATCGATGACACTGATGAGGGGATGTAATGGGGCCGGCAATGACAATTGCTTATGAAATTCGGATATGGAATTGATACTATGCATCCTGTTTTTGTTTTACGAATTTACAAAAAACAACTGCCTACAAAGACAGTTGCTGATTTAAAAAATTAGGCCTCAAATTGTTTTGCAATTTCTTGCCTGAACGCTTCTTTTCCGATTTTCAGACGTCTTTTATATAATGCATTTGCATCTTCGCCTGCCAAATAACGTATCTGGTCTTTATTGTCCGTTGCGGCTTCATAGACCACCTGGGCAATTTGCTCTGCCGTGGAAGCGCTTTGCATCATTATATCCATTTGTTCGAAAAGTTTGTTTTCGATATCTTCATAGTCGGAAGATCGATTCATATCCAATGAACGACTTACAAAATCAGTCGCTATTCCTCCCGGGGCAACTGTCTTGATCGCTATTCCAAATTTTTTCAATTCAAAGGACATACTTTCGCTCCAGCCTTCCAAAGCGAATTTTGTGGCATGATACATCGAATGCAGCGGAAATCCCATAAATCCACCAATGGATGTGGTCGAAATAAATAATCCACTTTGCTGTGCTCTAAAATGTGGAATAAATGCTTGTGTAACGCGCAATACACCCAACAAATTGGTGTTGATTTGACGCAGCATTCTATCGTCACTCAAGGTTTCAAACGCGCCCATTAATCCATAACCTGCGTTATTGAAAACGACATCAATTTTAGCCAAAGAGATTGCTTTTTCGACTGTTTCTTTGATTTGAGGGGGATCGGTCACGTCTAATTTTAATAGCGTAACATTCTCGAGTTCGGTAAGCTCGGTTTCATTTTCGGGATGTCGCATTGTTGCGATAACATTCCAGCCGGCTTGTTGAAATAGTTTGGCAGTTGCTTTTCCCAACCCGGAAGAAGCTCCTGTAATGAAAATTGTTTTTTGCATGGTGTTATTGTTTGATCCAATAATACAAATGTCTAAAGAAGGCATAGGGGAGTTGTTGCCAAATTGAGCTTGGTTGTAGCCAAAATGACGGACACTATTCTTGTTCAATCATTTTTAAGTGGTAATTCCCTGTTGGGCGGCTGATCAATCACGAAAAGTTTGGGTGGGCTTGTCAAATCGTTAAATCCAAGATCTAAAAGCGACATAGGCGAATATTGTCATCGTGTAGTGCAAAAAAGCATGAGTTTTATACGAGGGGAAGCACCGTATGCGGTGCTTCCCCTTATAATCCTAAAAACAAATAGCTAAAAACGGATTATATTTATGCTAAGCTTGTTAGCCTTTATTTATTTTTCTTATTGCAGCATATGTGATAGACGATGAAACTCACAGCCAGGCCTGCAACAATGGATTTTGTTAGAAAGGATCGCTTATTGTGCTTCCATTCTGCACGCAGCCCGAGCTCTTTGCCAATATTGGGGATATGTCCCTTGGCGATATCAGCAATCATGCCTTCGACCATATTGATACGGTCGGCAAGCATAAGAGGCAGCCAACGGCCATAGCTCGATTCACTGTAGTTAAAGGCATAGCGTCGTATGGCTCCGCTCAGACCTGCGGGCGGATTGGTCGTCCCATATACGGCTGTCAGATTAGGCCTTTCTACAGATTTAAGTATTTCTACCGTCTCTTGCTGCAGCTGCGGACGTGGCCAGGCATAGCCCTGATGCTCCGCATTATTCCGTTTCTTGATCGGATAGGTGGGGTCATTTTTATTGTCGAAATCAATTCCCCAACCTTTGATATGGTTATAATTACCCAGTTTATCGTGGATAAAGTCTTCGGGTGTAGTTTGATCTTTATTCATAGTGATCTATTTTTAATATTACACAGCGGGTGGAATTAAGACTGTTTTGATACAGTTGTCGAGCTTGGAGGAAAAAAGATGATAGGCATCGCCTACTTCTTCCAAGGGGATGCGATGGGTAATAAGCTCCTTCGGATTGATGATGCCAGCCTGAACATGGTCGATCAACTTGGGCAGAAGCCTTTTGACTGAAGCTTGATTGGCGCGTATCGTAATTCCTTTGTTCAGAACATTACCAATGGGTACCAAACTATTGATAGGTCCATATACGCCTACAATGGAGACGATTCCCCCTTTTTTGACGCTATTAATGGCCCAGTGTAGTGCCGTGGTAGAGCCACCCTGCAGCATCAGATATCTTCCCAAAATCGTGTTCATTGCATTTCCGGCAGCTTCACAGCCCACAGCATCGATACAGACGTCGGCTCCGAGTGAATCAGTAATGGTTTTAATAAATACCACCGGGTCGCCAATGGATCGAAAATTCACCGCTTCACATTGCGCATAGCGCTCTGCAAACTCAAGCCGGTAGTCGACTTGGTCTATAATAATGACGCGGCCGGCACCAAATAGCCAGGAGCACTTGGCTGCCATAATTCCTATCGGTCCGGCGCCAAAGACGACGACTGTATCTCCGGGCTGAATTCCTGCCATCTCGGCCGCCTGGTAGCCTGTTGGCACCACATCTGTCAGCAATACAGCATCGTCTGGATCCATCCATTCGGGGATAACAACGGGGCCTACATCAGCGTAAGGTACCCGTACATATTCGGCCTGCCCACCGGCGTAACCGCCGGCAGTATGGGAATAGCCAAAAATACCGCCGACGGCAGTGGCTTCGGGATTCGATTCATGGCAGTTGCCATACAATTCCTGACGACAAAAAGCACATTTGCCGCAGGCGATGTTAAAGGGCACCATCACGCGGTCACCAACCTTCAGGTTTGAAATTGCCGAGCCAACTTCGACTACTTTGCCTATAAACTCGTGTCCAAAGGTGGTGCCGACTCGTGTGTCGGGTACAAGCCCATGATAAAGATGCAGATCCGAACCGCAGATGCAGGAGCGAAGTACCTGAACAATGGCATCCTGCGGATGAAGGATTTCAGGAAGTGGGGCATTTTTATCCGCTCGTACGCGATAGGGGCCCCGGTAATTCATTGCAAGCATATAATTTAAATTTAATATTACCAATAAATGCGAACGGTAGATTATCATACCGCTACTTATGAAGGCCTGCATCGCTATGTTGGTTTGCTTTTTTTGTGTATAGGGAACTTTTACGGGGCAATACGTATTAACGCGCTGTCAGTACGGGAGCATATATGGGCTTTGTATAGGGCAATAGCCATTACCGACAATCCCTTTAGGATTGATTGTTGAAAACTGTGTAGCGTAGGGGGATTAACTAAATACTTGTTGTTGCTCGGTGTAATAGGTGCTGCGGCCTCCGATTTTGGTCTGTAAAATCTTGTGCCCGTTAGCATCTGTTTCGGCTTTGCTGCTATGTACTTTCATAAAATCGCGTACCTCACCACTGATGATATCGGGATGTGTCTTTAAAATGTGCTTTTCGGCCTGTTCGAGCACTTCTTCAATAGCCCTTGCTAGTTTCTTTATCTCCTTTTCAGGGATCTTATTCGCAACGGATAGGGGGTGATATATTCGCTGCATACAGGATTTCGTCGGCATAGGCATTGCCAATGCCTGCAATATGTTTCTGGTCCATCAAAAGCGTTTTTATCTTGGATCTACTGGACTGCAGCAGATCTTTCAAAAACTGCGGGGTTAGCTTGGCAGAAAGGGCATCTATGGCATCCGCCTCTGCTGGGTTAAGCTCAATATTCGCTAGCTGCTGAAAGTCGGTGAGGGAAAGTGTCTGGCCATCTTGAAAGGTCAGCGAGAGCAGAGCGTACTTGGGATTCGGATCGTCGGAATAAACGAGTTTGCCATGGAGCATCAAGTGTAGGGCGAGAAGTGCATCTTTACCAAAGTCAAAAAACAGTCTTTTGCCTTCGCGATAAACCTTGGCCAGCTTTTTCCCTTCCAGTGCACGCAGATCCTTTTCACTGACTTTAATCTTTTGTTTTTGATGGATAACGGCACTTTTCAGCTCTTTTCCTTGAATCATTTTGTTCAGGTTTTTACTAAAAACCGCTAGGTCTGGCAATTCGGGCATAGCTTTTCGTTTTGGGTATCAAAAGCAAGGGCTTTCCCTGATGATAAGCCCTTGCTTTTGATGGATAATACCAAATATATTATTTCAATTTGTCTTTTACGCCTTTACTGTGCTCGAGATGAGTTCTTAAAGTCGGTAGCGTTTTATCGACAAAGGCCTTTAATTCGGCATCTTTCAGGTTTTTACTGGCGTCTTCAAAAAGCTTGACGTCTTTTTCGTGATCCTCCACCATCTCATCGATATAGGCTTTATCAAATTCTCTTCCCGTCTTTTTGGCCAGATCATCTTTTACTTTTTGCTGCTCAGCGCCTACTGTAGCTGGGACAGTAATGTTTTTTGCCTGGGCAAGTGCAGTCAGTTCGTCATTGGCCTTGGAGTGGTCTTTGATCATCATTTCTCCGAAGGCTTTGACATCGGCATGCTGTGCTTTTTGCTGTGCTAACTGTCCGAGCTCGACTTCGGCCATACCGCCATTTGCCGCTTCGGTGACAAATTTAGCATCTTCTTCGCTGACCGAAAGGGGGGGTGCTGCTACCTGATCATCGTCTATATTTTCAGGTGCTTTTTCTTCATTGATACTGTCTGCGGTTTCCTTACTGTCATTCTTTGCACCGCCGCCGCAACTTTGGACGGCAACAATCGAAAATGCAATTGCTAGGGTCAGAAATATTCTTTTCATATGCTTATGAGTTTGATTTCAAGGTAAACAGTCGTCAAACCAATATCGTTCAAAAAAAATGATTATTAATAGCATATGGCCCCCTACGCAGCGGATGAATTGCGCTAACCAGAGGACAAACTGATCAATGAAACGACTTGAATGAATTGCGTATGATTAATGGGGAATTGAATGAACTTAGGCGTGAAAGATGCTTAAATTGAAAGGCTATGATAATTCATATCTAGGGTCAAGCTATTAATACAATTGGGCGAATCTTCTTTAGATCTTTGCCCAATTGTATTACTACATGATCATGGCCAAAAAGCCATTTACACCGTTATTCCAACCGCTTTAAACGGAACAATAATTGTTGGATTGCTTCTTGTGCATCGTCGATAATGGATTGGGAAAAAGTTTCTTTAAACAATCCTTCCCGTTTGCTTTCCACTTTTTTATAGAAGTCCTCAATATATTTAATATAATTACTAGGCTTGGAAGTTTCAGGAATAATGATATCCAGTGTACCTTCTAAAGAAAAGGTCGTCTCTACCAATCTATCTGTAATGTCGATCAGGGACTCAATAGCCTGATCCAAGGAAATATGCACCTCATAACTTCCCTTACCCGTTATAGACCAATGGGTTAACTTTAACGCATTTCTAAATGAAATCATTTCCCCTAGGAAGTTTGCAACCTCCTGTTTTGTGTTCTGTTGTTTTTTTGCCATAATTATCTGTTTCTACGTGTATTCACTGTTTGAAAATGATAACAACATATCACGCTCATTGTTTTGGAATGCTTTTTTGTTTCAGTCCTTCGGTGGTAACTACGTCGGATTTCTCACCGTCGTGTGACATGCAAATACGCCATAGTAGGATTTCTACCAATTACATAAAAATTAATTAATATTATATAACTTATATTGCATTATAATTCAGAACTTTGTAATAAGTTGACGTTGTCATTTGAAGGTTTGGCCATCCGAAGACAAATACAGCGATAGGATTAAATCGGTATTGAAATTTTAAACAAAAATTTGATATCATGAAAGCGTTTCAATATTTCGTCGTTATTTTTTTTGCTATTCTCCCCTTAGTGATCTACCCTCAGGATGTAAAAGTAGGTAGGGAAATTACCACAGCGCTTATGGACAATACCTATCTTTCCAAGCTGAATTTCCCAAAATCAGTCATTAGATTCTACACAGACAATTATTCAGGGGATAGTTGGACTGATAGTCAGCAAGGGCTGGATCAATCGGAAATAGCGTTAGCGTTGCTGGCACGGGCTGACCATTATGGACTGTCACTGTCCGGTTACCATTTAGAAAGCCTCTCATTTAAGAAATTAAAGCAATGGCGGGATTATCCATCCGAAAAGAATCAGAAGGAAAGAGCTGTGTTTGATATACTGCTGACAGATGGCCTGATTACCTTTATTAATCACCTTCACTTTGGCAAATATAATCCGCTATACAATTCGTCTCGCATTGACAGCAGTAGGACAAATGGTTTTTGTGCGGATGAGATACTGTCTGCAGCACGGTTACGGGCAGATTTTCAGGGTGAAATACACAATGCCCAGCCCAAGATCAAGGCTTACCGTGACTTACAGGCCTACCTGGATAGATACCGCTCAGAGAATAAGGCTACGGCTACTAAAGCTGTAATGGATAAGATCACCATAAATATGGAGCGCCTGAGATGGATCAGCACGCAAAGTGAAAATTATATCATGGTAAATATCCCTTCCTATACGCTGGAATTCCATCAGGGGGATGAGGTAACCGACTTTAAGGTGGTGGTGGGAAAGCCAACGACAGAAACGCCTATTTTGGAAAGTGAGATCGAGTATTTTTCAACAGCACCAGACTGGCGGGTCCCCCAAAGTATTTTCCGAAATGAAATACTGCCCGAAATTTTGAAAGATATGAGCTATCTGGCTGATCATCATTACACTGTCTATGACGGAGCGGGCAATGAAGTCATCGTGAATGCATCTACACGAAGACAGATCAGGAACAACCCTACTAAGTATAGTGTAAGGCAATCATCGGGGGAGGACAATGCGTTGGGTGCTGTCGTGTTTAGATTTCAGAATCCGCATGCGGTATATGTTCATGATACACCTCAGAAACAATTTTTTAACCGCGGGAAAAGAGCGCTCAGTCATGGCTGTATACGTGTGGAGAATGCGGATCGCCTCGCGGCTATGCTATTATCATATGATGATTCTGAATACAGAATTTCGGAGCTGGACTATGCAATACAATCTTACGAAAAGAAGGATTTTGTCCTAAGCAAGCCGCTGCCTATTATAATAACTTACCTGACCTGTCTTATAAAAAACGGAAAGCCTACCTTGTACACTGATATTTATCAATCCGACAAATTACTGCAAGACAAGTTGAATCAAAATACAACACCTTCTCGTATAGCTTATGATTTTTGATGGAGCCACTACTGATATCAGTGTTATAAAAAATTTTCCTGCTTCTTTGTTAGCACGATAGGATCTGTCATTATTTTTTGAACATCATTAGCACTAGCATTCCGGAAGCCTGCAACAAATTTCTCAAGATCAGCTTCATTTTTGGGCAGGAAGGATGCTGCATTATTCTTTGCATTGGTCTGAAATTTTTCGATAATCGGCTGCATCAAGGTATTATAACTTTTGCAGGCGGTTAATATCTCGTTTGGATATTTTCCAATAAAATGTGCCAATGCCTTTGAACCATAAATAGACAGTGAAGCGCCCATTCCTGATAGGGCAGTGGGACAATATCCGGCATCTCCCAACAATACCATGCGGCTATTAACGAGGTTTGGCGCATTTATCAAGCCCATCTTATCAATGAAAAATAGACCGTTATCCAAAAGACTGTGCAGTAACTTTTGTATTTCAGCGCTATAATCACGAAAAGCATTTTTTAGAATTGAAGGCGCATTATTTTTTAAGGTTTTAATATCTTCAAAACTTCGTATATAACACTGAATTGCTATTTCGTCCTGTGCGATGGGGTAGATAGAAAGCATTTTGTTGACATCGATATAGACCTTAAAAACGCCTACTTGCTTGTTATGACTTTGCTTTAATTTGCCGCCTACGTAAAGGGTGTTGAAGTCTTCCAATTGCGCATTACTAAAATATCGTTCTCGTGTGGTAGATCGTAATCCTTCCGAAACAATGAGTAAATCAACCGTTAGCGTACTGCCATGTGAAAGCGTAACATGAGTATAATCTTCCCGTTCTTCGATTTGTGAAATCGTTGTATCAAATAGTATATGGACCTCGTTTTTGATGGCCTCGTACAACACCTGATGTAAACCGCCCCGCGATATAAGAACAGAACGCTCGATGTTTTCATTCATTTTATCGTAATCAATGCTTCGAATGATGTCCTCATTCGTTTCTACAAAATGAACGGTTTCAGAAGGTGATGATGCCGCCTGTAAGTTTTTGGTTAATCCCAATTCTTCCATGATTTTCACACCGAAGCTTTTTAGGGAAATCAGGAACCCTGCTTTATCGAACGAGGTCGACCGATCGATTACTGTAACGGTGTGACCTTGTTTTGCTAAAAAATTTGCAGCCGTTAACCCGGCAATTCCTGCGCCAGTTATTAAAATATGTTTTTTCATTTCTTTTATTTTTTTTATTGATAGTGCAAATTTATCTATACTTTTAATGCTAAAATAGTTCGATAAAAAGCAAAAATAGTCTGAAAAAATGAGTAAAATACATAGAAAAGAGGAAATGAACTATTGGGCGGAGCGCTTGGGTGTTTCGCTTGCACCAGCTGACGCCGCATTAGAAAAACTTGATCTGAATGAGCTTAAAATTATAGATCTGCTACCCGAAATGCTGGTCATGATCCGCTCTGTGGTGGCGAAGGAAACGTTTTGTTTTCGAAGGAAACCGATAAAAATTATTGAAAACGGCATATCCATTTCTTTTCAAAATATTATCAATTCGCCTTCAGCAATCAATAGCGCAACGAAGAAAACGATACCACAGACAGGACCACACGTTCGCATTATACCATTGCATGTAGAAAGTGACGTGAGCTTTCCAAAAGATATCAATATCCAGCAGGTAACCATTATCGTAAGCCTTGATTATTTAAAAAGTTTTATCGGGAAAGACCACACTTCATTCGACTATCTATTTGATAATGAAAAAACGCTCTGGATCGAGGAATTCATGTCACCGGAAATCGCCGAAGTGACCAATGAGATTTCAATGGCACTATTACCAGATACGCTATCAGATGCTTACTATAGGCTAAAATCGCTGGAACTACTATTTTATCTGTTTAAAAATTTATCCTTAAGAACGCATGTTACGCATCAGCATGTATCAAAATATGAACTGGAATCGGTATATCGCGTCCGGGATAAAATTGCGACTTCGATAGACAAGCCATTTCATCAGGAAGAATTAGTAAAAATAAGTGGGATGAATGTCATTAAACTTCGGAAACTTTTTACGCAAGTCTTTGGTAAAGGTATGTATCCTTATTACCAGCATATGCTTATGCAAGAGGCTGCAAGACTTTTAAGGGACGAATATTTATCGGTTTCTGAGACTGGCTACCAGTTAGGTTTTAGCAATTTAAGTTATTTTGGACGATTATTTGAAAGGCATTTTGGATCTAAACCGAAGAAATGGGCTCAGCAGAATCGGAATACATCATTTTAATACTCATACAGCCTACGTCTATTAATGGAATTCCAGTCCCTGGCATAGCCACGCCATTGCGTGCGCTTTCAGCCAAATGGGACCACGAAAAGGGGATGCCTAAATTCCCGACTCGACCGAATCAAGATCGGGACTGCGCTAAAGACAATCCTTACAACTATAGTGTAAGGCAATCATCAGGGCATAAATTGTTACTCCTCAGTGCAAAGTGATAAGTATCATGGTAAAGGATAGCGATGATCATGACCTAAAAATTATTATAAATCGAACTTTAGCGTATTAAACCGTTCATCATGAAAACTACATAACTAATGAAGAATAAACTTAAGACAAACTAAAACGCACTTTATAAAAGTAAAATTTTACCGAACATATTCTGAAGAATAGTGTTTCTTATATAGTCAGTAGATAACCGTCTTTATATTAAGCAAGTCCGTTATGGCATATAATATCCCCAATCATCTTAAAGGTCTCAGCCAGGACGAAGTAAACCAGGCGAGGGAAAAATACGGCTATAACCAGTTGGCGCCAACACATAAAAGTACCTGGCTGGAATTGCTGCTGGGTATTTTAAAAGAACCTATGCTGGTCTTGCTGATCGTTATTTCACTGATCTATGTGATTGTGGGCGACTATGCTGAAGCAGCTTTTATGTTGGTGGCGATCGTGGCGGTCACTGCGATCTCGTTTTATCAGGACAACCGTAGCAAGAAAGCGTTGGAAGAGCTTGAAAAACTCAATGAGCCCCTGAGTGTGGTCATCCGAGATGCGCAGGTGGTCAAGATTCCTACGCGGGAAATTGTTGTAGGCGATCTTTGTATCACAGAAGAGGGGCGCATGATTAATGCGGATGGTGTTATCGTACACAGCAACGACTTTTCTGTCAATGAATCATCGCTAACAGGAGAGAGCTTCTCTGTGTTCAAGGATAGTACGACAACCGATAATACAGTTTATAGCGGCACAATAACTGTGTCAGGACTTGCTGTCTTTCAGGTACAAAAGATTGGCAAAGATACACGTGTTGGCAAGATCGGCGAATCCATACGAACGATTAAAGAAGAGATCTCGCCCTTGCAGATCCAGATCCAGAAATTTGTTAAAGCGATGGCAATCGTTGGAATTGTTATTTTCCTGCTGGTATGCTTGTTTAGTTATTTGAATACACATAATTTCGTAGAGAGCTTGCTGAATGGGCTGACCTTAGCGATGTCCGTACTACCCGAAGAAATTCCGGTCGCATTTACAACATTTATGGCCCTGGGGGCATGGAAACTCATGCGCGAGGGCATCATCATAAAAAAGAGCAGTATTGTAGAGACCTTGGGAAGTACCACAGTAATCTGTACTGACAAAACAGGTACGATCACAGCCAACATCATGCAATTAAAAAATCTGTATGATTATCGTTCCGACACGGTTTTCGCTGAGGCTGAATTTGAAAATGAAGCACTTCATGAACTTATTGACTATGCAATGTGGAGCAGCGAGCCTGTCCCTTTTGATCCCATGGAGATTACGTTGCATAAAATATATGAAAAAACACAAAAAAAAGATTTAAGAAGGAGTTATCAACTGTTTCATGAATATCCACTGGAAGGTAGGCCGCCAATGATGACACACCTTTTTGAAAATAATGAAAAGCAGCGGATCATTGCAGCCAAAGGCGCACCAGAGGCAATACTTAGCGTTTCACAGCTCTCCGATGCCGATAGAGATAAGATAAGGGCGGTGATTAAAACTTTTGCTCAGCAAGGATATCGGATTCTGGCTGTTGCCAAATCACATTTTGAAGGAAATGACTTTCCCGCAAAACAGCAGGATTTTACGTTTGAGTTTTTAGGGCTTACGGTGTTCTATGATCCGCCCAAAGAGGGGATAAAGGAGGTCTTTCAGCAAATCTATGCTGCCGGAATCAAGGTAAAGGTGATTACCGGCGATAACGCTGAAACAACAAAGGCAATTGCATTGCAAGCAGGAATTGTCAATGATACGCCGGCTGTAAACGGTAGCGAAATCATTGGGAATACCGAAGATGATATCATAAAGCTAGCTGAGCGGACCACGCTATTTACCCGGATGTTTCCTGACGCCAAACTTGCGGTTGTCAATGCGCTCAAAAAGAGTGGTGAGGTTGTGGCTATGCTCGGAGACGGCGTAAATGACGGCCCAGCATTAAAAGCAGCACATATTGGTGTGGCCATGGGAAATAAGGGAACCGAGATCGCCAAATCAGCGGCAGCATTGGTCATTACCAACGATGATTTGCAGAAACTTATTGTCGGCATCGCTGCTGGCCGCCGGATTTATACCAATATCAAAAAGGCTGTGCAATATATTATTTCCATTCATATTCCCATTATTCTGACAGTATCCTTACCCTTGTTTTTGGGTTGGATCTATCCACAGATATTTACCCCTGTACATGTGATCTTTCTGGAACTGGTCATGGGGCCTACCTGTTCTATTGTTTATGAGAATGAACCTATCGAAAGAAATACGATGAATCAACCACCAAGGGCGATGGGAAAAACTTTTTTGAGCATCAGTGAACTGGGCATAAGCATCATCCAAGGGGTAGTGATCACGCTTGGGGTATTATTTAGCTACCAGTTTACTGTCCAGCATGACGGGAGCGAAGAAAAAACAAGAGCAATGGTGTTCTGTACCTTGATCTTTGCAAATATATTGTTGAGCTATGCCAACCGCTCTTTCTATTATAGCATCATCGAAAGCTTTAAAAATCGTAATTTCTTATTGTTAGGGATCTCCTTTGTTGTGCTGATCTTGCTATTTGTCATATTGTATTGTAGGCCAGTTGCTGCTTTCTTTGAGGTAACAGCCCTTAGCGGATCCGAATTGGCTATAGCTCTGGCGGTGGCAAGTGTATCTGTGCTCTGGTTTGAAATTTACAAGCTCACGAGGAGAGGATAGATTGGTGGCGGCCAAGTTATTTGTTTTCTTCGTAGGAGAAAGCCATATGTCAACGCCGGAATGAATTGTTAGATAAAATGCAATTTTATTTTTATCTTTAATGTATAGACCAATTAAGACTTAAAAGAAATCATGGTATGAATAAGTATACTCTTATAATAATTTTTTTTGTTGTATCTGCAAGTAGACTTTTCGGTCAAAGCGATCGCACTGAATTTTACAGCCTCAAGTTCATGGCGAGTTATGACCGCGTAAGGGAAGCAATACCAGATCTGGCAGCGCGTTTGAATACAGGTGACCTAAAAAACCTTACAACCGTCTATCAGAACGATAGCGGCGGTTCATTTCACATCATCGAAAGAAGCACAAATCCTAATCTCCTTGTTGATAACGAAAAAGAATACCTAAAACTGCAAGCTGATGCTCAGAATGATCCATACAAACCCAGCATCTATAAATTTTACAAGTATGAGCCAAAGGATAAAACGGCATCTGTAATACCTCCAAAAAAACCTCTTACCATTACAGCCTATGAAGCTGTCTGGGCGGTGACCATAAAAAAAGTAGCTAAAAAGGAAACTAACCTATTTCTCGAATTTAAGGGCGAAACGAAGGCTTCTTCGGAAAAGATCCACCGCGAATTTGCGCTTGACCCATATTACGACAGCAAGATTGTTAATACTGCTATAGATGACCGGAGAATGCGAAATCTGATCAGGGATATTTTGTTGAAGGAATTGCATGTGGAGCAGGATAACGATCCGTCTTTACTATAATCGTTTGGACTAGCCCCTTATCCTTAAACTGTACCACCAAGCTAATCTTGTAATCTGATACTTTTGCGCTATTAATCAAAACAATTAAAAGCAATGGGGTACAAAATCAAGAAAGCTGGTCTGGAAGACTTAGACACAGCAGCAGCATTATTCAACAGTTACCGCGTTTTTTACCGTCAGGAGGATGACCTCGAAAGATGCAAAAAGTTTATACACCAGCGGTTAGACAATGAGCAATCGACCATCTTCATGATCTATGTGGATGACAAGGCAGCGGGTTTCGTTCAGTTGTACAAACTCTATCATTACATTAAACTCCAAAAGCAATGGCTATTGAGCGATTTGTTCGTTCATCCCGATTACCGAGGCCAAGGGCTTTCGATAGCATTGATAGACCAGGCAAAACAATGGTGCGACGAAACAGGGGCTTGCGGTTTGATGCTTGAAACCGAAAAAACAAATGATATAGGCAATACGCTATATCCGCGTTGCGGTTTTGAATATGACGGCAACCACAATTACTACTATTGGTGGAAATAGCAGAAAGGGCGGACTATAGCAGTTCGCCCTTTTCAGAATCCTCTAATAAAAGCTTTCCCCAATCGTTCAATTTCCAAAGTACCACGACGAATTTCTCGCCCAGTGGTGTAAGTGAATATTCGACACGGGGCAACCCGGCCAAGAGGAGTTTGATGCAAACATATTGAAATGCTCAAACAACATCTCGAATTAGGCTTGCCTATATTGGAACAGTTAAAATCCCATAAAGCAAAATATGTACAGGATAGTCCGTCGGTAAAATAAGGTGCACGTCAAATTGCGCACTAGCTATAAAGATTAAAATGTATATTTAAGCACAATCGGGAAGACAATAGATTTTTGATATGAAGAAAATAATAATACTAACCTGTATTTCAATTTGTTCGATTCAGTTATTTGCACAAGACATGAATGTGCTTCGCAAACAAATCAATCAAATTATCACAACCAAAAATGCAACAATCGGGGTATCCATTAAACATATTGAAGACAAAGATACGTTAAGTATCAACGGAAATTTAAACGCTCCCTTAATGAGTGTTTTTAAGTTTCATATTGCCCTGGCGACTTTAAACTTGGTTGATAATGGGACACTTTCCCTGACGCAGAAAGTGTTTGTGAAACAGGAGGATTTACACAATACCTGGAGTCCGATAAAAGATGAGTATCCAAAGGGAAATATGTATTTGACAGTAGACCAATTACTGCGTTATACTATTTCACATAGTGATAATAATGGCTGCGATATACTTTTAGACTTAATTGGTGGTACAGAAACCGTTCAAAAATTTATCAATAAACAAGGAATAGAAGATTTTGTCATCAAAGTAAATGAACAAGAAATGCGAACTTGGAACAATCTTTACATCAATACCTCAACGCCATTGTCAACAACGGAATTGCTTGAAAAATTCTATAAAGGTCAAATCCTCAAAAAGAAATCAACGAAGTATTTATATCAACTGATGGTTGAGTGCTCTAGGGGACATACATGGATGAAAGCAGGTCTTCCCGAAGGAACTGAATTAGCACATCGGACAGGCATTTCCAATACAAATGAAAGCAATCTACGTGTCGCGATGAATGATGTTGGAATTGCAAAACTTCCCAATGGAAAACATATAATTATTTCGGTCTATCTGAAAGATATCACAGAAACAAGAGAAAATACAGAGAAAATAATTGCTGATATCACAAAATTAACGTGGAATTCCTTCACTAAACAATAACGGCTGCCGGCTATCGAGTACTATTTTTATATCTTAGGAATGCCAAAATGTAAAATCTGTTACTGTAGTAGATCCTGGCGGCCCCACCCAGATGCCAGCATCATTCTCGGGTTGTCTTGGATCATAAAGTACTGTCGCTATACCGCCCATCTGGGGCAGATCTCGACGTTTCCACTGACCAATCTTCTGTACCCAGCGATGTACCCCATTCATGTCAGTGAATCTCACGGTGATTGTTCCGATGAGTCCCGCAGAACTGGGATCAATTGCCGGAATATCGGTAATAAGTGCAGCAGCTATTTTCCCTTCATTTATCATGCGCCTAAGTAGCTCATTCTTTGAAGATCGACGCATTCTTAGGAACAGACTAATTGATAGGAACAACACGGCGATAGCGGTCAGGACCGTTGGTATAAGTCCTAATAATCCAAATACAGGGTGTGAAAGTGCGCCCCACCAGGCACCTAGGGCAAAACCCAGGAAAAGGATGGGCCCCGCGCCAATACCTGGGGATGAAAGTAGTTTTCCGGTAAATCTACGGCAAGCCCCAATATGTACAAAGAAACCAAAAATAATAAATGGCAGCCCGGCAGCCATCCCAAAGATCGCTAAGGGTGGTTCACCGGCATTTGTCACATTCCCCTCCAAAAAACCAAAGAGCGAACGAACGACCAACATGCCACCCCCTAAGATCATCGCATGAGCAACCAAAATACCCCATAATGCAGCATTGCCGCCCCTTTGTCGGGCTATGCGCTGCCTACGTCGGGCGATAGGATCCGTTGTGTTACTCTTCTTCATCTAATAAATTTTCACTATGCTTTACTACGAATCTGTTCTTAATGTGCTAATATAACTATTTTATAGTTAGCACCTTGTCTTTAAAATGATGCCGCTGTTTCAAAGGACCAGCATTCGGATTATTTGAACAAATAATAATAGACCTAAAACTGGTATGCACTGCGATGTTGCTATGATTTAGTCGCTCATTTTCACTGCACAAAAGTTGGAAAGTTTAGTTTAAGTTATTTTTAAACGATCTCAAAATTTCGGCTGTTCTATTGTCGACAGAGTCTCGTTTCTGCTGATTGATTTGGACGGTCGGGTATTGGATGCTCGGCCTCCTTTCATGTTAAGCATGGGCATTCCATTGCATTCCTGCAATAGATTCTACTCTTCCAGACCATATTCTCTCGATTCATTGCGGTGGTTCCAAAAATCGACACGATCGTGCGAGGGGTGCATAGCTCAGAGATTGTGGCGCTGATGAATTCTTGGCAAAGCCCTTTGATCTGGACAATCTATATCTTTTGGTGGACAAACTGCGCAAGAAAAAATGGATTAAATGTCCTAATCCTTTGCAGCGCTGTTCCAGAATGTGTCTTCATCGATTATTTGTTCTGAAAAGAGCCATACTTCTTTGATTTTGCCTTGATCAATCCGCAATAGATCCACACCTTTCATGGCAAGTTGTTGATCTCCTTTAGCTGCTTTAAAGTGGATTGCGGCAGTAACAAGATCTCCATTGCTACTTAGGTACTCAACCTCATCGATCGCAAAGGTACCATTGCTCCATTTCATAAAATTTCCCAAATGGGTAAATACAGCTTCTTTTCCATTATAAGTTCCGGATTGAATACCATCGCCAGGCTGATGCCATATCACATCATCGGCAAACAAGTTTCCGACTGTGGCAAAGTCTCCTTTGCTGATGGCATCAAAATAAGATTGAACAATTGTTACATTTTTTGACATACTCTTTTATTTTTATAGTAAATAAATATGCTACAAATGTCTAAATTAGCTTGCTGTAAAACAAGTACCTACCAAAAGGTAGGGTACTTACCCATACTTAAGAATAGTTGATTATCAATTAGATAAAATGAATATAAATATTTCCGACGAACACTGTCCCCTACGGAGAACACTTGAAATCATCGGTGGCAAATGGACCATGCTAATTATTTTTCAGATCAATGAACGCACGATCCGCTACGGTGAACTTAAACGCTGCATTGTAGGCATCAGTGAAAAGATGCTGATCAGCCAGCTGAAGTTTCTATGCGATAAGGGATTCGTTCATAAAAAGTCCTTTGCTGAAATACCACCTAAAGTTGAATATACGCTAACAGATATTGGCAAAGAATTGCTTCCTGTGATCAATCAGCTCATACAATTCGGTTTAAATCATAAGTTTTAGAGGAAAAGGTAGCGTAGATCCAACAGCTCCATAGCCCATCACTGTGTGGCTCAAAAGAAATGACATAGTAACGTAAAAGAATACCCAATAATATATGAATTATAATTAGCACCCTTGGACAAAATATACTTTTTAGTATATTTGTCGCGTAATATTTAATACAATGCTAACAAAGTCAGAAAGAACAAAGCAATTTATACTGGATACAGCAGCCCCGCTCTACAATGAAAAGGGGATAGCCGGTGTCAATATTGATGATGTGCTGGCTGCGACGAAACTGACCAAAGGATGTCTTTATGGCCATTTTGAAAACAAGGACGATCTTTCCGTCCAGGTCGTTGATCAGATGCTGAAAAAAGTCAGCGAAAAGATGCATATGACCGTTGCAAAAGGGAAAACTGCAAAAGCCAAGATTTTCGCATTCATGGATTTTTACAAAGATCCGATAGAAACCTATATTTCAGGGGGATGCCCAATCTTTAATACTGCGGTAGAAGCGGATGACAACTATCCGGTGATCAAGGAAAAGATCGCAGCGACATTCAGGGCTGGTCAGGAAGGCCTTACAAATATCCTCAAATCAGGAATAGAGAACGGGGAGTTTTCGCACGACCTTGATCCGGCTGTTTTTGCATTTAAAATGGTGGCCGCTGTTGAAGGTGGTATAATCATGTGCAGAACAATGAATACCGTAAAGCCCATGCAATCGCTTATCAAAAACCTGAAGGCTGAACTGGAACAATACAGCAAATAATTTTTTTTAAAACAAAATAGACTAAAAAGTATATTATTAAAATAAAATAGACTAAAAAGTATAAAAGTTAAGATCAATAAATATGAGCAACACAGTATTATTTGAAACGTACGAGCTAAACGGATTACAACTCCAAAACCGCATCGTAATGGCGCCGATGACGCGGTCACGGGCAGTCAACGAAGGCAATACCGCTACTGCACTGCAAGCGGAATATTATGCACAACGTGCTACCGCCGGTCTGATCATCACAGAAGGTACCTTCATCAGCAAGGATGCTGTGGGCGTACCCAATGTACCGGGTATCTATTCAAAAGACCAGCTTGCCGGCTGGAAATTATCGACAGATGCCGTTCATGAAAAAGGCGGACGAATCTTTGCGCAGCTGTGGCACACGGGTGCGTATTCACATCCTGACCACCACAATGGGAAGGCTCCTTTGGCACCTTCTGCTTACAACCCGAAGGTAGAGGTCTTTACCGCTACTGGGTTTAAACAAAGTGAAACAGCGAGGGCGATGACCTTGGAAGACATCAGACAAACAGTTGCCGATTTTATACAAGGCGCCATCAACGCTTTTAAAGCGGGCTTTGACGGGGTCGAACTGCACGGAGCAAACGGCTACCTTTTACAGCAGTTTTTCAGCAAAAACAGCAATTTTCGAACCGATGAATACGGTGGAAACCCCGAAAACCGTGCGCGCATTCTTTTTGACATACTGGATGGCTTGAAGCAGGCCGTGGATATCAGTCGTGTCGGTATCCGTCTTAACCCTTCCTTAAATGGCATTATGGGTATTTTAGTAGATGATGAAACCATCGCCACTTATGATTATATCGTAAGCCGCTTGAACGATTACGGCTTGGCTTATGTGCATTTGATCGAACCTTTTACTGATGTAACTGGCAATAGCGATGCGATACAGGAAGTTGCAAAACATTTCCGTAAAATCTATACGGGTACCATCATCATCAACCGCGCATTCAACAAGGACAAGGCAACGCAGGTAATCAACGATGGCGATGCTGACCTGGTGTCCTTTGGGGTTCCGTTCATTGCCAACCCCGACCTGGTCGAGCGTTACAAAACAGACGCACCGTTAAATGCACCTGATCAAAACACGTTTTATACCCCGGGCCAAAAGGGTTACACCGATTACACGACGTTAACCAGCTAAACTGCAGGGATATAACTGCACCAATATCACAAAGATTTTGTATAAGAAATAAATAAATTATTAAAGTAATTACCTCTCAAAAACATATCACATGAAAACAACAGGAAATACCGTATTTATCAGCGGTGGTAGTGCCGGCATCGGTCTGGCTATTGCTAAAAAATTAAGCGCAGCAGGAAATAAAATCATCATCAACGGCCGCAACGAAGAGCGTCTTCAAGAAGCATTGGCTGAATTAAACGGCGCAGTGGCTATACAGGGTGATCTATCGGTAGAAGCTGACAGGATCCGTATTGCGGATGACCTGAAAACGAATCACGCCGACGTGAATATCATCGTAAACAATGCTGGAGCAGCTTTTGTGAATGATTTAAGTGATCCTAATAATAACGCTGCCGAAAAAGCGTACACCGAGATCAACACCAACTATATTAGCGTGATCCATTTCACTTCATTGCTTACTCCACTGCTTTTGCAACAGGAGGAAGCGGCGATTATCAACATTTCTTCCATCGCTGTATTCAGGTCAAATAAATACCTGCCGACTTACTCTGCCAGCAAAGCGGCACTTCACAGTTATACTGAAGGACTAAGGGATACCTTTGCAGAAAACGAAAAATTGAATGTCTACGAAGTATATCCACCTTTGGTCAATACGGATTTTTCGGCAGAAATAGGGGGCGCCAATGGTATTCCGCCATCTGAGGTAGCCGATGAGCTGTTTGCTGCTTTGGGAAAAAATCAGTTTGAAGTGCCAGTGGGAGAAACCAAGATCTATGCTGCGGCAACCCAGGAAGCATTCGCAAATATTGTGCGCGGAAAAGCGTAAATTCAATCATTTAAAAATATTCACAGTGGATTTAAAAGGAAAAAGAATATTAATCACCGGCGGAGGTTCGGGTATCGGCTTGGAAGCTGCAAGGCAGTTTCTAAATATCGGCGCTCAGGTAATCATTACCGGAAGAAATCAGCAGAAACTGGATGCAGCAAAAAAGATGCATCCAGCTTTGATTACAATGCGAAGTGATGCTTCCGGTGAGGCCGATGCAAATGCGCTATACCAACAGGTAGAAACATTGGGCGGCATTGATATTTTGTATCACAATGCTGGTGTGGGTGTACCGCCAACAAATCTCGGCATCCCCAATAAAAAGCATCTGGAAGGGGCTATTTATGAAATGGAAGTCAATTATTTGGGGGTTATCCGATTGAATGAGCTTTTCTTAAATATGCTTAAAGCAAAAAATGAAGCTGCTATCATCCATACCACATCCATCCTCAGTATTGTACCTTCGATAATGGAAGCGACGTATTCTGCATCCAAAACAGCTTTGGCTTTTTATACCAAGATGCTCCGTGCACATCTGGAAATTATAGACAGCAAGGTAAAAGTTTTTGAGCTTTTACCTCCATTGGTCGATACGGACATGGTGGCCGACCGGGATGACAAAAAAATCAGTCCGGAGCAATTGGTAAAGAGTCTGATCAGCGGTCTGGAAAAAGATGAATTCACCATTCGTGTGGGCGACACTAAAGCGCTGTATCTTATCAACCGTTTGGCACCCAAAGCGGCATATGGCATGGTAAACCAAAAAAAATACGCTGAATACTTAAAAGGGGGAGTTGCATAGCATAAATAAGAGATAATCATACGAAATAATCAACATCAAAATAGACATACAAGATGAAAGCATACAGTATATCCAGGTATAGCAAAGAAGATAAGCTCCAGCTTATCGAAATGGCTGAACCGAATCTGAGAGACAATGAAATATTGGTCCAGATATATGCTTCCAGTGTCAATCAGCTGGATTCTAAATTGAAAAGTGGAGAATTCAAACTGATTTTACCCTATAAGCTTCCGCTCGTGCTGGGACACGACCTGTCGGGAATTGTGACACGGGTTGGTTCAAAAGTGACCAAATTCAAAGTAGGTGATGAAGTTTACTCAAGAACAGCTGATTTCCATATCGGTACGTTTGCCGAGTATATCGCAATAGCGGAGAAAGATGTGGCATTAAAGCCTAAAAATATCAGTTTCGAAGAGGCTGCATCCATTCCATTGGTCGCACTGACTGCATGCCAGGCATTTGTAGCCCGCGCACACCTTAAAAAAGGTCAAAAAGTCTTTTTTCAAGCGGGTTCGGGAGGTGTCGGAACAATTGCAATCCAGTTAGCAAAGCACTTAGGTGCAACAGTGGCTACTACGACCAGTGCAAAGAATGCCGATCTGGTAAAAAGTCTGGGTGCCGACCTGGTGATCGATTATAAAACACAGGACTTCGAAAACGTCCTGAAAGACTATGATCTGGTACTAAATAGTCAGGATCAAAAAACACTTGAAAAATCATTGAATGTACTGAAAAGGGGAGGAAAAGTCATTTCCATTTCCGGGCCACCAACACCGGTGTTTGCGAAGGAATTTGATCTGCCCTGGTATGTCAAGTTGGCGACAAAGCTATTAAGTAGAAAGATCCGAGCGAAGGCCAAAAAATTGAATGTGGACTATGAATTCCTATTTATGAAAGCCAATGGCGAACAACTTGCTCAAATTGCTACGTTAATAGAGCAAAATGAGATACGTCCGATAATCGATAAAGTTTTTCCCTTTGAACAGACCAACGAAGCTATCGCATATGTGGAGAGCGGTAGGGCCAGGGGGAAGGTGGTGATAAAAGTGAAATAACGGTTTACTGCTGCGTTTCCCATTTTTGTAAAATATCATTTGCCTCATAGAGGGCGATTACTTTCTTTTGAGTGGCAATAACAGCATTGAGGTGGGCAATAGTCTCATTTTTCTGTGTGATCTCCGCCGCTGGCGACGCCGGGATCTGTCCGGGATCGTCTGGATTTAAAAGATTGTCAATGAGGGACTGCTTTATTCCGGCAATGCTTTCGGCGCCTTTGCCAAGCCGGGATAAAATAGGCAGCATCGCCAGGATATTTAATAGTTCGATTGCTTTATTTGCTGGACGCTGTGCGCATACAAAGTGCTTTTTATGGATTCCATCTGCTAACAAGGAAGTGAGCCAATCGGCTAGAAAATCGTAAAATTTACTGACTTCACCTTTGATATTGGGATCTATGTCTTTCATGTCGGATGAAATCGAGACAATAGGGCACATCTGTCCTTTACGGGCTAAGTCCACGTAAAAATCTATCAGCACAGCTAGTTTTTCAGGGGGTGTCTTGTCTGCAATGGACGCAAATAAAGCAGTCTGTATGTGCTGAGAATAATGTATGACTGCAATGATAAGATCGCTTTTGGTCGGAAAGTAATAATGTATGGAAGAGGTTTTGATGCCGATCTCCCTTGAAATGTCATGAAAGCTAAAGGCATTAAATCCATTGTCAGACAACATTTCGGCGGCAGTATTGATTATTTTTTCCTTGGTATTCATAAATCTATCTACTACTAGGTAGATAAATATAACTGTTTTTTCTGATTATAATTTGAGAATTTTCAAATTCGCCTGTATTCGGCCTTTAGATACCTTAAGGCTTAGCAGTGCTATTCTCTAACGGAGCGTATAAACAAGGTCGATTTACCTTCCTCGCTAAATGTTTCGGTTTTATTACTTTTTAATTTTCTCTATTAGAGATTTATTTCCAAAATAATCATGTAGAAATAAAGGGAAAGCGCTAAGTACTGCTGTAGTTTGGTCAACAGATATATATTTTGTTAGTTGATGTTCAAAGATCTCATCTTGAAACATCAATCTAATTGGGAATTTGTACACATCCTCAACAATATGATTCATTTTTGATAAATGGCAAATTATAAGAGTATTCCAAATCTCCCGTTCATAATTGTTAAGTTGCAAAAATTCTTTATGAGCTTCGTCGCTAACTAACTTTTTATAATTTATATTCTCCTTACATTTTACCTTTAGATCTCTAAAACTCTCATTGCCAGTAAAATGCTTTAGTGCTTCAACCATTGGATAGCTGATATAAAGTTTACCTTGCTCGGTTTCTTCATTAAAAAAATTGAGCATCGCTAAGACTTTGTCATCATCGGCTACTGTGTCATGTCCGTCATAATCGAAAAATAAAAATATTTCAGCAAAGTCAGTTCTGTCATAAGGTGCCAATATATCTCTATTGATTCCCATACTTTTTAAAAGTGAAAAAGTATCTAAATCCTCGTCTGCAGAGATTTCTCGATGTAGATTGTAAAGATTGTTGCAATATGCACAGGTTATAATAGTTCTATCATCAAAATATATTCTCTTAATACTTTTGGAAACTAGTTTTTCTGTTTTTTCTCCCTCGAAAACAAACAATATATTATTATCCATTGAACGTGCCTGCTTTATACATTTTTTCGATGTTGTGAGCTTCTCTTAATTCTTTTGAAGTACTTTTAGAAAGAGACCTTATACTTTGCTTATCAATCAAAAAATAACAGTCAGGTCGTAATAGGTCGTTAGTTAAAATTGAGGTATTATGCGTTGTCAGAATAAATTGAACACCACTTCTCTTTAACTCACGAACAATTAATTCAGAAAGGTCATGATGATAAAACGCATCAAACTCATCAATAAATACAAGAGAAACAGCGCCTTGCTCTTTTATTCTTTGAAACCAATAATAAAATAGCATAAGAGAGCGAGTACCTTGCGAAGCAATTTTAACGAATGGTATCTCTTTTCCATCGAAGTCAAAACCTATTGTTTTTCGATCTATTTCATCGATCAATTTGAGCTTGCATTCAATACCAGCTTGATTTAGAAAATTTTCAAAATCAACTAAATTTCCTCGCTCTATAATATCGTCCACCACATTAGTTGAAACGGCTGTTGTACCCATATATTCATTTTTAGGCAATGACCTAAAAAATAGCATACCTTCGATAAAATTAAAAAATTTGTTGAATACGTCGTTTGTTTTGTTCTTGTCAAGCTCTGTGTTATTTTTTACATATTTTATGATTGAAAGTTCGGTATTTGTGATTTCTGATTTAAGCGTCTCAGCACCTTTAAAATGAAATTTCGCTGTGTTACTAATTGTCCTGTCTATTGTTGCCAACAGCTGTCCACCAATTGAGAAAGTTTCGGATAAAATGGTATTGTAATCTAATTTGCGATATGTATAGTTTACCATTGTACCATCGATCAAGAATTCATAACTAAATTCTGCATATTTTTTAACATTATATGCATTTAGGTATACTTCATATCCTGCGTCATGTTTTTTCCCATCGGTTAGATGTCCGATGACATCAAATATTGCCAGACCTAAATTAGATTTGCCCACTCCATTATGCCCATAAACAAGGGCATTGTTAACAATACCATGTTTAATCGAGTCTTTATTAAATGTATAGCCGTTGGTGTCTGTAAGGTCAAAAGTAACTTCTTTATTAAAACTCTTAAAATTGGAGACTGTAAATTTTGCTAGCATCGCTGTTTTGATTTTGAACAAAATTACAAATAATATCTAGGTTGCCGTAATTTTTTTACGGCAGCGTCACATACATCGCCATTAGAGGCTCTGCTTCAATGTTTTAGAAATCGGCAAGTGGACGGGGCTGATGATTTCTTTTAACCATGATCCCGAAACGTAAATCCAACCCGAAGAGCTTTAAGACCGATTAGCCCCTGCAGATCTTCTACCTCAAACTTTTCAATTTCTTCATTTAATAAGCCTTTGTACTGCAGCAGCTTGATATACCCCAGATATTCTGTTTCTTCATGAGAATGTGAATAGACAATGGCTAATTTCCCTTTTTGGGTAATACGCTCGGCCGATCCTTTGATCTTCGCTTTGTCGATGCGCTTTTTCACAATTTCATATCGTACATTGTAGGAGCCGTCGATATCAAACTGCTTTTCGTCCATTTTAAAACGGATGGAAATCGGGTTTCCAAAAACGAGGATCAGCGATGTGACGTCCAGTTGGTGAGGTAATTTGGGCTGAATCTTTTTAAACTTATTTTCCATTTCACACATGACCTGCATCTGCCATAGCCGTAGATTTTTGAGATAGTATAGATCAAAATTCTTGTCCGGTGCGATGGAAGCTCCGATATACATATTGTGCTCAATACCATCGGTTTTATAACGCTCGTAATAATGCGGGAAGTATTCTTGCGCTTCTACCTGTTTTCCGTCAAGAATAGTCACTAATTTCTTATTGATCAGATCGATTGAGTTGTCGTAATCTTGCCTAGCCTCGTAAAAACCACCTATGGCAGGATTTATCCGATCGAAGTAGGCGTCAATAGTCTTGGCGATCGGACTATTTGTATTGTTTTTCCGAAAATTATCCAAGATAGGGTGCACATCCAGATTGAAATGATCTAGAATCACCTGTTCTGTATCCGTGGACAGGGAATGGTCGAGGATCTCCAGGTTTCGCTCCAGGTCAAACACTTTCTGCTCAAATAGGGGCAATCGATGTTTTTGGTTTATCGCTGTGAAAAGCGCGATCAGATCTGTGGTCTGGTTGACCAAATCTTGTTTAATGGCTTGATTTCTGGATTCTGAAGAGCCTTGGACGTCAATCTGACCGTAGAGCGGGTAAACGTTTTCAAAAACGATTTCCTGAAGGGTGTAATCTTTTCCAAAGGCTTTATCGTTGAGGTAATGGATGGCCTCTTCCTGAAAACGCCATTTGACACTCGGATGAATGGATGTGTATTCTTTCTGGATGATGGCTTCAATCTGGTTTTCTGTTTCAGAAAATGCCTTAAATACCTTGTCTCTTATAAACGGCAAGATAAAGTTGAGTTTATTGGCATTGACAGAATTCAGTTCACGTACCCGGGACGAGGACATTTCTAATATCCCCAGCACTTTGTCATCCTGTATCAAGGGGGCAAAGATAAAGCTCTTCACATTTTGCTGTTTCAGTTTGTTTACAAAACACGCTTGCTTTGGATCTGAAACTGGCATTTTGTCGATATCGGGAACGACGAGTAGCTCTTCTTCGGTAAGCAGGCTCTCCAAGGTATCATTACATAGCATCTCTTCACACTCTGCAATCGTGGAATCGTATAACAGATGGCTGTATAGCTGTTTTTCGACGATTCTGAGATTGAACTCTTCCCTGACTTTTTCAAAGGAGGTAAGTCCTATGCGCAAATCGTCTATTTTATAGATTGACCTGAAAATAGTTTCAATTTCTGCCAGCTGTATAGCGCTGTCTTCCCGAAGTAAGTTGCTCTTAAAGCTTGAAACTGCATTTTCAATAGTCGCGTCAAAAAGGGTCATAATGGAAAAACCTTTCAGAATCCAGCTTTGCTCTGGAAATTTGGACTTCCACAACGCGATATCTGAAAAATGATCAACCAGCTCAGTAATGTCCTCAGCCGAAAGGGCAATGGCACGATCTGTAGGGATGACATCCATAAAATCGGCGTTGAACAGTACCCGGTAGTGATGCGTGATGTTATTCTTATCGGGGATATCCAAAAACAGGGGAGCATCCATGGCATCTACCTTGAATCCATAATATTGGCTCAGAATTACACAGCAATTCAGAATATAAAAATAATCAGCAGTGATATCCCGCAAGCTAAACTGATAATGGTCCCCAGCATCGCTTAAAATACGATCTAATCGCGCTGTATGATTAAATGTATAGGAATGGAAAGGGATTGTAACCGCTTTTATCTCATTTTGTGTCAGCGAACTTGGGAATAAATCAGCTAAAAGGACTTTGATGATAGGCTCGTACTGTTTCAGCTCTTCGGTCTTTTCGATCCCATCGATAAGCGCCGGGTATTTTTTAAATTCTTCCAGCAAAGATTTTGCATAGCTAGCCTGAAAACCAACTTCGGATAAAGCCGTTTCCTCAAACGGTTTTATAATCTTATGAAAGGCGATAAGCGTCTTAAAGGGGCTGGATTCGAATGAAAAGTTAAATTGCATAGCAGTTGTTCCCGACTAAATTAGATTGTTATTGGAAGTCATACAAAAATAGGAAATAATCAGTTATCGAACCGCTACTTTTTAACAAATCGTTTGAAGCTTGATTTATATCGTTGTTGTACACGGAATCGGGGTCTTTTATTATATTTGCTATGGCGAACAAAATAGGTCCGCTTCTTGAGAGAGCAACATCTATTCACCGAATCCATTTGGGCCTGCCGGACACTGGCTGGCATACCATTGATATCTATTTTAAAGACAAAAGCATATCCACCTCAAAAGTTTGACCTTCTTTATAGCCGATGCGCAACAAAAATTACGACGGCCAAAGACAGATGGAGTGGATATTGAACACGCAAATCCAATCGGTAGGCCTATCGCGATTTTGTTGTCGCCTTACACGAGCGTATCAGTAAGCTTGAAGCGCGTTTTCCTGTAGCGTTCACGCATGGCAACCCATGGAAAAAGGTGCTGATTTGGATATTCATGCTGGCATTGGTTATCTGGACGCCAATTGTCTGGAAAATGGGTTATTATTGGTGGGGCCTATTCTTCGCTGGTAGTTTCCTCTTGCTTGTGTTGTTTAGCAGGATAATAAACTTTAGAACGCATTATTTGCCTGATGAGCTACCACTAAAATATCTGCCTTCCTGAACTTTGGAATTGAAGCTGTAAACTGGCAGCTTTGAAGGATTCAATCGAACTATTTCGTACCGCTGGATGTTCTCAAAGTAGCCTGTTGCAAACTTTACAGGAACGATTGACAACTTAACACATGAAATAATGAATGTATTTAATAAAAATATGTTGGGCGGACTGATCGGTGCAGTTGTGCTCAATGTGATCCACAGTGCTGCAAAAAGATTTGATCCAAAAGCTCCAGAAATTGACCAGGTAGGTGAGGAGGCGATGCAGAAGTCGGTACGTGCTGCCGGATTTGAACCGCTTAAAGGAAACGCACTCGTTGCAGCTACATTTGGAGCTGATGTGGCTTCAAATGCAATGTTATATACCATGATCGGCTATGGCGGTGGTAAACACCTCCTCCTCAGAGGAGCACTGCTCGGGACAGCCGTAGGCCTGGCAACATTGACAATACCTGAACAGGCCGGGCTTGATGCCAAGCCGATAAAAAAGACGCCACGTACAAAAATAATGACGGTAGCTTGGTATGTCATCGGCGGAATGGCAGCCGGGCTGGCCATAAAAGCCATGCGAAAGAAAATATAAATAGACTCGTTTAGGCATTCCTTTGGCAAAGCTGCATAGGCCTTTGTATGAGCCTATGAATTTGACCAGGAGTGAAGGGCCTCTAATAAAAAAAGTGTAACAGATCTCTGTTACACTTTCTTAGAAAATGCGCCATGCAAATTCCAGATTGACTATTCTACTTAATTAAGCGATACGTACGTTCGTGGCATTAATGCCTTTCTTACCGTTCTCCAAATCAAATGTTACGCTATCGTTTTCGCGTACTTCATTGATTAGACCAGTAACGTGTACGAAAATGTCTTCACCACCATCAGCTGGTGTAATAAAACCGAAACCTTTTGTCTGGTTAAAGAATTTTACTGTTCCTTCTTGCATTGTATTATATATTAGTATTAAATTATTCATTTTTAACCCCATTGCAATGATACTATTATCCTTACTCTGGTCAATCGTTTTGTTCGCAAGAAATGATGTTTGGTATTTAATGGGCTTGGGTTTATGCAAGTTCAAAAAGGTACTTCACCTATTATTTTGACAACAAAATTAGCTACTGAAAATGCGAAAACTGAGTGGAAAAGTAATACTTGACGATTTCAGAAAAGCAAAGGCGAAGCCTGATTATAATACAAGTATAGGTATAATATATTGACATTTAGCATAATTTGTATTTTATTTTTCACATAAGTTTATAAACGCCCCCTATATCGCATTAAAGCTCCTTTTTCTGCGCAGATTAATTGCAGCAGAAAAAGGAGCTTTATATTCCTTAGGCTGACTACGTACGATCAGCCGCTAAATTCATTTACTTGGACATCGAATGAATGACGCCAATATGGGACCTAAAAGCAGCCCAGAATGTTCTAAATTCATTATACTGCAATTTATATTCCTCACAGGTCTGTTTCACAATGCGGTTAAGTGCCGGGTAATGGACATGGCTGATCTTAGGAAACAGGTGATGTTCGACCTGAAAGTTAAGCCCGCCAAGCAACCAGGTCAATACCTTACTCTTGGTGGCGAAATTGGCCGTCGACTGGATCTGATGGATCATCCATTCTTCTTCCACCCGGGAGGCTTCGATGGTCTTGAACTCTGTTCCCGAAACCACATGCGCCAGCTGGAATACCGTGGCCAGGCTCAGTCCACAGACGACCCCAGCAATTAATAAACCTAGCAGCGTAGGCAACCAACCGACAAATATAATGGGAACAACAACAAATAATGTAAAATGCAGCAGCTTGCTCACCCAAAATATAACGCGCTCCTTGAGGGGAAAATGAAAACGATCAGTATCATTACCCATACGGCCGCGGAAGTATTTCTCGTAATCCTGATAAAAAATCCAGGCCAGATAGGAGATACCATACAACAAGGGGAAGTAAAAGCGTTGATAGCGGTGGTGTTTCTTTAATTTTTGATCATGGTGTATACGCATAAATTTGACCTCGATATCGTGGTCCTCGCCATCAATATTGGTGTAGGTATGATGGGCAATATTATGTTTGAGTTTCCAAAAATAGATATTACCGCCCAATAGATTGAGCGAATAGGACAAAACGGTATTCAGCCGTTTATTGCCCGAAAATGAATTGTGCCCGGCATCGTGCATGATATTGAAGCCGATAGCGGCTAGGTTGGCCCCGAAAATAAGGCACAATACAATGGCGATACTCCAATGGATGGGGACAAATACCAATAGAACGTATAGAATGATAAAAGTGGTCAATAGAATGGAAGCTTTCAAAAAAATTCGTCGATTGCCGGTTTTCTGCTTTGATGAATTATTGAAATAATGATTGATTTTTTGCTTCAATGTTTTGGAGAACAATGTATTTACATTGTCGAATTTAATAGACTGGGACATGTGAATTTTTGCGGAAGAGATAGTTCTTGTATTTATTTTCCAACCTCTAGTGATTGGTTGATGTGAATTTACAAAATATAATTGATTATCTATACTTAATAATGTTAAATGATTGTTAAAGGTATGATTTACCATCTTTCCAATTGTTATGACAATCGCCATATGTCCCGACCATCGCCCCGGTACGGGCTCCACTTCAACAATGGAAAACTGCACCAACACTGGATTCAGCGAAGATTCAGACATAGCTTTACAAAGTAGGCTAACAAAATCCTTGATACCGTCAAGGGAAATATTCTGTAACCTGTATTAATTTTTTTTTGTACAGATAAAACATTTCAGTACTGTACTTGTTATTTATGTTGAATTGCGATTTAGCTAACTATCGTTTGGGTGGTCTCGAAAAAACACAATTCCCAGTCGTCATTTTATTTTTTGTAGATATTTTATTCGGTGTTAGGTGGCTATCGAACGTCAATATAGGGCTTATGTAATGCTCAGAAATACGCATGTGCTACGATGTTATCACTGGTTATTTATCAATACTTGTTTGATAAAACAAGCGGTAGGAGCATGTATGAAATTGTACAACATAGAATATTTGAATATGAAAAAGGAAAAAAATGTAAAAACGATCGAAATTGATCAGCGATCAGTTGACAATCACCAAAAAGTGATGACGACCAATGATGGTGTGCCCATGTATGATAATAACAATACCCTGAAAGCGGGAGAGCGAGGACCATCATTACAGCAAGATCATATTTATTTTGACAAGCTGATGCATTTTGACCGTGAGCGTATTCCTGAGCGGGTGGTGCATGCCCGGGGCTCTGGTGCGCATGGGATTTTTGAAGCTACGGCAGACCTCTCCCAATATACGACTGCTGCATTCTTAAAGAAAGGCACAGTGACACCGTTGTTTACACGGTTTTCGACGGTAGCAGGATTTAAGGGATCTACCGATCTGGCAAGGGATGTAAGAGGTTTTTCGGTAAAATTCTACACCGAAGCGGGAAATTATGATCTTGTCGGAAATAATATTCCTGTTTTTTTTATTCAGGATGCAATGAATTTTCCCGATCTGGTGCATGCCGTCAAACCGGAGCCTAACAATGAAATGCCACAGGCGGCATCTGCGCACGATACTTTCTGGGATTTTATTTCGCTGATGCCCGAATCGGCTCATATGATCATGTGGACGATGTCTGACCGGGCAATACCCAGAAGTTTGCGGATGATGGAGGGCTTTGGTGTGCATACCTTTAAATTTGTCAATGCGCAGGGAAAGGGGACATTCGTTAAATTTCACTGGAAACCACGATTGGGTGTTCATTCGGTCGCCTGGAATGAAGCGCAGAAAATCTCTGGATTTGATGCCGATTTTCATAGACGTGACCTGTGGGAGGCCATTGAAAAAGGTGATTTCCCACAATGGGATTTGGGTGTACAACTTATTCCGGAGGAAGACGAACTGAAATATTCCTTCGATATCCTTGATGCTACCAAAATTATTCCGGAGGAATTGATCCCGGTACAGATTGTCGGAACAATGACGCTAAACCGTAATCCGGAGAATTTCTTTGCCGAAACCGAACAGATTGCCTTCGATCCGGGCAGACTGGTACCGGGCATCGATGTTACGGATGACCCGCTACTGCAGGGGAGAATCTTCTCCTATATGGATACGCAAAATTACCGTCTTGGGGGCCCTAATTTTCATGAGCTGCCCATCAATCGCCCGGTAAACGGAAAACATAACAATCAAAAGGACGGTTTTGCGCGAATGGATATACCCACAGGTGCGGTTAGTTATTTTCCCAATAGCAAAGCTGAAGGCTGCCCGTATCACGCTATGCTCAACGGGGAGGTTGGATTTGAATCGCACAAACAACCGCTCAACGGCACTAAAGTAAGGGCCCGATCGGAGTCCTTTGCCGATCACTTTAGTCAGGCAAGGTTATTTTTCACCTCACAGAGTCCTGAGGAACAGGATCATATTGTCAATGCCCTGAGTTTTGAGCTTTCTAAAGTAAATGATGTAAACATACGTAAAAGACAACTTGCAATTTTAAATCAGATCGATAAAGATCTTGCGAAGAAAGTGGGCGCAAATCTGGGTCTGGAGCCCGAAAAGGAGCTCGATCCCTTAACGCTTAAATTTGCCCGTCAAAACCACCCTAAGTATCCGATCAAACCCAAAAAACCGGAAGTTGACCAGTCGCCAGCACTGAGCATGAAGGTGAAAGCCGATGAGGGTACCATCAAAACCCGGAAAGTTGCCTTTTTGATCGATAATGGGGCAAGTAAAGCCTCAATAGATAAAATGAAGGCTGCTCTTGAATCTGAAGGATCTCAGGCGGTATTGATCGCAGCTCAGGTGGGCAAGATCCGCTTTAAAGAGGGGTCGGAGCAAGAAATCCAGCATTCGTACCTCACAGAAGCTTCTGTCTGCTATGATGCTTTTTATACCCCAGGCGGTGATTCAGTAATGACGCTCGCCACTAATCCGGACTACCTGCAATTTATCAATGAGGGCTACCGTCACTGTAAAGCCTTGGCTTTTGCTAACGACGCAGAGCAATTGGCAGCAAGGTCGTTTATTGAAAAGGATAAGGGGGTGATCTTCGAAAGCAAAGATAATCTGACTCAGGATTTTATCAATGTAATGAAAGGGCACCGCGTCTGGGAGAGAGAAAAATCTAGAAAAGTGCCTTCATAGTCTAAAAACATTTTAGGTTTATCATACCTGCCTTATCTAAGTGATCTTAAGGCAGGTATGGTTTACATTAATTAGGCTAACACATCATCGAACAACTTTTATGCAATATCAAAAACTAAGATCGATTGCACTAATCGGAGGGGGGCCTGCTGCATTATTTATGTTAAAGCAGATTGTCAACCAGCATCTATCCGTTGAAAATATCTACATCTTTGAAAAAAATGAACGGCTGGGTGTCGGAATGCCCTACGGTAAATATGGATCGTGCCCTGAACATCTCGCCAACGTCTCGGCAAATGAAATTCCGGCATTAGTTAATGATGTCTCTTCTTATCTATCAAAATATCCAACGGATGATTATCTAGACTACTACGCGAATGGCAAGCTCAATCCATACCAGGTAGTACCGCGCCTGCTTTTGGGGGATTATCTCGAAAACCAATTTCACCAATATATCAAACTTGCTATAAAGAGCAAGATAAAGGTTAACGTTAGCACCGAGACCTCGGTAAACGACATTGTCCGCGATGATAAAAATGAAAATTATCGGATAATTATCACTGCGGATGAAGAATATGAAGCCCAAATCGTGGTATTATGCACCGGACATCATTGGGGTATAACTTTTGAGGGAGAAACCGATGGATGGTATGACTCGCCCTATCCGCCTGCTAAGTTTGACCATGCCACAGATTACCCCATCGCGATCAAAGGAGCGTCGCTGACTGCTGTAGATGCCATCAAAACCCTTTCACGCCGGAATGGTCGATATACTTACCTGGGAGACAAAGTCAGCTATGTGCTGGATGAAGCTTCCAGCAACTTTAACATTCATTTATTTTCAACGAGTGGCTTTCTGCCCGCATTGAGATTTCATTCTGAACAAGAACCCTATTCGTTGACCTGGTCGATGACATTGCAGGAAATTTATGATTATAAAACTAAAAATAATGGTTTTGTGGACTTGGATTATGTTTTCGAACGAAATTTTAAAAATCCGCTTATGCAAAGGGATCCTGCTTTTTATGAGAAGGTCAAAGACCTCAGTATCGAGCAGTTTGTAGATGAAATGCTGACGCTACGTAAAGAACTGGACAGTTTCACACTTTTTAAGGCCGAATATCAGGAAGCTGAAAAATCCATTAATAGACGACAGTCTATCTCATGGAAGGAATTATTGGCTGCTTTTAGCTACGCCATGAATTATCCGGCCAAACATTTTTCTGCCGAAGACATGCTGAGATTGCGCAAAGTCTTAATGCCGCTCATCAGCGTGATCATTGCCTCCCTGCCGCAGGAATCTTATAGCGAGATTATTGCTTTATATGAAGCGGGTGTCATAGATCATATTCAAGTTGATAAGGACAGCCAAGTCGTTCCTCATGCTGACGGCGGCGCAATTTACAACTATAAGGATACAGAAGGAAATGAGCAAAGCGTCCATTATCAACTCTATGTAGATGGCACCGGACAAAAGGCTCTCGAATTTAATGACTTACCCTTTGAGGGCTTAAAGCATAATGGGCTGATCAGTACGGCTTACTTAAATTTCAAAAATAAAGCGCAGGGACTCAGCTATTTGGATGGAAATGATCTAAATGTAAGGGCCGACAGTAATGGCGGCTATTATATGCAGGTGAAAGGACTAAGTATCAACGATTATTTTCAGGCACTCGATTCCTTTGGAAACGCAACAGAAAATCTATTTATCATGGCCGTGCCTTTTATCGGTGGGTTGAATCCGGATTATTCGGGTCTTGATTTCTGCGACACAGCGAGCGAACGGATAGTAAAGTTTATAAAAAATAATCATGTTTAAGGTCGCTGTATTCGGAACTTGTCCGTGGTGCCTGAAATGGGATTCATAGCTTTGGCTCATAGTGTATTTTTCAATGATCAAAATAACCCTTAATATAGATTAGGGGTTATTTTTTTGTACGATCAAGTTGGATTCATTGGTGATCAGGTCTGGACAAAAATCTTATTATCCCATATGTTTCCTCTGGTAAAACCAGATTATTATCAGATTTTATTTAGAATTAATCAAAATAATATATCTTTGCCCCGTTATTATTATTTTAAATTTTAAACAGGTATTAAAAATCATCTACCAGCCCTTTATAAGCAATGAAAGTCAATCCATATAGCATGGCTAAAATCACAGCCGCCTTAATATGTTGTTCTTGTTCGTTATCCTCCACAGTTTCGGCGGAGGTGGCCTTTATCCCTGAAAACCCTTGGCCAACCTCTTTATTCCCCATGCAACAGAAGGGCGCTATCAGCGGCCGTGTTGTCAATGCACAGGGTATGCCTTTAGCAAATGTGCATGTTCAGCTTAATGGACTGAAGGGGGCGAAATCTGACCACGAGGGCTATTTCAAGCTGGAGGGGATCCCTTATGGAAACTACAGTTTGACGCTGAGCTCAGTGGGATTTGAACGTACAGTTCAATCGATAGCGCTGAACCAAGAAAGCCATCAGATTGATGCCCCGCTGGTGATGCAGGTGGCTCAGCACAATTTGGATGAAGTGGTGGTAACAGCGAGTAGGCTGGCCGAACATATCGATGAGGTACCTTCATCGGTAACCTATATCGGTGGCAAGGCGCTCGATCAGCAGCGCCAGATCAACGACAACCTGCCGTCTATCCTGATGCAAAAAGTACCCAGTATCTCACCTAGCGAAGAAAGTCAAAACAACTTTATCGCCAAGATCCGTGGCCGTAATTTCCTGGTACTGATCGATGGTATCCCACAGTCTACACCATTACGTAATGGCGGGCGTGACCTAAGGACGATAGACGCCAGTGCAATAGATCATATCGAAGTGATCAATGGCGCGACGGCAATGTATGGGAATGGTGCCGCCGGCGGTGTGATCAACTATATTACCAAAAAGCCTCAAATAGGCAAGAAACTGAGTTCATCCACTTACCTCAATAATTCGCTGAGCATGGTAAAACCAAGCGAAACCTACGGCTACAATATTGCACAGGTATTTTCGGGACAGATAGCCAAATGGGACTATGTTGTCCAGGGCAAGATGGGCCGTACAGGCGTTGTGAGAAGCGCTGATGCAGCAGTGGCAAGTCCTTTCTATGGACTGGGCGAGACAAAATCGTATAATGCGCTGGCCAAAATTGGCTATCAGATTGCTCCGGATCATCGCATCGAATTGATGGGCAACTATTATCGTAGTCTCCAGGACAGCAAGTATGTGGGTACAACGGGCAAATTTGGCGAATCGCCGGCAATTGGTATTCCATCCGATACGGTCATCAATGGTGGTACACCCTACAATAAAGCCTTGCATCTGAAGTATGACGGCCAATATGGAAAGACAGCAGCAAATTTGAGCCTCTACTATGAAGATATGAATACGGTCTTTGAGACCTACAATCAAAATTACTCGGATCACAAAGGAGCGAGGCTAAACTTCAATACGCCCTTTCAATTGGGGGCATCTACAAAGATGGCTCTCATCTATGGTGTGGATTTACTAAAGGATCACACGGTTCAGAAGACAATGAAAGATGATCTGGTAACACCAGATATGAATATGAACAACCTGGCTCTTTACCTGCAGAGTAAATTAAACCTTGGTACCGACTGGATCCTAAAAGGAGGGTTACGCTATGAAAATATCCGGTTTAAGGTCGGTGACCTAACCAAAAATGGCAAACTGACTCCGGGTGAAAACAATAATTCGGATGCCTTGGTATTTAATATCGCCACGCGTTTTAATAAATACCGGTATGCACAGCCTTTTGCTTCTTTTTCGCAGGGCTATTCCATTGGTGATGTCGGCCTCATTCTGCGCAATGGTGTACCATTGAGCCAGATTGATCCCAAACCCGTGGTGGTCAATAATGTTGAATTGGGCGTAAATGGTCAGATGGATATATGGGACTATCAACTGACGGGCTATTATAGCAACTCTAAAAAAGGAACGACCTTTGCCGAGACTTCTACGCCTGGTAATTACGAATTGAGCCAGGTACCACAGCGTATTTATGGACTTGAGTTTGTCGGGAATGTCAAGCCGCTTCAATGGCTGTCTCTGGGTACAGTGCTTGGCTATATGGATGGACGCCAGGATCTTAAAAATGAAGGTACTTACAAGGATAAATTGGACAATTCCATTATTTCACCCTTCAAAATTAATTTGAACGCTGATTTTAAATTAACGGAGCAATGGAATGTGTATGTGCAGTACCTGCATTTGGGTGGAAGGGATGTGTTTCCTGCCGAAACGTATAATTATGGTAAATATCCGATTTCGGGTTATAATCTGGTGGATTTACAAACACGTTATAAGTACCAGAAATTCACCTTCCTATTCTCCATCAACAATTTATTCAATGCTGATTATTACCCCGTTCATGCGGAGGTACGTGGTGCCACCAATGAGGGTCGCTACTACATCAAGGGAACAGGTACAATGGCAAATCTCGGAATACAGTTTGATCTGTAAGTCTTAAATCATCTACTTAACCAAATGACCATGTCTCAGAAACGGCTTTACTCGGCCTTGTTTATCTTATTATCGTCTACTGCGCTAACGCATGCTCAGGAAGGTCACCTATTGGGTGCTGTGCACACAGAAAATGGGGATGCATTAGCGCATGTTACTGTCCGCATAGATGGACAGCGTCAACTCCAAACAAACTTGTCTGGCAAGTTTTATGCTGAATTGCCTGCTGGACAACGCCGTCTTCAATTGAGTTCGATAGGCTACCAGACGCTAGACACCGTTATTACTGTACTACCTCAAGATAGTGTCAACGTATTGCTGACATTGCAATCCAATAACAGGATCAATGAGGTCGTGGTGTCGGCATCTCGTCGCGTGGAATCCTTGGATGAGGTGCCTTCATCCGTGACGATTCTCTCACAAAAGCAGTTGGATGCACAACGTAGTATCAGCAACAACCTCAGTGACATCTTGGCGTCCACCGTGCCTGGACTTGGCTTTTCGACCAATCGTACTCAAAATCTGGGGCAAACATTGCGCGGAAGGCGTGTATTGGTCATGATAGATGGTATCCCGCAATCAACGCCGCTGCGTGATGGCGCCCGCGATATCCGTGCCTTGGATCCAAGTGTGATCGAACGCGTGGAGGTCATAAAAGGGGCTACGGCGATCTATGGCAATGGAGCGGACGGAGGCTTGATCAATTACATCACAAAGAAAGCCACGCAGGACAAAGCATTGCGTGGAAGCACGGAAATAGGAAGTAACTTCTCACTTGTCAAACCCGGACAAACGGGCGGCTATTATCTGGGACAACTTTTTAGTGGACATCAGGGACGTTGGGATTATGTCGTCAGTGGACGCTATGAACAAACAGGCCTGTACCAAGATGCGGATGGCACGGTGTTATCGCCCGAATATGGTATGAACGATCTGAAGAATTGGAATGCATTTGCCAAGATCGGTTATACCATCAATGCCAATAACCACTTGGAGATGATGTACAATTACTACAAGAGCACACAGTATACCGATTATATCGCGAAGGCTGGTAAATATGGCGATACCAATGCGCCAACGACTGGGGTACTGGGAAAGAGGCCAGGGGATCATGAAGGAACGCCTTATAATCATAACGCGAGTTTAAAATATAGCGCACAGGAATTGATCGGAAAAACGGATCTGGAGGCGAATCTTTATTTTCAGGACTATAATACGCTGATCAATTACAGTAACTTTTTCGAAAATAATGGCCAGCCAAGTACCCGTAGCAAGAAATTGGGCTTGCGCCTGAATTTTAATACGCCTTATCAATGGTCGGATCGGGTAGAGAGCCAGCTTACGTATGGAGCGGACCTGCTGTCGGATAAAACAAATACCATGCTTACGGATGGGCGCACTGTAATCCCTGATATGCGCATGCGTAATTTGGCACCTTATTTTCAGGTCAAAACCTCATTTGGTCAATACCTTATTTTCAAAGCGGGCAGCCGCCTGGAAAATGTACATATCGACGTGCCTGACTATACCACCATCGGGATCTTAAACTCGGTCAGTGGAAGTTATGTGGGCGGCGGAACCAACGTTAATGGCGGTCAATTGAATTTTACAGCCTTGATGTTCAATGCCGGATTGCGCTATACTAAAATACAGGCTTTCAAGCCGTTTATCAGCTTTTCACAAAGCTTTAGTGTAGCTGATCTAGGGTTAGTCTTACGTGCGGCTAAAGAAAATACCGTAAGTAATACTTCCATCAAAGCCGTAAAAGCGAATAATTACGAAGTAGGATTTTCGGGGGATGTTGGCCGCTTATCGTATGAGGCTGCAACCTATTATAGTACGTCGACATTGGGGGCATCGTATGTATTTGTAGATGGCAATCCGCAGATCGCGCGCTCGCCAGAGAAAATTTATGGGTTTGAACTGTCGGCCGATTATCGCATACACCCGATTATGGATCTAGGAGCAAGCTATTCTTATACTGAAGGTAAGCGGGAGCTAGCAGATGCCTCAAAGACATATCTTGGTGGGGATCGTATCAACCCTCCAAAAATCACAGCCTATGCCACGATTCATCCCACGGCCAAATGTACATTGACGACGCAGCTGGTCAATACCACCGGCCGCGATCGCTTTGACCCGGTCAATGGTCTTTACAGTTATGGCACCGGTCCAGTAAAATCTTTTACCATCTTTAATTTATCATCCAGCTATGAAATCCGTCGCAGCACTGTGCTACGACTAGGCGTGGAAAACCTTTTCAATAAAGGCTACTTTACCGTAATCTCACAATGGCAATCCAATAACATGAATTATGTAAAAGGGAATGGTGCCCGCATGAACATCAGCTTGGCACATGCATTTTAACAAAAATGATCGTCTAAAAATAGAGCGGGGTAGATGCCTGATTAAGCTTCGTCCTTGGTATTCCTCACCAGACTGATTCCCGAAGAAAAGAAAAGCAAACCGAGCACGCCGATCACTATTAACGTCGTGTAATCTGAACTCTTATTTATTATTTCATAGGCAACATAGCCAAGACCGGTGATACCCAAAATAGTCAGGATCGTTCCGAAAATACGTTTTACATTCATCAGGTTTTTTATTTATCAATTATACAGTTACGAAAGATCTGCTTGAATAGGAGTGGATCTGCTTGAATAGGAGTGGATCTGCTTGAATAAAGTGTGCATTTTTACAAATATCTGTGTTCTGCTTTGCAATAGGACAATACAGCAAGCACAATAGTTTTCGATTTCTTTTTACTGCCTGTGTTGGGTAGTCCATTTGGAGAGAAAATGGCCGTTGAAATAAAAAAGCGATTTCTGAATTTAGCTTATAGCTCCTGAGGTAACCAAGGCTGAGTATCTGTTGATTTTATTTGAATTTTTCCCTGAACTCGACAGGCGTCGTTTGTGTTTTCTTTTTAAAGAGTGTACTGAATGACTGCGGGTGCTCAAAACCGAGCTCATAGGCAATTTGGCTTACAGATAGCTGTGTCGTCGAAAGCTTTTCCTTTGCTTTTGCGATCAATTTTTCATGGATATGCTGTTGGGTATTCTGTCCGGTTAAAAAGCGCAACATATCGCTTAGGTAATGCGGAGAAAGATTCATAAGGTTGGCTACGGACTGCACAGTAAGCAGACCGTCTTGCGCATATTTATTGTTTTCGAAGTAATCATTTAAAACTTCTTCAAATTTTGCCAACAACTGATGGTTGCTATTCTTGCGCGTGATAAATTGTCTTTCATAAAATCGTTTTGAATAGTTGAGCAGCAGCTCTATTTGTGCCAATACAATCTCCTGCGTATGTCTATCAATATGCGCACACTCCCGGTCGATCTTAAGGAGGATATCGATCAGATCGTCCTCCTCATGCTCAGAGAGATGAAGGGCCTCATTGACGGCGTACGAAAAAAATCCAAACTCTCCGATACGGGTTGCCAGTGGATGATTGAGCAAAAAATCTTCATGAAAGATCAGTAAGTAGCCTGCCCCACAATGGACATTCTGGAGATCCAGGTACTGCACCTGATTTGGTGCAGTAAAGCTGAGAACCCCTTTATCGTAATCATAATATTGCTGTCCGTACCTGATTTTCCCTGTAGCATCTCGCTTTAAGGCGATGCAGTAAAATTTATTCACAAAGCCTTTCCATATCTCATCTTCTAAAAAGATACTTTCTGATAGGTTGATTACACTAACCATCGGATGCTTTGGCTGAGGCAGTGACAATAAACGGTGAAAATCGGAAACGGAAGCAATGCTGTTCATAACGCTAAATTTAAGTATTAATAATCCAAAAGTCCCATACTGAATTCATCATAAGGGGCACCGGTATCGGTTCCCAGCGGAATAATCGCCTCCAGCTTATCCATATCGGCTTGATCCAGCTTGATCTTAGTTGCTTCGATATTCTGTTCGACATATTTTCTGCGCTTTGTACCTGGAATCGGTACAATTCCCTTTTGCATGATCCAAGCGAGGGCAAGTTGTGCGCTGCTAACATTTTTGATCGCAGCCATGCTTTCTATAGCCTCAACCAGTTCGATATTTTTATGAAAATACTGCTGCTGAAAACGGGGAATCGCCCTCCTGAAATCATTTTCTGGCAAATCATCAATCGAACGGATCTGTCCGGATAGAAATCCTCGTCCAAGTGGGGAATAAGCGACAAATCCGATACCCAGATTGTCGAGGGTCTGCAAGACACCCTTTTCTTCCACCGTTCTTTCAAACAATGAGTATTCGCTCTGAACCGCAGTAATGGGATGCACAGCATGGGCCCTGCGTATTGTTTCTGATGATACTTCTGACAAACCGATATATTTTACTTTCCCTTCCTGCACAAGATCTGCCATCGCTTGAACGGTTTCTTCAATCGGCGTATTCTTGTCCAGACGATGCATGTAATAAAGGTCAATATAATCTGTGTTCAGATTTTTCAAAGAGCGTTCGACTGCCTTTTTTACATATTCCTTTTTCCCGTTGATAGCCCAAGTCACTCTGTTACTATCATTGATCTCCCAGCCAAATTTTGTCGCAAGGACATAATGTGCCCGATTGTTTTCAACAGCCTTTGCAATAAGTTTTTCATTTTCAAATGGGCCATATAGATCGGCCGTATCGAGAAAATTTCCGCCCAGTTCACAGGATCGATGGATGGTCGCGATAGCCTCGTTTAGATCGACCTTTCCATACATGTCGGCATCTTCAAATCCAGTCATACCCATGCATCCCAAACCTATTTTAGGGATTTCCAGTCCTTGACTTCCTAATTGAATGTGTTCTACGCTCATATTTTTCGTTTTTTGTTGCTACAAATTTCACTACAAATCATTGTTGCAACGTAAGCAAAATACCGAAAGTTGTATGCGAAATACGGTAGCAAATAAATCGGCAGCTCATTCCGCTGCGCGGCTGCCAATCGGTATTGAAGTATAGTTTTCTGTTTTAGGCATAACATGGAGAAACCTTGGTATGTCCAAGAAATAAATCACCTGATGGCGATAAAAGGCTTTAAAGCCTCTCTTTAAGAAACTTAAAAACATCATCCAGATTTTTAGTTTAAGTGAATATACATTTTCTTTAAAAATGCAGCAATTAACCTGAACTGAAATTTGTCTAATTTGACTATTGTTTCAATAAAATATATTTTTTAGCTTTGGTTTAATGTAACAGAGGTGTTACATTATTCACTCGTTAGTTTTTCATGTGGCCACGTTGTAAGCTGACTTAAATTATGATAGATTAAAAAATAATAACGTATGGAATTTAGAAAAAAAATCCTATTTGGGTTGATCCTTTCCGCTTCGGCTACCCTGGTAGCTTGCAACAAAAACACTGAAATCACCACACCACAAGATTCTTCTGAACTAAAAGCAGTCGCATCGGCTGATATACCAGCTGGTTTTAAGGATGCGCATGTGTGTAAAGATGTCTATTTACCTGGTGGTACTGATCCTAGAGGTGCGGTCATCACGGCAAAAAAATGGACCAATAGAAGCGTCATTACCGTGCGCCTGTATGGTGGATCAACCAAAGTGCGCCAAAAAGTAATGCAATATGCCAATGAATGGTCCAAATATGCCAATATCACCTTTCGGTTTGTGACCAGTGGTAAGGCTCAGTTAAGAGTTACTTTTACTGAAGGAGCCGGATCGTACTCTTATATCGGGACCGACGCGCTACGAATTGCTTCCAATCAGGAGACAATGAATTTTGGCTGGTTTGATGATAATACCCCTGATACCGAATTTAGCCGAACAGTAATCCATGAATTTGGTCACGCATTGGGAATGATCCATGAACACCAACATCCACTGGCGGCTATCCCATGGGATAAAGACAAGGTCTATGCCTATTACGCGGGCTATCCAAACTATTGGACACAAAGTGATGTCGATAATAATTTATTTGCAAAATATGCAACGACTCAGACGCAATATAGCAGTTATGATAGTAGTTCAATCATGCATTATTCGATCAGTAGCCAGTTGACGACAAATGGTTTCAGTGTTGGAAACAATACGGTGCTATCTGCAACTGATAAGTCTTTTATCGCGCAGGTGTATCCCAAAAATTAACGATTAAATTTTAACTTCTTCCATACATCCCAGCGTATCCGGGGTGTATGGTATTTATTAGGCATGAAAAACTACATTACCCTTTTGTCTTTAGGCTTACTTTCAGGCGTGACCATTGCGCAGGAAAATACCACTAAATTGACGATAATGCCTAGTATAGCCTGGAACCAGGAAAAATTGGACTGGAATATTGCAGGCGACGAAAATGGCAAAAATCCAAATGTACTTTCTGAACTCAAATGGCGGAAACTCAGGGGGCCAGAACTCGGAATATCATCCGTCGTCACATTATCTCCAGAGGTTGAAGCAATGGTTTCAATTAGTCATTTTTACATTACCCAAGGTATCGTAAATGACTCCGACTATGCAAGCGACAATAGAACGGGAAAAACAGCTGACTTCGACTTCAAAGCTGATCGGGGTCATGCAACCAGCGCCCGGGCTGAAATCTATTACAGCATCCGAAAGACTGAAAAGTTCTGCCTTGCAGCGCATACGGGATATTTTGGCCGTTATCAGACTTTGTATATGCTTGATGGCGAGCAGCCCCTTGTCGTTGGCAAAGAATTGAAGAGTACTTATAAACCCAGATGGCATGGTATTATTCTGGGATTGAATACAGCTTATCATGTCGATCAATGGCATGTTTGGATGGGGATAAGTGGCCTCTATTTTCCCCGTTATTCGGCCAATGCCAATTGGAATCTGCAGGAGGAATTTAATCATCCGATCAGCTTTACTCATAAAGCTAAAGGGATGGGCTGGGAAGCATACCTGCAATTGCAACGTCAGGTGGCAAAGGCAATTTACCCTTTTTTACAGGTGGGTTATACAGGGCTCACAACCAGGACAGGAACAGACCAGCTGTTTAAAACCGATGGTACGAGCCTTACGACGCAGCTGAATGATGTGAATTCTTCAAGTTTTCGTATCGGACTGGGGGCCAGAATCCAGTTTTGATGAGGATGGACAGTTGAAACATATAACTGATATTTCGATTGATAAAAGGTTCCTATGACTTGCTGTATTTGATCAATTTTTGTATCATTGGGGATATCATAACCAATGCAGCATCTAAAGTTTTTTTTATCCGCCTGTCGCTACTTATTCCTTCTACTCATATTAGGTCAGTCTGCTGCTTTTGCACAAGTCAATACCTATGCATTCAAAACCTTGACATCTGACCAGGGATTGGTTCATAATCACGTTAATTGTGCACTCCGGGATAAGTATAATTATCTTTGGTTTGGTACGGAATCTGGCCTGAGCCGATTTGATGGTGTACAATTTACGAATTTCCGTTATTCTGCCAGTAAGGGTACAGGTCTGAGCAGCAACGTCATTTCTGCTATTTTTGAGGGCCCTGAAGGCAATGTCTGGATCCGTACCGCCAATCAGATGAATATATATGACCAGCGCTCGGGCACCATCGTTCAACAGCTTGACTCGATACTGGCCAACTTAAAATTGCCCATTAAAGATGTATATACCATTCGACAGATAGATGCTCGGACCTTTGCAATACTGTATAGCGATCGCTCGTTGGGCCTATATGATAAACTAAAAAAGACCTATCGGCCGGTTCCCAGACTGACCGCCAGCAGTAGGGTTACCGATGTCATCCCCGGTCAGGGACAAGCCATGTGGGTGATCTATGACAATGGCTTGCTCGGCCTTATTGATACCAAATCATTACAAAGCATCCGGACTACCAGGCTGCCCTCAACAAATAAACCGGTAAATTTTAACCTATTTGCGGATAAAGATGGTGATCTATGGGTCTTCTCAAAAGATATTCCTATTGGTGTGTATTGGCTTAATGCAAATAACTGGTCTGTCAATCATCTCCAAAAAGAATTGTCAAACCCTTTTGTGGGCAATATCGTGCGGGACGATAAGGGGTCTATCTGGCTTGGTACTGATCATGGTGGAATAAACGTATTTAATAAGAGTAATCATTCTGTTGAGATCATCGGCAATGACCGGTATGACTTAAGAAGCCTTCCGTATAATAGTATAACTTCCTTGTACAAGGATAAATCGGGTATTATCTGGGCCGGCACCTACAAAGGCGGCATCAGCTATTATCATCCCAATCTGTTGCTGTTTTCATTGATTAAAAATTATCCTGGATTGCCCAAATCACTTCCTTTTGATGATGTCAATAAATTTGTCCAAGATCGTAAGGGTAACCTTTGGATCGGGACAAACGGAGGTGGGCTGCTTTATTATGACAGTGTGAAAAAGACTTTCAAACAGTACCTGCATGATGCGCATAATCCAAATAGCTTGAGCAGCAACGTCATTGTTTCACTATTCCTAGATACCGATGATATACTGTGGATAGGAACCTATCGCGGGGGGATGTGTCGATTCGATGGCAAAAATTTCAAAGTTTTTCATCGCGATCCGCGACCTGGAAAATTGAACGATGATAGCGTATGGGAAATCTTTGAAGATAGTTCGCATCGGTTTTGGGTAGGGACACTGAGCAGTGGTCTGTATCTATTCGATAAAGAAACGGAACACTTTTCCAAAGCATATAACCAGCAGGGGCTTACGGGAAATCACAATTACATCTCGGTCTTGTTCGAGGATTCTAAAAAGCGGCTGTGGATCGGAACCGCCACAGGCTTAGCCGTACTGGAACCAGACGACAAGATTACCTACATCAGCACAACTAGCTCGCCGAGGAAACTTAGGAATGATCTCATCTATGACATAAAGGAGGATAAACAAGGTCGTATCTGGGTAGCTACGCAAGATGGACTACATATCATCGAAGGTGGGAAAATAACATACCTGACAACAAAGGATGGACTTAGCGACGATGCTATCCTGGCTTTATTGGTCGATAATCAGGGAAATATCTGGGGCTCAAGTGTAAAGGGCTTGTCCGAAATTGTCGCCACTCGACAGGCTCACAAGTTTATAATCCGCAATTTTACACAGGAATTGGGCCTGCAAAGTAATGTGTTTAATGAAAACGCAGCTTTAAAGATGGGGGATGGCAGACTTATTTTTGGTGGTCCCAAGGGATTCAATTTTATCGACCCGGCAAGAGTCAGGGGAGAGGGTGAACTGATTCTACCCGTATTGTCCAATCTCTATTTATTCAACAAGCGAATAGCAGTAGGCGAAGAATTCTCGGGGCGTGTTATCTACAGTCAATCACTCAATAATCTGAAAGAGCTCAGCCTGCCGCACAACCTCAACGCCTTATCGCTGGAGTTGTCGACCTTTGATTATCTGCAACAACATAGTGGACTCTACCAATATCAATTGGCAGGACTGAGTGATGAATGGTTTGATTTTGAACCTGGGACAATGCGGGCCAACTTTACCAATCTAGGCTCGCGTACTTATCACTTATATATTCGGCGGGCCATCGACTCGAATAGCTGGTCTGAAGGTGTTCTCCTGCTAACGATTGATATACAACCTCCGTTTTGGCGTTCAAACTGGGCTTTCGTCTTTTATGCCGGACTTGCATTGGCTGCTTTATGGGCATTTTCTTATTTGACAAAACTGCGCGCAAAGACACGCAACCAACTCTATCTCGCCAATGAGCAGGCGCTGCAGGCTAAAGAACTGGACGCCTTAAAAACACGCTTCTTTACCAATATAAGCCATGAATTTAGGACACCGATCAGTTTGATCCTGACCCCCACACAGCACTTACTCGAGGAGGAACAGCATGAAGGTAAAAAAGCAGATCTCAACCTCATCAAGAAAAATGCCGATCGCCTACTGAAATTGGTGAATCAGTTACTGGATTTTAGAAAGTTGGAAAAAAGTGAGCTGGAACGGAGTGAGGAATATGGTGATCTGATGGGATTTATCCGTGAGCAGCTTGATGCATTTGTCGGGTTGGCACAGCGTAATCGGGTGCTGCTCCAGATGCATATTGCCCCGGATCCCTGTACCGCTTGGTTTGATAAGAATAAACTGGAGAGTATTATTTTCAATCTGGTCTCAAATGCAATCAAATTCAGCCCACTGGACGGGATTGTGGCATTTAAAGCTAAAATTGAGGCGACAGTGACGGCAAAACTGCTCACTATTGAAATCAGGAATACGGGTACGCCCATTCCCGAACCGCTTCAATCCCGGGTATTTGAACGCTACTTTCAGCTGGAAGTACCCAATGGTAAACTAAACCAGGGTACCGGTATTGGGCTTTCGATCGTCAAAGACTATGTGGAATTTTTAGGCGGGAATATTACCTTAGCGAGTAATCCGCAATGGACTACATTTTCTGTACAGTTGCCCATACAGACCGTCAATGTAGCTACCGAGGCACATGACAATGCAAATCAGGGCCGGCCATGTATTCTAGTACTCGAGGACGATGCTGATTTCATGCAGTATCTGGAACGGACACTAGGTCTGGACTATACAATTGTTGCGGCACATACGGTCAGTGAAGCAAAATCACTCCTGGCCAGGCAGCAGATTGATCTGGTCTTGACCGATCTGAGCCTACCTGGTGAAAGTGGATTGGATCTCTGTCGCTATCTAAAGGATCAGGTCAAGTATGCCCATATCCCGGTGCTTATTGTGACTGCAGTCGTCAATCAGAAAACTGAATTAGAGGCACTGCAGGCTGGTGCCACCGACTACATCAATAAACCTTTTAATATCAATTTATTGCGATCTAAGCTGGCACAGATCCTCAGTCAGCAGCAAAAAATGGTAAAACGCTATAAAAAACAGATTAATGTCAACCTTGCGCAACCTGAAATAGCATCCGCGGATGAACAGTTTATCCGCACGCTTGTGAAGGAAATTGAACAGGACTTAAGCGACTCCTCGCTATCGGTCGAATTGCTTGCAAAACGAATGAATATCACACGGGTTGGACTCTACAAAAAAGTACTTGCGATCACAGGGTATTCTCCCATGGAATATATCCGGCATATCCGGCTCAAACGGGCCATGCACCTGGTACAAAATTCCAAATTATCCATGGCGGAAATCGCTTATGAAGTGGGATTCGGAAATCCGAAACAATTCAGCAAATATTTTAAATCCGCATTTGGCAATTTACCTTCTTTTTACCGTAAGCAACTTTAAAACAGTGTAATAAGGATTATTTTATTTATTTAAGGACTTTTCAGGTTAACAAATTAGCCCCTAAATGTTAACAAATCATAACCATAAGACAACCGGTTGCATTCTATATTTGAAATGTTCTTTTGATAAAAAAGGACAATGAATAACCAAGGGAATACAGTAACCAATAAATCTTATTTACATGCGCAACTTAACGTATGCTTTAAGCGGTTTGATGCTCGTCGCGATGATGCATCAGGGATTCGGGCAAGTCAACAAAGCTCATTATGAAAAAACATCAACCGGCATTAAAGTCAGCTTCAAAAATTCGGAAACTTCAATCGATCAGGATGTCTATCTGGACGTCGTAACGGACAAAATCGTTCGGGTGACGGCCGTTCCTGCAGGTGCCGCCTTTCCAAAGCAATCTAGCCTCGTAATCGTAGATTCGCTGCGTCGGCAAGTGAAGTCATTGACCGTAGGATCCACCGACTCGACGGTAAATGTAAAAACGGCCAATGTGCAGGCAATCGTCTCCCTCAAAAATGGTAAAGTGGAATTCTTTGATTTAAATGGCCTCCCCATTGTCCGTGAAGCGAAACGGAATTCAAGCTCCTTTACAGCGGATAGTTACAATGGCGATTCATTTTATCGCATCAACCAGGACTTTGTCGTCAATCCTGAAGAAGGAATCTACGGACTTGGACAACATCAGAATGCGGTCATGAACTATAACCGTGGCAAACAGGTCACCTTGTTGCAATACAATACCGAAATCGGTATCCCGTTTTTGGTTTCCACCAATAATTATGGTTTGCTATGGCACAACTACTCCATTACCCAAGCCGGCGACGTACGTCCCTTATTGCCGTTAAATGCGTTTAAACTTTCATCAAAGGAAGGTCAGCAAGGTTGGCTCACCGCCTCGTATGTGAATCGTAACAATCCAGCCGAAGTCTATCTATCGCGGCCTGAATCCATTATCGATTATGGCTACCTGACGGATCAGCATAAGTTTCCAAAGGATGTGAAATTGGCAGATACCAAAGTGATCTACGAGGGAAATATTGCATCTCCTTATGCGGGCAAGCATGTGCTGCACTTTAAATATTCGGGTTATATGAAGGTCTGGATAGACGGCGAACTGCTGGCCGACCGCTGGCGGCAGTCCTGGAATGCAGGTACTTTTGAGATTGAAAAGGAAATGGGAAAAGATCAGCCCCACAAAATCCGCATGGAATGGATACCTGATGGGGGTGAATCTTATTTTACGTTAAATTGGCAAAGTCCAATTCCTGAAGCCCGTAAAAACTTATTTTCATTTAATTCGGAAGCTGGGGATGCAATTGATTATTACTTTGTCAAGGGGTCTTCCATGGATGAGGTCATCGCTGGCTATCGGCACTTATCAGGCAAGGCACCGATCATGCCGATTTGGAGCTTTGGCTTCTGGCAAAGCAGAGAACGTTATAAAACACAGGAAGAAATAGAACAGGTCGCCGCCGAATTCCGGAAGCGGAAAATTCCGATTGACAATATCGTTCAAGACTGGTCTTACTGGAAAGAAAATGACTGGGGAAGCCAAAAATTTGACCTGGATCGTTTTCCTGATCCCAAAGCCATGGTAAAGAAATTACATGATCAACACTTGAAAATCATGATTTCGGCCTGGCCAAAAATCAACGAAGAATCGTCGGTATACAGCGAATTTAAGGCCAACAAATGGATCTATCCGCGCAATATTTATGATGGTCGCAAAGATTGGATCGGGAAGGGCTATACATCGACATTCTATGATCCTTTTAATCAAGGGGCAAGGGATGGATTCTGGAAATTATTGGACAACAACCTGTTTAAGATAGGTATCGATGCCTGGTGGATGGATGCAAGCGAACCGGATATCCATTCGAACATCGACCTGGATGAACGCAAGTCTGTTTTTCAGCCTAGTATCGGTTCTTCGGTCCGCTATTATAATGCTTTTCCATTGCAAAATGCAAAGGGGATCTATGAAGGGCAGCGTGCAACAGATCCCAACAAAAGGGTTTTTATCCTGACACGTTCATTTTTTGCGGGACAACAGCGGTATGCGGCGGCGGCCTGGAGCGGCGACATCGCCTCCAGGTGGCATGACATGAAAGACCAGATTGCCGGTGGTATAAATTTTTCGATGTCGGGTACACCATATTGGACAATGGACGCGGGTGGTTTTCTGGTTGAAAACAGATTCCATAAGCCCAATGCCACTGACCTAGAGGAATGGCGTGAAATGAACAGCCGCTGGTACCAATATGGTTCATTCTTGCCCTTGTTCAGGGCACATGGGCAATTCCCATACCGGGAACCATATCAGATTGCCCCTGCGGGACACCCTGCATATAACAGCATGATTTACGCAATCAATCTGCGCTATAAATTACTTGCTTACAATTACAGCCTGGCTGCAAAGACATTTTTTGAAGATTATTCGATGATCCGGGCACTGGCAATGGATTTTCCACAGGATAAAGATGGATTTGACATCAATGACCAATATCTCTGGGGGCCTTCCTTATTGGTAAATCCGGTCACGGAAAAAGGAGCGACTTCCCGGAAAATCCACTTTCCGAAGGGAGCAGACTGGTATGATCTATACAGCGGCCATAAGGTGGCGGGCGGGCAGAACTTGCCTATTTCAACATCTTATGAACGTATTCCAGTATATGTCAAAGCTGGAGCAATATTGCCTATCGGCCCTGTCATGCAATATACAACCGAGAAAAAGCAGGATGTGCTGGATCTGTATGTCTATGATGGTGCTGATGGTCAGTTTTCATTGTATGAAGATGAGGGTAACAATTATAATTATGAGAAAGGTAAGTATAGCCAGATCGACTTCAACTATGACCATACCACAAAAACATTGTCTTTGGCCAATCGTAAAGGTGAGTTTGAGGGTATGCTGTCCCAAAGAAAATTCAACGTCGTTTTTGTCAATGACAAAAATACCGTTGGGGTAGATAGTGAAAAGAAAAAAACAACGGTGATCTCCTATAGTGGAAAAGCCTTACAAGTTAAATTAAAATAAGTAACAACCAATTTTTTAAATCAAATCATATGATAAGCAAACAATTGTTGAGCAGGGGCGTGGCTGTCGTGGTCATGACCAGCGTGACCTCATTGGTCTGGGCACAGTCCTTTACAGGATCGGTTGTTTCGGCTGATTCCGGCTTGCCGATCGGGGGGGCGAGTATTAAAGTAAAGAATCAGCAGACTGCAACAAGCAGTGACGAATCGGGGAAGTTTTCATTGACTGCTGCCAAAGGCACGATACTGACGGTATCCTATGTGGGTTATCGAACGGAGGAAATTACGGTGACTGGTCCCAACATGACGATTCGCCTGCAGCCCAGTGCTTCGGATCTTGAAGAAGTAGTGGTAATCGGTTATGGTGTACAAAAGAAAAAGTTAAATACGGGTGCAAACCTGAAGGTTGAGGGCGAAGAACTTCAAAAACGGAATCAATTGAATCCTTTACAGTCCTTGCAGGGACAAGCTCCGGGGGTATCCATCACCTCGACATCGGGCCAGCCGGGGGCGGACATGAAGGTGGTTGTCCGCGGGTTGGGGACGATAGGCAATTCGGGGCCCCTTTATGTCATTGACGGGGTACCAGGTGGTGATATTTCGGTCTTGAATGCGGCCGATATCCAATCCATAGATGTATTAAAGGATGCGGCTTCTGCTGCGATCTATGGCTCTCAAGCCGCTAATGGTGTTGTCCTGGTGACGACAAAGATGGGGGCTGCGGGCAAAAGTGTGCTCTCTTTTGATGGATATACGGGTATACAGAATGTATCGCGCAAAGCGAAGTTGCTGGATGCCAACCAATATAAGGCTATCATGAACGAGCAATCGCTGAACTCTGGAGCTTCGATGATTGATTTTGATAAGATGGAAGGCCTGGCAAATACCAATTGGATGGATTATATGCTCAAGGACAATGCAAAAATGGATAACTACAATGTTGCACTGACCGGCGGATCAGAAAAGTCTACCTATGCCTTGTCAATGAATTATATCGGTCAGGAAGGGATTGTGGGTGGCAAAGATGTGTCCAATTACCAGCGTTATGGTTTCCGGACAAATTCGGAACATAAGCTCTTCGACAATTTTGTAAAAATCGGTCAGCACCTCAATTTTAACTACATTAAAAACCGTGGTATCGGTGTCGGCAATCAATACAACAATACACTGCGGGGGTCTTTTGCTACTTCGCCCTTATCGCCGGTCTACTCCGACAATGGCTTATATGGTAGCCCGTTTAACGATACCTCAAACTCGCCTTGGTACAATGGCGATAGCAATCCTTATGGGGTCATGATGACCAACTCGAACAACAACAATGATGGCCAAAAGTTACTTGCAGATGTCTTCGCAGAGGTAGAGCCAATCAAAGGCTTGAAAGTACGGTCACTATTGGGATTCAATTATTATGCATCCGAATACAGGAGTTTTACACCGCTGTATCGTTTCTCGATCTATACCTACAATCAGGACCATACCACGACTTCACAGAACATGAGTAAAGGCCATACCCTGACTTGGACGAATACGGCTTCTTATGATTTTGATCTCAATACAGATCACCGTTTCTCGGCGATGGTGGGGATGGAATCATTACGGTATCAAGGCACTTATCTATCTGGATCTAACTGGAACCTGCTTTCTCAATTCAATGATTTTGCACATGCTTATTTGGACAATACCACGGGGCAGGCGCACTTGGATGAGAAAGGAAATGTGGTAGAGACGCGGACTGTCTCCGGAAGACCGGAAAACGTCACACGGAGGGTCTCTTATTTCGGAAGATTGGGTTACAACTATAAAGAAAAATATCTGCTGAATGCGACCTTACGGGCAGATGCATCTTCTAAATTCTCACGCAACAATCGCTGGGGATATTTTCCATCGGTCTCGGCAGGTTGGGTATTATCGTCAGAAGAATTCTTTAAAGAGAACTTAGCGGGAATCAATTTCTTTAAATTGCGGGCATCATGGGGCCAGGTGGGCAACCAGGATATCGCCGATTTTCAGTATGCTGCACCGATCAGCACCTCAACAGGTATCACCTCATCCAATCCAGGTGCACATTATGTATTTGGAACCAGCAATAACAATATTGCAGGTGCGTATCCAAGCCGCCTGTCAAATCCAAATTTAACGTGGGAGACTTCAGAACAGACAAACATTGGATTTGATGCCAAGTTTGCAAACAACCGTCTGGATGTTGTCGCTGACTTTTATGTCAAAAAGACAAAGGACTGGCTAGTAACCGCGCCAGTGTTGGCAACCACCGGAACGCTGCCTCCGTTTATAAATGGTGGTGATGTGAAAAATACAGGGGTAGAGCTAGCATTCAATTGGGCCGATAAGGTAAATGACTTCAAATACCGCCTGGGTGTAAATGGGGCTTACAACAAAAATAAGGTCGGTAAGATCCCTACCGAAGATGGTATTATCCACGGCCAGACTGCGATGTTATACGATAATTCGGAGGAATTTTACCGCGCAGCCAATGGATTGCCAATTGGCTATTTCTGGGGCTATAAGACTGATGGATTATTCCAGAACCAAGCAGAAATCGATGCATGGAAAACTGCGGGCAAAGGTGTGCTGCAAGCGGATGTAAAGCCGGGAGATGTAAAGTACGTGGACCAAAATGGCGATGGAATCATCAATGCTTCTGACAAGACAAACCTGGGCGTGGGCATGCCTGATTTTACTTATGGATTTAACATCGGCTTCGACTATAAAGGATTTGATTTGTCGGTCAATGCCTATGGATCGTTAGGAAACAAAATTGTGCAGTCTTATCGTAATCATACCAATAAGCAGGCAAATTATACAACACGCATATTGGATAGATGGACTGGCGAGGGCACGTCAAATACAATTCCGCGCGTGACCGAGACAAACGTCAATTGGCAGTTTTCAGATCTATATATTCAGGATGGCGATTTTCTTCGGATTAGCAATGTCACACTGGGCTATGACCTTTCTAAGCTGATCAAGTGGAAATACGCGAATCAGATCCGTTTTTACGTGCAGGGGCAAAACCTATTCACCTTTACCAAATATGATGGCATGGATCCCGAGATCGGCTACGGAACAGATGGTTGGGTGTCGGGCATCGACCTGGGCTATTACCCTCGACCACGGACGGTGTTATTTGGTTTAAATGTTAAATTCTAAAATCAGGAAATCATGAAAAAAACGAGTTATATCTATCATTCAATGCTCCTTGGATCCTTGGTATTGGGATCATGTTCGTCCAGTTTTCTGGATGTCGAACCGATGACAAGCGTCTTGGAAAACAATTTTTATAAAACAGTGGCTGATGCTGACATGGCTTTGGTCGGTTGTTACGACGGTTATCAGCGGACTACGTCCAACGGAAACCAGGCCTTCTATATCACGTCGGAGGTTGCCGCAGATAATTGTTTTGGTGGTGGCGGTACCACAGATGGCCGTGGATTCCAAGCAATTGACCGCTTTGATATTGCTCAGTCACAATCGGACAATAATATCTTTGATGGAACCTGGTCGGACTACTATGCGGGTATTTTTAGATGTAATACCCTATTGAGCAAATTAGATGGTACTGATTTTTCTAGCAATACAGCGGCTCGCGCCCGAATAGAGGGTGAAACGAGATTCCTACGGGCGCTCATGTATTTTGATCTGGTACGCCTTTTTGAAAATATCCCCTTATTGACCAGCCCTACAAGCGAGAATATTCCGCAATCGGATCCAAAAGAGATCTATAAGCTGATTGTTTCGGATCTCAAATTTGCAGCGGGCAGCATTCCGGCAGATGCTTATCCGAAATCGAATGCAGCGGCTAATGACGGACGGGCGACTCCTTCTGCAGCAAAAGCTTTATTGGCTCGAGTCTATTTATTTTATTCGGGTTACTATGGCGCAGAAGATATCGGTGTCTCCAAAGCTGAAGCCTTAGCTGGATTGGAAGAGATCGTTAGTAGTGGACAATTTGCACTGGTTGCTGATTTTAAAAATCTATGGCCAGCAGCGAGTTATATTCCCAATGCAGCTGACAATACATTGGATATCTCCAAATATGCCGGGAAGGGAAATTCGGAAGTGGTATTTGCGCAGAAATTCAATAATACATCCAATTACAGTGGCTATGTCGATGGGAATCGCTGGGTGGTATTTTTGGGCCTACGCGGCAAGAACTGGTCTCCGTATGGTCAGGGATGGGGGGTATGTACAGTGAGCAAAAATTTCTTCAACGAGTTTGCGAATAATGACACCCGCAAGTCTGCTTCGATCATTGATATTGATGGTGAAAAGATAACAGGCTTTGACCTGAAAGATCAACGCGAATATACGGGGTATACCGTGAAAAAATATGCGCCAACGGCATTACCGGATGGGACCACAAACACAGGTGGCGACAAAGACATGCAACTATCTCAAGATCAGGACTATTTCGTCATTCGCTATGCTGATGTTTTGTTGATGGCTGCCGAATTAGGATCACCTAATGCGCAAAAGTACTTTGATGAGGTCCGGAAGCGGGCTTACAAAACCAATTTTGTCACAGTACCTGTTTCAAAAAATGCCATCCTAAAGGAGCGGAAATTTGAATTTGCATTTGAGGGTATCCGCTATTGGGATGTGCTACGCCAAGGCTTAAATAATGCTGCAGCAACATTGGAAACATCCGAAGATGTATTGAGTGGTTCGGTACCAGAAAAGGTCGTTATCACGAAAGATAGATTTATGACCACACGCGGGTTTATGCAGATACCGAACAAGCAGATCACCCTGTCCAATGGCGTCCTGAAACAAAATGCCGGTTGGAATTAACAAAGAGGGTCGTAAAACGCAATGTTGGTTAACTATAAATTTACACAAATGAAAAAGATCATAACATATGCCATCTACCTATTTTCGCTGATGGCACTATTTGGCGCTTGCTCTCCTGAGAAATATGAGCTGGGGGAGATTGATGTCAGCCCGGCACAACTGGAGAAAGGAAAATCGTTTACCATCGAGCATGATGCCAATAATCCGAATATTGTCTACTTAACAAGTCTGATGGATCCCAAATATACGCCTTTGTGGGATCACCCGCAGGGACGGAGCCAGGATCGAAAGGTAACTTTAAAGATGCCATTTCCTGGCGAATATTCGGTGAGATTTGGTGTCGAAACCCGTGGTGGCATTGTTTACGGTGAGCCGGTGACCTTTAAAATCGACCAGATGTATGCCGATTTTATCAGCGACGAGACCTGGACATTGCTGACTGGCGGCGCAGGTGAAGAGAAAACCTGGTATCTGGACCTCGATGCCGACGGGGTATCGCGTTATTTTAAAGGTCCTTTGTATTTTTATGGCACCGGCGATTGGTGGGGCACCATCAATAAAACAGGCGAGCCATTAAACAGCGATAGCTGGAGCTGGGAACCAGACTGGAAAGGCAACAGCTGGCTCATGCCTGCGGGAGATTATGGAAGCATGACTTTTGACCTGAAAGGTGGCGCGAACGTCAATGTCAACCATGCGATGCTAGGCAAAACGCAAAAAGGTGTTTTCAATATAGATACTGAAAAGAAAACCATGCGCCTCACCGGTGCCTCACCCTTACACGGTAAGCCACAAGATGGTATTGTGGTAGACTGGGGCGATGTCCGCATTATGTCACTGACAGAGAACACCATGCAGTTAGCCGTATTAAGGGATCCTGTACTTTCCAATGATGGGGCTGCCATGTTGACCTTTAATTTTATTAGCAAGGCGTACAAGGAGAGCTTGGAGGAAAATGCATTGGATTCCAATAAGGCTAAATAACGCGCTTCCAATGAATTTGACATGCTATAACAAAATACTGGGCATCCTGTCTATTTTACTCCTAATGACAGGACCCTTAGTGGGACAACCCCGGCAAGTGATTAATTTTAATGCTGGATGGTGGTTTAAATTGGATAGCAGCCAGCACCACGCCAACGGCAGAAACGGCGAGGGCTGGCGCTTCCTTGACCTGCCACATGACTGGAGCATAGAAATGCCTTTCAAGGAGCATAGCCCCGCCGGTAGCGGGGCTGCTTATTTGGACGGGGGCGTCGGCTGGTACGAAAAATCTTTTGTGCTCGCTGATACTGATCGAACTCAACGAATATTTATCGCGTTTGAAGGGGTCTATGAAAATAGCGAAGTATGGATCAATGGCCACTTCCTGGGGAAAAGGCCAAATGGTTATATCGGATTTGAATATGAACTTTCGTCCTATCTGTTTTGGGATGGACGGCAAAATAGGCTCTCGGTTAAAGTCGATAACAATAAACAGCCTAACTCGCGTTTCTATTCGGGTTCGGGAATATATCGGGACGTACAACTGCTGATCCGTAACCCGATCAGTATAGCGACCAACAGTACGTATATAAAACCGATTCAGTTGAACGCTAAAAATGCGATCGTCAATCTTTCCCTGGATATAGAACATCTACGGAAAGAGAGCAAAACAATAAGCGTGCGAACGCAATTATTATCGCCCAAAGGCCAAGTTGTCGCAAGTCAACAGACCGTTTTGACAGCGCTTAAAAAGGGGATTCATCCGATCAACCAACAAATCACGATTGACAATCCAGTTTTATGGGATATTGACAATCCGGCTCAATATAAGGCAAAGGTGCAAATCGTAGCAGAAGGCCGGATAGTGGACGAATTGGAAACCAAATTTGGTCTGCGCAATTTTAGCTTCGATCAACAACAGGGATTTATACTGAATGGTAAACGGCTCAAAATCCGCGGCGTATGCCTTCATAGTGATCTTGGCGCTTTAGGTATGGCCTTTAACCGATCTGCAGCGTTACGGCAACTGCGCACAATGAAAGCCATGGGTGTCAATGGAATACGCACTTCCCATAATCCGGCAGCTCCTGCATTCTTGGACCTCTGTGACAGCCTGGGTTTTATTGTAATGAGTGAAACCTTTGACGTCTGGAAAGGACAGAAGAATCCTTTTGATTATCACTTATATTGGGATCAATGGTATAAGAGGGATTTTGCCGATCATGTCAAACGGGACCGGAATCATCCAGCATTGTTTATTTGGTGTCTGGGCAATGAAGCGCAGGAGCAATGGCATTCAAAATCGGATGGAACAGCAATCCCGCTGGCATTGGCTGCTATCGTGGATAGTTTGGATGGTACACGGCCGACCACTATTGCCAATAATGAGCTATCCAAAAACAACCCCGTACTCATGAGTACAGCGGTGGATTTGGTCGGCTACAATTACAACCATAAGAAATGGGCAAGTTTTCCACAGGATCATCCGGGAAAGAAATTTATCGTGACCGAAAGTACCTCGGCACTGGAAAGCCGCGGACAATATGATTTAGTTCCTTACGATTCGGTCCGCATGTGGCCCGAAAGATGGGATATCCCATTCAACGGTGGCAATAGCGATAAGGGCATTTCGGCTTACGATAATGTATACACCCCGTGGGGTTCGGACCATCACACCAGTTTGTGGCTCATGGAGCAATATGACCATATCGCAGGTATGTATGTATGGACTGGCTTTGATTACTTGGGCGAACCCACGCCTTATACCTGGCCGGCACGAAGCTCGTATTTTGGCATTGTGGATTTAGCTGGATTCCCGAAGGACGTATACTATCTGTATCAGAGCGTCTGGACCGAAAAACCGGTCTTGCATCTGCTACCGCACTGGAACTGGAAGCAAGGTGATAAGGTCAACGTGGTGGTCTATTTTAGTCAGGCTGACCGTGTAGAACTATACTGCAATGGAAGAAAGATCGGCGAACAAACCAAGGATCCACAGCGCTATGACCTCGTTTTTAAAGCTGTTGATTTTGAACCAGGGACGCTTGAGGTGATCTCGTATCGGGGTGGAGAGAAGGTGCTGAGCAAAATGATCCGCACGGCAGCAAAACCTTATCGCGTGAAACTTGTCACTGAAAATCCTACCATAAATACGGCAAACAAGGAGCTGGCTTTTGTACATGCTTATATCGTAGATGATTCGGATACGCTCGTTCCAGATGCCGCCCATGAAATCGAGTTTACCGTTGAAGGAGAAGGGGCTGCAATAGTTGCCACGGACAATGGAAACACAACTGACCTGCAGCGTTTTCAGTCCAGCTCAAGGAAAGCTTTTCATGGCAAAGCACTGGCAATTGTCGCAAGTAAAAATAAAGGTAAATTAGTCATAACAGCAAAAAGTCAAGGACTTATGGCTGACAAAATTCAAATTGCAGCGAATTAGGCAATGAAATGTTCGAATGCTGTCCAGATCGGTTTTAATCTTCTGCTTATTGCGGATTATGACACATTCGAGCACGTTGCTTTGGTTAGCACTGACTGCTCCTATAAATCCGGCCGTTTTACATCGCTTTCCGACCCGATGGGCTGCTATCTTTGATCGTGTTCAATACGGTTTCTATCCTGGCTTTTCGGTGTCATCGCCTCCTTCGGTTTCATCAAAATATTCCCGTGCTTTTTTGAGCCCGGTAGCAATCGCGACACCCTCCTCAATACCTTCTTCGAGCATAGCATTTGCTATTTCAGTCGCTTTATCGCGAATTTTAATTGGTTGATTTTTATAAGATGCGGGGTAATTTCCGTTATACCAGGGCATATTTCCTCCTTTTTGTGGAGAACAGTTGCAACAGGGGAATGGTTTGATCAAGAAAAATCGGACGGATTGTAAAGTAATGCAGCAAATTGTAAATCAATAGGCAATAGAACCTATAATGAGGTTATTTTTGAAAACAGTTTGGACCATATGATATCAGCATTGACAGCAGAAAGGAAGCGCAGGAAGCCATCAAACTGCATCTGGAGGACTGTTACGAGCTTCATAAAGAAGAAACCTGATAGAATATGCACCAGCGAGATTGGAATTACGGAACAGTGAAGGCTGTTATCCAGGCAAAACTGGCCATTAAAGGACAAGACAAGCCTGCTTATATAGGTGATGTTATTTTCCTTTATCATTTCCAATAACGTATGAAAGGCAATTATACCTTAAATAAATAAAAACCTATCTGAGTTTTCAGACAGTTCTGCCCTATATTATTTTCTGGGAAGGAAATAGAGCCAAATGACACAGGCAATAAAGAGCACAAATGAAGCAACAAAGGTACTATAGGCCACTTCGGGGTGACCTTCGAGGGCATTGTTAAGTGCCGTATATAATAACCAGATCTGTATCAACAAGTTGATCAACAATACTGCGATCAGCGTTGACAGGATCATATTTTTTTTCTGGGGGTGGGACTGCTCTTGTCCTCTTCTAAAATTGCTCATACCGATTTGTGGCTAATTTTTTGAACGAAGATATCTTTTCCTTCGATGGTGACTGCTAATTTGTTCAAAGGTCGGGGTGGCGGCCCCTGAAGCACTTCGCCGGTTTTTACGTCAAACCAGCCATTGTGGCAAGGGCATTCGATCTTCATGGTTCCGGGACGATAATAGACGGCGCAGGAAAGATGGGTGCATTTTTGTTCATACGAATAATACTCATCTTCTTCGGTACGAACCAGTATATAGGGAATGGAACTATTCTCCAGTACAAAGGACTTTGTACCACCAACGGGTATATCACTTGTCGTACAGATTTTTTGCTTTTTAGAATCAGCCTCTTTTTTTGAAAAGTATGCTTTTGCAGCGATCGCAGCATTGCCAAATACCATTCCCCCGGACACGAAGGTCAATATCCGCGCAAAATCTCTCCGGCTCACTTCATTGGACTCTGGCCGGTTGATCGGGAAATCTTCTTTCCAGTGTTTTTTATCATTGCTCATAGAAATACTGTTTTAAATAGCATATATCTTTCACGCTATAAGACGCGCAATTCAGTGCTGCCCTTTGGCATCATTAGGTTGACCTTTGTTTTGACGGTTTCCTCACCAAAAAGGAATGTGTTGATCGGCGTGGAATTTGGGCGCTTAGCCTGTATCTCCTCCCGGGTTCCGTAAAATAAAGCGCCGCTGGGACACACCGTAGCACACATCGGTTTTTTGCCTACACTAGTACGGTCGTAACACATATTGCATTTCATCATGAGGTCATATTCCTCCATTTTCTTAGGGACGCCAAATGGGCAAGCCATGACACAATTGGAGCAGCCTATGCATCGCGAGGTGTTGGCGGTATGGACTACCCCAAATTCATCCTTGGTGATGGCGTCTGCCGGACATACGTTGGCACAAACGGGATCTTCACAGTGCATACAGACCTGTACGGTTGTCTGAATAGTGGTACTTCGATCCACATAGTTTACATGGATCATGGATTCCTGTCCATTGGTCTCGCATTCGGCACAGGCCGCTTCGCAAGCTTTGCATCCGATGCAACGCTGCATGTCAACAAAAAATTCTTCTTGCAATTTATAATACTCTGCCATAATCTTTCCTTTTTATGCTGTTATATACTTTGATAATCCAAGGCATCATTGCCAATATAGGAGTGGTTACCCGTTGGAATAAGCTTACAGGCACTTACCTTAAATTCCGGGATTTTTGAAATAGGGTCTAGAAATGCGCTCGTCAATTGATTGGCGGATTTTTTTCCAGGCCAGTGATAGGGTAAAAACACGGTATCTTCGCGAATTGTTTCTACAATATTGGCCGGAAAAACGGCATCACCCCGTTTGGTAACGACCCGAACATCTTCGTATTGGCTTATTCCAAGTGTCTTGGCCAATACAGGGTGGATCTCTAAAAAGGGCTGTGCAAATTGCTTGACCAGCTTTCCGATACGACGGGTCTGTGTACCACTAAGGTATTGTGAAACAACCCGTCCAGTTGTTAGTATCACGGGATATTCAGCGTCGGTAGGGTCCATGCTGGGATGATATTTAACGGGATTGAAATGTGCTTTGCCATCCGCAGTCTTAAATTTACGGTCTTCCCAAAGTCGGGGCGTGCCAGGATGATCAAGTTCGGGGCAAGGCCAGAATATGCCCATATTCTTTTCAATTTTTTCGTAAGTGATCCCATAGTAATCTGCAGTACCGCCTTTGGAAGCAATGCGCAATTCATTGAATATCGCCTCACTATCAGGGTAGGAAAATTTATCGCCGACACCGAGACGCCGGGCGATCTCCATAATAATTTCGGAGTCGGCGCGTGCCCCGGCAGGTGGATCTACGACCTTACGGATCCGGACAACTCTTCCCTCGGCAGTGGTGACCGTACCTTCCTCTTCTTCGTGCAGAGAGCCTGGTAAAATAACATCACAGTGGCGCATTGTCTCACTCATAAAGAAATCAATGCCCACATAGAATTCTAACTTTTCAAGTGCGGCTCTGACATAATTATTATTTGGGAGAGACACAAGTGGATTGAAACAAATGGATATCAACCCCTTAATTTCATCCCGATGAATAGCATCAATGATTTCATAAGCCGTAAGTCCTTTTCCGGGCAGATCTTTTTCGTCTATGCCCCATACATCAGAGATATACTTGCGGTGCACCGGATTTTCTATGTCGCGATTACCAGGCAACTGGTCACATTTATGACCATGTTCTCGGCCTCCCTGTCCATTACCTTGTCCGGTGATGGTGCCATAACCACAATAGGGTCGCCCAATTCTGCCCGATGCGAGGACAATATTGATACAACTCAATACGTTTTCTACACCTTTGGTATGATGCTCGATACCGCGAGCATGTAACAGGAAGGAGGTTGAGGCTTTGCCCCAGAGTTTGGCTGCTGCCTCGATCTTCTCTTTCTTTGCGCCGGTGACCTCCTCAGCCCAAGCTAAAGTATAGTCTTTGACCGCGGCTATGGTTTCGTCGAAGCCAGAAGTATAATTGTCGATAAATTCATGGTCCAGCAGATCGTGCTGCACCATATAATTAAGTATGGCGCCAAAAAGCGCTGAATCGGTACCTGGCCTAATATCAAGGTGAATATCTGCTGTCCTTGCCAGGGGAATTTCCCGTGGATCAACCACAATAATTTTGGCTCCATTGTCACGTGCCTGCCAGAGCCAATAGGTCAGCGTGGGGAAGGTCTCTGAGACATTTGCTCCTGTGACAATAATGACCTCAGCATATGCCAGGTCGCTATAGTTATTGGAAGTACGGTCAAGACCGAAGGCTTTTTTGTTGCCCGCACCCGCAGACACCATGCATAAACGGCCATTGTAATCGAGATTCTTTGTTTTTAAAGCTACCCTTGCAAATTTGCCCATCATATAGGATTTTTCATTGCTGAGGGATACACCCGAAAGCACAGCAAAAGCATCGTGACCATACGTTTCCTGGATACGGCGAATTTCAGCTACCGTCTTTTCCATGGCAGCATCCCAAGAAGTGGGTACATAACCCTTTCCCGGTGTATTGATCAATGGGCTCGTTAACCGATCGGGATGATTATCCTGTAGATAGCGCTGTACTCCTTTGGGACAGAGCCGGCCTTCATTGAAGGGGAATTCCATCCAGGGCTCAAAACCGACGACTTTATTATTCTTGGCCAATAATTTTATCCCACATTGCATACCGCAAAAGCAACAGTGCGTCTCCACGATTTTATCGGGTTCATCCCGGCCAGGGGTTCCCTCTGGGTCCGGAAAATGAAGATGTGGACCAAACTCATCGATAATCTGTTCTGCTGGAAGGGGTAGTTTTGCCATGCTAACGCTGTCTTTTATATTAAATGATCTGCATATTATCCGAAAAAATCTCCCGATTGCCTGCGTGCCTTAAAATGTGCAATGGCAAGGAGATCACGTTTACCTTCGGGACTGTAATCCAAAATGGATTCGCCGTCTTTATTTTCAAGGTTGAAACCTGTTTCTTTGGTGATTTTCTTTAGATCTGCGACATGTAACTTTGTGGTATATTCTTTATGGGTAAACTTGCACTGCTGCATACCTTGTTTACGGCCAACTTCCTTATAAATATGTGCACCAATCTGGGCAGGACGTTGGATAATATGAAAGAATTTTCCGAATGGCATCCAGACTAAAAATACGATTACAAAAAAGGCGTGGGTTACCGCCATAAATTCATACGCTTTTCCATGCATAAATTCGTAATCAAGGGTCAAGCCCAGACCGGTTAATGAAACCAAGATCAACAGTAGCAAAGGAAGAATATCTCCTTCGAAAGTTTGTGTGGCAATAAGCCCGGGATCTTTTAGCCGTCTTTGAAGAAAATATGTAGCGCCGATAATGACCAAAATTGAACACCAGTTAAGTGCCCCAAAAGTCAAAAATCCAATAATAGACTTTACCGGAAAGTTCATAACGTCGAAACCGAAGAAATGCGCAGTATAAATTTTGGGAGCGGCCGGATCCATTCCCGAACCAGGGACTAATGTAAAGTGTATCCAGCCGAAAGTAAGCGGTATGGTAATACAAAAAGCCAAGAAACAGCCTATGGCCATGAAAAGATGTGCAAAACCACGATATTTACCTCTTCGGATGATAAATCGCTGGAAAATGATATTTAATAGAAAATCTTTCAGTGTATATCCGACAAAATTAAGTCCGTCTTTTGAAAATAGTGTTTTTAAACTGCTGACAAAGTACACGCGGGTAGGGGGACGCTGAATCCAAACGGTATAACGATAAACAATACCAAAAACTGCGAATAAGGTACCGAAAAGATAAGCAATCAATGCTGCATCAAAATTCTGGAGCCTACGCGACCCAATCAAGATCATCAATAAGGTCAGCAATGTTGCTGTACTGGCAATCAGAAACGCTTTTAAGTCAACAAGCTTTGACATATAAATGGTATAGTTTATAATTTCTATAACATCATTGTCCGTAAATTGTTTGCAAGGATCTCATCCTAAATTTTTACGTTCCAAAACGCTTTGAGTAACTGTCTGATAAACCCAATTATTACTGCTATCCAGGCAAATAGAGCGATATAGATAAACCCATTGGGAATAAGTTTTAGGAATGCAATATCTAAAGCTTCACTAAGGCGGTACGTACTGACTACATACATACCGAGCGGGAAGACCATGGCCCAATAAGTCGGGTCATATCCGACAGCCACAGTAGGCACCTTGATCTTTTTGACAATATGACGCCAGGCTCCCAAAAGCACCAACAGTGGTATCCACCAGGTGCCCGCAGCCCAAAATAAAAGCACAAATCCTTTCAAAAATGGACGAATCTCAATAAGAAAGCCGAATTGTTTTTCATGAAGGATCAACATCGATCCCGCAAGCGTGGATATCGCCGTGGCGCCCATATTGATCCAATAGGGCGCTCCCAATTCCATCGCATTTAATGGAAAGAAAGATATCCTATAAATAATCAATGACATTAGATACAGGTAAAAAATACAGCCTACCAAGAATAGGCAGGCGGCGATAAAGAGGTAAATTTCGGCGACTGGGCCCAATCCATCTGACACAAAAGAGATCAACACTGATATCGCTTGAGTAGAGACAATAATAACAAGCCAGGTTCCGTTGATACCTTCTTTTAATGGCTTTTTGTCGTCAGTCACCGTTAGGTTATAAAAGAAGCCATAGATAATAAAAGCCCAAATGATGGTAGCCACAATCAATAATCCAGTAGCAAGTTTGTACATACCTTCGAAGAGAATAACTTGATTGCCCATGATACATAAGGCCGCGACAAGCGTAAAAAATCCGGGGCCGCGTTGATAACTTTTGAAATCTGCAACTACATCGGGCCAAAACCGGATCACGCGGTAGATCAAGGCTGCCAATAGCACTATCAAAAATAGAATATTGAGATAAAAGAGAACCTTGCCCAGTGTTGTGAAATTCTCGAGAAGACAAGCAATGGATATGATCCCTGTCGCCATTACCATGGCAAAATAACCCGGAAGCAAAATTTTGATTCGTTTTTCGAGTGGATTCATTGGTTAATTTTTGGTAATAACAAATAGATCCATTTCTTGTTTTACTTCATTGTTATTCTGAACTGCTTAAACATGGTATTTTGCCATTCCCATGGGCATTCACAGACACAAATGGGATAAAAATGGGATTAAGCGAATACCGTTCCGGTGAAGCAGTTACGGTACAAAAATATGAATTAACGATTCAGCCGTGCAGTGGCCTCACGGTGGGGGAGCGAGTTTGAAGGCAGTTTATAACGGCAACGATTGCGTAAAAAATCTGATCAGATTGATTTTATAATTTTTAAATTCAATTACTGCAAGCGGTTGCACTACCGCGAAGGGAAAAAAATTATAAACTGTAATACCTTATGATACCAAAGATTGAATGGGAAAGTAGTATCCTAAAAACTACTGCTCTAAGCGTAATGCTTGTTTTGTCTGCTTCTCATGTTCGCGGACAGGAACAAAGTGTAAATGGGATAGTGAAAGATTCGCAGGGAAAACCACTATCCGGAGCAACAATTCGGGCCCTGGGAAATAGCGCAATATCCACATCCTCCGATGCTAACGGAAACTTTTCACTCAAACTGCCTAAAGATGTCAAACAATTGTCGGTAACTTACCTAGGTGCCGATTCGCAAAACGTAACTATCGTAGCCGGAAAACCGCTCAACATCGTGCTGACATCGAATGACTCGAAGCTCGATGAGGTCGTCGTGGTCGGCTATGGTACGGTTAAAAAACGTGACCTTACGGGTTCTGTGGTTTCGGTCAAAGGCGATGAAATTGCCAAGGTTCCTTCAGCAAATATGCTCGAGTCGGTACAGGGCAAAGTATCAGGAATGGATGTGACCAGGAGTAGCGGTGCGGCGTCCTCGGGCGTGAATGTTACGATCCGTGGTAATCGATCCATAACCGCCCAAAATGGCCCCTTGTATATTGTCGATGGGATTCAGTACAGCAACATTCAGGATATTAATCCGAATGATGTAGAATCCATGGAGGTTTTGAAAGATGCTTCGTCGACCGCAATCTATGGCTCAAGAGGAGCTAATGGTGTCATTATCATAACCACTAAAAAAGGGAAAACTGGAGCAGCACAAATTTCCTTCAACGCCTATGCCGGTATCTCCAAAGTAGCGCGCTACCCGGAGGTCATGAATCTGGACCAATGGGTTAAATTGCGGCGCGAAGCGTATCGTGCCACGGGTAAATGGAACAGTGAAGCTGATGATGCCGCGATCTTCAATACGGCCGAACTGGACGCCATCAAAAACAATGAGTATACCAATTATTTTGACCTTTTGGTCAAGGAGGGTTTTCAGCAAAATTATCAGGTCGGCATCAATGCTGGTACTGAAAAAACGAAGGTTTATTTCTCTGGCGATTTTTTGAATGAAAGGGGAATTTTCGAACAGGATAAATCAAACCGTTTTGGCGGCCGGCTCAATATTGATCAGGAACTGGGAACATATTTTCGGGCGGGAATGCAATCGCAGGTCACGCATTACAAAATCCAGGCGGCACGCGACCCTTTAAATCAGGCCAATAAAATTAGTCCACTGGGACGGATATACAACGAAGATGGCAGTTTAATACGCTATCCATTGAATGGCTCGGCTATAAACCCGCTGGTCGATCTCGAACCGAATGCGTATGATGCGCAAAACCTCGTGACCCGTACCCTCATCAATGGCTATCTCGAACTGAAGCCCTGGAGAGGGTTTTCGGGCAAATCGACGATAGGCGTGACGCTTAATAACAATAGGGAGGGGTCTTTCGCGGGAATGTATACCATTGACCGGAATGGCTCGGCATCAAAGGCAACCTATAGCACTGAAAATAGTCATCTGGTGAACTGGGAAAATGTCTTGTCTTACCAAAACTCTTTTGGCGACCATAACTTGAATATTACAGCCGTCAACAGTATTCTCTGGAACAGGTCCGATCGTATAGATGCTTCGGGTGAGGGGCTGATCCTAGATAGCCAGCTTTTCTATGCGCTCGGCAATGCTTCCAAAAACCTGGCGACTACGACCGCCTATAGTATGAACAATCTCCTTTCTTTTGCCGGACGGGTCAACTATAGTTACAAAGGAAAATACCTGCTAACAGCAACTGGACGCTCAGACGGATCTTCGATCTTGGCTAAGGGAAGCAAATGGGCTTTCTTTCCATCTGTAGCCGCAGGGTGGCGCATTGTCGATGAATCTTTTATGAAAAATCAGACTTTATTTAGCGAGTTAAAAGCTAGACTGAGCTGGGGTAGAGCGGGTAATTATGCGGTATCACCTTATTCAACACAGAGCAACCTGAGCCGGGTGGCTTTTGCATATGACGATGCTTCTGCCACAGGATATACTTTTGCTTCACAGATCGGCAACCCCAATCTGGGCTGGGAGATCACTGCCACGACAAATGCAGGGCTGGATTTTGGCATCATGAATGGCCGTATCTCCGGAACCATCGACTATTACGATTCCAAAACGTCAAAACTATTACTTGAACGTGGGCTTCCACCATCGACAGGGATAAGCAATGTGATTCAGAATATCGGCAAAACCCGTAACCGTGGCATCGAGCTTACGGTGAACGCTGATGTGGTAAAAGATGCCCCTTTCACCTGGAATACCGCAATTTCCTACACCCGAAATAAGGAAGAAATCGTTGAATTGGTGACCAGCTCGGATGACATCGGGAACGGCTGGTTTATCGGACATCCAACCACTGTCTTCTACGACTATGATAAGTTGGGCATCTGGCAACTCGGCCAGGAGGAGGAAGCTGCTAAGTACAATCAAAAGCCTGGTGATATTCATGTGCGGGATATCAATGGGGATGGAAAAATTGATGCCAGCAATGACCGTGTTATCGTCGGAACGCCTAGACCAAAATGGTTTGGCTCCTGGGACAATACGTTTAGCTATAAAGGATTTGACCTGAATGTATTGCTTTTTGCGAGATGGGGTCAAACATTACAACCGAATTTCTTGCGCCGTTATGACCCGCAGGGTTTGGGGCAGAGTTCGGCAATAATTGACTATTGGACTCCGGAGAATCCGACCAATGCCAATCCAAGGCCAAACTCCGGACTGTCGCTGGCAAGTACATTATACTCCAGCTCATTGGGCTACGTAGATGGCTCATACCTCCGGATCAGAAATATATCGCTGGGATACAATTTCCCGCAATCCATTTTAAAAGATGGCTTTGTCAAGAAACTGCGGGTATATGGTACGGCCAAAAATCCATTTACGTGGACAAAATCAGATCTGTTGAACTCCTATGATCCTGAAAGGGGTGGATCGGAGAATTTTCCGATGACAAAATTGTTTGTATTCGGTGTGAATGTTGGATTTTAAATGCTAAATAAATGAAAAGAAAGATCAAAAATATCGTAGTAGCCTCTTTGGTGGTACTCGCTTCATCGAGTTGTTCAAAGATTTTGGATGAGTATAATCCGAGCGGACTGACCTCGGAAACGGTGTTCGCGACACCCGAAGGTTTTGAATCCCTGGTGAATGCAGCCTATTCTTACCAGCGCTGGTGGTATGGTAAGGAGGAAGGGTACAGCATATCGGAGATGGGCACGGACCTATGGATGAGTGGTGCGGGGGATACCTTTCCAGACTTAATGAAGTATATTAATCTCCAGGGAAACAACGCTGCGCTCGCAACAGAATGGAAGGCATTGTATTCGGCCGTAAATATCTGTAATGCGGGTATCGCCCGTATCGATGCAGCAGGCCTGAATGAAAGTACTAAAGGGATTAGGCTGGCCGAACTGCGTTTTCTGCGCGCATTTTACTATTGGCATATCCTGCAGACCTGGGGTGGCGTACATCTAACCACGACAGAAACTGCCGGCATCATCACGACAGCAAACAAGACAGCACCAGCGGAATTTTACGCACTGATCGAATCGGATCTACTGGCAGCAATTAAAGACCTTCCTAATACGGTCTCTGACTATGGTCGCGTGACCAATCCCGCGGCTCGTGCTTTCCTGTCCCGCGTATACCTTTCTCATGGGAAATATAAGGAGGCCAATGAATATGCCGTGTCGGTCATTAAGGGAAATTATGGCTTTGAACTGCTCAAAAACTATGCTGACCTGTGGAATATGGCCAACTTAAAAAATAAGGAGGTCGTGTATGCAGTCAATTATTCGACCAATCTGGCCTTGAACGATATAAGTGATAAAATCCTCAATCCGCTGGGACACAACCGGGGTAGCAACAATGGCCATCTGCTGTTTTTAATGAAATATGATACAGAGACTGGCATGCAGCGCGACCTCGCTAACGGCCGGCCATTTAACAGATATATGCCCACACGTTTTCTATTGGACTTGTATCCCGAAGGGGATAGCCGCTACGCAGCATCTTTTAAAGAGGTATTTTATTCCAATAACCCGACGGCTACGGTCAAACTGGGTGATACCGCAGTCTTTGCTACACGCAGAGCGATAAGTAACACCGGCAAGCCTTATAAAATCTATGACAGGAATTATATTTATGCCAGTGACGGAAAGGTGAAAGACCAATTACGTTATCCGACCTTAACTAAATTTTTAGATCCCACACGTCCTTCATCCAATGAAGCGCAGAGTGCCCGCGATGTTTTTGCCATCCGATTTGCAGAACTTTATCTCAATGCGGCGGAGGCGCAGTTAAACCTGGGTAACCGGGATTCTGCAGCACACTGGATAAACATTGTGCGCACGCGGGCAGCACAACCTGGTTGGGAGGAAAAGATGAAGGTCACACCGGGTCAAGTTACGCTCGATTTTATCCTTGATGAGCGCGCGCGCGAGTTTGCTGGAGAACAGATCCGTTGGTTTGACCTCAAGCGTACCGGAAAATTAGTCGAACGCGTCAAAGCGCACAACCCGGATATCGCCACCTATATCCAGGATTATCACCGGGTACGGCCCATACCACAGGCTCAGCTAGACGCCATTACAAATAAAGATGAGTTTACGCAAAACGAAGGTTATCAATAAATAGATAAATTAAAGGGGCGATGGAAAGAAGGCCGTAACACTGTTACGGCCTTCTATTTGTGTTACAAAGTTAAAATTGATTTTCAGCTATTAACCTGCGTTCTGCAGCGCTTTCACGATAGCTTCACCTACAGCTTTGGCTGACTGGGGATTTTGGCCGCTGATCAACCTGCCGTCTACGGTGACATGTGGCTGCCAGGGTCCGGATTTTTCATAAAGGCCACCAATGGCCTTTAGCTTATCTTCCAATAAGAAAGGGACGACATCGGTAAGCTTGACGAGTTGTTCCTCTTCATTGGTAAAACCATTTACTTTTTTGCCTTTTACCAAATATTCACCATCGCTCAACTTGATATTGGTCAGACCGGCCGGACCATGGCATACAGCAGCGACAACACCATTCGCTTCGTAAATTTTGGCGGCTATAGTTGCTATTTGCGAATCTGAAGGAAAATCCCACATCGCACCATGCCCACCAGCATAAAAGATGGCTTTATATTCTTCAGGTTTTACCTGCGATGGCTTGAGTGAATGGCTGATTTTATGCTGATAGTGTTTGTCTCCCCAGAATTTTTTATTTACAGGATCGGTCAGGTCAAATCCATCCACAGGCGGATTGCCGCCTTGAGGACTAACAAAATCAATCTCATAACCGGCCTCTGTCAATACCTCCCAGGGATGCGATACTTCGCCGAGATAGTAGCCCGTTTTTTCACCGGTATTCCCTTTGGAATCGTGGCTAGTTACCACAAACAATATTTTTGGTTTTGCGGCAACTTCTGGCTGTGATGGGGAATTTGCTCCCGTATTTGTTGCACGGGACTGCGTTATTGTGAGCATCAATAGGACGGAAAATATACCCATTTGTTTAAGGAGATGTTTTACTTTCATATCGTTATCATTTTATTTTTTTGTCAGCACAAATTTCCTTGTTTCATCTTATAATTCGCTGTGACATACATCACAAAATTTCTCGTCCCGATATTCAAATAGTTTACTTCAATTGCTCAATATAGTCGTGATTCCAGATGTAATGTCATCCAGATCAAAAGGTTTTGCGATAAAGCCATCCGCTCCCAATTGTTTCGCAATGACATTACCATCGACGCTAGCCGAAAGGACAATGACAGGTAAGTGTTTGATTTCCGCTGTCCCGCGGATGATTTTTAATACCTGATCTCCCGAAAGTAGGGGCATCCAGAGATCCAACAACAACAGATCTGGTTTATGTGTGTTGAGCTGCGTAATCAAATTGGTGCTGTTTATCTCGCATATTACGTGAAATCCTTCTAATTCTAAAAATAATTCAAGCATCTCGAGTATGCCTTTGTCGTCGTCACAGATCATTATTGTTTTACGCTCCATCGTTATCGTCGTTGTTTATTATTGGTAATGTAAAATTAAATGTGGATCCTTCGCCTGGTTCACTCTCTACCCATAATGTTCCTTTATGATTAGCAATAATCTCATGGGATACATAGAGCCCGATTCCGAGTCCCGGAAATTTTTTCTGTATATGGCTGGCCCGATAGAATCGTTCGAAAATTTTCAACCTATCCTGATAGTTGATGCCCATACCGTAATCACGCACCGATATTTTAACAAAATTGGCAACTTTATGAATACCTACGTCAACCTTGTCAGAATCGGGGGAATATTTGATCGCATTGGATAACAAGTTATTGACAACTTGGATTATTTGCAGCTCGTCACCCTCAACAATAGCACCGGTTGTACCTGATATGCATATTTCATATCCCGGAACGGCGAGCTTTATATTGTCGATTGCATCTCGGATTGTTTTATCAATATCAAATGGTTCCATATGCAATTCGATATTTCCAGATTGTATTTTAGCGGTATCCAAGAGCTTGGTAATTAACAGATTTAAACGATCAACATAAGACGACATCTTGTCCAGTGTGTTCACAAACTTAGGATTTGGATGATCTCCACTCATGCGTTGTAAGATTTGGACCAACCCCTTAATCGTAGTCAGTGGCGTTTTTAACTCATGACTGGCGATTGATAGAAAATCATCTTTCCGCCGATCCTGCTCTTTTTTCTCGGTAATATCTTCGATAGCAATCAATATACGATCTTTGTAATGCCCCTCAAATTCAATGCGATAGGCATTTAACAACATCACTTTGCGACCGATGTGTGGAAATAGATTGTCAACTTCGTAGTCGATAACGGGGTTGTTGGTCGGCAAGATCTGTGTAAGCAGTTCCTTTAGTGAATTGATATTCCATTGCTTCTTACCAAGTTCAAAAAGTGGTTTGCCGACAGTTTCTTCCGAAGAGACCTTAAACGAATTTAAGAAATGCTTATTCGCACTCAAAACAACATAATTGGCATCAAGTACCAACAGGCTTTCCCTAACTGTTTCAATGATACTGGAAAGAAAAATCTCTTTGTCCTGCAGTTCCTTGGTGCGCTCTTGGATTTTTTGTTCGACATGAGACTTCTCTTCGCGAAGGTCATGTTCGGCTTTTTTTCTGGCGGTTATATCATTTTGTACACCAATAAAATGCGTCACTTTCCCTTCGTCATTTTTGACGGGTGAGATAAACAGCTCATTCCAAAAAAGTGTGCCGTCCTTGCGATAATTACGAATCTCAACCTTACACTCCTCACCACGAATAATCGAATCTTTTATAATCTGGCGTTCGGGCTGTGAACGGTCCTGTGCCTGTAAGAAACGACAATTGTGTCCTATAATTTCGTTGTGCGAATAACCGCTGATTGTTTCAAATGCTGTATTACAATATATAATAGGATTGTCATGTTGCATATTGTCGGTTATAATTATACCCGAATAGGCAGAATTTAATGCCTTAAGATAAAGATCAAGATCGTTGCTCTTATTATGAATATGTTGTTTTAATTTATCGATATGAGATGTATTTTTTTCCATAACTGTTAACCCAACGACTTAATGGGCCAGAATTTAATTTTTAATTTGAAAACTAAAAACAAACCATATGCCTTTTCTGTTAAGACCGTATTAATTCGAAAAAAATCGGGTATTTTTCCCTATAAAGGATGTGGTATCGTAAACCAAAAATTGCTACCAACACCTAAAGTGCTGTCGACTCCGATCTGTCCACCATGACGACCTATGATATCAGCGGCGATATAGAGTCCTAGTCCCAGACCAGAGTATTGTTTGCCTTCATGATTGGCTCTGTAATAACGTCCAAAGATATGTTGCTGAACAGCGGGAGCTATTCCTTCACCAAAATCCTGTACATTTATTTTTACATGTTCAGGGAGATGCTCAATCTTGATTTCAATATCATATGAAGTAGGAGCGTACTTGATTGCATTATTAATAAAATTGGTTAGCACCTGCTCGATACGTTGTTCATCCGCATAGAGCGTCGCATGTAGATCACCACTCACGTTGAGCTGATACTTGCCGAGCAGACTCGCATCATTACGACAGGAATCAATGATTTTCGTTACCGAAAAATTCGTCCACTTTAATGCTAGCTGTCCCTCACTGATTCGGTGCATATTAAGAAGGTCATCGACCAGTGTTGTAATCTTTTTAATGCTAACGGCGGCCATGTCTATAAGTCTGCAAATGGTTTGGTCTGCAGCTTTATCTTTGAGCATTTCAAGCATCTGAATCGTGCCTTTGAGACTTGTGATAGGCGTCTTTAACTCGTGGCTGGCTATACTAAGGAAATCATCTTTCTGAGCCTCATAATTTTTTCGCTTCGTGACATCCACAGTTACACCAATCAAATTGATGGGATTACCATCTGCATCATAACGTGTCAGACCTGATGAACTGATCCAGTGACGGGAGCCGTCAGGCCATTGCGTAAGATATTCGGCCTGATAGGGTACTTTATTGAAGATCGCATCCTGGACTTTATTATTGACCATATCCCGATGTTCCGGAACAATTGAGTTTAGAAAGTCATTAAATTCAAACAGCTCGTTATTAGAAAGGCCGAAATGTGCTCTGCATGTGGATGATGTATGATTTTTACCGCTTTGGATGTCTAAATTGTATGTACCTAACTCACCGGCCTCCAACGCTATTTCCAACTGTTGGTTGAGTGATTGCAGATTTTCTTTCTGAAGGATGCGATCGGTAACCTCATTGGCAATAACAATGATGGACTCTGTATTCCCATCCTCACCCTTAAGCGGCTCATAAATAAAATCGAAGTAATGATCTCCGAAGACACCATTGGTCTCTAAGCTCACTAAAGCTGTATCGCCAACATAGGTGACACCCGTTGTAAAAACTTGGTCTAATAGATCAAGATACGGTTGGTCTTTGAGCTCGGGCAAGGCCCTCGCTAAAGGCTGCCCGATAACAGCGGGAGTTTTGCGCCATACCCAAAGAACCATGTCGTTGGCGACTTCGATGGTCATTTCACGGCCGGTCAATATGGCAAAAGCGATAGGGGCTTTGTTGATAAATGATTTTAGACGCTGCTCACTCTTTTTAAGATCCCTGTTCAGTGACGCAGTAGTATGGTATGATGTGTTGAGCTGTGTATTGGCTTTGCTCAGCTGCGCGTTGGTACTCTCCAATTGGCCATTTAGATCGATCAAACGTTGTTGCATATTTGCCAAAGTAACATTAACCTGTTCCACATCGGCAATTTGGGCCATTGATGCTTTTCGTAACTCGATTTGATCCATCGCCGTACGGGCTAATCCGGCGAGGATGCTTCTTTCCGACGCAATAAGTCCGCGGGGCTGCTTATCCATAATACTCAATGCGCCTATCAAAAAACCCTCTGCTGTAATCAGAGGCGCTGCGGCATAAAACCGAATTCCCAGGTCTTCAATTAGATTGCTTGCTTTTTGACCCAGATTTTCCTGTATGTCTTCTAGTACTGTAACATCTTTGTCAGAAATTGCCAAATCAAAGAAGCCGTCTTTGCGATCGATACTCGCTGGGATGTCTATCCCCACGTTGGCCTTAAAAAATACGGTGTCCGCATCGACAAGTGATAGCACGGCGATTGGCATATTAAAGATTTCGGCAGCAAGTTTTACCAACCCGTCGAAGCAGGCTTCAGGAGGTGTATCAATAATCTCGTAATATCGTAATGCCGCTAACCGTTTTATTTCATTTTTCGATATATCACCTGTACTAAATACGTTTTCTATCATATGGCACGATAAAGATTTCGTTAAAGATAACCACAAATTTGAGAAAATGTTTAAGATCATGGCCGAATTTTATCCGGATAAGGAGCACATTTGTTTCCACGAAATTGCCGGCCGGTTTTGACCGTTTCAAAGATACAATTCCCGATAGGATAGTTCGTTGTGATCAAAGCGATCGACCTTGGTCAAGCAGACACAACAGCCTCTTTCGAGGTGGAAGGATCTGGAAATGGATGCCATTAATCGGATTAGGAACGTGCTTTAGTACCCTGTGCCGTTGCAAAGGTCCCTAGTGATGCCTATTACCTTTAGGATGATAGGCTATATGCTGGGGAGAACTTGATGTGGGTACGTGTTTTCCATCAGCAAAAGATTGTGGACCAGTATTCTGCAGCGCTACGATATTAGGCGCATTTTCCTCCGCTAGGTCTTTAAATGGCCGATAACCGACGGGTTTACTTGATTGCCCGTTATTGGATTTTTTTTGAGCAGCTTTTGACTGTTCGCTATTTTTTATTTTTTCTTTACGGCGTTTGAAAAAAATCAATGCCACTCCGGTAATTACAGCTATAGCTAATTTAAGTTTGGTATTCATAGTTCTTTTTTTAGTTGAACAAACTTTTTGGATAAATCGTTTACCCTAAAAAATTTCTTTTTGTTCTTCTTTCCATTGAACTAAACATGTATCCATCCAACATGATCTCGGTTCCTTGTGCTATACAGCAAAGACAGGAGCCTACGAGTCCAATAACAGAGACAGGGAGGCCTGTAATTATGCCTCCCTGTCTGTTGTTTGGGCTATCAGCTTACCTGCTTTCCCATACTTAGGGCAGTGTGGTAAGGTCAATCGCTGGTGCAGTATTTCCATTATTTACCGTAAATAATGTACCAGGATTAACGACAGTATTGAAAAATCCACCATTTTTAAGGAAGAAGTTACTACCGTTGGTACCACCCATGGCATCGATGCGCTGATTGCTGGAGTAGGTGGCATCCACAGTAAATTTGGCTTGAACCACCGGCATCCAGGTGCCTGATGCCGTCCGAATCCATTGATTCTTATAATCTGCTGAACGCCCCAAATAGCCATTATCAGCATTAAAATTCTCTAGGAAGCTATGGAAGTTGGTTAGGTAGGTCGCTATTTTGGGCCTTTTCCAGCTAGCGATTAACACCCAGTTGTTGACCGAAGGATCATTAAACCAGGCGGTAAAATCAGTTGCACCACTTCCGTCTGGCTCACCTTTAAGTAAAAATTTATAGCTTTTACCACTCGTCCAGCTGTACTTCATATAGCTCTGCCCGCCAGACCCTTCACCACCAAACTCTCCTGTAATCGTATTGGCACCTTTGCGGTTGAGCGTAATCCGGTCTTCAACAGGTATTTCTGCCGGATTGTCGGTACTGTATGGACTCCAGACGGAGAACAAAATACGGCGCTCGGTCGCTGAATTGACCTGCATACCAAAATAGCCCTGGCCAAATCCGTTAGCCATAAAGTAAGAGCCTATTTTGTCCTCACCACTAGGAACATTGATTTCACTATAGTAATAGGAAACCTGCTGGTTGGTAGGTACGGTGTAACTTAGATGACAAGAAGGACCGCGACGTGACCAATAATAGGTATTATCGACGTTGTTGTCACTATAAATGACGGTTCCCGTAGTCGCTGTTCCACTCAAAATTAAATGTGACACGTCTGCAAAGTAACCACCTGTTTTGGAAACACCCTGGAGATCCATTTTAGCATAACCGCCGGCATCGAGTGTATAACTACCCACTGTATAGTCTTTCGTAGTACCACCCTTCAGGCTTACTTGCTTACTAACACCATTGATTGTCAACTTAACCACACTGCTATCACCATTGGGCAATACTTTGGCTCGAATTTTAACGGTCAATGTACCGGCCTGCGGCAGTTTGGCATAGGTGCTCACGATGCTGTTCGAATTGGTCCAATTCGCTAAACCATTGCTATTGATAATCTCAACTGCACCGGAAGGTGCCGATGTCACAAAGGCGTTGCCGCCGAGTGGAACCTCATAACCGTTGGGACCTGGTGTCGCCGCCCGTAGGGATAGTGTTTCTTCGTCCGCCGTTTTTTCAACAGTCTTTTCGCAGGAGACAAAAAAGACCAGTGCAGCACTGAGGAGTGCCACAAATTTGATTTTTTTCATAATTTATTTTTAATTGTTCACAGTCAATTTATCAAACGATTTACATATTTCGAAAATAAATTGCATGCAATCGATTGTCCAATTTTCTTTTGTAACAGGCATAGACCGTTACAGCAATTTACAGACTATTGACATTTCTTTGGGGCCTTAGGATCATCGATTTTTGTATATTGCAGCAACTGCTTATGACTCGAAAATGGTCGTATATCAACAAATAATCAAAAAATATCAAGAATGGAAGTAAAAATCAGACAAGCACAAGAGCATGAAATCAATGTTTTACTAGAATTTGAACAGGGAATAGTAGCAGCAGAACGACCGTATGATAGCACTTTAAAAGAAGGCGAGATTCATTACTATGATTTGTTGGAATTAATAAAATCGTCCCACGCGGAAGTCTTGGTTGCGACGATCGGCGATCAGATCGTAGGGTCCGGATATGCGAAAATAATGGCTGCAAAACCCTTTCAAAAATATGCACAATATGTCCATCTGGGATTTATGTATGTGCGGCCTGACTACCGTGGGCAGGGTATCAATAAATTAATTCTGGAAGCGCTCATAAATTGGGCAAAGCACAGAAATATATCCGAAGTTAGACTTCAGGTTTATGACCAAAATGATAGCGCAATAATTGCATATAGCAAAGCTGGTTTCAAGCCAAATTTATTGGAAATGCGATTAGAAATTGAACTATAATTAAGACGCTATGGATCTTTCATCTTTGCGAATTATATGAATGCGTTTCATGCCATAATGTGCCTTTCTTTGTTTTGACATTCCGGTCCAAGTGGATATTGGAAACATCGTCGATGACCGTTGGGTTTACATCAATTATTGTGACAACCAGGAAAAGGTGTCCAGCGGATATATTTTATGGTCAAGTCTAGAAAAATAAAAGCACTACCTTACATTACATTGTTTGCTTATGAATTGATTTGTATTGACTTTGTGCTTTTTAAAGTCTTGTAAAACTAGCGTTTTTATTTTTTCAAATTGTTGAGCTGGTAAGCCATCTTGTTCTTTCGCGGCCATATAGAAGTAGGTCCCTTTGTATTTTTGGAGTATAGAACGGACTGAAGCAAAGTCCATATTATCGAATATCTCTTCTTTCGGGTCGCCAGCACGCGGCACTGCAATAGATGTACTGTACCGGATGGGTCTGAATGTCGAATCTACGGCATGCTGACGGAATGGCGTAGGCAAAGATTCTTTGGGGTTATATACTGTAAGGTAAATTGGCATGGTTAGACTATCATCCTCGCTAAATACGCTCTTGCTCATAACAGCCTGAAATTTTTCAGATGGATTGATCACCGTTAAGTCGTAACCCACGCTATCGGGATGACGGATATATTCCTCCAATAGTTTATTGTCTTCTGCATGGCGCAAGCCAATCACATTGATTTCGGCACCATAGGGATCCTTCGATATATGGGGACTAAAAGCTACTGAAGCCTGAGAATCGTTGGTCCATAAAAATACTGGGCCGAATGTCAGGGCATATGCTTCAGCAACAACTTTGGCTCTTTGTACATTATTTTCATAGGTTGTTTCCATGCTGAGGATAGCATCTCGAAAACCTGCCGATTCCCTGTCCCGCTGTTGCTGAATAAAATCAGCGCCGCAAGTTCGAAAAAGCATCACCAGTGCAAATACGGCTGATATCGGAATAGCGATGTACTTATAATCACGTTTTTTAGATTCTTCAAGTTGAGAGACAAGCGCTTTTGCGGTATTGTTGTGCTTGTCATCTACAATGACATCGCTGGCGGTGGCATTTTCTTCAGGAGGCTCGGCTTGAAGAGCTAATGCCCGCTGCTCCAGGCGATGTAAAAGTTCGGCCTTGAATGCGGTAAAGATAATGGCCTCAGCGGCAGATTTTGGGTGGTCCGGATTGAAAAGCCAAACCAGCTTTTTTCCATTATTGAGTTTGATCCGCATGGATGGTGGGGGTGCCTGAAGCGGACCATAGGGTGGTATACTGTGTATATCTTGGTAAAGAATACGCCCATAACTAAGGGATGTAAACCCTTCCTCATCCAGACTGATGGTATCTATTGCCCTGGATTTTTTCACAAACCGCCAGATTCCTAGCCCCATCAGGCAGACCATTATTATCATATTAGGCCAAAAAATCCATTCTACATAATCCATAAGCCATACAGTGAGCAGCATGATGACCAGTGGTATTCCAACGAGAACGAGCAGTAAATAAAGAAGTCCGCTGCTGTTTTGATATTTGAAGGTATATTGTTTCATCGTATGTTCCATCTCAGATAAGTAGTTTATTATTTAGATCAATACCCCTAAAACTACGACAAATAGCCAAATGGAAAAATCCCTGTTTTCATGGATTTAATGGTACCAAAATATTGCGCAGTGAAGGACTACCTACTTGATGTGAATAAATGGTATAATCTAGCTTGCTGCTTAGCCTCTTTTAGGGTTTATTTTTTTTAGGAAAGGCAATTTATGTTGGATTTAAACGATCATCGTTATTATTTATCCAAGCACCCAAGTGAGTCTTCTATGAACAGTAATAAAATTGTTAACTTTATGCAAGTATTTACAACCGGTTTATTTATTTCGCATGCTCCATATTAGCAATTTCGTTGTTGGGATCCTACTGTTTATTTCATCAGTCCATGCACAGGTGATGGACACTGCCCTTTATCAAAAATATAAATCAGCTCAAAACACTTTCAATAGATTTGAAAAAGAGCATAGGGGCACTGTCCAGGGGGCCAACCACCGAATCTCTTATCTCCGGTGGGGCGCCAATACCGACAAAGTATTTGTCTGGTTACCGGGAAGTTTCTTGTCTGCCTATGACTTTTATCCCTTTGCAGAATCACTTGTCAAGGCAGGGTACTGTGTGTTGTCTGTCGATCATTATGGACACGGATTAACAACGATACCGGAGCGCGATCTGGATTTCTGGGATTTTGCCGATGATCTCGCAGCCGTGATGGATGAACTGCAAATTAAGAATGCAGTAGTGGGTGGATTCTCAAGGGGTGGTTACCTGGCGACAGCTTTTTATGATAAGTTTCCCGATCGGGTGGATGCATTGGTGCTAGAGGACGGTGGTTCGGTCCCTTTCAAATCTTTATTTAAACAAATGGATGCAGCTCAAATAAAGACCTTCTTTGAGTCATTGGAACCGCCAGTAGAAGTTCAAAAATTGCTCTTTGATGTCTATAGATCAGAGTATGAAATCTATAAAAACATAGATCAGATTGATGGCTCAGCGCAGCAATGGCAAATCTTCGGTTCTATAAAACATAAAGACAACAATAGCTTTCTATACCATGGCCTCAATGCGTATATGAATATGCAGGATAGCACACATTATGCTCAGCTGTTAAATAAGCCTTCGGAAATTAGCCGATATGCTTCTTCTATTGTACGGGTAAATCCAATTGCAACTTACCGTTCATTGCGCGTCCCAATATTGCTAATAGATGCCATTGGTGAAAATGATTCTTTTGACGCACAGGAAGGTAATCGGCAACTACAATCTCTACACCCTGATTTGATACAACATCAGCTATTTGATTGTGCTGATCACAACGTACACTTTTCATGCCCAGAAGATTTCTTGAAGGTACTCAAAGATTTTTTAATAAGGCTTTAATTGCTGTCATCACCACGAATAACATCCCAGTTAAAGTCCATATTTATCGACAACTGATTCAATTCCTGGCAGCGAATACTGCTAGAAAAAGCAGGTCTCGCTTTACCATACTTGTGGTATGTCGATATCCTTGTTAACGCTTGTCGTTTTGAAAGCAATATAGGCAACAAGTACGCCGAGGACTATGTTTGTAAGCCACCTTATTTTATCAGTACCTTGCTAAAGGTTAACTTACCACTCTCACAAACGCTGCAGCAGTAGGTGACAGGTAACTCGTCAAATAAAGTACCAGCAACGATGTCTTGTGTACTATCTCCCCATGTTGGGTCATAAATTGTTTGACAAGCCTGGCATTGATAAAGCGCAATTAAACTGACAGGTTCTTCAGAAACCTGAGCTGGTGGGATTTCACTTAACTGCTGTGTGGCCAATTTGCTTTGAAATTTATAAAAATCCTCACATAAGTCCAAAATGACATCGATAAGTTGGGCACGCTCTACAGGTTTTCGGTAGGTGAGAAAATCCCGTGAATTGGGGTTAAAGTCCCGTGTGTGCTGCACTTCAAACCAGGATTTATGCTCAGTAGCGTTGATGAAACGTAAAATTATAGATCCCCAAATACCAGTTTTGGGCTGCATTTTAATACCAAAACTGAGTTTGTAGGTACGAATATCCAACCAATTCATCCGATGTACCAGTTCCTGCTTGATCGCTAAGGCGCTGGGATCAAAATCATCGGTCATCCAATTGAGCTCGTTGAGCGCATGGCGTAAATTGATCCGGTGCTGGTCCAATATAAGATCCCAGGATGAACGGGTAGCAGGCTGTATATCCTTGATAATAATAGATTTCCACGGAGTGGTATACAATTGGCCGATTCTATGTTGTAGACATAGGTTGCATATATCACGTAAAAAAGCGATTGAAAACGTTTCGGAGCGCCTGTAGACGCCCAACCATAATCGATCTTGATAAGCATTGAAACCTTCATAATAAGGGAGCTTAAAGGCCGGTTCCGAAAAGGGTTGTCCGACAGGTTGAAACAGAAATTTTCCGGATGCAGCTGCTAACTCTTCCAATTTTTGCCCGAGTTGCTGTCCGTCGTTCGCGTTTTTGACTGACATCCCGAACATCATTGGCTCCAACAATTGGCTTAGCATCGCAATATCGTCGGTATTCACCAGGGTGGACCAGGTATAAAATAAGCTACTTTTTGGAAACCGAAGTTGTAGGTGCCAATAATTGCTAAGCTCAGAGGTGATGAAATTGAGATTACCGGTATAATAGGGTACAAGTGACTGGCTGGCGTCGACAATATTTACCTTTAATCTGGGGTTGAAATCAAAACTGTCCAAAATATCTTTATATACCCCTTCCCGTATCCATGCACTCTGATTGAAAATACCGTCAGCCACGTAGGAGCTAACAATATTTGGATGAATGTCATGTCCAAGTTCATAATGAAAATCCAAACTGAGCAGGGTATATTCCAGATCTTCAAACTGAGCATCGTTGACCCGGAAATAAAGCTGCTGCCGGCTGCCAAACTTAACTTCCTTTATACCGGCTTCAGCTAAAGGCTCCAATAGATTGGCGAGTTCGCCCGTAGAGATTGCACCACCCGTAAGATTAATTTTAACAAATTGCTCCGTGTTAATTCTATTACTTTGCATAAAGTTGTGCCTCCTTTTCATTATCGGTAATATAGTTCTCTAGAATGCTCTTCACTTCCGGCCGGCACGAACCACAACCCGTACCGGCTCCTGTAGAAGTACATAATTCTTGAAAATCAGTACATCCATCACTCATTCGTCTGATCAGATTACCTTCACCAACTTGGCTACAGGAACATACCAATCTACCTGAAACAGCTTCTTTGGCTGTCCCGCTGCGTAAAAGCTGTAAACGCATTTCGCTCAATTCAATTCTATTTGCGATCAAGTTTTTGAATTCCAGAAATTCGTTTTTGTCACCAATCAGTATGGCACCGACAAGTCTATCGCTGTGGATAATACACTTTTTATAATATCTCTTGGCTTTATCGATAAAGACAATTTCTTCATACTCCTCATTTGGAGCTTCAGCCAAGCCAATACTGCATAGGTCAAAACCTTGAATCTTGATAATATTCATAAATAAGCTCCCTTTATAATAGCTACTGATATCACCTTGAAGGTAATTGGCGACGGCAACAGCCTGTTCTTCGGCTGCTGCCGTGATGCCATAAAGTGTACCTTCAAACTCGGCAATCTCACCGACGGCATAAATTGCCGGATCGCTAGTTTTCATATGCTGATCGACAACTACGCCGCGTTGGCACAGCAAATTCGCCTCTTTAGCCAATTCGATATTAGGGGTAGTACCAATGGCCAAAATGACGGCATCGCATTTGATCTGTCGACCACTTTTTAATTCAATTTTGGTCAGTTTATTGCGCCCGCAGTAGAGTTGCACTTCATCGTTATAAAATATATCGCAACCAAGGTCTACCATCTGCTCATGGAGGAGCTGGCTTCCCAATGGATCCAATTGCCTATTTAGAAAACGCGAAACCCGTTGTATAATGGTAATCTTTGTTCCGTTTTCACGAAGTGAGGCTGCCATTTCCAGCCCCAATAAGCCACCACCGACGATAGCAACATGCGCCTCCTTCGGAAGATATTTAATGAGACGGTCAGCGTCCGTTCGGCTCCTCATCGTAAAAATGCCGGGCAGTTGCGGCACGTGCCTGGGCAGGCTAGGCCTACTGCCGGTAGCGAGAATCAGTACATCATAGCTGGTTTTTATTCCCCTGGAATCGTAGACACACTTATTGTCACGATCGATGGCAGTAACCTGTACAGCACGAATATGCTGTATTTTTAATCCAGCTTCTTCAGCATCTTGCATCTTGACGAGTTGTTCCCACTTGAGTTCGCCACTGATGTAATGGGGCAACATGACGCGATTGTAAAAAGGTGTATTTTCATTGCTAAAGATAACGATCTCATCGTCTCCGTTCAACTCGCGAAATGACCGAACAAAACCATGCGCACCTGCGCCTGCGCCAATAATAACGATACGCTCTTTTCTCTTAATATGTTTTTCAACACGCACCGCACAGAATTTGAAGTCGGGCTCTTTGGAAATGGGATCAACTAAATCATTTGTTAGATTGTTGGCCCGATTGAGGTCGGATCCCAATATTTTCCCCCAATGCATCGGAAGGAACACAACGCCAGGTTTAATGCTGTTGCTGACACGCGCCCTGACACGAACCTCTCCACGAAGGGAGTAGATATTGGCCAATTGACCATCCCTGAGATCAAGCGATACTGCATCGCTTGGATGAATTTCCAAAAATGCATTTTGAATGTGTTGGTTGAGTTTACTGACCTTGCCAGTTTTTGACATAGTATGCCATTGGTCACGTATGCGACCGGTGGTGAGAATAAACGGGAAATTCAGGTCAGGCATTTCGCTAAGATACTGGACTGGCGGGCTGTGCAATTGCGCACGGCCGCTTACCGTATGGAATTTGTTGTCCGCGAATAAACGCGCAGTTCCCTTTTTCTTATCAACGTTGAAAGGCCACTGTACGGTATTCAGGCTGTCAATAAGCGTATAATCCAAGCCCTGTACCGTGATGCTTGTCCCGACTGTCAATTGCACATGTTCCTTATAGATATCCTGGGGTGTTTGATATGCAAAGCCCTTAAAGCCCATTTTCTCTGCAAATAAGGAAAAGATTTCTGCATCTGGGCGAGCTTCACCTGGCGGATCTATAGCCTTGTGCAGATGACTGATCCTTCGCTCCGAGTTGGTCATTGTACCCTCTTTCTCTGCCCATGCAGCAGCGGGAAGAATAACATCGGCAAAGGCTAAAGTCTGAGGTTTATTGGAGATCTCTTGCACAACGACAAATTTGGCTTTATGCAAGGCCTTTTCGACCAAACGTACGTTGGGCATACTGGTCAATGGATTGGTACAAAGTATCCAAATAGCTTTGAGGCGCCCATCTGCCAATGCTTCAAACATCTCTGTAGCCGTAAGCCCGGGCTTTCCACTTATGATCGTACCGGACCAGAATTGCTGCAGTTCGTCGCGATGCGTTTTGTTGTCCATGTCCCGATGGGCCGGCAGAAGATTGGCCAAGCCGCCGACTTCTCGGCCACCCATGGCATTGGGCTGTCCAGTAAGGGAAAATGGGCCACTCCCAGGTTTACCAATCTTTCCAGTGATCAAGTTAAGCGCAATCAGACTTAGGTTCTTGTTGACACCCACCACGCTCTGGTTGAGCCCCATTGTCCACATGCTCAAAAAGCCTTTGGATTCGCCGATATAACTGGCCGCAAGTTCGATATCTTCAGCTGCAACACCGCAAATCGCTGCAGATTCCAACAAGGTGCGCTCAAAGACCCGTTCTTTGTATTGCGCGTAACCTTCGGTATGATGTTCTATAAAATCAAGATCCATATCTCCCTGTTCAATGAGCAATCTTCCCAATGCGTAGTTGAGAACGATGTCTGTTCCGGGATTGATCTGCAAATGTAGATCTGCCAAAGCGCAAGTATCGGTAACCCGGGGATCAATAACAATAATTTTGGTCGCTGGATTCTTTGCTTTATGAGCCTCGACACGCCTCCAAAGGATAGGATGACACCATGCAGGGTTGGCACCTGTGACCAAAAAGCAGTCTGCGATTTCGATATCATCGTAGCAGATCGGTACACTGTCTTCGCCCAGTGTCTTTTTGTACGCTGCAACTGCGCTGCTCATGCATAGACGAGAGTTTGTATCAATATTATTTGTGCCGATAAACCCTTTGACGAGCTTATTAAGAATATAATATTCCTCGGTGAGACATTGCCCTGAGGCATAGAATGCAACAGAGTCGGGGCCGTATTTTGCAATCAGGGCACGAAATACTGCCGCTGTTCGTTCCATCGCGTCATCCCAGGAAACACGCTGTAGGGGAGCAGAGCGATGGTAACGCATTTCCGGATAAAGCAACCTATCAGAGCGGTCGTTTACCGTATACTGCAAATTCATTCCTTTACTGCATAGCTTTCCCTGGTTGACTGGATGTTGTGTATCACCAGCAACAGATATCAGCTGATTTTTTTCTACGGTTATTTCTACTCCACAGCCTATTCCGCAGTAGCAGCAAGTGCTTTTGTAAACGTTGTTCAATTTTTTGTTCATACCGACTACTAGTTTTGCACTTCTAGCGAGACAGCTTGAATAGCTGTTTGGCTTTTCGGGCGGAAACGGACAAGTAAAACTGTGAATCCGATCAAGAACACACCGATACCGATGTATTGAAAAGCGTCAGCATAACTCAACGTCTCGGATTTGAAAAGAAAGCCAACCAACATCGCACCGATATTGCCGCCAGCTCCGACAATCCCGCTTACACTACCGATATTATCCTTGTTGATAAAAGGTACAATGCCGTAAGTACATCCGTTTGCCATCTTTAGGAAGAGGGCAAAAAGCAGCATGGTAATAATCGCTAGCACCAAGGTGTTGGATGTGGAAAAAAGGCTGATACCTATTCCTTCTAAAAGCAACAATATCCCAAGGAGTACGCCCTTACCCTTGATCCCATAAGTTTTTCCTACTTTATCACTTACCATACCGCCCAATGCACGGGCAAAAAGATTCATACCGCCAAATATGCTAGCCAATGCTCCCGCCACAATGATGCCCGTATCAAAACGATCAATGAAAAAAGTTGCTGCCACATTGTCTACAGTGATTTCTATTCCGAAACAGGCTGCATAAGCAAGGGTGAGTACCCAGACTCGATAATCTTTTAATGCAAGCAAAAATGAACCATTTTTTTTAGAATAGGACCGTGTGTCTGCAGGAAGGTTATTAAAGTTACCATTAGGCGTATCTGTCGTATAACGGTAGTAAATCCAAGCCATGATAAGTAGAATAATTCCAGGTACTACCATTGCGATTCGCCAGGAATCTGAATGACTCACAAAGCCCATTCCAGCAAATGTAGCTGCTATAAGCGGCATAACTAAATTGGTAACGCCCCCACCAAGATTTCCCCAACCGCCGGTCACGGCATTTGCTGTCCCAATGATATTGGGCGCAAACATCATTGACGTATGAAATTGAGTAATCACAAACGAAGCACCAATAATACCGATGAAAAATCTAAACATTAAAAATGATTCGTAGCTATTACTCAGACCGATAAGCATGACAGGAATAGAACCAGCCACCAAGAGGATGGTATAGGAAATCCTTGGCCCCAAAGTGTCACACATTTTTCCAACAAATAATCGTGCAACAATAGTAGCGGAAACAGAAGCGATAATGATATTACCGACTTCGCTTTTACTCAGTCCAAGTTGTTCGCGGACCAATGGCATGAGTGGCGCAACGCCAAACCATCCAAAAAAACAGAAAAAGAATGTAATCCAAGTAATGTGAAAGGTGCGCATCTGTATGCCTCGGAAGGAGAAGACACGGAGCTTGTCAAGTGGCTGAAGTTGTTGGTTCATGGTTTTGTAAGTTTATGGTTGATGAAAATGGTAATTACATAGCAATATTTTGTTTTTTAATACTTTTATGTTAAATCATCGCTTTATAATCTGTTTTTGGATTAAAAAACCAATTACAACAAACTAATCACTGATGTTTACCATATTTTTATTTATAAAATTGACAAAAACATAAAATATAATGGATAATACAATATATTTTACATCAAAATCATATTATTAATATAATATTACAATCAAATTTATCAAAAAATATGATATATATCATATTTTATATCCATAAAAAATAAATATTAATATATTTTATTGGAAAAAATAAGTGGATAATAAAAAATATAGAATAAAATAAAGATATTAAACAACCGAAAGCACGAATAAAAAGATATATTCAAAAAATACACCCATTAAATCAGAAATGAATAAGATATAAAATAAAAAAATAAAATATTATCAGGGTTTTTATAGAGAAAAGGAAATCTTTTTGTTCTGAATAGTGAAATTTCATTCGAAAAACAAAAAACCACCTCAATAATTAACAAAAAAGGGGTTCATAATATAAAAATACCTTTTTTGCTCCGAATACTTTAATTGCTACCTTGAGCATCGCCAATGAGAAAATGTAACGCTATAATGTAGCGAATAGACTGAAAAATAACGGAGAAAGATCGGGAGGATAGGCATATGCACGAAATCGATCGCCACTAAAATCGATACCCCAAGGATAAAGCAGTACGAATCCCAGCGAATGGGCCTTTCGTCTTGAGCGTGACTCCTTCGGAATCAATTTCTTTTTTGAGGTCTAACACATCAATGTCAAAATCCTCCAACTGTTTACGCAGTTCCTCTTGTTCATCGGTGTTTAATTGGGTTTTCCCCTCAAAGGTACCGTTATTAAATCCGTAGTTGGGACCAATAATTCGCCAATCTAGATAGATATGCTCGCCGAGACGCCATTGGCTACCAATAGCTAGTCCAGCTGTCAAGGCATTCAAGGCACCCGAAATCGGAACTTTCTTTTGGTAATCTGGCTCTTCAACCGACAGTATGGTGCTAAGGCTATAACGCGCATATTTTACGAACGGAGCAAAGTAGAATCCTCTGAAAGCATCATTATTACCGAGATAAAAGCGTATTTCCGGTGTAAAGGAAAATGCCCCAAATTTCGCTCCACCCAGAATGTCATTTGGATCATCAATAGCAGATTCCCATATCGAGCGGAAGGCGAGTCCAGATTTAGGACGAAGACTTAATGTCGCATTTAGTGATACGCGTTGTTGAACCGCCTTTTCATATTCGAACGCGACATTGCCAACCGCCAATGGCAAGATATTTAATTTAATTAAATTGGTATTTTCCTGTGCTTTTAATCCCGACATCGCCAATATTCCGATGGCAAGTGTAACTAGGTAGTGATGTTTCATATTGATACTTTAAACTGATGTGGCCTATTGAGGTAGATGAACAAATCCAAGCTATAGCATGTATAAATTCCTTTACCCCAATAACGTTATTTAATAGGACTTATTTTATCTCATTAAGAACATAATAGGCAAATATAAGGTTTTTACTAAGAGAACATTATAGTGCTTTATTTATTTGCCTTTCTTTGAATAGATTAAATGCTTTTACGAGATGCGGTAAACGTCACTTCCCTGAAAAATTTTGTATTTATAAACTATAGATACCCTTGTTTTGTTATATCAATGAATCAACCCAATAAAAAATGGTGGAAACTACGGCTACACGAATCTCAATTAATGCGCAGTTGAAGAGGGCGAGATCATTGGAATCAGAAGGTAGTACCGAAGAAGCAATAAAAGATTATAGAGCTATTATCACAAAAGATAAGCTAAATGTGGATGCCTACAATCGATTGATGGTCCTTTTTCGTAAGCTAAAAGATTACAAAAAAGAACATCAGATCATAAAAAAGGCGCTCCTTGCTTTTGAAAATGAGATCAAAGAGAACCAGCGCGAGTGGAAAAAAACAAACCGAAAATCTGCCGATCTAAGTGAAAATTTAGCCAAAGCATTGGGATTGCTGGACAATCTTGGTGACCCGATCTATGACGACCCTCAGATGATGACCTGGCGAAAACGTCTACGGGTAGTGGAACAAAAACTGAAATAATATATTGGCCAGATTCGGCCAAATTTAGGCCAATTATATAAAATCCTCCAGCATCTTTCCCGATAACTTTGTCCAATAGCGTTAAACAAGGTTATCATGAAAGAAAAAGTACAAAAATTTATTGTGAAAGTCGTCCATGAGAAATCGGCTGAGCCAATTGCCGATGACGATAGACAATTGAACAGGTTATACTTCAACTACGCAGGGATGTATCTATTCCCCCTATTTCCGATGGGGGACCTTTCCGTCGTTCTCCATGAATTGAGGCGGACCTGGAAGAAATATGCCGAAAAACGGCATAGCGCCAAGCAAAAGCATGTTGTTTTTAAAGGAGTAAAGAAATGAGGCGGGATCTTTCTTTTGTTTCTATTGGTGTGGGCATATTTTTCTTTTTACAGTCCGCCAACGGCCAGGTAAGAGATACGGTACAGCCTGTGAACCTGGTAAAAATATGGGAGTCGATAGCCTCCCATAACCACCAGCTAAAGTTACAGCGTCTCAAGGGTATAGCTACTTCTCTTGCCATTATTGAGGCGAAAGATCAGTATTTACCTACGATTTCTCTCAACGGGGATTTTAAACTCAACACTAAATTCCTCCTGTATCCAGAAGGACTGTTCTCTGCTCCACAGGATGTGCCGGTATCCGGTTATGGCTATGGGCTGGGTTACAACCTAAACCTCAATCTTTACAATGGTGGCCTCGATAAAAGAAATATTCAGCTAAAAAAGGAAGAAAAGTTGGCCATGCAATTTGAATACGAATTGCAGCACAGCAATCTAAAGTATATAACTGCTGTCGCTTATTATGAACTATACAAATTCATAAAATTCAAGGAATTTATTTCTGCCGAAATATCCACTGAACAACGCCAGCTATCGACAATCGAACATCTCTACAAGAATGGAATTGTCTTAAAGAGTGATGTGCTGCGAATCGCTGTTAAATTGGACAATTTAGAACTCCGCAGGTCTGAAGTACTCAAAAGAATTGACCTTACGAAACAGAAACTGAATGTTCTCATGGGCCGCGGCGAAATGGAATCACTCCAAATAGCACTTCAAGAAGACTTGAACCCTGATCTGCAGGATGTACATACATACGGTGATTATGTTGGCATTGCCCAACTACAGTCTCAGGAATTTAAAATCATTGAATCCACTATCAAAACCAATGAATTAAAACTAAAACAGGTGAAATCTGCCACACGGCCAAAGCTCTACTTATACTCGAACTACAGCTACACCTATCCGCAGATCTCATTCTATCCATATAGCAATAATTTATGGGGATTTGGGCAGACGGGGCTCAAAATGCAATGGTCTATCGACAATGCATTCAAAAGTAAACATGCTATCGCACAGGCGAACATACATATTGAGGAACAAAAGTCAGTCATGCAGATCAAACAGGAAGAAGTTAACCTGAAGATCAGACAGGCATTCCTGCAGCGCGAACAGGCTCAACAACAGGTACTAACAGCGGAGAAAAACATTGCGCAAAACACCGAAACTGTCCGGGTCATCAAAAACAGTTATCTCAATCAGGAATCCTTGTTGACGGATCTGTTAGAAGCAGAAAATGCATTGCTTGAAGCCAAGTTTAACCACATATCTGCGTTGGTCGAATTAAAACTAAGCCACATCCAATTGTTGGCGATAACAGGGATACTTTAAAAAGATATCAGATAATGAATAAGAATAAAATAGATAAGGTCGTGGTCATCTCCACGAAGTACTTTGGTATTGTCTTGCTTACGGGCGTGCTCGGCTGGGCCGTGCTATACCTATGGCGAAATTCACAGTATGAGCAGACAAATGATGCACAAATAGATGCTTACTTATCGCCCATAAGCGCCAAAGTGGGTGGATATATCAGTAAAATTTATTACAACGATAACCAACAGGTACATCAAGGCGATACACTTGTATTGATTGAAAAAGATGAATATCGACTCAAACAAAAGGCCGCTGCAGCCGAGTTGTTAAGTTCACGTGCGAAACTGCCGATCTTGGCGGCAAGTGAAGCTACACAATCCAAAAACATTGCTGTAATCAGGGCACAATTAATGGGGGTCCAGGCGAAATTAGAGCAACAACGCAAAGAGTTTGAACGATATAAAAGCCTGCTGGCAGATGAATCGACCACACAACAAAAGTTTGACCTCGTGAATACAACACTACTGAGCCAACAATCTGACTATGCCCAGACAATAGCTTCTCTTGAGGCCGCCAAATCAAGGCTCAAGGATATACAAGCTCAGCGGGCTGCAATTGCCGCTGAAATAAATATCAAAACGGCGCTATTGGAGCGACAAGAACTTGATCTTCGGTACACCGTAATAACGGCACCTTTTGATGGTCGTATTGGTAAGAAAACCATTCAACAAGGACAGCTTGTGCAACCGGGGCAAACATTGGCTTTTTTGCTCAATGAGGCCGAAAAAAAATGGGTGGTCGCCAATTTCAAAGAAACACAGATCAAGTCATTTCATATCGGACAGCGGGTTGCTATAGAAACAGACGCTTACCCCGACGAAGTATTCTCTGGAATAATAGAATCGCTTTCGCCAACGACAGGAGCACGTTACTCGTTGTTGCCACCGGATAATGCCACCGGTAATTTTGTAAAAATCATTCAACGCATCCCAGTCAGAATTAAATTGACCGGTAATTCGGAAATGCTATCTAAACTCTCGCCTGGAATGAATGCCAATGTTTATGTTTTAAAAAAATAACTATGCAAGCACATAAAATACCTTTATTTAAACACTGGGTCTCGGAAGGTCTCGCACGGGCAGTCATTTTTGCGATATTAATGACATCACTTTGCTGTTTTGCCTTATATAGCAGTCCTGTAACCATTATGGGATTCTACGGTATCGATGCTACGGCCATGCAATACGGAATGGTGGTTATTTACGGCTCGACCGTAACTTTCCTGGCGCTAGATGTTCGCATCGTAAAACGCTTTGCTTCCCGAGGCTATTTGCTCCTGGCCCTCGCCATCAATGGGATATGTACCTTGATCTGCTTCTATAGCAGAAATTGGACAGTCTTTCTAATCGGCCAATTTTTACAGGGGATGACATGCGCTCTTTTGTCAGGTATCGTACTTAACCTAATCTTTCCACGGCTGGAGTCAACCAGAGCAAAGGTAATTGGCTATACTATTTTATATGCTGGTATACAGATTTCAGTACCACTATATGCCATATTCTGTAGTGCTATCCTGTATGTCAGGGATTTCAATTGGCTATTTTATGGCATTATCATCCTACTTATACTACTTGGGCTAACCGTATTGATTACCATGCATCCGAACGCCAGGCTTCACAAAAAGCTACCGCTATATCAGGTCGACTGGATCGGTTATATCTATTACACCTACATTACCTTAGCTCTTGGATATATTCTTGTATATGGGCAACAGTTGGACTGGCTGGATAATCCGTACATTAAAGTACTAAGCCTTATTTTAGGTCTTGTGCTTATTTTATTCGTCCTACGAGAAATGCGACTGAAACGACCTTTAATTGACCTTCGCATTTTTGGAACCAAAAACTTTGTATTGGGACTATTATTACTGGTGATTTTCTACCTCTTTAAGGGAAGTACAGGACTGACCTATAGCTACGTGGAGAATGTATTGGCAACCGATTCCATACACACAATCCCGCTCTGGCTCGCGGTGATTGCAGGAACCTTACTAAGCATGTTTGTGACGGCCCGCTTTGTCTTAAGTAAGACGAATCTGATGCAGCTCATGCTTGTGGGATTTATGATTATGGCCATGTATTACGGCTATATGCTCCTGTTTGTCTCAGTGGCAGGGGAGACCTTAGATTTTATCCTACCCATGTTTATTTATGGTCTTGCTACTGGAGCGCTGTTTGTACCAATTGTTTTTTTTACAGCTTCGGCAGCGCCACAAGGGATGGCACTATATGCCTCCCTATTAGGTATCTTCGCCCGATTCGTTGGATTCTGCAGTAGCATTGCCCTTAATAACCAGCTACAACTCTATACAAAGGGAGCTATCCGCGAAAAACTACGCGAAACGCTGATCGAAACAAACCCGCTTATCCCCTCGGTATGGCAGGATATTCAAAATACTTATATAAATGCCGGGAACGATATGTATGTGGCTAAAAACGCATCAGATTTTCTTTTTAATAAGTTAATCAAACAGCAGTTATTTGCACGAGCGGTGCGGGATTATTATGATGTAATGTTTATTATACTGCTTTGTGTCATTATCACTTTGTTATTGGCACCAAGGATCCGCAATGTTGTCCTAAAGCTTCGAAAGGATAATATCCCTTATTGAATTAAGATAGCCTGGCCTTACTGTAACTTAGAACGAAAATCTGAAGGGCGGATATTTGTCAGTTGGAAAAAAGTATTGCTGAAAGCCGAAATATTAGAATAACCGACCTGATAGGCAATCTCACTTATGGAAAGACTCGTATCTTTGAGTAGTTCCATCGCACGTATGACACGGAGCATTTTGAGATATTGAACAAAGGAGAGGTGTAAACACTGTTGAAAAAGTCTAGTCAAACTGCGGACACTGAGGCCGAATTTTTGGGCAGACTCTTCCAAGCTTAACGGCTCGTCGATACGATGACGCATATCATCGGTGATGGCACGCATACGGCTATCGTCCGTGGTAGGTAGTTGAATAGAAAATTTCTGCAAATTTTCATGTGCGAGCAGCTTTTTCATGGTAGACATCAATTCATACTCCCAGCAGCCAGTAAAATAATTGCCCTGCCAGGTCTCACTAAAGGCAAGCAGTTCAAACAATAATCTGCTGACGGGATAGATGCCAAGTTCTTTGTAAAAAGCTCCATCATCAGCAGCGGGGAAGTAGATATTGATAATATGAAGATCTTGTGCATTATACATCAGGTTGTGCGCATAATCTCCTGGGATCCAAATATAATGATTCGAGGGAATGTAATAATCACGATCCAAAGTTTGAAGATAGGCTATACCACCAAATACCAGCAGCAACTGTCCTTTGGCATGCTGATGGGCCGGCAATTTTTGCTCTATCTGTTGACGCATCACTAAAATGGATTCGGGATACTGGTCAATGGTTTTTGAAAGTTCGTTTACGTATTCCATCCATGGATTAAATTTATCTTATACTGCTTGATTGCCCGTATGTAGAGTTTTATCTATATGCTATCAATATCTTGATCACCCGATTGACTTAGTTTAGAATAGTTATAAAGAATGTACAATTATACAGCTTTGTAACGAATAAGTCAAACGACCTAATTTGATTGCGCACAAAACCACGTTAAAAGCGTTTACAATTTTATACAACGATAGGGACAGTATTTTTTTGTTTTTTTACCCTAAAAACGTACTTCTTACAATTTCGCTCCGATTTATTACCTAATCTATTTTTTTCCTAATCAATTAATTTTTGAACAAAACGAAATAATTCGCTCAAAAAGGATTGTAATTGGACATATACACCCACTTTCAGCGGGAATACGTATTTCTACCCCTGCCAGCAGTATAATTATTTTCCAGATATTATCCATTTAAAATTAGCATTCTTCTTGTTCTAAGTTATCAGGATCAACTTTTAAACAACAAAGAGGATAAATTATGAACAACTACAATTTAAACGTACTAATTAAGGAGAAAAGAGGGTTGCTAAACCATTTTGCTACTAAATTTACAAACGACCCAGATGAAAAAGAAGACTTGATCCAAGAAACATGGATCCGGGCATTAAAATCTATTGATAAATTTGTGCATCACCCCAAATTAATGAGCTGGCTATATGTAATTATGAAGCATACATATATTAATAAATACCGTAAAGCTAAACGTGTGGGGGAAATCCAAGAGACCTATATTGACCTAGAAAGTTCCAATAATACTGTTCATAATAGGGGAGTAAGCAAATTTATGGCGGAAGACATCGAAAAGGCAATGTGTAGTTTGACGCAGGATAATTATGAGATCTTCCGATTATATTTAGATGGGTACAAATACCATGAAATTGCAAGTTATTTTAACATGCCTGAAGGGACAATAAAAACAAGAATCCATATGGCCCGTAAAAAGCTACAGCAACAACTTAAAGCTTATAAATTGAATTGATAGTACACCATTTTTTATAATTATATTCAGAGCCAAACGGAATCTCGTTTTGGCTCTTTTATTTTTACCTTGCATAGTGCGCGTTGAAATGCTCATGAAGCAGGACCGAACCAGCGACAAAAGTATTAGCCGAATCAATTTAAATAAATAAGCGCACAGACTTTGTGCGCTATATAAACCTTCGCAGTTTACCAGAGATTGAGCGACTATTGCGATGTCTTTTTTAGCTCTTGCAGTATTGACAATTTATATTGCAATTTTACCGCCTGTTACGGCAATAGTGGCTCCAGCAATGTAACTGCTTTCTTCTGATGCCAGAAATACGTACGCAGGGGCAATTTCCGCTGGCTGTGCTGGCCTTTTAATTGGACTATCCTTACCAAAGTTCTCAGGTTCGGGCATTGTGGATGGAATTAAAGGCGTCCATACTGGACCAGGGGCGACGGCATTGACGCGAATTCCCTTATCCTGCTCAAGCAGCATCTGCGCCAGATTAGCTGTAAAATTTTGAATGGCACCTTTTGTGGCTGCATAATCCAATAGCACGGCGTTGGGATGGTAGGAGTTTACGGATGCCGTATTAATAATGGAACTGCCCGGTTTCATATAAGGAACTGCAGCTTTACACAAGTAGAACATACTCCGTATATTGGTTTCGAAAGTACGATCCCACTCTTTGGACGTAAGTTCCTCCAAGGTTTTATGGGCCATTTGATAGGCCGCATTGTTGACAAGAATATCAACACCACCTAGTTCCTTGACACAGAGAGCAATCAATTCGTTAGCATAGGCTTCGTCTCGTAAATCACCTTTGGAAATAATGGCCTTACGACCTTCGCTTTCAACAAGACGTGCAGTTGCGGCTGCATCCTGATCCTCGATATCATAACCATAGTTAATGACCACATCTGCACCTTCACGGGCAAAAGCGATCGCTATCGCGCGACCTATTCCGGAATCAGCCCCAGTGATGATGGCTTTAGCATCCTTTAATTTTCCCGTGCCAATATAGCTCTCTTCGCCGTGGTCAGCTTGCGGCTTCATTTCAGCTTCTACTCCCGGCACTTCTTGTTCCTGCTTTGGAAATGGGGGCACCGGATATTTTGTGTGTGGATTTTTGAATTGTGTCATAGTATGAATTTTATAGTGACATTAAATATTTCTCTTATGTGGTCCAATGTTATAGCAACATCCTCCAGGAAACAATAACGGCTGAAGTCTTTATAACAATTTGCCTAATGGTTTAAAGCGTGATTTTTGTATCTATTTCATCTTTCCTTTACACTTTACAGTGTTCAAGGAATGTAAAAAGTTTTCTTCATTGCTTTATGAATTAGTTTTTAAACTGAACAGTAGAGAACAGCGTATCGTTCAAAAAAATGACGATATACATCAACTGATTGGTATAGTAGCGTGAAGATAAACCTCAACATTCTACAATCGCCAGCCGTATTCGTTTTCCCATGGCTTCGGTTTTTACTCAAAATGCAGCGTACACCTTTCGGAAGGCAACTATTATGGCGGTAGCGTTGTTCAAGGTACAGTTAGAACCTGTTTAATATCAGGACACCAGTAAAAACAACAAAACAATGATCACTATAAAGCATATCTTTTGTACAGCCGAAACACCAAAAGGTTCAAATGCCAAATACAATTACGATCCGAATTGTGGAGGATTTGTACTTGCCAAGTATCTACCTTTGGGATTTGTTTTTCCCTACGATTTTGGTTTTATTCCAGGAACGGAAGGTGAAGATGGAGATCCGCTGGATGTTATTATAATAGCTGAGCAGGGAACTTTTCCGGGCTGCATGATGAAATGTAGAGTCATAGGCGCAATAAAAGCCGTACAGCAAGAGAACGGTGAGATGGTGGAGAATGACAGGTTTCTGGTCGTTCCTGAAACTTCAATGACCTTCGGAAGTATTCATAGAGTGGCCCAATTGCCCGACACGGTGCTGGAAGAGTTGCAAAATTTCTTTATCAGCTATAATAAACAGGAAGACAAACTCTTTCGGCCCCTCAGAATAATGAGTGCGAAGGATGCCCTTAACGCAATAGAAATAGCAAAGAAAAAAATGAAACCTGCCAAAAAGATTGAGATTTTTGTACCGTTAACAGACAGAAAAGGAAAGCCTTTTCCAAATTATCTGTATAAAAATATTAAGAAGCAACTCATAAAAGACTTTGGTGGGATGACCGCTTATATACAAGCTCCCGCCGAAGGAATATGGGCGGATGAGGGGCACGAAGTAGTCAAGGATCGTATGATTGTTTACGAAGTCATGGTACCTGTTGTTGACCAGTCCTATTGGCGAGAGTATAAGCAGAAATTGGAATACCAGTTTGCACAGAAAGAATTGGTGATACGACAAAGTGATATTACCGTGTTTTAAATATTCCGGAGTTGCCCTTACAATGTAAGAATCAATGGACTTACCTTTTCCAGCGGAACCAAAAGAACTTTCTTGATTTCGGACTTAATTTCATCGGCGAACATCTCATCAGGTAGAAGGGGTGGATAGTAAAAAGCTAATCTTCAGATTGCATATTTGATAAATTCAGATTCAGGTAGCAAAACTTTTAGGGAAGGCAAAATCGCAATCTCTTTAGCTACTTCCAAATAATGATGCTGGACAACAAATACGTCTAGTTCTTCATAAGCCACGGTGTAAGGCGCGTTATTCAATGGGGCCAGCCCATCTTGTCTGTGAAGATGGCACATGCACGCTAAATAGCAAAGCGAATGGACTTTTGAGATTGGCTCGACAAGCTAAAAATAACTGTAGCATTTGGCTGTTTCTCTGATCGATGAAAACAGTTCGGCTGGATGAAGATCTGTCGATAAAAAAGCTGTAACATAATTTGTGCATCGCTGGGCCTCTTTGAGTTGTTTGTCAAGTATAAGAAAAATGGGTATTCGAGGAAAATAGTCGTTAAGTAGAGAAAAAAAAAGCGCAGTATTATTCAGCACGAGGCGATAATCTAAAAATAGCAAGTCGATTTTCCCCAAGCTGTCAATTTTGCTCCCGAAGGTTTCAATCGAAGGCCCTTCAAGAACTATCCTAGCAGGGCTTTGAGAATCTTGATCAAAAAGTATCCGGTATGCACATCTTAGCTTACGAACATTGGAAATTATAGCGATATTAACCTTTTCCATAGGAAAGCAATTGATTCATTTCTGACTTAGCAGGCCACAACAAGATTGAAACTATAAGATCATTGACGAATTTTGTGTAATGCCTGCGCGTTTGATTGTATCTTTTCGACAGCAAAAATGTTTTGTTTCTTTTGGAGTTCTTTTTCACTTACCATTTCGCGTAATGACTGGCTCGAAAAGCGATTTTTGCGTTTAGTGTACACAATCTCAATACCTTCAGCGATACAGAAGTCTCTTCCAGCAAAATCCAAGGTCTTATATTCCTCGCTAACGAATAGTTTGTGGATTGGTAAGGACTGCAACATATCTGAGAGATCATCTTCAGACTCATATGGAATAATTTCGTCTACAAATTTACACCCTTCCAATTTGATAAATCGCTCTACCATCGTTTGCGCAGCAACGTATTCGTCTGCTAATTTGGTATTTGAATCCGTCTTAAGTCCTACAATTAAATAATCACATTGTTGCTTTGCTTCCTGCAATGCCACGATATGCCCAACATGCAACATATCAAAAATCCCAAATATAATTCCTATAACCATAGCCTGTCTGTTTTAAGCATTAATCCTTTTTAACTTATAATTTGTTTCATCATTCAATTTAACAATGGCACCTTGTGGATTGTCCTGTTTTTTTGCAATGATCTTGCGCAGTGAAGAACTTGAAAATCTATTTTCGCGTCTATTAAAATAGAGCTCGATACCTTTCTCCTCACAATATTTACGTCCAGTGAACGCCTTATCAATATATTCATCACCCAGAATGCGCACATGTATTTTATAAGACCGAAGCACATCTTCCAAATCCTGCTCAGTGGCATAAGGTATGATCATATCTACATGTTTGCAGGCTTTTAATTGCATATAACGTTCGAAAACACTCTGCGTTGGTTTATTTTTCTCTGGCCTGTCTAAAGTAGGGTCTGTCTGAAGCCCACAGATCAAAAAGTCACATTGCTCTTTAGCGTCCTCCAACATTTTGACGTGACCAGCATGTAAAAGGTCAAACGCGGAAAATGTAATTCCTATTTTTCTCATCATATTACGAATAAACTGTTTTTAAAATTTCCATTGTTATAAGCAGAACGTCCCTTAAAATGGAATGGTTTTAATTTTAAATTATTTTTTTACCAAATTGTGATTTCATATTTTCTGTATTAAATTTTTTGAAGACAGACAGAACTAATTTTATCGAGCAGCGTTCTGATGTTAACGAAATCAATCAACACCATGCACACAAAAAGACTTAGAACGATATGCACGCATACTTTACCACATACAACCTATAGAATCCAATTTCATAAAGATTTTAATTTTAATGCCTTCGAATCTATCATACCATACTTGCATGAATTGGGTGTGGATACGATTTATGCGTCTCCGATCCTGCGCTCAACACCGGGAAGTATGCATGGTTATGACGGCACAGATTTGCAACAGATTGATCCTGAACTCGGGACCCTCGCTGATTTAAGACGGATTCGAAATCAGCTCAATCTGTACGGTATTAAATGGTTGCAGGACATTGTGCCTAATCACATGGCCTTTCACCCGGACAACGCTTGGTTAATGGAGCTACTCGAGTTTGGTCCCACCTCGACACATGCCAGTTTTTTTGACACCTGCTTTGTCGGAAACATGTTTGAACCTGGGAAATTAATCGTTCCTATACTGGCAAAGGAAGTACATGACGCTATCGATGACGGCGAAATAACGATAGCATTGGTAGAAAAAAGATTATATCTTAAGTATTTTGACAATTGCTATCCATTAAGCCCAGAGACATATTGTACCGTCCTAGAAGACCATCTGAGGAAAGTAAAAAATGATTTTAGTGGATTTTTGGTCCGAGTAAATACCGCACAAGCGAACGGAAATCAACAAGAGTGGCAAACACTTCGTAATGAAATACTCGCTGATATTTCTGATATTGACCTCCAAAATTATTTATACGCTGTAAATAATACAAAATATAGACTCAAAGAACTTATTGAAATACAGTTTTATGAACTTTGCCCCTGGTGGACTACTAATCATCGTATAAATTACCGCCGTTTTTTTACAGTTAACGGACTAATCTGTATCAATGTCCAACATCCGGAGGTGTTCCGGGAGACACATCGGTTTATCAAAGAACTCATTGAAGAAAAGCTAATTGATGGATTGCGAATTGACCATATAGATGGACTATATAGTCCCAATCAGTACTTGAAGGATCTTCGTGACTATGTTGGACCTGATATCTATATCGTGGCGGAGAAAATATTGGAAAGGAATGAAAATTTACCCCAAATATGGCCAATACAGGGCACCACAGGATACGAATTCCTGTCGGCCTGCAACAATCTAATAACCTGCGCGAAAGGAAAGAAACAATTTGATTTTTATTATAATCAGCTAACAGGAAACAAGCGTCCCCTTAAAAAGCAACAATTAGATAAAAAAATGCAGATCCTTACCAAGTATATGCAAGGTGATGTTGATAACCTCGTCAATCTGCTTATTCGATTATTGGACGATAGTATCGGCGTGGATCGCCAACATTTAAGGGCTGTGCTACAAGCGTTCTTGGCAAACTTTCCGGTATACAGAATTTACGATGATAACTTCCCTTTATCAGCGGCAAGTTATCGAATGATTGAAGATCTCTTTGAACTATTAAAAAAAGACCATAGTTTAAATAAAAAGGCTATAGAACAGTTCTTCTGTCTTTTCAGCGATGCGCAAGAAGGAAGGAATCCAACTAGAATCCCAGAAACAATTCAGTTATTGAAACGTTGCATGCAATTTGCCGGGCCCGCCATGGCTAAAGGGGTAGAGGACACGCTGATGTATACCTACAACCGTTTTATAGGCCATAATGAGGTGGGAAATCACCCGGGTAATTTTGGTATTAGCATTAAAAACTTTCACATGCTGATGCAAAAAAGGCAAACGCAATGGCCGCTCTCACTCAATACGACGGCGACACATGATACAAAGCGCGGAGACGACACACGCAGTCGTTTAGCTGTACTCACAGCAATGCCCAATAAGTGGGTTAAGCAGGTACAAATATGGCAGGATATTGTCTGGAATGAATATCGAGGTGATCTCCCACATCCCAATGACGAATATTTTATTTATCAGGCCTTATTAGGATCTTATCCACTTGGCTCTCAAGAGAACACCGCTGACAGTGAATTTGAAACGCGTTTTTTGGATTACCTGATCAAATATCTCCGTGAAGGAAAAGAACGTTCTAGTTGGGAAGAACCGAATGAATCTTATGAATCTGCGGTGCGCAATTTTGCAGGTTTTCTACTTAATAAAGAACGCCCTTTTTTCACGAGCTTCTACCAATTTTTGCAGCGTATATCGGATTTTGGAATAATCAACTCTTTAGCTCAGCAGTTACTTAAATTTACTTGTCCTGGAGTGCCTGATATCTATCAGGGGACTGAACTATGGAACCATAGCTTTGTGGATCCAGATAACCGCCGCGCAGTAGATTATCGACGTTGTAAAGAACTCCTGGCCCAAATAGCAAAAATTCCCGAGGACGTGCTAATTAAAACATTGTGGCGCGAAAGGTACGATGGGAAAATCAAACTTTGGCTGGTCAACAAACTAGCAAAGCTGCGTAAAACTCAACCTGCATTATCGTTTAGTAGCAGCTATATAAAGCTTAAAGTAAAAGGTGCTTATAAAAAAAATATCTTGGCTTTTGCGCGTAAATGTGGGGATGATTGGCTTGTGATCGTCATTCCGCTGCACCTTGCCGAACTCGGAAAATTCCCACAATTTATCCCGGGCAACTTTGCATGGGACGATACGCGTATATTATTGCCGACCAACCGTCCTTTAAAATGGGAGCATTTACTTTCCAATGCTGAAGGCGAAGAAACTGAAATCGGCATTGACAAGTTATTCAGCGATTTGCCCTTGGCAATCATAAAATATAAAAACGAACCTAAAAAAAGAAGCGCAGGCATATTAATGCACATTAGTTCACTGCCCTCTCCATATGGCATCGGTGACCTGGGCAAAGAGGCCCGCCGCTTTGTCCGCCAATTGCAGGCAAGTGGACAGTCCTGGTGGCAAATGCTTCCGCTGGGCCCAACCGCAGAGGCCCAATGTCACTCTCCCTATAGTACACTGAGCGCATGGGCTGGCAATCCACTATTTATTGACGTAGAAGGGCTTGCCAAAATTGACTTATTAACAGAAGAGGAATTGCACGCCATAAAAAGGCCCTATTCAACCGAGATTAATTTTCAGGAGGTAAGCTCGATTAAATATAGACTGTTGAAAATAGCGTATAGTCGATCATCGGTCGAGGAAGAAACGGCTTTTGTAACGTTTTGCAGCGATGAATCCCACTGGTTGGAGAATTTTGCTTGCTTCACACTATTGAAGGAAAAATATGATAATCTTCCGTGGTATAAATGGCCCGAGAAATATAAATTGAGAGATAAAGATGCACTCAATATGTTTAAGAGCGAACATAACACTGATATCCAAATGATAAAATGGTGGCAGTATGTATTCTATCATCAGTGGCAAGAGTTGCATCATTATTGTGGGGATCACGGGATTAGGCTATTGGGCGATATTCCTTTTTACGTCAACTATGATTCAGCAGATGTGTGGGCGAATCCCCAATTTTTCACGCTTGGTCAAGCTGGCAACATGACCAAAGTCGCCGGCGTACCTCCAGACTATTTCAATGATCAGGGTCAGCTCTGGGGTATGCCTATATATCAATGGGAAGTACTCAAAAGGGATGGCTATAGGTGGTGGGTTGCCCGTCTGCGACATAACTGTAAATTATTCGATCAGTGTCGGTTAGATCATTTCCGCGCCTTTTCTAGCTTTTGGCAGGTGCCTGCAGAGGAGCAGAGCGCAAAAAGTGGTGCATGGTCACCTGGACCTGGAGCAGATTTTTTTGAGCATGTAAAGAACGAACTAGGACATATGCCTTTTGTCGCTGAAGATCTCGGGGATGTGGATTCAGCGGTTTGTGCTTTGAGGGATCAATTTGGGATGCCAGGGATGAAAGTATTACAATTTGCCTTTGAGGAAGACATGCCCCGCTCGCCACATATTCCGCATCAATACGGTCAGAACTTTGTCGCTTATACAGGTACACATGACAACAACACGTTGCTCTCCTGGTATAACCAAGATGTTGATCAGTCTACAAGAAATAGAATAGATCAGTTTGTTGGGGCTTCTATTGATGCTTCAAACATCAATAAGTCATTTATCCGACTCTTGTATGCTTCTATCGCCGATACAGCCATTATTCCGATGCAGGATATTTTGGAACTAGATGGTTCATGCCGGATGAATAAACCCGCAAGTACTGTAGGAAATTGGCTGTGGCGTATGAAAAAGCAAGCATTTCAAAAAAACGTTCAAAAACAATTATGGCAATACACGCAATTATATAATAGATAATACACAATGGAACCAAAAATTTATACTGGAACACCTTACCCGCTCGGTGCTACATTTGATGGACATGGCGTTAATTTTGCCTTGTTTTCTGAACATGCTGAAAGTGTAGAACTCTGTCTATACGACGATACCGAGGAAGAAGTTGAAGTCCTAAAAATCAAAATAAAAGAAAAAACGCATCAGGTATGGCATATCTATCTAAATGGAATAAAACCTGGACAACGTTATGGCTATCGTGTGCATGGACCTTACCTTCCTCAAGAGGGACATCGGTTCAATGCGAACAAATTACTGATTGATCCATATGCTAAAGCAATTTCTGGTACAGTGCAGTGGAATGACGCGCTCTTCGGCTATCGTATTGGAGCGCCAGAAGTGGATCTTAGTTTTGATGACGCAAACAGCGCTGCATATGTACCCAAGTCAGTTGTGGTCGATAATCGATTCGATTGGGGAGAAGACCAACCGATGCGCATACCTATGCATCGCAGTGTTATCTATGAAGTCCATATAAAAGGCTTTACTGCCTTGCATCCCGATATTCCGGAAAACATCAGAGGAACTTATGCTGCGATGGGTCATCCAGTTACAATTACTTACCTCAAAGAATTAGGAGTCACTGCTGTTGAATTATTGCCCGTTCATCATTTTTTAAGCGATCGCCACCTCATCGATAAGGGGCTTACTAATTATTGGGGATATAATTCAATTGGCTTCTTTGCACCTGATATACGCTATGCTTCAGGTGGGACTCAGGGTGATCAAGTGACCGAATTCAAAACGATGGTCAAATCTCTGCATGCAGCAGGAATCGAAGTAATCCTGGATGTAGTATATAATCATACTGGCGAAGGAAATGAAATGGGGCCAACACTCTCATTTCGAGGTATTGATAACGCATCCTATTATCGCTTGACAGAGGACGGACGTTATTATATGGATTTTACGGGAACGGGAAACACTTTGAATGCACGTCAACCAAATGTATTGCGAATGATCATGGATAGCTTGCGTTATTGGATTCAGGAAATGCATGTGGATGGATTTCGTTTTGACCTAGCATCGGCGTTAGCGCGGGAACTCCATGATGTCGACAAATTAAGTTCCTTTTTTGATGTAATTCATCAAGATCCAATAATTTCGCAGGTAAAATTGATCGCTGAGCCCTGGGATATTGGCGAAGGAGGTTATCAAGTGGGGGAATTCCCCCCGGGATGGGCAGAATGGAACGGAAAATACCGTGACTGTATGCGTGATTTCTGGATTGGTGCTGACAGTATGATTGGAGAATTTGCCAACCGCCTCACCGGATCGTCCGATCTTTATCAGGGCGACAACCGTAGACCATCGGCTAGTGTTAACTTTATCACGGCCCATGATGGTTTTACCCTTCAGGATCTTGTCTCTTACAACGACAAACATAACGAAGCTAATGGTGAAGATAACAACGATGGGGAAAGCCACAACCGTTCATGGAACTGTGGTGCAGAAGGTCCGACCGACAACGTTGAGATCAGCCACTTGAGAGCAAAACAAAAACGGAACTTGCTCACCACATTATTCTTATCTCAAGGTGTACCTATGCTGGTTGCAGGCGATGAATTTGGGCGAACACAACAGGGAAACAATAATGCTTATTGCCAAGATAATTCGATTTCTTGGCTTGACTGGAAAAACATGGATAGTTCATTGCTGAATTTTACCAAAACCCTTATCGCATTTCGAAGAGAGCATCCCAGTTTGTGCCGCCGGAAATGGTTTCAAGGATTACCCATAAGAGGTACCGGTGTTGAAGATATCGTATGGTTTCTTCCTAATGCTACAGAAATGGATGATTTCCATTGGGAAGATGATTTTGCACGTTCCTTAGCTGTTTTTTTAAACGGCGAAGGGATAAGATCAGTAAGTCAAGATGGAACAAAAATAACAGACCATCATTTTTATCTGCTTTTCAATGCTTATTGGGAAGACGTCGAATATCAGCTCCCTGATCAACGCTATGGTACGAGCTGGATTAAAGTTATCGATACAAACTTGGATACAATAACCGATCATGCAACCTTCGAGGCAAACAGTAGAGTTAGTGTTCCCTCGCGTTCAATTTTGGTACTCATGTCAAGTTAGGAAACAGCAGATTTAATTTATTATTATGCAGAACACTGGAGTTACACAGCTCGGGGTACGCTGGGAGGGCGACTTGGCGCATATACGAGTATGGGCGCCAAACGCAAAGACCGTAAATTGCGAGTTAAGCAAAACGTACCATTCATTGCCGCTCGAAAAACAAGAATATGGTTATTGGTATACCGAAAGTCGGATGCCACAACGGGGAGATTACTATAAAATAATCATAGACGGGATCCCATATCCCGATCCAACATCGCTATCCCAGCCAGAAGGGGTGCATGGGCCATCTGCTATGATTGATCTCGCTTATCCCTGGACCGATCAAGGATATGTGCCGCCCTTGCAACGTGATTTAATCATTTATGAATTACACGTAGGGACATTTAGCACAAATCACAATTTCGCAGGTATAATTGAAAAAATACCCTATTTAAAAGATCTGGGGGTAAATGCGATCGAAATTATGCCTATAGGGCAATTTCCAGGTGAAAGAAATTGGGGTTACGATGGTGTTTTCCCTTTTGCGGTGCAGCATTCTTATGGAGGTGCCCATGAATTGCAGCGACTGGTGGATGCATGTCACCACGCAGATATCGCGGTCATTTTGGATGTTGTGTATAATCATTTTGGACCTGAAGGAAACTATCTCTCTTATTTCGGACCGTATTTGACAGATAAGTATCATACCCCATGGGGCCAAGCTATTAATTATGACGATCAATTCAATCATGGGATTCGTGATTTTGTAATGTCAAATGTACGGATGTGGTTTGAAGATTTTCATATCGATGGCCTACGCATGGATGCGGTACATGCAATAAGAGACTTTGGTCCTATACATATTCTTCAAGATATACGCAAGGAAGTGAATGGAATTATCAATACCACTAGAAAACAAAGATATTTATTTGTTGAATGCGATCTTAATGACCGTAGATTTCTAGATCCTCTAGAAAAGAATGGATTTGCAATGGATGCACAATGGCTAGACGAGTTTCATCATGCTTTGCGGGTAACAGTAGGTGAAGAAAGAAAAGGCTATTATAAAGAATTCGAAGGGATTACTCATCTTGCCAAAGCCTACGAGCAGGCTTACGTATTTGACGGTTGCTACTCTAGTCATCGTCAAAAGTTCTTTGGTACTGATGCCAAAGGCATCTCGGGAAATAAATTTATTGTATTTAGTCAGAATCACGATCAGGTAGGTAACCGCATGCTAGGTGAGCGAAGCGCCGCGCTCTATAGCGATGAAAAAATAAGATTAATGGTTTTGGCAGTCTTCCTATCGCCGTATATTCCCTTGTTGTTTATGGGAGAGGAATGGGGAACGAAAAAGCCCTTTCAGTATTTCGTCAGCCATAGTGAGCCTGAATTGGTGGAAATGGTAAGAGCGGGAAGGAAACGTGAATTTGCTGATTTCCAAGGAGAAGGGCAGTTTCCAGATCCACAGGATCGAGCTACATTCGAACGTTCAATATTGGACTGGAGCGAACAGCATCATGTTTCCAACCAACAGCATTTGGCTTACTACAGGGATTTAATCGCACTTCGTAAAACCCATCCCGTTTGGAGCAATATGCAGCGCGAAGACTTAACAGTTGACTGCCTACCAACACAGAACACCTTGATCCTACGTGCCGGAAATGGTGCGGCCAGGCTCCTGGCAATTATGAATTTCTCGAATGAAATACAGCATATTTCCATCAACGAACACCAAAAATGGCAGTTAGTGTGGGACACGGGAAATGCGAATAACTATAAGCATGAGCTGGGATCTGGTCTGTTGACCAAAACGTGCTCAATACCCGCCCTGAGTGGACTCGTTTTTTCGACAATATGACCATATTACCTGTAGTTCAATGAATGAAAACTGAAAAAGGTTAAAAAGTGAAATTATACAAACTAAGTCCTTTCATAGATTGTACTATTATCAAAGACTGCTTGTCCCAGTCGTGAAGAAAGTTTTTTAAAAGCTAGGTTCCTTTCCAACCTAGCTTTTTATTTTATACATTAAGTGTATTAGCCTACAAATTTATTTTACGAATATTCTGCTTATTTATATAAAAAACAAACGATTTGTACTGTGGAATAGTTCATAAAATAAACTTAAGTTATTTACATTTCTAAACATTGAATTATGAAACATGAAAGCGGAACTACGCCTAAGTTCAAAACTAAGACACCTTTAAATGCAGAATCGTCACTGCAAGAGCTGTTTTTGGATGGGATCATGGACTTGTATTGGGCAGAAAACCATTTGGTCAAATCTCTTCCAAAAATGATAAAAGCTGCAAATTCGTCAGCTTTGATAACTGCTATCGAAAATCATCTCAAGGAAACGGAGCAGCATGTTGTGCGGTTGGAGCAGATCTTCAAGCTAATGGGTAAGGAAGCCTTGGCAAAGAAATGCGATGCGATGGAAGGATTGACCAAAGAAGCAGAGGGGATAATAGCAGGTACAGAGGCCGGCACTGTGGCCCGCGATGTGGGCATCATCTTAGCTTCGCAAAAAGTAGAGCATTACGAAATTGCAAGCTATAGTGGATTGCTTCAGCTAGCCTTTACACTAGGTTTGCAAGAAGTCGCCTCGCTATTGGAACAGACCCTGGGAGAAGAAGAAGCCGCAGATGCATTGCTGTATGAGGTGGCAGAAAACCAAATCGAATACACTGCTCCAGAACAATAAATATTAATCTTATTACGATGAAAAAGAGAGAAACACAAGTTAAAAAGGTTAAACAGCCAGAAAATGAGAAAATTAAATCATTAAATCAACATATATCCGATGCTAGTGGTGAACTAATGACAACAGATCAGGGAGTTAAAATCAATGATGATCAGAACTCACTACGTGGCGGTGACCGGGGCGCTACATTATTAGAAGATTTTATTCTTCGTGAAAAGATTACTCACTTCGACCACGAACGTATCCCCGAACGTGTAGTACATGCAAGGGGATCTGGCGCACATGGCGTATTTAAATTGTACAAACCATTAGGTGAGTTTACAAAAGCGGCCTTCCTGAATGACACAGAAACAGAAACGCCGGTGTTCGTGCGCTTCTCAACTGTCGCCGGATCTAGAGGGTCTACGGATCTAGCGCGTGACGTACGTGGGTTTGCTGTAAAGTTCTATACGCAGGAAGGTAATTTCGATCTTGTCGGCAATAATATGCCCGTTTTTTTTATACAGGATGCAATGAAATTTCCAGATTTGGTACACGCAGTAAAACCTGAGCCTGATAATGAAATTCCGCAGGCGGCATCAGCACACGACACTTTTTGGGACTTTATTTCACTAATGCCTGAATCTACCCACATGATAATGTGGCTCATGAGTGACCGCGCTATTCCGCGCAGTTACCGTATGATGGAAGGATTTGGAGTCCATACTTTCCGATTTATCAATAAAAAGGGGGAAGCACATTTTGTGAAGTTTCATTGGAAACCACTATTGGGCGTGCATTCCGTCGCATGGGATGAAGCGCAAAACATTTCTGGAAAAGATCCGGATTTTCATCGGCGCGATCTTTGGGATGCCATTGAATGTGGCGCGTTCCCGGAATATGAATTGGGTGTGCAGATTATCCCTGAAGCTGACGAATTTAAGTTTGATTTTGATTTATTGGACTCAACTAAAATTATTCCAGAGGAACTAGTCCCCGTTCAAAGAATCGGCAAAATGACACTTAACCGAAATCCAGATAATTTTTTTGCTGAGACTGAACAAGCTGCTTTCCATATTGGGAATGTTGTTCCTGGTATTGACTTCACAAATGACCCCTTATTGCAAGGTCGTTTGTTTTCCTACACAGATACTCAATTGATTCGATTGGGTGGTCCTAATTTCCATGAGATACCAATTAATCGTCCGATCAATTCTTCCTATAATAACCAACGTGATGGATTTATGCGACAACGAATCGATCGCGGTAAAACGAGCTACGGTCCGAATTCACTTGGAAACAATGACCCAGCACAGGTGAAAGAAGCTGAAGGCGGTTTCACCAGCTACCAAGAACGCATTGATGCGCGAAAAGTCCGCGCTAGAAGTGATAGCTTCCGCGATCACTTTAGCCAGGCTAGACTATTTTTTCACAGCCAGTCGGAACCCGAAAAAAACCATATTATCGATGCTTTTAGCTTTGAACTTGGTAAGGTTAAGGCGGTAGCAGTAAGACAACGGATGGTCGGTATCTTATCCTTAGTGGATAAAGGACTCGCTGCGGAAGTTGCTTTTGCTTTGGGGCTCGAAGTACCACAACAGCTCGAAAAGCCGATTAACCGCAGCATCCCTGCCGACGGTGATCCTTCAGATTATGAACCCATCCAAGTTGAAGGAAAATTAAAAAAATCAGCTGCGCTGAGTATGATGAATACGACTAAAGAGAGTATTTTAAGTCGAAAAGTAGCTGTGCTCGCTGCCGATGGCGTGAATGCAGCCTCCCTACAAGTAGTCCGTGATGCCATACTGGCTGCTGGCGGCATAGTTCATGTAATTGCGCCAAAACTGGGTGAAATAATTGCATCGGATAATACAGCTATTCCTGTGGAAGAGAGTTTTTTGACAGGGGCTTCTGTACTTTATGATGCTGTATATGTACCAGGTGGTAAAAATAGTGTGGCCACTCTGGAAGCGGAAGCAAATGCTGTTCATTTTTTGAATGAGGCTTTTAAACACTGTAAAGCTATCGGAGCTGATACAGAGGCGAGTCAAGTGTTGGAAGCCACCTATTTCTTTGATAAATTACCCGAAGAGTTTTCGGAAGAAACTGTACTTTCTGAAGGAGTTGTCATCGCGGAGAAACCCTCCGAATTAGCAGACAAATTTATCAAAGCGATTGCACAGCATAGATTCTGGGAACGCGAAAAACCTAGACAAGTGCCTGCGTAGAATTACTGAAATCTCAAAAAATTAAAGGAAAGCCTGGCAATAGCCGGGCTTTCCTTTAGTTCATATATTGTTCGCTTTGAAGAAGAGATATTGCTGCTTCGTTGCCCTGTTGTGCTGCCAAGTCCACAACCGAGAGTCCACGACTATCGACCAATGTTCTATTTGCACCACTTTCGAGTAAAAGTTTTAAAACGTCATTTCTACCAAACATCGCTGCAAACATTAGGGCGGTACCACCATTTCCATGTTGCAGATTCAAGTCAGCACCATGGAGGATTAATAATTCGGCAATATCCTTGTATCCTTTGAAGGCGACACCCATTAATGCCGTATTACCGCCATTGTCCTGTGCATTAACATCAGCGCCAGCTTGGAGCAAAAGCCTTGCTGCTGCAAGCTGATTGTTGTAACAGGCAATAATCAAAGGTGTATATCCCTTCACGTCACGTGAATTCAAATCTGCGTTTTGTCGGATGAGCTCGTGTAACACATCAAGGTTGCCCAACCGGGCTGCGTGATTTATGACTTCTGTCGTTTGTATCATAAGTAATTTTTTTTTCTTCAACTGTATTCGCTTTTAATCGGATCGTTTTTGTATCCTATTAAATAACAAAAGCTATCGGCAAAGTGTTTGTCCAAAATAAAAGGATTTTATTTGAGCTCTAACTTGAACTTCAAACACAAAAAATTAGCTTACAAAGCCTTACTCGTGGCTCACCGGAATATGGCCTATTACCCTAGGTCAGCGGCTTTAGGTAGTGAAGTCTAATATTTACAAACACAGTTCAGAAATAGACCTCTTGTCTCAGGCCTGCTTGTTTGTGACTATAATCCTTGGATATTTGCTCGGAAACAAGGGAAGCACCGTGGAGGGGCCGAAAGAAGTTGGGTTGAGATTTAAAAATAGAAATGCCCGAGGATCCGGGCATTTCTGATACTAAGATGCAGATTCATTTACACCTGACATCGCAATTTCTGTCAGAAGACTATCAGTCTGTTTTTCCTCGTCTAAAGTTTGCTGAAGCAATTGCTCGGCCTCACTATGCTCCATAAGTTTTGCATAGGTCACCAAACAACCATAACTGGCAATTTCATAATGCTCTACCTTTTGAGCGGCCGAAATAAGTGCGGCATCCAACGCTGGATCACCTTCAAAGCTCTCAACGATTTCGTCAGCTTCTTCAAGAAGACCTTCCATAGCTTTGCATTTTTTACCACGTGCGCTCATTTCTAACGATGTAAATACTCCTTTCAGGCGCTCGATGTGACCTTCAGTTTGGCTATAATGTTGGTCAAATGCTTGTTTTAACTCCTCGCTTTCAGCTGCCTTACTGAGCTTTTTCAAGCCTTTCAAAAGTTGTTTTTCTGCCCCGAGCATATCCTTTAACTCGTCTATAAATAACTCATGTAAATGCGCATTTGGCATCTGTTGATTGTTTTGCTTTGATGTTGCCATAATTTTGATTTTTTTATAAGAAGAACAGCAGTGGAAATGGGATGGTTTGAATGTTTTTAAAAGTTTTGCGATTATTTCAATATCTTCATTAACGTCTGCCCGTTATGCGGTGCATAGCCGTTTTGATCATTATCAAAATAGAAATAAATATCCTTTCCTTCATCTTGCCAATCGATACATTTTTCTGCCCAACTGATCAGATTATTTTTTGTATAGCTGCCTTGATATTTATCTCCTGGACCATGCAGCCGTATGTAAACAAAGTCTGCCGTGATAATAACTGGACTCTGATACCCAGCGAGATCATAAATGCAATAAGCACAATTATAATGTTCAAGTAGCTTATAAATTTCCGGAATGTTCCAACTAGAATCGCGAAACTCAAACACAAATCTATGGTCGGTAGGTAACTTCACAAGAAAGTCATGAAGCCTTTCGGTATTAACATGCCACCTTGGCGGCAACTGAAATAGGATAGGACCCAGCTTTTCTTTCAAATGGGCTGCCCGTAGCATAAATTGATCAATCGTATCGTGATCAACATGCAATTTCTTTACATGTGTGATGAAACGGCTGGCTTTTACAGCAAATACAAAATCCTCTGGCACTTGTTTATACCAATTGATAAACATATCGTCAGTGGGGAGCCTGTAAAAGGAATTATTGATTTCAACCGTCGGAAAAATGTCGGAAAAATACCTCAATTGATTATCGTTTTTCAACTCTGCTGGATAGAAAGTGTCTTTCCAATGCTTATAATGCCAACCAGATGTCCCTATATATATCTTTGCATTCTTCATGTTATTTTTGGATAAAGCCTACACAAAAAGAACAGCGACATCGAGCGAATGGTTGACAAAATTTAGGGGATACCACAAACGGTTATAAAAACAACGAATAGGCTGGAACGCAAAAAAGGCAAACCATTTTACTGATCTGCCTTTTGGGTAAGTAATCGGGCTCGAACCGACGACCCCTAGAACCACAATCTAGTGCTCTAACCAACTGAGCTATACCTACCGTGATTTTGATGTCACAAAAGTAGTACTATAGGCCATATCTTCCAAATGTTTTTCAAACTTTTTGATTAACCGATTGTCTATCAAATGGTATATTTTTGCCAAGCGATATTATAAAATAGCATAAGTCAGTGTTCGTACAACATTTTCGGCCCAAATATCAATAATTGCAGCTTGGTCTATTATTTGTATTATAATATTTATGGGAAAATTTTTAAAATTTTTATTGATCGTGGCCATTTTGGCAGTAGGGGCTTGGTATGTCTATCAAAAATACAACAGCGGGCCTAAAGTAGAAAGCAAGCACCAGCTGCTGGTCGATCGCATTGAAGCGATGGGTAAATTGGAGCTTGTTAAATATCGTTACAGTGATGTTGTTGAACACAAAAACATCAATACTTTTTTGCCTACAGCAAGCGTATTACTCATTGTCAAGGCAGATGCTGTAGGTTGTGTGAACTTGACTAAACTGACACCTGAGGATATTAAGGTGATAGGGGATTCTGTTTCCATCAAATTGCCGGTGCCAGAAATATGTTATATTAAGATCGACCATGAGGCATCAAAGGTTTATGATACCAAAATGGCATTTCTTAGAGAGGCCGAATTGGTAGATGAAGCGTATAAAACCGCTGAAAAAGCTGTGGCAGATGATGTCAAAAAATCAGATATTCTGCAACAGACAAAATCGAATGCAATAATTGTTTTCAAACCTTTATTACAAGGATTAGGTTTTTCGAAGATCAATTTATCCTTTGACTAATAATCAGAATAATGAAAAGCTAGACACTTTCGTGTCTAGCTTCCTACAATAAATCAATCTCCGGCCGTCTCCCGACGGAAGAGTACAAATAATTATGCTATTATCGGAGATTGAACAATAACTAAATCAAATTGGTTTTATTTTTTTGAAGAAGTATCAGGCTGTGGCGTTGGTGGGATTTCTCCGTGGGACTCACTTGAGGTTGTATCTCGATATTGAATCGTTGTTGTATCATTTGGTACAGAATCCCGCATTAATTCTTTTGATTTTTGATCATTAGATTGTGTACCATTACATCCAAAAACAGTTAGTACCACAACACTACTGATTATTGCTTTAATTAACTTACTCATGTTTTTATAATATTAGTTCAAAATTGCTTTAAGTCTATTGCTTTTGTAAAGAACACTATGCAACAAAAAAAGGTTGGAGTTTTTTAGTTTAGATAAACCATCCCGCTACAACAGTATTCAATGTCATAATGGTACTGAATTTTAGAAAAAACGTTTTACACTTGAACGCTGTTCCTACTGCATAGTAGTGTAATTTACACTATTTAAAAGTCTGCTTGCGTTCTATCAGCGACTTTTCAGTAGATAAACAAAATTGAAAAAATATGGCAACGAAAAATGAAAATCGACTAGTCGGAAGGGAAATGGAGAAAAAAAAGAAAGTTAAACTTGGCGCTGAGGGAGAGATCTTGAAAAATGTAGATCATAAGGATCGCGGAGATGCTGAGGCGGGTGTAGATCCCCAGGTAGAGCAACTGAATCAAATGCCTAACGATCCCACAGACAGGCCAAAAGAAAAAAAACAATAAAAAAGTGACCCAGCTAATGGGTCACTTTTTATAATCCAGAAATTCCTTCAAAATTATTCAAGAGCGGGTTATTTTTTCCCGTGCTTGTCGATCGCTTTGATCAATTCATCTTTTGTCATATCATGACGCCCGGTAATTTCTAATTTTTTGGCCATTTGCAAGAGCTCATCCTTTGTTTTATCAGAAGTACCATTCTGCCCATTTTTTGAAACTGACGTATTTTTTCCATTGCTCTTGTTCATACTTTTTTCACTGTCCGTACTTTTCCCACGGGACTGCCCTTTAGCAGTTGCGTGGCTTGTAGTTTTTGCTGTGTTCATAATACTTGATTTATATGCTATTTATTGATTGAACATATCTATTGCACTAATAGTTGACAGTTTTAGTACCTGAATATTTCGTAATTATACGTTTTCTATGGTTTCAACATGTAAACCCAACATCATTGAGTTTTTGATCTCTATTTCGAAAACGCCCTGACAATTGCTTTGTTAAAAGCAGGAAGGTCTTCTGGGGTCCGACTAGTAATTAAACCATCGTCAATGACGACTTCCGCATCTTCCCATTTAGCGCCAGCATTGATCAAATCTATCTTTATCGCTTCTACAGAAGTCATTTTTTTATCCCGAACCAGATCAGCATTAATTAACAGTTGCGGGCCGTGACAGATGGCTGCTATCGGTTTACCACGCTCCCAGAATGCGTTGATCAAAGCTGTAGCGGTCTTATTAGTTCGTAATTTATCGGGATTAATAACGCCGCCCGGCAGTAAAAGCGCATCATACTTATTTTCTTCCGCATTTTGCAGATCTATATCAACAGGATAATCTTTTGACCACTCATCACCATTTTTGGATCTCACTTTAGTTTTTGAGGGCGATATAACATCAGTCTTCGCTCCAGCAAGTTCTAAAGCCTCTTTTGGACTGCTTAATTCAATCTCCTCAAATCCGTCAGCGACCAGGATCGCAATCCTTTTGTTTTTTAATTTTTCCATATACTTGAAATATTAGTGTTGGTTTACCAATTGAACGGATAAACCTGCCTCAAAGTTTGTATTAATATTAAAATCAAATTAATGACAAAAACCCTTTGCCTTTGATCGCTGTCTATCTTATAAACTATTATTATGTTTAAAATTGCTGTCTTCCGAGCCCTACAACTAGGTGATTTATTATGCGCGATACCAGCTATTTCTGCATTAAAATACAATTATCCTCAAGTTCGGCTATATTTTATAGGTCTTCCGCATATGCGCGAATTGATTGATCGTTTTGACTGTATTGATGAATTCATTGATTTCCCGGGGCATCCTGACCTTCCTGAAATTCCTTGTAATCTAAGCGAATTAGCACATTTCATATCGCGCATGCAAGCTGAAAAGTTTGATCTGCTACTGCAAATGCACGGTCAGGGAACTATAGTAAATAATTTTTTACAAAATTTCAATGCACAGCGCCTGGTGGGATTTCAACCGACATCAGATGTAAACGATCCAGATTGGCTAAAGTACCCACATGAGCTACATGAAGTGGATCGACACCTGGCGCTAGTCAGATATTTAGGGCTTCAAATTCCTAATACCAAAATGTATTTTCCTTTATTCGCAAAAGATTGGACTGCCTATAATAAAATAAAACAAGTAATCGCTCAACCCTTTATAATTGTGCATGTAGGTAGCAGGGATATAAAACGCCAATGGCCGATAGAAAACTTTGCGTTGCTGGCGAAAAAGATGCTTGTACGAGGATATAAGGTTGTGATGACAGGGGTAAAATCCGAGCAAGCTCTTGTAGACAGATTGCAAGAATGCTTGGAAGACAAAGCGATCGATTTTTGTGGTCAGCTAGATCTAGGGACACTTGGATGTCTTCTGAAGGAGACATCTTTATTAATCTGTAATTGCACAGGAATCTCGCATCTTGCTGCAGCGCTACAAACTAAGAGTATTGTGTTAAGCATGGACGGCGAACCGCATCGCTGGGGGCCGCAAGATAAAGTACTGCACGCCACCTTCGATGCAAGGTACCCCATTGCAATCGATGATATAACCAAAGAAATTAATCGGCTTGTTGGACTAGACCTTGCTGCTGCGCAGCATTTGCAAGCAACACGGAAAATTTCTGAAGAATAATATCGGTACGCAACGCCATATTTTGTGAGGGTTTACTCTGTTTGTCCACAAAAGTATTGATGGTATTTTTAGATCGCATAGTAGACCGCACGGGGTACAAGATAAAATCAGAATCTTGTGACCATGGAATGTGCTGAGGATTAGTCTGAGCATAGAGTACCAGAGTAGGCTTCGCTAATGCACAGCCAATGTGGGCGACAGCAGTGTTCACAGTGATTACTGCATCAGAATTTTGTAAGAGTGCGAGAAGATCGGCAATGCTCGTCATACCTATCAAGTTGATTAAATTTGATGAACTTAGATTTTGTCGACTAGCTCTAAGATAGTCAGAATCATTTTTACCGATCAAAACGACTTGGTAGTCCAAATCGATTAATTTTTGCGTTAGCTCCTGTGCAATTTTGACCGCAATGCGTCGTTTTTCCTCGGAAACGTCATAGTTAAGGACCACCCGCTTGCTTTTTGCGGTGGGAAGATTGAGCGATACCATCTGGGGTATATTTTTTAAGGAAGGCAAACGGCTACTTGCATACGAGATACCGAGATGTCTCAAAAGGTCGAGATCACGTGTAATCTGATGTTTTACTTGAAATAAAGGCTCTTTATCAGGTATCCAATCCGTGAGAAGTGAATACGGATTCTCACGCATATAAGCAGCTCGTCGAGGAATTCCCGCTAAAAATGCCAACAATATAGCGGCCATTGGATTTTGGCTATAAACATTAAAGATCAAACAACCATCAAATTGCCGCGATCTGATTTCATTAATCAAGACTTCGGTACCTTCAGCTGAATCTTGGCCGGCCAGCTTCATCCAAGGGGCTTCGTATTGCATATAGTCGTCTACAGTACCTAAGAAAGGAATTATCGGAATAGCCATCTCAGAGGCAAGCAAAGTGACTTTGCAGTCAGGGATAGCAAACTTTAGTTCCTGAAGTGCTGCATTGTTCATAATCAGATCACCCATATTATCCAACCGGATGACCAATATATTTTTACACTCTTTCCAATTGCTCATACTAACCAATTTTTTTTAGAAATTGTCCACCCTGTTCCTGTACACGCTTTATAATTTTGGAAGTCGACTGTTTATGAATATGCTTGATATATACAAGTTTTGTCCCCAATAGGTGTAAGAGACTTTCTTCAGCCATCGTTTCATTCGTGTATTCTTCGCCTTTGACGAAAATGTGCGGTCTAACTTTTTCCAGAACGGAAATTGGCGTATCCGAGAATTCATCCCCAAAAGGTACAATATAATCCACTGCTTCCAAAGCACGAAGCACTTGTATTCGATCAGCTAATGTGTTTACGGGCCGCGAAGATCCCTTCAATCTAGTAATACTTTCATCGGTATTAATACCTACAATAAGAATGTCTCCATGGGATTTAGCTGCACAAAGATAGTGTGCATGGCCCGCATGAAAGATATCAAAACAACCATTGGTAAACACAATCCGCTGTTCTTTTCGGACGTCATTGCAGAGCACCTCGAGATCATTCAGGTCTACGACTACCTTATTATCATTGTTGTCGAGCTGCCGCGCTAGTTCTTGGCAACTACAGTATGCTGTTCCACTTTTCTTTATTCCGATCTGTGCGGCCCTTATACTCAAAGATATTGCAATGTCATGGTCAAGTCTATTGAAATAAGCTAAGCAAAGTGTCGTCAGAAACGTGTCACCTGCACCCGAAAAATTGCCATTCTTTAACACTGGAACAGAATAGTATTTTGGTTCACTATCTTTTCTAAACAGTATAACGCCATCTTTATCCATGGTAAGTGTCACCCAACGGGCATTGGATACGACACATAAGCTTTCTGACCATTGTAGGGCCTGAGCAATCCGGTCGTCTTCCTCTTCTTGTCCGAGTATTTTGCGTGCTTCTTCGTAATTTGGTTTAATAAGATCGGGCTTGAGACAACGATACTTATAATAATCCTTGCTATCTACTGCAATAATTTTCGGATCCTTTTGCTGTTCTTGGTATAATAGTTCAATTAACTCATCAGGTATATTTCCTTTATCATAGTCAGCGATGAAGATAATATCCACTGTAGGTAGTACTGCCTTCACATTGGCAAGATACTGTTTCAGTAGCATCGGACTAAATTGATAGTTTTTGCCGATATCATACCGTAAAAGGCACTGGCTCTCTCTAAGTAAACGCGTTTTGGTCAATGTCTGACAGCTGTCGTTGTATATAATACCACTTATATCAACATGCTGTTGCTTCAGTTGCTGGACAATAGTTTGTGCACTTGAGTCATTACCTAACATAGTGATTATTGATACTACAGCACCCATATTGCTCAGGTTGGTTATAGCGTTTGCAGCCCCCCCAAGACATTGTTGCACAGATTGGACATCAAGTACCGGTACAGCAACATCAGGTGCAAGACGTTTGCATGCTCCGTCCAAATAAATGTCTAACATACAGTCTCCGAGGACAAGTATTTTGGGACTGTTAAACCCATTTTCAACCAACTTATTTAACACTATATCTTTCATAATTTATTGTATCTGATGTTATAATTTGATTTAGGCCATAGAAATCATCTACGATGTAATCCGGTGTAAATTTGGGATCTGAAATACGAAAATTCCTACGCTCCTTTTTATTACGGTCGACCAAAATTGTCCGGCAGCCAGCGGCACGCCCTGCTCCAATGTCGCTCAAGATATCTCCGATCATCCATGATTTCTTTAGGTCGACATCTAAATCCTTCGCTGCCTTGTGAAGCAAACCAGGCAGGGGCTTGCGACATGTACATACTGGCTCATCTGTAACTTCACCATGCGGACAATAATAAATCCCATCCAAAATAATGTGTTCGGCTTTTAGCTGATCAGAAAGTTCTGAAAATGCAATATCGAGATCGCTTATTGTAAAATACCTTTTGGCAATACCGGACTGGTTGCTAATAATAATGAGCTTATAGCCATTTTTTTGCATAAGTCGCAAAGAAGCAAAGATATCCGGATAACACACAATGCGCCCCGGATCGACATTATAGGGCACATCTTTTATGAGCGTCCCATCCTTGTCTAAAAATATTGCTTTTTCCATCTATGCTGTTAGTTTTTTCTGTATAATATTATGTTCCGTAGAGATCGCTTTGGTACTCATCTGTTGTTCAACTAGCGCGCAAAGCTGATGTATAACGTGAAGCTGCACCTCTTGAATACGTGCGGTGTTATCAGAGGGGACGATAAGGTTATGATCACCGAACTGGGTGGCCTCTCCACCATCTTTACCCAATAAATTTGCGCAGATAATATCCTTATTACTTGCTTCTTTCAGCGCATTGATAATGTTGGGGGATTTTCCACTTGTACTCAAGCATATTAGCATGTCTCCGGATTGCCCCAGCGCTTGAACCTGTCTAGAAAATATAGTATCATAACCAAAATCATTTGCCCAGGCTGTTATAACTGATGAGTCCGTGTTCAATGAAATTACAGGATAACCAGGCCGGTTGGGTATCTCAAAACGCCCTACCAACTCAGCGGCAAAATGCTGGCTCTCAGCCGCGCTTCCACCATTGCCGCAGATCATGATCTTATTGCCATTTTGGAGTACCTCCACCATTTTGAAAGAAAGCTTTGCTATACATAAAGCAAGCATATCTGCTGCTTTTTCAAGTACTTTTGAAGAATTTAAAAAGTTTTGTTTGATGTGCGCTATAGTTTCTCTTTCTCTAACCTGCGGTATGCATTGCTCATATAATTGTGCGATACTTTCGCTAACAGTTTTCCAAGTAAAACTTTTGACATGACGAAGTGCATTGACAGCGAATTTTAGTCGCTTACGATCATCACTAATGAGGTCAACGATAGCAGATGACAATTGTTGGGGCTGCTGTGGTGCTACGAGCAGACCAGTCTCTCCGTTACGTACGGTGAAAGAAATACCGCCCACGTCAGCTCCGATAACTGGTGTGCCACAGGCCATAGATTCCAACGGCGTAATACCGAAGGGTTCGTACCAAGGCGTTGTAATAAACAATTCACTTGCAGCATAATAATATCTGAGCATATCACGGTTCTTTTGCCCAGTAAAAATGACCTTGTCTTTAAGGTCTAACTCTTCGCAAAGATGGTTGAGCCGATCAAACTCAATTTGATCATCCTCGGATTGAAAATTCCCCCCAACAACCAATAACCGAAGTTCGGGAATTGCATGTTGGGCATGTGAAAATGCTTCGATAACATTATCAATTCCCTTGCGTTTGACCATACGACCAAGTTGTAGAATATAGGTAAATGCTGGATTGAGATTTAATCTTTTCTTGGCCTCTTTGCGGTCTACTGGGTAAAAATCAGTGGGATTATATCCACATGGAATAATCTCTATCTTATCAAGCGGAGCCTGATAATGTTGTATAAGATCTTTTAGATCGTTTGGACATTCTGCAATAATGCGTTCGGCTTGCCAGATAATATCCCTTTCAATTTTTTCGCGAATTTTTGGAAATTTATCTGAGCAGCCTTGATGAAGCCGTCGTACGGCCCCCAAAGCGTGAAAGGTGACTACAAAAGGAATTTCCAATTGCTTTTTCACATCGATCGCAACCATGCCTGAAAGCCAGAAATGCGCATGTACTAAATGGTACTGTAAATGGTTGTCTTCAATAAAACTGATCATATTGGAACTAAACTCAGTCATATAATCGTAAAGCTGTTCTTTCGGCAATATTGCAATAGGCCCCGCAACAATATGAATCACTCTGATATTGGGTTTCCAGTAAACTATTTCATCTTGGGTAGGATCTTCCGCTCGAGTATAAATATCGACTTGATAACCTAATAACGAAAGTTGAACAGCAACTTCCGCAACGTATACATTCTGTCCTCCGCTGTCTTTTCCTCCCAAAGTAGCAAGCGGCGAAGCATGATCACTAATAAAAGCTATTTTCTTTTGCATGATATAGTAGTGTTAGTTAATTTTTTCATTTATCAAATATTCCCATTGTTTTACGAATCGTTGGATATCAAAAAGCTCCTGCGCTTTTTGCTGTGCCTGCATACTTAACTGCTCTGCATGTTGTGGGCTATCCAATAACATTTTCATTTTCACAACGAGTTGGTCGATATCCAATCCGATGTAGCCCGTTTTACCGTTTTCAATAACAGTGGAGAGCTCTGTCGTGGCTAGGCCTACCACTGGCAGACCTACCATCATAGCTTCACAGATTGCTAAGCCAAGGCTGGTATACCTGATTGGATTAAAGAAAAAGCGATAATCTTTAATAAATTCAGGCAATCTGGGGTGTAAAACTTCACGAAGTCCCCATGGCTCATTCCCCATACCGATTAAATCTAAAGGAATTTGTTCACGCACACGTTCAAACAGATCGCTTCCAAGCATACGCCCACGAGACGGAAGGTTGTTTATAACAACAATACCTTTTTCGAGTTTACCGTTATACGTAACACCATGCGTATCCACACCGTGAGGTATAATGCGTACATCAGGCAAAGTTGTTTTCCACATCAAACTATTAAAATGAGTAACATGTACCAACGTTACTGTTGGATTAGTCACAGGATGTATTTCATCACAGGGATGCTGCCAAGGTGGGTCATGCTCAATATATATCTTCGGCAGTTGCTGCTGTGTGGATGAGAGGATAACGTACTGATCTTCGAGGTAATTTTCGTCGCATTGAAAAAGAATAAGATCGAATTCGAGATTACGTACTTCGTTTGCCGGAACTTCAATGACATTCTCGCCGAATGGGAAAGTATTGCCTCTACCTACATATCTTGCTCCTCGCTCAGGATTAAAAGGGACATAAATGATATAGTCACCCTTTGATAAATAATAAAGATAAGAACCGTGGATATGCCAGGTTAAAATGCGCGGTTTGTGTGCCATATTTATTTTTTTTATCCAACATCATTTCAACGACGATCTGTTTCATCAACCATTACAGTAGTCGTCAAAAACCTTTGCATGATGAACGAATAAGAAATTAGAATAGTTGAATGGACTAATACTCAATTATATGAATGAAATACTTCACTAAACGTATTAAAACCCATTATTTACTTTTGGACAACCAAAGCGATTGTGTAAATGTTACTTCAGAAAACACTATGGATATCCAGCCGAAACATCATCTCGAGCCAAAGGATATAGACAAAAGTCTCCGAATGGTTGTAATAGACGGATTGTGTTCGGAGGTGGTTGTTTGTCTTAGCAGTGGCGCCATTTTAGTCGGAGCAGCTTTACTGCTTGGGGCCAGCAATTTTCAAATTGGCTTATTGGCTTCATTCCCTACTTTATGTAATCTCGCGCAGCTATTTACCATTGCATTAATGCAACGATATCCGAATCGGAAAGTAATTACTGTGCTCTCAGTCTTTATCGCAAAAATACCTCTGCTACTTATTGGCTTAGTTATCTGGAGTAATGCAAATCTTTCATTCAATATCCTACTTAGCTTTATGTTTATCCATTATTTTTTGAGTGCTATAGGAGGAGCAGGTTGGAATTCATGGATCAAAGATCTCGTGCCCGAGGAGCGATTGGGAAGCTATTTTTCCAAACGGACGCGTATAATGCAGATCACGAATATTGCAGTCAGTTTGGTTGTAGCATCCTTGGTAGATTATTATACCAACGATAACCCAAGTGGCCTAACCAATCTTTATGGAGCTTACTTTTTTGCCGCAGGTAGCATAGGAGCGGTAGGGGCTATCTTCTTGATACAGGCGACTGAGCCAAAGCAACAAATGTCGGGAGGAAATCTAGGCCTCCTCTTGCTAGAACCTCTTAAAAACAAGAATTTTAAAAATTTATTAGCTTTTAATGCTGCATGGCTATTAGCGATCAACCTTGCTATTCCTTTTTTTACAGTCTTTATGTTAAAGACATTAGGACTATCCATGAAAAGTGTTATCCTTTTGTCTGTAATCAGTCAGATAGCTAGTGTTGCCGGATTACGCTTATGGGGCAATCTATCCGACAGATACAGTAATAAGAGCATTATATATCTAACAGCACCGATTTATATCTCTTGTATTTTGCTCTGGATATTTGTGGGGATCTATTCCCGTGCTTTGCCTAATCTAATTTTGCTGGTTATTTTACATATTATGACTGGGATCTCAACCGGTGGCATCAATTTGGCGTTGACCAATATTGGACTTAAACTGGCCCCCAAAACAGATGCAATAGTATATATTACCGTCAAAAATATGGTTGCATCATTCTTCACTGCAATAGGGCCTATCCTTGGTGGACTACTGGTGGATTATTTTGCAACACGGGAACTGCAAATCAGTATATCCTGGAAGAGTCCCGACCTTCAGTCTATGGGAAAACTAATCTACTTACATGAATGGAACTTCTTATTTCTGATAGCTTCGATCTTAGCTTTTATTTCATTGCGTTGGTTGGGCAAAGTTCAGGAGAATGGTGAAGTGAGCCATCAATTGGTTAAACGTATTATGAAAAAACGATTCCGTGCTGGATTAAAAGAAAGCTTACTTGTAGGCAATATTATTACCTTACATTCCCAACTGAAACAAATCCTAAAACGTAAAACAATGGACGATAAATCGATCAAATAATAAGAAATGCCTCTATCAGATATCGATCAGGGCATAACTGGTTTCATTTCCATGTTGTGCTTTGAGCACCGGAACTGCTACATTGTAGATGGGAATACCTGCAGGCGATAGTGCCTTAAATTTCCCAGCATGAGCGTGACCGTGAAAAGCAGCAGTAACTTTTCGCCGTTGCAACGGCTCAACAAGATGCGTAGATCCGAGAAATGGATAAATTTCTTTTGGTTCTCCTGTAACGGTCTCTGCTATGGGGGCATAATGCAGTAGGGCAACTTTTTTTATATCGGAATATTCTTGTTCAAGCCTCGCAAGTGCACGATCGAGTAGTAGCGATTCGTTGACAGCTTCCTGTACGAAACTCTTCATAGCATCTTCACCAAACATAGAAAGCATATAGCGATCAAATCCGCCTCCAAAACCCTTCACACCTGCAAAGCCGATATTTTCGACTACAATAGCCTCGCCATCCAATACCGTGACCTTATTATCCGTCAAAATCTGACGGATTTGCTTTTGCCGCCCTTTTTCGTAATCGTGATTTCCCAAGACAGCAAGTACGGGAATCTTAACGGTCTGCAATTCTGCTACCAGTAATTCGGCTTCCTCTTCGTCGCCAGTATCAGTTAGGTCGCCGCAGAGCAAAAGAACCTTCGCTTTTTGTGAAAGCTCTTCAAATATACTTTTCCATTTGCCGTGTTGGCTGGCATTCATATGGATATCACCTATTGCCGCTATAGTCGTTTTTTTATTCATCTTAAACAGTTTTTATTGTATATGATTTATAACCCCAGTCTTTGATATCGATCTGATATTGTGTTTGATCGATTAAAGGGCCTAAGCAAACCTTTTCCAGGCAGGGGGGAAGCTCGTATTGCTCCCGTGCACGATTGATCAGTTCATCAAAGAGATCTTTTGGTATAATTTCCCTATAGTCATGAGGATAGGTAAATTGAAAAATAATTATCTGAGCAAGCAACAGATGCCAATGCTGGTCCATACGCAAAAGCAATTTCTCCCAATCGAATTTTTTTCCATACTTGAGCCAAATATGGTTGATATCTGCACTGTCATGCCTTTCCCTATTTTGAACATATAATTTACACCATACAAGCTCCTCGGCTGGTATATAACGCACCTTGGTATCAAAAAGAACACTTTCAGCCCCACGGTCAAACCAATCCTGATCGACTGTGCAATTATGGTTAACACTGTCGAAAATAATATCTATAAAGTATGGATCTTTATAAATCTTTGCCAACCACCTCACATCTGTTAATTCAGTCTGATACGCGTTAGAAGAGAAGTATTTAAGAATTTTAGGATACTCACTGCTCTTGCAAAAGATATCCATATCCTTTGTAGGCCGTGTAATTCCCGTATAATGGAACATCGCTAATGCGCCTCCCACCATAAACTGGCTTTCGCTCTCCTGGAGCAGCCGAAGTGTGTCCCGAAAGAAAGTAATACATTCTTCGGGTGGATTATCAAGATGGATCATGTTTCATGTTTAGTCTGAAAACAGTTAAATAATTGCAGAAGTTTGTAGGCTTTAAGGATTACGTATTTTGCTGCGGCTCATAAGTATAAATACTTGATTTAAAAATCTCAGTAACTTGTTTGTCCATTCCTACTGTTCTGTAAACAAAAGAATATACCGTGCCAATAGGATGGTTCTGTTCAAAAAAACAAAATTTAACTTAAGGAGAAGGAATATAATGGAAAGCTTATTGGGTACAGGTGAAAACCTGTCGATGATACAAATGGGAATCAGAGCATTAATTATGTTCTTTATAGCGCTACTTTTGGTCCGTTTTGGGGGAATGCGGATTCTCGGGCGAAAGTCGGGTGTTGATTTTGTCATTATTATTATGCTTGGCGCCGTCTTAGCAAGAGGAATTGTTGGTGCTTCACCTTTTATATCGACCGTATTCGCTGGCTTTGTCATGATTGTTATCAATAAAGCCTTAGCCCAGATATCGACACGAGTACCTTATCTTGGCAATCTGATGAAAGGTAAACCGGTTGTACTATACAAAAACGGACAGATACAATGGCATCACATGGATCGTTTAGGTGTCAGCAGGACTGACTTATTGACCAGCTTACGTTTGGAGACTCATAGCAAACATCTTGATGAAGTAGACATTGCAATGATGGAGCCCAATGGCCGTATTAGCTTTACCTTAAAAACAAAAACATAGTCTATATTTAAATCATATATTATGAAGAATAAAACATCATATTCCTTTTTTTACCGTAATGGTCTAAGTTTGGTATTCCTGGGACTTTTTACCGGTACTCTTGGTCTGCAATTACTAACGGGATGGAAAGTCTATAATGAGGAATTGCAGGAAGCGCAGCGGCCAGCCATTAAGCTCTTGGCTTACCTAAGGACCGGACATTGTATTTCGGCTACATTCGAAAACTTTGAAAGTGAGTTTTTGCAGATGGCGATGTATGTTATGTTAACTGTCAGCTTACGGCAATTGGGTTCTGCAGAATCCAAGAAACTGGACGAACCAGAAGAAGTCGATCGCGAGCCTCAACCGCATCCTAATGCACCCTATCCTGTGCGAAAGGGTGGGTGGATATTGAAACTTTATAGTTCTTCTTTGTTTATTTGCTTTGCTTTGCTATTCTTATTAAGTTGGGTAACACATTTCTATGGGAGTTGGCATCACCATAATACGGAACAGCAACTAAAGGGCTTACCGACAGATAAAGCAACTACATATTTTGTAATGCCTGAATTCTGGTTCGAAACATTTCAAAACTGGCAAAGTGAATTCTTATCCGTTTTGTCAATAGTTTTTTTTACGATATTCCTCAGGCAGAAAGGATCACCTGAATCCAAACCTGTTGATGCTCCGAACAATGAGACAGGTAAAGGTTAAATATTCAAAGCGCTCCAATTTATATACGTAATTTAAATAAGATGATAAAAAAAACAGATTTAATTGTTAGGCTTAATTTAATATTCAGTCTTACTTTGGTTGGTATTATTTTTTTCGCCTGTAGAGACGGTAAGAACAGAGCCGAGGCCGATGTGAATAACAGGACGGATAGTGTTGATATAGGTAATCGCGGTGTACCACTAGATAATATTCATCGCAGCCGACTAAACGATAGTCTTACAGAAAAAGGGAATAAGAATTCAGGAATTCCATTGGACAATCTTGACAGAGCCAGTGACGCTAAATAAACTTCTCGACGGCCTGAAATGAGCCTATATATTTTTGTAACCATCTGATGACCTCCAAAAACTAAACAGCGTAGGTAGCGGGCCTACCTGTTCTCTTATGTCGCTGGGGAGTGATCCCTTCAAATCTAGCGCATTGAGCATTTGACGTGTCTTGAACAGCCAGGAGCCTAATCATCGCAACATTCATGCAAAGTTTACTTCAGCAGAACCTAATTCCACTTTAGATTACCCTAACGGTAATACGCCCATCCGCGTAGATTTTCAATTTCATTGGGATTGGTCAAATCCACTACCATATTGAGCCCCAATTCGAAAGACTGCAAACTGGCTGAGTTGAGTTCGAAAATAGGGTAGAAGAGTGCATGTTCATTAGGAAGATCAACATTTCCTTGCAACCACCGGTATCCTTCTGCATGTAAATTATCTATGAAGGTATCAGTGATAGCATTAAGATAGCGCATCATTTTTTTAATCCACTCGAGTTCTACATCGACATGCTTAGGATAATGTTCTTTAACAAAATCGAGTATCAATTGCTCCCCTTGGTCATTTAATCCATCACGTATCATTGCAAGTCCTATGCTCCGTACTTCTTCTTGGTAATAATCGTTTCCATAGGAGAACTCGATTTCTCCGGCAATCGGGCTACCCTCTATTTTGGCACGTAGGGCCATTTGCCTATTTAAAAGTGCGTGTATATAATCGAAAGGTTGTTCCATAAACAGCGTTTGTATTTAATTAAGGAGGACAAAGTAAATGTTACTTTGCCCTCCAACTTGGAAAGTGTGGAGTAATTTGTGTATTATTTTAATGTAGGTTTGGGTGTTTTTCCTTTAACAGGACTGCTTGGTCCAGGGATTTTACTATTGGATTTGCCAGCGGGTACTGTAGTGTCTGTTGTCCCCACGTTTTTTATCTGATCAAGATGTTTCTCGAAAGAACTGACTTTATCGGATGCAAACTTGCGTAGATCTGCATCGGAAGTAGCCGTACCACCGCTGGCATCTTTATATAAGGTAATGGCCTCTTGATGGCTCTTCACCATCATATCTGCATATATACGATCGAAGTTTGCTGGATCGGCATTATTCAGGTCATCGATCATCTTAGTATAATTTTGGTTATCGGGCGTACTTAATTGCCAGTTTTTATTTTTTACCATCGAAGACAGCTCATTACCTACGGTGGTATGATCGTCCACTATCATTTGTGCATATTGCTTAATACTCTGATTCTGAGACTTTGCCAATGCAATGTTCGCTGCTTGCAGTTCAAAATTATTTGCTACCGTCGCCTTGCTCGCAAAATCTAGATCGCCTTGTTGAGCGTTTGTACTGGTCGTGTCTTGTGCGTGCAAGACCGTACTAAAGGTCAAAATGGCTATGAATAAGCCAAGAAATCTTAAAATGGTTTTCATAATACTATTATTTAATTTGTTAACGATTCTTATTATTACGAGTGCCATTTCGCCGACTTCTATAGTTGATAAGGATATAAGTCGCTACGAGAATGAACACAATACCGAGAACTATTGATGTAAACATAAGCGCTTGTTTTTACTTAGGAACAAAGCTCAGGAATCTACAGTTTGAAGAGCAGATATTTTAGGTATTTTAAGCAAAAAATGTCATCTATACGTATCGCTAGCGTATTAATCCACTGTATTCCAACAGCAAATGATTTTCTAGATCATCTTTTTCTTAGTTAGCTAACAGATGAGCGGGTAAAGACGTACATATTTTATAGGTTGTTAAAAGAAAATACTTAAAACTATTTCCAATTGGTCGCTGTTTCTGTTCAAGAAAATCAATTTACCATACCAGTTTTGAAATAAAACAGACAGCTATGACACGGTTGCTTTTGGTGGATGACCACAAACTTGTAAGATATGGATTTCAATTAATTTTAGAGGCTCAAGAAAATATCAACGTAATTGCTGAAGCTGAAAACGGAGATAAAGCATTGAAATATCTTGCACAAGTACAACCTGATCTCATCTTAACAGATATTCATATGGATGTGATGGATGGACTCAAATTTATTAGGCACGTAAAAGCCCTATACCCCATTGTTAAAATCGTTGTATTATCAATGGATGATAAAATCCAGACGATACACGAAGCTTTAAATTCAGGGGCTGACGGCTATTTGTTAAAGAGTTCTCATGTTGACGAGATCTTATTTGGCATTAAACAAGTTATGGATGGGCTGCAGTACGTCAGCGCAGCACTGGGAATAGAATTGATAAATTATTTAGCCCACTATATAGATCCGCAAATCGATAAGAAGGAAATAATGGTACAATATGAAATCTCTGAACGAGAATTATCAGTTCTGGAGTTAATAGCAGAGGGGTATACGAATGCTGAAATTGCCGATAAAATTTTTCTTAGCAAGCGAACTGTAGAAGGTCAGCGACAATTACTGCTCGAGAAAACTAATTCCAGAAATACTGCTCAATTGATTCAATTTGGCTTTCAAAAAAGGTTACTCTGCTGATATTTGTTTTGTTGATCTTCAAAGTATTTGTACTTGATAATATACTTCGTGTTTTATACCACAAAAAAGTGTTTTTACTTTAACTGAAGGATATATGCGTGATTCGTGAATTTTCTGAATAGTATGTGAACCAAAAAAGTTTAAGTCCTGTTTTAAATTAAGAAATGTAAAAGTAATTGATATATAAACAACATTTTTTTAACATTAAACTTTAAGATTATGGCATTAACAACAGGAAATGAAGGTGAAATCACCAAAAAAATTGAAGAGCAAACCTCTAAATTACCGTCAACGCTTTTTTTGGGAGCAGCATTGCTTTCTATGGGTGTGTCTGCAGCGCTTAAATGTATGACTAATGATAAGACGGCCTTGTTTGTTGGACAATGGGCCGCACCTTTCTTATTATTAGGCATTTACAATAAAATTGTAAAAACCGAAGGGCATGATTAGCGTCTTTTAGCAGAAAAAATTAATGGAAAATGGAAGGATGGCTCAACGGCGTTGGGCCAATTCTTTATGTAAATAATCATGTAGAACTTAAGGAAATGAATAGAAGAACAGCAATAGGCAATATGGGAACGGGCATTTTAGCACTTGGACTCATAGCGGATTGGCGAACAGCAACTGCTTTAGATACCGCAGAAAATTCACTACTTAATCCCAACGACAAGTATCCAAAGCCGCCTTTTATAAACCAATCACAACCTTGGCCGGGCCTTTGTAGTAAAATGCAGCCGCGACCAGACCATGGTGAAAAGAGTTACAAAGGTAGTGATCGGCTTAAAGATAAAAAGGCTTTAATTACAGGTGGCGACTCTGGAATGGGCAGGGCAGCTGCTATAGCTTATGCTCGAGAAGGAGCTGATGTCGCCATCAATTACCTACCTGAAGAGGAAGAAGATGCGAAGGAGGTAATTGCATTGATTAAGGAAGCAGGACGCAAGGCTTTTGCCATTCCCGGCGATCTTCGCAATGAGGAGTTTTGTACCCGTCTAATTGAAGAGGCCGTTCGGCAATTGGGTGGTCTGAATATCTTAGTAAACAATGCAGCACGACAACAGGCAAAATCGTCGATATTAGATATTAGCACAGAAGAATTTGATGCAACAATGAAAACGAATATCTATGCTCCATTCTGGCTTATAAAAGCAGCATTGCCGCATCTCACTCCCGGCGCAGTAATCATCGGGACAACCTCTGTACAAGCAACTGACCCGTCGGAAGATCTTTACGACTACGCACAGACAAAAGCGGCTACAACTAATTATATCCGATCCTTAGCGAAACAGTTAGGACCTAAAGGAATACGAGTAAATGGTGTAGCACCAGGTCCGATCTGGACTGCATTACAGGTAAGTGGAGGCGCAATGCCGGAAAAGCTTATCAATTTTGGCGGAGACACACCTATGGGTAGACCAGGGCAGCCAGCAGAACTTGCTTCGATCTATGTTCAACTAGCTGCGGACGATGCTAGTTATGCAAATGGTCAGATTTACGGCGCTGCTGGTGGTGGTGGCCAGCCCTAACAAAAGGATCCCCTACGATTGTGGGGATCCTTTTGTTGATTAGTATGCTTATTTATCCTCCAGCTTGACAAAAATCTACTTTCAATTTTCCTCCTTTTCAGAGTTTGAAACATCTTTCCTTTGCCGACGAAACTTTCGTTTAAAATCATGATTCTCTTCAGCTGCATCAATAGAATGTGTACAAGTAAGCTCGCCTTCTTTTAGTGCCAATTTGGCAATGTGTGCATAAAACTTTGCGAGTTGATCCAATTCTTCTTCGCTGAGGTTTTCCAAATTTACCATACGATTGCTCGTCCCTTCATGGGAAGCAATTAATTCGTTTAATTTTAAATGAATCGCTTTTGAGTCTTTATTTTGGGATTTTTGAATCAAAAACACCATTAGAAAGGTAATAATTGTTGTTCCTGTATTGATCACCAACTGCCACGTCTCAGAATAACCGAAGATTGGGCCACTCACTGCCCACAGAATTACCGTAGATGTTGCCAGGATAAATGCCGCGGAACTTCCAGTCGCATGTGTTGCCCAGTTTGAAAACCGTTCAAATAAATTTTTTTTTGTTTTCATGTTTACCGTTTCTTATTTGGACGCTTGCCTTGAGTGATTTGTTTGTTTTTTTACGGGATAATATTAAATGATTTGCAGCAAAGGCTTCACCTGCATGTTCACAATTGAAGTTCGCATGGGTTGGGATACAATGAAGGCAATTGCCCGAGCAATGTCTTCAGCAAAAAGCATTTCCATGGATTCGATTTTATTGCGCTGCTCTTGTGGTGAATAAGGCTGCATATCAGTCCCAACGGAACCAGGTTCAATAAGTGACACCTGAATGCCCTTAGGATTTACTTCTTTACGCAATGACTCAGTGAAGGCTTGGATACCTCCCTTTGAACATACATATACAGAGCTTTCTGCTTCCCGAATATCGGCACTCATAGATCCCACATTTACAATGTGTCCTGAACCCCTGGGCTCCATGCGCGACAATGCAGCCTGGGCGCAAGAAAGATAAGCAAGGATATTGGTTCGTAACAGATAGGCCTGATCAGAATAAGTTCCTTGTTTAACGGATTGAAAGGCGATCGCAGCATTATTAACTAAGATATCCAGATGCTCATACATATTGTCGAACTCTTCAAACAGTTGTAGTATCCCCGCCTCAGTAGCTAAATCTACAACAATACCTGACAAAGACCCTGACGTGTTTAATGCTTCAAAATCATGCAGTGTATCGTTGAGCTGTTGCTCGTGATGCCCACATATAAAAACGTTGTTACCCATAGCGGCTAATAGCAGCGCAGTGGCTCGTCCGATGCCTGTAGTACCGCCAGTAATTAATATTTTCTTGCCCTTTATCCACAAGGGAAGAATCGAATTAATATAGTCATTGAGATTGCTTGTCATGATTTTCAATTTAGTTATCCTGATTTTGAAAATGAACAATGCCAATATGCGCTTGGTTTGATGCTATATACGAAGACGTATTTTTTCTTTATTTTACGTATTTAAATCAGAAACGATTGCTGAGCGCTGTGGTTCTTAATAGAAATCATAATTAGTTATACCATCAAAGGCTGGGTATCTATACGTCCCAGCCTTTAAATCAATCTTATATGAAACGCGACGGTAATAATAAGAGCTTTTGGCAAACTACTGATAGCCAAAATTTTTCGACTGATTTAACAGATGTGACATTTGATACTATTGTTGTAGGTGCAGGTATCACCGGCATAACCTTAGTAAAGGAGCTCCAAAATAGGGGGATAAAATGTTTACTATTAGATAAAGAAAATCAAGGCTTTGGAACAACGGGGGGAACAACTGCGCACATTAATAACTTCTACGACGCATCCTACGATGAGATCATAAATAGCTTTGGCGAGGACGCTGCTCGGTTGTTGGTCCAAAGCACAGATGATACGTTAAACTATATTAAGACGAATATTTCGAGGTATGGAATAAATTGTGACTACAGCGCATGTGACTTCTTTCTTTTCAGTGCCGAACAAGGTCAAAATGAACAACTTGACAAGATTTTCGCTGCTCACCAACAATTGGGGATAAAAACGACCGAATGTAATACTATTCCTTTTAGTTTACCTTTTGAAAGAGCAATCAGAATTGAGGGACAGGCGCAATTTCATCCTTTAAAATATATAGAAGGATTATTGGAAGCATTCTGTAAAGGTGGGGGTGCTGCCTTGTTAAATCAATCCATTTGTGATTATACGAATAAGGATGGTGTGGTTACCTTGAAAACAACTGACTCAGATATCCTATCCGCAAAAAATATTATTTGGGCAACACACGTGCCTCCGGGGGAGAATAGGTTTGGTTTGTTGGTCGCACCTTATCGCAGTTATGCCCTCACCGTGCAACTTAGCCAAGCCCCAAAAATGCTTGCGCAGACCGCAGATCTTTATGACCCTTACCATTATTTTCGATACCATCGTAGCGAAGACAAATACTATCTGATTGCTGGTGGGTTTGATCATAAAACGGGTGATGAAAAAAATACAGCGCAACATTTTAGCGATTTGAAGGCTTTGGTCGACAAGCATTTTGAATACGATAAACTTATTGCACAATGGTCTTCTCAATATTATGTTTCGGCAGACGGATTACCTTATATTGGCCGCATGCCTAATGAAGATAACGTATACATTGCTACTGGATATGGCGGAAATGGAATGACCTTTGGATCAATGGCATCATTGGTGATTCCTGATTTACTAGAGCAAAAGGAGAGTCCTTTATCAAAATTGCTATCGCCTTCTCGTATAAAACCGATCGCTAGTGCGAAAAGTGTATTGTCTGAAGGATGGAGCGCTTCGAAGCACTTTATAATGGATAAATTGTCGGCGGAAAAAATTAAATCAATGGAAAATATTGCTGTCGGTGAGGGTAAGGTTGTCAACTATGAAGGTAAAAGATTCGCAGTGTATTGTGATGATGGGGGGGCTATACATTGTTTGAGTTCGATCTGCCCCCACATGGGGTGTACAGTTAGCTGGAATCCTTCCGAAAAATCTTGGGATTGTCCTTGCCACGGTTCCCGTTTTGATATTGAAGGTAAAGTTTTGAACGGTCCAGCAACTTCTGGCCTAAGAAGACTGGAGGGGTTAGATTTCAAATAGCTATCTATATTTTCAATGATGCTATATTTCCTATCTTAGCGCGATATAGAGCACCTGGCAAGTACGATGATAAAGAAATTTAGTCCAACTTTTTACTATGCAAAAGGCCCGGCATTATGGGTGTAGACTTTCTTAGCTCTGGCACGAATGAATCAGCCAACGACAAAATCGATGTGAGAATATTGGCCAAATAACTAACAATTTTCAAATTATATAGTATATTTGGCGCGCAGATAAATCACTGCCAATATTTAATACATCAATCATGAGCCAAAAGTTTACGTACAATACGCGATTTCCTGCTGTTGAAGATTTAAGAAGACAAGCAAAGAAAAGAATTCCAAAATTTGCATTCGACTATTTAATAGGAGGTGCCAACGAAGAGCTCAATCTTGCTCGGAACGAAAGTGATTTTGACAATATTTTATTAAAGCCGCAATACCTTCAGGTGAGTGAGGAAATTGATATGTCCGTAGAGCTCTTTGGTCGCCGCTATAGTGCACCGTTTGGCGTTTCACCAATTGGCTTACAGGGGTTGATGTGGCCAAATGCGCCAGAAATTTTGGCAAAAGCAGCAGCCGAAAATGATATTCCTTATATTTTGAGTACCGTATCGACTAGCAGTATCGAGCGCATTGCCGAAGTATCAGGGGGAAAAGCTTGGTTTCAACTTTATCACCCTACAGAGAACAAATTGCGTGATGATATTTTAAGACGACTGACGGCGGTCGAATGCCCAGTACTTGTCGTTTTGGTCGATGTTCCTGCCTTTGGACTTCGCTATAAAGAGATTAAAAGCGGCTTGTCCATGCCCCCAAAAATGAATATCGCGAATATCTTACAGACATTTGCTTGCCCGACTTGGGGCATCGAAACACTTCGACATGGAATTCCATCTTTTGCAACCTTAAAACCTTATATGGAAAAGGGGCTGGATCTTGCACAATTGGGACAATTTATGAACAGAACTTTCACCGGTAAAGTTGATAAGGAAAAGATTAAAGCTATTCGGGACTTATGGAAAGGACCGCTGGTCTTAAAAGGAATTGCAACTGATGAAGATATGCAGGCTGCTATTGCCCTAGGTGTAGACGGTGTTATCGTTTCAAACCATGGTGGTAGACAGCTTGACGCCAGCGAATCATCGATCAATTCGCTAATTCATCTCACAAGCAACCCGGCGTATAAAAACAAAATCAAAATTATGCTGGACGGTGGTATACGATCAGGAGTGGACTTGGCCCGTGCACATGCTGTAGGGTCTGAATTCAACTTTATGGGGCGACCATTTATGTATGGCGTGGGTGCCCTAGGAAATGCTGGTGGCGAACATACCATCAATATGTTCAAAGCTCACCTGTTTCAAGTGATGAAACAGCTTAGCATTTCAAAAATAAACGAATTTTCAAAACGATTACAGAAGGTATTGTAGCATTACGCAATAATAATAAATTAAAAGCCGAATTAAACACAATATGATCTGTGTTTAATTCGGCTCTTTGCGTGCTGATAATGACGCTTTTTACCAATCTATTGTACGATTGTCGTTGTCTCCAAGCCCCCATTGCTCATTGACTTGACCATTGGAGTCTTCGGGTCTTGCAGTTGCTGAGCCGGCAGCTATGCCTTGCTCAAGTTCGATCAGTTGTACCTTAACCAGAGGGGCGGTATAGGCCATTTTCTTTTTCATAGTCTTTTATTTAATGAATTATATGTGTTTTTTAAATCTATTCCTTCGTTTAGCTACAAGGTATTTTCTTCTTACCAGCACCTATGCCTTTAATAATTGTACGGCCATCTACAAGTTGAGTTACTTTAACTGTATTATTTTGTGTGCTTCCCCAAGGAAAAGTATTGAAGGCATTACCATTAACCAATACAAGTTCATATAACGGTCCGCCATTGATCTTGCTGCCAAACATGGTCACTTTGCCTGTTCTGCTGATCACGAGCTTGATCAATGGATTAGCGGCCGTTCCTTGCATATTATAGACTTGATCAATTCTCTTGCCTGTTTGCACGTTTGTTCCCGCATATTTACTTCCGTCAAGGAATTGGATATTCTGTGCTGAAGATGCCCCAACTTCAAATTGGATTTCATTCTTCGCCAATTTCACACCATTAATTTCCATATTGAAAGCATTGTCCAGCTCGGTGATATCAAACACAAACCCGTAGTCTGCAGCAGGGGCAGTGAAGTTTTTGGAGATTGTGGTACCATTTCTATAAAATACCCCGTCAACCCGGATTCCGGTTTTGCCACCAACCGTTACTGCGGGATAGCTCCAGTTTAATCCATCACTAGTCACATCTTGTGTACAAGTTTTGAAATTAAGCTTCAGATCATATTTCTGTCCGGGATTGATATTTACATTTGGGATAGTCACGTTTGACTTGGTCTCGCCGTCGATGGTTAAGCTCCCCAATTTTAAGGTTCCTGCATTTGTTGCGGGGTGGATCAATAGGGAAGGAGTGCTGACTACCGTACGTAACCCTATCCCCAAAGCAGGAAATTGCGCAAGTACACCAGCATCATTTAATCCATTGTATGTAAGCGCTTCATCCGAAAGTTTTAGGTTAGCAGATAAATGACTTGGTTTAAATACCGCATTTTCAATTTTGGTAATGGCACCAGTCATATTCGCATCCATTGTCAACGTTGTTGTGATTTGACTGAAGCGGTGTTTTAAAACAACGTTTAAGTTGTTCACTCCACTGTTTAGTTTCAACTTGCTTGCAAAATACATCAAATCGCCACTGATATTGTTAAGACTCGCTGTTGTTAATGTACCTTGGCTATTGATACTTGGCACCGTACTTGTGCTATTTGTCGAATAGGCAATAAAAGTATACGTTTTTCCGGCATCAAGAACAATACCTTCGGAAACTGCTTCTCCGCCATAACTATACGTTTTCTCAGTAACGTAATTGCCTTGTTCATCATAAACAACAACTTTGTATTTCACACCGGCATCCAAAGGTTTTTCAGTCACCTGAGGTGTTGTAGCTGTGGTACTTGATGAAGCGACCAATCCCTTTTTAACTGCTGCAGCCGAGCTGTTTGTCAGTACAACATCGATGGAAGTGCCATTGCCGAAAGGAACCGTCATTTCCTGTACCTCGGAAGCGTCCCTTGCAGCGGAAGCGTTAACGGAACCTTGCTTTTGTCCTACAGCGTTGCCTTCGCCTTCAATATAAGCCGCAACCCCCTGTAGATTGATCTTGACCATCGTTTGTTCAGCCGCGATTGTGTTTTCATCACTCTTTTTACAAGAATAAAGAGTCGAAGCAACCATTATAATGCATCCCAGCATTATAAAATTTTTAAGATTGCGGTAATGTTTCATTTTCATGTTAGTAGACATTTTGATTTTACTTCGTTTCTAATGATTTTTAATGAATTGTTGTTTTATTATTATTAATTTATCAACATAATTAATATTAACAAGTGAAATATCTCATACGGTGCTAATAAGTGCCGAAATTTATTTTTGCAATTATATACACAACAATTAGCTTAACCACTATTATTTTCAATAAGTATTTTTTACTGTAGAGAAAGTTCTACAGATTAACAACAATGTTTAAACATTAGTTTTTAGCACAAATAAAGGATTATTTATTGTTTCATTTAAAATTTTATTGGAATATAACTTTCGTATAAATTAATTATCTGATTTACTATTTGGAGATAGCGCGCGTCGAAAGGATATGAGGATACAGTCGAAAAATAATTCAGGACTTTCAAAAATCGGATAACGCACGGAGGTCATCTATAGTTATGTACCAGACCATAATGCGTACAATCTTGATATATCAATTCAAAGCTTTAAAATGAAAAACTGTCCTTAATTTCATGAAGGTGATTTTGTAATCAGGCGCCAATTCTAAGCCATAAGAGTAATAGGTGTTTAATTGTAGGTGAAGGCAGTGTATCCTCTGCTTTTCGTTCAATTTAACGGTGCAATTATTGTCAAAAAATAAATTTTTAAAATATTTTTCTAAATTTGTATAACAATGCGGTTAACTGTTATCATACTGACCACCTATATTTTGGGACTTTCCTTTTTCCCATGCAGTGATGCGAACATTCGCACCGGTGGAATAGCTATGGAAACACAATTAAACGAGCCTCATCATCATAGTGATGAGAATACAGATGCCTGTTCAATTTTTTGCTATTGCAACTGCTGTAGCGGAAACATTACGGCATTTGAATACCAATTGCCTAAAATTGCAGGTATTCCGATTTCGATTTATTTTAACAATCGTATACCGGTTCTGGACACACCTATTCTTTCTAACTACTTCGGAACTATCTGGCAGCCGCCCAAGGTAAATGCTTAATTTCAATTTTTAATAACTGCACGTTAAAATCATTGGAAAAATCCGCTTCTCCAATGAATGTTAGCGGGTAATATTTAGCTGTGGCATTTATTGTTGCAAGGAAATAAGCTATTTTATATAGCTATTATTTAAGCATTAATCAAATATATTGTGTTAGATAGTATAATTAAATTTAGCATCAAGAATAAGATCATTATTGTCTTAATGACTTTATTACTTATTATCTGGGGCGGCTGGAGCGCAACAAAACTACCGATAGATGCAGTTCCTGACATCACCAACAATCAAGTTCAAATATTTACTTCTTGTCCAACCTTGGCAGGGCAGGAAGTCGAACAATTAGTTACTTTCCCAATTGAACAAAGTATCGCTACGGTACCAAAAATTGAGGAAATCAGAAGTATATCCCGTTTTGGGCTCTCGGTAATTACTGTCGTCTTTCAAGAGGATGTAGACATTTACTTTGCACGGCAGCTCATCAGTGAACGTCTAAAAGAGGCTGTAGACCAAATTCCGCAAGGTATCGGTAAACCCGAACTAGCTCCCGTTAGTACGGGTTTGGGAGAGGTCTATCAATATATCATTCACCCCAAAAAAGGCAGCGAAAGCAAGTATAATGCAAAGGATCTACGGACCATGCAAGACTGGATCGTTGCGCGCCAGCTTTACGGTACACCCGGTATCGCTGAGGTCAATAGCTTTGGTGGTGAATTGAAACAATATGAGGTCGCTGTTGACCCTAATCGTCTTAAGGCGATGAATATCACCATTCCGGAAATTTTTACTGCATTGGAGAAAAATAATCAGAATACCGGTGGTGCTTATATCGACAAAAAACCGAACGCATACTTCATTCGTGGCATTGGACTGGCTACGTCGCTGGAGGATGTGAAGAATATCGCGATTAAAAAAACCGGTGCTGTACCTGTTTATGTCAAAGATGTGGCCGATGTACGTTTTGGACATGCAGTCAGGTACGGTGCCCTGACATATAATGGGGAAGTGGATGCCGTGGGTGGTGTAGTGATGATGCTGAAGGGTGAGAATAGCAATGAAGTGGTCAAGCGTGTAAAAGAGAAGCTCCCTACGATCCAAAAATCCCTACCCAATGATGTGGTGATCGAACCCTACCTGGACCGTACGGATCTTGTTGGTCGTGCAATAGGTACTGTTGAGAAGAACTTAATCGAGGGAGCGCTGATCGTTATATTTGTATTGGTGCTGTTTTTGGGTAACCTCCGTGCGGGGCTTATCGTTGCCTCAGCCATTCCATTATCCCTGCTCTTTGCTTTGGGATTGATGAATGTTTTTGGTGTGAGTGCCAATTTAATGAGTCTAGGTGCGATAGACTTTGGTCTTATTGTCGATGGCGCGGTAATTATTGTGGAAGCTACACTCCACCATCTTGGCCTGCGCAAGTCTACTGAGAAACTGTCACAATCGGAAATGGATCATGAGGTATTCGAATCTGCTTCAAAAATCCGGACCAGTGCAGCATTTGGTGAGATCATTATTCTGATTGTTTATATTCCAATCCTGACATTGGTCGGGGTGGAAGGCAAGATGTTCCGCCCGATGGCACAGACAGTAGGTTTTGCGATCTTTGGCGCATTGATTCTCTCGCTGACATACATTCCAATGATGTGTGCCCTGTTTTTACCTAAAAAGCATCATGACAAGAAAACGTTCAGCGACCGTTTTATCGAAAAACTTCAGCGCATCTATGCGCCTTTATTGCAGAAAGCTATCCGTTTCAAGTATATTATTGTCAGCTTGACTATCGCTTTCTTTGCGATATCTGTCTTCTTCTTTAAAAATATGGGCGGAGAGTTTATCCCGCAGTTACAGGAAGGGGATTATGCCTTTCACTGTATATTGCCACAAGGGAGTTCGCTTTCACAAAGTATAGAAACTTCGATGCAGGCTTCCCGTATCATTAAAGAGTTTGACGAAGTAAAAATGGTTGTTGGCAAAACCGGAGCGGCGGAAGTACCGACGGATCCTATGCCACCGGAAGCGACCGATTTGATGGTGGTACTGAAACCCCAGAAGGAATGGAAATCCGGCCGAAGTTATAATGAACTCGGAGCAGCGATCCTTGAAAAACTGGAAGTTATCCCCGGTGTCTTCTTTGAAAAGAACCAGCCGATACAGATGCGATTCAATGAGTTAATGACAGGAATCCGTCAAGATGTTGCCGTGAAGATTTTCGGTGAGAATATTGATTCTCTGGCATCTTATGCGAATATCGTGGCAGCACAGATTCAGTCCGTTAAAGGTGCTACTTCCCCGCAGGTGGAGCGAGTATCGGGGCTGCCGCAGATCAATATCGTATATGACCGTACACGCATTGCCAATTACGGTCTTACGATTCAAGATGTCAATGACGTGGTAAGTACGGCTTTCGCTGGTCGCAGTACTGGACAGATTTATGAAAATGAACGTCGTTTTGATTTGGTTGTTCGTTTGGATACGACACACCGCAATAGTATAGACGATGTACGCAATCTCATGATTCCAACTGATACAGGTATTCAGATTCCATTGTCGCAGGTAGCGGCCATTGATTATAAACTTGGCCCCGCGCAGATCAGTAGAGAAGCTGGAAAGCGGCGGATCGTCATTGGCTTCAATGTATCAGGAAGAGATGTGGAGAGTGTGGTCAAAGATATCCAACAACAGCTGTCGACCAAAGTGAAATTGCCTGCGGGTTATTATTTCACCTATGGGGGGCAGTTTGAAAACTTACAGAAAGCGAGCGCTCGTCTGATGATTGCAGTGCCTGTTTCCCTCTTGCTAATCTTTATGCTATTGTATTTCACATTCCATTCCATTAAGCAGGCGGCGCTGATCTTTACGGCCATTCCAATGAGTGCAATTGGTGGTGTTTTTGCCCTGATGCTCCGCGGTATGCCTTTCAGTATCAGTGCCGGAATCGGTTTTATTGCTTTGTTTGGCGTTGCTGTACTAAATGGTATTGTACTGATCGGGACTTTCAACCAACTGAAGAAGGAAGGTATGGATGATATTTTTCAGCGCGTGAAGGAGGGAACATTGACAAGGTTGCGCCCTGTATTGATGACCGCTACTGTCGCGTCGCTGGGTTTTCTACCCATGGCCATCAGTACGAGTGCTGGAGCGGAAGTTCAAAAACCGTTAGCGACGGTTGTTATTGGGGGACTGGTGACAGCAACGTTCTTAACGTTGTTTGTACTGCCTTTGCTGTATATTATTTTTAACTCAAAACTGAATATGAAAAAAGGAAATGCAGGTAAGACCATTACGACGATATTGGTTTTCCTATTTTCTGCCACTGGATTTAAGGCATTTTCACAGGAACGGATCGGGATTGACAACGCAATCGGTATGGCATTGAAGAGCAATCGCCAATTTCAGGTCAATGAGGCCGAAATAACCGGAGCAAGTTATAATGTCAAAACCGCGAATGAAATCCCCAAGACGGGTGTTTTTGTGGAGAATGAAGATTACCGACCCAGCGATAAGACAGGGATCATGAAAATCGGTATCACGCAGAGCATCGCGTGGCCGGGACTCTATTCGGCACGTAAGGAATATTTTAAGCAGCAGCTAAAATACGCCAATCTGAATACCGAAGTACTCAATGCGAATATCAAGAAAGATGTGCGCACGGCATATTATCAGCTCTGGTATCTTCAAGATAGACAGAAGCTCTATGTGGAGTTGGACAGTATCTACTCGGCAATGTTTAAGGCGACTGAATTACGTTTTAAAACCGGAGATGTCGCAGCATTGGATAAAATTGCGGCGGAGGCGAAATTACGGGAGTTACAGGCTCAATTGGTTCAAAACAAGAAAAATATGTTGGTTCAGCAGCAGCAATTGATGATGCTTCTCAACCGCAATGAATGGATATTACCTGTAGAGCAATCGCTGGAAAAGATAAAAATGGACGTGGATGTACAAAATCCGTCGGTTGATGCCTCGCATCCTGTTTTAGCTTTGCAACAACAGAATGTCAATATTGCATCCTCCAATATTGTGGTACAGAAAAATACAAATAAGCCTGAATTTTCGGGAAGATTCTTTTCGCAGCGCCTTTGGGGGGCAAAAGATCCTTTTACGGGCTTCTCGGTGTCGGCATCATTTCCTGTATTTGGCCTGGGTGCTTATAAAAGCAAGGTAAAAGCTGCAAATGCGGAAATGGAGGTGCAACAAAGACAACTGGAATATGATACACAAGTTTTTCAGACGAATAAGGTGAATGCATTGGCTGATATCGAGAAAAATGCTGCTTTATTGCAGTTCTATGAATCTGCAGGCCTCAAGCAAGCTGACGCCATCATCAAAGCCGCAAGTCTTGGGTACAGAACCGGTGAAATAAGTTTTGCGGAGATGAGCCAGTTCTTAAGCCAGGCGATCGGTATCAGACAGAACTATTTAGACGTGCTCAATCAATATAATCAATCGGCAATCCAATACAATTACTTCAATAATAAATAAGTCAACAATGAGAGTTATCATAAAAATATTTTTTGCACTAGCGATTACAACAGTTTCATATAGCTGCGGATCAGATTCAAAAGGTGCTGGCGATGCCAAGAAGGAGGAAGAGAAAGGTGCTGTCGAAGAAAGCCATGAGGAAGGACCAGTGACAGTAGCAGCATTGAGTGAACAACAGATAAAGGCTGTAGGTATTGCTTTTGGAACTATAGAGGAAAAGGAGCTGACAGCGACGATCAAAGCCAATGGTCTCCTCAGTGTTCCCAATAACAACAAAGCCAATGCGACAACTTTGTATGGTGGTGTAATTAAGACTTTAAATGTGCAACTAGGTGACATCGTGCGCAAAGGCCAGGTTATAGCAACCATTACGAATCCGCAATTTATTCAGATTCAGGAAGAATATGTCGCTCTGGCGAGCAAAATTACGCTTGCAGAACAGGAGATGGCAAGACAGCAAGAGCTCAATGAGGGCAACGCAGGAGCAAGAAAAAATTTGCAGTCTGCGACGGCAGATTTCAATAGCCTTCGCGCCAGAAAGGCATCGCTGCAGCAGCAGATTCAACTGATGGGCATCAATCCCAACACTGTGAGCCTTTCAAATTTACGGGCTTCGCTTGTGGTGACAAGTCCGATTAACGGTACTGTGAGTAATGTCTTTGCCAAGATAGGTAGTTATGTGGATGTTTCATCGCCGGTTATTGAGATTATAGATAATAGTCTATTGCACCTTGATCTTCAGGTTTTTGAAAAAGACCTTCCTATGATCAAAATCGGGCAGATCATTAATTTTCAGTTGACAAACAACCCTGATAAAACTTACTCGGCCAAAGTATTTACGATAGGATCGTCTTTTGAAAATGACAGTAAAACGATTGCTGTTCATAGTACTGTGATCGGTAGCAAGGTTGGTCTGATAGACGGGATGAATATTACAGGGATGATCGGGATCAATAATGTGACCACTCCGGCGGTTCCGAATGACGCAATTGTGGAAGCGGATGGTAAGTTCTACATTTTCGTAGAAACAAGCAAGCAGGCCGAAGAGCATGAAGAAGGACACGATGATCATGGACATGCGCATGATGAGGGTGAGGCGAAGCACGAACATAAAAATGAATCAGAAGCTGCTAAACATGCAACTGAACAGGGTAAGAATGTGAATTTTGAGAAAATTGAAATTCAAAAAGGTGTTTCAGCATTGGGATATACAGCAATTACACCAGTACAGGAAATTCCTGCGCAAACCAGAATCGTTGTGAAAGGAGCATTTTTTATCAATGCCAAAATGAGCAATACAGGTGGGCATGAACATTAATTAGTAGCATTTGTTCACGAAGTAATCATGATAGGGTATGGAACACAAACATATTTATGATGCACAAGGTAAACAACTTTGTTGTACACAGACTGAAAAAATATATAATCAGGCAGGCGCCCAGCGTTTAATACAGGGAGCGCCTGCCCAGGATCAGGCGCATAGTCACAGTGATGATGACGGTCATGATCATTCGGTGGCGGAAGGCAGCACATTGAAACTCTTTCTGCCAGCGATAATTTCATTTGTCCTGCTGATTGTAGCCATTGCAATGGACAATTGGGTACCACAGGGATGGTTCAGGGGCTGGATCCGGATCATTTGGTATGTACTGGCTTACATTCCGGTTGGATTCCCAGTGATTAAAGATGCATTGAAGAGTATTGGAAAAGGAGAGATTTTCTCTGAATTCTTACTGATGAGTATCGCCACCATTGGTGCTTTTGCAATCAAAGAATACCCAGAGGGTGTTGCTGTAATGCTTTTTTATGCAGTAGGGGAAGTGTTTCAGACATTGGCTGTCAGCCGTGCCAAGAGCAATATTAAGGCGCTCCTGGATCAGCGTCCGGATGAGGTGACCATTGTTGAAGCAAACAGTAGCCGGGTGATTAAAGCTGAGGCTGCAGCAATAGGTGATGTGATCCAACTGAAGCCCGGGGAGAAGTTGGGCTTGGATGGGGAACTTATCTCCGATACGGCCTCCTTCAATACGGCGGCGTTGACGGGAGAAAGTAAACCTGACACAAAGGCCAAAGGTGAAGTTGTGCTGGCCGGAATGATCAACATGAATACCGTGAGTCTGGTAAAGGTGACAACAGCATACCAAGATAGTAAATTGAGCAAAATCCTTGAGCTCGTACAAAATGCGACCTCGCAGAAGGCACCTACGGAACTTTTCATCCGGAAATTTGCGAAAATCTATACGCCGATTGTGGTGCTTTTGGCGATAGCGATCTGTCTGCCGCCTTACTTTTTTGTCGGACAATACGTATTTAGCGATTGGCTTTATCGAGCGCTTGTATTTCTGGTGATTTCCTGTCCATGCGCCTTGGTGATTTCGATTCCATTGGGCTATTTTGGTGGCATCGGTGCTGCGAGTAGAAACGGTATCCTGTTCAAGGGAAGTAACTTTCTGGATGCGATGGCAGCGATACAGAATGTTGTCATGGATAAAACCGGTACGATGACTGAAGGGGTTTTCAAAGTACAGGAAGTTCGTTTAGAACCAGATTTTGATCAAGCGACAATTCTCAAATTGGTCAATAAAATCGAAAGCCATAGCAGCCATCCGGTAGCGACAGCAATCAGGGAATATGCGGGTGAGGTCGATGAATCTGTAAATTTGACTGAGGTCGAAGAAATACCGGGGCATGGGCTGAAAGGTAGTGTGGACGGGAAGGTGTTTTTGGTTGGTAACTTTAAGCTTTTGAGCAAGTTTAATATCAGCTATACCATCGATCCCAATACGATCGTTTACACCACAATAGCCATTGCATTGGATAGTCGCTTCGTTGGATATATTACCATTGCAGATAGTATCAAAGAAGATTCCGCACAGACCATACAACTCTTGCACAAACTTGGAGTGAAAGCGACTATGCTAAGTGGCGATAAGAGTACGGTCGTCGCTTATGTAGCGAAGGAATTGGGTATTGATAAAGCCTATGGAGATCTACTTCCGGAAGATAAGGTTAATAAAGTCAAGGAAATAAAGGCTATGGGTGAAAGTGTGGCTTTCGTTGGTGATGGCGTCAATGATGCCCCCGTAGTAGCGTTGAGTGATGTTGGTATAGCTATGGGGGGACTGGGCAGTGATGCAACCATCGAAACCGCAGATGTAGTCATACAAGACGACAAACCATCTAAGATACCAATAGCAATTAATATTGGTAAACAGACCAAAAAAGTGGTTTACCAAAATATAGGATTGGCATTTGTGGTCAAAGGGGTGGTTTTGATCCTTGGCGCCGGAGGATTGGCTACGATGTGGGAAGCGGTATTTGCGGATGTAGGTGTTTCTCTTATCGCGATACTGAACGCAATCCGGATCCAGAAGATGAAATTCTAAATCAATTTTCATTTATGATGTGCTTACCCTTCAAGTTGAGATATTGGAAGGGTAGGTCTTCTATTTTTAGGGGTTGCTGAATTGAAAAGAGCTGACGTTTATTTTGCCACAAGTTTTTCATAGAGCGGCCAGAGCTCCGCGAGGTCATCATCTGATTGTGCTTCTGGATAGTGTTCATCATGGAGATTGCGAATTTCGACGCCCTGTCCCTGATCATTTACCACAACGGCGGCCCGAAGTTCGTCGGTTCCATCATAATATATGCCCACACCAACAAGCTCGCCATTGAGGATAATTTCACTGACAATATACTTTCTTGCAGTCTTACCTTTGTGGGCACTATGACCACTAGAAATTGTGTTTCCTTTGTTATAGTGTCTTTCCATAAACATAGAACACTGGAAATATCAATTTGTTGTGTTTTCTAAATATTTTCTGCCTTCCGCTCGAATTGCGGTATCTATATTGAATCTTGGTTATCTGGCCACAGTGCTTGATGACGAAAATAATCTGGGCACGACCATGCTGGAAACAAATGGCGACCTTATTCCGTTATCAGATGTCATTCAAACATCAGTGTCAATTATATCTCAATAATTGGCACTGTGTCATATCTAGCTGGCGACGGATTGTCTGAGACGACCTTCCAGATGTAGCCCGTGCTGTTTCGATCAACTGTTCATACTTGGAAATCGAATAGTGTATACACTATTTGAACTTCCTGCCTATGACTTCCAGGCTATCTTTTGGAAAACGGTTTTTTAACCAAAGCCGTAATTTTAATTGTTGTACTTCAGCCAAAGGATTTTTTGACGAATAAATAAAGGCAACGACATTCGCTCAACTATCCTTTTTTTTGCGTAATACTGCTGTTGTCCTATGCTATAGGATTGTAGTTCTGGAAAAAGTACTGCTAGATCTTTATCTAATTGTGGGCTTGCTACCTGATATTTCGCAAGCTCATTGTTGAGTGCCCGTATGGTTAAATCTTTATCATTTACAGCTGCACTTCGTTTGTCGATTTCACTAAGGATCGTTGTTTTTAGATCGAGGCTGTCCTGTCTAATGATTAGATCGGTGTGCGCAATACCAAATGATTCCATGGATTTTTTTAAAGCAGCAATTTCTTGATCACTAAATTTCTTCGCTAAAAAGGCTAATTCTAACCGTTTCGGTTTAGTGAGCAATTTTTCGTAGACGACTGTGTAACCTTTATCACTAAATTGTTGTTGAACAAATTGTTTAACCTTATTTGTGTATTTCTTCTCTTGTAGCAGATTATAGGCGAAGTATAAGCTGGTATTACCAAGGCAAGAATAATCAGTGTGATGCTCTGACTTATTCTTTTCTCCCTTTTTGGATCAACATAATGTATTTAAATATTTCGCAGGAGACATTGAGTCGGTTAAAATCAAAACTATCGCTTTTTTGTGTTGCGTCCATTTTTAACAAAGAGGATGGAATTTTCTTGGATGCTTTTATCAGGTTTTCTTTACTTGATACGGCATGTGTTCATTATTGTACAGTCAAACGTTCATTAATGGACATCTAAAAGAAGGTATTGTTCTAAGTTGTTGTCATTCAGCGGGTAATAATATTGGCAGATTAGTTGAGTTTGTTTTATAATAACCTGGTTCGGTAAAGATTTCGATTATCGCGTCATTGAATAACAACGTATGAATATTAAAACAATACTATCCGCGATATTGATCGCCTATTGTGCACAATCTCAAGCACAGAAAATCAATTTTAAATGGGAAAAGGATTCTATTGGTGACAGACTGATCGACAAAATTGCGATGAGTGTGCCAGTAACTATAGAAAATAAGACTTATGCTTTTCAGTTTGACCTGGGTGCTAATGCTACACTAATTTATGATCAATGCTTCCCCGAGGCCGCATTTATTAAATCGAAAAAGGTAGATCCTACTTCCGATGCGGGAGGGCATACTATTTTTACCATTGATGACCAAAGTTTTAATATTGGTGACTATCCGATAAAGAATCATAAGCTCTATGGCCTATTGAATCATGGTCAGGGGGAATCCTGTGGAACAGTTGGAGCAGACGTCTTTCAGGGGAAATGCCTAATTATTGATTTCCCAAAGCAAAGTATTACTGTTGTTAACGAAGTGGATAAGGGTATTGAACGGAAGACGGTATTCGTACCAATGAACATCGTCAATAATAAAGCAATAATCCCTTTGAAGATCGATGGTAAAACGTATAACTTTTTATATGACAGTGGTTCAAGTATATTCCCGATCGTAAGTTACAGACAGAATTTTGATCGTTTAATCACAAATGCAAAAGCTAAAGATGAACTGAATATTCGAAATTTTAATAACCCCCTTATTGTAAAATCTGTTGAGACAAATACGGCAGTCCAGATCGGAGATAACACATTTGGTGTGAAGGAATTTTGGTATACCGAGGATGATTTCTTCTCCATTAAACAAGATAATATTGACGGGATTGTCGGCAATGTCTTCTTTATGGATAAAACGATTGTTATTGATTTTAAAAACAAAAGATTTGGAATTAGAAAGTAGACTGCTATGTTTTAATTCGTCAATGTATCAGATTGATATTTGATAAAAGCAAGGCCAGCCCATAAAAAGATGGCTGGCCTTCGTTGAATAGTATCGCTATCGAAATTTAATTTTCAAGCTGTTCTTTACTCTTTCGTTTAAAAGCTGAATATACAATAATGACGCTGATAGTCATTAGAATAAACGCGAGAAAAAAGGGCGCTCCAGAGAATTTGAATGGGGCATTATCATGTGTAAAAAAGTAAAACAGATTTGTCATCATTGGAGGACCTATAATCGATGTTGCACTCATTAAACTGGTCAATGCTCCCTGAAGTTCTCCCTGTTCATTTGATGGCACATTTTTGGTAATGACAGATTGCAGTGCAGGACCACATATTCCACCCAGGCAATAGGGGATAAGAAAGACAAACATCATCCAACCCTGATTGGCAAATGCAAATAATAATAGTCCTATTGCATAAAAAATCAGTCCATAATAAATGCTTTTTTGCTCACCGAGTTTTGGTGTGGTCCAACGTATCAAGACACCTTGTACAAGGCCAATCAATAGGCCGATGACCCCAAGTGAGATACCAACCATTCTTTCGGTCCAATCAAATTTGTACATGGTAAAGAAATTCCAGTTACTCTGTACGGCATGGCCTGCAATATAGATCAGGATCAATGCTACGATCAAGCCAGAAATTTCGGGGTGTTTTCCCAGAAAGCGAAAGGATCCAATGGGGTTAGCGCGTTTCCAGTCGAAAGCCCGTCGCTTATCTTTGTCCAAGCTTTCGGGCAGAATAAAATACCCATATAGAAAATTCAATAGACATAAGCCTGCCGCAGCGTAAAAAGGAACCCGTGCACCATAATGTCCAAGCAATCCCCCAATTACGGGGCCAATAATAAAGCCCAATCCGAAGGCAGCACCAATTAATCCGAAGTTTTTGGCCCTATCCTCATCGGTAGAAATATCCGCGATATAAGCACTGGCGGTTGTGAAACTTGCTCCTGTCAATCCAGCAATAACCCGTCCCAAGAATAACCAACCTATCGAAGGGGCGAGGGCGAGAAAAATGTAGTCTACTGCAAAACCGAACAAAGAAATCAAAATAATCGGTCTTCGTCCATATTTGTCACTCAGATTACCTACTACAGGTGAGAATATAAACTGTGTGAAAGCATAAGCGAAACCCAGCCAGCCACCGTACTTTGCAGCTTCGCTGATGTCGCTGTGGATCAGTTCTTCAATCAATTTTGGAACCACTGGAATGATAATACCCCATCCTGTGATATCAATAAGTAAAGTGATAAATATAAAGCCTATGGCGGCCTTTTTCTTGGAGTTGTCAATCATGGCCTAAAAATAGAAAATTCCTGAAAAAATTCACCTAAATTTTAAAAGGTTAATCTGTGGTAAACTATTGGACTAATTGAGAAAGTTGGTCGATAATGTCATTATGCATGTTGTAAGGTTCAAATCTACTGGAAAAATAAGTTGTCTTCCACCGGTTCGCCGCGCTTAAATAGTGCGGCAAATAGCATGATGCCGTACGGGGAAGTTACAGGAATTGGCGATAAAGCAAAGTTGATTTGCTTCGTGATGTAGTGATGTCGCCAATGCTATTTTATCAGGATCTGAAATAACGACTTCTGGAAACAGATCAACCTGCACAAATCTGCCACTTGCATCAGGGCAGGTTTCTAATACCGCCTCCGCATTGTCCGTGTACGAAATCACTTCAATGTTATTTTTGGAACATACATATAGATAAGACATCATATGGCAGGAAACAAGGCTACTCAGTAAGAGATCTTCGGGGTTATATAATCTTGGGTCACCCTTGAAAGCCTTTGCCGCTGAGACCTGTAAATCTGCCTTTCCCTGGATGGAAATCCGATGGCTCTTGTTATATACCTTTGGTAGGGATGTAGACTGTTCCTGGTAAAACCATGTCAAACCAGCCTTAAAGTAATGTTTGAAACTCATTCTATGAAATAGCGCTTTTATTAATTTCTACTTATGATACCAACATTATATTCGAACAAACGAAATATAATCCGTGTTGATCGGATCAATTCCATTTCTTCTCATTTCTGAGGCTATTTGCGCTCTGTGATAAGTACCATGATTAAATACATGTAAGAGGATGTCTCCAAATGAATTTTGGAACTGTTCATTCTTCGTATTGGTATAGGATATGATTGCTGGGAGCTCAGCCGCATCAGCGTCGACCTTTTCCTTAAATCCCGAAGAAGCCAGTTGATGGTATTGTTCACATGTTAATAGACTATGTTCATCCCAAACACCTACGGGAGGTTTTTCGCCATTCAGTCGATATAACCATATCAGCTGTGCATTCATTATATGACTGAATAATCGTAAACACACGGAAGGCGTTTTTTCGGCTTCCAGTTTCATTTTGTCGATGAGCAAGTTATTCGCCCAATCGTTATATAACCATAATTGTACTAGTGGAGTTGACATCTCGAATGACTTAGTTGTAATATTAAATATACGTAAGTTAAGTATGTAAAGGTAGGTTGAAGCGTTATTTTTTTTGCTGTCCGGTAGTGCTTCATTGGCTAATTCCGTGGGTTGTTTAAGGGACGAATGATAAGCTGAAATGATTATCTTTGCGGATAATTGAAAGGCACTGAATGGATAGTAAAAAGGTTTATAAGGTCATTGGTTACAATGTGTTGTATATTGTAACCAATCTTTTGTTGTATTATCCGTTCGATATGAAATCGACAGGATTAAGCTTTTGTGCAATTGGCTTAACCCTGATCAATTTATATTATTTTCTGGAATGGAAGAAAGATGCCAAAAAAGGGGAGTTTGTACAAAAGTACAAAGCTGTTCATCAGCGCTCCTTGAGTAAAGCCACAATAAATTACAAAGAGACGTATACTGTAAGTTCAAGTATATTAGCGACGATGATTTTTGGATCAATTATTTGCTTTTCGGGAATTGGTATGTTTTACGAGAAATCAATCTTCGGTGTTTTCGTCTTATTTATTGGTGGAAAATTTCTACTGATTCCATTTACAGAGAAAACAACCATTAAGTTGGCTCCTAACGGGATATACATGAGTGATTATCAGTTTGTCTTTATCAATGATATTCAGGAAATTAATTTTAAACGCCACCTTGGAAAGAGTAAATGCGAAATGTTTTTGAAGATAAAAGATCCGACATTGTATGGTTTGAAAGATTCGTATATAGCTGTTCCAATTGGGGGTGATATGAAACAGGTTGAGCAATTGATTGCTGTCGTGAAAAAGCTATTTTCCAATACACGCATATCTCAGAATATTTAAATATTCGTTTGATCGAAATAAATTTATTATTTTTAGTAATTGTTTGATTAATAGATTTAAAGGAAAGCTTTATGAGAACTTCTTTACGGTGTTTATCGATGTTTTTGCTATTTCCTATTTTGACCTTTGCTCAGACACATTACTTCATTACAGGCAAGGTAGATCAGCTGAAAGATGGCAGTAAGCTTTTTCTAGTTTATAATAGCGATGGTGTTTCGTTTGTAGATTCCACAGAAACCAAAGGGGGACACTTTAGCTTTAGGGGGCAGCTGGCGTATCCGATTTATTCTGCGCTTTATCTCCATAAAAATCCCTACGTGAACAAGCTACAGCCTGGTGAAAAACTGGATTACTTCCGCTTTTATTTGGAAGCTGCTCAGATCGAGATGAATGCGAAGGATTCACTAAAAAATATTGTATTGAATGGATCCAAACTCAATACGGAAAATGCGGAGCTCCTAGAGACGAAAAAAACTATTGACAATAAATTCGACGCATTAAATAAAGAATTTGCCAAACTTCCACCAGAACAACAGAAAGATTCTGTCATATTTGCCCAGTTTCTCGCACGGGAAAAGAATCTTATGGATGAAAACTACAGTGCCTATCTGGATTTTGCTAAGAACCATCCCGATTCATACCTCAGTGTAATTGGTTTAAGTTTTGTTGCAGGGCAGGAGAAATTTTATGCATCGGCCAAGTCAGCGTTTGATGGTCTTGCGATTAGGCTAAAAGAAAGTCCGTTGGGTAAGGTAATTCCGTTGCAGTTGGAAGCCCAGTCCAAAACCAAAGTCGGGCAACAGGCGCCAGACCTAACGCTCAAAAACCCGGCGGGGAAAACCATCAAAATTTCGGATTTTTCGGGAAAGTATTTACTCATAGATTTTTGGGCGAGCTGGTGTGGCCCTTGTCGTGCGGAAAATCCCAACCTGGTAAAAGCTTATCAAAAATATCATGTTAAAGGATTTGAGATACTGGGAATCTCTCTGGACGATGCGGCACGGAAAGATGCCTGGATTGAGGCAATAAAAGGAGATAACCTATTATGGGCTCAGGTTTCGGATCTAGGCGGCTGGGACAGTTACGCAGCAAAAATTTATGGAATTAATGCTATTCCTGCCAGTTTTCTGTTTGATCCCGATGGTAAAATAATCGCCCGTAATCTAAGGGCTGAGGAATTACAAAATATGCTGAAGAGGGTCTTCGCAGACCTACCGACTCATTAAGATCGCTATCTTCCTCTCCAAAATATCCCTGTGAGTTGGGCTTTTACAAAACATGACATTTTGTTCCAAAAATAAGTATGAAAAATTGCCTACAATTGCAAGCGATTTTCTATCTTGCGCCTTTAATTAGAGATCACATGGCTATAAGATATTCGGGCTGTAAGCAGGTTTAACTGATTGCTGGATGCTTTAAAAATTTATTTTTTCAACTTGTATCTTATTTTGATACAAGTGATAGAATGAACGCGTCAGGTCATCGGTGGAAGAGCGGCCGACTATTTTTGTTTTTGATATTATTCGACTTATTTGATGGATGTTTTTTTTGAATTTCTAAATAACCTCACAAATCCAGACTGGATTGTTTCCCATGGAGGTTTGTATCTTCTGTTGTTTATTATTTTTGCTGAGACAGGTATACTCATTGGCTTTTTCCTTCCTGGAGATCCTATTCTTTTTATTGCAGGAATGATTGTTTCCAATATGAGCATTTCGCCTTCAGAACAGGTGCCTACCTTACTATATTGGATCGTGCTTGTATCGTTGGCTGCAATTCTGGGTAACTTTGTTGGATATTGGTGTGGGAAGATCTTTGGGAAAAGAATCATGAGCATGGAGGATAGCTGGTTTTTCAAAAAGAGCTATATCTTTAAAGCGCAGGAGTTTTACGAAAAAAGGGGGGGAGGTGCTATTGTGCTTGCAAGGTTTCTTCCTATTGTTCGGACTTTTGCACCAATTGTCGCTGGTATTGTTGGGATGGAGTTCAGAAAATTTGTGTTGTACAATGTGATTGGTGCGGTTGTCTGGTCAGGGAGCTTGGTTACCCTTGGTTATTTGTTAGGTGAGAATGTATGGGTGAAGGAGAATCTGGAGCTTGTTATTATCGTTATCGTTTTGATAGCAACGGCACCAGTCATTATAAAAGCATTTACTTCGAAAGACAAAGCAAAGATTGCCCAATAAGATATTGAACATCTTCCTAAACCAAATAGGAAGACTATATGATGCGACAACAATTAAGTTGATCGTCCACTTTGTAGGGGTGAACCGCTATTTATTTGATTTCATCGCCTTCACTTTCTTTATGGTCGCATCATTTATAAAAATAAGATACTCTTTAGTTTCCATTCCATAGCCTGCTAATTTTCCTTCGTGATTACTATGGATTCCAAACCCATAGGTTTTTGTAAGTGGAGATGCACGTAGGCAAGCTTGCCCTTTTGAAAAGAATATATTCTTTGCCTCTTGATAGTCTGCTTCATTAAGTGCATTGCGATCTGCATAAATCTGAAAAAGAAGTTCATCGGAAGTGTATCTATATGGAAACTGTGTGATCAGCTCATATTGCATTTCCGCTATTGTCTTTCTATTTCTTATAGGAGGGACTGTTCCTTTGGATACTTGTGTATCTTCAGCTACTTCAATAAATGTGTCTATGTAGTTGGTAGAATGAAATTTCATGTGTTATTTTTTAGGTGTACTGTCATAATAATTCAAGAAATAATATGGGAGCAAAATAGGTATTCCTATGGAGTAGTCAAAAGTTTTTAAGGAAATTATTATCTGTATTATTACTAATTTCATCTGTGTTTTAAACATTTTTTTTTACGAAAAAGAAATGTTTTGCAGTATTTTTCTTAGATTTACAGAATTATTACGCAGCACCCTACAGTATACCTATCATAAATGGCTACAAATCAACAGATTAGTAGCCGTTTTTCTTTCAATACACTATACGACATTAATGATTAATCCATTTGCTAATTCATATGAAAATATAGCATAAAGTAACAATTGTTTATTTTAGCCCTTTTCACTATTCAAATTTATAACAATAATATATAATATTCCTTGTTTTGAGAAAATTTATTGTTCGAATATAGGTTGGCTATGTTATTTTCTTATAGGAATGAAAAAATATAGTAACTATAGTTACAAAGTTCAAACATGTATATTCATTTTATGTAAAACTTGTCTCACAAGGACTGTGTAAGTATTTTTATATTTTTTTTTAATTTTGACATACAAGGGAAATTTTATTTTTCTATATTTGTATATCGTTAGAACATTTTCTACTTATTCAGATTGAATGCGCGATCTGAGTAAGCTTTTATAGGGGAGTATCTCTATATAAAAATGTAAATATGATATGTATACTGTAGGTAGGTGTATAATTTAACAGTGGTAGCTGTAGGGGCTACCACTGTTGTTTAAATAGCTTTTCTTAAAGTAATGCTATGATCTAAGTTTTATTTCTTTATTGAGAACTTCAGCCCGCCCTAGGCTGTTTGTGTTAAAATTCGACTTTCATAGACCGGCGTGTTCCGGCATGTCCTAAATATATCATCAAAAATTTCCAGCAAATGGCTCTCTGAGCAGATAGGTGATCTGTTTTTTACTTTATATTTATGGTATTATTATGAATACCTAAAAAATATCTATGGAAATTAACGAACACATTGATTTTGCAACAGCAAGTTTCAAAGAATTTGAGAATATTGCTGGTTTTGATATGATGGATACTGCAAAGTATTTCAATTCCTATATCAATTATATGAAAGAAAATCAACATCTTAACTTTAGATTTATAACACAAGGCTGCGGGCCGACCGCTATAGTAAGTTCACCGTTTTTAGAGAAACCAACAGAGTGCATAAGTCTTGTGTCAAACGATTACCTTAATTTTTCCCAACATCCGAAAGTGAAAGCTGCGGCAATAGCTGGGATAGAAAAATATGGCACAGGGGCTGGAGCATCGCCGTTAATAGGAGGTCATCATGAATACCATGTCGCATTGGAAGAGAAGATTTGTAAATTTTTCAATCGTCCGGACGGTTCGAGTATCGTTTTTACAACTGGATATACCGCAAATAGTTCTACTTTATTGAGCTTGTTGAAACAGGAGGACTGTGCTATTGTTGATATGGAAGTACATGCAAGTGTTTATGAGGGCTTATTGAATACAAATGTCAAGCGATTTCCTCATAACAGTATGATTCATCTTGAACGTGCGTTGGCTGACGCGGAGAATAAATTCAGAACTAAGTTGGTGATCATCGACGGTGTATATTCCCAAAATGGTGATTTAGCCACGATGGATGAAATTTATACATTAACCAGGAAGTATGGTGCCTATTTAATGGTGGATGATGCGCATGGAATAGGTGTAATGGGGGATAAAGGTAGGGGAACCATTGAAGCCTATAATCTTTTGGATAAAGTAGATATTATTGCTGGTACTTTGAGTAAAGCGTTTGGTCATATAGGGGGTTTTATAGTTTCAACGCCAGAAATCATTAATTACCTTCGTTATCAATCCAGGCAGCAGGTATTTTCCTCTACATCGACCCCCGCAAGTTTCGGTTTATTGAAAGCCATTGATTTAATTGACGAAGAGCCTTATTGGCGAACAAGACTCAGTGACAATGTGGCTTATTTTAAAGAAGGACTGTTGTCTCTTGGTGTAGATATTGGTAGGTCGGCATCTCCAATTATTCCAATAAAGATCGGTGATCCAATTAGAACAGCTCAGGTGTCGCGCATGTTATTACAAAACGGTGTTTATGCAAATTGTATTGTCTATCCTGGTGTGGCAAAGAAAGATGCCCGTATCCGCACAAGTCTGATGGCTACTCATACAAAGGAACATTTGGACAAGGTATTAAATACACTGGAAGATATCAGTAAGGTTGTAAGCCTAAAAAAATCAAGATAAATTAATCTTATAATCTTTAATTATTTATTATATTGATAGGAATGCTTAATTTTAGGGATTCAGATCAATACCATATCAATAACATATGCGTAAAACTTATAAAGGAGAAAAGAATGATAAAGAACGTACCATGAACAAACTTATTTTGTCTGTTGGTCAGGTTCTTAGAGATAAGGGGTATACGGGCTTAACAATTGCTAATATTTCTAAAATTGCGGGTGTTGACAGGAAGCTCATTTCACTTTACTTTGGCTCCGTTGACAATTTGGTTGAAACATATATCAGAAGTAAAGACTATTGGGTGGCTGCTACGCTGGGTGCTGTTGAATATTTTGGTACTGCCCCAACCGAGGGCTCAAAGGGCTTTCTCGAATCATTGTTAATAAACCAAATGGATAGCTTTCTAGAGAATACCGAAATGCAAAAAGCGGTTCTTTGGCAGATCAGTGAAAAATCTGAGATTATGTCCCAGATTACAAGAGAACGGGAAAAGATGAGTGCTTTGTTTTTCGCCTTTGCCGATAAGGAAATGGAGGGTAAAAATGTCGATTTGCGGGCTATTAGTAGTATTCTGACTGCTGGGATCTATTATCTGGTATTACATTCTATAAATACAGAAAGTACTTTTTGTGAGATTGAGCTTAACGCTGATGGTTTAGACCGAATTCGCAATGCAGTTAAAACAATTCTCTCTTGGGCTTATGGAGAGAACGAAAAAAATTCGACCGAAGCTTGATAAGAGGACAGTATTGCACTATGCCACTCTGTCAATTATAGCAAAGAAATTCAACTGATTATGACAGACATTGTCATGCAGATATCAATATTCTATTTAAAGAATCGTTCAATTCGTCATCAGCATTTTTTGGCATATCATTCGCCTATTTAGATTTAAACGATTTGAAACATGGCAAAGAGGTTATTGCTCATACTAATGCTGTTTGTAATTGGTGATGCTTATTTCTTTCAGGCATTCACTACCGTTATTCATACTCCATTTTTACACAAAATTTATTGGTATCTAGATGTATTGTTGCTTATAGGGGTGTTTACCCTGATTTTTCTTCGGCAACAGGGCAAAGATATTCAGCGACTGGCAGGAGATCTGGTTACTTCTTTTTTGATCGTATTTATTCCAAAATTGCCAGCCTTTCCAATCCTATTGGCGGAGGACTTGGTACGACTATTACAGGGATTTCCTCCAAGAAGTACTTATCTAAGCGAATTTGTGGTTGTACTGGCTTCACTCTTTGTTTTAATTATTATTTTTGGCCTCACAAGAGGGCGACATTTATATCGGGTAAGGGAGGAAGTCTTAAGTTTTCCGGATCTGCCAGATGCATTTGATGGATTTAAAATCACACAGATTTCGGATATTCATTCTGGAAGCTTATCGGATGTTAATGGAGTCCGAAAAGGCATCGCACTAGCGAATGCTCAGGATAGTGATCTTCTCCTGTTTACAGGGGACCTCGTCAATAATAGAGCCGCTGAAATGGAATCCTGGATTTCAGATTTCACTTCGCTAAAAGCTCCGTTTGGTAAATATTCCGTGCTTGGGAATCATGATTATGGGGATTATGCACAATGGGATAGTGCTGAATTGAAAGCATCTAATCTTATTAGGCTGAAGGAGATTCATGGAGAGATGGGATTTAAGCTGTTGATGAATGAATCTATAGCAATTCGAAAAGAGGATGCAAGTATTGCATTGATCGGTGTTGAAAACTGGGGAAAGGGTGGTTTTCATCAATATGGAGACTTAAGTAAAGCAACATCCGGTCTGTCTGCGGACTCTTTTAACATATTGATGTCACATGATCCTTCTCATTGGGATCATGTCACTTTAGATCACGAAAAGCATGTGCATCTGACATTGGCCGGGCATACACATGGGATGCAATTTGGTATAGAGTTGTTCGGATTTAAATGGAGCCCGATACAATATTTCTATGAACAATGGGCTGGGTTATATCAAAAACAAGGCAAATACTTGTATGTCAACCGTGGCTTTGGCTATCATGGACTCAAGGGTAGGATAGGTGTATGGCCAGAGATTACGGTTATCACGCTAAAAAAATCTATTTCATAGTCTTTGGGTGGTGTCAGGATGATACCGTTTGGATGTCAGGCTTATTTTGCATATCTATTTTTAACTATATGAATGGATCAGATTGGGTAATGTTTTTTTGTTTCGAAGATTAATTTTATTATATTTAGGTAGCGTAGCTTAGCCTAAAAAAGGCGGTAGCAGGGCTATTAGTAATAACCAATTGCATCAAATTAAACAAAAGAAGAATATCCGGTACTTGACATACGATAAGGGTAAATATGAACAAGCGGATTGTCATATAGATCGAGGGATGGATGCGTTCGATTTAATTAGATTTACAAACCAATTATTTAATTTGAGGTATGGCACACAAAGTAGTTTCCCTTATTTTGGGAGGGGGTAGAGGGTCTCGACTTTATCCATTGACACAACAGCGTTCTAAGCCAGCTGTTCCTATTGCTGGGAAATATCGATTGGTCGATATTCCTATTTCGAATTGTTTAAATTCTGGATATAATAAGATATTCGTTTTAACACAGTTCAATTCAGCTTCTTTGAATACACACATCAAAAATGCGTATAATTTTAGCATTTTCAGTAAAGGTTTCGTTGATATTCTGGCTGCTGAACAAACGAACGAGGGAGATCGGTGGTTTCAGGGCACCGCTGATGCCGTGAGACGTACACACAAACACCTATTAAATGTTGACTACGATTACGTATTGGTCTTGTCAGGAGACCAGCTCTATCAAATGGATTATTCCGCTTTGGTCGACTTTCATGAGCAGAATGGAGGACACATCACAATTGCCACCATTCCTGTCAACGTAAGTGATGCTACAGGGTTTGGTATTCTCAAAGCGAATGGGGCAAATGTAATTACAGCTTTCACCGAAAAACCCAATAAAGACGAGGTGTTGAATTGGTCTTCAGAAGTCTCCAGCGAGATGGCGAAATACGGCCGGAATTATCTGGCATCGATGGGGATTTATGTTTTTTCAAAAGGTGTTTTGCTCAATTTACTGCTTGCCAATCCAGGTATGGACTTTGGGAAGGAAATATTACCGGATGCGATCAACAAGTACAAAGTATTGAGCTACCAGTTCGATGGCTACTGGACAGATATTGGAACGATAAAATCATTTTTCGATGCCAATATTGGATTGACTGCAGATGTTCCTGATTTTAATTTGTTTGATGAAATTGTATTTACGCGAGCGCGTATGTTACCTCCGTCTAAGGTTTCGGGAACAACACTTAATAACACAGTTATTGCTGATGGCTGTATCCTCAATGCAGATAAGCTCGAACGCTCTGTGATTGGCATACGATCCCGTATTGGTGAGGGTACAGTAATTAAATCGACTTATATGATGGGCTCAGATCATTATGAACAACTTGAGGAAGTCATCGAATTGGGGAATACCCAAAAACCTCCACCTGTTGGTGTTGGAGAGCGTTGTTATATCGAAAATGCTATTTTAGATAAAAACTGTAGGATTGGCAACGACGTCAGAATAAAAGGAGGACCACATCTGGAAGATGGGGATTTTCAGACGCATGCAATCTGTGACGGCATCGTTGTTGTAAAGAAAAATGCGGTTATCTCGAATGGAGTAAGCATAGGCTGTTAGCTATTTTCAGACATAAAGCAGTAAAGGACTAGGGGCTGGATGCACCTGGTCTTTTATTGAATTGTTTGCCTGATCCGAATTTGCACCAACATTTACACAATTCTAGCGCAAGTTGTCATCAATACGACCACACATAGTATCAATAAAACGATGACAGTTGTAGTATAGGGTGTTCTTCTCATGATTTTTTTATTTATTACTTATAAATTTAATTTGGCAAAAGTCATGCCCATTATAATAACCTCAATCCTGGTCGTTGAAACTGTAGTTAGAAATCTACAACCGATTGGTTTTATTGATATTGTGCAAAATATCTAAATTCTATTTAGGGTAGTCGGGAGCTTTCAAAAAACACGCATTTTACTCCCTTTTATTTCTTAATAATCAATGTAATTGTAAAATCCACTCTAGGATCACTGCGGAAAATGCTGTTATCGAAGTCGCTCGTGACGATAATCATAAAATTTCAGTTATCCGATAGCATAAGATGGTCCGAATTAAAAAAAGAATTCTCTCGGACAAGATTTAAGATTCATAAGTTATTTATAATAATTGGATTGTGTAAAATGCGGATCAAATAATTGCCAAAGATTTTGGTCTAGATGGGGATTGGTGCGTTTTTTGTGTAGCCTGACATTTAAAATATTTATATCAATATGAAATCTTTTTATTTAGGGGTGGCAACGTTAGGTGTCGGATTAGCGCTTATGATGCGTTACAATATTGTTTCTGGCCATCAACAAGCTGTTCATTCTTTTGAAAACGTGCAGATTACTTCGGATTCGACAAAAGTGGAGAATCTGGTGAAAGAATTAAAGAAACTTAAACCTATCCGTACGACTGATTTTGAAGCAAAGTTTAAAAAAGAGATCAATGGATTTAAACTGACGGAAGTTAAGGCATTTGAAGACCCGGAAACTGGCTCCTTTGCCTCGGCCAACTATGCAAAGGATGGGGGGAATATTTATCTCATGATAACAGATGGTGCGGGACCCGGATCAGAGCAGGTGAAAGCTAATCTATTGAATTATTTAGAACTGAAAGAAATTTATACACCGGAAGACAAGTCAGCAGTTAAAAATTATAAGGGATGGTTAGTCTCATTTGACTGGAGTATGTTCGAAAGCGATGGCTTGACGAGTATACAATACTTAGAGGGCAATCGTTATGCTGTTGTCGCTTCAGCAAACCAGGTTCCGATAGAAGAATTGGAAAACTTTTTGAATAGTTTTAGCTTATAAATTTAAAATAAGCCATGCTTTAGCTTATTCTGTTTTCTAAAGATTAGGCTAAAGCTTCTAAGGCGCATTTTCGGGAATCAGTCATACGCGGGGTGGGGGTAGTTTTTTATTTTGTTATTTCTTATTTTCGGCACGATATTAATCATCGGAATAGTTGACGGAAATTTGATGTTTTTCTTGCTTTTTCGTTGGCGAACATAGTTATTTCACTCGTCTGAGGATTTATTACCACTGGAGGTTTCAGGAAGGCCCGCCAATATTCCATGAGCTGGTAGGTTATTCTACCATATAATATTGTGCCAGACTCACGTAATAGTCTGTATAATGTTGATGAATATCATCATCTCGAAGCTTTAAAGTATGATCACAAAAGCCGTCTAGGCTCATATTAATCGCTGCAATTACTTTTCTCATAGCGCGCATAATATTTCAATGCATTGAATTTACGAAAAAGTAATGGACTGTTGACTTTTGAGAGAAAATAATAGGAGCTAATAAACTCATTACTGAAGATTGAGACAGACAGGCTCTTTATGAGAAATTGAGAGCCCTATTCGTCTATAATAGTTAAGTTACTGATTACTTCGAAATTTGACACATGGTAATCATCTCCAAAAAATAATCCATTGATATAATGTTGGATTGGGTAAAAAAGGTCTATCGGAATGCCTGTATAGAAGGTTTTGAAATCGTTTGGAATAGAGTAAGCATGATTATACCTTCCCTTGCCAAGACTGATACCTCCTATTTTTTTTAGGTAGCCAGTTATTTTGTGTTTAGTGGAATTGGAAAACTCTTCACTTGTTTCCAGGAAATAATCCTGAATATAAAAATTTCTTATATTTTTCAATTTGATCGGGGAGCTTTTATCCAGCTTTATTCTCCGGGAATAGGATATATCAGTTAAAATGCACGTCGCTTTCTGCACTGTTGAGACATCAATAAAATAATCTCCATCGACCAATAGATGCTTACTATCTTTATAGATGCCTAGAATCATCTCGTTGATTTCTCTATCGGAATAATCCATTATATTTGAAGATCTCCCAAACTTTTCGAATTGCAGTCCGCTATCTTTGACATTTTTCCTGATTTTGTTTAGCTCATATTGCTGAAAAGTTCTTATTTTTTCCATATCCGTTGCGCATTATATTTAGCACTTTAAAGATAATTTTAAAACTTTGCTTTCAATCTCTTTACGGGTATCTAATTGCAATTTGAATCAAATCTAATTTAACAGTACGCTAACGCTTAGGTAACAAGTCATCCAATATTGGCGTGATTCTGCTATTAAAAATCAAATTTTCTAGAGGTCATACGCCCCTGACCTTTCAGGTCTATTCGGTGGAGGTATAGTTCCAAGACCCCATAGGCATTTTCATTGCTGGTTTCGATCATCCCTTCAAGTGTAATCATGGGAATCCCTTTATAGTTGCCGAAGTTACCGGGATGATGATGTCCTGAGATAACTGCTTTGACACGAGGGTATTTTTCAATTACGGCCAGTATATCCCTGTTGTTGAGTGTTTCAAGTCCGTTTTCTGGAAATAAGGGATGATGGGTAAAGATGATGACATTCTTAGCTTCTTTTTCTGCTTTTTTTAGCTGTTTTTCCATCCATACAAGTTGTTGTGTGCTGATGCCACCATTCCATGGTTGTGTATTTTGTCGTTGCTCGAGTTTCAGCTGATTATTTAATGCTTGCCAAGCAGAGTGCTCCGCTGACGTTGCTGATGTTGCGTATTCGCTAAGTTCATTGGTGTTGAGGAGAATAAATAACCAATGCCCTCTTTCTACGGTATAGTAGGGGGCTGGCATGCGATAAGCCTTGTAGAGTGTGGCGCCGTCTTTCACATCAACATAATCATGGTTGCCAAGTAAATTGTAAACTGGTGCCTTGAGTTTGTCCAGATGCCGTAAAGCCGGAGTCAAATCTTTTGTCCCTACATCGACTAAGTCTCCTACCATAACCGTAAAATCCACACCAGTTGCATTTATTGCTGTCGTTGCTGAATCTAATTTCGAAAGGGAATTGCGGTAAAATCGACTCCCTTTGGTGTCCTGATCAGCGTATTGCGGGTCTGCAATTAAACCTATTTTCAATGGAGCATTCTTTTGTTGGCCCATGCTCTTACCATGTAAGAGGACACATAAAATGGAGAAGACTAAAATTTTAATTTTCATTCTGGATTATTTTAGATTTTGAATGCCATCGGGCATCTATTGGTTATATTCCTATTAAGTTGTTAAGCTATTCGAAATAGATGCCATTAGGCTTCTGAACCGAAAAAGAACCAACCAGACTACTGATTTTAAATTTGGTTCCAATTGCTTAATCGGTGGTTCTTACAAACATACGTGATTTTTTGACTTTTAAAAGCGGAAATTAATAGCAATCGCTTACATACTTGCATAAAATTCCGAAAACCATAGTGCTACACTAGATATCCATTATTTAGATGATGGTATTTGCTCGTCATAATTTCGCATAATATAATAGAAATATGTAATCATTTTCATATAGTTTTCGATACTGATATATTCATTGGTACTGTGCATGCTTTGCTGTTCGGAATGATTGATTTTGATTGGCATAAATCGGTAAATATTCCTGCTGAGCTCTTGGTATTTGACGGCATCTGTACCGCCGACGGTCAGGTATGGTGTAACAATAAGATCTGGGTATAACTTTCGGATGGAGGCTTCCATCATCTGATAGGCTTTTGTATCACTAGGAGATACATTGGAGGCCTCTCGGGCATTATCGACCTGTTCTATTTCGACATCAAAACCCGCAGTCGCTTTCTTAACGTGTGCTTGAACTTCCTGAATTGTATTTTCGGGCAATAGCCTAAAATTAACAACAAATTCGACTTCTGGTGACAGTACATTGGGAGCATCGCTGCCTTTCATCATCGTCAGCGCTGTGGTGGTGCGTACCAAGGCGTTGGTCGAATGATTTTTGGTTAACTGGGCAAGTAGCATAGGTTCCATCAACCATCTATTTGCTATCGCAAAGCGCGAAACAAAAGGCATTGAACCACCGACCTGTTGGAAAAAATGCTGAATAAGTGGACTGATTATTGGTTTCATCGGCTGTTCTTCGAGCCGTTGCATGATCACCGCGGCTTTGCCAACGGCCGTTTCAGACGGTGGCATTGAAGAATGTCCACCTAAACCTTTAACTTTAACCTTTAACGACAGGAACCCCTTTTCGGCACAGCCAATTAGCGCGACATCTGAATTAACTCCTTTAACAGATCCTTTCTCGATAATGAGTCCACCCTCATCGTAGACAGCTTCGAATCGTAGTCCCTTACGCTGGAAATCTGCAGCAATTTTGCTTGCCCCAAGTTCGCCCTCAACTTCCTCATCAAAACCAAACGCAAGATAGATATCACGTTGAGGCCTTTGTTCATCACGCAATATTTGCTGCATGGCCTCAAGTAATGAAAAGAGCATCCCTTTCATATCCAATGTTCCGCGCCCATAAATCCGACCATCTGCTACTGCACCAGAAAAAGGGGCATAATCCCAATCTTCTGCTATTGTGGAAACTGGGGGGAGTGGTTTGTCTGAAGGACGGAAAACATGTTCGGATTTGTTTTTAATTTCAGCTGACCCCGGAGGAACAACATCATAATGGGACAAAAATAGGAGTGGTAATAAATTGCTATTGCTACCCTTAAGTTTAAAAACTAAACCATAGGAATGGACTGTATAGATCTCCAATTGTTGGTGAATAAGCGGATAACTTGCTGCGATATACTGCTTAAAAGTATCAAAAGGGGCGTATACAAATAAATTGGGGTCACCATTGGAAACGGATGGTATTTTAATTCCCCCTGCTAATCGGGATAAGATGCTATCATTGCTTATGGGCTGGAATGCTTGTGCATCGGATTTTTTTGTCTTGGTAAAAGGGAAGAGCAATGTGTTGATCACTAAACCAATAAAAATCACAACCAGCAATAACAATAGAACCAAAAGTAGCTTCTTCATAATAGCGTTGTTTGCGGTGGAACGTTTATATCAATACCATCTCAAATAGAGACCTACGGATAAAAACATCATACTGCCCACTTTGTTTTAGCTTGAGACTTGGAGCCCGAATCAACCAGCGCAAATGTTATTTGAGAATTATCAAATCAAGTCAAATTCCATTTCCGATGTTTCCCTGCCATTGACAATAATGGAAATCTTATGTTTACCAATATAGAATTTTCTGGTGGTTATTACTTTAAATGATTGTCTGCGTTCAATCCGATTTTTTTCAGCTGATAGATAGATCTTCTCGCTAATCTTAAAGACTTTACGGGACATTAAACCATTTGATTTTTGATAATATAATCCATACTCCAAGCGGAGTGGTTTTGATTGCGCATGTGTATTTTCGATCTGAAATGAAAAAAAGACATATTCACCAATTTTTACATACGGTGTCTCAATGCGTAGATCGGAAACCTCAAAATCTGTTCCGTCCAAACCATAATAGTGTAAAATCTCTGGATGCCCTTGTTTAAGTAATGTGCGGCAGCCGTGTTTAATGATTCCGTCTGTATCTTTACTGATCCCTTTCCAATTTTTCGCAATGGTCAGCAAAATATCAGGGTTATCTTTAGAGATATCGTTTAAATTGTTAGCGACACTTCTTCTTACAATTTCTGATACATCATTTTTTAGTAAATCCAAAATCGGCAAAATCGGGCTTGGATCTTTCTTCAGAAAGGGGATGGCCATAGCCCATGGTAGTCGTGGACGAATACCTTCGCTTGCCAAACGGCGAACTTGTGCATTCGGGCTTTGCGCCCAGTGTTCCATTACGCTGATCATCTCTTCTCTATATTTGATAATAAAAGGGCGAACAGCAAATTCACAAGTGATGAATTGTGTAATTATTTCTAGCGACCGCACGGCTGTTTCGAAATGATCAATACCATAAGTTTCGATGTAGTCGGGGAATATAATATATTCAAGTCCACCGCGATATCCTGCCGCAATTAGATTCTCAACAACTTGGGTGATTAAGGTGATTGCTTCGGGAAAATTGGATGGCATAAATTCGTGCAAGGTTTGTGTCGTATGTTTGGTCCTTTGCTTCCATTCCATATCGTTGAAATCAGCGCTGAAGATTCTTGTAATAAATTGCTCTTTATTGAAATCGGGATTTACGCGACTAAACTGATCCGCAAGTAGTTGATAGAAATCGAGGGAATAAATATCTTTAATAAGACTCATAAATATTGTAGATACTTCAAATATATATTAAATGAAGATGTGGACACAAGGTGACTAAAATTTCATTGGACTAAGCCTTTAGTTAAAAACAAAGCTATATCATAGAAATGACAACTGTTTGTCAATAGCTAAAAATTTGAAGTATAAATAAGACATTATGGCACCAATAAATTTCAATAATGGTATTACTCCTTTATCTGTTGCATAAGCTTATGAAGAAGTAAAGTAAGTGTTTTTAATTCATCCTTTGTCAAGGAGCGCGAGGCTTTTTTTGCAATACTTTCCCTAAAGTTTTCCGAATTATCAATGATATATCGTCCTTGATCAGTCAGGGTAAGATCAAAAAATCTACGATCTATTGTCGATTGCTGTTGCTTGATAAGCCTATTTTCGGTTAAAAATTTAAGCTGCTTGGAAATAGCGGCCTGACTTATTTGAAAGGCTTCAGCGATTTGCTTACCAGTAACCTGACGACCTCTATAAATATATTCCATTATATTGTAATGTGTGGCGGTCACCCCATGTATATTTCCTCGGTTCATATTGGCTAATATAAAACACTGTAGGTCTGTAAAGACCTGATAAAAATCAGTTTCGCTCTTATTCATAAAACAATAGTTTAGTTAACTTTGTTAAGTATTATGTTTAACTAAGTTAATCAATATCAAAGATAATTAAAATGGATTATATCGTCATTGTAAATGCAAAGCAAAACAATCTGAAGAATATTTCGCTCAACATTCCCAAAAGAGAGATCACTGTTTTCACGGGTGTATCCGGTTCAGGAAAATCGTCTCTGGTATTCGAAACGATTGGAGCAGAAGCACAGCGGCAGTTTAACGAGACTCAGACGAGTTTTATCAGAAATCGTTTGCAGCACATCGGGGTTCCAGAAGTAGATAAGATTGAACACTTAAATGTACCTATTATTATCAATCAAAAAAGGCTAGGTGGGAACGCCCGTTCCACGGTAGGCACAGCTACAGATATCTATAGTTCATTGCGATTGCTTTTTTCTAGAATGGGTGCTCCGTTTGTGGGATATTCCAATGTATTTTCATTTAACAACCCAGTGGGTATGTGCCGTGAATGTGAGGGACTTGGTTTTGTGCAGACCCTTGACATTACACGACTTTTGAATATGGAAAGATCTTTGAATGAAGGTGCAATCGCATTTCCGACATTTCAGCCCGGAGGATGGCGCCTAACTCGATATACTTTATCTGGATATTTTGACAATGACAAGAAATTAAAAAATTATAGCAAATCAGAATGGGAGATGCTTTTGAATGCGACGGAACATAAACCCAGATTCCCTGACAAACAATGGGGAAAGACTGTGAAATACGAAGGCTTAATTCCTCGTATTGAAAAGGCATTCTTAAAAAAAGATTCGAAGGAGAATATAACTCGTAAAGAGGCTCTCAAAAATATTATAATCACAAAAAAATGCCCTGTATGTAATGGCACAAGGCTAAATAGAAAGGTGCTATCGTGTAAAATATTGGGTAAAAGCATCGCGGATTGTGCATCACTCTCCGTGGACGAGCTACTCGAATTCATAGGTGCAATAAATTCCAAAACCTATCAGGTATTGTTAAATGAACTGAGCAAGAAATTACATGATTTAGCCACTATTGGCCTTCAATACCTGACTTTGGACAGACGCACAGATACCTTATCTGGCGGAGAATCCCAACGTATTAAGATGGTACGTAATCTCGGTAATAGTTTAACTGACTTGCTCTATATTTTTGATGAACCGAGTATTGGTCTTCATCCCAAAGATTTGCAAAATATCGGAACAATTATTCAACAGATCAAAGAGAAGGGCAATACTGTAATTATTGTAGAACACGATCCAGATTTAATTAGAATTGCGGATTGGGTTGTCGATATGGGGCCGGGATCGGGAAAATCTGGTGGTGAAATTGTCTACGAAGGCAAATTTGAAGGACTGCAATATTCAAAAGGAAAAACAGGATCTTACTTTGGCCAATGTTTCGATTTCAATCAGACTCCAAGAAAGGCCCAAGGTTATCTGGAAATAAAGAATGCGAGCTTGCATAATTTGAAAAATATCCATGTAAGAATACCCAAACAGGTGCTTTCTGTTGTTACTGGTGTCGCCGGTTCAGGTAAGAGTACGCTGATCAACAAAGTATTGCCAATGTTTTATCCAGAGATCAAAGTAGTTGATCAGGCACTTTTTGCGGCCAGTGTACGTTCAAATCTGCTCACTTATCTTAATTTATCAGATATGATCAGGAAGCTTTTTTCAAAAGCAAATAAGGTCTCTGATAAACTATTCAGTAGGAATAGTTTAGGGGCATGTGAAAATTGCAACGGATTGGGCGTTGAGAAAATTGATCTGGCTTTTATGGATGATATTGAACAACCTTGTGAGCTATGTGGTGGTTCAGGATTCACAGCACTGGTACTAGATTATCATTACAAGAGTAAAAATATAGTCGATGTCATGAATATGACTGTCACGGAGGCAGCTCTATTCTTTCCCGATGAGTCCTTTCATGATACTTTTAACATGTTATCCAACCTTGGCCTAGGTTATCTTAGCTTAGGACAGCGACTGGATAGCTTTTCAGGTGGTGAACGACAGCGCCTGAAGCTTACACGGGAACTCAACCAAAGTAACGGTATAATAGTGCTCGATGAACCAAGTACGGGATTACATCCATCTGATACACAAAAACTACTGAACTTTATAGATGAACTTGTGAAAAATAGGAATACTGTTATTGTGATCGAACATAATCTTGAGATCATTGCTCAGGCGGACTGGGTGATCGATATTGGTCCAGGAGCTGGCAAATATGGTGGTGAGCTGCTCTTTGAAGGAACAGTGGCTAATCTGCTGGAAGATAAGATATCACTAACTGCTATATATTTAAGGCAGCACTTAAAAATGACTTAGGATACAATAAACAGGATCTACTCTTAGATCAGATTAAAAGTTTGATCTCATATTTAGAAATCCTAGGATAGAAAGTATGCCATAATATTACAAATCAATTGCGTAATTCTGTAATGATTTACTTCAGGTTTGTGGCCAAATTTGTAATGTAAGATTAATACATACAGATATGGCTACAAATAATTATAACGAAACAATTTATATTCCTTTGGAGGATGTAGAAAGCGAACATTGCGCATTAATTGTTGAAAAAGAGTTGGCCTTGGTAAAGGGGATAGAGAGCCACAAAGTTGAACTGAACAATCGTAGGGCGGCTATTACGGTCAAAAATAATGAGGTTGTAGCCAATGCTGTAAAAGCTGTTAAGGATCTTGGCTATGGCGTGTCGACAGTAGTCAAAACATTTCCTGTGCTAGGAATGACTTGTGCTTCCTGTGCAGCGAGTGCAGAAAGTATGGTAAAATACGAATCTGGTGTAGTGAATGCTTCTGTAAATTTTGCTACCGGAAACTTGACTGTTGAATATCTCCCGAATATCACTGATGCCGCTAAAATTCAAAAAGCTGTACAAGCAGGTGGTTACGATCTATTAGTGGAAGACGAATCAACGCAACAAGAAACGTTGGAATCTATCCATGCCGAAAAATCCCGAACACTCAAAAGCAAAACAATATGGGCAATTATCCTATCACTTCCCGTGGTGGTGATCGGTATGTTTTTTATGGATACTCCATATGCAAATCCAATCATGTGGTTCTTTGCAACACCTGTTGTACTCTGGTTTGGTAAAGACTTTTTCCTTAACGCATGGAAACAAGCAAAGCATCGTTCAGCAAATATGGATACACTGGTTGCATTAAGCACTGGGATCGCCTATATATTTAGTGTTTTCAATATGTTATTTGTTGAATTCTGGCATCAGCGTGGATTGCATGCACACGTATATTTCGAAGCTGCGGCAGTGGTTATTGCTTTTATCTTGCTTGGGAAACTATTGGAAGAGAAAGCAAAAGGCAATACTTCTTCGGCTATAAAAAAGTTAATGGGGCTACAACCCAAAACAGTCATGGTCATACAACCTGACGGATCTGAAATACAAGTTGCAATAGAAGCCGTAAAAGCAGGTGATATTATCTTGGTAAAACCCGGTGAAAAGATTGCTGTGGATGGAATGGTTATTTTGGGCGATTCCTATGTTGATGAAAGCATGTTGAGTGGAGAGCCGATTCCGGTGTTCAAAAAAGAAAACGAAAAGGTGTTTGCTGGTACAATTAACCAGAAAGGTAGCTTTCAATTTAAAGCGGTCAAAGTAGGTAAGGAAACGATGTTGGCGCAGATCATAAAAATGGTTCAAGACGCCCAGGGTAGCAAGGCTCCAGTGCAAAAGATGGTCGATAAGATTGCCGGAATATTTGTTCCGGTGGTGATTGGTATTGCCCTATCTACCTTTGTATTATGGCTTATTCTGGGTGGTGAAAATGGTGTGGTACAAGGTCTGTTGGCTGCTGTAACAGTATTAGTTATAGCCTGTCCTTGTGCGCTTGGCTTAGCAACACCTACAGCGATTATGGTGGGGGTTGGAAAAGGGGCGGAGCAAGGTATCCTGATTAAAGATGCGGAGAGCCTAGAGCTCGCCAAGCGTCTCAATGCAATTGTCTTAGATAAGACTGGAACAATTACTGAAGGCAGACCACAGGTAACAGGTGTCCAATGGTTGAATGACGATGATACGACAAATGCTATATTATTAAGTATAGAGAAGCAATCTGAACATCCGCTTGCGGAAGCTGTAGTCAACCATCTTGAAGGTGTAGTAGTGACGTCAATATCGGCATTTGACAGTATTACCGGGAAAGGGGCGAAAGCCAATCATGGTCTCGAGACTTACTATGTTGGTAACAGGAAACTATTGGTTGAAAATGGTATCACCGTCGCAGAGCAATTGCAGGATCAGGCAGAACAATGGAGTGAGGAGTCGAAAACTGTCATCTGGTTTGCCAACAGTACCCAAGCACTAGCAGTCATTGCTATTGCTGATAAAATTAAGGAGACCTCGGTATTGGCCATTCAAGAGATGCAGGCCATGGGTATTGAGCTTTATATGCTTACAGGTGATAATGAATCGACTGCCAAAGCTATTGCAGAACAGACAGGCATTAAGCATTATAAAGCAGAAGTGATGCCGCAATATAAAGCTGATTTCGTAAGAGACCTCCAACAGCGGGGAAAGGTAGTGGCGATGGTCGGTGACGGTATTAACGACAGTACCGCCTTGGCAACTGCGGATGTCAGTATAGCGATGGGTAAAGGGAGTGATATTGCTATGGATGTGGCGAAAATGACCATCATCTCTTCGGACTTGACTAAAATACCGCAAGCAATCCGCTTGTCGAAACAAACGGTGGCCACCATCAAGCAAAACCTTTTTTGGGCTTTTATATACAATGTGATCGGTATTCCTGTCGCTGCGGGTATACTCTTCCCGATTAATGGCTTTCTTTTGAATCCTATGCTTGCAGGAGCAGCAATGGCCTTGAGCAGTGTTAGTGTAGTGAGCAACAGCTTACGTTTAAAATGGAAAAAATAGATAGTAAATAGTAAACAATAACTTTAAAATTAAATAACATGGAAAGCAAAAATATTCAATTCAAAACGAACCTTAACTGTGGTGGCTGTGTATCCAAAGTAAGTGCCGATTTAGACAATGCAGCAGGGATCTGTGAATGGAGCGTCGATACATCAAATAGTGATAAAATTCTAACGGTGAAATCGAAAGGTATCTCTGAAGAAGAGGTTATAGAAATCATCAAAAGAAAAGGCTTCATTGCAACGTCACATTCTGCATAAATTGAATGCGGAACTAAAAAAAGTCGTCCCGAATAAAGGACGACTTTTTACATTGTAGGAATGCTGTTATGAGGTAGAAAAAGTTTTTAATCAAAACGTATATACATTCGATCAAAATTGATTGTCATTTTTCCAAATTGACGGATTAAATCTTGGCCAACATTGCCGTAAACTGTCTCTTTATTAATTGGCGTTTTGAGTAAACTCACATTTTTCAGTGAAATCGATTTTCCCATCACCCGGAAAACCGGATCAATTTTAAATCCATCATATTCAGTTGTTCCTCCCGCACCACCCATCCTAATCTTGGTAGTGGAATATTGCTGGTCAAATTTCTCTTTATATTCCTCATAATAGGGGGCATAAAGTATTGTCTGTTCAGCTCCGGTATCAAATGTAAAATGTTGGCCTTCTATATCTATAAGCGGAGACAGACCATCTATGGCTAAATTGGATAAGCCCTCGTTTTTTGTTTCTACTTTAGGGACGATAAAATAATCGTTCTGTGTAAGCTGTACCTCTTTGAGCGATTCAATAACGGGGTATCCCAGGATGCCGTTAATTTGATAATTGAGTTGTGGAAAATGAAGAGCGCTATCTGCAAAAACAAGAAAAACAGCATTCTCAATACTGATATTACCCAAACTCAGCTTTTTACAGACAGCGAGGTTTGCTTTGATTGAGATACCGGTGATTGCATCTACATCTATATTTGTAGGAATAATCTGCATAGCTAATCGCTTGGCGGTAGACAGGGAAACGGTGGATAAATTTGCCCCTGTATCAAAAATAAAATTTGTACTTGTATCATTGGTACGTACAGGTAGATTTTTTAGACCAGCTTTATCTCTTTCTATTTTGATTCGGGTATCGGAATTAATAATAGTTTTTTGCGGATTTACAGCAGCAAGGGCTGTCCAGATCTTTAGATTATTTTCCAGATCGTTCTTTTCATCGATAGAGAGCTGTTGTTTGTATTCATTAATTATTTTCAATACCAACCGTTTCGCCTGTGCATAGTCATGTAGTTTAACAAAATTGTCTTCCTGGACACGGTATATTTTTAGTATTAGGGAATCTGGTAGAGCAGATTTGGATCGAAAAAACGTGGTGATTTTCTGGTTGGATTCGAGAGGTTTGTTAAAAGCATTGTTTAATAAAATCAGGATAATGTTTTGTTTTTCAGCATCTATATCATTTTTAGATGAATCAAAGAGATCCCGCGCGCGGAAAAAGTTTTTGAGTTTAATCTGCGCATAAACTTGATCAAACATGGTTGGTTTGTTCTGGCTAAAACTTGCCTGAACAATCAGTGCCAGTAGACAGAATAAAAGGATGCTTTTTTTGAAGGGTATAGTCAATCTTTCCATGGAGAGTTTTCATTATGTAAGATATCTATTAAAGATAAGCAATGGTCTTGAAAAATAAATAAAATAGTCTAAGCTACTTGTGTGCTTGCGCAAATAAGCTTATTTTAGCCATTAATGGGCAGCATTAAATCTAATATTCTCAGCAGCTATGGACGATACATTACTATTTTGGTAATGTTTATTCTATTATTGCTCACATCCTGTCCAATAAAAAATGGGATCAAAAGTCTCGCAGGGCTACCGATCAATACGGAACAGGGGCGCATAGCAGATCGGGCCTTACCCCTTGATACTAGATTTGAGCGCTGTAGTGAGTCGGTAGATAGTGGAAATGCCCGACTAAGCTTTGTACAGGAAGCTCTTCTTTTACCAGATGATGTGCTAATCCTTAGGTCATCTTATCCTTTTAGCATACAGGAGCACCTGCAACTGTCGCATAGTCGAAACGGGCGTCAGAAGATTGCGCATACTTTACCTATTTTTCTCCAATATCGAACATTACGAATTTAGAATTCTTTTTTAATCAGCACTGCCTTCGCTAAGAGATAGTCTTGATATTCATCTGTTTTTACACGGTGAGGGACTATTGAGATAAAGAAAAAATAAACCGTTGGCGGATTTTAGTATTAGTATATAAAAAATTAAAATATAGTAATTTACATATATAATAATGAATATAAAATTTAATAGGATTATAACAGGTTTTGGACTTTTTATTATTGCAGCAAGTGTTTTGACTGCCTGTGGGAACTCGGCAGATGGTAACAAACCCAAAACAGAAAAAGAGCAAGCTCAAGCTGTTAAAGAAGTTGAGGAGCCAAAAGTGGCCGACGTTTCCTTCAAAGATAAAGCCGGTAATGTTGTTAAACTAAGTGATTTAAGAGGGAAGGTTGTCTTTATCAATTTTTGGGCTACTTGGTGTCCACCATGTATACATGAAATGCCGTCCATTAACACCTTACGGCAGGGATTCAAAGACAACAAAAATATAGCATTCTTAATGGTGGATGTCGACAATGATATTGAGCAATCAGCGGCCTTTATGGAGGAGAACAAATATGATTTACCACAATATACCGCAGCAGGAGAAATCCCACCAGAATTTTTGGGTGGATCCATTCCTACAACGGTGATTTTGGACAAAAATGGACAAATTGTAGAACGTTTGGAGGGGAGTAGAGACTATGCAGCTCCTGAGATTGCCAAGGCTTTAGAGGAATTGACAAAGGCAAATTAACGTCAGTAGAGCACTAGAGGATAACGAAAGTCGCAAGGACTAAAAAGAGCTAAGTAGATTTAACGCCTATTTAGCTCTTTTTATGATTTTTGACCTAAGATACTGCTTCAACCGCCTCTTTGATCAATGCTGTAATTTCGTTTGGATGGGTTGCTAGTGAAGCGACCTCAGTATCGGATACCGCTTTAATATTCATACGAGACTTGGTATCACAAAGAATACTTTCATAATCCGTAAAAAAGTAATTGTCAAAATGGAAATTGAATGTTACATCTTCTCCGTTATCATTGATATAAAACGTTCGCATAAAACCGGTTTTTAAAAAACCTACGTATTGACATTTTTCGCCTTCTTTCAAAAAGAAATCGGACTTTTTATAGGTTGCCGATTTGAGATAACTACAAAATTCAGGATAGTGTTCTTCATCGACCAAGAATAGAGGACCAAACTTAGTGTATTCGTTTACAATCTCAGACATAGCCTGTAAAAATTTTAAGCCACAATAATTTTGTATTAAAATTATTGAAAACTTTTGGTAGTATGTCACAACATTGAATTATATACTTTCTTTACAGTTGACTATAAAAATATTACCTTCGTAATAGATCACAGCAATAATGATATGTCCCAAATTAAAGAGCAAACAGCAATAAAAATTACCTATTTCAGTATTATCGGAAATACAATGTTGGCTTTGCTGAAGTGGTTGGCGGGTTTTTTTGGAAATTCATACGCACTTATAGCAGATGCCATTGAATCCACTGCCGATATTTTTTCTTCCTTTTTAGTTCTTCTTGGATTAAAATATGCCCAGCGGCCTGCTGATGAAAATCATCCCTATGGCCATGGAAGGGTAGAGCCACTTATTACGTTTATCGTTGTCGGCTTTCTCATCGTATCAGCTACGATCATTGCCTATGAAAGTATAGAAAATATTGGGACACCCCATGAACTACCGAAGTCCTGGACATTATTCGTTCTCGGAGGAATCATTATCTGGAAAGAAAGTTCTTACAGAATTGTGATGAAAAAAAGTCGGGAGACCAATAGTTCTTCGCTAAAAGCGGACGCATGGCATCATCGAAGTGATGCGATTACTTCGGTGGCGGCTTTTATAGGTATATCTATCGCTTTAGTATTAGGTAAGGGATACGAGAATGCGGATGATTATGCTGCGTTATTTGCCGCCGGATTTATTTTGTATAATTGTTACCATATTTTCAGACCTGCTCTTGGTGAAATCATGGATGAAAATGTTTACGAGGAAGTGATCGAGGAAATCAGAAAATATGCTTTGGAGGTAGCGGGTATAAAAGCGACGGAGAAATGCTATGTTCGAAAGTCGGGAACAAAATACCACGTCGACCTACATGCGATTGTGGATAGTGAGATCACGGTGAAAGAAGGTCATGCACTGGCTCATGAGCTCAAAGACTATCTGATCGAACATATACCCGACCTTGGTCATGTTATGATCCACATCGAACCGAGTACATATATAGACTAAATGGCCCTGTTTGGCAAGAATTAGCCTGTTCGTATATCAAATAACGATGTTCGTATAATTTTGCCAATTTGTATTTATTTTTCTTTTAGCTTTATTCTAAATAGCAATTTATTTCTCTGGAAATAGATTGTCTGTAAGTTTTCTCCTCCTGTTCACTATGAAGGTGCTTTGTTAAAATATACATGCAGTTATGTTGGATGGATTGTTGTGAGAAGCTGATATCGTAAATAACATTGTATGCTAGTCAACAAAAGAATGAAAATAGTATTTGCCGTAACTGTAATTTTTGGAATGTTGTGTACACACAAAGCGTTAGCGCAATTTGGAATGGGGTTTAGGGCCGGCGGGAATCTATCTGGTACAAATGGTTCGGCTTTTCGTCCTGGTAAAAGAATCGGTTTTCAGATCGGAGGGGATCTTCGTTATCATTTTAACAAAAACATAGCGTTGCAAGCCGAACCAGTGTATAATTTAATGCGGATCCGTAATAATGATCGGACTGCAGAAAGTGAATATGGAATAGGAGCCGGAACCAGAAAATTGAAATATATGAGTGTACCGTTGTATCTAAAGGTGAATTTTACCCGTACAATTGCGATTATGGGGGGACTGGATTTCAATTTTTTGCTCAATGATGACCGTTACAAACTCAACAACGGAGAGAACGCATTTCGTAGTAAACCGAGAACAGGTTACAGTTTAGGTGCAGAATTGGGTAAGGTTTATTTTCGGTATCGAAAATTTAATAGAACAAATGATATCATAGACAATTGGACTGCGGATATTGAACAATATCAACTGGGACTCAAATTCGAGCTGTTTTAAATCGATTTCAGTGCAAAATCCATTTGTGAAAGACTTTGCTAAACTATTAGTTTTTAATGCATAAAAATTCATATTGGCAATATAAACAGGAGAGGACCATCCCAATTTAATTGGGATGGTTTTTTGTGTTAAAAGCTGCTGCTTTTGTGCTTGAGTCTTTAGGCTTGTCTGATTGATGCTGTATGCTACAAGTTGTTATCGGCAGATAACATTTCAATTTGCCATCTAATATGGTCCATTGTAATTGGATATTCGACCTCATTAACAAGATTCTCATAGATGTCGTTAAATAATAGATTATAATCTCCTCTATGTGGAAGCGGATAAGAAATATGCTTTTGATTTGTGTTGTCGATAGTCACCAGTTTACCCTCACTGCCATTCGGTTCGACACCGTAGGCTGGATTATTGGGAAGCATGCCATCTATCAATTGCTGTTCTTGCACATCAGCCATCGTTTTTATGAAGCTTCCTTTGGTACCATTTACCACAAAAGCGGGCAAGGGATCGGCCACAGCAAGGCTCCCCGTTAGAAATACATTCAGTTCATTGGGGTAGCGTAAATGATAATGGAAGTAGTCTGCTACTTGGGAGTCGGGTCGATTAATTGAAGTTGTTTTGCTAAATTTCAATGGTTTTCCGAAAAGCGAAATAGCCTGATCTATAATATGAGGCCCCAGATCATAGGTGAGACCACTCGAGATATATTGGTTGTTTTCCTTGAAATATTTTTGACCTAATTCCATTTTATAGCGGTCGAAGCGGAAAGATACTTCGGTCAGTTTACCAAGATTGCCACTTTCAATAACTTTCTTTACATCGAGAAAATGGCTGTCATAACGTCTGTTTTGATAAAAGAAAATCCGCTTTCCACTTTTTTTGCTGACCTCGGAAAGTTCATTGAACTGCGTTATATTTTCCACGGCTGGTTTTTCGATCAGGACATGTTTTCCTGCTTTTAGGGCCTCTGTCGCGAACTCAAAGTGTGTATGATTTGGCGTGTTTACAATCACCAGTGCTATCGTATCGTCTGCCAATAACTGATCTACGGTATCATAGCTTTTGATTTCGGGATAAAGGTCTTGCGCTATTTTCTGTGACCGTTCGACAACGGCGACTAAGTTAAAATGTGGATTGCTATGGATGAAAGGTGCGTGAAAGACGCGACCCGACATACCAAAGCTTAAAATTCCGGTATTGATCTTGGTATTTTTCATTTTTATATGATCTTGTTGAAGCAAGGTTATTTGCTGTTGAATATTCTTTTTGTAATTACATCTACGAACTGTTGGACCGAAGTGGGGTCTGGATATAAATATAAGTATATCTTGCCTTATTTTAGATCGATCCTTACATATTTGGATTGATTTTTCTTTGGGAAAATCACATTTGCTGTCCAATTTATCTGGATCTTGCCTATCCATACCTAAATACCATCATTGTTCATTACAAATCTGTGATCACAATAGGCCAGCGAAATACTCCGGATTTAGGAGATCTAAAGAAGTACACTTCTTACTCAAGTAAAGATATCCAGTTGTTTTCGTTCTTAAGAGTCACTTCATGTAGTATCACTTAATATGATCAAAGACAAAATAATTCTTGAAAAATGATGAGCTATGTGCAATAGTTTGATGAATTTTATTCAGCTGATTATTAGTTTATTGTGTATTATTCATTTGGGGGATAGTTTTTTACCTTCGGTATTTTACAACTTATGCAATATATAATATAGAGTTGGATGGTAAGATATGGGAGAGAACCAGGTCATCGGACGCTACTATTTATAGTATAAGAGATATGGAAGTTTTAATCAGCTCATTAACAAGTAATGGACACAAATTAACACCTCAACGCCTACATATTATCAAGCATTTGTGGCGCAAAGTTATTATTGACAACATTGACGACCTCTATGTTGAATTACGAACAATACAGCATATCAGTTGGGCAACTTTGTACTCCACAATTAAATTGCTGCATGCTCTTGGTTGGCTCGAACTGCGCGGGAATGGCCATAGAGGACGATATTATCGTTGGATCAGGAAAGATTTCAAAGCTGTGGGCCTGTGCTAATCGCGACAGATTCATGATAATATTTTTATCGACGAGATCTGGCCCTTGGGAATCTAAAGTTGTCCTTAATCTCTCCGTAGGCTCGCAAATAAAAAGTGGCTATTGGCACAAATCTATTAAACAGCCCCCATTTCTCCTAAAAAGTGTTCATGTTGCAAGTTATGGATAGGGAAGTAAATTGTCGTGTTGTGGAGTAAAGATATAGAAAGTACAAAAATGGAAAAAGGGCAAACCAATTTGTTTTGATTTGCCCTTTTCGGGTAAGTAATCGGGCTCGAACCGACGACCCCTAGAACCACAATCTAGTGCTCTAACCAACTGAGCTATACCTACCGTGATTTTGATGATACAAAAGTACGATTAAACCCTATTCCCTCCAAATATTTAAATGAAAAAAAACAGGTATTAAAGTCAACTAGGTGAAGATTAGTTTATTAAATTTTAATAAAAAACGATTGTAATAGCCCGTAGGACGTGATTTGAGATTTTCACTTAAATTCAGGTCGATTTTTGTTAGGTAATTGAATCAAAAAGTATAAAAAAAGCGATCACTCTAGTCGGGTGATCGCTTTTTTTATACAGTTACTGTGATATTAGATCATCTCAACACTTCTTTTTACAAAAGATGTTAGATCTGCACCAGATAACAGGCCTCTTGACAAGAGTGCTAAATCAAAAGCTTGTTTCGCCAGTTTCGCACTTTCTTCATCAGAAGAAGATAATATTCTTTTGATCAACGGGTGATTGCCGTTAACCGTTACTTTGTAATTATCCGGTAATGAACCATAAAAGTTCATACCCCCACCGCCAGTTTTGGCCATATCTTTCATACGACGCATAAACTCATCTATAGTAACGGATACGGGTAAGTCGCCCTCACGAAGGGCATCTACCTCAACTTTCATATCCTGACGCGAAATCGCTTTTTCGAAAACTTCCAAAGCTTTTTTGGATTCCTCTTCGGATAATGAAAGTTCGATCTTCTCATCTTTTTGAATTAGCTTGTCGATCACATCTGCGTCTACACGTTTAAGCTGTACCTTTTCGCCTCCTTTTTGTTCCAGATAGGAGGTGAAATGTGTATCAAGTGGGCCATCAAGTACCAAAACATCGTAGCCTTTGTTTAACGCTGTTTGGATAAAACCGTCTTGCTGAGCAGCATCATGTGTATATAAGTAAACAATATTACCATCTTTATCGACTTGAATATCTTTTACTTTTTCATAGTATTCCTTGATTGTAAAACTTGCGTTGCTCGTATTTTTTACTAGGCAGAAATCACTCGCTTTTTCTGCAAATTTTTCATCGCTTAGCATACCATATTTGATAAACAAGCCAATGTCTGTCCATTTTTCTTCAAAACCTTTGCGGTCATTTTTGAATATTTCATTTAATTTATCCGCAACTTTTTTGGTAATATAGCTGTTGATCTTCTTGACATTGCTATCTGCCTGTAAGAAAGAGCGTGAGACATTCAATGGAATATCCGGAGAATCAATTACCCCATGAAGTAACATCAGGAATTCCGGTACAATATCCTTTACTTCATCGGTAATAAATACCTGTCTAGAGTAAAGCTTGATTTTGTTGCGTTGGATTTCCAGCTCGTTTTTCACTTTAGGGAAGTAAAGAATACCAGTCAGGTTAAATGGATAATCTACGTTAAGGTGGATCCAAAACAATGGCTCATCCATCGAATAAGGATATAATTCGCGATAGAAAGCTAAATAATCCTCGTCTTTTAACTCTGAAGGGGACTTTGTCCAGGCTGGATTTGTATTGTTGATGATATTGTCAACTTCTACAGATTTATATTTTGGTTTACCTTCCTCATCTTCTCCATCTGGCTCAGAGCTTGTCTTCGTGCCAAAACGAATTGGGATAGGAAGGAACTTGGCATATTTGTCCAAGATGTCCTGCAGACGAGCTTGACTCAAAAACTCTGTGGACTCGTCATTGATATGCAAAATGATGTCTGTACCACGTGTTTTTCTAGTGCCTGTTGAAATTTCGTAAGAAGTACTACCGTCACATGTCCAATGCGCTGGTTCGGCTCCATCTTGGTAGGATAACGATTGAATTTCTACGGTGTCTGCCACCATAAATGCAGAATAGAATCCTAATCCAAAGCGACCAATAATCTCATTTGCATCGTTAGCTTCCTTGAATTTCTCCATGAATTCTGTTGCTCCCGAAAATGCGATTTGATTAATATATTTTTTGATTTCTTCGGCAGTCATACCAATACCATTGTCTGAAATCGTAATGGTTTTGGCCGCCTCATCAAACTTCACATCTACGATTAACTCACCTGTTTCGCCATTGTATTGCCCCAAAGATGCCAAACGTTTAATCTTTTGGGAAGCATCAACTGCATTAGATACCAGTTCGCGCAAGAAAATCTCATTATCTGAGTATAAGAATTTTTTGATTACGGGAAATATGTTCTCCGTGTGGATTGAAATACTACCTTTTTCTGGATTCATAATTTGTATGTTGCTATTTAATTTTATGATTTTGGTGATTAATGTACAATCTGTGTTCCAAATAGCGATTGTAGGACAGGATGGCAGAAATTCATTCATTTTGTCATAAGCGTTCAATATAACGTAGTAATCGTATTTGAACCTATGTCAGGGTAGCTTAGACAGAAAAAACTATACAGGCCCACTATGGGGGCAAGTGAATGTTGGAATCGGGCGATCAATAATCCAGTAGAAGATTTAGATCTACAAATAATCTTAATTTAATTCGGGGCTCTGTGGGAAATTGGCGACATGGGCATATTTTGGACCTAACCCAATTATGGCATCCTTCCAGAGCAACTCACCATTACCTTCAAAAATAATCTGATGATGGTATTTGTTTTGAACAGCCCAGCTGTTTTCGTTTATTTCCTTATCCAATTGTCCACTTGACCAACCTGAATAGCCGATGAAAAACTTAATTTCATCAGATTTGATCTGGTCCTGTTGAATTGCGTCAATAAGTTTTTCTTCATCACCACCAAAATAGAGGTTTGGAGCAACCTCTTCACCACTTAGTAGAAGATCAAATCGACTATGTACAAAAAATAGACTCTCCTGTGCCACAGGTCCGCCTATATAGATCGGGAAATGACATTGCGCTATTGATTCCAATAATTGACCAATATGGACATTCGTTTTATTATTCAATACAAAGCCTAAGCTACCTTCTTGGTTATGATCACATAATAGGATAACAGACCTTAAAAACCGGGGGTCTAACATGAATGGCTCTGAAATCAGCAAGCTTCCTTTTTGTGGGTCTAATTCATTAAACATAGGACGCAAAATTAAGTATATGTCGAAATTAATCCTTTTTTGTTTAACTCATGCGAGATTTGTGCCAAAAAAACGTTTTTGGCAATTTCTACTAAGTTTATAGAGAAAAAGCAATGATTTTAGTAAGTTTGTAGGAATATAAAAATAGGTTTCTATGTCCATTCAACATAAAGATATTGCAGCGATCAGACAAGATTACGTATTGGGTAACCTATCTGAATCGGATGTGGATCATGATCCCATCCATCAGTTTAAAAAATGGTTTGATGAGGCTACTCATAGTGAGGTGATTGAGCCCAATGCGATGGTGTTGTCTACTGTCTCGTCACAGCATTTACCTTCATCAAGGATTGTTTTATTAAAAGATATTTCAGAAGGAGGGTTGGTATTCTTTACAAATTATGAGAGCCGAAAAGGGGAAGACATGAAAGACAATCCGCATGCTGCGCTTTTATTTTTCTGGCCTGAGCTACAACGGCAAATCCGTATTGAGGGTATTATCGAGCTAGTTAATGAATCAGATTCGGATGAATATTTTCAATCGCGTCCTAAGGGTAGTCGCATAGGTGCCTTGGTATCCCCCCAAAGCCGTGAGATTCCAAACCGAAATTTTTTGGAGAGTAGAGTAGAAGAGCTTCAGAAACAATATTTGGATGATGTGACTATACCTCGTCCAGCGCATTGGGGTGGTTATATTCTAAAACCAATCTATTTTGAATTTTGGCAGGGACGTGCTAGCCGTCTTCATGATCGGATCGTCTATAAAAAGGTTTCGGATTCTTGGAAAATCACGCGTCTAGCTCCATAATATGACATTTGAAGAAATTAAATTAAAACTAGTTTCCACATTTGGAGATTCAGTAATCCTGAAAGAGGAGGCGACTGGCTTACAAGCCGCTTTGTTTGTCCATGTTGAAGATCTAGTTCCTGTTTGCTCTTTTCTTAGGGATACCGAGGGTCTATATTTTGATTTTTTGAGCAATATAACTGCTGTAGATTACGAAGATCACTTTACGATCGTCTATCATCTGAGTTCTTTGCCTTATCAACATACAGTCGTATTGAAAGTGGAACTGGAGGGCAATCGCTCATTGGATGAGCTGCCAGAAATCCCGTCTGTTACTTCCATTTGGCGTACAGCAGATTGGCATGAAAGGGAAGCTTTTGATCTGATGGGAATTTATTTTTCAGGACATCCCGATCTAAGAAGAATTCTCCTGCCGGATGATTGGGAGGGTTATCCGTTACGAAAGGATTATCAGGAGGCTGAAAAATATCATGGCATTAACATTAATTGATCTGTATGGCGAATCCAAAATATAAAGAAGCGTTAGATCGATATGAAAGGCATCTCACGGAAATTTCCACGCAAGAGATGGTTTTGAATATGGGACCGCAACACCCTTCAACACATGGTGTATTGCGTTTGCAGTTGATCACGGATGGGGAAATCGTTAAGGAAGTCGTTCCGCATTTGGGTTATCTGCACCGATGTTTTGATAAACATGCGGAATCTTTAAACTATGGGAAGACAATTCCATTTACCGATCGTCTAGATTACTTGGCATCGATGAACAATAGCCATGCATTTGTGATGGGGGTGGAACGTATGTTGGGGCTGGATAGTAAAATTCCTAAAAGAATAGAATATATTCGGGTATTGGTCTGCGAACTCAATCGCATTGCATCACATCTAATTGCTATTGGTACCTACGGCATTGATATTGGTGCTACCACTCCTTTTCTATGGTGTTTTAGAGATCGTGAACATATTATGAATATGTTGGAATGGGCATCCGGTTCGCGTATGTTATATAATTACATCTGGGTCGGTGGTCTTTTCTATGATTTGCCTGTTGGTTTTGAAGTGCGTTGCGCAGAATTCATCAACTATTTTAAACCGAAATTGATTGAATTGGATGAGATATTAACCCAGAATCAGATATTTATATCTAGGACAGCGAATATAGGTATACTACCAGCGGATGTTGCAATCAATTATGGTGTTTCGGGTCCTATGTTGCGCGCATCAGGTATTAAATGGGATTTGAGGCGGATTGATGAATACTCCGTCTATCCTGAAATAGATTTTGAGATTCCAGTAGGAAAAGGAGCTATGGGGAGCATTGGAGATTGCTGGGATCGCTATAAGGTTAGGGTAGATGAGGTGCATGAATCTGTTCGTATCGTTGAACAATGCCTTGAGCGGCTGCAGAAAGATTTTAAGCGTACAGCTGATTTTGATCCACGTGCACTCGTGCCCAAAAAAGTGAATTTGAAAGCGCAAGATTACTATGTGCGTGCGGAAAATCCAAAAGGAGAGCTCGGTTTTTATTTTGTGACGAAAGAGAAATCCGATATTCCATTGCGGGTAAAATCAAGAGGGCCAAGTTTCAATAACCTTTCTGTTATTTCCGAATTGGGAAAAGGGGTGTTGATTGCCGATCTCATTGCTATACTTGGGTCAATTGACATTGTTTTGGGTGAAGTAGATCGATAAATTGCAGTATTCTGCACATTGTGAAGATGTTTTGATAAAAAATGGGATATTGTATTGAAAATGTTGCATGAAAACGCATAAAAATTTGCATATGTAAGCAATATTCATCATATTTGCAGTCTCATAATTTAAGTTTATAATTGGTTAATGAAAGCTCGTTACTCCCATAGTAGCGGGCTTTTCTTTTTTAGTTATTATGCAAAATATCCCATTTATCAAGATTTCATCGAAATTCCTAGTATAGAATTTGGCTTAAATTATTACCTTTACGGGTCTTAAATAAAAGAAAAGTGGCGGAGAGTTTAGTAATTATTCCAACATATAATGAGAAGGAAAATATTGAAAAGATTATTCGTAAAGTTTTTTCCTTATCACATGCATTTGATATCCTAATTGTGGATGACGGGTCGCCTGATGGCACAGCAGATATCGTAAAAAATTTACAATTGAATGAGTTCGCTGACCGCTTATTTATAGAAGAACGGAAAGGGAAGCTGGGCTTGGGGACCGCTTATATTCATGGGTTTAAATGGGGGCTTGCCAGAGAACATTATCAATATATCTTTGAAATGGATGCTGATTTTAGTCACAATCCGGAGGATTTGGTCCGTTTGAGACAAGCCTGTGTGGATGGTGCTGATATGAGTATTGGTTCTCGGTATATTAAAGGCGTAAATGTTGTCAACTGGCCGATGAGCCGGGTCTTGATGTCGTATTTTGCGTCTGTATATGTCCGTTTTATAACTGGAATTAAAATTCAGGATGCTACGGCTGGTTTTGTCTGTTTTACACGGGAGGTGTTGAAGACTATTCCTTTAGACAAGATTAAATTTGTTGGCTATGCTTTCCAAATTGAGATGAAATTTACGGCCATACAATATGGTTTTAATGTTGTGGAGGTACCTATCATATTTACGGATAGAACCGAAGGCACATCTAAAATGAGTACGAGTATCTTTAAGGAGGCATTTTTTGGTGTGATCCAGTTGAAACTGGGGAGTATCGGAAAAAGCTATAAGAGAAATTAATAATATTGGTCAATGAACGAAAATTTAGATCCAAACCCGGAACGTTTGAACAATACAGATCGTGACATCGAACGGGCGTTGCGACCTCAAGCATTTGAAGATTTTACAGGGCAGGCAAAAATATTGGAGAATCTAAATATTTTTGTGAAAGCTGCACGATTGAGAGGAGAAGCTTTGGATCATGTCTTATTACATGGCCCTCCAGGACTAGGTAAAACGACACTTTCGCATATTATTGCCAACGAAATGGGAGTAGGTATAAAAATTACCTCAGGCCCAGTCTTGGACAAACCAGGGGATCTTGCTGGATTATTAACAAACTTGGAGGAGGGTGACGTGCTGTTTATTGACGAAATCCACCGTTTAAGCCCTTTGGTGGAAGAGTACCTCTATTCGGCCATGGAAGATTTTAAGATCGATATTATGCTGGAAACAGGCCCTAACGCCCGTTCTGTGCAGATCTCATTAAATCCTTTTACGCTGATTGGTGCGACGACACGATCAGGTTTGTTAACGGCTCCGCTGCGTGCACGTTTTGGGATCAATTCACGGCTTCAATATTATGATGCAAAACTATTGACAACGATCGTACTCCGTTCTGCACATATCCTGAATACACCTATTTCTGATGAGGGTGCTTACGAAATAGCACGTAGGAGTAGAGGGACCCCACGGATAGCAAATGCTTTATTGCGTCGTACGCGGGATTTTGCTCAGATAAAGGGAAATGGAAGTATCGATCAAGAAATTGCAAAATATGCGCTGCAAGCGCTGAACGTGGATGAAAATGGCTTGGACGAGATGGATAATAAAATCTTGACTACAATTATAGATAAATTCAAAGGTGGGCCAGTAGGACTTAAAACTGTTGCTACTGCCGTAGGGGAAGACGAGGGGACAATCGAAGAGGTGTATGAACCCTTTTTGATTCAGGAAGGTTATATTATGCGTACCTCGAGGGGGCGTGAATGCACTGAAGCTGCCTATAGGCACCTTGGTCGGACGCATAATTCAAAAGGAAATACATTGTTTTGATCTCTAATGATTAGGAGGGAGCTTTTTTTACTCGTTTCGAAGGATTCGCTTCGTTCGGCTCAATAAAGCCGGACTAGGTTTTATTTTCTGAAAATGATCTATCTGAGCAAAAAGCTCTTCTTTTATCCAAGTATATTTCTTGCTTAGATTATTTAATATGTCTAAACAGTTTACCAATACAGCCACAGGACATTGCTGTTCAATCATCCATTGAAAAGCCTGTTCAATAAGTTCTTCTTCGGTCTTTTCATCAAGATCATAGCGTTTATTCTTTTTTGAGGTCAAATACATCAAAACTTTGCTATAACTCCTAAGACAGCTCCAGTTTTTTTGTTTTTTCAGATTTTCAAAAAATTGTGGTAGCAATCCATCAAGCAAGGCCGTATCCTTTAATACAATGGTTTCAAATACCCAGGCAGCCCGGAAAGAAATGGTTTTATCTTTCTCTAGTGAAATGTCTAGTAGGTCCCGAAGGCTAATATCTCCAAGTATATCCAAAGAAAAATCCGTTACCTCAAATGATCTTAAGGTAACGGACAAAAACTTTATTTTTTCATTATAGGTCATAAACCTGTTATTTTAACGGTTTCTCGCGATTCATTTCAGTTATATCAACTTCATTTATTTTGGAATCCCCCAAGAGATACTGACTAAAATAATCACCCATCTTCCAGAAAAAGTACTCTGTCATATCCCCGAATCCATGCCGCTGTCCTGGCAAAAGCAGGAAGTCGAACCGTTTATTTGCTTTGATTAATGCATCAACCATCCGGATCGAATTTGCTGGGTGCACATTGTTGTCAATATCCCCAGTAGCAATTAATAGCTGGCCTTTAAGGTTCTTGGCTAATTCAGTATTTTTGGTAATCTGATATGAGAAAGTCGTGTCACCTTTCGCTGAGACTTTTTCTGTTACACCATGGTGACGTTCGCTCCACCAGCGGTTATAGATTTGATTTTCATGGTTCCCAGCTCCCGATACAGCAACTTTAAAGAAATCGGGATAAACAAGCATTGCTGCTGTAGACATAAATCCACCTCCAGAATGTCCTGTGATACCTACACGACTAACGTCAATAAATTTATAACGGTCAGCAAGCTGCTCCGCTGTCACCTTTTTGTCCTCCAATCCATAATCACGCAGATTGCCATAGCCATAGGTATGGTACCATTGTGAACGAGATGGATGGCCGCCTCGATTTCCTACAGTGACAACGATAAAGCCAAATTGGGCCAGTCGATCTATCCGATCCATGCTCCGTCCAAAAGATTTATTGACAGCTTCTGTCTGTGGACCTGGATAGACATATTCTATGATAGGATAGGTTCTTGTACTGTCAAAATCAAAAGGTTTGTACATGACACCATAGAGATCTGTGGTGCCGTCACCAGCCTTTACTTTAAACGGTTCAGGGAATTTATAACCTGCAGCAAATAGTAGCGACAGATCTGCCTTTTCAAGTGTCATGATCTTCTGTCCATTGCTATTCAATAATACAGATTCGGGTGTTGTATTTACTCTTGAAGAGTTGTTTACAAAATATTTGGAGGATTCGCTCATCTCAATCTGATGATCAAAGTTTCCCGGATTTAGCAGTTTAATTCCATTGCCGTTGAGATTCACACTATAATGGTGAAGGTAATAGGGATCTTCATCTTTCTCACGGCCGGATGCTGTAAAAAACAAAGTCTGTGTTGTCGGATCTATCCCAGTAATTTCTTCACAGTGGAAACTTCCTTTAGTAATTTGGTTAATAAGTTTACCATTGGTATCGTAGTGGTAGTAATGTCCCCATCCATCTCTTTCAGACCAATGAACCAATCGCTTTCCATTTTCGGTCAAGAGCGGTTTTTGGACATCAAGATATACGTTTGATCGTTCCTGAATAATAGGATTGACCGTTCCATTTACATTCACCTTTAACAAGTCTATTCTTTTTTTTTAAATCACGGCTGGAACGTGAGATATAGAACTCTTCGTTATTACCTAGCCAATAGTTAATAAAATAATCCTCCTTGTAAGAGTTTCTATCTGGAGTTTTTGTCCAGTTGGAGATTGTTTGATTTTTAAAAGCCGTAATATTTAGTCTACGTGGGGCCTTTGTTGCAGCTTCAAAGATATAGAATTCAGTTTCAGTTGAATCAATCTCACCTGGCATTTGGTATTTGTAAGTCTCCAGGGTAGGGCGAGAAGAACCTACGTTATTGATCACCCATAAAGGTCGCAACGATCTGTTATCTTTTCTTGTCAGTGTAAAATAGCGGCCGTCTGGAGACCAGCTTATCCATACACGTTTGCGTTTCGTTTCATTGTCTTTATCCTTTTCGTCACCTGTTGTCGTACTATATTCATCGCCGCCCCAAGCATAGTATTGTACACCATCTTTTGTAATCTGGTGTTCAACAATCGTGCTATCTTTTTCATTCTTGACCGCTTTGAGATAGTTGGCTTTATCCATCCAATACAGATTAAAGTCTTTGGCGAAGTAGACGGTATTGGTGTCGGGAGAAAAACTTGCCCAAGCTAGTGGAGCTTTAACCTTGGTAGAATCACTGATTTCGGATACCGTTTTTGAAACAAAATCATATTCCAAATAAAAGAGCTTTTTCTTTGTTGTATCGGATTTATTTTTTAGTTTTTCAATTTCATCTTTGGATTTTACGGTATCTTTTGTACTCTGAATCTGAAATCTAACCTTTTTTTCATCTTTGGTGAATCTCAAACCCTGTAATTCCAGATGCTGCGCGTCAACAGGATTTTTAACAATCTTGGTTATTTGAGCAGCTACACTCTCGCTGTCAAAAAGGGTCTCTTTCTTTTTAAGTGCTGGATTGACTATATACCAGTTTTTTCCCTGTGGACTTGCGTAATCATACCAGAAGCGGTCCGAAAAATTGATCCAGTTTGGTTTGATGGTTGTGGAGAAAATCATTTTTTTTAATTTCTCTGGGGAAAATTTGGCGGCCAACCGATAATTCGGTTTTATCGGGGGTTCTTGAATCTGCTGTCCGGAACCGAAATAGGGCAATAGACTGGCTGCAAAAATAAAATAGAACTTATGCATCAAATAAATATAGAATAATTGTGTAATCTTAGTTTTGGCCACTAAAATATTCATTATTATATACTCGTACGAATGATTCGTGTAATAATCCTATGATGGATAGAAGTTTTCGCTAAAGTTTACCAAAAATAGTTCATGCGTGGCTCGGGTAACACCAGTGTATAGCCAGCGAAGAAATTCAAGATCCAACATTTCATCATTGATATATCCCTGATCTACAAAAACAATAGGCCATTGCCCCCCTTGAGCTTTGTGACAGGTGATTGCAAAAGCAAATTTAATCTGTAATGCATTATAATAGGGATCTTTCTTAATCGCTTCCAGTCGATCCTTCTTATCCAGAATATCTGCGTAGTCCATTCCGATCTCTTCGTACAGGTTTTTCTGGCTTTCATACGAAAGGTTAGGCCCTTCGGTATAGAGGCTATCTAAAATAACGCGACAGGTAATGGGTTCTATCTCGTCAATATCCATAAATTCGAGTGTAACGTCAGCAAACCTATAACCGTGCTGTTCATGAATATTACTTACCTTCCTGACTTTGGCCATATCGCCATTAGCAATAAAGCCATCGCCCATATTGTTTTCCTGTAGCCAGAAATAATTGTTCTTCACCACCATAATATAATCTCCACCTGTTAACTCTTCATCCCTAAAAAGAATTCTGTTTCGGATGTTCTGATTATATAAATTTGTCGAACGATTTGAACGGCATATGATCATGGTGTTCTCTACGCCATATTTATCATAGGCATAATTTATCCCTTCAATTAAGCGTTCACCCGTCATACGATAAACATCTTTAAATCCCTTTGTTATGAATTTAGGAAATGGAAAATCAATCTGTCCAGCTTCAGCTGATATGATCTCATTACGTATTTTAGTTGCATTATACAATATCCCAGAGTCTTGAGACTGTCGGACTACCGTAGTCAGTTCGTAAGGATAGACACACAGGTGAAACTCACGTTCAAGATAGCTGGGGCTCAATGCTGGACTATCCAATAAACCAACAGGCGGTAATTGGGCTGTATCACCAACAAAAAGCAGACTACAATTCTTGCCGGATTGCACATAACGAATTAGGTCATTTAAAAGACTTTTTGAAAACACATTTACAGCTTCATTGGAGATCATTGAAGCCTCATCAACAATAAACAGGGTATCTTCATGTAAATTTTCGGCAAGCGTAAAATCCAATTGAAAAGAAATAGCTGACTTCTTTCGATAGATTTTTTTGTGGATAGTTAGCGCTTTTCGTCCAGAATAATAACTCATCACTTTAGCAGCCCTACCAGTCGGAGCCAAGAGTACAGCGCGTTTTTTCAATGCTGGCAATACTTTGACCAATGCTGCAATCAATGTTGTTTTTCCGGTACCAGCATAACCTTTAAGGACAAAACAAGACTGCCTATCAAAAGCAAATAGAAACTCTTCCAATAACTCGAATGCTTCCAACTGCTGTGCGGTTGGTTGCCATGGAAATTGTTGTATTAACAGATTTTTGATGAACACACCCAAAGTTATTTAAAAGGTTTGTCTTATCCTCTAGAAAAAGCTATTTTTGCTTTAACAAGTTTTTATTTTTACAATTCAGCGAATGAATTATATTTCAAAACAATTTAACATTCATTACCTACCTGAGTATAATCTTTTGGTAAAAGCAGGCTTCCAAAAAGATGTGTTGGCGGTAGTCGATAAGAAGTCAGTAGCACCGATATTGATCGAATATCCATCAGAGGAGCCAATTTTAGATGCAACAAGAATAATGAGTCTACCTTTCCGATTCGTTCGGATTGTTATCCCACACCAGAGTTTTACCTTTATACCCAAGGAGGTTTTCCAAAAGGACAATATATCACAATATCTGCAATTTTTGGATATGCCGGACGCTGATAATACATTTATTTATTATTTAGATAATCTCAACTTAGTAGCTTTATATCAGTTTGATAAACTCCTTTTAAATCGTTGGCGCAGACTATTCCCTGATGCTGTTATCCTTCCTGAATTTGCCGTTGTACTGGATCGTGCGCAGGAGCATATATCCATTAGAGGGAGTGCGTTGGGATTGCACTTTGTTGCTGATAACATTATTGATTTTTATTTATTTAACAATGGCGTCTTTCAACTTTATAATAGTTTTGAAATTCACAACCTAGATGATATTAGCTATTACGTATTGCATATATTAACACAGTTCAGTCTGGGTGATTCCACTGATAAGATTCTCCTTTCCGGCGAAATTCCCAACGATTATTATAAGCGCATTGCTTCCTATGCAAGCGACGTTGAAGTATTGGAATTGAAAACAAAAGTGGTCTTGGCGGATCAGATGACAAACAACAACTTAACACCGTACAATGTATTATTTGATTCAATATTATGCGAATAATAGGAGGTAGACTCGGTGGTCTAAGGCTGAATCCACCAAACAACTTACCAGTCAGGCCAACCACAGATATTGCTAAGGAAGCATTGTTTAATATTTTGCAGAATCGCATGGAATTTGATAACCTAAATTGCCTTGATCTTTTTGCGGGAACTGGGAATATTAGTTTTGAACTTGCCTCGCGGGAAGTAAAGCAAGTTGATTCTATTGATTTACATTTTAAATGCGTACAGTATATTAACGAAACCGCAAAAAAAATGAATCTGGAGCAGATCGAAGCAAAGAAAGCAGATGTTTTTAAATTTATTAACAATTGTAAAAATACCTATGATTTAATCTTCGCAGATCCACCCTACGATATTCCAAAACTGCCTCAATTACCAAAATTGATTTTCGAAAACAATCTACTAACGGACAATGGGCTTCTTATTGTCGAACATCCATCTTCAAGGCAGATGGAGGAGCATCCGAATTTTATAGAAACTAGAAAATACGGTTATTCATCTTTTTCATTTTACACAAATCCCTCATAGTATGAAAATTGCTGTTTTCCCTGGCTCATTTGACCCTTTTACTTCAGCTCATCAAGATCTGGTCGAAAGAGCCCTGCCGCTATTTGATAAAATCATTATTGCTGTAGGTTATAATGCGAACAAGAAAGGCATGTTAGACCATGAGGAGCGTGTCAATTGCATACAGCATCTTTTTCAGAACGTCCAAGCGATAGAAGTGGTAAAGTATAGTGGTTTGACCGTAGATTTCTGCCAGAAAGTCGGTGCGAAATTTATATTACGCGGTTTACGGAATACAGGAGATTTCGAGTTTGAAAATGCAATTGCTCAAAACAACCTGTTACTAAACCCTGCGGTCGAAAGCTATTTTTTGATGAGTAGATCCGGGAAGGCGTACATATCGTCAACTATAGTACGGGATGTCTGGTTTAACGGGGGGGATGTTAGCGCAATGGTACCAACAGAGGTCCTTAACTTATTGAACGAGAAGAGACCGACAAACCCCTGATTGTTATTTATATCGATAAAAAATAGAAATATCCTAGCAAAATAATATTTTGTTAGTATATTTTTCAAATTGAAATACAGACACTTATAGTTCAAAATGTAAAGAATTAATTTACCACCAATCCCAATATCGAACCGTTTACGGCCGAACTTGCCAAATAATATTCCGAATAGCGTCAAATTTTATTTTAAAAGACTCTATACCAACAAATTAAAACAAAGCACACATCAGTTTCATTCCCATGCGCTGGCTATATTTAACAGGGATATTTCTTCAGTGGACAAATTTATTTTGGTTGCTTTAGTTAGTTCCTCAAGTTGTTGCAGGGACGTAGCACTGACAATAGGTGCGGTGACTGATGGTCGATGAAGAATCCAGGCGAGTGCAATTGTTGACATAGCGACCTGTTGATTGTGGGCTACTTGGGCTAAGGTATCCAGAATACGAAGTCCACGGTTATCAAACCGACCTTTTAAGGCATCCGATCGCTTCACGTCTTTAATATCCTCCATCGACCTATATTTTCCCGAAAGAAATCCGCTTGCAAGGGAATAGTAGGTGATTACACCCAAGTGATTTTCAACCGCGAGTCGTTCATAATCTTTCTCATATTTTGAACGGTCGTATAAATTATATTCGGGCTGGATGGCAATATAAGCAGGGAGACCATGCTTCTCCGCGACAGCCAATGATTCCTTTAGACGCTCAGGGCTTAAATTAGACGCTCCAATCCATTTTACCTTACCAGCATGTACCAGTTGCTGGTAAGCCTCCAACGTTTCATCTATAGCCGTTGAAAGGTCGTCGTGATGCGACTGATAAAGATCTATTGTGTCCACTTGCAACCGCATGAGCGATTCGTCAACAGACTTGATAATATGTTCTTTTTTCAAATTAGGTTTGTCATTAGCAGCATGGCGTCCACCCACCTTCGTCGCAATCTGAATTTTATCCCGCACATCCCGTTTACTGATCCATTTGCCGATAATGGATTCGGACTCTGATCCAGTGTGGCCCGGAACCCAATGGGAGTAATTGTTGGATGTATCTATAAAACTAAAGCCCATATCAATAAATGCATCCAAAAGAGCAAACGACTGTTGCTCATCTACAGTCCAGCCAAATACATTTCCACCGAAAACGATCGGTTTAAATTCAATTTCACTATTTCCTAACTTTACCTTTTCCATGATTTGCCTAATATTTCCAGCTTAAAATTAAGAAAAAAATGCCAGTTAAGCCTTTAGAGGTGTATTACAAATAGTTTTATAAAAAATTTCTAATTCATTTTCAGGCAGTTTAGGAAAAGAAGCAGAAGATCGTTTGGAAAAATAAAAACTTTCCTTACTTTTGCATCATCTCAAACGGATATGCCCGGATGGCGGAATTGGTAGACGCGCTGGTCTCAAACACCAGTGGGAAACCGTGCCGGTTCGACTCCGGCTCCGGGTACAAACAAAAAAGGCTTTTCAAATTGAAAAGCCTTTTTTGTTTGTACCCGGGCAAGAGCATGGGATCTACCCAAAGTTTGGGGATCAGTTTCAAAACCTGTGGACTAAGCGAAGCAACAGCAAATAAGTAAAGAATAGGCAATAAAAAAACACCATAAGAGAAACCTTATGGTGTTACATGAATATATAGTTTGATTAGTTTTTCGCTATTACCATTTCTGGCTCTTCTTTGCCGCCATGACAAGTTTTACAGGAAATTGCTTTGGCCGGTGAGCTATCCCAACTACGATTAAAATATTTTTTATTAATCTTTTGTGTCATCTTGATCATTGCCCGGCCAATTTCCTTTTTTTTGTTTTCATCACTCGCAAAATCCAACTTTTTAGGATCCTCTTTTGATGGCGCATGACAAAATCCACACTTTACACCCAACGCGACATTAAACTCTTTCATTGTCTCGATCAGTTCGTCATGTGAGATATTTTTCGGTAAAACTTTTAAATTTGTAGGTTTGGGTTCTTCCTGAGGTTTTTCCTGCTGGAAGTTAAATCCACTCAAGGCGATGACTACGGCAAATACAGAAGCAATTGCTCCAATTTTTTTGATGTGTTTCATTTCTCTTTTCCTTATACTTGACTAAATATAGCGATAAGGAAATACTTTTACAACGAAAAATGAAGTTATTATGACAATTTAGATTGATTATTATTTACGAATAGCATCAATTACATGCCAAGTTTGGCCGTCCAATTGGTAATTAATAGTCAAAAGCTTACCCCTAATTTTCACATCTTTCAGTTTTATGGTATCGTTTGAAATCCAGGTTGTATCGTTGAACTTTTCGAAACGAACCCCTGTAATATTTGGCACTCCGGTAAAGAACTCAATTTTAAACGATTGGCTACCTCCGTCAGGTAGAATGCGGATCAATCTATTGGATCGATCAACAGACAAGGAGTTGTCCTGAAATTGAACCCTGCCAATAAAACTTCCAGAAATTCCGGCAGATCCATCAGCATCAGTCGTTTCATTCTTTTTACATGATACAACTGTAATAAGGCATAAAAAAAACGCTATTAAGGGCTTAAACAACTTCATGTGATTAAATTTTGACTAAAATACGGTTTTTAGATTAAAATCTCAATTGATAAGACCGGAAATGATATTGATAGTCAATGCTACCACAAATGTATTCAACGCAAAGGACAGCAGACCATGGAGCAACGCAATCCTTCTGATTTTTTTTGATGAGATGCCAACATCAGATACCTGAAATGTACAACCCATGACAAATGAAAAATAGGCAAAGTCCATATAATCCGGTTTATCATCGCCAGGAAATTCCATGCCACTTCCATTAGAATCATTTTCATAATATAAACGCGCATAATGGAATGTATATATAGTATGAACCAAGCACCATGAAGCCAGCATAGCAAGCATACAAATAATAATAATAAATAAATTATCAAGCTGTTTATCCTTAGTTGATATAATGATCATCAATACCGAAATAAAGCAACTAATCGTAACTGATATTATAAATAAGGATACAAAAAGCCGACTACCATCTTCCTGTTGTGCTTTCTTAGCGATTGTGAATACCGGCATGGTATAAAACGTATACCAGGAGACCAATATATAAGAAATACAAAAGCCAAACCAACACAAAAGCAAACTTAACAATGTCAAGGATTTAATCGGAGAGAAGAGATATACAAGGGTAAAAATGCAAATTGCAATCAAAGCCCGATGAATGGACTTCATTTGATGCAGCACTAAATTTATTTTTTCCATGATCTCAAATTAACAATCAAACTGTTCATTCGCCTCGAAAATCAACGGTTTTCCGCCATTAGAAAGAAACAAAAGCAGCGCTTCTTCCTCATAGTTGCCAGGATTGGAAAAGATAAAATCCAATTGCCCATCACGATCTATATCCCCAACAAACTGGGTGGACATAAACACATGTTCATATTGATCCTTTTGAAATAATGTCATTTCATGAGCTCCACCGAAAGTGGCATTAAGCTTATATTTGGATACTTCGTGAAATATTTTTTCATGCCCTTTTTCGTCGGTCTGTACTTCGGTCGATTTAATATCACCAAATCCTTTCAGGATAATATGCTGTTTTCCGAAATTATATTCTACGGATTCTTTGGGCCATATCTCCGAATGATTTATCCGCATGCTTTCTACAGGTCCTGTCTTCAATCCTTTTATATGTAGAAACAAAAGCGAATTTCTTTTGGACTCGACACTTTTTGAAGGGACCTGAGCACATTCATCATACCCATCCTTTATTTCATATTCAACTTTGTCCAGGTAGTACTTTCCCTCGCGCTCATAGAGATCAAACCAATCCTTATTCAATACAGCAGTGGGATCCTCTTTTTCCCAGATGCGATAACTACGCACCAAAAAAATCTGCCCTTTTGAGCTATCGGCTGATGCGGAAATTAATAAGTCCGTACTGTCTTTTGACAATAAAGCTGAACTATCTTTCGTGGCAACTGAATCTATCGGGGTATCCTCTTTATTCGTCGTGGGACTATGACAAGCTTGGATGAGTAATAGCCCAACCAATAAGGTAAAAGCAGAATAACAGTTCATATATTGTGAATTTTTATTTAAATATATAAAAATTCACAATATATAAGTCTCTAAGACACCTTAGGCGAGTGCTTCCTTAAGCAAGGAAAATGATTGCAGGCATTTTTCGTCGTCAAAAATATAAGAGGTAGCCATAATTTCATCAACTTTATGATCTTTGACAAATTTTTCTATTTCTGGGGCGATCTTGTTTTTATCCCCCACAAAAGCACAGGAGGCCATGCTTTGGACAGCTTGTTCAATGGCTGGAATCCCTTTATAAATTACTTCCTCAGTCGGTGGAGACAAGGGTCTCCTTGTATTCGTTACAATACCAGCAAATAAATTATAGAAGCTAGTAGACAAAAATTCGGCTTCTTCGGTGCTGTCTGCAGCGATAACATTGACACAGGAAATAAAATAAGGTCTATCCAACACCTCCGACGGTACAAAATTCTGATGATAGATCATACTCGCTGAGGCAAATTGAGCCGGAGCAAAGTGTGTCGCAAAGGCGTAGGGAAGTCCTAAACTGGCTGCTAAATAAGCGCTATCCGTACTAGATCCCAGAATATAAAGAGGGATTTCCAGTCCTTCACCGGGAAATGCACGCACTTTTGCATCATAATTATCGATACTGAAATAACGTTGAAGATCTTTGACCTCCTGCGGGAACTGAAATGCAGTATTTAAGTTATTTCTTCGCAAGGCCATTGCAGTCAATTGATCAGTACCCGGTGCCCGACCTAAACCAAGATCAATTCGCCCCGGAAATAGCGTTTCCAATGTACCAAATTGTTCCGCGATCACTAGGGGAGCGTGATTAGGCAACATGATACCGCCCGAACCCACTCTGATCCAGTCAGTATTCGAAGCAATATGTTGTATAAGTAGCGAGGTTGCCGAACTGGCAATATATTCCATATTATGGTGTTCGGCAACCCAGATTCTTTTAAACTCTAGTTTTTCGATATGTTGGGCCACCTTTACACTGCGAGCGATAGCACTTGCTGCATTTTCTCCCTTTTTGACAGGAGCTAAATCTAATGCTGATAATACGATTTTATCCATGCATTAAAATTACGGAGAAGAAACAGGACAATTGTAATCAAATTGTCTATTCTAGAATTCGCTGCGTATGTATGACAATAAGCTGATCATTCAGCACTGTTGTGAAGAAGATGAAGGTGTCACCCGCATCTTTGATCTTAAACTTCTTTTTGATCTCTTCTGTTTTTAGCGGAAAATTTTTAGCGATAATATCAGCTATCAACGGACTTTTCTTTTTCTTAAATTCTGTAAAAGATTCCACCTTCTTAATCATAAATACTTTCCCAGGAAAATCAGGGATTTTCTGATCGGAGGTATACAAATGGGTGCTTTTGTGTAGTTTTTTTACCCCAAAACGACTAGCAATTGTTTTAAACGCTCCAGCTTTGGTCAGGGACACATCGGGTTCGTAGAGATAGGATAGGGGGACACTATAATCCACAAGGGCTGCACGTTCTTCTGCATAGGTGAAAGAGACTACCTGCTGTTGCTCTCTGAACAGTCGGACAGCATGAATGACTGGTTCGCATTCGTAGCCTTTCTCTTGAATAAAAATAAGCTCTTTACAATCATTTTGCAAGGACACCACATATACATCCTTTACATGAACTAGCATACTCAATGCCGAAGAAATATCCAATAATGGCGCGAGCTTACTGATAATAACATCGGATCGTTCAAAAAAGTCGCTTTGCAGTGCAACCAAATTGGGTTCACATTCTTCCAATAAAAATACTTTTTTATTTTGAACCCTGCGCGAAGGATCCAGATAGATATAATCAAAATGCTCCTCCGAACAGTTAAGTATGTAATCTACACCATTCGCCGCAACAACACTGATATTTGTTGCGGACAATATTTTTGCATTATACGAAGAAATTTGGGCAAGATCAGGATTGAGCTCACATGAAGTCACTTGCTTTGCCCGCGTTGAAAAGTAAAAGCTGTCAACACCAAAACCACTGGTTGCATCAATTAAATTTGTACCTTCCTGAATAAGTGAACTTTTAAATAATGCCGTTTTTTCTGAAGAACACTGTTCTAGGTTTAATTTAGCAGGAAAATAGACACCCGGAGTCGCTGCCCACAAGGGGATTTTAATCCGAGTACGTTGCTTACCATCGAGCTGTGTCGCGAGTTCAGAAGACGATATTCCTTCAAAAGGAGATTTCTTTAAAGCCATTTTAGCTGGAGACTCATTCAGGTGTTTTTCCAAAAACAGCTGCACCTCCTTTTGAAGAATCAATCTATTCATTTATATTTTCTTAACGAGAAGCTGGCAAGTATATCTATCCTTTAATTCACTGATCACCTCCTTATCAACCAAAACACGATCGATCGTTTCCTGGTTATAATAACGGATAGTTATTAATTCAAGACCAGACTCGTATGTCACTTTAAATCGTTGCTCAAGATCATTAATTAAATCGACCAGGTTCTTTCCAGTATCATCCACTGAGACGGTGAAATTGATCGCCGTATTGTGCATCATATTGATTTTTATGCGATGTTCATGGAACAGGTTAAAGATATCCCTAAGGTTATCCTCCACGATAAAAGAAAAATCGCGTGGCGAGATGGAAATAAAAATCTGATTTACTTTAAATATAAATGAGGGAACTGGTAATGTCTGATTTGTACTTCGAATTATCGTTCCGGGAGACGTTGGATCAACAAAAGAACGCACATTTAAGGCAATTTTTTTATTCTGCAACGGTTTGATTGTCTTCGGATGAATGACAGTCGCACCATAATAGGTAAGTTCGATCGCATCCGTATAAGACAGTTCGGGAATCAATTCGGTTTTTTCAAACCATTTGGGATCAGCATTGAGAACCCCTGGAACGTCTTTCCAGATTGTTACATTTTCAGCATTTAAACATGACGCAAATATAGCTGCCGAATAATCGGAACCTTCACGACCTAAAGTTGTTGTGAAATTCTCCGATGTGGACCCCAGAAAACCCTGTGTGATGACAATATACTCGTCCAATATGGATGGAAGTTCAGCACGGATTTTCTCTTCTGTTTTGCTCCAGTCTACTGCAGCTTCGCGGTAGGTGTTATCGGTCAATATATAATCACGCGCATCTACCCACTTTACTTTCTCCCCAATAAAGGCAACATAGGCCGCGACAATTTTCGTCGAGATCAATTCGCCCATGGACACAATCTGGTCAAATAGGTAGTCGTAGGAGTCTTGTGGATCCTCTTCCAAAATCCATTCGATCTCGACGAAACAGTTGGCAATTTCATCGAATATAGGATGTTCACCTCCAGGAAATAGGTCCTGAAGAATTTGAAAATGAAATGCTTTGGCTTCTTCAAGGGTTTGAAACTGTAAGCCCGTATTATTATAATATTCTCTGGTCAATTTCTCCAGAAGGTTTGTTGTCTTACCCATGGCAGAGATAACGACCAACAAAGCTTCACCTTTGTATTTCGAAATAATCTTTGCTGAATTTCTGACACTTTCTGCATCCTTTACCGATGCACCTCCAAATTTAAAAACCTGCATTTAATTTATTGAGTTTAGTTGATTGCTAATTGATACTATTGATATAATGTAATCCTTTTTCTGACATTAGATCTTTAAAAGTTGAGTAGGGAATACGCAGCTCTGTACCGCCTTCTGCGTAAGATTTAATTTCGTAGATGTTATAATAAAATAATAGTTCGTTTTTTTCGAATGTAAAATTATCTGCAAGCGAAAACTTACCACCTTCAAAAAAATATTTCCCATTTAAGGAATCATCCTTATGCAGTCCCTCTTGCTTACGAAAACACTGTTCGGCGATTGTGATAAATTTATCTTTATCCTCTTTAAGAATAATATCGTCAATTGTAATGGGACTATTAGACTGCCTATCAAAGTTTGAATATAAGGTTACATGGTCGCCATGAGCTCCACCAGTATATTCCTCCTGTTTTGTTCGTATCGCCAGATAAACGGGCGTATTTGCAACTACATCAACCTGAAGATCTCGATTCCAGGTCGCAGTAGATTTACCATTGTTATCATCCACATATTCATTGTAAGCATTGATAAAACGATTGGCAGCTTCTTCCATGCTGGTATCCCCTTCAAGATGAACAGTAGATGAAACAAGATCATTGATTTTTGCTTCATCGAACACCGGATAGCTAGCCCGGAAATAAGTAGTATCCAATTGATCTTCTCCTTTTAGAAAATAATTACTATGCTCATCAACCATTTTTTTGTGATAGGAGAGTGTATCCCTAGTCTGAGCTAGGGAAGGTGATGCACTTTTGTTTTGACACGAGGACAAAAAAAAGCCTATAGATAAAATTTTTAAAAAAAGATAAAACCGCATTGAATTGATTGTTTCCCCTCTAATTTAATAAGTGATTGACACATTAATCCACTCCGAATCAAAATCAGCTTTATACCGCTCGTAGAATTTTATAGCAGATTCGTTCCAGTCCAAAACTTGCCATACCATGCCATGGTAACCACATTCTTTACCATAGGCAAGCGTCCTGTCAAAAAGTTGCTTACCCATTCCCAGTCCGCGCATTTTCTCGGTAACGATTAAATCTTCCAGGTAAAGTCTTCTTCCTTTCCATGTGGAGTATCTGACGTAATATAATGAAATTCCAACAATTTCTTCGCCAACTTCCGCTACAAATGCACCCCAAATAGGATTATGTCCAAATCCCGCTTCTTCAAACTCTGCGAGGGAAACCGTTACTTCGTCCGGTGCTTTTTCATAGATCGCCAATTCTTTGATTAGCTCAAGCATTTGTGGGCAATCGGACTTAATTGCTGCACGTATAATTGGTTTAGTCATTGTTTTTATAATGTTTTACTACTCTTTTACCGAAGATTGTACTTCCGATACGCACCATAGTTGATCCCTCTTCAATCGCCAATTTATAGTCCGATGACATTCCCATGGAAAGTATGTTAAAATAATCATCTTTCCGGTAGAAGCTAGCTTTAACACCATCAAATAACATCTTTAATTCATAAAACTCCGCTTTGATCACCTTTTCATTGTCTGTATTGGATGCAATTCCCATTAGGCCACAAATTCGGATATTCTTTAATGCTAGAAACTCCTCATCCCGGAGTAGCTCGATCAATTCCGCATGATCCAAACCGAATTTGGTATCTTCATCAGCGATATAAATTTGCAATAAACAATCAATGGTCCGATTAGCTTTTAACGCATGTTTATTAATTTCCTTTAACAGCTTTAAGGAATCTACAGAAGCAATCAGGCTAACAAATGTGGCAATATATTTCACCTTATTTGTCTGTAGATGTCCGATCATATGCCACTGAATATCTTTGGGTAGAAGCTCGGCTTTCTCAATTAATTCTTGAACATGATTTTCACCAAAAATACGTTGGCCAGCCTCATAGGCTTCCATGATTTCTGAATTGGACTTTGTCTTTGAAACTGCTACAAGCTGAACGCCTTTAGCCTCGGTTTCCAATCTTAAAGCTTCTAAATTATTCGCAATACTCATTTCCGATATAGTTTGATGATGTAAAAAGTGCCAAATGTCGGTGCTTTTTGTAAATTTGTACAAAACTACGAAATGCTACGATTAATACTGAATCTACTTGCTGTGATTTTTTTATTGGGTTCCTGTGTCAGACCAGACGAGAAGGATATTATCTCACAAAGCAAATTTGTAAATGCTTTGACAGAAATCCAATTGACAGATTCATATCTCAATATTTTGCCTATTGATAGTGCACGCAAAGTGATGCTGCCTTTGTATCAGGTGACTTTTGATAAATACGGACTGGATTCCGTTTCTTTTAAAAAGAACCTGGACTATTACGGTAAAGATGCGGAGGTCATGTCGGCTATCTACAAGAAAGTGGAGGATAATCTTACCAAGGAGAATAAGTTCTATACGGATATCGAACGAAAAAAACAGGATTCAATCCGTACAAGAGATTCTATTGTCAATGCACGAATCCAGGATAGTACCAATCGTGTCATGCGACAACAACAACAGTCTCAAGAACGTATCAACGCATTGATTCATTACAAACCAACTAAAGACAAATTCAATTTTAAAGAAGCATCTTCGTTGTTTAACAAAACTTTCCAGCTAAAAACTGGCATCAATTTGGACAGCTACCTGATGAATCAGTTTTCTACTGCTGGTACAAATGCGCCCGCTGGAATAAAGCCACCTGCTTCAACGGGCAACGCTGTGTCCCCAGCAACGACACCTGGTAGTGCGGTAAAGGACACTGCAGTGGCGCCAAAACAAGTGGAGCAAAGGCTTGAAAAACCTATTCTTACTCCACCGCAGGCATTGAGGCCAGTATCAAAACTTTAACCATCAAAGAATATAATTTTATGGTATATCCATTAAATGCGATAGATAAACTCGGCTTTTCCGAGATAAAAGATAAAATAAAACAAAAATGCCTGAGCGAATCAGGTCGTGAACTTGTTGAGAAAATTCAGCCACAAACTCGCTTTGATCAGATAGATCGCTTTTTAAGGCAGACGAGCGAATTTAAAGATCTTCTTGTCAACGATGGGGCATTTCCAGTCGAGAATTTTTTCCCCTTAAAATCCATTATCGAAAAGGCGAGGGTGGAAGGTGCCTTTTTGCTTGAAGAAGAGTTTTTCCGCGTTCTGTTGTCCTTGAAGACTGTTTATGCCATCATTCGCTATTTTAATGAAAGAGAAGGTCTATATCCGAATTTGGAATTGCTTTTTGAGCATTTACCGATAGAAAAAGGGATTATCCGTGATATTGAAATGGTCATTGACGAGCGCGGAAAACTCAAAAATAATGCTTCTCGTCTATTACTTGAGATCACTCAACAAATACAACGGGCAGAACAAGATGCGCTCAAGCGCATAAATAGTATCTTCAAAAATGCGCAGGACAGCGGGTGGACAGCGGATGGCAATTTGACTGTACGCGATGGACGTCTATGTATTCCCATCTTGGCTGAAAATAAAAGAAAGCTCAAGGGACTGATTCACGATGAATCGGCAACAGGACAAACAGCTTATATTGAACCAGAAGAAGTATTTCAGCTCAATAATAAAATTAGGGATCTTGAATTTGAGCGCAGGAGAGAGGTTATCCGAATCCTTGTGGAGCTCACAAATAAGGTACGCCCGCATCTCCCATTATTGCTGTCTTATCATGGTTTATTAACCAAGGTCGATTTTGTTCGGGCCAAAGCATTGTTTGCCTTGGATATTGAGGCCGAGATGCCGGAACTGTCCAAAGAAGCTGAGATCAATCTCATCAATGCGCGCCACCCTTTACTCATACTTAACGAACACCACAAAGGTACTGTCGTTCCATTGAATATACAGATCGACCAGTTACAACGTGTAATTGTTGTCTCTGGACCAAATGCCGGTGGTAAGTCAGTCTGTATGAAGACGGTAGGTTTACTACAGATCATGGTACAATCGGGTTTATTGATCCCAGCTGAGCCAACGACGAAAGTAGGCGTATTCAAGCAGATATTTGCCGACATCGGTGACGATCAATCTATTGAGAGTGACCTCAGTACTTACAGTGCACACTTGTCAAAAATGAAGTATTTTACTGAATTTGCCAGTGGACGCACGCTGGTGCTTATTGATGAATTTGGGACGGGAACAGACCCGTTATTCGGTGGACCGATCGCCGAAGCCGTATTGGAATCCTTGAATAAGAAACAGATTAGAGGTGTAGTTACCACCCACTACTCAAACTTAAAGGTGTTTGCGAGCAATACGACGGGTCTGGAGAACGCTTCTATGTTGTTCGATAACCGCGAGATGCGCCCAATGTATATTCTCCAAATCGGTAAACCCGGTAGTTCCTATGCCTTCGAAATTGCACAGAAAATAGGATTGGGAAAAGATATTCTGGAGGCTGCCAAAGGGAAAATCGGTGTACAACAAAAAAAGGTAGATACCTTGTTGATCGACCTCGAACGGGAAAAGAAAGAGGTGTTTGATACGAAAGTTGCCATCAATAAACGGGAAAAAGAACTTGAATCACTTAAATCTGAGTACCTGGAATTACAAAGTTATCTTGAGGAAAATAAACGGATTATACTGAAAAAAGCGAAAGAGGAGGCTCAGGAAATCATCAAGAACTCCAATAAATTAATTGAAAATACGGTTGCACAGATCAAGTCGGCGAAAGCTGATAAAGAGAAAACCCGTGAACTGCGCAGCAATCTGGATCAAGCTTTGAAAGCCGTTTTGCCAAAAGAACAAGTGATTAAACAAGTCATCAAAGAGAAAATAACGGAATCCTCCGAACTGACCGTGGGTGACTGGGTACAGATTATTGACAATGGAGCTGAAGCACAAGTTGTTGAAATAGCAAAAAACAATTTGATTCTTGCAATGGGAGAATTGCGCACAGTTCAGAAGCGAAAAAATGTTATTAAGCTCGAAGGACGGGAAAATAAGAAATCCGCTAAAAGTTTATCTAAATCATTGTCAGCTGGAACTGTTGCGGATTTTAATCCTGAAATTGACGTCAGAGGAATGCGTACCGAAGATGCACTGAATGAATTGGAGAAAGTACTGGATAGAGCGGTCATGGTAGGCTATCCATCCTTAAAAATTATCCACGGTAAGGGAGATGGTATTTTACGGAAATTCATTCGTGATTACTTACGTAAATATAGTCATGTCAGCCGATTTGAAGACGAGCATCAAGATCGTGGTGGAGACGGAATAACCTATGCTTATTTATAACAAGAATAAGGAACTCCATTTTTTCCAATTGGAGTTCCTCCGATATCGTTAAACAGAATTTAAGATGGAAAGCATTATTGATTTTTTGAGTAGTAAGCCTTTGCTAAATGCCATAACTTCAATTTTTTGCGGCAGTTTAATAGGTTTTGAACGTGAATACAGAAATAAATCAGCTGGATTCCGGACGGTGGTGCTGATCTGTTTTGGCTCTGCCATGTTTACGATTGTATCCTGTCTATTTATTGGCGATAGTTCAGATCGTGTCGCAGCCAATATCGTTACCGGTATTGGTTTTATTGGAGCAGGAGTAATATTTAAGGGTAAATTGTCTGTAAGTGGTCTGACTACCGCTGCCGTTATATGGGCAACAGCTGGTATAGGTATGTTTGCTGGGTTAGGGAAACTAGTTTATGCTATTTCTTTTGCGGTTTTTATGGTTATGATCCTTGCGCTTTTCCAACGCATTGAAATTTTCTTGGCACGCTATTATCTCATCCGTTCGCTACATATCAAATTTGGCTCAAATGAATTTTACCATTTGCATGAGTTTGAGCAATTAGCATTAGATTACAAAATTAAAACCACGCGTCGTGTAATTGAGAAAATCAATGGAAAATTGGAAGTAATGTACGATATATCTGGAAAAATAACTGATTTAGACCGCTTTAATCAACAACTTGCTAGCTCGCTTGTAATTGATGAGTTTTATTATAACAAATAAAACCCATCAATTTTATTGGATAAATAGCTTTTAAACTACTTGATCTTTACCACCAAAAGTGATCATTACCATGCCCACAATAATAACAAACATACCAACAACCTGCTGCCAGCTTAGTGGACTTTTAAAATAGAGCGCCATTGCCAACTGAACTGTCAGAAAAGTTCCTCCTGAACATAATGCGATCACAATAGGTTGAGAGACATTTTTAAATAGTTGGATAAGAAACCAACTTGCCGAAAGCAAAATAACATTTCCAACAATCAAGGTTACCCATTTATACTTCGGGTGAATCCCACCCAGTTTAAATAGGATAGAGGAAACAATCTGGCAAACCCAAAAAGCTGCAAAATAAAAATAGTTTAACATAACTTACCGCTATTCGTATCTACTGTATGCACTGTTAAATGATTGACGCATTAACGCGAACTGATCAATCACACTTTTGAGAAATTCCTCATCAAGCAATTCAAAAACACCATTCACGCCACCTATGATGTCAATTTCTGCAATTTTATAGGATTGCTCCAGATTTCCTTGTTCAAATTTGATGATGAATTTTTGGTTCATTCCAAAGATCGAAATCTTGCAATCAGGATGGGGGAGTTCCGCTATTAATCTCATGTAAATCTCTTGTTTTAAAAATTACCATAAAAGTATAAAAAAACGCCCAAATGAAATACATTTGAGCGTTCAGGATTATGATATGATTAGAAAAAGGCTTAGATTATACAACTCCCTGAGCTTTCATGGCGTTAGCCACTTTAATAAAGCCGCCAATATTGGCACCTTTTAAGTAGTTTACAAAATCACTTTCTTTGCCATATTTCAAACAAGTCTCGTGAATGCTTTCCATAATTGTTTTCAGTCGGTTATCGACTTCTTCGGTACACCATTGTGTACGGATCGAGTTTTGGGACATCTCCAAGCCACTGACAGCAACACCACCGGCATTCGCCGCCTTCCCTGGAGCAAAACTGATTTTAGCATCTAAGAAAACCTTAATTGCTTCGGCAGTGGAAGGCATATTAGCGCCTTCAGCGACACAGATACAACCATTTGCCACAAGTGTTTTTGCATCCGATTCATCCAGTTCATTTTGCGTCGCACATGGTAAAGCGATATCACATTTAAACTGCCAAGGTTTTTGCGCCGGTAAAAATTGTGCATTTGGATAATGAGCAGGATATTGGTCCAAATTCCGCCCCAAAGTTGCTCCAAAAGCCATTTTTTCCTTGTCAAAGCCATCTGGATCGTATAGTGTACCCAGGCTGTTGGAAACAGTAATTACTTTTGCCCCTAATTGCATTGCTTTTTCAACCGCGTAAAATGCAACATTACCAGCACCCGAAACTGTTGCCACTTTTCCTTTTAAGGATTGTCCTTTATGTTTAAATATGCAGTCGACGAAATATAATAGACCATATCCAGTAGCTTCGGGACGAATATAGGAACCACCCCATAGCTCTCCTTTACCTGTCAAAACCCCCGTAAAATTATTCTGAAGGCGTTTAAACTGTCCGAATAAAAAGCCAATTTCACGCCCACCGACACCAATATCCCCAGCAGGAACATCTGTATCTGCCCCGATATGGCGATATAATTCTGTCATAAAACTTTGGCAAAAACGCATAATTTCATTATCTGATTTACCTTTAGGGTCAAAATCAGAACCACCTTTACCACCGCCGATCGGCAAGCCGGTTAAACTATTTTTGAAAACTTGTTCAAAAGCTAGAAATTTCAAGATACTCTGATTCACAGAAGGAGCGAAGCGGAGTCCTCCTTTATATGGACCTATAGAACTATTCATTTGTACACGGTACCCACGGTTTACCTGTACTTGATGATTATCATCTAACCAAGTTACACGAAAAGAGATAATGCGTTCAGGTTCAGTAAGGCGTTCAAGAATTTTCTGATCGAAAAATTCAGGATGATTGTTGGTGATATAAGGAAATAAATCCTCTGTAACTTCTTTTACTGCTTGTAAGAATTCTGGTTCATTTGGATTGCGTTTCTCAACGCTCGCAATGAACTCGTTAAAATTTTTTGACATGTTTTAATTAGTAAAATTTCCCTTTGGCTGGCACTAATTTATGTATTTTTTAACAGAAAACCAATTTTTGTTAATTTTTTACAAATTTTTAGCAATTATAATGAAATTTCGAATTCTATACTATACAGGCTAATTTAGCTTGATTATATCAAAATGTAGCCTAAATCAAATCATCCATGTATTTTATTCGACATTTTGAATAAAAAGAAGAATCATTTTCGTTCTTACAACAAAACAGACAAAACGTCAATACAAACAAAATTTCTATACTCAAGGTATTAATCATAATCGTGCAAATTGTCGTATAGAAGGGTGGATTTATAAATCACTATTTAACATAATATAAATTATAATAACTGTATATAGATTCATGAAAGCAACAACTTTTAAAAGAATTTTTAAAAAAAAAGGAATCCGGGCGCAATGCCCGGATTCCTTAATAAATATTTAGGTTGAATATTTACAGACAAAATTATCAATCAACAGCTTGAATCATCAGCGCACCAACTGTTAGATTAGTCCGTGGATCGATCACGATCGCTTGCGAGTTCGCGGCATTTTCTGCCTGTAAATCGAATACAAGATTTTCAGCAGATTTGATCGCGATCCGGCCAATATCATTGAGCTTGATCGTTTCGTTAAAGACTTTTTCCTGTGTATTGATGTCAAATTTATAAAGCACATCAACAATCTTTATTTTTGTCAATTTACTATGGCTCTGTAGCAAATAGATCTGTTCGGTATCCAGAGGTTTATTGTCAAACCAACATACATTTGCCTGTATATTGCGCTCAAATTTTGGTTGTTTTTCAACATTTGCAATCGTGTCGCCTCGACTAATGTCCACATCGTCTGTTAAATGAAGAATAACTGACTGTCCATTTTCTGCCCGGTCAAGCTGCAGACCGTTAAATTCTATAGCCTTCACAGTACTGTATGTTTCTGAGGGATAGATGATTACCTGGTCACCTACCGTAAGTCCCTCTCCTAACACTCGACCTGCATATCCCCTATAATCATGGAGATCATCCGTTTGTGGCCTTACAACCCATTGTACCGGGAATCTCCAGTTCGCTGCCTGATTTTCGTGAATTTCAACATTTTCCAGGTAGTCCAATAACGATTCTCCTGAATACCAGAGCATGCGCTCAGATTTATGAACAATATTGTCACCCTTCAATGCGGATACAGGGATAAAATCAACGTCCTGAAGTCCTAGATTGGCAGCCAATTGCTGATAGTCATTTTTGATTTGTTCAAAAACAGCAGCGCTATAATCTACCATATCCATTTTATTGACACATACTAACACCTGCCTCATCGCCAGCAATTTAGCAATAAATGAGTGCCTCTTAGTTTGTTCAATCACGCCCTTCCTTGCGTCTACCAAGATAATAATCAGCTCAGAATTAGACGCGCCAGTAACCATATTTCGTGTATATTGGATATGGCCGGGAGCATCAGCGATAATGTATTTTCGCTGATCGGTCTGAAAATATTTATAAGCAACATCGATGGTTATTCCTTGTTCGCGTTCTGCTTTTAATCCATCCGTTAATATCGCTAAATCTACTGTTCCATCATCATTTTTTCGGTTGGCACGTTGTATAGCTTCCAATTGATCGTCCAAAATAGAATTGGTATCATATAGCAATCGACCTATTAGCGTACTCTTACCATCGTCTACCGAACCAGCTGTTATAAATTTCAATATATTCATTATTGTCAATATCAAGTATTAGATTTGAGGAATTAAAAATACCCCTGTTTTTTGCGTTCTTCCATTGCTGCCTCGGATACTTTGTCATCCATGCGAGCCCCACGTTCACTGACTGTTGATGCTTTGATTTCCGCGATGATATCATCCAAAGCAATTGCTGTAGAATCTACTGCTGCTGTGCAGGTCATGTCACCCACGGTCCTGAAACGAACAGATTTAGTTTCGATAACATCATCCGCATCGATATTTAAAAATGGTGCAGCTGCCATTAATTGTCCGTTACGGGTAATTACCTCACGTTCATGGCTAAAATAAATGGATGGCAATGCGATTTGTTCGCGTTTGATATAATTCCAGACATCGAGCTCAGTCCAATTTGAAATCGGAAATACCCGTACGTTCTCGCCTTTGTTTATCTTACCGTTGAAAATACTCCACAGCTCAGGTCTTTGTCTTTTTGGGTCCCATTGTCCAAACTCATCACGCACTGAGAAAATACGTTCTTTTGCCCGCGCCTTCTCCTCATCTCTGCGTGCCCCTCCGATACATGCATCGAAACCGTGTTTCGAGATTGTCTCGAGTAAGGTGACAGTCTGAAGTGCATTACGACTTGCATTTTTTCCTTTTTGCTCAACGACTTTGCCCTGATCTATACTATCTTGTACATAGCCCACAATCAGTTTTTCTCCGATCTCTTCAATAAGGCTGTCACGGAAAGCAATAGTTTCCGGGAAATTGTGCCCGGTATCAATATGAACCAGAGGAAAGGGAAATTTACCCGGCCTAAAAGCTTTTTTTGCCAGATGAACCAATGTGATGGAATCTTTTCCGCCCGAGAATAACAATGCCGGTTTTTCAAACTGTCCGGCGACTTCTCTTAATATATATATTGCTTCTGCTTCTAAATGATCTAAATAGTCCATTCTTTGAAATAATAAATTTGATTTAATGAATTCGGGTTTACGCTTTTTTAAGATTAAGATTTAACAGCATGTAAACCACATTCTTTTTTACTCTGATCTTCCCACCACCATCTTCCGGCCCGAAAATCTTCTCCTTCCTGAATAGCCCTTGTACAAGGTTGGCAGCCAATGCTCGGAAATCCTTTATCATGTAATACATTATAGGGAATATACTGTTCCTTGCAATACACTTTTACCTGCTCGAAAGTCCAGTCAAACAGCGGATGGATTTTTATGATATTATTTACTTCATCATACTCTACAAAATCCATATCATGTCTGTTGACCGATTGTTCAGACCTAATGCCGGTAATCCAAATTTTTTTTCCTTTGATAGCACGCTGCAATGGTTCAATCTTTCTGATCCGACAACATTCTTTACGATTTTCAACAGATTCATAGAAAGAATTAGGTCCCTTTTTACTGATAAAATCTTCTAGCAATGTTGCATCTGGTGTGTATGTCTTGATACTCAACTGATAACGTTCCAATGTACGGCTCCACAAGGAATACGTTTCTTTGAACAATCGTCCAGTATCCAACGTAAAAACCTCGATACCGATATTATTTTTGCCGATCCATTCGGTGATAATCTGATCTTCTATCCCAAAAGAAGTCGAAAAAACAACTTCTGAAGGATATAGTGCTGCGATTGTCTGCAGCATCTCCGCCCCCTTTTTATCACCGATAATTTCTTTAATTTCCTTAACGCTCATGACGTAATATATTTTTGGTATGTTCGTTCAGCTTCTTTACCTTATATTCAAAATCACCTTTCAGTTGTTCTCGATACGCACTCATCAACGATAATGTCTCGTCAATCTCTTCCGGCAACATTTCATTCAAGAGCTCTTTGATTCGTTTTGCGATTGTGGGTGACTTACCATTGGTTGAAATTGCTACTTTTAGATCACCTTTTTTCACAATAGATCCCAGGTAAAAATCACATAATTCTGGTTTGTCTGCCGCATTGAAAAGGATATTATTAAATGTAGTCAATTCGCGCAATTGTTCATTTAATTCTCGATTATTCGTTGCAGCTATTACAAGCTGCATATTTTCGAGATCATTTATCTCAAAAGGGCGTATATTGAGTTTAATTTGAGGATATTGCTTTATCAGCATTTCAAATTCTGGGACAATTTCTTTCGCTACTATGTTTAAATTCAAAGCGTTATCATTTGATACAAGTGCTTGAAATTTTTCCATCGCAACATTCCCTCCTCCTACTAATAGGGTATGAATTTGATTGAGTTTGATGAATATGGGAAATAGTTGGTTCATAGCTACAAAGCTAAAGCTTTTTCTTTAATCTGTTGAAACGCCCTGTGTTTTGCCACGACTTCACCAATAATTATAATAGCCGGTACGCCAAGTCTTTTTTCGGTAGATTCATCCAATATATTTTCCATTGTACCCAATACAATCTTTTCATTAGGTAGTGAGCCGTTCTGAATCAATGCGATTGGTAAACCATGAAGATTCTTATCCCGGTAAATAGCTACGATCTCATCCAGTTTTCCATATCCCATTAAGACAACGACAGTCGCCTTGGACTCGGCAGCCAAATATAGGTCATTGGACAGGCTGCCATCGGATTTTGACCCGGTTATCACCCAAAAACTTTCGCTGATCCCCCTATAAGTCAGAGGAATCTGCTGTAATCCTGTCAGACCAATTGCGGAGGAAATACCCGGTATGACTGCGGTTTCAATACCATATTGTGCCACATGATCGATCTCCTCGCCACCGCGTCCAAAGACAAATGGATCCCCTCCTTTCAAGCGCACAACATGCCCATAATTCAAAGCATAGTCAACCAATAGGCGATTAATTTCATCTTGAGAGGTTGAAAGCTGTTCGGCACGTTTTCCGACGTAAATTTTTATACAATCTGTTTTCGCATAATCCAATAGTTCTTCATTGACAAGTGCGTCATACAAAATTACATCCGCTTTCTGGATCGCTTTGATCCCTTTGAGGCTAATCAATTCTGGGTCTCCCGGCCCAGCGCCTACTAAAGTTACTTTTGCTTCTATCGACATTCCATCCCCCTTCTAAGCCAATACAGGCGTTAAATTTTTACGTTGATAAACCTCATTGATAAACTTTGTAGCCGCTTGTATATAGCCTGTTGCAAAGCCCTTAGTAGGTTCATTTTTACTGATTTGTAAGACAAGCTCCGGAAATGACTGATCAAAGTTATATTCCCCAGACTCCACAAAATGTGTCTGGAATTCGTTGATCACTGTATTTTGTGTGCTTGCACTGATACCTTTATCTAATAGCAAGGCTTTCGCTGCCTGAACAAAGGCGTTGTAAGCATGATAGATAGCGTCTGCGAATTTAGCTTCCCCAAATGTCTCATTTGCCCATTGTAGTTTTTCCTCCGCCTCATAAATTAATGTTGCCACCAAATCAATCACCACCCCGGCACACTCACCCACGCCTATCGCTGTTTGGAAAGTACCTTCATGTCCCCAATCCACAAATTCATCTTCCGCAAGCGTCGCCAGATCCGACAGTGGTTTTAATAGATTGTAAAAATAATTTTTACCCTGTCTGTCATAATACGCATGGAAATTCTCGGTTTCTTCAGCATTCTTTTTATAATCGTTCAATACGAATTCAACCACATGCAAGACCCTTTTGGTCGGTACTTTAATAATCCGTTCGGCTACCCGGCCTTCACCATCGCCGATCGTACCACCACCAAGCATAACCTGAGCAGCGGGAACTACCTTACCCTCTGCTTTAACCGAGCTGCCATGGAAGCCAATATGCGCTAGTCCATGTTGACCGCAGGAATTCATACAACCGGATATCTTGATTTTCAGGTCTCTGTTGAAAACAAAATCTTGGTGGAATTCGGCTATATACGATTCGATGACCCGCGCCATTTCGGTACTGTTTGAAATACCAAGATTACAAGTGTCCGTTCCGGGACATGTGGTCACATCTGCAGTACTGTCAAAGCCTACCTGTGCAAGATCCAGTGATTTGAGTAATTGATAAATATGAGGTAGCGTTCTTTCGGTTGCATACTTCAACAACAAACTTTGGTTTTGTGTTATCCGGATATCATCCGCAACGAGATCTTTTAAGCCAGCAACTAGAGTCCGCGCTTTATCGGTACCAATATCCCCGGTAGAAACACGTACATAGACACCGTAATAACCAGCTTGCTTTTGTTCAAATGTATTCGTATTCTTCCATACCTGATAGTTTAAGTCGGTATCCAGATCAAGTACGGTAATTTGGCTGTCATCTGGTGGCAGCGGTTGCTCAATTTTGGTTTGATCAATAGGAAAAGTCTTTACTTTTGTAGCAATCTTTTCCGCTTCGATCAGATTTAATACCTCTTCCAGGCCTAGTTTTTGAATAAGGTATTTAAAACGGGCTTTATTTCGGTTGTTACGTTCGCCATATCGGTCGAATACTCTTAAGGTAGCCTCTATGTAAGGAATAAGCTCATCTTCCGGAAGAAATTCATTTGTTAGCGATGCTAAAAATGGCTGCGACCCCAGTCCACCGCCTAGCAGCACTTTGAAACCACGTACTTCCGCACCGTCCACATACTTCAATTTTGGAATAAAACCCAAATCATGAATATAGGAAAAAGCGGTGTCCTCTTCACTTGCTGAAAAAGACATCTTGAATTTTCTGCCCATCTCCGCACAGACTGGATTACGTAGAAAATATTCAAATGTTGCCTGTGCATACGACGAGACATCAAAAGGTTCTTTCGGATCAATACCCGAAGTTGGCGAAGCCGTTACATTACGAACGGTATTACCACAGGCCTCCCTTAAGGTAATATCATCCTCTGCCAATTTTGACCAAAGTTCTGGCGTACGATCCAGACTAACGTAATGGATCTGAATATCCTGGCGTGTAGTCAGGTGCAGGTTGCGACTTGCATATTCATCAGATATTGCCGCTATTTTGATTAACTGTTTAAAAGTAACTTTTCCAAATGGAAGTTTGATACGAACCATTTGAACCCCTGGTTGTCTCTGTCCATATACTCCCCTGGCTAGACGCAATGATCTAAATTTTTCATCAGCGATCTTACCTTCGTGAAATAATCGAATCTTTTTTTCAAGTTCAATAATCTCCTTTTCCACGACTGGATTTTCTAATTCTGTACGGAAGCTTTGCATAAAACAAATAAAATCTATTGATTTAGTATTCTTTTCTCGAGTCAAATGTAAAAATATTTTTTTAATATTCTATAATATCTACCAAATTAATATATATTTGCCGTATAAAATTTAATATACTAAACCTGTAGACTAATGGGTGTAACGATAAAGAGATATTTTATAATTCTGATTTTTAGCTTTATAACCGTACTTAAGATCACATCCTGCGCACCAAAAGTAAAGAATGGATATAGTAAAGAGCATGGATTTGAAGGTAATATTTCACTTTCTGGAGCCTTCGCACTCTACCCTTTAGCTGTAATATGGAGTGAAGACTTCAAAAAAATTCACCCGCATGTCCGTTTTAATATCTCGGCAGGCGGTGCAGGAAAAGGAATTGCAGATGTGTTAACAGGCATGGTAGACATTGGTCTGGTATCACGGGATTTGCATCCACAAGAAGTCAAAAAAGGTGCAGTTCCTATTATTGTAGCCAAAGATGCTGTGATATGTACATTGAATCCTGCTAACCCGAATTATAAAGCACTACTGAAACGCGGCTTAACGGAGGATGAGCTTGCAGATATTTTTGTCAGTCGAAAATTTAAGACATGGAATCAAATTGATCCGCAATTTACTGCAGATCAGATTAATGTTTATGTACGTTCGGATGCCGCCGGAGCAGCAGAAACCTGGGCCAAATTTTTTGGACGTAAACAGGAAGACCTGCAAGGTGTTGGAATCTTTGGCGATCCCGGTATTGCCCAAGCTATTAAAGATGATAAGTTTGGCATTGGCTTCAACAATATTAATTACGTATATAATCTAAAAACAAACAAAGTGTTTGACCATATTGATGTACTGCCATTGGATTTAAATAAAAATGGCCAGATTGAAGCAGACGAGCAATTCTATGGATCGCTATCAGACTTGATCGGAGCTGTTGCAGCAGGCAAATATCCCGCGCCCCCCTCCCGCGATCTGACATTTGTCACACGCAATAAAACAGAGTCCCTGCTTTTGAAGGAATTTATCTCTTTTGTGCTGCAGAAACAGGCGCAGTCACAGTTGCTTGAAAATGGTTATGTACCATTGAGTGAAACACTGATCAATGACGAACTAAATAAGTTATAGCATGCTAAATACACGTCTAGTTAAAGATACCTTAGTAAAACGGTCCACATTTTTGTTACTGCTGATTTCGCTATCAGTTGTCGTTATTATTGCGGTCGGTTTAACTGTAAAATCCATTCCGCTATTTGAATACAGTAACATATTTCAGCTATTGACAGATAAAGTATGGGCACCTATGAAGGGCTCGTTCGGGTTTCTGCCTTTTATCGCCGGTACACTCGCTGTCACATTGATATCGCTTGCCATCGCAATACCACTGTGTATATTGACGGCAGTTTATCTGACTGAATACGCTTCTGATGCGCTAAAAAACATGATGCTTCCGCTTGTCAATATCTTAGCGGCCATACCCCCGGTATTATATGGTGTTTGGGGGGTATTATTTATCGTCCCTTTGATCCAGCTTTATATTGCTCCGATTTTTGGTGTGGTGACATCCGGTTATTCGGTATTAGCCGGTGGTATCGTACTGGCGGTCATGATTTTTCCGATCATGATTTCCATTATGGTGGAGGTGCTTCAAACGATTCCGTATGAATTAAAAGCCGCATCTTTGTCTTTGGGAGCAACAAAATGGGATACCATAAAACATGTTATTCTCAAAAAGGCAAAACCTGGTATCATCGCCGCCATTGTCTTATCGACCTCGCGGGCATTTGGAGAAACGATTGCAGTACTAATGGTTTGCGGGAATGTACCCAGGGTACCCACATCCATATTTGATGCCGGTTATCCCATCCCCGCTTTAATAGCAAACAATTTTGGTGAGATGATGTCCATCCCCCTTTATGAGTCTGCTTTGATGTTTTCAGCGCTATTGCTATTTGTCATCATATTTATTTTCAATTTAATATCACGTCTGATATTAAGACGACTTGAAGGAGGTTTAGATGGATAACACCAAAAGAAGATTAATAAGCGAAAAGATCGCGAAGGGTTTCATGCATCTATCCGGAATTACAGTAACCGCTTCCCTGTTTTTTATTGTAGGTACAATTCTCTATAAGGGACTTCCCTACCTCAATTGGGAAATGGTCAGTCAGTTACCCAAAGGCGGGTTTTACATCGGCAAAGAAGGTGGAATCTTAAACGCCATAATAGGTTCACTCTATCTAGCAGGTGTAGCGACTGCCCTATCGGCTTTTATTGGTATTCCAATATCACTTTATCTGAATATTTATTTGGGTACAAAATCCAAAGTAACACAGTTTTCGAAATTGTTGTTTGATGTGCTTTATGGAGTACCATCTATTGTGTATGGTGCTGTCGGCTTTGGTATTATGGTCTATTTTGGCATTAGAGCATCACTATTGGGCGGTATCATAACAGTCACGCTATTGACGATCCCTATTGTGGTACGTACAGTAGACGAGCTGATCAAAACGATTCCTGAAGACCTTAAAAATGTCACCCTTTCCTTGGGTACCACACGCTGGGAGCTTGCGAAAGTTATGTTGCGTAGTATCCGTGCCGGATTATTGACAGCTATTCTATTAGCGTTCGGAAGGGCAATAGGTGATGTCGCGGGTGTATTATTGACGACAGGGTTCAGTGACAATTTGCCTAAATATATAGACGAACCAGCAGCAACACTTCCCTTGGCTATATTTTTTCAGTTAAGCAGTCCAATTCCTGAGGTACAGGGACGAGCATATGCTTCGGCCCTGGTTTTAACTATCATCATTTTAATTATCGTAGTATGCACGCATATCCTTCAATCGAAACAAAAGAATCGTCGTTAAACAGTCCTTTGACTGATCCTCACATTCAGATCAAGGATCTCAATGTATATATTGATGGGAGACATATTTTAAAGAATATAAATCTTGCCTTACCGAATAATAGCGTAACCTCCATTATCGGACCTTCAGGCTGCGGCAAGACCACACTGCTGAAAACTCTGAATCGCTTGGTCGACGACACAAAAGGTGTTGAAATAACGGGATCTGTGCTTGTAAACGGTGAGGATATTTATGGCAAAAATACCGAAGTAACACATATCCGTAAAAAAATGGGACTTTTATCCCAAAAACCTTATCCATTACCGATGTCCATCTACGACAACGTAGCTTATGGCCCGCGCATACATGGCACTAAAAATAAAAAAGAACTGGATAAGATTGTCGAGACACAATTGCGAAATGTAGCCCTATGGGATGAGGTCAAGGACCGTTTGGGGCATTCCGCAAGCGGCCTTTCGATTGGACAGCAACAACGGCTCTGCTTAGCGAGGGGCCTTGCTGTAGAACCCGAAATTATACTTGGCGATGAATCAACTTCTGCATTGGACCCGCTATCCACAGCAAAAATTGAAGAACTACTCATCGAACTAAAGCAGGATTATACCATTGTTCTGGTGACACACATTTTACGACAAGCCCGAAGAGTGTCTGATTATATCATTTTTGTTTATGGTGGAGAAATCCTTGAATTTGGTCCCACTGAGCAAGTGCTGTTAAATCCACAGCATGAAATCACAAAACAATATGTAAAAGGTTTTATATCCTGATAGATTGTCTGCCGTTTATAAAAAAGCCGAAGATTCTATGTATCATAAAATCCTCGGCTTTTCACTTCTTTATCCTTTATTGCAACTTCGCTATCTTAGATCGAATAGATCATCAACGCCTAATATCTTTTTAGATGTAAATCCTTCAGCATACTTTGTCTGGATGTACCGACCAAATTCACGTGCTCTGGCAGCGGTAGATTCCATAAAATCCGGGTTGGAGATATACGTTTGTGGCTCGTCAGGATTGATATTTTCGCCTGTATAGAATTGCGTTTTATAGGCCAAGATTGATTTCTCCTTTATGGCATAGTAGTCCGTAATATCGATGACTACATCGGGTTTGATGTAATAATCCTGCACAAATTGCAATACTAGACGTGGACGAAAGGCTTCTTGGATTTGATTATTTTGATCTCTGGTCTCCACCTTTCTTAACCCCGAAAGGAAACAGGCTTCATTCACAAGCTGCCCTGCTCTGCCATGATCCGGATGACGGTCAGTAATCGCGTTGGTGATAACGATTTCAGGCTGGTATTTCCGTATGGCACTTATAATAGCCATTTTTTCTTCGATAGCATTTTCAAAAAAACCGTCTCTCAAACCGAGATTTTCACGCGCTGCCAGTCCGAGAATAGCTGCTGCATCTTTTGCCTCTTGTGCTCTGGTCTCCGCAGTACCTCGTGTCCCCAGTTCACCTTGAGTTAGGTCTACAATTCCTACTTTTTTTCCTTCGGCAACATATTTTGCCATTACTCCGCCTGCACCCAATTCTGCGTCATCGGGATGCACGGCAATGACAAGTAAATCTAGTTTTAGCATATTTATATCTTTTTTTGTTTATGGCTTCCAATACCAGCAAAATCGGCAAAAATCAGTGTGATACAATTCAGCACTCCGTATTGCGGGCTTGTGTTGAAGACAGCCGGCACATACAGGTGTTACTGGTATGAAACCCAGGCCAAAGGTAGGAAGTTTGTAGGTTACTCCTCCAAAAGTCGTTCGATATTACTACAAATTTTACCTGACAATGGCGAAGTCGTAGGATAATAGAAATCCACGACTTCCCCCTGCCTGTTGATCAAGTATTTATGAAAGTTCCAGGAGGGCTTGCTATTTATATGCCCGTTTTCTGCCTTATTTGACAGGAAACTATACAATGCCGTCGTGTAGGTGCCAATGACATGGCTACGTTTAAAAACCGGAAAACTGACCTGCTGGTTTATTCTACAGAATGTCTCCAATGTACTGCCAGTCAGGGGTTCTTGATTCCGAAAGTTATTGGACGGAAATGCCAGTACCTCAAATCCCCTTTCTTTATACTTTTGATAGAGTTTTTCGAGCGATTTAAACTGTCTTGTGAACAGACACTGACTCGCTGTATTGACGACCAACAAAACCTTCCCTTCAAAATCTCCAAGAGATTTCATGGTTCCATTGAATTGCAAAGCATCAAAGTCATATATCGTTTTCATATTGTCTTAATTTAGGTATTACATAACGGCCTCGATCCTAATCAAAGTATCTTCGTGACTTATTATATACGGGTATATATGGGGGCCTACATCACCGGTTTGGGTCTCGACCGTTCAAATTCACGGATGATATTTTCGATTTCGAAGTCCTCTTTTGGATCGTATGCTGATTTCAAATTATGCCCAAAAATTTTGGCAACTCCCTGATAAAAAAATGCGGAGATCCCGCCTTTCATTTCCTTCACCATTTCATAGCTCGTATGTCCGGTATAGCGATCGATCAGCTTTATTAGGATTTTACCCTGGGAAATGGTCATATTTTTAATTTCCCTATTAAACATTTGTTTCACATCGTTTTCACATCTTTCCACCAGAGCTTCATGTTCTTTTTTATCGGATGTCATAGCCAGATCCCGATCCAGTTGGTCGTATCTTTTTTGAGCATATATCGCATAAGGAAGCACTTTCAGTACATTTCTTCTAAAACGTAGATATTCCCGCCGAGCTTCCTCACTTGACCAAACTCGTTTTCTAACAATAACAACCTCAGGAATAGGAAACCAAGGCAATATCTCACCTGAGGGCAGCGTTGTTGTCATATAATCCGTCACTGTCTCCTGGGCTCCTTCACCATATAAAGGAAGAGCCAGAGACTGAGCCTGTGCCACGCCTGACAAAGTCCCAAGAAGAAAAAACAAAACGCATACTGTTGTCTTCATCTGAACGACTATATAACTCTTTTGATTTGTCAATGCTATTATATTTTGGTAAATTTATTACAAAATAAGTTAGCTTGATAATTGTATTCAAAATACATTAACTAAATTAAACAAAAATACTCAAAAAAACATCATTTACCTGCAACGTTTATGAAAGATTATGTGATTGATATTGAAGCAGAAAACAAAGAGATAAGAAAACGTTACCGTGCATTATTGCGTGCCTGTAAGCCTACTTTGCAGCGCGGGGACAAACAAGAGATTCGTAAAGCTTTTGATTTGGCCCTGGATAGCCACAAGGAGATGCGCCGCAAATCAGGAGAACCCTATATTTATCATCCGATTGCGGTAGCGCAGATTGCCGCCGAGGAAATTGGTTTAGGGACGACCTCCATTGTATGCGCTTTGCTCCATGATGTTGTTGAGGACACCAATGTAACCTTGGACGAAATTGAGGAAATGTTTGGAAAAAAAGTTCGTCGTATTATTGACGGATTGACAAAAATTTCCGGAATATTTGACCCAAATAGTTCAATGCAGGCCGAGAACTTTCGTAAAATGTTGCTCACGCTCGCTGATGATGTACGCGTTATCCTTATCAAATTGGCGGATAGGCTGCACAATATGCGGACGATGGAATTTATGGCAAGAGATAAACAGTTGAAGATTGCCTCGGAGACCAGTTATCTTTATGCTCCCTTGGCGCATCGTTTGGGTTTGTATGCGATCAAATCCGAATTGGAAGACTTGTCCATGAAATTTACTGATCCAGATACCTATAAATTTATTGCGCGAAAACTGAACGAAAAGAAAGCCGAACGGGAGAAATTCATAGGTGATTTTATCGGTCCTATTACAGAAATTTTAGAAGAACAAGGAGTTAAAGCCGCCGTATTTGGAAGACCCAAATCGATTCATTCGATCTGGAACAAGATGCGCAAAAAGTCAATTCCATTTGAAGAAGTATATGACCTATTTGCGATTCGTATCGTTATTGACGCGGTGGATGAGAAGGAAAAAACCGAATGTTGGAAAGTATATTCCATCGTAACGGATTTATATCGTCCTAACCCGGACCGTTTGCGCGATTGGATCTCTTCACCCAAAGGAAATGGCTACGAATCCCTGCATACCACGGTAATGGGCCCCAAGGGGCAATGGGTGGAAGTACAGATTCGGACCAGGCGGATGAACGAGATTGCGGAAAAAGGGTTTGCGGCACACTGGAAATACAAAGAGTCCAATTCCGATTCAGGCTTGGATCAATGGATCAAAAAGGTACGTGATGTACTCAGCAGCCCTGATCAGAATGCCATGGATTTTGTGGATGATTTCAAGATGAACCTGTTCTCGGATGAAATTTTTATCTTCACACCCAAAGGTACCTTAATTCAATTGCCGAATAATGCCACCGCTTTAGATTTTGCTTTTGAGATCCATTCTGATATTGGTGCAAGTTGTATAGGTGCGAAAGTAAACCATAAACTTGTTCCACTCAGCCATGTTTTGCAAAATGGTGATCAAGTAGAAATTATCACATCAAGCAAGCAATCTCCGAAAGAAGACTGGCTGAATTTTGTAGTTACGGCAAAAGCAAAATCAAAAATTAGATCCTCCCTTAAAGAAGAAAAACGAAGAGTTGCCGAAGATGGTAAAGAGATCTTGGAACGCAAATTGAAGTCTTTGAAGGTAACGTACAATACAGATAATATTAATAAAATTGCTAATTATCTAAAGTATCCAAGTTCTCAGGACCTGTTTTACAACGTAGCGAAGGGTATTGTTGATATCAAACAATTGCGTGAATATGTAGCCCACGAAAAAGCAGTCGAAATCAATGTAGGATCTTCTTCGGGGAATCAGTTTAACAGTCATATTGGTGGTTTAGTAGAGAAAATCAATAAAAAAGAATTCGACACCATTCTTATAGGTGATGATATGCAAAAAGTTGATTATACGTTAGCCCCTTGTTGCAATCCAATTCCGGGAGACGATATCTTTGGTTTTCTGACAGTCAATGATGGTATCAAGATTCACCGTACCAGTTGTCCAAATGCATCCAAATTAATGGCAAATTATGGGTACCGTATCTTAAAGGCTCGTTGGGCGTCGACTAAAGACTCTGCATTCCTGACAGGCTTGCATATCGTAGGGATCGACGATGTCGGATTAGTCAATAAACTCACTACTGTCATTTCTCAAGAATTTGCCGTCAATATACGTTCCTTATCCATATCGAGTAACGACGGTATTTTCGACGGGAATATTATGGTGTATGTCAATGACACGCAGCAATTGGAGAGCTTGATGAAAAACCTTAAACAAGTAAGAGGAATAACAGGAGTAAACCGTTATGAATCTGAAAATTAATCAAATGAATCTCACAATCTAGAAATACTATCAAATGTCAATCTAAATTGGTAAATTTGTACAAGAATACTTTTACTATGAATCAAGCTGAAAATTTTGCAACTGTAAAAAAAATCTTTGAGGCCTACTTAGAAAATAAAAATCTAAGAAAAACTCCAGAGCGTTATGCTATCTTGGAAGAGATTTATTCACGTACTGATCATTTTGATGTAGAATCTTTGTATATCCATATGAAGAACAAAAAATATCGTGTCAGCCGTGCAACAGTTTATAATACCCTCGAATTATTGGTATCTTGTGACTTGGTAACAAAACACCAGTTTGGCCGTAATATGGCTCAGTTCGAAAAATCTTATGGCTTCAAACAACACGACCACGTGATTTGCATCGAGTGTAATAAGGTTGTCGAATTTTGTGACCCCCGTATCAATCAGATCCAAAGCCTTATGGGAGATTTGTTGAAATTTGATATTAAACACCACTCTTTAAATTTATATGGTGTTTGTCAAGATTGCCAAGAAAAAAATAAAAAAGAAGAAATCGTGGCCCAGGAGGCTATTTCAAATTAATCTTATATTTTTGTTAAATATAATAGTACATTTGTTCAGGAATGTTCAGGAGAAAAATTCCTGAACATTTTTATTTTTTTAATGAGTCTATTTTTATTAATAACATTTTAATTACTATACTTTAAAAGCTATGCAAGTTGATGTGCTTTTGGGCTTACAATGGGGCGACGAGGGTAAGGGTAAAATCGTAGACGTATTTTGTCCAAAATACGATTTAATCGCTCGTTTCCAAGGCGGCCCTAACGCCGGACACACGTTGGAATTTGATAACAAAAAATTCGTGCTCAACACAATTCCATCTGGTATCTTCAATGAAGGTACACTAAATCTTATTGGTAATGGTGTCGTTATCGATCCGATTATCCTAAAAAGAGAATTAGACAACCTTAAGACAGCTGGTTTTGATCCGGTGGGTAAAGGCAATTTGGTATTAGCACGCAAAGCACACCTTATTTTGCCAACACACCAATTATTGGACGCTGCTTCAGAATCAAAAATGGGCGCAGGCAAAATTGGATCTACATTGAAAGGTATCGGTCCGACCTATATGGACAAAACTGGTAGAAATGGCTTACGTGTAGGTGATACAACGCTTCCAGACTTTCAAGAACGTTACCAAAAACTGAAAGAAAAACACTTGAATATTCTTTCACATTATGGTGATATTCCTGATTTTAGCGAAAAAGAACAAGCATTCTTGGCTGCCGTTGAATTTATTAAAACCATTCCTCATGTTGATTCAGAACACTTGGTCAATCAGTATCTGAAAGAAGGCAAACGTGTATTGGCTGAAGGTGCCCAAGGTACCCTTTTGGATGTTGATTTCGGTTCTTACCCATTTGTGACTTCATCCAACACGACCACCGCTGGAGCTTGTACAGGTCTAGGTATTGCACCGAACAAAATTGGTAAGGTATATGGAATTTTTAAAGCCTATGCAACCCGTGTAGGTGGAGGTCCCTTCCCGACTGAACTTCATGATGAAACAGGAGAAAAACTACGTCAATTGGGACATGAGTTCGGAGCTACAACAGGACGTGCGCGTCGTACAGGCTGGATTGATATCCCTGCGTTGAAATATGCAATTATGCTGAATGGCGTTACAGATCTCATCATGATGAAGGCCGATGTATTGGATACTTTCGATAAGATCTATGCTTGCACACATTATAAATATAATGGTGAAGTGATTGACTATATGCCATATGAGATTATTACACATCAGGCAGAGCCAATTTTGGAAGAAATTCAAGGATGGAAACAAGATTTGACGGGCATCACATCTGAAGGAGAGATTCCTGAAGCATTAAATAACTATATTTCTTATTTAGAGAAGGCTCTCGAAGTCCCTATCACAATTTTGTCAGTAGGCCCAGATCGTAAGCAAACATTGGCTTTATCAAAGTAAAATATGCGGGTCGAAAGTTTTGATCTTCTCGATTCTAAAGATAAATTTCATCAAAAAGCCCTGCATTGGTCAGGGCAATTTGATGAAATTTCTTTCTTTAATACCAATGGGTTACCTGACCAATGGGGAAAATTTGAGAGTGTATTAGCAGTAAAGGCTCTGCATTCATTTTGTGCAGATGAGGATGTGTTGGATCAATTACAACAATTCCTAATCGAATATCAATGCGAGTTTATTCCAGGGTTTCTGTCTTACGATCTCAAGAATGAGATTGAAGAACTACAAACCAGTGCAATTGACAAACTTGGATTTCCAGCTGCTTATTTTTTTGTTCCCGCGATTACAATCAAAGTGGTGGGAAAGCAAGTAATCATCGAAGGCGATGACCCTGCTGCGGTCTATCAGTCCATCTGTAATACAACACTCGAACAGGAAGATGCCGACCTAGATCTAAAGTTACGCTCACAGTGGACAAAAGAAGAATACTTTGATGCCTTTGATAAAGTGCAACAGCATATCCAACGTGGTGACATATACGAGGTAAATCTCTGTCAGGAGTTCTTCGCAGAAAATGCAGATATTTCTCCGATTGAAGTCTATCTAAAACTGAATGCTGTTTCACCTACCCCATTCAGCAATTTTTTTAAAGTTAGACATCATTTTATCATGAGCGCCTCTCCAGAGCGTTTTTTGGCAAAAAGAAAAGGTAGGTTAATATCTCAGCCAATTAAGGGCACAGCTAAAAGGGGTGTCACGGAACGCGAAGATCGGGATATCATCAATCGTATGCTCAAGTCGCAGAAGGAGATCGCCGAAAATGTAATGATCGTAGATCTTGTTCGTAATGATTTAACGCGGAGCGCGCTTCCTGGGACAGTTGAAGCCACACGTCTATTTGAAATCCAGTCTTTTAAACAAGTACATCAGATGATATCAACCATCAGCTGCATACAGGACCCCAACGTTTCCAATATGGATGTCTTTAGATATACATTTCCTGCCGGCTCCATGACAGGTGCGCCCAAGATTGCTGCCATGCGTATTTGTGATCAGATTGAAAGCTCCAAAAGAGGGATTTATGCAGGTTCGGTAGGCTATTTTGATACTATTCGTGATGAATTTGATTTTAATGTCGTAATCCGTTCAGTCCTGTACAATCAACGCGAAAAATACCTATCCTTTCATACCGGTGGAGCCCTTACCAACCAAGCACTAGCGGAGCAAGAATATCAGGAATGTCTTTTAAAGGCTTCGGCAATCTTGCAGGCACTCAACAGTAAGTTGGAGCAATAAAACTATACTAAATTTGTAGAGAATATTTTTTGCTTCAACTATTTTTTCGACCTTTGTCCTTTAACAATGCTGGTTCCCTATATCGACATACATACACATCGGCTTGATATGATACAGAACGGTTTCAACCGGTCTGTTATAAATATCGCATTGAACCATAATGAAACTATCATTGAGGGAGACTGTTCTATCGGTTTGCATCCCTGGTATATCGACAACAATACGGAAAAAACCTTGGAATTGATGCAGGAAATGATTCAAAAAGGGAATGTTGTGGCATTAGGCGAATGCGGTCTAGACAAAAATAGCGCTGTCTCTTTCGTGGTGCAGCAACAAGTTTTCGATCAGCAGGTATTATTGGCTATTGCCTTTCAGAAACCATTGATTATTCACTGCGTTCGTGCTTTTCAAGAAGTTTTGGCCTCTTTGGTAAAAGCTAAGTTTCATTTACCGGTTATCTTCCATGGCTATCGCAAGAATTGGGCTTTGGCCAAACAGCTCATAGCCAAGGGGTATTACCTTTCGATTGGTATCCATTGCTTGAATGGCAGCCAGGACGAAGTCGTAAGAAATATTCCCCTTACACATTTATTTTTGGAAACAGATACCTATACAGCAACAGAAGTTGCTACCCTATATCAATATGTCGCCCAAGTCCGATCTATTCCAGTAGAGATGCTAAAGCAGGCATTATATCATAATTATAAGATTGTATTAAAAAAATGAAAGATTTAAGTTGGTTGTCACGCACCGAGGCACTGGTCGGTAGGACAGCTTTGGAAAAATTAGCGAATTCACACGTGATGGTTCTGGGCCTAGGCGGTGTGGGTTCCTTTGCGGCTGAATTTATCTGCCGTGCGGGGGTTGGTAAAATGACCATAATAGATGGTGATACCGTAGACCCCTCCAACAGAAATAGGCAGCTGCCGGCTCTAGCAACGAACCATGGTGAAGCAAAAGCTGAAATCATGAGACAGCGTCTTTTAGCTATTAATCCAGAATTGGAATTGACCGTGATCCAGGACTTTATTATCCCTGAAAAAATACCGGCTTTATTGGAAATGGCCCCCGACTATTGTGTGGAAGCCATCGATAGTATTACACCGAAGTTATTTTTCATCAGACTGGCATTGGATGCAAAAATGCCATTTGTAAGTTCAATGGGTGCAGGTGGTAAAGTTGACCCGACAAAAATTGAGATCGCTGATATTAGTAAATCGTATAACTGCAAGCTGGCCCAACATATTCGTAAAAAATTACGTAAACATGGGATACGAGATGGCGTTAAAGTTGCTTTTTCAACTGAGCTTCCGGATAAAAGCTCCTTACTATATACCGATGGAAGTAATTTCAAGAAATCAGCTTATGGAACAATGTCCTATCTACCCGCAGCGTTCGGAGGAGCAATTGCCTCGGTTGCTATTCGGGATTTAATGGAAAATGTTTAAATTAGGTGTAAATAAACATATGCATAAACAGTAAAAGCTACCCATCTGTTGATGTGTAGCTTTTATATTTCAGTGGAAATAAGAAAACTATCGACTGGTCACTCCTTTCATATCAATACCTTTAGGTTTAATATGTTCCAATCTCTTCTTTAGGGAATCCATTTTCGTCTTCTCAATATTGCCTGTTGCAGTAATGATTCCTTCCTTCACTTGAGCTGTAATTGTTGGAAAATCCTCCAGGACTCGATTGACATCTCTAGTTAGGGTAGAGTCGACCGCCCCTCCGACTAGTTCATGATATTTTTCACGCGCGCCTTCGGGCTCGGGAAGATTGACTACAATATTGTTATGAATGGATTTGATCTGCTCACCCCCAGCCATTTTCGTTTTCTCCTCAACAACTTGTTTTAATGAATCCGATCCTAGCTGTCCGTTCAGTGTGACATTACCCTCTTCTACATCCACTGCTATGCCCTGGTTATCTGCTAAAGCACTTTCGATTTTAGACTTTAGCTTATTATCGGATTCTGGTGACCGGCAAGAGTGAACAAAAGGTAAAACACTGAATGAAAGTATCAAAAGTAACTTGTTTAGTTTCATCGTCTGGTTTTATTTTCGTTCATAATGAAAACAGTTATTTTGGCATATTGTTTAACTTTCTTCGATTTAAACAATTAATAGAGCTCAGATATGGTTTGATTTAATCTGTTAAATAGGAAGCTATCCCCGCATTTCTTACCTAGAAGCAACTGACCAATGGGCGATCCTGCTGAAACGACAAAAACATTCTTATCATTTATTTTTAAAGCGCCAATACTCGTTGCAATAAAATAAAGTCCCAAATTTGTTTTTACAAGGCTCCCCAATTTAACAAAGTCGGTCTCCACTCCTATCGCCGAGAAAATATTGGTAAGCTGCATTAAATCTTTATTTGCTTCAAGAAGTTGGCCCTGATAGCGGTTGATATCTTGCTGGATCATCTCCCGAGAGGTTTCGTACTTATCTCCAGCACTACTTTTCGTATCATCATTACTCGAATCCCTTGCTGTTTCCAATGCCGATTCGATCATCGCGATCCGATCATTTGTTCGCCCGAGGGCAACTTCCAAAATATTCTTTTTTATGTCTAAATAAGTATTTGTCATTCTGAAAAATAAGAAATATGTTTTATTCAAAAAAATATAAAAACAATGCGCTTATGATCAATAGCATAGGAAAAATCGTTCTTAAAAAAAGTGTATGGTATTGCAATAAAGCAAAAAATTACTACATTTGTGCACTGAAACACGGAAAGGTGTCAGAGTGGTCGAATGAGCAGTCCTGGAAAGACTGTATACGGGATGACTGTATCGAGGGTTCGAATCCCTCCCTTTCCGCAAAACAAACCGTTTTTAACGCTGTTAAAAACGGTTTTTCTGTTTTAAGTGTTATACCCGCAAGCTTGATTAAACTTTCTTGTTTTGACATGATATTGAGTTTTTAATGACAACACAAAGATGTCGAACCCCAAACTGATCCCTGTCTAAAATGACCGCATATGGCCAACATGGCTTAAATGGACAGCATTAGGCTCGGAATGGCATAATATGGCACTATCAGTCTATCGTGAAGTAGCATTTAAGTACGGTTAGTGTACCGGGAGTGTACTGAAAAGGCACTAATACCCTACCAAAAAGGTACTGGAGAGCTACTAAAAAGCTACCAAAGAGCTACAACAACCAGTAGCGTAGCAGTATGTAAAATGTGAACGAACCGTATTCAACTGGCGAGGGCCGCGTGCCCGGATATCGGAAGAATCTGTGTGCCGTTAATACCGATTTCCGACCCTATGTAATAGATCAGATGGCCTGCGTCAAATTATAACACAATTATTTTAAAAAAATACACAAACGTTAAATGTATAGATTATTAATTTTTTCTTAAGGGCTGTCTATAATCGCACATTGACGAATATGGACAGAGAGGTATCCAGTTGACAGTCAGATAGTGCATGTTGCCATGACAAATTTTAAAGAAAATACTCAGGTTACCTGGCTTAAGCCTGTAACTGAAGAAGAGTTTATCCTCGCTAATAAGTAATTAAGTGAATTGATCAGATGATGTAAACATTTGTCTACCATTTCGATATGTTAATAACTTTAAGCCGATTATTTAATCATTGTTTCACAATAAAAATAATTTTATACGTTATTTTTAATAGTATAATAAAGAATCGCATTTATCACATAAAATTTATAATAGAAAAAATGGGAAAATTTGTAGTGAAAACAAGAAAAGATGGTGAGTTTCAGTTTAATTTAAAAGCAGGAAATGGACAGGTAATTCTGAGTAGTGAGGGCTATAAAACCAAGGCAAATTGCTTAAACGGCGTTGAATCGGTAAAAAGAAATGCTCAGGACAATGATAAATTTGACAGAAAGACTTCGACAAATGGTAAACATTACTTCAGTCTAAAAGCGACCAATGGTCAAGTTATCGGAACAAGTGAAATGTACGAAAGTGCAAGTGGAATGGAAAACGGAATTGAATCCGTAAAATCAAATGCACCCGATGCTACCATCGAAGATCTTGATTAAGTTGTAAAACTTGTTTTGCGTAAGCAAATAATAATAAAAAGCCCGATTTACGCCCGGGCTTTTTGGTTATACATATTGATATCATTCTTCTATTTCTAAATAATTGATACTGGAATAACGTTTTTTTATCAAGCCGTTTTTATCGAATTCCTCAACACATGATTGCCCTATTTCTATTTCTGTATTACCAAAGAAACACTAAGCCGCATTCGGGCACGTTCAGTAAGAAGATAATCTGTCTCATTGATTTATTAATGGTATCACTCGTGTTCCAATGAGTTCAATGGACCTGAATATATCTTCTTTACTCAGCCCGGGATTATCCATCTGAAAAGTAAATCTTGATATACCTCCCAGGGCTTCGCTATGGCGCAGTATCTTTTCAGCAACTTCTTCAGGGCTGCCAATCACATAAGCTCCTGTCTTACCTGCCTGTGCTTCAAACATATCACGAGTTGGTGTCGACCAACCTCTCTCCTTACCTATTTTACCCATCATTTCCTGGTAACCCGGAAAATATATGTCTTTTGCTCTGGTTCCAGTGTCTGAAACAAAACCAAGGGAGTGTAACCCTACCTTAAGATTCTCCCGAGGATGCCCTGCTCTCTCTCCAGCCTCATAATATAAATCAATCAATGGACGGAACCGATGTGTTTCGCCTCCAATAACAGCTACCATCAATGGAAACCCCAATAGTCCGGCCCGCACGAAAGACTGTGGTGTGCCGCCTACTCCGATCCATACAGGTAGCTGCTCCTGTAATGGCCGCGGATATATTGCCTGTTGTTTTAATTCAGGCCGAAAATTGCCCTTCCAGCTCACTTTTTCGTTGTTCCGAATTTCAAGGAGCAGTCTAATTTTCTCATCAAATAATACATCATAATCCTGCGTATCGAATCCAAACAAAGGAAATGCATCAATAAAGGAGCCTCTACCAGCCACTATCTCTGCTCTTCCTTTAGAAATAAGGTCCAATGTTGCATATTCTTGAAATACTCGGACAGGGTCCGCTGCACTTAATACAGTGACTGCACTCGTCAGTCGGATGTTTTTTGTTCTCGCTGCCGCGGCGGCTAGTATCACCGCAGGTGATTCATCCAAAAATTCCTTGCGATGGTGCTCCCCTAATCCAAAAACATGTAGTCCCATCTGATCCGCGAATTCTATTTTTGTCAGCAACGCTTCTATGGCCTCCACATTTTTAGCAGGACTTAACGCACCTTCATATGCACCTGTAGCAATAAAACTATCTATACCTATTTCCATGTTTACTTATTTTATCTGTAACCCTTTATCTAAGAGATGTTCAAATTTCTGTTTTTTTATTATTCAATACGATGATCTACGTCGACAAAATGTTATTTATTAACCGTTACCTTACGTCAAGTGTTTTAAATTAAGGCAATTTATCTAAATGATTATCGGATGTCTAATTTTAGCGTATATTTTTTATTAAATTAGCCTTAGAAAACTGATGAGCACGGACCAAGAAACATATCAAAGCTTTAGGATAGCCGTTCCGGAGGAATTTGAAACGGTGTTTTCCCATTTTTACTTTGCAGCGAATACATCAAAAAACAATATCACAAAAACATTGCTACCATCCTTTCAGACAATGATGGTGTTTAATTTCGGGACACCGGCCTTATTTATCTCCAAAGAAAAGGCAAAAATCAGTATTGGTAACTGCATTGTACTCGGCCCAGTTAAACAAGCCTTTTCTTACACTTTACTCCCCGGGACGCAGCTATTGATCGCCAATTTCAAAGCTGATGCTTTTTATCGTTTTTTTGGTAGACCACAACTTTCCGGGGATCAGACCATAGATCCTGACGAGCTCTTATTGGACAACTGCTTTCACTATTTATGGCAGCAGCTAAACGAAATCGATGATGTGGCAGAGAAAGTAAAGTTTATCTTAAATTTTTGTAAGCCTTACTTGAGATCGCAGGATGATGTTTCTGCTTTACTTTTCAATTTTCAATCCGGACTACTAAATCCTGTTAAATCTGTTGCCGAGCAAACCGGACACAGTGAAAGAAATATTCAGCTCATCCATAAAAGACATTTTGGATTCAGCGCCAAAGAATTGAGTCGATATGGGCGTTTTATCAAGGCGATTGGATTCATCCAACAGCTACCTTCTTCAACAGGAAAGGTAAACTGGTTTGAAATAATCGAGGAATGCGGCTATTATGATCAAAGTCAATTGATTCATGACTTCAAACATTTTACCAATACTTCACCTAAAAAATTTTTAAAATTTCGGCGTGATGTCTGCAGGGCATCTGATGGATAAACCTTTTTTCGTTTTCTTACAATTTTCCCGATTGCATTCCCGATAGATTTGTTCCATTCAATCAATTAAAAATAAAAAAAATGAAACATCTCATCATTTATGCACACCCAATTGACGGCAGTTTAAATAATCACTTTCAGCAGATCGTAAAAGATACCTTGCTACGAAATGGACAGGAAGTCATCGTAAGAGATCTCTATCAATTAAATTTTAACCCGGTATTGTCTCGCGATGATATCAATGGCCAACGTGGGGGGATCATTGATCAGGACGTAAAAAGAGAGCAGGACTATATTATCTGGGCCGATGCCATTACTTTTATATACCCCATCTGGTGGACAGGTATGCCTGCTATTATGAAAGGATATATAGACCGTGTATTCAGTTATGGATTTGCCTACAGATATGATGCCGGTGTTCAAAAAGGCCTGCTGACCGGAAAATCGGCATACATCATCAATTCTCACGGTAAATCAACTATGGAATACCAAAAAACCGGAATGGACAAAGCCTTACAATTGACCTCTGATAACGGTATATATAGTTATTGTGGTCTTGAAATCAAGCGACACTTCTTCTTTGATCAGGCTGACCGTGCAGACAGTCATACTGTCGAATCATGGGGATCACAGCTCAGACAGGTCTATTTAGAAAATGAACTAACTGTATAAAATAAAAAACTACTGTGCTGCTTAGCAAGCAACCAAAATTCCGGGAAAAAGTTTCGTTTCCCGGATTTCCCGAAATTCCAAATCAATAACCTGGATTTCAATGCATTAATTCGACGGATTTTCCCATCGTGATTCAAAAACTTTTCATTTCAATAGACACCTGTTGACTCCTCAAATTTTCTAGACACACTTCATCTGCAACCCCATAAAGGATTTGATCTGTTAAATCCGCAACACTATGGGGTATTTCTTCTGGGGTCTCCATTAATTTGAAGCAAAAATCTTTACCATTGCTCACAATCCAATTTGCGATATCGGCTATTCCATCTTCAGATTCTTCCATAAAATCAATGTATGGTTCGGATTGAAATTCGACAGAAGCTTCCACAAACTCCTCCTGAAATCGGATAATTTCTTCCTTAGTAACAGAAAAAAGGATCTCTTTGAGCCTTTCCCTACTATGTTCTGCATTTTTATTATGGTCCAAAACCATTCGGATATTTCAATATTCTCCATGATAAATTTTATTTTCCTGATTCCTAAGCTTGCATTGCTATACGTCCTTTCGCCTTTCTGAATTCTGTCAGGCTCATTACGTGTGTCTTTTTAAAGAATTTATTTAGATGGCTCTCATCTGAAAAACCAAATTCGGACACAATTTCATTGACCCGCATATCACTAAAAAGAAGCCTATGCTCGATCAATCTCATTTTATAATTCAATATATAATGCTGGATTGTTTCACCACATTGCTTTTTAAAGTAGCTACCAAGATAACTTTCAGAGAAGCCAAATTTATGAGCGATTGAAGATACTTTTAACAATGCCGGATCATGGATATTTCCCTGAATATAATTAATAATGTCTAACACCCGCTTATCTGTATTGGATGCCACATGTGCTACTCTCATCTTTGAAATGTTCCTCGCCGCAATGACAATCAATGCATTCACATAATGTAGGGTCAGCTCCTCTTGAAAGAGGTCCGGATGATTGATGCCATGAAGAAGCGAGGAAACAATCGAATCAACCAGAATAACATCGGGTTTATTCTGTAAAATGCACCCGGATAAGTAGGAAGCTCCATATAATAGACATTCCATCGAATTTATGCTATTCCACTTGTAGTCTTTTACATACCGTTCGCTGAACTTAACGAGCAAAAGTTCCGTATGTTCGATTACTTCCAAATTATGCTGATCATTTGGTGTAAGGAGTATGAGACTACCTTTGCTGTATGAAGCGGTATTGTTGTTAATCTTAAGAAATCCTTCTCCACAGATGACATATATGATTTGAAAAAAGGAAAACTGGTTATCTTTTAAAGGACAGTTTACCACCTGATGGTATTCCACTTTGACCAATTGATCTATGTTCTCTCTTCCCATAACGCAAAAATACCTATTTATCATTAAAAAGTACTGATTTTTCACAATATTTCTGTTCAAATTTGCTACATCAAAACTTTAGATAGCAATGAAAAAATCAATCTACGTCCTCGCACTCGGTGCATTTGGCATAATTACAACTGAATTTGGAATAGTTGGAATCCTTCCGACAATTAGCCGAGAGTTCGGCATATCATTAGATACTGCCGGATGGCTACTCAGCGCATTTGCGATAACGGTGGCGGTTTCGTCACCTTTTATCACTTCCTTCACAACCAAAATAAATCGAAAACTTCTTTTATGTCTGGTTATGAGCATATTTGTCCTCTCAAACTTAATTTCCGCATTTTCTTCAAATTTCACTATGCTGATGGTGGCCCGCATCCTGCCAGCAATATTACATCCGCTATTTTGGAATATCTCTATCGCTATTGCTTTTAAAAATAGCGGAGCAAAGGGGGTTTCCACGGTCATGTTGGGTCTTAGCTTAGCAACTGTCCTTGGAATCCCGTTAACAACCTATGCGGTAGATCTATTTAATAATTGGCAGGCTTCATTTTTCCTAAGCAGCGCCATCAGTCTAATTGCTTTTATAGGTCTGTTGGTTTTTATACCTTCTATTCCTGCGGACAATACAAAATCCACTCAAAATCAGATCGCCGTAATGAAAAGTCCTCTTTTGTGGCTCAACCTGATTTCAACCATTTGTACACTAGCGGCGATGTTTTCCAGTTATACCTATCTTACCGCCTATCTTGAACAAATTACTAAGATGGATGGTGCACAGATCAGCGTTATGTTACTGCTCTTCGGTGGCATGGGAACGTTAGGAAATTGGCTGATGGGCCTGGCCTTAAACAGAAACGTGCTATTAACAGCAAGATTCTTTTTGGCTTCTTTAATCGCAGTACAGGTGCTCGCTTACTACTTAGGCGGAATATTTGCACCAATGGTCATTATAGTCTCCATCTGGGGAATGATTCATACGGGTGGATTTCTGGTTTCAAATATTCGGACAACTCAGTCGATTCCCCATCACGCCCTTGAATTTGTGAATAGCTTACTTACTTCATCCTTCAATATCGGAATTTCCTTGGGTGCTTTTCTCGGAGGAATAATAAGCGCCTACTATGGTGTACATTATGTTTTATGGGTAAGTGTCTTGCTATTAGCGGTAACATTTGCGATGAGTTTTGTCACCTTCCCAAAAACGCAAACAGAGGATGAGGAAAGTATAGCGACAAAGCTTGCTCCATCGGTCTGTAAACAAGCTTAAGAAATCAGCTCGCAAAATAGCTTAAATAAAAGTATCTCTTTTGTTAAAAAGGGATACTTTTATTTGGGTGTATTGGCGTTTTTGACCTTATTCACTAGCTTCTTGATGTATCACTTCAAAGTTATTCTGTACGACCGGCAAAAAGTGATTTTAGATCCTATACAGGATAAATCTCCTTTTCATAACAATTAAATAATCCTTTTCGGAAAGAGACCATTCCGACAAATTTATATCCCTTTTTAAGACACACGGTATTAGTCTGATTATTCAACGAGAAAGCATCAAAACGTATTGATTTATATTGATTTTCTAACGCATAATGTTCCGTATAACGAATCATTTGGCTCGAAATCCCTGACCGCGGGAGCAAATCGCGGAGTCAAGTCTTACCGCTAAACCAATCTTGATCGGAACCTGGGCTGACACCACCTGGGCAATTGGGTTTTATGTAAAAAATGGGTTCCGACAAGTAACGCACTTAGAAAAGGAATTTCTATTACGACAATACTGGAATATTCCGCCGACAGATCAAAACGTCGGTAGTTCTTGTCGGTTCGGGTTTTGATGTTAGGAAACAAGATATACCGCGTTAAGGCACTATTCTAAAAATCGGATACAGTAGATGTGATTTTTCATAATAGTTCGAATGCTTATATACCCAATCCAATTGGGCTTTTCCGTCAGCTGCAAATTTTGGACTACTTGCTTTTTCTTTATCAAACGCAGATTTTAAATCCTTATTTTCTTTTAAAAGTTTGGCTGCCGTATCTTCAAAAACATAGGCAGAGTAATATTCTTTTTGTCCAAGGATCGCATCAAAGAAATTCCAGTTGAAATAGGAGTCCATTGCTTCGGGTTCCAGTGTCTCCATAAGATATTTTATGCCATCCTGATCCAGCGGAACCAAAAAGTCTCCTGCCCTGAACCTCACTTCCTTCATTTCCCTGAACACATCGGTATCATAATGGAGATAATGCCCTTCGTAAGGTACTGAAGTTGTTTTAAAATCTTTGATCCTATACTGTTCCACAGTTATGATAGTATCTCGTAGTATGGGATTCATTTTAATCTGATTGAGCTTCAATAAGTCAATAACTTTCCATTCGGATTGGGGGATTACATAATACTTCGGAATTACAACTTCCTTTGTTGGAAAATAAGTGTTGTACAATTTGACTTGCTTTGAAAATTTTGAATTTCGGTCATACCACAATCTATTTTCTGAGGAAACATCGCTGGGCTTATATTTCGCTTCAAAACCTTTAAAATTAATATTTTCATATTTCGTAGAATCAAGTTTCCAGGCTATAGGATAATTGTTCCCTATACCGTACTGACTCAGATTATCTGTTCTTTTTTGTCGAATAACCTGATGGTTCTTGTCCATAAAATTGAGTGTATATAGCATATAATCATACGTTGCTTTTACCCGTTCGCGATACGGCTTCAGCATATGTGTTTCGACGACAGTACCGATGACATTGAAAAGACTGGTATAGCCAGTTGCATACCTCGGTGAATCCATAAAAACTGGAAAGCCACCATCGGGAATATCATGGTGAATATTGACATAAGGAACAGAAATAAATCCCCCATTCTCTAAATCTATGAGAATTTTTTTTTGCATATGACCACTAAAATAATCACCCAATGCCCTTCCCAATCGCTCTTTATTCGTTGAAATATAAGTAAACGTATATTGATAGTCTGCGCCATTGCTGACATGGTTGTCAATAAAAACATCTGGCTTTATCCATTGAAAAACCCGCTGAAAACTTCGCGAATTTTTAGTATCTGTTTTGATAAAATCCCTATTGAGATCATAATTTCTTGCGTTTCCACGAAAGCCATACTCTTCGGGGCCATTTTGATTCGCTCTGGAAAACCCGTTGCGATTTAGCATTCCGCTGACGTTATAGCTCGCTATCGCAGCTATAATAACATGCTTAGGTGTTTTTATCCTGCCCGTTGCCAGATCTCTCATAAGCATCATAGTTGCATCAATTCCGTCGGGCTCCCCGGGGTGAATACCATTGTTAATAAACAGTACCGATTTATTTTCTCTTGCCTCTTCCAAGGTTTGTTGCGATGGATTGAATATAACAACATCGATCGGGGCCCGGTTATCATCTTCTCCCTTTGTTTCATAACTGATTGCGGGAAATTGATTCGCCAATCCCTGATAGAATTTGCGCATTTCCTCAAACGTAGTCGACTGATTACCATTGCCTTTCTCGTACGGTGAAAGGTTTTGAGAATAGCCCACACTTGAAATCAATAAAAAAAATAAAATTGGAAGTTTTTTCATAAAATCAATTTAATGTCCTAAGTTAAAAAAAACTTACTAAAGTCAGTTTCTTTCAAACATGCCAGTACCAAAACTATATATGACGCACTCCCGAATGGGGAAATCCATATTACTACCCTCGAAAATTGTATTGGAGCTTTCGAGGGTAGATGAAAACAGTGCTCATTTTGCCAAGAACTGTCCACTTATAGGGTTTTAGCAAGAGAAAGATCTAGGCCTAAACCCTTGAGCGAAGCAAATGTTAGCTTGTCCATCATTGCCCCATCGAAACGAATTGTTTGGAGTGTTTTATAATACCTGTTTGTTAAGGTAGAAGGATAAAATAACAACTACTTCTAGTTGTTGTTCCACTACTTTTAGTTCCAATTATCAACCCATAGTTGCCAAGCCACGTATACTGCATTGGTTAAGGACAAATCGCGACTACTTTTTGACCTTCTTATCGGCAAAAGCAAATTCTTCCCATAACTTTTCTATGGCATTATTTGACAATCTTTCCTTGTCTGATGCGATGACGATACGATAGCGAAATGTAACTGAATTGCCTTTTTCAAGTCTTAAATTCAATACTTCATTTCCCTTGCTAAAAACTTTTTGCCCAAGCGGATTTGCAGCAAATAAACCATATCCCCGCGCGTGCCAATAGGTTGGATAGCCGACATTATCTGGATTGTCCATAATGACAACGCTAATGGTATCATTTCCTTTTTGTCCATAAAGCATACACCATTTTCCACGGGTACCCCAAGCAGCATCATCCACCTTATTTTCACTCGTCAGATAGTGGCCCGTAACATTGCTTGCAAGATTACTTTTAACTTTAGTTACGGAACCGTGTATATCAGTAAACTTTCGTTCTTCTTTGGAAGGTAATTCCAGCTCGTGCGCAACACGAAGGCCAAGTAAGCCATCTTTAACATCTATAAAAGAAACAGAGTCCATAGCAGTAAGCGTTGTCGTCCGGTCGATAATTCGAAGGTTCGCAGTTGCCGTAAAAGTGAAAGCCGTATGTTCTTTCAATAAGACATGTCTTTTCATGTCGCGCCAGTCTGCCGTGTATTTTAGTATACCCGCCGCACCACTTTGGGTTTCGGAGATGGATGTCGTTGTGATCCATCCATAGTTCGGTTTCTTGGCTTCAGGTATAGCAGACGAATTGTTCCAAAAATCAAGACCATTCACACTTTCATAGTTCATCCACAAGCCAATATGATGTGGATGATCTGTCGGTTCATTCGGCCGTGGGTCTAACGGAAAGCCTCTGGTAATAATATCCCCCTTCGCCGAAAAAATTGGGTACAATGTAGGTTTTTCCAAATTATCTGGGTAGATAAAAGCTGTAAAAGGTCGATCATTCGCCGTGATAATAACTTCTTTACGTGCTTTATCTTCTCGAACGGCTATAAATTGTTTTTTCTGAGCGGACACCATTGGCATCATGACAATCAGAAGAAGTGAAAATAGGAATATTTTTTTCATTTGTTGGATTGATCTAAGTTTAACTTGGTTAATATTTGAATGCCCTACCGCCTGCTATCACTTCTTGTTGTTTATTGTCGAAAGTGACTTTTTCTCCTGTCCTATAGGCTGCATTTGCCATAATAACAGCAATCGAATGGTTGTAACCGACTTCAATTGGCGCATTGGGTTCTTTACGACTGCGCACGCATTCCATCCAATTACGTATATGCGCCAAGGTGACAACATCCCCTCCAGTATTAGCTGCAGTACTTACCCGAATATTATTCAAACTAATATCAGGCAATAGATTCGCTTTCATACCCATTGCACTGGCATACTCCTCGGTCAGGCCACCTGTGGCAGATATTTTATTGCTATCTAAGTTGAGTGTTCCGCCATTGCTATAATAAATTTCCTTTACCTCCTCACCTTTCATTACGCCGGAATTTGTCTGTCTGGATTTAAACAATACCTGAAATCCTTGAGTCAAATCTTCTAACGGACCATAGTCAAATACGGCAGTAAACGTATCCGCATTTTCCCTACCGTCTTTCCAAAGATAGTTCCCTCCATTCACGACAACACTTCGTGGGTTCGGAAGACCTGTAAACCAATGCACTGTATCAATCTGGTGGCATAACCATTGTCCAGGAATACCAGATGAATAGGGCCAGAATAAACGGTACTCAAGATAATGTCTGGCATTGAAAGGTACATCAGGACGATTGAGCAAAAAGCGTTTCCAGTCGGTGTCTTCTTCTTTTAGTTTGGCAACTAGATCAGGTCTGCGCCATCGCCCTGGCTGGTTTACGTTCCACGTAAGTTCCACCATGACGATATTTCCGAATTTCCCACTTTTGATAAAATCATTTGCTGCAAAGTAATTCACGCCGCTCCGACGTTGCGAACCAATCTGCACAATCTTCTTGCTATCTTTAACCGCTTTTAATACCGCACGCGCGTCTTCCATTGTTTCGGCGAGTGGTTTCTCCACGTACGCATCCTTACCTGCATTTACAGCCTCTATCGCGTGTAATGCATGCTGAAAATCTGATGTTGAAACAAAGACTGCATCGATATCTTTGATATCATACAGGGACTCATTATTCAAGCATGGCTTAATTGAATGTCCCAATTTTTGTTTCCAGAATTCCACACCTTCTTCGCGACGCAACTTCCAAATATCGCTTACAGCGATAATATCGAAATTCAAATCTTTATAAGCCGCAAGAAATGAGGGCGCATGTGCCCCTTTATGCCGATCTGAAAATCCAACCACCCCGATATTGATTCGATCATTGGCTCCAATAATCCGTCGATAACTTGAAACGCTAAATGCGTGTGTTCCTGTATACATACTAGCCCCAAGCAGCCCTGCTTTTTTTATAAAATCTCTACGTGAATTACTCATTTTTTTTAGTTTAGTTATCTACTAAAAGAAAATTTCTGGCATTTTGTTTTATTTTGAATACATCTTATAGATTCATCAAACACTGCACTTCACTACCAACGCTCCCCGGCAATAATTAAGTCAAAAAGAGCTTTCATCATGCACTGGATATTAATTTAAAAATTTATTTGCGTTCCAGCTTAAAATTATCATACCTTTGCAATCATCAGATGATATGACTATATGAAAACTGAACACATCGTACGGAGATCTTTAGCTGAGGAGGTTGCTTCCGCAATTGAAGAAAAAATCAAATTGGGTAATTTCCCTATAGATTCGAAACTCCCTGCTGAGCCGGAACTCATGAAGCAGTTTGCTGTAGGAAGATCAACAATTCGCGAGGCCATTAAATATTTAAGTCAATCTGGTTATCTGCATGTTCAACAAGGTTTAGGAACATTTGTTAAAAGAGTGACTGGACATCACGCGCTTGACGCGGAAATTGAAAAGGGTAATTTCAACGATATTTTTGAGGTCAGACAGGTTTTGGAACTGAAAATTATTGAAAAGGCTGCAGTGAATCGAACGACAAAAGGTCTGAGAGATATGGCTATTGCCCTTAAAAATAGAGCCAAATATGCCAACAGTGGGAATTTTACTCTTTGTGTAGAAGCAGACATCGCTTTTCATAGCGCTATTGCCGAATCTTGTGGAAATAGTATCTTAAAAGCATTATACAATACCTTATCGGTTCACGTTAATAAATTTTTCACGGAAATTTATAAGGACACCAGTCCTTTTCTGATCTCACAAAAACGACATGAGGATCTGATGGAAGCAATTAAAAATAAAAATATCCAACAGGCTGTTGCACTAGCAACTCAAATTATCCAACATAAATAATTTTCTAACTTCTTGTAGTGTATAATCCCGACAATCAAACATATAAATCACATTAAAAACATCAGATGACCTGATGTATTAATTTATGAAAACAGAATCTTTAAAAGCTGATGGTTCTTGGAACAGTTCCCAGACAGTCTACCCTATTTTATTTGCAATTAGCATTTCTCATTTGTTGAATGATCTCATTCAGTCGGTTATTCCAGCTGTTTATCCCTTATTAAAATCTAATTATGCCCTTAGTTTTACCCAAATCGGTATTATTACCTTAGTATTTCAGCTGACGGCCTCTATCCTGCAGCCTTTTGTTGGACTTTATACCGACAAAAATCCCACGCCGAGGTCTCTGGCAATTGGCATGTTGTTTTCGCTAGCTGGTTTACTTTGTATTGCTTTCGCCTCTAGTTTTATTTATATCCTACTTTCAGTGAGCCTGATCGGGATGGGGTCCTCAATTTTTCACCCCGAGGCTTCCCGTGTTGCCCATTTGGCCTCTGGCGGCAAAAAAGGATTGGCGCAATCAATTTTTCAGGTGGGGGGAAATGCAGGTGGCGCGATAGGTCCACTCCTTGCCGCGCTGATCGTTATCCCATTTGGTCAACAATATATCGGTGTTTTTGGTGTGTTGGCAATTTTAGCTATCTTAATCCTTACCTATGTTGGAAATTGGTATCAATTGCACCTTAAGCCGAAATCCACCGTCGCAACACTTAGCACCACACAGTCAAAATCAAACTTTTCAAAATCTAAAATTATCTTTGCCTTAGTTATTTTGTTGATTCTCATATTTTCAAAATATTTCTATATGGCATCCATGACCAGCTACTTTACGTTTTACCTAATCGATAAGTTTGGCATTAGCGTACAAGAATCACAAATTTATCTCTTTGTTTTCCTGGCATCAGTAGCAGTGGGAACAATACTTGGTGGCCCATTAGGTGATCGCTACGGACGCAAGCTTATTATTTGGATTTCCATACTTGGCGCAGCGCCTTTTACATTGCTTTTGCCACATGCGGGCTTAATATTGACTGTGGTATTGTCCATTCTGATCGGATTGATCATATCCTCTGCTTTCTCAGCAATATTAGTTTACGCCACGGAATTGATTCCAGGAAAAGTAGGTTTAATTGCAGGTTTATTTTTTGGTCTTGCCTTTGGAATGGGTGGGATCGGTTCTGCGATTTTGGGATGGCTGGCCGATAAGACCTCCATTGAACATGTGTTCAATATCTGTGCTTATCTACCCTTAATCGGTATTGTGACCGGATTATTACCCAACATTGAACGTCATAAAAAGGCATAATAAAAACATCTCTCCGAAAATTTTCGGAGAGATGTTTGGTTTAGCGTCTTAGTATCCAGGATTCTGGATGAGTTTGGTATTCCGATTTATCTCGTCACGATGTAAGGACGTAAAATACATCTTGTCATCCCAATTTCTATTCTCGATTCCGGGATCAATGTTACTTACAACGTATTTGTAGCTGTAGTTAGTAGGGTCGTATTTATATATGGTTACTTTTTTGCCATCTTTCAATGTCCCTGTGATATTAATTATATTTGCTTTCCGTCCTATCGTTTCGGCGGCGATCATCCAACGTCTTGCATCAAAAAAACGATGTTCTTCATAAGCCAATTCTATTCTACGTTCATTTCTATAGCGGTTTTTAAGTGCCATACCTGTCTCGGTGATTGCTGGCATTCCAACTCGAAACCGAATTTTGTTTAACCAAGTTTTTGCTTCTGCTTCCTCACCCAGTTCAATACAGGCTTCCACATAGTTTAATACAGCTTCGGTATAGCGTAACATCGGCCAAGGAATACGCTGTCTCGTATTTTGATCTTCTTGTGCAGGATCAGGATCTACAAATTTACGCATATAATACCCCGTCCTTGAACCATTCCAATCTTCAACAGCACTTTTTCTGGTATCCAATCCAAAATGCGTGTTCTTTTGGCCTCCAGCATTGATAATTTCATATTGACCAGTCTGGATCTGATTGCTAGGATCTCTTTTGGTCACATCTGCTGTTCTTGGTTTCCAATCTGCGCCATCATATAAAATTGTGGCTTTCAGTCTCGGGTCACGATTTTGATAGGGGGCCGAAGCCATGGCAGCGTTTGACCAATCAAACTTTTGCCCGTCATTCGTCTCGTAATCATCTACCAACAATTGTATTGGGGTATTACCCGCCCAATTATGGTATCCATTGGGTCCGTTGTCACGTCCTACCCAGCCACCGCGTTCGTCTTTTTCGTCAACAAAATAACGACCTAAGATCATATCCCTCGCTGCTCCAGCGTCTGCCATTTTACTTCCACCACCTAGGGACAAAGCCATATAATTTGCAGTTCCTTCTTCTGCAGACACCGCAGCTGTCAAATCAAGTTTATAGGCAAATTCAGCGCGGTTCAAAACAGCTTTTGCTGCTTCCTTTGCCTTAGTCCATCGCTCAGTTTGACTACCACTGGTATACATTATGTATTCTGGTTTTGCGTAAGCTTTCAGAAGCGGAGATTTGGCACCTGCCTTATTGGCGTCGTGGAGATCACTCGCGGCATATAATAGCACGCGCGATTTTAATGCCAATGCAGCTGTTTCACTCGCGCGTCCTTTAGCAGCCTTTGAATCTTTTAAAAGCAGGCTTGCGCTGTCAAGATCATTGACGATGGCATCAACACACTCGGCATAGCTATTTCTTGGTACCATATAATCTTTATCAGTCAAGGTATAGATCTTATTATCTATCGGTACAGCACCATAAAAACGCAAAAGCTGTTGATAATAATATCCACGCAAAAAATAAGCCTCACCTAACAATTTATTCGCTTTTACTTGATCAAACTTGGCCTCCTTCAAATTAGCGATCGCAATATTGGTTGCTCGAATACGCACATACATACGTCCATATTCATAGGTATCCATGATGTAACCTTGGTCTGCCGGATTGGAACGTGCTTCAGTTACGGTATTAATGCCGCGATTTGGATGCGTGAATAATGCCTCGTCTGTCATGGAAGCCATTTCTTGTTCGTAAAAACCACCGACACCAAAGCCATTGTATATTTCGACTACGAAAGCTTCAGACAGTCCTGCGTCGGACCATACCAATTCATTGGGAACCTCACTGAGTGGTTTTGTATTAACAAAATCATCATTACAGGACTGGAAACCAGCCGATAATACAAGCAAAAGCAGGGATATATTTGCAATTTTTTTCATTTTCTTATCTGATTTATATTTCTGAGAATAAGTTTTCATAGGCTTTTCATTATTTTGAGAACCTGTATACTCACCGGTACTCCCCTGTAGTCCTTTGTTTATTTTCATAATTCTTTAGCAATTAAAAGGATAACAATACGCCCGCATTAATTAATCTCGCCTGCGGATAATATTGTCCCAATGCATTTACTGCTTCCGGGTCATACATCTTGATCTTGCTCCAGGTTATTAAATTCATGCCATTTGCATACACCCGCAATGAGCCGATGCCAATTTTATCGCAGATTGTCGACGGAAGATTGTAACCTAATTCCACATTTTTTAGCCGTAGATAATCGGTGCTTCGCATCCAATAGGTATTATTGTACGAGTAATATTGGTTACTGCGATCCGTTAGTCGGGGGTATTCACTGCTTGGATTGGTTATACTCCATCGTTTATCGTAGAATTCTTCTAAAAAATTACCAATAGAGCCCGATTCGTCGGTACCAACACGAATCTCTCCACCTGTGGCGCCTTGGAATAAAACGGACAAATCAAAATCCTTATAGTTCAAGCTAAAATTGAATCCACCCTGAAATGTTGGATCACTATTTTTATCTCTTCTTACTTTATCATCTGGCGTAATTTTCCCATCACCATCATAGTCTTGATATTTCATATCACCTGGACGTAAAGTCTTTGTAATAGCACTGTAATCAAGTTTATTCGCGGCGATATCCTCCATATCTCGAAATACACCATCATAGATGTAGTAGATATCTGTTTTGATTGGTTTGCCAGTGCTTTGTTGCCATGCTGGAGCTCCAGGTGCCTCATCCCAGAAAATAATTTTATTCTTCGCATAGCCACCATTAACGCTTACAGTGTACCCAAGCTCGCCCGCCTTACCTTTATACCCCAGATTAAATTCCCAGCCTTTATTATCTACTTTACCAATGTTCTCAGCTGGTAGTGTCATACCAGTACTTTGTGGAACAGAAGCATTTTTCCGCCATAGAATAGAGTTTCTACGATTTTTGAAGATATCAAACTCAAAATTCAACTTACCCTGTAGAAATTGAAAGTCGAAACCTAAGTTATAGTTATTGGCGACCTCCCAGGTGACCATTTCGTTTGGCACCCTACTTTCAAACAGTGTTTTGGCCAACTTGTCGTCCACAATATAGGTTCCAAATGAATAGGTTGAAAAGTATTGGTATTCTTGTAATTTATCTTCCCAATAAATATTATCATTACCCATTTGACCATAGGACGCACGGATTTTGAAATAGTTGATTACGGGAATATTTTCTTTCCAGAAGTTCTCTTCAGATACAACCCAACCGGCCATTGCCCCCGGGAAAAAGCCAAAACGTTCACTCTCTGGGAACATATAAGAGCCGTCATAACGCCAGAGAAACTCTGCAATATATTTACTTTTGTAATTATAGCCAAAACGACCAAAATAATTCAACCTTGCCCGCTTCCAAGCTGCTCCATCATTATTTTTTTCTTGCTCTCCCCCCGCGAAAAGGTAATCGATACTGTTCGACAGAAAATAACGTCGATAGGCACTAAACTTGTCGTTGTCAATGGTTTCTCGGTTTACACCAGCGATGGCATTTACTTGATGATCGCCAAATTTTCGGTCAAAACTTAAAATACCCCCTAACAAAATGTTGAGTTGATCCTCGTTGCTTTGATTGAGATTTGGGTCTGCTGGGCCACGCCGACCAGCTTGCAACAGGGGTGTTTTGCCATCAGCTTCGTAACCTCCCGGCCAAGAATACAACGTCCAAGGTGTCACCCAAGTTTTTTGGTTTTTCACATATTTGTCTACAGAAGCATTTAATGTTAATTTCAGGCCTTCAATCCATGGATTCGTAATATCTACTTGTCCATTTGTTTGGAAATAATAACGTTTATCCCGGTCATATCCAGTAGAATTTGTCGTAATAACCACCGGATTTTCGCCATTCTCGATATCTGGTCCAGGTTTTCCATTAGGCCAAATGGCGGGTTGCGTCGGATTTCCACGCATCAGCATCCGAAAGATCGTACCTGCACTTTTGGTTGGGAAATTGCGGTTTTCCTGCCTACCCAATACACCAAATTGTGTTTTAATATACTGACTTATATTCGCATCCAGATTAATTCTTAGATCATACTGCTTGTAACCGGTTGCAGAATTTTTGTAATAAGCATCTTGATTTTGGTACCCTAATGACAAAAGGTATTTTACGTCTTCAGTACCCCCATTAATTTGAAGATTATGACGTTGTTGAGGTGACCAATCTTTCAATGTGGACTTGTACCAGTCAGTATTGGGGTGCCCCCAAGGATCAGAACCATCTTTAAACTTTTGGATATCCTCAGGTTTAAAAGGTGCTCCCAAGACAGTACCATCCTTCTTGGTATAAGATCCCTTCCCGTTTAGGTCTGTTAATGCTGATGACCATTCATCCACCGGAAGATTGTAAATTTCAAGTTCGTTGCGAATTTCAGCAAACTGTGTCGCATCGGTCAATTTGGGAATTACTGTTGGTTGGGAATATCCTTGATTAAAGGTATAAGAAAACTGTGGCTTGCCTGTCTTTCCACGGCGTGTTGTTACAAGAATAACGCCATTTGCAGCTCTTGCACCGTAGATTGCGGCCGAAGCATCTTTTAAGACAGAGATGTTCTCAATATCCCGAGGATTAAGTCGCTCAATTCCGCCTTCACGAGCTGGAACACCATCAATAACGACGAGTGGGCTGCTATTTCCCAACGTATTTGTACCCCGGATCTTGATTGTCGATCCGTCATATCCAGGCTCCGCACTACCATTGGTAGCGATTACACCGGGGATTCTTCCAGTCATCGCATTGGAGACATTCAATGCTGGGGACTGCGCAAGATCACTTCCTTTAACTGTAGCTACCGCGCCCGTTACTGTTTCTTTCCGCTGTTTCCCGTAACCTACAACAACGACTTCGTCAAGACTGGATTGAGAGTTTAAGATCGTCACATCTATAGCTTTTCGCCCTTTGACTGCTTCATCCACTGTCTGTTTACCAACCATCCTAAAATTGACTGTCCCGTTAGCAGGAACCTTATCCAATTTGTAACGGCCTTCATTGTCTGTTTTGGTGACTAAATTCGTCCCATTGACCGATACAGTAACGCCCGAAATCGGCATTCCCGCCTCATCTCGTACGACACCAGTAACACTTAATTCTTGTTGAAAGAGATTTCCGTAATTCGCGAAGGTCGCGGCATCTACAGACTGAGGACTCAGCGCTACCAAAGAGCACAGCGATCCAGTCCAAAATGCTCTCTTCCATTGATTTGAGAAATAATGGCAATTAATCATAAAAACTGTTTAATGGTTTAAATTGTATGTTTATTAGTTATTATTTGCTTCTGCAAGATCCTAGGTTTAGGATCTTATCAAAGGCGGTTTATAATTGAATTTTTGATTATATGAAATTACAAAAATAAACAAATAATACAAGTGTTATTTTCACACTATTTGCACATATATACATAAAACATTTATTACAAGAAAGTTACAATTAACCCAACAATCAGTGTCACTATTTTGTGTACATACACGCTATACTACTGTATCCACATTAATATAATATATGTTGTAAATAGTCACATTTTAAGATCTTAATAAATATCGTTTTAATACATACATCCTTTCCTTAAGATACAACTGTTATAGTTTAGAAAGATTAGATCGTACATATTAATTCCAATGGTATATAATTATACGGATACAGCACTTTTGTGACAAATAGCTTTATTTCTTAATTTTAATAGCAAGAATAATATAAAATATAGTTTCCCAAAAAAACATATAATGAATATTTACATCAGACAGGAAAGCGTAAATGATTATCAGGCAGTTTTTGACCTGATTGAGCAAGCATTTAAATATGAGGAACACAGTACTCATCAGGAACAATTTCTTGTTGAAAAATTACGTCAGTCACCCGAATTTATTCCTAAGCTTTCCTTAATAGCAGAAGTTAACAATAAGCCAATTGGCTACATCTTACTTACAAAAATCAAAATTCACAACGAAGAAAAAAAAGAGGACTATCCTTCACTTGCTTTGGCACCAATAGCTGTATTACCTGAGTTTCAAGGAAAGGGAGTTGGTGGTAGATTAATTGAAGAAGCGCATAAAATTGCTGCTCAACTTGACTTTGGATCAATAATTTTATTGGGCCATGCCAGTTACTATCCAAGGTTTGGCTATGTTACAATGGCTGAATATGGTATTAACATGCCATTTGACGTCCCAGATGAAAACTGTATGTTGATTGAACTCCGCGAAAAAGCATTAGCTGGTCTGCAAGGAACAGTAGTCTATCCAGAAGAATTCGGAATAATTTAAAAAATTGTAGACTTCTGCTATTTGGATACAGCTGCCCATTTTTTATTAATATTTAATGGGATAATCTTGCATAAATTCAAATTGATACCCATCTCTTTTTAGTGCATCTATCAATGTAGATAACTCCTGTTGTCCCTTTTTTGTCTGGAACATATCATCATGCATTAAAAAGACCACATTATTGGGAACCATCGAACTTTTGTTGTTCATAAAGTTATGAATATGGGATAATGTCGCAGCCTGACTTTGCGTAGGATTGCCCGTAACACTATTCAAACGCCATTCTACATCCCAACCAAAAATACGGTAACCATTTTTATGAAGCATATCAGCTGTAGTAGAGCCATTTTTCAAATCTATTTTCCGAATATCATCATACATCCAGATATTTCTTCCCGGAAGCCTAACAATTTTATGCTTAAGATTAAGATCCTTTTCATTTTTCTCAAAATCCGCAAAAGCCTTTTCGGCATTATTATAGAATCGCGAATATTGGTTATTTGCATGAGTATAGCTGTGGTTATAACAGGCAATCAAGGGATTATTTTCATATTTTTGAAGATCCCGCTTTCTACCTTTACTCATATTGGCATGTTTACCAATTAAAAACACACTAACTTTTATATTTTTCTCCCTTGCCAAGGAATCAATTGCGGCACTTCCGATCAAAGGCCCATCATCAAATGTCAGATAGATATGCTTGGGATGCGTATCAAAGGCTCTTCGCAAAGAATCCTTTAGGTTACGTTTTTGTTGCTTGACAGGGACAGGGTGCAAGCTATCAATTGTAAAATGAATTTGATTTCTTTGAAGAGAATCCCATTTATTTAAAAGAACAGGTACTTTTTGCTTTTGAATCAACTTTTCATTTAATGTATCCCTGCGGCCCTCTTTATCACTACCCAATACCTTATTTGAGAAATCTTTACATGACATGCAACTTAAGATCACACAACCCGTGAACAATGCAAGCAACAACCTTCTACACTTCATATCTATCCTAATAACTTAAGCGATTTTTTAACATTCAAAAATACTATAAAAACCAACGCTAAAAGTATAATTTTTCATAAATCCCTATTTTCCGGGATAATCAGCTACATATATGACTAGTTAGATGTCAAGCGGAGTTAATGACGCTACCATCACATAGAAATGATTCGAAAATTTAAAAAAATTAATACCTTATTTCTTTTTAAAGATTAAAGCACGATTATATTCAAAATTCATCCGAGCAATGTTAAGTACGGATATTCCTTGTGGACATTCAACCTCGCAGGCTTCTGTATTGGAACAATGCCCAAAAGATTCTTTATCCATTTGCTTGACCATGTTGAGTACACGTTGGTTTCTTTCTTCCTTTCCCTGTGGTAACAGAGCCATATGCGTAATTTTGGCCGAAATAAATAACGCTGCGCTCCCATTTTTGCACGTTGCGACACACGCACCACAACCAATACATGCAGCAGAATCAAAGGCTTCTTCAGCTAACCGATGCGAAATTGGAATAGCGGACGCGTCGGGGGCCTGACCAGTATTGATAGATACGAAACCTCCCAAAGAGATAATTCGGTCAAAAGCAGCCCGATCTACTTTAAGATCTTTTTTCACTGGAAATGCGGATGATCGAAAGGGTTCAATCACTATAGTATCATTATCGCTAAAGGAACGCAGGTGCAATTGACAGGTTGTCGTATGTTTCAGCGGGCCATGTGCTATACCATTAATCATTACGCCACATTGGCCGCAAATACCTTCCCTACAATCATGATCAAACTCGACAGGTTCTTCCCCATTGACAATAAGCTTTTCGTTCAAGGTATCTAACATTTCAAGAAAAGACATGTGCGGGTTAAGCCCTTGCAGATCATAGGCAACTAGTTTTCCTGTTGATTGACTATCTTTTTGTCTCCAAATTTTAAGATGTAGATCCATAATTATTCATTTTATTTGTAGCTTCTTACTGTAGGTTGTATTTCTTCAAAAGTCAATTGTTCTTTGATTAATTCTGGTTGCTCCCCATTTTCTTTCCATGCCCAGGCAGAAATAAATTGAAATTCAGCATCATTTCTCAAGGCTTCTCCGTCTGCTGTTTGGTATTCCTCTCTAAAATGGGCGCCACAGGATTCTTTACGCGTCAATGCGTCATAACACATCAATTCACCTATTTCAAAATAATCTGCAACACGTCCAGCTTTCTCCAATTCCGTATTTAATGAATTTGGTTGCCCGCTAACCATCACATTATTATAAAATTCCTGTTTAAGTTTTTTGATTTCGCTTATGGCATAGTTAAGTCCTTGTTCATTCCTTGCTAGACCGCAATAATCATAAAGCAACTTGCCTAATGTTTTGTGAAAATGATCGACGGTCTTTTTGCCCTTGATTTGCAATAATTCGCCAATCTGTTTTCTAACTGCTGATTCTGCCTTTTCAAATTCTGGGTGATCCGTAGAAATTTTTCCAGTGTGAATTTCATTCGATAAATAATTGGCAATGGTATAAGGCGCTATAAAATAGCCATCCACAGAAGCCTGAAGTAGCGAATTTGCCCCTAAGCGATTAGCACCATGGTCGGCAAAATTAGCTTCACCAAGCGCAAAGAGACCCGGCAAAGTTGTCATTAGTTCATAATCTACCCAAAGCCCTCCCATTGAAAAATGGGCCGAAGGCGAAATCATCATCGGTTCGGAATATGCATCATAGCCCGTAATCTTATGGTACATATCGAAGAGATTACCGTATTTCTCCTCAATCTTTTGCTTCCCTTGCTCTTTGATTGCTTTAGCAAAGTCAAGGTAAACCGCATTTTTTAAAGGCCCTATACCAAACCCGGCATCAATTCGTTCCTTGGCGGCCCTCGATGATATATCTCGCGGAGCAAGATTGCCAAATGCTGGATATCGCCGTTCCAAATAGTAATCCCGATCTTCTTCAGGAATAGCATTGGGCGCTCTTTGTTCCTCTTGTTTTAAAGGAACCCAAATGCGTCCATCGTTACGCAAAGATTCTGACATCAAAGTCAGCTTGGATTGATAATCGCCCGATTGCGGCAATGATGTTGGGTGAACCTGGATCCAGCTCGGAGATGCCATCAATGCTCCTTTTTTATGTGCCCTCCAAATCGCAGATCCATTACAGCCCATCGCCAGTGTAGATAAATAATAGATTTTACCATATCCCCCTGTGGCGAGTATAACCGCATGGGCAGCATGTCGTTCGATCACTCCGGTATCCAAATTACGAACAATAATACCACGTGCTTTTCCATCAATGACAACAACATCCAGCATTTCATGACGGGAAAACAACTGAACAGCCTTTTTGCCAACCTGACGCATCAATGCTTGATAGGCTCCCAATAGCAGTTGCTGTCCTGTCTGGCCCCTAGCGTAGAATGTCCGACTCACTTGAACCCCACCAAAAGAGCGGTTGTTTAGATACCCTCCATATTCACGTCCAAAGGGAACACCCTGCGCGACTGCTTGATCTATGAGATTCAAGGAGCATTCAGCCATCCGATAAACATTAGCTTCACGAGCACGAAAATCCCCACCCTTTAAGGTATCCACAAACATGCGATATACACTATCACCATCATTCTTATAATTTTTTGCTGCATTGACTCCTCCTTGAGCTGCCACAGAATGGGCTCTTCGGGGACTGTCCTGAAAGCAGAAGGACTTGACCCGGTGGCCCATTTCGCCAAGCGATGCAGCGATCGAACTTCCCGCTAATCCCGTTCCCACAACAATGACATCCAACTTTTTCCGATTGGCTGGGTTCACAAGCTTGGCCGTTTTTTTATAACGTTCCCATTTTTGCTCCAAAGGTCCCGTTGGTATTTTTGCGTTTAAAATCATGTCTTCGCCTTTAGTTAACAGTAAAAAATATATAAATTGGCATCAATGCAAAACCAATACTGATAATAATGGAATAGGTAACACCAATTGCTTTAAACCAACGAACAAATTTTGGATGATACAGACCTAGGGTCCGCACTGCACTATGAATTCCATGGATAAGATGATAACATAAAGCCAACATTGACAAAACATAGATTAACACATACCACCACTGTTGGAATACGGCAATAACCAATACATAGAGGTCCTTGTTTCCTTTGACATCTAGCGGCGGTGCGCCAAACTTATAGACATACCAGAAGTTCTGTAAATGGATCACTAAAAAAATTAAGATAAGCGTACCCAAAATTCCCATATTTCGCGAATACCACTTACTTGCGCGTCCACGATGATCCGATTGATAGTCTCCGCCTGCTTTCTTATTCTTTATCGTGATAATTAAGCCATCTATGGCGTGCAGTATAATGCTCAGATAAAGTACATAAGAGACTATCTTAATCAGGATATTTCCTGATAAGAAATGGGAATAAGCATTAAATTGCGAATGTGCCTGCTCCTCAGGTAAAAATAACTGTAAGTTTCCCAGAAAATGGATCAGCAAAAAGAAAGCGAGAAATAACCCTGTTAAACACATGAGCATCTTCTTTGATAAGGTCGATAGCATAAGCTTTTTTCTTTAATAATAACCAATGACTTTCATCCATAATCCTCCTAAACCCATATAGATAACAAGTAGGACGATCCCGATTTCCAAACCACGCAACCACCAGGATTTGAGATCAACATAACCGCTACCAAAAAATACAGGTGCCGGCCCATGACCATAATGTGTTAATACGCCGTATATGGACCCGAGGAACCCAAGCATCATGGCCAATAACATAGGCGGAATACCTAATGATACCCCAACTCCTAATAATGCTGCATACATTGCAGCAACGTGGGCTGTAGCACTCGCAAAGATGTAATGGCTAAAGAAGTACACCAGAATAATTACCGGGAAAGCAATTTGCCAACTCAGCCCTCCAATCTGTACCTTGATCAAATCACTAAACCAGCCGATAAATCCAAGTTCATTCAGCGAGCTGGCCATCATCACTAAAACGGCAAACCAGACAATTGTGTCCCAGGCCCCCTTCTCTGCCTTTACATCCTCCCAGGTCAACACCGAAGTCAGCAAAAGTAAGGTCAGGCCGATAAACGCGGTTGTGGTCGCATCAATGGATAGTGATCCCCCGAAAATCCAAAGTGCCAGAAGAATAAAAAAGGCCAATAACATCAACCATTCGTTTCTGGATATTGGTCCCATCTCCTTTAATTTTTCTGCGGCCATTTTAGGTGCATCGCCTGTCTTTTTTAGTTCCGGTGGATAAAGTTTATACAGTACGAGTGGAACAACAAAAAAGGCTACAATTCCGGGAATAAATCCAGCAACAGCCCAGGACATCCAAGTAATATCAATTCCAAGATTGGCGGCAAACTTTTGACACATTGGGTTACTCGCCGTTCCAGTTAAAAACATGGAGGATGCAATCAAATTCATGTAGTAGCTATTCAATGTCAGATAGGAACCCAATTTTCGATGTGTCTCAGGCCTGTCGGGAACAGAATCAAAACTGATGGCCATTGACTTCATAATCGGATAAATAATACCACCGCCTCTGGCGGTATTACTCGGAATTGCAGGTGCTAAACATACATCCGCTAAACCTAAGCCATACGCTAGCCCTAATGAACTCTTTCCAAATACACGTATAAAAAGAAATGCGATGCGATTACCTAAGCCTGTTTTGATAAAACCTCTTGCAATGAAAAAGGAGATTCCAATCAACCAGATAACTTTGTCTCCAAAACCAGTCAGTGCTTTAGTAATCGATTTACCAGCATCTCCTGGAGCGAGCACCTGTGTCAGTGCGGTGAACGCGATCGCCATCATACACATGGTTCCCATTGGTGCGGCCTTAAGAATGATACCGAGAATGGTAGCGGCAAATATGGCAAACAAATGCCACGCTTCGGGGCTGACACCTTGAGGTACAGGAATAAACCACAAAATGAGCGCAACAATAAAGGTGATGGCAACATTTTTGATGCTAATTTCTTTCATATTAAATGGCGTTTAAAAGATTAAAATCTACTTTGTACTTGAACGATAAATAAATTCTTATTGTATTCATTGGTATCCTGAGTTTGTTTCTTATAACGGTCGAGTTGAAGACCGAGCTGTATACGGGCACCATAATTCTTTAAAAACTCCAGACCAAACATGGGCGTAAACGTTTGCCTTGCATTTGCATTTAACTTATAATTTGGATCGATATACTCGTAACGACAAGAAAGCTCAAATGCACTGAGATTGTAATAGTTAACTTCATACCTTAAATTCGGAAGGAAATAGATACCTCGAACGAGATAATCACTTAGCTTTGAAGTCCGCGCCTCCTCATCCAGCGCATAATATAAGTTATGATTTATAGCCTGTTTCGCTTCCAGTTGCATATCTAGGTTCCATCGCTTTCCAAAATCCACATTTCCGCTCAGATCTACTCCCAGTGCATGTACTTGTTTTTTCACGACCTCACCTATCCCACCGTTTAATCCTAGATTGACTCCATATTTCTTTGAAAGCCCAAATACTAAGCGCGTTGAATATTGTTTTCCGTTGTCATTATCCACGACTTGGTTTTTACCATTTCCATTAACCACCGAAAAGGAATAACTGAATGGCATATCTCCTAAGTTAACTTCCCCTGTTGCGGCCATTCCTATCTGGAAACTCGCCCAGCCCAACTTACCAAATTCAAGGTATTGATTTGACCAGTCCAACGATTTAATAATATCTATTGGGTAAGTTTCCTCAATGCCAAACCAAGGTCGGAACTGACCAACTGTAATGGCCAATTTAGGGCTAAAAGTATATTTTAAATAAGCATTCTCAAGCACCTTTGTTTTTGGGTCACTTTTAAAATCAGCCAGGTTGGCAAGCACAGCCACTTCGGTCCGTTTACTGATCTGCGCACGCATCTGCACCCGCATATACTTCACCATAAAGTTATTGTCTGTTCCTGAGCCATCACTGTGATGGAGCCCGTTGACATCCACGTCTTTCGTTGCACTGATGAGGTACCTTGCTTGAAAAAGTCCTTTTATCTGTAATTTAGGGTAGGTTACATCTCCCTTGGTCTGCTGTACCGAATCTCTTTTATCTAACTCAACTGGACCAGGCTCCTGCCCCTTGACAGTTGGGCATAGCAATATGTATAAAACAGAAATTAGAACGGAAAGTTTCCTCATATCTAAAATTATTATCTATCCGCTAGTAGCCCAGCGCACTTTTCAATGTCAATAATGTTATCATTTATTCTTTCCCTACTAACATATAGACGGATGAATGGTTTTAATTTTTTTTATAAAATTTATAACTGAAGGAAAATATTAACCAAATACACATGAAGTTGAGTAAATTCCTTGTTTTTATGTATTTTCACGGCTGGATGTAAAATGAATGCTAACGCTAAACTGCAATTATTATAACCTTTAAGATCTTCATAAACTGTTACATCCTGTAGGATACATTACAGATAAATTTTAGAACCAATCAATCGTATGAAAGAACAATTAATCAGAAAATGCTGTCTCTGCCTAGTACTAATTATCTATGGACTTTACATCCCCGTTTCCAACGCTGCGAAGCGAGAGAAAACGGCTATGTTCTGGACATGGCTTGACTACAATCCGGCTACAAATTTTGACTCCATCTGCCGTGAGATGAATTATTTGGGTATAGATGGGGTTATGTTAAATGCGGCAAGTCCTGATGAATATCGTATTGCGATTCCTATAGCAAAAAAATATGGCATACAGGTAGTTGCTTGGTTGTGGACCATGAACCTGGAACATGATCGGGATAAAGTTCTCAGGGAACATCCAGACTGGTTTAGTGTCAATAGAAATGGAAAAAGTTTGGCTGATACCACAGCATATGTTGGGTATTACAAATTCCTATCACCTGTCGTGCCAGAAGTGAAAGATTACCTTAAACAAAAGATCCAGTCCTATTGCGAAGTTGATGGGCTCGCCGGAATCTCGATAGACTATAATCGTTATGTTGATGTTGTATTACCGACTACATTGTGGCCAAAGTATAATATCGTCCAAGACCGTGAATACCCTGCATGGGATTATGGATACCATCCAATTGCAATAGCAAAATTCAAAAAACAATACGGTTATGACCCTAGAGCACAAAAAGATCCTTCAAAAGATTTAAAATGGAGACAGTTTCGTTGTGACCAGATCACTGAAATAGCCAATATGATTGCAGATGTTGTACACGCTCACGGAAAGACAATGGCTGCGTCTCCTTTTCCCACGCCTAAAATGGCTTCGAGAATGGTTCGTCAAGACTGGGGTAAATGGAACTTAGATCTTGTATTTCCAATGGTCTATAGCAGCTTTTACACAGAAGACCCGAGCTTTATAAAAGACTGTACTTTGGAAAATGTGAGAGATAAAGCAAGCCATACCACCCTTTATTGTGGTTTAATGGCTAAAAACAATGATGAAATGTTTGTTGATATGGATGAAGCATTGAACAATGGTGCCCAGGGTATTTCTATCTTCACCATACATAGTCTTCAGGATCCAAAAATTAAGGAACGTTTCAGAGCCTATACAGCCGCTGCAAAATTAAAAAAAGAAAAAAACAATGGAATTTTATCTCGAATTTCGGGTCATAAAGTTGAAAACGATCCTTTCAAAAAAGTCGGTATCATGAAATTGATCACCCAAAAAATTCAAGACATGGTAAAGGCTGAAAATCCGGCTGCCAGTCCTGTAGCATTGTCAAAATATAAGCAAATTGACAGTTATGATGTGACCAAAAAATATCTCGTAAAGGATACAGTCAGCCAAAAGAATTTCTATGTTACTTTCTTCTTCTATGGCGACATTCTTTCAGGCTGGAATGTTGATCCTGCACCTGCAAATAGCTAGAATAGATATACTTTGCTATCTTTGGGATTTTATAAAAAATTGAACACATGAATAAAACTTTTGGCTTGATAATGGCATTGTTTATACTTAGCTGTATGGAAGCAATAAATGTATGCCATGCGCAGCAGGATGCGACCAAATCGACAATAAGGGATACCACAGCCATAGATCAAGCAACTTTAAATACCATTCTTGAAAAGAACCGTCAATGTTATAAACAAGGAAAAGTAGCAGATTACATACCCGAACTGGGCAAAGCTAACGCGCAATCCATTGCACTTTCTGTTGTCAATAGTAATGGTACTGTCGTCAGCGCCGGGGATATCCAGCAGAAATTTACCATCCAGAGTATATCGAAGATCATTGCACTGATGATTGCGGTCAAGGAAAATGGAGAAGCAACTATTTTTGAGAAAATGGGGTATTTTGGCACAGATAAGCCTTTCAATCATTTTGGCAATCTGGAGACGATGGGAAAACCGCTTAATCCAATGATGAATGCGGGTGCCATACTGACCACAGCACTTATTAAAGGAAAAGGTGAAGAACCATTTGTTAAAATCCTTAAGATGATCCGTTTCATCACAAACAATGAACATATTGAGTATAACCATGCGGTGTATAACTCAGAAAGGGAAACGGGGCATCGAAATCGAGGCATGTTCTATATCATGCGAAACAATGGCTTAATTGATGGCGAAGGAGAAGAAAAACTCAATAACTATTTTAAACAATGTTCGATCGAAATCACGGTCGAAGATCTAGCTAAAATAGGTTATTTTTTTGCCCATCATTGCGTCCGTTATGACGGTAACAAAGAATATCTAGACCCCGGCCTGTCGCAGCTGATTCAGTCGCAGATGTTAATCGCCGGTATGTACGAATTCAGTGGTGAATATGCACGTACGGTTGGCTTGCCTAGTAAATCCGGTGTCGGTGGGGGAATCACGGTCAGTGTCCCCGGTAAAATGGGGATAGCTGCTTTCAGTCCTGCTTTAGACCAGCATGGCAATTCACTTGCGGGTTACCGCATGATCTTTGATCTGGTAAAAGCCAGACAACTCAGTATTTTTAATTAGCAGATTAACTCCTGTTAATTAACCCTTTATAAAACCGAATTCCAATTTCACTTGTTTATTCCTTGGCCGACATAGCTATATGAAGGCTAAGGAATTATTAACTACCAAAAATTAAACCAATGGTCAGAACAGAAACAATAATCGCTGTAGAAAGTGTTCCAGCAAGTTCATCATTTTATCAGAAACTACTGGGCTGCGACAGCGCGCATGGTGGAGAGACTTTTGAGATACTAACAGTCGATAACCATGTCATTTTATGCCTTCACAAATGGGGTGAACACGCACACCCTACACTACTCCAACCCAAAAATGCCGGAAATGGTCTTATCTTATTCTTTCGGGTAGGCAATCTCCAAGAAGTATTTGAAAATGCCACTAAACTCGATGCAACTTTCGAAAAAGAAATTCATTACAATGAAAACTCCCTAAAAAATCAATTTATTCTTCGGGATCCGGACAACTATTACCTGATGATATCTGAATAAGAGGATTCGTCCGTGAATAATTCCCATAGACCAGGGTACTAAATGTTGCTTTGATTAGCTTTCTTAAACCAGTTTAAGTTTATTATTCAATCTTTCCTCCAACTTTGTAGTATCAAAATAGAAAACAATGACAGCACGATTAAATATTGCAAAAGTAGACGCAACAGCGTACAAAGCAATGATGGGTTTAGAAACCTATCTTGCTGAGACTTTTTTAACTCCTATCCAAAAAGAACTCATTAAGATAAGGGCATCCCAAATTAATGGATGTGCTTTTTGCCTGGATATGCATACAAAGGACGCGTTAAAGTATGGTGAAACTCCACAAAGGATATTTTTACTGAACGCTTGGCGCGAAACCGATTTGTTTAATGCCGAAGAACAGGTCTTATTGGAGATGACAGAGGAAATTACATTAATTCACCAAAAGGGCTTAACGGAGCAAACCTATCAGAAAGCAAAGAATCTCTTTGATGAAAAACAAATTGCACAGATCATCATCGCTATTATTACGATCAATGCCTGGAACAGAATCGGTATAAGCACACATTTGGAATTATTGAAATAGCGAATACTACCTGTGTGTAAACATACGTCGTCCTGTATAAATATAGGCAGCTCGCAAATTGTCCAGGCATATCGTATAACGAGAAGGTACCATCTCAAACAAAGGGACTGATCCAAGTTGGTCAGCCCCTTTACTTCCTCTTTCCAAATTCATATTTATCGACTATCTTTAAGCTGAAAACAGTTTACTAACCAATTAAACGTAGAAAAATGAAAGTCGTTAAAAAATTTTTAATTGTATTGGCTATTCTCATAGCTATTCCATTGATTGTGGCACTTTTTGTTCCCAAGAAGTTTGCGGCTCAAAGTGAGATTACGATTGACAAGCCAAAGCAGGAAGTTTTCAATTACGTAAAATTCATGCGTAATCAGGATCACTTCGGCGTTTGGCAACTTTCCGACCCTCAGATGAAAAAATCCGAAGTGGGTACCGATGGCCAGGTTGGATTTAAGTACAGCTGGGACGGTGAAAAAGTTGGAAAAGGTTCGCAGACCATTACGCGAATTGTTGAAGGCGAGACCATCGAAACATCGCTGGATTTTGGATTCGGTGAACCATCCAAAGGGTATTTTATCCTGAAGGAAATATCCCTAGATCAAACGGCCGTAACATGGGGTATTACAGGCAAATCACCTTATCCATGGAATTTAATGAACCTATTTATGAATATGAATAAAGATTTTGATCAGGGGCTAAAAAACCTGAAAAATATCTTAAAATAGCTTAGAAAACATTGGCACAAAAAAAAGTATTTAAAGCACAGTTGAATCTGCTCTAAATACTTTTTATTTTTCTCGAAAACAAACCGAATTAACGACGGCTCATTAGGATACGTAAAATATACCAAAACAATAGCATAATAGAAGAAAATAGCTGTAAAGCCGCTCCTACATATTGCTCATTGCCGTATTCGTATTTTAGCTTCTGTGTTTGGTACAAAATGCTAGCCGAAGCGATCAAAACCATGATTACCGAAAACCAAAGTCCCAATTGAAATCCAAATATTGCTCCAGCGACAATTGCGCCCAATGCCAAGAAACCGCCAATAACCAGGATATTTTTCAGAAAAGAAAAATCCTTATTTGACATAAAGGCAACGGCTGTCAGCGCTGTAAACAGGGCAACAGTCATAATGCTTGCCTGATACAACATACTTGCCCCATCTGTCATCGCCGCAGCGATGTAAATCATTGGTAAGAAAATAATAGCCTCCAACACGATGTAGAATGCCAGTCCCATATACTGCGTCTGACGGCTTTGGGCTAAGGTCCATCTCGAAGAAAGTGACGCTCCTAACCAGAAGCAACCAAGAAGAAATAACCAGATAAATTTTCCACTGACCATCCAGACGATAAAATCATAAGGCACTAATTTTATCAACAGACTTTCTAAAACAATAAATGCCAAAATCGAAAGGGCAACATGAAGATATGTTTTCTTAAAGAAAACTCCCCTTTCAGCCTCATCATTAATAAGTAAATATTCTTGTGATTCCATAAAACAGATAATAAGATATATTAATACAAATTAAAAATAAGCATTAATTCTATTTTCGCAAGAAATAATTTCAGTGGTGAGGGTAAAAAAGAACCCCGCCTAGCGGGGTCCATTCAAACAAACAACTTATTTCCAGCCTCCTCCCAGTTCTTTGTAGATATTGACAACAGCATTTAGCTGTTGCTTCTTAGTTTCTATTAATTCAAGTTTCGAATCCAGTACATCGCGTTGTGTCATTAACACTTCCATGTAATCGGCACGTGCCGACTTGAATAAATCACCTGATACGATCACTGAATTATTAAGCACCTCAACTTCTTTGGTTTTAAAATCATAGCTCTTTCCAAGATTTTCGATATTAGAGAGCTGTGTGGATACTTCGAGATAGGCATTTAGAATCGTCTTCTCGTAATTATAGACGGCCTGTATTTGTTTGGCGTTTGCCGTATTGAACTCTGCTTTTAGTCCATTTTTGTTCAACAGAGGCGCTGCCAGCTCACCTATTATATTATACAGCATAGATTCTGGCATTTTAAATAGATAAGACGGCTTAAAAGCTTGCAGACCAAGAGCCGCAGATATCTCTAAAGACGGATAAAATTCTTTTCTTGCAATCTGTACATCCAATTTAGCAGCCGCCAGTTCATATTCCGCCTCACGAATATCAGGCCTATTACTCAATAATTGACTAGGGATACCTGTTTGTACTTTCGCAGGTATCATATCCACAAAATTGCTTTTATCGCGTTTTATCTCCTGTGGGAAACGTCCTAAAAGAAAATTGATACGGTTTTCCGTTTCTTTAATCTGTTGTCGCGTTTCGAATTCCATGCCCTTCGTTTTCAACACCTCGGCCTGAAATTTCTGAACAGCAAGTTCCGTCACACGTGCCGCTTGCTTCTGTAATTTGATTACTTCTAGCGCATTGTCCTGTAATTCGATATTTTGTTTGATAATCGCCAGTTGATTATCTAAGGCTAATAGTTCATAATAAGAGCGAGCAACCTCTGCAATAAGACTGCTCAGGACAAAGTTTTTGCCTTCGACTGTAGCGAGATAACGGTTTAACGCCGCCTGTTCGGAATCTTTAAGTTTCTTCCAGACGTCAATTTCCCAGCTTGCATAAGCCCCTATCGTTAAATCACCAAGTGGATCAGGCATCTCCTTACCTGGCGCTATTTCTGTGCTGGCGTCACCTGCTCCTTGGCTGGTATAGCGGCCGACTTTTTCCATACCAGCACCAGCGCGTAAACCTACACTTGGTTTCAACGCGCCTTTTCGCAATAAGATGTCGTTTTTGGCTATTGCCAATTCCTGTAAGGTCACATTTAACTCTTGGTTATTTTTTAATGCGGTGTCTATTAACGCAACTAAATTGGGGTCGCTAAAAAAATCACGCCACTTCACACTCGCCGAACTCGTTGTATCTTGTGTTACAGCTTCGGCAAATTCCTGTGGCACCTGCTTATTTTCTTGAACCAGCGTTGTTTTAGGAACTTTGCAGCCGGTCACTGCCGTTGACAACAGAAGTCCTATTATCCAGTGTTTATTTATTTGATTAGCCATTGTTATCGATTTCTTCAGTTAATGGATTCTCATCTTCGTGTTTAATGAGCTTGCGTTTGGAAGCAATTGTTCCAAAAATAAAGTACAGCCCCGGTATGACAAGGATACCAAATACAGTTCCAAATAACATACCTCCTGCTGCTGCTGTACCAATAGTCCGGTTACCGATCGCTCCTGGTCCGGAGGCCATTACTAATGGAATCAAACCCGCAATAAATGCAAAAGATGTCATTAAGATAGGTCTAAACCGCACTTTAGCACCGTCCAGTGCCGCTTCGATAATACTTAACCCTTGTGCATGTCGTTGTGTGGCAAACTCAACGATTAAAACCGCATTCTTACCCAGTAATCCAATTAGCATAACCAAGGCTACCTGAGCGTAAATATTATTTTCCAACCCCAGGACTTTCAACAAGAAAAATGCACCGAAAATACCAATTGGCAAAGAAAGTAACACTGCAAACGGCATGATAAAACTCTCATACTGTGCCGATAAAATAAGGTAAACAAAGCCTAGACAGATCAGAAATATATAGATGGCCTGGTTACCACGCCCGACTTGGTCTTTGGAGATACCCGCCCAATCTATACCATAGCCATGCGGCAAGGTTTTGGCCGCAACTTCATTAATCACCTGAATGGCCTCACCACTACTGTACCCAGGGGCGGCGGAACCGGAAATTTCGGAAGCCATGTACATATTATGCCGAGTGATCTCTGATAGTCCGTAGACCTTTTCCATATGCATAAACGCTGAGAAAGGTACCATCTCATCCCTGTCATTTTTCACGTATAGTTTCAGGATATCCTCCGGAAGAGCTCTATACTGTGGTAATGCTTGTACCATGACCTTATATTGCCGGTCATACTTAATAAAATTGGTCTCATAGTTACTCCCGACCAATGTAGAGAGTGTATTCAGGGCATTATCAATCGTGACGCCTTTTAACTGGGCCATATCATTGTCGATATGCAGCATATACTGAGGAAAACTCGCGCTATAAAACGTGAAAACAGAGGATAGCTCAGACCGTTTATTCAATTCACGAACAAAATCCTTACTCACAGTTTCCATTTTCTTGTAGTCACCTGAGCCCGCTTTATCCAAAAGCCGCAATTCAAATCCCCCAGCAGCACCATAGCCTGGCACCGCAGGCGGCTGGAAAAATTCGATGGAAGCACCGGGAATATTTTTCGCGGCGTTTTCCAGCTGTTCAATAATTTCCTGCGACGATTCTTTACGCTCCTCCCAACTTTTTAAATTGATCAGACACGTTCCTGTATTGGCCCCTGTTCCTTCGGTCAATATTTCATAACCCGCCAACGAAGAGACAGATTGTACCCCATCGATATCCTCCGCTTCCTTCTGCAGGGTTTGAGCAGCCAAATTTGTCCGTTCTAAAGTTGATCCCGGCGGGGTTTGGATAATGGCGTAAATCATCCCCTGATCTTCATTTGGAATAAAACCTGCCGGTACAGAATTATTCAAAAAATAAGCGCCGATACAGAATCCGATCAACACCACAAACGTAAGAAGACGTTTGTCAACAATACCTTTTAGTAGGAAAACATATTTGTTTGACATTTTGTCAAACAAGCGATTGAAGGCATCCAAAAACTTGTCAACAATAGATTTTTTGCGCGGCTTTCCGTGGTTATTCTTTAGCATGATCGCACACAATGCAGGCGTCAATGTCAATGCCACCAGCCCCGATAAAATAATTGACGTCGCCATCGTAATGGAAAACTGGCGGTAAAATATCCCGACAGGTCCGGACATAAAGGCTACAGGTATAAATACCGATGCCATCAGAAACGTTATCGCGATGATGGCTCCGCTGATTTCATGCATCGCTTTCTTTGTCGCCTTATACGCAGAGATATGCAGCTCTTCCATCTTAGCGTGCACCGCCTCGATGACGACAATGGCATCATCAACCACAACACCAATAGCCAATACAAGAGCAAACAAGGTAATCAGGTTGATCGTGATACCAAAAAATTGCATAAAAAGAAACGATCCTACTAAGGAAACCGGCACCGCAATGGTCGGAATCAATGTCGAGCGCCAATCCCCCAAAAATAGGAAGACAACGATCGCTACCAAAATAAAGGCTTCAACTAAGGTATGGATAACCTTTTCCATGGAGGCGTCCAAAAATTTAGAGACGTCATAACTGATCTCATAATCCAGTCCTTTGGGAAATGAGCTTTTCAGTTCTTTCATTTTATCTTTAACATCCTGGATAACTTGAGAAGCATTACTACCATAGGATTGTTTCAGTACGATTGCAGCAGACGGTTTCCCATTTAAGGTCGAATAGATATCATACATTGCCGAACCGAATTTGATGTCCGCAACGTCCCTCAGACGTAACATTTCACCGTTGGCATTTGTACGCAGTACGATATTGCCATAGCCTTCTGTCGTGGTAAAACGTCCGGGATATTTCAGCACATATTCAAAGGACTGTGAAGTAATACCGGATGATTCTCCGGCCTTACCCGGAGATGCCTCCAAACTTTGTTCTGAAAGGGCTTTCATTACCTCTTCCGCTGAAATTTTATACGCCGTCATGCGATCTGGTTTCAACCAGATCCGCATGGCCAATTCCCGTGTTCCAAGAATATTTGCCACACCAACGCCATCGACACGCCGCAGCTCCGAAACAATGTTCATATCCGCGTAGTTGTACATAAAATTTCCATCAAGGTCTTTGTCCTTACTGTAAAGGTTGATATACATCAACATATTAGATTCTTCCCTTGTAATCTTAACTCCCTCCCGTACGACAATAGGCGGAAGCTTGTTGACGACCGAAGCCACACGGTTCTGTACATTCAATGAAGCTTGGTTTGGATCCGTACCCAGATTAAACACCACCTGGATACTAGCTTCCCCGTCGTTACCGGCGTCTGAAGCCATATATTTCATTCCGGGGACGCCATTTATGGCGCGTTCAAGTGGAATGATCACTGATTTTATCATCAATTCACCATTTGCACCCGGGTATTCTGCTGTAATATTTACTTTAGGTGGTGATATGGATGGAAACTGAGTTACTGGAAGTTGTACCATCGAAAGAACCCCAAGAAACACAATGATCAGTGATATGACAATTGAAAGTACAGGTCTATTTATAAAACGACTAAACATAATTATTTAAGAGTATGGGGATTTATTCTGTTTTTAACTTCAAATTAGAAATGGCTTCTTTTGGCTGCACAAAACTATAGCTAATTTTTTCATCCTCTTTCACTTTTTGTATGCCATCCAATAGGAATCTATCGTCTTTTTGAAGTCCATTGGCAACCACATACAGATCTGGAAGGGAATTACCTATCGTAATGTAACGGGCTTTTAATTTTCCATTTTTATCCACCACATAAACATATTTACGATCCTGCAATTCATAGGTTGCTTTTTGTGGAATAATTAATGCCTGCTTTAATGGAAAATTCATGACAACTTTACCGCTCTCACCATGCTTTAGTAATCGATTGGGATTTGGAAACCTGGCTCTAAACGCAATATTACCTGTTTCACTGTCAAATTCACTCTCTATGGTCTCCACCACACCACGTTCTGGAAATAATTCATTATTGGCTAACAATAATCCTACATGGGTATCTCCCCGTTTATTGATATTGGTCTGATAATTAAGATACTCAGGCTCTGAAACATTAAAATATACGAGCATCTGGCTATTGTCAGAAAGACTCGTCAATAATTCCCCTTCGTCTACCAGACTTCCCAATTTTAAGGGAATTCGGTCTATTGTACCATCAAATGGCGCTCTTATTTCTGTAAAGGAAAGGTGCAGTTTGGCAATAGCGGAAGCTGCTTTGGCCTGTTCCAATTTAGCTTTCGCCATGGCAAGCTCATTCGGTGACACTACATTTTTATCCGCTAAACTCTTTGTGTTCTGTACTTCGATCTCAGCTACATTAACCTCGGCCATTGACTTTCTAAACTCTGCTTCATACATTTTTGGCATAATACGAAACAGCAATTGCCCTTTGTGTACAAATTGTCCTTCGTCCACAAAAATTTGCTCCAGATATCCTTTCTCCTGCGCACGTAATTCGATATTACGGAAAGACTTAATCTGGGATACAAAATCTTTATGGATGGTTGTATCCATTTGTACCGGAGAGGTCACATTGAATTTTTCTTTCTCTTCTTTCTCTTCCTTTTTGGAAGTACACCCAATTTGGCATAATACCATAGCCAAATTAACGAGCATAAGTACTCTTTTCATTTGTAAACGTCTAATTAAAAATAAGTTTGATTGTTTGTTTGCTATTCGAATTGAAATAACTTAATCCTTAACTTGTTATAGAATACAAAAACGGTGAATCATTGATAGATAAATGAAAACCCTGTTGATACGGAAATTAAAAAGAATAAGGCTAAGCTATTTTGGGGAATTGGCTACTAAATTCTCCAGTTTTGTTGAAGAATATATCTTTGTGGGTGTAAATAAGCGCTAAAATTGCAAAAGGGAATCTTCTTTGCAAATCGGAATACCAAAATGAAAAGTACGACCGCACAGAACAATAAAGCTACAAAATCTGCAGCTGCATGGAGATCCTTGGTTAATTGAAAATTCTCGCTGTTAAATTCTTCAAAGACGGGGTTTTCATCGTGAACATTTCCTGCAATGAGTGGGTCGATGTGAGAGGTGAGCGAAGCAATTTTTTCCTTTAGATTAGCTTCATTATGCTGGTACATGAAACTGACTACAGGACGATCTGATTCATTGAGCACAGCATGGCTATTACCGCTCCTAATTAATAGGAAGACTATAAAACATAGAATTGTAATAACCGCTTTCATTTGTGGGCAAATATACTGGCGTAGAAATAATTTTAATAAGCTTTAACACAATTTAACAAAATGATTACATTCTGCCGATAGTAATCAAAATAATGAAAGCTGTTTTCCTGTTTTATCATCTTTTGGTGCTTTGGCTTGGCCGAATACCGTTCGTCCATTATATCTCCAGGAATTCCTACGTTCATCCTCTATTACTTGCTGAATATCAAACTGTGGCGTAAAATTATGCTCAGCATCCAAGATAATCTGATGAAGTTTATTTACGGATTTCAACTTATCGCTATTGCCCAGCTTTGATTTTTCAATGCCTTTTCGTAGGATCTGAATACTTTGATCATAGATATCCAGAGGAACGGGAAAAGGATGTCCGTCCTTTCCGCCATGTGCAAAAGAAAAGCGTGCGGGATCTTTAAATCGTGCAGGAGCACCATGGATCACCTCGCTGACAAGTGCCAACGATTGTAATGTACGGGGTCCCATTCCTTTTAACAGTAGAAGCTCCTCAAAATTCTGCGGTTGATTTTCCCGTGCGACATACAACATCGCCCCTAGCCTTTTCAGATCAACGTCTGTAGATCGGACATCATGATGGGAAGGCATCACTAACCTTTTAAAGTCCAATAATGCTTGAGAAGAATCCTCGTTTACGATAGTCATGATACCAGCTCTGTTCGGAGCCGCACCAGAAGCCGTCAAATTTAAAATAATTCCCTGAGGACAACCGTTGATGCCAGCATGGGGTTCTTCAATGAAAGAACGGACTTTGTCCGAATGCCAATGATAGCGACGAGCAGTTCCATCGTAATCGTGCATGCCCTGTTGTACGACAGCCCAATGACCGTTTTTAGCCACAATAAAATTATGAAGATATAACTGATAACCATCTTGTATCGCCGTATTATCTACTTTTGCTACCAACTTGCTTGTTCGAACCAACCTATTACCATCCAAACCAGTTTTGTCCGCGATGTAAAGTAGTTCCTGAGGTGTACCTTTAGAAAATTTACCCTTACCACCGCATATATAGAGACCGAATGCATCCGCACAGGGGTTAATAGCGCGTTTTAGCGCTCCCATAACAGATGTTGTAATACCCGATGAATGCCAGTCCATACCGAGCACGGCGCCAAAGCTTTGAAACCAAAATGGATCTGCCAAGCGCCTGAGCACCTCATCTTGCCCATAGTCCATCAGGATCACCTCAACAATGGATTTGCCCAATAAACTCATCCGCTCATAAAGCCAAGCCGGCACCTTTCCATAGTGCAATGGCAAATCCGCTATTCCCGAATACTTCATAAATAAAACTAAATTTATTAGCACAAATGTAATTCTTTTTATTGACCAAACAAGATTTTCGAAATTTTAAATAGACGACCTGATACGAGAGACCTGTGTTATACGCTTTTATTTATAAAATTGGAAATATACCTAAAGAAGCTCACAACGCACAGGATGAATAAAAAAAGGCTGGATAATTAGCGAATTAATCCAGCCTTTTTGTATTTCAATATTGAATGAGTTCCCACACAGGGCAGTTACTCAAAATCTTTCGTTGGCGATTTACTTTCCAGTTAATGCCGATAGCAATCCCGCGCGGAAGGATGGATCTTTTTCGGAAAATTCAATACCATGCTTATACGTATCTAAATTAAAAAACAACTCCGCTGGTGCTGCTTTTTTATTCTCTAAAAAGAGTTTAAAACTATATGCAGTTTTCTTTGATAAATCAACATTCATTTTATTGGATGAGAAGACATTGGGCAGTACTACGTCTTTTGTAAAGCCATCGCTGGTTGGCATTTGAAACAATTCCCCCAAAGCTTTGACTAGATTATTGGATTGCGTTCCTAGACTAGTGATTTTAATTTTCCCTTTAGTAAATCCTACATCGTCACTTGGCTGACCATCAATAATACCTGCTGGTATAAAATCAATAATTTCAAATTTCGCCCCGACAGTATCCTGATTGTAAAGCGATTTCGTTGTATAAATACGGCTCGAATCTGTTTTTACTTCATCGGTAATACGCAAAAAAAAGTTCTTCTTTTCGGGCCCGGGAGTGCCATTTGTCAATTTTTCGATGCGCACTCGTTCGATTGTATTTGCCGTTGCAGTATCACTTCCATCAGTTTTCTTCTGATTAGAATTTCCACAAGCAGCCAACATCAGCGTAGCTGTGGCAAGGATGGCTATAGATTGAATTTTGTACATGGTGATTTGTTTATTATCAGTAATCATTCAAATATTGTTCTTATAATATTACTATTATTACTGATAACAAACAACCATTGGCAAAGTTTTTATTTTATTTCAATAAAGCTTCGTATAAAATTTCAACAGGATGAAAGGATTTTCTTCCAGCACCATCCTTGATCTGATGCCGGCACGAAGTACCTGCTGCAGCGATTAAAGTTGCTGTATTCGTTTCGCGTACAGCTGGCAATAAAACTAGTTCAGCCACTTTCATTGAAACATCATAGTGCTCGGTCTCATACCCAAAGGAGCCCGCCATGCCACAGCAACCTGAGGGAATAACTTCAACAGAGTAATTTGACGGAAAGGACAATACCTGCTGGGTCACCCCCACCAAATGAAAAGCCTTTTGGTAGCAATGTCCATGCAGCTTGATTTTTCTGTCAACGGAAGTAAACTGTTCCTGAAGAATACGGCCAGCCTCAATTTCCGCTAATAGAAACTCGTCAATCATAAGCGCATTTTTAGCAATCCGATGGGCATCAGCACGGAGATTTTCATCGACCAGACTTAAGTATTCATCCCTAAAAGTAATGATCCCAGATGGCTCAATACCTAACAACGGCGTATCGTCCGTGATTAGATCTTTTAGAGAATTGATGTTTTGGTTGGCAATTTTCTTGGCTTCTTTGACAAATCCTTTGGAAAGAAAAGTCCGGCCACTTTGCACGTGTTTTGGAATAATCACCTCATAGCCCAACGCCGTTAGGAGTTTATAAGCTGTAATACCGATCTCAGCATCATTATATTCCGTAAACTCATCAGAGAATAGGTAGACCCGGCGCTTTTGTGGTGCTATCTTTTGTTTCTTGACCCATTGGCTCAATGTTGTTCCATTAACCGTGGGAAGCGAACGCTTCGGCGCAAAACCGACCGTTTTCTTAATCAAACCGGACAGGAAATCGTTCTTCACAACAAAATTGTAAAGTGGAGCGACTAGCGAACCCAGTTTTTGAGAGTCGGTAAAGTTGGCAATCAACTTAGTCCTAAAACCAGCGCCGTGTTCATCGTAATAATGTTGTAAAAATTCTGCTTTCATTTTGGCGACATCCACACTTGAAGGGCATTCCGTTTTACAACCTTTGCAGCTCAAACATAAATCCATGACTTCCTTGATTTCCTCATGATCAAAGCGATTTTTCTTTGTGGAATTGGTCAAAAACTGCCGTAGCATATTTGCTCTCGCACGTGTTGTATCCTTCTCATCTCGAGTCGCCATAAAAGAAGGGCACATGGTACCGCCAGTAATTTCTGTTTTTCGACAATCACCTGAACCTGAGCATTTTTCCGCTAAACGCAAGATAGATTCATCTTCCGAAAAATCGAAATATGTATTTATCGACGTTCTATTCTTGTCATTGTCATAGCGCAAATGAGCATCCATTGGCGGTGTGTTAACAATTTTATTGGCATTAAAAACCCCCAGTGGATCAAAGATTAGTTTTACTTCTTCCAAAAGCTTATAGACCTTTTCGCCAAGTACCTTACCAATAAACTCGCCTCTTAAACGCCCATCACCGTGTTCTCCGCTTAATGATCCATTATACTTTAAAACCAGGTCACTTGTTTTTTCCAGTATGGAGCGGAAAGTGCGTTTACCTTCTTCTGTTTTCAGATTGACAAAAGGTTCAATATGCAGTTCACCGGCTCCAGCATGCGCGTAATAAGAGGCATGTACGCCTTCTTCGATCAATAGCTTCTGAATATCGCTGACATATTCCGGCAGGTCTTCCGGAGAAACCGCACAGTCTTCGATTAAGTTTACAGGCTGACTATCACCCGGGAGATTACGGATAAGGCCAAGTCCCGCTTTTCTAACATCCCAGACTAAATTCGTTTGTTCGGTTCCAGTTATAAATGGATAAGCATAGCCTAAGCCTCTTTCGATCAATTCAGCCTTTAAAGCCATGGCTTTAGCTTCGGTCGCGGCTAAAGTATCACCTCTAAACTCGACGATTAATAATGCCTGTGGATCTCCTTCTATAAAAAAACGATTATATTGATAAGTAGGGTGACCAACCGTAAAATCCATAATATATTTATCCACCAGCTCCGAAGCCTCCGGCTTATGGTTCAATGCGATCACATTACCACGCATACATTCGACCATATCGGAAAAATGAACGCATAATAAGCCCAATTCTTTCGGTGGTAAATCCATCAAGCGTAGCTTTGCGTCAGTGACAATCGCCAAAGTACCCTCCGAACCCGCCAAAAGATTACACATATTAAAAGGTTGATGTCGATCACTCAGAATGTCCAGCGCATAACCTGTGTTTCGTCTGGTAATCGAACGCTTAGGATAACCCGCATCAATATCTGCCAGATTTTGAGGATCTGTTAGCAAGTCATTCATTTGGCGATAAATATCCCCCTCACGATCTGTCTGTAAAAGTTTTTTAAAATAACTTTCCTCGTCAAGCGAAGTAAAGCTTACTTCGGATTTATCATCTAGAAGTACATTTGCCGCAATGACGTTGTTCCGCGTATCACCCCAAACAATCGAATGAAGACCAGAAGAATTATTGCCGATCATCCCCCCGATCATGGCCCGGCTAGCGGTAGAAGTTTCGGGACCAAACATCAAGCCAAAAGGTTTAAGGTAGCTGTTTAAATCATCACGAATGACACCTGGTTCCACACGAACCCATTTCTCCTGCACATTCAATTCGAGGATACGGTTAAAATGACAGGATATATCCATGATAATACCATTTCCAACAACTTGTCCCGCCAACGATGTACCAGCGGCACGCGGAACTAATGTTGTTTGGTTTGCACGGGCAAAATCAATCAGGTTCTTTATATCATCTATATCAGATGGAATAGCCACGGCCAACGGCTTCTCCTGGTACACCGAGGCATCCGTCGAATAGGCAAGCAACATGGTTTGATGTAATGCTTCCTCTGTATAGTACAACTCACCTTTCAGTTGAGCTGCCAATAAGGCTAATTGATTCTGATCTTTCACTGAGTTTGCTTTAAATATAGAAAACAAATTTAATTAAATTTCCCTTCGGAAAAAGCAATAATTGCAAGAAATATACAATTCTTTTCAACAACACGCACAAAAACGCAAATACAAAATGAATCAAACCCGAATTTTATTTCGTGCCTTCATCATTTGCTTGTATTTTTGCAATAGCAACACGATTTAATGAATTAACTTCATCTTTGTTATATGCGTAATCTCATCCTTCGATACACATTACATTCAGATTTTATTATATATACGATTCGGGTAATGTTGGGATTTTTACTCGGCTATATGCTATTTGTATCCTTTCCGGAATATTCTGTGTCCTGGACTCTTATTTCAATTATTTTGGTCATATCACCTCAAGAAAATGAGTCAAAAAAAATTGCTATTGATCGCGCAAAATCAAACTTTATTGGATCAGCTATCGGACTTAGTTTATACTTCGTCCCGATCCCGCAGCTTTATGCGATGATTATAGGTATGCTTGCTTCGCTCTGCATTTGCAAGGTACTGAATATTATGGCTGTGGCGCGCACTTCTATGGTCGCACTAATTATAGTTTATTTACATGAGCAAGAAAGTCGTTCCTATTTTGCGGCCCTGGACCGTTTTGGCTGTGTTTGCGTTGGGTGTTTGATTGGATTGGGCGTCATCTTATCTACTCGAAATATTATACTTGAATTAAGAGATCGGTATAACTGTTGATTATCATAGGCCAAAACACTTTCACAACTTGTTAATACCCAATAAATTAGAGCTAAACCCAGGCACAATCACCCTGCTTAATCGAATAATATTACGAATAAAGCGCAGTGAACAGAATAATATTCATAATTAATATATACATTTTGAATATTATACTTTTTTATTTACCTTTGCAGTCGAAATGACAAAAGTAGAATATAATTTAGATCAGGTGGATTACAAAATCCTTCGTTTGATGCAGGATAACGGTCGTATCAACAATGCTGATATTGCCAGAGAGTTAGGTATGGCTCCTTCAGCAATACTGGAACGGGTTAAAAAGCTTGAACAAAAAGATGTAATCTTAAAATATAGCGCCAAAATCAACCCAGCTGCTGTTGATCAAAAACTTTTATCATTTATTTTCATCAAAGCAAATGACATTATCGGCGAACAGCGTGTAGGTCTTGCTCTCGCTGAAATCCCCGAAGTGCAGGAAGTACACGACATTGCCGGAGATGATGGTTATCTTATCAAGGTGAGAACATCTGATTCGACAGGATTAGTGGACTTAATGCGTAATACTTTAAGTAAGGTAGAAGGAATAATTTCCACACGTACCACAATCGTTCTTCAGACGGTAAAAGAAGATCAACAGGTTGTTATACCTGAATAATAGAAAGGAGGATTAATTATGTTGCAAGGACACAAAAAAGCTGCAAGCCCACTGATGGTTGTAGTTGCTTATTTTATTATTTACGTGGTATGGGGGTCAACCTTCTTTTTTATAGAAAAAGCGTTGCATAGTTTTCCACCATTTATATTAGGATCGTTTCGGTTTGTTACCGCAAGTGCAATCCTGATGAGCTATTGTGCAATAAAAGGTTATAAATTATTTAATAAACGTTCCATATTAGAAGCTGCCTTTGTCGGATTTCTCCTCTTGTTCGTCGATATGGCCGGTGTCATCTGGGCGGAACAATATGTATCCGGTGGAGTAGCTGCGATAATCGCCGCCGCAGCAGCAATTTGGTTTATTTTGCTCGACAAACCCAAATGGAAGGAGAATTTTAGCAGCATTACAACGGTAGCCGGTGTTATGCTTGGATTCGTTGGAGTCGTTATGCTATTTGCCGAACAGATTATGGCATCCAACGACAATGTAAATGGAAATTTGAAGATCATTGCTTTATGTATTTTGGTATTGGGCTCAATTGCCTGGACAGTAGGTTCTTTAGCATCTAAATATTTCAAAAAATCAGAAGCACAAGAAAAAGAAGACTTACATGTTATGGTCAAAACGGCTTGGCAGATGGTCACCGCTGGTCTTCTTTTTAATATTACGGCACTTTTAACGGGCGAGTACGCATCATTTGAGTTACGCAGCGTTGCTCCTGTCGACTGGTTCAATTTAGGCTATTTGATCACATTTGGTTCTATCCTCGCATTTAGCTCCTACATTTGGCTTTTACAGGTACGCCCAGCGATGGAAGTAAGTACTTATGCCTATGTAAATCCGATCATTGCGTTAATATTAAGTCATTTTTTCACTTCACATGCCGTGACGCCCTTGCAGATTGTAGGTTTGGCAGTTATTTTGTTTTCTGTTTTACTGATGAATTGGAAAGCTTACCGCACCAAACTATCAGCTAAAAATAAAAACAAAAAGGTCCTTCAAGGAAACACATTGGATACATTGACGAAAAATAATGACCGTCAAACTCCCATAGATGATCTTCCTGAGGCAGAATTGGTTCACTAGGTTGTTATTTTTCTAATTATATGATAAAGCTTAACGTAGATTTATGTTAAGCTTTTATTGTTTTATGTTTTTGGCAAAATTAGCGTATAAGGATAAGATTTCTTTGTATTTTATTGGCTAACTTTGCCCCAATATTTGGTTAAACTAACTATAATGAATATATCAAAGCAAATTGCCTTTATTGGTAGTCTTGGAGTCGCTTCGCTTTTGATGGTCACTGGTTGCTCAAAGCAACTCCACCCTACACAGAAGGATTTTCAGCAATATCACATTAATAAAGATGTACAAGCAGACCCTACTGTCGTTTCCATTTATGAGCCGTTCAAGCAAAAGATGGAAGCTGAAATGAACCGCGTTATCGGACACGCCGACAAGGCCCTCATAAAAGAGAAAACTCCTGAAACATTAATGGGAAACTTCTTTTGTGAAGCCTTATTATGGATGAGTGAACATTATGCCCATAATCCTGCAGACCTGGCCTTTGCGACCAAAGGGGGAATCCGTAACGATCTCAAAGCTGGAAATATCACTGTAGGCCATATCTTTGAAGTAATGCCATTTGAAAATACATTAACGATTCTTGAACTAAAAGGCAGTCAAATACGTCAGCTTGCTGTTTATATCGCAACCACCCATGGCCAGCCTATTGCAGGTATGAGCTTAACGATAACAGACAATAAGATACAGGATATTAAAATCAAAGGACAGGCAATAGATGACAATAAATTATACAAACTCGTCACCTATGATTATCTGGCCAATGGCGGTGATAACCTCGTGTTATTAACGCAATCGGTCTCCAGAACCAACTACCCCCAACGGATGCGCGAAGGTTTGATAGAATATGTCAGTGAATTAACAAAAGCAGGTAAACAAGTAAATGCGGAATTAGATGGAAGAATTAAAATCAATTAATCGGAGAACCTTTATCAAGCAAGCCGGTGGATTTTCCGCTGCACTTGCTTTGGGTTCATTACCTTTTCAGGCGGCGGCAGAAAGTAAAAAGATCAAATTGACCATTTTACATACGAACGACGTGCATAGCCGCATTGAACCCTTTCCAATGGACGGTGGTAAGTACCAGGGACTGGGAGGCGTGGCTCGCCGCAGCACATTGATCAATAAAATCCGCAAGGAAGAAAAGAACCTTCTGTTGCTGGATGCCGGCGATATGTTCCAGGGAACACCATATTTTAACCTTTTTGGAGGTAAATTGGAATTGGACCTCATGACGAAATTGGGATATGATGCCGGGACTTTTGGTAATCACGAGTTTGACAATGGTCTGGACGGGCTCGTAAAATATCTGGATCACGCCAAATTCCCTTTTCTGACCGCCAACTACGATTTTAAAGGCACAGTGCTCGAAGGAAGGACACAAGATTATACCATTTTCCATAAAGGCGGTATTAAAATAGGTGTATTTGGACTTGGTGTTGATATCGAAGGTCTGGTAGATCCCAATAATTATAAGGGTATGAGCTATCTGGATCCAATCGAAATCGCGAATAAAATTGTTAAAATCCTAAAGGAAAAACATAAGTGCGATCTTATTATCTGTCTTTCACACCTTGGATATCAATATGAGAATGATAAGGTTTCAGATCTGGCACTTGCATCCAAAACATCAGATATTGATTTGATCATCGGTGGTCACACACATACTTTTTTAAACGAGCCGACCTTGGTCACAAATTTAAAAGGAGCGCAGACAGTGATTAACCAAGTAGGCTTTGCAGGTATTAACCTCGGTCGAATTGATTTCATTATGGAACCCGGTTCAGGTAAAAAACAGCTGATATCAAGTACCTATCAGGTTAACCCGTCAATCGAAGAGTCACTGTTGGCATAAACGTTATCAATTTATAATAGATGCCAAATTGACCAATATCAATTTGGCATTTTTTTATCAAAATGAGTTATAGCTTTTATAAGCACGGGCTGCCCCTTTTATCGGAATGACAACAAAAAGCTTATAAAAATCAACACCGTCTAAAAAGCAAATTATTTGCATGAAAAAAATTATATCCATATACCTAGATTCTTTTAAAGGCCTTTCGCAGGCAGCCTGGCTTTTGGCCATTGTTATGTTGATCAATAGAATGGGTAGTATGGTCATCCCCTTCCTGGGACTTTATATGACACAGGTACTTCATTTCGATATTAAGCAAGTCGGAATTGTCCTGATGAGCTACGGTATAGGCTCTGTATGCGGCTCCTATATCGGCGGATGGCTAACAGATCGGATCGGCAGTTTTAAGGTGCAATTCGGGAGCCTGGTATTGGCTTCCCCCTTATTTCTATTAATCCCCTATTTTAAAGAAGTTCAATCGCTGTCCATCATGATCTTTACGCTAAGTCTAATTTTTGACGCATTTAGACCAGCGAATTCCGTTTCAGTGGCCAGCTATGCGAAGCCTGAAAATATAACCCGTGCCTTTTCACTAAACAGACTCGCTATCAACCTGGGCTTTTCAATTGGCCCTGCCGTTGCCGGTTTTCTCGCCACAATTTCGTTTAACTGGATTTTCTATGGAAACTCCTTTGCCGTGCTATGTGCAGCAGTAATTTTCTTCATCTTTTTTAACAAAAGACAAAAAAGAACGGATGTTAAAGCAAAAAAAGACGTATTGCTGCACAGCGAGATGGCAAACCTAAGCCGCAACCCCTACACAGATGTTCCCTTTGTGTTATTTAATATCTTCTGCTGTATTTTTTCATTTTGCTTTTTCCAGTTAATTACAACCTTGCCAATATTCTATCGCGAAGTACATCACTTGGATGACCATCAGATCGGATTCCTATTGGGCTGGAGTGGTTTTGTGATTGTTTTACTGGAGATGTTTGTTGTTCATGTCGCCGAAAAGAGGTTTTCACTGATCAGCACCTTGGTATTTGGTACATTTCTGTGTGCCAGTTCATATGCCATGCTGAATTATATGGGCGGACTTGGCTGGTTATATTTCACCTTCTTTATTTTTGGCCTCGGTGAGATGCTGACATTGCCATTTATGGCTACTGTATCCGTTAACCGCTCTACCCCAAAAACACAAGGTGCATATATGGGTTTCAATTCCCTGGCATTCTCCGCAGCAAATATTTTTTCGCCACTGCTTGGGACTTCCATTGTTGACTCCTTCGGTTTCACCACACTTTGGTGGGCAACAGCACTAACATTATCCTTCACGGGACTTGGTTTTTACCTTGTGCTGAAGTGGATGCGATAAATAGCAAAGGGGACATTTCAAAATGAAATGTCCCCTTCTGTATTCAATAAAAATCAATATATTTTCTACCAGATTTTAATACGTTTGTCCATAGGAACAAACATATTATCGCCATTTTTCGTTTCCCAGGCATCATGGAACGCATCTAAATTGATAATCGGCGCGAAAGCACGATACTGCGCGGGAGAATGTGGATCTGTTTTCACCTGATTTACTACAAACTCATCCGTTGTTTTCGTTCTCCAAATAGTTGCCCAAGAAAGGAAAAAACGTTGGTTTTGGGTATATCCATCGATCAAACCAGGATTTCCTTTATCTTTTAAATAAAGCTGCAAAGCATCAAAGGCAACAGAAGAACCACCCAAATCACCAATATTTTCGCCTAAAGTAAAACGGCCATTCACAAAAACTCCAGGAACTGGTTCATAAGCTTCAAATTGTTTCACCAGGGCGTCTGCTGCAGCTTCAAATTTAGCCTTGTCACCATCGGTCCACCAGTTATTCAAGTTTCCATTTCCGTCGTACTTGGCTCCTTGGTCGTCGAAACCATGCGATAGCTCATGTCCTATAACGGCACCAATACCGCCAAAATTTACAGCTGCATCCGCTTTGTAATCATAGAATGGAGGTTGAAGGATAGCCGATGGAAATACGATTTCATTAAACAAAGGGCTGTAATAGGCATTGACAGTCTGCGGCGTCATTCCCCATTCGGATTTGTCGACCGGTTTGCCTTGCTTTGCTAAGTTTTCATAAAAAGACCACTTGCTGGATGATAAGACATTGTCGTAAAGCGAAGTACTAACATCAAGTTTGCTATAATCTTTCCATTTATCCGGATAACCGATCTTCACTTTAAACTTCGACAGCTTTTCAAGCGCCTTAACTTTTGTGTCTGCGGACATCCATGTTAAACCATTGATATGTTGCCCAAATGCTTTTACAAGATAACTGACTAACTCTTCCGCATCAGCTTTCGCTTGCGGTGGAAAATTCTCCTTTACATAGAGCTTTCCTAAGAGTTCTCCTGCAATGGAATTCACAAACTCGACTCCCCGTTTATCCAATGCACGTTGCTCTTTCTGCCCTTTCAGCTTACGGCCCCAAAAATCAAAAGATAAATCATTTAATTCCTGTGTTGTATAAGACGCTGCTGTATTTAACACATGAAATGTCAAAATATCCTTAATAACAGGAAGGTTTTCTGGATTGAAGATTTTATCTAAATTTTCATAATATTTTAGCTCTGGAACAATAACAGTATCCGCTTTAAATCCAACATCGCTTAGATATTTAGCAATATCGACATTTTTTACCATCTTTTTCAGATCGGCAACCGCTATAGGATTGTAACGGCCATTAGCATCACGTGACTGCTCAACAGTTTTTAGATTAGCGGCCAGCTCTTTTTCAAAAGCGACAATTTTAGGTCCTTTAAAATCTCTCGTGCGTTGACCTGACTTGGCATAAAGTGCCGAAATATAATTTGAATAATCTTTTAATGTTTCCTCATTTTTTTGATCCTTTACCTGGTAATAGGAACGGCCTAAACCTAGACTTCCACCACCCAAATAAACGGTATTGACAGTAGAATTTTTGAGGTGAGCATAGACATATCCGCCAAAAAATGGATTACCTCCTATGGGTGCAACTTCTACCAGATATTTATAAAGGTCATCAAAATTCCTTATTGCATTGATTTTAGTCAGATATGGCTGAACAGGTTCCAAACCAAGTTTATCGCGTGTCTTCATGTCTACAAAAGACCTGTACAGATCCCCGATCTTCTGGTTATCTGTGCCTTTTGCAAACTGCCCCGACAATGATTCCTGCAAAACTTTCAGCGTGGCAACATCTGTATTCTCACGTAATTCATCAAAAGATCCCCAGCGCGCTTTATCGGATGGTATCTTAACGGTCTTCATCCACTGACCATTTACAAAATTGTAGAAATCATCCTGCGGACGAACGGTTTTATCCATGTAGTCTACATTGATCGCATTATTTTGGGCATAACCGGCCAAAGAACCGCATGCCAGTAAAGCTGCTAACAGTATATTTCTCTTCATATGATATTTTAGTTTGTTATCTATCCACACAAACTTAAGAAAAGTTTTGCTATTGTTCGTAACACAGAACATAGTTTTGCGGACAACTAAAATAATATCTATTACATTATGTCTGCGTCTTGCTTCCCGTTGATTTACGGAGAAGAAGAAAGAAGATAATCAGAAACAGCGCCACACCGCCCAGCCAGATCCATGGATTGGCATACCATAAGGTGCCGTTTGCCTCTCTGAGCTTTTGATTTTCCTCAATTGGCACGTCCGCATATAACGCAACAAAGAAAGAGAGCAGACAAAATAGTACAGACATTCTTTTCATACGACCTACTTTATATAGATAGAATGCTCCGTCGACCTTTTTTGTTTGCTTAGGATAAAATTTGTGTTCAGTCCTTCTGCCTGATTTCTCCCAGGTGAACGACGTCTTTTAAATCAAAAGGGGTCTCTTGGTAGACAAAATAGTTAAGCCAATTATTGAATAATAGGTTCGCATGACTCGTCCATCGTACCAAAGGTTGATTGTCAGGATTGTCATCACGATAATAGTTCGCTGGCATACGTATGGTCAGGCCTTTTTCTAAATCTCTTTTATATTCTTCATCCAATGTAAAAGGTGCGTACTCGGAATGACCGGTCAGATAAAACTCACGTCCGCCACGGGAAGATGCAATTGCAATGCCAGCTTCTGGAGATTCAGAAAGAATTTCTACACCGTTTTTAGCAAGCAAATCTTCTTTCTCAATAGTGGTATGCCGGCTATGCGGAATAAAAAATTCATCGTCAAATCCACGGAATAATGGATGTCTTTTGTCGAGCGCCGTATGTTTGAATACGCCAAAAAGCTTTTCTTCCAAAGGTTTTTTCTCAACCTCATAGAAATGGTATAACGCAGCCTGTGAAGCCCAACAGATATATAAGCTCGACGTTACGTGTGTTCTTGCCCAGTCAAAGATTGTTTGAATTTCATTCCAATAGGTAACCTCCTCAAATCGAACCATCTCCACAGGCGCTCCCGTGATGATCATACCGTCGTAAAAGTTTTCCTTCACTTCACTGAGGCTTTTATAAAACATCTCTAGGTGTTCCTCAGGGGTGTTTTTAGACACATGGGTTTCCAATCGAAGAAACTCCATCTCAACCTGTAAAGGATTATTGGAAAGTAAGCGAATAAAATCGGTCTCTGTAGTAATTTTAAGCGGCATCAGATTAAGAACCAATACACGTAATGGTCTAATATCCTGTTCGTTCGCCCTCAAATCACTCATGACAAAGATATTCTCCTTTTTTAAAAGTTCTATCGCAGGAAGGTTATTAGGAAGTTTGACTGGCATATATAATTTCTCCTTATACAATTAGCATGCAAAATTAGCAAGAAAATGGCAGAATATTAAATGAATCCGCAAATTTAAGTTTGCAACGAATGAGCAGATTCAATTACCTTCCAGTTTATTCTTCACTTAATTGTTTTAAGGCCTTTTTAAACTTCACTGATTCGAAGTTCATTCCACCAACATGCTTATTGACCAATTTGCCCGCTTTATCCAGGATAATGGTGGTCGGTATACTTGTCGTACTCCATTCTTTTGGCAATGCTGAATTCAGTCGATAGACCGGAAGACTATACTTACGCTTTTTTAGAAACTTCGCTGAAGATTTCAGTTTCCCATCAACGTCCACGGACAGAAAAACAATCTGGCTATTTCCCTGAAAATCCTTATACAGCTTGTCCAGAGAAGGCATTTCCGCCAGACAGGGTGAACACCATGTCGCCCAAAGATTGATCAGGACAACCTTACCTTTGAGCTGATTTAACGAAACAACATTTCCTTTGCTGTCTTTAAAGCTAACCTCGTCATTCTTGTTTAACACGACTATCTTTTCCTTCTGTTCTCCGGGATCTGCATAACTGAATGATTTATGGACAAATAGTATAGAAAGCAGTAAGCTAGCGGCAATCAATCTGAATGTATTTTTTATTTCCATCTTGTTTTCTCCAATAAAAGAACATTAACTTAAACGTCTAATCTAGCAAATGATTGTACCTTTCCGTACAAAACAAACTAAAATCAACGTTCTCCAACACATTAATCCAACACCCTCTCCAGTTGATCTCCCACCAATTTTATCGTTCTACGGATATCAACCAGTTTAAAACCAACTGATTAAAAGAATTAAACCTTGAAACCATCAAACATAACAAGCTAATAAACAGAAACTTAATCGAAATAAAACGTAGATGCAATTTATTCCTGATCCGAACGGTTGCTTTTGCAAAGTTCAACAACTGAAAGAAATGATTGGTCTAAAAGTTATTACAAACAAATTTACGATTTACTTATTATATAGTATATAATAAGTAAATCAATATGAGCAAGGAAAAATCAATTCAGGAAATCGAAATCGACGGAAGAACGTATCAGTATAGCTCCCTAAGGGATCTACCAGATGGCAATATTGAGCACCTCCCCTTCAGTATCCGAATTCTTCTGGAAAATGTATTACGTAATCATGATGGATTTAGTATAACGGATGAACACGTCAGCACATTGATCGGCTGGTCGCCCCAACCCGTTGATAAAGATATTCCATTTAAGCCAGCACGCATTCTGATGCAGGATTTTACTGGAGTTCCTGCTGTTGTGGACATGGCTTCCTTAAGGGCTGAATTTATTCGACATGGTAAGGATGGACAGAAAATCAATCCGGCAATTCCGGTTGATCTGGTGATTGACCATTCTGTGCAGGTGGATTATTTCGGAACAGAATATTCCTACGACAAAAATGTCGCATTGGAATACGAGCGCAACCGGGAGCGTTATGAGCTTTTAAAATGGGCGCAAAAAGGTTTAAAAAATTTCACTGTCGTACCGCCGGGAATGGGAATCTGCCATCAGGTAAACTTAGAATATCTTGCCAAGGGAGTTATCGCCCGTGATAATTGGCTTTTTCCGGACACCTTGGTGGGTACCGATTCGCATACGCCGATGGTGAATGGTATCGGCGTTTTAGGCTGGGGCGTTGGTGGCATTGAAGCTGAAGCCGCCATGCTGGGACAACCCATCTTCTTCACCTGTCCGGAAGTAATCGGGCTCAAACTTACAGGCAAAATTCCCGATATCTGCACCGCAACTGATATGGTTCTTTCGATTACAAAAATCTTACGCGATAAAGGTGTTGTCGGAAAATTTGTCGAGGTCTTTGGAGAAGGATTGGATACACTATCAGTGACAGACCGCGCCACCATATCCAATATGTCACCCGAATTTGGCTGTACAGTCACCTATTTCCCAATAGATGACCGTACACTGGAATATATGCACAGTACCAATCGAACTGAACAGGAAATTAAAATTGTTGAACAATACTGTAAGCGCAATTTGCTCTGGCGCACGGGAAAGGAACAGATCTCTTACTCTTCGGTAGTGGAATTTGACCTAAACACACTAGAACCAACGGTCTCAGGCCCCAAGCGCCCACAAGACAAAATTTTGGTCAAGGATCTAAACAATAAGTTTTCACAGCTTTTAGATAGTGAACACCATAGGCAATATATCCCAATACCACAGCGTTCAGAATCAGCTTGGCTGGCAGACGGAGGGTCGGGTACCGAATTTACTTTTGGGAAAGTTCCGGTTGAACATGCTTCTCCTCATGAAGTTATTTCAGCGTCTATACATGCGGTACGCATCAAACACAATCACAAGGAATATATCCTCAGCGACGGCAGTATTGCTATTGCTGCGATAACCAGTTGTACCAACACCTCTAATCCGACTGTGATGATCGGTGCGGGTCTATTGGCCAGAAATGCGATCGAACGCGGTTTGCGCACAAAATCCTGGGTGAAGACCTCACTAGCTCCGGGTTCAAAAGTAGTAACACAATACCTGGAAAGATCAGGTCTGAATGCTGACCTTGATGCACTAAGATTTCACACCGTAGGTTATGGTTGCACTTCCTGTATTGGAAACTCTGGACCACTCCCGCCCCAAATTGCCGAAGCAGTCGAGAAAGGAGAATTGATTGTTGCCTCGGTACTGTCAGGAAATAGAAACTTTGAAGCACGTGTCCATCCGCAGGTAAAAATGAACTTTTTGATGTCCCCAATGCTGGTTGTTGCCTATGCTCTGGTAGGTCGAGTGGATATCAATCTTATGGAAGAACCGTTGGACTATGATCCAAATGGCCAGCCGGTTTTTTTAAAAGATATTTGGCCAAGTCGCGAAGAAATCACCAAAACAGTTAACGAATGCGTCAAACAATCTGATTTTCAGGAAGTATATGACGTTATTTTCGACGGATCTACAGACTGGCAAGATCTGGAAGTCAACCTTGACCAGAATTATCAATGGGACAATAACTCAACCTATATCAAAGAATCCCCATTTTTTGAAAACTTACAGGCAGTTCCACAACCCATCGAGGACATCCAAAATGCCCGAGTATTGCTGTATTTAGGGGACTCTGTTACAACCGACCATATATCGCCGGCAGGTTCTTTTAAGGAAGATACCGCAGCCGGAAAATACCTAAAAGCCCATCAGGTAAATAGAGAAGATTTCAACTCTTATGGTTCTAGACGTGGTAATCATGAAGTGATGATGCGTGGAACCTTTGCCAACGTGCGCATTAAAAACAAAATTACCGATCAGGAAGGCGGTTTCAGCCGGTATTTCCCAACAAATGAAGTAAAAACAGTCTATGATACAGCAATGGAATATCGAAAAACCAATACGTCGCTGATCGTTTTGGCTGGAAAAGAATACGGTTCAGGATCTTCCCGGGATTGGGCAGCCAAAGGCACTTTTCTCCTTGGTGTACGGGCGGTGATTGCCGAAAGCTTTGAACGTATACATCGAAGCAATCTCGTGGGTATGGGAGTCGCACCGCTTGTCTTTATCAATGGAGAGAATGCCGAAAAGCTGGGACTTGACGGCACTGAAACCTATTCCATCACTGTCTTGGCGAATGAGCTAACACCGCATAAACTTTTAGATGTAAAAGCTATCCACGAAAATGGGAAAACAATCATGTTTCAGGTCAGAGCAAGACTGGATTCGGCTATCGAAATCGAATACTTTAAAAATGACGGTATTTTACAGTATGTATTAAGGCAATATTTAAAAAACAATTAATTTAATGCCTTATTAATCAACACCAAATTTGCAAATAAAAGGGGGCACGATATATCGCGCCCCTTTCACAACCTATATAAAAACCTACCAGAGTTCTATTTAGACAATATTTCCGGCCAATACACAAGGACTTTTGGAGACTTGCCAAAGTTACATACGATAAAAAGAGATTTTTCTCCCTGAAGTCAGCCATTTTTGGTTGTAGGGCAAAGTAAGGGATTAAATCAGCTATCCTTCCATTATCAATGATAAAAATGTATTTTCGTCTGCAATCAATCCCGATATTTACGTAGACAGACAAATCATGGATGAACTGGTAGAGCAGACTATTTCGAATGTAAGCTTCAACAAAGAATTACAGCAAATTACAGAATTTTATAAATGTACATTTGAGTATTGCGATTTCCAAAACGCCGCAATGGTTGATCTGATATTTACAAATTGTGAATTTAAATCCTGTAATTTATCCAATATAAAATTAAAAGGAACACAATTGGATCATATCATTTTTCAGGACTGCAAGATGTTAGGTATCCAGTTCAACGAATGTAGTTCATTCTCCTTTCATATCGAAATGAAGAATACTGCACTGGATTATGCTTCTTTTTTTGAACGTAATATGAAGAAATTCAAATTTGAAAAGTGTTCACTGCAACATGTTGATTTTGAAAAAGCCAACCTCCAACAGGCCATCTTCAAAGATTGTAACTTCCTGAACGCACGGTTTGAACAATGCAATCTGGAAGGCTGTGACTTTCGGACTTCGGTTCATATCCAAATGGATCCCGAAGCCAATCGGATGAAAAAGAGTAAATTCGAACCAGAGCAACTACCGGGCCTGTTAGCCAAATATCAATTGCTGATCGACTGATATGAATGTACGATATCGCAGACTGAAGAAGGTTTTAAACTATAATCTGCTAAATAACGGATTTCAGGGATAAAAGCACCTCTGATAAATCAGCATATTTGCCTATCAAATTATAATAGATAGATGAAAAAAACATTCTTATCATTCGCAGTTCTGATGACTGCCAGCACGGTATCTTTCGCACAGATCAATAAAGCATTTAAAATCAATTACGCCATTGTATTTACGAACATCGACAGCAATACAGCGCAGGAAGCTCCGGTCTCTTTATATGAAGCCTATGTCAATAATGACAAGATAAAAGTGGTATCCACAGCTGATGGACAGGAATCTATTTTTCTTGCCAAAAAGAATGAAGATAAATCAACAATCCTCTATCCATCGCTATCAAAATATACAGTACATGATGAGGAGGCAACATCCTTTTCTATCAAATCGGTTCCCGGTCAAACTAAGAATATTGCCGGTTACCTTTGCAAGCTGGCACAGATCGAGCTTCCCAATATGGAAGATATCGAAGGTAATACTACCCTATCCATCTGGTATAGCGAAAAGCTTCCTGTTATCTATTGGGAAGGCTTTGATATTTTCAAAAAGATTCCGGGCGGTGTTCTGCAGGTAACTACACCTCTTGGGGTGGATATTGTAGCGCAAAACGTTGCGGACAGTCAATTAAATGATAATGATTTTATTGTTCCTGAGGACTATGATCAGGTAGAATCTATCTACGACGAAGAACAGGAAGGCGAAGAAAATAATCAAATGGCGGAAAATCTATACTTATTTGAAGATAGCATTTCCGGTCTTATGGGACTGCAGGATGATGCACAACAAATTGTCGTTCCAGCCCAATATCACTACATTACACCGTTTGTCGGTGAAATAAGTGTTGTCCAGTATAAAAACGAAAAATATGGTGCGATCAATCTCACGGGTAAAACGATGATCCCTTTTCAATACGATTATTTAAGCTATGACGATCATTCGGAGCAATTTCTTTTTGGAACAAATGAAAAATATGGCATATTGGACAAAACAGGTAAGGTACTTATTCCTGCCAATTATGATATGATTTCATTTATCAATGGTGGTTATGCTGTTTTTCAGGAAGATGAAAAATATGGCATCTTAAATCAGGCCGGAAAGATCGTTGTACCAGCAAGCTATAGTTTCATCTCCGAGAATAATGGTACACACTTCATTTCTGTCGAAAATGATAAATACTTTCTGGTCGATATAAAAACAAACAAAAGCATAACTCTAGCCTATGATTTTATATCAATAACCGAAGAGCCGAATCTTTTCCTTTCGAGCAAAGATGGCAAATACGGCTATTTAAACGGTCTGGGAAAAATTGCCATTCCATTTATCTATAGTGGGGCAACATCTTTTAGCGATGGTTTGGCTTCGGTCACAAAAGAAGGATCAGATGATGTGATCTTAATCAATACAAAAGGCGAACAGGTCGAATTGGATGCTGCAGTGGAAGCCGTCGCGGAAGAAATCTAATTCGCAAACATTTTTGCGAAAAATAAGGGCTAGTATATGAATCCTAGCCCTTATTTTTTTGGTAATTATGTCGTGCTTGCAATCTTCTTTTTGCCAAAAATTTTCTTACCAACCGTGAAAAGTAGCACTGCAATAATGCCGCCCCCAAGTCCAAACAAAAGTTCTTTGACTATCCCCGGAAAATCAGGCAGGGCATGATGAAGGAAATCGATATAATGGGTAAAAATACCTCCCGAAACCAAAATTAAGGCGATGGTGCCCACAACCGCCAACAATTTGATAATAAAGGGAAGGGCTAGCACCAGTAATTTGCCTAAGCTGGCCAATGGTCCTTTTTCATTCGCGCTTTTGATCAACTTATATCCCGCATCATCCATTCGAACAATTAATGCAACGATACCATACACACCCACGGTAGCAAGAAGTGCAACGACACAAACGGTAATAATCTGCAAAGTCAGACTTTTATCCAAAACTGTTCCCAAGGCGATGATAACAATCTCCACAGAAAGGATAAAATCTGTTGTGATCGCCGCCTTGATTTTGGATTTTTCAGCTTCCATATCATTCTCCTCGATAACTTCTTCGGTCTTTGTTTCGCCTTCATGATGCTTCCGATGAAATAAGTATTCAATAATCTTTTCAACCCCTTCAAAGGCCAGATAGAATCCGCCCAAAATCAAAATGTATTTGATAGCGATCGGAAAAAAGACATTCAACAACAAAGCTATGGGTACGATAATCAGTTTATTAATGAGTGAACCTTTGGTAATCGCCCAGAGGACAGGTAATTCTCTAGATGCCAAAAAGCCGGTCGCCTTTTCCGCATTCACGGCCAGATCATCCCCCAAGATTCCCGCTGTTTTTTTTGTCGCTATCTTGCTAGCAACCGCAACATCATCCATTAAAGCTGCAATATCGTCTAAGATTGCAAATATTCCTGAAGCCATATTTATTTAAAATTTGAACGTAAAAATATAAATTTAATTCAATTCGCAACTAAGTAATTTAACGGGATTGCCTTAATCTTCTATAAACAGATCTATTTTAATTGTGTATTTTTAGATACAAATTATACCAAATATGATAAAATCACTTTCAGCGACGGAGCAAACAGCATTATTAAAAGTGCTTAAGGCCAGATTTGAGACTAATATGAAAAGGCACCGAGAGCTCGTTTGGGAGCCGATACAGCAAAAAATCGAAGAAAACCCGGCCAAGGCCTGGAGTTTACAGCGAATGGAGCAGAGTGCAGGCGAACCCGATGTGATCGGTCTTGATCCAGCCAGCGGGGCTTATTTGTTTGTCGATTGCGCTGCTGAAAGCCCAAAAGGAAGAAGGGCTTTATGCTTTGATCAAGCCGCGCTCGATTCCCGAAAAGAAAATAAACCTGCAGACAGCGCAGTAGAGATGGCCAAACAAATGGGTGTCGAACTACTGACGGAAGCACAATATCGACAGCTGCAAACTTTGGGTGAATTTGATCTGAAAACATCAAGTTGGATACAGACACCTGCTAACATCCGTCAGCTTGGAGGTGCCTTATTTTGTGACCGTCGCTATAATCATGTTTTCACCTACCACAATGGCGCGATCTCCTATTATGCCGCACGTGGATTTAGAGCTGTACTACACCTTTAAATAACACTAATGTACAACCTGTTTAACATAATTTACGCTAGAAATGAAAAAATCAATAATCGTATGCCTTAGTCTTTTCTGTATCTTTTTGTCCAGGTCAGTATCCGCACAAAGCCCCTTCCCCACCTTTCTCCAAGGCACTTGGAAAGTAGTGAATAAAGACAGTTACGAACACTGGAACCGGGTCAGTGACAGCGAATTAAAGGGCATGTCCTATGCGATAAAAAATGGTCAGAAAATAATCAGTGAGTACTTGAAAATTAGAAAACTGGGCAATAAAGTCATCTATTCGGCACTAGTGATCGGTCAAAACAACGGAAAAGAAATAGATTTCGAATTAAGCTATAAGGACAGCACATATTCGTTTAGTAATGTTGCCCACGATTTCCCCAAGCACATACGCTATACCAGACTTGAAGGCGATCGTCTGCACATTTCAGTTGAAGGAAAATCCGGAGAAGGACACACTTTTGATGTCCATAAAGTAATAAATGAGTTACCTGGCGAAAACCCAAATTATGACGGGAGCTTAGCAAACAAACTTGGCGCAGACGACTATGGCATGAAAAGCTATATCTTCGTTTTATTAAAAACCGGCCAGAATAATACTAAGGATAAACAACTTATTAACGAAAGTTTTAAAGGGCATATGGAAAATATCGGCCGTTTGGTAAAGAACGGCCAGTTGATCGTGGCAGGTCCATTTGGCAAAAATGACAGCAGTCTTCGGGGGCTATTTATTCTGAATAATATCGCTACAATTGAACAGGCAAAGGAGCTTCTACAAACAGATCCCACGATCAAAAATGGACTTCTGGAACCAATGTACTATACTTGGTATGGATCGGCAGCACTGGCTGAGTACCTCCCTTTTTCGGAAAAAATATGGAAAAAAGCACATTGATGTTATACAGCGAATAAATGTTTACTGTGGCAGGAATCGTATTTTTCTATTTCAGTCATTCCTCATGACAGACAGTTGTCAGTTGGCGATTCTATTTTTGGAGAAAATATAAAACATATGAAAAATAGATCTATCCCTTCTTTTAATATCATTGGAATTGCAATACGCACAAGCAATCAGAAAAGTCAGGCGGCCAAAGATATTCCAGCTCTTTGGAGACGATTTTTCGAAAATGATATTATGAACCGTATTCCAAATAAAGTTTCCAATGAGCTTTATTGTGTTTATACTGAGTATGAAGAGGATCATACGCAACCGTACACCACGTTATTAGGCTGTAAAGTCGCCCATCTCGATGATGTACCGGAAGACATGGACGGTATACGTATCGAAGAAAATGTCTATCATCATATTGAAGCCGAGGGAAATCTGGCAGCGGGGATCGTTTACGACACTTGGCTGAACATCTGGGAATCGGATCTCCCGCGCGCATTTTCAGCAGATTTTGAAGTTTACGGAGAAAAAGCGCAAAACCCCGAGCAGGCTAAAGTTGATATTTTCATCGCTCTCCAATAAGCATAGATACGCTAATAATATCTGTCAGGGGAATAACAGCTAAGTCTGCTATACCCCTGGCAACATATACCGGCTCCGCCAGTTAATGTAACAATAGGTATGTCGGATTAGACTTGCTTTTATTTTAGCCAAAATATCTTTTACCTTTGTGCCGATTTAAAACAAAATAATATGCCGGGCACCATGACACATCGAAAGAAAATTGTTCGATATAGCTACCTTAAATTAATTGCAAGTTCAGTTTTTGTCAGCTTCATCTGCTGTCTGTTGGCTTATAGTCTCAAACACATCACGGGATATATCCAGGAAAAAATAGCCGAAAGCGTTTTGGAATGGGATCCGAAATTATTTATCATATTACCAAGCCTTGGTATCACCGCGATATACTTCCTCCGGAAATATGCTTTTCGCAACAGAAAAAACAAAGGGATCAAAGAGATTTACACGACACTCGAGACACGGAAAGATCATTTACCTTTTTTTAAAATACCATCCCATTATATTAATGGTTTTTTGACTGTTATTTTTGGGGGTTCAACAGGAATTGAAGTCTCCACTGTGGTAGCAACAGCTACTGTCGGCAATCAAGCTTATAAACACCTTCACCCTGCTTGGGCTTACAAGACAGAATTGATCTGCGCGGGCGTTATCGCTGGAGTAACCTTATTGTTTGGCAGCGCATTGGGCGGCCTATTATTCGCCTTTGAAGTTATCGCTAGAAAATATAACAAAACATTGGCGATAAGCGGTATCAGTTCGATGCTTGTCGCTTCATTGTTCGTTCATTATACAGATGCAGCCCCATTGTTTAACTACACAGCAAAGCAATGGCAATGGCAAGCAGTCCCTTTTATTATCATTCTATCGTTAACAGCCGGTTTGTTGGCGCTTTATTTCACTAAAATTGTGATCTATGCCAAGTCGTTATTTGCTGGAATAAAGAATAACTTTATTCGAGTCAATTTGGGAGCCATCTCCGTGGGTGCTCTAATTTTTTTCTTACCTGTGCTCTATGGTGACAGTTATCATGGTCTTGGGGAAATCCTGGAAAACAGTTTACATGGATCGATGAATTTGCTATACTTTCTTCCATTGCTTTTATTAGTGCTGTTAAAACCATTGGCAGCAGCGCTAACCTTGGGGGCAGGCGGCGATGGTGGCGTTTTCGCTCCAAGTATCGTTACAGGAGCACTCCTTGGAGTATTGTTTGCTCAATTTTGCAATCATTATCTCGGTACACATCTTATTGTCATCAACTTCGCCTTATTCGGCGCAGCAGCCATGCTTTCGGCGGCTATCCATGCTCCGTTTACAGCGATTTTTATTGTTGCAAGTATCGTTCCTTCAGGCTATATACTGTTTGCTCCATTGTTGATAGCCAGCCTTGTCGCTAAACTGCTTGCCAAAAAGATCTACCCTTATAATGTATATACGTATAAAGAGGTTGCCCATAGTTAATAGCTTAATTGCTTCTCTACGGAGCATCAAAACAGGGCGATTCATAAGCTCAATTTAACAGACCAAAATGTATTGGTAAATGCACGGGGTCGCACAATGTACACAAACCATAAAAAGCAGTTCCATTCATTAATGAAACTGCTTTTTAGTAAATCCATGTCAGTCTTCACGGCTACCATCATCCGCCATTCGAACAATCTTAGGCGAGAACTTCGCTACAATATTGACCAATTCCTCTTGGGATGCCATGACAGTATGGATGTCTTTGTATGCCATCGGCGCTTCATCCATTCCCGCTCCCAATAAGGTAATCCCCTGATCAGTCAGCATATTTTTCAGGTCAACGGACGAAAGCGTTTTGATCGCCTGCGTACGGCTCATCAAACGCCCCGCGCCATGGGAAGCAGATTGGATCGCCGCCATCTCACCCTTTCCGCGAACCAAAAACCCCGGAGTCGCCATGGAACCGGGAATAATTCCCATGACACCCTTTGCCGCGGGAGTAGCGCCTTTTCGATGTACCACAACCTCTTGGTCATTCCAGCGTTCTTTCCAAGCAAAATTATGGTGGTTTTCAATTTTCGCCAGCAGTTCAGCACCCAATGCAGTTTTTATCTTTTCATGGATAACTTCGTGACAGGCAGAAGCATAATCACCGGCCAGATTCATCGCCAACCAATACTCCTGGCCTTCCGCTGTATTTAAGTCCAGATAAGCTAGATGCTGGGCTTGATAAGGCAGCTTACATAAAGACTTGGCCAATTTGGTATAGTGCGCAGCCACGGTGGCTCCCAATCCTCGGGATCCAGAATGTGTCAGTAAACCCAGGTAGACTCCTTTCTCAATATCCAATACTTCATCCTTTTGATTAAATTCCACCATTCCAAATTCCACAAAGTGGTTACCCCCTCCTGAAGAACCTAACTGCGTCCATGCTTTATCTTTTAACGATGCAAGCAGGTTATTCTCCGAAAACAAGGTGTTTTCCAACACTGCATGCTCCACGCGTTCGTGCTTCAGATACCCATTACCGGCGCCAAATCGCGTATGTTTCAGGATAATTTGCTTTAATGTATCGGTATGAGTGCCCAAAAGGGATGCCGGCAAATCAAATATGGACAAAGCCATTCGACAACCAATATCAACCCCTACACCATACGGAATCACCGCATTATTGGTGGCCAATACACCGCCGATCGGTAGGCCATAACCTTGATGGGCGTCCGGCATTAATGCACCAGCAATGGTAACAGGAAGCTTCATCGCCACTTTCATCTGTTCTTTGGCTCCCGCTTCAATTTCAGACTCTCCATAGATAGTGTACTTCAAAGGATTCTCATTTAGAGCAATCAGGGAGGCATCAATAACGTCCTGACCTAATATGGCATGGGCCAATGTACCGAACACCGTATCTTCCACATATGCAGATGGATTTTCCAGCACAGTCTTAAATTTGTCCAACATTTCTGTCTTTGTCAAACCATGTCGCTTGCTGTTGATCTTCAACGCAGCACCCAACGTATGATTTTCTTTATATCCCAATGCAATCAGGTCATTACCGTTGATTCTTTTATTTTCCATTTTTTATTTTTTTGTTATTGAGGGGAATCAATCGGATTCCAAGCAGGTGGCAATAACCTCTTTACAATTGCCACCTGCACCTCTTTTTCCTAATTTTATTTACTTTCCATGCTCGTTATTTGACAAACAATCGCTTTAACTGACCTTTTAAAGAAGGTTAACTTTTGAATCCAGAACCTAAATTCTGTGCAATACCCTTATGCTATTCCGTCCGAAAATGGAAGTGGGCCTCGAACCCACACGATACAAACAAATGCCATGCTCTACCCTTGAGCTACCCCTTTCGGGGGAAGGATTCGAACCTTCATCGCTGACATGACAAAGATCGCATTACTAAAGCGCAAGAGATCTGCGCAGTATTATTAAACTACGAAAAAACAATAAACAAAACCACAATCGAATGATAATGAGTTATAAAAATTTTAAAACAAGACTACATAAGAGAAAAACAAGTTGTAATGCGCAATTAGAATGCGTAGACAAGAAGAAACCAAAGCGTAATTTGAGCATGACGGTTTTCAATAACGATAAATATCACTGAAATCCATGATAACAACTTCTGATATATATACTAATTTTACATCGGCATAAACAATATAAATTCATCCTAAATGAGTGTAAAAATATTTTCGGTTATATTGGCTATATCGCTCGTCAACACAGGCTGTATGAGTTCGGACAAGACAAATAATCCGACGAGGGAAATGCGTAAAAACGAAACCACGGTACTGCTATCGGACAGCACAAAAAACAATGATCAGGTCGCGTCAAAAGCAGCTTCAGATCCGGCCAAAGAGTTGCTGGAAACCATTTTTCACTGCGAAGGCGGAAAACCCGGGAAGTATTGCTATTATTTAGATAAGGAAGAGACCATCTGTACGGCACGTTTTATGGAATTCCTACACGATGCCAATGAAATCTATGGTCCTTCTAACCTGACAGATGCTGAATTACCCATAACAGAAGCACGATACAAAACCAAATGGGAAAAGATTTATCCCCTTTATACACAAGAAATGTGGTTATTTGGCCGAGGCAATGATGATGCCTTAAGAATCAATACCCTCCTTATCGAAAAGTTAGGCACAAATAAATACAGCGTATTTATAGATTATGGTGATGATATTAAGACGCAAAACGAAGTACAGCTGGTTGTCGAAAAGAATAACTATAAAATTGATTATTGCAAGACAACTTTTGTACAATAATAGCATTAAAACAGTTGATTTGACTTAAAAAGCCACTTTCTATTTTTGACGATATAAAGTGGCTACAGTACTATAAAATGGGGTTGTTTAAGCGGGTTGAATGGGTGGCGAATTATGCCATTTTACGATATTGCCCTTATGCAATAGTCCGTCTACCCTGGAGATTCTTGATACTGCTTCAGCGGAGCAGCTCGCAGCCACCAGTACGAAACTAGCCTCATCACCTACATTGGGCCATGTTCTATTGCCTTTATCATCTAAGGGTAATTTCCCATTTGTAGCATAACGCAGACAACGGGATAGGTCAAATTCCGTTTCAAAGCCATATAACTGTGAAGCAAGATTCGCTTTTTGCAGCATATTTCCACTGCCGAAAGTGCCCCAATGATCCTGTACATTATCATTTCCTGTAAGCACCTCCACTCCTGCCTTGCGCAATTGCGGTAATGGCATGAGCATATTCCGAAAAGGAACCGAACTGGCAATGCCAATTTTGGCTGCAGCCAAGCGTTCGGCGGTGTATTGCAGATCCTTCGGTAACATATAGCCTAATGCAAAGGCATGACTGATAAATGTACGCCCCTGTAACTCTGGATTCTCAAGCGCTTTGTCTATTAAATAATGAATGGTTTTAGCACCTGACTCTCCACCCTCATGCAAGTGAATATCAATACCTTTTTTGTTATCCAAGGCTAACTGAACAGTAAAGTCCATCGGTTTTTCGATACTTCCGTCTATACTATAAGGATCTAAACCGCCTATAAAATCAACCTTGTCCCAAGCGGCAACTTCACGCATCAGTCCAGTTGAATCGGTGTAATGCAATCCATGTTGGGGGAAGGCAACTAATTCTGCACCAAAAGACGCTTTCACATGTTCCAGTGCCCTTAGCAGATGTTCCAATGATTTAGTTCCAGAGGTTGGGTCGACATTAAAATGTGTCCTCGCAAAATGAGTTCCATAACCCTGCAACAGCATAATTAATTTCTCCGCTCTTTCCACTGACGTTTTGAGCAGTTCAGTTATGATTTGCTGCTCACGAGCGATCATATCTTTCACCGTCCTGTTTTTAGGAAATACAGCCTTCCAAGGAAGACCATATAGTGTTTTATCCAGGTGGATATGCATATCCTTAAAACTTGGTAAAGCCAGCTTTCCCTTGGCATTGAATGGACCTGTTCCATCGCCGGTTTGATCCGGCCTAATTTCCTTTATTTTTCCATCGGCTATCGTTATGGAAAAAAACGCTGTATCCGTTCCAATAATTTGTCCCTCTCTATAAAGAAAACCTGTTTCCAACCGTACATTTTCCAGAGTATATTGCTCGCTGCGCTGAAATAGTTCGTTCATGACATTATCATTTTTTCAAAGCTAGACTATTTGCAACTTTCTGCTTTGTAGATATTATCACATCATTTGTAAATATTATGGCTGTGACTTAAACTGACTAGGCGTCATATCCGTATGGCTTCTAAAAAACTTACTAAAACTAACATTATCATAAAAACCCTGGTCAAAAACAATATCCTTAACGGATTTATTCGATATTTTCAGCAATCTCTTGGCCTCCAGCAATATCCGCTCCTGAATCAAAGACGGAGCCGATATCTGAAAAATTCTGTTGGTCAGCACATTCATATAATTGGTAGAAATATTCAATTTATCCGCATAAAAAGCCACAGATCGTTCAGTCTTATACCCACTATAAATCAATTGCACAAATTTCGCAATGATCGGGTTATCCTAATACTCCTGGAAAACAAAAAAGGCACATTTCATCATCGGCTTGAATGAATTTTCTCCTAATTAATGTGTTTAATGCAAAAATATAGTTATTTTGATTTCGGCTTACAGAAAATCAAGGTTATACCAAGCTAAGAAAGACAGCTTAACACAAAATTCAACATATTGATTTTCAAACATTTTTTAAAATTTTCTTTTATATGCAGATCGAAATTGATCATAATTTTTATGAAATCGTCAGCTGGAACAGAGATTATATCCAGATCCAAGGAACAAGATCTCCCTATCGTATCTATGCTCCGCCCTATTACAATATTGCCTCTTTAAAACAATATATCAAGCTCAATCCACCAGTAAATCAGGAAGAAGATCAGTCCTATTCTTATCTTGAAACTCCTTATTACCTGTTCAGAACTCCTTACCTTGTTAAGATTTTTTCGACGGTATCCCCTGCTACCATTGAACTTAAATCAAGTAGCATCTGCATTTATCAACGAAAGAATGTAGACTCATTAAAGCTACTCAAAGAATGGAGTATGGATCTTTTATACAATGAATTGATCAAAATAGTATCCTATTGGGAAGAGCAACTGGATAACTATAGGATCACGGCTATCCGCCTAAGCAAACGGTTAAGTGCGGATTATAAAATCGAAGGCGATGAGATCAGTTTTTCTTCCCGATTGATTGATCTTGATAAAGAACAGTTGAATCTAATTGTTTTAGCAGCATTTTGTAAATTTTCCAAAAAAAACAAGAAAGAATCCGAAGCTATTTATAACTTGTACATCCCTAATTGGAGGGAGCTTAATGTATACTAAAACATGGCAGAAATCGCAATACAATTAACAGTCGCAGTAGACAGCAATTTCGACTCAGTGACTGATGATCCCGTTCAGTTTTCGAAACTATTAAGCCCTGAACAATGGCATCTGATCGACGATCATGTCGTTAGTCAGCTTGAAGATAAAGATGGGGCTCCAACCTTGATCGATTTTAGCGTCAGTAACATTATATTTGATCCAACTGTCTCGAAAGGCTCATTTCGTGTTCATTTCAAAATTTCCCGACAATTCTGTTGTAGTGACATTGCTTCCTGTCAGACGGATTACATCGATTTCAGATTCACAAAAGAAGGGAAAACAATCAACATAACAGGATCTTATATTTTATGGATAATCCAATAAGAAACTCATCTCACCATCTTTATAAACTCAGCTGAATTCATTCATGCTTATTCTATCAAAATGAAAATCCCTGAGCGCTATAAAATTAACACAACCTCTTTTCACTTTTATTGGACAAAGGGTATTGGTGCTAGCTTACTGGCTAAATTGCCGACCGCTCCAGACTTGACTCATGCAGCGCAATTTCTACCGCTGCTATACCAGTATGATCAGGCCTGTGATCAGTTGGTGAAGCATTTACATCTGAAAATTGGTTTCGCAAAGGGACAACAATTGATCCGGGATTATCTACGTGGTAGAGGGGTTGAAGCTCCTTACTGTGGGTTGATTTCGGAATTTATGGATACACTAATCTTGGAGCCAGAGTGGCTCGATTGGCAAAAAATACAACAGGGAATCGAACTTAGTCAACGTTCTGGACTAACCGGACTTATTGTATTACGGGATTACTGTCTCATGGGCGGCTACGAATCCAGTGCGATCAATAAACCGCTAATTTTTACGGGAGCGCTGAAAAAAGGTGCAGTAAAACGTTTAACGGAAACCGTCACATTTTGGGTTGATATTACAGCTAATGATGCATTGAAAAAAGGCGGTGCCGGTATGGAGGCCATTCTATTGACTAGATGCATCCATTCATTTGCCCGATCGAATATATTGAAACATGGTGATTGGAATTCTGATAAATGGGGCATTCCTTTAAACACCTGGGATATGCTGGCAACAAACATAGGTTTTTCATTAGTTTATTTAATTGGTCTCAAACAAATGAAATTCAATTTGTTAAAAACTGAAATTGACGGCGTATTTCATCTTTGGAGATATGTGGGGACTTTATTAGGCATACCACTGGCTCTCCTTCCGAATTCGGAGGAGGAGGCCATAAAATCGCTGTACTATTGGACAATGACCCAAAAAGAAGGCGATAAGGATAGCGTCGCACTCGCTCAGGCTCTAATGGAAGAACCGATAAACGCAGCATATCCAAGAAACAAGTTTGGCAGAAAACTCATGCGCGAAGTTCATCTGTATTATAACAACTATCTTTTAGGAGCATATTCCTGTGCGCTATTGGGGCTGGAAAAAACGACTATCGGCAAAATTGCCTACTTCAACATCCTCAAAAACAAAAAGGCAAACAGCCAAATCCTAAACGATAAAATAAGGCAGCAACAGATACGAAAAGGCCGAAAAGTTCATGAGGGAGTCAAACAGATCTATTTGACGTACAACTAACCTACATTTCGTTCGTAGGGTACTCTCGTGGCAATTGATCTGCCTAATGTTAGCTCATCGACATATTCCAGCTCACCTCCAAATGCAATACCACGTGCGATTGTCGTAATCTTAATATCAAATTCACGCAACTTCCGGTACAGATAAAAGATCGTTGTATCCCCCTCCATTGTTGCTGACAACGCAAGAATAACTTCCTCTACACCACCACGTTGAATACGATTGAGTAAAGCTTCAATTTTAAGATCCGCCGGACCGATACCATCCATGGGCGAAATCAATCCGCCCAGCACATGATAAACACCCTGATAAGAATTTGTATTTTCAATGGCCATGACATCACGTGTATCCTCCACGACACAAATTAAGCTTTTGTCGCGCTTGAAAGAACTGCATATTTCACAGGTCGTATGGTCCGAAATATTAAAGCACTCCTGGCAATACTGAATATCTTCCTTCAATCGGTCAATAGAGGCCGTAAAACGGGCCACTTCAGGATCTGATTGCTTCAATAAATGCAAGACAAGCCTTAGCGCTGTCTTTTGTCCCACACCCGGTAATTTACCAAATTCCGCAACCGCGTTCTCAAGAAGTTTAGAAGAAAAATTCATAATGCAAATGTAAGAATAATCGCAAAAAGTAGCTAGTATTAAAAAAATAGCTATATTGTATTCCTTTTTGAAAAAAAATGGGTTTTAGAAATTAAATGTATAACGTTATATATGGACATTACAAAAGAAGATAAAATTATCCGCGCTTTTGAGAACAAAACATGGCAGGAAATTAAGGTTAAAGATTCATGGCAGATTTTTAAAGTTATGTCAGAATTTGTGGATGGATTTGAAAAATTGGCTAAAATTGGCCCTTGTGTATCCATATTTGGTTCGGCACGTACTCCACGGGAACACAAATATTACCAAATGGCTGTGGATATCGCCGCACTCTTAACTGAACGTGGCTATGGTATCATATCTGGAGGTGGCCCTGGAGTTATGGAAGCAGCAAATAAAGGTGCCTACGAATCCGGCGGAAAATCCGTAGGCTTGAATATTGAATTGCCATTTGAACAATTCCACAACAAATATATAGATCGGGATAAATTGCTTGAGTTCAAATACTTTTTTGTGCGAAAGGTAATGTTCATGAAATATTCACAAGGTTATATCGTTATGCCTGGCGGATTCGGAACAATGGACGAGCTCTTTGAAGCAATTACCTTAATCCAAACAGGCAAAATTGCCCGCTTCCCTATTGTATTAGTCGGGACAGAGTATTGGAAGGGCTTAATGGATTGGATACAAAACACAATGCTGTCCAATAAGTATATCAGTGAAGAAGATCTGAAGCTTTACCGTATCGTCGATACCGCTGAAGAGGCAGCAGACCATATTTTCCGTTTCTATGATAAATATTTGTTGAAACCAAACTTCTAATAATTAGCATACGACATCCATGCAAAAAGGAGTGTCCCCGAAATTGGGCGCTCCTTTTTTTGTAAAGTAAAAGTCCCTGTTTGTTCAAATCAGACATTAATCCAGATTCTTGCAACTATACCCACACACTTTATCTGCTACTTCGCGGCAAATTCAGAGCATAGCCGGATCTTGGCCAGACTCTAACCGGAAGAAGGCTCAAAGTAAATCCGATAATTCTATATGTCTAATTTTAATTTTAAAAGGGGATATATATGGAATTAGTAATAGCATTTTGATAAATAGATAGTACAACAAGGAAAGATTTTTGAGAGTCCTTTGGACGAAGATTTAAAGCGAAGGTTTTCAAAACGAATAGTAAACATTTTCTCATCTATCGTTGTAAATACGCTCTAAAAAAAGGGCCTAAGCCCTTTTAATATATAAAGATATGGATAAGATATACCGTAGCTACTTTTAGAAAACGCCCCATCTTTGTTGACTAATTCCGCTATTACAGTATGCATGATCTAAAATAAGGTAAATTAACCCTATAGAGAAAAAAACCAGGGGGGACAAAAGGGGGACAAATCATAACGATCTAACATACAAATAATTACTACTATTCAGTAAAAATACTTTTTTATAGATCTTATCGGCTCAGTCTTAACTAAGAGCTATCTTTCTACCAAAGCTATAATAGATCAGAACTCCATCCAAAAAGAAGACCTGAGGTTGGGAGCCCCAGGTCTTAACTAACCAATTATTAACCTAAATTATGAAAAGTCTTTTTATTATTCTACAAGCGGAATATTTCAACTATTAGACCAAAAAAAAGCGTCAGCTCTTATTTCACATTTTTTTAACAAATAACTGAGATTAATATGACGGAGCCGATCGCTAGAAGCCAGTCTCGTAAATATAACTTCTCTTTACGTTAATAAAAGAGTCTGTCAGAAGTAATTTTGTCATAGTAGCTTTCAGGCTGCTCTGCAGCAATGAGCCCTTTGAAATCATTCATAAAATGCACCTTATTTGGATGTTTTTCAGCCATCTGTCTCACGAGTTCTAACATATAATAATTGCTTGGATATGCTTTAACCTGTGTTCTGATATCGTCAAAACTTGTATATTGACTATATTGATCAATATATCCCATGCCATAAAATCGACCATTTTCAATGACAATACAACTCTTTTCTTCCACACTTCTACCCTTATCTATAAATACATAAGAGGATCTTTGTTTTGACCACTCATCAATACAACGTTCGACCCTAGTATTATGCAGTTCACGATCAGGCAACTCACCCCAACCTGTAGATTTAATTGCCAAACTGGCAGTGCCAAAATGACAAAACTGGGCATTAATTTCACCTTCTCTCATAAAGGATTGCAACAACTGAATAGCATCATATTCCCGTTGAAATAACTGAATACAATCTTGAATATGATTCATTTTCCCTATTGCCAAGTGGAAATAACCATTTTGATCCTCATAACAAAATAAACCAAATTTTGGTTCGTAACGTTTGAGCGCCCGATTGTATTTAGGCCAAAGCCGTTTAATTTCGGCGCATTCCAACAGCAAGGACATCAGCTCGGTTCCACAGCATTCGTAACTAACATGATAGACCTCTTTTAAAAAGTTTTGCCGTTGTGCTTGAATATTATTGCCTGTAAAATGCGACGATACCCTTTTCTTGATATTGACTGCTTTTCCAACATAGATTACTTTTCCATTTCTATCGTGAAAATAGTACACTCCAGGAGTGTCCGGGAGCTGCTCAAATTCTTTAAGATTTAAATGCGGTGGAAAGCGCTGTTCAATAGCTTTATGTTTGATCATTTCCTGAAAGACCTGAGTTGTATCCAGTGCACGAAGGTACGCAAAAAGGATGGCTGTCGCATCCGCGTCACCGCCTGCACGATGCCGATTTTCAATGGGTATATCCAGATAATCACACAAACGGCCCAAACTATAAGATAATAGCCCGGGCTTAATCTTACGGGCATAACGCACTGTACACAATTTAATTGAAGACCATTCTATTCCGACTTCTTGAAGTTGAAAACGAATAAAGGAATAATCAAAATTGACATTGTGTGCAACAAAAACCCGATCTTTCAATAAAGCGTGAATGTCTGAGGCAACATCCTCAAACATTGGCGCATCTTTTACCATGTCATTATCAATACCAGTCAGCGCAAAAATAGAATTTGGAATTTCCATACCTGGATTTACTAAAGTCTCCCAACGATGCAGCACCCGATTGCCATCATGTATAACAATTGCAATTTCGGTGATGCGACTGGATTTCGCATTCCCACCCGTGGTCTCAATATCCACAATGGCAAACTCTTGTTTTTTGCTTCGATTCATAATCATTCCTAACACAAATATACTAACATTTTTAGTATATTTGTACTTTTTATATTTTTATCCAAAAAAGGAAGTAATTTGGAGTCAAAGAGTCCGTGGTTAACTTAGTAGTCCCTTGTTCAGTCAATTTTTAACAATATTCGACAGGATCAACAGTACAGGAAAGCTATTGGCTAGATTTTGTCTATTTTGTATCTACTTTTATATAACACATCAAATTATCATCAATGGAAGTAATACATAAAACCAACGAAAAACATGGCAGTTTTGAAGTAATGGATCAAGAAAAGTCAGTCGCACAAATGACATATACCTGGGCTGGCCCGACAAAGTTTATCATTGACCATACTGAAGTTAGTGAAAACTATACAGGTAAAGGTTTAGGTAGGCAAATGTTAATGGCTGCAGTTGCTTTTGCCCGAAAAGAACATCTCAAAATTCTTCCCCTATGTCCTTATGCAAAATCTGTTTTTAACAAAGAGGCGGAATTAGCCGATGTGCTTTTTTAGCCCAAAGAGAAAACATAAAAAGCAGGTTAATCTATCATTGAAAGAGATAACCTGCTTTTATTATTTAGACAAGCTCCATTTCACTAAGACCTATCCGTGGATACAATAGATTAAAACCTTTCTAAAAACTTAAAAATAAGATCTGCTGCGAATTTAGCAGTGCGGGAATCAATATCAAAATAAGGGTTTAACTCAGCAATGTCCATCGACCTCAAATTGGGCAGTTCAATGATAGTACTGTACAAATCGAAAAATAATTCATCAGGAACTATACCATTGAAGGCTAGTGCACTTACACCCGGCGCATAAGGCGCTGCAAATGCATCCAGATCAATGGTCAGGTATACATAGTTCACCTGATTGGCAAAGTCGCGTATCTGTCTCCGAAGCGCAGCAAGCCTGTCCGCGACTAAATCCTTCCGTTCAATAATCTGCGTATGCTTGGATTTTGCATAAGCAATAAGACCTTTCGTATTGCTTATTTCCTGTATACCAATGGCCAAATAGTGAAATGATTGCCCTAAGTTGCTGAGGTCTTTTTCGATCTGAAAAAATCCAGTACCTGAATTTCCCTGTCCTGTAGAAATCTCGCGCATATCCAGATGTGCATCGATGTTAATAATCCCGATCTGATATTTCCTATCGCTCAAAAAGCCTTTGACCCCAAGATAATGACCATAGGTGACCTCATGCCCTCCGCCCAAAACAATGGGAAATCCCCCACCTTTAAGAATGGACGACACCGCATTTCCAAGAGCAAATTGCGAAGACTCCAAATCGTTATCTAATAACAGAATATCACCAGCATCCTTAAGTTTAAGTTCAGATGAGAAATGAGCCGGTAAATTTGCAAGTACATTCCTTATTGCGCCTGGTCCATCCTTCGAACCTACCCGTCCCTGGTTCCTACCAACACCTTCATCACTACAAAAACCCAAAAAAACCAACGATTGACTAAAATTGGAGTCAGCGGACAAGTCTATACAGTCCATCAACTGATGCCAACGCATCCAGTCTCTTTCTTCGCCATCAACCCGCCCCTTCCATACGGTCTTGTCTCCACGGGCATATAAGTCTTTGTAATTAAGTAAAGGATTCATCAGTCTTCATTAAACAATTCATCGATAATATCATCGTCTACCAGTTGCGCGCGGGTGACCAACAGCGTGCTGTTGCTCGCCATTGCATTATCCAAGGCTTGATTAGCCTCCTTATTACGAGCCCATGCACGCCTTGCAATGCCATTATTTACATCAAAATACAACATTTTCTCCAATTTAACTTCAGCAACAGCCGAACCATCAAGCAGCATCCCAAACCCACCGTTAATGACTTCACCCCATCCAACACCGCCGCCATTATGGATAGACACCCAAGTTGCACCTCGAAAACTATCACCTATTACATTATGGATAGCCATATCAGCTGTAAACTGGCTACCGTCGTAGATATTGCTTGTCTCCCGATAAGGAGAATCCGTCCCACTGACGTCGTGATGGTCACGCCCCAAAACGACTGGGCCCGCTAGGTGTCCTTTTCGGACAGCTTCGTTAAATGCTTTGGCAATTGCGATGCGTCCGTTGGAATCCGCATACAGAATACGTGCCTGTGACCCGACAACCAATTTATTCTTACCCGCCTCCTTGATCCATTGGATATTATCCAACATTTGTTGCTGGATCTCCTTTGGAGCAATGACCTGAAGGGATGTCAATACATCCATCGCAAGCTGATCTGTCTTTTCCAGATCATTGGCCTCTCCGGAGGTACAGACCCAACGGAATGGTCCAAAACCATAATCAAAACACATTGGTCCCAAAATATCCTGAACATAAGAAGGATAGCGAAATCCGTCCCCCTCTCTGTTCAGTATTGCCGCTCCGGCGCGACTACTTTCCAACAAGAATGCATTTCCGTAGTCAAAGAAATATGTCCCTTTAGCCACATGTTTATTAATCGCATCTACATGACGAACTAAGGTTGCTTGCACATAATATTTAAATGTATCCGGATCAGCGGCCATCAACGCATTGGATTCGGCAAAGGATAATCCCATCGGATAATATCCGCCGGACCAAGGATTATGGAGCGAAGTCTGATCCGATCCAACTGTTACATAAATATTCTCGCGGTCAAATACTTCCCATACCTCAACGATATTACCTATATAGGCAAAAGATACAGCCTGCTTTTGAAGCATTGCTGTCCGAACCTGTTCCACCAAATCGGCAATATCTTCAATCAACACATCTACCCAACCTTGCTCGTATCGTTTTTTAGCAGCTGCAGGATTAACCTCCGCACATACAGTTATACAACCGGCAATATTACCTGCTTTAGGTTGCGCGCCACTCATTCCACCCAAGCCTGAGGTTAAAAATACCTTTCCTTGAATTGATTCGCCGGAAGTTAGCTGCCGACGAAAGGCATTCATTACAGTAATAGTGGTCCCGTGAACGATTCCCTGTGGACCAATATACATGTACGAACCAGCTGTCATCTGCCCATACTGCGTGACACCCAGCGCATTATAACGTTCCCAGTCATCCGGTTTGGAGTAATTGGGTATCATCATCCCATTACTGACAACGACACGCGGAGCATGTTCTGACGATGGGAACAGTCCCATAGGATGCCCACTGTACATGTGGAGGGTCTGCTCATCGGTCATTTGGGACAGATAATGCATTGTAAGCCGATATTGTGCCCAGTTCTGAAAAACAGCGCCATTGCCGCCATAGGTAATCAGTTCATGGGGATGTTGAGCAACAGCAGGGTCCAAATTGTTCTGGATCATCAGCATAATGGCCGCCGCCTGTTTACTTTTTGCAGGATACGCATCTATTGGCCGCGCATGCATCGCATAGTCGGGTCTAAAACGATACATATAGATCCTGCCGTACTCCTTTAATTCCGCCAAAAACTCTGGCGCCAGTTCAGCATGCCATGATTTCGGAAAGTAACGAAGGGCATTCCTCAAGGCCAATTTTTCTTCCTTTTTCGAAAGAATGTCCTTGCGTCGTGGAGCATGGCTTACTGTAGCGTCACGTTCTATTTTGGGTGGTAGCTGGGAGGGAATACCCTCTGCAACTACACGACTAAATATATTCTCTATCATCGTTCCTTTGAAAATACTTCTTTGCCATTTTTCCATACAGCTGAAGGCTGCATCCTTCCTTGGTAATAAGTGATATCTTGATAATTATCAGTCTGGAATAAAACAAAATCCGCACGCATTCCCTTACGTAACTTACCACGATCTCGCAGATTCAAGGCCTGTGCGGCGCGAAAAGTCAATGCTGCTAAAACCTCCGCATTGCTTAGTTTCTCCATCGTAGCCAATATGCAGGCGCTGGTCAGCAATTGGCCCATTGGTGCAGAGCCCGGGTTCCAGTCGCTCGCAATGGCCAGGCACGCGCCAGCATCCAGCAGTTTTCGTGCCGGAGTGAAAGCACAACCAATGCCAATTGATGCGGCAGGCAATGCTACAGCAACAGTATCAGACTGCGCTAAAAGCTCGATTTCAACTGCTGTGGACGCCTCCATGTGATCGGCCGATCGTGCCCCTAATTCCACGGCGATCTGACTTCCTGAAGTACTGAACTGATCCGCGTGAACCGTCAAATCAAAGCCCATTTCTTTGGCCCGTTGCAAATATGGCCTGATCGTTCCCGCATCGAATGCTGTCTTTTCAATAAAAGCATCCACTCGATTGGACAATTGCTGTGCTTTCAACTCCGGGAAGAGCGCTGTTTCCATCAAATCAAGGTAATCCTTTGCAGATCCTTTATAGTCCCTTGGCAGCATATGGGCTGCCAGACAGGTTGGAACCAAGTCCGCCGCAGTAAGTTCATTTGCTTTTTTTATCGCACGTAGAATCTTAAGTTCTTCTTTAACCTCAAGGCCATAACCACTTTTAACTTCGATTGTTGTAACCCCTTGCGCCAATAAAAATGCCGCACGATCGACAGTAAGCTGCATCAAATCCTCCTCCGTGCAAGCCCTTGTATCGGTGACAGTGCTCCAAATTCCACCACCAGCTTCCGCAATTTCAAGATACGAAGAACCGGCATTTCGAAGTGCGAAATCATTTGCCCGCTGCCCCGCATAACAGATATGGGTATGACAGTCGACAAAACCGGGTAGAGCAACCTGATCACCTTCAAGACGAACAAGAACTGCTTTATCTTGCCATTTTTGGTATAGAAAATCAAAGTCACCAACCTCTTGAACAAACTCACCTTCGATCAAAATTCCCGCCTGTTCGATAACCTGCAGTTTCGCATCCCTTACGGCACCCTTCAACGGAATATTGTCCATTGTCAACAATTGACTGAACGGGCCTATCAGTTTTAAATCCTTTTCCATTTTCATGTGAGGTTAAAATGTATCAAAACGTTCTACCAGTTCCATCGTTATGGCTTCCTGCGGATTGCTTCGACGACGTAAGCTAATCAGCTCGCCCGATTTGACCAACACCAATGCATTACTCAGCAAAGTTTCCATAGGCTGATCGGATTCAATATGTGGAATAAATTGTCGTACGCGTTCATGAACCGCCTCTAATGCCGGAGTGGACTGCAGCGGATGATGATAATCCTTCGCCTGTGCTGCACACAATAGTTCAATGCTCAGGATTTTATCCACGTTATCTATGACTTGAAGCAGCTTTCTACCGGAGATAGAGCCCATGCTCACATGATCTTCCTGCCCCAGCGACGTCGGTATACTGTCTGCACTAGCGGGGAAACACAGGCCCTTATTTTCACTTGCAATAGCGGCCGTACTGTACTGAAGAATCATAAAACCCGAATTGAGTCCTGTCGATTTCATTAACAATTTAGGAACCCCATTGGTTTGCCCCTCTAAGGATAAATAAACCCGACGGTCTGATATATTGCCTATTTCAGAAACTGCCAGCGTGGCATAATCCAAAGGTAAGGCTATGGACTGCCCATGGAAACTACCGCCACTTATCGTCAATTCATCGTTTATAATAACGGGGTTGTCCGTTACCGAATTGATTTCTAATTCGATCGTCTCCTTAAGATGAAGCCAGGCATTACGTGAAGCGCCATGCACCTGTGGGATACAACGTAAAGAATATGGATCCTGAACGCGCGAACAATCTTTATGACTTTCTAAAATAGCAGACCCATAAAGTAAAGAATGGATATTTGAAGCAACATACCGGTTACCTGCATGTGGCCGCAGTTCATGTAGTTCTGAAAAAAAAGGTTTAATGGAGCCGTTAAGCCCCTCAATCATCAATGCTGCGATAATATCCGCATTTTGAAGCACCCGGTTAAATTCACTGACAGCTTTTACACCATGAGCGGCCATAAATTGTGTTCCATTAATCAATGCCAGCCCTTCTTTAGCTCCCAAATGAACCGGCTTGAGGCCATGCTTCGCCAAAATTGTCTCCGTTGCATAAATCTCACCATTGACGCTGACTTTCCCCAGACCAATCAATGGCAAAAAAAGATGGGACAAAGGTGCCAGATCACCCGAGGCGCCAACTGAACCCTGCTTGGGAACAACAGGAACGACATCCTGTTCAATATGCCAGATAATACGTTCTATGGTACTGTACTGAACCCCCGAAAAGCCCTTCGCCAATGCCTGCACTTTTAATATAAGCATCACTTTAGCCAGATCATTAGCGATAGGTTCACCCATTCCCACAGCATGACTCTTCAGAATATTTTCTTGCAATAACTGTGTTTGATCCGCGTCAATTAAAGTCGTGCAGAGCGGGCCAAAACCGGTATTGATACCATACACAACCTGCCCGCGTTCGACAATCTGCCTCACATAGGCCGCGCTCCTATCGATATTTGCTTTTACTTGTGCCGAGATTTCCCCCTTAATATCCCCTTTTGCTATTGCTAACGCAATGGAGCAAGTCAAATGTCCACTGCCGTATAAGAATTTTTCCATCGTTATAAAGCTTTTATCAAATTTAGCCGCTATATTTAATAATTAGAAATACCATTTTTATCATCAATTGATAACCATGAATTATCAGATAGAACTTAGACATCTTCTTTACTTCAAAGTGTTAGCCGAAGAGCTGCATTTCAGAAAAGCTGCTGAAAGGCTATTTATCGCCCAGCCAGGGCTGAGCCGGCAGATCAAGCAGCTGGAGGAGAACTACCGTGTAACGCTATTGGAACGGAACAAACGACATGTATCACTGACCGAGGCAGGCAATTATCTCTTTGATGAAGTGAAAGAATTGTTTAGGCATTTAGATCAGATTGAAACTCAGCTCCAGAGCTTGGCTAATGGCAGGATCAGTACACTAAAACTGGGGTTTATCGGCTCGGCAGTACAGACAATATTACCACAATTACTGATCGACCTCAAACAAAAACAACCAGATATTGAGCTGTCGCTGCATGAACTTGCCAATGAAACGCAATTGGACCTGATTCAAAAGAAGGAACTTGATTTTGGCTTCGTCCGTCTTTCCGATACGCCCATAGGACTACATAGCCTTCCTATTTATACGGAACATTTCAGCCTGGTATTGCCAAAAAACCATCCATTATTAAAGCAGAAAAAACCAAATCTGTACGAATTAAAGAATGAATCATTTATCTTATTTTCTAAAAATTACAGCCATTCTTATTACGATCTGGTCATGAGTATTTTCCGAGATCATCAGTTTACGCCGAAAGTTACGTTACGTACCGTAAACGCGTTAACAATATTTAATATGGTGGCTCAGGGACTGGGTGTCGCCATTGTTCCCGCCTCTTTAAAGAATGGTTATCAGGTTGATGTCTGTTTTCTAGAACTGGACGGCTTGCCCCAACGAACGACCCTTTCCTTGGTTTGGAATACCGAAAATCGTAACCCTGGGATACCATTCGTTTTGGATATTATCACTTCCCAAAGCCTGAAAGCCCTTATTACCGAAGACTAGCCTTTTTTATCATAGAAATATTTGATATATTTACTCGACTATATATTTAAAAAAAAATTATGATTTTAGAAGTAGCCGTATTACAAATTATCGAGGGACAACAGTCTAATTTCGAACGTGATTATAAAACTGCCTGCCAGTATATAAGCGCAAGTAAAGGGTATATCACACATTCGCTCCGCAAATGCATTGAAAAGGATAACCAATATATTCTATTGGTCGAATGGGAAACATTAGAAGACCACACTGTTGGCTTCAGAGAGTCTAGCTTATTTAAAGAATGGGAAAAACTATTACATCACTATTATGATCCGTTCCCTACCGTAGAACATTATGAAGTGTTAAAATAGCTTTTTTTATCCACCTTTTCCAATAATATCTACTACCTTTGTAGAAATTTTAAATTCAACTTTTAACCCCTGTAAAGCCTAAGGCTTTACGGTAATACACAGAATAAGATGTATACAAAAGAAAAAGCAAAAGTAAATAGTTTCACGGTAGACCACACCAAATTGAAACAAGGGATATATGCGAAGGCTTCCAATACCAATAAAAGCGCCATTGAAAGCTACACGACATACGATATCCGCATGATCAGACCGAATTCTCCAGAGCGCATGTTATCTCCGGAAGTGATGCACACGTTGGAGCACTGTTTTGCTACGGAAATTAGGACAATCTTGGGTGACGAAGTGATCTATGTTGGGCCAATGGGCTGTTGCACGGGATTTTATGTAGTCTTAGCAGGCACAGACAGAAGCCCTCAAGCTGTTGCCGAATTGATGAAAGAAGTGCTCGAAACGATTTTGACCGAAGGTTATGAGGTACCTTTTCAAAATCCGATCAGTTGCGGAAACTACACGTTTATGGATTTCGATTCCTCAAAACAAGCCTGTGTCAATTTCTTACATTTGATCAATGCTGGAGAACTCGCTTTCGAATACCCTTATATTGAAGAAAACTAAATGATCCTTAACAAAGAGATTGAAACAATCATCCTGGTAGCAAATAAAAATGAATTATCTTTTACTACCGACAATAAATCGACCATCATCTATGAAATAGGTGTTGGGAAAGTGAACGCACTTTTATCCATAGCAACACTATATGAGGAGATCAGGGCGTTGGGCATCGCCCCAGTGCTACTCAATGTAGGCACGGTTGGATGTACACGATACCCAATCGGTCATGTATTGTACCCCAATTACTATGCGCAAGGTGACGCTTATACCGATGGATTCTTTTTGGAGAACACGCTTTTCCTAAAGGGGCAAGGTTCAATCGAATCTGTTTCCCAAACGGAGTTTAATTATGAAGACGCCCTATTGACATCAGATCGTTTTATCAATGTAAATACAGCATTCTATCAAGATATCAAGCACCTGAATCCTTTAGCTTTTGATATGGAGGGTTACGCACTTGCAAATTTTTGCTTTCTCAAAAATCTGTCTTTTCATAGTGTCAAAATTGTTTCTGACAACTGCGATGGCACTGTAAAAGATTGGGAGAGCATCCTTGGTGAAATTTCCGGCAGATTGGGAAAAATATTAGATGAATTTGTGAATAACCGACTCCACAAAGAAACAATAAGCATATCAAGTATTTCTTAAGATTGAATACAGAATAAAAAGACCTAAAGCAAAAACTCTAGGTCTTTTTTTAATTCCCTACTACTAAAGTATCGAAATAGCAGGAGCCCCACCCCTAGACTTTTTATTCAGGTCAATAAACATCAAGAATCACTATCATTTAAATTAATCTAAACTATTTCCAGCTGAGAGTTGTTTAATTAGATAGATTATGCACCCATCGTTATATTCAGTATAATTCTTCTACACTGCAATTAAATCGATCTAATATTTATATGAAGAACAAAAAAAAAATAATAATTTCAAATAGGCTGCCGATACAAATAGAACGAAAAAAAGATAAACTTATCATCAAACCAAGTGCAGGTGGTTTAGCCACCGGCTTAAACTCAGCCTTTGATTCCACAGAGATTCTTTGGGTAGGATGGCCAGGAATAGTTCCTAAGGATGATAATGAAAGAGAGAAAATTACGGAGTTACTCAAGCCGATGAATCTGCTACCAGTCTTCCTGTCGAAAGAAGAAATCCGCAATTTCTATGAGGGTTATTCCAATGAAGTTCTCTGGCCAATCTGTCATTACCAGCCCAGTTACATCCATTTTGACCGGGAATACTGGTCTACCTACGTGACAGTTAATAAAAAATTTTGTGAGGCCGCATTGGCGGTACAGCAATCCACAGATTTCATCTGGGTGCAGGATTACCAGCTCATGTTGCTCCCACAAATGTTACGGCAAGAAAGCAATGAACTCAATATCGGTTATTTTCACCATATCCCATTCCCTTCAGAGGAACTTTTTATGAATATTCCACAACGAAAGGAACTCATTGAAGGTCTGCTTGGGGCTGATCTTATTGGCTTTCATACATTCGCTGATAGTCAAAACTTTCTTAACGCATGTAAGAAAATACTAAATGTACCCTGTGGTCATAATCAACTTAAATACAAAGATAGACATATATTTATCGAATCATTTCCAATGGGGATTGACTATGACAAGTTTGTTCATACCAGTTCGCTCCCGGAAGTAACTACCATCGCTACTCAATTTCGTAGTCATTTCCCAGATCAAAAAATAATTATATCAGTAGATCGACTGGATTACAGCAAGGGAATTTTGGAAAGACTTAGGGCCTATCTCACTTTCTTGGAAAAATATCCGGAATGGCATTCAAAAGTAGTGTTATATATGCTTATTGTGCCCTCTAGAGATAAAGTATCTCAGTATAAGAAACTAAAAGATGAAATTAACAGAAAAGTAAGCGAGATCAATTCGATCTATGGCAATCTAAGTTGGACGCCTGTTCTCTACTTTTATAAATCTCTACCATTTGAAGAGTTAATAGGTCTATACGTCGCGTCCGATATCTGTATGATTACTTCGACCCGCGATGGTATGAATCTCGTCAGTAAGGAATACATCGCCAGCAAGACTCACACCGATGGTGTATTGATCCTAAGCGAATTTGCAGGTGCCTCAAAGGAACTTGTTGACGCACTCATTGTCAACCCATATAATAGAGCTGAGACTGCAGACAGTATTTACCATGCACTTAAAATGGCACCTGAAGAGATTAACGAACGTACCGAAGCAAATCGTCAAATTATACAGAAGTTTAACGTGCAGCACTGGGTTCGTTTGTTTATAAATCGTTTGGCCGAGACTAAGGCAATACAACGTGACGAATGGGCGAGAAGAATTTCTGATAAGGTGTTTAACAGTATCGCCGAACGTTATCGAAAAAGCCACAATAGGCTATTTTTTTTAGATTATGACGGCACACTTGTCAAATTTCAAAATCATGCACAAAAGGCTAGCCCAACAGTTTTATTGTATAATCTCCTGGATAGCATTATCGCAGATCCGCTTAACACTTTGGTCATCATTAGCGGTCGGGCGCAGGAAAGCCTCTCCACTTGGTTTGACGGACGTTCCTACTATTTGGTTGCCGAGCATGGGATCTGGTCCAATTTCCCAAACTTCAATTGGGCTTATAAAAAAGGTTTGGCCTTACATTGGATGCCCGAAGTAAAAAAAATAATGGAAAAACTTGCTGATCAAACTCCCGGCGCCTACATAGAAGCCAAACCCTACTCCCTGGCTTGGCACTATCGTAAAGTGGAGCTCGGACTGGGAGAGCTCAAAGCAGCCGAATTGAAGGAAATCTTAAATCCAATGTTAAATGACTATGGACTGCAACTTCTTGACGGCAATGCCGTTATTGAAGTTAAAAACACCGAAGTCAACAAAGGAAAATCTGCGTTAGAAATTGCGGGCCATATTAAAGCCGATTTTCTATTAGCCATTGGAGATGACATTACGGATGAAGATCTCTTTAAATATCTGCCACCTTCCACAATCAGTATCAAAGTGGGGAGTAATAAATCAGCTGCAAAATACTATTTGGATCAGCAGGAAGATGTTCTTCAATTTTTAAATCAACTTATTCTAAAATAATGAAGGAAAATACAATAGCAAACAGACATATTTATGAAGCCGGTATAATCGGTAACTGTTCTTACATTGCCCATGTAGGCATTGATACCAACATTTCTTGGCTATGTTGGCCATCCTTTGAAGATAGTTTTGTATTTGGCGGCCTAATCGATAAAACTCAGGGTGGATGTTTCGTCGTAAAACCGGAAGAAGAGATTGTTGAGACCAAGCAATATTATATTAAAAATTCCAATATACTTTGTACCGAAATTCACACTGAATCTTTTGCTTACCGTATTACAGATTTTGCTCCACGGTTTGAACAATTTGGCCGGTATTTTAAACCGCTGATGTTGATCCGGAAAATAGAACCGCTCCGAGGAGCACCGAGCGTTAATATCCAATGTCAGCCAACTGGAAATTATGGTCGTAGCACCTTAAAGGCTACGCGCGGAAGTAACCATATTCTGTATAGCAGTGCTGAAATTGGTGAACGTATCCGATTGACTACCGATGTGCCAATCTCGCATTTTTTTCAAGATGATAGCTGGACAATTATTAGCGATAACAAATATCTTATACTGACTTATGAAGCCGCATTCGAATCTGCCATCGCTAGCACCTGTGAAGATTTTTTACAAAAAACACTAAGCTACTGGCAACGTTGGATAAAAAGGTGTAGTATCCCAAATATTTATCAAAAAGAAGTGATTCGTTCAGCGTTGGTGCTCAAATTACATCAATATGAAGATACCGGGGCTATTATTGCCGCATCGACAACGAGCCTTCCCGAATTTCCTGGTTCCGGACGAAATTGGGATTACCGCTATTGCTGGGTACGCGACAGCTATTATGTATTGACAGCATTGGCACATATTGGTCAATTCGAAGAAATGGAGAGCTTTGCTAATTATATTGCTGGCATCACACACCACAATCCTGGAAGACTACAGCCGCTATACGGGATACTCGGAAATTCTGAGCTCACCGAACACATTCTTCCCGATTTAAAAGGCTATCAGGATAGCGGCCCTGTCCGTATTGGAAATCAAGCTTTTGAACACATCCAAAATGACGTATATGGTCAGGCGATGATTGCCTTGCTCCCATTGTTCACAGACCAGCGTTTCAAAATTCACGAGAACAAAAATGTATTGGGTTGGGTAAATTTTATACTCGAAAAAATTGAAGCAACAATAGATGAGAAAGATGCTGGTATTTGGGAGTTCCGAAATTTTGCCAATCATCATTGTTATTCCAATCTCTTTCAATGGGTCGGTTGCAAAGCTGCTTTACTTATTGCCCGTCAAAACGGTTATCAAGATATGGAACAACGAGCAACTGTTTTACTTGAAAAGGCAGCTGCGTATATTGAAGCCTGTTATGACAACGAAAGAAAAGTATATCAAAATGCATTGGAAAGCCAAAATTTAGATGCTAGCACCTTACAATTGATCGTGATGGATTATTTGGACCCCAAATCAGACCGCGCTCGGCAACATTTGGAGGTGTTGGAAAAAGAATTGAAAGGTGAAAATGGGCTTTTTTATCGCTACAAACATCAAGATGATTTCGGAAAACCAAAAGCAACTTTTTTAGTCTGTGCATTCTGGTATGTAGAAGCCTTGGCCTGTGTAGGAAGAGTTGAAGAGGCAAAAGAAATATTGGAAAGGTTACTTACCTATAGTAACCATCTAGGTTTATTTAGTGAAGATGTCACTGAAGATAACGGAAGCCAATGGGGTAATTTTCCTCAGGCCTATAGCCATGTAGGATTAATGAATGCCGTTTATCGACTCGCTATAAAACTAGATAAACCAATATTCTCCCTATAAAATAAAAAATGCTGTCAATAAAATATTGACAGCATTCCTTCTCATATGTAAGTTTAAAATTTAATTTAACTTCTACATTTTATCTAACCAATCTTCCACTTCTTCCTTCGTCTTTCCAGTTTTTTGTTGCAATTTACCCAACAACTCGTCTTCCTTCCCCTCGGCATATAACAAATCATCATCGGTTAAATCAGCATATTGTTGCTTGACTTTACCTTTTAATTCGTTCCAACGTCCTTTCCATGTTAAATTAGCCATAATATTCCTTCCTTTAGTTAAAAATGAATTGATGTATTATATTATTATATTAAAGTTTCTTTATATTCATCAAAATGATCACAAATTTCTTCCATCCCAATATTCTTACCCATTAAATCAATAAAGCGGTTTTTATAGAGGGAAAAAATATACAGGCCTGTAGCAATGTTCCCAATGACGAATATACCTTCGAGTTCATTACTCCTGACAATTTTATCTTTTAAATGACACTCCTTCAGCAATGGAATAGTGTAAGAAGACCATCTACCCATCCGATCTTTAAGAATCAACCCTATATCTTTTGTTCTCATTGTCTTATAGTCCTTTTCAACTTTAGAACAGTTGCTAAAGAATAAATGTTTACAAAATCTAAGCCCTAACAGTAAAACAAGTGTTTAATCTTTAGGGCAGGTATTTATACGTTGCGAAGCAAAATCAGCTTGATATAACTATTCCCTCAGATAAAGTACCTTTAATAAACAAAGAAATTTTCACCACTTTGGCTGAAAACTTCTTTGTAAACGTTAGCTGTTGTAGATCTTATTTCCTTCCAGGCAGATAGATCTGGAAGCCAACTCCAATCCCCAGACCACTGGCGCCGCTGCCAGTGTTGATACTCGCCTTACTATAGTTATAACCAAAAGTTGCTTCTAAAGCCACTGTTTTCGTAATAAAATGAGCATAGCCAATATTCGCTCCTAGCGCCAAGGCGGCGTTTTTTCCAACGGAGCTACCGGAAATACCGATATCACCTTGTCCAAAAAACCGACCTGTTGATGATCCAGCATTGGGAAAATAGTAACGCACAAAGGGTGCTATCCCATACGTCCACTCGTTGTCCGCATCCTTTTCTGTACGCAACCCAAGATTAGCTTGAGCACCTATTGCTAATCCGTCGGAGACAAAGTAACCCGCCCGGGGCTGCAATGCAGCATTAAATGATTTTCCCTCAAAACTATATCCGAGACTGCCGATTGACCCACCTACTAACCAATTTCCTTGACGAATTGGTTCTATCCCAACATCAGACGTCATTTGCGGCGTAGTTTCAATCTTCTGTGCATTTGCTTGTAGACTAATTCCGCCTACTAATAAACATAGTGTAAATTTTCTCATAGTTCCTTTTAAATAAATTATGTTAATTCAATAACAACATGATTCATTCAATCGTTTGATTTATTATTCGATTGCATTAATGCAGTAATATGCTTATTCGAATCAATATCATCTCTGACATATTCATAAAAAGACAACCATTATAATTTTTCAATTGTTCTTCTCTAAAAAGAATCATGAGAACAACAATTCAACTTCGTAGCGGGATTCCAATGACATTCGAGGATGCGCTTATTCTTTTAAACGAAATAGATCCAACTAATCCGGGCACAGATGACGGTGCACCTATACGGAGAGCTCCAAGAGTTCCTGACTTAGAAGAAGTGACACCAGATAAATATTATCCTGAAAGTGCAGAAGGCCCCGATCCAACTGAGGAAGAACAACGGGATAGAGATAATATCCCCAATGAGGATCCAGGCAACGATAAAAATCCAGAGCGTCCGGATCATGAAGAAGAGGACATTTATAACCCTGCTTCAGATCAGGAGGAGGATGTGGAGGAGAAAGGCTTATAAATCATTCGTAAAAAATATACTAAAAAAAAACCATATGACTAAAAATCATGGCAAACAAATCAAAGATGATGCAAAATATGAAGCTTTGCGTCACGAAGGCTACAGTAAAGAAAAATCAGCGCGTATAGCGAATACACCCAACTCAGGAAAAAAAGGCGGAAAAAGCTCAGATTTGGATGAAAGAAGTAAAACTGAATTACTTGCAGAAGCAAAAAAAATTGGAATAAAAGGTCGCCATAAAATGACTAAAGAGAGACTAATCAAAGCGATTCGGTCCTAATACTCAAAACTCCCTTTATTATAGGGAGTTTTAAGTAAATATTTCTGGTTGAAGTTAGTATACAGTCAATACAATAGTTTTAAGGTGTTGAATCCTGTTGCGTTGTGTCGGCTAAGGTTGTATCTTTTTGCATACTCATCTTTTGTTGCTCACTTAAATTATACCTTGTCTCATCCGCATCACTCGGAGCTATATTATCTGATTGTCCGCTTCCTTCTTTACTATTCGAAGAATTTTTACACGAAAATAATGTTGTGCTGCACAGTAACCCAATACTGATTATAGCTATCATTTTTTTTATCTCTTTCATATTTAACTTATTTTATGTTCCAATCTCTACTAAGGAACTTATTTCAAGAAACTTTAGTTCAATAAAAGTGAAAATCTGTTTTAGGTTGCCTTCAAAGCTATACAGTCATTATAGTGTATAAGAAATCATCAATACCGTAATTTAAACATTTCTTTAGGGAATAAATACCCGATCGAAACAACAAATATAGAAGGTATATCGATGCCACTAAATTTGTTTTTTTTGATCAACCATCACTGCATGTCGTATTTCAGCTACAATGTATAAAATATCGGCAGCACGTATTTTCCACATTTAGCTGTTTGAACAGCGGTTATTAGGCCAATTCCAGCAAAATTTAGCACTCTAATTGTACTTACTTATTCAGAAATCAATCAATTTAATAAACGAAACGAGATATATCATGAACAATTCCAATTTAAACGTACTAGTTGAAGAAAAAAGAAGCTTATTGAAACATTTCGCAGGAAAATTTACCACCGATCCCGACGAAAAGGAGGATTTGATTCAAGAGACACTTATTCGTGCTTTGAAGTCGATCGATGATTTTATTAAGCATCCTAAATTAATGTCTTGGTTGTATGTGATTATGAAGAATGTCTATATTAATCAATACCGCAAAGCCAAACGGACCAGCGACATTCATGAAACTTATATCGATCTAGAATCCTACAATACAATAGAAGCAAATAAGAGCGAAAATAAATTCGTATCAGACGATATTGAAAAGGCGATGTGTAGCCTTTCAGAGGAAAATTATCAAATCTTTCGGTTATTCCTGGAAGGTTACAAGTACCATGAAATTGCCTCCTATTTTGGAATGCCTGAAGGAACGGTAAAAACGAGAATACATATGACGCGCAAGAAGTTACAAAAGCAATTAAAAGTATATCGAATTCTATAAACCAAATCTTCTTTCGAATGTTTACCCAAGACAGTTTTCGCAATAATTTAATAACACACTAAAAAAACAGATATATGAATACTAAAAGTATAACACTTAATCACCACTATTTGCCAGTGTTGCTGATTATTTGTGGTGGTCCCATTCAAAAAGGGAATAACAAAACAATTGTTCAGTCAAACACGGACAACGCAATAAACAAAAAACAGACTAAAAGCAATGTTGAAGAGGAAAAGAAACCGTCTTACTTAAGTAAAACAAAATAACATGCGCTTTTTAAACAAAACGAGACCACTTTATTTGAAAAAGGGGTCTCGTTTTGTGTGGGCGTGTTATGAAAGAACAACGGTTATGCTGATATACGCACCCAAACTTTATAATCACGTGTACTGTTCGGTTTGAAATAGGATGAGTCACTTGTAGAACGAGTCACTTGCGTCATTTGTAGAAAGAGTAGAAATACGTATCCTGCGATTTGACTAAACAGAACAGCTTTCGAACAAGTTCTACGATTAAAATCGAAGAACTTAAAAACTAAATAAATGGACACAATAAATGATAGCACACTGATTAATGATTTAATACAAATCAACAATGACCGTATTGCTGGATATAAAAAAGCGCTTGAAATCGCAAAACGCCTTCATATTAATACATTAAATAATATTTTTTTTGAATACATGCATCAATCCGAGCAATTTATTCAAGAGCTTAAACCCTACTTGCAACCACAAACTAGGCCAGCAAGCGATGGTACAATGATTAGTGGTAAACTCTTTCGATTATGGATGGATTTTAAATCCGCCGTTTCAGGAAACGATGAGAAAAGTCTGCTTGCAAGTTGTGAACAAGGTGAAGACGCTTTTACAAAGACTTATAAAGACGTCGTAGATAATCAAGATTGGGAAATCACACACGACCTTCTCCTACTGATTGAAAAACAGCTCTCCATACAGCTCGAAGCGCACGAATACATCAAAACATTACGAGATAATATTAAATAAATCCAAGCTCCCCCTCTACTTGGGCTAAAACTCTTATTTATAAGTAAAAAAGAGAATTTCAATCACACAACAAAATAAACCGCGGGTATGTTATGCAACATAAATTACTTATATGAAGATTAAGAATAGAAGAGGATACACAAGACGGAAGATTAAGCAAAATTTTAAATATTTTGATAGCTCGGACAAAGAGGTTACAGAGCCAAAGATATTAAATAGAATAAATGAGTTGGTCATTCCGCCAAATTGGAAAGATGTTTGGATTGCAAAAAATGCACAAAGTGATTTACAAGCGTATGGATTTGACCAGAAAGGGCGCAAACAATATATCTATCATTCAAAATTTGTCGTCCGAAGACAAAATGAGAAATTTAGGCATATTCTTTACATGGGACAATATCTTCAAGATCTTCGGGAAATAGCATCCCGTCATTTGAAACATCGAGATTGGGACATGGAAAAATTATGTGCAGTCGCCTTTAAAATAATGGACAGCACTCTTATAAGAATCGGAAACAAACGCTATACGCTGGAAAACAAATCTTATGGACTCAGTACTCTTGAAAAACGGCATGTCAGCATAACAAATAATACGATTACATTCGCCTATAAGGGAAAAAAGGGAGTCTTTCAGGAAAAAACTTGGCAAGATAAACAACAGGCAAAATTACTACTAGAACTGCTACAGATGAAGGGAAAAAGTATTTTCCATCTTAACAAAACTATATGTAATGGTGTATTTTGTGGACGTACATTCAACAATTATCTACGCAATCATTGTCCAGGCAAAATCAGTTGTAAGGATATCCGAATTTGGGGAGCAAGCAGGGAAGCATTTCACCTATTAGCTCAAGCAAAACAAGGAGACGATTTAAACACACGAAAAAGACAGTTAAATGAAGTTATAAAAGTAGTTGCCAAACAATTGGGCAATACCAAAACTGTTTCACAAAATTATTATATCCATCCTGTGATACAGAAGATATATTTGGAAGGAAAATTTCCGTTTATCAAGGAAAGTTTGACACTTAACAAGTTAGAATATAAATTATTCCGTTTTTTATTAAAATATAGCTAGGCACTATCGTCCGAAATTAAACCATTTGGATAAGGGGTGTGTTTTATTTTTTAGCCAATAGGCCACCATTTCCATAGCAGTTACCGAAAATGTAATACCATTTCCGCCAAAGCCACAAACAAAAAAGGTATTTTTAAACTGTTTATGTTTACCAATATAAGGCAGGCCGTCCTTCGTCACTCCAAAGGTTCCAGCCCAGTTGAAGTCCGTAACAAAAGGTCTATCGAAGATCTTAAGGAAAGACTTTTCTAATTTATCCGATTTTATAGCAATCATGGCATCGCGCTTTTGCGGATCGTGAAATTCTTCATCCTTCCCTCCGATCAAAAATCGACAATCATCAGTTGTTCGCATATAAAGATAAGGATCAGAAGTATTCCAGATCAATAGGTCTTTATACTGTTGATAAAGAGAAATATTTGGTTCAGAGACAATAGCGAACGTACTTAACAAGTCTACAAACTTCTCCGGAATCAGCTCCACAGACTCATAACCAATACAATATATAATTTTCTTTGCATGGATCATGGCACCACTAGATACTGTTATTTTATGGCTCCGCTCACTACTTTTCACAGCAGTAAGTGCTGTTTTATCAAACACCTCCAAACCCTTTTTGACATTATAAGCCAATAGCTCATGAGCAAAGCAAAAAGCATCAATACTTGCGCCCTGCTCAGAGCAGATACCTCCATAAGCCCCCTCTATATTATATTTTTTTTTAATTTCATCCTCAGACAGCCATTTGACTTTAAAACCGGCAGCATCTCGTGTACAAAATTCTTTTTTCAGCCAAGAAACGTCTTTTTTGCGAGAAGCATAATATAATGATTTTTTTTTGCGAAAACCGGCTTTAGAACCGATTTTTTTTGACAGTAACCCGATCTTGTCTATAGCATTACAACAAGCTTTATAGCTAGCTATTGCACCTTCTTCGCCAATTAATTCCTTTAAGCGATAAAGCGGTATATCTATTTCATATTGTAACATTGAAGTTGTCGCCGCGGAGCTTCCATTAACGATCTCTCGTTTATCGATAAGTATGCATCTTTTGCCCATTGATATACATTCATGGGCAATCAATGCACCAGATATTCCGCCACCGACAATTAAAATATCGCAAGATTTGTCCTGGCGCAAAGAGGGGTAAGTTGTCAAAAGTCCATTCTTTATTAACCAAAAAGGTTCGTTTGATTTTAGATCCATACTATATGACAAGCTCATGTCCATATAACCAATTCACGAGAGAAAGGTTTGGATTACCATCCAGTTTCTTCGAAAAATACAATACAATTTTCAGCTACCCCAAACTATTTTACCTTAAAAGTGGTTACCTCATATAGACAATGAGGTAACATCTGTCTAATAAATACAGTTTAAAAAAATAGAACGCTATGCGAGCCATTTGGACAGGAGCAATCGGATTTGGTTTGGTTAACATCCCGATAAAATTATATAGTGCCACAGAAAGCAGTACCCTTGATCTTGATATGCTGGATCGTAAAGATTTAGCCAATATTAAATTTAAACGCGTTAATGAGCAAACAGGTAAAGAAGTGAAATGGGACAACATCGTCAAGGGATATTTTATGAAAGATCATTATGTGGTTTTGGAAGATGCTGATTTTGAAGATGCCAGTCCAGAAAAGTCAAAACTAGTCAATCTACATGCCTTTGTTAAATTGGCTGATATTGACAGCATTTATTTTGACACCCCCTATTATCTGGAACCCCAAAAAGGCGGTGAAAAAGCTTACCAGCTGTTGCTTAAAGCGCTTGATAAAACAAAAACAGCTGGACTTGGGGCTTTTGTCATGCGCAATGTAGAACACCTTGCAATCATAAAACCTTATCAAAATGTTTTGGTGTTAAACAAAATTCGTTATCAACAAGAAATTAGAGATCTCGATGAATTGAAGTTGCCTACAGAGGTTAAAATTCAAAAGGCAGAAATGGATATGGCTACGCAACTAATTAAACAGCATAGTCGGGAATTTGACCTTAGCAGTTATAAAAATGAATATAGTGAGGATCTATTAAAAATCATCAAACAAAAAGACAAAGGTAAGCGCCCAACCATAAGAAAGATAAAAGTAGAAAACACAAAAGCGGATGATTTGCTTGCCAAACTCAGAGCAAGTCTGGGTTAATAGATAAACGCTGTCAGTCGCGTCGAATTTGATATACCAGGAATTCGGAATGATACCATTAACGGTCTACTTTGCTTTCTCACGTTGTCTGCCGTTCGTCGGCTCATCTTCTCCCAAACTAAACTAGATTGAATAATGTTCTTTCTCAAAAAGGCATGAAAAATATTATTCCTGAACAAAAAGAAGGAAAGCAACTTGATTGCTTCGAAACTGTTGATTTCGAGAGTACTGCGCTGGCCGACTCCGCCTTTGACACTGTTTGCTACGATCTTTCTCGAGTCAATCATTGGTATGAACTTGCAGAGATTCCAGCCACTACATTCCAACTTACTGATCACAGCGGTGTTTCCATTGATCGACCTTTAGCGATACATGACTACATTAGGCTCGATATTCCCGGTCCCGGACTCCCCAGTAGCGAAGGGTACGATTGGGTAAATGTCGTTAATGTTATTCACGATGTAACGCCTGATTATAAACTCTATGCATTGACCCTAAAACCTTGCCCAGATCCACAACATCCCGAAAACAAAGATACCGCTCATTTTTTTGAGGGGGTCTCTTCCTCAACCTTTTTAGTGGAACAAAGACGCAATAGTATCTTAATTCAGTATGCTGGACGGAATGAAATTATCAATGTAGAAAATCATAGTTTAGCAGATAATATTAGGAACCTAATCATTGGATTGGCTGCAAAAATTGGCGCCTCTTATCCGCAATGGAAATTGCTCGTCAAAGGCCTTGCAGACCGAATACGCGATAAATAAATAACGATCGAACAGTGTAATGAATTGTAAGAGTTAGTAGCCCCAACAGACAAACCGATTATGTTAATATTTTTCGTATATTTATGAATAAATCATAAGGAGTTTTTGGGTTACTATGAACACTGATTTTCAATCTAACAATCAAAATACGATCAAACTTCAGCATTTTGGTAGTCTTGTAGTTTTGGATGAACAATATACCATTGTAGCTCTAAGCGAATTTGCAGCAGCTAAAGCCAATCTATCTACTGCTGCACTATTACGCAGCAACTTTTTCGAAAGCTTTGCTAAAGCCTTTGGTGATGTTATTCAAAAGATAGCAAATGTCTTGAATGAGTTACGCGAAAATGGGCAATCACGTCATATCTTGCCCATAAAAGTGTTCCAAGAACGTGTCTATTTCAAATTTAGATTATATCAGGGTTATTTTTATATCGAATGGGAGCTACAGCATAAAAAATATATCTCCGCAAAAAAAATAAACGAATTCAACTTTTTGCTCGATACGATCCAACCTAATAATTGGGATCGGGTCTGTTTAGCAATCAATAGATTATTAAAGTACGATCGCGTTTTTGTTCTCCAAATCCAGGAAACCGGATATAGCGAGGTAATTGCTGAACACACCTCCAACGGTAAACCTTATTTTAGAGGAAAAGAATTTTCAAGAGATTTCATGCCCAAAGAGGCACTGGAATATTATAGTAGCTATTCGTATCGTTATATTCCAAATATCAAGAAAGATGACCAGTGTTTTGTTTATGTAAAAGATAGCATCGATACACTTTCGAGTTTATTACGCCCTCTTCCCCACCTTCATCACCTTTTTATGGAAAAGACCAATGTTCGGAGCACATTGTTTTTTCGTATTTGTATAGATGACCAGTTTTGGGGCCTCGTTGTCGCTCAACATGAACATGAGAAAGAAGTGGATTTACAACAACGGAAACTTTGTACTTTTGCCATTCAGGCGGCAACCAATAAATACGAAAGCCAAATTAAACAGAACTTACTCGAAAGAACAGAACTCCTGAATACTGCCGAAGAAGAACTTAAAAAAAGTCTTTCTGAAAATAAAATGGTGAATTGTGCGCTCGTGCAGCACATAGAAACTCTTACCCAATTGGTCAATGCAGATGGCTTATCTATCTTTAACCAAGGCGATGTATTCAATCACGGGCATACACCAAATAAATCCCTGTTTTATGAAATCATTCAATTTCTACAGCTACATACTGATAAAGAATTATTTAAGGATTACAACTTTAGATTAAATCACCAACAACATTTCAATGAAAAATTAAATTTTGCAGGATTAATGTATCTCAAAGTTGGCTTAGAAAATGACTATTACCTTGTATGGTTTAGAAAAGCAAGCCAAAGTCGTGTGATGCAAATCGGACAGAATCAAAACGAACTTCGGACAGCTGATGACTTAAGATTCTGGGAGGACGTTCGTTATGACGTAGCCAAACCCTGGAATGATGCTGAAGTCAATTTTGTCTTGCGTCTGAATCACATTATCAAAGAATCTATATTTAAAAAACTCAAAGAAAGACAATTACTCAACGAAGAGCTATTGAGCCTGAACAATGAATTGGAAATGTTTACTTACACCTTATCCCATGATTTGAAAAACCCCTTATCAATTTTGAAAATGGGCATTCAATTTTTGCAACAGCACTCCAATGATATAGACCTTTCAAAAACCAATAAATGGTATCAAAATTTTAGTAGAAGTGTTTCCAATATCGAAGATATCATCAATAATATGGTTCAATTAAGCCAACATCGTGCAAGTATTCTGGACAAGGAACCCCTTCCCATGGCATACACATTACAGCGGATCTTTCAGGAAAGTAAAACGTTGTATGGTACACCTAACTGCCAGTCTTATTTTGGGCAATTGCTACCAATCTGGGGTGAAAAGAGTGCTGTTTATCAAATCTTCACTAACCTTATTGTCAACGCCATTAAATATTCTGCTCAATCCGAAAAGCCCATTATCCAGATTGAAAGTACTAATCAAGAAGGCATGACTTATTACTGCATAAAAGACAACGGCATAGGAATCCCTGGGAATCACCTACCACATATCTATGAAATGTTTACCCGGGCTGACAATGTAGGTGAAATTCCGGGAACGGGGATTGGATTGTCACTTGTCAAACGTGTCATGGAACGTCTTGGAGGCAGTATAGAAATTGAATCAAAACCTGGTGTTGGAACAACCGTACACCTATATTTCCCTATAGTGGGATCTTTCCCAGATCATATGCTCCCTGATTGAGCCAAACAAACATTTAATACATAAACAGGAAAATCTAGGGCAAATTTTTCTTCGTTAATTTTCTATAAATAACAAGCGTTATAACAAAAATAAAGATAAAAATAAAAAGCCAGATCCCCGGTTCTGTATACCATTCATTCGAATTTCCAGTATTTAACGCTTCCATCTCCTTCGATGCTTGCAATATCAAGAAACTTAATACGATAATTAAGACAGTTAATATATTCATAACAATTTATCGATTGGTTCAATATATATAACACTCCTCATCCAGAAGTAGTTTGAATCGGATTAGTTTAAACGAATTTACTTTTTGATTGTTCTTAAATAAAGTACTAAGTGTACACCTATGTTATTCAAAAATTACAACAATGGAAAAGATATTTCAACATTCAATAGTAAAACAAGGTTTAATTATTGCCTATTATTTTAGTAATAGATGGTATCGTAAGTGTCTGTTTAATGAGAGTAGTATCCCGGCCTCAAATAATACCGATCCTGTTAAGCGTTCAGAAACAGATATTAAGGAGCCTCATAAACATAAAAGATCCAGTAATAAGTGGCCGGAACATAAAGAAAAATCCGACTGGGATGAGGATGTAAAGAATCCAGCTATTCCCAAGAAAACAGATTGACCATTAATGTCAATCTGTCTGAATTTGTAGTTGACGATTTTTATCAAACCGGATATCACGAATAAATACCATTCTCTGATCTCCGGTTTTCGTTGTCCGACCGTGATAAACGCAACGCAGTTTTCCATTGCGGTCCTTAAATATGCTGTTGTGTCCCGTACCCGAAATGACTCCACCACTATCGGTGTTTTTTTGTATGATCGGATTGGTGCTAGATTTGCTGTAATTTCCCAAAGGGGATGCAGAAGTCGCATAGCCAACGGCATAGTTTGCCCCTCCAAAATAATTAGTGGAATACATCATATAATATTGTCCTTTTGCTTTTAATAAAAACGACCCCTCCGTCCATCTTCTATTGATTTCGCCCGAAAATACCGAACGGCTTTCCCATTCAGACTGTGCATCATTCATAGATTCAGGTGGCCGTATTAGTAATACTGGTTGCCCAATGATTTGTTGCATACTGCTGTCCAATTCGACACCGTAGACCCAACTTTCTTCAACATCTTTATACCCCCATTTGGATTTGGCCCAATAAGCAATTTCAGAAGCAATTGGATGTTCATAACAACAACGGGAATAAAACAAATAATTTTTGTTGTTGGTATCCCGAAAAACATTGGCATCAATAATGGGATAACCAGGGTCAAACAGCGGCTTGCCCGTTAGGTCTATAAAGGGGCCCAATGGATTATCGGCGACAGCAATACCTATGCGATAGTTCTCCAATTCATTATTGGGATTTTCCTTCCAGTGTGCGCTGTAATACATATAATATTTATCATTGACTGCATATACTTCCGGCGCCCAAAAGTCTTTCGTGCCCCATGCTTTAGGCTGCTTTCCATCATACACCTTTCCTGATTCTTTCCAATGTACGAGATCTTTAGAGCTATATGCTATAAATCCATTTTCTGTACCTCCCGTTCCGTACAGGTAATATTGATCACTGGCTTTATCGTAGAGGATGAAAGGATCCCCAAAAGCAACACCAATGGAACCTGCTGATTGATCCAAAGTATCTATTAATCTGAATTTAGCACTATCAAATTTGGGAATTACAATACCTGTATCCCTAGCGGAGGAAAAATCTACGGGTACTATAGCCGTACGTCGCGGAGCTACTTGCTGATCGGAAAAATGTGTATGGCAGACATAATACCACTGTTTTCCTTTCTGGAATAAATCGCCATGTCCAGTTCCGGCAAAACCGCTGTTATTTTGGCTCAATAACGGGCTTGTTCCCATTTTCTCCCAGGGGCCATACACATTGTCGGAAACCGCTACACCTACAGCATAATCCTTATTCCTAAAATCATTGGCAGAATAAAACATATAATAATGACTCCCATGACGCAAAACAGTGGGGCCTTCGCTAACCGGCCATCCTGAACCAGCAGTATTCTCCCAAGGAAGTCCAGCATGCAGACATTCTCTTAATGTCTCTTCCTTAATCCCAGAGTAGTCCCTTTTTAATTCAGCGACAAAGATACGATTCCCTTCCTTGAGCCTGACGTGAAACAAATACTTTTTACCATCCTTATCCCTAAATACATAAGGATCAATCTCCTTTCCTCCTGCTATAAGTGTGCTAGGAATATCCTGTTTAAAAGGACCGATAGGGGAATCACTGACTGCGATCGCAATTTTTTCATCGGCAGTATATGCCATGTAAAATTTCCCCTGCTCAAACCATACTTGCGGAGCCCAAAAACCCTTGCTTCCAAATACATCTTCTTTGACCAATGCAAATCCTGCTTTAGCACCTATCGGTCCCTGCCAGTGCTTCAGATCCCGAGACTTGTACACTTTAAAACCCAATTGCTGGTCACTATCACCATTAGTACCATACAAATAGTAATAACCATCGTGGTAGAATATTGTTGGATCAGCTTGAAAAATTCCATTTTCGGATACCGACAGCCATTCATTGGAATCGTTTAAAGGGGTGACAATACTAGCCCTATGCATGGCGTAGCCCAGCGGCAGGATGCCGTAAAAAATAAAAAGGAATGTATAAAATTTCATCTTTTTTACTGAATACAATTTAAGTATACACTAAAATTGAAGAAATAATTTCAATAGTACATGTGATATTGTATCAATGAAAGATCAATTTGTATCTTTTTTCTTATTTTCACTCTTTGTTGTTTTTTTATTATGTGTGATATCTTCACCTTTAATTTCATTTTCTGTTGATTCTCTGCTATCGAGATTATTTTTGTTCAAGACCGTATTTCCTTTCACATTCTTGGTCGATTTATTCCTGCTTTGCATATTCATCATCTTTAATTTTAATGAAACCATCTTGTCTATAGAACCTTTATCACCGACCTTTTGTTGAATTCATATTAAATAAACTATTTATTTTTTACATCTGTTCTACTAATGAAAATAGCGAATAATTTTACATTAAACACGATGAAAAAAAGAGAATTATGTTTTCAACGGACTGCAATGCTATAGCAAAGTCAGCCAATTGAGCGAAATAAGTATTTAGAAAGGAGTAAACAATAATGGATAAACAGAAATTCCAAAACTGCATCAGCGCCTGTTGGACCTGTGTTACAGCCTGTCAGTCATGTGCCCTAGCTTGTACCAACGAGAATGATATTGGGATGATGGCTAAATGTATTGCTTTAAATATAGAATGTGCAATATTAGGCTCTACCACAGCTCAATTGCTCGCAATAGATAGTTTTTATGCAAAAGAACTTGTTAAGATTTGTGCAGAAATTTGTTCTAACTGTGCTGAGGAATGTTTCAAATATAAATACAAACATTGCCAGTCCTGCGCGAAGGCTTGTGAACATTGCGCTATTGCCTGCAATGCAATATTTGTTTAAAAAGGTCGCGATAGCGTATCTAGTGGAAAAGAAAAAGATGGAATACTAATTTAATATTCCATTCTCAAAGGCAAACTTGACTAAATGTGCGGTATTTTTTACGCCAGCTTTATCTATTAGATTTTGACGGTGTCCCTCCACCGTACGTTTGCTCAAAAAAATCTTATCTGCAATTTCGATATTAGTATATCCCTCAGCTATTAGCTCCAATACTTCAAGTTCACGTTCAGAAATCTCAAAATCAGTTCGCGTTCCTATCATATGCTGCGCGTATCGTTGACCAGAACGTATCTGATCTAGAAGTAACATAGAGATTTCCTCGCTTATATATCTGCCTCCATTGGCAATATGATTAAGTGCAAAAAGTAATTCGTTATAACCAACATTTTTTAATAAATATCCTTTAAGACCATATTCAAAGGACTCAATAACATAATTAATTTGATTCAGCATCGAGAGTATAACCACTTTTATATTCTTGTCACGTTGATATAAAACCTGTAAAAGTGCTATTCCATCCATTTCCGCCATATTAATATCTGTCAATACAATATCGGGCTTCGAATCCGGATTTGATTCCAGATAATCGAGCGCTTCTCTCCCATTGGAAGCTTCCCCAACAACTTCAAAATTATCATGGGATTCCAAAAGCAATTTAATACCATTTCGTACCACCATATGGTCCTCTACCAACAGGATTTTTGTCATATCATCTTTTTAAATAGTTAATTTAAGCACCATACCCGTCTCCAGAGTATCGTTAATAATTGTAGCGCTATAAAGCTCTACCACTTTTCTTAATCGCATGGGGTCATCTTTGCAATTCGTTTTTTGCAATACATTATCGGCTTTAAGATAAGGTAGTACTTTGATAAAGATAGCGAAATCAATGAGCTGCACGGATATGGAAACTGCCTGAATGGTTATCTCATCGTTTAAGTATTCAAATAGTGCGATAAGTAATTTAAACAGGTGCACTTGAATATGATGATGAAGCTCTTTTAAATCCGGGTCAAGTATAATGTCGATATTGAAACCCAGTTTCTGTTTATACGAAACCACAACGTCATCAATGGCATGAAAAATTCCCAAATCATTTAATATCGGATTATAAAGGACTATCGCTTTATTGCGTAATTCTATGATCAAAGAAGTCAATGAATCACTTAAGCAACGTAATTCTTCAGAATTGCCATATCTATTGGTAAAATTCTGTAATGAAATACGCATCCCATACAATTCCTGTGCAAGATCGTCTCTAAAATATCGACCAATACGTGCTATGTCTTCCTGCTGATTCCGGATTATGGATTTGTAAAAGTCTTCCTGACTTCCACCCCAAATTTGTTTAAGAGGTTGTCCTCCGTCATTTTCCTGTGCTTGATCTATATATAAGTTTTTGTCATCGTTCCCCATGGTATGGTGCTTTTATACTATGACTAATAACCATTATCACGCTTGAACAGTTTTTAATAATTGACAACCACGTAAAACGGAGCTGTACTGTTTATAGTACTACGTATAAATACGTAGTACTTCGGGATAAAGAATGGATTTGAGTAAGGAAAACACTTGTTGTTAAAGTAAAAAACACCTTAATATTTTTTTTAACAACGCGCTTGTTAGCATTAATTAAAACACCTAAATAACTGAAAAATAAATAGTTAAAAATGAAACAAAATTACGTAAACAGAATTTAAATTTAAAAAAGCTGTATTTTATCTATTTTTTCTAGCACCCTAATTGTAGTAGCCTAGGAACTAATAAACACTTAAAAATTGGTAATATGGGAAATACAACAATCGATCAACTGTTTAAGGAAAAAAGACCTACATTAAAATATTTGGCTGCGCAATTTACGAGCGATCCAGATGAGAGAGAAGATTTAGTGCAGGAAACTATGGTTAGATCTCTATCTTCCATAGAAAAGTTTTTAAAACATCCAAAGCTCATGTCCTGGTTATATATTATAATGAAGAATACATATATTAATCAATATACTCGGAATAAACGGTTGGAAAACTATCGCAATGAATATATAAGCACCGGTTATGCAAATGAAATCACAACTAATCGTGGCGAGAATAATTTTGTAGCATCGGATATTCAGCAAGCCCTAAATAATTTACCAAAAGAATATTACAACGCTTTTGCACTATTTTTGGAAGGTTTTAAATACTATGAAATTGCGGAGCACTTGCAGATTCCCGAAGGAACTGTAAAAACACGCATCCATATGGCGCGCAAGTCTTTGCAAAAGCAACTGAAAACATATTCTAAAAGTATTTATTAACAACAGCAACCCTTTGTACAAAGCAGGCGCGCATCAAGTGCCTGCTTTTGGTTTATCTTTTTTGACGTTTAATTCGTAAAGGCTAAGTGTGCTATCCCGTATATTTAGTATATTAGGTTATTTCTAATAAAATCTAGTTTATTAACGTTACGATATGAGACACAAATTAAAATTATTATCACTGGTTGTTACTAGTGGTTTTTTATTGATGATATCCTGCCAATCTGTTTCTGATGACAATGAAAACCGGATACGGGTCAGCGGTGAAGGAAAAATCAGAATTATGCCTGACCAGGTCACTCTCACAATAAATACGGCATTCACCAAACCTCGGATGGTAGATGCTGTACGGGAAACACAAAATACTGTCGATAGTGTTATTGCCATTCTCGGAAAATATGGCAATAAAAAGGAGGACATAAAGACAAGTAGTGTCTCAGCAAACAAAGATTATCAATTTATCGGAAATACGAATAAATTTGTCGGTTATCAGGCGCAACAGACCATCGATTTTGTTTTACACGATCTATCCAAATTCACGGAATTGACGGGTAAATTACTCGAAACTAAAATCAGTGGAATTGGTTCAATCTCATTTGACCATTCAAAAGCCGATAGTATTCTTCGGGAAGCCGACCTCATCGCGTATGACGATGCACTAAAATCAGCCCAAAAGTTGGCTTCACGAGCTGATGTAAAGATTGGAAAACTGCTATTTTTATCAAATGATGGTAGTGGGTCGAATGAATCTACTGGGTATAGAACAGGGATGGCTTTGGAAACATTTAATAAAGCTTATGGTGGCGAGGGTTTTAAGATAGCTCCGGAGGTACTTGAATTTAAAAGGACGATATATACCGAATTTGAAATAAAATAGCATATCCATACCCGCCGCAAAATACGATCGAACACAGGGCATGTCTTTTAAAATCAGTGAGCAACGATTGCGTAAAAAGCTCTACTTCCGAATAATTCGGAAGTAGAGCTTTTAGTTCAATTGCAATTAAGGAATAATGGTCAATATGGCATTTGCACTGCGTGCATTAATGGCGGGATCGTACATACATCCTATCGTGGTGATTCCCGAATTAAATATGCCCGGATTGTTGGCTTTAACCTCATACTCATAAATTGATTTCCCCTTTAACAGGCGATCCATAAAGTAATTTGTCGAAGCATCTTTCAAACTAAAGTAATACCCCTTACGCCATTGGTATCCAGAAGGCCTATACACAGGCTCAACACCAGCTGGGCGACTATCTTTCAGATGAACATATTGAATGGGATCATCATTGATTACTGTAATTCTAACTTTGATCCGTTCGCCCAATTTAGCCTCCTTAGATTCTACCCACTCGCCTTTTCGCTCTACCAGATATACTTTCTGAACTGAAAGCGCATTTGTACCGGATTTCACCTGATTAAGATCTGCAAAATACTGATGGACAATACTTCCAGAAATAACTCTATCATTGTTGTTTTGTATTTGAATAGTCTTATCGGTTTGCAGTTCTACTTGATCAAATTGCTTACTGACTTCTCCCAAAACATTGTTACTCAGGTCAACCTCTGCCCTATTGATCAAAACACGCACAGTGTTTCCGGTAGCAAAATCCTTCGGATTGTCCGCTAATAATAGCGCATATACGGCATCAACTGTCATCCAGGTACTATACCAATGATTGACCTGTTTGTTATAATAGATCCATTGGGTGACTTGATTCAGCTTCGCCGGGTTATTTAGTTTGTAAGCTTCGACGAGATAAGATTGTAAGCTAATTTTATTGTATTGATTCAAATTACTTTTCCAGTACATTCCTTTTTGTGCATCGACAATAGCCTCTTGATCAAGTCTATTTTTGATTTCCATACTTTGTTTACCTTGTCCAAAAAGCTGGTTAACAATCCATGCTTTAGCCGCCAGTCCCGCATTTTGACCGGCACTGCTTAAGGGGGAATTAAGCAATTTGCGCTGCACAGATCGGAGTGAATCTTGCGGGAAAGGATTGAACTCTATCCAATACCGTCGCGCAAATAAATAGTCTATTCCAATATCGGCACTGGCTTTGGATGAAAATATGATCGGATCGCGATCAAGGTATTGTGTAAGCTTTAAAGCAAGATCACGCATATCACTGTTGATTAAGGTTTTGTCCAAATAGAGTACTTTCCCGATAATTTCCAGCATACGGATGCTAATTTCAGTATTTGCTTGCCCCCCGTCAAACCAGGCAAACGAACCATCTTTGGATTGACTATTTTTTATCTTCTGTTCAACGGTAATGATTTCCGATTGTATATCAGCGTTAAAAAACGCTGCAATTGCTTTCAACCGTTCCTTATCTCCCTGTATATCGCGTAGCCAGGGCATTTCTTCCATTTTGAATTCATCTAAACTGCTATTCTCTTCTAATCGCCCTTTTTTTGATCCGGCATCCAATTTTTTGAAATACGCTGTCACTGCAGGATAATGTAGCTTTATGTATTGCGCCATCTTGAGACCAAACCACTTGCTGCTCAATTGTTCATTACATTCGTAGGGATAGCTTTTCAAATAGTCCAGTGCAGAGAGTATTTCCAGTATAGGATTGCTTTGCACTTGTACTCTTCCCATGAGGTTATCTTTAGTATTTCCTTTTAATGTATATGTTTTGGATTCTCCTGCTTTTAGAATAATTTTCTCCGAATCAGCCACCAGAATTTTATTTGGTAACACCGGAATTTCAATAATTTCACCGTCAGAAAACTCATTGCCAGCCGCAAGGATGCGAATCTGTATTGTTGGATATTCAGCCGGTATTTTCAAAGCCCATTCCACGGTTGTATTATTGGATGCTTCCACACTAAAGTTTTTTAGCACGGAATCAACCCGGAAAGCTGCCGAAACGACCTGATTATTTCGTGGATCAATAAGCTCTATTTTGGTATTTCCCTGAATGCGCTCCTTAGTCAAATTTTGAATTTGTGCCTTGATCGTTATCTGGTCATTGGTTCTAAAATAGCGTGGAATATTCGGGCGCACCATCAGCTGTTTTTGCGTTTGCGTAAAATAGGTACCTCTAGCGGATGCTAGTTCCTGAGTATGCGCAAAAAGTAACAATTTCCATTTTGTCAATGCTTCGGGACTGTCAAATTCGAAGCTGATATTACCCGCTTCATCGGTATATAAATTGGGATAGAAGAAAGCGGTTTCCTGAAGATTGGTCCGGGCCTTAATCTGCTTGAATTGATTGTCTGCAGTGGCATCAACACCACTGCCATCCATTTCAATAAATTCGGCAAGCTTCTCATTTACTGTATTCCCTACGGCTGCCGGTTCATACAGCACCGCTGAGGCGGCTAAAGGTCGTGACTGCTTCGTTGCACGGGCAGCACCACGGATGCGTATTGCGCCAACTTCAGCCCGCAGTCCGGGATCCCGCAACTCCTCGTACATACTCACGGTTGACATGTACGCTTGGTTATCTATTACTTCATATAAGGAGTCGTCCCGCTCCAGAACGCTTCCCCAATAGCCCCCGCGGTTTGATAACAAACCATAGTCATAAATCTGATCCCGTTGATTATCGGCATTAGGCCCGTAGTAATAAGAGATAAACATGTCTCTCGAACTGATCTGCTGTCTAAAAGCATTGTTGATGTAGTAATAATTGGTCCTTGGATAATAAGGATAACGCAGCTGAAAAGAACCGAATGCATTACTGGCAAATGCGTCCAAGGATGCGTCATACATTGTTGCCAACATTTCTGTCGCTATTGTTTTATCCGCCTGTTTTACCATAAAGCTCCATTTTTCTTTTTGACCGGGCATTATTTTATCCCGAAATGTCTTGGTTTGAATCGTTAACTCCTTATTCCGTTGAAAAACAGGAATTATAATTGGTGATAGTGTCAATTGATTATTGACAACAAAAAGTGCATTCAGCTGTAATTGACCGATGACATCTTTTTCATCCAATACAAATTGATAGTCAATACGACCATTTTTCCAATTCAGGATTTTTGTATCTAATTTTTGCGAATTTCTCTCGCGCATTAACAACAGTTTCCTTGCATTTTTCACATCAGTCTGCAGCATGATGGTGACCCGATCACCGATCTTATATCTGTCTTTATCCAACCGGTAAGTGAAAAACTCTTGCTCTTTTAATTTCTTATCTTTCGACCGGTATAAATTCGTATAGCCGACCGCCCGTACGGTATCCCCATCCCGTATACTAATGGCTTCGATCTCGTATCTTCCCCAGTTGAATTTTAATGAGTCAAGTATGATCTTACTCGTATCGGCGTTATTAAGATCATAACTGGCTATCTTGGTCTTTTTCTCTTCTTTTTGGAGCGAGACCGGATCAAAATATAGGGGGAAATACTTACTATAAAGCTCTTTTGAAAGCAGGTGATATTCTACCCTTCCAAAACTTTCCTGGTATTCCGCTGTCAAAGGAATGTTGGCATCTTCCAACTTATAAATCGTGACCTTTCCGTCGAATTTCATCGGAAAACCATTTTGATTTTGTTTTAAGATCGTAATATCGCGCCATTTCTTTTCTTCCATAAGAGTAGGAACCTGAATTTGCAGCTGCCATGGACGGGACGAATAAACATAACTAGCGGAAGCCGCTTGCATCTCCCCCGTCTGATTAACGACCTCAGCCTGGTATGTCAATACATAGTCTTTAAGTCCGGCGAGCTGGCGATCCATTAAGGGTACCCGAATGGTAAAATTTCCTTTTTCATCAACTGTTGTTGTCGAATCGCTATAAACAATATTCTTCCCTTCCTTCGGATGATAGAATGATACTTTATACTTGACGGTGGCACCGACTAGTGATACGCCAGCCAAACTCTCTGCTTTGCCAACAAATACCGCAGTATCTTTTGCTGTATAAGTCAATTTATTCGGCTCAAAAATTACTTCAAATGTCGGTCGCTTATATTCTTCGACCCGGAAATAGTGTTGATCAAGCTGTTTTGAGTTGTAAAATACCAAGAGATTGTAGTTTCCATTCAATGCCTTTGACGGTAGCTGGAAACTCGCGTTGGCAGACCCAAACAGATTCGTTGTCAAGTTGATCGAATCGATCTTCTGACGATTGGCATCCATCAGATAGATTTTAACATTTTGCTTTTCTAAGACCTTGCCCTGCTGTACATGATCATCGTAAAGAATTGTCTTAAAATAAACGATTTGCCCCGGTCGGTAGATTGCTCTATCTAATAAGCTGAGTGCACGCATATTCCGCTTATTATTGCTTTCGGCTGATTGGCTTAGGTTGTTTTGGTAATAGACTTGATTTTCGTTATCCAAAGGAATTAATGTTTTTTCCCCGGATAACAACAATGCATGATTGCGTAGGTAACCTCCATTTTTGGGTGAGTAGGTCGACTTAAAGCTGAATTCGCCAACAGCATTGGTCTTCAATTGCGCGATCAATTTAGGAAGAGCATTGTCTACAAGTTGGTACAACGTTGCGCTTTGATTGGCATAGGGTGCTCCGGTTTTTCTGTGCAATAACAAGCCCGAGTATATAAACTCATCGGTAGATTTTACAGCTATATTTCCCGGTACAAATACATCTGAAATGATAAGCTGAGATACAGCGACATCCTGCTCCTGCCCATTATCTTGAAAAAACTTATTATTCCCGACCAAAATGGTATAAGTACCCGCTTTAAGGGGGTTAATTTTATAAATTGTATTGTGTGTCGTATAATCACCAAACACTTTCAAGGGCACTTGTTCCTCATAGACCAGCGCCGCATCTATGGTCGTCCGATAACTTACGGAATCATATTTTATCGTATAGTCCTTTAAATGCGTCGGCATCAGGCTCGTATTATACACCCGGATATAAAGGCTGTCTACATTTGTGTGGTAGATCCGGACCGGCACGTATTCGTCAGTCGGTGCCGTTTTCTTGTAATTTAAGGTAATGGAAGCCTTCTTGATTTCCTTCATTAAATTACCTGCATTCGAAATCCATGGCGATTTTGGGTATTCTTTTAGGGCTTTTTCAAGATAGGTAACTGCGGTAGGCTTCTTCCCGATATCATTGAAAGCCGTCGCTATCTGATACAATAAAAAAGCGTTATAGTCACTTTTATTGCTTGCTATATTTTTCAGGTACTCGTCCACTCTTTCTTCGATATGATTCCATTTCCAATCATTGGACATAATATAGCTACGCGCATCCAGATAATTATTTTCGGTACTGATAGTTAGCAATCTCTCTTTAAGTTTATCCTTATTAGCTATGTTGACATCCTTTAATGTATTCAAAAAATCCAGGTACTGGTAGCTTAGAAAATGGTACAGTGTGGGATTTAGACTGAGGTTCCGGGTTTCGACAAACAGACCTTTCCAACGTGTTATGGGGTCGGCACTTAACCCGTTTGCTTCCGAAATTGACAGGCGAAAAATAGAATCAATCATCTGTATTTTACCCTTTGCATCTTTTGCCACAAATTTGTGCTGGCTTTTACTTGCATACTGGTTGATATTGGAAAATAGATAGCTTGCATAAAAATTTTGAAGAATCGATTTTTCTACCTTTTCAGCTGTCCGGATATTGTTTTCAAAATGATTCTGAATACGCAGAAAGGAAGAATCCTCAGATTGGTTTACTTCCAACACTTTACCTTCCGCCAAAAATGCCCGCATCCATTCAGCAGGGTCTTTGGAGCGTCGGGCTTCAGCTTTGATATCGGCTAATAAAGGTAGGGTCTGCTCATAGTTTTTTATGGAAATAAGCCTTTCGACTTCCTTCCACTTTGCCAACTGCTTGTCTGAACCAAGCTGCTGCGAAAATCCCAAGACCGGGATACATATCAACAATAACCAAATGTATTTTTTCATAAAATATGACGCTAAATATTTACTAAATATCCTTTTTTTTTTTCGAAAGGATGCGATAAATTAGCATATTCCATAACTGTTTTAAAAAAAACACTTCACCCCCGAGGACACACATGCTGAGGCATATTTTATTTCTTTTATTTTTTTAGGTTGGTACTGTACAGTTTGATTGCTAGGTATCACTAAATAGTTTAATCAACATTTTTTTATATATTTAATAAATAATTCATATCCAGTTAATATCAGTTTCGTTCCTTTATAATAGGATAATTAATGGAGTCAACACTTTAATGTATCAGTTATGAAAACGATCAACTATTTTTTCCAAAGGATTATATTTCGAATCTTTTTAGGTCGGTTCAGTTCATTCTATTCACCACTAAGATTCCATAAAAATTAATTCATATTCAGGTCAGTCGATATTACTGGCAACTATATTTCAATAAATGCAGTTAACCAAAGATGCCTTTGGCAAAGATTTTATATGGGGCGTGTCTACCGCTGCCTATCAAATCGAAGGGGCACATGATCATCAGGGCAAAGGTCCATCCATCTGGGATATCTTTGTAAAAAAGAAAAACCGTATATTTCAGAATCAACATGGCGATCAAGCCTGTGATTTCTACAATCGCTACATACAGGACCTTCCTTTAATGCAGGAAATGCATATTCCAAATTATCGATTTTCCTTATCCTGGAGCCGTATCTTACCGGATGGCATCGGGCGGTCCAACCCATCAGGCATGGATTTCTATGATCGACTGATCGATCTTTCATTGGAATTGGGTATCAAGCCTTGGGTTACTTTATATCACTGGGATCTCCCACATGCCCTTGAAAAAAAAGGAGGTTGGGTAAACCGTGATGTCAAGGAATGGTTCGGCGAATTTGTTGGCACCTGTGTTGCACGTTATGGAGATCGCGTCAAAAACTGGATGGTACTCAATGAGCCCACCGTATTTACGGCAGCAGGTTATTTCTTTGGTGTGCACGCTCCGGAAAGAAAAGGCTTGGGCAACTTTCTTGCTGCTGCCCATCATGCCGCATTAGCACAGGCTCATGGTGCTAGGATCATAAAATCATTACAACCGGACAGCCAGGTGGGAACTACCTTTTCCTGCTCCCACATCGAGCCATTCACTTCTAGAGAAAAAGACATTATTGCTGCCAAAAAAGCCGATGTGCTACTCAATAGACTGTTCATCGAGCCACTGCTGGGCATGGGCTATCCCACAAAGGAAATCAAAATACTCAATCGAATTGAAAAATACATGAAAGAGGGCGATGAGAAAGAATTACAATTTGACATGGACTTTATAGGTATTCAAAATTATACCCGTGAGATGATCCGTTATGCAATGTTTGTCCCCTATCTGCAGGCTAAGATCGTGACGGCCAAGGAGCGTAAAGTTGAAATGACCGAAATGAACTGGGAAGTATATCCTAGCTCCATTTATCATATGCTGAAGAAATTCAGCAGCTACCCCAATATACCGCCGCTCATTGTCACCGAAAATGGTGCCGCATTCCAAGATAAAGTTGAGCACGGAAAGGTACATGATCCCAAAAGAATGAATTATCTACAACAAGCCATACAACATGTCTATCAGGCAAAGAGAGAAGGTGTAAATGTACGGGGCTACTTTGTCTGGACCTTTTTAGACAATTTTGAATGGGCCGAAGGATATCGTCCACGATTCGGATTGGTCTATGTCGATTTTCAAAACCAACAACGTATCATAAAATCATCAGGGCATTGGTATGCTAATTTCTTAAAATAAACATTACTTATTTTTTTGGCTAACATTCCATATATTAATAAGTTTCAATAGCAAAGGTACCAATAAGATGGCCAGCAGAATACTGATTGCGCTGACGATTGTATTTCGTCCATTATCGCCCAGGAAGTAAATTGAAAGGCCACATAACGAACATGGCATGCCAAAAACCAAAATCTTAACCCATACTAGCGCCCGTTCTTCATGGTAAATATCCGGGGAAGCAATAGCTTCTTCTAATTCGATGTCATTGGTCTTGAAATAGGCTAAAATTTGCGCTATTTCGGATGCCGTTAATTCCCGTGGCCGCAAAATTTCTCCTTTTACAACGATCAACAACCCGCTCTTGTCTTGCTGAATGATCTCAATATCCCCTGTTTTAAAATATTTTTTATACCCCATGGGGTTGAGTGCATAGCCTTTGTAATCATTAGTCCCTGGACAAAGACAGGAAAAGTTATCCGCATTCAGTGAAAAAATAATATCGCGACGATCATCCCGGATAGTGTTTACAGCACTTATCACACCCAAGATACAGGTTAATGCAAGAAACTGTAAGACGAACATCCAGAAGGACAGCTGTAATAACCATGATAAAAGCAATGCTAAAAAAATCAAACCAATGAAAAACCACTTTAAGTGGCTAAATATCAATATCTTACGATTTACAAAATAGGTTAGCACCATACAAATCAACGGAGGTATACTCGATTTCCAATCCAAAAAAATTGAAAAGATCCCCAATAGGCAAATAAGGCCGAACATAATCGCCGAGGCATAATTTCCCTTTTTACCTAAATTTTTCCGTTCAATTTGGATACTATTTTTCAAGTTTCGGTGCCTTAACAAAAAAGCGTGCTTTCTTGTCGCTATATATATTATTAATTGGATAAATATAAATATCTTTATCCAATTAATAAATATTGAATAATAAAGATTGCTTGTCTAAATTCGACTTATGAAGACTTTCCTGTTTAAATCCCACAACATTAAGAAAGGCTTAATCTTCGGATTTGCCTATCTGATCATTGTCTTTATCATTTTCAGCATCATCTATGGCGGATTTAATGGTATTGCCGATGCGGTCAATAACTTCGGGTCCGCCAAAGGACTTGGATTTTTGGTTGCCATCATTGTGATAGGACCATTTGTTGCGCTCTTGCAGGTAATCAACCCAAAAATAAAAGTACGTATTGACCACCAACAGCTGGTTATTACACAGCAGAAAAAAAAAGATCTGAATGTCCTTTTAAAGAATATTTATGAAATGAAAATAAATCATTCTTTGGTAAACCAGCTTCAGATTTATGACCAGCAGGCACAGCTGCTTGCAACGATCCACCCGCAACACGATACGCAGGTCATTTATAGTATCGCTGCCGAAATCGCGCAGCATGAAATCTTTTTACAGCAAAAAGGACACAAGAAGATTTTCGGCAATCCAATTGAGACCATGTCTTACACAAGGAAGCTTTGAATCTGAAACAGGTTGCCATTCCCGACTTGATTCGAAATCACACGAAGGTTTTGAATAGATTTCATTTTAGCTCCGCCAGCTCCTTACCAAACTTTTTCTCAATAAACGGATTCAACTGTGGGATGCCAAATTTAGGGTTGTCCAGCCAAAATTTATTGGTATACCTGCTTTTCAATTCCAGCCAAACGCCTGAAGTCAGCTCTTTCTTTACCGCTTTGAATTCCTCTTTGGTGATGAATTTCCGTTCCTGTGTATAAAATTCACTCAAAAAGTCAAAAGGAACAAAGTCAGATTTACGCCCTCTTTTAATAGCCCCTACGTTCATCATCACCTTACTGACCAATTTACTTGGCTCGGGCTGATCAAGATTGGTTTCTGTATAATTCTCCATCGTCACGCCCGTGTATTGCTGCCCTTTGAGTTTAAAAAAACTAACTTCTTTTTGGCTATTGGGTGGAATGATATCAAAATAAACCTGGACATCGCCACGTGTTGTCTTTTGTATATATCCTGTATTCAGATTACCCATTCTGATTAATTTCCGTTCTTTGTCCTGAACCAGCACAAATTTTGGCGGAAGATCATTAGCAACAGACTGTGCTTTCATCTGCATAACATGTGGATTCCAGCTCCAAAAATTGCCCATTACTTCTTTAAAATTCTTGGTCGCGATGGAGTCTTCCAAAATTCGATAATCTAAAACCCGATGATAGACTTTTCCTTTTTTATCTTTCAATGGAATATAATACGCAATAATACCATCGTAAAAATAACGTGTCCGTTTGTTGAAAAAAGTCGTATTTCTAAAATAGCCTTTCAAAACCAGATAATCATATCTGCTTTTGTCTTCGATAGCGATTTCCTCTATTTTTATACTTCGTGGGACCAATTTAACTAACTTCTCGTTGTGAAACGATGCAATTGATGCCTGGTAATTAGTATAGGATATATGCTGCAATATGAGCATTGAATTTACATTTTGCGTGAGCGAATCCAAGACAAACTCCCCCGCCGTATTTGCGACACCCAATAATGTACCATCTTCTGCATAAATATTCACTAAGGGTACGGGGTCACCACTCAGACTATCAATGATCCGAATTTGAGCAAATAGTACATTGCAACTAAAAAAAAAACTTAACAGAAATAATATTTTTGGCATATGTCAAATGATTACCCTAAAATATAAAATAGTCATTACAATAAAATGCCAAAAATCGTTAAAATGTAATCTTGTACTGATCCTTTCGATCAAATCCACGCGGTCCGATCTCACCGCATTTTTGAAATACGTTTTTTTATTCCGTACAATAAATTTCTTTTTATATTTAGCCGTTAATCTAGTATTAATATGCACAAAGGTATTTCAACCAGGGAATTCGGGGAAAACGTATTTTTAGACTATTTGCTCAATTATTGATGGTGCAATAACTAGCTAGAGCACATGATCGCAGTAAACAGAGTGTTAACGAAGTTTATTCACAAAGATGAAGTTACAAACAACAGGCTAAAAGTATAAATTGTGTCGATGAAACTCAAAAGAGCTCACTACCTGATTTTAATGTGCATAACAATAGTCTTAGGATTGTTATCGCGAAAAGTAGCGTTTATCCCCCTTTTTGTTGGCGATAGTCTGTATGCCTTTATGGTCTACTGGTTATGCAGGTTTATTTTTTTTCACCGATCGTTCAACTTTTGTTTTGTGAGTACCCTTGTATTGTGTTTCGCAATCGAGTTTTTACAGCTGGTACAACATCCATTATTGATCAGTGTCCGCAGTCATCAACTCCTGCGGTTATTATTTGGTCAGGGTTTTCTCTGGTCTGATCTGATCGCATATATTGCCGGTGCTTTTTTTGCTTTTCTATTAGATCGATCTATTCATTCATACAAGAAAAATTAAATTGTATTCAAATACTCATTTAACGATAGCTCCGTTTCAACCTGCAATTTCTTCCGTAATCTATACCGATGGATTTCAACACCCCTAACGGTAATATTCTGTAATTGCGCAATCTGTTTAGAGGTAAAATGAAGTTTCAAATACGCACATACTTTTAAGTCATTACGGGATAACCCTGGGTGTCTTTCCTTTAACTTGTTTAAAAAGCCATCATTGAGCTCGTCAAAATGACTGGCAAACTGATTCCAATTGGCGCTGTTCTTTTCAATGTCTTTCAATAATGTGTTGATCCGTTTTAGATTTGAAGTTTCATCTTCCCCGGTATCGAGCTTGGCCAGCTCATCTCTTACTTTAATTAATGCCCCTGAATTTTCAAGTAGCTGCATACTTGTGCTTGCCAATTCTTTTGTCTTGGCCATGACTTCATGAGCCAGTTTTTCATTGTTCAGCTTCACAATTTCTTTCTCATTTTTCTCAATTTCCAACTGATGGATATAACGCAATTGCGCCAATTGCTGCTCATGTTTCAGCTGCTGTTTGCGCCGCTCTATTTTCCGCACACGAACCAATCCCAACACCCCCAGCATTGCCAATAGGAAATAGGCGATTTTAGCCCATAGTGTTTTATACCAGGGCGGTAACACGATAAAACTATATTCGGCCACATCGGATTCTTGGTTTAGATTGTTCCGTACTTTCACTAAAAACGTATACTGTCCATCCGACAAATTCGTGTAGGACTTTTCGGACTGCGGGGTCCAGGAAGACCAATGCTCATCATAACCCGACAATTTATAGCTAAATTCAAGGTGTTGATGCATACCGTAGCTTGGTGAAGAAAAGCTAAATCGGAAAGAGTTGAAAACAGCAGGTAGCTGTAGCAGGCTATCTTTGAGGGACTTTCCGGACTGCTTTACTCTCAAAGTATTCGAAAAAAAACCTGCAAAAATCAGGCTGTCTTCTTTCCCTGTAGCGACAATTTGAGATAACATAGCGATAGGTTTAATGCTTTGCTTTAGGTATTTATCATAATTGATGTGTATCGCTCCTTTTTCTGCACCCACATAGATATTATTTCGATCAAAACTATAAATATGCTCGAAGCCAGTCGTATTCATCCCCGCTATTTCCGGAAAATTAATCAAATGATATGTTTCACGCCCAGAATCAAAACGTCCCACACCAACCGTTTTCTTTGTGCAAAACCAGACATTTCCATCTTGATCATCTTTTAAATAGCGTATCGTTAAATCTTTAAATGCAGCGAACTGCTTCGAGGGCATAAACATCTTTTTTGTATAATCATACTGGTAGAGTCCTTTTTCTGTCGCAAACACGACTTGATTTTTTATTTTAAATACATAATTCTGGTAATCTGCCGGCAAACCATTTTTTTGTGTGTAGAGTTCTGCCCGGTAGGATCTTGTATCCTTCGAAAGCGTGATACGATAGATCCCACGATACGGATGCGAAGCCCATATCGTGCCATTTTCATCCTGCTCAAGGAAGCGAAAGGAATCTGACAGTCCATCCAGTGGGCCTTTGGTCGAGAAAGTCCCTTGCTGAAAATCCAATAACTCTAGCCCTTGATAAGTTCCAATTAAACTTTCTTTGATCGGATATACCATATTGAGGGGAAGCAACTTCCAAGTCCCGATGCCCTGGCTTAGTGGTTTGATAGAATGCCCTAAGATCTGAAATAAGCCTTTATTGTGGCCAAGCAATAACTGACCATTGAGCTGTTCAAGGCGCCAGGCTTCTCCACCATCGCTGCCCTGAAGAAGGGAAAAGACGGATGGCGATCGGCTTTGATCTGCTAACTTGCTTTTTATATCTGCATAATATACGCCGTTGGAAGACGAAAGATAAAGTACATTATTAAAGATTAGGACGGAATATCCAGTTACATCATTTTCCATATTTGGTCTGAGATACCGAATAGCGCTTCCATAGCTTATCACAGAAATCACATTATCCGTACCGATCCATATATTCTTTTGCCGGTCCACGAAGACTGCGGTGACATTCTTATTTTGCAAACCTTCTCTGACACCAATCTGTTGTATGGTCTTCCCCGCGAGGTCACGTATGTGGCAACCTTCTTTTGCATTGCCAACAACAAAGGTTGAATCATCAATTTTCGCCAGGGATGGTGTATAACTGCCGTCGCTATGTTGTACATTCAATCGCATCAATTTCCTATTCTGCAAGGCATAGGTTTCATTATTTAAGGTTGACACCAACATACGATCTTTGCCAAAAGGCATCAATGAAGCTATTTTCACATTCTTAAAGGGCAGGTCTTTTAGATAAGGAGTCCATTTATTGTCGCGAAACTCCAACAACCCATTCTTCTTATCCTGTGCATAGAGCGTCCCCGCAGATTGTCCCATATAATACCATTCTACAGCGGCAGGATGTGCTTGAATCTTTTGTCCCTTTAGTTCAAATATCACGTTGGTCCCGCGAAAAAAAACCGATTGGCCTACGCCAACGGTATTCCAGATATCTGCAAAGTTCCTGTATTTTTCGGGAACCAAATCCTGCAATGACCGATAGACTAAACCCGATTGCGGTGAGCGCTCAAAATATCCGAAATCACCTTGCCCGCCAACATAAATTCGATCGTCGGCATCAATCCAGATCGAACGGATATTGGTGTGATTGGGCAGGGAAAATGTTTTCCAATATCGTCCGTCAAAGGTCAGCAGCCCTTCGCTGTTACCAAAGTACATGATGCCATGACTATCCTGTTTGATATCCCAGGTGCGGCTCCCGCCTTGGTATATGGATTTACTATAATTGTAGACCAAAGGCAAGCCAAGCAAATCCTGTGCAAGCGCATTCGAAAAAGCAGAAAATAGCATAAAAAAAAGGATGGCAAAACACTTCATAATAATTCCCTTCAATTGGCTGACGTAAACTTGACGTACCTCAAATATATTGAATTATAGCCGAAAAAGCCAATATGAAGTAGTGTTGTAGTACCTTTAAAATTCGTCAATCATATCTGTAAGGCTAATTTTGATTCTTGATAATTATAAACAATTCCTAAATTTCAATTCATTACACATGAAAAATAATATCAGTATTATTGCCAGTACTGTGCTGTTCTCTTGCCTAACGAATATGGTAAGTGCACAGAGCAGAACAATCAGTGGGCGGATTATAAACGAGCAGGGTAATCCTCTCATCGCCAGCATTATTGTACAGGGAAACTCTAAAATAGGCACAAGTAGCAACGAAAATGGGGACTTTACACTCACCATTCCCTCCAACTTAAATTATGTGATCATCTCATCACTGGGATATGAAACGAAAACAGTACCCTTAAACGGAACTACCTTAACTATTCAACTCAAACAAAAAGGAGATTTCAATCTCGATGAAGTCGTTGTCGTGGGTTATGGTACCCAACGCAAAGGCGACCTAACCGCCCCAATTGGCACAGTAAATATGGAAGAAATGGTCAAACGTACCGTTTCCAATCCAATGGAAGCGCTACAAGGTACTGTTGCAGGTGTGCAAATCGTAAGTTCGGGGGCACCAGGCTCATCACCATCCGTTCGTGTCCGTGGGGTGGGGTCCTTTAATAACGAAAGCCCCCTATATGTTGTGGACGGAATGTTCATGGATAATATTGACTTCCTGAATTCAAATGATATTGCTGACATCTCTGTTTTAAAGGACGCTTCGGGTGCTGCAATTTATGGAGTACGTGCCGCAAATGGTGTTATTTTAGTCACCACAAAAAAAGGAAGCTTAAACATGAAATCAAAAATTACCTATAATGGTTTCGCCGGTTTTCAGACAGCAACAAATGTTTTGAAGATGGCCAATGCACGACAATATGCTGCTTACGCAACTGCAATTGGCAATGAGGCATTTGTAAAAAGTTCCGTAGAAAAGTATGGTGGAACCGAAAGCAACCCAGCCATGGACACCGACTGGTTCAACGAACTCCTGCGCTCCAAAGCCCTGATCACCAACCATAACCTCGACATCATGGGCGGATCCGATAAAATCACCTATTCCATGGGACTTAATTACGTCAAACAGGATGGAATTATGGATGCAAGCAATAAGAACCAAAAATACAATATCCGCATGCAGGCGGATGCCAAAGTAACAGACTGGTTAAAGGCGGGTTTTAGTGCGCATTTCAATAACTTTAAAACCTACTCGCCGAATAATGCCGCCTTTAGACAAGCTTATTTCGCCTCTCCACTCTATCCGGTCTATGATCCTTCCTTGGAACTTGCCAAACCAGAGAAATTTGGCTCGAGTACAGCGATCGGCATGCAATCTGGCTTTTGGTACAACAATCCCATTGCAACGGCCTTTTACAATACAAACCAAACAAAGGGTTTCCAGATCCTGCCCACCGTCTATCTGGAAGCAACATTGTGGAAGGACAAGATCACTTTTCGTTCGCAGCTCAGCCAACGGTATCAGTCCACACACAATATAAACTATAATCCGGTCTATTACATTGATAATGATCAGCGCAACGATCGCTCCTTTTTACGTTCAGCACAAGCACGCAATACCAATTATATTCTAGATAACCTCTTAACGTATAAAGATCAGGCAGGTAAGCATCATTGGTCCCTGCTATTAGGCCAGTCTTCACGTGAGGAACGCTGGCGTGAAACTTGGGTTCAGGCCAATGATGTACCGGCATCTGAGGAGTTCTGGTATGTAGGTGTCGATGCACAAGGCACAGGTTCAGCCACAGGTTATGGAGAGAAAGGATCTCGAAATGCAGGAATATCGTACTTCACCAGAGGTACTTATGACTATGACAGCAAGTATTTACTGACTGCGACATTCCGCGCGGACGGAAGTTCTAAATACCAAACGAAATGGGGCTATTTCCCATCGGTAGGTCTGGGCTGGGTATTGACACGGGAAAAGTTCATGGAAAACCAAAAGCTCTTCAATCAGTTAAAGATCCGTGGAAGTTGGGGTAAATTGGGGAACGATGGTATCCAACCCAATGCAGGTTATGCGACGATCTACTCTGGCAACAACTACTCGGGTATATTTGGCAGCGAGGGATTAACAAATGGTATCCGAGTACCAGGATACCGCGTCGGACGTTTTTTCACCCAAGTTCGCTGGGAAGTTGTTGAAGAATGGGATGGCGGTCTAGACTTTGCTCTATTGAACAACCGTTTGACAGGGTCAGTAGATTATTACCACCGCACGACAAATGATCTTGCTTTTAGCCGGCCTATCCCCTTTTCCTGGGATCGTGTCTATGGAAACTGGGGCAGTGTGACAAACAGTGGCTGGGAAATTGGTTTGCAATGGAAAGACAAGGTCGGTGACTTTGGGTATGCAATAGGCGGAAACCTGACCACGCTAAAAAATCGGGTAAAGAATCTTGGCGGACTGGAAAATATCATGAATGGTTATCCGGAATGGTCAGCAGAATTCCCGGCACGGATAGAACTTAATCAGCCAATCAACTTCTATTATGGCTATGAAGTCGCAGGGGTCTACCAAAACCAGAATCAGATTGATTCGGATCCTATCGCAAAAAAATACAATCAACAAAATCCAAATACACCGATTTTACCAGGATATCTTCAGTACAAGGATCAGAACAACAATGGTGAACTTGACGAAAAAGACCGCGTAAACCTCGGTAATTACCTTCCCACTGTTGCCTATGGATTTAACCTAGCATTTGATTACAAAAAATTTGATTTAAGTGTTGCAATTCAAGGAGTAGCCGGCAACAAGATCCATAACCTTAATCGTGCAATGCGTCGGAAATACAATCAGATGAACGCAGATGCCGCATTCATCGAAAATCTCTGGACCGAAGAAGGAAGCAGTAATACACATCCCTCCGCAAAAGGTTCCGTTGCACCATGGAATCTTCAAGCAAGTTCTTTTTTTGTTGAAAGCGGAGCTTACCTACGGATACAGAATATACAATTGGGCTATAATTTTGATCTGAACAAAATACCGGTGCGTATATTCGCCACAGCTGACCGGCCTTTCATTTTCACCAAATACAATGGATTTACGCCAGAAATATCCGGAATGGGATTCGATGCCAATGTGTATCCGATCGCCTCTACGTATAGTTTAGGTGTCAAAGTATCGTTCTAACTATTAACCCTTTAATTTAAACTGCATGAAAACTTTTAAATATATCCTGATTGCAAGCTGTTTAGGCATTTCTTTTGGCCTATCGAGCTGTAGTAAATTTTTGGACAAACCCTTAGAAAACCAACAGCGTTCTGAGGAGATCGATTACAGCAATACCGCTTTGATGTATGGCCCTGTCTCCGGTGTATATCGTTCGGCTTCAGATGATAATCTGGTGCACTGGATTGACCTTTCCATTCGTTGTATGCGCGATGACGACTACCAACAGGCTGCACCAAATCCAAATGACAACCCCGAATTAATGGGTATCAAAAATTTTCAAAATGATGTCACGATTCAATCGTATTGGGGATTAAATCAATCTTGGATCAGTTATTACAGCCTTGTTATTGCAGCAAACAATGCATTGATCGAACTGGATAACTTCGCTGCAAAAATCCCCGCATCAAATACAGCTGACATAAAACTCAATAAACAATACAAAGCCGAAGTCAGATTTCTAAGGGCATATGCCCATCTCATGGCATCACGTCTGTTTGGAAATGTACCTATTTTAATTGACAGCGATAATATCGGTCGCCTGGCCACAATCAATAAAAGTACAGCCGCAGAGGTTCGCCAATTTATCCTTGATGAAATGAATGCCTGTTTGGAGGATCTTGAAGACGCACGTCCTAATCAGTCCAAGCACGTTGGTGCGGTAACACGATATTCCGCGCTTCTTTTAAAAGCGAAAGCCGCAGCAGATTTGGCGGGAAATGATAACGGAAGTACCTATTGGAACGATGTCCTTGATGCCACAAACAAAATTATTGCGAGTGGCAAATTTTCCTTATACCCCAACTATTATGAGCTTTTTAAAATTCCGGGAAAACTATCCAATGAATCTATCTTTGAACTGCAATATTCCGATTTTGGATTAGGAACCGGGGATATTGTTCGTCCCGGTGTTGATTGGGGAACGTTTTTCAAGTGGCAAGGTCCTTCAGGTGATCAAAAAGGGAGTCCTATTTCTGGTGCCGGCTGGGTCCCACCTTCACAGAATATTGTTGATTTCTTAACCAATAGAGGCGAAACCGAACGGCTAAAAACGACAATCTTATATTGTGGCATCAACGGCAACCCAGCAACTACGGCAACAACACCAAGCGGCGATGTTGTCTATGGGAATCCATTCGGCGTCAAATATTTCAACGGCAAAGCCTATCTTCCAAAATCACAGATGACGGCAGGTCGAATGGAATATGGAGCGAACAATAATGTGCGTATATTACGTTACGCGGATGTACTTTTATTAAATGCAGAGGCCAAAGTCAGAAAGGGACAAAATGGTGATGAGCCTTTTCGTCTGATACGTGAACGTGCCAAACTAACAGCAATTACAAATGTCACTTTAAACCAGATTTTGGACGAACGCCGCGCCGAATTTGCCTGTGAATGGTGGGGCGAGCGGTTCAATGACCTGGTCCGTACAGGACGGGCAAAAGAAGTATTCGGTGCAAAATTCACTCCCGGTGTAAGTGAGTTCCTCCCTATACCACAAACTCAAATAGATGCAAATCCTAACTTTCGATAAATGATGACAGCAGGAAGACTACTCGCTTTTCTATTGCTCAACCTTCTCTTCCTTCCCATCGGATGGGGACAGCAAGGGAAACCCGTTAAAACAACAATTACTAAGGTCGGCGGTGGCTTTACAATCATGCGCAACGGGCGGCCCTACTTCATCAAAGGGGCGGGCGGAACAAGCAATATGGAACAATTAAAAGCGTATGGAGGTAACTCCATACGCACATGGAGCCCTTACCAAGCAGATGAAATCCTAAATAAAGCACAACAGCTGGGACTTACGGTAACTCTGGGTCTAGACGTGAAAACAGAACGGCATGGCTTCGATTACAACGACCCAGCGGCTGTTGCAAAACAAAAAGAATACCTGCGCACAGTGATCCTGAAATACAAAGATCATCCGGCCCTATTGGCCTGGGGAATCGGCAATGAACTCAACTTGCATTACAGTAATCCCAAGGTCTGGGATGCCGTCAATGCTATTGCTGAGATGATCCATGAATTAGATCCCAATCACTTAGTCACCACGATGCTCGCCGGTATAAATCAAAAGGAAATTGATTATATCAAAACCAAATGTCCAGCATTGGACCTCATTGCCGTACAAGTGTACGGCGGACTTGCCTCCGTTCCTGAACAATTGCAAAAAACAGGCTGGAACAAACCCTATATCGTGACAGAATGGGGCCCTACTGGTCACTGGGAAAGCCTCCAAACACCTTGGGGCGCATCGATTGAAGAGACCAGCCACGAGAAAGCAGCCGTTTACAAAAGTCGATACGAAGCCGCTATCGGTCAGGACAAAAACTGTCTAGGTTCTTATGTCTTTCTGTGGGGACAGAAGCAAGAACGGACACCGACCTGGTATGGGTTGTTTACCGAAGCTGGCGAAGAAAATGAGGTTGTCGATGTGATGCATTACCTCTGGTCAGGAAAATGGCCAGACAATCGGGCTCCGCAGCTGGACTCTTTTTTATTGGACAACAGGCAGGCAAAAGATTTTATCTATCTTGAATCGGGTGAAACCTATCCCATGGAAGTCTTTGTACGGGATCCCGATGGGGATAAATTAAGGATACGCTGGGAACTTCTCCATGAGAGCACCGACCTTAAAGAAGGTGGTGACCGTGAAGAACGGCCACAGGCACTAGCCGGATTTATCAAAAATAGAACAGACGACAAGGGTACATTAACTGCTCCTTCCAAAGAAGGTGCCTATCGGCTATTTGTATATGCAAGCGATGGAAATAACAACGTTGCGACGGCAAATATCCCCTTTTATGTGAAATCAACTCTAAATAAGACCGGCGGCAGAGCCTATCACTTTTCGCCGGTACCGGTATGGTCCGATGAATTTAATTACTCGGGTTTACCGGATAAAAGCAAATGGTCCTACGATATCGGTTCTCTCTATGACGGCTGGGGAAACAATGAATTACAATATTATATGGAAGCTTCACGATCAAATTCCCTAGTACAGGATGGCGTCCTGAAGATTACAGCGAAAAAAGAAAATAAAGGCGGTAAATCCTATACCTCCGCACGGCTGACCAGCAAGAATAAAGGGGATTTCACTTACGGTAGATTTGAGGCCCGGGCAAAACTGCCACTAGGTCGCGGTTCCTGGCCTGCGATCTGGATGCTTCCTACCGATCGAAAATATGGAGACTGGCCTAATTCTGGGGAAATAGATATCCTTGAACATGTCGGATACGATCAGGATATCGTTCATATTTCTACCCATACCAAATCGTATAACCATGGTATAAATACACAAAAAACCAGCAAAAAAAAGGTGTCTGGTGTTTCTGATGACTTTCACACCTATCGTATAGACTGGACACCAAGCTACATCAAAGGTTTTGTTGATGAGTGGGAGATTTTCAACGTTGAAAATGAAAACAAGGGTTTTAACGAATGGCCCTTTGACCAAAAATTCCATTGGTTAATCAATTTGGCTGTTGGTGGCAATTGGGGAGGCAAAGAAGGTATCGACGATACGATATTCCCGATAACATTTGAAATTGACTACGTTCGTGTCTATGATTTATTAAAGTAAGATTTCATTCCGTCGTTCTCGTATAAAACCAAACTGCTTGTCAAATCACCTTGACGGGCAGTTTGGTGTTTGTGACTAGCGCTCTGCCTGAATCGCTGACAGGTAAAGGTAATTAATCTGTCCATTATTTTTTTTGTTAAAAACACCAAAAAGTAAGAACCTATTTATACTTTTGAATCCACAAACAGCCATGGCCTTTTCTGTTCTCTGGTTTCTAATATAAGGATCAGGAAGACTACCGTAGCCGTTGGTGAATTAGAAGATACCTGAACTAAAACACTTATTATGTACAACTTTAAAAACGACTATTCGGAGGGAGCACACCCCCGTATTTTGGATAAACTTATTGAAACTAATCTGGTACAACAACTTGGATATGGCGAAGACCAATACGCACATGAGGCAAAAGCAATTTTAAGAGAAAGATTGAATAATCCAGCTGCAGCCATCCATTTTGTGTCAGGAGGTACCCAAACGAATTTACTGATTATATCATTCTTACTGCGTGTGCATGAGGCTGTGATAAGTGCAAAAACAGGACATATTGCGGCAAATGAAACGGGTGCCATCGAGGCCACGGGGCACAAAGTGATTACGACTGAAACAATAGATGGGAAATTAAGGCCCGAGGATGTCGCTGAAGTTTTAGCTGCATATGCACTTGCTCCCCATGTGGTCAAGCCACGCATCGTCTATATTTCTAATTCAACAGAAATTGGCACATTTTATACCAATGAAGAAATCAAAGCTCTGTATAAGTTTTGTCAATCCCACCAGTTGTTACTTTATATGGACGGGGCACGATTGGGGCATGCACTTACAGCGGAAAATAACGACTTAACGCTTGCAACAATCAGTCAGTATACCGATGTATTCTATATTGGCGGCACTAAAAATGGTGCGCTTTTAGGTGAAGCCATTATCTTTAATAAACCCGAATTGGCTACGGATTTTGATTATGCGATCAAGCAAAAAGGTGCCATGTTGGCCAAAGGGCGAATTCTTTCCATTCAGTTTTTAGAACTCTTTAAAGATGATCTGTATTTCGATCTGGCACGAAAAGCAAACGTAATGGCCATGCGTATCGCAGCAGCAGTCCGAGGCAAAGGCTATACCTTCCTAACCGAATCCACCACAAATCAACTGTTCCCAATTCTACCCAAAAAAGTTATTGAACGCTTGAGTCTCAATTATCAATTTTATATTTGGAAAAATATCGATGCAGATTACGCTGCCATTCGACTCATCACCTCCTGGGCGACCGATGAGGAAAAAGTCACGGCCTTTATCAAGGATTTACAGGAGGCATAAAAACACAGGACTAAAATTCGTATTGGGATACGAATTAGTACACACAAAACAGCGCGTAAGGATAGGTTCCTTACGCGCTGTAATTTGTTGTTATAACGTTTAATCTTTAGGTTCCAAAGCTCTCCACACGCCTGCAGCAACCGCAGCACCCACTAATGGTGCAACTATAAATAACCACAATTGCGATAACGCGTTACCTCCTGCAAGAATCGCAGGACCGAATGAACGAGCAGGGTTAACCGAAGTACCTGTCACCGGTATGGCTACAAGATGTATTAATAGCAATGTAAATCCAATTGCTAAACCCGCCATTGTTCCGTTTCCAACTTTTGATGTTGTAGCCAAAATGACAAAAAGAAAGAGGAAAGTTAAAACAGCCTCAATAAGAAAAGCCGAAGCTGTACCATATTCGTTTTGATAACCTTTTCCCCATCCATTGGATCCGTAAGCCCATTCTCCAGCTGTAAAACCCGCTAATTGACCACTTAGAATTTGCTGTAATACAAATGCACCCAAAAGTGCACCGATAAATTGTGCAATGATATACACAATTGCGTCCTTAGCAGACATTCTTCCAGCCAACAATACCCCCACTGTCACAGCCGGATTAATGTGACAGCCTGAAATTCCGCCAATGGCATAAGCAAAGACCACGACCGATAGACCAAATGCCACTGCAATACCCAAGAGGCCTAACCCCGAAAGTCCTCCCAGGGTATTGGCTCCAGCAATAGCGGCTGCGCCACAACCAAATAGTACCAAACCAAATGTTCCAATTAGTTCGGCTACAAATTTTGAAGATGTTTTAATTTCCATATGAATCTGTTTATAACTTAGTTAACTCTAATTTAATCATTTTCTATATAAAAAAAGAATAAGGAATAAATTATTGTAGAACAATATCTACATCCCTAGGAAACTGCGGCAGCTTTGTATTTTTAGTTACATAGCATATTGGTTTATCGCATTATTTAGCCTGTCGCCTCTTCAACTTCCCGAATTAGCTCCTGAAGGATATCTCCGGTCGAACCATCCCGATAGGAATGAATGGATTGCCCAACCCAAATACCGACGAAATCTGTGTTTCCTTTTGCCTTTGCCGCCCTTCTTAAGGCATTGGTTAATTTATTTTGATAGGGATAAGGTAAAATATAGTCCGTTCCATCCACAGTTTTAATGAAAGTGTTTGTTATTGCCCTAGTAAACCTTCCAGAAAAACTCCGGGTCAATACAATATCTGATTCTTTCACCTGACTTAAATGTTGTTTCTCAAAATCAAGTAACGCACTTTCCCTGGATTTAAGTAATAAACTGCCAACCTGAAAACCTGCCGCCCCCAATTGCTGTGCGGCAAGCAACGTTCGGGCATTATATATCCCACCGGCATAAATCAATGGTTTGTTAACATGATCATATACTTGCGACAATAAGGAAAGTCCACCGATCTGAGGGATGACAGTAGCTTGGAAACTTCCACGGTGCCCTCCAGCTTCCAGCCCCTGTACACAAATAATATCAATACCTGATGCCTCCAACAACAGCGCTTCCGCAAGGGATGTGCAGGTACCAATTAAGACAGTCCCATTTTCTTTTAACAAAGCTATGCTCTGGCTGTCTAAATTACCAAAAGTAAAACTGACGATTTTGCATTTGCTGGCAATAATGGCTGCGATTTGATCCTTATAATCCGTCAAATGAATTTCCTCTAACCTCGGTAATACGACCTCCAACCCGTGCTGATGAGCCAGTGTCGCTATAAATGAACTAACCTTACTATACTGAGATCTTAGATTTTCGGATACCTCAGGTATGCTATTCACAAAGATATTGACTGCAAAAGGCTGCGTTGTTAATCTTCTGGTAGCCTCAATAGCATCCATACATTTTTCGTATGATAAATCTCCCAATGCCAATGTACCCAGCGCGCCGGTTTCCGATGCTCCAGCAACCATCTGCGGTGTAGTAACCCCAAACATCGGTGCCTGTATAATCGGATATTTTATGTCTAATAACTGTGTAATTTGAGTTGACCAAGTCATGATGAAATGATTTTATGTTCAAAAGTTAAATCGAATAATTTTATTGTACTTTCAAACTAATTTACCGCTTTTATCATGGATTCTTCAAGAATTACTCCCTTTATTCACCTAAATTTAAATCAGGTAAAAAATTAATACTGTATATTTACATAGGATATACAATTTTATGAAAATAGCTTTCTTTTCAACCAAGCCTTACGATAAAGTCTTTTTCGAACGGGAAAACGAAATTTACGGTTTCCAATTCAATTTTTATGAAACCCATCTTGGCCCTCATATTGTCAATGCAATTGAAGACGAAGATGTTGTTTGCGTTTTTGTCAATGACAAATTGAACCGGCAGGTGATCGAAATCCTTGCTCACAAAGGTATAAAGTTGATTGCTTTACGATGTGCAGGTTTCAATAATGTCGATTTGGAGGCAGCAAAAGAATTTGGTATCCAGGTCTGCCGTGTCCCAGCTTATTCTCCTGAAGCTGTTGCCGAACATACGATGGCCATGCTACTAACGCTCAACCGAAAAACCCACAAAGCCTATAATCGTGTCCGTGAGCAAAATTTTGCCTTAAACGGTTTATTAGGTTTCAATATCCATCAAAAGAAAATTGGAGTTATTGGAACAGGTAAAATTGGTAAAGCATTTATCCGGATTGCATTGGGATTCGGTGCAAAGGTCATCGCTTATGATTTGTATCCCGATCAGGATCTGATTATAGCTGGTGTTCAATACACAAGTCTTGATCAGTTATTTAAGGACTCCGATATTATCTCATTGCATTGTCCACTTACGCCAGACAATCATTACCTCATCAATAAGGAATCACTGGCGAAAATGAAGGACGGGGTAACTATTATCAATACAAGCCGTGGCAATCTTATTCACACGAGCGATGCCATTAGTGCATTGAAAACGCGTAAGATAGCATTATTAGGTATTGATGTTTATGAGCAGGAAGAGAAACTGTTTTTCAAAGATCTCTCCACTGCTATTATCGAAGATGATACCATTCAGTTATTGATGAGTTTTCCAAATGTCTTGGTAACAGCACATCAGGCATTTTTCACAACGGAAGCACTCACCCAAATTTCTCAACGGACATTAAAGAGTATTGCTGACATCCTGTCCACCGGAACGACAGACAATGAAGTAATATTATAGCACTGTATCCGAAAAGATTATTAACGTTCCGCTGAACCCTATCTGCGGCATTGCTGGCGGTATTATGGCTTAATACCCCATTCGCCTTTGATTCTTATATCCCCTGTCTAAGTTATCTCTTTTTATAGTGCAGCCACCAGTCATCCAGCTGCTCAATAATCGGTAATAGGGTCTTGCCCACTTCGCTCAGCTTATACTCGACTCGCGGTGGCGATTCTGCGTAAATCTGTCGGCAAAGGATACCATCACGCTCCAGTTCGCGCAATTGGACGGTTAATGTGGTCTGTGCGATATCATCCATCTCCCTTCGCAATTCCCCGAACCGTTTAGGACATTCTTTTGCGATGGCTTTGATAAGTAAAACCTTCCATTTTCCGCCAATGATCTTAAAAATACCATTGACATCACAGCAACTTCCAAAAAATTCACTTTTTTTTTCATCCATAATCACCTCATACTGACCATTAGTTCATAAAACCATACTAAGTACATCATTTATAACTACTTGACTATAAAAAATATCCAAACTACTTTTGACCATAAAATTATCAAAAACTTTGGCTATATGCGCTTCCGAATTAAAGATTTGCTTCACATTTGTATTCTATCCATTGGCATCTTTTTGTTTGTCATCGATTTATTCATTATCAATGTTTCCCTACCGACCATACAACAGGCCCTGGATCTGAGCAATAGTGCAATCCAGTGGATCATTATCTTATATATTATTGGCTACGCCAGCCTGCTGATCAATGCGGGCAGTGCCGGAGACTATTTTGGTAAAAAGAAATTATACATCATAGGTATGGCCGGTTTTACTTTTGCGTCTGTTTTATGTGGGCTGTCAACTAATATCTACCTTCTGTTACTGGGCAGATTACTGCAGGGGATTAGTTCAGGCATGATGGTACCACAGGGTATAGCCCTAATCACAGTGCTCTTTGAAGACGCCTCTAAGCGAGCTATGGCCCTGGGAGTATATGGTAGCATCGCAGGTATTGCCTCCGTGATCGGACAACTGCTCGGGGGTTTACTTCCTGATCAGTCCTGGATCCATGAAAGCTGGCGCCTTATTTTCTTAATTAATATTCCAATAGGTATCCTCGCCTGTATTGCCGCTTACTGCTATGTCCCCCGGGACCAGCCAAATCCTACATCCACGATTTCATTTATACCAATGCTGAGTTTATTTATACTCTTGCTGGGCCTAATATCTCCCTTGGTCATGGGTCCTGAGTTGCATTGGCCGATCTGGTCTATATTATTGCTGGTAACTGCGCTTACCTTTACGCTGTTATTTCTAAAAAAGCAGAAGAAACTATATAAAGCGGGACAGCAGTCGCTTTTTAACTTCGTCCTTTTCCGCGACAGGGTTTTCAATCTGGGACTGATTGCGGCATTGGCCTATTACATGGTCCAGGATGCTTATTTCATTATTAACTCCAATTATCTACAGCATGACAAAAGTTATACAGCAACAATGACAGGCATCGCTTTCGTCTTTCAGGGGATAGGGTACGTTGTTGCCAGCCTGATAGTCAGCAGGTTTATTCAACGTCATGGCAAAGCCGTTGTACTCACCGGATTGGGAATAATGGTTATGGGCCTATTTCTTCATTTACTTGTCCTCAATAAAATAAGTGTCGCAAGCGATCAACTTCATCTGCTCTTTTTCTTTTATGGGCTTGGCTGTGGTAGTGTTCTACCATCTCTGATGACGTTAGCCTTAAAAGATGTCAGCAAGGAATTGATCGGCGTGGGATCCGCGATCTACCTTACCGTACAGCAACTGTCCATCTGTCTTGGTATTGCTTTTGTTGTTGGCCTGTTCCTACACAAAAATGGGAATCCATTTTTCCGGCTGAACAACATTACTGCAGCTTACGGATCTGCTACTTCAGTATCCATCTTATTATTGCTATTGGTGGCCTGTTGTATTGTCTGCTTACCGGCAAGTGGGAAGAAGAAGGGTAACTGTATTACCGCTCAGCAAAAGTATGACTGTGAAGTATAATAATGCCAATGAAATATTGGAGTAAACAAACTTAATCTTTTCGTTCGTGCTTTTTGAACAAGGCATAGTCATAAGGGATGTGCATACTTAAAGACTTGGCGCGCCATGTATCATCTCCCTCAGGAAGATAAAAATCATAGGCATTGTCCAGGAAATTCTCCCCATCAGGAGCTTCCTGCCAATGTTTCTTTTCCCGATTATAGAGTAATATCATGCAGCTGACACAGCGTTGGTTTCCCTCCCTAAGGGGGATTTCATAACATTGGCCAATTTTGATATTCAACTTTTGCTGAATGATCACTTCTGTCAACCGCTTATTTGTAAGGTAAATTAAAGCCAATTGCGCCTCTTCATCTGTAGGAGATTTCTTTGCGGGTATTAATTTATCAAATTGAGCGTTTTTAATCTTCGCCATTTCTGAGGCTTTGAATTCTGGAGAAAGTAGATTGGTGTCTACAGGCCGGAAGTCCTCTGCATCAGCTACCCGGGTGACACCGGGTTCCAAAGAGACTTTTCGGTCTGCGGTATCAGCATCCAAAGCCGCTGCTCCCCCATCATTTTTATCAAACACTTGAGCCAGTTCCGACAGATGATGTCCGATATGATTAAAGCCAATAACATAACGTAGAAAAATAAAACCTAAAGCAAGTAGAGATAAGCCTATTAGTAAACCCTTTTTACTTCTCCCACGTTTGCTTCTGTCTTTTTCTACTTCCAAAAAAGAAGATGGAGCTGGCTCTTGATAAACTGAAGAATCACTGTGAGACACTTCTTCGTAATCAACTAAAAACAGGTCTTTACCATCGAAAAGATCTATATCGTCTTCGTCAAACATTTGAACAATATCTCGGGCCGTTTTAAATTTTACATTTGCACGGTTGGCGATCAGGACAATGGCTCCGTCGCGATTATTCTGTTTGATCAAATCGATGATGATTTTTTTTTCGATTTCAATTTTATTAACGAGAATGTTGTTGTCCATCTAATTTTATGTTCTTTTCAGTTGGTTCCAGTTATTGTACCTGCTGTACGGTTTCCAAAAATGAGATTAATAAATGAAAGGTCAATGAAAATTTCGTCCTTTATAAAATACATGCGTTACCTGCTCATCCTCTTCTGCCAGATTTTTTAATAAACCTGACATATCAAAACAACGTTCGGCAATGATATGGATTACTTCTCCTTCGACCTGTACTTTTCCAGCAACCATAAACAATTTCGCCCCAAGGATCTCTTTTCGGTATTTCTCAAATACCTTACTCCAGATGACCACATTTGCAAAACCAGTATCATCCTCAATGGTAACAAATAACACGCCTTTGGAAGTCCCCGGACGCTGTCGTACCGTAACCAATCCACATACTTTAACAGGCATATTATTTTTTACCAAGCCTAGTTTTTCGGTTGGAACAACGTGGAGAAGGTCCAATTTGTCACGCAGGAAACTCACTGGATGTGCTTTGATAGACAGCCCTGTCCTTGCATAATCCGCCACCACATGTTGGCTGGAACTTAACAAAGGCAGCTCAATCTGCCCTTCAGCATTTGATGATGCTTTCCCCTCAAATATTCCAATGGGGCGATCTCCTAAAGCTGTAATTTCCCATAGTGCCCGTCTACGGTCAATGCCCAGCGAACGAAAAGCATCCGCCTCGGCTAAACGCTCCAATCCTGGCAGGGATAATCCGGCTTCCATCACCGCTGTGACCGTCGAATACTCATTTATACGCCCTTTGGTCAATAACAAAGCCTCTTCTTCCGAAAACCCTTTAATCTGGCGTAGTCCTAAACGTAATGCATGCTGTTTGCCCACCTCACCCTCCAGGGTATTATCCCAAAAGGAGTGGTTGATATCAATGGGGAGCACTTTCACACCATGCCGTTCGGCATCAATAACGATCTGGGCAGGCTGATAGAATCCCATGGGTTGACTATTGAGCAGAGAAGCTGCAAAAATATCAGGATAATGGTATTTAATCCAAGAAGATACATATACCAGCAGCGCAAAAGAGGCCGCATGACTTTCCGGAAAGCCATAGCTTCCGAATCCTTCCAGCTGCCGAAAGACCCGCACGGCAAACTCTTCTGTATAACCTTTCTTCATCATACCGTCGATCATCTTCTGCCTGAAGACCGACACCTGCCCTTTTGCCTTAAAAGTCGCCATGCTACGGCGCAGTTCGTCTGCTTCAGCGGGGGTGAATCCGGCCGCAACAATTGCAATCTCCATGGCCTGTTCCTGAAAAAGTGGGACACCCAAGGTTTTTTCCAGAATCGCCTTAATTTCTTCTTTAGGATAGTCCACGTCCTCTTCTTTGTTACGCCGGCGCAGGTAAGGATGCACCATATTCCCCTGTATCGGTCCCGGACGTACGATGGCCACCTCGATAACCAGATCATAAAACGTCTCTGGCTTTAGCCGCGGCAGCATGGACATCTGTGCCCGGCTCTCAATCTGAAATACCCCCAGCGTATCGGCATGACAGATCATATCATACACTTCCGGGTCATGTTGAGCACCAATTCCTGCCAAAGTCAGATCCAGTCCATAATGTCTTTGGGCAAGATCAAAAGCCTTCCGGATACAGGTCAGCATCCCTAATGCCAATACATCCACTTTCAGGAATCCCAGCGCTTCCAGATCATCTTTGTTCCACTCCAGGTTGGTCCGGTTATCCATGCGGGCATTCACCAATGGACAGAGTTCATGGAGATTACCCTGTGTAATGACAAAACCTCCAGTATGTTGCCCCAGTTGCCTTGGAAACCCGATATACTGGTGCGTCAGTTCGAGCACTTTGCGTAAGTGCGGATCGTCCGGCTTAAAACCCTGTTCCATTAAACGTCCCAGGTCAATATCCTCATCCCAATGGCTGCTCACAACACCAGCCAAACGGCTAACGGTATCCATGGATAGCCCCATTGCTTTCCCCACATCCCGTACAGCTCCCTTAGCACGGACCTGTGTTACTGTAGCCACAATAGCTGCACGATTGCGGCCATATTTCTCGTAAATGTACTGGATCACCTCTTCTCGGCGTTCATGTTCAAAATCAACATCTATATCGGGTGGTTCATCCCGGGCATCGGACATAAACCGAGCAAAGAGCAGCCTGAATTCGATGGGATTGACCGAAGTAATGCCAAGACAATAACAGATGGTAGAATTGGCGGCCGAACCACGACCTTGGCATAAAATGCCCCTTTCCTTGGCAAAACGTACGTAATCGTAAACGGTCAAAAAATAAGATGCATAGTTTTTCCGTCCAATAAAATCAAGTTCCATCTGGATGGTATCACGGATGGTATCAGGAATCTGGTCACCAAATCTATCTTTTGCACCCTTCCATGTCAAATAAACTAATTCTTCCTGCGCAGTACGTCCATCGGACGACAGTTCATCCGGATAGACATATTTTAAATCATCCAGGGAGAAGTTGCATGCTGCTGCTATTTCCATTGTTTTTGCGATGGCCTCTGGATATGGCCTAAACAGACGTTCCATCTCCGCTATAGGTTTCAGGTAACGTTCTGCGTTTGGATACAATTTAAATCCGGCCGTCTGGATCGTACATTTCTCTCGAATACAGGTTAAAACATCCTGTAAATCACGTCGTTCAGGTATATGATAATATACATCACCCAAAGCAACAAGAGGAAGGCTTAAGCTTTCTCCTAATTGTTGTAGGCGAAACAAAAGCTTTGCATCGTCACCACGATAGAGCCGTTTGACCCCTAAATACAGTGCCGTATCCAAGCGCTGTTTATATTCCGCTACAAATGCAGTAAACTCCGCTTCAAGTTCAAATTTAACCGTTAATCTATTGGGGGGACAAATGATAAATTTGATTCCTTCCTTATACTGATAAACATCGGATCTATAGAGCGTGCATTTTCCCTTCTCGGCACGCAGATTACCTACAGTCAACAGAGAAGACAGCCGCCCATAAGCTTCTTTATCAGTTGGATAAGCCAATAAACTTGGTCCATCCTGAAGGTCCAAACGGCAAGCTGGAATAAGGGTAATGCCCTGTTTTTTGGCGGCAGTATGCGCGCGAACAATACCTGCAAAACTATTCCGGTCTGTCACTGCAATTTTCCGATACCCCAATGCTGCCGCACGTTCCATCAATTCCTCCGGGTGGGATGCTCCTTCCAGAAAGCTAAAATTGCTCGTCACCTGTAATTCACAATATCCCATTATTACGCAAAAAAACCATGTAAAAACCATTGATTCGGCGACCTATCATCGTAATGCCCCGAACGATAGAGCCAAAATCGTCGGCCCTTCTCATCCTCTACAGCATAATAATCCCGATGCTCGCCTGTATCGATCCACCACTCCCGCTCAATTCGCTCCGGGCCATCCGCTTTCTTTACCGTATATACTTGCCCTTTGTACCGAAATAACAATGGCGGATAATCTGGAATAGGTGCGGTGACTATAATAGGTTCGGGGATACTAAGCAAGCGGGTGGGACGAGGTCTGTCCACCTGCCAATCAACAGCGGATGCTTCCTGCACTGAACTGGCTATTCTCATGGACCGTTCAGGCCAATAATGCGCGGCAGGCAAATAGCGAGAAATTTCGCAACCAGGATCCCTACTTTTCAAACGATCCAATAATTCGGTCACCATGGGATTATCCAGTCCAATACGATTGCCCCATAAATTCTCCTGAGCAGGGTCTGCCGCTTCAACTTTCGGAATCTCCAAGACAAACAATTCTATACCCAAAGCGGGTTCTATCTGTGCGATTTTCAGGGCAAATAACTGAAATAGGTGATGCTCATGTGCTGTCGCGCGATTGGTCCCGATACTGATCTGCTCTATTTTTCCATCCACACGATGGCATTGTAATATCGCTTCCCGTACGCCTTTACCTTCCCCTGCCAGGCGTTTGCAGATAGTATATATAAGCTGTTGCAGGGCAAGTTCAATTCCATTGGCTGTCCGAATAGGCTCTAGACAGGGCAAACGTTCTTCGTAAGGAACAATAGGTTTTATGGGCGCAATAAATTCATCCTCAAGCCCAGTAGCCTGATCCAGACGGCGTAATAAATCTGTACCAAAACGTCTGCGTAGCGCAGTTCGCGGCATGGTTGCAAAGCTTCCGATTGTTTTTAATCCAAGACTTTGTAGCCTTTGCAGCACAGCTACTTCCAGCCGAAGTGCCTCTGCGGGTAAAGCCCATAAAGCATCAAACTGCATTTGTGGCTCAACAATAGGATTTTCCTTTCCAAAATGGGCCATTGCCCAAGCCGCACCGATCGTGTCCGCAATACTCATGCGCACGTCATAACCATGATCTTTAAACCGCGAGACGATATGCTGTAAATAAAATGCTTCTCCACCCCACAAATGTGCACAGCCACTGATATCCAAAATAATTCCTTCGGGCAGATCTATCGCGACAAACGGTGTATACCGGATACACCAATGTGCAATATTATGAAGCAACTTTTCGGTTAATCCGGGACGTTCATTGATCACTTTTAAGGAGGGTAAAAATGCTTTTGCATCAGCAATGGCTAAACCAGGGTATACACCTTCCTTTTCAGCCCAAACATTACTGGCATTTACGACCAACTTTCCACGGCTAGAAATTGCCAGCACAAAGGGAACTTCCTTAAGCAGAGGGTGCCCCACGGCCATCCAATCTGTTTTTAGATGGCGGAACCATAAGGATGCAAATCTTTTTTTCATGCCATTCCCTGATTAGCATAAGATTTACGCCATTCTTCGGCAACCGATCTGACTTTAGCAACAGGTTCAAAATCACCCGCAGCCCATGTCATCTGCCATCGGCCCGGATTCCCATTCCGTACTTTAAGGAGCTCGACATCCCAGCTTGGATAGCCAATTCCCGGCAACCCATCTTCCAGTTGACTGGGCATTGAGCTAATTTTCCATCGTGCAGCACAAGCTGTTGCCCCCAATAATTTCGGATTGTGCTGCAGGATAAATCCCGTCACCCCACTTTTTTCAACAGCCAACTGCAAACGCCGAGACTGCACGAAGTCCAACTGGTGCGTCTCTGCCAATACAGCTGCCACTCCGCCACATTTCAAAGCCTCTTCCATTGCCCATAATACATCCTTTTCTCGTACCATACGGACAAATATGATATTTTCAGGCTCAACACCAAAGGATTTAACGGCTGTGGGAAACAGGGTGTGAAAACAACTTATCCAAATGCAGATGCCACCATTTCGCATCAGCTTGCCTAATAAGCCAGCTATAAAACCACAAGAAACGGCTCCTCCTATCCGATCAAAACTAACAAATTCATGAATCGCCCCCCTAGGGAAAATCCCATTTGGGAAAGCCTCTTCCAATGGCCCAAGCCCCATTGGAAGCGTATCAGTTGATTTTTGCCCTACTCCCTGCCATAGCAACAAGTCTTTTTTTAATTGGCCAATTAAACTTTGTTTTTCTGTTATTAGCATAGCCTCCTCCGTCTTAAGTTTAAGCAAATTTAATACTAATAATTTTAGTATTAAAGCGAAGTTACTATAATTTTTAGTTTTTAATCACTATGAGAAAAATAAAGCTTACTTTCTATTTAAAAACAATGTTTTTTTTATTAGAAATCATTCAGAAATTGCTGGATAACATCCTTCTTTCTAGTCGCTACAGGAATCATTTTGCCATCTGCCATTTCCAACTGGCCATCCTTAAAATATTTTTTAATATAGTTTGCGTTGATCAGATAAGATTGATGACAGCGAATAAAGTCTGTTTCAGGCAACATGGTTTCAAAATGTTTCAGCACTTTAGATACCATCATAGGTTTGTTGTCCTTCATATAAAATGTCGTATACCCTTTGTCGCCATGGCAATATAAAATATCCTCGATATTCACAATCTGGGTATATTCAAAGGTACGCAAAGCGATTCTTTTGGGCTTATTCGGCGCCTTCAAATAACTATCGGCCATATTCAACTGCATGCTATTGAATTTATATTCCGTATTCTTCCTATAACATTTTTCAATCGCTTCTATAAATTGCTCGGGTACTAAAGGTTTTAATAAATAAGCAATAGCACCGATATTAAGCGCTTCAATGGCATATTGATTGAACGCTGTAATAAAAATCGTGTTGATATCCAATTTTAGCTCGGATAGAAAGGATAAGCTTGAGCCATCTTTTAATTGAATATCTGCTAAAATCAAATCGGGATTAGACGTCAGTAATTCCCGCTCAGCCTGTGCAATGGAAGGACTATAGCCAACGATTTGAACATAAGGAATGCTATCCAAAAGTGACTTTATATACAAGTATATATTATACTCATCTTCAAGAATATAAACTTTCATAATATGAATTATTTAATTAAAATATAATACAAGTGGAATATAAATTTCGACTTTATAACCACGTTGATCCTCGGTATAATTTGGTGTTATTTCAATTCTAGCTTTTGGTTCAACGTCAGCAAACAACAGCTCCAGACGTTCTTTTGTAATGAGTTGCGATAAAGACGTTTTATGGGCAGCTTGTTCTTTATTTATCTGCATCCCCCAGCCATTATCACAGATGCTGACATGCAATTGATTTTCACCTGCGCGAAAAGAGATCTCCAATTGCCCCATATAGGGTAAATTTTTAAATGCATGTTCAATGGCATTTTCCACAAATGGTTGAATGATCATGGGTGGAATCATAACATCATCCAAGTCCAGGTCACCTGTATCGATCCCATAATTAAATACATCTTGATAACGCATCTGCTGTAAAAGTATGTAATTGTTCAACGATTTAATTTCTTGATCCAACGAAATATATTCTTCCCTGTTTAATTCAAGGATATCGCGGATCTGACGTGATAGTAAAAGCAGATACTGATTGGCCTTTGCTTTTTGCTCGCTGCTGATCAATCCCTGTAGATTAGCAATGGCATTGTATATAAAATGCGGATTAAGCTGGTTCTGTCTGGTTTTTTGCTCTAAAATAAGCTGTCTATTTTCAGCAAGAATACGTTGGTTGATATTTTGCAATAATTTCTGTTTGTTTCTGAAATAGATAAAAAATGCAATGCTGAATATCAGAGCCAATAAAATAACAAATATCCAGCGTTGCTGTAACAAGATCTTATGGTTAAAGGCATTGGTTGTTCGCAGCAACGTAATCGCTTGATCTTTTTTTTCCGTTTGGTATTTTGTATTGATCTCATTGATTTTCTCGGCTTCGATCCGTTGTGTACTCTGTTTATACTCCTGAAATGTTGAATCCAATGCAAAATACGCCCGTTCATAATCTCCTTTTAATGCATAAGCTAATTGTAGATTTTTATAATAAAACAATTTATTATGCTTCACCTTATGTTTTTTGATAAATTCAAGCCCCGCATTAAAATAAAATATGGCTGAATCCACCTGATTATTGTTCAGAAAATTCTTACCTAAATTTGCATATACATACGGATTGAGTGTATTTGAGGCTTGTAAATAATTGAAATACTTTCTGGATGCTTCTACTGCTTTTAGGTTGTTATTGATACTAAAATAATATTGCGACTGTAAGTCGTACATGCGCATAATGATGTCCGGGTCTTTCGTTGCATTTGCATAATATTTACAACTGTCCAACGTTCCTTTTAGTTTCTCAAAATCATGCAATGCTGTATATTGCATAAATTTCATTTCCTGGTAAGCCTGAGCGACGTGTGGGTTAGTCTTATTGGGATGGTGATGATACCAAGATTCAACGTCCTTTAATGCCTGTCGGTATTTACCTTGTCGATATTCTGCATTGGCCAATAGATTATAGAACAAAAAAGTAAACACACTTTCATGTGCCAAAGCATACTCCTTTGCATCAATAATCTGTGCCACCATTGTTCCGCTCGTCACATCATGAAAGCTGAAATTGGCACGGATTCTCAAGTAGTCTTTTAAAACAACTAAGTCTGGTGATAATTTTTGTCCTACCAGATTTTTTAAGGCAATCTCGATGGAATCAATATTATCATCCAACAGATATTCGTAGGCCAGCAGAATTGAACTATAAGGAGAATGTTTAAAATACTTATCTTTAAGTAATTCATTTCTTTTGTTTTTTACCACAGCAGCGCTTTTGAAATCCTGTGTCGAAAGATACGTCAATAGGACATTTTCATAACGCAGTTCAAGTGAATCGGAGGTTGTTACTGTAGGCTTATCTGAATCATGGATTTTATTTTGATGACAAGAAAAGAGTTGGACGAGCAGTAAAATTGCCATAAGACAGTAAAATGCTCCAGTTCTATAGTTCTTCATCAACATCTTTATTAATTTTACTTTTGTTCTTTCCAAAAGGCACGCATAGGCCCCGCGACTGGTTTTAGATCATAGACAGCATATTCATGAAAACTTCGCTTTAATGTTTAAAATATCGTGCGCATGATAGCTTCTTCAACAAGTAATCGAATATCGGAATATTCCAACAAAACACTATACCTAAATTCAAAAATATTTAACTTTCCTGATATTTAAGTATGGCTCTTAGCTGGTTAAAGATACGTTGGGCAATTGTCAATTCTTCCGTTACAATAGATGCATTGCCACTTAGCTCTTTATCAAATGGAATATTTTTATTGTAAGAACTTTTTAATCCATGGGGCAGCCTAGCCTCTACATAGTATTTATTGTCTTTATCCGGTGTAAGGGAAATTGATTTGACAAGTCCCTTGATAATACCGTATTCCTGATATTTGAAATTATCCAATTTGATCAGCACTTTTTGTCCGGGTTTTAATTTCCCCTGATTCTGTGGGCCGATCAGCATTTGACCAATGATCACCCGTCTGCTGTCCGGCAAAATACTGAACAGATTTGTACCGTTCTTGACAAACTGTTTCTCGCTCAGAAATTTCAGAAAACTCAAGGTACCATCTGTAGAAGAATACAATAAATATGTCCGTTTCCATTGTCGGATAGACTTTCGTAATTTTTCAAAAAGTTGAACAGCAGCTGTTGAAAATGTTGCCTTATCTTTGACTGTATTGATATTGACCCCGGCCTTAGTTTTTCGGAAGTTAACAATGGATTCATCCAGCTGTGCTATGGTGATTTGCGTGTTTTTCAGACTTCGCTGAGCCTCTAGCAGTTTAAGCTTTTCATTTTCCAATTCCTGTGGCGAAATTACCCCGCGTTGCTGCAGCAGCTCACATCTACTATAGTTCTTTTCTGTCAATTGAACCTTTGCTTTTTCAAGTTCAAATTGCTGTTTAAGATTCACGATACGGGATTCATAATCCCTGATATTCTTATCAGCCATCAATCCTTCCGCGGCGTAAGGTTCTAAAGTGTTAAAAAGCGATTCATCCTGTACAGCTTTTGCAAAGGCATTGAAATCTTCCTGTATTTCTCCTAACCGGAATAGCGCCGTTTCTTTCAACGGAAAACCATTCAATAGCCCAGAAGTAGAAAATGAATCCGCCAAACGTTCAAGTGCAAGCACATCCTTATAATTGGCCGTTGATTCCAAGATCAAAACAAGATCTCCTTTTCGTACTTGCTGATGATCCTGAAATAGGATCTTTTCGATCCGGGAATCCATGGTCACTTCCATTCTTTCTGGTGGGTTCTCGGATGTAATAATTATGGGTGATTCAATAAAGTCAGGATATTTAATGATACTGGCCAGCAAAAAAAAGAAGGCAATAATAACTAAAATCAGTAAGCTCCCCCAGCGGATCAACCAATGCGGTGGATTTTCCAGGATCTCATTGACCTGTTCGGAACGCAACCGAATATCGTCCAGTATGTATTTCTTAGTTTCCAAGTTCCAATTGATTTTTAACAAGTCTATAATATTCGCCTTTTAAGGCAACTAATTCTTCATGATTCCCCTGTTCGACCACCTTTCCTTTATCCAACACAACAATGTTATCGGCATTTTTGACCGTGGACAGGCGGTGAGCAATAACGACCGCGGTACGCCCCTTTAAAAACTGATCCAGATGGTCAGTGATAATCCGTTCGGTATTGGCATCTAATGAACTTGTTGCTTCATCAAAAAAAAGGTATTGCGGAGCTTTATAAATTGCGCGTGCTATAAGCATACGCTGACGCTGTCCACCACTCATGCCCAAACCTTCATAGCCAATCTTTGTATTGTAACTGGTGGGCAAAGCCTCAATAAAGTCTTTGATATTTGCGATTTGAACCGCATCGCGCAGACGCTCTTTATTAATTTCATCTGATCCTAAAGCGATATTGGCTGCGATGCTATCATTAAAAATATAACCGTCTTGCATAACTACACCACAATTGTCCCGCCAGATGCGGGGTGATATATGTTGCATATCCACTTTACCAATTTTAATACTGCCAAAATCGGGTGAATAGGATTTTAGCAACAATTTCATCAAGGTGCTTTTCCCACTGCCACTGGCACCTACTATAGCGGTAGTCTTTTTATAAGGAATAATCAGGTTTAGTTGTTCAAAAATAGCTTTGTCTGTTCCTTTGTAGCTAAATGTGAGATTTTCAATAGAGATATTTTCCTCGGGAATATCTTTTTGATAATGGCAATCTACATTTTCTTCATCCTCTTTATCATGGACTTCATTGAGCCGTTCCACGGCCATCTTGGCGTCTTGAAACTGACGCATAAAATTCATCAGCTGAATCAAGGGGCTGTTTAATTGCCCAATAATATACTGTACTGAAAGCATCATACCCAAGGTCAACTGGCCATCCACTACTAATTTTGCGGCCGCAAAACTAATTAAGATATCCTTTAACTGGTTGATCACATTCCCACCAATGGTCTGTATCTGTTCCAATTTTAGTGCTTTGACCTTAAGGCGGAACACTTTGATCTGCACACCTTCCCATTGCCAGCGTTTGTTGGTTTCAGCATTGTTCATTTTGATCTCTTGCATGCCGTTGATCAATTCCAGAACTTGCCCCTGCTCCTCCGCCAGCTGTGAAAACTGCTTATAGTCTATTTCCCTTCTTTTTTTCAGGAAAAAAGAAATCCAACATAAGTATAGGGTCGCACCAATGGAAAATAGTAGGAATAGCTTATAATTATAGATTAATAAGACAACACCAAAAATTATAAAATTGATCAGAGAAAATAAGGTCTGTAATGAATTGTTTGTCAACAGCTGTTCGATACGATTATGATCCGAAATACGTTGCATGATATCAGCTGTGACGCGGGAGTCAAAGAAACTCATGGGCAAGCGCATTAACTTGATAAAAAAGTCAGATACAATTGATATATTGATCCTCGATGATAAATGAAGTAATATCCAGCCTCGGATCGCTTCAATACCCATTTGGCCTAAATAAAGCATAATCTGAGCAAATAAAACCAGGTAGATAAAGTTAATATCCTGATTTTGAATTCCAACATCCACGATACTTTGGGTAAGAAATGGAAAAACCAGCGCCAGCAGGCTCCCCGCAATCAAACCGAAAGCCAATTGTACCATGAAGGCGCTATATTTACGGAGATAATGTTTTAAAAATTTTGAAATCGAATGTCCCTTTTCTTCCTTTTCTTCATGATCCACAAAGCGGGCTGTCGTCTCTAGTACCAATACAATACCTTCTTCAGTACGTTCCTCGGCTTTCTCCCCGATCCAGTACGTTAAGAATTCCGATTTTGAATAAGTGATTAACCCGAAAGCAGGATCCGAAGCATAGAGCTTATAATCATTGTGCTTTTTCTCAATTTTATAAAGCACCACATAATGTTGTTCCATCCAAAATACCACACAGGGCAACGGCACTTCATTCACGAGCGTTTCAAAATCTATTTTTACAGCAAGGGTCTTAAACCCAATTGTTTCAGCTGCCCGGCTCAACCCCAGCAAACTGGAACCTTCTCTTGTGGTACCGCAGAGATCCCGGAGCATCGGTAGTGGTAATATTTTACCATAATACTTGCTGATTATCCTTAAACAGGTAGGGCCACAATCTTTTGAATCCGGTTGTTTATAAAAAGGGAATTTTGTCATGCTGTCTTATTTACAAACAAACATACTGGATCGCAAAAAGATAAAATAGACGAATTAATAATCGCATCTATCCTATCAATATTCGTCTTGAACGATCTGTTTTCTGAATGAATAATGCTGCGACTGGATTTATTTTAACGATTTCTGTAACAAATGGCTGCCACCATATACTAATTACAAAAACTCAACACATTAGCCCTGATGACAAACAGTATGCTATTAACTTTCATCACCTGGGATGTCAGCAGTGATATCTTCAATATACCGATCATCAATCATCCCATCCGTTGGTATGGATTATTCTGGTTGCTGGGAATAGTTTTATGCTACAAAATACTATGGTCCAGGTTAAAAAATGAGGGTCGTCCAGCCGAATTTCTGGATCAGCTAAGTATTTATATTGTAGCGGGTACAATTATAGGGGCGCGCCTGGGCCATATTTTGTTTTATGACCCATCGTATTATCTCAGCAATCCCTTAAAGATCTTTGCGATATGGGAAGGAGGCCTGGCTAGTCATGGCGGGGGAATTGGTATCCTAGTTGCTATTTTTCTATTCGCAAGGAAACAGAAGCTTCCCTTTCTTTGGGTAGCCGATCGAATTGCACTGGTTGTCCCCATCGCTGGCGCCTGTATCCGCCTGGGAAACCTGATGAACTCGGAAATGATAGGCACACCCACAGATCTCCCCTGGGCTTTTGTCTTCACTTCTATTGACCAAATACCTCGCCATCCCGCACAACTGTATGAAGCAATGTTTTGTGTGCTGCTGTTTCTGTTAATGAATCACCTCTGGACAAAAGCGATTCTTAAAAATAACATCGGCAACTGTTTTGCAATGCTGTTAATCCTTTTATTTTCCTTCCGCTTTTTGGACGAATTCCTAAAAATCAATCAGGAAGATTTTGAAAACTCCCTGTTCATAAATATGGGCCAGCTGTTAAGTATCCCCTTTATTCTACTGGGGTCGGCCCTCCTGGTCATCAATAGCAAGAAAAAAAACAGATTACCTATTGCAAAATAAAAACTAGCCGTGCAGAAATTGACAGCATTATTTTAAAATACCGGACTGGAATGCAACTTTGACCAGCTCAGCTGTATTTTTCACCTTCATTTTTTCGATCAAACTTTGTCGGTGTCCTTCGATTGTACGCTTGCTCAAAAAGATCTTGTCTGCAATTTCTACATTCGTGAAGCCGTCAGCGATTAATTTCAATACCTCAAGCTCACGCTCACTGATATCAAAGTCTGGTAGCGAACGGTTTGATAAACCTAGATAATTTTCTCCCGATATGACTTGGTCAAGCAACGCCATGCTAATCTCTTCACTTACATATTTACCCCCATTAGCCACATGATTAAGGCCAAAAAGAAGTTCGTTATAATCTACATTTTTGAGCAGATATCCGGAAAGACCAAGCGTAAATCCCTCAATAACATAATGGATCTGGTTCAACATCGAAAGAATGACAACCTTAATGGAGGGATACGTCGACTTGATCAGGCGCAATAGCTCCATCCCGTCCATATGATCCATATTGATATCCGTTAAGATAATATCGGGCAGCAATTGATTGTCTAACAGTTGCAGGGCTTCATTGCCATTCGAAGCCTCTCCGACGACATCAAAACCTTCCTGAGACTCCAATAATAATTTAATACCATTACGTACGACCATGTGATCCTCAACCAACAGTATCTTAACCTTACTCATCATTTACAGTATTTAATAAAAATTTATCTTTATTATTTATCCGAATTGTATGCAACTTTGGAGTTCAGTTGCATTTTTACCTTGGAAAGATCAGGAAACAACTTGTACCTCCAATTACCCTCTTGCCTTCTTTCCAAACGGGTACAAACCGAATAAAGATACAAAATTCTATCCATTTAAAGGATTTTACACGATATTCTAACGGAACTCATGACAAAAGAGAACTACATTCAGATTAAAACTCAAGGAAAGCATAAATGAAAGCAATATTAAGCGAACAGCTGTTTCAACGCAACCTTTAATCAGGTGCATTCGAGTGCTGCTCGTTAAGAAAATTACAGTCGTGGTGTATTATTCATAAAAAAGTAACAGCGGTACATCAATTATACCGTTGTTACTTCATAAACCGCCAGTCTTCTCTGAGGGTTATTTACTTTTCAGTTGTTGTCCAGCTATATCCTCCCAACGGTAATAATGAAAAGTTTTATCATCGCTCATGGCCACAAATAAGCCATGTTGAAAGGTATCATTCAGACGGGAAGACACGACCTCCGAACCATCACTTTGCGTGGCCATAACAGGTACTGTCTTCAAATGGCTATGTTCAAATGGGTTCGCCTTTGTTCCCTCACGGCTAAAAATCTGAAAGCGGTTGGCCCCTTGATCAGAGACCAATATATAGCCGGTGCTATCCGTCAGCTTATAAATAGAAATACCTTCATGATCTTCTTTAAAACCTTCGGTCGCAAAAAGCGCCAACTGCTGATTTCCCTTCGCCGGATCCGCATAATATTGCTTCACCCCCACCTGCTCGTCTGAATAGTAGATATAGCCAAGTTCATTATCCACAGCGATGGCTTCAATTTCTTTCTTTCCACTAAATGAGCCAAACTTACGGACTAAGGTCGCTTTCACGGCGCCAGCACCGTTATCTTCCAATAAATACTGAGCTAAATAGCCCTCTTTAGGACCATTTTTGCGTCCCACAATTGCATAGATTTCACCTTTCGGCGATGTGTAAAGCGCAATACCCATCAGATCCCTGAATTCCGGTTCGGTCTCGCCTACAAACATATCCAATCCTCCCCCGTCGATTGGTTTCATATCCGGCAGTGAGAATATACGCAATTTATGCGTCATACGTTCGGTCGTAACAGCGATATCTACAGATTTGCCGCCCAAAAGCAATCCATAAGCGATATCCACATTATTGGGACGCTTAAGGTTAGAAACTACTTTATCCTTGACAATTTTGCCCTGTAAATCGTACACAAATAAGGCGCCATCCGCATCCTTGTCCGTAGCAATGACCAGACTCTCGCGGGGATCGGTCTTATTGATCCAGATCGCAGGATCATCGGAATCATATCGTACTGCATCAGTAACAATGGCCGGTTTGACCGTTTCCGTTGCGGAAGTACCGGACTGAGGGTTATTACAGGCGACCGGCAGGAATGTTGAGGCTGCCAGACAAAAAAATAGTGTTGTTTTTAAAGTTGTCATGCTATTGCGTTAATTAAAATTTGGTACCAAAAGCACCGACATAAGTTGCGGGCTTTGGCGAGGTATATGATAAACCATTGGACAGCAGTAAGCCATCCACAAAATGTGGCTTAAAAGCAGATGTACCGGCCTTTAATGCCGGCGAATTGCCTTGTAGATGGAAATCCCAGGCTGCATCAAACACATAATTATTGACCGAAGTCTCTAAGGGGTAGGCTGTAAATTTAGGATTGTTCTCGCCAGCGATTTTACCTCTGACATCATTGGTACCGTCTACGATATCATTCTTTCCGACCTGAAATTGATCCACTGTCAATTGATCATAGCCATAATACCAATTGTTGCTCGAAACCGAACGGTTATCTTCCGGATTTTTGGCATCACGTTTAACGCCAAACCGCGTATTGGCAAAAATATTGTTATGGATCTCTGCTTTTACGGAAGCTTCCAGCCAGATGGATCCTCCTTTAGCTGTCGGCCTACGCCAACCCGTATTAAGCATGGTGTTGTTATAAACGAAGATATGTGCTTGTGGCGTCCTATCGCCAGAGTTGGACAGTTTCAGCGCATTGGTATTGACACTGTAGACCAAATTGAAAGCCACATCCGCCAGAGAGCCCGATTTAAAGTTCATCGCCTCGCCCCCGGTTACCCCATTCGAAAAGAATCGGTTGTTGGCGAAGATAATTTTGCCCCCTTCAATATAAGTACAGTCTTCATAAAAATGACTGATCGTACTATTTTGAACAATCAATTTTCCTTCCACATTGGAAAACCACAAAGCAGGCAGCGCTTCCCCCGCTTTCTGTTTGTATAGCCTCATTTTCACCGAAGTCGATGCATCCGACGTAACCGCGCCACCATATTCTAAATACGCATTATCCAAAACCAGTTCCTTACAGCTTGGCGCTGCCAAAATACCGCCCCAAAGTTTTCCAAATTCGTTTTCTTTGGTTTTATAAGAATCCTCCACCGTAAATTTCACTGGGCTCTCGGCTGTACCCAGCACATACAGGTTGCCCAAGACAACTATCTCAGGCTTATTGTCCGGGTCCATCAGCACCGTTACACCCTCCTCAATGGTCAGCGACTTTCCTTCGGGAATAATGATATCCCCCGTGATACGCTGCACCGTACCTTTGCTCCATATGCCCGCTACCTCACCTATCGCACTACCATTGGCATCGGAAGTGTCCACATCGCTATTTGCTTTCTCACAAGCCGTCAACCCTACCATCGCAAGGGAAATGAGCAGTATAATAAAGTTATTTTTCATCTGTAAATATTTTTTCCGTCATCGTTCTGATGAGCGTTCTTTGTTTAAATTCAATGGGATTATTTCTCGTAAACAGTCCGCGCTGACGCTTATTTCTTAAAAGAATAACGTAAACCAAGAATGTAGTTCTGACCATATAGATCCTTACGGATAAGCGTGTTGCCACCTTTCACTATTTTCTCAGCGATCTTATCATTTTCTGGATTTGTCCCCTTTATATAAAGTTCCATGGGCGTGTTCAACAGGTTATTCGCTTTGGCAAAAACCGCCCAGCCCGCTTTGAACTTCTTCTCTATGGAAGCATCCAGCTGGATAAATCCTTTCTGCCATAAATCGGCATTTAAAAATTCCGATACCGAATTGATCCGCGAACCTGTATAAGATCCAGCCAACTGTCCCTCCCAACCCTTGTTTGCATCCTTATAAAGCAAAGACAGATTGGCAATATGTGCTGCCTGTCCATGAAGAGGCCGTGTCTGATCCATCAGAATGGGATCCAGATCCTGTGTGACCTCATTGATCACCCGTGATTTTTTCGGTGTGGTGATCCGTGAATGGGTATACGTATAATTGGCTTTAACACCGAATTTTTGGATATATTTGATAAAATCCAGCTCTACACCAAAATTATTTGCCGTTCCAAAATTACCCGGCATATAGTACACATCCTGTCCGCGAATTTCATCGGGCTGAAAGGTATATTCGATCGGATTTTTAATCCTCTTATAGAATAATCCGGCAAGAAATTGCGATGAAGGCTCCGGAAATAGCTCATAACGTAGGTCAAAATTATCCGCTAGTGCATGTTTCAAATCCGCATTTCCGCGTTCCCAGAATTCTTCATTTAATACCCGCGATGGCACCACTTCATAGAACCCCGGGCGATTTAATGCACGATAATATGCCCCATGAAGCTGCTGCTTACTATCCAGGTGATATTTCATGGTCAAACTGGGCAACCATTCGGTATAGGTCCGGGAGCCCTCCGGTCTTTCTTCACCATCTGGAAACAACAATTTATAACCCTGATTAGTGCGCTCCATCCGTATACCACCGATCATTTGAATTATATCATTCTCGTAGTTGAACATCCCGTAGGCAGCGGTGGTTTTCTCGCTCGCATCGTAGGTCAGCGGGTTCCGTACGGCACCCGTCGGATTGCTAACTGTGAGATTCAAATCGGTATAGTCCTGATAATCCACCCCATATTGGTACTTCGCTTCACTGGCGATTGGAGACAGATTGTAATTGTTATAGAAACTGCTCCGTTGTTTGTCGCGATATAAGCCACCGGTCGACAGTTCCAGTTTGTTCTTCGCCAACGGCACCTTATACGCAAGATCCCAATATCCGGCACGGTCATCGTCCGTATTCCGCTCCCAGCGATAGGTCACCGGAGACCTATTGACCAACGAAGTCCGTCTGCGTTGAAAATTCTCTTCGATACCATCCAAACTAATTGTCGTATTCTGCGGCAGTTCATTACGAGCAGATGACAGCACGCCGGACCAGCGGAAATTCAGGCGGTTATCCAAAAAATGATGATCTCCCTGTAGATTACCATTGTAGATCTGCTGCTCGGTCTTTCTGGTCCGGGTCACATAAGTCAGTTCAGACTTGCCGATACTTGGATCATACTGTCCATTATAAATTGTATTGACCGCATCGCGCAATTGCAGATTATTCAAGTTCACGTACATCTGGTAAAAACTCAGCCGATGATTGGCATTGAATCGGTAGTCTATCTTGTTGTGTACACCCAGACGCTGCTGCTGCTCATCATATTGCCGGTCACTCTTTTCGGTGATGATCGCATTCGGATTAGTATTATTGACCGAAGATTTGTAAAAAATGGAATGACTGCCACGGTAAAGATTTTGGTAGCTGAGCCCTAATATCACCCCCAACTTATCATTTAGGTAACGATTCCCAAACGTCACATTACCAACAAGATCCGGCATCGGTTTCTTATACGTATAGTCTAATGTACCTTTATCAAAATCAGCGTCGGTGGCATTGTAATTTTTTCCATGCAGTTCATAGGGCGACTTTGACGAAACAGCTCCGCTGGAGAAGCTGCCAAAATCGCGGTTAAAATACCGCTGGCTGTAACCTGTGGCCAGATTGGCCTGAAAGAATAGTTTACGCGGTGCGGATTTCATCACCATATTCACGACACCACCGATGGCATCTGCCTCCATATTTGGTGTCAGCGATTTGTAGACTTCCAATCGTTCCAACATATCGGAAGGGAATAGATCCAGAGGTACGTAGCGGTATTTATTGTCCGGACTGGGTACTTTCACGCCATTGACCAAAGTCGTATTATAGCGTTTGTCCATTCCCCTTAAAATTGCATACTGTCCCTCGCCATTTGAATTGCGTTCGATTGAGACGCCCGAAACACGTTGCACAACATTTGCCACCGTAATATCCGGAGAGATCTCAATTGCCCTGGCCGATACCACATTCATGACCTGTGAAGCATTCTTTTCCAGTCGGCGGGCGCTTGGATCGTCATCACCACCGTTGCGCTGTCCCTTGATCGTTACCTCCATTAAGGTCTGCTCGCTCGAAGTAAGCTGAAACGTAAAATGAGGGGTATTTTCTTTTTTTATCTCAATCTCCCTGACGAGTTCCGCATAGGCCATATGTCGGATATGTACTTTATCCATGCCTGCTGATAATCCTTTGAATTCAAATGAACCATCTAGCTGCGTCTTGGTTGACAGACCACTTTGTTCGAGGAACACGGTAGCACCGACAATAGCTTCCCCTGTTTGTCCATCCAGGACTTTCCCCTTGATCTTGGTCGCATAAGCGGCGCTGATCGAAATGCTGGAGGCAAGCAATACCGTTAAAACATTTTTCATTTTTAATAGATTATTATGAATCTTTGATTGTTGCCACAAATATGAAAGCCTACAACAGATTCACAAAATCTTTGGCGTTACAAGAAAGAAACACGCCAAAACCTAGGCTAGACGAGAGGGAAACAACAGATAGCAAACAGCTGAAATAAAGATACTTACTAAAAAAATAAACGCCATTAAAGTTCAATTACCCTTATGTTAAGAAATTATGAAATACGGAACAGATACCCAGCGAGATCCTCGCTCTGTTCCAATTTTAGTTTTTTCCTTAAGCGGTGTCTGGCCACCCGAAGGCTATCCTGGGAGATCCCCAGAAGGATTGCGATATCGGTATTGTTGAGATTGATTTTCAGCAATGCGATCAGACGCATATCGGCGGCCGTCAGATCGGGAAACAGCTTGATCAATTTTTCAAAGAAACTATGATGTACGCGCTCAAATGTGCCCATAAATTCTTTCCAATGAATGCCCTGTGTAATGTGCTCACTGATTTGTTGAACCATGCGTTGCATAGGTTTCTTCTGATCCCTTCGATCATCTTTGACTAGAGCCTTCAACTCGTCCCGCAGTCCCTCCAGAAATTGGTTGCTACGGATGAGGTTAAGCGTATGTGATGTCAGTTCTTTTTCCTTCAGGGTCAGCTCCTGTTTGAGTTGTTTGTCTTCCAACAATTGGTTTTTGAGCGCTATTTCAGCCAATTCGCGCTCGGCTTCCTGCTTCCGTGATTCGGCAATCTGGGTTTTGATCTTTATTTTTTGCCGGCTATAGAGTACGTAGGAAAGTATGCTTAATAGAATCAATACGAGTATCGTACCCAATAGCAAGATGGAATTCATCCGTTTGTTGGTCTGCAATTTCTCTATTTCCTCCGCCTTTTGGTTCATATCATACAGTGCCTGAAAAAAAGCCGTATGGCGGGCGCCATCCACACTGTATAGTTCCAGTACCAGTTTTCGGCTCCGTTCTGCGTAGAAATAAGCACTATCCATCTGTCCGCTTAAAGCGTATGTTTTACTGAGGTCTTTTGTCGTTGATGCCATCTGATAGACATCGCCAAGGTTTTCAGCTAAGCGAAAAGCAAGTTGGGTCAATTGAATACTTTCAGGATATTTATTTGTTTTTCGAAAGATATCCCCCATGTTATTGATGATCACAATCTTTCCATAATTGTCCTGCGTTTGCTCATACAAATTTCTCGCCTTTTCAAAATGTGCATAAGCGCTGTCATATTTGCCCAGATCCTCATAGATACTGCCCAGGTTTTCATGAATCTTGGCTTCACCGTTGCGGTTCGTCTGTTCACGATAGATCGCCAAAGCCTGCTTTTGATAAACAAAGGCCGAATCGTAATGTCCCTCTTTTTCAAAAAGATGCCCGATATTCCCTAAGACTGAAGCTTCACCATTTCGGTCATTTTCACCTTTGAATGTGTGCAAGGCTTTGTTAAAATATTCTTTCGCGACATGATGTTGTTTATTGAAAATATTGAGTTCGCCAATATCTGTCCAGTTGGATGCCAGTGATTGCTTTGCATTGATCTGCGTGTAGATACGGTCCGCCTGGAAATAATAATCCTGTGCCTGAGCGTAATGCCCCTGATTGACACACAACCAGCCGATCGCCTGTAAACAATTTCCCTGAAGCATTAAATCACGGTCATTAACGGCTTTTGCATATTGTTTTTTCACTAAGGTAATTGCTGAATCTGGATAATTTTGACTCAATATTCGGATTTCCTTAAATGAATCCACTTGCGCCGTCGCCAACTGTGACAAAAACAGTTGCCCCAGAAGGACGACCGAAAATATGATTTTATTAAAAATTCTCATTTTTGCAGTAAATAATTGCCCAGCAAATTTAAGTGGAAACATGTTAAGAAAATATTAAATCCGATTAAACTTAATATGGTGCAAAGAACAAGCTACATCGCGACCTCAGGATAAGACAAAGCATACTTTTTCTTTGGTATTCTTCTGCTTATTCTTTACCTATTCTTTGTTGTTTCTTTACCTATTCTTTGTTGTTTCTTTGCCTATTCTTTACCGTTTTTAGGCCATTTCTTCGTACCTCCTTCGGACCTTCTAGGGACTTGGTTTGCTGTTTCTTTGCTTATTCTTTGGTATAATACCAAAGAAACAGCCTTCAATGGTTCATGTTGGACATACCTTGCTAGCAACGAAGACTCTACCATAAACGAAAAAGGGTCTAATAAAAGTAGGGACGAACTGGTTGAGATGGAACTTTGCCCTGGCTCCAATCAGGAGGCCACCGTGAAAACAGAAAAAATAAGGGGTGTCCGATCTTAGCATCGAACACCCCTTAGCAGCTATTGATTTGTTAAATATTAAAGCTGGCGCAATACAGAATCTTTTACTTAGTTGCAGTTAACATACAGCTGACGTAACGGCTAGCTTAAGCGATCGATCGCAACAAAGTCGTGCTACAGATCAATACCCAGATTTAAGCTCAATCAAAGGTGTTATCCGTTCTAAAATATCAAAAGCGACCTCGGCCATCTTATTTCCTTTATTGTCCAGCAACGGATTTACTTCGACAATCTCGAAACAGGTTACTTTTCCCGAACGGATGATTTCTTCCAATATCAGAACGATTTCCTTCGGCATAAAGCCTTTGGGGACCGGTGTCCCCGTACCGTCCGAAATCAATTCACTATCCATGCTATCCACATCAAAAGAGATATAAATCATATCGCAGTCCTTCAAATTGGCCAATGCCTCGGCAACACAGTCTTCGATGCTCCGTTGACGAATTTCTTCGACACGGTAATTTTTCACACCCAAACGCTCAATCAGCATATCCTCAGGCTCTTCGGTATCCCGAACGCCAAAATAGATTAAATTCGTAGGCTGAATCTTCTCGGCCGGACCAGCAATACGTTTCAGCTTATTCCAGAATTCCTCTGTTGATTGATCAATTTCATTAATCTTACAAGACAGATTATCTTCATTCAACATGGCTGCCAAAGGCATCCCATGCATATTGCCGGAAGGCGTTGTATAGGGCGAATGAATATCCGCGTGGGCATCAACCCAAATCACCCCCAATTTTTTATCTGGGTAAGCCGACTTAATCCCACTGATTGTGCCCATTGCCGAAGAATGGTCGCCCGAAAATACCAGCGGGAAATTACCAGCCGACAGACTGTCCTCCACAGTGGAAGCCACTTGCTTACATTGCTCGTAAATCTGCTGAATATGTTTACCAAAAGGATGATTATCATTTTGATAAATGGAACTATTTCGGGTAGGCACATCCACAAAGGGATAATTGATAAAGTACTGACTCCCTTTGTTGATTGCCGCAATTTCAATAGCATCAATTCCTAAATCAGAACCCCTGGTACCCGCACCAATATCTGATCTGTTTTTGATCAATTCAATCATTTTCTTCATCGTGCAGTCACATTAGTCAACGATCGCTCGATTATTTCCAGACAGCTGTTGATCTGGCTTTCGGTAATAACTAAAGGCGGAGCCAAACGAATTTTGTTGCCATGGGTAGGTTTTGCCAGCAAACCATTCTCCTTAAACTCCAGACAAATATTCCATGCCAGGTCACTTTCTTCACTGGCATTGATCACAATGGCTGTCAATAGTCCTTTACCCCTAACCTCGGTAATGATATCCAATTTAGTGGCAATCTTCCGTAATCCTTGCAGAAATAGATCGCCCATTTGGCGTGCATTCTTGACCAGATCTTCATCCAGCACGACCTGCAATGCCTCCATAGCGACTGCGCAAGCCAAAGGATTACCACCATAGGTAGAGCCATGCTCACCGGGTTTGATACATAACATAATCGCATCATCTGCCAACACCGCAGACACCGGCAATACACCTCCGGATAGGGCCTTACCCAATATCAATACATCTGGCTTACTTGCACTGTTTACATCGTCAATGGCATAAGATGCCAGCATACTTCCGGTTCGCGCGATACCCGTCTGAATTTCATCCGCAATAAAGAGCACATTATAAGTGCTACACAACTGGCGCACACATTTTAGATAATCCGCATCTGGAACCACAATACCCGCTTCGCCCTGAATAGGCTCCACAATAAATCCGGCAATATTTTTATCCTGTTTGAACAGTACTTCCAGTGCTTCGATATCATTGTAGGGCACCAAGGCAATCCCTTCCACAAATGGACCGAAATCATTGGTCGCAGTCGTATCGTTTGAAGCAGATATCACCGAAATGGTACGTCCATGAAAATTATCTTTGGCAAAAACTATTTTAGCTTGATTCTGTGCTATACCCTTCACTTGGTACGCCCACTTACGACAGAGTTTCATCGCCGTCTCAACAGCCTCTACACCAGAGTTCATGACCAGCGCTTTATCGAATCCGAATAGTTTGCAGATCATTTCTTCAAAATCGCCTAATTTATTGTTATAGAAAGCGCGTGAGGTCAAGGTTAACTTTTGGGCTTGGTCCGTCAATGCAGCAATAATCCGCGGATGACAATGTCCTTGATTGACTGCTGAATAGGCGGATAGAAAATCAAAATAAGACTTACCGTCAACATCCCAGACCATAACACCAGCTGCCCGTTCCAACACAACTGGTAAAGGATGATAGTTATGTGCTCCATATTTTTCTTCCTTGGCCACGAATACTGCGCTATTTCCTTGTTTAGATACTATACTCATAATTTGGATTTTATTTTCAAATAATAACAAATATACAATTTTTACTATTTTTAAGATAAAACAAAGTAATTTAACACTAAATTAGCGTTAAAATATTAAAATTAACTTTCATACCTACATAACAATGAACGGCATTGATGAATTTGACCTTCAGATTTTAAAATACTTGGATGCAGATGGCCGAATGGCCTATTCCGCAATTGCTACTGCATTGGGTGTATCCAACACCATGATCCATCAACGGATCAATCGCTTAATGGAACAAGGCATACTGACCGGTATAAAACCTGTATTGGATGAAAAAAGATTAGGTTATGACTGGGCAGCTTTTACGGGTTTGAGCCTTGAAAAAGATCATGACTCAGGCCGTATTATTGCGGAATTGAAAAAAATACCTGAAGTAACGGAATGTTATTACATCACTGGAAATTATACCTTGTACATTAAGATTATTGCCAAAAACCATGAGCATATGCGCCAGTTGCTTTATGAAAAAATTGACAATATTCCTGGCATCGCTAAAACAGATTCGCTCATCGAATTGGGTTGCGCTTTTAAACGCAATATTATCCTTTAGCAACAACTGCTCGTGCAACTGGTCTTGAATCTACAGCAACAACAATGGATTCAGGACCTTATTGTTACTTGCCGATATTTGCCAGCTCTTCTTCTGTCCAATAAATTAATTCCCGCAATACATACACGTTTTCATAACTTCCCAATCCATCTATATAATCCCACAAATCACCCTCAACTTTAACCGGCCTACCATGATGCAGTATATCGTATCCATTGTCCAACCAATTTTGTATCTGCTCTTTATCCATATTTATATAATCTTATTGTTAATATTTACATTAAATGATCACCTCAAATATAAGGCATTTTTATCAGGGAAATAAAGCTGCTCAACAAGAAAATTAAAATCCAGCATTTGATTAAAACATAGACTTCTTTATTAAGTTTTTCTGGCTAAAATAACTGATTTAAGATTAAATAAGGTATATTCGTATGAAACCAAATTGCATAATTATGGCAGATTTTTTCTATGTTGGCTATGAAGGTGAAGACGAATTGCTCGAACTCGTAGCGGTATCAACCATCCAATCCCTCCTCTATTTTCAAGACGCCGATCAAGAAGATTTTACAACAATAAAAACATCCATTGATCAAAACTTTATTGTTGAGGAAGATCTGATCACTGTGGCCGATACCTTGCGACTGGATCAATCCATAGTACGCTTCACTCCCGGGAAACCAAACTATAAAGATTAAGTTTCCGGTATAAATCTAGGCTTAGTAACAGTAACAATATCACGATAATGAACAGGATTACCTGCGCATCATTTGGTATGGAACGAAAAAAATAAACAACATGAGAGCAGTCTTAATTGGCGGATCTGGCGCAACCGGAAGAATACTTGTGCAAGATTTATTGAAGTCAACGGAATTTACCGAAGTTGTCGTCCTCCTGCGTCGCAAGACATTTGACGAACAGCCCAAATTACAGCAGGTTATTGTGGATTTCAACAAGCTACAGGAATTTGAACAGTATATTCGGGGCGATGTCGCGATCTCCTGCCTTGGCACCACAGCCAAAGATGCGGGCAGCAAAGACGCCCAGTGGAGAGTGGACCATGATCTCAATCTACAATTTGCAGCTTTGGCCAAGAAAAATGAAATCCCTTGTTTTGTATTGCTGTCGGCAGTCAATGCTGACGCTGGTTCGAAAATTTTCTATAATCGAATGAAAGGAAGCTTAGAACAACATATTAAGGCACTTGATTTCCGCAAGCTTATTATTGTACAACCCGGCGGTTTAATCCGTCCAAACACAGACCGTGTAGGTGAAAAGATTGGCATAAGTGCATTAAAAGCCTTTAACCGCATTGGCCTTTTCAAGGCTTACGAAGCACTTCCTGTTGCAATTGTAGCCCTGGCTATGTTCCAGGCCATTCGTAGCTGTAAAGGATCCATCAACATCATCTCTGTAAAAGACATCAAACAATTAGCAGAAAAAGCAGATCAGCGGTAACCGCAATACCAGTGGGTGTATAAAGAACATTCATAATAATGAATTAACAATTAGCTAATGCTAGCTTGTTAATTTGCGGACATTTATTATTATTTATCACACTAATGAAAAAACACTTTTTATTCCTCTTTCTCTTTGCTTTTATCCAGGTATTTCCAGCTTTTAGCCAAGAGGCAAAATATATCTTTTACCTGATCGGTGATGGAATGGGCCTCAATCAAGTCAACCTGACTGAAATACACCGTGCCGAAAGCCAGCAAAAAAATAACCCCATACCGCTTGTGTTTACGCAGTTTCCCCATGTTGGTTTTGCTTCGACACATTCACAATCCAACGGCGTTACCGATTCCGGAGCTGGCGGTACCGCACTTGCCGTTGGCAAAAAGACAAAGAATGGTGTTATTGGCATGGACAGCACCGGAACAGTTGCGTACAAAAGTATTGCTTATGCAGCCAAAGAAAAAGGAAAGAAAGTCGGCATCATCACAAGTGTGAGCATTGACCATGCCACGCCAGCTTCGTTTTATGCCCATCAACCCGACCGGGGTATGTACTACGAAATCGGAAAAGAAATTATCAGCTCCAATTTTGACTTCTTCGGCGGATCCAATTTCTTAAAACCTGAGACTAGCTTTGACAAAAGGACGGTACCTTCCCTTTTTCCACTATTCAAAAAAGCAGGATACCAGGTTTTGAAGGGAAAAGATGCCTATACGCAATACCCGCGCAAATCTGATAAAATTATCCTCATGAACACCGAGGGAACGGCAACTGATGCTTTAAAATATGCCATAGATCAAAAGCCCGCAGACCTAAAGCTAGCCGATATTACTGCAGCAGCTATCCAATCGCTGGAACTGAATAACAAAAATGGTTTCTTTTTAATGGTCGAAGGTGGAAAAATAGACTGGGCATGCCATGCAAATGATGCTGCTACCACCATCCAGGAAGTCCTGGACTTTAATTCCGCTGCGGAACTGGTCTTTGAATTCTATAAGCAACATCCCAATGAAACGCTTATTGTCGTGACAGCAGACCACGAAACAGGTGGATTGGGTATCGGCAACGGTAGCTCGACATTAAAAACTAAATTGCTGACCAACCAAAAATTATCGCATGCCAAACTGTCAAATGAGATCGGTAATCTGCGCAAAAGTAAAGCAAATGCTTCCTGGGATGATCTGAAAAACTTACTTTCGATACACACAGGGTTGTATAATCAAATAAAAGTGAATACAGATGACGACAAAATGCTAAAAGAGGCCTTTCAGCGAAGCTTTGTCGATCATCAAAATGAAACCGCAAAAAGTCTGTATGCAAGTGATGACAAAATCGCTGCTTTAAGTATCGCCATATTGAACCGCATGGGCTCAGTAGCCTGGGCTTCCAACAACCATTCGGCTGCCTATGCCCCTGTCTACGCCATAGGCGTGGGCGCTGAACAGTTCAATCAGAAAATGGACAATACCGATATACCGAAAAAAATAGCAATAGCTGCCAAGCTAAGTCTGGATTAAAAACAAAAAATCCCCAGGATAATTCCTGGGGATTTTTTGAGCCTCTTATCGGGATCGAACCAATGACCTACTGATTACAAGTCAGTTGCTCTACCAGCTGAGCTAAAGAGGCTTTTTAAAGAAGTTTGATGAGTAACACTCGAAGAGCCTCTTATCGGGATCGAACCAATGACCTACTGATTACAAGTCAGTTGCTCTACCAGCTGAGCTAAAGAGGCGTTAACTTCTTTTCAATCGTTAAAACGGCTTTCCGTTTTAAGATGCTGCAAATATCGAAAGCCTAAATCAAAAATACAAGTCTACTGAAATAATTTTTGCCCATGACAGCCCAAATAATTATAAATCAACATCATTATTTTTGTACCCTGAAAATTTGTCACGATTCAATAAATATTAATGCCATTTTTTCCGAAATATCCCGTAAAACCTGAATGGCATTTCAATTGTTATATCTGATGCATATCAACAGAACTTTAATTAGTAGAGCATGAACTTTAACAATTACACAATCAAAGCCCAGGAAGCTATACAAAAAGCTTCGGAGATTGCTGCTGGAAATCAGCAACAGGCAATTGAAACGGCACATATACTAAAAGCATTACTTACTGTAGATGAAAATGTTGTCAGCCATTTATTAAAGAAATTGAACGTCAACATTACTTACCTTGGCACTGAGCTTGACAAGCAAATCGAGCGTTTCCCAAAGATAAGCGGAAGCAATATCTATCTCAGCAGTGGTGCCAACAACGCACTACAAAAAGCGCAGGGCTATCTCAAAGAATTCAACGACGAGTTTGTATCCGTTGAGCATTTGCTATTGGGCATACTGGCCACTTCGGACCAGACATCCTCCCTATTGAAATCGCAAGGGGTTACCGAAAAAGACCTAAAGACAGCCATTAAAGAATTGCGTGGCAATAGCCGGGTGACCGACCAAAATGCAGAAGCCACTTATAACGCATTAGGCAAATACGCCCGTAATCTAAACGAGTATGCTGAATCCGGCAAACTCGACCCGGTCATCGGCCGGGATGAGGAAATCAGACGGGTCATGCAGATCCTTTCGCGACGTACCAAAAACAACCCCATACTTGTTGGTGAACCTGGGGTTGGTAAAACAGCTATTGCTGAAGGAATTGCCTATCGAATCATTAAAGGCGATGCACCGGAAAACCTCAAATCCAAAATTGTTTTTTCTTTGGATATGGGTGCCCTAGTCGCCGGAGCCAAATACAAAGGTGAATTTGAGGAACGTTTAAAGGCTGTTGTCAAAGAAGTAACTGATTCTAATGGCGAGATCATCCTATTCATAGATGAAATCCATACCTTGGTCGGTGCCGGTGGCGGTGAGGGCGCAATGGATGCTGCAAACATTTTGAAACCGGCCTTGGCCAGAGGTGAACTGCGTGCTATTGGGGCCACTACACTCAATGAATATCAAAAATACTTTGAAAAAGATAAAGCTTTGGAACGTAGATTCCAAAAAGTCATGGTGGAAGAGCCGGACACTCAGGACGCCATTTCCATTCTTCGGGGATTAAAAGAACGTTATGAAACACACCATAAAGTGCGGATCCTCGATGAGTCGATCATCGCCGCAGTGGAACTGTCACAACGTTATATTTCAGACCGCTTTTTACCGGACAAAGCAATCGACCTAATCGACGAAGCAGCATCTAAATTGCGCCTGGAGATGGATTCCGTGCCGGAGGCCGTCGATGAATTGGAACGTCGTATCATGCAGCTGGAGATCGAACGGGAGGCATTAAAACGTGAAAATGACGATAAGAAGGTGCAGGAATTGTCGGAAAGCATTGCCAACCTATCTGCCGAACGCGATACACTGCGTGCTTCTTGGCAGGAAGAGAAAAGTTTGGTCGACAATGTAAACCAAGAAATTGAAAACATTGAGAACTACAAACTTGAGGCCGAACAGGCTGAACGTTCCGGTGATTACGGCAAGGTAGCTGAACTACGTTATGGACGAATCAAAGAAGCGCAGGAAAAAGTGGAGAAACTCAAAGCTGAGCTGGCCGAAAAACAGGAAAGCAAGCGGATGCTCAAAGAAGAGGTGACCTCAGAAGATATCGCCGATGTTGTTGCCAAATGGACAGGTATCCCCGTCAGCAAAATGATTCAGTCTGAACGTGAAAAACTCCTGAATCTGGAAGAAGAGCTTCACAAACGGGTAGCGGGTCAAAACGAGGCCATTGAAGCCATTTCAGATGCGATCCGTCGCTCTAGAGCTGGACTGAACGATGCGAAGCGCCCTATAGGTTCATTCATTTTTCTCGGCACAACAGGGGTCGGGAAAACGGAGCTCGCAAAAGCGCTGGCCGAATTCCTCTTCGATGATGAGCAATCCATGGTGCGTATCGACATGTCGGAATATCAGGAGAGACATGCTGTCTCCCGTTTGATCGGTGCGCCCCCGGGATATGTCGGTTACGATGAAGGCGGTCAGCTCACAGAAGCTGTACGTAGACACCCTTATTCGGTTGTATTACTCGACGAAATAGAAAAAGCACATCCAGATGTATTTAACATCTTGCTACAGGTATTAGATGATGGCCACCTTACGGACAACAAAGGTCGTACGGTTAATTTTAAGAATACAATCATAATCATGACCTCCAATACGGGTTCACATATTATCCAAGAGAATTTTAGTCATTTGGATGATGACAACAAAGAGGAGATCATTGCAAAAACACGCACTGAGGTCTTTGAATTACTTAAACAGTCGATCCGACCAGAATTCTTGAACCGAATCGACGAGGTGATTATGTTTACACCATTGAGCAGAGATGAAATCGCTGATATTGTCAGACTCCAATTTGCGCATGTCCAAAAACAATTGGCTGAACAAAATATTTATATTACAGCCTCAGACGATGCATTGGACTGGCTGGCACAGCTCGGCTATGATCCGATCTATGGAGCCAGACCATTGAAACGTGTCATTCAGAAACGTATTCTGAATGAACTTTCCAAAGAAATCTTATCCGGCAAAATAAGCCGCGATTCGATTATACAGCTGGATGTCTTCGATGGACAATTCGTCTTTATCAATAAACAGGAACAATAATGCCCGATTGCCCATAAAACAAAAGCCCTGCGAATCAAGCGGGGCTTTTGTTTTATGGGTAAGGTCTTGTTTAATTCGAAACTCCTACGGCTTTAAGTAATTCCTTTACCTCATCTTCTCCATCAAGATGTTGCAGCAAGGTTTTGGTTTTTGCATCATAAATATAAAGGGATGGATAATTACTGGGGCCAAATTTTTCAATAAACTGTGTCCCGCCATCAAACAAAAACTTCACATTGGCCACCCCTTTCAGTGCTTTGGCATGCATATTAATAAATCCATCCACATAGACCTTATCGTTCATCGAGATAAAATAAAAACTAACATTTTTGAGCTTCTGTAAATTCTGTGCGATACCTGCCCCCATCTTTTGGCAATGCCCACAGCCTGGATCATAAAAATCCAGCACGATATAGCCTGTTTTAGGCAATTGATCCGAACTGAACTTGCCTTGCCGATAGACCTCATCAAATGTAAATGCCGGCATTGTTTTTGGCGCCTGAGCAAACAAGGGATTAAAAACAAAAAACGTGCACGCAAAAAAAAGAGAGCAGAGTAATTTCATGTTAAAGAATTTTAAACCGACTATGAATATTCGATTAATTTCAATCAATAATACTTAAAAATAGGCTTCTATTCGTCAAAATTTTAGTTTTTTTACAAAAAATGTGTAAGTTTGGACTAATTTTTAAATCGATCAAATCTATTAACACTCATTAATCGTGAAAAAACGAATTGCCATCTTTGCTTCAGGTTCAGGATCCAATGCTCAAAAAATAATGGAACATTTCAAATACTCAGACGAAGCTGAGGTTGCTTTGATCCTGTCCAACAATCCTGATGCCTACGTTATTCAACGCGCTGATAACTTTGAAATTCCAGCACATATATTCGATCGCAATGAATTTTACAACACAGATAATATTGTTAATATTCTCAAAAATTTAAATATTGATTTGATCGTTTTGGCCGGCTTCCTTTGGCTCGTGCCAAACAATCTTTTAAGAGCTTATCCAAATCAGATCATCAATATCCACCCTGCTCTCTTACCTAAATATGGCGGTAAAGGCATGTACGGAGACCATGTACATAAAGCTGTCTTAGCCAATAAGGAAGAAGAGCATGGCATCACGATTCATTTTGCTAATGAGCATTTTGATGAAGGCGAAATTATTTATCAAGCCAAGTTTAAGGTTGATCCCAATGACACCCTGGATGTCATTAAGTTTAAAGGTCAGCAATTAGAGCATCAACATTTTCCAAAAGTGATTGAGAACCTAATCAAAAAAATGTAAAAACATTATTTTTTATTTAGAACTATTTTAAACAAATAGTAACTTTGTACCATGAACGAAGTTATTGAATCCTTTGTGGAGCTGTGTGAGAGCGAGGGCAAAGCAAGCCCATTTCAATTTAGAAGTGCCGCAATGAATCCTTTTTCTGATTTTTCCTGCGTCTGTTTCAAAAAATGCTGCAAAAAATACAAAGAAGGAAAACGTTGCAAAAAATGTCCCGGCCGAAAAAAATAGCCTGTTCAGCCCGGCACTTTATTCCTCGAGATAGTTGAGGTCTTTATCAAAGCTCTCTTCAAGTTGCATGAGGGAATATATAGCAATACCAGAAAGCAGTAATACCATCGTAATTGCTGCAGGCACAATACCGAAAAAATCTACTAAAAGGCCATACAACATCGTTGATGGAATCAGAGCTCCCCGAACGAAATTAGGAGCTGTCGTTGCTACAGTGGCCCGCAAGTTTGTACCAAATTGCTCCGCAGAGATCGTCACAAAGGTAGCCCAGTACCCTACCCCAAGTCCCATAATAAATGCTAAAATCAAAAACTTATTGGCTGTAATTCCAGTACTCAAAAGATACCATAATGAACTGGCGATAATTAACAATTGACAGATAAAAACCACTTTTTTACGTGATTTTAAAATCTGCGCAAATATTCCTGCCAAAACATCCCCTATAGAAATACCTATATACGTAAACATTACCCCTTTACCTGCACTCAATGTTTGAGATGCTCCTAATGCCTTTCCAATCTCTGGTGCCTGCGTGACCAATACCCCGACCACAAACCAAATTGGCAGGCCGATACAGAGGCAATTGAGATAGCGTTTCAACCGTGCTTTATCCGTAAAAAGCATCCTAAAGTCGCCTTTGGGAACATTCTTTTTATCTTGTTCCTTGAATAATCCGGATTCAAAAGAACCAACACGCAAGAGCAATAATAATAAGCCCATTCCACCACCGACAAAATAGGCCGTGCGCCAATTGAATTCCTCGGAAACAAAATAGGCAAGAATAGCACCCAATACCCCGACACTGGCCACCAGCATTGTTCCATAACCACGTTTTGACTTATGCATACTTTCTGAAACCAAGGTGATCCCCGCACCCAGTTCGCCAGCCAGGCCAATGCCCGCTATAAACCGGATAATGCCATATTGCATAACATCGTGTACAAAACCATTGGCAATATTCGCTAATGAATACAGGAGAATAGAACCGAACAAGACCTTTAAACGCCCGAATTTATCCCCGATAATCCCCCAGATAACTCCGCCCAAGAGCAAACCGCCCATTTGCATATTAAGTACAAATTCGCCTTTTACCCGCATTTCCGTTACCGGCACACCGATATCCGTAAAGGATTGAATGCGGACAATGGAGAAAATAATGAGATCGTAGATATCGACAAAATATCCCAACGAAGCTATTGTAACCAATAACCACACGTTCTTGCTGTCAGCCTGTTTATCTTTTAATGTTGACATTTTAGGTTTTTTGATGCTGTAAAAATACCATAGTGAACGAAGAAAACCAAGATTTCAGAAAATAATCCGCTACATTGTTTTATTTTTGCAATATGAGATACAGTCCGCGTGCATTAACATGGCTCTTGCGCTTTTACCCGCCTTTTTTATTCCAGGGAATCTGGGTAAAAAAGATCAGTCCCGGCTTCAAAGGAGCCGAGGTAAAAATTTATAAGACCCCATTCAATATCAATACCAATAGAACCTTGTTTGGCGGAACCATCTTTGCCGCGGCGGATCCTATATTTCCGATCCTGATTGATCAGTACCTTCAAAAAACTGGCTTTAAAAAAACCATTGCCTGGCTCAAATCATCAAAAATAGATTTCAAAAAACCGGGCAAGACCAGCGTAGGCTATTCGGTGCAGCTTTCGGATGAACTGCTGGCAGAATGTACGCAGACTATACGCACAAAAGGTAAAATCGTAAAAAACCTGAGTTTGGAAATCAAGGATAAAAATGATGAACTATGCGCTGTAGTGCATTGTGAAACATACATTCGTGACTTGAATTTTACATTCCCGAATAGAAATCAAAAGCTCGAGCAATAAGAAATTGATATCTTTGTCCAATTACCAAAAAAATAGAAACATGAACAAAATCGCTTTCATGGCTATCGCATCCTTGGCAATAGCGGCATGTGGAACCACCGGCACAAACAATGTAAAGGCTTTACAGGATTCAACAATTAAAATTCATGATGAAATCATGCCTCAGATCGCCCATTTTGACCGCGATGCAGTCAAAATCGACTCTATTCTCAATAACCTAAAAACAATTAAAGCAGCCAAGACAGACCTAGATACCACAGCTACAAGAAAAGAACTTGGTATATTAAAAGCAAATTTGGAAAGTGCAACGGACCATATGATGGACTGGATGAAAGCATATACCCCAGATAGCACCGATGTTAAATATTTCGAAGTTGAACTGCAAAAGGTATCAGATATGAAGAAAATATTTGACACAGTTTCTAAAGAGAGCCAAGAGAAATTAAAAAATTTCTAAAAAAACAGTTTTGGAAATCTGTAGCTTGTAGCAGGTTTAAATACCCCCGCGGGGGAATTAATAACGAAAGAATAAAAACAGATGAAATCTATAATTAAACTTTGTTGTGCAACAGGCATATTGCTTGGTTTATTTTCTTGTAAAAACACAAGTCAATCGAGTTTGCCGATTTATGGCGAACGAGAGGCCGTCGAAAAAAACATTGATGGAAAACAAGTCGTAGATACTGTCTATCATACTATTCCCGCGTTTAAATTTTTAAATCAGGATAGTGTGATGATCACAGACAAAGATTTTGAGGGCAAAGTTTATATTGCCAACTTCTTTTTCACCCATTGTCCGAGCATCTGCCCAACAATGAACCGTAATCTATTGAAAATCTACACGCAATATAAAGACAACGATGCCGTCCGTTTTTTGTCCCACAGCATAGATTTCAAATATGACCAACCCTATGTGTTGAAAGATTACGCAAACAAACTGGGCGTGAGCAATGATCACTGGCAATTTGTGTCTGGTACAAAAGCCGACATATATGGCATAGCTAACCAATACCTTGTCTATACAGCGGAGGATAAAAATGCCCCCGGAGGCTACGACCACCAAGGCTATCTTGTCTTGATTGATCAGGATAAACGCATCCGTGGCGCTTATGATGGGACGAATGATGAGCAGGTTAAAAAGCTAATGAATGACCTGCCGAAGCTACTGAACGAAGCTAAAAATTAATATGCGTACGATCCTCAAGGCCTGTTTTACGATTGGCTGCTTGTTGCTGGCTCTGATCGGCTGTCAAAATGAAATTGATATCAAGACGGCACAATATAGCGTAAATGGGCAAAAAGTATATATCGCACATTGCCAGAATTGTCATGGCGAAAAGGGCGAAGGATTAGGAAATCTATATCCCCCGCTTACGGATACCAACTTTTTGGATAAAAATCACCAAAAGCTGGCCTGCATGATCAAATATGGGTCCACAGGAGAACTGGAAGTCGCAGGAAAGAAATTCAATAATACCATGCCGGCCTCAAATCTTTCGGCTATTGATATCGCCTACGTTCTGACCTATATCAATACAAAGATTAATAAGAGGAAAGAGATATTTTCGTTAGCTGATGTAGAAAAACAGTTGAAAAACTGCCAATAAAAAAGGGACTTTAAAAGTCCCTTTTTTATTGGCATGCTCGCCCCAGCTTCCTTACGTTCAGTTGCTAAAAAATAATTACCCAAAACCAAAACAATTTAAATCTTTTTTCCTTATTGTATTATTGGTCCAAATTGTTTTAGCATTTATTGATTTATAACAATAATTTGACAGTTTGCTTCCAAATTAATCACTAATTTTGCAACCGAATGAACGTTCGATTGATGAATTTTAATGAAAAAATTGCAGCTGTCTTTGCTGCCACACTTAAACTGATACACACAAACGGTTTCCACGGGACGCCGATGAGCAAAATTGCCCAGGAATCTGACGTAGCAATAGGGACAATCTATCACTATTTCCCTTCTAAGGATGATTTGATTTTTGCACTCTTCAAACATTGTCGCTCGCTACTGAACGATTACATTTTTGACGGCATCAAAGAGGACTTTGACTACAAAGCGTCTTTTTTTCATGTGTGGCGCAACTTTGTCAAGTTTTATTTAGAAAACGAAACAGTCTTCAGTTTTTTTGACCAGTTTTTTTCTTCACCATATCATGAAAAGAATAAAGCTGAGATACAGGAGCCTATCGGCGGACAGAATAAGGTCCTAGACTTTTTACAGGAGGGCATTGATCAAAAGATTTTAAAGCAGGTCGATGTTCACCTTTTGGTGGCAAGTTATATCGGCGTTGCCCTGGCAACGGTTCATAGCATCAAATTCAAAGATCTTAAATTTACCGAAAAGAATATGGAAGAGCTGATGGAGATCATTTGGGATGGTGCCGTTAATAGAAATAAAAATAATTAATTAGATATATGAAGTTTAATAAAATCGTTTATTCCTTAGCGACTCTGTCGCTTTTGAGTAATACAGGATTTGCACAACAGCAATCTGAAAACTTGCCGCCAAATGCGACGCTTCAGCAGCTGATAGATTATGCTTTGCGAAATCAGATTTCGATCAAACAAGCAGAACTCGATGAGTCCATAGGTGAAAAAGATATCGATATTTCGCTCTCTGGTTGGTATCCTCAACTTGGTTTGACGGGCAATTTCAATCACAATGTGAAATTACCAACCATGTTTTTCAACGGTGCTAATATTCCAATGGGGACTAAAAATAGTAGCGCATTGACATTGCAAGCTGATCAGCAAATCTTAAATCCAGCGTTGATGCAAGCGAAAAAAGGCGCTGAATTAGTTCGTCTGAGCAATAAACAAAACACCGAAAGCCAGAAAATAAATGCTGTCGTTGAAGTCAGTAAAGCGTATTACGATATCTTAACTTCAGAAGAACAAATTAAAATTGTCCGTGAAAATATCGCTCGGCTACAGAAACAATTAAAAGATGCAAAATCACAATATGATGTAGGTTTAGTTGATAAGACAGACTACAAAAGAGCGCAAATTGCGTTAGCAAATTCCAATGCTGACGAAAAACGAACAGTCGAATTGCGGAAGTATAAGTATGAGTACATGAAGCAATTACTTGCATTAGATAAAACTCAGAACTTGACGCTTTCATTCAACAACATGAATATGGAAGGTCAAGTGCTGTTAGATACCACTGCTGGAATGAATATTACGAATCGAATTGAATTCCAACAATTACAGACTTCCAAAAAGATTCAGGAACTAAATACGCAATATTACAAATGGACTTACTTACCTAATGTAAGCATTTTCTATAATTATGCTTTTAACTATAGAAACAACAGCTTTGGTAAATTGTACAACGATAATATTCCAAGTTCGGTTGCAGGTTTGAACTTATCATTACCAATTTTCCAAGGCTTCAAACGTAAGCACCAAATTAATAAATCAAAGTTGCAGGAAGAACGTATTGATTGGGATATCAAGAATTTGGAGAATACGGTCAATACCGAATATTCCTTGGCAAAGGCAACGTATAACGCCAATCTAAGTGACTGGAAAACAGCACAGGAAAATGTGGAATTGTCAAAAGAGGTTTATGAGACCATCAAACTACAGTATGATGAGGGAATTAAAACATACCTGGATTTAATGACGGCAGAGAACGACCTTAAAATTACGCAATTCAATTATTTGAATGCGCTCTATGCTTTATTGGCAAGTAAATTGGATGTTCAAAAAGCGGTTGGGGCGATCCAAACTAATTAATCAATTCAAACGGAAACTAATACAAATCATGAATAAAAGACAATTATTATTCGCTTTCTTCCTTGGGACGGCTTTAGTATGGACCTCTTGTGGAAATAAAGATGCAAAAAAGCAAGGCGCAGCACAGGCTCAGGCTGAAAAAGTTGTTCCTGTAACCTTTGGCACAGCATCGCATGAGATTGTTACGGGAACAATAAGTTACCCCGCAACAGTCAAACCGTTGAACGAAGCAGACTTATTTGCAGAAGTAAGCGGTTATATCACTAAAATATATGTTTCAGACGGTGCTGTGGTATCTAAAGGACAAGCATTATATGAAATTGACGGCACGCGTTATAGTGCGGCTGTGCAACAAGCTAAAGCGAGCTTACGGATCGCACAAACTGACCTTGACCGCCAAAAAAGAGATTTGGCGCGGTACCAAACGTTGGCAGATAAGGATGCCATCGCTAAACAAGTTTTTGATAATGCAGTGTCTGCAGTAGCTTCTTCACAAGCACAGGTAGAATCTGCTCGTGCAGCATTGGTTACGGCCAATACTAACTTATCACGCTCTACGATACGCGCACCATTTGCCGGAACTGTAGGTATATCGCAAGTACGTTTAGGTGCTTTGGTCAATCCAGGAACTACCCTATTGAATACTTTATCTTCAACAAGCCCAATTGCTGTTGAATTTCAGGTAAACGAAAAGGACATCGCTAAATTTACCAAATTACAGAGCAGTCATTCCTCTTCAGACCTTTCTTTGCTTTTGCCAGATGGAAGTACTTATGAAGGGAAAGGAACGATTACAACAATCGACCGTGCAGTAGACCCGGCAACAGGGACGATTAAAGTGAGAGCAACATTTCCAAACAATTCCAATGCACTTAGAGCTGGTATGAATATCACCATGAATGTTTCTTCAACTTCGGCAACGGAAGAAGTGGTAGTGCCTTACAAAGCGATCTTTGAACAGCTGGGTGTATTCAATCTATATGCTGTTAATGATAGCAGCAAAGCTGAAATCCGTCAGGTAAAATTAGGGATAAAAGCCGGAGATAAAATTGTTATCAAAGAAGGTGTCAAAGATGGTGAAAAAATCATTGTTGATGGTGCCATGAACGTCCAAAATGGTGTTAAAGTTGTCGACGCTGCCACTGCTGCCCAACAAGCAGCAAAAGGCGCACCTCAAGGAAAATAACAGCATTAATTTTTTAAAGAGAATCTAAAAGATATAGAATGATTTCAGAAGTATTTATTAAGAGGCCAGTTACCGCAATCGTTATTTCGATATTGATTTCAATCATCGGAATTATTGCGGTATCCACGCTGCCAATTAGCCAGTATCCTTCTATTGCACCTCCAACAGTAACGGTTACAGCCAATTATACTGGTGCAGATGCACAGACGGTTGAACAAACTGTGACTACACTCATTGAGAGTCAGATCAACGGTACACCTGGCATGATTTATATGTCATCCAATAGTACTTCAAATGGTCAAGCAACAATTACTGTTACATTTGAAGTAGGTACTGACATTGATATAGCAACCCTGGACGTGCAAAACCGTGTGGGAATTGCTGAACCAGCCCTACCAGAAGCTGTACGTCGTTTAGGGATTACAACCCGTAAAGCCAATAACGATATCCTGATGTTGGTTGCCCTGACCTCACCAAAAGGAACCAGGGACGAAAATTTCTTGGCCAATTACAACAACTTATACGTTAAAGATGCATTATTGCGTGTCAAAGGTGTCGGTGATGTAACAGCATTTGGACAGCCATTCTCCATGCGGGTATGGTTAGATGCCAACAAATTAGCTAACCTAAGTATGACACCTGCTGATGTATCTACAGCGATTGCCGAACAAAACTCCCGTATACCAGGGGGTAGTGTTGGAGGGCGCCCACAAGAGTCGTCAACGGTGTTTGAATATCCAGTTATTACGGATAGTGACCTCTCAAACCCAGAGGACTTTGAAAATATCGTTGTTAAGACCAACAAAGATGGATCTATCGTACTTTTAAAGGATGTTGCACGTGTTGAATTAGGTCAATTCAATTATGGTACATCATCTACCGTCAATGGCATGACCTCATCTGCGATGATGATTAACCAGACCCCAGGAGGAAATGCCGTTGAGTCTGCAGAAGGTATTGTCACTGCTTTGGAAAAATTGAAACAGTCCTTCCCAACCGACGTCGATTATACCATCAGTTACGAAACAGTATCTGTGGTAAATGCGTCGATATCTTCGGTAATTCATACCTTGGTTGAAGCATTGATTTTAGTAACGGTAGTGGTATTTTTCTTCCTTCAAAGCTGGAGAGCAACATTAATCCCCGTACTGGCAATTCCGGTTTCCATCATCGGTACCTTCATCTTCTTCCTGATGTTTGGTTTTTCGGTCAACAACTTAACCATGCTTGCTTTTGTACTCGCCATTGGTATTGTGGTGGATGACGCCATCGTTGTGGTCGAAGCCGTACAACACTATATCGACCATTATAAGCTGGATGCAAAAGAAGCGACACGTCGCGCCATGGGCGATATCACGGCTCCGGTTATTGCAATTGCATTAATTTTGGCCGCAGTATTCGTTCCTGTAGGTTTTATCCCTGGGATGGTTGGTAAGTTGTACCAACAATTTGCCATCACGATCGCTGTCTCTGTTATGTTGTCAGCATTTATTGCCCTTTCTTTAACACCTGCTTTATGTTCCATTTTATTGAAACCCACCGCTGTACACGAGGGAGCAAAAGGATTGAACAAGTTCTTCTACAAATTTAACGTATGGTTTGAAAAAGTAACCATCAGATATTCCAGAGGTGTAAAACAGGCTATTAAAAAGGCACCACTTGTATTGATTCTCCTGTTATGTATTTTTATCGGAACAGGCTGGATGTTTACAACCAAGCCAACAGGATTCATCCCTTCCGAGGATGGTGGCGCATTTTTCGCAGGTATTACGCTGCCAGAGGGTTCTTCCTCTGCACGTACAAATGAAGTCCTTAAAGAGATTGAAGCCGATCTACATAAGACTTTTCCTGAAATCAAGTATGTTACCGCGATCTCTGGTATCAATATCCTGAACCGTGCGTTCAAATCCAACGGTGCAACAGTGTTCGTGTCGCTAAAACCTTGGGAAACGCGTACGCGTACAGCAAACGACATTGCAGGTATGATCATGGGTAAATACATGGGGTATACAAAAGCAAGAGTACTTGCGGTAACACCTCCTGCAATTCCAGGTCTGGGTACTTCAGGCGGTTTTTCTATGCAAGTTCAGGATTTGCAAACTGTCAATATCAAAGACTTCGAAGCTACAGTGGGCAAATTCTTAATGGCAGCCAATCAACGTCCTGAAATTGGAATGGCTTATACGATGTTTAACACGAATTCTCCAAACTATAAATTGGAAGTAAATCGTGAACAGGCTAAACGTATGGGTGTACCAATTTCAAGTATTTATTCGACAATATCTGCCTATCTGGGAAGTAGTTATGTAAACGACTTTACAAAGTACGGTCGTAGTTACCGTGTCGTTACTCAAGCTGATATACCATATCGTATGAATATTGAAGACATCAACAAATTATATGTCAATAATATTTCTGGAAACCCTGTACCAGTGGGTACCTTGGTGAAATATGAATTGACGACGATGCCTTCTATCATCAACCACTACAACATCTTTAGAAGTATCGAAATAAATGGTAGCTCGGCACCCGGTTATTCCTCAGGTGATGCATTGAAAGCGCTGCAGGAAGTAGCCGCACAGACTTTACCAGAAGGATTTGATTATCAATTCTCCGGACTTTCACTACAGGAAATGCAGTCAGGATCAAAAACCATTCAGATCTTCGCTTTATGTATTCTGTTTGTATTCTTGCTGTTGGCGGCCCTGTACGAAAGTTGGTCAGTACCATTCTCTATCCTTCTATCGGTTCCTTTAGGGGTATTTGGAGCGATTTTGACCCTAACGTTAATACCATCTTTAGATAATAATATTTATGCGCAGATCGGTTTGGTAACCATTATCGGTCTTGCGGCCAAGAATGCGATCCTAATCGTAGAATTTGCGAAAGAACGGGTTGATATCGGGATGAATCTCTATGAGGCGACATTGGATGCCGTAAAATTACGTTTACGTCCGATCATCATGACATCTTTCGCCTTTATCTTAGGTATTATTCCATTGATGTTATCGCATGGAGCTGGTGCAATTTCTCGCCAAACCATCGGTTGGACAGTATTTGGTGGTATGACTGCAGCAACACTTCTTGCTATCTTTATCGTTCCAGTGTTATTCGTCGTGATTACACGTATGGCATATGGTAAGAAAAAATTAGCTGAATTAGAAGCTAATTTCGATGAAGAAAAAGCGAAAAACTTAAGTGCACACTAAGCAAACAACGGTTTGCAGTATGCGGCACTAATTACAGTAGTACGCATAAGCGGCCTTTCTTTCCGACGAAAGAAAGGCCGCTTGCTTTTTGTGCTTCCAATTATAATTTTTAATTTTACCACATACGATCTAAAAGCATATGTCACCTGAATCACAACGCAAATTTGAACTACTAAATCTTCTTGCCGAATCCTATGACGCCTTATTATTTGATGTCGATGGCACATTGGCAGACAACATGGATGCCCATAAACAGGCCTATAAAGCTGCCGCCAAACAGTATGGCGTTGAGCTTGATGTCAATCTCATTGATGAAACTGCCGGCTGGCCTACGGTAGCCGTTGCTGCGGAAATCAGCAAACGCTATGGTGTCGACTTTGACCACGAGGAATTCTCCACACTTAAGTCTACGATATTTAGAGATGAATATGTTTTTAAAACAAAACCGGTCGATTATGTTGTTGAACATTTGAAGTACCAAAAAGGTAAAAAACATATTGCAGCCGTCTCTGGCGGAACAAGGACAACCTTGTCCATGACGCTGAATACTATCGGTGTATGGGAAGATCTTGAAACGTTAGTGTGTGCTGGAGATACTCCAGAGGGTAAACCGTCCCCACAACCGTTCCTCCTTGCAGCTTCACAGTTGAACATCGCTCCCGAAAAATGTTTAGTCTACGAAGATGGGATTCCAGGTGTTGAAGGTGCTAAAGCCGCTGGAATGGGCTGGATACGCATCGATGAGCTATAGGCAAATCTAAGTAACGATACAAAAAAGCCCTCGAATAGTAAATTCGGGGGCCTCCTTTATTCTTGATTCCCTCGGTTTCTTTGCGAACCATTCCATTCCGAAGGGTTTGTATTTATTTTTTATAACGCTTTGTTTTACTAGAAGCTTGTGATAATTTTGACCCCTCCATTGCTATAATTTAGATCAGAGGACCGCAAGCCTCCGACTGGCAATTTATAATAAGGTTCTACAGAGATGGAAAGTTTGCCAACTTTCTGTTTTCGTCCGACTGAAAAATTAACAAAACCGTTTACCTTCTTATCGTCCACATTCTTGTCTGTGGATTTTTGCTTATATTCTGTATTGTTGGTTTCATAAATCGTAGCACGTTCCTGATCCAATACACCGACATAGGAAACCCCTACTGAGGTATAGAAATTTTTACTGATCGCATAACGAACATCCACAGGAATATCCACAGTTAAGATTTTACCGGAAACCCGCTCGTTACTTTTAGCTTCTTTTGCATCAGCAGTACGCATTACAAAAGGATTACTCAAGCTGTTAGGTTGCGAAAGGTAATTTGGTGAATTGGCGACAAAAGAGTTGGATCCCATGGCCGGTGTGATAGGCGTGTTTCCTGAGACAGCACCATAATGCTGGATAGCAGCTCCCGATCGAATACTAATCTTACTCGAAACATTATAAGCTAAGGCAACTCCTCCCCCAAGCGTAATACTCTCCGAGGTAGAAGCCGGTGAAACAAATGCTCCCAACTCCCATTTGCTGTCAAGATTATCCCCGTCTTTTAAAACGATACTGTTCTTCCGGTTTCCTTGTTGCTCCGCATAGAGGGCAGAAAGACGTGCGGCTTCACGCTGCGTTTGTGTATAAGATGGGGTATTTGACTTCGTTGATGCCACATTTGAATTGGATGACGCACCAGACTTCGTTCCTGCCATAATAGCGGACGAAGCAGTAACTGTAGGATCCTCCAGATCGATCTGTGCTGATAGTGTACTATTTCGCGATTGCATGGTCTGCACTGCCCCTAAAGTGGTAAGATTATTTGATATACGAATATTATTTCCCCTAACTGCTTTTCCGCCAAATAAGTCAACCCGTTCTTTTTGACTGTCATCTGCAGGGAGCCTCTCCACTTTCGAATAAGTAAACGGCCTATCCCGCAGGAGCTCCTGTGTATTCAGGCTCTGTTCTCCAATTACTTCAGACAACGAACGTTGAAGAGATTCTTTTAAATCATTATGATCGACGGGAACTTCGTCATTTTCTTTATGCTGCGTTAAAACAGGTGAAGACGGAACTATGGTAGAATTATTTTTCAAACCCCAATAGCCCACACCAAAACATAAAAGTACAGCGGCAGCCGCACTCCAATATTTCCAAGCGGAAGAAGGTGCTGTTGTTACCTCATACTTTGATGCAAATTTTTCCCAGGAACCTTCCCGATAAGGTAGTTCATGGTCTTTTAATTGCCCAATGATTTCTTCTATCAATTCTTTTTTCTTATTGCCTTCCATTGTAACAACACTATTTATCTTATTTCTTGCACTACACCAGTATAGTCCAAGTATAATTTTCTCAGTTTTTGCTTTGCCCTTGTCAAGTACGTACGCGAAGTACTATCCGGTATATTTAGCATTTGGGCAATTTCATCATGCGAATACCCTTCTATTTCATAGAGATTAAAAATAGTTTTCTGAATTTCGGGGAGCTGCTCCAATAGGCTCAAAATTTCGTTTACCTCCAGCCGGCTATCCAATTGTACCGATGGCGTATACATATCCCCTTCCGCCATATCTTCAACGGAATACAGCTGCTTCTTACTCCGCAAAAAGTCAATCGAGATATTTGCAGCGATTCGACCGATCCACGCCCGAAACGATTTCTCGAGGTTCTCATCGTCAATATCCTTATTGAAGGACTCCAATTTCCGAAAAATGCGAACAAAGCTCTCATTCACAAGCTCCTCTGCATCGACATCCTGCTTGACATAACGGATGATAATCGCCATGAGATAGCCATAATATTTTTTATAGACGAAAGCCTTACCGTCCTCGCGATTTCGCAAACAACGCTCCAAGGCATCATGTAAAGATGATAGCTTCTTATTATAAAAATATGACTGAATAATTCCCACTTAAACTATTTAAATATTAAGCTTCAAATAACGAAAATAAAATTATAAAACTTAAAATCAAATAGTCGAATGTCCCCGCTTAATATCACTATTTAACTATTTTTATCCTCCTAACGATCCCTGTTTCCATTTCGCTACAATACTTTCGAAAAAAAATCAATAAAAAGAATTGAAAAAAATGGCTATTTTTGCATGATTTTCACATTTTAAATATTATTCAGACCGAATGAGTACTGTATTATCCGAACAGGAACAACTTAGAAGACAGGCGATGCAATCGTTGTTGGATATGGGAATCGAGCCTTTTCCAGCAAATGAATTTGTCGTCAATGCACATGCTGCCGATATTTTAGAAAACTACGATAGAGATAAATTGAATTATAAGAACATTACCATTGCCGGACGCATCATGAGCCGTCGCGTGATGGGAAGTGCTTCATTTTTTGAAATTCAAGATTCTACCGGTCGTATTCAAGCTTATATCAAGCGTGATGACGTATGCCCTGATGAGAATAAAGATCTCTACAATGTTGTTTTCAAAAAACTATTGGATATTGGCGATATTGTAGGTGTCAAAGGATATGTTTTCACGACACAAACTGAAGCTATTGCAGTACACGTGGAGGAACTTACCGTATTATCCAAGTCCTTGCGTCCCCTTCCAGTGGTTAAATCTGCTGAAGGCAAAACATTCGATGCCTTTACAGATCCGGAGCAGCGTTACAGAATGCGTTACGTTGACTTGATTGTCAATCCAACCATCAAAGAGCGATTTGTCAAACGTACAAAACTTTTTAATGCCATGCGTCAATTCTTTAACGACGCCGGTTATATGGAAGTAGAAACACCCGTTTTACAATCTATCCCCGGAGGCGCCGCAGCACGTCCATTTATCACGCACCACAATGCGTTGGATATCCCATTATACCTTCGTATTGCCAACGAACTTTATTTAAAAAGACTGATTGTAGGTGGTTTTGATGGTGTATACGAATTCTCCAAAAACTTCCGCAACGAGGGGATGGACCGTACCCACAACCCAGAGTTCACCGTAATGGAAATTTATGTTGCCTATAAGGACTACAATTGGATGATGGATTTTACAGAACGCCTGTTGGAACATTGCGCGTTAGCAGTAAATGGTACTACTGAGGCTACTTTTGGTGAACACAAAATAGATTTTAGGGCGCCATTCAAACGTATCTCCATGACCGATTCCATCAAGGAATTCACTGGATTCGATATCACCGGCAAAACCGAAGAAGAAATCCGTGTAGCTGCAAAGGCTATGGGTATCGAGGTCAACGAAACAATGGGTAAAGGCAAGCTGATCGACGAAATCTTTGGTGCCAAATGTGAAGGAAATTATATCCAGCCAACATTCATCACGGACTATCCGAAAGAAATGTCCCCATTGACTAAGAAACATAGAGACAATCCAGACTTAACAGAACGTTTTGAATTAATGGTGTGCGGAAAAGAAATTGCTAACGCCTATTCGGAACTGAATGACCCGATCGATCAACGCGAACGCTTTGAAGATCAATTACGTCTTTCAGAAAAAGGTGACGATGAAGCGATGTTTATCGATCAAGATTTCTTACGCGCCTTAGAGTACGGCATGCCTCCTACTTCAGGACTTGGTATAGGTATGGACCGCCTGATTATGTTTCTTACAAATAATGCTTCTATCCAAGAAGTATTATTCTTCCCGCAAATGCGTCCTGAAAAGGTAGCAAAAGTTGCTGATGTGAAAGACTATGAAGAACAAGGCATTCCTGCAGCATGGGTACCCGCATTACAAAAAATGGGTTTTACAACAATCGAAGCCCTAAAAGAAGCTAACCCTAATAAGGTTTTTAATGATCTCGGTGGCATGCGTAAAAAATTAAAACTAGAAATAGCAATGCCAAGTAAAGACGAAGTATTTGCCTGGTTCAATTAAGTTTTATCCATTTTAAACAAAAAAGCTGTCTTAGTAAAATTGAGGCAGCTTTTTTGTTTAAAATGGATTTGTAAAATGTTTGCAGCTGCCCGTCAAATCCACAAATCGTACGGATGCTTTATGTAGCCTTTAAGTTTGTACCAACTTCATATCAACTCTTATATTAACAGCATAATAACAGGGATATTACAGGGGGTTAACAGGGGTATAACAGGGGTAATATCCCTGCTATACCCCTATTAATACCTCGATAAGGTTCTGCTAGATCCTTATTAATTCAGGATTTGGTATGAAAATAGTGTTAAGTAGGCCACTAGCGATCATACATTAAATAGAAGCAATGATATTAAAGCGTATTATGACAGCGATCTTGTCAGTAAAAGAACGCTGCCAATTGTAAACATTTTTTATATTTACATATCGTGAATTAATTAATCTTTGCATATGAAGAATATTCTTGCGCTGGATGGTGGCGGTATTCGAGGAATCATTCCTGCGATGGTACTGGTGGCTCTAGAAGAGAAACTACAAAAACACACAATGGATCCCAATGCACGAATTGCCTCTTATTTTGACTTTATTGCCGGCACAAGCAGTGGTGGAATTCTGACAAGTATCTTATTATATCCAGCGGAGGGTGACCCTACCCGTCCGAAGTTTTCCGCACGTGATGCCCTAAATTTATTCGTAAATCATGGAACGGAGATCTTCAATACCTCCAAATGGCGTCGCTTCTTGGGTGGATTCGGTTTAGTTAGTGAATTGTACTCATCTGCTCCCTTATCGAATGTATTAGACAAATATTTTCAAAACGCAAGATTAAGTCATCTCATCAAGCCCTGCATTATCACGGCCTATAACATTGAGCTACGTAAAAATCATTTTTTTAGGCAACAAAAGGCAATCACACATGGCGAAGCGCGGGATTTTTATTTAAAGGATGTCTGCAAAGCGACTTCAGCAGCTCCAACCTTCTTTCCTGTCGCCGAAATATACTCGATATCCAATACTAGGTATCCACTTATAGACGGTGGGGTATTCGCTCAAAATCCCTCCATTTGTGGTTTGCTTGAAGTATTAAAAGCCTTTAACAGCACACAGATCAACGACATGTTTATGGTATCCTTGGGTACTGGGGTATCAAAGACAGCCTATAATTACGAACACTTTAAGAAAAAGCTCGCTATTCAGATTGGACCAGCCTTAGTCGATATCATGACAAGTGCCTCTTCTGAAAGTACCGAATTCTTTATCAAGCAACTATTCAGAAGCAACGGAAAACAACAGAATTACGTTCGGCTGGAACCTGCTAACCTTTCTAGTATAAACGCCTCTTTGGATGCAGCCTCGCCAAACAATATCCAAAAGCTCATCTCCTTATCCGATAAGCTCATCAGTGAACATGAGGATACACTGGATTATATCATCGAACACCTCATCAAAGAAAAGAATCAGAATAAGAAGAAAAATCCATGGAGCCAGTTGATGGATAAATTCTAAAAGGTTACTTTTACGCATATTTAAATCTATTATGGCATTAAACTACGTATGGGTTGCATTTTTTTTAATCACATTTGCCGTAGCCCTGGTAAAACTTATCTTTTTCGGAGATACCGAAATCTTTCAACAAATTGTCAATTCCATTTTTGACAGCGCTAAAAACGGAGCTGAAATTTCCTTGGGGCTAATCGGGATGATGAGTTTCGCCCTGGGAATCATGAAAATTGGTGAAAAAGGTGGTATGATCAATATCTTCGCAAAAATTGTAGGCCCTTTTTTCCATAAATTATTTCCCGAAATCCCTAAAAACCACCCTGCGCTCGGATCTATCCTGATGAATTTCTCCGCTAATGCGCTTGGTCTGGATAATGCGGCAACACCTTTGGGTCTTAAAGCGATGAAGGAACTCCAGGAACTGAATCCCAATAAGGAAACGGCAACCAATGCACAGATTATGTTTATTGTACTCAATGCCTCCAGCTTGACCCTATTACCGATTTCCATTATGGCTTACCGCAAAGAAGCGGGTGCGCCGGATCCTTCGGATGTTTTCCTTCCGATTTTGATCGCAACCTTCTTTTCGACCTTAGTGGCCTTGATCCTTGTTGCCATTTATCAGAAAATAAACCTATTCAACCGTGTTGTTTTAGGTTATTTAGGTGCCATGGGTTTATTTATCGGGGGATTATTATATTATTTTTCGGGACTACAGCAAGCCGAAATAGAGATTTTCAGCAAAGTATTCGGCAATGTGATCCTGTTTAGCCTCTTCACTTCTTTTATAGGTCTGGCGCTTTTCCGCAAAGTCAATGTATATGACTCGTTTATAGAGGGGGCTAAAGAAGGATTCGAAGTTTCTGTTAAAATTATCCCTTATTTGGTAGCTATGTTGGTTGGTATCGCTGTTTTTAGGGCCTCAGGTACAATGGACTATATGGTTGCGGGTATATCTAACGGTATTGCCTTATGTGGTTTAGATACTTCTTTTGTTGATGCCCTGCCGGTCGCATTTATGAAACCGCTCAGCGGGTCAGGTGCCCGCGGACTAATGGTTGACTTAATGAATGCCAAAGGGCCCATGGACTTTGCGGCGCGTGTTGCCTGTGTTATCCAGGGATCTACTGAAACAACATTTTACGTATTGGCAGTCTATTTTGGTGCAGTCGGCATAAAACGGACCAGACATGCCTTGCCTTGTGCCTTATTAGCTGAGTTGGCGGGTGTAATAGCAGCTATTATTATTTCCTATATTTTCTTCAAATAGTATCCTACAAATTACCTTAAGTTTTGAAATAATGGGCAATTAAAACAAACTATTTAAACTGACCTGCCCTGAATAGTAAATTTATAACTGCCTACAGATGCATCATCTATTAAAGCGGCTGTTAGAACAAATACAAATGATTAAATAATGAAACAAGGATGAAAAAAACAATCGCACTGATCGCACATGATGGCAAGAAGCCAGAAATGGTTGCTTTTGTGAAAGACCACCAAGATTTGTTGGAACATGCAAATATCATCGCAACAGGGACGACTGGTTCTTATGTACGACAAACTGGACTGCCTGTAGAATTAAAACTAAGTGGCCCTATGGGAGGTGATGCACAGATCGCCGCATTAGCCGCAGAGGGTAAAGTGGATGGTATCATCTTCTTTCGTGATCCACTTGGCAAGCATGCCCACGAGCCAGATATTCAAATGTTGATGCGTGTATGCGATCTCTACAATGTTCCATTAGCAACAAACCCTGCTACCGGAAGTTTGATTATTGAAGGCTTATTGGAAGATTTAATCGACTAACGTAAAGCTATATTATTTAAGATAATGGAAAATGAAGTTATTGTTACTATAGGTGAAACTCCCTATATCACGACTGTACAATATGGTAAACACCAAATTATTGCTGATGAGCCAAAAGACTTAGGCGGTCAGGATGAGGGGATAAACCCTACACCGCTTTTGCTCTCTTCTTTAGGTACATGCAAGGCAATCACGGTTAAAATGTATGCTGAACGAAAAAATTGGCGTTTAGAAGAGGTTATTATACGGCTTTCACACGAGATACAAACCAGTGAAAAGCAACAGACTACTTATATACAATGTCATATTAGTTTTAAGGGGGATCTGGACGAAGAGCAAAAGAAAAGACTATTTAAGATTGCCGAAAAATGCCCGGTACATAAAATCTTAACTAATCCTATTGTAATAACTTCAAATCATTTGTAGTTGTTTCTTGGGATAACGGACAACACTAATTATATTTGTCCGCACAAAAAATCTTCGTACAACAATACCTGACAATTGCAGTAAAAGGGTAATGAAGGTTCTTATTTGTCGCTGAATAGGTAAAAAGTGCACTGTAACAGCAAAATAAGAAGGAATCAATAATACATATACGTTCAATAAAACAGCAAATAGATGCAATTGGATCCACAAATAGCAATAGACTCTCCTTTTAGATCAATTAAACGGGAAGACTGGAAAAATCTAAATGGAAAGATATTGCATAACTTCAGCTCCGAAGATCTCGAAAACCTGCATGCGCTCAACGAGCCATTGACAAACCAGGAGATCGAAGAAGTTTATGTTCCACTAAGTCATCTGCTGGAAATTCACATCGATCGTTTCCAAGGCCTGCATCAGCGAACAAACCGTTTTTTCGGTAAAGAAGAAAGCAAATTACCTTATATTATCGGGATCGCCGGATCTGTAGCTGTTGGAAAAAGTACAACAGCAAGGGTATTGCAACGGGTGCTGAGTATGTTGCCCTCCAAACCCAAAGTGGATTTGGTGACCACGGATGGTTTTCTTTACCCCAATCAACAATTGATCGAGAGAGGTATCCTAAACCGTAAAGGATTTCCGGAAAGCTATGATGCCAAACGATTAATCCATTTTCTTTCTGCGGTTAAGTCCGGAGCGCCTAAAATAACTGTTCCGGTCTATAGTCACCTCGTTTACGACGTATTGCCAGATGACCAACAACAGATCATTGAACAGCCGGATATCTTAATCGTCGAAGGTATTAACGTATTACAGGTCAACTCACAACGCCCCCGTAAAGGACATAGTGTCTTCGTTTCCGATTTTTTCGATTATTCGATCTACGTACATGCCAGTGAGAAAAACCTCATCGAGTGGTATACCAATAGGTTTGAATCCTTACGGGCGACTGCCTTTCAGAATCCGGCTTCCTTTTTCCATAAATATGCAGATATGTCACCCGAAGAAAGTAATATCATGGCCGTCAATATCTGGAATGAGATCAATAAGCCTAACTTGATCAAGAATATCTTACCGACTCGCTATCGGGCGGATCTTATCTTAGAAAAAGGCAGCCACCACTTTGTCAAGAATGTGAAAGTCAGAAAGATCTAATTGACCATCCCTTTAAATTGAAGGACCTGATTCAGGATCTTGCTCTGTACTTGCTGGTGAATCCGATTACTTGAAGATATCGTACTGACTTCAACTTTATATTTCACATAGTCTTTGGCCAGGTCCGCTATTTTCACTGTAAAACCCTGACTATGATCTAAATTGGAGTTATTTTGGAACAATGGCTTAAAATAGCTATCGAGCACCTCCACGGCAACAGCGCGATCTACCGGCAATTCAAATTTTACGACAATTTTATTGGATTTCTGCGAAGTCTTGTTGACTAACGTCGCTGTAAACACCAAATTATTGGGAATCATCACGGCATCATCATCTTCATCTCTGACAACGAGGTTAGCCAAAGTAATATCGACAATTTTACCCTGATACTCTCCTATTTTTATACGATCGCCAACGGAAAACTGATCCGAGAACATAATAATCAATCCCGATATCATATTGGTAATATATTCCCTAAAGATAACCGCGATAGCCATCGCTACAATAGTCATGCTGGTTATAAAGTCCTTCGGGTTGATCCCGACAGCAATCATTACACTAACAATAATGAAAAATACATTTCCCACAGTTGCTACACGTGTAATGCCCAACACAAAATTACCACGCACAACCTGATGTTCATTTCTGCTATTGTAAAGTTTAACGAGAATAAAATGACCGATCGAAATCAGCACACTGGCTGTCAAAAAAGTATTCAGTCCGTATGCAATATTCCGAATGACCTCCCGTTGCTTATAAAAGGCCTCAAATTGTACAAATGAAGCGGTCAGCGCAATAAGTAGAATAATCCGTACGATAAAGGAAATAGAAATAGCTTTCGTCATTTTTAAATGTTGATGATTTGCAAATAAAAACAAATTTATCGTTTTCTCCACGGTGACCAAAGATTTTTTTCGTATACAGAAGCGCTAAACCTGTTATAGGGCTAAACAATTTTACTTTACCTAAAAAGCATTATCAGGAAATACCTATCTTTGCCTAAAGCATTACAGACTATTAAATGAAGGAATCCAACGTGCAAACTGAACTCAACGTAACCGGAATGCACTGTACGAATTGTGCTATTTCAATTCATAAATACCTGGAAGACATGGGCGCTAAGGAGATTTACGTTGATTTCACTTCAGATGAAGTAAAGTTCTCCAATATTCCCCAGGATCAGGTCCCGCAACTTGTCAAAGGCATAGAATCATTGGGCTATAAAGTCATCAAGGATAAGGATGGCAAAGTGAGTTTTTGGAAATCAGTCGAATTCAATTTTATCATTTGCCTATTCTTCACTATTCCACTATGGAGCCACATGTTTATCAACATTCCCTTGCTGCATGACCCCTATATACAGCTGGCTTTTTGTACTCCGGTCTACCTTATTGGTTGCCTATACTTTGGCAATAGCGCCCTGCATTCGCTCTGGAATAAAATGCCCAACATGGATGTACTGATCTTTGTCGGCTCCACTGCGGCCTTTGTCTATAGCGCTATTGGCACATATTATCACTTGGGACACGATTATCAATTTTACGAAACTTGTGCAACGATTATTACGTTGGTCTTTATGGGTAACGTTCTTGAAAAACGCGCTGTTACAAAGACTACATCTGTCATCAAAGATCTGGTTAAATATCAAGACATTAAGGCAATTAAAATTGAGAATAATAGCGAAATTGAAATTTCCGCCAGGGAGATTAAATCTGGAGATATCCTGAAAGTGAATACTGGAGGCCTGATTCCAGCAGATGGGGATATCCTAGATGGATATGCGTGGATTGATGAATCCATGATTACAGGCGAGAGTCTCCCAATCGAAAAAACAAAATATGATGCCGTAATTGGCGGTACACTGCTAACAGCCGGTAACATCAGAATCTCCGCCACCAAAGTGGGTTCTAAAAGTGTTTTATATCAGATTATTCAATTAATTAAAGACGCGCAGAGCAAAAAACCACCTATTCAAAAATTTGGAGATAAAGTAGCAGCCTATTTTGTACCTATTGTTGTCACGGTCTCGTTTTTCACCTTCTTTATTGCTTATTTTATAGCCCAATTACCTTTACAACATGCGTTGATGAACGCTATTGCGACGCTGGTCGTCTCCTGCCCCTGTGCGATGGGTCTGGCTACACCGACAGCAGTGATGGTCGGCCTTGGTCGAGCAGCCAAACAAGGTATACTCATTAAAGGCGGGAGCACGATTGAAGAATTGTCTGAAATCAAGCAGATGGTCTTTGACAAGACAGGAACCTTGACAACAGGGGATTTTAATATCAAAGCCATTCAGACCTTTGGCATTGAGCAATCCCAGGTTGAATCCATCATTGCTCAACTAGAAAGTTATTCCAGTCATCCAATCGCACAATCTATCCGCAAACAGCTCAAGGAAATAAAGTCATACCGCATTATTTTCAAAGAAGTCAACGAAATAAAAGGACAAGGAATATTTGCCACGGATACCAATGGAAACAGCTACTCGATTTGTAATGCGAAAATTGGCAAGAAAGATTATTCCAATAGGTACGATCTGACGTTGACCATCAATGACGTGGTCATCGCAGGTATCGTTCTTGAAGATCAGATCAAACCCCACGCAAAAGAACTTATACAACATTTAAAGGACAAGGGTATCAGACCCATTCTATTGAGTGGTGACAGACAAAGCAAATGTGAACGGACAGCGCAAAAACTTGGCATAGCCGATGTTTACTGGGAGAAATCACCCAGCGAAAAATTAACGGTTCTATCCGACCTAAAAAAGACAGCACTTACAGCGATGATTGGTGATGGTATCAATGATGCTCCTGCCCTTACTGCAGCCGACGTTGGCATTTCACTTGGTGACGCCACGCACATCGCTATCCAATCTGCAAAAGTCATTTTATTGAACAACGATTTGAAATCCATCGAGAAGCTCCTACAAATAGGTCATCATACCCTATTGACTATCAAGCAAAATCTCTTTTGGGCATTTGCTTATAATATTATCGCGATCCCATTAGCCGCTGCGGGGTTCTTAGGCCCCATGCTCGCAGCTTTAAGTATGGCCTTCTCCGACCTCATTGTCATCGGTAACTCCATCCGTCTGCGCTTTAAAAAATTGAAATAAAAACAATACGGCATAAGTACCAAGACAATCCATAAAAGATTGTCTTTTTTGTGTATATTAGGGTTGAATTCATTCGCTTTTGAGGTTAAATTTTTGTAACTTCGCATGCGTAGCAAGCCAATTAAAAGGCTTGCTTACTAGTTTTATTGAAACCAAATTCATATGGCTGAAGAAACAGAAAACGACAACAATCTTGTTCCGGCAAACGACCGGATTATCCCAATCAATATCGAGGATCAGATGAAGTCTGCTTACATTGACTACTCCATGTCTGTCATTGTATCGCGGGCACTCCCTGATGCACGTGATGGTATGAAGCCCGTACACAGACGTGTTCTTTATGGTATGTTGGACTTAGGGGTTACCAGTGGTAAGCCTTATAAAAAGTCTGCCCGTATCGTTGGTGACGTATTAGGTAAATATCACCCACATGGTGATTCATCCGTTTACGATACCATGGTTCGTATGGCTCAAGATTGGAGTTTGCGCTATCCGTTGGTAGATGGTCAGGGTAACTACGGTTCGATTGACGGTGATCCTCCTGCGGCGATGCGTTATACGGAGGCGAGATTAAAAAAGATTGCCGAAGAAATGCTATCCGATATCAATAAAGATACTGTTGATTTTCAGAATAACTTTGATGATTCCCTACAGGAACCTACTGTATTACCTACGCGTATCCCTAACCTCTTGGTTAATGGAGCTTCAGGTATCGCTGTAGGTATGGCAACGAATATGGCCCCGCACAACCTTTCTGAGGTGATTGACGGCACCATTGCCTTCATCGACAACCGTGATATTGAAGTACCCGAATTAATGCAACATATCAAGGGGCCTGATTTCCCTACAGGAGCATTAATCTATGGTTACGCGGGTGTTCAGGACGCTTGCAATACGGGCCGTGGCCGTATCGTTATGCGCGCAAAGGCAGAAATCGAAACGACCAAATCCGGAAAAGAGCAAATTATAGTGACCGAAATCCCTTATCAAGTGAATAAGGCCAATATGATCGAACGTACGGCTGAATTGGTCAACGAAAAGAAACTGGAAGGTATTTCGGCTATCCGCGATGAGTCTGACCGTACCGGTATGCGTGTCGTTTATGACATTAAACGTGATGCAAATGCCAATGTTGTTCTAAACAATTTATTCAAATATACAGCGCTACAAACCTCTTTTTCAGTCAATAATATCGCCTTAGTTAAAGGAAGACCTGTACTGATGAATCTAAAAGATATGATTCGTGAGTTTGTTGAACATAGGCACGATGTTATCGTCAGACGTACACGTTACGAATTGGCGGAAGCTGAGAAACGGGCGCATATCTTGGAAGGATACTTGATCGCCCTGGATCATTTGGATGAAGTCATCAAATTAATCCGTAACTCCGATACACCCGAAGATGCACGTGTTGGATTGATGGAGCAATTCGGTCTATCCGATCTTCAAGCCCGTGCTATTCTGGACATGACCTTGCGTCGTTTGACTGGACTGGAACGTGATAAGATCAAAGAAGAATATGCTGAATTGATGAAAACAATTGACTATTTGAAATCGATATTAGCAGACGAAGAGCTCCGCATGAAGATCATCAAAGATGAGTTGATTGAGATCAAAGAAAAATATGGTGACGAACGTAGGTCGCAGATCGTTCATTCTGCCGAAGACATGCGTATGGAAGACTTTATTGATGACGAAGAAATCGTGATCACAATCTCCCATAACAGCTATGTAAAACGTACGCCATTAACCGAATATAAACGTCAAGGTCGTGGTGGCCGTGGATCAATCGGAACAAACACGCGCGAAGAGGATTTCACGGAACATATCATTACAGCCTCGGCGCACAACTATATGCTTCTATTTACCGAAGCAGGTCGCTGTTTCTGGCTACGTGCGTTCGAGATCCCTGAAGGAAGCCGTACTTCACGTGGTCGTGCACTTCAAAACATCATCAACGTACCGAAGGAAGAGAAAATCAAGGCCTTTATCTTAGTGAAGAACCTGAAAGACCAGGAATACCTGGAAAACAACTTCATTATCATGTGTACTAAAAAAGGTACCATCAAGAAAACTTCTTTGGAAGCCTATTCCCGCCCAAGAGCAAATGGTATCAATGCAATCAACATCAACGAAGGTGATCAATTGATCGAAGCTTGTTTGACTACAGGAAGCAGCGAAATTGTGATGGCACTGCGTTCTGGTAGAGCAATTCGCTTTAACGAATCTACAGTACGTCCAATGGGCCGGACAGCGACGGGAGTTAGAGGTATCACCCTGTCTTCCGAAAGTGATGAGGTGATTGGCATGATTAGTGTCAATGATTCAGAGACAACTGTATTGGTAGTTTCAGAAAAAGGTTATGGAAAACGTACTGATATCGAAGATTACCGTGTCACAAACCGTGGAGGTAAGGGTGTCAAAACAATCAATGTAACTGACAAAACAGGTGAGTTGGTAGCGATTAAAGGTGTTACAGATGCAGAAGACCTTATGATCATCAATAAATCAGGTATTGTCATCCGGATTGCTGTCGAAGGATTACGTGTCATGGGTCGTGCAACACAAGGGGTAAGACTCATTAATCTGAAAGACAATGACGAGATTGCTTCCATCACAAAAGTTGATCGTGAAGAAGAATCTGAGGAAGAGTCTGAGGAGACCGAAAATTCAACAGAAGGAGATAACGAAGGATTAACTTCTGAGGAAAATATAGATTCAAACGAAGAATAAACTGAATGAAAAACTTACTGATATCATTGTTCATATCTGCAAGTAGTTTAACTGTTGTTGCCCAATCAAATTTGAAAGAGGGCAGCAACAGTTTTGCTTTATATACCAAAACTGGCGATTTTAAAAATCTTGAAAATGCCCGTAAGTTTGCCGATGCAGCATTCCAATCCAAAAAAGATTCGGCGTCTGTCAACAACAATCTTTTGAGGGCCTTGGTATACAGTTCGCTGGCAGTTGCGGATTCAACTAGAAAACAACAGTATAAACTAGACCCTATAGATATATCCATTAAGTCATTAAGATTATTAGATGCAAAAAAAGCACGCCGGAATTTTCCTGCCGAAATGGATTATATCCGTCAAAATCTTGCTGGCGCGATCTCCTATCAAGGTGGTGTTGCTTTAAAAGAAGAAAAGTTTGATAAAGCGTATAAAGCTTACCTTCGTATAGATTCACTTGGTTTTAAAAATAGTGATCTGAAATATAATCTTGCTGTACTCGCCGGGAAAAACAAAGACTATATGAATTCAATCAAATACTATGATGAACTCATTAAAGGGGAAAGTCCCAAACCAAACTATTTTTTAGAATTAGCGCAAATTTATAGTTTAGGTGGTACTAAACAGGATGTCTTAAACGTTTTAGAAAAAGGTCATGCTGTATTCCCGGAGAATAAGCAAATACTTTTTAGATTGATCGATGTGTATTCGGCTAATAGCTCGTATGATGCTATATTGAACGTTATCGCTGATGCAATCCGTTTAGAGCCTGAGAATGTTGAATTAAATTACATTGCCGGTTATTCTTACGAAAATGCAAATGATCTGAAAAAAGCAAAAGAATATTATAACAATGTATTAAGGTTAGATCCAAACAACTATGAATCTAATTTGGCCTTAGGTTTGATTAATCTCGAAACGCTATTAAAAGATCCGACAAATCAAGATATTCAAGATTTGACGGTCGAATATCTATTAAAAGCAAACGAGATCAGACCTTATGATGTTAATGCCTTAAAAGCATTGGCAAAATATTATACGCTTATTGAGGATGCATCACAATTAGACAGGGTAAATTTATTATTGAATCAATTAACAGTTAAATAGATATGAATTTAAAATCTCTATTATTATTAGCGGCAATAGGTACTGTTTCGACATCAGTTTCTTTCGCCCAAACGGGTAACGTAAAAAAAGCAAAAACTGGTCTTGCAAAATTTCAGGAATTAAAAGAAGCGGGTACCGCACAATTAGGCCTACCTAATCTAAAATCGGCGAAAGAAGCTATCGACGCTGCTGTTATCAACGAAAAAACAAAAGATAATGCAGAAGCTTGGACAGTATATGCTTTGGTCAACGCAAACCTATCTACTATAGATAAATCCAGCGAATTAGCAAAATTAGCAGAAGATGGTATTGCCAAAGCAAAACAATTGGATACCGATGGAGCTAACAAAGCGAACATCACTGTTGCAGAGCAAATTCTTGGACAATACAACTTCAATATTGGTGCAGAAGAATACCAGGCACAAAAATATGCCGATTCTTATAATTCGTTCACGAAAGCATTGACTTACCTTCCTGGAGATACGTTGGTAACTTACTACAGTGGCGTCGCCGCATTGTCCAATAAGGATTATAAAAATGCAATTGAACGTTACAAAGAGTTAATCCCTAGAAAAGACTTTTCTTCACATAAAACAATTATGGTCGATCTACCTAAATTGTATTTATCGCTGCAGGACACAACTTCCGCTCTTGAGTACGCCAAAAAAGCTGCTGAAGCTTATCCGGACGACAATGCAGCAATGACCCAAAACATCGAATTGAACTTGATTACAGGTCACGAAAAAGAGACTATCGATGCCATTACTGCACAATTGGCGAAAGATCCATCAAACAAAAGTCTGAACTATTATTTAGGTATCGCACAGTCATCTGCAAAAAATGACGAAGCGGCAATTGCTGCTTATAAAAAAGCATTGGAAATCGATCCTAACTTTTTTGAAGCCAATACAAACTTAGCAATCACGTTGATGAATAAAACACGTGAAAAACTAAATGCTGTTAATAATAATAGAAAATTGACTCAGGCGCAATACAATACTGAAGTAGATAAGATTAAAGCTGAACTAAAACCGGTATTACCTTATTTAGAAAAAGCAGTTGCTTTACAACCAAAAAATGCAGATGCGCTTACTAATCTAAAAAACTATTATGTTTTCATGCAGGACGAAGCTAAAACCACTGAAATAAATAATAAAATCAAAGAATTAGAATAATTATACTATAAGTTTTTCTAAAATAGATATAAAAAGTCCCCGGCAAAATCGGGGACTTTTTATTTGTTTTGAGGGAGCCACCTTTTCATAAGGGAATCAGGTTTCACATAAAAAAAATTATGCATTTATTCCTAAGGGAAAAATTTACTTTCTTAAATACCGGTTACTCCCTTCCTTTGTTTAGCAAGCGATCGATTTCAAGAACCATCATAGAATCGCGATCAGTTCAATCTGAAACACCAAGGTGCATTCCCCCCCTTTTCGAGGCAGCAATTCTTCCTTTCCATAAGCTAAATGTGGTGGAAGATAAACTTGCCAGATCGATCCCACAGACATCATGCACATCGCCTCTTGCCAGCCTTGAATAAGTTCGTTGATATGGAATGTTTCTGGACGTTTGCGTTTGTAAGAACTGTCAAATACTGTTCCGTCCAATAGTTCACCTTTGTAATGACAGATGACTTTGGAAGTCTTTGTCGGAGTTTTGCCCGCCCCTTCTGTCAATATTTTATACTGTAACCCCGACTGGCAGACAGTTACCTCCGCTTTCGTTGCATTCTCCTGTAAAAACACGATTCCTTCCCCCCTGTTCTTTTCTAATAGTGCAGTGGCATTTAGCTTGTTCTTCTTTTTCTGTACCAAAATAATTTCGTTTAACTTTCCCTAATCCTAACAGCTGGACTTATTACACTTGGGACGTTTGGTCGATTGTCGCACTATAATAAACCAGTCAGAACCAAAGTAACAGCTTTTTATTAGTTTAACGAAAAAATGCAGCTAATTTGTAATATTTCGACAAATTAACTGCATTTCTATACTGATATTACTCTTCTAAAAAATGACCTTATAGCAAAGTAGCCTGCAATGTTTTCTCAAAATTAAATGCCTTGCTAACAGGACAATTCTCCTTTGCCTTTTTAGCAAGTGACTGAAATTCAGGTTCATCAATGGCGGGGATTTTAGCGGTCAGTTCTAGTTCAGAACGGACAATTGCACCATTTTCAAATACTATGGTCGACACAGTTTTGAGCTCATCGGGGGGGAAACCGGCTTCGGTTAAGAATGCGCTCAGTTGCATTGTAAAACAGCCAGCATGGGCAGCAGCTAATAACTCCTCCGGATTGGTACCCACGCCATCCTCAAATCGTGTTGAAAATGAATATTGGGTATGGTCCAATACTGTGCTGTCTGTTGTCAAATTTCCTTTACCTTCTTTTAGATTCCCGTTCCATAAGGCTGTTGCTTTTCTTCTCATGATTTTCTTTTATTGTATATAATTATTATTGAATAATTTGCCCTGACCTTTCCAAGCTTCGTGATAAATTCTCTTCTTCATCCACCTGACGAAAGCCTCTTATAGAACAAACGATCGTTTAAAAAGTTGTGTATTATTCCGTAAAATCGTGTCGCACTTCGGCCACAAGTGTCGTTATTCAATACAATAAAACTAAACTCATGAATAAATTAACATATCTCCTCATCTTAACAGCAACATTCGTCTCCTGCAAAGCCCGTCAGAATAGCCAGCAAGCGCTCATTCAGGACTGTCCCGAAGAAAAAATTGTCAATAAAATTCCCGGTCCTCCGGTAAAAGGAGAATCCGAAAGAACCTATTATATTTATCAGGGCAAAAAACTGTCTCCCAAACAGTTTGATCAGGAATGGCTGAATAAAAATTGTGAGATTAAAGAGACAGTTGTTTATTAGTTTTATTTCCAAAAACAAGTGTAAACAAGTACTTTTGCCTAAAATTTTTAAAATGACAGTTTCTCTTCCCGAGGTCAGTAAAAAGATTTTAGGCTATGTTTCTTTAACTTTCCTTGGTTATTTCACAATTGGCTTATCACTTGCGACCTTACCTATTTTTATCCATCAAATTCTAGGATTTAATACAATTATCGCCGGACTGGTCATCAGTGTACAATATATTGCGACCTTTTTACTCCGGGGTTATGCCGGAAAGATCGTGGATACCAAAGGCCCCAAAGTATCTGTCCTGCGTAGCATGCTCTTTTTTGCACTTTCGGGCATTTTACTGTTGCTGGTCTTTTTATTCAAATCACAGCCTTTTATTAGCCTGGGTTTATTGCTTATTACACGGCTATTTACCGGTATTGGCGAGGGTTTGGTGGGTGCTAGCCCCATCAACTGGGCTTTAATGGAGCTTGGTGATGGGCATGCTGCCAAGGCGATATCATTTAACGGCATCGCCAGCTATGGTGCGCTTGCCATCGGCGCTCCGCTGGGTGTATTTATGGTGGATCATATCAATTACGAATCGTTAGCACTACTCGCCATTGTTATAGGAATCCTGGGGTATTTTTATAGTAAGTCAAAAAAACCTTATCAAGTGGACCGCAAGAAGACAGCTTCCATAAGCTTCAAGCGGGTGCTTCTGACTGTCGCTCCATTTGGAATATGTCTAGCCTTAGGTGGTCTTGGTTTTGGAAGTATCTCAACCTTTATGACGCTGTATTATGAGCATTTCAATTGGCAGAATGGGGCGGCATGTTTGACAGCCTTTGGTATTTTCTTTATTCTGACGAGACTTGTATTCAATAAGGTGATTGATCAATATGGCGGTTTAAAAGTTGCCTTAGTCAGTCTTTTTGTCGAAACATTGGGTCTCCTGGTCATTGCTTTGGCTGTCCATCCCCTATGGACACTTGTCGGAGCCGCACTGACAGGCCTGGGCTTTTCACTTGTTTTCCCTGCTCTTGGTGTGGAAGCAATAAAAAGGGTCGACCAGAGCCAGCAGGGGTCGGCATTAGCCGCTTACGGATTATTTATCGATATCTCCTTGGGAATTACAGGGCCGCTGATCGGTTTTGTAGCCAATAATGTCGGTATGAGTGGTATCTACCCCTTCAGCGCCATTATGGTGTCCATCGGTTTGGCAGTAGTGGGAAATTTATGCTATAATCAACGGACAAAGCTTGCCTAACCCGGCAAGGCCGGCAGTGAAAAGCTGTAAAAAAATAAAATCCCCACCTGTGCCCATTGGATAACTGAAATGATAGAATGGGTATATGCAAAATCGAATTAAAAAAAGGCCATCCAATTGTGGATCGCCTTTTTTATAACGTATATTTTAGGTTAGTTTTCAATGCTTGGCACCGCAACGACTTCATTCGTGTCAGCGTTGTAATCTATGCCATCAAAATTAAAACCAAATAGATTGAAAAACTCATTACGATAACCTTCAATATCGGAGATTTCAGCTAAATTTTCTGTAGTTGCTTTCTCCCATAATGCCGCTACTTCTGCCTGAACATCTTCACGCATTTCAAGATCATCAACGCGAATTCTGCCTTTATCATCAAGCAACACCTTGCCATCCGCTGTATAAAGACGTTCTGCAAACAAGCGCTGCATTTGCTCGATCGTACCTTCGTGGATTCCTTTCTCTTTCATCACCTTATACAATAGAGAGATATACAAAGGTACTACAGGAATTGCTGAACTGGATTGCGTAACCAAAGCTTTGTTAACAGAGACATATGCGACACCATGAAGATCACTTAAGATCGCATTGATGGCAGGTACAGTACCTTCTAAATCGTCTTTCGCACGTCCAATCGTTCCGTTACGGTAGATCGGATAAGTCAGCTCAGGTCCAATATAAGAGTAAGCTACTGTCTTCGCTCCATCAGCCAAAACGCCGGCAGCTTTCAGATCTTCGATCCAGAATTTCCAGTCTTCCCCTCCCATTACTGCAACCGTATTCACGATGTCTTCATCATTTTCTATGGGCTGGATCGTAATATCCGAAACAACGCCTGTATGGAAGTCTACCGTTTTATTGGTAAAAGGCTCTTGTATAGGTTTCAGAACAGATGCGTGCGCAACACCTGTTTTGGGATGCGTGCGGCGTGGAGAAGCTAGACTGTACACCACTAAATCCACCTGTCCTAAATCTTTTTTGATCAGGTCAATGGTCTGTTTTTTTATATCATCTGAAAATGCGTCACCATTGATGCTTTTGGCGTATAATCCGGCTTCATGAGCTTCTTTTTCAAAAGCTGCGGAATTGTACCAACCAGCGGTCCCTGGTTTACCTTCTGCCGCAGGTTTTTCAAAAAATACACCGATTGTAGCAGCTCCAGAACCAAATGCTGCAGAAATCCGAGATGCAATACCAAATCCTGTAGAAGCACCGATTACAAGTACTTTCTTTGGACCATTCGCGATCTCACCCTTTGATTTCACGTATTCAATTTGATTTTTAATGTTTTGCGCAGCCCCTTGTGGATGCGAGGTTAAACAAATAAAACCTCTAGTTCTTGGTTGTATAATCATCTTGATTAATTTTCTTACTACTTGTTTTATTGATTAGGCAAAATAAGGAATTTTAAATGAGAAAATCGCCATAAAAATTAATTACTTTTTGTTTCATTTCCAATTAAACGGGCATTTGCGTACTTTCACAGCAGGAAATATACACCGCATTCATTTTATTTATGCCAACCCAATTTACAATAAAAAACAATAAAAAGACGGCACTTTTTTTAGGAATATTGGCCGCGTTATTTTTCGCAAGTACCTTTGTCCTAAACCGTATCATGTCCGTTTCGGGAGGAAGCTGGCAGTGGACAGCATCCTTGCGCTTTCTGTGGATGCTTCCCATCTTGTTTGTCATTGTATTAATAAGGGGCAATTTAGGACCACTCTTTTATGCTATCAAATCCTCCCCCTTGCAGTGGCTGCTATGGAGCACGATAGGTTTTGGTCTGTTTTATGCTACGCTGACATTTGGCGCAAGCTTCGGTCCTTCCTGGCTGGTGGCCAGCACCTTTGAATTTACCATTATCGCAGGAATGTTTATTGGGCTATTAATGGAGAAAAAAGGGCATCGAAAAGGGATATCCAAAGCTTCGCTGCTGTTTTCGGTTATTATTTTCCTCGGCATTGTGCTAATGCAGATTTCCGAGGCACGGGCAACCTCCGTAAAATCCATGCTTTTGGGTACTATCCCAGTATTGATCGGAGCAATCGCTTACCCGCTGGGAAACCGTAAAATGATGCAAATTGCAGGAACCAAACTGGATGCCTTCCAACGCACCCTGGGCATGACTTTATGCAGCATGCCTTTTTGGCTAATGCTCAGCATCTTCGGTTATCTGGATAAAGGAGGGCCTACGGAGAGTCAGCTGCTGCAAACTCTGATGGTAGCCATCTTTTCGGGTGTGATTGCCACACTCCTATTCTTTACAGCGACAGATATCGTCCGCACCGACCCTAAAGCACTCGCCGCAATAGAAGCTACACAGGCCATGGAGGTGATCTTTACCTTGTTGGGTGAAATCATTTTATTACAGGCCGCGCTTCCAAATAGTTACTCCTGTGCAGGAATTGGTCTGGTTGTCATTGGAATGCTATTGCATAGCCGTTCGCATTAGCATCAAAAAAGATTACATCAATTTTCATCTCCATTTAAGGTCTTACTGATTTTACTTAAATTAAGGCTGTTGGCCATAGCAGAAAAGATCTCGTAATAGGCACCCTTCTGCATATAGAGATCTTCATGCTGCCCCTGCTCCACGACATGCCCCTTCTCCATAACCACAATGGCATTTGAATCGATAATCTGGGAGATGCTATGCGATACAATAATCACCGTTCGATCTTTCTTGATCGCGTCCAAGCTATTTTTAATCTGCTCCGTAGCAATGGCATCCAGATTTGCCGTGGGTTCATCCAGAAAAATAATAGGCGGATTTTTTAGGAACAGCCTTGCGATCGCAATGCGCTGCTGTTGTCCACCTGAAAGTAATTGCGCATCCGATTCATATCCTTTTGGAAGTTCCATAATCTGCTGATGGATATATGCTTTCTTCGCCGCTTCCATAATTTCCTCCCGTGAGCTTCCCATCTTGCCATACTCAATATTTTCAAATATTGTTCCTTTAAAAATATGGTTACGCTGCAGCACCATTCCGATATGTTGCCGTAGAAACGCCGTATCATAATCCGCTAGATCAACGCCGTCCAGCAAGATCCGTCCTCGTGTAGGCTCGTAGAATTTGTCCAGCAAATTGATAATTGTACTTTTCCCTGCGCCACTTAATCCAACTAATGCTGTAATTTCATTGGGTTTAATTTCAAAATTGACATCTTTTAAAGCCTGCGTCCCGTTAGGATATTCAAAGAAGACATGGTTCAGCGCCAAATGTCCGCGAATTTGTGCCGGCCGATAAGTCCCTTTTGATTCGATCTGATCATCGGATTCCAAAATCTCAAAAAAGGATTCTGAATAGATCAGGGCATCATTTACTTCATCGTAAATACGGTGCAGCTGGCGGATGGGTGCCGAAACATTGTTAAATAGCATGATATGAAACATAATCGCTCCAATCGTAATTTGTCCGGATAGTACCAAATAGGCCGTCAGCACGATAATGCCAACGACAGCAATCTGCTCCACAAAATTTTTGATACTATCATAGAAGAAACTTGTTTTTCGGGTCTGCATCTGGTTTTCGGTCATTTCATATTGAATCTTTTCGTGTCGCTTCGCCTCTTCGGGCTCCCGCACAAAAGATTTGATGACAAGAATTGAATCGATCAAAGCGATAATCCGATTATTTTTCGATTCGCGGTATTTGCGCATCTGCCGCCTAAAACCCGTTAGTTTAGAAGCCTGTGTCTGACCGATATAAAGATATAAAGGAATGACAGCAAGCCCTACCAAGCCAACGTATACATTGGCGTAGAACATACAGACCAGAGCAATGATGGCGTTGGCAAATAAGGGGAGAATATCAATAAAGAAGTTTTGTACTAAACGTGTCAGTGAGCTGATCCCTGAGTCGATACGTGTCGCCAGCTTGCCACTTTCATTATCTGCTGATGTATAAAAAGCGAGCTTATAGGTCAAAATACGACTGACAATGGATTGCGAAAAATCACGTGCAATATAAATACGGAGCTTTTCCCCGTAAAATTTCTGTCCAAACTGCACCAATGCATAGACAATTTCCTTGAGCAATAGTACCGCGCTGATGATCCCGACAATGTACATCCCCTTTGACAAGGGTTCTTTAGCCACCATCAAGGCGTTGATGGTATCTACCGTATACCGCAAAATAAAAGCATTGATCTGTGCAGCAAATGATCCGACAACGGTCAAAAGCAAGGTATAAACAATCAATTTACGGTAAGGACGTGCAAAGGGAATAATTTTTTTAAACAGCTGTGGAATGGTCATAAAGAAAGATTTACGATGTGCAAGTAACAAATAAGCACTATGCATTGTTTAAAAATAAACAGAAAAAATGTAACCCTACCTTCCGAGACCGAAATACTGACACAAAAAAATCGCATCATAAGCATGATACGACTTTTATTCATAGCACATTAACTTTGGATTACCCAAAAATGCGGTTCAATACCTTAGCCAGACGCAAACCACCTTTTAACAGACACTGTTCCATCGTATCTTTATTTTGATAAACATACGAATAAGACAAATTTGCATTATTGGCAACATCGGCATAAATCTTCTCAGCAAGCTGATTGGATTCGTACAGCCAATTAGACAGTTCACCCGCGGCCAATTGTTCATTCTCCTTTTTTCCGTTGACATCCAATACCGTTGCATATTCGGTATAACTATACTTCTCATTATCCACGAGATCACTGTCCCAGACACGGTGAATATTGGATTTTTTCCCAAACCAGCTTACCTCGATCTTGTTACCGCCCTGATCTTCTGCACGGCTGACATGCATGGGCTGATGAGCATCTCCCAGGATATGGATCAAGAAATAGAGATTTTGTTTCTGCTCGTCCAGCGAAATATTTTTATCAGCAAAAGACTGTTCGATACGTATTGCCATTTTGTATAAATTCTCATCAGCCGAATTTTCAAGTCCTTGCTGAAACGTTGCCCAGGGTAAATTTGAATTTAAGTTTATGAAATGCGCATTGCCTAATTTCTTAAATTCAGGATTCGGATCCGACTTGATAAAGTCCCCCCAATTTGCCCAGTATGCCAGCTTTTGCTGTCCAATGATTTTTCCGATATTCTTTTTTGCTTTTTTGCTCAAATGACGCTCCGCTATTTCGGCGACGACGCGGTGCCCAATGGTCCCCCAGGCAAATACCGATGAAAGCTGAAAACACAAAGCTACAGTCAACAGACCCTTAATCACTTTTTTCATTGTTATATTTATTTTATTGTAATTATTTAAAGATCTCGAATGCGTATTTTGCCGAAGACCAGAACTCATCTATCGCGATCATGCGTGGTTTAAAGAAAGCGATCAGTTCTCCCCATTCCGTTTCCTTAAAAATGCTATGGCCGGTTAAGGTTTTATAGATCTGGCAGTAGGGCTTGCCATATGCGTCATAACTATCCATATCCCATTCCCAATCTTCCCCAAGGATAGCATGAAGCAGCCCTTTATACTGCAGGAACTGCTCCGCCATTAATGTGCGGATTCCGGCATCCGCATGTGACCAGATAATCGCAATTTTCGCAGTATTTTGATCCGCATCCATCTTAAAATACAAATGCCTGACGCCGGTCTTATAGTTAATCCAATTGACTTTTTCGCCGTCTGCAGCGGAGTGCAGGGACATGAATTGCCCAAATTTGGTCCAGAACAGCTGTTTCAATTGCTTTACTTCTTCTCTTGAATACACAAATACAATTTTTAAGTCAACAAAATTAAGAAAATAGCGCGGTATGCCTAAACCATATTGGTATTAAAATTGTTGTTTTATCAACAAACAAATCCAAAAGATGAATATAGACAAGAAAAAATCGCTCTTACTACTGACCGCTGTGGCGTTGGGAACGGTGGCATACAATGCGTTAAAGCCCGTTATCTCCCGTCCGGATGTAGTAGAACCTTTTGATTTAGATAAATACCTCGGGAAATGGTTTGAAATTGCACGGCTTGACTTTCGCTGGGAAAGAGGGCTCAGTCAAGTTTCGGCAGAGTATACCAAGAATAAGGATGGAACAATCCGGGTCAACAATCAAGGTTACTCGGAGGAAAAAGAACGCTGGAAACAGTCCATCGGAAAAGCTAAGTTTGTCAACAGCTCACACGAAGGTGCATTGAAAGTATCATTCTTTGGCCCATTTTACAGTGGTTATCATATTGTAAAAATAACTCCCGATTACAGCTACGCCCTTGTGTTTGGAGACAACCTTGATTACATGTGGATTCTGGGCAGAAATACCGAGATTCCGGACAAGATCAGAAATGAGTTTCTCACCTATGCGTTACAATGTGGCTATGAAACCGGCAAGCTGGTTTGGACAAAGCATTAATCAAAAATTGGCGCGAGTACCTGGTAATTGAGCGTTGGATCCTGGGCTAAAACATCAGCGATCTCTTGAAGATCTTGCTGATTGATCGCATTTTTTATTCCTGCATTATACAGACTCGCAAGAAATAGCGCGGCTTCACGCTTTTCAACTAACGCCAAGATAGCGCTTCCAACATAGAAATTGAGAACAGATGCAGCGTAGTCACCAAATATATGGAAACCAAAATCACCGTTTTTTTGTAATGCATGGCGCATCATTTTCTCAAAATCCGAACGCAATATTTCTTTTGTTGTATCTTTCATAAGGAAACTAAAATAGTGCAGCATATTCGCTCTGTTGGGCAAAGGTGCAAAAAAAATCCCAAACAATGCCGCGTGAAAGCATTGTTTGGGATGATTAAACGATTTTGATCTTAGCAATTAAAGTGCTTCAGCATGTTGAGAAACATCCAGACCAAGCTCCTCATCTGTTTCTTCTACACGTAAAGGAGAAATTAGATCCGTTACTTTTAACAGTACCAAAGAGCCTACGAAAGCAAAGAAAGATACGGCAAATAAAGCTACCGTATGCACAAAGAATAACTTAGTTTCTCCAAAAAACAAGCCATTGTCAACAACCAATGGATTTACATTATGATGTGCAAATACACCAGTTAGCACCATTCCTACCATACCACCTACACCATGACAAGGAAACACGTCCAATGTATCATCGATGCTGGTTTTGCTCCTTAAATAGACAACTAGATTACTAATCAATGCAGCGACTAGTCCAATAACCATGGCATGTGGAATGCTAACAAATCCTGCTGCTGGCGTAATTGCTACCAGTCCCACAACTGCACCGATACATGCCCCCATTGCTGATGGTTTTTTACCGCGGATGATATCCACAAATATCCAAGCCATTGCCGCCATTGCCGATGCTGTAGTTGTGGTCGCAAAGGCGTAGGCTGCTAACGAGTTGGCACCTCCGGCCGAACCTGCATTAAATCCGAACCAACCGAACCACAACAAAGCAGTTCCTAAGATCACATAACTTATACGTGCTGGATTGTGCGTCTGTGATTTACGGCCTTTTAAATAAATCGCAGCAGCCAATGCCGCCCAGCCTGCTGACATGTGCACAACAGTGCCGCCGGCAAAATCAAGTACACCAAATTTTGCCAAAATTCCTTCTGGATGCCAGGTAGCATGCGCCAAGGGCATATAAATAAAGATACCAAACAAGATAATAAACAACATATAGGAGTTAAATCGTATACGCTCAGCAAATGCACCAGTAATAAGTGCAGGCGTAATAATCGCAAATTTCAATTGAAACATCGCAAATAAAACCAATGGAATGGTTGGTAGGGCGCCCCAGGCAATATTCCCCAATGTACCTTTCATCATAAAGAATGTTCGAGGATCACCTATAATTCCGCCGATATCTTCACCAAAGGCCAGGCTAAATCCAACAATGACCCATAGGATCGTCATCAAACACATACAGATAAAACTTTGCATCATCGTCGAGATCACATTTTTTTTACTGACCATTCCCCCATAAAAAAAAGCCAGACCAGGTGTCATAATCAACACCAACGCAGAAGAAGTCAATAACCAGGCTGTATCCCCTGTGTCAAATTCTGCTTTATTCAACGCAGATAAATCTATTGAGGGAAATACAAGTCCTAATACGCCCAAAAGTACTAGAACAAAGAGTGGAATAATTTTTTTCATTTTTTTTAAACTGATTAGTGTTTATTAATACGTCAATAAATTTTAAATAAAATACAAAAACAAAACAAAAACCCTTTCTTACTTATTGTTTTGACAAATATAAACTCTTTTTATTGAAAAATTACTATCAAATATTATTTTTTATGATATTTTTTACATAATTTCACAGAAAACAAATACAAAACCACAAAAACCTATAAAAAAACAAAGAAAAATCAACAAAAATTAAAACAGATCAAACTTAAAACCTTATCAACATGAAAAAAATCTTAACAATCATCATTTTTTCAATAATTTTCATTCAAAAATCAAAGTCACAAGAGGAAACAAAAGAAAAACCTGTTGAAATATCAGGATCGGTAGACACCTATTGGAAATATGACTTCCAAAATAAACCGAACATCAACACTTACTTTACCGAGGATAATAATTCTGTGTCTATAGGAATGGTTGATCTGGCTTTAAAAAAGCAGTTTAAGAAAGCTTCTTTTGTAGGGGAACTTTCCTTTGGCCCCCGCGGTCAATATCGGTCTATTATTAATGGAGACGGTCAACCTGGTGATGACAAGAATAGCTTCCACATCCAAAATTTATATGTTGGCTACGATCTTACCGACAAACTTAACCTTACTGCTGGCTTCATGGGAACATTTGTCGGGTTTGAAGTCATCTCACCTACTTATAATTTCCATTACTCTACCTCCTACTTATTCGGTGCCGGCCCCTTTCAAGATGCGGGACTAAAAGCAACTTATAGCTTTTCTGATAAATTTGCATTGATGGTAGGTATATTTAATGACTGGAATGTGTACCAAGATCTAAATGGTGTCTCACACGTTGGCTCGCAATTAGCTTACCGACCCAACGACAAAGGCAGTTTTTACTTAAATTTTCTTACAGGATCTTCTGTTGGGGGTAAGGAAAACTATAGTTCAGGCACGCTTGTGGATTTTGTAGGAAATTACGATTTCACACCAAAATTCTATCTTGGTGTAAACGCCACGCATTATAAACGAAAAGCCGAAGGCGGATACACTGGAGTAGCTCTCTATCCAAGAGTTCATCTCTCAGAAAATTTCGGAATAGGATTACGTGAAGAGTTCTTCCAAACTCACAAAGAAGAAACCAATGGAATTCCTAGTTCCAATATGCTAGCTACCACGTTGACAGCTGAGTACAACTACCACGGCTTCAAATTTATACCCGAAGTAAGAATTGACAAAAGCAATTCTGAGAAATTCGTCAAGAATGACCTTTCTCCGACAAAATCAGCCGGTCAGTTTCTACTAGCCTGTGTTTATAGCTTCTAACAAACTTTGCCATAACATTTTAAAACGCCAAAATATGGATGATTATTTCCACTCATCGCGAAATCATTACGTAATCCCCTAAAAAAACTACTAAAAATAGAAAAAGCGGATTCTTTTGGATCCGCTTTTATATTATCAAACATTTCAAACTTCACATTTCCGCCGCACATTACCTAACGCTAACGGCAACATGTCGATCTAAAATCCGATCAGTTTCTGGCGCATCGGCCGCGTACTTGGCAAATTGCGAACCATATCCTTCAGCTCCGATGACCTGCTTAGACAGTCCTGCATTATCCAGATACTCCTTCACAGCATTTGCGCGATCCAATGATAATTTTTTATTGAATTCTTCATTTCCAGTTTTATCCGTATAACCTCCAATTTTCACATTAGCCGTTGGAAAGGCTTTGAGTATTTCTGCCAAATTACTAAGTTGGACCTGGCTTTCAGGTAAGACCTTTGCAGTACCGGTTTCAAAATTCAGGTTATCAAAATCAAACCATTTATTTTTCAATGAATCTTCTCCTAAAGACTTGTAATCAGATCTTAAAAATTGAACCAATTGGTCTTCTATTCCGCTTTTAAACGCGCCTAACTTTGCACCATTTGGCAGCGCCACATCCAAGCGCTCACGATCAATTTCGCTAGACGGGTCGCCTCCCGCCATATTTCCTGAATCTAACTGTACTTGATTGACACTGGTATCCGAAGAGCCCTCTTTTTTATCCCCACTACAGCCCTTGCCAAATAAAAACCAAAGAAGCGCAATGACAATTAACGCAATTAAAATCTTCCACCATCCACCACCTGAAGAGTTTGTTGATGCAGCACCTGTTTTGACAGCATCTGCTCGGGGTAATGCCAAAGGTTCCTTATGCGCCCCTAACTCTGTAGCCGGGTTAATAACAGGCGAATCTTGATGATGTTCGACATTTTTCACAATATCTTCGGCGGGCTTTTCAGGCACGACTGTTTCGGGTTCCGAAAAATGATCACCATCAAATAGTTTTCCAAAGGCGCCTAAACTAAGACCAGCAGGGATAGCAGCAGCAAATGCAGTCTTATTCTCTTTTAATGTTTGACTTATTACACTTGCATCCCAGTGTTGCCCCTTATTCGTCAAGCTGGAGAATATAGCTGGAAGCGAGAAGCGCATCAATTTGTGCACTGAGTCTGCACTAAAGCCTAGATAGCCGGCAATGGTACTTATCACAGTCTCTAACCCACCACCAAATATAGAAGTCAAGATATTGCTATTGTCCGAACCTTCCGAGACCACTTCTTGGCCCTCCACATCTCCATCATTTGTCCGATCACCTAAAAATCGAGTAAGGTCAAAATTCGAAAAATGCTGTTTTCCTTGTTCCAAAATTGCCGCCATTCCACCACCATTATCGGACTGTTGACTCATGCCTAATAACAGTGCAGGAACAACAACGTTTAAGCCCTGTTTTACCTGTTCATGATTTTGGTTTAAGCGTTGCCCGAACCGAGTAAGAATCTCGTCATTAAAAAAGTCTTTAGTTGATTTTAAAAGCTGATTTTCCATAACCTTAGTTTATTTATTGTTTATATGATAAAACATTAACAAACAAAGGCTTAAATTGTTCAAATCAAACCAAGGCTGTCAAAAGTCTCCGGACAGCCACTTTGGCACGACGAATTCTTCAGCGAGATGAGCCAACTGATAATTTTGCCAACTATCTTTTTTGATCCATTGTAGTTCTTCCAATTCGGCCTGTGGAGTAAAAGGGACCTTCACATTGAGTTTTATCAGATAGATATGTCCCTCGACCAAGGTATCTTGCTCATTCACCGCTTGTGCGCTATGCTGACCGATAAACTGTAAGGCAATGCGCCTTGCATCAAAATTCAGCTCTTCCCTGAGTTCCCGCACTAAAGCCTCTACATCACTTTCTCCGGCAGCAATCTTCCCTCCGGGCAATTGAAAATATTTTGACCCCTTCTTTCTAACCAGCAATAAGTCTCCATCAGGGCCAATCATCATTGCTGAACAAATCACAATCTTATGCATACTACTACTTGATATTACAAAACTAACTTTTTATCAATCATTTAAAAAATGTGTTTTATTCTTATATTTAAAGAATAAAACAACAATTTATATAATCCATATATGAACAAAGGATTAACATGCCTCGTATTTAGCCTATTAGTTCTATCGTTGGGTTGCCAGCAAGAAAAGAAAAGTACAGTACAAGAAGAGCGGCCGCCTAAGCATCAGGAAGCTCCCCACACTAAAAAGCAGGAAGAAAAGCCAAAGCCAGTGACAGCAGATGATATTGTTATCAAAAAAGACCTGTTATACAAAAAATATACACTGGAAGACACTTATCCTTATAAGGACACCACGCGTGGTTTTCAATGGGACAAAATAAAGGAGCAGCTGGCTTTTGTGGAGAATTTTCAGCAGACGCCCTCACGCTATGCCGTTCTTCAGAATTATCAGAATGAACAAGGAGAAGCTCCCACGATTAAAGATTTCAAACGAGATGCATACAAACGCGTTGCTGACAGCTTCAATGTGGCTCGCTATCAAGCCGCCCCATTATACGATCCGGCCACGGACAAACCTGTCCGTTACGGACGTGACGGATGGCTGGTTCGCCTAAAAGGTGCAGATACCCTAGCTAGAATACCGATTGCAGGCGTATCATTTGATGGAAAATATACGATTCCTAAACGGTATCTACGTCTGATACGCGATAGTGTGCAATTTAATATTATTAACGTTGTTGACGTCAAAAACCAGAATATCTGCACATTGGAAAAAGTGGACAGAGAATGGCTTGTACGTAGTATGAATCCTATCACCAGTGGCAGACACAAACCGCCACATGCTCAGGAAACGCCAACAGGGCTTTTTGTAGTACAAGAGCACAAATCAAAAATGTTTTACTATGAAGACGGTACGCGCACCTATGCGGGCTTTGCTCCCTATGCGACCAGATTTACGGCGGGAGCTTATATTCATGGCGTTCCAGTCAATAATCCAAGCGGCAGTATCATCGAATACAGCGAAAGTTTGGGTACGACGCCTAAGTCCCATATGTGTGTCAGAAATGCGTCATCCCACGCTCAATTTGTCTACAAAAGGTCAAAAGACCTTTCCTCACTCGTAATTGTTATTGATTAACAATATTTAACATTCTGTAAATCAAATATGTATTAACTTTAATAATTATTTTTGTAAACATCTACACAGAAAAAGGGAGGAGAATGGGAAATACGTTTATGTTTCTTTTAATGGCATTAAATACAGCTTTGTCAACGAAAGAAGATTTAAAAACAACAAATCAACAGACCAACATCCATCATATAAATGTAGAACGTCAACGTACAGAAGTTGATTCTTTATATGATGAAATGAATTTAAGCCCGATATTAAAATACGAGGCGTTCCGACAAGCAATGGAAGGCAGAAAAGAGCTATCCATGCACAACAGAGATATTATGACAGTCATTGACTTTTCCCTGGCATCCACGGAAAAAAGACTTGTTGTGCTTGATCTGGCCAACAAAAAGGTACTTTTTAACACCTTGGTATCTCATGGGAAAAATAGTGGCGAAAACTATGCCACAAATTTTTCAAATCAGCAAGAATCCTTAAAAAGCTCCTTAGGTTTTTTTGTCACAGAAAATACCTATAATGGAGAAAATGGCTACTCGCTGGTGCTGAATGGCCTGGAGGAAGGAATAAATGATAATGCCAAAGCACGGTACGTGGTCATGCATGGCGCAGATTACTGCAGTACTGGAACAATTTCAAGCTTGGGAAGATTAGGCAAAAGCTATGGCTGCCCGGCAGTACCCCGGGAATATGCTGCACCAATAATCAATACCATTAAGGATGGCACCCTGTTATTTATCTATGCAGACAATCAGGAATATCTTGCAAAAACGCATTTGATCCATCAACCAAATGTGTTAATGGCGCAATTCAGTCGTCAACAACGGCTTGAAAACACAGATGAGGGTTAAAATAACAAAAGGCTGATGAACATCAGCCTTTTTCTTTTGTACAGTATTTCAAATGCCCCAAACAGCGCAAACCTGACGACCATGTAAACCTTAGGATTTATGCTTTTTCTTAAATTTTAACATCCAGTCATAAATCGCACCATCGTGAAATAAACGTTCGACGCTACCGTGCGTTCCACCTTTGATCACATTTAAGCTCACATCAGCATCGGGATCGGCCTTTTTTATAGCATTCATAATTTTTCTGGACTCTGAAATTGGTACAGCACGATCAGCTGTTCCATGATGCAGCCAGATAGGTACCTGGCTCAGGTTGGAAGCATATTGGCTCGATCCGCCACCACAAATCGCCACGGCAGCCGCAATACGGTCCGGATATTTTCCGGCAACATCCATGGTACCGTACCCCCCCATACTCATTCCACATACATAAATACGATCAGGATCAGCATGATAATGCGCGATAACATAATCGACAATTTCGATCACTTTATCCGGATCCCAGCCGCCACGGGATTGGGGAGCAACAATAATTCCGGGCACCTCCTGGCCCTTATTGATGGCATATAACACCCCATAGCGTTTGACACGATCTAAATTTGTACCCGATAAGCTCCGGCCATGCAAAAACACAAAAACAGGCTGCTTTTCAGATGCCGCAGCATCCCGGTCGGCATCTTTCAATAAAAAAGGATAAGCTGTTTCCCCTTTGATTGCTTGTATTTCTTGTGCATTTAACGTTGTAAAATACAGAAAGAAAACACATAAACACAGGTAAATTTTATGCATAAATTTAATTTATCAACGATTTCTTAGCTTAATTTTGGAAGACTAAAAATACAATTAAATGATTTTTACCGACCGCATTTAACAACTTTTAACATTTCAGCATCATTCAGCGATACCATTCAAACCTACGCCAGCATAAATTTAGACGGATATGCAATTATAATTGCATATCCGTCTAAATTTATCTTAGTTTGTACTATCTGGTAAAAATTAAGGGCTCATCATGAAAATACTACATACTGCAGATTGGCATTTAGGAAAGCGATTGGACAGCTTTTCCCGCATGGATGAACAACACCTGGTCATGGAGGAAATTATCCAGATAGCGGACCAACAAGAGGTGGATCTGGTGCTTATTGCTGGCGACCTTTTCGACAGCTTCAATCCCGGTGTAGAAGCCATCGAGCTCTTTTACAAAACCATCAAACGACTGGCAAAAAATGGTATGCGGCCTGTAGTCGCTATTGCGGGGAACCACGATTCACCACATTTGATCGATGCGCCGGATCCGCTAGCACGGGCCTCTGGCATTATCCTTATCGGTCATCCCAATTCCCTTATTACACCGTTTACAGCTGAAGGTTTCGCCGTTCTACATTCAGACAAAGGTTTTATCGAGCTTCGTATTGACGGTCATAACTATCCTATCCGAATACTACATACCGCGTATGCCAACGAGATCCGGCTCAAACAATACCTGGGGGAAGAGAAAGAAGTTCAATTAAATAGAGCGCTCGCAGAAAATTGGCTGAAGCTAGCTGAAGCCTATTGTGATGACAAGGGTGTCAATATCCTGACAGCACACCTCTATATGAATAAAATTGGCACTCCGCTAATCGAAGAACCTGATGGAGAAAAACCCATTAAAATTGGAAATGCTGACCTGATTTATTCCGAATCTATCCCCGATCAGATTCAGTATACGGCATTGGGCCATATCCATGGATTCAAAAATATCGGCTCCGCGCAAAAGCCTGTTGTATACGCTTCATCACCGCTTTGCTATAGTTTTGCTGAAGCGGGACAGACAAAGTATGTCAACATCGTCAATGCCGTACCGGGCAAAGACGTCACATACGAACAAATTGCACTCCGCCAAGGAAAGCCGCTGGTCCGAAAATCGTTTGCGGATATTGGCCAATGTATCACTTGGCTGTCCGAAAACCCCGAAACATTCGTGGAGTTAACCCTAAAATCGCAAACATTCCTGAAAGCTGAAGACCGTAAACTGATTTATCAGACGCATTCAGGAATTGTCTATTTAATCCCTGTTGTTCAACATGATCAACAAAATACGCTGGAGACAAAAGAAATTAATCTGACCCAAGATATCGCTACACTATTTGGGGATTATTTTAAATCCAAAAATGCCAACCAGGCGCCCAACGAAGACATTCTTAACCTCTTTCGCGAAATACTAAATTCTTAAAGCCCATGATCCCTTTAAAGTTAATTATAGAAGGCATATACTCTTACCAAGAACGTCAGACAATAGATTTCACCGCATTGACAAATGTTGGACTTTTTGGGATCTTTGGCGCTGTTGGCTCGGGCAAATCTTCAATTTTGGAAGCAATTACCTATGCCTTATATGGCGAAACCGAGCGCTTAAACGCGCGGGATAGGCGGGCCTATAATATGATGAACCTGAAATCAAACCGTTCGTATATCGAATTGAATTTTATCAACTTCGATAACCGCACGTTTAAGATCACCCGTGAATTCAAACGGAACTCCAAAAATTTTGAGGATGTCAAATCGCCCACCGTTGTATTGTACGAAAACATTAATGAACAATGGATTCCGCTGGAAAGCAGTAACACACAATCCATCATTGGATTAAGCTACGAAAATTTCAAAAGAACAATCATTATTCCCCAGGGACAGTTCAAAGAATTCATTGAACTGGGTGCGAAAGAACGCACCGATATGATGAAAGAAATCTTTCAGCTCCACCGCTTTGATCTGCAGGACAAAGTAGCGACACTTTATAAAAAAAATCAGTCTGAGCTGGACCAGCTCAATGGCCAGCTGATGAGCTATGAAGAGATCAACAGCGAGCATATCCTGGCAATAAGGGACAAGCTGCGGGGGGAACGGGAATCTTTTATATTGGCTCAGGATAGCAACAAGCTTCTTCAGGAAAAATTCCAGCGCGTCAAAAATATCAAAGAGGATTTCTTACAACTGCATAAAATGAAATCTCAATTTCAACAGCTAACAGATCAGCAGGCAGAAAAAGAACATCTACGCCAGCGTATGATCCGCTTTGAAGAGGCATATACAAATTTTTATCATATCCTACAGTCACAGGACAAATTGAAGCAGGAAAATAGGTATGAACACAGCAGGCTGCAACGCGAGGAAACAAAGTCCAACGATATCCAGCAGCTTAATCAACAGTTATCGCTGCAGCTTCAAGAAGTTAAACCCCAGTACGAAAGACTATCTGAACGGCGCATCAGTGAGTTGGATCTGGAACTAATTCTGCAGCTGATCACTTTTTCATCGGAGATAAAAGGGCTAAAAGAAAGCGCAGAGAAAGGACGGAATTTTGTCAGGGAAGCCAAAGAACAGCAAATACAAAGTAAGAACAGTATCCAAGAAACGGAAGCCTTACTCCTTCGTCTGAAACAATCGAAACCTTCTGCAAATGAGCTGATGGAACTGGGTCAATGGTATACAAGACATCAAGCCATTCTCCAACAGGAAGCTGAACTCCATCAGCAACTTGCTGAGTTGAAGACTACTATAGCCGATCTGAACGATAATTTGCGACGCCGGGGCTTCGATGCTGTTGAATTTGAATCCAAGTACAACAGCGAATTACTAACCCTTGAGGCCAGGCTGAGCGCACTAAACGACGAGAAAGCACATCTTCTGTTACAGCAAAAGCTAACACATTTTGCCGAGAATCTGAGCGCAGGCTCCCCCTGCCCTTTATGTGGTGCCCTGGAGCATCCAGCGATCGCTGAAGGCATCGACATTACCCAAGAACTTACTGACAATCGTGATGCCATCGCGAAAATCACTGGGGCGATAAAATCCAGGACCGATCAGAAATTCGAGATCGAAAAACTCTTGCTTCGCCTGCAGTCACTTGAGGCGCAGCAAAATGATCTCACAGAAAAGAGCCGTGCACATGAATCGCTTAAATCCAACCACCTGCTTCAGTTTACCTGGCAGAATTACAGCAGTATGGACGAGTCCGTTTATACGCAGAAAAAACAGGAACTTACTCGCATTGAAGCTCAGATCGTGGCAACGGAGCAAATCTTAACCAACCGGAAGTTGGTATTGGCCGATTTAGAGAAAAAACTGGACAAAGCGAACAATAAATTAAATGAACTTGAAGTAAATGAAGCACGAAAACAGACCCAGATTAATCAAAATATTGGACATCTTAAACATTTAAAGTGGCCAGATTACCAGCCCTTGGAACATGCGGCTGTCGAAAACCAATATAGTACGTTAAAAGCAGAGAACCTCCACATAGAAAAGCACTATAAGGAGCTTACGGAACAGCTAAATGGACTAAACAGTCAACTTGCCGCACAAAATAGCTTAGTACAATCTATTCAGGATCGGATTAGTAAAATTGATAACGAGATAGTAGAAGCTGAAGCGGTCATCGAGCAACTTCTGAAAGTTTCTCCTTTCAACACGATAGATCAGGTGAAAGAAACTTTGGCTGAGAACTTACCAGTTCAGCAGATCCGAGCCGAACTTGAGCAATTTCAGATCAAATTTGAAACCCTGAAAGCACAAATTGCACAGTTAGACAAAAAGTTAGTTGATAAAGTGTACGATGAAGCATTTTTTTTACAGCAAGAAACTGCATTGGAACAAAATTCTCATCAGCTAAAAATTCTTACGGAGAACGTCGCTAAATATGAGCAGGAATTGAATCAGCTGGAAACTGCTTTTGAAAAAAAAGAAATTTTGCTACACGAGCAGGCAAAGCTAGCGCTACGGAATGATAATCTGAAACAACTGTTCAACCTATTTAAGGGCGCGGGGTTCGTGCAATACGTATCATCAATCTATTTACGTCAGCTCTGTGATCATGCGAATATCCGCTTTCACCGGATGACCCGCAACCAGTTGAGCTTACATATTAATGAAAACAATGAGTTTGAAATCATAGACTATTTAAATGAAGGGAAAAGTCGGAGTGTTAAAACACTCTCTGGCGGTCAAGCTTTTCAAGTCTCCTTGAGTCTGGCGCTAGCCTTAGCCGAAAGTGTGCAATCTAATACCAAAGCCTCAAAAAACTTCTTTTTTATTGATGAAGGTTTTGGTACTCAAGATATTGCTTCTGTCAATATCGTTTTCGAAACGTTGCTTGATCTTCAAAAAGAAAATCGGATTGTCGGTATTATCTCCCATGTGCAAGAATTGAAAGAACGGATTCCATTATCGCTTTCTATAGAAAAAGATGAAGAACGAGGTAGTCAAATTTTCATTAATTAATTGCAAATCCAAAAGTAATTTTGTAAATTAGTATAGCGTCAGTAGCCAAAAAACTGACGCTAATAACCAAAAAGAAAGATTATGGGCTTATTTTCAAATAATAGGAAAGGGAAAGGGTCGCATCCTTTTTTTCATAAATCAGCTAGATCAACTGTTCGTTTAACTGCTGCAAATAATAATCCTTCTACTGCGCATTCACCGGCGCAGTCCATACTCTTCGTCAAGCAGTATGATATTATGACCATTCTAAAGGAAATTCTAATGCCACAAAACCAAAATTAATTTTCACCATAAATACATCGCTTAAGCGACAGTTTTTTTGCTCCGCTCCTACTTTTGTTGGCATCCTGTCCACAACATATAGCAGTATTGATGTACCCCAATTTTTGCAGTTGAAACAATCCTTTAGCCGAATAATCCCCTCCACATCCTATTGATTTACCAATCTCATCGCTTAGATTTGTCGACTTGAAAAAGAAATTAAAAAATCATTGAAATTGTAAAAAAGTAAGTTTAATTTAACAATATAAAACATTTGTAAAAAAATATTGTCATACGATACATAGAAATTAAAGTGATATTTATTCCAGACACATGAAATACAAACAGATCAACAACAATTCCATTAACCAGATCATGCTTATCATCATAATTCTGCTGATATGCATCTTGATATTTACGAATTTATTCTATTATCTTCCCGGCTTTTTGGGAGCAATAACATTATATATCCTCTTCCGAAAAATCAATTTTAAATTGACCGAAGAAAGAAAATGGAAAAGGTCCATCGCAAGTCTTTTATTAATCCTGCTCACGATTGTATTTCTGGTCGGCCCGCTTTATTTACTGATCAATTATATGGTCCCTCAGGTAACTGATGCAATTAGCAATAAAGATGAGATTATGGAAAAATTTGATTCCATTAAAAACTATTTCAAGGATAATCCATACCTCAGCAGCATTGATCTATCGGATACCGCTTTGATGGGCGGACTACAACGGGCAGCAAAGTTTATTCCGAACATCCTGAATTCCGTTGCCGAAGTTGGTGTCAATGTTTTGGTAGCCTTATTTGTACTTTATTTCATGTTGGTAAGCAGCAAGCAGCTAGAACGGACCATATATAATGCCATCCCATTTTCCACAGGCAGTAAAGCAGAGCTATGGAAAGAATTCGATATGATGGTCAAATCAAATGCTATTGGCATTCCGATCCTTGCAATGTGTCAAGGTGTTGTCGCCGGTGTAGGCTATTGGATTTTCGGGCTTGAAAACCCAATTTTTCTGGGTATTTTAACCGCAGTATCGACCATTATCCCCATTTTAGGCACAATGGTGGTCTATCTTCCAGCAGCTGTATTTCTATTGGCAAATGGGCAATCCGGCAATGCCATCGGCCTTGCACTATACGGCATCATTATCATCGGGAGTATTGACAATGTCCTTCGCTTTACAATCTTAAAAAAACTGGGCGATGTCCATCCCTTAATTACTGTTTTTGGTGTATTGCTTGGATTAAATTTATTCGGCATGCTTGGATTGATATTTGGACCTCTTATTCTTTCTTGCGTAGGCGTACTCCTTAAAGTCTATGGTAACGAGTTTGGCCGTGGTACACCAGAAATCATCCAATCAACCTCGCTGATAGATCCAAACAGTCCACCTGATATCAAAGATAGATCACAATAAAACAAATCCCAGGACAAATAGCAGTAGCCAGTGTTATTGACGTTTAACCAGTAAACTGTCATAACTTAAGATTAGACCATGCATAGTCCCATTTTTTTTATAGTTTTGATTCTTTATTGATTTCGTTGGAGCATGGTTGGCATTCAGCTAAAGTTGAGCTAAAAAACACATCCTATTGACGAATCTAAAACAATAAAAAATCGCGGAAACTGGTTTAAAATCAAAGGTAGTCTATGAACAAAAAAATAATCTTAGGAGTAACCGCTGTATTAGCGGCAGCTATGCTTTATTCATGTAACAATAAAGGCAATCAAAAGGTAACAGGTACGGAAAGTAACACACCGGAAAATACCGCAGATAGTCAAGATCACGCAGGTCACGATCATACTGGCCATGACCATGCGCAAGCGGCGCCCGCGCAGTCTTCCGAGCCAGCTGCAATTCTTCCTAATTTCACTTTTTACCAACTTCGATCGGGTATACGTGTCAGCAATGAGAACCTTGCTAAAGATAAGAATACCGTTTTTATTTTATTTGATCCGGGATGTAGCCACTGCCAACATGAAGCAACCGAACTTGAAAAAAATATCGATCGGCTAAAAGATGTAAACATCTTCTACATTTCCATGAATGATCCGGCATTGGTATTAGGCTTCTTCGACAGCTTTGCACCAAAATTGTCTAAATCCTCCAATGTAGAGGTATTGATTGACAAAGATCAAACCTTTATCCAAAGCATACATGTCCCCTCACAATTCCCGGCAAATTATGTCTACGGTGCTGATGGTAAACTAAAAGTACATTGGGAAGGTGAGAAGAATATTAATGAGGTGATAAGCCAATTTCATAAATAAGCTGAAATGCTCAATATAGCGATAAACGGATTTGGGCGTATCGGAAGAAACACCCTACGCAATATTTTTCTGCGTGAGACTTTTAGTCAGCTGCAGGTAGTTGCCATCAATGATTTGGCGGATACCAAGACTTTGGCCCATTTGTTCAAATATGATTCAGTTCATGGACCTTTCTCCGGCACGGTCACACACGACGAGAATCATATCATCGTGAACGGCCATCCCATTTTGGTAACTAATGAAAGAGATCCAGCCCTACTACCCTGGAAATCCTTGCATATTGATGTTGTTGTTGAATCTACAGGCCATTTTACAAGTCGCCAGAAAGCGACACTACACTTAACTGCCGGAGCCAAAAAGGTAATCATCTCCGCTCCTCCAGCAGACAAAGATATTGCAACAGTTGTATTGGGTATCAACGACAACACGGTGGACCTCTCCGAATCCATTCTCTCGAATGCCTCCTGTACAACCAACAATGTCGCGCCCTTAGTCAAAATATTAGACGACAATTGGGGGATAAAAGACGGATATATTACTACTGTTCACTCTATGACGGGAGATCAAAATCTGCATGATGCACCACACAAAGATTTGAGACGCGCACGGGCAGCCTCTTCGGCGATCATACCGACAACGACAGGTGCTGCCAAGGCGATTACCAACGTCTTCCCGCATTTACAGGATAAATTGGGTGGAGCGGGTATACGTGTTCCTGTATTGAACGGATCATTGACAGATTTTACCTGTACCTTGGAAAAAGAAACAACGGTTGAAGAAATCAACAGCGCCTTCAAAGCCGCGGCGGAAAATGAATTAAAGCAAGTATTGTTTTATACGGAAGATCCAATCGTATCTGTCGATATTATAAACAATCCCTATTCTTGTGTTTTCGATGCCCAATTGACCTCAATTGTTGGCGGATTAGTGAAAGTTGTGGGTTGGTACGACAATGAATTTGGCTATTCCAATCGCTTGGTGGATCTCCTGATTAAGATCGACCATCTCGGGTGACCGCCCTTGCTAAAGAACAAAAGGCCCGTATTTTTGAATGCGGGCTTTATGATACGGAACATTCGATATTGAAGCAAGACAGGTAATTAAAGTTCCCTTTCGACCCCCAGACCAAAAAGCGCAAAATCATACTTCACAGGATCATTAGGATCCAGGAGGCGAAGATTCCCGGTCAGCTCAAGCGCTGTCTTCCAATTGACCTTTTCCAAAGTAATCAGTCCAAATTTTCGTGCAACACGTTCGACATGGACATCACATGGGCAGATGAGATCTTTTGGAGACAGCCGGTCCCAAAGACCAAAGTCAACCCCGTTATTATCCTTTCGGACCATCCAGCGCAGAAACATATTGATACGTTTGACAGTAGACTTCTGGGCTGGGCTACTGATATGTTTACGTGTACGATGTGGATAGTCAGGCAAAGAAAAAAAATACACTTTAAATGCATTGAGCGCCTGTTCCAAATTCACCGCTTCCAGGGCTTCCTGTCCCATTAAAAAGGCGTCCTCCAAGGAGGTAAAGTGATTGTAATGATGTTTAAAAAAAGCAACGAAATAGAGTATATCCGTATCGTTGAACGTACGATGCTTAAAACCAAGCAGGCTTTTTAAATCCTGCTCCTGATGATTCATAATAAAATCGTAAGGCGTACCGTCCATTCTTTTGATCAGTTCATTGCATTTGTTAATAATCGTTTTACGTTGTCCCCAAGCCATAATAGCGGCCAGGAACCCTGTAATTTCAATATCATGCTTGGCAGAAAATTGATGTGGAATGGAGATCGGGTCATTGGGGATAAAATTGGGTTGATTATATTCATCAACCTTTTTATCCAAAAAGTCTTTTAAATTAAAATCTACAGCCATTATCCTAATCTATCTTCCTGTCTGTAGTATCCCTTTACAGATGTTTGCAATCAAGCCCGGCCCTTCATAGATAAATCCGGTATAGACCTGGATAAGACTGGCACCTGCATCAAGCTTTTCAATAGCGTCCTTGGCAGAATGAATGCCGCCGACACCAATAATCGGGAATGCTTTATTGGATTTTTCATTTAAGTAACGGATTACTTCCGTAGAGCGCTTGGTCAGTGGTCGTCCACTTACTCCTCCGGCTTCCTTGGTCAACTCCTCCTGGCTCTTTAAACCTTCTCTCGAAATCGTGGTATTTGTGGCAATGACCCCTGCAATCTGTGTCTCCACAACGATTTCCACAATATCATCCAATTGACTGTCTGTTAAATCGGGAGCAATCTTAAGCAAAATAGGTTTTGAAGCTGGTTTTGCTTTATTCAAGTGCTGTAGGGTATTTAGTATATTTTTCAACGGTTCTTTTTCCTGCAAATCCCTCAGGCCAGGTGTATTGGGTGAACTGACATTGACAACAAAATAATCCACGTAATCAAAGAGTGCATTGAAACAATAAATATAATCGGTTACCGCCTCTTCATTCGGTGTAACTTTATTCTTTCCAATATTGCCGCCGATAAGAAGTCCTTTTCGGTCTTTCAGGTTCTTCAAGCGATTTGCAGCCACATCCGCTCCCTGATTATTAAATCCCATACGGTTGATCAACGCTTCATCCGGCACAAGACGAAACATCCGTGGTTTGTCATTTCCCGGCTGAGGTTTTGGTGTAACTGTTCCGATTTCAATAAAACCAAATCCTAAATTAGTCATGTCGGAAATATATTCGGCATTTTTATCGAAGCCAGCGGCAAGACCTACCGGATTTTTAAACTTCAATCCAAATACCTCACGTTCCAGACGAGGATCTTCTACCGTAAAAATAGCATTCAATAATCGCTTGGCACCCCAGATTTTTGAGAAGACATTCAATCCGCCGGTCACCCTATGGTGAGCCGTCTCCGGATTCATTGTAAAGAATATAGGTTTGACTAATTTATACATAATGGCAAAGTTACTCAAACAAGAAGAAATATTCATTACTTTTGTACTTTTGCATTTGAAATGATATCAATAAATAATTTAACATTTGAAATAGGATCCCGTGCGTTGTATGATGAGGCAAACTGGCACATCAAACCAGGTGATAAAGTAGGTTTAATAGGTGCCAATGGTGCCGGAAAATCTACATTATTGCGGTTAATTGTTGGACAGTATGCCCCGACTTCGGGAACGATTTCCATGGCAAAGGACCTTAAGATCGGTTATCTAAATCAAGATTTACTATCTTACCATTCTGACAAGAGCATTCTATATGTAGCCATGGAAGCGTTCGAACGCCAAAATCAGTTACATGCCGAAATCGAGGATTTACTCGCAAAATTGGAAACTGATTATTCGGACGATATTCTCAATAAACTCAGTGACAGACAGTTGGAATTTGAGGCACTGGATGGTTACAATCTCGAGTTTAAAGCCCACGAGATCCTGGCCGGTCTGGGTTTTTCAGAAGAAGAACAAAAAAGACCTCTGGCAACATTCTCTGGGGGATGGCGCATGCGTGTAATGCTTGCCAAAATCCTGTTGCAGACTCCTGATATTCTATTGTTGGATGAGCCTACCAACCACATGGATTTACCTTCGATCAAGTGGCTTGAAAACTATTTACAGGCTTTTGACGGAGCCATTGTCATTGTATCACACGACAGGTATTTTCTGGACCGCATCATCAAAAAAACAGTAGAGTCACGCAAAGGAAAATTAACACTTTATGCAGGTAACTATAGCTTTTACCTAGAGGAAAAAGAATTAAGAAACGAACTACAGGCCAACCAGTTCAAAAACCAGCAAGCGAAGATCAAGCAGGAAGAACGGCTTATCGAACGTTTCCGTGCCAAAGCGTCCAAGGCAAAAATGGCACAGTCGCGTATTAAAGCTTTGGATAGAATGGAAAAGATTGAAGATGTGGATGACGATAATCCAACCGTCAACTTTAGCTTCAAATTTTCAAAACCTTCTGGCCGTCATGTAGTGACATTAGACAATATTTCTAAATCTTATCCGAACTTAGAAATACTAAAAAATACCTCTGCAATTATTGAAAAAGGTGATAAAATTGCTTTGATCGGTGCAAACGGAAAAGGTAAGTCTACCCTACTTCGTATTGTCGCTGGTACCGACGATCAATTTGAAGGCAAAGCAGAACATGGGCACAATGTCTCACAAACGTTCTTTGCACAACACCAGTTGGAGGCACTTCACCTCGAAAACTCAATATTGGCCGAGCTCCAGGCATTTGCCCCAAAACATACGGAGACCGAATTGCGTTCAATACTAGGCTGTTTCCTATTTACTGGCGATGATGCCTTCAAGAAAATTAAGGTACTATCTGGAGGTGAAAAATCCCGTGTAGCCCTTGCGAAAGCACTGACAGCTGATGCCAACTTTCTGGCGCTCGATGAACCTACCAACCACTTGGATATGCAATCGGTCAATATTTTGATCCAAGCTTTGCAACAATTTGAAGGAACGTTTATTGTTGTTTCTCACGACCGCTATTTTCTGGATCATGTGGCCAATAAAATTTGGTATATCGAAGATAAGGAGATCAAAGAATATCCGGGCACTTATCAGGAGTATGAAGAATGGGCGGCAAAACGTATTATAAAAACTGAGGGCAAACCGGAGAAAAAAATCAAAGAAGAGCCAAAGGTCAAAAAGGAAAAACAGGCGCCATCTGAAGACCGGACACGGTTGCTAAGCAAAAAGAATAAAGAACTTTCGACATTGGAGAAAAACGTCGAAGAACAAGAAATAATAGTCAAGAACCTCGAATTAAAACTCGCGGATGAAGCTGTTTATTCGGATGCGACTAAGTTACAGGAAACTACACGCGCTTACAATTCGGCCAAGGCCATGTTAATCCATTATCAGGAACAATGGGAGCAATTGGCCGAGGAAATTATGGAATTGGAAAACGATTAATTTTTTTGGCTTAAAATCAGCTTTTTAACGTGCTAACGCGATTTTAAACTGAAAAAATTTGCAGGAGTAGGATTAAAGCCCTACTTTTGCATCACTTCAAACAGGGAACGGCAGTTCAAAAAGAAGTACGATTCCGTAGCTCAGCTGGTAGAGCAATACACTTTTAATGTATGGGTCCTGGGTTCGAATCCCAGCGGGATCACACAAGGAAAAGCTAATCGCAAGATTAGCTTTTCTTGTTTAAAGGTATCAGGATTCGAACGAAGGGTCGGCCGGGTTCGATGTACCAGCCTGTACTTTTTTAAATTTACCGTCGTTTTCTAAAATGAACGTTTCGGTTTCAAAAATAGGATCTTCGCTCATCCAATTGCTATTTGTTACCACTATTTTATTTTTCTCTATTCTACTCGTTTTTGCAAATGCAGATTCCGCTATTTCATCATATGCAATTTCAAGTTTGTCGATTATTTTGCTATCCTTATCTATTGTGATCAATGTTGTGAATAATTCGTGCTCACCGCCTTGGTAGGTAACCACAATGGAAGCAAATTTTTCAGAAAATGGTACTTTATAATTAAGCCTGAAATTTGTCGCATCTTTACGTTTGGGGTCAAAATTGATCTTTTTCAGAAAACCGTTATCATGTATCCCTGATTTGTCAAAATTCTCGAAGTCAGTGGAGTCCACTATCGGAAAATGCCGGATGGGAAGCGATGTTAATATATCTGCTTCTGCACCCGAAATTACCTTAATTGGCGCTGAACGCACGCTATCCTTTCCAAATACTTCTTTTAATGGAGATTTTTCCATTTTTTTCTTTTCCGTTTTATTATCACACGCCGTGAAAACAAACGCTGTTACCAGAATAAGTCTATATATTTTTATCATCCCACCTTTTTTAAGATAAATTGTTATGCTATTCCTTCTATAGATCTTTAGTCAATTATATAAGGAACATCCTAAAATTTTGCTTTTGCTACTTTAAAATCAATTGTTACCTCGTTCCCCGTCTATATTCATCTTTACCTGATAAACATGTTCAACAATGTATTTCCATTCACTGTTATTATAGGCATTCATTTTTGAGATGGTATCAGAATTGCTTACCACAATAATCTTGATATCAATTCCATCCATGGGCTGAACACTTTTACCTTCCTTTGCGGACTTAAATGCTACCAAATCGATATTAGCTATAAGGTTATTCCAATCCTGAGACGCTGTTTTCTTATGATATTCCGAATTCTTTTCCTGATTAACGGCGACAGTTTGCTTATAGTGCGTGGAATCCTCATCTATTAACATACGAGAGCTATACCCCAGCTGACCACCGGCAGACATGATTTCAACCGACCGTATTTCTATATTTTCCATATTCTTAGGCTGGGCGGTTTTATGATTGTTGCTGTCAGCACAACGGAGCAAAAAAAACGATAAAACAGTTAATTTATACATCGCTCAAAATTTAGACTTTTAAATTTGGTTTACTTCTGTTAGTGTCCTGAAAACCAACCAGGTCTCCTATTCAATACTGCCTCTAATTTTTCATTCACTGTTGGTATTATTAATTGACCAATGTACCTTCACGAATAACACTATAAATTTAAGACATTTATCATCCCGCTTAAGCGCAATTTTATATTCGTAGAGAATGGCTTATAATCCGTCGGACACAAATCATTATTAAAATAACAGCCTTTGCGCTACGATCAATTGCGGCTAAAAAACAATGGGGCGAACTGCTTGACAGCGTTAATGCAGTAGAACGTGAACCGGTAACAGTCGCTAGGATGTATATCAAGACAATTGCCTGTAAATTTCATCATAATTGTGTATATATTACAAATATCAATTATCTTCATGGTATGGACGCTATCTTTATTGTAATTCGCTCCTGAGTGATGGTATTATGGCAATAAGGAGTATAGGACAAACCTGAATTTAACAACAGTAATAGGATGAAAAAATCTATTTTAACCATAACATTAAACCCTTCGGTAGACAAAAGTACTAGTGTTCAAAACATCGTTCCAGAAAAAAAACTGCGCTGCAACGCTCCAAAGTACGAAGCGGGGGGCGGCGGTATTAATGTAAGCCGCGCGCTGAAACGGCTGGGTATACCTTCTAATGTGCTTTTTACTTCCGGTGGAAAAACGGGCGATATGCTGGAGCTTCTTTTGAAACAGGAAGGACTCGATATTATACCAATCCACATAAGCAGTGAAACAAGAGAAAACTTTATTGTTGTAGACCAGACCACCAACCAGCAATACCGGTTTGGATTTCCAGGTGCATCTTTTACGTCAAGTGAACAAGATGAAATTCTGACTATTATCGACCAATTATATCCGGCTCCTGATTTTGTTGTCATCAGTGGTAGTCTTCCAGGCGATATCTCCGCTGAATTTATCGGGTTTCTTATCAAGAAATATAAAACAAAAGGAAGTAGAGTAGTCGTGGATACATCCGGAGATGCCCTTAGAGCTGCACTGGAGGAAGGCGTGTTTTTGCTGAAACCCAATGCTGGTGAATTGGCGGCCCTTGTTGGGAAAGAGGAACTGGAAAACACAGATTTAGATCATGCTGCCCAACAAATAATTGCACAGGGCCAAGCGGCCATTGTTGTGGTATCTTTGGGGGCTCAGGGAGCTGTATTGTATACCGCAACAGAAAAAATTCGAATGATCCCACCGCTTGTAAAAATACGTAGTACGGTTGGGGCCGGGGATAGCATGGTTGCGGGCATGGTTTCCGTTCTGGCTGGACAGGGAACTCCTGAAGAAATACTTCGTATGGGAATTGCCTGTGGCTCAGCCACCACAATGGCTGAAGGAACTGCCCTTTTTCAAAAGAAAGATGTGGATAGATTATATGCCGAAGTCAGAAAGCACTAAGCAATCGTATAACTCACAAACAGGCGAGTTTTAAGCTAATCAATTATCGTATTTATGCACATCAAAAAAATTCAGAACAACAATCTCTTTGCTTATAGAAGATTACGTAGGGCAATTGGTTATATGGGGATCTTTTTACCCGTGATCTTAGTTTCATTTTCACTTTTCAAGTTTTTTGACACAGCGATACAACCATCCATAAGTCATTATTATTTTTCAAAACTGCGTGAAATTTTTACGGGAACATTATGTGCCGTAGGGTTATTTCTTATTTGCTATAAGGGCAATGGAAACAAAGTCATCTGGAAGAATGACAACCTGCTTACAAACCTTGCTGGATTTATGGCGATTGGAGTCGCATTTATTCCTACGGATCCGATCGGTACCAGCTGCACACAATGTACGCTGATTTCGATGGGATTGAAAGAACTGCACTATGGATTTGCTGCTGTACTTTTCCTAACTTTTGCATTCCTTTCGATCAATGTATTTACAATTGGCCAAGAACCGAACAGCGAGATACCCATAAGCATACTAAATGAAAACAATATTTACCGATTTTGTGGATATGGTATAATCATTTGCATTGCATTCATTCCGCTCAAGCTCTTTGGACACGCGACACTTGTATTTGAAGCGATAGCGCTCTTTTTATTCGGCACTTCATGGCTGATCAAAGGCCGTGCCCTGGGAGATAAAGGCCATATTGGCGAAAAGCTATACCGTGAGCACAATACCATCGATACCGAAGAGACAGCATCGAACTAAAAGCTAAAAAGCCAACGACGTCCTAATGTTTGTGATCATCTCCCGCATCAATTTCCACCTTCTTGTCCTCCTGAGTCAGGGGAGCCGGGGGAATCTCACCATCTGCGCGTTCGATCTCCTGGGTTTCCACATGTACGGCGAATTGGGCTGGCTCAATCGGGATCCCCATCACCGTTGCATACTCTCTGGTGTAGATGGCTCCGAAATATAAAATAGCTGCAGTATAATATACCCAAAGCAAAATCAGGACAAAGGAGCCCGCGGCACCATAGGTATCCTGCGTCGCCGAATGCTCGAGGTATATTCCGATCAGATAACGGCCAAAAACGAATAAAATTGAGGTAAACAAAGCACCTGCACGCACAGTTTTCCACTCAATATTAACATCTGGAAGGACTTTAAATATGATGCTAAAAAGTAGAAATATAATTCCAAACGACAGCGCAAAGTTGATTCCATCGAGCAACAGTACCGTCATATCAGGAAAATAGCGCTGTAATTGTCCGGTCATAGCCAAAATGACTCCATTAATAATCAAGGTGACAACCAATAAAAACCCGAGTCCGATGACCAAAGAAGAAGACAGCAAGCGGTCCTGAATTAACTTTAACCAGCCTTTTTTTGGTTTTGCCCGCACATGCCAGATTTTATTGATTGAATTCTGAATATCTCCAAATACAGTTGTCGCTCCTAAAATCAAGGTGATGCTGCTGATGATCAGCGCCATATTGGATTTCCCCGATAGTTCAAGATTTTGGATAACTTCCTGGATCTGTTTGGCGGCACTATTGCCTACCAAGCCACGCAACTCCATAAACACCTTTCCTTCAATAGCATCTTCGCCATAAAATATTCCGGCAAGTGCGATGATCAATACTAAAATTGGACCGATAGAAAAAACAGTATAGTAAGATAAGGAAGCACTATATTTCATTGAATCTTCATTTACAAATCCAGCAATGCTACTTTTCAAAATGCGCCAGTAGGTCTTTATTTTACTTCCACTTTTAGTTCTAATATCCATAGTAATTACCTTTGTTATTATGAATAAACTGCTCAGCAGCAAAGAAAGTTTTGGATTTTACAAAGAAACAGTGAAGAACTCTTGTACCACTACTTATGCGAATAGTCCCGAATAGTTCCCTGAAGAATAAGCTGATTTGACCGGGAAACTTTCAAGCTGAGATCCATATCCGAAGCAATCGCCTTTAATATCAGAATCGGAGTCACTTTTAAGGCATCCGGCCAATCCGCAAGATGTATCGCTACATGTGAAAGACTATTGGTCTTCGTATATTTTGACTGTAAATTATCTTTCGCAGGTGCTGTAGACAATAGATAAGACTGTTTATCTTTCCGCTGAAACCATTGGTAAAACAGCTTATCGGGTAGAAATTTCGACAATTCCGCATCACCTCTTATACTCAAGCTGACATTGGGTACTTTGTTTTCATAGGGCGTTTTCTCCGCCACTGTCTCAAAATTATCATTGACAGCATAATTAATAATCGTATCTGTCTGTACTACCTGACTATTCAAAATTTCAATATCAACATAATCCCCATTGGCATGCGCCATAATCGAATCCGCTGCTATCGGAAGATCAGTTAAAATACGCTTTATAGTTGTCTTTAGACCTTGATTCGGGAAATTGATCCAGCCTTTGCTGATATAATTTTCCTTTACTAACTCCCGAACAAGATATTCTTGTGGAAAATTCCAAGTGCTCGACTGAAGTTCTCCTGCGATCTCTATCCGGCTGCCTTTCAAATCAAATTCAATAAAATTATTTGTGGAAATGTTGCTGTAACGTAATGATGCGCGGGTCAATTCACTCGGTCGGTCGATGAAATGCTCAATGGAAATCCGCTCTGAATCGGATTGGATCAACTGGAGCATTTCATCTTTCTTTTTGTCCAGATTAAATCCCAGTCCCACCAATAATTCACGGCCTTTCCAAACAAATGCAATTTTGTTTGCCTCCTGATACGCATAATTTACCCCAGGAGCGGCATTATTTTCAATGGCATCAACTGCCAAACCCTCCTTTAAAAAAGTCAGAAATTGCTTCTCATCTTTTAAATCAAAAAATGCATAAAAGTTCTTCGCGCTATCTTCCAGTGAAAAAAGAAATACATTCGCCTTGATATCTATTCCGTTATCCTTAAGTTTATTCAATTTTTTGGCGAAATCCTGCCCTCCTCTTAGTGCTGTTTGCCATTTATCGAAAAATTGATTCAATAGAATATCGTCCAAGGAAATCGTCAATAAGGCTCTGCTTTTTTTATGTACGACAGACTGATACGACTGCTGCTGTCGGATGATATAAATTCCCCAGCCACTTATAGCCAATACTACGAAAATACCTAAAGTCCAAATTATTCCTTTTTTAATCATTGTCAGTTGTATCAATTGGGTAGTCAAATTCGGGTTGTTCATCCGGCACAATTCCATCAAGCAGTTGGTTGATAACAAACTGTAGTCCGTTATTTGCCGTCACCGGCAACGCTAGTTGTACATCGGTTTCCAATCTATCACCTACAATGCCTTTAGAACTCACTGTAAAATTACCATAATTATTCAATTCTGCTAATGTAGAACGCCAGCTGTTACCTGATACTATACCCAGCTCCTTTGTTAGAGCTGGTATTTTCCCGGTCTGGAATGCTGCCGAAAATTTACTTCCCTTCATAAGCTTCACAAAAGATTTATTGGCTTTGGCAGGACGATCTTGGTGCAAAATTTTATTTAGTGCAAGACTATCGTTGCTGATCATCACCAAATCCTCTTTGAATATTAAATATACTGGAAAATCTTTACCATTGCCTTGTTTGATTTTATAGATACCGCCCGCTAAGATAGCCTCATTCTTTGATACTGCCACGTCCGCTGTCTTTCTGATGATCCTTTGATCTTCCGATGTGAACATCCATATGAAAGATGGCATCTTCTCCTCCTTTGTCTTTTTTACTTCCTTGGCTTCATAATTATCATCATACTCGTAATCGACGTAGTCTACTTTTAAATTAGTTATTCCATTGACAACAACCAAATTATCCCCGGGCATAATTTTGGCCATGGCTTTTTCATCCAATGCAATTTCAAGTCCAAGAGTCAGAAGTTCAAATAACTCATTTTCTTTACCAAAATATTTTTTCAGATTTTTCGCAAAAAATGCCGGCATTTCCTTTAAGTAAGCCTCTGTATTTATATTGACATTAAAATATCCCAACGTTTCCGTTGTTAAATACTTAGCAAATTTGGGATTTGGCTTTTTGGCATACAACTTTTTGGTCAGGTTTATCAAGTCTTTTCCTAAGGTTACACTTGCTTTCAGCGTAATTTTATTTTGTTGCTGTGCCAGGTCAAAAAACATATCTCTATAGCCGCTTTTCAAGGAGAAATCGCTTGTATTATAATAGGCGTCCACGATGGACCTTACGGAATGAAGTCCACTATAAAAGCTTCCAGCTCTAGGAATCCACACACGCGCCAGGTCCACATTTTTAAATAATCGTGTCTGCTCCTGTACCTTTATATTTGGATATTTACCACTCAATAATTGCTCCTGCTCATGCAGTAGCCACTTCTCCAACAACACATTTTTAATGGAATCATTTCGTCTGTTCACTTCCTCAAAGGTTGTGTCAAGTGAATCATAGTTGACAGGACTATCATACACACTTGTATCAGTGTCTTTTGCACTGTCATAGACCTCCAATGGTTCTATTTCTGTCGGCTCTTCAGCTTGCAATGTGTCAAAGTCAAACGCATCCCATTCCATCGTGGAGGAATCCATTAGACTAGTATCTATAACGGCGCAATCAGTTGCTTCATCGGCCGCAGCTGTAGCTGCTGCTACGGCTGCAGCAGCATAGTCCGTATTTTCAATACCATATAGTGCGGCAATAGAATCATTGGCGAAATAAGTCTGTCCGACCTCCCCTTTTAGTACCCTGAACTCCTTGGCATTCCAGGCGAGTAGTTGCCCATCCATTGTTTTAAATCGGTGGTAACCGTTCAACGACGGAAGCGGGGTTCCCTGCATATTCAGCAACCTTTCAAAGCGGTTGCTATCATTGATCGGGATGATCATTTCACCGTATAGCAAACTATCCCTGTCGTTTCGGTAATATATCGCTATTCCTTTTGAATCCACACCAGTCTGTTGAAAATCCTTTTTCAGATCAATGCTTTTCTTTTCAAAATGTTTGAAAAAGCCAATACGGTCCAACAGTTTATTCAGTGTGGCAGCCTCAGCAGATTCAACGACCTTAGCTAAATTAATAGCCACCACTGTATTTGATCCATCGGGTATTTTGGTACCAAAGCCCTGCGCACGAACTGTACTGAGACCTAAGCCTAAAGACAATACTAGGCCAAAACCATAGGGAAGCAATTTTCTTCCCCGACAACGGAATACATAATTTGATATAACCATATACTTTTGATACTTCATCTATAGCATCAAAAGTATCAAATGCATGGGGTTATTCTCATCCCTGAATTCAGGTAATTCCCGGATTTCCTTTAGGCTTCGCGTATCAAACCGTATTCTATGGCAGATTTGACAGCCGCGGTCACACTTTTTGTCTGAAATTTTTCCATTAAGTTTTTACGGTGGCTCTCCACGGTATGTGAACTGATAAATAAGGATTCAGCAATCTGATTGGTCGTCATTCCTTTGGCCACAAAAGTCAGTATCTCCTTTTCGCGACGGGTAAGTTTGGGAACTTGCTTCAGTCCCGCTTCTGTCTTCTTATTGAGTATGACCTGAGTTTTCGCACAGATGTAGCGCTTGCCAACCAAAACATCGGATATGGCAGCAATAATCTCAGCGCCGGTGGCATTTTTTTGAAGATAAGCATCCGCACCCTCATTTAATATACTATTGATCACCGCTAGTTCGTTATGGACACTAAAAGCGACAATTTTTAGTTCATTATGACGCTCTTTCAATCCCTTTACCAGATCAATTCCATTTGCATCGGGAAGATTGATATCCAGTAACAGTACAAGTGGCGCGTCTGATGCAATGTTTGTGAATAAGTCTGCAGCACTTGTATACATCCCCACGACCTCAAAATCTTCATGGGTATTAATAATATTCTTTAGCCCCTCCAGCAAAAGAGGATGATCATCTGTAATCGCTATCTTTATCATTTTACACTATAATTAAACGAGCGGCATTTCAATTTCTATCGTGGTTCCCTCACCTAGCGCAGATAAAATCTTCATATCACCATATAGAAAAGAAAGCCTTGACTGTATATTGTGCATTCCTGCGGAATGCTGTAAATCCACCTTTTCGGTATCAAATCCCCTGCCATCATCTTCAATGGTAATATGCAAACGCTCATTGTGTGCAGAAAGTTGTATTAGGACATTGCTTGCTTCGGCATGTTTCAATGCATTGTTCACAAGTTCCTGAATTATTCTGTATAGAGAGATTTCATGTTCCGTACTTAAATTTGATTCAAATTGAAGGAATTCGCACTCCACTTGACAATTCGGCTGACTCATCCGCGCGGCGTAGTCCCTTAGAGCTTCCTGTAAACCATATTTGACAATCAGATCCGGCATCAGGTTATGTGCAAGTTTACGCAGCTCGTCGACGGCACCATCTAATAGTTCAATGCTTCGTGTAATGCCTTCCTTCACAGCGGCCTGTTCGGATTCCTTATCGTTGAGGGATGACAAGCCAAGTTTTGTGCTCGACAACAGTCCGCCTAAACCATCGTGTAGATCTCGGGCCAAACGTGTCCGCTCTTTCTCTTCTCCGGCCAACATCGCGGTCAGATTTTTTATGGCATGCTGCTGGTTATTCTTCTCAATCTCGAGGCTATGTAAGTGCTCTTTTTGCTTCAATGTGTTGGAACGCTGCCAATATGCATAAAACAATAAAATGACGGCGATTAAACAGCTAATAAATAACCAGATATAAATGGAATTCATACGCGACTTAAAAGCGATCTCCTGCTTCGAAACATCAAGCTCCTGCAATCGTTGCGCATTTTCCAGACGGCTTAATTGAAGGTCCTTCTCCTTTTTGTCCCGTTCTAACTGAAGCACTTTCAACTGTTGTGTTCGGTTTAGTTCATTTAACTTTAAGTTCTCAACCAATTGATTTTGACGGTCATTAAGGGCTCTCATCAACGTGATTTGTTGTTCTTTTTTTTCCCCTTCCAAACGCAGCCGCATTAACTTTTGGTTCTGCAATTCCCGTTCATATTTGATTTCAAGTTGTTTGGTTTTATCCAGCTTATCTGAATTGAAAGCCTCCTCGAAAACATCGATATAGCTCTTTTGGAACTGAAATGCCTCCTCATATTTCCCCTCTTCGACACTCACCTCAGCAAGTCTACTATAGAGGCTCAGTCCTACCTGATAATCATAATGTGGCTCCCGCTGTAAGTTATAGAGTGCCTGCTGTAAATATTTTTTCCCCAGATCCCGATTTCCATTTTTGAATGCTTCATCAGCCAATACGCCGTAGGCAGGTACTGTAAGCGCATATTGTCCGGTCTCCTGTGCAATTTCTAAGGCTTGTTGGGCAAATGAAGCCGCCTTTTTTGCAGCATTTTCGGGATAGAATTCGTGATATAGATTAGCTAAATTAACGGAAACATAAGCCATATCCGTCGGGTTAATAAGATTCTTCCGATTATTTTTCGCTATTTGGTGAGCTTGAAGATAATGCTCTTCCGCTTTCTTCAATACGTTTGGGTTCGTTCGATCTGACCGATACTCTTCCTCAAACAGATAGCCGGCTTGCATATAGGCATCAAATAAACTATTTATATTCCGGCCAGCTTTGGCTGTCTCCAGTAAAAGACTTGTATATTTTTCCTGAAATTCGAAATTCCGCTGATTGGCGTAAATAGCGGTTAACTCTTTATAAATTGCTAACTTTCGCGCGATATTCACATCAGTCTGGGGGGCCTTTTCCAAAAAGGAAATTGCTTTATGAAACTGCGAAACAGCCTGATCCTCTTTATTCTGCCTTGTCATAATCCAGCCATCACAATAATAGATATATCCCTTAGTACTGTTGTCAACGATAATCGGTAGAACAGATTTTGCATGTTCCAGATAAAAACCTGATTTCTCAAAGAGATGATCATTATAACTGTTTATCGCTGCAATGCAATTTAAATAGGCATAGTACTGTTTATCTGGATAATTTTTGGCCAGTTGAATATTATCATTTAGCAACTGGCTAGCTAATGCCTTCTCATTATTGAAATATAATGCTTGCGCATATTTTCCAGTCAGTAGAAAACGCTCCTTACTTCCTAAGGGAAGATTATAATAAGATTTCTGAAGCTCCTGAAGCTGTTCTTGCGCATGCAATGAAAGGCAGGAAAGTAGAAAAACTAAGCATATAGTAAAGGGTTTAAAAAAAACTCGAATACATCTCATAAAGTCTATTCATTCCCATTAGTGGATTGGTCAAACTTAAATAAATTTACTTTTATAAACAATTAATACCTGCAAAATCGCCCGAACACCATTGAGTCGGCTATATTGCATCATTACTGTCGTCAAAAACTCCTAAATTAAATGTCATCAGAACAAAGTAAAACACAAAAAGTGTAGCTTTGTTACAGTCCATTAGGAAGGATCATTTATGATGAAATATATATACCTACTTCTCGCGATTGCAGCAGAAATTTTCGCCACTACTTTCTTGAAAAAATCCGATGGTTTTACCTTATGGAAACCAACGCTTATCTGTATAATTGGCTATATTATAGCCTTTTATTTCCTAAGTATTACATTGAAGTACCTACCCGTTGGGATCTCCTATGCAATTTGGTCTGGGATAGGCATTGTTGCCATTACATTGATCGGCATGATCCTATTTAAGCAGATTCCCGATACAGCAGCTGTGATCGGAATGATACTGATTGTTGCTGGAGTTATTATTATTAATATGTTTTCAAAAATGGGTACACATTAGCTGATCTCAAAACTAAATGTGTATTTTTGCAACTTACATAAACTAAAGGATACGTGTCGTTAGAGAAACTAAAATTAAGCAAAAGATTGACAGCTACAATGACCGAACTCGGTTATTTGACCCCTAAGGAAATTCAGCGTAAGTGCATCTCCAGAATTCTTGGTGGACAAGATGTTATTGCGATTGCTCCCGAAGGAGCTGGCAAGACTACAACTTATGTATTATCAACCCTGATGAAATTAAAATTTACGGATGATGAGGCACCTAAGTTTTTAATCTTGGCTCCCAATGAAGAACGCATCAATGAAATTGTTGAAAAATTCTATCAGCTCAGTAAAAATAGAGATCTTCGTATTATTGGATTACGTGCTGGAGGAAGTATGGAGGAAGAAATCGAAGAATTAGTTGCTGGAAAGGATATTGTCGTTGCAACACCTAACCGTGCGCGGGCAATCTATCTTAAATTAGCACTGAACTTAAACCGTATCCAGACGTTCATTATTGATGATGCAGAAGAAATCATCAAGCAGGGCATGCAAACTCCGTTAAGGGAACTAGCAGAAAGTTGTGGTAAAGTACAACACCTAGTCTTCAGTACTGTTGAACATCAGAAACTGTATGACATGATTGATGCATATTTAAACGAGGATTATGCCTTGATAGAAGTGGATGAGTTGGAAAACAAATCCATAGATACCTTGGATCTCTTTCTATATCAGCTCCCTAATTTCACCACAAAAATCAATTTATTAAATTATCTTCTGCAGGATAAAGAAGTTTTTCAAAAAGTGATCGTTTTTGTTAATTCAAAGCTTACAGCACAGAAGTTAGCAACGAGCCTATTCCAAGAGCGCAAAGAAGAGATCGCTATTTTAAACCCGCTCTTCTATGATGATTTTGGTTACGAAACAACCGAGGATTTTATGACCAATGTGCAATCCCGTGTATTGATCATTGCCCGGGAAAATAATACTGTAGTTGATGATCTCGCGAATATTCCTTTTATTTTGCAATTTGAATTGCCAAATGAAAAAGAGGAATTTTTAAACCATGTAGTCAAAAATAAAGAGAATGAGGATAGCGTGGTATTGACATTTTCTACCGATTTAGAACTTCCTATGGTTAGGAAAATCGAACAGGCTGTGGGAAAGAGAATGGAAATACTAGAGCTACCAGAAGATCTTCAAATCTACAATCCCTCGAATGATAAAAAGAAAAAATCAGCCAAGGAAGAACAAGATGACAGTTTCGGAGGTGGAGCATTTCATCAAAAGAAGGAAAGTAATGCAAAAACTTACAATTATGGTGGGGGTGAAAAAGCAAAAATGACGATGAAGTTGAAAAAGAAATAAAAGAGGGAAGTAAAAAACTTCCCTCTTTTATTTCTTTACTCTAACACCTTTTTTAGCAGCTTAATATAGGCATTAGCAATATGCTCCATTCCCTGATCATTGGGGTGCGCATAATCTACCGTAGAATTCAAGTCAAGTCCTAATTCGTCACTTGATAACATAAAAATCCGACGCTCCCCCTGGGATTGTAATTTTTCGAAAGTTTTCTTCAAGACGCTACTACTTTGTTGGTATTCTTTATTTTTATCTTCGTTGAAAACCGTCGGAATACTCCCTGAACTATGTTGCGTTAGTATGATCGGCGTTGTAGGGCGTTCTTTCCTCAGCAAGGTAACTGCATTGACCAATAAGGAATCCAGCTGTTCTTCTGTGCGTGATTTTGTAATGGCAAGATTGGGGATACAATCTAAAATATAACAAGCCGCATCCACTTGATTCATAACCTTTAGAATGGGCTCTTCAAGACGGCCATTCCCCGAAAAGCACAAATTCAAAACTTCGTTCTTTAGGGCACGCCCAACCTGGCTTGTCCAGGCAAGCCCCGGCCTGCTCGTACATGCCCCCTGTCCAATAGATGTCCCATAAACAACAATGGGTTTCAATGTAGCAGTACGGGTATACGCAAATTTACCATTACTTGGAACACCAATTTTCAGCCACTTAACCGTATTATATAAAGGAAAATACAAGCGGTAACTGAAGTTACTGTTCTCACCAATATTCTCCCAAGTGTATGAAATCGTATCAGAAAAATTATAGTTACCATAAGCCCATTTCCAATCTTTACTGGTATTATCATAAGCGTAGAGATCCAAGCCGCTCACACCTGTAGTAGGCATGTGGGGCATATTTAATGCACCAGCAACTTGATATTGCACTTTAATTTCTGAAGCTGATGTTTGAAAATCAATATAGAGTCCTGCGGAATTTTCTCCCAATTGCCATACGGGTTTACGGACTTGGTTTTCCAATTCATCTGGAAGTCGATTAAAAGCTGTCAGTTTATGGTTGTCAATACGGCCTTCTACTTGTTTGTCCTCAAGCGGCGAAAACCACGTATAATTCTGTTGCCCTTTGACAATCGAAAGCGAAAACAGTATAAATATGAGTGCCATGAAAAAAACTTTTGAAAACATAGGGAGTAATTTGGATTTGAATTGATTAAAAAAGGAGCCTATTGGCTCCTTTCTATTGCGATTTATTTATTATACTATAAAATAGCTTGTCTAACACGTATTAATTTTTCCATCAATCCTTCGAGTAAGTCGAGGTGCAACATGTTCGCCCCATCAGATTTTGCATTTGCAGGATCAGGATGGGTTTCAATAAATAAGCCATCTGCGCCCACAGCAATTGCCGCTTTGGCAATTGTCTCGATCAATGCTGGTTTCCCACCCGTTACTCCAGATGTCTGATTCGGTTGTTGAAGTGAATGTGTACAATCCATAACAGTGGGCACATTAAAGGAACGCATTTCAGGAATTCCCCTGTAGTCAACAATTAGATCCTGGTAGCCAAACGTATTCCCACGATCTGTCAAAAAGACTTTCTCATTGCCGGACTCTACAATCTTATCCACAGCAAATTTCATGGATCCAGCACTTAAAAACTGTCCTTTTTTTACATTAACGACTTTATTGGTTTTTGCCGCAGCCACCAATAGATCCGTTTGTCTACATAAAAACGCTGGAATTTGAAGGACGTCGACATAAGCTGCTGCCATTGCTGCCTCATGGCTCTCATGGATGTCCGTTACCGTTGGTACACCAAAGGTATTCCCTATTTTCTCCAAAATTTTTAATGCTTTTTCATCACCGATACCCTTAAAAGAATCCAAACGTGATCGGTTGGCTTTACGGTATGATCCTTTAAAAATATAAGGAATATTGAGTTTATCTGTAATAGTAACAATTTTTTCAGCAATTCGCATAGCGATTTCTTCTCCTTCAATTGCACATGGCCCTGCCATTAAAAAGAAGTTCTGCGAAGTTCCATTCTTTATTTCAGGAATGTATTTGTTGATCATATAAATTATATAAAAATTTTAATTACCCAATTCCGATAAAAATTTGATACGCATCAATTGGATGTCTTCAAAAGTATAATCGTCGCCCCCTAATTCCTTAAGGGCATCATTTATTGAATCGGTTTCAGCCGTCTTAAAGTAATCGTACACTTCGTCCTGACGGTCCTCATCAATAATCTCATCAATAAAATAATTAATGTTTATTTTAGTACCAGCATTAACGATAGTTTCAATTTCTTTTAATATCTCCTCATAGGTAATTCCTTTTGCTGCAGCAATATCATCTAGCGCTATTTTCCGGTCAATATTTTGAATGATTGCCACTTTCAGCGCTGATTTATTTGCCGTACTTTTAATCACTAGATCTACAGGGCGGTCGATTTCATTTTCTTCCACGTAGTCTTTTATGAGAGCGATAAAGGAAGCGCCAAATTTAATTGCCTTACCATTTCCTACCCCTTGAATTTGTTTTAATTCTTCGATATTAACGGGGTAATGTGTACACATTTCTTCTAAGGACGGGTCCTGAAAAATAACAAAAGGTGGTAAAGATTTACTCTTGGCGATCTTTTTACGCAAGTCTTTGAGCATACCTAATAAGGTGGTGTCTAACGCTCCAGTACCATGACCGGCATCTTCACCACTCGTATTCTCTCCGCCTTCAATCGGACGGTTTAAAACAAACTTTAACTGATATGGATTTTCCAGATAACGTCGACCGATGTCGGTTAGTTTCAACAAACCATAATGATCAATGTCTTTCTCAATGAAATTGTCCAGTACGGCTTGTCTTAACAAAGACTTCCAATAAATAGAGCCTTTGTCTTTTCCCGAACCAAATAACCGGTGCTCATCATGCTTATAGGAAGATACAGGTTGATTGTTTTGTCCAATCATCACATTAACGACATGATGATCGTCAAATTTTTCGCCTTGTTCTTTAATAAAGCCCAGTACATCTTTTAAGGAGTCTTCGGCTTCAAAATATTCTTTTTCCGACCGGCAATTGTCGCACATGTTACTACAACCTTGTTCGTCAAAATTTTCACCAAAATAATGAAGAATCTGTTTACGTCGGCAGACCGCAGATTCGGAATAATCAATAACTTCTTTTAGTATCTGTGTCCCGATCTCGCGTTCGGCCACAGGCTTATCTTTCATGAATTTTGTCAGCTTCTCGACATCTTTCTCCGAATAGAATGCCAGACAGTAGCCCTCACCTCCATCACGACCCGCACGGCCAGTTTCCTGATAATACCCTTCCATAGATTTGGGGATATCATGATGAATAACATAGCGAACATCCGGCTTGTCGATCCCCATACCAAAGGCAATTGTCGCAACAATCACTTCGACATCCTCCATTAGGAATTTATCCTGTGTATCGGCCCTAGTTTTCGCATCGAGTCCAGCATGGTATGGCAGCGCTTTGATCCCGTTAAGGTTCAAAACTTCACTTATTTCTTCAACTTTCTTTCTACTCAGGCAATAGACGATACCTGTCTTACCGGATTTGGTTTTGATAAAACGTACAATTTCTTTGACTACATCTTTTTTAGGGCGGACCTCATAGTATAAATTGCTCCGATTGAACGATGATTTGAATAACATAGCATCATTCATCTGCAAATTTTTACGGATATCGGATTGGACTTTCGGAGTTGCTGTTGCTGTCAATGCAATAATTGGAATATTCGATCCAATTTCATTGATAACCTGACGTATTTTACGATATTCTGGTCGAAAATCGTGTCCCCATTCAGAGATACAATGTGCTTCGTCTACGGCTACAAAAGATACCGTTATGTGATGCAAAAACTCTACATTATCTTGTTTAGCAAGCGATTCCGGAGCTACATACAGTAGCTTTGTTTTTCCCGCAAGCACATCCTCCTTTACTCGAGTGATTTCACTCTTGTTCAGGGAGGAGTTCAAAAAATGAGCGATACTATCTTCGCCGCCAAATGCACGAAGCTGATCCACTTGGTTTTTCATTAAAGCAATCAACGGGGAAATTACAATTGCAGTTCCCTCACTCATGAGTGCTGGTAGTTGATAACAAATTGATTTCCCTCCCCCGGTTGGCATAATAACAAACGTATCCTTCTTCTGAAGAATACTCGTTATAATAGCCTCTTGATCTCCTTTAAAAGTATCAAAACCAAAAAAATCCTGTAAATTGTCGAAAAGTGATTTTTCTATTTCCATTGCGCCTTGGGCAAAAATAAGATAGATAAATGAAGAAATAATCCTGAAAAATAATCTATTTTTGCAATCTATTCTAATACATAAAAGTAAGAGTATTTTTTGTGAAAAACAACTACGAAATAAAAAATATAGCTATTCAAGCTATTCAAGAAGAAGCGAAAGCAGTAGCTGCTCTGGCTCAATATATTGATGATGATTTTGTTACCGTGGTAAATAAAATTTTGCATCTCCAAGGTCGTGTAATCGTTACAGGTATAGGAAAGAGTGCCATAATAGCACAAAAGATTGTTGCAACATTAAATTCCACTGGCACACCGTCCATTTTTATGCATGCTGCCGATGCCATTCACGGAGATTTAGGCATTATCCAACAGTATGATCTGATTATTGCCCTATCTAAAAGCGGCAATACACCAGAAATCAAAGTACTTGTTCCTTTTCTCAAACAAACGAAAAACACGTTGGTGGCTTTGGTTGGCAATACAGCATCCTACTTGGCCAAAAATGCGGATTATACCCTGAATACCACGGTGGAGAAAGAGGCCTGTCCAAACAATTTAGCGCCAACGTCAAGTACAACAGCGCAGTTGGCCATGGGTGATGCCTTAGCGGTTGTCTTGCAGGAATGTCGGGATTTCACAGACCAGGACTTTGCAAAATATCATCCCGGTGGTGCACTGGGTAAGAAACTTTACTTAAAAGTCAGAGACCTATCTGATCAAAACGGCAAGCCGAGCGTACAATTGGATGCCAACGTCAGAGACATTATCATCACCATTACACACTTCAGACTCGGAGCCGTCGCTGTTTTAAAGGACACACAAATTCAGGGTATTATTACCGATGGTGATATCCGTCGCATGCTCGAAAGACATACTGACCTAGCGACAATCAGCGCGGCAGATATTATGGGCAAATCCCCAAAGGTCATTGATAAAAACGAACTCGCAGCCAGTGCGCTCCATATCATGCGGGAAAACAATATCACCCAATTGCTGGTATCGGATCAGGGGAACTATGATGGGGTTATCCATATACAAGATCTGCTTAAAGAGGGTATAATCTAACTGTAATAAAGTTGTTAGATGTGTAATAAATTGACAATAAATCCTACATTTGGCATATCAGTTGTACTAGTTTAATCACAAAGTAATATCTTAGAAGCATGAAAAAGTATATAACAATCTTAGCAGTGATCATTTCCTTTATCGGTTTTTCGTCAATGCAAGCTGGACAAGGGGAATTTAAATTTGAAAAAGAAACACATGATTTCGGCAAGATTCCGGCTGGAACACCTGTATCATATAATTTTAAATTTTCAAATACAGGCAGCGAGCCTATTATCATTTCGAATGTAGTCCCTACCTGTGGTTGTTCGGTGGCCGAGTTCACAAAAACTCCAATCAAACCGGGGGAAACAGGAACAATCAAGGTAACGTATAACGCTGCGGCCAAAGCGCCATTTACCAAAAGTTTTACGGTACAATCGAATACCAAAACACCTGTAAAGACACTTTATATTAAAGGGATTGTGGAATAAAAATCCGACAAATAAAACGAAAAAAGCCACATCCTGATGTGGCTTTTTTCGTTTTATTTTGGTTAGCTTTGCACAACTAATTTTAAAAAAACTATAATGCCAGTAATATCAGAAAAAGGGCTGAATATGCCTGCGTCGCCAATCAGAAAACTGACGCCTTATGCTGATCAAGCAAAAAAAGACGGTAAAAAAATATACCATTTAAATATCGGACAACCTGATATCCAAACACCTGAAATTATGCTTAATGCATTGAAAAATATTGATTTCAAGGTGTGGGCTTATACGCCTTCTGAAGGTACAGCCTCCTACCGTAAAAAATTAGCCGAATACTATAACAAGTTAAATTACAATATTGAACCTACGGACATCTTGGTGACCAATGGTGGCTCTGAGGCGATCACAATTACCATGCAAGCATGTCTGAATGAAGGTGAAGAAGTGATTATCCCGGAACCATTCTATGCGAATTACAATGGTTTTGCCTGCTCATCTGATATTGTGATCAAACCGATCATGTCCTACATCGAAACTGGATTTGCACTGCCTTCCATTGCTGAATTTGAAAAAGTAATTACGGAAAAAACAAAAGCAATCTGCATCTGTAATCCCAACAATCCGACAGGTTACCTTTATTCGAGAGAAGAGCTGGAAGCCTTACGTGAACTTTGCCTGAAATACGATCTTTATCTATTTTCGGATGAGGCCTACCGCGAATTCTGTTACGATGGCAAGGAGTTTATATCCCCTATGCACCTGGAGGGTCTTGAAAATAATGTTGTCATCTTTGACACCGTTTCTAAACGCTATTCAGCATGTGGTGCTCGTATTGGTTGTATCATTACCAAAAACAAAGCGCTTTATCAGACTGCATTAAAATTTGCGCAGGCGCGTTTAAGTCCATCAATGGAAGGTCAAATTGCGGGAGAAGCTGCTGTAGATACACCTGACAGCTACTTTGAAGCAGTATCCAAAGAATATACAGCGAGAAGAGACACTCTAGTCAATGGATTAAATGCAATTGAAGGTGTTTACTCTCCTAATCCCGGCGGTGCATTCTATGTGGTTGCCAAGCTGCCCATAGATAACGCGGATAAATTTTGCCAATGGATGTTGGAAGAGTTTTCTTACAATAATGAAACGGTCATGATGGCTCCAGCAACTGGTTTTTATAGTACAGAAGGTGCCGGAACAAATGAAGTTCGCTTAGCTTATGTACTGAATCAAAATGATCTTAAAAACGCATTGACCTGTCTGGAGAAAGCGCTAGAGGTATATCCCGGAAGAACAAATTAAACAGCAAAGCTTCTACGTTATTGCAGCCAGTCCAAGAAAAGGACTGGCTTTTTTGTACCCAATGGTATCATCCAATGGTACCATTAAAACCTGTTTTTCACTGATTTAAAAAAAAACAAAACAAAGTTTCTAGCGACTTTGTTCTTATTAGAGTAGACTAAAGATATTGCATATGGATAAATTGAAGAAATTCCAATTGATGGAAAAAATAGCAAGAGAGTTAGAAGATGTCAGAAACAGTCAACAAGCTGTTTTGGAAAAAATAGGCAAAATCGAAGTTGATAACATCGAACTTGGTGATAAGAATATCGAAAAGACAATTCCTGAGATCTATCAACGTACAGCCGATAATTCAGACGCTATTAAAGCGCTACTGGAATCTTTTCAAGAACAGACTGCAGAGTTTGGCGAAAAAAACAATGTCGACAAATTACTGGAGCAACAGCAAATCAATAGTATCAAATAGCTGGGGCCAAAATACAAAAGATGCCGATTTTTCAATCGGCATCTTTTGTTATATTCTTATTTATGCTTGCATCCTGGCTGCTTTAACTTTCAGATATTCTTCTTCGACAAAATGCAACTGTTGTTCCGGAGTCAAATTTGAATTATCCAGCACGATGGCATCTTCGGCTTGCCGCAAAGGACTCTCCGCACGGGTACTATCAATTCGGTCCCGATTGGCAAGATTTTCCACCACCTCTTCAAGTGTGACATCCTCCCCTTTTTCCGTGAGTTCCAGGTATCTTCTGGCTGCCCTAACTTTAGGATCAGCTGTCATGAAGATCTTGAGATCGGCATCCGGAAAAACCGTGGTACCAATGTCACGGCCATCCATAATGATATTTCGACGGCTGCCCAGCTTTTGCTGTTGCGCAACCATGGCGGTACGTACCGCTTTAATCGCACTGACCTCGCTCACCTTATCGGAAATATACATCTGACGGATCTCTTCCGAGATGTCTTCATCATTCAGGTGAATCTCCGTTTTGACAGCATTGGGAATAAAGTCGATATGGATATCATTTAGGGCAGTATCAATCGCTTCCTGATCGTTCAAATCGATATTATGGCGTGTAAAATAGAGTGTTACTGCTCGATACATCGCGCCACTGTCAATAAAGGCAAATTTTAATTTTTTAGCCAGAGCTTTTGCCAGTGTACTCTTTCCACAAGAAGAAAAACCATCTATGGCAATGATAAAATTGTGTCTTGTGCTCATTATTCGTTTCCTCCTATGATGACACCGGGTTTATTTACTAAGGGAACCTTAGTCAGGTTACCATCGACGATGCTTTCGGGTAAAAAGATATATTTTTTATCGTAAATAATATTGTCAATATAAAAACTCAACCAATATTCATTAGTTAGGCCAAATACCTGCTCGTCGATTGCCTCGACCCGATCAAAGGATTTTGCTTCAATATTTCCGATGAAATGCCGCAAAGTGGTGGTTGTTACTTGCCGACCATCCTTTTCACCATACCCTTTTGAACTGATCAGCACATTCTGTATCGCAATATTCTTATCGTTGATAACGTACACTGTCCAGTTTTTAGTCTCCACGGTCTCGCCCTCCAACACCACGGCAATCATAATATCTTTTACTATATTTTCTGGCAAATCTGCTTTCATCCTTATTTAGACTTTGTCGTTTTCTTAGCTGGAGCCTTCTTGGCTGTCGCTTTTTTAGCAACTGTTTTCTTTTCGGCAGTTTTTGCTTTAACAGCTTTACCTTTCGGTGCATCCGCTTCCGCCCACTTCAGAACTTCTTCATAGCTGATTTTTTCGATTTCTGTTCCTTTCGGAATTTTCAGATTCTGCTTTCCAAAACGAATGAATGGTCCCCAACGGCCCTGTTCGATCTGTGCATCCGGATTTTCATCAAATACACGGATCACTTTTTCAATATCTTTCTGACGTTTCTCCTGAATAATCTGAATGCATTCCTCTTCAGTCACGTCCAACGGATCTACTCCTTTTGGCAAGGAATAGAAAGCGGAGTTATGACGGATATAAGGTCCAAATCGACCGATGGCAACTGTCATTTCCTTATCTTCAAATACGCCTACTTTTTTGGGAAGTTTAAATAACTCCATGGCATCTTCAAAGGTAATTGTTTCAATCATCTGTCCTTTGCGCAACGATGCGAATCGAGGTTTTTCCTCATCATCTGGCGAACCAATCTGAACCAGAGGCCCAAATTTTCCGATACGTACAGAAACCGGTTTTCCGGAAACTGGATCTATACCCAGTTCACGTTCGTTATTGGCGCGATCAGCATTTTCCAGCGTATCCTCCACTTCGGAGTGAAAAGGGCCATAGAAATCGTGCAGCATTTTTGTCCACTCGGTCAATCCATGCGCAATATCGTCAAACTCTTTCTCGACATTCGCCGTAAAGTGAAAATCTACAATACCATTGAAATGCTCTACCAAGAAATCATTCACGACAATACCGATATCAGTGGGGAACATTTTCCCTTTTTCGGCGCCTGTAATTTCTGTTTTGGTAACGGCTTTCAGTTCGGCATTCTCTAGGGTCAATACCCGATAGTCGCGTGATCTTCCTTCCCGTTCTTCTTTAACAACATAACCACGATTTTGAATTGTAGAAATGGTTGGCGCATAGGTAGACGGTCTACCGATACCTAGTTCCTCTAATTTTTTTACTAATGCCGCTTCCGTATAACGTGCCGGAGGTCTTGTAAAGCGCTCTGTAGCTGACATGCTTTTCAACGTCAGCTGTAATCCGACCGTCAATGGTGGCAGGATGGCGTTATCGCTATCTTCATCGAGTGTTGTCTCCTGATCATCATCTACGGATTCCATATAGACTTTCAGAAAACCGTCAAACTTCATCACCTCTCCTGAAGCATTCAGATCTTCCGGACGTGTAGAAATGGAAATCTTAGCCAGCGTACGTTCAAATTCTGCTTCACTCATCTGAGATGCAATTGCTCTCTTCCAGATCAGTTCATATAACCTCTTTTCAGCCGAATCACCTTCAATGGTATGTTCCGAAAAATAGGTAGGACGTATGGCCTCGTGTGCCTCTTGCGCACCCGAAGTTTTTGTTTTATATTTTCTTACTTTATGGTATTGATTGCCATAAGCCGATTTAATTTCTTTTTCTGCCGCTTCAATAGCCGTATCACTCAAATTGACGGAATCCGTACGCATATAGGTAATACGTCCCGACTCATATAAACGTTGAGCAACCTGCATCGTCCTTGCGACCGAGAAGCCAAGTTTTCTACTTGCTTCCTGTTGTAAGGTTGATGTGGTAAATGGCGCAGCCGGTGAGCGTTTTGATGGTTTTGTTTCCAGATTTTTAATCGTAAACAAAGCTGCTTTACAGTCTTCCAAAAATCGTGTCGCCTCTACTTCTGTTGCAAATCGTTGCGGAAGCTCGGCTTTAAAACTATCTTTGATCTTACCGGTATGGAAAAACGCAACAATCTTAAAAGCCGCCTCCGGTTCAAATTTGTTAATCTCACGCTCACGGTCTACAATTAATCGAACTGCAACAGATTGTACACGGCCTGCAGATAGCGAAGGCTTAACCTTTTTCCATAAAACAGGAGATAATTCAAAGCCCACGAGCCGATCTAAAACCCGTCTGGCCTGTTGTGCGTTAACAAGATTATAATCTATTTTACGGGGATTGTCGATAGCTTTTAGTATCGCTGGCTTTGTGATCTCATGAAACACAATACGTTTTGTACTTTCATCCTTTAATCCCAATGTCTCAAATAAATGCCAAGAAATAGCTTCTCCCTCGCGGTCCTCATCGGATGCAAGCCAAACAGTTTCTGCTGCCTTAGCTAATTTCTTCAGCTCGCTCACAATAGCTTTTTTATCGGAGGGAACCTCGTATTTCTGTTCGAAATTCTTCTCTGTATTAATCGCATCATCGGTTTTCACCAAGTCACGGATATGTCCATAACTTGACTTTACCATAAAATCGCTTCCTAAATATCCTTCTATCGTTTTTGCTTTCGCTGGAGACTCAACTATCAATAAATTTTTCGCCATCTAATTTGAGATTTGTGCAAATAAAGGGAATTCTAAAAGGAATGACAATAATTTCTTGCAAAAAAGACAAAAAAAATAGATTTCATCTCGGTATATAACTGTATTTTCTATTGCAAAACAACGTCAACATTGTCCCTAAGAGTATCCTCTTCTCGTAAAGTAAGGCTAATCTAACAGATTTTTAAAGCTTCGTTTTTTCTTCATTTCAACAATTTCGAATCATTTTAGTTTGTTCTATTTTAAACGCACTTTCGAAATAGGAAATCAAGTATGCAAAGTCGCCGAAATAAAATAGGTTGTGTATATTCGCCTAATCAAAACGGGATAACCCTTATTTTGTTTTAAATATAGTAATATAATGAGAAAAAGTCTACGTAGAATAGCGTTTTTTGGCGTAATATTGCCCTTTACATCTTGTTCAGTTATGAAAGATTCCGCTCAACCGGCAAACAGTTTTCCAAAACTGAGCTTGGAAGCACACCGTGGAGGACGCGGCTTATATCCAGAAGAGTCTATCCCTGCAATGAAAAATGCAATTGACCTGCCTCAAGTAACTACACTCGAAATGGACTGTCATATTACTAAGGATAAGAAAGTTGTTGTTTTTCATGATGACTATCTCAATCCCAAATTTGTGTTAAAACCGGATGGCAGTGAAATCCCGGAAAAGGATAAATCCCTGAAGATCTATGCAATGAATTATCAAGATCTCATTAGATATGATATTGGATCGAAGTTTTACAAAGAATTTCCTGAACAAAAAAAACAGTTGACACGCATAGCAAAACTCGCTGACCTCATTGATAGTACAGAAGCCTATGCCCTCCAAAAGAGAAAAGCACCCATGTTTTATAACATCGAGGTAAAAAGCAACGAAGATAAAGATGGTATCAATCATCCACGAGTGGAGGAATTTGTCGATTTAATTGTACAGGTCATCACAGAGAAAAAAATTGCCGCACGTACAGTTATTCAATCCTTTGATATTCGTGCTGTCAAGTATCTCAACACTGCCTATCCCCAACTAAAAGTGTCTTATCTTATTGATGAAAATTATTCAAAAAACGCGCAAGAAACAATCGATGCGCTAGGTTTTACACCTTTCATTATAAGCCCACACTATAAGTTAGTGAACAGCGATTTTATTCGCCAATACCATAAAGTAAATGTAAAGGTAATTCCATGGACAGTAAATACGAAAACTGTTATGGAGCAACTAAAAGCTTTGAAGGTGGATGGAGTTATCAGCGATTATCCAAACTTATTCTAATTCCTTGATGTTTTAAAATCAACTTGTTTTAGTATATAACGATTTAAATCTAAATGACTAAACCAAGAGCGCGCAAACTTTTATCCTATTTTGGTCTTATTTTTAAGAGCGTTATCGATATACTCCCGTCCTTTTTGAACTAAAAATTCAGCGCGGTGATAATCCCATAAATTACAGATATTATATGGGATGTCCACAACGACATCCGGGCGGTATAGATCAATAATCATACGGCTCATTTTCCTACGCATCACATAATAGGAAGCCTGTAAAATGTCCAAAGAATTGGATGTTTTTGTATCGAGCTTTTTGATAACAGAATATTGTTTATCAGGTTTCGACTCCAGGTTGACAGCAATAATTAAATTTTCTTTTTTTGTAACGTGATTGATGGGCAAAGGATTAAGTACCCCCCCATCTACATAGACATGGGTATTATCTTCTACAGCAGTAAAGACAGCAGGTATCGCGATTGAGGCCCGAATAGCATCGTACATACTTCCAAAATCCAATACAACTTCTTCTTCATAGTTTAGGTCTGTCGCAACGGCCTTAAATAAAATGGGAAACGTTTCGATATTGGCATCAGGAATTACCGATTTCAATGCATTGAACACTTTGATCCCCTTCATCATCCCCAAGCCCTTCCAGCTGAAATCCATCATATTGAAAACTGATTTCTTTGTTAAATTAAACATCCAATCTTCCAACACGTCCATCTTTCCCTGAGCGTAAATGCCGCCGACCAATGCTCCTATGGAGCAGCCGACTATTTCATCTATCTCAAAGCCCATTTCCTCTAATTTCCGGATAACACCGATATGTACCAGTCCTCTTGCTCCACCACCTCCAAGGACAAGTGTTACTTTACGATTCAAAAAATCTTTCTCTGACATATGCTTAGACCTGCATTATAATGATGTTGAGATTGGCACAACAATGTAATCCGATAATCACCGTTATAATATGTATTTTTGATTACAATATACGGAGTAAATTAAGAAATATGAAGATAGAAATTTGGTCGGACATCATTTGTCCTTTTTGTTATATTGGTTTGACAAAGCTTGAATTGGCCCTGCACGAAACTGCAGATGAAGCGCAAGTGAAGATTACCTGGAAATCCTATCAGCTCAACCCAGATTTTCCAGAAGATGAGGCGGGAATGCCTACGTACGATTATCTCGTCCGGACAAAAGGAATGAGCATGGATGACGTGGTAGCGATGACAGCACAGCTCAGTGAGCAGGGGAAAGAATTAGGTATTACGTTAAATTTTGATAAAGCGATCGTTGTAAATACCAAAAAGGCACACCGTCTTATTCATTTTGCGCAAGCGCACAACAAAGGAACAGCATTAAAAAAGTCATTATTCAAAGCGCATTTTACCGATGGTTTGGATGTCAATGATAATCTTACCCTTACTGAACTGGCTAGACTAGCAGGCATGCCTGAGCGCGGAGTTCGTGAACTTTTGGATTCCGACAATTATGCTTACGATGTCAGTCAAGATATTCAAGAAGGAGTCAACCTTGGCCTTCGCGGTGTGCCTTTCTTTGTGTTTGACCGTAAATATGCAATTCCTGGCGCACAGCCCATGGAGGTTTTTCACAACACAATCAAAGAATGTTTGGCGGGCCAGGCTACCCCGCTGCAGCAAAGAGGTGAAGATGGGCCTTCCTGCGATCCTCAAACGGGAAAATGTGAGTAAAGAAAGAAAAAAGTTTTATTTTAATTTACTATTTTCGCAAGCTTATAACGACAAACAAATTTGGTATAAATGCAGTTAACCAAACTAGAAATAAAAGGATTTAAGAGTTTCGGAGACAAAATCACGATCAACTTTAATGACGGTGTCACCGCAATTGTCGGACCAAACGGATGTGGGAAGTCCAATGTAGTGGACGCAATACGCTGGGTCCTTGGTGAACAAAGTACAAAGATGCTACGCTCTGATAAAATGGAGAACATTATTTTTAACGGAACGAAAAATAGAAAACCAGCCAATCTTGCCGAAGTTTCCCTAACCTTCAACAACAATAATAATATCCTCCCAACGGAATTCTCTACCGTCACAGTTACACGTAAACTATTCCGCAATGGAGATAGTGAATACCGTTTGAATGACGTAAAATGTCGTTTAAAAGATATCACCGATTTATTTTTGGATACGGGAGTTGGTGCGGATAGCTATTCTATTATCGAATTGAAAATGATTGACGAGATCATCAACAACAAAGATAATTCGCGTAGAAATCTTTTTGAAGAAGCATCTGGAATCTCAAAATATAAGGTGCGCAAAAAACAGACGCTCACAAAATTGAGGGACACTGAAGCCGATCTCAGCCGGGTAGACGATCTACTCTATGAGATCACTAAAAATCTTAAATCATTAGAAAATCAAGCAAAAAAAGCAGAAAAATATACTTTACTTAAGCAAGAATATCGTCAAAGTAGCATTGATCTGGCTTATCATAGAATTGCTGATTTTTCGACAGAACTTGATAGGCTTCAAACACAGGAGTCTAAGGTTCAGAAAGACGCCGCTAATTCTCAACAATTGATCCTGAATGCAGAAACAGAATTGCAGTCACTACGTCAGGTAAATTTGGAGCAGGAGAAAAACCTCTCCGTACAGCAAAAGGCGACGCAGGAATTTGTCAACAAAATCCGTGGTTATGAGTCGGAAAAGAAGATCAAAAATGAGAAAGTAAAAAATCTCCAGGACAAAGAAAACAGATTAAACCTGGACATCAATAGCGACAAGCAACAACTTAATCACGTTCTTTACACCATAAAAAGATTAAACGAGGAGTTGTTTGATGAACAGAATAAACTTGATTCATTAAAAGATAACCTGGAATCCAATAAATCTGAAGTAGATGCCTTACGTGGTCAGCAACAGTCTGCCAAAGGCAAATTGGATATCTTCAATAAAAGCAATGCTGAACTTCAGGCCAGAATTTATAAACTGGAGAAAGATCTAGCTGTTTTTAATATTCAGAAAGAAGCCCTTCTTCAGGAAGCCGTGCGCAATAGCGTGGATACCGAAGCAAAAGAAGCCGAATTACTGCAATTTGACAATGCTGTAGCTGAATTGGAAGGTCGTGTTGAGGCTCAACAAGCGCAATATGAATCCGCCAATGAGCTTGAGGAAGAGCTACAGACCCAAATTCTTCAATGCCAGACAAATCTGGAGGAGTTTAAAACACAACTTGCGAAAGACCTTAGGTTAGTTGATGCCAAACAGAATGAATATAACCTAACAAAATCTCTTATTGACAACTTAGAGGGTTTCCCCGATTCCATCCGATTTTTAAAGAAAAATGCAGGATGGAAAAAGCAACCACCGCTGTTCTCGGATGTATTGTTCTGTCAGGAAGATTATCGCGTTGCAATTGAAAATTACTTGGAACCGATCATGAACCATTATGTTGTCGAAACACAACAAGATGCTGTTCAAGCGATTCAGCTACTGAGTGATGCCGCAAAAGGTCGAGCTCATTTCTTCGTATTGGAAGCAATTGATACCGCGGCTACTTCTCCCGTCCCACCAAATAATAATCTCATGTCTGCTTTGGATGTGATCACCGTGGATGAAAAATATAAAGCTCTTTGTACCCTACTCCTTCAGCACGTCTATATATTAAAGCAGGAAAGTGAAAAGGAACTGGAACAAGAGCTACCGGAAACAGGTCGAGTGATTCTGCAAAAGAATGGTCGCTATGCCAAACATCATTTGGGACTTTCGGGTGGATCGGTCGGATTATTTGAGGGAAAACGCATCGGTAGAGCGAAAAACCTCGAGGTTCTCGCACAGGAAATTAAAATGCTCAATGAAGAGATTGCAAAACTTGAAGACAAGATAACAGCCGAAACAGCGCGCGTGGAGGCTTTACGCAGCAACTCGCAAAAAGAACACATTGATGAACTCCGTTTTCAACTCAATAGATTTAACAATGAGCTGATCACTGTAAAAACGAAACAGGAGCAATACCAGTCTTTCATCAGCAATTCGCAGGTCCGTAAAAGAGATATCCAGGAAAAAATTGCAGGTATCGAAACCGATCTTACTCTTGCCGAACCTCAGCTGCAGGAATTGCGCGTACAAAAAGATCGGAGTGTAACCGAATTATCGGAATTACAGGATCAATTCCATGAAATTTCAGAGATTTTAAATGAAAAGTCTATCGCTTATAATCAGGAAAATATCAGCTATCATCAGCAATTAAATAAAGTTTCTAACATTACAAAGGATCTGGAATTCAGAGAGACCCAAAAAGATGATTATGAAATCCGTATCGAGCGAAATAGCGTTGAACTTGTTGAAATACAAGAAGCATTGCGCACCACTATTCCGTTTGAGGACGAAGAAGATGCGGATTTGATTGCCATGTATGAGCAAAAGATTGCATTGGAAGACGGTCTAAAGGAGCTGGAAGAAAAGTACTATGCAGACAAGCAACAGATCAATAATCTGGAGGATGCCCTCACTCAGCAACGCCGATCAAAAGAGCAGAGTGATTTTCTTATCGGTGAGATTAAGGATAAGAAAACCGCCTTACAAATTGATCTCAACACGCTAAAGGAGCGCCTCTCCGTAGAATTTAATATCGAGCTGAAAGACCTGATTGAACGTGAAGATGTACCGGAAATTGCGGAAGATCAATCCACCTTAGCGGCAAAATGCAGCAAACTCAAAAAGCAGCTTGATGAATTTGGAACGATTAATTTAATGGCCAAAGAAGCCTTTGATGAGATGAATGAGCGCTATGACTTTATCAATAAAGAAAAGGCAGATCTGATCGAAGCAAAAGGTTCTTTAATGGCTACCATTAAGGAAATCGACGACACCGCCAAAGTGCAGTTTATGTTTACTTTCAATGCCGTAAGAGACAATTTTATTAAGGTGTTCCGCTCATTATTTAATGAAGAGGACAGCTGTGACCTTGTCTTGACTGATCCAAGCAACCCGTTGGATTCGGATATTGATATCATTGCTCAGCCAAAAGGAAAACGTCCATTGTCAATCAACCAGCTTTCGGGAGGTGAGAAAACGTTGACTTCAACAGCGTTATTATTTTCACTCTACCTTTCAAAACCAGCACCTTTCTGTATTTTCGATGAGGTAGATGCACCTTTGGATGATACGAATATTGATAAATTCAATAATATCATTCGCGATTTTTCCAAAAACTCACAGTTTATCGTTGTATCCCACAACAAGAAAACAATAGCAAGTACTGATATTATCTATGGTGTGACCATGGTAGAACAAGGGGTCTCGCGTGTTGTTGCCGTAGATTTAAGGGAAGTAGCATAAAAATATGAGTGGAAAAAAAGCCCTACATAAATTGTAGGGCTTTTTTTCCACTCATATTTTTCTTGCCATTAATCAAATTCCTAGTCACCACGAAGTATTCGCCCTGTCGTTAAAGTTGTTCCATCTAGTCTAGTAAAAAAATAAAAAGCCCAGAGTGGGGAACTCTGAGCTTTCGTTAGCCATATATTAACCTATTTTATGAAAAGTATTTGTAATTAAAACGACGCTTGTTCCAATTAATTATATGGTTGCTAATGCTTTAACATTTTTTAACATTTACACAATATCGCATCGGGTAAATGGCATATTTTAGCTACAAATCCAAATCAGCAGACATTAAGAACGATTCCATAAACAATTTATGATAAATAACAAAGCCCGAAGTTGAGAACTCCGAGCTTACCTAACCAATTATTAACCTAAATTTATGAAAAGTCTAATTTCTACTCAAAGCAATATTTTGTATTACTTTACCTTATAACGTTTACTTTTCCATTCATAGTACATGCACTGATCGGATTTATCTCGATTTTGACATTATTTAACATTTCATTAAGTAACTTTAGTTTAATAAACTTAAAATCAAAATATATTTATGGCAGAATACGATTTAAAAGAGCTTCAAAAAATCCGTCAAAACAAAGATGTGCTTGATTATTTAGAGCAACATGGAATTATAGAAATTGAAAAATTTAACGATATCTACGATTATGAAAAAGAGCTCTACGAGCTACAGGTTAGCTTGCTCAAATTACAATATGACATTATAGAGAAAGGAAAGCGTGTCGTTATTATATTTGAGGGTAGGGACGCTGCTGGAAAGGGAGGTACCATTGGTCGTGTGACGGAACATCTCAATCCAAAAAAGGTACGAGTGGTAGCGTTACCTAAGCCAACTCCGGAGGAAAATGGACAATGGTATTTTCAACGATATATTAAACACCTGCCTAATGCCGGAGAAATAGTAATTTTCGACCGTAGTTATTATAACCGTGCTGTGGTAGAACCTGTATTTGACTTTTGTACCAAAGAGCAGCACGAATTATTCATGAAACAAGTACCTGAATTTGAAAAGCAGCTGATTGACGATGGTATTATATTAGTCAAGTTATTTCTCAGCATTAACAAAGAAGAGCAAGCTGAACGGCTGAAAGAAAGACAAGAGGATATTCTAAAACGTTGGAAAGTTGGAGTTTTAGATCAGCAGGCGCAGGAAAAATGGGATGTTTACACGGGTTATATTAAAAATCTCTTTAAAACAACAGGGACCAAAAAGTCTCCTTGGTTTGAGATTGATAAAGACAATAAAAAGAAAGCCCGATTGGCTTCATTTCGGGTAATTATCAATGCAATTGTCGGTAATGAACAAGAGAAACTAGATTCATTTGTCAATAAGTATGAATAGATCGTATCTTTATAAACTACCTCTAGAAAGACGATATCTTTCTAGAGGTGCTTTTATTTCAGTTTGTTCGGTATTCTAGACCAGTACTGTTGTAACAACCCTGGGGCCAGCCATTTTTACTGAAGCCGGCATATCATTGTCGAATTTTTCGAAGTTTTCAATAAACAGTTTTGCCAAACGTTTGGCTTGCATATCATAAGCTTCATTATTATTCCACAGTCCCCTGGCATCCAGGATCTGTTCAGGAACAAATTCGCCGCAGTTTGTTGGATAATCCAATCCGAAGATCTCGTGTTTATTAAATCGAGACTCCAATAATGAACCGTCCATAGCAGTGCGAATTAAAGCCCGGGTATAGTTCAATTTAATCCGGCGTCCGATACCGTATGGCCCGGCAATCCAACCTGTATTGACCAACCATACCTTGATATCAGGATTTTGTTCCAATTTAGCGCGCAGTAAAGAAGCATACCTCGCCGGATGTAAAGGTAAGAATGCCTGGCCGAAACAGGTGGAGAAAGCTGCTGTAGGTTCTTTTACACCCACTTCTGTACCGGCGACTTTCGCTGTATAACCACTCACAAAATGATACACAGCTTGATCTACCGTCAACAGGGAAATGGGCGGCAATACACCAAAAGCATCCGCTGTCAGGAAGAAAATGTTGGCAGGGGCATTACCCACGCCAGACATTTCAGCGTTTTCCATGAAATCTATCGGATAGGAAACCCGCGTATTCTCTGTTTTACTGATATCATCATAATCTGGTCGGTCAAACTCGTCCAAAACAACATTCTCTAACAATGAACCAAAACGGATGGCATGATAGATCTCTGGTTCCTTCTCCTCCGTGAGTCCAACACATTTTGCATAACAGCCACCTTCAAAGTTAAAAATACCTTTTTCGCTCCAACCGTGTTCATCATCACCGATCAACTTTCTATATTTATCAGCCGATAGCGTCGTCTTGCCCGTTCCAGAAAGCCCGAAAAATAAAGCCGTTTTGCCATCCTTGGAGGTGTTTGCTGAACAGTGCATAGATAAAACATTATATTCTAGTGGCAAAATAAAGTTCAGGATGGAAAAGATACTTTTCTTGATTTCACCAGTATATCCAGTTCCTGCAATCAATACTATTCTTTTTGTAAAATTTATTGCTACAAAATTTTCATTACGGATACCGTAGTGCTGCGGATTCTCAATAAGTAATGTTGGCGCAGCTAGTATCGACCATTGTGGTTGATGATTGATATCCTCCTCCGGTCTCAAGAACAGATTATTCGCAAAAATGCTTTGGTATGCTGTCTCTGTGATAACACGAATGGATAATTGATATGTTGGGTCCGCCCCAGCAGCACAATCCCTAACATAAATTGTTTTCTTGCTCAAGTGTGTGCCAACCATCGAAAATAATGCATCAAAATTGGCCGTAGTCATCGGCTGGTTTATTTCTCCCCACCATACAGTATCCTTGGTCCGGGAATCCTCGACCAAAAAACGGTCCTTGGGAGATCTTCCAGTAAATTTTCCTGTATCAGCAGCCAATGCTCCAGTATCAGATAGTTTTCCCTCTTGATTCGTTAGAGCATGTTCAACCAGCGCTGAAACAGGTAATTGATAAAATACAGTTCCTGTATCATCAATTTTCAAATATTTCAAATCAGGCGCGTTTCCAATGTTACCCTTTTTCATATTTTTGTTTGTTTTAAAATGTGCCCAAAGTTAAAGGCAAATTTCGCTAAAAACAAAACTTAAACATCTTAAAATCAAGCTTATTGTACAAAAAACACAAAAACAACAACTTCACTAACAGCTACTTATGAAGATAAAAAAAATTAAAGTTTTTAGCATATTTTTTTAGCAAAATAGTATTGTATACTGTTCTTATCATGTAGATTTTTCGTAAATTGTTCCAAGCTTTACAAATATTAATAAGATGAAATTACACGCGATAGAAACTGGTTTCTTTAAATTGGACGGGGGTGCCATGTTTGGAGTGGTTCCAAAAAGTATCTGGAATAAAACAAATCCAGCCGATGCCAATAATATGTGCACATGGGGAAACCGTTTACTCCTCGTCGAAGAAGGTAAAAGATTAATGTTAGTAGACACAGGCCTTGGCGACAAACAAACAGAAAAATTTTTCAGTTATTATTATCTACACGGCGATGCCACACTAGACAATTCCCTCAAGAGCATAGGTTTTGACAGAAATGATATCACGGATGTCATTCTGACTCATTTACATTTTGACCATTGTGGTGGTGCAATAATCCGTGAAGGTGAAAAATTATCTCCCGCATTTAAAAATGCTAACTTTTGGAGCAATAGCGATCATTGGGCTTGGGCAACAGCTCCAAATGCTAGGGAGAGAGCATCTTTTCTAAAAGAGAATATTCTTCCAATTCAAGAAAGCGGCCAGTTGAAATTCGTTGAAGATGTGGAGGAACCATTTGGCAAGGACATCGATATTCGTTATGCCAATGGTCATACCGAAGCTATGATGTTGCCACAGATTCAATATAAAGGAAAAACAATGCTTTATATGGCGGATCTATTACCTTCTGTTGGCCACATCCCCATCCCCTATGTCATGGGCTACGACGTGAGACCTTTAATTACCATGGATGAACGCAATACGTATTGGAATGAGATCGTTGACAATGAATACATCCTGTTCCTGGAACATGACCCAATAAATGAATGTTGTACCTTACAACATACGGAGAAAGGAATCCGAGTGAAAGATATATTCAAATTAAGTGATATATAGAACTCTCAGATTGCATATTAAATGCTACTACTCAAGATACAAATAAGAGGGAGCTGGTATGTGACAGGTGCCTTCTTATTTGTATCTTGAAATCGTTAGAATCTAAAGCCCAAAGCCCAGTAGTTTTCAAAAAACCAGATCTGTTGTGTCGCTTTGTCCACCCCTCTTCTTCCCGTTGTACGGATATTGTATAAATCTGTCCAGCCTGTCTTAAAGTTCCCTTGCAGGTAAAGGCCTTTATAAAAACGATAATGTAAACCAACTTTTGCTGAAGCACCGTAGCCAGCAATATTCCAAAAATGATTGGCCCCCTCACCAAAGAGATGTACATCAGATCGTGGTATCAAAAGTCCTACATCTACACCGGACTCCATGGTAAGCACCTGTTGACCTTTACGATTGTTAATGATATCATCGTAGCGTTCTAATCCTACAGAGGCAAAGTTGTAGCCATCTGTATGTTCAAATGTTAGCATCGCAGAATCTACTGTAATCATTTCGCCGTTGTATTGTCCAGCCCGGTTTCCCGTCGGTATACCAGGATTTGAGATTTCCTCGCCGATATAACCTGTGATCTTAACCTGCTGTGGGATATCCATTACATATTTCATGTGATCCCAACCTAAAGAGATGGAATAGTTATCTTTGATATAATATCCAAAATGCAAATTGAATTGCGGGATTGTTAACCGACTAGGATCAAAATAGGTTGCGCCAAATTTCGTCGGGCGATCTCCTGCCTTTACATCATGAAGGATGAAATCATAGTTTGGACCTGTGAAATGAATATCAGATTTCGCATAAGAAGAAAAGTTATATCCCCAAAAGAAGAAAAACTTCCCTTTATTACTTTCCGTCCTTAAATTCTTTGGCTTAAAAATGCTTTTTCCTATCTCGGGATTTTCCTGTGCAAATAAACTCGAAACACCTAGTGCAAGTGCTCCAATTGTCAAAAATATTTTTCTCATATCAGCGCTAAAAACGTTGGGCAAAAGTACCCTCATTCTATATTATAAGCAAATAAATTAGATGGAAAATAGGAAAATATGACGAAGATCACAGAAATGTTCCCGGTCTTGAGTTCAAAAAAAAAGCTGCTTTCTATGAAAGCAGCTTTTCTATTAAACTATTTTATAAAATCAAATTATTTCGCTTGATTCTTGCGAATGATATTCAAAGCACCACCGGCTTTAAACCATTCGATTTGTTGGGCATTGTAGGTGTGGTTTGCCAAAATCTCCTCTTGCGTTCCATCTGCATGGTGCAAGACAAGAGTCAATGGTTTACCAGGAGCAAACTCAGTCAAGCCAAGGATATCAATTGTATCATTTTCCTGAATTTTGTTATAGTCATCCTTGTTCGCAAAAGTTAAGCCCAACATACCTTGTTTTTTCAGATTCGTCTCGTGGATACGCGCAAAAGATTTAACCAATACTGCGCGAACACCCAAATGACGAGGTTCCATTGCCGCATGCTCACGGGAAGACCCTTCACCATAGTTTTCGTCTCCTACCACAATTGATCCGATGTTATGAGCTTTATAGTCACGTTGCGTTGCCGGAACAGGACCATATTCACCTGTCAATTGATTCTTGACGTTATCGGTTTTCTCATTGAAGAAGTTAACCGCACCAATCAGCATATTATTTGAGATATTATCTAAGTGACCACGGTATTTCAACCAAGGACCCGCCATAGAAATATGATCTGTCGTACATTTTCCTTTAGCCTTGATCAATAGTTTCAAACCTTTTAGGTCTGTACCCTCCCAAGGAGTGAAAGGTTCTAATAATTGAAGGCGATCTGATGTTGGCGCTACATCAACAACAACAGCGCTACCGTCTACCGCAGGAGCTTGATATCCCGGATCGTCCACAGCAAAACCTTTTGTTGGTAATTCATCCCCTACCGGTGGATCCAGCTTCACTTGCTCTCCTTTGTTGTTCGTTAGCGTATCCGTAACCGGATTAAAACCCAAATCACCGGAAATTGCAATTGCAGCAACCAGTTCCGGCGAAGCAACAAATGCATAAGTATTTGGATTACCGTCCGCACGTTTTGCAAAGTTACGGTTGAACGAGTGGACAATCGTGTTTTTCTCTTGCTTATCCGCACCAACGCGATCCCACATACCGATACATGGGCCACAAGCATTGGTGAAGATCGTTGCATTAAGATCTTCGAATGTTTTTAACAAACCATCACGATCGGCTGTAAAACGAACCTGCTCAGAACCAGGATTAATACCAAATTCAGCTTTGGTGATCAGTCCTTTATCAACAGCTTGTTTCGCAATGGATGCAGCACGCGATAAATCCTCATATGAAGAGTTTGTACAGGATCCGATCAATCCCCACTCCACTTTCAGAGGCCAACCATTCTTGGCTGCCTCTTCACGCATGCGTGAAACCGGTGTATATAGATCTGGCGTAAAAGGGCCATTCAATGAAGGCTCCAATTCCGAAAGATTAATTTCGATCAGTTGATCGAAATATTGCTCTGGATTAGCATAAACTTCAGCGTCAGCTGTCAAGTGCTGTTTAATGGCATTTGCAGCATCTGCAACTTCAGCACGGCCTGTCGCACGCAGGTAACGCTCCATCGAGGCATCGTAGCCAAATGTGGAGGTCGTGGCACCAATTTCAGCGCCCATATTACAGATTGTACCTTTACCTGTACAAGATAGGGACTCAGCACCTTCGCCAAAATATTCAACGATCGCACCGGTTCCGCCCTTTACTGTCAAGATACCTGCAACTTTTAAGATAACATCTTTTGCTGCAGCCCAACCACTCAATTTACCGGTTAATTTAACACCGATTAATTTCGGGAATTTTAATTCCCAAGGTAAACCGGCCATCACATCACAGGCATCCGCACCACCTACACCAATCGCAACCATACCCAAGCCACCCGCATTCACCGTATGTGAATCGGTCCCGATCATCATACCACCAGGGAAAGCATAGTTCTCCAATACAACCTGATGGATAATACCTGCACCAGGTTTCCAGAAACCGATACCATATTTATTTGAAACAGAGCTCAAGAAGTTAAATACTTCCGAACTTTCGTTTTTAGCACGGGCTAAATCTTTATCTGCGCCTTCTTTCGCCTGGATCAGGTGATCACAGTGAACAGTAGAAGGAACGGCCACCTTTGGACGTCCAGCCTGCATAAATTGCAATAAAGCCATTTGTGCAGTTGCGTCTTGCATCGCTACACGATCAGGAGCAAAATCAACGTAAGAAACGCCACGTTTGTAATCCTCTGTCGCATTACCATCCCAAAGGTGGGCATATAAAATTTTCTCAGATAAAGTCAAAGGTTTGTTCACCACCTGACGAGCCGCAGCAATGCGCTCATCATAACGGCTGTACACCTTTTTAATCATATCTACATCAAAAGCCATATCTCTCTTATTTATGTTATTTAATTAAGTTACTGAAACCCTGATAGCTTTTTATTTTGTCGGAATAGGCGCAAATTTAGTTAAGTTAATGCCTTCGACAGCAGCTTTGTATTCTTCAATATTAGGAATACGGCCTAAAATAGCTGAAAGTACAACGACAGGTGTAGATGCTAATAAGGATTCTCCTTTTTTACCATCTCTGTCCTCTACGACACGACCTTGAAACAAACGTGTTGAAGTCGCCATCACCGTATCACCTTTAGCAGCTTTCTCCTGGTTACCCATACACAGGTTACAACCAGGACGCTCCAGGTACATAATATTTTCGTATTCCATACGGGCAGTGCTTTTTGGCAATGCATCACTGAACTCAAATCCAGAGTATTTTTGCAAAAATTCCCAATCGCCCTCGGCTTTCAACTCATCAATGATATTATAAGTTGGAGCAGCGACAACCAATGGTGCCTCAAAAGTAACAACACCTTTTTGCTGTTCAATATTCCGCAACATTTTCGAAACGATTTTCAAATCGTCCTTATGTACCATACATGAACCCACGAAACCTAAATCTACTTTTTTATTTCCGCCATAGTAAGAAAGGTCACGAATGGTGTCGTGTGTATAACGCTTAGAAACGTCTGCGTTATTTACATCTGGATCCGCAATCATTGGTTCCTCGATAAGATCCAAATCAACCACAACTTCAGCATAATATTTTGCGTTGTTATCTGGAGTCAACGCTGGTTTGACACCTGATTTAATTTCTTCGATACGTTTGTTTGCTTTATCGATCAAACCTTGCAAAACGTTGTTTTTATTCTCCATACCCTTATCAATCATGATCTGGATACGGTTTTTAGCGATTTCTAACGATTCGATTAAGGTCTCGTCCTGAGAAATACAGATGGACGCTTTTGCTTTCATCTCTGCGGTCCAGTCTGTAAAAGTAAAGGCCTGATCGGCAAGCAATGTACCGATATGGACTTCAATGATTCTACCTTGGAAAACGTTTTCTCCGGCAAATTGCTGTAACATCTGTGCTTGCGTAGCATGTACAACATCACGGAAATCCATGTGTTCTTTCATGCTACCTTTGAAAGTAACTTTTACAGATTCAGGAATTGGCATCGAAGCTTCACCTGTAGCCAATGCCAATGCAACAGTACCCGAGTCAGCTCCAAAAGCAACACCTTTAGACATACGCGTATGGGAGTCACCACCAATGATAATTGCCCATTCGTCAATCGTAATATCGTTTAATACTTTGTGGATCACGTCTGTCATAGCGTGATAAACGCCTTTTGGATCACGCGCAGTAATCAAACCAAAATCGTTCATAAATTTCATCAATTTCGGAATATTCGCTTGCGCTTTCTTATCCCATACAGATGCTGTATGACAACCTGATTGGTAGGCACCATCAACTGTCGGCGAGATTACTGTCGCAGCCATAGCTTCCAACTCCTGTGCAGTCATTAAACCTGTCGTATCTTGAGAACCGACAATATTCACTTTGACACGAACGTCAGAACCAGCATGCAATACTTTGCCCGATGTTACTCCTACCGCATTTTTGTTGAAGATTTTTTCTACAGCAGTTAATCCCTGACCTTCAATCGTGATTTCTTTCGAAGGCGCAAATACAGTCGGTGCTTGGATACCTAAGGTTTGTGCTGCGAAAGTTTGGATTTTTTTACCAAATACGATAGCATAAGAACCACCTGCCTTGATAAATTCCATTTTCTGTGGAGTCAAAGCCTTTGAAATATCAATTAGCTCTTGTTCACCATTATAGAGTTTTTTTGTTTTTGTATTGATGGTCAATACAGTACCTGTAGCGACAGAATAAACTTCCTCTAAAATAGGCTCATCTTTTTCATTGCGAACCACATTTCCGTTTTCGTCTACCTTCTTCACCCAGTTTTTAAGATCAATACCGATACCACCCGTAACGTCTACTGTCGTTAAGAAAATTGGAGAAATACCATTTGTACCGCCGACAATTGGCGCGATGTTTACAAAAGGAACATAAGGACTTGCTTGTTTACCAGTCCATAAGGCCACATTGTTCACCCCTGACATCCGTGAGGATCCTACGCCCATTGTACCTCTTTCAGCGATCAACATCACGCTCTTACCAGGATGTTGCGCCTGTAATTCTTTGATTTGTTGCTGGGCTTCTGGTGTGATCATACATTTACCATGCAATTCACGGTCAGAACGTGAATGCGCCTGATTACCCGGAGATAATAAATCCGTAGAGATATCACCTTCACCTGCAATAAAAGTAACCACCTGAATTTCTTCTGCTACTTCAGGAAGTTTCGTAAAGAATTCAGCTTTTGCATAACTCTCTAAAATATCTTTTGCGACAGCGTTACCCTGCTCATAGGCTGCTTTCAAACGAGCTGTATCCGCATCATACAAGAAAACCTGTGTTTTAAGCACCTCTGCTGCTTGATTGGCAATCGCAAGGTCAGTAGCAAGCGCTAAGTCCAATAGCACCTTGATCGAAGGTCCACCCTTCATATGAGACAATAGCTCAAAAGCAAACGCAGGAGTAATCTCAGCAACAACTGATTCACCCAAAATAATTTCCTTTAGGAACTGCGCCTTAAAACCAGCCGCAGGTGTTGTGCCGGGCAAAGTATTATAAATAAACAATCTTAAAGATTCCGCTCTATTTTCATTGTTTAAATCTTTAATCTGAGCAATTACCTCACTTAGTAATTCTGCTCCGTCAATAGGCTTAGGATGTAATCCCTGGCCTTCTCGCTCTACAACCTCTTGTACGTAATCGTTGTAAATACTCATAGATATCAATCTTTCTATTTTAAGGATAGTTTAGAAGATATATTTTTGATCTTCTTCCACTACCGTGTCTGTAATATAATTAAGCTAATAGAATAACTCATGTAGACCCGCTACACTACATTATAAATTAGCCCGTTCAGTTCGTGTATTCAAGCCGATTTTTTTACTGTAAATCAACTATTATGACTAAATACAAAAATAATGAAAATCCAACTTTAAACGCATGCATTCCATTTAATTAAATCAATTTGGAATTGTTCTAAACAGCACTTATGCCATCCGGCCGTTTTTCCCGAATTTATTTTCTTTCCATTATCCGCCATAAAAAAAAGAGGTGATTTATTTTACTAAATCACCTCTGAATCTTTATATTTTTGCTAGAGCAATATCGATATCTTTTAATGTTTTTACAGTCTCCAACGGATCTGCAGCATTGAATACAAAAGAACCCGCAACCAGCACATCAGCACCTGCTTTCAAGAGCTGTGCAGCATTTGCTGTGGTAACTCCGCCGTCGATTTCAATCAATAAGCCATCGTTGACACCCTGCGCCATCGCACGAAGTTCCTGCACTTTCGCATAGGTATTGGGGATAAACTTTTGTCCACCGAATCCGGGATTGACAGACATCAGACACACCAGGTCCAGATCAGCCAAAACATCTTTCAAAAGGGCAACTGGTGTATGTGGGTTCAACGCGACCCCTGCTTTACAGCCCAATTCTTTAATAGCTGTCAATGTACGGTGCAAATGCGTACAAGCTTCATAGTGTACGCTAATTATTTCTGCTCCAGAATCTTTACAGACCTGCAAATAGCGATCAGGATCAACAATCATCAAGTGTACATCCAATGGTTTTGTAGCATGTTTCGCAATAGCTTGCATGACCGGAAATCCAAACGAGATATTCGGTACAAAAACGCCATCCATAATATCAATATGAAACCAATCAGCCTCACTGTTGTTTACCATGATGATATCATCGGATAAATTTGCAAAGTCTGCTGCAAGGACGGATGGTGCAATGAGATGTGATTTTTTTGACATGTTGTATTTTTTTTGCAAAGATAACAAGTATTTTTCGTTCGACACAGTATTACGTACATTTAACACGTTCAAACTGCATCTGACAGAATTAACAAAAAATAAATTATAACTACATTTGTATATTAACATTATATAAAAACATCGTTCACAGTGGGAAGATTAAAAATAAAATACAAAAGAGAACTCAATACAACAGAAAATCTCATCCGAAAAATTGGATTAATACTAATCACCATTGTCCTGATTTGTATTTTTCTTCCCAAACAACCGCGATTCCGATATGAATTCCAAAAGGGAAAAGTTTGGAATCATGAAAATTTAATATCGCCTTATAATTTTGCGATACTAAAAACACAGGAAGAGCTCAATGCTGACAAAAAAGGCATTCTGAACACCATCCAGCCGATTTATAACGTTAACATAACCACAAGTAAGGAGCAGATTGACCAGTTCAATACAGACTTGTCCGAAAAATGGCAAAGCAGCAAGCTGGATACGACACATGAAAATATCAACGATTATCGTAGTGCCGGAAATGCCATATTAAACCACCTTTACGGAAAAGGCATTCTCTCATTGAATAATCGGTTTCAAAACCGCAACAACGAGAAATCACCGGCTTCAAGGCATTATAATTTTACGTTAATTCAAGATAAAGTCGCCACACAGAAAAACACGGCTGACTGTTATACGATCGAAAGCTCTTACGAATACATGGATAATTTAATGCCCAAATTGACTAAAATCAAACAGAAGAGCTGGCTACAGGAAACATTAAAAAACTATATCACCATTAATTACATTTATAATGATCAGCAGACCGAAGCACTGGAACAAAATGCCATCGCCAATATATCTGCTACCCGAGGTGTTGTCCAAAAAGGTGAATTGATTGCTGAAAAAGAAAAGATTATATCCAATGAGACCTATCAAAAACTTGAGTCGCTACGCAAAGTATATGAGGACGAGGGTAAAATCAGTGGAAATCAAAACTATGTCACGCTTGGGCAGTTTCTGATCATTTCACTCGCGCTTTCTATCCTAATGGTATTTCTCTTTCTGTTTCGTAAGGATATCTATTTTAACAATAGGCTATTAATGATCATCATGATTGTTATCATAGGGATGCTTGCTGTACTATCCTGGGCCATCAAGATCAAAATCCCAAATCTATACTATATTCCTTTTTGTGCGGTTCCTATTATTATTCGCATCCTATTTGACACGCGGGTCGCCCTAAATATCCACCTGCTAATGGTTCTCCTAGCTGGACTATTTGTACCGAACAGTTTTGAATTTGTCTTTTTACAATTTATGGCAGGCATTGTTGCAATTTATAGTATCAAAACGTTGGTGAAACGCGAACAGCTGTTTGTCTCTTCAGCGATTATTCTAGCGACATATTGGATTGCGTACATCGGCTTGGTAATCACAAGAAATGGCTCCATTGACACCATTTATTGGTCGGACTTACTCCCCTTTCTAGTGAGTGTATTGATTACATTGCTGGCCTATCCGATGATCTACGCCTTCGAAAAACTCTTTGGAATAGTATCTGATCTAACCCTGATGGAGCTGACAAACAGTAATTCCAAATTACTACGGGAGCTTTCCTTTAAAGCCCCCGGCACATTTCAGCACTCGTTACAGGTTGCTAACCTAGCTGAGGCAGCAATCTATAAAATTGGCGGTAATCCCCTGTTGGTCCGTGCAGGAGCGTTATACCACGATATCGGTAAATTGACAAACCCACAATTTTTTATTGAAAACCAAAAAACCGAGAAAAATCCGCATGATGAACTATCTCCGGAGCAAAGTGCACAGATCATTATCTCACACGTTATCAAAGGTGTAGATGTCGCCAAGAAACATCAGCTTCCGGAGGTTATCCTCGACTTTATACGGACGCACCATGGTACCACAAGGGTCGACTATTTTTACAATTTATTTGTTAAAAATAATCCCGACAAACTTGTGGACGAATCTTTATTCACCTACCCTGGGCCGATTCCTTTCTCTAAAGAAACCGCTGTGCTAATGATGGCCGATTCTGTTGAAGCTGCGTCCAGAGCTTTGAAAGAACCTTCAGAAGAGTCTATCAACAATCTGGTCGATAAAATAATTGAACACAAATTGATGCGCGGACAATTCAACAATAGCAATATTACATTAAAGGATATCACCGAATCGGCCGTTATTTTCAAGGCGATGCTCAAAAGTATTTACCATGTTCGAGTGGATTATGATTTGAGCAAAAAAACAATGTAATTTTAACTGCTAAACAACAAATTGAAATTCAAATGCTTATTGTAGCATTACGTTTTTTTTGCATATTTTTTGATATTTAGGCTTTGCAGATTCAAATAATTGCCTTATGTTTGCAATGTCAAAACACGGAAGGGTGCCTGAGTGGCCGAAAGGAACAGTTTGCTAAACTGTCGTACTGGAAACGGTACCGCGGGTTCGAATCCCGCCTCTTCCGCTAAGATTCCGAAAAGCTCAACATTAGTTTGAGCTTTTTTCTTTCATATCTCTGATCATTTTGCCGAATAAGCAACTCCGATATTCTCCCATAAAAATCACGTTTGAATTCCTCTTTTGTTCAACAACGTCGTTCATCACAGCTGACGGAAAAATTTTCTTGCCGTTACAGACTATCGGCTAGGAAAATACCGGAAACCAGTGATAATTTTAGCCCAAAATTCTTCTATTTTTGCAACAACGAACAGGACAACGATGAGTTTTAAGAATTTCACATGCGTATGCTTAAGCTTATTACCCTTGCTGCTAAAAGCACAGGACAGTATCTCATTTGACGATGATTTTAACCTTTGGAATATACAGAAAGGGCAAACTGCTACTATTTTTGTTGAAAAGGCCTACATCCGTTCCGCTCCTGGGCTCAGCTCAAAACTGGTAGATTCATTAACCCATGGCTCAACTGTCACCATTACCAGTGATCCGTTTAAAGGCGCCACAATCAAAAATTTCTATACTCCCTGGCACCAGATCAGCTATACGAAGAATGGCCAGCCTAAACAAGGTTTTATCTGGCTTGGCTTATTGGCACTTAGTAAGCAAGTTGACAAGGAAGGCCTTCTATACCTATTCGGTTTTGACCGCTTTATCAAACAAGGAAATGGTGAAGAACGAGCGTATTTTTTAACTACAGTAAAGCTATTAAACACTCAAGATTCGCTCATCGCAAACCAATCCTACACATTTCCTTTTACTGGCCAGCTAAGCGCTCAAGGTAAATTATTGTCCGGCATGGGCTTAAATACTGTAAAACAGATCTTACGAATGGAGTTTCTTTCAGGCGCATGCGGTGTTCCGAGCGAATATTATTACGTTGCCTGGACTGGACAAAAACTAATCAACCTCCCCAGCAGGTATGCTGTTACTGATGCAGGCGCCTTCTATCACGACGAGAAGATCCTATTCCCATCAGAACACAAAAAAAATAATCAATTGATTTATAAATACATCGAAGAGGGTGAAGTAAAAGATGATGGTGCCGAAACTCCCAACTATCGCATTTCAACTCGGGAAGAACATTTTCAATGGGATGGCATAAAGTTCACAAAACTCTCGCTTTCGAAATAATTTCAATAAAATTTAACATATTAGGGAAAAGAACAAAAAGAAAAGGTTAGGAATGGACGAAAAAAATATATACGATTTATTTTACAGTGGACAACTGGATTTATTTATCATCGAAGGTGAAAATCAATTAAGACAAAACGACCAGGATGTGCCGCTTTGGACACATCTTGCTGTTGCTTATCACGATCAGGTATTCTACGAAGGACACGAAGCCATCTTTGATATCATCCAGGAGAAGATGATCCCTTATCTTCAAAAAGCACTTAGCATAGAGCCCGAAAACGAAACAACGCTCTATCATATGCTCAACTATGTCCTAAGTAACGAGGCTTCATTAGCTCTGATCAATCGCCCAAGGAAACACATTCATGAGGACAACAAAGACCAGTTTATTCGCTATGCAAAGCAGTTGATCGCCAAACCAAAAATGACTTCGTATGGTTATGGCTTCCTGGCGAATATTTATGAAGGGCTTCAGAATGATAAAGCCTTATTGACAGTGTTGGAAGAAGGGATCAATTATTTCAACGAAGCTTTTAAAGACGACCGCGAAAGTGCAGACAATAATTTCTCCCTATTTTGGATAAAAAAAATATATCTTTTGGACCGCACAAAGCAAATTTCCGGAGCTGCATTAACGGCGTCAATCAGGGCGCAATTTGATCGTTTCGTCAGCAGCCATGAAATGCAGTATGTGGATCTTGCTGAGATCGCTTATGAAAATAAAGATATAGATCTGGCTTTAAAGATATTATTAAAACTTATTAAAGGAGAAAATTCAGCGGCACATATCCACCAGGAACTGGTCAAGTGGCACGGCCGTTTTGAAGAACTGATCGCTGACGGCTATGAGCATCCGGAGGTATTCTATTATCAGCTGATCATTGAACGTAATTATTCCGAAGATATCGGTATACCATTCGATTATTATTACCTGCATGCATTGAAACTCATTGACCAGTATCCTGACTTGTACGCTGGCTATCATTTTGCCGGTGCATACCTTTACGACGATGGACAGCACGAGGCTGCTATACCCTATCTTCAACAATCTGGTGAACGCCAATGGAACGCTACATCTTGGCGGCGTCTTGTTGAATGTACCTACTTAACAACTGGTGATATACACATAGAGATCCCTACTTTTGACGACTTACCACGTGAACTCTATAATGAAGCCGTTAATTTAGCTGATTTTGTAGACGCACTGGACAATGTATCTACCGAAGATACTCTTGCCTTGCGCGAACTGTACCTTGCTATTTATCGCCAAGCTTATGATGCTTTCGCAGCTTATTTCGGAGAGGGGAAATATGAAAGCGATTATTTTGGTGGAAGCCACAATCGTGCAATGAATTGCAACAACCTAGCTATTGCATTAAAAAATGTTGACCTCGTTGAAGATAGCTATCAAATCGCAACCGAAGGACTAATTTACTCAGATTTTGAAGAGCTACACTACACCCGTACAGATGCCCTGTCTAAGCTCGAAGACTATGAACGCATGAGAGATGCTTTCACGCAATATTTCGACACCTATCAGGTCACATTGGGCGACCTTGAAGAAATGCAGCACAAAGAAATCGAGGAAGAATCAACAGAAGAAGACTCAGACCTGGTATTTCCCAGCTGTTACCAAATGTTTGTTTACCAGCTTGAAGTGAATTATCACCTGGGCCTTTCCCAAGATATACAGGCTGAAGCGCAATATCTGTTGGAGCATATCTATCAGTTCTATATCAATCATCCGACCTTGAACGACTATCATTACCGGGATTTTGAGGCCGCTAAAAATAGTGTGGAAAGTGTAATTTATGATATCCTTGAGCCACATGACCGGGATTACCGAATCCGCTATTATACGGATATGGCGCGACAATATCCACATGAAGCACAGCCACAATATATTCTGATGCAACTATACAATGAGATATTCGACTATCGTGCCATTGTTATTGCTGCACAAAAATACCTTAAAAACAAAAAGGAATTTATCATCAATGATTTTGATAAGGCAAAAACCTTATATCTCATTATTAAAGGGTATTACTTCCTATCGGAATTTAAGCTGGGCGAAGAAATATTTCAACGCTATGACAGCTGGGTTGCAACCGTCATGGATCCCGAAGACTATGTGCTCTGGATTAAATTCGGGATCATGTTGTTTGCCGAACAAGGAAACCTAGCGAAAATCAACCACTACGGTGCGATCTTTAATGATACTTACGCACAACATGAATGGGGTTATGATGACGACTGTGAGTCTGTAAAGCTAGCTGAAGCGCTCGTTAACTACAAGACGGGAAATTTGAAAAAAGCGCACAGTCTACTCAATGAAGTATTGACATATTCCGATCACAATCCACTGGCAGATGACTATAAAAAGACCTGGAAGAAACCCGGATTTCTATCGAATTTCAAGTTTTAACAGCCTCACCGCGGTTTAAGTAAGTATAACGCGTAGTAAGTAATAAGCTGCCTACTACGCTTTATACTTTACGAAACAACAGGAATAATGCTGCAATACCCTCCGCTCTTCCAAGAATCTACACTGGTATGAATAGAAACAAAAGAGCTCGGACAAGCATCCGAATGGATTTAGTACTTAGCCAAAAAAGCTTATCTTTGAACTGTGACCGGACTGAAACATCTAATCGGATTATTGCTCTTTCTTGGCTTATGGCTCAAGCCAATGGCTGCGCTATGCTGTCACCATAGTAAAGTTCAAACTTGCCGTATGGACAGTACGGAATCTGAAAGTAAAAAAAATAATTGCTGTAAAAAGTTTCTCAGTAAGAAGAAAAACAAATGCCAGCACCACAAGCAATGTCGTGATTGCAGGTGCCACTGTACTTCTGGAACAAGTATATTAGCACTCTCGACAGCCGAGGTACAGCTTCCTAAAATCCCTTCTTCATCCTTTAATAAATCATATAGCAATTTGCTATTCGTTTACCCTTTAGACGGTTACTTTTACCCTTGGGTTCCGCCAAAAATAAGCTGACAAAAAAAACGGCTCAAGCTAAAAAAAGAGCGCAGTATATTTTAAAAGAGAACGCATTTCAAACTCGCAATGGGAACCGGATAAGGTCGGATAAAGCCCATTGAATCAACCAAACATTTTAAAAAATTTGGAACACATGAGAATTCTAAATAACATCATAACAGCTGGCCTTCTATGCGTGAGCATATTTACTTATGGTCAGCATAATACCATGACAACACAAACCGTAAAAATCAGTGGCAACTGCGGTATGTGCAAAAAAACAATAGAAAAAGCGGGAAACTCCGCGGATTCCAAGGTCGATTGGAACGAAGACAATCAAACAGCCAATGTTTCCTTCGATGCAAGCAAAACTTCTTTGGATGTGGTGTTGAAAAACATTGCACTTGCCGGTTATGACAATGAAAAGTACCTCGCACCAGCGACAACTTACGCTCAACTGCATGGTTGTTGCCAATATGAAAGAACCTTAAGTGCCCCACCGGCCAATCCTGAAAATACTCCTGAAAGCAAAGAAGAAAGCACAGGATCCTCATCTGTCGCAAAGGCGGGCAACTTTCAGGTTATTTACGACCAATATTTCCAGTTGAAAGATGCATTGGTTGCCTCCGATCGCAAGACTGTCGCTACGGGTGCTGCAAAACTTGCAAGTCTGCTGACGACGTTAAAATCGACCGACCTAACTGCTGCTGAACAACAGGCGTGGAAAACACAAGCAATCGCGATAACACAGTACACAAAGACGCTCCAGGAGGCAGAGAATCTTGCAAAACAACGTGTGGCATTTGTATCGCTCTCCGAAGAGGTCTATAAGCTGGCAAAAAGTTCCAAACCTACACTTCTGGTTTATCAACAAAAGTGCCCCATGTTTAACGATGGCAAAGGAGCAACTTGGTTGAGCCTCAATAAAGATATCAAAAATCCATACTATGGCGCCCAGATGCTAACTTGTGGAAGTACAATCCAAACGATACAATAAAGAAACCAGCATCTCAAAAATATCAGTCTCTATACCAAAAGGTTCGTCCGCAACACAGGCGGACCTTTTTATGATATCTCTAGATTTGGCTACTCCATCTTGACAGGGAAATATAAATTACCAAACGAAATTCTCATAAACTGATTATTTCGAAGGATAAACCTTAAATTATAACTTCTTTTATTGATTCAAAATAGTATATTAGGAGAAGCATGATAACCATGTAAGGAGTGACTAATGAAGAGAAATAAAGGGATCAATTATGAAGCGTTTTAATCCATGGAAAAAGTAATTATTACAGGCGGAACAGGGGCAATTGGCCTTCATTTGACAAAATTGCTAGTCGCCAATTTCTATGAAGTAATCATCTTCACAAGAGAGCCAAAGGCTCAACCTGCACAATATAACGTTCGGTATGTTGACTGGAATCCGAAAAAGCAAATTATTGATATAAAGTCAATCCAGGAGGCTGATTATATCATCAATTTAGCTGGCGCCAACCTCAATGCCGCACGATGGAACAAAGCGTACCAGCAAGAAATTATATCTAGTCGTGTAGAAAGCGGACAGCTGATTTATCAGACATTAAAACAGATTCCAAACCAGGTGAAAGCAGTCATTTCGGCATCAGCGATCGGTTGGTATGGGGCTGATGACAGTTATCAAAAAAAGCCATTTGAGGAAGGTGATCCCCAGGGTGGTGACTTTTTATCCTGGGTCTGTAACCTTTGGGAAAGCAGTGTCAAACCAATTGAAACACTTGGAAAAAGACTTGTTGTCTTTCGATTCGGCATTGTGCTCAGCAAAGACCAGGGCCTGCTGAAAGAGATCAATCAATTGTTACGTTTTCGGCTGACTCCCATTTTGGGATCAGGCAAACAGATGTTGAGCTGGATCCATATGGAGGATCTTGCTCGGATGCTCCTATTTGCAATACAAAACAACGCTATCGCCGGCGTTTATAATGCTTGTTCGTCCGAACCTTTGCCCCTTAGCCAATTCACCAAACGGATTGCAAGACGACGCTATGGCATACTGTACCTCCCTTTTCCCGTACCCGCCTTTTTGATTAAGTTAGTTCTTGGAAAAAAAGGAAAAGAAATGGTACTCAACGGAACCTGGGTGAGCAATAAAAAGATCCTCAATGAGAAATTTCCATTTCAGTATCCGACTTTGGACAATAATTGTATAGATAATTTACACATTGGTTAATTGTTAATTCCCGTTAAATTACACCCTTTTTGGGACAAAATCCGTATATTTGCGGCTTATGAAGATTTTTAGATATGGCGCAAGGGGCTCCGAGAAGGCGGGAGTCATTTTAAATGAAAAGAAATATGATGTTTCAGAAGGAAATTTTCAATATAACCGCGATTTCTTTGCAAATACGGCAAATTTGGAGAAACTTCAGGCATATGTAGCACAGAATAGTGAAAACCTGAGAGAAATCGATGCCAATGAACGTATCGGTACTCCTTTAGAGGCTCCTTCCAAAATTCTTTGTGTTGGATTGAATTTCGATGATCACGTCAGGGAGACCAACTTGCAACAAGCAGCAGAACCTATTGTATTCATGAAATCGGTTTCTGCGTTTAATGGACCTTTCGATGGTATTACATTGCCTAAAAATTCCGTGAAATCCGATTGGGAAACTGAGCTTGCTATCGTTATCGGCAAGAAAGCTTCTTATGTCAGTGAAGAAGAAGCACTGGATTACGTATTTGGCTATGTATTGCATAACGATTTGACTGAACGGGAGTTTCAGATCGAAAGAGGTGGTACCTGGGACAAGGGTAAAGGTTGCGATACGTTCGCCCCTATCGGCCCGTTTATTGCCACAAAAGATGAAATTCAAGATGTAGATAACATGAGAATTTGGCTTAAATTAAACGGTGAACTGATGCAAGATGGTAACACGAGCGATTTTATCTACCGTGTTCCTAAATTGATATCCTATTTAAGCCAGTTTATGTCCCTCCTTCCAGGCGACATTATCTCAACAGGCTCGCCAGCAGGCTCAGGTATGGGAAAATCTCCGCAACGGTTCCTCCGCGATGGCGATGTTATTGAATATGGCATTGAAGGACTTGGATCTGGAAAACAACTTGTATCAGCTTACACCTTATCTTAGAAATCTGTGCTTATGGACCGGTCTTTCCATGCAGCAACTAAAGCCTGGAAAGACCGAATCAACTGCCATTTTTTTCGTCATTTCATTGTAATTTATCAACCGTATTTGTGTACATTTATATCGACATCGACTTGTTAACATAAATGCATAAATCCTTAAAGGGTCAATGATTCAATTAAACAACATATCTAAATCATTTCAGGTTAAATCCAGACGAATTGATGCCTTGAAAAGCCTTTCCCTGACCATCGGTAAAGGAGAAATATTTGGTGTCATAGGAGCTTCCGGCGCCGGAAAAAGTACACTGATTCGTTGTGTCAATCTTTTGGAGAGACCGGATACAGGTCAAGTCATTATTGAGAATAATGACTTAATATCCATGTCTTCCAAAGACTTAATGATGAAACGGAGAAAAATTGGAATGATTTTTCAGCATTTCAATTTACTGTCATCCTTAACGGTCTTTGAAAACATCTCCTTTCCATTGCAGCTTGAAGGTAAATCAAAAACGTTTATCCGTCAAAAAGTTTCCGAATTATTGCATTTAGTTGGTCTCGAAGACAAAGCCGAAAGCTATCCGGCTAATTTATCGGGAGGACAGAAGCAACGCGTTGCTATAGCCCGAGCACTCGCCAATGACCCCCATATTCTACTTTGTGATGAAGCTACCAGCGCATTGGATCCTGCAACGACCAAATCCATACTTGCCTTATTAAAAAAAATCAATAAGCAACTGGGACTTACAATTTTATTGATCACCCATGAAATGGACGTGATCAAGAGGATATGCGACCAAGTAGCCGTGCTGGATCATGGGACTTTAATTGAGAGCGGATCTGTTGAAACTATTTTTGCAAATCCGCAGCAAGAAATCACTAAAAACTTTATTCAGTCCTCATTGCAGGTTGATATTCCTTTAGGATTTCAAGAGCGGTTAAAAACGCAGGGAAATCCACTTGTGGAAATTTATATGACATCAAGTGAAGAGTCTATCCCTTTTATTCAACAATTGGAAAAGCAGTTTCAGGTTAAAACAAATATTATCACCGCACAAATAGACTACGTTGGAGAAATGAAATTCGGTGTCATATTGGCTGAATTGTCTGGTAATATCGAAAATATAACGGCGAGTCTCTCCTATTTAAAAGAGCAGCATCCGCAAACTAAAATATTAGGTTATGTCTGATCAAGTACTGGATTTACTTTTATGGGGAACACTCGAAACACTTATGATGACTTTCCTATCGGGCTTTTTTGGATTTGTGATCGGGCTTCCGCTTGGAATCTACCTCTTCCTAACGCGGAAACATCAGCTGCTGGAAAACAAAACCATGCATCAGATTGTTTCGCTCCTAGTGAACGTGTTCAGATCTATTCCATTCATTATTCTCATTGTATGGATGATCCCATTTACACGTCAGCTTGTAGGAACATCAATAGGTATATCAGCAGCATTGGTCCCCTTAAGTATAGGTGCAGCACCGTTTATTGCGCGATTGGTAGAAAATAGTCTACTGGAAGTTCCCAATGGATTAATTGAAGCCGCCAGGGCCATGGGTGCAAGTACACAGCAGGTCATCTTTAGAGTACTGCTCCCTGAGGCGCTTCCCTCGTTGGTGAACAATGCGACAATAACACTAATTACACTCGTAGGCTATTCGGCCATGGGGGGTGCTGTTGGAGCTGGCGGACTGGGGCAGATTGGCTATCAATATGGCTACGTAGGTTATGACACCTTTATCATGAATTCTGTTCTTATTTTATTAATTTTAATTGTATTCCTGTTGCAGTATACAGGTGATTATATATCGAAAAAAGTAAACCATCGTTAACATTAATTGTATCATATGAAACCATCATGATTTATTCGATCATACTGCAGAGTGAATAACCGAACAAAGCGAGCTCATGAATGCCGCTTAAAACATACACTCGATGAATAAATCTGATAGCTTCATCACAACTGAAACCGCCGAAGGCAGCATGAATGCCTTAAAGGGAAAATTGATTAATGAATAAACAAATTAAACAGATGAAAAAATTGAACTATGCATTTGCGATCTTAGCTTTTAGTCTTACGACTATTATAGCTTGTAATAACAGGGAAAAAAAAGAAAATACCCTTAAAGTTGGTGTGGTATCAGGTCCTGAAAAGGAACTTGCTGAAACGGCTAAGAAAGTTGCAAAAGAAAAGTTCAATCTGGATGTGGAACTCGTTTCCTTCAATGATTACGTTGTTCCAAATGAGGCCTTGAATCAAGGTGATATCGATATCAATGTGTTTCAGCATCAGCCTTATCTACAAGAACAGTCCAAACAACGCGGCTTTACCAAATTAACTATCGTTGGAAACACATTTGTCTTCCCAATTGTCGCCTATTCAAAAAAAATCAAAACGATTACCGAACTTCAGCCAGGTGCAAGTATCGCAATTCCAAATGATCCAACTAATGGTGGACGCTCGTTATTACTGCTTCAACGCGAAGGCATAATTGGTTTAAAAGAGAATGTGGGCATACAACCCAAAGTAACAGACATTGTGAGCAATCCGAAACAGGTCAAAATTATTGAAATGGAAGCGCCACAGCTACCACGCGTACTTGACGACCCTCAAATTGTAATTGCGATCATCAATAATAGCTTTGCTTCGCAAGCTGGACTGGATCCTGAAAAACAAGGTTTGTTTACAGAGGATAAAGAATCACCGTATGTCAACTTAATTGTTGCTCGTGCAGATAATAAAAATGATGAAAAAGTACAGCAATTTATACAGGCCTATCAATCACCAGAGGTAGAAGCAACAGCAAAAAAAGTATTTAAAAACGGCGCCATAAAAGGCTGGTAAATTGATATTGATTAAGTGTTAGAAATAGATGATTTATGCCCATGTGGCTCAGGTAGCTCTTACGGAGATTGTTGCCGGCAGGTACATCTTTCCCATGCCAAGGCGAATACAGCAGAAAAGTTGATGCGAGCACGTTACAGTGCATTTGTTGTACATGACGTAGATTTTCTATATGATACATTCCATCCATCAACAAGGAGGTTTCAAAATAAAAATGCTATTCGACGGTGGGCTGTCGAAAATAAATGGATACAGCTTTCAATCCTCAGATCTACACCGCAAACTGTGGAATTCGAAGCTCATTACCTGGATTCAACAATGGAAATTCAGGTCCACCATGAAAAGTCTATATTTAAACAGCAGAGCAACCTTTGGTATTATGTAGATGGCCAATAAAGTGATATTGTCCAGTTCAAAACAAAAGCTGCTCTAACGTGACGTTAGAGCAGCTTTTGTTTTGCGTTTACGAGAGATAATGATAATTTACACCAATTCCTCAGTATCTTCACGATAAGGCGCCTCCTCATCAAACTCACCTTCCCACTTCGCCACCACAACTGTTGCGAGGCAGTTACCAACAACATTCACTGAAGTACGAGCCATGTCCATCAATTCGTCTATTCCCAAAATAGCGGCAATAACAAAAGTGGGTAAACCAAACTGATCCGCTGTTGCAATTAGGATAATCAACGAAGCACGTGGCACTGCCGCAACTCCTTTGGAGGTAATCATCAAAGTAAAAGCGATCATCAACTGCTCCCCAAAAGACAGGTGAATTCCTGCGGCTTGTGCCACAAAAATAGCGGCTAATGACAGATAAAGAGAGGTGCCGTCTAAGTTGAAGCTATAACCCGTCGGAATAACAAATGAAACGATCTTACGGGGAACACCAAACTTCTCCATTGCGCTCATTGCTTTTGGTAAAGCGGCATCTGAACTTGTCGTGGCAAAAGCAATAGATACAGGTTCTTTGATGGCATTGATAAAACGCCGAACCGGAACCTTTAAATAAAGTGCCACAGGAAGCAGCACCAAGGTCAAAAAGCAAAGCAAGGCAAAATACAATGTTGCCAATAGCATAAATAAGTTTTTCAAAATATCAACACCAAGATGCCCCACCGTATAGGCCATCGCAGCTCCTACCCCAACTGGCGCGAAATACATAATAATGTTCGTGAACTTAAACATCGTCTCGGACATACTTTCCGTAAAATCGACCAGCGGTTTCCGCTTCTTCTCATCGACCATTGCAAGCCCGATACCGAATAATATCGAAAAGACAACGATCTGTAGGACTTGATTATCAGCGACAGATTTTACGATATTTTCAGGAAAAAGGTCTCGGATAAATGAAGTGAATTTGTAAACGGGATGTACATTATCAGGCAGTGATTTCAATACATGTTCGTCCATACTTTCTTTGGGAGCGGGCAGTTCTTCATGTGGCATATGTGCAACATCGACACCCACACCAGCACGGGTCAGATTAATGGCACCTAAACCAATAAAAATAGCACAAGTTGTAGCACAGAAGAAATACAACATAGACTTCCAAGCCATACGTCCTACTTGTTTTAAGTCTGAGTGTCCTGCAATACCATAAACCAGTGTTGCAAAAAGAATAGGCCCAACAATTGTTTTTACCAGTTTGATGAATCCCTTGCTCAATGGCTGTAAAGAGATTGCCAGATTTGGAAAATCCAGGCCAACAAAAATGCCAAGGATCATACAGGTCAAAATCCAAGTGGTCAAATTTTTCTTATAAAGCGCATTCACAACCAAAACGGTGGCAACTATCCAACGGACAGCCATTAGAAATTCATGCGAAAAGCCTACAACATCAAATTCGTATAATACAGCAATGATACAAGCTAATGTAACTGTGATGAGGGTGATTAACCCTATTTTGGTTTTTAACATTTAAAAGATTTTGATGGTCAAAAGAACAAAAATAAAAAAATCCTATTCTTTTGCAAATATTATTATTTAAATCACCCATGTTTCGCAACAAAATACCGATTAGCCCGAAAAGCAAGGCACAAAAAAAGCAGGATAATTTTTTACCCTGCTCCATATTTTAACGGAATAAAAAATTATTCCGCGTGTAACCAAGATTTTTTCGCCAATAGCTCATCCTTAGACTCACGTACATCTTCGTCATCCACACAACAATCTACTGGACAAACAGCAGCGCATTGAGGTTCATCGTGAAAACCTACACATTCTGTACATTTATCCGAAACAATATAATAGACTTCATTTGAGATCGCTTCCTGTGACTCATTCGCATCAAGCGTAACACCATCACCAAAATCTATAACACCGTCCAGAGCCGTCCCATCTGAGAATTTCCAAGTTACACCAGCATCGTATATTGCATTATTTGGGCATTCCGGTTCGCAAGCACCACAGTTTATGCATTCGTCTGTAATTTTAATCGCCATTTATAACCTCACAATTATGATAAATAAACTATTTTTGCATTATCAATATGAAAACAAAGTCTGATTGTACAATAAGGCTAGTTGATTCACGTTGATTAATGTTAACAGCACAAATATAATACAAATTTGTGTATTCATCTTTTAAAAATTTAATATTTTGACAAAGCAACAACGAATAAATGCGTTTGTAAAACTGGGTGAACTGTTGCTAAGGCAGCCAGAGGATCTTACTCAGATCATTCATTTGGCGCAACATAAAAACCCTTGGTATACTATAAAAAATGTTGAAAAGGCACTTCATGTGATTTCATCGAACTTATCAGTAGAAAAGCTCAATTATTGGCTACAGGATTATCCCGATCTCGAATCAACAAAAACAGTAGGCTTGATTCTCGCGGGTAATATTCCGCTGGTTGGGTTTCATGATATTCTTTGTGTATTGATCAGTGGATTTAAAGCAAAAATTAAATTATCCTCTGATGACGCAGGCTTAACGACCTATGTACTCAATCGTTTAAAACAAATCGAGCCCGCTTTTGAAGCATCTTTTGAAATTGTTGATAAACTTAAAGACTTCGATCTCGTCATTGCGACAGGCTCAAACAATACAGCCCGTTACTTTGACTATTATTTTGGGGCTAAGCCTCATATTATCCGACGCAACAGAAATAGTGTTGCCGTTATTACAGGTAAAGAATCTGCGGTACAGCTACGAGCTTTAGGACACGACATCTTCGATTATTTCGGACTCGGCTGTCGTTCTGTTTCCAAAATTTTTGTTCCAAAAGACTATAATGTCTCCCATTTTTTTGATGGAATAGCAGATTTCAAAGATGTGGCAGACCACTATAAATACAATAACAATTACGATTACAATAAATCCATCTATTTGATCAATGGGGACAAACATTTTGACAATGGTTTTCTGTTGCTCAAACAGGATGAACGTACAGCATCGCCCCTATCTGTCGTTTATTATGAAGAATACAACAGCCTTGGAGATGTCGAAAACGAGCTGAATCAACAAGCTGAAAACATCCAATGTGTAGTTTCCGAAGTGCAATTGAATATTCAGTCGCCCGTTTTTCATTTTGGTGAAAGTCAGTGTCCTGCCTTGGATGATTATGCAGATGGGATAAATACCTTAAACTTCTTATTTGCAAACAAGTAAGCTTCGGTTAATTTCGTAGTACGGAAATTGCATTAAAAATACTAACTTTGAAATCATGTATATCATTAAAGTAAGAGGTGTTGCCAAAATCCCCGACTATGTGCAGCTGCGAGATGATGCCTTCACCTTGTTGGCATATTTTAGAGTGGATCGTCCTGACAAGTCTCTTGATAAGATCGGATTGGGAGAAAAGGCAGAATATATCATGAAATTGGTCAAAGAAATGCCCTTTGGCCAGATTAAAAAATTAGAGTTTTAACGCCCATGATTGAAAATAAAGTAATTACATTAAAGAACGTTGATATTTTTCAACAGAAACATCTAGTATTATCCAATGTCAATTTAAGTATCGGCAAGGGAGAGTTTCTCTACCTTATCGGACAGTCTGGCAGTGGAAAAAGTAGTTTATTAAAAATCATCTATGGCGATTTGTATATCGGCAATGGCGAAGGAATGATTGCTGGCTTTGATTTAAAGAAACTTCATGAAAATGACGTACCTTATTTACGTCGGAAGCTTGGAATCGTTTTTCAGGATTTTCACTTACTATCGGATAGAACAATAGAGAAAAACCTTGAGTTTGCCTTAAAGGCGACGGGCTGGAAAGATAAAAAAATGATTGATGGACGTATCTTGGACGTTTTGGAAAAAGTTGGACTTCGCTCCAAATTAAAAAAAATGCCCCATGAACTTTCTGGTGGAGAGCAACAACGGATTGTTATTGCCCGAGCACTGCTCAATAACCCGGAGATTATCTTGGCAGATGAGCCAACAGGTAACCTAGACCCTGCCACTTCAGAAGAGATTGTCCTTTTACTACGCGACATTGCCAATTCCGGAACTGCAATTTTAATGGCTACCCACGATTATACAATCATTCGCAGTATGCCTTCCCGGATTATTAAAACGGGCGACGGTATTCTACAGGATGATGTCAGTATATAAGGGAAAAACTGACAGTTAAAAAGACATTTTTTCAAATTCCGACAAATTGTTAGGCTTTTTTAATAAAATCTGACAAGCTGTCGGAATTTTATTGTTTGGCAAAAACTTTGACAAAAGAAAATATAGTAAATTTTTGAATCTATTTAGCATTGAAGATATGAATGAGCAAGATAATTATTATGATGAGAGTCAAGATCAAGTAGAAACAAATTCTTCTGATCAACAAGAGCAACCTATGGACGATCAGGAAGAACTATCTCCTGAAGAAAAGATGGCTGCAGAATTGGCAGAGGCAAAGGATAAGTACATTCGTCTTTCTGCTGAATTTGACAATTATAGAAAACGTACGAGCAAAGAACGTGTTGAATTGATTCAATCAGCAGGAAAAGATGTGATCAGTAAATTATTACCTACTTTAGATGATTTTGATCGTGCATTAAATGCAATGGAAACTGCAACAGACGTGGTATCTGTCAAAACGGGAATGGATATCGTTAACAACAAACTGAGACAAACATTGTCTCAATTGGGGTTAAAAGAAATGGAAACAGTTGGTCAAGCATTTGACCCTGAATTACAAGAAGCTATTACATCTATTCCAGCACCTACTTCAGATTTAAAAAATAAAGTGGTAGACGTAATCGAAAAGGGATACTATTTAGGTGACAAAGTGATCCGTCATGCTAAAGTAGTTATAGGTCAATAATATTAAGACGATGTCAAAAAGAGATTATTACGATATACTTGGTGTCGCGCGTTCAGCGGACGAGAAGGAGATTAAATCAGCCTATCGCAAGTTGGCGATTAAATATCACCCGGATAAAAATCCTGGAGATCATGAAGCTGAGGAAAAATTTAAGGAAGCTGCTGAGGCATACGATATCTTGAGCAATCCACAAAAACGTCAACGTTACGACCAGTTTGGCCATGCAGGCAATTCCGCGAGTGGTGGCTATGGCGGTGGCGGTATGAATATGGATGATATATTCAGCCAATTCGGCGATATTTTTGGTGGCGGACATCCCTTCGAAAGCTTCTTCGGTGGAGGCGGCGGAGGTCAACGCGGAGGCCGCCGGGTAGCGCGCGGAAGCAATTTACGTATTAAAGTTAAATTGACTCTTGAAGAAATCGCTAAAGGTGTTGAGAAAAAAGTTAAGGTCAACAAACAGGTCGTTTGTCACAGCTGTGATGGTTCAGGAGCAAAGGATAAATCCTCTTTCCATACTTGTAAAACCTGTGGTGGCTCTGGATCGGTGCGAAGAGTGACCAACACCATCTTAGGACAAATGCAGACGACCAGCACCTGTCCTACCTGTAATGGCGAAGGTGTTGAAATAACTGCAAAATGTACAACCTGTCGAGGCGAAGGATTAGAGCGTGGAGAAGAAACAATCGCGATCAATATCCCTGCAGGTGTGAGCGAAGGAATGCAGCTCTCGATGAGCGGCAAGGGTAACGCAGCTCCTCGCGGTGGTATTCCAGGAGACCTCATTATATTAATCGAAGAAGTACCGCACGAAAGCTTAAAACGGGATGGCCTAAATGTCATCTTTGATCTATACATCAATTTTGTGGATGCCGCTTTAGGCACTAGCGTAGAAGTTCCTACAATTGACGGAAAAGCCAAAATAAAAATTGAACCTGGAACCCAGGGGGGTAAAATATTACGTCTAAAAGGAAAAGGTATTCCCGAAGTCAATTCCTACCACAAAGGGGATCAACTTGTATATGTAAATATCTGGACACCAAAAGCTGTGTCCTCCGAAGAAAAAGAATTATTGAATAAATTGAAAGAATCACCAAACTTTAAACCACAACCCGGTAAAAGTGAAAAGTCATTCTTCGAACGAATAAAAGAATATTTCGAATAAAGTCAGCGTAAACGACAATGCCAAGAGCCATATATCGAATTGATATATGGCTCTTTTTTTTCTTCCTTACATAGTACTGACAAATAATTACAAAAAGTCAACACTCTTTAGACATTGTTAAAACAATAAGTAATTTATAAAAAAAATCACAAAATTTAATCAATTGAACCACTATCATTTACGATTTTGGTAAAACATCTAGACAATATAGTGACAATAAAATAAAATAACTTTACGATATTTGACTAATGAATTTAAAAAGTCAGCAAGTAATTACTGGCTCATTAGAACAAACTATTAAAATAAAAAAGACATGAAAAAAGTTTTACTTACATTAACTGCCATTGCAGGTTTAACAATTGCAGCAAACGCACAAACTGAAAAAGGAAAAATTATGGTTGGTGGTCAAGTTGGCTTCGAAACTTCAAAAGTTAAAGATACAGACCATAAAAATAATTCGTTTTCGATCAACCCAACTGTTGGCTACTTTGTCAGCGACAACTGGGCAGTAGGTACTGGTGTTGGTTACAATTGGAGCAAAAACGAAGCTGACAAAAACAACAGTACTAAAGTTGATGCTTTTCAAGTAGCCCCATTCGTAAGAAAATACTCTGCTAATGGTCCATTAAGATTCTTTGCACAATTGTCCGTACCAATGTCTTGGGGAAAAATGACAGCTGAATCAAATAACGTTGAAACAAAAAACAAATTTGAAAACTATGGTGTTGAATTAGCGCCAGGTTTGGCATACTTCCCAACAAGCCAAATTGGTATCGAATTAAAAGTTAGAGGCTTATACTATAACTATAACAAAGATAAAACCAACGATATCACAACAAATACATTCGGTTTAGATGCGAATTCCTTAGCACCAACTTTAGGTGTACAATTCCACTTCTAATCGATAGTTGATAGGAAAAGAAAGGCTATAGTATTGGATACTATAGCCTTTTTTCATCCTGAGGTATAGCGTTTAATAATTCGCAATTTATGCGAATAGCGATTCAATTCCTGATTAAAGATTCCTTCATTGTCCATCCGGTCAATACGCACTTTACCTGAGGCATGGATAATGGTATCCCGATCTAGCATAATGCCCACATGGGTAATCCGTCCGTCCGCATTGTCAAAGTAAGCCAAATCACCGACTTTAATTTCCGAAATAAAATCAACTGTCTCCCCAATTTCCGCTTGCTGATACGCATCCCTTGGTAAATCTATCCCAAAACTACTGTAGATTAATTGCGAAAAACCTGAACAGTCAATTCCCCACTGCGAACGTCCGCCCCATAAATACGGACTGTTTTTATAGCTTAAGGCGAGTTCAGCCACTTTCGCCTCAAAATCGGCCTTAGAAAACAAATTGAAACTCCCATGGTAGACCATATCCAACTGGGCTAACCTAAATCTATTTGCTTCATCTAAATAAAGCTTTGTACCATGGCAGAGCTGATGTTGATCTGTATCATTATACAACAAGCCTCCATCTCTTCCGACTAGACGTGGCTCTCCCTTGAGATAGTGCTCCATCGCCAGTGTTTCAAGCGCTTTAAACTGACCATTCTGAATCCAGCCCAAGTAACTTGTTTCTAACAACCTTATCGCGGTCCAGTCGGGTTGTATATCCAGTATCTCAAATAATTCACCAAATAATACCTGAGAAACCATCTCACTCCGATGCGTTTGCTCCGCACGCAATGGAACGAGAGCAAGTGTACAAATACCATATTTCATTGGTCAAGCAAAACAAAATTGTCAAATCTATGATTATACATTATAAAACGAAGATAAATTAAATATAGTAGATATGGAGAATACAAATTTAAAATTCAAAAGAATACTCGTTGCAGTTGATGATGCTCCATGTTCAGAAAAAGCCATTCTATACGCCGAAGAAATGGCTCAGGTATTTAGCGCCGCTATTGCCCTTGTAACGGTAATACCGCCCACTTCCCCCACCAATTTTGGAGCTGATCCCCTACTGGGCCAACAACCGATAATTGTACCGGAGGTATCCGAAATGGAACAGGAAAATGCGCAGAAGTATCTAGAAAAATTAAGTCGGGAATTTACCGGCCCAGGAGAAGTGTATCTTTTCAACCGAATTGGATCCATCAAAGAAGAAATACTTGCCACCTCTCACGAATGGTCGGCTGATCTGATCATTATGGGATCTAATGGAAGAACTGGATTCGACCATTTTATCTCGGGTTCTGTATCTGAATCCGTTATCCGTAAAGCAACCTGCCCGGTGTTAGTCATTCCGAGCAAATGTGATTAATAGAATTCATACATCAGTAACCAGAAATATAATTAAAAGCCTATCCTTTTCTAAAAGAATAGGCTTTTAATTACCAATAGGCCAACTCAGTTACTTTTTTATGAGTCGGGCTACAAACATGGTATCTGCCCGTTCAGTATAGCCTTCCAGACAGCGCATACTTTCGAGCTCAAATCCCAAATTATTTAAGATATAATCAACAACGTCTTCATTTTCTGCCTTAAATATGGAGCAGGTGATATAAATTAGTGGTTTGCCTACTTTCACATAACCAGCGACATGGCTCGCAATTGTCTTCTGTAATGTACTAAATTCCGCAATCTTGGTTGTTTGAAATTGTCGAATCATCTCTGGTGTACGCCCCCAGGTGCCCGAACCGGTACAAGGTGCATCCAATAATACGCCATCAAATTTTTCATTTCCCAATATAGGGTATGGATCTTTTGTCAAATCAAGTATTTTCTTTCGATAATGCTTAATACCAGCCTGATCAAATCGTTCATCCAGATTTCGAAGAATACTCATCCGAAGGTCAGATACCAAAAGGTTAACCGAAGGACAGGAATCCATTAATAAAAGAGATTTACCGCCAGAAGCAGCACAAGCATCCCACCAGGATTCTTTTCCCTCAGGTTTCATAAACTCGAGTGTACGCTGCGAAGATAAATCCTGCACTTCAATGATGCCTTGCAGTGTTGAGAATCGTTGTAACGAGGTACCATTTGCCAAAGAGATAGTTTGTTCACCCAATTCACGATAGGAAATTTGGTTTTCGTCAAGGATGGCACGAACGATTTTATTTTTCCCCTGTTTGACTCGGATATATAGGTCCGGTTGAACCAACTGGTTTCTCAAAAAAAGCCTGGTATCAATCTGGGGCGAAAAATAAGCCGTGAAAGGAAATAGATCATGGCTTTTCAGTAGGCCTTCAGATTCAAGAAAAGCTATTTTTTCATCCAAGGTCAACCTTAATTTATCGATATAAGCAGGTTCAAGCGTCCTTACCAACGGACTTTCCTGTTCACATAAAAATTCCGCAAGAACTAACCGTCGTTGTTGCGACAGTTGCGAAGCTGCTAATCCTAGACGAAAATAATTATAACACAGACGAGAAGTAGCCTTACGGTCTGAAGATCCCATCTGTTTATTGAGCTTAAAGAAAGTTGTCAAATACCGCGAAAATGGCTGATCCTCCTCAAAACCATCCATTGCTCGCTCAAAATTACGTATCTGCTGGTACACACGTTTTTCACTGAATTCAGCCATTCAAAGATTATTTTCTTTCAAATTTTTTATTGTGATAGACCATTATCCCCAAAGCTCTATTGGCATATCCCCACTTCGGATAAAACTCAAACCTGTAATCACTATTCAGCCCTGAGAATTTTTCTTGGGTGATATGGCTTACATAGTCAACACCATATTTATGCAATAAACGGCCAAAATAAACAGCCGCATCATAGCCCTTGTAAGAAAACTCCGAAGGATCTACCTTGTACAGCGATTTATAATTTGATATAAATTTTTTTGTGTCACTATCCGATTCATCGGCCAAACTGGAAGAAGTAATGGTCAGGCTGTAAAAATCCATGTTTTCAAAATTCTCGAAAGTGAGTTTCGAAAGATTTGGATGCCCATACAACTTAAATTGGTTACCAGGATTCAAAAACCGATCATCCATAGCATCCAACAGCCCCTTTACGAGGTTTTTATTAGCCGTTCCGGATATTATGTGATTCGTCCCTGTCAGGACAAGACTATTGTTGAGCTCATTGATGCTCATAATCGTTTTTACTTTTGCCTGTGTATTTGCTTTGGCAACTTCATTGGAAAAATTAACTAAAAACTGTTTGCTCTCATCATCACCAGCATCATAGATTAAAATCTGGTCACCATTATAATATTGTTCGGCCACGTACTTCGCCAATGTTTCCGAATGCGTGCGTATTGAGGGGGTCATCGACACGAGGTTGGGAACACTAAATTCCGAAGCCATAGTAGCCGCCAATGGGGACACCTGAAGAACGTTTTTGTTGGCAAAGGTTTGCGCAAAACTTTTAATTTCGCGCGGATAAACAGGCCCGACAACAATAGCAGCGTCTTTCACCGTTGCCGATGTACCCAAAGATGCATTGTAAGCTACATTATCACGCGAGTCAATCACCTGCAGATCAAACAGCATTCCATCTTTAGCGATCTTATCCAGACCTATCTGAAAACCTTGGTAAAAATCCAATGCCAGCGCAGAGCGCTCGACATCTTCGGTAGTCACTGTTTTAGCGATACTATTTAATTCAAATGGCAAAAGAAGTGCAATTTTATTATTTTTAACCGAATGGCCATTTACATTTTGCACATCGCCTACTTTTACGACCGGCTTATCTTTCTCTCCGTTTGGTTTAGTGACAGCAGTTTGCTGTTCGCCCCGACTAGAAGAGGGCGAACGCAATACGGTGCTTTTCTTGGTCGTACAGCTCGCCAGGCATAGTGCCACGAGAGCTGCAACCCATATTTTATTCCCACTCAATCGTAGCGGGTGGTTTTGAACTGATATCATATACAACTCTGTTTATTCCTTTCACATGGTTGATAATTTCATTTGAAATTTTTGCTAACAGGTCATATGGTAGATGTATCCAATCCGCAGTCATTCCATCAAGCGATCCTACAGCTCTTAAGCTGACGACATGCTCGTAAGTACGTTCGTCCCCCATTACCCCTACCGAGCGTACAGGTAAAAAGATCGTGCCAGCTTGCCATACTTTATCATACCAACCGGATTCCTTTAAGTTATTGATAAAGATTGCATCGGCCTCCTGAACAATTCTTACTTTTTCGGCAGTAATATCACCTAAAATACGAATGGCCAAACCAGGACCTGGAAACGGATGTCTACCCAAAATTGCCTGATCTACCGCTAATGCCTTCCCGACTCTTCTGACTTCATCTTTAAACAAAGTCTTTAATGGTTCAACAACTTTTAATTTCATAAAATCAGGTAAGCCGCCGACATTATGATGCGATTTTATGGTTGCTGAAGGTCCTTTAACCGAAACTGATTCAATAATATCGGGATAGATCGTACCTTGTCCCAACCATTTCGCTTCGATTCCTTCCGGTAATTCTTTTTGGATTTCCTTCGCAGCTTCATCAAACACATCAATAAAGGAGTTACCGATGATCTTACGCTTCTCCTCAGGTTCGGAAACTCCTGCCAAACGACCATAGAATAAGTCTTTCGCATTAATTCCCTTAATATTTAAACCCATATTTTTGTAAGAATCCAATACTTGTTCGTATTCGTCTTTGCGAAGCAAGCCATGATCTACGAAAATACAATGTAACTTCTGTCCGATCGCGTGGTGTAATAAAACTGCCGCAACAGTAGAATCCACACCACCAGATAAAGCCATGATCACATGGTCTTCACCCAGTTGTTCTTTCAAGGATGCTACCGTTGTCTCTACAAATGCATCTGGCGTCCAGTCTTGCGTACAACCACAGATACCGACAACAAAATTTTTCAACAAAATAGCACCATCCGTACTGTGTGTTACTTCCGGATGGAACTGTATACCATAAGTACGAGTACCTTTTACCTGATAAGCCGCTACGCGTACTTTATCTGTACTGGCAATGATATCAAAATTTGCTGGAACCTCTTTAATCGTGTCACCATGTGACATCCATACCTGAGATTGTACGGGTACACCTGCCAACAATTCATTTTCACTATTGACAAATTGCAGATTTGCACGACCATATTCACGGATTTCAGATGGCAATACATTTCCGCCCGATTTTTGAGCAATGTACTGCGCACCATAGCACACACCTAAAAGTGGGAAGCGCTCCTGAATAGCGACAAAATCAATTTGAGGTGCATCTTCTTGTCGAACGGAAAAAGGACTTCCTGAGAATATAACACCTTTCACAGATTCGTCAAAATCTGGCAATTTATTAAACGGGTGTATCTCACAATACACATTTAGTTCTCTGACACGTCTTGCGATCAATTGCGTGTACTGAGACCCGAAGTCTAGAATGATAATTTTTTCTGGCATGCTGCAAAGGTAAGTATTACGAATGAATTATTAAATGTCAAATCAGGAAATAATACCTGCTTTTAATAGTTCAATTTCCATTTCTTTTTGCAGTTTCAAGGCTTCCTCACGCGCGCGTTCTGCAAAATCACGTCCTTTTGAAGCGTATATAATTCCCCTAGTACTATTCACCAAGAGTCCACAATCTCTATTCATCCCATATTTGCAAACATCTTCTAACGAACCGCCCTGTGCACCGACCCCTGGAACCAATAGAAAATGTTCCGGTGCATGCTCACGAATCTTAATAAAGCCTTCTCCCCTTGTTGCGCCGACGACGTACATTAAATTGTCTATATTCCCCCAAGTATTTACTTTGTCAATAACCTGCTCAAATAATTGGAGTCCCTCCTTATTTTCAAAATTCTGAAAGTCCAAACTCCCTTCATTCGATGTTAATGCCAATACAATAGCCCATTTACTTTTGAAGTCCAAAAACGGTGTGACCGAATCTTTCCCCATATAAGGAGCAATGGTAATACTGTCGAATCCTAAACCTGAATTTGACTCATCAAAAAATGCCATCGCATAACGGCCGGAAGTATTTCCAATATCGCCACGTTTGGCATCAGCAATACTAAAGCAATCCTTTGGCAATGCGGCCCAGGTTTTTTGAAGCGATTGCCATCCTTTTAGCCCATAACATTCATAGAAGGCAATATTTGGTTTATAAGCGACACATAAATCAGCTGTAGCATCTATAATTGCTTTATTAAAACTATAGATCGGATCCTCATCATCCAAAAGGTGCTCAGGAATCTTAGTAAGGTCTGTGTCCAATCCGACACATAAAAACGAACGTTTCTCTTTGATTTGATGAATAAGTTCTGCTCTGGTCATGCTAATGTATAGATCGTAATTATTTGTTGATTAAATTTTGAATAAAAGTTGCTACATCGGGGGTAGAATAGTCAGCCATGCCCTCATGTCGTGTCGCCAGGTTGCCGTCTTTATCCAAAATAACTGTACTTGGAATTGACTCTGAAAGCCATTCTCTCGGGATATCACTGTTCGGATAGCTGATGGGTAAAGTTAGCTTTTCATTTTTGACAAAAGCAGCTGCTTTTTCCTTATCACCTTCTATCTCCACAATGAGGAATACCACCTTGGGATTGTCTTTGAATTTATCATAAAGCACATTAATGGAAGGCATTTCCGCACGGCATGGCCCACACCAGGTTGCCCAAAAATTGATAAACACCACCTTACCTTTTAAATCCGATACCGGCACCTCTTCACCCAATTGATTCACAAACGAAACGGCCTTTTCTATCCCCGCGCTGAGAGGCTTCGCAACCTGTTGTGGTGCTTCCAATTTCGGTTTAAAAAAGCCGATTTTCATCAGCAGCTGATGAAAATAACTTCTGCTCGTCGGCCATATTAACAAAGCGATGAGCAGCGCAAAAACGACGTTCCCAATTATCTTTTTTGTTTTTGGATTCATAAGAAATAATTATGGTGGTTAAGCATCAAACTTATCCAACAACTTCAGCAAAGTCGCAAAATCCTTCGGATAAGGTGCCTCAAACACCATCTGCTCGCCATTCAATTCAAACTCGACATGCTTGGCATGCAAGGCAAAACGTTTCATGATCGGTTGTTCTTCTTCATCTTTGGATAAAGTATAGCCTCTTTTCTTGATTTGCGAGAGATAAACAGGTTTTCCGCGGTACATGCTATCGCCCACGATCGCCGCATGCTGTGTAGCCAAGTGAATACGGATTTGGTGCATGCGCCCAGTGATCGGTTTACACGCTACTAACGTATAATTCTTATAATATTTAAGGGAATTAAAGATGGTTTCGGCAGGCTTGCCATTTGCACGGTCAATAGAAACATTTTTATTACCTACGTTTAAAATAGGTAAATCGACTACAAGATCCTGAAAGGTATGCGTCCCTCCAATGATGGCATGATAAATCTTATTGACCCTGCGCTTTTCAAATGCGATGGAAATCGAACGGTAGGTCTCCGGATTTTTTGCGATCAACAAAATACCTGAAGTCTCCTTATCCAAACGATGGCAGACTTGAGCGTCAGCATGATATTTCTTTGCCAAACGGAGAATGTTAATCTCTCCCCCTTCCCTTTCATCCAATGAAGCAACAAAAGGTGGCTTATTTATAACGATCAAATTTTCGTCCTCATGGATGATTAATTCTGAAAATTTGGGAAATTTAAATAGACGGGTTTCATTCTGTATCATTTTACAAAAATACAAAACACGAGCAGAATATTGCCCAATGTATGATAAAAACCTTACTTTTGGGCATACAATATAAGTTAAGATGTCTGTAAACAAAGAAATAAAGCGAGTAAGTACAGCAATGCTACAAGCAATGAAAGAACGTCAAGAGAAGATTTCGATGTTAACCAGCTATGATTACTCCATGGCCAAAATGGTAGACAACGCTGGTGTGGATGTCATTCTGATCGGAGATTCCGCGGCCAATGTCTTTGCCGGCTACGAAACAACCTTACCGATCACGCTCGACAATATGATCTATCATGCGGCGGCCGTTGCCAGAGGTACCCAGCGTGCCATGGTCTTGGCAGACTTACCTTTCGGTAGCTATCAGGGCTCTGCAAACGAAGCATACAATGCTGCAGTACGCATGATGAAAGAATCTGGTGCCCATGCGCTGAAATTAGAAGGCGGCCTGGAGATAATTGAAAATATTAAAAAAATTATCTCCGGTGGAATCCCAGTTTGTGGACATTTGGGCTTGACTCCGCAATCCATTAATAAATTTGGAAACTTTGGTGTACGTGCAAAGGAAGAACAAGAAGCAGCCAAACTTATTGATGATGCACTAGCTCTTCAAGAGGCAGGCTGTTTTGCCATCGTTTTGGAGAAAATTCCAGCCGCTTTGGCCAAAACCGTAACCGAGAAATTAGCCATACCAACAATTGGGATAGGTGCCGGCCCAGATTGCGACGGACAAGTGCTTGTGATCAATGACATGTTGGGCATGAATGCAGATTTCAAACCTAAATTTATGCGATATTTTGCCAATCTGCACGAGCAGATCACCACAGCTGTAAGCAATTACGTTGCTGAAGTGAAAGCTGTAAAATATCCAAATGCAGACGAACAATATTAACTGAGCACGATGAGATTGTTGATTGTTGGACTAATTCTCCTTGTTGCGTATCTGATGATTCGGAAAAAGTTTAAATTTTCCGAATCATCAGATACCAATTCCAAAAATTTAAAATCTGGTTTTCAACTGATAGAAGCACCAGCTGCGCTGATTCAATCCACCCTTAAAAAAACAATCTCCAATACCCTTATGGGTGTGGTTCTTATCCTTATTACGGTATTACTCGTTGTCAAAATAAAGCTTGTTTTATTCTTGCTTCCAATCGCCTTCTTTTTAGTGGGCTACCTGTTCCTTTTCAATAATCACTTCAGCAAGATCAAAAGACAGCAGATATGGTTTAATGCCAAAACAAATGAGGTTTTTGTGGAACAGCTTAAAGCTGATAACTATGCTTTTAACATTTTCCGGGACATACAGGGCGTACAGCGGATTGAGTCTGTTCAGACAACAAGAGGTCTGCTGTATGGCTACTATCGGATAAAACTAAAAGATCGCATCCTGGAGATCCCCTATCTCGTAGCGGAAAATAAACCGGCCAATAACCTGTTTTTTGACACCATCACGCAAAACTTTAAAATTGACATTCAGAAAAGAATTTTTCCAATCATTTAACACTTAGTAAATTGCACATCCGAAAGGAAAGTGGTATATTTAGGCTTATCAACAATATATTGTTAAAACCAAAATATTTTATACTATGGGAAAAGGTGATATAAAAACCAGAAGAGGAAAAATATCAAATGGTTCTTTTGGAAAAAGAAGGCCGCATTTATCGAAAGCTTCCATCAAGCCAAAAGTAGATGACGCAGCTCCAAAGGAAGTCGAACAGAAAGCAGCTAAAGCTAAAAAATAGGAAGCATAAAGCTAGAACAAGGTTTCTAGCTTTTTTTATACGCGTGCATAATCCGGCAAATTGATACCATGATATATTTATCGTTGCCATGAAAGTCGGTATTGTAAAATCCTTTTGACAACTGATATCATCATTAGAATAAACCTATCTTTATCCGTCAAATCAAAAACCACATAAGGACTATACCGCATGAATAAAAAAACAACCATCTACATCCTTCTAGCCTGTGCTGTTATCGGAGGTGGATATTTCCTCATAAATCCAAAAAAAGACAAGAAAGAAAGTGCTCAATCTGCTGTCAAAAAAGATACGCCTGTCGCCGCGCAAGCAATTATTGCCAGGTCATCTGTGGCGGATAGGTCCATTAATTTGTCGGGCAGTATAGATGCCGAAGAAAAGGTAGAGATCAGAAGCGAGGTCAGTGGTCGAATTACAAAAATTTACTTTTCCGAGGGCCAGCGTATCCAACAGGGGCAACCTTTGATCAAGATTGATGATATTGAACTTCAGGCGCAACTAAAGCAGGCCCAGACAGCAAATCAGCTTAATGCCGAAAATGAACGCCGGGCAAAACTGCTGCTCCAGAAAGGTGCAATCAGTCAGGAAGAATTTGACATTGCCAGTGCAGCCTTAAAAACTGCACAAGCGCAGATTCAGTTGATCCAGGCGCAGATCTCCAAAACAACTGTGCGCGCGCCATTCAGTGGCATGATCGGCTTAAGAAATATTTCAGTCGGTGCGATTGTCTCATCCAATACCCTGATCGCAAATTTAGTCAAGGACAATTCGGTCAAGATCACATTCGCCATCCCTGAAAAATACAGCAATGTAGTCAAATTAAATGTGCCCATCGAATTTAGTGTAGCCAATGATCCAACGGTCATCAAAGCAAATATTTATGCAATAGAACCTGAAGTATCGCTAAGCACCCGTACACTGACTGTCCGTGCGCGGGCAGCAAATGAGCAGGGACGGCTTCGGGTAGGATCCTTTGTCAATGTTATCCTTCCGATTGAAGTAGAAAATGATGCGATCGCTATTCCAACGGAGGCCATCGTCCCTGTTCAAGAAGGCAAAAAAGTATTTATCCTACAGAATGGGCTAGCAAAAGAAACCAAAGTGGAAACGGGCGCCCGTACCGATAAGGAGATCGTTATCTTATCTGGAATAAGCGCAGGAGACACCGTATTGACAACTGGTGTTCTTGCTTTAAAAGATGGAGTGAAGGTTAAAGTTTCACTAGCTAACTAACTGTACATGAATTTTTCAGCTGTTTTTATAAAGCGTCCTGTTTTAACCATTGTCGTCAATATTACGATTATCCTATTTGGCTACATTGGGTTTAGTTTTCTGGGCGTTCGTGAATACCCTTCCATTGACCCCGCGATCGTATCGGTGCGCACCAATTATGCGGGTGCCAATCCCGATATTATCGAATCGCAGATCACCGAACCTTTGGAGAAGGCGATTAACTCCATTGACGGTATCCGAAATATATCGTCCTCGAGCAATCAGGGTTCCAGCAATATTACAATCGAATTCGATCTAAAGAAAAATCTGGAAGAAGCGGCCAATGACGTACGTGATAAGGTATCACAGGCCGTCAGAAGTTTGCCTCAGGATATTGATGCACCTCCTGTAGTATCAAAAGCAGATGCTGACTCCGACCCGATCATTACGCTTACCTTGCAGAGCGAAACCCGAGATAAGCTTTCATTGAGTGATTACGCAGAAAATGTGATATCCGAAAGACTACAGACCATTCCGGGCGTCAGTAGTACGCAAATTTATGGTCAGAAACGTTATGCTATGCGCCTCTGGCTCAACCCAGAACGTATGGCTGCTTATGGCATTACTGCATCCGATATCCGTACCGCGCTGAACAATCAGAACGTCGAACTGCCCTCCGGTAAAATTGTTGGTAATACCACCGAATTAACGGTAAAAACAGTAGGAAATCTTTCCTCCCCCGAACAGTTTAACAATATTGTCCTAAAAGCAGATAGTACACGGCTAGTCAAATTTATCGACATTGGCCATGCCGAAATTGACGCTGAAAATTTAGAGACAAAAATGGTCAGCAACGGTAAACAACTGGTCGGTGTTGCCATTATTCCGCAGCCGGGAACAAATTACCTTGATATCGCCGACAATTTCTATAAGATGCTCGATCAGATGAAAGAGGATATCCCACAGGATATCAGCATCAATATCGCATCCGACAATACCAAATTCATTAAAAAATCCGTTGTTGAGGTAGCTGAGACTTTACTGATCTCAATCATTTTGGTTACACTTATCATCTATTTTTTCTTTCGGGACTGGGGAATAGCCTTACGTCCTTTATTGGATATCCCCGTATCACTGATCGCAACGTTCTTTATTATGTACATATTTGGTTTTTCGATCAATGTACTTACCTTGCTGGCAATTGTATTGGCGACAGGTCTTGTGGTCGATGATGGGATTGTCGTTACCGAAAATATCTTTAAGAAAGTGGAAGAAGGCATGTCCCCTATTGAAGCAGCGCTAAAGGGCTCAAAGGAGATTTTCTTTGCGGTCATTTCCATTTCCATCACACTCGCCTCTGTTTTCCTGCCTGTGATATTTTTAGAGGGCTTCGTGGGCCGCTTGTTTCGGGAATTTGGTGTGGTTATTGCTTCAGCCGTCCTGGTATCGGCCTTTGTTTCACTGACCCTGACACCCATGCTCAATGCTTACCTGATCAAAGGCGGAGGTCATAAAAAGACCCGCTTTTATGAATGGACCGAACCCATGTTCGTGAAAATGAATAAGGGCTATGCCAGTGCACTGGATAAATTCATGAAGTTCAAATGGATCAGTTTTCCGATCTTAGTGATCTGTTTTGCCATCATCGGGATAATCTTCTCCTCAATCAAAAAAGAGACCGCTCCTTATGATGACCGGAGTAGCATTATGGTCAATGTGACTGGGCCGGAAGGTGCAACATATGAATACATGGATCGCTATATGCAGGAGCTGGACAAACTGGTTTACGATTCTATTCCTGAAAATAAGATTAGTTTAAATATCACGTCTCCGGGTTTTGGAGCTAGTTCTGTCAACTCTGGGCGGATTCGGATGACCCTAGTGGATCCCGAAGAACGCAGCAGGTCGCAGGACGATGTGGCAAAAGAGCTGACTAAATGGACAAAGAAATACGATGGAGTACGTGTTAATGTTTCGCAAACCCCAACCATTTCCATGAACCGTAGGGGCGGTTTACCTGTGCAGTACATTATTCAGGCACAAAATTTTGAGAAGCTTCAGGAGAAGATTCCTGAATTCATGAATGAAGTGAATAACGACCCAACATTTTCGACAACAGATATCAACCTGAAATTTAACAAACCCGAACTCCATGTCGAAATTGACCGTTTAAAGGCCCTGAGTATGGGGGTATCCGTACTTGATGTTTCCCAATCCCTCCAACTGTTGTTAAGTGGACAACGTTTCGCTTACTTTATGCGCGACGGTAAGCAATACCAGGTGATCGGACAGGTAGAAGACGATAGACGGGCAACGCCAACAGATCTGACCTCGATTTATGTCCGCAATAATATCGGACAGCTCATACAGCTGGATAATGTCGTTAATGTAAAAGAAGAAAGCAGTCCGCCCCAACTTTACCACAATAACCGCTACATGTCAGCTACGGTTTCCGCTGGACTGGCGCCTGGCATGAGTATGAGCGACGGTATAGCAGCGATGGACCGTATCAAGGAGAAAGTACTGGATCAGAGCTTTACAACCGACCTCAGTGGCGAATCCCGCGACTTCGTAGAAAGTAGCTCCAATACCCTATTTGCTTTTGGATTAGCCCTATTGCTGATCTATTTGATATTGGCTGCGCAATTCGAAAGCTTCCTGGATCCCTTTATTATCATCCTTACCGTGCCGATGGCTGTAGCCGGTGCACTGATCAGCTTATGGTTGTTTGATCAGACATGGAATATATTCAGCCAGATCGGAACCATCATGCTGATTGGTCTGGTGACGAAGAACGGTATTTTAATTGTTGAATTTGCCAACCAGATGCGGGAAGAAGGCATGGAAAAATTTGAGGCCATTATGCATTCCGCCGAATCTCGTTTGCGACCTATTTTAATGACCAGTCTTGCCATCGCACTAGGTGCCTTACCAATTGCCATGTCTCTTGGAGCAGCCTCGACAAGCCGTATTGGTATGGGAGTAGTTATTGTCGGAGGTACCATTTTTTCGCTCATATTGACTTTGTTCATTATCCCTGCAATCTATTACATGTGGTCAAGACCAAAGAAACACAGACCTGAATTTGATAACATTAAAAGCTACGAATAGATCAGACATGAAGAGAAATATAATCATCGCACTGCTGCTTAGCTTCATTCTATTTCAAGCCCGTGCACAACAAGTATTAACACTGGAAGAGGCCCTGACAACCACTTTGAGCAACAACTTCAATATCCTGTTGGCAAAAAATGACAACAAAATAGACATTGAAAATACCAGCCTCGGCAGTGCTGGGATGCTCCCTGCAGTCACTGGGAGCTTTAGCCGGAGCAATTCCATCCAAAATTCCCGCCAGGTCCGGGCTGATGGTCAAGTGCAGCAGATTTCCAATGCAAAGAACGACAATATGTCCTATGGAGTCAATCTCAACTGGACAGTATTTGACGGATTTGGCATGTTTGCCCGTCGCGATAGATTTAAAGAAATACAGCGTCTAGGTGAAGCCGAAATCAAATTTGAAGTGATCAGCCAATTGAGCGAAGTCTTAGCAACTTATTACAATTTGGTACAGCAGAAACGTTTATTAAATGCTTTAGACACGACCATTGCTCTATCTCAATATCGCGTCACGTTGGCCGAAAACCGTCTGAAAATCGGAAAGGGATCCAAATTAGATTTATTGAACGCAAAAGTAGACCTGAATACAGATCAGACGAATTTGCTGCGACAACAAGAAAGCTTCCAAAATACGAAGACTTACTTGAATCAGCTAATGACCCGTGACCTGGGAATAGATTTTCAGGTAGAAGATGAGATGACGCTGGATACCGAACTTAAACTAGGCGACCTGATCCAGATAGCTGATGAACAGAATCCGCAAATTCAATTGGCACTCATTAACAGGCGGGTTGCTGAATTGAACCTAAAATCTGTAAAAGCCGAACGTTATCCCAAAATAGGACTGAATACGGGATATAATTGGAATGAATCTCACTCTTCATTGGGTTTCTCCACGGAGAACAAAAATAAGGGGCTCAACTATGGCGTCACCGCTTCGCTAAATATCTTTAATGGATTCCTACAAAATAGAAACGAACGAATTGCCAAATTTCAGATGCAAAGCACAGAAATACAGATTCAACAACAAAAGCAAAGTATACAGGCGCAAGTTCGGACACTATTTCAAACCTATATCACCAGTATAGAACTGGCAAACGTAGAGAAAAAGAACGAAGAGCTTGCCAAAGAGAACCTCAATATCACGATGGATAAGTTTCGTATCGGAACAATCACGACATTGGAAGTTAGGACAGCGCAATTAAATTACATCAACGCGATGACCCGCAGCTATACAGCTCAGTACAATGCTAAAGTTTCAGAAATACGCCTAAAAGAACTAACCGGCGAAACCTATTGAATATGCTCAATTATTTGCCTCAAAAGCGCAAACTAAGATCTTTCCTTTTAGGATTAAATATACAAAGAAAAAAGGCTCCCGAACGTATTCAGGAGCCTTTCGTATTAATAGTCAATTGCAATAATAGACCGCAGTGGGATTAATACGCCACTTTTGATCTGAATATATCTATCAGTTAATGACCACACTGTGGTTTCGATACGCTTTGGTCCGGAATCTGTTTGAAAGGCTATTTCAGTTTTGGATTTAAATTCGTTTCCTAACCGAAGTGCCCCTTTCAATTTATCCATAAATGTCGCTGACTTATCTTCACTCGCAGGGATAAATTTAAATTGAGGAATTTCCTCTTTAGCTATTAGTTCTCCAACCATAATATTAGCATTTAATGTGTAAATTTAATGTTCGCGCTACACTAGATATAACGCGATAAAACCAATCTTATTTTATTATTTTATGCCATTGGCTTATTTAAATCTACCTAATCTGATGATAATAATCAATTAAATATTTGAAAACCATCATTTATTTTACAATAAAAAAACGATTGGCGGTTTTCGCTTTTTTGTGCTATTAATGCCTGAAATTTGCCATACAATACAATATTATCTGAATATCTTAAAATTATGTCATTTCATTTTGATTTAAGGGATCAAATCAGTCATATTGCCTAATTTTATAAAAAACTAGACAACAGATGGAAAAATCAGTCTTTGAGAAAAACTGGGAAATTTATTTTACACAATGCTACTCCAATGGTCGTATCCGTTTCTCCGACTTATCAAATATCCTTCAGCTTACTGCTGGCGAACATGCGACCAGCCTTGGTTTCGGTTTTAAAGACATGGCTAAGCACAACCAAACCTGGGTACTCAGCCGAATGCGTATTGAAATCAACAGACTGCCCAAATGGATGGACATCGTTCAGGTAAGAACATGGATACAGGAATTAGAAGGCGCGCGCTCTACACGTAATTTTGAAATTTTGGTGAATGGGCAAATGTATGTCACAGCCACAAGCTATTGGGCAGTGATCAATACCGTAAAGAGGAGTTCTGAAAATTTGGCCATTTCAGCGGATGATTTTACAACTTACCCAGACCGGCCCGCAACACAGCGGCCATTCTCAAAATTGGATATTTCGCAGCCTGTCAAAAATATTGATCAATATAGCGTCAAGTTATCCGACCTTGATATTGTCAATCACGCCAATAATGTAAAATACCTGGACTGGTGTATGGATAGATTACCGATCGAACTGGTGTTGACCAATCAAATCAAATCCTTGGAGATGAATTACCTCAGAGAACTCCGCTACAATGACAACGTGGACATCAATGGCGATTCAACTAACAATGGCTATTTTATGACTGTGACAAAACAAAAACGCGTTCATTTTGCGCTGGAAGTAGAGACTAAATAACGAAGGGGGCTAGGCCCCCTTTTTTATGTTAAGCGAATGCTTTATCTCCTTTTTTGTACGGAAGGTTCCCATCATATTTTCCGGGGATTTTGACAAAACGCAATGCTTTTGTACAGCCCAATTCCGAATTAAAGAAACCTGTCAACGTCAATTGTTTAAACATCGTGAACCAGTGTGGTGGATCGTTTTCTACGTAATTATACAATTGATTTTGTTTTTCTTTGTTTTTCTCTAGAATATCCTTTTGGTCTTCGGCCTGTTTTTTATTAAACTCATTTGATTCTTTATCCAAAGCTGCTGCTACTGCTGTCCGATCTGCAGCTGAAAGCTCGAGGAAAGGTTTTCCCTTCACTTCCTTCGCTTTATCGTCCAAGCTGGCAAAACCCGTCATAAACGCTTTTTGCTGCTTCTCAGTGTAGCAATCGCGCACCATGACTGGGATAAAGCTCCCAACACCAGCTTCTTTTGCTCCAGGAGTTGCTGTTGCTGGTAAAATAGCTTCGGCTAAATCGCCCAATAAATCTGTTGTTTTTGCTTCGAATAAGGCTTCCACATCTTTTGTAGCCGAACGCGTACAACCTTCCAAAAATAAATTGGCGCCGATAACGGTCCCTCCTAAAATCAAGGCAACCCGTTGTAATGCTTCTCTTCTATTCATACTACTAAATATCTTAATTTTAGAAATTATACTTCATTTCCCAACCTTGTCTATAGTTCCGTTTGACGTATTGATTCACGTGATCAAAATTTGTCACACGCATATTGTTGTTATCCCATAACAATTTCAAATTACGTCCTGGATATTTTCCGTCTATACGTAAGTCAGCACCTCTGATCGCTAAATTAGCCATTAACAAAGCCTCTGTCAAAGGACCAGCGATTTCGAAAGGAGAACTCACCTCTTTCTTACCATAACCTGCTTGACAAGCTTCTACCCATTGTGCATAGTGACCGGCTTCTTGTCCTGGTACACGTGCATATTTCTGAGCGACCTGATCTTTTCTTGATGTTGGCAATAAACGTGCATTCTGACCGTACGTATCGGCCAAAATTTTACCTTTTGTACCTACCAATAAGATACCGTTACCGCCGTCACCAAAGATTTCATTTGGACCCAATTCATCCGGACGTGCAGGTTGAATACCACCATCCATCCAATGTAATGTTACCGGGCCATTTGTACGCGGTGTTTTAGGGAAGGTCAATGTTGCGTGGCTTGACGGAGGACAGCTTTCAGGGAAATATCCACGTTTAAATTCATCCACATAGACAGATCCTACAGTTGCCTGCACATCTTGTACGTAAGTCAATCCTAATGTACTGAAAGGAACTTCCAATAAGTGGCAGCCCATATCACCCAATGCACCAGTACCATAATCCCACCAACCACGCCAGTTGAAGGGCACCAATTTATCCACATACTCTTTATATGGAGCAGTTCCCAACCAAAGATCCCAATCCAGCTCTTTCGGAATCTCTGCTTTACCTGTTGGCCATGCAATACCAGAAGGCCATACCGGACGGTCAGTCCAACAGTATACCGTATGAACATCACCGATTAACCCAGCTTCATACCATTCACGTACAAAACGTGGCCCATCGTTGGATGCCCCCTGATTTCCCATTTGGGTTACCACTTTATATTTCTTCGCTGCATGCGTCAATGCTCTCGCTTCCCAAACATCATGTGTCAGAGGTTTCTGAACATAAACGTGCTTGCCCAGTTGCATTGCCGCCAATGCCTGGATCGCGTGTTGATGATCTGGAGTCGAAACCGAAACAGCTTCAATGCGTTTATGCTCTTTGTCCAACATCTCACGGTAATCTTTATAATATTTTGCTTTTGGGTAACGTTTCAACGCACCTGCAGCGCGACGATCATCCACATCACACAAGAAAGCGAGATCCGCCTTACCTGAATCATGAAATGCGTTAATGTCGCTGAACCCTTTACCACCTACACCAATACCAGCCACTTGTAACTTATCACTAGGAGCGATGAAACCATTACCTCCTAATACATGACGAGGAACGATCATGAAAGCTGCGGCAGCGGTTGCCGCAGTCTTTAAGAAATCTCTTCTACTCGACTTATTTGAGTTATTTTCCATTGTTATCAATCTTTAGCTATTAGATATTACCTTTTTTCAATTCACTAACCGCAAAATCGACCGCACGTGCAGTAAGTGCCATATATGTAAGTGATGGGTTAACACAACCAGCAGAAGTCATACAGGCTCCGTCCGTAACAAATACATTCAAAGCATCCCATACTTGGTTATTGCCATTCAATACCGATGTTTTAGGATCGCGTCCCATACGGGCTGTTCCCATCTCGTGGATACCTTGGCCAAATCCATATACATTATCGTAAGTATAAGTATCCTTTACGCCAATGCTCTCCAACATTTCCTTCATCTCATTTTGCATGTCACCACGCATTTTTAACTCATTATCTTTGATTTCAGCATCAAACGATAAGACAGGTAAACCCCATTTATCTTTTTTGCTCTTATCCAGGGTGATTTTATTCTCATGGTAAGGCAAAGTTTCTCCGAATGCGGTAAAACCTACGCTCCAGTCGCCAGCTTCACAGATCGCATCTTTCCATGCGCCACCAACTTCCATCTCCGCAACCGCCCCAGACCAACGGCCCCGACTTGCTGCGCCCTGATAACCAAAGCCACGAACATAATCACGTTTTTTGGTATCTCCTTCAACGTTCACAAAACGTGGTACATAAAGACCTGTAGGACGACGTCCATACACATAACTATCCAAATGGCCTTCTATTCTACCCCCAGCTCCACAGCGGAAGTGATGATCCATTAGGTTATGACCGAGTTCTCCACTACTGCTACCCAATCCACCATCCCATACATCTGTAGCTGAGTTCATCAATACCCAAGTTGAATTTAAAGCAGATGCACATACAAAGATTACTTTAGCAAAAAACTCGTATGTTTTATTTGTTTCAGCATCAATAATTTCGACACCTTTTGCCTTTTTCGTATTTTTATCGTAAATAATCTTTGTGACAATAGAAAAGGGACGTAAGGTTAAGTTATTTGTCTTTCTTGCTGCCGGTAAAGTCGCCGATTGAGTACTGAAATAAGCACCAAAGTTACAACCCAACCAACATTGGTTTTGATATTGACAGTTGACACGGCCTTCGTGCGGAACAGTGATGTTCGCAGTACGCCCCATAATAAAGTGACGTTGTCCGCCATATTGTTTTTTCAACCGTTCAGCAAGATCCTTCTCCACAATATTCATTGGCATTGCCGGCATATAGTCTCCATCAGGAAGAGAAGCAATTCCATCTCTATTTCCAGAGATACCAGCAAATTTTTCAGCATAGCTATACCACGGAGCAATATCTTTATAGCGGATCGGCCAATCTACACCATGCCCATCTTTCAAGTTAGCCTCGAAATCCAGATCACCTAAACGATAAGATTGTCTACCCCACATTAAAGATCTTCCTCCTACATGATATCCACGGAACCAGTCAAAACGCTTCACCTCTGTGTATGGGCTTTCTTTCTCATTTACCCAAAAATCCAAATTTTTCTCATTTAATGGATAATCTCTGCGCAATACCGGATAGTCTTCGATCATCTGCTGCGTGCGACCACCTGCATGAGGCCATTCCCATGGATTTTTGTTTGGCGCAGTATAATCCTTAATGTGTTCGATATTACGACCACGCTCTAGCATAATTGTTTTCAGTCCTTTTTCTGTCAATTCTTTCGCAGCCCATCCACCACTTATCCCCGAACCGATCACAATTGCGTCATAAGTATTTGTTGCCATCTCTCTTCTAATTATTTGTTTTTTAAATAGTTATTTTTTTCGTTTAGTGTGTAGCATTGGTACTATCTATTTTCTCATCTTTGAATAGCGCTAGAAAGATAAAAAATACCACAGCTGCAATAATAGCAGGAACAACCCAGGTATGATTCCAAAATCCTGCTAAATCAGTTGTTTTTAATTCTTTATATTTATCACCTACATAACTTGCTACCCAGAAGCCAATCAACTGACCAACACCGTATGTTGCCAATGTAATCAAGCCCTGCGCTGCAGATTTGTATTTAATGCCAGCTTTACTATCTGTATAAATTTGTCCCGAAACAAAGAAAAAATCATAACAGATACCGTGTAAGGCGATACCAACAAGTAACATGAATGAAAGTTCACCCGCGTTGCCATAGGCAAATAGCAGATAACGGATCACCCAGGCCAACATCCCTACAAGGATGGTTTTCTTAAAGCCAAATTTGGTAAAGAAAATCGGAAGCGCCAATAAGAACAAAACTTCTGATGCTTGACCAATAGTCATCTTACCGGTTGGGTTTTCTAATCCGATTTCGGTAAGAAATAAGTTCGCGTTTGAATAGTAGAATGCTAAAGGAATACAGATTAAAACGGAGGATACAAAAAAGATCAAAAAATTCTTGTCTTTCAACAATTTGATTGCATCCAAACCAATAATTGATGCGAATGATGGTTTTTCACCTTCATCGAGTTTGACTGGAGGTGTTTTTGGTAAAGCAAAGGAAAACACCCCTAATACCAAAGAAGCAACGCCTGACATCAAGAATGTATTTTTCAAGGCACCATCAGATGCGGCAGCATCCCATTTAAAGATATAGCTAATTGCCAAGCCCGCTACGATCCATCCAATTGTTCCCCAGATACGTATGCCTGAAAATTGCTTTTCCGGATTGGTCAATTGGCGAAATGAAACTGAGCTTGCTAAAGCCAATGTTGGCATATATAAAACCATATAAGCCAATACATACGGATAAAAAGTAGACATGTCAGCCGCCCCGTACATCTGATACATTAATACGGCACCGACTAAGTGCAAAACACCCAAAATACGCTCTGCATTAAAATAACGGTCGGCAATCATTCCTACGATAAAGGGTGCAATGATCGCGCCCAATGATTGCGTCGAAAATACATTGGCCATTTCAAAATCCGTTGCATGCAGATTCTTACTCAAAAAGGTGCCTAATGTGACAAACCATCCCCCCCAAATAAAAAATTCAAGGAACATCATGAAGGATAGTTTAAATTTTATTGTTGATGAAATCATAAAAAAAATGGTGTTTTACAATACTACTAATTGGTTTTACCTGCTCAATTTAAGAAATTAAATCTAATTGTCAATAGTACACTATTAAAATATTACAAAAAGCTATCTACCTCACGGTAGGCAGTTACCAGTCTATCTTCTCCTTCCTTGCCAGGCTTAGAATTCCCATGTTCCATGCCCATTATACCTTTATATCCCTTACTATGAATGTGTTTGAAAATATTTTTGTAATTGATTTCACCAGTAGTAGGCTCTTTACGTCCCGGATTATCACCAATTTGAATGTAGGCAATTTCTTCCCAACAGCGGTTCATGTTTGCGATCAAATCCCCTTCCGTACGTTGCATATGGTAGATATCATACAAAATCTTACAAGAGGGACTGTTTACGGCTTTACATAGCGCATAAGTTTCATGCGTTTGCTGTAAAAATAAATCCGGTGTATCACTTAACGTTTCGAGAACCATCACCAAACCATGGGGTTCAAAGATCTCCGCTCCTTTACGCATTGCTGTAAGGATATTACCGAATTGATTCCCCCAGGGGAGTCTCCGCTCATAGAATCCGGGAACGACCGTAAGCCATTTCGCATTACAGCGTTTAGCAGCCTCGACAGACTTATGACAAGTTTCTATAAATTTATCCAAAAATTCCTGTTTACCTGTCGCCAGGGAAGGCATCCAATTTTGACCACCATCAACCACAAATACTCCCATGGTCATTCCCAATTTGGCCAATAGATCACCTATTTTCTTTTGCTCATCCAATGTACGACCGAGGTAGCCGTTGTCTTCAATTCCGCGAAATCCTAAATCATACATGTAGCGAATTTCGTCTAGGAAGTTGTCCCCAGCGTGATTCTTGAACATTCCTTGATGTGGTGCATAATTTAAATTAAATGTCTTTCCTTTATCCGTCATATTGGTTGCATTTTGATGTGCTGAAGCAAATGTATGACCGGATAATCCGGCCCCAGCAGCCAAAAGGCCGCTTTTGATAAAATCTGATCTCTTCATTTTGTTTATAGTTGATTAATTTTTGAATAATTTACCAAATCCATCCGAATAAATCGTCTGAATCGTCTGCTTTTTATCATGATAAATGACAAAAACTTCTATGCCTTTCAACTTCCTGGCTTTAGCAATAATTTCAGCGGGCTCCATTCCCATAAAGTAGTTATCCAAGGCGTCTGCATCCATGGCGGTTTTGGCATATACCGAGACACTTAAAACGCGCGTTGTATAGGGAAATCCTGTCAGCGGGTTTATATGATGGCCCATCTTTTTATTTTTATATTGAATAAACTTTTCAAAACTACCGGCCGTGGTTAAAGCTCCGGATCGGAGTTGGACAATGGCCGTTATTATCTCCCCCTGTTTATTTTCATCGGGATGTAAAATACCAATTGAAAAGCCCTGTTGCTCAGGTGGCGCTCCCGATGCCCTGATTTCGCCTCCCACTTCCACCATATAACTCGACAGCCCTTTATGTTTTAGGTGGTCAGCCAGCACATCTACTGTGTAGCCCTGTGCAATACCGTTTACATCAATCTTAACACCCGGTTTTTTCTTTATTAGCCGTCTGCCCTTCACGTTGAGATAGTGCATACCAACAAATTTCTTTGCCTGATAGACCGTTGCCGAATCTGGTACAACTTCGCTTCTTTTCACACCAAAGCCCCAAAGGTTGACCAGTGGGGCAATGGTAATATCGAATTGGCCGCTGGATAGCTTGTTATATCGAAATGAAGCAGCGATGACATGAGCCATATGTTTATCCATTTCGATATGTGTCGCAGTATCCTGGTTGAACAGGGATATCTTCGAATCCTTATGGTAGACCGACATCGATAGATCAATAACTTTTAAGATACTATCTATTTCCTGACGCTTGACAACGCTATCCGTTGCGAAATAAGTAATGTGAAACTGTGTGCCTTGTGCAGGGCCCTCCAGGCGAATCTTGCGCAATTCTTTTGAAACCGTTTGCGCCTGTATAGCAAGCGTGGATAGCATAAAAAAGAATATATAGCAAATTTTACTGTTTAGCCCCATCACCGCACAGCTATTAAATATAAAGGTTTGTATTTTGACCAGGATTAGCTACGGCATAAAAACCTTCGGTATCAGGCAATAACTTCGGTTTAGCATCCCATGCGAGTACATCTGGCCCTAACTTGATGCTGGATTTCAATGCCTCATCCCATTTGATAACCTTACCTGTATAACAAGCAATACGACCAATGATACCAGTTAGTGTACTGTATGCGCCATACTCTGCATTCTCAAACTTATACTCACCTTTAGAAATCGCCTCGAAAAGTTCTTTGTGCTCCTGTTGGTAAGGGTTTGGATTACCTTTCGCATCATGACGATAGATTTCTTTACCTTTCCAATCATACAATACAGCTTGTCCACCGGCAGAGAGGTATACACGGCCTTTTGTCGCCTGAAACTGCTCGTCGACACGATTTTGTATTCCTTCAAAATGTCTACATTGGCTATATACCACACTGTTGTCCGCATAGGTCAATTCCAACGCAAAATTATCATAGATCTCACCATACTCTTTACCGGTACGATGCGCCCGGCTTCCAGTCCCTTGGATAGACACCGGATAAGATCCTTTCACCCAGTTGGCAATATCAATATTGTGTACATGTTGCTCAACGATATGGTCTCCGCACAGCCAGTTAAAGTAGTACCAATTCCGCATCTGATACTCCATTTCTGTTTGCTCAGGCTTACGTGGGCGTACCCATACCCCGCCCGAGTTCCAATAAACCTGTCCGGAAGTAATATCACCGATTGCACCATCGTGAATACGTTTGATCGCTTCGCGGTAATTTGTCTGATAGCGACGTTGTAATCCAACGACAACATTCAGCTTTTTACGTTTAGCTTCGGCTGCCGCACGTATGACCTGTTGTACCCCCGGAATATCGACCGCAACAGGTTTCTCCATAAAAACATGTTTTCCTTGACGGATAGCTTCTTCAAAATGTGCTGGCCTAAATCCCGGAGGCGTGGCCAAAATAACAACATCAGCCAATTTTATAGCCTCTTTATAAGCATCAAATCCAACAAATTTATGATTATCGCTGACATCAATTTTATCTTGCCATTTTTCCTTAAGCGTGTTATATGTACTATCTAAATTATCTTTAAACGCGTCAGCCAAAGCGACAACTTTGATATTCGCACCCGAACTTAGCGCATCGAAGGTAGCCCCCGTACCTCTACCCCCACAGCCCACTAAGGCTATTTTGATAACATCAGAACCAGCAGCGTAAGCCCCGGATAAAGGCAGTGAGCTCAACATGGCACCGCCTGCAACCACGGCAGATGTTTTAATAAAATCTCTTCTTTCTAGATTTTCCATAATAGTTTTATATTGATATTGATTATTTTATTTTTTAAAAATCTTTTATTGGTTTTTTATCATAATAAGCCATAATCTCCTCTTGGCTAGGTGGGTTGACTGGTCTAACTAAACGCAGGCCGACAAATGGTGCTTCTGGAAACCACCAATTGCTTTTTGGAACTTGTGGATCTAATTGTTTCCATATTGGATCCGAAGCAGCACGGGCAGCCGAACGAAGGTCCGCAGCTGCACTGTCGAAAGCACCACCGCGAACGACATGTGGATACAAAGTCGTTGGAACAACAACCGGATTTATCAACACTTTATCCTTGCCCTGGGCATAACTATCTGCCTTATATTGATCATAGGTCCATTCGCCGACATTACCATAAATATCGTAAAGACCCCAAGGATTTGGCTTTTTCTCTCCTACAGCATGTGTTTTTTGCTCGGCATTATCTTTAAACCAAGCATATTCAGCGAGCTGAGCATCATTGTCACCAAAGAAATAAGCAGTATTAGCTCCAGCGCGAGCAGCATATTCCCATTCCGCCTCTGTAGGAAGACGATAAAATACGCCTGTGCGTACATAAAGCCACTTACAAAATTGAATCGCGTTATAATGAGTCATAGCAAGTGCCGGATGCCCCTCTTTACCAAAACCAAATGTCATATCAAGATAGGGTTTTGTAGGTCGGGTTACCGCATCTATTTCTGGGGCAACTTTACCATCCTTGCTTTTCGCGATTTCATAATCTTTGTACAAAAAGGGTTCAAACAAATCCCAGGTTACTTCGTACTGCCCCATCCAAAATGGGTCGAGCTTAACTTCATGTACCGGTTTTTCATCTTCTTTTCCGCCAGAAACGGATCCCATTTTAAAACTTCCGCCGGGGATAGCCACCATTTTAAACGAAAGACTGGTCCCCGCAATGGTCTGCTCATAAGGATCAAATTTCGTCTGAGCAAAGGTATATGCTCCAGCTAACAGCAAAACAGGAATTAAGAATCTTTTTAACATATTTAGGTTTCTATTTAAGGACTAAAATATAAAATAAGGTGTACACTTTACACTTTGATAGTATAACTTTTTTATTACAGTTTAATTCCGTAGCAAAAGAGTCAATCATAATAACGGTTTAGCAAATCGAGCTTGCCCTCTCTACAGCACTCAACAAATCAAAAAGATAATTCTGTTCATAAAAAAGGTTTTCCATGTGCATGGAAAACCTTATTATCTTTTGCTGCGCTATAGTTTTTTATAACAGGATTTTTCGGCTTACCGTTTTGTCAATGGTAATGTATCCTGGGTAAAATATCGATTGGCCAGCAATATTGATTGAAGGTTTAATTTTTAACGTAAATATTCCTTTTTTATTCTCATCACTGGACATTAAAAAATTTTGCAGGTCTGAATTTATCAAAAGATCATAAATATTGGTCGAAATACGCACATTAGCTATAGTAGACCCGCCTGGCTCAATTTGTAAGGATTGATTGACAATCCCCTCGACAAGTTGCTGGCCACCATAAAGGATGATATACTGAAATTTATTGATTGATGCTTTCTTTAGGGTTGGATTATCTATTTTGAGACGGATAACAGCATCCAATGGAATATCCTTCCGTAGGTAGGCCAAAGCCAAGCTAGGTGCTGCCCCTAGATCAACCTGATTATTTTTGATCAGACGCTGTAAAGATGTTCCTGCCAATCGAATACTATCAACTGATTCCACATCAAACTTACATTTTGCCAAGTTCTCGATCTGTGCTTTTTGACGATTCACTCCACATCCGGAAATGAACAAACCTAAAAATACTAAACACGCAAATAAAATTTTCTTGCTCATAGCCGCTATTTTCCTCCAAATTTATACAAAACTCCTAGTGTAAACAATGGATAGCCCGCTTTTAAATATGTATTACTTTTAAAACCGAAAACCATACCATTTGTATACTGTAACTTCCATCCTTTTCCAAGCCCCATCCTTGTATAAAATACAGGTTCAATGAGCATGTTGTCTTCTTTCTCCACTGGCAGACCATCAATGGCAAAATTCTTCATCCGCATATTACTCAGTCTTATAATAGTCCCATAATCAATATCATGTCTATTACCGAACAATTTCAGGGCATCTTTCTTCTCGGACGAAAAGTTTACTTGCACAAATACCTTATCAAAATCCATATCCTGCGTCTCCACAATCGCCTGTCCCATTGTTGAAGATCGTTTGTCAACTACACTTGTAGTCCCCAGTCCGTATCCTCCATATACCTCAAATACACGATTATTTTTTCTACCAAAACGCGTATAGTACCCGATCCCCGCTTCGCCCATTTTCTGTGCATAGTCTTTCGTATTGGATTTGTTATCCACATAAGACCCATTTGCAATAACAGCGACATGATCGGTCACCGCTACGCCTAGATTTGCAGACACATTTGCCTTTGTATTGATATTCCCTGAAACATATACCTCACCCGCTTCTGTAAACATGGGCGCCGAAGGCACATTGGGCATATAAATGGAACTACAGGAATATAATGAACAGGCAAACACCCCAACACACATACCATATCCCAACTTGTTGTATTTCATATGTAAATAATTAGTATTTTAAAGGCTATAGGAAGATCCCGATTATTTAGGCACAAGTATTTAACTCCAAATGGCGTACATGCTATTGCCTGGTCATTTGTATTTTCCAATCGCGAATAATTCATAAATCGGTATTTATTTTAAAAACACCTATCCCTTATAAAAATTGTACCAAAGCGGTTACATTTAACAGAAAATAACAGTTCGCGGTATTATTTAAGCGTATAATTTAGGCGTAAATTCAACACACTTGGACTCCACAAACCTACAATAAACTCATATTCAACAAGATGAATCGCTTCAATTTTAACAAAATGGAATAAATTTATTAAGCATAAAAATTTAATAGCAGAAAGTACCTTGCATAAAAAAGGCATCAATTGCTTGATGCCTTTTTCAAATATTGTTGCAAAACTTATGCTTGCTCTGTAGGAACTACAGATACATAAGATTTATTGTTAGCTTTTTTACGGAAAACTACTTTACCGTCTACTAAAGCGAACAATGTGTGGTCTTTACCAATACCAACATTTGTGTCAGGATTGTGTTGTGTACCGCGTTGGCGTACGATGATGTTACCTGCGATTGCTTGTTGACCACCGAAGATTTTGATACCTAAACGCTTGCTATGTGACTCACGGCCGTTCTTAGAACTACCCGCACCTTTTTTGTGTGCCATTTCTTTATCTTAATTTAAGACTAATGTCTGATTAAAAATTCAATTATAACGTAATACCAGTGATCTGGATTTTAGAAAATTGTTGACGGTGACCGTTTTTCTTTTTGTAGCCTTTACGACGTTTTTTCTTGAAAACGATAACTTTATCACCTTTTAAATGAGACAAAATTTTAGCCGAAACTTTTGCACCAGCAACGCTAGGTGTACCAATGGTAAATTTACCACCGTCTTCTGCTAACAATACATTGTCAAATTCAATACTAGCGCCTTCATCTCCTTGTAAACGGTGTACAAAAAGGAACTGGTCTTTTGCAACCTTAAATTGCTGTCCTGCTATATTTACTATTGCGTACATTGTTAATTAATTAAATGTGTTATTAAATGAAGGGCAAAAGTAATTAGTTTTTACCACAATTCAAAGATAAATCTATCTTTTTCCCTTCATTTACGCCCAGCTGATCCGCTACTACCGTCGGAAATAACAGAAAAGCAGCTATTAACAGCTTACCAAACTAAAATTCTTTTTTCGGGTGCAACGTACATTTTAGCTGTAGGCTGCACATTGAATGCTTTATAAAACGCTTCCATATTATAAACAGGTCCATTTACACGAAATTGCTCTGGACTATGAGGATCAACCTTCAAACGCAAACGCATACGTTCATCGCTGCTTTTTACCCGCCAAACTTGCGCAAAACTCAAGAAGAAACGTTGATCGGGCGTAAAACCATCAATTTTCTCACTTCCCTGCCCCTGCTTGGTCAATTTAAAAGCATCGTAAGCAATATTCAAACCACCGATATCAGCCAAATTTTCACCTAAGGTTAGTTCCCCGTTGACATGTTGATTGTCCAACAAGGTAAAGCTTCCATATAATTTTGCGACTTGATTTGCACGTTCGGTAAATTGTTTGGCATCTACTGCTGTCCACCAATCGTTTAAGTTACCAGCTTTATCATATTGTCTACCTTGATCATCAAAACCATGTGTCATCTCATGCCCTATTACAGCACCAATAGCACCGTAATTAATCGCATCATCCGCATTGGCATCAAAGAATGGAAATTGCAGAATTCCCGCAGGGAATACAATCTCATTGTATGGTGGATTATAGTATGCATTGACTGTCGGAGTCGTCATCAACCACTCTTTTTTATCGACCGGTTTACCTATTTTATTGACCATTTCTTTATAGGCATGCTTAGCTGAGGACTGAAGGTTGGCATAGTAAGTATCTTTCGCTACTTCTACATCACTATAATTTTTCCATTTTTCCGGATAACCAATCTTCTTGACAAACGCTTCCAATTTTTCAATTGCTTTTTTCTTGGTTTCCGGCGTCATCCAGTCTAATTTTTCAATTCTTGTCTTGTAGACCTTTTGCAAATTATCGACCAATTCCAGCATGCGCTGTTTTGCTTCCGGTTTAAAATAGTCATCCACATAGAGTTTTCCGACAATCTCACCCAAATTTTCATCAGCCGAACTGACCATCAATTTCCAGCGTTCTTTCTGTTGTTTCTGTCCATTCAGGGTCTTGCCGAATAGCTCGAATTTAGCATCTCTGAATTCCTTGCTAAGCGCACTTGCCGATGCATTCGCTAAGTCAGCTTTTAACTTTGTTTTCCAGACATCTACAGATTGCGATTTCAACAAATTGTTCAATGCGATATAAAACTTAGGCTGCTGTACCAAAATCGTATCGGTCTTTACCTCCAAGCGACCGAGGATCTCTTTCCAATTCAGATTTGGGGTCTGTTTCTGAAAATCCTGAACAGCAAACTTGTTATAGTTTTTAATCGGATCCCTTAATTCAACAGGTGTCAAATGGGATTTCGCAATTTCTGTTTCCAGCTTGAGCACTTCTTCGGCAGATTTTTGGGCACTTGCTTCCTCACCGATCAATCCAAACAGTTTAACCAGATAAGCATTGTAGGCTTCCCTGATCTTTTTGGCCTTATCATCCTGATCCAAATAATAACTAGCTTCCGGTAGATTCAATCCACCCTGAAAAAATTGTAGCGCATTTTTACTACTGATTCGATCATCTGCAGCCACATAAAAGCTGAATAGGTCGCCATCACCATTTTTGAATCCATCGGCCGCATAGGCGATCAGTTCATCGACATTTTTCAACGCATTGATTTTCTGAACAGCCTCTTCTATCGGCTTGGCACCTAATTTATCGATGGTTACGGTATCCATTCCACTCGCATAGAAATCACCAGCTTTTTGCTGATCTGATCCCTTTTTACTGTTGGATTGGGCTGCATTTTCCAAAACAGTTTTTAGTTTCTGCAAATTTTCATCTGCCAAAATATAGAATGACCCCCAACCTGTTTCAGAAGCTGGTATCTGGGTATTTTTCATCCATGCTCCGTTCGCATATTGAAAAAAATTATCGCCAGGATGGACCGTTGTATCCATGCCAGAAACATCAAAAAAGCTGGTTCTGACTTCCTGAGAACTCTCCTTGCTCTTATTTGACTGACATGACATCATCATTAAGACGATAGAGAGCGTCCCCCATTTGAATTTTTGTATCATACTTTATTAGATTAAAGAATATAATTAAAGCTAAGCATATTTTGAAGTCCTTCAAAAATACAGGTTAATTATTTCAAAAGTTTTACTTCATAGAGATCTTTGCGTCGATCCTTTTTAACTTTTACAGTGCCATATTCATGCAGATCCCTTAAGGCATAAAGATCTACATCTGCAATCAGTACCATCTCCGCATTGGGGGTGGCTTCAGCCTTGATTGCATTGTTCGGAAATGCAAAATCTGACGGTGTAAAGACTGCAGATTGCGAGTATTGAATATCCATGTTGTTGACACGTGGCAAGTTACCGACAGAACCAGCAATTGCCACATAACATTCGTTTTCAATGGCGCGCGCTTGTGCACAGGTCCTGACCCGGATGTAGCCATTCTGTGTATCAGTCATAAAAGGTACGAAGAGGATCTGCATACCTTGGTCAGCCAATATACGACTGAGTTCCGGAAACTCTACATCGTAGCAGATCAGCAGGCCAACCTTACCACAATCGGTATCAAATACCTTCACCTCGCTTCCACCTACCATACCATAGTATTTAAATTCATTTGGCGTAATATGAATTTTCTTAAATTCATCCAGCTTACCATTACGATGGCATAAGTAAGAAACATTATAGAGTTTCTTATTTTCCATCAGCGGCATAGATCCCGCGATAATATTCACATTATAGGAAACAGCAAATTGCTGAATACGATCGATAATATCTGAAGTATGCTGTGCCAGCCTTTCCATCGCCAGCCGCTCGGGAAGATCATTATACGGGCTCATTAGTGGCGTATTGAAAAACTCCGGAAACATAATAAAGTCTGTTCCATAGTCACTTACCGTATCCACAAAGAATTCAATCTGATCATAAAAAGCTTCTATATTATCAAATAAACGCATTTGCCACTGTACCAATCCCAGACGAATTGTCTGTTTGGTCGTTGAGATCGATCGGGTTTCTGATTCGTAGTAAATATTATTCCACTCCAGCAAGGTGGCAAATTCCATAGACTCGGCATCTTCCGGTAGATAATGTTTCAGCACCTTTTTGACATGAAAATCATTGGAAAGCTGAAAGGTCAGTGTCGGATCATAAATTTCCTTGCGTTTTACCTTCTCAATGTATACTCTCGGACTCATTTTGTCCGCATAATTATGGTAATTGGGAATCCTGCCGCCGGCAACAATACATTTTAAATTCATCTGTTCACACAGCTCCTTCCGTGCGTCATAGAGGCGTCGCCCTAAGCGCAATGCACGATGTTCGGGATGAACAAACACTTCGATGCCATATAACGTATCTCCGTCATCACTGTGTTTACTGAATTTTCCATCATCAATAATATCGTAATAACTATCGTAGATATTATTCTTTTTGGAATTAAGGATAATGGACAGCGCACAGGCCACTACATGCCCGTCGATCTCCACGCACAATTGTCCTTCGGGAAATATTTCGATCAAATCCTGAATATTTTCCTTTGACCAGGTATCCCCTACACCATCATAAGCTTGCTCCATTGATTTTTTCAGATCAACATAATCCTTCTTTGTCAAGTTGCGCACCTGAATATCCATATATAAATCTCCTTTTGAAATAAGTTTTCCTAAAAATAGTAAAAGTCGAGCCTGAGCCCAAATATCGGGGTAGCCAAGCAACCACAAATTGAGACAAAAAAAGACGCCAATTGTTTTATTGGCGCCTTAAAATATCGATAGATTGTACTACTGACTATGCTTGACCTTGAGGAGTTCCGAATGGAAATGCCACTGTTGGGTCACCACCTTGTTGAGGTTGTTCTGCAACACCTACATCCATTTTGATCGGACCGTTCAATGCTTCGAAACGATTCACGTTATCAACCAATGCACCTAACAAGCGTTTTGCGTGCTCTGGAGTCAAAACGATTCTTGATTTCACTTTTGCTTTTGGCACTCCTGGCATCACACGGATAAAGTCAACCACAAATTCTGTATTAGAGTGAGTGATAATCGCAAGATTTGAGTAGATTCCTTCTGCTACTTCTTCTGTCAACTCAATGCTCAATTCGTTTTGATTTTGGTTATTTTCCATAATAATTCTAAATGATAAGTTAATATAATCCTAAATTCTATTTTGTAAAAGTTCTAAAGTCCTGTCCATCCTCGATATTCAACAATGTCTGATAAATCAAACGGATCACATTGTCAACATCCTCTTTGTGTACCATTTCAACAGTCGTATGCATATAACGTAATGGCAGGGAAATCAACGCCGAAGGTACACCGCCATTGCTATACGCAAAAGCATCCGTATCTGTCCCAGTATATCGTGAGCATGCCTGACGTTGGAACGGAATATTGTTTTGCTCTGCAACTTTCACCAACAGTTTATTCAAATTGACCTGAACTGCTGGCGCATAAGACAATACCGGACCTTTTCCGGAGAACAAATCTCCCTGGGTGATCTTGTTGATCATTGGTGTCTGGGTGTCGTGTGTTACGTCCGTCACAATGGCCACATTGGGCTTAATACGCTCTGCAATCATCTCTGCACCCCGCAGACCAATCTCTTCCTGCACCGAATTTACAATATATAATCCAAACGGCAATTTCTTTTTATTCTCTTTTAGCAAACGCGCAACCTCAGCAATCATAAAACCACCGGCACGGTTATCTAAAGCACGTCCGACATAATAACGATCATTCAGGATCGAAAACGTGTCTTCGTAAGTAATCACACAGCCGACATGTACACCCAGTTCCTCCACTTCTTCTTTAGAACTACAGCCGCAATCCAAAAAGATATTTTTCAGGGAAGGATTTTCTTCCTTCTCTCCCGAACGGGTATGAATAGCAGGCCAGCCAAATACAGCCTTTACAATCCCTTTTTCTGTATGGATATTGACACGTTTAGAAGGAGCAATTTGATGATCCGAACCACCGTTCCGTACCACGTAGATTAATCCATCTTTTGTAATGTAATTGACAAACCAGGAAATTTCGTCGGCATGCGCTTCGATTACCACTTTATAGGCAGCCTTTGGGTTGATAACGCCAACAGCTGTACCATAATTATCAACGAAAGTGTCATCGACATAAGGCTTCAGGTAATCCAACCATAAACGCTGACCGTCCCATTCAAAACCTGTGGGTGAAGCATTATTTATATATTTTTCAAAAAATGAAAGCGAATCTTTTGTTACGACCGCAGTTGTTTTCTGTTCTTTTTTCTTATTCTTTTCAGCCATCTTGTCCTTTTCTATTTACTTTCGTCAAAATATGAAAATTTCAATGAAATGCAAAAGTAAAAATGTTTTTTGGAATATTCCTTTTACATTTCACTTTGATTTTATTGAAAAATAAGATTAAACCCTATCTTTACCTTAGTAATTTAAACAGACATAAAAAAATATGAATTCAATACTAAGTGCAATACATTGGAATGTAGATCCCGAGATGTTCAACTTTGGCGCTTTTGCCCTACGCTATTACGCCTTATGTTGGCTCCTCGCTTTCTTTGTGTCCTATGTTATTATGTTGCGCATTTTCAAAAATGAAGGCCGCACGCAAGAACAACTGGATCAACTATCTATCTATATCTTCCTCGGCACACTGATCGGCGCACGACTTGGTCATTGCTTATTCTACGATTTTGATTATTACAAAGACCATATATTGGAAATTTTTCTTCCTTTTAAATGGGATAAAAACGGATTCCACGTCACCGGTTTTGCCGGTTTGGCTTCGCATGGAGGAGCGATCGGCATCCTTGTTGCACTCTACCTATACTGCCGTAAGACGAAGACCGATTTTTTATGGTTGGCAGACAGATTAGTTGTGGTTGTACCTATTGCTGGCGCGCTGATTCGTATCGGCAATTTTTTCAATTCAGAGATGGTCGGTACACCATCGGACTTGCCTTGGGCAATAATTTTTGAGCGTCATGACAATATCCCCCGTCATCCAGGCCAGCTCTATGAGGCTATAGCCTATATTGTCATCTTTATTATCATCGCTTCCTTATTCAAATCAGACCCGAATCGTCAAAAAGGAAAATTGTTCGGTATTTTTATGGTCTTATTATTTGGTGCACGAATGGTATTGGAGCACTTTAAAATTGATCAGGAACCTTTTGAACAAAGTATGCTGCTCAATATGGGACAGATTTTGAGTATACCGTTTATTTTGATCGGCCTCTATTTTATCTTCCGCAAACCAAAAGCATAAAAAAGCGGTTAAACTAACCTAAAAAATATTCATTAAGGCATCTTTTTTAGCAAAGATGCTTTTTTTTATTGTGCCCTAGCAGTTCAGATACCCTTACGCTTTCGGCCGCGATATTCCTTCGACAATGATGGCAGACTGCTCCGCCCCTCCGTCGGGCCTTCCTCACTATAAATCCATGATGAATCCGACATGAGTCCGTGGTGAGTCCGAGTATAGCACGGATTCAGGCTGCTGTCACCTTATTGACAAGCTCCTCACACCTGCTCTCAGATACGAATCAGCCATGAATCAGTCTCGAATAAGAACCGAACACTTGTTATATCTCGTATTAAACACGGACTCTATTTATATAAAACATATGAATATATAATATAAATATATTATTGAATTTAAAACCCATACTTTTAAATAGTAAAACAATATTTTAAAAATAAGAATTAATGTATTTATCTATACAAAAGGAGCTATAGATAATACTTGTATCACGAATAATTCGTTAGGTTCGAAACTTCAATACACAACCTACGTATTGTTATGCCTGTCTACTTTCAATTTTCTATTAGATCTGTTCAATGCTTTATATAGCTGTTATGAATCACCCAGCTCAATAATAATTATTGCATCCATATTAATTAACAAAATTAGTGCGTTGTATAGCTAAAGCTTACAAAGATTACTATATTTAGGCCTCTTTAATGAGCAAAATTTTTACAACAAGAAACTTAAGCCTAAAATGAGTCTAGAAAAGTGTGCATCTGTCGAAGCGAACGAGAACATGCTTCAATACAATGGTAAATATGGTGAGTATGGAGGATCTTATATCCCACCTGTCCTAGAAAATCAGTTAAACAAATTAGCCGATTTTTTTGACAGCCATGTTCAGAAAGAAGAATTTCAGAAGGAATTCATCTCCATCCTCAGACACTATGTGGGACGTCCTTCACCTTTGTATTTTGCAAAAAATCTGAGTGAATATGTAGGATCCAAGATCTACTTAAAACGGGAAGACCTGAATCATACAGGTTCACACAAAATCAACAATTGTATCGGTCAGATCTTATTGGCAAAACAAATGGGAGCTACGGAAATTATTGCCGAAACCGGAGCTGGTCAACATGGAGTTGCAACCGCGACCGCCGCTGCTCTCTTAAATATACCATGCAAGGTGTTTATGGGCGAAATCGATGCCGTCCGTCAGGCCTTGAATGTGAAACGGATGGAGCTGCTTGGTGCTGAGGTTGTCACAACAAATCTAGGAAGCCGAACACTTAAAGATGCTGTTGACGCCGCGTTGATGTATTATGTTGAAAACCCGACATCTTATTATCTTCTTGGTTCACATGTCGGACCGCATCCCTATCCTAAAATGGTGGGCTATTTTCAGAGTGTGATCGGCAAGGAAGCCCGGCAACAAATTCTTGCACAGGAAGGACGCCTTCCAGACAGTATCTTTGCCTGTGTAGGCGGTGGATCAAATGCCATTGGGTTATTTTCAGGTTTTCTGGATGATCAAGAAGTTGAAATCAATGGCGGTGAAGGCGGCGGCTCAGGCACTTACCCTAAAACAGCCGCTACCCTATCTTTTGGTAAACCAACTGTATTTCAGGGTACCTATTCCTACTGCCTTGTTGACGATGAAGGCAATCCGATCCCATCCACATCCGTATCTGCTGGACTAGATTACCCGGGCATCTCGCCTCAGCATGCCGCTTTAAAGGACAGCAATCGGGCCAACTATTATCCGGTTACGGACGACGAAGCAATCGACGCCTATAAATTGCTTTCCAAATTAGAAGGAATCATCCCGGCAATCGAGTCCTCACATGCTGTTGCCTTGGCAGTCAAACTATTGAAAGATAAAAACAAACTTGCTATCGTCAATCTATCTGGCCGTGGAGACAAGGATGTCGACCGTGAATTTTAATAGATCACTGAATTTAAATAGCTATAGCGGATTGCTCATGCAGCAATTCGTTATGGCTATTAATATGAATCCTGGTTTTCCATGTAAGCTAACCGATCCATTTAGATAATAGTGATTCTTATGAAACGAAATAAAAACCGCCGCAACTGGCTAAAAATCGTTGCTGTCGTATTCCTCGTATTGTTTTTGGGGACTACCGCCTATAACCTCTATCCAGAACCCCGCTTACCAAAAAACGCGGTGATCGACAAACTTGTGGTCTATAAATCCAAACGGACTCTATCAGCTTATGCGCAAGGCAAATTGCTCAAATCATACCGAATATCGCTGAGCGGAAAGCCGATTGGAGCTAAAAAAATTGAAGGTGACTTAAAGACACCGGAAGGATTATATTATATCAACGATAAGAATCAGTACAGTGGATACCACAAGAACCTAGGGGTTTCCTATCCGAATGATCAGGATATCGCCTATGCCAAATCTTTGGGCAAAACAGCGGGTAGTGACATCAAAATCCATGGATTAAGAAATGGAATGGGCTTTATCGGGAAATTACAACGTTGGACAGACTGGACATTCGGTTGCATGGCCCTAACCAACAAAGAAATTGATGAACTTTATCAGGCCGTTCCCATCGGTACCCCTATTGCGATTAATCCCTAGCGTGATCAGCGCTGCGGAACCATCGGCGAGACAGGCTGGTATGTGGCTTGACCAGCAGAAGGCACCAAAAAACTACAACATATCGCCTAAATCTTACAACCGTGTGTCTTATTAATTTGCGATCTTTGGGTTTGGATTTGTAACTTGTATAAAAAAAATCGAATGAAACTCGCAATAAAGAATATGGTATGCAATAGGTGCATCATGGTTGTCGAAAACGAATTGACCAAGCATAATCTTCACATAAAACATATTTCTTTGGGACAAGTTGAAATTGAAGAGACACTCGACAGGCTCCAATCCGCTCAATTAGCCGAGAGTTTTTCTGCACTTGGCTTTGAACTAATCGATGACAAGAGATCCGTATTAATTGAGCAGGTTAAACATTTAGTCTTGGACTTAATCCGTAATCAACATAATCATACAAATTTAAATTTATCAGAAATAATCAGCAACCAGATTTACCATGATTACAGTTATGTTTCGAATTTGTTTTCAGATGTGGAAGGCATGACAATCGAGAAATATTTTATCAGCCAAAAAATTGAATACGTCAAGGAATTATTAGTTTATGACGAGCTGACTTTAAGTGAGATAGCCTATCAATTGAATTACTCGAGTGTTGCATATTTGAGTAATCAATTCAAAAAAGTCACCGGACTGACACCTAGTCATTTTAAGCATATTAAAGAGAACAAACGCAAACCGTTGGATAAAATACACGATGCTTGATAAATTATCTAATAACATTTATTCCCGATGAATAAGATCATTATTCCAAGCTTAAAAGGTAAAATAAGAAAAGGCTTCCGAGCAGAAGCCTTTCTTTTTAAAATTGCCCTTTCAAATTAGCAACCCTTATTTTAAATATCTCTAATTCTTTTTGTTGTTGATTGATAAAGGAATTCTCCTCCAACTTCCCAACGACAATATCCCGTTCCTCATCATTGGCATACACCATATTCTTGAATGGGTTCTTGTAATCTTTCGCTCGCGATTTATAGATCTGCTCACCTATCCAGATCCGCTGCCCTAAAGCCTCATCCAACAAAGATACAATTTTATCTTTGGATATTTCAACACCTTCCAAAGTAAGAATTTCAATAAGGGACAACAAAGCATGCTTACGTTTATCCAATGGATAATCCTTACTTTGTGCATGATAAAATTCGTGAATATCATCCCAAGAATCAATGCTTTTGGATTTGATATCTTCTAAGAAAACGCGTAAAGCATTGCTTTCAATAAGCTGTCCACCAATATTTTCCCAACTTGTCCGCTTTTCAGCAGAAAGATTTTCAAGGATATCATCCAACGATAAGCCAGACTCCAATGCATCCATCAGGTGCAATACACCATAATACTTAATGAATGAACGATAAAGATGATAAGCTTCACCTACTTTTTGGATTACGGTAGGTCTGCGTGAGTTCTCCGCTCCAGACAGAACGATCGTTTTATCTTTCAGATCAATATTGTTGGCAAGTAAGTCACGTCCTGCCAGAATCCGCTCCTCTTGCGTTTTATTTTCTCCAGATTGAAGGCTTTCAGATACGGCTAAGGCCAAAGCATCCATTCCGGCAAACATCTCATTAACCGTGTCGGGTGCCAACATATCGTATTCAAAATATTGATTTTTAAAATGTCTGTTGTCCCGCGCCTCATACTTATTAGCATTACGCACCAGCGCGTACATATTATACATAAACCAATATCCTGGGATCAGCACAAGCCTATCGTGCTGTACATCATTGCTTACTAAGGTAAAAGGCAACTGTATATCCAGTTCATGTAAAAAATCTCCTTTTACGATCAAACAATAAGAAGCAAATCTCGAATTGTGCTTGAGGCTCACACATAAACCTGGCCAGAAACCACGGCCTGCTATAATCTCGCCGTCAGCAGCTCTGGAGTTATGGTTAGACCCCACAGTAGCCCCAGCAGCCATGTTGCTTTGTCCCATAACCAATGCCGCGCATAAAAAGGAATTATTATGATGCTGCTCATGTGCCGGAAAAATCAAAGAATTAAGCACTTCACAACAGGAGATGGTCGAGTTATCACCAAGATAGGAATTGATCAACCGCGCTCCATATTTTAATTGCGAATAAGAAGCCAAAATAAAACGTACAGCTTTTACTCCATAGAAAATACGGCAACCATAGCCAATGATCCCATTGACAAGCTCACAGCCTTCACCAATTTGCGTATAGGATTCATGTGATGAATTGATGGTCACGTTCTTCAACTTGTTAACCCCTTTAATATAAGCATCTGTGCCAATCTTCACATTTTTGATTGTGAACGTATTTTTGATCACACAGCGATCACCGACCTGACTATAATAACCACGTTGCGTACCAAACTTTTGATCTGTCAGTTCCTCAAAACGGCGCTGTAGCTGATGATCGTGGCGATTTCGTGTCCATAAATAGACATCCGCTGCCTGCATGCCATCGAAGGGATAAACGGAGCGTGCGCCATTTTCATTACAGAGCTCCAATTGAATGCGTTTACCCGATTCTTCACCATCGCGAAGAATGCCATTTCCAAACTTAGCCGTACTACCGGTCTCCATCTCCTTGATTTGACTCAGCAGTACTTCATTACCCACTATAAAATAGGACAAATAACCTACATGATGTACAGCAACATCGTCGCCAAAATCGGAACTGATAATGGTCGAATGATATAAACCTATAGGAAGTTGCAGGTTGCGGTATTCCAGGTAACTAGGGCTCAGGTTCCCGATACGTACCAAGCCATAAAATTTGCAGTTCTGAATTTGCTTGGGATCAAAAATTGCTGACACTTTCACCTTCGACCAATCACTGGACCAATTCCCATTTGCAATGAGCTCCTGAATCTCGCTTGCCGTGAGGTCACGGTAATCATCGCGTGGATTTTGTTGAAAACGCAGCGTATACTCATCTTGCCCTTCTTTAAGAAATTCATTTGGGATAAAACCATATCCCAAATGTTCCAAAGGCCTTTTCTTTAATACACTCATATGTCTTCTTATTCTACTGTAACAGATTTGGCCAGATTACGTGGTTTATCGACGTCTAGGCCTAACTCCACACCAATATAATACGACAAGAGCTGCAGTGGAACCACGGAAATCAAAGGTGCAATAATCTCATCCGCTTCTGGGATTTCCATATAGTCATCCGATAGACTTTCAGATACTGCGTCACCTCTGGTGACAACAGAAATAATCTTTCCTTTTCTTGCTTTTATCTCCTGAATATTGGAGACAATTTTTTCATGATAAGCATCTTTCGTTGCTACGAAAACAACGGGCAAATTCTCATCCACCAAAGCAATAGGACCATGTTTCATCTCTGCTGCTGGATAGCCTTCAGCGTGAATATAAGAGATTTCCTTTAGCTTTAGTGCACCTTCCAAGGCGACTGGGAAGTTATATCCCCTACCAAGAAACAAAAAGTCCCTTGCATCTTTATATTTTTTTGCTATTTGTTGGATCTTTTCGATCTGTGTATCCAAAATCCATTGAACTTTCTCCGGAACCTTATGCAATTCTTCTGATAATTGTAGAAAACGTTCTCCAGAAATCGTTCCTTTTAATGCCGCTATTTTTAAGGCAATTAGATTTAAGACAGTAAGTTGTGCGGTAAATGCTTTGGTACTTGCTACTCCAATTTCCGGTCCAGCATGTGTATAAGCACCTGCATCTGAAAGACGGGCAATCGACGATCCGACAACATTGACAACTCCTAGAATAATGGCACCTTGCTTTTTCGCATTCTCAAGGGCAACCAAGGTATCTGCGGTCTCACCACTTTGCGAAATAGCCAAAATAACATCTCCGGGCTGGATCACTGGGTTGCGATAACGGAATTCAGAAGCATATTCCACTTCAACATTGATGCGGCATAATTCTTCAATGATATATTCAGCTATTAAACCAGCATGCCAGCTTGTCCCGCAAGCAACGATAACAATCCGATTGGTATTGCTGATTTCATGTGCATATTTCTCTATTCCACTGAGAATAATTTGCTTGGCCTGCAAGTCCAAACGACCACGCATCGAATCGTAGATCGTATCAGGTTGTTCAAAGATTTCCTTTAGCATAAAGTGATCGTAACCACCTTTCTCTATAGCTGATAACTCCAGGTCTAACTTTTGGATATACGGGGTAATCCGCTCATTGCCCAGGTTCTTAAGAATTAATTCGTCAGGAGTAATAATCGCCAGCTCGTAGTCATTGATATAAACGACCTCTTTGGTATAAGCTAACATGGGGGAAGCATCTGAACCCAGGAAGTGCTCATTTTTGCCTATTCCAATTACTAACGGACTTCCTTTTCTTGCCGCAATAATCCGATCTGGGTGACCAGCTTCCAATACAAGGATTACGTAGGCACCTACAACCCTTTTCAAGGCAATGCGAATTGCCTCCTCCAAGGGACACTCATTCTGTAATTGGATTTCTTCAATAAAGTTAACGAGTACTTCTGTATCTGTATCACTTTTGAAATGGTAACCTTTATTAATTAATTCCGATTTTAAGGAAGCATAGTTCTCTATGATACCATTATGAATCATCGCGATGCGACCACTATTTGAATAATGCGGATGGGCATTCCTATCAGAAGGCTCACCGTGGGTAGCCCATCGTGTATGTCCTATTCCTGTTGTTGATTGGAGATCTTGACCGTATACGAATTCTTCCAAATTCACCACTTTTCCGGTTTTTTTGTAAACATCAACATGTTCACCCTTGTGCAGCGCTACTCCTGCACTGTCGTAACCACGGTATTCTAATTTTTTTAATCCATCAATGACGATACCATACGCCTGACGGTAACCTGTGTATCCTACAATTCCACACATGCTTGTCTCAATTTTAAGTATATATTTTTTTGTTAATGCGGCCGCAATGTAATAAAAAAAAATTACGCAATCGATTGATTAACCTAAAATTAATACAAAAAAAAGGAGGCCAATGACTTAGCCTCCTTTTTTTTGTAAAATTGATTTATACTTAATGTTCAGCTACATCAATATGATCGTAGTCCTCCACCATTAATGCTTCATAGTCATTCTTTTTCTTTTTACCAAAACGGCGTTGCAAACTATCGAAGATCGAATAGACAACAGGAACGACAACCAGCGTCAAGAATAAAGATGACAACAGACCACCAATGATTACAATTGCCAAGCCTCTATTCATATCGGCACCATCACCTGTCGCTATAGCTATTGGAATCATACCGAATACCATCGCAATTGTCGTCATCAAAATCGGACGAAGACGGGCATGGTTCGCAGCTACTAGAGCATCATGGGTATTATCCCCTGCCTCCTTACGATGATTGGCAAAATCAACCAGCATAATCGCATTCTTGGCTACCAGACCGATCAACATAATGATACCCAAAATCGTAAATATATTCAATGTTTGATTTCCTAAAGCCAAGAACAATAATGCCCCGATAAATGACAAAGGAATAGAGAACAAGACAACGAATGGAGTGATAAAACTATCATATAAAGCAACCATCACCAAATATACTAGGATAATTGATGCCAATAAGGCAATTCCCAAAGTCCCAAAACCTTCGGTTTGGTTCTCCATGTTACCACCCCAGATAAATACGATTCCTGGTTTGCGCGGTAATTTTTCAAACTGCGCCTGCCACTCCTGAGCTACTGTACCCATCGGTCTACCGATCGCCTGCCCTTGAATAGATACCGCTGGCGATTTGTCCCGGCGTTCCAACAAAGTGGGGCCTGAACCATAAGTGACATTAGCAAATTGCTCCAATGAAATCGAAGCACCCTTATCATTAATAAACTTCAAATCACGGACATTATCAATATTTGCACGACCACTTTCGATATAACGGATATTAATATCATATTCGTTATCCCCTGCCCTATATTTATTATCGGTATTTCCCGAAAATGCAGTTTGCATAGTCATACCGACGGTCGACACATTCAAGCCTAAGGATGTCATTTTATTACGGTCAATCTTCACATTGATCTCCGGGTTACCCGCTTCAGAGGTCAATTTCACTCCCGCAGCTCCCGGAATTTTGCGCAATTGGTCGGCAGCTTTCTCCGCAAATTCTTGCGCGTCTTCGACAGAGGCGCCAATGATAGTCAATTTCAACGGCGCCTGCTCTGCTCCCATAATACCAACGTTTACAGTTTTGACCTTGGCACCAATCAGTTTATTTTCCAATTCACGTTTTAAGGTTGCAGAATACACCTGGGAATTTCCGTCAAAATTCTCCTTGTCCAGAATAACATGGATTTCGGATTTATAACGAGATCCAGTAGTGGAAGCCATACCGTCCGAAGATTGTCCGACCGTAGTGATTATTTCTTTAACATCTGGCTTGGATTTAAGATAAGCTTCCGCCTTTTGTGTCAATAAGTTAGTTTTTTCCAACGAGGCATCTTTGTCAAGTTCCAATTGAATAAAAAATTCCTTACGATCAATACCCGGGAAAAAATCCGAACCGATATAGCCCTTCACTACCAATGAAAATGAAGCAATCAAAAGCCCTATCGCTAGTGCTAGCGTAGCTAGTTTAGTCAATCGTGTTTTTAAAGACCATACCAATAATCCGGATACCCAATGCGTAAACGCAGTCAAACCACTTTCAAATCCATGGATTATCCGTCCAAACAAAGATGTTTTGCTCAAGTGTTCAAGTTTTCCGAAACGCGAGTACAACCAAGGGACTACCGTAAATGACACCAATAAAGATAACATCGTAGAGATAATCACGGTCACGCAGAATTGTGCCAGGATATTCGCAACCAGCCCCGTAGACATTGCTATTGGAAGGAATACGACAACGATAACTAAAGTAATTGCTGTAACGGTAAATCCAATTTCGGAAGCACCATCAAATGCCGCACGCACCTTGTTTTTACCCATCTCCATATGCCGGTGAATATTCTCGATAACAACGATCGCATCATCCACCAGGATACCCACCACAAGGGACAAACCTAACAACGACATCAAGTTTAATGTGTAGCCCATCAAAAGCAAGCCAATGAATGTTGCAATCAACGAAAGCGGAATCGCGACCATTGTAATTGCAGCATTTCGCAAACTCTGTAAGAAAAACAACATAATAAAACCTACTAAAGCAATAGCGATCATCAAATCATGGATGACATTATCTGCTGCATTCAAGGTAAAATCTGATGAGTCATTTGCAACAAGTATTTTGATATTTTGTGCCGCATAATCCTTCTCAACCCCGCTCACGACCTTTCCAGTTTTATCATGTACTGCAATGGTTTTCTTTACTGCTTCAGACACAGCCACTGCGTTGGCATCAGATTGTTTAAAGACCTGCAACAAGATCGTATTCTGGCGGTCCAAACGAGCTACTTTTTCAATTTCTTTGATACCATCCTGAACGTCTGCAATATCACGTAAATAGATCTGAACCCCTGCCGGCGTTGTAATCGGCAAGTTACGTAACTCTTCAATTGACGTTACCTTTCCGGCCAACCGGATCGTGGTTCTATTATCACGGGTGCTTACGTTCCCTGTAGGAAAATCCAAATTAGATGCCGCTACAGTTTGTTGCACCTGTGAAATTGTCAATCCATAACCTTCGATTTTCTTCGGATCCACAGAAATCTGAATCTCACGCTCTTCGCCACCGATCATGTCTACTTTAGCAACCCCATTTATACGTGCAAAAACAGGTTGGATTTTATTGTCCAAGAGGTCATATAACTCCTTCTCGGACAAGTTGGAGGTAACCGCCAAACTCATGATCGCTACATCGTCCAACGAGAACTTGGACAGGGAGGGTGTCTCCACATCATCGGGCAGATCGTTAATGACAGCATTGATTTTCCGCTGAGCATCGGTAAGCAAAAAGTTAACGTCGGCGCCATTATTAAGGGTAATCATAACGATCGACACCCCTTCAAGCGAGGTAGATTCTACTTTTTTGATACTTTCCAAGGATGAAATGGCATCCTCAATTTTCTTGGTGACAGAGCTTTCCACCTCAGCGGGGGATGCTCCTGGATAGACCGTCTGCACCGTGATGACGTTGATCTCAAATTTAGGGACTAGCTCGTACCCCAATTGAGTATAAGAAAACAACCCGCCTAATGTGAGTATTATAAATAATACGATAATTATACTGGGACGTTTTATCGATATTTCGGTAATTTTCATTAGAATTATTTGTTTTTAATGGCAATGAAACCACGACTTCATTTGCTACTGTTTATCAGTATTCATTATTTAATAATTTCAACAGGACTCTGATCAAACAAATTGATTTGACCCGAAACAATCACTTGATCGCCATTTTGCAAGCCACCCAAGATTTCGATGTGATCGCCAAAGTTTCTTCCGGATTTCACCTTGGTTTCAATTGCTTTGCCATTTTTAAGAACGAATATTTTATTGTCGCTCACACTACCTACGAATGCATTACGAGGGACGATAAGCGTATTGCCGGCAACACTCTCGCCAAACATCGCTGTGCCATACATACCGGCACGCAATCGATTGGATGAGTTATTGACTTCAATTTCCACCGGAAAATTTAAGCTCCCGTCTGATTTAGGCGCGATAAACGTCACTTTACCGGTGAACCTTTGGTCAGCATAAACACTTGCCGATACATCCACAGATTGACCGATCTTTAAGGTTGCCACATTTTTCTCATCCACATTGACACGTAATTTTAGTGTACCGACATTTACGATATCAAATGCTGCAGCTCCAACATTTAAATAAGTTCCGGGTTCAATTTTACGTGCATTGACCACTCCCGAAACAGAAGTTTTGATGGTTACATCGCCTGCATTCAATTTTGAAGCCTTTAAGTTATTTTTGGCATTTTCATATTGTAATTTCACCTGATCCAACTGCTGTTTGGTAACACCACCTGTAGAATAAGCGCTTTCAAAACGATGTAAATCGGCCTGTGCATTGGTAAAAGCTGCCTGAGCATTCGCGACATTTACATTTAGCTTATCCCCTTCGATGATTGCCAATGTTTGTCCGGCACTCACGCGAGATCCTTCATCAACCAACACCTTCACAACTCTACCAGCAGTCTCTGCAGAAACAGTAACTTCTTGCTTTGGCGCAAAGGTGCCATTTGCAGTATAACGCAAATCCATCGAAGTGACCTTTGCAGTATCAATGCGAACGGCAATAGACGCATTAGTTTTGGCAACTTCAGCAGTCTCAGCTTCATTCTTCTTTTTATTTTTATTTAACACAAAAAATATTCCTGCAAGAACAGCAGCAATAATAAGTAGGGTAATAATTCCGCGTTTCATATTGTATTAGTCAATTATTCGTTAATTAGTGATTTGAGGTTGCCATTCGCTTTAATCAGTTGAACTTCCGCCACTTTATAATCAAGCAAAGACGTATTTAAATTATTTTGCGCATCAGCATAAGCTTTCTCAGCATCCAATAGATCTGTTAACGTTGCCAAACCATTCTTGTAGTTATTGTTTGTATCCTCCAATACGGATTTGGCCAAATCTACGTTTTTGCGATTCGACTCAATCGTCAAAAGTGTATTCTTAATTTGCACTTTGGAATTTTCCGCAGCCATACTTAGCGCCAATTTTGTATCAGCGATATCGACCTGAAGTTTATCAATATCGATCTGGGCTTGGCGGACCTTGGATCTTGTCAAGAATCCATTAAAAATAGGTACAGATAAATTCAGGCCGATCCCAGAAAAGCTAGACCAATTAACACCTTCAGCTTTTGAAAATAAAGGAAATACTGGCCCCAAACCCTGACGTCCATAATTAGCGGTCAGCGACAATGTTGGATAGTATTTTGAAATCTCAGCTTTTTTATTGAGCTCCAATAAATCATTTTGCTTATTCAGTACCTGAATCTCTGTTCTATTGGAAACGTCAATCGGATTATAAACAGCATTTAACGTAACCGTTTCAAAAGTTGAGCTTGGCATGGTGATCTGCTCATCCATGGACATACCAATAACAAATTTAAGTGCATTTTCTTTAAGCTCAACGGCATTAATCAACTGCTGTCTAGATGCTTTTAGATTTGTAACCGCTACATTTGTACGATCCAGATCAATTTTCTTGGCTAATCCATTATTATATAGGCCTTCGATCACGTCTCTTGTTTTGGTTGTGCTTTCTAAATTATTATCAACTGTTTTTAATTGTAATTTGGATTGATAAACATCATAATAGCTATTGGCTACTTTTTCAATTAACTGTTCATCTGTCAACGTTTTATTAATTAGGTAAAATTCACGGGTGGTTTTCGCCGCCTTTAATCCGGTAAATACTGTTTGATTAAACAATTGTTGATTCAAACTTATCGAATTTGTTGATTGCCATTTTTGTCCGAAAGCGGCCATTACCGTTGTTCCAGGCTGACCGACAAGCTCCCCAGGTAAAGCAACTTTTTGGATCATGGGATTATACGTTATCCCTCCAGTAAAATTGACCTGTGGTAATGCACCCGATTTAACCTCGGCGATCTTATGCTCCGCATTCTGCACATCGAGCGTCGCTTTTTTAGCATCAGCTTTATTCTGCAAAGCAAATTTGATTGCATCACTTAGGCTTAATTGCTGCTGTGCATGACTTTGGAAAACCATCGTACCTAATAAAAGGCTGGCTAGTATTCTGATTGTTTTCATTCCTAATTTATTTGTCCTAATTTTATATCTACTTTTTATTTATGCCATTAAAAAACAACTTCGTAGCGAGCTTTTGTTTCTGTAACACTTCATCAAAGCGGTCTTGATTTGGTATACCAGAAATGATATCAGAAATATTGCACATCAACGATAAGCTTTTCATCAATTCCACATAGATTTCCGCCGTTTCATACAGATGTTCTCCATTGAGTTCTCCACTTTCTGCACCCACTTTAAATATTTCATAAAGCGCATTTACATCACGATTATGTAAGCACTGGAAGAAATCCTGCATTGAAAGTCCCTTAATCCATTCTAGATTTTCGTTCATATGCAACATATAGTACTTACGCACAAAAGCATCCCGCATCTCTAAAATTTTCATGATCAGATCATAAGTTGTTCCTTTATGAGCTGCAACCAACTTTTCCTCCTCCGCTCTATACTCATCTGTCAAACGTATAAGAACATCCCGTATAAGCGCATTCTTCTCCGAGTAATAATAATATAAATTTGCCTTAGTGATCTTTATATCCTCTGCAATTTCATTCATTGTTGTCTTACTAAATCCATAATGCATAAAGCGTCTTATTGCGGCATCAATGATTTGGTCTTTTCTATCTTCCATTCTTCAAAAAACTCCTTTCTACTTTCTGACTTTTATCAGAAATTGTTCAAAAATATAAAAAGTAACTTCCTCTACAAAATATATTTCGAAATCCTTATTAATTTGATATTTAATTGACAACAAAAAAGGCAAACTTTTGAAGTTTGCCTTTTCGTTAATAGCTCTGATTTTATTAAAACGCTACAGTATTCTGAAAATGTTTAAGAAATTTTCTTTTGTCCAACTTGTACAAGCGGGCAGCGCGATAAGCAACGCCTGTTTGCACTTCGTCCAACTCCTTTAGAAAACCATAATTCTGCATTTTCTTTCTGAAATTACGCTTATCCAATGTTTTATTTAATATCCCTTCATACACCAACTGCAATTGAGTGAGGGTAAATTTTTCAGGCAAAAGCTCAAAAGCGATCGGTTTATAGGCCAAACGGCGCTGTAATCTTTCCAGACATAAATCCAAAATCTGCTTATGGTCAAAAGCCAATTCAGGTACATTTCTAACGGGGAACCATTTTGCCTGCTTCATGTAATTTGTAACAGGCTTGGTTTTCAACTTTGTATTATCAAGCTGAATCAAGGCATAATAAGCGACAGTCAGAATACGGCCTTTCGGGTGCCGTTTGAGCCCCGCAAAAGAATGCAACTGATCCATAAATACATCCTTCAGGCCTGTATTTTCATACAAAATTCTTTTTACGGCATCTTCCATTTCTTCGTCATTATCCACGAAAAAGCCTGGCAATGCCCACCAATCCTTAAAAGGATATTCATTTCTTTCAGCCAAGAGAACCTTTAATTCTCCTTCATGAAAGCCTAATATGACACAGTCTACGGTAAAATTACTATACAAAACTTCTAAATTTATTTATGTGCAATATACTGAGCTAAATTTATCGGCTACTAATCATCGGGTTATCTGTAACAATTATACGCTTCCTAAACGTGATGCGCAAAAAAATAATGAAAAATTTATTCAAAGTGTAGAATATACACTATAAAAATCTTATATTCGTAAAACCTAAAATATAGAGTGTGATAAAAGAAATTAAAAAAATAGGCGTATTAACATCTGGCGGTGATGCACCCGGCATGAATGCATGCATTCGTGCGGTTGTACGTACAGCGCTACACAAAGGCCTTGAGGTAACCGGGATTTATCAGGGTTATCAAGGTTTGATTGACGGAAATTTCAAAGAAATGGACACCCGTTCGGTGAGCAATATCATCCAGCGTGGTGGTACAATATTAAAGACAGCGCGTTGTCTTGAGTTTAAAACAACTGAAGGACGAAAAATCGCGTACGATAATTTGAAGGCAGCAGAGATTGATGCCTTGGTGGTGATTGGTGGTGACGGAACTTTTACTGGTGCGAATTTCTTTTCCAAAGAATTCGAGATTCCCATTGTCGGTATCCCCGGAACGATTGACAACGACCTTTACGGATCTGATTATACCATTGGTTATGATACCGCAAATAACACCGTTATCGAAGCCATTGACAAAATCAGAGATACAGCGGCCTCCCATGAGCGCCTTTTCTTTGTTGAGGTAATGGGCAGAGACTCCGGATGTATCGCATTAAACGCGGGAATTGCGGGCGGTGCAGAGGCCATCTTACTTCCTGAGAAAGAGACGGCTATCGATGATCTGATCCGTCACCTGGAAGATGGTGCGATTAAAAAGAAATCCTCGTCCATTGTTATTGTCGCAGAAGGCGATCAAAACGGTGGTGCATATTATGTCGCAAAAAAAGTAAAGGAAAAATTTGATCATTACGACACGAAAGTTAGTATATTAGGGCATTTACAACGTGGTGGAGCTCCAACGAGTTTTGACCGCGTATTAGCCAGTCGATTGGGGTTTGCTGCGGTGAATGAAATTTTAGCAGGCAATACACGCATCACCGTGGGGCTTCGCGGTAATGAAATCAAAACTACACCGATTGAAGAGGCGATCAGCAATAAGGAAATTAAACTTAGCCCTGATCTATTGGAAATGGCTGAGATTTTATAATATAAAGCAAAGCAGACTATGATAGCAGTAGTATACAGTGGATCTCGATTCTCAGACTGGCGGTTGGCTGACAAAGGCCGGATAACCACCGGATTCCGCATGAATGGTATCAACCCCTATCTTCAGGATGAACGGTCCATACTACAGCATTTAAATAGAAACACCAATTTGATCAATAACGCTGAAAAAATTAAGCGTATTTATTTTTTTGGTGCCGGTTCTTCCTCCAAGGAGCGCAAAGATAAAATCAAAAATGTCTTCGAACGCTTCTTTGTCAACGCAAGGGTCAAGGTAGACCACGATGTCATTGCTTCGGCAATTTCAACTTTCGGGGATGAAAAAGGCATTGTAGGCATCATTGGAAGCGGATCGAATGCGGCTTATTATACAGGGAAGAAAATCATAGAGAACAACTATGGCTTGGGCTACATCCTCGCGGACGAAGGTGCGACAAACTGGAATAGTCAGCAATTGCTAAAACACTATATGACGGACACCCTTCCGCTTGATCTGAAAGAAAAATTAGAGAAAGAATTTACCCTGGACAAGAAAAGTATTTTGGAGAAGGTGTACATAGCACCACAACCCACTAACTTTCTAAATTCATTTACGGATTTTGTGCTTGAAAACAAAGAGCATCTTTTTATCAATCAGCTAATCAAGAATGGACTGCGTATTTTTATTAAAACTTACATTAAGCCATTAATGAAAGAGTATCCGGATAGTGATGTAAATTTCACCGGTTCGGTGGCATTTAATTATGAAAATATCCTCCGGGAGGTAGCGACAGAAGAATTTAGTATCAGTATTGGCACCGTGGTTAAGGAGCCGATACATAATTTAATTAAATATTATATCAATAAAAATTAAGAATATGAAAATTGGAATTAACGGATTTGGCCGTATTGGTCGTTTAGCATTCAGAGCTGCTATCAATCGTCCAGAAATTGAAATTGTTGGTATCAATGACTTAGTTGAGCCAGATTATATGGCTTATATGTTGAAATACGATTCAACTCATGGTAAATTTGAAGGTACTGTAGAGGTGAAAGATGGTAACTTGGTCGTGAATGGCAAAACAATCCGTGTGACTGCTGAAAAAGATCCAGCAAACTTGAAATGGAATGAAGTAGGTGCTGAAGTAATCATCGAATCTACGGGTTTCTTCTTGACACAAGAGTTGGCTCAAAAACACATTGATGCAGGTGCGAAAAAAGTTGTTATGTCAGCGCCAGCAAAAGATGACACACCTACATTCGTAATGGGTGTAAACCACAAAGAATTAAAAGCAGATCAACATATCGTTTCAAATGCATCTTGTACAACAAACTGTTTAGCTCCTATCGCTAAAGTATTGAATGATAAATTCGGTATCGTTGAAGGTTTGATGACTACAGTACACGCCGTAACAGCTACTCAAAAAACTGTGGACGGTCCTTCAGTGAAAGACTGGAGAGGTGGCCGTGGTGCTTACCAAAACATCATCCCTTCTTCTACAGGTGCTGCTAAAGCTGTAGGTTTGGTTCTTCCTGAATTGAAAGGTAAATTGACTGGTATGTCTTTACGTGTTCCTACTGCTGACGTTTCAGTTGTTGACTTAACCGTACGTTTGAATAAAGGTGCTTCTTACGAAGAGATCAAAACTGCCATGAAAGAAGCTTCTGAAGGCGAATTGAAAGGTATCTTGGGTTATACAGAGGATGATGTAGTTTCAACAGACTTCTTGGGTGACGCGCGTACTTCGATCTTTGATGCTAAAGCTGGAATTTCTTTGAATGATAACTTTGTTAAAGTTGTATCTTGGTATGACAACGAGTGGGGTTATTCAAACAAAATTGTTGATCTCGTATTAGAAGTTGGTAAATTATCTTAATAAGATCCACTTGGACAATATCAAAGGGTTATTCAGATCGAATAACCCTTTATTTTTTCCACTTAGGAATCAACAGGTTGGCGTTTAAACGCAAAAAAAAGCACTTTTGCCTTTTGTATTTCAAATAATCCCTCTATATTTGCAGCATCAATAGGGCAAACAGCTAATATTGAAAAGGTGCCATAGCTCAGTTGGTAGAGCAAAGGACTGAAAATCCTTGTGTCGCTGGTTCGAATCCAGCTGGCACCACCGAAAGAAGCAGAACGCAATGCTCTGGGATACTTTGAAAAATAATTCCCATGCGAAAATAGCTCAGCTGGTAGAGCACAACCTTGCCAAGGTTGGGGTCGCGAGTTCGAATCTCGTTTTTCGCTCACCTGCCTAGGTGGTGGAACTGGTAGACACGCAGGACTTAAAATCCTGTTCCCGTTAAGGGAGTGCGGGTTCGATTCCCGCCCTAGGTACAAGAAAAGCCCATCAATTGATGGGCTTTTCTTGTTATATATCCTATTCCTATTAATTCCCAACTTTCTTCTGATCAGCTTCGCCCTTTCCGGCAATTTTCATCGGGTTCGCTTCGGGATTTCATCGGGAAAAATAGCCAGAGATTCCGATCGAGCCCCGAACGGCTCCCGATAAAGTGCAGAAATTGGTACGAAGTTGGTCAGGAATTGGTCCTAGATCTTTATTGGCTAACCTAAACCTATAATGTGTTATTTTATTTCAACTCCAAATTAAAGTGATATTTTCCAGCCTCCAGTTGGATTACTTTACCATCGCGGATATTTGCCGGCGGATAAAAGGTCGCCCTGGCATTTGCAGGTATCTCCACCTGATATTCGACCTTGTCTCCATTCGCTTTCCAGCTGGACACAATCTCTCCGTAGGGCGAATTGTAAGTAATGGAAGACTCCTTGAGCTCCTTCGGGAAGATAGGTTTTAATAGCACATGTTTAAAACCAGCCTGTGATGGATCCGGCAGAATCCCGCCGATTGATTTGAAAAACCAGCCTCCGATTTCACCAAACATCATGTGATTATCAGAGATATCCCGCTTTGCATTTAGGTCCCAATTCTCGAGCAAGGTGGTCGCTCCATTGACAATCCACCAGCCCCAGGAGGGGTAGGTATCCTGTACTGCGACTTTATATGCCGTTTCCCCATAACCGTTATCCTTGAGAGCGTTCAGAAGTGCTTTTGCCCCCAATACACCGACATCCAAGTGAAAATTGGTCTCTTCTACCCTCCTATTTAAGTTGGCAGCGACTTTGGCTTTCATCGCATCCGGCACCACTCCCCAATATAAAGGTACGCTTAACTCTGTCTGTGTCCCGGCACTGTAGATCCCTTTTGCGGTATTCAAAAATTTGGCATTGATGGCATCTTTGATTTTTTGGCTTAATTGTTCATATTTCTGCTGATCAGCTGTTTTGCCAAACATTTTTGCAGCTGAAGCCAGTATCGTTGCATCCACATAAAAATAGACCGATGAAGTTAGCTCAAGATTAGATTGCGATTTGACCGGTACCCAATCCCCCCGACCGAAGGTTGTCAAGCCTTTGGGACTGATTCCGTCCACATAATCCACATAACGTTTGATATTGTCATAGCAGTCAGCCAATAAGCTTGCATCACCGTAAAATAAATAAGTCTGCCAGGGAATAATAGCAATTGTGCTTGTCCAGTCTAAGCCATTTGCAGTACCGTAACCCCAGCCCCCTGTTGGAATGATATCGGGCAACACACCGTTTTCCTGCTGCTCGTCCCGATGATCCGCCATCCATTTCTCATAGACCGTAATACCGTCAAAATTATAATAAGCTGTTTCAATAGCGAGGTGACCATCCCCAGTCCAGCCATTTTTCTCCCGCTGTGGACAATCGGTGGGATAACCCATCAAATTGGATAAGTAGGCATTATTGGTTGCTTTCCATAATCCATTGATCAACGCAGAAGAGGTTGTCAGCTGGCCAATAGGACGCACATCGCTATGCATAAAATAGGCCGTAACAGCCGACTTATCCAGCACGATCGGCTCACTGCTGCTCACTTCGACGTAGCGGAATCCTTTATAGCCAAACTTTGCCATAAATTCATCCTCTTTCTTACCGCTCAGTGTCAAGATATCGGTTTGAAAGGGTTCCAGCTCTTTATTCCCACGATAATAAACATCTATATTGGACTGATCCAAGCGTCCATTTGCATGCAATCGTTCGCCATGTTTGATCTTGATCACAGTCCCGGCTTTCCCCCGCATCTTGACCTTTGTCACACCGGCCATATTCTGCCCCATATCAAAGACATAGGTGCTGTCATCAATCTTTTTTATTGATTTCGGGCCGTAGGATTTCACCAGGCGTATGGGCACGGTCTGCTGGGAGACAATATTTACGGAGGGAGGATTCCGGTACTGAACGGTATGCCACTGTGCATCGTCAAAGGTTGGCATATCCCATCCCGGTACCTCCAGACGCGCATCGTAATGTTCGCCCGTATAGATATTATTGTAGCGAATAGGTCCTGCAGCAGTCTTCCAGGTTTGATCCGAACTTATTGTTTCCTCACTGCCATCCTGATAGACAATGCGCAGGTCCAAACAAAATGTTGGGCGATCCCGCCAGGGCGCTTTGTCGAAATTCCATACAGCCAGGGGCTGATGATTATACCAGCCATTTCCCAAGACGACAGCGAGTACATTGTCTCCCTGCTGAAGTTGCCGGGTTACGTCTTCCACCACATATAAAGTACGTTTATCAAATCGGGTATACATTGGATCCAGCCTGTGGTCGCCGATTTTTTTGCCATTTACCGATAATTCATAGAGTCCCGCTACCGCAACGTAAGCACGGGCCGACTTGATTGCTTTGCTTGTTTTAAAAGCTCTTCTAAAATAGGGAGCCGTCTGTTCATGGATATTGTGGTTATCACTGATCCATTTCCCTTTCCAGTTCTCTATCCCCATCATACCTGTTTCGAATGAGGCAATGGTTGATGTATTTGGACGTCCGTCTTTGTCCCAGACCAGGACTTTCCAAAAATACTTTGTCTGCGGTTTCAGTGCAGTCCCATTGTAGTGGACCAACATAATGGAATTTGACTGCTTTCCACTATTCCAGATACTGGATTTATTTTTCACCAATGCCATTGAATCCGTGTCTACCATAATGTGATAAGCAGATTGCTTTGCTCCCTGTCGTTTATCATCGAGCTGCCAGCTTAAGCGAGGATTTAGTTTATCTACGCCCATTGGATTTGCGAGATGCTCACAGCTGAGAGCAACGGGGACACATTCTTTTTTCTGCTGTGCATATAGGGCCGTGCCCATACCCAGCATTGTCATCAGTAAAATTTTTCGCATATTTAGTTTATACATATCGACCTTTTGTATCTCCCACAATAGAATTGAATGCATATCCTGAACGATCATGATGAATTCAACAAGATTACAAAAGGTGTTAAATTGTTTTAGTCGATTCAAAAACGAATATATTAATTATTTCCAAGATAGTAAACTGTACTGTCTTGTTAAGCGAAGTATTTAAAATTAAAGCTCATGTTTGGATTTTTCATCAAAATAGTCCTATATTAGTTCCAACTTTAGGGGTGTCTGCATTTGCAGGCTGAGATTTTACCCTTATAACCTGATCCGGATCATACTGGCGTAGGGAAAAGTAAGCCGTCTTTCAAATACATTACTGTATATTGTTGTGGCCATTCCTAAAGTTTTACAAAAAAATAAAAAGGAATGGAACTTACAATCAATCATCAAATCCGATTTTTCGACCCCGCACCAAACTCGTTAGCCGATCTTTTACAGGCTGAGCTTTCCGGTAAAACACAAGGTGTCGCCGTAGCGCTCAACAACCAGGTTATTCCCAAAAACGACTGGTCCAAAACCTACCTACAATCTAATGACCAACTCCTGCTCATCACTGCTACACAAGGTGGTTAAACTCATAGCAACATATTCAATTTACCTAATTCCCCATTAATATGACATCAGAAAAAATCACACAGACAGCTTTTCCAAGTTCCACTAAGGTTTTTGTTCCGGGAACGCTTTATCCTATCCAGGTCGCCATGCGCCAGATTTCATTGAGTCCCACCAAATTGAGCAATGGACAAATCGAAATGAATCCACCTATCACCATATATGATACCTCAGGGCCTTATACAGACGGGACACAGAATATTGACATTCGTAAGGGACTTCCGCGTCTTCGCGAACAATGGATTCTGGACCGCAAGGATGTACAGCAGCTGGAAGGTATCAGCTCGACATATGGTCAAGAGCGTCTGGCGGATAAAACATTAGACGAACTTCGTTTTGCCTACAGCCATAAACCCAAGGTTGCGGCGCAGGGAAAAAATGTGACGCAATTGCATTATGCCAGAAAAGGAATTATTACGCCAGAGATGGAATATGTTGCCATTCGTGAAAACCAACGTATCGAGCAACTCGCCGACAGTACACCGGGTATGGATCATCAGCATCCGGGGGAGAACTTTGGCGCCCGAACAACCGGAAAATATATTACACCCGAGTTTGTGCGAGAGGAAATCGCTGCAGGTAGGGCAATCATTCCCAATAATATCAATCATCCGGAGAGTGAACCAATGATTATTGGTCGTAATTTTCTGGTAAAAATCAATGCCAACATCGGCAATAGTGCGGTCAGCTCCAGCATTGAAGAAGAGGTAGAAAAAGCCGTCTGGGCCTGCCGTTGGGGTGCCGATACCATCATGGACCTGTCTACAGGCAAAAATATCCACGAAACCCGCGAATGGATTATCCGCAACTCACCGGTACCGATAGGCACTGTTCCAATCTATCAGGCGCTTGAAAAAGTGAAAGGCGTCGCCGAAGATCTTACCTGGGAAATTTTTCGAGATACCTTGATTGAGCAGGCTGAACAGGGTGTGTCTTATTTTACTATCCATGCCGGTGTCCTACTGCGCTATATTCATTTAACGGCAAAGCGCGTAACTGGTATCGTTTCAAGAGGGGGATCGATTATGGCCAAATGGTGTCTTTTTCATCATCAGGAAAACTTTCTGTATACCCATTTTGAAGAGATCTGCCACATCATGAAGCAGTATGATGTGGCTTTCTCGCTTGGTGATGGTTTGCGCCCAGGCGCTATTGCAGATGCCAATGACGCTGCACAATTTGCGGAACTTGAAACCTTGGGTGAGTTGACAAAGATCGCCTGGAAACATGATGTACAGGTGATGATCGAGGGACCGGGGCACGTTCCTATGCAACTTATCAAAGAGAACATGGAAAAACAGCTGGAATGTTGCGACGAAGCTCCATTTTACACCTTAGGTCCGCTGACCACAGATATCGCACCGGGATATGACCACATTACCTCAGCTATTGGCGCGGCAATGATTGGCTGGTATGGCTGTGCCATGTTATGCTATGTAACTCCAAAAGAACATCTTGGACTGCCCAACAAAAAAGATGTAAAAGATGGTGTTATCACCTACAAACTGGCAGCGCATGCTGCAGATCTCGCTAAAGGACACCCCGGGGCACAGTACCGTGACAACGCTCTGAGCAAGGCCAGATTTGAATTCCGATGGGAGGATCAGTTCAACCTATCCCTTGATCCGGATACTGCCCGTGAATATCATGACGAAACGCTACCCGCGGATGCCGCCAAAGTAGCCCATTTCTGCTCGATGTGCGGACCAAAATTCTGCTCCATGAAAATTACACAGGAAATCCGGGATACTGCCGCACAGGGCATGTTGGAAAAATCGCAGGAATTCATCGCTCAAGGAAAGGAAATCTACTTATGATCATTGCGTTGACAGCAGCGGAGGAAGTTGCCTCAGAAATGAATATCATCCATCATCTCTTTGCACATGGGCTTGATCTCCTGCATCTACGCAAATATCATTTTACGGACGAGCAAATGTATCAGTATGTCGCATCCATAGATGCGACATACCATGATCGATTGGTTCTCCACTCCCATCCGTGGCTGTCTGATGCACTTCATATAAACAGAATTCATTTCAATGCGCATCTTCGGCAAAGCGGCCCATTCAACAGGCATCATTTCGGAAGCATTTATTCGACTTCGGTCCATCACATCGATCAGTTCAATGCCTTGGATAAAAGATGGAATTACGCCTTTTTAAGCCCCTTATTTCCAAGTATTTCTAAAGCAGGTTATGGACAAGAAAATGCCCTTTTGGGTCAACTTCCCTTGCGGACCAATTTGGATGTCGGCTTAATTGGGTTGGGAGGAATAACAGCAGCAAATTGTCTACTTCCCATCCAAGCGGGAGCCGATGGAATTGCTTTATTAGGCGCCCTCTGGCAGGATCCTGATCCTATCCAACATTTTAAAACATGCAAACAGCTATGCTCGAAAAATTACAATATATCTCCCAGGGATTGACACTGACAGACCAAAAGAACAATATCCTTAAAGCATTGGACGCCGGTGCTACCTGGATTCAGATCCGATGGAAACAAGCGGAAGAACCGGAGTTTTCATTACTTGCGAGTCAAATATTACATATTTGCCAGCAGTTTGGTGCAAAATGCATTATCAATGATCATGTAAAACTAGCCAAGGAACTGGATCTCGATGGCGTACACCTAGGCTTAACGGATTGCGGTATAGCTGAAGCCCGCCAGTTATTAGGGCCATCGAAAGTTATAGGTGGGACAGCAAATAGCTTGGAAGATGTACAACGTCGAATAGTAGAAAAATGTGATTATATAGGACTCGGTCCTTTTAAGCACACGTATACAAAACAAAAACTCAGTCCACTGTTGGGTATAGCTGGATATGAAAATATCATCCAGGAAATCCGGCGGCAGGAGCTTCCTCCTGTTCCGATCTTCGCTATTGGCGGGATCAGCAGTCTCGAAGATATACAACATTTAACACAGATAGGAGTTTATGGTGTCGCTGTATCAGGATTGATCACTCAAACACCGAACATTATTTCATCCATTAAAAATCTTTTACCATGAGCACATTACAAATAGCAAATCGCAGCTTTGAATCCAGGTTATTTATGGGGACGGGCAAATTCGGTAATTTGAACGAAATGAGCGCCGCCGTTAGTGCATCCGGCTCACAGCTCATTACCGTTGCACTTAAGCGTATCGATCAGATCGCGGCGGATGACGAATTAACTGCTGTACTCAACTTAACAAAAATAGACTTGCTTCCCAATACTTCGGGTGCTAGAACAGCGGCGGAAGCTGTTTTAGCGGCTCAACTGGCCAGAGAAGCCCTGGAAACAAACTGGGTAAAACTTGAAATTCACCCTGACCCTCGTTATCTGTTACCCGATCCAATTGAAACTTTACGTGCGACAGAGGCACTTGCAAAACTGGATTTTGTGGTCATGCCTTATATTCATGCAGACCCCGTACTTTGTAAACGCCTGGAAAACGCAGGTACTGCAGTTGTCATGCCTCTAGGGGCGCCGATCGGAAGCAACAAAGGGCTTCGTACATTGGATTTTCTGGAAATCATTATCGAAGAAAGCAATGTGCCGGTGGTCGTAGATGCCGGAATTGGTGCCCCTTCAGATGCTGCAAAAGCCATGGAAATCGGTGCCGATGCAGTATTGGTCAATACCGCAATTGCCATTTCCAATAATCCATTGCACATGGCTGAGGCTTTTAAGCAAGCAGTCATCGCTGGACGCATGGCTTATGAAGCAGGTTTGGGACCCATTACCTCGCGGGCAGTCAGTTCAAGTCCGCTAACTTCATTTTTATTCGATTGATCCAAAAACCATGACTGATTTTAAAGAGATACTTGACCAATACAGTTGGGAAGAAATCCAAACAAAGATCTATGGGACGTCCGATCAGGACGTACGTCGGGCATTAAACAAAGAGCATTTGACGCTCAGTGATTTCATCGCCCTTATTTCACCAGCTGCAACGCCCTATCTGGAGCAGATGGCCGTCAAGACACAACAGGTTACGCAGCGGCGGTTTGGCAAGACCATACAGCTCTACGCTCCGCTTTACCTCAGCAATGAATGCCAGAATATCTGTACTTACTGTGGGTTCAGCATGGACAATAAGATTCGGCGCAAAACACTCAATAATACTGAATTGTTGCTCGAAGCGATGGCGCTTAAATCCATGGGAGTCAACCATGTGCTATTGGTCAGTGGTGAAGCAAACAAGACCGTGGAAGTTAATTATTTCCTCCAGGCCATTGCGCTGTTAAAACCACATTTCTCACAGATTTCCATTGAGGTACAGCCCTTAGATCAGGCGGAATATCAACTCCTACAGGCCGCAGGAGTCTATGCAGTGCTAGTTTATCAGGAAACTTATCATCGGGAGGTATACAAGAAATACCATCCCAAAGGCAAGAAATCGAATTTTGATTACCGACTTGACACCCCCGACCGTATCGGGCAGGCAGGCATTCATAAAATTGGATTGGGGGTATTACTCGGATTGGAGGATTGGCGTGTAGACAGCTTTTTTACGGCGGCCCACATCGCCTATTTGCAAAAAAACTATTGGCAAACCCGATATTCAATTTCCTTTCCTCGGCTGCGTCCAGCTGCAGGTTCAGTTGCACCAAATTTTCATCTTTCGGACAAACATCTGCTGCAATTGATTTGCGCTTACCGCTTATGGAATGAAAATCTCGAGATTTCCATTTCTACCCGGGAAAATGAAAGTTTTAGGGATCATATTATCCCCATCGGGGTAACCACAATGAGTGCAGCTTCCAAAACAAATCCTGGGGGTTATGTCGTCGACCCACAAGCGCTGGAACAGTTTGAAGTCAGCGACGAGCGGGATATGGAGACAATAAAAAATCAAATCCGAAAAATGGGTTATTCCCCGGTAATGAAAGATTGGGAAAGTACATATTCAGGACTAATTCGTTAAATGGATGAAAAAGGATCTTATTTTCGAACGCTATAGCCGACAAATCTTTATCGAAGAAATTGGTGTCTCGGGGCAGCGAAAAATCATGAATGCCAACGTATTGATTATTGGAGCCGGCGGGCTGGGGAGTCCAGTATTGCAATATCTGGCCGCTGCTGGCATTGGTAAGCTTGCTCTGGCTGACTTTGACCAGGTTGAGCTCCATAACCTCAACAGGCAGGTGATCCATAGCGAAAAGCAGCTCCATAAAACCAAAGTCAGCAGTGCTGCTGACTTTATGCAACAGCATAACAGTACAATTGATTTCCGGCCCTTACAGGTAAAAATAGATGCTGGCAATGCAGTGGAAATCTTGCGACCCTATGATATCATTGTGGATTGTTGCGACAATTTTGAAACGCGTTATCTCCTCAATGAAACCTGTTTAAGACTCAACAAGCCTTTGGTGTATGGGAGTATATATGGATTTGAGGGTCAATTGGCCGTATTTAATTATAATGGTAGCAAAAATCTACTGGATTTATTTCCGACTGCTCCGCCATCGGAACAAGTACCTAACTGTGATAAAAATGGTGTACTGGGCCCATTGCCAGGGATTATCGGAAGCATGATGGCCATGCAGGTACTTAAAATAGCCGCCGAACTTCCTGTAGATTGTAATCAATTGACACTAGTGGACACCTTAAACTGGCGTTTTACGAAGCTATCTTTCTAAACATAAAGCTTAAACAGTTCCCTAAAAGGCAGGGAGCTCAGCATTTGTGATGGAAAATTCTTTTATAAACAAGCATTTGAAAACAATAATTCCTAATATTAGTTTATATATTAGGAAGCTAATATATAAACTATACAATCTGGAATGAAAAAAGTAATTTATCCATTACTATCCCTCGCTTTATTACCTTTATTTTCAATGGCCCAAGAGGCAAAAATCACTGCTGATGATCTCTTCGCCAAAGCACGCAAGGTAGCCTTCGATTCAAAAGATTATCCGCAGGCCATACAATTATCGAAACAGGCACTTCTACAGGCACCTGATTATACGGACATCAGTATCTTTCTTGGGCGCCTTTACACCTGGTCAGACAAGATTGATTCAGCCCGTACGCTCTTTCATGAGCTCGATAAGAGCAATACAAAGGATGAAGACTTTTTTTTAGCCTACGCGGCGCTTGAGTACTGGAATGACCAGACTGAGAAAGCAACCCAGCTTACAGACAGGGGGCTAAATTACCACCCACAATCACAGGATCTATTGTTGTTAAAAGCCAAGATCAATTATAGCGAAAATCACTATGAAGTCGCCGAAAATACGGTTCACCAATTGTTAAAGATTGACCCGAAAAACGCGGAAGCGCGATCCTTGGCTAAGAACATTGAGGAGTATACCGCTAAAAACGCCATCGGGTTAACCTATAATTTCGTCTATTTCGACAAACAATTTGATCACAACTGGCACATCGTTGGATTGAGCTATAAACGGGCTACCTCTATTGGATCTGTGATCTTTAGAACAAACTATGCCAATAAATTTGCCGCAAACGGTATACAGTTTGAAATGGAAGCTTATCCACGCCTATCCAAGATATTTTATCTCTATGTAGGTGCAGGGTACTCCAATAATGTTGGCATATTTGCAAAATACCGAACTGGCGTCTCATTATATGCAAATTTACCAAATAGTTTCGAAGGGGAAGTTGGGTATCGTCAACTCTATTTCAGCGATAATATCTGGATGTATACGGCCTCAGTCGGAAAGTATTATGAGAACTTTTGGTTCAATCTGAGAACCTATCTTACACCAGGTGAGAAAAATATCTCCCAATCGTATACCGGCACAGTACGGTACTACACGAAGGGCGCAAACGATTACCTCGGATTTAGTGCAGGAACAGGGTTGAGTCCAGAAGAAAACCGAAATAATCTTTTGAACAACGCTTCCTACAAATTGAAGACTTTCAAAGTTGGTGCTGAGTATAATTTTTCGGTCAGGCAAAATAACCTCTTTTCGATCTCCGGCACGTATTACAACCAAGAATTCCGACCAAAAGAAAAGGGAAATCAGCTGGACGTCATCCTTGGTTATATCCGCAAATTTTAGTCTTTCTACAAAGGACTAAAGTAATTCGTATAAACACTATCGGGTAGCAGGCGCTTTTGGGTAGAAAATACTTTATTCTTGCGCTTAAACAACTCAAAGTGCTTAGACATCTCGTCTTTCATGTTATCCGGAGCGAGGTCTTCATTCAGGTTTCCATCCAGTTTATATAATTGTCCTTCGGAAAGGTGATAATTGCCCCGTACAAAATCGATCAGTTGACTTTTGCTCTGCATCATGGCTATCCCTGTTCCTTTTCCCAAAGTGCCTTGATCAAGGCCCTGACCGACCCAGGTCACTTGTTGGGGGGTTTTGATGCCAAAATTTGCCCTATAGTAGGCCAACAATGAAGGGGCAATGTCAAAGTGGCTCACAATATTGTGAAAGGTCTTCGCTTGTTTTAGCAATGGCGAATAAATCAATAGCGGTACATGATACCGGTCAATTTTATTTTGCAATGGGATTTCCGGCATAGCATGATCGCCTGTAATAATAAAAATAGTATTTGCAAAATCCGGTCTCTTTTTATATGCTGCAAAAAACTTTTCCATCGCATCATCCAAATTTAAGACGGATACGAGTTGGGTCCGGTTTTCCTGGGCCCATTTTTTTTGCATTGGTGAGAAATCCATAGCTGCAATTCGTTGGTCAAATAACCGCTCGTAATATCCTGTATTGTTGATCAAGAAAGGATTGTGCGTGGACAATGTCAAAAGCAGATGGAAATACGGCCTTTCCTGCAGCTTCTGTACTTCAAGCAATTTGCTAAACACCGCCTGATCTTCATAACCCCAGCTTTCGCCCCCTTTTTCAGGCAGTTTTTTATAGGGTGGACCAAAAGCATCCTGATCAATAAGCTTATCGATTTTATTATAGTCCATAAATTTTTTCATAAAATCGAAATTGGAATGCCCTCCATAAAAGAATCCCGTACTGAAACCATTGTGTTTCAAGATATTAAAAAGATTAAAATGATTAGGCAATGTATCCTGTTCAAGAAAACCATGCACTGCAAATGGCAACGACCCCGTTAGCGTAGGCAAAACAGAAAATGTCCGCCCGGACGAACTTATGTTATTTTCCCAATACAACGATTGTTTTTTTAACGTGCCTATAAATGGCGTAAAATTACCGATGTAGCCATTTTCTGAACTATAAGCATGTCCTAGGCCTTCGATCACGAGGACGACCAGATTTGGGGCTCTTGTTGTTTTCTCAAAATAGGCTCCCAAAAAATCCTTCGTATCTTCCATTTTCAAAAAAGGGAATTTATTATCCATTTCTTTTGGATCTACATCGTCATCATCTTGATAGAGCGCAGTCAACATTCCGGGATGCTCTTCAGCATAATTTGATAAATTGGATTCAAAAAAATAACGCCACTTGCTTCGACTAACATTGGCCACGAATTCATCCTTTGTACCAGGAGTGCCCAAAATCGAAGCTGAAGAAATAAAATAGGATACAGCACCCAACGACAGGAGTACAATCCCTACATAGGCCTTTTTAAAGGTTCGCTTATTGGCAATCCAAAGCGGAATCCAAGTCGTCACAATCAGTAACAACAGTAAGGCGATATTTTTAAAGCTCAACATGCCGCTGGCTTCCAAAATCTGCTTCATCTCTCCGGAGCTGTAATAAAAGAGATCTGCACCAAGCAGATTTCTTGATTCTCCAAAGTACAAAAACAGGATAAATTGGATGACAACGATAGATGAAAACGAAACAACCAATAGGAATTTGGCCCAAAAACTGCTGAGGAATTGAAACAATAAATACCCGAAACCTACACAGGCTAAAGCTTGAAAAGCGAACAGCAAGTTATCAGCAAGCAGGTATTTCCCCGCATCTGCAATTTCTGCAAAACGTCGGCCATACCACCACCATTCCACGCCAATAGATAACATGTATAACACAAAGAAAACCAGCATCACGGGGCTTATACTCTTCAATGCTGAAGCGAATCGCAGACCGATGTATTTCCAAACGGACTCGTTTGCCTCTTTTTGCTGAAAACCTTGTCTAGTCATTTCGCCCCAGCCATGCTGTTTACGGAAGTAATCGACAACTCCCTGTACACTGGCTTTAACGACAATAGGGTGAAAATATAGCGGCTCAAGTATAGCGGTTGCGATCAGCGTGGAGAGGTCTCGTTTTTTTGTATACACTTGGTGACTGACCAGATCCACTAGGATAGCATAGATCGAATAGAGTACCCCAGAGGCAATTACCAAACCAAATAAAGCGAAGAAAAAAGGCCAATTGATAATACCGAGGATAAAAAAAACCGCGAAAACAATGTAACCTGTAAATTCGACCACTGGCCCCAAAAACTCAAAGAAAAACCAATAAGGCATACTGATCATACCAAAACGGCCATATTTAGGATTAAACATCAGTTTGCGATGCTTCCATAACGTTTCCATGGTGCCCCTCATCCAGCGGTTACGCTGTTTTCGCAAGACCTCTTTGGATTCAGGCACTTCGGTCCAACATAAGGGATCTGGAATATTGACAACTTTATAGGCTTGCTTTTGCTCTTCCATATAGCGTCGCATCCGAACGACAAGTTCCATGTCTTCGCCCACCGTATTTCTGTCATATCCCCCGCAGGCAAGGACGATCTGACGGTCAAAGGCACCAAATGCTCCAGAAATTAGAATCAGTCCCGAAGCCCTGGACCAAGCCATCCGCCCTAAAATAAAGGCACGGATATACTCCAGCGCCTGTGTGCGTCCTAACCACGATTTTGGCAAGTTGACATCTACGACAGATCCGTTAACCACATGACAGTTATTGGCCAAACGTATGACGCCTCCACAAGCGATTACGCGCTTATCTGTTTGTTCCAAAAAAGGCTTAGCTAGTTTTAATATGGCATCTTGCTCCAGAATACAATCAACATCAATACAAACAATATAATCACCGGATGAGATATTGACGCCAACATTAAGTGCATCCGCTTTACCACCATTCTCTTTATCAACGACGATAAGTTTTTTAAAAGCAGGATTTTTGCTTTTATAAATCCCTCTTATTTTCTTGGTCTCAATATTTCCCTGAACAAAAAAGGATGTTGGCTCGAGCTGATAGGATGCGATCAGTTTTTGCATGGAGTCATCTTTGCTGCCATCATTCACAATGATAATTTCCAGATTATGGTAATACAGAGACAGTAATGAACGCACATTTTCGACAATGGTCATTCCTTCGTTGTAAGCTGGAGCGATCAGACTAAAAGTAGGTGCATTGGGATTTGTGGCAATAATACTGTAATCCGTAAAGGTATTATTATGTTTATAACGGAATACCGCTCCATAAGCATATAGACCTATCCACGTGTAGATAATGAATACCGCAGCAGAATAAAGCAAAAATAGCCAAACTAAAATTTCATATACAATATGGGAAAACTCTAACATTTTTTCTCTTGCAAAGCGTGTTTTATAATTTGTTTAAGCTGATCATATGTATCTGACTGCTGCGAAATTTCTTGTAGGTAATATCTTTCCCCTAAAACGACGAGCACTTCAGCCGCAGCGATTTTGATCGCGACCTCCTGATGATTCCACAATTGTTCCTTCAAAAACTCCTCACTTTCTTTACTCCTAGCGGCCTTCATGGATTTTAAAATTTCAAGCTGAACTTCAATTGGCTGTTGACCAAAGCAGGTTATAAACTGTCTGACTGTCGTGCTGTTTTCAATGGCTTGCATCGTTCGTATAGCTTGTACACGAACGGCAGTAGCGGTATGGTCAAGCAAATCATAGATCGCTGTATAATAGGTCATCAATCTAAATTTTCTAATCAAGCGAAGGGTAAAAATAACAACGGAGTCATTTGTACTCTTTAACCACACATCTACCTGCAAGTCAGATTGTTCAGGTATTTGATGAATGGAGTATAAAAGACGTAATTGCTGCCAATCTGATAAGGGTTTATTGAAATGTTCCAAAAAACCTAGACCTTCATAGCCCTCAAAGCTCACCATTGCATATTGTGCTTCTTGATAAACGGTCGTGCGTTCATCATGTAGCTTGGCTTTAATTTCAGGAATTGCTGCCTCAACATTCATCGCAGCTAATTCCTGTATACCACCAGCTACGCGATAAGCTTTCCTCTCACGAAGTTTCCGCCAAGCTTCGTCTTCTAATTTAAACTGATGAAATAATGAATTAATGGCTTGTTTGGCTGCTCCTGAAAATTTTCGGTCAGAGTCGACCAGTACATTCAAAAAAAGTGCCCGGAACGAAGGCTCTTTCAAATGCTTACTGAATGCACTGTCACGTTCGCTTTCTCCGTCACCGCCGACAATCGTCTCCATAATCTTATATTCGATAATTCGCTTCCACATGTGACGGTAATGTAAGATTCTATAGCTATAAAAACTATAGGACAATACCGAGATAATCAGTAGCAATACCAAGATCAGGACGACGATAATCGCCAAGATAAGTTCGTGTAGCGCGATATCATAATGCATAGTTTAACGCTATTTGTCTGTTAGCCGTTTTATTCTCAACATCAACTCATTTGGACTAAATGGTTTAACCATAAAGTCGGAAGCACCAAGATCGAAGGCATCCACAACAACCTCTTCCTGTCCCATGCTCGACAATACAATGACCGGAATCTTTTTTTCGATACTTTTGATAGCTGAAAGAATTTCTATTCCAGAAGCAAAAGGCATCATGATATCAGTCACAACCAAATCCAAATCCAGTTCACTGATTTTTTCGATGGCTTCGCGGCCATTTCTGGTTAAAACTACTTCGTGGCCTTCCTTTACTAATTTGTGTTCTACGGTACGTAAAATTAACTCGTCGTCTTCGGCAATTAAAATCAACATATTCCTATCTATTTAAAATTTTTGTAATCAAATCCAAGCCAGTCTCCATCTCTTCTTCAATAGCCGAAAAGGCTTCTGATAGATCGGTTTCGGACGAAATACTAGCTTCCAATTCTCTCGTCAATTGTGCAAGCTTAATGAGTCCAGCCGTTGAGGAGGTTCCCTTTAATTTATGTAAAAGCTCCTTAATACGCTTCAGGTCATTGTCGCTTTTTACCGCCACAATTTGTGCTTTGGAGGCAGTAATTTCTTTGATGACCAAGTCAAGGAAGAAGGATAAAAATGCAGGATCATCACCAGCTTGTTCATTTAGACGCTGCATATCCAAATGCATCACTAAATCATCTGTTTCTGCTCCTGGTGTTTCAGGAACTTCGACGGATAACATCGCCTGTTGTAACGCATTGAACAAGTCCTGCTGCCGAATAGGTTTAGCCAGAAAGTCAGACATACCAGCCGCTAGGCAACGCTCCCTCTCTCCGGAAACATTACCAGCAGTAATACCAATAATCGGCGTGTTTTGATATCGCTGCATCTGGCGAATTTTTTTTGTTGCTTCGATACCGTCAACTTCCGGCATTTGCACATCCAGCAGGATAAGGTCAAAATATTTCTCTTCACAAGCCCGGATCGCCTCTGCTCCGTTTGACACCTCTGTTAAAATTGCATCCGGCATAATACTCGCCATCATTCTTAAATTTAAGGCCATGTTTACCGCATTGTCGTCAGCTAGCAAAACTTGGATCCCCCTACCGTAAGCATTTGCATCTAGCGATAGATTAGCTTTCGCCTGCCCTAACTCTTCCTTGTTCTGTTGAATTGCTCTGCGCAAGGTCTGATATAATTCGTCCGATTTAATGGGTTTCAGTAGGCAAAACGAGCGTTCTTCCTGTCTAAATGCTGAAATTACCTCGTGTTCTTCAGAAGACGTATGCAATACTATCAACGGAATGCCCTCTCCCTGGTGCCGAAAGAGTTCCTTAATCTTTTCAATAGTTTCAAGTCCAGATAAAATAGGCATATGATAATCCATTAAGATCACATCAAATCGTTCGCCTTTCATTAGCAATTGCAATGCTTCCATGCCATTTTCCGCCAAGACAGATTCAACCTGCTTATAAGCAAGCATGTGCTGCAGAATAATACGGTTGTTGGCATTATCATCCACCACAAGTACTCTATTTAATGGCAAATCTGCATCTTGGCTTGCCATCTCTTCACAGGCAACTTCAATATCAAAGTAGAATGTCGATCCTTTTCCTAATTGGCTGGTTAGGTTTAACTTGCTCCCCATATACTTTAATAAATTATTGGAGATGGTCAGTCCTAGCCCAGTTCCGCCATATCGTTTGCTGACCGAACTGTCTTCCTGGGTGAAAGCATCAAAAATACGCAGCTGTTTTTCCTCAGGTATTCCTATCCCCGTATCACGCACTTCAAAGCGAAGACTTAGTTTATCGCGTTCATGATGGAGTCTACTTATTTTAAACTCGATTTCACCCTGCTCCGTAAACTTAACCGCGTTGCCCAATAAATTAATAAGAACTTGTTTAATACGCGCTTCGTCAACCCATATAAAGGCCGGCAACCCTTGTTCGATATTTAAAAGCAATTCGACTTCTTTTCTTTGCGCTTGGTATAATACGACATTGATCACTTGGTTTGCGATATCATATACATTATATTTATCGACAAACAGCTCAAGTTTTCCGGACTCAATCTTCGAAAAGTCCAAAATATCATTGATGATGTTCAACAAACTGTTGCCAGATTCATTAATATACCCCAGATATTGCATTTGGGTATCATTCAACGGAGTTTTCAGTAATAAATCCGAGAATCCGATTACGCCATTCAATGGCGTCCGAATTTCGTGACTCATGTTCGCCAAAAATTCGGATTTGGCCTTACTCGCCAAATCTGCCAATTCTTTTGCGCGTTTTAACTCTTCATTGATATGTACAGATTCCGTAATATTCTGCGTGAAGATAATTATTCCGCCTATACTTCCATCGGTCAGGTGCCATGGTCTTACCTCCCAGTTGAAGTGTTGTGGTTCGGCAATTCCGCCGACCTGAATAACTTCGTCTACATTCTTATAGGGTATGCCCTGCAATGCATTTTGATAGATTTTCTTTCGCTGGTCCGGAATATCCGGAAAAAGTTCAAACAGGTTTTTAGTGATCAATTGATTTTCATCCTTATGAAAATCTTCAATCCATTGATTGCTCAGCGACACATAATTAAAATCACGGTCAAACATCGCAACGGACGCGGGCACGTAATTTACAAAGGCTCGCAACATGGATTCTTTACGTTCCAATTCAAGATACAGCGATTTACTCTTATCGATATCCTGAATGATACCAAATACACGCTTACAGACATCATTCTCAAATTCAGGGATTCCTTTCACCCTGACCCAGATTGTTTCTCCATTCTGTTTTAACAGGCGAAGTTCCGTATCATAGGGTTTTCTACTACGGACCGATTCTTCGAATATATGCCGCAGTGCTAGTTGGCTATCCGATTCATAAAAGCCAATAGCGTGTTCAAAATCAGGTGTAAAATGCGGATCAACACCATGAATTAATTTTGTTGAGTCGGACCAATATACTTTATTTTCGGCGAGGTTCACTTCCCATCCACCGACTTGAGCAACGGCATTGGTCTGTTCTAGAATCTGTTTAGTATGCAGTAGATCGTTCTCGAGACGCATGCGATCAGTCATGTTTAGTGCTGTACTGACCACATAGGGTTTGCCGTCTTCATCAACCTCGACCATATTATGATAAAGCCAATAAATATCTTCACCGTCTTTTGTCTGTAAGACCATCATTGCGGAGTCCTCTTTATTCTTAGCGATACGCTTTAGGTATTCTTCAACCAGTCCCACGTGGTGAGGTGGAACCAATTTCCTCAGATTAAGCGACTTAACCTCCTGCTGTTCGTATTTCAGCATCGCCCTACCTTTTTCATTCACAGCGAGAATATTCCCCTCCATATCATGCATACTCATAAGCCCGATTGCGTTCTCAAAAAAACTTCGGAATCGGCGCTCCGAATTCTCCAGTTTCAATTTTTCCTGCCGTTCTTTTGTAACATTACGGCCAAAGGCCAGAATTTCATGATTGATGGCGTCATATTTAAAGTGCCATTCGATAATTACTTCACTGCCATCCGCTATAAGCGTCAAAGAGGTAGATTGAATATCATAGTCCACACTCAGGATCTTTTTTAAATCAGCTGCTAAGATCTTTGATTCATCCTGCAGTAATGTAAACAAGGATTTCCCAATGCTATCGAGCCTCGGGATCCCTAATATGTTGGTAAAGGCTGGATTAACATCTTTGATTTGACAACTTTCATCCAATACACAAATCACATTATTCGTTAATTGAAAGATTTCGGAGAAATAACCCGCCTGCCGTTTTCTTTTTTTTCCCAGAAGGATTTTAGTCACTCCTTTTCCTAATTCTTCCAGGAGATGACGTTGTTTATCAGAAAGTGACTTGGGTTGAAAATCTATGACACAAATGGTTCCCAGCGCGTCTCCATCATCATCTAGAAGCGGTATACCAGCATAAAAACGAATATTGCCTTCACGTATCAATGGATTAGAGGATGAGCGCGGATCTTTAAAAGTATCTTCGATAACAAGCACCTCTTTACTCGTTATAGTGTATTGGCAAACGGTATTCTTTCTCTCAACGGTATCCAGCTCGATGCCCACACAACTTTGTATACGTTGTGTGTGCTCCTCCATTATGGCAATCAATGCTGCTGGACAATCTGTTATCAAACAAGCAGCCTGGGCAAATACATCCAATTCTGGCTCTTTCCCTAATCCCATTAACTCATAGGACTTTAATTTCTCTATTCTTTGCTTCTCATTTTCGGGGAAATTTTGACCTGCCATAAATTGCTATCTGTTATATATGGTTAATTGTGTTTGTGAAGTTAACAAAAACATTGTTGAACACATAAATAATAAGGAAATATCATTAGATACGTTCTTTAAAGGAACAATCCTAATTCAAAATAGTTGGTTCTGGAAATGAAGATTAGCTTAATATCATTGTTGTCGTTCGATCGACCTTCTTAAGAATTAAGTTTTTTCTAAAGTAAAGTGTACTTTAAGCTGCAGAAATATTGACCATTACACGATCAAAAGATAAATGTATAAAACGAGCTAAAAACAAAAGGTCCTACAATTGTTTAGTAGGACCTTCTTCTCCGAGAACGCAGTGATATTAAAAAAGATGCTCAATATTACGTTCAGCATATCCGGCACTGGCCGTCATCCCTTTGCCTCCGATACCGGTACGCACATGTATTCTTGGACTGACATCAACTTCGAGAATGTGGTCTTTATGCTGCGCGTAGAAACCTGGCCAAGATGAAGCAATCCAATCTTGCTTCATCGGAATAATACGGTTAGCTTCGGCAATCATTAGCTCATTGACATAGGTATCAACAGCAAACCCCAAGTCATCCAATCGATTGCCAGCCGCATATTCATGCGAATCGCCCACGATAATACTGCCATCCGTCGCCTGTTTAAACAGAATATGTATACCGTATTTACGCAATTCATTGTAGTGTTCAGGTACTGGAATAGAACCGAATGATGGGCAATATTCTTCAAAGCTTTCATACCGGCGAATTGTTAATCCGGTCAGGATATTTCCAGGTAGCTGGAGCTGATGCAAAGGTTTTGTGCGCATCATTTGCAATTTACTAATTTCGAGACCGCTATCGTCAAACAAAGAGCGATATAAGATCTTAAATTCGTAGCCATTACAGATAATGATTTTCGCTCCCTCAAAAACTTCGAGGCTACTTGTTGTCAAGTGTGCCTTTTCATTGGCATCTTCACAAGCGATAACAGTTGTATCATATTTAAGCGTATATTTTCCGAATTTTGCCTGCATATAAATATGCAGCTGATGGATCATTGTTTCGGGTTCGGCACTCAGTTCCTGATCAAAAACAATAGCTTCTTGAACGTAATCGGCACTCATAGCAGGATATTTTGCTAGAATTTGCGCTTTGGACCAAAGGGCGTGTTTATATCCCTTCGTTTGATAATGTGCAGACAGCTCGTGAATGACCTGCACTTCGTCAGCATCAGAAGCAATATAAATACTGCCATTGTTCCGAATGGATATATCCATGTCCTGCTGGATAGATTGATATATTTCCAATCCGCGGACACCGTAATCAAACCATTCCCCCGCCATCCCTGATGGCACAACCTGCCCGAAGTTGCGCACGGTGGATCCAACAGGAAAATTATCCTTTTCCAGCTGGAGCACTGTTAAGCCTTTTTTCAACGCATGATATGCATGAAAAGTTCCCAAGATACCACCGCCGACAATAATTAAATCGTATGTATTTGTTTTCATTCTTTAAAATAATTAGCATTAACTTATTTGTACTTCGCCACTACCCGCTTGCCAGGGCTGAACCAATTCATCCTCTTTCTTCGTTTTCATCTGCTCTTTCTTCCGAACGAAATAAACTAACGAAAAGATTCCCAAAATAGCACCTATAATGGACGCCAGATAAACCAGCTGAATAAAATAAGCACCCCAAGTGACTGAATTTGGTAAAAATTCTTTATTCATTAAAATTAAAAAGCTCCCTAAATAGCCAACGGAATCAGCCATATACATGACAAAACCAATATTACTTTTCATACGGTAGGTCGCAATCATCCGTTCAAAAAATATGGCATTATAGGGAATATAAGCCATATAAAGCCCCAAACCGACGAGTAACATCCAACTGAGCCCCCCAATCCAATGCATGGAAAATAAATAAGTCGAAAGTCCAGCGGTCAGAAAGCCCAAAATAATCATATAATGGATCAACCTAAATGCCTTCAAATTGTCTTTTACCATAATTAAACAGCTTATTAAAATCAAGACAATCAAAGCAATCATTCCATCAACTTTTGCAAATATCCCGGCTCCTTTCAGATGTAGCATCTGCCAGATCTCTACCTCAAAATTATCGCGAACGTCACGTAAAATCGTTAACATCGTATAAATAATAATGGTCAGAATAATACCTGGCATAAATACCTTGAAAAAATGTCTGCGCATGCCGGCATCCATAGCTACACGTTCGGTCCGCAACTGCTTATCTTGCGCAGTTGGGCCTGGCGCATTTTCCAGAATCCAAATACACAGGACAAAAGGCATAAAAAAGAGCATACCGGTAAAAAAAGGCATCCAGAATTCATTGATGTGGAAAGTGAACATAAGCCAGCGTCCTACCGTTTTAATAAAACCGGAAGCAAAAATCAAACTGACAGACATTACCGCGCCCATAATTTCCGTATATCGACGACCTTCCAGGTAGCTGGATACCAAACCCCAGACCATCCCCAACGGGAAACCATTGATAAAAAGAAAGAGTACATTCCAGGGTTTAGGGAAAAGTGCAAAAGCCAATAAGCCAGCCCACGAAATACAAATCAAAGCAAGTAAGTAGCGCCCTCTATTCCGCTGCTTGCTTTCAGAAATAAATTTAATCCCATAGAATTTCGAAAACAGATAGCCCAACATTTGAATAATAACCATACACACTTTATAATCTATTCCCAAAATAGATTCATTGACAAAAGCCGATGCCGTAAACGATTTTCGGAATGAATACATACTTGTATAACATAAAAATGCTGCAATAGCCAGTAAAAAGGCTACTGACCGTTCGTCTAACCTGGCTATCCGTTTTTTTATTAGCTGGTTCAAATCCATGATTTAGAATTGCTGACGGACCTCATTGTCCGCAATCAAAAGTAAATTCTGGAAATTAACAAAATACTAAACTTTTGTTAAGTATTTATAAACAAATATAAGTAACCGAACCGACATTGTACACACCTCAATAAAAAAGCATCAATGGAAATCCATTGATGCTTTTTTATTGAGGTGTGTAAGGAATAGAATTACCGTTTATTTTCGAAGAAATATATAATGAGCATTAAAGCCTTTTCCGTCCCTATATTACGAGGTGTATGTGAAAGCCGCCCATTAAAGAATATGGAATCTCCCTCTTCCAGCTGAATACGTTGATCCTGAAAGATATATTCAATTTGTCCGCTGATGATATATTTATACTCATAAGCTTCCGTCTCTACCATTGGGCGTTGTGCATCGGGCAACAGTTCCAGAAGTACAATATCCATCGTGGAACTCTCTATTGCTGAGGTGAAAATACGTTTGTAGTGAAATCCAAGGGCATGCTCTTTTTCGAAGGATGTATAGCTGTCCTTTTTTCGGACAACAACTGGCCCTGCATCCAATTCGGAATTAAAATCTTTAAAGAATTCGTTCAGATCAACATCCAGTGCATTAATAATATTAATTAACACCAACAGAGAAGGTATGGTCCGGTTATTCTCAATCTGTGATATCAGCCCTTTGCTTACTCCGGCTTTATCAGCAACTTCCTGTATGGTAATCCCCTTCTCCTTGCGGATTTCTTTTATTTTATGACTAATCTTAAATATTGTCTTATCTTCCATAATTGGGATCAAAAATAAACATTATTTTTCTGCTCGGTATGTTAACTTTTTGTCACTTAATTTCGACCCAAACCCAGTCTTACTGGTACACCGCACTTCTTCTAAATCTTAGTTCCTGTTTATTATTGGTAAACCTTGACCCAATCTATGCGCATTTCGACCGATAGCTGTTTCAAATCCACTTCCCCTACCCAAGTTCCGCCAAGCTGCTGATCAATAAACAGCTAAAAAGGTTGGTCATAGGGCCATTGGGACTCAACGACACCAGCTATCCGTGGATAGGTAAATGGTCCACAGCATTTAGCTGAAATACAATCCGATCTGGATACCAGTTGATACCATACACATTGTAGTCCTCCGCATTGACTTTTGCAATTCCTGAATGTTTCGGATTATCCTTCTGTCCTAAATTCAACGTATAATGTGAATGGGTAGTTTGATAAATAATATCATCAAAATTATGGTGCTCCATGCTATCAATTTCACCATTTCTCGGGTACAGCCATATTTATCCAACTCGGCAAGCATCCACATAGCCGGCCAGCCCGGTTTTTTGTGAATACAGCTGTGGATTCTCTTTTGGGTTGTGATGGACGCTACAAGCGCAGATAAGGATATAAAAAAGGCCTGCACCTAAAATTCGCTTCATTTAGATTATTATTTTCTGCTTTAATACAATGCTATCGGCCTTTCAATAACGTATTAAATATAAGACGTTTTTATACAGAAATAGGCATTATTAAACAAAAAAACAATCAGAATACTAAAACATGAGATGACTGTTCGCAGACTCTTTTGGTACAACTTGCTGGACATCCCAGTGTTCAATAATCTTTCCGTTTTCTAAACGAAAGATATCTATCGTTGATTTAAGCCTACCATCAGCATTTTTATTCTTTAGATGGATAAAAACCAGATCCCCATCGGAAGCAATGTGCTGTACATCAATCTTGGTTTTTGGCTGCCCATTAAACCACTTTGCAGCCGCAGCCTTGAGTGCAGCTGCACCATCCGCTACTGCCGGATTGTGCTGAATGTATTCGGGGGCGATAAATTTGTCAACGGCAGAAAGATCTTTATCTCCGAACATCTGCTGATAAAAATCCAATACAATTCGTTTATTCTCTTTGTTGATATCCAACTGCGTCTGCTCTTTTTCCTCCTTAGCCTGTTGGCTCTGCTGGCATCCGTTTAATAGAAGAGCTACGATTGTTGCCGACAGTATAAATTTTGTACTTGTTTTCATTGTTTGGATCTATTTATAACATATAAAAAGAACTGATTACATTCCCTGCCCGGTATTTACTGTATCCAATAAACAACATTTGGCCCAAAATTTTGTTTTCAAAACAATCGTCCTTTACGTAAAAATTAACTATAAAATATGGCATGATAATTGAAAATTATCTCGTAGTATACTATTCAGAAATATACATTTCATAAATTTAGGTAATAATTGGTTAGATTAAAAACACCGGAAGTTGGGGACTTCCGGTGTTTTTTGTTTGCGAGCTGATTATTTTAAAAGTTACCAACAAATTAAAACAAAAAATCAATTCCTGTTTTTATTAATCTAGTTCAATGATTTTGTTTTTCAGCTGCCGTAATTTTACAACAGTTAAGAAAATAAAAAAACAATTATGGATAATAAAATATTAGGACTGCATCATATTACCGCGATAGCTGATAATGCAAAACGAAATCTTGATTTTTACACAAAAGTCTTAGGACTTCGACTTGTAAAAAAAACTGTCAATTTCGACGATCCGGGCACCTATCATTTTTATTTTGGAAATGAGCAAGGCAGCCCAGGCACCATTCTTACATTTTTTCCTTGGGAAGGTATTGGCAAAGGTACACAGGGTGCTGGAATGGCTACCCATATTGGTTATGCCGTCCCGGAGGGCAGCCTTGTATTCTGGAAAAACAGATTAACAGCGCACAATGTAGCTTTTCTGGAAGATGAAATTTTCGGAGAAAAATTAGTCTCATTTACCGATCCTGATGGATTACAAATACAATTTATTGAACCGTTGGCGAAAGATGATAGAAGTGTATGGACAACGGCAGATATCAATAGTGAAAATGCATTAAAGGGATTTCATAATATTACCCTCTCCTTAAAACAAGCCGATCCTACGCTAAAAGTTCTAACAGATATATTAGGATACGCAGTACAAGGACAAGAGAACGGACGGTATAGGTTAAAAACCGACAGCATAGCCACTGCGAACATCGTAGACATTCTCGTAGACCCGAATCTATCTTTCGGCCGTAATGCTGCTGGTACGAATCACCACGTCGCATTTCGGGTAAAAGACGATAACATCCTAATGGAATATCGCGAAAAGGTGCTCTCCGCAGGTTTGGATATTACACCAAAAATCAATCGGGATTACTTTTTCTCGCTTTACTTTCGTGAACCGGGAGGTGTATTATTCGAAATCGCAACAGATAATCCCGGATTTACTGTTGATGAACCCCAAGAAAGTCTCGGTACAGCGCTTAAATTACCAAAACAATACGAAAGCCACCGGCCACAAATCGAGGCGACTTTACCAAAATTAGATTAAGAATAACATAAACAATATTAAATACAGTAATACAATGGAAAGAACAGAAATTGTACTGGATAAAAATCAGCGTGGTGAACTTCAATTATTCTCCGATGAAACAAAAGCTGGTTTAATGAGCATTTCCATTATAGATGGAAGATTGGTCGTCTACCATACGGAAGTCGATGAAGCCTTTGAAGGTAGAGGATTTGCAAAAATATTATTGGAAAAATTGGTATCCTATGCACGGGAAAGTGCGATGCAGATTGTCCCTTTATGTCCTTACGTAAATGCACAATTTCACCGGCACCCTGGCACCTATGCCGATGTATGGTTTAAGAAAACAATATAGGAAGGAAATCATGCGTCATTCGAATAACATCAAAACAGCAGGACATAGTCTAGAAAATGCAAAAAAAGCATTGATCATGATTCATGGCCGTGGTGGCAATGCAACAGATATCCTGAGCATGTCGGCTTATCTCAATGTAGGCGATTATGCCTTACTCGCCCCACAAGCCGACAATTACACCTGGTATCCACATTCATTTATGGCGCCTGAACAAAATAATGAGCCCTGGTTGAGTTCGGCAATTGAAGTCATTGAAAATACAGTGCAACTTGCTTTGGATAAAGGAGTGCAAACGGAAAATATCTATTTTTTTGGTTTTTCACAAGGTGCCTGCCTAACACTTGAATTTTTAGCGCGCAATGCCAGACGGTACGGTGGTGCGGTCGCCATTATTGGGGGACTAATCGGTGAGAAAATTGATTCAAATAAGTATATGGGAGATTTTGGGCAAACACCAATATTTATTGGCACCAGTGACCCAGATTTCCATGTTCCGCTGGAACGTGTCAATGCAAGCGTTAGTATCCTGGAAGCCCAACATGCTAATGTCAAACTCGCTGTATATCCTAACTTTGGTCATTCCATTAATCAGGAAGAGATCCACATGGCTAACGAGTTTGTTTTTCACTAAGTGCACCCGGCCCCTCAGTATTCTTACCGAAACAAGGATCAACAGACTGCTCAATATTCATGGCATATCCTGCGTTTAAGCTTCTAAAATTATTGCAGCTTAAACGCAGGATATGCTGTGTTAACCCCTGTCCCTTAACAATTGATCTCCTTCATGCGTTATCTTCTTATTCTACACACTTAGACTTTGGGGTATTTATAGCCATTATGATAGACTGAAGCGAGGTATTTGTTTGCTTTTTCGTCATTAAAACGTTGCTTTTCATTATTCCAATAGAGCTTTTGCCCTGTTCTATAGGCAATATTTCCCAATTGTGAAAAAATAGCAATATGTGCACCGGCTTCAAGCGGAGCATTCAACAAGGCCGGATTTTTCTTGCGAATAGCGTCCACGAAGTTGGCCATATGTTTCTCTAAACCGTTGTCTACGGAAGGCTGTAGAGCTACCGCCTCCATCCTTCCCTTTTCGGGAATGACTTCCCAGCCCCCGCGATTCAGCACTAAAGTTCCATTATTGCCAATAAATGCCACACCATGGTTGCGATTATAAGGTCCTAAATCGATCCCTTTTGCGTGCTCCCACTGAATATTAAAGGTATCAAATTCGTATACCGCGGTCATGGTATCCGGTGTTTCTCCGGCATCATCAGGAAAGGCAAATTTTCCACCAGAAGCCATAACAGATTTCGGGTCGGAAACTTTCATTCCGAGCAAGGCGTAGTCCAGCATGTGCACCCCCCAGTCCGTCATCAAGCCACCAGCGTAATCCCAAAACCACCGGAAGTTAAAATGAAAACGATTAATATTAAAAGGTCTTTTTGTGGCGGGTCCCAGCCAATCCATGTAGTGTACACCTGCGGGTATTGCCACGTCCGGCTGAATCGGAATGCTAGTTTTCCAGCCCAAATAAGACCAAGCTTTTACCAAACGTATTTTACCAAGTTTACCCGAATGTACAAAAGCAATGGCATCCTTAAAATGCTGCTGACTCCGCTGCCACTGACCTACCTGAACAATTGCATTATTTTTAGTTGCGGCTTGCAGCATAAGCTGACATTCCTGAATGGAATTCCCAATGGGTTTTTCGACATAGGTGTGCTTCCCGGCGTTGACCGCATCGATCATCTGTAGGCAATGCCAATGGTCAGGTGTACCGATGATTACCGCATCCACATCCGGACTAAGCAGCATTTTTTTATAATCAACATAGGTTGCAACCTTCATATTTCTATCCAGAAGCTCTTTCGCCCTTTTGCTTAATATATTTTCATCTACATCACAAAGCGCTGTGCATATCACACCATCCTGCTTCAACAAAGCATTAAGGTCAGACCAGCCCATACCATTTACCCCGATCACGCCCACCCGGATCGGCTGATCAAATAAGCTGGAAGCCTGGCTTTTGAGCATGACTGTAGAGGCGGCTAAAATACTGGAAGTTCGGATAAAGTCTTTTCTATTCATCACATGTTGGCTTATTATACACGAAGGTTTAAGTTCCAGATGAAATTACAAAATTCAATTTAAGCCTTTGCCCTAATCATTGTAAAATATATATCGACATTCAAATCTTTTCGCATTAAAGTCTCTTGGAGACAGTAGAAAATCGGACAAATTATGCTATCCTTTAACCTTACTCTGCTTTTTTCAGGAATACTGCTGTTACATAAAAAACTAAATACCGTTGGCATACTGACTTTCAACACGATATAAAAACAGGCCCTAACCCATTTGAAGGTTGATTAGCGCTAAATAAACAGGTAGAAAGAAAAAAAATTTTGTTATTTTAACGAAAAATAAAAGATTAATCATTTATTATCCCTACCTTGCAGAACTTAATTAAAAATAATGAATACAGGTAAAATTAAATTTTTCAATGAAACTAAAGGTTTTGGTTTTATTACACCAGAGGATGGTAGTGCAGATGTTTTCGTACACGTTTCTGCTCTTAAGAACCAAGTATCTGAAGGCGACGTTGTAACTTATGATGTAGAAAGAACTCCAAAAGGAATCAACGCTACAAACGTAAAATTGGCGTAATCCAAAAAATACACTTTCTTGTTAATGGGGTAATTCTTAATGATTTATCCCATTTCTTTTTCGTATTCTTCCCTTGTTATTTTCAATGTACTTATTCATTTCGGGTATAATTAAGATACCTCTAATCAATTATTTAATACTATGGAATAGCTAAAGGGTCTTCGTTTAAGCTTATTTTTCCGAATCATATTTAATGGAATTCAAACAACTCAATTTAATACCTCCACTCCTCAAGGCAATCGCGGAAACAGGATATACAACCCCCACTGCAATACAACAAAAAGCGATCCCTGTCATATTAAGCGGTCAGGATCTTATTGGATGTGCCCAAACAGGCACTGGAAAGACAGCAGCATTTGCCCTGCCCTTGTTGCAGCGTCTATCCGAGAAAAATGTACACGGACAAGGTAAAGTAATGCCCATCCGTGCCCTGATCCTCACACCAACCCGTGAATTAGCAATACAGATCGGTGAGAACATCAATTTATATCGCAAACATCTAAAACTAAATTACTGTACCATTTTCGGCGGAGTCAATCAGGACAGACAGGTCAAAGAAATAAAAAAAGGAGTGGATGTATTAGTAGCCACACCTGGCCGTCTTTTAGACCTGATGAATCAGAAACTGGTTTTCCTCGATAAAATTGAAGTATTGATCCTCGATGAGGCTGACAATATGCTTGACATGGGCTTTATCCATGACATTAAAAAAATCCTGGCGAAGGTTCCCGAGAAAAGACAGACGCTGTTTTTCTCAGCAACGATGCCGCCCAATATTCGTAAATTTGCACACGGAATCTTGCACAAGCCTGTCGAAGTGGACGTAACTCCGGTAAGTTCTACTGCTGAAAAAGTAAATCAGTCTGTATACTTTATTGAGAAAAAGGAGAAAATAAAATTGTTAACGAGTTTGCTTAAACAATTTAAGCAAGAACGTACGATTGTATTTTCACGTACAAAACATGGCGCTGATAAGATTGTCAAACTGTTGGCTAAAAATGGACTGCGTGCTGCTGCAATTCACGGCAATAAATCACAAAATGCCAGACAAAAGGCATTGGGTGAGTTTAAAGAAGACCGGCTGAAAATTCTGATCGCCACTGATATTGCTGCACGCGGAATAGATATTGAACAATTGCCTATGGTCATCAATTATGACCTACCCAATGTACCTGAAACCTATGTGCACCGAATTGGACGAACAGGTAGAGCGGGTCTAGAAGGAAATGCCATTTCTTTTTGTGATGTGGAAGAAAGACCTTATTTAAGCGATATTGAAAAATTGATCGGCTTAAAGATCAAAGTGAATAAGGCAGGAAAATAACTTTCCTCTTTATTCTTATACAGAGCGCGCCGGAACGATCTTGTTTCGGCGCGCTTTGTGTAAATCCCTATTTTTTTCGGTCGGCCAGTAGTAAAGTGGACGGCGTATGGTGTAGCCAGTCCATCTTCTTGTTGACAATTTTATGCCAACACGGTAAGCTGATAAGCATCAGATCCTGTTGTGCCCACAGCTCGGCATCAAGCTCTTTCTCTTCCAATATCGTCAAATGATTGGGAACAAGCTGTTCCAGCTGCCTTAGCTTTTCCCGGAAACTCTCCTGCTTCCGCAAGATCTGGTCAAAATCCCAAACCATCACCTGCGCATCCGAATGATGAATTAAGCGTTGGATGATCGCCGTTAGGAATTCATCATTTTTCAACAGGATAGGAACAATAACACGACGGGGCCGGACAAAGTTTTTGTCGATCAAAATGCCAACCATTGCATTGACTTTTGCATTGATCTGCTGATTTCGGTCGAATGTAGCAAAGGGAGATTCCGCATTTGTCACGGTATGAAATAATTTCTCCGGATTGATAATACGTGATGTAAAATCCAGAAATCGTCCCAACAGACTACCTTCGTATATGGATTCGCTCACACCCAGCAACAGCAAATCCTGACGCTGTTCATTTGAGGTCTCCACAATTTCACTGTCAATGTCGCTTGAAATTTTGAAAATAGTCTGAATAGGCTGTTCTAAATTTGCTGCAGCCTCCTTTATTTCCCGAAAGCTATCCTGCTCCTGTGTTTCCACCTCGTAATGATGGAGCTCGTTGGAAGGTTCGATGTGCAATGCAGTAATTTCAGCCGTATTTTTGGACTTTAAGGTAAGTGCATCTGCCAGATGAAGCAGTGAAATTCCCGTATTGCTCTTGGCAAATGACAGGAGGATCTTAAATTTCGACTTATTCTGGATTTCCTGCTGTGATGACCGTTTTCTGGGCTGATATAGGTAATTGATCAGATCCAGTGAAGGACCGGTCATAAAAGTGGTGAGCAGCGCCATGACGACCATCATGGAGAATAATTCGGCACTTAATACACCAAGGTCATAACCGATATTCAATACGATCAGTTCCATTAGCCCACGGGTATTCATTAGCGCACCAATACTCAAGCTATCTTTCCAGCTTTGTCCCACAAAGCGGGCAGCCAACGCGCTTCCGGCAAATTTTCCAATTACAGCCACCAAAATAATCACGATGGTGATCATCCATAGCTGCGGGTCGTTCAATAAACCGATCTGTGTACGGAGTCCCGTGTATACGAAAAATAGCGGCAGTAACAGTAGTGTCGACACATCCTCGATTTTTTCAATAAATGCTGTTCGGAAACGACTGCTTTCAGGCATGATGGCGCCAGCCATAAAAGCACCGAATAAAGCATGTATGCCGATGACTTCGGTTGCGTAGGCCGAAAATAAAAGCACAATAAAAAAAATGGCGACAACAGGTTTACTCAAACCTTCACGCGTACCCTTCAACTCTCCCACTCGCATAAGGAAAGGACGCACAATTTTTATCATCAATAAGACATAAGCAACCGCAAGGGCTATCGTGTACAAGGCACTGGCAAAATCCCCAGCCTTCACAATCGCAATGACCACCGCCAAAATGCACCAGGCTGTAATATCATCCGCAGCGGCACAGGTAATGACCATCGCACCCAGTTTACTTTTTTGAAGTCCCCGTTCCTGTACGATCCTGGCCAGGACAGGAAACGCCGTGATGCTCATCGATATACCGATAAACAGACTATAGGACAAAAACTCTACATTCGCAGGTGGGTGGTATAGGTATAAAAAATAAGCCAGGGAAATTCCCAGCGTAAAGGGGATAACAATACTGGCATGGGAGATCACTACCGCATCGTGCGCTTTATTGCGCAGTACATTCAAATCCAGTTCCATACCGATAATGAACATAAATAAGATCAATCCGATCTGGCTCAAAAACTGTAGATTACTAAGCGATTCAACCGGAAATAAGGTATGCGCGAATTCAGGGAAGTAAAGCCCCAATAAGGAAGGGCCTAAAATAATACCAGCCAGCATTTCACCGATCACGACCGGTTGTTTGATTTTGATACATATCCATCCCATCACACGGGCGGCGATAATAATCGTCACAATCTGTGCCAGCAGTATCGCTAACGGATGTCCAAGGCTCTGCAGCAGGGTAGATTTAAAATCCGTCCAGGCACCCTGACTTGTTTTTGCACCGGTAAGTAGCTCCTGGCTTTGCAACTGTGTACCCAAATGGATCACCCAATACATCACTATAAGTAGAGTACCGATTAAGGTCACATAAAAAATCGTATTCCTATATTTCTTCATCTTTTTCGCTTTAAATAAATCAGGTGTTAATAGCAGATAAATGACTGCCCAAAATCAACTATTCATCAACTCGAACAGACAACCACAACAAAAATAAAATTCTATACCAGTTTTAAATCTTACTGCGGGTTAGGAAGCCAAAAATTTGTAATGAACTCGGGGAATTTTGTAATCAAACAAATTTCTCGATGAATGATTTTTTATAGGATTCGCCCAAGCTAAAAAGAATAGCCGATTCTTGCTCATCCAACAAGTTACTGGTGATGATATCCGCCGAAAAGAATTTCACAATTTTAAGAGCGATAATTTCCTTCTTGCTGATACGGATAAAATCCTCCTCCGGTAAGATGGACAGCAACTTGTCAAAGCTGATATTTTTTAATAATATGGAGGATCCATCCGAGAGGAATACTGTCTTATCGCGGCTGTCCACCTCCGCAATTTGAATATAGTCTATCTGATTGAAATAAAGTATTGCTTTGCCCTTATTGGTATTAAATTGCGCGAAAGGAGAAATGTCTGTTTGCCGATTATTTAATACCTGTTCTACTTTTAGAATCGCCTGCTGGAGGCGCGATAAAGATATTGGCTTGCGCATATAATCTACAGCATTGATATCGAAAGCATCGCTGGCATACTGCTTATAGGCTGTCGAAAAAACAATGGGATAGTCTTCCAGTACCTTAGCAATATCAAAGCCGTTAAACTGCGGCATCTCAATATCCAGGATGCAAAAATCAAAATCTAAACTTTTATATTCGTTGAGTAATACAGTTGAGTCATTAAAGGCCCTAACAACCTCTAAGCCCGGAATTTGTTCGCAGAGCATCTTCAAAAATCGCAGACTGGGCAGTTCATCATCCAGTAAGATGCATTTCAATGCTTTTTCAATTCTCATACAATCTGATCTGAAGGTAGGCGTTATAGACATCATTTTCTACGAAGCGCTTTAATTCATGCCTATCCGGATAATAGAGTATCAACCGTTCTTCCAACGTCTTGCTTCCTATCCCCCCCTTAGTTTTGTACAAGGGAGACCGCTTCGATATTTTATTGCTGACGGCCAATTCCAACAAACCGTTACGAAAACTAAGCACTATAGAGATAAAGGAGTCGCTATGGTGAAAATCGGCGTGTTTAAAAGCATTTTCAATAAGATCTACGGTCATCAATGGAACCAGCGCAGGACGCTCCAATAGAGACTCGTTCAATTCGTCAATATCAAATTTAACACGCATATCAAACAACGGGCTTAACTTGACCTTGTTGACTTCAATTAAATTACGCGCAAATTCTATCTCGGCTTTTGGAGAGACAAGGTCCGCTTCACTTTCATATAATACATAGTCCAACACCATCGCCAACTTATCCATGGTATAGTAGGTTTGATAGGCATGGGAAAGAATGCCATTGAGCGAATTTTTCAGCAGATGTGGGTTTAGACGATTGCGATGCACATGATCCATTTGTTCATTATCCATGCGTTGAAAAAGTTCTTTATGCCGCAGCTCCTCCACGCGCAGCTTATTGTATTTCCGTGTCAATAATATATAAAAAATCAACAGGACAATAACAGCTACAAGCAGTGATACAATAAGTATATTGGAAAGTTCAGTAGTCATGATTCCTATCAAACTTAATTAAAATTTTATTAGCAATGAAAACATTCCTTTACATAAACCACATTTGGCTCTGTTTATTTGAATACAATCTATCCCAAATTTAATATAAGGAAAGGTATTTATTGACTGTAAAATTTGCAGGTATTGATTACAAAAATTAACAGTTTCATTACAATTTAGTCACTTTAAACTATTAATTTCAGATTATTCTTCTTATATTGAGAGTATTGCAATTAGCCGATCAAATGATTGTCTACGCTATTTTGGTTAAACCTGCCTGGTTTATTCTAACCGGGCTTAATATGAAACACAATGGAAAAGCTCATTTTCGAAACTAATGCACAACATCCCAGTCTTGTAGATAAGATCAAACAAGCTGTAGAAAAATTAAATGGTATCCATGAATGGAAGATCGATCTGGATTCTATTTACAACCTGCTCACCATTGAAGGCATCCGGCTCAACCCAACACAAATAGAGTCCGAACTTGCTCTTCATGGTATTGAGGCGAGTCGCTTATATGAGGAATAACTTGGGTCTATGTTCTGGCACTTTGTTCTCAAAAAACAGACTTCGTCCAGATCAGGAATTACCGCTATAAAATAATTCCTGATCTGGACGAGAAACTACAATCTTTTAATAATCATTCCAGACGCCCCGCCCCCACCGTTGCAAATGGCGGCGAGCCCCATTGTTCCACCCTCTTGCTGTAATATTCTGGTCAATGTCACGACTATCCTTGCTCCGGAGCAACCCAATGGGTGACCGAGCGACACTGCTCCACCATAGATATTCACCTTATTTAAAGGAATATCCAATATTTTTGCATTCGCAAGTGCAACCACAGAAAAAGCTTCATTAAATTCAAAATAATCGATATTTTCCTTTGTCAATCCCGCTTTCTTTAGCAACTTATCCGTTACCAGGCTCGGACTGGTCGTAAACCATTCCGGTGCCTGTTCGGCGTCGGCATAGGCAACGATTTCAGCCAGGGGCTGTACGCCCAATTCCTTTACTTTTGCTGCACTCATTAATAATACTGCAGCGGCACCATCACTCAAAGTTGATGCATTCGCTGCTGTCACAGTGCCGTCTTTCTTAAAAGCAGGCTTTAATTCGGGAATCTTATCGAAATTGACCTGAGAAAATTCTTCATCTCTGGAGATCGTCTGTTCGCCTTTACGTCCCTGAATGGCTATCGGGCTTACCTCTTTCATAAATTTATTTTTTTGCCAGGCTTCCAGACTCCGTTTGTAGGAACTGATGGCATACTGGTCCTGTTCCTCCCTCCCGATCGCATATTTCTCGGCACATAGTTCAGCAAAACTTCCCATTGCTTCATTCGAATAAGCGTCACTTAAACCGTCCCGCTGCAAGCCGTCGACAAAACTTTGGCTTCCGAACTTCGCTCCCCAGCGCATGGCACTCGCATAATAAGGGACTCTGCTCATGCTCTCCGTCCCTCCAGCAACTACCACATCTGCATCACCCAACAGAATAGACTGTGCTGCAAAAGCAATGGCCTTCATTCCACTTGCACATACTTTATTAACTGTCGTTGCTGGCACCCAATCAGGTAAACCCGCGAGGCGGGCCACTTGACGGGCAGGCGCCTGCCCCAAATCGGCCTGTAGAACAGTCCCGATCAGAATTTCATCGACTTGATCTCCAGCAAGACCAACCTCGTCTAACACCGCACGGACAGCATGCCCCCCCAACGCTGTTGCAGAAATGGATGACAAGCCACCACCAAAACTTCCAATTGGTGTACGCTTAGCCGCAACAATAAATACACTCTTTGACATATTATTCTGTTTATAATTGTTTACGTTTGAATTCTATAGAGGTAGCGCCCACCATATCCTTGAATGCATCGTCGAAAATGGGCCATCATTCCTTTCTTAAAGATAAAAAATATAAAACAAACAAGGGAACCTTCTTATTTTATTTTGCAGGAAAAAACAGAATAAATAGAAAAAAAATAGACTAAAAAGTTCCCTACTTAATATATTTTACAAAAAATAAACAATAAATATTTGTAGAAAAGCCATCACTTTTCATTAAATTCGAGTAGACACTCCACTTTGTTTAACAAGGGCGATGTTGTTCTACGATAAAGCAATAGATGAATCGCTTTCAGTCTACTATCGCGTAACTGAAATCAATAACCAAAAGTAAAACAAACAATTATGCAGGCAAACAAACTCACAGCCGAACACCAGATTTTTCGCGAAACCATTCGGGCATTTGTTCACAAGGAAATTACCCCCTATATAGATCAATGGGAACAGCAGAGCAAAATAGATCAAAATATTTGGAAAAAAATGGGTGATATGGGTTTTATGGGCCTCAATTACCCCGAAGAGTATGGTGGTCTGGATGTGGATTTTTATTACTCGCTGATTCTGTGCGAAGAACTTTCCTGTTGTTTTTCAGGAGGATTCACGATCTCAGCCTTAGTCATCCAGTATATGTCAGCTCCCTATTTATTAAAATATGCATCTGAAGAACTGAAAGAACGTTATCTCAAGCCGGTTATTGCCGGTGATATGGTCAGCGCCGTTGCCATCACCGAGCCGGGGGCTGGATCTGACGTCAAACAGATTAAGACGACAGCTGTTCGATTGGGTGATCATTATATTGTCAATGGTTCCAAAACCTTTATCACCAACGGTTATTATGGAGATTTTTTTATTACTGCCGTTAAAACGGCTCCAGACAAAGGAACTAAAGGCATCAGTCTATTATTAATAGAGAGAAATGCGGCTGGTGTCTCGGCAAATAAGATCAATAAATTAGGCTGGCATGCCTCCGATACGGCCGAATTGGGCTTTGATCAGGTGCGGGTTCCGGTATCCAACCTTATTGGCGTTGAAAATGAAGGCTTCGGTTATCTCATGGCGGGTTTACAATTAGAACGCTTAACAGCTGCTATACATAGTCTCGCAACAGCGGATTCGGCTTTACAGTACACGCTGGATTATATTGGTCAACGGGAAGCATTCGGCAATAAGCTCCATGACTTGCAAGCCATCCGACACCGCATTGCTCAAATGGCTGCTGATATCGCAACCACAAAAGCCTTTGTTTATCAATGTTGCGATCTTCAAAACCAGGGTGAATATGCCGTCCAAGACTGCTCCATAGCCAAACTCCAAGCCAGTGAACTCGCCATTCGGGTGGTCAGTCAATGCTTGCAGCTATTTGGCGGCTACGGATTTACCGAAGATTATAAAATTGCGCGCTTGTATCGGGATGTACGTGCGGGAACAATCATCGGTGGCACGTCAGAGATTATGTTGGAAATCATCGCGAAAATGACAATTGACAAGATAAATTATCAGTCCAACAAACCTAATCTTGCATAAACATTTTCAATTCACAAAAGCAAATCAATATAATGGATTATAGCACGCAGTCCTATTTTGACATACAATATGACGACCAACATATTGTCACCATAAAACCATTCGCCGAGACAGCAAGCAACGAAACTGGTATTCTTGATCGTATTCAACAGTTTGTAGCTCTAGCAACAGATCTTCTTCTTCAAAAAGAGGTTCGCGGATTGATCTATAGCTGTCCGCTAAACAGCAACCAGATGGATTATCTTCCATTATTCAATCAGGTACTCAGCGGCCGATTTGATCCCGAGATCATATTAAAATCCACCCTGCAAGCACTCCAATGGAAAAGCTTGGGCAAACCCATAGTATCCATCTTTAACAACAGCTGTACAGGCATTGGTTTAACAACGATGTTGTGGTCAGACTACCGAATCGCAGGCCCTGGAATAAAAATCGGCTTTCCCGAAAGTAAATTTGGACTATTCACAGGCTTTGGCACAACCATCTGTCTACCACAGCTTATAGGCCCTACCAATGCACTGAACTTGTTAACCCAAGCCAGACTTATCCCAGGCCAAGCGGCGCTTGAATTGGGTTTATTGAACGAAATCGCAACCGATTTTGATCTGTGCTTACTGCATGCGAAAAACTGGATTCTTGAAAATTCAAAGCAATCTGTTTCAGCTACCTATTCCGCTATGCCATCAGCAGAATTTGAAGCAGCCTGCTCCGCTATTTTAAAGAAAACAAGAGGATTATTGCCCGGCAGCAATGCTGTCGTGGAATTGCTAAAAACAAACCCCGCTCTATCATTAACTGATTCTGTGGCGGCTGAAACAACACGCTATCATCAGGTATTAAGTGCACCGGAACCTCTCCATATGGTCAGGACGCTGCATAAAGGAATTCTAAAGGCACAGCATCCCGGCCGGATAGAATCACTTGGAGATTATAAGGTCAAAAAAATAGGAATTCTGGGGGCAGGTATGATGGGATCCGGTATTGCCTATGAAGCCGCCAAAGCAGGCATTGCAGTGGTTTTAAAAGATGTGACTATCGCACAGGCCGAGCAAGGAAAAGCCTATTCGACCAAACTTTGCGACAAACGGCTTGCTCAAGGACAGATGAGTAGCGTACAACAACAGGAACTTTTATCCAATATTCAACCCAGTGCGCAAGTTGCCGATCTTGTCGGTGCTGATTTAATTATTGAAGCGGTATTTGAAGATCTGGAGCTAAAAGCTGAGGTTACCCGACAAAGCCAGCCCTATCTCGCCGAAAATGGCTTTTTCGCTTCCAATACTACTTCGCTGCCCATCACGGCATTGGCCGCTGCAACGGATAGGCCGGAGCGTTTCATCGGCATGCATTTTTTCTCTCCTGTAGACCGTATGCCCCTGGTTGAAATTATATGTGGTACACAAACCGATCAGATTACATTGCAAAAGGCAATTGCAGTAACGTTGCGCTTGGGCAAAATTCCCATTGTCGTGCATGACGGCCCAGGTTTTTTCACATCGCGAATTTTCTTCCATTATTTACTGGAGGCAATCACGATGCTGCTGGAAGGTGTTCCTGCAATTCAGATCGAAGAAGAAGCCATACAGGCAGGATTTGCTGTTGGCCCATTAGCCGTGCTGGATGAGATTTCATTGGAATTGATGGTGCATGTATACGATCAATTCCCGGCACTCCATAACAGTCAGCGCCGTGCCTATGCCCACCTGAACAAAATGATTGCCAATGGCAGAAAAGGCAGAAAATCAGGGCATGGATTCTATAACTACGACCCTGTTTCGAGAACGAAAACAATCTGGCGGAATCCTGCTCTATCGATTTCCGAAGGACCACGGTCAGCCGATATAATACGTAAAAGACTTCTCCACGTCATGGCTTTGGATAGCTACCGATGTCTGGAAGAGGGCATATTAGAAGAAACCATAGATGGCGATATCGGTTCAATCCTCGGTGTGGGATATGCAGCACATACCGGAGGGGTGTTCGGCCATATCGACCTAATAACGCTCCCAATCTTTATTGAGGAGTGTCAGTCGTTTTTATCCTATGGAGAGCAATGGGAAATCCCTCAATCATTAAAAGAACTTGCTGATAGAAATTTTAACTTTTATACAGGTTTTGATTCAAACTGGACTGGAAAACAACCCGTGAATTGAACGAACAGCATTTATTAAGAAACATGGAATCAAGCAAGATGTCTGTCTGAGGCTGAAGCTCTTCTATTAAATAACAAGCGCTAAAAAGCCATTGACCAGTAGTAATACTTACACTGGTCAATAGCTCTTGTCCTTATCGGGCCAGAAGGTCCATCAGTTCAGAGACACCTAAGTCAATGAAGGTATCGTAATCTAAGGTCACTTCCAGCAATTGTTTTTGCTGTTTTTCAGAAAAAACACGAGCTAGATTTGTTTTATACTTTTCGATAAGTTTAGGAATTCCTTCTTCCCGACGTCGGGGATGTCCAATAGGATATTCCACAACTAGCTCCGGCAAAACTGTCCCATCTTTCAAAACGACCGTCAGGGCATTTGAGATCGCCCTTTTCTGTGGATCATGGTAATCCATTGTAAATTGAGGATCTTCTACACAGGAAATTTTATCACGCAAGGCATCAATACGGGGGTCTTTCGCAATATGGTTTTCATAATCCTCTGCCGTCAAACGCCCCCAAATTAAGGGTACCGCAACCATATATTGAATGCAGTGATCACGATCGGCTGGATTATGTAAAGGACCCTTCTTGTCGATGATGCGGATAGCTGCCTCATGCGTGCGAATGGTAACACGCGCAATATCCGCACTACTTTTCCCAAATTCCTTTAGCTGCTGATGAAGCTGCATCGCTGCTTCGGCAGCTGTCTGTGCATGAAATTCAGCAGGAAAAGAGATTTTGAACAGGATATTTTCCATCACATAAGAGCCGTAATCACGTTGAAATTTAAACGGATTGCCCTTGAATGAGACATCATAGAAGCCCCATACAGGTGCTGTTAACACAGAGGGATATCCCATTTCACCAGTTTTGGCGATTAAAGCAAGGCGTACGGCACGCGAAGTGGCGTCTCCGGCAGCCCATGATTTACGGCTTCCTGTATTGGGCGCATGACGATAGGTACGTAGGGCCTGCCCGTCGACAAAGGCCAGTGATACGGCATTGAGCAATTCTTCTCTACTGAGCCCCAAAAGCTTACCAACAACAGCCGTAGAAGCAACCTTCACTAAAATGACATGATCCAACCCCACTTTATTGAAAGAATTTTCAAGCGCCAATACGCCCTGAATTTCATGGGCCATAATCATTGCTTCAAGCACCTGCTTGGCCTTCAGGGGTTTTTCGCCTTTAGCGATCTGTGTTCTGCTCAACCAGTCCGCTGTAGCTAAAATACCGCCGAGATTGTCCGATGGATGCCCCCACTCTGCCGCTAACCAGGTGTCGTTAAAATCCAGCCAGCGGACAATAGTACCAATATTAAATGCAGCTTGTATGGGATCCAACTGATAACTTGTTCCCGGCACTTTAGCTCCGTTAGGAACAATCGTACCTGACACAACTGGCCCAAGTAATTTGGTACAGGCCGGATAAGTCAGTGCCTCTAGCCCACATCCTATGGTATCCAAAAAACAGTAGAATGCTGTATTCCATGCAACTTTACTTTCAATCTTGTAATTTAACACATAATCCACTATGGCCTCCAGGACCTGATCGGGCTGTGGTCGCTCATTTGATATCGTTGAACTCATTTTTTTCTTATAAAAGCTATCGTTTTTTCAATTTATTTACTTCAGAAACTGCCCGTGCCCATCGAACTAAGGAACATCACGATGCACGTTCATCAGGGTTCTAGGCAGTTTCTCCAATTTTTATTCACTGTGTTATCTATACCAATTTATCGTTCTGAGATCGGTACAAAAGGCCTGTCGTCAGGACCGATATAATTTGCACTTGGTCGGATGATTTTCCCATCTTGTCGTTGCTCGAACACATGGGCAGACCACCCTGTAATACGTGAAAGCACAAACAATGGAGTAAACATTTCAGTTGGAATCCCCATCAGGTGATAGGAAACGGCTGAATACCAATCCAAATTAGGGAACATTCGTTTTTCTTCCCACATCACTTTCTCCAGTCGTTCGGCAATCAGGTACGATGTCATATCACCGGCCTCCTCGGATAATTCCTTAGCGACCTGCTTGATCACCTGATTTCTTGGATCTGAAATGGTATAGACAGGATGTCCAAAACCAATAATAACCTCTTTATTTTCCAGTCTTTTCCGAATATCAACTTCGGCTTCATCCGCATCAGCATAGCGGCTCTGGATCTCAAAAGCAACTTCATTTGCCCCGCCATGTTTTGGCCCCCGTAAAGCCCCAATTGCGCCGGCAATACAGGAGTACATATCGGATCCCGTCCCCGCAATTACCCGTGCGGTAAAGGTAGAGGCATTAAATTCATGTTCAGCATACAAGTTAAGTGAAATCTGCATCGCCTTCACCCACGATTTAGAAGGTACTTTGCCATGTAGCAAATGTAAAAAGTGCCCCCCAAGGGTTGCATCATTGGTTTCCACCTGAATTTCACGTCCATTTTGACTAAAGTGGTACCAATAAAGCAAAGCCGAAGCCATGGATGCCATTAAACGATTGGCAATGTCCCTAGCACCTGCCAAAGCATGGTTATCCTTTTCAGGATTCACACTTCCAAAAAATGAAACATAGGTACGCAATACATCCATGGCATGTGCAGTAGCGGGCAACTGCTTTAGTACCTGTTGTACCGTAATCGGCAGACCCCGCTGATTCACTAACTGATTTTGATAGGTCGTTAACTGCGCCTGTGTAGGAAGACTCCCATAAATCAACAGATAAGCGACTTCTTCAAAAGTGGCCTGATGTGCCAAATCTAAGATATCGTAACCCCTATAATGGAGGTCATTACCACTTTTTCCAACTGTACTCAAAGCTGTATTCCCGGCAGGTACACCGGAAAGGGCGACGCTTTTTTTCGGTTTAAAACCCGTATCGTTTGTCTCTTTCATCGGAATAGATTATACATTTATAGTAAGTGTGTCTTTTAAATATTAAATGTGCGCATTCAATCGGCCCGGGGTCTTAGTCATTTGGTATTGAACAATTGATCCAAGCGATCTTCGTACGTATAGTAATCGATGCTCCGATACAATTCTTCACGCGTCTGCATGCGATCTACTACGGCTGCTTGACCACCATCCTTTCGAATATAGTTATACACATCGGTCGCCGCCTTATTCGCCGCGCGGAATGCAGACAACGGATAAAGCACGATGGACACATCCGCATGACGAAGTTCGTCGAGATTAAACAATGGCGTTTGCCCGAATTCGGTAATGTTAGCAAGTATTGGGAGCCCAGTTATCCTACTGAACTGCATATACTGGTCCAGGTTGTGCACAGCTTCGGCAAAGATAAAATCCGCACCAGCATCTTTATAAGCCAAGGCCCGTTCCAAGGCCTTTTCCAAGCCCTCAGAAGCCAAAGCATCGGTACGCGCACCAATGACAAAATGATGATCTGTCCGCGCATCGACAGCTGCTTTCAGCCGGTCTACCATTTCTTCTTTTGAAACCAGCTCCTTTCCCGGGCGATGACCACAACGTTTGGCCCCCACTTGATCTTCCATATGTACTGCTGCAGCTCCGGCTTTAATCAGACTCTTTATTGTCCTTGCGACATTAAAAGCTGAAGGACCAAACCCCGTGTCAATATCGACCAGCAAAGGGAGCTTGCATACATTTGTAATGCGATCTACATCAATTAATACATCCTGAAGTGTTGTAATACCCAGATCAGGAATACCAAGTGATCCCGCAGCAACACCGCCCCCAGAGAGGTAGATGGCTTTGAAGCCAGCTTGCTCAGCCAAAAGCGCGTGATTCGCATTGATGGTTCCAACGACTTGTAAGGGGGTTTCATGCTTGATTGCTTCCCGAAAAAGGAAGCCTGGAGAATCTATCATATCATTGCAATTTGAAATCCATAGCTCATTAGTCCGGCAAGATAAAACCCTATTAGGGACGCGATGAGCAATATTTAAGTTTATTTAGTTTGAACAACAGTTAATTCGATCGTCCATCCTAAAGATACTAATTATCATGGTATTTCAACAAATTATTTTCTACCTTTCAAGTCTTTAGCAGAAGAAAATACGGTTTCATCCGAAAGCATTCATAATCTTTCGCGCAGCTCTCTCTCTTTAAAAACAGGTCGATAGCTACCGCCATAAACAATATGAGTCCGGTGTTTAGCCGGACTCATAGGATCAGCATCGTTTAACAACGATGCTGTTCACGTCATTAATAGCACAGGGCATGGTACAGACAGCTTAAAGGTGACAAAAAAAATCACGTTCAACGCCCAACGGCGTCATAATCCGGTCATTGCTCGTTAAATTTCGGTCCGGAGAAAATACGTTTCGAATCCCCTCGCCGGACATCAATCTGATTTTTCCAGGACTGATTTTTCCCTGCATTTTTCTGCAACCGTTCCAGCTCCAGCAATCGTTCTTCCAAACGCAAAACAGCAATTTCTTTATTTTGCAATTGGGAACGGGTATCCATTACTTGTACCATCAGCCCTGTCGGGAGGTGAGTCGCGCGAACTGCTGAACTCACCTTGTTTACATGCTGTCCACCTGCGCCACTGCTGCGCATCGCCTCAAATTGCACATCCTTCAAGTTCATTTTCGCGACAGCTTGTACTGGAGACCAGTTCTTGACTTCCACAAACCAATTTTTACGTCTGTAGCCAGGCCGAAAGGGACTTGGACAGATCCAGCAAATTGTGCCTATCCAGCGATCAATAAATACGATATTTATCTCCCCTGTCACTTTTAAGACCAATGAACAGGGAAGTCCATCGATCTCTTCGAGTTCCACCATTTCCATCTTTAGGCCATATTGCATCGCCTCTGACCGCATCCTTTCCAACACAAGTTTTACGGCAAGATTACATTCCCTCGGCCCTCGTCCCGAAGTCAATAAAATATACTTTTCCATATCCCCTATTTATCCATCCGAACAATCTTGGGACGAAATGTTCCAAGTACATTAACCAACTCCTGCTGTAAGCTCATCACACGATGAATATCCTTGTAAGCATGTGGAGCTTCATCCAATGCCCCCCCGATCAGTTCCACATCATGTTTCTCTAATTCCTTAAGCATAGCACTTTTGGTGAAGCTACTTTTGCAGGCTGCCCTTGACATCATGCGTCCGGCTCCATGCGATGCCGATTGCAGGCTCAATGGATTTCCCCGCCCCTCGACAATAAATCCGGGTGCGGTCATGGAGCCCGGGATAATCCCCAGCACCCCCTGTCCGGCGGGTGTCGCCCCTTTGCGGTGAACAATACATTCTCTTGCATCGACAGTTTCCTTCCAGGCAAAGTTATGGTGGTTGTCGATAGTCAAAACGGGTCGTTCTCCTAAAGCCTTTGCCAGACGCCTGTGAATATCCTCATGACAGGCCCGAGCATAGTCGCCGGCTAAATTCATCGCCAGCCAATACTCCTGCCCTTCTTGGCTATCTAGATCTAACCAGGCCAAATGCTGTACCTGACGTGGCAAAGGGCATTGTTTTGTGGCTAAATGCGTATACTGTTTGGCAATATTAGCCCCCAACCCACGGGACCCACTATGTGACAAAATCGCCAGATATGCCCCGGGCGTAATTCCCCAGTCTCGGTGAACGGTGTGCAGCTCCACCACACCAAATTCGACAAAGTGATTACCACCACCTGAAGTCCCGAGCTGTTTATACGCTTTATCCAACAATGATTTCAACAGTGGAATATCTTTAAATTCTGACCGGCTAAAAATCGCATGATCCTGTTTGTCGCGATGCGTATCGTACATACCGAATTGGGTATTTTCTTTCAGTATATTTCGCAACTGGAATTCTCTTCCTTTGAAATAACTTGTCGGTAGATCAAAGATAGACAGGCTCATCCTGCAGCCGATATCCACACCCACCCCGTAAGGTATCACGGCATTATCTGTTGCCAGCACTCCGCCGATCGGCAGGCCATAGCCCATATGTGCGTCTGGCATCAATGCTCCCCGATATGCTATGGGTAACTTCAACGCTTCATACAATTGCTTTTTGGCCTGTTCATCAATTTCATTTTCACCAAATATGGTGAAGGGAGCCATCTGCTTGTTGAGCTGCCGCATACGGGCTTCAACCGGCTGAATTAAACCTTCGGCAAGCTTAGCCCAAATTGCATCCGTCCTAAATTTTTCAGGTGCCTCGAGCACCGTTTTTACTTCCAAAAGGATATTTTCCTTCTTTTCTCCTTTTCGGTAGCGTGTTATTAGCCCTAAGGCTACTTGTATAATATGATGTTGTGGAAAACCGATTTTAATAAGGTCTTTCCCCGATAATTTACTTCCCATATTTTTTAAAATAATTTAATATGCTAACTTATCCAGCTCAGGGATAAGCATTTTAAAATATCCGGGTTTTCTTTTCTTGAATAAACAGTCTACCGACAGTGGCTCATCACATTTTATAGCATGAACAAAATGACATACAAAAACAGGTCGGTTAACCTATATGGGTCAACAAAAAAATCGACCGATAAAAAACAGACCCGGCATAGCCCGGCTAAATAGAAAATAGAAAGAAATAAAAAACCCGAATGATCTTCGGGCTTTTTTCATGTCGTAACGAATACGTTATAAGTGAAGAAAAGCACGAAGAATGCTTCCAGCAAATCCATTTGCCGTTAAAGCGTCTTTTGTTTTTATCTTATCGACCAACATAGTTCTTCGTCTTTTAAATTGTTTAAAAATTAATATCAGTGGCAAAGGTAAGTAAGTTAAATTCAATTTTCCAAATTTCGAAGAAACTTTATTTTGAATTAAAAGGCAGCGGATCTTTTAGAAAGAAGGTATAATCGAGTTCCTGTCCAGCTCTTTCTACCTTAAAGCGGATCTCTTTGCCTTCCTCTGATTTGAAAAGTGTATGGATCGCTTCCAAGGTATAGGAAGACGCTGATCGACCATTGATCTTTAACACTTTATCATCCGGCTTTAAACCTACGATTGCCGCAGGAGAATCTGCCCGGACGGTTGCGATTTTGTACAAATTTTTCAACACAAATCGGTATTGTATCCGATTGTCCATGCGAACTTCGGTTCCGCCGTCTTTTTTTAGGTAAATAGGCACCTCCTCCTTTTCATATTTAATGCCGTCATGAATGATTTCCAGGCCACTCATATTCAAATAATAGAATTTATCAAAGTTCCTGTTTTTAACAAGATAAACAGCGTTATTGGGATAATCGAAGATTACTTTAAATCGACGCAGAAGTTCGTTTCCAACAGAGCCGATTCGTTCATTGACAAAAGTCGCATGCTGGGTCGAACTCAATTCAGGATAAGCCACTAGTGGATAGTTCATGGTAAAGGGACCAAGTTCCAACGATTTGATTCGATTTCTTTTTCCGTAAATTTCACCATTGAAGCCCTGTCCAATATAATCGTCAATAAAAGGTGGTTTGATGGCAAAATCGTTTAATTTGCTAGGGATAAGCATCAGCGCGTCGCTATTGCCCATGTCAATCAATACACGACCTTCGATGTCTGCGGAATCCTGATTAAAAGCGATCGAAATATAGGGTCTGTTATTTAAAATATCCAGCGGTATACGCTGCATTTTAGCAAGTCCCTTAGGATATTCTCCTTTCTGATAAAGCGTAACCCGATGTTTCAAAAAATCCATTTCAACGACATGATCGTTAAAAAAACGGCTTCCCATGATACCATTTATTTCAACGCCTATACGGGTAGAAATATCAATATGTGCATTTTTAAGGATATAGATGGGCTGATCTGTATCTTCATAGACACCAGCAATGTTAACTTTGTTATTTACAGACAGATAACCATCCAGTCCTTCGTCCTTCCCCAAGCCTTGAAATTTATTAACAAAGACAGCGCTATCTATAGATTTAAGTGTCTCCCCAAATATCATGGTCTCCTTGACTCCGGTGTCCAACAAGAAGTTCATAGCATAGCCGTTGACCTGTACAGGGATAATAGCGAGGTTATGGACAAATAAAAAGGGAATTTTAGCCTTCTTTTTTTCTTTCAGAACAAAACGATCCTGTCCCCACGCAAAAACGGAACAGAATAATGCTAAAGATAAAAATACTGCTTTCATCCAAGTTTATATTTGGTATTTCCAATTTAAACAAGAAATCTCATAATAAAAAAGGTTTACACAAAAAAAGCAGTATATATCTTTTTATCAACTTTATTAACATCTATTCGAGCCTTATCATCACTTCGCTTGCAACAACATACTACTTGCTTTGCTGTTTCTCTACCGTTTGAGGTTTATTTTATTGCCATTATTCCAAAGAAGTAGTAAAGAATTGCAAACAAACACCGAGCCTGACCCAAGGAAAGTACGAAGAAGGTATCTAGAAAAGGCAAAGAAATGGTAATAAACAAGCAAAGAGACATCGAGAAAATAGCAACAAATAAGCAGAGAAACAGCAAAGGAATACAAAGAAAAAGCCCTATTTTCCTTTAACGTTTAAGATGATTTTCCAATCATATAGATGCATTCATCTGTGAGTCAAACTAGATATTACGTCTATCATCTTCAAATATTTCGAGGTCATTGGCTTTATAGCTAGGTTCTATTCGACAAGCATCTTACGGCATAATAATTAGAAAAGATTCTACTTGCAAAAAGCCCTCTCTACGTGATGTAAAGAGGGCTTTTGTACCCGGAGCCGGAGTCGAACCGGCACGGTTTCCCACTGGTGTTTGAGACCAGCGCGTCTACCAATTCCGCCATCCGGGCATATCCGTTTGGGATGATGCAAAAGTAGGTTTTTTATTGACAAAGAGAAAACTTTTTGAACAAATTTCTCGTCAAAACCAATATTACACTGAAATACAGTCAAATAATTTTCCCTTAATTACTCAAAAAACTCGCCCTGACCGTTATATTAGCTGTTTTCTTTCGTGAAGTTGTATTAAAAGCACCTCCGGAAGAATATTCCTCATTGTCATTCTGACCTGTTATCTGAAAAATCCCCAGATCAGCTTTTACTAGACTACCTAACCCTGCATTCGATTCTTTAGCGATATTATCAGCACGTTGGTGTGCATTCTTCGAAGCCTGGGAAATAAGTTCCAATTTTAGGTCCTCTAATTTTGAGTAATAATAATTGGGGGTGCTCGAACTCAACTCTATTCCTTTCGAGATCAATGTCGATATCTCCCTTGAAGCATTGTCTACCTTATTCAGATCCTTGGATTCCACACTTACCGTCTGTGACAATGTATAGCCTGAAAATGTATTATACCCATTGCCTTTCCCATCGGTATGGTATTCAAAGTCTTTGGCGATATTTACAGCTTCAAAACGAATTTCGTCCACCTTAATCCCTTGCTGAACTAAAAAATCGCGTACCAGATCACGATCTGTTGCTAATTGGGCCGAAGCAGCACTTAATTCGAAGTTCTTTCTGCTAAATGTGGCGTTCCATTTTACCAAATCCGATTCAAAGTCCTTCTTAGCATTGCCATTTACAGTAATCGTCTGTGTGGATTTAAATTTATACCGGTAAGCATTGCCCAATATCCACGCAGTAAGGAGCACAACTACGCCTACTATGATAGAAACAATAATAGATGATGATTTCATAACCAGTTTTTTATATTTACGTAACAATGAATATACTAAAAAATCGACGTTTTTTTATTTTTTATAGATAAATTGCGACAAAAAGATTCAAACATGAATAAGAAAAATATCTGTATCCCATTCTGTTTTCTTGCGACCCTCGCTGTCCACGCACAAAAGAAACCATTGGATCATACGGTATACGATAGCTGGCAAAGTATATCATCTCCCTATATCAGTAAATCCGGTAAATTCGTACTCTATCAAGTTTCGCCACAAGAGGGCGATAATCAACTCTTCCTAAAAACAAAAGAAAACAAAGAATTGATTCAGATACCAAGGGGATATAACGGTAAATTGACGGACTCAGAAAGCCACTTAATCAGTTTAATAAAAGCACCCTTTGCCGTAACACGCGAGGCAAAAATCAAAAAGAAAAAAACAGAGGATTTCCCCAAAGACTCTTTGGCTATTTATAATTTAACAACTTCTTCGCTCGTTAAATTTGCACAGGTCAAGTCCTTCAAGGTGGCAGAACAAAATAGCAATTTTGTTTCCTTCCTTTTTGACAAAGAAGCAAACGAAAAAACAAATTCGTCCAAAAGCCCAGCAGATTCTACGCAAAACAAAAAAAATACAACGGATAAAAAGAAGAAGACAGTTGCGACATTAGCTTTATATGATCTCAATTCGGGAGATTCGGTCCAATTCTCCTTAGTCGATCAATATGAATGGAACAAAAACGGAACGAAACTTGTCTTTTCAAAGAAAACGGATGCGAAAGACAGCTTATCTAAAGAGTCTGGTGTTTATCTGTATGACATAGCTACTAAAAATCTGAAGAAAATATCAACGGGCAAAGGTGAGTACAAAAACTTCCGTTTTGATGAGACAGGTAATCAATTGGCTTATTTGGGAGATCTTTCCAAGGAAAAAGCGATGGTTAAAAATTACAACCTTTATTATTATACCAACGGCATAGATACTGCACAGTACTTAGCGACCAAAAATAGCACAGGCATTCCTAAAAATTGGGCTGTTAGCGGAGATGGGAATATCCGATTCAGCAAAAATGGCGAAAAACTTTTCTTCGGCATCGCCCCGATCTCACGTGTCAAAGATACCACATTGGTCGATTTTGAACACGCCAAAGTCGATATATGGGGCTGGCAAGATGACTACTTACAGCCTATGCAATTGGTTAACTTGAAAAAAGATCTTTCCAAAAACTTTTTAGCGGTCACCTATCCAAAAAATAATCGTACGATCATTCCGCTAACAGATGAAACCTTCAATTCCACAGCGCTTACGCCTGATGGAAATGCCGAATACATTTTGGCACGTACGGATTTTGGCAAACGCATCGAAAGTCAGTGGAAAGGTGGAACAAAGGAGGATGTCTACCTCGTTTCGACGAGAACCGGTCAAAGAGAACTCATTCTCTCCAACTTCTCGGGAAATGTAACCTTAAGTCCAGATGCGAAATATATCGTTTATTTTGATGAAGAGAAAGGGAGCTGGAATTCGTACCAGATCAGTTCGAAGAGAAAGACCGTATTAAATGAAGGTATCCCAGCCTCTTTTTCGGATGAAGAGAACGATATGCCTACGCCTGCCCAAGGCTATGGCATGGCGGCCTGGAGTCCAGATTACAAAGGTATCTATGTCAACTCGCGTTATGATATCTGGTATTTTAATCTGGATGGATCCAATAAATCCATCCTCACCAACGGTTATGGCGCGGCCGCCCAAACAACATTACGATATCTACCTTTGCGACGTGAAGAGGACCGTGATCAGCCATTGACATTGGATTATAAAAAAGGAGGTTTCCTGACATCATTTGATAACAAAACAAAGGAATCTGGTTTTTATCAATTTAAAGGTCAGCACAACGACCCCAAAAGGCTCTTTGTTGAACCAAAGACATTTAAAAATATAAATGCCTCCGCTGACCAACAAACCATTCTTTACACAAAAGAAGATTATGTCAGTTCAGCTAATGTGTATATGAATAGTATTAAATTTAAAAACGAATTGCAGCTATCAGATATTAACAGACAGCAGGCAAACTATAATTGGGGCACTGCCGAACTCGTCCATTGGACCACACCGGCAGGCCATCAGGCGGAAGGTATTCTGTACAAACCGGAGAATTTTGATCCGGCAAAGAAATATCCGGTCATTGCTTATTTCTATGAGAAGCTTTCAGATGGTCTATACACCTATCAACCTCCCGCCCCCACTCCTTCGCGGCTGAATATCCCGTACTTTGTGAGCAACGAGTATTTGGTATTCGCACCCAATATCAGTTACGAAACTGGACATCCAGGAAAGTCAGCAGAAGAGTATATCAATTCCGGCATGCGTTATTTAGCGCAAAACTCTTGGGTGGATAGTACCAAAATGGGCATTCAGGGACAAAGTTGGGGGGGCTATCAGGTCGCACACCTGATTACGCGTACCAATATGTACGCTGCAGCATGGACCGGAGCTCCGGTTGTCAACATGACATCCGCCTACGGGGGAATACGATGGCAGTCGGGCATGTCGCGTCAATTCCAATATGAGCATACACAGAGTCGTATCGGCAAAACACTATGGGAAGCACCCGAACTGTACCTAGAGAATTCGCCACTATTCCATTTAGATAAGGTAAACACACCTGTTGTTATTATGGCCAACGACAACGATGGAGCTGTGCCCTGGTACCAAGGCATCGAAATGTTTACCGCATTGCGCCGGCTAAACAAGCCGGTCTGGATGTTGAACTATAATGGCGATGAACATAATTTAATTCAACGACAAAACAGAAAAGACATACAGATCCGCGAACAGCAATTCTTCGATCACTACTTGAAAGGAGCTCCTGCGCCAAATTGGATGAAGAAAGGAGTGCCTGCCACCTTAAAAGGAATAGACTGGGGACTGGATTATAACTAAAAACACACCAAATAGATCGATTTGCTTGAATCGATCTATTTTTTTTAACCAAAAACCAGTCACAAATGCATATTTTGCAAAAAAAATAAAAAAAAATTTCAGTTTTCAGTAAAAACACAATATTTTTGAAAAACAAAATCAACAAAACTGTAATTTAATTATAAAATACAAATGTCGAACCTAAGATTCAAAGCAGTAGAGGCAGCGGGCTCACGCCAGATTGCACAATTTGAAAAAGTTGAAACTAAAAAAGCAACTGACATCTACGGAAAGAACGTTTTTTCCGTAAACAAAATGAAAGACTACCTTCCTAAAAACTCATACAAGGAGTTAGTTGCATCCATTGAAGAGGGACAGATTATTTCTAGAGATTTAGCTGAGCACATTTCGCAAGCAATGAAAACTTGGGCCCTTAATCATGGCGTTTCCCACTACACGCACTGGTTTCAACCTTTGACTGGTTCGACAGCTGAAAAACACGATGCATTTTTTGAACCTGATGAAAATGGCGAAGCAATCGAAAAATTCACGGCGGATGCTTTAGTTCAACAAGAACCAGACGCTTCATCCTTTCCAAATGGTGGTATCCGTAACACATTCGAAGCTAGAGGATATACAGCATGGGACCCATCTTCACCAGCATTTATCTACGAAACCGGTGCTGGTAAAACACTTTGTATCCCCACAGTATTTGTTTCTTATACTGGTGAATCATTAGATTATAAAGCTCCTTTACTAAAAGCAATCAATGCAGTTGATAAAGCTGCAACTGACGTAGCACAATATTTTGACAAATCAATCACAAAAGTAAACGCTTCTCTTGGTATCGAGCAAGAATATTTTTTAGTGGACCTATCTTTATACAATGCACGCCCTGACCTTCAATTAACTGGCCGTACGTTATTTGGCCACATGTCTGCTAAAGGCCAACAATTGGAAGACCATTACTTTGGTGCGATTCCAGAGCGTGTATTAGCTTATATGGTTGATCTAGAAAACGAAGCATTAAAACTAGGTATTCCATTAAAGACGCGTCACAATGAGGTAGCACCATCACAATTTGAATGTGCACCAATGTACGAAGAGATCAACTTGGCAATTGACCACAATCAATTGTTGATGAACGTGATGGAGCAAGTTGCTTTGAGACACAACTTCAAAGTATTGTTACATGAAAAACCATATTCTGGTGTAAACGGTTCCGGAAAACACAACAACTGGTCTTTGATTACGAATACGGGTATCAACCTATTATCTCCGGGCAAAACGCCTAAAAATAACTTGATGTTCCTGACATTTTTTGTCAATACTATCAAAGCCGTATTTGAAAATGCAGATTTAATGCGTGCGTCTATTGCAAGTGCCAGCAACGACCACCGTTTAGGTGCAAATGAAGCTCCGCCAGCAATTATTTCGATCTTCTTGGGTTCTCAATTAGATGAATTGTTGGAAGAAGTAGAATCAGCTCGTGTAGCGAAAAAAGTAAAAGCTGAAGCTAACTTGTGGCACGGCATCCCTAAAGTTCCAGAATTAAAGCTGGATAACACGGACCGTAACCGTACCTCACCTTTCGCATTTACTGGTAACAAGTTTGAGTTCCGCGCTGTAGGTTCCTCAGCAAACTCTGCCCTACCAATGACGGTATTAAATGCCATCGTTGCTGCACAATTAATCGAATTCAAAGCTGAGGTAGACAAACAGATCAAAAAAGGTACGAAAAAAGACCTTGCGATCTTAAATGTTGTGCGTAAATACATTAAAGACTCAAAAGCTATCCGTTTTGAAGGAAATGGATACAGCGAAGAGTGGGAAAAAGAAGCAGCTGCACGTGGTCTTTCAAATATCAAATCTACGCCTAAAGCACTAGATGTCTATGTAAAAGAAGAGTCATTGGCATTATTTGAGTCATTAGGTATCTATACAAAACGTGAATCAGAAGCTCGCCATGAAATCTTGTTAGAAAACTTCTACAAGAAACTTCAAATTGAGGCCCGCGTTATTGAAGAAATGGTTAATAACCAAATCGCACCTGCATGTTTCACTTACCAAAATGAACTAATCGAAAATGTAAAAGGTCTTAAAGACCTAGGGCTTGCTCAAGCAGCATTTAGTTCACAGCTGAATTTCGTGGAGCGTATCTCAACACACGTAAACACCATTCTGGAACAAGCTGAAGCCATGCGTCAAGAACGTAAAAAAGCAAACCAGATCGACGATGTACGTGAACGGTCAATCGCTTATGACGAATTAGTAAAACCATATTTTGACGTGATCCGTTACCATGTCAACAAATTGGAAAAAATCGTTGACGATAAAAAATGGCCTCTTCCAAAATTGAGAGAGATCTTATTCTTAAGCTAATATCGCTTCATACAAAAACAAGAAGAGCATTCCAGCCGGAATGCTCTTCTTGTTTTATATACCGACAGTTGGTTTGAACAAAACCCTACCGGCCGCTATTTTTTCAAACGGTTATCCTCATCATTATTTCCGGCCCGCTTATCCACGGATTTAATATTGATGTTTCCAAAACGGTAAGAAAGTGAAAGCCGGATTACTCTACTATCATACCCATTGCGAATGCGATAATATCCGTTTTCCTGAACACTGGACAACCGACGCTGACCTCTGGTATTCAAAATATCGTTGACAGCCAACTTGACATTCAGCTTTTTGTCGAAAAAGGTTTTCCCTGCTCCAAGATCGACTCCATAGTAAGACTGAAAACCAAACACACCATAGACAGCCGGAGAGAAATAATTGGCGGTCAGTTCCAAATTGGTTGTCTCTCCAATACGAATATCATGATTGGAGCTCACCTGAAAAGATAGCTTTTCCAGTTGCCGCTGAGCACCCGAACGCTCGTCAAAATTATATTTGCTGTAGAACGCAGTCAAGTTGTTGGAAGTAGTCCACCATTTAAGTACTTTAACCGGTATATTGATATTCATATTATAATAGTCGAAATAGGTCAGGTTTCGATCTGTCTGCGCAATGGCCTTAGTTTCTGAATTGCTCTCAATTACCTGCGTGATCGCATCGTTCGTCCTCTTATAGCCAAGGCTCAACAAATAACGCTCTTTAAAGGTGTAATTCAATTCATAGGAGTTGGTATATTGAGGGTTCAAATAAGGATTACCGTATTGATAGGTATATTGATCCAGGTAGTAGATAAAGGGATTCAATGCACCATAATCCGGCCGGTCTATCCTTCGGCTATAACTTAGACCAAGCTTATGATTATCGTTGATCTGTTGCTGTATAAATACCGTTGGAAAGAAATCCGTATAATTACGTTTTGTCTGCTGTTCTAAGGTGACTGAATTACCCAATGAACTTGTATTTTCAACACGGAGACCCGTTTGCACAGAAAACTTCCCAAAAGACTTATTCAAGGTAATATATGCCGCCGCAATGTTTTCGTTGTATAAAAACTGATTACTCTGATCATCATTTCGGACAAATTCCCCCGCTGTGTTTTGATCCTCATAAACCAGATTATTATCTGTTTTTACGCGGCTGTATTTTAAACCCGCTTCGAGTTTTGTCGTTTTATCAAAGGGATGGACAAAATCGGTTTTGAAAACTAAAATTTTGGTGTTGGATAACATATCGTTTCGGAAAACCTTTGGCATCTTAAATTCCACCCAATTTGGATCCAGGAAACGATTTTTCACCGTGCTGTTATCGTGATTTTTGGAATACGAATAATCTGCATTGGCTGTTAGCTCAGTCCCCAAGGTATCGAATGTCTGTTTGTAATTGAGGTTATAAGCCAGGTAGTGATAGCCGAAATCCGAAAAGTTGCTCCCCTGTACCACAGAGTCCAATTTTCCTTTTTGTGAAGCAACCAGATTATCCCCTTGTCGTGTTGAATTGCCACTGCTGACATTACCATTGACAACAAAACCCAATACCTGCTGTTCGCCGAGGTTAAAATCAGCAGCGAATTTAAAATTATGCGCACGGTAACGAAATTTGGAGTAAGAATCTGAATTGAAATAAGTGGTCCCGGTTGAATCATTGACAGAGCGATCGATCGTTAAATCATTAAATCCTAAACTGTTATTATAATTATAGGACGCGAAAATATTCGCCCAATTATTTCGATGATTGACTAAGAAACCGCCGTCACCTTTCGTATATTTTCCCTGTCCCAGATTCAGATTTAGACTAACATTGCTGCCAAATTGCGTATTTTTTTTGGTTTTGATATTGATAATACCTGCATTACCGGCGGCATCGTATTTCGCCGGTGGATTGGTCAGTACCTCAATCGAAGCAATTGAATTTGAAGCCGTATTTTCCAGCAATCGGCTAACTTCATCGGCCGAAAGATAAGTAGGCTTACCATCAATCATAATAATTACGTTACTTTTTCCGCGGAGATTAATTTTTTTATTATCCAAAGTAACCCCTGGAACTTTTTGCAGGAGTTCCAATGCATTATTCCCCGTCGCCAAGATACTGTTTTCCACATTCAGCACAATTTTATCAATTTGACTTTCAATTAAAGGTTTCCTACCAACAACCTGAGCCTCGCCCAGCACTTTCGATACGGCCTCTAATCGAATGGTATCCAAAGACAATATATCACCCTTCTTTAGGGTTATTTCACTGGAACTGTAAGGCGTATACCCCACTGCCGAAACCTGCATCGTATATTTACCTTCGGGCACCCCCAAAAATTCAACTCCTCCATTCTCCTTAGACACGGTTCCTTTCAGCGGGATACCACCGGGATTACGGAGCAGTGAAATACTCGCCGCAGCAAGCGGCCCACCATCTCGGCCAACCACAACCGCCTTTAACTTCCCGCCATTCGATTGTGCAGAAACAGTTCCAAAAAAGGAAAATAGCATGATAATGATAGCGAATAGCAGCAGATTATTTTTATTTAGCTTCATAACATAATTTCTTTATTCCATCAACTGGATAGTCATTGTTTATTTAGATGACAACAAACATCGTGTATTCATTACACCTTGACTAGTGGAAATAGACGGATACCCTAAAACCGTCGGCGGATGGCTAAATAAGCTCGGTAAATTGCTTTTCAGGTTTTCTCGACCACATCATACTATTCATCCCCAAAAAGTATCAGTACACTTCTTTCAGGCGCGCCGGAGAACAATACTGCACATATCAGCTGTTTCGGAATAAAAATTCAAAAAATCAACAATATTCAAAATAAATAAAATGAATACACAAAATATTAAGCATAATATTTGTATTTTTGCATCGAAAATTAGTAAACTGATTGATGGGCATTGTATCATTAAAGGAAAGATTCTACCGTATTTATAGCCAAGTTACGCGATTTATCCAAGGTGAACACTTTGGTGATGCATTACGAAATGTCTCCATCAGTATTCTTCCAAGCCTGGCCATTTATTTATTGGGCACTCCCGCAGGCATCGCTATTGGTATTGGTGTCGGCTCCTTGTTGACCACACTGACTGATCCTCCAGGCAACCGAAAGGATAAACTATCCTCCGCACTGGTCTGCATTCCCACTTTCTTTTTTGCGTCATTTCTTACAGCATACTTCTTCCCTTACCATTGGCCTTTGGTTATTCTGCTAAGTTTGGCGGGATTTACCTTTACTTTATATGGTTTGTTCGGACCACGTTATGCTGCTATCGGCAACATGGCATTGATATTAATGAGTTTTGTCATCGGCTTGGCACCAAAACATCCGCTGGAAGTGAGCTTGCAAATTACGACTGGCGCGGCGATCTATTATGCCTTTAGCCTACTACAGGCCTATATAAGGCCGTATCGCTCCCTAAAACATGCGATGGCCAATGGCTTTCAGGGCTTATCTCAATTTTTACTGATCCGTGCGCAATCCTATGATCCCGCTATTCCACTGGGTGTTACCTATAGTCGTGTAGGAAAAATCCATGGCCAGATCAGTGAACAGCAAGAACAGATACGTTCCTTGCTATTCCGTGAAAAAAAAATTATCGGCCATCAATGGCCTAAGAGTAATTATTGGCTGAGTCAGGTTTATGGTCTAATTGATCTACACGAGCTTATTATTGCGCTTGATCATGACTATGATGCCATTCGGAAGAATCTTGCAGATACTGGAAGCCTTCCTGTGATCCGCCGCGCAATAAAATTACTTGCACTGGAAATCGACAGCTTTTCGCAGCCGCATAAAAGGTTTCGCTATGCACAACAATTGTATTATAATACGATTAAACTAAATGAGTTATTGAACGAGCTCAAAAATATTCAGCAGAAGCAAGTCGGATCAGCCGGCCCGATCCTATCGGCTATCATCAAAAACATGGAATCTATTCTTGAAGCACTCCGCCGAATCCAGGTTGCATTTTATCAGAATCAGGAAATTCAGGACAAAATCGGTACCGAGGAATATCAACAATTTATCAATCGTCCCTTAGGCAGTCTGGGGGAGATCAAAGATAAGCTTCACCTAAAAAATCCACTGTTTCGTTTTGCACTCCGCATGGCTATACTTTTTGGTATTGGTGCGTTGATCGGGATTCTGTTTCTGGATTTCAAATATACCTATTGGATCTTATTGACCATCGCGATCGTGGCAAGGCCTGCATTTTCGATGACAAAGACCCGCAATATCGAACGTATCGCCGGGACATTTTCAGGTATTCTGATCGGCATCTCCTGTTTGGCTTGCTTTGAAAGTCTCTCTTTATTACTTAGTTTATCGGCGACGGGCCTCTTCGGATTCTTTTTATTCAACCGATCGAACTATATGATCAGTGTAGTTTTTATCACCCTGGGCGTTGTCATTGCACTAAACTTATTTGAAGGTAATATCAATCTTATTCTAGGAAGCCGTATGGCTTTTACCCTGGTTGGTGCATTGCTCACCATCGCAGGATATTTCCTGATTCCCGTGCGCCAAAGCTCAAGCATGGTCCACCTGGCCAAGGAGGTTGTACACTACAACCAGCATTATTTTCAGATGATCAACAAGCGCCTATCAAACAACCTACAGAGCTCTTTTGATATCAGATTAGCACGAAAAAAAGCACAAACGGCAATGGCTCTATTTTCTGATTCCATTAACCAAATGAAGAAGGAACCTGAGCATAAGTGGATTGATTGGTCCCATATTCACCACTTTCAGGCACTCTCCTACCGCATCAACTCGCACCTGGTCGGGCTTTCGATTTCCATCAGCAAAAATCCTAAAGTCTTGCACAACGACATTTATAGCAGAATAGATGAGCTAAAACCGCTTTTGACAGATTTGGATCAAATCGCGGAACATATTGCGCTCGCTAAAAGGTAGTAGAAAATCCAGCTTTAAAACAGCAAATAAACCTATGATTTCAGCTCAGCATCTATTTTCGCAGGCAGTGGCGAACATGTATTTACAAAATAGTTTCAATTAAAAAAATGATTTTCTTTTGCATTAATAGAAAAGAAGTTTATATTTGCAATGTCTTCAGATGAAGATTTCTAATCAACACCTTCCTTAATCAGCAGGTCTTGATTTATAAAGAAGTGGCGAGAGACTGGCTCTATGACCCACTGGCAACCTTCAATTTGGTTGAAAAGGTGCCAAATCCTGTCCAAAACAATATCGTTTTGGAGCATATAAATGAAATAAGACAATGATTATTACATTACAGAAAACCATCAACAATTTAGGTTTGTTTCAGACAAACCAGCTAACAGGTAAAGAAGCGACACATAGCAATGCCATGTCTATGCGAATGCGCATGCATACGCACCTTCCAACTTGTTAAGAATCATTTTCCTTTTTCCCGGATCACGATATTAACAGACCTTTTCAACAGGTGTGTATGCTTTCTTTTTTTCTTTTGAATACTTTTTTGAACCCTTAAAATCTGATATATTATGTCTTCCAATAAAAATCTAAAATTCGAAACCTTACAAGTTCACGCCGGTCAAGTGGCAGATCCTACCACTGGATCCAGATCTGTACCTATATATCAAACTTCTTCATTTGTCTTTGAAAATGCCGAACATGGAGCCAACTTATTTGCGCTGAAACAATTTGGCAATATCTATACACGGATCATGAATCCCACGACGGATGTTTTCGAACAACGTATTGCTGCATTAGAGGGTGGAGTTGCAGCATTAGCTGTTGCATCCGGACAGGCAGCACAATTTATTGCTTTAAACAATATCCTTGAAAACGGCGATAACTTTGTGGCAGGCTCTAATCTATATGGCGGTACCTTCAATCAGTTTAAAGTTGCTTTTAAACGGTTGGGTATCGAAGCCCGTTTTGCCACAGATGCCGAAGCTGATAAAATTGAAGCACTTATTGACGACAAGACCAAAGCAATTTATGTGGAGACGATCGGCAATCCGAGTTTTAATATTCCTGATTTTGAAAAAATAGCGGCTGTTGCTAAAAAATACGATTTACCGTTAATTGTCGACAATACTTTTGGTGCAGGTGGTTACCTGTTCAAACCCCTGGAATATGGTGCCCATGTGGTCGTTGAATCCGCAACAAAATGGATTGGCGGTCATGGAACAAGTATCGGCGGTGTGATCATTGATGGTGGAAACTATAACTGGGGCAATGGAAAATATCCACAATTTTCCGAACCATCCGAAGGTTATCACGGACTGGTGTTCTCCGAAGTATTTGGTGAAAAGGGACCTTTTGGCAATATCCAATTTGCTATCCGCGCCCGTGTTGAAGGTCTACGTGATTTTGGCCCAGCGCTCTCCCCATTCAATTCTTTCTTATTGTTACAGGGACTTGAAACGTTGTCCTTGCGTGTGCAACGTCATGTGGATAATACCTTAGAGGTCGCCAAATGGCTCGAGGCTCATCCGCAGGTAGAAAAGGTAAATTATCCGGGATTAAAAAGTTCGCCAAGTTTTGCAAATGCGCAAAAATATCTTAAAAATGGTTATGGTGCAGTCCTCTCCTTCCAATTAAAGGGTGATGCCGCTCAAAAAGCAAATGCTTTTATTGACAGCCTAGAGCTCATCAGCCATTTGGCCAACGTAGGTGATACCAAATCATTGATCATCCATCCATCAGCGACTACACACCAACAGTTAAGTGATGCGGATCAGGCAAATGCCGGTGTATTTCCGGGATTGTTGCGCCTTTCAGTGGGGATAGAACATATTGATGACATTAAAGCTGACCTGCAACAAGCATTCGAAAAGATCAAATAATCAAATACAGTCCTAAATTTAAACGTAATGAGCAGGCATATATATCAGCACAACGAGCCCTTTGTATTTGAAAACGGCAGGGAGCTTGTCAATTTACAGATCAGTTACGAGGTATTTGGCAAACTGAATGCAGATCGCAGCAATGTAATCTGGGTCTGTCATGCCTTGACGGCGAATGCGAATGTATTGGATTGGTGGTCGGGTCTTTTTGGAACAGATGCTTTGTTCAATCCCAATGATTACTATATCGTATGTGCGAATGTGATTGGATCAGCCTATGGGGGTAGTAATCCCCTATCCGTCAATCCGGCGACGGGTCAGCCTTATTACCTTTCTTTTCCCGAATTTACGGTAAAAGATCTTGTCAATGCCCATCAGTTGCTCGCAGCGCATCTGGGTATCAACCAAATTGAAGTTTTAATCGGAGGATCACTGGGCGGTCAACAAGCATTGGAATGGGCCGCTTCCAATACAATCGCCATCAACCAACTCATTGTTGTGGGAACAAATGCAGTACATTCTCCCTGGGGTATTGCTTTTAATGAAAGTCAACGTTTAGCCATCACAGCAGACCGGACTTTCTATGCCAATCATCCTGATGGCGGCGCGAAGGGACTAAAAGTCGCGCGTTCGATCGCATTGTTGTCCTATCGCAATTACATCACTTATGATCATACGCAACGGGATAATGATGGAAATAAAGTAAATGAATATAAAGCTGCTTCTTATCAAAATTATCAAGGCGAAAAACTGGTTAAACGGTACAATGCATACAGCTACTTCTACTTGACAAAGGCGATGGATAGTCACAATTTAGCACGGGGAAGGGCTTCCTTAGAGGCAGCATTGGCAGGTATTAACTGCTCAACCTTGGTACTAGGGATCAATACGGATGTGTTATTCCCTGCAGATGAACAGAAATTTATTGCCCAACATATTCCAAATGCTAGTTACCAGGAGATCGAATCCACCTATGGTCACGATGGATTTTTGATCGAGACAAAAAAACTAACAGCAATTATCCATAATTTTTTAGAAAATAAGAAGGAGTATATCAACGAATTAGTATAAGAGAAATAAACAATAATATAAGAGCATACAAGAAGAGATATGAGTAATAAATTAACGATAGGGATGTTCGGTTTTGGTGTTGTAGGTCAAGGTCTCTACGACATTATAAAAACTAAAAATCTGAATCTGGAAATCAAAAAATTTGTCATTAAAAATGCGGATAAAAAACGTTCACTACCAGCCGATCTATTTTCGACTGACCCAGAGGCAATCTTGAGCGATCCGGAAATTAATACTGTTGTTGAATTGATTGATGACGCCGAAGCAGCTTACAAGCTAACTGTACGCGCATTGAGATCAGGCAAAAATGTAGTATCTGCGAATAAAAAAATGATTGCTAACCACCTTGAGGAGCTGGTGGATATTCAACATGAATATGGCAGTAGCCTGCTTTATGAGGGAGCGGTTTGTGGAAGCATACCTATTATCCGCAATTTAGAAGAATATTACGACAATGAGCTTCTACATTCGGTCAGTGGTATTTTTAACGGCTCTTCCAACTATATTCTTTCCAAAGTTTTCAATGAAAATCAACTTTATACAGACGCATTAAAAAAAGCACAGGAACTCGGCTTCGCAGAAACAGATCCTACACTTGACGTCGGCGGATACGATCCTAAATTTAAAGTCTGTATCGTCGCTTCACATGCCTACGGCATCTATGTTAAACCAGATGATGTATTCAACATCGGTATCGACAAATTAGGCCAACAGGATATTCGTTTTGCAAAAGAAAAGAACTTTAAGATCAAATTGATCCCTACAGCCAAAGAGATCGATGGCAATAAAGTCGTGCTTTATGTATTACCTCGTTTGGTAGGCAAAGAAAGTATGTTGTATAACGTAGAAAATGAAAATAACGGTGTGCTGGTTAAAGCTGCATTTGCAGACGAACAATTCTTTTACGGTAAAGGTGCCGGAGGTCATCCGACGGGTTCTGCGGTCCTGTCCGATATTGCAGCGCTACGTTATGGCTACCGCTATGAATATAAAAAGCATTTAGAATCCAGTGCCTTAAATTATAGTCAGGATTACCTGATCAAGGTTTATTTGAGATACACCGATGATCAACTGATCGAAAAGCTGAATTTCAACGAGATTACTGAAAGATATTACGCAGCAGATTTCAAATATGTTATTGGCCACATTAATCTTCAACAAATTGCTGCCCATAAGGCCGATTTGGACCAAGAGGGCAATTTCATCGCAGAGATCGCGTAGGCAATCAACAAACCAACCTACCTTTAGAATAGCCCTAATTTGAGGGCTATTCTTTTATTATCCAATTTAATTTGCGCTAGTACTACTGTTTTTCAATTCCACCGTCATCGTACCGCCTTTAACGAGCTGTTCAAAAGGGAGCTGCCAACTAGCCCAAACCTTATTATTCAACCGAATTTGATCTACATAATAACTACCCGAGGCCTCTTTTTCAACTTGAATCGTGAATTTATTTTTTCGTAATTCCTGGGGAAGCTGTATGGTAATTTTATCAAATAAAGGTGCTCCTATCTGAAATGCTGGCTTGTCTGTCGTTAAACTTCTTACATCAAATAAACCTATACTTGATAATACATACCAAGCGCCCAATTGCCCTTGATCTTCATCCTGTCCATATCCATAACCGTGAACGGCATCGGTACCATAAAATTCGTTTGAAATCGCCCGCACCCATTTTTGGCTCAGATCAGGTCTTCCCGAAAAATAAAACAGCCAGGATATATGCAAGTTGGGTTGGTTCCCATGGTTATATAGGCTCTCAATACCCGCAAAAGCATCGATTTGGGTTCCACCGCCAAAAACATTCCGTTGCGATACCGTAAATATACTATCTAAACGTCGGTTGAAGAGGTCTTTTCCGACCAGCTTCACCAACTCCTCCGGTACGTGTGGGACATAAAAAGTATACTGCCATGCATTTCCTTCCTGAAACCCACGCCAAGACTCATAGGGATTGAAATTCGAAATAAAATTTCCGTTACTATCCTTTGGCCGCATAAATTTTGTCGATGGATCGTATAATCCCTTCCAGGCATCTGAAAGCTGGTGCAACTTCTTATAGTCTGCATTGTGTCCGAGCAATTTAGCATATTGCGCTGCTGCTGCAGCTGAAAACGCATATTCTAAGGTATGAGAAGCTCCAAAAGGCGATCCATGGGTTAACAATTCGGGACTACCCGTGTTATCTTGAATATAAGGCGAATAACCTTTCTCAACAAACACTCCCACATCAAGCTTTCCTGCCCCCGGAATCCGTCCGAGCGATTCAAGTTCATTTTTTCGAACAGCTTCATAGGCAAAATTCGTATCATAATTTCGTATTCCGACATTATATGCCGCAGCAATTGCCAGGCCCGTAAAATTCGTACCCACCCCCGAAACATACTTGCTATTGGCGATACCGTCACCGAGCCAGCCCGCATCGCGGTACACCAACAACTGGCTCTGTATCCAATCGTTATAATAATCAGGATAAGCAATGGACCAGAGTTGTGTCAAGTTCCAAAATGCTCCCCAAATCGCATCTGTATTATAGTGCTGATGGATAGGTTTTCCTTGTGCATTTAATGCAATCTGACCTACTGAACCATCATTTTTTGGGTAAGCCCCATTAATATCACTGGCGAGTCCCCGTCCAAGTAAGGCATGATAAAGTCCTGTATAAAACTTGATACGGTCGTCCTCTTTACCCCCCTCTACGAATATCCTTCCCATTTCGTTGTTCCAGGTCTTCAGTGCTTCGGACTTCGCTTTATCAAATGTCAGATTTTTCGCCTCCTGCAGTAAGTTCAACCGAGCATTATCTATCGAAGTATAGGACAAACCGGTCTTGATCGTAATAGATTCATCTAAATCTGTAGTGAATCGCAGAAACAGTCCTGCTCCTTTTCCCCGTAAATTCTTCTTTTCCTCAAAAATCGCGTTGTCCTTAAATGTTCCATAAGATTTTGGCCGCTTGCTGACTTCAGCAAAGAAATACATCTTCACAGTAGCGCCTTGTTGATATTTTTGGACGTATACCGGGTTTGTCACCACGTATCCCCATACACATTGATTATCGTAATTTACTTCGGCATCGACCACTGGTCCGCTCTCGCCCATCACATGTCCAATATCAAATATAATATTGGCCGAATCTGTTTTTGGAAAGGTATAACGATGGAAGCCTACCCTTTTTGTCGCCGTTAATTCGGCGCGGATTCCGTAATCTTTCAGTTTCACCCGATAGTAACCTGATGTGGCAAATTCGTCTTTCTTATCAAATGAAGAGCGATAACCGCCTTGAGGCTGATCCAACTTGCCAGGAATAGTCCTGATCTCACCAACAGATGGTGCAAAGACAATTCCACCAATTTGGAACTCGTGAAAATTGGCAAATCCTTCGATACTACTGTGTCTATCATCATAGCCTACCGCCTCCCAACCAGACTTGTTACCATAACTTCCATTCGTGCTTGGAGCTAACTTGGCCATGCCAAAGGGTACTGCTGCTGGTGTATAAAAAAAATATCGGCTATGGACGGATCCAATATTAGGTTTTACCAATGTAGTTAAATCAAACTTCTGCTGCCCAAGCGAAGACATCACAGTGGATAGCATGCAAAGGAAATAAAATATAAGACGCTTTATCATCGTAGTCAATTAGGTTTAAAAACAAATTTACAAAAAATAAAACTATGTATAAACATGAAAACAAAAAGATAAATAAAAAACCAGCAACAGAATAGGCTATAGTATTCCATAGGTAGTAAAATTTAAATATAGATTTAATTACACCACATTATAAGTCCGATAGGATAGATATTTTTTATATAAACTTGTATATACATAATAAAAAACATTCCTAGTAGATGGTCAAGCTTCAACACAGTCAAAATGACGATAACTTGACCTGGTTTGGTTGTCGAATAATCGAGCAAAAAACGCCCCTAGATGATTTAGAACAAAAATTGTACGAATGGTATGAGAAGAACGATATACCAAGTGGATCCAGAAAATTCAAAGTTACAGTACGAGTGGAGCGATCACATTTTTCAATAAATAGCGTTGGAAGATACGATAACAATCAACTATTTATTAGGTCATCAAGTAAACAGGCTATACTTGATGACTCGACATTTTAATAATCTCTTCGGCTTTCCACGGTATAGGTAAAGCTTTCAGCACGATAAAATCCCAAATTATATTCGATTGGTTTTCCAGACTGATCGAAAACAAATCGTTTACGTGATAATATGGGATCCCCAGTATTAATTTCTAGTTTGTCTGCGATAAATTTATTAGCTGCAACGGCGTCTATCTCTTCTTGGGAAAGATCGGCCACTACATGATAATCAGCCTCCAGTATCTCATACAACGGGCGTTTAAAATCCTCATCTCCTGTCAAACCAATGCGAGGATGAAAATAAGATATAAAATAGACGAAGGGATCATCTTTTTTTCCCCGTAATCGTTCTAACTTTAATAGCTTTTGATCCTCATCGACAGCGAAAAATTTGGTAATTGCTTTATCTGGCACGACCCAGCTCACATGAAGCTCAAAATTCTTGACTTCGATACCACGGTTTTTCATCTCTTGGGAAAAACTTAGCCAATTTTTGGATTTCGAACTGAATTTGGTGCTTGCAACCTTCGTGCCGATGCCTTTCTTCCGGATCAATAGCTCCTCATAAACTAGCTTGTTAATTGCCAGACGCAAAGTAGAACGCGAAATAGCCAGACGTTTGGCAAGCTCTATTTCATTGGGCAACATTTTCCCCTCAATATATTCCGGTTGTTTTATCAACTCCCGCAATAGATTTTCTGCCTGTATATGCAGGGGAATTGGACTTTTGTGATCTATTTTTAAATTCATTACATGAAATTACTTAGGCTAAAATAAGATTTTTTGCATAATTAAAAAAATAGATATATGTTTGTATGTGTATACATAATAAAGAAATAACCCCATTATGTCCAAGAATTTTATCCTTATTTTATGCATCGTTTCTCTGGGAGGGCTGCTTTTTGGCTTCGATATGGCAGTTATTGCTGGAGCTTTGCCGTTGGTGAAACAATTTTTCGGATTGTCGCCCTTTCAGGAAGGTGCTTTTGTTAGTTCAGCACTGATCGGATGCATTATAGGTGTATTCTTCACAGGATCTTTTACGGATAAATATGGTCGTAAACCAGCCTTTATCGTGGCTTCTTTGCTTTTTTTATTGTCTGCAATCGGATGTGGATTCAGTTCCAACTATACACTTTTAATTCTGAGCAGAGGCATTGGTGGATTAGGTGTTGGTATAGCTTCTATCGTTGTACCACTTTATCTTGCCGAAATATCTCCCACTAAATTCCGGGGTAGATCGGTCACCTGTTATCAATTAGCCATTACCTTTGGTATCCTTATCGCTTATATTAGTAATTATTTTATTCTTCAACGGCATTCATTACCGCAAGCGGAACTATGGCGCGGTATGTTTTTAGTCGGCGCGATTCCTGCCATCTTACTCAGTTTAGGTGTTTATATTATACCTGAGAGTCCACGCTGGCTTGCCAAAAATGGGCGAAACGAAGAGGTAACAATAATTCGTATCAAGCTTGGTTTAACTGATCTATACGATTCGCCAAGTCCATCCAAGGGAAATATCAGCGAGCTGTTTTCTCCAATCTACCGTAGAGCATTTCTGTTAGGCCTATTCCTACCCCTTTTTTCTCAACTGAGCGGAATCAACGCTATCGTCTATTACGGTCCGAGCATACTGCTGGAATCAGGTACTTCCTTAGCGAATTCGTACCATGCACAATTATTTTTTGGCGCGGCAAATGTATTATTTACCTGCTTTGCCATCTGGAAAGTAGATAATTGGGGAAGAAGACCCCTGTACATTTTAGGAACATTAGGTGCTACAATTAGCCTAATTGTAACGGGTTATCTTTTCAGGCAAGAACAGCCAAACAATGTTGCATTGATTGTTTCCATTTTACTCTTCTTGTTTTTCTTTGCTTTTTCTATCGGTCCACTAAAATTTGTGGTTGCGGCGGAAATATTTCCGAACGCCATACGGGCCCGGGCGATGGGAATAAGTATTATGGTCATGTGGATTTCCGACGCGATCGTTGGTCAGCTGACACCTATTTTGCTCGCATCATGGGGAGCGTGTTATACGTTTTGGTTATTTGCTTTTTTCTGTGCAATAGCCTTTATCGTTGTGCTGAGTTATCTACCGGAGACCAAGGGAAAACCGTTGGAAGAAATCGAAAAATATTGGATTGAAAAATCAAAGAAAAAGCCTAATAACGAGGCATAATTTCGTTTAAATACATTTTATCACGAAGTCAATTTTTACCTACGCAATAAATAACATCTTATGTATTCCAATACTCAAACGACATCTTTTCAATACGACATCTTACCCACTTTTCCCGTTCAGGGCGAATTGTCAAACTCTTATCATGAGTTGGTCGATCACCTGATCCAAAATAAAATACATTGCATAGATGGATTTGTTGGCGTAAATTGGGAAATACCAGTAACGCAGATTCAGCAGGAATTTGCAAAGCGTGGATTAACGGTGCGATTTGTTTCCATGGAAACAACATTGCTCCCTGAAGCAGTGATCGAGGAGAAAGTGGCTCCTTATCTTGGAGGAGATGATCCATTATTCGGAAAAAAAACGCCACTCGAACTCATCGCATACTACGATACCGGCAAGTTGGCTGCACTTCAGGAAATGCTAAGCCAAACAACCGACAATGAATACCTTATTTTTTATGGCCCGGGTGCTGCCCTTCTGGAAGCTACTAGCCAAGTGATGTACATTGATCTGCCCAAAAATATACTTATCCAACGGATGCGTGCGGGACTGGCCGGCAATCTGGCCTGTGGAAAACAAACAAACCAAAAAGAGCTTTATAAACGATACTACTTTGTCGATTGGGAGCTCCTAAACCGACATAAGCGGACGATATTATCTCGCGTGGAGATTCTCGCCGATCAACAATCCGCTGAAAATCTACCTTGGATCTTAGGAAATGATTTAAAAGCGACCTTGCATGTGATGTCCAAAAATTACTTTCGGGTGAGGCCAACATTCGAACCTGGAGTCTGGGGGGGACAATGGATGAAAGAACATTTAACCGGTATTGATCAACAGGCTAAAAATTATGCCTGGTCTTTTGAGATGATTGTTCCCGAAAACGGTATTTTACTTGAGAGTAACGGGCTAGTGCTAGAAATTTCATTTGATCAACTGATGTTTCAGGAAAGTTCAAATGTCCTGGGCGCTGCGAAGCCACGTTTTGATGTTGAGTTTCCAATCCGGTTTAATTTTCTAGACACTTTTGATGGTGGCAATCTTTCCATTCAGTGCCACCCTAGTCCAAGTTATGCCAAAAGCGAATTTGGAGAAAATTTCACACAGGACGAATCCTATTACATTGTTGACAGAAAGGGAGATGCGCAGGTTTACCTGGGGTTTCAAGAGGATATCGATGCGGACAACTTTCGTACCGTTCTTGAACAGAGCTTCCATACGAGCGAACCGATCGTCATTGACAGGTACGTGCAAAAATTTGAATCGCAAAAACATCAGTTATATTTAATTCCGCATGGTACCGTGCACTCTTCGGGCACAAATAATCTAGTATTGGAAATCAGTGCCACCCCTTACAATTATACGTTCAAAATGTACGACTGGGTGCGTCCTGATCTGGACGGTAAGCCGCGTCCATTAAATATTGATAGAGCTTTCGCCAATCTTAATTTTAACCGAAAAGGCGACGTCGTCAAAGACACACTTCTATCCAAGCCTCAGGTTTATTCACTCGATGATCAGGCATCAAAAGTTCATCTACCAACACATGAAGATCATTTCTATGATGTTTACAGGTATGAATTTGGAGATGACGTGAGTATTGAGACAAAAGATCAATGCCATATTATGATGCTTGTTGAGGGGGAAGCGATAGAACTGACAACTGCCCATGGGATGAAAAAAATCTTTCATTACGCCGAAACGTTCGCTGTTCCTGCCGCGGCACAATCCTATTCGCTCCGCAACTTAGGAATTGGCCAGGCCAAAGTGATACAGTCTTTTGTCAAAGACCATAAATGTTAATTTAGTATAAAACAAAAAAACAGCATTATGAGAAATTTATATTTCGCGTTATCTACTTCATTGCTGCTATTATCCTGCAATGGAGGTAGCAATAAATCCACAGCAAGCAACACACAGCAAGACGCAGCACAGGATAGTAGCTTCCAGCTCGTCAAAGATATGGCCGGCAAGGTTATTAAAGCTGGATTTAATGCTGGCGACGGGTATAATGAGGTATGGATCAGAGATTATAATACCTTTATTACTTTGGCAACCAAAGAGCATCCCCACGAACAGATTAAAGATCAATTGGCGCTATTTTTTAAATTACAGGAAGCTGATGGCAATATAGCAGACGGTTTTGTCAAAAAATCAAGTTTAAAGAATGGTGTGTCCGACTATTATACGATCACTAACCCGCTTGCCTCAGAATATGCTGCACATAAAAACACAGTTGAAACCGATCAGGAAACCTCCCTGATCCAGGCGGTCCATAAATATGTAGTAGCGACCAAGGATACCGCCTTCCTCGCACAAAAAATAGGCGAAACGACTGTGAAAGACCGGATGGAACAGGCCATGCAGTTTTTAATGGACAAACGTTATAATAGCACTTATGGTCTATTGTGGGGAGCCACAACCGTCGATTGGGGTGATGTGCAGCCCGAGCATGACTGGGGGGTCCATTTGGATAAAAACTCTCATATTGCCCTGGATATTTATGATAATGCTATGTTTTTAATTGCTTTGGATAATTACATGGATCTTTTCCCTGACAAAAAGGAAAAATGGAATAAAGTGAGAACGATGATTGCCAGCAATACGATGAAACATCTTTGGGACGATAAAAATCAAAAATTTATTCCGCACATCTACATCAACGGTTCGCCATTTCCAAAAGATTTTGATGAAAACCAGATCTATTATCACGGTGGAACAGCCATTGCCATTGAGGCAAACCTATTGAGCAAAGAGCAGATCAAAACTTCCTTGGATAAGATGATCAAAAATGTAAAGGATGCGGGTGCAGCCACCATTGGATTAACCGTATATCCAACTTATCCTACGGGTTTCTTCAAAAACAAAGGAATGTATCCTTATGGTTACCAAAATGGTGGCGATTGGACATGGTTTGGGGGAAGAATGATTCAACAATTGGCTAAAAATGGTTTCCAGCAGGAAGCACATGAGCAGATCAAACCCATGTTGGCACGCGTTATTAAAAATAATGGGTTCTACGAATGGTATACCAAGGACAATAAACCCGAAGGCTCTGGAACTTTCAGAGGTGAGGCGGGTGTACTTTATGATGCGATCACTTTATTGGAAAATGCAGCTAAATAAATCAGCACAAACCTTCTGAAGGATATAAAAAAATGAATTTGTTGTCAGGGGAAGTAAGCCGCCCAAATAAGACATTATACAAAAGAAAAGGGGTAATATATTGTTCCTTTTCTTTTGTACTTATGGTTCCAGCTACCTTTGTGTCTAATACCTAAAAGTTATTCCTATCGTTCAATCAAAAACTCAGTTTTAGGCAATCTAAATTTTTTCAATTTCAGCAACCAGTCCTCTTCACCCAAACGGTAACCTAATGGTAGCAGAACAACACTTTTTAGCCCCAATTTGTCTAATCCCAATAACTTATCCAGCTCTCCGTTGGAAAACCCCTCCATTGGTGTAGCATCCACTTTCAATTCCGCAGCTTGCGCGATGGCCATCCCAAAAGAAATATAAGCCTGTTTCGCGGCGTGCGCTGCCTGCTGTTCCTCGGTAAGTGCAGCAAACATACTTTTTAATTTATTTTTGTAATCATCAGTTGTATCCAATGGTAAACCTCTATGGTTATTCATCTGGTCAAACGTTGTATCAACACGTTCATCCGTGTATTTATCCCATGCCGCAAAAACCAAAAGATGCGAGCTTTCTGCAATAATTTGTTGCCCCCAAGCTACAGGTACAATTTGCTCTTTCAATTGTTGATCTGTAATCAATACAACACGAAAAGGTTGCAAACCCGAGGAACTCGGTGCCATACGCGCTGCTTCAATAATTTTTTCTACATCTTTTTGATCAACCTTCTTTGTTGAATCGTATTTTTTGGTTGCATAACGCCATTCAAGGGTTTCTAATAATGCCATTTTCTTTTCTTTTTTTGCTTTATTATTTATTCAAATGCCTTGTTACAGGCTTAGTATCACCTAAATTTGATAAAAGAAATTAAATCTGGAAAGCAGTATACATACAATTAACCTTATTTTAATTTCTATTTATAAAATAAATATAGCAAATATTTGAATGTTCAAACACTAAAACAACATAAATAATCCAAGAACTGAGTAAATCTTTGTACAATCCCGTCAATTCCTTTTCCGATGATCAGCCCTACACTAACGTCTTTTTTTTGCAAAGGGATTAAAAGAAAGTCCAGCATTGACATAAAACGACGGGTCCGCAGAAGCTTCCCATACATAATTATTTTGCTGTTCACTTTTCTCAAATATCCTTGATCTTGGAATGTTCTTCATACCAGATTTGAGCGTTGCAATAAACGATTTTCCCAAATTATGTTCGTAGGTCAGTCCCGAGTTGATCTCCATCTGACTAAAGGTATAGACCTTGTCTGATCCCCAAAAATCATTGAGGTAGAATGTCGTCGTACTGAGATCTGCCCCCAGAGAAAGGCGACCATTTCGCAACATTGTTTTTCGGATGTAGGCGCCCTTGGGTAATAGCACATCTATCATCCACCCATCGCGATATTGCTGCTTATAGGTGAAGGTAGGAACAACAGGAATAATTGCCGCAGGATCAATAAACCCGAGTAAGCCGATTGTCATTTGTACATCCCGAGTTGCTTTTAATACCCATGTTCCGGTCAATATCCCACGCATCCGTTCAATCCCCATATCGCTTCCATCCGTCATGAAACTGGCGGAATAAATAACCATTTTTCCAAATAATTTTGAGAAGTAAGAAAAATTAAGTGATTCATAATGGTAATGGAAATCCTGTGTACGCATTTTTTGCGGCTGCGTGCTTAAATCTGATTCTTGTACATTGAATGAAGTATACTGATAACCGAGGCTAGTACCTAACGTCCAGCTTCGCCGGTTTAAAAAATTGACATTCAAGCTCCCGCCAGCCTGATGGAATGACTCTATCTTACCTTGCGTAATGACGCCCCCTTTAGCATTGGATGAATATTTGTACCCGCCATTATATTCATAACTTAGATTTAGCACCCGCGCTGCAGGAAATTTGTCGGCTACAATGGCCTGTACTTTTTGGGGAATACTATCTTTGGTCTGTGCGGAACTGCTGCATACAAGAGCAAAACTCCCAAGCAACACCAGGTTCTTTTTCATGTGGATATTCGTTTTTTGTCTATCTATTCTTTTTCAATTAAAGGCAACCCGAAAAACTACTCTTTCGGAAATTAGAACGGAGCAGCCGACGTGTTACAAGAATAGATCAATCGGAAACGCTCATTTTATTTTTTATACAAAAGGGTCAATATTTTATACGAAAGGTGGGCAGCTTTAAAAGAGCTTTTATCCATTCTACCTACCGATTTCACTTTGGTATAAAAAGAAGCACTGTTCATATAAAACAAAATCATTTTGACACAAAAAAAGTTACATTTGCGAAATCAGGGTCAATAAACCAGATCAATATGCTAGACTGCAACAACCGTATTGTTTTACGCTACCTAACGGAAAAGAAATTCAGATTTTTACGACATGGTCTGTTCTTAATTGGTTTGCTTATTCTTTTTGCTAATGCCAATACAAATGCACAATTTTTAGGAAATTATAAGACCTACTTCTCCCTGGCGCTTTGGACGGTTTTCGTTGCAATGTTTTATATCAATATGTACGTATTGATACCACAGTTTTTTTTCAGGGGAAAATATGAAATCTACACCGTATTGCTCATTTTGCTGGTGACAGCGAGCCTGCTTGTTGTCATGCAGATCGCAATCTATATCTTTAGCATCCATATTCCGGCAATTGAAAGGCAACGAACCAATACCATGAGTTTTGTGAGCGGTCTTTTTATCTGTGTTCCCATCATTTTGACCACCACCACGTTTAAACTTTTTAAACGTTGGATCGAAGACAATAAACGCATTTCAGATTTAAAAAACTTGGCGCTTACAACGGAGTTAAATGCATTAAAGAACCAGATTCAGCCACATTTCTTGTTTAACATGCTCAACAATGTGAAGGCTTTGATTCGGAAAAACCCGAGTATGGCCACCGAGGTTATCATTAAACTATCCGATTTTCTGCGGTACCAACTGTATGAAAATGATGCAGATAAAACACTCTTAAAATCCGAAATAAATTTTATTTTCAATTTTCTAAAACTTGAGGAAATACGCCGGGATAATTTAAAAACCTCACTTTCCTGTGCAGCGGAACTCGAAAAACAAAGTATTTTTCTGCCGCCACATCTTTTTACCGCTTTTATCGAGAATGCGATTAAACATAGTGTCAATATACACAATGAAAATACCTTTATTGCCATTCATTTGTCACTTACCGATGGGCAACTTTGTTTTGAATGTGAAAATTCGAGCGATCCAAATTTTTCGAATACTAGTCTTAAATACGGTGGATTGGGATTAGTCAATGCCAAAAGACGACTGGATTTGCTATATGGCAATAATTACGAACTTACCATATCAAAAAAGAACCTGTTGTATCAGGTAAAATTAAAAATTCCATTATGAATTGTATCATTGTAGATGATGAACCCTTAGCAAGGGAAGAAATGCGAAATCTGGTCGAAGAAATTTCATCCATAGAAATCCTCGGCGAGTTTTCCAATGCCTTAGCTGCCAAGGAATATCTCGCAACTGGATCTGTTGATCTTGTTTTTCTGGACATTGAGATGCCCACCGTCAACGGACTGGATTTTGCACAGGCCTTACCGAAAGATGTCCTGGTGATACTGACGACAGCCTATGCCCAATATGCGTTGCGGGGGTTTGAGCTGGATGCGCTTGATTACCTGCTTAAACCAATAAAAAAAGATCGCCTGGCCAAGGCAATTGATAAAGCGTTTAGCTATAAAAATCTGCTCAATTTAAAAGAAAATCAAAACACCTTTGAAGATGCGAATGAAGATGCTGTATTTATCAAATCGGATCGAAAATACTATAAAATCTTATTTGGCGATATTCGATTTATTGAAGCACTCAAAGATTATGTGGTCATCTATACCCGTACCAACAAACTGATTACAGCAATGAATCTAAAAACCATTCACCAAAAACTACCGGCCCATATATTTGTTCGGGTCAGCAAATCCTATTTGATCAATTTGTCCTTTATTGATTCTTTTGACAACCATACGATATACATAGACAAGTTCGAAATCCCGATTGGCGACATCTATCGTGAACTATTTTTTAAGCAGTATACAGGCGGACTATTGTAAGGTCATCTGTAAGGCGATCTGAATAGGGCTAAACAAGGACAAAGCGGTCCAAAAAATCAACTTTTATACCATGTCTATGCAACAAAGCTGTCAATAGATCTACGGAACAGTCCTCTGTTTCTACCCGAAAGATGGCATCTTCATCATCCAGATCCAAGGTAGCAGACTGTATCTGCGGTAGATGGAACTTTAGCAACTGCATCAGGAAGGTCTTCTTCTCCTTTGTTCTTACAGAGCTTTTAAAAATCAATATCTGCTTCGCTTTCATGTTATAAATTTAAAATTGCGCCCAAAATCCGATCACTTCTCAGTTTATATTCATCCGAGATTTATCACAAATTTATCATTTAAAACTGTCGCCAGTTGAGATTTTATACGAAAGCAGGCCTTTCTTATACCAACTCCCGTAATTGCTCCTGCAATCATTACCCTGCTTTTCTTTATGGGATTATCTATTTTTTTTAAGACCTTTGTTTATCTTTAATTCAATAAGCAAAAACACAAAAAAAGCGCAATGTCTATTACCAACGAGAACGAATTGACCGGAATACAAAAAGCGAGTGCAGCAGTCGCCAAAACGCTTAAAGCGATGTGCGATTATGCCAAGGTAGGCATGTCAACCAAAGAATTAGATGAATATGGAGCAAAAATATTAACAGCATATGGTGCCAAATCAGCGCCAGCGTTGACCTACAACTTTCCGGGCTGGACTTGTATCAGTGTAGACAACGAATTCTGTCACGGTGTTCCTGCTGCGGACCGTTTATTACAGGAAGGAGATCTTATTAATATTGATGTATCGGCTGAGTTGGATGGTTTTTGGGCTGATAACGGGGCTTCTTTTGTAATCGGTCAGGATATTCATAACCATCAGAAATTGGTAGACGCTTCAAAGGAAATACTTCAAAAAACCATAAAAAATATCCATGGTGGTGTTAAAATTGCGGACATTGGCCAGCTAATGGAAACAGAAGCAAAAAAGAGGGGTTATAAAGTGATCAAAAATCTAGGGGGGCATGGCATCGGACGAAGCTTACACGAAGACCCCGACGAGTTGCTCAATTATAAAAATAGATTTGACCAAAGGCGGTTTAAGAAAAATTCAATTGTCGCTATCGAAACCTTTATTTCCACCTCTTCCACTTATGCAACTGAATTACATGATGGCTGGACGATGGTTGGTGACAAAGGCGGTTACATGGCACAACATGAACACACCATTATGATTACAGATGGCGCTCCAGTGATTTTAACGGCGGAGAATGGTATTTTCAATTAGGGCTATAACTATCATCGGGATTCCGTTTATCTAATTTTGCATGTAAGGTATTGTCTACGCTTACTTAAATAGAACAATAGATAGATATAAATGTATCATTGTAACATGTAGAATACATAAAAATATAAGGGGCCTCTCTTTACGAGAAAACCCCCAAATAATATATTTTATGGCCAACTAGATTATTTCGATAGATATTAAATAATTCCTTCCTTCTATATAAGGATACGATATGGACATTCAAAGTATTCAAGCGGGATGAACATCTGTATTTAAGTTTCTCAATTGGACTGTAAACAAAGATACATGTATTCTCCCATTTAAAAAGTGACAAAAATCACATTTCGCCAAAATTCCTTCCGATTTTAAAATGTTTTACTATGTCTGTCGATCGGTATGCAACATGCTTTGAAAACGTTCTATTTTTAGTTTTAAGATGTTTACTTTTGATTTATAAAGTGTAAGACTATTGAAAACAATAAAGTTCCATAAAGGCGAATGTGGCGTCGAGTTTCTAATAAATGTACTCACTCAAAAAGAGACAGACTATACGCACGGCGAGACGTATCACAAAGACTTTTTTGAAATTCTATTTTTAAAAAAAGCGAAGGGGCGTTTGCGATTGAGTCAGGAAATAATCGACTTAACGGACAACAATATTATTTTTATTTCAGCCTTTCAGAAACATACTTGGGAGCTGGATCCCCTACATCTGGAATTCACGACATTGATCTTTCAGGAAGATTTTCTCAATGATTTTTTTGCAGATAAACTTTTTACCTATAGACTGCTGTATTTTTATCAATTAAACCATCCGGCTAAAATAGAGGCTGACGATGTGCATATGGCTAAATTTTGTGAGCTGCTCACGGAGATCAAATCGGAACTTATTCAGACACAAGCAGACAGCGCACATATTATTCGCTCTTTACTTTATTATCTGTTACAGACCTTGAATCGAAAGTACGCCAGGTTAAACGGGCTTTCTTCACAAAAAGCAGAGAATAATTTTGCTTATCAATTTAAGAAGCTACTTGAACAACATATTCAACAGAAACAACGCGTTCAGGAGTATACAGCCCTGATGGGTATCAGTCGCATTACACTGAATCATGCGGTTAAAGCACAATTTAACACAACGGCAGCGCACCTGCTCAAACAACGCTTGCTAATTGAAGTGCAAGAACTACTAATACATTCAAACAAATCTATTAACGAAATTGCCTTTGAACTCAATTTTTCGGAACCTAACCACCTGATGCGCTTTTTTAAGACCCAGACGGGCAAGACGATCAGTACATTTATAGAGGAACTGAGATAAAATTCTCAGTTCCCGTTGGCCTGAATTACTGTTTACAGCTGGCTGAATTGCATTATACTATCAGTCCTAAATTTCCCTTTTTTGCGCTAAATAAGTTTCTGTTGTCTGAATCTCTGCGTAGAAGAATGCCAATGCAGTAAGAAAGGCCAGTTGTACGTCATCAGCTTTTACGGTGGCACCATTCATTTCAAGATCACGCGTTGCACAGGCATCGCCTATTACGGTACATTGAAAACCAAAATCAGCTGCAGCCCGAGTCGTTGCATCGATACACATATGCGTCATCATACCGACAATGACAAGTTCTGTAATGTGATTTGCTTTTAGGTAACCAAAAAGGTCGGTTTCCCGAAAACTGTTTGGAAAATGTTTCTGGATTACTTTTTCTTGTGATTGCGGTCGGACATTTGGGTGGATCTCGGACGCGGCTGTCCCCGCAATAAAAAATGGCATTTTCGCGGGGTCTGGAGAGATATGCTGGATATGGATAACCGGTGCTTTTTTGTCCCGAAAATGACTGATTATTTTTCCTGCATTTAAACTTGCGGCAATAGGGTTTACAAGTTCCATTCCGCCATTTTCAAAATATTCATTTTGAATGTCTATGACAATTAATGCTGTAGTATTCATGCGTTATATATGATTATGTTTTCGTTACTACAAAATTAGTTTGTCAAGAATGGAAACTGCTACCAAATAAATCGTCGACACTACCATTTTGATAAGGCGAGATGTTTTAGCTATCTTAGCCGTAGGAATCGCCTTTTGAGGGTGACATTGATTCGATTAAAAGAAAGAGATATCGTGAAACAGATACTACACAGCAAAATATACGGAGCAGAAAACGGCGGAACGCCACTTGTGGTTATGCATGGCCTTTTTGGTATGGCGGACAACTGGGGATCGTTTGGCAGGAGTTTTGGAGAAAAAAGACAGATACATTTACTTGACCTACGTAATCACGGTCGAAGTTTTCACAGTAATAGGATGTCGATTGAGGATATGGTCGAGGATTTAAGCGTCTATATTACTTCGATTGACTCGAAGAAAGTCCTCTTATTAGGCCACTCTCTTGGTGGCAAGGTTGCCATGCAATTTGCTATTGATCATCCCGAACAGGTTGAAAAGCTGATTATTGCCGATATTGCTCCTAAAGCATACCCGCCACATCACGAAGATATCTTCAACGCACTTTGTGCAGTTGATATGAATCATATGGACAATAGGAAAGATGTACAGACAAAACTCGAAACTTATCTTGATGATCCGGGGGTCATTCAATTTTTGCTAAAAAACGTGTATATCAAAGAAGACCGTAAATTAGGTTGGCGCTTCAATCTGGATGTCCTGCAGCAAAAATATGCGGATTTTATCACAATAAGTGTAAAAGCTGGTATTTATGCTGGTCCTACGCTATTCCTAGCGGGCGAAAAATCGCGCTACATTCTTCCGGAAGATAAAGTTAAAATCAAGGAGCAATTTCCAGATGTCAGTTTTGAAACGGTACCAAATGCCGGACACTGGGTACAAGCAGAAAACCCACAGGCATTCGACAAATTTGTTGCCGATTTTTTGGAGCAATAAAAATCTAATCCTAAGTAGCCCAATCCGAGCTAAACAATCAGCGGTCACGGGGATTGGGTTATCACGAGATCGCTTATCCCAATGCTGCCGCATAGGTCTTTAGTGCACGTTCTCTAGCAAAAGAATGCGCTACCATCTGCTCTGGATAAGCTGCACTCCCCAGTTCGGGAATCCATTGTCTACTATATTCTTGCTTTTTATCGAATTTTTCGGCTTGAATAATTGGGTTGAATACCCTAAAATACGGCGCCGCATCACAACCGCAACCCGCTGCCCATTGCCAATTGCCGTTATTCGCAGACAAATCATAATCATTAAGTTTTTGTGCAAAATAAGCTTCCCCCCATCGCCAATCAATCAACAAATGTTTACATAAAAAACTAGCCGCTACCATGCGTACACGATTATGCATATAACCAGTACTATTTAATTGCCGCATTCCCGCATCGACCAAAGGATAGCCCGTTTCCCCCTTACACCAACGTTCAAATTCCGCTTCATTATTGCGCCATTGAATACCATCATATTTCTTTTTAAATGATTCGCTGACAACATTTGGAAAATGATATAAGATTTGCATAAAAAATTCACGCCAAATGAGCTCCGACAGCCATACCTCATTATGCTGTCTTGCAAAGGCGACACACTGACGAATACTAATCGTACCAAAGCGTAGGGCAATACCAAGATTCGTTGTACCAGCTAAGGCAGGATAATCACGATATTTATCGTAGTTATTAATAATATCTGCCCTTAATTGTGGCTGATGGAAAGTCAAATCTGTCTTTTTAAACCCCATTTTTTCAAGCGAAATTATTGGCGTATAAGCCTGCTGGACAAAAAGCCCATCTTTATAATCTATAGGCTGAAAATCTTTGGTCGTTAATTTTTCCCGCCACTTTTTCGCGTAAGGTGTATAAACGGTATAAGGTGTACCATCATTTTTCAGCAGTTCATTTTTATCAAAAATAACCTGATCTTTCACTGCTTTAAACGGAATCCCTACTAGTTTAAAAAATTCAAAGATCTCTCGGTCTCTTTGGATTGCTTTAGGTTCGTAATCTCTATTACAATAGATTTCATGAATCCTGTATTTCTCACGTAGCTCCTTATAAATTGTCAAAGGGCTTCCATAGAACGTGTTCAATGCTGCTCCAAAACCCTTTAATTCGTTGTTTATCGCCAACAGTGCCTGATGGATATAATCTACACGTCGATCTGATTCATCTTCCAATTGCTGTAAAATATCTTCATCAAATATAAAAACCGGCAGCACAGGGAGTCCTGTTGCCAAAGCCCGAGTTAATCCTGCATTGTCTTGCAAACGAAGATCCCTACGGAACCAAAACACAACCACTTTAGTTTCTTCCATAAAAATAGCGGTAACTCCATCAGATACCTGCGCCTCTCATCAATTTAATTGAATAACACCAAAAACAATTTCAGAAATTAAATTAATCGGACAAAGCCAAGCCTATAGTAACTAGCAATGTTTTCCTTCGGTTCAGCTTTGCCTTAATTCTATTAGTTTTTTAAGCTTTCCATATCGATCACAAAACGATATTTCACATCACTCTTTAGCAACCTATCATACGCTTGGTTAATATCCTGCATACGTATAAGTTCTATATCTGAAGTGATGTTGTGCTTTCCGCAGAAATCCAACATTTCTTGGGTTTCTGCAATCCCACCGATCATTGATCCTGAGAAACTTTTGCGGGCAGGGATTAAGCTAAATGGGGCTACTGGAAGGGGATATTCCGGAGCTCCCACAAGCGTAAGTGACCCATCGCGTTTCAATAAGCTCAAGTAGGCGTTGATATCGTGTTGCGCAGAGACACAATCCAAAATAAAATGCAAAGTGCCGGCATTGTTTTTCATCTGTTCCTGATCTGTTGACAAAATTACTTCGTCAGCACCTAAGCGTTTGGCGTCTTCCACTTTACTTTCGGAAGTTGTTATCACAACGACATATGCCCCCATCGCTTTTGCAATTTTCACCCCCATGTGTCCCAAACCACCAATGCCCACAATACCTACTTTCTGTCCGGGACCAACGTTCCAATGCCTTAATGGTGAATAAGTTGTAATACCGGCACAAAGCAAAGGTGCAGTTGCCGCCATGTCCAAATTTTCAGGAATACGTAAAACAAAGTCCTGATCCACTACAATCCGTTCTGAGTATCCGCCAAAAGTCTGTTTGTTCAGATGTTTATCATGACCATTGTATGTTTGGATATTTCCATTCTCACAATATTGTTCCAGTCCTTCTTTGCAGCTCTCACATTCACGGCAACTGTCCACCATACAACCCACACCGGCAAGATCTCCTACTTTAAATTTAGTTACACTAGATCCCACTTTAGTAATTCGTCCTACAATCTCATGACCAGGAACATTTGGATAAACTGTTCCGCCCCATTCGTTACGTGCAGTATGCAAATCGGAGTGACAAACGCCACAATAGAGAATATCAATCTCCACATCCGTCGCTGTTATTTCACGGCGTTGAACTTCCAGCTGTTTTAAATCGGTTGTCGGCGCTTCAGTTCCGAAAGCTTTTATTGAAAATGTGCTCATATTAAAATAAATGATCTATGTTAATTGTTATCTATTTTTAGATTATCTACGTTAGCTACAACTTGGAAAACTAATAACGTACTTCACAAGTTAAGAATAACCCTTAATAAAAAGAAAAGTTTGGTTTGAAACATCATCATTGAAAAAATAATTTGTGGGCAATATCTATCAAAAAGTAATACCCATTTGAATACCAGCTTTCGTCCTTTGCATGAGCGATCTTTCGATACACTGAAGCATACAATTATTTATTAGGTACCATGCAAAATTATTCCCGCTTCCATATCATCATATAGGATGTCTTTCCGAAAGGTTCCAAATGAGATTGCCGGTCAATTCTAAAAACCGCAATTCTCAAAAAGACTAACCAGAGGATCACTTTGAAGCAATTCTATCCAGCATACGTTGTAAAAGGGGGACTGGGAGATTGCTTGATCATCGCATACCTCACCGGTTCTGCATCCGCAAAAACGGTGATCAGTTGTGTAGTTATGTACTCAGGTTATTTAATTCGTCCGCAGCAGGTTGATTATTCGATTGTGTGTCGACATAATTTATAAGTTCCTTTGAGCCTACCTGATTATTATACATGTGTTGGATATGTTCTTGTCTCAATAAGAATAATATTTTCAATCCTTCTTCTGATGCAATGTAAATTTAGTTTGTAAATTCATTTTATATTATTTAAACACAAATTTATAGACTCCTGGGCAGGTTTACCGATTCAGGTCATGAACGATAGATCAGTACAGTTAGTTTTTGAGCACATCTCTGCGTTTTTCGATGGATGCGAGAAATCTATTTTAGTATCTTAACGGTGATTTGATTTAACTCATCAACCAAAATCCCCTTATCTTTCAGTTCATTAAAATTGCGCGCTAATCGAACTTCTTTATTTATATTTTCCAATGCAAGCGCCAATTCATCCAAACGTTCAATTTCCTGGTGTACCAGTAAATAACAATCAAAGTCTGAATCCAATAAAGCGGAAAACTCAGGTCGAATATTCTCATCCGTTTCTACCAATACAAGCACGTATTTTGGGGTAGATAATTTATTGCTTACCTTCCCTATTTTTGCATTTAATATCATGTTATAGCGTATTTTTCATTAGTCACTCCTATCGTTGTATCAAAAACCAATTCAACCTACATAGACATATTTTGTATTTTTGTCGAAATAAATTTTAAAAAAAAGAGCAAATGCGCTCTATTCTTAAAATAGATTCAAAATCAGCTATCTCAACCCTTTTACGCAAATGTTAGTTAACCAAGCAAGCCGTGCTTCGAAGTCAGGAAAGCGATCAAAGAGCAATACCTCCTGTTCAAAACAACGAGAGGTCGTCACTAACATTTCTGCGAGAAAGAGAATATCTTTTTCTTCTAAAAACTTAATTTCTCCTTTGGCAATAGCTATTTGGATCATTTCGCGAATTAATTTGATTTCATCATCCAACATATGGCGTGTTTTGGACACCATTAATGCAGGATCTGACTTCATATCATCAAAAGCCAAATGAAAACGTTTGGTAATCAAATTGATCTGGCGTAATTTCGCTCTTAAAAAACTAACTAAATTTTCCTCTAGGGAAGCTGTCGGACTATAGCTTTCCTTAGCGACGTTAAACACTTGCAAACATAAACATTCGGCTATCGCGTCAAAAACATCCATTTTGTTCGTAAAATAGTAATATAACGTACTGCGTCCCTTACCGCAAGCTTTAGATATATCTTGCATTGAAACTCGCGTAAAACCATATGTCTCAAAAACCTTCATTGACGAAAGGATAATTTCTTCCCTAATATTTTCTTGTTGCATTGTCATCACTCGACAAACGTACAAAAAATGTCGAAAAATTCCATCATCATTCAACAATTGAACATATTTTTTTACTATTTTTACTTCCATGATATCGGACATATTCCCCATTTTATCAACTGAACGTCTTTCTTTACGTCAGATTCAACATTCGGATGCTCCAGCATTGTTCTCCTATTTCTCAAAAGATGAGGTAACACTATATTTTGATTTACCAACTTTTCAGCACGTATATGAGGCCTATAAGCTCGTAAAAACCTGGCAGGAAAACTTTCAGCAAAAAAAGGCGATTCGTTGGGCGATCTGTTTAAAAGACAATCCGAATCAGCTAATTGGCTCTTGTGGTTTTCATAACTTTTCATCTGAGCACTTTCGTGCCGAGATCGGTTATGAACTTCATCCTGCCTTCTGGCAGCAAGGCATAATGACAGAGGCCGTTTCCGCGATTATTTCCTTCGGAATTGAAGGCTATAAGCTCAACCGGATTGAGGCATTTATTGATCCAGGTAACTTGGCCTCTCGTAAGTTGCTTGAAAAAATGAATCTTGTTTCCGAAGGAATTCTTCGGGACTACTTCTTTGAAAAGGGGCGTTTTGTGGATGGCGAAATTTTTGCATTACTTAAAAAGAATTATATCCAGCCTACTTTCTTTCGCCAGATTGTATAGTCGGGATCTTGTTGATCTAAAATCACAAGTTGATCTAGATTATGGAGCGTATCGAGTTGCTTTTTGCTGAGTTTGGGAAGATCCATCAGCAACCGCAAGTGATTGAGGTTATCTTTGTCCTCGACCGGATAGATTCCCCCGTCCGAAGTTAACTGTGTTCCAAAACGCTGTGGCTTGCTCTTAAAACACTGTATTCTATCATGTAAATAGGCTATATGCGCTAAATTAATATCCCCTTTATTCATGTTCATCAATTGGTAACAGTTTTGCATGAACATCGGTTCCGATACCGCATGCTGTACAATCAACCAAGCAGCTTCACTGGCTGCTTCGCCAACTTTTGAAATACTAGGATACCCTATCTGATCCATTATTTCCCGTAATCGCTTCGCATTAGCGCGGTGGACGGCTTCCATTTTCGGATGATAGCCCTTCCCAAGTGCATGACTTTTGGCTAATTCTTCCCTTAATAGCCTATCGTCATTCGTTAATTGAATCAATTCCTTTGCAAGTTTTTCGTGTACCATACATACATGTTATCTCTTATTTGCATAATCGTCATACATTTTTGGCTAGGTCCAAGAAACTTCGACCATATCGTATAGATATTGATTTATAATACCTTGGTCATTTCAAGTTGATTGATTCCATTTGCCAGGCCTTGCTTCTCCAAGAATAACTTCACATCATTCGCTTCTGCGTCGACGTTATTGAACTGTATTATTTCTGTAGTCGTCTCATTTTTAAGGGCCTGAAAAAGCAACGTTCCCACGCCTTGTCTTCGAAATTCAGGAGCCACAGCGATATGATATATTCTTTTGTTCACAAGATTAAAAAGGACATAACCAACGAGCTTACTATCAATATACGCGCCCAAGGCTTTCGGTTGCAAAGTATCCATACTTTCCAAGGCACTTTGCCAGCTTGGTAAAATATCCCAGAATCTTTGTAATACTGTCCATGGAACATCAGACAAAGAGCGGATTGACACAACATTTTCCACTTTCTCAGATTGAATGACGCCAGAGAAACACAACAATTTTCTATTGATCGAAAAGCCGCTCTTTTGGTAAGCACGAATAGCAGACTGGTTACTTTCTATGGCCTCCAAAACGATCCGTTTTACGCGATGTTGGTTCAGGAAAGGGACTACATAGTCATACATTTTCCCTACCAGCCCAAGTCCACGAAATCCAGGTAACACACCTGTTCCACCGTTATAAACAACACGCTGATGATTTAATTCACGCACACCGTGCAACATAAAGGCAACGAGTTCGCCTGCTATGAATGTACCAACGGACCATGCTAGGTCGATATCTTCCGCTCTGATCTTCTGCCTTAATTGTTCCATATCAAGCTGAAATGGAACAATATAATCTACAAAAGCTCGATTAATTGTCTGCAGCAGCTCCGGGAGATCCGATTGAGTTAATTGTCGAATTCTTGTTGACATATTATTTAGTATTAGTAGAGACGAAGTAGTCCTGAACGTATCAAAAATCGCTTGACAGGACGGTTTTATTGATTACTGCGCCCCCCTGTTCATACTTGAGATTTAATGATGGTTTCAATGTTTTTACAGTACTCTTCCAATGTAGCGATCAATTGTGCCACATGAATTCCATCACAGACGGCATGATGTACTTGGATAGCGATAGGCATCAAGATTTCATCGGCCTGTTTTTGATATTTCCCGATGGTAAAAGAAGGAGCAAAATAATCTGTAAAGTCAGCAATATGGAGGTTAAAACTATCAAAATTTATCCACGGAAGTGCTGAAATATTAAAATGATTCTCCGGCGGTTGTTCCGGAAAAAAATGCAAATTGTCAGCATACCTTTCCTCAACAACGTTATAGTTAGCCATAAATTTCTTAAAATCCTCTTCATATAAAGCCGTTAGCGCAGAAAAAGTTTCTGTTTCCGAATGCAATACGGTATATATGGGGTTTACACAATCCCAGACAATGAGTTCGCCCTCCTTCATTGCCATTTTAAACGCTTCATGCTTGTTTACCGCACGTGTGATAAGATAAATCATGACAGGATAAAATTTATAGCCATTTTCCTTTAGGAAAGGAAGCATTTTGGCGATATCAATTTTTGTTGTCAGGCTAAAGCTGCATTTCATCTGACTACGATACACCGAAAAGTGTTCCTTTCGCTTCCAATCCGCTAAATTAATCTTCCTATATGCTGCTGTTATTTTCTCCATTGCGTTTACTGATCTTTTTGTCTGAATTTGTTAAACTGTACCAGAAAATCACCAATTTTTATCCAGATTTTCTTTCCCATCAAAAGGTAACAATTCTTTTTAAGATTTAAACATCCCATTTTTTACTTCTACCCCTCCCCTTATACCATTTCAATGCGTTTTTTTCATGTACTTTCAAAAATCGATCTTTCGCTTCGTTGTAATCATGTCCATCAACCCATTCGCGTTTGATTAACTTTTGTTTGAGTGTCTGATAGCTTTCTTTGACTGTTGGATGCGCTATTAGATAATCACGAAATGCAATATGTCTTATCCAATCGGGCGTTCCTTTTACAAAAACATGTAAATGAGCAACTCGGAGATTGTGATCATGCAAAATCGCCGGCACCTCTTCCCCTTTCTTTACAACATCCGGAACTGCAATTTTATATGTGGGTTTATTAAGCAATATAAAAAAACGACGTTCCGGCCAATCTTGATTATATTTTTCATAATAAACAACATCTGGCAATTTTAAGAGGCTGGGTAAGCGATCTAAATCGGCTTCGTTCGCCACCCCCAGCTGAACATCAATGATCGGCTTTGCCGAAAGTCCTTCCACAGAAGTACTACCAATATGGTCAATTTGTGGATCAAGCGGCTTAAGCACGGATTGTAACGCCAGTTTAATTGACTTGAATTGTGTTTTCCATTTTGGATCATAGGGTTGAAAAGGTAATTTCATTTCAATAATTGTTTTATCTCCTACATGCTAATTAACGCCAACCTTCGGCCAAAATAAAACATAATTTTTAGCATTTTAGTTCCTCGCCCTTCACAATCCAGTACCTTTCTGTAAAATCTTGCTGAGATGACTAACATCTGTTAATCCAAACTCATCGGCTATTTCTTTTAAAATCATTCGTCCAGCGGAAATACGCTGCCGAATAAGCGTGTCGCGATAACGCTGGATATAGCTTCTTATGGTTATACCGGCTTTACGTTTGAAGTAGGTGCCTAAATAATCAGGTGTAATATTGAAATAAGGAGCCATTACCTGAGACCGCAATAAATCTGGGGTGTATATATTTTTGTGAATATAACAAAATATAGCCTGCAGATCTCGGCTTCTACCAGCATTTGCTTGTAATTCGGGCATATTTCTCATCAGAACCGTAGAAATGCTAAGCAACTGATACCATATCAGATCTTGGTTCGCAAAAGTATCGTATTGTAGTGACGCAATTACCTGAAACAGCAGACGAACCGTTAGTAGATCAGCAGATAGTAAGGAAAATCCATGCTGGTGGGTTTCTCGGCTTTTTCTTAAATACTCTACATGACGGGTTAATTCTCCTGAATCCGTTGCATTACGGTAAATATATGCATCTGTAAATTTTAAATAAATAAAATGCGTCTCCTGCTCGATTTCAAAATAATGATACTCTTCTGGCCCGATAAAAAAAACAGCACCACTTTGATAAGGAACAGGATGGCCATTGATGACATGCGTGCCCAATCCATTCGCAATAAAAATAAATTCGTAGTGATTATGATTATGCTCTGGATGTGTCCAATCGGAGGATTTAAACTCCGACACAAGGATAGGCTCAAATTGTCTATAGCGTTTCATTCAAGAAATTTACAAAATTATAGCCGATTTTTACATCTCTTCAGTCTTCATTAGCGCTAAGTTTGTTAAAAAGAAATTTATATGGAAACAACACAAAATACTGCATTGATCGTAGGTGCAAATGGTGTCATTAGCACAAACCTTATTGAATATCTTAGCAACCTCGGGAACTGGGATATTATTGGTCTATCTCGTCGTGGTGGGACCGATCACGACCGCGTTCGTTATATTGCTGTAGATTTACTTGACTTAACAGACTGTATTAACAAATTAAGCGCACTAACAGCCGTCACTCATATCTTTTACGCGGCTTATCAAGACCGGGAAAGTTGGGCTGCATTGGTCGAACCCAATCTAAAGATGTTAGTCAATGTGTTCACGGCAGTTGAGCCAATGGCTGAAGCTCTGCAGCACGTTAGTCTAATGCAAGGTTATAAAGTTTATGGTGCCCATCTCGGCCCTTTTAAAACCCCGGCCAAGGAATCCGATGCCGGCCATATGCCGCCTGAATTCAATAGTAGCCAACTTCAGTATCTTCAACAGCAGCAAATCGGGAAACAATGGACCTGGTCAGCCATCCGTCCGTCAGTTGTGGGCGGAACAGCTCCGGGCAACCCGATGAACCTTGCACTGTTGATTGCCGTATATGCTACAATCTCCAAAGCGTTAAATATTCCGCTCCGTTTCCCGGGTAAACCAGGTGCATATGGAAAGCTATTGGAAATGACCGACGCTACCTTATTAGCAAAGGCTACTGTATGGGCCGCTACGGAACCACTAGCAGCCAATCAAGCCTTCAATATTAATAATGGGGACTTATTCCGTTGGGAAGACCTATGGCCCAAAATTGCTAAATATTTCGATATGGAAGTCGACACCCCCATTTCCTTACCACTTCAAACAATGATGTCCGATAAAGCAGAGCTATGGGAAAACATAAGAACTCAGAAGAGCTTAAAATATAATTATAATGAAGTATCGGCCTGGGCGTTCGGCGACTTTGTTTTTTCCTGGGATTATGACTTTTTCGCAGACGGTACTAAAGCTCGAAGATTAGGATTCCATGAGTACGTTGATACCGAGCAGATGTTTTTTCGTTTATTTGACGAGATGAGGAACAAACAAATCATCCCTTAAGCACAATTTTTCTTCATGGTGGTAATAACAACCACCATGAAGAAAAAAAATCTGCGTGCTATTTGACCACAGTAGCTTCCAATTCGACCTTCAAGGTCTCAAACAACCCCACGACTTCCAATGCCGTTAATGCTTGTGTTTAGAAACTCATTCCTGTAATATTGGAAAATGTGGCCATAGCTGTTGCATAGAAGTAGTATACAAATTTGGACGCGCGATTCCATTACATTGATAGCCCGCAGTCCCGATGACCGTTTCCAGACTGGCGATAGCCTATTTCAATCGCGATTCCATCCCCTTGTCACTGGAGGATCCATCTATTACCGCCTGTCCTGAACAATACAACGTTCCTTCCACATGTTTTATTTCGACAGCCTGAACGTAACTACGTTGTTGTTGCCATACCCATGGATAAGTGATCTTTTATTCATTTTTACAAAATTTTTGATAGACAACAAAATTGTGAAATGGCGGTTGCAAATACCTTTATAAAACGCACTATTATCGAGTGACAAAAGTCACATCACTGCGGTAACCGACTTAGTGCCTCCCGAGATACCCCCAAATAAGCTGCAAGTAATGATTTTGGGACACGTTGTACCAATGTGGGGTATTTCTTCAGGAGCTGTTCGTAGCGTTCTTTAATTCCTACTGTCATTGTTGAAATGATGCGTTGCTGTGCAGAAATAAAACCTTGGTAAGCTTTCTCTAGGAAAAAATGTTCCAATTTTGGAACCGCAGCACACATTTTTTTATAGTCAATCAAGCGAAGACACAATACTTCAGTATCTTCAATACACTCGAGTGACATCGTAGCTTTAGATTCTGTATAATATGCTGCAAAGTCAGTTTCCCACCAATCTTCCTGTGCAAAACCGACAATATGCTCCTTACCGGCGTCATTGGTATATACGAGTTTTAACAGCCCTTTGAGCACAAAAAAGTTGCACGGTACCGGCTCCCCTTCCTGGATCAGAAATTGATGTTTTTTATATCTTTTCAAGCTAAAAAAAGAAGAAATCATTTCAAACTCAGTATCGCTGAGGGGTACAATACGTTCGATATGATCTCTTAATTGTTTTGTCATGGTATAAAATTTATTTGCTAAAAAAATACAATTTTCTAAAATCAAATTATTAGATCGTTGGACACAATGCACTACCATTCAACTTGATTTATTCTGAACACGTACACAATCGCATCGGCATTCAGGTACTTCAAAAATAACTTTTCGAAATATAAAAGCCAGTTTAACAAATATGTGTCCGCTGGCCTATTTTATTCTCAATGCTAATTTTTTTCCCTTGATCTTAAAAATCGTTTGGTCAGATATTTTCGTACAGGGATGTCATATAGTTTCAAACAGCTATAAGCAAGTGTAATACTGCCGACAATTACAGCTGCAGCACCAGGTAAAGATTCTTCAAAGCTGAGATTTTCGTTTTTGACCCAGGCGTAGTACAAATAGATAAAGGGATAATGCACCATATATAGAGGATATGAGATGTCTCCCAAGAACTTACACAGTCCATTTGTGAAATGTCCTCCTTTTCCGGATGCCCCCAAAACAACGAGCAGGGGAAAGATCAGTACACAACATAGGGTATCATATAGTCCATTCATCCAAAGGTTCTCAGCACCACCTATACGCGGGATGGACAAAAGCGAAACAAGAACAAATCCACAGATCCAAAATGCCCCCTTAATCCGAAAAGGCTTAAATACGCGTGACAGAAATAGCCCCGCCGTGAAGGAAAATAAAAGCCGTAGAAATCCCGCCGTAAATTCAGTTGTGGTCAGTGAAAACCCCGCACAGATATCTCCCAAAGGGCCCCAGATTGCAAATACCGCCAATCCGCATCCCGCAGCTGCAACAAGCCCCCCAAGCACTGTTGTCGAAAATTTACGGATGATTAAAACATAAAGGATATTACCCATATATTCAAAAAATAAAGACCAGCTCGGACCGTTCAACGGAAACATCTCACCTAAGCCTCTTACTTCATGTCCGGGGAGAGCGGGGATCAACAATGCGTTCAATACCGTCGCTAGCAATAAAGCCGAAACAGTCACCTTGGATACATCCCAGACCGAGCAGCCCTGAAAATAGAAAAGGACAGCACCAATGATTGCCCCCATAATAACCATGGGATGAAGCCGTATAATCCGGCGTTTGATAAAATCCATCGTCGTCATCGTTCCCCAACGATCATCATAAGCATAACCGACGACAAATCCAGATAGCATAAAGAAAAAATCGACCGCGAGGTAGCCGTGGTTAATACGTTGATCCAGGTGGCTGGTTGCAAAAGCTTCGAAGATATGAAAACATACGACTGTAATGGCTGCAACTCCACGTAAGCCATCCAGAACAGTATAATGCGGTTTGGTGTCAGCATACGCAGAGATAGAAACGGTTTTATCGAGCATAAAAATAAAATGAGTTTGCTTAATTCTCTAAAACATGGAGGTAAATATAAACAAATTTCAAAAACAGTTTTAACCTACGCCGTTCAATCCAATCTTTTCTTATTTAACAACAGGGATATATTCTCGCAAGTAAACTCGCTCTTTTCTCATTTCCTGAATATATTCTTTACTAAAGATTTCCAGAAGAATATCGGAAACATCTGTTGTAGGCGGACGCTCAACTTCGGGTTCACCAAAAGAGAAAATCAATTCCTCTTTTCTATCCTTTTTTGTTAAGAAATAGTAAAAATAGGGGCTTTCCCAGGCTTTTATTCCAAAACCGACTTCCTCTGAAATTTTTAGTGGAGTATAGGTTTTTTGAAGAAAATCCTGAAGATTTTGAAAGTCAGCTTTATTTTTCGACGTTTTGCTCGCATATAAATAATCGAATTTGCCATCGTTATTTTCGCCCATAGTTACCGCTGGGAAAACAACGCCATTCAACATGGCCAGCGTATCCTTTTCTTCATTGTAGGACAGCGTTGTATACCGATAACCATAATATTTCTTCGGTTTTACATTCCTTGTTCCCCAACCCGAGGTAGATTCCAGGTAAAATGGTGCTGGCAAACTTCCTTCGCTATCAAAGATCGCTATGGTGTCTTTCTTAAATATTGCGGTCTCGAAAACTTTTTTTAATTCCTGCTTATTCATATTTTTCACATCGGACGCCAACATAGATTCCGACTTTTTTATTTTCGGCGCATAGAACTTTGATACATCAAACGATTTGTCCAATTTGTCCAAGAATAAAACATCCGAATCTTCAAATTGACAAGAATATAACAGTGTCGATAAAAGTAATAAGGAAAGAATCCATTTATGTGAATTAAATAGCTTCATCAGTAAATTGCTCAAAAATTATTTCGTTTTTTATCTTAAAACAGCAAGTAAAAGACGTCCAAATATACTGAGTATGAAGCTATGTTAACGCTATTATTTACAATTTCGTAGAATCTATCTCACACTTCGTAGTCGCGGTGGTAATACATTCTCAATAAATTATGAATAACAGTAATAATTAAAGGTGAAATTTAACTCAGTTATAAAATTCATTAGGGAGATAAAACGCGTCGCGGTTAGCTCCCCCTTGACTATAAGTTACCCGATAAAAGTTGATCTACATAATCCCTAATCTCTTCTGGTAACATAAGATAAACAGGCGTTTTTAAATTCTCTCTATTTGCCTCTCCCTCAGTAAAAATATTTCTAAATCCTTCATTGAGCCATTTTCCATCATCTTCTAAATAAGCCTTGTATCTATTGTCCAAAATCTCAATAATGTCGTTGCTCTCTTTCATGTGTTCCATTTTTTATTCTATTGTAAACTGCATATATATATATTCGACTGGGAAACATCAACATTGGTGCCACTCCTCATTTAGATTTCTAAAAGAAGATTGGAAATGGATAATTTTAAGATTTCTTAACATTTGCATTTATTTTACAAGATTTAAGTAAAAAACGGCTGCGTTGTTTTTATACTCGTGCGCATAATGCGCATAAAAAACAAATATGCAGAAATTTTTACCACTGTTATTTGCATTCTTTCATAATATTGACGATTTTTGCTTATTGGCAACCAAATCATGTATTAAGCAAATTAACAAAGCTTATATTATGGAGGTGGCCCTTTACAAACCAATTTATATGATATTGATCGCTGTACTCCTTCCTTGGTTATCCTTTTTTTTAAGGGGTAAAATATTCAGTGGAATTATTTGTTTAATTCTCCAACTTACGATTCTAGGTTGGTTGCCTGCAGCTATTTGGGCCGTTGCCTCGCGCGTTGACGGAAAAAATAAACAACGCATACGAAGTTTAGAACGTAATATGCGCCATTAAGCGTAACAATACCCTGTAACGAAATCACATTGGTCAGGTGATTTTATCCTTAAAGCAATAAGATGCTATTTGGCTTCCAAGAATTTTTTAACCTGAAAAATGGTAAAATCAATTAATCCTTCATCAATTTCTCCGTCAAAATCCTTCATCATGTAGTTCCCATGATTAGCTGGTAAAATCATGAGACGCGCATTCGGGAGTTGTTTTTGCATTTCGGCTAAATGCACTCCTTTAACGACATCTTGATCTCCTCCTATAAGAAATACGGGACAACATATATCTTCTAAAGTTCCAGCTTCAAAATCTTGGAAATTTATCATTCGTTGGCTATCTTTTTCATACATATTTTTAAAATCTTCGGGATCAGGATTTATTTTTAGAAAGTTTTCTTTTAAGTAAGGCGGCATCACCTCGATCGTTGAAGTGGCCATGCTGTCGAAAAAACCATCTAACAATCCCGCCCTTTTTGTATTACCGGAAGCCGCAATCAATTTGTCTACCCGGCCCGGAAAAAGGGAGGCGAACTTCAAAATTGTGGTTGCGCCGTTGCTGAAGCCAAAAAAAGAGGCTTTAACGATTGCAAGGTAATCCAGGACCTTTACAATGTCCCTTGCGTCTTGCTCAAATGTTTCTGGTACTTTTCTATGTTCCGATCTACCGTGATTTTGCATATCCAGTACAATTAATTGATAATGCTCCTGTAATCTTTTCACGGTTTCTTCAAAATCACAAAAGCCAGAAGATCCACCACCATGGATAAGCACCAAAGGCTTTCCGGATCCATATATTTCATAATATATCTTAATTCCATTAGCTGGAGAATAGCCAAATTTACTGTTCGTTATGCTCATTGTTCGATGTCATTAGTTCGTTTATTGTGGTGCTAAACTATCTGCTTTCCATAAATTTTTTAAAGTTACCCAACACGGAATCGGTGAAATTTTGCTGAAGATCCAATGCTGTTATCGTGTCGGGTTCAAATTTTTCCCTTATAATTGTATTGTTATCGATAGCCTGAAATTCGACAATACAGCTTCTGCCACCACTGGTGCTTTCGATATATTCCAATGGAATAATACGATTATATACACCACGATAATCAAAGCCTTCGTGATCATCCCGACGTTCCATCCGAAAATTAAATTGCCCTCCTTCCCTAAAATCGTTCATAACACTCGGACAATGCCAATCATCAAATGGAATGTTCCATTGTTTGATGAACGCTGCCCCGATCCAATGTTCCCAGACGTCCTCGATCGGTCTTTCTACTAAAACGACTGAAACAAGGGTGTTCCTGATTGAGTTTGCGCCTTTCATATTTTAAATTAATAATTTCCGTTTATTTATCCCTAACTTTTTATATTTCAAGTTTCCGCTGGTTCTAATTTCTAATGATCCTCATATAGCAACTATAAGACAATATTAATAAACGGTATACTAAATCAACTTGCCCTATGACAATAATTGTGAGCGGCTTTCTTTTTTTAATAAAGAGTTTTAATTTGACAAGTATGGTATATTTATTGTACAGCAAATCAGAACATAATAACACACCGATTCAAATGAAGAAAATAGCGATTCTAGCACTAAGTGTGATCCTATTTGCAGGATGTAACAATGCACAACAATCAAAGTCTACTGATAAAACAGAAGATCAGGCCAAAGAAGAAACGCCATCAATTGGCGGAGATAAAGATGAACATGGCTGTCTTGTAGGTGCTGGTCAAACCTGGAGCGAGCTTAAACAGGGATGTATTCAGGTGTTCAATATTGGAACGCGCTTGAATCCTGTTGATACCAAAGAAGATGATGCGGTCATCAGCGCATTTGCTGTTGCAAATGATGATAGATCAAAAATGGAGCTGTTTTTGCCAGATGACAACAAAACAACCATTATTTTGGACAAAACCAAAGAGAACCTGTACGAAAACGATATTTATAAATATGATGAAAAAAAATCAGATTTATATATTAATGGTACGGTCAAATATAAAGGTGACGTTGAATAACATCCCTGAAACTTTATAGGACGTAAAGGTAATGCCAATGTTTATCACATTGGCATTTTTTATTTATCTTCTAAAGAGCAATTGCTCTTTAGAAGATAAATAAAAAATGCGTACATATGGCGTCGCTTAATCAATCTCAAAGACTGCCTGTATCTCAACAGATGAATTTAAGGGTAATGACGCCGCGCCAAAAGTTGCACGGGCGTGTTTTCCATTATCATCAAAGATAGTGACCACAAGATTCGATGCTACATTCATTAAGTCGGCATGTTTACTATAGTGGTCTTCGGTATTAAAAATTCCTGTTAACTGCACACAGCGTTTCACTCTATTTAGATCTCCGTCAACTGCATCATTAAGGACAGAAAGTACATTCAGCATCGTAATTTCAGTTGCCTTTTTAACTTCTTGTTCACTTACTTCTACACCTAATTTTCCAGGTTTAAATATTTTACCGTCCTTAAGTGCAACCTGATTGATAAAGACCAAATTTCCAGAACGGACATAGGGATGATAATTCCCCGCAGGCTGGGGAATTTTTGGTAATACAATATGTTTCTCTTCCAGGCGCTGATTGACAGACTGTTTGTCGTCCAAATCCGTTATTTTATCGTTTTTGCTGCGCTCCCTATTGTCTCGTATCCCTACCAAGCCTGCGGCAACTTTCGCAAAGCTGATTCCCTGCAGCTCGGCCAGATAACGTTCACTCTTACTAGGTCGTTCGGTATTTGTTAATGAAGCAAGACTTGTTGTTCCCAGGACCGTATTTCCCTGTGGAATAGATTGATCTATTTTGTCGTTTCCCTGAATACCCATAGGCGCCAGAATCATCCCATGTACAGCCAGCGTATTCCAGAATGATTGCATTGCCAGCTCCCTCCCTGCGCCACTACCCGCAGACATAAACACTGTTGCAGGCATTCCTTGCAAAGCATGTTTGGACCATAGATCCACTGTTTTTGCCAGGAATTCGCTCATAGCCGTACTGATATTACCAAAATAAACAGGCGATCCAAAAGCGATACCATCATAATTAGGCAGCTCTTCCACTGTTGCGACAGCAAGACCGCTAAGCTTTGGATTGGACGATTTCTTAACAAGTTTAACGACAGCGCGCGACTTACCACTGCGCTCAACACCTTTTGCAACTTCTTTTGCCAGTTCATACGTTCCACCATGATCCGAATGGATAAGTATTAAGACCTGTGTTTTGTGGTCCTGAGCCATTGTGAAATTCGTCATTAGCATTAAAATCACTCCCATAAAGGAGGCATATATTTTTCTCATTTTGAATCACATATTAAATCCAGCACAAAATTAAAAATCTGACTTTTATATATTCTGCCATAAATTACACTCAAAACGACATGTAGAAATAGCGCATAAAGCAATTGGGAGTATATAAATTTTCAATATCTTTAAACTAATATATATTTTTTTAAAATGATCGAAACTAATGCTTGCTTTCAAGTTGCGATAGAGATGGCTCCCCATTTTAATTATAGCTTCTGTTTCCATAATTTATCCCTTGTCGAAAGAGTTGACATCACTGCAATTCAAAAGGACCTCGAACAAATTAAAATTGAATTTACTTCTGAAATCGGATTGTTTTCCCCATATACAATCCATATAGATAGGTTTTTGAAAGGAAAATCGGTGACACTGAAAAATTTAGATTTCGACTACAATATTCTGTTTATCAGAAATTTGACAGAGAAGGACATGGATTCCATTACCTGTACAATCTCTTCCAATAATGAAATCCTCCATGAACAAAAATTCACGGTAAAGATATTACCGATGGACTATTTTGGTGGATTAAGTAAATACCCTGAGTTATTGGCTTCCTATGTTTTGCCCAATCATGCGATAATCTATGAAATTAAAGCGGAGGCAGTCAAAATTCTTGAGAAAAATAGATTAAGACCAGCGTTTGAGGGCTACCAATCCAATAACAAAGAGCGGATCTTACAGGAAGTAATGGCTATATATCAGGCGATTTTAAATATCAATATTACCTACAGTGCCATGCCGCAAAGCTTTGAAGCTGAAGGTCAGCGGATTCGTCTGGTCGATCAGATCTGGGAAACCAGATTTGGAAACTGTATTGATATCTCCCTATTATTTGCAGCATGTCTGGAAGCAATCGATCTGAATCCGATTCTTATTGTTACACATGGTCATGCATTTATTGGAGTATGGCTCAGCGACCAGCGGTTAGAGGAGATAGTCAACTATGATCAGGCAGCTATCTCAAAACGAATCGCTCCTGGAATTGACGACATCGCTTTAATTGAATCTACTCATCTGTGCAGGGGAAACGCCTATACTATGCGGGAAGCAATGAACATTGCAGAAACACAGCTTTTGCATGCAAAAAATTTCATCCTATCCCTTGATATCAAACATGCTCGTTCACATAGCATTCTACCCCTACCTTTTACAGGAAGAGAAGAGCTGAACAAAGCAGGTATTAAGAGCTCATCGAACCTATCTAACCAACAGGCTATCGATCATTTTAGTCTAGATGACAACAATCTGGATCTAGCACTTAGTGACACCAAAGATCTAACTAAACAAAAAATCTGGGAAAGAAAGCTACTTGACCTCTCGCTCAGAAATAATCTATTAAATCTTCGTTTCACGAAAAGCATGCTGCAAATCGTAGATCTGAAAATAGACCATTTGGAAGATCACCTATCAAACGGAAAATCACTGTCCATTCATCCAAATAACAATCAACAACTCTCGCGCCGTTATAATTTATATTCAGAGCCTATGCATTTCTCCGAGCCATTATTTAAGCTCGCAGAAGACGAATTTCGGTACAACCGCCTACTAACACATTACCATCAGGATGATCTGGATATCATTTTAACACACTTGTTTCGTAACGCGAAATTGGCCGAAGAAGAAAATGGGAAAAGCACTTTATACCTAGGGGTTGGTCTATTGAAATGGTTTGAGCCCAAAAGTAAGCTGCAGGCCAGACTTGCTCCCATTCTATTGATTCCGGTTGAGTTATCCCGTCGGTCCGTTAACACCAAGTTTACGCTCCGAAGTCGCGAAGAAGATGCTATGATCAATATTACCCTATTGGAATATCTCAAACAGGAATTCAAGCTTAATCTCAGTGCTTTGGAGACACTACCAACGGATGAGTCTGGAGTAGATGTCCAAAAAGTACTTTCCATTTTAAGAAAGTCCATATTAAATCTGGAAGGGTGGGACATCCTGGAGCAGGTTGTTTTAGGAAACTTTTCTTTTAACAAACTGATTCTATGGCAAGATCTGTCCAAATATGCCGAAGAAATTGAAAAAAGTACGATTGTAAAGAGTTTGATTGATGGAAAGCTTTCAGAAATGCTGGATATCACAGACGATTCGGAAAACCTCGAGCAGATGCCATCTTCACAGTTAACGTTACCGATACCAACCGACAATTCACAATTGGATGCTGTTCGTCACTCGAATGCAAATAAAAGCTTTGTCTTACACGGACCTCCCGGTACGGGTAAATCCCAGACCATTACCAATATTATTGCAGACGCCTTGGCAAATGACAAAAAAGTGCTTTTTGTAGCTGCTAAAAAGGCGGCGCTGGACGTGGTGCATCGCCGTTTGGAAAAAATTGGCTTGGGTTCTTTTTGTTTGGAGTTGCATTCAAATAAATCCAAAAAATCAGATGTGCTTCGTCAACTGGAACAGAGCCTTGAGACACCAAAATATCAAAGTCATATTGATTTTCAGGAAGAAGCTCAACGTATTGATCAGCGCAAAGCGGTATTAAGTCGCTACGTAGACGCCCTACATCAGTCCTTCCCGATCGGCTGGAGTCTATATGATTCTGTCTCCTACTTAGACAGCAATCATATTGCTATCAACACAACATGGTTGCTGTCTTTACAACTGGAGCTTATTGATAAAAAGACTTGGAATGATTGGCAGGATTGGGCAATTCCTTTCGGCGAATTAACACGCAAATTACCTACGATTGAGAAACATCCGTTGCGTTTGATCCGGCTGAAAGATCAAAACTTTGCCCATAAAAATCAAATTGAAAAATCTATCGAAGATTATAACCTGGCATCAATTAATGCGACAAAAGCCCAAACGGATTTACATTTGACGCTTTCGGACAATTGGATCGCAAACAAAGCTTCGCTATACGCACTCCTCGAAAAAACAGCTCATTTTCAAGCAGATCACACCATAGTGAATGTATGCTTTGATCCACGTCAAAAGAATTTACTTGATCACTGGATTGAACTGCAGACCCAAAAGCAGGCGCTAGAGCAGCTCCTTATTACAGATTTTGGCAACCGAATACTCGCAATAGACTGTAACGCTATTGAATCCAGCTGGAATCAGGCAAAGCATTCCTGGTTTCTGCCTAGGTGGCTGAAACAACGCAAAGTAAAGAATTTCTTAAATGGTTTTGCTACAAGCAAAATCGGTTCCGAACAACAAGTCGATCAATTCTTTAAACAAAAGAATTCCTTCGACCTCCTTTCAAAGAATTTACGCGAGCCGCAATTTAACCCCATAAACGAAGCAACGAGCTATTATCTTGTTGGTAATGCGTTTAACCTAGACTCCCTATCAAAGAATCAACATGAGCTGGGAGAATTAAATAATTTGGCACAAGATCTTAAGTTTGAAAACTTTCAATCCTGGCTCAACTACATCCTCACAAATATAGATGCAAAACTGCGAATTCCAGCTACTATCCTAACACTACATCAGTATGCGGATAAACACCAGGAAATTTCGACATTTTTAGCATATGTTCCGGAAGTTGAAGAATTAAACCAAATAAAACAGCATTTAGATCATCTTGATGACTGGATCCGATACAATTATTATAAAGATCAGGGAATAACACTTGGATTATCCTGGTTGATTGACCTGCTTGAATCAAACAAGATCGATAAAAATGAGTTAAGCAAAGAAATGGAAAGTGTGCTGCATCTCAATTACTTCATCAAAGCGCTGGATCAGTCTACTGTTCTAAATGGTTTTGATGCAACTCTATATGAGGCGCAGATCTCACAATACAAGGCACTGCATCAAGAATTTACACGACTGATGCGAGACCAATTAGTTTTGAATTTAAGCAATAAAATTCCGAATCTATCTCAGGAAGCAGTTTATAGTTCGGAAATAGGCATTTTACAGCGAGCCATCCGCAGTAGGGGGCGTGGCGTCAGTATTCGCCGTTTATTTGATCAGATTTCGACATTACTTCCACGGTTAAAACCCTGCATGCTTATGAGCCCGATTTCGGTTGCCCAATATTTTGATGTCAATACCGATCATTTTGATCTAGTTATTTTTGATGAGGCTTCACAATTGCCAACATCCGAGGCAATAAGTGCTCTTGCACGAGCAAAGCAGGCCATCATTGTCGGGGATCCCAAACAAATGCCACCAACCAGCTTCTTTGCCAGCAACAAAGTGGATGAAGATAATCTGGCACTAGAAGATCTAGAAAGTATCCTTGATGATACCCTTGCCTTGTCCATTCCATCTAAATACCTGTTACGGCATTACCGCAGTAAACATGAAAGTCTAATTTCTTTTAGTAACACTAACTTTTATGAAAACAAATTGCTGACCTTTCCTTCTCATGACGATCAGGATAGGAAGGTCAGTTTTCAATTGATCAACGGTCATTACGACAAAGGGAAAACACGAACAAATCCGAAAGAAGCGGAGGCTGTTATCCAATACATAAAACACCATTTGGAACATCATCCCCATCGTTCATTGGGTGTCGTTACATTTAGTCAGACACAACAGAATCTAATAGAAGATTTGTTACAGCTTTTATTTTCCGAGCAACCTGCTTTGGAGGAAACCGCACTGCAGGGCGAGGAACCTATTTTCATTAAAAACCTGGAAAATGTTCAAGGCGACGAACGTGATTTTATTCTTTTTTCAATTGGTTATGGTCCAGATGAAGAAGGAAAAGTTTCCATGAATTTCGGGCCATTGAATCGTGATGGTGGCTGGCGTAGGCTAAATGTCGCAGTAACCCGCGCCCGATATGAAATGCGCGTTTTCTCTTCATTGAAGGGAGAACAAATTGATTTAAATCGTACCAATTCTGCTGGTGTGCAAGGATTGAAAGCCTTTTTGAACTTTGCAGAAAGGGGTCTATTGCAAACAACAGAAACTGTTGCGCTAGACCAAGAAAAAAATACACTCATCCAATCTATTGCCAGGCATTTAGATAGAAATGGTATAAAAGTAAAAACGAACATCGGAACTTCGGACTACCGTGTTGATATTGGCATTATTGACCCGATGCATACGCAACAGTATATTTTGGGAATTTTGGTCGATGGAAAAAACTATTTCAACACAAAAACGACAAATGACAGAGAGCTGCTTATTCCCGATGTCCTGCAATCTTTGGGATGGAATATCTACCGCATCTGGACTTTGGACTGGCTAAAGAACAAAGAAAAAATACTGACTGATATAAAGGCCGAAATTCAACGCACCATAAACGATGCTACAATGAAAGAGCCTGTCATCATTGACGCCTCGCAACCGCAGTCTAAGGCCAATATTTCAGTGATATCTGACGATGCGATTGTTTCAAGTAAAATGAAACCCTATAGAAGTGCCCATGTCAATGCAATGACAACAGCTAGTGCAGAATCAATTTATGATGAGGCACATCGAGCAGTATTAAGCAATCAGATCCTAGAAATCGTCCGTACAGAATCTCCAATTGGTCAAAATCATCTGTTTCGCAAAGTAATACGACTATGGAATACACCAAGATCCTCAACAAAACTTACCCAGTACCTCAGTGAGCTTATAAAAAAGCTGCCAGATGTAAGGGAGGAGGTTGCACATCAAAGCTTTTATTGGGATCAGAAACAATCCACCGAAGAGCTGACTTACTATCGGAACAATAGCATAGAGAAACGTGCCATAGAAGATATAGCTCCGCAAGAAATAGAAGTTGCTCTGATCGAGGTCATGGACAACAACCTGAGTTTGTTGAGAGAAGATCTTGTCCGCGCCACAGCCCGAATCTTTGCGTTTTCCAAAACTGGAGCTCAGATTGATATTATGATCAATAATTCAATCGACAAACTTCTGCAACAAGGCTATTGGAAATCAATAAGTGGTCGAATAGTTTTGACGGATTAGTTTCATCGGAGTCAAATGGGATCTCCATCTTATTTGAATCAGACTATATAGATCAGGCCTAGTTACCTGATCTATATAGCTGATTGATGTAAGCAGTATAGATTCCGATGGGAATCTTCCCAGCCACTATTCCCCGTCGTGATAAAGGACAAGCTGCCAATATACTGTCCAATGAAAAAACAAATATATTCTCCACTGCATTTTTGAGCCTCCACTCTCCTTTTTCATGTATGTATTCCATGAGGTGCAAGGCCTTTCCCAATTCCTTTTCCTTTCCCTCTTCGATCATTTTTTTGATATATACTGTAAAAATCCGGATTATTGTGATAGGATTTCCAGTATTTTCAGGGCGTAAAATTTCTCTTTGCGCCAATGGTATTACTGAAATAATTATTTCTTGAGCTTGTTTTATATTCATAATTTATTCACTTTAGGTGCCGGATCCGGCTCGAACATCATTGCCGTACAATAGCAGTTTTTAAAGCATGTATTTTTTAAATTCTGATAATTGACACATTGCTCACATTTTTTCCAAAATGATGGGTCCTGTGTTATTTCAGAAAAAGTCACTGGTTGTAGTCCTAGTTTTGAGTTAATCCGCATTGTCGCCAATGTCGTTGTAATGCCAAATATCTTGGCCAACGGATACTTCGCCCGTGTCAACCAAAATATATTATCCTTCATCTGCGTCGCCACCCCAAGTCTTCGCCAGCCTGGAGCTACAATCAAACCGCAATGAGAGACAAAGTTACCATTCGCATAAACCTCCAAATAGATGTAACCGACCCATTGCCCTTCTTTAGTCAAGGCGATGATAGCATTTCCTTCGGCTATTTTTTGACAGATAGAGTCACAACTACGTCTCCCTATCCCAGTTCCCCTTGCCCGTGCGGAGGCATCCATTTCCTCCGAAATCTGAGCTGCATATGTGCAGTCGGCCATACTCGCCTGCCGTATTATTACATCAGTTATTTTCATAGGGACGATATTCAGCATGCTTGTTTTTTTCTTTATCGTAAATACCATCGGGCAAAACAAGCTGTTGTATTGAAAGTGGCAAGCGAGCTTCAAGGTAATTCCATTCAATCGAGTTGCATGCTTTTTTTAATTTGGAGAAGGTGTTTGGAAGTAATCCGCTTATCACAAACTGGAGTTCGGAGGTTCCCCGATCATGCACATAAGCCATGACTTGCATAATCCATTCAAAACGATGCCAATCCTTGGCATAAATGACATCTTCTGCAAACTGTGAGATCAATTTTACAATATTTTTGTAGTCTCCTTTAAGTTCGGATTTTCTTAACCTTAGATTCAACTCAGGAATTACAGCAGCAATAAAATCTACTGTCTGCCCTTCATCCATTTTTTTTCTTACTTCCATTGTATCGTTTTTTATGTATACATGTTATCCATTGTTAAACGGGATGAACCAAACAATATTCCATAACAATAAAAAAAGAAGTAAGAAACTGATATACAGAAAGATAATTTTATTCTAAAAAATATAAAAAAGAAACGGCCTTATCAAAATGATAAGGCCGTTCTCAATTTGGAATAATCTCTACTTCATAGGAGCCCGTATAATGATTCCCAACCATCTTATTTTCATTAATCGTAATAAAGTATTTCCCACTATCAATAAAACGATAGGTTAGTTCTTTTCCAAATGGGCCATCTGCTGTTCCATTTGGAGAAAACAACTGGCTAATTCGAATATTGGCGGTATCCGATGGAGTTTTGATTTTTATCCGAACAGAATCTGCTCGATGAACGAAAATAAAAATAGTATCTGTCTGTCCGGACTTTATTTCCATATGCTTTACCAAATGGCCATCATTAAAAGAAACTGCTTTTTCTGCTGATTTCGGATCAGCTGAGTTATTTCGCATATTTCTATCTTGGTCTGACGGGGACTGACACGCTGCCTGTACGATGAGTGCTGCCGAGATCAAAATCGCTGATGATATTTTATTCATGCCTTTTTATCCGATATAACAATTCTCAATACATGCTTGTTTTCATGATCTGATCCTTCTTACATTGTCCAGAGACTCCATTTCGATTTTACCGCAGCAGGGTTTATGCTCTATTTTCTTATAAATTTATAGAAATCTTTATTCCAAAGGCTATAGTTATACGTAAATCTGAAAACCATTTGTTATTAGCAGCGTTAAATTATCAAATTTAATCAAATATGGGGGCCTTATGAGCGTATACTAACTTCCAAAACTGATGTAATACAGCGGTACATCACCCGTATAATTTTCTACACGATCAAGCCCTTCAAAGAATATGTGATCCCCCAGTTCCTTCCCTATCAATTGTTTCTCCATTTGATACAATAGATCCAGTGCGGTAAAATTCTTCCCATTGGATGTGCGAAGGCGGGCACAGATCTCGACCTGGTAATATCCACCGTCTTCATTGCCCCCATCAAAAGCCTCTTCTTCGTCATCCAATACTGTTTCGTTCGGATTCAAGTCCTCCATTCCCCTAATCCAACACATATAACATAACTCCATTTCTGGGACATTAACTACAACTTCAGTGGCGTCCCACTGCGCCCGTTCAGCTAAAATATCATGCTGATATTTTTCGACACTAGCATCAAATTCGTCGATGCTGTGGTAGGATTTGGCTTGAAATGTCCAAACAATAGTTGACATTACACGTTCCGGCAGGATTTGGCTGTTCCAAACAACGTTCTTCCATGGACTGCCGACTTTCTCCCGCAAATAGCCAATGTATCTTTTCAAATAAGACTTTCCTATGTTGTTGTTCAGTCCAATTTGTTGTTCTCCTTCTAAAAATCTATCGGAGAATGAACTCCAATCTTCAAAATGCAACCGTGCGTAAAAGGACAAACTTTTCAAGATCTCCATGGCTGCTTGTTTGGACAGATAGCCCACATCCGTAGCTGCAGTCACGATATGACTAACGACTGCAACGGCAAGTGCATCCACCCCAGGTTTGCCGATGTCCCAACTTACACTGTCGATTTGATCTTCCCGTTCCTCCAGAACTGTACCCTTAGTCTTTATTCCAAGCAAATTAAAATATGCTGCTAGAATTTGAAAACAACTTTCCCTGTCTTCGATCGCAAAATCCCTTTTCAGTAACTTTACGAATTCATTTCTGTACTCCGCCTGTCTGGGATAATTTCCAAACTGATAGAGATGGACTGGATAGCTGCCGTCATCACTGGCGCTACCGAATACCGTAAACCAGTCACCAAAAACGATAACCCGAAATGCTGCCCCCAACGCCGTACCAAATTGCTCATCGTATGAAATATCATTCAGCAACTCTTTACTATTAACTTCCTCCGTCGAGGTTTTATCCATTTCTCTCTCCTGCGCAAGTTCCTCTTGTGCTTCTCTTACTCCCTCTTTTGCTGCACTCAATAATTCTCTAAAAAATTTAAACATGATCTTAAATTTGTTTTTGGCTAATAATGCCAGTTTATATTTATTAGCTCATCCAAAATACACTGATGATGAATCATTTACATCCCTTCAGCAGTTTATTTAACATTTCAACTTGCTGTCGTAAAGCTGAAAATAAATATTTACATATTATTTTGAAATCCATATTAGCTCGAAAGCCTACGATATTTGTAGCTGGAGATTCTATATTTGAGGCAAGATAATGGGAATAAATATATTATAAGATAAGCTTCACTTGGTTAAAAGCACCTCAATCTGCAGTCTTTATAAAATGACTATGATTACAATGAAACGGAATCTACAGATATAGGCTGATGCCTTCAGGTTATCTTAAAAAGATTAGCTTTAAGATAAAATATATGCTACAATAGGCCTTTAAGGCCAACTAACATGACAACTATCGCCATTAGGAGGAACGCTATGTAAAAAGCTCGATTACCCGCTCGAGCGGCCGTCCGATAACAGCTTTGCCATCCTTAATAATGATTGGCCGTTCAATCAATATGGGATTTTGCAGCATCACATTAATCCACTGCTCGTCTGTCAAATGAAGATGTTGAAATTTTTCAAGGAATAAGGCTTCATTCTTTCGAATAAGCGCTAATGGTTTAAGTTCAAGTTTTAACAGGATTTCAATCAGTTCTACTTTACTGGGTACCTCGTCAAGATACTCCTGCACGTGCAGATCTAGCGCATGCTGTTTCAAAAAATCCAGGGCTGCACAGCTCTTACTACATTGTTTATAATGGTATATTTTAATCATAATTGCTCGTTAATATCTTTTTAGATTCAAAAAAGGCTTCATAGTTGATCCAAAAATAGGAATAAGCTGGTGAAATTCGAAAAATTTCGCCAACTCAGCATCGACATTATTGTACAAATACACGATCCAGATATCGAACAGATAAACATCAACATAAGCATAACATAGTAAAAATTGAACTGTAAATGACCATGAATTATAAAACGAATTTTATAATTTAGTACTATGAACTCAGCAGAAAGCGTAACAGACTTTTATAAAAGACAACCGGGCTTTGCTAAGCTAGACTTACCGCTCAATAATACGGGTTTTGGTCACTTCAACGTATTTAGCAGAGAATCCTGTACAGTAATCTCCCCTTATAACCGTCGTGATTTTTATAAAACCTCACTGATTATAGGTCGGGGCAAATTATACTATGCTGATAAATGGATACAAATCGACCGCCCGGCCATGTTATTTGCTAATCCGGTCGTACCCTATGCCTGGGAACCGGAGTCTTCCGCCCAAGCAGGATGGTATTGTGTCTTTACGGAAGAGTTTATTCAACATAGTGAACGCATAGAGAGTTTAAAGGATTCTCCTCTTTTCAAAATCGGGAGCAATCCTATTTACTTTCCAAATGCAGGGCAACTGGATGAAATCTCAACAATTTTCAAAAAAATGATGTTGGAAATGCGATCAGACTATGCGCATAAAGACGATATCTTGCGCAGCTATCTGCATTTATTGATCCATGAGACAATGAAATCGAGTCCTGCTCAAGAATTTGGCTCATATACAAACGCTTCCACGCGGGTATCCAGTCTTTTTTTGGAACTTCTGGAACGTCAATTTCCGGTAAATATAAGTAATACTGGTTTACAGTTGAAAAGTCCGGGGGACTATGCCCACGCACTTTCGGTACATATTAATCATCTAAATCGATCTGTTAAAGAAACAACCGGCAAAACGACAAGTGCACATATCGCTGGCCGTATTGCACAGGAAGCCCGTGCACTGCTTTTACACACAAATTGGAATATCGCGGATATCGCCTATAGTCTAGGCTTTGAATACCCCTCTTACTTTACAAATTTTTTCAAAAAGCATACTGGAATGTCGCCAAACCAACTGCGGACAGCCACTGTTTGAATACTATAATTATCTGTTTGATTGTTTTAAGCAAGGCACAGGATACCTTCCCTACTTTTGTATTAAACAAAATATAATCGTCATGAAATATAGAAATCTTGGAACAACGAACGAACAGTTATCTGCTATTGGATTAGGTTGTATGGGAATGAGTTTTGCCTATGGACCTACAGACGAAAAAGAGAATATTACTACACTTGAAAGAGCTTTGGACCTCGGCATAAATTTCTGGGACACCGCAGATATGTATGGTAATGGTGCTAATGAGGAATTAATTTCAAAAGTGCTTGTACCCAATCGTGATAAAGTATTTATTGCGACCAAATTTGGTTTTCGCTTCAAGGATGACAAAGCAGGACCAAGTGGCACAGCAAACACTTATTTTGACGGGTCACCGGCCTGGATAAAAATAGCCGTAGAGAACAGCCTCCGACGCCTTCGTATCGATACTATAGACTTATATTATGCGCATCGAGTAGACCCTAATGTCCCTATCGAAGATACAGTTGGCGCGATGGCGGAATTGGTCAAAGAAGGTAAAGTAAGATATTTGGGACTCAGTGAGGCATCCCCAGCGTCAATCATTAAAGCTAATGCCATACATCCCATTGCTGCTTTGCAAAGTGAGTATTCACTGCTTACACGTGATGTAGAAAAAGAAATACTACAAACTGTCCGTAATTTGGGTATCAGCTTAATTCCTTATTCGCCACTGGCCAGAGGTTTATTTTCTAATACCTTAAATTTAGATAGTCTGTCGGCGGATGACTTTAGAAGAACACTCCCCCGCAATCAGGGCGAACATGCGGAAAACAATGCGCGATTAGTCGCTGAGTTTGCCCGCTTGGCCCAGGACAAACAATGTTCACCGGTACAACTTGCATTGGCTTGGGTACTCGCTCAGGGAAATGATATCATTCCTATTCCGGGCACAAAAAAAAGAAAGTATCTGGAAGAAAATGCAGGAGCCATAGACCTGAAGTTGTCCGATTCGGATTTAAATGCCATCGAAGAAATACTGAACAAATACCCAAATGTAGGCGCCCGTTATAGTGATGGTGCAATGGCACTCGTCAACAACTAATACCGAATCGTTACCAAATAGGGAGTACAACAGGCAGTTTTCACGAATTCCTGTAGTACTCCGTATTTTCTTTGTCGAAATATCCCTACCCACTGTTTTAAAACTGTCTTATTTCTTCATTGTCATTTAGCTCGCGTTGAGTGAAAAATAAAACGAACTTCCGGCACCGTATTCACTGTTTACCCCTATTATACCGCCCTGAGCTTCAATAAATTCTTTACTAATACTTAATCCCAGTCCAGTACCCCCTTTTTTGGATCCCGGGACACGGAAATAACGTTCGAAGATCTTGTCAAGGTACTTCGGTTCAATACCTTGTCCATGATCCGTGACTGAAAATTGGATCGCCGATTCCTTTTTTTCAACCCGGATCTGAATACTGGCGTCTTCGTAGGAATAGCGTACCGCATTGGAAAGAAAATTTGTCAATACCCAAGCGGTTTTTTCACTGTCCGCTAAAACCGTATTTATGGATGGATCCATTTCCAATACAAACTTTATCCGCTTTTGATCCGCCGCAAACTGATTTGCCATCACCGCGTAATCGATGATCGGTTGTACATCAGTCTCATGTAAGCTGATCTGAATAGCACCACTCTCTACCTGAGTCATATTCAGCAGTTCTCCGGTGATCTTAAGCAAGCGATCCGAATCATCTTTTATCCCATTTAACAGTCCAATTTGCTCGGGATTGAGGTGACCAATCTGTTCATTTCCCAATAGTTGAATGCCCATTTGAATCGCTGCGATAGGTGTTTTAAATTCGTGTGAAACCGTGCCAATAAAGTTTGTTTTTGCCAGATCAAGCTCTTTGAATGTGGTTATATTTTTCAAGATCACAACCTGTCCGATAAACGTCGGATTAGACTCCCCAGTAGGCAATATATTGATATCAATAATATCTTTTTCAAAATAGCTTTCCCTTCCATTTGCATAAATCTTAATAGGGCGCTTTTCCCGTTGATCCGATGCAAGAGCAAGATCTTTAAAAATATCCTTTATCAAATCATTTTCATTGGAAACTATCCCTGCAGATCGTCCAATCAGCTGCTCCTTTTTCAGGGTTGTAATGTGGCTCGCTTCTTCGTTGGCGAAAATAATCTGTCCATATTCGTCAAGTCCAATGACAGGATCATGCATATTATCAACAAGGGCCTCAATACGCTTTTTCTCTTTTAAGATTTTATCCAGCTTACTTTCTGAATACTCTTCAAGTTTCTCTGCCATCGTATTGAAAGACTTAGCCAATTCCGAAAACTCTCCTGTATTTTGCAAATGCAAACGTTCTTTATAATTCTGACCAGCAATCTGTCGAATACTTCCGGTTAGTTTGGCAATTGGATCCGCAATATTCGATGGCAAATTGACAAGTAATATAAAAGCAATAATAAAACAAAGTGCCCCAGCAAAGGAAATGACCAAGATAGCCTGTTCGGCGGTACGATCAGCTACTAGGCTTTTATCTGCAATTGCTGTCATATTTTGCTGCATTAGCAGCGTGATTTCCCTCCTTATCGCCGAAATGCCTCGTCCATCCTGGGGACTACTTTTTAGCAATTTAAAATGCTTGGCAATGACGTCAGTGGTCTGTTGTTCTCCGGGTTCGGTTACATTCTTTCGTTGTTGGTTAAGATTGTTTTCAAAACTAAAAAAAGCAGCGTGTTTTGTGGGCATATCCTCAAGTGCCAGCAACATATTCTTCGCGTAACGCAGTGTATTATAATTTGCGGTCAATATATTTCCGGTATCTTTCTTTAGCCTATACACATACCAACCGCTTAATGCGGCAAGCAGAAAGATCATAAGAAACAGGGAGCCTACCCCAAAAGTAAGTTTCGTTTTTATTTTCATTTGTTTTTGTCAGTTAACTTATCCCCCTAACATACGTGCAATATATCACTGTTTTACGACAATATAATAAGGTCAATATCTTTCTTTGACAATTGCGCCAATAACCTACGAAAAGTATCAGTTGACAATAAAACTCTGAATAGAGACAACCTTGGTTTGCCGATACATACGGTAGTAATATGACGTTGCTCACATAAGGCTAATATTTCATTCGCTACATTGCGTGCTTCGATCTTAACTATTTCTCCGCCCAGTTCTGTCGCCAATTTAAAATTATTGATCAAATGTCGCTGCTTGTTCAGGGCAATCCTATCCCCACGTTCTGCGGGCATCTGAACGTATAATACCAACCAGCTACTGTTATAATAACCAGCCAGACGGGCAGTCTTTCGGATGACATTTTTAGCCTTCACCTCATTAGAGCTGATACACGCAAGAAAACGTTCTTTGCGTGTCCAACGTTGCGGTTGAACTTCAATTTCTACTTTGCGCTGTACCTGTGAAGCCACTTCCTTTAAAGCCATTTCCCGTAACTGGAGAATATGCTCACTTTTAAAGAAATTCTGTAACGCCGCCTGAATTTTTGATGACTCGTAGATCTTACCATCTTTTAAACGGGTGATAAGCTCTTCCGCAGTAAGGTCTATATTGACAACTTCATCAGCCGAATCCACCACGCTATCGGGTACTCGTTCTTTCACTTCTACCCCTGTAATTGCCTTTACTTCCTCATTGAGGCTTTCAATATGTTGAATATTGAGCGCACTAATTACATTTATACCCGCATCAAGAATCTCCAGAACATCCTGCCAACGTTTCGTATTTTTACTTCCTTCAATATTTGTATGTGCCAGTTCGTCAATGATTACTACTTCGGGGTGAATGTTCAGCACAGCGTTTACATCCAGTTCCTCCAATTGTTTTCCTTTGTAGAAAAGGTTACGCCTTGCAATGAAAGGAATCCCTTCAAGCAGCTCGTGTGTCTCTTTGCGGTTATGTGTTTCGACGTAACCAATCCTTACATCAATTCCGCTATGCAGTAGGTTATGTGCATCTTGCAACATACGATAGGTTTTCCCGACACCGGCACTCATACCAATATAGAGCTTGAATCTACCCCTTCTTGATTTCTTGATCAGATCCAGAAAATGTTCCGCGCTTTTTCTTTCTTCCATTTTACCTATCATTTCGCTCACCTTGCTGTTGAATCAACGTACAACAGCAAGGTTTGTTTTTAATTAGAAACTAACAGCTAGCGCCATCACGGCAGTTGTGCTATTTTTTACCAGATTATTTTTTCGGTCGAGGAAAATAGCTTCCTTATTTGATAGATTACGTAATTCCGTCCGCCAAAGTACATTCGGGAGGATTGCATAATCAGCATTGATTGAATAGCCAAATGTCTGGAAACCATTTTTGGCTTCGGTTGAAATAATGACTCCTTTCTTGTCCTGATAATATTCGCCTCTAACGGTAAGACTAAATTTATCAGAGCCTGTATAACGTGCAATCAACACCGGCGTATACCACAGATTATAGCTGCTGCTTCCTTTTTCTTTTTGCTCGGCGCCTATGTCAAAACCAGCTGTAACGCCAAACTCTCTATTTAACTGGTAAATGACATATAGATTATGGAAATAGCGCATCTGTCTGACGCTATCTGCTTTATCACTGCCGATAAAAGACCCGCTGTTGATCGTTAAGTTATCAGTTGGTTTATAGACAAGCTGATGTCCAAAGGCAGGTAAACTATTGCCATCAACCCGCTGTATACGTTGCCAACCGTTGAGTACAAGCCCACTAAGGAATAATTTTCCCGACGCGGATGTGTATGATACTTTTGCACCAGTTTCAAAATATGGCGAGTTATCAGCGAAAAGGCTCCTGGTCAATGTCCAATTGTCTTTTCCGATGGCACTTTCGAACCCCAAATGAGAGGAAAAAATACCCGCATCGATCCATAAATTGTGTCTCTTTGAAATACGTACACCGACATTGGCCTCATAGATATTTTTCAATACTTCTGGCTCAGCAGCGTAATTGGCATTCATGTAAGTACCTGTCGCCAGAGCAACAGTCGCACGTGTATTTTCAGTGCCATAAGTTGCTTTTAGCAATGCCATATTAATATTCACTTCATTATTTCTGTTGTGACTGTAAACAAAAGCAGGACGTGTGTTGGCAATGGGATTGTTGAAATCCCGCATATAATAGGCTTCAACATATCCATTAATGGAAACTGTCTTATTCTGAATTGTATCTTCCTGTGCAAATATGGTTATCGTTGATCCTAACATAAGGCAGGCCAACAAGGCTAATTTTTTCATCTATTTTAATTTATTTGATCGTCATTTATTGTCTTCGTATCGTCAGGCCTCCACATTTATTTTTCAGTCATCTGATCCAAGGCAATATTCAGTTCAAGTACGTTTATTTTTTCAGGTCCAAACATACCCACAATTGGTTTTTGCACATGTGCATCCACTAGTGACTGTAAACTATTTGCATCTATCGCTCTTGCTTTGGCAATACGTGCAACTTGGATTTTGGCTGCGGCTACGGATATATCGGGATCCAGTCCACTACCGCTTGCTGTGACAAGATCTACAGGCACCTGCCCTCTTGACACTCCTGGATTATCCTTTAAAAATGTATCAATACGGGCTTTTACTTCTGTCAGATATTCCGGATTGGAAGGACCTTTATTGCTCCCTCCCGATCCGGCAGCATTGTACGCTACAGCTGATGGTCGCGACCAGAAATAAGCTTCATCAGTAAAAGACTGACCGATATTTTTATAATATTTCTGATCATGATAGCTTATAACCGCTCCCTTTCCGTGATTGGGTGCCAGTTGTGCGATTGCCCAGACAACAGCTGGATAGATGACTGCAAGCAGCAACAAAAGCACCACTGTGATCTTGATAGCGGGATAGATATGTGTTTTCATGTTAATTTTATAAATGATATTTTAGATAAATAGGGCGATCAATAGATCGATCGCTTTAATTCCGATAAAAGGTACGAGGATGCCCCCCACACCAAATACAAGTAAATTTCTGCGCAACAGCGCACTTGCACCAATAGGTTTATAGGTGACGCCTTTCAATGCCAATGGAATCAATAATGGGATAATGATCGCATTGAAGATCACTGCCGAGAGAATAGCGCTCTGAGGGCTATTCAAATGCATAATATTTAATCCTTGTAGTGCGGGAATTGCCGTGATAAACAACGCTGGGATAATGGCAAAGTACTTGGCGACATCGTTGGCAATACTGAAAGTGGTCAGCGTACCACGGGTCATCAATAATTGTTTTCCTATTTCCACTACTTCAATCAATTTCGTAGGGTCATTGTCCAGGTCTACCATGTTTCCCGCTTCTTTGGCGGCCTGGGTACCACTATTCATTGCTACACCTACATCTGCCTGTGCAAGAGCTGGTGCATCATTGGTACCATCCCCCATCATGGCAACCAATCGTCCATCTGCCTGCTCTTTCTTGATATAATTCATTTTATCTTCAGGCTTGGCTTCGGCAATAAAGTCATCCACACCTGCTTTGTCAGCGATATATTTTGCAGTCAGCGGGTTATCGCCGGTTACCATCACGGTCTTAATCCCCATTTTGCGCAGTCTTTCAAAACGCTCCTGAATACCGGGTTTAATCACATCCTGTAATTCGATCACACCAAGCACATGTTCATTCTCGGCCACGACCAATGGTGTCCCCCCATTTTGCGAGATGATCTTCACCCGTTCGTCTGTCTCAATGGGAAACGAATTCCCTGCCTTGGTCACGATATTACGTATCGCATCTGTCGCTCCCTTGCGGATACGTGTACCGTCAAAGTCTACCCCAGAGCTGCGTGTTTCAGCAGTGAACTTGATAAATACAGGTTCCTGAATGCCGTAAGTTGCAGGTTTTACTGCCGCCAATTCGACAATGGATTTTCCTTCTGGAGTTTCGTCAGACATGGAACTTAAAACGGCGGCACGCACCAAACTGTCCATTTCAACCGTATCTGCAGGATAAAAATTGGTCGCCTTCCGGTTTCCTATCGTAATCGTTCCTGTTTTGTCAAGGAGCAATACATCAATATCGCCTGCCGTTTCGACGGCCTTACCGCTTTTTGTGATGACATTCGCACGCAATGCCCTATCCATTCCGGCGATACCAATAGCAGACAATAGGCCTCCAATAGTCGTTGGTATCAAACACACAAAAAGTGATATAAAAGAAGCGATCGTGATACCTACATTGGCATAGTCAGCAAAGGGCTTTAGGGTAACAGTCACAATAATAAAAACAAGTGTGAACCCTGCTAAAAGTATCGTCAACGCAATTTCATTCGGCGTTTTCTGGCGACTGGCACCTTCAACCAAAGCGATCATCTTATCCAGAAAGCTTTCGCCTGGTTCAGTCGTAACCTGCACGACAATTCTGTCGGATAATACCTTCGTACCTCCGGTAACAGAACTTTTGTCGCCACCGGCTTCACGGATGACAGGAGCAGATTCCCCGGTGATGGCACTTTCGTCTATCGTCGCCAATCCTGCTATAATTTCGCCATCAAGTGGTATGATATCTCCTGCTTCACACACAAAGACATCATTCTTTTTTAACGCTGCAGAGGAAACTATCCGACCATCCTGTAGTTTAGCTGGTGTCTCCTCACGGGTTTTGCGAAGACTATCCGCCTGTGCTTTTCCGCGGGCTTCGGCTATCGCTTCCGCAAAATTCCCAAAAAGCAAGGTGAGGAACAGAATGACAAAGACAGTGAAATTGTACCCAAGGGCGCCCTGCGAGGTTTCCCCGGTCATTATCCAAACACAAACTGCGGCCATAATCAGCGTTCCGATTTCAACCGTGAACATCACTGGATTGCGGAACATTACCTTCGGATTTAGTTTCACGAAAGATTGTTTTAACGCTTGTTGTACAAGTTCTTTCTGAAACAATGTTTGTTGATTGCTCATTTCTAAAATTTTATTATTTTAATTATTGCATGGAGAAATATTCAGCGATCGGCCCTAAAGCCAATGCTGGGAAGAAGGATAGTGCTGCTACGATGACAATCACCGCAAATACCATCATTCCGAATGTACTCGTGTCCGTCTTCAGTGTACCTTCGCCCTCTGGAATAAATTTCTTCTCAGCCAAAAGTCCTGCTATCGCCACGGGGCCGATAATGGGTATAAATCGTCCGAGCAACAACACGATACCTGTGGAAATATTCCACCATAGGGTATTATCTCCCAACCCTTCGAAGCCACTTCCATTATTTGCCGCCGAAGAGGTATATTCATACAATATTTCGCTAAAACCGTGGAATCCAGGGTTGTTTAATGTAGACGCTCCCTGTGTTGGAAAGGCCGTCGCCAGTGCTGTACCAACGAGGATAAGAAAAGGGTGCGCCAGTGCCACAATCATAGCTATTTTCATCTCCCTGGCTTCGATCTTTTTACCCATAAATTCCGGGGTACGGCCGACCATTAATCCGCTAATGAATACCGCCAAAATGATGAAAATAAAGAAATTGAGTATTCCTGCCCCAACACCACCATAAAATGCATTGACCATCATCGCAACAAGTTCGTTCATACCGGACAATGGCATGTAACTGTCATGCATGGAATTCACTGAGCCTGTCGAAATCATAGTCGTTACTATGCTCCAGAAGCCAGACGCTACAGCGCCGATGCGGACTTCTTTACCCTCCATCGCACCGAGGGAAGTATCTATCCCCATCTGTGTTAAAGCTGGATTTCCCGCTGCTTCCATCCTGATATTTGGAATTGTCAGGATCAAGAAACCTATTGTCATGACCGCGAACATCATCCATGCGAACTTGCGTTTGCGGATAAAGAAACCAAATGCAAAAATCATGGCCATAGGAATAAGAAACTGAGCAACCATTTCTACCATGTTGGTCAAATAATTTGGGTTTTCCAATGGATGTGCGCTATTTGCGCCAAAAAATCCACCACCGTTTGTGCCAAGGTGTTTAATGGGAACAAACGCCGCAACAGGTCCCCTGCTCACCTGCACGGTGTCACCCTGCATATTGATCATGGTATCCCTCCCCTCCATCGTCATTGGTATCCCCTGAAAGACAAAGATTGCTGCGATCAGCAGACAAATGGGAAGTAGTATCCGCGTGCATGACTTGAGGAAAAACTCATAAAAGTTACCCAATTTCGTTGTGGTTTTATCGCTAAATGCCTTAAAAATGACTACCGCTGCTGCCATTCCAATACCGGCCGTAACAAACTGAAGAAACATCAACCAGATCTGACCGAAGTAACTCACTCCGGTTTCACCCGAATAATGCTGGAGATTACAGTTGACCAAAAAAGATATTGACGTATTGAAAGCAAGGTCAGCTGACATGCTTGGATTACCATCGGGATTCAAGGGTAAATGCCCCATATTCATCAATACGACCATACTCAATAGAAACCAAATAAAATTTATAGTCAAAAGAGCGACCAAATGTTGCTTCCAGGTCATCTGTACAGTCGGATCTATACCACTAATTCTATAAAACAAACGTTCCAAGGGTTGAAAAACAGGATCAAGTCCTGTTTTCTCGCCCGCATATACTTTGGCGATGTACCTGCCAAGTGGAATTCCCAACAGCAATGTGATCATAAACATTGCAACGATTCCAAAAATTTCTGTATTCATTTCAGTTGTGTAATTGTTGTTTGAAAGATTTTTACTGTCTACCTTATTCAATATTTTCTTTTACCCGCCAGAATCTGTTGCGCTGCGAGAAGAACTTTGGTGTAAACTGAATTTTAAGGTATTTTTAGTACTGCTAAAATTTTTCGGGTTTGAGGAGTACATAACAGATATATCCAAAAACCATGAGTGCTACTATAAATAAAGCTGTCATTTCTCTTATACTATTAATAAATTGCCTGTTGTTGCCTTTTTTGGATTTCCAAAAAAGAAAGCGGAAGACGGTCTTCAATCTTTATCCATTCTTCTACCGTATAGATCCGTTTTATTCCCGTCAAAGAGCGTACAAATAAATTTTCCATTATGTATTTGACGTAATGGTTACCCCGGCTATATAGTGTTCCCAAAAAGTGGATATGCCGGCACAACGTATCAATATCACGAGCAGCACTTAACGTGCGAAGGTGGTTGACCACAGCCTGTAGCGCTCCAGCAAAATTGTGTTTCCGAATCAGAAGATTAATTTCCGAACGGATCTCCCTGTAATGGAGTATCATATACAAACCGATCCGGTATTGATTTAATTTTTTCATCTTATGCTTTTTCAAAATTTAACTGATATACAGTTGATAGATCATCGTTAGGATCAAAATGATCATCACAACCTTTGCGATGCGATCCATAGGTAATTTTCTTGGAGCTATATGCTCCTTATTTTCATTTAAATCTTTCATGGCTGACGTTGACTTAAGTGCTGTTCTATTTTGCGTTTTCCTAAATTTTCTCGAAGAAATCCACCATTTTAAAGAATAGCCAAAAACAAAGCAGTCCAGTTAGTATCAGTACGAGTGTTATCATTATTGTGGGGATTATTAGTAAAGATTCGTAAACTATTTCCTATCGTTTTTAGGGATATTATATCTATCCCCGGTTTGTATTTGAACTTCACGTTCGGCGGACTTTTTGACGATTCTATTGTTTTTCTGATCATTTCCATTTTATGCTTTGTCCCTATAGGCCAAACAGCATTCCACAGTTGCTATAAGAAACATAAACAACTATAAAACAATAAATTAAAAATAAAAAGCTAAAAATTAAACCGATGAGACCTTATCAAAATGATAGGGTAATTTTATCAAAATGAGAACTGATTTATGATAGGAACTTTCATAAATATCGGATTCATAAACTGCTAACAGCAGATTAATTGGTGACTAATAACGCGTTTTTCTCAGGCGAGAATTGGCTGCAACTTACAGTAAATTAAATTTCTGGGCTATCTTCTAAGTTGTCAACGGAAATTGGTTTATCTAAAGAAAAATTTATATTGATTCCATAAGGATCACAAATGTTGAATAGGCCTACAGCAAACCGTAATACCCATTCCTCCTCCTCGTCGTAAAGAATAATATATAAAGTGGTATTTCTTCTTCAAAAAAACGGTTGTTCACAGCAATCCGGATAGAACAAACAAATGTTTCTTCAGTACATTCTAATATCCCAAAATTCACCTTCAAAGTTTTATTACCCATGCCCTTAAATTAAAAAACAAATAGTATTCGTGAACAAAAAAAATAAAAAACATGAATAATATGTAAATTGGACTATAAAGATAGATCTTGGAATTAAACTTACATAAAAAGAATGCAGGAGAATAAATACGACGAGCCCAAATTCTTTGAAGAATATGGCAAAATGTATCGGTCGCAGAAGAGCTTATCAGCAGCTGGTGAATGGATTCGTGTAACAAATTCGCATAAATGTCTGTATTTATAAAAGAAAGTAAACATTAAAAATTATTTTAGTGCATCAAATTCCTAAGAACACTTCATATACGACAAACTTTAAACAATGATAAACTTAAACCTATTCAAAAAAATCGTTATAGCTGTCTTTATCGGCAGCCTATTCTATTCTTGTAAAAATGATACGAGTGCCCCAAATACACTAAGTGAAAAGGAACAAGAAGAGGGCTGGCAGCTGCTATTTGATGGCACAACATTGAACAACTGGCATACATACAACAATGAAAAAAAAGCACCGACTGCTTGGGTGGTAAGAAACGGCACAATCTACTGTGACCCGAACAACGAAAGTCAAAAATACGACCTTGTTTCCAACAGTGACTATAGAAATTACGAATTCAAATTTGAATGGAAACTTGAAAAGGAAGGCAATAGCGGTATTTTTGTCAATGTTCAAGAGCGGCCTGACATCAATGCAACTTATCATTCAGGTCCAGAATATCAACTGCTCGCTGATTCGCATCCCGACTTTGATAAACCGTTGAAACGCGCAGGTTGTTTGTATATGTTTTTACCGCAACAAAATTTTGTCAATACCAAAGCAAAAGATGCGTGGAACCAATCGAGCATTGTACAGAAAGATGGTAAGATCACATTCTATCTAAATGGCACAGTTACAGCAGAAATGGATTTCAATTCACAGAAATGGAAGGATCTGGTGAAACACAGTACCTTCAAAGATTTTCCAGAATTCGGTAAACATACAAGTGGAAAGCTTGCTCTTCAAGACTGGTCAAGGGGTGTATCCTTTAGAAATATAAAAATAAAACAGCTGTAATCGCTCCGATAAAAGGCTTCGGAAGTCCTTCGTCTTGATATAAACGAAGGACTTTTTTTGTGGCTTATTTTGCCTATTCATTCAAACTATTTGTTTATTTAGTACCTGATCTGGACGGTAGAAATAACGAATAAAGTCCAAGTGGTTAACTACAATTTACAATCGCTCCTAGTTTTGAAGTTGAGCATCGTTTTACCAGATACCTTGGTAAAATTAGCATTTACTGTTCGAAAATGAACAGCTATATCCGTCATCGGACATTTCAAAATTTTATAAAAATCATATCTAACTCATAACGAATAAGCTATGAATTGGGCAAAATAATTGTTATCCCCTAATTAGTTAAAAATCCTAAATAATATCTTTAAGTTTATTCTATCATTTGCTTTTGTTTTCAGTTTCAGTTTCAAAATATAAAGCTGCAATGATAGTTTAAATAATCATTTGGGAGAATTTGTCAATCTGAAGCCAGGCCGAAAATTGACAAGTATTGATTCCAGCTACACAACACTTCCTTATCCGAAACAGGCGGCCATCATCATCAACGGTGGAAATAGAAGCACAGCTGAGCAATTTCTGCTTGAGGCTAAACAAAGTAAAAAAGTGAAACTCTTTGGTATAACAACTGCTGGAGCATTGGATATCTCCAATATGTATTTTGTAGAGTCACCCTGTAAAGAATATAGGTTGGGCTATGCACTCAGCAAAAGTTACCGTATCCCTGATATGGCTATAGACAATAAAGGTATACAACCAGATTATTACATTGACCAAACTATACTAGACTCGCAATGGGTTGACCACGTAAGTAATGTACTGGAAAATTCAAAATAATAATGATGAATTTACGCTACACACAGATTAATACTGTTAACAGCTTCCCAAAGGTATGCTATCAGAGGTGTTTTGGGAAACATAATACCGGAAGCATTATACAGAATGCCGCTCTTACAAGTCAGCGGAGTTATCGCAAATCAACACGCGCATCTATCCAAAAATAAGCCTGATTTTTGCGGAATAGATCATCGGGTATTTGGTGGTTGTAAATCAATTCTTCCAAAGTATTGAAGTTGTAGCGTAACATATCGTCATTTTTGAATTGTATAGGCCGTAAAATTGCGTCCTCATCATCAATAAAAATATCTGACTCGAAAAGATTAATTTTATTTGTAGTGACCCAGGCCACGGCAGCAACTTTGTCCATTTTTATCAAGGCTTTCGACGCTTCTTGATATTGTTTCATTTCCCAGGGGAGATCTTCAGGGTAGTGGGAGGCAACATAATCCTGATATATTTTTATATCTCCTATACGCAAGCATTCATTGCGAAGCAATAGCCTTGTTGTATCGCGCGCAAAGCTCATATAGTCAGGATGCATAAACAATCCGTATCGTTTACTATACATTGCGATCTTATCTGCCAATTCTTGCCTCATAATTTATGTAGGCAACAAAAATCATCCCAACATCCTTTTTAGCAACAGATTTTGAGCTATATTATTGATTTTTTTGCAAAAAACTGTGATTTATCTAAAGTCGATGAGAACACGCAAGGTATAAAGTCTAATTTTTCATACAATAGAAGGATTCTGATAACACACTTTTTAAAACAATGCGATATCAGAATCCACTGAAGGTTTATTAAAATATTTTTAAACCGATGATACCCGCCACAATTAGCGTCGCCGACAAGAGTCTGAAGACATTTGCCGAGTCGCCAAAGAAGAATATTCCCACTAACAAGGTACCAACGGCACCTAATCCTGTCCACACCGCATAAGCGGTACCTATCGGAATTGCTTTTTGCGCATAAAACAGTAGCCCCCACTGATCGTCATCGAGATAACGGCTAATATAATCCAGTTAAATTTATTCCCTTCTGGCTGTTGTGCCATCTTCAATCCCAAGGGCCAGCCAATTTCAAAAATACCAGCGACAATTAATGCAATCCAATTCATTTTTAATCGTTTAAAATATACAGTACAAAAGTAATGTGTCCCTTTTCGATCTCTTCATTAAGATGCCCGTACCTTTTGAGTTGCTGAATTAATGGATTCATAACTAATTTTTAAACGATGACTAATTATTTTCAATACTAAGCATTACCTCTAATCAAAATTTTGGGAATACAAAACTCTCAAAAAAGCAGTACATAAATAAGCTAAGCATAAAATATCTTTGCTTAAATAACAAAACGGGCCATACAGGTAATCTACTTTGAAAAAAGGGAAAACAAAAGTCTGAAGATATGCAAGAAAGCTAAACAACTTATCCCCACCTCCTAGGGGTGGAAGGAAGGTGAGTCCCTCTCGTGACAAACAAGTTATATCGCCTGAATAATATCCGCCATATTCAAACGCGACTTGGCTGTTATGCTAGGTTGATTAGAATCCTCCACATTTCGGTAACCAATAGCAACAGCAAATAAAGTATGATATTGTTCAAGCCCTAAAACATGATCATAGCTTTCATTTTCAATCCCTTCCATCGGAGTCGCATCGATTTGGTTCGCTGCACATGCTGCGAGAAAAAATCCCAAAGAAAGATATACTTGCTGTTTCATCCAAGATTGCACATGCTGCTCTCCCTTTGATTTCAAAAAACGATGATAATAATTTATCGAACCTTCAGGTAATGTGCCGTTGATCTGCTCTTCAAATCGTTCCACATCATTAAGTGCACTAAAGACCACAAGATGACTGGCCTCATTAATTTTTTCCGCATTCCAATAAGATGCTTCAGCTAGTTTCGTTTTTGTCTCCCCATCTGAAATAAAGAAAAACTTCCACGGCTGACTATTGATGGAAGAAGGACTCAACCGAAGTATTTCTTTTAGTTCAGCGATCTTGTCCGCTGAGATTCTTTCCGTCGAATTATACTTCTTTGTTGTATAACGCTCTTTTGCTGTTTCTAAAAATGCCATAACATACAATTTTAAATTAACTATATTTTTTATAGTTGCAAACTTAAATATAGTATTATATATTTGCAATAACGGTCAAATTTGATAGTAACAGATGTATTTGATAGACAATAAACAATACCCATGCAGTACAAGCCTGACAATGAAATACATAGGCGGTAAGTGGAAGGCAGTCATCCTCATCCATTTAATTGAAAAAAAACGTTACAATGAACTGAGAAAAGAATGTGCATTGATTACAGAGCGTACGTTGAGCCTACAGCTGAAGGAATTAGAAGCTGACGGTTTGGTTAAGCGCACGGTACATACCGATAAAGCCCCCTTAAAGGTAGATTATGAACTTACAGAATTTGGAAAGACACTGATTCCCTTATTGGAGTCTATTGCACTTTGGGGCAGAGACACTGCAACTAGAACTGCAGGGATTCAACAGATAAAATAATAGGTAGATATAATTTCAATACTTATCAGTAAATATTTTTCTACTTCAATCAAAGCTAATATCTTCACGGTTCATATAGAGTGAGAATTCAGTAAGCATTAAAACTTGATCTATTTCCAAAGCCATAATCAAAGCTGATATTTAACTAGATAACATACGCTGTCAAAAGCGTTTTAATCAGGAAGCTTCCGTCCCTGTTTGCTTCCTGATTAAAACTGAAATACAATGGTTGTAGCTGCTATCTGCCAGAATCTGATCAGAAGCTCTCTTCGACCAATTCTTTATTGACCATCGCTCCTGCGAGATTACCTGCAGCAACTGCATTGGAAACAGAACGCATCATGCTGGCATTATCGCCACAAGCAAAAACTCCCATAACTGAAGTTTTTTGAAAATTGTCGACGACAATATGCCCCTGTTCTGTTAGGTCACAGCCTAATTCAACTGGAATACCTGAATGCTGTTTAAAAGGAAGTGCTGCATACAATGCAGCAAATGTCCTTGAGCTGTTATCCTCGAAAACTACTTTTTCTAGCCATCCATCCTTATGTTGTACTTTGGTAACCTTTTTTTCAATAACAGCTATACCATGCTTTTCCAATTTCTTTACCTGCTCAGATTCAAAATTAGCCTTCCCCGACGTCAATATTGTCAGGTTTGATGTGAGATTATTAACCAGTGAAGCCAAATGCAAAGCTCTATCTCCATTGGCCATAATTGCTGTTTTCTTTCCGCTAAATTCATAACCGTGGCAGTAGGGACAATGAATAACAGAAATCCCCCAACAAGCTGAAAAACCTTGAATACTGGGCATTACATCCTCTATTCCTGTAGCAAAAATTATTTTTTTCGCGCTAAAAGCTTCGCCGTCTGTTGTGTTTATTTCAAAACCATCATTCGTTTTCTTTCCACTTGCAGCGAGTCCTTGCTGAAAACGTACTGTTGGATAATTTAATACTTGCTCTTTAGCTTTCTGAGCAATTACCAATGGTTGTTCTCCATCATGTGTAATGAAATTATGTGAATGCGGTGTTTGCCTATTACAGGGCAAACCGCTATCAATAATCAATACCCGTCGTAAGGAACGCCCCAATGCCATAGCTGCAGAAAGACCAGCATAACTTCCACCAACAATAATTACATCAAAAGTTTTATCTTCTTTCATTTTTATATAGTTTATTTTAAACGCTGTCATTTATTTTTTGTATTCGAAAAATTGTTTTCATCAGCGTATATTTTGAATTTCCCCAGGACGCTATAAGCCATTCGTCCCGATAAGTGAATCGAAGAAACCATCAGCGTCACCTGTTGTTATTTTTGTTTTTTTTCCTTTTTACAGATAATCAAATAAAAGGGATAATTCTCCTCCACTTCCTGGATCTCAATCAATCCATATTTTTCAAATGCTGCGTGAATAGATTGCAAATCATAAAAGAATATTTTAACACCTCCAAACAATTCAAAACGATCTGGACCTATAGCAGTCCCCTGTCCATAAATAGCTGCCTGTTTTGACACTGTTGTAAAGATCATGTAACCATTATCGCACAACTGGGCATAACAATCATGTATAAATTTAGCCCGCTCGTCAGCCCCCAGCAGATGGATTAACCCATAGCAAAAGATTCCTCCATATGTTTTGCTATCGAAAGGCATATCAGTGATCGAACCATGATAAATAATTGTTTGGGCTCCGAAATGTTTTCGGGCCAGTTCGATTGCGGTTTTGGATAGCTCAATCCCTGTAATACCAATTCCATTTTCTAGAAATACATGTCCATTCCGGCCATAACCGAAACCCGGAATTAGGATTTCTTTTATGCTCTTCGCTAAAAAGAAATCTTTTGCTATTTGCGCTGAACAGGCAGGACTTCCGCCCCACATCTCTCCTTTTTCCTTAAAACTACGTTCCCAAAACTCCATGTTTATAGCTTTTATAGTGATACACTGTATTGAATTCCGCTTACAATAATCCTGCAATTACAGTAAAGATAAACGAAGATAAGTTTTTTTATTATTGCAACTATGTAGCAATAATATTAATGCAATTAAATTGCAAATAAATTACATTTAAAGAGTGTGCTGCCAATAATGGTTATTTATCAGTATTGAAAAATGCAGTATTACAAGGATATCTTTGTCTCTCGATTAGAATACATCCTTTGCTAAAGAAAATATGAAAAAAACAAAGACATTTTTTGCGGCGTCATTGCTTCCCTTTTTTGCCATGCAGGTGACAGCACAGAAATTAGACAAGATGACCTGGTTTAACGAACCATCGGAATGGACAGTCAGTAACAACGCACTTGTCATGTTTGTTACTCCCAAAAGCGACTATTGGCGCGTATCACATTATGGATTTACAGTGGATGACGCGCCTTTTTTCTACACCGAACGCGGTGGTGAATTTGAAGTAAAAGTCAAGATTTCGGCTAAATATAAAACTCGCTTTGATCAAGCGGGTCTTATGCTACGGATAGATCATGAAAATTATATAAAAGCAGGAATAGAATTTGTCGATGGAAAGTATAACCTGAGTACGGTTGTCACCCATCGGACCAGTGACTGGAGTATTATACCGGTAGACAAAGAAACTCCTTTTATATGGATAAAAGCTGTTCGCAGACTAGATGCTGTTGAATTCTTTTATTCTTTTGATGATAAGGAATATGTGATGATGAGAAATGCTTGGCTACAAGATAACAAGCCCGTATTGGTTGGTGTGATGGGGGCATCACCAGATGGTGAAGGTTTCCAGGCCAATTTTGAACACTTTAGCATCAAACATCTTCCCGACCAGCGCCGAACAAAATGGCTAAAAGAAAATAGTGCCAATTGATCAGAATCGTCAAGTCTGTCGAAAGAGTTGTATTTGACAGACTTGTTATTATGATGAAGTATCTTCTTGCTTATACATTTTATCGTATATACTGATCGCTTCGTGCAAATTGCGAACCCGTAGTTTTTGTAGAATGTTTTGGCGATGCCGGTTGACGGTATTGACGCTCAGGCCTAACTTTTCAGCAATGTCCTTGCTGATCATCCCTCCTCTTACGCAATGCAAAATCTCCCGCTCCCTAGCACTCATGACATCCTTTACATCTCGTTTATTCAGTAAATAGACATCACCACTTACCTGATTAAAGATATAATTCTTATTCACTTGTTGATCTTCCTTTTCGGGCAATAGCGTATAACAGCACAATGCCAACTGGGGAAATTCTTTAGCGGAAGTATCCAGATAGACGATCTGATGCGACATCAGCATATTCTTCCCATCTTTTCCTTCCACACGGAGTATACTATTTGCCTGGTAGTGAAAACGTTCCTTCGGATCTACCTTCTTGACCATATCAAGAAATTGCAGTTCAAGCCTATGTTTTACAGCCAGATCTTCAGGATGTATGCGCGCCAAGAGAAAGTCCTCCCATATACTATTTATTTCCAATTTTCTTTTGGGCGATGACAGGTGTAGACGTTCGGCAATCGCTCCCATAAAGGTAAAGCTCCAATTTGCCGTCAGATCGCTGAGTACCACAATGCCATTGTGAATGTCAGCATAGGTTTTCGCATACTGCTTATAGTATTTTAAAACCGATAAGTCTACGCTCGTATTTCGTAAACCTTTACCAACAAGATTTTTATTTAATGTCTTTTTTAAATCCGATTCCATCGTTCAATATTTCGCAAGTTTATGGACAGTTTTGGAGAACCATTTTTAATGTATGCTCCATGTGACCAAACTTTTCGCGACTTTTATAAGATAAACATTTACGCTTTAAAAAGAAAGACCGATCCGGATATAAGGCAAAGTTGCCTCCTTACTAAAGCCCAATACTCCTTGAATCGTAAGAAGCTCTCCAGGTATAAAATAAATTCCGCCGCCATAACCCATATGCCATGTATTTGAACTTTCAGCTGTCATCCAAACGCGTCCAATATCGTAAAATCCAATTGCGCCAACAGTCCCGGGAACAAGATAAGACGAATAACTAAACAGCTTCAAGCGCATGTCAAAATTATTGAATACCGCTGTTTTTCCTGTAAATCGCCGTGAATTATATCCACGCAAGCTTATCTCACCACCAATCTGTGCGTGTTGATAAAAATAAGGATCTCCCCAAACAACATCTACCCCTGTTCTATTCGCAAATGTGATGTAGTCGTTAGCGACAGTTTTATAAAAGCTCATCACGTGCTGTAGCTTTGTATATTTCCGGGTCTCGCCACCAATTTCGGCATTCCAGCCCAATCTTGTATGGATATGTACACCTGATTTTGAATTTGCGGCGTTATCACGCGTATCGTAATCTATACCCCCTGTAATACCTGTAAAAAAATTACTTCCATAGATAGGTTCAGCAGGAAATTCAGCCTTAAATTCTTCAAAGTATTTTCCTACATTATTAGCCTCTTTACTGTTGTAATATTCAGAAGATGAACCATAAAATAATTTCAGTTTAGGATTTAGATATTTTTCCAGAAAAATATCACCACTTACAATATCAAATCTATTTCGATAGTAAGAAATACTTCTTGAATCTGATTTTTCAAACAAGGTATTGTTTCCATAACCAAAAAAATTACTCAGATTTCTGGGGCCAAGTGAGGAAAGATGAATAGAAAGATCCTGATCTGCAAATAATTTCTTAAAATGGCCTTTATAATCAAACATAAATGATTCGCGACCTGTCAAATAACTGGCCATAAATTGGTGCCGATAAGCATAAGGCTTCTTCCGAAACCCCTGATTTTCGATCAGATATCCCAATCCGAAAATCAGTCCACGATCAACACCATAATCCAGATTCAATACGACTCCTTTACGATCGTATACAAAATTATCGTACTCAAATTGGTGAACAGCAGTATCTGCACTTAATTTTAATCGTACATTTTTATCAACCTGAATACCAGAACCCGGTTGATCTTTTGAGTCATAGATATATACTTTATGACCATTGCTAAATTTACCAGAGGTACGGTATATGTCATCACCATTTCCACCTATCAAACGAATTTTGACAGGAGATCGACCAGATCCATGTAGTTTAAATTCATCTGATCCGGCGATCCCATAGATCCGGACTTCTTCCGTTTGTCCAGGCAAAAAAGTACGTTTCAAGAGTCTTCGCCCTTCGGATCCATCTTTTTTCTTGTTGTGTATATCAATGGTGACAGAACCATCTTTATTGTAGTCAACATCAACAAACTCAGATTTGGCGGATAAAGGCAAATCGACCACACGGGCAAGAAAACGATAATACGTTAGTCCACTCTGCATAAGTTCATCCCTTCTTGACCGAATATTTGTTTCCAGCTCCTTCGCGCTTAATTTTACGATGGTATCCGGCATGGCCAACATAGCCTGATGGATCAGCGAATCCGTAAGCGTCTTCTGAACAAATTTTATTTCATCTACCCATTCATCCTCTGTCAGGTGGGTAAGAAAAAAGTGATCAAAATGGCGGGCGTTAAAATTCCAATGTGGCACATTACGTATATGGGGACTATAGGCCTGCAAATGGGCTTTTAACCATTGATAGGAAAGTAAAGTAGGAAACAAACCTGATGTTTTATAATACACCTTATCCCGATCTCGCGGCACAGGTGTATAAATCTTCTTACCCTTTTCTTTTTCAGGATCCCAGCGCCAATTATCTTCATGACGATCCCAATCTCCCAATGCAAAATCAAGTAATCTTGAACGTAAAGTTAGTTTTTGATCAATTTGCGTATCATTATCTTCTAGCACTTTCCGAATGACTTTTGCACTATTGTCAGTTTTTTCGTCTTCAAAGGGGGTACGGGCTTCAAACATATAAGGCCTATTTTTAAACACCTCCCGATATTCACCGAATCCCGGATCATCTCCAACGAAAACAAGTTCGGGAGATGAATGTGGAATACCCAAAGCCGTGTTAAACGGAGGAACAGTTAATGCACCGAATGGATGATGTATTGAAATCTGATCCTGAACGATATCTTTTGCAAATGTCTTTCGAAGGCTTTCAGGAAGACTACGTTCTGGATATTTCTGAATGGATCTTAATACCCATTCCCTCCCTGAAGGATCGGCCATCCGAAGCGACTGGGTTTGCATCCCCCCGCCCAGTTTGACTATACGAAGCCCCCTCTTTTCCGTTTTAAAATCCATTATACGCATTTTTACGGGCGTACTATATAATTTACGATAGCTGTCTCCCAACCAGAACCTATGAACCGCACCTACTCGATCATACTCAGGAGCAATGATAGTTGTTATGCTGTCAACTTGTTGAGCATATGAGCTCAAGGCACAGCAGCACGTAATCAATGTTAGGATTCTTCTCATATTGCTTAAGTCGGTCGTGAGGAAAATATGGCTAAAGTTCACATTTTAAAGCATGGAATCAAAAACTTTCTGTTCCTTTTTTAGTTTAAACCCCATGTGCTCATAAAATTTATGACTTTCTGTCCGAAGGACGCTAACTCTTACACGCAAACGAAAATACCCTATATTTTTTAAAAAGTTAAATGTATTCAAGAGAGAAACCCAATCATCATACAAATAACAGCATCATAATTATTCATCCAATAAACGACGTTGATAATTGATCTGCCCCAATGGTAGGTTAAATGCACCAACAAATATTCCGTTGAAAAATCAGCTTATCCGGTCCTAATTTGGAGAAATGGATCGAACCTCGTTAAAAGTTACATTCATTAAATATTCATAAGATATCGTATTTTTACTTGAACCAATAAAGTAATCAATGCGTATGTTTCCAAAATTTCCAAGAACGACCTGGATCATCTTCTTGATACTAACAGTAACGATCACCCTGCTATTTTCGAAATGTGAAAGCCCTTCGGATGGCAATGATGCCCTTGGTTTCCCTTTCCCTTTTTATACCTATTCAGGCGGAAGGCGTAATCCAGAGCCACCCAGCAGAACCTACTTCAATAGCATATATCTTCTGCTCAACCTAATCATCTATTTCGGAATCGCCTATCTGTTGACGTATTCAATAAAAAAACAGAAATAGAAGGTGAAAGAAAATAATGCGATTATTACGAATTAAACATCATATAATTGGGCAACGAAGTTCTTGCCTCTTAAATTTACAATGTTAGGATTGCTGTCATTATGAAAAAAAACACGAAGATTACCAACCTGAGTATTGAATCTGCGGGGCTACCCAAAGACCCGAAACTGGTCATTGCTGAATATATATGGAACGGCTTTGACGCTAAAGCTACTGAAATCGATATGGCAATTGACAGCAACGGGCTCGGTTATATAAATAGTATTAGCATCAGCGACAACGGTGAAGGAATCGTTTTTAACACATTGCCTTATTCATTTGGTAATTTTTTGGATTCGGTAAAGAAAAATAGCATTAAGCGAAGCTCTTATACCAGAGGAAAAAAAGGAAAAGGTCGGTTTTCTTTTTCATTATTTGCGACCAGAGCCATCTGGAATACGATTGTAAAGGAAGAAGAAAATTTAAAAGCATACCGCATACAAATTGATAGAGACAGTAAAGAGCAATATGATGTTAGCGAAAGTATACCGGTAGAAAATCAGCCCACAGGAACCCGTGTGCGCTTAGAGGGAGTTTTCGCATTAAATTCATCTTATTTTGAATCAAACGAATTTATGGATTTCATGGCACAGGAATTTGGCTGGTTTCTATACCTTAATCGAGATCTAGGCTATACCGTACGAATCAATGGTACGATGTTACTCTATGATCATCTGATCCAAGAAGCAGATCTGTTGTCATGGACTTTATATAGTCCTGATGGAAATTTATCCTATAGCTTTCACATCAATTACATTCGCTGGAGTCGACAGATTGGAGACCGCTATTATTATTATTTGCGCAATAGCGAAAAAAGAGAAATTGCCAAAGTACTCAGTAGCTTTAACAATAATGCCATAAATTTCCACCATTCGGTTTATGTAACGTCCGACTTTTTTGACGCCTTCGAACAAGAAGATATCAGCATTTCAACAGACATCAATCTCTTCACTGGAAAAGAAAAACAGGTTATTTATCGGAATTTGCTGGCTGAATTACGCGATTTTCTTGACCGCAAACAGAAAAAATATGTTCGTGAAAATGCTGTAGCGACCAAACTAAGTGAATTGGAGAAAAAAGGATTTCTACCCACATATGACCAAAATGATAAAGACAAAAAAAGGAAGGAGATATTGCTTGCATTGGTTCAGGAAATCTATATCATAGAACCACGAATTTTCTTCGGTGTTAAAACAGATCTGATCCGTACCTATTTAGGTTTCATAGATCTCCTGCTACAAACAGAGAAAAGCGCTGATGTTCTCCATATAGTAGAGAAAGCAATTTCATTGACCGATAAAGAAAGAAGCCGAATTAAGCAGCTCCTAGCGATGGCTAATAATACCGGAAATAATGCGGTCTAGCCTATTTTAATGCTGTTTTTTTATTTAATGACTTTTAAATGTCATTAAATAAAATAAAAAGTTAGAATTTTGCTTAACACTGTTAAATCATTTATGCATTAAACATGGGTAGTAAAGAACGTATACAACGCCTCAAAGATGAGAATAGAACGAATATTCTCGATGCCGCTCTTCAAATCGTCAAGGAAGAAGGTTGGCAGGCGTTGAGTATGCGCAAAATTGCGGATATCATCGAATATACTGCCCCCATGATTTATGAGTATTTTGCAAACAAAGATGCAATTTTAAACGAACTTGCCAACCAAGGTTATCTCCTACTTGCCAAAAAAGTCAGAAAAGCCAAATCAACTCAAACCGACTTGGAGAAACAATTGGAAGCAATGTGGTTCAGTTATTGGGATTTTGCGTTTGAAGAGCGCGAATTATACCAACTCATGTTTGGTGTAGGTACAGCTTGCTGTGGGTTTGAAAAAACTTATAAGTGTGCTGAATCTCATGGCAGATTGATCAGTGACGTAATTCGTGAGATCATGAAGGATAAAAATCCGTCAGAAGACTTGATCTGTAGAAAATATTTCACGTATTGGTCTATTATACATGGACTCATATCCATCAATTTAGTTAATCAAGGCAACGGAGATAATACTAACCAGGAGGTACTAAAAGATGCGATCTACGGAATCACCCGGTCGCTTACTGACTAATTTTTTTTGCATCAAAAAATACAACGTTAAAAAATCTAACACCGTTAAATATACCAAAACTTCAATTTTTAATATCACATGAAAACAAATGTATCACCAAGTCTTAAGAAGATTTACATTCCTACACTTAACAGTGTTAAACGAATTAATATCGTAAAGACTGCATATGTGCTTAGTGCAATCTTGTTATACAGCTGTTCGACAGGAACAAGCAAACCTAATGATCCACCACCAGTTAGCCTCCCTGTCGTCAGCATTGAAAATGGCAACGAGATCGTCTATCAGGAATATCCGGCAACAATCGAAGCTTCTGCCAATATTGAAATCAGACCCCAGGTTGAGGGAATTTTGGAACAGATCTATGTCGATGAGGGTGCGAAGGTCAGTAAAGGTCAGGCGCTTTTTAAAATTAATGACCGCCCATACCAAGAGCAATTGAATCAAGCTAAGGCCAACTTATTAGCTGCGAAAGCTGCATTGGAAAATGCAGAACTGGAAGTTGAAAAGAAAACCAAATTAGTAAATACAAAGGTATTGACAGACTTTCAGTTGAAAACTGCAATTAGTGCACGAAATGCTGCTAAAGCCAATGTACAGCTGGCTGTCTCAGCTGTGGAAGCGGCAAAGATCAATGTTGGCTATACACTTATCCGTGCTTCGGCTGAAGGATATATCGGAAGACTACAACGAAAACAAGGTAGTTTGGTGGGCCCAACTGACTCTCAACCTTTAACAGCACTGTCAAATGTCAGAGATCTACACGTTTATTTCTCATTGGGTGAAAATGATTTTATCGCTTTCAAAAATAACACGGAAGGAAATAATCTTCAACAAAAACTAAACAACCTGCCTCCGATCAGTTTGGTACTGTCCGACCAGACCATCTATGACCAAAAAGGAAAAATAGATATGGTTGATGGCCAGTTTGATAAAAACACAGGTGCTATTACCCTACGTGCTACATTCAGCAATCCTGAAGGAGTTTTACGCAATGGTAACACAGGTCGTGTCAGACTGCAAAAGAAATATGACCATACACTGCTAGTACCGCAATTGGCAACAATCGAGATGCAGGATAAAATCTTTGTCTATACAGTTGGAAAAGAAAATAAAGTTGTACAGCAGCCTATTACTGTTATTGGAAAAAGTGGTGCAAACTACCTTGTAAGTAAAGGAATCAATCCGGGAGACCGCATTGTTTACAAGGGTATTGATTTGCTTCAAGACGGACAAAAAATCACACCACAACCTGTATCAAAAGACAGCATCAATTAATATTATAACGCGACAAACTCATGCTTAAGAAATTTATAGAAAGGCCTGTACTTGCCACCGTAATTTCCATATTACTTGTAATATTGGGAATAATTGGCATCCTAAAGCTGCCCTTACAGCAATTTCCAGATATTGCTCCTCCTGCGGTACAGGTCACCGCATTATATCCCGGCGCAAATGCCGAAACGGTACTCCGTGCTGTAGCTCCTTCTTTGGAAGAGTCCATCAATGGGGTCGAAAATATGAGCTACATGAGCTCTACCGCCAGTAATGACGGATCATTGATGATCACAGTATATTTTAAACTTGGCACTGATCCCGACCAAGCCGCTGTCAATGTACAAAACCGTGTGGCACAGGCGACCAGCCAACTCCCGACTGAAGTAGTACAGGCTGGGATTACAACGGCCAAACAACAAAATAGCTTAATCATGGTATTAGACCTGTATACTGAGGATGAAGGTAAATATGATCAAACCTTTCTCACCAACTATGCACAGATCAATATCATTCCAGAGCTGAAACGTATCCCTGGGGTGGGACAAGCATCAGTTTTTGGCGGTAGTAAAGATTACTCCATGCGTGTATGGCTTAATCCAAACCAAATGGCTGCTTACAAGCTGACACCTGAAGAAGTAATGGGAGCTATTCAGGATAAAAACGTAGAAGCCGCTCCAGGAAAATTTGGAGAAAGTAGCAGCGAAGCTTTTGAATTTGTCATTAAGTATAAAGGTAAACTTAACCAGCCGAGCGATTATGAAAATATCATTATCCGTTCAAACACGGATGGTTCTGTGTTGAAGCTCAAAGATGTAGCTCGTGTAGAATTAGGGTCTTATACTTATGCCAGTAAGACGCGTATCAACGGAAAAGCGGGCCTCAACATTGGTGTCATGCAACTAGCGGGTTCCAATGCGAATGAAATTCAGATCGCTATACAGGAGTTTATGAAAAAAGCCTCATTAAGCTTTCCTAAAGGTGTAAAATATCTCGTTTTATATAACACCAAAGATGCGCTCGATCAGTCCATTGATCAAGTGAAACATACCTTGATCGAAGCATTTATACTCGTCTTTTTGGTTGTTTTCTTATTTCTTCAGGATTTCAGATCAACGCTTATACCTGCCATTGCTGTACCAGTAGCGATCGTCGGAACATTCTTCTTTATGCAGCTTTTTGGCTTCTCGATCAATCTACTGACACTATTCGCATTAGTGCTGGCGATCGGTATTGTCGTCGATGATGCCATCGTTGTGGTCGAGGCTGTCCATGCCAAGATGGAACATAATAATCTCCCGCCTAAATTGGCGACCACATCGGCAATGAGTGAAATTACAGGTGCTATTATCTCCATTACATTGGTCATGTCGGCCGTATTTCTTCCTATTGGTTTTATGGAAGGCTCGACGGGCGTCTTTTATAGACAGTTTGCCTTTACGCTGGCCATAGCGATTGTGATTTCGGCGATTAATGCATTGACCTTAAGTCCGGCGCTCTGTGCACTGTTTCTAAAACCTACACATCATGCCAATCACGCAAACAAGAAGCTGAATTTCAAAGAACGCTTCTTTACAGGCTTCAATGTTGGTTTTGACCGCCTGACCAAAAACTATTTGGGTAGTTTACGTTTTCTGATCCGCTACAAATGGGTCGCTTTTGCAGGTTTGGGAATCACTTTGTTACTGACAATTTTTATGATTCGTCGTACACCTACCGGATTTATCCCTTCCGAAGACCAAGGTTTTATCGCAATATCATTTTCTATGCCGGCTGGAGCCTCTTTGGATCGTACTTCGGAAGCATTGGCGGAAGCTGAAAAACAACTTCAACATGCCGATTTTACAAAGACTTTGAACGTACTGGCTGGTTTCAATATCTTAACCCAGTCAACCAGTCCATCCGCAGGAGTTGCATTTATTCTGCTGAAACCACATGAAGAACGTGGCAATATCAAGGATATCAATGGGATTATGGCTGATGTTAATCAACGCTTGTCAAGCATTAAAGGCGCAAACTTCTTCGTATTTACCTTCCCTACGGTTCCAGGATTTAGTAATGTGGATGGTCTCGATATGGTTCTTCAGGATAGAACAGGTGGACAGCTTGGTAAATTCAGTACAATAGGTCAGGGTTTCATTGGCGAACTTATGAAACGTCCTGAAATCATGATGGCCTTTACGACGTTTAAAGCGAACTACCCACAATATGAGCTACAGGTAGATGATATCAAGGCCGAACAACTTGGCGTAAGTACCAAAAGTATCTTGCAGACCATGCAAGCTTACTTTGGAAGTGCGCAAGCATCCGATTTTAATAGATTCGGAAAATATTATCGTGTAATGGTTCAGGCAGATGCAAAAGATCGAAATGAACCGACATCCATGGATGGAATATTTGTTAAAAATAGATTGGGAGACATGGTACCGATCAATACTTTGGTAAAATTGGAGCGGGTGTATGGTCCTGAGACGGCATCACGTTACAATTTATTTAATTCGATTGGTATAAATGCGATTCCAAAACCTGGTTATAGTTCAGGTGATGCTATCCGTGCCGTTGAAGAAGTTGCCAAGCAGCATTTGCCTACCGGATTTACCTATGAATTTTCAGGGATGACGAAAGAAGAGATCGTTTCTGGAGGACAGTCAACACTTATTTTTATCCTCTGTTTAATCTTTGTCTACTTCTTGCTCGCAGCACAATATGAAAGTTACATTATCCCCTTGGCCGTTATACTCTCTATTCCAACAGGTATATTTGGAGTTTTTGCGGCAATTACGCTGACAGATATCGCTAATAATATTTACGTTCAGGTCGCTTTGGTCATGCTGATCGGCTTACTTGCGAAGAATGCTATTCTAATTGTTGAGTTTGCCATCCAGGGCCGCAAGCAGGGATTATCCATACCTAGTGCCGCGCTTAAAGCAGCGCGCTTACGTTTGAGACCTATTATAATGACATCACTCGCATTTATTGTTGGTATGATACCGATGATGTCCGCCGTTGGCCCTTCGGCACAAGGTAATCACTCGATCAGTATTGCGGCGGCGGGCGGAATGCTTACCGGAGTTGTATTAGGACTCTTTATCATCCCTATCCTCTTTATCGTGTTCCAATATATACAGGAGAAAGTAAGTGGTACGCAGCAAGAGAAACAACAGGAAAATGAATCCATTTCTTTGGAAATTCCTGTACACACAAATAATTAGTGAACAATGACAACATCAAAATATATGAATAGAAAAGCAAAGCTACTGACAGTTTTCATCTTATCTTTTGTTGCGTGGTCCTGTAAGACAGATAAACTGGTTAGCAATAAGCACCTTGCGCCAAATCTGCCCGAGCAATATCGTGATCAGGGAAAAGCGTCACAAGAAAACAATATTGGTTCTATTCCCTGGCGCGACTTTTTTAAAGATCGGGTTTTACAAAGCTTGATCGACAGTGCTATCCAACATAACCTGGATATGCAATTGGCTCTTAAAAACATCGAGGCATCCCAATTGAGCTTAAGGCAGGCAAAGGCAAATTATCTTCCTTCGGCACAGTTGCAGATCAGGGGAAACAGCACCAACCCCTCCAATAACAGTATGAATGGATTGAGTTTGGGCCAATTTCTAAAACAGCACCATGTTGAAGACTATACGGCTTCAGTAGGTGTGTCCTGGGAGGCTGACCTATGGGGAAAAATCAAAAACCAGAACGCCGCTGCTTTAGCATCGTACTTACAGACGGAAGAAGCAAAAAAAGTCATACAAACACAATTGATTGCCCAGGTAGCGCAAGGCTATTATCAACTTTTGATGCTCTACCAATTGCGGGATATCGCACAGCAAAATTTACAGTTGAGCGACACGACACTCCGCATCGTTAAGCAACAATACGAAGTTGGTGATATTACATTGCTCGCCTTAGAACAAGTCGATGCGCAGCGTTTATCTGCGGCCGCACTTATCCCTGATTTCGAGCAACAGATCCGCCTTCAGGAGAATGCGATCCAAATCCTCAGCGGTAGACTCCCTGCGGAAATCAAAACACAGGAGCAATTGGTTAATGTTCGTTTTCCCGAAGATTTGGCGACAGGAGTACCGGCAGACTTATTAAGCCACCGTCCGGATGTGAAACAGGCTGAACTTGCTGTCACAGCTTCTCAGGCCTATCAAAAATCTGCCAAAGCGAGAATGTATCCTTCCTTGGTCATCAGTGCTGAGGCTGGAGTCAATGCATTCAAAGCCAGTAACTGGTTTAATTTGCCAGGCTCGCTATTTGGTGCTATTACAGGAAGTATTACACAGCCTATTTTTCAGCGTAGAGAATTGAAAACACAATATGAACTTGCTCGTATAGAACAGGAAAAAAATGTTATGATTTTCAAACAAAAGGTGATTGCCGCGGCTGGAGAAGTTTCCGATGCTTTGGTCTCGATCCAAAAACTAAAAGAAAAACAACAGATTACTTTGGATCGAACCAATCGTTTAAAAGAGGCTACAAAACATGCCAACCTACTGTTTGAGACGGGTATGGCGACTTACCTGGAAGTAATCACCGCGCAAAGCAATATATTGCAGAGTGAACTAGAGCTTGCGCAAGTCAAAAAAGCCGAACTTTCAGCTGTAGTAGATCTCTATCGTTCCTTAGGTGGCGGTTGGAGTAATAACTAACTTTCGGAAGTGCAATTTTTCTAATTTTATATCACATATCTGGTAGACAGGGGACCGCGAGGGTCTCCTGTCTTATTTTATAGCACCATCTTTGACCTATTACCGTTTCCGCTAAGTTTAGACTTTCCTATTCCTACTCCTACTTGAGGTCTTGCTATCTTCGCCCTATTCTTTTACAACCTCATGGATAACGATTACCACAGTTATAAATCCTTCAAGCCTTGGAATAAAAGGGACAAATGCAACCGTAGTCATGCAATTATTTTTGTGGGACAATAAATTTAATAACATGAGAAACTTAAAAATGATTGCAATGCTATGTTACATAGCTATTTGCACTTTATTGCTTGGAGGCTGCAGTAAGGATGATGAGGTGACACCAGAGCTTCAGCTGACACCCAGTGAGCTATTGGCAAGTACAGCCTGGGAAACTACCAATGCCAAAAATAACGAAGGTGAAAATGTGGTCCTGACAGATGCCAACGTTTCAAATTTTGTAGGTTTTGCCTATTTTAAATCTGATGGCACCTTTACCATGTTCAATCTTGATGACTCTCCCAAAATGCATGGCGACTGGTCGGTTTCAGCGGATGGAAAGACACGGACCATCGTTGCTAAAAACGCTGCTGGAGAAACGCTTTTCACACGTGTGGTTGATATTACTGTATTGACAAAAGAGGAATTTACGTACCGGATTTATCCAAACAATGACAATAAGGCCGTTTATTTCGATATTATACACACACCAACGACGCACACAGAACCAAAATAATCGGTCGTATTATTTAACGTAGAGACAATACTACCGCTTAATCCAAAGGATTGGCAACGTTTCAATATTGTCAATCCTTTTTTATCATTTCCGTTTATCAACTTTTTGGACTATTTCAATCCATAAACTCATTAAATTCTTCAATATTATGGTAACCAAATACCTTTATTTCGGAATGATCAGCTACAAATGCACGAATTTTATCCATCGAAGCCAGTCGTTGACGCTATCTTCTGCTCTCATTTTGGCTGAGCTATTTACAGGATGTATTTGGTTCTCCTTGATTAAAAGGCAGTGTCGACATACATTGTCATTCACAGATGAAACAATCCGAACGCAATTTAAATGATAAAATCAGCCATCCTAAAAATTAATTTATAAGAGTCAAATTAAGAAAATAATGGCCTAAATCCATTACTTTGATTGTAAATTGAAATTGAATTCCCTATATTATCAACTGCAGACATGGATCAAATAAAACCGAAGAGTGAATCCAAAGGTTTGTATCTATACGATTGAGTTGTGGTAAATTGGTATTTCAGCTTGCTCTTTGTACACTTCAGAATAAATTTGTAATCCAATTCTTAAACGAATTGCGAAATTTGTGGTGATTTAATGGTAATATATACGTAAAACGAATGCAGGAGAGGACGATCTATAAGAATGAGAAAAATTTAATCAGTACAAACAAAAAAAGACTACTATTCACCTTACTGTCTTTTTTTCTCATCTACCTTGTCGCTTATATTATAGATCCATTTTCTAGCTGCTGGAATGGCTATTTCCAACGGAATGGCTTTGAATTACTTGGGGAATGGACATTTACCATTATTTATAGTTTTCTGATTTCTGAGTTTAGCATTATTGTTCACAACAGGCTGGACAGTGTCTTGACTTGGAAGGACAATCCAACCGAGCGACTTCTTATTGAAACCGTTATTAACCTCATCGTAGTTCTTTTTATCAATTTATTACTGGTTTATTTTATATCAAGGTATTACGCTGAGCTAAAAAACGTCACCATTGCAACATCATTGGAAGAGAAAAGAGGTGCCATACAGAATATCTCAATCAGTGTAATGATTGCATTGATGATTATGGGAATTAATATTGGAATTCATCTGATCAACAACTGGAAAAATGAATCTATACGTGCAGCCAAACTTGGCCAAGTTATTTTAGAGGCCGAGCTTCAATCCCTAAAACTGCAAATTGACCCCCATTTTGTATTCAACAACCTGAGTGTATTGTCGGAAATAATTTTAGAAGATCAGCAACTGGGGTATGAATATGCTGAAAATTTCTCCAAAATATATCGTTACCTGCTGGTGAATTCAAAAAAGGATGTTATTTCGCTAGAAGATGAACTCAATTTCTTAGATTCCTATATTTTCTTGATAAAAAATAGATTTGGGGATGGAGTAAATTTTGAAATAAATGTCGCTCCCGCCAAATCCAACTATCAACTGCCACCACTCACCTTGCAGCTTTTGGTTGAAAATGCCTTAAAACACAATCAAACCAATAAAAAGCGTCCATTAAAAATTAAGGTGTACACCAATGCACATAACCAATTAGTTGTCGAAAATATTTTGATACCAATAGAAAATGTATCAGAGTCATCTGGAATTGGTATTTCCAATATTATTAAAAGATATGACCTATTGTCAAATCTGCAACCAGAAATACTGAACAACGGCAAGACATTCAAAGTTAATCTACCACTTATAGAACAAAACTCATGAGTATAACCAATGTATTGATTATTGAAGATGAAAAGCTGAATGCTGATCGTCTAAAAAGATTATTGAAGGAGATAAAACCATCAATACAGATACTGGATGTGTTAGACAATATTACAGACAGTGTAAACTGGTTTCAGAATAATGAATCTCCTGATCTGGTCATGATGGATATCCGCCTTTCGGACGGTTTAAGTTTTGAGATATTGGAGAACGTAAAAATTGACTGCCCAATCATCTTTACAACTGCATTTGATGAATATGCAGTCAGAGCATTTAAGTTCAACAGCATAGACTATCTCCTAAAGCCCGTGGAAAAAAAAGAGTTAGAAAATGCACTCATCAAATTAGACAATTTAAAACTACAGCAAGTCAGTCAAGCCCCGATTCAGGGGTTGCTGGATTTTATCTACCCCAAAGATTTCAGGACTCGTTTTCTTCTCCCCTACAAGGATTGTTATAAAACAATTCTGGTGGAAGATATTCAATATTTTTACTCAGAATTTAAGTTGACCCATGCCAAATTGAAATGCGGTACCGTAGAAATTGTACCCCAGACACTGGAGGAACTTGAGCAACAACTCAACCCTAAAGTTTTCTTCCGCGCCAATCGGCAATATATTGTACATATAGATGCCATAAAAAGATTACACAATCATTTTAATGGCAAACTTAAAGTGGAAATAAAACAGAGCGAAGATGTCGAAATCCTAGTCAGTAGAGAAAAAGCACAGCTCTTAAAAAACTGGTTGGATTATTAAAACATCAGTATCATTTAAGCTTAAATTTTAACCCCTAATTTATGGGATTCTATTGGTATACTTGTATTGTTTTTCTAAGGAAAACGACAAAAAAGACCTATTTTGATTAAATAATATCAAAATTCAGTGCATTATAGCTACGTTTCAGTAAGCAAATGTTACGTCTCGGTAGATTTCCTTATTATATCCCTTAAAAGAATTCTTTCTTTTGCTTTTATATAAAATGATAAAATGGCACTAAGAACGATGACTTTAAAACCTATCCTTACACTTATTACGGCAGTTACCCTATTATCGTCTTGTGGAGGCAACCAAGAACAACCGCAAGAGCAGGCAGTTACTGTTGACTTTATCGAATTATCTCCCGCACAAGCAGAGACAGAAAAAAAGTACCCTGGCACATTGGAGGGCACTGTCAATGTTGATGTAAAAGCGCAGGTAACGGGATACCTGGAACAAATTTATGTCAAAGAAGGAGATTATGTCACTAAAGGCCAAGCTCTTTTTAAAATAAAGGCGGATGTATACAATGAACAAGTAAATAATAGTAGAGCAGCTTATCAGGCAGCATTATCTGCTGAACAGAATGCGAAACTGGAAATTGAAAAAATAAAACCATTGGTAGAAGGCAAAGTGTATACCGAGCTTCAGCTTAAAACTGCCGAAGCGAATTATGCTGCCGCAAAAGCGCAAGTCGCTCAAGCACAAGCGGCCCTAGGCTCATCACAAATCAATGCGCGATTTACATTGATCAATGCACCTGTGAGTGGTTACATTGGACGGATTCCAAACCGGATCGGAAATTTGATTACCGCAGCTGATGCTACACCATTGACTACCTTGTCAGAAATCAACACAGTGAATGTTTATTTTTCCTTAAGTGAGGCTGATTTTATAGCCTTTATGAAAGATCATGATACGAAGTCAAACAATCAGGCAGCCACATTGATCCTCGCCGATGGAACGGTATACGACCATCCCGGAAAAGTAGAAATGGCCAGTGGTAATATTGATAGAACAACTGGTAGTATGACGCTAAAGGCAATCTTTGCCAATCCAGACAAGATTCTCCGTTCTGGCGGTTCAGCTAAAGTAGTCTTGAAAAAGGCGCACGACAATGTGCTGTTAGTTCCTATGGCAGCTGTCAAGGACATCCAAGACCGTTATTTTGTGTATGTCATTGGAGACAAAAACAAAATTGCCATGAAACAGATTGAAATTGCGGGTAATACGGCCAATGAGTATCTACTCAAATCCGGTCTCACGACAGGTGAAAAAATCGTAATGAATAGAATTGATATGCTTAATGACGGAATGCAGGTTCAACCTACAAAAAAATAAAATACCGCAGTACAAGTTATCTAAAATTTAAAATAAAATGCTGAAGAAATTTATTGACAGGCCAGTTTTGGCAACTGTTATATCTATCATATTTGTTATACTCGGGGTTATTGGTCTATTAAGATTACCCCAGACACGGTTCCCCGATATTGCACCACCTACCGTCCAGGTCACAGGAAGTTACCCCGGAGGTAATAGTGAGACGGTATTACGCTCAGTTGTTACACCACTTGAAGAACAGATCAACGGTGTTGAGGACATGGAATACATTACCTCAACAGCGAGTAACGACGGTACATTTTCTGTGCGTATCGTGTTTAAGGCCGGTGTAAATCCAGACCAGGCTGCCGTAAACGTACAAAACCGGGTACAGCAAGCGACACCAATCTTGCCACAGGAAGTTGTCCGTATGGGATTGACGACCTCCAAACAACAGAATAGTATGATCATGATTTTTAATATCTATACTGTAGATAACAAAAAATATGATGAATTATTCCTACAGAACTATGTCAACATCAACTTGATCCCACAGATCAAGCGTGTTCCAGGGGTGGGCCAAGCCATGGTATTTGGTTCCAAAGATTACTCCATGCGCGTTTGGTTGAACCCTCAAAAAATGGCCAGTTATGGTCTTATACCCCAGGAAGTCATCGCTGCTATCTCCAAACAAAGCCTGGAATCTGCACCTGGAAAATTAGGTGAAGAATCCAAAGCACCTCTGGAATATGTCATTCGATATAAGGGGAAAAAGAACCTCCCTGAACAGTATGAAAACATTATTGTTAAAAATAATGACGTTCAGATCGTCCGTCTGAAAGATGTAGCCAGGATAGAATTTGGTTCGATCAGCTATAGCGGTAATTCGCAAAACAATGGTTTGAACACGGTTACAATTGGTATTTTCCAGACTTCTGGCTCCAATGCCAATGAAATCGAAATAGGGATCGATAAACAGATTGAAATAGCACAACGCTCTTTTCCTCCTGGAATCAAGATATTTAAACTGATTAGTACCAAGGAACGTTTGGACGAAAGTACCGCTCAAGTGCGTTCTACACTAATTGAAGCATTTATTCTGGTCTTTCTGGTAGTTTTCTTATTCTTGCAGGACATACGATCGACGATCATTCCCGCAATCGCGGTACCAGTAGCCATTGTAGGAACATTCTTTTTCTTACTGGTTTTTGGGTTTACCATCAATATATTGACCCTTTTCGCCTTGGTATTGGCCATCGGTATTGTAGTCGATGACGCTATTGTCGTTGTCGAAGCTGTCCATGGTAAAATGGAAACTTCGGCCATGACCGGCAATGAGGCCACGCATAGTGCTATGAGCGAAATAACAGGTGCAGTAATCTCAATCACCTTGGTCATGTGTGCCGTATTTATTCCGATTGGTTTTATGACCGGTTCGTCGGGAATGTTTTACAAACAATTTGCCTATACCCTCGTTATTGCTATCGTCATTTCAGCAATCAATGCGCTAACATTGACACCTGCGCTTTGTGCCTTGTTATTGAAAAACACACATGCAGAAAATCACACGGAGCAAATGCAGAAAACAGGATTCTCACAACGTTTTTTCAAAGCATTTAACGCTGGTTTTGAAAATATGACAAATAGATATGTTGGTTCACTGCGATTCCTTGTCAAAAGAAAATGGGTAGCGGCTTTATTAATTATCACCACGATAGCTGCTGCAGGATACCTAATGACAAGTACTTCAAAGAGCTTCGTACCCATGGAAGATGACAACTTTGTCGTGTACAGTTTGGAGATGCCTCCGGGCACCGGTCTCGACCGGACGACAAAAGCTGTTGAAAAAATAGAGAAGTTACTAGCTGACATCCCTTCTATTGAAAGTCATACCAGTATCACTGGTTTCAATATGATTGGAAACAACTCCAGCGCGGCCTATGCAACTGGTTTCATCCGTCTAAAAGATAAGAAGAAACGTGGTAAAATGAATGATATTGATCAGATTCATCAGATAATTTCTGAAAAGCTGACCACCGTTAAAGAAGGTAATGCAATGGCCTTCCGCTCCCCTCCCGTTGACGGTTACGGGATGATGAATGGAGCCGAACTCGTACTGCAGGATAGAGCCGGAAAATCTCCAATAGAGCTAAAAGCAATGTCCGATTCTGTCATTTCCAAGATCATGCAACAACTAGGTGTACAATTTGCTTATACCATGTTTAGAGCAGATTACCCACAGATGGAACTGGAAGTTGATGAAGATAAAGCAGCTCAACTAGGAGTAGATGTCAGTGAAATGCTTTCGTCCGTTCAGACTTATTTTGCCGGTGATCAGTCCTTGAATTTCAATCGTTTTGGTAAATTCTATCGGATCGCTGTAAAAGCAGACGGAATTTTTAGAACAGATAAGGACGCTTTCAATGAAATATTTGTCAAGAATAATAAAGGGGAAATGCTTCCGGTAAATACCTTGGTGACACTACGCAAAGTCTATGGACCAGAATCCGTAACACGTTACAACTTGTACAACTCACTCACCATAAATGTGGTCAGCAATCCAGGCATCAGTAATGGTGCAATTATGGAAACACTGGAGAAAAACGTATTGAACAAATTACCTGGAGACTATAGTTACGAATGGACTGGACTTAGCCTAGAAGAAAAATCTTCTGGTAACCAGACCATGATTATTCTGACGTTGAGCTTGTTGTTCGTTTACTTTTTACTTTCTGCACAATACGAAAGTTATCTGTTACCGTTGGCCGTTCTATTATCAATTCCAACGGGGATCATAGGTTCGTTCTTAGGTACACGTGCTATCGGTCTTGACAACAATATTTACGTGCAAGTGGGACTAATTATGTTGATCGGTCTTCTGGCCAAAAACGCTATTTTAATTGTTGAATTTGCATTGCAGCGTAGACGGGCGGGTGCTTCGCTCATTGACTCAGCACTAGAAGGTGCCAAAGCGCGTCTTCGACCGATCTTGATGACTTCACTAGCCTTTATAGCAGGTATGATCCCATTGATGTTTGCTACAGGGGGGACAGCAACAGGTAATCACTCCATTAGCACCGGAGCAGCAATGGGTATGCTAAGTGGCGTCGTCCTTGGTGTAATCGTTATACCGTTATTGTACCTGGCGTTTCAATATTTACAAGAAAAGGTTTCAAGTAAAAAACTGGCGGATAAAACAAAGGATTAAAATGAAAAAATTTCATCACTATATTATTACTTTAGCAGGTACTTCCCTACTATTTGCTTCATGCAGTGTGGGTAAAAAATATACACGCCCGGATATGGATCTTCCGGAGAATTTCAGAAATAACGAAGTTGTCCTGACTTCAGATACGTTGGCTTTATCCTGGCGGGAGTTCGTAAAAGATCCTAATCTGACCGCACTTATAGCGAAAGCACTGGTTAAAAACACAGATGTAAGTGTAGCACTGCTTGGTATGCAACAATTGGAGCTCGCTTATAAACAAACAAAAAAGGGATTATTACCAACACTCGATCTAAATTTGGGCGCGAATAGAACTTGGTTGTCCACCAATTCCCTCAATGGTTCTCTCAGCGATCAATTTATTGGAACACCCTATATGGATGATTACAGCGCTACGCTCAGATTATCCTGGGAAGCCGATATCTGGGGAAAGGCTAAAATGCAGAAAGAAGAAGCTTTAGCAAATTTCTTTGGGCAAAAGGAGAATTTATCCGCGTTAAAGACCCGTATTATTGTTCAGGTTCTCCAATCATATTACAATTTGATCGCATTGGATGAACAGCTCAAGATTGCACAAAAAAACGTTCAGCTTAGCGACAGCACATTGAGTATGATACGCTTGCAATACAATTCTTCCCTTGTGAGTTCGTTAGCTGTCGAGCAAGCAGAAGCTCAAAAGAAAACTGCAGAATTGCTAATTCCCTTAGCAGAGCAGAACATTGCTACCGAAGAAAATGCCTTGAGCATCCTCTGTGGCAGTTTTCCAGCTAAGGTACAACGTTCTGAGGGTCTTGATGTATCGTTCGTCAACGAAACGGTAGCGACAGGTGTTCCTGCCGAACTGCTTAGCCGGAGGCCGGATGTAAAAGCTGCTGAATATGCAATCGTTGCTGCCAACAGTAAAATGGGATTAGCCAAAGCTGCAATGTATCCTTCAATAAGTTTGACCCCTTCGATCGGAACAAACTCATTTCAGTTCAATCGCTGGTTTGATCTACCGGGTTCCATTGTGAAAACAATAGCAGGAAACATTACCCAACCGGTCTTTCAAAAAGGTGCTTTAAAGACCAATTATGAAATTGCGATAATCGAGCGGGAGAAATTAGCCGTTCAGTTTAAGCAATCTGTTATGGGCGCGGTTTCCGAAGTATCAGATGCACTGGCAAAAATTAAGCACAGCGAAAAAAGATTACAACTTATTGAAGCTAAATCCAAATCATTAGCCAAAGCTACCTCAGACGCAGCGCTCTTATATAAAAGTGGCATGGCAAATTATCTGGAAGTCATTACTGCGCAAAACAATGCATTACAAAATGACCTCGAGCATATTACTATTAAACGGGAAAAACTAAATGCAGTGGTGGATCTTTACCGCGCATTGGGTGGGGTAAGCGACGCCGAACAACAGTAACTCACCGCAACAAAAAGTTCGTTCACCCGGTTTCTAAGCATACCGCGTGTTCATCATAGTTTAATCAAAGGGCTAATTTTTATTAGCCCTTTTCTGATCGTTTGTACCGTTTAATTAAATACAATCGCCTGAACAGCATGTAAATATTTTTTGCTCCGTTGAATTTAATCCTTAAAATTTATTACCTTCGGATAAGCAATAGATGTTATGAACAGAACGAGCTGTCTTCCTCCTCCAATCATTTAATATTTGGTAAAATATTAATAAAGCATGGCACCGAATAATCGGGTGATTCCCCATGTTTAAATTCTCAATCAAATTTTATAACAATAGGATCTATCCTTTTAATGATAGATCTGGAAGATAACATTTTATGAAACATTCATATTTCATACTTCACCTTGCTGTCGTATGTTTAGGCATATCGGGTGTATTGGGGAAAATCATCAGTCTCAACGAAGGTATGCTTACCTGGTATCGCGTATTTCTCTCGGCCATTTTTCTGTTTTTAATTTCAAAATGGTTTAAAATTGCACATAAAATCAACATAGGTGAAAAACTAGCTATTGCAAAAAATGGACTATTGATTACCGCCTCCTGGCTACTTTTTTATGCGAGTATTAAATATTCCAATATTTCAATTGGTGTCGTTTGTTACTGCATGGCCAGTTTCTTTACCGCAATCTTTGCCCCCATCATTAATAAAACAAGGTTTAAACGCTCAGAATTCTTCCTAAGTGGGCTCACACTGTGTGGCATTGCCTTGATATTCCATTTCGATACAGCGCATCAACTAGGCATTATTTTGGGAATTATTTCGCCTGCCTTTGCTTCGCTATATGCGATTTATAACGAGCGTTTGGTCAAGCGGTACAATAGTATTGTAATTAATTATTACCAGATGATTGGTGGAACAGTTGGTCTTGGCCTATTACTTCCCTATTATCTTTATTATTATCCGATGTCCTCTTTTATCCCCAGTACACAGGATATGATTTACCTCGTTATATTATCTCTTTGTTGTACCGTTGCAGTATACATTGCTTTCACTGAAATCTTAAAGAGAATTTCTGCATTTACGCTCAATTTAAGTCTCAACCTGGAGCCTGTATACGCAATCCTAATTGCGTTTTTATTCCTCAATGAAACGAAAGAACTCAGTCGATCATTCTACCTGGGGCTTTCATTGGTTATGCTCTCGGTACTCATTCAGGCAAGCATCAGTACCAAGAAGGAATGATTGGAATATCAACAATAGGCAAGATAATGTGATGGTTTAGTTTTGTAATATCAAATTCAAAAAATAAGTCTTAAATTGTGTTGGGACAAAGTCTTATATTTACATCACGTGTTCATTAGCGTTCAGACATTCAAACCCATCCTTCAAGAAAATTAACATCAATTAAACAATATCATGAGTAATTCTTCTTCAGACAACAAACTCATCCATGAGCAAATTCAATACCTTGAATTTCTATCAAGCGATCTTGAAAGAGCAAAAAGATTCTATTCAGCAAGTTTTGACTGGACCTTTACAGATTACGGTCCTACGTATACAGCCTTTAATGGCAAATATGTGGATGGCGGTTTTACGGTTGGAACACCAATAAACGGTAGTATTTTGGTCGTCCTCTACTCGGCTGATTTGGTCTCCACACGTACCAAAGTCATTCAGGCAGGAGGCAGTATTGTTAAAGATATTTTCAGTTTTCCTGGTGGAAAAAGATTTCAATTCAAAGACCCTGATGGCTATGAGCTAGCTGTGTGGGCGGCAGAATAGGGTAACTTAAACAAGGAAAAACAAAAAAGGGCCAGTTGTGGACTGCCCCCAGAAAGTGTCTAACTTTTTGGGGGCACTGCATTTATTAGGCCCTTTTTTGTTTTTGGTAATTTTTATTTTTGTTCTTATTGAAGCGTCTTCGATTTTGCGGATTACCGCTTTTCTTTGCTGGATTATATACAGGCCCCGCATCAAAGCCTTCTGGTAATGCTATTTGTTCGACCGGATAACCAATTAGATTTTCAATCTGGGAAAAACGTTGCTGATCTTTGTCATTCACAAAAGTAATCGCCGTACCCGTGGTTGCCGCTCTTGCCGTACGACCAATACGGTGCACATAGTCCTCGGGATCCGGCGGAACATCATAATTGACGACCAAACTGATACCTACGATGTCGATACCACGCGAAATTACATCTGTTCCCACAAGTACCCGCACCTGACGTGATCTAAACCGGCTCATAATATCCTCACGTTTGGCCTGCTCAAGATCAGAATGAAAACCCTCCGCATCTATGCCCTGCTTTTGCAGTTCCTGCGCCAATAATTTGACCGTAGTTTTTTGTGAGGCAAAAATGATAACTGATACATAATTTGCGTTCTGTAAGATAATTTTCAATAGATCCATCTTTTGCTTATCGTACAGCAGATATGCGCGCTGGTCTATACCCTCTGAGGGTTTTGAAATAGCGATATTGACCTCAACTGGCTTATAAAGAATCTTCCGCGCAAAATTCCGGATTTTGAGGGGCATTGTTGCAGAAAAAAGCAGCATCTGCTTTTTCTTAGGTAAATAACTGACAATCCGCAATATATCATCCTGAAACCCCATGTCCAGCATACTATCTGCTTCATCCAATACAAAATGTGTCAGATGAGTCAAATCGACTTTCATCGAGGTAAGGTGACTAATCAATCGACCAGGGGTGGCAACAATGATATTAACCCCTTCCCGAACAGCTCGTTTCTGTTGTTCGTACCCCATCCCGTCACCACCGCCATAGATCGAGATGGAAGTTGCCCCAGTATAGTAGGACATTCCCATAATCTGTTGATCGATTTGAAGCGCTAACTCCCTCGTCGGGACAAGGATAATCGCGCGTATGGATTCTTTAGCATCTCGAGCGACAGCATCTAAAATTGGCAACATATAGGCCGCCGTTTTACCTGTACCTGTCTGTGCACAGGCAATCATATCGCTTCCTTCCTTAATGATGGGAATTGTCTGTTCTTGAATAGGCGTAGCCTCCTCAAACATCATGCTTTCTAAGCCCTCTTCCAGTTCCGGAACAAAACCAAATTCAGTAAATCTCAAATTTTATTATTTTATTAAATATGTGCTAAGTTACTAAAACTAATCTATATATCAGGTCAGCATTTCCTTCGCCCGAGCCTACACACAAAATAAAGATCCTGATGACGTCTTAAAACCTCAACTTTTACTTATATTCCTTTTGGAATTATCAGCCAATCGCAACATTGTATATCCCAGTATACCGGCACATAGCGAGGCAATGAGAACCGCAAATTTAGCTTCCTCTATCAAAGCGGCGTCATCAAAAGATAAAATAGAAATGAAAATAGACATGGTGAAACCGATCCCGCCCAATAAGCCGACACCGAAAATTTGCATCCAGCTTGCGCCTTCAGGAAGCTGCGCTATTTTCAGACTTTTCGCAATAAAGCAAATTAAAAATATCCCAATGGACTTTCCTACAATCAGTCCTGCAATAATTCCGAGTCCCAATTTCGATGTTAGACCGCCCACCATTTCTGCATGAATAGGAATTAATGTATTTGCAAATGCAAACAAAGGTATAATAATAAAGTTCACGGGTTTAGTCAGCAAATGCTCTAGCTTTTCCAGCGGAGATTCCTTTTCATCAGGAGTCGTCGGTAAAGTCATCGCAACCAATACGCCAGCAATAGTAGCGTGTATACCAGAATGATGGATAAAATACCAAATAAATACACCTGGTATAAGATAAGCCCACAGTGCTTTTACGCCAAGTTTATTGAGGACAATCAGAAAAACGAATATGCCCAAGGCAATAAATAGATAAGTTGCGTGAATTCCGCTGCTGTAAAACAAAGCAATCACCAAGATCGCAAGCAAGTCATCTACGATAGCTAAAGCAGCCAAAAAGATCTTCAGGCTAGCCGGTACCCTATTGCCCAAAAGTGTGATTACCGCAAGTGCAAAAGCAATATCTGTTGCCATGGGAATGCCCCATCCATGTGCCGTATCTGCAGCATTTTGATTAATCGCAGCATAGATTAACGCAGGCAATAGTGCTCCACCCACTGCGGCTAAAATGGGAAGAACCGCTTTACTTACTGAAGATAATTCGCCCTCAACTATTTCTCTCTTAATCTCCAATCCTACCAATAAAAAGAAAATAGCCATCAGCCCGTCATTGAGCCACAAAAGCCAGGAATACTTCAACTGGATAGTTTCGGTTTCAAATCCTACTTCTTGAAGAAGAAAATCCATGACAGATCTATATAAAGACGTATTTGCTACAATCAGTGCCAAGATGACACAGGAAAAAAGAATAATCCCACCAGCAAAGCTAGATTTTAAAAATTCTCTAAAGACAGTTAAATTAATAAGTTTTGACATGACATTAATTTCTTTAAGCGCTCAAAAGGTTCACAATATACAACTTTACGACCATTAATCCGACAAACGAACGGCATTACATAAGTCTTATTGTATTATTATACATAGTAAACTCATTTTTCATAGCAAAATCTAAAAAAGTTAGTCTGAATAATGATCTTTCCTTTTTAACTGAACAATTTAAATTTATACATTCTGTTAAAACCTTCCATCTTAATAAAAATCAACCCATTATATGACAACCACTCTAAAAAACGTGTTAAGATTGTCATTTTTGTAAAATTAACTTGTCTTTGTAGCAAAAAATAGTTAGCTTGCTACTATAGTTAATAAACCGTTTATTATGTGCAAGAAGTGGATTTTCATGGTGCTTCTTTTCGTAGCAAATTTTACATATGCGCAGACGACAGAGGATACAACCCAACATCAACAACAATCAGGTTCCCATTATATTATTTTAGGGATCATCGCAATTATTGTCATCGTTTATATATTGTACAAGAGGCAAAAGAGGAAATTTAATGAATAAGGGAGATCACTTGATCTCCCTTATTGTTTCTCCTCAACTAAACAAATTTCTTTTTGCCCACATCATCCTTAGTCTTTAATTGGCTCATTTGTCTGTGCCAAACGTTGTGATCCCGTATTAGCTGGACATGCGATATCATCTGTTGCATCATAAACCAGCTTTTTACCTTTCAATTTAACGATCAGTCCCTCCGGCACATACACCTGTACTTTGGTCATGGAGTAACTGCTGGGGAAATATCTGACGTAATAGCCATCGGGATGAAGTGACCAGATTCCACTTGGTACATCCGTACGCGGTTCGGCCATACCCGCCATAATTGCATACTTTTCGAATTCAGCATAAGAATAATTGCCTGAAGAAACCAGCTGTCTGATATTATTCTCCGCTTCAAATACGATTTGCACAGCAGGAGGCATCTGATCTTTCGCTTTTTGTACAACATCGAAAGGTAATATGCCCAGTGCTCCCCCTTCCAACTTCAATAGCTGCTCTGCTGTCAATAACTTCAATGCGGTTTCTTTGACATCGCCGGAATAATCGATAAATTTAGTCTTGGCTATAATTGTCCACAATAACATCTGTACAGATGATTGTTCCACTTCGGGATGATTTTCTGCGCTTTTCAAGATGGCGATCACAACCTCCCGCTTTTTGCCTAGCGTGGGCGCATACATATAGCCATCTCCTTTGGATGGTGCATAAGTCCCTGCTTTTAAACAATAGCTTTTGTTTGTTATTTCAAAATGACCGGCCTCGAGCAGATAACCATCATGACCATTTTTCGGCAATTCTGCCAACGGCTTATATACAGCAGTATTTTGAAAATCGGGCATCTCCTCTCCTGTCCGATCCACATCTTCAAAGCTTGTGCTTATTGCTTCAGGTTCTTTCAATAGCTTGTCTAATCCTAACATTTTGCTTCCTTTGGAAGCTACAGCCTTGCTCGCCTTGTCAAGCAGTCCACCAAATTGAGCGTGAGCACTTTGCAAATTGAGCAAAAGGGCAAAAATTGGCAATAAGGCATACGTAATGTGATTTCTTTTCATAATTGATTTTATTTCAACAGCAAAGCAACAAAAAAGAAGCCAATTATTGCGCTATTTCGCGTTTCATAATTTGTTAATCTGCGGCAAATCTAGGAAGTGTATGACAACCTCCATTGTAATCATATCCATCTCCCTTTAAGTCAATAGCCGGAACCCTTATCCATTTTTTTGAAAATCAAAAATTTCAGTGATTTTATTGGGAACGATCTTTGGAAATAGTTAAAAAATACAAGTTTAAAACGTATCTTTGCAGCATGATTAATGTGTCAAATCTATCCCTTCGTTATGGTAAACGTGTACTATTCGAAGATGTCAATCTAAAATTCACACCCGGCAACTGTTATGGTATTATTGGTGCCAACGGAGCTGGTAAATCTACTTTCTTAAAAATTATTTCTGGCGAAGTTGATCCCTCTACAGGTTCGGTTGCATTTACTCCAGGCGAACGCATGTCGGTATTGAGTCAAGATCACTATGCTTTCGATGAATATACCGTACTAGAAACTGTCATGATGGGCAATCAGGAGCTTTACAAAATCATGAAAGAAAAAGACGCCATTTACATGAAAGAGGATTTCTCTGATGCAGATGGCGAACGTGCCGGTGAACTTGAAAGCCTTTTTGCAGAAATGGATGGCTGGAATGCCGAGTCCAATGCAGCCACACTATTGAGTAGCTTGGGCATTAAAGAAGAATTGCATTACAAGTTGGTATCAGAAATTGACGGTAACCAAAAGGTACGGGTCTTATTGGCGCAAGCTTTATTTGGTAATCCGGATATCTTGATTCTTGATGAGCCTACCAATGATTTAGATATCAATACAATTGCATGGCTAGAAGACTTTTTAGCCACCTACGAGGCTATCGTGTTAGTTGTTTCCCACGACCGTCACTTCTTGGACGCTGTATGTACGCATACCGTAGATATCGACTTTGGTAAAATGACCATCTATACGGGTAACTACTCATTCTGGTACGAATCTTCCCAATTGGCTTTAAAACAACGGTCTGATCAAAATAAAAAGATGGAAGACAAGGTGAAGGAACTACAGGAATTTATCCGTCGTTTCTCCGCCAACGCATCCAAATCAAAACAAGCTACTTCCCGTAAGAAAGCCCTGGATAAGATCAATATCGATGAGATCAAACCATCCAACCGTAAATATCCTGCAATCATGTTCAATACGATGAACCGTGAGCCTGGGGATCAAACATTACAGGTAGAAGGTTTGAGTAAAACTGTCAATGGTGAAGTATTCTTTAAGGATATCACATTTATGATTAATAAAGGTGATAAGATTGCGGTATTGGGACCAAATTCATTGATCACAACGGCGTTTTATGATATCATCACAGGTAGGGACAAGGATTTTGGTGGTGAATTCAAATGGGGCGTTACCATCACTCCTGCCGATATGCCAATTGAAAACGCAGCCTTTTTTGAAGGCAAAAACGAAAATTTAGTTGATTGGTTAAGAGACTATACAACCAACCCTGAAGCAGACGAACAATTCATACGGGGATTTTTGGGCAAGATGTTGTTTTCCGGCGAGGAAGTAATGAAAAAGGTTTCTGTCCTCTCAGGAGGCGAAAAAATGCGTTGTATGTTTTCAAGAATGATGCTACAGGGAGCCAACTTTTTGATTTTTGATGAACCAACCAACCACTTGGACCTGGAATCAATTACTGCATTAAATAATGGGATGTCAGACTTTAAAGGATCTATGCTGTTCACCTCCCGTGACCACGAGTTAACTGAAACTGTTGCAAACAGAATCATTGAATTGACACCGAAAGGGATCATCGATAAATTAATGACGTATGATGAATACATCAACAGCGATGTTGTAAAAGCGCAGCGCGAAGAGATGTATAAATAAGATAATTTATCCCAATTTTATAAAGGCTCCATAATTTATTTTATGGGGCTTTTTTTATTGATAAGCTCTTCGCTAAATTGACAGGCCCTCCTCTACAAAAAAAGCACTGAAAGGGGTTCAGTGCTAATCGCGATTGATATGAAAGAATGGAGAAAGTCTACTGGTCAGAAGGAGTTGTCAATCGCCATTCCAGCTGCAGCGACACTGCACAGTGGTCAGAAAGATCTAGCCCTTCCCTATTTTGAAAAAGCTTCTTTTGAACCTGATAGTTCTTAGCTTCAAATATAATATGGTCATCGTTACGGTAATAAATCTTATCAATTCCCTCACAGTCATCCGTTAAGTCCAACGCTGCCCGGGCAGCAAAGTCTTCTTCACATAAAGGGATTTTCCCTTTATTTTTCAGACTCACCCATGCATCCACCAGGGCTAACTCATCTTGAAAAGAAACAATATTATCCAATACATACGTATAATGGGCATTAAAATCGCCCATTACGAGCAAAGGCTGTCCCGAGGAGTGCTTTTGAATATAATTCTTCAATTGATTCAAATTCTTCCGACGGGCTATCGCTGCATTAGGATCATCTTGTGCCGTTGCATGGACATTGTACACATCAATAAAGACTTCTTTTGCCAATTGGATCCGGGCGTATGAAAAACCTTTCGGAGTCAGACAGTCTGATCCATTGCAGTCTTCCCAGCTCACTCGCTCAAAGTCCTGAATAGGATATTTTGACAGTGTGCTCAATCCGTCACCGAATGGTACGCCACCCATATTTTCGGTCCGGTAGGCATGTCTATTCTTACTGTACAAAAACTTATTGTAGTTAAAATCCTCCTGCACATTGACAATATCGAAGGCATTGATCCGCTCGCCAATCGATGCTATGCTCGAAGCTCTTTCGGTTACAGCACTGGAAATGAGTTCCGGAAGCCCCGCAATATTATAAGTTAATAAATTGAGCTGCCCCGCCTGCGCATTTGGCATATCGACATAAACGAAATTCATTGGCCTCACTTCCTTAGGCTTTAATTTAAAGCCCAACATGATGCCCGCCGAAGCGCAAACAGCTAAAATCAGAACCTTTCGGAGACCTCTAAGTCTTGCTTTTCTTTCGAACAATAAATCTAATAACATGGACTGAATACTTTGTTCATTCCAAAAATACCATTGCAAGATTAGGTCAACTATATTCTAAAATTAATTTTACTTATAAAAATCATTGACAAATTATTAATAATTAACAATTTACAAATACTTTAATGATAAAAGATTAATATCTAAATAGCTTTTGAGTTACGCTTTTCAAATATTTTTATGAAACCCCTAATAAGAATAAAATGAGAAAGGTAGCCTTTTTTACAGAAATACTCGTGGAAGATTTCGATGGTGCATCTCGCACGATGTTTCAGTTGATAAACCGTATTGACAAACAAAATTTTAGGTACTTCTTTATTTATGGTGGCGGTCCCACACAATTCCGGGACTTTCGTTCTTACAAAGTACCCACATTTAAAATACCCGTCAATGATGACTATTGCCTAGCCATTCCGCAACTCATCAAAAAAAAGCTTGAAGTGGCTTTGGACGAATTTGCTCCGGATATCATTCATATTGCGACTCCCTCTCTCCTCGGATTTTTTGCCTTGAACTATGCCAAACGTAGAAATATCCCTGTATTAACAATATACCACACCCATTTCATCTCTTACATTGCCTATTATTTTAAGAACATCCTACCGCTGGTCAAACCCACAGAACAATGGATGAAAAAAGCAATGAATAATTTTTACAACAAATGTGACATTGTCTACGTCCCCACCAAATCCATCTTAACTGAACTGCAACAGATCGGACTTCAACAGGGCGGCTTGAAGCTCTGGCAAAGAGGCATTGACACACAGCTATTTAATCCAAAAAAAAAGAATGCGGATTATATCCACCAACTGACTAAAAATGAAAAACCAACGGTACTATTCGTAAGTCGAATTGTCTGGGAGAAAAACATCAAAACCTTAATTGAAATCTACCAGCACATATACGCGCAAAAACTGGGCTACAATTTCATTGTCGTCGGTGAAGGAACAGCAAAGGCGACGGCAATGCAGGAAATGCCCAATGCTATTTTTCTGGGGAAAAAAACGCATCAGGAACTTGCAATATTGTATGCATCTGCAGATGTATTTGTTTTTCCTTCAGTTTCAGAAACCTATGGTAACGTTGTTGTCGAAGCCTTGGCTTCGGGCCTTCCTTGTGTAATCGCCGATGGTGGCGGTTCAGCCTCCCTCATTGAGCAGGGTGTAAATGGATTTAAATGTCAGCCCGAAAATGCTGCTGGATACGTATATTATATGAAGAAGATTCTGTCGGACACAACACTAAAAAGAAAACTGGTTGCCGCCGGACTTTCTTATGTAGGCCAATTGGATTGGACAGGCTTATCTCAACAATACTTTGATGACATTCAATTACTTGCCGATAAAACGCAAGATGCAGACCTCGCATGGGCAAATTAATAACACCTCGCCGGATCATTAAAGCTGTATTTTTGCTTGTGATCGTGCTATCCCTGGCAGCTTTCTTATTCCACAGTGATCTGTCCGCTTTGAAACGAGAGCTTTCAACGATTGGTTACCACTTTACCCTCCTATTATTGATCACTCTAGTGGCCTATCTTTTCGGGACTTTCGCCTGGTGGATTTGCCTGGGATCTTCGAAAAAAAACATCAATCTTGCAGAGCTTTTTGCGGTACGTCAAATTGGTGAAACTGTCGGACTCTTTAATCCTACAAGCGTTATCGGCGGGGATCTACTGAAAGCCGAATTACTGACACGCTATCATATTCCATTACAGCAGGGACTCAGCTCCGTGGCCATCTCGCGTATTACAGCCATACTTTCGCAATTAAGCCTATTCTTGCTGACAATGATCTGGCTGATATGCTCGCCACTAAAAAATGAAGTAATGCGGTATACGGGATATGCCATCTATGTCGTCAGTGCGACTTTATTATTAGTTGTCCTTTTGATATTCTATTGGTTAATCTCTACCAAAACAGCGCCTAAACATATACCTGCCGACACTTCATTTTTTGGGAAAGCAAAAAATCAGCTCCAGAAATTGTGCTGGAATACGAAAGACTTTTACCAACAGCAAAATAACATGTTTTGGTATTCCTATCTTCTGTTTGCGCTACATTGGTTTGTAGGGAGTCTCGAATTCTACCTGATTCTAAAATTCTTGGCCGTTGAGGTCAACGTAATTCATGGATTAATCCTTGACATGAGCGTCATCCTATTGAAGAGCGCTGGTGCATTTGTTCCTGGTCAACTAGGAGTTGAAGAAATCTCAAATAAGTTATTACTTAGCATGATCGGAATTTCAGGCGGGAGCATCTGGCTGAGTGTTTCCCTCCTAAGGCGTGGCCGTCAGGTATTCTGGGCAGCCATTGGCGCGATATTTTATTTATGTATTAAACGCAAAAAACTACATGTTACCATCTGAAATGGAAATCTTATTTGTTAGCCACAAATATCCGCCTGCAGTTGGCGGAATGGAAAAACAGAGCTTTGAACTCATCAATAATGCAGCACTTTATCTAAAAGTACATACATTGATTTATGATAATGAGGAATCTATCTTGCGGTTTTTCATTCATCTAAACAAACGCATCCTAACCAAAATCAAGAATAACCCCGGCATTAAACTTATTCATTTTAATGACGGATTAATTGCTGCTTTGGCCTCTTTTCACAAAGGTTACGATCACCTGAAAAAAGTTGTCACCCTTCATGGGCTTGATGTGGTATTTCCACTTCCTTATTTCCAACGAAGGATAATCCCCCGCTTCAATACATTTGACCAGGTGATAGCGGTCAGTCAGGCGACTGCCGAAGCCGTACAGTCTCGGGGTATCGACGCCTCAAGAATCACGGTCATCCCGAATGGTGTTGATCCAGCAACACCGGAGTCTGCCTTCATCGCTGATAAAGGTATTACCGGAACCGAAAATCATCAACCACATGGGAATACACCCGCCCTGCCCTATTTTATCACCTTAGGAAGGCCTGTGAAACGCAAAGGGTTCTCGTGGTTGATGCAGCATGTCATTCCCGCTATCCAGGGTAATTTCAAACTCATTATGATAGGGCCATTTGACCAGAGCCCAACGTGGAAAGAGCGTTTACTCAATATGCTACCAACAAACCTCTACCACCTATCAACCTTATTCCTCGGGCATCCGACGGATCAACAACATATGCGCACGTTATTGAAAGCAGATCCTGAAAAAATCCAGCACTTGGGGAAAATTCCGAGCTACCAATTAAACCAACTTCTTGCACAAGCGCATGCATTTCTGATGCCCAATATCCCGGTACCAGGAGATATGGAGGGGTTTGGACTCGTCTGCCTTGAAGCATCTTCGGCCGGCACCCTTGTTGTAGCCGCCGAATTGGAGGGGATTACAAGCGCCATTACACATAATCACAATGGACTATTGCTCAGGAGTCAGGATACTAACGCTTGGGTCAGGCAACTACAATCCATTTTGGATAATCCAGATTATTATATGAAGCTCGGACAACAATTTAGAAGCAATACAGACATAAATTTCAACTGGGATATCATGGCCAGGAGTTATTGTCAAAACTTTATAGCGCTATGCCAAAAATCTTGACCATACAGCACCCTTACTCAATTCACAAATGAAGAATTCGCTGATAATGATGTTTTATCCCTTGATAAAAAATTAGCAGAATCATGGTCACGGTGAAGAGAATCAGTAGTGCTGGGAGGGAAAAAAAAGTACATGTTATAAACAGCAGCAGTAAAAATAGACGCAGCAGCTCAAGCGGAAAAACCCACTTTTCGTGCTCCAATAACCCACCGATACAGATTACACTGCACAGAATGAAAAGGCCTCCTACCAGCAATTGTACACTATGTTGGTAATTCCCGTAAAGCAAAAAGAAAAACAGCAACACCATTGTTAGCATAGACTGGAAAAAGATATATCGGCTTAGGTTTCTTCCGTGGACCCGGGACTTTGTGCCGGCAAATATTTTTTGCTCCAATTCTTCCCTAATTTCAGGCTGTATATCATCGGGACGGCCAAATATCGTCCGCATTTTGTTTTTTATTCCTACCGCACGCTTGAAGGATACCCCTATCTCAAATAGATAGTGAAAATGTTGCCAAAGGAATGTATACCGATGAATAGGTTTGGTTAGCCCATAAACACAGGGTTCATCGCGTTTCTCGGCAATAAAAGTTCCAAACATCTTATCCCAAATAATTAAAATATCACCATAATTCTTATCTAAATAAATTTCATTGCTGCTATGATGGACACGGTGATGCGATGGCGTAACAAGAATTTTTTCAAGCATTCCCAGATTACCCACGGTCTGTGTATGCGAGAAAAATGGATACACCCCATGTACCAATAAGATTGCGGTCATCATAAAAGGTGGAAAGCCCAAGAGCGGAATAAAAGCCCAGAACACAGAACGGAAGACGGCTTGAAATATCGTGATCCTTGCAGCAACGGTAAAATTATAGTCTTCACTCTGATGGTGTACCACATGCGCCGCCCATAATAAGTTAATCTCATGGCTATAACGATGATACCAATACCACAAAAAATCCGTAAACAGAAAAAGTAAGATCCATGTCCACAAATTAGCTTCGATATGGAAAATCGCAAAATTCTGATAGATCCATACGAAAAAAAAGTAGAATAGACTAACTGAAAACATATCACACATACGTTCAACAATGCCGACGTTAAGATTAGAAATTGATTCATCAAATGTATAATACCGCTTTTGTTTCTTCAGGCTATACCAATACTCCAGCAGCATCAACACTAAAAACAAAGGGATGATAAAAGCTAAAAAATTAAGTCTTTCCGTATACATGTAGCACTTCTTTTGAGTTAACAACTTCTTCTTACCGACTACCTTATGGGTATAAATTTCAAAAAATCTTTTATTATTTAACAATCAATTTTGAATCAGGTTTTCATTTATGCCTTTCGGGTTACAAAAAAGCCCCCAAAAAATAAATCTTTTGAGGGCCAATAAAACGATAAAAATTCTGAATTAACTATTCCCAATTAAGGTGTCCATTCTAGTGCACACTTGACATATCCACCTGCGTTTTCCCTTGCTTGATCATCAATACAAAAGGTACACAAAGTAAAAATATAATCCCCAAATAAAGGAATACATCCATATAAGACAATACGGTTGCTTGCTTCATGACGTTCACATCCAATATCTGATGCGCTTTGGCCAGCGCCTCATTTGGAGTAAAACCTTTCGCCTGAAAACTCATTTGCAACTGTTGCACACGTTGTTGTACCTCAAACTTACTCGGATCCAGATTTGCAACTAGGTCCACACGATGTTTTTGGGAATCACGGGAGATAAATGTCGTGATTAACGCAATACCGAATGAGCCACCTAACTGACGCATCATACCCGTGAATGCAGCACCCTCACCAATGGATCTACCATGAAGAGTAGAGAGCGACAACGTCATGACAGGAACAAATAGTAAACCCAGGCCTACCCCACGAAGGATAAGTGGCCAAAACATGTGTTCAGATCCCGTATCATTGGTCATTAGACCATACATCCAAAAACAAAAGCCAAAAAAGATACTTAAACCGACTGCGACCATATATTTCTGCGGCACACCATTCTGAATCATTTTACCGATAAAAGGCATCATAATCCCAGTCATGATCGAACTTGGCAACAATAACAAACCTGCATCCGTTGCTGTCCATCCCAATATGGATTGTGTGTAGATCGGAATAATAAAGGTAGATCCAAATAAACCAAAACCGAGGATAAAACTCATCACCACCCCCACTTGCAAGTTTTTATCTCGCAACACCCTCAAATTAACAATCGGCTTGTCATAGACCAACTCTCGCCAGATAAAGAACAACAATCCGAATACAGATAAAATCGACAAACCTAAAATTAATGGATCATCAAACCAGTCATCCTGCTGACCATGTTCCAGTACAAACTGAAGTGAACCAATAAACATAATCAAAAATAGCATACCGAACCAATCCACTTCACTTGCCGACTGTTTTTGGCTATATTTAGGACTTCGTACAAAGGACAATGTCAATAAAGTAGCAATAATTCCCAAAGGCACATTGATGTAAAAAATATATGGCCAAGAGAAATTGTCTATGATATAACCACCCAACGGTGGGCCCAAAGTAGGTCCAATGATAACTCCCATACCGTAAATAGCCTGGGCCATACTACGTTTCTCTTTTGGATAGCTTTCTGTGATAATGGTCTGTGCAGTCACCAATAGCGCTCCCCCGCCCATCCCTTGAAGGAAGCGAAATGCAACAAGCTCCCAGATATTGGTCGCGTTACCACATAAAAATGAAGATACTGTAAATATGATAATTGACACGGCAAAGTAATTTCGCCTTCCAAACTGTTGGGATAGCCAACTTGTCATTGGAATAACAATTACGTTAGCAATGGCATAAGCTGTGATCACCCAAGCCACATCTGTCAATGTTGCTCCCAACGAACCTTTCATATCGTTAAGAGCCACATTCACAATTGTCGTATCCACGATCTCCAGCAAAGCACAGAGCACTGCTGTAATCGTGATGACTACACGTCGAAAACCATATTCAACTAGACTATCTTGTTGATTTAAATTTTCCATAGTTATTGAACATGCACATCTACATCAGCATTCATGCCGGGTCTGAGCAAAGCGACATTTTCAGCTTTATTATCTTTTGTCAATTTGATTTTTACCGGAAGGCGTTGTACCGTTTTCACAAAGTTACCCGTTGCATTATCTGGAGGCAATAAAGAGAAACGTGAACCGGTCGCCGGAGAAAATGAATTGACTTCACCTTCAAATTCGATATTTGGATAAGCATCCACTTTAATACCTACTTTTTGACCTGGTTTCATTTTTTGCAATTGTGTCTCTTTAAAATTAGCAACCACCCAAGTTTCAATGTTATCGACAATGTAAAATAAAGACTGCCCCGCGTTGATCATCTGACCTGGCTGCACTTTAATATTAGATACCTGACCATCTACTGAAGCCAGCACAGCAGTATATGAAAGATTCAATTTGGCTGCTTCCAATTGTGCTTTTGCTCTTTTGATATTTGCTTCCGCCACAGATGTTTGCTTTGAAGCAACTGTCGTTTTACTCACGATTGCATTACGTTGTGAAGTACTTGCATTGCGTTGTTGTTGTAAGATTTCAACTTGTTTGTCCGCTTCCAGCTTAGCCGTCAACGCCTGCTCATATTGCTGCTTTGTGATAGACTGGTTATTATATAAATTTTGGTAACGGATATAATCGTTATTCGCTTGTTTTGCGCGGATACGTGCTGCCTCAATGCTTCCTAAATTTGATTGAATCGTTGCGTCCGAGATCGCAACATTAGCAGAAGATGCCGAAACATCCGCCTTTGATACATCAAAGCTACTTTCCGCAGCAGCCAATGCAGCTTCTGCTTCGTCCACACGGACCTGATAATCTTGGCTCTCTATTGTAAACAAAGTATCCCCTTTTTTCACCAAATCATTGTCCTTGACATAAACCTTTGAAATGAATCCCCCTACGCGCGGGATGATTGGGCTCATGTTCTTCTCCACCTGTGCGTCGTCAGTCGTTTCATGCGCCTGACCATGTAAATATTTATAACCTCCGTAAGCCCCACCGAAGATAACCAGAGCGGCCAAAATAATGGTGAATTTTTTATTTGTACCTTTTTTTTCAGGTGCCTTTTCTACTGTATTTTCCATGTCTAGATTAATTGCTATTTAATGTTTAACGACCCATTTGCCAACAGCAGGTCATAGTATTTTTCAATTGTATTTGCTTTGCTGATTGCCAGGTTGATCTTGCTTTGAAGCTGTTGTACATCAGCAGTCAACAAATCATCTGTATCGGCAATCCCATTATCATACTTGTCTTTAGTAATACGATAATTCTCGACAGCCTGATCTACCGCCTGATGGTACACCACATCCTGTTTCTGGGCCAGCATATAATTCTCATTGGCCTGTTGCACCTCAACTTTTACACGGTCATTGAGCAGCTCTAGGTTTTCATCGATTTCCTTGATCCGATTCTTAGCAACGTTGACCTCCCGTTTATTTTTATATAAAGAACCGATATCATATGATATCCCGACACCTACTGATGCCGCATTGGTCACTGTGACTACCTTTTGTAGGCCAAAAGCATTATATCCTGCCGAAGCAAAAACACTTGGCAATGTGGATGACTTGGTCACTTTCAATTGGTCCTCAGCAACCTTACGTTGGGAGGCCAATGATTTTAGATCCGATCGCTCCGTTTTTGCCGCTTCATAGGAAGCCTTCAGTCCAAGATCTATTCCGGTGACCTCAGCCAGATTAATCTGATCCAATTGCGTATCTTCTGCAATCTTGAGCAAATTCGCCAATTGATAATTCAGCACTTTGATGTTTTTTTGCGCTTCCTGAAGAGATACCTGATAATTAGACAATTGCAATTCCGCTTTAAGCAGATCGTTTCTTGCAATCAGCCCATTGTCCAGCATGGCTTTAAAATCTGACACACGTTGTTCCGACTGCTTAATATTTTCAGCAATCAACAAATTGGTCTGCTGTGCTTTATACAGATTCAAATAAAGTGCTATAGCACGTACAGCCAATTGCTGTTTGCTCGCCACAGCATTCCATTCCTCTGCTTGCAAAGCATCTTTTGCTATAGCAATTCCCCCTTTAATTTTGCCACCTGTATAAATCGGCATGCTGACAGATGCCTGTCCAAGCCACAGCTGGTTTGCAGCGATATCCGGAGCCGAACCACCTTCACCCAGCGCCAACTTTAGATTCACATTTGGTGTAGTCATCGCCATGTATTGCCCGCTCAATTTTGCATCGGGAAGCTGTTTCGATTTGGCACTTTCGACCTCGAGCTGTCTTCCCAGTATTTTGGTATCGGCAGTTTTCGCTTCCACACTTTGGTTTGCAGCCATGTGAATTATTTCTTCCAAAGTCAGGTGTTTGTTGTCTTGCGCCAGCAAACCCAAAGGACTCAAAAGCAATAAAGCACTTAAATTGGACAACTTATTTTTCATATGTCAATAAAGCTTTAATTGTTTTCTGTATAAATTGTGTTAATGTTGTTTCGATATACCTTGCATATTCCGTATCACTTGCAATACGCAACTGTTCCTGTAAAAAACTGTAGTTCATCTGAAAATTCATAAAAGTTCCCATCATCATCGAGTGAATCAGAATCGGGTCGTTCCCCCCCTTAAATACCCCCTGTGCCACCCCCTCATTAATAACAGACGAGATGACTTCCAGATTGTGCAACTTGAGCTTCCTAAAAGCCGCTGATATCAGCATACGCTGCTTTAAGGAACTTTCAATTGTTATAATATGATATAATTTTCGATGCGAATTCATCGATTTAATAGATCTATCCACCATGGTATCAATCTTGTCCAAAGCGTTTTCTATAAGAGCGAGTTCATCCACATTGATCATAAAATCTGGAACACGCCATTCAAAAAAGGTATCCAGTAGCTTGTCTTTTGACCCAAAATAATAGTTGATCATGGCGACATTGACATTTGCTTCGTGTGCGATGTCGCGCACGGAAGTTCCATCAAATCCTTTTGTTGCGAAAAGTCGCTCAGCTGCAAGGAGGATATCTATTTGTTTCTCGTTAAAATCCATTAAAAACCCCTAACTTTTTTTTCGATAATTATGCCTGTTATCCACCGGAAAAAATTATCTTCTGTTAAATGCGGACAAAGTTAAACAAACGTTTAATTTAAACAAATGTTTAATTATTAAATTTATGTAAAAAATACAGCAGGAAATGCTGCACAAAAACAGCTAAATGATCACAATAGAATGATTTACAACAAGATATCCCTTTATCTACAAAAACCATTTAAAGGATCTTTAAATGGTTTTTCACCGTTTTACCACAAAAAATCTGATGGCCTGGCCACCCAACGCATCCATCAAACAAAACAGATGACAGATCTAACTAAAGGTTATCTAAGTTTTTTTTCGGCAGGTCTAAAATACCAGGATACTGCAATTAGAATCAAATAAAGCAAAGCTGGAGCCATTAAATCAAAAGCATCCCCTACCATAAGATGGGAATACAATGCTCCAGTTGCCGTAAAGAAAATACCAGCATAAGCCCATTCCTTCAACAAGGGTCTCTTCGATAGCAGTAGGGCTATGGCAGCCAAAATCTTCCAGATACCGAGCAGCGATAATATATAATCGGGATATCCCAGGTGAGCTACATTTTGTACCCCACCAGCCCCCTCAGTTTGTATCTTAAAGATTTGTATGATAGCAGTTGATACCAGTCCCAAAGACAGCCATACAGTTGAAATCCAATAAATTATTTTAATGCTCTTTTTCATCTTTATTTTATTTGTATAAGGTTGGTTATAGGTGGTCATGATCAGATCTGAACCAACCTAATCATATTATTGCTGCTACCTTTTGCACTTGCCACCAATCTTCCGCCACCGACATCAGTTATATCACGGATAATTTCACATCCCGAATCAATGAGAATCTGCAGGCTGCTTTTGATGTTATCGACATGAAAAAATGCCGTCAGACCATTTTCAGGATTATTGGGAACCAAGCCACTATCCTGATGATTGACTTTAAAGCCAATATAACACGAACCGTACACATAGGGTTCTACGTTCAATAATTTTGCGAATAATGCTTTCGATTGTGCCATCTCTTGTACGGGATAGAGCACTGTTTTAATTCCCTTATTCATTGATTATATATTTTTGCCTACTCTTCTGGATTTCAGTAACTACCGTTTGTGATTGCTGCCCACTAGCTACTTGCTATGCAGTCCATTACTAAATTATAACCCAGACCCGGCGAACCTTAAATAACAAGACTATATAATATGTAGTCATTTGACTACAAATATACATGTAGCTATCTAACTACAAAACATTTTTTTGTTTTTTTTTCAGATTAATGTAATTTCGAGTAATGTCTATTCTCAAGAGTTTTCATAAGCATAGAGCAGATTGAAATGCCAATTACATATAGCAGCGCCAGTATTAAAAAAAACAGCATTCGATTGAAAATTTATCTTTTCATTCTATTCATGGGCCCATCGCTGCTTTTAGTAGCCCAGCCTCGGCATATACGGCTAATAGGCGCTGTTTCACCCGACAATTTCGCTAAGTACTTTAATACAGACACGGTACAGTTAAGCCAACTAAACATGAGCAAAACACCTGCAGGAGTTTTTGTTGCTTACGAAAAAGCAGATACGCTTACTTTCAAGCATGAATTTTATAAGAGCTTTGATGGCCCTGGTTACACCAAAGTCGGATTGGCATTTTATGCTAGAAAAGGAAATGATTATCAGTTGTCATTCAAGAATGATAACGCTTTCTTTTGTGCGTCGTGCAATAATATGAGTTATTATAACGTAAATGCCAGCCGCGATACCGTAAGCATCTCGATTTCGTGGGGGCCGAACGCTTTTGGTCAAAGTGAAGGTTATTATTTTGTTTATCGGCCGGCGACAAAACGCTGGCAATTAGCAGAACGAGATAATTCCGGATCGGATAACGAAGGTACAAACAACAGCGAATATATGTCCTATTCAAAAAACGTCAAGGTGTATCTAGACGACTATAATGCGGAGTCCCTATCCTATGATTCCACCGTGATCAGCAATCAGAGGATTAGCCTTAGCTACAAAGCGGGCGATTACAGTACACTACTTCGTTCGTTAAAAGAAATACCTAAAAACAGCCTTTTTTTGCTACCTAGAGTTTTTACCGAGCATACAGCAAAGTATTTTATGGAAAACAGCCTGGACGAGGAGCAGCCTGACAATGCAAATCCTATTCATGGTAAAAATGTACAGGTGGTCAATGACATAGGTTATTTTTTGGAACAAATCGGTCAGCTGGATGTGGCACAGGTCTTCTTGGACAAGGTGATAGTTTATTTTCCTGAACGTGAAGTAGCTTACCTAAACCGTGGTGACGTGTTTTTCAAAAGAGGACAAGGCTATGTTAAAAAAGCGGCTAACGATTATCGCAGCTACATTAGACTGATGAATAAACGCGGTTTACAGGCAAAAATTCCACAAAGAATCCTGGAATTTTTGAAGACGCATTAGCGTTTCGGTGCTTCCAAGTATCTAATTTAAAATTCGATAGACCATTTCTTTGAGGATCTCTTCACTATTGAAATTGCTGGGCACATTCACCCCCTTTGACTTCAGATCAGTCTCTTTGAGTACATTCAGCACATCAAAAGTTTTCCGGCGATTGTAATTTCGGGCTGCCAGCTCATATTCCTTTAAGAAAAAAGGATGCACCCCCAGTTCTTTTGCGGCCGCTGATTTATCAATGAGGTAATGGTATTTCAGTATTTTGGTAAAGTAGGTAGCCACCTGCCCCACCACCATCACCAAGGGGTTGTTCTTTGGGTTTGCCACAAAATAATCCACGATCTGATAAGCTTTCAACGCATTACGTTTTGCCAATGCTGTATTGAGTTCAAACACATTGAAATCTTTTGAAATTCCAATATTGCGTTCGACATCATCCACACTGATCTCCTGGTTCTTAGGGACATTCAGCATCAGTTTGTCCAATTCATTGGATACTTTGGCTAGATCATTGCCGAGATAATCCGCAATCAGTGCTGCTGCCTGCGGATGTATGCGCCAGCCAGCATCTTTAAGGTATCCACCGATCCATGGGGCTACTTTATCATCATATAATTTAGCCGCATCAACAACTAATCCGACTTTTTCAAACACCTTGTATATTTTCTTCCGTTTGTCAAATTTGCCATGCTTATAGCAAAAAACCAGAATGGTTGTCGGTGTCAGATGTTCAAGATACTTCATCAACAGTTCCTCTGTATCTGATTTCCATTTTAGTTCCTGAGCTTCCTTTACAATAATCACCTGATGATCGCTTAACATCGGATAGCGTTTGGCTGCATTGACTACGGTAGAAATATCGATATCCTTTCCGTAAAAAACAGATTGATCAAAGCCTTTTTGTGCATCATTTAACACCGTCGACTCCAGCGCGTCTGCGATGGTATCGATAAAATAACTTTCCTCTCCCTGTAGCAGATAGACCGGTTTAAAAGATCTATTCTTTATATCGGATAAGATCGGATTTATATTCATAGAGGCGAAATTACGATTTTACTATCAATTCTACAGCAGCATAGCAATGAGAATTCGTCCCGCTATCCGATCTATATTAGTTAAAAGATCTAACCAATTGATTGAAAGAAGCAACGATAAGAGCGAAAAAAACCATTGCGGAGAATCCTATGAATTCCCTTTTTTTGCTGAAATTTTAGTATATTTGTGTATGTTTTCACCGACACCGCTCAATTTGCCCCCGTTCAGAGCTAAAATATCCAAAAAGAACAACGCGGTCTATATTTTTGATGAACTGCGAAAAAAAGAACTGATATTGACGCCAGAGGAATGGGTACGGCAACATTGGATAAATTATTTGGCTTTGATCAAAAATTATCCAAAGTCACTGATGAATATCGAGGGTGGGTTAAAGCTAAACAATCTTCAGCGACGGAGTGATTTATTAATTTATAATAGTAAGGGGCATAAAGTTGTGTTAGCCGAATTCAAAGCACCGCACATTAACATTACACAGAAAGTATTTGAACAGATTGCCAATTATAATTCCGTGCATCGTATTCCATACTTACTGGTGAGCAACGGTATAAATCACTATTATTGCAAAGTTGACTTTGACAACGAATCATATCAATTTATAGAAGAGCTTCCGGATTATAGTGAAATCGGCTAAGAACTTCTAAGTGAGGATAAAGCATAAGCCCTATTATAAGTCACCTTTCTTTGCTGAAAGCGGCTGTACCGAAAAAATGTAAAGTAGATGTAAAACATCTTTTCAATTTATTTGATTTTTAAAATATAGTTTTATATTAGTCCTGCAGATAGAAAAAAATAAAAAGATGAATATAGATAAAAACGAATTCAGAAAATATGCCGTAAAGCATCACCGCATTGGAAGTCAACATGTTGACAGTTTTATTGCCCGCACAGAGACCAGCATCCCGACAAACCTTACACCGTACATCGTTGAAGAACGTCAATTGAACGTTGCGCAGATGGATGTGTTTTCACGTTTGATGATGGATCGTATTATATTTTTGGGAAGCGGTATCGATGACCAGGTTGCAAATATTATTCAGGCACAATTGTTGTTTTTACAGTCCACTGACGCACAACGTGACATCCAAATCTACATCAATTCACCAGGTGGAAGTGTTTATGCAGGTTTAGGTATCTACGATACGATGCAGTATATAACACCAGATGTAGCTACAATCTGTACAGGAATTGCGGCATCTATGGGTGCTGTCCTCTTAGTAGCAGGAGCGAAAGGCAAACGTGCTGCTTTACGTCACTCACGCGTGATGATCCATCAACCATCCGGCGGCGCTCAAGGGGTTGCAGCAGATATGGAGATCAACTTGCGTGAAATGATGAAATTAAAAGAAGAATTATATACCATTATTTCAGAACACTCCGGACAAACTTACGAGTGGGTAGAAAAATCTTCTGATCGTGATTACTGGATGCGAGCCAACGAGGCCAAAGAATTTGGTATGATTGATGAGATTTTACTTCCTAAGAAGGAGATTATTAAATAACGATGGCGAAGAATAACGATAGAGACATTCATTGTTCGTTTTGTGGAATAAGCAAAAATGAAGCTCAGATGCTCATTGCTGGAAATGGAGCACACATCTGTGATAGATGTATCCAACAAGCAGGAGAAATCTTGGCAGAAGAATTAAAACAACGGAAAAGCAAGACTTTACAAACTGCATTAAAATTAATACGTCCCCAAGAGATCAAAACGCACTTGGATCAGTATGTAATCGGTCAAGATGATGCAAAGAAAGTAATTTCGGTGGCCGTTTATAATCACTATAAACGTTTAAATCAAAAAGTGGATAAAGACGAAATTGAAATCGAAAAATCCAATCTGATTATCGTTGGTGAGACGGGTACCGGTAAAACATTGTTGGCAAAGACTGTTGCCAAAATATTGAACGTCCCTTTCTGTATTGTTGATGCCACAGTACTAACCGAGGCAGGATATGTAGGGGAAGATGTGGAAAGTATTTTGACACGCTTGCTTCAGGCTGCCGATTACGATGTTGCTTCAGCAGAACGTGGTATCATCTATATCGATGAGATTGATAAAATTGCGCGTAAAAGCGATAACCCCTCCATCACACGTGATGTATCGGGTGAAGGTGTGCAACAAGCGCTATTAAAGATCTTGGAAGGCACGGTTGTGAATGTTCCACCTCAGGGCGGCCGTAAGCATCCGGACCAAAAAATGATTGCGGTCAATACCAGCAATATCCTATTTATCTGTGGTGGTGCTTTCGATGGTATCCAAAAGAAAATTGCAAACCGTTTGCGCACTCAGACTGTAGGTTATAAAATGAATGAAGATGAAGAGGAAATTGACTTGAACAATCTATATAAGTATATTACACCTCAAGATCTTAAAAACTTTGGATTAATTCCAGAATTAATTGGACGCCTTCCGGTGTTGACTTATTTAAATCCATTGGATAAGGAAACCTTGTTGAGTATTTTAACAGAGCCAAGGAATGCGTTGGTAAAACAATACAAAAAATTATTTGAGTATGAAGGTGTCGAACTGAAATTTGATGCCGACGTATATACTTTTATTGTAGATAAAGCTGATGAATTTAAACTTGGAGCCAGAGGGCTACGCAGTATCTGCGAAGCAATCATGTTGGATGCCATGTTTGAAATGCCATCAACCAAAGAGCAAACGGGACAGAAAAGCTTGGAAATCACCTTGGATTATGCGAAGAAAAAATTCGAAAAGTCCGATCTGAAAAAGCTTAAAGTCGCTTAAAAAAAATCCCGTTCGCTGAACGGGATTTTTTTTTACCTATTGAACCTTCTCACTGAGCTGGTATCACACTTACACAGCGATATTCGATCATTAAAAACGCTTAAATAAGGTAAAATAGGATAAAAAAGAATTTAAAATCTTATATTACATTAATAACATAGCCATACCGGAATGTTGATAGACAGGTAAGAAATTCGTGAAATTAAAATGAAATGACTATGACAAAGAAAAGCACAAAAAATACAGTAAATAGCCCGATAACACCAGGTTTAAAAACAAAGGAAGAGATCGTAAACAATTGGCTTCCGCGTTATACCGGAAGACCTCTAGAAGAATTTGGGGAGTATATCCTCCTGACAAACTTTTCAAAATATATCCAACTATTTTCGGAAATGCATGACAATGCCCCTATCTACGGTGAGGATAAGCCCATGCAATCCGTTACTGCTGGTGGCATTACCATCATCAATTTTGGAATGGGTAGCCCGATGGCCGCAACCATTATGGATCTGCTATCCGCCATTGCACCTAAGGCGGTTCTATTTTTGGGAAAGACAGGTGGTATTAAAAAGAAAATCCCTGTAGGCGAATTGATCTTGCCTATCGCGGCGATCCGTGGCGAAGGGACATCGAATGATTACTTTCCACCAGAGGTACCCTCGCTACCAGCCTTTGCCATGCAGAAAGCGATCTCCACAACAATTCGCGACCACCAACGAGATTATTGGACCGGGACTGTATATACGACCAATAGGAGAGTATGGGAACATGACAAAGCTTTTAAAAAGTACCTGAAGTCTATCCGTGCCATGTGTGTCGATATGGAAACAGCGACAATATTCAGTGTCGGTTTTGCCAACAAGATTCCAACAGGCGCTTTGCTGTTGGTTTCTGACCAACCTATGATTCCGGAAGGAGTAAAAACATCCGTTAGTGATGTTACGGTTACAGCCAAGTATGTTGAGGCACATATCAGCATAGGGATTGACGCTTTGAAACAGCTTATCAATAACGGGCTGACGGTAAAACACCTTAAATTCTAGAAGTTTAAACAAAGCCTGGTATTGAAAAAGCCCCTTAAAAAGCTTGAAGTTGTTGTATTAAATTGATGAGCTCGTTTGTTTATCGGGCTCATTCTATTTGATCTGTGTTTTACTTCCCCATCTTTATTCCATTCAATAACGGTTTAATATCCCCCCAGATCCTGCCTGCCCCGATCCATTGATACCTCCTGAAAAACAACAACTTAAAGATAAAATAACATATACTTGATTATTAATTGAACTGTTATTAACTATAAATTGAAACGTTAACAAATGTTAATTTGCACAATAATTAAACTATTTGGCGTTATATGTTGTAATAGTATTATTACAAATAGCACATATATCATAAATTTAATCAAGCATTGTGAAGAAAAAAACATTATCTATTTTCAGCATCTCCTTATTGATTTGTTCAGTCTTAGCCACCCAGGTAAGTTGTTCTTCAAGTTCCTCCAAAGAAAATAATGTCAATGAAAAACCCGTAGCCTTACCAGTGTATACTGTTGTAAAATCAGATGCGACCACGATCAAAGATTATTTAGGCACCATCGAAGGAAAAGTCAATGTAGAAGTCAGGCCGCAGGTTGAGGGCTTATTGCAAGAAATCTATGTCGATGAAGGATCTTTTGTACAAAAAGGACAAAAGCTATTTAAAGTAGACCCTTCTACTTATCAAGAAAACCTAAACAATATGGTTGCTACGGAACAGGTCGCACGGGCCAAACTAAAAAATGCGCAGTTGGAGGTAGATCGTTTGAAGCCATTGGTTCAAAATGATGTCATTTCAGATGTAAAACTGGCCTCGGCTAAATCTGACTATCAAGTCGCCAAAGCAACCTTAGATCAGGCCATAGCTGCTGTACGATCCGCACAGATCAGCAAAGACTTTACCATCATTACCGCTCCTGTAAGTGGGTATATCGGACGGATACCAAAACGTGTGGGCAATTTAGTATCCAAAGGTGATAAGGAGCCCCTCACCTACCTTTCCGATATCCAAGAGGTCTATGTATATTTTTCGATGAACGAATCTGATTTCCTATATTTTTCAAAAGCACAGGCAAAAAAAGACAGTGTTGAGGGCAAGAAGTACAACCACAACCAAAAACTGGTTTTTCCCCAAGTCACATTAGTTCTCGCAGATGGCGAAGAATATGCAAAGAAAGGAACTGTCGATGCCATCAATGGACAAATCAACCGAACCACCGGCGCGATTTCTTTACGTGCAACTTTTCAGAACCAAGACAATATGTTACGTTCAGGAAGCAGTGGTACACTAAAAATTGCCGAAGTAAAAAAGAATGTCCTCCAGATCCCACAGATTGCCATCAACGAATTGCAGGATAAAACGTTTGTCTACATATTAGACAAAAACAATAAAACGCAACGGCGGAATATCGAACTTTCGGGCAAAAGTAAGGGCAATTACATTGTGGCATCAGGTCTAAAGGAAAATGATCGTATCATTACCAGCGGATTTGACAAACTAACCGATGGTTCGATCGTAGCCCCTATTCCACAAAAATAATTAACGCACTTTTCACGTATTTATGGCTGCCTATTTTCAGGTTTGCCCTTGGTATGTCTAAAATTCTTATGTATGTTAAAAACCTTTATAAATAGACCTGTTTTAGCGACGGTCATTTCTATCATTTTAGTCATATTGGGTTTGGTGGGGTTAAAATTACTTCCTGTATCCCGCTTTCCTGAAATCGCACCGCCGAGTGTCCTGGTATCACTGAGTTATCCGGGTGCCAACGCGGAGACGGTAGCAAAAAGTGTTTTGCTGCCCATTGAAGAGGCCATCAACGGTGTTGAAGACATGACGTACATTAAATCTTCTGCCTCCAATTCTGGTTCGGGAAGTGTATCCGTCTATTTCAAAACTGGAACAAATCCAGACATTGCCTCGGTGAATGTGCAAACCCGCATTTCAAAAGCCATTAGCGCTATTCCTGCCGAAGTAAATGAGGCCGGGATTACCGTTATGCCACGTCAGACGGGGGTTATCATGACCATTAATCTCTATTCAGATCATCAAGATAAGGCCTATGACGAGACTTTCTTGCAGGCCTACGCACAGATCAATCTCATGCGGCCCTTATTGCGTGTCGACGGGGTAGCGCAAGTATCCCGTCTCGGTGCAAGGGATTATGCGATGCGGCTTTGGCTAAATCCTGAAAAATTAGCACTCTATAATCTTGTCCCCCAAGACATTATGAACTCCATCAAAGATCAAAACTTTGAAATCGCTCCGGGTAAATTTGGGGAAACTTCTGACGAAGCATTTGAAACCGTGATTCGACACAAGGGGCGCTTTACAACCCCCGAAGAATTCCAGCATATTGTCATCAAGACAAACAATGATGGGTCGGTCCTCTACCTAAAGGATGTTGCGCGGGTAGAATTTGGCGCAACAAATCTCAGTAGCGACAATAAAGTTAATGGTCATCCCGGGCTGACCCTCAATCTGACACAAACCAGTGGTTCTAACGCCCACGATATAGATATTGCCGTCCGAAAGGTGCTCGAAGAGCAAGCTAAGACATTCCCTAAGGGATTACATTATGAAGTGACTTATTCCGTGCGTGACCAGATTGATGAATCCATCAATCAGGTTGAACACACCCTTTTTGAAGCGTTTATTCTCGTATTTATCATTGTTTTCATCTTCCTACAAGATTTTCGGTCTACCTTGATTCCTGCGATTGCAATACCCGTTTCTTTGGTAGGTACTTTCTTTTTCTTACAGCTGTTTGGCTTCTCGCTCAATGTATTGACGATGTTTGCCTTGGTGCTTGCCATTGGTATTGTTGTGGATGATGCTATTGTTGTTGTGGAGGCGATACATGAGAAAATGCACAGCACAGGATTAAAACCTAAAGCAGCAACATTATCGACAATGTCAGAAATTACCGGTGCGATACTGTCCATTACCATGGTCATGGCGGCCGTATTTTTGCCCGTTGGCTTTATGGAGGGACCTGCTGGTATCTTTTACCGACAATTTGCTTATACACTGGCAACTGCGATTTTAATATCGGCATTAAATGCATTGACATTGAGTCCTGCGTTATGTGCACTCTTACTCAAAGCGCCAAAACATCAGAACGAAGAAAAACATAAATCCAAAATTAATCAATTCAAAGATCGCTTCTTTAAAGCATTTAACACTTCTTTTGATCATCTGACTGCCCGGTATGTATCCATCGTGCAGTGGTTGATTAATCACAAAAAAGTAGCCTGGATAGGTTTGATATTGATTACCGCAATCGGAGTCGTTTTGATGGTCAAAACGCCAAAGAGTTTTATCCCAACAGAAGATGATGGATTTATCACTTACAACATCGCGCTGCCTCCAGGAGCTTCGCTAAGCCGGACGACAGAAGTCCTCCATCGTGCCGACAGCATACTGAAAAAAAGAAAAGATATTGAAGGAATGACAACGGTATCTGGATTCAACGCCCTGGATGGTAGTTCAAGCCCTGCATTTGCTGCAGGTTACATTACACTTAAGCCGCATGCAAAGCGCGAGCATATTAAAAATATCAATGCTTTTATGGACACCATCAGGAATGATTTGGCTCAAATTAATGAGGCTACATTCACAGTCTTCCCAAGACCAACCGTACAGGGATTTGGTGATTTTGCGGGCATTGAGATGGTTTTACAAGATCGCATGGGCGGTGACGTAAGGGACTTTAATACCATTGCGGATACTTTCATTAGCCAATTGAATACCCGTCCGGAAATCCGAAGCGCTTACACCAGCTTTAAATCCAATTTCCCACAATACGAGGTGAACATTGACGCTGTAAAAGCGAAATCACTTGGCGTTGAGATCAAAGATCTCATGTCCACGATCCGCTCCTATTTTGCACGGGTACAAGCCAGTGACTTTAATCGTTTCGGTCGTCAGTATCGTGTCTACGTGCAGTCGGATTTTGACTTCCGTAAAGACCCCGAGTCCTTCAATTCAATTTTCGTACGGAACAACAAAGGTGAGATGGTACCCATCAACACCATATTGACATTAGAAAAAACTGTTGGGCCCGAAACCATCACCCGGTATAATCTATACAATGCTATTTCAGTCAATATAACACCGGCTGAAGGATACAGCACCGATGACGCCATGCAGGCGATCCAAAAGCTAGCTGACCAGGAGCTTCCCGGCAACTATGGCTTTGAATGGACGGGAATGAGTTATGAGGAGAGTCAATCAGGCTCACAGACCATCCTGATCTTTGTACTGAGTATCTTGTTTGTTTACTTTCTACTCGCTGCACAGTATGAAAGCTATATTTTGCCTTGGGCGGTTTTGTTGTCAATACCTGTGGGTTTGATCGGTGTTTTTTCAGTGATCAATCTTGTCGGCTTGCAGAATAATATCTATGTACAGGTAGGCTTAATCATGCTTATCGGCCTATTGGCTAAAAATGCAATCCTCATTGTCGAGTTTGCCATACAAGAGCGCAAAAATGGGAAAACTATTGTCGAAGCGGCAGTCAGCGGCTCAAAATTAAGGTTAAGACCGATTTTAATGACCAGTCTCGCATTTGTTGCAGGTCTCGTTCCATTGATGTGGACAGTTGGCCCTTCGGCTATTGGTAATCACTCGATTAGCTTTAGCGCCGCAGGAGGCATGCTGCTAGGCGTTGCGTTTGGCATTTTTATTATTCCGGTACTCTTTGTTGTCTTCAAAGGTTTGGATGAGAAATTACAGGATAAATTAGCTAAAGAAGAAGAATGAAGAACATAAGAAAATACATTTCAGCACTATGTGTAGCTGCAGGCCTAATAATATTAATGAATGCCTGTAAAGTTGGCAAAGACTATGTTCAGCCCAAGCTAAAACTTCCCAACACCTTCCGTGGTGATACACTGGATTATTTTGGCGATACGTCAAGCATGGGTCTTATTCATTGGAAATCGTTTTTCCATGATCCCACCCTCAAACTACTAATCGACTCTGCTTTAGCCAATAACTTCGAGATGAAGACTGCATTGCTCAATCTCCAAATCTCCACGAGGGTCTTGGCACAGAATAAATCGAACTATTTACCAAGTGTCAATGCTACCATTGCCAATGGCAGCCGTACCTGGCGATCCAGAGATTTTGGAAGCGGGCCATTGACAAAATACTATGAGCGCAAGGGCGAAAAAGCAAGGGAAAATATGTTTGTTTACCAATCTCAATTTGGATCAGATATCAGTTTTAGCTGGGAGATAGACATCTGGAAAAAGATCAGCAGCAAACAAGAACAACTCCTTGCTGAATATTTGGATACACAGGAAGCGAAAAATGCAATTCGAACCAATATCATCACTGCTGTTGCCAAAGGTTACTTCAATCTTTTGATGCTAGATGCCAAGATTGAAGTGGCCAAACGCAATGTCCAATTGAATGACAGTACATTACGCATGATCAAACTTCAATACAATGCCGGTGAGATTACAGCGCTGGCCATACAACAAACCGAATCGCAACGCTTGCTTGCCGCTTCGCTCGTACCAGAATTGGAAAAGCAGATTGTAATTCAAGAGAATGCACTTCAGACGTTAACTGGAAGACTTCCAGATAGCATCAGGCGCGGGACTTCATATGAACACCTTTTTGCTGAAAGCAAAGACATCTCACTCGGTTCACCCATCGAAATTGTACGAAATCGTCCAGATATACGTTCGGCCGAGTTTCAATTGATGGCCGCTAATGCGAACGCCAATATTCAACAGGCTATGCGTTATCCTTCGCTCAACATCGGTGGAGTATTGGGGGTAAACGCTATGCTTCCCAGAAATTGGTTCAATATCCCCGGAGCTTTATTAGGTGGCATCACCGGCAATCTGACCACACCCATTTTCAAAAACAAAACTCTAAAAACACAATATGAAGTTGCTAGACTGGAACGGGATAAGGCCGAAATCCTGCTTCAACAGAAAGTGGTTGAAGCCGTTGCTGAAGTCTCCAATGCTGTAGTAACCGTCGACAAACAGCGTGAACAGCTGGAGCTGGCAAGGCAAAGAGTGGATAATGCGCATCTCGCGGTGAAGAATGCAAATCTACTCTTCAAAAGTGGTTATGCAACTTACCTCGAGGTGATCACCGCTCAGAGCAATGCCCTGGACAGCGATTTAGACCTTGTCGAATTACGCCAGCAGCATTTGGATGGCTTCGTGGACCTCTACCGTTCTCTAGGTGGCGGTTGGAGATAATGATTTAAAAAGCTATTTTTGTCTTATGACACCAGAAGAATTACAAGAATATTTTCGCTCTCGGGAGCTCCCCAAATCGCTGGAGATACAACAAGACATGCAAGTCTTTGATGTAGAGCGATTTATTAGCACGAGTTTTATTCATGTTGGACTATGGAAAAAAGATCTGAGCAAATGCCCCGCATGGGTAAGGCTGCTAAAGTTTAAAGAAGCTTTGGAAAATAACGAAAAAGCCTAACAAATTGTTAGGCTTTTTTTATGCATTTAGCTGTTGCAGCAATGCAGCCATCTCTTCCTTCGAAAAGATTTGCTCGGCGCCTCCCGCTAACATTTCAATACGTTCGATTTCATCACTACTCGAGGTCAGGCCAAATATACGGATGGAAGGAAATTTATCCCTGACTATTTTTGCGGTTTCGATACCATTTAAAATCGGCATGTGCAGATCCAGTATACATACCTCCGGTAGTGCTTTTTTATGTTCAATTAAATAGTCGATGAGATCTCTGCCGTTAGCGGCGCAATACACTAATTCCAAAGAATGGGATTGGGCCATAGCCCTCATCATCACATGATGGATCGTCACATCATCTGCGTAGACAATCTTACATTTACTTTTGGTATCCATTCGAAAAAGCTGTCATGCTACTAATTAATACAATAAAATTCTATAAATACGTAATAAAATAAAAAAACTGGAAATAAGTTAGCAAGAATTATTTTACTATGCAAATCTTATTTCAAAAAAAACACATTGTAATTCGCCTATAACGGAATTCAGATCGAATAAAAAGAATATTAATAGGTAGAAATTGTCTTGGGGACATTATATCCAGATCCCTGCACTTGTTGACAGACTTGATTTAACGATATGATATCGTTAAAAGTCATCCTCAATAATTTCGGCCACTCGCCCCACCTGACCATCAGTCAGTCTTACTTTAATACCTCTGGAATGATAAGAAGAAGATGTCAATAAATCTTTTACAATACCTTCTGTAAGATTTCCACTACGTTGATCTTTTTTTAAAATAATATTGACCAACATTCCGGGTTTTACGTCTGCTCTATTTCTTCCGTCCATATTCAAATGTAAGAAATAAAAAAGGAGTTTTCCAAAAGAAAACTCCCCTATTTTTTGTTGAATTATTGATTCGACCCCTGTTCTATGTGCGTTGAGGCCTTTGAGACGATGGATTTGATCCATGTTTTTTGTTTTCAACAATTCGCCTGCACGATTCGATATCAAGTTGTCGCGCGTACAATGATCGTATCAATATTCATCTTGTGCTAGCGAATATGCAAGACGATATTGTACCACTTAGGTTATTTGAACAACTTAAAAATATCATTTCCAAATATAAATACCATGAGCCCCAAAAGGATAAAGAATCCCACCATTTGTGCCTTTTCAAGAAACTTTTCGCTCAAAGGTTTGCCTTGGATCATCTCAATCAATAAGAATAAGACGTGACCGCCATCCAGTGCCGGAATAGGCAATAAATTCATAAATGCAAGTGCCATTGAAAGCATCCCGACCAAAGACCAAAAACGAATCCAATCCACTTCGGTACCAAACAAGGTAGCAATACCAATAGGACCAGATAGTGCTTTATCCGCCCGTACCTCACCTTTGAAAATTTTTCCGAAACCCTTGGCATTATCCGTAATTACCGTAAATGCTTTCTTAGCACCGATCGGAAAAGCCTCCAGGAGCGTATAATGTGTTGTAAACGATTTAATTGAATAATCATGATTGATACCAATACCTAACATAGCATCTGCCGGTACAGTACCTTGCAAAGGAACCTCAGCTCCAGCACGATTTACTTTAATGACAACAGCTTTGTTGACACTTGCTTTAATTAATCCCCTAAACTGATCAAAGAAAGGTACCTGAATATCGTTTACGGCAACAATGCTATCCCCTTTTGCAAAGCCCATTTTGCTGGCCACTGATCCTGGGGCCACCTGCGCCACGCTTGTTGTCTTCACACGTGGTTCAATAAACTTCTCTCCTTTTTTATCTGACAAAGTATTCAGTAAGTCTGCTGGTACCTTAATTTCTTTTGTTGCACCATCACGTTCTATCGTAAGGGCTACACCGCCCATTAACACTTTCGAACTGATTAACTCGGAGTAGTTTTCCACGCGATGTCCGTCGATAGCAATAACTTTATCACCTGCCTTCAGACCAATGGATTCACCAATAGATCCCGGGACAATACCGTTCACGAGCTGATCCATCCTGATATCTGTATTGCCCATTTTAAAGGTCAACATCCAAAAAACCAGGATACCCACGATAATATTAACAATAATACCGCCCAGCATCACGATCAAGCGTTGCCATGCGGGTTTCGAACGAAACTCCCAAGGTTGAGGTTCGCCTTTCAACTGTTCGGTATCCATTGACTCGTCGATCATGCCGGCAATCTTCACATAGCCACCCAAAGGTAACCAGCCAATACCGTACTCACAGCCTTTATAATTGAACTTAAACAATTTCACTCCCCAGGCATCAAAGAATAAATAGAATTTCTCCACTTTAATTCCAAATGCACGTGCTGCTAAAAAATGTCCTAACTCATGTAGAACAATTAAAATTGACAAGCCTAAAATCACTTGTCCGACCATAATTAAAACACCCATGTATGCTTTCTATATTTAATCTTTGATTATTTCTTTTGTTATCGACCGTGCTAAGCGATCAGTCTCCAAGTAGTCTTCTAATGTCGGATTAGCTATAAATCCTACCTTCCCCAGTGTACGTTCGATGACATCGCTCATTTCCAGGAATCCGATCTTATCGGCTAAAAAAGCGCCTACAACCACCTCATTTGCAGCGTTCAATATACAAGATTTATTTCCGCCAGCACGAAGTGTTTCATAAGCCAACGCCAAGTTCCGAAATGTTTCCCGATCCGCTTTTTCAAAATGTAGCGTCGGATAGTCCATAAAATTGAACCGCTCAAAATTATTTTCGAATCGGGCAGGATAAGTCAAGGCATATTGAATAGGCAATTTCATATCCGGAACCCCCATTTGTGCTTTTATGGAGCCATCCTTAAATTGGACCAAGGAATGTACAATCGACTCTGGATGTACAATGACATCAACCTGATCGATCGAAAGATCAAAAAGCCATTTCGCCTCGATCACCTCAAGACCTTTGTTCATCAAAGAAGCGGAATCTATCGTGATTTTGGCCCCCATAGACCAATTGGGATGTTTTAACGCTTGCACTTTCGTTACATGCAGCAACTCTTCTCTTTTTTTTCCGCGGAAAGGCCCTCCAGATGCTGTCACATAAATTTTCTCAATGGGATTTTGGTCTTCACCGACCAAACATTGGAAGATGGCCGAATGTTCAGAATCTACAGGTAACATATTTACACCATATTCTTTGACCAGAGCCATAATCAACTCGCCGGCCACCACAAGGGTTTCTTTATTGGCCAAAGCAATATCTTTCTTGGATCGGATGGCTACGACAGTAGGTTTTAAACCTGCAGACCCCACAATAGCATTTAACACAATGCTGATTTCGGTATATTGCACCACTTCAATCAATCCCTCCTCACCGTATAAAACAGTCGTCTCCTGAGATGCCAAGGCCTCTTTAACCTTTTTATATTCGATCGGATCGGTCACGACGACCGATTTTGGTTTAAACTCTAACGCCTGTTTGATCAACAGCTCGCCGTTGCTGCCGCAAGTCAAAACAACTGCTTCAAACTTATCCGGAAAGGCTCTAATAACATCCAAGGCTTGTGTGCCGACACTACCCGTTGCCCCTAAAATGGCAATTCCTTTTTTACTCAAAACCTTCTCTCTTTATTAAAATATATTATTCAAAATCTTTGGATCCTCCCCGCCGTGGTAGTCCGACATCATCTCCCGATAAGCAACCGAAACAACAATACAGGCCAAAGGTACCACCAAGAATGAACTCACAAGGTTCAAAATAATAAAAATTATGTAATATTCTAAAAAATTAAAATACATCTGCAATAATTGAAAAAAAGCAAATACCGCCAAGATCAATAATAATTTGAATACATTCCCCTTGGTCAGCGCAAAACTAAACCGTAGCGACTTAAATGTTCCCGCATGTTTATCAATGATAAAGAAGGGATAAAATGCCACACGAATAATCAATATAAATGTCAATATTGCTGCGATGAAGACTACAAAAACAGTGAACTTACCCATGAGCTCAGCACGATTTTCTCCATTTTCAAATATATACAGAAACGGAAGCGATACGGCTCCCAGTAGTAATAATAGTGCAATAGAAAGTACCATAATACTTAGCATCGCACCAAAAAAATAGATAAGCTCTTTGCTGCTAGGGATACAGTGGATCAATTTTTTATCCTGATTGCCATCGATTAGATTGAGAATGTATTTGAATAAGGTGAGATTCAGCCCGAAATACATCACCATGAAAAAGAAGGCCATAAAACCGCTCAATACCACATTGAAATCACTGATCGTGGTGGCCAAAAAATTGGATAAACCAGAGGTTATAAACAGTAAAAAACAAAGGCCGGCAACAGAAAAATAATGCTTTTTAAGTAGCTCCAACGATTTATTAAAAACTTCATTTACGGCAAAAGTACTTTCCTTTAGGAATTGAATCATTTTTTCTTTAAATAAACTTTTACAAAGATGCCATTATTTTTAATTTTCAACAATTTAGCCTGCTATAAAATTGATATTTTTTATATTTTTCAATAAAAAATCCCTTATCCTAGCAAAAGATAAGGGATTTTGAAGAGAACCGTAGCATTTACTACTTAAACTCTTTTGGAAGAGGTTTCTCTAATAGATATTGATAGTAGAAACGTGCACGCTCATTAAAGTCATATTTACTTTTTGAACGGTCAAATCCGTGGCGGCTGCCCGGATAGATCATCAATTCAAATGGCACGCTTCGATTCGTTAATTTATCCACCAGCTGCGTGGTATTCTGCAAATGCACATTGTCATCCATATCACCATGCATGATACGTAATACACCTTTGTAATTGTTGGTATAGGTCAATACTGACCCCGTTTTATACCCTTCAGGATTATCCTGCGGCGTATCCATCCAACGTTCGGTATAATGCGTATCGTAGAGTTCCCAAGAGGTCACAGGTGCACCGGCAATACCAAAGTCAAATACATCAGCTGCTTTGGTCATCGCTAGACAAGTCATGTAACCGCCATAACTATGACCTGTAATCAATACTTTGTTTTTAGCAACCCAAGACTGCGATTTCAGCCATTTTACGATAGTGGAATAATCGATTATTTCCCAATGCCCCAGGTTACGGTGCATATAAGCAACCCCTTGTTTACCAAAATGACCAGACGCCCGGTGATCCGCTGAAACCTGGATAACACCCTCATTCGCCCAATACTGATTGCCGGTACCTTTCCAGGTATCCTTTACTGTACCCGCATCAGGACCTCCATAAATACTAAAAACAACAGGGTACGTTTTCGATTTGTCAAAATCGGTTGGATAGGTAATCGTCAGCGGCAGATCAAAAAGACCATCATCTGATTTGATATGCAAATACTCCGTTTTCCCATAAGTATATGAATCAAAGTCCGCAGCTTTGCTATTTGCCAATTGGCGCAGCACTTTACCTTGATTATCCACTAACGCAAAACGGTCCGGTGTACGCACATTGGAATATCGGGTGATAAAATACTTGCCATCAGGCGATACGTTGACATCATGTGAATATTCACCAAAGGTCAAACGTTTCAGATTTTTACCCGAATAATCTACACGATATAGGTCAAAACGAGCGGAATTTTCCTTACGCGCTGTAAAATAAATTACTTTATTTTTCTCATCTATCCTTTTGATCTCAGTCACCTGCCAATTGCCTGATGTAATCGGATTCACCAATGTCCCATCCAACTTATACAGGTAATAATGCGCCCAACCGGTTTTATCCGATTTTAAAATATAATATTTATTGTCAGCAAGGTACGTAATGCGCTCCTCATGATCCAAATTGATCCACGAAGATTGGTGTTCATCGTAAATCTCCTTTTTTAGCCCTGTATTCGGATCGACCTGATAGAATTTCAGGTTATTCTGATCCCTGTTCATCCATTGGATCATTACATTTTTACTATCAAATGCCCAATAAGGCTGGCCGAAATACTGATCATCCTTTTCATTAAAATCCGCCCAGGTCACCTTACCGCCGTTCAATTGTACAATACCCACTTTAACCTCAGGATTAGGGTCTCCCGCCTTCGGATAACGTGTTTCTTCGAGATAACCATGTTGCCCTTTGGATGAATAAATCGGAAACATCGGCACCTTGGTATCATCAAAACGCATAAAAGCGATCATTTTGCTATCTGGCGACCACCAAAAGGCTTTATAATTTGTCGAGCGGCCCAAAATCTCCTCATAGTAAACCCACGAAGACCAGCCATTATAAATCACATCGGTACCGTCATTCGTATACTGAAATTCTTTTCCGGTATTCACCTCAACACTATATAAGTTACTTTTACGTGTAAAGGCCACATATTGACCGTCTGGAGATAAAGTAGGATTTTGTTCAGCAACCTCAGGTGAATTAGTCAGTTTTTTCGCTGCACCGGAGCCATTTTTGATAAAAATATCATTATCCTCAACATAGACAACTGTCCCTTCCTTGGCAGGAACCGTATAGATACTTCTCTTCCCCGATTTGACGTTGACCTGATAGAGCCTGCTATCGTTGACGTCATTTTCAAGATAAGCGGTTTCATCCGCCCAGCCCGGATATTGATTTGTGCGCACGGTTAAAGACTGCTTCTGTCCCCAGGATTGCGCAAAATCCAATTTCTTCTGCGCAAAGGTCAGATCATGCACAAAAAACACAATAGATGCACCGAAAAGCACTCTTGATACTGTATTCATTAATTCTTGGATATGTTTATTAATTATTTCAGCTAAGATAAAGAATTGTGGTAAATAACCACGATTTTCCCTGTAACAAGCTTATTCAAACCTACACATCGTTGACAGCCCCAAATAGTAGTCAACTTTATTACGAACGATATTGCTCAAAGAGAGCAAGCTGGATACCTTCCTTTGGAAAATCCGCCTCATCCACGAAATTAGAAACGGAAACTCCCAGTAACCGCACTTTATTAGCTAAGATAATCTTACTCAAGAGGCTATGGGCTGTTGCATAGATTTTTTCTTCCGAATCAAAACTGGTATCCAATGTAACGCTTCTTGTTAGCTGAACAAAATCTGCATACTTTAGTTTCAATGTCAGCGTCCTGCCCAAGATTTCCTTTTTTCCAACGCGCTCCCAAAGCTGTTTGCTCAGTCTTTGAAGAATAGCGTTCAATTCTTCAAAGGTTTCGATGTCCGCCTCAAACGTATCCTCTATACCAACCGATTTACTACTTCGATTTGGGGTCACAGGCCGGTCGTCTATGCCCCGGACTATACGGTAAAAAAAATGTCCAGTCTTACCAAACCAACGCACCAAGTCATCCTCACGCTGTTTTTTGAGATCCATACCTGTAAATAAAGCCAACTCGTGCATTTTCTTGGCAGTCACTTTCCCCACGCCAAAGAATTTCTCCACAGGTAGGGACTCCATAAATTTCAGCACCTTTGAAGGGCCTATAAATGTCAGACCATTGGGCTTATCCATATCGGAAGCAATCTTGGCGACAAATTTATTAACTGAAACTCCTGCAGACACAGTCAGGTTCAATTCTTCCTTGATTGCACTTTTAATCGCTTTAGCGATGTCGATAGCTGAACCTATTCCCTGTTTGTCGATCGTAACGTCCAAAAAGGCCTCATCGAGTGACAAAGGCTCAATTAAATCCGTATACCGTTGAAAGATCTCCCTAATCTGATAGGAAACTTGTTTATATACATCAAATCGTGGGCGGGTAAATATAATCTCCGGACAAAGCTGAAGCGCTTTTCGTGAACTCATCGCTGACTTTACGCCAAATTTACGCGCTTCATAACTGGCTGTCGCCACCACCCCGCGCCCGTCCGGTGAGCCACCCACAGCGATAGCTTTGCCCCGATATTCCGGAAAATCCCGCTGCTCCACGGATGCATAAAAAGCATCCATATCCAGGTGGATAATTTTACGATATGATTGGGACGAATCCATTGTTCAAATTTACAAAAATTAGCAAGAATCACTAGAATCCGCAATGAAATACTAACATCATTAGTCCGTTAAGCCGATTATCAGGCAGTTAATATTTACGCCTATAAGCTTAACTTTTTCTACCTTATTTTTTCTTTGACTATAATTGGCCGAATTCTTGTGAATGATGAATTTATAAAGGCTGTGACAGAGCTCCAATATCAGTTGACAATAGTCTTGAACTTCCATATTGCTACTTATTTTCCATAAAAATTAAAAAGCAATAGGATATTTTTGAGCAAACGCAAACTTGAATACGTGAAAAGAAACGATATAACAAACACTAGTGTAAAGAATTATGGAAAATTTACCGGAACAAAAACGGACTAAATCAGGCTTTAAGAAATTTGTATTTGTCCTATTACTCTTTTTGTTAGTAGGCTTTGGGTCTTATGTTTACTGGAAATACTATTATGTCTTTGGTGAAGGGGTAAAATCAGGCTATTTAAATTTTGCTGTTAAAAAAGGTAATATATTTAAGACGTACGAGGGTAAACTCATCCAAGAAGGATTTGGTCGTGCCAAAACCGGTGGAATTGCCAGCAATCAATTTGAATTTTCTATTGAGGATGATTCGATATTTCGCCAACTGGAACTGAATAGCGGTAAATATTTTGATCTTCGTTACAAAGAGTACCATGGGGCGCTGCCCTGGCGAGGCAATACAGTTTATGTAGTCGACAAAATCATTAACATGAAATAAATAAAGGAGGGTATCCCCTCCTTTATTATGCGGAAAGCACATCTCGGACCGTTAACTGTTCTTCAAAATAACTTTTAAGTATTGTACCGTCGCCATGCAATGTCCAGACTTCCCGCGGCGCTACCATTTTTATATAATGAAGGATATCATTCCAGTCTACATGGTCTGATATATACAATTCGATATCATTCTGAGCTTGTAGCCGCTTCCATCCAGAAGCAAATGCCCGCAATACTTTTGTCGCTCTAAAATAACTCTTGAAGGTCATGGGCGGCACCAGGTAAACCTTATTCTGCTCTCCCTGTTTCATTTCCCTGCGGTTGTAAGGCTCATAACTCATTTTTTTAAGTCCATGTTCATCATACAACCGATGGTAAGGTAATATTCCGCTGTGTACCAGCACCCTTCTTTCTGGGCAATACCTATTGATCAGATCGGTCACCCGTTGTGCTTTACCCAGTACATAAGTTCCCAACAGGATATTGCTCGCATGTCCCTCCAGTTTCTTGATCTCAGCAATAGGATCGGGATGGATGATCTCGGGGTTTGCGAATGTACTCTCGGTGATCAACACATCGGCCTGCTGCACTTCGATGGCTTCACAGGTCTCATCAGGCTGTAACTTATAGTCGCCCGTATATAAATATCGTACACCTTTATATTCCATTAAGATCTGCGCCGAACCCAATATATGGCCAGCTGGTAAAAAAGTGATTTCGATCATACCTATTTTAAAGGAGCTATTAAATAATTTTATCTGATAGGAATCCTTACGGTTTTGCTTATAGCGGTAATTCATAAACAACGCAGTCCCATTGGTACAATAGACATAATCATGCCCCGAGCTGGCGTGGTCACCGTGGGCATGAGATACCACATTATGTGCTACGGGACCACCCGCATCGATAAAAAAGTCGCCATAACGGCAATAATACCCTTCCGGTTTTCTGACCAAAAAGTCAGACAATATGATAGACATATACTTATTTTAGAAATTTTTGATGCAATGTCCATACCTGCGGTAGTAGTGGAGTGATTCCATCGTTAATGATGACGAAGTCCGCGAGCTGCAATTTTTCCTCGTCAGACAATTGTTTGCTGATACGTTCCCGTACCTGTTGTTCGGTGACGCTATCCCGCTTAATGACGCGCTGTATACGAACATCCATTGGGGCTGTAACCAATATGGTATAATCCAGTTCTTTGTAGGAGCCACTTTCGAAAAGTAGCGCGGCTTCTTTTAGCGAATATCGTGATGTTTGCCGCTCGGCCCAATCTTTAGCTTCCTGAATGACAATCGGGTGTACAATACCGTTTAATAATTCCAGTTTTTCCTTGTCCGAAAAAACGATAGTTGCCAGGAATGTCCTGTCCAATTTACCATCCTTGTAAGTTGCCTCGCCAAACAGCTCGATTAACTGTTTTTTGATCCGTGTATCGGAATTCATCAACCTTTTGGCTTCTTCATCCGCGTTATAGACAGGCACCCCCAAGGCTTCAAAAAGCTTAGCAAGAAATGTTTTTCCGGAACCGATCCCGCCTGTTATTCCTATTTTCAAACCCATTTTATCCCTATTTTCGTACAAAGAAGTCCACATTTTGCGGCACAACACTGATAATCTTACAATAATCCGGCACCTTAGTCAACAGGATCGGCAAATATTGTACTTCGTTTTTTTCCCAGTCTGCCAAGTCTACCACAGCCTCAAAATCGCGGGATGTATAATTATTATAATCTTTAACCGACATCAGTACAGTAATCACCACTTTACTTGGGCTGGGTCTAACGGAGCTATAACGTTGTCCATTTTCAACTTTCACAGGTAGTTCAATAAGTTTCTCGGTCAATTCGCCTACCGGCATCAATACTTCCACAGAAGTAGGATATACGTTGATGTTTCCTTTTTGGTTACGGGCAAGATTGGCCACAGTGCGTACATCAGTCTCCACCTCTTTCCCGCGAACAGTATCTGTTTCCCAATATTCTATCGTGGAAACATCCTCGTATGGCCCTGTAATGGTCACATATGCAGGTGTCACCTTGGTGTCTGCGATAAAACCATAACCCTTTTTGAACAAGATATTGGACAATGGTTTTACAGGAACCTTGCGCTGTGTTTGTTTTGAGAAATCGAAAAACAAGGTATCCGGACTCACAGAAACGACACGTTGTTCATGCGGAAATTGACGGTTAATAAATCCCAATTGATTGGAAAAGACAATCCAATCTTTTGTTTTCAGTGAACTGAGATCGACCTGCACTTTTGGTGTTTCTAAGGCGGCCTTAGAAAACAGGAACTGCCAGCCCGTCATCTCGAGCTTTACTTTGACGGTATCGGATTGTTGTGGGTGAAAAGCACGTTTTTCCGGCAAATTGACATATTCTATCGCCGCCTTAACAGACACCGTATATTGATTGGAAATTGAAAACAGTAACCAAGCGAGCAACGAAATTCCAACACAGCGCACAAAGATATTGATCTTGCGTCGTTGGGTCTTATTTAGTCGAACTGCGTTTGCCATGCTACAAACTTAATCAATTTGCGTAAAAATAAGTTCAAAAGGAATTAAAAATCCATATTGCGCTACCTTATAATAGCGACCATAGCTGTTCAAAATTTATAGACCATTTGACACAGTAGGACAAAAACAATCGGATTTAATAGAAACAAATGGGATCGTCATACGATAAACTAATTTAACGATCATTCAGATCCGCTCCGATACTGGCTAAAGACAAGATGTTCCTTCCCATTGATCTTCAGTAATGCACCTTCCTTCATCGGCTGTATTTCGTCACGAACGTCCATGACGTCACGATAAGAATGATCAGCAATCAGTATCCTTTTATATAGTCTCGTATAAGAAAAATGTTCCTTAAACAATTCGATATATAATGGACTTAGCCCTACAAAAGGCTCATCAAGAGTAACAGATCAATTCCACTTCGATTGACAATTCAACACATTTTTTAAAAAATATTGACCATAAATGATGTGAATCTAAAAAATACAGCTACTTCTACAACACAGGAATGAGTGCTTCTTCTCCACAGTGCGCGGAACAAAACTCTAATTAATTCATACCAACTCTTCTATTAACAGGGATATTATAGGGGGTTAACAGGGGTATAACAAGGGTATAATTGGGATAAATCCCTGCTATTACCTTGTTATTACTTTGTAAAAGTAGTGTTACTTCGATTTTAACTAAGAATTTGGTATTATATTGGTAATAAGTTAGATACCAGCAATTATAAACCAATAGAAAGAAACGACTATGGCAATTTTACAAAATGGCCCCAATGGCCCTATAACCGGAAAATTCGGTTCTGTCAGTGCTTATATATTGAATGGCCAAAATATTGTACGCGGCCCTAAAAGAAAACGTACATCCCCGCCCAGTGAAGCAGAACTCCTCAACAGAAAAAAGCAAAAAGTTGCCGGGCGATTTGCCGGAGACAATCGGCCGATACTAGACTTTGGTTACAAGTTTTTGGCAGAAAAAGGAAGCCGCATAGGAGCGTTCCAACTGGCTCAGCGCCATATTTTTAAGGAAGCTATGGAACTGGATTCGGATAATAATCCTTTCATTAACCCTGAAAAGCTAGTTGTATTTACAGGACAGCTCAGGCCATTATCCAACTGTCAGGTTAGCCTCCACGGTAGTGTAATCGATCTCAAATGGACACCTGATGCGCAATATGAGCGGAGCTTCTACAAAATCAATCTGGCATTGATTGGTTTATATGGTGAATCTCATTTGAAAACTTCCATTGCAGAGGTAAATCAGGGTAGCTGTTCATTACAATTTGATGAAATAAGCACAAAAAATTGTGATTATCATGTTTACGTCTGCATATGGGATACTCTGAATGGCGGCTTTTCAAATTCCGCTTACTGTGGAGTTATATGAGTAGAATGTCTAATAAGTAGAATGTCCAAGGCTGACTACAAACGAAGGATAGCATAGAGGCCCCCGTACAACGGTAGAATAGAATAGAGCTACAATCGAAAAAAATGCATTAAATAATAAAGCCAGCCCATTTTTGAAGGCTGGCTTTCATTTTTCTCAAGAAAAAAGCTTATGAAGCACTCTTCTCTGTTGCGTTTGCAGCTTTTGAAGCATCCAAAGCAATTGCGGACTTGTCAAAACGAATTCTTACGCCTGAACCAACGTCTACTAAAAAAGTAGCATCAGATACCTCTACGATACGCCCGTGGATACCGGCTGTCGTAACGACTTTAGAGTTGACACCCAATTCTTCAATATATTTCTTATGATCTTTTTGCTTCTTCATCTGCGGTCTGATCATGAAGAAATAAAATACCACAATGATTAAAACCATTGGTAAAAAACTCATCATACTACTCCCACCGGCTGCTTGTAATAATACTGTATTCATCTGTTATTATATCGTTTAATAATGTGTTATTTTGCTAATACTTCACCCTTTAGCTGGACGGTTGTCAGCCCATTTGAAGCATTTGACTGAATCGTAATAATCTTTTGCTGCTTACCAACCTGCCCTTCACTGTTGAAAGTAACATGGATATCCGATGTTCCTCCCGGTAAGATAGGGCTTTTTGAAAACTCTGGCTGCGTACAGCCACAAGATGCCGTCACTTTGGATAAGATAACTGGCGCATCACCAGTGTTCTTCAATACAAAAGTGTGCTTCACCTGTGCACCTTCTTTGATCTGTCCAAAATCAAATGCCGACTCTGCAAATTCTACTTTACCCAGTTGCGCCGCAGCTTTAGAAAGACTATCTGCCGCTACGGTTTCAGTCCCTGTCTTAGCAACCTCAACTTTTCCGTTTTGGGAATTTCCACAAGAAAAGAAAAGTAGCGATGCCAAAGCTAAAACTGAATATTTACTAAAGTTTTTCATTTGTTTATTGCTCTTTAATCCCTTAAACCTCGACCTGCCTTCTGGATTCTTCCTTGTTGGTTCAGATCGCTTAATATTTTATCTAAGATACCATTAATAAATGTATTACTTTTTAATGTACTGAATACCTTAGAGATTTCAATATACTCATTTATTGTCACTTTCACAGGAATCGATGGAAAATTAACCAATTCGCATATTGCCAATCGCATCAATAAAGTATCCATCAAAGCAATACGATCTGATTCCCAGTTTTTTGTTTTATCAGAAATTAGCTTCTGATATTCATTTGTATTGCGAATTGTCTTGCCCAACAACGCGATCACATAATCACTATCGTCATTCCAGTTTTGGGTTATTTCAGCAAGTTTATTTTTACGCGGATCTTCTGAACTGAAGTTCTTAAAAGTCTTTGCGATCAATGCCTGTAACACTTCCTTATCTACTGGCCAGTTGATAAATTTCTCCTCAAAAACCTGCTCAATAACAGGTGATTTCAGAATGATCTTTTTAAAGATATGTTTAATGATATCCTTTTCCGTACCAATCGAACGATCTTCTTGCTGTAAATATTCCAAATATGCTTCAGAATCCTTCAATTGCAAAAATACTGTACGCACGATTTCCGGATCAAAGCTCCATGAAATTTTATATTTTTTGACTCCCTCAGCATATTGCGGATTTTGTCTTAATGACTCAATAAAAGTATTTGTACTTAACTTGGTCGTTAAAGACAAGTCTTTTTCAGTTGGCAAAAATTTGTTGGCTCTGCCTTCTGCGTCTATCAATACATAATCGGATACCTCATCCAATAGATTCAGTGTCCAGATATACATCTCGTAGACCTCATCCACATTTTTTAATAGTGCTTTTTCAAATGTTTTGATGTCTTTGTCTTCTGTAAGACTGTACGCATAAAGCGTTTGCACTACTTTTACCCTCAGGTGTCTCCTGTTTAACATAGTAATTTTAAAGAACGATTTTTTTATAAACTAATAAATAAGAACGATTTTGGAAAGAAGACTATCTTTTGATTTTTTTAATATCTTGGATACGTTTCTCCGCTATGCGATTGGCCGCTTCAAAAGTAGAGATATTCTCTTCTTTTGATTTTTTCAATACGTCTCTAGTCGCATTATATATATTTTTGATCACAAATTCTGTGTGATCTACCCCATAATTCTGAATTTCTGAATAACAACTAATCAATGCCCCTGCATTGATCAAATAGTCCGGCGCATATAATATACCTCTTTCGTGAAGGATGGTACTTGTCATTACTTCATCTTTCAATTGGTTATTTGCCGAGCCTGCAATAATTTTACATTGCATTTTTTGCGCCGATTCGGGGTTTACCGTACCGCCCAATGCACAAGGAGAATAGACATCAAACTCATGATCGAATACTTCATTGTATGGGATCGGCTCAGCTTTGTATTTCGCTGCCACCTTAAGCATTTTCTCTTCTGTGATGTCGCTCACATATACACGTGCATTTTCCTCACGTAACATAGCGATCAATCGCTCTCCGACACTACCTACCCCGTGTACAATAACTTTTTTACCTGCTACACTCTCCGATCCATACAACTCCTTCAAACAGGCTTTAATACCGAAATAGACACCTTGGGCTGCAAAAATTGATGTATCTCCAACCCCACTGCCATGAATCGCTTTGGGCAAACCAGCAACATGTTCTGTCTCTGTATAAATATATTCTAAATCACGTTGTGTAGTTCCTACGTCCAATGAAGCAATAAAGTTACCATTCAATCCTTCAATAAACTGGCCCAAACGACGCAATAAAACCTCAGATTTGTCCAAACGGCTATTTCCGATAATAACGGCACTTCCGCCACCCAAATTTAATCCAGTAATGGCAGATTTATAGGTAATAGCCTTGGATAAACGTAAAGCATCCTCAATAGCTTCTTCTGTCGTTTCGTATGGTAACATACGAACCCCTCCTATTGCCGGCCCCAAAGTGGTGTCGTGGATCGCAACAATAGCTTTTAAGCCCACTAATTCATCATTACAGAAAAATAAGTTTTGATGACCAGACTGGCTCATCAATTCAAAAATAGAATTTTGAGATGTTGACATAAAATGTACTACTCTAATTTGTTTTAATTTTTTAAGGTACTTGTTGCAAAAGTAGGAAAATTATTCGTTGTGCATAATATCTTTTTTTATCCAAGACTTAACATTTGATTTCCGAATGACAGTAATTTCATCGAAATATAAAAGCATTTTGCTGAATTAGTTCTATTTTTGTATCCATAATATGAAGGATCTCGCCTACTTAAATAAGTACTTTTATAAATACCGTTGGAAACTCGTTCCAGGGGTTATTTTTGTTATCGTTTCCAATTACTTTGGGGTACTCCCAGCTAAAGTCATTCGCGAAGCCTTTGACCTTGTACAGGAAAACATTTATCTCTACCGTCTTTTCGACGGCTTTGACAGACAAGAGCTGATTTACAAGGTATTTGGCACGAGCTTATTGTTCTTCGGGTTTGTCGTATTACTGCTTTCACTGTTGCGCGGAATTTTCCTATTCTTTATGCGCCAGACAATTATTCTGACTTCCCGCTATATCGAGTATGACCTTAAAAATGAAATTTACAATCATTATCAGGAATTGAATTTCGGTTTTTTTCGGAAAAACAATACGGGCGACCTAATGAGCCGTGCAACGGAGGATGTCAACCAGGTGCGAAATTATCTTGGACCTGCGATTATGTATGCCATTAATACGATAGTCCTGTCCATTATGGTTATCTATGCCATGTATAGTGTCAATGGAAGACTAGCGACCTACGCATTGGCTCCTATCCCAGTCTTATCAATTATCATCCTTTTTGTCAATAAAATTATCAATAAACGCAGCTTAAAAATACAAAAGCAGCTTGCAAACCTCTCTTCCTTTGTCCAGGAAACCTTTGCTGGCATCCGTGTAATCAAGACATATACCCGGGAGCAGAACAAAATGGAAGCATTTGAAAAGGAAAGTACCATTTACCGCAACACCGCATTGGATCTGGTGAAGGTACAAGCCGTCTTCTTTCCGCTTATTTTGTTGCTGATTGGTCTGAGTACTGTCATTACGATCTATATCGGTGGAATTGAAGTTGCCAAAGGAACAGTTACTGCCGGAAATATTGCCGAATTTATTATCTATGTCAATCAATTGACTTTTCCGGCCATGTCTTTAGCATGGGTGACTTCGCTGGTACAACGTGCAGCCGCATCACAAAAACGGATCAATGAGTTTTTAGAAACACAATCGCCGATCATCAATGGTCAAATAGACAAAGAAATCGCCGGAGAGATCAAGGTGGAAAATATATCGTTCACTTACCCAGAAACAGGTATACAGGCCATTAAAAATATATCTTTCCAGGTGCCTATCGGCAAGACACTGGCGATTATTGGAAAAACTGGTTCGGGGAAATCTACCTTGGCCAATCTGCTGCTGCGCATGTATGATATCGACAGCGGTAATATCCAATACGATGGTGTTGCCTTAAAGGAGCTTAACTTCAAAAATCTTCGCCAACAAATTGGCTTCGTTCCACAGGATGTATTCTTATTTTCAGATACGATTGCCAATAACATCGGTTTCGGACTGGATCGCTTCACGCAGCAGCAGATCGAGCAGGCCGCGAGAGACGCTGCTGTGTACGACAATATTATCGCTTTTAATGAAGGGTTTGAAACGGCTGTTGGCGAGCGTGGCATCACACTTTCGGGCGGTCAAAAACAACGTGTATCCATCGCCCGGGCATTAGTAAAAGAACCAAACGTATTGATCTTTGATGACTGTCTATCAGCTGTAGATACCAAAACAGAAGAAACAATCTTACGCTCGTTGAGCCGTATCATGAAAGGCAAAACCTGTATCTTTATTGCCCATCGGATTTCGACCATAAAAAACGCGGACCACATCCTTGTTATGGATCAAGGTGAAATTGTCGAACAGGGTACACACCTTGAATTAATGGAGAAAAGAGGCGAATATTTTGAACTCCATGAAAAACAATTGCTGGAAAGCGTGGAAGGATGAAATGACAATAAAAAGGGTATAAAATTAAATATCCCTGAATTCAGCTAAAGAAAACAGGGATTATCTCTTCTAAATTTGCCTTATACATTTATATCACACATTTTATCGTATAAGTATCATGGAGAGAAACCAAGTGCAGGGCACATCATCAAACGACGGCAAGACCGTTGCTATCATTTCTTATTTAACATTAATTGGTCTAATTGCGGCCATCATCATGAACAATAAGGAAAAGACCGCGTTAGGTCAGTTCCACATCAGACAGAGTGTAGGTATTATGGTCACAGGATTGGCACTGGGCTTATTGCGCTTCATCCCCGGCATAGGTGGATTAATGATGAATATTGTTGGAATAATCTTGCTTATCGCTCTTATATTAGGTTTAATTGCGGCATTCTCGGGCGAAAAAAAAGCACTTCCTTTTATTGGTGAAAAATATCAGCAATGGTTTAATATGATTTAATCCGTTACCTATAAAAAATAATGTTGCAAAAACTAAAGAGGATGCTAAAAGTTAAAATTAAGAGCTTTTAGCGTTCTCTTTCGTGTTTGGATGTACCCATTCTAATTATCTTCCTGGCAAGCACCTTAAGGCCGTATCCAAAAATAGGTTAAGCTAAGCAGATCCCCTCTACTTTCCATAAAGCTTTTACTTTTGCTATCTCGGGATTATACTGGCAGCTGTTCCGGCTTTTCCTCTTTGAAAAAAATAGCGAACAGGAGCAGACAGAAAAATGAAATCCCTGCCGGTATAAACCATAGGTACTCCCAAAATTGGTCCGCATAGCCTGCCTTGAGATAATCTGACACCGCGCCAGCCACCCAAAATCCAATCAGCATTCCCACGCCATACATGGCAATCGTAATCAGGCCCTGGGCCGAGGCCTTATATTTTTCTCCTGCAATACGATCGGTATAAATCTGCCCGACGACAAACATAAAATCATAGCAAATTCCGTGCAGGACAATACCTAAAATAAGCAGAAACGCTTTTTCCTGTCCATTTCCAAAAGCAAAGAACAGATACCGCAATCCCCATGCGGCAATGCCCATTAAAATCATTTTCTTATAGCCTAAACGTCTAAAGAAAAATGGAATCAACAGCAAACAGATCGCTTCTGAAAACTGTCCCAATGCCATTTTTGCGGTTGGATTTGCCATACCGACATTGACCAAAAAAGGGTTGGCATTTTGATAATAGAACGAAATGGGTATACAGATCACAATTGCGGTAACAAAAAATATGAGGAAACTCTTTTGTTTTAACAGCCCCAGGGCATCTAAGCCAATGGCTTTTCCAAAATCAAATTTTTCGCCTTTTACATGTATGTGTGGTGTAGTCTTTGGAAGAAACAAGCTAAACAACGCTAAAAAGACAGAACACACAGCGCCCATAATAAAGGTATTGTGCAAAGCGCCCTGAGTAATTGCTTCAGGACTATCCCAGCGGAATAAATAGCTGATCACGAGCCCCGAACAAATCCACCCGACCGTTCCCCAAACACGTATCCCGGGAAAATATCTTTTGGCGTCCCCTATATGCCGGAAAGCAATACCATTGGAAAGGGACAGCGACGACATATAAGCCATGAAGTAAATAAAAACATAGGGGTAAAAATGACCGGCATCAGGTGCTTGGGACATTCCATAAAGCAATGCAGCGCCTATGAGATGTAAAACCGAGAGTACCCGCTCTGCATTAAAATAGCGGTCTGCCACAAAACCAACAAAGAAAGGCGCGAAAACCGCACCTAGGGACTGGGTAGAAAATATATTGGCAACTTCCATTCCGGAGGCATTCAGGGATTTTATCAGGTAGGTACCCAGTGTAACAAACCAAGCTCCTTTAATAAAATACTCCAAAAACATCATCAGGGACAATTGGAGTCGTAAAGTAAGTGTCATAACGGTTTAGAATTGTTTCTGTTTACGAATATATCATTTATTTAGCACACCTATCTATCAGGGAAGCATGCCTCCGTGTAACGATCTGCTTACCATATTCCATATGATCTGTACTCATGATGTCACCCTGAAGCTCTTGAGCGGAGGGCCACATGCATTCGAGGTAATCCTGTTGTCATCACTCCGGCAAGGCATTCCGCATAAAATTCAACCAGTTCTGGCTGGCAATTTTTGCAAGATCAGCATTGCTGTAGCCACGTTGCTTCAATAGTCCGAAAACCTTTTGGATATCAGCGATGGTCTCCAGGTCATAAGGACATTGTTCACGACCAAAGGCGCCATCCAGATCACTCCCTACACCTACATGATTTACATTTCCCGCCAATTGACAGATATGGTCAATGTTATCGGCCATAATTTCCATAGAGCAATTGCTGGATCTGGGATCAGAAATACCCCGCACCCAGTTGGGCACCATCATCCAAGCATCCAGGGCAATGCCAATAACAGCCTCCTTCTGCACTAAGGCTTTGATCATCTCGTCGCTAAACTGCCGATTGTGATCAACAAATTTGCGGCAGTTGTTGTGACTGGCCCAGATTGGTCCATGATATCGCTCTATCACATCCCAAAACGCATCATCATTGAGGTGCGTAGCATCAAGGATCATACCCAACCGCTCCATTTCGTGCAGTAACTGGAGGCCATGCGCGTTAAGTCTGCCGGAAGAATCGGTCCCGTTAGCATATCTCCCCGGGCCGTAATGTGCCGGACCAATTGCACGCAAACCGTAATTATAAGCCTTTTCCACATAGCTAATATCCACCAAAGAATCAGCTCCTTCCAAACTCAGTAGATAACCAATCGGCTTAGGAGTCTGATCCGTTCCGTCAGACCACAACGCTATATGCTGATCCAAATCAGACTTTGTCTTGATCATTTTCAGGTGCCCATCTGCTTCCATGGCTTTATACCAAGCCAGTTGCCCTTGTGTTTGCGCCCAAGCCTGCTCTGCTGAGTACCAGCCCGGCAATGTGCTATCGGGGCGCACAAAACGTGCAATCTGTGTTGCGACGACTATACCGATGTTCCCTTTGCGTAGTTCTTCAAAAGTAACCGTAGCCTTTGCCCGGTCGGGTTTATCGTTCATCCCCTGCTCCCTCCGGTTTAATTCCTGAATGGGGAGCCGAAGATCGCGGTTCCATTCCATGGCGTTCATGCTCAGGTCTAAGTGTGCATCTACCACCAAGGGCATTTCAAATTCATACATATCAATAATTTATCTTTTTACTTCGCGCAAATACCTTCCAAACCTGTTCAGCAGTGCCCTTCTCTACGACCTGTAACTCGTCGTAACAAGCGACTGTAGGACAGATGTGCCGTGGCACACAATATAGCTCATCGCCAATCTTAAAATCGGCACTATCGCGCACTTCCACGACTAGATGCTCCTCACTCTGCATTTTGATCTCTCCGATCCGCTGGTCAAAAAATCTGACTCGTGGCTGTAGTGACTCGCTTGCAACGGATTTGTAGCCAAGATCTAAGCACAAATATCTGTGATTGACGATGGAAACAACACGTGTGAGCAATACAGCGGCTATTAGAAATTCCTGTTCGGCATAATTTTCGGCGTAACCAAAATCCCAAAACACAAAGGTGCCCGGGCTACATTCCACATCATGACGTCCTGCATGGAACGGAAAACTTGGCGATCCCCCGATCACTTTTGTTAAGGGCGTAGCAATAGAGCCTTGTGCCATCAGGTAAGCCATGTCGAGCACACTGTAAGCCTGCAGACTTTGTTGTTGGCGTATTGTGTAGTCTTTATCATGAATATGTCCATCATAGCCGTGCACACCCAGCAAATGAATACCATCCAACAACTGAATAGCTAACACAAGACGTTCCATTTGCGCAATAGAAGCCCCCGTACGCCCCATACCAATGTTTACATCAATATATATAGCGATAGGTTTGCCTCTTTCTAGCCCTCGTATTGACAGCTGATTTGCAGAATCAGCATTGTCTACCAGGCAGGCGTAGTGTGTATTGGGAAATGCATCGATCAAGCGCAACAAACGATCAATCTTTGGCCCCACCGGCTGATAGGCCAACAAAACATCCTTTGCTCCTACCGTACCAAGCAGTTCGGCCTCAGCAATGGTGGCACATTTGAATTTGTTAATCCCCTTTTCCAGCAACAGTTGGCAGACTTCTTTACATTTGTTAGTTTTGATATGGGGCCGTAAACGATTTACGTCCCCTTGCACAAACTTCAGTGCGCGATCAATATTCCGAACAATACGATCAGGATACACCAGCAGTGCCGGTGAATCTACCTGATCAACATTCTGTACCCGATACCAAGTTTCCATGCTCCACTGGTTAATGCAATTCGAATAGTGCTTCGATCTCAACAGGAATATTATCCGGTAAAGAGCCGAAACCTACAGCGCTACGTGTACCGATTCCGTTTTCCTCACCCCAGACCGCAGCAAACAACTCACTGCAACCATTGATCACGCCAGGATGATATAGAAAATCGGCTGTACAGTTGACCATACCCAATACCTTAATGACCCGCTTAATTTTATTTAATGAACCTAAATTAGTTTTAATCGTCGATAGCATCGTCAAACCGACCTGTCTGGCCGCAAGTTTTCCATCCTCAGGGCTGATATCACTACCAATCCTTCCTATAATGAGTGAAGCATCATCCTGTACCGGTCCATGCCCAGAAAGATAAAGATACTTGCCATCAATCACATATGGTTTATATACACCTTTAGGTGCCGGCGCTGGCGGTAATGCCAAACCTAATTTTTCAAATTGTTCGTCTGCGTTGTACATCATCAATGATTTTAAAGTTTAAAAATATAAGAGCTAATATAAAATTATTTGCAATAGCAAAACAGCTACAAGCCCGACAATGGAAACGATCGCTTCCATGACCGACCAGGAAAATAACGTATTCTTAACACTCAAGCCAAAATATTCCTTGAATAGCCAAAAGCCAGCGTCGTTGACGTGGGATAACATAAGACTTCCTGCCCCAATTGCCAGCACCATTAGATTGGGATCTACCTTACCTGCTGTTACGATAGGTAACAGAACACCTGCTGCCGTCAGCGCAGCAACTGTCGAGGACCCGACGCAGCCTCTAATGACCGCAGTAATTAACCAAGCTAACAATAAAGGCGAAATAGGAAGTTGCTGTAGGGTATTGGCAAGCAATAGGCTCACACCACTATCTTCCATTACTTGTTTGAACACACCTGATCCGGCAATAATCAGCAAGATCATCGCGATATCGCGGACTGCGGATTCATAGATTGACATTACATGCACCATGGAACGACCAAGTCTCAATCCCAACAAATAGGTCGCCACAACAATAGCAATGGCCATCACAACTGTTGGGCTACCTATAAATTTCAACCAACGTTGTACTGTCCCACCCTCTGTAGGGTATAGATAGGGTATGAGTGTAAATAAGATAATCAGCAGAACGGGAAGTAGTGCCACCACCATACTTGTACCAACAGTAGGCCGTTTATAGTCCGGCTGCTCAGCAGTTTTCTCCAGCCGAAATATAGATTCCTGACTGGGGAGCATGTTTTTCAGCCGACGGCCAAAGATTGGTCCACCTAATACAATCGCTGGAATAGCAATCAAAAGACCATAAATCAGTGTCAGTCCCAGGTCTGCATGAAATAATGCCACTAGTGCAACAGGAGAAGGATGAGGCGGAATAAACCCGTGTGTTACCGACAATGCGGCCAACATGGGTAAACCGATATACACAGCAGGCAACTTATAACGATAGGAGATCGAAAAAATTAAGGGTACCAATAGGACAAAACCAATACCATAGAACAACGGAATCCCCACCACAAAACCTGTCAACATCAAGCCCCATTGCAAGTATTTCTCCCCCATTAGACGGACCATCTGTACAGCAATGATTTCCGCAGCGCCACTTTCAGCAACAATCTTCCCCAACATTGCGCCAAGCACAATAATCAGTGTCAGGCTGCCCATCACCCCCGCAATCCCTTTTTCAACAGTACCAACCAGTTGGTCGGGCGCAATCCCCAAACACAAACCGCTGAGAATAGAAACCAATAAAAAGGAAAGAAACGCATTTATCTTAAAATAAGTAATGCATAGGATAAGCAAACAAATGCTGATTACAATGAGGATTATGGTCATTATATCATTATTAGGTCCGAGCCATCAAAAGAGAGGCGTAATAAAATTTTGGTCTAGTAAATCATTTTTCATTCTGAAAGTACAATTATTTTCCAATTTATGCAAGTAAAATTGAAATATAATACGCATATCGCTGCTTGGTAAAGCAAAATTAGAGCAGCTATTGAACCTAACTTTAGCATCGAAGATTCAGCTCGTATGGAGTCACTCCGTTTAAAAAAGAGGTATCCAAAGATGATACTTGAAAACTAATTTGAGTACAAGAAGGTGCAGCCGTTTTAAAGGCTACAAGGATAAAGGACAACAAAGATTGGGCATATTTTAAGAATAGGGTTGTCTAAATATGAGCTGTCTCCCCATTTGGTCGAAGACCTGTGGAATTCACTTCATATTTTAGACAACCCTTCGTTTATTATCCTGTGATTTAAGCTACTAAGCAGCAAGGGATAACAACCTTATTTGCGCGGAATTTCCTTTAAGATTTCGAGGACGAAATTCCAGTATTTTTGAACAGAAGATATAGAAGCACGTTCTGCTGGCGAGTGCGCCCCCAATATCGTTGGTCCAAAGGAAATCATGTCCATACCTGGATAGTTGGTTCCCAATATACCGCATTCCAATCCGGCATGACAGGCTACAACTTCCGGAGCTTCGCCATGTTGTTTCGTATAAATGGATTTAAGCACTTCTAAAATTTCAGAATTTGGATTGGGCGCCCATCCCGGATAATTACCAGAGAACTCCACTTCAAAACCACCTAATTCAAAGGCTGCCTGCAAAGAATACGCCAGGTCAAACTTGGACGTTTCGACCGAAGATCTGGTTAAACATTTAATCGCAATCTGCCCGTCCCCTACCTCAACTTTAGCGATATTGTTGGAAGTTTCAACCAGATCCTCAAAATCAGCACTCACACGGTAAACACCGTTCAAAGCCGCGTAAATAGAATGGATTAAATTCTCCTGCACTTGAACAGGAATAACTTCCGCATGGGCAACATCACTCGGTTCAACCACGATCTCCATAGCGGGTTCAGTGGTGGCAAACTCAAATTTGATGGCCTGAGCCAATTGTGTGAGTTCCTCGACGAAAACTGCCGATTTATCTTTATCAACGACTACGTTGGCTACACTTTCCCGCGGGATCGCATTGCGAAGGCTTCCTCCCAATAAGGAGGCGATACGTAATCCATAGCGTTCATTTGCCTTAAATAACAACCGGTTCATCACCTTATTGGCATTGGCATAGCCCTTATGAATATCCATGCCTGAATGTCCTCCATGCAAGCCTTTTACGGTAAGCTCAAACGATACGGTATCTGACGGACGGGCCTCGGTGATATAAGATCGTGTTGCAGTAACATCAATACCGCCCGCACAACCGATGTCAATCTCATGATCATTTTCAGTATCCAGATTCAATAAGATCTCACCTGACAGAACGCCACCTTTTAATCCCAATGCTCCAGTCATTCCAGTTTCCTCATCAATGGTAAACAAAGCTTCAATAGCCGGATGAACGATTTCTGCTGATTCCAAAATAGACATGATTGTGGCAACGCCCAGACCATTATCTGCACCCAACGTAGTTCCTACAGCTTTTACCCAATCCCCATCGACATACATTTTAATACCTTCGTTATCGAAATCAAAAACAGTGTCATTATTCTTCTGGTGAACCATATCCAAATGCGATTGCAATACGATGGTTTTACGATCTTCCATTCCCAAACTTGCGGGTTTCTTGATCAACACATTGCCAATTTCATCCACACTGGTCGCTAAACCCAATGATTCCCCAAAATCTACCATAAATGTAATGACACGTTCCTCTTTTTTTGAAGCCCTAGGAACAGCATTCAATGCAGCGAAATTTCTCCAAATTGCTTTTGGTTCTAATTTATCTAAACTATTTTCAGTCATATCTAAAAATTTGTACCCGTCAAAGTTAATCCATTTTTATAATATATCCTGCCATTATCCGAAGCTTGTAAAAACAAAATCCCGTCGCTGATCGTTCTTATAGGAGTGTATACATGAAAAACATAGCAATGCATAAACCTGTAAAAGTAGAGCGAAAAGACATTTATTTTAAACCGGACAAGAAAAGGGTGTTGGCAAGATTCTTCTTTCTTGGCGACGACCGAACAATCAAAGTACTCAAGCGTATCCTGGCGCTGAGCGAATCTGAACGCAAAGAGGTTTTTGGTCAGGTTCTCCGTAGCTACACAAAAAGACATCGCAGTATTGTGAATATTTTTGAGCGTAATTTTGAACGTGTGAGCCATTTATTGGAGAAAGTCCCCTTTCCAAAAGACAGGCTCAGTCAACTAGACAAGCTATTGATTGGCTCTTATTTTACCATGGAATATTCCATTGAGTCGGCAGCACTCTTCAATCCCTCCATTGTCGAACATCCAGATCAGACTGAGCTTTTTAAGGGCGAGAAACGTGTGATACTCAGCTTCAGAGCCACTGGTGAAGGTCATGTTTCCTCGATTGTATTTCGTGCCGGAACACTTGACGTAAACAATAATATTCATATAGATTATATCGGCAATTTGTTGGATAAGCCTATTCAGGTCAAAAATCATCGTTATCATAAGGAATCATTTTTAAAAAAGATGAATGAGCTACATGCTGAGCCTACCGAAGTCAAAATGAAACTTGAGCAAAAATTAACCGCAACCTTTACTTATGAAGAACTCAAGCGTTATATTGACGAAGTCAGACAGGACAGCGAAGAAAATTTGGAGAACATCACCTTTTTGCAACAAGCACTGTGGTTAGCCTCGTCCCATTATGAAATGACATTTTCCCTGGACACCTCCATTTCCGAACGCGTGATCTTCCCAATAGCGGATACAGAAAAAAGAGGCATCGAAGATGCCCGCTTTGTCCAATTTAAGGATGAAAAAGGAGAAACTATCTATTATGCGACCTATACAGCTTATGATGGTTTTAGTATACTGCCCAAGCTCTTGACTACAAAAGACTTTTACCATTTTAAAGTAAAACCGATCTACGGAGAGATCGCCAATAAGGGTGCTGCACTCTTCCCCCGAAAGATCAACGGAAGGTATGCCATGCTTTGCCGCATTGACGGCGAAAATAATTATATTGCTTATTCCAATAACATCAATATCTGGCAAGAAACGGCCATACGGATCCAACAGCCTGAATACGCCTATGAATATGTGCAAATAGGCAACTGTGGTTCGCCAATAGAGACAAAATATGGCTGGTTGATTTTGACACATGCTGTCGGCCCGATGCGCGAGTATGTCCTTGGTGCAGCACTGCTGGATCTGGATAACCCCCATGTGGAGATAGGACGTTTACACAGCCCCCTGATGACCCCCAATGACGAGGAACGTGAGGGCTATGTCCCCAATGTCATTTACTCATGTGGTGCCTTAGTCCATAACGACACGCTCATTTTGCCGTATGCCATGTCAGATTATGCGTCGACCTATGCCACCATTAATCTAGAAGAACTATTGCTTGCTATTTTGAATCCTGAGCGTTATCAATAAAAGCGCAGTAAACCACGATATAGGCGAGATAAAAACAAAGGGTACTTTCGGCGCCCTGGTTTCTATTGATTCCATAAGATTCTAGGCCGTCGCAACAGCCTTTTGTTTCCTCGTCATATAACCCCAACTTTAAGTCGTTTTCGCCCAAAAACCAACGAAAGGATGCAATCATACGGGCGAAATAAACTTTTTTATTTGTCAAGCGAAAAGCTTCACGATACATAAACACCATTGCTGTGACGTCGAGCGGTTGCTGACCAAATTTACTGACCTGCTTTCCCTTTTTAGCCCATTCCTGGTTTCCGACCAGCGAGAGTGCACCATTTTGAATCGTCATACTTTCCAAGAATGTCATGGTCAATAATCCCAGATGCTTTACGGACTCGTCATTGAGAAAGGGATAGGCGGTAAGCAAAGCATAAGGTAAAATTGCGTTATCATAGGCTAACACCGGCTCAAACCATTGCCAATCGTCAGCCGCACTTGCTTCATATTCTTTCATTAACTTACCAATTAGCTGACGCATCAACTCAACCATAACTTCATCATTGGATTGATGATGCAAATATTCGGCAATTCCCAGTATTGTATAAGCGATGGCCCGATTGGACCGCAATTGGCTAAAATGTGGTACAGATCGAAAAAACAACTCGTGTCCCATCTGGTAATAACTCGTCAATTTTGTTTCCCTAAGGAGTACACCTAACGCCCACATCGTCCTACCAAATGAATCCTCTGATCCAACTTCATCAAGAAAATTATGTTGGAAACTCATAAAGTTGTGAAACAATCCATCCTCACGCTGATGATAATAGATGTAACTCAGGTAGGTAGAAATCCGACGATCGAGCTTTTTGTCTGCAAAATCACGCTCCGCCAACAAGGTTACCAGCAACGCTCGTGCATTGTCGTCCAAACAATACCCCTCCTTGTAATTAGGTAATGAGTATGTCGCATGCTGCAAAATACCGACCTGATTGGTCAAGCGGTCAATATGTTTCCAGCTGAATTTGGGCATTTCATCTTTTGAAAAAGTCACGCTTTCTTTAAAACCGTCAAGTGAAGGAATTACTTTGTCTAAAAGCCGGGTATAGCGAAGCCCAATATTTTTCCAGGTTATTTCTTTACCAAAGGCTCGGGCATTGTCACGCAAGGTGGTACGGTATTCTTGATTGCTAAACAACGCCGCCAAGGTTGCTGCCATTACAGTCGGATTTTTGAATTCGACCAAAACTCCCCGACCTTCAGCCAATAGCTCCTTTGCATGCCAATAAGGGGTGGATACAACAGCTGCTCCCGCTCCAATTGCGTATGATAAAGTGCCACTTGTGATTTGTGCCTCGTTGACGTATGGTGTCACATATACATCACAGGCCGATAAATAGGTAACAAGATCGGACTGACTTACAAAAGAGTTGACAAATTGTACATGCTCATCTAAATGATAGGAAGCAACTAAACTCTTCAGATACTCACGGTATTCCTCTCCAGAATGCGCAAGCACATTAGGATGTGTCTTACCAACAATCAAGTAAAGAAGATCAGGTTCACCCTTGACAACTTCGGCAAGCGACTCGATCACTGTTTCTATTCCTTTATTTCGGCCTATAAAACCGAAAGTAAGTAAAACCTTTTTACCTGAAAGCCCTTTTTCTGCTTTGGCCTCTTCCTGAGTAAGGTGAAATTCAGGTACACCATGATGGATGAGCCTAACTTTCGTGGTGTTTACCCGATAAACAGATTTTAGCAGCGTAATCGCATAATTACTCATCACTACTACAATTGAGGCACGTTTGACTATTTCAATTAAGATCGCTTTTTCATCGACATTTGGCTTTTCTAAAATAGTATGGAAGTTTACCAATAAAGGAATATGAAGCGCGTTAATGAGTGAAAGGATGTACATACCGCTATTTCCTCCGAAAATACCATATTCATGCTCCAAGATAACGCAATCATAACCGTTGTTATTAATATAGTTGGCGGCTTCGATGTAAGAAAGCTGATGGTGCTGATCAATGGTAAAAACGACTTCACGGGGATAATTGTAAGGTCGGTCTGCAACTGCAATAACATGTTGCGTTAGATTCTGATTATGTAGTGCCACTGCGTGTAACAGATCCGAAGTGAACGTAGCGATACCACATTCTTTGGGCAGGTAGGTACTGATATAAGCGATTTTCATTATATAAACTTATTTTGAATAAAAGCCTTTCGTGATAGCAAAAGAATTCTGTATGTCCATTATCTAAATGCTTCTCATCAGCAAATTGTTTGTAAATACTGAATTAATTATCTTAAATCAATAGCTTCCGCCAATATATGTTTACCCTTATTTTATCTATCTAGGCGGAGCCTAAAAAACTTCCTGTATATTTGCTCCAGATCAAAAACAGTGACTGAATGAAATCACCTAAGGATAAAATGATTGCCGGCATCCCATATATTGATTCGGATGGACAACTATTTAAGGAAAGACAATATGCTAAGGAGGAACTCAAGCGTTTCAATGATTCCGAACCAAAACAGATTAAATTCAGAAAACAGATCATTCAAAAACTATTTAAATCAACCGGTACGCGATTCTTTCTGGAACCCCCATTCCGCTGCGATTATGGTTATAACATTTCAATAGGTGAAAACTTTTACTGCAATTATAACTGCACCATATTAGATGGAGCACCGGTTACAATAGGTGAAAATGTATTATTCGGGCCCAACGTAAGTCTTTTTACCGCAGGTCATCCGATTTATTTTAAAACAAGAAATCAGGGTTGGGAATTTTCAGCACCTATTGTAATTGAAGATAATGTATGGATAGGAGGTCAGGTGGTAATTAACCCCGGTGTCCGCATCGGTAGAAATTCGGTCATTGGATCTGGCTCGGTCGTCACCAAGGATGTCCCAGCAGATGTGGTTGCCGCAGGAAATCCATGTCGTATCATCCGTTCGATCACTGCGGAAGATCACCTGGATTACACGCTGATCCCGACGGTATAAATAAGCCTTCCCGTATCAAAATAACGTCATAATACGAATAAAGATCCAAAACATGCTTAAGCTATTATGTTAAAAAGAAGTAGTTTTGTCCAATTGGATCAGCATGAGATTGTATATGACAGGACGTTTATTTTTTATAATTTCACTCTTTTTTTGTTTGGTCTGCTGTTTACCCAAGCACACGACGGCGCAAAGTGAACTGGTTATATTTCAGGACAGCAGCATTAAGCTAGCCCCACGATCTGCACGGCAGATTTTGGGTTCTGAAAAGTTAAGTGTAATGCATTCTTTTCAGCGAGACAGCTGCCTAGTTTATACGAATCTTAAAAAAAATTTCTCAAAAAATTTTCAGCTAGATATTCAAACAGACACCGTATTCCACAACCCGAAAAGATTATGGACCCGAGCGGGGATTGAGTGGTTCTCCTTCCAGGCCTTACCTGCCTCATTCAATTACTTTGTACGCAAGGATCCTTATTCGCACATCAGCTTAAATAATTGGATCAAACATCTCAACCCGAAAGCCTGGGCTTGGGATGACAATGCCTTTGCGACGAATCAGATCGCCCACCCCTACCATGGACAGCTTTATTTTAATGCATTTCGTTCCAATAACTTTACATTTTGGGAGTCTTCTGTCGCTACGGTAGCAGGGAGTTTTCTTTGGGAAACAGCAGGTGAAACGCAGGCACCATCAATAAATGACCTTGTTAACACCTCTTTTGGTGGTATTATATTGGGTGAAATGACGCATCGTTTATCGCAAAACGTTCTATCCAGACCGACCCACTCAGTGGCCGAACGGCAAAGTAAAGAATTTCTGGCATTTTTGATCAACCCTATCAATGGCTTAAACCGCTTATTGGATGGGCGCTGGGGAAGAGTTGTTAAAGGACAAGTAATTGACAGTTCGCGTGTACAGGCGGAATTTGATTTAGGTGTCAAGCGCTTCGATGCTAAAGAGGGAAATATTATAGAAAAGGGAAAAAATGATATATATGCCCGGTTAAAACTTCTTTATACCAATGGTGAAGTAGACCAAAAAAAACCTTTTGACGATTTTTATGTCAATCTTGAAGTAGGCTCAGATGACAGTTCTTTTGTCAATTCACTTAACGTCTACGCGTCATTATATGGTAAACGTATTTTCAAGAAATTACCCGGAAGGCATCTGGGGCTTGTCTCCGCCAACTATGATTTCATCCATAATGAGGCTTTTTTCTATGGAGCACAAAGTGTGAATTATAATGTCATTTCCAATTTTACCTTTGGGAAGCACAACAAACTAACAACAACAATCGGTGGCGGCCCCGTGGTATTGGCGGCTGTGCCGGATCCCTACCTCCGCTTTGGTGACAGCCGGAATTACAACTACGGTCCAGGCGCTGACCTGCGCGGATCTATAGACATCAGCGTTTGGAAGAGATTAAAATTGGGATTGAACTATCATGGCGGATACTTTGTTACCCTCAGCGGAAATGATTCGCACTATTTTCTGCACACAGCTGCCGGCAACGCCAGTTTGAGACTACTCAAAAATTTCTCATTAAATGCCAGTTCGGGCTACTTTCGACTCGAAGGAAATTTTAAAGACTATCCCGATATTGATAAGGATTACCCCTTTGTGCGGTTATCACTGGGATATAATGTCCTCTTCTAAATTATAGATAAACCTTCCTATTCTATCGGATTCTTCGACCAGAACAAACCCATTATGAGTCCAGAAATAGTGGTCTTGTAAGCTTGTTCGAACAAAAAGGCAATGGCCATCGAAGGTTTTGACAAATTGCCGCGCATAACGAAGCAATGCACAGCCTATCCCCTGCATTCTAAAATCGGGATGGACAGCAAGATAAAGAATCTCGTACTCATCGTCTGAATGCCGCAACGTCAATATACCAACAACATCGTTTTCATGATAAGCCGCAAAATGAGATGCTTCAAAATCCTCGTCTAGCATAACCTCTGCCAACTGTCCTTTCGAACTAAAAACTTCCTTTCGAAGTTTCCAGGTACGAGCCGCAAATACCTGCTCAATATACCATTTCGTCATCAGGATACCTCCAGTTCTAAAAACGCCGCAGGAAGATAATCCACGATATCAGAGGGCAATAAAGAATAAACGCCGATCGCCTGCACGGCAATATCCGCAGCCCGACCATGCAAATAGACTCCCATCAGCAAGGCTTCTTGCGAAGGATATCCCTGCCCTAGCAAAGCTGTCAATATTCCCGTCAAAATATCCCCGCTTCCCCCCGTAGCCATTCCTACATTGCCCGTACTGTTGAAATAGATTGCTCCATCGGGTGTAACCATAGCGCTGTTGGCACCTTTTATCAAAACGTATAAGTTGTATTCCGACGCAAAGGCCTTCACCTTCTCTAACTTTTCAAAATCGTTCTGCCAAGTTCCCAATAGCCTGCTTAGCTCTTTGGGATGCGGGGTTAATATACTCCCTTTTGGGACAAATTGCCATAATTTGGGCTCCTGCGCCAATATATTCAGCGCATCAGCATCTAATACCAAAGGAATATCAATCCCACGCAAGATAAATACCTTGAATGCATCAATTGTAACTTGCGCTGTCCCCATGCCGATCCCGATACCGATAGACTGAAAGCTGCGATTATCTGGAAATTGGCTAATCAAATCTTCCTCGGGATCGCTCAATACCATCGCTTCTGGCACAGCTGTCTGAATACTTGTATAACCGCAGGCGGGAATATAAGTGGTAGCCAAACCGCAGCCTGCACGTAAAGTTGCCTTTAGTGCCAATTGCACAGCCCCCATCTTTCCCCGGCTCCCACCAATAATCAGGCTATGTCCAAAGGTTCCTTTATGGTCAAATTTTTTTCGTTTCCGATAGAAGGTCTTTAAAAAAGTGAAATCAACGTAGTGAAAGGCTGCGTCAACCTGATCTATGGAGGATTTGCTCAGTCCAATATCCAAAACCTTGAATGCTTTAGCCCACACGCTATTCTCGGGCATTAATAAGCCTAATTTAGGAGACTGGAATGTATACAGCATATCCGCTTCGATCACTGGCGCATCCGGCGCTGTGGTCGCATCAGTTAATAAACCTGACGGCATATCAATGGCATAAATAAGCCCTGCACAATGGTTAATGCTTGTAATAAGGTTGCGCCAATTGTCATCCAATGGGTGCTTCAGCCCATAGCCAAATAAGCAGTCCAGCACAATTACCCCAGCAGGGATATGAATCGTGCTTGCAGGCGTGATTTTCTGTATAACATGGGTAGGCAAGCGGTTTTGGTTCGCTAAATTATCTGCTGAATAATCCATTGCATCGATCAAGTATACACTGACTTGAGCCTGTTGTTGATCCAAAAGCCTGGCCAGCACCAATCCATCACCACCGTTATTACCTTTACCGCAAAAAATATAAAAAGTATGTTGCGCCAACTGAGGGTATAGCTGCTTTATTTCCCTAAAAACAGTAGTTGCTGCCCGTTCCATCAACTCGAGGCTGCTGATCCCCTGATCTTTCATGGTCTGTTGATCTACCAAACCCATTTGGGTGGCCGAAAGTATCTTCATGTTTGCTTTATTTGCATTGAGGCATCTGTTTTCGAATTCTTCTGCAAACAAATGCCTTTTCTAATTTACTTAGAAAATAGCGCACAAGCAAGATCGGAACACTATTCGCTCATAGTCAATTCCTTCACACCACCAGTACGTTTCAACGTGCCCCAGGTACTTAATTCACCTTTAATGGCTTTTCTAACCGATTTCAACAGCACAAAATACATCAGTTGACGCCAGAAAAAACGTTGTGGAAACAGGTAAATCAAATTTTTAATTTTCTCACCTTCCATCCGAAAAGCGATGCCAGCAAAGAAAATATCCACAAATACAAAGAGAAAGTAATAAAACATGACCTGACCAAAACCGTTGTGCAGTGAGAATAATCCCGCGATACCGGTCCAGCTGATACCATTCACTTCACTCAAAGAAAACAGACCGCCAACAAGGGAAAATAACATAAATAGATCTGCCAGCGGTGCGAACAAAGGCAGGATGATCTGAAAAACTAAAATATTAGGCATACCTACCATTCCAAAATAGCCGTATTTGGGATTTAATAATGTGTTCTTATTTTTCCAGAAACTTTGCAGCACACCGAAACTCCAGCGAAAGCGTTGTTTGAAAAGCATTTTTACGGAATCTGGTGCTTCAGTAAAGGCAATAGCCTCTGTAGAGTTGCGTACCGTATAACCTGCTTTCAGTATACGCATGGTCAAATCACAGTCTTCTGCCAATGTATCTGTTGTAAAGCCACCAACTTCTATAATAACGCAGCGCCTGAAAGCACCAATTGCGCCGGGAACGACAGCAATCATATTAAGCAGGTCAAAAGCCCGTCGATCCATATTTTGGGAAGTGATGTATTCAATAGATTGCCACTGCGTCAGCATATTATGCACATTTCCCACTTTCACGCTGCCAGCAACGGCTGCAATCTGATCACTATGAAAATACTTCATCAGCATCCGCAGTGCGTTGGTCTTTAGCTGTGTATCCGCATCTATACAGAGTACAAATGCAGCTTTAGATTGTTGAATACCATAGTTCAATGCCGATGCTTTTCCACCATTTGGTTTCGTAAACAACCTTACTTTTGGATGATCACCGTATACCTGGCTTACAATTTCGAAGGTTTTATCTTTTGATCCATCATCAACAAAAATTAACTCATAAGCCGGATAATCGAGATGAAGCAGGCTTTTGATCGTCGCCAAAACGGTTACTTCTTCGTTATAAGCAGGTATAATAATACTGACCTTGTCCTGTGGGTCAGCAATTAATTTGGATTGCTCCTTCTTATTTTTCTTTTTTTGCCGTATTGCCAAATAGGCAATCATCACCGTCCGAAGGATTGCCAATACAATGGCTATTGAAAAAATCAAGTTAAGGAAGATATTACCGTAGAACAACGTTCCAAGAAAAAGGCGATTGAATGAGCCACTGAAACCCGAATCCGAAGCATTTTGCACAGGTGGCATCAGCTCGTCCCGCTTCTTGCTCATCAAGTCCCCTATTGTCGCAAATTTATACCCATTTTCCTTAAAATAATGGATAATGTGGGGCAATGCCGCTATGGTCGCTTCTCTGTTGCCTCCAGCATCATGTAACAAGATAATATTACCATTATTCCGTTGTTTTATAACTTCCGTATAAATTTCATCCGCAGTACGTCCTGGGACCCAGTCATTCGGATCAATGTATTCACCGACATTAATGTAGTTTTCCTTTCGGCTCTGGGCGACGGGAAGAATCTCGGCTACAGTCTGCGGTTCAGCATCTGCATTAAACGGTGCACGGAAAAGAATAGTACTATGCCCAGTGATACATTCTATGATCTTTCTCGTTGCATTTAGCTCAAATTTCACCCTGTTGGGACCAATCGCCGACATATCTGGATGGAAAAAAGTATGGTTACCAAGTTCATGCCCTTGCTGGTATTCTTTTCGGACCAGATCCATATTCTTTTCGGCCATTACCCCAACGAGAAAAAACGCGGCCGGAACATGCTCTCTTTTTAAAATATCCAACACCTCGGGTGTATATGTTGGATCTGGACCATCATCAAAAGTCAGCACAACAGTTTTATCCTTTTCACCGAAGCGCTTGATGACATAATTGCTCGGAATTTGGACATACCGCTGATTTTGAATTAAGCCGGTAATGGAATCATATACAAATTTGACCATGCCGGGTTCAGGACTATTAACCAAATCAAGAATCTCGCCATCACCAATATATTGTATCCCACCGACATTAATTTTACTGATCTTCTTAAAATTAAAAGGCTCTTTTGCCAAATCATCGTGATCCAATGACTTGGAGATAAAAGACCATAAACGGGCATCCTCACTTCCCAATCGCCAGAGCGCTATACCCGCCAACCCCCAATCGTCAGCTTTACGAATCAGGTTGAAGTAGGTCGCCGCATCGGTGAAATAGACATCGTGCCGCATACCAGTTCCATCCTGATAACTAAAATTGAGGTTAGCAGACGCTGGGTCAAAGTGAATATTTGCGTTGTAATTATGAGCCAGAATAACAGCATTATCATAGGTCAGGGTCTGGCCTACTTTCCCAACAGGCCAGTCATACCCATAACAGGCCAATGCCAAAATCACCTTGTCAGCATCCACTTTACTGCATAATATATCTAGATTCTCTTCTACCCAGGTCTGATGGGAAATTACGCCAGCATTACTTTCAACTGAATGCTGATCATAGGCCATCAAAATGATATAATCATTATATTTTTGTAATGAAACGGGATCGTAATCATCATTTTCCGGCGAGATATCTTGTGAAACAAGTAAACCTTCGGCATGGAAAACTTGATAGATCCGCGCCATAAAATCATTTAGAGGCTTACGGTCATTCAATTGAAGATTTTCAAAGTCAATATTGATTCCTGAAAAACCATTACGCTTTATTTTGATCAGGATATCATCAATAAAACGTTGTTGCCTTACCGGATCCCCAAGTATTGTTCGCACCGTCTGCCCATCAAAATCATTGCCACTGAAATTGGAAATCTGGGCAATAGCTTTGCGCTTATATTGATGAATGACATTCAAGGCAGCGGTATCTGCTTTATCCACAATTGTATCTTGGCCGGGCACTGTAAAAAAAGATTCCATTGCAACCATATCCAAGTGGCCAATGTTACGCCTTAAGTCGGACAGGGATTGCTGACGAACCTCATTGGACCAAGAACTGACATAAAACCCCATGTTAATCCTATTTTTATTGCCCAGGTGCTTTGAGTGTTTTAGCTCTCGATCCCGTTTGATCTTTTGAAGTTCTGATTTGGCAACAGCAAATTCTTTGAACTGTCTGGATTTTTTAAGCATAGCAGTAGACCTTGCTGTCAATGGCGCATTTGTATTAATGGTTGGAAATGGAGGTATCTGAATCTTGCCCAGGGTATAGAGAACGCATACAATGGCTATGACCATTGAAATGATCATAGCCCTGCTCATCCATGAGAAAGCGTACCAACGCTTTTTGCTCGAAGTCTGAAAAATCTGTTTTTCTGACATAAATTATTGCAATTAACTTTGGCTAAGCTACATCAGAAAATGATCCAAAAAGCTCCTAGACAGCTTAAAAAATTCTTAATTTTCAACGATTGATCAACCTGAGTGCTCTATTGAATTTTATTATATTAGCAGAACGGACGACATTGACTAAAAAACACTATATGACAACGACATATTTATTACTATCCGCACTAACCCTACTAACATTCATTGGCTGTGGGCAGCCAAATTCAGCTGTCTCTCAAGCAAAATCAAAGGGCCAGACGACAACTGAACATGCCGAGCAAATACCGTTAATTAATCCGGGCGGAATGACCGTCAAAACAAGAATTTCGTTGCCTAAGGGTTTTGAAAGACTCCCTTATACCACAAAAGAATTTGGCAGTTTTCTGGAAAATCTTCCGCTATACCCTATAGACCATGACGTTCGTTATTATAATGGAAAAATTAAGCCCAGAAACAATATCTACAATAGCGTTATCAAACTGGATATTGGTAAACGCGACCTACATCAATGCGCCGATGCCGTAATGCGCTTACGTGCCGACTACCTCTATCAGCAAAAAAGATATCAGAACATTAAGTTTAACTTCCTGTCGGATGGAAAACCGCGCAGCTATGGAAACTATGTCAAAGGAGACTATTCTTATGCAAAATACTGGAAATACATGGAGTATATCTTTGCCTATGCCAACACAGCTTCTTTACATGATGAATTACCAAGTGTAAAAACAACAAAAGAGGTCAAAATCGGAGACACTTTCATACAGAAAGGCTCCCCCATTGGGCATGCCGTTATTATCGTTGATCTTGCAATAAATAAGGAAGGAAAAAAAATTGTGCTGCTTGCTCAAAGTTATATGCCAGCACAAGAAATCCAACTCTTGAACAATTGGAATAACCCAAAACTGAGTCCTTGGTACGATATTGACAAAGATGTGATCAATACCCCGGAATGGACTTTTTATGCCCGTAATCTGAAAACCTGGAAATAGTTGTCTTATCCGGCAAATGCCGTTAGCCTGTTTTTGAGCAATTAGAATCCGGTACTTTTCTCTATACTAAGTATTAGGTTCCGTTTAAAATTTAATAAAAGATATTTTTGTCTTTTATTAAATTTTCCTATTTTTGCTTTCGATAGTCATTTGCAAGTGTATCCTATCAGGGAGTTATAACAACCTCCAAAAGAGGTAAAATCACATTTCAGTTTTTTTTAAAAAAATAAAAGACAAAAAGGTATTTAAATATTTTATTATGATCACCGAAACACAGAAAGATCTAATCAAAGGAACCATACCCCTTCTGAAGGAGCATGGTGTCGCGCTAACCAGTCATTTTTACAAACGCATGTTTACGCACAACCCTGAGCTTAAGCATATCTTCAATATGGGCAATCAGCAAAATGCGAAACAACAGACGGCCTTGGCTACGGCTGTATTGGCCTATGCAGAGCATATTGACAATCCCACGGTACTCTTATCAGCCGTCAAACACATCGGACAAAAGCACAGTAGTCTCAACATCCGTCCCGAACACTATCAGATCGTGGGTAAGCACCTGTTGGCTTCTATCGGTGAAGTGCTGGCTGATGCGGCTACAGAAGAACTTATAGAGGCATGGAAAGTAGCCTACTTTCAATTAGCTGACCTGATGATTGGCATCGAAAAAGAGATGTATGATGAAATGATCCAAAATGAGGGGGGATGGACAGGCTGGAAGCCGTTTAATGTTGTTAAAATCGTTTCAGAGACCTCAGAAATACAATCGATTTACCTGGCACCGACCGACGGTGGCAAAGTTCCCGCACATAGCGCCGGCCAGTATGTAAGCGTGCGTGTATACTTACCCGAACTTCAACTTTATCAACCGCGACAATATAGTTTGTCCGATGCCAGCAATGGTAAATACCTTCGCATCTCTGTTAAAAAAGAAACTCCTTCCGGAAAACCCGAAGGACTGGTCAGCAACTACCTACACCAGTACTTTCAGGTAGGAAAGCAGCTGGAATTGACAGCACCAACCGGTTCTTTTAACCTAATGGAGAATGAACATCCACATGTGTTTATCAGCGGTGGAGTCGGGCAGACTCCATTGATAGCGATGCTCGAACAACTGGTCAATGCTAAGGGACGAAATACAGTCACCTGGATCCATGGCTGTAGAAGCAGCGATTTACATGCGTTTAAAGAAAGGCTTAGGACACTGGAAGCACAACACGAGCATATCAGCTGCTTCTCCTTCTATGATGAGCTCCAAGAGAGCGATAACAGCAATTTAAAGGGTTGGGTAGACCTCACTAAAATAGATCCGGATCATCTGCCGCAAAAAGCCAACTATTACTTATGTGGCCCTTCAGGTTTCATAGCGAAGCATTTTCAGTATTTAACTGGCCGGGGTATCGGAGCCGAGAATATTCATTTTGAAGAATTTGGTCCTGCTTCACTACAGCTCGGTTAAGTGGATAGTTATGGCCATCCGTAAATTTTCCATGAATTGCGGATGGCTATTCTTGATTTTGTACCTTTGTGGAAAAGCAAGGACAGATTATGGGTATTTTTTCCAAAACATGTGAATACGGTCTCCGGGCAGTTTTTTTTATCGCACAGCGTTCGCAAGAAAACAAACGCGTCGGTATCAAAGAAATTGCCGAAAATATCCATTCCCCTGAAGCATTCCTTGGGAAAATCTTGCAGAATTTAAGCCGCGCAGGCATTATTCGTTCCATGAAAGGCCCTGGTGGCGGATTTTATCTAGATACTTCAGATATGTCAACCCCGTTGTCCGATGTAGTCAAAGCAATTGATGGAGAGAACCTCTTTGTTGGCTGTGGGATGGGCCTGGAGTTCTGTTCAGAGCAGTATCCCTGTCCGTTACATCATGAATTTAAAAGCATTCGCAATAACCTCTCCGAGATGCTTCAAAAAACAACGGTCGGTCAATTCAACGACGACCTCATTAAAGGAAAAATTCTGCTGACAAAATCCAAAATCGCCCCCAATAAACATCGCTAAAACTGAGCTCAAAAGCTGGGCAAATAGCTCCACAATAGTATACTTTTCACCCTATTATAGAATATTTCAAGCGATTTCAAGCACTTGAAAAATGCTTCTTAGAGGGCTTTATCGGATGTAACCATTAATAAAGAATAGCTTTATATAAAAAACATAATTATATTGAAATAAAGCAAGTTAAACACAATTAACACTCTTAAAATAGCCGTTTTACTTTTTATCAAACCTGCACCTGTGGCAATAGAATCATTTGATCTGATCCCTAAAATGAGCTCTTTGAGAAAGACCTCTATCCCATACCTATGCTGAAAAACCATTGCCAGTAAAAAGCTGTAAACGATACAATAATCAACGATGCCAGCTTCTGTGAACACAAATTTTGGCAGATAAATAAAAAAAGAACCCTTCAAAACCAGCGTTTCTTATGGGTTAAAATAGCCCATATCGTGCTGACTCAAGGTCAAGATAGCGTCTTTTAAATTTTCCCGGACCTAAACTTATAATTGCACAATAAAATATTATTATTATTTTATACACAGAACTTTATAAATTTTATTTAAACAAAAGAACAATATAAAAAAACCAGAAAAATCTGTTCATTTTTATAGAAAAAAGATATGGATAAAATTTTATCCATATCTTTTTTCTATAAAAATATTCTGGGAGCAAACTGGGAGAGCAGGGATACGCAAGCGTAAAATACCGCTCGTCCATCAAGGAAAGCCACCGGCACCATTTCACTTTGCCCAGCTTTCTTTACAATACGTAAATGTGTACGATGTAGATCAGCAAATTACAAACATGGACCGTAACTGGATCGGAAACCCGCACCCTGATTTTTCCTAAACTTTGAATCGCACTGCTTTATTTGATTTGCAAAAGGAAATCTTCAATACCCCAAGATCGCATACTGCCTTCCCCGAGCCTGCCTTTGATTTCACGCTATTTTTAAACGCTACAAACACTTGAATTTGCAAAAGGAATACCCGAACACCGGCCCATACAAAAGATGGCTTAAAACCTTTCCACAGCTCTATGACATCCAAAAATATTTTTCCTAAGCAAGTCGTGCGGCTGGCCAACTCCTACTGTCAATCATTCCATGCTAAATTTTACAGCCGCAGTTAACATCATTTTTTTGAATATTAGCGAACAAGTCCTTTCTTGTCCTTCCGGGCATTGTAGTCCATAACTTGCGGGATATCTCCATCAGTTGCTTTTGGACACGACAGCGACTGTATACAGCAGCGACAATAAAGCTATCTATAGCTATCAATAAAAGTACAGAACTCAAAAAAATTAAATATAACAAACTACAAAATAGAAATATAATCATATTTATATAAACAATAATAATACATGAAAAAGACGAATTACAACCACAAAGTACCCGCTAGACAGCTGATCATGTCAGAATTTTTAGATTCAGAAATAAGCAAACAAGCCCGCTTCTTACTATCTTTATACCAACATTAATTCATTACATGTATAATTACACATCTGACAATATTCTATTTCTACAAACCGAGATAAGGAAAATCTGCAAAGTCCGCAATGCCATTATTGGACTATTTATAACGATGTTTCTTCTTTGCTATGGCTTCTTCTTCTATGTTTTTTTGGATAAGTGGACAGCTGCCTCAGATAAACTGACATTTTTTTACAAGTCACTCCCCCTCTTGAGTACATTGTTCGTTTATTTCGGAGTACTATTCGGCGGGCTCAGCTGGGTCGTTTACGCCAAAAATCAGAAATTTATTATTGCCCTACGAGGTCTCAATAGCCTTGACCTTGATATTTGATATTTATCAGCGGTACACCCGAAGACTTGTCCGTATCTATGCAACTATTGCGCCGTACCTTTTTCAGGAGCATGAGCTTGTATTTTTTGCTTTTTTTGGAAGTAAAAAAATTCCGATCAGTCAACTTCACCGTATAGAAACCAGGATTATTAGGAACCACCGTGGCCCGAATAGTTTCCGCGTCTATTTTTACAATGAATTCTTCAAGATTCATCAGGTGACAATGAACCAAAGAGGTGCCTTTGATTTTCTACAGGAACAGCTTTTGGAGGAAAATCCGAACCTCAGCATCATTTCTAAAAACCATTAAGTTCCTTACACACAGTCTGCGTGTAAAAAGCAACCCTCCACCCTACCCTTCGATATAGCGGCTATAATCTCCTGATTCGGCGACCAGCTTGATGATATGATTACGCTCTTCAAGAAATCGCTTCATATAACGTGTAAGGAAAGACCATTCGGCAAACCGCCCCAAAGGACCTAGTGGCGCCCTAAAATTAAACACATCCCGCATCAGCACGCTACCATCAGCCTGCTCTTCGAAAAGATGCTGATGATCCATCGACTGAAATGCTCCCTGTATCATTTTGTCTTCGAAAAAAAAGGGCTTTTCCATTTTTGTGATCTGCACCGTCAACGTTTGATATACACCCAGATGTTTTGCCCGCCACTGAACGGTCTGCCCCGCTTCGATCAGTCCACTAGTAACACCAGCTATCGCTTTCTCCTGTGTCTTGCCAGTCGAATACATATGTAAGTCTATACTACGGGCCAGATCAAAAACCACCTCTATAGGCGCATTTAAAAAGGTATCTAATACAAGTGTTGGCATAAAATCTTGCTATCGGTAAATTCGGAACAAATTTCGTAAAAAACATGAATTTCTTGGAAAGAGTCTAACAATTATCTAATTTAACCCTTCAATCTAATATCAATAACAAGAAGACTATGATCACATTGCTTCCATTTGAAGAAGCTGACTTTGACCGCTTCAAATCCTGGATCAGATCTCCGGAAGAACTCCTGCAGTTCGCAGGTCCATATTTTTCATTTCCAGTGACTGATGAACAATTAAAAAAGTATATTGACGATCCCAAACGCCGCCCCTATAAAATTGTCAGTACAGAAACACACAATGTTATCGGACATTGTGAATTGAACTTTGAAAGAAGTATACCACGATTATCTCGCATATTGATTGCTGACAATACGGAACGAAATAAAGGCTATGGCAAGAAAACCATCCATGCGATGCTGAAACTGCTCTTTGTTGACAACACTTACGATCAGGCGGATTTAAACGTTTATGATTGGAACACAAATGCAATAAAATGTTATGAGGGTGTAGGGTTCCAGATCAATGAAGGTGTCACTAGCAAAACCTCAATCGGCAATGAAACCTGGATAGGCCTGAATATGCAGATCACCAAATCGAACTGGCTAGCCAAAACACAATGAAGAAGAAACGTTTTTTTAAGAAAGCCTTTATTACCCTGGCCTTGATCGCTGCTCTGCTCGGTTATTATGCCTGGCAGATCGAACCACACTGGGTCAAATTCGAACAGCTAAAACTCCCTATAAAAAACCTTCCTAGCAACCTTGAAGGGAAAACTCTCGTTCAGATTTCGGATATCCACATCGGTGACTATGTGAGTAAAGATTTTATCAAAAACAACTTCGCGAAAGTTGGCATAACACATCCGGACATTATTGTTTACACAGGTGATTTTGTCCGATTGGTCGACAATGCCCTGCCACTTCATGATCTAGACGAAGTCATACAATTAGCCCCAAAAGGAAAACTACAGACATTGGCCATCTTGGGAAATCATGATTATGGACGAGACTTTAAAGACGGTTCCGCAGCGGATTCAATCACTACACTGCTAAAAAAGTATCATATTACTGTTTTAAGAAACGAAACTGTGAATATAAATGGTCTACAGCTCTATGGTATGGACGACTATTGGGGAACAAACTTTGATCCTGTAAAAACTATGCAGAACTACGATCGTAACCATGCAAACCTTGTCCTCTGCCACAACCCCGATGTAGCTGATCTGGATGTATGGAACGGCTTTGAAGGGTGGATTTTATCAGGTCACACACATGCCGGACAAGTACGGATCCCATTTTGGGGCTCTCCCATTATCCCTGTCTCGAACAAAAACTACGATCAGGGTGTTAAAAAACTACCGGGCAACCGAACCCTTTACATCAACAGGGGCCTCGGTCACAGTATCCCTATCCGCTTTAATGCGCAACCTGAAATAACGATTTTCACGTTAACAAAGGGCTAAGATCTCGGATACAGCCGAGTTTAATGCTACGCAAACTGAAATTAAATCTGGAAGGATATACAGCCATTCTCAGCATTTATTTACACTAGCTCACGAATTGGTTGACAAGTTCAAAGCACAGAAGTATATCCTATAATTGAAAAATAGTGTTGACATTGTAATTAATTAGCAGATATAGGCCACATGACAAGAATCGAAACCAAAAGAACATGTAGTAATGGGCACAGCTTCTATAAGCGTACAGATTGCCCAACATGCCCAATATGCGAAAAGGAAAAGAACCTGAAGATGGTATTCTAGCTCTTTTAAGTAGCCCCGCTAGAAATGCGCTGTTAAACCATGGTATGATCAACTTGAAAAGCTGGCTCAGTACTCGGTGAAGGACCTACTGAAGCTCCATGGTCTTGGAAAAGCTTCCTTACCCCTGTTAAGTTAGGCTTTAATGGAAAAGGGATTAATTTTAAGGAGTAGGCTATTCTGTCAGTTGATAACAAAAAACAAGCCCTCGCTTGGCTTCCACATAGTTTCTGGCTATTAGAAGTGCTTGAGGGCTTTATAATTCAACGCTTTTAGCACAAGCGGAATCTTCGTTTACTAGTACTCAATCAAAACCTCAGTAACCTGAGCGCCTTGTTTAGCACTTTTGAATTTAAACTTCACTTTTTGGTTCAGGTTCAATTTCTGCCCGACAAGACGGTCATTGAAATAAATAGATTGTTGGGTCTCATTGTCCCTAATGAATCCGTAATTGGATTCTGCATTGTAATGGACAACCTTTCCGAAAGAATACTCATCCTGATGATTTGAACTCATGCTTGGACTCTCCCCTTCTTTCAATTTTATCGCAGGTCTGTCTGAGATATTCCCATGTTCATCAACATAAGCAAACAATTCTTCCAAAGATTTTCCTTTGTCATTGTTTGTTTTATTGAATTCTTTTTTCTCAATTTTGTGTTGTTTTTTGAGTAGTTTCTTTTTTTCTCGTTCTTTTTTGTTAAATGTAATTTGGCTTTTGCTCATTCAATATGGATTAAAAATAAAATGTTCCCGAGGAGGTTTCGGACCTTTAGAGCTTCGTTGAAAGATAAAAATGCGAGGTGTTCTAAGGAGATAATTGCAAAGGTACAAAAAAAATAGGAGAAATCAGATAGGTGCTTTTGCAATTATCATAGGATTGCCGGGCAAATTGCAGGCTATTTACCGAAGATATGAAAACTATCGGTTTTGATTGAATACGAATAACACTGCTCGATAACGCGGGTGAGTCCTATACCCCATACAATTTTCTGATCAATGAAGGCCAAAAAGCGTACGATCCTACTATAGTATAGCTATTGTTTGAGTTGCGGAATAAAAATCGAAAAATTTGATAAAACAAAAATATCTTTTGGACGTTATTTTGAAAAAAAACATTATGGAAGTAAAAAATATCGAAAGAGAAGACAAAGGCAATTTCATTGCTGAGGTGGAAAATAACGAAGCTGGAATTTTGGAATACACATGGCAGAGTGAGCGTGAATTCTCCATCGACCATACCGAAGTCTATGACGAATATCAAGGCATGAGTGTGGGCAAAAAACTCGTCCTTGAAGCTGTGGATTACGCACGGAAAAACGATGCCAAGATTATCCCAAACTGTCCATACGCAAAATCAATTTTTGAAAAAACGATTGCCTTCCAGGATGTATTGGCATAAAAAAGCCATCTTATCCTTGAGATAAAATGGCTTTTATTTGATAACGGAAAAAACTAAGCTACGATATTGATTATTTTCCCTTTGACAAAAATAATCTTCTTAATTGGTTTTCCATCCAGATGTCTTTGTACATCAGCATGCGCTCTGATCGTTTCTTCAACAGTTTGTTGATCTAAGTCCAATGCAAGTGAAAGATTGAACTTCATTTTACCATTGAAAGATACCGGATAGGCAAATTCAGACTCAACGAGATATTCCGGTTTAAACACAGGATAAGTTGCTTGCGAAAGTGTACCCGGCGCATTGCCTAACAAGTTCCACAATTCCTCGGTAATATGTGGTGCGTAGGATTGAAGAACGATGATAAGTTGCTCCAATACCTGGCGTTTATTGCATTTCAGATCAGTCAATTCGTTGACACAGATCATAAAGGCAGAAACTGAGGTATTGAAAGAGAAACGTTCAATATCATCCTCCACTTTCTTGATAATCTTATGCAGCGCTTTAAACTCAGCTTTTGAAGGCTCTGCATCAGATACGTTAAAATTACCTTCCGCATCATGAAACAGGCGCCATACTTTCTTTAGAAATTTGTAAACACCTTCAATACCATTGGTGTTCCAAGGTTTAGCCTGTTCCAATGGTCCCAAAAACATTTCATAAAGGCGTAAGGTATCGGCACCGTAAGTTTCGATGATATCATCTGGATTAACGACATTGAATTTTGATTTGGACATTTTCTCCACCTCACTGCCGCATATGTATTTACCATTTTCCAACACAAACTCTGCATTCCCAAAATCAGGCCTAAAATTTTTGAATTTTTCCAAATCCAATACATCGTTCGATACAATATTGACATCCACGTGCATGGGGATTGTATTGTAATCATTTCTCAGTCCGTAGGATACAAATTGATTAGTTCCTCTACCCTCTTCATCTAGTACACGGTAGACAAAATTTGAACGACCTTGAATCATCCCCTGATTGATCAGTTTTCGGAACGGTTCTTCCTCATTGTGATAGCCAAGATCCTTTAAAAATTTATTCCAAAAACGGGAATACAACAAGTGTCCAGTCGCATGCTCTGAACCACCAATGTATAAATCAACTGCTTTCCAGTAATCAACAGCTTCCTTAGAAGCAAAGTTACCCTCGTTCTTTGGATCCATGTATCTGAACCAATACCATGAAGAACCTGCCCATCCCGGCATCGTGCTCAACTCGTACTCGTACTGATCTTCATATTTCCAACCTTTTGCACGTCCTAAAGGAGGTTCACCTGATTCTGTTGGCAAGTATTTATCTACTTCCGGTAATAATAAAGGTAGTTCTTCCTCCTTAATGAGATAAGGTAAGCCATTTTTAAAGTAAACAGGTACCGGTTCGCCCCAATAACGTTGACGACCAAAAATCGCATCGCGCATACGGAAGTTGATCTTTGCTTTACCTAATTTCAATTCTTCGAGCTTCGCAATCAGCGCAGGCACAGCCTCTTGATAAGTCATGCCATTGATAAAATCGGAATTGATATATTTCCCATCCTTGTTCGGATCAGCCTCTTCCTCGATATGCTGTGTATCCGAAATCGGGATAATTTCTAAATTAAAATGTTTAGCAAAAACATAATCACGCTGATCACCACTAGGAACAGCCATTACTGCCCCGGTGCCATATCCAGCCAGCACATAATCCGCAATCCAGATCTGTACATCCCGACCCGAAATAGGGTGCTTCGCGTAGGCACCTGTAAAAGCACCGGATACTGTTTTGGTATCGGCCATACGATCCAATTCGGATTTTTTTGCTGTTTTCTCGATATATGCCTCAACTTCAGCTTTTTGTTCTGCTGTGGTTAATGCGGCGACCAATTCATGTTCGGGAGCCAAAACAACAAATGAAACGCCGAAAATGGTATCTACACGTGTTGTAAAAACTTCTATCGCAGTATCCAGCTGCGGAACGGGGAATTTTACCGAAGCGCCAACAGATTTACCAATCCAGTTACGTTGCATCTCAACCAAAGGTTCGGGCCAGTCAATGGTGTCCAAACCTTTTAATAGGCGATCAGCGTACGCCGTAATACGCATGGACCATTGCATCATCTTCTTTTGCTCAACCGGGTAGCCACCACGTTCAGATACACCATTGATGACCTCATCGTTCGCGAGTACTGTACCCAATGCGGCACACCAATTCACCGTACTTTCACGCAAATATGCAATCCGGTATTTTAACAACTCGCGTTGTTGTGTTTCTTCCTCAAATGATTTCCATTCCTGTGAAGTGAACTCCAATACATCATCGTCAGAAACTGCTTGAATAGCCGCCGAACCATTTGTGGAAAATTTTGCGATCAATGTATCAATTGGTTCCGCTTTATCCGTTTCCTTATTATACCAGGAATTGAATAATTTCATAAAAATCCACTGCGTCCATTTATAGTAAGCCGGATCGGAGGTTCGTACCTCTCTACTCCAATCATAAGAGAAACCGATATTGTCCATCTGCTCGCGGTAACGACTGATATTCACTTCGGTTGTAACCGCAGGATGTTGTCCAGTTTGAATCGCATATTGCTCTGCCGGAAGTCCAAAGGAATCATAACCCATTGGATGGAGCACATTGAAGCCTTTTAAACGTTTATATCTTGAAAAGATATCCGAAGCAATGTATCCGAGTGGATGACCGACATGTAGTCCCGCCCCAGATGGATAAGGAAACATATCCAACACATAGTATTTTGGCTTTTGATGCGTATCTGATGTTTTATAAGTTTGATGATCCGCCCAAAACTTTTGCCATTTTTTCTCTAATGATTTGTGATTATACTCCATTTTTGTTCGTAAGGAATTTTTATGACTTGCGAAATTACGATTTTAATACTGAAATGTGATAAAAGTTTTGTAGTTTGAACAATAAATTATAGTATTGAAAAGTTATTTAAACATAGGTAGAATACAAAATTCGAAATGATTTTTATCAAAGTAATTACAAGATAAATTCGAAATCTTCCGCTCAATTAGTTACTTTCGCAAATAAATTTTTGCTTATTATGTCAGAATACGAATTAAGCACACAAAAAAGAAAAACAAAGTCTGTATATGTTTCCACAGTGATCAGCATTGCCCTGGTATTGTTGGTGACCGGTATGTTAGGCTTATTATTGGTGCACGCTAAAAATCTTTCAAAGTACGTTAAAGAAAACATTGTCCTAAATGTCATTGTAAACGATGGCACTAGTGAGGGTGACGTACTCTCCTTACAAAAAGATCTTGAAAAAGATCCTTATGTACTTCGTTCGGTATATATCAGCAAAGAAATCGCTGCGAAAAACCTGAAAGAAGATCTTGGTGAAGATTTTGTGCAGTATCTTGGGCATAATCCATTATTGCCTTCCCTGGATGTCTATATGAAGGAAAATTACGCCAATACAGACAGTATTAAAACATTCATTGAAAAAATCTCTAAAAATAATAGAATAAAAGAGGTGGTTTATCAGGAATCGTTAATTGATATGGTCAATAAAAACGTTCGTATCATTGGAATGATTGTTTTAGCCTTTGCTGTTATTTTATTGATCATTGCTGTTGCCTTAATCAACAATACCATACGCTTGGCCATTTATTCCCAACGTTTCTTAATCAAAAGTATGCAATTAATAGGTGCGACCAAAAACTTTATTCGTAAGCCTTTTATCACTTACGGTATTATCCATGGTCTCCTTGGTTCATTAATCGCGATCTTATTGTTGATATTGACGCTCAAATTTGCGCAGCAACAGATACCTGAATTGGTATTTTTACGCAATTGGTTTGAATTTGCGGTTATCTTTTTGGGGGTTATCTTCATCGGAATTTTAATCTCAGGACTTAGCACCTACTTTGCTGTTACTAAATATTTAAAAGCGCAATCTAACGACTTATATAGATAAAAATGGCTCAAATAAAGAAATCTACTGAATCTGTAAACAAAGGTTCTTTCGTATTTTCCAAAATAAATTATCAGCTTTTCATAGCTAGTCTGGTTATAGTAGTCATTGGCTTCGCGCTAATGTCAGGTGAAACCGATATTTATAGTTTTACCAAAATCACATTAGCACCTATTGTTGTAGTTCTTGGATTTGCATTGGGGTTTGTAGCGATCTTGTACCGTCCCAAAACAACCAAAACTGAAGAATAATCTTAATAAAAAATAATGTCTATTATTGAAGCTATTATCCTCGCTATTATCGAAGGATTAACGGAGTTTTTGCCTGTCTCCTCCACAGGTCATATGATTATTGCAACCGCTCTGATGGGTATTCAGCCCTCTGCGTTTGTTAAATTATTTACAATTGTCATTCAATTGGGAACCATCTTATCGGTACTCGTTTTATATTATAAAAGGTTTTTCAAATCGCTTTCATTTTATTACAAACTGGTAATCGCAGCTATTCCAGCTTCGGTGCTAGGTTTACTTTTCAACGATTACATTGATTCACTTTTGGAAAGCCCATTGGTCGTTGCAATCATGTTGGTGATTGGTGGTGTTGTGTTACTATTTGTGGACAAATGGTTTAATAAGCCTACTGTTGAGGATTCCGACGAAATTTCCTATAAACAGGCTTTTATGATCGGTGTATACCAATGTCTTGCTTTGATTCCGGGCACATCTCGATCTGCAAGTACCATTATCGGAGGTATGGCTGAAAAATTAACGCGTAAAGCTGCAGCGGAGTTTTCATTTTTCCTCGCTTTGCCGATGATGTTTGGTGCATCAGCCGTTAAACTTTTGAAGTTTTTCAAAGAGGGGAATACATTTACGGGTGAAGAACTGAACCTGCTGATTGTTGGTAACCTAATTGGTTTTGTCGTAGCGATTGTTGCGATCAAGTCCTTTATTGGTTTTTTAACCAAACATGGGTTTAAGGCCTTTGGATGGTACAGGATAGTGATTGGCGTTATTATATTGGCATTACTCCTTTCTGGTCATAGTTTACAAATTATCTAAAATTTTTCATGGAAAACAGAGAGGTTAGTGAAAACTCAGCAAGGTTTAATTTTGCTGAAGGCGAAATGTTGTTGATTGATAAACCTTTGACATGGACGAGTTTCGACGTTGTTGGTAAAGTCAGGAATTCCCTGAAACCATTAAAATTAAAAGTTGGCCATGCGGGCACCCTGGATCCCCTGGCCACAGGATTATTGATTGTTTGCACTGGGAAGTTAACTAAAAAGATCGACAGCTATCAGGCTGAAGACAAAGAATATACAGGTACAATTACACTGGGAGGTACAACCCCTTCCTACGACTTGGAAACCGAAATTGACGAGACATTCCCGATCGCACATATTAACGAACAAATGATTTTGGATGCCGCAAAATCATTTGTGGGTGATATCCAACAATTTCCTCCGGCGCACTCTGCCATAAAGATCAATGGTGAACGTGTTTACGAAAAAGCTCGTCGTGGCGAAGATGTCGAAATAAAATCCCGGCAGGTGCGAATCAATAGTTTTGAAATTGAAAAAATTGAACTTCCTAATGTATATTTTCGCATTTCCTGTTCAAAAGGTACATATATCCGATCATTGGCGTACGACTTTGGAAAAGTATTACAAAGTGGATCACATTTAAGTTCATTAAGACGTACCAAAAGTGGTGATTATCGTGTCGAAAACGCATGGAACCTCGAACAGCTTATCGCTGAAATAAAACGTCATAAAGAAATCATTAAATAATCTCACCGACACATTTTATTGATTCTTTATCTTATTTTTGCAAAAAATCCTATAAATGAAAATCTACAGAAGTTTAGAAGATTTCTCCCCCGTTGAAAATGCAGTCGTTACCATTGGTACTTTTGACGGTGTTCATATCGGCCACCAAAAAATATTAGTCCACTTAAAGGAGGCTGCACAAAAAATCAACGGCGAAACCATATTGCTTACTTTTTTCCCTCATCCCCGGTTAATTATTAATCCAGATGATGATAGCTTACGGCTAATAAATGATATTGAAGAGAAAGTAAGCCAATTAAGCAAAGTTGGTATTGACCATTTGATCATTATCCCCTTCTCCCGTGATTTTTCCAATCAGACTCCTGAAGAATATATTAGCAATGTACTTGTAGGAAAACTGGGAACAAAGAAGATCGTGATCGGATATGACCACCATTTTGGAAAAGACCGCAAAGGATCCTTAGGCGACCTTGAACAATTTGCCTCAATATTCGATTACAGTGTAGACGAAATCCCAGAGCAGGATATCAATGATATTGCAGTCTCTTCCACCCGTGTCCGTGAAGCACTCATCAAAGGTGATATTAAAACTGCCAATCTCTATTTAGGCTATCCCTTTGAATTGACAGGGACAGTTATCCGGGGCGATCAAATCGGACGGACTATTGGATTTCCAACAGCCAATCTACAGGTACATGAGCCCCATAAACTCATTCCTGCCTACGGTATCTATGCCGTTGAGGTCTATATATACAATCACATCCAGAACATCACGACAGGCGAATATAAAGAAGAGAATCCTGTTTCCATTGCTAAGGGTATGGGATACATTGGCACAAGGCCTACGGTTGATGGCATGAATCGTGCGATTGAAATCAGTCTGTTTGATTTTGATCAGGATATTTACGGTAAGACGCTCCGCGTCAAATTCTTACATTTTATCCGACACGACGAACGTTTTGACTCGCTCGAGGAAATGAAGGCACAGATCAAAGCAGACGAGATAGCGATAAGAAGCCTTATCTGCTAATACCGCTGATTTTATCATAACGAGAAAAGGCGGGAGTACCCGCCTTTTCTCGTTATAGCTTCTTATTTTTCTCTAATAATACTTTTATTTCGACGATTGTCTTCATCCAATGCATCCAAGATACCTTTAAATCCCTAAGCGTTCTAAGTCAAATAGAGCTAATTATCGCTCCTGTAATGTAAAGCTTGCTTTTAGACTAACAGGGCTTCGATTCCAAGTCGGTAACTATCCAATCCAAAGCCACAAATCACTCCCCTGCAATTTTTAGCCAAAAAGGAATGATGACGAAATTCCTCCCGTTGATGGACATTGCTGATATGAACTTCAATGACCGGTGTCTGAATAGCAGCAATAGCATCCCCAATAGCAATGGAGGTGTGTGTATATGCGCCTGCATTCATGACAATGCCATCGTACTCAAAGCCAACTTCATGAATTTTATCAATTAATATTCCTTCGGAATTGCTCTGGAAATATTCTAATTGAACAGTTGAAAAACGTTTTTTCAACTCCTCAAAATAACTCAGGAAATCCTGATTTCCATAAATTGACTTTTCCCTAATGCCCAATAGATTTAAATTTGGGCCATTTAATACAAGGATTTTTTTCATTGATATTTAGTATTTTATACATGTTAGTTGACCAATCCGGCATGCTTGCTACTTTTGGTGGCATCAGCGTAGACCGAACGCAAAAAATGAATAATCATGATGTTTTCATAAGCTCAATAGTTACTTCAACTCTAAAAAACTCCCTATAAATCATTATAAATTGCTCTAAAGCTCGAACGAAGTCCAAAGGTAACCACGCCCGATTTATTTACGACAGGCGTTTCATAGTGTGCTTTAGCATAACGTTGCATATAACCTAATTCTAACCGAAGATTATATTTAGGGTTGAGTACATATGCTGCTTTCGCATCCGCATAATAGATATTATTCTTTATCCCTTGGGCAATATGATTGCCGTACAAATTCGGGATGGTGTTATACGATTGAAAGATATTTCCGCCCATATTGCTTCCGTCGGGTAGATCCAATCCATTTTGCGTAAACATTCCTTGCAAAGAAAAATCCCATCTATCCCAGGCATAGTTGACAAGACCAACCAATTCCCTGAAATTAGCACCTTTTGGATGCGCCAGCGGTTCGGCATTGTTACTATAATTGGAATAGGATTTAAAGTGTGCATACGTATAAGGACGAGCGGTATTATACTCGGCCAGAAAATTAAGGTTTTTGACTCCAAACATATCATAACCCCTTACCCCTAGCTGCGCCCCCCATTTGTTATGTGCATAGCCATTTCCTGCAAAAAACTCCTTCGCTGTAAATTCGCCCAATAGAAACTGACCATAAACAGTCAAGTTATAAGGCAACTTATATTTTGACGTCAAGCCTAGGAACATCTTATCTGGCGATGAACGGTTATTACTCTCAACAGGACGGATAAAGATAATTGGACTCAAATAACTAAAGTCAAATCCTCTTTTTCCCGCTTCATCCTGGGCTGCCCAAACCACAGATTGAAAGAAACCAACGGATAACTTATTGGTTACATTCCAATCCAGATACTGAAAGGCACCCCATTTTTTTCCATCACCCAGACGTGTGTTATTTTGCCCTTCCATAGGATAAACTCCGGTGAGATCCTGTCTTGGATGTGTTGGATCATTCATATACGCCCAGATGGAAGTATATTGCACGTTTCCAATTGTACCTGTGAGCTTCAAATGCGCATAATTAGATGAGAAGTCAGAAAGCAACATCGAGCGATACCCGTCTCCAATAAAGTTCTTATCGTAGGCTAGAGTCGCCTGGATATACTTATGCGCATCGTAGGTCATACTTGCAGTTGCATACATCCAATCCATCTTATTCTTAGACTGAAATTTGGTATTTCCCTGACCAGGAATTACTTTATTGGCAACAATATAGTCATCCAGGTATTTTGGAAAAACAGCCTGGCTCTCAAAGGCCGATGAGTTAAATGTGAATTTATTTCCTACATTTAACCCCACCTGAAAGCCCCTTCCGTTCATCCAAGTCCGACGTTTATCGCCCTGCATATCTTTCCCGATATACATATCCGGCAAAAAATCAGCATAGAAGGTATAATCATCTTTCTCCACTTGAACCAAATGTTCGTTAAAGATTTTACGCATGAACCAATTCGATGAGGCAACCGGTTTATTGGATTGAATCGAGTCAAACTTGGCCAGCAATAAAGAATCCATGATCACGAATGGTTTGGCTGTTGTATGCATTCTTGTCTCAGTAGAATAAACGACATCGTTCATTTTCTGATAGAAATGATACGAATAAGGTTGGCTTTTAATTTGTCCAAACCCTGCGAACGAGACACCTACCCCGATGCTTCCCAGCACAATTCGAAGTAAATTACTTTTTTTTGATATATTAAGCCCCATAAAATTATTTCAGATGATTTCTTCTAGCAAAATGTATTCCTAACTGCAAATTAACCGAATAAAAATGACTTTATTAACATTCTAAGTCAATTTTATAATGCTAAATCGTATTTGCTGTTCGTTATATTCAAAAATATTTATATCTTGCATCTTAGTAAATAACCTTGTATAACAAAATATCAGCCCTAATAAACATGAAACGCAGAACATTTATCCAAAACGCAACCTTATTAACAGCAGGTGCATTTGCGAGCAAATTTTCCTTTGCTCAGGAACATTCTTTTCCTACTGTGCGTACCCCTAAAGAGAAACGACTTTTTTCGAGCAAAGTAATTGAGGATGCTATCGCAGAATTTCAAAAAAACACAAAAAATAAAGAGTTAGCCTGGTTATTTAACAATTGTTTTCCAAATACATTGGACACGACGGTATTTCCATACGTCCAAAATGGAAGAAATTATACCTATGTAATCACCGGGGATATAGATGCCATGTGGTTACGTGATAGTAGTGCACAGGTATGGCCGTACCTCCCCTTTATGAAAAAGGACAAAAAATTACAGGATCTGATCGTTGGTTTAATCCAAAAGCAGAGCAAATGCATTAACATCGATCCTTACGCAAATGCTTTTTATAATGACCCCACCAAAAAAGGAGAATGGTTTAGTGACCATACCAACATGAAACCTGGCATCCATGAACGGAAATGGGAAATCGACTCCTTATGCTATCCGATTCGATTAGCTTATCATTACTGGAAAGAAACAAAAGATAGCAGTCCATTTAATGAAGAGTGGTTGGAGGCACAGCATAAAATCTATCAAACTTTTGTTGAACAGCAACGTAAGGATAATTTGGGACCTTATAAGTTCGAACGTACGACTTCGAGAGGTTCAGACACCTTGCAGGTCGATGGTTACGGATATCCTGTTAATCCTGTGGGTTTGATCTGCTCAAGCTTTAGGCCGTCGGATGATTCCACAATTTTTTCTTTTTTAATCCCTTCCAATTTATTTGCGGTCGTTAGTTTGAGACAAGCGGCTGAAATTCTTAAAAAGGTCAAAAACGAACAAGAGCTTTCCGCAAAAATGGAGTCGTTGGCGAATGAGGTTGAAACTGCCGTAAACAAATATGGAATTATTGACCATCCAACGTTGGGGAAAATATATGCTTTTGAAGTTGATGGTTATTCAAGCCACTTGATGATGGATGATGCGAATATCCCGAGTTTATTAGCCCTACCTTATTTAGGGGCTATTGACATCAATGATGAAGTTTATCAACGTACGCGCAATTTTGTATTATCCGATAAAAACCCATTCTTCTTTAAGGGTACCGCAGCCGAAGGCATTGGTGGTCCGCACATTGGTCGTGATATGATTTGGCCGATGTCAATTATCATGCGTGCACAAACTTCGACAAACGATGAAGAAATCCGCAACTGTATCAAAACATTAGTAAGCACACATGGGGGCACAGGATTTATGCATGAATCCTTCCATAAGAATGATCCTAAAAAATTCACCAGACATTGGTTTGCCTGGACCAATACATTATTTGGCGAATTAATTTGGAAAATATACAAAGAGAAACCATCTTTGCTTCAGTAAAACTGAATCTTATGACGCAATGTTATAGGTGGATGTAACTTATAGCATTGCGTTATGAAGAATACAATAACTTCTGGTCCTATTGGAATTTTTGATTCAGGCTATGGCGGCCTTTCGGTATTTAAGGAAATTCAGCAACTTCTCCCTCAATATGATTACATTTATTTAGGCGACAATGCACGCGTCCCTTATGGTACACGTTCATTTGAGACGGTATATAACTATACCAAACAATGCGTTTTTAAACTATTTGATCTAGGCTGTAATCTCGTTATTTTGGCCTGCAATACAGCTTCGGCCAAAGCATTGAGAACGATCCAGCAAAACGATCTTCCGCCAGGAAAGAAAGTTCTTGGTGTTATCAGGCCAACGACAGAGATCATCCATCATTATACGAAGACAAATAAAATCGGTATTCTAGCCACGACAGGAACAGTAAAATCTGAATCGTATAAAATAGAGATCCAGAAATTCAATCCAGAAATTGAAGTATTTCAACATGACTGTCCTTTTTGGGTTCCTTTGGTTGAGAATAATGAGATCAATACAGAAGGTGCGCAATATTTTGTCCAAAAGGATATCCATGAGCTATTACAGCAAAGCGATCAAATTGACACCATTGTTTTGGCATGCACACATTATCCGCTACTATTGCCTATCATCGAAAAATATGTCCCCAAAAATGTCAATATTATTTCTCAAGGGCCGATCGTTGCGAATAGTCTGCAAGAATATCTCCACAGGCATACTGAAATAGAAACATGCTGTTCCAAAAATAGTCAATTAGCTTTTTATACCACGGATGACCCTAGGGACTTTGAGAACAAAGCAAAAATATTCTTTGGAAAACCTGTTGATGCAAGCCATATCAGTGTTTAATATAAAAAGCGAAGAATTATTAAAACTTTTGTCTTTTACTTTTCGTTATTCTAGGTAAAGGAGTGTCTAATGAAAAAGAACTTTATAACTATCACATACAATCAAGAGTCAAAACATTGTGAGTCAAAAGAGTTTTCGACTTTTCAAGAAAGTGCGGATTATTTTAAGACTTTTGAGACTTCCGCTCAACCAAACTATGTCCCTGTATGTATCTATAATTTAAACACGAGTACAACATTAGAGGTGAGTGATTATTTTGTCAATAAAGATCATGAGCTGCAACAGATACTGACGCAATGTTTGGAAAAGTTTTAGGTACCCTTACATACACATTGCACAGGATGTAAGAAGATGCTATCTGTCCTATTTTTTAGATCTTTGGTAAAATGTCGATAAATTTATTACATGATATCCGATAGCATCTCATTTATTTTTAATATCTTCAAACGAACAATCGGACCATAAACAAGTCATTAACAATGAAAACCAAACTGACAATAAGCCTTTTAACAATATCGTTAGGCTTGACTGCCTGTAATTCCAATCATGCAAATTCAGGTTCCAGCCAAGATAGTACAACGAACTCAGCAACAGATACAACAAGCTACCCTCCGGTAGAAACTCAAAAAGCAAATACAGATTACAAACCCGCTTTTGCTGGACAGACAAGGATCGCCGGAGCAAAAACAGCTACAGCGTTCGAAGGCAAAGTCATAGCCGAAGGATTAAAGTCACCTTGGGGCATTGTGGCTCTACCAGAAGGTAAGTTACTCATTACAGAAAAAGAAGGTGATATGCGTATAGTAAGTGCCGATGGAAAATTAAGCGAACAAATCAAAGGTCTTCCTGCTGTTAATAGCAGTGGCCAAGGCGGATTACTTGGATTGAGGCTAGATCCGGATTTTGCTGCAAACAGGATGGTATATTGGGTTTTTTCAGACAATACGCCAGCAGGAACACTAACGGCAGTCGCCAAGGGTAAGCTTTCGGCTGACGAGAAATCAATCGAAGGAGCAAAAGTGATCTATCAAGCAACTCCTGCCCATAAGGGCAATTTACATTATGGCGGACGCATAGTTTTTGATAAAGAAGGAAATATTATTTTCAGTACCGGTGAACGATCGGATTTGGTCACAAGACCGCTGGCACAGGATCTAAATGCTGCCTTGGGTAAGATTTTGCGTATTACCAAAGATGGACAGCCTGCATCGGGAAATCCATTTATAGGAAAAGCAAATGCACGACCAGAAATCTATAGTTACGGACACCGAAATCCGCAGGGACTTGCTTTTCATCCCGAAACCGGGGATCTATGGGAAACTGAATTTGGCCCTCGTGGTGGAGACGAGCTTAATAAAATCCAGGCTGGCAGCAATTATGGTTGGCCAACCATTACCTATGGGATAGAATATAAAGGAGATAAGGTTGGTGCAGGTATACAGCAAAAAGAAGGATTGGAGCAGCCGGTTTATTACTGGGATCCTGTCCTCTCGCCTAGTGGAATTACGTTTTATACAGGTCAAAACATCCCCGAGTGGAAAAATAACTTATTTATATGCGGCTTAAGTAGTACGCATATTGCCCGAATTATTCTGAAAGATAATAAAGTCGTTGGCGAAGAGCGCTTACTTGGTAGTGAAGGGCAACGGTTTAGAGACATTGCACAAGGAACAGACGGTGCTCTCTATGCCATCACTGATCTTGGTAAATTATATAAAATAGATAAAAAGTAAATTTGATAAAGATAATTAGCCCCAATATGGGGCTAATTATTAAACATTGACGCTGCATGGACATCCCGTTATCCAAAGCTCTCTCCTGCTCCACCAATTTAATTCCTAAATTATCAATTCAGAATCAAATTACGAATCAATTTGGCACATACTACAGTTTGGCGTGATTATTGACAGCATATAACCGAAACAATAAAATATCATATGGTAAAAAAAGAAAAAATGAAAAAATTATTAGAAATTAATCCCTTATCGTTCTATGTGACTAACTGGGGATTTGTAAACAACACCGAACCAAAAAGAACGCACAAGACCTCCCAGGCTTCTCCGAAAAATTAAGCGTTCTTCCTCTAAACATTTCAATCAAATTCATTAAATCATCTACTGATATCCTCCATACGGATATTAAGTAAGAGATTTATTCTTTTAATTGTACCATCAGTAGAGGATATCAAATTATGCAAAATAAATTGCCAATAAAATCACGATAATAATGCAGGCTATCATGATGTATTTATTCATTTGGCTATTTTTTTCTCCTTCGTCACTTTTATAGTGATAATCACGTTTATTCGGTAAATTCATAAGTCTGTTTTTATTAATGATGAAGTTACGGACTTTTTTCCATATTATTCGTGATGATAAGGTTCACCTTTCATAATGGAAAATGCCCGGTAAAGTTGTTCCGTAAAGAATAAACGGATCATTTGATGCGAAAAAGTCATTTTTGACAAAGACATTTTTGAATTGGCCCGATCATAGACTTTTTGATCAAAACCATAAGGACCACCAATGATAAAAACCATATGCTGTACACTGTTGATCATCATTTTTTCCAAATAAGCCGAAAACTCCAAGGAACGGAATTCTTTGCCGAATTCGTCCAATAAAATAACCATATCCTGTGGTTGTAATTGTTTTAAAATCAGTCCAGCCTCCTTGTCTTTCTGTTGCTCCTCTGAAAGGTTTTTGCTATTTTTAATATCCGGTATTACTAGAATATTAAAGTTTACGTAGTACTTTAGTCTTTTGACGTATTTGTCGATTCCTTCGATCAAGTAAGTATCATCTGTCTTTCCAATACAAAGTAATGTTATTTTCATAGTATCTATCAAGTTATCAAAGTTCCGATTTTATTTAAAATATACGCAAACAAAAAGCTACAAAACAATAAAGAAAGTTATTCGTTTAGTTATAATACATTTATTTTCTCAACAAATGCACGAAAACCAACTTTTAAGTATGAAAAAAATTAAATCTATCTTTCTTATTGCTTTAATTTTAATTAGCTATCGAAGTTTCAGCCAGGAAAACCCTACTGACACCAGTAAAATATGGACCATCAAAGGTGAAAATACCTTTTTGATTAACCAGAGTTCATTCTCCAATTGGGCTGCAGGTGGTGTCAATTCATTTTCCGGAAATCTCACCCTAAATTATGATTTCAATTATAAAAAAGATAAATGGTCTTGGGATAATAAAGTTTTAGCGGCCTACGGACTAACTTTCCAAAAAGAATCGGATTGGCGTAAAAATGATGACAGATTGGTATTGAACAGCTTACTGGGCCATCAAGCTTCGCAACATTGGTTATATACTTTTTTCCTAAATTTTAATACGCAGTTTGCCGATGGATTTGATTATACCCAAACACCGAAACAACGTATTTCGCGATTCCTGGCTCCGGCATATTTAAGCTTTGGACCGGGCTTTGCCTACAAAAAATCTGATAACCTGAGGTTCAACCTGTCTCCAGCAGCTGTAAGGTTTGTCTTTGTTACTGATACGCTTCTTTCTACTCGATATGGGTTAGATCCAGGCAAAAAAGTAAGGACTGAATTCGGTGCCTCCTTTGATGCGTATTACAAAGTAAACCTGATGGAGAATGTTTCCTTTGAAAATATTCTAAAGCTATATTCAAATTATCTCGACAAACCTCAGAATGTTGACATAGACTACACCGCAAATCTGTTCATGAAGGTCAATAAATTTATAACTGTAAATGCTGGCCTACAAATGATCTACGACGACAACACCGCTATTCCGATTATTAAAGATGGTGTAGAGGTCGGTAAAAGAAACTCAGCTTTACAGGTTAGACAAATTGTTGGTGCTGGAGTAACCTATAAGTTTTAGTTACGACGATCAATTCTACATTAAAAACAATGACAACAATGCATTGAACATAGTCAAAAAAGCCGAAATGTACTATTTCGGCTTTCTCATTTATGGATACTGATTTAAAATTACTTATTAAAATGGTGCATCGTCAGGCATATCGTTCATCCGTGAAGGCATCGTAATACCACCACTAAATCCGGCCCCGCCAAAGTCATCGCCAAAATTCGGGGAAGGGTTCAGCGCTGACGCTGAAAATGTAGCTGGTGCATCGCCGAAACCATCGCCACCGCCCATTCCAGAAAATTCATCCTCGAGATCGACGAATTTAACGAATTTACCAACGAAACGAAGTGGCACGATTCCTGTTTCACCGTTACGGTGCTTGGCAATGATAACTTCACCAACACCGGCGGTAGGGCGTCCCTCTTCATCTTCTGTCAGACCGTAATATTCCGGTCTGTATAAGAAAAGTACCATATCGGCATCCTGCTCGATAGATCCCGACTCACGCAAATCGGATAACATCGGTCGTTTACTATTTCCTGGTCTAGATTCCACTGCACGGCTCAATTGTGATAAAGCCAAAACAGGGATATTCAATTCTTTCGCGACCGACTTCAATGCCCGGGAAATACTACCGATTTCTTGCTCCCGGTTACCTCCGCCTTTACCTTCTGCTTTACCGTGCATCAATTGCAAATAATCGACAATCACCATTTGAATATCATATTGTGCTTTTAGACGACGGCATTTTGCCCTAAATTCAAATACATTCAGCGCAGGTGTATCATCAATGATGATCGGAGCATCTGTCAGTCGCCCAATACGAGAGTGCAACTGCTGCCATTCGTGATCTGCCAGGTTACCTTTCTTCAATTTTTCCTGTTCAATTTCAGTTTCTCCAGCGATCAGACGATTGACCAACTGAACCGATGACATCTCCAGCGAGAATACCGCTACAGCTTTACCGTGTTCCACCGCCGCATTTCGTGCGACAGACAATACAAATGCCGTTTTACCCATGGCTGGACGTGCAGCGATAATCACCAGATCCGAAGGTTGCCAGCCAGAAGTCATACGATCAAGCGCGGTTAGCCCTGATGGCACACCGGTCAGACCGTCCGTGCGATCACGTAACATCTCAAGATTTGAGATGGCTTCACGCATAATATCGTCCATCTTCCGGGAATCTCTTCTCAAGTTATTTTGCGCAATATCAAACAAGCTCTTTTCGGCATGGTCCAAGAGATCGAAAATATCGGAGGTCTCGTCATAAGAGCTATTGATGATTTCAGTCGAAACTTTGATCAGTTCCCTTTGAATATATTTCTGAGAAATAATCCGTGCATGGTATTCAATATTAGCCGCTGAAACAACCCGGTCAGTCAGTTGCGTAATGTAATAAGCTCCGCCTACCATTTCCAGTGCGCCCATTCTCCGCAACTCGGATGTAACCGTCAAAATATCAATCGGTGAGGTCTTTTGGAATAAACCAAATATCGCTTCAAAAATTTTCTGATGCGATTCCTTATAGAAAGACTCAGGTTTTAAAATATCAATAATCTCGCTCAGTGCATTTTTCTCAAGCATCAATGCGCCCAAAACAGCTTCCTCAAGATCTACTGCCTGTGGCGGTAGCTTACCTAAGCCGCTTACCATATTGTTTAATTTGGTACGGCGCTCACCATAATTACCTCTTTTGTTATTATCCGTATTATTCGCCTCAAAATTGCTCTCGTTCATCATGATATTATATCCGAAATATAGCTTCCCAGCTCTTAAATTTAAGATGGGATAACAAATGTATAAAAAATAAAATTCACCACGATGATGAATTACAAACAGTAGATTTAGTTGTTCAGCCATCAACTGTCAAAACACTTTGAAGAACACAGTTTTACCGCTCCACTTATTAACACAACATGTGGAAAACATGTTGAAAATAAAAAACAAGTTCTTAAAATCAATACATTAAAAAGTGTTGATAACTTAAGCCACTGTGAATAACCAAAATTTCACAAATTCAAAATGGCGACATTTATTTCTTATCAGGGGCGAGACTAATCACGATGATTAAGCCAGAAAAATCACAGCTTTAAATCAAAAAACAAATCCTATTTTACGCATTAAAAATATTCTTATATCGTATATTTGTAAAATGACGCACGATTCTTCTACATTAAAGCCCTATAAAGATGCCAATGATGGCAAGAAAAAACAGGTGGCGGATATGTTCGACAATATTTCCCATTCCTACGACTTCTTAAACCACTTCATGTCTTTAGGGATTGATATTATATGGCGAAAAAAAGCCATTAATGCGCTAAAATCCATCAAGCCTCAGCTGATGCTTGATGTAGCAACCGGAACGGGTGATTTTGCATTGGAATCTATAAAAATATTGAATCCAAAAAAGATAATTGGTGTTGATATTTCACAAGGGATGCTTGATGTCGCCAAAAAGAAAATAGCAAACAAGGGGCTTGAAAATCAGTTCGAAGTACAATTAGGGGATTCGGAAAGACTTCAATTTGATGACAATACTTTTGACGCTGTTACCGTGGCGTTTGGGGTCCGTAACTTCGAGAACTTAGAGAAAGGATTATCTGATATCTACCGTGTATTAAAACCCGGCGGTAAAGCTGTTATTTTGGAGTTCTCGAATCCAAAAAAATTCCCAATAAAACAACTCTATAATTTTTATTTCAAATATGTAACCCCAACCATTGGAAAATTCTTTTCAAAAGATGCCAGTGCTTACGAATATTTACCGGAATCTGTTGCTCAGTTTCCCGATGGACAGAAATTTGTTGCTATAAATAAAAAGGCTGGCTTTGACCAAACGATTGTAAAACCTCAAACGTTTGGTATCTGTACGATTTATATCGCTACTAAATAAGTCAATAAACGATTCTACGACTTCATATTAGCATTAAAAGACGGTCAATATCGAGTTTTAATATTTCAACTAGTTAACATATATGACAAAGACAGTTTTCATCACAGGAGCAAGTTCAGGTATTGGCCAAGCCTGTGCTGAAGTATTGGCAAAGGAAGGCTACAATCTTTTACTTTGTGCCCGCAGACTAAATCGTTTGGATGAATTGAAGGAAAAACTGAGTTCAGCCTACCCCGATATCAAAATTCATACCTTTGAGTTAGACGTCAGAGATTCAGAGCAGGTCCAGAATCAAATAGATGGTTTGCCACAGGAATGGAAAAAAATCCATGTGTTAATTAATAATGCCGGACTTAGTCAAGGGCTGGATCCTATTCAGGATGGCGATATTGGTGACTGGGACAGAATGATCGATACCAACGTCAAGGGCTTGCTTTATGTCAGCAAAGCAGTTATCCCATTAATGGAAACTGAAAATGGGGCACATATTGTCAATTTAGGATCTATAGCCGGAAAAGAGGTTTATCCCAATGGTAATGTGTACTGTGCGACAAAACATGCCGTCGACGCTTTAACAAAAGCAATGCGTATCGACCTGCTTTCCAGAGGCATAAAAGTTAGTTCCATTGATCCCGGAATGGTCGAGACAGAGTTCTCTCAAGTTCGTTTTCATGGCGACAAGGAACGGGCAAAAAACGTCTATGCAGGCGTGCAGCCCCTAACCGGAACCGACATCGCTGAAACAATACTTTTTGTCATCACCAGACCGGCGCATGTGAATATCAACGATCTATTAATAATGCCCACAGCTCAGGCTACGGGCACGATTGTCAATCGAAAATAATTAAAACATCATGTCATTAGAAACACAAATAAATCAAGACATTAAAGCGGCAATGATCGCAAAAGACACCGCAACACTGCGTGGATTACGTGCCATTAAAGCGGCTATTCTTCTTGCTAAAACTGAAAAAGGCCACGCAGAAGAGCTGACTCAAGAAGCTGAAATCAAGGTTTTACAAAAATTGGTAAAACAACGCCGTGAATCTGCCGAAATCTATAAGAATCAAAACCGTGAAGATCTTTACCAAATTGAGGTAGAAGAGGAAAAAGTGATCGAAGCTTATCTCCCTAAACAAATGAACAAAGAGGAAGTAGAATCTGTTATCAAAGCAATCATCGCAGATACCGGCGCTTCATCGATTAAGGAAATGGGAAAAGTAATGGGTGCTGCCAATCAAAAATTAGCCGGGCAAGCTGACGGGAAAACAATCTCTGAAGTAGTAAAAAGCCTATTGGCATAATCATCCCATTAAAATAATATAAATCGAGTTACCAACCAATTGCTCTTGCGTAGGGTCGGTAACTCGATTTGTCTGTCTTCATTAACCATCATGGAATATAATTGGAAACTTAAGAATTTTGATGAACTGACGAACCGGGAACTGTACCGCCTTTTAAAATTGCGTACGGAGGTTTTTGTACTGGAACAAGCGTGTCTATATCCTGAACTGGATGATAAAGATTATGTCTGCCTACATCTTTGGGCGGAAAAGGATGGCGAAATTGTCGCATATACCCGTTTGGTTCCGGCTGGAATTTCATACCCACAAGCTTCCATAGGGCGTGTAATTGTTGTGAAGGAGGCGCGAGGAACAGGCTTAAGCCAGTTGCTGATGCATAAATCTATCGCGGCTACGCTAGAAGCGTTCGGACCGCAGGATATACAAATCGGTGCCCAATTTCACTTAAAGTCATTCTATGAGAAATTAGGGTTTGAACAAAATTCCGAACCTTATCCTGACTACGGGATTCTCCACATAGACATGACTAAATCAGTTCTTAAATAAATTATATTTATGAATCACATTGTAATCATTACCGCCGCATTATTGGGCGCTTTGGCCATTATATTAGGTGCATTTGGCGCACATGCATTCAAAAAAATTATATCGGCTGAAAAGCTGGATTCGTTCGAGGTAGGCGTTCGATATCAAATGTATGCAGCCATCACCCTATTGGTTCTCGGACTAAACCTATCCTTTGGCTATCAGTCCGAACGGGCAGCCTATTACCTAATTACCTCGGGTACATTATTGTTTTCAGGAAGTATTTATTTTCTTTCCTTTGCGGAGTATTGGAAGAAAAATCTGAAGTTTCTCGGTCCTATCACTCCTTTAGGAGGATTACTCATGATAATGGGCTGGATTGCAATTATCATTCGTTTTTTATAACTTTGCATCACATAGTGGCAATGATGTCTGCCTTGAACCGCCTTAATAAGCTGATGACGTCTACTTTTAGTATAAAAACAACAAATTTTATATGAGTAGACTTATGGCTATAAAAATTTCAAATCAAACACCGCAAAACAATTTTTATTTTATTTCCAAATGGCTGATTACCTGTTGTATGGTAGGTTTTATCGTTGGGTCAATCTGCGCATTCTTCCTTTTTTCGCTGAATTGGGTCACCATATATAGGGAAAACAATCCCTGGATCATCTACGGATTACCTCTTGCGGGTCTGATCATTGTCTTATCCTATCAGCGCTGGGGTAATCCTTCCAGTAAAGGGAACAACCTGCTGATTGAAGAATACCTTTATCCGCAGCGCCGGATACCGCTCGTTATGGCACCACTTGTCCTATTTGGAACTTTGATCACTCATTTGTTCGGAGGATCAGCCGGACGTGAGGGAACGGCTGTCCAGATTGGCGGGGCAATATCCGACCAGCTCAACCGTTGGTTTAATTTCGACAAAACCGAACGTCGTATCCTGATATCTATCGGTATTACAGCAGGTTTTGCCGCCGTCTTTGGCACCCCACTTGCCGGTACGATCTTTGGTCTTGAAGTTTTGCTCATTGGTAAAAAAAGATATTTTGGACTACTCCCCTGCATGCTCACAGCCTATATTGCAAACCTTAGTTGCCAGTTGTGGAATGTCCCACATACACATTATCCTATACACGAGAGTATACCTCCATTATCTTTAGGCAATATTGGTCTTAGCCTGATTGCAGGAATTTTATTCGGCGTGGCCGCCTGGTTGTTTACTTTCACGGGTGACTTCTTCAGTGCTCAATTTAAAAAGATCAAATCCCCTCTGCTTAGACCAGTGATCGGTGGTCTCATCATCGTGATTACGGTGGTATTGCTAAAAAGCACAAAATATATCGGCTTGGGTATTCCAATGATCCAGGAGGCTTTTAACAATCCTGCGGATTATTATGATTTTCTCATTAAACTGGTACTAACCACATTTACGCTTTCTGCCGGTTTTAAAGGCGGGGAAGTGACCCCATTATTTTTTATTGGGGCTACGCTTGGCAGTGCGCTGAGTACCATTATCCCACTTCCTTTGGGGCTACTGGCCGCCATGGGCTTTGTTGCCGTATTCTCAGGCGCCACAAATACGCCACTGGCTTGTATCATTATGGGCTATGAGCTTTTTGGTTTTCAACCTGTCGTTTTTATAGCAATTGCTTGCATAGTCGCATTTATATTTTCTGGAAAAAAAGGAATTTATGTTGCCCAGAAAGGGGGAATTAAAGAAAAATTGTACCGAAGATTGAATCTGTAACTCTGGCCATAAAAAAAGCATAAAAGTCCCTGATTTTATGCTTTTCATCGCTATTTTTTTTCAAACAGGCCTACAATAATTTTCCTTGTAAAAAGAACGCTGCAACAGTAAAATAAATAATCAAGCCCGAGACATCAACCAAAGTAGCCACAAAAGGTGCCGATGCCGTGGCTGGGTCCAAACCAAATCGACGTAAAATAAAAGGAATAAATGAACCCGACAAAGTTCCCCATAACACGATAAACACCAAAGATACCGCCACGGTAAGACCTATTGCAATCCAATAAGGGCCATAGTCATATAAACCAAGAAAATGCCAGGCCAATATCCTAAGGAAGCCAATGGCACCTAATATACCGCCCAAAATCAATCCCGAAGAAACTTCTCTTTTCATTACATACCACCAGTCTTTGAGTTTCAATTCACCCAAGGCCATCGCACGAATAATAAGTGATGCAGCCTGCGAACCTGAATTTCCACCGCTTGAAATAATCAAGGGAACAAATAATGCCAATACAACCGCCTTTTCCAGTTCCCCTTCAAAGAAACCCATTGCAGAAGCCGTAAGCATCTCACTGAAAAATAATATAATAAGCCATCCGGCCCGCTTTTGTACCAACTGAAGTAATGGTGTCTTTGTATAAGCCAGATCCAGCTCTTCCATCCCCCCAAATCGTTGGATATCTTCTGTGTCACGGTCTTCGATCCGGTCCAGCACATCATCAAATGTCACTATGCCCACCAATACGCCAGCCTCGGTAACAATAGGTAAGGCACTACGGTCGTATTTCTGAAAAATTTCGAATGCTTCCTCCATGGGTGTTGAAGCTTTAATTGACGCAAAATTGTAGTCAATTAAATCCGAAATTTTTGTGGAACCATCAGACAGTAGTAATTGGCCAATCTTCAAATCATCAATTAAAACATTTTTTTCGTCAACAACATAGATGAAATTCAGCGTCTCGGCTTTTCTTCCAAAAACTTTAATGTGCCGAAAAACATCATCCACCGTATAATAAGGGCGTACCTGCACGTACATTGGTGTCATTAATCGGGCGATACTATCCTCTTTATATCCGATCAGCTCCAACGCCATTTGCTTTTCGCGCTCATTCAAGAGATTAATCAAATATTTGATCAGATCATCCGGTAATTCGGAAAGCAATTCGTTTCGCGTATCCGGCTTCAGGTTATTCAGCAATTCAGACAATTCCTGTTCGGTCATTGATTTAATCAATGTATATTGGACATCTACCTCCAAAAAAGAAAAGATTTCCAATCTATCCTCTAGCGGATAGTCCATAAAATGATGATGTTGCTCACCTTTATTTAGGCGCGATATTTCTTCCGCAATATCGGCCGGGTGCAATGCTGAATTTTGTTCCATTGGAAGAATATTTTAATGGATTTAGCGCAAAAGTAGTTTATTTTGTATGATATCCAATCATGTACAAAAGTATTTTTTAAGAAGGAAAGACGCTATTATTTCTAAAATAGGCTGCTGACCGCTTTCATTTTATTGTTAAGCCACAAAAACAATGCAGATTTTACAAAATCTTAAAAATTAATTAATCCGGGAGCAAGCTCCACAACCTCTTTATTCGGTCGGAATACGCGGGCTGTCAACGTTCCCTCCAATTTTATTTCTCCTTGACTTACTTTTAACCAACTACCTTCCCGTAGCCCGATTACGGGTTGTGAATTAAATTGATGAAATTCCTGAATACGGGTTTCCCGTGTTTCTCCTTTATGGGTCGAATTCATGTCCGGATCCAAATAATGTGGATTAATGTTAAAAGGCAAAAATCCCAACGCATCAAAACTAGGCGGATAAACAATAGGCATATCGTTTGTTGTACCAATGGTCAATCCGGTCAAATTAGATCCGGCGGAAGTACCTACATAAGGAGTTCCTTTGCTTACCTGTACGCGCAGTTGATGTACAAGATCCAAATCATACAATGTCTTCAACAGCAAGAAAGTATTACCACCACCGACAAAGATTGCTTTTGCTTCCTGAATGGCCTTTTTCTTGTTCTGAAACTCATGCAATCCAGTAACTTTTATATTTTTATCATCGAGAGCTTCCTGAACTTTGGCTGTATACGCATCAAAAGATATTCCGGATGGTCTGGCAAAGGGAATAAACAGCAACTCATCGGAAGCGATAAATTTCACAAAATCTTCTTTAATGTAATCGAGAAATCCGCTGCCATGAATGGTACTTGTGCTTACGACCAATAAATTGTAGATTGGATTGATCACCATATCTTATTTCTTAAAATTATATAACAAAAAAATGTACCTTTTACTTCGTTCGAAACGAAGCCAAAGGTACATTTTTACTTTCTGATTCTTTATTTTTTATCAGCAGACTTTTTCTCCGCACTCAATCGTTTATTTTCTTGCAGCGCGCTATGTAAAAGATATTCGATCTGCCCGTTAACACTCCTAAACTCATCTGCAGCCCATTTTTCCAATGCTTTGTACATTTGATCGTCAAGCCGCAACATAAAGTTCTTTTTATCTGCCATTTCATTCAGTTTATTGGTACAAAGTACCGGTATTTACAATTGGTGTCGCGGCTTTTTCTCCACAAAGTACCACCATTAGATTGCTCACCATAGCCGCTTTTTTCTCGTTGTCCAATTCTACAATATCTTTTTCGGACAATTTCTTTAGTGCCATCTCAACCATGCCTACAGCGCCATCCACGATCTTTGAACGTGCGGCAACAATGGCGGCAGCTTGTTGTCTTTGTAGCATCGCACCGGCAATTTCGGATGCATAAGCCAGATGGCTGATTCTCGCTTCTTTAATAATCACCCCTGCAGGCGCAAGGCGATCAGCAAGTTCCTGCTCAAGGATATGATTCACTGTATCACCACCTTCACGCAAAGTGATATCCGCTCCCTCATCCTCCAGGTTATCATAAGGAAAACTTCCCGCAAGATGCCGTACTGCTGCTTCGCTCTGCGTACGTACATAGGACGTATAGTTACTGACATCATAAGCAGCTTTATAGGTATCTCCTACCTGCCATACGATAACAGCGCCTATCTCAATCGGATTTCCCATCTTATCGTTTACCTTTAATGTCTGCCCTTGCAGATTGTCCGAACGTAAACTGATCTTGATTGTAGAATACAGCGGATTGACAAAAAACAAACCGTTCTCTTTTACAGTGCCCACATATCGACCAAAGAAATTCAAAACACGTGAATGATTTGGATTAATAATCATTAATCCCTTCAGGATAAAAAATGTTCCGATCATCAGGATGACACCAAGTACAACATACAGCGAACTTTCCTCGACGTTGGCAAATGAAAATATGGCAGCTATAAAAGAAGCTACCGCAATTAATAAGGCTAAATAGCCCGACATAGGTTTAATCAATTTTTCCATAATTTATTAATATATATTTGATATCATTTTAATATCATAAATATAGCAAAAAATAATTCTTATTTAAAAGCCAAAATTTTTATTATTATTTTTGAATATGCTCAAAAGATCCTTTTTACCACTTGTGAATGCCAACACCAAAACGCTTATCCTCGGATCTTTGCCGGGTGACAGATCATTGGAGCAAAATGAATATTATGCACATCCACAAAATCGTTTCTGGAAAGTGATTAGACATTTATATAACAATCCCGATACGACGAGTTATGTTGACAAAGTGAACCTACTACTTGACAATGGTATTGGTTTATGGGATGTATGTGCCGAAGCATCTCGGCCGGGCAGTATGGATTTAGCCATCAAAGATGAAAGTCCCAATCCAATCATCGCCCTCCTGGAGGCAAATCCAGGGATCAAACTCGTAGTCTTTAATGGGCAAAAGGCGTATAAATTATATGCAAAGTATTTTGAGCAAAAAGAGAACATACGCTACCTATGCCTCCCCAGTACAAGTCCTGCAAATGCAAAAACCAACCTCGAACAACTCGTCACACATTGGCGTACGATCATAAGTGATTAAATTACATAAATAAGGTTCGTTAATTCAGCGCTATTGCTTATTTTTGCGCTAAGATGTCAGATTTAAAATACAATCAACGAGGTGTATCCGCTGGAAAAGAGGATGTGCACAATGCGATAAAAAATATCGACAAGGGTCTGTTTCCCAAAGCATTCTGTAAAATCATTCCCGATATTTTGGGGGGAGATCAGGACTGGTGCAATATAATGCATGCTGATGGTGCTGGCACCAAATCTTCTCTAGCCTATGTCTATTGGAAAGAAACTGGAGATATTTCGGTTTGGAAAGGTATTGCACAAGATGCAATCATTATGAATATAGACGATTTACTCTGTGTTGGGGCGATCGATAATATTCTACTGTCCTCTACAATCGGAAGAAACAAAAATCTTATTCCCGGAGAAGTTATTGCAGAAATCATCAATGGTACAGAAGAAATATTGGCTGAACTTCGTGATTTGGGTATCGGTATTTATTCTACCGGGGGCGAAACTGCCGACGTTGGTGATCTGGTACGCACAATTATAGTTGATAGTACGGTTACATGCCGGATGAAACGGGAAGACGTGATTTCAAATCACCGGATTAAAGGTGGTAATGTAATCGTCGGCTTGGCGTCCAATGGAAAAGCAAGTTACGAAAAAGCTTATAATGGCGGTATGGGCTCCAATGGCTTAACCTCAGCACGTCATGACGTCTTTAACAAAAAAGTAGCGGAAAAATATCCGGAGGCTTACGATCCGGCTGTCCCTTACGACCTTGTTTTTGCGGGGAGTCAGGATTTAACCAATGGCATCACAGTGGAAACAGGCGAAACAGTTACCGCGGGTAAACTCGTCCTTTCACCCACACGTACCTACGCTCCTGTCATCAAAAATATTTTAGATAAGTACCGTTCTCAGATTGACGGAATGGTACATTGTTCAGGTGGAGCGCAGACTAAAGTGTTGCACTTTGTGGACAATGTACACGTCATTAAAGACAATCTTTTCCCAATTCCGCCACTCTTTGAATTGATACAGAAAGAATCCAATACAGATTGGAAGGAGATGTACAAGGTATTCAATATGGGACACCGGATGGAATTGTATGTGCCTGAAGCTATTGCTGCCGATATCATTGCCATTTCGGAGTCATTCGGAATTCCGGCACAAATTATCGGTCATGTAGAAGATGCCGCTTCTAAAAAAGTAACGATTACATCTCCTTTTGGAGAATTTATTTACGAATAAAATATGTATGCACCAATCTACGCGATAAAGATTGGTGCATTTATTCCTTTTGGTATCAATGAAAGAAAAACTTCTCGTGGGCTGGAAAGAGACCCTGGATTTACCTGAATTAGGAATATTTGGCATAGAAGCAAAAGTCGATACCGGCGCTGCTTCCTCGGTTTTGCATTGTAACTCCTATAAAATCGTCAATGAAGATGGTCAGGACTGGATCCATTGCGAACTCATTACCAATTTCGAAACGGAAGAAACCAAAGTTTTAAAATTAAAGCTTTATAAAACAAAACTGGTCAAGAGTTCGTTTGGCCAGGAGGAAAAGCGGTATTATATCCGAACTACAGCAAAACTATACGACCAGGTTTTCAGTATCAAGATTTCATTTCGAAATCGTTCCAAAATGACTTACCCGATGCTTTTAGGAAAGAATTTTCTCTATCGAAGATTTTTAGTCGACGTTTCCAAAGAAAATCTCTCCTTGAAGTCCCCGTCAAAATAAAAACAAATAGCAAAGCTATTTTGTTATCTTAGCACAAAAATATATTCAATATACAAACCGTGAAAATTGCCGTATTATCGACAGTAAAGAGTTTATACTCAACTCGTCGTCTCGTAGAAGCTGCCCAACAAAGAGGACACGAATGTGTTGTCATAGACCACAGTAAGTGTTACGTTGGCATTCAACAAGGTAAACCCAGTATTCATTACAAAGGACAGGATCTCAGTGGTATTGACGCTATTATTCCCCGAATAGGCGCTTCGGTCACCTTTTATGGTTCGGCAATCGTCAGACAATTTGAGGTAATGGATGTAATTTCTGCAAATCCGAGTCAAGCCATTACCAGATCCAGGGATAAATTGAGATGCTTACAGATTTTGTCCGGTGCCGGCATTGGCCTTCCAATTACGGGCTTTGCACGTACGGCCTCTGATGTTGACGATTTGATCAGTATGGTAGGCGGGGCACCTTTGGTGATTAAACTATTGGAAGGTACACAGGGGATTGGTGTTGTTTTGGCAGAAACCAAGAAAGCGGCATCATCTGTTATAGAGGCTTTCTACGGCCTCGGAAACAATATTTTGATCCAAGAGTTTATCAAAGAGTCGAAAGGCTCTGACATCAGAGCTTTTGTGGTTGACGGCAAAGTTGTCGGGGCGATGAAACGCACGGCTAAAGAAGGCGAATTTCGGTCAAACATACACCGGGGCGGAACAGCTCAGGTAATACGCTTAAGCAAGGCAGAAAGAGAAACCGCTATTGCCGCTGCCGCTCAATTGGGACTTACCGTATGTGGTGTGGATATGATTCCCTCGGACCGGGGTCCGTTAGTTCTTGAGGTAAATTCTTCCCCCGGATTGGAGGGCATAGAAAAGGCCACCAAAAAGGATATTGCTTCTGAAATCATTCAATACATCGAAAGACAATATGAATTGAAACAGGCACAAATGCCAAAAGTGGTAAAGAAAAAGAAAAAGAGAGAGAGCAAATTATAAAATAACTGAATTAAAAATAAAAAGGGTTGTCAATAGCTATTGACAACCCTTTTTATTTTTAAAGATGCTAGATTCAATGAAATAAAGATTTCCAATACTTCCTAAATTCAGCTACCGTTGAGTCCAAATTTTACTTATCTTAGGTTAAATTATGAATTAATGAAAAGATTTAGCCATCTTCTATTCGCTTTCGTACTCGTACTAGCTTCATTTTCCGGGTCATTTAGCCAAACACCTATTCAAAAAACAGCCTCGCCCACTTGGCTCCGACCCATTACGAAAAAGGCCATAAAGCCAAATCTGGATGATATTAGTGATGGATATTACTATGAGTTAATCGAAAATCAAATAAACTTAGCTGCCCAGACAAAATATTATAGGGACATAAAAGTATTGTTTGATCAAAGTGGAATCGAAAACCTGGGACAGGTTCAGGTAACCTTTGATCCACATTTCCAAAGACTTCAATTACATGAGTTGAAGATCATTCGCAACGGGAAAGATATTGACTTACTGCCACAGGCAAAATTCAACCTCCTTGCATCCGAAACGGAGCTTTCGAGGTCTATCTACAACGGAAGTCAGATGGCCCATTATGTCCTGGAAGATTTACGTAAAGACGATAAGATCGTATTTGCCTATTCCATAATAGGTGCAAATCCCGTATTTGAACATAAATTTTTCGATACCTATTACTTACAGGGATATGAACCTACTGGTTTGGTCCATCTAAATTATATTGTACCTAACGGTCGCAAACTTCAATTCAAAAGTTTCAATGGTGCACCTGAAGTACAGCAACAATCCATGGGAAATACAACAAATTTCTTCTGGGAGCTTACTGAGGACAAAACAGTTCAATTCGAAAATTATAGTCCGGCCTGGTACAGCCCTTTAAAATATATCCAATGCTCAGAGTTTAATACCTGGCAGGACGTTGATCAGTGGAACCGCAGAATCAATCCCATACCACAGCTAGTTCCTTCAAGTACACTTCAAACTTTCGTCAATCAACTGTGGAAAGAGTCAAATGGGCAGCCCTATAACTACTTAAAAAAGGCTTGTGACTTTGTACAAAACGAAATACGTTATATGGGTATTGAGATGGGAGAATATTCACATCGGGCGAATGTTCCGGAAAAAGTATTTTCGCAGCGCTATGGCGATTGTAAAGATAAATCGATGTTGCTCGCAACAATACTCAAAAATAAGAACATCGACGTAGGACTGGTATTAGCCAATACGTATAAGGACCGAGGGCTGCAGGAAGAGCTCCCCTCACCTTATGCTTTCAACCACATGGTTGTTGAAGTTAATATCGGAGGACGTCACCAATATATTGATCCGACCATAACCAATCAAGGCGGAGATATCAAAAACAGATATTTCCCCACTTATGGAAAAGTGCTCTCGACCATGGGCAATGGAAAACTTGCCAATGTACCGCAGCATATTGTAGGAAATATAAAAGTCAAGGAAACGTTGACGCTGGAAGGCAAATTCGAAGCGACCCTTGATGTCAAAACAGTCTATTTCGGAAATGAAGCGGACAATATGCGTACTTATTTTCAAGGTAGTGCCAAAAATGATATACAAAAGCAATACCTGGAGTATTATGCAAAAATCTATCCCAAAATCAATAAAATTGGCCATATACAATTCAAAGATGATATTGAGAACAATCGCGTGGAGATCACCGAAAAATACAAAATTAAAAATATCGGAAAAGCAGAAAATAGATCTTCCAAAAAGTATATTTCCTTGTTGGGCACAAATATAAACGACAAGCTACCCGAAATTATGGAAGATCGTATTGCCCCACTAAGCCTGCCGTTCCCTATGGATATCGAATATGAGATCGACGTCGTTAACAAAGGCAAAAATACATTTGGCAGTCATAAAGATAATAGCTATTTTGATCGTAACGCCTATGTATTTGGAAAGACATTGGAAATAAAGCCAGATCGTATCAAGATTGCTTATACCTTAGGTTTTCACGAACCTTTTGTTGAACAAAAAGACCTTCAACAGTATTATACAGATTTTGTCGATCGTGAGAATATTTTTTTCAATGGTTTTTATTTGGACGCCGACGGATATGTAACAGATGGAATAACTAATCTGGGCACACCGACATCAGCGAAGGAGATTAATTGGTTTACCCTGATCTTATTCATTGTTCTGGTGCAAGCTGTCATCTGGTATATTGTTAAAAAGTACAATATGAGCAAACCTTTTATCATCAAACCCTATGACGAAATTTATCACGATCAGATCGGCGGATGGATGATCTTACTGCTTATTGTACTATTTATAAACATATTGACCCTATCTGGTATGTTTTTCTTCCAACAGTCCTTTTTTAATTTAAATACTTGGCAAGCGGCTAATCAGTTAGAAGGTGTTTCACCTATTTTATACAAAATTCTGCTGCTAACGGAAATAATCGGTAATGTATTGATACTGGTTGGTTTGACTTATAGCTGTATCTTACTGATCAAGAAAAGAGATATTTTCGCACAGACCTTCTTTATGGTTGCACTATTTATGGCCATATTTTGTACTATTGATGGAATTGCATCTTATTTTATGTTCAAAAGTTATTTAGATAAAACAGACGATCTGTTCACACACTACAAAGATACTCTAAAGGCGATTTTCTTTTTCTGCATTTGGGGAACTTATGTGTATAACTCTGAACGTATCAAAGGCACCTGTCTTCGGACATATCAGAATGATGATAGCATTCAAAGGGCTACGATAGCGCATCCCTTTGATCAAGATTTTCTAAAGCCATACCCTGTATCTGAGCAAAATGCGGACGATACAGTAACGGAATTGAAGTTCCCGAATGACAAAATAGATCGTGCACATCCGGAGGACCATCATGACAATACATAGCTATACTATTTTTCCATCTTCATAACCATATTGTCGGCACCTTGACCTTATTATCAGCGCCTTCAATTTGGATTGTCTCACCACCTTTAGCCTCGATGGTACGGGTATTCCCTACTCCCTCAATTGAAATAACCTTTCCCTGTTGGTCGAAAATAGTGTTTAACGAAGTGTGAGATCCCGGCCCTTTAGCCATTGCCATCCCGCCCAATAAAAGGAGTGAAAATCCAAATGCGATCGTTCTTATTTTCATAATTGTATATTTATAAATCACTATACAAAAATCAAACCTCGCCTAAACAAAAAAGCCAATTAGGAGCTGCCGTTTGATCATTTCAGCTGACAACAAGATAGACGCTGTCTTTCAAACACCAGAATCCGGGAAATTGCTTTATACAGACTGCGGACATCGTCCCAAAAAACAGACAGCGTCCAATCGGGTGATAACAAAAAAAGGAGCCTTTTGGGCTCCTTTAATATCTCTAACAAATTGACAGCGGATTAAAAACTCTATTTTACTGCGTCTACAACTGCTTTGAAAGCTTCTGGGTTATTTAAAGCTAAGTCAGCCAAAACCTTACGGTTCAAACCAATGTTTTTAGCGTTTAATTTACCGATCAATTGGGAATAAGAAATTCCGTGTTGACGAGCTCCAGCGTTGATACGTTGAATCCATAAAGCTCTAAACTCGCGTTTTTTGGTTTTACGATCGCGGTAAGCGTATTGTAAACCTTTTTCTACTGTATTTTTAGCAATAGTATAAACTTTGCTACGTGATCCAAAGTAACCTTTTGCAAGGCCTAGGATTTTTTTGCGTCTTCTTCTTGAAGCTACTGCGTTAACCGAACGTGGCATATTTTTAAAATTAGTTTGGTAAAAGGTGCCATGTATTTCAATGAACTTACGACCCTGTACCCGGTTAAAAAATTATTATTAAATAAAATCGAATAAAACTTATTTACCGATAGCAAGCATACGTTTAACGTTGCCCATATCGCCATCAGATACATAACTTGTTTGTGTTAAGTTACGTTTACGTTTTGTGCTCTTTTTTGTCAAGATGTGGCTTTTGAAAGCGTTTTTTCTTGCAATTTTACCTGTTCCAGTCAATTTGAAACGTTTCTTTGCGCTGGAATTGGTTTTAACTTTTGGCATAATACTTATAAATTTTATATCAATCTGTTAGAATTCTTATTATTTTTTAGGAGCCTTTGGAGCTACTGTTAAAAACATACGTTTCCCTTCTAATTTTGGTAAAAGTTCTACTTTACCGTAATCTTCTAGTGCCTGAGCAAAGCGTAACAACAAGATCTCACCTTGATCTTTGTGCACGATAGCGCGGCCTTTGAAGTGTACGTATGCACGCACTTTCTCACCACTTTCAAGAAACTTAATCGCATGTTTCAATTTGAACTCAAAATCATGCTCACCAGAGTTAGGTCCGAAACGAATTTCTTTGATAACAGTCTGTTTTGCATTAGCTTTGATTTCCTTTTGTTTCTTCTTCTGTTCGTAAACAAACTTACTGTAGTCGATAATCTTACAAACCGGCGGTACAGCATTTGGCGAAATCTCCACTAAATCAAGTTCCAACTCATCAGCCAACTCTAACGCTTTGCGTGTAGGGTAAACTCCTTGTTCCACATTATCTCCTACCAAACGTACCTCAGGTACCTTGATTAACTCATTAATGCGGTGATCTGGTTCTTTCTTTCTCATTGGTGGTCTTGGACCACCGGGTCTTTTTAATGCCAAATGTTTAAAAATTAAACGGTTATTTCCTTAATTAATATATCTCTAAATTCGTCAGCAGTCATAGTTCCTAATTCTACTGAGCCATGTTTACGTACAGAAACTGTGCCATTTTCCACCTCTTTTTCCCCTACAATTAACATATAAGGAAGCTTTTTCACTTCGGCGTCTCTGATTTTTCTGCCCACCTTCTCGTCACGTAAGTCTATCAGTCCGCGAATATCGGAATTATTTAGCGAATTCAAAACATTTTGCGCATATTCTTCGTATTTTTCTGACACTGGCAAGACGATAAACTGCTCAGGCGCAAGCCATAACGGGAACTGCCCCGCACAATGTTCGATCAATACAGCCACAAAACGCTCCAGTGAGCCAAATGGTGCACGGTGGATCATTACTGGGCGATGCTTCATATTATCACTACCAGTATACTCTAATTCAAAACGTTCCGGTAAGTTATAGTCAACCTGAATTGTCCCCAATTGCCATTTACGTCCCAACGCATCCTTGACCATGAAATCCAATTTCGGCCCATAGAAAGCCGCTTCACCATATTCCACGACAGTTGGCAAACCTTTTTCTTCAGCAGCTTCAATAATCGCCGATTCCGCTAAAGCCCAGTTCTCATCAGTACCGATATATTTAGTACGGTTTTCAGGATCACGCAATGATACCTGCGCAGTATAGTCATTAAATCCTAAAGCCCCAAATACATAAAGAACTAAATCGATTACTTTTTTAAACTCATCTTTTACCTGATCCGGACGACAGAACAAGTGTGCATCATCCTGTGTAAAGCCACGTACACGTGTTAGCCCATGCAGTTCACCCGATTGCTCGTAGCGATATACGGCACCAAATTCGGCAAAACGAACCGGTAAATCTTTATACGAACGCGGCTTTACCTTATAGATCTCACAGTGATGCGGACAGTTCATCGGCTTCAACAAAAACTCTTCACCTTCAATAGGTGTTTTGATGGGTTGAAATGAATCTGCACCGTATTTCTCATAGTGACCAGAAGTCACATACAGTTGTTTATGTCCAATATGTGGCGTTACGACAGGCTCATACCCCGAGTTCAACTGTGCTTTTTGTAAAAAATCAATTAGTTTTTGGCGTAAAGCCGCCCCTTTTGGTAACCATAAAGGCAATCCAGCACCAACTTTCTCAGAAAATGCAAAAAGTTCCAGTTCCTTACCTAACTTACGGTGGTCACGTTTTTTTGCTTCTTCAATAAACTTCAAATATTCTGTAAGCTCCGATGCTTTCGGAAAAGTTACACCATAGATACGTGTTAATTGTTTCCGAGATTCATCACCCCGCCAATATGCACCGGCAACATTAGTCAGTTTTATGGCTTTGATAAATCCGGTATTCGGAATATGTGGCCCACGGCATAAATCTGTAAAATCACCTTGGGTATAAAAAGTAATCTTTCCATCTTCCAGATCCTTGATCAGATCCAGCTTATACTCATCCCCTTTTTCGGTAAAATAGGCTAAAGCATCCGATTTAGAAACGGCTTTACGTTCAAAGGTTTCTTTGCGTTTAGCGAGTTCTAACATTTTGTCCTCGATAGCCTTAAAGTCATCCGAAGAAAATTCGCGATCACCAAAATCAACATCGTAGTAAAAACCTGTTTCAATGGCTGGTCCAATACCGAATTTAATTCCCGGATACAATGTTTCCAGTGCCTCAGCAAGCAAGTGAGCCGAAGAATGCCAAAAAGTAGATTTTCCTTTTGTGTCATTCCAGGTCAACAACTTCACGCTAGCGTCTTCTTCAATAGCACGGGCAGAATCCCATACTTCACCATTCACCTCAGCAGCAAGAACATTTCTGGCTAACCCTTCAGAAATTGACAAAGCAATTTCTGCTGCAGTGATTCCTTTTTGATATTCTCTAACGGAACCATCAGGTAGTGTAATTTTAATCATTTACAACTATGATCTTTATATTGTTAAAAAATAGAAAACACAAAACAACATGTACAATTATGTTATTACACTTATGTTTTCAATAAATAAAGTGTGAAACAAATTTAGCAAAAATTCTGGTAATAAACAGTTTTTTTATGATCTCTTATCCCTTTTTCAGTAGTCCTTCATCTGGTAACACCGGATTCAAAAGAAAACAAAAAGCATCGCTCTCACAAAAACCTCCAAAATTACTATTCAATTTTCAATCCCATAAAAATGACATGAATTCCACTGAAAACAACAGTTTAAATTGAGCATATCATTAATATTTACTACTTTTGCAAACTCAAATTTTAACTATGTCGAATCAAGTACCAGAAGACGGAACACGATTACCTTTGATGGAAGAGTTCTACACCATCCAGGGGGAAGGTTACCACACCGGGACTGCTGCTTATTTCATCAGATTGGGTGGTTGTGATGTGGGGTGCCATTGGTGCGATGTAAAAGAAAGCTGGGATGCGTCTATCCATCCGCTTACAGCGGCAGATTCAATTATTGAAAATGCCAAGAAATATCCCGCTAAAACAGTTGTTATTACAGGTGGAGAGCCACTGATCTATAATTTGGATTACCTTACCAAGGGTCTGCATGCTGCCGGAATAAAAACTTTTATCGAAACATCCGGAGCATATCCGCTAAGTGGAGAATGGGACTGGATCTGCCTGTCTCCAAAAAAATTCAAAGCACCAAGAAAAGACGTGCTTGATGCTGCCGGGGAACTCAAAGTGATCGTTTTCAATAAAAGTGATTTTGCCTGGGGTGAAGAATATGCACAATTGGTCGGTCCGAATTGCAAATTATACCTTCAGCCGGAATGGTCCAAATCCAAAGAAATGACCCCGTCAATTATTGACTACGTCAAAGAAAATCCGAAATGGGACATCTCCCTACAGACGCACAAATTCCTGAATATCCCTTAAAAGGACATAAAAATAGTAATAAAAAAAGCATTCAATCTATCGACATTGAATGCTTTTTTTGTCATAACCGACAGCTGTTTATCTCAAAAAAAATACTAAATTATTTCACATATTCTTTTATAAATACATCGAATTCAAGCGTTTTTGTCTCCTCTCCTTCCTTATCCCGCACCAGAACTTTACCAGCACTGTCTACATCCAAAAATAACAGGTTAGGCTCAACAATAATTTTTCCATGCTCATCCAATAATCCTATTTTTCCTTCTTCTGAAAACATCAAATAATTACTCAAAAACTTACTTATGTTTTCCTTTTTATCCAGTAAAACCTTCCCTTCTTGAGTAACGAGTCCAAAACTTCCATCTTTCTGAAAAATAGCCAATCTTTCCGTTGCAGGAGTGAGCCAGTCGAACCCTGTTTTGTTTATTTTATTCCCCTTTTTATCCAGTAGCCAGAAGTAATTATCCTTATCTGAAACGATGGCAGTCTGATCATTAAAATAAGCCAAGGAAAAAAGTGAACAGGACAGCACTTCCTGCCCGGTTGTGCTCTTTATCCCATAATATTCATCATTTGTTTCCTTATCTTTCACCATGACCCACTTAAGCGATCTATCCAAAGGAAAAGTATCCTCAAATAAACTCACATCGTCGCCACCCTCCGAAGGACCATCACCTGAAATATCAACAACTTTAATATCCTGAGGCAATCGGAAATCTTTTACGCCCGCCACATTAGAAACTTTAGTTGTCTCGAAACCTAAATCCGTATTTTGGCCCAGCGACATTTTCAATACCGCTCCTGGCAAATCGTTTACGAAAGAAAACGCGGTCATGTAATATGCTGGTACTGCTTCAGAATACCACACCGTTGCTTCGGCAGAATCTGTTTGATTCTTAATCAATAATTTCGCTTTTTTACAAGTTACTCCAGCAATGTCCTCAATTTCACCCAGATCTTGCATCCACACGTAAGGACCCTCAGCATCTTTCAGCTTATTGCTGACAACTTTATAGGATGGGTGATAAGATTCTGCCGTGACAATATCGTCTCCTGCTGAAAAAGAATAGGTTTTTGCCAATTTTCTATTCAAAATAGCATGCTCTTTCTGATTAACAACAGCTGAAGAATAATTGGCATCTGCTAAGACTTCAACATTCCTATAGGCCGTCTTTCCTTTCAGAAAAGGCTCGTAAAACTCCTTTGCAAACTCTGGAATCTCATTTTCAAATTTTTCGGGTGAAATCTCACCTTTAAACACCAATTCCATCTGCCATTGTTTATCTTGCCCATGCACTACAGGAATAGACAATCCAAACAACAACGCCACTTTGAATAAATTCTTCATAAGAATGATAAATATGTAGCTAAATAACAAAAGATAGACCAAAAAGCCTATCCTTCCGCTATATTTTTTATTTAATTGCTTTTTTCCTTCTCAATTTTTTTATAAAAGGGATAAAAAAACAGCAAATCTTACATGAACTAGCATTACAACAATACTGTCCGTTTTGTTTTAACCGCCTCGTCACAAGCAAGCGCTATGCGTAAACTGTTGATGGCATCTTCCATGGAAGAAGACAGGTCAAGATCCGCTAAGATTGCCTGCTGAAAGAAACGCTGCTCCCTGTTACACAATTCCTGATGATCGGGTTCATCAGACAAGTTTATCCGTTCATCTTCTTTGATAAATTCATTACGGTCATCTAAATCAGCATAATGCACCCGTAAACTTTCTGTTTGCGTATGCGCTGCGACGGAATCCGATTTGCCTTCGTCACTAGCTTTGTCTGCAACAATGGACACTGAGCCCCGGGGACCGAAAACGTCTTTTACAAAAAATGCATTTTGGCTCACCATAGGGCCCCATCCCGCTTCATACCAACCGACAGACCCGTCCTCAAAATGCAACTGGAGCTGACCATAATTATAATTCCATGCCGGAATATCGTCAGTGAGTCGGGCACCAATCGCCGAAACACGCACCGGCTTAACACCCGCAATCTGACACATCACATCAATGTAGTGAACACCACAGTCAACAATTGGACTCAGACTTGACATCAGATTGCGGTGAACATTCCACATGTAACCATGGCTTTGTTGATTAAGGTTCATCCGCATGACCAAAGGTTTTCCCATGGTCTTTGCGATCGCTATAAACTTAATCCACGAAGGGTGGTAACGCAGAATATATCCCACCACCAGTTTTTTACCATATTTTATGGCAGCATTCACGACTTCTTCGGCTGAGGTTACATCTTCCGCCAAGGGCTTCTCAATGAAAACATGAGCGCCTGATTCGAAAGCCTTAATCGCGTAGTCTCTATGGGTATCCGGATAGGTCGCAATGCAGACAGCATCAGGTTTTGTCTGTTCCAACGCGAACTCATAAGACTCAAAAAGTGGATATTCGGAACCTAATTCCACATTAAGTTTACTTTTGCTATCTCCTCGAGCAACCAAACCAACGATCTCAAATCCATCCAGATCATGATAAGCTTTAGCATGGGAAGCGCCCATATTACCACAGCCTACCACCAATATTCTAATAACTTGCATCAATTATTCGTTTAAACTAAATTTTATTTTCTTAACCCCTCCAACGCAAAAGCAGATCCCGCACCTAACACTGCACCGGCCAATACATCCGTAGGATAATGCACACCCAAATACATCCTAGAATATCCAACACCAGAAGCCCAGAGTAATGAGGGTGCAACAACATACCATTTTGAATAAGCCCGGGACAACGCAGAGGCCGTCGCAAATGCTGATGAGGTGTGTCCAGAAGGAAAAGAATAACCACTTGCCGTACGAACGGAAATAAAGTTAGGATATTTTTTAAATGGTCGGCTCCGCTTGATCAAATGCTTTATTCCAACATTAACTAAAGCAGTCACTGCAGTACTACTCGCAACGTAGAGTGCATTTTGACGCATTGCTTTGTCATTATTGATAGCCCCTGCCACCAATAAACCAACTGGTACTGCTACCTGTACATAGTTGTTGATATCAGAGAGCACTTTGAAGGTTTGTGTCTGAGGTTCACTTCTCGTTTCTGCAATAGATTCCAAAATACGGATATCCAACGTAGAAGCTGGCTTCTCCTGAGCTACTGAAGCACCAGACAGATAGGTTATCCAGCTTATTAAAATAAAAGCTATTCTTTTCATCTAGCATAAATTATTTTTCCATATTATAATTCAGTTCCTTTTTACCCAATTAAATTATTTTCAGCAATATGACCATTGAGATTATCTAAACTGCTTCATCGTCTTATTCAACATTTTTTTGTTGATGAGCAATATCAATTTTAAATGACTTTATCCCTTAAAAATAAGGAAATTTCTAAGAATTGTTAGTCTATGTTTCAAACTTTATAACAAACAGCGGGAAATTTTAGAACCTGAAACCGCCAAGGATCGAATTTTTAAACTTTTTAAAATGATATTTTGTATTTCCCATTAATTTACTATACATTTGCCTCCAGTTATTAATACAAACATGGTCTATACCTACGTACATCATTTTCATTTGCATCATCGCCAGTGTGGCGATATGTTGATTTAATGTGTTCTTACGTAGAATACCTTCCCTCTTGTTTGATTTCTTATTATTAATAATTTACTGCTAACATTTATAAAGCGTTGAAAAATCTTAAAATTGCTATCCAAAAATCGGGTAGGTTAAACGAAAAATCTGTTCAATTACTGAAAAACTGTGGTTTAGATTTCGAAAACTACAAAAGCTCCTTAATTACTACTGTAGGCAATTTCCCCTTAGAAATACTATTTCTTAGAGATGATGATATCCCAGGCTATGTTGAGCAGGGTATCGCCGATCTAGGCATTGTCGGCGAAAATATCATTGACGAAACAGAATCAAAAGTAGAATATATTAAACGGCTTGGCTTCGGAAAATGCACATTAAAACTAGCGATACCGAAAGATAGTCTTATTCAAGACATCAAAGACCTCAATGGCAAAGCAATCGCAACCTCTTACCCCAATATTCTTAAAAATTTTCTTGATGATTATAAAATCAATGCAGATATACGATTAATATCTGGATCTGTAGAAATTTCACCTGGTCTTGGACTTAGTGACGCAATATGTGATATTGTTTCTACAGGTGGAACATTGAAAAGCAATGGTCTCAAACCTTTTGCGGATGTCAAAAATTCTGAAGCGATATTAGTCGGACGAAAAGGCCTTGAAGGAAATGAAATCCTTGCGGAATTAGTGCAGCGTATCGAATCTGTTCTATTGGCTAAAGAAACCAAATACGTCGTATTGAATGTGGAGAAGAAAAATCTTCCGGCAATCACTTCCTTATTACATGGTGTAAAAAGTCCCACGGTGGTCCCACTAGCTGAGGAAGGCTGGGTGGCAGTACACACGGTTATTACTGAGGACGATTTTTGGGATAAAATCAACAAATTAAAAACAGAAGGTGCACAGGGTATCGTTGTGATGCCAATCGAAAAAATCATTCTTTAACCCTCATCGATTCTTACGACCATGTTAAAAAAATATGATTACCAATCGCTAGAAAAAGAAGAACTACTCCAATTAATTGACCGGAATACAGACCCGAACAATGCAATCCAGGATGTGGTCCAAGATATTATTCAGCAGGTACGCATACAAGGTGACACTGTCTTACGCGAATATGCTGCAAAGTTTGATAAAGTGCAACTTGAAAAACTCTTTTTAGATGCGGATGATATCGACGATTTATCGGCGACTATACACCGCGACCAACAGCGCGCTTTAGAAATTGCCTTCCAAAATATCCACAGATTCCACAGCACGCAACTTAAAAGGGAACGTACGGTCGAGACAATGCCCGGTGTGAAATGCTGGCGGGAAATACGGCCGATAGAAAAGGTAGGACTCTATATACCTGGAGGTTCTGCCGTTTTACCGAGCACCCTATTAATGTTGGGAATTCCGGCTCGAATCGCAGGATGTAAAGAGATCGTAGTTTGTTCCCCGCCACAATCCAATGGGAAAATTAATGGGTTTGTCGCTTATTGTCTAAAATTGCTAAACATTAAGCGTATTTATCTTGTCGGCGGCGCGCAGGCCATTGCAGCCATGGCATTCGGCACCCAATCTATTCCCAAAGTTGACAAAATCTTTGGGCCGGGAAACCAATTTGTCACGAAAGCAAAAGCAATCATACAAGGATTAACAAATGTTAGTATCGACATGCCTGCCGGCCCATCTGAAGTGCTTGTTATTGCCGATGAATCTGCAAACCCCGCATTTGTGGCTGCTGACCTTCTCGCGCAGGCAGAACACGGTGTAGACAGTCAGGCTGTGTTAGTTGCTACTTCGACCGCAATTGTAGATGCTGTTAATATACAACTTGACAAACAATTAGCTGTACTACCACGCAAGGAACTTGCTTCAAAAGCGATCGAAAACTCTTATGCAGTCACGGTAGGCAACCTTCAGGAAGCCATACAGTTTTCGAATGAATACGCTCCTGAGCACCTTATTTTAGAAACGGATCAATGGGCACCCTTGACACGCTATATCAGCAATGCTGGTTCTGTATTCTTAGGCCACCTTACACCAGAAAGTGCGGGTGATTACGCATCCGGAACAAATCATACCTTACCAACCTCTGGCTATGCCAGGTCCTATTCCGGTGTTTCAGTGGATTCTTTTGTAAAGAAAATAACATTTCAGCACATCAATGAGACCGGACTTCAACAAATCGGATCTACGGTCGAAATACTTGCCGAGCTCGAAGGACTACAAGCACATAAAAATGCCATTTCCATCCGCACCGAACCCGTATAAGCTAGTGGAACTGAAAAAATAAAAAAAGCGGCCGAACATTGTACGGCCGCTTTTTTTATACTTCTGAATCAGACATAAAATCCTAAAGAAAATTACCTTCCGAATGTGTCATAATTATCTGTCGCATACTTCTCGAATCTCGTGAGAAGAGCAATATTGTCTTTTTCCAATGGACTCAGATCCGAACTTACATCTTTCGAAACCGGCACATACCAATCTACTGGATCGAAGAACTGACGGATAGCGGGTTTAGTAAAAGCATAGCCATGCCGTGCGAAAATCGTATTTCGGATAATCTCCAGATCTAATTTCTTCAGATTTTTCAAATCTTTTTCCACCAACTTTTGTTTGGAAGCATTTATACTGAATACGGCTGGGGAAGCAGATCGATAATATTCCATCACATAGGTATAAGTCGAATCACCGTCTTGATCTGTCGCTTCTTTCTTTTTAGCATTGATCCAATCGACCAAAGTTCCATATTCTTCATCTTGACTATTAAGCATCAGATTTGGATTATAGGCAAACTGTTTCTTTAATAATTTGAAATGCCTTCTTTTAATCTTCACACTCTGGTCGTAGGCTACCCAGCTACCGATCAGCGTATCATTCCTCAGCTTTATTTCAAAACGCCCGTCTGATTTTTTATCTCCTGGCTCATCTAATAGCAGCTGTATTACATGCGCGTCGCCTTCAAGTTTTCCCGTCAACGAACGCAAATTTCCTTTGACTACATTTTGTCCGAAAACACTCCCTTTATCTGTTATTTTTTTGATGGTCAGATTTATTTTTGGATTATAATCTGTATTTGGCAGCTCCTCACCTTCCTCAAGTAAATTTTCATCAATTACAAAATCTCCCACCCAGTTGCCATAAAGCTCCTGGTGCGCTTCACGCTCGAGGACAACGGAGTCCAGTGTTATGGACTTAATAGCCTTTTTATTTGCTCCATCCTTACAACCGATCAAGACAGAAAGCAATAACAATAAATAAATATTCCCTTTCATTACTTTATATTTTTTTAAAAAAATGACTTCGTGCCATTTATGATTCGGATCAATCATAATAGTTCAGTAAATTATGATTTTTTCGATAAATAATGAACTCCGCAAGTAGTATATTAGGTATCCAACCCAACCAGGCAATTAGCTGATAAAGATCCATCGGATTGGGATGGAAGAGATAAACCAGCATTACCTTCCAAAAGCGCAATGTAATCGCTGAACAGGTCAGTGCAAAACTGCGCAGCATAAAATCATGGTGGAGATTAATTTTTTTCTGAATTGCCAGACGCACTGCTTGCAATGTAAAATAGAACCAGCCCAGGGCAAGCAGTTCAAAGGAGATGATGGCAAATAAACCACCATTGGCAACAAAACCAATTAAGGCACCGGAAGGTGCAGCGAAGCCCAAAATACTGAGCACATACACATAACCAATTGTCCGGTGCAATCGCGGATATTTTGTCAGTAAACCTAAATTAAATTGGGTAAAACCAGCTGGTAAGGCAAGAATAGCAGTGCATACATGGGTATAAAAAACATACTTGTACCACCAAAGCTCCTCAACTTCAGTTTGTTTGGTCATTAGAAAATTAGCATCCAACGCAAAACTGTGGTATCGCCAGGTGATTTCTACCATCAACGTACAGCTGTAAGCAAAAATCAAAAGCCAAAATCCATTCAATATCGAAATTTGGATTTTTTTTTCCATGACGAGTTTATTTATTTACTTCGAATTGCTTCGACAGGATCCAACCGCGAGGCCATTAAAGCCGGAACGATCCCTGATATTAGGCCAATAAAGGTCGAAAGAGAAACCGTAAGAATGACCATCTTTAAGCTGACGACAATGGCCACGCCAGTAGCCAATTGAACGATAAAAGCCAGAAAATAGACAACGACAAGACCAATCCCGCCCCCCAGTAAACAAAGCACGATAGACTCAATGAGAAACTGCGATAAGATGAAGAAGTTTTTAGCGCCTAATGCTTTTTGAATTCCAATAATATGTGTTCGTTCCTTGACACTGACAAACATGATATTCGCGATACCAAAACCACCAACTAAAATAGAAAAAATACCAATGGAAAAACCAGCAAGATTGATGATACCAAAAAGCTGATCCAAAGCGCCCGTAATCATCGTTGTCTGGTTAATGGAAAAGTTTTCTTCACGTTGCGGGGCAATGCGACGGATCGAACGCATCAATGTTTTTGCTTCACTTTCCGCCTCCCCCAAGGTATAATTCGACTTGATCACCATGGCTATACTCGGCGAGAAATTATCATAATTGACAAGATTACGGGCCAATTCAAAGGGAATAAAAGCCGTATCATCAGGTGATGTATTGATTAATACTCCATTACCCTCTTTTTTTAACACGCCGATAACCTGAATTTTCCTGCCCAACATACTGATATACTTCCCTACGGGCTCCTCATTTGGAAAAAGACCCTCCGCGATGTTGGCTCCTAATACCGTTACAAGAGCTCCACTTCTTGATTCACTTTCGGCAAAATATCGACCGTCAACAATATTTAAGTTTTGGATATATAGATTCTCATAGGTAGCTGCATTTACGGAAGAGCCTTGGGCCGAGTTGTTCTTATATTTAATCGTCGTATTGCCGATATTGATCATATACGCCATATACTCGGCCGTGGTCATACGACTTCTTAAATCCTGGTAATTATTGTAGGTAGGTTCGGGCCTATTCAAATATTTCCACCAAGGATAATTAGGACCGCCATCCCAGGGCCATTTTTCGATATAAAGCGTCTTACTGCCGATCTTCTTGACAGATTCCTCAATATTATTACGTAAGGTATCTACCGCTGAAAACACACCTATAATGGTAAAAATACCGATGGTCACGCCCAGCAAGGAAAGCAAGGTACGTGTACGATTGTCCTTTAATGCCGAAAACGCAAACTGACAACTTTCCAATATTAATCGAAGGAATAACATAATTGCATTCTAAAATACAATATAGTTTTGATTTAATGTCAAAATCAATAAAAATATATGCATAAATTAGAAATAAGGCCTTTTGATACCCAAAAAAGTTATAACTTTGTATGCTTTTTGCAACCTAGTATTTAGTGCACTGTAATGCACTGAAAGGCAGACATTAATATATATATCATTAAAGATGAAGTTATCTCAATTTAAATTCAACTTACCAGAATCATTACTTGCTTCTGAACCTTCTGAAAATCGTGACGAATCGCGTTTGATGGTCTTACATCGGGATACTGGTAAAATTGAACACAAAATTTTCAAAGATGTATTGGACTATTTTGACGATAAAGACGTCATGATATTAAACAATACAAAAGTTTTTCCAGCGCGCCTATATGGTAATAAAGAAAAAACTGGAGCTACGATTGAAGTTTTCTTGTTACGCGAATTGAACAACGAGCTTCGTCTTTGGGATGTATTGGTTGATCCCGCACGTAAAATCCGTGTCGGCAACAAATTGTATTTCGGTGATGATGATCTATTGGTCGCCGAGGTTGTTGACAATACGACTTCACGTGGACGTACAATCAGATTTCTGTTCGATGGTACTGACGAAGAATTCCGTCGCAACATTGAGATTTTGGGTGAAACGCCACTTCCTAAATATATCAAACGTAAAGCAACTCCAGAGGACAAATTCCGTTACCAAACTATTTATGCCAAAAATGAAGGCGCTGTTGCAGCACCTACAGCCGGTCTTCACTTTTCCCGTGAATTAATGAAGCGTTTGGAACTTAAAGGTGTGGATTTCGCCGAAGTTACATTACATGTGGGTCTTGGCACCTTCCGTACTGTTGAAGTGGAAGATTTGACTAAACATAAAATGGATTCGGAGCAATTTATTATTACGGATGAAGCTGCAAAAGTAGTGAACAGAGCAATTGACAATAAACGTCGCGTATGTGCTGTTGGCACGACATCCATGCGTGCGATTGAATCCTCTGTGTCCGCAGATCATCACTTAAAGGCTGCTTCAGATTGGACAAGTAAGTTCATCTACCCTCCGTATGATTTCAGCATTGCAAATTCAATGATTACCAATTTCCATACACCGGAATCTACGTTATTGGTCATGATCGCAGCATTTGCGGGATATGAGAATGTAATGAATGCCTATGAGGTTGCTGTAAAAGAAAAATACAGATTCTACAGCTACGGGGATGCGATGTTGATTATCTAAACAGAGTAGATTAAAAATAGCTTGAAACGTGGGTAGCTTGTAAACTATCCGCGTTTTTTTAAATAAAAACACCCCATATCTGTCTATGAATTTTGTCATTATCGTTGCCGCCGGAACCGGGAGTCGTATGAATAGCGACTTACCGAAACAGTTTCTTGATTTAAACGGTGTACCGGTGATTATGCATACCATCGATCATTTTCATCAGTCATCAGCGATTTCGGAGATTATCTTGGTCATCAGCAAAGAAATGGAGCAATTCTGGACGGATTTATGTTTAAAACAGCATTATCGCACGCCAGTTCATTTGGCTTTTGGCGGTGATACTCGTTTCGCGAGTGTAAAAAATGGCCTCGCATATATCCAGAAAAATTTTGAATTAGGAACAAATGATTATATCGCCGTCCATGACGGTGCCCGTCCCATTGTCTCCAGTTCTTTAATTGCTAGGGCATTCCAAGGGGCATACGAGCATCAAGCCATTGTCCTAGCGCGAAAGAGTATTGAGTCGGTCCGGACCGGCAACAGTACATCAAATAATGCCGTCGATCGAAATCAGGTTTGGTTGGTACAGACCCCTCAGGTATTCCATGCAGAATTGCTAACACGAGCCTACTGCCAAAAAGAGGATCCTTTGTTTACGGATGATGCCTCAGTGGTCGAAAAACTGGGCAATCGCATTGCTATTGTTGAGGGCGATGCTAAAAATATTAAAATCACCTATCCACAAGATCTACAAATTGCCCAGTTTTATTTGAACCTGATTAAAAAGTGAATTGCTATGCGTTACCCCGAATGACGCGCAACAGCACGACAATAATTGCAATGACCAAAAGGATGTGAATAATGTTATTTCCGGCTGCATAACCTCCAAAAAAACTAATCGCCCAGATGATCACTAAAATAACGGCGATGATGTACAATAAGTTTCCCATTTCTTTATAATTTAATACCTTATTCTGTTTTATATAGGTATAACAACAAGAAATGCACTAAAGTTTTATATTAAATGGATTCGTCAAGAATGATCTGCAATTGATCGTAAGCGAAGTATATATTGGGTGGTAGTTCTTCCGACACCTCCGCATGTAAACCCATTCGATGCCCAATATGTGTAAAATAGGTCTTATCAGCATTAATATCCTCTGCAAATGTTATCGCCTCCTGCAGGGTTAGATGGGAAATATGGGATTCCTTTTGCAGTGCATTGACGACCAAAATTTTTACACCTTTCAGTAGTTTCCTGGATTCTTCGGAGATAGATTTCGCATCGGTAATGTAGGCAAAATCATCTATCCTAAATCCAAGCACAGGCATTTTATAATGCATTACCTCGATAGGCATAATCTCTTTTCCAAATAGAAATAATGGCTCCCCTGCTTTTATTTCTTCTAAATCCAATCGCGGAGCTCCGGGATATTTTATTTCAGTAAAGGCGTAGTAAAATTCACGTTTTAGGGCTTCATGAAGTGCTTTTGTTCCATAAATAGCAATGGAAGAATGCTGCTGATAATTAAACGCCCGTACATCATCCAGTCCAGCTATATGATCTTTGTGCGGGTGTGTCATCAATACGGCATCCAGATGCAGTACTTTTTCACGCAACATCTGATAGCGAAAATCAGGACCGGTATCGACCACAAGCGTATGATCATTATATTCAATAAGAATAGAAGAACGTAATCGCTTATCATGTTTGTCCTGAGATTGACAAACCTGACATTGGCACGCAATAACGGGTACCCCTTGTGATGTTCCGGTTCCTAAAAATGTTATTCTCAAACTATTGTCTTTGATTTCAATACCTCTTCATAAATCGGGAAAAGTTTTTCAGAAATAACCTCTGAATCAATTTCCACTTCCAATAAAATATTCCATAAGGACTGGATTTTTATCTCCAGATTGGAAAACTTATTCACAACCACAACTTTTGTCGCCTGTAACATGCAGGCCCCGGTGCGGAATGAACCTTTTTCATATCTTACTTTAAAGCCCTGTTCTTTAAAAAACTCCTCTATCTTTGTTAAACTACTCTGTGTAAACGGCAACAAAATCTCTCCTTCTTTTTAGTTTTTTTCTCAGTATTCCAAACTTAGATAAATTTGCCTTTATATACAAATAAATTCACTTACACACATTTTCCAGGTGTTTAAAATGCGATTTCAAAAACAGCTATAGCACGGCATATTCTCGTTATTTCCGGGTATCAATCGATTAATTTAAGAAGCTCGTTTCCAAAGGTGTACCAGCTAAATTTTTTCTTTTCGTCTATAATATTTGTTCTGAATTGTGCTTCTTTATCGTGACGATAGAAAGATACGATTCCATTGACGATACTGCTCACATTGGGTTCTACCACATAACCTACGCTGCCGTCCTGTACCAGTTCGGGTAAGCCACCGACATTACTTACAATCATCGGTAAATCGAAGTGATAAGCAACTTGTGTAATGCCACTTTGTGTGGCGGTTCGGTATGGCAACACAACACAGTCAGCAGCTGAAAAATACCAGCCAACCTCATGATTGGGAATAAAATCAGTACGCATATAGATCCTATCTTCCAAATGGTGTTTTTTGATAAGCGCCAGATATGGTGCTGGGTCTCCGTAAAACTCTCCGGCTAATAGCAATTTGATATTTAATTTCTGAATCTGTATGTCCGCTAAAGCTTCCAATAGCATATCCAACCCCTTATATTGTCGAATAAACCCAAAAAACAAAATAACGCGATCTTGCCGATCGATATTCAGCAACTTACGCGACTCAACCTTACTCAAATGGAGTCCATAATTATCGTAAAGAGGATGAGGTGTGTAGACAGCAGGCATACGTGGGCTCAACATCTTTAAGTCTGCTAATACGCTTTTGCTCATAGTGACACAGGCATCCACAGATTTTAAAAAATAACGGATTAGCCATTTGTCGCCGAACCGCTTTTCATGCGGAATAATGTTATCCGCAATACAAACGATCTTGGTGTATTTATTTTTTCGTACTTGGCGTTGAATTGTACCTAGGCAAGGACTAAAAAAAGGCATCCAAAAACGAACGATGAGTAGATCGTATTTTGCTTTTCTGAGTTCCTTTCCGATGCTCAACCAATTCAAGGGGTTGATTGAATTAACTTTAGTCTTGATATTCAGACCTAACGGCGGAGATTCATCCGAGTATTGGGATTTGCCAGGAAACAAAAAATTGGGATACTGTAAAGAAAAAGAATAAATATCCACCTCATGCCCCAACGTTTGAAAGTGGGATGCTAATCGTTCGTTGAAAGAAGCAATCCCCCCTCCTCTTAAAGGGTATGCAGACCCTAGGATCACGATACGCATGGTGGATTAAATAACTTTTTCGATTTGATAATCATTCCGATCCGAACTACTCCTCGAAACCAGCTCAGCCAAAAAACCTGTCAAAAATAATTGAGTCCCTAAAATAATTGCAGTCAATGCAAAGAAAAATAGTGGCTGATCAGTTATATCCCTAAATGGCGTACCGCTAGCTATACTCATTAGTTTGTGGCAAATCATATAAATCGAGATAAATAAACCTGCTAGAAAGCTTACAACCCCCATTACACCGAAAAAATGCATTGGACGTTTAGCGAATTTTCCAACAAAAAATATAGACAAGAGATCCAAAAATCCTTTAACAAAGCGCCCGGGGCCAAATTTCGTCGTACCGTATTTACGTGGATAATGTTGAACAATTTGTTCTTGAATATTCGTAAATCCAGCCCATTTTGCGATAACGGGAATATAACGATGCATTTCACCGTATACTTCTATATTTTTAATTACTTCTTTTTTGTATGCTTTGAGTCCGCAATTAAAATCATGCAGATTATGAATACCCGACATTGATCGCGTTACACCGTTAAATAATTTAGTTGGAATCGTCTTTGTCAATGGATCATAACGCTTTTGTTTCCAGCCCGAGACCAGATCAGCACCTTTATTCATAATTCGGTCGTATAACTCCGGAATCTCGTCTGGGCTATCCTGCAAATCCGCATCCATGGTGATGACCACATCGCCTTGGGCTGCTGCAAATCCAACATTCAAAGCAGCGGATTTACCATAGTTACGTCTGAATTTAATGGCTGAAATATTGCCATTTTGCGCTTTCAATTCTTCAATGATTCTCCAGGAATTATCCTTACTCCCATCATCTACCAAAATAATTTCGTAGGAAAAGTGATTGGCTGACATGACACGGTCAATCCAAGCTGTCAATTCGGGTAAAGATTCTTCTTCATTAAATAATGGAACAACAACAGAAATATCCATGTGAATGTTAATCATGCTAAAAGTGTACTATATTAATACAAACAAAGGTATTACTTTTCTCAGCAATACCTTGTGCGCTATATTTTATTTTATAAAAAACTAGGTCGTACTTTGATTAAATGTCAATTTTTCTCTTTTTGAGAGCGCAGACAATAGCAAAGCAAACACGAATTGAAATAACAACGTAATGGCCAAGCCCTTAAAGATTTGACCCAAGGTTATCTTTCCGATCGCGTCAACCTGTTTTTCCAATTCGGCAATTTTCGAATCAATGACTTCGTCCGGCACATTATTTTTTTCCATGTACTCAATGGTCACATTAATTGTATGTTTAACCACCTGCTCCTGCAGGGAAGGATTGACAAAATTAACATAAACCTGTGTTCCGATCGTTGAAATAATCGTCGAAATAGCCAACATCATAAAAATGGATTTGAGTGCAATGGAAAAACTCCAGTAACCTCCATTTGCTTTTCTAAGAGAAAAAGAAAACAACGCGGATATAATAACAAATATACCGGTATTAACAACAAATGACATAGACATAACTCCCCAGAAGGAATTCAGGTCTTTAACGACGAATAAAACGATCAATCCGAGAATGAAAGAGATCACACCCAAAACGATGCCATAGATAATACTCTTTTTCTTATCAAATACCGCATCGAATCCGGCATTACTGGGGTTAATTGAATCCGTCATAATTAATTATTATAATAAGTGCTAAGTACTTTATAAAGTGCCAAATCAAAAGCTTTATTGTTTGATGCCGCAGCGTAGTCCTCAAATTGTTGATCACTCGGTTGCAATTCACCGAAGAAACTCATTACTGGATAAAAAAGCTCATATACTTCGCTTCTAGGGTTGACTCCTTTAGCCACTTTGGCTATTTCAGCATAAGGGCTATCAACTAAAATCTGATTAGCGATAATATCCTCGTAGATTTCATGTTCATCTTGAAATTCATCTTCATCGACTAATAAAAACTCTTTTAGAAAATCATCTAATTCCGGCTCTATCTCGTCATCTTTACATTCACCTAAATATAGAAAAATATTCAATAATTCAGTTCCACGATCTATTGTCTCATCTTCAATAGCTTCCCATTCTTCCGAATCTAGGTAGTCATCCTCAAGCTTGAGCACGTCGTTAGAAAAGAAATTCATCAATAGTAAGTCGACATAGACTTCACGAAGTTCATCAAACAACGGATAATCGTCAAAAGACTGATCAAGAAGTTCCAATTTCTCCAGATAGGTAGCTTCAGTATTGAATACTTGAATGATTTTCGTCAGAAATTCTGGGGCCGTTTCAATCCCGTCAACTTTTCCATAATTTAAAATACCTGCTTCAACAGCAGCTTTTATGTTTGCTTCCATGGTTTAATCGTTTTTAATGATTTGATTATTATTGATGACCAATTCGACAGCTCCCTTTAATGTCTGTCCGAATAACGGGGAATTTTTTGATTTGGATTTGTTTGTCTTTTCATTGAAAGTCCAGGATTTCGCAGGGTCAAACAACACAAGGTTCGCCATAGCCCCTGCTTTAATTTGTGGCATAGCCATGCCAAGAATTTGTCTCGGTCTAACAGCTAGGCTGTGTACAATTTGCTCTTCGTTTAATCCAGCACGAATTAGTAACGGTAATACTGTTTGTAACCCTATAATACCATTTTTTGCAATATGAAATTCCACATTTTTAAATTCTATTTCCTGTGGCGTGTGCTGTGATACCACAGCATCTATTACACCATCCTTAACGCCTTTTATCAGCGCTTTCGCATCGGCTTTGGTTCTTAATGGCGGGCTCACTTTATAGTTACTGTCAAAACCTATGATATCCTCATCTGTAAATACCAATTGATGTGCTGCCACGTCACAAGTAACCCGAAGGCCTTTAGCTTTCGCTTTTTTAATTAGATCTACGGCTTCGGGCGTACTAATCGACGCAAAATGGATAGGGGCTTCCGTATATTCCGCGAGATATAGATCACGGGAGACCATCAAGGATTCTGCAAGATTAGGAATTCCTTTCATTCCCAAATAAGTGCTCATTGCACCCTCATTCATTTTATTGCCACCCGCCATGGACTCATCTTCGGCATGCGAAAAAATCAGTCCTTCAAATCCTTTTGCATACAACAAAGCTCTGCTCATTAGTCCAGCTTGTTGCACACTCCTATTTCCATCACTGAAAGCAACAGCACCATTCTGTTTCATATCATAGAGTTCAGCCATTTCCTTACCTTCCCGCTTCTTACTGATTGCGCCAATGGGATGTATATCGACAATATTTCCCTTTGCGGCATTGACCACAAGTGCAACTTCGGACCGGCTTTGAATAGCAGGCTCGGTATTGGGCATTACGGCCACGGCTGTGAAACCACCAGCAGCGGCAGCAGCCGTTCCCGTTCGGATATCTTCTTTGGTCTCTAAACCCGGTTCCCCAAAATTTGCATGTAAATCGAAAAATCCAGGCGATAAAATCTTACCTGTTCCATCGATGGTCTCTACGTTTTTATCAGCTACTTTGATGGTTTTGCCAATCTGTGTAATCTTCCCTTTTTCAATAAATACATCAACAGTCTGCTGATGATATTCGTTACCCGGTAAAATTACTTTAACAGAAGTAATCAATAAGCTTTTCATATATGAATGTGATTGAAATTAATAGGATACAAATTGTCTATTGAAGCATGTAGCGTGTTCTCTAGCAACAAACAAAAGCCGAATTTATCACTATAAATTGTATAGCCATAAACAGATTTTTCGCGTGATGCTTTTGATTGCTTCATTTCGAGAAACAAAGTTACAAAATACAATTTTATTATAGAACACTAAAAATTGATTTTAGTGAACATTCATTAGGAATTTTCTCCCCATTGATAATGTTTAAAATCAAATCCAGCTAAGCTCAAAATCCGGTCAACCACAGTCTCGGCCAACTCCTCCAAAGTTTTTGGCAAGCTATAGAAAGATGGAGAAGCAGGACAAATGATTCCACCTGCCTCTGTAACGAGTTTCATATTCTGAATGTGAATAATACTTAATGGTGTCTCACGTGTAACTAAAATAAGTTTTCGTCTCTCTTTTAACATAACATCCGCTGCACGGGTAGTAAGATCTGAAGACGTTCCATAGGCTATTCTTGATAAGGTCCCCATAGAACAAGGACATACAATCATCGTGTCAAAGCGCGCTGAACCTGATGCAAAAGGAGCGAAAAAGTCATTTTTATCGTAGAATTGAAAAGGTACATCTTGATAGCTCTCATCGCCCAATTCCGCCCGCCATACATCCTTGGCATTATTTGACATTACGATGCCAACTTCTGCAATCTGAGATTTTAGAGAGTTCAATTTTTCTAACAACAACTTGGCATATATAGAGCCGCTTGCCCCCGTAATAGCAACAACAATTTTTCTCTTTGACATTTCTTTTAAATATAAAAACAAAGCTATAAAAAAAGGGTCGAAGTGAGAAACACTCGACCCTACATCTACCTATGAAAAACATGCCCTTGGGAGGGGCTTAACAAAAGTACATCTACTTTTTAATTTTCAAAAATATTATATGAATTACTACACATTTGTGTATATAATTTTTTCAAAAATGCCTTTTTCAGCCCGGTTCACATCCAAAATATTGTCCAATGTTATACCCCAAGACATTTTTTAGGATGTTATATCAATCTGATTTAGCAAATAAATTCGCTATTCAAACCGTTATTTTCATTAATAAAACCTATTTTAGTGGGAGTGTTACGCAATTACGTTTGAAAATGAACCTTTCTGTTTTAGAACAATATATTGAAGAAGGCAAAAGTCACGACATCGACCTCTTATTGATTGGAAACCCTGAATTATTACAAGAGACAACCAGTCATGGGATTTCTCCGTTATTATTGGCATGTTATTATAATAAACCTCAAATTATCCGAATACTTCTTCAACACAGCAAAACGATGACCATCCATGAGGCATGTGCAGCAGGATTAACCTCATATGTGGAGGCAATTATTCAGCAAGCTCCATCGGTTGTCAACGAATGGTCTTCACACGGTTTTACACCTTTGTTGTTAGCAACGTATTTTAACAAAGCGGATATTGTCCGTCTATTGTTGTCCAAAAAGGTAAATCCTAATATAGCCAGCAGAAACGAACAACTCTGCTCCCCCCTACATATTGCAGCTTCAAATAATAATGAGGAAATCGGTAAAATGCTCATTGAAGCCGATGCCGATGTCAATGCGATTCAGGCTACAGGTGAGACTGCATTACATTTTGCAGCGCAACACGGGAATATTGATTTCATTGTTGTCTTGCTCGAATTTGGTGCCGACACAAAAATCTTCAACCTCGCAGGACTCAGTCCAGCGGATTTCGCTTTGGAAAAAGGATATAAGGAAATCGCCGAAATACTCGCGAATTAACCACTTCGCAAAATTTCGGCACCAATCCGACAATGAAGACACTGTCTCTTATCGCAGTACATGTTCTTCAATTGCAATATCGCCTGACCTTGGGCCGCGTTTTCGGCATGCCAGTCAAATTCTCCAAACCGTTTTATGATCGCATTTTTCTCAACAGGAAGCATTTCCAAAAAATCAATGGCCTTGTCAATATACCGCTCTATCCCATAATATTTTCCATAAGCAAAAAGAAATAGCACCACAACATTAACAATGAGAATATCAATGGTATCTTTCCCTATTCGTCCAGAATGCGCCATACGCCCCTTAACTCTCGGTAAAACACGAGATTTCCAGTAGTCGTTTAACTGTTCAATATGAAACAATGAACGTGCATCCTCTAAATTTTCCAGATCCAAAATCATTGAAAAACTTAATGCCTTATCCGTAAATAAGGCTACCAACTGCGCTATCCGAAGTTCAGGAAAATTATAAGGTCGCATTCGCAGCTTTTTCCACACACCGCTCATGACCTCAATGCCATGAGCAACCTGTTGATAAACAAACTCATTATAGAGCAACTTAACATGTTCATCCTCCTCTTTGCCGGACAAGAAACCAGCTGCTCCAAAAAAAATTGCTTCGATCTTCAAGGTATCCGAACGATATTTTTTCAATAACGATATAGGAAGTTTTTCTCCGAGTTCATGAAATGCCTCTGCATTCACTTTCAGTCCCATACACCTACACATCCAGATCCAAAATACCTTTTCCCAATCATTGTCATTATCAGCCAATAGACTAAAGATCGTCTGAACTTTCATCTCCAGGCGCTCATAAGATAGTGCACCCAACCACATTGTCTTTTTTAGTACATCAACTGAACTTAGCTGCGACTGACAAGGAATCCAGTTTTTCGTATCCATCATTGTCGAATACTGATTGAGCAAATGCTGATTTACGTACGCCGAAAGCAACATCGTTGGGATAACACTCCCATCACTCCGGTATATGTCTTTATCATTTACCCAAACAACATGAAGTATAACATTATTATAAGCTGCATCATCCCGATGATGGTGCCGATCCCAATCCGATGAACGAATATGGAGCTCAATATTTCCATACCATTCTTTGTCTCCGAGTAAGATATGAGACATTAAAAAATCAGGTCCTGCATTCAGGTTATGCTGACCAAAGTTCATCAAAATCAACGGCTCTCCGTCCGTGGACCGCAATCCTATTGTATTGAATAGCCGAAGTTTCCAGATAAACTGCATTAAGTTTTCTGTCATCACCATAATTGTATACTAAGAAATTAAGCTAACCGGCTATGATTTATAATTTCTTAAATATACAATTTTATCTGCACTATTTCACATAAACCGTCAGCAAATCACTGGAAATCATCCGTTTTTCCAAAATCCGTCCATTCAACTTTGGGGCGGAAACACCCCTATGCAATTCTTTCTCCGATTGAAACACACGTGCTTCATCCCAAAGACCAGCATCAATAAATGTTTGTAAAGTTTTCGCTCCCCCTTCAATGATAATGGACTGTACATCCATCAGGTACAATTGATAAAGGATACTTTGTGGTAAATACAGTCCATAATTTTCAAGTTCAATATGTTTAATACGTCCTTGCCAATCTGTTTTTTTTGCATTAAACACAATGGTATCAGCTTTTTCATCAAAAATCTTAGCTTCAGGAGAAATGACCAGATCCCGATCTATCAACACACGGATTGGATTTTTACCTTTCCAATGCCGGACAGTCAAACTAGGATTATCCAGTTGAGCAGTATGGGTTCCGACTAAAATTGCATCCTCTTCTGCGCGCCAACGATGAGTCAGTTGCTGGCTTGCGACATTACTGATCCACACCTGCTTATCCTGCTGACCTATCAATCCATCTTTAGATTGTGCCCATTTTAAAATAACATACGGTCGGTGATGGCCGATTCGTGTAAAAAAACGGCGGTTGAGCCAGATTGCTTCCTTCTCCAAAAGCCCAATTTCAACCTCAATACCTGCCGCTCTCAGTATTTCAATACCTTTACCATTGACTTTTGCATAGGGGTCCAGACAAGCGACAAAAACCTTCGATGGTTTTAAATCGGCGATCATATTGGCGCAGGGAGGTGTTTTACCATAGTGTGCACAAGGCTCAAGACTGACATAAAATGTACTTGCAGCCAATAAAGCCTGTGCCCCCTTACCGTACCTATTCAACACCGAATTTACAGCATTAACTTCAGCATGGGGACCTCCGTATGGAGAAGTATATCCCTCGCCAATAATTTGGTCATCAAGAACGATAACCGCACCCACCATGGGGTTTGGGCTTACAGATCCTGCGCCTAACAGAGCGAGATCCAAACAACGTTGCATATATTGCCTGTGCATATTCATCACGCAAATCTATGAAAATCGTACCTTTGGTGGATGAAAATACTTCAAGATTTCGAATTATCGTTTCAACATGAACTAAAAGCAGTCTACGACAGCAATGAAATAAAATCAATATTTCTACTTATTGTTGAAGAATTATTCGGTATAAAAAGAATAACATATCAATTAAAAAAAGGTAATTTAGTATCGGAAATAGATACTGTTCGCTTGCAAGAAATTCTTCGGGATCTAAAAAAAAACAGACCCATTCAGTATATTTTAAATAAGGCAGATTTTTATGGAGAATTTTTCGAAGTCAACGAATCGGTTCTGATACCGAGACCAGAGACAGAGGAACTTGTTGACTTGATTATAAAAACACATGCTGCCCCGCCTAATCTAAAGGTGATTGATATTGGAACTGGTTCTGGCTGCATCCCTATTATTCTGTCAAAACACCTTAATCAAGCACAAGTGACTACGGTAGATATTTCTAAGGAAGCTATCAATACTGCGAAAAAAAATGCGCAGCGACTAGGGCAACTTGTTCAGTTTATCAATGCGGATATTTTGGAATGGGAATATATTTTTTCAGACCAACAATACGATATTATCGTTTCCAATCCTCCGTATATCACACCCCATGAAAAACAGCACATGCAGCAAAATGTGCTGGCTTATGAACCCGAGATCGCATTATTCATTGAGGATAGTGCACCTTTGATCTTTTATGATGTTATTTCGTCATTTGCATTAAAACATTTAGTTCCGAACGGAGCTCTCTATTTTGAAATTAATCAATATCTAGGGCTCGAAACAAAGGATCTTATCGAAAAAAAAGGCTTTCAGCATGTCGAGCTCATCAAGGATATCAATGGCGCCAACCGGATAATCCGCGCAAAGAAGAGTGGTTAACAAAAAATAATCTTTTTATTTATTAGACAGTTAACCTTGATTCAGCAAATTTTAGAATCAATTATTTGGTGCATATTGAAAGAAATTCTACCTTTGCATCACTTTCAAAAACAGAAAGGATTCCGTAGCTCAGCTGGTAGAGCAATACACTTTTAATGTATGGGTCCTGGGTTCGAATCCCAGCGGGATCACAAAGAAAAGCTAATCTTACGATTAGCTTTTCTTGTTTATGCTTTACCCTACACTCTTCTGCTATATCAACTACCTAAAATAAAGCTTTTAGCCTGAACTACCATCGGATTTTGCAATCTCCATTTGAAAAGCTTTTTTTTATCTTATCTTTATAATTTAATAATTCATCAGCTAAATACAATTAGACCTGGTAAGCAGCATTCGTAAAAATAAATTTACTTCATTCCCTCGTGAATGAATGAAACATGTATGGTTATAAGAAATGGAGAGGAAAGAGAACATGAAAAGAGTCACCTTAAAAGAGATCGGAAAACAATTAAACCTTTCACCGGGAACAATTTCCAAGGCGCTTAACGATAGTCATGAAATCAGTGCAAAAACAAAAAAAATGATTCTAGCTTACACACAAAAAATCAATTATATACCAAACTTTTCTGCCAAAAGCCTAAAAACAGGGCGTTCAAACACACTCGCCATTATCGTTCCCTTTATCTCTAGTTCATTCTTCTTTGATTTCTATGAAGAAATCTCACATATTCTGTCTCAAACAAATTATCAATTAATCTTGTTGCAGACGTTCAATGATGAAAAAAAAGAAAAAGAAGCGCTAGAACTCTGTGTACAGAGTAATATTGACGGCATAATCATTTCACCAGTAAAAAATGACTCTAGTTTATCCCTTTTGATGTATATTATGGATCAAATATGTCCAATTATCATCTTTGATCGGATAAACCATCAACTTAATACCTTTAAAATTGGAATACAAAACAACAAAGTGATTTATCAAGCGACAGAGGATATGATAAAAAACGGCCGTAAAAACATCATTCTACTACTTTGCAAGGATATTGGAGGAAATGCCAGCAGAATTAAAGGCTACAAAGATGCTCTTTTTAATTACGCAATCCCGTATAAGGAAGAAAATATTGTTGAAATATCTTATTCAAGCCCAAAAGATGATATCGATGAAGAACTCGAACAAAAAATAAGTGCTCTATTAAGCAATTCTCCGCACCCAGATGCACTTTTATCGACCACTGACACCTTATCTTTAAAGATCTTACATATTTTAAATAAGTTAAAAATAAAGATTCCAGAAAATATGAATTTAATCGGATTCAGCAACACACCCTTTGCGAATAGCCTGAACCCATCTTTGACAACTATTACTCAGCCTACACGCCTCATGGCAGATAAATCCGTAGAACTCCTACTTGAAATGCTAAAAAAAAGAAATAAGAAAAATTATTTTGAATTTGAGACTTATTTTTTAGATTGCCAAATAGAACATCGAAAATCGACTTCAGTATTTCTTGATTAAGCCAGCTCTCGATAGACTTCATTCAAACGGTTTTGTGACAATTATTTAACCTTATTACAGTCATTTATAAACATAGAATACGAATATGCCACTTCATTCAGATAATTATCCAGGAAACGATTCAAGAAGGTCTTTCCTGAAAAAATCCAGTATCATTGCGCTCGGAAGTTCACTACCAACTTCCTCCCTATTATCCTTTACAGATCGGTCGAAAGAACAGGTGATCAAAGTAGGATTAATAGGTTGCGGCGGCAGGGGAACCGGCGCAGCCATCCAGGCACTACAGGCTGACCCAAACTGTCAAATTACTGCAATGGCAGATATTTTTCAGGATCGTATGGATGAATCTTATGCCGCTTTGATGGAGGTCCGTCCAACACAAGTGAAAATCGACAATGGAAGCAAATTTTTGGGATTCGACGCATTTGAAAAAGTCATCAACGGCGATGTAGATGTCGTGTTGCTCACCACACCCCCAGCATTTAGACCCCTCCATTTAAAAGCTGCTGTTCGGGCAAAAAAACATATCTTCTGTGAAAAACCAATGGCTGTCGATATCCCCGGATTACACAGCGTCCTGGAATCGGTAAAAAAAGCAAAGGAATTAAATTTATCGCTTGTCTCTGGTTTTTGCTTTCGTTATGACCTGCCTAACCGAGCCACGTTTACCAAGGTATTAGAAGGAGCAATAGGCCAAGTAAAATCAATCAGCACATTTCGGTATGGCGGCGAGGCAACTTATATCGAACCTCACCCAGAATGGAATAAAATGACCCAGCAAATGAGAAACTGGTTCTATTACAACTGGCTTTCAGGCGATTTTATCGTCGAGCAAGCAGTCCACAGTCTAGACATGATGTCCTGGGCCATGGGTGATGTCATGCCTATTTCTGCAATGGGCACCGGAGGCAGACAAGTCCGTGTAGAGTCGAAGTATGGAAATATATATGACCATTTTGCAATCGAATTTAAATATGCAAATGGAGCGATCGGAACGCACTTCTGTCGACAGCAGGCGGGAACCACTCCAAGAAACACAGTGAGCATATTAGGAACAGAAGGCCTGGCTGAAGTTGTCATCGGCGGAAAGCATACCATATCTGGAAAAACAGCCTGGAATTATACCGGCGCAAAAAACAATATGTACCAAACGCAACATGATGAACTGTTTGCTGCCATCAGAAATAACAAACCGATCAATGATGGAGAATGGATGACCAATAGTACACTTCTCGCTATCTGGGCACGCATGACGGGTTATACAGGACAAAATTTGACATTTGACCAAGTAATGAATTCAAAAGAAAACCTTGGCCCCGAATTAGCTTCCTATAGTTGGGAACTCAACATTGATGGTCCACCAATTGCCATACCGGGAAAAACAAAATTTAGTTAAGTAGTAAAACCTGATGAAAAAACTCATTTATACTATTTTCAGCATGTTATTGCTTAACAATAGCAACCTTCTAGCACAAACCAAAACCTTATTCGATTTTGGTCAGGAAATCCAGTGGGAAGATTTGATATCAAATGAGAAAAATTTAAAAACAATACATTGGATCAATGTCAATACGGATCCGGACACTTGGCTTATCAAGAAAGATCTCCTCATTTGTAAAGGAAAACCAATAGGTGTTGTACGCTCCACAAAGCAGTACGAAAACTTTATGATTCAGGTTGAATGGAACCATCAGTATGCGGGCGGTAATTCAGGAATTTTCGTCTGGTCTGACGCCAAGCCCGACCCATCGGGTAGACTTCCCGGCGGCGTCGAAGTACAAATGCTCGAATTAGACTGGGTAAATCAAAACCTTATGGATGGAAAACAGGCACCGATCGCCTATGTACACGGCGAGCTTTTTGGCGTAGGGGGTGTCACAACAGTTCCGGACAACCCCAGAGGCACACGCAGCAAGTCCATTGAAAACAGGGCTAAGGGCAAAGGCGAATGGAACAAATACACCATCGTATGTATTGATGGCACCATTAAATTAGCGGTCAATGGAAAGTTCGTCAATGGCCTACGAAATTCAACCGTAAAAAAAGGCTATCTCTGCCTTGAATCTGAGGGTTCAGAGATTCACTTCCGTAATTTCAAACTCATCGAACTGCCTCCCGGTGTCACAAGTGACCAACAAGTTGCAGCAAGCATCACCCCATAATCGTTAATAAAAAAGGTCAACATTCCCTCAGTTGGAATGTTGACCTTTTTCAACAGATACCTACAACAAAATTAGAAGATCTGCTATTTGATCAACCCCCGTAGCGCATGCACGGGCAAATCTATTTTCGTGTCGTTTGATAGATTTCCTCGCAATGTGTTCCACTGCAAGCTATCCAGCCGAACAGAAGATTCCCCTTCCGTTGTGACATCCAACACATCAACTTTGGATTTATCCCCCTTTCTATTGAAACAAATCTCCGAATTCTTAGCAAGAATATGAGCTGTCTTGTAATCAACACGCGGCAATCCCAGCATCGTATTCGTCGCATCGACGAATAAATGATTGACAGGCGCCGTATTTTTGTCATCGCGGTACCCAAATTCGTCTATATGCGAATTTGTCAAAATCAAATTAAGCGTATTTATAGCAGTTTCTCCACTTAATGAAAAACTTTCAATGCTATCACCGACAATGGTAATTTCATCCAGCTTCGCTGAGAATTCATTCACACTAGCATTTTTCAATTTCAATATGTTCAGATCCGGCGCAAAAACATAAACTGATTTGTAGTACCTATCGCCGCCTTCCAAAAAATCCAGAGTAAGGAAACCATCTCCATCCACCTTTGTCTTTACAAAATCAGCCTGGTTCTTATTGATCTTTACCAGAAACTTATCGCTTTTTACCAGGTACAGATTTATCCCCTTCGCATCCGCACCGAGTAACCGAAGTTTGTCAAATTTCCCGACCGGGAAGGATCGAAAATAAACATCCTTTGCATCTGCTTTTGACACTTCTTTGTCCATCTCCGCATGATAAACATTTGTATCTATCCGATTGGTCTGGACAACATACGAGGCGACCAATGTTGGAACGACAAAAAGGATTATTGCGAGCCCTATCAATAATTTAGTACTTAATTTCATGATTCATTTTGATTAAAATTCTGTTCAACAAACTGTCTGTAAAGCTGTTCCAATTCACTTAGACCAATTTCCAATAAATAGATATTCCGAAAGAAAGGTGGAAGATCCTCTTCCAAAAAAGTGGTCTTCCGGTAGGATTTAACCTTTTTGACAGAATCTTCGGTCAGGAAGAAACCGATCCCGCGTTTATTCGCAATAATCTCCTTCTGCTGCAGCAGATCATATGTCCGCATAACGGTATTTGGGTTAACCTCCAGCTGAATGGCCAATTCCCGTACGGATGGTACCTTGTCGTTCGTTTTCCAGGTCTCCATTAAAATATGATCACATACATATTCCGCAATTTGTAGGTAAATCGCTTTGTTGGCATTAAATTCCATATTAAATCTCCTTCTCTTTTAGCCTTAAAAAGGCAAGCCCCCAGAATATCACTGTGAGCACTATTCCTGCAACGGTGATTAAACCAAAAATGTGATAGACATCTGACCAATAATTATCATCCATACGTTGCACGGTGTTCTCCGTTTGCGTTTTCATCAGGTACACAAAAAAGCATATCCAGGTCACGCAGTAAAGAACAAGTGAGATGGCTGTTTTGATATATTGATAATTCTTAAAGACAATACCGCCCAGTAAAAATACTCCATTCAACAAGAATGGTAAAAAGCATAAATAAAAAACTCCTCTTGGATAATCCACACTAAAATAATATGGCCAAAATTCCACGGTAACCTGCTCACCAAGCGAATTTACCTCGGTTCTTATGGCTGGGCCAAAGCCACGTAAATAAGAGACAAAGGCCAAATCGATCAGATAATAGATCAATAAGTAAGAACTGATGCTAACGACCACCGTATAGAAAATCCCCACCAGAAATTTTTCCAGTCGGGAGGCCGGTATCATCAATTCAAAAATTGCTTTTGTCTTACTTCCGAGATCCGAAAAATAGCTACTCGAGATTACGGTCACAAAAAACATCCCTAAAACACAAAACAACGGTGATCTAAAGTTCAACACCGAATAAATTTGGATAGATTCATTTTTTATGTCATTATAATTTGCACCGATATTGAAGGCATAAAAACAAAATATAATACCTGCTATCACCCCTATTGACATCAGATAAATTCGTCCAAAACCGATCCATTGTCTGCGGATCAGCGCAAAAAAACGGGTTGTATTAAATAGGTTTGACATATTCATCGACTTTAATAAGATTTGTAATTTTTTCCTTCTGCAACAATACGGCATTGAACAGCAACTCCAGATCAAGTTTGGAATCCTCCCCCAATGTATTTGGAAGAATCGCATTGAAACCTCCAAGCGCTTCTTCAGCATGGAGCACATCAAAAGATAGCTCTTTCATCTTTTTGAAACAGAGCTTATCGGTAATCAGGTTAATAGGTGCATTCAACGCAACCTTATGCTCATCAAGCAAAATGACCGCATCAATCAAATTATCCAGATCACGCACCTGATGGGTCGAGATAATTACACAACGGTCGTCTGTGATAGCCGAAGCCATAATTTTACGAAATTGTGCTTTAGAAGGAATGTCTAGACCATTTGTAGGTTCGTCCATGATAATGATTTTCGTATTGGAAGCCAAACCGAAGGAAATAATATATTTCTTCTTCTGGCCATAGCTCATCTCCGCCAATTTTTGTTCTACCGGAATTTCAAACTCATTGATCAGGCGATAAAAATATTCCTGGTCAAAATTTGGATAAAAACCAACATTGGCTTTTAAAAATTGTTCTGACTTCACCGCGGGCAAATAGAACTCCTCAGGAATAAAACTGATCTCCCGCAACAGCGAAGGTTCACGTCGATTTGGGTTATGTCCCAGAACCTCGACATGCCCCGAAACAGGAAACACCAGACCGGCCATGTTCTTAAGCAAAGTAGACTTGCCAGCCCCATTCTTTCCAAGTAATCCGTAAATATGACCCTGCTTCAATGTGAGATCCATATGGAGAAAGAGCGGTGTGGATTTACTATAACTAAAATTTAGATTTTGGATAGTAATCATACTACTGTATTATTTAATTAATACACTAATATAGAAACTAATTTCCCAAGTTTCCAAAAATTATTTAAAAAAAAATGACGCTTTCAAAGTTTAAGCAGATCGATGGCATACTTCCTATAAAACCCAATTTCACGAAAAAAAAATAAAATAAAAACTTTATATAAATATATTTAAATAATTGAACATTAATATGTTAAATATAAATATTACGAAATTCATAATGAAAAAAAAGAATAAGACGCTTGATTCAACCTCCAAGCTAAAGTATATCCAATCGAACAAACCTCGTATTAGCTCGGTAAAAAGCGTTCCTGTTTTTCTCAACAAAAGACCCGGGTGTGTTATAAAAACAGCTTAGAACGCTTAAAAAGCATGTAAAACAGTTACAAACACCTCAACCTTGTCCCCTTGATTCCAATCAGAGATATTAAACGGGAATTTTTAGTCGAACAGTTCAATTTTCAAATACTAAAAACGCATTTATCAGTTAAAAAACAGCATTAACCTTAAGTTAACAACAAAGTATTTATATATTTAAAAGCTTAAAAATCAAAACAATAAAAAGGTTATATAAACATTAAAATAACCCTATATTTAACAAGCATACTCTCCTATTTCTTCGACCAATATTAACACCAGACACCCGGTTTATTCCTCAGATCGGTCTATTTATCCCGATCAAATTCATACTACTGATGTGATTTTTTTCATTTTATATCCATCTTTGTCATGTTATGACGTCGATTTACCCTTTCATTTTGGCACTGCATTCCACCTGGCGATGGATTGTTTTGATTATTTTTATAAGTAGTTTACTACGATTTGCTTATCAAAAAAAGAATAGACGCCACTTCACCCCTACGGATAATTTCCTGAAAAACGCGGTTATTTTCACGTTTTATACACAGGCATTATTGGGTATCATACTCTACATATTAAGTCCGATCACACAGCATTTCCTAACTCATTTTAACACAGCCGTACACTTACGACAGATTCGTTTTTTTGGAATGGAGCATAGCAGCATGATGATTCTCGCTGGCATATTTCTACTCATCGGTAGTCTAAAAAGCAAAAACGCCGATACGGATGATCGACGTTTTAAAATACTTTTAATCTGGTTTGGCCTCGCTTTACTGATTGCCCTGAGTTCTATTCCCTGGGAATTTTCCCCATTGACCAGCAGACCGAGCTTCCGTTCATTTTGATCAACTATTCTTCCAATGCCCTTTTCGTTTATCACGCATTGCCGCCATTCCTTCCTTGAAATCGGCTGTTTTGCGAAGCTTTGCAAGCTCATCCAGCAGAAAGGCATAGTTATCTGCCTGTGGATTTTTTTTCAAGTGACGAAGCGCATCAAAACCTCTTGAAATAGCCAGGGGTGCATTCGCTACAATAGCGTCTCTCAATGCTTCCAATTCAGCTTCCCCCGGTTCCAAAACTGCATACAGCAACTGCTTTTCCAGGGCTTCCGCGGCGGAGAAAGATCCCCCACGGATACAAAGATCCATTGCTCTCCTTTCGGGCATATATTCTAGCAGCAAAGCCAGCACCTGAAATGGAAAAAGCCCAATCTTCACCTCGGGCAGTGCAAACCGCACATCTGGCGTAGCAAACAAATACGTACAGGAAAGTGCTATCAAAAATCCGCCTGCAATAACATCACCCCGAACAACACAAATGGATGGCTTATTTAGCTGTGCAAACAACTCGGCCAGCGACTTTTCTACTTTTGGAATACCGGAATTTCCGACATCAACCGTAGGGTCTTCGAAAGCCTTTAAGTCCATCCCTGCGCAAAATACCGGTCCCTCGGCTTCGACCTGTACCAAACGAACCTCTGGATCACTGTTAGCGATTTCCAGGGCGTAGGCAATCTCACTGACCATTGTTGGACTAAAGGCATTCCTTTTCTCTGATCGGGCAAGGATCAATATAAATACATGCTGTTCGCGACGTACCTTTATGCAATTTAATTTTTCCATGATTTATCTAAAAGATCATTTGTCTGAAACTGTCTTCTAAGCGTGCTCTTTCGGTCAGGCTACCTCGACCGAAAAGATTCAGTAAAATTTCAGAAGGAATATTTCCAACCAGGTCGTCCTTGGCAAAAGGGCAGCCACCATACCCTAATAGGGCCCCTTCAAACTTACGGCAACCGGCATCATAGGCAGCACGAACCTTTACAAGACTATCTTCGCGTTTTGCGTGAAAATGTGCACCAATGGCTAACTGCGGATATCGCGTTCGAACAAGACCATAGAGATCGGTAATCTGTACGGCATTCGCCTCAGAAGTTGTATCCGCCAAAGAGAATTCCGTGATACCTAGCTGCATGAGCTTACCAATCCATTCCTCGACCAGTACCGCAGACCAAGGATCGTTATATGGATTGCCAAACGCCATACTGATGTAGACGACCAGAACCTTGCCATAGGCATCAGCCAATACCTTCATTTCCTTCAATTGCTGATAAGATTCTTCTTGACCTCTATTCGTATTCCGTAACTGAAAGGTCTCTGATATCGAAAATGGGTAACCTATCAAATCTATTTTTTCTTCCTGAACGGCATCCTGAACACCCCTCAGGTTGGCGACTATTGCTAATAACTTTACGCGATCATCTTTTATAACACCGGCCAGCACTTCTTTGGTGTCAGCCAACTGCGGAACTGCCTTCGGAGAAACAAAGGAGCCAAAATCAATCACATCAAACAGACCACTTTCAATCAACCTATTGATATGTTTAATTTTCTTGTCCGTTGCAATAAAATGATGCAGTCCCTGAATGGCATCACGTGGACAATCGACCAATACAACCTGATCTTTCATACGGTATAATTAGCTGTCTTTTTCAATTTCCCGGGCAATCACCATCTTTTGAATACTGGAAGTCCCCTCTCCTATCGTACACAGTTTAGCATCGCGAAAGAACTTCTCTGCCGGATAATCTTTCGTAAACCCATATCCTCCAAAAATCTGTACAGATTCATTGGAAACACTTACTGCAGCCTCCGAAGCATATAATTTGGCCATTGCACCAATTTTAGATACACGCTCACCATGATCTTTGAGATACCCAGCCTGGCGGGTCAGTAGTTCACTGGCCTCCACTTGAGTAGCCATATCCGCCAAGGCAAATGAAACGGCCTGAAAATCGTAAATCCTCTTTCCAAACTGCTCTCTTTCATGTGCATATTTTAGCGCACATTCATAGGCTCCCCGGGCAATACCCAGAGAAAGCGCCGCAATAGAAATCCTACCGCCGTCTAAAAGTTTCAATGCCTGTACAAATCCTTGTCCCTCCTCACCAATCAGCTGATCGCGGTGTATTCTACAGTTGTCAAAAAACAGACATGCCGTTTCTGAAGCACGCATGCCTAATTTATTCTCCTTTTTTCCTGCTGTAAAGCCCGGGGTATCTTTTTCAACGATAAATGCAGACATCCCCTTTTTATCGCCCTTTTCCCCCGTACGTGCAATCACAACAGCAACACTCGAGCTAATGGCGTGCGTAATAAAATTCTTTGAACCATTCAACAGGTAATAGTCCCCATCCCGCTCAGCAAAGGTGGTCATACCACCGGCATCGGAACCGGATCCCGTTTCCGTAAGTCCCCAGGCACCGATCCATTCTGCTGTGGCCAGCTTTGGAAGATAACGTCGCTTCTGATCTTCATTGGCAAAGCTCAAAATATGATTGGTACACAAGGAGTTATGCGCCGCAACCGAAAGTCCGATCGATCCACAAACTTTGGATATTTCGTCCAGCACGGTGATATACTCCTGATACCCCAGCCCCGAACCTCCGTATTCCTCAGGCACAATAACGCCCATGAAACCATGTTCACCTAATTTTTTAAAAAGTTCTATTGGAAATATTTGGGCTTCGTCCCATTCCATCACATAAGGTTTGATATGATGCTGTGCAAAATCACGTGCACTCTGTCTGATCATATCCATTTGTTGTTTATTTTCAATAAACATAAGCATGAATATTAAATTTACAATCGGTAATACAATTCAAATATATCAAAATATTTAGGAATAAAATTGCAAATATTCTAAAATTTTATTTTAAATTTATCTAAAAATAAGAAATTCTTAATTACATCGCTTTTAAACCAGAATTATAAACTATGAAGGAGCTGCTCGCATTACTTCACCAAAAAAGAGAAAATCTAAAGCTCGGTGGTGGCATCGATAAAATCAAAAAACTAAAAGAAAAAGGTAAACTGTCGGCTTGGGAAAGAATAACCTACTTGCTGGATGCTGACCGCGAGTATCTAGAGATTGGCATGTTTGCAGGAGAAGGTATGTATGTTGAGCATGGCGGATGTACCAATGCAGGCTGTGCCGCCGTGATAGGCTACGTTAAATCCAAACTTTGTGTTATCGTCTCCAACGATGCAACCGTCAAAGCCGGAGCTTGGTTTCCCATCTCAGCAAAAAAGAATCTTCGTGCGCAGGAAATCGCCATGGAAAACAATCTTCCAATTATTTATCTGGTAGATTCCGCAGGTGTTTTCTTGCCTATGCAAGATGAAATTTTCCCCGACAAAGAACACTTTGGGCGGATATTTCGCAATAATGCGCGCATGTCCTCCATGGGCATTCCGCAGATTGCGGCGATTATGGGTAGTTGCGTTGCAGGAGGAGCCTACTTACCCATCATGTCAGACTATGCCTTCATCGTCGAAGGCACTGGATCCGTATTCTTAGCCGGCCCTTATCTGGTTAAATCCGCCATCGGTGAAACCGTCGATGCGGAAACACTTGGCGGTGCTTCCACACATTCCGAAATATCTGGTGTTACAGATAATAAATTTCCCGATGACCAGAGTTGCCTTACGGCTATTAAAAATGTTATCGATAAAATCGGTGGTCATGCAAAAGCGAACTTCAACCGCAAGGAAAGCCTTCAGCCAAAAACAAATCCCGAAAAAATAATAGAAATTCTTCCGGAGGACCGCACCAAACCCTACCGGATGCAAGATATTCTCGAAGCAATTGTTGATGCGGACACACTGGAGGAGTATAAACCCGATTATGGTAAAACAATTGTCTGTGCGCTTGCACGTGTAGATGGCTGGGCAGTAGGTATTGTCGCGAACCAACGGGAGATTATCAAAGCTAAGAAGCCGGGAAATGCAATGGAAATGCAAATGGGTGGTGTTATTTATAGCGACTCAGCAGACAAAGCCGCACGCTTTATTATGAACTGCAACCAGCAAAATATTCCCCTTGTTTTCTTTCAGGATGTCACTGGGTTTATGGTCGGCAGCCGATCCGAGCAAGGCGGAATTATTAAAGATGGTGCTAAAATGGTCAACGCAATGGCAAATTCGGTTGTCCCTAAATTCACTTTTATTGTAGGTAACAGCTATGGTGCGGGAAATTATGCCATGTGCGGAAAGGCTTATGATCCACGCTTGATCTATGCCTGGCCAACCGCCCAAATGGCTGTCATGAGCGGGGCCGCAGCTGGTAAAACTTTATTTCAAATTCAGGAATCAGCATTAAAAGCAAAAGGGAATGAAACCAATGAAGAAGAAAAAAACAGCCTTCTCAAGTCTATTGAAGATCGATATAATGAACAATTAAGTCCCTATTATGCCGCTGCCAGACTCTGGGTAGACGGCATTATCGCACCGCAGGAAACCCGAAAGGTAATCAGCATGGGCATAGAAGCCGCTAATGAAAAACCTATAGTCGAGCGGTACAACGTTGGTGTAATTCAGGTTTAAGAATATTCGACCAATAGGTTCCCTAAAAGGTCTATTCCAACAATAAATTACCCTCCTCGATCACGGATCGAGGAGGGTTTTGTATAAAAGAGGGCCATACATCTTTTATTCATTACAACTTATTCCATGTTTTGCTAATTATTTCAAATCCATTCACGGCCTCCGGATTGCGCATGACATCTTTTGAAACTGCCAGCTCGGTAGGAATACCTGAGAAAATCTTTTTTATTGGCAGTTCCAGTTTTTTCCCGCTCCAGGTATAGGGGACGTCGGGAACCTGGAAAATTTGGTCGGGCACGTGCCGGGGACTATACTCCCTTCGAAGAGATTTCTTGATTTTATCCTTCAGTTCATCCGTTAAGATTCCACTTTTTAGCTGAACAAAAAGTAGCATATCAGAAGAGCCATTTTCGTGATCGACACAAATGACCAAGCTATCCTGCACGTCATCTGTTGTATTCAATACATTATAGATCTCGGCAGTCCCGATACGTACACCACCGCGATTAAGGGTAGCATCAGAGCGACCATACATAATTATCCCGTCATTCTTCGTAATCTGAATCCAGTCACCATGACTCCAGATACCAGCATACTTATCGAAGTAACTATCGTAATATTTTTGATTGTCCGCATCATTCCAGAAGTAAATCGGCATACAGGGCATTGGTTCCAAAATCACCAGCTCCCCCACCTCTTCATAAACAGCGATTCCCTCTGTATTAAAAGCTTCTATTTTGGATCCTAAGGTACGGCACTGTATTTCGCCGGCATGCACATCAAGCAATGTGCATCCTGAAAGAAAAGCACTGCAGACATCTGTACCACCGCTCAACGAAATAATCTGGGTTTCCGGAAATTGTTGATGAATCCATTCAAAAATAGCTGGTGGTAATGGAGAACCGGTGGATCCAATTGTTTTCGGCATATACGCCAATGCTTTTAAATCTTGGTCCTGGCAAGAAATTAAATAAGCGGCGCCCACGCCAAAATGATCAACACCTGTTTCTTTTGCAAACCTCCACAGGCTCAATTTATCCGGAAAGTTGGTTGCCCCGTCATATATACACAAGGTATTGCCCATTAATAGTGCCGAAAGTGCATAATTCCACATCATCCAGCCTGTTGTCGAATACCACATAAACCGCTCTCCCTCCTGCACATTCTGATGCAATCCCAAAGCTTTCATATGTTCTAATAGCATCCCTCCGGCGCCATGTGTGATCGCTTTGGGTTTCCCTGTCGTTCCCGAAGAATACAAGATCCATATGGGATCTTCAAAGGCTACGGCTGTAAACTGAAGTTCACCTTGGTGGGCGGCAGAATCCATTATCATTTGCCAGTTTTTATCATGGATAAAAACACAGGCCTTCAGAGAAGGCAAACGTTCCACAAGCTTTCGTACACTTTCTTCCTTCTCAAAGACCCGTCCATTATAAGCGTAGTCCGCATTTGCAAAAAGCACCTTTGGCTCGATTTGCTCAAAACGATCTTGAATACTTGCCTCACCAAAGTCAGGGGAACAACAGGACCAGATTGCTCCGATTGAATTCGTAGCCAAAAACAACGCTATGGCTTCCACTCCGTTAACCAGAACGCCTGCCACGCAATCCCCTTTCGAGACCCCTTGATTTTTTAAATACACCTGTAATCTGAGCACCATTACCCTCAACTCTTCCCAGGAGACTTCACGTGGAGAATCTTGTTCAGACCGAAAAACAAGAGCGGGCCGGGTATCGGTGGCACGGCGAAACACATGCTCCGCGTAGTTTAACGTCGCTCCACTGAACCATTTCGTTCCGATAAAACTATCTCTGTTCGCGGGACGGGTTAATATATGCGTAAAATTTGAATGAAATTGTATGTTAAAATAAGTTGCAAGACTCTCCCAAAAGTCAGCAATATGTGCAGTTGACCATACCCAGAGCTCGTGATAAGACGCAAAGGATAATTGATATCGCTGTTCGACATACTGTTTGAATCTATTGATCTCCGATTGAGATTGCTGCTCTTCTGTCGGGCTCCAGAGTAATTTTCCCATAATAGTTGGATATAAAAAATGGTTATATCCAAACTTAGCTAAATTTGCTTTGAAATGCAATTTTAATTCGGACTCAAACAGAACAAATAGATAACATCAATTACATTATTGAAATATTATTCTGAAATACCCGTAGTTCATCAAATAAACGAGGTAAATATCCCCTTTAAAGTACCTCGATCTCAGTTCCGTCCATCAGCGGATGACCGGTACACAGTAAGATCCGTCCATTCTCCATCTCACGGTCCGTTAGCACTTCGTTGTAATCCATTCTCACTTTTCCTTTGGAACATTGTGCAATACAGGTACTGCACATGCCAGACTTACAGGAATAAGGCAGTTTAATTTTATGTTCAAGCCCTACATCCAGAATAGACTTATTGTAGGGAATCTCCAGATGATAAGTCTCACCTTGAAAACGTAATTTGATCCGATAAGAGGTCGTATCGATCACCCTTTCAGATTCATCGTCATCATCTTCTTCATTTTCGGGTAATAAGAACGTTTCTCTTTTGATCTGATTCGCATCAAAGCCCATTCCCAAAAGCGTGAAACGACATAAATCCATATAAATCACCGGCCCACAGGTATAGCATAATGCGTCCTCTTTTGGGCCCACGAGATGATCCCTGACAATGGAAAGAATATAATCCCTATTCAGACGGGCTTTCATCAGATATTTACTGTTGGAATAAATCCACACAATAGTGAGGCGGTCCGGAAATTGTCGGGCCCACTCCTCCAATTCCTCCCGAAAGGGCGCCTGGTCAGCAGATCGATTACTGTACACCAACACGACCTTTGACTTCTCTTCAACAAGGAGCGCCGTTTTAAGAATCGAATACAGAGGTGTTATACCAATGCCGGCAGCGAATAGAAATAAAGTCCTTACTTTATATTGTTCGGGCTCATAGGTAAATAATCCTTGCGGCTCCATGGCCTGAACGATATCACCTTCGGCAACAGTGTGATGAAGCAACCTCGAAATTTCGCCATTTTCCACACGTTTTACAGTGATACTTGGTGGCTCGTTATAATCTGGGGAACTATTAAAAGAGTAAGAACGACGCACCTCCCGATCACCAAATAAGAAGGAAAGCGTAATAAATTGACCAGCTTTATAAGGAGGATAGTCGCCATTAGGAGATTCCAGCTGAAAAGTAATATTATTATTGGGCTGAGGAATTATCTTTGCTATTCGTAATGCGTACATAAACCAAATATACTGTCGAATTTTGGCTTACACAAATGAAAAAACCGGATTCGAAAGCGGCTTTTTAAGATGCGCTATATAACAATTTTGTTGTATTACAATTGACAGACAATTCTCGTACAATATTTGTAGAATTTCACGTTATATTTATATCAAAACTAATCATAATAAGATTATATGCAAACACGCAGAAACTTCCTTCAAAATGCAGCAAAAGCCACATTGGGCATTGCTGTATCTGGATCAATATTACAAGATATTGCTTCCGCGAAAGAAACTGAATTAGATGCCGCTACGTTAAAGTTTTCCCAAGTCGAGTTACCTTTCAGTTATGCCGCATTGGAGCCCAATATTGACGCCCTGACGATGGAAATCCATTATACAAAGCACCATATGGCCTATATCAATGCCGTCAACGAGGCCATTGTTGCCGAATCAATCAAAGAAACTTCCGAAGAGCAGCTTTTAGCTAATATATCCAAATATTCCGCGAAAGCCAGAAATAATGCAGGTGGTGCCTGGAATCACAATTTCTTTTGGGAAAGCCTGTCCGACAAAACAAGCCAGCCTTCGGAAAAATTGTTGACCATGATCAACAAGACCTTCGGTTCAATCGACAAATTCAAAGAGCAATTTGCCGCGGCAGCAACCACGCGTTTTGGTTCGGGATGGGCCTGGTTGATCCTCGACGATTCAGGAAACCTGAAAATAACGTCTACGCCAAATCAGGATAATCCATTAATGGATGTTGCGGAAGTAAAAGGTATCCCAGTTTTGGGTCTCGACGTTTGGGAGCATGCTTATTACCTGCATTATCAAAACAAAAGAGCGGACTATATCAAAAATTGGTGGAACGTCGTCAACTGGAAAAAAGTAAATGAGCGAATAGCTTAACATAAAAAAGCTCGATCTAACGATCGAGCTTTTTTATGTTATATAATCCGTCACCAAGATCTACTATCCCAGCACAGCTTTCAGTTTGTTTACCTGAAAATCGATCAGCTTTTGAAGCGGCCCCGTAGCGATCATTTTCATCATCATATTTAAATCTGCATCAATCACAAAAGTCGCTTTCGTCACCGTATCTGATACGGCCTGCAGTTCCCAGCGTAAGGTAACCTCAAATGGTGCCTTTTCAGAAGGAATGAGCTTAATTAATTCATTAGCTACCCGTTCCTCAACTTTTAACGCCAATTTCGCCATATTTTGAATGGTAAATCGGGCTTCGTCTGCTGTTGAAGACCAGTTGTAGATATTTTCGGGCATTAACTGCTCATGATTATTGAGATCAGTTAAAAAAGCAAATACTTCGCCAACGCTCCTGTTAATTTCTGTGGTATTCTGAATAGTGGTCATAACGGTAAATTATCGATCTTTATTGAAAGTTTTCCCCCCATCCGGCAGGGTTCAATCTCCACTTTTTCAAAATTTCAACATCTTCTTCCAATACATAGCTATTCTCAGCTGCGACCTGAATCAGTGCATCGTAGTTACATAAACTGAAATAAGGACATTTTGCATCTGCAAAATTATCTGTCGCTTGTTGCAATCCATAAGTAAATATGGAAACCAATCCAACAACATTACAACCTGCTTCGCGCAACGCTTTTACTGCGATCAGACTGCTTTTACCAGTTGATATTAAGTCTTCAACCACAACGACCCGCTGGCCACTAACAACTTCGCCTTCAATCATATTTTGACGACCATGATCTTTTGCTGAGCTTCTAACATAAGAAAATGGCAGGCCTAAATCCTGCGCTACTAACACACCTTGTGGAATGCCCGCCGTAGCAACTCCAGAAATCATATCTACTGATCCAAACTCTTCTTGAATAAGCTTAGAAAGCTTCTGACGAATATACGTGCGTATCGCTGGATGAGATAAAGTGATACGGTTATCACAGTAAATTGGAGACTTCCAACCCGACGCCCAAGTAAAAGGACTTTTAGGTTGCAATTTTATTGCTTTAATTTGCAATAAGGATTCAGCAACTTTTTGTTCAACCTCATTTAAATTATTCATGGCGCAAATTTATAAAATTTATATGAACGAAACCCTGCTAATTTTAGCAGATTTTGTTCCCTCGAAAACTAAAAACACGCAAACAATTAGTATTCAAGACATTGAACTTCAAAAACTTTTCAAACAATCTGAAATTGACAAAGTTCCGAAAACATATCTCTATGTTAATAGGGATTTCGAAACAGTATTTCAAAATTTAAAAAGTAAACTTAAAATCATCAAAGCAGCTGGCGGATTGGTCAAAAACGGTGATGGAGATTACCTTTTTATTTACCGTCTAGGCAAATGGGATCTTCCGAAAGGTAAAGTTGAGGACAATGAAAAGATGAAAGAAGCCGCGGTACGGGAAGTAGAAGAAGAATGCGGTATTAAAATAAATTATTTAGGTAAGAAGATAACCACATCGTACCATACCTACTATTTACGTAACGGAGAGTTTGTATTAAAGGCAACCAATTGGTATGAAATGGGCGTTAATAAAGTTCCGAAATTGATTCCTCAAACAGCTGAAGATATTACAAAAGCGGAATGGCGTCACGTGGACCAATTTGATGAAGTACGGGCCAACACCTATCCCATTATAGAAAACCTCATCAAAAAGCTTAAATAGGCCGCCTTTTGAGGTTCATTTGACAGTAATCCGAGAGATCATTCTTATTTTTATCGTATGGAAAATATAACAGGAAAAAGGGCCTTAGTTACAGGTGGGGCAAAGGGATTAGGAAAGGCTATTGCTATTGCATTGGCTAAAGAAGGTGTCCATGTAGCGATTACAGGCAGAAACGAAATTGCGTTGAAACAAACCGTTGCCGAACTGGCTGAATTTGGGACACAGGTTACTTATAGCGTATTTGACGTATCTGACAACACTGCCGTGCAACAAGGAGTTAAAAGTCTCAATGAAACCTTCGGCTACTTTGATATTTTAATCAACAATGCGGGTATATCTTCCTTTTCTTCGGTGGTGGATATGGACGTGAATGATTGGACAGCAATTATTAATGTTAACCTGTTGGGAACCTATTTTGTTACAAAGGCTATCCTGCCGCAACTTATTGAAAAAAACCAAGGTGACATTGTGATGGTATCTTCTACCGCCGGATTGAATGGGGCGGCTACCACCTCAGCCTATAGCGCTTCAAAATTTGGCGTTATTGGATTCGCTGACTCCTTGATGCGTGAAGTACGTAAAAACAATATCCGGGTATGTACACTGATGCCAAGTACCATCGCTTCGGATATGTCGAAAGATCTTGGCCTCACGGATGGTGATCCAGAAAAGGTATTACAACCCGAGGATTTCGCAGAACTAATTATTGCGAATTTAAAATTACCGCGAAGAGCGATGTTAAAATCTGCCTCCTTATGGTCCACAAATCCGTAAAATTCAATATTTCGAAGCTTCATAAATTTAGAAGTTCGCAATAAAACTATTAATTGTAATCACCAATCTTCCTGGACAGCCCCCTGTCCAGGATAAGAAAAAAATTATGAGTGAACTATTTTCATCAATAAACATCGGTTCTTTACATTTGAAAAACCGCTTAGTCGTATCCCCCATGTGCCAATATTCAGCTAAAGATGGTTTTGCAAACAACTGGCACCTTGTTCACCTGGGTCAGTTCGCTACCGGAGGTGCGGCGGCAATCATACAGGAAGCAACAGCCATTGTTCCTGAAGGCAGAATCAGCTACGGAGACCTTGGGATATGGGATGATCAGCATATCGAAAAACTACGGGAGATAACAACATTCATTAAGGAAAACGATGCAGTTCCGGGCATTCAGCTTGCCCATGCAGGCCGCAAAGCAAGCAGCAATAAACCCTGGCTGGGCAGAGGTCAATTTGCCCCTACAGACCCGCTAGGATGGCAGACTGTCGCTCCATCCGCACTGACTTTCCATTCGGGAGATTATGTCCCACAGGAACTTAAAATAGATGAAATTGAAGACTTGATTGAGCAGTTTGGACGAGCTGCAAAAAGGGCAATTCAAGCTGGCTACCAAATCATCGAACTCCATGCTGCACACGGCTATCTCATTCATCAGTTTCTCTCGCCACTGAGCAATATACGAACCGACAAATTTGGTGGTTCTTTTGAAAATAGGATTCGTTTTTTACTGGAAATCATTAGACGGGTAAAACTGGAAATAACAACCCAAAGTTTATGGGTACGGATCTCGGCCACAGATTGGGCTCCGGATGGTTGGGATCTAGACCAATCCATTGCACTATCACGGTTTTTGACTGAAGAAGGAGTTGAAATCATTGATGTATCGAGCGGTGGAGCCGTTTCCCATCAAAAAATTGACCTTGGCCCAGCATATCAACTTCCATTCGCTCGAGCAATCAAAGAAAAAACCGGAAGCAAAACTGCCACTGTAGGGCTTATTAAAACTGCGGCCCAAGCCTCAGACATTATTGCACAAGAACAAGCCGATCTCATTATGATTGCAAGGAGCTTTTTGGATGACCCACATCTCCCACTGCACTTTGCCAAAGAATTATCCGTAGATGTCCCTTGGCCAAAACAGTACGAAAGAGCAAAATAAGATGAAACTAAGCTTAAACAAAATACACCATATTGCCATCATATGCAAGGATTATCAGCGGTCAAAAAAATTTTATACCGAAGTCCTGGGACTGGAAATTTGGCAGGAGCATTATCGGGTAGAACGCGATTCATATAAACTGGATTTAAAACTTAAAGATACGTACATCATCGAACTGTTTTCCTTCCCTACCCCACCTACCAGACCTAGCTTTCCCGAAGCGGCTGGTTTAAGACATCTCGCTTTTGAAGTCGATAACCTGAATGCGGAAATACATAAATTAGAGCAGGCAGGCATTACACATGAAGGAATAAGAATTGACGAACTAACACAAAAAAGGTTCACTTTCTTTACCGATCCCGATCAGCTTCCGATAGAACTGTATGAGCGATAAAAACAAAAAAAGCGTTGATAAAAATCAACGCTTTTTTATGCTATCGTAAATGCAATATTACAATTTACGTTTTACTTCTACTTGTTCGTAAGCCTCTACAATATCCCCGACCTGAATATCGTTGAAACGGTCAATATTCAAACCACACTCGTAACCTTGTGCAACCTCTTTCACGTCGTCTTTAAAACGTTTCAGGGATGCCAATCTACCTGTATGGATAACAACGCCGTCTCTGATTATGCGGATATCATTATTTCTATTGATTTTACCTTCTCTAACCATACATCCTGCAATGGTACCCACTTTAGAAATTTTGAATGTTTCTCTGATTTCAACCTCAGCAACAATTTTCTCTTCAAATTTCGGTGCCAACATACCTTCCATCGCAGATTTGATCTCTTCGATTGCATCATAGATGATAGAATATAAACGGACGTCGATTTGTTCATTCTCAGCAAGTTTACGTGCATTTTGTGTTGGACGAACTTGGAAACCGATAATGATCGCATCAGAAGCCGAAGCCAATAATACATCTGACTCAGAGATCGCACCTACTGATTTATGGATAATATTTACTTGGATTTCATCCGTTGACAATTTCAATAATGAATCTGATAAGGCTTCAATCGAACCATCCACATCACCTTTCACGATAATATTAAGCTCCTTAAAGTTACCGATAGCCAAACGACGACCGATCTCATCCAAGGTAATATGTTTCGTTGCACGCATACCTTGTTCACGTTGTAACTGTAGGCGTTTGTTTGCGACAGTTCTAGCTTCAGACTCACTTTCAAGAACATAAAGCTTATCCCCTGCTGTAGGTGCTCCGGCCATACCCAATATCTGTACCGGTACCGAAGGACCAGCCTCCTTAACGCGTTCACCTCTTTCATTGGTCAAGGCTTTCACCTTACCTGAATGAGAACCCGCCAAAATTGGATCTCCAACACGAAGTGTACCACCTTGGATTAACACTGTAGTTACGATACCACGACCTTTATCCAAGGCTGCTTCAATCACCGAACCAACAGCACGTTTTTTAGGATCCGCTTTTAAATCCAACATTTCAGCTTCTAAAAGAACTTTTTCTAAGAGAAGATCAACGTTTTCTCCAGTTTTTGCAGAAATCTCTTGTGCTTGGAATTTACCGCCCCAATCTTCAACTAAGATATTCATTGCAGAAAGCTGTTCACGGATTCTATCCGGATTTGCACCAGGTTTATCCACCTTAGTAAAGGCAAATACAATTGGTACGCCAGCTGCTTGAGCGTGATTGATCGCTTCTTTTGTTTGTGGCATGACTGCGTCGTCCGCCGCAATAACGATAATGACGATATCTGTTACTTTCGCACCACGTGCACGCATTGCCGTAAAGGCTTCGTGACCTGGTGTATCTAAAAATGTAATCTTACGATCATCATCCAACTTCACGGCATAAGCACCGATATGTTGTGTGATACCACCAGCCTCGCCAGACGTAACGTTGGCTTTACGGATATAATCCAACAAAGATGTCTTACCGTGGTCAACGTGTCCCATCACTGTAACAATTGGCGCTCTAGGCACCAAATTCGCCTCAGTATCCGCTTCTTCCAGTTCCGCAGTTTCCTCATCTTCAGGTTTAATAAATTCAACTTGATAGCCAAATTCATCTGCTACAATAGTCAAAGTCTCTGCATCAAGGCGTTGATTGATGGACACAAACATCCCTAAGCTCATACATGTAGCGATAATCTGGGTAACCTGAACGTCCATTAAATTTGCCAGCTCATTCGCCGTAACAAATTCTGTGACGCGCAATACCTTTGCCATCAATTCTTGCTCCATTGCTGCTTCTTCGGCATGTTGCGCAACATCATCACGTTTTTGACGTCTTAATTTCGCACGTTGTGCAAATTTACCAGATTTACCAGCACCACTTAAGCGGGCAAGTGTTGCTTTGATTTGATCTTGGATTTCTTTTTCAGAAGGCTCCTCTTTATTTTCAACAGGTCTTCCTTTTCCTCTATTATCAAAACGGCCATGTTGAGGTCTTGCACCTCCTTGTCCCGGTCTAGCTGGATGTTGGTTGTTTCCACCTTGTCCTGGTCTACCCGGATGCTGGTTGTTTTGTCCCGGACGGTTGTTCGGATTATTGTTGTTTCCTTGATTGCCACCTCTGTTTCCTTGTTGGTCACGATTGTGGTTATTATTTCCATCACGGGGGCCACGATTTTGGTTGTTATGACCTTGACCTTGTCCCGCATTCGGATTTACTGGACCATTTGGATTCGTGCGTTTCCGCTTACGTTTCTCATTATTTCCAGCATTTGAAGATGATGCCACAGGTTTGTGGGAAGGTCTTGCAGAAGGCAATTCAATCTTACCAATTACTTTAGGACCTGTCAATCTTTCTGCACGTGCAGAAATGATATCGTCTCCTTCTTTTTTCACAGGCTCCACTTTTGGAGTTACTGGTACAGCAGCTTTAGGCGCTGTTTCGTCTTTTTTCTTTTCTTCTACCTTCACAGGTTCGGTTTTTGTCTCTACAACCGGAGTTGCTTTTACTTCAGTTTTATCTACTTCAGGTTTAGGAGCTTCTGCCTTAGGTGTCACGACTTCGGTTTTTTGCTCAATAACCTTTGGTTCTTCTTTTTTAGGCTCGACGACTGGCTCTCTGACTTCAGCCCCTTTATTCTCGATCACTTTATCTACCACTTTAGGCTCCGCAGGTAAGTCATTCGCTACTTTAGGCTCCTGCTTATTAGGTTCCTCTTTTTTAACCTTGTTTCCCCCTCTATTTAGGGCATCAAGATCTATTTTGCCTACCACTTTCATTCCTCCTTGATGAACAGGTTCATCTGCTTTGGCAGGAGCGGATTCTTTGGCAGATGGGATTTCTACCGTATTTTTAACCAAAATCTCCTTTGGTTCTTCATGTTCTTCAAAATCCTCATTTCTAGATGACTCTTTAGGAGAAGCGGACGGCGACTCTTCACGACGAATTTTGCCAATAACAATTTGTTTAGCTTCATCTTTCAGTGATTTGTCTCCCTGAAACTCTTTTAACAGCACACCATACATCTCTCCGCTCAATTTAGTGTTAGGCTTTGCTTCTACATCATATCCTTTTTTCACTAAACATTCTACGGCAGTATGTATCCCGATGTTGAGTTCCTTTGCTGCTTTAAGCAAGTTTGTTCCTTTTCCTTCAGTCATCTATAATATAAACTATTTTAATATAATTACAAAAATATGTTTTTTTCCATCCATAAACAATTTATTCCGAACGTTAGATAGAAAAAAATTAGCAAGCTGAATTTTATTCAAATTCAGCCTGCAATATGCGTACGATATCACGGATGGTGTCTTCTTCCAAATCGGTACGTCTAACCAGCTCTTCTTCACTGAGTGATAGTACAGATTTTGCAGAGTCCAAGCCAACACGTTTCAATTCGTCAATAACCCAGCTTTCAATTTCGTCGCTGAATTCCTCGATATCCACATCCTCATCAAATTCATCATTCTCTCTGTAAACATCAATCTCGTAACCAGTCAGTTTGCCGGCCAATTTAATATTGTGTCCACCACGACCGATTGCCAAAGAAACCTGATCCGATTTTAAATATACAGCAGCAGTTTTATTTTCCTCATCAATCTTAATCGAGCTAATGCGGGCAGGGCTCAATGCACGGGCGATATACAGGGAATGATTTGTCGTAAAATTGATCACGTCAATGTTTTCATTACGCAATTCACGCACAATACCATGAATACGAGATCCCTTCATACCCACACATGCACCAACGGGATCAATACGGTCATCATAAGATTCCACAGCCACTTTAGCGCGCTCACCAGGTTCGCGGACAATTTTCTTAATGGTAATCAGACCATCAAAAATCTCAGGTACTTCCAGTTCAAATAAACGTTGTAAAAACGCTGGGGCTGTACGTGAAATAATAATTTTAGGATTGTTGTTCATCATATCGACCTTGTGAACAACAGCACGAATACCATCACCTTTTTTGAAATAATCCGCTGGGATTTGTTCAGATTTAGGTAAGATCAATTCATTACCATCCTCGTCCAATACCAAGATTTCTTTCTTCCAGATTTGATAAACCTCACCGATGACCAACTCACCTTCTCTATCTTTATATTTTTTAAAGACTTCGTCTTTTTCCAACTCTAATACTTTCGACACCAGTGTTTGACGAGCAGCTAAAATAGCACGACGTCCAAAGCTTTCTAATGTGATCTGTTCGATAAAATCATCCCCTACTTCCAAGTCCTCATCGTGTTTTCTTGCTTCTGCCAACTCAATTTCGAGATCATCATCCTCAGAAAATTCATCTTCAACAACGACACGCGTTCTCCAAATCTCTAAATCCCCATTATCTGGATTCACGATAACATCCACATTTTCATCCGTACCGAAACGACGACGGATCATACTACGAAAAACCTCTTCTAATACTGTAATGACCGTAGGTCTATCGATATTCTTAAACTCCTTAAACTCCTGAAAAGAGTCTATCAGATTGATGTTGCTGTTACTCATTATTTTTAAAATGAAATTACCACTTTTGTTGCTTTTATTTGATCAAAAGGAAGTTCTTTTTCCACCTCTTGCGCTTTTTTACCTTTTTCTTTTACTTTTTGAAGAATGTTAATCTTGGTTGCGTCTACCGTCAATAAAGTTCCCTCAATTTTTGTATTATCGTGCAACTTGACCTGTACAGTACGACCTATATTTTTTTGATATTGCCGATTATTGACAAAATTTGAATCTATACCAGGAGATGAAACTTCCAAACGATAAGCATTATCGATCACATTTTCTTCTTCTAAATGGAAACCGACATGACGACTCACTTGTGCACAATCATCAATATTAACACCGTTATCCCCATCTAAGAGAATTTCCAAAATCTTATTTGGAAGCATCTTTACACTAACAATAAACAAATCCTCGCGATCTGCTATTTTTTCTTCTATAAGTTCGATAACTCTTTTTTCTACATCTTGCATTGTTCTGCTGCCTAGAATGCTAAATTAATTGTATTAAAAAAAGGGGGCAATACGAGCCCCCTTCCTTTCAGATATGCAAATATAGTATTTTATAAAATAAAAAACAAATATCCCATCTACAGCAGCACTATTTTTTCTATTATTTTGAATTATCAACGACTGCATTAATTGTCTTTTGCATCTGAGCCATCATGCTGGTCAATGTTTCCATCGTCGGTTCAGGAGTTGGTTCCGGCAGTTGGGTGCTAATAAAAGCTTTCGCCTTCCATACCTCAAGAATATCAGGAGTCTCAACCCAGTATGGTTCGTAAGTTTTATTATCAGAAACAAGCTTTAAACCTTTATCTTCTTTAAATTTAAATGCAATCCGCTTATAAACCACCCCCTCCTCTCGAGACACGACTACATAAGTATGCCCTGGTTTTATATCATGCCAATTTTCGACATATTCCGCTACAATAATAGATCCAGATGGCAGGGGCAACATCGAATCTCCTTTAATCTCAAATGCCCGAAAAGTCCCCTGACCAAACATTGGTAGCGAAAATTTTGGAAGCTCGGCCACATACTCGGGATCACCATATCCATTTAAATAACCCGCACTTGCTTTAATGGGCACGAGCTCAATGTTTTCACGATCATTCCCGTCAACAGTTACACTCAATACCCGAAGGTTCGAAGCATTGCTTTTAGGTATAGGCTTCCATTTATCATCAATCACATCATTCGCCAACTCATCCATGGTTAACCCATAAAACTCGGCAATTTTTTTTAGCAATTCATATTTAGGTTCCGCTCTATCCTCTTCATAAGCACCGACAGAAGCTCGCTTAATCCCCATAATATCAGCAAATTGCTGCTGCGTAATTTTCTTTCCTTTTCGAAGGAATTTCAAGTTGGATGAAATATTTGACATATTATTTTTCAAAAATATTTTGCAAAAACTAAATTTATTAGTATTATTGTGCCAATAAAATTAGTAAATAAAATTTAAACATCCAAATAATTTAGCATTATGAGCAATTTTATTGTATATATATTAACTGACAACAACAGAAGACACTTTGAAATCAACTTCACCTCCAATATATTGAGCACTGTATTGGAACTCCAGCAGACCAATAGCTTTATTTTCCAACAGGGCGCCAATTTAAATAGAATTATTTATTCTGAAGCCTTTACGGAATTGTCCTGCGCTAAAAAAAGAATGAACGAATTACAGCATTTTACACATATGCAAATCGAGCGAATTATTCGTAAAAATAATCCAAACTGGAATAACCTATACCCGCAACAACAGCAGTCTTACATCAAAAGAAACAGCAGTTATGCAGCCTAATAAAATATAATAAAAAAAGCTACCTAATATTCATTAGATAGCATTTATCTTAAATCCAAAACAGGATAAACTGTTAACCAACTTTACGCAAACTACAGATTCTCCGATGTACCCAAATTTTCGCTGACACCGTCCTCATTTTGGTTGCGTTCCGCATTTCCCTCTGTCGATTCTTCCTCAGGTCCAATAAAATCTTCATCCATTTGCTCCTCAACACTTGTCGAATCGCTCTGTTCTGGTTCAGGATCACTATAACGCGGGGTTTCACATTTGTAGGATTTTGTAATTTCAACGGTAGGTTCGGGGAACTTACCCTGCGTGTACCCCAATTGTCTATCTTTATAAACAGATTCCAAAAACACGCCAAATATAGGTAGGGCCGTACGTGAGCCTTCTCCTGTGTGTGAATTTTTGAAATGTATACTTCTTTCATCACATCCCACCCAGATTCCAGTGACCAAATCCTTTGTTACCCCCATATACCAGCCATCAACATATTCCGACGAAGTACCAGTCTTACCGCCAATTTGATTTTCATTATCAAAAAGGTCCCACTCCCATAATCCCTGCGAGGTACCTCTCGGCTCTTCCATCCCACCCCGCAACATATAAGTCATCAACCAAGCATCCTGTTTATCAACCACTTGTTTACGTTCTGCCTGAAAAGTAGCAATGACATTCCCATCATGGTCTTCAATTTTAGAAACCAGTACCGGAGTAACCCGCTCACCATGGTTCATCATCGTAGCGTAACCGTTGACCATCTCAAAGACCGATACATCATTAGGTCCCAACCCAACCGATGCTACCGGATTAAGCCTACTCGTAATACCACAACGCTGTGCAGCATCCACAACTTTTGCTGGCGTGACCTTATCAGTCAACTGAACAGTCACTGAGTTAATAGACCGAGCCATTGCATGACGCAACGACATCTCACGGTATGAAAAATTCCAATCTGCGTTTTTCGGTTCCCACACTTCAATGGAATCCCCCTTATCAATCTTAATTGTAACAGGCTTATCCGTAATCTTATCACAAGGTGCCATGCCCGATTCGAGGGCTGCTAAATAAACAAAAGGTTTAAATGTAGACCCTGCTTGTCGTTTCGCCTGCATCACATGATCATATTTGAAATATTGGTGGTCTATACCACCTACCCAAGCTTTAATTTCACCCGAGTAAGGATCCATCGACATCATCCCCGCATTCAACATCATAGCATAATATTTCAGAGAATCCATCGTAGACATCTCCTTCTCGATCTTACCATTGTCCTTCCAATTATAGACCTCCATTTTTTTCTTCTTATTCAGAAAAAAATTGATACTGTCTGGACTATTCGCATATTTCTTACTCAAAAATGCATAATAAGGGGTTTTCTTAGCCAAATTCTCCAAAAAGTTCGGAAGCACTTTTCCAGAAAGATCCCGCCAAGGTTCTTGACCTGCCCATGTATTATTTAAACGTTGCTGCAACTCAGCCATCTGCTTTGCAACAGCCTCTTCTGCATGCTTCTGTAATTTAGAATTAATGGTTGTGTAAATTTTTAAACCATCGGTGTAGATATCGTAATTATTCTCCTCCGACCATTTTTCTAACCATTTAGCAACAGCAGCTCGCAGATATGAATCCCCTCCAGCGTTCACATCTCGATTATTGGCGTTCAAAACGATCTTTTCTTTAATCAATGCATTATATTCTTCTTTTTTTAGAAAGCCACTCTTATGCATTTGACTCAATACCGTATTTTTACGATCAAATGCCTTCTCAGGATTTCTTATCGGATTATATAAGGTTGTTCCTTTCAACATACCAATCAAAACAGCAGCTTCATTTTGGTTCAGCTGATTAGCTCCTTTTGAAAAATATCGCTTCGCAGCGGTTTCTATACCATATGCATTATTACTAAAAGAAACCGTATTGAGATACATTTCTAAAATCTGGCTTTTACTATATCGTTGCTCTAGTTTATAAGCAGTCATCCACTCTTTAAATTTCGTAATGACCAATCCGGCAACAGGCAAACGTGTCAAAAATCCTCCTGCCTTATTATAACGAGTACGGTAAAGATTCTTTGCCAATTGCTGCGTAATCGTACTTGCCCCACGCTTATCCCCTTTTAAGGTAGAGACTATACCTGAACCGAGTCCAAGAAAATCAACACCATTATGCTGATAGAAACGTACATCCTCCGTCGCAATAAGCGCGTTGATAACAGTTTTAGGAATACTGTCAAAAGGAACAGGATTTCTATCCTCATCAAAATACCGTCCTATCAGTACGCTATCGGCAGTATATAACTCTGTCGAAATATTGACACTAGGCATAATAATATCTTTTTTAGTGGGTGAATAACCAAAAAGCCACAAAAAATTGAGCTGTATGGCACAAACCAAAACAACAACAAAATATATTGCAATAAGGAGATAACGAAGAATCCGATTCTTTATACGTCTAAACATAAATGGAAATTTATCTTATAATCAACATATTGAATCAGCAAAAGGTTTTACCCTCGCTCAATATGCGCCTACATGTGTTCAGGGGCTAAATATACAACTAAATACATCTCCCTAATCAACTATTTACATTTTTTAACAATAAAAAATAAGCCTTTAATTTGAACAAACTCTTTCGCGAAAAACGGTCAGTAGCAATACTGTCATACTCGATTTGCAAAATTAACATGCGAAAAAATTGAAGGAGGACTTTGTTTAGATCAATAAGTTAGCCGATGCTTCCACAAATATTATACCTACTTTTGATTTAATATCTATTTTATTTTAAAATAATAATGATATTTGTTTAAATTTAGATGTAAACTAGTCAACTATTAGCATGTTAAAACAGACATTACAACAAAAGCTATTACAAAAACTGTCTCCACAACAAATTCAATTTATTAAATTGTTGCAGGTACCAACAGTTTCATTAGATGCCAGAATAAAAGAAGAATTAGAGGAAAACCCTGCATTAGAAGATGGTAGCTTGACTAATATGACCGATCCAATCGAAGAGTACCCCGATAAAGATCCGGATGACAATTTTGATAATGAAGAGAGCTTTGATTCAGATGACTTCAGCTTAGAGGACTATATACAGGAGGATGATTATAAAGACTATGGAAATGGATACGATTATGGTGATGACGATGATGAACGAAAAGAAATGCCTGTTGCCATTCAACATTCCTTCTACGAGCAGCTGCAACAACAATTAGACCTCCTTGCCTTAGATGATAAGCATTTTCTAATCGGCCAGCAAATTATCGGAAGCCTTGATGACGACGGTTACCTACGACGTCCGATCATAAATTTGGTAGACGATCTAGCTTTTGGTCAGAATGTGATGACTGACGAACACGAAGTATTGGAAATGTTAAAAATAATCCAGGACTTCGAGCCAGCAGGGATTGGGGCCAGAGATCTACAAGAGTGTCTTTTGATTCAGTTACAAAAGAAAGATGCGAACAACCCAACGATCAAACTCGCCATTAAAGTGGTTGCCCATTATTTAGATGAATTCACAAAAAAGCATTACGATAAGCTTGAAAAATCCCTAGGGGTTTCTCCTGAAGATTTAAAAAATGTGGTGAATGAAATTCTAAAGCTCAATCCCAAACCAGGTGATTCCGGAGCAGTGGCAGGCAAACAGCTTCATATCATTCCCGATTTTCATATTAGCAACAACGATGGCATTCTTCATTTAACCCTAAACGGACGTAATGCACCAGAACTTCGTATAAGCCGGGACTATCAACACATGTTTGAACATTACGAAAAGTCTGATCAAAAAGATAAAAAAATGAAAGAAGCGGTACAGTTTGTCAAACAGAAACTCGATTCGGCAAAGTGGTTCATCGACGCCATCAAGCAGCGCCAACAAACGCTCCTCAAAACCATGAATGCAATAATGGAATATCAATACGATTACTTTCTTACTGGTGATGACCGCAAACTGAAACCCATGATCTTAAAAGATATCGCAGACAAAATAGACATGGACATCTCTACCGTCTCCCGCGTAGCGAATTCGAAATATGTACAGACTGAATTTGGAACATTTCTATTAAAATCGTTTTTCTCTGAAGCCATTCAAACAGACTCTGGAGAGGAGGTTTCCAATAAGGAAGTTAAGAAAATATTGGAAGAATGTATCGCCAAAGAAAACAAGCGCAAACCGCTGGCTGATGAAAAATTAACCGAAATTCTTAAGGAAAAAGGCTATAACATCGCCCGCCGAACGGTTGCTAAATACCGAGAGGCATTGAATATACCCGTCGCAAGATTACGAAAAGAGCTCTAAGAGCTCTTTTTGTTTTACCCAATAATCAAATCTAAATTAAGAATAGTATCTTTGTGCCTGAATTAAATAAGCATTAAGGAATGAGCAAAGTAAAAGTTGGAGTTGTACAGATGAGCTGTACCGCAAGCAAACAAGAGAATCTCGAAAAAGCAATCGCTAAAGTAAAAGAAGCCGCTGCAAAAGGTGCGCAAATTGTGTGTCTGCAAGAACTCTTTACCTCTTTATATTTTTGCGATGTCGAAGACTATGACAATTTCGCCCTGGCTGAATCTATCCCCGGCCCGTCTACAGACGCCCTATCCGCTGTTGCGAAAGAAGCAGGAGTCGTTATTATCGCTTCATTATTTGAAAAAAGAACTGAAGGCCTTTATCATAATACGACGGCCGTATTAGACGCTGACGGATCCTATTTAGGCAAATACCGTAAAATGCATATCCCTGATGATCCGGCATTTTATGAGAAATTCTATTTCACCCCCGGCGATCTAGGTTATAAAGTATTTAAGACAAGATTTGGTCGAATCGGGATATTGATCTGTTGGGATCAATGGTACCCTGAGGCATCCAGAATTACAGCATTGATGGGCGCAGAAATTCTGTTCTACCCAACAGCAATTGGCTGGGCTACAGATCAGGACGAAGAAACCAATAAAGATCAATACAATGCATGGCAAACCATTCAACGTTCTCATGCTGTCGCAAACGGTGTACCTGTGGTATCCGTTAACCGAGTCGGATATGAACAAGATGGTGCCATGAAATTCTGGGGTGGCAGCTTTGTGACAAATGGACAAGGCAAGTTATTGTACCTGGCCTCCCATGACAAGGAAGAAATTGAAGTCATCGAATTGGATCTAAGTGAATCTGACTATTTCAGAAAACACTGGCCTTTTCTACGTGACCGTAGAATCGACACGTATTCCCCAATCACCAAACGTTTTATTGACGAAGACTAGTAGTTAATCATATTGGCCATTTTAATTTGTGATTCATGAAAAGAAGAACAGATTAAAATGGCTTTTTACATTATAAAGCATGGAACAAGAAAGTACTTTCACTCAGGCATATTTTGACAATTCTCCAAAAAAACAAGGTTTCACATTCCCCCCTGAATGGGCAAAACAAGAAGCTATGTGGTTGAGCTGGCCGCATAAAGAGGAATCTTGGCCCGGAAAAATTGAAACCATATACGCGCCTTATTGCGAATTCATTAAAACTGTTGCTGCTGGGCAAAAAGTAAGAATTAATGTAGCTAACGAAGACATGAAGGTGTTTGCGATCACAGAATTGAAAAAAGTAACAGTTGATTTTAGCAATATTGAATTTTATTTCAATCCAACTAATGATGCTTGGTGTAGAGATCATGGTCCTGCCTTCCTTGTCAATCAACATTCAAATACAAAAGCCATTATTGATTGGGGCTACAATGCCTGGGGCGGCAAATACCCCCCCTTTGATCTCGATGACGTTGTCCCTACACGTATAGCAGAGGAGTTCGATCTCCCTCTATTCACGCCTAATATCGTGATGGAAGGCGGTTCTGTCGAATTTAACGGCGCTGGAACCGTTATGACAACAACAGCATGTTTGCTCAATGAAAACCGAAACCCTGATTTCACAAAAGAACAAATTGAGACTTATCTAAAAGAATTCTATGGGCAAGACCAGGTACTGTGGTTAGGGGACGGGATCGTCGGAGATGACACAGACGGCCACATTGACGACATTACACGTTTTGTAAATGAAAATACAGTTTTAACTGTTGTCGAAGAAAACCCTGAAGATGAAAATTATGCGATCCTTCAAGAGAATTTGGAAACACTCCGTTCTTTCAAATTATTAAATGGTGAACCGCTTAATATTGTCGAACTTCCTATGCCTGCACCGGTAATCTATGAAGACACCAGACTGCCAGCATCATACGCTAACTTCTATATTGCAAACGATGTTGTGGTTGTACCAATTTTCAAGGATGCCAATGACCAAAAAGCATTAGATATTATCCAAGGCTGCTTTCCGTCGCGAAAAGTAATAGGGATTAATTCAGTAGACATTATCTGGGGACTGGGTAGTTTTCATTGCTTGAGTCAGCAAGAACCGGCGCGCAGCTAAAGATAAAATAAATATTACAGGAAAATGCTTCATTTATATGCAATGAAGCATTTCTTTTATAGCTTAATTAATACGAGCAAACACTTAAAATGGTCAATATGCTAAAGAAAAAATAAGAACTTTATTGTTTGAAGCGTCTAACTTCACAGAAATCATTTAGTGCTACCAACTAAAAGCTACACAACAATGACTTGTACACCAGATTTCTCGAGCGATTCAACAAATCCGGCGCTGACTTTATCGTCGGTAATCAATATATCAATTTTATCGAAACCACAAATTCGACCAAAGCTACGTCTTCCAAATTTAGAGGAATCGGCAAGTACTACGACCTTTTGAGCAGTGTCAATCATGATACGGTTTAACTGGGCTTCTTGCGCGCTGGATGTTGACACCCCATAGTCCAGGTCAATACCATCTACCCCCAAAAATAGCTTACTACAATAAAAATCATGCAGTAAATTTTCCGCATACTTACCCGTCACTGAAGTGGAGGTTTTCCGTAATGTACCGCCCATTTGCATTATTTCCACTGATGGATACTTAATTAACTCCATGGCAACATTTAACGCTGATGTGACAACTGTAATATTTCCCTTCGGTGTAATTTGCCTCGCCAATGATTGCATGGTTGTGCCTGAAGCAATAATAATTGAATCATTTTCTTCAATCATTTCAGCAGCCTTTTTTCCGATTCTACTTTTATCATCAGACCGAAGTTTCTCTTTTTCAAACACAGTCCGATCTGTCGTATAAGGATTATATTGTGTCGCTCCGCCGTGGGTCCGAAAAAGCAGACCACTCTCCTCCAATAATGTCAAATCTTTTCGAATTGTGACAGAAGATACGCCCAATTCTTCACAGAGATCAATCACTTGGACTATACCTACTTCTTTTAGTTGTTTTAAAATATATTGATGTCGTTCTACGTTTGTCATGGCTCTTTATAATATATGCGCTAAATCTTAAATCCACTAGTGATTTATTCATAAGAATAGCGCTGTATACCTAAAATATACCTCACTCACTATCCAAATTTTAGTGGACAACTATTCTATAAAATCTCTCTAGCAGAACTGACGTTAAAATAATGAAATTATTTAATTATTTACACCAATATGTAAATTTAACTTTATTTCAAGAACGTAAGGCCTGCGGTTTTCATAAGTTTAAAAATCCAAAGGATCAGGCCAGATATATTGATAATCCAATTCATTTTGCAGTAGGCTTCCAATCACTACTTTCTGAAAAGAATCGCCTTTTTCAAATTTGGCAGGTAAATCGAAGCCATATTTTTGTGCAGACGCCAGTATAACCTCTTTTTTTTGCGGGTGTATTGGTGCGACAACATTATAAATGCGATGACTGAAATCCTTTACAGTAGCCAAGGTAATTAAACGCACGGCATCATCGAGGTGGACAAAATTGGCAGGTTGTTCACCTGTTGTGCAAATACGATTCGCGAAATACTTTGCGAAGATGCGATTTTTACCAAATAAGCCACCAAGTCGATATACATGAGTATCGTGCAGTTGTAACATGAGCTGTTCTGCTAAAAGAAGCTTTTCGGAAAACTCAATTCCTTCAGCATTCAATTCACTATAAACGCCATCCTTGTCTGGATAGATCCCAATGGAACTAAGAAACAGCTGCTTGGCCCATTGGATATTTTCAAGAAATCTCGAAATATTCGAAAAACGGATTTCTAAATCCGATAGGCTGTTTTTTTTGCTGGCAGGAATACTGTTTAATACAAAGTCAAATTGGCATGGAAGAATCACGTCGGACGGTACATTGCATTGATCAAAGTCGGCAATAAATGAAAAAATACCGTCAGCTTTTAGCCGATGGTATTTTTCATATTGTGTTGTACTTGCCCAGACCTCATGCCCCTGATGTTTCATATCCTTAGCAAATGATTCCGCTAACCATCCACAGCCTAATATGAGTATCCGCATAAGATCAAAAGATTAGTAAGCTTTCGCAAATAAAACTCGTCTGTTGGAAGGTTTTCCGGTGAAGATACAAACACCCTCTTCGTCCTTTACATCCAAAGGAATACAACGGATTGTCGCCTTTGTTTCCTCTTTCACTCGTTTTTCTGTTTCTGTTGTTCCATCCCAGTGACAGGAGATAAATCCGCCTTTACCTTCCAGCACTTCTTTAAACTCATCATAAGAATTCACTTCCGTAAAATGAGATGCCCTAAAATTCAACGCTTTTTGGTAAATATTCTCCTGTATTGCATGCAATAGCTGCTCGATATTTCCGGCCAATCCTTCTTGTGCTACAGTTTCCTTTGTTTGTGTATCACGACGTGCCAATTCAACGGTACCATTTTGCATATCTCGCGCCCCAACGGCTACCCGTACAGGCACACCTTTTAGCTCCCATTCCGCAAATTTAAAGCCGGGGCGTTGAGTATCTCGCTCGTCGTATTTCACGGAGATATTTTTTATCTTTAATTCGTTTGTTAGTTGATCCACGAAAACATCAATCTGTGCTTTTTCTTCTTCAGTTTTGAAAATTGGAACAATAACAACCTGAATTGGCGCCAGTTTTGGAGGCAATACCAATCCTTGATCATCCGAGTGGGCCATAATCAAAGCGCCCATTAAACGTGTAGAAACACCCCAAGAAGTCGCCCATACATGTTCCAGTTTCCCTTCTTTAGACGTAAACTTCACATCAAAAGCCTTCGCAAAGTTCTGACCAAGAAAATGCGATGTTCCTGCTTGTAAAGCCTTTCCATCCTGCATTAAAGCTTCAATACAATAGGTATCTAATGCACCAGCAAAACGTTCATTTTCAGTTTTACGACCGCGTATAACAGGTACAGCCAGAATATTCTCAGCAAATTCCGCATACACGTCCAGCATACGTTCTGTTTCCTCTATTGCTTCTTCTCTCGTTGCGTGTGCTGTGTGTCCTTCCTGCCATAAAAACTCTGCTGTACGCAGAAAAAGACGCGTGCGCATTTCCCAACGAACAACATTTGCCCATTGGTTTACTAAAATCGGTAGATCACGATACGATTCGATCCAGCCACGGTATGTATTCCATATAATGGTTTCAGAAGTCGGGCGTACAATTAGTTCTTCTTCTAATTTCGCATCTTCATCCACCACGATCTTACCTGTACCATCATTTTTTAGTCTATAATGTGTGACCACTGCACATTCGGTTGCGAAACCCTCCACATGGGCCGCCTCTTTAGAAAAAAATGATTTTGGAATGAATAAAGGGAAGTAAGCATTGCTATGGCCTGTCTCTTTAAATCTTTTGTCTAAGATCGCTTGCATTCTTTCCCAGATAGCGTATCCGTATGGTTTGATCACCATACAGCCCCGTACAGCTGAATTTTCAGCCAGATCAGCTTTGATCACAAGGTCATTGTACCATTGCGAATAATCTTCTGCACGACTTGTAATTCCTTTACTCATATGAAATTGATAAATTATTGTAACATTATAACGTTAAGTCTCGTCTGTATTTCAATACAAAAAGCGTTCAATAAAAAATATTTGTATTTTTGATTACTTCGATTAAACCCCGTCGAGAAATTTGCGTCTAAGATAGTAAATAAGGCTGTATAATCGAAAATAACGATTTAGGATATTATGAAAAAAAATAGATTATTTATCGGAGCACTTGCCATGACAGGAGCATTTATGTTAGGTTCCTGCGGTACGAGTAGGCAAATCTATGGCGACGATGTCTATGGCAATAATGGACAAGCTAGACAGAAAGTCTATCAAAGTCCGGATTACTATTACACGGATGCGGACCAGGTTCAACAGGAAGGGCAATCACAGGGCGGTTATTATGATGACGAATATTCAGATCAGGATTACAATAACGATTCCTACGAAGATCTTGAATATGCAAATCGGATAAACCGGTTTTATTATGCCTCCCCAGGAATGACCTATTTTGACCCATTCTTCGATCCGTGGTATGGTTATGGATTTGGTGGAATGTATGGATATGGTCCTTCCTTCGGTTTAGGTTGGGGCTGGGGGTCCGGTTGGGGATCTTCCTGGTCAATCGGCCTAGGCTGGGGCTGGGGGTCTGGCTGGGGATCTCCTTGGTATGGTGGCTATCACCCTTGGGGCGGCTGGTATGGCGGTGGATACTGGGGATCTGGTTGGTATGGCAATGGTTATTGGGGCGGGGGCTACTGGGGTAATTCAAGACCTCGTTACGCATCCTCCCGTTCATCTTATAGAGATAACTATAATGTACGTACTTCATCTTCTCGTACCAGAACTTCGGGTTCTTATGACCGCACAGGTGTAGCTCGGGATTCAAGAGGACGCATCACCTCGGTTGCAAGTACACGATCGACTGCTGGCGGACGAACAAGAACTTCCGACGGTTCAATATCACGAAGCTCTTCCTATGATAGATCTGGTGGTAGAACTAGATCTTCAGATGGGATCTCTACAAGAGGCGGTTATATTGATAGAGGCAGAACACGTACTTCAGACAGAACCAATGGAACATATCCAAGTATGCGAAGTTCCAATGGCACTTCGAGAACTCGATCAAGCTCTGGTGAAGTTTCCCGTCCAATGAGTCGTTCTATGGAAAGTCGTTCAGGCTATCCAAGCTCTACTTCGAGACCTTCTTATACTCCACCAACAAGAAGTTATGATAGCGGATCATCACGCTCAAGTGGTGGCTTCTCCGGAGGCGGAAGTTCAAGATCCAGCGGCGGATTTTCTGGTGGCGGCGGAAGTTCAAGATCTAGCGGTGGACGTACACGCTAGTAAAAAACAGCTTACAGTAGCATACATAATCTTGTGTGCTACTGCTTATTTCAGACGATATTTTAGCTTATGACAATCAAAAAATTACTTTTTGGAACTGCATTTTTATTAGGTGCAGCAGGAACTGCCCAAGCGCAATATACGAAAGATGTACTTTTGTTTTCCCAAGGGGACAATGGTGGTACTGCTCGTTTCAAAGCGATGGGAAATGCTTCTACCGCATTGGGTGGTGATATTAGTTCAATTACTGGCAACCCTGCAGGTTTGGGCTACTTCAATCAATCCGATATCTCTGTAACAGGCAGGTATCTTAACAATAAAAATAAAACAGATTATTTTGGACAAAACTCAAATAGCAGCAAAAATAATTTCAACCTGGATAATGCCGGCATCGTTTTTCATTTACCAACATATCGAAATGGCGGGAATTTGGAAAGAGGTTGGCTAAATTTTAATGTTGGTATTGCTTATAACCGCAATTATGTCTATAATAATTTATTAGAGTATAAAGGTGTTAATAACACAAGTTCAATAGCGGATGCCTATTCTGACCGCTTGTCTGCACCAGGTGGAATGAGCGGTTGGGGCCAGGAAGTCTATAATAATTCTTTGTTATTTGATGAAGAAACAGGCAATAAAGGGAGTTATTTTCCTATTACTGACTTTGATAATTTTAATGGAAAAGATGGTTTTAACCAAGTCAATTCCATCCTTGAAAAAGGAAGCAAATCAGAATCAGTGTTATCCTTTGGTGCAAACTATAGCAACAAATTATACTTAGGAGCCGCTTTGGGTTTTACAGCTTTTACCTATGATAATTCCAGCTGGTTTACTGAATATGGCAGAACCATGACCTCCGAAAGTTTGGCAAAACGCAATCCAGGTTCTGACTTTCTAAAACCAGAAGCAGCATATGCTAAAAAACGTGAGATGCTGGACAAGGATTATGAGTTGTATGATGACTACGCACAAGCGACGGATGGTACAGGGGTGGATTTCAAATTAGGTGTAATCTATAAATTCACACCGACCTTTAGTATGGGCTTTACAGCGAAATCGCCGACATTTATGAGCATCCGAGACGAGTCTTATAGCAATTCCGAATTCCGTTATTTTAAAACAGGCGAGGACAAAACATTTAAGGATCCTTATCGCACCAGCGATGATGCAGGACATAGCTACCTCGAGTACAATATGAATACGCCGTACAAGCTCTCCTTAGGTGCTAGTCAGGTATTCTCCAGAGGATTAATTACCGCAGATGTGGAATGGGTTGATTATGCTGCGATGCGTTTTAAGGATGCTGGGGCATATAATAAAACCTTAGAACAGGAAATGAACCAAAACATTAAAAACACCTATCAAGGTGCCCTCAATGCACGTATTGGTGGTGAAGTTTTATTTAATAATGTCTTTAGCGGTAGAGCTGGTTTTAATTACAGTGGTAATCCTTATAAAGATGTGGATTACACAAACTATACAGCTTCTTTAGGTATTGGTGCAAAACTTGGTCGCGGTATGTATATTGATCTGACCGGAGCCTATAATTCCATCAAGTATGAGGAAAGACCTTATCTTATAGATGAGCAGTACTGGAACAATACGAGTCCAGTAGCCAATATCAAAAATCAACGGACTAATGTCGTGTTGACAATCGGTTCTAAATTTTAAGAGATTCTTCTCAGAAAAAAACGTCCAGCAAGTCTGGACGTTTTTCATTTATTACAATCCCAAAAGCCAAAATTTAAAAGCTTTTAGTAAATTTGTCCACTTGGTTGAAAAACACATGGCGAATCAGACAATCTCAAAAGCATTCAATGTCTTATTTACGTACCCCATCTGGCGGATCGAAATCGATGCTGAAAATAGATTGATTGCCGTCGAGACCAGAAATCCAGCAGACACACTCCCCTATTTCAATATCATTACTTTTGATGGAGATTATCTGATTCAAGACTTGGAAGCAATAAGCAAAGAGTGGGTGCTTGCAGGAATTCAATGCCATAAACTAATCTTAAAAAAGATTTCCAGCAACTCACCCATTGATGCAGGTGTACACCTGATAGATTGCTATCAGCCAGATCAACAAGAAACTTGGTTTAATTATCTTTTTCTAGAAATGGTCCATGGCGGAATACTGCTTCGTCCCAAAATGATCGAACAAGGAATGCAGTTGTTTTTAGATCTAAAAACAATGGCCATCGAAAACAAAAAAGAGGAATTATTTAAACCTTTTGACAGCCAAATAGTCTACCCTATAATTTACAATGGTCAAATTCCTCAATTTTTGACAGATTTCACCGTAAATGGCGAAGTTTGGATTAGCACATTGGACGACCATTTTATTTGGGCTTTCTATGAAAAAAACACCGATAATCACTATCAAATCCGGATAGTGCGATCAACAAAAGAGAGGCTAATTGATTCTATAATCGCAGTTGATCAGTTGTCCTTAAAGTTTTTCAACATCTATTTTCTTGTTAACGAACAAATATTCCTTTTGACAGACAATAAACGGGAGTTTGTTTCGTATTTAGTATAATTGCAAAATATATGAAACTATTATTCGAATTAAATACATATAAAAAGATAGTCATTTTATCGATTTCAATGCTATCTCTTCAACAAGTCGAAGCTAGAAGTTTGGCTTCCTTACATTTAAATGCGATTCCGGATTCCGTTGGTACCGAGGTGATCAATGGCGAAGAATTTGTCCTTTTTAAGATAGAAAAAGGAGATAATTATTATCAACTCAGCAAGAAATACAAAACAACAGTAGGACAGCTCACACAAATAAATGGCAATGGCACATTAAGCCTCGGTCGAATTGTTAAAGTACCAACTGGGCGAAAACCTGTTGTAAAGAAACCGTCTGGCAACAATACACAGCTGAATCCACGAGATCCACAACAGGGTTTTACAGAATATATAGTTGGCGAAAAAGAGACGTTATATGCCATATCCAAGAGGTTTGGTATAACTGTTGAAGATATCAAGAAAACCAATAACCTAAAAAACAACATCATTAGCGGTGGAATGAAATTAATGATTCCGAATCAGCCACTGCCACCGGAAAGACCAAAATTGGTTGAACCTAAAGGAATCGAAATTATTACGCCCGATTCCACAAACGTTGATGACAAAGAAGAAAATCAAATTTCAACAAATCGCTATGGAATACGCGAAAAATCCGAGCGGGGGATTGGCGTATGGATTGATGGTTTGTCTACCCAAGGAACAAGCAATCTCGCCCTTCACAAAAGTGCACCCGTGGGAACGATCTTAAAAATCACCAACCCGATGACAAAAAGCGTTACCTACGCAAAGGTTGTCGGAAAATTTAATGATAATGCCGAAAACCAAAATGCCATTGTAGTGCTATCAAAGTCCGCTGCGGCAAGTATCGGCGCATTGGATAAACGCTTTCAGGTCGAAATTGCCTACGGATTACCTTTAGAAAATTAATTAAATAAAATAGCTCTTATAGCGCAAACAAGAATGAATAACAAACCGTATGTCATAGGGATTGCCGGAAGTAGTGGTTCTGGAAAAACATTTTTTTTGAATAGTTTTTTGAAACATTTTAAAACAGATGAGGTTACATTGATCTCCCAAGATGACTATTACATTCCTGCCAATACAAAAACACAGGAGGAGAATAAGCTCTATAATTTTGATATTCCGACATCCATAGACCGGGAAGCTTTCTATAAGGATATCAAATCTCTCTTTAATGGAGAGACAATCTATAAAGAAGAATATACCTTTAATAACCCTTCGCTCACCCCCAAGATATTAGAGATAAAGCCGGCTCCGATATTGATCATCGAGGGACTATTCATTTTTTATTACACGGAGGTCAATGCGCTTATAAATCATAAAATTTTCCTGAGCGCTGATCAGGATATCGCGCTCCGAAGAAGGCTCCACCGTGATTTAGTTGAACGTGGTTACTTTGAAGACGATGTTATGTACAAATGGGTCAATCACGTCCTTCCCTCTTATAAGGAGTATTTGCTACCATTTCAGGACACTTGCGATCAAGTGATATTTAACAATACAGACGAACCTGAACCCATCTGGGATATTACCAATCAGATTTCAGAAGAGCTGAAAACAAGACTCAATTTAGTATAATATACATAAAGAGGGCTTATCTATTGGTAAACCCTCTTTATTTAAAAATACTTGATTAATTGATATCAAGACTTTAAATTCTTATCTTTGCGCCACGAAACAAATCCATCATAATGAACCATCCTGTAAAGATTAAAAATGCTTTGGTCTCAGTCTATTATAAAGACGGCCTAGCTCCTTTAGTTGAATTATTAAACAAATACGGTGTTACATTCTATTCCACTGGTGGGACAGAAACATTTATCAAAGATTTAGGTATAGCTGTCGTCCCTGTAGAAGACCTGACTAGTTATCCTTCGATTTTAGGAGGTCGTGTTAAGACATTACATCCAAAGGTGTTCGGAGGTATTTTAGCACGTCGTCCGCTTGAATCAGACCAACAGCAACTTGCTCAATATGAAATACCAGAGATCGATTTGGTTATCGTGGATTTGTATCCATTTGAAGAAACAGTTGCTTCTGGTGCCACTGAACAAGATATTATTGAGAAAATTGATATCGGTGGAATCTCATTGATTCGTGCAGCAGCGAAAAATTTTAATGATGTTGTCATCATTTCTTCTAAAAATGATTATAAAGCACTTGAAGAAATTCTAGCGAACCAAGAAGGCAATACTTCTTTGGAGCAACGTAAAGAATTTGCAAAACGTGCTTTCAACACATCCTCTCATTATGATACCGCAATCTTCAATTATTTCAACCAAGAAAGCCCAATTGAAGTATTTAAACAATCTGAGCAAAAAGCTCAAGTATTGAGATATGGTGAAAACCCGCATCAAAAAGGTATTTTCTTTGGTGACTTGGACAACATGTTCGACAAGTTAAATGGCAAAGAACTTTCATACAACAACCTTGTTGACGTAGATGCAGCTGTAGCTTTAATCGATGAGTTCAACGAACCTACATTTGCTATCCTAAAACATACAAACGCTTGTGGTGTCGCATCTCGATCAACAATCAAGCAAGCATGGATCGATGCCTTGGCCTGTGATCCTGTTTCAGCATTTGGAGGAGTCTTGATCACCAATGGTGAAGTTGATGGTACAACAGCCGAAGAAATTAATAAATTATTTTTTGAAGTTTTAATTGCACCTTCTTACTCAGCAGAAGCAATTGCTATCCTTACGGCCAAGAAAAATAGAATTATCCTAGTCCGTAAAGATGTAAAATTACCTGCTCAACAATTCAAAACTTTATTAAATGGTGTCATTCTTCAAGATAAGGATAACACAATTGAAGCGCCTGAGCAAATGGTCGCTGTAACAACTGTAAAACCTACTGCTGAACAATTGGAAGATTTATACTTTGCCAATAAAATTGTAAAACATACCAAATCAAATACGATTGTTTTTGCAAAGAATGGTACGCTGTTAGCTTCAGGTGTTGGACAGACATCACGCGTTGATGCCTTAAAGCAAGCAATTGAAAAAGCAGTTTCCTTTGGCTTTGACTTAAAAGGCTGTGCAATGGCATCAGATGCTTTCTTCCCTTTCCCGGATTGTGTTGAGATTGCATCTGAAGCAGGTATCGCAGCGGTATTACAGCCGGGTGGTTCTATCAAAGATCAATTATCCATTGACATGGCCAATGAAAAAGGCATTGCAATGGTAACTACTGGTGTAAGACATTTCAAACATTAAGAACGGTATAACCACTTCATAAAAAAAGCTACTTTTAAAAAGTAGCTTTTTTTATTTTCTGATTTCACAGTTCAATTTTTCGAGCTTATAGCGTGCTATTTCTTCCGACAGCTTGCGCATCGCATAAGCGACAATGGCAACATCATCCAACCAACCACCGACAGCAATAAAGTCAGGGATGGCGTCTACTGGCGAAATCACATAAATAATTGTTCCGATAATAATGGATAGATTCCAGCTGTTCATTTTAAACTTACCTGTAATTGCATCCTTGCACATGGCGATCAATAATTTAAAATCGCCAACGTAACTCCCTAAATTTTTTGCCTTGGATTCTGCCTGCACCAGTTCCTCTTCAGTGATTTTACGGTGTCTGAATCGCTCAAACATGCCTGTTGCAATCTTTTTGATTCTACTGTTCATAACTCAAAATTATGATTATTTTTTATTTAACAAAGCTTGTGCCTTTTTTCTCTTAGATAAGGGTTATGATAATAAACCACAAATTGATTATTTTTGCAGCTAACTGTAGCAAAGTGTATGTCAGGTCCGTATAATAGACAACACAAGCGCAATGTGTTATTCACAAAAAATAGATTTTAATATTACACGGTTATGAAAAACTATAGATTATTTAATTTTATTGCCATCGCTTTAGCGACATTTTTACTATCCAGTTGCCTGAAAGATAACGACGACCAACGAATTCCTGGTGCGCTCTTTACCATGGTCAACGGGTACACTGATGCTAATGCGGTTGTATATTATGCCGACGGGGGCTCATTACAAAGTCCATATTATCCTTTGGAGTTTAAAAGCTATAGCCAAGTTGGCCTATTCACTGGAGCTAGAAAAATAGCTGTTTCTGCAGAATATAACAACGCGCTTGTTGATACAACAGTTACGATCAAAGACAGCACCATATACACCTCATTTGTTTATGGTAACAAAGAGAAGCCAGTCCAGGTGATTACAACCGATAAAATCAACAAAGAAATCAAAAACACGGAATCCGGTTTACGTTTCTTTAATCTTGCGGAGGGAACAGATCAGGTAACCCTGCAAGTTGGCAGTGAGACTTCACCAACAGAATGGACCAACCGTGCAAAAGAAACACAAAATTCAGCGACGGCTCATCAAAGATTCATCGCACAAAAAAGTGGTACTTTTACAGTCATTGCCAAAGATAAAGCCGGAAAAACGATTGCAACCCGGAAGGATGTCAAATTGGCTGAAAACTATTACTATTCATTGATATTGATCGGTAAGGCAAATGATGATAAGAAACCATTATATCTTGGTTTAGTAGCTCAAGCTGCAAATTAAAAATACCCCATTTCTATATACCGAAAAGACCATCATACAAGTATGATGGTCTTTCTTTATTTTGTAAAAATATAAAGCAGAGTTCGATATATTTTAATATTAAATTTTAAGGATTTTCTTTGGGTGCAACTTTAGAGATTACGTAAATATCTTCATTTTCTTTCTTCATTTTATATTTCTCCCGAGCGATACGTTGTACCTCCTGTGGATTGGACCGAATATCATTGATCGTCTTTATAATTGCCGCATTCTCTTTTAAATAAAAAGACCGTTCCGTTTCCAAATTGGCCTTTTGTTTTTGGTAGCTGTATTGCGTAGCAAAATCATTTCTATCAAAAAACAACATCCACACCAAAAACGCCAAAGTGGCTAATAAATACTTGTTTCTTATTAAAGACCATAATCGTTGCATAGGACAAAAATACTATTTAGCTTTTAGACTCCCGATATTTTCTTCCAAAGTTAAACATCTTTAATTAAAGATATGGAATAATGCACTCAAATTCATCATATCTTTAGAATAATATTATCTTTAGCAAGTCAAAACAACATGCTATTAAATAGTCCGAAGGGAAGGCACAAATACACGAAAAAAATGGACTGTATCTTCCATATGGCATTAAATAACAAACCGAGTGCAATGGGTTCATTTTTACCAATGAAAAACAGCACCAATACATAATCATTTTTCTATGAAATACTATCTTATTGCTGGTGAAACATCAGGCGACCTACATGGTGCCAATCTGATCAAAGCGCTTAAAAATGAAGATCCCAATGCGACTTTCCACATTGTAGGTGGAGATTTAATGCAGGAAGCGGCTGGAGAAAAAGCATTGATACATACCTCGGCAATGGCTTTTATGGGTTTTGTGGAAGTTTTGAAAAATCTGGGTAAGATATCAAAAAACTTGAAAACCGTTAAAAATGACCTCCTAAAAGAAAAGCCCGATACTGTTATACTTATCGATTTCCCAGGCTTCAACCTAAAAATTGCCGAATTTGCAAAAAAACATGGGATCAAAACATGTTATTATATTTCACCAAAAGTATGGGCATGGAATCAGGGCCGCGTCAAAAAAATCAAAAAAATTGTTGATCATATGTTCTGCATTCTGCCTTTTGAAGTGGATTTCTATAAAAAATGGCGTATGCCGGTCGATTATGTAGGCAACCCCTTATTGGACGCCATCTCAACTTATCCTTTTAATCCAAAGTTCAGGGAAGAAAACGGTTTTACAGACAAACCACTTATTGCCTTGTTGCCGGGCAGCAGAGAGATGGAGATCAATAAACTTCTGCCTATTATGGCCGAACTCCCCTATTTTTTTCCTGTGCATCAGTTTGTCATTGCCGGTGCTCCAAATTTTGACGAATCTTATTACAAACAATTTTTGAAGGGTATTGATATTCCGGTCGTTTTCAATCAAACTTATGATATCCTCAACAATGCGGAGGCTGCGGTAGTCACTAGCGGCACAGCAACCCTGGAAACAGGTATATTGAAAGTACCCCAGGTTGTTGTCTACAAGGCAAATCCGATATCTGTTTGGATCGCTAAACTCGTGGTAAAAGTAAAGTTTATCTCCTTGGTCAATCTAATCAATAATTTTCTTTCCGTACGTGAACTGATACAGGATGATTGCACAGCTTATGACATTTCCTACGAAGTGGGTGAATTAATAAACAACAAAGCACATCGGGCGAGTGTGCTGGAAAATTACGATATCTTGGCCGAGAAACTTGGTTCAGCCGGTGCGTCGGAGAAAACAGCTAAATTAATTGTAAAATATCTGGGTAAAAATTAAACTCTATTGGATTTCAATTGTCAAACTATTAATTAGTTACATATAATTAAAGCTTTATGAAATCGAAACTTATTTTAGGCTTTCTTTTTTGTTTCGCATTTACCTTTTTCGGTAAAGCGCAGGAGACACAGCATTTTTCCAAACTCGAAATTGGAAAAAAAGCCAAGAAAAATATTGATAGCAAAGATTCTACGGCCATTATTCATATTGACACATTAATCATGAAGGATAACGCTACCCTTTCCTTTTATGGAAAGAAAAATGTTAAAATCACCGTAGATTATGCGGAAATCGGCAATAAGGCTACTTTCTATAGTACAGACGGGAAAAATAATGGGGCCAATTTTGATATCAATGCCAATTTTCAAAAATTAGGCTCATTGTATATCATTGCGAAAGGTGATGATGCTTTTAATGGCACAAAAACATTTCCCAATGGAAATGGTGGAAAAGTCAAGGTTACCCTGGCTACGGGAAGTATAAAGCCACAGACAACAGATAAGAAATCACCAAATTACATCTACGCAGATGTCGTAGCGGGAGGCAGGGCTGTCAATGCAAACACAGACTTAAGAAACATTTATGACCGGATCAAAACTGCGCCTACGGGTCTCAGGGGATTACCGCAGGGGCAAATCTACTCTGGTAGTGCAGGTACGGAGGGGTCGTTTGAACTGATTTCGACTCAATAAGGCAAGCGAAACGGCCTATAAAAAACAGCAGCAATCTTAAGAGATCGATGCTGTCTTTTATAGCTATTCATCTTGCTATAAAATTTAATTGCAACCTCTCTTCTTGAGTTCATAGGCGAGCACCAATCTCGTCATGCGATCATATCTTGCAATTCCCTCTTTTTGATTGTTATGTGTTAAATATTGGTTGTAAAACAGGCCCATTAGGTCGTTAATCCAACCTGTATAATTGCTCCAAAATAGGCGCTCTGCAGCCACATCCGCCAGCACTGGTCTACTCAACTTATTTTGATACACTTTGGCAAGCTCTGGGTACATTCCCCGCAATTCTCCCAGCATATAAAGGCTTGTCTGCAAATACGCTGAATAACGATAAAAGGCCTGTGGATGATGCTGCAAGCGAACAAAAGCGATAAAATTAGCTTCATCTTCAAAACCTACTCCCTGTTGATGGGCGAGCTCATGCACATACGTAAAAGGAAAAGATAGGGCTGGCATGGCATAGTTGACCTGCGCTTCATGCGTAAACGGATTAAAATAGCCCGAAACACCAAAATAAGAAACGATCATGCTATTTAATGGAGATTTGGCGTTGATCTGACTACCTGACAAAAAAGAAGAAAATGTGGTATCTTTTTTCACCCAGGTCGCCAGATCTTCCCGCATATGATCCTTCTTTTGGCCCCATTGTGCGGGATCCACCTGTTCCCTTAAGGCATTTGTACTATCCAGATATTCGTCAAGCACCATGAGGTAATCCGCAAGCCGCAAGCTATCGACCTTTAGCTGGGTATTCATACTGATTGGTTTCCGGTAATAATTTAAGCCCCAGGAGATATAAAAGAAAATATAGAGTCCGAACAACAGGTTTAGCACAAATAAAAAAGCACGGCCTGCATCGGCCCATTTTCTACGCCATACCTTTCGGATGAGATTGACCAGCCAATAAAACAATAAAATAAGCGCGAACGCATAAAAAATATCCCCTACACTAAAAGGAATATAGCCAAAAATATACTTCGGAATATAACCGTAAACCCGGTAAAATCTCTGCGCGTAAAACGCTTCGATCCATGCACTATTGTTTTCGATCAGCGCTAAAAAGAATAGCAGACCAATGAATGACACAAAAATAAAAACAGCTATTTTATCACGCTTTGTCATAAATCATCAACTTTCGTTTTCGAAATAGACCTTATAATAGTTCATCCCTTTATCTTCATCAAACCCTTTTTCAAGATATTCCCGTTTTCCATGCACGTAGATATGAAAGTTCTTATCCAGTTTTAGCACAGATTTGTAAGAAGATTCCATCTTTTTTACCGCCTTGTCTGCTATTTCAAAGCTCGACTGGAAGGGTGAATCGAACTCATCTTCAAAACCCGCCTTATAGTCTTGGAATAAGGCAATAGCCTGGGGATTTCCCAATACTTCCTCCTCAAATTCTTCCTGCACAAAAGTTTCCTTTTCCTTAAAGTAATTCATTGATTTGTTCATCAGATCGATCTTATCGGCTTTCTCGAGTTCAAATGTTTCATCCAGTTTCTCCTGAACAAAATTTTTATAGACTTTCAGGTAATTTCCGGTCTGATTAAAATTGTCGTTGCGTACGCGCAGTTTCAGAAACTCATCTTTCCAGTAAACGGCTTCCTGCTGTCTATTGGTCTGGTCGAGTACAAGAACCTTATAACCTTCCTCTTCCTCAACATTGATAATGATGCAGCCTTTGTCCAACTTATTGATATTAATTGCTTCCTGTTCATATTCTAAGGTGAACGCACCTTGTTCAGGATATACCTTTAGGTAAGTCTCTTTGTTTTCCGATTTAAATATGCCGATCGCGTCGTGTTCCTCGCCTTCTATCTGCACATTTTTTAGTGCCACCACATACACTTCTCCTGCTTTAATCTTCGGATGGCTGGACACTTCGTAAAGATGCTTTGAAATCTGCTGGGAGAAATCGTGAAAGGGAAGCTGTTCTTTAAAATACTGACGTACGAAATAAAACACCTCATTCAGATCCAGTTCTTCATTGGGATGATAAAGACGATATACTTCATTCACTTTAGCAAAGGGGCTCATAAAATACTGCATCAAAAGTCCAGGCAATACTTCGTCGCCCTCAAGGGATACCGGCTCGTCTGACAGGATATAAAATTCGTCTTGTGCTTTGTTTCCCACACGGTGTATGGATAATGCTTCAAAAGTTGCGTCTTGATGAAAAAACATATTCTTATTTTATAAATGATATAAATCTATTGCTATTCTAAATGTTTGGCAATGTGCATTGACAATATCTTTGATCTGGGGCGAATATCCGCCGCCCATACTTACCTGAACAGGGATATGCAACTGATGACATAAGCCCAGTACGAATTCATCCCTTCGTGCACAGGTCGCTGGACTTAAATTCAATTTGCCCAGTTTATCTGTTGCTAAGATATCCACACCTGCCTGATAAAAAACAAAATCAGGCTGGACACGCCGAAATAAATCCCACAGATTCTCTTCCAATATTTTCAGATACTCCTGATCCGTAACATGTTCCGCAAGACCGATATCCAGATGGGAACGTTGTTTGATAAAGGGATAATTTTTCTCGCCGTGTATCGAGAAGGTAAACACCTGTTGATGCCCTTCAAAGATATGTGCCGTGCCGTTTCCCTGATGTACATCCAGATCAATAATAAGGATTCGATTTGCCCGATCATGTTGCAATAAATAACCTGCAGCAGTAGCTTGGTCGTTCATCAGACAAAAACCTTCACCAAAATCATAACCCGCATGATGGGTACCGCCGGCAACTGTAAAAGCTACCCCATATTTGAGCGCATATTTTGCAGCCTGAATGGTCCCATCCAAAATATAGCGCTCGCGATCTACCAAGCTCTTGCTCAAGGGAAATCCGATCCTGCGCACCATTTTTGCATCCAGGGTCAAATCAAACAGTTTCGTCACATAAGCTGGATCATGTACCAGACAACAGGTCTCAAAACTTGCTAACTCAGGCCTGAAAAAATTAGCTTCATTGGCCAATCCCTCATGCTTCAACTGTAGTGGAATCAACTCGTACTTTAACATCGGAAAACGATGTCCTTCTTTGACCGGATGGATAAATTCGGGATGAAAAGCTATCTTGAGCACTTTAAATCTTATTTTATTCATGCGAAGATAAGAAAAACTAAAGCAATCCCATTTTATCCAACAATATCCAATCGATATTTTGGAGTTGTATGGGAAAAAGGGCATCTTTGAATAAGAACAAATCCTCAAGTTGATGTTGGGTGCCGTTTGACATTAAACTTATATTCGATCATAAATAGATACATTAAAATAACATGGAAACGACTAATTTGCCTCAATTGTCTGCAATGGAACAGCGTGTCCTAGGCTCCCTGATTGAAAAATCAAAGGTGACCCCTGAATATTATCCCATGACGATCAATAGCTTACAGGCAGCATGCAATCAAAAAACTTCACGCAAGCCTGTAGTTCAATATACCGAAGAAGACATCGTCACTACACTGGACATCCTGAAAAAGAGAGGATTGATTTCAACCGTTATCGGTGGTGGATCTAGGGTAACCAAGTATAAACATAATTTTGCCATACAATTTCCGCTTGTGCCGTCCGAACTGGCTATTATTTGCCTATTGCTGCTCCGCGGGCCGCTAACGGCAGGTGAAATTAATTCAAGCGCCGGAAGGCTCTACGAATTCGAATCATTAAGTGAAATTACTGAACAACTGGAAAAGCTGTCGCAAGAAGGCTACCTGAAATCGCTCCCTAAACAAGCAGGGCATAAAGAGGTGCGTTATATTCATCTGCTTGGCGAGGTAAATATGGAAGTTTTTGAAAGTACAGGCAGCCCACATTCAGTTGTTGCGAATCCGGCACTTCTAGAGCGTATCGAACAACTCGAACAGGAAGTCGCTGAATTAAAGCAGAAATTTCAAGAATTGTGGGACGAATTACATTAACCAATGATTTCTAGTACTGATTCCAAAACACAATTGTCCCAAGCGACTTTATGGCTGATGACCTTTGCCACAGGTCTGGTTGTCGCCAATAACTATTATAATCAGCCACTGTTGGGGCTGATTGCTAAGGATCTGCATGTTGATGAAGCCACAGTTAGCAATTCGGCTATGCTAACACAGATTGGTTATGCCTGCGGGCTGTTGTTAATAGTCCCCCTAGGCGATATGTTCAAAAGAAAGAGGATGATCTTGACTGATTTTATATTCATTATCCTTTCTTTGGTTGGGATGGCACTTTCCCAATCGATTCTATCTATCTTGATCTTTAGTTTTCTGATCGGTTTCACATCAGTGATACCACAAGTTTTTGTACCAATGGCGGCAGAGCTTGCTTCAAAGGAGAGACAAGCGGCTGCAATAGGCATGGTCATGTCAGGACTACTGATCGGTATCTTATTATCACGGGTCGTCAGTGGTTTTGTCGGTTCTTACTTCGGCTGGCGCGAAATGTATTGGATCGCTACGGCGATCATGGTGATCACAGCACTGGCCATTGCCATTAAGCTTCCTGAGGTAAGCCCCAATTTTAAGGGTACTTATAAAGAATTGATGCTTTCGGTATGGAATTTCGCCAGCAAACAACCTGTCCTGCAGCTGGCGGCATTTCGCGGTGCCATGGGATTTGGTGCTTTCTCCGCATTTTTTACAACTTTGGTTTTCCACATCGAAGGACCACCATTTTTTGACGGACCAGCTACTGCCGGAGCATTTGGCCTTGTCGGTGCCTGCGGCGCTCTTGCAGCAGCTTTTGTCAATCGAATGATCGTATACATCGGTGCCGCTAAAATTATCCTGTATGCCATCTTATTGATGGTGTTTAGCTGGATACTCTTTGCGTTATTCGGGAATTACTACTGGGGACTGATTATCGGCGTCATTCTCATCGATCTTGGACTACAGTCCATGCATATCTTAAACCAGAGTGATTTTTACGCACTAGACCTCGGCGCCAACAACCGCCTGAACACTGTATATATGGTCAGCTATTTTATTGGCGGTTCAACAGGCACCTTTTTTGCAGCACAGGCATGGCAGCACTTCCAGTGGCCTGGTGTAATAGCAATCGGAACTCTGTATACGCTATTGGCATTGCTCGCACATGTATTATTTGATCATAAATTAAGAAAAAAACCGATATGAAATTTGGCCAAGTAGAACATCCCGAAGAGGTAGATTTTACCCTACCTCCTACTCCAAAAGAGACCTTAGTCCTTTTACAGCATTTCAAAAAAGACGAACCCTTTGAAGTGTATGTTGGCTGCGCAAAATGGAACAAACAAGATTTAAAAGGCTTTTATCCAAAGGGAACGAAAGACGAACTTGTCTACTATGCAAATCAGTTTAACAGTATCGAACTGAATGCCACATTCTACAACTCACCCAGCCGAGAGCAAGTAGAAACCTGGAAACAGAAAACACCGGCAGACTTTAAGTTCTTCCCAAAAGTCACGCAGTCCATCAGTCATTTCAGCCGATTGCTCAATACGGCGGATAAGGTAAAACTATTTACGGATGCCGTTGTTCGATTTGATGAAAAATTAGGCATGGTATTTCTGCAGATGCATGACAACTATAATCCAAAAGACATGGCCCGTTTAAAACTATTCTTACACGACTGGCCGAAGGATGTTCCTTTAGCATTGGAAGTCCGAAATAAAGATTGGTTTTCGAAAGCTGAAGTAACGAAAGAACTCTATACGTTATTGGAGGAGACCGGAGTGACCAATGTATTGGTAGATACGGCCGGAAGAAGAGACATGTTGCATATGCGTCTGACGACACCGGTCGCATTTATTCGTTACGTTGGCGCTAATCACTCCTCGGATTACGAACGCTTGGACAATTGGATCGAAGTGCTAAAACTCTGGCGGGATAATGGATTACAGAAACTGTACTTTTTTATACATCAGAATATTGAAATTGAATCGCCGTTGCTTGCGACTCATTTTATCAAAAAAATCAATGAAACATTTGATCTCAATCTCAAATACCCGAATAAAGCGACAGGAAATACCTTATTTTAACCTCAATATATTAAAGCAAAATAATAGCCGCACTATTATCAGCCCTATTAATCTGCGTATTGCCTTTTTAAAATATTATGTTTAAACCCGGTTCAAACATCTATAATATACGGCCGGTTATATGCAAATAGAAAGGTCGGATCCATGGATCCGACCTTTCTATTTAGCGTAATAGGTTCAACCTATTTTTTCGCGTATTTAAAGTTTTTACCGATGAAACGGGCGTTACCACCCAATTCCTCTTCGATACGCAACAACTGATTGTATTTAGCCATACGGTCAGAACGGGAAGCCGAACCTGTTTTAATTTGGCCACAGTTCAACGCAACCGCCAAGTCAGCAATCGTCGCATCTTCAGTTTCACCTGAACGGTGAGACATTACTGAAGTGTAACCAGAATTCTGTGCTAAAGTCACCGCGTTGATCGTTTCAGTCAATGAACCGATTTGGTTTACTTTTACTAAAATAGAGTTTGCTGTATGCGTGTCGATACCTTGTTGAAGACGTTTTGTATTCGTTACGAAAAGATCATCACCTACTAATTGAACGTGATCACCAATTTTTTCGGTCAATGTTTTCCAGCCAGCCCAGTCATCTTCAGCCATACCATCTTCGATAGAAATAATTGGGTACTTCGCTGTCAATTCTGCCAAATAGCTTGCTTGTTCTTCGCTAGAACGTACCGCCCCTTTATCGCCTTCAAATTTAGCATAGTCATATTTACCATCTTTGTAGAATTCAGAAGAAGCACAATCCAATGCCAAACAGATGTCTTGACCTGGTTTGTAACCTGCGATTTCAATCGCTTTCAATACGGTTTCGATTGCATCTTCTGTTCCTTCAAACGTTGGAGCAAATCCACCTTCGTCGCCTACCGCAGTAGAAAGACCTCTGTCGTGTAAGATTTTTTTCAAGGTATGGAATACTTCTGTTCCCCAACGCAATGCTTCAGAGAAAGAAGGTGCACCCACTGGCATGATCATAAATTCCTGGAATGCGATCGGCGCATCGGAGTGAGATCCACCATTGATGATGTTCATCATCGGAATAGGCAATGTATTTGCGTTAACACCGCCAATATAACGGTATAAAGGTTGACGCGACTCTTGGGCAGCGGCTTTTGCTACTGCCAAAGAAACGCCAAGGATAGCGTTTGCACCCAAATTACCTTTATTTTCACTACCGTCTAAATCAATCATGATTTTATCGATGGCGTTTTGCTCGAAAACATCCACGCCTTCCAAAGCTTTCGCTATTTTGGTATTTACATTTTCAACAGCTTTCAAAACACCTTTACCTAAGTATTTTGACTTGTCGCCATCACGTAATTCCACTGCTTCGTGAACACCTGTTGAAGCACCTGAAGGAACAGCTGCACGACCAACAAAACCATTTTGTGTAGTAACATCTACTTCGATTGTAGGGTTACCGCGCGAATCCAAAATTTGACGCGCATGAACATCGATAATTAAACTCATTTCTTTATTAGACTATAATTTACTTTCATTACTTAGTGTAAATAAGACACACTCTTACCTACAGACATTTTTAACAACCAAATATAACAAAAAATGTATTTAAATCTGTCATTTATTGTGAATAAAATATGACAGATCTGAATAATTGGCTCGATAAACGTCATAAAAAACCCTCCACAATGGGGAGGGTTTTACGTACTATTATCTTTGCCTAGTTTTTGATCATTGCTATGAAATCATCAAACAGGTAACGTGAGTCATGTGGACCTGGAGATGATTCAGGGTGGTACTGTACTGAGAACGCTTTTTGTCCCTTAATACGGATACCTTCGATTGATTGATCGTTCAGATTGACGTGGGTAATTTCGACATTTTCCGAATTTTCGATATCTTCAGCGACAACACCGAAACCGTGGTTTTGAGAAGTAATTTCACAACGGTTGGCAATAATATTTTTGACCGGATGATTGATACCACGGTGCCCGTTATGTAATTTACTGGTGCGAATACCATTAGCCAAAGCTAGGATCTGGTGTCCCAGGCAGATACCAAACATCGGTTTTTGCGCATTCAAAATAGATTTTACCGTTTCGATGGCGTAATCCATTGGTGCAGGATCTCCAGGACCGTTTGAAATAAAGTAACCATCGGGGTTCCATTTTTCCATCTCTTCAAATGTTGTCTTAGCCGGGAAAACTTTTGTATAAACGTCACGTGCTTCAAAATTGCGCAAGATGTTTTTCTTAATTCCCAAATCCAATACGGCTACGCGTAAAGCGGCATTCTCGTTTCCAAAGAAATACGGTTCAGCCGTAGTTACCTTAGAAGATAGCTCAAGTCCGTCCATGGAAGGAACTTTTGCCAATTGGCTCTTTAATTCTTCTACATCAAGTGTTTCGGATGAAATAATTGCGTTCATTGCTCCCTTATCACGGATATGTCTTACCAATGAACGTGTATCCACATCGGAAATACCCACCAAATTTCCTTCTTCAAAATAGCTTTGAATAGATTCATCGGCCATTTTACGGCTATAGTTGATGTTGTAGTTTTTACAAACTAATCCTGCAATCTGAATTTGATTTGATTCGGTATCATCCTCATCAATACCATAGTTACCAATATGTGCATTGGTTGTTACCATGATTTGTCCAAAATAAGATGGATCTGTAAAAATCTCTTGATAACCGGTTGTTCCTGTATTAAAACAGATCTCACCAGTAGTCGTACCAATTTTACCAGCGGCTTTACCGTGATAAACTGTACCATCTTCTAAAACTAAAATTGCAGGCAATTTGCTGTAGTTGGTCATTATCGATGTAATATTATAAAATGTGTATCTCTTCTGTTCTGAATCCTAAAGCCTTCCCTATTGGATATAAAAAAAGCCCTCAAATGGGCTAAAATTTTAATTAACAATGCATTACCACGATTGACAAACCGTTTCCTAAGGCACCCACCAATAAAGACTCTACTTTAATTTTCACGGGAGACAAAGTTACGACATATCAATTAAAAGTGAAAAACATTTTTCAATTATTTTAGTTTGTATGCGATAACCTGCACTTAAATCGATTAAAATCTCTTAAAATCAAACAGATAAACACCGGTATAAGTACAAAGATCATCGGATTAGCAGACCAAGCATCTTCCCATTGCATTTTCAACAGGGCAATAAAGGCAGTTGTTAAGCCACAACCCGGACATTCATATCCTGAGATTGCCTTCCAGAGACAAGGAATAAGGATATGAATGTCCGACACCATATAAAGCGCTATAGCGACACTAAAGTACCCAATTAGAATGGTGTAGATCCAATGCAACCGAAGGTATTTCAGCAAGAGATAAACCATTAATTATTGTTTATCGGACTTTTGATGTATTGACCATCCTTATCCTTGTATTTACCAACAATGATCATAATCAGATCAATGAGCGACCAAATCCCACATCCTCCTAATGTAACCAACTGGATTACCGCAGTTCCGATCTGCCCCAAATAGAAACGATGCGCCCCGAACGGGCCTAGAAAGAAACAAAACAACAAAGCGGGCAACCAACGATCGTCCTGCAGGCTACGATTCTGTTGCTGAAAGGGTTGATTCGCATAGAATATAGGTTGTCTCACCCCACAAAAAGGACAAACCTCTGCCTTGACATTAATTGCCTGACCACATTCTACACAATATTTTTCATCTTCTGTTTTCATTTAGATTTAGTTTGGCGATGGAACTAAAAACCAGTATCCATCAGGGATTAAATAATAGGTTTAAATTAATAAAAAAACTTAAAAAACATATAATTTTTTGAATTACGAGGATGCGCGCTAGTTCACCTCAGCCTCAAAATATCCAACGTATTGTTACCTGTGGCTAATGGAGAATGATCTATGACCGCACAACTGCGATCGTTTGTTACACAAGTGCAGCTTCTTCCTTTTTTTCCTTTAATTTTTTTTGCAGCAAGTCAGAAACAACGCATGACCAAATTTTGATTTTCGACATTACTTATTCAGTGATTGTTCAGTGCTTGTTCAGTGATTACTCAGTGCAGACTGAATAAACAGTGAATGATCACTGAGTAAAAACTGATTGAAAAATGTGATAACAGATAAGTTGGTAGTTGGATGTATCCGTTTTAATGTTTATCTTAATTCGTTATAATCAGCCCATTAAAGCAATCATCAAAAGTGGAATTATACCAAAAGTTTGGGGGCACTAATTTTTAAACATAAAATTTCATCTGCTTGATCCCATTATTAACAGCAATTAATATAAACAGGAAAGGCGCTTCATGACATGAAGCGCCTTTCCTGTTTATATTTCAACTATTACGAGTTAATAGCTTTCCAGATCATATCTTTCAATGGCAAAATATTTTTACCGGCAACAGACGAAATGAAAATATGGGGAAGCCCTTCAGGAAGTTCTTGTTCCATTTCCTTCTCAAGTTCATCATCAAGCATATCGGATTTTGTGACTGCAAGTAACTTGGGTTTATCTGCCAATTCGGGATTATAAGCGATCAACTCATTCAGCAAAATAGTGTACTCTTCGGCTATTGTCCGATCGGTATCAGCTGGCACCATAAACAATAACACTGAATTTCGTTCAATATGCCGTAAGAAACGATAACCGAGGCCTCTACCTTCCGAAGCTCCCTCAATGATTCCAGGAATATCCGCCATTACAAATGAACGGTTATCGCGGTAACTCACCATCCCAAGATTAGGAACCAACGTGGTAAATGGGTAATTCGCAATTTCAGGTTTTGCAGCCGAAACGACAGACAATAAGGTTGATTTACCAGCATTCGGAAAACCTACCAAACCAACATCCGCGAGTACTTTTAATTCGAGAATCATCCATTGCTCTTTCCCTGGCATTCCAGGTTGTGAAAATCGAGGTGTTTGTTGTGTAGGCGACTTAAAATGCCAATTACCTAATCCGCCCTTTCCTCCCGGAACCAAGATCTTCGTCTCACCATCTTCGGTAATATCAAATAAAACCTCGCCGGTCTCCGCATCCTTGGCAATGGTACCCAATGGCACCTCCAATACTTCATCACGACCTGTAGCACCAGTCCGTAAAGAACTACCTCCAGATTCACCATTAGAAGCGATGATATGTTTACGATACTTCAGATGGAGCAGTGTCCAGATATTCGTCGTTCCTTTTAGGATGATATGCCCTCCGCGGCCACCATCACCACCATCCGGACCACCCGTCGCTGTGTGCTTGTCACGATGCAAATGAGCCGAACCTGCCCCACCATGTCCTGAACGACAACACACTTTCACATAATCAACAAAATTCGATCCTTGCGCCATTACAATCTATTACAGTCTAAAATGTATTTATTTCAATTAATAATTATCGATAATATCCGTTAGGCTTTTGAAGATTGTATCGATCTCACCAATACCATCCACCTTGGATAATTTACCTTGTGCTTCGTAATAAGGCAATACATGAATAGTCTTTGTAAAATACTCATCAATGCGTTTCACTAATTTATCAGCATCGTCGTCCGAACGACCAGAAATCTCTTTACGTTTAGCGATGCGCGCTTTTAATTCGTCTTCATTTACATCCAGTGCGATTACAACTGAGATTGAGGTATTGATACCTTCCAAAAAAGCATCCAAAGCCTCTGCTTGAGCGACAGTACGTGGAAATCCATCAAAAATAAATCCTTTTGCATCAGGATTCTTTTTCACTTCTTCCTCCAGCATTGCTATCGTAATCGAATCTGGCACTAAATTTCCCTCAGCAATAATCTGGCTTACTTGTTGACCAAGTGGCGTTTGACCTTTAATATGTGCTCTAAAAATATCACCAGTTGAAATATGTATCAATTGATATTTTTCAATAAGCTTAGCAGATTGAGTTCCCTTACCTGCACCCGGAGGGCCAAATATTACAAGGTTTAGCATAGTTTTATTTAAGAAATTAAAACGAGTTAAAAAATAAAAGCCTAATCACAGATGATGACTAGGCTTTTCAGTCGTGCGCTCCAAGGGAGTCGAACCCCTAACCTTCTGATCCGTAGTCAGATGCTCTATCCAATTGAGCTAGGAGCGCAGTAAACCATTACGTTTAGAACTCTGTCCCATTTGTTTTGGTGACGCAAATATAGTCAGAATTCATTTTTTTACAAACTTTTTTTCAAAAAGAAGTTTCCATATCCCCAATAATCACCGCTCGCACCACTTCCTTTCATTAAAAAAGCCAATCCTAAAGATTGGCTTTTTGTGCACTCCAAGGGAGTCGAACCCCTAACCTTCTGATCCGTAGTCAGACGCTCTATCCAATTGAGCTAGGAATGCCTCTTTTAATAATACAAAACTGTATATTGTGCGCGCCAAGGGAGTCGAACCCCTAACCTTCTGATCCGTAGTCAGATGCTCTATCCAATTGAGCTAGGTGCGCTGGGCAACCAAAACAGATCCATATCCTTTTTCCGTTTTGGTGTTGCAAATATCGGTATATTTATGGATTTAGCAAACATTTTCTCTCTTTTTTTAACTTTATGAAACAACATTTCATTTATCTCGTTGATAATATTATATTTAAAATATCAACTTTTTTTTTCAGACACTGACAAATGTTATTATTCATGAGCAAAAGAGAATTAAAACTCAGCAAAATCCGCATTGGAGATATCAGCATCTCTTATTATATTCGTCCCAGCAAATCATACCCTGTCCCTAAAACCGTTTTATTCATCCACGGATTCCCTTTTAACAAGAATACCTGGAAACAACAATTGCTGGATCTTGACGAAGAATATACAGGGATTGCCATCGACATCAGGGGGCATGGTCTCAGTACAAATGGCCATGGCTTTTTTTCTGTTGATGTGTTTGCCAAAGATCTTGTTGAATTTATCCGCAAGTTGGACCTCAACCATGTTGTACTCTGCGGCATTTCCATGGGGGGGTATATTGCGCTACGCACCTTTGAGCTGATCGGTCAACAGTTAGCCGGACTGATTTTATGTGATACCAACTCCCTTGCTGACGACAATAAAGCCAAACAAAAACGTTTTGATTCTATACAGGCATTGCTTAAATACGGTAGGCGGCCATTTGCCATTGGTTTTACTGAAAATGTATTTTACGAAAAAACCATTCGGGAAAACCCAGAGGCTGTCGAACTCATCAAGAGCTCTATTCGTAGAAATGAAGTTTCAAGTATATGTGCAACACAACTTGCCCTTGCTTCCCGTACCGATACAACACATTCCCTGAAAACGATTATTATCCCAACATTAGTGGTCAAAGGCAAGTATGACAAGTTAATGAGTGAAGAACAGACAAATATCCTTATTGAAAACATTCCTGATGTTAGGTTCCTGGAGTTTGAAGAATCAGGGCATTTACCAAATCTCGAAGAACCTGAAAAATTCAATAGGGTATTGAATGAATTTTTAGCCACTGTATAATACTGAAATTTCAACGATCAAGGGAATATTTATTAAAAAAAAAGCCACGTTAGTGGCTTATTTCTTTTTTTCATTGAGATTTCATCCTATAATACATTAGAACGAAAAATCATCTTTTGAACGACTATCAGCTTCTTCAGCATACGCATCGTCAAAGTTAGGCTCATAACGTTTTTCGATTACCTCCTGGTTAGACTTAATGTAATTTACAACATCTGTCAAACCTTCCGCAAACTTCTCAAAATCTTCTTTGTATAAGAAAATCTTATGCTTAATAAACTGTCCATCCTCAAAGCGCTTCTTGCTTTCTGTGATAGTAATGTAGTAATCGTTCGATCGAGTTGCTTTTACATCAAAAAAATAAGTTCGCTTACCTGCTCTCACCTTTTTTGAAAAAACCTCTTCACGCTCTTTGTTTTCAAAATCTCCCATTGGTTGTTATTTAAGTTTAAAGTAATCTTAATCTTTGATAAATATATAATAATTCATTTTAATACACCAAATAATATTAAAAAAAAAGACAATAAACAGCAAAAATGATATATTCATTCAACCGACATTGGATAAAAATCAAACAACAAGATTTTTTACCGACGAAATCAGTACATTTACCGAAAATATAAGTTGTATTACCTAAAGCGAATATGTATAGTTTATTTGTGCCTCTATCTTTGAGTCATAAATAGTAAAAACATTATGGAAAAAGAACCTATCATACCAAACAGCAATAACAGCCGCAATATCGTGGGGGCCATTGTCATCATCGTAGGTATATTCTTATTATTGAATAACCTGAATTTAGGAGACTGGTTTCCGGACTGGTTATTTAGTTGGCCTACAATATTAATCATTATAGGCTTAGTGATTGGCGTAAACTCCCAATTTCAGAAAAAATCAGCGATTATCCTTTTGATTATTGGCGGCGCCAGTCTGATTTCCCGAATGATGCGTACGGATTTTGGTTCAGTTACCGTCCCTATTATCATCATTTCGCTTGGGATTTATTTTATCATGAGTAAACGGAAGCCACCAATGGTTCCGCCGGCTCACCCTAATCCGCCGCAAACCCCCTATGATTGGGATAAACGCGTCAATAGCCCAACAGATACTCCGTCGGACGCCACAGCACCCAATGCGGACGCGAAACCTTTTAACGAACAATATGGACCAAGCCAACAAGCCTCGCCTAACGCGCAGGCTTTTGGCAGCAAAGAGGACAACTCTTTTCACCAGTCTTTTGAGGATAGCCTTAATCTGAACACAATTTTTGCGGGCCAAAAGAAGGTAATCTATTCCAAACATTTTAGAGGCGGTAATTTGACCAATGTCTTTGGAAGTATCGAATTAGATCTAACGAAAGCAGACATTCAACAAGCAATCGTTATCGACACTTTTCAATTATTTGGTAGTGCACGCATTATTATCCCTCCACATTGGACGGTATTCAGCAATGTAGCCTCTATCTTAGGGTCTGTTGACGACAGAAGATTCCAGACGATCTACAACCCTGACACAGATAAAAAGATTTATATCACTGGCACATGTATTCTGGGCAATTTAACGATAAAAAATGCTTAATAGATGAAAAATAAGTTATCTCTAAGCATTAAAAGTCGATTAATAGGCATTATTTGTATATCCGTATTTATCGGCTATCTTGCGTTACAATACTTATTAATGCTGCGTTCTGGTTTTGACTCTCAATTAGCATTTAAAGATTCGCTGATCAATAGTGGCGTGATGATGTTTTGCTGTTACGGCATGTCCTCAGCTTTGAATTTCTATACACCGCAACCGCGGGAAATATGGAAAGTGTTGATTATAGGGCTAATTATGGCTGCCATTAGCACAGGATTAAGCCGCTTTGTAATGAACTATTTTATCCAGCCCAACTTTATTACACTGCTGGATTTGACACTACCGTTTCGGGGTATCGTTAATTTCCTTATCCTTACTTCTGTTGCTATTATCAATATAGTATGGAATATTCAGGAAGATAACATCAATAATATCAAACGGAAACAAGAGTCCGAAAATCTGCTTCGCGAAGCAGAACTCTATAATTTGCGGCAACAGCTGCAGCCACACTTTCTATTTAACAGCTTGAATTCGATCATCGCCCTCATTGGAGCTAATCCGGATGAAGCGCGTAACATGACATTTCAACTATCTGATTTTTTAAGAGGCACATTGCGAAAGGAAAACAATCAGATTATCACACTGGAGGAAGAGTTAGACCATCTGCAACTTTATCTTGACATTGAAAAAGTACGCTTCGGTCATCGCTTAAATACCTCCATTTCCTCCTCCGAGGAAATATTTACCACTAAATTGCCAGCAATGATCATCCAGCCTTTGGTGGAAAATGCCATAAAGCATGGATTGTACAATATAACGGATCAAGTCGAAATACAAATTAAATGTATCTCAAACGAAGGTCAACTTCTTATCCAGATCACGAATCCATTTGATGTAGAAGAACAATCTAAACCCAAAAAAGGAACCGGATTCGGACTCTCCAGTATTCAACGTAGACTATACCTGCTTTATGGTAGAAATGACCTTCTTGAGACTCAGATTCAGGACAATATATTTACTAGCACCCTAAAAATACCTCAATATGATTAAAGTCGTTATCATTGATGATGAACCACTGGCACGCTCTATTATAGCGGGCTATCTAAAAACCGAAACCGATATTAGCGTCATGGCCGAGTGTGGTGATGGCTTCGAAGGCGTAAAGGCAATCCAGATACATGAACCCGATCTGGTTTTTCTGGATGTCCAAATGCCTAAACTGACCGGTTTTGAAATGCTCGAACTGGTAGACAATCCTCCTGCCATTATTTTTACAACAGCATTTGATGAGTATGCCTTAAAAGCTTTTGAGAAGAATGCCTTGGATTATCTACTAAAACCGGTATCCCCAATGCGTTTCAAAAAAGCACTGGAAAAGTTTAGGTCCAGCTATTCCGCCCCTGAGAAAAAGATACAACCCAACTATGAGGTGCTGTCGGCTCAAGACGAAACAAAGATCGACCGTATCGTTGTAAAAACCGGTACACAGATCAAGATTATCCCTATCGACACCGTTAAATACCTGGAGTCTTATGACGACTATGTAAAAATTCATACCAAAGATGGGATGTACCTCAAAAACAAAACCATGGCATTTTTTGAAAAATCCTTGGATCCTAATCAATTTGTACGTATTCATCGGTCGTTTATCATCAAAGTAGATCAACTAGCTAAATTGGAACCCTATGAAAAAGACTCTTATATCGCGGCATTGGTATCTGGAGAAAAGCTCAATATCAGTAAATCAGGCTATGCCCGACTAAAACAATTGATTGGAATTTAAACATTGCGTAGATTTGTGCCTAACAATGATTATGAAACATTTTTATACTACAATATTGTTGGGCATCACATCTTACTCCTTTGCCCAGACAAATCAAGCAGAACAAGTCAACAAAGGGGTGTATAATAAATTGGAATTTTTCATCAATTCCCAGATGACTGACTCTGCCTATAATCTTGCGAGTGATTTCTATAAACAACAATATAGCCTTCCAAAATTCACACAGATGTTAACGCAGATCTACCCCTTGGGAAGGGTAAAAAGTTCTGAAATCATCCGTTTTGAAAAAGGTGCAGCAACCTATCGTTTAGATTTTGATAGCCAGACTTATCAAGTATTATTTGCTACAGACTCAACGCTAAAATTTAACACCTTACATTTCAGCCAACTGAACAAACCTGCTACCGACACAAGTATTCACGAACAACCGATCGAGAAAGCCATCATTTCAAAAGCCGTTGACAAAGATGACTTTTTCATTGATTCCGTTGCAAATTCTTACCTCAAGCAACAAAACACACAGTCCCTCGCAATAGGTATTATCAAAAATGGACAGGCCAAGAGCTATTTTTACGGCGAGACAGCACAGGGTAACCAGACATTACCAACAAAGGCTTCACTTTACGAAATCGGCTCGCTCAGTAAAGTCTTCACCGCGATCTTATTGTCAAATCTCGTGGAGGAGGGAACAATAACATTGGATCAGCCCATATCCTTATTTCTTCCGGATACACTCAAAAAAAATCAAGACTTGGCTAAAATAACCTTTCAAATGCTGGCCAACCATACGTCCGGATTCCCCCGACTTCCGGACAACTTTGAAAAAGTAAAGGGCTACAGTGAAACTGACCCATACAAAGGATACGATAAAAAAGCACTCTATAGCTATTTATCCAGCTTCAAAAATCAGAAAGAACCAGGACAGGAGTACGAGTACAGCAATTTGGGGTATGCAATACTGGGTGATATCATCTGTGATATCTATCAAAAGCCATACGACCAAATTGTCCGTGATATCATCTGCAAACCGCTCGAAATGAATAATACCTTCCAGGTATTAGATCCTAGGAGAAAGGATACTTTTAAAGTATACAACAAAGAAGGACGAGAAGTAAATTCTTGGTCTTTCGACTCCTTCGCCGCGGCTGGCGGACTAAAATCGACCGTGGAAGATCTACTTAAATTTGCTAATGCACAGTTTAAAATGCCACAGAGCCCGTTGGAGAATGCGATGGCGAATACCAAATTATTTACCTTCTTTCTTCCGCCAGATACGGATTTGGGATTGGCCTGGCATATGAACCTCCTCGGTGATCTTACTTTTTATTGGCACAATGGCGGGACCGCAGGAAGCAGTTCTTATCTAGCCTTATCCCCAGATAAAAAAAGTGCCGTAGTCATACTGGCAAATGCAGCAATCGCTGTCGACAACCAAGGAAAAAGTATTTTGAACTACTTGTTACATTCGAATTAAAAGCAAGGCAGTATATATCTGAGCTATATCGAAACAACGATATAGCTTTTTTTGTTGTAATAAAAACGATTAACTTTGACTAACGCCGGGACACATCCGGTCGTTTTATTTTTATTTGCAACAGCTTTTACATGAAGATATTTATTACAAAAAAAATTCCACAAAAAGGTATAGATTTATTAAGAGCTTCAGGACATGAAGTCACTGTACACGAATCAATCAATCCACTCTCCCCTGCAGAACTAATACAAGCCGGACAACAGGCGGACTACATATTGAATGGTGGAATGCAAAAGTTCGATGCGGATTTTTTCAAAAACTGTCCTAACCTTAAAGCACTATCCCTAATGAGTGTTGGGTATGATAACGTTGATATTTCCGCAGCAACCCAATACGGCATACCAGTCAGCAACACTCCAGGTGTGCTTTCTGGAGCAACAGCTGATGTTGCCTTCCTATTGATGCTAGCTGTTTCTAGAAAAGCCTTTTTTAATCACAAACAGATTCTTCAGGGACAATGGAAAGGTTTTGACCCAACTGCTCATTTAGGCATTGAACTCAACAACAAAACATTAGGAATCTATGGCTTGGGACGGATCGGTTTTGAATTTGCACGAAAAGCAAGAGCCGCCTATAACATGGAAATCATCTATTATAACCGTGGGCGCAATTTGGAAGCCGAACAAACCCTAGGCGCTAGATATGTCAATTTTGATAATCTGTTAACTCAAAGTGACGTCCTTTCCATTCATGCCGCACTTACTGCGGAGACAGCCAATAGATTCAATCAGGATACATTTAAACGCATGAAAAATACGTCGATCCTGATCAACACTGCACGCGGAGGATTAGTGAAACAAGAAGATTTAGCGAAAGCGCTGCGTGAAGGAGAATTATGGGGAGCTGGGCTTGATGTGACAAACCCCGAACCAATGACACCTGACGACCCGCTATTGAATCTTGAAAATGTCTGTATTCTTCCGCATATTGGATCTGCAACAGTGGAAACCAGGGACAACATGGCTTTAATGGCGGCAAGCAATTTATTAGCAGCGATCAAAGGTGAAAAGATGCCTCAAACAATCAATCCCGAAGTATACTTATGACACGTCAATTTTTTCAGTTCCTAAATAAGCTAAATAAAGCGATACTCCCCAAGTATGGGACAAAAGACCCCTTGAAACTAAAAAAGTACCAGCAGGCCATATTAGCCTACCGGTACTTTATTCTTATCCGGGCTTTGAAAGATGATTAAGCATCTGTTTTGACCGGACCCTTTGGATCATTTGTATTCGAGACGATGCTAATCTGTGCCGGATTGGGTGCTACACTAATGTTATTGCGTTCCAGTTCAAGCATAATTTTTTCTTGCATGGAATTGCGTGCTGGCCAATAATGCTCACGCTTTGTCCATGCTCTTACCGTCAACACAATGGAATTCGTTCCCAATTCTTTAACAAATACCGTAGGTTCAGGTGCATTCAGCACAGTTTCATTAGAACGCAGCACGCTGAGTATAATGTCCTTTGCGTCCTTCACATTCTTATCGTATGATATGCTCACGGTGTATTCAAACATCCGTTGAACGATTTTTGTGTAGTTCTTGATCACTGAATTGGCTAATGGGCCATTCGGGCTGAAGATTCTTACACCATCATCACCGATCAATGTCGAGTATAAAATATCAATTCGCTCTACTGTCCCTGAAGTACCATTGGCGCTTGATATATAATCTCCGACTTCAAATGGTCTAAACATTAAAATCAATACCCCGCCCGCAAAATTACTTAGACTCCCTTGAAGTGCCATACCAACGGCCAATCCGAAGGCAGACAAGGCCGCAATAAATGAAGTTGTCTGTATACCAATTTGACTGGCCACGGTCAACATTAACATCACCCACATAACGATCTTTACAATGCTGGAGATAAATGCGCGGATTGATGGATCTACATTCCTCTTTTCAAAACGCTTATGCAATAACCGATTGACTAAGTCAATAACGTATTTGCCAATAATTAATAAAATAACACCACCAATAATACCTGGTATTGAATCAATAACAATATCAGTCAATCGCTCGAACCTAGTCCCTAGGCTATTTAAATTACTTTCCATATGTTTTTTATATTTTCACATTTTTTGAAACAAGGATCATTCCAACATCTACATTGGATACGCAAAATTTCAAATCGTTGAAAAATACCACAAAACAACAAATTAACACCACGATAAAAAGGATATTTAAGCTAACTTTGTATTATGAATAGAAAAAACACCATTCCTATTATAGATAGCTGTAGTCTTGACCTCAACAATAAAACAACTATCCATATTGATGATTTAAGTAAATATGTCATTAAACACGATAATATGGTGTTTCCTCACAAGCATAATTTTTTTCATTTTGTATTATTTACGAAAGGTTCAGGTAGTCATATTATTGATTTCAATCACTATAGAGTCCAACCTTTTCAGATTTATTTTATGGTCCCCGGTCAGGTACATACCTGGAATTTTGCAGGTGATGAAGAAGGTTATGTGGTCAATTTTTCGACAGACTATTTCCAATCCTTTTTGTTACGTACGGACTATCTAGAGCGTTTCAGTTTCTTACAGGGTAAAATTGAACATTTAATTTTTGAATTAGAGGAGTCTTGCCGTGCTCAGGCAACGAATATCCTTGATGAAATTCTGGCAGCCAAGTCCACAGGTCTATCTGAAGACTATATTCGTACGCTGTTGCTCCAATTTTTATTGTATGTTTCTATATGTTCGGAAAAAGAGCAAAAAGAAGGTAGCAATCCTTATAATCATAAAATATTCAATAGCTTTCAACAATTGGTCGAGCAACAGTTTAAATCTACCAAATTACCGAGTATATATGCCGATCAACTTTTTATCACAGCCAATCACCTGAATGCGATCTGTAAATCCTATATCGGTCAGTCCGCGGGCGAGATCATCCGCAACCGGATTGTCCTTGAAGCAAAACGTCTGTTGATTAATAAAAATTTAAATATTACTGAAATTGCAAATGAACTGCAGTTTAAAGACAACTCTTATTTTACCAAATTTTTCAAAAAATCAACTGATCTCACACCTGAAGAGTTCAGAAAACAATTATAACTATGGAAGAAGTTAAATACGAATTATCCGAATTCAAAGCGGCATGGCAGGCAAAATGTCCAAGATGTAGAGTCGGTCATGTATACAAAGGTCCGGCCTACGGTTTAAAGGTGCAAAAAATGAATAGCCACTGCGAATACTGTGGTCTTCGTTACGAGCGTGAGCCAGGCTATTTTTATGGAGCAATGTACGTAACCTATGCATTCGCAATTGCCGAGATGGTAACGGCTTGTATGGCAACTTACATTCTTACGGGAAATGATTCATCGTTTGTACTTTATGCAACAGTTGCCATATTAAGTGTGGTCTTGATGTCACCATTCAATTACCGTTATTCGCGTGTCATTTTGATGTATTGGCTGACGCCGGGATTACGTTATGATCCGAATGTCAAAAAGAAAGAAGTTGGTGTAAAAGCTTCTACATAAACGTCATTATACCTACCTTTATACGGATGAAGGATACCATATATTTGGACAACAATGCAACCACCCGGATTTTGGATGAGGTATGGCAGGAAATGACCCCCTATTTCATCCAAAATTATGCCAATGCATCCAGCGTCTACCATCAGATGGGAAGGGCAGCAAATGCTGCTGTCCAGCAGGCCAGATCGCAAGTTGCCGAGGCTTTACACTGTAGTCCAAAGGAAATTTTCTTTAATTCCGGAGCGACAGAAAGTATCAATACGGTACTACGGGGGGTATTTGACAAATATCAGTCGCAGGGGAATCACATCATAACAGCAGCTACAGAACATAAAGCGGTGCTGAGCTGTTGTGAGCAGTTGAAAAAACAAGGTGGGAAAATCACTTATCTCCCTGTCGACAGGCAGGGCCATATCTCCTTAGCTGATCTTAAAAATGCGATTACTTCCAAGACCATACTGATCTGCCTGATGGCTGCCAACAACGAGACAGGTGTACTATCTGAGCTTGAAGAGATAGCTGCTATCTGCGCTAAAGAGGACATTCTATTTTTTTGCGATGCCACACAGGCAATCGGAAAAATTACAATTGATCTGCAGCAGCTCCCCGTCGATCTCTTATGTTTAAGTGCACATAAAATGCACGGTCCTAAAGGAGCAGGTGCGTTATATATCCGGCGTAAATCAAAACCCATTCAGCTTACGCCTTTAGTTCTTGGGGGGGGGCAAGAAAATGGCTTCCGTGGCGGCACCTACAATGTTCCCGCTATCGTCGGGCTGGGAAAAGCGATTTCCAAACTAAGCCCAAAAGCCTATGAGCCTGTTGAGGCATATCGAGACCTGCTGGAGGCCGAACTTTCAAAGATTCCTGAAATTATAATACATGGACAAAAGACCCTGCGACTGCCCACAACAAGTTACATTAGTTTCAAACATATACTTGCCAGCGAAATTATGACTGCCTGTCCTACATTGGCCTTATCATCCGGTTCTGCCTGTGTCACGGGATCAAGGGAACCGTCCCATGTTTTGCTTGCCATGGGTGTATCCAAAGAAGACGCGCTTTCGGCCATTAGATTTAGTTTAAGTGTTCTAACCACGCGTGAGGAAGTGCTGCAATGCGCGCAATTGATTACAGCAACGGTGCAAAAAATAAGGGATCAATCTCCCGTATGGCAACTTTACAAGGCGGGTTTGCTCAGTTAATTTATGACATTCTAAAAACTTAAGCGCAGGCAAAATTTAGCAGGATTGTATGTATCTTTGTAGTAGACAAAGATACAACTATGATTACAGTTACAGATAAAGCAAAAACTCGTATCGAGGAAATCATGAAGGATGAGCAATATGACGGCAATTACTTTGTGCGTGTTGCTGTAGAAAGTGGCGGTTGTTCAGGCTTAAGCTATAAACTGAATTTCGATAATGAGGAAAAGAAGGGGGATCAGTTTTTCGAAGATAAAGGCGTGAAAATCTGTTTGGATATTAAATCATTCCTTTATCTGGCAGGAACAGAACTTGATTACTCCGATGGGTTGAACGGCAAAGGGTTTGAATTTCATAATCCCAATGCAAGCCGGACATGCGCTTGTGGTGAAAGTTTCTCTGTATAGGGAGCCCCATTTAAATAGAACAAAATTAGCCTTGAAAATAATTTCAGGGCTTTTTTATTGGACCGACCAGGATTAGTTCTGTTGTCAAATTAATAGTTTTATAATTAAATATTGACCAATCCCTACTTTCTTATAAAATTTATATTATTTGAACATTTTAATGGATAAATATCAAAAGTAATAACAAAACATATAAACAAATGATATTTTCATATTTTTGTATCAAATAACTGAAAAAGAAAAATGATGCGATGTACAATGATCCGTACATGGCTTTTCAATGACTCATATGGAGGGAAGAAAACTTTTAAATACCGAGGTTGCTATCAGCTTCGTTAAAGATACATTTGTCCAAGAATTAAAGAACAAATTAAATCTGATTCCAATTTCGTCGCCGCTAGTGGTTCTGGATGGTACCGGTTTAAACGATGATCTGAATGGCATCGAGCGTCCAGTTTCTTTTCCGATCAAATCTTTAAATGAAAAAAGAGCTGTCGTTGTTCATTCATTGGCAAAATGGAAGAGAGTCCGCTTAAAAGAGCTTGAAATGTTACCTGGTGAAGGTATTGTCACCGACATGAAAGCCCTTCGTCCAGATGAAGATTACACGCCTATACATTCCATTTATGTGGATCAATGGGACTGGGAAAAAGTGATCGCCAAAGATCAGCGTAATTTGGATTTGCTGAAAGCTACCGTACTCAGCATCTACGAATCACTTCGATTTACAGAATTACAGGTGGAGCGCAAATACCCACAGATAAAAGCGATTCTTCCGGACACCATTACATTTATCTCCTCAGAAGAATTACTACAAAGATATCCTAATTTAAGTGCCAAAGAACGGGAAAATGCTATCACAAAAGAATATGGCGCGGTATTCTTATATGGCATCGGCGGCGCACTGAGTAATGGTGTGGCACATGATGGCCGAGCAGCAGATTATGATGATTGGAGTACAGCGAATGATGCTGGTTATCTGGGTTTAAATGGCGATATCCTCGTGTGGAATCCTATTCTAAATTCCGCATTCGAGCTTTCTTCGATGGGAATCCGTGTCGACAAAAAAGCATTAGCCCATCAGATGGAAATCAGAAACTGCAGCGAAAAGTCCAAACTAACTTTCCATAGTATGTTGCTAAACGATGAATTGCCTGAATCGATGGGCGGCGGTATCGGTCAATCACGCGTATGTATGTTTATGCTAAAAAAACAACATATCGGTGAAGTACAGGTCAGTATCTGGGAAGAAGATAAAAAACAGGCCTTACGCAAACAAGGTATTGATATACTCTAAATTAATACATCTTAAGTATCGTTATTTGTAGACTGTTAACAATATTTGTTTACATGAGAGCCTGCGAAATAGACGAAAAAGGTAATCCAGCTAAGGAGATTACCTTTTCGTTTTAATTCGTACTTTTGTGCCATGCAGCTAGAAGCTATATTAAACAAATTAAGTATTTCATCCCTGAATGAAATGCAACAAAAGGTATTGGACGCCTATCAACAAGATAAAGATCTCATCCTACTCTCCCCTACGGGGTCAGGAAAAACATTGGCCTTTTCACTATTAATACTACAACAGCTAAAAGATATTGCCCGTGAAGTACAGGTTTTGGTTTTAGTGCCTACCCGTGAGCTTGCCTTACAGATTGAACAGGTGATCCGAAAACTATCATCCGGATACAAAGTGACCTGCGCCTATGGCGGACATAGTACCCGGATCGAGAAAAATGCTTTCAAAGATGCACCATCTATTCTCATCGGTACCCCCGGTCGAATAAAACAGCATCTTGAAGAAGGAAATTTTGATCCGACACAGATCCATACCTTAATACTGGATGAATTTGACAAGTCACTGGAACTTGGATTTCATCAGCAAATGGATTTTATTATTCGGCATATGCCCAAAATAAAGTCGCGCGTATTGACATCTGCGACAACAATGGAAACGATTCCGGCCTTTACACAGATTCAGGATCCCATTACTGTCGATTTCCTGAAAAATGCAAACAATATCCCACGGATCACAATAAAGAAAGTAGTCGCGACCAGCCAAAAGAAACTCGAAGCACTATTAAAACTTATCTGCAAGATCGGCACAAAAAAAATGATTATTTTTTGCAACCACCGCGATGCTGTAGAGCATATCAGTGAATTATTGGACAATCGCAATATTATTCATGACATTTTTCATGGCGGCCTGGAGCAGCAGGACAGAGAACTGGCGCTGCTAAAATTCAGAAACCACTCCAACAATGTCCTGATTACAACAGACCTTGCTGCCCGGGGACTGGATATTCCCGAGGTAGACGCGATCATTCATTATCAACTTCCGCACAAGGAAGATGACTTTACCCATCGCAACGGACGGACTGCACGTATGCAGGCCAAAGGTGATGTGTATGTGATATTAAAACCCGAAGAAAATTATCCCTATATTTCCGCTGATACAGCTGAAGAAGAATTCCCTGATTTTTATGATCTTCCCGAAAACTCTCCTTTTGCGACACTTTATGTCAGCGCGGGAAGGAAGGACAAAATCAACAAAATTGACATCGTTGGCTTTCTGCTGAATCTGGACGGAATCGAAAAAGACGATATTGGCATTATCGAAGTCAAAGACAAAGTCGCCTATATTGCGGTTAAACGCAAACTTGCTTTAACGATCATTAATGCCGCAAACGGACAAAAGGTCAAAGGTCGAAAAGTGAAAGTTGGGAGAACTTAGAAAGCATAACGACGTGTATCTAGGTATAAAAAAAGAGGTTTACCGGCAAACCTCTTTTTTTATTTCTAACGCGCTAAACTTTAATTGATCAATCGAGCTCTTTTAAATAGCCTAGATAACGTTGTACAGCTTCCCGTTTTCTATCCGTTAGGTGAAAATCAAGATGTGCCGTTAAATATTTTGTATAGTCAAACCCTTCAAATTCGGGTAATCCTTCAATGACATCAGTCGCATGAGCTACACCATAAGCGAGCGCATCATTGAAATCTTTCACAAAAGATTCGGGCAACTTTTTATTGCTTACCCAGAGTGCAAAGGCAAAAGGCAATCCAGTAAAATCAAACCATTCTTTGCCCAAGTCATAAACATAGGGTACGCTATTCTTTTTACCGAAGGTGCGGTCACCGATCAGGACATAGGCATCCGGCTCTATTCCGTCCTCTGTAATCAACTGAACCTCTCTCTTCCAGTAATTCTTTAGCAGCACACGGGCAAGTCCATTAGAAGTACGCGATTGCTTATCCAATTTGAGTGTCTCCACCTCCTTAATAGGCTTATTGGAAAAAATAAACACCGAATCAACAGCTCCCTCGGTTCCGATACAAAAATCCGTATTGATGTAATATTCAGGGAGACTTAATAGTGCGGCAGTAGGAATAATTCCCATATCTGCATCGTCATCTATTACTTTTTGTGCGCAGGCACTCGGATAATCGACACTGAGATCAATCTGATCCATAACCTTTGATTTACGTATTCCGTTCAAAAACGGATAAGTGTTTGTGTAAGATACGGCTGAAACTCTAATTTTATTCATTCATTAATGCTTCTAAGTGATCTGTATTGTAATGATCTATAATTTCAAATTGACCATTATCGTACAGCAATTTATATAAAGCAGTATTTGTGTGTGGAAAATCATCCATATATCGGGCATCAATACCTGTCATCAGGCAAAGCATAATACGCAGCGCACGACCATGCATGCAAACAAGGATATTTTTTTCATTTGTCTGAGCTAACATATGATCCAGTGCAACTTGCTGACGTTGCATCAACGCTTGAGGAGACTCTCCATTTTCAATACTGACATCCAATTCTCCGTTGCGCCATGCAGCAACCAATTGTTCAAAGCCAGACAGTAATTCGGGCGTTTGCTCCTTTCCTTCATAGATTCCCCAGCTAATCTCGTCGAGTCCAACAAGTTGCTCCCAGGGTAAATTCTGGTCGATGAACCCTTTTACGGTCTGATGGGTTCGCAATAATGTAGACGTATATACTTTGTCAAAAGGCACTGTATTGTACCGTTCAAAGAAAGCCTGAGCCTGGGCCATGCCTGTTTCATTTAATGGGGAATTAACTCCTCTTCCCTGCACAATGCCTTTTAAATTTAGATCAGTCTGTCCGTGTCGTATAAAATAAAATGTCTTTTTCAAAATGGGTATAATCTAATTTATGAGTTCACAACAGGTAGGGCGTAATAACTTTTCTTTTTGGAGTCTTCGTCGAAGACCACATCATTATAATCAGTTACAACATGATACAATGTGTCCCGTTCGATGGGATGGCGTCCTACCTTCTTTATCAATTCCACCACCTCCTGTGTAGTCATTCCGGGTTTCTGTTCCTCCGCACCGGCCATACTATAAATTTTGGTCGTATCGTCCAAGGTGCCGTCGATATCATCTACACCGAAAGCCAACGATAATTGCGCCGTGTCTCTCGATATCATCGCCCAATAAGCTTTGATATGGTCAAAATTATCCATATAGATCCGTGCAACCGCATAGTTTCTTAAATCTTCGATCACCGAAACCTCGGAGATGTGTGACATCTGGTTTTCCTTATTCCGAAATTTCAACGGAATAAATGTTTGAAATCCACCCGTTTTGTCCTGAAGCTGTCTCAAACGTTCCATGTGATCCACCCGATGCCAAAACTGCTCAATGTGACCATATAACATCGTTGCGTTGGTATGCATCCCCAGGCGATGCGCCTGCTCATGAATGTCCAGCCATTGTTCTGCAGTACATTTGTCGTGCGCAATCTGCTCCCTGATTTCCGGATGAAAAATTTCTGCTCCTCCTCCGGGCATTGAGTCCAGACCACAAGACTGCAAATATTTCAGGCCGTCATAATGACTCAACTTCGCTTTCTTGAAAATGTAATAATATTCGACCGGGGTCAGTCCCTTGATATGCAGTTCCGGTCGGTGCGCTTTGCATCTTTTGAAAAAATCTGCATAAAATTCGAGATTTTGTTTCGGAACCACACCACCTGTAATATGCACTTCTGTAACAGCTTCATTGTCATATTTTCTCACAATGTCCATCATACCATCAACCTCCATCTCCCAACCTTCGGCGCGTTCTTTGATCAGTCTGGAATAGGAACAGAATTTACAGTCATATACACAGACATTGGTCGGCTCAATGTGAAAATTACGATTAAAAAAAGTATGGTCTCCATGACGTTTCTCACGAATGTAATTGGCTAAGACACCAAGATAACCCAATTCACCTTTTTCATATAAAAGAACTCCTTCATCAAAAGTGATACGCTCCTCTCGCAAAACTTTCTCCGCTATATTTCTTAACTCAACGTCTAAATTTTTATCGTTGATCAAGAAATTTAATTTATCTAATGCGTTCATTAATGTATCTCCTATCTTAAACAAATGTACCGAAAAGGCAACAAAAGTTATAATAAAAATGTGATAACACTTATTAAGCTGTGTATTCTTTCCCTGTTATAAAGACCATTAAAACTTTATCAAAACAATATCCTTAATCTGTAAATTGCTGCATCTCAATCAACTTCTTATATAAGCCATCATGTTGCAATAATTCACTATGGCTCCCCGCTTCGACAATCTTTCCGGCTTCGATCACAACGATCTTATCCGCATTCTGAATGGTACTTAAACGGTGGGCGATAACGACTGTTGTCCGATTGTCCATCAATTTATAGAGTGAATCCTGTACCAATTTTTCAGATTCGGTATCCAAAGCCGAAGTTGCCTCATCCAGTAGCATGATCGGTGGATTTTTCAGCACTGCACGTGCGATACAGATCCGCTGTCGTTGTCCACCGGACAATTTACCCCCTCTGTCGCCAATATTCGTTTGGTACCCATGATCTGTTTTTAGAATAAATTCATGTGCATTGGCGATCTTCGCTGCAGCTTCGATCTCCTCCTGACTGGCAGACAGGTTAGCAAATGCGATATTATTAAAAATGGTATCGTTAAATAAAATTGATTCCTGATTGACCACACCGATCATATTACGCAAAGAATCCTGATCCAGCTCTCTTAAATCAATGCCGTCGAAAAGGATCTGACCATCGGTAACATCCATAAACCGAGGGATGAGGTCAACCAATGTTGATTTTCCTCCTCCAGAAGGACCAACTAAAGCAACTACTTTCCCCTTTTCAATCGTCAGGTCTATTCCCTGAAGGATTTTCTTATCCTTCGTGTAAGCAAAATTCACGTCCTTAAAAACAATATTTCGTGCAAAACTTTCAACTTTTTTTGCATTAGGCCTGTCGGTCACTTCACTCCGCTCATCGACCAGTTCCAATACCCTTTCTCCAGCCGCAAGACCATTATGAATACCACTAAAGGCATCAGTCAATGCTTTTGCAGGACGCATGACCTGTGAAAAAATAGCAATGTAAGCAATAAATGCAGGGGCGGTCAAACTTTGATCTCCTGAAAGCACCAGATGTCCACCATATAACAAAATGATTGCCACCATGATGACCCCCAATAACTCCGAGACAGGTGAACTCATTTGTTGTCGCTTAGCCATGGCACGCCCGATATTAGCGTAGCGTTCATTCTCGTTGTGAAATCTATTTTTGATAAAAGAAACCGCATTAAAGGCTTTGATGATTTTGACACCTGATAATGCTTCATCCAGATAGGAAATCATGTTTCCATAGGACTCCTGTGCCGAGCGCGCCTGACTTTTCAGATTCTTTACAATCCGGGCTATAAAAAATGCCGAAATAGGAATTACCAGCAACGAAAAGAAGGTCAGTCTCGCTGAAATATTAAACAGCATCACGATATAAGCGATCAATTGCAAAGGTTCTTTGAATACCACTTGCAATGTACCTGTGACCGAATACTGCACCACTTGTACATCGGATGCCACCTTTGAGACGATATCCCCTTTGCGTTGCCCTGTAAAATAGCCAACGTGTAGGTCCATTACATTATCAAATACAGCTCTACGGAGCTTTAACAAGGTATGAATCCGAAAATTCTCCATGATCCGCTGACAGAAATAGCGGAAAAGATTGCTTATAAATACAGAAATTACAATAACAATACAAACGTACTTTAATGCGCCATAAGCACCCAACTGTTCATTTGCCATACTAGCATAATAATTAAACCACGCTAAAATATCGGTGTAAGTTTCGGGTTTTATTGCTTCGACAGTAGCTTCGCCTGTATTAAAAAGTGTATGGAGTAATGGAGCGAGTAATGCTAAATTTAATGTGCTAAAAACAACCGTAATCAACGTGCAGATTACATACGGAATTGCAAATTTCTCAATGGGTTTAGCGAATGATAAGAGCCTAAAATATGTTTTCATTAATTTTGAACTAAGACAAATTTATTTTATACAAAAAAGTAATTTGTCGATCTCTCCTCTTCCATTAAGATTTCTTTTAGCGAGGAAATTGAACAAAAATAACAAATTAATCAAGAAAAGTACGCATGCACTACTTTTCAATAAAATTGTTGCACCTCAATGATAAATGACAAATGGGATACTCGTTTGAAAAAAAGACAAAAATAGTTACATTTTATAGATAATTCCCTAATTTAGCTTCATTCAAATACCAAATTATTAAAAATAAAATGCAAATAGACGTTGCCAAAAGATTGCAGCACACTGAAGAATACTATTTCTCAAAAAAATTAAGAGAAATAGATGAATTAAACAAGCAGGGTGCACGTGTAATCAATCTAGGGATCGGAAGTCCTGACTTACCCCCTCATCCGGAGGTAATCGCGACATTGAACGATAATGCTCAACTTCCAAATGTACATGGCTATCAAAATTATAAAGGAGCTCCGGCCTTAAGGCAAGCAGTCGCAGATTGGTATCAACGTTATTATCGCGCTACTTTTAATCCGAATACGGAGATCTTACCGCTCATTGGATCGAAAGAAGGAATCGTCCATATTTGCATGACTTACCTCCAAGAAGGAGACAAAGCTTTAATCCCTAATCCCGGCTATCCAGCCTACGCTGCAGCAGTAAGATTAAGTGGAGCAGAAGCAATAACTTACAAGCTTACACAGGAAAAAAATTGGCTGATTGACTTTAGCGAACTTCGCAAACAAGATCTATCGAAGGTCAAGTTGATGTGGATCAATTATCCGCACATGCCTACGGGTGCCTCGGCCTCGGATGCGTTCTATAATGAACTGATTGCGTTTGCAAAAGAATATAATATACTTATCTGTCATGACAATCCCTATAGTTTTATCCTGACGGATAAACCACGTAGTATCATGAGCGTGGACGGAGCCAAAGAGGTTGCGATCGAATTAAATTCTTTAAGCAAATCATCCAATATGGCCGGCTGGAGAGTCGGGGTATTGGTTGGTGCGGAAGAACGGATCAATCAGGTGCTGCGATTCAAAAGCAACATGGATTCGGGGATGTTCCTCCCCGTCCAGCTAGCGGCGGCAAAAGCCTTGCAGCTGGACTCATCCTGGTACCAGGATTTAAACAAAATTTATGCTGATAGGCGTCAGAAGGTATATGAAATCATGGAACTATTGGGCTGTTCATACCAACAAGATCAGGTAGGCTTATTTGTATGGGCTCAGATTCCAAATTCCTACATAAATGGTTATGCACTTAGCGATGCTGTCTTGGACCGAGCTCGGGTATTTATCACACCCGGAGGCATTTTTGGGAATGGTGGAGATCAATACATCCGGATCAGTCTCTGTGCCACAGTAGAAGTTCTTGAAGAATCCATCCAACGTATCAAAGAAAGCTTTTGACGGTAATTTTCAATGTAAACATTTGAATCAGATGAAATAGCCCGTGGTGACGAAAAACAAAACAGCTATTTCATTTGATACCAAAAAAGACCAGGCTTCGAGAGCCCGTAAAATAAATGTGAAGCATTTATACATACAATAAACACGAATTAATAATTATTCACATATGAATATTGCCATCGTAGGCGTAGGTTTAATTGGCGGATCAGTTGCCATTCGCCTAAAGGAAACAAAATTCTGCAGTAAGATTATCGGCGTAGATAAAAGTGAGAAAAATCTTGACAAAGCCAAGCAGATAGGCTTTATCGACGAAGCAATGACCTTAGAAGATGCAATAAAAGCATGTAAGGTACTTATATTGACTATTCCTGTTGATGCTATTTTGCAGGTTGTTCCACAGATTCTTGATCAGGTCACCGATCAAGTTGTTATCGATATGGGGTCAACTAAAACTAACATACTCAACAAAATCAAAGATCATCCAAATAGAGGTCGCTATCTTGCTGCCCACCCAATGGCGGGTACAGAATATTCGGGTCCGGAGGCTGCTGTTGCAGGTCTTTTTAAAGGGAAGATGATGGTTTATGTCGAGGCCTTCAGGACAGACGAAGATGCTTTCGAAATCACCGATGCAATCACCGATCAACTGGAGATGCGCACCTGCTTCATGAACGCGGACGAGCACGATGTACATACAGCCTATGTTTCACATATCTCTCACCTCACTTCATTCGCATTAGCCCTAACGGTCCTAGAGAAGGAGAAATCGCAGGGACGTATCTTTGAGCTGGCAGGTTCAGGTTTTGAATCTACCGTACGCCTAGCAAAAAGTTCACCCGACATGTGGACCCCTATCTTCAAACAGAATCGGGAAAATGTACTGGAAGTACTGGAGGAACATATCAAACAGCTGCAGTCCTTACATGATTCAATCGCCAGTGAAGATTATGACAAGTTACACAAACTGATCAAGCGTTCAAATAAGATTAAACGAATCATTAAATAGCGATCGAAATGAGAGACCGGAACTTCGGTTGCCCGATCATTCTATTATGACTCAAAAAAAAAGCTGTTGATCCTTTTTGAATAAAACATAAAATAGCAAAGGTTCCTTCGTCATTGCCGGAACCTTTGCTATTTATTCATCTTCCAATTCGTTAAACTTATCCAAATCCAGTTTTGCCCCCGCAAAATCACCCAACTTTTCTTTAATCGCAGCGCGATAAGAATATAAATCTGAATAATAAGGATTTAACTCGATAGCCATCGAATAATCAACCAACGCACCGTGCATGTCCTCTAGTTTTTCCTTAAGATCTGCGCGTAGAGAATACACATAAAAGTCCTCAGGATTCAGTTCGACCAACCGGTCAAAATCAGACAATGCTTCGGGCAGACAGCCCAGACGCTCGAATAGAGAGGCCCGTTCTTCATAGACGATCGATGAGTTATGGTCATTTTCTTCGGCTTTTGCGTAATCCTGTAGTGCTTTTTCGGAATAACGATATGATTCAAATACCTTGGCCCGGAATACATAGGCCGCAGTTTGATTTCCATCCAATTCGATCGCCCGGTTAAAATCATTCAAAGCCAGTTCAAAACAGGTTAATTTCAAGTAGAGACTTCCTCTAAAAACGAAGAGATTACTATCATCTGTCGCATTTTTACTGATGGCCATGGTATACAATTCGATCGCCTTCAGATAATCATAACAATGTACATATTCAAGTCCCAACGAGTTCAATTCATCCGTACTGAGATTTTTCTGTGTAGATTCCAATTCTTGAATGACCAGATTCTCTGCTTCAAAATAGCTTACCTCAGCCTGGTTTTCCTGCCATTCCAATACACTGTGATAATTAAAATCCAATCGTTTAGCGATTTGGTAATCATAAAATGCACCTTCATCCTCGCCAATAATGCGATAGACCAGACAGCGGCTTGCATAAAAATAGGGTTCTTCCTTAAATAACTCAATTGCTCTAGTATAGACGGCGATAGCTTGATCATAAGCCTGTATTTTAAAATAATAGAGCCCAAGGTAACTATAAGCCAACACACTGTTAGCCAAATCAATCGCCTCTTCCAAAAGCTGTACAGGATCACCACCACCAATGATTCCGATAAAAAATCCTCTTAATAAGAGCTTAATATCCTTTTGGTGAATGTGATCAAACTCATCTTGGGAGAAGGAAATGATATCCGTTGGAAAAAAAGACGAAATTGGCAAAAAAGAAAACTTAGCAAGTAATACAGGAGGCGGAAGTTTAAAATCCGCTTCTGTAAAAGCATTACCCCGGAGGGTAACAGATAGATTTGATATCAGTTGCTTCATACCCAAAACTAAGCTAAATTTCAATAGAAAAGAAATTTAACAACCTGCAAGACCAGTTTAAAAAAGCAGTTTTAATTCAGTTCACCGGTCAAATAAAGATATTTATACCGAACGATATCCCTTGAATTAGTAAATCTGACAAGTTTTTCACGCTTAAAAACATAATTAGAGACTTTATCTTCCATTAAACGGAGAAATTCCACAAATTCTGCAAAAAAACTTTGGCGTTCATCAGCCGTAAACTGACTGTTTTTTACAATCCAGAAGAATTGTTCTTCGTTTACATGAAAAGACACTTCATTTTTCTTCTCTTTTCGAAAAATAAAAATCGGATCATTTTCTTGGTTAATAAATAAAGCAAAACCTGTATTTCCACCATCCAGGTTTACCACAAAAGCAGAAAAATAAACGGTACCTATCTGTAAATTTTCCAGACAAATTAATTTATGCAACATCAGGTCGACAGTTAGATCACCTAAAAGTATTAAGTTTTTATTAAAAAACAAAAAAAAGACCCACAATAATGTGAGTCTTTTTGCCAATAATAAGATTCTATTAGAATGTAAACTTAACAGAAGCATTCCAAGTTCTACCTTGACCAATTAATACGAAATTGGAGGTATCGATGCCATTCCAGGTATTGTTGACGTCTGTTGTCACTGTACTTGAGGTCGCTTCAGAGATATAGAATTTGTTTAACACATTGTTCATGTTAACGCGGAAGCTCATCGTATTTTTATCGCTTACTTTAACCTCATAGGATAATCCGGCGTCCAACAGATTGAACGAAGGAAGTTCCATTACACGTCCAACTTTTTTACCGTCCTCTTCAACTGTCCTGTGTCTTGACGAGTACAGACGGTCATATTGTCTGTAGTTACCATCCACAGAAAAACCTTTGAATACAACATATTTTGCACCAAAGCCATATGTTGTTTGTGCTGCATTCCCAACATGTTCTCCAGTCAAATCGACCTCTTCCCTACCCAATTCAACACGGTTATCATTACGTTCAATAGCCGTAACTTTTCCATCGTATTTCCAATCACCGATTGATGCGAATCCTGTTAAAGTCAAACCATGGAATGGACGTGCCGCAACATCTAATTCTGCTCCTTTATGATCCTGTTTAACACCATAATTTGACGTATAAATAAATTGTCCGGCAAGCAGAATATTCGGATCGTTTGTTGGATTATATTTAGCAACATCTTTATCCGTTGCCAATCTTGAACTACCCGTAACACGGTTTTCCCAAGTCGTGCGATAAACGTTCAAATTGACATCCAAGAATCGGGAAGCAAATTTATAACCGGCTTCTAAACCAAGAATTTTTTCATTTTCAGCATTTTCATTAATATCATTTGCATAATTCATGAAAATATTATTTTGATAAGGCTGACGGGAATAATATCCGGCATTAGCAAAAATACTATGTTGACCCAAAGTATAACTTACACCACCTTTCGCGTTATATCCAAAGTTGTTTACTGTTTTGGACTTTTCATTTCCAGGTGTGTATTGGAAATAATCATAGCGTTTGTTCTGTTGTTCAGAGACGGATCCCTGGAAAAATGCTGTAAATCCATTTTTAGCATATTCCAATTGGCCAAACAAACCTCCATAACGGATGTATTGGTTATAGTCCCAAGCGAGTCGCTCATCGCGCGAATCCGGTTTGCTTGAGAATGCCTTCCAAGGGTTCGTTGAATACGTATTAGTCAGATATACCGGATCAGTAATATTGATATTTCCACCTAGCAGTACACCATTTGTATTGCCAAGTGGATCAGTCAATTTACGGTAATGCGTTCCCTTATAATCCCTCACATCAAAACCGATATTAAAATTCAAAGACTCTGAAAGCTTGCGGTTATAGTTTGAAACAACACCAAACCATTGATGATTGTTCACATCGGCAGCCAGGTATTTTTCTTTGTTATATTTATCACTTTTTAGTCCTTGGCCACCACCTGCAGCTAAAGAAGCATACGCAACAGTAGATAATGAAGATTTATCATCGATAGTCCAATCCCAGTTTAAATTAGCCACTGGTTTATGATAAAAATTCTTTTGTGCATTCATCATGACACCATTGGCATCTTTGTAATTATCATTATATCGTTTACCAAATTCTAGATAGTTTGACAGTTTTGAGGTATACCCTTGATTATGCCATTGCGGAGCCCCAGTTACCATAAAGTTAAAGTTGTGCTTCTCGCTAGCTTTGTAACCTACAGATAGGAAATAGCTCTGTCCCGCACCTTCGGTATGATCCATATAACCATTACCAGACCACTGGGTGAACATTGCCGAAACAGCAAATCCATTTTTCATGAGGCCAGTATTATAACCGACAGTGGCTTTCATAAACATGTCATTACCGACAGTTGTCCTTACAAAGCCACCTTCTTTCATTGAAGTAGATTGCGTTACATAGTTTACAGTCCCCCCAACAGACGAGATCGCTAATTTGGAAGCGCCCAAACCACGTTGAATTTGCACCAATGAGGCAATATCAGTAAGCCCAGACCAGTTTGACCAATAAACACTTCCATTATCCATGCCATTGATCGGTTGACCATTCAATAAAAATGCGGTATTAGATTGGTCAAAACCACGTGTAGTCATAGACGACTCACCAAAACCTTTTGCCTGGCCAGTAATATAAACAGACGGTGTGTTGGCCAAAGCTGAAGTAATATCCTGTGCCCCTACTTTTTCTTCTAAATCCTTTTTGTGGATTGTTGATACCGCAATCGGTGTTTTTCTACCCACAGCGATATCAATAACACCATGCCCAACGATAACAACCTCATCTAAATTCGTTGAAGATTCTTCCGAAAAAGTCGGATTTATATTTAACGATTCGCCCGATTTCAACATGATGTTTTCAATGACAACTGGTTTTTCACCAATGTAGGTCACTTCCACTTTGTAGGGACCACCCTCTTGAAGATTTGAAATTTGAAATTTTCCTTGAGCATCGGCAGAACCGCTTACTACCTGTCCACTTGGGATGTGGGTGATTTTAATGGTTGCTCCTTTAACTGTTTGTCCAGCAGCCTCCTTAACAACTCCTGAAATCGAACTTGTATTTGCCGTTTGTGCATGAATTGATCCATAGCTAGCAAAAACAAGTGCAAAAAAAAGTAAAGACTTTTTCATGTTAGATGTGATTGTTTTGTTTTTTGTGCCGCAAAATTAGGAATTGATTGTCTTTTTAACTAATTTTAACATAAGCATAACTATAATCAGTCCATTTATATTCACTTCGAATTTTACACTTCCATAGATTAAGCGTGATTTTAAGATCAAAACAGCAAATCAAAAATCAGCGCGTTAATAGAAATACAATAAAAATATGGTTTCAATGGAAATATACGAAAAGAAGACAAAATAAAATTTTGTCTTCTTTGAATAACTCAACATATTCTTTTATTTCTGTTTTTTATCCGGATAGCTACCTGAGGTTGCCTTTACAATAGCAAATATTATAGCAAGAATAAGGTCTTAGCATTTTTTAGTCAAACAAAGCGCCCCTTAAGGTCAAAATGGCTATATTTAAGTATTAATAAAAAACTATGTTGTCCATTGAACAAGCTTACGCGGGCGTTCTTGAACCTGCATTAATTGAAGAAATCACACAGACTGCACGAATCAGAACATTCCATGAAGGTGATCTGATTATTGATACTGATCAATATATCAGAGCCATGCCCCTACTGCTAGCAGGTGCGATCAAAGTGGTTCGGGAGGATGAAACGAAAGGTGAACTCCTGCTATACTATCTTGAGCAAGGACAAACTTGCACCATGTCCATTGCCTGTTGTATGGGTAATAAAAAAAGTGAAATTCGTGCGTGGGCGGAAAAAGATACTACCGTGGCGATGATTCCCAATGAACAGGTCAATAACTGGATGGGAAAATATCCTTCCTGGCGGAATTTCATTATATCAAGTTATGCCAGCCGGATGAATGAGATGCTCCAGGCGGTAGATAATCTGGCATTCTCCAATACGGAAGAACGTATCCTAAATTACCTGAAAGCCAAAGTAAACCTTACCAACAACCGGATTCTTACCCTTACTCATCAAGATATTGCATCCGATCTGACCACCTCACGTGTAGTGGTCTCGCGGATCTTAAAAAAATTGGAGAATGAAGATAAAATTGTACTGCTCAGGAATGAAATCAGAGTATTGATTTAGATCCAAAATCGCATTATAACCAGCGAATATCGTGGCCGATCGGGCGGATCTCAAAGCTGCATAGTCCTATTATTGCTTTGAGCCATATGAATCCAAAAACATTTGTACCTTTATTGGTAAGAGAATACTCGATTCACACCATTTAATTTAATATGAGAACAGAAAACGTAGGATTTATAGGATTGGGAAATATGGGCCACCCTATGGCAAAAAACCTAGAAAAAGCAGGTTTCCCTCTTTCCGTTTATAACAGAAATATAACAAAAACAATAGATTTCGAAGCGCAATCAGCTGTTTACGAAAAAGTCTCTGATCTGGTCAATGCCAATGCTATTGTGTTTACGATGTTGACCAACGATACTGCAGTTCAGGAGGTTTATGGTAAAATTCTTGAACAGCCTATCAGCGGAAAATTATTTGTGGATATGAGTACCATTTCACAGGACGCAAGTATTGATCTTGCCCGAAAGCTAGCAGAAAAAGGGGCCACTTTTCTGGATGCACCCGTGGCCGGAAGTACCAAGCCTGCCGCAGAAGGTACACTGATCATTATGGTGGGTGGAGAACAAACAGATCTTGAGCGTGCCAGACCTTACCTAGAAAAGATGGGTAAATCCATTAAACATCTTGGTGAAAATGGCAAAGGTATTGCCGCAAAACTTGCCATCAATTACTTTCTATCAATCATCTATCAGGGTTTAGCCGAAACCATCTTATTCTCCGATCAATTGGGGATTGAACGCAGTGAAATGCTAGAGATTATCAACGATAGCGCCAGTGGTAGCGGAGCAACAAAAGTAAAAACACCATTGCTCGTCGAAGGAAATTATACCGCAGCATTTGCACTGGAGCTGATGTTAAAAGATATCCGATTGGCCCAAAAGGCGGGCGCAGCCTATCCGTTGCTCGGAACCCTTCTTGACACCTACCAGGCAGCACATGAAAAAGGTCTGGGACAATTGGATGTGATCGGAATTATTGAATCTATAAAACAATCCTGAGTTTATAAGGGTTAATACACATATTAAGGCCCCTACTTTACACAAGGCAGTTACCTTAAAGGACAATCATAAACAAATGGTTTAATCAAATCGAATAACAGATGAACTGGCGGAAGTTAAAACTTCATTTAATCGCGAACAACATCTATCGAATAAAAACAGGAACAGATGAAAACAGCTTTAACATTTTTTCTATTGACTATTGTTACCATGAGCATGAAAGCACAGGAGTTAAAACAGGTATCCTATAAAGATGGAACACAGCAACTAAATGGGCTTATCACGTCCAATGCTGATAAAAAAGGACCTGCGGTTCTTATTTTACCCGCTTGGAAAGGCATAGACAATGAAGCAAAACAAGCCGCTTTACAACTTGAAAAAGAAGGTTATATTGCTCTCATTGCCGATATCTATGGTGAAGGAAATATCCCTACAGACAACACGGCGGCTTCGAAAATCGCCAGCCATTATAAAGCAGACTACAAGGCCTATCAGCAGCGCATTGCGGCTGCACTGAAACAATTGAAGGAAGCTGGAGCTGATCCCGAAAAAATTGCAGTAATTGGTTACTGCTTTGGGGGAACCGGAGCGCTGGAAACAGCACGCGCTGGTTTTCCTGTCGCTGCTGTAGTCAGTATTCATGGTGGGCTCTCCAAATCAGTCGACAGACCTAATGCAGCAATCAATGTGAAAGTATTGGTTGAACATCCTGCCGCTGACAAAAGTGTATCAAAAGAAGATTATGATGGATTGGTTAAGGAACTTAATGAAGGAAAAGCAGACTGGCAGATCATTACCTATGCCAATTCTGGCCATACCTTTACCAATCCGGAATCACCAGAATATAACCCTGTTATGGCCAAACGTGCTTGGGAGCATACTTTACTATTCCTCAAAGAAGTACTAAACTAAAACATATAAAGCCAAAGTCCCCCCCTATTTAAATGAACTGTCATTCCAGATCAATAAAGCCCCAATCGATCATTTTCCAGTTATTGGCACTCCTGTTCTGTACGGCTGTAGCACGATCTCAAACGATAAAATCAATGGAAATCGGAGCGCCTAGCCAAGCGATCCTGTTCGTTACCAATGAATCCGATAAATCAACGGATTTCGCGATGCGTCTCCATGATCAAAAGGCAAATGAAATTATTCGACAAGTTCCCTATAGCACGACTAAGCTCCTAGTTACAAAGACAGATGCCCAAAAATTTACTTTTTTTGTCAACAAGCGTAAGTGGACAGTGGATGTACCGACCCTCAAACAACGAAATGCCATGATCCTGTTTGATGGTCAGAGCCGACCAAAAGTTATCTATGGTAGCCAAAGCTATCTCCAGGCCGCAAAGCCAATATTGACAAATAATAAGCTGATAAGTACGCCTCAAAAAACACTTAAATACGATGGGAAACTATTCTTCGATTCCATCGCAGCTATTCCGTTTAAACCATCCAAGCAATATGCTAAGGCAATCATCTCCCGATCCAACCTTCCGATCTACTCCAATCAGAAAAAAGGTAGATATGACGGAACCTACATTTCGCAGACTTTTACAGGGGAGAACCCCGAAAAACCCAACGGCATTATGACGATTGTTTATCAGAAAGGCAAAGAGCTATCAACGAACAATTTATCTAATGGAGTCAACTATTACACCAAATATTTTTACAACAAATGGGGATTAATCGATTCGATACAGCAGCTTTACAACAGCAAATGGACATACAGTACAATTTACCAATACCTACCGCATACTATTCTCATTAGCGATGCCGAGCGACAAAGCGTATCCATCTATCATTTAAATAATCAATATCAACTGGTCCGAGAGGAATCCATTCATTTCGCTTACCAACGGATGAATTGGATCGACCACCGTTACAATTAAAATGGTCAGCTTATTGAAGAAGTTTCGGGGTTAAATAACGCCATCGAAAACCGAAGACTGTATTAATATGATGATCCAAAAGCAAGCGATTTCTCTTCGCGGCAGGAATTTGACGCAGCGGGGAAGCTCACTGCTGAAACCAAAATAGCTGTACAAGACAACGAAACTACCTACCTATTTTATCGTGATGGTACATTGGACATGAAAATAGTCTCAAAAGAACTGGGCGACTACCAATATGAGAGCAGTGTATTCGACAAACAGAATAAAATCACTTCTAAAACAATACAAAGGAAAGTTAATCCAATTCTTAATAATTAAAACTCGCGACCTGAAATAAAAGTAAATCATTGTCCTATGACCAACTTTTCTTCAACGCAATAAACAGTTATTCATCATTAGTGAAAAAACGGAAATTAATAAGTCAACGTCACCCTTTGCTGTATTTTCTTGCTGTCTGGGCAAGAAGAATACAAAGAAAGGCCATTTGGTTGCTGGACAATAAAAACTATACAAAAACCAAGTCTACAACAGCATTGCAGTACCGCATCAAAAAGCACCAGTCTGTTTTATTAAAGAAGCTGGGAGAAAACAATATGCAGCTGCAGATCAATAAAGTGACCAACCTAAAGATTGCAGCAAAGCAGATCAACGGTATACTTATTCACCCTGGCGAAATATTTTCATTCTGTAAACTCGTTGGGCAGCCTACGCAAAAAAAAGGTTATCTTCCGGGGATGGAATTGTCTTTCGGGGAAGCCCGGGCAGGTATTGGCGGTGGAATCTGCCAGATCTCCAATCTGATCCATTGGCTTGTTATCCATAGCCCCCTGACAGTCACAGAGCGCTATCATCATTCGTTTGACCCTTTTCCTGACGATGGCCGTGTGTTGCCCTTCGGTAGCGGCGCGACGGTATTTTATAACTATCGTGACTATCAATTTACCAACAACACGGACTATACATTTCAGATCAACCTCTGGTTTACCGAAAAATGTCTTGAAGGTGAATTACGCGTCAATAAGGAACTCGATTTCGCTTACCATGTTTTTGAAAAAGAACATCAATTCCTTAAAATAGGAGATCAATTTTACCGGAAAAATGAAATCTGGCGAGAAAAGTTCCTAAAATTTCAGGGCGGAAAGGTTCTTGACACAGAACTCCTGACAAAAAATTTTGCCCGTGTCACCTATACTCCGTCTGACTATATGGAATTGCGACTTGAAAAATAGGATGCTATGCTAAGTACACCGAATGCAGCGTTGAGAGCAATACAACTTTTTAGCAAAAGACCTGCCTGCCTTTGATCTTTCTGGCACATGGTTTCGCTGTACATGCACATGGTCTATTTTCTCCTCAGTTGATTAGATCGAAAATATGTTCTTACACGGGCCTATTGGTTAATAGCTTGTTTTACTATTCCGAGATTACGTAATAAAGAAGCTTTAAAAAGTCCTTTTTTTTGTCTAAATTTGATGTGGCTTTGGGGGTATTCTGTATGGAATTGAGATAGTCCCTTCGAACCTGATTCGGTTTATACCGGCGTAGGGAAAAGCAACCGCTTATGTATATTGCGATATACCTGACAGCCTATCTGTCTCATTTCTTCCTGACAAAGCCACCAACAAACATAGCGAACAAAAAGGAATGGAAGATTTAATTATCGATCTGTTAGCACAGGTCAAACGACAAAAACCACTTGTACATAATATTACGAATTTGGTGGTCATGAATAGCACTGCCAATGCACTCCTTGCACTTGGAGCTTCCCCAGTCATGGTTCACAGTCCATCCGAAGTGCGCGAGGTTGTTGATCTTGCCCAGTCATTGGTCCTTAACATCGGCACATTGAGTGAACTTACTGCCGAGTCCATGCTTGTCGCCGCAGAACACGCCAATAACATTGGCCGCCCCTGGGTATTAGATCCTGTAGGAGCTGGTATATCGGCTTTTCGCAATGATCTGTTAGCAAATCTGCTGGAATTAAAGCCAACGGTTATACGGGGAAATGCTTCGGAAATCATGAGCCTTTACAATTTCAACCAGGTCAATACCAAAGGAGTGGACAGCACCGCAGACAGTAAAGCTGCTGTTGGATATGGCCAAGCACTGCAGGAACAAGTGGGATCAATCATCTGCATCTCCGGAAAGATAGATTACATCCTATCTGAACAATATACAGTGGAAGTACACAATGGGCATCCGATGATGACGCAGGTGACAGGACTGGGCTGTAGTTCAACTGCACTGATCGGCGCATTTTTAGGTATTGCAGACCAACCATTTGAAGCAGCAACAGCCGGAGTCGCCCTTTTGAGTCTCGCGGGTCAACTGGCGGCGGCCAAGTCCCCGGGGCCTGGTTCCCTACAGGTGAACATCTATGATGAGCTCTATCAGCTGAATGCTGATCGCATCAAAGCTGATCTCAACATTAAACAATATGGCAATTAATCCCTTGTTTCCTTATCCACTGTATCTAGTTATTTCTGAACAGGATTGCTACCCACAATCCTGGCTTCATGTTGCTGAGGAAGCCATCCACGGCGGTGTGGATATTGTTCAGTTGCGTGAAAAAAACGAAACTCCGGCGCGATTTCTAGAAAAAGCGAAAAAGCTGAAGCGGATCACCGACCGCTATGGGATCCCATTGATCATCAATGATGCCGTTGGTATAGCGCTCGAAATTGAAGCTTGGGGTGTACATGTTGGACAGAATGATTGTCAACCTTTGGAAATACGGGAGAAATATGGACAGCAGATTCAAATTGGCTGGTCACTTGAGAATCTTGCACAACTGGACAGCGAACAGATGCGAGCGGTAGATCAGCTTGGTGTGAGCCCCATTTTTGCAACAAAAACAAAAACGGATACCATTACAGAATGGGGAATCAGCGGATTGTGCCAGGTACGGAATTTAACCGAAAAACCCCTGATCGCCATTGGACGCATGGACCTGGATACGATCGAAAGTACATGGCAAGCAGGAGCAAATTCAATTGCTGTCGTATCAGCGATTTGCAAAAGTAACGATCCAAGGGAACGTAGTGCCCAATTAAAGGAATTATTAACATGAACATAACAAAAAAATACACTGTACCCACTGTCCTGAGCATAGCGGGATTTGATGGTAGCGGCGGAGCTGGCATCCAGGCGGATACGAAAACCATATCGGCCCTAGGATGCTATGCAATGAACGTCTTGACAGCTTTACCAGTACAAAATACACAGGGAGTACGCAATATTTACGAAATCCCTACTCAAGCAGTCCGAGAGCAGCTGGATGCAATCTTCGACGATATTTATCCGGATGCGATCAAAATCGGGATGGTTCACAACATTGAACTCGTCGAACTCATCAGCAACTACCTGAAAGACTACCGTGGAACAATTGTATTTGACCCTGTAATGGTAGCTACAAGTGGCCATAAATTAATTCATGACGATACGATACAGGCTTGCGTAGACCGACTTTTCCCACAAACAACAGTGATCACCCCCAATCTGGATGAGGTCAGTGTACTTGTCGGAAGAACCATAACTAAGGTCGAAGAAATGGAAAAAGCGGGCCTTGAACTTCTTGAAAAAGGGTGTCAGTCAGTTCTTCTTAAAGGCGGGCACCTTCAAAGTAGCGAACTCACTTCCCTCCTCTTTCAGCAAAACGCATCACCATTGGAATTTAAATCACAAAAAATTGACAGCAAAAATACACATGGATCGGGTTGCTCACTTTCTTCGGCAATAGCCAGTCAGTTGGCGCAAAAAAAACCACTTGATCAGGCTGTTGCGATCGCACTAGATTATGTCCACGAGGCAATCAAAGGAAGTAAAGATCTCGTTATTGGCAAAGGAAATGGGCCACTTAATCATTTTCACAACCCTTCTAAACTTATTTTTCATGAAATGGAGCGATAAAACATGGGATACGATCAAACCTATTTACGCAGATATCATAACGATGCCTTTTATTTCAGAACTGAGCGATGGTAGCTTACCCCTGGATAAATTTCAATTCTATATGCGTCAGGATGCTTTCTATCTAGAGGAATTTGGACGAGTCTTAGCTTTTATTGGTGCAAAGAGTGCAGATAATCAACAAGCCCTGGATTATTTTGAATTCGGACGCAATGCACTTATCGTCGAAAAAGCCCTCCATGAAAACTATTTTAAAGAATTTGGTCTGGATCCGGAAGACGACAACAAGATAGAACCCGTTTGCCACCATTACGTGCACTTTTTAAAAAGTGTAGCCGCATTTGAACCTATTGAAGTCGCTATGGCCGCGACTTTACCCTGCTTTTGGATTTATAAAGAAGTTGGCGACCACATCGTTTCGATCGCCAGTGGCAACCAAAACCCCTATTCCAAATGGATCGATACCTATAGTGGTGAGGACTTCGCCGAAGGCGTGAACAAAGCCAAAAACTACGTCGATCAAATTTCTGAAGAAACTACTGCAACAAATCGGGAGAAAATGCGACAAGTATTTGTAACAGCTTCCCGATTGGAATATCATTTCTGGCAAGCAGCTTACGAAAAGAGAATGTGGTAGCCACAAAAACAACAGTTAAATTGTTCGATAGCGAACACTAATTGTTCATAAATGGGCAATAGGAAAAAACGTCTAAAAGTAAAACAAGCTATTTATCAGCGATTTACATGGTTTTTAAAGTTTGGCACCACTATTATAATACGTAAGGAAGGAAATGAGGCTGCTTTTCGACATCAAAATAAAAATTATAATCGCATAAAATTAAAAATTACTAATAGACAAAACCATGAAAAGAATTTTAACCATCGCCTTTATTTCATTTTTATATGTGGCTCAGGCACAAGAACGTGAGACCCGTAAGATTTCTGCTCCGGATGGCATTTCGGCAGCTACATCGCTACGTGTTGACTACATTCACTCCAACCGTAATGAAGTTGTTCTTGAAGCTGACAATGCAGAACATCTGTCATTAATAGAGACAAATGTCAAAAATGGTATATTACATGTGCAATATAAACGAAATTCACAGATCAGAAATGCAAGGAACAACCGTGTCACGGTATATTCAAGTAAGATTCCGACAAGTTTTTCTGCTTCTTCGAGCGGATCAATCTACAGCAACGAAACGATAAAAGCCAGCAAAATAGCTGTAAGTGTTTCTTCGTCCGCCCGCATTTCGCTTAAAAAATTAATTGCCGATGATATCACGCTGTCCACAAGTTCCTCAAGCAAATTAACGGCCGACGTAAGTGCAAAGAATCTAACGGTGAATTCAACAAGTTCGTCCAAACAGGAGATTGCAGGAAGCGCGACGAATCTGAGTTTAAGTGCCAACTCCTCTACATCGGTGGACATGGCTTCTTTTACAACAAGCAATGCAGAGGTCAATGCCAGCACATCCTCAGGTGTAACCCTAAGTGTTAAGGATAATCTGCGCGGTAAAGTCTCTACTTCGGCAAAGATCTCCTTAAAAAATAAGCCACGAAATGTCCAGGTTGACAAATCGACAAGTGGCCGAATTGTTATCTAATTTTAGTTTAGGTCTTTAAAAAAGACTGTTTATTTATGTTTAATGTTTAGTTAGCTAAAGGTGGCGCCCTCCCCAGTGCCACCTTTTTTTGCTTGTCCGCCCTATCCTCATCGATCAGAAACTGGATTAGTTTATTCCCAAACAGCCTGTTAACAGGAGCCAATTCACCGGATATCATTTGATATTTTCGTATCTTGTGCTAAGAAACACAAGCACAAATAACACACAATCCAATGGATAATTTTTTAGCAAGTAGCCTCAAGCAATTTCATGAATTCAAATCTTTGGGAGACAAGACTTTCGCTCAATTGCGTGATGAGCAATTGTTCTGGCAATTCAACCCTTCCAGCAACAGTATTGCCCTCATTGTGAAACACCTCCATGGGAATATGCTTTCGCGTTGGACGGACTTTCTACATTCGGACGGAGAAAAAGAGGGAAGAAACCGGGATATGGAATTCGAGCCTACCGAGATGAGCAGAGCACAAATGATTACACTATGGAACGAAGGTTGGGATTGTTTATTTCAAGCACTTGAATCTTTAAATGAGCAAGACCTGACGAAAACAGTTTTTATCCGCGGAGAAGGACATACCGTATTGGCAGCCATCCACCGCCAACTTGCCCACTACCCTTATCACGTAGGGCAGATCGTTTACATCGGAAAAATGTGCCAGGATGAGCAATGGACTTCACTATCCATTCCAAAAGGAAAATCTGCAGATTTTAACCAAGAAAAATTTGGCCAAAGCAAAAATGGATAATATATAGCTATCAGTTTCCGCTGCCCAACAAACAATTGGGCGGCATTTCTTTCTGCTCTTTTTCAATCGCGATGACAGACTATAAATCTGTTTAAAACGTTACATGGATGGTACTGTTTTAGACTTTCTTTAGCAAACATTTGATTATATTTGTACGATCTACCAGCGCTAGTTCCGAAACGATCCGATGTTCTGGAAATTAGCTTGTTTAGGACGATTAAATAAATTCATGTGTCGGAAGCTCATTGATCCACTTGAGCATAAATAGGGATAAATAATAATTTTACAGATGAAACCATCATGATTTATTTAATCACACTGGGGGTTGAATAACCGAGCAAAACGAGCTCATGAATACCATTTAAACATACACTCGATGAATAAATCTGATAGCTTCATCACAATTGAAACCGCCGAAGGCGGCATGAATGCCTTAAAGAGAAAATTGATTAATGAATAAACAAAATTTATACCGATGAAAAATTCGATTAAGATCATCAATAATTACGAGTATAAAAAGTTATTCTTACCTGATGTTTCTGAGCATAACCTATTTAACGAAAGTAAAATCCAGGTTTATCGAATTGAAAATTATCTGCGGAGCATTTTAATGCCGGTCATTCCCTATCGTACTACCTTTAATTTTCTAATTTTCGTAACGAAAGGTTCCCTGACTCAACACCTGGAATCTGCCTCTTATACACTGACTGAACACCAAGTCATCAATATCAAGCAGGGTAATATCACCGCAACATTGGCGATATCAGATGATGTTGAAGGTTTTTTTGTGGTTTATGAAAACGAAATTGTCACTGATATCGAACTTGGGATCAATGACATCAAATTTTTCAATTCCCATCCCTTCACTACGTTAAAACCACATGTTGCCCATTGGATTCAGCAAATGCTGATTCTTTTGGAGGAAGAGCTTTTTACCGAAGGTCGCGTGATGGAGGTATGTATTTCGATGATGCAGTGCATCTTATTGAAGGTCATCAAATCGGATATTGAAACCAAGGCACCGATGAGCAGGCAACTGGATATTGCATTTCGCTTTCGGGAATATGTCCAAAAGTTCCATATTGACCATAAAAATGTCTTGTTTTACGCCAATCTATTGCATATCTCCGAAAACTACCTGAACAAATGTGTGAAGGAGGCAACCAATAAGCCCCCCAAGCAATGGATTACAGAAATCAGTATTCTACATAGCCAGATCCTCCTGCAGGACGCCACGAGAGATATTGCGGGGATTGCTTTTGAATTGAAATTCCAATCGCCCTCCTATTTCACCAGGCTATTTAAAAAAATCACCGGGTATTCACCCAGTGATTATCGCAAACATAAGTTTATGGCAGACTAATGTTTATGGTAAGGCAGGTTCCAAATAAGGTCAACCGCCAGATAATGTACCCCAAAATCCACCTGATCGTAGCCCTTGATCAGATCATTCATATAGCCAACATCTAATCGTAATGCTGTCTTTGGAATATCTGTCATATAGTAAAAACCCAAACGTGTTTCCTTGTAACCAAAGCTCGACAAGGCATCCGGTTCATTCAGTTTACTGATCGCAAAAAGACCTTCAGCACTCAGTGCCAGTTCCTGCTTATTTTTATCGGATATTTTAAAATTCACCTGCGATTTCAGCCGGGTCCTAAACTGAAAATTCTCTTCCGCTTTGTGAAAGTCTGCCGTAAAAAATTTCCGGAACTCCTGTCGTAGTGTATTTTTCCATTTCCAGCGCTCAGCGAGCTTAAAGGTATATGCATAACGTCCATACAATCGGAATTCCTGTTCAACTCCCACATTGTGGTAGGGTGCTTTTTCATCAGACACATTTTGACGTCTGTAGCTCAGCGCATAGCTATATTGCTGATTCGGCGCAAATTTGTGATAGACCTCATGATTCAACACCCAGATGGCCTGCTTATGAAAAGGATTGGAGTCGTCGGGTGTACTTTTGGTTCCTAGTCCGATATAGGTCAGTGCTTCCTTTGTTCCGGCACTGTCCAACTTGCGTCGCAGGCCCAACACCGACCAGGAGGCCGTTTTGGCTTTACCGAGCCCTGGCGGACTTACCTGCCCATATACGGTGTTTATATGAATTCCCAATAAGAGTATTATTGGGAATAGATTTATGAAACGAAATTTCAACATCAGATAAAATTTTAGTAAAAAAAAGACTAGGAAGTCTCCGCTGTCGCAGAAAATTTAGCCACCAACCAATTGTCCAGTCGTTTGACAGGCTCCATTGCCCACATCGCGACCACAAAAGGAAACGTTAGGGTCGTCCAACCATTGTGGATCATGCAATGGTCAAAATAGGTTGCTATAATAACCGCAATGAGTACATAAATGCCATCTCTAACGCGTTGCCCGCTCAAAGCAATCCCACATAAAACTGCATTGAAACTAAAGATCCCGTTGTTGGTCATATCGGTTGATTCATGCCCATGATGCGAGATATAAACGCTAATAATTACAGCGGCAGAGGCATATAACGCCGCGATTGGCTTACTGATAAAAACGCCTATGAAAAAGATCAATCCCGCAATTAAGCTACCCTGAAAAATAACCTGACCGAAGGCATGCCCCTCGATAAGGAAATCGTCCATTTCCTCAATATCCACAAAGTGCTCTGGAACTGTCCGTAAAGCCAATTCTGGAATACTCAATACATATAGCGCAATCCAGGTGATCATGATAAAAGGAAAGGTAAATACAGGAATATTTTTCTTCAGTGCAAAGCCCATTAAAATCGTGGTCAATGCAGAACCGACAATCAAGGAGGTCCATACCCAGATATTAGCCTGAAAATAAAAGACCAGTGCAATCCCATATAATGTGGCATTAAATCCAAAGAGCCCATCATTGATATGGTCCTCGTCAAACTTCATCAATTTCGCTGTGATTACCCCGACAAGATTAGCCAGGATCCCAGCAAATCCCATGAGTGCGGAATCATAAATAATAGCCCCAATAAACAGGATACCAGTCCAGACGTTACCCTGTAACATAATCTGTCCAAATCCCTTAAAAACAGCTTTAATAAAAGCCAGGATGTTATTTTTCATAGAATAATTTGTTATTTAAAAATCGTATTCAGTCCCCGTTATTTAATTCAGGAATAATTTTTCCCACAAAGCACTTTGCATCTCTTTAAAAAGAAGGTAAAGTTGCTCAGCACCATAACCCAGCACACGCACGATAAAACCATCATGTTGCAAAGCACTGATACCAAAGGCAACATCCTTGGTTTCCCCATATTTCTCATAAAATGCTTCGATCCATTCATCTGGACTTAACCCGGCACTATTCAGATAGATCAGCGTCCCTTGATGGGTATATCCTTCCAGAATACCCAGTCCCTGAATGGGCATACGGTCCGGTTGTAACAGCACATTATCTTTTACTACCAGTCGACCATTTACATAACATTCGGTCAGGTTCTGAAAATGATTGTACTGAAATTCCTCCCCCGACATTTTCCTCCCACAGGTCACGATTTCACTCAGTAGTAGATGACAATTGGAAGCAAGGTGGATAATGTTGTGACTCAAAAAATGAGAGGAATGCTGTGGCACCACTGGATGCGGGACATAGGAAAACACGGAATCTTCGCCCAGAGTCACCTGCATTGTCTGCGAAGAATGCCCCTTCATATGAAACAGACGCTGATAAGCCTGCGTCTGCAACTGCAATTTTGCTCCCGGCGCAATATCAATTTTGATCTGATGATCATCACCATCCAATAATCCCGGTGAGGAACTCATGATCATCAAATAAGCCGCGTTATCTTTTTGATATTGACCGACAGGGACAATGCGAAAAGGCTGAGTGACATAAGCATCCTTCATAAAGGATTTCCCTTCACGATGTGCTATTTTGACGGCTAAAGAACAAATCATAATTAACGAAGTAAATTAGGTTCTTCAATATCTTGAAGCAATGCATATTTCTTGATCCAGCCCACAATCTCTTCCAGACCGTCGCCAGTTTTCAAATTGGAGAACAAAAATGGCGCACCTTTGCGCATCATACGGGCATCATGTTCCATGACCTCCAAGCTCGCCCCCACATAAGGCGCCAAATCTTTCTTGTTGATCAATAACAGATCCGAACGTGTAATCGCAGGACCACCTTTACGTGGCATTTTTTCACCTTCAGCGACATCAATGACGAAAATGGTGATATCTGCCAGATCCGGGCTATAGGTCGAAGTCAGGTTATCGCCCCCGCTTTCGATCAAAATAAGTTCCAGATCGGGAAAACGGCTAGCCAGTTCGTCTACAGCTTCCAGATTCATACTCGCGTCTTCACGTATGGCGGTATGTGGACAACCTCCTGTTTCAACACCGATAATACGTTCGCGAGGTAGTAAGCTATTTTTTGCCATATATTCCGCATCTTCTTTGGTGTAGATATCATTTGTAATAACCGCCAGATCCAATTCATTCATCAGACGTCTGCTCAATCTTTCCAATAACGCTGTTTTGCCGGAGCCCACAGGACCGCCGACACCGATCTTAACATATTTTCTATTTTCCATTATATTTGATTTTAAGAGATATAAACTCGAGAATATAATCGTTCGTGTTGCATGCAGCGGATATCAAATCCGATATTGCACAGCCCCACTAAATTTCGTTCAACGGCTAAAGTCTCGTGACAGAGCTCGATTATATCATCATGTAGGCCAAAAAGGACATCCTGACCATCGAGCTGTCCGAGTGGCACGAGTTTCACGGCATTCGTTACCATGGTGATGGCGGCATTGTAATAAAAGCCATGTAATGCTTCTTCCAAAGGAATTTCCAATAGCGAAGCCAGCATACCATACATCAAACAATAGTGGCTATCTACTTCCTTTTTCTGAATCAATTTGCCCCAGGCAACAACAAAATCCTGTTGTTGATAACGGCTAAATATTTTGTAAATGCGTACGCCCAGTTTTTTACTGGCTTCCCGGATCTCTTTTGGACTCTTCAATGCTGTACACTCCTGATCCAAAGCGATCAATGCATTTAAATCCTCGGAGGTGGTGGCCTCGTAAGCCAATTTCATCAAGGCAGCATCGTTATACTTTAGATTATACCATAAATTATGGCGGACATAGTTGTCAGTAGTTGCTTTATCACAGACCAAGCCTTGCTGCACATAGGTTTCCAGCCCATTTGAATGGGTAAATCCACCGATCGGTAGCGTCGGATCTGCGAGATGGAGCAACTTGCCCAGAAAAGTATTTTTCATTGACATAAATTATTTATTCATTATTTATTGATGTGACCGTCGACGCAATACCAGTATCCTCTTGCTCCTGAATGAACAGCGGAATATTTTTTGTCGAAAATTTCAACTTTTGATGATGCTTCGGGTCTACGTTTGCGTGGAGTGGGTTCAGCAGCTGGTCCATACAGCACACAGGGTCAAATCCATTTTTTGCCAACCACTCGTACATGGAGCGTTCGTAGGGCATCAGCAATTCATTTGCCTCTACGAATAGAGGCAAATGTTTGTTTCCGATTTCACTGCTGACAAAAGCAATTTGAAGAAAATCAATTGCCATCACTTTGATAACTTCACAAGGTCTGATGGTAACCACAACTACTTTTTCTTCATCTTCATACAGGATATCGCCGTCCTGCAAGCAGGAAGTATTGCCCAATAATTTTACAGCGATATCCATTCCCTCCGCTGTACGAAGACGTTGAATACGTTTGGTGGATTCATACCATTCAATCGAAAGCAGATCATGACGCTTATTGGTCTGCTCGCGATTGATATTCCTTGTGATTTCTGTGATAATCATTTTCGCGCTTTAAAAAAATAGATTTTTTGACAATCCCAATCCCACCGTTGAGCCATTGATTCCTGTAATCACTTCGTGATCATTTGGAATAACAGCATCCTTGCCATGTTTCTTCTTGTAAGAGAGCTCCGCAACTTTTGCTTTCAAAGCCCAACCTTTTCCAAGGTCAATACCCACCAACGGATACACTCTGAACAGGAAACCGTTGTAGCTTCCATCCACCATTCCTCCGGATGCATTAACAACATGCTGGTCGCCCCAGATGTAATGAGCGTCTACTTGACCGATCAACATAAAATGTTCTCCTAACGGCCAGGTGTTGCTGTAGAATGGACCAACTTCATGGGCGTGATCTGTAAAGTCAAGCGCCTTCGTATAGGCATTGTTGAACCCATAATTTATCCCCACATTCATGTTGTCATTAAAAAAATAGCCTACGCCCACTGGTGCTGCACTAAATTGGTGTCCAGCGGTCGTTTCATGGTAATTAAGCGAACCATACAGCATGATTCCGCCTTTTTGAGCAGAAGCCGATTGTATCGAAAAGCATACTATTGCCAGACAACATCCCAAAAATGTTTTTAAATTTTTCATTGCTATATCGTTGTTTTTAAGGGCAATAAAACGATCATGAGCCTTATTTCGTCCAGTTATCACTAGCATACTTTATGCCCATGACCGTTTTATTCATGTGTTTTTCATGTGTTATGACCTAATGCAAGATCAAGCCATGGTAGTCACCATTCAGATTAAAACAAGAAATACAACTGTCCTAACGAAACGGTATCAATCGGCTGTGAGCGCAAAATTTCTCCATCCAGACTTACTTCATAGTTCTCCGGATTAACGATAATTTCGGGCGTAGCATCGTTGTGGATCATATCTTTTTTGGAGATATTTCGACAGTTTTCTACAGGAAGCAAGCCTTTTGCTAAGCCATATTCCTCTTTAATGCCGTTTTCGAATGAAATCTTGGAAACAAAGTTGAAACAGGTATGATGCACAGCTTTTCCCAATCCGCCGAACATTGTACGTAAGATAATCGGTTGTGGTGTAGGAATGGATGCGTTGGCATCTCCCATTTTGGACGCGATGATCATACCACCTTTGATAATCATTTCCGGTTTAGCACCAAACAAGGCTGGTCGCCAGATGACCATATCGGCGATTTTACCCGGTTCAATAGAACCTACGTATTTTGAGATACCATGTGCAATCGCCGGGTTGATTGTATATTTTGCGACATAACGACGTGCACGGAAGTTATCGTTGTTTTTTCCCTCGTCTTCAGGTAGCGGACCGACTTGTTTTCTCATTTTGTCTGCTGTCTGCCAGGTACGTGTGATAACCTCGCCTACACGACCCATTGCCTGTGAATCAGAACTCATGATGCTGAATACACCACGATCTTGCAATACATCTTCAGCAGCGATTGTCTCTGGACGGATACGTGAATCGGCAAAAGCTACATCTTCAGGAATTTCCTTACTCAAGTGGTGACAAACCATCAACATATCCAAGTGCTCATCAATCGTATTTTTTGTAAATGGACGTGTCGGATTTGTGGAAGCTGGCAATACATTTGGATACATTGCCGACTTGATAATATCCGGAGCGTGACCACCACCGGCACCTTCTGTATGGAAGGTATGGATTACACGACCGTTGATTGCCTGAATCGTATCTTCTAAGAAACCCGCTTCATTTAATGTATCGGTGTGAATGGCAACCTGTACATCGTATTTATCAGCTACCGTTAATGCTCTATCAATTGTTGCGGGTGTTGCTCCCCAGTCTTCGTGAATTTTAACCCCCAAGGCTCCGGCTTCAATCTGCTCAACAATAGGTTGTTCAGTTCCCACATTTCCTTTTCCAAAGAAGCCAAAGTTCATCGGTAGATCTTCCACCGCTTGCATCATACGACGGATATTCCATTTTCCTGGTGTTACGGTGGTTGCGTTTGTTCCGTCCGCTGGACCGGTACCACCCCCGATCATGGTGGTAATACCACTATATAAGGCTGTTTCGACCTGTGTAGGGCTGATATAGTGAATATGAGTATCAATACCCCCCGGTGTTAGGATATAGCCAGATCCACCATGCACTTCAGTAGAAGCACCAATAATCATATTTGGCGTAATATTATCCATGGTGTCCGGATTTCCAGCACGGCCGACACCCACAATCTTACCATCCTTGATACCGATATCACCTTTCACAATTCCCCAGTGGTCAATCACAATAGCATCTGTGATCACCATATCCAAGGTACCTTCATCACGCGTGTGAACCGAAGATTGACACATACCGTCACGTACGGTCTTACCACCACCAAATTTTGCTTCGTCGCCATAATAAGCGTAGTCCTTTTCAACTTCGATAATGATATCGGTATCGCCTAAACGGATTTTATCGCCACTTGTCGGACCAAAGATGGCACTATAATTTACTTTGCTAACTTTTAAACTCATGATACTTTGTTTTTAAAGCCTTGTTCTTTCACTTTTTTCATTGCATTTTCTTTCGCGACTTCGGTTTCGGTATCACCGTTTACCAAGTCGTTGTGCCCGTAGATTCTTCTGGCACCTGCATAAGGAACCAATTCTACATCTTTGGATTCTCCCGGTTCAAAACGCACCGCTGTACTTGCGATAATATTCAATCGCTTGCCAAAAGCTTTTGCACGGTCAAATTCCATCATCTTGTTCACTTCAAAGAAGTGAAAATGTGAACCTACCTGAATTGGTCTGTCTCCTGTGTTTGTTACGGTAATCGTCGTAACCTCTCTACCTTCATTACAGATGACATGGCCATCCGCTATAAAAAATTCTCCTGGAATCATAAAAATTCTGTTTTTAACAATTATCGAATCGGATTATGAACAGTCACCAATTTGGTACCATCCGGAAAAGTCGCCTCAATCTGCACATCGTGAATCATTTCAGGCACACCTTCCATGACATCTTCACGTGTCAATAATGTCGCACCATACTGCATTAAATCAGCCACCGTACGGCCATCACGTGCAGCTTCCAGAAGCTCACTGCTGATCAATGCAATAGACTCCGGATAATTAAGTTTAAGTCCTCTAGCTCTACGTTTTTTCGCTAGTTCACCGGCAAGATGAAGCAATAGCTTCTCTGTCTCTCTAGGTAATAAATGCATATAAAATATTATTTAAATTGTTGTTATTTCAGTCGAAAACAAGTCAGTACAAGCCCCGACGACTTTAAAAAATCGTTCAAAAAACCTGATAAACGAAGCCCATAGCAAAAGCTTACGGCATAGCGTTTCAGTTCTCAGCGTTGTAAGAAAAGGAAAGGATTATCCCTGAAATGGGATCTTTAAACTTTGGAAAAGAATGTATTTTGGTGGTAGGACCAATCGATCCATGTAAGGTGTTCTGTTATTCCGCATGTTGAGACATACAGGATAGCAAAATATAAAAAGACAAATATACAATACGGTCAAACCGAGGAGCTTACTCCATTCATCTTTTAAGTCGACCTGTTCACTGATATCATAAAGGTCATGATCGTGTACAGCGGCAACTACATTTTCCCGTTCGGGTTGATCGGCACTTTTGTCAATTTGTTTATGGGTGCTGGACAAACCGAGATAGGTACCCGAGGAATTATGAATTTTAAGCTGTTCAGAAATAGGCATTCCTTTCAGGAGCAGGACGCTCAAAAGAAAAACTAAAAAAACTAAACTATGCCTAATCATTGTATTCACAATCCTATTATTTGTTGTTCAAATTTACAACCAAAGCAGGCCAATCACTAGTACAAATCTTGAATTAAATAGTCTAAATTTGTCGAAAAGCCTGCTTTGATTGCTTTTTTTAGTTAAAAGGAATATCCAATTGAAACCATAATATTTCTTGGCGCGCCTACAAAGGCACGTGTATAGTCAAATCCCCCTAAAAAATAATACTTATTAAATACATTGTTTAGGTTAAGCGCCATTTTCATGGCACCGATATGATAATAAGCCGCCGCATTAACTGTCGTATAAGAAGGCCATTGTCCCCAAAGGGCATTTCCTTCGCTATCCTTCCCAATACTATTGTCCATGCGTTTGCTATCAACATAATAAACACCGGCACCAAAGCCAAGTCCTTTTAAGGAAGTATTGGAGAATACATATTTTAACCAGGCGCTGGCCATATTTTTAGGTGCTCCCGGTAGCGCCTGCCCGACTTCAGAAGCAACAGAAGAGGCCTTCACTTCGGTATGGTTAAACGTATAATTTGCCATCACCTGGAATTCTTTGGTCAGCTGCCCGCGGACATCCAACTCAACTCCCCGCGACAACGCTTTTCCAGATTGTCGATACTCCGGCAATCCCGAATCATTGATTGTCCCTGTCGCAATCAGCATATTTCTACGCTCGATCTGAAACAAGGAAAGATCCATTTGCAGCTGATCCTTAAAAAAGCCCGTTTTTAGCCCTGTTTCAATTTGAAAACTGCGTTCCGCTTCAAAAGCTTTGTCCGCACCATAGTCTTTATAGTTCTGGATAAAATTAGCGCCTACCGGTACAAAGCCCTGCGAGTAGCTTGCGAAGTAATTAATCTGCTTGTTGATTCCATAAGTCAGACCGAAACGGGGCAACAAGGCATTTTGTGTAGCATGGAAGCGATTCTGTCCATCAATAGTTTCCGAAGAATAATGTTCATGCCTCAACCCCACAATTAATTTCAGACGATCCGCGATGCTAATCTGATCCTGTATGTATTTACCGGTCGTTTTATAGGGACTCAAAAAAGGATAAGCGACCTGTGTACGCCAGACGTAGTTGGTCAGATCATGTGTGGAATAGGTCGGGTTGTTCAGGTCAAAAGTCAATGGCACCACTTTGCCATCCACAGTTTGCTGTCTAGCTTCCCGTAACTGATTTTCTTTATCACCACGATACTGTGCGAAGTCGACCCCAGCAACAATATGCTGGTCAATTTTATCCCCTAGCAGATCCCATTTGATATATCCGACGACATTATCGGTATAATCGCGACCATGACGGTCAAAGAAACGCATATTCATGATGGTGTTATGTGGGGCATCCGCAAAAGTATTTAGCGTACGATGCTCGTTGACATCTTCCTGATAGATGGATTTCATATAGCTCAGGTTCAGGCTCACATTTTCCGCCAGTCTTTGCGTCAATCGTCCACTCAATGAAAAAGTCTTGGAGTTATAGAAATCAGAAGGCTGACTTAAAGTAAACGAACGTGGCAGGGCATAAAAGTTATTTTCCTTTATTCCCATTCCCCGATCCAGATAACCGTTGAATTGATTGTATACCACATCGATGTCTACGGTTGTCCCTGCAGCGGGCTTAAATGTAAATGAAGGTGCCAGCATCATCCGTTTTTGACGGTTCACATCACGAAAGGTTTTGGTATCCTCATAACCTGCATTAAAACGATATAGAATTCGTTTTGCACGATCCAACGGACCGCCCAGATCTATTGTGGTGCGCATCGTTTCAAAGCTTCCGGCAGCAAAACTGACATAACCTTTAAAATCTTCCAAAGGCTTTTTCGTCGTCATATTGATGGTACCACCGGGTACAATGTCGCCAAATAGGGAAGCTCCGGGGCCTTTCAGCACCTCAAGATTTTCAAGATTGATGGTTAGCGGGGAATTATAATAACTATTGCCGTAACCATAGCCCGAACGTAGACCATTCACCAAACGGACTCCAGTTTCATAACCGCTTTTAAAACCACGGATCACCACATCATCATAAGATGACGCCTCGGTCACACCTGCCAGGTCCTGCACCAGTGCTCCCGTTGTAAAGGCTTGCTTATCTTCAATAAATTCCTTGCTCAATACGGCAATGGATTGAGGTAAGTCTTTCAGTTTGCCAGCGAACTTGCCCCCCAATTCCATATTATTTGTCAAATAGGAATTATTACGACGGCCGGTTACCAATACTTCATCCAGGGTCCTCTTACCCTCTTCCATTATGAACCGGATTCCTTTTTTCGGATTCCAGGTCTTCTCATCAATACGGATAAGCTGTGATTTATAGCCGATCGCTTCGGCACGCAATTGTACCGGAAAGGTTGTCGCTGTCGTAAAAGCAAATTCGCCATTCGTGGCAGTACTGATCTTTTGTCCCTGGTTTTCAAGTGTCAAAGTCACTCCTGGAATTGGATTTCCGTTTTCATCCTGGATCTTCCCAAAAATCATAAAGCTCTGTTGGGCGTAAACAGCCACTGGTGTGACAGCACTTGCCAATAATGCGAAAGCGAGTGCTTTCATTGTGTTTTTCATCTATAAAATTTTTAATCGATCAGCTCGAGCTTGTCCTATTTAAAACTCACATGTAGCCATCGCATTCACTAGCTCATGCTGACTTTATGATTTATTTCATTGCCATTTTTAAAGGCAGCCAACCAACCTTAGGTCCTGTTATTGCGCAGCATAAAGTCGATAAATCAATGGTGTTAAATTTAAACAGCTAGCCCATCTGCTAAACTATTTTGATATTTCCATTTCCAATGCATATTCTGGGTTGTAGGTTTTTCCTATTAAAAGTTCCATGTGAAGAGTTGGAAAACCGCTTTCATCACAAAAGTCTTTGCAGAGGAATCCTTGTTTTAACCAGAATTCATGGGCTCCCTCCAGAAAAGGATGGGTGTGTAAGTAAAGTCTTTCGACCGCTTTCTCCTTGGCCACCGTTGTCAACTGGCGAAAAAGTGCTGTTCCAAGTCCCGAACGACGATAATCGGAGTCCACAAAAAGACGCGCGACCTCGACAGTCTTCCGCGCGTCTAAATCCAGATGCAGGAAACGATAGTCATAAGCGAGCATACCGATCACACCGACCAGTTTTCCATTACTGTCCCTTGCCTGAAGAAATGTTCCTGCTTGTTCATCCAGATACAGCTGTTTAAAGCTCCGCAGATCGCGGGGAATCTTTTGCGGGTCAAGCATGGGAAACAGCTGTTTCCGAAATTCAATAACGTAGGGTAACACCGTTTCCAGATCTTGGACAGTGACTGTACTTATCACGATATTGCTGATTAGATCAGTTCTTTGCATGCCTGTTTTATTCATACTATTTTCGTTTTTTAGCGTCTATACCGTCAAATGGATCTGTAACCTTCTTGGCCGATTGCTTACAACAACTTAGCGCTTATTATGTATTCCATCCAATTCAAGAGATTTTAGCGATGCCCGGTCATGCGTATGAAGCATGGGTGCAAACATCCATTTCCCTTGGTTTTCCAAACTGATCAATGGCAACTCATAGGTCTGTTCCAATACTTTCCGAACCTGCTCGCTGTCCATTCCTTGTAGATTCACCAGTGTATTGTCTTGCATCAAATAAAAGTGATCGCCAAAAAGATAGGCCATATTGGGGTCGTGCATCACACAGAGCACCGTTGCTCCCTCCCTGACCAGTTCTTTAGCGGCCTGCAAAACTGCAATCTGATAGTTCAGGTCAAGATGGTTTGTCGGTTCATCCAAAAGCAACAGATCAGGCTGTTGCACCAATACCCGACAAAGCAAGACCAGCTGCCGCTCTCCACCTGATAAGGAAGTATAAGACTTATGCTTTAAATGTGTGAGATTAAATTTCTCCAGAATTGCATCCACAGCCTCAAAATCTTCAGGGCGCGGGGAAAAGCGGGAGAATGATGCACGTCCTGTTAAAATAACATCCGCCACCTGAAAAGGGAAAGTCGTCTGATGAAACTGGTTTAAGAAACCCAGTTTAAGCGCATTTGATTTACCAACCTTCCAGTTTCTACGTTCCGTTTCACCGATCAATACCGATCCCTGATAGTGTTTCTCCAATCCGGCAATAACATTGAACAAGGTCGACTTACCGCTACCGTTCCGGCCCAGAATAACCGAAAGCTTTCCTTCCGGAAAGCACACATTGACGTCCCGCAAAATAGTATCCTTACCATAGGCAAAAGATAGGTTTTTGATATGGATGGATTTGCTCATGAGTTCCAGTTAATTTCGTTCCGGCGCATCAGGTAGATAAAGAGTGGAGCGCCAATAATCATAGTAAATACCCCTATCGGAATTTCGAAAGGCATGACTGCACGGGAAAAATCGTCGATCAATAACAGGAATGTCCCACCGATACTGATATTCGCCCATACGACAATATTATTGTTGGGGCCAAAAATCATGCGGCTGATATGCGGGACAATGAGTCCAAATAAGCTGATCACGCCTACCGCAGCAACAGCTGATGCGGTGATCATGGTCGCAACCCCGATCATCACCAATTTCAGGAGTTTTGGATTCACTCCCACCGCAATTGCTTCCTGATCTCCCAATGCCAACAAATTCAATTTCCAACGTAATAAGATCAGTATGATCAATCCGATCACTATCGGTAAAAAAGCGTTCTGCACTTTTGACCAGGAGGCGGTATGGAGATTTCCCATTGTCCACTGCACAATAGCCTGCAATTTATAAGGATCACTGATATATTGTAAAAGGGTAAGCATTGCCGTAAATACCCCTGAAATAACCATTCCTGCCAGAACCATCCCAATGATGGAAGTTTTTAAACCGGCATTGGATACAAAGTACGTCAAGGCCACAGCACAGACACCAAAAAGGAATGCCGAGACATTGACGGACAAGAGTGGAAACAGCATGGCTAAGGCGGCACCGAAAGCAGCACCTGAAGATATTCCCAACGTAAATGGATCTACAATAGGATTCCGAAAAATAGCTTGTAAGGTTCCTCCAGATGAGGCAAGAGCAGCACCGACCATAAAAGTCAATAAAATCCGTGGTAAACGTACTTGCCATAAAATGGTATCCATACTACCCATCAATACCGTCGCATCATTTCCTTTATAAAGCCCTAGTTCCAATCCGATACGTTGACAGAGTTCAATAAGACCAATATGCTGACTTGAACCGATCAATAATGAAAGCAGGAGTAGCAATAATGGCAATATCACTAGCAGTAACAGTTTTTTCAATTGAAGTATCATTGCAGAAGCCCCGCTTTACCGTATAATTTTTCAAAAGCCACTGTCATATCCTGATCGAGTTGCTCCTTGGTATAACTCGGGAAACACCAATGCCGTACCTGTTTGGCGAAGAGCATAAATTTCACAGTATGTGGATCAAAAGGAAAGGAAGGTGACATCACAAATACCTGTTTATTTTTTACAGCAGGCAGTGCGGCCAGTTCTTTCAGATTATAAACATCAGAACTTTTGGAATTCCATAGAATCATGAGATCGGGATTCCACTTATAGATCGTCTCAGCCCCTACATTTGGCGCCTCCATTTCCAAGGGACAGGCATTTGTCGCCCCCGATAGGCGGATGGCCATATCGATGAGGCTACCTCTTCCCGAGGTCGAAAGTACACGCCCTTTTGACCAGGCATAATAGACCTTCTTTTGCAGTTGACCTACAGGAGCTGACATCTTTTTGACCTCATCGCCGACAAATTTTACAATTTCCTCAGCCCGTGCTTTCTTATCTAAAAGCGTTCCCATTCCGATCAATTCGTTAAAAATACTGATTTCATCTTTCGATGAACAAGTGAAGACGGGAATACCCAAGTTTTCCAGCTGTGTGATATTATCCTGATCAGTATTAAATGTCAGGACAAGATCCGGGTTGAGGCTTACGATGCTTTCTACATTGTTGGCCTGGCCACCAAAAGTTGGTGTAGCGATACTTTTTCGAACGATGCGTGGGTCTAGTTTCGATAGAAAAGTATAGGTATCTTCCATTTGATAGACTTGCTCAGGAATTCCAACCAATCGATCACTGGCCTGTAGCATATAAACCTCATCCACCAGAGAGGGATACAGGACAACAACACGTTGGGCTGGTCGCTCCAATGTGATATCCTTGCCGCGGCTATCTATGGCCTTCACCCCATTTTTACTTGCATTGGACTGTTGGTTTTGGCAAGCTTGTAAGCATACAAGCAAGACTAGGGACAACAGCACTATATATATTTTAATTTTCATGCTTTCTGCTATTCTTTAGCTGCTGGCGAATCCGATTTTCAGACAGCAATACCGCTTCCTCCAATTGGACAGACGCGCCATATTTCGCCGCAATTTGCTCATAGAGTCGACCATCGTAGGGCAAATGGAGAGACTGGAGCTGATCCACCTGGAATATCGGTAGATGCCGGTTACCGACGAAATAACCGAAATCCGCCAGTTGAACCAAATCCGAAGGGTTAAACCTGATCGCCAAAGTCGGCTTAACGGTGACGATTGCCTGCAGTTCGTCATTGTGATACAGCTCGTCTCCATGATGCCACTCCTGCCCCTGCTCCAGTTCCATCAGGATGGTATTACCAGCCAAGGTATTTCTGGTCAAACGTCGTTTATTAATTTCAAACCATTCGATGTATACCCGATCTACCTGATCAGCGTGAGGTAGAGTTTCGGGATGGGACACAATTGTATCTATCGTTACAGGCAATCTATTCATTTTTATATTAGATATTTCGTTTATGCTTCCGCGATGAGGTCAACAGCCGTATAACCCGATCGTTGACCTCATATTATGCATTTCTTATTTCGCTTCCACTACTTTCTGTTGCTCCTTTTTCAGCTGGACTTTCTCTTTTAACCAGTCACACCAGCTATCTAGGCCGTCCCCATTCAAGGTACTGATCGTGATCACTTCCAGGTTTGGATTGACTTCACGTGCATCTTTTGTTACGGCATCTACGGAGAAAGGTACATAAGGTAATAAGTCAGCTTTCGACACGAGCATCAATTCGCTTGTCAAAAACATGCGTGGGTATTTTTTTGGTTTATCATCACCTTCAGTTGTCGCCAATAAAGTGACCCGATAGTCTTCACCTAAATCAAAAGCAGAAGGACACAATAAGTTTCCGACATTTTCGATAAACAACAAATCAATACCTTCAATATCAATATGATCCAAAGCCTGTAAAATCATTTGAGCTTCAATATGGCACATACCACCGGTAACAATTTGCAAAGCGTTGATCCCAACCTCACGCATACGTATAGCATCACGCTCCGTTTCAGGGTCTCCTACTAAAACTGCGATGTTTAGATCCTCAGAAAGGCGCTTTCCAGTCTCCTGCATCAAGGTTGTCTTACCTGAACCCGGAGAAGAACATACATTAATCACGCAGACATCTTTCAGTCTGTCACGGATGCTCTTTGCGACGTAATCATTTGCCTTTAATAAATGTAGAGTTGTATTTTCACATTGTACTGAACCGACACGGTTACCTAAACTTTTAGGATTTTGAGTATTGTCTGACATGATAAATGATTTTTAATCTTGTTTAAAAATTACTTTTGATATATAGAGTTCATTTCCTTGCACAATTGTACTAGAAGGCTGTCCACAGTCGCAGACAAAGCGGTGAAAATGAACTGAAAAATTTTGCTGACAGTGTTCACAATAGGCGATGATATCATTGACCACAACCTCCATTTCCATATCCCGATAATGGGTGTTTTCTGTGATAAATGCGTCAAAGGCATTTTGGATCAATACAGGCTGCACATTGGACAATAGTCCTGCTGTCACCTGGATTTTCTGGATATCATCCACTCTAGTCTCATAATGCGAGGTCAGGGTATCGAAGATATCCTTTACTATACTTAGCTCGTGCATGGGTATATTTTAAGAAATCAATAAAATAAATTTGGAAAAGAAATTACGTTTTTTGGGCTCCTCTATCCGAATAGCAAGCTCAAAAGTCTCTAAAATGGAATTTTTATTTGCTCGAAAAGCAAGAACCTCGCGATGGGAATTGGTTCTATATCCAAAATGTGTTGATAACAATAGTCATTCTGCAATGCAGATGGCTGTAGTTCATGCCAAAGCAAATTAACCATAATTACCCAACGATCCGTTAACCAATCCTGATTGTTCTCCACATCCAGTTCTGCAATAGATTGCAGAACTGGATATAAAGGATCTAAATCTGAATTGTTTATCTGATGGAGGGTTGAAGGTAGAATGTTTGCAATATTCGGATCAGTTTTTGAGGAAAAGCACGCGGATTGAAAACTATCACTTTTCAGTACAATACTGTTTGCATTTAAATTTTTAAATGAAACAAACAGAACTGTAATTAGAAAAATTAAATGCTTCCACATAGCTGCAAACTAACAAAGTAACAAGTTTCTTTTTGAAAACAATACAAAGTTACTATCGATCAAATAACAAAAAGTAGCACAAATCTTGAATTTTATTACACAAAATCGGAAAATCCCAAAGAAAATTCCATAATTCTTCATATATTAAATTAAAATTTGGTTAAAGCGAGATTAAAATAACCTTAGAGGTATAAATTGACGATTTTGGCACAAAGCATTAAAACCATTTTACAAAATTATAATCATCGCCCATGGCCTCTTCCAGTAGGCCCCTGGCAGTATTATCAGGAATGGCTAGATGTCTTCTTTTTACATTTTCAAGTCGACTACGAAGTACTCAAACCATTAGTTCCCGCTCAGTTGAATATCGATCGGCATGAGGATAAATGTTATGTTTCTTTGGTCGCTTTCAAAATGAAAAATATCCGCCCCAGAATGTTGCCCCCCTTTCCGCCTATATCGGAATTTCATGAAATCAATGTTCGTACCTATGTCGATCAGGAAGGAAAAAAAGGGGTTTATTTTATCAATATCGAAGCAAGTAAAGGTTTATCGGCATTGGTCGCAAAAAAACTGTCTGGTCTGCCTTACGAAAAATCAAGTATTTTGCGTGATATGGCGGGATATCGAAACCTGAATGACAAAAAGAACTTTAGCTTGAAAACAGTGTTTAAAGTTACCGAGGAAGTTCAGGTAAAATCCAGCCTCGATAACTGGCTTACTGAACGCTATTGCCTTTACCTGGACAAATCAAATGGGCTATACCGGTTTGAAATTCACCATCCTGAATGGCCCTTATTTTCTGTGCAGCTACAAGAATGCCAAATGAACTATAAAACAGGTGATATTCATCTGCATAGCGAAAATATTGACTGTATACATTATTCACCCGGAGTACCTGTCTTGGCCTGGGGAGCCAAAGTGATACGTCCGACATTTTGATTAAACATTGAACATAATAGCCATTTTTTCCATTTGCGATCCCCTTAGAGGACAGACGTTTCTTTAGGGGATCGCAAAATCTCCTCAAGGGGATTTGTTTCCCCCTCATGGGGGTATCCCGTTTCCTTAAGCAATCGCAAAAACTTCTCAAGAAAATTTGTTTTTCCTTTAAATTTAGGAGAACAAATAAGGTGTTCCAAAATCAGCCCGTAGAACCATTAGACAACTTTCGAAAAAATATTTATTCAAATCAACAAAAACAAAGGGTAAAATTCCGCCAAAAAGATTTTTCAGCTTTCTGGCGGAATTTTACCCTGCTACGCCCTAGCCTCTAAGAAACATACACGTCAATTTTAAGACAGTTGTATGTGTCGGGCGATAGTTGAATGATTTGCAGTTCAAGTAAATTATCGATGTAAATCAAAACGATCTAATTCCATCACTTTGTTCCAAGCTCTAATAAAATCCTTCACAAATTTCTCTTGTGCATCAGCACTACCATAGATTTCTGCAACTGCTCTTAATTCAGCGTTTGAACCAAAAACCAGATCCGCACGTCCCGCAACCCATTTCTTTGCGCCCGATTTACGGTCTGTTCCTTCAAAAAGTTCACGGTCCGGAGAGATCGCAGTCCATGCGGTCCGCATATCCAATAGGTTCACAAAAAAGTCATTAGTCAATTGTCCCGGTCGTTCCGTCATAACACCTGTCTGAGAACCATCAAAATTAGCTTGTAATACACGCATACCACCAATTAAAACAGTCAATTCCGGAACAGATAAAGTCAAAAGTTGCGCCTTATCAATCAATAATGATTCAGTCGAGACGGTGTAAGACCCTTTTCGATAATTTCTAAATCCATCTGCAATAGGTTCAAGGTACCCCATTGAATCTACATCAGTCTGTTCTTGAGAAGCATCCATCCGTCCCGGATTAAACGGAACCTTTAGCGCATGTCCACCTGCTCTTGCTCCTTGTTCGATCGCTGCTGCACCGCCAAGGACAATTAAATCGGCCAACGACACCTTTTTACCGCCTTGTTGTTTGCCATTAAAATCCTGTTGGATCTGCTCCAGCACAGTTAGCACTTTTTGCAATTGCGTTGGGTTATTAACCTGCCAATATCGTTGTGGCGCCAAGCGAAGACGGGCTCCATTTGCTCCACCACGCATATCCGACCCGCGGAATGTGGAGGCCGAAGCCCATGCCGTAGTCACCAATTCCGCGATACTAAGACCTGAAGCCAAAATAGTAGATTTTAAGCCTTCAATATCATGTTCGTCGACCAATACATGATCTACGGCTGGAATAGGGTCTTGCCATAGCAATTCTTCGCTAGGTACTTCAGCTCCAAGATAACGTTCACGTGGCCCTAGATCGCGGTGTGTTAGTTTAAACCATGCACGCGAAAAAGCATCGGCGAACGCATCCTGGTCTTCGTAGAATTTACGGGAAATCTTTTCGTAAACAGGATCAAAACGCAAAGACAGATCCGTTGTCAACATAGTTGGTCTACGCTTTTTATTCGGATCAAAGGGATCGGGAACAGTTGCTTCCACTCCTTTTGCTACCCATTGATGGGCACCTGCAGGACTTTTCGTAAGTTCCCATTCATTTTCAAAAAGATTTTTAAAAAAGAGATTGGTCCATTCTGTCGGTTTCTGCGTCCATATAACTTCGAGACCGCTGGTAATCGCATCTGTACCTACTCCGGTACCATAACTACTTTTCCATCCAAGTCCTTGTTGCTCAATTCCAGCAGCTTCGGGTTCCTTACCGACGTTATCTGCTGGCCCGGCACCGTGTGTCTTTCCAAAAGTGTGCCCTCCAGCAATTAGCGCAACAGTTTCCTCATCATCCATCGCCATGCGCCCAAAAGTATCCCTGATATCCTTTGCTGCTGCAATAGGATCTGGATTTCCATCTGGTCCTTCCGGATTCACATAGATTAAGCCCATCTGCACAGCTGCCAGAGGTTTTTCAAGGTCACGCGAATGTTGCTTACCGTCGGCATCATCATCCGCAGATAGGACACCATGAGATTCAACCACGCCTTCAGAACCATGCGTATAACGTACATCACCACCTAACCAAGTTTTTTCCGATCCCCAATATACATCCAGTTCCGGTTCAAAAGCATCCACACGTCCCCCCGAAAAGCCAAAAGTTTTAAACCCCATAGATTCCAAGGCCACATTACCCGTCAGGATCAATAAATCGGCCCATGAAATATTCTTGCCGTATTTTTGTTTGATCGGCCACAACAGTCGACGGGCTTTATCCAAGCTAACATTGTCCGGCCAACTATTTAATGGAGCAAAACGCTGCTGCCCCGAGCCTGCACCACCACGACCGTCACTCACGCGATAGGTACCGGCACTATGCCAAGCCATCCGGATAAACAAAGGACCATAATGTCCAAAATCTGCTGGCCACCAATCCTGTGAATCGGTCATCAAAACATGTAAATCCTTTTTAACAGCTTGCAGATCCAATTGTTTGAAAGCTTCAGCATAGTCAAAACCTTCATCCATAGGATTCGATTTTGCCGCATGCTGCCTCAAAAGATCCACACGAAGCCTATCCGGCCACCAATCTTGATTTTGTGTTCCTCCCCCCGCAACGGAGTTACGCATAGTTCCATTGTGAAATGGGCATTTGCTAATGTCTTTTTCGTTGTTGTCCATATAAAAAGAAAGTTTATTTTATATAATATTTTAAATGTTAAAATTGTTTGACTTTTACTTTCATAAAAATAAACAAATACAGACGCCCCTGCTCATTGAATGATTCGATACGATATAGTCATAATCTATAATGAAATACCAGCACTATAATATATTACATATACAGCATTTAAATTCTTTTTTTAAGTCCACGACAATTTTAAAACAAAAAACGCCCTTCTTTTATTCTACTAATAGATAGAACTAAACATCCATTTGTCATGGGAGAATTATCCACATACCTGGTCAGCGCATTTATCGGTATTAGTTTGGCTGCTGCAACTGGCTTCCGGATTTTTATGCCGCTATTTTTGTTGAGCTTGGGCTGTCGCCTGGAACTGTTCCAAGTAGGTAACGAATGGGCTTGGGCAGGGTCTAATTTGGTGCTTATAACGACAAGCATGGCAATGATTATTGAAATCGCTGCTTACTACATACCTGTTATTGACAATATTTTGGATACAATTTCCGTTCCTTTGGCCGCTGTCGCGGGGACTTTACTTTTTGCAATACAGTTTACAGATATTTCTCCGTTTTTCCGCTGGTCTGCAGCTATTATCGCCGGTGGGGGGACTGCTGCAACGATAAGTACGGTCCTAGCGGGTACGAGAGCAGCTTCCTCAATCGGTACGGCAGGTCTTGGAAATTTCATTATTTCGACCATGGAAACCATTGGTTCAACCATTTTGACTATTCTAGCCATATTCGTTCCGTTTATGGCTGTTTTGGTCGTACTAGCATTATTTTATTTCTTCGGAAAATTTGGAAAAAAACAACTGCAAAAAAAACTCAAAAAAACGTGAAAGAGGTCAATGCGCCTGCATCGACCTCTTTCGGAATTGCTGTTAGGTATTACTTGCCGATTATTTAGTCAATAATGACTTCTTGCGGTCTTTTCACCTTGTCAAGATCCTTGGGAAGAATGACCGTTAGCACGCCATCTTCAAAACTGGCATGTACATTATCTGTAAGCACTTGTTCACTTAATTGGAATTCGCGCTCAAAGGCTGTGCCCAAATGCTCCTTATAGATATAAGCTGCCGTATCGTTGGTATTTTCTGTACAGGAAATCGTTAAAATTCCTTCGTTTATACTGACCTGAAACTGCTCTTTCTTTCGTCCGGCAGCAAACACCTGCACTTCGTAGAACTCAGAATTTTCAGAAATATTTACAGGAACAACTTGCTGTCCCTCTCCGCGTGGTCCTGCTTCGCCCTCAAAAAAATGTTGCTGAAATTTTTCAAAACGGTCTTTGAAATGCTGACCACAAAATTTATTTTGATTTGAATATCCGCTGGAATAATAATCTCTTTTAAACATGTCTTTATTTTTTTAGTAATGAATATTGTGTAGGGAGTAATGAGCAGCCCAAAGGACTTCACTACCGCCTCTATTTATGTTGTTTGGTTTTCTGATATTAATACACCGGGACAATTGTCGCATTCTTGCCTCGTTGTTGTTTGTGCAAAGGAACAATTGCACCATCCTTTTTCGACGCACTGGACATGCCGGGGTAGATCGGTGCTTTGTCCATTTTAAGTGAACGCATTTCTCTCCGGCGTATTTTGGCCATTGCCAAGCTTCCTATTCCAAATAAGATGCATGCAACCAACAGCAACTTAAAGATCGCTCCTATTATTAAGGTTGCTAAACCCGCTACTACCGTCAATGCGATTAAACGGGGCAATATAAATCGAACTTTATTTTTCATTTTTTCTTTAATTTATTTGTTCATTAAACCCAAAATCCGTCGACCCACTTCTTGGTAATTCTATTCGTTATCCTTTATACTTCTCCTGTCGTCAATTTTTCAACCCAGTATAATTGTCTTATATCCCAAGTAACAGATCATCAAGTGCTGTCATTACCCTGAAAGTGTTTCTTCAGCTTTTGGCATAAAAAAAGGCGCCTTTATAGAAGAAGACGCCTGTACTAGGTTTTTACTTTAAAAAATTTTATTTTTTTTCAGAATCCACATCGTCCTCTGAAACGACGCTTCCATTCCTCTTTTAGACGCTCCCTTTCCTCTTCTGAAAGATCTTCATGACGGCCCATATCAGGGGGGAGATTTTTACGGAATCCGCCTCGCCCCGGTTTACCAAATCCACGCCCAAATAGAATCCGTGATAGTACAAAAAGTCCAAACGCCTGCCAATAGGTAATAGCCTTCAAATTGAAAATATCACACATCAATGTATTCCACAAATATTGTAATAAGGCTACCAGCAAGAAAACTCCAATGATAATGGCAACAAACACAAAAGCAAATTTGCCTTTTCCCTGTCTTCTCATTCTTCTATTCATAGCTATATTTTTAAAATTTTAATTCTTCATATAAGTTCCGCAAACGTAAACGCAGATGTTTCACCGCATACCCCTTTCTGCTTATGATCGTTTTTAGATTTTCATTTTCCATATCAGCGATCTCCTGCAACGTTTTATCTTCAATTTCATTGAGCATAAAAACCCGACGTTGTTTTTCAGGCAATTCATCCAGCGCTTTCATCAATTCATCCCAAAAAATATCCTTGAATAATTTGAGCTCCGGGTTGTTCGAATCATCAGCCAGCAAAAACTGACGTATCGGGAAAGCGGTGTCCACGTCCTCTCCATCCGCCATTAAATCGTCCAGCGACTCATCTTTCTTTTTTCGGTAGCTATCGGTAATCTTGTTTCGGGTGACAGCATACAACCATGCCCCAGCATTTTCCAGTTCGTCCATATTGGTCAAACGGCTGAATTGATACCAGACCTCCTGCAAGATATCTTCGGCATCTTCCGTTTTTTTTACCTTTCCTTTTACAAAACGTAGCAACTGACTCCCATAAGTCTTAACAATGTCTGTAAATGATCTGGAGTTTTTTTCTGCCATATGATTTTGGTATGCAATGTCCATAGCTACATAGACGAACCAAGAACGCTTTTACTCTAAATTATTTTCGTTGACATACTATTTGTTGTTTAAGGGAATTGCTTGCGCTTATCCCGAACGACCTTCCCTTTGTCTGTAATAAATATAAAACGATAATTTGGAAAATTATGGATTAATTTCTTCCCCTCTTTTTCACCGAGTACCATGATGGACGTACTCAGTGCATTGGCTATTTCTGCAGACGGGCCATAGATTGTTACCGAAGTCAGTCCCGTAGCTGGGTATCCGGTGATAGGATTAATAATATGGGAATAACGTTTCCCTTCGATTTCGACATATTTTTCATAGCTCCCCGAGGTAGCGACAGCCATTTCATTCAAACGAAGGACCTCTATCATTTCATGTGCCCTGAAGGGGTTGTTCACCCCTATTTTCCAGGGCTCACCATTTGGTTGGCTACCCCAGGTTGATAGGTCACCGGAAGCATTGACAATTCCCGCCTGTATACCGCGGTTTTTCATGATCTCCCTTCCCCGATCGGCGGCATAGCCCTTCCCGATCGAGCCAAAGCCAATCTTCATACCCGGAAGTTCCAAGAAAATGGTTGAGGCAGTACTATCCAAAACAATGTGTTTATAGCCAACTTTAGCAACCGAGTTTTTGATCACATCCTCGGAAGGCATTGTATCCATACTACCATCAAACTTCCATATTTTGTCTAAAGCGACAATGCTAATATCAAAGGCTCCCTGTGAATTCCGGGCATATTGAATTGCTCTTTTGGTCAGATCAAATACTTCCCGGTCAACTTTGACAGCTTTGATCCCGGCATTACGGTTTACCTCGGAAATTTGCGTATAGGGACGCCACTCCGAAATCAGATTTTCTATACGTTCAATCTCTGCAATGACTTCGATAATATGCTGTTGGGCAGCTGAGCTATCCTGATCAACTAATGTGATCTCAAAAACAGACCCCATAAGGGTCACCTGTTTTTTGAGCAATACCTGTGAAAAACCGTTAACGACGGCTATCAACCAAAATACCGAAATCAGTAGATATTGCTTATAATAATTCATCACACTTTGTCAAAATAAATGATAGCATAAGATTGTAATGTTTAATAACAATCTGTCAGAATCTGACTATTTTCTTTATAGCTGCTGATCGGTTTGCCTGTACTTGCCAGCAGCATCTCATTTAATGTTGCTTCGACATCCTGTTGCATGCGGAGTGAACCGCACAATAGGATACAGCCCTTCTGTTCGAGCAATTCCACAAAGTAGGCACCATCCTGACGGATCAGATCCATCACGTACTGTCCGTGCTGTTCCCGCGAAAAAGCCAGCTGTACATCGTTCAGATGTCCCTGCTTTTTTTGTTCGTCGGTAAATCGAAGATATTGCGCTGTCATCTCATTGTTTGTGCGGAATCCTGCATAGAGTTTGACAGGTATTTTATGCTGATTTTCTGCAATCATACCCAAAAACGGTGCAATACCGGTTCCGTTTGCAATCAAGGCCACAGCAGGTGCCACCTTCGGAAAATGAAAACTTGGATTGGCCATGACACGTGCTTCCAGAACCTGATCAGGTTTTAGCTGATATAGAAAACCCGAACCAAAGCCTTCAGGAAATAGCTTGACGACCAATTGAATCATTCCGTCCTTACATCCGATGGAATAGAAGCGTTCCCGTTGATCCTGTGCCGGATAGATGGCCAACAAATCACCGGACTGCACTTTCATTTTTCCAAGAGGTTTTAATACAAGCGTGAAGGTGCTGTTGCGCTCCGAAACAATCGATCGGGCAATCACTTTAAATTTCTTTAATCCAACCGCTTTTGAACTATATATTGCCGGGGCAGAAGCTAAGGCGATATTGGTTTGTCCACTCCAATGATGTACCCATGAAATCAGTTCATCAACATTTTTGTCATTGACTGTATGTAAGTCTATCAGTCGGGAGGCCCATGTTTGCTGACTAAGTAGTTTGTCTATTGTATATGCATAAGCACAAAAATCAGGGTATGCTTTTGATCCAAAACCAAGAACAGAGAAATTAATCGACTGCTGCTGCGGATGGGCCAATAATTTTTTTTCAAACTGGGCCGCATTGGAAGGTGCTGTTCCCAATCCATAGGTAGAAGTAAACAGCAAAAGATGTTTTGCATTTGGAAAGCGCTGATATTGATTCAACCCGAGTAAAATTGATTTTTTACCGTCCGCCAATAGCTGTTTGTGAATCTGATTGGCAAAAAACAAGGTACTACCATTTTCTGTACCAACAAGAATAATAATTTCGGCATTGTCAGCCTTATACTTATTCTTAATCTTTGTCCGTGTACGTTTGAACGTTATAACAAAACCTGTATAAATGAAAAAGACAATATTTAAGGACGCAAGACCTAAAATGATGGCCCATATCATGTTGGTTTTACCCGTGTGGAGATCAAGAGAAAGTTGTTCGGTCAGTGCAGTAAAAGGATACTTAACTTCTTTATGTACAGCACCGTTCAGCTGATTTACTGTCAACTCCCGATCTTTCAGCTTGAGAACATAATATTCATCAGGATCACCTTCCATAAAAGGAAATTCCAACTTCAAAACATCGTTGAGCTTCGTTGTTTTGAAGATCTGAAAATCAGCTATCGCGAGTTCAGTTATGTCATTTTCCTTGACCGGGTATTCAACCGTCTGATTCGTCTTCTTTAACAGTTCGATACGAACCATAAATAAATAGGTTCCGGTCAAAGCCAAAATTAAAATAGGTATCAGAAATAACCTTCCCGACACCACATGGAAATATTGTGCAAAAAAGTCGCGGTTGATCTTGGCGAAGAAATGTCGAACACCCTGTTGGCGTTTGATAATCAATACCAATCCTGAAATTGTGATCAAAAATAACAGGAAAGAAGCTACGCCGATAATAATACGTCCCGTCACCTTTAAGAATAAGGAACGATGTAGGACGGTAATCCATTGAACAAACTGCGTTTTGTTCTTTTGTGCCCCGAGATATTTACCAGTTTGAGGATCAATATACCCCTTTACGGTATTTCCATCAGCATCTATAGCGTCAATGCTCACAAATTGATTGTGATCGACCGAAATTTCAATAATCTCCGGATAAACCTTTCGCAGACCAGCTATGGTCTGCGAAAGGTCTAAAGAATCTATATTTTCTATGCGATAAGAAGGTATTTTTTCACTGACAGCATCAATTGCCAAAATTACCCCAGTGACCGATAATAAAAGTAAAAAGACAGAAGAAACAAGCGCTAAGGCTAAATGTGCATACCTCCAGACAGATACCAGCATTTTTCTTATTGTACTTTGTTTAATTTGACCAACTTAATGTATCCTTTGCCACTCACTTTTTCAGTAATAGCCTCTTTTGTCAATGGAATTTCCACATCTGCAGTATGATATTTCTGTTCTTCTACCGCAGATTCAAAGCGAAGTTTATACCCTTTATTGAATTTGGACTCATCAATTTCCAGTGTACGCATGGCGCGGTCGCCGCCACTAACAGAAGCCCCAGTTACAGCACTGAGTTTTTCTTTGGTTTTGGTCTGAAATTTATACCATTCTTTTAGGGTGTTATACCATTGCTTGTCCGGTCCAAGTACGGCAAGTGTTTTTTCGTATGCTCCTTTCGGATTCATCAGAGAAATAACAACATAAGCCCCCTCTCCCGTGTAAGCGTTCATTTGGATCATACATTTATACTTACCCGTCTGGGCAAATGTACTTACAGAAAGTACTGAAAACAAAAGTGTGATTAGCGCGATTTTAACTATAGTATTCATCTTATTATTATTTTAAAAAGTCCAACTGCACATTTCCTTTTGATAAAAAGTCATTTTCTTTTGCCAAATCATATGCTGTCTCATCAAATTCAGTTTTCAATTCTTTTTTTGCTCCCAGAGCAACCAGTGTTTTCAATAAAGAATCGTCTTTGGCGATCAAAGCGGCTTTATGCAACGCAGTGGTGCCCTCTTTATCCTGTGCATTGATATCTACCCCCAATTCACTTGCTTTCTGAATGAGGTTTGTGCTTTCTTTAGCGACAGCAAGATGATAGAGTGTGCTACCGTTTTTCTGTGGTGCGACAACATCCAGCCCTCCAGCTTTAAGTACAGCTAATTTTTCTTTAAAATCATCTATCCGTGAGTTATTGGACTGAGCGCTTTGCGGCGGGCGACCTCCCTGCTGTGCTTCTTTAAAAGAATTGAACCAGTAAACAGCCAAGTTGTTACCATCTTTGTCCAATAATTTGGCATCGGCACCGTTTTTTATCAAGAGCGTTGCAATCTCAGCAGAGCCACTACCGATAGCTTTAGTCAATGCAGATTCCCCCTTCTCATTCACGGCGTTCACATTCTTTGCTTTTGAAAGCAGTAGCATTACTAATTTCGCATCTTTGCCATTGGCGGCAATCATAAGGGCGGTATTACCTTCGTTATCCGCCTTCGCGACATCAACTCCCTTATCCAGAACGTAATTGATCACTGCCATATCCGGGCGGCGTACCAGTGCATGTAACAAGGTCGCACCATCTTTATTTACGGCTTTGGGATCCAACTTCAACTTTTCAACCAAATAGGTATACGTCTCCAATCCATTCGATACCTGCCTGGATCCTTGTGTAGCAAAAAACAAGGCATTGTTTGTTGGTTTTATACCACGGGCAATCAACTTATCCACTAATTCCATATTGCCCAACTTAGCCGCGTAATCAGTTACAGTACGTCCATATTCATCTTTATCTTGGATGGAAAGCCCCTTCTTGATAAAATAATCGGTCAGCGTAAGATCTCTGTCAGCGGAAGCTGCAAGCATCATTAACGTGGCGCCACACTCGTACTTCTCTTTTGGGTTTATTCCTGCTTTAAATAAAGCATCGTAAACAGCGGTATTGGTATTTCCCGTCGACGCAGCATACGCTATAATCGGATAGCCATGACTATCCTGATAGTTGACATCGGAACCTTTTTCAATTAAATAATCCACCAATTCGGCATTGCCACTTGAAGCAGCCCAATGCAAATAACTCCGACTATGATGTGTTTTCTTTGAGACACTGTTTCCTTCCTGTTCGATCATGAACTTGACAACATCCGTCGGTGCTCCATTGAGGATAGCCATCGTTACGGGATCAAAAGATGCCGCATTAGGTTGTGAAGGACTATTCCCTTTTGTAATTTCTCCCTTAACCGTAGCCAGAGTAGGTTTACTTTTCCAAAACTCCCCATTCATTAATGAATTTGTCTGTGCCTGGGCATAAGATGCCGCAAAAAGTAAAGCTGCTAAAAGTGTCTTTTTCATTAGAACGTATTTTTATTGGTAATGAAGCTATCTTGAGCAATCGCTATTCCTATCACGATGTATGAATATCGCCTTAACTCCTGCTACCTTCCGTTGAATAAAATGTATTTAAACAAAAGAATTAATTGCTTATTTAAATTAATTCTAAATTACTGCAAATCTAAAAAATATTCCGATACTAAAAAATTAATACGGGCTAAATTTATCCAATATGATCCACTAAAGTTTTTTTCAGGCTGAGCAAGATCAACTTGCAAATCCAACAAAATAATCCTAGTTTACTTTGACAACAAAAGAACAAAGCAATGAATACGGTATCATCCAGTCGTTTTTCGATAAATTCTTTTGCGGGTAAAGAAACCCACAATCTCTTCTACAGCATATATAAACCAGTAGACAAACCGGTAATAGCGACAATATTGATTGTCCATGGTATGCAGGAACACAGCGGTCGGTATCAGCTACTTGCAGAACATTTGTCCGACAGAGGTTTCGCTGTACTTACCTATGATCAATTGGGCCATGGAAAAACGGCAGCAAATACTGATGGATTAGGTTATTTTCAACAATCTGATCCGGCGGAGCAGCTCGTCTCGGACGCAATAAGGATGAGTGAAATGATACTACAGTCCTATCCAGATTACCCCCATTTTATATTGGGGCATTCCATGGGATCTTTTGTCACCCGTTGTGTCTTACAACAAGCTGGCGATCGCTTTAAAGGAGCCATAATCATGGGAACTGGCGCGCGACAAAAGGGATCCACAGCTTTTCGTATGCTATTGACGGTGCTCAATTCTTTTGCACCAAAAAAACGTAGCCGATTGATCAATAGACTGTTCAATAAACGCAATAATGTATGGTTTAAGGATGAACTCAACCAGAATAACAGCAATTGGCTAAGTGTCAACAAAGCGAATCGTATTGCTTTTATCGAAGATCCATTATGTGGTGGTTTATTTACAAACAATGGCTTTTATACGGTATTGAGTTTATCGCTACGGGCGACAGATAATGAGCGCAACAAATGCATCCCGAATAACTTACCCTTATTATTTATTAGCGGACAGGATGATCCTATTGGGGATTTCGGGAACGGACTGAAGCAGACAGTTACGCAATTACGCCTGCAGGGAAAGACAGATATCACCGTAAAAGTCTACGCAGGAATGCGTCACGAAATAATTCATGAAGATTGCAGGGAAGATGCCTTCCAATTTATCGATCTGTGGCTTGATCAGCATTTAAGTTAATCGCCAACAATCCCATCTGTATAACTGCCTACATAGCACAGGACAGATTATAATTGGCAGCTATTCAGCTATTACTTAAATATTGGAGCCACTTTTTCAGTAGCACTACTCGTTGCTCCTTCAATCGTAGGCCAATCCTCCTTCCAGATTACTCTATCCAATAACAGCATGCGGCGATTACCGCCAGTAGAAACGCGCGGTTGTTTGGGGTCCATAGCATGATAAAGCAACCAGTCATTGCCCTGTTCATCGCTTATAACCCGGGAGGTATGTCCTGTCCCAACAAATCTCTCGTTTCCTCTCAGCAATAAAGTTCCGCTTCCTCTTTGGGTTAAATCGCGTCCTTCCTGATCCAAATAAGGACCCTTCAAATTTTTTGATCGGCCAACGAGTACGTGGTAGCTACTTTTTTCACCTTCACAACAGGAGCCCTTTGAGCCAATAAAATAATAGTAGTCTTTCCTTTTATGAATCACAACAGCTTCAAAGTCACCTGCGGCAACTTTAAATTTTTTATCCAAATCTGGTATTTGGGTTCCATCGGCATTCAAAGGTACTCCATAGGTACCTTGCGTAACGGCATCACTAAAACTTCCCCAAAAGAGGTAATTATGCTCCTTCTCCCTAAAAAAATAGGGATCTATCGAGTTAGGCACATTGATCGCCTTGCTATCGAACAGCTTGCCCCTATCCACAAATGGACCTTCCGGCTTGTCCGCGATCGCCACCCCAATACCAGGATTGGGGTCGCCCCAAGTTGAATAAGCATAGTACATCAGGTATCTTCCATTCAATAAAACCACATCCGGTGCCCAGATCCCACCTTGCGGCTTCCAGTCCGGTTTGGTGGAAAATGCCGTCCCGATCCAGGTCCAATGCACCAGGTCTTTTGACTGCAAAATGGAAACTAAACGCTGCCCCTTACCATCCCCCCAGTTGTCAGCTGTTCCATACGCATAAAATAATTTATTCTGGGGATTCCGGACCACGGTAGGATCCGCAAGTATCGGTTCAAAGACAGGATTTATATAGGTCTTGTTTTGTACCGATGACTGACCAATCCGGGCAGCTTGTTGAACTGAGCCTGTTGAACTCCCACACGAGTTCAACAGGTTCAGTATCAAAACTACTACTGTGAAATACCTCAACAACATTGATTGCAGCATGTTTGCCGATTTAAGATAAAATTATTTAGTTGGCGCATGATACAACGCCTGATGGGCAGCGTTTAATTCTGCTTCAGGCATTTTAACGACTTTACGATCATACGTCATCAAACCATTTGTTTCCACCTCCACGTCGGTGGTCTGCGTATAAACCCCTGCCGACAATCCCATAGGAATTAGTCTTGTCAAATCACGGATCAATTGTTTGTAGCGTTCAAGAAGTTCTGCTTTATTTTTAAAGCTTTGGTACCCCCAGTTGTCCTTTTGTTGCCAAGAATGACCATCTATTGGAAGTCCTAAGCCACCAAATTCACCCAATGCCAATACCTGTTTTGCACCAAATAATTTTGGATCGGGCATTGCCGCATCAGGATAATTATGTATATCCAATATATGGCCGGTCTCCATAAAATTACCACCACTGGCACTATTTACCAAACGGGATGGGTCATTGGCCATCGTCCATTCTGTAATTTCTTTCGTTTTAAATTGCCCCCAAGCTTCATTAAAAGGTACCCAAATCACAATGCTCGGATAATTATGCAAAACTTCCATGATGGCCTTCCACTCTTTTCTATAGTAGCCCTCAGACTCCTGTGAACGTACTTTATCCCGATTTCCACCGGATATTTTTCCGGGTTGCATATCCCAATGATTTCCGCCCAGATCACCGCTTGGCATATCTTGCCAGACAAGCATACCGATACTGTCACAGTAACGATACCAACGTGCTGGCTCAACTTTAATGTGCTTACGGATCATATTAAACCCCATTTCTTTTGTCTTAATCACATCAAACTTTAAGGCTTCATCTGTAGGCGCTGTATGCAAACCATCAGGCCACCAACCTTGATCAAGTGGTCCGTATTGAAAGGTAAACTTGTTGTTCAATAGGAGCCGCTGTATTCCATTTTCGTCTTTTCCCATTGAAATTTTACGCATCGCGAAATAGCTTCTTGCTTGGTCAATGACCTTCCCTTTGCGGACCAACTGAATTTCTAAATCATAAAGCTTCGGATTATTGGGTGACCAGGCTTCCAAATTCGGCACAGCAAGCTCGAAAGCAGTATTAGGTTGCCCTACCTGTTCTTTAATAACCTGAGTTCCGTTTAGTGCCCGCACTTTAATTTCATCACCGGCCTGGCTACCTGCTACTGTCGCTTGGAAGGCTAGTACTCCTTCATCCAACCGCGGCGTCTGCTTTGTTGTCACGATATAGGATTGTGGTACACTTTCCAGCCATACTGTTTGCCATATACCGGTAACCGGTGTATACCAAATACCATTCGGACGATTGACCTGTTTACCCCTAGGCTGTGGACCATCGTCCGTAGGATCCCATACACGTATGGCGATTTCCTGTTTGGCTCCCTTTTTGAGAAAACGGGTCACATCCATCGAAAAAGGATCAAAACCACCTTCATGCCTACCCACCAACTGATTATTTACGTATACATCACATTGCCAGTCTACAGCACCAAAATGGAGCAATACATTATTTTTGTTGACCGACTTATCCAAGGTAATCGTGTTGCTATACCACAGTGCTTTATCTTTACCAACTTCCTTACCGACCCCTGAAAGTGCAGATTCTACCGCAAAAGGCACCAGGATATTTCCGCTCCACTGTTGGGGGATTTCATTTGCGTTTACTGGAGTAATGGCATATTTCCATAAGCCGTTTAAATTTTGCCAGTTATTTTTCCGCACCAGTTGTGGTCTTGGATATTCTGGATGTGGTTTCTGTGCAGTCACTTTTTCACCCCACGAGGTTAATATGTGATCACCTGCGGGCTTCCATTCCTGCGCAAAATTCAGTTGTGCAGCCATCATCAGACTGGCAAAAAATAAGGTTTTCTTCATCATAAAAAAATCGTTATATCATTTATATCTTTAATTACTTTACTGTCGGAAATGCTGCAATACGCAAACGGGCGGCCCCCATTGGAATCAATTCGACTTCTTGGACTGCTGCCTGACTTTCCACTGGGCTCAATGGCAATACACCGGTCAATCCATTTTCATCTATTTTCCAGCCATCAATTCGTTTCGCTTTTACCAAAATAGAAATAGGTACCGCATCCGCTTCAAATGGAAAGGCATCTTTGGGCCACGCCCGTTTGACAACTTTCAATTGATCTGGAGCATGCAATTCATTTTGGACCAGGCCATAATTCCAATCACTCGCCGGAAGGATCTCATACGAAGGCCATTTGGTTGGGTCAGCGGTTTCTTGCCATTTTGAATCACCAATAGCCGAGGCTTTACTATCCTTTTTCACATAATTCTCTTTAATCTTCAAGGCATAAGTCAATGGCCCCCGTTGAATGCTAACCGCATTTTTATTTGCCGTCCATGTATTCAATTCGATAGACATTGGCAGCAGAAGTTCGACCCGATCTCCATCGTTCCATTTTCTTTCGATCCGGATATATTTCGCCCCCGATTTAACATTTTGTATCTTTCCATTAATTTTCACCTGTGCCTGTTTTGCCCAGGCAGGAACCCGCAAATAGAACGGGAAATCAGCTACCTTTCCATTCGTTCCTATTGTAAAGCGAATAGATTCTTCGAATGGATAATTAGAGGCTTGTTTAATCTGAATATTTTGATTGTCGCCAACCTTGATATCCGCATTGGACGCGGCATACAATACTGCTGCAACACCATTGTCATTTGTCGCCATATACAGATGCTCTGCATAATACGGCCATCCTTGGCTATGGTTGTGTTGACAACAACGTGAACTAAAGGGATTCATCATCAAAAACGGACCGTTATTATCAATACCTGGAGCATGATTATGACTATCGCTAATGCTCATATTTGGACTAGTGATATAACGGAGTGCCTTGAAATCAGCTGTTACTGCTGCGGGATAGGTATTAAAAGCAACCTCTTCAGCGTGATCTGCCCAAAACGGATCCCCTGTGATTCCAAGAAGGATTTCATTTGAGGCCATCTGTTCGACCATGCCACAAGTTTCGACACCTTGTCTAGGGTCAGTATATCCTGGACGGGCATTTTCGTCGGCGCCAAACATTCCGCCCGGAACCTGACCAAATACCTGTCTGACGAAATTAAAATTGTCATAGGTTGCCTTCAGATCTTCAGTCGACTGACTCTTGAGATAATAGGTTGCCGGCTCCCTAAAACACTGTGCAACATTGACATTGTGCCAATTCGGCAAATCACCTTTCTGACGCCAATTGGCGGTATTTCGATGAATTTTATCTGCCAGATCCATCAACCATTCATTACCTTCGGTTCTATTATAGAGCCAATAGACAGATAGTAAATTGTCCCCACCGCGGCTATTCTCCCAATAGTCTTTTAGAAAAAAGCTATCTGGCAAATTTGACTGCCATTTAAAGTAGCTGGTCATAAGGGCTAAAACACGTTGATCAGCGCTAAATTCATAATAGGATTGTAAGCACCATAACATAATCATATTACCCCATAGGTCAGGTTTATTGTTGCGCAAGATCAGGGGACCAAAGTAGCCATCAGGCCGTTGACTCTTAATTGCCGCTTCCAACCATATTTTTGATTCGGCTATTATTTTAGGGTCTTTCAGAATATACCCCAGATTTGCATAACCTTTCAGCCAATAAGGGACTTCCTCCCAACCGTAATCACCTTTCCCATTGGCGCTCAACCATGCATTATTTTTCTTTGATAACCATGCACTAATTTCGCCCAGATGCCCCGTAAGACCATTTTTCTGTAAATCTAAATATTTCCCCAACCAACCTTGCGGGACAATACTACCTACAGGCAATTTCAGCAAGACATTCTGTTTTAATGGCAAACGATTGTTAATATAGTTTAGATTTTTACCTTCAATCGGCAGTCGATCAACAGTAGTTACGGCATTGCTTTGCGCTGAACACAGAAAACAAATTCCAATGAAATAAGGCAATAGACCTATCTTTTTTATCATTATTGGCTTGATTAGTTGTATAACTGATTATCCAAAATTAAAATTTAATCAATAAGTTAGACGATTGATTTTTCTCAAAACACTGCCTATTTGTATCAAAAAAAGGAAGCACACCTTCAAAAAGATGCACTTCCAAAACCAATCATTATTAATATGTATTATTTTACCGAAAAACGATACAGGGATTTCGTTTGATAAATCTCCCCAGGATTTACAACTGTCGTTGGGAAGCTAGGTTGATTCGGCGCGTCGGGAAAATGTTGTGGCTCCAGGCAGAAAGCTGTTCGGAACGAATCTTTTTTGCCGTTCTTTAACTGCACTTGCTCATTCATAAAGTTGCCGCTATAGAATTGAATCCCCGGCTCGGTGGTCAAAATATCCATTACAATACCTGATTTATCCCCCACAACACTCGCCGCTTTATACCATTCTCCTTCTTTTTCCTTGGTCAACACAAAATTATGGTCATATCCTTTTCCGTAAGTGAGCTGACTGTCACTGATATTGATATCTTTTCCAATAGTCTTGGCTGAGGTAAAATCGAATGGTGTTCCTTTTACTTCAGCCAATTGTCCTGTAGGTATCAAGGTACTGTCTACAGGCGTATATTGATTGGCAAACAATTGAAGTCTGTGGTCTAGAATTGTACCACTCCCTTCGCCGTTCAAATTAAAATAAGCATGGTTTGTTAGATTGATCACTGTTTTCTTATCGGTTTCAGCACGGTAAGCGATCATCAATTCATTATTGTCATTGAGCGTATAAGTAACTTCCATCTGAATGTTGCCCGGAAATCCTTCCTGTCCATCAGGCAATATGTATGCAAAAGTAACCGATGACGGGTCAGACTCCTTTAGCGTCCAATGTGCAAAATGTACGCCTTTAAATCCACCATGCAATGTATTAGGTCCATTATTGACCGCCAGTATATAGTTCTTGTCATCCAGTTTGAATTTCCCTTTTGCAATACGATTGCCGAAAGGTCCCACGATCGTTCCAAAAAAAGGTTCTTTGGGGTTATTATAATCACTAGCCTTCGAAAATCCCAATACGACATCACGTAATTTACCAGAATTATCCGGCACCCATAAACCAACAAGACGTGCTCCAAAATTGGTAAAATAGGCCTGTACACCATTTTTATTCGTCAATTTATATAAATAGATTTTTTTAGCATCAATTGTAGTACTAAATGATGAAGTGTCCATTAAGGCTGCGACCGTGTCGTTCTGAGTATTTTTTGAATGATTTGTTTGCTGACAGGACAGACAACAATAGGTAAATATTCCAGAAATACTCAGCAACATCAATTTTCCTTTCATTTGTTATGATTTAAATGGTTTATAATCTTTATTGGATGATAACTTACTTTGTTAGCTATATTTTTTATAATTTTATCGGTTACAATACAAATACTAAAATCCTATTTTTTTTTATTTTTTTGGGGTTAAATTGTTTCAATTTTAAGCTATTTTGTATCAATAACCAAATGATCATGATCAACCTGAAGCCGCTACATTTTTTATTTTTCTTGCTACTGTCTCCTTTGCTTATCCATGCACAACCTTATTATTTTAACCATTATCAAATAAATGAGGGGCTTTCAAACAATGCGGTAATCTGTAGTATGCAGGATAGCTACGGATTTCTCTGGTTCGGCACTAAAGATGGTCTCAACCGATTCGACGGAAATAGTTTCAAACATTTTGACGCCTCAGCTTCCGAGAAAAATAGCTTGGGAGGCAATAATATTATCTCCCTGAAAGAAGATTACAAAAAAAGAATCTGGATTGGCACTGATCAAGGAATTTACTGTTACAACCCCATCGATGAACAGTTTAGATTATTAAGTAAACAGTTCGAAAATTCGGATGTACCTGTTATCATTACAGATCAGAAAAAAAGAATCTGGTTTATATCAAATGGCCTGCTCTATTACTATCATCTGGTCAACAACGAAATCAAGCAAATCACCAGACCAGATCTTTATATCACGGCAGTGAGCTGTACAAAAAATGGAACTATTTTTTTTGGTACCCCAGAAGGAAAAATTTTCCAACTTAATAATGCCGACAAACCTGTCCTCTTACTGGACTTTCAACTAAAATATGGTGCGAAAGATTGGTTCAGTATCGAAAAAATAACGGAGAACCGCAAAGGGGAATTATTGATTGGCACCTCCAAATCTGGTGTGTATGTTTACGATTTACAGGCAGCGACTTTAAAATCCATGTTAGGCCCAGATCGGTTAAAGCAATTTCTCTATGTCCGGGATATCCTGCAACCAAATGATACCGAATATTGGTTTGCGACCGAATCAGGGCTCTTTATTTATCAAATTGCCGATCAAAGCTTTATCAATATTCAAAAAGAACAGGAAAATCCATGGGGTATTTCTGACAATGCCGCTTATAACATTCTACAAGACAAGGATCAGGGAATTTGGATAGGTACTTATTTTGGTGGCGTCAACTACTATCATAAGAACAACAGCATTATCGAAAAATTTTTACCACAAGATAAACCCGGTAACTTAAAAGGATCAGCCGTACGTATCATTACCAAGGATGAGACGGGCAATATCTGGATTGGAACCGAAAATGGTGGTTTGTCCAAGCTAAATCCCACTTCCGGAAAAATCAAAAATTTCTCTGAAAAACAGGGAAATCTGGCAAACAACAATATTCATGGAATTCTTCCCTTTGACAATAAATTATTGGTTGGCACTTTTGTTAACGGGCTGGATATCTTTGACCCTAAACAGGAAAAGGTTATTTACCATATCGACCGAGATAGTTATTCCAACTCCGATCTACAAAGTAACTTCCTCTTTTATCTCTATAAAACGAAGAAAGGGGACATTTTAGCCGCGTCCACTCGTGGTTTATATCGCTTTGATTTCGCCAATAAATCTTTTCACATAGTTCGAAACGTTCCTGAATATATGTTTTATACGACTGTGCTTGAAGACAAACAGGGGAATATCTGGTTAGGCACCTGGAGAGACGGCTTATTTTGCTATAATCCTACCACTAGAGCCTTTAAACATTATACGCATAAAAAGGATGATCCAACTTCGCTACCAAACAATCGAATTAATAGTTTATTTGAAGATTCGCAGAAACAGATTTGGGTTGCAACGGAAGGCGGTATGGCAAAAAAACAGGCTACAGGTAATGGTTTTGAAAAAATTGGCATACATGAAGGTATGCCCAGCAATGTGATCCTGGCCTTTCTTGAGGATGAGCAAAATAATCTTTGGGTGAGTACATCTAAAGGATTGGTGCGTTATCATCTATTGAATGGGAAAAAACGGGTTTTTAACCTAGAATCTGGACTACCTTCCGTTCAGTTCAACTACAATTCCTCATTTGAAGATGGTCAGGGGAATTTTTACTTTGGCACGATCAATGGTTTAATCCGTTTTGATCCAAAAAGACTCAATCAGGTCAATTATAATACGCGAATTCCGATCTATATCACAAACCTCTATATCAATAACAAAGCGATTAATCAGTACACAGACAGCAGTATACTTTCCAGATCCATCCTCTTTACGGATAAGATTCAATTGAAACACGATGAATCATCATTTAGCCTTGATTTTGCTGCACTTCATTATCAAGCCCCCCATTCTATCCATTACAGTTACAAAATGGAAGGTCTTGATAATAATTGGATAGATATTACCAGTAATCAACGGGCTTATTTTACGAAGCTTGCACCGGGAACTTATGTTTTTACAGTGAAAGCTGAAGACCCCAATGGAAATACCATCCCTACCGCCGCAAGTCTTAAAATTGTTATTCTTCCTCCTATTTGGGCAAGCATACCTGCTTATATCGTTTATGCAATAATTCTTATTGCACTCATTACATTTATTATTTATCACTTTAATGAAAAGATAAAACAACGTAATCGCCAACATTTACTGACCGTGCAAAATCTTCGTGAACAAGAGCTCTACCGCTCAAAAATCAATTTTTACACAGATGTAGTCCATGAAATACGCACACCATTGACATTAATTAAAGCGCCGCTGGAAAAGCTCATGGACAAAGTCGAACATAATCCAATAACGGATAAACTATTGACGACCATGCAGAACAATACCGAAAAATTGATTGCACTCAGTAATCAGTTGCTGGATTTTCGACAGGTCGAAACGGAAGGTTTTAAATTACACTTTGAGATGGAAAACATTAGTCAGGCGGCACAAAAAATAAGCAATGATTTCAGTGTCACCGTTCAAGCGATGAGGAGGAACATGACAGTGACCATCGCTCCTGATATCATGGGGTACATCGATATAGATGCTTTTGATAAAATCTGTTATAACTTGTTCAATAATGCCTTAAAATACTCATCACAGGATATTGAGGTGAATTTAGCGGAGGATAAACAGAAAAATATTGCTATATTGACCGTGAAAAACGACGGTGCTTTAATTCCTTCAGAAGAAAGGGAAAGAATTTTTGAACCATTCAATCGATTAAAACAAAATAAGAACGTTCCTGGAAGTGGTTTAGGTTTAGCATTGACTAGATCCTTGGCACTAAAACATCAGGGCAGCCTAGTATATGATATTGAAAATTTACGGTGGAATATATTCCGTCTGACTTTACCACTAAACAACAGTTCAAACCAATGATTATGAATGCAAAAGCCAATTTATTAGTAGTAGATGATCATGCTGAATTACTTGAATTTATTGCGGATGACCTTAATGAAGATTACCATATCACCACCAGCACCAATGGAAATGAGGCTCTGAATTTACTCGCATCGGAGTATTTTGACCTCATCATCAGCGACGTGATGATGCCCGAAATGGATGGCTATGAACTTTGTCAAAAAATTAAAGAAGATATCGCTTATGCACATATTCCCGTCATCTTATTGACTGCAAAAAATAGCATAGAGTCGAAGATTCAAGGTTTGGAATATGGTGCTGATGCGTATATTGAAAAACCTTTTTCGCCCGCATTTTTAAAAGCCCAAATTGTTAGTCTGTTAAAAAACAGGACTAAAGTCAAGGAATTTTTTATCAAAAATCCGATGTCCCAAATACAGCAAATCGGTCAGAATCAAAGCGATCAGGATTTTCTGCTCAAAATTGAAGAAATCATTATGGAACATTTGGATGACCCTCAATTTAATGTGGACCGGATGGCAGACATACTCTGTATGAGTAGGCCCACACTGTATCGAAAAATAAATCTGGTGTCAAGCCTCTCACCGAATGAGCTCATCAACCTGACCCGACTTCGAAAAGCAGCTGAATTGCTTAGTTTACGACAGTACAAGGTCTATGAAATTTCAAATTTATTAGGCTACAGTTCAGCAACACATTTTTCCAGAAATTTTCAAAAACAATTTGGACTCAGCCCTACGGAATTCCAGGACTCACAATCGAATAAGACGTTGTTCTAGCAGCGAGCTCCATTTGAGATAGATTAAGTTTGGCCTCGAAAATTTAAAGTAAATCATTGTCAACGTCTTATTAGGTAAAATCAAAAAATTTGGTCCGAATTAGATTGGTTATTTATCTAATTCGATTATCAATAAAAAGAACTAAATTCACTAAGAATTTAGTTCTTTTTATGATTCGGATATGGCAACTGGCACATATTCCGATCAAGTTTACAAAAACAGGATTGCTATCCGATCCTTCATTTGAAGATCAAGTGTTCTACCCTACTACCATTTAACATCTACGTTCACACCATCGGGACTATTTTCAAATCCCAACAAATAGGTTTTTGTTCTGGTATCCCAATTTCCCTCCGAAAAGGCCTCTTTTTTATCCACCAGCACGCTCTTTGGTTTATTAGGCAATAATATCCGCGAAATATTTGTTGTATTAATCGGGCTTTTTGCCGTAAATGAATAGTGATGATTAGCCGATGTTTCGTTGTAGATACGGCTTGCGGAAGCTAACACTTGCGGTTGTTGTTTGTTTTTTATATGATCTAAATTCACAAACAAACATTGCTCATTTGGTTGGATGTTTTTGGAAGTAACAATGGGCAAGGCCGGATCATAAAGATCAATTAGATTTCCTTTAACATGATATGGCTGATTACTCACACTCTCATCCAATACGGCGATCAGATCGTAATTACCGCGCGTCAACGTAAAATAGTTTTTAAATTGTAGCTTTTCAGATTTGCCGTTGTTTTCATAAAGATTTTTCGTCACGTCCAGCAGTTTCTGACTGTTATCCGGTTTGACCACAAATTCTTTGGGATCCGATCTTAATACATAAAAAGTACCTCTACCATACGTATATTTCCCCTCCTTTATCATACCGTCCTTCAGCCCCATTTTCTCAAATAGATGATCCGATGGCCGTTGGTAATTTTTACCGTTCGTGTTCCACCATTCCTGTACCGATTGAAAGGGATCGAGATCTGTACCACAATAAATTAGGATGCCGCCATCCTTTACCCAATCTGCAAGGTACTGATGTCCCTCAGCTGACAGGGGCTTCATATTGGAATAAGACATTAGGAGTATTTTTGTCTCCGCTAGGGCATTCTTAACCGCTAGATTCTCCAAATGAACTGTTTTAACAGGAACCCCACGTTTTAGGAAAGGAAGAGCGAGACCGTAAAAGTTCGCCAGTTGTGGATCGTCATATCCGGCATGCGTCGGAAAACGTTGAAACATCAACGAATTTGCCAGTAGGACACTGATTCCTGTCGATCCAGAAACTTTACTGGCCGTTTTTGGCATACTATTCAGGCTATTGATCATCACCTGCATCTGCGTTGAATAATGCCGTGGTATTTTTTCCTTTTGATCACTATTGGGGCTTGTCTTATACAGTCCCTCATAAATACGTTCAGGCCAGGGCATCACCTCATAGTCAGCAATATTGGGATACAAAAGTTGTGCGGTGAAAGTGGCCTGATAATTTTTCTTATAGTCCGCCCAGTCCCGGGGCCAATCTTCGATCGGATCCGTCAGAAAAAACATCTTTCGTCCAGTGGGAGCTGTCATAGATTCCATTGCACCATACTCCAAGAACGCAGTTTCGAAAACACGTTCTTTCGCTACACCATTAAAATAATTAGGTTCACGCGAAGTTCCTGTCCATACCTGCGCGATATAACCATCCACACAGGGAAGCGAAGCCAAACTCGCTTCAGGACTCACGATCATCCATTGTGAATAGTTGATCAAGGAATGCGTGGGCACATAGCATTTTACGTCCATCCCTTTGCTTTTTCCATAAGACTTCGCGTACGTAAAGACTTCATTCAGCGCATTGAGGTAAAGGGCGTACTTTAATTTATTGGATAAGTAGGTGTTCTCGGGCGATTCATGCTGTGGTCGCCAATCAAAACCATAGTACTTTTTCCATTCTTTCTTAAATGATTCACTATAACCCGCACGCGCCCAGAATTCGGGTTCCTCCATAAATATGGCGTCAATCCCGGCATCAATAACTCGCTTGACATGCATCTCTTTGATGTATTTTAAATAATTTTCAGTAGGAACAATATAGGGAACCATATGACCATGCCAGATGGTATCGCCTTTTACGTCAACCTGACCTTCATCCAAATGCATCTTTCCATCCCATTTCCCTGTAAAGTAATCCTGGTACTCGCCCCAGGCAATACCGGTCATAAAATGGGTAATATATCCCTTATCACGCCAGGATTTCACGCGCTCTTCAAATGGAATCTTTCGAGACTTGTCGGATGGATTGCCTCCTGTTCCATAGATCATCACCGCATCCGCTCGGTTGTCTATTGTTGGGCGCCATTCTCTGGAACTCTGAAATGTCGTCTTTACGGGATCTTTTTTTTGAGCGACCGCAGTAAGCGTCGTCAGCATCAATAAAGCGAGTATATTCGTTTTTATCATAATCTGTTGTCTATTTCCGTTGCTATTACTCCTGGTTTACTCCTACATTTTTCATACTATCCAACATGATTAACCAGTTTATTTGGTCAACCAGCTGAAACCAGTCTTATTCAAAATCCAACTACAACATTGATATTTTAAAAAGACTAGTTTCAGCCGGTGGCGGATTCCCTTATGGGATATCTATTCTTTTGGCTTCATTGTAATTCCACCTACGAGTACCCGTTCCGCGGGGGGTATCGTAATTAATTCGCGATGCTGCACGTACGAAGACCGTACGGCCTTTTGGGATTTCACCGATAGATTCAAGCTCAATAACCTGTCCCAATTTTGTGTTAAAGCTGTCACCACCGTACTCGATTTTGCTGGACCAACGTTCATCCCGTGCCCTATATCCTACGGTAGAGGAATAGCTAACAAAAAACTGTATATCGGTAACATTCAAAAAGTCTCCGTTATAATTTCCCATCGGTTCTATTTTTTCGCGAAAAAACTGTTCGCTTACCGCACGGGTGACCTTTACCTTAGCTTTTATCTTGCCGTTTTCGACAATGGGGTCGCCAACCCATTCCACTTTAAGAAAAGGGTGCACCTCCATTTTTATTTCATGCGAACCATTCAACTCCATCGTTTTACTATCGTCTGACAATACTTTACCATCGACATCTGTACGCACCAATGGGATAAAAGGCCCGTCTACCGTAATATGATAATTACCTTTGAATAATTTGGTATTCTGAAAAGTTCCATCTGGCATGCAATAAAAGTCAGGGTTGTGCTCCACATTATCTCCCCAACTAAGCTCTGTCAATCGGACACGGATACCTTCACTCCCCTGATCGGTCAATACCGGCTCACCTGTCTGTGTATCAACGACAACTCCTTTTAATGCCACAGAAGGGGCTTCATAATTATCTGCCTCAAAGAGGCTACACGAACTCAGCATACATAATATACCTATCGCGCCAAAAATGCTATTTTTCATCTGTTATACGTTTAGTGATGGTTTGGAATTATTCCCTTCGCTATGCTCGGGTCCTCCATTCCACCAGTAATTCATTATACTTTAATAGTAGAAATTCACTCCTCCAATTAAAACTGCCCAGCTCAATTACGTTCGCAGCACAGTACACTTATCTATCGGTTGGGTTGCTGGTCGATCACTGGACTTTTCGCCACTTCTCCACCGGGAATTTCAAAATAATAGTCTACGGGTGTGTACCGAAACGTTTTGGTACTTACCCATTGGAATCGTGCATCAAAGAAGTATTTACCTGTTGCGGTGGAAAAAAATGGATACAATCCTCTGAACCTAAAATTCTCGTTATTGCTGTATAGATTTTTATCCTTTTGTGTTCCCCAGAAACCATCCCGACCTTCAAAATGGAGTACCCGCCAGCGACGTAAGTCCCATTTCGCCTTATGTTCAAATGCAAGTTCTTTACGACGTTCTCTTCGAACAATGTCCCTTCCTGTATTATCACCGGTGATCGTACCTGTCAATAGATCTGCTCCCGCTCGCGAGCGAATCTCATTGACAGCGCTAGTAGCTGTCTGTAACAGGTCGCTTCCATCAGCAGAATTTGCACCCAGTATTTTTAATTCAACAGCTGCTTCAGCGGCATTTAACAAAACTTCAGCATAACGCATCAAAATAAAGGGCTGATCAGATTTTCCTTCTCCAACTTCTTTTGCTGGATTTGTATTGAGCCATTTACGCACGTAGAACCCAGTTAGTGTAGCTTCTCCATTATCAAAGAATGGCCCTTCATTTCCTGCAGCATTCATTTTTTGCCCGTTATAATCCACTGTTTGCTGTCCATTACCATCTCTCGGACTCAGATACAAGGTCTTTGGTGAACCTGTATATGCCCCCAGCTGTTGATAACGGGTATCCGCTGTAGCGTAGGAATAATCTGTAAACAAAGGTTTTATAGGAGTTTGACCGGTATAAACTCCTGCCCGTATATCCATTTTTCTTTCCTTGAAGATATCATCAGGAAAAATAACATACGCGCGCAGGCGAGGTTCCGCATTTTTAAAGAAGTCCATCGGTTTGTCGTACAGCTTATACTCGCCCTCCTGGTTACTTTGTCCGGTAGTCACCTTGACTGTTCCGTCAGGATACTTGTCAAATCCATCAAACAATTCCATAAAATCCACCGTAGGACAGGTTCCTGCAGAAAGTGGTGACCGAAAAGTGAAAGGCGAACTAAATGCATCAAAACTATGTGTCAACGTCGGATAAACATATTCTTTGACGTAGATATTTTCCGGGCTACTGAGGTCACTGAACATATCCACCATATTTTGATATTGCGCATCTTTATCGTTCGCTGCCCATTTCTTTTTATACAGAGAATAGCCTCCTGCCGTTATTACTTGTCGAGCAGCAGCATAGGCTTCTGCAAAATACTTTTGTGAAGCGGTTTTTGCTGTAGTGGGATCAAAACCGATAACCCGCACACCAGTTTTCCTTCCGAGGCCTGTCAAGCGGCCGGAAACAGTTTCATTGTATTTGGCCACACTTCCCGCATAGAGCATGGCTTCGGATTTAAAAGAAAGGGCGACAAATTTATTGGAATAACCAGTTTTAGGGCCTTTTGGAAGCATTAATTTGATTGCTTCATCATAATCCTTCAGGATCTGGTTCCAGGTATCTTCTTCCGATGCACGGGGGACTTCTAAGTTTTCCGAAGTGTTCGGATACTGCAAAACCTTCGTCACTAAAGGAATCCCTCCAAACCGTCGGGCCATCGCGTAAAATACCGTTGCCCGAACATAATATCCTTCACCTAAATAATGGTTGTAAAGATCTTCAGAAAACTTGTCCTTGTAATTGGGTAAATTCTCGATCAAATGGTTTGCATCCCGAAGTAATTCGAATGCTCTTTCCCAATAGGCTGTCCTTTCACCGGTAAAGGAAGTACTAATGCCATCCCTGGTCACAGCTTCCCCAGTTCCTTCAATGCCGATGGCAGCCAGCCAGCCATTGAATTCTATTCCCCATTGTGCCATATATTTGAAATCTTCAAAAGGCATTAGGCTGTACATTCTTGCCATGTAAATATCCATGCCAGCGGGACTGTTCAACAGATCTTGATCTGTAACCACATTTTTGGGCGTAATATCGAGATCGGCACAACCTGTAAATCCGATTGAGCCAGCTAATGATAATATAATGAGTAGTTTTTTCATCTGTATAAATTTGCTTTTCAATTGTGATGAAGCTATCAGATTTATTCATTCTCCAATATGATTGAATAAATCATGATGGTTTCATTGGAATATTTTTTTGCGTGCTAAAAAGTAAGCGATAAGCCTAATGAGTAGGTCTTATTCAATGGATACATCCGACCTAAGTCATCATCCGGATGTTCTGGATCCACAAATCGTACGCCTGTTATTGTAAATAAATTATAGGCATTCGCGTACACGCGTAAACGCATCGTCGACGAAGGCTTTAGATTTGAGAAAGTATATCCTAGTTCCACACTCTTCAATCTCAAGTAAGCTGTACTGACGCGATTGAATTCAGAGTTTTCCTTTGGATATCTTCCCGTAAAGGCATAATATCCTTTCACCCATGCTGTTGCTGGATCGTAGGGATCAGCGGAAGGATCCACGGGATGCCAGCGATCAAGATATTGTTCCAGCGTTCCACCACCATTTGATCCCCAGATTGCATAGAGAGGTTCTTTATACTGCATGGAACCGAGCGCAGACCCTTGCAGTAATAAGTTCATATCAAAATTTTTGTAGGAAGTCTCAAGGTTCATACTATAGTTAAGCCAAGGTGTCTGATCGAAGGCAAAGGGATGCTCATCTTGACCATTAATTTCACCATCACCATTCCAATCCAGGTATTTATAATCTCCGGGCAATAAATCGCGTTCCTTATAAATCGGATAGCTCCAGATATCTGCCCAATTTTCGTATCTACCGGCCGATTCATATCCAAACTGAAGCCCCTGATAACGATTGTTCAAGTTATCATTGCGCCAGCGATCATAGGAATTGCTATAAGGTCCATTTTCAACAGAAGTCAGGTACTTATTCCTTGTCACTGTGGCGATCGCTCGAACGTTATAGGAGAAATCATTGATTTTATTGCGGTGTTTCAACTCCAGTTCCAATCCCATATGACGGTCACTATCTGCATTTTGCAAAGGCGGAACAGCGCCGATTACTGTAGGAAATTCGCTTTCAGGACGCTTAAATATCCCCGTCCGTGTCCGTTCGAAATAATCTAAAGTAAAACCAAACAAACCATTCCAGCCTTCAAAGTCTATACCGGCATTAAATGTCTTTGCGGTATACCATGTTATCAGCTCGTTTGCAATAGGTTTACGAGTAACTCCAGTAACGTATTTCCCACCAAAAATATAACCTGGTGCATACTGATTGTTATAGCCATTTTCGGCATTACCACTGGTTGCGGGATAGATATAACCCGGAAGCCAACCAAAATCCCAGTCTTTGAACTGATCATCCCCCAATGCGCCATAACTTGCTCTCAATTTCAACTGATTGACAAAAGAAAGTGCATTATTAGACTTGAAAAACGGTTCTTCAGAGATACGCCAGCCTACTGAAGCTGATGGGAAAAATCCCCATTGATGTCCTTTTGCAAAACGCGACGATCCATCATACCGAAACTGGAATTCAGCAATATATCGGCCTGCAAAGTCGTAGTTCACCCGTCCAAATAAAGCCGATTTCGCTTCGTTGTAGTAATCACTGATCCCGCCATACATTGAAGTCATCTGGCCATCTTCTACGCCAGCGAGCAATTGATCAGAACCAAAAGCAAGATTTTTCAGTCCATAAAAGTTATCGCCATCATTTTTTTGTGATTCCCATCCCACAAGTCCGGATAGCTTATGTTGCTCTCCAAACGTTCGATCATAATTCAAGATAAATTGCCCCAATAGCTGTTGTTTATCGAAAAACTCCCGTTTCATTTGATTCGGACTGCTCAGATTATAAAGTTTCTGATCATATTTACCCGTTGTTTTATTCAATGCATATTGATAATATTCCTTTCTGAATAGGGAATTGTTATCCGTGCGGTAATCATAACTAATCAATGCTTTTGCGGAAAACCCTTGCAGTAGAGGTGATAAATTACTCAGATCGTAATTCAGTGCGGCCGAGGATTGAAAGGTCTTCTTTTTAAATTTACGATACCCGGAAATATCCGCGTCCATCATTGCTACTGTATTTTGCTCTAAATCCAGCCCCTCATAATTTAACAAAGTGTTTTCGGGATCAGCATACGCGGCAAATAACATTCCTTGTTTCCAATAATTACGGATAATATCGACGGAACTTGTATAGGGATTATTTTGCTGATCGGCCATTCCGCTGATATTCAAATCCAACTTCAAACCCTTTGCCAATTCTGCCGAAATATTCGAACGTAAATTGTATTTATTATAATTGAGATCACCTGATTTAAAGAAACCTTGCTGATAGGAATAGCCGCCACCAATATAGTATTGAATTTTATTGCTTCCCCCTGAAAAATTAATATCGTGCTGCGTCTGCGGTGCATATTTAGAGAAAATCAACGAGGTCCAGTCTGATGAACGTCGTGTCCCATTTCTAAAATCTTCGAAATCTTTTTCGGTATAAATAGGACTACCTCCATTGATGTTGTTCATGGATTTCTCATTATAGATCGTCATCGCGCTGATCGCATCGGCCAATACAGGCAGACCCGAAGGTCTTTGGAAGGTATAAGATCCATTATAATTCACTGTGGTCTTCCCTTCCTTCCCTTTTTTGGTTGTAACCAATACGACACCATTTGCCGAACGCACACCATAAATTGCTGCCGATGCATCCTTTAATACCGAAACATCTTCAATATCACTTGGATTCAGGCGTTGAAAGTCTTCGCTCGTACGAGGAACCCCATCGATGACGACCAGTGGAGCACCAAGCCCACGAATATCGAAATTGGCACTGTAGGCACCCGGCTCTGCACTTCTCTGCCACACACGTACACCGGCCACACGACCAGTCAGCATATTCTGCGGATTTTCATTTTTGGTCTGCCTCATTTCCGTCCCCTTTACCGACGCGATAGCGCCAGTAAGCGATTGCTTCCGCTGTGTACCATAACCGACAACAACAACCGTTTCCAACTGTGTATCATCATTTTCCAATACAACATTAATCGTGGATTTTCCGTCTGTGAGTTCCTCCTTCGCAGTAAAGCCAAGCGATTTAAATAAAAGCTTCTTCCCTTCCGGAACAACGATTGTATAACTACCGTCAGCATTAGTCGTTGTTTCGATGCGCGTACCGGCATTCTGAACCGAGATCGTTACCCCTGCAATGGGTTTATTGTCACGATCAAGAACTTTCCCTGTGACATTTTTCTGTTGCGCCCATCCAATAGACGGAATACCCAGCGCCAGCAGTACGAGCAGTGTGCTGAGTCGCCGCTTTGATTTCCCTATATCCTTTTTCATCTTAATAAATTGGTTTTAAATATTGATTATGCTATCTGATCTATTTCATGAGCTCGCGAGCCCGGTTTTATTGGTATTCATTTTTACAATCATAATTGTTATGCTGATCTTTTTGTATATTTCACTATTTGCCGGCCTCATATTGAGACAGCATCGCATATTGTGCCGCATAAGCAAACATGAACATCCCTTCCAGGTTATTTTTATCTTTGTCCGCATGCCATCCTCCAAGAAGATCCGGTGGTAATAGACCGGAGCGCAAAAAATGGGCATACCCATAGTCCAAATTCTGCTGAAAGGAGTCCATGTAAATCCCTGCTTTTTCAAAAACCGGAGAAATTTGAAGGAATCCCCGAAGTAATACGCCGTTAAACCAGTTGTTAAAACCGTCCGAAGCATAGGTGTAATGCGCTGGAACCTGCGATCCTAGCTTGGCAAAGTACTGAAAACTGGCATTGGTTAATTTTTCTCCATCTTCCAAATAGATCTTAGCTCTGGTCGCCCGGTACAGATCGGCAGCTCCAGAAATCATTGTACCACTGTTATAGGAAAACGAGGTTCCAACAGCTTTCCTTAATTGGGTATTTTTGCGGTATTTTACACCATCAACGATTTCATAGGCAATGCTACAAGCTGGATAACAGTCGCCCATCATATCATCATAGACACCTTTATTATTTAATAAATGCCCCTTTTGCCAAGCATAAATCCTTTTAGCAAAATCCAAATAAAAGTCACTTTTCAGCAAGCTTTTTGAACGACGTGATTGTTTGTCTTTTGCATCTATATACTTGTATATTATCTGATCTTTCTTTTTCTTATAGATTTCATGTAGCCAAACCAAAGGACTAACCATTGGCGCATTACTACAAGCGTGTTTGGTCACATAACCTGGCCCCCAGGGAATTCCACCATTTTCATTCCCTTGATCATTGAACGTGCAGTCCCACCCATCCAGAACGTAAGCAGTTAGATATTCTGCTTCCTTCAAATACGTTTCCTTTCCAGTCAGATGGTAGGCTTCTATCAGCTCGCGTATCATCCACATTTGATCGTCATAAACATTTAACACCCCTGTCGCGTTGGCTGCGCCTTTTTCCCGGGCACGATCCACTGCGTACACGGTCCAGTCCTGCGTCTGTGTAAAGGAAATAAGGTTAAAGGATCCTAAATAATAAGCTGCATTGTCATGGAGCTGAGCCAATAGATCAACATAACGCTTATAATTTTTTTCAAATAGGCTGTGATTCCCCTTTTCTTTCTGCAATCTGAGGCCACTTAAGATCGCGTTGACTGCTTCTATTGAAGCTGAATACATCCATATACTTGCTTTTTCTTCTGGGCGCACCTTTGTATCTGGATTATAGAATCGGTGCATGGCTTGCCTATCTGTGGAGAAATAAACTTCCATTGAGCGATCAACAAGTTCTATCGCACGTGTTAAGTTTTGCTCTTGAAGCGCCTGACGGCCTTTCGTATGCATAGAAAAAGAAACTGAGTGTTCAGCATGAACGTGCGTGACCATCACCATTGATACGGAAGCAACAAAAATAAATTGCAGCTTTTTAAAGACTTTCATAAGTAAGATTTCGATTTATAATTAGTTCGAGTTCCTACTGGAAATATCTGTAGGAATTCTAACGCAAGGTAAAGTCCGATGATTAATTTTTGGGTTAAAATTGGGTTAAAACCTAAAAATAAAACGATAACCCTAGCAGCTATTTCTTTTTATAACAATATTGGGATCCGAATGCTTATAGTGATTGTAACATAGCTTTTATTTTATTGAGCGCATTTTTTTGCATACTTTTAATCCTGTTAGATATTGATAAGGGGTATCCTAACCCTTACTATGTCATAACGCGTCGACTGAGGACAAAATGAAATATTTGAACAGCTCATTGTCGACGACTATTGGTTTAAGTTTTTTGATTGCGCTATGCGACGCTGTATATTATATATTGTTTTTTTACTTTTAATTCCGCTACTTTCCCGATCTCAGGGGCTCAAGTTTAGAGCCGGACATGAACCTATCGATAAACGAACTTCCTATGAACTATTTGACAAAAAGGATCTTTCTTTTGAAAAACAGTTTACACTAGCATTCCAACTATCTATTTATTCGTCAAACTCATTGGGTAATATTTTCCGTGTCAAGAATAAAGATAATAACACAATTTACAACCTGTTCTACGACGAAGAGGCAGGCAGTTGCATCTTCCGTCTGAACGAAGAAGGGAAAAGTAGTCTGATCATAGCGAAAATAAGCCAACAGCGACTGTTTAAAGAGGAATGGATCAATATCCAATTGACCTTTGATCTTGAAGAACAACTATTTAAGCTCAAAATACAGGATCAGGCTTTTGAGTCTCCAAAGGTGAAACTGCCAAGGCGATATAGCCCCCAGGTTATTTTTGGAAAAAGTGACTATCTGATCGATGTGCCAATGATGTCCATCAAAAATGTACATATTGGAAATACAACCAATAAATATTTCTTTCCACTAAAAGAGAATACAGGTCATATTGTCCACGATGAAGACGGAAACGCTTATGGACGTGTGACCAACCCAACATGGTTGATTGTGGATTCTTACAGATGGAAAAATATTTTTGCAAGCAGTTCGCCATCACAGGCTGGTTCTGGTTACAATCAACGAACCAAAGAGATTTATTATTTTAATCAGGATTCTATAGCCATATACAATTTAAAAAACAATCAGACAAAGAAACTGGCTTTTCGGAAGCCCTGCCCTGTCAAACTGGTTTTAGGAAACAATTTCATTGATACTACGACAAATACATTGTATGTCTATGAGCTTTTCTATACCAGGCCTTACCAGGGCCCTACGGTAGCTAGCCTCAATCTAGAAAATTTTGAATGGAAGGTTGAGAGTTATGATCTGATGAAAAAGGAACTAAACCATCATGGATCTTTCTACGATGAACGACAACGGCAGTTTTATATTTTTGGAGGATATGGAAACATGGCCTATAATGGTCAATTTAACAGATATGATTTAGATTCCAGTAAATGGCAAACCGTTGATGGATGGACTGGTGACAAAATTTTTCCACGTTATTTCCTTTCGGCTGGACAAGCAGCTAATAATCGGGCTGCTTATATATTCGGAGGTATGGGAAACGAATCAGGGGAACACATTGTTGGAAGAAAATATCTTTACGATTTCTATCAGGTAGATTTGGACAGCAAAAAAATCACAAAAAAATGGGACTTAGTTTGGAAAGACAAGCATATTGTACCAGCCCGCGGTGTGGTCTTTCCTGACAGTAACCATTTTTATGCCCTATGTTATCCAGAATATCTAACTAAATCGAATATTCAATTGTACCGTTTTTCTGTCCAAAATGGAAATTTTGAAGTTTTGGGAGACTCTGTTCCAATCTATTCAGACAAAATAAGTACGCATGCCCAGCTTTACTATGATCAGCAATTAGGTAGACTCTTAACGTTGGTTCAAGAATCAAAAGATGATATACAATCTACATTGAAGGTATATTCTTTAAATATGACACCAATAACCTTTACAGAATTAAATAGCTTTCCATCATCTGGCTCAAGCCGCAAAATATTTTTGTTGTTCTTATTATTTGGTACATGTGGCGTTGGCACTTATTTTATTTGGAGACAAAGCCAAAGGAGAGGAAAAATAACAAATTTAAGTTTGACTAAAGAAATAGCCGTTACAAGTACTCCAGTATCAGCAGCAGTAGCCTTTCAACCGATACAAAAAGATGAGACTCCCAGACCAAACGCAATTTTTTTATTTGGCGAGTTCCGTGCATTTGACCGCAATAAACGAGATATATCCTATTTATTCAGTACAAAGTTAAAACAGGCATTTTGTATCATCTTATCTCATAGCGCTGGTATTAGTTCACAATATTTCAGTCAAATTATGTGGCCTGACAAATCAGAAGATAAGGTAAAAAACTCAAGGGGCGTTACGATTAACCATTTAAGAAAAGTTCTGAATGAATTTACCGGAATAGAACTTGTATATAAACATGGCCGCTTCATTATCGAACAAACAGACGAGTTTTATTGCGATTATGTCGAATATATTCGATTAATGGCAAAATTCCCCAATATTTACGAAGGTAGATTAATCCAGATTATTCAAAGAGGAAAATTTTTACATGGATTGGATCAGCCCGTATTTGACACATTAAAAGCGGGAGTTGAACAAAATTTACTACCCATTTTACTAGCAGAGCTTCAGCAGGCGGACCTGGGGTACCAGCATAAAAAAAGCATTGCGCTAGCTCATACAATTTTCTTATTGGATCCCCTAAACGAACAGGCATTGTTTTCTGAAATAAAAGCAATGTATGCTTTAAACCAAAAGCATGAAGCGCATATTAAATTTCAGCAATTTTGTCTTGCCTATAGACAGTCGATGAATGAAGACTTCCCCTATCACCTTGATAAAATCATATAAATAAAGCCAGTCATACCTATTGCATGACTAGCTTTATTAACATTTTTTAGTATCAAAAAATTAAGAGACTAATACCTCCTGATGACGTTTTACAAATTGCTTTTTGAGCAGATATAGTTTATAATGATCATACAAACCTATGATCAACAAAACGAAACAAACGACATAAAATGTTTTATAGGACAAGTAATTAAAAGAAATTCCACTGAGCAGGCCTCCCACTACATAGGCTGAAACAATGGTCAGTAACAAGTGAAATTTATTCACCAAATCTTTGTTGCTTCTATTCGATTCTTTTGTGAACATGGATATTAATATCGCCAAATCAGTCGTCAGTCCGGTTAAATGGGTTGTTTTCACGACGGAATTCGATATGCTCGCCGTTAGCCCATTTTGCAAACCCATTGCAAATAGTAAGGCACCTACTAATATCTCGGTTTCCTTTAAAGAGTCTTCATAGAAGATTTCAAGATATATTCCTACGAACAATATACTTAATATCTCGAGTACCAACGGTATCGAATGCGTCAGGTAAGCGCTGAATTTACCTTTACCATGGATGATAATCAAATTGGAAAGCATGCTTCCAATTAAAAATAATAATATCCAAAACAACACGACAGCACCTTGATACCAGTTTCCTTTCGCTATTTCCTGTGCAAAAACGGCATAATATCCCGTCACATTGGATGTAAAGGAAAAAAATACAATAACAGAGGCGACGTTGACCATCCCAGCCGAAAATGCCGTTAGTCCACCCAGCTTAATATTGTCTTGAATTGTCCGGTGATTGCTATATTTCCTTAGCATATTTTTCCTTTCCTCCTTTTTTCAGCACGATACGTGCTATTCCTTTGGTTTGCATATCCAGGTTGAGATGTAAGACGAGCTGGTTTTTATTCAGTTTCTGAATAATAAAGCTTTCCACAAGCTCATTATTTTTACGCAGCTCAAGGATATGTCCCCTTCCTTTTAGAAACCAGTTATATTGTTTATCCTTGTGATGGGCAACAAAATTCTTCTCACCCATCCTTTCAAAATGCCATAAGCCGTCCTGTAGTGGTGGCAGATGTGCGATGGCAGCATCTTTAATCTCTTCATGGATAATCGCTTGTTTTTTGAATGTTGGAGATTTTTCTACCTTTTCAAAGTACCAACCCTGCTCTTCCCACTCTCCTTCCAAAAGCCTCTCGGGATTTTCATAAAGCATAACCATTGACGACGCCCCGAAAAGCAGCAATGCCAAAAAGACAAAGTTGAATCTTGCCAGTATTTTCCTTTTAGTAATTAACATCCCATTTTTTATTAAAAAATAAATCCGCCAAGACACTTCTTCCCGTTTTGTTCGTTGCCGGTTTTTCGACAATGTTCACATGCTTATGCTTAGTCTTGTTCAAATTCAGCAATGCCTGTCCAACATCAAAGAAATGTCTTGTTCTTTTTTCAAATTGATAATCTGTAGGAATCTTGACCTCGTCAATTCGCGCTCCAGTCAGATAATGATGTAAATAATTGGGATTGTCTGTGCCGATAATATCTGCGTAGATATTCAGTTTGCGGTTTTCATATCGATGGCAAATCATCTGACAGGCCTTTAAAAAGTCTTCAGATTGAAGATCATTGAGCCGATCCTCTAGTGTGATTCCTAATAACTCACTTATTGAAGTGCTGCTCTTATTTCCGTAAACCAAAATAATATCCAGCTGTTCGGCCTGAGACTGCTCGATGCTATGGATTACAAAAAAAAGTGAATCAATTGTAAAATCACTTGGAATCAATACACGCGTTGTTTTTGCCATACCCAATTATTTTTTTAACAAAGTTAATTGGCGTGCATGGCAATGGCATGAAGCTAGAATTAGCTTTTCATTAGAATTTTAACAGACTTATTAAAATGAGATTAAAAATACAGCACAAATTAAAATGAGATTAAAACCGAATGTATGTTGGCAATTCAATCTCTACGGTTGTACCTTCTCCAACCACAGAATTGACCTTTAATGTTCCACCGTGTAGCTTGATTATATTTCTTGCCAATGGAAGACCGATACCATATCCATCGATTCCACTCGTATTGGAAGCCCTAAAATAGGGATCATAAATATATTCTAATTCTTTTGAAGGAATCCCGATTCCCTTATCTTTTATCAGAATAAACACCTTATTATCCAACGCCCCCAAAGCAATATAAGCTGTTCTATTAGAAGAATACTTACAGGCATTGCTAATGATGTTGGATAATGCCAGTTGGAGCAAAACCGCATTTCCATTGACTTTAAGCCGCATACTATCATCAGGTAACAGACTAAAATCGGTCGTAATTTTAAATTTGTCGTTGATGGCTTTAACCGTCAACTCGGCATCCATAACAATCTGGTCTATACGAACAGGATTGAACGTTGTTGAGTTACTTACAAAACCTGTACGGGCTAACAACAAAAGTGCTTTGGTCTTTTTTTCTAAATGTTCAGCTGATTCAATAATTTTACATAACGTACGTTGATATTCCTCAATGGTTCTTTCTTTTGAGAGCGCCAAATCAGCTTGTCCGATAATTGAGGTCAGCGGCGTATTTAACTCGTGTGAAGCATTACTGATAAAGTTTTTCTGGGTTTCAAATGAAGTTTCCAAACGCGTCAACATGTTGTTGAATGTAAATGCAAGATCATGAAGCTCACCCTTATATTTCTCTTCATCAAGCCGTTTATCGAGATTCTCAGAGCCAATCTGCTGGACTTCTTTCATCATTGTAAGGATAGGCTTCAAAAATGAACGTTTCATGAACACTGAAACCAGCGAGATAAAGAGGATACCCAAAATCAAACTAATAATGAGCAAATTACGCAGGTAGGCCAAGTGATGTGTATAAAAGTAATTTTCAGCCGATGCACCGATAATATAATTTTTATTGTTTTTTGAAAAGTACTTTGTCGAATAGAATTGATGTCCGGCTTTGAAATTTGATGTTCCGGCCTTATTAATTTTCTCCCACAACTCCGAATGAAAGCCCTGACTTCTCAAAATCTTCCCATTCTTATCGAATTCAACAAAAAATTCATGTTGATTATTGAGATTTTCTATAAAATCCAAACTCCACTGATCCGTTTGTGATACAGATTTACCATTGAGGAATTTTTCTGCCGCAATATTTCTCCGCAGATCTAGGCGTTTATAGAAATCTGTAAAAGCAAAATTAGTAATGGAATAAAAAATAAAGCCTACGAAACAGCTAACATATATGACTAATATCGCTATTAGATAAATGAGTTTCCTATTATAATTATTCATTTTAACCTATTCAGTTTTCCTACTTAGTCTTCAATTTTTAACACATAGCCCATTCCAATAACAGTATGGATAGCTTTTTTGCTTGTTACCCGCTCAATCTTCTTTCGCAGGTAATTAACATATACGTCAACGACATTGGATCCTATATCAAAATTAATTCCCCATATTTTATCCAACAGCTCGCTGCGCTCGAAGACTTTCTTGGGACTCTGTATAAATAGTAAAAGTAAGCGATACTCCGTACTCGTCAGGCTAAGTTCCTGACCGTCACAATAGGCAACTTTTTTGTAATCATCAATCGTTAGAAACCCATAATTGAATGTATCTTTTGGAGCTTGTGCTTCGCGTTGTGTCGCTTGAAGAATAGATTGCTGTCTACGAATCAACGAACGAATTCTCGCTTTGAGTTCGATTAATTTAAATGGTTTAGAAAGATAGTCATCAGCACCATTATCGAGCCCAAGAACAACGTTTTCAGGTGTTCCGAGCGCCGTTAGCATCATAACCGGCAGATCGGTATAGCCCCATTGACGAATCTGTTTGCAGATATCTAGTCCATTGGTACCAGGCAAAAGTATATCCAAAAGCACGAGAGAAACATCCTGTTTGGCCAGTAATTGCTCAAGTCCTTCTGAACGGCTCAGATGAATGACCCTATAACCTTCCTCACCTAATCCTTGTATGATTAAATCTGCAACATCCTGCTCATCTTCAACGAGAATAATTTTTTGCTCCTCAATATTCATCATAATGTATCTGTCCTATTATCGCTCATCCTCCAAACCATAAAAATACTGTTTTGTTATTACAGACACAAATCCCTTGCATGCTGCGGGTAAAATGAATCACATAAGAATACAATTACGGCCAGCGAGCTATTTGGCCGAGGCTGGTTTTGTCCAATTCAATCTACTTATTAACTAACACGCTTTACTCTCGGTTCGATAAGAGCAACGATGAAAAAGAAAAAATCTTTTAAAGATGAGTTATGTCATACACAACTCCAAAATATACTTCAACAAGTACAACGAACAACATAGACTGCGCTCAAAAAGGCGTCCAATCATAGCGGAATAAACTCACGTCATTCTGTCTTTTGACGGTACAAAGTTAAAAAAATAAATTAAATGACTTTTGCAAACACAAATTATTAATTACCAAATAATTACAATAAAACACACAAAAAAAAGAATGAGAGCTAAAATACATAGTAGCTACAACTTAGAAATTCATTACTTACAGCATTTGACTGGCTGTTCAAAGCCGAAGTGAAAAGTTTACTCTCAGCACCCAAATATTCAGTTTGCATCTTAAAATCATTCAAAAAAACACTTTATTCAAAGATCAATCGCAAATATTTAATTTTCAATGCATAATAAATATTTTAATTCATTACCTTTATGGCATTGAAACAAAACTCAACACCAGCCATGTTTATCGGCGCTGTCAAATGGTTCGACAATAACAAAGGATTTGGTACCCTTGCGTTACCTTCCGGAGAAGAACTTTTTGTGCACATACGCAGGTTTAAAATTCCTCCAGAGCATATTATCCAGCCTGCTGAGGTAATAGTCGGAGACAAGAAACCCGATCCCAAGCGGAATGGTTTCTTAGCCCACAATTGTAAAATCCTCAAAAGGCCAGAAGACTGGAAATTCGTTATCGCTCTCTTTGAAAAGGATCATATCGTACTTATCCCCGATAACCACGGCCATGAGCAGAAGCACAATCTCACCTCCTTAGCAGCAAGACAATTACTACGAACTCAAGGTAAAGACAACGCGCTCGCCATGTTGACTTCCCATTTTGACGCCCGTTTCAATAGTGCTATTTTCTTGGCGTATGCTGAATTAATTGACAAAAGCATTTCAGGTATTTTCGAAAAAGAAACCGCATCTGAACTTCTTTCTCAGATTTTTAAATATTTTGGCAACCATGTTTCTCATCAGATTCTTTTTCAGGTATGGAAAGAAAGAATGTTCAGATTCATTGGTTATCCGGCCGACGGCGACTATGAGATACCAGAAGAGGTACTTAACCTAAATGCAACAGAGATAAATTATGATGATTTAACACGGATCAGAACCTACAGCTTTGGTAAAGCTTTCTGTAATGATTTCGTAGAGGCATTATTTGACGATTTAGAAACAATGGATAAGCAAGATATCGAACCCTTGATCCCCTATATTGATTTCCTTGAAAACGAAGATGCTATTGAGAAGATTAATCTGATCATGCAATAAGACAAACCTGCGGCAGGAAATTTTCTTATCAATCGACACTAATACACCTATTTACGAGCAAATTTGATGACAGAAAAACGCTGTAAAGATCTACCTCAGAATTAAACAGAACAAAATAACAACCTTTCTTATATTATGATAAAAAAGTGATTGGGTTACACCAAAGTAATTATTAAAATAATAAAACCAAAAGATTACTAAGCAAATATGTTGCAAGAATTGTTATATACATTAGCATTTCGACACCTATCCGGTCATTTCTATCTAATTGACTCTTTCCGAAACGATGATGATTTTCTTGCAGTCTTGCTCCTGATCGGATCATCGTATTTCTAGCACTTACAGTGGATACCATCTTTTTTTATTGTTGCATCTCTCCAAGATAAGACATGCTCCCATGGCGATAGTTGCGAAGCATATACTTCCATTTATTTGCCAACTGAGAATAATACCTTTTGAATAAAATGGCACATATTTTCCTTCACGAATAATTGCCCTTTATTTCGCGAAACACAGTTTTTGCCAGCGGCACCATCCCACAACTTTTCCATTCTCTGCGCAAAGGTATGGTGCGTGCTAGCGTATCGATTGCTAAACCTAATACAATCGTTATAATGCTCATCGATAGAAACTTTTGGTCTATCGAAATACGCCATTATATCATAGGCATACTATATCCATTCTGATAACTTTTAGCCAAATAACGGTCTGCATCTTTATCATTAAAAGTGCGTTTATTTTTATCCCAAAATAATTTCTTCTTGCTTCGATAAGCTATATTTCCCATCTGAGCGAAAATGGCAATATGTGCTCCTGCTTCTATTGGTGCATGAAGTACTTCACTGGATTTATTCCGAACAGCTTCTATAAAGTTGACCATATGTTTATCTAGCCCATTATCTTTTGAAGGTTGAAAAGCAACAGCTTCCATACGGCCCTTTTCAGGAATAACCTCCCAGCCTTCACGATTGACGACCAGCGTCCCGTTATTACCAATAAAAGCGACACCATGCGTTTTTTGATAGGGGCCAAGATCTATTCCCGTTGCTTGCTCCCATTGAACATTGAATCCATCAAACTCGTACACTGTCGTTAAGCTATCCGGTGTTTCAGCTGCATCATCCGGATAAGCAAACTTTCCTCCGGCGGCCATAATTGATACCGGGTCTGCAACCTTCATTCCGATCAAAGCGTAATCCAGCATATGTACTCCCCAATCTGTCATTAAGCCACCAGCGTAATCCCAGTACCACCTAAAATTGAAATGAAAACGATTAGCGTTGAAAGCTCGCTTTGGAGCAGGCCCCAGCCACTTATCATAGTGTACACCTGCCGGCACCGGAGCATCGGCCAGCACAGGAATACTTTTCATCCAGCCTTGATAAGCCCAAGCTTTAACCAAACGGATTTTGCCTAGTTTTCCACCATGAACGAACGCCATTGCATCTCTAAAATGCTGTTGGCTGCGCTGCCATTGTCCGACCTGGACAACACGCTTATATTTTTTTGCTGCTGCAACCATCAGTTCGCATTCCCGAATGGAATTTCCAATAGGCTTTTCAACATATACATCCTTCCCTGCTGCAACAGCGTCTACCATATGTAAACAATGCCAATGGTCGGGTGTGGCCACAATCACAACATCTACGTCATTTGCTTTGAGCAGTTCTCTATATTCTATGTAAGTTTTGACCGTAATATTTCGTTTTTTTAGTTCCTCAGCCCGCTTGTTAAGTACGTTTTCATCTACATCACAAAGTGCTGTGCATTGGACACCAGGCACCTTCAATATTGCATTTAGGTTGGACCACCCCATTCCATTTACTCCGATCAATCCAACACGTACAGTTTGTGTTTGAAAACCGAAAGCGTTTGAATTGGCAAATAGCGTTGCGGCCGTCAGTATTCCCGTATTACGGATAAAATCTTTTCTTTTCATTGCTTAGTTTGGTTTATTTTGATTATTTCTAAAATATTTTTAGTAAGCCGATTAATTCACAGCTTCTCTAAAAATAACTAATATAACATTTTATCTTGAGTATCAGGAAAAAAATAGAGGAATCACTCCTTCCACCGGAATGATTTGCAATTTATTATCAAGTAGACGTAGGTTTTCCAGCAATGTGCACTCCTGCTTTCATACCCGAAAAAATGCAACCGCCCAAAAATGTCCCTTCCAATGCTCGATATCCATGCATGCCACCACCACCAAAACCTGCCACCTCCCCAACAGCATACAGTCCTTCGATAGGATCACCGTTTATTGTCAGGACTTGTGCGTCAAGATTCGTCTTAAGACCTCCCAATGTCTTACGTGTTAGTACATGTAAACGTACAGCAATCAGTGGTCCATTCTTTGAATCCAAAATTTTATGTGGAGATGAAACCCGCCCAAGCCTATCTCCAATATATTTCCGTGTACTACGGATATAATTGATCTGCGTATCCTTTGAAAATTCATTATCCAGCTCGCGATCTCTTGCTACAATCTGTGATTCAATAAATTCATACGTTAGCAGAGGCTCTCCAGACAACAGGTTCATTTGGTGCACTAAGTCTGATAATGTATCCGAAACGATAAGATCTATTCCTTTCTCTTTAAATGCTTCAACTGGTCCGGGGGCTTTTTTACCTAAAATTCGTTTGACAAACAGCTTATAATCCTTATTGGTGATATCTGGATTTTGTTCAGAGCCGGAAAGAGCAAATTCTTTTTTGATGATTTTCTGCGTCAAAATTAGCCAGGAATAAGAATATCCGCTGTCTTGTATATGCTTTAGCGTCCCTAAGGTATCAAATCCAGGTAAGAATGGGGCAGGAAGCCTGTTACCTCTTGCATCAAACCAAAGTGAAGACGGCCCCGCCAGAATTCGTATACCGTGATTGGGCCAAATTGGATTCCAATTATGGATACCTTCTGTATAATGCCACATTCGATCCTTATTGATCATATGCGCTCCCACTTCTTCGGCTATACCGATCATTTTTCCATCGACATATGCCGGAACTCCTGAGATCATAGTAGATGGTGCTTTACCCAATCGTTCTGGCCAATTTTTTCGTACCAATTCGTGATTAGCGCCAATTCCTCCCGACGCAATGATAACATGAGGAGCATGGTATTCAAACATATCGATTACGTTTCTATTCGTAGCGGCACCTCTTTCTTTATTATCATCCTCTAAAATTTCACCGAATACCCCTTTCACAGCACCGCTTTCAGTAATCAGCTTCGTAACCCGATGCCTAAATTTAAATTGCAATAATCCGTTTTTTTGGGCAGTATAAGCTTTTTCGATAAATGGCTTGACGACTCCTGTTCCTGTTCCCCAACTTACGTGAAATCTAGGAACTGAATTTCCGTGGCCCGAAGCACTGCCATCTCCACGCTCGGCCCAACCAACCATAAACATGAATTTAATACCTAGCTGAGTTATATACTTATATTTCGGCCCAGCAGCAAATTTTAGGTAGGCTTCTGCCCATTGACGAGGCCAGTAGTCTTCAGTCCGGTCAAATCCCGCTGTACCCAGCCAGTCTTGCCGTGCGAGCTCTAGGGAATCTTTTATTCCCATGCGCCGCTGTTGTGGTGAATTGATAAGAAATAGCCCGCCAAAAGACCAAAATGCCTGTCCCCCAATATTTTTTTCTGTTTCCTGATCTAGTAGAAGCACTTTCTTTCCTACTCTGGTAATTTCCATTGCTGCAGTTAATCCTGCCAAACCAGCACCTATAATAATGGCATCAGGCCTAAATTGCACTGTTGTTTGCATACCTCTTTAGTTATCATTTACTTGCAAAATTCTCCGATCGCTTTTTCATGGATCACGAGCCTCTTAGAAATTTGCTGGCTTATCATAAACAATTGCTTATTAATATTCCCAGGTCGAAATTTTAAAATTTCAGAAATTGAAAAATCGCTCGTATGACGGTACTTTACTTATTTTACCGTAGCAAAACAGTCAATGATTTCCATTAGTGTCAAAGCCTCCTCCATGGAAGCAGGATTGGGGCCGTTCCCTTGAAAAAATGCCACAGTACTGGCTATCATCGGTAATTGTATATGCTCAGGATGCGCAAATACATATTCTTTTTTCTGGTGATCATATTCAACTGTTACAGAATTACCAAATATCGGAAAGGTAATCTTTCCCTGACTACCCATAATCTCACAACGATCTATATTATCTTCTGACCTGACATTAAAACACCAGCTTCCATTAAAGATTACGTGATTTTCAAACAATATCGTTCCAGTTGTATGATCAGCAACAGTACTTACTGGATCTTGGATCTGGCTAAATCCCTCGTAAGAAATGGGTTTACCAAAAAAATACAGCATCAGATCCAATTGATGTGGTGCAAGATCGAAAAAATATCCACCACCCGATATTGTTGGGTCTGTACGCCACTCTGCAGCCCCCTTAGTCACCAATTCTGGCGACCGACTCTGCCATAGCCGGAGCTGAACTGTCCTAATAGCTCCGATTTTCCCTATGTTCAATAGTTCTCTAACTTTTAGAAATAGAGGCAGTTGCCTTCGGTAATGCGCAACAACTAGCTTACCATTTTTCCTTGTCACTGCGTCCAAAAGCAACCTCGCTTCATGCGCGTTCAATGTAACCGGCTTCTCCACATAGACATCTTTCCCAGCTTCAAGTGCTTTCAAAGCATATTCAAAATGTGAAGATGGCGGCGTTGCAATGTAGATAGCATTCAATGCCGGATTATCCAACAGCTCCTCGACCGTTGAATACCAATTCGGTACGTGATGCCTCTCAGCATAATCTGCAGCTTTAATGGCATCTCTCCGCATTACAGCTAACAATTTACTACCTTCAGCCTTGTTAAACGCAGGACCGCTCTTTTTCTCTGTAACATCACCACAACCTATGATTCCCCATCTTATCTTCGCGTTTTCCATTTCTTATTTTTTTGATCTAACCTTCCATTCTCGCTTTTTACTCAGGTTTTTCGCGGCCAATAAACCGATTTTTACCAAGCAAAAAGCCCACTGCCTTTTCGATATTTTTACGTCGACTTTCATCCGTTTTTAAAAAAGAAATATAACGGATAATCTCTTTTCTTTTGGATGGCGCCAGACGTTCAAAGACAGCTTTTGCCTCTTCATTTTCTACCAATGCCTGCTCGAGTTGGGGATGGGGAACTAAACTTCGATCCGCTGGATCAAAAACAACAGATAATTCCAATGTTTCACCAATTCGTTTGGGTGAATTTGTCAGCATCTCCGTATTAATGTACAACCTCCACTCACCTTTATAGCGCAACAAGGTCTGTTTGTAATCTTTACCATTTACCTTGCCTCTAATCGGGATATATCCCTTGTTGATTCCGGCTTCCTTAAAGAGATTATACAAAATATCTTCAGGTACAAAAACAAAGGGATTGATTCCGATAATATCCAATGTGGCTTTAAAGACAGACATAGGCATTGTATTTATTGTGTATCGACATTAACTTAAGGAAAGAATATCCGCTATCCGATTGAGTTCTTCTTTACCAAAACTCAAATTTTCAAGCGCCTTTAACGAATCAGTCAATTGTACACTATTTCTTGCCCCGACCAAGACCGAAGTCAGGCGTTCATCCTTCAATAACCAAGCAATCGCCATTTGTGCCAGCGATTGTCCACGCTGCAATGCAAGTTCGTTCAAATCAGACAATTTTGTAATAAGCTCCGGTGTAATTGCAGCACTCTTTAAAAAATGTTCTTTCGAAGCCCGGGAATCTGTTGGTATACTACCTTGTAGGTATTTATTAGTCAGTAAGCCCTGTGCCAAAGGTGAAAAAGCGATAATGCCGACTCCCGCTTCATCCAACACATCCAACAGGGCATCTTCTGGGGTGCGCACCAACATGGAGTACTTTGGTTGATGAATCAAACAAGGGCATCTAAGATCGTTCAATATAGCAACAGCCTTCTTTGCCAGATCTGCAGGATAATTGGATAGTCCTACATAAAGTGCCTTCCCCTGTCGTACGATATCACTTAGCGCAGCCATCGTTTCTTCTAATGGTGTATGGGGATCCGGTCTATGATGATAAAAAATATCGATATAGTCCAATTTTAAACGCTTTAGGCTCTGATGCAGGCTTGCCATCAAATATTTACGGCTTCCCCAATCGCCATAGGGCCCATCCCACATGGTGTACCCGGCTTTTGTAGACAACAAAAGCTCATCCCGGTGTGCAACAAAATCTGCAGCCAATATTGCCCCCAAATTTCCCTCCGCACTACCGGGCGGTGGACCATAATTATTCGCTAGGTCAAAATGTGTTATGCCATTGTCAAAAGCTGTATATAGGGTCTGCCTAAACACTTCCTTCTGATCAATATCACCAAAATTTTGCCATAGCCCAAGGGAAATAACCGGAAGCTGGATGCCGCTTTTTCCACACCGCCTGTAAGGCATTGTATGATATCGGTTCGGATTGAATGTCACGTAATCAAGTTTATTAATGCAAAATACAAAACTATTTTGAAGAGTCTATGCAGTTGCAACCGTTATTATTCAGAAAATATTTAGATACGCAACGATTTGAACCAAAACTTATGTCTTCTATACAACAGATAGCATGCGTGTATCACAAATATTTTTATATTTTTGAGGAGAGTCCAAAAAGAGCAGTAACATTAAGAACGTCCCCATGATCAGTAGATTCTTTAAAAAATTTTATTTACATATTGTGATATGGATCATTCTTCTTTTCCTTCCCTTCATCACCTATCTTTATCAACCGGATAAAATCGCTGATTTCAAAATCTATTCGGCATTATCGCATCTTGGCAATATCATATTTCTGGCGAGCAGTTTTTATCTACATTGTTACGTCGTCGCGCCTAGATACTTCTTTGGCCGTCGAAAGATTTTCATCGCGCTGATCGCATTTGGCTTTTTTGCTTATGTGCTGCTCAATTACGCTATCGTGTATTTTAATCCCGATGGTGAATTAGCTCACCTTAAGAAGGAAAACGTGCTTTTTGTGCGATTGGTGATCGGACCAGGAATTATCTATTCACTCTGCATGATTACCTCATCCATGATCTTCCTTTATGACGAACAGGCCCGACAAAAAGAGCTTAATAAACAGATCGCACTTGAAAAGACAACTGCAGAATTGACAATTTTAAAACTTCAGATCAGTCCACATTTTTTATTCAACACGCTCAACAATATTCGTTGGCTGATTCGTAAACAATCTCCGGATTCCGAAGGTACAATAGTCAAACTATCCGAAATACTGCGTTATATTCTATATGAAGTTGATGGTCCGAAAGTCGAACTTTTTAAAGAAATCGACCACATGCGCAATTTCATCGCTTTACAGACATTAAGGCTCCCAATTGAAGGACATGTCGACCTTAAAATCGATCGTGCCGTCAAGAATAGAATGATCCCACCATTATTATTTATTCATTTTGTAGAAAATGCCTTTAAATATGGAGTCGATAGTAAAAACATACCATACATACAGTTTCAGTTTGTGGATATTCCCGGTGGGATCGCATTTAAATCGGTGAATAAGATATTGCTATATACAGAGTCTCGATTAAATGAAGGTATCGGGCTGACAAATGTAAAACGACGATTACAGTTACTCTATCCCAATCGACATGATCTTTCCATCCAAAGAACAACGGATGGATATTTTGAAGTGACCCTCAGACTAATGACAGATGAAGATTAAATGTATACTAATTGACGACGAACCATTCGCACTTAATTTGCTGGAAGACGACCTGCTGAATTTCACCCAAATTGAAATTCTACAAAAATTTAATTCTCCCATCGAAGTCGTTGACTACCTAAAAAAACATCCTGTAGACTTGATTTTTCTAGACATTCAAATGCCTGGGCAGCTAGGAACGCAATTTATCCGTGAACTTCAAGATCCGCCTTTAGTTATATTTACGACAGCATATCATCAATACGCTGTTGAGGGATTCGAATTAAATGCGGTAGATTATCTTTTAAAACCTATCTCAAAAGAACGCCTCACCACTGCAATCCGCAAAGTAGAGGACATCGTTGCGCGCCAAACCAAACACTTCAACGAGAAAGATCATATTGTTATCCATGTAGAATATAAAAAAACCAAGATTTTTCTCAACGAAATCAATTATATCGAAGGTCTAAAAGATTACGTAAAAATCTATTTGGTTGACCGACAAGTTCCGTTGCTAACCCGTAGCAATTTACGTGGTATGGAAAAATTACTACCGGCAAACGATTTTGTACGGATACACAATTCCTTTATTGTCAACAAGACCAGAATCGAACATTGCACACTTACAAAACTTACATTGCGTGAAGTTGCTCTGCCGGTGGGCAAAAAATATGTCAAAAATATCGAACAACTCCATACGAAAATAACATCGAATAAAGATAACATGATCTGACAACATACATTCGTCTACACATTCAACCCTTCCGTCTACAGATGATTGTATAGTACAAAAATGATTTCCAAATTTGCTTGATATCTTTTGGCCTTGTATGGGGCTAAGCGATAATTACAGTAAAAAAAATGAAGAAAATCATAGCAGTACTCCTAATGTCAACCGCTGTTGCCACATCACATGCGCAAACACCGCCGGCTGGCCGTCCAAGTAGTTTCGCCATCGCCGAAGGAAAACTCACAGGTCAACTCGTAGATCCTCAAGGCAAACCAATAGCACAAGCTTCTGTCAATCTGCTACGGGTAATTAATGAGCAGTCCACAGGCAAAGAACGAGAAATCTTATTCAAAAGCACAAGTTCACTCGAAAATGGAAAATTCAGCTTTACCGCGCTCTCCACTAGAGACAAATGGAAATTAAAAATAAGCTCTGTAGGCTATACCGCGAAAGATATCCCAGTCGACTTTGGATCCGACAGCAAAATTTTGGATAAAGACCTCGGTCATATCACATTGGAAAATGATAATCGAAAGCTAGATGAGGTGACAGTCACTGGTCGTAAAGCCTTACTTGAGATGGACATTGACAAAAAAGTATATAATGTAGAAAAGAATATTGTGGCTGCTGGTGGTACAGCAATTGACGTCATGCGCAATATGCCTTCTGTACAAGTAGATATCGATGGGAATGTCAAACTCCGGAATGCCGCACCCACCATTTTTGTAGACGGAAAGCCGACGACACTAACACCAGACCAAATACCTGCTGACGTAATCGAAAAGATCGAAATCATCACCAATCCCTCTGCTAAATATGATGCCTCGGGAAGTATGGCTGGTATTCTAAATATTATTCTGAAGAAGAACAAGAAAACAGGTTACAATGGTATGGTTACCCTTGGAGCCGATCGTTTCGGCGGAACCAATTTTATGGGAAGCCTTAATCTCCGTCAAAACAAATTCAACATATCCCTCACAGGAATGAATATGCGTATGCGGACAAATACCGAAGGTGATAGCTATCGGAACAGCACAATTAATGGTATTAGTTCTGACGTTAATCAGGATATCGAAGGTAAAACGAAAGGTATGATCACCTTTGGAAGGCTTGGTGTAGATTACGATCTGAGTCCTAAAACCACCCTATCCGTCGCAGGAATATTGGTCGAAGGCAAGTTTAAGCCGCATGAGAATTCGTCGATTTCATCGACGGCAAACGATACCACTTTATGGAGCAATAGAATTTCTGATTCGGAAAGAAGCTTTAAACCTCGCGGATTTCAGGCAGGTCTTGTTCAGAAATTCAAAACCGAGGGTGAAGAATTGACGGTAGACTTCAATTATTTTGGTGGTACAAACAAATCCAATGGACTTTACACCACCAATTATTTAGAAAGTACAGAAAATATCATCGGCTCACAGATTCAAAAAAATATTGGATCCGGTGACAACAAATTTATGACTGTACAGGCAGATTATGTTAAACCATTCAAAAATGGAATGAAATTGGAGACTGGACTTCGCGCGCAGATCAACAAACTCAAAAACCTGAATACCAACTCCCTAAAAGGCTTAAACGAAACTGAATTTAAAGATATCACCGCAGCATCGGCCAATTACGATAACAAGAATACGGTCTACGCTGCTTATGCTTCACTTGGTGGCAACCTCAAAGATTGGGTATCGTATAAAGTCGGTTTACGTGTAGAAAATTCTACTTATGACGGTGAACTAATCAACACAAACCAAAAATTCCACAACAGCTATCCGGTTAGTCTCTTTCCTTCGCTATTCTTGAGCAAGAAACTGACAGAGAAAGATCAGCTACAGATGAGTGTCACCCGTCGTGTCAATCGCCCTAACTTCTTTCAGTTAATTCCATTCGTTGACTATACAGACAGCCTAAATATTACACGTGGTAATCCCGACCTCGTTCCAGAGTTTACAACTTCGGGTGAACTGTCCTACAGTAGGACACACGGTAAAGGTACTTTCTTGGCTTCGGTTTATTACAAATATACCACCAATCTGATTACCCGTTACCTGACACAAGAACTCAATCCCATTACTGATAAAATGGATTTTATCAACACCTATATCAATGCGAATTCAAGCAAGAACTATGGAGCTGAGTTTACTTACACCAATAACTTAAAAAAATGGTGGGATCTGACGGCAGACCTCAATTTCTATAATTCAAAAATTGAAATAGATGATAATACACCAGCAGAAGGTATGTGGACAGTTTTTGGAAAACTGAATAATACATTCAATCTGAAAAAGAACTGGAACCTACAGCTCGCTTTTGAATACCAAGGAAAAACAAATATGCCTGTCACACAAAATCAAACCTTTGGCCCACCGATGAATCAGGCACAAAGCTCGTCTCAGGGATACATTAAGCCTTTTTACGGAATCGATTTTGCCATCAAGAAGAGTTTTTTGAAAAACCAGGCAGCTTCCGTGACGTTGGCTGTAAACGATATTTTTAGAACCCGTGGCAATACCATCGTGTCTTCGGGTGATGGTTTCTTCCAAAACTACTACCGTCTGTCCAATCCACAGCTGGTCAAATTGAATCTATCTTATCGTTTTGGTAAAATGGACATGAATATGTTCAAGAAAAATAAAAACCAAAACTCGATGGAAGGTATACAAATGCAATAGATTAGTGATTAAACTTATATTAAAACAAAAAGAGACCGTCCTATCGGTCTCTTTCTGTTTTTATCGTAGATGATCGTCATTTCATTAAACCACCTGACTTGGGGTATGATATTTCTCAATAATCGGAACAATTTCCAATAGATCATCGATAATATAATCCGGATTAGCTGATTTTAGCTGATCAGAATGATGAGCCCCGGTCGTAATGCCAATACTTAATGCACAACCTGCATTTTGACCTTCCTGTATATCAATGATTGAATCTCCTATTTTCACAACGAGTTCCGGATCTGTAATAGCAAATTTTGTTCTCGCAAAATCAATCATATCCGGATAAGGTCGGTTTTTAGGCACATCAGACGCGGTGACCAATGCATCAATATCCCGTCCTACGACCCAATTAAGTTTTTTCAAAAGAGATTCTGCTGTTTTCCGGTCATATCCTGTATTTAATACCCGGAGAATACTCATGTCATTTAAGATTGTGAAAAGTTCATTCGCATTTGAATTCGGATAAATATTCTCGATTTCATAAGCATTTTCGAGTGTTTGTAAAAATGACTGAAATATTTTCTCTGCCAATTGCTCGTCTTCCACATTCACACATTTTTTTAATACCGTCTGAATGGCCTGAAATTTTTCTTTTCCAGCTCCATGTTCTAATATCTCTGCCAATGTGAGTTTATAACCACCGGTGTCATTAATCACATGCTGAAGTGTCTTATAAACTATATTATTCTCATTTATAGTAGTACCTGCCATATCAAACACCACCATCTTGATCGCTTCTTTCATCTATTCACCATTAAATGTTTAGCAAAAATAAAATATTGTTAAATAAAACTAAACATTTTCAATATTAACTTATTACTATATTTAGGTTAAAAATAAAACACGTTAAGTTAATACAATACAAAATAGTAAGTCCAGCAGATTAGCAATAATTGAAATGGGATTCGAAACCATAAATATTCTATACCTTTCCCGTCGTATGTTGCAGTCTCATAATTTAGATGTCTTATACAGGCACGAATATTTGCCGGAAGTATAAGGATAAAAAAGACAATCAAAAGGATACCCGTAAGACGGCTTAAAGATGGTACAAACACACCGAAAGCAGCTAATATTTCCAATACCCCAGTCAAATAGATTATTTCTTTTTTTAACGGAATAAAATCAGGTAGCATCAGCACCATTCCTTTGGTATAGATGATGTGTCCGAGAGAAGTGAACAATAATGTCGCAGCGAGTGCGATTTTTCCCGCCAGATCATAATCCAAATGACCTTTGTATAGTAATATAGCCAAGCTGCCAATAACAAATACAATGAATAAAACAAAAAGTGGTTTCATAATCTTTTTTTCAAAGTTAATGCCCCTCTTCTTCCCTATCAATGAACAATTGTTAAGAAATTTCCTTCCTTATCCTACTCAGCGACTGAGGCCTGATTCCTATATATGATGCAAGGTATTTTAAAGGAATATTTTTAATCAGCTCAGGCTGTTCCTGTATCAGATTGACATACCTGGTCTTCGCCGAATCCTCAAGTAAGGTAAATTCACGCTTCATTTTTTTCAAAAAGATATCTTCAATTGCCTTCCGTCCAATAAAATTCCCCACCTGTGTAGTTTTATACACCGTATGCAGATCATCAAAAGATATCCGCCACAGGACACAATCTGTAATCGCTTCAAGATTATAAGATGCTGGTTTTTGCGTGAGAAAAGAATCATACGCACTTACAAAAGAGTTTTCAAAAGCAAAACCAAAAGTAAAATCATAATCCAACTTGGGGATATTGAACCGAACAATACCTCTTTCAATAAAAGAAAGGTAGCGCTCAGTTTTGCCCATTTCCAAAATCAATGAACGTTTTGGAAAATCAACTTTAGTAAGTTTTGAAGAGAAAATATCCCAATCCTCCGTATCCATCGTTATGAGCGTGTCGAAATAATCTTTGATCTTATCCATGCTATTGATATTTCAAAACAAGATAATAACTTCCGGTCAAACAAGGAAAAACCTATCTTATTACCTATTTAATTATTTAAGTACTTAATTCAACGAATAAATATTAAATTACCCGTTATAAACCCTCATTATGACTTTTAATTCCGAAAACGGTATCAAAATATGGGCTCCGCCAAAGAAATTCATCTTCCGATTTTCATTTATTTTCATCTTTTCATTCCTATTTGTATCCAATAATGGTGCTTTTCCTATTTTCGGGTACATCAGCAGACCGCTAACCGACCTTATGCATTGGCTCACTCAAGCAAATGGCCCCATATCTGAATAAAAATCGATTATGGAGCCACACTTTTGTTATTACATATTACGAGTTAAAACATACTAGAACCTATTTTTCTTTAAGATTATATTATCCAAATATACCCTGTCCTTACTTGTATTCGTAAATGTGATTCGTACAATTTTTTTATTTGGTTTGATTTCCTGACCGGTTACAAAACTAATGTCTCGCTTCTTGCCTTTTTTACCTAAATTCTGCATCTGTTGCTTTAAGCTTGACAGTTTTCCGGTGACAACAGTCACATCATCTACCTCTAACTTTATATTTCCTCCCTTTCCCCAATATGTAAGGTTGAATAACTGTTCTGGATCCAGATAAACATATTGCTCAATTTTCTGCCCCGATGCCAATACCACTGCTTTACTCCTCTTTTCTCCAGCTCCATCCTCTACCCGTACGTCTCCTTCCCAGGGCGAAAGCCCAGTCTTACCTTCAAAATCAGGATTAGGAAGCTCATTTCCATCCTTCAAAGGCCAATTGTAGGCCCGAATATAATCAACCTCCATATTCACTCCACCTTCGGATCCATATGCACCCAGAAAAATATTCATAAAATGATTAGGTGAATAGATTTGGTTTTTATTGGTGTATTCTTTGATTAGGTTACCATTTATGTAGTGTTTGATACTTGTTGGTGTCCATAAAATACCATGCGTAACCCATTGTCCTGCATGTTCGTAACCTTCGGCAATATGTGTCGCAAGGTTTCGTTGAAATACACCTTTTGAGTCAACATGTCCATGAATCACAAACTACGCCGTGATATACTCAAATACATCGATTTCGAAAAGCTGTCCCTTTGGACGTATGCCCTTTATTCCATTCGCTTCAGATCCTTCCTGAAGATAATAACGAATATCTGGTCCGGGTGAATCGAACCAAAATGCAGTATTTGTTCCCTTTGGATTACCCTGGCGATTGCGTCTTACTCTTACCTCAAAATAACCGCCCTTACTATTGTCCAGTAGATTTTCATTCGTTTTCCATTCGTAGGTTTGAATGGATGAAATTTTTTGGTTCCCACCTTCTGTAAAAATTCGGGTTGGGATAGTATCGTTTACATAAAGGTTGATTGCATCTCCATCAAGTGTATAAGCTGGTTGGGGTAACCGATCCTGCAGCATCTCCTGTTTTGCCTTTTCATTCAGATAATTCAAAGATGAAAAATAATTGGTACTCCATTTGTTCCGATTTAAGAGCTGATCGTTAAACTCATCCTGCCAATAAACTTCCATGCCGGGCGGAACAGCTCTTGAACTTGGTTTTTTTCGTACTTCCTCAAGTTCAGCCTCGTCCAATTCCCAACTTTTAGAAGTATAGGACTTCCCTTGAGCCAAGAGGTTACCCGTTGCAGACTCTACCCAAATATAATACGTTGTCTCCGGATCCACCTGTTGAATATAATAACGTTTTGTACCTTTACCTAATACGGCATTGGCTACAGAAGGCTTCTTACTCGTTTTGGACCAAAAGACTTTCGCACCCGACAAATTTGGTACACTATCCTTCATGTCCACACGGATCCAGCTCCGGGTCCCCAGTAATCGCAATGAAGCGTTGGTTTTCGTCGTTTGCGCCGACGACAGCAAAGAAGACAACATCTGAACTGTTGTCAGGAATATATATTTTTTCACAATTATCTTATTTATGTGCCAATTGAATATAGTCTCGCGATGATAATGAGAATAATTAGCTTTGACAACTCGATACGAAACGCAACCGTTTGTTCAATTTATAATAGAAATAATCTGTGGTCAGCGGCTCCATTTATTTAATAGGGTGCCTATAAAATGTTAGAAACTACGTATATTGATTTAACTTTTTTGAAATATTTCTAATATTGCTATTTGAGAATTATCCATATATATTATGAATACTACACAATCTGATTCTTATCAACCCATATTGCTAGCTCAGCATTGGATAGATGCATGGAACCAACATGATTTAGATGCAATTATGCAGCATTACAGCGAAAACATTAATTTTTGTTCACCTGTCATTCAAAAAATGGGAGTCAATACGGCCGGCTGCATAAACAATAAACACGAGTTACAAACATATTTCCAGAAAGCCCTTGAAAAATACCCGGATTTACATTTTGAGCTTGTCCATATACTCGAAGGAGTCAACTCGATAGTCCTCTTTTATAAAAGTGTCAATAATTCCTTATCGGCAGAATATATGGAACTGGATCAACAAGGTAAAGTGTGCAGGGTATCCGCACATTATAAAGGACTGTAACGATACACACTGTTATCATTAATTATTTTCCTCCTCACGAACAAGAAAATCATAAGAATACCAGAACTTCAACGGTGAAAAATCGTCCAGGTTTCGCATTGAATAGCTTATGGGAAAATCAAATGAATTGCTTTGTTTTTCAAACTCTTTCTTAAATTCTTTTATCAGTTTCATTATTCCCTGTAAACCACTTTCACGCCTGATAAAGCTTTCCTTTCTACCACCACGTAAATAAATCAACAGGTCTGAAGCATTTAAGATGTTTTCTTCATCCTCACTCAGTCGTTGACCATCCAACAATTTATCAAGTACGTTTTTAAAATCAATTCGCGGATAATCACTTTCGCCCATCATTATCACATGTGTACCATAGTTCACTACATTCGTGTAATATGGATTAATTCCCGCTTGCTTTAACTGCGAAACATCGCTCCTGCTAAAGGCAGACGAAAACTCATTGATTTCCGCTATTAATGAAAATGCAATATTTTCGCTACGCATCAGACAACTATATGCTCTTTTGATTGTTGTTGAATCATTGTGTTCAGTAAGCCTTAAAACACTATCTACGTCAGGACTATTATTGAGGTGATAGCGGATCGACTCATAATCAAAAAAATCTGTGATAGAAAAACCCGACTTAACCGCTTCGGCATTTTTATTTTTACGGGCATAGGAACGAATTCCCTCGAAGGTTGGAGTAATTTTGGAACCTGAAATAGCAGAAGCCGTTGGTACTATTGTTATTTTGAAAGGTTTATAGCGCCCACGCAAGGATGTCAACTCTACTGTAGGCATAGTATCTTTCAATCCCCACACCGTCCCTAAATAAAAATTTTTGTCTATGGTTTGGTCCACATAGATCTGGTTTACCGAAAAACCGACAGAACGACCAATAAATTGAAACTTCTTAGATAATGCGCCACCGTCGATCTCCATAGAATCTGGGTCAACTTCTTCCTTGTCACAACTGGACAATACGAATAAACCGAGCAACAATACAAAAAGGTATTTCATAATTCAAAAATTACTCGTTCCCAAAAAGTCAAAAATATTCCCATGTTAAAAGCAGGAAGGCTAAAGGCTTTTGGTTCTTTATCAAAGATATATAAAAATACCTATCCATCCTATATAAAATTCAGAATAACAAAGGAATAAGATAAAAATTTTCCTAACGACAGTACATAATCATGCTGATCACCACCGAACCAATGAGAGACAAAGATCTCACGAATCAAAATTCATAAAATAAAAGCCGCTGGAATGGGGAATCCCAAGCGGCTTTCTTCTAACCTAATGAAAAACATCATACCTTGATCGGTACTGTGTTGATCTCCTAATTCCAAATATATCAGGTCTATTTCTTAATATACCTTGCCAATTACAATTCGCATACTGTTATTTACGATTCGTAAGCCCTGTACTATTTGTAGCCTATTCTATTAATGTGGTAAAACTCCCGAATCGAGGGTTACGGATAACCAAGGAAACCAGACTCTGACTGAAAACAAACCAGCTGGCCTAAAGATAGACAAAGCATGGTCTCCAAAATTTGCTTTGATTCATCAACATATTTCAAGTTCGAGCATTTTTGTAACTTACGCGAGTAACTTTGAAGTCAGCACTGAATACGACCGAGAGTATCGTTCATTAGGTCCTTCTATTATCGACCAATATGAATTTGGCGTAAAAAATGAATTTATGAATGGCCGTTTAACAGCAAATGCATCTGTATATAGAATTAAAAATAATAGGTTTGCGCAATCCGTTATCTCAGAAGATAGCAGCATCAAAGATACTCAAATGAAGGAGTTTACTGGAGAAACAACATCAGTTGGTATAGCGTTGGATTTACGGGGACAATGAACAGAAGGACTGAATATTATAGCTGGTTATAGCTATAATTTTAGGAGATATACAAAGACCATTGAGATGGGAAATGCTGAAGGAGAAAGACAGGTCGGATCTACGAACAATACGAAGGCAAATATCAGAGACGGCTTAAATCGTCTGATTTCTGTCAGTCCATTTACTACCATTGACTTTTCGGCCGGATACGCCTACAAAAATTGGAGTATTCTTGGAAAATTGTCCAATATCACTGTTGCATTTAATTATTACATCCACGAAAATTATAGCGTGAATCCAATTGCGCCGTGCAGTTTTATGGCAACACTTGCGTATAAATTCGAAAAAAGATAATTTTCTATTAACAAAACACGGAGCTTTAACCCAAGGGCTCCGCGTTTGTCGATCTAATTTTTGAATCCCCAATCACAGAATTTTTAGATCTCATTTTTTTTTCTTTTTATCAGATCGGCAGATAAAAAAGCTGTAACGCTCGCTGCAACCAATGCAGAAATACCAATATTCATTGTACTGATCAGAATGTGATCGGAAAGGGAATATTTTATGCTATAATAAGTAAAAGTATAGCTAATCAAATAAACGATAAAGGCTTTAATAATTTCCATAATATTAATACTGGGATTCAGCTACATCAATTCCTAGATCAAATATAAAGAGCCTTTTATACTTATTTCATTTTGCTTACAATTCGTATTACTTGATTTATGATTCGCAGTTTTAACAGCACGTTTTTTCTGTAAGATCCATGGTCTGCTCAGCTAACGGTTATAATAAAAAACACCCGATAGCATGGGGTACTCCGGGTGTTTTAGCCATATTATTAACCTATTTTATGAAAAGTGCCCGTGATGGGCAACACTAAAGTAGAAAAAAACTTTGTATAAACAAAATAAAAAGTAAAAAAATTAGATTTTCAATCCCAGCTAAACCGGTTAAACATCCTATTTTAGACGAATACTTAATCTTCGTTCTCCTCCACAAGCTGATATATTACATTCTTTTCTGTCCAGTTTATCTGCTGTATTACCAATATGTAGATACGCACAAAAGTATAGACGCCAGGTTGTGATTACTAGATTTTGTTTAATTTTAGTCCATTCAATAATTGTAAGCTATGACCTATCGCGAAATTCTCAGGCAACATATCAACAAGACCGTCCTATTAAATGACGAACAGTTCGATTATTTCTTTTCCTTTTTCAAACCAATATCATTTAAAAGGAAACAGTCGATAATTAACATTGGCGATAAGGTAGAATGCGAATATTTTGTCCTAAATGGCTGCCTGAAAACTTTTGTAATCAATGATGAACAAAAGATGCATATCCTACAATTCGCTACGCAGACATGGTGGGCATCTGATTACAATGCTTTGCACAACAATACAAGAGCAACAGTCAACCTAGATTGTGTAAGCGATGCAGACACACTTTGTTTGTCGGGAGAGGACCGTGAACATGTATGCAAAGAAATCCATGAGGTGGAAACATTTTTAAGGTGGCGTTCCAATAAAGGTTATATAGGATTGCAAAAGAGAATTTTGTCCTTGCTAAACAATGATGCCCGCAGCCGTTATGAGGAACTAATGCTGCAATATCCCGAACTCTATAATCTTGTTCCCAAACAGTTGATTGCAGCTTATCTTGGAGTTTCCCGTGAGACACTCAGCAGGCTCTACCAAGCTAAATAATGTGATGTAGATCAAAAAAGCAAAACCATTCCCTAAAATGTGATGTATATCACATAAGGATCTGACAATTTATATCCTACTTTGTGTGATCGTTTAGAAAATTAAATATTCTTAAAAATGAAAAAAGAGAACTTAAAGGTATTGGTCGTGCTGACCTCACACGACCAATTGGGAGATACAGGAAATAAAACAGGTTTTTGGATAGAAGAGTTTGCAGCACCCTATTATGTTATGGCTGATGCGGGTATCGACATCACGATCGCTTCGCCAAAAGGTGGACAACCACCAATAGATCCAAAAAGTGCACTTCCTGATTTCCAGACAGCAGCAACAAAGCGCTTCGATGCAGATAACGAACTTCAGAGCAAATTGGCCAACAGTGTGCCTTTATCTGAGGTTAATGAACAAGATTACGACGCAATTTTCTTTCCAGGCGGCCACGGTCCACTCTGGGATCTTGCAAATGACAAAACTTCGATTTCTTTAATTGAGGCATTCTGGAGACACGATAAACCTGTAGCTGCCGTATGTCACGCTCCTGGAGTATTTCGATTTGTAAAGAATCCTGACGGCCGTCCACTGGTTCAAGGCAAAAAAGTTACCGGCTTTTCTAATTCCGAAGAGGACGCTGTACAGTTGACAGATGTTGTCCCTTTCCTAGTTGAAGATGAATTGATCAATCTTGGCGGCCAGTATAGTAAAGGTGATGATTGGAGCAGTCATGTGGTTAAAGATGGTAAGCTGATCACTGGCCAAAATCCTGGTTCATCAGAAGAGACTGCAAAAGAACTATTGGCCCTTCTGAAGCAATAACATCAAAACTGTTAAAACATTGGACAGCGGAGGTAAATCATCGATTCGATTTACCTTCGCTGTTCAATTGCGATATTTATCTAACGGCATTTTATAACTGTTCCCTATGAAAGGTCATGATGTTCAAGGATGTTCTAAAATCAATAGGTTACTATTGTTTCAGTCCCCTTATTCCCGATCTATAGCATGTGCATTGACTATTTTTTTTAAGTCAATCCCTTTGCCCAATACAGGTTTAAAAATATCACCCACTGTATTTATCCGTTCAATCGCGTTAAAAATAGTAAAATCGGTCATCTTAAGCCCTTTCTTTACCTCGTCCCAGTGGAGCGGCGTGGACACGGTAGCTCCTGGTTTGGGCCGGACCGAATAGACCGATGCAATCGTCGCGTGAGGTCTGTTTTGAAGAAAATCTAAGTACATCTTTCCTTTGCGGTCACGTACAGTACGTTCGAGGCTAGTATAAGCTGGTATTTCAGCATGCACCAAAGTCACGATGATACGTGCAAACTCTTTAGCCTGATCATAGGTATATTTGTTTCCCAAAGGAATATAGATATGGAGCCCTGTAGAACCACTTGTTTTGCAATAACTAGGCACGCCCATGTTATCCAGAATTTGTTTAGTCACCTGTGCTGCTTCAATCACCTGATCGAAAGAGTTTTTATCCGGATCCAGGTCAATGATACAGTAGGTTGGATAATCCGGCTTTTTGACTGTACTATTCCAAGGATTCATTTCTATACAACCGAGATTGGCCATGTATAATAAAGTTGCTTCATCCTTCCCGACGAGATAATGTCTATCCCGATTATCCGCTTCACTTTGATATAAATAAAGTTCAGCCCAATCCGGCGCGGTATCAGTGACATCTTTAAAATAGAATCCCTCCCCATTGATACCATTAGGGAATCGATTCATACTTTGCGGTCTACCTTTCAGGTATGGTAATATAAAAGGTGCAGCTTGATCGTAATAATTGATAAGATCGCGTTTGGTAATCTTTTCTTTAGGCCAAAAAATCTTATTAAGATTAGTAAATTTAAGTTCATGCTTATTGATCTTTTTCACCTGATTTTTCTCTTCCGAGTTTAACAGCGTCCTGCGTTCTACAGCAGACCGTGATTTAATCGGAGCATTCATTTTATCTGCAACGACTTGTTGCGTGGGCTCTTCCTGTTCAAGCATCACTTTCTTTGGATCCTTATCTTCCCGCATGCCATCAAATGAAGGGTGCCGCATAACACCGTCATTCGTCATTTCTGTAAAACTGACCTCACAGATCAATTCAGGACGCAGCCATGTCACTGAAGCATGTGGTGGATTGGGGCGGAAGCGTGAAGGTTTGTTGACATCAGGTTCATCCGCAAAAGGTGTCTTTTCTGTTATCAATGGCTTAAATAGTACCATCAATTCCTTTTGTAACTTGGCATTATAGCCAGTCCCCACCTTACCCGTATAAATGAGTTTTTTACCTTTATATACACCTACAAGCAGACTACTAAATACCTTACTAGAATCATCATTTAGGGTATAACCTCCAATAACAACTTCCTGGCGCTTATTGGCCTTGACTTTCAACCAGTCATGGGAACGGTTATTGGCGTGATAGATACTATCTTTTCGCTTCGCCATCATTCCTTCTAAACCCATTTTTTTTGCTTCTTTCAGAAAATCAATTCCAGAAGTATCAAAATGCTCACTAAAAAGGATTTGTTCATTTTGCGGAAGAATCTCTTTTAAGATTGCTTTTCTTTCAAGAAGTGACAGTTCCTTTAAGTCTTTACCTTCATACCACAAAATATCAAATACATAATAGACGAGATCCCCATCCGCTTCACTGCGCCAATTCTGAAGGGCGCCAAAATTTGCCATACCACTTTTAGTCAACACAACCACCTCTCCATCTAAAACTGCATTGAGTTTTATTTCCTTGAGTTTATCGTATATGGGGTAAAATTTTTCATTGAAACTCTTGTCATTTCGGGACTTTAATTCCACCTGCCCTTTGTTCATAAAAGCGATGGTCCTATAACCGTCCCATTTCACCTCATATACCCAATCTGCATTATCAAACGGCTGGTCCACCAATGTGGCCAACATAGGCTCAATATGTGTATAAAAAGCTTCATTTGATAATTTCTTCAACAGTTTACCTGCTCCCTTAGCAGTCCCCGTTTTTTTTGGGGGCTGCTTTTCAAGCTGATCGCTGACGATTTCAACGGCTTTTTTCGTTGCACTGTGTTGGTCTTTTAATGTAGTATCTTTTTTTATTATGTTTTCACCATATACCTTGTCGGGTGATTTTTCCATCTGTGTGATGGTCTTACCGGAGATAACGGATTTATCCTTTTTTGTGATATCCTTATCGCTGGCATATCTATCCTCAAGTTTCATCAGCAACCAGCCATTGTCTCCCCTTCCATAGGCTTTCACCAGCGCAAATTCTCCTTTCAGCTTTTCTCCATTCAGTTTGAATTTGAGCTTCCCTGAGTAGAGCTGGTGTCTGAGATTTTTGTCCATTGCAGCAATATCATCCTTCGGCCCTTCTACGGGCTCATAAGTTCCTTCGTCCCAAACGATCACTGTCCCTCCCCCATACTGACCCTGGGGTATAATTCCTTCGAAATGTCGATAATCATATGGATGATCTTCCACCATCATGGCGAGACGCTTAATATTCGGATCCATAGAAGGCCCCTTTGGTACAGCCCAGCTTTTCAGCACGCCATCCATTTCAAGGCGGAAGTCATAATGCAAATGAGAAGCATCATGTTTCTGAACAACAAATCTTAATTCTTTGCCGCTCGGCTTACCACCGAAAGGTTCAGGTGTTTTTTCAGCAGCCCGTTTTTCTTTATATTTCGTTAATCCCATAGCACTATTTGTTTATAATAAATAATGTCAATCATAACACAACGCTGCAGCTAAAAAGGTTTAAATAAACAAAACATATTTTAAAAATAAGACCTGTGCTCATCGTGCTAAAGTATCCTAATTGCAGCTATTCTTCCATATCACTATACCTGCCCGCTCGATAGCAACTGAACCGGTATTCTCTCGATCTATTTGCCGTTGGCCCAATAAGCATTAGACCACAATTTTTTCAAATTGACCACAATCTCTGAGTATATGGCCCTAAAAATGGCCCGTAGCGTATTTAAACAGTTTTAAATTACATTCGTTATTCAAAATAACATCTACCAAAAATACTGTAATATTATAGATACAATCAGCATGGCACAGCATTTGTGTAAGCCTTCGTTATAAGGTACTAACTATGAAAATAAATTTAATTTTTACTGCATTGACAGCCGCAGCGTTGTTAGGCAGTTGTAGTAAGGATGATAACCAATCCACACAAACAACCCCTGTTACCATTAAGATAACTGATGCTCCTGGTTATTATGATGCAATTCATCTGAATATTGATGAAATCGAGATCCGTACAAGTTCAGGTAGCGAAAGTCTTGATGTCGACGGCAACCCATTTAACATTCTTGAATATACAATGGGGAAAGACACGGTGATTGCAGGAGATGATGTTCCATCAGGTATGATTCAGGAAATAAGATTAAAACTTGAAGATGAGGGAAATGAAATTTGGGTTGATGGAGTTCGTCATCCGCTAAAAACTCCTAGCGGACAATCTTCAGGTGTTAAGATAAAAGTGCAAGACGAATTGATTCCAAATGTCGCCTATACCCTTTTACTTGATTTTGATGCGTCGAAATCGATCGTACAGACAGGCAATGGCCAATACTTGCTTAAACCTGTCATCCGTGCAATTCCTGTAGCAACTTCTGGAGCAATTACAGGCACTGTTAATCCCGCTGCTTCACTGGCGCATGTTTTCGCCATAAACGGAGTAGATACCGTTGGAACGTTGGCGAATTCGGCAGGAAAATTCTATTTCCCGGGTATGTCAGAAGGCACTTACAAAATCGTTATTCAACCGACCGTATCAGGATATGTAGACAAAACCATTGAAGATGTTCAAGTGGTAAAAGGAAGCGTTGAAGATTTAGGTACTATTTCAGTCCAATAAAAAACATTGGTAAATATGGAGTCTATTTTTGTTATATCTCAGAAGAGCTTAGCGCTTTTCTGCACATTGTAGCAAATATAGGCTCCCTTTTATTTACCATATAACATTTTATTTTCATTGATCTAATCAGCTACCGATAGACAACATATTAGCAAAAAGCCTATATGCTCCAGCCACACCAGCAGGAAGCTGTCTAAATAAGGACAGACTGCTATAGATGTAGTACCCCCTCCCCTTCTTATTGACAAGCAATAATCCATCTACGTTTTTCCCATCGGAATTTTGAGTGCGCAATATTGGCATAAATCCGCTCGTCCAATCTTGTGGGAAAAACAATGCGCGATCCTGTACCCAATTGGCAAAATCGTGTTGTACAATTTTATTTGGATAATTCAAGAGCCGATGAGTAGGCTCCAAGAAGCTAATATTTGATTCGGCGTCGCAAATCCGTTCGCTCGAAACCGTTAAAGGGCATATGCCGACTTCTCCTACAGATAGATCATAGGGTGTATGATATTGATTGATCAAGACGCCCCCAGCTTCGACGTATTCCAGCAATTGTCTATGAGAAGCCGCTAAATCTGGATCAGTGTTGTAAATTCGAATACCCAAAACCACAGCATCAAAAGCTGACAGGTCCCTATCTTTCAATTCAACAGGAGAAATCAGTTCCAAATGATTCACGAGCTGGTTCAGACTTGCAACAAGTCCATCATTTTTACCTGCGATATAAGCGATTCGACTAGCTGTGTTTGCAACCGAACTATTTAAAACCCGTAAAACAGCCGGAGGATAATATACCACCTCTTCAATATGGGGGTAATTGACCGATTTAAAACTATTTTGATGGACGCCATAAGCAGTTTCGATCTCGAAACCAATCTGTTGCACACTTTCAGTATGTTCAAGTGAAGTTAATTGGAAATGGATTTTTTTGGAAGCATTGCCTTGAATGACTATCGTCTGTTCTTTTGGAAACAATTCCAGTCCTTCCGTCCCTGTTAACCTCACGCAAATTGATTCTACAGTAGGCACATTGGATTGCAGTTCCAGCGAAACAGAACGACTTGTAAAATCCGCTAAAACAATAATATCTGTATCGAAAGCCCCAGTAAATGCAGGAGAAATAATCACTGGCTTATTATTGTTCAATACAGGTACACAAATTGCTATGGATAGGCCTGCAAACTGCAACTGTAATTGTGCTACGATTGGATTATCCTGTTGGGAAAGTACAATATCGCTGAAAGACTGGGGAGAATATCGGCCCCGGCTCCCCTTCTCCTTTAACCAAGCTGGAAATGAGGGACCAATGGATTGACTGAGACGGCCAGTAATTTCAACCCGCTCTGTCTGCGACAATCGATAAGGCTGAAAATATGCTGTCTCAAAAAAGGGAACTGTTACACTGGTCAAAACCAAATCGGAGTCCTGTGGTATATTCGCCTGCAAAGATAAGGTTACATTGGTACCCGGTATCCACCTGTCGTCCGTAGAATAGATTTCAAAAGATACCCCGAGTGAACGAATCAAAAGCAGCTCCAGATCAGTCTGCTTTTCATAGATCACACTATTGTTTGGTACGGTTTTCAACCAGCGCAAAATTGTCGCTATTGCCAATGAAAATTCAAGGTTATCTTCCTGAGAATGCTTCACCAACAAGCCGTCAATTAGCTCCTTAAAGACCGGAATATACTGGTCTGGAGTTTCCGTCGGGCTAAATAAAGAATTCGTTACTGTTGTATCAATAGGTTCTCCTTTCAATAATTCAAAATATTCAACGGAGGGTGTATATTGTATTAGACTAGCCATCGCCTGGGAGCGATGGTTATTGCGGCTTTCGGCAGCTATTTTTCCATAATGCAAACCCGAATAGCGATTATACACAGGAATATCAAGCGAAAAGTGCTCAGGTAATGGCGTCACTCTACCGCCGATATCTTTCACACCACTTTCCTGATAGACATTCCATAGGAGACGTTGTGCCTTCCACACAGACAGCTCCTCTAATTGTTCAGGATATGCCAGCGGATCCGCCGCAAGATCATAGGCCACTTCGGTCAAGATTGCTGAGCTCTGGTGATGTCCGTGGAGATCCGCAATATTCGGCGAAAATCGTGTAATGATGATGTTTGGGCGAAAGTAACGGATTGTCCAAACCATATCAGCAAGTACCGCTTGCTTATCCCATAGGTACAAGGTCTCGTCTACAGATTCTACAAATCCAAAGTCTTTGGCACGTGTAAAAAATTGTCTTGTTCCCTCCACCTCCCGCGCAGATAAACATTCTTGTACACGGAGTATACCAAGTTCGCTTTCCTTTTCCGTACCTATAAAATTCTGTCCCCCTTCGCCCCGTGTAAGGGATAAATAGGCCGCATCGACAAGTTGCTCCTGCGCAAAATATGTTAATAACTTATTATTCTCATCATCTGGATGGGCACCAACATATAAAACGCGACCAAAAACCTTCAGCTTGCTTAGCTCGCGCATAAAACCATTGTAGCTCTTCTGCGAAGAAATTCTGTTTAAGAACTGCTGACCGGTTTTTTGTTTGAGAAATCGTAATGCCATATCCATCTATTCTACTAAGCTCGTTGGCCAAATATAGGAATAATTTCACAAAGACTACTAATTCCATAGATTTTATTGTAATATTAAAACAAATGCAGCTGAATCCTTGGCAGAACATTCATTACATGTCAAAATAACCGTTTAGATTTCAATGTATTCTTTCCTTTTTGGATTATTCACACCGTAAGTTTCACGCATTGTTCTCTCTCATTTTATTGCTCAGTACAGCCTATAGCGTTAAATACATGTCGTTATATGTTAAACTTTTGAAATTAACACTTTTTAACTGATATATACCGTAGCTTAGCACTTTATCAACAATTAGAATCAACCCACAGAATGCCCTTTTTAGATCATGTGCTCCAGACTCCCAGCTACGGATGGAAAGACGACAACGGAGACCTTATTAAACCTAGTCCAAAACAAATATTTAGCGAATTTTTTAAAAGATTGAATGTCTTTAAAGACCAACGCAACTGGCTTCCCTTTTTTAGCTGGTTAAAAGTAGCTTGTCTTATTCCATTTTTCTTTGTTTTTCTCTTTGCTCACCTCAGCTGGTGGACAGTGCTGGCGGCTTTTATCTACAGTATGATCATTATGGGTACACACGGTACCATCTGGCATCATCGGTTTTCCACGCACGGTGCCTTTAAATTCAGTAATCCGTTTTGGCGTTTCTTTACACAAAACTTAACGATTAATGTTATACCCGAAGAGATTTATGTTATTTCACATCACGTACATCATGCAAAATCAGACCAACCTGGAGATCCATACAATGCGCAAGCTGGATTTCTATATTGCTTCTTGGCCGATGTCAACCACCAACCCATTGCCAAAGACCTGACTGAGAACTCCTATAACCGCGTCAAGTCACTTATGAAGCATACTGGCGTTAGAGGCAATAGTTATGAGCAATATCAAAAATGGGGTTCCTATGTTAATCCCATCCACGCAATCCTATCCTGGGTATTAAACTGGTCATTTTGGTATGCCGTATTCTTTCTGATCGGCGGCCATGCCTTAGCTTGTTGCTTATTTGGCGCAGCTGGGTTCTGGGCCGTAGGCGTACGTACATTTAATTATGAAGGCCATGCCAAAGGTGAAGATAAACAACGGGAAGGCATCGATTTCAATGAAAAGGATAAATCCATCAATCAACTTTGGCCAGGTATCGTGGCCGGAGAATGGCACAACAACCATCATCTCTACCCTAAAAGTGCACGTAGTGGTTTCAAGCCTTATCAGATTGACCTGGCTTGGTGTTACATCAAAATGATGCATAAATTAGGCGCTGTCAGCAGCTATCGGGACGACAAAAAAAGGTTCAATGAACAGTATCATAAGCCTTATCTTGATGCAAAAAAATAAATTTTTTAAAACAAAGAGCAAATAATAGGTATTAAGCCGACAAGGCTTAAAAACAAAAAACAGCTATCCTTTAGCTGTTTTTTGTTTTTAATGCACTAGGTTGATGGCTCATCTGCACAGAAAATCAGTACTAGTTTTACATACTTTTTTAAGGCCACCCACCAATCAGAAATCGCTGATTTTTTTTGACTTATGCCCTAATATACTAGGAAATATAACCGAACATTTTAATATTACCTTTTTCGTTTAAATATCTAACGTACCGACACGTAATCCCTTAGATAACGATCATCAGCTTGAAAGAAGCTCTCTTCCAAATGGAATTATCAACGCTATCCGTAAGCCCGCTACGCTCCATCCAACGACCTTACCCATGCTGATACGATACTCTTGGGAAGATTCATAACAAAGTTTACTTCCGCCCATAGTGAATAATCTAGTTATGTCGCAAAAAAAACAGGTAGAAAAATTCAGTATATTGAGTATTACTTCGGTCAACTATAGGGGCTCCTGTACAGTTCTATTTAAAAATCGTTGTATGAAAACACACATTAACCGACAAGTTGTGCATCCAGGTATGTTCATCTTTATCATGGCCACTATTCCCAATCCAGATCCAAGGGAACCCAGTCCCGACCTTACCGAACCGAGCGAAGGATATTCCTCGACAGACGAAGAAGATCGTATAGCAGATACTGAAGAAGACAATGAAGACCCCAATACGGATTTATCCGGTATTAAAGATGATCGCACTCATACCCCAGAAGAGGCTCAAGCCGATCAGGAGAAAAAAAATAATAATGATGAACCTGATCTTTCAGGCGAAATTAACGTTTAAAAATACAGTCATCGGGGGATGATACAAATACGTAAACACAGGTTAAATACGTGAATCTCATCCTTGACAAACGAAGCGGCCTATCGGTATGTTTTTCTATTAGAAATAAATCAAAATTAAATATGGAAAATAACATTAATAACCCAGCAATCATCAATGATATTATCAAGATCAATAACGATAGGATCGAAGGTTATAATAAAGCAATCGAATTGGCACACAGCCATGGTCTGCATGAATTGGAACCAGATTTTAGAAAATATATCGAGCAGTCGGAAACATTTATCGCAGAGTTGACACCTTATTTAGAACTGGAAGGAAAAGAACCTACGGATAGCACGATGTTGAGCGGAAAGCTATTTAGAGCGTGGATGAGTATCAAGGTTAATATCACTGGTAACGATAAAAAAAGCCTGCTGGAGAGCTGTGAAAAAGGTGAAGACGCTTTTAAAGCAACGTATAAAAAAGTGCTTGAAGAGGACACTGACGAGCTATCGCCTAATGTTAAAAATGTGTTGACTATACAGCTAAACAAGCAGCTCGAAGCGCACGACACGATAAAAATGCTGCGCGACAATGCTTCATTATAAGTAATCGTCGCTCCAGTTAGTAGCAAAACTTCTTCATAACACCGAAGCGTGAAAGCTTCGGTGTTGTCATTTTCGTAGTTATTTATTACTGAGGTTTCGAGATTTCAGCTCATTGTCGAGCGCTTCATCCGTTTTCTTCCACCGCATAAAAGCCCAAGCTCCCATGACGAGTAGCATAAATGTAAAAATTGTGATCCCTTTGTTAGCAATACCGTAAACAATCACCCCGGCACAAAACCCTACAAGAACAGCATTGATCAGTTTGTTACTTTTTTGCTTCTTTTTCCTTTCTAATAATTCTTGATCGGTCAATTCACTCAGTTCTTTCTCTTTCATAATATCAATATTTTGGTCAATATAGTATGACCAAATATACAAACTAAATAAGCAATTGCTGATCTCATCATATATATATTTAAATCGTATAGCGAATATTTTAAAATCCAACCACTTTTTCGGGGCTACACGAATTCGCAGTTACACCATTCTGCCTCAGCTAAATAGCTACGCACCACGAAATCAGTTAAAAAACCGATATAAGAGCAAAAAGTCTACATAACAATTTAAATAGACTTTTCGCTCTCTTTGTCCAAGGATTAGATCTCTTCTTCTGGTGGATATTCTTTTCCGGTTGAACTTTTTTAAAGGTCTGTACTTCTTTCAGAAGCAGTATCGAAGATGCGCTGATTTTAAGATCTGGTTTAGAGGTTTAAATCCCCCTCCCTTCCAATATCTTCAATATTTCCAGTTAGCGTTGCCTTTAACATGTTAAAGAGGTTAACAACCATGTTCGAATTTGAATCCCAATAATGTGCCTCCTGAGGAGATACGCACAACAATCTGATGTTAGGATCTTCTTTCCCTTTTTCAAACCAACCTTCCATCATTTTGTTCCAGTAACGATCGATCCTAGCCTGATCTCTGGACAGCTTAGCTGTACCATTAATACTTAAAAAGGTGTAATTTTTGGGATCAGCATAAAAGACCGAAACCCGTGGATCATTCTCAATATTCTTATACGTGTCGCTTTGCGCAGAGCATACATACCATATATTTCCCTGATTATCCACTTCTTGTCTACTCATCGGGACACCATGCGGATAGATGGATCCCTTACCAAAAGAGCAGATTGTGCCCACGTCGATCTGATCTACAATCGATTTCAACTTATCCAATGCTTCCTGATTGTTTATGTTTTTCTCTGCCATAGTATATTGTTTATTATTGAACAACTGCTCGTTCCAAATGGTTCAATTAACTTTTAACCCTTTATTGACATCAGAGAGTGAAATTAGCGAATAGTCTAATAAGCGAAATCATTAAAGTTCGCCAGCCAAAGGGAGGATGCATTATTAGGCATTTTGCGAAATATTATAACGTATCCACACAAAGAAATACTTAAAACATGTATTAGTAACATAATATTACCGCCAATCAGTTCAGCTAGCGGGATACTATGAAGTTTTATATTTATACGCTCTTATTGTTAAATACTAAAATAATTAGTAATTTTACCACTATTATTAAGATATTAATTATGTTCGGATTTGATGAGAAGTTGAGGATCTTAGCTGACGCAGCAAAATATGATGTTAGTTGCAGCTCGAGCGGAGGAAAACGAAAAAATAACGGCGGCGTCGGGGATGCATCAGCGAGTGGGATCTGCCATACCTACACCGAAGATGGGCGTTGTGTTTCTTTGTTGAAAATTTTGATGACCAACTCCTGCATTTACGATTGTTCATTTTGTGTCAGCAGGCGTAGCAATGATGTCCAACGCGCAGCATTTTCAGTCAAGGAAGTGGTCAATCTGACGATGAACTTTTACCGCAGGAATTATATTGAAGGACTCTTTCTGAGCTCCGGTATTTTCAAATCTGCGGATTATACGATGGAAAGGTTAATGCTAGTGGTAAAAAAACTTCGGACAGAAGAAAGGTTTAATGGATATATTCACCTAAAAGCTATTCCCGGAGCCAGCGAGTCGCTATTAAAGGAGGCAGGACTTTATGTGGATCGGATGAGTATCAATCTGGAGATTCCCACAGAAGAAGGATTAAAGCTTGTCGCTCCGGAAAAGGATCATAAATCGGTCCGTGAGCCTTTGGGAATTGTTCAAAATGAAATCCTCAACGTCCAACAGCATAAGAAGATTGATAAAAAAGCTCCACTATTTGTCCCAGCAGGTCAAAGTACACAGATGGTCATCGGTGCCACCCCGGAAACAGACCTACAGATTATGCAGACTGCCAATGAGTTTTATAAGGATTATCAGCTTAAGCGGGTTTATTATTCAGGTTATATACCGATCAACGCAACGGATAGCAGCCTTCCACAAATTGGTACTACCCCACCGTTGATACGTGAAAACAGATTGTATCAGACAGACTGGTTATTACGGTTCTATGGCTTCTCCTTGAATGAGATCCTAAACAACAAGCATCAGCAGCTTGAATTGGATATAGACCCCAAGCTGGCGTGGGCGTTGCGAAATCCTCAGTTTTTTCCGATCGATATCAATAGCGCCGATTATAGTTGGATTATTCGAATACCAGGAATAGGAAGACAATCTGCAAATAAAATCGTGCAGGCACGCAAATATGGAAAATTAAAAGAATTTCAATTGCGTAAACTCGGGATTGCTTTTAATAGGGCCAAATACTTTATGATTTGCCAGGACAGCATCGTGAGCGCCGGATTTCACTATCCCGAGCAGATCAAAAAATCCATTCTTGAATATAATCCCCGGCCTCAGTTAATCAATTCGCAAACGCAATTAACACTATTTTCATGAACTATATTTTCGATGGAAGTTATTGCGGCTATTTATGCTGTGTTTTTGAAGCTTTTGAACGAAAAGAATTCGATATTATACCGACAACACAACAATTAATGGTAGCCAATATCTTTTCCGAGAAACGTCAGATCTCCAGCTGTTCAAAGAAAGCTTCGCGTATCGTTACAGGGATGGAGAAAATAATTGGAAAACATAATGCAAAGCTATTTTATCATAATTTTCTAGTCGATAATTCATTGGAATGGACGAACGGATTTCGGCTTATCGTGGAGCTGTTTAAATCGCAGCATCTGGACATGCAAAATTATGGTAGACCAGACTTGCTTCGCCTACATCAAAGCATTAAGAAAATAAGCCGGGAGAGGCACAGGATGAAAGCATTTATACGATTTGTCAAATCCCATGACAACCTTTATACCGCTATTGTAGAACCAGATTTTAATGTTATTCCACTTGTTATCGATTTTTTCAGGAACCGCTTCGCCGATCAGCAATGGCTGATCTATGATATTCGGCGCAATTATGGTTTTTATTATAACGGACGCACCGTACACGAAGTATCCCATCATGGACAAGATATTCAGGATCCTAATTGCATTGAAGTCGACCTCGATCCCAAAGAAAAAGAATTCCAGCACCTTTGGAAGACCTATTTTAAAAGCACTACTATCGAATCCCGGAAGAATTTGAAATTGCATTTAAGACATGTCCCCAAACGATACTGGAAATATCTAGTTGAAAAGATTTAAGTGCTTATTGCCCGTAATAAATTAGCGATCTATTTATATCACTTAGATCCACCAAACAATTTGCTAATAATCCAGATAATAATTGCTACTACAACCACTACCATTAATATACCGGACCAAACACCGGCTTTAAATATGCCTTCTATCGCGGCACAGCTAGAAACGAGTACTAGTAAACTCGACATTAAAGTAAAAGGAATTATTCTTTTCATAAGTACATGTTTTAATCGTTCAATTAACCATAAGACAATATGTAATCAGAAATTGTTTCAAAAAACGAGCTATTTCAATAAATTTTACAGCTACCGGTGTTTTTTTATGGCGAATAGGAATACGTAGCGCACACTATATAGAAAGATGATTTCCTCAAAACGCTGTTTATGAATTAACTGTTCAAAAGGAAAGTTGAACACATATTAAATAAATGTAAAAAAAACACTTAATAAATGTAACCTAATTTATATCTTTGATATGTCGGTCAATATACATTTCGTCAGATCGCTAACCAAATAAAAGCATGCTTTCTAAATGCTGATTATAGACTATAAATTGCAATAAAATGAAATTAAAAAGTAGCCTCTTCCATCTTATTTTTGCGACAACTTTTAGCCTGCCCTTATATGCACAAATTTCCAAATCATTGAATTATTTCGCTATAGAGGATGTCCGATTATTGCCCAGCCCCTTTAAGCAGGCTGAGCAGCTCGATCTATCGTATTTACTTGAAATGGATCCAGATCGCCTATTAGCCCCCTTTATGCGCGAAGCCGGTTTACCCACTAAGAAAGACTCCTATACGAACTGGGAAAACACAGGTTTGGATGGACATATAGGTGGCCATTATCTTTCTGCTCTCTCCTATATGTATGCATCAACTGGCGATTCCCGAATTAAAGAACGACTTGATTACATGATTTCCAATCTGAAACAATGTCAGGATGCCAACGGGAATGGATATATTGGCGGAGTACCTGGGGGTAAACTTATTTGGGAAGAAATTCAAAAAGGTAATATTCGATCAGGCACCTTTAGCCTAAATGACAAGTGGGTTCCGCTTTATAATATTCATAAAACTTATGCCGGATTACGTGATGCCTACTTATTGACCGCGGATCAGACCGCTAAAAACATGCTGATTAGCATGACAGACTGGGCTGTACAATTGGTTTCTCAATTGTCTGAAGCACAAATACAGGATATGTTACGTAGCGAACACGGTGGACTCAACGAGGTTTTTGCAGATGTCGCCGCAATTACCCAAAATTCCAGCTACCTCCAACTTGCGCGAAAATTCAGTCACCAGTCCATCTTAACGCCACTCATGGAACACCGTGATAAATTAACGGGATTACATGCCAATACGCAGATCCCAAAAGTCCTTGGTTTCAGAAGGATTGCTGAGCTCTCTGATGATCAGCAGCTGACCGAAGCAGTACGTTACTTTTGGGACAATGTTGTACAACATCGCTCGATTGCCATTGGTGGAAATAGCGTCAGTGAACATTTTAATCCGATCGACGATTTCTCCAAAATGATCCATAGCATCGAAGGACCTGAGACGTGTAATACGTATAATATGTTGCGGTTGACAAAAATGTTGTATCGGACAGACCAACAGGGTAAATATCTGGATTTTTATGAACGTGCATTATATAATCACATTCTGTCCACCCAACATCCCCAACATGGCGGATTCGTGTATTTTACACAAATACGTCCCGGACATTATCGCGTTTATTCACAGCCCCAAACAAGCATGTGGTGCTGTGTAGGTTCGGGAATGGAAAGTCACGCCAAATATGGTGAGATGATATATGCACATAAACACGATGAGTTGTACGTCAATCTCTTTATTCCCTCACGATTAAATTGGAGAGAAAAAGGTGTCGAGATTATCCAAGACAACACCTTTCCAAAAGAAGCTTATACAACGCTGAAAATAAATACGCAACGGAAGCGTGCGTTTACGTTGTACCTGCGCAAACCTACTTGGCTTACTGCCATACCAACTATTTCAATTAACGGAACCCCCTATACAGTTACCGATTCTACGGCAACACATCTCAAAATAAAACGTACTTGGAAGCCTGGAGATCTGTTACGAATGGAACTGCCAATGGGCATCCATGTCGAACAGTTACCTGATCAAAGTAATTATTTCAGTATATTATGTGGCCCCATTGTACTTGCAGCCCGTTCAGGTACAGAAGATTTACGGGGACTCAAGGCTGACGACAGCCGGATGGGGCATATTGCTTCTGGCAAGCAAATTCCTTTGCGTGATGTTCCTATTCTGACAACCCATCCCGACGCAATTCCATCGCTCGTGCATCAGATCTCATCCAAACCGTTACACTTCACGCTTAACGGACTTCGTCGGGGTAAAGATAGCCTTAAAATGGAATTGGAACCTTTCTATGGTATCCACGATAGCCGATACATTCTATATTGGCCACAGGCAACAGCAGCACAACTTCAGGAACAACAAGAGAAAATCGATCGCGATGAACGCGAAAGCTTGGCCTTGACGGCTATTACTATTGACAAGGTGACTCCTGGTGAACAACAACCTGAGTCAGATCACTTCTTTCGTGAAGAAAATAGCAACGCCGGCGTAACGGAAGATACTCGTTGGCGTGAAGCCAAGGGCTGGTTCAGTTACCAGATGAAAAATACAAACAATAGCACGCTATTGTTAAAATTTATGACAGACACCGCTTTCCATAATACCGAAATTTTGGTCAATGGAATCCTTGTCGAAACGTTAAAAAACAAAGGCAATCAATTAGAAGTTAAAACCATACAGATTGAACTTCCAAAAGAAATTTCCAATACTTCTACAATAGAAGTTAAAATTAAGGGGACATCAACGTCCCCTACTCATAAAATCCTAGAAATACGGACGCTCCGATCAGATTGATCGGAGCATTAATTGATAACATAAGCTACGGTAGCTGTTTTCAGCCATGGCGAAGTAAATCGAAGATTGATTTTATCTCCCGATTTGCCTAAAGATTGAACATACACCATCATTTTACCATGGTAAACCCGTTGTCTATTATCCGTATAATCGCCCATATCTGTATTGTTTCCTGCTTCCAAGCCAAGTAGGCGTGCGTTTCCAACCACATCACAGGTGACCTCATCGTCAGATAAAGCTACGGGAATACCTTTTTCATCTACAATGTGTATAGCAATCTGAACAACAGCACCCACATTAGTTTGCTGATCTTCCACTACTACCGCTTGGATGGAAGCTGGCCGCTGACTAGATTGAATAGCATGGCGGACAGCCTGTTTTCCGTTTGCATCCGACCCCACAACCTCCAACTTGCCTGCCTTATACGGAATATCCCAAAAGATGATCCCTGTCTTCGCATCGTATTTTTTCTCTTCGCCAACAATATCGCCGTTCAGTTCCAGCCGAGCTCCAGCACTATTGGTATAACATACCACACGGATCAGCTGGCCATCCTGATAATTCCAGATCGGCCACGCATCCATCGAAGGGTTTTCATTCTTTCGTGGCCGCTGTTCCGATTCCGAGGTTGTCCAAAGGTCAGACACACCGCTCCCCCCTCCCAATGGGTAAGTTCCCAAATAAGCCATGGGTTTTTCCGTCCACAAAGACTGACGATAATACCCTCGAGGCTTGATAAAGCCTGCAAAATCCAATAGTCCCGAATAAGACCCACGCGAAGGCCAGCGTCCTGATTCCCCTAAGTAGTCGATCCCGGTCCATAAAAATTGGCCAAATATATGCATGTTGTCACGTACAGCTAGCCACGCAGGCAGATCATGTCTATTTTCGCTGCCGAAGATCACACGAGTTGGAAAGCGCTGATGATCTTCAAGATAACGGCTTTCGGTATAATTGTAACCGGCAATATCAAGAGCTCCTGGGTAGGCAGTCTCGTTGGACATCTCGACACCGGCTAGACCGGCTGTCACCGCTCGGCTTCGATCGTATTTTTTCACCACGGTAACCAGGCGTTTGGCAATATCTCCCAAGCGCATCGCATCTGGTGCCTCCTTTTTATACCCTCCATAAGAGGCCTGTGTAAAGCCGCCGTCTTTTTTTTCACCGTTTAGTATCGGATGCGAATAAGGATCATTTGGATAGTCAACTTCATTACCTATACTCCAGGCAAAAATAGAAAGGTGATTTCTATCCCTTTTGACCATATCCGCCAAATCCCGCTCCCCCCATTCTTCAAAAAAGTCATACGCACCTTCAAATCCTGGCGTACCCACATTCCAACCTTGTAACCACTTTCGTTTCGGAAATTCCCATTCATCAAATGCTTCATCCATAACCAATAGGCCAAGCTCATCACATAACGTGTATAACGAGGAGGCCTGCGGGTTGTGGCTCGTACGGATGGCATTAACACCCAGCGATTTTAAAGTGAGCAAACGGCGTTTCCAGACTTCGGTATAGACCTCAGCCCCGAGCACACCAGCATCATGATGTAGGCAGACACCCTTCACCTTCATCCATTCGTTATTTAGAGCGAAGCCCTTGTTGGGATCAAAAGTAAATGTCCTAAAGCCAGTCTTTACTTCGGACTGGTCAATCTGTTTCCCATTTTGCCATAGTGTCGTACGCAACGTATACTGTATAGGCTGGTCCAAACTCCACAAACTCGGATTTTTAACCCTTAATTGTTGCTGTACAGTTTCTTTGTCCCCAGCATGAATACCAAGTTTTTTTGATTTTTTTGAAACGAGTTTTCCCCCTGCCTCAATCAATTCTTGCTGCACAGTAATTGGGCTAGCCGCTGTAGAACTATTGACAATAGTAATTTCGGTATTAAGAATCCCTTCGCCTCCTTTCAGTTCTGGATAAGCATATACACCCCATTGGTCTATATGTAATTGACTGGCCTTCACAAGCCATACATCACGATAGATCCCCGATCCTGTATACCAGCGTGAATCTGCATTTTGACTATGATCTACCTTAACAGTTATGGTATTTTCTTTGCCAAATGCTATATACGGGCTGATATCATAAGAAAAAGATACATAGCCATTAGGACGTTTACCGACGGATTTTCCATTGACAAAAACCTCACTCCGATTATAGACGCCTTCAAAATAAAGAAATATCTTTTTCCCCTGATTCTCAACAGGTATTGTGAGCTGCTTTTGATACCAACCAATACCGCCTGGCAGATATCCTGTGGCGCTGGCCAGGTTTGGGCTCAGTGGATATTTCACGCCCCAATCATGAGGCAGCACCACGGGTTTCCAGGCATTGTCATCCAGATCTTTAATATCCTTCGCGCCTCCTTTAGCGCCCAAATGAAAGAACCAATCTGAATTAATACGCTGAGCCACACCAAAGCCCGGTTGGGCATACAGGTTACTTCTGCCTATTAAAACCGATGCGGATAGGATCGCAATAGTGTTAATTAATGTTTTCATTTATCGTTGTAGTATAGGTTGATATGATTAATGTGTTGGGATGACTGGTACGATCTGGCCATTGGAATCAAAATATAGACGATCCATACATACTTCCCGATTGAAGCCGGCTGCATCCCCCATTCCGATACCATAGGGATAGTTAAAACGGTGGTAGACAATATACCATTCATCCGTACCTGGCAGCTGCAAAACCGAGTTATGCCCGGTACCGTAAATGCCTTTCGTAGGATCCTTTTGCAAAATCAAATTCTTCTCTGGCACAATGATCGGACCATAGGGCGAAGTGGAAGTCCCGTAACGTACCCGATAATTCTCGCTACGGGTATCATTTTCCGACCAAAGGAAATAGTAAAGTCCATTTCGATAGAAAACATACACGCCTTCCCGAAATGTTTTATCAGGCGTCAATACCTTGATTGTATTCTTTTTGATGGACACCATATCCCTGTTGAGCTCGGCAACAGCGAGATAACCATTCCCCCAATACAGATAGCTTTTACCAGACTTAGGGTCATTGAACACCGCCGGATCAATCTCCTGTCCGCCCTTTACGCCTTCGGGTTTGAAATCAATCAACGGTTTTCCGGAATCTTGGAATGGCCCTGTTGGCTGATCGGATACCGCAACACCTATTTTTTGCGCAGCAGTAAAATAATAGTAATATCGATAATCACCCTTTACTTTTTTCTCTGCGATTGTAGGGGCCCAGGCATTTCGTGGCCCCCATGGGACATCTCTTTTTAGATCCAAAATTACCCCCTCATCCTGCCAGTTTATAAGATCCGAGGAGGAGAAAGTTTTAAAATAAAAACCACCCCAGCCGTCGAAGCCATCACTAGTCGGATAGATATAATACCTTTTAGTCTTATTGGAATAAAGGACATCGGGATCCGCATAAAAACCATCCAATATCGGATTCTTTTTTTGCGCCAGCGGCATCCCTGTTGGTGTGCCCCACTTTGAAGTTAGATGGCGGAGTTCCTGCCTCGAAATCGGAATGATCGTCCCATGCCTAGGGTGAAAATCCATCGTGATCTCGTGATCAATCACCTTAAAACGATCAAGGTCATCGGAAATACAAAACTGATATTTTCCTTTCCCATACACATCATACATCAGGATATATTGACTTGACTGGTTCAATTTGAAAACGCCGGACCCTTCCACTGCATCTTTGGTTTGTTGTTTATAACCTGGCTGTTCAATCCATTTCCCCGAGGTCAAAGCGTCAGTCATGGCCAGTTTGATTCCATTGCCGTGGCCCTCCGTTTTGTAGAACAGGTAAAATAAGCCATTTTTTTCGATAATGTCTCCATCAATACATGATTTACGATTTTTAGGAAGAAACAGTACCTGTGGTTCGCCCTCAAAATCCGTAAAATCCCTATTGGCATAGGCATAATAGATAATATCCGGACCATCCCCATGTTTCATGGACCAATACACCATATACTTTCCAACAGCGGGGTCAAATATTGTTTGGGGAGCCCACACACGCTTCAGGTTTTCATGTCCATTGAAACGCTGCTGAATATCAATTGTCCGATGCTCCCAATGCAATAAATCGTTGGATTTCAGCAAGACCATCCCGCGATTGGAATCCCAGCCCTTTGAAGAGGTCATATCGGTAAGCACCATATAAAATGTCTTGCCATCCACCCCGCGGAGAATATGGGGATCCCTTACGCCACCAGTTTTGCTAATGGTCTTCGAATCCAGAATGGGACGATTGTCGTTAAGTGCCCGGTAGGTATAGCCATCCGTGCTGATAGCAAAGCAGACTGCTTCATCCGCTACTGCGTTCCCTTTGAAGTAAGCAAACAGGTAGCCTGAAAAATCCTTCTCGGCTGGCCCACGCCTATACTCCTGTGCGTATACCGATGAAGCTATATTCATCCATAAAAATATTATAATTGTAAATCGCATGTATAAAATAATTTAGTAAAGGGTTCGTAATATGACCAAGACGCACTGGTCCCGAAAAGGAAACCTAGCGCATCTACTAAGTCATTTTTTAATAAATTAACATTAATAACCGGGATTTTGTTCCAGTTGTCCGTTCGAGGACAAAATCTCTGAACGCGGTATTGGAAGCCAATAATGTTTTTCTTCAAACCGGCGGCCGGATAATGCCTCTTTTCGTGTATAAGTAAGCCCATTACTTCCCTTTGTAATTGTCATCCCGTATGCTGCCACGTTTTCTGTAATCATGGCAATTTTCCAACGTCTTACATCGTAAAAACGATGTTCTTCAAACGCCAGTTCAACCCGACGCTCATAACGCACATGCTGTCTAAACTCATCTTTCGATTGCCCAATAGGGATTTCGGGCATTTCTACTGAGGGTCTTGTACGAACCAGGTTCAAAGCTTGCCTAGCAGTTAAATTGCCACCAGTAGGAGTTACATCCGGACCATATGCCTCATTCGCAGCTTCTGCATAATTCAATAGAATTTCGGCGTAACGGAAGTAATTCCACGGCTGAAATCCTGCATTTCCCCAAGGATTTTGCAATGGATAAGCATCATTCATAAATTTACGTAGATAATACCCTGTTTTTGACGTATTCCAGTTATCATTTCCCTGCGGGCTATCTTGCCCACCAGGCGTAAAGGTTTCGATAGCTCTTCCTCTATACATGGAACCGTTATATAAGATCGTCGCGTCAAAACGTGGATCACGATTGTCGTAAGGATTATTGGGATCGTATCCGGAAGCAGTATTTATAGTTCCATCCGGATTAAAAGGAGCTCTTCCATTTTTCATTTCATAGGCATCGACCAAATTTTGATAAGGCGTGTTTCCCCCCCAACCACCATAACCATTTGGTCCGTTAGCAATTTCTAGGTGCACGTGGTTCGCATTCTTTGTATAATAACGGGCGAAAATAGTTTCAGGATTACGATCTGTCAAAAACAAGGATTGATATCCACCAGTATACAAACTATATTTGTTAAGCACTATCAGATCCTGTGCGGCTCGGGCAGCAGCTGCCCAAGAACCAACATTATAGAGTGGACTTGCCGCGTATAATAACAGTCTTGATTTTAGCGCCATAGCCGCACCTTTTGTAGCCCTGCCGGTCACCCATGTTGCATCGTTATTGTCCTTAGGCAATTTCGCAATGGCATCATCCAATTCCTGAATGACATAGTCCATTCCTTCTTGAATTGATTTTCGTTGAAACAAATTCGCTGTCGTTAAATCATCTTTCAAACCATACACGGTATCGCCCATCAAAACAACCCGACCAAAGTTTCGAATGAGATCATGATAACGAAACGCACGAATAAATTGCAGTTCACCCTCGAGTTGACGCTTATGTGATGTGCTCATCTGAATATTTGCCAACACCTTTTTAGCGTAATTGCATTCCCTTATACTACGGTAGCTGCGTGCCCAGAGCGAACCTGCTGTACCTAAATTTTCGGGAGAAAGCTGTCCTCGTATAATAAGCCAAGTATTGTCATCATTGGTATACATTGATTCGTCAGTCAATGAAGACCATAGCGCGTATTCAAATCCCCGACCAAAGCCCGGATTGGTACCATCTGCTTCATTTGATATAATTCGCTCGCCGATATATTTATTGATGATAAATGCCTCCAAAACGGCTGTATCAGTTTCTATCGCTTCAGTCGAGATCCGATCCGTAGCGGTGACATCCAATAGATTTTTATTACAAGCCGAGAAAATCGTTGCTCCCAAGGCCAATAACACGATATATTTATTTAAAGATTTCATTGATTATCTTCCTCCTTAGAATTTTAAATTTACGCCTACATTAATGATTCGTTGTTGCGGGTAAAACTGGCCGCTGCCATTACTTCCTTCGGGATCATAGTCTTTCACTTTGGTCAACGTCACTAAATTGAACCCATTCATATAGAAGCGAAGCCCGCCCAATTTCAGTTTTGACAAGGCTTGACTTGTAAGCGTATAACCTATTTCTACATTTTTTAATCGCAAGAAAGATGCGTTATTCAACCAAAATGTATTGTTATACAATCCGCCACTGACCGCTGAAGAAGCTCGTTCAGCGACTTTTGGATAGGTTCCACTAGGATTATTCACTTCGTTAAAACGATTATCCGCCCAACTGCTGTAAAAGTTGCCTACTGTGCCGGATTCAGGGAGCACGTGCTGACTAACTTTTGCCTGTCCGGCAAACAAAACCGCAACATCAAAATTTTTGTAGGCAGCATTCAAACTGAAACCATAAGTGATCTGTGGAATATTACCGTAATTGGTACGTACCATATCATCAGCGGTGATCTTTCCGTCTTGATTGTAATCTTCATAAATTAAATCGCCGACCTCAGCACCAGGAGCCTGAGGAGAATCCGCAAGATCTGCCGCAGTTCTATTTAAACCCACTGCGTTATATAAAAGATACGTACCCAGCGGCCTTCCAGTCTGGCGCTGATGATCCAATGTACCATCGGCTTCATCGATAAAGATGATTTTGCTTTTGGCAAGTGTAAAATTACCGGACGCTCCCCAACTAAAATCGCCCGACTTTTGATAGCTTAGTGTCGCTTCAACCCCCTCACTATTCACTTTACCGATATTCTCAGAAGGAACGAGTGGATCTGCATCGTAAGGGTTTACAATACCGGAAATTGCAGGGATAGAAGCATTACGGGTCGTTAAAATATCGGATCTTTTCTGTTGAAAATAGATCGCTTCTAAGCTGAAGTTTTTTAAGAATTGAGCGTTTAATCCAATATCCAGCTTCTTGGATACCTCCCAAGTAATAGCTGGATTTGCCAATTTTGCCAACTTAACATTTGGACTTATCTGGCTTTTGTCATTTAAAAGAGCGACCAAGCCATTCCCTACGAGGGTATAATTATCAAAATACTGGAATCCATTGACATTATCATTCCCCAGCGTACCGTAAGAAGCCCTAATCTTCAGATCGTCAAAAAAGCCTACATTTTCTACAAACCAATCTTCCTTGCTAATACGCCATCCCGCTGATACAGAAGGGAAATATCCCCATCTTTTACCCTCAGGAAAAATTGAAGATCCATCCGCACGAAGCTGTCCCTCAAACAAGTATCTCTCGTCATAATTATAGGCTATACGGCTAATGATACTTTGCCGGGTATAATTCGTACTATAACCTGAGTTCAGGTAATCCGTGGAAGCGGATCCACCCTGGGACAATTCGGGCAATTTAGTAGAGAGATAGTTAAAACGCTGTGCATCAAAATATTCCAAATGACGTTTACTTTGCTCATATCCAATAAATGCATTGACGGCATGTTCACCAAATTTTCGGTCAAAATTCAGTTTAAGATTACTTGTAATCAGCGATTCATTTGTATGCGATTCGGTTAAAGTAGCTTTGTTATTATTCCCGCCCACGATTGATTCTTCATAAGTGTTTTTAGCCTGATTGTAGTTATTTAAAACATAGGGAACACTAAAATTTTTCCCGAAATTTGCTGATTTATCCACCGAAAGGAAACCGTCTACCGATAGTCCTCCTACCCATGGAAGTTGGTAGCTTGCTCTTAAAATACCATTGAAAACTTGTTTTGGGTTGTCTACTGTTCCGCCGATATCTGTTACCATCAACACGGGGTTAGAACCTTCAATTCCCCGAGTCGGCAACCCATTTGGATAATAAGCACTAACAGTAGGGTAAGCACGGTAAATCGAGCGAAAGATGTCGCCAGCCGACGCAATCGGAAATTTCCGATCTTCCTGCCGCCCGGATAGAGACAATCCGACTTTAAACCGATCGGTGATGTTAGCATCTAAATTTGTTCTAAAATTATACTGTTTATATTTGGTGATCCCCTTTTTGTATAGTCCGTCCTGATAGACAGATCCTAAAGACATAAAATAGCGTACATCTTCCGTGCCACCGGCAACAGAGAGATTATGCTGATTTTGTAAAGCCGTCTTCTTCAGAGTAACATCTGCCCAGTTAGTATTTGGATACAAAAGCGGATCAGAACCATCTCTAAATTGCTGGAGCTGTTGTTCTGAATAAATTTGGTTCATTCCACCAGCAGGACTATTTCCGTAGGCAATTTCATTGCGTAAAATGGCGTATGTCACCGCATCAGCCATTTTTGGCAGCCTTGTAGGTGAACTAAAACCCTGGTTACCACTATACGTAATCGTTGGCTTACCACTTTTTCCACGTTTGGTGGTTACCAAAATAACTCCGTTGGCAGCGCGGTTACCATAAATAGCAGCGGAAGCATCTTTTAACACCGAAACGCTTTCGATATCATTCGGATCCAGGCGTTCCAAACCGCCTATTTGTCCAGGCACACCATCCACAACAACCAAAACGTCGTTGCTTCCAGTAGTCGCCTGCCCACGCACAGTAATCGACGAGCCATCATATCCAGGCTCTCCGCTGCGGTTGTTAATCACCACGCCCGAAAAGCGGCCGGCAAGCGAATTTGACAAATTTGGTTGTGGACTTTTAACAAGGTCTTTTCCTTTTACTTCCGAAATAGATCCCGTCACAGTTGCTTTTCGTTGTGTCCCATAACCTACAACCACCACATCTTCCAAAACATGATCATCACTTTCCAGCAGAATCACAAGATTTGTCGTTCCATTCAAGGGTGCTTTGTAGGTTTTGTATCCGACAAATGATACAACAAGCATACCTTTACTGGCATTTAGTTCAAATTTCCCTGATTTGTCTGTTGAGGTCCCCCTACCTCCGCCTTCAATAATCACACTTGCACCTACGATAGGTTCATTGGCTTTATTCAAGACCTGCCCCGTAATTTTCCCTTGGGCGTATAACATAGTTGGCGCAACGCTCAACATGGTATACAAAGAAACAATTTTTAGGTTGTTCATAAATTTCTACACGAATTAAACAGTAAATAATACAATCTGGTCAGAAAAGTCAGTGGAGATGTTAAACTATGGTTTTGCATTGGTTACATCAGTTGCATCGCTGCTTCCCTACCCAGATTTATAATTGATTATACCGTCAAACTTAGTGGATTTTAAAGCATCCAACCGTATACAAATCCGTCAAATACCATATAATTTTCGGTCAAAAAACGGCTTTTAAGCTCCAATTTGCATATATTTCTAATCACCACCTGTTCCGATGGGGGAGTTTCTCTACGGCGTTTCACATGGAAGACTTGTGTATGCTTACCCTGGCAGAGCGACGAGAGCAAGCATACATCACTATACATTGATCAGGCTTTAGTGTGGGACTTTTGGTATTCCGATGGAAGCTTGCCAAATTCTTCTTTAAAGCACTGTCTAAAATAAATAGCACTATTGATTCCTACCATAAATGAAACTTCGGTCACATTGTATGCACCAGAACGCAGCAATTCGGCCGCTTTATGTATCCTTATTTTACGCACAAGTTGATTGATATTCTTACCAGTGATTCCTTTGAGTTTCCGATATAAGGTAGACTGGCTCATATTCATCCTTTCGGCCAGCTTAGCGGCATCTAACACATCATCCTGCATATGCTGCTCGACAATGGACACAAAATCTTGTACAAAGGCATTTTCGCGCCATAATTCATCTTTCTCGATTTCCTTACCTTTTACACTGTCTATTGGATCATCCGCCTTTATTTTCTGTAAAATAGCACCGTTCATAGCTTTCTGCTTACGAAGCAAGTTCTCAATACGTTTGATCAGCAATGCTCCGCCAATAGGTTTTGTTAGATAAGAGTCAATACCGAGTTCATAACCCCGTTGCCGATCCAGCTCCGTATCCTTTGCGGTCAATAAAATTAGGGGGATATGACTTGTCGCTCGCTCCGCTTTCAATTGCTCCGCCAAAATAAAACCATCCATATCTGGCATCATAATATCACTGATCAAAATATCAGGTACACTGTTTTGCGCTATTTTTAAACCAACTACGCCATTTTCGGCCAACAAAACATCATAATTTATGCGCAATATATTTCCTAAATATTCACGTAAATCCCTATCATCCTCGACCAAAAGGACCAGCGGACGGCCATGCTCCGTCTCCTCATTTTCCGTTTCTATCAACAAATCTGTTTCAGTCCCGCTTTCAGGGGGGACTTTATTTGCTAAAAATCGTACTGATATTTTTGTTCCCAAACCTTCAGTACTACTAATTTCTATCTTTCCCTGATGAATCACCGTTAGGTCTTTTACCAGTGCCAAACCGATCCCAGTACCGTGGACTCCCCCCTTAGGAATTTGGTAGAACTTATCGAAAATTCGATCAATCTCTTTTGCCGGAATCCCACAACCTGTATCTTCAACAGACAATATGGCCCAATTGACCAAATTTGACTCCTCATACATTAGACTTAATTTGATATGCCCAGCATCGGTATATTTATACGCATTCGATAATAGATTATCTACAATCAACTGAACAATTTCAGCATCGAATAATGTGCGGATATCTATTCGGGGCAGATCAGACAGTAGCTGAACCTCAGTTTTATTATTTAAGGTCATGTACTTTTCCAAGATATCCCTGAGCATTTCACTCAATGTGCCCGGTTCAAGTACAAGCGGTTTAAACTGCGATTCGACTTTTCTAAACTCCAAAAGTTGGTTGACCAATGTAAAAAGTCTATTGGCACTTTTCTGAACGGTATGTACCAATCCCTTATTTTTTGGAGATAATTGTTCCTCATGAGAAAGATCGTCAAGAGGACCTAGTATCAGTGTTAGTGGTGTTCGAAGTTCATGGGTGATGTGTGTATAGAAATTCATTCGCTCACTATGCAACTGTTCATCTTGACGGTGCTGCCGCTCTTTGAGCTTCAATTCAGATTCTGCTCTCATTCTTTTGATATAAAAGAAAATAAGCGTATAAATAATCAGCAGGAAGATCAGTAGATAAGCGATCTTTGCGGTCAGACTCAGGTAAAAAGGTGGTGTGATTTTGATCAGCAAACGCTGATAGGTCTGTGACCACGATCCATTTTTCAAACGCGTACGGATCAACAGCTCATGATGGCCGTACGGAATATTCCGAAAGTCAAGATTGGTCTCGTTACCGAGAAAAATCCAGTCATTATTTAGCCCCTGCAATTGATAACCGAATTCGACCAGCCCGTCTAGCGCATAATCCATTACCGCAAGCTCGATCCGAAAACTGTTTTCATCATGTGCAAGCCTAATCTCATTAAATTCTGAGGGATATTTGTCCTCCTGTGTATTTGACTCTCCAGATCGAAAGACAATAAATCGACTGACGCGTAACGGAGATGTCGGTAGATTTGATGGGATTTCATTCGGGTCAAAATAGCATATTCCATCTTGCATCCCAAAAAACAACCGACCTTTAAGATCTTGCCCCACACTTCCATTGATAAAGCCCCCGAGTGGTAAACCAAATGATTGGTCATACTGAAGAAAACGCTTTTCTTTGGGTAGATAACGTAACATACCTGATTTGGTAGAACACCAAATATGACCATTTTGATCTTCCGCGAGCCCATTGACAAACAACCAAGCGTCATCACCTGGAGGCATTAAAATTATCAGGTCCCCGATTTTTTTTCTCGCTTCCTGCAATGCCATTCCTTGATTTGTCGCAATCCAGATATCATTGTTTTTGTCACGCATCAAATGATTAATGGTATTGCTGCGTAAATCATTTCCGCTATCCATTTTCCGAATCAATTTTCGGTTGCCATTATATACGTAGAGTCCTTGTCCGTACGTCCCTACCCACATATTGTGCTGTCCATCTTCCACCAACGCTCTAGGGGCATAGTCTCCTAGCATAGGATTGTTGATTAACAATTTTTGAACGCTATGGGTAAACGGATCGTAGATAAATAAACCTTGGTATGCAGCAATCCAAATTGCTCCACGATGATCTTCATAAATAGCCCGCACCTCGGACACCGGCTCCCCCAGGTCAATTTCATGCCATTTTTCCGATCTAGCATAGCAGACTGCTACTCCCCCTTTTCGCAAACCTAACCAAATATGTTGATTATGATCCTTAAACGCTGTCAATATAAAATCATCAGGGCTTCCATTCTTTTGAGTTATCTGCCTGAGCAAATCGCCATCTCTGTTAATCTCCACAATTCCAGATCCTTCCGTTGCTAACCAAACAGCCTCATTATTGCCTACGATTATATTACTCACTGTTGCCAACCGATCTGAAAGAAGTCCAGCTGGCGGAAAAACATTAAAAAAAGGTTTAATATGACTGATAACGCCCACACCGCCACCATATACCGCCAGCCAGATATTACCAAATCTATCTGCAGCAATATCCTGCACCATTGCATTATTTCCTTTTCCTAAATCAAAAACCTGCAGTTGCTTGACGCCTTCAATCCGTCGGTCATATCCATATGTAGCTTGTAAAGCAAAGAGCTGAGACGATTCCCCTCCTATCCAAATGGTATTTCCTATTTCTTTAATTGCGTAAACAAAGGGCTCATTTCCATTTTTTGATGATCCAGCCAAAGGAATACGCATTAGCCGGCCGCTCGAGCTATGGTAAACCGCAAGTCCTTTGCGGGTACCGATCCAGATGTTATTAAAACGATCACAATGTAGGGCTTTAACCTCATTATCCGGTAATTCACCAGCGGTATTTTGATGCGTAAATCTTTTTACCGATCGATGAATTGGATCCAGTATTGTTAATCCCTCTTTGACGTGTCCTACGTACAGCATTCCTTTTTGATCTTCCGCGAGTGACCATATACTGTTTTCAGGAAATCCAGGTAAATTCTTTTTATTTAAATGGCTAAACTCTTTTTTTATCGGATCAAAGTGCTGCAACCCCTGATGATAAGTCGCTAACCACAGCTTTCCATCCCTTGCCTTAAGCATAGCTGTAATATCATTTGTAGCTATGGACTTTGCGTCAGTCGGATTATGTAAATAATAGGTAAATCTATTCGTCGTTAAATCGAGTACATTCAATCCATTCGATCGTGTACCGATATATAGCTTACGATCGTCATAAAGTAATGTATTGATTTCGTTGCTGTTGACGGACAGCCCATCTTGCTTTTCTGAGGCATAGTAGGATTTAAAGGCTTTACCCGCAAAACGGTTGAGTCCAAGTTCTGTTGCTACCCACATGAAACCATTATCGTCATGCACGATATCCAATACTTGGTGATTTGTCAATCCATCCTGAAGTAAAAAAAAATGAGGGCGACTTGCTTGCCCTACAACCAACCATGGCGAAAGAAAGGCAAGTACAATCAACAATTTCTTCATAGCTCGACAAAAAAAAGCAAAAAAAGATAAAAAACGGTTATTCTCCAAATAACAATGCTCCAGCATTTGGCTGTAAAGTCAGTCTGATCGTTTTTTCTTTTTTGAGATTTATCATTTTTTGTACGGATTCACGTTCTTTTGTATCGCTTATCAACTGTATCGGTTTACCGGAAAGCATTGGCAAATTTATCTCAATTTCTTTTGTTTTCGCTTCCGCATTAATTGCTGCAATATACCATTGCTGATTTTTCCGTCTGGCCAATACCACGTATTTTCCTGGATAGCCATCCACAAACACCGTCTCATCCCATGTTGTCGGAACCTGCTTCATAAAATCAATAATATGATTTGGCATATCCAACAGATTATTTGGCGTTAGGCCAAAATTCTGCACGGGAGTCTGAAACAGGATCGCCGTCGCCAGCTGAAATGTTTCGGTTGTCTTGCGCGTGGTACCACCATTATTTCCCCTATTATGGCGTTTATTAAGCAACACCGGCCCAAAATCCATTGCGGCTACGGCATTACGGATAAAAGGATGCAGCGTAGCGTTAAAAGCCTCCATATCATTGGCATGCTGTGTAAAAATCAGATTCTCAGAGGCCAACACAGCTTCGCTTCCTACAAAATTAGGGTACATACGTTCCCAACCACGGGGTAAGGTACAGCCGTGAAAAATCACTGCCAAGCCATATGCATTTGCGTCCGCAAGAATCTCTTCATATAACTTTAGCGTTTCCTGTTTATCACCACCAAAGAAATCCACTTTTATACCCTTGATACCAATAGATTGCATCCAAGCCATTTCTTTTTTTCGCGCGGCGCTACTATTCATCTTGTTTTTGGGTGTCTGCGGGGCATCGTTCCAATAGCCATTAGAATTGTACCATAGGCAAAGCCCCACCCCTTTTTCACGTCCATAGTTTGCCAGCTCTTCGATCTTAACCTTTCCTATGCGCTCATCCCACCAATTGTCAACCAAAACAAATTCATAGCCCATTGACGCCGATAAATCAATAAACTTTTTCTGATCATTAAAATTGATGCTTTCATCCTGCCACTCCAACCAGCTCCATGTCGCTCGGCCAAAATTATAGGGTTTCGTCGCTGTATATTGCGCTTCGACGACATCAAATGGGATCGTCGTTTCGACAATCGGCTTTAGAGAGCTTCCTACTGTCAGCGTTCGCCATGGCGTATAGCCCGGCAAAGCCAGGGTGGGGTTTGCTGCACCAATCCCATTATTCTCCCCTATTTCAGGAAAAGCAATCTTGTACAATCCCTGCTTCGTTCCCTCACTGAGTTTGGCACCACAATAACTGGCATTCACTCCCGTCTCCGATAGCAGAATCCACCCCCGGCTTCCGATATGAAATAATGCGGGAAAGGTATACCCCAGACCATATTTGGAAGCAGTTCCCATCGCCTCGTCTGGCACATATGATTCTTCATAGCTCGGTTTTGTTTTCTTCCAGCCGATCATTGGTGAAGCTTGCGGTGTGAGGAATGTTGTCGTTATTTCCGGAAACTTGAAACCAGTTATTTCCTCCCTGACCGTTAAGTTAGCAGGCTCGCCGGTCTGCGGAATACCATACCGAAAAGCAATATCATTATTACTGACCCGAAAGATAACGATGAGCTTTTGTTTTAGGTCATTTTCCAATGTACATTGCAATTCATTTGCCTTATAGTGCACTTGGCGACGTTTAATCTTGGGTTCTTCATAATGCTCATCAATATTTTTTGTATTGGAATCCACCAAACGCATGTTACTGAACAGGTCAACATTTTCGCCCTTTAATCCCAGGGGCGACTTCGCTAACATCTCCTGCCCCTCAAGATGAATTCGATAATAAAGTCTACCTTGATCCAAGGATAGATCTACTTCCAATTTTCCATCAGGACCAGACACCTTGAGTTCCTGAGCGAACAGGCCCGAAAATAGCAACAATAATACTCCACTGACAATAATTCGTTTCTTCATGTCAAAAATACTTTTAATTAGTAATACACTTGACCAGCCTATTCAATTAGGCTACCTCAGAGCGCTATTAATCCGAGCTCCCCTAACAACACTTCATTCTCTTGGATGAGCCCTTTACCGGACTTGAAGCTTGATTAGGGTAAACGAATATGGCGCTAAGCTGTCAGTAAGTTTCTTCCCTTTAAAAGTAATCGGTTCCAGTTTGGGTTGAATATTCAATGGTTCTTCAATACTATTACTCACATTCAAGTCTTTTCCAGCTAAGATTATCTTCTCCCCAGCGTTTGCAAGTTTCTTCCTGCTAGCAATATCAAAACTAACCTCTACAGGTTTACTATTATAATTAATGAGTTTGACTATCAACTGACCTAGCTTTTGGTCATATACCGCAGAAGCGTATAGACTATCCTTCCCGGCAACCGGCTGCCCCGCACGGGTGATGGGAATAATTTCCGAACCTCTATTGGTAGAATATAATTTCTGGACTTGGTAGCTCGGCGTTCCGTATACCTGTAAATTATCAACCCAGATTAAATCGGGAGACCATTGCCAGCCATCAACATGTCCAAATAAAGGTGCATAAGAGGCCATTTCAACCACATCACCATTTCGCTCTAAGCCAGTCATGAATGCAGCCTCTGATAGCGCAGCTTCCCAAGTACTTTTACCCGGACCATTGGGTCGAGTTGTATGAGAAGCATATTCTCCCGCAAAAATCTTTGCGCCTTTTCGGTCATAATGATCATAACGGCTCGCGCTCGATAAAAACCAGGATGGTGGACGATAATAATGTTCATCTATGATATTGATATTCATAGCTCTGAGCTTATCATTCAGAAAATCAAATCGGTCTCCCTCAGGATCTGTTCCCGAACTTGCTATGATTGCAATTTCAGGATGTTTCTCATTCAGCGCTTTTTTAAATACTGCGAGCCGTTCAATGTACTGTGGCCCCCAATTTTCATTACCCACACCGATCATCTTCAAGTTGAAAGACTCCGGATGCCCCATTTCTGCGCGCAATTTACCCCACTTTGTATCAGCCGATCCATTTGCAAATTCAATCAGATCCAACGCATCCTGTACATATTCATCCAGCTGTTCCAGCGGAACCAACTCTCCTGTATTAAACTGACAGGCCATGCCGCAATTGAGAATTGGAACCGGTGCTGCACCAATATCCTCGGCCAACAAGAAGTATTCGTAAAATCCTAGCCCAAAAGTCTGAAAATAATCCGGAGTCAAGCGATGCTTAAATTCGGTATTCCAACGGTTAATGATTAACTCCCGCTCGTTTATCGGACCGACAGTTTTTTTCCATTGAAATCTGTTGGCCAAGTCCCTCCCTTCTACAATACAGCCACCCGGAAAACGAATAAACCCAGGTTTCATGTCTGCCAGCATTTGCACCATATCTTTCCGTAATCCCTTGGATCGTCCTTTCCATGTATCCTTCGGGAATAACGATAGCATATCCACATCGAGCACTCCGGCACCACTAAACCAAACATTTAACTTTGCTTTCGCTGTCGTTGATGTCACGGGAAATTTGATTGCCCCCTCAGACCAATTAGCTGACAAAGCCAATGGCAATACAGTCGAACCAATCACCTTATCCTGTTCATTCAACACCTCTACGTTGATTTTCATATCCGCATTAGGACTACGGTATTGCAATGAGAATTCATATTCCTCCCCATCCTTTACTCCCATACCCCGAAAACCCTCATTTTGCAATCCTAATTTTAAATTCGACACATTATTTAGTCTTAAATAACGTTTATTTCCTTTGCGTTGGCTATCATTCAGCAGCAAATAAGTCCCCTCGCCCGCATTATCCAGCTTTTTCCAACCCATCCAAGGTTGATCAAATTCAAAAGATCTATTTTTAACCAGTTCTGCATAGATTCCCCCATCTGCTCCAAGATTGATATCTTCAAAAAATACCCCCCACATATGCGGTGATATTTTGCCACTGGCCTGGTCCAATTGGATATTTAATTCAATCGGAGACTGAGCCACGGCCCAAGAACCTAGAGTCGCAAGCAACAGCGTCATTGACACTACTTTTTTCATCCGTTTAAGTTTATTTTACAATTTATATTATCTCCAGCACAATTACCGAAAATGCAGGAATATCGACCTCGACAGCGCCATTTAACAACTTCGCATCTTTATACACAGCAGGAGCGATTTTTGCTGGCATTTTGAATGAATTGTAATCCCTCAGATTATCTGAAGTGAGTATACGCCCGCTGACTTTTGAAGCCTTCAACGAAGCCAGATCCACACGTACCTTATTTTTCTTTTTCGGATCAATATTGACCAAAGAGATATGTGTACGTCCATCCGCATCCTGAGAAGCCGAGACAGATACCGCCGGAATTTTTTCATTGTTCAATTCAAAATCTGTTGATTGCAGTGTTATGGGAATTAATTTTGCATCCTGATGCACTTTATACATCTCCATTACATGATACGTCGGTGTCAAAATCATCTTTTTGCCTTCCGTCAAAACAACAGCTTGCAGTACATTTACTGCTTGCGCCAAATTCGCCATTTTCACCCTGCGTGCATGATTATTAAAAATATTTAACGTCATTCCCGCTATCATGGCATCACGCATGGTATTTTGTTGATACAAAAAACCTGGATTTGTACCCGGTTCAACTTCATACCAACCACCCCACTCGTCCACGATCAAATCGACATTCCCTTTCGGATCATATTTGTCCATGATAGTGATATTCTTTTCCACCAGCTCATTCATAAACCAGGCCGACTTCATGGTTTTGAAATATTCCTCTTCTGAATAATTTACAGCAGAACCCTTTTTATTCCAATTAATTACAGCATAGTGATGCAGGCCCATCCCCTTCATCAAGCTATTCGGAATTTTCTTCATTAACGTTTCAGTCCAATTATAATCAGCACTATTGGCTCCAGAGGCGATACGATACAAGCCACCGCCATTGGTCCAATCAGACATAAAGGTGGCATATTTTCTGTAGATGTCCGTGTAATAGTCGGCAGTCATATTCCCACCACAGCCCCAAGCTTCATTGCCTACACCCCAAAACTTAACCTTCCATGGTTCATCACGCCCATTTTTACGTCTCCAATCCGACATTGGGCTTTTACCCGCAAAATTCACATATTGTACCCAATCCGTCAGTTCCTGAACCTCACCACTTCCCACATTACCGGCCAAGTACGGTTCCGCACCCAACAATTCACACATATTGAGAAAATCATGGGTACCGAAAGTATTATCTTCCGTTACCCCGCCCCACCAGCTATTCACCATCGAAGGACGTTGTGTCTTAGGTCCCACACCATCTTTCCAGTGATAGGTGTCAGCAAAGCATCCTCCAGGCCAGCGGAGATTCGGTATATTCAGCTTCTTTAAGGCTTCGATAACATCAGTCCGTACACCGTTTTTATGGGGAATAGAATCATTTTTCTCACCCACATAAAAACCATCATAAATACAGCGTCCCAAATGTTCGGCAAAATGTCCATAAATATGCCGGCTTATTGTCAGTTTCTCGTCTGGGCGCTCTAATCTCACGCTACTTTGACCAAATAACATTCCGTTGCTCAGTGCAAATGCAACTCCTATTATAAATTTTAATTTCATTATAAAAGACTTATTAGTTTACAAGGATCATAATTTTTTAATCAGCTGCTACGAAGATTTTAATAGCGTTATTTCGCACAAGAACATTCCGTCCAAGTATTTCGTCACCAACGCACATCAATCGTTGCCGATCAGCATTGGCTACTCGCTCCATATCTCAAATAATCTGCATTTTAGCTGAAATTTGGTTATAATTTATACCTGTTTTTAACACTTACTTTTCATGTTTATGAATGAAATAAAGTATAAAAACAAATAATTAGTGTCAATTTAACATTTAAATTCTAAATAGAAAAAAATAATTTATCATTTCTACAAAAAAACTAAATCTGTTTTTATTTGCCTGAGTAAATACCCACGATTTTTCTATTGGCAAACTAATTCTACGAGTCATAGGAGTAATAAAACGCCGTCGCCCTGAGAAAGAAAATTTTTACCGAAACGATTTATCCCTGCGCTTTGTTTAGTATAGAGAAGTTCATCAATGTAGCTCATCTAATCCCCCTACGAAATGGTCAACGACAACATTTTGGGTATAATCGCCGGCATATTGACCTCCTTGGCTATGCTTCCACAACTCCTAAAAGTCCTGAAAGAGAAAAATGTAGACGATCTATCCCCCTTGATGCTCATAACACTGATTTTAGGGCTTTCATTGTGGGTGTGGTATGGAGTCTTTAAAAGGGAACTACCTATAATATATTCAAATGCTTTTGCTGTGCTTGTCAATTTGAGTTTACTCAGTTGCTATTTTTTGTACCGAAAAAGTGGCTAGCGGCAACCCCAAAAAGATAAACAGCCGTCTGCTTTATACGGTATCAACATTCCTTATGAGAGCTGATAACGGCAAGGCGCACCTTTTTGACTAAATATAGAAATCCGGGAGAATACCTAAGGCAACTTCAGCCTTATTTTGAAAATGAACTAGGAAGACAGACCATTAATTTGCTTTATCTTTCCATTTTCGTCGTATTCAAGTTCGGTGACTTTCATGCTCCTCAACCATGTCTTTCCGCCAGACGGCGCTGAATCATGATAAAAAAGATACCATTTGCCTTTGAACTGTAAGATACTATGGTGCGTCGTCCAGCCTACAACAGGAGATAATATGACACCTTGGTAAGTAAAAGGACCATATGGATTATCCCCAATCGCATAACAGATCAAATGGCTGTCTCCTGTAGAATAGGAAAAATAATATTTCCCCTCATATTTATGCATCCAGGAAGCTTCAAAAAATCGTTTTCCATTATCTCCGTGTTTTAATGACTGTCCATTTTTATCCAAAATAACAAGATCCTTCGGCTGCTCCGAGAATTCTAACATATCTTCGGAGATCTTAACAACTTTTGGGCTCAATGCCGTCTCATCTACATGCGGTAATGTTGTTGGAGAAACAATTTTATTGTTTCTATAAAATTGTAGCTGTCCCCCCAAAATACCACCGAAATATAAATAATATGAACCATCGTCATCTTTAAATGCGCAGGGGTCTATGCTGTAACTCCCTTTGATTGGGTTAGCCCGAGGGATAAAAGGGCCATAGGGTTGATCCGCTATTGCCACACCTATTCTAAAAATATCGTTTTTGTCTTTAAGAGAGAAATACATATAGTACTTACCATCTTTCTCGGTCACATCCGAATCCCAAAACTGCCTACCAGCCCAGGGTATATCTTTTATATCCAACACCTTACCATGATTTTTAATTTCAGCATCGACATCATCCATCGAAAAAACATGGTAATCTTGCATATCGAAATGATCGCCATTATCGTTTGCTTTTATGCCACTTTCCCTATCATGCGATGGATAAATATAGATCTTGTTTTCAAAAACATGCGCCGAAGGATCCGCCATGTAGTCATTAGGGTATAAATATCTACTTTTGTTCATTTTTACCTCTTTTTTTTGAGTCAATGCGATAATATCTTTTACAAATGGCTTGGGTTGGTATAGGCGGTCGAATAATAAAGGGTAATCCGTTCGTCCCAAAATGGGCCAATCATTTTTCCACGAATCGCCATCGCCAACGCCCCACAAAGTCACACGGGATATTTTATCCTTGTGTTTGATATATAACCTAAAAAAATCAGTATATCGCTTTCCCAATTCTGACATTTTTTGTGCAGGTAAATACTTTTCATAGGGATTCATCTTTTTACTATAATTAAGGCGTTCGCTGATCTCAGCCCCCATATTTGGGCGTCCATGTGGAAGTACAGAAATATCCATTTCGGTAACCATCACCTGAACCCCAAGACTAGCAAAGCCTAGAATGGTCTTTTCCACTTCTTCAAGAGATGGATTGTCCAACGCATTATGCTCCTGCATACCGATACCATGCACAAATGCGCCAGCCGCCTTCACCCGCTCAACCATCGCGATAACACCTTTTCTCTTCGCCGGAATTGACGTTGAATAATCATTATAGTATAACTCCGCATCTGGATCAGCTTCGTGGGCAAATTTGAAGGCCAATTCAATAAATTCGGGACCGATGATCTGGTAGAATTTGCTTTTACGCCATTCTCCATTATCCAATATCGCTTCATTAACGACATCCCAACCAAATACCTTTCCTCTATATCGCGATACAACAGTCTTTATATGATTGCGCATGCGTGCAATCAGCTCATCACGGGAAACATCCTTCCCATCTTTATCGATAAAAAACCAGGCCGGTGTCTGTGAATGCCAGATCAATGTATGACCAATAATTTGCATCTTATTTTTTTCACCAAACTCTACGAAACGATCCGCATCCTTAAAATAAAATTCGCCTTCTTTGGGTTGAAGAAACATACTTTTCATACAGTTTTCAGCAACAATGGAATTGAATTGTTTTTTGACTACTGCAACAGCTTTGGTATTTTGCTCCCAGATTTGATCAAGATTGAGGGCTGTACCGATAAAAAACTTATCCTCGAAAGCTTCTTTTAAACATATGGAGTCAGGAGCACGTTCCATATCCTGTATATTTGCTCGTGCACACGTAACGCCTAATAGTGTTGTTACGGTCAAAACGATTGTTGTTACTATGTTCATAGTTTATTTTTTTTAAATATTTATATCTGGATTCAATATCCAATGATTTTATCGGTAGTTGCATCATCCAGCTCATATTTGAAAATGACGTACATTGCCAACAGATCCCCTCACACCCGCACCCGACACCAATCTTTTATATTCTGCCGCCCTTTCTATGCCTGCTAGTTGGAAAAGCGCGTGATTTCCGATTGATTCAATTTAATATGTATTTCACCAGATAACTCTTCGTTTGGCCTTTGTAAATACAATTAACTTGAGCATGATCTGTCAACGAACTCGCCTGTTTGATCATAATCTTAACCTCAGGGTTGTCAGCCGATGCTCTTACAACAGGGATTTTTTTGTCTTTTGCGTCAATAGGAGAAACAACCTCATAAGTATGATAACCAACTAGGCCATTCTCATCCGTGGATCTAACTGGTATCGAAGGTAATGTCAGTTTTTTACCGTTTACAGTAATCTCCACTGTAGGTGAAACTGTACGCTCAATTCTTTGTTCTTTCGAACTAAATCCCAATCCGATAAAATCAAAAAGAGCTGAGCCATCGTTACCTTCAGCTACCAGATAAAGAGCATGTTTTCGATCCAGATGATCGACGTATTTTGATACATCAACTGTAAACTGTGTCACAGCAGACTTAGCATTTTCCGGAATGGAGATTTGGGCTATCTTTGTGCCTTTCCAGGTATCATTATCCCAGGGACCATCCAACCAAACATTAACTTTAAATGCGGCGTGGGTTTTTGGGGTAATAAATAAATTGAATGTTGTATTATTTCCTTGTTTACTTCCGCTAAAAGCCTTCAATCCAAATTTATCCTGCTTCAACCCTCCAAATCCAAAATATTTAAACCCGACAATATTTCCATTTTTCATATTTGTCACCGGCATATGGTTATCCCAGACATCCCATGAGTCTTGCTGTAAGCTTATATCAGAGAGATAGCAGGCGTATCCTGCAGAATAATATTGGTATGGGTTCAAACCATAAAAATGAAATCCTTCAGAGGTCACTTCGGCACCTTTATATTCCCTTCCTTGCTTATCTTTGATCGTCAAATTTTCCTGATAGGGGTCGAAAGCATGGATAGAAACCATTCCGCCATCTTTCACTGCTTTTTCATCCCATTCTATTTTGATGGGCTCAACTACTGCCTGCCGGGCAAAACCAAATCCTCGTGGTGGGCGATGATAAAATACATACCATTGTCCATTAATTAGTTCTATACTACCATGCGTATTATGGCCAGCATTTGTAGTTTCGATAGCCGATCCATCACGATTCAATACTGGGGCTCGTGAGTCGACTAAGACACCTCCGCTTTTCCATGGTCCTAGAGGTGAATCTGCCACTGCATACCTTAGGGTTGAATTGGAGCTACTGACCCCATATTCAGGGCCAGAATAACCACTATAGACAGTGACGTATTTATTTCCCACCTTTCGGATAGACGATGCTTCAAAAAAATTGAACGTCCCTAGATCTTCTCCTTGGAAGATGGCAGGATACAACGTTCCTTTAGGATCACGTAATTCTCCATAACGCGCACTCGCCGGCAAAAGATAGTTGATAATTTCAGTTCCAGGCCTTAGTGAATACATTGTTTTTTGATCCAACTGAGCTGCCATTGACCGTTGGAATCCCCAGAAGCCGTAAGCGCGAAAGCCTATTTCAAAATCAGGATCTTTCGGATCAGTAATATATTCAATGTAAACTGCCGGATCGAATCCCAAGATACTTCCCGGCAAGGTACGTTTGCCATCCGCAGTCAGATTTACTGGTTTAAACGGACCATTCGGCCGATCTCCTTTGACGACCATGGCTTCGCGATGCTCGCCTCTGCTGTGTGGAAACAAGTAATATTCTTTTTTCCCATCTTTTCGCTTGACCTCCACAAGATCCGGTGCATACATGACATCCCATTTACCATCCATTGGATAAGTAAAAATAGCACCCTCATCGCGCCAGCTCGTCAAGTCTTCTATCGGTGCTGACCACATTCTGATATCAGGTCCACAGTAACTTGTAAAACGCAAGTCATGTGAGCCGATGATATAGGCGCGGTATTTTCCGGGCACGTCTGGATCTTCAAAAACCCGGGGTTCGCCATCCGGAAGATGCTCCCAAAGTGGTAAATAAGGATTTCCAATAGATTGATGTACGAAACCTTTACTAACATCCTTCACGACATTTTGTTGCTGCCCTGTTGCCGTTGTCGTTATCAAAATTCCCGTAAGGGATAAGAATAATACCATTGTCCTTTTTTTAAAGACAATACTTAGTTGCTTCATAAAATTGTATAATTAAGTTACTTCTATTCCTGTTCTATTGATTTATTGTTGTTTTTATTATTACCCTGCTATTCAATGCATATTTACATAACCAATTGTCGGCACGAAATGGATCCGCCAACAATGCCCCGTTATTTATCAGATTACCCTCTTCGGGGTTATTGTCAGGTATAGCATACCGCTTTGGGATGTTTAACCTTTGATTGATTCTGCACGATGATAAGTCACTATTAGTCTATCCTGGGTATTTTATGCCAAGCGAGAATTTGGCTTCCCTGATCAATGTTTAATCTGACATTGTCTCTCCGCCAAGGTTGGAAACACCCAAGCCACCAAATTTCCAGCAATCAAAAAATAGAACATTGGAAGGTACCTTACCTTTAAAAACAAAATATAAATCGTGGACTCCCGTCACTTTATTGGACAATTGTTTGTCTACTGTCGTCCATCTGTCATCGCCGCCTGTCATCGGAACTTGGATTGTCGCTAGAATAGGTCCATCAACTGCATTTGACCTCACCTCCATGCTGATACCACCATTGTGTGTAGTGCCAACCCGCGCAAAGAAGTTCATCGCACCCTTGTCGCCAAAATCAACGTTTTTTATGCTTGTATATGCGCCGTTTTTGAGGGCTTTAATAAAAAGGCCTACTTTATTATTTTGAAAAGATTTTACATGTTCAGACCAAGAGATTGTTTCAGCCTGTATAAGGCTATAGGGATTCACAGTTTTAAGTGCTCCAGTAATCCCTGTTGTCATTTTCATTGGGAAGATACTACCGTCAGGATTAAACTTCAATTCCTGTACAGCGACCGAGCGCGTGAAACCTCCTCCTCCCTGCAAAGCTCCGTTGTGGTAAAAGAAATAGCTCTTTCCCCTAAAGTCGACCACACCGGGATGATTGGTAAAAGCCCTGCCTTCAGCAGGCATGACCACACCACCATATTTCCATGGACCCTCTGCTTTTTTACTGGTCGAATAACCAATAAATTCAGGTAAAGGGCCGCCTGCCCAAAAAAGGTAATATAGGCTATTTCTTTTGTACAACCACGGCCCCTCCTCATAAGTAGACGGTCGTTTGGGATCTCCTTCTCTTTTGCCAAACGATGCTGCCGTCATAGGAACCTCCACAATATCGTCCTGATACGAAATCATATCTGCATTGAGTTTTACATATTTCAATTTTGGATTACCCCAGTACATATGGGCTTGTCCGTCATCATCGACAAATACGGTCGGATCAATATCTCCCTCCTCGCTTTGCACAAGTGGTTTTCCCAAAGGATCATAAAATGGTCCCAGCGGGCTGTCTGCTACTGCTACACCAATTGCTCCCCGATTGTTCAATTTGGAAATAACAGGTACATATAAGTAAAATTTACCGTTTTTCTCCACACATTGCGCTGCCCAAGCGTCACCTTTTGCCCACTCAAAATCAGAGTAGGACAAAATCGCACCATGATCGGTCCAATTGACCATATCATCGGTTGAATAGACACGCCAATTGTTCATGTTAAACCAAGTGGACTCTTCTTCGTCTTGTGTCGTATAGAGATACAGGCGATTATTATACACCATAGGGGCGGGATCCGCTGTATATGCTGTTTGTACAATTGGATTCTGGGCCCTTAAAACATTTGTCTTTACAGACCATATGATCAGAAAACAGAAAATTACCCGCGTAAAAAATTGTCGTCTCATATCGTATTAATTTGTAGCAATATGGAAATAATCAATATCAACATAACCGCCAGCTGCTTTGCTAGCATAGTTAAAAAGTCCAAACCGATACCCCATAAAATGAGGTATCGTGTAGCTCATTTTTAACGGGGTGCCTATGGCAGTCCAATGGCGTCCGTCGATACTGTAAAAAAATTCGGTAATGTCTCTTCTATTTGTAAAATCACAACTCGCCTTAAGAAATATACGTTGCTCCTTCAGGCTGATCTTGGCTACCTCTTCCGGAATTCCCGTCGTCGCATTGACCATAACCAGTGATTTGTTATTTCCTTCCATACGAACCCCAAGGAGGCCATAATTTTTCTGCAACAGCGACAAACCTGCAAAATCACCATCTTTCATCTCCGATACATCAATAGCAATAGAACCGCTGCAAGTAGGACCAATAGTTCGTTGTGTCAGTGTGTTCTTGGCTTGTAAAAAGTCATCCGTAAGTTTTCCTGTTTTCAATCGCAAGAAGCCTTTGCGTTCGGTTACGGACCATAGATCAGGGTCAGGATTATGATTCCATTGCCACACCAAAGGCAAGGCTGGTTGTCCTTTTTTTCTATTAAAATCATCCGAATTAACAATACCAGGCAGTAGCGCTTTGTTAGCTGGGAGGCTTAATCCAACTGGTACCTTCCCCTGAACACCCAATATAGGCCATCCATCTTCCCAGCTGACAGGTACCAGAAATGGGATTCGGCCAACTGCGCCATGGTCCTGAAAAAGATAAGCATACCATGTCCCGTTCGGCATATCGATCAACCCTCCTTGTGCTACTCCCTGATCTTGTAGGACTACCTTACCTTCATAAGGTCCTTCAAGCCGGGCAGCCCGATGCACGATAACCGTACGCATCCCTCCCTGTGGCCAAGAAATATTAAAAAGATAATACATACCATTTATCTTAAACAACTGTGATCCTTCGGCAGGTAGGCCCATCTTTCCGTCTTTAGGCAGACTTGGCGAGGAAGCATCTTTGATCAGTATCCGCTCCGTCCCGGGTTTTATACCAGAAAAATCTGGTGCCAATTCGGCCATATGTAAACGTCCCCCGCCCCACAGTATATAGGTTTTCCCATTCTCAAAGAATAAACTGTGATCGTGCAGCATTGGCGTAAATTCTTTTGCTTCCCAGGGACCATTTTCTATATCTCTTGTGGTGTAGATATGAGTTTTTCCTGTGTTTGCGGAAAATGTACTGACATAGTATTTACCATCATTGAAACGTAAGCTACTCGCCCATGAGCCATGTCCATATGCATTTTTATGCTGCGACAGATTTAGTTCATCGGTATCTGCCAAAATGTTATACGCATAATTTACCAATGTCCAATTAACTAAATCTTTGGATTTCATAATCGGAAGTCCGGGATTCATATGCATGGTTGTACTACTCATGTAATAGGTATCGCCAACACGTATCATCGACATATCAGGTACATCAGCAAAAATGATCGGGTTTTTCGCCTGTTGCGCTGAAGCGCTTGTAAACAAGGCAAAAAAAGATAGAGCGAGCACGGTAATTTTCATTGTTAAGTTGTTGATCAGGTTAAATAATTGGATTAATTCTATAGACCACTAAAAGTATACTTTCCTCCAGGCACAGTAGGCACGTCATATTCATGATAGCTCTGCAAATTGTTTCCTTTCAAATTTGCGTTCGGCGAAATCATGGCTGCGGGCGTTGTTGCTGGAACTAACAAAGGGTTAGACTGCACTTTGTTAACCGTTTGCAAACCCTTTCCTCGCAGTGCTGATGCTGTTCTTAATCGTAAGTTTCCCCCCAATGATGAAGACACAACAACCTTTTTTATACGGCCATTTTCCCAACAGAGTTCGATCTCAAAACCGCCACGAGCCTTTATCCCTTGTACAGCGCCTTCCTTCCAGCGATCGGGAATAGCCGGCAACAAATGTATAGCGCCATCGTGACTTTGAACCAACATTTCCGCTACGCCCGCCGTCAACCCAAAATTACCGTCAATCTGAAAGGGAGGATGAGCAGTAAACATATTCGGATAAGTTCTTCCTTCAGGATGATTTTGATCTGCTATCGTAAGCATTTTTTGAATGATTTCATAGGCATGGTTTCCGTCCAGTAGGCGTGCCCACAAATTGATTTTCCAACCGATAGACCATCCTGTTGCAAAATCACCGCGGTACATTAATGAGTTGCGCGCAGCCTCAAACAATTCAGGTGTACGAATGGGAGAAATCTGATTACCAGGAAACAAACCATATAAATGTGAGACGTGCCTATGCTTATTCTGGGGATCGTCCAAGTCCTCAAGCCACTCCTGCAATTGACCATATCTGCCAATTTGCATGGGTGGAATACGTTTTGCCGTCATCAGCAAACTATCTTTGAAAAGACCATCGACTCCCAGGATTTCTGCCGCCTTAGCCGTACGGGTTAACATATCAAAACAGAGCTGATTATCCATAGTCACACCTGCAGACAAAGGTCCTTGCTCCGGTGATATTGAGGGGCTAAGCACCAACCAGTCTTTGTCTGAATAAGCTGGATGTTGGATAAGCGCCGAAAGTAAAAATTCGCTAGCCCCTTTCATAATGGGATAAGCTTGTTTTAGAAATATTTTGTCTCCACTAAACAGATAATGTTCCCAAAGATGCTGTGATAGCCATAATCCGCCACTCGGCCACATTCCAGCCGCCGCAAAATCAATCGGGCTCGTCACACGCCATATATCCGTATTGTGATGTGCAACCCAACCCCTAGCATTGTACATCGTTTGAGCTGTCTCTTTTCCGCTTTCACTGAGCTCCTTGATCATCTCAAATAACGGGTACTGCGTATGTGAAAGATTAGTGACATCCGCAGGCCAATAGTTCATCTCTGTATTTATATTGATGGTGTATTTACTATCCCAAGCTGGTGACATGGAGCTATTCCATATCCCTTGTAAATTGGCGGGTTGTCCTCCAGGTTGTGACGAACAGATCAGCAAATAACGTCCGAATTGTGCTAGCAGAGCCACAAGTTCAGGATCTTGTGTTTTTGTAAAGTTAGCTATACGGGCTTGTAAGGGCTGGTCCACTTGATTCGTTTCTTCTCCAAGCCGTAGCTTAAAGCGTTGGAATTGCCTAGCGTAAATGCCTGTATGGCGTTTTAATGCAGATGGATAATGAGCAGACATTGCCTTATACAGTCGGTCCGCAGCTTGCGTGAATGGATCATCACCCAGTAGATTGTAATGTTTAAAATTGGTCGCCATCGAGATATAAATACGCATCCGAGTTGCTCCTTTCACATCAATTTTTTTATCCGAAACATCTACTAGTCCATCTGTATTTTGTATGGCTGTATGTGTTTGATAAACAATTTGACCAGCGATCCCCTCGTGGTCACTACCCTTCCCTTCCAAAACCAGCGAATGACCAGTTTTAAAAATACGGTGTTCCGACTCATTATCATAGCTTAATTCACAATTAATTTGTCCTTTTTTACTTGATGTTATCTGCATCACGATGACATCATCGGCAAAGGAGACAAACATTTCGCGTGTGAAGGTAACTCCATTTACGGTATACTGTGTCAAGGAGATAGCACGCTCAAGATCAAGTGCGCGATAATAGTTCTGATACTGTTCATGTCCTGGAAATCTTAACAGGATGTTCCCTCCAGTTTGATAGGGCATGCCATGTGTTTTTGTAAAAAAAGTTTGGTTTGCGAGTTTATCGGCCTCAGCTAATCTTCCTGCGAAAATATCGCTCTGAATCGTTTTTAAAGCAGACCCACTCTTCTTATTATCATTGCGATAAGGCCCGCCAGCCCATATGGTCTCTTCGTTGAGCTGTATTTTTTCACAGGACGGAATGCCATAAACCATGGCTCCCATTCTTCCATTTCCAAGTGGCAAGGCTTGTTCCCAGATCGTTGAATCAGCGGGGCGGTCATACCACATGGTCAGCTCGGATCTCTTTTGCGCACACGACAGTGTTGTATTCAATAAAAAAAACACTGTCAATATACCTCCATACTTCACAATAAAATTTCCCATACTACAGTTTCAAAATTATTTTCATGCGATAACACCCTATTTAAATTACATCTAATCCTATAGCTAACACCTTTTGTAAGGCCGTTATCATAGCTATGCTACTTGCCCACCTTAAATAACAACTGAGAAATATTATAAAGGTCATTTTTCCACACATTGAAATCATGTCCTCCAGATTCTAAATAGTATATGTGAGGCACCTCATGATCCAAAAGGTACTCGTGTGTCCTTTTGCTTATACTGAGCAAACCATCTTGATCGCCACAGGAAACCCACAACAGTTTTAGCCTGTTTTTAGCTTCCTCTGGAGCGGGTAATAATTCTTGTGGCATCTTTGTGTTGGGGGCAGAAGAAAACCCACCCACCCATGCAAACGTATCGATGTGGCCTAATCCAAAATTCAATGCCTGACCTCCGCCCATAGATAGCCCAAAGATCGCACGATGCTCACGGTCTTGGACAACTGGAAATTGTTTTTCAACAAAGGGAATCAGGTCGTCAAGCAGATCTCTTTCGAAAGTCGAGAATGCAGCTACGCGGTCCGGTGCCATGACATTTCCTCCGGCACGGTCATTTTTCATCGCACGACCATTGGGCATCACCACCACCATGGGTTCCATTTTACCTTCGGCATAGAGATTGTCAAAAATAATCTGTGGATTTCCATGCCTAATCCATTCACGTTCGTCACCTCCGATTCCATGCAAGAGGTACAGTACAGGATATTTTTTTTCGGAATTATATCCTGGAGGTGTATATATCAGTGCTTTTCGGGGCACGCCCACCGTTTTAGACGGATAAATAATAGAATCTATTTTTCCGGTAGACACCAGTTCCCTTTCCACGTCAAATCCCTTTGGTGCAGCCTGTTGTGCATGGGACAACAAGCTGATCGACATCATACATAATGCTGTGCAAACAATCTTTCTCATTTTTACAATTGGTTGATTAGGACTAAAAATATGGGGCTGTCCCCGTTTTTTGACTATTTGAGTTGTTTTCTTTTTAGTACTCGAAGTACAGATGCCACTATGGCATCGGCATTTAGCCCATATTTGTCCATGAGTTCACGCGGTGTTCCCGATTCACCAAAACTATCATCTACGGCAACATATTCTTGAGGTACAGGCATTTGTTTGGTCAATAGCTGCGCGATACTGTCACCAAGCCCACCGATACGGTTATGTTCTTCGGCCGTCACCACACAACCCGTTTTTTCGATCGATGCCAGTACAGCCTCCTTATCAAGAGGTTTGATGGTATGTATATTGATGATTTCGGCATCAATTCCCAGCTTTTCCAATTCCTCTCCCGCCCGGATTGCCTCCCATACCAAGTGTCCAGTCGCTATAATAGTAACATCAACACCTGAATTGAGCAGCACAGCTTTGCCAATCACAAATTCCTGATCTTCGGCTGTGAAAACAGGAACAATAGGGCGTCCAAAACGCAGGTAAACAGGACCTTGATGTTTTGCCACTGCTATTGTTGCCGCTTTGGTTTGGTTATAGTCACATGGATTGATGACCGTCATCCCGGGGAGCATTTTCATCAATCCGATATCCTCCAGAATTTGATGAGTTGCCCCATCTTCTCCCAAAGTAAGCCCCGCATGCGAAGCCGCAATCTTCACATTTTTATCCGAATAGACAATGGACTGACGAATCTGATCGTACACACGCCCGGTCGAGAAATTGGCAAATGTACCGGTAAAAGGTATTTTCCCGCCAATAGTAAGTCCAGCAGCGATGCCCATCATATTCGCTTCAGCAATGCCAATCTGAAAAAAACGGTCCGGATAAGCCTTGATAAAATCATTCATTTTGAGGGAGCCAACTAAATCAGCACAGAGCGCTACCACATTTTTATTTTGTCTCGCCGCTTCCAACAAACCAGCACCAAATCCAGATCGCGTATCCTTGGATTCTGAGTATGTATATTTTTTCATTTTATTTTAATCAATTTCGAAATCTCTTCATGCATGATACTAATAATCACCCAACGTTTCCGCATTTTGGCGTAATGCTGACTCCAATTGAGCGTCATTCGGTGCCACACCATGCCATTTGTGTGATCCCATCATAAAATCGACACCATTGCCCATTTCTGTGTGCAACAATACCATGATCGGGGCTTTTTCGGCTGTCATCGACTGAGCTCTTCGAAGGCCGGCAATGACCGAACCAACATCATTACCCCGCCTAACTTCAACAACCTTCCAACCAAATGCCATCCATTTATGAGGCAAATCCCCTAATGACAGGACATCATTTGTAGCGCCATCAATCTGAGCTCCATTGTAATCCACAATAGCAATTAAATTGTCCATTTTGTTATGGCTCGCATACATGGCCGCTTCCCAGACCTGTCCTTCCTGCAATTCACCATCTCCCATTAGGACGTAAACTAAATGGTTATCCTTATTTAATCTTTTGGCCTGAGCAGCGCCAATCGCAACAGAGAGACCTTGCCCTAACGAACCTGAGGCCACGCGGATCCCCGGCAATCCTTCATGGGTCGTTGGATGGCCCTGCAGACGTGAGCTAAGCTTTCTAAAGGTGGCAAGTTCACTTATCGGAAAATATCCTGCTCGAGCCAGTACACTGTAAAATACAGGGGAAATATGTCCATTGGAAAGAAAAAATAGATCTTCTCCTTCGCCATTGACATCAAAGTGTTCATTTCGCTGCATCAGTTCAAAATACAGACCGACTAATAATTCCGCACAGCCCAAAGATCCACCGGGATGTCCAGATTGGCATGCATGCACCATACGAAGTATATCTCTTCGTACTTGTTGAACAATTGCTTCCAGATTATGTATACTATTTTTAGTCATCACCATATTAATTAAAGCCCTGTGTAGCAACACGTTTATGATCAGCGAGAAATTGAGCTAACCCACTATCCGTCAAAGGATGTTTTAACAAGGAGAATATAGCCTGCAGCGGCCCCGTCATGACATCTGCCCCGATCTTGGCACAACCCAAAATATGGGCACTATGGCGTACCGAAGCCGCCAAAATCTGTGTTCCAAACATATAATTGTCGTAAATTGTGCGTATTTCGCGGATCAGTGCTAGACCGTCGACAGATATGTCATCAAGTCTGCCGACAAAAGGTGATACATAAGTCGCACCGGCTTTTGCCGCGAGCAGCGCCTGTCCGGCGGAAAAAACCAGTGTACAGTTGGTTTTGATCTGTTGAGTACTAAAATATTTGATCGCTTTAATACCATCTTCAGTCATGGGTACTTTAACAACGATTTTGCAATCCAAAGCAGCCAACTGCAAGCCCTCTTTGATCATGGTTTCATAATCGGTCGAAATCACTTCCGCGCTCACGTCACCGTCGACAATTGCACAAATAGCTTTATAGTGACCATGCACATTTTCTGTTCCTGTCACACCCTCTTTGGCCATCAGGGAGGGATTGGTCGTCACCCCATCCAATACGCCTAAATTTTGAGCCATACGAATCTCACTGAGACTAGCTGTATCGATAAAAAATTTCATATCTCTTATTTACTTGATAAGTTTAGTATTCGCCAGATTTTGGCGATTTGGTTATAACACAAAACTATAGGTTTCCAGAGGACAGCATTGCAACAAATAAAAAAAAGAAGGGTAAAAATGTATAAAACAAATTACCCTTTTGTAAAATTGCGCCGAAAAAAACAATTTAACTCCTTTTACTCGGAAGTAATCTTTTGGCACTGTATAAACTCACTTGGAGTCATTTGATATTTTGCTTTGAAGACTTTTGTAAAATAATTGGGATTCGCAAATCCTGTTTGGTACGCTATTTCAGAAATAGACTTATCGCTTTTCTCCAACAAGCTAGCAGCCTTTTCCAGTTTCACAGACCGAATGAAATCTACCGGCGACATTCCTGTAAGTTCCAACAGTTTATTGTACAGGGAAGCTCTACTCATCGAGGTGTGGGCACTCAGGGTCTCCACGGATAATTGCGGGTTATCAATATTTTCGTGCACATAATTCAGCACTTTTTGCAAAAATTTATCCTTTTCTGATACAACCGCTACTTCGGGCAAAACAATGGATACCTGCTTGCTGTACACTTCCTTAAATGCTTGATTTAGATGGAGCAAACTATTGATCTTCGCTACCAGCACATGCATATCAAAAGGTTTAGTGAGGTAATCCACGGCCCCCGACTCCAGTCCACAAACGAGTCCATTATCCACTTGAGAAGCCGTCAACAACACAACTGGGATGTGTTTTGTCCTTTTATCCTGCACAAGTTTTTGCGAAAATTCCATGCCGTTTAGGTAAGGCATCTGCACATCACTCACCACAAGATCGGGATGATGAAAAAGTGCTTTCTGCCAGCCATCCTTTCCATTGGTAGCCTCGATGATCTGATAGTATTCTTTTAAAGATTCTTTAAGGTAATACCTAAAGTCTTCATCATCTTCGATAATCAGCACGAGAGGGCACTGTCTAATCTCTACAGGCGCATCTGAAGGCATTATTTCCTGTTCGGGCATATTTTCATAGCTCGGTTCAGCTGGATCTAACCATAGATCAAATTTAAAAACGCTCCCTTTTTCCGGTTCACTGTATACTGAAATCTTTCCGTTATACATCTGAACAAATGACTGAGCAATCGATAAGCCGATGCCAGAACCTTGGCTAGCAATTGCGCCATCGTTGTCGTGTTGGAAAAAACTTTCAAATATGGATTGTTGCAATTGTTCAGGAATACCAATTCCTGTATCCCTCACCTCTAGACAAACCTGCAGCTTCCTGTCTTTCAAACTGACCGATGCTATACTTACCGCAATATCTCCCTCTTTATTTGTAAATTTAAAGGCATTATAGATAAGATTAAATAAAATGCGCTCGATTTTATTTCGATCAAAACGGCAATATATTTTTTCTTGGCAAGGTAAAAAAGAATAGTCTATCCCCTTCTGCAAGGCCATGTCCTGAAATGACCGAAATACCTCCTGTACGAAAGACACTAATTCACCATCGTCTTCCTGCAATTTCAACTCATGATATTCCATCTTTCTAAAGTCAAGCAGTTGGTTGACCAGATTTAACAATCTACGTGCGTTCCGGCTAATCAGATTCAGCGAATCAGCCAGTTTACGATCTTTATTTTTTACTATCAGAGCGTCTATAGGCCCCATTATCAATGAAATTGGGGTGCGGAATTCATGGCTTAAATTTGTTAAAAACCTAATTTTCATTGCATCCAGTTGATGCTTGGTTTCAGCGTCTCTTTTTTGCTGCTCAATAAGCTGTTTCGCTTGGATACGTTCCTGTTCAAGTGCAAATTTTTGTTTTAGCTTTTGGATTCCGCGATGCCTGATCCATAGCAAGGCTCCCGCAACTGCTATCACATAAAATATATATGCATATATTGTTCGCCAAAATGGCGGAGCAACATGTATGGCAATGGATTTTATTTCCTTGTTCCAAATTCCATCGTTATTGCTGGCACGTACCTGAAATAAATAATCTCCGGGATCCAAATTTGTATAATAGGCATTATTTTCTTTGCCATTCCGGATCCAATTTTTATCGAATCCGACAAGTCTATACTCGTATTCGTTATCCTCCGGCACCGTGAGGTTTAGCGCTGCAAAAGAAATAGAGAAATTCTGTTTATACTTTAAGTGAATACGATCTGCTGTTAATAGAGATTGTTGTATAGCTCCTTTATCCGTAGGTTGAATGACGACATTGTCAATTTTCAGATCAGTTAGCGCTACCTTAGCTGGATTAATGTTTATTTTTAGATTGGCAGGATAAAAATGGTTAAACCCCTTCTGTCCTCCAAAATACATTTCTCCATCCGTCATTTTTAGCGTCGCTCCCAGCATAAAAGCTCCTTCCTGTAATCCTGCAGCTTTCGAATAGTTCTTAAATAGCCTTTCTTTCGGAAAATAACAGCTTAATCCTTTGTTCGTCGCAAACCACATGCGCCCCTTATCATCTTCTATTATACTTTGTATTGCGCCATTAGCTAGACCATCTTTTTCAGAAAGCGTAATAAATTGTGTTTTTCCTTTTTCGAGTACTCCAACGCCATTCCCATTTGTTCCTATCCACAAATTCCCTGTTTTATCACTGTGCACGGCCAACACATAATTACTGGGCAGCTTATTGTTCTCCATATTAAAAATTGCAGTACGTTTTGTTTGGGGATCGTACCTGGCAAGCCCAGAGCCATAAGTGCCAATCCACATACGATGATACTGGTCTTCCTCTAGCGCACGGATAAAATTTCCCGGTAGCCGAAGATCAGCGCTATCGATTTCTGTCCGTTTGTATTTCTTTACTGTTGCACCTCCCTTTTGAATAATATTAATGCCGCCGCCATTGGTTCCTACCCATATATTACCCTGAAAATCAGTTTTCAGACAAAAAATATCATTATTATTTAAATTATCTTCTTTGTTACCCGCTGTATATCTTTTGAGATTTCCACTAATCAGATCATGACAAAGTACACCATGTTGGTATGTACCGATCCAAAGTTGATCGCGTTGTCTTTCTAAAGTCAATACGGTCAGATCGGAGGGTAGGTTAGACGCCAGCTTGATCGGAGACAGTCGATCACTGTCCCTTTCATACTTCCAGACACCAGCACCATCAACACCTAGGAATATTTTATGCTGGTACTCCGCAAAAGATGTTACCACAGCTGGATCCCCAGTCATTCCCGCTAAGAAATCCAGACTTTTTAATCGAAATTGACTTAAATTGGTATCATATTTATTCAATCCTCCCCGAAAGGTTCCCACCCAATAAATACCGCTGTTATCGATACATATAGATCGGATAGATTTATGTGAAAGACTATGAATATTGCTTGGATCAGGTTTAAAGGTATGCACACTAAAATCATTTGTATTTAACACATCAAGACCGTTATCTGTTCCAATCCATATGCACTGTTTGAGATTATAACTTAAGGCATAAATGCGTGGGCTGCTCAAATTCCCTTTTCCGGGCCCAGCTATGAATTTGTTAAATTTTGACGCACCTTGATTTAGGTATTTTAGTCCGAGCATCGAACCGATCCAGATTCGGCCTTTATCATCCTCGACGATAGAAGTTATTTCAACCCCATTTTCATACCCCTCCCCTTCAGACAAAACTTCGAAGCGTTTTATGGTCTTTAAATCACTTGAAATGCGGAACACAGCACGCTCCGATGATACCCACATGTTGTTTTGTCGATCACGAAAGACGCAGTTGGTCACTTTACCTGCAAAGGTCTCTACGACAGGTTTATATTTCTGATCAACTTTCTTTTGCAAATCATCGACATTCAAAATAAATAATGCGCCGTAAGAAGCAACCCAAACATTTCCGTTTAAATCTTTATCGATCGCATTTATAGCTGCACTGAGCCACTTTCCATCCGGAGTAAGATTATAAGTTCGAATGCGGTCAGCCTGTCGATCGAAATAGCTCAAGCCGCCTCCATTTGTTCCGATCCAGACCCTTCCCTTCTTGTCTTCACAGAGTGCTGAAATATGATTAGCCATTAGACTATTCTCTTTATTGGCATCATAACGATACACATGATAACGACGGCCATCAAACCTGTTCAGTCCATCCTCTGTTCCGAGCCAGAGGAAACCATAACTGTCCCGAAAAATGCTATAGATTGTATTGGAGGAAAGTCCATCTTTCGAATAATAGCGTTGAAAGGTTACAGGCTCATTTTGCCCATAACACAAAAACGTTAACATTGCCGAGGTTATTACCAGTAAAATCCGTATCATATATTTAGGTGTATCTTCGCCATTCAATTGCGTCCTGAACTATCAACTAATTTATTAAATTAATCCGATCAAACCAGTCCATGAAAATATTTTTACCGCATTATCGACCCTATTTGACATTCTTATCCTTCATTTAAACATTCTTGCTATTACTAAAATTTTGCTATTGCTAGCTTTGGTCTACAATTATAAACTGATTTGAAAGGTATCTTCATTTGGGAAAACTATAACCAAATAATGCAACCGGTTGCCATACATTTCTAAACAGCTAATTTTTTAACCAATTATTATAATGCCATGATAACACTGGATGATCCATAGTCTGCGATCCTATGATGATCAAAAATGACCTAAGGGAATATTGGTACAACTGTACCAACCAATTACAGACAAATTAACCAAAAAATTTTTAAACCTATTTTAATAATCCACAAATGCTATGATGATTACAATCTCAATCACATTTATAAGGCATTGGAGAAAGCTATGGGGTATAGCTAGGCCATTCACTTTACTGTTATTCTTGCTGCTTGTCGGGCAGGTAACATTAAAGGCTCAAGCCAAAAGGCAAATTAAGGGCATTGTTGTCGATGGCAACCACAAAAAAATAAGCGGCGCTTCCATCAAGGTGAAAGGGACATCATTAGGTACTTCCACCGACGAAAATGGAGCATTTACCCTTCAAGTGCCAGCAGACAAAAATTTATTGACCATTTCCAAACTCGGCTACGGACAAGTTGAGCTTCCCATTGACGATAAAACGACAGTAGAGGTTCGGCTTATAGACAAGTCTATTGAAATAGAAGAAACCATCGTTGTAGGATACGGTCGGCAAAAGAAAGAAACAGTTGTGGGTGCTATTGCCCAAACTTCGGGAAAAATCCTGGAGCGCGCCGGTGGCGTATCCAGCGTAGGTGCAGCCTTAACGGGCAATGTACCGGGTGTGATCACGACTGCAAGTACGGGAATGCCCGGCGAGGAAGACCCGCGTATTGTCATTCGGGGCCGCAGTACCTGGAACAACACAGATCCGCTGGTGATGGTCGATGGTGTCGAGCGACCTTTATCAGCAGTTGACATCAGTTCTATCGAAACGATTTCAGTACTTAAAGACGCATCGGCTACCGCTGTTTATGGTGTCAGAGGAGCAAATGGGGTTATCTTGATCACTACCAAACGCGGTAAAGAAGGGCAAATGCTCATACGTGGTACCGTCAACAACATCGTTAAAACTGTTTCACAACTACCCGGTAAAATGGATTCGTACGATGCATTGATGCTACGTAATAAAGTGATTGAGTACGAATTGGGTATCAACCCTGCAAGTTGGGCCGATTATTCACCGCAGGATATTATCAATAAATACCGTTTCCCCGCCGACCAAACCGAACGGGAGCGTTATGTAAATACCGATTGGGCAAAAGAACTCTTTAGAAGCCAAGCATTTTCGCAAAACAGCAGTGTGAATATTGCCGGCGGCACACCATTTGTCAAATACTTTGCCAACGCGGATTATCTGTATGAAGGTGATCTATTTCGGCAGTTTGAAAACGCAAGGGGCTATAAAGCCGGCTACGGATTTAACCGTCTTAATGTGCGTTCGAATCTAGATTTCCAATTGACGCCAACAACCAAATTTTCAACAAATCTCGCAGGTTCACGTGGCGTCCGAAAAAGCCCATTTGGGGGTGGCAACGATTATTCCTATTGGATTGCAGCCTACACCGTAGCACCGGATGTTATCTATCCACGTTATTCAGATGGCACCTGGGGGTTCAATGCGCCAAACCCAAATGCCGGCATAAACTCTGCCCGTGTATTGGCCATCAGCGGAACGGAGTATATTACCACAAGTCGTATCACAACAGATTTTACGCTTGAACAGGACCTCAAATTTTTAACAAAAGGTCTTAATCTACGCGGAACAATCTCTTTGGATAATACATTTGTAGAGGGCAGGCGTGGTATCAATGATGCCAATAATAGCACCCAAAGCAAGTGGATAGATCCCAAAACCGGACTTCCAACCTATCAAATACCTTTTGATGGAACCAATAGATTTGATTTTGCCGAAGGTATTGACTGGACGATAGAAGGAGGAACCGTAAACAACGCACTCACGTACAGGAGATTATTTTATCAGTTGCAATTAAATTACGCAACTACCTTGGCTAAAAACCACAATATTTCAGCCATGGGTTTAGTTAACCGCAATCAATACGGAAGAGGGAGCACCGTTCCATCCTATCGGGAAGACTGGGTGTTCCGCACCACCTATAATTATAAAAACAAATATATGCTTGAGTATAATGGCGCATATACAGGATCCGAGAAATTCGCTCCTGAAAACAGATTTGCCTTTTTTAATTCAGGTGGTATCGGCTGGTTAGTTTCGGAAGAAGAGTTTATGAAACCTTTATCCTTTTTGAACACATTAAAGCTACGTGGCTCTTATGGGGATATTGGCGACGATAGTGGTGGTGGACAATTTCTTTATTTAACGCAATGGGCTTACGGTGGTACTTCAGGGATGGGTGTCGACGGTCGGTTTTCTTACTCCGATGGAAATACCAGTCCATACATCTGGTATAAAGAAAATGTGCTTGGAAACCCAAATATCCGCTGGGAAAAAGTGAAGAAGTTAAACTTCGGCGTGGACTTTGGACTGTTCAACGGACAGATTTCCGGAAAAGTAGACTTCTTCAAAGATCACAGGACGAATGTACTTATCACGGGTGGCGGAAGGTCTATTCCCTCCTATTTCGGTGTTGAGGCCCCAACCGCCAACCTCGGAGAGGTAGAAAATAAAGGTTATGAAGTCGAACTGAAATTCAATAAGCAACTTAGCCCCAATTGGCGAATATGGGCAGATATTAATTTTACCCATGCCAAGGACAAAGTCATCAATGCTGACGCTCCAGAATTGCTTCCCGAATATCAGAAACCGGACAATAAGCAGGTGAGTCAAACCTATTCCTATGTTAGCTCCGGGTATTACAATACCTGGGATGAACTTTATGGCAGTACCATACACGAAAGCAATGACCTTGCTAAGCTCCCCGGCAATTATCACATCCTGGATTATAACGGTGATGGTATCATTGATGCCAAGGACAATATTCCATATGCCTTTCCCTCTGTTCCACAAAATACATACAATTGTACGATTGGGTTTGACTGGAATAATTTCAGTGTAATGACACAATGGTATGCCGTCAATAATGTCACCCGTCAGGTTGTCTTCAATAGTTTCTCGGGACAGCTTAATCTGGCCTACGATGAGGGTTCTTATTGGTCAAAGGACAATACTAATGCCGATGTGCCGCTCCCACGATGGCTATCTCAATCGAGCAGTTACACCCCTGGCAACAGGTATATGTTTGATGGCTCATACATCCGATTGAAGACAGCTGAAATTGCCTATAATTTTAACAGGGAATCCAGTATGATCAAGCGCTTGGGTCTTCAAAATCTTCGCCTATTCCTAAATGGCAACAACCTGGTCTTCTGGTCGAAAATGCCCGATGACCGAGAATCCAATTACGCAGGTACAGGGTGGGCTTCTCAAGGAGCTTATCCTACTGTAAAACGGTTTAATCTAGGTGCAAACATTACTTTTTAAAGCAATTAGACAGATGAAAAAATATTTCAAGGTAATCTTTATAACTGGTGTGCTCTGGTCGTCTACATCATTACTGTCCTGCAATAAATATCTCGATAAAGAGGAACAGTCCAATGTATCGTCCAAAGAAGCATTTAAAAACTTTATCAACTTTCAGGGTTACACTGAGGAACTTTACAATTGCGTAGTCAATTTCAGCAACAACTACTGGACCAACTCCTGGAACTGGGGGGAGGATGAAATAACCTCCACAGCAAACAATTTTCATTTTGTAAACAAAATAGACCAAGGCAATTTTTGGGGTTGGCAAAGGGAATCTGATGGCTGGGGTGCTGGTTGGATGGATCAGGGAGATTTTACCACCAGAAACGACGATGTATTCGCCAACCGTGCCTTCCGCGATCTATGGAGCGCCGCTTGGTTTGGCCTTCGGAAAATAAGCCTTGGCTTAGAAAATATCGACAAACTGAACGAAGCGACGCAAGAAGAAAAGAACCTGATCAAGGGTCAATTGTTATTTTTCCGAGGTTGGTTTCACCACCGACTGATGGAGTATTTTGGCGGTATGCCGTATATAAACTATGTACTTCCAAGCGACGAAAAGCTTCGGTTACCAAGACTTAGCTATCAGGCTTGTGCGGATCTTGCCGCAGCCGATTTTAGAGAAGCGGCCGACCTCTTACCGATCGACTGGGACAATACAACCGCAGGAAAGCGTACACTGGGCAAAAACCAGTTGCGCATCAATAAGATCATGGCGCTGGCCTATCTCGGCAAAAACTACCTTTGGGCAGGAAGTCCACTGATGAATTTTCAGTCTACCGGGAGTAAAACCTATCAGGCAGATTATTGTAAAAAAGCAGCCCAAGCCTTTGGCGAATTGCTGTCCCTTGTTGAAAGTGGCCAGACAAATTATGCGCTGGTACCCATGGCCAACATCCATTTAAACTTTTATACAACGGGGCAAAACTGGGCCATGCCAGGCAGCACAGAAGCTATTTTTAGAGGCCCTTATATTGATGCATGGGTATCTAATTGGGGTACGAGCAAGCAATATATTCCACTGGAGGTTGGAGATGGCGACCTTAAGTTTAACCCAACCGCAAATTATGTCGACTACTATGGCATGAAAAGTGGCCTACCGATCAAAGACATTACCCAGTCCGATGCGGAGTCTGGATACAATGCCGAATATCCCTGGAAAGATCGGGATCCGCGCTTTTACAAGGACATTATTTTTGACGGTGCTAAAGTCGTTCAGGGCAATATGTCGGCTTCAGAAGAAAAAAATCGCAACGCCAATCTGTACACAGGCGGAAGCTATCGGGATACCCGCACGGGCAGTCAGACAGGCTACGTCCTACGCAAATTTATCCCTTTAACTTCCAATAAATATGATCAAGCCTATAGCTATGGTACCAATCTTCATATTTACGTGCCTTATATGCGCCTCGCTGATGTCTATTTGATGTATGCCGAATCTGCCATGATGGGGACCAATTCGGCCACGGGTAAAGCAGACAATTACGGTAAAACGGCGGTTGAGGCAATCAATGTCGTGCGCGATCGCGCTGGCGTGGGCCATGTAGATAGCAAATTTCTCGGCTCCGCGGCCTCCCTGCTCCCCGAGCTACGTCGCGAACGTGCTGTGGAACTTTCCTTCGAAGGGCACCGCTTTAATGATCTGCGTCGCTGGTTGTTGTTGACCGAATCGCCTTACACTTTAAAGAAAGCCGTTTCATTTGATCGAGCAGGAACATTTAACAACCAAGATCCATCTCAAAATCGCGTTGTCAATATCCAGGAGAATATCATTTTGGAACGCAAATTTACGAGCAAACATTACTGGTTGCCACTAAAGGTCAGAGATGTCAATATGTATCCCGAGTTCTATCAGAACCCAGGCTGGTAACAAGTTTTTCATTTAATCATTCAAAAAATGAAGTACAAAAAATTAAGAATAGCGTTATGTCTTGGATTAAGCTGGATAGCCGCCTTTGATGGGATGGCCAAAGAGTCTCTTGATCCAACCATTGGACAATATAAAAATACACTTTCAACATTTTCCAAAACTAGTCTTCAGGACAGTATCGGCATAGACAGTACGGCGCTTGTACAAGTCGCTTTCCGCAAAGTTCAGAAAAATGACCTCATGGGAAATGTTCAGGCTATCAATATCCCCCAATTGCTCGACAAGAGCTACAGCACCTACAGTCTGGAAAATCTAGATGCCTTTATTTCTGGTTTTAACGGTAATATCTGGGGCATGAGCGGTTATCTGGTCCTCGTGGATGGATTTCCACGCGACGCTGATAATGTTATGCCGACAGAGATCGAGCAGATCAGTGTACTAAAAGGAGTCAATGCCATTGCACTTTATGGGAGCCGGGCCGCCAAGGGCGTGATCAACATTAGCACAAAACGCGGAAAAGCCGGTGCTCAGAAAATAAAAATCAGGGCTAATGCCGGAATCAATGCGGCGATCAGTTATCCAAAATACCTGGGCTCAGCAGAATATATGACCTTATATAACGAAGCCCGCCAAAATGATGGACTAACACCGCTCTACAGTGCCGAAACCATCTATCAGCATGCAGCCGGGACAAATCCCTTTCGCTACCCCAATGTCGATTACTATTCATCGGACTATATCAAAGATCATTATAACCGCTACGACGCGACTGCCGAAATTTCGGGCGGCAATCAGCGCGCGCAGTACTATACCAACTTTGGATTTTGGTCAGAAGGATCCATGCTCAACTTTGGGCAGGCGAAAAAAAATGGTGGTGCCAATAGATTTAACATGCGTGGTAATATAGATGTCAAAGTCAGCGACATCATCTCATTAAATGTAGATGCTGCCGCCAGTTTCTATGTTTCAAAGGGGGTGAATGCGAACTATTGGGAGGCAGCGTCCAACATACGGCCACATCGCTTTTCTCCCCTCATCCCGATCGATATGATCGAGGAAGGCGACGTCAACTCGATGGTGTATGTCAACAACAGTAATTTTCTCATCGATGGCAAATACCTCCTGGGAGGAAGTCAGCTCGACCAGACCAATGCCTTTGCAAATGTCTATGCAGGCGGCACCAACCGCTATCTCAACCGGCAGTTTCAATTTAATACAGGTTTGAATTTCGACTTAAAAAATATCCTGGAAGGCCTCGTGTTCAAAACCAACCTAGCCGTGGATTATCAGTCAAATTACAATCAGTCTTACAACAATAATTATGCGGTGTATCAAGCTTCATGGAACAACTACGACGGAAAAGATCGGATCAGTGGCCTCACAAAATATGGCGATGACCGCATATCGGGCATCCAAAATATCAGCGGCAGCACCTATCGGCAGACCATCGGGCTTAATGGATCCCTAAACTTTAACCGTACCTACGGTAGCAACCACCATGTTTCGGCAATCCTATTGGCCAATGCATTTCAGGTTGCTGCCTCCGGCAGCTACCATAAAGTCAGCAATGCCAACCTAGGGCTACAGCTAGGTTACAATTATTCAGGTAAATATTATGTTGACTTTAGTAGCGCTTATAGCCATTCGGCGAAATTACCGGAGGGAAACAGGCGAGCCCTCTCCCCTACACTGGCTCTCGCCTGGCGCCTGTCAGAAGAAAATTTTCTCGCCAACAGTAGCGTTGTCAATGAGTTAAGGTTATCTGCTTCGGCAGGTATCTTAAACACCGACCTGGACATTAGCGATTATTTCCTGTATCAGGGCTATTATACCTACAACAACGGGGCCTGGTATAGCTGGGCGGATGGCGCATTAGTACACTCTTTTGACCGACGGAGGGGCGACAATCCAAACATGAAATTTCCAAAACGCAAGGAATTTAACATCAACCTTGAAGGTGGACTTTACAATAACCTGATCACCTTCAATACCTCATACTTTTTTAATCGTATGAGTGGCGGTTTGGTACAAGCGGAAACGCAATATCCGATGTATTTTATGACAGGTTGGCCTGTTTACTCGGATCTCCCCTACATCAATTACAACAGTGATGAGCGCCGGGGTATCGACTTTGGCATCAATCTGAACAAACAGGTAAACCAGACTTTTGTATCATTGGGGTTCAACGGGATGTACTATACGACAAAAGCAGTAAAAAGGGACGAGCTCTATCAGTTTAGCTATCAAAATAGAGCCGGAAAACCGCTTGATGCACTATGGGGTTTGCAGCACGATGGTTTTTATATGAGTCAGTCCGATATTGACGATTCGGCCTTCTCTTCATTTGGTGAAGTAAAACCCGGTGATATGAAGTATAAAGATCAAAATGGGGACGGCACGATTGATACGCGCGACGAGGTTTATCTGGGCAAAGGTGGATGGTCCGGATCGCCGCTTACACTCGGATTCAACCTGACGGTCAAATGGAACAACCTCACCCTATTTGCTGCCGCTAAAGGCCAGTTCGGTGCCAAGGCCATGAAAAATAGTTCTTACTTTTGGGTAGATGCGGAAGATAAATATTCGGTGGTCGTCCGTGACCGCTGGACAGAGTCCACCAAGGAAACCGCAACGTATCCGCGCCTGACCACCTTCAATAGTGATAACAACTTTCGAAGCTCAGACTTTTGGCTATATAAGACCGATCGCATCAACCTGTCCAAAGTGCAGCTTTCCTACGATTTTCCCAAACGGATACTCAATTCCAAATTTATCCATGAACTGGGAATCTATGCCAATGGATCCAATCTGTTGATGATTGCAAAAGAAAAAGAAACAATGCAACTGAATATTGGACAAGCGCCGCAAACCCGATTCTTCAACGTCGGGCTAAAGGCTCTATTTTAATCATGAATAGTTAAAATGAGAATGATGAAAAAAATATTAACCGTAGCTATCCTGAGCAGCCTGCTATTTTCTTCCTGCGAAGATATGTTTGAGCCCGCTCTAGAGAATAATCTTGAAATTGAAACAGCCAATAGCCGTCCTTTATACGCCCAGGGACTGCTTTTAAATGGGTACAACCGTATTCCAAGCAATAGCTACAGCTTTGATGACGTCGCGACCGACAATGCGGTGAGCAACGATAAAAATAATAGTTTTCTAAAAACGGCAACCGGTCAGTGGACAAGTATAAACAACCCTTTCGACCAATGGCGCAACAGTTATGCAGCCATACAATATCTGAACAACTTTCTGTCCTTAACGGATCAGGTCGAATGGGCTATGGAGCCAAAAGTCAGCGTCCTGTTCAACGACCGGATGAAGGGTGAAGCCTATGGCCTTCGTGCGCTGTTTATGTTCCATCTCCTACAGGCGCATGCCGGCAAGTCAAGCACAGGAGAAATACTGGGGGTACCAATTCATTTGACTCCCGAGACCGTTAATTCGGATTTCAATCAACCTCGAGCTTCATTTGAAGCCTGTATACAACAGTTGTACGATGATATCAAAAAAGCAGCGGATTTATTGCCGATGGATTATGAAAATATCAGTAACGATAGCCAGGTTCCAGTCAAATATGCAGGATCCATAAACGCTAATGATTACAATCGTGTATTTGGCTCCACATTCAAATTACGGATGACCAAACGCATCGCCCAGGCTATTCGTGCCAGAGCAGCGCTATTAGCAGCAAGCCCGGCCTATAGTGAAGGCAGTAAAACGACCTGGGAGCAAGCCGCTACCTATGCGGGAGAGGTCATCCAGGCCAAAGGTGGTCCCAGTGGCATCGATCCCAAAGGATTTACATGGTACAATAAAGAGGTGGTCGACGGTTTAACCTCAGGATCCAATCCGGCCGAAATTCTTTGGCGTACAGACAAAGGAAATAGCAATAGCATGGAGCAAGATCATTTTCCGCCCACCTTATTCGGCAGAGGGCGGCTCAACCCAACGCAGAACCTGGTCGATGCCTTCCCCATGGAGAATGGTTATCCCATTGCCGATGCCAATTCGGCCTACAATAAAGCCAATCCCTACGATAAACGGGATCCCCGATTGAAGACCTATATCATTGTCAATGGTGCTACAGCAGGTGTCAGCAATACAGCGATCAATACCACAGCCAATAGTCCGACAAATGACGGCTTGAACAAAGTCGAAACATCCACACGGACGGGTTATTACCTGAAAAAGCTTCTGCGTCAGGACGTCAATCTCAATCCGTCATCTTCTACCCAGCAAATGCATTTCAATGCACGTATACGCATGACGGAAATGTATCTGGCCTATGCCGAAGCGGCTAATGAAGCTTGGGGTCCTACGGGTATGGGTACCTTTACGTTCTCGGCCTACGATATCATCAAAGCTATTCGCAGACGTGCAGGTGTAGGCACCAACAATGGCGATCCTTACCTAGAGCAGGTAAAAAACAATAGAGATCAAATGCGGCAGCTGATCCGAAACGAGCGCCGACTGGAGCTTTGTTTTGAAGGGTTCCGCTTTTGGGATCTCCGCCGTTGGAAAATGGATATCAATGTCGCCGCAAAGGGAATTAGTATCACCAATAACAACTATACCGAAATACCTGTAGAGAATAGACTTTATGAAACCTATATGAATTACGGTCCGATCCCCTACAGTGAAGTACTCAAATACAGCAATCTTGCACAAAATATAGGCTGGAATTAAACTTAACATGCACACGATGAAAAAGATCAATATCCTGTACGCGATGGCTTTAGTAAGCCTAGCGTCCTGCAAAAATAATGACTGGGAGTTCCCGGACTTCGAATTTCAATCGGTATACTTCGCTTATCAGACACCCGTCAGAACAGTAACTCTGGGCGAAGACATCTTTGACAACAGCCTTGACAACCAACATAAGGTCAAAGTCATAGCAACCACGGGTGGCGTCTATAACAACAAGAAAGACATTCGTATTGACTTCGTTGTCGACAACAGTCTCACGCGTGGACTCAGCTACCCAAATGGCCAGGCAGTTACCGCATTGCCTGACAGTTATTATCAGCTTGCCAGCAACCAGATCAGCATTCCGAGTGGTAGTCTCACAGGCGGCGTAGAGGTGCAACTGACTGACGCATTTTTTGCCGACCCCAAATCCCTGGAAACCTATTACGTTTTACCGCTCCGGATGACAAAGGTTGTCAATGCCGATTCTATCCTCTCCGGTAAAACTTCCTTACAGACCGCCAATAGGGCGATAGCATCCGACTGGGATGCCGCGCCGAAAGATTTTATCTTCTATGCCCTCAAATATATCAATCCCTGGCATGGCAATTACCTTCGCCGCGGCACCGATCAGATCCTTGGCAAAGGAGTCAATAGCAGCTTGACTAAAAATGTTGTCAGACATCAGGCCTATGTCGAAAAAGATGAAGTCAAAAACATCAGTACGGCCGCACTTAAGAAATCGATCTTGCCGCTATCTTTTAAGGGAGCTGGTGATATCAATATCAATGTCAATCTGAACCTATCTTTTGATGACGACAACAATTGCAGCATTAGCTCGGCAAGTGCTGGCATATCCGCTACAGGAACTGGAAAGTTTGTCAAACGGGGCGAAAAAAACAGCTGGGGCAATACAGACAGAGATGCACTTTATCTATCCTATACGATCGATATGGCACAAATGAGTATCACAAGCAAGGATACTCTGGTAATGCGGGACAGATCCGTCAAAATGGAAACTTTTACGCCCATCAAAAAGTAGTATCAATTCAATAAAGAACAACGATGAAAAAAATCAATAAAACTATCGTCATGCTACTTTCTCTCGGCACCGTCTGGAGTTCCTGTTCCAAATATCAACCTCTGGAATATGCCGTCGAAAAACCGGAGAAAGTGCTGGCGCAGGAAGATATAAATGCCTACAATCCCCTGAAAACTTATTTAGACAAACTGGCAAACCCCGCATTTAAACTTGGTGTGGCGCTCAATATGAACGATTACTTTAATAAAGGAGTACTCTACCGCTTGGCTAACCGCAACTTCGAAGAAATGGTGATGGGCTATGAAATGAAACATGGTTCCATTGTGCAAGCCGACGGAAGCCTGAATCTAGCTCGTGTAGAACAGCTGATTACAGCCGCACAGGAAACCAACATGGCACTGTATGGCCACACGCTGTGCTGGCATTCTGGACAGAATGCCGCCTACCTGAATAAGTTAATCGCTCCTGTGGTTATACCAGGTTCTGGAGGACCAGCTCTAGCGGGACATGCACTAAAAATGAGCAATCCTTCTGTTGTCAATGCCTGGGAAGCACAGACAGCCACAGACATTAACCCGACGGAAGTAGGGAAAGAATATGTATTGAAGATTGTGGCCTGGGGCAGTAAAGCGGGCAACATGAGTATCGATCTGCAGAGCACCTCCAATTATACTGGTGACAATATGGGGTCATTAGCATTAACAACAAGCTACAAAGAATACGAACTCAAAGTTACCGTAACTGCTGCGCGGAATCGTTTTATCATCAATTTTGGCCAATACGATGGTACCATTTTCATCGACAAGGTCGTGCTGACAAAAACAGGTAGTTCCGCAAGCCTTATTGCCAACAGTGATTTTGAAAGCAATATTGACGGCTGGTTTGGCTGGGGAAACAATTCTTTAAGAGCACAGTCCGCCAATGGTGAAGGTTATGGCAGCCCTGGGGGCAGCACGATCGAGAAAATTCCTGCCGAGAAAGAAGCCATACTCACCAAAGCGCTGGAGACATTTATTGCTGGCATGCTTGAGAAAACCAAAGGCTACATCAAAGCCTGGGATGTGGTCAACGAACCGATGGCCGACTGGCCGGACCAATATGCCTTAAAGACCGGCATCGGAAAAACCGACCTGGCCGATGACGAATTCTACTGGCAGGATTACTTAGGAAAAGATTATGCCGTCAAAGCCCTCCAGTTTGCCCGCAAATATGGCAATGCCAATGACCTCCTATTCATCAATGACTACGGCTTAGAAGGCAGCGGCAACAAATGTAAAGGGCTGATCGCCTATGTTAACTACATCGAAAGCAAAGGGGCCAAAGTTGATGGGATCGGCACCCAGATGCACATCGATATCAATACCAGCAAAGACAATATCGTCACTATGTTCAATCTATTGGCCGCCACTGGCAAGCTGATCAAAGTGTCTGAGCTCGATATTGGTCTTGGAAACGGCATAATGACCAGCAATGCCACAGCTGAAATGTATCAGAAACAAGCTGACCTGTACAAATTTGTCGTTGCGAAATACCTCGAAATTATTCCCAAGGATAAGCAGTACGGTATTACCATCTGGAGTCCATTGGATAGTCCAGACCAGGAAAGTTCATTCTGGAGACGCGGGGAGCCCATCGGTTTATGGACCGAAGGATTTGTTCGAAAGCCAGCCTATCAGGCAGTTGCTGAGGCATTGTTGGCTAAAAAATAAGATCATTAATCACCCTTAAATATTTAAATTATGAGAACAAACAACATGTGGTTATTGCTGGTCTTTTTATTAGCTATTTTTTCCAGCTGTTCGCGGCTGGAAGAAAAAACGCTAACCAGCGAATCCGAAAGAAGTCTTAAATCCAATGTTTCCGCCCAAGCTGTTGCAAGCTGGCCACGGCCAACCCCGACCCTGCATGTAGGCGGAAAGTACCTCAAAGATCCCTGCGACAATAACGTTGTCTTGCATGGGGTAGCCATTACGCCAAGCCCCTGGTTCAATGGCTGTCAGTATGGCGCCAACTCGGGCTACTGCACCTGGGACAACTACAATGTGCAGGGAGCACTCAATTACAACAAAGCGGTCATGGACAAGCTGAGCAGTGCTGCAGATGGCTGGTATCTTAATTACATTCGTCTACACATTGATCCTTATTGGACCAATGATCCGGGAGCTCCCATTCCCGAAGACAATATTTCAAGGTTCAACTACAATCGCCTGGTTACCTACACCGACCAGGTCATTATTCCCTTGATCAATCATGCCCGCAGCCGGGGTATGTATGTTATCTTGCGCCCTCCGGGTGTATGTCCGCACCGTATTGCAGTAAATGATGCCTATCATACTTATCTCAAAACCGTATGGACTTTCCTTTCACAGCACCCTGCATTGAAAAATGCAGACAACGTGATGTTTGAATTGGCCAACGAACCGGTTGAAATCCTCGGAACAAATGGTAGCTGGGGGATGACAGGCAATGAGCATTTTGCTGCGCTGAAAAATTTCTTTCAGCCATTGGTCAATATCATCCGTAACAACGGTGCCAATAATGTCTGCTGGATACCAGGTACCGGTTGGCAGTCCCATTATCAGGGCTATGTCACTAATCAGATTACCGGCGGCAACATCGGCTACGCCGTACATATCTATCCGGGATATTGGGGTGGTGTCAATACCTATCAAGCTTTTCAGAATGCATGGAATACCAATGTTAAGCCTATTGCTGACATCGCCCCGATAGCCATTACCGAAACCGATTGGGCCCCACAGGGATACGGTACCTTCGGTACAGGAACCACAGGTACAGCGGGCGGAAACGGTTTTGGTGCCAATCTAAAATATATCGTCGATCAATCCGGCAATGTGAGCTGGAACCTTCTCGCTCCGGACAATCTGCTTCACAAAGGAGATCCCAATGCTGGCACAGCCTATAACAACGATTGGGAGGCTTGCGCTGCTCCTGCTAAACAGTGGTTTCAGCAATATGCCGCCTCCAATTATCCTATGTCTAACTGTACCGTCACTAGTCTGGTCAATAATGGCATTTACGAGATTGAATTTCAGACCGATGCCAACAAAGTCCTTGATTTAAAATCAGGGGAAGATTCCAACGGCGCAGTACTCAGACCCTGGACCAGAAATGGCGCAAATGCACAGCGCTGGGTAGCAATAGATGCGGGCAACGGGTACTGGCGTTTTGTTTCCAAAGCAAGTGCGAGCAATCGATGCGTTGATCTGGCGAGTAACAGCAATGCACTCGGAACTGCCATCCGGCTCTGGCAGAACTATGGCAATGATGCGCAGGCCTGGAAGGTAACAGCTGTAGCCAATGGTTATTACAAAATTACCTCAAAGGTAGATGCTACCCGCGGTTGGGATGTACCCAACTGTACGATGGATGGCAATTCCAATCTGCAGCTTTGGGATTATTATGGTACATCCTGTCAATTATTTAAATTCAAATTTATAGCGATGAATTAAGCGTTTTGAAAAAACGTACATATAACGAAACATTTATCTTTCCAAATCCCTTACATCTTTTCGCGGTAGGTCTCACCTATCGCGAAATACTTTTTCTTAACAAAGACAATCATTAAAAACTACAATATGCATAAAAATAATATTAGCTTTCTGCTGTTGCTTTTCACTATGCTATGCTGTTCAACGCTGACAGCGACATTTGCTCAAAATAAAAACTTCCATATTTACCTATGTTTTGGGCAGTCGAATATGGAGGGACATGGACAATTTGAAAGCCAAGACACCATTTCTGTCAGCAGATTCTATGCTTTACAAGCGGTTGACTGCCCCGAAATTGGGCGCAAGCCGGGCCAATGGTACCAGGCAAAACCTCCAATCACACGATGTCATACAGGTCTTACGCCCGCAGATTATTTTGGCAAAACATTGGTCGAGCATCTTCCCGACACAATCACTATCGGTGTGATTAATGTTTCCGTTGGAGGTTGCCATATCCAGTTATTTGATCAGGATAGTACGGCAAACTATGTCGCAAGAGCACCAGCGTGGATGAGACCCATGTTGGGCACCTATGATAACCATCCCTACAAAAAACTTGTTGCGTTAGCCAAAATTGCTCAACAAGAAGGAGTCATCAAAGGCATTTTACTTCATCAAGGCGAGTCCAATACGGGCGATCGCGGATGGCCGGATAAAGTGAAGAAGGTATACGAAAATCTATTGAACGATTTGGACTTGAAGGCCGATGCGGTTCCATTGCTTGCAGGCGAACTTCTATCAGCCGAAGAGGGCGGAAAATGTGCGTCTATGAACAGTATTATCCAGACATTGCCTTCCACACTCGCCACTGCACATGTTGTATCGTCAGCCCGATGTCAGGGGATTGGTGACGGATTGCATTTCAGTCCGGCAGGATACCGACAGCTTGGCAAAAATTATGCTACCTGTATGCTTGGACTTCTGAAGAAAAAATAAGATTTGCAGCAGTTGACCTGTTTAAAAACAAGAGATAACATAGCTACGATAACGGCAATCTATGTGATTTTTAAGACCGTAGCTATGTTATTTTGAATAAAATGATCTGGTAGCCTGACTTCAAGTGCCTGTTCAAATTGATTAAACGATATCTTGTCATTAGAGCCTAGTATTTGCACCTCTTTAATCGATTGGATATTTGGCCTAGCGGTTCCCAATGATTTAACGCTAAAAAGCCTATTCTCGGATTTACCTAAAATAAAAGCGTATAATACCTTTCCTTTCGTGGTAAAACGCACATCATCGCTGGTAAAGGCTTTCCCTTTTCCTTCATTGAATCCCTGTACATTTAATGAAGGAGCATCTTGTTGCGCAGGTCCCTCCCCAAAAGTATGCCAAGGTCTTGTACCAATGATTGCTTCACTATGAATTGCCATCCAGTCGCCAATTCCTTGCACTACATCCTTGGCTTTATCGTCGATCGAGCCGTCGCCGCGTAATGGTACACTAAGCAATAGGTTTCCATTTTTGCTTACGACATCAATCAACATATGGATTACAGTTTTAGCCGACTTATATTGATTACGATCATAGATCCGTCGATCATAGTGCCACGAACCTATACAGGTACAGGTTTGCCAAGGTTGAGCTTCAATAGAATTGCTCTGTCCTCGTTCGATATCCCAAACCAAACATTTCCGCTGGCTTTCATTTAGGATTTTACCATTAATCACAACCTCTACCTTCCCACGATTCGCTTGCATGCTTTTATTATAAAATTTGGCTGCTATTTCCAAACCGACATTACTGATTGGCCAAAGCGGCAGTACTGTATCATCAAAGTAAACGATATCAGGATGATAATTATTCATCAGTTCCAATGTACGTGCCTTAAAATTTTCACAATACGCTTCCGTTGGTACACTCACACCCGATGCGACATCCCAATGCCATTGCCGATGAACGGTACTATCGTCTTTGCTATCTAGACTCGGTTGATGATCCTGCGCATACAATTCCTGTGGATCATACTCGGCCCACCATTTTCCTTTTCCATCTTCCTTTTTAAGCTTACCATCATATGGAATGCCGGCCAACTTCCCTTTCTTATCGCTCCGCTGCGCAGTTTCGTACCACGTCCAGGCATGTGCTGCATGCACACTCACACCAAATTTAAGGCCTCTTTTTTTTGCAGCATGCTCCCAGGCTTTCACAATATCCTTTTTGGGTCCCAGGTTTACACTATTCCATTTATGGTGGCTGCTCTGATAAAGGTCCAAATTGTCATGATGGTTTGCCAGCGCCATAAAATACTGCGCTCCAGCTTTTTTGTACAGCTCCATCAACTCTTCTGGATTCCAATTTTCGGCTTTCCATTGATGAATCACATCCTTAAAGCCAAAGACCGACGGGTGTCCGTATTTTTCAACGTGGTAGTTATACTGATCCGACCCCTCCTGATACATCCCCCGCGCATACCAATCCCCTCTTTCTGGCTGACATTGTGGTCCCCAATGTGCCCATATCCCAAACTTAGCATCGCGAAACCAATCAGGAACCCGATAATTTTCAAGGGAGCGCCAGTCGGGACGAAAAGGCACTTTTCCTAAATAAGTATGAGCGGAACTAAATTTGCTAAGAAAGAGCATTGGAAAGGTAGTGCCCAAAAATTTGATTGCTGTTCTTCTATCCATCATCATTTTATCTAAGGTAAGAATGAGTTGCCTAAGGGTATCCCCAGACATCAGTTTATAATTTGTTATACGCTATACGATCAAAAATAATTGTATTAACTTAAGAAAGAGTCCACATTATCGATTAAAAGTAGTACAAAATCGACAACCAAATTATCGGCAGCGTTCTAACTGAATTATCAGCACACATCAATTTACCACGATCAAAAGGCTTAGCTCAAAAAAAGGTCAGGAAATTAATCCCTGACCTTAAAATACAGTTGCCTATTTTACCACTTTATTGGTGCATAACACCCTCACCAATGCACTGGTTATACGGATCAATTACCAAACACCTTGGCCAGTTCCTGATGCAGGAGTTCTCCCTTTATATTGATAGCAACAATGTTCCCCTGCGGATCCACCAGATAGTTTTGTGGGACTGCGCGTACTCCGTACAATACCGCGGCCTCATTGCTCCAACCTTTTAAGTCAGCGACATGAATCCAAGGTAAACCATCATCTTTAATTGCTTTCAGCCACGCATTTTTCCCTTTGGTGTCGTCTAATGATACCGCAAGTACTTCCAATCCTTTACTTTTATATTTGTTGTATGCTTTTAAGAGATTTGGATTTTCAGCACGGCAAGGACTACACCAGCTCGCCCAAAAGTCGATCAGCACATATTGTCCCTTAAAATCAGATACCTTAACCATTTTACCCTTCGTATCAGGCTGTGAAAAATCCGGTGCCTTATTGCCGATCTTGACACTTTTCTCTGCCAAAAAGCGTGCTTCCAGTTGTCTCGCATTTGTTAGTTGGCGTACCTCCTTAGACAATTTTAAAAATAAAGGTTCTATTTCACTAAGTTTACGTTTATTGGCTGCATCAATAAGTGCATCCACAGCAAAGATCGAATTTGGATTTTTAGCTGCAAAAGCCAGCTCTTTTATTCTGCGCGCTTCAAACCGAGCTTCGAACTTTTCGTGAATCGCTTTATATTGTTCATTGGCGTCCGGAGCGTCTTTATCTACCGCAGCAAAGGCGCTGTTACCAGCATCAATAATATCCATAAAGCCACCCCCAATTTCGTTCAAATAAGCAACATACCCATCATGCAAAGGAGATCCCTTAATCGATGCAGTACGTAAAGAGTCCTCAATAGCGATTGTATAATTTTCATTACCTAAGTAAAAATAAAGGCGATCACCGATATTCTGCGCGATCAATTTGCCTTTTCCATCCTGATCAAAGACCATTCTTGAATAGGATGGTTCCTCCACAACTCCCTTAAAACTAAATTTTCCGTCTACGATCGCTGATGAATCAGATGCCGGAAAACCATCCTTTGTATAGTCCAAATACACTTTTTTGCCATTGAAAGCTTTGGGTGCATCTCCTTTGATCTCAAAGTTGGTCTGCTGTGCAAATGACAGCATTGGCGACATGGCCAAGGCTAAAACTACTATTTTGAAATTTTTCATATTTTCTGTAATTAGATTTGATTTTTATTTATGTTTATTTACGCCAGGTCACGTCTACAGGGCTCCCCGGGATGCCATCAATTTTTTTGACAAGCTCGCCACTTTTACCCACCTGGATATCGAGATAATAGAGTGTTCCCGCTGATCCCACAATCAGGGTATTCTCATCATCTTCTAATTTTAGCATAGTTACATCTCCTTTTATAGTTGCCCGCAAGAGCTGCAATTGCTCACTCAAGGGATTGTAGCGAAAAACTTGATTTTGTGCAGCAATGTAAATATAACCGCTACGACTAGCCACCATTTTTGTGTCAGCTGTGATCCACTCTTGACGTACAAAAAGTCGTTTATGGCCCGAAGTGAAATTAAAAGGGCCAGCAAAGTTCACATTGAACATCAATTCATAGATCTTGCCATCTGCACTTTTCACATAAGCATAAGTATCCGCGTTATTAATCTGCACCATCTGCAACAAGTCCATACCCACATTCACAGGATTGAAAATATCCGCATCAATAGCGCTATACTGCGTTCCAAAATACATAGGAGATCCATAGAGATTAATACGTACGAATTGCTTCTTATTCTTTTCAAAAGCAACGACCGTATAATTATTATTGGCAGCCGATAACACAAATTTCGAAGCCAGATCATACTCTCCATCTGCATAGGTACCAAACATCCCGTAGGTTGCAGATTGATCCCATGTAGTGGTTGCCCCGCCATAAAATTTGTCATTGATTACCCCTAATAGAACCCCTTGTGGGTGGGCCAGAAGGCTTCCTACGTTAATGGTCGGAGGAGCTAAGAAGAAATTATCAAATAAAGTCCCCGGCTTTAAACTTTCCTTTTTTAACGTATTGACATTCAAACGCACCCCACCTTGTTTCGAAATAATCCAATAACCTAATGGCGTATTGCCCGTGAATTGATTCTTTACATAATGCAAATGTAGTGGGTCAACCGGTAAAGGTTGGCCATTAATCACCTCATAAATATTAGGTTGAACACTGTTGTCAGGTTTAATAAAAGAAAGTTTACCACCAGCCTGATCCGCTGATAAGACCAAAGTACCTCGAGAAAATTCCGTCACCCCCTGAATTTTGAAGGGATAAAAATATTTCATCCCATTCGCTTTATTGGTTATGGTAATCCGAGCTGTATAGCGTTTTGCTTCTAAACCAAATACAATCCGCAATGCATTCCCCTTGTAATGATTGGATTCTGGCACAAGTGCCTCAGGGACATCAATACGCCATTCACATTCCAGATTTTCAGCCGCTATCCCTGTAATTTTAGGCTGTACAATTAGACTATCGCCAGTCATTGCTTCGTAGAGTGTATCCAAATTTTGTATCATCGGCGACTCAGGCATATCAATAACATAATTTCCTTTGTCCTTGTAACAGGCCGCTAACAGCGCCAATACGACAATGCTCATTATTAATTTTTTCATTTTATCTAAGCTCCTTTCCTGATTCATCAATAAAGAAAAATTTACCTACTCCAGTATTTTTTTTCAACTGAATCGGTCGATTGGGATTGTCCTTATGGTAGAAGATATAGCTTTGCCCATTATCCTTGCTTTCTAATACATAACCTTTTTCAGGATGATCCGCTACCCATTTAAAAGGATCATTAAGCATGATGGTCAACAAATTGGCAAAGTAGAGGTTCTTTGGAGCATCCAATCCTTCGGTGGACAATTGCCGCTGTTCTGTTGCTATAAAAAACAACTGATGTCTTACTCGTGAATATTCACCCAATGGCCAATTTCCCCACCAGTTTGGTTTTTCCAATCGTGCAGAAAGGATGATATACGTCCTTATCAACCGTGGATCATTAATACCGAAGTCTGGGCTCGCTTTCAATTTTAAGATAAGCGACACTGATTTTTCTTCTAGATCCTTCGTATTATGGATAATTAATGGGACATAGCCCGTTCCTTGATCTGCTTCCAGGGGATATGCAACCGACAATGCCTGATAATGTTCATTGCTGCGTGCAGTGGACGAATCCTTCTCCACGTACACCTGAAAATGACGTTGATTCCCCTCCCGATTGCCCATCAACCGGACCGGAATATAAAGTGTATCCGATGCTCGGGTCATTTCATAGGCAAAAGTATATACGATGCTATCGCGTGCTTCTGGGGTCAGATCGAAATAAACATTAGCAGCTGTATCGTAGGTTTTTAATTCTGTTTTCTGACAAGAAAAGAACAGAAAAAAAACAAGTGCAAGTAGTATATAAATAGTCTTTCTCATCCTATTTCCATTTTAGCGTTGTCCATAAATTATTTCATCACTTGGCAATGGCCATACAAAGATCTTTTGGCCCGCCGGTATGATTGTGCCTTTTTCGCCAATTATCGAAGCATTTAATCGCTTATAAGCATAAAAAAGCTGTCCTTCTGCATACATCTCTTTGCGGTATTCCTTAAGTAATTCTATACGGAATTTTATCGCCGTCGACACATCGGCTGGTTCTCCTATACCGCGCTGTATACGTACCTGATTGAGATATTCTGCCGCTAAAGTCGGATTGCTTTCATAATTACATTCCGCGGCAATATAATAGAGCTCGCTTAACCGTATTGCTGGCGCCATGAGATAATGTAAATTCGCTTCAAAATTGTCACTAAACGTATTTCTATTATATTTTACCAAAGCACTTAAAGCCGTTGTTCCCACGCTTACTGCACCAAACCATTGAGTATAACGCAGATCGCCACCACCATTCCCGCCCACTTCATAAATCGTTCGTCCTTCTTCTTTGTCCAGATTCATCCGACCTGTGCCAAACCATTCTTGATTATATTCGCTACTCATTCCGGGAATATACCATGCAAACAAGAGCTCCTTATAAAGAATTCGATCCTTTTTATCCTCTTTTACAGATTGAAAATCAGTATTATTTGTCCAAGGAAACTTTTTAGAAACGATCACCTCCATCGCATTTGCTAACGCTTTAGGCTTATCTCCCTTATACAGGTAGACACGTGCGAGTGCACCGCACACCGCATAATAATTTAGTCTATGCCTTCTATTCTGCAAAAAGAGACTGTTATTGCTCAGTTCTGAATTTTCCAGTGTATCGTTTACCGTCGGATATCCAACTACGTAGCCTGCAGAGCGTATCGGATCCACCTTCAATAGATCTTTCGCTACCACCAAGTCTGCAATGACCGAATCCAGCACTGCTGACACCTTGCTCAAGGGAGTCGTTTTATTCGAATATTTGGTTACATAAGGAATCGCATCTGCCTGTGCATTCACGATAGGTGCTGGAGCAAACAAACGTAACGCATCAAAATGTAGAAAAGCACGCAAAGCCAAGGCTTCTCCTTTGATCAAAGCGTAATTGTCCCCGACAAAAAGATTTCTCTTGCTGTCTATTTCAGCTAATAAGAGATTTGCATTTACTATCCCATGGTATAGCCCCTTCCAGATATTGTCCTTGCGATCTTTAAAGGCGCCATCATCGTAATCAAATCGTGCAGTCTTCTGATAACCTAGCGGATCATTGTTCGGAATTGTATAATTCTGTACCAGTACTTCAGGTGTACCAATTGTCAGCTCCTTACCGTATAAATCACCGTTAGCACAGCGGGTATAAATTCCCAATAATGCTTCCTTAAAGCCATCCTCAGTAGTAAAGAGACGATCTTTTTCCACCTCACTTTGGGGTTGTATATCCAGCCATTTCTGACAGGATAGCAGACAGATACTGCAAAGCAAGACGATAAATATATTTTTCTTTTTCATAATGTTAATTCGTTTGTGTCAGGTTATTTTCACAAATAAAATCGCTATCAGCATATATTTTTAGTCATAACAAAGCCTATTTAAATCTAGCTTGTAATGTCAGGGTAAGCGATCGTGCAAAAGGATATTTGATGCCGCGCTCTTCCTTCACATTAGACCAGCGAAAGATATCGTTGCCGATCAGGCCCACACGCAAACTCGCCAGAGCCAAGCGATTGGCAAAAGCTTGATTAGCATCATAAGAAATATTAAGCGATTGCAAGGTTAATAGATTATCTGGCATCACAAAGCGAGAAGATAATTCGCTACGCCCCAAATCCTCAATACTTTTAAAAAACGTGTGATCACCCGGGTTCTTCCATCGTTCTTCGAGGACCCTAGCGTCCACATTATAACGTGGATCTGCATTTTCCACACGATCAACTAGGGTTTGGTTATACGTTTTCCCCCCTAAGCGCGTTTGGAAATAGGCGACCATCATCCATTGCTGATAACGTAAGGTACCGCCGAAAGATCCCTCCATTTTTGGTGTCGCTACCCCAACGACTGCAATATCACGAGGGTTCCAGTCATAGGTCAAACTCCCGTCTCGTTTCACAAAGACTTCCCTTCCACTTTCTGGATCTATGCCCAAGGAAGGAACCGCATAAATGGCATCCATGGACTGTCCCTCTTCGTAGCGCAATAAGGGTACAGCTTTAAATTCATCTTTCTGTTGTTCTTCATCTGCACGCTCATTATAACTCTTTAAAGCATTGGAAATACGCACAATTTTATTGCGATTTTGCACCAGATTAGCGAGCAAGCTCAATGTCCATTTTTCTTTTTTGATCGCCTGCCAATTTATGCCCAACTCGACTCCTTTATTCTCCATATCACCTAGATTTTCTTTATATGAACCAAACCCAGTCGAAGGAGCGATATTAATATCCGCCAAGATATCTTTTGTAATTTTACTATAGCTACGCAGTGAAAACGTTAATTTGTTGTTCCAAAAGCCGACATCTACACCCAGGTCCACCGATTGCGTCCTTTGCCAGGCAAGATCCTCATTCCCATAATTACGCACCGTACTTCCCAATCCCGACGAGTACCAATTATTTTTATCATAAGAATAAGTTACGCGCGACATATATGGATCAAATTGAACCGACCCTGTCAAACCCACGGTTGCACGAAGACGGAGTTGACTAATCACCTTTGTAGAAAACCATTTTTCATTGTGCATATTCCAACCAATTCCCGTTGACCAAAAAGGTGCAGTACGCTTATTCGCTCCAAACTTTGACGATCCGTCGATGCGTAAGGTCGCATCAAGCAGATAGCGGTTGTCATAGCTATAGTTACCACTCAAGAAGGATCCAAATAAACGCGAAGCGCCTACATTCGTTTCCGGACTTTTCCCTTCTTCATAGCCTTTCGCAAAACCAATATCGGTAAAGCGGTCATTGGGAAAACCAATCGCTTTAAAGTAACGTTCATCATAACTCTCCGTTCTTATATTGGCACCGGCGATCACATTAAAATAATGCTTGCCAATATTTCGGTCCCAATTCAAACGTATATTTCCATCCCAATACAATTCATTGTTACTATAACTTCCGTAGCTCCCTCTTTCATCCGCCCTTGAGGTTTCGTAGGAATAAAACTCGTTGGACAAGGGGGATCGGAAATCGTCACCGGTATTCATCCGTTTCAGCAAGGAAAGCAATCCGCGAAGGCGCAGTCCCTTTCCCAGATCAAGATCAGCAGAAAGGTTGTTCAATAATTCGGTATAGCCAGACTTATTGTAGCTGCTCAATGTCGCATCATAAGCGGGGTTAAGCACATACTCCTCGTTTCTAGTTCCTGAAGGATCTACCCTAATCCAACGATCCGACAATTGCGTGATATTACCTTGATCATCTTTCAATCTATAGTACGGATTCATTTTAACAAAATTCTCAAAACTTCCGTAAGGAGATTCCCTGCCATCGACAACCGTAATGGAGAGCTCATTTTGAAAACGGATTTTATTTTTTGGATTGTAACTAAAATTTAATCCTCCGGAATACTGGTTTCTGCCAGAACTTTTCATCACACCTGGGCGTGTTTGATAACGCATATCCACGCCATAGCGAAAAGTTTGCGCACCGCCTTCCAAGAATACGCCATGTTTTTGTCCAATTGCGGTGCGTACCGGTTGCGATAACCAATAGGTATCTATTCCTCCAAGCACATTTGCCAATTTATGATAGTATAATTCGTCTAATACATCCTGCGATTGACGTTGTTTTGTTCCATCATAAAGCCCGGCAAGCTGCTCATATGCCAACTTATCCGCTGCATTTAATAGGTTATACCCAGACAGATCCGGCATGTTTACATTAGTTTCATGCGTGTATGTCACCTGCAATTTGCCCTCTTTGGGAGCCTTCGTAACAATTACCATGACACCATTGGCAGCACGCGAGCCGTAGATAGCACTCGCGGCAGCATCTTTTAAAGTCGTGACACTCTCAATACGCGTCATATCCAAATCCATGACTTTCTCTAAGCTCACTTCAAAACCATCCAAGATAAAGGCAGGTAAGTTCATGGTTGTCGTGACATTATCCCGACGCAGCACATCTGTGCTGCCGCTGGGCAAGGCTGAGGACCCACGCACATTGATATTGGGTAACGCGTTGGGATTAGAACCGGCTATATTATTAGGTAATATCTTAAAGGAAGGATCAAAGACTTGCATAGCCTGCAGCACGTTCTGTGGATTGACCTGACGCAGTTCATCGCCACTTTTTGTAATGGCAGTTCCCGTGTAGGAGTCCTTTTTCAGCGTTTGATAGCCGGTCACAACGACCTGATCTAAGGCATTTGCCTCTTCTTCCATCTGTATCGTATAGGCATCCTTGTTGTCAACCAAGTTGAGTATCAGATCCCGATAGCCGACCATGCTCATTGTAAGCGGTTGCATGTTTCCAACGATGGAAAATCGCCCCTCCTTATCGGCCACAGCAATCGTATTTCCACCCTGTGCGATATTCACACCGTACAGAGGCTTATGATCTTTTCCAAAGATCTGCCCCTTGATTTGTATTTGAGATGATTTTTCAGCCGTTGGGTGAACTTTCTGTTCCGTTTTTCGCGGCCTTGTTTTCTTTTCCAAGAAGATCGTTTTGGATTCAATAGTATATCCGATCTCCTGATTAGATAAAAGTTTATCAAGAAATAATTTAAGAGGCATTTTTTCTGCCTTTATTGAAATTGGCCGAGCCACTTCCAATATTTTTTTAGCGCCAAGAACCTCATACTTTGTTTGGAGCTTAATGGCCTGGAGCACCTCCTCAAGCGGAACATTATGCCCAGAGTAGGTTACAGTTTGTGCGTTGACCCGGTGGCTGAGCTGGAGTAAGGCAGCAAAAAATAGCCATAATAAGGGGTTGGTCGCTTTCGAAAAACAACTTAATTTCATTAATTTTAGTTAGTTTAGTTAGGTTAGATTGCGGGATCTACTATCCAATTTGTTCATTCATATGCAAGGTGTTATGTATTTTTTTCTTCGTTATTGTCCTCCTTTCTGCTTTTTAGGTTCATTTTTCTCAATAATAAGTTTGCCATCTGCCGTCAGCTGATAGGATAAGTCCTGATCTTTTAATATTTTCAATATCGTGGACAATTTACTTGTCCTAAATGTCCCGCCGAAAAATTCGACGTCAGGAATGTCTCCTTTATATACCACATCTATAGCATACCATTGCGACAGTTCATCCATAACCTCGCTCAGCGATTTTCCGTCAAAATCGAATTTACCATATACCCAAGCCATTTCCTGCTGTACATTGACAGTACGCTTGGACAAATTAGTCCCAGTATTGACAGCCTGCTCGTTAGGCAATAAAGTTACTTGACGCCCATGCCGTAATTCTTTCACTGCCACCTTTCCCTCAAGCAATGTTGTCTTGGTTTCAGCTGATGTGCGATAGGCATTTACGTTGAAATGTGTCCCCAAAACCAATATCTGCTGATTTTTGGCATGCACAACAAAGGGCTGCTCTTTACGCTTGGCAACCTCAAAATAGGCTTCTCCTATCAGTGTTACTTCACGTTTATCTTTCGCAAAAACAGTCGGGTAGCTTAGTACTGTTCCCGCATTTAGCTTAACCATCGTACCATCTGGCAATGTTACATCGTAAGTTCCGCCGCGTGGGGTCTCTATTTTCGCAGAAACTGCGGCATTGATTTCCGCCACTTCATCGCCATCGTTGTAGCGTATACCACTGCCATCGATCACAACCTGATTTTCAGCCTTATTCAATTGATATTGACGACCATCCGAGAGTGTTATGACTGCTTGATTTGAAGCGGGCAGGCGATCGTTGACTGCTGCTACCGGAAGATTCATTCGCTGATTTCCATCCTTATTCCAATACCAGATCCCACTTAAAGCGAAAATAATACTTGCAGCGGCAACATAGGGCCATAGTCCTTTCAGTGCAGTTGACCTTTTCTTTGGGGTATGGAATGAGATTTTGGATTTTAATGCGTCAAAGCTACGTCGCGTTTCAAAATACTGAAGCCTTGTATAAGCCTCGCGCTGCTTTTGTCCATCCATACAACGTTGATAGAGCTGTCTATTGACTTCCGATTCATTTAACCAACTGTCCAAGAAAATCCGGTCTTCACCTGTTAGCGTTCCTTGCATTTCCTTTAAGACCAGTGTACTGATGCGGATAAATTTTTCTTCTTCTAGAGCGTCCATATTGAGCTATTTCGATTATAGATACAACACCGCTTCAGAAAAGTACCAAAGACAATCAAAAAAAATTAAAATTTACCAAATAAAACAACCAATGATAGGAGGTAGTTGAAAGAATCCCTATTCAAATGCTGCCGAAGAAGGCTCAAAGCGCGCATTTTCTGATTTTTTACCGTCTGGATACTGATGTGTAAAAGATCCGCGACTTCCTGATTGCTATTTCCTTGCAAGTAGGTCAGCTGAATGATTTCACGTGCTTTGGGCGGAAGCTTTTGAATCGCTTCATATAATTCAGCCATCGCTTCGGCATAAATAATTTCTTGAAGATGAGAGTTTTGATCTTGATCTTGCTGAGCCGCATACATATCTACTCGATTCAACCTGCGCTGGCGGGCTGTCTGATGGTTGAGTCCCACACGACGTGTCGTTTGATAAAGTGCGGCTTTTAGGTGCGCCAAACTCTCAAAATTACGTTTTCCCTGCCATAGCCGAATAAATCCCTCCTCAGCGATATCCTCTGCTTCCTTGGTTTCATCCACAAAGCTGGATGCGTACAAACAGATGCGACTAAAATAACGGTTGTATACATACGTGCAAGCCTGCTCCTCCCCTTTTAGGAAGTTTTCAAGCAATTCTTTTTCGCTCGTATAATTCATGGATAGACTACTTTAGCTAGGTTGATAGTTACAGTTCATAAAGATAACTAAAAAGAATCGATACTTCCTATTCCTGTGACAGGCATAATTCTTCCGATTATTTTCACCTTGATAGACCATCTTCACCATAAATTTTTCAGTAAATGCCCCTTGCATAGCAGGGGCAGCAATAATATATTCAGAAGTACATTTACAACTTGCTTTTCTGTATTCAAATCGACTACCTTTGAACAGTAGCAACAAAGCCGGTACCTAACCCTATATAAATCAACCGTAAAAACATAATACATGACACCCTTCTACAGAAAAAACATCTCCAACCGAGTATTCCACCTTATTGTCGCCTCAATCGCTTTATCTCTAGTTACGTGTTTTAGCCACAGTATGGCTCAAGGCCAAAGCAAGGCTAGCTTTTACATTCCCAAAACCATTATCGATAAAACACGGTCTGCCTCCATTAAGATGTTTGGAATTGACAGTGTGACGAAACAGCAAAACAGTGCTCCGTTCAGCGGTGTCATAGTGCGTAAAGACGGCTATATTCTTACCGTGGCACATGCCACAACACCTGGCAACTTTTATCGGGTTATATTTCCCGACGGAAAACAAGGTATCGCCAAAGCGCTTGGGCGATTGGTGGTCGACCAACAGAGCAACCTGCCCGACATTGCCATGATGAAAATGTTAGGTCAGGGTCCTTGGCCCTTTGCCGAAATGGGCTGGTCCTCTTCCATAAGTGACAAACAGCTTTGCTTTGGACTATCTTATCCAGAAACAGTTCCTTTCAATATTCCCTTTTTCCGCGCCGGTCGTATCTTAAAGAAAATGGATAATTACGGTTTTATGTGGAGTAGTTGCATCATGGAACCAGGCGATTCGGGCGGTCCCCTCTTTGATGCAATGGGAAGAGTGATTGGTCTTCATAGTCGCATAGACGGCCCAGAGGGTATCAATTTCGAAGTTCCTGTAGACAGTTATCGCAAATATTGGAACAGCTTGACTCATGCCGTGGCGATCAGTATCTATCCCATCTCAACAGATGCTATTGTGGGTGATCCCGCCAAAGCGCAGCTTTTAAAAATAGCCCTAAAAAAACCGGCTAAACAACCGAAAGTCTCGATCCAGTCACTTCCGATAAGCAGTATAAGCCATGGCGATACCCTGCACATTCTTGGCACAGCATTTAAACTATCAAACAATAGACAGGTCATCTTATCAAAAAGCAGTCAAGTAGCCGAAAACCCAACGTTGAAGATCGGGAAAAGTACTTACCCCCTAACGGTCTTGCTAAGAGATGAAAAAACCGATTTGATAGCCTTATCTTCACCCAGCAAATTATTTCCAGGATTCGCTATTTACACGGTAACAGACCAAGCGATAACAGACTCCTTGGTCGGGCTAAATCTATGGTCTTTGCTTACGGCCAATCAAAGTAAAGCTGGTGTACTCGGCATGTCTTCTCAAGCTTTTCCGCGCATTCCTGCTCCTGGGACTTTCGATGCACAGATGCAGGAAATGAATGGTCTTCCGACTTTAACAAAGATAGACAGTCTAGGAGCCGCTCGACGCGCAGGCCTGCAATCCGGAGATCAGATTACAGCGCTAAATGGCAATGATGTATCCAGTGCCCTAAAAATCAATGCTGCCATGCAAAAATTTTCTGCCGGTGATACACTATTGGTTCAATATCGACGTGGGATAGCCGATCTCCAAACAAAGGTAATTTTGTCTAAATGGCGAATTCGGGAAAACCCACATCCTGCGGACAATATCCGCGGAGGCAAATCCATTCGTAGAGACGATTTTCCAAGTGTATTTTTACATGACTCACGTATTCATGCCAACGAGTGTGGCAGCCCGATCGTTGACGATCAAGGCAATTTTATCGGGATAAATATTGCGCGATTTAGCCATACAGCCTGCCTAGCAATTCCTCGACACCATGTACGGGAATTTTTATCCAAAGTACTAACTGAACATTTAAAGAATCAAAAAACTAGCACAGTAGCCGGCATTTAATGATATGACACCAGTCACCTAAAATGTATTTTTATCATATCATTAATCTTACGTTTGCATATTGCTTTTAGGATTAGGATACATTATTGATTTGAGTGTATCCAATTACCCCAATGTTTTCAACGATAATGATTATTATTGCCAAGAATTAATTTTCGTTGACCACCATGATAAACCGGCAAAAAAACAGACTTGATTTTACTTTATTAAATATAGGTTATGCTGAACACGATGCGGACTGGAATTTTAAGAATATCAAAAGTCCTTTTGCCCGGCTACATTATGTTTGCGCGGGTGAGGCGCATATTATTTTACAGAACGAAGTGATTAAACTGCAACCGGGGCATCTTTACCTGACACCAGCGCATGTGCATCATGGTTACGAATGCCTCGGTAAATTTTCGTTGTATTATATCCATATTTATGAAAACCCTTCCCTCAGATCGAGTATTTTTGACCATTACACTTTTCCAAAGACCATCGAGGTCAATCAGCTATTGCATGAGCTCATCATTCGACTTCATCAGATCAATCCCGGCAGTGCCCTGTCAATTTACGACCCTAAAAGTTACGAAAACTCCGCAGCAATAATCAAAAGTATCGCCCTACAAGGAGCATCTCCATATGCCCTAGAGGCCGAAAGCCAAGCAATTATCCAATTGCTAATGAGCCGTTTTTTAGCCGTAGCAACCGCTAAAATGCCGCAGGTCGAAAAACGTCTCGTCCGGGTACTTGACTATATCGACGAACATATCCAGCAACCCATTACTATCGATCAGCTCGCCGATTTGACCTTTCTTTCCAAAGATCACCTTATCCGTTTATTTAAAAAACACCTGAATGAAACTCCAGTGAGCTATATAAACCGGAAGAAAATAGAAAAAGCCCAGTTAATGATGCTAGCTGATGATAGTAGCATCCAAGAGCTGAGCTTTAGGTTAGGCTTTGAAAATATATCTTACTTCAATAGACTATTTAAAAAAGTAACCGGCGAAACACCCACTGGTTACAAACGCAGCATGATAAAATAACCAATGGAGCCACCTACTTTAGATTAAGTCAAACCCGCAGCAGCCAGTTCATTCCAAAATGCTGACGAGATCTTTCGGGTAGCCATGTCTACATTAGTTTGCACTTTTTCAGCTTTGCTCGTATTCAAGGCGACAGCTTTGATGCCATCAATCCCAAACCCATAAGCAAAGCAGGCTTCAGCGGGGGTAACAGCATACTGCTGACAGATTTTCCAGAATTGATCCCGCCATTCATATAATGCTTTGCCTTGCTCGCTGTTTCGATCAACCAGCTGATAATTGTAATAATCACTGCCGACCAAAAATCCGCCATTGAATACTGCCGAATTGATGACAGTAATATTTGCTGCTGCCAGCTCAGCTATAAAAGTCAATAATTCAGCCGGATGATCGTGTATCGTCAAGCTATTGGCAATCATCACCCAATCCATATCAACGTCCTGAACGAGACGTTGAATGGTCTTCCAGCTTTTGGACCCAACCCCTACTGCCAGCACCCTACCTTGATTTTTCAATTCGATCAGTGCACGATAGGCTTCCAGGATATCCTGATAACGTTGGTTTTCATCGGCCTGGTTCAGTGCTTTGGCTAGATATTCATCGGGATCATGTACGGAGACCAATTGTGCAGGGTAATCCCCTAACAATTCATTTCCCTGATAAAAGCATTGCAAGATCCCTTCATAGCTAATCCGCTGTTCTGCATCATAATTCAGTCCTTTCCATACCCCGGGCTCAAAGGTGGGTTCATCTGTCGTCAGCGGAATCTGGTACCAGCCCAGTTTATTGCTGATCAATACGGTAGAAGGATCAATTTCCAGTTGTTTCAGTCCTGCACCTAGCGATTCCAACGACAGGCCAGCGCCATATTTACCTGCCGTATCGAAAACGGCCAATCCATTAGCTTGCTGAATACAGGCGCGTATAATTTCCAATTTGTCTGAAAATGGTATTTCATTGTATAGGTTACCTAAACTACTCGTCCCATAGATGACCTTTGGAAGTTGCACTAAGGGCAATTTCTTGATTGTTGTCGGTATCATTATCTGTTTTTGTAGTAAATGGTCAATACTACAAAGTAAAGTGGAATAAAAATTATGCTATATCGACTTAAATTAAAAAAATATCGACGTAATCATCACCACTTTTACCTTCGTCACTATAGACATGCCGTTCGTCAAAGACTTTTCTGCAAGCTACAGCTCCTTCGTTTTTTTGCATATATCAAAACAATAAAAATGAACAGAAAAGCAATTTTATCATGCGTTGTACTCTTCGCGATGATGTTAAGCAAAATGGTGTTTGCACAGGAGCAGCCCCGCATTCAAATCGGTATCAAAGGTGGGAGCAGCCTTAACAAGCTCAATACGGAGCTGGCAGATTTAGACGACAAATATGCATTGGGCCTCCATATCGGTGGTATGGCACGTTTCAATCTCGGAAGAGCATACGTTCAGGGTGAGGCACTTTTCAGCAAACGTAAAGCTGCGCTCAAACCACAGGGGCAGACTGAATCAAAACTCAAATGGAATGCCATCGATATTCCGGTAATGGTCGGCTACAAAGTCGTTCAGCAGCAAGACATGAATTTGCGCGTATTTGCAGGGGCGGTGTACAATTATACGCTGAATGACAACTTATCACCACTAAAGGGGATCAAAGAGAGTGTCAAACATTTCGATAAGTCAAATATTCAGTTTACGGGTGGACTTGGTGTTGATATCCAAAAATTCAGTATCGATGTCCGTTACGAACGGGGGTTTTCTGATCTCAGCAAATCTTTCAAGTCCAAGCCACAAGCATTTTCCATTGGCGTAGGTTATTTCATATTCTAACATACCCTTTAACGCTAAACTTTGAAGGCAATTTCATACTCGCCTTCAAAGTTCTTTTGTTTTTACCTATGCTGAGCACCAAATACCTATACAGGCATCTTTTTCTCCTTATTTTCTGGGCTGCGCTCTGGTTTGTCGTATGGATCCAAATCAAGCAGGACCTGGGCACATCAGTTGCTTTGCTATATACCTCAAGCGTGATGGTCGTAGCAATTGCCATTGCAAAGATCTTGAGTGATAGTGTCCTGCCAAAAGCGCTTAAGACGAAACAAATGAAATCTTTTATTCTTCAAGCGATTTGCTTTACCCTCCTATTGGCATTGTGGATGGGGACACTTGATTTCTTTTTTATCTATTCAGATCAGTACCTGTCGACAAAAGAAAAAACCACCCTGCTATTGGTCCAATTTTATAAAGCGATTATTTCATCGTTATTGATGAATGGAACAGCCTGCGGTATCCGATTTTATCAGGAGCATGCGGACATACAACAGGAGCACAACCTGTTACAGCAGTTGGTATTGGAAAATCAGATCAAATCACTACGAGATCAGATCAATCCACACTTGATGTTCAATGCCTTAAACCACATTCAAAAGCTGATGAAAAAGAACATCAAACAAGCCGAGTATCTTTTATTAAAATTTTCAGATATGCTACGTTATCAACTCTATGAAAGCAACCTGTCCGATGTGCTCCTTTCCCGTGAACTTCAATACCTAGAAGATTTTATCACTATCGAAAAAATCCGATGTGGAGATTGGTTAACAATCCATAGCCACTGCAGGATTAGCACTTCCGGGCTACGTATTGTACCATTGATTCTCATCCCTTTCGTCGAAAACGCATTCAAACATGTAGCCCTCCATCCTGATCAACTTAGTGAGATTACAGTTGACTGCCAGGAAGAAAAAGGAAGGCTCCGTTTTACCCTCAGAAACAGCCTTCAGGAAACATCTGTTGGCACAACTGAAAAGTATACGCAAGCAGCATTTGAACAGATCACAAAAGGGCTGGACCTACACTATGCAAACAAATATATATTTACCGTAGAACAAACAGCACATTGCTTTACGCAATTTGTGCAAATCGATTTATTCCAGCCGTAACCTATTGGTATCAGTAAACACCTGAGTGTAAGAGCAAACTCTGCCACTGTGCACCATTGGCCCCTCAACATCAAATCTATTTAGCTATTTTTGTCCTATGTTTAAAAAAAACTATCTCTATCGGAATCTCTTCCTCATGTTTTTCTGGCTCGTACTCTGGTTTGCGGTTTGGATTCAGGTGAAGCAGGATCTAGGTGCAGAAAATGCGCTTTTCCATAGTTCTGGGGTAATGCTATCGTCTATCCTCATCTCACAACTCCTGAGCGACAGCATTTTACCGAAAGCTATTAAAACACAAAAAATGAAGCCTTTTGTCTTCAAAGCCATTTTTTTTGTTCTTATTTTAGCTATACTGATCGGCTCAGTGGATGCCTATTTTATTATACAAAACCAGCAACTTTCAAATAGCGATCGTTCCATGCTTTTGTTCGTCCAAAGCTATAAGGCCATCCCATCTTCCTTGCTAATCAATGGTACCGCATGTGGCATCCGGTTCTATCAAGAACATGCAAATATTCAACATGATCACAGCCAATTGCAACAAAATTTCCTGGAGAGTCAGGTCAAAATTTTACAGGATCAGGTCAATCCCCACTTTATGTTCAATGTATTGAATCATATCCATATCCTGATGAAAAAAAACGTCGACATGGCCGATTATTTATTATTAAAATTTTCTGACATTCTACGTTATCAATTATACGAATGTAATCAACCATTCGTGCTATTGAGCCGTGAACTGCAATATTTACAAAATTTTATCAGCATTGAACAATTGCGTTGGGGTGATGAACTGACGGTGGAATGTAATTGGTCACAATCAACAGAAGATCTACATATCACGCCGTTACTTCTAATCTGTTTTGTCGAAAACGCATTTAAACATGTCGCTCGGCTTCCGGATCAAAAAGGTAAAATTAGCCTCAACTGTGTTGAAGTAGGGGGGCATTTACAATTCCAGATCAGCAACAGCTATCAGGATTATCCCCAGCAAATTTCACCGCGACATTCTGGCATTGGGCTCGAAAATGTCAAAAAAAGACTAGACTTGCAATATGAAAAGCTCTACGCCCTAAAAATTGAAAAGCAAGATGGCAATTTTTGCGTTGAGTTGAAGATCGATCTTAACTGCTAAGAGCAATGGAACAAAAAAAGATGAGATGTATCATCGTGGACGATGAACCCCTATTACGGCAGCATGTTGCCGAGATGACTGAGCAAGTCAACTTCCTGGAGCTTATTGAAACTTTTCCATCGGCTCTGTCAGCTGCACCGAGATTGCAGCAAGGCGATATAGACCTTATTTTTCTCGATATCAATATGCCCTACCTCAATGGTATTGATTTTTTGGAGTCACTCGAAACGCCACCTTTATGCATTTTCATTACGGCTTATTCGGAATATGCTTTAGAAGGATTTCGGTTACAGGCGGTCGATTATCTATTAAAACCTATTGTCTTCCAACGTTTCTTTCAAGCAGCAACCAAAGCCTATCAACAGTTTATCCAACGCAACAAGACACTCTCAGAACCCAGTGCCAATGATACCATGCTCTTTGTCCGACAGGGCGATGCTTTTGTTAAAATTTCCTGGACTGATATACTTTATGCCGAGAGTATGCAAAATTATACCAAGCTACACTTTAAGGAGCGGATACTTACCATTCACCAGACCATGTTGGCGCTGGAGGAAGCCTTACCAAACAACCATTTCTTTCGCATACATAAGTCGTTCCTGGTCAATGTCAATCATATCGATATTATCGCCGGAGGGCGCGTATATATTGCAGATCAAGAATTGCCGATCTCCCGTACAAAAAGAGAGGAATTGCTACAAAATGTTGTTTTTAGGAAACTTCTCAGTCGCTAATTGGTTGTATTACCATTCCGCAGGTGGTCGGTCCAAGAAATTCGCAGGAATTGGAGCGAAGAACCAGATACTTTTGAATGAAATGAATCGCTGCCAATTTGTCACACCAATTCACTTGGCACAAAAAATGCAAGACATTAAACTCATAATTTAGGTTTATAATTGGTTAGGTTAAAACGCTTGGATCTCCCCGGTCTAAGCGTTTTTTTATTAGATAGTGTCAATAACTATATTTCAAAACTGAGGTCCGCAGCCACCTTGAATGACAGCGTTTATCAAGCATTTAGTAAGGCATATTCCACTTAATTCCCACTGAGGTATAGAAGGTCGGCGAAAACCTGGGATCGGCCTGTTTCTTTTCTTTGAAGAAACTCTTTAATGAACGGTCATTTTCCACATACATACGTGCCAGGGTGCTTCCTCCTGTCAGCTGTAGTTTGAGGTTTTTGCCAAGGTTAAACTGGGGCTGAAGGCCGGCCGTCAGCAACATAAATCCGCCCAGCGTAGACTTACCGTTCTTTTCACGTTCGGCCGTCATCCCATCCAGATTAACCACCGCCCTTAAATCCATCAACTTATTTACTTGATAAGCAGCGGAGATTCCCTGTGGGAAATTCACGTTGAACTTTACTTTTCCATTTGTTTTCCAGTCAAAATATAATCCCGGCAGGATCATGGGCACCCCAAAGCTGTTGCTCAGTACAGGTCCAAAGCCGAAAGCTAAATTAGGTCTAAACCGTTTGATAAAAAGTGCTCCCCCCTGTCCTAAAACATCCTTACCATTGACTTTGACAAGATCCGAATAGACGCCGACCGATGCAAAGGTCAATAGCGTCCAATTTTTCTTTAGCGAAGTTAAATATTGAAGCCCGATTTCGGCATTTAACATTTCAGTCGGAAAGAGAGATTGCGCATAATCACGATTTTCCATTTTCGCGTAGGAAGCCCCTACTTTCCAGGACCAGCGTTTGATATTACCCAAGGAATCCACTTTGGTCGATAACGGTATTTCAAGATTGAACTGGATCCTTCTAAAGTCACTTTTTGATCCAGTCTTAACACTATCTTCTGGGCGGATATAGTTTGATAAGGGAACGTAGTCGACAACGACCTGTCCTGATACCGCATTTTGGGCATGTGCTGTCAGCGTCGCCAAACTGCTGAACAAGATAGCACATAAAACTTGTTTCTTCATATTTTTTCCAGCAAAGGAAGCATTTGCACCCCAGTAGCTGGAAATATTTTGACGTAGTGCAACTTTATGTTGACCAAGTGCAAAGCGATAGCGATCTTATTAGGCCTGCGCTGAGCACCACGGTCATGCTGTGTATTCTATGAATCACTCTCGTATCGCCAGTAACTGTCTTATTTACAGGAAATACAACATCTGTCTGGAAAACACACGCCATATCGGCAGCAATAAAAAAGACGCCCAATAGCGGGCGCCTTCACCTATAACTAACTATGAATAAAAAAACATTAATTTCTAAAATCAATTGTTCATATCATTTCCTTTCAAATTTTTATTATTGTCCAGTTCAGCCTGTGGAAAAGGATAATACATAGCTTTAGCAGACCAACCCGCTTTTTTTAGCGGTGCCAACCAAGACGCATCGGCCATTCCCCATCGTAATAGGTCAAAATATCGCTGATATTCGCCCAAAAATTCGACGAATCGTTCATGCACAATAATATTTTTGACCGAATTCAATGGGGTACCGTTTTTTACGAGACCTTGCGCCATCAGTCCGTCTACATCAGGAATTGTGCCGTTAGATTTTTGATACCAAAGGTGAGGCTGCTCATCTGGGACAATGTTATTGGCACGTTTGCGGACAAGATTGATATATTGTTTGGCAGCGGTAATATCACCACGTTCATTTAAACACTCTGCATATAGAAGTAAGACATCGCTATAACGAAGAATACGATCATTATTGCCATTATCAAAATCCGCTATCTGGACATCCGGGCAATATTTTCTTGTACCAAACAGGTCTTTGTTAGTGGCTAGATTTTTCATCCAATCGCTATAAGAAGTGACTTTTCCATCCAGTTGGGTAAACTTCGCTCCATTTTCACACCATAGCGTCATGTATTTTCTCGGGTCCCCATCCTCAAATTCATCATGTGCCATTTTGTTGGGAGCCAGATTCCACCATGCGCCACCTGTGCCATCAAACATACCGATTTCTTGCCAGCGCCATGAGCTTGAGATATCATCTCCTAACCAACCTGGTCCATTGTAGAGCTGTACCTCAAAAACAGATTCCTGATTATTCTCTTTCGCTTCCAAAAAATTATCGCGGTAGGAAGACATCAATTGATACTCTTTGCTATCGATTACATTTTTTAATTGGACTTCGGCGTTCGCAAAATCGGCTGCCTGTCCTTTTGCTAAAATTGGCTTGTACATATAGGTTTTAGCGAGATATGCCTGAGCGGCGCCTTTTGTTGCCCTACCAATCATTTTATTGTCGGCATACAGTGCTCCACGAGTAGGCAGTAATTCGGCAGCTGTCTTAAAATCATCAACGATCAATGCATAGACTGCACCGGTCTGTGCATTACTTGGATAATAGTCTTCGTTTGTTTCAACAGGCTTTTGGATCAGCGGAATTGTCTCGCCAAAAAGCATCCCTAGATGTAGATAGTTCAGTCCTCTCAGAAAATACGCTTCCCCCAAAAGTCTATTCTTTCTATTCTGGTCTATCTCCCCAGAAAAATTATTTATGCGCTCGATGGCCAGGTTTGCAGCAAAAACGCCATTCCAAAAGTCTTTCCAGGTCGACGCCGCCATCCCATCGCTCGCAGGCGTGTTATAAGTATCCTGGTACATCGGTTCCCACTTAAAGGTATGGTTATAGTCATCTCCGGGCGCCAATAGTTCGTAGTATAAACTACGGGCATAGCCCCCTTGCGTGCGACCAATCAATGCCTGATAGGCAGGTATTACCGAATTTTCCAACTCATCGGCTGTTTTATAATAGGTATCTGTCGACAATTCCTGTGGATTCGATAAATCCAGATTCGGTTTGCAGCTCGAAAGCTGTAACAATAAACCTACGACACCTAGTTTTATATATTGTCTATTCATGGTAACCCTATATTAATTAGAATGTAAATTGAATCCCGATAAAATATTCTCTCGAATTGGGAAAACTCAGTCCCCAAGGAGTCTGTCCGTCGATTCCACGGCTTAAGTTGGAACGCGTATCACCTGAGCCAACTTCAGGATCATAGCCCGAATATTGGGTAAAGGTCAACAGGTTCTTTGCACCAATATAAAATCGCAGGCGGTCAATCTTCCACCGCTGGAGCGTGGGGCCTGAGATACTATACCCGATGTTGAGCACCTTCAATCTCAGATAAGACCCATCTTCCACAAACCTATTTGATGCTCTTAGATTTTGATTGGGATCTCCCAGTACAGCGCGTGGAATATTGGTATCTGTATTTTTTGGATACACCGTCGTTTCACCTGATACAGGGTTTTTGAAGATGAGTTCCTCTGATCGGTATCGATCAAGAGTAGAAGCAAAATTATTGTAATAATGGTACATACCCTCTCCCCAATAGCGACTATTGTTGTAGATCTCATTGCCTTTACTTCCCTGCCACATCATCGACAGGTCAAAAGTACCAATAGCACTTTCATAACTTAAATCAGCGTTAAAGCCGTAGCTAAAGTCAGGTATTGGACTTCCCAAAAAATCCTTATCCTGATCGTTTAGAATCTTATCTCCGTTCCGATCGTTAAACCTGACATCACCAAGAGCGGCATTCGGTGCAAATACTTTATCGGCATCCAGTTGCGCCTGATCGGTATATAATCCGTTGGTTGTATAACCCCAAAATTCACCCACAGAACGGCCAACCGCTGTTCTTGTTACATTTTCCCCTCCCGGAGCAATACTACCCCATAGAATTTCATTATTGTTACCCAGGCTTAATACGCGGTTATTGACCAAAGATAGGTTTATCCCCAAATTATAACTAAAATTACCCGATTTGTCTCGGTATGCTGCCAATATATCCCAACCCCGATTCCGTATACTTCCAGCATTCAGCACAGGAAAGTTATTCACATATCCAGCAGTAAATGAAATTGGCACATTGATCAGCATATCCTCGGTTTTCTTATTGTAGTAGTCAACTGTCAAAGCGAATTTGTGCTCAAACAATTCCAAGTCGAGGCCAATGTCAGTAGAATATTGGCTTTCCCATTTCACATTTGGGTTGGAGGGGGTCTGCGGTAATGCACCGGTAACCATTACATTATTCAAATAATACCATACGTGGTCGAAGCTGACAGTCCGTTGGTATTGGTATTGTGCAATATCCGAATTACCAAGAAGACCATAACTACCTCGCAGCTTCAGTTCGCTAATAGACGGAAATGCTTTCATAAATGCTTCTTGGCTAATCCGCCATCCGGCAGATACCGAAGGAAAATTTCCGTATCGATATTGATTGCTGAAGTTGGCCGATCCATCCCGCCGCATATTAAATGTCAGTAGGTAGCGACTGTCATAGTTATAATTTATCCGCCCCAACATGGAGTACATTGCGGATTGCCCCACAGCCGAACCCACCAAGCGGGAACTTGCTAAAGAAGCCGAATTGAGGATCAATACATCTGGGCTTGGTAAACCACGAGCGCCGGCATTTACGGCATTGTATCGCGACTCCTCCGAGGTGATACCTGCCAACGTCGATACCGCATGCTTGCCAAAAGTATTTTCATACGTCAAGGTATTTTCAAATAGCCAGCGATTATTTTGGCTACTGGAAATATTGAGTTCATCAGGACTATGATTTTGATATTGGCCGACCGAGTAGTTGCCTATATATCCCTCATTTCGAATACGGCTAATATCTATTCCCATATTAAATTTGTAAACCAGCCCTTTTATAATTTCATAAGTGGCCCAAGCATTTCCATTTACAAAGAAATTGTCGTTGACATTCTTGTTCAGATACGCATTCGCCAATGCACTCTGCACATCGGTTCCATTCCCGGCGCCAGCAAAACCAGTGCTGCTATTGGCGTCAAATAAGGGTAATGTTGACGACCATTTCTGCGCATCGATAATGTTTTTATCACTCCAGTTCCGCCGAGTATACCCGAGCGATAAGGTCTCCCCTATCTTGAGTTTTCCTTTTGTAAAATCAGAGATAAACTGCGTTCCATAATATTTACTTTTATCTTGAATAATGATCGACTTGTCCGTTGAATAAAGACCAGTAAGTCTAAAATTAGCATTTTGGGAGCCGCCTGAAACAGAGAGATTGTGACGCTGATAATTACCTGTCTGTAGTAGCTCGTCCATCATATTATACCCCTGTCCTATTTCCGTGGGTTTGGAAAGCGCTGGCAGATAATCCGTACGATTAGGATCCTTGTTATACATTTCTTCATTGATGAGTTCGGCCAATTGCTGGCCATTGAGCAAGGGGACATTATACGTTATCTGTTTGATTCCGCCAAATGCATTATAATCAAACTTTACATCCGTAGCTTTACCACGTTTGGTAGTCACTAAAATAACGCCATTGGCTCCACGAGCGCCATAGATTGCACTTGATGCAGCATCCTTCAAGACCTGGATGCTGGCTATGTTATTTTCGTCAGGCATTGCTCCGCCAATCATCCCATCCACCACATAAAGAGGATCTGTGCCATTAATGGATCCAACACCGCGAATACGGATTGCTCCATTAGTCACCTGAACTCCCGGCACAGCACTTTGAAGCGTGGCAATTGTACCTCCAGGTACTTTCACAAGATCTTTGGTATCCACAACGGCAATGGAAGATGTCAAATCGACCTTCTTCTGTTTACCATATCCTACGACCACCACTTCATCCACGGCAATTTCAGTAGCAACAAGAGGGATACTGACCTCAGAAGAATTGCCTATAACATATTCCGTATTATTATATCCTACATTGGAAACAACAATTACCTCTCCCGGATTTAGCCTAAGTTCAAATTCTCCTTTTTCATTTGTCGAGGTACTGATTGCTTTATTCTTGACTTTGATCGATGCGCCGATAATAGGTTTTCCATGATCACTTATGATCTTCCCATGGATTACCCGCTCTTGTGCAGATAGGCGTCCAATGGCCATCAACATGGAAACCATCAACAACCACTTCACTTTCCTATTCCTTTCTTTGGCCGTGCAAAAAAAAGAAAATGCAAAATTTTTGTTCATAATCGTTATTTGAGATAAAATTGTCGCACTTGCTTTTAAACGGCAAATACTTGGTTATTTTAAAATATTGGTTATTCTTTCAACACGTTATAGTTATGAAATTCCTAAGGAGATTCACCGCATTACGATCCATATCACTAGGAAGAGATTCATCAGACTTAAAATTTATTGCTATTTAAATTTCGTAGCTAATTCGACAATTGGTTATAGAACAAAGCTATAGGTTATGACAAGACAGCTTTGCGACGAATAATTAAAAGAAGGGTAAAAATGTTTAAAACCTTGCACAAACGACCTAACAGCGAGTCGATAGGCAGCAAAAAAGTCGGCTTGTTTCCATTTTCGTACCTATTAGTCATAGGCGCAAAAAAGCCTTTTTCCCGGAATGGAAAAGGCTTTTTCGCACTTGTTTAATCCTTTTGGTTTTTTCTAAATTCTTCCGGACTATGCCCCTTCTTTGCTTTAAAAAATGTGATAAAATAAGGCACATTTTCAAAACCAAGTTCAAAGGCAATCTCCTTTACCGTTTTGAATGTATGGTATAGTAAGCGCTCCGCTTCCAATACAATCCGATCCCGAATGAGTGTACCGCAGTTCATGCCCCGCTTTTCACGGCATATACGGTTTAAGTAATTGACTGAAATATTCAATCGACCGGCGTAGAAGGATGGAAATCGTTGCTGTTTATAATTTTCGTCCACTAAGGTTTCAAACGCGACCATTTTTTCCTCTTTTTCGTCCATCTGCACAAACCCAAAATTCTTTGTAATTTGGCGACCCAGCATCTGAAGCAAAATATTCAGGTAATTACGCAGGACCTCCCTCGATCCCAGTTTAGCTGTATCGTATTCTACCCGCATCAGCTCCATTAGGTGGATGCATCGTTCGATGTCATCACTAGTCAGTACAAAGCCATTCATCCGGTTGCTCTTTAAAAAGTTAAAATAGGGCACCGCTTCCGTATTGTATCGCTGCATAAAAAAAGCTTCGGTAAAAAGGATCACGCATCCTTCCACAGGTACATTATGCTGGAAACTGCAAACGCAATTAGAACTTATGCTTACGATATCATGCCGGCCCATGGTATACATTCTTTTATCAGCCATCATCACGAGGTTGCCCCCCCGAATCAACAATAAAATATAGAATGAGTGCGCATGCAGTGTATTCTGGTTGCCTTTAGCATGTAAATATTCGGCGATGGGCATAATAACAATCCCGTTGGAAGCCGAATCAATATCTCCTAGTCTTAAAAAATCTAGTTTTTCTTTTCGTATTACCATTGTCTTATTCTTTTCTTCAATAAAAAACTTAAGGGGAAACGGTTATACGATAGGGGGTTTAAAAATCCGCATGAACGTGCCTTTGCATAGCTTGTTATCCTTTGTCGGCGGACAGCTCAACTTTAAAAACAAACTAAATGGTTGCTCCCAAGTGAGCGGATTGACGAGTTGGACAAATAGCAATATTTCGGCACTTTTCACTTTGATAAGTACATCGCTAACATCCTTCTGTTCCACAGTCTTTTCACTCAGGTAACAGAAACCTTTACAGGTCGCAGCAGGTTCATACCGGTAAACACATAGATTTTGTTCAATATAGTCCTGATTGCACTCATAAGCGACAAACACCCACAATAAATTGGTTGCTTGTAAACAAATTACCCAGGCAATAAGTACACAAAACAATGTTTTCACCTTAAAGGATTTCATTGGATCAATTCAATATCTTATTTCGTTGTGCTATTCCGCTCGCGGAGATACTCCAAAATTGCACGAGCCTCCTCTTCCTTTAAGCCTAGACTAGTCATTGGCGATGCAAACTCCTTGCTCAATGCTTTGGCATCTGGATCCTTTTCAAGCATTGTCGCAGGGTCGAGCATCATATTCATGATCCATTCCGGTGTACGCCGTGTGACGATGCCATTCAGTGATGGACCTACCAATGTCCGATCGAAGCCATGGCACATCGCACATTTCGAAACAAACAACTCGACCCCTTTAGTTGCGAGCTGCGCATCAAAAGGTTTATGTGCAAAAGATTTGATGGCCCCGACGCCTTTCGGTCCATCTATTTTATAATCCAGCATTTCAACCGTTGATGTCGTACTCATGTGTTCGGCAGCATTGTTTTCCGGCGCCTCTTTTTTGTTCCCGTCGCCAGCGCAGGCTATAAAAACGATAAAACCAAAACAGGTTAAAATAATATTGAATCTATTTTTCATTTTTTTCTCTCTTCATTAATTTCATTTAAACAATACGAAGTATTCCTAGACCCTTCCTATCTGCACAGGATTCAATAACATCCGCTGACGGCCCTTCTAGCCCACTATAGGCAAGCCTCTATTGGACGAAGAATACGCAAGGCAGGTGATCAGCGAAAGGACAGTATGGGCATAGTTATCCCGTGAAAGATAAGACATGCGGCGCAATCCACTAGCATAAAATGCGAATCGCTGTATCCAGTAATTTTATCAGAAACGTTAAACGAGCGGTGGGTGAAAAATAGAAAAGATGGGACGGTAAGCATAATCTTCTTTCACTTCTGGAAAAGCCAGTGTAGCGGCTATTTCGTCAAAAGTAGAAACTTCAAAGCTAAATTTCAGGGAAGTATTGATAAAAACAACATCAATAATACGTGTTTCAAGGTTTTTTTGCTCCTTCTCTTCATGCTCACGCATCTTTTTCATCAATATACATTGGCCTCGACAGGAAAGCGCTTTTTCATTAAAGCGATTGATACATTCATACCTGGCAATGTAATCTCTATTAATCTGAAAAACAGACCATATCCATACATTAGAGAAACTCTGGAGGAGCATCAAAGGTAATAAGATCCATATGAATTGTTTCGCTTTCATGTCTTGACAATGTAGCAAATATAATAATTAATAACACCCAAGCTGGAAATAATTTAAGAATTCCAATAGAAAAACAATCTCCCCGCAAGAGATGAATCCACAAAAAGTCGTTTGGGTTATAATCATGTACTGATACGCTATAGCGTCAAAATCAGTCTGTATAATATCATTTAAGCGTAATAATAATTTGTAAAAGCGAAGCAATCTATCCCTAAAACTTACTTTTGAATTCAAAAAGTCAACAACTAAAAGCTCAGATGAAAAAATTTTGGATTTATATTGTACTCGCTTCCATTTCACTTCTTATTCATAGCTGTAATATGTTTGATATTCACCCATACGCTGGTAAAATAGAAGGAAGACAAGACATCAACCGTGATAACATTATAAAAATCGAACGTGATTATGCTGACAAAGACACAATAAAGTATGCGTTTATCAGTGACTCGCAGCGCTGGCATGACGATCTTGACGATTTTGTAAAAATAGTCAACAAACGTAGTGATATTGATTTTATTATCCATGGGGGGGATATCAGCGATTTTGGCCTCACCAAGGAATTTTTGTGGCAACGCGACATCCTGGAAAAGCTTAAACAGCCTTATGTAGCGCTGTTAGGCAACCACGATTGCCTGGCCAACGGCGAAGAGATTTTTGAGCAGGTATTTGGCAGCCCTAATTATAGTTTTATTGCAGGGAAAACGAAATTTTTATGTCTAAATACCAATGCATTAGAATCGGACTATTCGACACCGGTGCCTGATTTTTCATTTATTGAGCACGAACGCCAAACGGATAAAGGGCGTTTTGAGCAAACAGTTGTAGTGATGCACGCCAGACCGACTTCAGACCAGTTCAACAACAATGTGGCTGCTGTCTTTCAATATAGTATCAGGCAATACCCCAATCTACTCTATTGCAGCAATGGCCATGATCATACCTACCAGCAGGAAGATATTTTTAACGATGGGATTATTTACTACGGTACCCCCAATATTGGCAAACGTCAATATCTAATTTTTACAATCACCAAGGATCACTATACGCATGAACTTGTCTCTTATTAATACGCAAAAACTTTTTATCGCGCTTGTTTCTCTATTCCTTTCAACAGTCAGCCTAGCCCAGTCATCCGATCAACAGCAGCGCGATACGCTGTCCAGCAGGGGCAATACCAAGGAACTTAAAAGAGCAGCCCTCAGCCTTGTCCCCTCCAGCTATATGATCCAATATGCCGGTTCCATCGGCTTACTATCTGCGGGTGCTGGATGGGATTATGGTAAACAAAAACAATGGTCAACAGACTTCTTAATGGGTTATGTACCCAAATACGATACCGACCGTGCCAAGCTCACCATGACCATACGGCAGTCTTATACCCCCTGGACGGTGCAGCTTCATGAGCAGCTCAGCTACCATCCCTTGCGCACTGGCATTTACCTCAATACAACACTTGGCAAACAATTCTGGTACAAGGAGCCGGACAAATATCCAAGTAGTTATTATAAATTCTCCACCAGGTTACGGATCAATATTTTTGTTGGCCAGGATTTTAGCTATAAGTTCAAATCAAGCACCTCCTATTTCGAAGGCCTAAAATTTTATTATGACCTGCATACCAGTGATCTTTACCTAATCAGTGGTATACAGAATAAATATCTGAAATTTGACGACTACATTGGGTTAGCATTGGGCATCAAATTTCAAATCAGAAGAAAATAAAAATTTGTTTGTATCAGATGATCAAAGAATTGATATTTGCCGTCATCTTTATTTGTAATAAGTCTAAATAGAGTGTATATTTGTTCGCTTTGAAAATCCCAATACGTAAAATAGCGATCAGCAAACGACAATTTGAAGAGTTTTTCCAAACGTATTGGAAAAGGATGTATGCTTTCGCGCTCAAAAGCATCGGGGACGAAGATGATGCCAAGGAGATTGTCCAAGATGTTTTTAAATCCCTATGGGAAAGAAGAACTGATCTTCAGCTAAGTGATGCTGAACGTTATCTTTTGCGCTCAGTGAAATTGAAATCGCTGGAATTTCTTAGAAATAGAAGCAACAAGCAGCGGCATCACGATTTAATCTCAAACAGCGAAACTGAATTTTATGAAGACAATAACCTTTATTACAAAGAACTTAAAAATCATTTGGATAATGCTGTTGATTCCTTACCCAAGCAATGTAAAAACGTTTATAAACTGAGCCGAGATGAGGGATTGACCAATAAAGAAATCGCAACAAACCTATCGATTTCAGAAAGAGCGGTCGAATACCATATCAGCAAGGCATTATCAGTGATCAAGATCAGACTTAAAAAGTATTGTAATATCCATATTGCTCGATTCCTATTAATTACTTTTTTGTACTTTTGAATGAATACGGATTATCAAAAAATGGAAATCAACCAAGATATACTAAAAAAATATGCTTCAGGTCAATGTTCTGAGACTGATAGGCATTTAGTCGAAAAATGGTTGAACGATGATTCCTGGCACAGTATCGCTGAAAGCACTGCAGTAAACGAAGAAGTTGGCTCTGCTATATGGAATAAAATCACAACAGATGCTACTCACAACCACAAAATAAACTGGGGCAAAGTTACTGCAGCAGCAGCTGTCGTTTTTGTGATCGGCTTTTCTATTTTCCATTTTTCTCACCCTACTTTAGATAATCATACATTTAGTAATACGTCTGTGGACAACAGTAAATTCTTCACCGAAGACCACTATGATGTGCAGTTAAGTAAAAATAGTACAGCCCGTATTGATCTGATCAATAAAAAACTAACGTTCTCAGGAGACTTTATCATCAAACCCAAAAGGGATTTTGAGCTTTTGGACAATAATCATAATATCTTGGTATTTAAGGCTGGAAAAGAATATTTTGTCTCTGATTCGCCAGATTTTGGTAAAATCGTTGCATTTCAAAAAAGTGACCTTGCTTTTTTACCGTCAAATATGCAAATTAAGATCAGAGAACAATTTCAAAGCATTTAAAAGATAAGCATGAAGCGATTATTATTATTGTCTTTTCTAGTAACCGTCATTTTTTCGTGCAGGCAAATTTCCCCAAAAAAAATCGATCCAAATTTTGTTCTTTGTTTGTTCAACAAAGATGAAAACCCGAGCAGTTTATTGTTTGCCGAAAGCTTAGATGACAACGGGAGTACTACTCTTCAAATCCCCCTATCCACCTCGCGTATACAGGAGAGAGAATATATTTATAAAAATGGCTTCTTTTATAGATTATCGAGCCAGACAAGTGTCTTTAGCAAATACCAATTGCAGGGGGCATCATTAATTCTTATCGATAGTATATCATTAAAGAACCGTGATTTTGAAACAATCACATGGAAAGACGATAGCAATCTCATTGCAGCCTGCCGTGAAAATAGTGTCGGTGAAAAAAAACAAGCCCGCATCTACCAAATCAATGTTGAGGCGATGCAGATCGTAAAAGAAAACACCATTATTTTGCCATTTGCCACAAAAGAATATGCTGCGCTACACGTTGGTCTTGTAGATATTGAAAACGATGATCTTTGGCTAGCCTATTCCTATTTTAAATCAACGGGAAAATATAGCTATACAACATCCGATACGACCTATTACGCCACCATAAAATATGATAGTTTTAAGCTTACTGATATTCAGAAAGAAACACGTTCGACTTATCCCGGTGGCTTCAATATCATACAATCCTATAGTTTTAAAAACGAAGCGGGTGATTATTATTTTATGACCAACCCCGGCATTGCGTTGGGCAATAACCCGAACTTGCCAACAGCCATATTTAGGAAAAAAAAAGGCCAACAACTCGTTGATCAGGACTATATGATCAATATTTCCAAGTCGATCGGAAATCACGCTTACGGGCTCTGGTATGTTGGCAACGGAAAAGCTATTATCCGTAATGAACAAAAGAAGCTGTATACCGATTTCTCCAATTTTCATGCTGTCTATCAGTTTGAGTATAGGTTAGTGGATTTAAAATCTGGAACCATCGAAAAAATTCCGTTTCCGTTGGATAAAGGCACGCAGAAAGAGAACGTATGGAGCGATAAAACATACGTATATATTGCCATAGATGATTCAAATGACGAGCATCGTGTCTGGAAATATAACCTACAGACAAAAGAGATTTCGAAAGGAATCAAACTCCCCTCTACCACAAACTTTATTGTCCGTATGGATTATTTGAAATGATTACGCCTTCCGCTATCAAAAAAATAAGCCTTATAATCAACTATTTATATAAATTTTAAAAAAAAGACCAATATCAACATTCGGTAAAAGATAAGTATAGGCAACCCTCTTATATATACTTAATCTAAATAAAATGTTGAGGTCAACATCTACTTTTGTTCTATTACTAATTTTTACAGTATTTACACAGGCACAGACAGCTAAAAAGCATGCTATTTCGGGTTTTGTCAAAGATAATTTTGGAAAACCGATCGCAGGTGCGACGATACGACTAAACGATCAGCACACAGGTACATCATCCGATGTAGACGGATATTATAAATTGCAGACAAGCAGCTTCAATGACGCCATCATACGCGTTACCGCAGTGGGCTACAGGCTCGAAGAAAGAGCCTTAAAAGGTAAATTCAACCAAGACTTTCAGCTCAAAGAAGATCGTAACTATATAGAGGAAGTAACTGTATCAGCGCGTGGAAAAACTGAAAATGAACGTAAGCTTGCCGAGATAAAACGTTCGGGATTTAATGTGAGCGTCATCGATATGAATGTATATGCCAATCAGACAGCTAACATAAATCAAGTTTTACGTACCGCGCCAGGGGTTACATTTCGTGAAGACGGAGGTTTAGGATCAAATTTTGTATTTCGCATCAACGGATTAGACGCCAAAATATATATAGATGGTGTTCCGATGGACAACTTCGGATCTTCAATGTCACTCAATAACATTCCTGTCAACTTGGTCGATCGAATCGAGATTTACAAAGGGGTCGTTCCAGCCTTCTTGGGGTCTGATGCCTTGGGAGGGGCTGTCAATATTATTACAAAACAGCGATCAAGACATTATCTGGATTTGAGCTATAGCTATGGGTCTTTCAATACACATCAGGCAGCCTTGGTCGGTATGTACACAAATCCTAAAAGCAAATTGTTCATCCGAACCAATGCGTTTTACAACTATTCAGATAATAATTATACGATGTACAGCGAGCCGAAATACGGTGTAGTATACGAAACGACAATTGACAATAAGTTCGTCGCATTGGATAAAGTTAAAAGATTTAAAGATAGATACTATTCTGCTATGGGGCAGATTGAAGTTGGTTTACGCGATAAGAGCTGGGCGGACCAGTTTTACATAGGATTGACCTATGCGGCCAATAATAAACAAAATCAATTGGGGGCAACAATAAATGATGTAAATGGCGGTGATTGGAAATCGTCCAACTATCTGATGCCCGCGATCAGTTATAAGAAGCAAAATTTTTTGGTGAATCGCCTGTTTGCAGACATCTATACAAGTGCAAGCTATGACATTGCCAATATTCGCGATACGGCGCTTTACAACTACAATTGGAGTGGATCCTGGATTTCAAACCCAGGTTCTTCAAATGTGAATCAGCAGAAACATGAGGAACAAAAGACAAGCAATTATTTAGCGCGATCTAATTTCAATTACGACTTTGATGAAGAACGGAACCACAGCCTGAACCTCAATTATAATGTAAACACAAATCATCGTAAGACCTACGATAAAATAGCAGACTACAATACTTCGGGCTTACCCAGTCGCATGACACGTCATATTGTAGGGCTGTCGTGGCAAAACCAATGGTTCAATAAGCGGTTGGTCAATAATATTGCCATTAAATACTATGGTCTGAATACATACAAAGAAGTTGATGAGCGCGAGTTTGATACAAATAATCAACTTTTAGGCGGAGCAATCGTTTCATATACCAAATACTTCAACTATCAGGGATATAGTGTTGCATCAAGGTACCGGATCTTTAGAGATGGTGGTGTAAAGTTTTCCGCAGAAAGAGCCTACAATATGCCCACGATGGGTGCGCTATACGGCGATGGCCAGAATCAAATTGCAAATTGGGACCTTAAACCTGAGCGAAGTGATAATCTAAACGGTGGATTCTACTACAATACTTTTTTTAATGACAATCACTTTATCAATTTTGATATTTCAGGCTTTTATCGTTTGACAAAAGATTATATCAATACACATATTGTCACTGTTGATGGACAATCAAAATTTCAGGCGTACAATATACCCGGGGTGAAGCTTTATGGTGCCGAAACCGAAATCCGTTATGGATATAAAGATGTCATCACAGCAGCAGTCAATGCCAGTTATGACAAAGCTTTAGATAACAAAAAATATACAGATGACACCAACCAAGAAGTTAGCCTGACCTACGGGTACCAGATACCAAATAGACCCTGGGTATACGGAAACCTTGAAATTGGGTTAGCCCAAAATGATTGGTTCGAAAAAGGTAGCCGCACCCAATTGTCCTGGACGACACAATTTACACGCTGGTATTATCTGAGTGATTCACACTTAGGCTCATTGACCTCAAAAAACCACATTCCGAGTCAAAACGTACATTCCGTGATCCTAACCTATTCCTGGAATCGAAATCAATACAATATATCGGGGGAAGTTCGAAACCTGACAAACGAAAGGGCCTATGATAATTTTCGTTTACAAAAGCCCGGTAGAGCTTTTTATATCAAACTCAGAGTATCGCTCATGTAATTTTTAAACAATTAATAACAAATAATAAATGAAACAGAATCGTATTTTAGCTTACTGCGCACTGGCAGTGTCCTTATTAGCATCTTGTAAAGATAGTCCAGATATCCCTGAAACGACAGAGAAAATAAGCACCGAATATTCCGTTTGGGTAACTTCGACTACAGGCTCTTATATTTTGACGACCGATGATTTAATGAAGAATACATTGTTGACGCCTGCTGGAAATAAAGGCATCGATATTTCAGGCTACTTACCGGGAGATTGGTATGGTGTATATGCTTACAATTATCAAGGGAAATTCTACTTGTCTAACGATGGTACACGTTTCAGCCAACTGGAAATTCAGGATAATGCAACAATGAAGGAAACGAACAATTATGCTTTTCCAAGTGCATTTTACCTGGGAAAAGTATTAAACGAACTCAATTCCAAAGATGAATTGGTGATAACAAAGACCGCAGGGACTTATAATGCTGCAAAAAATGTCCTGGAACAACCCATTTATTTTATGAATGTCAATAATTTAACACTCAATAAAACATTGACTGTCGATATCCCTTTCTTAGACTACAAGCCATTAACACCAGACAATAAACCGTATATAGCTCCTTATATGGTGCCGACTAGTTTTACAGTCAGATCAGGAAAAATGTTTGTTGGACACAAATACAGGGGATCGGACGGAACAGGCAATAAAGATATTCTGGATTCAACATTCGTTTACGTTTGTGACTATCCATCAATGGCCAATGGCAAGTTATTGAAAGACGCCAGAGGTGGCATAGTGGCTGGCCACTGGGAAGTGAATAATACCACATTCTTGGATGACAACAACGATTTGTACATTTTGACCAAGAAAATCGGACCATCAACCTACGGATTAGTACGGATCAAAGCGGGTGAAACAGAGATTGATAAAGATTATTTCTTTGATTTGAAAGATTATAATGTATTCAAAAATACCTCTGCTTCCACGATCCAAAAACTAGGCAATGGTAAAGCATATATCAGCCCTTATGTAGTGGATCCTGCGAATAAAAAAATAACTGCCGATTTGAGAATCCTAACGGGTGGGGCAGAACCAAAAACAACAATGAATCTGATCGAGAATGGCAAGTTATACGATGCATTCAAAACAGACGCTTCCAAATGGTATATCTACGAATACGATCCTGCGACAAATGCGGTGAAACGTGGCGCTGAAATCGATGGTGGAATTACCCATGTATACCATATCAATAAGTTGAAATAAAAATTTTTAGCATAATGTTATGAAAAAACTATTATCTACCCTCTTCACACTATTTATAGTTTTGTCGGTTTCCGCACATGCGGTATTTATTGAAACTTCACTGAAAGGCACCAAGGGCGAGCCTCATGCCTTAAAAATAGTCTATGGCGAACCCAATGAACATGAACTCGTCTCCAAATGGTGGTGGTACAAAGAGGGCATGCAGATTAACTTAACGCTGATCAAACCTGATGGCAGCACATCGACATTGGCGACTACCGCGCAGGGTGATCACCTATCGGCAACATTTGTTCCTGACCAAGATGGTGTCTATCATGTTTCTTTAAAAAGAGATACCGAACGAAAAGAAGGCGCCAAAACGCAATATCAGATCAATGCCATAGCGACCATTCATGTTGGTCATTCCACCCTTGGAAATACAGCGTCGCATCTTGCCAATGAGCTCTTTGTTTTTACCGGCCAGACTTCATTTAAAAACAAAAAAGAGGTCTCACTGACCTTATTCCAAAAAGGCATACCCACAGCAAATACTGCTGTTCAAATCATTGCGCCCAGTGGCTGGGTTAAATGGTTGGAAACAGACGCGCAGGGTGTGATCAAATTTATCCCTGAATGGAAGGGCAAATACTACGCAGAAGTATCCCGAAGAGAAAAGGTCGAAGGACAATCTTTTGAAGAATATAGCCGCACCAGCTCCATGAGCTTTGCAGTAAACTAAGCGGAAATGGCTGTAAGAAGGAAAAAAAGCTCACTGTTTCGCTTAGTCAATAATTGGCTGCACCTTTGGTTGGGGTTGACCTCAGGTATTATTGTCTTTGTTAGCTGCCTGATGGCCTGCCTCTGGGTGTTTAATCATGAAATTGTAGATCTTGTTATCCCGAAAAAAGAACGGCAATATATCCTTGCTTCAAGTCAGTCCTTGATTTCGCCATCACGTATTGTTGGGATCTCCGATTCGCTCTATTCAAATGCCTCCGTACAAGGCATTACCTATACCCGGGATCGCCCCGTCTCCTTTACCATCAAAGAAAAAGATGGTAAAGGAAAGGATGGTCGTCGACCAGCAAAACCACAGGTGCATCTATTACATCCCTACACAGGCCAATATTTAGGTTTGCAAAAGGAAGACAATTCCGAGGAAGCACAGTTAAGGGAAAAATTGAATGGCTTTTTTGCCTGGACATTGAGCGGGCACCGCTTCCTCTGGCTTCCGAGAGCTATCGGACGCCCCATCGTCAACTATGCGACCTTAGTCTTCAGCATTACCCTGATCACAGGGTTGATATGGTGGTATCCCAAGAAATGGACAAAATCTACCAGGGAGAAAAGCTTTCGGATCAAATGGAAAGCTGGTTGGAAACGCGTCAATCTTGACCTTCACAATGTCATTGGATTTTATTCTTTTCTTTTGGTGTTATTACTGGCGGTGACGGGAATGTATTATGGTATCGAGTGGTTCAATCGGGCTTTATATTGGTCGACCAACTGGGGAACACCTCTGGCCGAACGGACATCGGTATATTCGGATTCAACAAAAATCGATCAATTGGCACATTTTCCGAAAGCTTTTGATCAAGAGATCCAGGCTATTCTAACACAATATAAAGATCCACATTACCTGACGATCACTTATCCGGATACCGAGAAAAAAGAGGGCACGATATCCGTATACATTCGAAACGACATGGATCGGCAGTACAACAACCGCTATTATTCGTTCGATCGGTATACAGGTGCCTTTTTGCCCAATAATATAACCTTATTTAATAAGGACTTTTACGACCTTAGTTCCGGTGAACAGTTCAGGCGGCTCAATTACGATATCCATGTAGGATCGATCTGGGGCTTTCCGACGAAAGTATTGGCTTTTGTTCTCACTTTTATCGCAGGCTCCTTACCCATTACAGGTTTTATTATCTGGTATAACCGCAAGTGGGGTAAAAAAAAGGGACGCCGCCTTACAGCTGCAAAAGACGCTGTATCAACTGATGACGCTACAGCTCTAAATACGACAACAGACCCAATAGTAAAAAAAACAGCGGTCCGTTTTCGTCCAAAATCTACGAATCCATAAGATTATAACGTATCTAAGTTTATGCTAAGACGGTTCTTTCTTTAGAAAGGACAAGGAATATTATTATGACGAAATCCACATTATTAACGATTCTGCTTTCAAGCTCGGCCATGGAACTCGTGGCACAGACGAAATTATCCGGAAAAATATTTGACAAAGACGGGCAGCCCCTTAAAGGAGCTACTGCCAGTCTTTTAAGCCTACCCGATTCGGCATTGGTTGCACAAGCTGATGCCGCTAAGGACGGTTCATTTCTATTACAGGCAACTAAAAATGGAGATTATGTAATCCGCTACAGTTCCGTTGGTTACGCGACGGTATTAAGTAAATCTTATACATTATCTGGAGCTGAACAAACCGCCACACCACTATTTTTACAAGCCCTCGCATATACAATGGAGACAGTCAATGTGATTGGAAAGCAAGCCAGTGTGCGCCAGTATGCCGATAAGATGGTTGTCGATGTCGAAGGTAGCGTATTGGCAGAAGGCAACAATGTACTTGAACTCTTGGAAAAAACACCCGGTCTAGTTTCCGACGGTAAGGGAAATTTTTCCATTCAGGGCCGTGCTGGTGCCAATGTGCGCATCAATGGCCGCGAGATGTTTGTCTCAGGCGAACAGCTTGCGAGCATTCTACGTGGGCTACAAGCATCCGAAGTCTCAAAATTGGAGCTGATCAGCAATCCCTCTGCGCGCGAAGATGCTTCAGGGACGGCCGGAATCATTAATATCGTGACCAGACGAAACGGAAAAAGAGGCTTTGGTGGGGATGCTTTCGTCCGTGCAGGCCAGGGCCGAAAATTCTATGGCGGCTTTGGTGGAGGCCTACACTACAAGGTCAATGATCTGGACTTGTATGTACAAGGGAATACCAGTTATGACCGAAGTAAAAGCCATAATTTGACCGAACGAAGCTTTTTTAATCAGGGTAGCTTAAGCTCCTTTCAGCAGCAGCATGAAAGCAAACAGCTCGATGACGCCTCCTTCCATAGTGTAAGGGCAGGCGCTAAATATGAATTTTCAGACGGTGGCATCCTAGATGGAAGCGTGCACTGGATGAAGGGTAACTATAAGCCTTACGCAGCGATCGAGATGGATACCTGGGACTACCCTGCTAACATACTGACCGAACGGGCTCTCAGTAACAATCGTTTTGATGAAACTTTTAAGAACTGGACATTTAACATTAATTACATCAATAAATACGAAGGCGAAGACCACTTTTTAAAATTCAATTTTGACTTTGCTCCCCACGGCAACGATTACAACAATCGATTTGAAACGAATAAATTCAATTTACAAACAAACACAAAATCTGTCACAGGACGGACCAATGTGCAGGATTTGAGTAATACAACCTATTCCGGAAGGCTTGATTATAGCAAACCCATAACTGATTCGAGTAAGATCGAACTCGGCTGGAAAGGGACCTACTTTTACATCAAAAATGATGTGATCAATACGATATTGGATCAGGGTCAATGGTTGCGCGATGATGCGACTTCCAACCGTTTTCAATACACACAACATATTGAAGCTGTATATGCCATCTATTCCGGTAAATACAAGCGGATCGAATATCAGGCTGGCCTGCGTGGCGAATATACCTTTATAGACGCCAATCAGGTCACTTTGAACAAAAAAACTGATCAAAGCTATTTTGATCTCTTTCCCAGTGGGTCACTGCTGTACCACCTCAATGATAAGAACACCTTAAGGACATCCTTTAGCAGCCGTATTGAGAGGCCGGGCGATCACGACATCAACGTCTTTCGGATCTATGAAGATGCTTATAGTTACAACGAAGGGAATCCTGACTTAAAGCCGGAGAAGAGTTATATTACTGAAATAGGCCATGGCTATCAGAATAAGCTATTCACGACATTGGGCATTTCATATGGGCGGGATATGATCAATTGGATTGTCCGGCAGGGAGATCGGGTCGGCGAAAATCTATCTAGGCCGGAGAATATCGGACGTTATCTGAATTATAGCGCCAGTGTGATGTACAATCAGACGTTACGTTCATGGTGGACAGCAAGCCATTATGTAAATGCATTTTACAATAATTATTCTGGCCAGATCGATGAGGTCAACCTCGATTCAAGAGGCTCCAGCTGGACAGCCAACAGTCGCCATAGCTTCCAATTCAAATACGGATTGCGCACTGAAATAGCACTTTACCACCGATCAGGAATTACAACCGGACCTTCGCGGACTGACAAACGTTATGGACTAGATCTGGCTGCGGAAAAGAAGATGTTTGGCGACCACGGGATGATTAAGCTGGCTGCAAATGGTTTACTTCGAAATGGCAATCCGCGGTTGGTCAGTGAATATGGAGACTTGAAAGTATTTAATTCCGATTTCCCTGACAATAGAAAAGTCTTATTGTCATTGAGCTATCGGTTTGGAAAATAAACCAAACAGATCTGAGGCGGAAATCGATACATGGGCAGACTACCTATTTTATTGTTTCCGCTTTTAACACTTGTACAGTAATTCCCCAAATATTCTTTGTTGTTCTTGCAAGTGTCAGAAATTGAATCAGAACACGGTACCTTGATATTGTTACCTAAAATGGAAAAAGTCAATTTCCAAAAAATGCGCAATGGCACATAAGTTTTTTGGCGACCTAATAAAGATCACCAACTATCTGTCCGAAATGGGGATGCCAACAACCGCTCCTTATTAATCAGATTAGCTTCGGCCGGGTTATCACTCCAGGCGTAACGCACAGCCACTGGTTTAGGGATGTCTTTCTGACTGACGACCACCGAATTCCCCTTAATTATGGCATTTGCCCAGACAAATTTCCGGTCCTTTCCCGCTATGGCAAAATGTCTCAGCGTTCCGCCATCCTGGCTTGCCAGACCGCCCCCTACGTTGGTAAAAAAGATCGTAATTTTGTCATCCTTAATTTCCATGCGTTCATAAGTGGGCCCCGCGCTGACCAGCTTTTCACCGTATACCAGTTTGCGGGCAGCCAATAACAGCCGCGAAGCAATGTCTTTTTTATTTAACGGATGAATGTCATTCCACTCGCCGATATCATAGTTGACTGTCAGCGCAGTATAAGGAACCTGACGGGCCACTGTTAACTGAGCTTCACGTACACCCGCCCATCCCGATTCAGCCGGATTCTCCTTTTTGCGCATATAATTAGGGAGCTGCACGAGCAAGAAGGGCAGCTGGGGCCTTTTCAAGCTCAGGCGCCAATCTCTTATCAGGAGCTTTAGGTAATTTGCATAGTCCTGGGGTGCACCCGTATTCGATTCGCCCTGATACCAGATCACGCCGCGGACAGCAAAGCCTTTTATCGGATAGATCATGCCGTTGTAGAGTCCCGATCCCACTGTCTTTAAATTGTTCAGCCGCGGCAGATAACTTTTTACCAAGCTCAGATCCACGCCTACGTTATACTTCCATTCGCCCGTCAAGTTTATTTCGTTATCATCCACCACCAATTTATAAGGCTTGTCTTCCACAAATCCGCCATTTCCGGCAGTTGAACGCAGCCGGACTGTGACATTGTTGTGCCCAGTCCGTAGGATACCTGCTGGGATAGTGTATTTCCGGGGTGGATACATATAACCTGTAGTGCCAACAAAATGTCCATTTACAAATACCGAATCGCTGTCTATCAGTGTACCCAGGTACAGCTTGGCATACCTACCCGCCAGTGCTGTGGGCAATTCAAAGGACTTTCTAAAATAGAGCACCCCTTTTCGGTCAATATGTTGCTCCTGCCAATAGCCTGGTACCTGAAATGTAGGCCAGCTGCTATCGTTCCAATCCAATTTTATCCAATCCCGGAGACCGATATCTTGCTGTGCCAGCCGCATGCTATCCAAAGCAGGGCGATCCAATGTCAGCAGGGGAAATTCTTTGAGCTGATCCTGACTGATCCAGCTTTCGATCGTTGATCCACCCAGGCTTGATACCAACATGCCCACGGGGACACCTGTATGTGCGTAGTTCTGCTGCGCATAGAAATAGGCCAATGCGGTCCAGTTCATGACCTCCGAGGCTACCCCCGAATACCAGCGTCCACCCGCGGCCATTTCCGATTGGCTGTCGAGCGCACTTTGCGTGGGCACCTTAAAATAACGGATCATATGGTTGTTGGATTCGTTGATCTCTGGGAATCGGTCTACCAATCTCTCGATCGGCGTTTCCATATTGGACTGCCCCGAGCACAGCCACACATCGCCAATCAAAATATCCCGAACAGCAAGCTCATTGATCTGCATTAGGAACGGACCGCCCGCTTCTTGCGCCGGTAGTAGCATAGACCAGCTTCCCTCTTTATCAGCCTGCGTTAAGTAGCTTTTTCCACGAAAATGTACGCTCACTTTTTCATCCCTATCGGCCCATCCCCAAATCTTTAATTCGGTATCGCGCTGCAACACCATACGGTCTGCTATCAAGGCCGGAAGCCGCACCGCCCCTAACGAAAGCTTGCCAAACAGCAACAAGCTTAAACCCAACAGAAAAAAACAAGCTTTTCTCTTTTTCATTTTTATACGATTACACAATTTCGGATGTTGATATGTATATCCATTTCAGGTACAACTGGACATCATAGGACGATCCGATGAAAGAAAAAGACACCTACTGGAGCCCATGCTTCTGCAGGTGTCTTTCAACAACGATTTTAGTTTATTAATTATATCCTGGATTTTGATAAGCCGCTTTATCCTCTGCGGACATATCCATTGCATCCAGCTGTCCCTGTGGGATCGGGCGGAGGTAATGCAATGGCTGTATTGACCGCGTAAAGGTCGTTGCATTATGATCGCCAACATTCGATCCCGCAATACGGTAAGTTTTTGCGATATCGCTCCAGGTCTGTGTACGCACCAGATCATACCAACGGTATCCCTCACCGTAATATTCCCGAGACCGTTCGGCCAATATGTAATTCACGGTAATTTGAGCGGGAGTAGCAGTAGTCATTTCGGCCCGATGGTTAGCTTCCTTTGCCACATTTCCATTATTGTCCCAGCGCCATACACCTGCTCTGCCACGGATCACGTTGACCAGTTCACGCGCAGTCTTTCCTCCTTTGACTGCCGCACCTTTCACAGCAGCCTCAGCAGCAATAAAGTACAATTCCGAGAATTTTGCAATATTAAACGGCCGCGTGCTGCTGGCGTTGGGCTGTCCAAGCCCATTGCCGTTATCTGTGCGGTAAGGACCGAGTTTCCATAGTCCCGGATAGACACGGCGGCTGATCCCCTCAGGTGAAATCACATAATCCGGCCGACCTGCCAGTACCCCCGCACCGACACTGCTCTTATACGTCTTATTATCATAGTTGATTGGCGTTTGTGGCTCCTCGTCCAAAAAAGTCAGAATGGCATCTCCGGGTTTGACAGGCATATTGTTAGCATTATATAAGGTTGCATTAGTGACATTCGCCCTATTCCAGTTTCCCCTATATACTGCTGTAAAAGTACCATCATAGCGCGAATCGTTGGTTTTATCAGCAAAGGTTTCGGTCACCACATTGATGGTGGGTGCCATTCTCGTCCAGGGACGTCCTAGCGCCTGGACAGCTTCCCGCTGCACACTATTTACCAGGTCCGCCGTACTCCAGCCTGTTGTCTTTGAACTGGTGAGTGAAGTATAATTCCAGGTCATCATCCAGCCCGCAAAATTGTCGGGTGCACCACCGCTACCATAAGTTAAGCTTCCTCCGTTGTATAATTCGCTGTCTTCTGTATGATCCGCAAAAAGCAAGATCTCATTGTTGCGATCATTTGTTCCGACATTGACATCATAAAATGTAGGCTGTAAACCATAGGTTCCCGGGTTTTCAATTGCTTCAACAGCCAGATCATAAGCCTGCTGAAAGTACCAGGCACTTGACTTGCCATTGGGATCGGTACGACTGGTTTCTGGATAGGTTGGAATATTTTTGGGATTTTCCAGCCACCAGGCATAGGTCAAATATGCTTTTGCCAGATATAAGCGTGCCACGGTTTTGCTCACTGCACCTTTTAACCGCGGAACATCCGGCAGGTCGCTAATTGCTGTAAGCAAGTCGGGAAATATCGCTTTTGTATAGACTTCTGAGACGGTATTGCGTTTTGATTTGCGTTCCACGGAGGTACTGTATTTCAATTCTCCTCCGCCCAGGTCGAGCGGTACGCCGCCAAAAGTCTGCACCAAAAGAAAATAATCAAATGCCCGAAAAAAATGCGCTTCAGCAATAATCGCTGGTGAAGTGCCCACAGCCGGTGCATTTTCGATAATTCCCGAAGCCATGTTGATGTTGGGTAGGGCAGCCCCCCAAGCCACGTCCGCCCTGCTGTTGACGGCGGTAAGGTTAGCAACCCCGCTAAAATCCATTGCCTGAAAATTTTCATCGGCACTCTGTCCATAAGTAACTTCATCAGTACCCGTCAGGCAGGCATTATAAAAATAAGCCTGCCCATAGATATAACGCAGATGGGCATACATGCCGACAATACTATTGTTTATGCCGTTCGGAGTTTTAAAATCCCCCGGTGTAAAGATTCCTCTGGGCTCTTCATCCAAAAATTTGGAACAGCTAGTTGTACTGAGCAAAAGTGAAGCTGCACAGAGCCCTATGATAAGTTTTGAACTGATAGTTTTCATTGTCTTAATGTTTAAAATGAAAGATTGAGACCCACAATATAACTTCTCATCGCTGGTGTATTGGTACCTACCACCAATATCCTTCTTAAGCCGCCCACGGCAACATTTTCATCACCATAGGAATTGGGTTCTGGATCCCCGCCCGATTCTTTGTGGTAAGGAGAGAACATAACAAATGGATTTTCAACGGTCGCATACACCCGTAGACGGTTGATTCCCATCCGTTCAACCCACTTTTGTTTAAAGTTGTACCCCATTGTGATCGTCCTTACCTTTAGATAGGAGGCATCAAAATAACCCAGGGTGCTTCCATATTTGGGATTATCTCCACTTTGTACACCTCCAGGTTTGGGGTATTTGGCATCCGTACGGTCTTCACGCCAGTATTCAACACGCACGTTGTTGCCAGCGCGCGTATTTAATTGATTTAAATAGCCCGTACTTCCGTATAAAGAACTGATCAATGTACCCCCATTCTGAAACGTTCCCACCACATTCAGGTCCAGGTTTCGGTAAGCTAAGCGGGTATTGAAACCGCCCATAAAATTCGGTTGTATATTGATTATTTGCCGATCTGCCGGACCTATCTGTCGCGTCGGCACCCCATTTGCATCGTAATCACCTGTATACTCCACTTTAATCATTCCCGGGTTGCCATTAGGTTCCAGAACATTCATATGTGCATCACCGGTTTGCCACAATCCAATTTTTTTATAGTCGTAGATCACATCGATCGGATAGCCGACAAACCATTGGTTTCCCTCATCCCGTTGACTTCCTGAAGTCAGCTCCACGAGTTTATTGCGGTTGGCATAAAGGTTAAAACCTACGTCCCATTTCCATCCATTTTCATTTTCAATGACTGCCGCATTCAGAGAGAGTTCAAATCCTTTGTTTTGTGTCTTTCCGATATTCGCCATATAACTTCCGCCGCCGTTGGTCGGTGGCAATCCCACACGCAACAAGATGTTGTCCGTATTCTGTACATAATATTCCATTGTACCATTGATTCTATTATTGAGCAACCCAAAGTCTAACCCATAGTTATAGGTTTTGGAAAACTCCCATCCAAGCAAGGGATTCGGTAATTCGGACATATAATAGCCAGTCTGAAACTGTGTACCAAAATTATAGGGTCTTGTACTCAATAAGCCTAGGGTTTTGTATGGATCTACCGCCTGGTTGGATGTTTGGCCATATCCTACACGCAGCTTAAGCTGATTGATCCAAGGTGTTGACGACAAGAATTTCTCATTATGGATGTTCCAGCCTGCGGAGAATGCCGGATAAGTATGCCATTTGTGCCCCGGCGCCAGTCGTGAAGAACCGTCGCGTCTCATGGTCATCGTCAGCATATACTTATTGTCAAACGTATACATAGCGCGCCCCATCAAGGACATCAGGCTACTTTTGGCATAGCCCTGCAGGTCAGGATTAACAATAATTTCACCCTGGGCCCTACCGATATTGTAAAACTGGAAGGCATCGATCGGAATATCCCGGCCGGATATCACGGTGCTATTATTGCTGTTCTGCTCAGCCGAATACAGGGCAACCAAGTTTAAATTATGCTTCTGCGCAAATGTCCGGTCGTAGGTCAGCAAGTTTTCCATGACCCATTGTACCGTCCTCCCATTGGCGATGGAAGCAGAAGACAAGTTGTCCGGAGTACCGCTAAATACCCCTTGGCCCGTATAACTACCGTCATTGTTCTGACGGAAGTTCAAACCTAAATTGGTCCGGTAGCTCAAACCCTCCACTCCAGGAATTCTGATCTCGCCATACATGTTATTGTAAGAACCAAAAACACGCTGCTGATTGACATAGCTGTCGCCCAGGGCCTCATAGGATTCTCTGGTATGAACCCATTGCTGTCCGGATGTCTGCTGCTGGATACGCGGCTTGAACGTGCCATCCGTGTTAAAGGGATTTGCGATTGGTGAGGCGCTCAATACCGGATATACACCAATATTGTTGCCATTGGTGATGCTATAACTTTGATTGAGGTTGAAGCCAAATTTAAATATTTTACCTACTTGCTGATCGAGGGCAGCACGGAGATTATAGCGGGTAAAATTCTGCAACGGAATCACACCCTCATCACGAAAATAACCGGCTCCAAAATTGTAGTTCCCTTTTTCAGCACCGCCATTGATACTCAAGTCGTGGCTATTGACCATGCCATTTTTATAAAAGAGGTCCTGCCAATCGGTATTGGTATCGTCCGACTCATCCAGTGTATTTTGAAATTGCCCTACATAACGGCGCATTTCAGCAAATTCAGGACCCGACATCATCGGATATTTGGCAAACACCGTACGCAGCCCTGTAAAGCCCGTGTAGGCAAGTTGTGCCGGTTGGCCGATTCGGCCTTTGTTGGTAGTCACCAAAATAACCCCATTTGCCCCTCTCGAACCGTAAATCGCCGTCGCCGATGCATCTTTTAACACATCCACGCTTTTGATATCCGAAGGGTTGATATCCGAGATAGACCCCGCAAAAGGAATTCCATCCAATACGATCAAGGGATTATTATCAGCCGTCAATGAGCGTGTACCACGGATACGAATTTGCATAGGCGAACCCGGTTTGGACGAATTCTGCTGCATATTCACTCCGGCAATGCGTCCCTGCAACGCTCTACTGATATTTGCCGCCGGAACTTCATTCATCGTCGAGCCACTGACTGATGCGACCGAGCCCGTAACGGCTTCTTTGCGTTGTGTTCCATAACCGATCACCACCACCTCTTGCATGGCTATATCGTCGGACGCCAACGTTACCTGCAAGTTACTATTGGTACCCACCGGCATTTCAGCCGTTTTGTAGCCAACATTTGTAAAGATCAAGACCGAGCTACTTTGGGCCTCAATGGCAAATGCGCCTTTGCTGTCCGTAGTCGTATGCTTGGCACCGCCTTTCACAGCTACTGTTGCACCTTCTATCGGCCTCTTCTGCTGATCCGAGACAAAGCCTTTTACGAGCTTATCTTGTGCACAAACCGATTGAACGGCTGTGAAAAACAATAGCGAGGCCAGGAGCCAGCATTGCAACAGTATCCTTTTGGGCACGGGAAAATAAAATTTAATCATTCTCATAATTAGGGGATTTTAAGCAAATTTTCTGTTCACTTGTGTTTATAATCGTGACTTATTAAGTCGTTTAAGATAATTTTATGTTGTAATACAGATCACAGGTTTATCATTCCGCTCCATTGAGAGAAAAGAAAGCGTGATCTTTTTGCCCTCTATCTATCTGATTTTATTGGCTATCGTGCTGTAGATTCCGATCAGAGCGCCTGTAAAACCACCGGCCAGGTCAGTCGATAAAATATCACCTGAAACGGTAGTGCCCACATTCCTGAAGTTATGCCCATCCAGCGCATAAGCAAATTGATAGGAGTCGCCCACCGCTTTTACCCTGAATTTTACCTTACCTGTAGGCTTTATTTTTTCTTTGGCGACGATACGGCTGCTTCCGTTTTCATTTCTGGCAAGTACAATATAGTCTTCAGTTCCCCGCTTGGTAATGCCGAGTACATAGTGGTATTTTTCGCTCTGCAGGCAGGTTATTCCCGCCAAATCCGACTCCGAGGCCGGTACATAGGCTAAGGATACCGTACTTTCGAAGTTTTTGTGCTGCTGTCTATAAAACAAAGCAGAAATTGGCTTTTGTTCGCTTATATCAGCTGCATACGGTTTTAAAATTGTTCCTGTACTGGTTATTTGCAAAAATTTTTCACGGGGTCCACGTAAAGCCACCCAGCGGTGATCCAGTTTACCAGCAGTCAAGGGATCAGAGAAAGTAAAATTCCCATTGGGAAAATAGCCTTCGGTATTCGTCCTATTTTCTACCCCGGCCGGCACCTTTACACTAGGTTTTAAGGCTTCCATTCCACCTTCGAAGACAGGCCATTCGCCAGACCAATCAACGGGTAATATAAACGTTTCACGGCCCGTATTGACCCGTTTTGCTTCATTGGGTCTAACAGCCAAAAATACACCGTACCAGGCCCCGTTTGGTCCTTCGACCAGATCAGCATGCCCAGCCCACTCGACGGGGTTCGGCCTATTTTTGGCCAAATGCCGTTGGGAAAGTATTGGGTTTTTGGCTGCAGGAGTATAAGGCCCGGTGATATGGTCACTCGAAAATATCACTTCGCTATGATCACTACCGGTCCCCCCTTCGGCACACATCAGGTAATATTTACCCGCTTTTTTGTACAGATGGGGGCCCTCTATCCAAATAGGATTTTTCGCAGGATCTACACCGCCATCGATAATAATCCGGTCAGTGCCTTTGACAACCTGGTCGGTTTGACTATCATATTCCCAGAGTTTGATCACACGATGTCCTTCATAGCGCTGCCTACCTTTGTCCGGAGCGTCATTGTGCAGCACATAGGCTTTTCCATTGTCATCAAAAAACAAGGACGGGTCAATTCCGTCAAAATCGAGCTTGATTGGATCCGACCACTTCCCTTCCTTGGGATCTTTGGTCTTTACGACCATATTTCCTATACCGGAAGCAATCTGTGTAGTGATCATGTAAAACATATCGTTATGTGGATTATACACGATATCGGGCGCATAGATTCCGGCACTTATTCCTGTTGTCTGCACCTTCAGCTGAGATTCACGGTCGAGCACATGGCCCAGCTGCGTCCAGTTTACTAAATCCTTAGAATGGAAAATAGGCACACCTGGAAACATCGCAAACGAAGAGTTTACCAGGTAGTAGTCGTCGCCTTTGCGAGTGATGCTTGGATCGGGATAACATCCCTGCAGAATAGGCGAATAGAACTCACTGCGTTTTAATGGATTATCGCGATAAACTGCATCCTCCCCTGTATAGGTAAAGTTTGAAAATATGGGTTCAGAAGGATCATCTTTCGCCCATTTTTTTGGATACTCTTTTGTACTAAATGCCGTTAACGTAGCCAGTGCTGCTACTATTCCCAGCACAGCTTTCCCCTTCCTCTTTAACATGATTGGTTTATAAATTAGTAGTTTTATAATTTGGTTTCAATTACAAACTTAGTTTGAAGGGTAATGGCAGCGATTAAAATATGTTCCAAAGACATTTCAATTTGTTACACCACCCTTCTTGGCCTCCATATTCGCTCATCTGGATGTATTTATTTAGGATGAGCAAAAAATAATAGCCAAAAATTTGATTAATTATGATGCTTGAGATTCAACTTGATCTTTTTCAAGTCGTCAAGTTCATGCACAGGACGTTCGAGATCTGCCGGTAGCGGCATTTTTGCGAAAGTCTGAAAATAAAGCAGACAGGCATCGCGCCACCAGACCGCATCTCGCGCCTGTACTTTCAGTTTTGACTGTACCCCTTTGAAGCGTTGTGCATCGATCTTTCCTTCGACACTGTCCCATACCTGCTGAAAGTGGCGCACCTGATCCACACCCTGCTGATACGAATAGCAGAGATTGTCCCACAATGATCGGCCGTTTTTCATACGGTAGGTCCAGGGAACACGGTGAAACCATAGCAGATAACTTTCGGGACATGTAGCGATGTTGGCGAACTGCTCCCTCAAGGGGCTATGGTATTGTGCCACCGCATTGCTTCCCGAAGATGTGCGGTCAAAGCCGACAGCAATGGAGTCTGCGTTATGGTAATACCAGGGCATCCAATCGGGCCTTCCACCAGGCATATCACCCCAGGGTTCAGGTCCATAATGATGTTCAAAAGCAAACAGATGGTGTAAGCCCAGTGGCATCATATAGTTTACAGCCGCTTCCCGTGATGCGATCATCAGATCCGATAAGGGATCGACCAAATCCGGATCAGGGGAAAACGTCGCCGACAGCCATTCTTTTGCGATGCTGCTGCTCGACAGAGCTGCGTTCCAGGCCAATCTGCCGAAGGCATACCAATTGGCCTGAGCAAAATGGTGCCCGCACCAATTGCGGTCTGCCCCGATGTTGGCCACGCCAGCAATCGCCGAAAGCTGTGGATATGGCCCATGTTGGGTGATGCCCGCCACCGTCGCGTGCAGCGGCCTAGTGTAGGTTTGTGCATCGAGGGTTTCCTTAAACAGAGGTGCCAAATATACCAGATGGTTCGAAAACCCGAGATATTCCTGTGTAATCTGAAATTCGACCATCTGATTTGTTTTGGGCATCGCTCCAAACAAGGGGTTGAAAGGTTCACGGGGTTGAAAATCAATAGGTCCGTTCTTAATCTGCACAATAACGTTGTCACTAAATTTACCATCCAAAGGCACAAATTCCTGATACGCTTGTTTGGCGCGGTCTTCAGCAGAGGGATTGTACACAAATGCACGCCACATGACCAGGCCCCTGAATGGCTTTAAGGCCGACGCCAACATATTTGCCCCCTCAGCATGCGTACGCCCATAATCCTGCGGCCCCGGCTGCCCCTCCGAATTGGCTTTCACCAAAAAGCCACCGAAATCCGGGATCAGGCCATAAATCTCTGCAGCTTTCTTCTCCCACCACTTCACCACCTCTGGATTGAATGGATCCGAATCCCGCAGCTGCCCCAATAGCTTGGGGGATGAAAAATTAATGGACAAAAACACCTTGATTCCATAGGGGCGGAAGATATCTGCCAAAGCTTTCACCTTCCCGAGGTAGTCGCTACGCAAGATCAAGGGCGCAGCGTTGACATTGTTCAACACCACGGCATTGATACCAACAGAGGCATTTGCCCGGGCATATTCGCGGTAGCGGGGCGAAATCTTTTGGGGTAGCTCGGACCATTTCCAGAGCGAATGCCCTGCATAGCCCCGTTCGACCGTACCATCGAGATTATCCCAGTGATTGAGCATCCGTAGCGCATAGCTGGGCTTTTCAACAATATTAAGACCTTGAATATCAGTTTGCAATTGCTGCAATCGCAAGAGATGATATGCTCCATAGAGCAGGCCAGCACTACTGCCGGCGCTGATGACAGTTTTATTTCTCCTGGATTGGATCGCATATCCACCGGTCTGTTGCCCAGACCAGCTTTTGTCTATGACCAGTGTGACATCTCCACGGCGCCAATAGTGCTGCAATTCTTCGACCGCCATGTAGGCTACAGGATCATTGACCCTACACGCTACCGTACGGAGCGCAGCTTCGTTGGCAGGTACTCTGGTATAGCGCAGCCATAACTGGCTACCGTCTTCGGCATGGCCCAGGTTATACAGCAGCAGGCCCATTAAGGCTATGATATACCGGACGACTTTCTTCATCTAGCTACCCTCCACTGTTAGGATACGACCATTATCATCGTATTCAATCTCGGTTACCTTCATACTCCGCAGCCAGGTCTTACCACCCGAAGGGACCGCATCGTGATGAAAGAGATACCATTTGCTTTCAAATTCAACAATACTATGATGGGTGGTCCAACCCACCACCGGTGTCAGAATAACCCCCTGATACGTAAACGGCCCATACGGATTGTCCCCGATGGCATAGCATAACAGGTGACTATCACCTGTGGAATACGAAAAATAATACTTGCCCTGATAGCAGTGCATCCAGGAGGCCTCAAAAAAGCGGCGGTCGATATCACCCTGCAGTAGGGGTTCACCGTTGCCGTCCAGGATGAGCAGATCGCGGGGTTCTTCGTCAAACTGGAGCATATCATCCGACAGCCGCACGACTTTAGGGCAAAGTGCCGGTTCGTCAGCCTGCGGCAACTCGCCAGGCAAGCTCAGCTTATTGTTGCGGTAGCACTGCAGCTGTCCGCCCCAAATACCACCAAAGTACAGATAGTACTGACCCTTATCCTCAAAGGCGCAGGGGTCGATGCTATAGCTTCCCCTTATCGGATCCGGGTTTGGGATAAAAGGCCCTTCGGGCCTGTCACCTACGGCCACCCCCAGCCGGAAAATATCGTTCTTATCTTTTAACGAAAAGTACAGATAATATTTACCATCCCTATGGGCGACATCCGAATCCCAGAGCTGCCTACCGCCCCAGGGGATATCCGCTACCGACAATATCTTGCCATGATCGACCACCTCGGCGTCGGTCGACGTCAAGGAAAAGGCATGATAATCCTGCATATCGAAATGGTCACCCTGATCATTTTCTGCGATGCCGCTTTCTCTATCGTGGGATGGGTAGATATAAATTTTACCATTAAATACATGCGCTGAGGGGTCAGCCATATAATCTTTTGGAAACAAGTAACGTGCTTTCTTTTTCATTTTATGTCTATTAAAGGTTTTGCAATTTATTTAGTGGCGATGTCGATGATATCCGCCACAAAAGATTTGGGACGATAGTTGCGGTCAAACAATAAAGGATAATCCCTCCTACCCGGTACTGGCCAGTTATTTTTCCAAGAATCGCCATCTGTGACACCCCATACCGTAACGCGGTCGATTTTATCCCGATGTTTGAGGAATAATGCAAAAAAGTCCTTATAGCGTTGCCCAAGCAGCAGCTCCTTGTCTTTTGGTAATCCTTTTGCGTAGGGGTCCAACTGTTTGTTGTATGTAAAGCGGGTGCTTACTTCAGCACCTCGAGTCTGCTTCGGAGCAGGTAGTACCGAGATCTCCATTTCCGTTATCATGACCTTAACGCCGAGGGCAGAAAAAGCCAGCAGGCTATTTTCAAAATCCGACAACGCTGGATAATCGATATTTAAATGGCCCTGCATGCCTATTCCATCAATTTTACCCCCTTTTTCCTGCAGCTTGCGCACCATGCTGACCACCCCTTTTCGCCTGCCTTCCAAAAACATTGAATAATCGTTATAGTACAGCTCAGCATCCGGATCGGCCTCATGGGCAAACTGAAAGGCCAGGCGCACAAAGTCCTCGCCGATAATCTGATAGAATTTACTTTGCCGCCATTCACCATTGTCCAAGATGGCTTCGTTGACCACATCCCAGCCTTTTATACGGCCTTTATAGCGAGACAGCACGGTATGTATATGTTTGCGCATCCGTTCGATAAGCACTTCTTTGGATACCTCTTTGCCTTCCTTATCCTTAAAAAACCAACCCGGTGCCTGGGAATGCCAGATCAGTGTATGACCAATCAGGCGCATCCCGTGTTTTTCGCCGTATTCAACAAAACGATCCGCATCTTTGAAGTTAAATTCCCCTTCCCGTGGCTGTAAATACATTGCCTTCATGCAATTCTCTGCAGTGATTGTATTAAATTGGCTTTCGATCAAGGCTTTGGCTTTGCTGTCCTTTTCATAAATCTGATTCAGATTGAGAGCGGTTCCTATAGCAAACTTGTCGGCAAAAGCAGCTTTTAATGCCAGTCTCTCCGTTGCTTGCTGTGCTGTCAGGCCCCCGCTTGACAACAACATGAATCCTGCGACCAACATCGCCAGCTTTTTTGTTTTTTTCATATAAATAATCTGTTATTTCCTTATTCCTGTTTTTAAGGCATTTCAGCCTCCCTACCTGCTGACCTTCTACGGTGGAGTTCATCCTGCAATCGCTCATTAACCTGTTTTGTGATCGGGTAAAACAAAAGTGCCAGCATTCCAAACACAAAGGTCACGGCCGGTATGATACTGGCACTCAACCGGATGCCCAGGATGGCATAGTCATCCTGCACAACATTGGCTACAAATCCGAAGGAGCCTATAAAGGAGCCACATAATGCACCACCGATACCCAATCCGGCTTTCAGTGCAAATACGATCCCGGCAAATACAAAGCCTGTTGCCCTACGGTGATTTTTCCACTCGGAATAATCCGCTACATCGCCCATCATTGCCCATAGCAATGGAATGGTAGGCGCATAAGCTAAACTTTTCAATATATTGATCACGAAGAGGCTAACGATGGCGTTTTTGGGGACGAAGAACAACATAGCCGTGAAAATTGCTGTCAATGTAAGACAAACGATAAAAACATTGCGCTTACCAAAAATTCCGGACAACCATCTCGACAAAAAGATCACGCCCAATAAAGTCACCAACTGACCGACCATATTGAAGAAGCTAAAACCGACCGCAAAAACCCGCTCCGGGCGGTACACGATCAGACCAAAAGCATCCAGTATGCGATGACCTGGCCCCATTAGATCCGAGGTATCCCTGGCCAGGCCAAATTGGGCCAGAAAAGAAAATAGCGCTTCCTTATCCACATAATAATTGAAAAAATAAGACATGCTACTCGCCCATAAAGCCAGCGTGATAAACAGGAATAGTGTTAGTACAAACATCGCTTTCCAGGGGCGACATGAGAGGATATCCTTAAAGTCCTGTTTGATGGAGCTCGTCTGATCCGCTGGTGGGGTGATCCGTTCCCGGGCAGAGAAGAAAGCCACAAGCAGCAGGACAAAAGCCACAGCGGCATAAATACTGATGGTATACATCCAGCCTTTGGATGCGTCACCCTGTCCCAGTTTGGCGACCATGGGTAATGTAAGACCCTGGACGACGAATGTCGCTACCGTCGCTGTTACAAAGCGGATCGACGAAATACTGGTACGTTCTTTAATGTCACTGGTCATCACGCCTCCCAATGATGCATAAGGTGTATTGTTAAACGAGTAGATGGACATCAACAAGGTATAGGTGATCCCCGCATATAATATCTTTCCGCGCTCTTCCAGATCCGGCGTCGTAAAGGAAAGGATAAAAAACAGCGCAAAAGGCAAGGCCGTCCATAAAATCCAGGGGCGATATTTTCCCCATTTGGTATTCGTGCGGTCCGCAAGTATGCCCGCCAGTGGATCCACAAAAGCGTCAAATACCCGGGCAAAAAGCAATATAAAGCCAGCTGCAGTCGCTTTTATACCGAATACGTCGGTATAAAAAAACAGCTGAAACATCATCATCATCTGAAAGACAAGGTTAGCAGAGCCATCCCCCATGCTGTACCCTACCTTTTCCCAGAAAGCCACTTTTTGTGTTTTCGATTTCATATGTAATAATCAATTTATTTATTAGTAATTTTATTTAAAGCTTTATACTACTCTCAGCCACGGGGCTCTCCTGCGGCCCCAAATAGGAAGGCCGTAGCCCGCCCAGGTCGATAAGTATGCGCTGCAGGACAATACCCTGGTCGAGAAAACGAATTTTCAATTTATGCTCCCCAGGCGACATCCTGTGGGTCGAAACACTTTCAATGATACGGCGTGCCTGCCAAGGACCCAATTCGCCTTTGTAGTGACCGTTAAAGTTGATAATTGTCTCCGGCCCATTGTCCAGCGAGATGGCATAGCGCAATCCCCTATTTCCATTAAAATTTAATGTGGGCGACAACAGCAGGATCACTTTCGCCTCCTTCTCTTCCTTGATCAGGATCTTATACTCCAGGGCTGTATGATCAGTGAGCTGGGCCGTGACCGGCATGGTTGTCATTGCCGACACCGTCTTGCCCAGGTCAGGGATTTCCGTCCATTGTACAGCGGGTGCGCTACTTGCAGCAGCATAGCTCCTTGCCTCCATGGCAATAAATCCATGGGCTTCGACAAAGGTGCGCAAGAGGGGTGCAGTGCTCGAATCAGCAAGGTACTTTACCGCTGGCATGACCGATTTGGGCGGTTCGTTCCAGCTTTGATAACCAATACGTACCTGATCCATCATGTGGACCCACTTTCCTTTTGCTATCCGGTGGTTGTAATGGTCGGTGAACAGCGAATCCCGCCTGAAACAGGTTTTCACCTTGTCGGCCCAGTCATTCGCTTTACGGTCATTTCTCGCCCAGCAATACGCGTTCATTGCCTTGGCATGATACATCTCATAGAGATTGGCAGTCGCGTTGATCGGGAAGACCACAAGCTGATCAAAGGCATCCCGAATTGAATCGGGCAGCAGATAATACAGGCGTGAGGCTTCCATCGCCAGTGTTTTATAATCGTTCAGTACACTGTCAAACTCCTTATAATGCGCGAGGCTAAATGTCTTTTCGTCCAATAGTTCGGGCGTAACCCGGTGGTTGTATTTTGTATAACGGTTGAGCAGGTCGGCAGCTTCCGCAGCATAGGCCTCGCCAAACTGTTGCCCACACCATTGCTTGGTATAGTCAAAAAGGTTATTGGCCTGAAAACGATCCGGGTTCCAGGCCATATCCAGAAAGAATGAGATTGGAAACTCCATGGGTTTGAGGTCCCCCACGTTGACAATCCAGATCTGGTCCACACCGTGATGATAAGTCAGGTTCATCTGTTCCCAGATCCGTTGGATCTGGGATACATTGACCCATTTTGAATTGCGCGGTCCACCCACATAATCCACGTGATAATACATCCCATAGCCGCCTTTTCGGGCTTTGGCATTTAATTCCGGAAGCTTTCTGACATTACCCCAATTATCATCACAGAGCAGCAGGGTCACATCCTCCGGTACGCGCATGCCCTTATCATAATAATCCTGCACCTCTTTATATAAAGCCCATAGTTGCGGTGTCTCGGAGGGTGGTTTTCCGGTGACTGCTGCGATTAGGCTGCGTTGATCCTTGACGATCTGTTCCAATAGTCCCACGTTCTGCTGTTCGCTCATGGGCTCATCCCCGTCGCCACGCATGGCGATGGTAACCACAGATTCCCAAGCCTTGGCACGCGCCATTCCACCGCGCCAAAAGTTCAATAGGCCAGCTTTGTTTTTACTGTAATCCCAGCTTCCGCCATTGCCATACCTTTTCCATTCGGCCTGAGCCCGAGCCATGGGCTCATGGTGCGACGTTCCCATCACGATCCCCATTTCATCAGCAAGAGGCCCATTCCTGGGGTCATCATCATAGAAGGCGCTACCCCACATCGCGGGCCATAAGTAATTTGCTTTCAAACGGAGCAGCAGTTCAAACACTTTTTCATAGAAATCAGCATTGAAGCCCCCAAAAGTCGCCTTGGACCAGCCACTCAGGGCCGGTGCCTCATCGTTCAGAAAAATCCCTCTATATTTTACTTTTGGTTCCCCCTGTGTATAAATACCCGGTTTCACATACAACTGTGTCGCCTGTCTTACCGGCACATCGGCCCAATAGTACCAGGGCGATACCCCTATCTGTGCGGACAATTCATAAATCCCATAGATCGTGCCCCGCTTGTCACTTCCCGCTATCACCAGAGCCGATTCGAGCCCCTGCAGTGGCTTATTAACGACTGTAATCACAAATTTCTCCCTTTTGCCAGCCAGTTCTTTTCGGTCAATAAGCCCTTTGCCAACAAGCGAATCGATCAACGCCGATTTGCCAAAGGTGCCAATGATGATTTTGAATTTACCTGTACCCTGCAGATCCTGTTTCTTACCTGTGACACGGGCGAAATCCAATTTTAGGTTTTCATAAGCACGCAGGACGCCTTTATGATCATTCAGATCAATAAGCAGCGGCAGCGATAGCCCATCCTGGATCAAGGGTAGGTAACCAGCCTTTGCCTGCTGGACCACAAAGCCAGCACCCACGGTATCTGGGACTGTAGAGGCTGCAGACCGGGCCGTATCGATGCAAGCACATAGCAGCACAGCCATTAACAGGCTCCGGCTATTTAGCCACCCAGCCCAAAAGCCAAAGTGTATCCTCAAGAAGGATAAATTCATTTCAGTCAAAAACAACATGATAACCTTATTTACAATTGGTATTTTCCGACCCTCCGATAGCCCGAGCAATCACCATCCCGGTTTTGCATAAACACAAAAAAAGGAGGAGGCCGATCTATCGCCGATCTGGAAATTTAAAATTAATATCTTCCCTGCGTAGCGGCATTGCCATTCGTTACATTACCTTTGGCATTTGTTGCAAAGCGCGACAAGCATGTTTCATATCTATTTCAATTTGTTTCATATGAACCAAAAAGCGGCTCAAAGTGACAGAAATCAATTTTTCCTTTTTAGTGTCGCCCAATAATATGTATCTTCAACTTGATAAACCAATAAACCAATGTGGAGGGATTTCTTTTCGACTGTATTTTTTTTATTTGCCTTTGTATGGTATGCCCAAGGACAGGCCACACGCATCTATGACAATCGGGACTATGGCTTTGGAGAGCTTTCATCCAACCTCACCAACAGCATATGCCAGGATAAACATGGTTATATATGGACGGCTACAGAATACGGACTTAATAAATTTGACGGCATTCGTTTTATCCAATACCTTCACGATGTACACGATAGTACTTCGATATCCAGCAACAATATCAATATCCTGCATGTAGACCGCAACCAAAGGCTCTGGGTGGGCTGCAACAATGGTTTGCAGTACTATGATGAAAACAGAGACCGTTTTGTTCGCATAAATTTTCCCAATCAGATTGCGCCCCATATCACGGATATCATCCATAAAAAAGATGGCCGCATCTGGGCGGCCACCTCGGGCTGGGGTATCTTCGATATCCAGGTAGCACGGAGGCAAGCCTTGCCATTACCGCGACTCAATTCATTGATGGGCGGAATGTTTGCACGCAGTATCTTCGAAGACCAGCAGCATCGAATCTGGGTGGCAGTTGACCGCGTAGGCGTGTCGCGCATTTCCCCTGATCAGAGGCAGGTACAGCGCATCAACTCCGACCTGCTACCGCAGCCCAAGGGCGGCAATTACGATATTGTGCAGCAGACGGACGGCAGACTGATATTTGCATCACCCTCCAAGATATGCCGTTATGATGCGGCGAAGAATAGCTTCGAAGGGGTGGCCTTCAAGGAGAAAAGTCAGTCGACGGTCAGCGAGATCCAGCTTTCCAAAGCAAAAAAAGACCACTTGCTGATCAGCACCGAAGGCGACGGCCTCTGGTACCTCGACCTCAGCCGTAGCCCGCTGATGGGTACCAGGGCCGAGCTCCCGAATCTGGACAATGACTATCGGCACGGGCGCATCCGCACCTTTCTGCAGGATCGGGAAAACAATCTCTGGCTGGGCTGGTTCCAGCGGGGACTGGTATTTATTCCTGTACAGAGCCGACAGTTTGAGTTCTGGCGTATTCTGGATCTCGAACAATCCGACAAAAAGACCATCAATGCCATCACCAGAGACCGGCAGGGCAATATCTGGTACGCTGTCGACTACGAAGGAATATTTAAGGCTGACCCCCGGGGTATCTCCCATCAGAAGATGCACACCGCAGCAGATATCACCAAGCTGGAAACCGCAGCGGACGGCACAATATGGTTCAGCTCCTATACCAAAGGATTAGGGCAAATTGATCCTGCCACAGGCCAGTCAAATTACCTGGGTATCTGTGCAGACAAGCAAGTGCAGACCTTTGCCTTCGGCAAAAACAATAAGATCTATATCGCCACCTTCGGCGCGGGATTTGTAGCCTACGATAGTAAGACTAAAACTTCACAGCGTTTCAATATGAATGGTACCAATGCAAAAAAAGGAGCATTGGCCAACGACTGGATCTTTACGATATTGAGCGACAAAGACGGGCTCATCTGGTTGGGTCACCACAAAGGGGTCAGTTGCTACGATCCAGCTAACAATAGCTTTTCCCAATATACCGGTAACAAGCTATCCGAACAGATCACACTCTCCTTGTTGGAGGACGGAGTGGGTAATATCTGGGCGGGTACTTATAATGGACTCTATCAGATCAACAAAAAATCGGCTACGGTTACGAGCTTTACGACAAACAATGGCTTGTCAAGTAATGTCATATCAGGTATCGGGCGGGATCAGAGAGGCAATATATGGTGCAGTAGCTTCAAGGGGATCAATTGCCTAAGCCCCAAGACGGGAAAGGTCGTCAACTATTATACAGGAGATGGCCTGGTCGACAGATCTTACAACAAGGGTATTTACTACCAAGATACCACAGGAAAAATATATTACGGGGGCAAGCAGGGCATCACCGCATTCTATCCAGAAAAAATACGCTTGCAGAGCTACGCCTATCCCGTACTGATTACCAACCTCTATGTCAAAAACCAGCCGATCAAGCCAGGGATGTCTCCAAGTGGCAGTACGATCTATCGAAACGACCTGATGGCGGCCAAAGAATTCTTTTTCCATAACAACGATGACAACTTTACCTTCGAGCTGTCCACTATGGATTTTAACAGTCCAGAAAATGTGCATTATGAATACCGCATAAAGGGCATCAACAGAAGCTGGAATGCCACCTTGCCCGGTGTCAATCTGATTACCTATAATAGTTTGTCTTCGGGTGATCATGAGCTCGAAATAAGGGCATGCAAATTTGGGGCATATTCACAGAGCCGGACGATTGTCCTCCATATCTTGCCCCCCTGGTATCTGAGCGGACTGGCATATTTCGTTTATTTTTTGTTGATTTTGGGCATTATTTTCCTTATCAGCAACTATCTGCATGAGCGGAGGCTGGAAAAACTACATGCGTTCAGATTGCAGCTGTTTACAGATATTTCACATGAAATACGCTCGCCATTGACCTTGGTCATGAGTCCCATCGATAAGCTATTGAAGACGGCAACCGATCCACAGACAAGATCAACGCTGCTCAACATGAACCACAATGCCCAGCGGATACTCAATCTGGTCAATCAGCTACTTGATATCCGCAAGCTTGAAAGTGGACATCTGAACCTCAAGTTCGCCCAAGTCAACATTGTAGCATTTATCAAAAACGTGGTCAGTGCCTTTGATCATCAAGCTACTGCCCATCGCATTGCGCTGACCGTGCACAGTCAATCCGAGGACATTCCCCTCTGGATAGATGCAAACAGTTTTGAAAAAATCATCCACAACATTGTGTCCAATGCCTTTAAATTTACCCCTGATGGCGGGAAAATAGAGCTATCCTTATCTTCGATCCAGCACACACAATCTGCGCGCGAAAGCCTGCAGCTTGTTATTACCGACACAGGCGTCGGTATTCCAGATACCGATATCCGCCATGTCTTCAAACGCTATTATCAATCGGCCGCAGGTGTTCTGAGCCAGCGGCAGGGCTCAGGTATTGGCCTTCATCTGACCAAAGTGCTGGTCGAGAAGCACGGCGGCCAAGTCTATGTAGAAAATAGAAAGGACAACAGCGGAAGCCGATTTGTCATTACATTTCCGATGGGCAATAAACACCTGAATAAGGAAGATATCGTTGCCTATAAGCCTTCCGATGCCCCCGTTTTTGAAGCGAAAGAAAAGATCAATACCCAAAATCAGCTGGCCTCAAGATCCCATTATAAAAAAACAGGTTTCAAAATTCTGGTTGTCGATGATGACAAGGACATTTTACAGTTTTTGCATCAGGAACTCGCATCAGCCTATAAGGTTATTGTGGCCGAAAATGGCAGCGATGGATTCCAGCTGGCCCTTGCTGAGCTACCTGATTTAATTATCTCCGACGTTGCCATGCCAGCCATGGACGGCTATATGCTGGTCAAAAAAATCAAGGGCAACAGTATAACCAACCATATCCCTGTCATCTTGCTTACAGCCAAGTCCAATCAGGAGGAGCGCATGGAGGGTTTAGGTCTGGGAGCAGATGCCTACCTGACTAAGCCCTTTATGGTCGACGAACTCTTTATGGTAGCCGAAAATCTGATCAAGAACCGCTTGAAAGTAAAAGGTAAATTTTCCGGGGCACAGCAACAAGAAGGGAAAGTGAAAACAATCAGCTTCAAATCCAGCGATGAACTCCTAATGGAACGTATCCTAAAAACCGTCAACCAATACCTAGAAAATCCGGAGTTCAACGTGCAGTTTCTGGCTGATGAGGTCGGGCTGAGCCGGGTACAGCTACACCGTAAAGTGAAGGCATTAACGGGCATATCGACCGGGGAGTTTATCCGTAATATCCGGCTTCAACAAGCTGAAAAGCTGTTACTCGAAAAGAAAATAAACATATCTCAGGTAGCCTATGCGCTCGGTTTTACCAATCAGACGCATTTTACCACCTTATTTAAAAAAATGTATGGGCTCAGTCCCACAGACTACATTCAGCGGCACAGTTAAGGAAAATTGATGCCACTACTGTATATCGACGCATTCAGAGGTATTTCATCAGATTATATATGCGCTGATTACTCTGGCTCCGGCAACACCGAAATGGAAACGACCTTATCTTGGTATAAGCATCATACCAGGCAGTAAGAGACATCAATATTTTACTTGTTTTTGGCAAAATAGGGCTGATAAACTTTTGGTAGCCTACTTAAGCAGATTATTCTGGAAAGCAAACCGGACGAGCTGTGCTGTATTTCTGGTATTTGTTTTTTCCATGAGATGCTGACGATAGCCTTCGACAGTCCGTTTGCTTAAAAATATCTTATCAGCAATTTCTCCGTTGGTGAGGCCTTCGGCAATTAATTCCAATACGGCAAATTCCCGATCAGAAATATCGTGACGTTTTAAAATGGCGTTTATATCCAAAACCGTTGGACTGTAATTTTTAAAATTACTGACAAAATTTAGACTTATCGAGCTTGTCAGATAAGGTTTCCCTACGGCAATTTGTTGAATCCCAAACAAAATTTCGGTATAGTCGGCAGCCTTCGAGAGGTATCCGTCAGCACCGGCGTCAAAGGCTTCGACGACTGTGCTCGGCTCCTCCGACATGGACAATACGGCAACTTTAACCTCAGGATATATTTTTTTCAATACCTTGATAAGCGAAATACCATCCATCTCCTTCATTTGCAGATCCGTTAATACAAGATTCGGCGTCTTGCTATTTTCTAGGTATACCAATGCATCTTCGGCACTTCCTACTTCATCTGTCACGACCAGTTTTTCGTCAGACTCCAGTAGCATCCGTATTCCTGTGCGCACTACATGGTGGTCGTCGATTAATAATATTTGGGTCATTATCCTCTCCTTTTTAACACACCAATATAACGTTTATTTTTTGTAATTATTTTAATAAATATTCATTATTTTAAATTACTATTAAATGTTTGAACACTTTTGAAGAATAAAATTTATTAGTACCTGCGCTCGCCGGGGATTAACCTACCTACTGCCCTTTCGCCGACCGCTGTATTAGTTTTGGCATTACCCCAAAATGTTTTTTAAAACTCGCTGAGAAATGGGCAGGATTGTTGTACCCTAAAAATCTGGAAATTTCGTTTATTGGCTTTTCACCCTTTTGCAATAGATCTCTTGCTTTCTGCATCCGAAATTTTGTCAGGTAACCATAAATAGTGGTCTGATAGCACATTTTAAAATACTTTTTCAGGTAATTTTCGTTGGTCCCCAAGACAGTAGCGAGCTCGGCCAGTGAGGGTGGATCGGACATCCGGATTTCTAAAATCCGCTTTGCCTGCGCCATCCGGTTTTTCATTTCACCACTGAGATCAGCCGTGTACGCCGGTGGAATTACCTGTAAACGGTATTGATCCAAAGTCCGCGCCAGCAGCTCCATGAGTTTTGCCGCGCAAAATAATTCCATCAGTTCGTCAGCGACCACCTGCCCTACCATATCCCGGAGGATCTGCTTCTGCTGAACGCTGATCAACAAAGGCTGGGTTAACAGCGCTCCAGACCGACCGCGGTCCAGCATATTCCGCAAGGTCGGCCGTAGTGGATCATGCTGTGGCAGATAAGCTTCAAATGCGGTCAATGAAATATTGACCTCTACAAAACGGTCTTCCGGCCGCCGGTGCCAGATACCCACGACCTCCTCCGCACAAAACAAAAATGCCTGTGCCTGACCAGGCATCAATTTGCCCAGCGATTTTCCGTCGACATAATAATGTCGGTCGCTGTTCAGGGCAAAGAAAAATTGGATATAAGGCACCGCGCTGTCGATACAGATATAGCCATCGCTGGTAGAATCCAATTCGGCGTGCATCACATGCAATCCCTGTGGCATACTGATCTCAGCAACTTTCATTCGGGAGGAGTATTGTTGGAGCAGGTTTTCCCTAAATTGAAAAGGCCGCTCAGCGAAATTCCGGATATCAAACGTATAACGCGGTGGAGTTTTCGCCATTTCATCCGCAACATGCTTTTCAGGAGACCAGGTTTCCTGCAGGGAAGCATTGTTATCAAGCACCTTCCTTAAACTTTCCTCATACATATGATTTGATTAATATTCCCGATTTGCATATTATTTTTCCGCCAAATATAAGTCTAAACATCGAAGTTTGCTTCTTATTAAGATTAAATTTAAATAAAAATGCACAAATTACCTATGATTGCTGCGTTGATAGGGAGCATGTACCTGACCCAAAGCCACGCGCAAGAAAATCAACACTTTACTGGCACTATACTGGATGAGCAAAACAATCCCCTTGTTGGAGCGACCATCACTGTATTGAAAACCAAAAACCACACTGCCACTGACACACATGGTCATTTTGTTTTTTCCTCCTTACCTGATGGGACTTATGACATACAAATAAAAGCAATCGGTTTTAAAACCATCAAACAGAAAATACATGTCGATGCGGCACATCCGCCATTACTGATTCATATGCCAAGTGTAGCGGAATCTCTTCAGACGGTGGAGATTTATGGCCGCAAGGAAAAGTCCTACCGAAATACCCAATCCTTTATAGGGAGCAAAACAGAGACAAAACTCCGCGACCTTCCCCAGTCAGTCTCCTATGCCACCAAAGAATTAATTTCAGATCAAGGGGTAATGCGCGTGGGAGAAATCGTCAAAAACTTCAGTGGAGTTAATCAATTTACATTTTACGATGATATCACGATCCGGGGCTTTCGCATCAACGGCGGATCCAACACACAGTTGGTCAATGGCTTGCGTACAACAACAGGATTTTGGAAACAACCTCTGGCAAATTACCTGGAACGCGTCGAGGTCTTAAAAGGCCCGTCTTCGGCCCTATTCGGTAATGCCAGTCCCGGTGGTGTAGTCAACCGGGTCACAAAAAAGCCATTGGAAGAAGCCCGAAAATCCCTACAATTTTCGGTTGGTAGTTTTAACAATTTGCGGGCACTGGCCGATTTTACGGGCCCGATGACCAGCGACAAAACGCTCCTATATAGGCTTAATATCGGTTATGAAAATGCGCAGAATTTCAGGGATCTGCAGTTTGATAAAAATTTGGTCTTAGCACCTTCCTTCTCCTTTATCCCATCCGACAAGACCCGGATCAACTTTGACATGGTATACAACGATTCGCGCTCAAGGCTCGACCGCGGACAGTCAATCTTTGCAAATGGCGATCTTTACTCCACACCGATCAGCCAATCGATGAGTACGGCCAATGATTTCCTCAACGAACAAACCTATATGGTCACCGCTTCATTAAACCATCGTTTTAATGAGCATTTAAGCTTCAACGCATCGTATATGAAGACAGGTTATGCCGAAGACCTTTCCGAACATCGATCGGCCAATGCATACGCCGTGGATGGTAAAGGAAACAATATTGAAAATATGGTTGCCCGCCAGGTGTTTATCCGCAATAGAAAAAGATTTGTCGACAATATCACTGCTTTCTTCAATTATCATGTCCACACAGGGCGGATAGTGCACAAATTGGTAGCGGGCTATGATTATGCACAGGAAGTATTGCCTGTAGGCGGATCACAGCTTACAGCAAGCGGATACCGAAACAAAGATAACACAGGTACTATTGCACGTTTTGATCCCAAAAAGATCAACGACTATTTACTGGACAAAAACGGCAATCCCATACCTAACGTGTCAAGTTTTGACCTCAGCAATCCTCTTAAGTCCCAGCAATTGCAGGACGGAAGTAAATATTTTTATGCCTCCACACTTGTTGCGCCCACATATTACCACCTCAATGCCCTTTATCTACAAGATCAGGTCACACTAGGTCCACTCCAATTATTATTGGGACTGCGCTATGAAAATTATAAGGATATTGCCAACTATAAAACCGATCAAGCCGAAAATGTACATCAAGATGTGCTATTGCCCAGATTTGGTGCTGTATTTACGGTCAATCCCCAAATCAATGTGTACGGAACATACGTACAGGGCTATAATCCACAGACGGCATCCGCGCTGGCCAATCCCAATGCTGGCGGGCCATTTGACCCCCTGGAGAATGACATGACTGAATTTGGCTTAAAGACAGCCTGGCTGGATGGCAAACTTCAGGCCAGTGCTGCTGTTTATCACATTAATCAAAAAAATACGCTGTATCCGGCACCCACCGACGACAATGCGGAACTGATGGAACAAATCGGAAAAGAGCGATCGAAAGGAATAGAATTCGACCTTCAGGGACAGATTCTGCCACATTGGAGTGTTATCGCGTCCTATGCCTATAACGATGCCAAAATCACGGAAGGAGGAAATAATGAAGAACTCAACAGGCAGAAACCCAACGCACCTCAAAACACGGCCAATATCTGGACAAGATATACCCTTCCTGGTGGGAAGGCAAAAGGCCTGGGGATCGGTGTAGGTGCCAATTATGTCGACAAGAGAAATCTATCAATCAATCAAAATCAAACCATTCCGTCCTACAGTCTGTTGAATGCTGCCCTGTACTATACCATCGGCAAAGTACAGCTGCAGGCAAACTTGAATAACATCACCAACAAGACACATTGGGTTGGCGGTTATGATTACATCCGTCTCTTCCCAGGTGCGCCTCGTAATTTTCTGTTTACCCTAGGTTATACATTCTAACAATGAAATTCAAAAGCACTGTTTTGTTTCTACACCGCTGGATCGGGCTTATTTCTGGTCTAGTGGTCTTTATGGTCAGCATCACCGGTGCTATTTTTGTTTTTGAGAGGGAACTCTTTGCGGTCTTTCATCCAGGCTATTGTACAGTAGATGTCCGGCCAGGTGCAGCTCCACTGTCATTATCGACATTAATAAAAAATGCCCAGGCAGCCACCGATCATCCAATTACCATTATCCGTATCCCAGGTACTCATGACAAAACGCAGTCTTATGTTTTTGAATCGCTCAAGCGTCAACCCAAAAACAAGGTAACGGGTCTATTCGCCAATGAAGAAATAATCTATTGGGACCGCATTTTTGTAGACCCCTACCGAGGTAAAGTGCTCGGAAAAATCGATGTTGAAACCAGTTTTTTCTGGATTGTACGCCAAATACATCAATTTCTGTACATCCGGCGTGACCTAGGCAGTGTGATCGTCGGATCGAGCGTCCTGCTGTTTATTATCACGCTGATTTCGGGTCTGATCATCTGGTGGCCCAAAAACCGTAAAGTAGCCATTAAGCGGTTAAAGATTGATTTCAGGTCCAAATGGAAACGGTTAAATTATGATCTTCATCAGGTATTGGGCTTTTACATTTTTGCTATCGCACTTTTAATTGCGAGCACAGGTTTGGTCTGGTCGTTTAAATGGTGGGAAGCTAGTATTTACTGGATTTTGGATGGTAAACACCCCGATAAGGGCATTGCTACACCCCCAGCAAGCAATCCTTCGGATAAACAGAGCAGCCCTGCACCATTGAATCTCATGTGGGCTGACGTGCAAACAATTTATAGGGAGCATCAGGGCGTTCATATCAATCTGCTTACCGAGCTAGCGCAGGCCAATGTAACAATCTATTATCCAGGCAGTACATGGTGGTCGGCATCTGACACCTATGCATATAACATGCACAATGGCACACCATATTTTAAGCGATTACAGCAAGACAAGACACTCGGGATGAAATGGCGCAATTCCAATTACGATATCCATGTCGGCAAAATAGCCGGATTACCAGGTATGTGCATTGCATTTATCGGCAGCTTAATCTGTGCCTCACTGCCATTGACAGGATGCTACATTTGGTATGGACGCAAATTCAGGAAAAAGACAAAAAGCAAGGAACGACCAAGCCGTACAAAAAGAAAAAGTAAACAACTTCAGTTCTAATCCTAAATCCGATGACTCCAACTGTACATGGAAGCTATCCATTTTTGTGACTGCGGTACAGCAAGGGTGATTGCCCAAGATGGCCTTTAAAAAACTTGCTGAACGTACCAAAATCTGAAAAATTAAGTTCCTGCATCACATCCTTTACCGACATACTGGATACATTCATTAAAATGACGGCCTCAGAAATCACAATTTCTTCCAAGATCGCCTTTGGACCGAAGCCGGTTACATCTTTCACAATGCGGGTCAAATGTTTTCTTGAGATAAACAATCGGTCAGCATAATACTGTACCGACCGATTGGTTTTAAAATGAAGGGATGCTAGATTTAAAAACTCCATCACCATCCTATTTTTGCGCTCAAATCCTGCGCTTGTACGCTCCAGTTTGCTACTCACCTTTGCGCTGATCTCATAGAAAAGTAGCATCAGCGTCATCTTGATGATTTCCAGGCGGAATGGCACATCCTGCGGCGCCGTATTCTGGTATTCTAGATTCATCAAATATTCATAAAAGCGATTTGAATCGCTTTTTTCAAGCTTAAGGATTGTATCATCCTCATGGCCCAATTTTTCCATAGAATAGACTTTGTAAACAGGAAGTCCTATTTTCTGAAAAAAATCAAACTCCGTAAACAGCGTGTACATCTCGATATCGTCCGAACTCTCCATCACCTGCATAACGACCATGGGCGACAAAAAATACATGGTGTCGGCATCAAGTATATGATCGACAAAATTAAGTGATAATTTCAATCTTCCTTTCCGTATCAAACATATTCCCAAATGATCTATGCGGATGGGCCGACGGCATAAATAATTCTGAATTTCAGCTTTTGTGGACCGATACATAATCAGACCTTGATAAAGCCTGTTATCCATTGCTTTTTCCGATAGATAATCTTTAAACGAGAGCTTTGTTATTTCTTTAACCATTTTAGCTGTCTTTCGTGATACAATACTTAAAATACGTTATGTCCGGCTCAGAAAAAAAATATTTTTCCAAAAAGCCCTGCAACAAGTCACCTTCATTTTGTTTGATTGCTTTCTTCAACGGCTCCAAACGTGTGGAAAAAAAATCTTTTGTTGCAAAATATTGTTTCAGGATGGGATTTCCGGCAACAAGTTTTTTTCGCATTGCAATGATATTTCCCAACAGTTCTTCCCTATTTTTTGTATGTTGAATTTTCAGCGCAATTAAACGATAGCACTGCGATAGCTCATGGTAGATTGTCAATTCCATGATGCCTCGCATCCCCCCAAAGTACCGAAAGAATTTTGCTTTGGAGATTTTTGTCGACGTCAAAATATCCACTACTTTCGCTTTTTGAAAGCCCTGATTCAGAAATACCGGTTTCGAATCTTCGATGGCCTGTAGTATAAAATCTTTTGTTGCAACCATAATTATATCGTTAAAACCCACTTATTTTGACAGCTTTGTTAGTTCAGCCCCCCACCCAACGCTTTATAAAGCGCTACTTCTGCATATAACATTTTGCTTTTCACTTGCATCTGATCCAGCTCTGCCTGCAGTTTGCTCTGCTGCGCTGCGAGCACTTCCAGGTAGGTTGCCATATCATTCTTAAATAAAATTTTTGCTTGTTCAATCAGCTGTCGATTACGTTCGACCAACTGGTCATTATAGCGTTGTTGATCTTGAAGGGAAGCAATTTGTTCCATCGTGGTAGACACTTCACTTGCTGCCTGCAGCACCGCTTCTTTAAACTGTAGTTCTGCCTGTTCGGAGCGGATGGTAGCTTGGTTGAGCGCAGTTTTCAGCCGTCTTCCTTGCAACAAAGGCTGTGTCAATGATCCAGACACCATCCCAAACAAGGATCCGGGAATATTGAACCAATTGCTTGACGTAAACGAGTTTAATCCACCTTGTGCTGTGATCCGTAATGCAGGATACATATTGGCCCGACTGACCTTAACATCCGATACCGTCTGTAAAAAAGCATATTCAGCAGCCCTGATATCTGGCCTTCTGCTCAACATTGCTGCCGGCACACCGGTACCAAATACGGTACGTTCTTTCAGTGCCAGCAAGCTTCCCCTATCCATTTGCAAAGCCGGTAATTTTCCCACCAGCGCAGACAGTGCGTTCTCCTGAATAGCCGTATTTTCTGCTATGATACGAATAGATTTAAGCAAATTATCGCGGCTATTTTCCATTTGTTGCACAGCCAGGGAATTGCTCAGTCCAAGACGCTGCTGCACTTTGGTGATATGTAATGTACTGTCTACAATGGCCAAGTTCTGCTGGCTAATGATCTTTTGTTGATCGAATAATAACAGGTTATAATAGCCTTGTGCTATGCCCGCGATCAATCCTGTTCGCACCGCATTAGCGGCCTCCTTTTGTGACAGGTATGCCGCTAATGCTCCCGCCTTCTGATTTTTGATCTTGCCCCAGATATCCGCTTCCCAGGATATTGCTAGTGTGGAGGAATAATCTTCCATATACGACTTGCCCATAAATTGGCTTGCCATCATACCATTCATACTATTGTTGGATGGTCTGTTGATGGAAGCAGCACCGATAGACAGGTCCGCCGTCGGAAGATAGCCCCACTTCATCTGCTTCAATGTTTCTTGAGCAGATTCAATTTGTTTGACTGCAACAAGCATATTATTATTGCGCTGCAAGCCACTGTCGATCAAGGCAACCAACTGTTCGTCGCTAAAGAAATCGCGGTAAGAAAGCTCCGCGAGGTTCGCACTTGTATCTGTCTCTAAGGACGAGCTCCTACTTAAAAATTCAGCTGGCAGCTGTTCCTTTTGCAACTTTGGAAGTTCTTTATTCGTTTGGCATCCGATCATGGTCAATAGACCCAAGGCTAGTCCCCACGAAATAATATTTTCTGATCTCATTATCATATTCTTACTAATTTCTGAACTTTCTTAATGCTGTTCCTGCAACAGCTGTTCTTCATATTCCCAATCTTTTGGATCAATCGCTTTACCACTTACCCGTTCCTGTACATATTGGAACACGACAAATAGGATCGGTGTAAAAAAGACACCGAGTACTGTTCCCGCCAACATTCCGAAGACCGCCGCATATCCGATCGAATGATTACCGATAGCAGAAGGCCCTATCGCTGTCAATAGTGGGATCAAGCCCGCTATAAATGCAAGGGAAGTCATCAGGATAGGCCGCAAACGTGCTTTTGCACCTTCAATAGCCGCTGCTGCCAATGGTTTTCCGGCTTTGCGCCTTTGCAAGGCAAATTCCACGATCAAAATTGCATTCTTGGCCAACAGTCCGATCAGCATGACCAAGGCCACCTGTACATAGATGTTGTTGGATAGCCCACCGATGGATATCCCCCAGAATACCCCCAGTAGGCCCACAGGAATTGCCAACAGCACGGCAAACGGCAAAATATAACTTTCGTATTGCGCTGATAACAAGAAATACACGAATACAATACATAGTCCAAAGATTGCCGCCGTCTGTCCCGAGGCTCCCCGCTCCTCGCGTGCCATCCCCTTCCAATCGACGGTATATCCCTGCGGCAGAGAAGATTTACCTACCTCTTCAATTGCTGCCATGGCCTGTCCCGTGCTGTAGCCCGGGGCTGTCATGATGGTGAGATTAATGGCATTGAAAAGGTTAAAGTGTTCCACATTTTCAGGCCCTGATACCGGCTTTAGATCAACCACACTCTTCAAAGGCACCATCTGTCCCAATTTATTCTTGATGCTGATGGTTTCGATCGACTTTGGATCAGCCCGAAATCCGGGTTCGGATTGTAACACCACCCGATAATATTTCCCAAAACGATTAAAATCAGAGGCCTGCATGCTGCCGTAGTAGGCTTGCATCGCCGCCAATACATCGCTCACATTGAGGCTGAGCTGTTTTGCCAGGCCTTCATTCACTTTCATCTCATACTGCGGAAAAGAGGCATTAAAAGTGGTGAACGCAAAAGCTATTTCGGGGCGCTGCATCAGACTACCAACAAATGAATTTGATACGTCATTAAAAGCTTGTAAAGTACCCGTATTCCGATCCTGTAAAACGACTTCAAGCCCCGAGGTATTTCCAAATCCTGGCACAGTAGGCATTCCGGCCACTAAAAATGTCGTTTCATCCTGTTGGGCTAATATCCCTTGAAACTGGCCGATCAATTGATTGATATCCCGCACTTCCCCCCGCTCCTTCAAGGGTTTCAGGCGCAACATGATCGCTCCGGCAGATGAAGACGTACTGAAACTCATCATATTAAGTCCAGATATATTGATAATACTTTCGATTGCAGGATGCTTCTTCAATAAGTTTTCAGCTTGCTTAAGGTGTTTGCTTGTCCTGTCCAGGGAAGCACCCGGAGGGTCATTTGCCAGTACCATCAAGAAACTCTGGTCTTCATCCGGAATAAAACCCGTTGGCGTTGACCGAAAGGCATAGACAAAAAGACCAATAAAGAGTATTAGACCCGCGAAAGCTACTGATTTCTTTTTGATCAAAAAGATAATGGACTTGGCATAACGATTGGTCAATTTATCAAATCCGGCATTGAATCCAGCAAAGAAACGCTGTTTGAAAGAAACCTTTACATCCTGGTGATGGTCGTGTGATTTTAGCAGGATTGCACAGAGTGCCGGACTTAATGTCAATGCATTGATTGCAGATATCAAGATCGCCATGGCCAGTGTCAATGCAAACTGCTGGTAGAATACCCCGGTAGGACCATCCATAAAAGCTACAGGTATAAAGACGGCAGACATGACCAAAGTAATCGAAATAATGGCGCCAGTGATCTCACTCATAGCAGACATCGTTGCCGAGCGAGCATTCAGCTTCTTTTTCTCCATTTTGGCATGTACAGCCTCAACCACCACAATGGCATCATCCACTACAATACCGATGGCGAGCACCAGCGCAAATAAGGTCAATAAATTGATCGAAAAGCCAAATACCTGCATAAAGAAAAAGGTTCCGACAATAGACACCGGGACTGCAATAGCCGGTATCAAGGTTGACCGAAAATCCTGCAGGAAGATAAATACCACAATAAATACCAGGATGAATGCTTCCAGGAGTGTGCTCAACACCTGCTTTATCGATTGATCCAAGGACTCTTTTGAACTATACGGGACTTTATACTTTAATCCGGGAGGAAACGACGCTGATAATTCTTTCAAACGCTCATTCATCGCAATTTCCACCGCATTTGCATTCGATCCTGCCGTCTGGTACAAAGCGACCATTACCGCAGGCTTATTGTCAAAACTTGTGGTCACGGTATTGGTATAAGAGCCAAATTCCACCCGGGCAACATCTTTGAGCAATAAAGACGAGCCGTTGTTATTGGCCCGCAGAATAATATGCTCATACTGTTCGGGTTCGGTATACTTTCCCTGATAGCGAATGGTGTATTCGATCGCCTCCTTGGAGCTTTCGCCAAACTTGCCCGGCGCCGCATCTTTATTTTGTGCCTGTATGGCTGCCGTAATCTCTTCGGGGCTGATATCATAAGCCGCCATGCGTTGCGGGTCTAACCATATCCGCATCGAATAATCCTTGTTACCAAATACCTGTGCATCCCCGACACCAGTGATGCGTTTTAACTCGGGAACGATATTGATTTTGGCATAATTCTCCAAAAAGAGCTCATCAATTCCCTTTTTATCAGCATACAGGGTGACCATGGCCACCATACTATTCTGCCGCTTCATGGTTGTCACACCGATCTGATTGACCTCAGCTGGTAACATGCTCGTGGCCTGGGAAACTCTATTCTGCACATTTACCGCAGCCTGATCCGGATCTGTACCGAGCTTAAAGACAACACTGATCATCAAGCTTCCGTCATTACTAGCCGTTGAAGTCAGGTAGTCCATATTTTCTACCCCATTGATCGCATTTTCCAGCGGCGGAGCCACTGATTTTGAGATAACCTCTGCACTCGCTCCGGGATATGTCGCCATCACGGTGACCGTGGGTGGCGCGATTTCGGGGAATTTGGTGATCGGCAAGGAGGTCATCGCCACCACGCCCAAAATAACCAATAGTATTGAGATAACGGTCGCGAGTACCGGCCGTTTTATTATTTTCTTCAGCATAATATTTTGATAAATTAGACCCAGCAAATTGTGCTGCGCCGATAGAAATAACTTACTTTTTAGGTTTTACGACAGCACCAGGCCGCACAAACCCCAAGCCACCTGTGATCACACGGTCACCGGCCTGTAGCCCGGACTTGACATAATACTCTTCGGTGGTTTTCCCCGCGATCTGCAGTTCTACCTGTTCAGCCTTATTGTCTTTATCCAGTTTATAAGTATAAATTTTATCCTGCACAGCCAATGTCGCCTTTATCGGAACAAGCAGGACATCGTCCAGCACTGCAGTCATCTCGATCCGGCCCGTATTTCCAGCCCGCAACTGCCTACTTGGATTGGCAAAGCGCGCCCGAATCGATATCGATCCCGTATTTTTATCAAACTGTCCCGTCACCGCATCAATGACACCTTTTTGTGTATATTTTTTTCCATTCGATAAAATCAGATCTACCGAATCCCTGTCCGATGAGCTATTTTTTTTATCCTGAAAATTCACAAAATCAGCCTCACTCATACTGAAATAAGCATACACTTGATTGATATCCGTCAGCAAGGTCAGCGGTTCTACCGAAGCGGCATTCACCAGACTTCCCAAGCGATAAGGAATACGGCCGATATAACCTGATACCGGAGCTTTTACCAGACAAAAGTCAACGTTTATTTTTGCCGCATTCATTGTTGCCCGGGCCTGTTCGAGACCAGCAAGCGATGCTTCATACGAAGCTTTGGCCTGCGTGACCTGTAGGTCAGACACAATTTTATTGTCCACAAGCTCGACCTTGCGGTCAAGATCAATTTTAAGATTTTTCAAATTTGCTTCAGCGACATGTACAGCAGCCTTGGCAGTTTTGTATTGTTCTACAAAAGGTCGATCATCAATTTTAAAGAGCGCCTGTCCTGCATGTACATAGGCACCTTCATCGACAAAGATCTTACTTAAATAACCCGATGTCTGCGGCCTCACCTCTACATTTGTGATCCCTTCGATAGAGGCCGAGTACGTATTTTTGGAAATCCCGTTTCCAAGTTGAACCTGATGTACCGATACTTCCGGAGCTGAAGGGTTTGCTGCCGGCGTTCCCTTGCTCTGACACGAAAAAACACTGACGAGTATTCCTAAACCTACAACAGTATTTAGACTGCTCTTTAAATTCATATATTTTCCTTTATTTTTTATGCGTACAAATATAAAATCCATGTTTTCGCCTCGAAAGACAGGAAGATCCATCAAGTTGGCAAAAAGACGTATGCCATCATTATGACTTAAATCGGATAAATCGGGCAGGAAAATAGCAGACAAAAGAAGAGGGACAATCCTCCTAACGGATGACGTCCCTCTTCGCTGTCCTTATCATATATACATAAAGTTACCTGCATTTCAGGTATTTAAACAGTTAAAAAGATGCTTTCTATTGAGGAAAGAACCCCTTTTCACCATTTTATGGCATCAATAAAAACTGATTGTATTCTTATTGAAATTTAGCGTCATTTTGTACTGATTTAAAAATGGGGTACCCAACAGACCATCAATTGGCAGCGCATCATGGCCTGTTCCTCCACCAATAGATTGATCCGTGATCACCGTGTACATATCCTGCAACGGAAATTCACCCAATTTTCCCTGCATTAGATAAGCGATACGATTGCCTTTGCTGGTACCATTTACACCGTTGATGTCCACCTCGCCCTCTTCATAATCAATAAAGGGCTTCAGCGTTGTTTCAAGTGACTTCTTTAACACGTTGGCATTTGCCCCACAATCTATCCCCATTTGGTATAATTTTGTTCCAAATGCGATATCCACTATTGGAATATGCCTCTTCATCCGCAACGGAAAATGTCCTATCAATTTACCTTTCGGAATTTCCTCGCTCAGCAGTTCACCGCTTTTGTCTATTCGCTCGAGCAGCAATAGCTGTTGGGCATAATCCAAGGTAAACTGATAATCCTTAAGCAAACCTATTCCAAGTAATCCAAAAATTGGCGTACCGTCTTCGAGAGCCATATCAGCCATATTCGAAACCGGAGCTTCAAAATTGTCAAGCACTAGTGCTCCGATTGCCAAGCTATTGTCCGCCGACCAGACAACACCGCCCATTTGCCCGCCAACACCAAAGAAATCCACAGATACATCTGGCCTAATTTTGTCCGCATCCACAAATTTCTTCCGCAGGATAATTACGGGCGCACCGCTATCGAACTGGAAACAGCCCTTAGTGCCATTCAGTGTCGATTCGATGTAGATCAGACCATTCACCAATCGAAAGGGAATGCTTACTGTATCAGGCAGCTGCGAACGAACCAGGGCGTCCGACAATGCTTTTTCAGGATCACCTTTCAATCTTCCCTTAATAATGCCCAGATTAACGATCTGCCCCTGTTTATTGAACAAAAAAGTAGGCTTCCCCGGTTTTCCATCGTGATAAGTGACTTCTACTTGAATCAGTTCATCGCCATTAATCTGTTGATTTCGATGGATAACTTTAAACGTATTAATCGCCGAAAATTTATTCAGTATATCCGGCACCGCAACAGTATTATTCAGCTTGGGAAGATTACCGATGGTTGCAGTATCGGCCATCATTGAAAGCAGTGCATCCGCATCTTTCTTGTTGATGGATTCAATAATTTTATCGAGCGATTTCATATTATCCACCTGCTGAGCCGAGACACTATTTCCTAGCGCCCCCAAAAAGAATATAATAAAAATAACCTTCTGCATGATTATTTAACCGTTTGACCCAACCATTTTACAATTGAATCCAATGTACTATCGGGTATGTCACCAAGTTTGGTATATTCTGATGGCGTACATTCCTTACAAGGCTGCAACAGATGGTTTACATTTGGCAATAGTAGCGTGGTTACCTTTCCCTGTTGCCCCGATCTGCTATATTGCTTCCAATAATTTAAATTTACTGGATCTACAAAAGCGTCTTTACTCCCATTGATGGCCAAGATCGGTACATCCACATTACCTAAAAAAAGCTGCGGCTCATATTTTACAAAATAACGGTACCAGGGGCCGATCGCATATTGCACATAAGACCAGATCGGAAAACGGAAGTGATCAAATTCAATACCGAGTGTCTTAAAATAGCTATCATCTTTTTGCTTCCAGTAGTTGTATACAGCATTTAATTTACTTTCCAGACTATCAGAGGTCGCATATTGAAAAGCTGTCGCAAACATCAGGCGATTGATCTCATTGGACCTTTTTTTGTCAACTTCTGGTAAGGGGGAGTTATTGACCAAATTTTCATTTTGCACAAATAGCGACTCCAGACCATTTGAAGCCAGACCAGCCAGACTTACTAAAAATGTCACGTCCTTACTTTTGGAAGCCGCTATAGAAATAACTGCTCCCCCTTCACTATGTCCTAACAGGCCGATATGGTCGATGTCTACATTCTTTTCGGCTTTCAAAAATTCCACCGCGCCCAATACATCCAGTGCAAAATCTGCTGTTGTTGCATAGCGGTATTCGCCCGTGGTTTTACCTACGCCACGGTCATCCATCCGCAGGACAATGTATCCTTTTGGCGTTAGATAATTGGCAATACGCGCAAACATCTTGGTCCCGCCCATGGTCCCATCACGGTCCTGCGCCCCTGTCCCCGAAGCAATAATTATTGCGGGGTATCTACCGGCCTTTTCCGGTGAGGAAATAGTCGCCCCTACGACAATACTGTCTGCTTTTGATTTAAAAACAACATCTTTGCTTTTAATATTTTGCGCAGATAGCTGCCCCAGAGCAAATAAAAAAACAGAAGTTAATGCCGTTGCAATTTTGATATTCATTTTCATCTTATTTTCCTGATTTTAACACACCGACCATTTCAATAATTTCATCGGATAGCTCCGAAGCACTTCCCATATACCCTACTTCAGAGAATCGAATTTTGCCGTTTTTATCGACAACTATTTTATGCGGGATTGCGCCTACGCCAAAACTTTTTGACACACTGCTTTCTGTATCGAGCAAAACGGTAAATGGATAGTTATTTTCCTTTACGTAATTAGCCACATATTCCTTTGCATCCGGGCGCTTTTCTTGTGTATCCACAAAATAAAAGACAACATTGGGGTCATTTTTAAAATGTTCGACAGCTATTTTCATACCTGGAAAAGCAGCCTTACAAGGTGCACACCATGAGGCCCAAAAATCAAGAATAACGATCTTTCCTTTTTGCTGTTCTAATGTCACTGTATTTCCAAATTGATCTTTTAATTGAAATGCCGGTGCATTTTTATTGACCAATTGCTGAAGAACCTTATTCTTTAATTCACCCTGAAGGTTGGCATCCTTAAGACCGGACAGATAATCGGTATATCCCTTATCATTTCCTTTTTCGGCCATGTAGATCTCTTTCATTAGATCCAACATATACGGCGAGCTCTGATTGACCCGATAACTGGCTTCGAGGCTTTCTTTCAATTCCTTTTTCTTACCCTGTGCTTTTAATATACGCGTAAATGTGTCATTTAAGCTAGCATCTTCAAAGCCTTTCTCACTTTTAGCGGCAGTAGCGTAGACAAATGCTTCATCAAAGAGCGCATTATCTGCCAATATTTTAGCAAACAAAGCGGCATTTGCATAATACAGCCCGCTATATTCGTCGCCCTGAAAATTATCCTTATAATAATTCAAGCGATCAAGCACAACGCGGGTATAGGGCAAAATTTCTTTGGCCGTTTTTGAGTTCTGTGAAATGTAAGGGACGGAAATACTCCTGTAAATGACATTTGCCAAAGACATGTAAGGCTCAGCTTTTGACACATATTTTTTATACATTTCAAAATCATTCTTCATGCTGGTATAGACAGAGATCGTCCAGTAAGCGCTAATATAACTGATCCGGTGCGCCTCGTTAAAGGCAACTTCCGATTCACGATAAGGGTGCTTATCCACAAAGTCCATGGCGGCTTTCAATCGCTCATCATCCGTTTTCGCTTTTTGAAAAAGATTAAAGTCCGCCAATCGTTGCTGATCCTTGACATATTGTCCCTGTGGATATTGGAAACGGATCTTTTGTTCCAGTTCGTTTGCTTTCACCGTATCTTTCAGTACCTCTTTATATACCTTAAATACCTGCAATAAATCCTCTTCTTTAAGATTAGGCATAGCCTGCAGCGCATGAAGTTCGTTTTGGAGTTTTGACAACGATTCAGCTGTATTTATATGTTTCAAGGCGTTGGCAGCAGGATACAATACCTTAAATCTATTTTCAGGATGTCCTTGCAACTCATATTTGGCCCACATGATCAATATCTCATCTGTTTTATAGGCGGATTTATCCACGACGAAAGGAGTCCCCGGAACGATATCCGGTGTGCGCAACATGCCCCATCCGATCATAGCACCCGAAACCTGTTTCCCGTCTTTTCCAGAAATCAAATAAGAATAGGTTAGATCCCCCCCCCGATCATAAAGCGTATCTGCCTGAAACGCAAAATTGACCAGAGCCATCTTCTCCGGAACAACATAACTCGCCGTCCAAATGGAATCTTTTTTGGTAAACTTTAAGGTATTCTGCACCCAACGAAAATCCTGGTATCCCGTCAGCGTACCCGAAATGGACTGCGCATCCTTCAAGGTTGTCTTACGGGCGTCATATACAAATTGTACGGTGTCACGTTCTTTTGGAAATTCGGGAATTACTTTAAAATTAGGCGTTTGTGCTTGTACAGAGGCAGCAATACCAAGAAATGCTGTACCCAACATTGCTCCCAATGATTTTTTTGTTCTCATATGAATAGTTTGTTTAATTTTTTATGGATTTTGAACAATTTCTGGACTTAAATTAATCTCATACTGCGCTATTGGAAACACATAACGATTGCTATTTGGCGCAAGGGAAACTGTTTTGCCGGCAAATGTACGCGTATATGTCTTTTGAAATAATGCATCATCTTTCAAGCGGCGCATATCCCACCATCTCAGCATGCGGAACATAAATTCCCGGCGGCGTTCGGCGACGACTTTAAGCAAGGCATCATTGGCGTCGCTAGCCGATAGATTGACAGTTCCCTTTGAGCGTATTCGCTTGGCCCGAAGCTGATTGACTAAGGCCATTGCCGCTACAGGTTTATTGTTCCGCGCTTCGCTCTCAGCTTTAATCAATAGCATTTCAGGAACGGTGGGCCCGACATTTCGGCCTTCGTTCATGACGTAATCCAAGTAGTAATATCGGCCTTCGTATACATCCCAAGACGAAATAATGTCACCATTCACGGTAAATAAATTATAGCGTTGGTCATGTTCTCCAAATAGTTTGATCAGGTCGCTGCTCAAACGAAATGCCGTGGGTGTATAAGCGGATATGCCATTTACAGGCACCTTTGATAGCAAAATCTCCTGGTTGAATACTCTTTTGGGGTAATTGGAGGCCGTCAGCTGATCCAAAGCAGTCAAATCAATCAATGTACTGTTTAGCGCCAGGGCCTGATCTGCCGCAGCAGCAGCCTCGCTATAGCTGTTCATGTAGAGATAAGTACGTGCCAGCAATCCATATGCGGCAGCCTTGCCGGGCAGCGTCGTATATTGCTGCTCATTTGGCAACAGTGGAGTGGCCTCCTGAATATCCTTTAGAATAGCATCATAAACCGTCTGCACAGGCACCCTTACCAAAGGTTGCTCTGTCGACGGGGCCAGCAATAGGGGAACCCCCAGATCCGTGCCTGCTGTTGCCTGTTGGTACGGCTTGGCATAGGTGTTGACCAGCATCAGATACGCGGAGGCGCGATGAATTTTGGCTTCGGCTATCAATTCCGCCTTTTCCAGATCACTTCCATCCGTCACCGATGGGACCTCGTTGATCACCGTATTTGCATAGGCGATCGTATTGTACAATGCGCCCCATGCATCATCTTTATGGTACATATTTTCAATTGGATAGATCACATCCGACCATTGATAAGCCCGGCTATAATAGCCATAATAATCGCTACTCACCAGACCCTTCTGCTGTGCACTTCCGTCTATAATTTCCAGGTCATCAGCTGCCATATCAGAAATGGAGGGCGCTGCTTCAAATGCATTTGTATTGTTCAGCAGATAACGATAATTTTCAATCGTACCCGGAGTCAACTGCCCCTGTGTTTTGATGTCAACATATTTTTCACAACTTGCAAATATTGTCAAGGAAATTGCTGCTAAAGCTGTGGTATAAGAAAGGTTAAACTTCAATCTTCTCATAGCAGATTGATTGCTATTATTTTCAGTTGTTCGGTTTTTCATATCAATCCGTGTTAAAAGCTTACATTAATTGAAAAATTATACGAAGGCACCGGACGCAGATTTGTCGTATTGCCCACGAGATTAGTAAAGTCAGGATCATAGCCTTCTTTATTCGCTCTCCAGATCAGACCTAAATTCCGCACCGAACCAGCTAACTGGATATTTTCAACTTTCAGTCTGTTCAGCAGATTTTTTGGTAAGCCATAGCTCAGTGAAATTTCCCGGAGACGGATATAATCTCCCTTTAAGACATTGATATCCGAATTTTGATAACGTTGTAGACTATAGGAGCCATAGATATCGGCAGTTAAGGCCGGGACATTTGTAAAAGCTTCATCGCCTGCCTGGCGCCATCTATCTGCAATGTCAGCGCTTAGATCAAATTTAGGGATTGTCAACCCCCGGCTCGGAGCCATATAAGACTCGACGCTAGGTTTCATAAATACATTGCCAAACTGATAAGAAATCAAAGCGTAAACCGACCATTGTTTATAGCGTAAATTGGTCCTAAAAGACCCATAGTATGGAGCCACCCTACGACCGGCATAGGCCAGATCCTCCACCCCGCTTAAGGTCTGGGTGACTGGAATAATTTCATTATTCTTATTATAAATCTGCGTCAGTCCCTTCTCATCTAAACCAGCATGGCGAAAGACAAAGATTTTATCACTGGGGTAACCTTCTAAATAACTGATGCCAATGGGATTATACGAGTAGGTAAATGCAGAAATATCCTTCGGATCAAATCTATTGTCAGTGATCGTATTAGTATTGTACGAAAAATTCAATGTGGCATCCAAATTCCAATCCGTATTGCGCACAAAAGTACCCGTTAAGCCCAGGTCAATCCCTTTACCCGACATGGATGCTGTATTTCTTTTTAATGAACCCGCACCGATGGTCCCAACATAAGGTGCTGCGATCGGGAAGCTATATAAGAGGTCTTTACCATTTTTACGGTAATAATCTATGGTACCGGTAAGACGGTTATCCAATAGACCAAAGTCCAGTCCTAAATTGGTTACGTAAGTCTTCTCCCAACGCAACTGCGGGTTTGCTACAGCGATAATGCTTGCCGAAGGCTGACCTGTCGGGTTGTAAAGAGCGTTATCAAAAGAGATGTAAGTAAAAGGTCTGACATCTTGTGTAATGTTGCCATTGACACCATAAGTGGCACGGAGCCCAAGCTGGTTCAACCAGGTAAACTTTTGCATAAAATGCTCTTTTGCCAGATTCCATTTTAGGCCCGAAGACCACAAGGGTGTCGCCCGAAAGCTACGGTCCAAGCCAAAATTGTTGTAATCATCGTACCGCACACTTCCCGAAAGCGTATACTTTCCATTTAATGTATAGGCAGCATTAGAAAAGTAAGATAAGAACCGTCTCGTTCTGTCGGCTTGCGTGGGCCCTCCACTTAAGCCAGAGAGATAGCCCATCAGCGTATTGTAACTATTTTGGGCATAGCTAACATCGGTATTAAAACCCGTCTGTGGGTTGTAGCCGTACATTGTTTTCATCCCCTGACCAGCCTGTGTCTGTCTGATCTCCGAACCGGCGATGGCCGTGATCTCATGCTTTTGACCGAAGGTTGCATCATAATTTAGTTGGCCACGAACCGTATAGTTGTTGATACTGCTGTTAATGATATTGTAGATTCCACCTTTGTTGATACCAATGGTATTTGTCATCTCCCCAATTGGTGTAAATTGATTCAACAGCAGGCGATTTTTATAGGAGTTCTCGTCATTAAACGCCCTATTCTCACCAAAAGAGCGTTCATTTGCATAACTTACCGAACCTTTTAATCCTTTATACAAAGGCACTTCCAAGTTAATGACCGCCGAATAGTTATTATCTTTCTGTAGGTTGTCCAGCAGTTGCAATTCCTGCAAATAGTTATACCGCCAATCCTTATAAGCTGGACCTAGCGGTTGCGTAAACCCAGGGTTTATCCGATCATAGTAAATCCCATTTCCGTTCTGGTCCGCCAAAAGCTGATAAGGCAGCAAAGTCGAACTATTTGCATCATATAACTGGGCAATGTCAATTCCATTTTTGCTGTTTCTGAAGAACGTTCCCCGGACACTGGTAGAAAGGGTCGCAATTTTAAATATCTTCCAGTTATTGTTTAAGCTAAAGGTAAACCTCTTTCCATTTTCACCTTTTGTGAATGGGTTTTCGTTGGCATACGATGCGGAGTAGAAATAATTATTATTTTCCGTGCCGTTGCTGATGGACAGGTTGTACTGCTGGTTGTTCATCGGGCGCAGCAAATATTGCTGGATCTGCGCCCTATTGTCAATCTGCTTCAATGGATTGACAAGCGCATCGTAGTCGCCCTGGTTTATCAGCCCATTTTTGAGGCGTATTGCCGCAGCAGCCACTTCACCCGGGTAATAGCTCGATGCATACATGTATAAATTCGCTGCAATATTGTTTGAATTCAAGATATTTTTTGCAACGAGTTCCTCTTGGTAATCGATTATCTGCGCACTGTTCATGGTACGTAGATATCCCAGATCAGGTTTACCGGAGAATGCCGTATTAAAAGAAAAGTTTATCCTTGGCACCCCCGTATTCGATCCTTTCTTTGTCGTCACCACAATGACCCCATTGGCGGCACGGACTCCATAAATGGAAGCTGCTGCTGCATCTTTCAAGATCGTAATATTATCCACGTCATTGGGATTGAGCATAGCCAAATCGATATTGGATATAGCGCCATCAATCACGATCAGGGGGGATTTTTCGGTATCTGTGTCTATCGATCCAACACCACGAACAGTGAGGTTGTAATCATTTTGTCCGATGGTACGCGTACTGGAGTAAATCCCCATCTGATTGTTGTTGTAGGTAAAGGTACGGTCCCCCGAACCGAGGGACACCTGAAGGCCAGGAGCCAAACCTTCCATTCGGTTGATTAAGTTGGGTGATGGATTTTTTTCCAATTCCTTAGCGCTAATTACTGTTGCCGATCCTGTAGCCCTTTCCTTGGAGATTTTTTGGTAACCTGTAGAAATGACGACTTCTTCGAGTATATTTTCTTCAGCTTCCATGACAACAACCATTTGCTCACGATTTCCGACCACCACAGTCTTACTTTTGTAACCCACTGCTGTAAAAACAAGTTCGTTTGTTGGCGCTAGGTCATACAACATAAATCGGCCATTTTCATCTACCTTTCCGCCCTTGCGTGTGTCTTTTATCCAGATACTTGCAAAAGGGATGGCTTTGCCACTTGCAGAACGCACCGTACCCGACACGCGCTCCATATCGGTATCCGCAGTCCAGTCATTTTCGGATATACTTTGCTGATTCCGGCTACTTGTTTCCTGACGGCGAACAATAGAATAAGACCGATCATCGACATATAAGAATACCAGCTGATTGGGATACAACACTTTTTTGAGTACTTCCTCTAAGCGATTTCCTTTTAACGATGCCGGATCCACAAATTTGCCGTTCAGAAGGTTGTGCTCATAGCTTAAGTTAGCGTTAAATTGCTGCTCGATCCGTTTGACTGCTTGGGCAAGCGGCAACTTCTCTTGGGCCAATGCCTGTTGCCCGACAGTAAATAGTAGCGAACAGACCGGAACCATCAAGATGCTCCGTATCGGCTGCCACCTGTTGTCTGTAATTTTCATTTTAGTTAGGTTAGCTATAGTAATGTGTTAAATTGATATTGTTTTTCTCATTTAGGGTCAAGGTAGATGGTATCTTTTTCCGTGCGGATGTTGGCTTGTAAAATATTAGCAATTGTGTAAACAATGCTTTCTGGGGAATTTAACGAGATACGGCCATCAATTTTTCGGTTTAACAGAGCTGTATCATTAACGATGATCTCTTTTCCATAGACATAGCGAAATTCATTGATGAGATCCGCTATGGATAAATTTTCCCCGGTCAGTGTCTTTTGGGTCCAGGCCACGGTCTGCTGCACGGATCGCTTGTCACTACGCACATTTCGAAAGCCTTGGTCTCCATCCATAACGATATCACCGGGGGCAAGAATCCGTGCCGCGCCACCTAGTTTCACATTGCGCAGGGCAATGCGTCCTTCCAACAGCGATACGGTTACTTTGTTATCTCTATTTTTTAAATTAAACTTGGTGCCTAGCACTTCTACGGCTAGCTCACCGGTATAGGCTGTGAAACGCTCCTCCTGGCGAATTGCAGAAGTGTCCTTATTCAGATGCCTGACTGTTAATAAGGCCTCACCTGTCGTATGTACTTCCCGCTTGGATAACCAGTTCCAGGCACGGCGATAGGCCACAGAGGAGTTGGCATTTAACTGAACAGTACTGCTATCCGGCAAGATCACCGTCTGTAAGGCACCGCTTCCAGTCTGTATCACAATCATGGATTGGAAGTACCACGTTGCTGTTACAAAAACAGCCACTGCTGCCGCGCCCGCCAAGGATGCCCATATGCGGATGATATGGTTTCTTCTTTTCTTTCTATTATCAGCTATTCCGCCTTCAATATCTCGGAATAGGCTGTCGGTGAAGACCAGGTCAGGCCGTATACGTCTGATCCCCATTAAGGCCTGGAGATAAGCTAGCGCCTCATCATACGCTTTTGCATTTGATGGATTGCCTGCACGCCATTTATGCCAATAGTCAAATTCCTCCTGATCCGGGTTTTTAGCAAAACGGACAAAGTCCAGGTCGTCCAAAAAATCCTGCGTATTATAGGTATAATAGTTTTCCATTAGTAAGCCTTTGTTAAGTAGATGACAAATTGGGATTGGATTTTATCCCATGTAATTTTATTTTTTTTAAAAAAACTTTAAAAGCTATCTATAAATCTTGTCAAATTCATAATTTCGTGGCCAAACAAGCCCTTTTAAACCAAGTTTTTAGTGGAATTGACAATCTACTGACGATAGTATGCTATTTAAACGCAGGCTTGTGTTAATGTTATTAAATCTTTACTATTTTTGGAAAGCGATAATCTATTTCATTAACTGACGCAAACGCTGAAATGAGTAATACGATCATAGATCTGTGTTGGAATGATTTTATTGAAGGCGATAAAAAGGCCTTCGAGCAGATCTATCGTGCCCTACTTCCCAGCTTGTACGAATATGGCATGCGGCGCGTAAAAGATGAAGATTATGTTAGAGACGCTATTCAGGAGGTATTTATCAAATTCTGGGAAAATCGCAATAAGCTAAAAGTCATATCCAACCCGAAGCATTATCTACTGGTTGCACTTAAGAACAGCTTATTAAACACCCAATTACGTGACGGTAGGCTGACCTCATTCGGCGAAAATGATGATTTCCAACTGACCTACGATGTGGAGTCCAGCTATATTGCTGCTGAGGAACAACGAGGCAATGCACTGAAACTGATTCAAGCACTTGAACAATTAACCGGCAAACAGAAAGAAGTTATTTTTCTTCGATATTTTGAAGAACTGAGCTATGAAGAGATTAGCGTGCTGACCAATATCTCCGTGAAAAGCTTATACAAATTGAATAATCGCGCCATGGCGACGCTTAAAGATATCATGGGTATGCCAAAACAATCTCTCCTTGTGCTGCTTTATATCATTAAATTTTTATATTCATAACAATCTATCAAATGGATGGGAGATAACATCCAATTATTGGGGCAACAAAAAAACACAATCTCTTAAATTGTGTTTTTTTAGCAACGGTTAAGGACGAAAAGGGTACAATTTCAATTGTAACCATAAGGGTTGTCAATCTCCAGAAATCAGGTCGAACATTCAAACGTTATACTATTGGTGATAGGATCCAAGCCAAAGGATAATTTTGGAAAGACCGGGCCTATGTCATGCATATCAGTGCCAAATTTACTATGGAGGTCAAATAGACGAATTTCCAGTCTATCGAATGGGCATAGGGTAAAAGGACGGCCTGATGCCGGCCGTCCTTTCCTATGGCACAATTCAATCAATTGGATCTGGTCCGCGATATCTTTCCCTTTTAGTTATCAAAAAGTTCTTTCAGTTTTTCACTCAATGTCTCACCACGGAGGTCTTTGGCAATAATCACGCCGTTGGGATCAACAAGCAAGGTACTCGGGATTCCCATAATACCATAGTAAGTAGAGACTTCATTATTAAAACCTTTTAGATCAGAAACCTGAGTCCAGGGCATCGCATCGTCCTTAATGGCTTTTTTCCATTTGTCTTCATTATCATCCAGTGAAATACCCAACACTGTAAAGTTCTTATCTTTGTATTTATTGTATTCTTTCAAAACGTTGGGATTCTCCTGCCTGCACGGCCCACACCAGCTCGCCCAAAAATCAACGAGTACATATTTGCCTTTAAAGGATGAAAAAGACACCAACTTTTTATCAATGTCTGCCTGCGAGAAATTCAACATAGGAGTACCGAGGGCACTACGTTTTAATATGTCTAATCTATTGGCCAGCGCTTTTCCCTGCATGGTATTTTTCATCGGTGCTGATAAGACGGCATACAAGGGTTCAATGTCTTCATACTGACCTACCATAGCACGGTCAGCAACTAAACTAAGGCTATAAAAACTGGAAGGGTACTTGTTAATGTATTCTGCTGCGCGTTCCCTTTTTATATTTCTAAAATTACTAATCTTCGCTTCAATTTGTTTTCTTTCTTCCGCGGTCGCTTTTCCATACTGTTGAAAGAGTGGATTTTCCTGATCAGTTATATCTTGCAACGATTTTTGATAGGCATCGGCTTCGTCTTGTAGGGAAGATCCTTTTACTTGTAATTTGCCTAAGTCTTCTGCCGTTCCAGTTAACGTCATATTTTTTGCCTCAGCAAAAAATTCTACATACCGTTCGGGAAACATGATGGAAATTTTCTGCGGTTCATGGATTGCTGCTGACCAGGAAAACTGGCCTCCTTTAGTCTCGACGGTGTCCATTTTGGGCGTTCCATTTACTAATCTATAAAAGACGATCTGTCCATCTTTTAATCCCTTAATATTTCCGTTGAGCTGTGCTTTCTGAGCCCATGCAGCGCAGGCCACCAATAGTAATCCTGCCGTTAATTTAATTTTGTTTATCATTTAATATTTTTTATAAGTGATCATAATCCTGTTATGCCTATCAAAATATTTCAGTAAGCTTTTTATCGAGGTCTGCATCTGTGCCGGCGCCACTACCATAGCGTCCAATGATTTGGCCTTGAGGATCGATCAATATTTTTGTTGGTAATGTAGATATGCCATATTGACCCCCGATGTAGTTATCATCCCGCTCTCCCTTTCGTAATTTTTCGATATTTTGTCCTGACAACACGTGCTTCCATACAGCGATCTTATCATCTTCGACAGCTTTTCGCCATGCCTTTTCATTCCCATCATCAGATGCTACGCCAATGATTTCAAGGCCTTTTTCCTTGTATTTAGCATAAAGGGCCAGTAAATGTGGATTTCCTTTACGACAAGGCACACACCAACTTGCCCAAAAGTCAAGCAATACATATTTGCCTTTTTGAGCTGATAAACTTAATGGAGTACCATTGATGTCTGTACTTGTAAAATCGGGTGCATTTACCCCCACAGACCCACGACGAATGGCCTGTATCTTAGCTTGAACATAACGACCCGCGATACTGTATTTGGCTCCAGTGCTGAGGGCCTCATATCTTTTCGCAGACTCTTCCACCGGCAACTGGCCTACCGCATACATCAGTCGATTTGCGGCAGTAAATCCGTTTGGATAATGTTCCAATACTTGATCCTCGGTCGCAAGAATTTGTGCATGAAATGGCTCCATTTCTTTCTGAACAGCATTCATTTCAGCCCGAATAATTTTTGATGCTGCCGTATCTTTCTGTTCTCTAATTGCCAGGTATTTCTCCACCACACGATTATAGTGTTGTTGAGCGGGTTGCATATTGATCCGGATGCTGGCTTGTTTTTTATTGAGCATTTCTTGCTCTGCATTGGAAACAGAACCTTTAAGCTCGCCTAGTCCAAATTGGTTGTAATCGATGGACAAGGTCATCTCTCCAGGCTCAAGAATAAGGGGTAAACGCTTTTCTGCTGAGCGTTCGTTCTTTTTCTCCATCAAAACTTCGGCTTGCGTGGGGTAGGCGAGCTGTCCTGTGAAAATAAATTTCCCTTGATTTAGCTGTATACTATCCATCCGTCCATTTTCGCCGCCTGCAATCGAGAGGTAGATATAACCATCCGCTTTTCCGGCTACTTTTCCAATTAGCGTAAATGATTTGGACTGCGCAAAAAGTGGCCCAAACGCCAATAGCAAGCCAATTTGTATTATGATTTTTATTGCATTCATCTGTACATTATTTACTAAAAACTGCATTCAATTTTGCATCAAGATCAGCATCAGATCCGCCTCCAGAACCATAGCGACCAATAATAATACCCTGAGGGTCAATTAATATTTTGGTGGGAAGGGTATGGATCCCATAATGTTCGGATATGTCCTGAGAGCGGTCAATGACATTGTTTTCCATTTTAAGTCCACGAAGAACATGTTTCCAGATCTGGATTTGATCCTGTTCCACCGCTTTCTTCCATGCAGCTTCGTTACGGTCGTCATCAGAAATACCAATGATCTCAAAACCGGCATCTTTGTATTTATTATAGACACTGATCAAATGTGGATTGCCCTGTCTACAAGGTACACACCAGCTCGCCCAAAAATCGAGCAGTACATATTTGCCTTTATAATCCGCCAAACTAAGAGGTTTACCATCTATATCAGGTTTTGAAAAGACATAGGCAGGATTTCCCGGCGACCCACTACGCATTTTATTGATTTCATCAAAGACCTCTTTTCCATAACTGCTTTTTTTCACCTCGGAAGTGAAAGAATTGTATACTTTTTCAGCTTCCGCCAATGTCATCCCCGATATCTTAAAACGCATCAGATAGGCCGATACAATAGACTGTGGGTTTTTCGCAATAAAGTCACGATCTATTTCTTCCTGCTGCTTTTGGAAAGGCTCAAACTTGTCCCGAAAAGCATAGTTATCAATTTTCATCGCCTCTACCTTCTGTTCCATCTCTTTTAGCGCTTTGCTTGCTTTGGCGTATTCTTCATTACGCTTCTGATACTCGGCACGCAGCGGCTCCATGGCTTTATTGATCGGTGCCTTTTGCTCATCGAGGCTTTTTAACTTATCGTTCTCTTTTGATCCGGTAAGTGTGCTTTTATTTATGCTGTTCCGATCAAGCGTCATTTTCATTGTTGTAGGTTCAAGAACAACTGAAAAGATATTGTCAAACGAAAGTGCCTGCCCGCCCAAGCTGATGTAGCCAAATGTTGGCCCGGCAACAACTCCAGCAAATTTGAACTTCCCGTTAGCAACTACAACACTGTCTTTTATTTGCTTATCGTTACCCGTACCATAAGACAGATGGACATACTTTCCGTTCAGCTCTGGGGCCTGTCCGTTAATCACAAATTTCTTTTGGGCTGACGCGGTTAACGTAGTCGCCATTAAGGCCATAAGCGCTATAAATTTATTGATAGTATTCATGTTTTATCTCTTTAAATTTTTAGTTTTTGTTTATTCCTGCCGCTGCTTTTTAAGCCAGGCATATCTGCTATTCTGCTGATGTCAACTATCGTTATGGGTTCTGCACGAGGTTCGGATTGCTCGCAATTTCTTCATCCGGGATCTTCATCAGTATTTTTCCTTCGGTGGGTTGTACCGTCATAGGCGAAGATTTGCCCGATGCATAATCGCGTACCATTGAAAGACCATTTCTAAATTCATCATAACTCGCATGACCTTCAAAGGCAAGTTCGATTTTACGCTGTTTTAAAATCTCTTTGAACAGCCCCTCACCCGCTAAGTTCTCAAGCTCAGTCAATCCGGCACGTTTCCTGATGATGTTTACATCAGCAAGAGCAGCGGCATTTTTTCCTAATTTGACCAATGCTTCGGCTCTATTCAAATACATCTCTGCTAATCTTAGGTAACGGTATGGAGAACGACTGTATAACGAAGTATAGCCTATATTGTATTTATTGCAGGCCAAATGATCCTCCGGAAAGCCCGGTGTTATATTTTCGACATAGAATGCTTTTCTATCGTCCTTTTCATCAAACAGGGAAAGAAGATAAGGGGAAGGTCGATAAAGCCCGCCTGTATAATTTATTTGTGAAGGCATCTTAAAGAGGTTAGCAATCAAACCATTCATAAATTCTCCATTAATAGCAAATATGTCTTCTTTGTTGTTCAGGTTGTCCGTATCGTAATATTTTTTAAAGGCATCTCCTTGTATAAGTTCATAGCCCCCTTGACGAATGACCTTATCAGCGTATTCAAAGGCTTTTTGATTCGCTTCGTTATTTGGTGACGAAAAGGTACCGCCCCTGTAGAGTTCCACCCGGGATAATAGTGCTTCTGCCGCCAAACTACTCGCGTAACTATTGGATTTCTGCTGTTTAAATAATGGGACCGAAGTCTTCAGATCGGATACTACCTGCTCGTATATTTCCGCGACAGTTGCTCGTATGGGCGCGAGGCCCGGTGCAAATTCATCATTGACCACCAACATCACCCCCAGCGATTTTCCGTTGCCTTGGTAGAATGGCATTCCGTACAAACGGACCATATTAAAGTAAATATAACCACGAAGAAATAATGCTTCCGCCTTTGCCTGCAGAATTACGGGATTAGTTTCACCGTTTTTCACGTTGGCAAGCACTTTGTTAATGTGCAACAAGACGTTGTAGCTATTGCGCCAAAAGGCATACGTATAGGAGAGATCTCTATTTGAAGAATTAATATAGTCAAATAGGTCGGTATTCCGGTTTACTTGCGCATCAAGGGCACGTATGGTATTTCCTTTGGCTTCCGAAAGAAAAATCTGTAAATCCGTAAAGCCAATCCCAGTTGCACTTTCTGACCCGACAGTGATTAGGTTATAAATACCCAACACTGCTTTTGAATAGCCGGCCGGCGTATCAAATTGTCTTTCTTCAAAAATGACATTGTGCGGCCTCAGCTCATCAAGCTGTTTATTGCAGGATGTAAGGCCTAACAAAGTCAATGCGATTAGAACAACATATTGTAATGCATATAATTGTCTATTGTTATATTGAATATTTTTCATCTTTTACAAATTAAAATGTCAGCTGCATCCCGAATAAAAACCTTCTTGGATTGGCAAAACCGGTACCCGCGCCACCATAGCTTGTGTTTACCCCACCTAAGACTGCTCCTTCCGGATCTACGCCCACAAAATCCTTGTGCTTGATCACATATAAATTATCGCCGCTAACAAAAACATCTGCGCGGGCTAGCTTCAAGGCTTTTAACAGTCCAGTCGGTAAGCTATAGGTAAACCTGACATTACGCAAACGGGCATGGCTTGCATTTCCCCACATTTTGGATGAACGATAAGTGAGTGCAGTCCACGCATTCGGATCGGTGCTGAATACATCAGGATAATTCGCTTGCGTATCCCCGGGCCCTTGCCAGATATGCTGATTATCGGCAAAAACAACATTATTGCGGCCAAGCCTAGGCGCAGTTGGGGCCTGAAAATTATTCACTAAAGACATCTGTGTATAGTTGCCCACCTGAAACCACCACTCTACATTTAAGCTATAATTTTTGTATTGAAAGCTGTTGGTAAATCCACCGAAAAAGCGTGGCGTAGCCTGCCCCACCCTTTGCCAGTTGGCCAAATTGCTCACTTGTCCAATACCTTCCACGACTATCTTATTACCCCTTTCATCAAAATTATAATGCTGCATATTACCATTCTCAGGGTTGATGCCTGCAAATTGAATCGCTTTGATCACATTGATATCTTCGCCAATTTTTCGGTAATATGATCTCGAATATGAATCCAAAAGCGAGTCCTGATACAGTTTGGTAAGTTTATTTTTATTATAACTAAAATTAAAACTGGTATGCCAGTTGAAATTGGTAGACTTTACGTTATGCGTGGTCAACGATACTTCGATACCCCGGTTAACGATCTGTCCAACATTCTGATATTGGGCTAATGCACCTTGTGCAGAGGGCAAACTGACCTGTTGTAAAAGACCATCACTACGCTTGTGGTAGATATCCGCAGACAAATTGATCCTATTATTTAAAACAGCGATATCGAGACCAACATTGCTGTTGTGAAGTGTCTCCCAAGATATCATCGGATTAGCCAATTGCGTGATCACCGCGCCGATATTATCGACCTGCTCATATCGACCTGTCTCCGAATAAAATGTAGTATTTAGGTATCCGTCGCCCAGGTCTCTACCCGATGTACCATAAGAAGCGCGAAGGCGCAAATTATCAATCGCCTTAATATTTTTAAAAAAGTTTTCTTTGGATATATTCCATCCGCCACTGAACGAATAAAAAGTACCGTATCGTTTGTCGCGTCCAAAATTGGTCGTCGCATCTGTACGAACGGAGAACGAAGCCATATAGCGGCCTGCATAGCTGTAGTCAGCCTGCCCGAACACCGAAAAGGTGGCACGTTCCTGATAATTTCCCGTCGGTCTATAAGGAAATCCATATGCCACATTGATCGCACTGCCGAAATTTTGTGCGCCCCCCATATTCCGCTCATTGGGCAATAGATTATACATATCTATGTCCATGATTTCTGTCGTTCTTTTGCCCCATTCTTGCCCTACCAATGCACTGATAACGTGATTACCGCCGACTGTCTTGTTGAAATTCAATGTATTGGACGTGAGATAGTCAACGAATTTAGTATCGTCAATTTCCAGGGTGCCATTGGGTAAAACCGCACTTGCCGAAGAGAATAAATAAGGGTATCCACCATACTTTCCAGAAAATGAACGTGGGTCCAAGTAAGAATTGACATTGGTACCTACAAAATTGAGCGAGTTGGAAGTCTGAACGCTTAAAAAAGGAAGTATATTATACCGCAGACTTATGCTGGCTAAATGATTTTGTACCTTTGTCAGCCTCGTATTATCGTAGCCCGTTTCCGCAAGAAAATTCTGCGTCCATGTTGTGTAAGCAGGTCCATAATTACTCGACTGTCGCACCGGCAGACTGTCCAACAGATTGCCGGCATTATCATACGGATACATAAATGGCTGAATCATATATAATTCCGGCAGCCCATTGCGTCTGGTTGTCCGGTCGATGATAGAGCTTACATTGATACGCGCATGTAATTTACTTGAAATAGCATGGTCAATATTAAATCTTATATTTTTTCGATCAAACCCATTATCATATAATGCTCCATTTTCCTTAAACCAACCGACTCCCATATAAAATTTAGTTTTATCGGTACCATGACGTACCCCTACCTCCGTATTGGTAAAATTTCCATTGCTATAAATTTTATCTTCCCAATTGAAATTACGGGTACGATCTTCATCCGTATAGACGCGGCGTTCGCGAATAAAATCAGCAACGTTCGGAAATGTCGTCCGTATGGAAGGAGTTTGCTCCCAATAGCGTTTCATCTGTGTATCCATAAAATCAATAAGTTCGGCCGTATTCATAAACCGGATGTCCCTTACTGGCTGTATTACCCCAGCCTGCACCCTCGCTTCGACTGTGCTTTTACCAGCCTGTCCCCGTTTCGTAGTCACGACAATGACCCCCTGGGCGGCCCGGGATCCATAAATAGCTGTAGATGCAGCATCTTTAAGCACGCTGATATCTTCAATATCAGCCGGATTAACGGCATCCTGTAAGGACTGATAATTGGTGATCACACCATCGACAACAATCAATGGACCGAGGTAATTGTTTGTAGGGGTGGTCATTGACGATTGCCCCCTTGCAATCACCTGCCCTTTTGCCCCCGACTCCCCGGTACTCTCCGTAATATATAGACCGGTCGTTTTCCCTTTAAGCATCGATAGCACATTGGGGGTACTGACACTGTTACGAAGTTCCTCACCCTTGACAGATTGTACCGCGCCGGTCACTTCAGAAGCCCGTTTGGTCATGTACCCCACCACGACAAGCTCCTCGAGGCTTTCAGCAAGAACATCCATCCTGATGGTACCTATATTTTCAGTCGCAGCCAGATTGAGGCGCCGATAGCCAAGCAACGATATTTCCAAAAAACTTTGTTTTGGTACGCTTTCGATATTGATTTCTCCCTGGCTATCCGATCTAGATTCCTTTATAACACGTTTATTTGCCGAAAGGACCCTGATAGTCACGCCAATTAGGGGCTTAGCCAGCGAATCGACCACGCGGCCCCTAACTGTTATCATCTGTTGTTGTCCATTATCGCCTATTTGCACCGGATTAGCTCCTGTTGAGCTATTCTCTCTTTCTCTGATTGTGATGAGCTTACCCTGTATCTTATAGCTTAGTTGTAAACCATGAATAATCTGCCGGATAGCTTGGTCCAACTCCATGTTTTTTATATCAATGGCAATTCGGGTATTGCTATTGACCCGCTTTGCAGACCACAGATAATGGTAGCCAGTTTGCTTATTGACTTCGCGGAAAGCCTCTTTGAGTGTGATGCTCTTGTTTTTCAGTGTCACCTTTTGCGCGAGAGCCGTAGCACTTATCTGTAGACAGACCAAAAAGCAGCTGATGGTTGTCAGTGAAATTTTCATAATGTAGGGTTTCGTTCGACTAAAAAGCCGATGCACATCTTTTTTAATTATTTTATACATTTGTTTGGTTAGTTAGGTATTAAATGAGTTTTCAAGATGGTTTGATAACGGCTAACTTAATGATCGGGAGCGCTCCAACGCTCCTGATTATTTTTACGGTCCATACGTTATCTTTTTTGTCGCTTTTGTTCACTTCATAGGCTATCGGGTATTTGGTTTATAAAATCTATTTTCTTTTCACGTATACAGTATTCGAATTGACAGTAAATTGGACTTCGCCCGTGCTCGCTAAGGCTTCCAATACAAAGCTTAAATTCTGGTTACGGGGTAATACCCCTTCAAACTTCAGTTTTCGCAGACTTTCATCCTCATATTCCACCTGTACATTATACCAGCGGCCTATTTGATTTAAAATATGATTTAAGTCTTCATCAGAGAATGTAAATGTGCCATCTTTCCATGAGACATAATTCACTGGGTCGACCGGAACAAAAGAAATGCTGTTATTCTGAACAATAGCCTGTTGATTGGGTTGCAGTTGATGTAACTTTTTGTTGCCTTTCAGATTAATAGCCACTTTGCCTTCGACCAAAGTAGTCCGCGTAGCTTCACCCCGATAGGCCGAAATATTAAATGCTGTACCCAATACTTGTACCGTCTGAGCAGGTGTCTTAACGAGAAAAGGTACTTTGATCCGCTTGTTGTTCTGAAAAATATAGCTTGTAGCCACCTCAAAAAATGCCTCACCCTCCAGGCCCAATTCTCTAGGTTGGTCTTTACTTCTGATTTTATATGTCAATCTGGAGTCCGAATTTAACCAGATCTTGGACCCATCTGCCAACATGATGTGGTAGGTACCACCTTTTGGCACTGTGATTACCATGTCCTGATGTACCGATTCATGGCTTTCCAAACCTTCGATGGAAGCTCCGTCTGCATACATGAGCTCATCACCAAAAACAATACTTTCGTGTTTATTGCTGAGCGCAATTTCTCTTCCGTCGGCAAGCCGTAATGAGGCAATACTCGTACCCGGTTTTATCGTATTTCGTTCATCGTTATCCAAACGTAACAGCATCAATAGGGAGGCTCCGATACTGACCACTAGGAGCGCCGCTGCAGCTACCGTTTTCTTCCAATTCCAGTTTAAATAGCGCGTTTTAGATCGAGTGCTTCTTATATTTGCCAATACATTAGTTTCCAATTCTGTAAACCAATTCAGTTCAACATGTGGATACTCTTCCACATTGGCCGCCATTTCATTGTCGATCAACGAACGCAAACTTTGCTCCTGGTCATCCGATGCCAACAAAAGTTGAAGTTCTAACATTTCATCCTTGGTTAGCGTATCGTTCAGATATTTATTGAACAGCTCTTCAAATCTAGGGTGTTGCATACGTTCTTTTCTTACATATACGTTTGGAAATGAAAAACCAATGAAGTGAATTCAAAAAAAAATAAAGAAAATATAAAATTAGGTTTAAGAAATTGTTAAGCGTGCAACATTTTGGCTGAAAGCAATGCCAGCACTATAAGGAAAGATAAATCCGGCCGCTGCTGAAAATAATTTCTAAGTGTCGTATTTGCGTTTGTAATATGGGTATTTACTGTTGCCACCGAAATTGACAATAAGCGGCTTACTTCTTCATAGCTTCGGCCTTCAATCTTACAAAGTATAAAGACACGTCGGCGCTGCGCTGGCAACTGATCAATTGCCTGATTTAAAATATCTTTCGTTTCCTGATTGAAAACCCCTTCCTCGATATGGGAATAAACTTCAGTAAGGTGCGTAAAATAGTCTGCAACAAGACGTTTTTCATGCGCTAATTTACGCAATCTGTCGTAGACCAAATTGCCCGCGATCCGATATAAAAAGGCATGAAAAGACAGCTCAATGTTGATCTCCTGCCTATGTGTCCAAATACGGATAAAGAGCTCCTGCAGCAGATCCTCTACTTCTTCTTGCGACTTAAGGATACGCATCATCGACTGCGCTAAAGTGCTTTTATATTTCGTGATCAATTCCTTCATAGCTAATTCATCTCCATCCTTGAGGCGATTAATTATTGAAGTATCCACGAGACCATTGCTTTTCAAATCGATGCTTTTATTAGGTCTCTAAAGGTAGTTAATCACAGGTAAAACTCCAAATTTACAACCTATCAAGTTTCTAAACCTTATCTCCGGGTACACAGGATCACTGGGCCAACAGCAATTGCCATTGGCCACCCACCTTTCGCCTAATAATCCAAACGAAGCATAAAATAAAACCCAGCCCTTAAGGTGCGGTAACGGCATTAACCAGCAATACATCTTTTTTTAGGCCTTTGCTTTGCGCCTGTACCTGAATCTTGCCTTCCTCTTCGGCAGCCTGCACGATCAGGGTAAGCTGTCCGTTAAACAAGTGCATCTGTGGCTTATGAAAAGCCTCGAGGTTGGTCGGATCGCCATTGGCCAAGGCCTTGAATGTACCCGCTCCTTTTACGTCAAATTGTACCAGTTCGTTTGCATGAGGGCACAAATTTCCATCTTTGTCTACCGCCTTGACACGAATATAAGCCAACGCACGTCCATCAGCAGCAATCGTGCCGTGCACAGTCTCCATTTTTATCTGGTAGGGTTTTCCCGCCGTCCGTACAATTTTCTCATCTGCGGTTTTTCCATTTTCATCATAGGCCACCACCTTGATTTCCCCGGGCTCGTAAACCGTATTCATCCACATCAGGCGATAACGTGCTTCGATTGATGCTTTGCTTTTGCGTTGTATCCCCTGGCTCTTACCGTTGATAAATAATTCGGCACTTGGATAATCCGTATAAACGAATACAGGAGTTTGTTGGCCCACACGATCAGGCCATGTCCAATGTGGCAGTATGTGCAAGGTATGTTCATTTTTATTCCAAAGGCTGCGGTAGAGGTAGTAGCGGTCCTTGGGTATGCTTGCCAGATCAATAATACCAAACATTGAACTGTGGTTGGGCCAGGCATCCGTATCGTAAGGCGATGGTTCGCCGAGGTAATCAAAACCCGTCCAGACAAACTGACCCATGGTCCAATGATGGTCTTCGGCCAATGCAAAATCCTCATCCGGCAAGTTTGACCAGGAACAATGTTCCATATCATAGGAAGAAGACTGATGATCGGGATACAGCATGTCTCCCTTTTTCAAGACCGGAAATTTATAAACGCCACGGGAACTCACCGTTGAGGCCGTTTCCGAACCCAGCACAAGGTTTTGTGGCAATTTGGCGTACGCTTCTCCATAACGGTGCGTACGGTAGTTGAGCCCAGGGACGTCCAGCAGACTGGCAAAACCATTTTCAAGCACACAGGTCACTTGATCCATCCCACAGGTAACGGGCCGCGTAGGATCTTCACGATGGCAGATATCCTGCAAAAATGAAGCAACCTTATACCCATCGGCACTACACTGCGTCGGTACTTCATTTCCGATGCTCCACATCACCACCGAAGGATTGTTTCTAAAATGATGGATCATATTGACCATATCGCGTTCTGCCCATTCTCCAAAAAAGCGATGGTAACCATTCTTGCATTTGGCAATATCCCATTCGTCGAAAGGTTCGATCATCATCATCAGGCCCAACTCATCACAGAGGGCCACTAATTCCGGAGCGGGCATATTGTGCGCCGTCCGAATGGCATCACAGCCCATATCTTTGAGCAACTGCAACTGGTAGCGCAAGGCCGAGACATTGATTGCAGCCCCCAAGGGACCAAGGTCATGATGATTGCAGACCCCCTGAAATTTTCGAATTTTACCGTTTAGCATAAATCCCTTATCCGCAATGATACGGACCTCCCGAATCCCAAAACGGGTTTCAAAGTTATCCGTCAATTTGCCATCGACATATACTTGTGTTGATGCCCGGTACAGATTGGGATGTTCTGGGCTCCATAATGCAGGATTCGTCACCTCAAAATTTTGCACGAAAGGCTTGCCATAGTTTATTTTTTGTTGATTTTCCTTCTGCGCCACCACCCGCCCTTTCGCGTCAATGATGGCTGTCACCATCCGCAGCAATTTGCCATCGGCATTTTGCAGACTAGTTTCAAGTTTCACCGAAGCCATGCTATCCGACACAAAGGGCGTCGTTATATAAGTGCCCCAGACCGGCACATGCACCTTTTCGGTAACGATCACATGGACGTTACGGTAGAGTCCAGCTCCCGGATACCAGCGCGAGGACTGCGCTTTATTTTCCAAGCGCACAGCGAGCTTGTTGTTCATTCCATCGGCATGCAACAGCTCAGTCACATCGCAATGAAAAGCATTATAGCCGTATGGCCAGAAACACGCTTCTTTACCATTGATATAGACCCGAGCCTCACTCATGGCACCATCAAATTTCAGGACCACACGTTTTTTATTGGCGTCAAATTGAGGGATATCGAACTGATTGCGATACCAGCCCACACCGACATACGGTAAACCACCTGTCCTGCCCGTTTTTACGGAAGCCTTCTTCTCCCCATTCTGTGTTACAGCCACATCCTGCAAATCGTGTGCACGGTCAAAAGGCCCATAAATAGCCCAGTCATGCGGCACAGTAACATGTTGCCAAGCCGCATCATCCAGTGCAGTGGACTCGCCCCGATCGACCTCACCTTGAAAAAAACGCCAGTTTTTCTCCAGTAAAAATGAATTTCGGGTGAGCTGTCCTTGTGATTGCGTCGGAATAAAAAAGAACCAAAGGAACAGAAAGTAAGTAGCATGCAGTAATTTCATCATTCAGGTGTTTGTCGTCTGTCGTTTAAGCTGGATCGTTCGCTATTTAAAGCGTATAAATATACTATTATTTAAATGGATTCAATGCCTTTGTCGGCCGTCCATTATTATCCAAGGCGCCTAAGGTATAACCATTCCAGCCGTTGTAAGCCAGGGGCTCCCAGTAAAATATGCCCAGCACTTTTTGCTCAGGGATTGCCTCAGCTGCACTAAAAAGATCGTTGAGCCAGATTTCGGCCGTATCTGCCTCATCCCAGCTCATGCCCACCTCACAGATCATTACCTGCGCGTTGTAGCGTGCGATCATATCTTTGATATTGCTGATACAGGCAGTATTACGTTCTTTCCAATTATCTTTTGATGGATACAGTGACATCCCGATCACATCCCATTTTCCGCCATTATTTTTCAACCCATCAAACATCCAGCGGAACAGCGCATTGTCGTAGCCGTTATGGAGGTGTACGATCACTTTAGCCGCTGGAAAAACAGCCTTCACCGCGTCGTAGCCCGCATTGTTCAAAGCGGCATAGTTGGCCATGCTGACCGAAGCTCTGCCTTCCTCCCACAGCATCCCATCTCCGGTTTCATTACCCACCTGTACCCATTCCGGCTCAATACCATTGTCCTTCAGCAATTGCAATACCGCAGTCGTATGGTCGCTTACGGCCTTCTTTAAGCCATCAAATGACAATCCTTTCCAGGCCGCAGGTTTTGTTTGCTGCCCCGGATCCGCCCAGCTATCGCTGTAATGAAAATCCACCATGAGACGCATCCCCAAATGGTGGGCCCGACGTGCTTTGACCAATACATCATTTTGATTACACCAGCCACGTTCGGGATCTACCCATACCCGCAGACGTACCGCATCCATTCCCAGTCCATGCAGTAACTTGAGCCCGTCCACCGCTGTCCCCCCGGCGTTAAAAAACTGCACACCGGCAGCCTCCATTTCCGTCATCCAGCTGACATCCGCGCCTTTGGCCAAATGCGTTGTATTTTCAGCAGGTACAAGATTATCCTTGTCGCTGCAGCTTGACAGGCCAAAATACAAACCCATCAAGCCTAGTGCCATCCCTATTTTTAGTGCTTTCATTACATCCTTTTTTTAGCGTGTTATAGCCTAAAAGACTACTCCACATGATATTTAAATTGCTTTGGATCAGTTAGATCAAGGATCAGGGTATGCGTACCCACCTTATCGTAGGCAAATCCACTTCCATCAGCCGTATACAATGCGCAGTTGCCCTCAGCTTCCGCTGCACCGAAAAACCAGGTCCAGCTGCCATTGATCAATACTTTAATGCCCCATTGTTCGGCGGCCGTAGTTGTAATTGTCGCTTTCCATACCTTTGCCGTCTGATCATAAGCCATTGGAGTGGCCGTAGCGCTCCAACCATTAAAATCACCGGTCACTGCCAGCGACTCCACGGAAGTTTCCTTCCAGCTCATCTTATTGACGTCAGCCGTTAGGTACAGGTAGCCACCTTGGCTCGTCCAGCAGTTCCAACGGTCTGCCCCGCTATATAGGATATATTGGCTGCCGTCCAATGGATAAGAACCATAGATCAGCGAAGCATTTGCACTTTCTTCGTTTGTGAAATAAAAATTATACCATTGATCGAGTCGCACAAATCCATCGTAAAACCCATCTTCTTTGCGCGAACACAGTTTCCAAGAAAATTGGTTCAACTCCTTATTCGCCAGATAGAGATAAGCAGCCTCCTGGATGGGAGCATAGGCGGTAACCGCAATGGAGACCACGTTGCTGTAAAGCCAATCCGTATTGGCTCCGAGCCGCGAGGCAATGCGGACATAAAGCGCTTTTTTCTCGCCGGGTACAAATCCCATACCCGATACAAGACTGTTTAGCTGCTCATGGGTATAACTGATTGCGCTGGCCTCCTGTTCAATGCTTTTGGCAAGGGTTGAGAAAGAAGCGTCAGCAGCTATCTCAATCTTATTTTTCAGCGCCGACTGCGGCATTGGCGCCGCACTCTGCAAGATCGCCTCATCCCATACAAGTTGCAGCGCGACAGCTTTTCGATCCGTGGCCTTTAAGGTAAGGTCCTGCGTACTGCTGTGCAACACCGCTGGCCTGATGCCAGTGACGGCAGGCATTCCACCTTCCTTTTTACAGGCCACGAAGAACAATGCCAAGATATAGAGTGTCAATTGTTTCATGTGTCAAAATTTATCTTTAAAAGGCCATATGGAATATCCAATTTTGGCCTATTTCTTTTTCGTTAACCAAATTCAACCATTAATAGCCCGGATTTTGTACCAGATTGGGATTTGCGCTCATATCTGTCGTCGGAATTGGATACAGGTTAAATCTAGCATCCACACTGCGCCCATTTATTTCACCACCTTTCCATTGCCAGAGGTACACGTTGCCGGTAAATCGTCCAAACCGAATCAGGTCTGTACGGCGCGTGCATTCCCAGAACAATTCCCGGCCCCGTTCCGCCAGGATAAAATCCAGTGTCAGCTGCGCCTGATCAATAGATCCAGCCCCATTTCCGTAGGCACGTTCACGAAGACGGTTGACCAGCGTAATCGCTTCCTGTACACTGCCACCACCGCCACGCAATACCGCTTCAGCATACATCAGATAGACATCAGCCAGGCGGATCATCGGAAAATCAGTGCTCACCAATCCTTCATCCGTCTTATAGCTGCCATCATCGTTCAAATTCGTAAACTTAACCATTCCGTAGCCTTGGCTTGACGCCCCCGGATCTTCCACATCCAGTGATTGCCCATTTTTCCAAAAATCCCCCCTCTTATCTTGCGCCTGAAATAAGGCGACAAATTCACGTAAGGTTCGGAAACTGTTCCAACCCGACAGCACACCATAATCTGATGCTTTCATGCTGCCTACAATCGGGCCATTGACCAGATAAGTGGTGGCACCCCAGGTCGTCGTATGCGCCACATCAGCCTGAATCGGAAAAATGATCTCATTGGTGCGTTTGTCATTGTCCGCATTGAACAGCTGCTTGTAATTGCCATGTAGGGCGTATCCGGCGTCGATTACTTTCTTGGCATAATTCAGGCAGTCCGCATAGCGCGCAGTGCCCGTGTAGACCTCTGCATTCAAATAATTCTTAGCCAATAAAGACCATGCCGCAGCACGGCTCACACGCCCGTATTCATTCTGACGTGCTTCCGGCAGCAGCGTAGCTACTTCGGTCAATTCTTTTTCAATAAATGCGAATAGCTCGCCCCTTGTCATCCTTGGCGGGAAAAATGCCGCTACCGGATCCTTTTCTGTTACAAAAGGAACATTTCCATACAGGTCCATGGCATGACTATAGGCTAATGCACGCAGAAAACGTGCTTCGGCCGCAAAGGCAGTGATTTGAGCCTGTTCAGCCGGGCTGAAAGCCGCTAATTTTTCCGCTGTTGCGTTCCGTAAAAACTCGTTGCAGATCGCTACCGTATAGTAAATCCGGTAATACATCGCATTCACCCATGTATCCGAAGCACCCCAGGTCATGTACTGGATATCGGTCATGTTGTCTCCACCTGCCCAGGTATAGATCACCTCATCTGTGGGCACCTCCTGTAAGTTAAAGTACACCCGAAGGTATCCCCAGGAGGCGGTGCTACTCGCCATATCCGGATCGGCATCCCCACGGCCATTGCCCGCAACGGCAAACGAGCCGTATAATTTGGCAAGCACAGCCCGGTAGCCATCCACCGAGGTGTATACCGACTCCGAAGTCGTCTCCACCGTAGGATATTGGTTCAAATCTTTTGTGCAGGACTGCAGCAGCAAAATCATGCTCAGCAATCCAAAACAATATGTTCTTATCTTTTTCATCCTTTTCATTTGTTTTTCAACTATTTATCTTTATTCAGGTACCGCTTAAAAATCCAAATTGAGGCTTAACGAAAACGTCCGCGAGCGTGGATAGAACGAACTGTCAAATCCACTCGGAACCTCCGGGTCCATTCCACTATAGTTGCTCACAATAAAGACATTCTGTGCCACCGCACCCACCCGTAGGCTAGAGATCTTTCCGACCTTGCCAAAATTGTAGTTCACCGAAAGGTTTTCCATGCGGAGGAACGATGCGTTTTCGACATAGTAATCCGAATAATATTGCCTTGTTTGAAAACCAGTGTTGAAATAGTCACGATGTAAGTTATTGATCGCCGGGTCCACATATTGCAGCGTCTCCCAGGCACTCAGATTCATTTTGGTATTGTTAAACACATAGTTTCCGACATTTGCCCGCAGGGTGGTTGCTGCAGTCCATTTTTTATACGTCAATTGCGTATTGAAGCCAAACAGCCATTTTGCGGCTGGAGACTGATAACGGTACAGATCCTTTTCATTGATAGCCCCATCCCCATTCAGGTCAGCATAAACGCCTTCCAGGGGTTTGCCCGCCTCATTATATAACTGTTTATAGACATAGAACATGTTTGGCTGATAGCCAGTCGTCAGGATTTGAATCCCCCGGCCACTGACATTCGGACCCACATAGGTCCCTACAGCATTCGCATCCTGTACCAAGGCAATATTAGTCACTTTTGTATGCTGGTTGGTCGCATTGAAATTAACTTCCCAACGCAGATTATCCTTTTCTACCGGGACGGTATTCAATTGGAATTCAAAGCCGCGGCTTTCCACATTGCCCACATTAATGGTGGCATTCTGGTCAAAATTTGTTCCTGCGGCTACGGGGACATTGGCCAGCAAGTCATGCGTTTTTCTCGTGTAGTACTCCACCGAGCCCGAGATCCTATTCTTCCACAGGGCAAAATCCAAACCGTAGTTAAAAGCCTTGGTCGTTTCCCAGCGCAGATCACGGTTATACACCGACGGGCGGTACACCAGATGGTACTGATCGCCAAAGCGGTATTGTGCGTAAGCCGTTCCCAAATTATAAACCGGCAGATATTCGTAATTCCCTATCCCCTCCTGCTGTCCCGTCACGCCATAGCTTGCCCGAAGTTTTAGGTCATCCAAAAAGGAGATTCCTTTCATGAAAGACTCCTGCGAAAGGCGCCAGGCCAAGGCAACCGAGGGAAATGTTCCCCAGCGGTTTTCGGGACTGAAGCGCGAGGTTCCATCCTTTCGAATAGTGGCCGTCAGCAAATAGCGGCTGTCATAATTGTAGTTGATCCGACCATACCAGGAGATCAAGGTATGACGTTCGTCCGATGCAATTGCCGTAGAGCGTATATTATCGCCAGCCTCATTATAGTACACGATCGGCGGCCGCCTTGCGCTCCAATATTGATAATCATGGCCTGCGGTGACATCAATTGTACTCTTGATGTCCGAAAAGAATTTATTGTAATTTAAATAGCCGGTAAACAACCTATTCTTGAGCGTCTGCTCGTAGCGGTCAAAGGCACCACCGATCGTAAAATTATTCGCAGCACTTGCCGGGATCAGGTTGGACCCATTTCCTTTGGCATAGTCATATCCCAAGGTTACGTGCGCTTTTAATTCCGGCAGCATATGCAATTTATAGTCGAGGTCAAGGTTACCTACGGCCCGATTGACCCTACTGCGGTGCTTTTCCTGCTGGAGCAGCCCCAGCGGATTGAGGTTGGCCCCTGTTGCCGGCAGACCAGCATTATCCAGGCTCTCATAATAGCCCCCGTAGGCATCCACCCCTGAATAGATCGGTTGTGTGGGATTAAAAGCCACAGCAGACCATATGGCGTCGGTATTGGCAAAGCTGTTGTTGTTCCGTGCAGCTTTGACATTCAGGTTTACGGTCAAGTGTTTATTGAAAAATGAAGGGTTAACGACCAATGCACCTGTCATCCGTTCCGTTTTGTCCGTCCGCAAGGTACCCTGCTGGTTATAATACCCCACCGAGGCACGAAAAGGCAAGACCTTACCCATCTTTCCCTGCAAACTCAGGTTATTATCCGTACCCATCGCCTGCTGAAATACCTCAGACAACCAATCGGTTGAACTATTGCCCAGTAAAGCCTTCTGTGCTGCTGTCCCCTTGCTATTGATCAGCTCGGCGAACTCATTGCGCGACATCATATCAGCTACCCCCAGCGCCTGCTGCATGGATACGATAGACGAAAAAGACAGCCGAAGTGCATCGCCCTTTCCTTTTTTTGTCGTGATCAGCAATACACCGTTTGAGGCACGCGATCCATAGATCGCTGTAGAAGATGCATCTTTGAGCACCGTCATGCTTTCGATATCATTGGGATTGATCAAACTCAGGAAATTGCCACTGTTGCCACTAATTCCACCCGTCTCCAAGGGAACACCATCCAACACGATCAATGGATCATTGCTCGCGCTTAATGAAGCACCACCGCGGATCCGTATGGTACTTCCAGAAGAAGGCGAACCACTGTTGGACATCACCTGCACGCCAGCCGTCTTACCATTGATCAGCTGCTCGGGAGAGCCCACCAGTCCACCATTAAAATCCTTGCTCCCGACGGTATTGACCGCACCAGTCAAGTCCTTTTTTGTTGTACTGCCGTAGCCCACCACCACCAGTTCCTCCAAAACATTTCCGGCCGGCAGCATGTTAACGTTCAGCGTCATACCCGTCACTGTCAAGGTCTGGCTGCTATAGCCTACCATGGAAAATAGTAGCTGCGATTTCCCTTTCGGTAAAGCAATGCGGTAAGAACCGTCACTTGCTGTGGAAGTGCCCACCGTCGTTCCAGCCACCAAAACCGTGACCCCCGCCATCGCTTGTCCTTGCTCATTACGCACCACACCGCGGACATCCTGTTGTTGCATCAACCCGATCCACCTGCTCTCTGCATTCGTTGCTGCTTGTAGCTGCGTTTCCCCAAGACAGGATAGCAATGACAAGCCCAATAAACTTGTTTTAAATGCAAAACCCTTCATTTTATTTAGATTTATATTCGTTTATAATAGTTTCTTTTCACTTATTCCGGCGCCGCCCGCCCCTACAGATATTGCTGCCAGGCTGCTCAACCAGATCGCTGGCCGATTGCCCGCCAGGTTGTATGACCACTGCAGCTAATTGCCTGCTAATTGTCCGGCTACTCCAGCCATACGGCACCAATGGATAAAGATAGCCCCTCCATCTGCTCGCCCGAAACGATCAGCTTTTCGATATCCATGCTGTCAAACTCAGCAGGAACAACCGGTTTAAAAAATCGTTCGAGAAAGGCGGGATAAGGCGCAGGCAACAAAGCTGTAGGCACAAGCTGCAGATCCGCTAGCTGGATCCGGACAGCTGTTTCTGCCGAATCAATCCTAATATCTTTCATATACGTATATCCCTTTTTTGTCACAAAACCAGCTTTGAGTGCAGCCCTTTGCCCCGTATGCTTCAACAAAATGCAAAGCTGTTTGGCAGCAGCCAGTCCCGCAGGCCTTCCCTGCGCCACTGCTTTAATATCCTTTACCCAAAAATATTGAGCTCCGGGATCCTTTGCCTGGAACGTATACGTCCAAACGGGGATCTGCCCCAAATCCTGCTGTTGCCGCACCGAAGTCATATGAGCCGTTTCGGGAATCGCAAAGCTTTCGAAAGAAGATTCCTTGTCAAGCGATTCGAACAACGGAATCCGGGCATGCTGTTCGTACAATCCAACCGTCCAATACCGATTGACGCTATAATCCCAATCGAGCGGAGCACCGGCACGATTATCCGGGTAGGTCACTTGTTTTCCACCGACGAATACAGTAGCGGTATATCTCAATTCATTTCCCGATAGCCAGGATGCCGGTATTTCCGCTTCATACTGATCATGGTCTTTGGCAACCAGTTTGATGTAGGGATTATTGTCTTTCCAAAACGAGACCTGATCTGTCTGTAATAGGATCGAGTCAGGCTGTTGCTCATATACCAGGCGGAACTGCAATTTTGCCGAACGGCCTTTTTCCAATACTTCCGGTTGCTGATGGATCAAGATCGGCTGCTTCAGCGGCTCGGTTTTCGGCGCATGGTATTCGTCAAGACGGCCATTTTTCCACGTTGAAGACGCGGTCCAGTTCGTATGCAGCTGTACGTCCTTACCCTGTAAGAGATAGACCCCAGGCTGCGCCACAAAAGTCGTTGCATCTACGGCAATAGCCTTTGTGGCGTCATGCTGCCCCGAAAGCGGCCGTACTGTAAAGCGCTCGCCCAAATCAGGGATCCGGATAGCGATCTCTTGCGGCCGGTATAGGATATGCACGACCTCACGGTTGAGCGAGGGCTTGGCAAAGGGATCCGCAATTTTTTCGGCATCCGGCATCAGCTCCAAGCGCCATAGTCCATCTTCCAGACGATCCAGAAAATAAGCACCCGAGCCCGCGTAGTTTACGACAGGAGAAGATCCATGGCCAGCAATATGCCGTAGCTTTTCCGGCTGTACCGGCTTGACCCTGGTGTCATTGCTATAAAAAAACTTGTGGGGCGTATTCATCAGCGAGAGATCCTGTTCGTAGCTGACCAGAAAATCCCCAAATGTTGTGTTTTGCGGATAGGGCGCAAATTTTTGGTTTCTTGGTATATGATAAGCCACCTCGGCAGCAATCATCGTACTGATCGCCTTTGCAGGAGTATAGGCCAAATTGAGATAATGTGTCTGATATTCGGTATTGTAGGCTGCGATGTCCATTGGATCGTAAGCAAACTGGGTGATCCATTGGAATCCAGCCGAACGGAAGGTACGGCTCATTGCAGGGTGCATATAGCTGTATAGATTATCCGCAGGATCATATTCATAGACCGCCTTCGCTTTATTGGCAAAGCCCTTTAGGTTTGAAAATGGAATAGCATATTGATCGATATACGGCAGAAAATTCCCTTGACGTTGCCGCCCCGCCACCAGTCCTACAGGATACCATTGATAGGTGGTGCCCTGGATATCGGCGTTGAAGTAAGCGGAAACATGTTCCATGTTATGGCTGACATTGTAAAATATCGGCTTTCTATTGCCGTTTTTCTTCATTGCTGCAACCATGCGCGCAATATAGGCCGAGGTGGTCTGTACAGCCCCCGTATGACAAGGTTCATTATTGATTTCAAATCCGATGACATACGGATCCTCCAGATAGGACTGGCCAGTATAAGGGTTGACATGGCGCAGCAATTGTCCGATATACCGCTCCTGAGCAGCAATAGCCTCGGGGTTGGCATGTACCTGGCATTTATCATAGTGGTAGGTGAATGCATCCGTATTTTCATTTCGTTCCGGATAACCATTGCCAAAATTGGTCATGCCCGTAATCAGGATACGGATCCCTTTTTGCTGGAGTTTAAAAAATAAATAGTCCAGCAGGTCCAGGTGCTCATTACTGAGCAGATTGCCATTTTTATCCGAGATTTCAACATCCCAGATATGGATGCGATAAGCATTATACCCCAACCGGGCAAAATGGTAAACATCACGGTCAATGGCCTGCTTATGGTCAATACCTTTTTCGCGCAGCGCGCGGTAAGCATGGGCAAAAGGGACGGTATAGTTGACACCATAAAAGGAAGCCTCCGCCTTGGAGTCAGACCAACGCATCACACCCTGAGGGTCGACAAACACCGTTGGCACCTTTTTGTTGACCTTAATCTGTGCATAGGATTTGATATACCCGAAAAGAGCAAAGCAGCATAAAATAATTACACGCATGGATTGTATCGATTTATAATTTTCTGGTTATTACTATTGCAAACCTATCAATCGACACGATCTTTTAAAGCCACAAATCGGACAAAGAACAACACAAATTAGACATTTTCGCTTGTCCAATTTGGACACAAGACCAAAACAAACTAAATATCAACAATTTACACAAAGCTATCCATATAAGTCTTTGGCGGCATGCCAAATTCCGACTGAAAGCATTTTGAGAAATATGAAGCATTGGAAAAACCGACCATATACATGACTTCAGCCACGGTAAACTTTTTTTGTTGCAGCAATAAGGCCGCTTTTTTGATGCGGATGCTGCGGATATATTCCACCGGCGTATAGCCTGTCAATTGTTTGATCTTGCGGTAAAGCTGTTTGGCGGCTACATCCGTCAGGGCACTGAGGCGTTGGACCGAAAATTCAGAATCATCAATATGCTCTTCGATGAGCTGTGTCACCTGCGCCAGGAATTTTTCATCTGGCGATTGCACGGCGAGGGGCTCTGCTGGTTTGCTGATTTCGTCGATACGCAATTGTGTTACAAGTTTTTCTTTTCTGTCCAACAGCTGGAGCAATTGGATCCTGAGGATTTCCAAATCAAAAGGTTTGGTCATATAGGCATCTATTCCGGCCGTCACCCATTCGCGCTGGATCAGATCATCATGCTGTGCGGTCAGCAGAACGATCGGTACTGTTGCAGTCGCTGTATTTTGGCGAAGCTTTCTGACCATTTCAATTCCACCCATATTGGGCATCATGGCATCCGTGATGACAATATCAGGCATAAAGGTATGTCCATCGATCAAATGCAGCGCCTGACGGCCGTCCCCCACAATGCTACAATCATAAGTAGTTTGTAAAGCCTTTACCAAGAAATCAGCAAGTTCAGCATTATCCTCGACGATCAGCAGTTTACGTTTGTCGCCCCGATCAGGATTTCCCGTATCTGCCTTGGGATTATCCTCACTGTCCGTATCGTCTATGCGCGCCAATTTCAAGTGAAGTGTCACTTTGGTGCCCTCCTGATTACTTGCAATCCCGATGTTCCAGCCCAACTGATCACAATAGCTTTTGACCAAGAAAAGACCGACCCCAGTCCCCTGCACCCCGCTCACCTCTTTTAAGGAAGAGCGGTAGAATTTGCTAAAAACATAAGGCAGCTCATCCGCAGCGATACCAATTCCGGTATCCGCCACGACTAGTTGTATCCCGGTATCCATTTTCTGCAGGGAAACATCCACCCTTCCATTCGGCCGGTTGTATTTGCAGGCATTTGCGAGCAGGTTATTGACGATTGATCCCAGTTTGGCAACATCCGTTTGTACAAAAAAACTTTCCAAATCACTATCAAAGCGAATGGAGAGGGTATTATACTCAGGGAGCTGCTGCCAGTCTTCGGTGATCTGCCTGACATAAGGCACGAGGTCAATCTGTGAGGTAAGCAGTCCCTGCAGCGGTGTTTCCTGCTGCTCCACCCGATCAAAGGTCATGAGTTCCTGAATCAGGTGACTGATTTTTAAGGCATTTCGGTGCACGCCATCCAGCTGTTTCTTTTTATCGCTGTTTTTTGTCTGCCGCATCAGTTGGCTCACGGGCGCCAGGATTAAGCTCAATGGTGTTTTTAGCTCATGCGATATGGCTGCCAGAAAGTCCATTTTCATCTTTGTTAGCTCGAGCACCTTCCGTCGCTCCCGCCGCTCCCATTTCAAGGTATTGCGCACCCGGAAAAAATTGACGATCCAAAACAACAAACAGCCAGCGATCAGTACATACACACCTTTGGCCCAATATGAGGCATACCAAGGATAGCGAATCTGGATATGATAGGTATAGATTTCAGAAACAACATGGCCAGCAATATCCACTTTGGCCAATTGCAGATCATAGCTGCCTGAATTTAAGTTGGATAGCAGCACCTTATTATCGCCACGTTCCATAGGGATCCATGTTTCGTTTTGACCTTTAAAGGCGTAGGCCAGGCGATAGCCAAGATGATTCCCATAGTCCAAATCCGAAAATTCAAGCCTAAGGTTGTTCTGATCGTGATCCAACGTAATTTCATTCCGATAACGCAATCCATAGCCATAATTGCCAAACAGCTCGTTGTTGATATACATTGCGGTAAGTACGATCTTTTTTGATCGGTCCGTACCCGCAAGCTCCTTTTGCGCAGGCAGTAACACCACTTCATCAATTCCCCCGAGCACCACCTCAGCCCGTTCGGCATCGTAATACATGGATGAAATCCGCTGTCCATAGCGTAGTAGTTCGGCTTTGAGGCTTCGCTTATTGATCTGCCAGACCCCAGCGTTCGTCGCCACCCAAATATCATCATCCACTTCGACCATGGCCGTGACCTCACCCCTACCGACAGGATCAAAGCGAATCCGTTTATTTTTCCCATCTGCGCTGATCTGTCTTAGCTCACCGTGTTCGCCTACCCATAGGGTATGCTGTTTATCTTTCAGCATAAAGGTCGCCTGCGCAAACGAATGCCCGGCACTATCTTTCAACTCGCTTATCTTGCCGGTGACCCTATCGATGCTACTGATACCCTTATTATAAAATAAGGCCAACATCTTGCCCCGGCCATTGTCGACGATCTGGTTGGCAAAGTCTTCCAAAAGCCCATCCGCTTTGCTAAAATTTTTGCCAGCGGTGATTGGTCCCTTTGTTTCCAATAGCGTATTTCGGTTGACGACAAATATCCCACCCATATAAGAGGCAATCCACAGATTCTCCGCTTCATCCTCCAGGATATCGTACGCCCACTTTGCATTTCTCCGCCCACTGGCATCCACAATCGTAAAATTTCTGAATTGCTGGCTATGGACATCAAAAACATTCACTCCACCGTCAGAAGCAATCCACACCAAACCGCTATGATCCTCATAGATATCCCGTATACGGTTATGTGCCAGACGATAGTCCTTGGCATCCATGCGATACCAAAAGCTTTCCGAAGTGCGGTCGCCCAATCCATGGATACGGATCAAGCCATTATCTCCGCCCAGCCAGTACCAGCCCTTGCGGTCCTTTGAAATTTTGTAAAAACGGTTGCCGTCGCTGCTAGACGTCAATTGGTAGATGGGTAATATTTTTTCCACCTTGCGGTTTGACCATAAGGAAAAGCCGAGATCGGTACCCAGCCATATATTTTCCGATCGGTCTTTGAAGATACTCCATACAATATTGTTGGCCAGTGAATTTCTATTGCGCGAATCATGTTTGATCCGACTGACCAACTGCTTATCCAGCTGATAGCTAAAAAGCCCATCATCCGTCCCCACGAGCAGGGTATTTTTGTCCTTGGAGGTCATCGCCTTGATCGGATGATTTTGCAGCACCGGGGTCTTTTGGAGCGTACGGGTGCTATTTTTATACAGGTACAGGCCGTATTCCGTACCGATAAAGGTTTTGGCAGATTCCTTGATGGTAAATATTGAATTCACAAATTGATTACTCCCCTGTCTATAATCAGGCAGTTCCAACGGTAAAACCTCTTTTTGGGCAGGGTTCAATTCAAAGAGCCCATTATACGTACCGATCAAAAGTCTATCCCCCACCTGATCGAGCGCGTATACAGCAGTTTTGATCTTATTTTTAGGGTTAGATTTGCCATAATCCACGAGCTGACGCGTCGCGATATCATAGCAGTATAAACCGGAGATGGCCCCGATCCACAATTTATCGCCTACGCGGAGTAAAGCCCTGACATCCGAAGGCCCACCCGCCGGAAAAGACTCAAAGCGATCTTCCTGGTAATTGTAGAGCAATACACCTTGTCCGGTACCCAGCGCAAAGCGCTTGCCGTCTATCAGCGCAATGCAGTAGACAAAGGTCTGAAAAGGAGATTTGGCCCCTGTGAGCGCCTGTAAAGAATAACCATCGTAATTAAAAAGTCCATTGTTGCTGCCCAGCCAGAGCATTCCCAAACTATCCTGCGCAAAGGAATGCACCGTATTTGCATTCGTCCCCAACGAAATATTCCGAAAAGAAGGGTGATCCAGTGATTGCCCGAGGAGGGAACTACTGATCAACGAACTGACAAATAAACAATAGAAATAAAAAGAATGCATGGTATACGTGCTATACTACAAACTTACTTAATTCCCCATCGTTTTCAACTATTTCCTACATTTCCGCCGCAATAAGATTATCCGCGGCACAGTATAACCTGCCTTCCACTTCGTTTTCCAAGAAATCAAGGACCCTATTTCTCTGCCAACCCACGCATCCAGGTATTGAAATCTGCATCCGAAGGAATTTCAAGCTTCTTGCGCAATCTATTTTTGCGGACTTGGACAGCCCTGACCGTCACAAAGGTATATTCTGCAATGTTCTTTGTGGAGAAATTAAGAAAAGCCATCGCACAAAACTCCAGCTCTGTCGTTCTGATATTGGGATCCAGCGTTTTCAAGGATTGGATAAACTGCGGATAAAGTTCAGCAAATAATGTCAGGAACTCCGGGTTATTACTTTTGGCCAGGTCGATCAGGTTATTGAATTTGTTTTCGCCGATCTGCTCCGTCAGCTCCCTGTTGATAGTTTCGGTTTCCTGCAGTGCCTCTTCCTTTTGTCCCAGCAGCTTGCGGTTGTGCCTTACACGCCATACAAAAAATGCAACGGCAATAATAAGTACTATCAGGATGACTATTGAAATCCTAACAGATTTTGATACCTTGGTAGCAGATTCCTCGTCTTTTAATTTTAAAATCTGATTGAGCACCTGGTCGACGACCTGTCTATTTTCCCTTTCCAAAGAATCATTGAGCCGGCTAAAGGCCATTTCGTATTCATCGGCTTTAGCTTTGTCTAAGTTGCCTTCTCGATAACAATCAGCTAACTGCCTATAGGAATTTTTAATTCCATTTCTGATACCGATCTTTCTTTTATTTGCTAGACTCTTTTCATAAAAAACCGCTGCTTGTTTATAATTTCCTTTCGCTAGTTCCAAATTCCCAAAAAGTTGCATTGTATTAAATAATACGGGAATTTTATATTTTTCCACAAGAGCTATGGCTTTATCGAGGTAGCGCTGCGCATTCGAGAAATCATGTTTGTTAACATATAACTGTCCCAAATTATCGTAAACGATCAAATAACGCATTGGTTCCTTTCCTTCATCAAAACCTCGCAAGTTTTCCAATTGAAGAAGGCTATATTTTTCCACCGAGTCGAGTTGGTTCAAATGATCGAAAACAACACTTAAATTTTCATAGGTAAACTGATAGGATAGTTTTTGTTTGAGGCCCGTTAGATTCTTGATTAAGCCCAACTGTAAACGAAATTCCCGTACGGCTTGCTGATACAAGTTCAGCCCGCCGTAAGCTCTTCCCAACACCCGATGTACTTCGGATTGCATAAGTATTTTCTCCTTATAATGGTTCGTATGCTTAATAAGTTCAAGATGCTTGAGTCCCTCTTTGAAAAGCCCCAGATTCACAAGCCCTTCTGCTATATAAAAGCGCGACTTAGCCTTTCCGTCATCATAGTTAGCTGCGTTAGATAAATTAAGCGCTTCTATTGCAGTTTCCAGATGCGGTAACAATTGGCCTGCATCAATTAATTCTTTTGTTTTTTTCAAAAGTGAATCAACCTCTTGCTTTTTGCCATCGTTAGCAAATGTTTTAAGCGTCAGCAGACATAAAATAAATAATAAAAATTGTCTTTTCATCGGGTTATTAGGTTATCATTAATTTAAAGGTAGATATCACTAGCACTAAGGCACGAAAATAGCGTTTTTTTCTCAAACAATATTATCGTTTTTCAATAATACGAGGGGGGTAATTTTCGCTGATTTTTGTTCCTAATCATATGAATTGAAATATGGAAATCACCACATTCAAATGCCATACAAAATTGTCGTTTAATCACTTAAATATCAAACTCAGCGATATCACATATTTATCACAAATCTATCTCATTTTTTCTACATAGGATAATAAACCACATCACTTTCTGTCGGGAGATCAATTCGGACTAGATTTGAGAAATAAAAAAGGAGATCGAGTCCGTATTCGATGTTAGTATTACAAAAAAAGGCTAGATCAATGCTGACCTAGCCATTACAAAACCTATACACCTTAATTACATTTATCTTATCTATCTTTAAATATCTTGTTTATTGGAGAACCTCTTGTCCAGTAAATCTGCGATTATCGATAAACAACAATCGTAGTCTCTGCGCTACCTGAATTTAATTTGGCTTCCGGAACCCCCTGATTTACCGGAAGCCAAAGAAAACCTAAAATTTATAGGCTACGCTAGCCATAAAATTAAATGGCTTTTGCGGACGGGCATAGTAGCCGTCGCTCACCCAGTATTTCTTGTCCAAGACATTATTCGCTTTCAAGCGGACACTGTATTTTGGCCGGTTATAAAATACCGTTGCATCCAGTAAGTTATAAGCACCGAGGGTAAATGTATTGGCCGCATCCAGATAAGCCTCAGAAATGTAAGAGTTACCCACACCCAGGCCAAGGCCTTTTGCGCGACCACCTGTCAGGGCATAGCTCGCCCAGATATTAAGGACATGCGCTGGCGTACCCACAGCTCTTTTACCTACATTGGCACCACTGATAAATTCATTATCGTTGTAACCATAACTGGCCACATAATTAAAACCCGTAAAAGGCTTACCGATCAGTTCGACTTCAAATCCTTTGCTATTTTGCGTACCACCCTGAACCGTATAATTCATTTTGTCGCGCATTTCGGTGTATAGACTGTTGGTCACATCGATGTTGTAGTAGCTCAGTGTTGCATTAAATAAGTCGGACAATTCCACTTTGACCCCACCCTCAAGCTGATTGGCCCGCTGTGGTTTAAAAAAGGAATAAGTCTTGTCCGGCTGCTCACGGCCGGGGACATTCTTAAAGCCATTCATATAATTAGCAAACAGCGAGACTCTTTCTTTCAGTATTTCATACACCAGTCCAAATTTGGGCGACAGAGCCGTCTGGTTGTACCTATCCTTTCTGTGTACTCTGGTCAATGTATTGGATAATCCTTCATTTATAATTCGATCGAAACGCAAACTGGCCATAGCCGATAAACGGTCCGTTACATTAAAGACATCAGACACATAGGCGCTGTAACTCGCCTCTTTGGTGATGTTCTGTCCCGTGTTTCGTTTCGCCAGCTCAGCATGAACATTCTCGATCCGAATCACCGGCGTTCCCGGAAGATTATACAACTGTGCCGGCGCAAACACCGTTCCACCGTAGCCCAATCCATCGTATCGGGTCTTTCTGTAGTTGGACATATAATCCAGTCCGATGACCATCCTATTTCTGAATTGGCCGATCTTAAAATCACCGATAAAATTTTGCTGAAAATTTTTGCGGGCCGATTCCTCATCGGTAAATACCCGTAAGGTTCTATCCACCAAGCTATCGGTCTTCCAGATCATGTCAAAGATATACAGATCGTCATAGCCACCGCCACCCCAGGCATATTTTGTTTGCGAAAGCCATTTGTCGGACAACTTATAATCGGCCTGAAAAAGGACATTGCTCGAGGACTGCCGGCTCACCAGCGAATTGTCATTTAAGGATTGCCTATAATCAAGATGAAGCTGGTCAAAACTTGTCTTACCCAATCCGCCAGCGATCGTCCATCCCGCTGGCGTTATTCCGCGCACCGCATAGAAATCAGCATCCAGTGACAGTTTAAGCCTGTCGTTCACCTGATAGGAAATACTCGGCGCGACCAACACGGTCGCATTGTTACCCTGATCCTGGAAGGTGTTCTCTTTCTGACGAGCGAGGTTCAGTCGAAAGAGCAGGCCTTCTTCGGCAACGATAGGTGCATTAATATCTGCCGTCAGGCGGTTCATATCCCAGCTGCCCATACCATAACTCAGCTCCCCACCGAAGGTTTCGTAAGGCTTTTTGGTAATGTAATTGACAATACCACCAAAAGAGGTCATCTGCGCGCCAAATAGAGTTGAAGTCGGGCCTTTGATGGTTTCGACCCGTTCTACCTGTGCCAGGTCGATTCCCGTACGAAGGTAAGTTGCCATACCATTTCTAAAGTTTTCACTGGTCTGAAAGCCGCGCGAAAAAAAGGAAGGCATACCGGCCCCCGTTTTGGATGGTGCCGCCCCTGGTACGTTTCGGAAAGATTCCTCCAGGGTGAGCGCCATCTGCTCTTTGATCAATTCCTTGTCGACAACGCTATAGACCTGCGGGTTGTCGAGGTTTTTGATTGGCAGGCGCGCCACATATTCACTTTCCTTTTTGGAGGTAATGGCATATTTCTGGCCGATGATCAGTATTTCATCCAAAGTCTCGCCATCGGCAGAGAGCACAAAGTCGGCCACGGCACTTTCACCCGCCCCTACCGAAAGCGTCTTTGATTGCTCTGGTAAGCCCACAAAGCTTACGGTAATTACATACTTCCCGGGCTTGAGATCGGTAAAGACATAATGGCCTTCTTTGTCCACGCGTACACTTCTTCCGTTTGAAAGTTTAACCGTACTATAAGCAGCAATACCACCATCAATTGTGGTGACCTTTCCTTGAATAAGGCCACTATTGGCGTTCTGTGACTGTGCTGTCCCTATGGACAAAAAGGTCAGCAGGCAACATAGCATAAAAAATAATTTACTTCTTTTTAGCGAGACATCCATGGTTGTTGGTTTATGTTTTCGCTCAAAAATATAAATTATTTATATTAATTCTTAATAAATATAATAATTAACACCATGGTCCCGCAATGAAAATGCACCTAACCCTTTAGCTATCCTATTGTGGAAAATTGCCCGCTGTATCTTAGGGATAAACAATTCATTCCTAAATTAACTTATCATAGCGAGTAAAATACACAAAGTTTTGATAAACACTTAGTACATAAAAAAAGCTAGACCAATTCTGGTCTAGCTTTTCAAAAACATTGTTTTTACCTACGATAACCTATCTATCTTTATACAAATCTCCCCTATTAACAACATCAATGGTGAAATAGTTTTAATAAATTTCATTTCTTATATAAAAATTCGTCTGGATCAAAATTAGTCCCTCAATTCATGGGAAGGAAATGATCTTTTTAATTCGCGTCATCAATGCATATTATCCTTGTTGTATCCATCCTATTTTAGTCATTCTGGAGAGCGACGGCATAAATAGTAAAAAATAATCACTGCATTTTTGTCATGCGGTGTAGAATGGCACAGAAAGTGTATTACTTTAGATTCATAATTTAGGTTTATAATTGGTTAGTTAAAACGCTTGAATCTCCCCGGTTCAAGCGTTTTTCATATCACAGTTTCTGAGCTGTTCTCATTAAAATAAACGATACTATCCTCACCCGACGGTTCAACCCATTCAGCTACAAGTAGTTTTATAATAAAACCAATTGATTATAGCGGTCGTTCTTATTGAACAATCGTATTCGATTGTATTGGAAATTGAAAATGGAATTTTGTACAAAATTGGATTATCATGGAAACTGAAATTATCGAACTCGAAAAGGAATATTGGCAGGCAATGGAAAACCGCAACTTCGAAACCATTAAGCGCTTGACCCGATTTCCCTGCCTAGTGGCTGGAAAAAACGGAATACGCCAAGTTGATGAAACCACTTTTAAAACGATGTTTGATTCGAGCGAAGGCGTGAAATTAAAGGTGTTAGAAATAAAGTCAGAAGAATCACAGGTCATTCAGGGACAGACTGCAGTTATTGCCTATTTGATCAAAATGGAATATGCGACCAAAAGGAGAAAAAACGGCATTTAATTGTGCTTGTACGTCTACCTGGATCAAAGAAAATGAGAAATGGATCTGTGCGATGCACACCGAAACTGAATTAGCGGACTAAGGTGAAACTGGGTGTTTATCCAAAGAATAAAAAAAGGCTAGGAGATCAATACCTAGCCTAAAGAAAATACAATAATCTAACTATTTAAGGAATTCACCTAAAAAACCATTGTCGACGCAAGAAAGTTTTAAATAAAACAATTCGTCATACATACCGTTCTATATAACTATTAATAAAAATCAGTCTCAACGCTTCATTGCCTGACTGCGAATATGAGGGTGGATTTTTAACTCGGTCTTTGTAACGCGCCCTGATAAAGCATGTTATCCACTTTTTTGTAGACTTCCGGATCGTGCTTCTTAATTTTTATTTTAACATACTTAGATGCAGGCATATTACTTTCCTTGACTACATTATTGACCGAAACGAGCACATTCGTCTCTGGAAAATAAGTGGCTGTATTCTTTTCGGGAATCTGATAGGAAACAATAATAAATAGCGGCGCCACACGTTCGATACCATCGTCATAATTAAACAGATCCACCCGTTCACCTGCCTTCAATCCTGCCTTGTCGATATCCACCGGGTTCATAAAGATTACCCGACGTTCATTTTTGATCCCCCGATAGCGGTCGTCCAATCCATAAATTGTCGTATTAAACTGATCATGGGTACGCGTGGTGGCCATCATATACTCATCCTCAGCCAGGGTATTGTCTGGGATATCGGTCAGCGTAAACGGTGCCCGGCCGGCTAGATCCTTGGCAAAATACTGCTTATCACGCGCCGCATTTGGAAGATAGAAACCACCTTTTTGCCGTACCCGGACATTATAATTTTCGAAACCCGGAATACATTGCTCGATATCGTCCCGAATGGCATCGTAACTATCGTGATACCGTTGCCAGTCCACAACAGCCCGTTCGCCCAACGTAGCCATGGCCATCCGGCAGACAATCTGGGTCTCGTTGATCAAATTTTTGGAAACCGGTTCCAGCATACCTTTGGAATCCTGCACAACACCCATTGAATTTTCAGTACTGACAATCTGCAGCTCTCCATTGACAATGTCTTTATCACTACGACCATAGGTGGGTAAGATTAAGGCCTCTTTACCATGGACAAGGTGGCCACGGTTTAATTTCGTGGAGACAGCTACCAACAGATTCAGTTTGCGTAAGGCATGTGCCGTATAGGTCGTATCTGGTGTAGCCGACAGGAAATTCCCCCCCATACAAAACATCACCTTTACTTTTTCTTCGTGGATAGCCTTGATAGTCCGAACAACATCATAACCATGTTTCCTCGGCATCTTAAATCCATAGAAATTCTCGAGGCGATCCAATTGCTCATCGGTCGGTTTCTCATCAATCATCATCGTTCGATTTCCCTGTACATTACTGTGTCCACGAACCGGGCAGACACCAGCACCCGGAATCCCCAGGCTCCCCTTCAGCAAAAGGATATTGAGAATCTCACGGATCATATCCACGCCATTGGGCTGCTGCGTCAGGCCCATTCCCCAACAGAAAATAATACGTTTTTTAAAAGCTAAGGTAGCCGCGGCCTCGTACAATGCTTCTTTGGAAACACCCGAAAGCCGAGCAAGTTCATCCAGATTATAGTGATCAAACTGCTTTAGAAAATCTTTATATCCTACAGTCTTTTCCTCAATAAATGATGCGTCAAACACAGTCCCCGGGCTTTTCTGCTCAAACTCAATCAATAGAAGTTCAAGGGCTTTCAATAAAGCCATATCCCCATTGATTTTGACAGGGAGGTAGAGATCTGCCAACTGCGCGCCCCCATGAAGAATTGCACCGACACGCTGCGGATTGATAAAACCCATTAGTCCAGCTTCGGGTAAGGGATTGATCGCAATGATCTTTGCCCCATTCTGCTTTCCTTTTGCTAGGGCACTCATCATACGTGGGGCATTGGTACCAGGGTTCTGTCCAATAATGACGATCACCTCCGCATCGTAAAAATCCTCCAGCTTTACTGTCCCCTTACCGATACCTATCGTAGGGCGCAAGGCTGAACCCGAAGTCTCATGGCACATATTTGAACAGTCGGGCATATTGTTTGTCCCAAACTCTTTGGCAAATAACTGATAGACAAATGATGCCTCATTACTTGTTCTTCCAGAAGTATAAAATGCAGCTTGATCCGGTGATTCCAGGCCATTGAGATGCGCAGCTATTTTCTTAAACGCATCCTCCCAGCTTATCGGCTGGTAATGGGTCGCGCCCTGCGGTAAATACATTGGATCGGTAAGCCTCCCCATCTTGCCGATCTGATAATCATCCAGTTGAGCAAGATCAAACACACTGTTCTGTTTAAAAAACTCCGGCGTGACACGCTTACTTGTGGCTTCTTCGGCAAGGGCCTTTGCTCCATTTTCACAGTATTCTCCCAGTGCCGAACGTTCATCATCGGGATCAGGCCATGCGCAGCTCGGGCAGTCAAAGCCACCCATCTGATTCATTTTGAACAGTGCCCGCGTCCCGCGGATAGCTGCTTTTTCCTCAAATAGATCCCTAAAAGCCGCAATTACTGCCGGAATACCAGCCGCAAATTTTTCAACATGCGTAAGTTTGAGATCAAGTAGGCGATAGGGATTTTCCGCACTGGGCTCCTTTTTAAGTTCTTCGGCGATCCCTTTTTGATTAAATTCTTCCATAAGCCCTGTTAGTTAGCTAATCAACAAGAAAGACTAGGATTTGGGTAATTATCACTTTGGTCCTCTACCGTGTTATCAATACATGCAAAATCCTTTTCGACCAAAAGCTTCACTTGACCCACCTGTCCGTCAAAACCCACCGTTTCCGTTGCTGCCAGCTCCTCGATCATACGTTGAGGAATCCCTAGCACCACACTATTTTCCACAAAATCTGCAGTGAGCTCCTGGCCATCTATTTTTTCTATCTTATAAATCAATGGCCTGCCAATAAATGCCGTCACACTCGATACCGTACCATTTTCAGCCAACTCAGCCACTTCCGACTGCGTCAGGCGATATCTTACCGAATTATCTTTAATTCTTAGTTTCATTTTTAAATTATCTTACGTCAACTTACAATCCTGTATTTCCCCGACACCTGTATATCCCGACACCTGTATATCAGCATCAAACCTATTTCAATACCATCAACGGCAATATAATATAAAACGCTGTCTCTTTACACTTTTTCGATCCTACAACTGCGGCCCATATGATAAATATTAAATCGATTATCGCGGAGAAACCCCAACAATGTAATATCAAATTCTTTCGCTAGATCTATGGCCAGACTCGAAGGCGCCCCTATCGCTGCCACGATAGCAAGACCAGCCATTGCCGCTTTTTGAATAAGCTCAAAACTCGCTCTCCCACTTAATAGTAGTATATTGTCCCTCAGCGGGAGCCGGTCTGTGAGCAGAGCATGGCCAATTAGTTTATCCAATGCATTGTGTCTGCCAACATCCTCTCGGAGGGCAAGCAGATTTCCGTCCAGCTCGAAAATACCAGCAGCATGTATCCCCCCAGTAGCACTGAAATTATTCTGCAAAGCCTGCAGCTTCGCTGCGAGTTGATACAGCACCGCAACGGATATCACATGTTCTTCGCTGATTCGTGTATCAAATATGCTGACTGTCCGTATCGATTCAATAGAGCCTTTCCCACAAACTCCACAACTGGAAGTCGTATAAAAGTTCCTTTCTGCTTTCATCAATTGTGGTACAACATCCTCCGCCAGTTCCACCGTTACACGATTCTCACTATCTCTGGAACATGCAGATTCCGAATGCCGGATTGCCTTAATCTGATGATTGCCAGAGATGATCCCCTCCGTAAAAAGGAAACCCGCGGCTAGCTCTTTATCGCTGCCCGGGGTACGCATCGTGACCGATATATTTTTAAGCTCCTTCTCTCCATTCCGATGATATAATAATCCAATTTCAAGCGGTTCTTCAATAGCGATATCATCCACGCAGGGAAAACTACTCCCGTCTTTTAGTTTAACTATCTCGATCTTCCTGACCGATTTGTTTTCCTGTAAATCTGTTTCCATTTTACTAAAAAGTTAACTAAATAACCGCTTTGTAGATCAGCGAATAAATATATTAGGTTTCATGCGTATCTATTTCCATTTAAATTTACTAATATTTCATCAAAACAACAGTAGAAAAAATGCTTATCACTATGTTTGTCGATAATTCTGTGGGAAACTAAAAAATAGGATCGCTAATAGCAATGTACTATTTAAAATAAGTTATAGTGAATCATAAAGTGCGCCTGCAGCTGCTCGGAGCAAATTCGGATCGATTCTTTCCTTAAAGTCGGGCTGAATATATTCAAATCGTATTTTCGCTTTTTTGTCCAAGATAAATACCGATGGAACGGGAAGCAACATACCTGTGTTTTTTCCTCCACTTGCCTCGGGCAAAAATTTATGGTAGGCTGTCGGCGCCCTAAATACCAAACCTATTTTTTTTGCAAGCGACAAATCAGCATCTGAGAGCAACGTGTATGTTAAATGTCCTTTTTCAATACTAGCTTGAAGATTCTCTGGTTTATCCGTACTTATTGCGACGACCTGATACCCCAATCCGATTAGCTCTTTTTCGATTTCCTGTAAACCAGCAAGCTGGAGGTTGCAATACGGACACCATCCGCCCCGGTAAAATACCATTATGGTCGGTTTTTGGGAAATTAGTTTCCCTATGTTAATCGCCTCCCCCTTGACACCTGTCAGCTCCTGCACGGGTATCGTCTCACCGATCAGCAATGGGCTGATATCCTCTGCTTTTTCCGGAAAATCCTGTAATTTGTGCTCGCTCGGCTGGGCCTCGGCAGCGTTAACCATAAAAAAGGCTATCCCGAGCATCATCATTATTATTTTTCTCATTGCTAATATCTATTTTAATTTTGTTCATGTTTATCCCTAAAGGCAGAAATCGTATCTCCCGAATGCAGTTTAAAAAACCGGCTGAAATGTGCCGGACTGATAAACCCCAATTGATAGGCAATTTCCTTGGCTGATTTATCCGTATAATGCAGATAACGCTTGGCTTCCAGCATGATCCTTCGCTGTATAAGGCTAGAGGGAGACGGAAATTTCAATAAAGAAAACACATTAGAAAGCGTCTTAGGTGACTTATTGAGTTCCCCAGCGTAAAACCGAACTTCATGTTCGGTCTTGAAATTACCTTCCAGCAGCAGGTTGAATTTCCGTATCAGATCCAATTTTTCATCAGTAAGTAATACATTGTCAGCGGTCTGCGTTCTAGCCAGACGGGTGACACTAATGATAATTCGCTTGAGCAAGGTACGCAGCATCTCGTTTTGCATCCTGTCTCTGACCTGCATATCCGATTCACAAAACTGACCTGTCAATTGTATATCATCAATGTCCTGTTGCGAAAGCCCTATGAACATAGGATTACAGATGCCATAAAAGAGAAAACCCACACACCCTACCTCAGCATCGTGGTCAACAATACAATAGAACTCCCGGTTAAACTGCCAGGCGATCAACTGCTCAGGGCTTTCGAACCTGAAATTCTGGTTGGCCATTAATGGGAGTACAGTGTTCTTTGGAAAAGTATATTTTACCTCATCTATAAATGCCAACTGATCTTCCTGAAAATTAAACACGATGGAATTTATTGTGCTGTCACGCAAAATTCCTCCGTGGGTAAGAATAGACTCATCATTGCCAACCACGAACGTGCCTTTAGTCTTTTCATTTATATATTCTAATTTCATCCCTCTTCCTTTAAATGTTTCAGTTGCTATAAATTTAGTAAAGATATCTTTCCCTTCAACACCTGTTAGTTAAGCGTTACTTTGATGATCTGTGGCAAAGTAGTAAAGGCATTGGGATTTGGAACCTCCTGGATAGGCTTACTTTCTTCGAGGGACATACCTGGTAGATCAATCCGGATATTTGCACCAGGATATTGGTCTTTTTTCGTTCCATTGTCATATAAAGATAGCTGATCTGACACATCTCCCTTCTTGGTGGCATCAATCCCATTGCCCATAGTAGCAAAGAACCAATCATTGCTCAATCCGTACATCGTAGCGATCGCAATCCTGTCGCCTTTCTCCACATCCAGTTGTTGCATCACCTTACCTCCGGCGGTGCTACCTATTTTGGGAAGAAGCACGGTGCTTGCAGGCTCTTTCAGTACATACACTTTCTTAACACCAGATTTGGCCTCGAGCTTGGCGGCCAATATATCGGCATTGCCTGTCTGTGCCAGATCACTGAGCCCTTCGCCGCGGTCTTTCTCCCCTGCCTTATAGAAAGGATTTTCGTCCCCTCTGTAAACCACCACAAGCGCGGGGGAAAGTGGTGTAAAAATCCCGGTCAATCCACGCAGGTATTCATGCATTGCAGCATTGTCACCCATCTCGGCGATATTCGTAAGTCCGTTTGTGGCAGGTTGGCCTTCGGTATAAATTGGCATTTTTTCAAGAATATCTCCTCCTGGTGCATAGGAAACGGTCCAGACGCCCGGACTAAAAGGTGTTTCATTGGCGGTACCTTTACTCTTATTTTCGATCGTGAGCTTAAACTGTGAATTTCCCAGATAAGCAAGGGTCGCTTTCATCAATTGGGACACCGGCAGGTATTTATTCCCCTGGGCGTCTGTTCCGTTTACTTCGGTTATGTTACCCGGAATTGGCTCAGCTGTCCCTGGGTGTGACACGTTTGAACCTGGCGCTTGGTTGACACGCGTGCCGTTATCCCACAATTTGATCTGGGCAGATACATCTCCAGTCACAGGAGTGCCGTCAGCCTTATACAGGTTTATGCCAGGGTTTTCAGGTGCAAAGAAAAGGTCGTTGCTCCAGCCGTACATGGTTGCGAAAGAGAGGGACTGCCCTGCTCCGGCATAAAATTCTATACCAATAGACTGTCCTGGAAAGATCACCGGGGGTGTCCCTGTTCCCATAAAAGTTCCCGACTCCACCAGCGGCTTTGCATCCAAAACATTTTCAATGGTAATCGTATTGGTCTCTGCCTGTGGTAAGCTATCGTCGTTGCTGCAGGAAGCAAGCAGGGCAGTGCCGCCTCCAAAGAGAAGAGCGTATGCTGCTGTCTGTCTAATTTTTTTAATTGTGCTCATAATTTTTTTATTTAAGATCTACAGCAACAAAATTAGCGTCAATCATACGTTCGGGAAATATCGTCATTTCCCGAAGTAATGTCCAGATTTCCCGAATTATGAAAACGTTGTATGTGACATGCTGGAAGCGGGTCTATCCTCGTCACATTTCTTCTTACCGGAATTTTGGGTTAGTTTGCTCTGTCTACATTTGGAAAAACAAAATCTTATTAAAACAAAATCGACAAAAAACTGTAACAATATATAGGTGATAGTCAATTCAGCTCACTTTTACGTGGCTATAAATACAAGAATATCTATATTGCCCGAAGTATATTTTATAGTATCCTCAATCGTTGGATAAAAGATATAAATTAGTTTAACAACAACACGAAAAGGCTTTATTTTAACGAATGGAAGTGTTGAATAATTTATCATGGCAAATCTAAAAAAAAGCTTTTATCGAAAAATCGATCAAATCAACCAATGGCGGATGAGAAAAGTTTCCAATCGGAACTTTATCATCATCCTGGCTTTTGTGGTCGGAATTGTAGGCGGGGTAATGGCTTCAGTGCTAAAACGGCTAACACACTTTATTGCAACAAGTATCCAGAATGACATAGACTGGAAGGTCAAATATTCGCTATACCTGGTATTCCCTTTAATTGGTATTCTATTGAGTGTCTTTTTTGTCCGCAAATTTATTAAAGGCAAAAAGATCGAACATGGCATCACCCCGATCATTTATGCAATCAGTAGGAAAGGAAGCCGCCTTGATCCAAGCAATATCTATTCACAAGTGATTACCTCAGCCATCACCGTTGGTTTTGGAGGGTCTTGTGGACTGGAAGCCCCTGTGGCACTGGGTGGCTCATCAATTGGATCCAACATAGCGCGTTTTTTTGGGCTACAGTACAAAGAGGTCACCATGCTTTTGGCCTGCGGGGCAGCCGCTGGTATTTCGGGCGCATTCAATAGCCCCCTGGCCGGAATGATCTTTGCTATAGAAATACTACTACCAGAGTTTTCCATACCTGTATTTATACCATTATTGATATCTTCAGCTATGGCCTCAGTCGTATCACGACTGATGTACAGCGAGCCCCTATTTACGAACTTCAATTCCTATTGGCAAATATCTGCTCTTTTCTTCTATCTCTTCATGGCGGTATTGATCGGATTATTTACTATTTACTTTGCCCGTGTATCTGCCCTTGTCAATCAATGGTTCCGCAAGATCAAAAACCCGTATAATAAAGTTTGGTTCAGTGGTATATCCCTGGGTTTAATGATACTGATCTTTCCTGCACTATACGGCGAAGGCTACCTAACGATCCAACAGATCTTAAATGGACAATTTAATGCGATTGTAAAGAACAGTCTTTTCTCCGACTACCACAATATTGGATTTGTCGTATTTGGATATACCTTATTAACACTTTTTGGTAAATCATTCGCCGCGTTATTTACGCTCAACGGAGGTGGAAACGGCGGAGTCTTTGGCCCCAGCCTTGTCATGGGTGGTTTATTGGGTTTTGCATTTTCGTATGGCATCAACCTGACTGGGATGGCCGAATTAAATGTGCCCAACTTTGTCGTTGCCGGTATGGCTGGTGCCTTGAGCGGCATTATGCATGCGCCATTGACAGGAATATTTCTGATCGCTGAAATAACAGGCGGCTACACCCTAATGGTACCGTTAATGCTTGTATGTTCCATTTCCTATTTAATTAATCGGGCAGCGCTGAAGCATTCGATTTACACCAAAGTTTTGGCTGAATCTGGAGATCTGATCTCTTATGAGGACAAAGACCGCTCTGTCTTGAGCATGATGCGGATAAAATATGTGTTGGAAACCAATTTTGTGCTATTAAGGCCCGAAGAAACGCCTAAATGCCGGCAGTCAGATATCATTCACAGTAAACGAAATATCTTTCCCATTGTTAACCATGAGGGTAAATTTATTGGCCTGATCAACAGTGAATTTCTATTTTCGATTCTGCTGGGGGAATTAGAAGGATTAGATACCCCTTTTGAAAAGCTCGCTCAAAAGCCAAACGACATCGTGCTTATCAATGAAAATATGGAGTCTGTGATGGCAAAAATGAACAAAGATGACACCTGGATCTTACCGGTGCTCGGTCAAGAGAATAAGTATATGGGTTTTGTATCTAAATCAAGTGTATTTAATAAGTATCGTGCACTGTTGATACGCCAGGGACATTATCTTGAGTAATGCGCTACCCCAATACGCAATTCAATTCCGACTGAGCAGCCCACTTTAAAAGATACCGTGAGATATCCCCAAATAAGTAACTTTATTAAATAAGTAGCTTTATTATTGATTTTCCTATCTTAAAAAAGAGGCTAAAAAAATGTACAGAATAAGCTTATATAAAGTCAAAATATCATCTCGATAAGTCCAGCTGATATTTTGACATTAAATACGATATCGAAGCGATAAATTACGCCAAATTTCTGTGGCGAAATGCTGGTCCGAATCCATATGTTCAAAAAACCAGCTATCACCCCTTTTTACCAATTTTTGATCCGTTCCGTCTAGCAAAATTGGTACTTCGGTATCCTGTCTTGACAATGACTTTTTCAACAACACAAGCTGGTAATCCTGTCCTTTGTAGGTGAATCGAAATACCTGCGAACGATGCGGCTCTTCGTTTACTAAACTAATTGTGCCATCCATAAATATACACCTTCTTAAATTTTTAAATACGGGAATTATACCAAACCAATAACGCTATCAAAAGCATAACAATTAAAAGAATAAAGTGTTGACGACACCATACTTTTTTATAACGAATTACAATAAATAATCGTGCCAAAAGATATTACTTTTCCAAAAAAAAGTTGATCAACAATCCTTCCTCCCTTGTGGACACGCCCCCCTTCTTCATTCTCAGAACTGTAACGAACTGTCGTTAATTACATAGGTATTATTTTTGAGCAGCTCATATATTTCGGCCCCCGCCAGAATAACCGGTCCGTACCCATGTGCGGCAAATTTATTAACAGGACGGTAGTAATAAAATGCCGGATCGAACCCCATACCTGTCCCCACGCAGGTGCCTTCCACCTGCCCCTGGCTGTTGATTTTTGAGTGCACGGCATTCCATGCCTGCAGCACCGTCGGGCCATAGGCCTTTATATCCAACCAGCCGGCATTGATCCCTCTGGCGATGCAATAGGCATAGATTGCTGTTGCCGATGTTTCCAGATAAGAATCGTTGCGGTCAAGCAGCTGATGCCAGAATCCGGTACCGTGCTGCAGCGCCACAATACCGGCGACGTGTTTCTTGAATTGTGCCAGCAGCCTGCCCCGGGCGGGATGGCCCTCCGGCAGCACATTCAGCAATTCGACCTTGGTCAGCAGCGCCCAGCCATTTGCTCTAGCCCAGTGGAATGCCGGATGCGGTTCCATGCCCTCTACCCAACCGTGCAGGTACAGCCCTTTTTCGGGGATAAACATTTTATCGGCAAAGAGCCAAAATTGCTTCATTGCCTCATCCAGGTACCTACTGTCTCCGGTAAACCGGGTCATCTGCGCCAGGGCAGGCAGGCTCATATAGAGATCATCCAGCCAGAGCGTATTTGCCTGCGGCCTGTTCCGGGCCAACGTGCCGTCCTTCAGACGGAATTCTTTCGTCAGGATGTAATCTATATAATTGGTGATACTCGGTTTCATGTCCGTATGCGGTGTTCTGCCCTGCTGTGCCTTGATCATTGCTGCGCACATGGATCCAGCATCATCCAGTGCATGCGGCTGTACAACGGAATGCACCGGAGACCGATACCCCTGCTGGCGGGATTCGAGCTTTTGGAAGTGCGGCAATACCCTGCCGATAAATTCCAGTCGGTCGGTCGTATAAGCTGCATATCGGGGATCCCCGATCACCTCTGAGGCCCGTAACATGGCACCATAGGTAACACCCCACTCGTAGCTGATCAACCGAAAATCACCTTTCTTGAATACTGTATTGGTATCGATTTTAGCCAGATCCGTCACAGGTGTGTGGTCCGCTTTCTGTTCCAGAGCCATGGGCGTCACCCGATCGAGATACGCATACACCCGGTCTATGTCAGCGCGGATGCTATCTAGTGTCGTCTCACCGTACATCACCGGGTATTCGGGTTTCATCAGGTGCAACGGCGTGTTGGAATCATTGATATCTGCCTTATCTTTCTGCGAACTGGGTTGACATCCATATATAGCCAGCAAGACAAACGGCATAAGCGAAAATTTCTTCAGGTTCATCATGATAAAATTGGTTTTGTAGATCAGTTTATCAGACAAGATACGGCATCAGTCAGACATAACCGTTCTGTGGTGTCATGCTATTTAGCAGGCAACCTATTTTTCCTTAAAGTGTGACAAAGACTCTACTCCAACTGCTGTATAAGGATTCGATCTGGAGTGGACATGAGTGGCTTGTCAAGGGCAGAAGGCACCAACATGACGAAAAGTAACTTAAAGTTTTTTCTGCACAAAATAAATAGTAATTTCAGCCCTACAACCGATTATTCGAAATTACGTGGATAAAATCAATATAGTGCAGCGATGTTTATGTTTTCTGATAGCTTGTCTGATTACCATACAACTATCTGCACAAACCAAGCCCATCGCTCGTTTCAGCCATCTTACCACAGCAGAGGGCCTATCACAAAGCACCGTCACCTGCATCCTAAAAGATAAATATGGCTTTATGTGGTTTGGTACCATGGACGGTCTCAATAAATATGACGGTTACCAGTTTAAAATCTATAGAACCATACAAAACAATAAGAAGAGTCTTCCTAACAATCAGATAAAATCGCTGTATGAAGACCCCCATGGCGAGCTTTGGATCGGGACGATGGGTGGCGGTTTGGCCCGTTATGACCGGGACAATGATTCTTTTGAGCATGTCATAAAACCCCAAATTGGAAATAACAGCATTGATGTGAGCGTCAATGCCATCCTGGAAGATAGCAAAGGAAACTTTTGGGTGGGGACTTATTCCGATCTCTATTCAATGGACAAAAAGACAGGTCATTTGACCCGCTATCAGTTCAGAGATACCAAGGGGCGTGCTATTACGGCTGTTGTTACGTCTATTTTTGAAGATGACAGGCGAAATCTATGGGTAGGAACAGAAAACGGCCTTATCCTATTCAACAAAGAAACCCAGCGCAGCACTTATTTCACTTCGACAGGCGCCCGGGGCGCACTGAGCAATAATAAAATCAATGTAATAACACAGCATGGAGACGGGTATTTATGGGTCGGGACGTATGGTGGCTTAAACCGGTTCGATTACCATACCAATACATTTACCGCCTACAAAAAAGAACAAGGCAACAGCAAATCAATAAGCAATAATGTTGTCCTTACAATCGTTCCTGCCGGTGAGCATAAACTCTGGGTAGGCACCGAAGAAGCATTAGAATTATTCGATTGCAAAACCGGGGATTTCACACATTATCAGAACAATATCGCCGACGAGGAAAGCCTGAACCATAATTCGATATACGCACTGTTATTGGACAAGGAAGGTATCCTATGGATAGGAACTTTTGCCGGGGGAATCAATAAATATGACCTGAATCATACCTATTTCCAGCTTTTTAAAAATTTTCACGTCACATCAGGCCAGAGCACAAGCACCATTACTTCATTTGCCGAACAGGCTGACGGGGATATATGGGTGGGTTCCGATGGCGGATCACTCAATCTTTGGAAACGGGCAACAAATGAATTTATCCACTGGGATCCCAATGATAAAAAGGGATTAAATTCATTCTCCGTACTCTCTTTACTGACGACAAGAGATAAAAAAAGTTTATGGATCGGAACCTATGAACGCGGGCTTAAGAAACTAGACCTGAGCACAGGTACATTTAGCCATTTCTATAGCGGTAAGGGACCGCTCCAGTTGAGCAACAATACGATTTATGCACTGACAGAAGACCGACTTGGTAATATTTGGCTTGGAACCAATGGAGACGGAATCAACATCATACAGAAAAATACACCGGAGATCAGGAAACATCGCGCCGATGGACAGGCCCATGCACTAAACAACAACTATATTCGGGCATTTTATGAAGATGACAACGGCGATATGTGGATCGCTACCTATGGCGGTGGCATCAATATCTATCATCCAGCGGACAACCGTTTTACCTGTTACAACAGAGCAAACAGCAATCTCCAGAGTGATATCATCAATACCATTTATGGCGATTCTGACCGCAGCATCTGGATCGGTACGATTGGCGGTGGCTTGCAGCGTTTTGATAGACAGCGCAAGACATTTGTCAATTATCGTGAAGAACAGGGCCTGCCCAGCAATGTGATCAACAGCATTGTTGAAGACGATAATAGACAGTTATGGATCAGCACGAATAATGGGGTAAGCCGGTACAGCCTGGATCAGCATACTTTTTCAAACTATAACCGCTATAATGGCTTACAAGGAAAAGAATTCCTCGCAGGCGCAGATCTCAAAACGAGCAGGGGGGAAATTCTGTTTGGGGGCAACAACGGATTTAATGTTCTTCATACGGCTAATATCCGGCGAAATGTACACGCCCCTCCGGTAATCTTTACCGATTTCCAGTTATTTAACAAACCTGTTGTGATAGGCGCCGAAAACTCTCCTCTGACGCGCAATATCAATGAGACCGACGAACTGGCGCTGGACTATGATCAAACTGTATTCACCATTGAATTTGCGGCGCTCGGTTATACCATTCCCGAAAAGAACCAATATGCTTATCTACTGGAAGGCTTTGACAAAGAGTGGAACTATGTAGGCAATAACCGAAGAGCTACATACACCAATCTGGATGCAGGCACATACACGTTTAAAGTAAGGGCCGCCAACAGCGACGGGATATGGAACTCCAAGGAGGCGACATTGAAAATTGTCGTTGCTCCCCCTTTTTGGCGGACCGCCTGGGCATATTGCCTATATGGGCTGATCACCGCTGTTATACTCTACCTGCTTTTTCTGGAAATAAAATCAAGGGAAAAGCTTAAAAATGATGTGCTTTTAGAGCGATTAGCCGCGAAGAAGAATGAAGAGATCAATGCGATAAAGGTCAATTTCTTTACCAATATCTCACATGAATTACGCACTCCCCTTTCATTGATCCTGGATCCGCTCCGAAAAATCATCCATCAGGACATCAGCATGGATCAGGTGAAGACCTACAGCAGGCTCGTGTACAAAAATGCAGACCGCTTGCTCAACCTGGTCAATCAGCTCCTGGATTTTAGACGGCTGGAAACTGGGGCTGCATCATTCAAAGCGCATACTGTAAACGTGGTCGAATTGATCAACGAAATATGCGAAGCTTTTAAAGAACGTGCCCAGGTACGGGAGATAGACTTTTCTATCCGCTATGCCAGCTCTGTCATACGGCTTTCCATTGATGAAGATAAGTTTGAGAAAATTCTTTCCAATCTGCTCTCCAATGCATTTAAGTTTACACCAAACGGAGGAAAGATCGACGTAGTGGTAGAACGAAGTGAAACTGTCGTCGAAATCCATGTCATCGATAATGGCATTGGAATTCCGGAAGCAGACAGGGAACGTATTTTTGAAATATTCTACAAAGTAGATGGGGTACATCCTTATGAAAACAAGTCATCCGGCATCGGTCTGGCTTTGACCAAGGAGCTTGTCGAATTGCATGGCGGAAAAATAACGGTTCAGAGTGAAGTCGGCCGGGGTTCGGACTTTACCGTCCATCTAGCTACCCAAGGCACGATATTGCAGGATAAGGACGATGCTTTTGTCGCGCGGTATGAAGAATTGCTGTCGCCCCTGTTCGGTCAGGAAACAGAACAGATACAGGCTATCGAAACAGATACCCATCTAAAAGAAGACCGGCCGATCGTGCTGTTGATTGAGGATAATCCCGACCTACAGGCCTATATCCGTCACGAGCTGTCGGCATATTTTGAAATTCTGAGCGCCACCAATGGACTTGATGGTCTGGAACTCGCCAGACAGTCTGTTCCTGACCTGGTAGTCAGCGATATTATGATGCCCAAAATGAATGGTCTGCAGGTCTGTCAGGAACTCAAAGCAGATGAACGCACCAGCCACATTCCAATTGTTTTACTGACGGCCAAGCAAACCGACGACAATAAGATCGAAGGGTATACACATGGTGCGGATGCCTATATTCCAAAACCCTTTGCGATGGATCTATTGATTGCACGCATCACTAACCTGCTCCTCTCAAGAAGAAAATTACGGGAGCGATTTGACAATGCAAACAGGCAGGATACATCCGGCAAATTACCGGAGCTGAACAGCCTTGGCGCGATCGACCGTGACTTTTTGCAGAAAGTAGAACATCTGGTGGAAGAAAACCTGAACAATAAAGAATTTAATATTGATCTGTTAGCTGAGCTGCTGCATATGAGCAGACGTCAGCTATACCGCAAGATAAAAGCCCTGACAAATCAGGGCGTACAGGAATACATAGTGAGCATCAGTCTCAAACATGCGCGCAATATGCTCCTCACAGGCAACTATACCATTGCCGAAATCGCTTATTTGGTCGGTTTCTCAGAACCCTCAAATTTTAGCAGGTCATTTTCCAAATATTTTGGAATGAGTCCCAAAAACTATCTTGAATGGGCTGAAAAGCAAAATAATTAGCTTTTGGCATTCGCTGATATGCTTTTGGCACGCACTGATAATTACTTTTTTCACATTTAAGTCTAATATTGGCTATTGACGGCCGGGCGTCCGGTCAGGCCGTCTAAGGCATAACTAATTATAGTGTGAATGGAAAAAAAACGTAAACAGTATTGTACATGATCAGATCTGTACGCCAATTATTTTATCAAAAATTTAAATAACCAATTTTATATGATCTCAAAGTTATTATCTAAGCCGATCGGTCTGATCTGGCTTGTGAGTGCGCCTGCCTTGTTAACGGCGCAGGTAGCAAATAAAAAAGTGGATGGTATTGTCAAGAATGAGTCGGGCATGGTATTGTCCGGCGTGTCGGTCAAGGTAAAGGACGGTACTGCTACCGCTGTGACCGATCGTTTCGGGCATTATCAGATCAACGCTGCTCCTACAGACGTACTGATATTCTCCTATATCGGTATGCAGACATCGCAAGTACCTGTCGGAAATCAGGCATTGGTCAATGTCACCCTGACTTCTGCTGCTACGCAGCTAGAAGATGTCGTCGTCGTGGGCTACGGTACTATGAGGCGTGCCGACGTCACCTCTTCGATCTCATCCGTAAGTGCAGAAGCCATAAAGGACCTGCCAGTTGCAGGTGCTGATCAAATGCTGCAGGGGAAAGTCGCGGGGGTAAGTGTTTCGGCCAATGGTGGCCAGCCCGGAGGAGGAATATCCGTACGCGTAAGGGGACTGACATCCATCAATGGAAACGAACCGCTCTATGTGATAGACGGTATTATCGTCCCTACCGGAAAAAGCACCATCGCACAGGATAAACTTGGAGGAATGGCCGGTTCTACCTCCCAAAGCGGAATTGCAGGGATTAACCCCAATGATATTGAAAAAATAGATATCCTCAAGGACGCTTCCGCACAGGCCATCTACGGTTCCCGTGGAGCCAATGGCGTAGTACTGATTACCACAAAACGCGGAAAAGCCGGCGAAGGAAAGGTAAGCTATGATATGTATTATGGCGAATCAAAAGTCCCTACCCGTCTTGATCTGATGAACTTAAGCCAGTTTGCACAGTATAACAATCAGGTATTGCAGGAAATCAGTAAAGTTACCGGAAATCCCTATACACCTATCGGAGAATATCAGCGTCCGGAAGTCCTGGGAGAAGGAACCAACTGGCAAGATGCCATCTTTCAGAAAGGCAAGATGCAGAATCATCAATTAAGTTTTTCGGGAGGAAGTGAAAAGACAACCTATTATTTGGGTTTAAATTACTTTAAACAGGACGGTACGATCATCAACTCCGGATTTGACAGGTTGTCCCTGCGGTTTAACCTTGACCACCAGATCAAAAGCTGGCTGAAGGTCGGTATCAGCAGCAGCACCGCCCGCACCAATCAAAAAACCACATTGACCAACGGATCTGATGCCATCGTCAACGTTGCCGCTTTCAATAGTCCAGCCGCCCCGATCTTTGGACTGAACGGAGATTTTGCACCACCGGTATCCATAGGAGGCTATGCTTTTGGGAACCCCGTCAATCCTGTGGCACTGGCACAGTTGCGCCAAAATACAGGCGATCAGTTCAAAGCCTTTGGAAGTGTCTACGGAGAGTTGATTTTTACCAAGTTTTTAACCATGCGAAATGAGGTCAACTACGACGTTACAAACGATAATAACATGTCTTTCCAGCCCTCCCTTTCATCGGGCGGGACGACAATACTCGCGCCAAGTAAAATCGTCGAACAACGCAATCCCAGCTACTACTGGGCATTAAGGAATTACCTGAACTACAACCAATCCTTTGGTCAACATAACATCAATGCACAGATCGGACATGAAGCCCAGGCCTCCTATTATGACAATATATTGGCTTCACGGCAAAATCTGGCCCTCAATATACCGTCTATTGCAGCAGGTGAACAGGAAAACCAGGTCATCGAAGGAGGCAAAGGAGACTGGGCCATGGAGTCCTATTTCCTGAGAGCCGGTTACGCGTACGACAACCGCTACTCTGTTAATCTCTCCCTGAGACGTGACGGCTCCTCCAACTTTGGACCGGACCGTAAGCTAGGCTACTTCCCTGCGGCCTCCGTGGGATGGACAGTTACAAATGAAAAGTTTGCCAAAAATCTCAAGGTATTGAATTACCTGAAAGTACGTGCCGGAGTCGGAGCTGTGGGCAGTTCAAATGTCGGCGGGGCAAGCTATGCAACCAATATCCGTCTATTCGCCACCGGCCCCTTTGGCGCGGGCGGCGTACCCGACAATGTCGGCAATCCGGCACTCGGCTGGGAATCTGTCACTACCTACAACGGTGGATTTGATGCCGGTTTCCTCAATGGACGCCTGGATGTCACCTTCGATATCTATAAAAAGATCACCTCAGACATGCTGATGGCAACCCGACTGCCCAAATATACAGGCATAGGGACGGAATGGAATGATATCAAATCGCCCAATGTCAATGCAGGCCGGATGACAAATACCGGATTTGACATCGGTATATCTTCTACCAATATCAATAAAAATGGCTTCACATGGAAAACAAACCTTGTGCTATCCCATTATAAAAATCGTCTGGACAAACTAAACAGCGACCAGGCCGACCTGATGCGTTATACGGAATATAGCAATGCCGTTATCCTGACCCGTACCGTTCCGGGAGGACCTATTGGTCGCTTTTATGGGTTTATTTCGGACGGTTTGTTTACTTCTGAAGATGATCTGCACAACCATGCGAATCAAGGCCAAGCTATTGGTTCAAAAGGCTTATGGCTGGGCGATGTCAAATATCGCGATCTCGACGGGAATAATGTCATCAATGATGGAGACATGACCTATATAGGAGATCCTAATCCAAACTTTACATTCGGATTAACCAACTCGTTCAAATATAAAGGATTTGACTTATCTGTTTTCCTGCAAGGATCTCAAGGTAATGATATCCTAAATTATACCAAGAGATCATTGGAAACACCGGTCAATGTATACTGGAATCAATTGCAGACCTCCTTGACAGATCGCTATTCCGAATTGTTCAATACCAATGGTACTGTACCCCGATACAATCAGTGGCATCAAGATAATAAACGTGTGTCAAGCCGTTTTGTCGAAGATGGCTCATACCTACGGATACAAAATATTACCCTCGGCTATAATTTGCCCGCAGCCTGGATCAACAGAATCAAAATGCAGGCCGCACGGATTTATATCTCAGGACAGAATATCTACACCTTTACAAAATACAGTGGATACGATCCAGAATTAGGTTCCTACAACAATGACGCGCTGATGCAGAATATTGACCTGGGCAATTATCCCAATCCGAGAACCTTTACGATCGGTGCTAATATAACTTTTTAAACCATTGAACAAGACATTATGAAGACAAAACTGATATACACAATAGTTGGCGGCCTATTGTTTTTGGGATCCTGTAAAAAAAGTTTTCTAGACAGGCCTTCACAGAATAATCCAACGCTGGACACTTATTATAATTCCGATGCGGAAGTAAGAGGTGCAACCGGCTATCTGTACAATACCGTATGGTATGATTACCAGGATAAAGCCTTCCATGCCATCGGCGAGGTGCTGTCGGGCAATATGTACACCGGTGATCCCGTCTACAACACCTTCTTGAATTTTACGGTATCCGGAACCGACGAACAGGTGAGCCGATCCTGGTATTCCTTTTATAAAGTAGCAGGAAACGCCACTGTGCTGATCAATACCTTCGAAGAAAAAATGAGCAATGGTGGAGATCCCTCCTATCTAACGCAGGGAATTGCCGAGGCAAAGTTTATCCGGGCGGTCGCCTATTTTTATCTAGCCCGAGTCTTTAAGGATGTTCCCATCGTCACCGATCCGGTCGCAATGGCTACGACGGGCAACTTTAATACACCACGCTATCTGCAAGCCGATGTCATTAAGTTTGCATTGGATGATATGGCTTTTGCGGAGGCAAACCTGAAAGACAACGATACCCCCGGACGAGTGACCAAGCTCTCGGCTACGGGCATGATGGCCAAAATGTATCTCTACTTAAAAGACTACGAAAATGCGCGAAAGAAAGCCGAAACGGTCATCAATGCTAAAAAATACAGCCTATATCCCGATTATGGAAAGATGTTTACCGACCAGAGTGCCAATAACAATTCCGAGAGCCTTTTTGCCTTACAGTGGGCAGCAGCAGGCGGCTATGGTGTAGGCAATCCTATCCAGGCTTATGTAGGCCCCGAGCCATTATTGAAAGAAACCACCGGAGCCGGCTGGTCGGCTATTATCCCGTCAATCGATCTATTGGACAGCTATGAAGTGGGCGACAAACGCAAAGGCTGGTCCATTATGGAGCAGGGATTTCATCGGGATGACTGGAAAAACTCAGCTTTTCCCAATGGCTTTACCTACGATACGACATGGACAAGCTCCAATGACAATGCACGGAAGATAAAAACAGGTACCCGTTCCAACGCCCTGAAATACGTGGTCGGTCCGGGTGGCGGCGGTCAGGATGTCAATGGCACCTCCACGAGCATCTGTACCTACATCTTGCGCTATGCCGATGTATTACTGATCTATGCGGAGGCCGTATTGGCCGATCAGGCCCAGAGTACAGATGCCAAAGCACTCGCTGCAGTCAATGAAATAAGACACCGCGCCGGACTGGGCACCTCACGCGACCTCACGGTATTGACCCCAGCGAATATATTACATGAGCGACGGGTAGAATTTGCATTTGAGGGAGATTATTGGTTTGACATTCAACGCCAAGGATTTACGAAAGCCAAACAGCTGGTGGAAGCGCAGGAAAGAGGCACCTACAGTGCAGCGGGCAAGCCCTTGGTGGATCATCTCAGCGTTACGCTCAGCAGTGAAAGCAAGTTATATCTTCCGATCCCGACAACAGAGGTGGTCAACAATCCAGAGCTTGCCAAACCCGCCGTTCCTTATAAACCTTAATATGATAATGAAAAAAATTATGAAGACCTTATATCACTACGTCTGCATCCTCGCAATAGCCTGCTTTGCATTTGTTTCCTGTAAAAAAGACGATAAGCTGTCACCGTCCGAAAATCCCCAAGCTGATCCATTGGAAGTGACATCCGGCGCTCCGGGTACGGTGATCGTACTGACCGGCCAGGGGCTTGCGGGCATGAAATCCGTCATTTTTGAAACGGGAAATGTTCCTGCTGGCTTCAATCCAGCTTTTAACAATGACCATGCGGTAGTATTCCGTGTACCGGACACAGCGGCAGCAGGACAGCAGGACATCATCCTAACCAATATGTTGGACAAGCAATTACGGGTTCCCTTCAATGTCACACCGTTACCTTCCGTTGCCACAGTCTCAGACTACAACTTTACCCCCGCGGTCACCCAGCTTAGCCTGAGCGGCAACTATTTAAATGATGTAACGGAGGTCACGCTGACCAGTACCGGTGCAAAGGCCACCATCGTGAGCAAAAGTCAACGTCAGCTGGTGGTCAGCCTACCGCAGACAGAAGTCAGCAGAACAAAACTCGATATCAGAAGCGAAGCCGGAGAAATTACGACAACGCAGGAGTTTGTCAACGTTGATCAGGCTTTCAGACTCTTTACAGATACCTATCAAAATGGTTTTGAAGGCTGGGGCTGGGGAGCTGTAACAATTAGCACGGCAACCTTTAAATCGGGAAATGCATCTTCAAAAATGGTTTACGGCAAAGGAGGCTGGTCTGCCAATGGCATGGCCAACTGGGGTTCGGGCATGGCCAAGAATGCCGACTTAAAATTCCTTTCATTCTGGATTAAAGGCGGTTCGCAGGACTATACCCTTTTTCTTACCAGCGATGGGCGCGCTGCGGGCTTTGGAAATGCCGACAGATCCACTCCCATCCGTGTGCCGGCAGGCGTATGGACCTATGTTCGCCTGGATCTCGCGGATATCGGTCTCTGGAGCAAGGGCAATGCCTTCAAACAGCTCGGTCTATGGATCGAGGGACCAGATGCACAGGATGAAACGTTCTATTTAGACGACGTTATTTTCTTCAAATAGCAGGTCAAAATCATGATTGCAGCGGCATTTGGTCCCGATCAAATGCCGCTCAGTAAAAATCGTCGATTATTCGGCGAGCTAGCACCCATTACAAATGATGAAGCATATAAAAATTTTTACGGTAGCAGTAATCCTATGCCTGCTCCATAAAAGCGGAATTTCCCAGACCGCAGTACAGAGGCATGGAAGCCTCAGTATAAAACAAGGAAAAATAGTAGACCAACACGACAAGATCGTCCAATTGCGAGGCATCAGTTTCTCCTGGAGTATATGGGGCGGCAAAAAGTACTATACCCCAGAAGTCGTTGACCGGCTGGTCGACGATTTTAAAGTCAACTTGATCCGTGTTGCGCTAGCCGTGGAACCGGACGGTGGCTATCTGCAATCTCCCGAAGAGCAATTCACACTGATCAAGAACGTAGTCGATCGGGCCTTGCAGCGTGGCATCTATGTCCTGATAGACTGGCACGACCACCATGCGGACCGCAATATCAATCAGGCCAAAGCTTTCTTTACGCGGATGGCACAGCAGTATCCAGATCATCCACAACTTATTTATGAGATCTGGAATGAACCCGAAAGAACGACCTGGCAAGTGGTCAAGTCCTATGCTGAGGAGCTGATCCATACGATCCGAAAGGATGCCAAAAACAATATCATTGTCGTCGGATCTCCGCATTGGGATCAAGATGTGGATAGTGTGGCCAATGATCGGATTCTGGGCTTTAATAACATTGCGTATTCTTTTCATTTCTATGCGAGCGATCCGAATCATCAGGAGCAGCTGAGAGAACGTGCTCAGAAAGCAATCGGGCAACAATTGCCTTTGTTCGTTACCGAATGGGGCGTAGGAGAAGCCGATGGCAATGGCCAGTTTGATCTGAAAAAAACGAAGATCTGGCTCGACTGGATGGAAAACAATCAACTCAGCTGGGCAAACTGGAATCTGACGGATAAGGACGAAACAACCGCTTTGCTTAAACCGATGGCTCCCCTGCATGGCCATTGGAAGAAACAGCATCTTACCCCGGCGGGGCAATATATCAAGGCGCAATTGAGAACACTTAACCCCTAAAGCATGAGAATCCTCTTATTTGTTAATTTACTCATGCTGGGGCTGCAGAGCTGGGGGCAGCAGCAATTGATTGATAAAGATGCAACGCTACAAACACAGGCGCTGTATAAAAACCTCAAAAGATGGGCTGGCAGACATGTATTGTTCGGCCAGCAGGATGCAACAGCCTACGGACATGGATGGCAGGGCGATAAAGACCGATCGGATGTACAATCGGTCACCGGTTCGCATCCAGCTGTCATCGGCTTCGACTTTATGGGTTTTTCAGGTCAATCTCCCAAAGCCATTTCCGAAAATCGGCAGATGCTCCTGCAACAGGTCACCGATACATACAACCGTGGTGGCATTACGACCATTTGCTGGCATTTTAACAATCCGGTTTCCAATGATGGTTTTTACTGGCACGATTCCACATCCATAGCGGCGATGGCCGCCATTAAACCGGGCGGCACACATCACCGGCACTATAAAAAACTGCTGAAATCCATAGCGTCATTTGCACATCGTGCCAAGGGACAGGACGGAGTAGCAATACCTATTATTTTTCGTCCTTTCCACGAATTTGACGGAGACTGGTTCTGGTGGGGAAAAAAATATACCTCGCGCGAAGATTTTATGGCCGTCTGGCGATTTACGGTAAGTTATCTCCGGGATCAATTGAAGGTACATAACTTTATTTATGCCTTTTCGCCCGACTGTCAATTTAATTCCGAACAGGAGTTTTTGGAACGCTACCCAGGCAATGACTGGGTAGATATCGTTGGAATGGATAATTACGCAGATTTTGGCCGCGATGGGCATTATGATCTACCGGCAGCGATCCATAAACTCAAAATCCTAAGTTCCTTTGCGGAAAAGAACGATAAAATTGCCGCATTAACGGAAACAGGTCTGGAATCCATTCCCAATCCGCAATGGTGGAACGATGTATTGCTGAAAGTGCTAAAAACAGCGGGCGTTAACATGGCCTATGTATTGGTATGGCGCAATGATACGAATAGTCCCACACACTATTATGCCCCCTTTCCCGGGCAGGTCAGTGCGGCAGACTTCCTAAAATTTTACCAGGATCCATTTACCTTATTCGAAAAAGATCTAAAACAAGCCTATCAATAAGTCCAATAATCAATAAACAAAGAGGGCTATTTGCGCAAGCTCCTCTTTGTTTATGTATCATCGTTTAACAGACTATTCCCCAATTGTTGAACTATTCCTATTATACGATTCATTTCAGGTTTTACCCTTTTTATTGTATAAGAACCAAATCGCGATGATCAGCGCCATGGCTGCTATAGCGAATCTCCCTATGGGGGTGGATCGCGTATGATTATATTTCCTTTCGGAATCAGACTGGTTACTTTCTCTGGCGACATCCGCTTCGAACTGATTCTTTTGCGTGGTGCTTGTACTTGATTCCTGAGCGATCAAACCACCTGCCCGCCCTATTAAACCACTGTCCGGGTGAAAGCGAAAACCGCTATCCGTCCATACGTACCAAGTACGAAAAAGACTATCCTGTTTTTTATAACTAAAGTCCACAACCTGTCCGTTCATGCGTTTAATTGATGTATGCTGCTCTTCGCTGCGTTTTTGCTTAGCGGTGTGACAGGCACTTATGACCATTAGGCCTATTACAGAAACCAAAAGACAACCCAACTTCTTTTCCATACTCCCCTCCCTCAATCCAGCCAATTTGAAAAAGCATAAACCGTAGCCAAGGCACGCCGTTTTGATAATACCCTATTCGCTACATTCCCCTCCACGGTCAGGATATACCTGTTCTCCAGTTTCCGGACGATGCCCACGTGGTCGATGCGGCGAAGCCCGCTGTTGTAGATACCGAACAGGTCGGCTGGCCGGACAGCTTCACGTTGAATCTGCTCTTTCGTATAGCAACGCGCATTTGGAAAAAGTGCCGGACTCCAAGCATTACGTGGTGCATCACGTCCAGCTTTTCCATAACACCAGGACACAAAAGCCGCACACCAAGCGTATCCTTTCCCAAGACCCGTATAGGAAAGATATTCCTCCACCCGAGCGCCATCGTTGTTGCCCGTCGCTTCTTTGACACCGATCTCGTTGAGCGCGATATCGACAATCCGCTGGCGTAGAGCCGAACGCGACGCTAACCCTGTTGCCGGACACGATACTGCTGTGTAAGATGTTAAATGATCCGCCTCCGCGTTACGCTCCGCTATAGCACGATTGCCAAAGCGAGCAATAGCGAGAACAGCGACAGAAAGAACACCGAAAAATAGATAATGCATTGTTGCCATGATGTCAATTGATTAAAGTGATCACTAAATTCCTGACGGAAAAACTTAAACGGTTGCCAAAGGATCTCCTGTAGCCAGTAACAGCAGTAAATGGCCAGCAACCCAGCCAAAATTGCGAATAGCAGCACGGACAATATGCCGATATCCAATACCCCTGCTGTGGGGTCTATGGCCTGGAGCAAAAGACCTGCGGAGATAAAAAATACAAGCAGACAAGCCAGCACAATGCCGAGCAGCTGCTTACTTGTTAGAGGCCAATAGATATCCTCGATATCAGTGACCAGTTGTTTTTGTACTAAATTCATAAAAAACTCTTTTAAGTATGCTACGGTAGCTGTAAAAAACAAATACCGTAGCATCGTTATACAACTTAGCTTAAGGTTAGTTCACCCAGATAGTGACTTGTTGAAGTCTTTACACCATCCCGATGCCCCGTAAACACCCATCCTACGATCGTATCTCCCGCATAAATGCCAGGAAAAGTTAATGTCAAAATTTCATCAGCACGTGTTGCAGATTCCATCAAATTGAAATATTTCTTTTCCTTGTTGTAAGTCAGCAGGATTACCGAATCATCATTGTATCCCATCATATCACTTGAGGATTTCAACCAATTCACCGTAACTTCCTGTGCTCCACTTTCTGTCCATTGAGGTACAAAAAGGTTTGGCAAAGCGCCTCTACTGATCCGCACCTTGCTATAGTCTATTTCAAAATCAGGGTAGATCCCTATCATTGCAAACTTGAGTACATCGCGCAATCCTTGATTATATCCAGTGGATCTGCCTTGCTGCACATCAGAATAACCAAGATTCAGCAGTTCTTTGAGTGGTCCCAAAAAAGCTGTTGCTAATGCAAATTTCTCCCGTTGGGCCAATTGCTTTTCAGAAGCCGGCTTATTGGTTGGCCTAGCTACAGATCTAACATAATCAACTGACCGCCAATTACTTCCTACGATACTACCCACTTTACCACTATATGCGCCGTGGATACCTTTTAAAAATGTTGCCATAATTACTATTTTTTAATTTTGTTTAATACTACGTCCGCATGCAGGACTATTTTGATATATCGACAGCTAAACTAAACGGGATCCCCGTCGATTTAAATTAATGGGATAATTCAGGACAATACGAGATAGAAAAGGATAAAAAAAGGGATAATAGGATAATGAAAATGGGATAACGAAAGGGACAAAGAGGGACAGGGTAAAATATCCTCGGGAGCCGTTCGACAAACGTTCGGGTCTCGTTGCAGCACTATTCGAGACTGCTTCGGGTCACATTCGACTGTTGTTCGACTGGGCTTCGACTAGGCTTCGGGAACGAGTCGAAGAACTCCCGAAGCGCAGTCGAAGAATTGCCGAAGCAGCCCCCTCCCAGTCTGGGAGCAGTCCCGAACAGCAGCCGAAACCTGCTCGAAGAGCTGTCGAAGACAGCATCAGCACTTGACTAATTCAGGCCACCCCTTTCACGATATTTTCGCTTCTCTAATAGCGATTGGATATCATCCCGACGATGATAGTGCTTTCCTCCGATAATTATTGGGTCTAACCATTTTCGGTCGATCCACCGATAATAGGTACTATGAACTATTCCAAAAAGAGACTGTACTTCTTTGGATGTCAATAGGTCATCAGCCTGGAGTTTCTCTTTTTGGGGTGAAAGGCCTCCATTTAATAGCTTTTCCAAGATATTTTTAATCGCTTCAATTAGGAGTAATAATCGGTCAAATCTTTTCATCATACATTCAGATAAATTACTAAAACCGTATCGATTATTCCACTGCAACTGCATGCACATTTATACACTAGCATCTATGTTTTTTGCGGTATTTATCGATGTTTGTCTTAAAACGTTTACGATACGTTTTTCCTATTGGAACAAATTCATCGACACCCTTTACCGAAATATAATCTATAGAATAGTGCGCTACATACGCCATATTAACCAAATAACTTCGGTGTACCCGTACAAATTGTTCTTTATCCAACAGCCTTTCCAACAGGTCCATCGTGATATTTCCGTTTTTCGTAAAATACATCTTGTTGCCTACCCTGTATGTATTCTCCTTGTAGAAGCACATTGTTTTATCGTCAATAACAGCGAGCATCATTCGATCAATATTTACCTGAACGTGATACCCTGCAGATTTTGACGTCTTTATATCTAAAATTCTGTCGTTCAGTTCAACAAACTCTTCAGTCACATCGATGAGGGCCTTTACTCTTTCTATTGTCTCTTTAAAGGCGGCTCTTCCTATTGTTTTTCGGATAAAGGCCGATTGATAAGGGGATGTTTCATATACATATTCGGGATGATTGGAGCAGACAATTACTTGGGGTATTACCTTTAATGCTTCTAAAAGCTGCACGCCATTCAATGGCTGCATGTTCATATCTAATATTAATATATCCACCTCCTGATGTTCCATCAGACTTAAGGCCTGAACCGGATCAGAAGTACAGAAAACAATCTTTAGGCTCGGATCATCCGCAATGTACCGCTGGATCAGAAGCAGTTCGTCCAATTGATCATCAACTATCCCTATGCGGTAAACCATACTAGTTTCCATCTTGATCAAATTTATTCTGAACCAGCCGCACAATAAATTCATTATCCGATTCTTCAATATGCAATACACCGTATCCCTCATCTTTGCTCAGGCGTTGCTGCAAATTGCTCAGACCAAAATTGGAAGACTTCATCATCGCCCGCTGCACTGGGTCGAAAAGATTTCGGCATTCAAATACAAAGCCGTAATGGCTCAAGACCAAACTAATAATAAGTGCGCCTTCACGTTGGAAAACAGCATACTTAATCGCGTTTTCCAAAATCGTCACCAAAGACATGGGAATAATCTTATGATGACATTTTTCCCAATCCGCATCCACATACAACTCCACTGTAGCATCACCATATTTCCATTGCAGAATATCGGTCAAGTCAATAAAATAATTCCATTCTATTTTTAATGGAATCGTTTTCATACCAGCAATATCCTGATCTAATACATAGCGTAACACCTGGTTAAATCTGATTAACATATCAGCGCTTTCCCTACCCTCTCCCATTAGCGATCTTCCGACACTGGTGGATAAAATACTTTCAACAAAATGCGGATTGATATCACGTAATGAAAGCTGGTAACGCAAATTGTCAATTTCATTTTTTGCATTGTTGTTATCAGCTTCCAATAGAAATTGCTGGCGTTTACGCTTTCTAAAAAAAACATTCCCTACGGTAAACAATAAAACGGAACTAAAGCTTGAACCTATTCTCAGCCTAAACTGCACCGCATCAAACGTCGAATTTATCTTAAAAAGAAAAATGCCAAGAAGCGGATAGATTTCATAGATAACCCATTTCGAAAAAGGGATAAAAGTAAATAAAATAAAAAGAAACAATAAGATTCCCATCCCACGCTTAGACCAGTCTGAGGTAATGACCATCTTGAAATTAAAGTCTAACAACTTAAAATAGAGCACAAATAGCAACATAATACCTATGACTTGCATAAGATTCAGCAATCGTTGATAATGTATAAGGTTTCCGATGATCAGGATCAGAACAACGCTCAAAAATAATATAATTGGCGATCGATATCTCTTTAAAATCTCAGTCATTATTGGTCATATGATATGGTTGTAATTATAAATTTACTAATATTTTATTTAATAAAACATAATAACAATCTCACAAAATAAAAATATTATAATTAAATCTATCTAAGATAAAAGTTTTCGCTCCTTTCCTAAATGCAAATGTATGCTCTGGGCTCAGTAATTTACCCGATACATCTTCACATCCATTCAAACGTAGCATTCCATTCTGATGTAGGTAATCCCAACAGCCCCAATCCATCCATTTATCGTTTAACCTTTCCGATAGTACGTCAAAAATACGTTGCATGCATTCCCGGATATAATCTGTCCGTGCTAATTCAAAACTAGGATGGATAGGCTGCTGAATAGTTATTTTTACAATTTCGTCAGTTAATTGGTCCAATACCGGATATACCGGTACCTGCAATAAATGCGAAATAAAGGCGACACCTCTTCGCACATGAAGCTCCTTATAAAAAAATGACACAGGCACAAGCAGTCCATCTATATCGTTAGCACCAATATTGCCATCAGCAAATACTAAGATATGCCTACCTGAATACAATGATCTTCTGATACGCAGCACCATATATTTATCTTCGGCAAAGAGAAAATCAAAATGCCGATCAGCGTCATCAAATGAAGCCCTGTGCGCATTTAAGTGATTTTGATACTTTTGGTAGACTTTTTTACTGATCAAGATATCGAAATCTATCCCTGCCCGAGCGAGGTAAAGCGGCAATAGTTCATGTTGACCAAGGTGGAATCCCGTCAATATTCCGGCTTGATTGAGACCGTTCAATCCTTCTATTGTAGACATATAACGTTCGGGGTTGCGTGCAGTATGATACCTTTTAAATATCGCATATAATTCGTTGTGATCTTCCCAGGGTATCGAAGGGACATAGTGGTGCAAGTTCGCGCTAAAGAACGCAAAGTTCATTTGGTTATTATTCATCATTAAGATTTGATTAAAAGCAATCCCCGGCATGAAGGCCGGAGATTGCAGCGTTAGTAGTTGCAGTTGTCAGAAGGCCCAGATTTCGCACTTATCTTCCGTCTCATCAGCTCCGGTTAGAGAGAAGATGGCCAGGAAATCTGCCAATCTCACGACTTGCAGTTCAGTGCTTTCATTCAGGACCAAAATTTTATTCGATACTATTTCAGTCATAGTTTACAATTTTTCAATTCTAAAAGTCCAAAGATCGCAGGGTTGGAAATCCCAGACTCTTGTCGACAGAGCTTGCTGAATCAGTACTACGAATATCCAATCGAATGCTTTAAAAAAGTGAATAAAAGCGTACTCGGCCTATTTTAGCGTAAACTTTCCTATTCGCGCCAGTTTTGCCATTCGCGCGACGTTCGCGCAAAAAATCGGCCGTCTACGGTTAAATTCTTCCGATAGTAACCTTATTTCGATATTTCTCTTTTTACTAAAAATCTGGCCATGCAAAAAAGCCTATTTATCGCGCTGGAGGAGCACTATACTCCGACCAGCAACACCTCAGCCTTGCGCCATATATTGGGCGTACAGCTTATGCAGATCGCCACACCATCCTATTTTCAGAATGAACAGGGAGATGAGGCCCTACTACAGGAGTTTGATGGATTTCTGAGCTATCTGACCACCTTGCATCGCTATGGACAACAAAGAAATAGCATCAAACTAAGGATCGAACGGGGCGACCTGCATGCTTTCTATGTATTGGAATCTGCTGAGCCCATTCTATTAATAAAAGATCACCAGCAATTTGAGTTGCATCCCAAAAGGGGCTGTTACTGTTATCTTCCGCAGGGAGAGTATCTCTTAGAATTTCCTAAGGGACATACCCAACTATTTTCCTTTTACTTCCGTGGCAAGATGTTCCGTAAAAACCATGAGCGACATTTCAATTTTTTGCACGAACTCGTGGAGGCTTTTCGTAATAAGAGTGAATCAGCGGTACAAAGCATTGATTTCAGAATTGGCCCACGTACTCGAGTGATGATAGGTCGCTTACTCGAACATTTGCGGTTTATCGATCTGGATACCGAGCTGTTTCTCCATCGGCAGATCCTCGAACTGCTCAAGCTCAGCAAGGAAAAAATTTTTGAGGAGTATGAAAAAGTATATGATGGGAGCATCCTAGCGCTCCAAGTGCGAGAAGAGATACGACGCAGCATCGCGATAGATGGACATGAATTTAGGTTGGATGAGCTGCCACTCCTCTTCAAAAAAAGTCAACAATATCTCGGTCGGGTGTACAAAGCTGTATTTGGCCATTCCCTGACGCAATGTCGCAAAGACTTTTTGCTGGAGCTGGCACAGGAAAACCTGTTAAAGCTATCCAACAGCACACAGGCGGCCTATGCCTGCGGATTTAACAGTATACAGCAGTTTGACAAATTTTTTAAGAATGCCAGCGGAATGACACCCACTGATTACTTAATTAAGACCCTGGGCGAATAGCTTGAGGTTTCGTTTTTGACAACAGTGCTGTTTCCAGTTTGACACGCCGAGGCTTTTTTGTTGACATAACTTTGCTTTACACAATATGTAAGAAAGAAACAGCAACATGAACAGTAAAGCTAAACATATCATCCGACAAAGCATCCGCATCTTTTTGATGGTTTTCTGGATCTATGTAGCTACCGATAAATTGCTCGCATTGGGTGCATTCCATTCGGCTTTACAACGCCAGCCACTACCATCCATGCTAATTGATAGACTATATTGGGCACTACCACTTTTTGAGCTGTTTGTTGCTTTGTTATTTATTGGACGATATAAACGTTATGCCTACATCCTTTCCACTCTTCTACTGTTTTCATTTAGTGTATTCATCGCTCTGGGACTTGTGGGTTTATATGCCGAGCGACCATGTGGCTGTGCCTCCGTCTTTACGCAATTATCCTGGCCTTGGCACTTGGTCGTCAATCTTATCCTGTTGGGCCTGTCCATATTGGGCTGGTACTTGACTGGGCCAACCAACCCCATGTACAAAGAGGAACAACACGACAAGAAAAACACCAAAGCTACCCTCCTTTCCATCCTTCTTTTAGCCTCCCGATACCACTTTATAAGGGTGGTGAGGAAGCGATTTCCAGAGAAATTTGCGTTATTCCCGGCTTGGCCGGTACTATGTAAACCTAAATTGCACGTTTGCTGCATTCCGTCAAAAATGCAGCACGCAATAAACAGTCCTACAGTCCCGAAGTGTAGGACGATAGTATACAACAAAAGTTTTTTGAGGTAACCTTTTTTTGATCAAACGCAATATAAAAAACTTGATTGCGTAAAATAAAAGGCCACGAAAATGAGAACTATACAACTCATAAAAGATAACACAATGCTTTTGATCGCAGGCTTAGCGATCGTAGGTTTCAGTTCATTTAAAATGATCGACAAGTTCGAGGCAAAATCGGGCGCAGTTACCAAATGGTATCCGGTGGCTACCAACGGGCAAACTATTGACACATTAAATCCGCAAGATAATCCCCCTGCAGATAGCGAGTGTCAAGAATCAAATCTTGGTAATACCTGCTTTATCAAGATGACTACGACAGCGTCTGTTCCAACATCAGTGAATGCTGCTTTATCAGATCCTACAGTTTCTGATATTGAACAGTATCATCGCGATGAATAATAAAAATGTGAAAGGCCCGAGTTTGATCGGGCCTTTTGCTTATCGTTCATTTTGTGCTATTCCTGTTATCCGAACCACCTCATTCGGAATCGGAAACACATAACGCCTACTCCGAGGTGCCAATGTATAGTTTTTCCCATCAATAAATCTTTCTAACACTATCTGCGTGTCGCTATGCCGATTATATCGTTTAAGATCCATCCATCTAATACCTCGAAAAACCAGCTCCCGACGTCTTTCATCCCTTAGATAGGCTAATAGATCGTCCTTTGAAGCTGGAATATCCTGCTCTTTTTTGAACCGAAATTTTGCAAACTGTTTGAAAGTCTCAATTGCATCCTGGAGCTTACCCTGCTGTGCCAACGCTTCAGCCTTATTGAGCCAAACTTCGTCTACCGCAAGCCCTGTAAAAAAAGCGGCCGAACCATTATATGAACCTTTATATTTAAAGTCACCATCAGAAGCTTTAAAAAAGAGTTCCTTTCGTAGGTCATCTCCTTTATATAGCAAATGAAGTTCTTTTGATACATTCAGTCTGGTCGCGTTCAAGATCGCATAAATACTCATACTCGTATGGAAAATAACTTCCTTATTGAACAATCCAAAAGAATAATTCAACGAAGTAGAGAGGGGAGCATAGTCAAGGAGATCAGATTGCAACGCGAGACTTTCCGATGCCGTTTTTTCTGACTGAGGATAATTCTCCATGAACAGGTAAAACCGAGAAAGAAAGGCCAATGCAGCAGCTTTTGATGGTCGTGTTTTCACCCGAGGCAGCCCCTGCAAGAGATCAGCGCTTTCCTTCATATCGTTTTCAATTTGTGTCAGCGTTTCCCGTACCGTACTCCTAGTTGTTGGCAAGGTAATGTCAGAAGTCAATCTTAAGGGAACACCCAATTCGGTCTCCCATGTGGATGGATCGTACAGTGCACCAAAACAATTGTATAGTTCCCAAAAAGACCAAGCACGTATAAATAATGCACTTCCCTTGATGTCATTAAATTCCTGAACATCATAAGGCTGTGTTACAGCCTTCAGACGCTCCAATACCAAGTTACAATATAAGATACGCTGGTAAGGAGCATTCCAGTCATCTATCCCCTCAAAATTCCCATAGATATCCGCAGCCCATGTATACATATTTTTTTGTTCGGTTCGAGATAGAGCCGTCCAATTATTCAGATTGACATAGTAGTCATCCGTTGACATTTCCGGCATACCATATCCAGCCAGTTTACTGATGATGGATGAGTTGTCCAATAGTGCCCTCAAATCCGCAAGCGTCGTAGGGATCGCTCGCGCACGATCTGGAATTGCATCCAAAAAATCCTTTTTACAGGCATTTGTTATTAAAATGAGCAAACCAAACATGGCGTAGCAAACAATACATTTTATATATTTCATCATTCAAATCATTAAAAATCAACTCTTAAAAGCATTGACGCCTGTAAGGGGCGTGCATAAAAACTCAATGGCATATCCGGATCGATATGTTCCTTGGATTTGGACCAGAGGATTCCCAAATTTTTCACATTGAAACTTAAATCTACCTTTTTAAACAGCCTGTTTTTCCAGGGAAAAGTATAAGCAAACTGTATATCCTCCATACGAATATGGGCACCGGACCTTACAGTACGTTCACTCATTTGGTAGACCATATCCCGCTGTGCCATCGACGCCAGGTCTTTAGGCATCCCCGGAACTGATGTGTGATTTTCGTCTCCCACTTTCTGCCAACGATCCTGCATCTCTATGTGCCCCATCCAATTATTCAGTAAGCTATAGTAAGATAGTGAAGGCCGACGATACACATAGCCTGCTTTAAAGCTCAGCAGAAAACTGATGTTGAACCTACCAGCAATATTAAATGTATTTCGCCATGAACCGAACCAAGTAGGCACTGTACTGCCTGCATACACAAGATCCGACAACTCCAGTCCTTGCAGGTAAGCTGCATAATTTTTAGAAACCGTACCATCTTTCAAATAAACAACCGGATCCCCCTCGTTATCCAAGCCATTCCACTTGTAGCTGTACAGATAATTTTGAGGCTTACCCACTTGAGGGGGCGAAAACACCTGTTCCTGACCAAGATAAGAAGCAATAGCCCATCCATTCTGACCATCATCATATTTTGTGACTTTATTATTTACATAACCAAGAATCACATTGCTCGTCCAACTGAATTGATTACGCTTGACCGCCTGTACAGTCAGGTCAACATCAAGACCTCTGGTCAAAGCATTCGCATAATTAATCCGGTTCCGTAAGATTTGATTATCAACTCCTGTTGTCGGATCTACAACCGCATCACCGATCAGGTCACGCCCCCATTTATTGTAAAATTCAACCTGACCGACAATCCTGTTGTTGAAAAGACCAAAATCCACACCTAGATTAAGTGTCCTTATTTTCTCCCACTGCAAAGACGGATTACCTGTATTGGCTAGCGTTCCCCGTATAAGGCCGTTAAAAGAATCATTGCTGTAGGTAGCAATTGGATATGCCGTTAATGTCTTGTCCACATTGCCGTTTTCGCCAATTGTAGCTCGTAGTTTCAAGGCTGAAAGCAGATCGCTTCTGAACCAATGTTCTTCTTTCACATTCCATAGTAGGCCAGTCGACCAGAGAGGAACTCGCTTTTGATTGAAGTTTACTCCAAACAGATTACTTTGATCCACACGAACGCTGGCTGTCGCTGTGTACCGACGGTCAAAGGTATAGCCCATATTAGCGTAATAGGCTTCATAGCGATCCGTTTTCAGCATAAATCTGCCATCAGGTGCAGGAATATAACTCCAATTTCCTTGGGGGCTCATTTGTACCGGATTTTTGAAGTCTATTGAGGAAGCGCCTATCCTCGTCTGATCATTAATACCATAGACTACTAAGGTAGGATTACCTTCGAGGACACTTTCATTTCTTTCCACACCGGCAAATAAATTCAGTTGATGGAGATCATTGAAATTGCGTTCAAAAGACAGAAATAGTCGACTGGCGTACCCTCTTTGTGAACCGCCTGACGAATTGGAAATACCACCTAGCGGTATAGCACGAATACCATCGGGTGAAGTATATTGATTGATCAGGTTTCTGCTTTCGTAAGAATTGGACAAATAATATCGTCCCGATGAGGAGCTGCCCACCGTATACAATTGCTTAAATCCGAGATCAAGACCGAAAGGAAATTTATAGCGCAAGCCCCCATTAAACCGGAATGAAAAATCACGATCTCTGTTTTCCCTAAATTTATATTCCTGTTCAGGATAAAACCGCCAATCCAAGTAACCATTCGATCCAGCAGTTTCAATATACGGCAGACTATAACGTCTCGGGATACCATATTCATCTTCAAAAGAAGTGTATGGAAGTAAATAGGATTTACCCGCAGCAATAACATTGCTGATACCCATACCGTCCGTTTTTACGACATTATGCATTACTTGGGTTTCGACATCCAGTGTCAGCGCATCTGACAATCGGTAATCGATGTTGGCGACGACATTGGTTTTTGCATCCGTATTGTGCCGAATGGTGGTTTGATCCGACTGATGTGCCACCGAAAAATAGTAGGAGCCTTTTGCAAATCCACCTGCACTATTTAGACCATAGCGCAGCAGGACAGGCGTCCGATACAATTTCTTAGTCAGCTCCGGGATAAAATCCCGTCGCCGCATTCCAGTTGTCCAAGCGTTTAAATCCGATTCGGTTATTTTGCCATTTTTAAGATCAAATAAACGATCTATATATGGAGAATTCAGCGTCCAGTCATTTTGTTCATACCATCCTTTATCGAAGAAGGTCTTTTCCATATCCATAAATGTAGCGGCATTAACATGATACGGAGATTGTGTAAAATTCGGCTTTGAAGCGACTTCAAGTCCTGTGTAGAACTGGAAACTTTGTAGCTTTTGACTTCCCTTTTTAGTTGTCAGCACGATCACACCGTTCCCAGCCCGTGCACCCCAGATACTCGCTGCCGAAGCGTCACGCAACACCGACACAGTGGCGATATCTTCCGGATTGATATCTGCGATATTTCCATTAAAAGGAAAATTATCAAGGATGATCAGTGGCGAGCCATCTCCAAATATGGTGGTCATTCCCCGCAGCCTCAATTTGGGAGTACCTTCACCCTCACCATTATTATCCTTACGGACAAAGGCCAGCCCTGTCGTTATATTTTCTAGACGATTTAAAAGATTAGCTGAATTGGAGCGCTCCAGCTGTTCTTTTCCCAATACCTGAAATGAGCCTGCCGAACGTTCTTTGGAGATCGACTGATAACCAGTCTGTACCAATACCTCTTCGATCTTTCTGACAAGCGGCTGAAGCACAATGGTCTTGTCCGCCAGTAGCTGATTACCTGTAAGCGTATCCGTATGATAGTTTAAATGAGATACAACATAGCGATCATCGGCCGTCACTGTTATCGTAGCGATCCCCGTCTGATCGGACAATACAGCTACATGACTTCCTAACATTTTTAAAGAAGCGCCCCTTACTAGCCTTGATTCATCGTCTGTGATACGAATATTTACCCTAGTCTGTGCAATACTTTTTAAGCAAACTATTTGCAGGAGGAAAAAGACGATAGTCTTAATTTTCATCTGACACCTCCTTTCTTACCGTTGCAGATTGCGTGAGATAAACACTCAACAAGGGACGCTCACAAAGCTCTACCTGGATACCATGTTTTTTTAGGATGGCAAATACGCTGGGTAGGTCTTGCAGCGAACAGTCAAAGTCGATATTGTAAAGCTGATCAGTAAAGGCTTTATCCCAGACGATCGGTATAGGATTACGCTTGTTTTGCTCTGCAATAATGCCAAGGATATTTTCCAGTGAAATATTGACAAATCGGGCTTTTCGCGTGTTAGGATCGAAAAAATTTTCTGTTCTTAATCCTTCCCTTTTAAAAGCTGTATGGGATGACGATACAGTAATGAAATATTGTTTTCGCAGCAAGGGCTTCAAGGAGAAATCCACGCCAAAGTTATCCGATAAAAACGAGCGCAGATCTTCCCGGAATATCGTCTTAGGATCGAGATTTGCAGTACTATCCAGATTAATAAATTCATAACAATAATAATGATCCTGTTTCCATTGATAATTCCATTTCGATCGATCTGCGATCGGCATGCTGGCAAATTTCTCGTAATCGTAGCACAAGAGCTTCTTAACGGAATCAGGAATATCAAACACCAATCTGTTAAATCGGCCGTAATGAGGTATATCTCTGCTATAAAGTTTGTAGAGCATATCTTCAATAGCACCATTGAGATACCTTAAATAAGATTTATTTGTTTTCAACCGACCAATATGCCAGTTGAACGAGCGATAGAAAGCTCTGTTTGAACCGTATTTGGCGATGACATTATCCTTGAGGAAATCCTGCAGTTTTATGCTGTCCTGATAATCGACTAATTCAGCTTTCTTAAATTCCTCTATGGGTTTGCCCTGAATAGCATTCAGTATATTACCGTCTGTAATATAATCACTTGTGTTGGACAGCAGGAGCTTATCATCCGCTATCCATATCGAATGCGGCAAGGAGTGACGCGGAAAGTACTTCTTTAAAATCTGATCCTCGTATACAGTAGATACTGAGCTATTATTTCTAGCACTAAAGCTCTGTATTTTTTCTTTGGTTTCATCTGTCACAGCAAGTATCGCGATGTCCTGACCATACTTGGCACGATATTGATCCAGTTTGGGAAGCATCTTGATACAAGGGGCGCACCATGTCGCCCAAAAATCAATAATAATTAGTTTTTTGCTTTTGAAGTCGGCAAGCTTAATCGTATTCTTTACTTTGGAATCGTTTATAACAGCCAGGGGCAGGTTCCAAAGTGCTTCGGGAACCGTATCCCCTACCTTCAACGCTTTGATCATTTGAAGCCCATCAGCCCCGCTGTCCTTGCGGGGCGTCTGAGCTGATAAACTAAACATAGAAACTAAGGTGAATAGGATTACTAAAACAGTAATCTTTAGTATTTTAATATGCAGCAATGTGCTACTATTTGGTTGTAATTTTAATCTTTTCATAATTCTAGGAATTGGTATTGGAAGGTGATACCCGCCGGAAGAAATCCGAAATAGCTTTGGAAGTCGCTATCTCCTCTTTATTGACCTCAATTGAAATTGAGACCTTACCCAGATCCATTTGACGTGCGTGGATCATAAAATAAGCTATCAATATGCGGAGAAGATCAACGGAGAATTCGGTCAATTGTGAATTATCTTTCATCTTTTCCTTATCACTCGTTTCGGGTTGTAAAGCAACAATATAGGCTTGAATTGTGCTTAAGGAATACTTATCCCAAAAGTCTTGAACATTCTTAACAGGATCATATCCTGATCGATGGGTTTCGTAAATCACTAAATCCAATAGGATTAGATGAGCATAATTCGATCTCATTTCTTAGATTTTTAATGGCGAGCTTAGGACATAGCTATTCCAGTCCGATTGAATCGGATACTTTTTAGGCCGTAAACCGCCCGTAATAAAATTGGTTAATTGGGATAGCTAGAATTCTATTGAATGGGTATGACTCGGTATATAATTGGGCATCTCGAATTCCATAGCTGATGTTACCAGATCATTGCTGGCGAAATCAGACCGAGCTACTCGGGAGATTTGAAGATGTTTTTTGTGATTTGTTTTTTCATTTGATATAAAATAAAAAAGCATCGATTACACTATAACAATACATGTAATCAATGCTTTTTGTAGTATTTGTACAACAAAAGTTAGGTGATCGCTTACTGTCGCCGTAACAAAAGCCCTGGCGAGGCCCCCAATCTCTGAGGTGCGATTAGGATGACAATACGGCGCTGATAAGTAAGCGTCAACCCTACCTCAGGAAATATTTTTCCAAAGATAATGAATTGACGCATTACCCACACTCGTATTGTCATTAATTAAATCGCCAGATTTGTTACGAGTATTGTTATGAGTCTATATTTATTAGCTTATGTTCTTATTAATGTCTTTTCTATAATTTCATTTATTTAATACAATAACAAAGATAAAATTAAAATGTAATACATGCAATACATTTTAATAACATTTTTTGAAGTCTTTAGTCTTTATGGAGAGTAAAGCAAAGATTAGTAAAATTGAACAATATATAATTGACTTTATTTACAAACTGCGGAAAGAGAAAAACTTAAATCAAGCTGATATCGCCACAATTATTGGAGTAAGCCGAGTTTTTGTAACTAATGTAGAAAATCCATCAAATAGAGCCAAATATAATATCGATCATATCAATGCCTTAGCTGACCATTTTGGAATGTCTCCAAGAGATTTTTTGCCTGAAAGAGCTATTATTTAATATTTTGCGACTGCAATGTGAACTTTATTTTCAGAATAGCTGAATAGGGTTAATTATCTAACGTAATTCTCAAAAGGAGGTCAAACAAATTTCAACAAATACAGATTGTTATAGGCACAATAATCAGTTATTAGGACTCGAGCACTTTCTTTTAAAACGGAGATATATTTTGTAGGATAGTCAATAGCTAGTACCTAAAATTTTGTATAAAAAGTTTGGCAATAGAAATTTAATCAGTATATTTGTATTGAATCTGAAAAAGAGCCAGTCTCTTTAGTAGGATTCCTCCGGTGACTGTGGTCACCTTTTTTATATCTCAACTATACCAAAAGTATTTCTCGACGTTACTTCTTTTACTATGACGTTTTCTAATCTTTTGTAAAAATTATTTCCTCCTTTTTTCTTCATATACGAATTTGGTTGATATCGTTGTCTTACGCAATATGCTAGTACATCATTCATTTGATGCAAAAAAGAATATTGTGAGTCTCGAAAAACTGGATCCTCAATCACAGAATTTATCTTTAAATTTCGATAACCAGATTCATAAAATCTTGAGTTATTTGGGATTGTATTATAGTGTCTCATTTTTCTTAACAGCGTCCTTAATTTTTGTCCTTCTGTATTGTCAGACAGTATTATCCCTTTATCGTCTGTATTTGATGGTCCTCTGAAATTCTTATTACTTATTGTATTTTCAAACCTCATTACTAGAGTATTCCAGGCTAATTGAAAAATATCGTCAGTTCTTCCTTGCTTATCTACTACGACGCTAAAGATATTTAAATCAGTTTGTATATTTAGCCAGTCAATACATTTTTTTATTATATCAAGCCGGTCATTTCTTTTAATCCTAATTAGATCTCCTGGCCTGCTTATTAGTTCAGTACAGTGAATTTCATCTCTTAATTTTAATCCCTTTGAATCTCTTAAAAATCTCCTAAATTCAACCAAGTTTTCTAAAGTTTGTCTCCATCTTAATTCATGGATCACAATTGCGGAAAGCACAAAGTATCGAGTCGGGCTATTGTGTAATCCAACATCCCCACTTTCATCAACATACATTAAATACATAAAATTTCTATTATTTTCAGAATTGGTTACTGATAATTCACAAATATATACAATAGTCTTCTATATGAAAAAAGACGTCGACTGACCTAAGTGTAATCGGTAACTAAGAATGGTTCTTCGCCAATTTTGATGCAATTATCCAGTTTTTGAAAGACAAACTTTTCTTCTAAGTAACTCAAAGCCACATCTACCATACATCTCACGTTTTTTATTTTTTAACCTGTTTACATTTCCTTCTACCAGGCCATTCGTCCAATTATAGCTTATGGCATTCTTTACCGCAAGTATATCCTTTTTCAATCCCTTACAAAAGCTGTCAATTCTACTTCGGCCAATAGATCGGACATATTCAAACCAGATGTCCAATCGATCGGGACAACCTCCTTTTAGAACATTTCTAAAGTCTACGAAAAGCGTACGAAAACTGGATAAAAGTGGAACCTCACTTACCAGTTTGTCAACAATTTCCTTTTCCTTTGAGCATTCTCCCGTATCCTCTGAAACTCCATATTCTGGATTTGTTACATAAATTGACAGCGTTTTTGGCAAAGGGATAGAATAAGGTCCAATTTTAGGTTTATTGACCTTTAATGGCTCCGGGTACGTCCTATTCCATTTATGTTCATAGTGGGGAAAATTCAAATAAAACCATCTTGTAAAAGATCGTTCACAACAGTTTAAGCCTATGCTCTTTAGAGACCTGAACATGGCCGTAGGATTGATTTCCAAACTGCACATGTGCTTAATTTCGTCCATATATATTTCATAATGTACGCGCGTACTTCTTGCTGCTGAAGGCATTCCCTGTTCCAGATGTTTTTTTACAGTGCGCCGGTTCGTTTGGGTTTTTCGAGCGATTTCAGAAATACTGTGTCCGTCTTTTTTCATTTCGATCATCTGGGAAAGCTTCTCTTTTTTTTGAACCATTACGGAGGACATCGCCTGCTTAACATTGCCCTTGGCGTATAAAGTTTCTTTAGCTGCTTTATCAATGGGCCTCCTTGATTCGGATCTCTCATAAATACTTTTGGAGATTTTCTTCAAATGAATATATTCCTGCCTGATCTCCTCTTGTATAGCATCTCCGAGATTTTTCACCAAATGGAACCTATCAGCTATTTGTTTTGCCTAAGGGATAGCTCTCTTGATGGCACTGGAATAAACTGTGGACCGATCTCTGGTTACGTATTTGATTTCTTTATGATCCGACAGCCATTCCACAACATCACTGGAATCCCTGCTGTTCAGTAGGTCTATGGGCCGTCCTGTCTCGGCATTAACGATAATTGTACCATAATTCATTCCCTTTCTCTTTGCCCAATCGTCTATTCCGATGCAGAGCAATTTGTCGTTTGTTGGCATCGCCATGGATTTGACCATTCTAAGACAAGTACTACTACTGATAGGGATATTCATTATTCTGGAAAAATAGGCCCCTTTATTGGACGATACCTCAAGAAGGAACTTCTTTAAATGTTCTGAAGCCCTGATCGTACGTCTGGAATAAGGCTCTGTCAAGCCGTCACACCGTTCCGAAAATATCCGCCTTTCACAGGAGGGATTTTTGCAGGCAAAGCGCCGTACCTCAAGCCTAATGAGAATTGCGATTGCTGCCCAGGGCAGGTCCGCGAGTGTTCGCACATAAGAGGAACGCACGTTGCAACTGCTTTTCATACAACTCGGGCATTTGGAGCGTGTTCCCGTTCTTTTTGCAAATAGACGTATGGTTGTACCTTGTATTTCCGAGCGATAGATCTTAATTTTCCGGGCACCATAAAATAAACCTACAATTTTTAAGTTAAAAATATTGGATGGATTCAATCTTAAAGAGTTTGATTATCAATTCTTTAAGATACGAAAAAAGCATTAGCAAAACAACTTTAAAATGATTTATTTTGCTGAAAATAAGATAGTTAACATGAATTATAGAGAATTATTAAGTGCATCAAAATTGGTGAAGAACCCTAAGAATACATAACTTTTGGTAATCACGAGTGCAGCAAAAATAGGAATAACAGTGCAGTGGAGTTTCTGAAATTAAACCAAATGAGCGGAAGATTAACAAAATCGCTCTGTTTTTTCGAGCTTAAGGGATATAGAATTATTTTGCAAAAATATATTATGGTAAAATTTATACATTTAAACACAGCTAGTGGTAGAAAAGTTGTCTTCAACGTTGACAATATTTTTTATCTTATTGAGTTGAAGGATTCAAAATACGGATCGAAAACTCAAGTCAGTTAGGTAGGAAATCAAATTTTTGTTGTTCAAACAAGTATTCGGTGCGCTTTTACAAATTTTCATACAAAAGTGCTTTTGATAATTAGTTTTAGTAATTTTAAGAAAAACTTAATTTTATGGACAACATTTTAGACAAAGTATTTGGAAGTGGTTATTCAGATGCCAATGAAAGATTAGACAACGAATTGCTTAAAATTCAAGAAAAGTATAATGCTTGGTTTGATAAGAACCTAAATGAAGATGAATATGGTGAAAAACATAATATTCTATATTATAAATTCGTCTATTATAATCCCCCAAGAATTTCATTCGATATTACAATTGACAATTTGCCTGACCAAATTAGACACGAGTGTAATGAAAAATTTAAGGAATCATTTGGAATAGAATAACTTCAAAGCCTAGATCAAAAATCTAGCTTTGACCACGGGATCAACCCAATACACCGAATGATCCGTTAGCGTAAGTATATCTAGTGGCAAAACATGACATTCAATAATATCCTCAAGCCCATCACCTAGAACGTATTGCAAAGCTTCTACAGACTCAACAGAACCTTCCAAAATAGTACGTTTATTCAAGGCATATAGATCAGATGGAATCATATTAATTCGGTTCCGTGTGATCCAATTCTTCAGCTGATCTTTTAGCCATTTGAACAACTCGACTGCCTGCTGCTTTAGCTAAGGAGATGCCAGCAGCATAGATATCCAAGACACTATTTAAGTTTTTTTCGCTCCATAACAATCCATTTTATCGCGGCATCCAGTTCGCTGGGCCAAGCCTTTAATCCCTCTTCCAGTATTCGCGCCCCGGCTTCAATTCCTACGCCCTGAGCAGCCGATAAAGCCATTTTCCGAATGTGGTCTATATACCCTGTTGGTGGTTCTTTGCTTAGTTTCATTTCACAAAATTAAAATTTATCTTGATATATTACTAATATTATTAGTAATTTTGATCTATGAAACCGTTAGAAGTCCATTGTAGAAATAGGGTAATGTATGTTCGGATGAACATAGAGGATAAAGGTATGGGCATGCGTGATTATCATCTGTATGGCAAGGATGGGCTAAGTTTCTACGTCTTCAGGCGTTCACAGGGAGAATGGGAACTCGCTTATGGTGTAATGCCAGATGACTTGAAAGACGCTTGTATAGATGCGCTTATTCTTCGGTTCGATCACGATTCACCTCAATTGTTCTACACGAACGGGAAAAGGAATATTGTCCGTGTGAGTGCAAAGAAAGATGGAGTATGGCACGTGTATGTAAACAATTTCTATGTTGCTTCGATACAGTATGACCAGTTCTCTAAGAAATTCGAATATCACCTGGAAGCGGAAACACCGCTGACCGATGACCATATCCAGAAGTATATTGCCATGATTCAGCGAGGGGAAATAAAATGGGTGAAAGAACGATGAAGTCTATTATGTTCCGCTGTTTAGTGGATGGTATTCCTCAATATGTCGACATTTCAAAACTGTATGGGGGAGGCTCCTTCCAAGTAATGATCAACAATTTTTTTATAACTTCTATATCAATATTGAATGGCGAATGGAAAATGCACCGCAATAATAAATCCTGGCTAACCACCGATGAACTGACTATTTTTATGGAACATTTCGAAGCTGAGGTGGTTTATGAGGAGGAAATATAAAAGCCGGGGGTAAAGTTTTTTCAGGACGAGACAATCGGGCAGTTACGGAAAACGTGTCGTTGTAGGCGGCGGAAGATGTTGGCAGCATCGATAAATAAATATCTTCTGAAAGAATAAATCCATAAATTAGTTCAAGAACTTTTTGAATCTATATATTTGAATTTAAAACTGCTTATATCTATAGTATGGCGACACTAAGATTTATATTGCTTGCACTTATATCAGTTGTTTGCTCACTGCCTTCTGCTTCTGCGCAAAACTCCCTTCCTAGAAATCTAAAAGAAACAGCTTCATTCTTAAATCTTAACGTTTCGGACAGTCTAAAAAACATAATCAAGCATAGTGACGAGGAAAAGTTAAGTGAATTAACCGACAATGAACTTGAAAGTGAATTTGAATTGATTGACTCGCTCCTTTCGACCGGAAAATCTCCATTATTTACATATTTAAATAATAAAGGAATCCACAACTTTAAAAAAGATGTGATTTTGGAATACTATAAACTACTGCTCTCAGCTGGTTATGTAAAAGAAGATTCTCTCCTGAAGACATTTAAACTGAAGGAAAACAAATTGAAAAAGGAAATCAAACAGCGGATGAATGCGGACACAATTGCCGGTATTTATATCCCGAAAAACCTTGAAGATTGTTTTGTCCAAATAGACTCGTTCTGGGATGATAGCACCAAAAATAAAGTAAGAGAAATGACAGAGTCAGAGTTTATGGCTGGCTCACATTTCGGATTTGGAATGTGGATGAGAAATAACTGGGGACTCTGGGGAGGTTCAAGGCTTTCAACGTATTTCACCAAACGGGGAATAAGACATCCTGACGACATGTCTGGTATCATATTAACAAGTTATTATAGGAAATTAAAGGGGAAAGATCCCGATGTAAAATCGCAGCTAGAATATTATAAAAAGTATTGGATCCCATAAAATTATCCTCCAGAATATTATAAAGATCTAGCATCGAAAAGGCTTGAAGGAACAGCAGACATTAACAAATAGGACACTGCAAATCAAAGTAGGATTAGAGATATCATTAAAGCAGAACAATATGGAATTATTAAAAAAGAATCGCCTAGGAAAAACTTAAGGTACTAGGCAGGATGCTTATAAATAAGATGTAGAGTTATTAAGAAGAAAATGAATCTGAAAATCTAAATGTATAGTATCCGATCACCTCATCGTAGTATGACTTAATAAAAAGAATAACAAATTCTTCCAGTTTAGGCTGTGGAACGAGCGCTGAATAATCCTTTACTAGGCCTAATATGTCAATATGGAATAACAAATCATATTCATCATCTGAGTGGAGTTCTGTGATGAGAAGATCTGCATTTTCGTCAATTTCGCAAACATCGTTCACGCTGTGGGCAGTTAAAAATGATATAAATACCTGCTGCATAAATTGAAAGTTTTCAGCTGGTATGTCTTCTTTCTGATTTGGAAAGATTTCGCTCATTGTCTTTATCCTATTTTTAGGCTTATTGAACTTTTTATGCCACCAATCAAGTGTCATCAAAATAAATACTGCAATGTTAACTATAGCGATTAAACCAATGAAAATATTGAATAATATAGGCAGGGATTTTACAAATATTTTAAAGATGTTAATTTGATTTAGTGCTTCAATATTAAAACAAAAGGAAATCAAGCTTGCTAAACCAATAAACTTAAGCCAACCGTAAGCCTTTTCCAAATAAAGGTAACCACAAACAAGTAGGAAAGCTACTGTGCCAAGTAAAATATCATAAGCATCTGAACCACGGTTAATGGTCTCAAATATTTCCCTTGCTAAAAGTACAGCACAGAATGAAAATATAAAACGCATAAATAGTTTAATAATTTGACAAAAGTAATAAACCTTGCTAACTGTTTATAAAGGAATCTTTTTAGCTTAGTCAGTTATTTCCCCAAAATATCTTCCAGTGTTTTTAAAAGCTCCTCTCCCCTAAGATTTGTGGCTATAATCACGCCTTTCGGATCCAAAAGAAAATTTTGGGGAATTCCTCTCACATGATATAATTCAGCTACCTCACTTTGCCAGCCAATCATATGATCAAAGCCTCCGAAATCTCCATCCATTTATCTTTTTCTTACAAAATGATTTTGAACGATTGAATTTAGAAAGATTTTTGTACCCATGTAATCTCACCTAAAAATAGCTACACTTATCAATGTAGTTTGATAAATTGATGTAAGCGGAAAATAGTACATCGTCAGCCAGGTTTCGTAGAGCCTGACAGGCAGTTGATAGTTTAAGCTTGTCGACCTATTTGTGGTAACTAACGTCCGATGAAAAGTGTCCCCTCTTGTAATGACGGCAGAGCTACCTATCAACTTAGATATTTATGAATTCGGAGTGAACGCAACGCCGAATTGAAAAAGAATTTTTTTAAGTTGAGTCAACTGTTCGGAAAATCCGAATAGTTTAACAGGTTGGGAACAAAGTGGGCATATCCAGTCAAATATAGCAACTTCAAATTTTATTATTATCTTTACTGTAAAGTAATAGACCAAATCATTTAACTGATTAATCATTAAATTTCTATGCATATTAATCATTTAATAGGCAGGTGTATTTTGCTTCAATTGATTACATGGAATAAAACCGCAAATTATGTTCATAATTGATATCCGTTGGATTTTTAAGCTATTGTTTAACCTAGCGATCCTCGTTGTAATCGGCAGGTTATTTTATGCACCCTATGAGCCAAAACTGCAAGGGACCAATCTCGTGTATATATTTCCTTGTATTGGAGTCTTAAGTAGCTATCTTTATCTAGCAGTCTGGTTTGGCTGGAAAAGAGCATTTAGGATATTACTATACATTGGCATATATATATTGTTAACATGCTATTTTGTACTGAGGGAATCCTTACCAAAATGGTTGGACTATACTTTGACAATTTCAATCCTCATATTGCTTGGATATGGTGTTTACCGTATCGTTAAATACCTAATTAGCTTGATTAAAAATATAAGAACGCGGTTCAATGCCAATAAGATACGTAATAGAAATAAAACTGAAAATCGTTGAGCCAGACCGCAAATCAGCATAAATGGAAAAAATGTTCTCGCTGTTAAAGTCTTAAATCCTATCATCGGCTTCAAAAAGAATTAACAAAAGGAGGTCTAATCGATAAATTATCTCAACATCGTTCCTTCTGGTCGTCTTATTGATTGTTATAAAGTTACCACGGGTAGTTTCATTTTCGTTACTGCGCGAAAACTAATAATGAAAGTTGACTTTCTTGCTCTTTCCGCTCTGTGGCCAGTCAGCTATCAATTAAAATCTAAGGCTTTATTTCTTTGAATATCGGCTGGAATTCGCGATGCCATTTCTCCAATTTATTATTCTTAAACCTAAATAAATAGAATTCATCATCAAAAGGAACATTCCTGTAGGAAATAACTTCTATAGTATCCGTAGCGTTTACTTCCTTTTGCGCAATTGAATAGGATGATCCAAGAATATTAACAACTTGCAATTTAGACATCCCCAATTCAAGCTGCTCCATTTTCGATTTTCTCATTGTGGCAATGCGTGTGCCAGAACAAGAAGACAACACCACAGTTAAAAGACTTAAAATGGCTATTAAATTATTCTTCATATATCTAATTTAAGAAATAATTTCATTAAGTTGACCTATTTATGTCAGAGATCGGGTTTAGAATTGAAAGCTGTTTGCTTTTCCATTTTATTATATTTACTCAAAAAGGGTCGCAACCTTAGCTAGGTTTCGGTCGGAAAATTTTGAGTTAAAATTGGAGAAGATAAATCGGGATCGCTTGGATGAAATTGTTTAACCGCATTTAAGCGAGCTCTTTCCTTATTCTGCTCAAGGACTGCGGCGTAATCTTGAGATAAGAGGCGATATACTGCTGTGGAACCTGCTGAACAATCGCTGGGTAACGTCGCAAAAGTTCCATGTATTTGGTTTTCGCATCGCCATAATTCAGAAAATCATTATCTTTTATTTTTTGAAGCAATGACGCTTCACTAAGGGTTTTGAAATAAACATATAGATTTGGAATGCTCTGCAAATAACGTTCAAAAGCTGAAAAAGCTATCGTATAAATTTTGCTGGCAACGACTGCCTGAATAGCCTCTGTCGCGGGCTGTCTAGTATAGTAACTTTCAAGATTTGCAAAAAATTGGTGCTCCTTGATAAAATACTTTGTGACATCATTGCCTGATATATCCGCACCCAGCAAACGTAAGATACCGCTTTCAACAAAGAGAATCTCAGACGCTACTTCATGAAGTTCTTCGATATAGGTACCCGCTTTTACCTGGCGTAATTTAAAACTCGAAGCAAGCAGATCAATATCGCTTGCCGCAAGTATTCCTCCAAAAGCAAGTGCAGCCTTAAGTTTTTTCATTATTTTACGATTTGTAGTTCCAATAGACTGTTTGCACAGGAGATTACAGCTTCTTTAACAGGAATGGGCTTCCATCCCAGTTCTCTCTGCGCTTTACTGATATCTGTTTGCCTCCTAACCATCTCCAACAAAACCGGTTTGAGCTCTGGGCGAAACTGCGCGAGCATCCTTGTTATAAAGTTAGGAAATTCTGCTGTAGGAATTTTTCGCTCCGGAAAATTTTCCTTGAGGATAAGCGCCACGGCCTTGAGGGTAGAATAGCCAGTCGCAGCGATATACCTATTGCCAGCTGCCTCAGGCCTTTCCATCGACAAAATCAAGAGGTCGGCGACAGAACGGACATCGACAAGATCAAAACCGATCTTGGGTAAAGCAGGATAACTTCCGTTCATCAAAGCGACAATGATCTCTGCAGACGTACCATAATCTTTTTCGATCACCGGCCCCAAAATAGCCCCTGGACATACTGTAACCAATTCCAGCGAGCTAGCGTCTTGTCTGATAAAATCCCAGGCGGCCTTCTCGGCGATGGTTTTACTTTTATAATATGGCGTAATATCGCTCTTACTGCCTATATCCGTCCAATCGTTTTCTGTAAAAATTTTGCTAGGATCTTTCGCTGGTTGGCCATAGGCTACAGCGGCTAATGAAGAGGTCATCACAACCCGCTTAACGTTGTTGTCTACGGCGGCTCTCAAAATATTTAAGGTACCGTTTTTTGCCGGTACGATTAATTCATCCTCATTCTTTGGCAGTGTTGCCGGAAAAGGTGATGCAACATGCTGGATAAAGTCCACTCCCTTTGCAAGATCGTTCCAGATACTTGCATCGTTTAAATCTGCGACTACAAAGTGCAGCTTACTCAAATGATCGGTATGCTGGCCAATCACCTCTTTTATCGATGATATGCGATCTCTGTTCCGTAGTGTACCTATCACCTCATAGCCTTTATTAAGCAATTGAATGGCCGTATGTGCGCCTAAAAAACCGGTAACTCCGGTCAGTAATACTTGCTGATTTTTCATTTTCTTTTATTTGTAAAGTTCGGATGATCTGAACAAGCTACCATTACCATTTGTTAAGAAATACGGCTTTTACATCTTTTGTGATTAGTTGCACTACTTCACCTATCTCTGAACAGATATAAACAGTTTTATCCATCTTTTCCAAATAAAGAGCAAACTCGTCGAGTACCTCAACGTCATCCCCAAAAAGAACAAAACGGTCGAAAATTTCACAAAGGACTCTAAGGGTTTCCATTTTCAAACCCAACCTCTTTTGGAAAAAAATCATAACAATCATAACACATATTTTTAGAATACTTAAATGGCGCCCCGCTGACACCAGAAAACAACGGGGACACCATAGATAATCAGATTTGAAATGCATCAGCAAATCGGGCAAACGTTTCTCGTGCCGCATAAATGGCATCTGCAGCATGTTCTTCCGAAATATTTGCACGCAAAACATCAATAAAGACATTCCATTTCTGACTTGTTTCTGAACCGTAGCCGGAAAAAAAGGAGATTCCTTCAGTTATTCCGTATTTCGCCAGCATTTGAACAATGATCATGCCTCCCATTACGGAACCTTCCATGATGTAAAGTGCGCCCATCGCCTTAGCTGTGCTGTCGATGTTAGGGACATGTACTTCTGGAAGTTCGTTCAGATCTCCGCCTAAGTCCACGATATCTTCTGCAAGACTGACGGCATGTCGCCTTTCGGGATAATCTGGCAGGATTTCCCTAGTGATATACGGGGCAATGGCGTCTTCTAATTTCTTGAAGTAGCTGTAAAATATTTTTAACAGATCTGCGTATTCCGCATTGCTACGGATCGACTTTAATCTGGCGACAACCAATTTCTCCAGTTGTTGGTGCTGCAAGGCGGTTTGCTTTCTTAATTCTTCTTGTATCATCATTATTGTTTTTTATTGTAAAAAGGTGATTTTTGTCGGATCATTCTACTCCGCCACCCAGACTGCGATACAGGTCGGCCATGGCGGAAAGCTCCTGACGTCGGACGGAGGCGAGGTCAAGTTCGCTCTGCAATACATTAACCTGTGCCGTAATCACTTCGAGATAGTTTGCCATGCCATTCACGAAAAGGGTATTGGCATTTGCTGTTGCCTGCTGAAGTGTGTGGACACGTTGGGTTGTAATGTACTGCTGTTGTTTCAGCTTCTCAATCTTTATTATGGCATCGGAGACCTCTCCAACCGCTCCCAAGACTGTTTTTCGAAATGCAACAATTGTTTTCTCTCGTTCAATAGCAGCTATCTTATACTGTGTACTAAGTTCCTTATGTTGGAGTAATGGCTGTAAGATAGTTCCGCCCACAGTACCAAAGAGTGCCCCCGGAATATTGAACCAATCGCTTGCTTTCAGTGCCCCCACTCCGCCTGCGGCAGTAATACGAAGAGCAGGATACATCTGCGCTTTGCTGATGCCTACTTTTGCATTCGCAATCACCAGGTCCAGCTCACGGCTCCGAACATCTGGCCGTCGCCGGACCATATCAATTGGAACACCAGTCGACAGCTGCTCTGGAAATTTAATCTCTTCGAGCATAGTACGTCCCTGCTGTATACCGGGCAATTCACCAGCAAGCACATGTAGCGCATTCTCCTGCAATATGATTTCCTTTTCGAGTTGCGGGATCAGCTCCGCTACTGCCAGTCGCTGTGCCTCGGCTTGCTGAACCGCCAAATAGGTTGCCTGCCCCATCCTATACTGCACGTTTGTGATACGCAAAGTACTATCATTTAATGCCATGTTCGCTACTGCGACACGACGCTGCTGATCTAACATAAGAAGATTATAATAACCTTTTGAAACACTTACAATCAGATCGGTCTGCAAGGTTTTACGAGCCTCGTCGCTCTGTAAATAAGCGGCAAGCACGGCTTTGTTGGAATGACGGATCTTTCCCCAAACATCGGCTTCCCAAGTCAGACTGGCTCCTAAGGAATAATCCTCGATATGATTGGCCCCTAAAAACTGGCTTGCCGTCATCCCGTTGAGGCTGTAATTGGAAGGATTACTTGTATTTCCCGTTGCGTTGAGACTAACAACGGGTAGATTGTTCCATTTTGACTGACGTACAAGCAGATGTGCTGATTCAATATTTTTCAGCGCGACCTGCATGTCAAAGTTTTTCTTCAGGGTACTATCAATCATTACCTGCAACACTTTATCCGTGAAAAAACTCTTCCATGGCAGCATAGCGATACCCAGTGTATCTTTCTCGGTCTCGCCACGGAAAGCCGCAGGCAGTTCTGGCCTGGGCAGCTGGACGTCTTTAGTAACTGCGCAGCCACCCAGTGTAGCCAGTAATACAATGACTGGAATGATCTGACGATAGTTTTTAATTAAATAGCTCATAAATATCTCTTTTTATTTGTCTTAGGCTTCTAGAGCAGGTTGGATCGCTGGTGTTGGTTGCGTTTTCTTACCTGATATTTTTTCCTGTAGGGCCTGAAATACAACGAACAGCACCGGTATGATAAACAATCCCAGAATGACACCACTGATCATTCCACCGGCAGCGCCTATACTGATGGAATGGTTTCCCATAGCTGATGGCCCAGTGGCCCGCATCATAGGGGTAATACCCGCGACAAACGCGATTGAGGTCATAATAATGGGCCGGATACGCAGTTTGGCAGCCTCTAATGCCGACTGCAGCAATGTACGCCCTGCATGTCTGCGTTGTACCGCAAATTCGACGATCAGGATTGCATTTTTGGCCAGTAGCCCGATCAGCATAATTAATGCTACCTGGATATAGATATTATTGTCAATACCTGCCATGCCAATAGCTGCAAAAACGCCAATGATACCTGTTGGAACTGAAAAAACCACAGCCAAAGGAAGGATATAGCTGTTGTACTGTGCACACAACAGGAAGTAAACAAATAGTAGAGAGAGCGAAAAAATAATCACGGACTGTCCGCCGGACGAGATTTCTTCCCTAGTCATTCCCGAAAATTCATACGAGTAACCTGATGGCAACACATCAGCTGCAACCTCGCGGACAGCTTGGATAGCGTCGCCGGTACTATAGCCAGGTTTGGGCACGGCATTGACACCGATCGAGTTGAAAAGGTTATATCGTGTAATCACTTCTGGTCCAAAGACTCTTTTCAAACTTACCATTGTTTTTATGGGAACCATCTTGCCAGATTTATTCTTGACATAGACTTCGTTCATCGAGGCCGGATCTGCACGTTCCTCTTTGTCGGCCTGCACCATGACCCGATAATATTTACCAAAGCGATTGAAATCAGAAACCTGCGCACTGCCGAAGAAAGACTGCATTGTTCCAAGAACATCTTTTTCGTCCACCTCCAATTGTTCAATTTTTTCATGGTCAAGAATCATCTCGTACTGTGGATAGTCTGCACGGAAGGTGGTAAACGCGACAGCTATTTCTTTACGTTTGCTCAACTCGGCGATAAACCTGTTGGCAATTCCACCAAATTTATCCAGTTTGCCGCCGGCTTTGTCTTCGAGCACCAGATCCAGCGCATCCACATTGCTGAACCCAGGAACGGTAGGAAAAGAAAACACAAAGCACTGCGCCCCTTTTATTGTATTGAGCCGTTTTTGAATTTCAGCAATGTTAGCGGAGACATCGTTCATCGATCCACGCTCACCATCTTTCTTCATTCTGAAAAATGCAACACCGGATGAAGGGCTTGTTGAACCAGTCAAAATGTTAAATCCTGCAATTTCATTGAAAGCGAATTTTGCCTCCATGTCCCTGACTTTGTTAGCAGCCTCATCTAGAATTGCCTGTGTCCTGTTCATTGAAGAACCCGGCGGAAGGTTTACTGAGATCGCTATAAAGCCTAGATCTTCTGATGGAATAAAGCCGGTCGGAGTCCGACGAATAAGCCAGCCCGTAATGACAACTACGAGTACGAGCCCAGCAAGACTTACCCATTTAAACTTGATCAGTTTTTTCACTGCGGCAACATACTTATCAGTTACATTTTCAAAGCTTTTATTGAAGGCGTAGAAAAAACGCTGTTTAAAATTGGTAGGCGCTTTATGATGATCATGATTGACATCTTTCAACAATAAGGCACATAATGCGGGGCTGAGTGTCAACGCGTTCAAGGCAGAAATAACAATTGCAATAGCTAAAGTAAAGGCAAACTGACGGTAAAACACACCTGCAGACCCTTTCATAAAGCCAACAGGAAGAAATACCGCTGCCATGACCAAGGTAATCGATATAATGGCACCAGTGATCTCATGCATCGCGGCCATAGTCGCTTTTTTGGCTGTCATGTTTTTATTCTCCAGTTTGGAATGCACAGCTTCAACAACAACAATGGCATCATCGACTACGATACCTATGGCCAGCACGAGTGCGAATAATGTCAGTAAGTTAATGGAAAATCCGAAGACGGACATGAAGAAAAAGGTACCTATGACAGCTACAGGAACAGCGATGGCTGGAATCAACGTGGACCGGAAATCCTGTAAAAATATATATACAACGATAAAAACAAGAATAAAAGCTTCCAACAGCGTATGCTGTACCTGATTAATGGATTGATCAAGCATATCCTTGGTATTGTAGAGTATTTGTTGCTTGATCCCTGGAGGGAAATCTTTCTCAGCTTTTTTCAAAAACTCGGCTACCTTCGTCTGTATTTCTCTTGAGTTTGATCCCGGCAGCTGTACTACTTCAAACAAAATACTTTGTTTATCATGTACTGTATTTAGTGAGTTATAAGTGTAGCTCCCTAGTTCAACTTTAGCAACATCTCTCAATTTCAAAATACTTCCATCTACGTTCGATCTAATGATTATGTTTCCATATTCTTCAGGTTTGGTATATTTTCCTGAATACTTAAGAACATACTCAAAAGACCTGTTACTTGATTGTCCAAATCTTCCTGGTGCCGCTTCCTGGTTTTTACTTTTGACGGCAGCCATCACTTCTGTTGGTGTGATGCTGTAAGCAGCCATTTGTGCCGGATTGAGCCAAATACGCATGGAGTAATCTTTATTACTTCCTAAAAATCTTACCTGTCCAACCCCTTGTATCCGTTTGAGCTCCGAAATTACATTGATCTGGGCATAATTGGTTAAGTATGTCGCATCGTAAAGTTTTGGATTTTCACTCATCAGATTGATAGCCATAACGAGCGAGTTCTGGACTTTTTGAGTGGTTATACCCGCCTGAACTACTTCTAACGGCAAGAGTCCGGTGGCAGATGAAACCCGGTTCTGTACATTGACAGCGGCCTGGTCGGGATCTGTGCCCAACTTAAAGTATACTGATATAATGAGTGTACCGTCGTTGCTCGAAGTGGAACTCATATAGGTCATATTTTCAACCCCGTTAATGGACTCTTCAAGTGCTGGTGCTACCGCACGCACTAATGTTTCTGCATTTGCACCTGGATAATTGGCCGAAACCTGAACTACTGGAGGTGCTATATCCGGAAACTGTTGTATAGGTAGATCCATCAGACCTACCGCGCCAAGAATGACCAGCATGATGGAAACAACAGTTGCAATAACTGGCTTATCAATAAAAATTTTTAACATGGTATAATAGTCTTTTGCATAAGTTAAATAAGGTGACTAGTTGCTGGCCATTTTATCGGATGATATTTCGGGCTTAACGGCCATTCCATCTTTAAGGGACTCCAGACCTTTTAAAATAAGTCTGTCCCCACTAACCAGGCCGTTGGAAATGTAATAGCTGTTTCCCGCAGCTCCGGCAACAGTTAATGCGACCTGCCGGGTTTTGTTGTGCTGGTCAACGACATAGGCAAAGAGCTTGTCCTGCATTTCGAACGTCGCTGCCTGGGGTACAGCAACTACACCATGCTGCCGCAGGCCAAGTCTAATACGGCCTGAATTGCCTGAACGAAGCAAACCTTGCCTATTGGGAAAGGTAGCCCTTAGGGTGATTGCTCCAGTAGACCTGTCGAATGCTGCATCAACCATATCAAGTCTACCTGTTACGGGATAATCCGTTCCACCAGAAAGCACCAGATTTACCTCAGCGCTGTTCTTTAATTTTTCGTCGATTGAACTGCCTTGAAGGCCATCCTTAAAGGCGACAAAATCAGCTTCTCCAACAGAAAAATAAGCGTGAACCTCCCTATTGTCGGAAAGATAGGTCAATGAATGGGTATCGGATGGAGCAACTAGACTACCTGTTTTCTTTCCGAGACGGCCGATATAACCACTTACAGGAGCTTTTATGGTGGTAAAATTTAAGGTGATTTTGGCATTTTCTATTTTTGCCATCGCTTTTCGCTCCCCCGCTAGCGCAGCATCATAACTAGCCTGTGCAGTTTTCAGCTGATAGTTTGATACGACTCGATTATCCACGAGCGCTTTTAGCTTTTCGACTTCAATTTTTGCGGTCTGTACTTCTGCCTGCGCTATGGATAGCTGTGCTTTCGCATCGTTATAGGCTTCACGGTATGGGCGTGAATCGATCAGGAAGAGAGCTTTGCCTTTTTCCACATAGGCTCCTTCCTGAACCAAAACCCTTTCAAGTATCCCATTCACCTGAGGGCGTATTTCGACATCAGTAAGCCCTTCTAACTGTGCAGGATACTCTGTATAAACAACCGTATCGGTCTTGTTTAAAACCATTACGGGAACCTCAGGGATACTTTGCTCCTGAGCAGGTTGACGGCCCGATTTGCAGGAAGAAAATATGATAACTGGAATTGCTATTCCGAGTAACAGATTTTTTTTCATAAAATTTGATTTGATATTAGTGAAATGTGTAAGAATATGAGTGAATGTTGAGTTTCTTGAATTATTTATTGCGGGTAGTAAGGATGAGTCAGTAAGTAAACGACCACTCCAGTAAAACTAACATACAACCAGATCGGCATAGTCCACCGGGCAATCTTGCGGTGCTGATTAATTCGATTATTTAGCGCAAAAACCATCGCTAGAAGCCCAAGGGGCACAATAATGGCGACCAGGACAACGTGCGTGAGCAAAATAAAGTAGTAAACCCCTCGCAATAGACCATCGCCTTTATAGCTGGTAGAGGGCATGGAAAAATGATAGAGCAAATAAGAAAACAGAAATAAGGAGGTAAAGGAGAAGGCCAGAAATATGGAACTTCGATGCAGGAGTATGTTTTTACGACGAACCGCCAACAATGCAAATAGCAACGAAAAGAACGTTAAACCATTTAAAATTGCATTGAGCTTGGGTAAGCTGGAATAATCACGACCTGCTACCATGCTTAATTTGGGTAAGAAAAAAGTAAGCAGAATTAAACCATTAATAACAATGGTGAGTATCCAAATAAGTAAGATAGAATTTCTGTATGGCATTATTTTATAGATATTTTGTGATTGATGGCTGAGCTGGTATTAGCGCAAGCATAGTTAAACATTGACCATAACAACTAAAACATACTACATGATATGTTTTTGAATATGAATAGGATTTCATCATAAGTGATATTTTTAAAACATACTAATTAGTATGTTTTAATGCTTAAAAATAAACTTTAACAACTCAACAAAACATACTATATGGTATGTTTTGGTTTAAAAAAATTTAATTCAATGAATCAAGGTATTGTCGGAATTCGCGTAAAAATGAAACATAATAGGGTTTCCCAAATAATTTGCCCATATTTCGGACGCCATGGTATAATGTTATGATATGAAGTGCAATCTGTTTGGCATCATGCGAAAGCCCTAATTGTCCGGTCTCCTGTCCTCGCATGATCTCAGCTTCAATGGCTCTTTCCCATTTATTCAATGATTTTTTCAATGCTACCCGAAATGCTTCATTCAGCGGAGCCATCTCTTGGATAAGATTTACAGCCGGACAACCATGTTCAACAGTCATAAACGGATGTTTAAAGAGAAGTTTATCCATCATTTTATAAATATTATCTCTGAAATTGGGACTTGTTGACAGTGAATTTTGAATATCTGGCCAAATCTCCGTATGCATAGCTTCTTCTATCAATGCTATACCCATCTCTTCTTTGTTTTTGAAATGATAGTAAAAGGCTCCTTTCGTCACTTGTGTTGTAGCCAAAATATCATCAATACTGGTCGATTGAAAACCTTGCTTGTATATTAATTCCATCGCTCTTCTGAGAATATCCGATCTTGTTGCCTGCGCTTTTGACATAAACATACCAATTAGTATGTTGCAAATATACAGAGCAAATACACTGCTTGTATCCCACACTTGTCATTCTTAAGTAAAACTGAAAAATTAAAATATTTAGTCACTTCACCACTTTTACTTGACTATATAGCGCTCATCCTATGTAAGATGTTTTTGACCATAAAATGACGCTAAGAAATATGGTTTGGAACAAACGATGATACCTGTGTCTATAACGGTAAAATATACACAGTCCTCAAGCATGAAGGTAAACCGTTTAAAAATGTCCGCTCGATAATAGCGGATAAAAATGGAAACATCTGGCTCGGGGAAAATGACGGACTATGGCGCTATGACGGTACTAGATTTACAAATTATACCCGCCAGTTTGTTGGCTATATCTACCAGGATAAAATGGGAATATCTGACTAGTTCAGATAGTATTGTCAATAGGGACTTCAAGTATGTCTCACAACCGCCTACCAATACAAAAAGCTGGATTATCTCCCGTTACAATTCAAAATCGTTATCGAATCCCTCGTGCCTCCTGAGATCATCAGATCGGAGGAAGCTATGATTTTTGGAATGACGGAAGCTAATGATGGTAACATTATGGTTTGGTACTTTAAATGGAGTGCATCGTTATGATGGAGTCACTACCGTCGGCTTATGCGCAAAACTCCCTTCCTAAAAATCTGAAAGAAATAGCTTCATTCCTAAATCTTAACGTTTCGGACAGCCTAAAAAACGTAATCAAGGATATTGATCAGGGAAGAGTCAAGTGAATTTACTTCTCAGTTTAGCCTCCAAAGTGGAATCTATCTGATAATAGCCGCTGCCCTTATCTGTATATCTGTATGAGTAAAGCTTTTCTTTGACACTTTTTTTATTGATCTTTTCGAACAGGGCTTCTAGCGTCGGGGAGACAACAATATAGAGCTCCTCCAAATCCAACAACATAATGTGATCAAAACGAATATAGAGTGTCTTGTTGGTCTGTAAATAAATACCGCCGTGAAGTTCGTCTATGGTATCCTCATCTTCAAAGAGAAAAGGCACAGCATATCCTTCATCAGTAATGACGTAATCAAAACCTTCGCCGTAGATAAAAGCATAAAATTCATATTGAAGAGCAGGAGGATCATCATTGGCTGATTCTTTTCTATTTGATGCACTAAATGTATTCGCTAAACTTTCTGCTTCCTCTAACAGATCATTCTCCTTAATACTCTGTGGATTAAAATATGAAGATTTATTAAGAAGTTCGCTACCAATAACGTTGAACAAGCTTTTCTGGTAAGGGCTATATTGAAGCAAAAATATATAGCCATTCACCACCGCACATAAGAACCACATTAGATCCCACGGAACATTGTGATGCGTGAGATCAGGACTAGCAGTGCGTATATAACTTGGAACAAATAGCTTTTCTATCGGTAGGGAATTCCGATAGAAAATTCCTGCCATTAAAAACACGGTCAATGTGTAGGGTACAAATGTCCAAAATGCTTTAAATTTGGTTGGTTTATATCCATAATAGGATACTATACTCCACATAGTTAAAAAGAGTGCAATCCCAGAAAACAACACCGCAGCCGGCACAATCAACTTCAAACGATCTAAAATAAACGCTAGAAACAGATCTTGCGGTGCTGATACGAGGACAGGAATATAGGCTGCAAATCCGCAAATTGACACAAATATAATAGTTACAGAAAGACAAACAATATAATCCTTCCACTTTGTTTTATGTTTATTGGTACTTTTCATGATTATATATTGGTAATAAAATGTAGAAAACTCTCTAAATAATTTTTTTTAGACGAACTATTGCCGTTCAGCATTCGATAATTTCTTCATAAACTGCATGTCCCTTTATTTGATCAATCGGACATTGTCTACATCATCTTTTGCATAATTCTTGTAAAACCAGGGTATACCCAATCTTCCCTCAAAGACTTTCACCTCTACCCGAGCCTCCGAAACGGATCGAACTAACGGCACTAACATATTTCTGGCACCCCATTGAGGATTATCAAAAACCATTTTATGTGGGTCCATTCCCGGTAAAATGATAATTTGAGGATTATAAACGGTTCCCTGCTCCCATCCCTTGACTTTCCCCCGATTGAGCATATTACCAACCTTAAGAAAAGCAATGCTATATAAGCTTAGAAAAATAAAAAGAATGGAATAGAATATAATTTTAAGATGTTTAGCCACAAATTTTCGATACAATTGGATAAATACCCGAATAAACAGCGTCATGACAAAACCTAGGACAGCTCCCCATTTTACAAAGAATAGCTCATCCATAGAATGTACGTTATCAAACATCAAGTATGCAAAACCTATTATCGAAATACCTACATTCAAAAAAAGACGTTTTAAAGCACCTGGCGGAAATCTATTCCAATACTGCAGCACCATAACCAATTGTATGGTAACTGCCACACAAAAAAATACGACTACTCCAGTGTTGAAATAAAAAATATCAAGGAAAAATATATAGGCTATAAGCATAATAGCTATTATCTGACAAAACCAATAAGCCAGGAATACTAAATTCCAACGATTGATTTTAAAGAAGTCCGAATACTGCTCTCGGCTGCTTTCCAATGCAGCTGCAAACTCTTTGCTTGACAGCTTTAAATTTTTAAAGCTTTTTTGGCCTAAGAAAGCTAAATTGGAGTCTGCAATCGCAGGCTGGCCCATAACCCAATTGCTGATTTTGTATACAGCATATTTCTCATCTGAAGCAGTTGCAGCGGGACCATATCGTCCTTTTATCAGCTCCAGATTGAAATTACCCAAGACAATAACATCAGTATCCCAACTAAAGGATAATTGTCCCCGCCAGGGATCTTTTATAACGATACCTTCCGCTGCCAATATTGCTTTCCAACGGTATATATACAACAAATACCGCAAAAGTTTATAGCAAACAAAGACCAAAGAAATACCAATGACAAGCGGAAATACCGGTATTTCGCCATAAAAGTCTATTCGGTATTGAGAAAACAAAAATGACCATAGCGTGATTCCAACGATCGATATTAATAAGAAAGTAAAAAAAATTCGATAAATATAGGGATAGACAAGAATTTGATCGTTAGCTTTCATAACATTGTGTTTATATTTTTAATTTTGATTATATGTATATTAGGTCAATAACTTTCTCAGTTCATATGGCTTTCTGTTAAAATAGCTTAACTTTTGTCGTATTCACCAAGACTAAAGAATCATATTTTACTATATTCCAGAGAATTACACTAATATTTTAGGGTATCAGGATAGCTCATCTTATTTAATTGTGGTGTTAAATTTGGTTTTCTATCCAAAGATAATATTTTTTTAACAAATTTATTAAATAAATTAATAAAATAAACTGTAAACAATGTAAAATTATAAAAATGGATGGTAAGGCAGTTTTGGCCTTACTAATTCGTCTATTTATGTTGGAGCAAATGGCAAAGTTGGTATATAGGGAAAAATTACCTTAATTATGACAGAATTGCCACCAATGGAATAAGGAACATTCCTAGCAATGTAATAACTAGACAAACGATAACTAGTATGCTTGGAAACGCGTACAGAATGCCTCCAATTTTATAAAAAAGGGGCAACGTTTGAAGAGCGCAATCGTTAGACTAAATTGCATTATGGAAAAGAAAACATTTTGGCATCATCTTTTAAATCATTCGCTCTATTTTATGAAAGTATTTCTCCTAGTCCCAATTTTATTTCTTATTGTAGCTTGTCAAAACACTGCTAAAAAAACACCTAAGGCAAAAACACCGGAAAAAACTTTTAATTATTCCGCCTTTCAAAAAGACTATGCAGAAATACTGGATGCAATAATTACCCATGACACTTATATCAGTCGGTTGATCATAACTGAAAAACCTGAGACTTATATTGAAAACAAATTTATCAAAGATCTGATACATACGACTTACAAGGAGGATTATCCTCTGGGAGATGCTATTGGAATCAGGGAATTGTTTGGCCATCTTGGTTATAGCATGCAAGATTCAATCGGTTTTCTAAATCAGACAAGAGCCAGAGATACAGTCTACATTCCCCAACCGATCGCTCATAAGTATATGGTTAAAGACAGCAATAGATTGACTATGGAAGAACGTTTTTTAACAAAGCTGGTCTTCCACTTACCTATTCTGACACATAACGGCCAAAAAGCATTTGTGTCCGTGGATCATATATGTGGTGGATTGTGTGGCCAAGGATGGTATTTTATTCTTGAAAAAATAAAAGGCAAATGGAAGGTTGTAAAATATGAGGATACTTGGATAGCTTAATATCAATAGCAACATGAAGTAGTCGCTCGCCAACACGGCTTGAATAGATTATCGGGTTATTAAATGAAAAGAGTATTTTCAATTGTGTATTAAAAAATTAAAAAAATAATACTAAATGCTATTTTTACAGCATATTCGTATTTTGTAACCAACTGTTAATAGTAATATGATGGCAGACGACCAACTTGAAAATGTAGATCCAGACGATATTAGCGATTTACTTGTTAAAGTTGAAAAATCCTTTGACATGGAGTTTGGGAGCACCGAACTGATGCACATTTTCACTTTTGGTGAATTGTGTGATCACATCGCCAATAAAATTCAACTAGCGCATTCGAACGACTGCACAAGCCAACAGGCTTTTTATAAACTGCGTGATGCAATGGCATCGATACTTCAAATAGACTACAAAACAATCACGACCAGCTCTGC
>NZ_JABJWY010000034.1:1308805-1349273 GCF_013167215.1 Sphingobacterium prati
CATCTTGCGCTGCACTATTCTTTAATTGGCAGATCGGACTACTGGAAGTTTACTAAGTTTAATGCGTGTTCGCCATCAATTGAGCGGTTCCCAATAATATTATTTCTATTTAAAAGATGGAGTTTTCTGCATTGTAATGAATTTCTTAAATTATCTATATGACAGCAACTTACTTTAAAGCGAGAAAAGCCTTTGACTTAGGCACAAATCTGTTCGAATTATGGAATATCCTTAGGCTCAAAAAGGAATAAGAGGATAATCATTTCCTGCTGAAAATATAGAATACCCCCAATAAGCTTCTCTCAGAAGCTATTACCTTTGTCATCTAGAATACTGTCTACGAAAGCAAATCTCCTCGGAAAAAGAGTTCTTTTTACTGTGTATGTCAAATCGCCTCCAATAGATACTTTAATCTGGATTACTTTGATGACCGAAAAACAAGGAAAATATAAAGGGGAAGCACCAGATTGTCATCCAGTCAAAAATTTTGTATATTTAGCCCACAGTACCAACTAGAAACATGGACAATAATTTTCCGGAAATAATGCAAGAGGAAGAGGAACATATCCTTAAATCCTACCCGGCTGGGGATACTGCGCATCCTGACTGGTACATTTACGAATATGGCAACCATAGAAAGGTACTTGTGGAAGTCAACCATGAAACAGGTAAAGTGCATTTCCTGAGGGAACTTTGAGAATAGATTCATAATATTCCAGAGGCATTTTATGTAGCCTGGCCTTCGTTTTCCATTTCACCCAAGACAAAATTGACAATGATCTTTAAGCTTTTACGTTCCGGTATATCTATAGATGACAGCAGATTCAATGACCTTTATCCAGACCACATAAAAGAACTTGCTGGACGCCACTGGACACCGTTAGATGTAGCAGAAATGGCCGCACGGTATCTTGTTGAACAATCCGGTGACAGAATTCTTGATATCGGTTCGGGGGCAGGAAAATTCTGTCTTATCGGGGCTTCCTGTACTGGGGGCATGTTCTATGGGGTGGAACAGCGGGAATCACTGGTCAAGATATCCAGCAGCCTTGCTAGAAAACATAATATCCAAAATGTAAAATTTATACATGCTAACATTGACCAGATATCTTTTGATGATTTCGATGCCTTTTATTTTTACAATTCTTTCTTTGAAAACCTGGATACATCCTGCCCGATAGACAATACAATCTTACCGAGTATCAAACTCTACGACCGCTATACGCGCTACCTCTGGGACCAGCTCGGCAGGACGCCGGCCGGAACGAGAGTCGTTTCCTATTACAGCGGATCGGATGAGATCCCTGAAAGCTTCGATCTCGAATATACTGCTTTTAATGGTTATCTCAACTTTTGGCGCAAAAGTGTTTAGTAAGAGGGGCTCCAAAGCAACCTCAAAAACATATTATCTATTTCGGTGTTTTCTGACGGAACGATAATACACGATCAGTAAACGGTCATAATAAAGAGCTGCAAATAGGATGGAAACGGGCAGCAGGAGTGTTTTTCTTCCAAGCCAGCCAAATAGAAAAGCTCCGGCAATTCCTCCCAGGAAAAATCCGGTCACGATTATTCCCCTGAGCATGATCGAATTCCTAAGACGGCTCCGGTCATTCGGGCCCCTATAAAAAATAAGCTGCGACAGCTCTATGCCCAGATCGGTGAAAAGGCCAGTCAGGTGCGTGGTACGAACCACAGATCCCGATATCTTTGTAACCAGGGCATTTTGCAGACCCATGGCAAGAAGCAATATACAGGAAAACAGCACAGAGGATCCGTGGCCCATAAACTCTGATACTGCAACAGCACCAAGCAATAGAATCTCTATGGAAAGCGGTAACACATAGGAGAAATGATCCGTATTTTTAGATGTGAGCTCCATGGAGGTATTGGCAAGAAAAGCCCCAAGAAAAAAAGAACTTACATAGAGCATGCTGAGAAGCACTAGCCGGTAACTGTGGAGATATAGGTCTTCAGAGAGAAAGGCAAAATGTCCGGTAACATTTGTTGTCAATGTTCCAAATGCAAGGACACCGACAATATTGACAACACCGGCCACTGCCGACAATAACGCGGCAAGCTTGATATTGTGCTGAAAAGTCCTTCCTTTATTTCTGTGTCTGAACATAACCTAATATAATGGGAATTTGAAGCTGATGATCGCCGGTCAAAATAAGAAGAAATTTCTACAAAAATTACATATATCTCGAGTGCAGCAATCTCTACCGAACTGAATCATATCTTACAGAGTACAAAGAAATCGCCTGTTTTATCCGAGTGTTTCATGAGCCTATAAGGTGTATACGCTGTATAATTATAAAGTCTTTTTTACTTTTAAAACATCTGTCAACCGAAACTACCTCTGTATGGTAGAAACGGAATTCCCTTTCTACATATATGGAGTCGTAAAAAATTACCAGCCGGTCCAGGATAATCTGATCTATATCACTACTGATTAGCATGTTGATTTGTTGTTGTTCGAAAACCGAGACATTGCTTCATCCAGCAATAAATCCCCCCGTGAAAAAGAAATGTTGGCGTAGCTTGAGAGAAGAATTACGTTGAACAATGCTTTCAACGACAAATTTAAAACAAAATTGTGTCACACAGAAAAAAGCAATGTTGTTTTTTAGTCAATGCGCAGTGATCCAAAAAGGTCAATTGTTATATAGGCTAATGAAATGTAATTTACTATTTAATGGATTGTACGCAAAAGATACCTGTGATTGTTCCGATCCGCCGCATGAAGAATTAAAAATAATAGACACAGGCTCCTGACACCCGGCCCATTATTTCAAATTTCTCTAATCGTAATGGATAGCTGTATAACACAGCTAACACTTGAAGTTGCTACATTTGAGTGGACATTAAGTTAAGAGAATTTTAATAACTTAACAGACATATGTCAAGAGAAAGAAAAGTTTATACCAAAGAGTTCAAACTGATGAGTGTTGAACTGAGCAACACGCGTAGTGACCTTAGCACACTGGCTAGGGAATTAGATATTACCCCAGAATTATTGTATAGGTGGCGCAAGGAACATTCGACAAAACAAGAAAATAGTTTCCCCTGTAATGGAAAAGTTATCTGAGTGAAGGCGAACAGGAATTAGCACGACTAAGAAAAGAACTTCGGGAGACACAGATAGAACGGGATATATTAAAGAAGGCTGTAAGCACCTTCTCCAGTTAACGGATAAATAATAGTACGCAATGAATAAACCTACTGAAAATGTAATAAAGCAAATCATGGGACAACGGCAAATTTCTATATTGATCCATGGATTGGCTTGGCTCATTTTTTTGTCTTTCCCGATTTTATTTTTGATACTCTGATCACCCTGAAATATTTCATAATGCTTCTACCTTCCATACTTTCATTAGAGTTAGACCGTTAAAGATATGACAATTCAACCTATTTTAATACGGGACTTACGCCGTCATCGTAAATAATGGGTACCATAATTGATTATGGTACCCATTATTTATTTTTTGAGTTTACATTTTATTTTTATATTCGGCCAATTTCTTCTTGTACTCTTCCACCGTATAATCCATAACAGTACCGACCATTTCTCCGTCTTTAAGTGCTTTTTCAGCTATCGCTAAAGCTTTAGCTTGATTATCCACCGCTTTTGCATATTGACCAGCTTTTGCATAACAGGTTGCCAATGCATCTAAAATCAATGGATTGCTCACTTCTGTCGTGCTGCCAAAATTGTCTGCCACCCATGCATAGGTATCTTTGGAAAGGTTATCTGTTTTATACACCTCTCCCAGAAATAACGATGGTGCAGTTTTATATTCTTTTTGAAATTCTATAGCAAAGGCAATGGCTTGCTTCTCATCTACATCGGTCAACAATGTTTTAAATTTAAGAAGACTCATGGAAATTTTAAAGTCTGGCTTTTCAGCAACCAATTTATCCATTAACTCAAATGCTCTTTTGTGATCTTTAGCCGTTAAAGCCTCCTGAATTGGATTGAACATAGCCATCATAGCCTCACTTTCCTCCCGGGCCTTCTGAGCAGCTTTATCAGACTTTTCCTTGAACACCTTCATATCATAAGACCCAGCTAATACTTGTGGAATGATAGAATCCAATTGCCCCGGGTGCCCAACCCAAATAATATGATTTTCTTTGACTATAAAACTCGCTGGTATTCCGTTTTGCCCAGCTGCACGCAGCCATTTATTACCCATACCCTGGTCTTTATCATCGACAATAACACTATAACCCATATTGGCATCATTCCCACGCACGAATTTTTCCACCGCCGGAACTACCGTTTCGTAAGACTGACCTTTTGGAATCTTTTCCCATACATTGACACCTACAAAGGTAATCTTACCTTCATATTGTTTTTGTAAAACGGTAAGATGAGGCATAGCTGCTTTACAAGGGCTACACCAGGTAGCCCAAAACTCCATCACATAGATTTGCGCTGGATCAAACGAGTCGAACTGTTTCCCTTTCAACCACTTCGAATAGCTGATTGCCGGGGCGGGATCACCTACATTTAACTTTCCACTTGTCTGTGCATAGCCGCCAATAGCAAACATTGATAATGTGAAGATCAGGATGCAGCTTATTATAGAATGCTTTTTCATTATTATTATTTGTTTTTGTATTTATTAATAGTTCTGTGTGAGTGTGGGATTAAACTGGGTGGCGCTCTGTGGAAATGACAAGATCCATAGCGGCGAATTAGGCTTTAAGACATAGGTCTTACCTCCAATAGTTCTATTGATGGTTTCTGCATAAGCCGCTTCGGTATTCCAGCGCTTTACATCGACAAAATTGCGCCAGGTAAATAGAAATTCTATCCGTGAGACTTTCTTCAGATAGGCCATCGCCTCGGTGGCATCTTTCACCACGAGTGGAGCATACACTTCTGGCGCAATGCGACGGACCCGGATCTTTTCAATTTCCTCCATACCAGCAGAAAGTTTATTGCTGCGGATCAAACACTCGGCTTTCATAAGCACGAGATCTGACACGGTCATTCCGGCACTATTTCCTTCATAACTAATCGCAATCCAGGCAGGGATATCAGGAAGCCCTACATATAGAAAACCATTTTGATAATTATATACATTGGTGTAATCCTTAATGATATTGCCTGGCTCATAGTAATCTTTTAGTATCTCATAAGTAGGCGTGAGCAAAGACGGATCGAATGTATTGGAAAATGCATAAAACAAATTGTCCTGGGCAGCGAGGCCATTTCGGCTCAGAACGCGATTAGCCTTAACAGGTTCTGTCAGCAGATAACGGTGATCTTCTAAATTGTTATTGATAGCTAGTACGCTATTTACGGCTTCTAATGCGCCGGTGTAATTGCGTAGAGACATCAAAATTTTTGCCTTTAACGCATATGCAAATCCTTGCCCAAACCGCATGCTATTTTTAGGCCGCTCAGGCAATGCTCCTGTCGCCATTGCAGCATCAATATCTGCAAGCATCTTGTCGTAAACCTCCTGCACTGTTACTTTGGGGTTTATCTTCTCAAAGTTAATATCAGTGACATAGGGAATACCACCATCTGTTGATGCTGTGGCAGGATCATAAGCTTTTGCATACATATTGACCAGAAGGAAATGCATAAAGGATCTAAGCACATAAGCCTCTGCCTTGAGTCGCTCCAAAAGTTTTTTGTCACCGCTTGCCTGATCAGCATTGGCTAATACAATATTGGCGACCATCGCAATATTTTTATACAACCCATCGTATCGTGCATCTGTAGGGGTAAGTGCGGCACGGTCGGCAGCTTCGTCATAGGTCAACAATACTTTGTCCATCGTCAGGACATTAGATGAAATGACATTCGGAACGTTGTATGCCAAGAGATACATATCGTTGACAATCAAAGAAAGCCTATTCATATTAAAGGCGTTCCCCGAAAAGTTTACATTCATTAACTGGTCAAGGTCATCGGCACGGTCTAGAAGATTCTGGCCTTTAGGTACAAAATCGGTGTATTTTGCGCATCCATTCATCCCAAAAATGGAAATCACAAGCGCTAAGAGGTATAGTTTAAAGTTTATTCTCATGATCTTAAAAATTTGCATTGATTCCAAAGACAAACGAAGTCTGAAGAGGCGCACCACCGGTCTCAGGATCGATGTGAACATCACTTTGTCTGATCCATAGTGACCTCGGATTATCGACCTGAAAACGTAGCCTGAGATTTTTGGCCTTGATTCGGTTCGCTAAATTCGACGGTAAAAGATAACCTAAAGCAATATTCCTGATTTTAATAAAATCTGCCCTGCGCACTAGATTGTCTGAATAATAATATTGGTTCGTTGGTGCTAATTGATAATACTGGCCACTTCCCGGTATGTCGGTATCAGTATTTTCCGGTGTCCAGCTATCCAATAAATAGGAAGGCATAGCACCATAATTGGCCGATCGATAGGCCAAGGGTACTGGCCTTGCTCTAAAATAGTGCCCGCCATAATACATTGCAAAAACACTGAGGGTAAAACCTTTATATGAAAAATCATTATTGAAACCCATGTTGATCTTAAGGTCACCACTACCTGAAAAGACAACAGCATCTGCCTCCGTCGGCCCTAATGTTGTCTTGGTCGGTACACCGGCAGTATTATACCACTGTGCCATTCCCATATCATCGAGTCCAGCAAAACGGAAAGAGAATAATGAATTTACAGGGTACCCTCTACGGTACGAATCGCCGGCTGCCAGCGTAATCGGATTTCTGGTCAATTCATCGACATCAGTAATACGGTTTTGATTATAAGCACCGGTTAAATTACTTGTCCAGCCAAATGTTTCCCGTGACGTGGCTCTAAACCAATCATAGCTCAGATTAAATTCAACACCATTATTAACCATACTGGCATTGTTAATCACCATGGAAGCAAAACCTTCGGACGGATCCAATCTTTTCTGTGCAAATAGATCTGTTCCCTTACGACGGTACCAATCTATGGTACCTCTTAGCCGGCTTTCCAAAAGACTAAAATCTATACCCATATTTGCTGTCGCTGTTTTTTCCCAGCGTAATTGTGGGTTTGGTGGATTGGAGACTGTAGCATTGGGTTCCTGTGTTAGATTATTGATCCCCGCTGTCCCTACCAAGAGCGCACTCACGTTGCGAATATTTCCAGTAAGCCCGTAAGATGATCTAATCTTTAGATAATTTATCCAGGAATATTGCTTGATGAAATCTTCATTGGAAGCAACCCACGAAACGCCGATTGACCACAGTGGGCGCCCTCTATATTTTTCATCGCCCCCAAAGAGATCGGCGTAATCTTTACGTAAGGAACCAAAAAGATTATATTTTTGATCATAAGTATAAGTCAGATTAGCATACCCAGAGGCAAAACGATGCATGATGTCTTTTTGCAGCCCCATGGATACTGCCTCTGCAAAATGATATTGATATAAGGGATAGTTCAGGTCCCAAAGGGTGCCCATTTTTTTCTCGTCCATTGCATCAAAATTAACGGTATTGGTCAGCTGGGTCTGCAACTGATCATCATAGCCTAACAGGATCCCATTCGTACCATGGGATCGCGTTTGGCGAAATTCCATACCCGCCAATGCAATGAAGCGATGTTTATTAAAAGTACGGTCAAAATTGGCCTGCAAACGTGCCGTATAATTGGGACTACGTAAATGAGATGTGGCCAATTTTCCGCCTTTTGGAATATAAGATGGGTAGGAAACAGCTTTCGTTACAGGATCTTCATACCGATAAGTGTACACATTATGCAACCATCGCATCGTATAACTATCTTCTTCCGAATAACCCGATACATCTGTGCGGATATCTTCATATTGGAACATCGGCTGCAAAGACAAACCATTGAAAGGTCTGATATTTAAATTTAAATAATACCGGGTATTTAGTGTATTGGTATTCACAAAATCGCGTTCCAATTCGTCCATGTGATTGAACAACGCGGACTGTAGTTCTGGTTGGCTCTCGGTAATAGTGTTATAGACATTAAAACGATTGTTTGTATAGTATGCTCTGCTACCATCATCATTGAACAATCTGAAATAAGAAGGAACATTAAAAGGGGTAAGTGCAAATTGGTTATTGTGAGTGCGAGCCCTCCCGATGACACTATTGATGCCGTAATCGATATCAAGCCACTTATCTACACTATAACCGCCTTTATAGTGTAAATTAATACGGCGATCAAATGCATTAATAATACTTTTATTGTCATTCATATAATTTAATACAAAGCTATTTTGAGCTTTACCGGTATTTGTCCGTAAGGCCAGATTGTATTGTTGGGTTACACCTTTCAGCAGGACATGATCATGATATTCTTTTGCAAAATCATTCTCCTTATAATTTTTTAATCGTGCATCGAGCTCAGATTGATTAATGCGATTGGTGTTGAGTTGATAATATGCATATTGGACAGGGGTAATTGCCTGCCCGGTGGCGATATTACTTTCAAAATCTTGAATAGGTTGCTTAACTGTTCCACTGCCGCCACTGAACCACCATTTATAATAAGTGCTCTCCCAGTCTACCTGCTGGCGCGGCGACATAAAATTGTTATAGCTATAATCCGGTTTTTCGGTAACTGTCACATTGGCCGAAGCTTCAACAGTGGTTCTCCCCTTTTCTGTTGCTTTTTTTGTCGATATGACAATCACTCCATTGGAGGCCCTGGCACCATATATGGCTGCAGCCGCAGCATCTTTTAACACGGTCACCGTTTCTACATCATAGGGATTGACATCCGCAATGGATCCTTCGATCGGCAAACCATCGACAACAACCAAAATACCTGTTGAAGCCTCCATTGTGCTCGTACCGCGAATAGTAGCCTTGCCTTGATACTGTACCAAGCCGGGAACGATGCCTTCGAGATTGTCCATCACGTTGATGCTATTGCGTTTTTCGATATCTTTGCTGGTCACAGTAGTCACGGAACCGGTAATATTTTCTCTACTGATCTTTTGAAAACCGGTATTGACAACTGTTACTTCGTCCAGACTGCGCAGCGTAGGCTTCATGTTGATGATCATATACTCTTTTTGCGCTAATTGTCCAGCTGTCACTGTCGTTTCGCTGGTTTCGTAGCCCACATAGCTCACCTCAAGAATATCATTGACCTCAAGCCGATCAAAACGAAAGAAACCTTTGTTGTCTGTAGCTGAGACCTGATTGGTTCTTTTTATTTTCACTGTAGCACCAGCCAAAGGGATAGACTTGTCTCCCACCACCAAACCTGCTAATCCTTGCTGCATGCTCAGCCCGCTATCAGTCGATTCATCTTTTAACTTAGGCTTCTTTAGGCTTGTTATCACAACGGACTTTCCTTCAATAGAGAAGGCGAGGTCACGCCCCTTCGTAAGTGATTGCAGAGCCTGATCAAGACTTATGTTCTGAAGATCGAGATGAATCGACCGATGTTGTTGAAAAATAGCTTTGTCCAGCAAAAAGTCATATCCCGTCTGTTGCCGCAGCTGTTTTATGATCTGTTCTAAGGAGGCATTTCGCTCCATTATCGTGACACGTTGTGCATACGAGGCCCCGTAGGTATGCATCAACATACATGTCATGATAAAAAAAACTAATTTCATAATAAATAGTAGTTTAGGTAAAGGCCGCATGGGGTAAAAAACACCCAATAGCACATTTTTTTTCATACTTTTGTTTTGGTTAAATGGTTCATGTCTGATTAGTGTCGTTCGTTTTTAATGGGCATCTTTTGGGCAGCATCATTTTTCTTTTATAGCCGCGAGGTGGTGATGCACCTTGCGGTTTTCTCGAAAATTCACCTTTCGGTCGTTCCCCTGCTGATTTAAGATAAATAGCTTTAATTTGTTACTATAAGGGTCCTTTCTTTAATTTTGAATTTTACTTTGTTTGTTCTTTCGATTTGGCGTAATGTGGTTACTAAATCATTTGACCTGGAGATGTATCCCCACAAATTGAGCGACTTTGGCGCATCTGCTGTAAACTGTACATCCACATTGTACCAACGTCCTATGGACAGCATGATATCGTGAAGATTTCCGTCAATTTTAAAGAAACCATTCTTCCACGCCAAAATCTCTTCCGTATCTTGCTCATGGACATTGATTTGTCCAAGTCGGTTCACAGCTTGCTCGCCAGGTTTGATAATACGTTCTCCTGAGCTGCTCACCACATTGACTTTTCCTTCAATAAGCGTGGTTTTGACAAGCCCCTTTGATTCTGCATAGGCATTGATGTTGAAATGTGTACCAAGGACGCGAACATGCTGAGATGCCGTTGCGACAATAAATGGCCTGGAATTTTTGCTTACTTCAAAATATCCTTCACCCTGCAATTTAACCATACGTGTAGCACTGGTAGCTAGATCGGAATTAAATGTCAAGCTAGATGCTGCATTAAGCCAGGCTTTCGATCCGTCGGGCAAGACCACTTGGTACATTTCGCCATTTTTTGTCACGATCGTATTGCTAATGGCTTTATTGACCTGAGGTTCGGTATCATTCGCACTGTAAACAAGCACCCCCTGCGCGTTTTTAGAAATAACCACCCCCTGCTTTGTCGTGATTTCTCCGACATTTGCAGCCGCAAGATCAATTTCTGTACCATCTGACAGCAACAATGTAGCTCCCTCATGTCCAGCTTTAATCTCCGGTCCAGCATAATTTGCTACCTCATATTCCTGAGGGCTTTGTTGCCATTCGTATATACCTAGAATACCTACAAATAATAGAATAGCAGCCGCATAGGGCAGCCATTTCCATTTTTCGAAAATCCTAACTTGGGGACGGGATTGAGTATCAATAGCGGCCCACATCTCGGATTTTATTCGTATAAAATCTTCGGGTGAATCTATTGCCGGCTCTTCAAGGCGATTAAATGCATACCATTCTTCAACAACACGCTGTTCTTTTGGCGTGGCTGTGCCAGAAAGATATCTCTTTACAAGCTTTGCTCCAAGTTTCTTTTCCATAAGTCGAAGTTGCGGTCTGTAACCGTTTGATATATTATACCGTTAAGTAGAGTCTAGGGAGTAGAAAAAAGTAAAAAAAATAACGCCTAGTGTGGGTACTAAACTGCCGACCGATTCAGCTGCCTCTTAAAAAGATCAGCAGCATAATTCCAAGCGAATTGTAATGGGACAGCCTGGCTTTTAGAATTTTTAATGCATTTTGAACTTGTTTTTTCACCGTGGATTCGCTTATATTTAGTCTTTCAGCAATTTCTCTGTGAGACAGATCTTCCAATCTGCTGAGTTCAAAAACCTCTCGCATTTTGGCAGGCAGTTTCGCTATTTCACCTGTTATTAAAAGCATTAGATCCTTCTCGTCTATTTTTTCAAGTGTTTCATGGCTCATTTGAAGGCTATACTTTCCGATTTCCGCCAGATAATCACTTTTAGTTTTTCTTCTTTGAATATAGTTCAGTACGCGATTGCGGGAGGCAACATAAAGGTATGACGAAATGCCGACATGATCTCTGATCAGATCAGACTTTTCCCAAATTGTAGTAAATAGATCCTGTACCAAATCTTTGGATAAATCTTCATCGCGGAGCATCTGATTGATCTTGTAATAGATCATCATGCTATAACGATCGTAAATTTCGGCAAAAGCTTGTCTGTCCCTCTGTTTGAGCAAAGAGACCAGTTCACTGTCTGACAAAACTTTATAGTTATCCATTTTAATTCTTAGCCGCATTAAAAAACAGCCCCGGTTAGTTTAGATAAATTTTAAAATATTATTATCTGCTACAATAGTAGGAAAATATTATAAAATAAGGCTGTTTTTTTGAGATATTATTGGATTGATTATTAACAAAATATTTGGGTGCTTCAGCCTCAGGAAAATAAATCTCCCATAAAACAGGACTTTTTTAAAAGTAGAATTCGGGATCGAACAGCTCATTTTAACACTTCAATTTTCAGGGGAGATCAATTTATCGGACTTCCCTTTTTAAAACTTCTGATAAGTATCTTTTCAAATTTGGTGTCGAAATCATCGAAGCATCTCGAAGTTGAATATCACGGAGCATATATCAACGATCTTTATCTTGATACACAATACTCCCTTTAGATAGATCGAAAATTTTACTATTAACAACAGCTAAATTCTGGCCATCTATACGAATAAGGAATTACATATTACTCATATCTCCTTTCTTTATGCCTTAACTCAGGTTTTCTTTTCTTCGATTAAGCTTCTGACTGAATGATTAGACAACCTTTCGCTATGATCTTTCCGCTGGGATCGAATCAGAAAGGTTAAATACATAAATGGTGTTTTGAACTCACTTACCAACTAAGTTGATCATGAAGATACAAATGCAGTAAAACGATGGAACAAGATGTTCCATCGTTTTATTATCACAAAGCTGACCTTGCTTCCCCGAATTAACATATATCGCTTAACAAAGCTCTTCTAATGTTTATCTAGTCTTATTGATCAAAGGGAAAATAGGACTTTCAACATGGGCTTCCTCGATCAAATGACGTAATTCAGCTACTTTTCTGGGGTTATTGGTAGCAATATTATGTTGCTCCTTTGGATCTTGCTTCAGATTATACAATTCCGTTATTGGTGCACCGCTCATTACTTGCTGCAATATGAGCTTCCAATTACCTTTACGCACGGCCTGACGTCCGCCGTCCTCATGAAATTCCCAATAAAGATAGTCATGCTGCTTTTGCTTTTTGCTTTGACCCAGCAAGGTCGGAACAAAAGAAATTCCATCCGTATATCTTGGTTTATCTTTGTCGGCATCGATAAAAGCAATGGTCCTCTCCTGAATCAATGCCGGTGCATACTGACCCTGTGCCATCAATCCATTGCCATCAAGTTCTATCCGCTGCTTATTGGTGGTCCAGCTTGCAGCATAATGTAGTGCAGAAAAACCGTACTGTTTTAAAAAAAAATTATTAATAATTACATTTTTTTCTAAATTTCGCTCAACAATACTTTAACCTGAATGGTTTCTACCATCAATTTTAATGTTAATAACATTTTATATGGAAAATTTCATTTCATCAATCAAAGAGAAATTCAGCGTATTTGACAAACAGTTTGCCGAAACGCAGGAGATACTCAAACTTCAAGCTGAAATCAAACAGAAGGAACGTGAGGAACTTTTAATGAAATTAAGAGCGCAAAAAAATTTTTTTAATCAAACTATAATTCCTGAATTTCGAACTTTTTTGGCTCCGCTGCAAGCGCTTTTTTTAGAAAGGAATTTGGAAATCAAGATGCAATCCCATAAATCCAAGAACTCGATGTTTTTGTGCCACAATGGAGACAGCCCATTTCTGACATTATTTGTCGGCAATAGGGCTTATATGCTACGCGATCGGTATGACTATGAACCTTTTCTGATGCTCAAAGGCGATTATCAAAATAACTTCATACGTCTGTATGAATGTAATCCTGATAGGAGACATATTTCATATGTTGAACAAAATTATATAAATGAGCCAGCAGCAGTAGCATTTCATACAGAACAATACAATCTAAAAGCACTATTTCCTTGTATTGATGCCTGGATAGAAAAACAGCTACAATACCACGCCAAACACTGAAGAACTTCAAGTAACACTTGTTATGGCAAAACTAAATCAATAATTGCCGCTATTTTTTAAGAGATAGAACTATTTTGATCAAACGAAGCGCTTTAATTATCAAGGGATAATTTTATCGGATCTCAGTTGTTCAAACAGCTTAAAGAATGAATCCGTTGTATTGTAGTATTCCTTAAAACCAAGCATACGACTATTGGTCATATCGGTCATTATTTCAATTGGGCGACTTAAATCAAGGTCTGTATGCCAGGCTGAGCTTACTTTATTCAGGTCTTCTTCTTCCAGTCCATAGTTGATTGCCATAGATCTCCAGACTTCTTCTTTTCCCTCCAATGTCTTGGTTAATGGTCTAATTTCGTTTTCATAGCCAACATGCTCAATTGAAAACCATTCGGCAATCTTTTGCCACAACCAACTCCATCTAAATAGATCCCCGTTTACAATATTGAATGCTTTATTAAATGCGGTAGGTGTTTCGGACGCCCATATAACCTGTTTCGCTAAAATTCCGGCATCGGTGACATCTGTTAATCCGTTCCACTGTGCCTGCGAGCCCGGAAATACAAATGGTAGATTCTCCTCTTTGCAAATGGAGGCATATACGGCTAACGTTGTCCCCATATTCATCTGGTTACCAATGGCATTCCCTATCAATGTATGTGGACGGTGTACGCTCCAGGTAAATCCATCTCTTTTGGCCGCAACATACACCTCATCTTCCTGTGCGTAGTAGAAATTAGGGGTGCTCAATCTTGGTTGTTCCTCCCGAAGTGGTGTTTCAGGCAATACTCCACTTGTCACATAGGCATCAAAAGGGCCTAAATAGTGCTTTAAACCTGTTACCAGCCCAACATGTTTGACACTCTTCTTTTCGGATATGACATCAAGCAAATTCCGAACCATCGCACTGTTGACCTCAATATTCTCCGATTCGGAATTTCTACGCATCCAGGTTGTAAAATATACATGTGTAGGGTGTACATCCGCTAATGCGCGTTTCAAACTATCTACATCCAACAAGTCGGCATGTAGGGAAACAACACCTTCGATATCTCTACCAGCCCCTCTTGATAGGCCATATGTTGTCCACCCTTGCTCCAATAATTCTTTTGACAGATTGTTGCCGGCCATTCCGCTTGAACCGACAACCAAGGCTATTTTTTCCATATCTAAATTATTTTTCACAAAAATAGGCTATGGCAACGTAACCATACTTGACCCAGATCAAAAAATAGGATTGATCTAAATCAAGTATTGGCTTTAACCATTTTTCTTTTTATCCTGCTTATTGTTTCCGGAGTCAGCCCCAGATAGGAAGCAATTAAGTTCTGCGGTAACCGCTGGCTGATCGCTGGATAGGTATCGAGAAATAGGGCGTATTTTTCTTCCGCTGTGTGCGTATGCGCACTGATGAGTCTATTGTCTTTAGTGGCTAGGCTATTTTGATAAAGTATGCGAAAATAACGCTCCATTACAGGGATTTCTGTCAACATTTTTTCATAATTTTCCCTTGAAAGAAGTAAGAGTATCGTGTTTTCAACGGTATCTATATTTAGCTTGGCTTCATTGCCAAAGATGAAACTTGCAAAATCAGAAATCCACCAGCCCTCCCAGGCAAACAAATTGATGTGTTCGGTCCCTTTGTCGTCAATGGTATAGGATTTCATTAGGCCTTGTGATACAAACGATATATACTTGCACATATCGCCCTCTTGGAGCAAGTATTGTCGCCTCCTCAATTTTTTAAACTTAAAAAACCCCTTAATCAATACTTTCTCTTTATCAGTAAGTTGGGCTTTCTCTTCTATATGCTCAAATAAAGTACTAAATAGTTGCTCCATATTCCAATTATTAATTCGCAGTCCGATTAAAATTAACAATTTTTTCAGTCATAAACATTTAGGTCAGGCTTCCCTTCCCTAAAATGATAACCTATTACCGACTTGATTATTGGCTGGTTTATCTTTGGCATATCCAGTCTATCAAATGTGACGACGTGCTAATTCAATCATTGTCGAAAGTTCCGATACAGCGGCCTCGTCTGAGCCTGAAAATCCTGATAATAGCTTAAAACGGATATTGCCTTTGGAATCAATGACATACTTAGCAGGTATCCCACGAATCTTGAAGGCCAAAGCTGCCCTATTCACCTTACTCCCAGGAGCTTTCAGATCCATATACAATGGCAGATTGAATTTGTTACCAGATAAGTATTTTCTTGCATCGGCAGTCGGATCTTGCATTTTTTCCCAAGTGTGAATAAAAAGAAACTTGACATCTGGATCATCTTTATATTTGTCTACCGCCATCTGCATAGAAGGAAGCCCCCTTTTGCAGGGACCGCACCAGGTAGCCCAGAAATCCAGCACGATGGTCTTGCCTTTAAAGTCCAAAAGTGAAACCTCTTTACCACTACTATCGGTTACCACAAAATTGGGGGCAGGTTCATTAACCATTTCCTGCAAATACTTATTTTCGTATTTTTTGCCGAGGTCAGAAAGGTAAACAGCAGGATCTTTATCAGGATAGAGTTTTGCATAAGCATGTGTTAGCTCTTGTATGATCTCTTCGTCTGCTTCTCCCTGTAATACTGCTTTTTCAAGTTCATAGAAAGCTTCTCGATAACCTCCTGTTTTACTCATCAGGTAATAATAATGCGCATTTAATTCAGGAGTTTTATAAGTTGTCTGGTTATAATAGTCCTTAAGCGCGGCATATGCTTCCACGAAATTACCTTTTTTTGCCAACAGTTGACTCTGCCATTTTAGCAACAACAGCTGTACTTCTTTCGAATTATCCGGTTTTGACATCTCTGCACGCACAAGATTTTCAGCTAGTTCCAAATCACTGCTAAAAATAACTTTTAGAACTTCATCTAAGGCCCAGGGACGAGCATTTCCTTGAATATACGCCAAAGAAGCTGGCACTTTTGCTGAATACCGCTGTCTGGAGAAATTAACAACCATTATTTGCGCTAGGTGCTCTACATCAGTTTCAGGGTATTCGTTTATGAGTTGTTTAAAGAGGTTTTCTTGCATTTCAACATCATTTTCCTCATAGACCTTATGGAACAATATTTCCTGCGCGATTTTACCCTTCGGAAACCTCTTGAGTGCAATTTCTGCGATAGAATCTGATGACTTTCTTGATGTGCTGTAAAATTGTAATAACAATTGTAGATCTGTTTCTGAACCAGCTCCCAATGATTTTAATTTTTTCGAGAGCACTTTAGAATCTTTAATATGATTTAATGACTCTAAAGCCGAATCAGTTTTTTGATTTTGGCAATAAGCTGAGCTAATACTCAATGAGCAAAGTAACAATACTATATTTTTCATCCGTTTAAATTATTTGTTCATTAATTATTTTCTAACGAAGGTATTCATGCTACCTTCGGCGGTATAAGTGTATAGCCTCATTTGTATAAATAAGCTCCTTACACTCGGTTTGTTTATTCATTAGTCAATTTTTCTCAAAGGCGCTCCTGCTGCTTTGGCTTTTCAGTTAGGATGAAGCGATTATTCATTCCCGTATGTGATTATTTCATTCACAATTTTGTTCCTTAGTTCTATCCATGAGCTCGTTTACTCATTAAATTGATATTTCAAGGTATCCGTGAATTCACTTCGTTCGGTGCACCCGGCTTGAATAAATCATGATGGTTTCATAACTAATATTCAACTTTTATTATTGATATATTTTTTCCATTGGCACGGCAATATTACCAGCCTTTCATCTTTGAGAGATATGGACAATATCACCAAACCCCCTAAGCGTTAGAGCTGGTCCATTAGCCACAAAATGGCCAATTTCATCAATTTTAAAAATATGGAATACACCTTCTACTTTATTATTAACCGTACTAACAGCCAATTCATTTCCAGAACTATCGTTCTCTATGTCAGAAATTTTTTGTGAAGAAGGAAACCTATACAAAAGCGATGCTGTATTCGACATTATATTATATAGGTAAAGCTCATTATCGACCGCATAATACATGTGATCAAATACGCTAGAAACAGCAAAGGAGCTAGCTTTGCTGAAACGTGGGCAGTGGACATCCTCTATTTTCTGTTTTTTGCTCGGCACTGTACCGTCCAGACCATACAGATAACGACCATCGTGATCTTCCATGACAAAATAGAAAATGCTGGTATAATATGATGGTTTACCCTCTCCTGCCGCAATCATCGTCTTACCTACATTTGCCTTGTCAAATAAATCTTCGACATTACCAGTGGCAGGAAGTAATTTCCTTCCGAGATTCTCGGCCTGCAAAAATCGTTTGTATTTATTGTCATAAAAATAAGTAAGTGACCAATCGGTCGATATAATGGCAGGATACAATCTATAATCACCTCCAAATCCCTCTGAATAGGGCCTTAAAATTTGTTCTGGATAAAAAGATCCCATCCCAGCATACAGCTCCCCATTATTTATAATATACTTATCATATCCCTCTCTCCCAGACCGATCCGCGATCTGTGAAAAACTTGAAACTTTCGGCAAAACATCATCTGTTCCACCTGTCAATAAAAAACTATTTGGGTCAAATCGATATATACCAGCATCTGTATAATAGTGAATACAGGCATACTTTTCCTGATATGGCACTTTTGAATAAAAGGAGGAGATAGCTTTTCCTGGAAACACTTTATTATTTATATCGACAGCAGGATTATCAAACACTGTACCGTCAGCACGTACAAACGAAAGCTTACCTTGCTCGGCAGTATTGTGAGAAACTAACCATCCTTTGAAGAAAGCACCATTTACAGTAAGCTGAAATAATTTATTGAACTCTAAGCCCGTCGTTTTATCAATTATCGTATATTGGAGATTATACTCACCCACAGGCAACTTTAAAGTTATATCTAAATCTTTCTGGCGGGATATAACATAGACGGAGTCCTCGGCGATGGCGCGCCAGCGATAACTGTAATCAGCATCGCCTTTCGGAGGTGTTTCAAACTTTATTGGTATACGTAACTCTTCAAACTGAACAGCGTTAAATTCAGTTTCATCTGCCTCAATCTTTAACTCCCCAATCGGGTTTCGACTAAAATCTTGGTCAAACTTAGAACAGCCCGCTGCGACAAAGATAGATCCAAATAGGATCATACTTTTAAGAAAGGTGTGTATTTTTCGTTTCATGATTTTGATGCTATTTAAAAGGTGACAGGATTACCGAATTCATCGATCAGTGGCCCATTTTGAGCTTCGTATTGAACCAATGCGTTCCTGAGGGATAACGGATAATTATAAAGACCATAAGCTCCAATAGACGCTCTTGAAAAATCAGAAATGCCCAACGTACTGATCATGAAACGTAGGCGGACTTCCGAAAATTTTCCAAAATAGTATAATACATCATCCCAATAGGCTGGTTTGTCAAGTTTGTTTGAAAGCCATACTTTATAGGAATTAACCGCAGAAGTACCACCTATTTCTTGGCCAGTAGCGCCAGGTAGAAAATCTTCTGACTCCGCTACTTGCAGTACGACCTTAACAGACTTATCTTTAATTGCAGACGAATTAAAGATGACCAATGGGTAATCAATAACATTGGCTCCAGCTGGTAGCTTGATCGTTGGTAGCTCAAAGTCTATCCCTAGGGCCGCTGTAGTACCTTCTCCTGCCTTAACAGAAATAATACGCTCGCGACTGAGAGTCGGTCCTTGTATCCTCATTTTGACATATACTGTATCTACATCCTTAGGGATTGGATCAAAGGCAAATGAGTAGTTTAAGGAATCTATTTCATATTGGGCTAAATAGAAGGAGATACGTGCTTCGCCCTGATAGTACATTGTTTCTTGTTTTTCACAGGCTGTGACTAGCATGCACATGGCAAAAAAATATTTAAGTACTTTCATAAGCTATTGATAAGTTGGGTTATACTCCATCTCACTGTCTGGAATAGGTAGTTTAAAAATAGTGGAAGGAACATCCACAGTCATAAATGGTAGTCTCTTGGCATTTTTTCTTTTTAAATAGAAGAAAAACTGCCCTTCGCCATAAAACTCTTTATGATATTCTTTCTGGATTTCCGCTTCTAAAAAAGCCCCTGTTATGGGCTGTCCTTCGGCCAGTTTGGAGGCTGCTCTAGCACCTATTACCTTATTCAATAATGCTGCACCTTGTACGGGCGTAATTGCAGTTTCGGCGAGTATATAATACATCTCGGAAATACGTATCAATGGAATAATTTGGTCTTTTCTATTGGACGAGGTACCGCTTTCGCCAGTGAGTGGAACATATGTCTGCCAGAATTTCGAAGGGAATAGCACACTATTATCTTCCTGAAAGAGATATAGACGTCTAATGTCTGTCGCTGAATTTTCATAAATAGTATTAAGTTCAGTCGCTGTCCGTGTCAATCCAAATCCTGCATTTCCACCATAGGCCTTAAAATATCGTTCGGTCCAATTCAAAATGCTTGTAGATCGAATAGCGAATACTAACTCGGGCATAAACAACCTATCCTTTACATTGGCAGCAGCATTGACGGTAGCGATACCAACAAATGGAAACTTAGCTCCGTCGACCACTTCTTGTGCTGCCGATGCAGCCGCTTGCTTGTCTCCTACATACATTTGTACCCGGGCTTCTAATCCTTTGACCGCGTAATAATTCATCTTAATCCTACGCATATTCATTTCCGTTTCCTGAAAAAGGATGGGATCAACTGTTTTCAATAATTGAGAGGCAGCTTTTATGTCTTCTAGTACAAATTGACAAAAAGCTTCAGAAGTACTCGGAACATTTGCATAGGCATCAATTTGTGTTTCGTATGGAATTGCCTTTTCTGCCTTTCCAGTTTGATATTCCGGGCCAAATAGACGGAATAAATCAAAATGCAAGTAAGCACGCATTGCCAAAGCCTCACCACGAATACGTTTATAGCCATTACTGGAGAGTACCGAACGATTCCCCTCCGTCTTGTCTATGATCTTATTGAGGCCGGCAATAGCATTATAGGTAGAAGACCATATATCGAGCAGTGATTTTCTAACCTCGTCTGTATCAAAGTTCAGTGCTTTTGTCTGATAATACGGGGCACCTACATTGCGCTGTGCATAGTTCTGGGCGAGTGCTGAAACAAACCCTAGCGACAAACGATCGCCATACATTTTTTGTCCTCCTAGTTGAGAATATACTCCGCTCAAGGCTTGCTCAAAGCCTAGTTCCGAAGCAAACATCTGATCTTCTGATACCGACGACTTGGGTTCAACGTTTAAATATTTCGAACAACTTATCGTTGTAATACTGATCGCAAAAAAGAATATTATAACATATATTTTCATGATACAATAGATTTAGAAGCTCGCACGAAGCGATAGTGAATAATTACGTGCAAATGGGTTATCAACTCCTCTTTCGATATGTATTGAGCTCCACCACACAAGATCGTTGGTCAATGCAGTAATGGAAAGTCCATTGAGCCCCCAACGTTTTAGGAAGGCCTTCCCGTAAAAGTTATAGCCTAGCGAGGCAGAAGTCAACTTAAGGTTGTTGTCGTCCTGCACAAAACGTGAAGTTACTTTTGTCTCATTTGGCGTAGCTGTTATCCGCTTATAGAGCGCTACGTCGCCCGGCTTGGTCCATCCTAAATCGTATGCCCTACGGTCCACGTTGTTTCCGACGTCTATGTTTTCTACACGATTTGCTAGCGTATAATTATAAAGTTGCCCTCCAAATTGGTAGTTGAAAATTAGATTCATTTCAAAACCTTTATAGACGAAATTTGTTCCAAAATTTCCATTCCACTTTGGCTGTTCTATACCTACGGCCACCTTATCCGACGCATTCCAGTCATAGGTAGATTGTCCGTTTTTTTTCAAAAACACTTCGGATCCTGTTGCCGGATCAATTCCCAGCGAACGTACAGCATAAATCGTATTCATCGATTGTCCTTCCTGCAGTAGGGTATTGGGATAGATCTGATCCCCATTGGCGGCATCCAAATCAGAATTAGCAGAATTCAATTTATTGGAAAGCTTCTTAAGGATGTTTTTGTTGGAGAATCCGTTGACATTGGCAGACCATAAAATTCCTTCGGTTTTTCGTCTTATGATTGTATATCGGGCAGAAAACTCAACCCCAGTATTTTGTAACTCTCCTAAATTTTCGGAATAACTGTTAAACCCTGTCGATGGGGCAAGTGTGACAGAGGTCAATGCATTTTTCGTATTTTCCCGATACAGTTCCATACGAAGGTCCAAACGTTCGTTAAGCAAGGTGGCATCCATACCTAAATTCAATTTATACACATTCTGCCAGCTTAGCTCAGGATTACCCAAATTGTTTAATGTTGCCCCAAGTTCATCATAATAAGATGATCCTACGCCAAAATTATAACGGAATTGTGCTGCGTAAGCAGGAATATTCAGGGATCCTGTGCTTCCATAATTGGCTCTTAAGCGTAATTTATTCACAACTTTACTCTCTTTAAAAAAAGACTCGTTATGAATATTCCAGCCTAAACCTGTTGACCAAAATGTTCCAAAAAGTTTGTCGGTTCCGAATTGGGATGAGCCATCCCTACGTATCGAAAGATCTATCAGATAACGATTGTCATAACTGTAGTTACCGGAGTATACCAACCCAACCCTTCGTGTTGTAGCTTCATCTCCAGAAGGCCGTCCGTTTGCCTGATACTGATTTGCAAACAATAGATTATCAAGACGATCGTAAGGAAATCCTTCAGCAACTATCTGATAAAATTCATTATTATCACTGGCGATATTAACGCCCAACATAGAGAAAAATTGACTCTTGTCAGTTCGTAAATTATAATTGGCGGTAGTCATACTTTCATAACTAAAAGTCTTGCCGTTTCTCGCTGTGTATGATCCGCGGCGACTCGGATCGCTAATTGATGCAAAACGGGAATCCTGCGCTGAATAAAACTGATCAGCTCCGTCCGTTTGCTTCGTAATACCTAGATTTGACTCCACAAAAAATGAAGGCAATATATTGTAACGTACAGAAAAATTATTTGTCACACCGAAGTATTCTGATTTATTTATCGAATGTAATCTCGTATTGTACAGCGGATTGCTAGTTGTATAGGGAGAGTACCAAGGATGAACAAATACTTCTTCAAGTAATGCTGTCACATTCCCTTCGGCGTCATACGGTGAGAAATATGGGTTTTCGTCGACATACTGCCCGAAGCTACCGTAAGGAGATACGTTGGCCCTATTCTGAAAGACACGAAGCGAATTCATAAAACGGAATCTATCCATATTATAGCTCAGGTCAATCTGACCGGAGTAATTGTCCCTGTCTTGCCCTTTCATCACCCCCTCCTGCAAATCCGCAGTAAACTGTAGACCATAACGGAAAATCTGATCCCCGCCCTGAAGTCTTAAAGAAGAACGATTACTGTATCCGACTTGGGTCGGAATTTTTAACCAATCCGTATCAATGCCTTCTAATACATTTTTCAGATGTGCATTGTAGTATACGTCTCTAAAGTATTGTTGTAAATTTGTATTCGCGGAATAATAACCAGCACGCTTTTCAAGATCCAATTTTTCCGAGGCATTCAAAAGATTGTACACCGACAAATCGGGTGTATTTATTCTAAAATCATTCGTAAATGTAAGTTGAATCTTGCCGGGCGCGGGAGGTATCGTTGTAATAACCATTACCCCATTTGCCCCTCTAGAACCATAAATCGCTGTCGCAGAAGCATCCTTTAAAAGTGTAATGGATTTTATCAAATTCATATCCAGATCCACTACGCGCTGTAAATTGACCTGGAACCCGTCCAGTATGAATAATGGTTCATTCGGATTATTTGACAGCTCACCACTTAGATTTGGAAATGAATTTTCCCCTCGCATTTGAACCTGAGGCAGTCTATTAATATCTCCTCCGAACTGGTTGTTGGTTACCATCCTAAAAGCCGGGTCTAACGCAGAAATTGCTGCCAGCACAGAAGTGTTATTTATTTTTTTGATTTCTTCACCACTGATCGTAGTAGTAGCTCCGGTAAAACTCTCTGCATCGCGGTTGAAAATACCGGTCACAACGACCTCATCAAGGCTTTCGGACTTTCCTGTCAATCGAACGATATAGTTAGAAGCAGAAGATATAGGCAATATTTTTTTTTGAAAGCCTAGATACACAAACTCCAGCTCCCTCGCATATTCGGGTATCTGAATTTCAAACCTTCCATTTTCGTCTGTACGTTCCCGGATACTTTTTACCGGAAATGAAACCGTTACTCCAGCCATCATTTTACCAGTCTCGGCATGTACGACCGATCCGGTTATTTTCCGTAATTTAGCCTTTTGTTCATCCATCAGGATGATACTGTTATTTCTGTATACGTAGACTACTCCAGTATGAGCATTAAAATACTTGTCCAAAACCATATCGAGATCACCATCTGTAAACTTTGGATCAATTCTTCGTGAAAAATCAAGCTTATTGGTAAGGGATACAAAATCGAATCCTGTCTGTTTACGAATTTCGGTAAGAAAATCACCTAAGGTAATATTCTTCTTGTCAATATTCACCTTAGGTTGTTGTCCGAATACAGCAGTCGTAAAAATGAAACTGCAAATTAATACACAGCATCTATACATGTGATTAAGAAAAAAAATCTTCATAAATATTTAAGAAAAGACTGGTTAGCGTCTCTACATTTTAGGGTTAAAAATTTCATAGCCAAAAGCTATTCTGATATGATTTAATATTTTAATCTGTCAATACAACCTCCTTTCCGTAATATTGGTATTTGATAGCGTAAGTCTGGGCCAACATTTCTAATACTTCTTTCAAATTCTTTTTTCGGGAGATCTGCGCCAATAGGGTTTTGGATCCCCTCCCTTTTCTATAGCTGATCTTAACACCGTACCATCGCTCTAGTTCCATGCAGACCTCCTCCAGTGGCGTGTTCTTGAAATAGAAAAACTGATGACGCCATGCGGAAGCTCCTTCCAAATCCGCATCAGATACAGCGAAAGTGTTTCCAATGGCGATCTGTTGGGATGGTCTCAAATGAACGGGAACCTTATCTATACCTGACACCTGTATCGCTCCCTCAAACAATGTAGTAATGCTCTGCCTATCTTTTGGAAATGCCTTTATATTAAACTGTGTTCCCAGGACCTGGATGATGTGCTCTTTTTTATTTTTATCCCCTTGCACATGTACATTAAATTTGCGATTTTTAGATTTGGCCACGTCAAAATATGCCTCTCCCGTCAAGTACAAATCCATCTGTTGCTCTTGTCTATTCATGGGATAACGTAGCTCCGTACCAGAATTTAGAGACACCAGTGTTCCGTCGATCAGCTTTACAGAAAAGCGCTTGCCATAAGGTACCTTTATGGTATGGTATAGCGCAGATAGTGGCACAATTGGCGCTAAGCTATCTTTGAGGGAATATGTGATCTGATTATCGCTATGGGAAATACGGATATATTTTTCTGCACTTATGTTGACAAATGAGTCCCTAGCGATAAGATTGACGGTTTTATCTGGCGACAAAACCAATTGAATTTCTTTCGCAAATTCTTTTGAAGAATCGCTCTTCGACTGGCCTTCAAGTATCGTGCTTACCTTGCGTACAAATTTCAATTTGCTGACCACCGGAGGTAAAACATCTCTAAAAAGGTATATCGGAATAGTTGAAAATAATAGTAAAACTGCTGCATATTTCAACAGAGATAGCGCCCTTTTGTAAACGGGAATGCGTCTTGTAGGATGTGCCGTAGCGATCTGCTGTTCGATTGTTGCCCAAACTGTGCTCCCCGGCTCCGCTCTGAACTGCTCTTGTTCAAAGGCAGCGACTATCTTAGCTTCGATATTTTCATTATCCATATATTTTATTATATGCAAAAATATCTTGCGCTCTTCGGCAGTAGCTGTGCGATCGAGGCAACGCTGTATCAATAAATCTATATAGCTATCGTTATAATTCATATGAATTGTAAAAAGAAGAGTTAGAGGATTTCAAACAACCTAACCCTTTTAATAGTATGACTTCGTCTTCTTCCGGTTTGGGGGGGAAGGTGATTATTTTTTTTGCAAGAAAAATAAAATGAAGACCAATGGCATGTTTTTCAGCAATTCTACCATCGTTGTCCTTATTTTTTTAACGGATTCATTGAGATTCCATTTGACAGTTTCCGCGGATACTTCAAGTATCTTAGCTACTTCTTTGCGAGAAAGCCCTTCAATCTTTATCAGCTGATAGGTAATCCGCTGTTTAGGTGACAAATTCTGGACAGCCTGTTCAAAGGCAGCCTCCAACTCCCTATACTCGATATCATCATAAGATAGAGGCGTTGCAAACATATCATGCAAGATTAGGTCAAAGGGCTCTTGCGATGGACTCATCTTTTTGATCTTTGTCAAGAAGACGTTTTTCGCCACCTTGTAAATCCACGCATCGAAATTATCAACTTCAACAAGCTTGCTCCTATAGTTCCAAAGCCGTATAAAGGTATCCTGTAAGACTTCCTCCGCGATGAACTCATCGTCACTCAGATTAAAAATAGTAGAATAAATAGAAGTTTTATAGGCATCAAAAACGATACGATAAGCTTGCTCGTCCCCATTAGAAATACGAAGTAATATCTCTGCTATCTCGTTTTTAAGGATGTGGCTATCCATTATATTTCAGATTAATCTTTTGGATTAGTAGCAAGAACTCTTATCTATTTTTGCTATGGCTACAAATATATAAAAAATAGCTATAGAAGAATAGTAATACCTATAACCTACCATTCTATTTCATTTTGAATTTATCTCTCAGTTTGGTCTCCAAAGCGGAATCTATCTGGTAATAGCAGCTGGGCTTACCCGGACATCTGTAGGAATAAAGCTTCTCTTTGACACATTTTTTATTGATCTTTTCGAACAGTGCTTCAAGCACAGGGTAAAGGTATATCCGAGAGATCATAAAAATTATCACTTTTATATAAGTGATGAAATGTATTGGAGAGATCTATTTGTAATAGAAGGAGTATTAAGATATCCAAAGGATTTATTGAAATAAATAATTGAGAATCTAATGAAAAAGTCAGAAGTATATAATATTTTAGATCTCATGGACGAAATCAAAAAAATTGATTCGCTTCTACTTCTTCATAAAAATGCAGAAGGCGGGGATTTCATGGCCTCTCAATACGAAGCAAAAAAGGTTAAACTTGTAGGCGAACTTATTGATGCATTAGCTGCCCCTAAAGTACAATCTCCACAAAGCTTTTCTTTGATACAAAAAATTCTTGACAAGTTCTATCCCTCAGTTAATTCTCGAGATCCTGAAGATGAATCCTTAAAAGAGATTATCGCAGCTATATAATTTTGCTTTCCTTTTATAGGATTTAGAGACTTTTTCATTTCTGATTGGCTTCGAAACAGAAACACAGTTGAATATCTGGCTATTTAGGAAAGCATTTATAACCCCCTTTTTAATTATGGCGAATTCGCCATAATTAAAAGTCAGGCCGGACTTAACAGTTATAAAATCAGTGTTAAAGATTGGGTTGAGAAGACAAATGCTATTGGCTTAAAAGCGACCGCAGGAAGATATGGGGGGACATATGCGCATCCTGATATAGCTTTTGAATTGGGCATGTGGATTAGCCCCTATTTTAAAATTTACTTAATCAAAGAATTTCAGCGTCTAAAAGATGAAGAAAATGATCGTTTGAAATTGAACTGGGATTTACAAAGGACATTAGCCAAAGTAAATTATCACATTCACACTGATGCTATAAAGGAAAACCTCATTCCTTCAGAAATTACCAAGCAACAAGCGAATTCCGTTTATGCCAGCGAAGCCGATATACTGAATGTCGCACTATTTGGTATGACAGCCAAACAATGGAGAGATACTAATCCTGACAAAAAGGGCAATATTCGAGACTACGCGATTATAGAACAGTTGGTCGTGCTAAGCAACATGGAAAGTATAAATGCCTTGCTGGTCCAACAAGGCCTACCACAAAATGAAAGACTTATACAACTGAACAAAGTAGCGGTAACCCAAATGAAGTCGCTCGTAGAAAATAAGGCTGTTAAAAAATTGAAATAGAAAGGTGTCATATTTATCCATTCCTCTAACTGGAAATATGATGAGTTTTAAACAAATCTTATCATCAATGCGTTAGATATGCAGTTCTATTTCTTATCCTATGCCAAGCCGATCGAAGAACAAATCTGTTAGATTTGTAAGACTGCAAATGATCAAAATCTAGATAGAATAGATAAATGTTCCTAATATGAAATCAATATTTGAGAAAAACATAAGAGAAGCGGTCATCGAAAGAATTAATTTATTACACGAGGACAGCGATGCTCTTTGGGGAAAAATGACAGTAACGCAAATGGTTAGGCATTGTATATTATGTGAAAAATATTACCAAGGATCCATAAAGGTTAAGCGTTCATTTTTAGGGCGAATGTTTGGTCAAAATGCGATAAAGGGGATATTGAAAGATGAAACAACAAGTTTTGGCAAAAACGCACCCACATCCTCTGTATTTATCGTAAATGAAGACATACATGATTTAGAAATGGAGAAACGAAATTGGAAATTATTAATCGAGAAATATGAAACATTTGAAAAAGATACATTTGTACATTGGTTCTTTGGTAGAATGTCCAGAGCCCAATTAGGTCAGTTCATATACAAACATTGCAACCACCATTTAAAGCAGTTTGGAGCGTAACCCAAAAAGCCACGAAACCGCTACATGGGTCAGGCGTTATAACAGATTCGTTCTATGGCAGGTTTCCATTTATGCCAGCGAAGCCGATATATTGAATAGAACGTCTGCTTTGTTTTGGTAGAAGGTGGAGGAGCGCAGAGCTGGTCGTGATTGTTTTGTAGTCTATTTGAAGTAAGTGCACTTGGGGTTTAAACTTCATATCCTACGACCACCCTACTGGGCATCCGTGACACTTGCGATTTTACTAGTTACATCTTGCGCTGCACTATTCTTTAATTGGCAGATCGGACTTGCAGGACTTGCTTTTTCAAATGCCGAACTTTGGTTTGCAAAAAAATTCGGCAACATACTTAACCTGCAAACAGTTGGACAATTAGCAAAAAAAATGACAAGTGAAAGTTATTCAAATCTAGACGCAACCCGGGCACTTTTAATAAAAGCGAAATTGAAAAAATACTGGTTGATTTATTCAGTAATGATTTAGGGATAGACAAAAGTAAACTAACAAGGGAGGCAAAACTCAGCTAGATTCCTATGCAGGGTACAATATTTTCAACGCAATTACTGAATAACAGACGAAATTTAAAATAAGGCTATTCTTCCTGCATGGCCACTAGTTGCACACAGTTTTGTTTGAGCGTTACCGGGTAAAGTAAATCTCCTTCGGCATAGCGATATCAAAAACTTACAATCGACACTGGAAATGTAAATACCGCACCGACAACAAACCATTCGTTATAAAACGGATCGTCAGGAAAAATCGAACATACGGACAATGTACCTATTCCGAAATAGACCAAAGCATAAAGCTGTTGGTGTTTTGTAAAATCAATAAATAAATTTTTATTAAAAACTTTTTAATTCGTATCTTTGAATCAACATGCTCACCCCGCTTCCCGTCGAACAGCGCGCTCAGGGTGGGCTTTTTCTTTTTTAGAATATGCCAATTATACCTTATGCCAAACCTGCGATAACTTATGCAGATCAGCTACAGCAATTAAAGAATAGAGGATTGGGATCGAAAATGATTCAAAAGCGTTATTTTTGCTCCAAAACATCAGCTATTATCGACTAAGCGGTTATTGGTATCCGTTAATTGATAGTCCCAAGAATTCACATGTATTTAAGGCCGGTTCAACCTTCGGTATGGCATTTAACATGTATTGTTTTATAAATCCAAGCCACAGGTTTAAAGATAAATTTCTTGATCTTTTTGTTAAATACCAAAATATTGATCCTGCAGCAATGGGTTTCCCACCAACATGGATGGAGGAGCCACTTTGGCAATAATGTCATTCACCAGCAATATTATTCGAGATTTTCTGAATATAAATATTCTCGTTACCTGGTGACCATAACTTTTAGAACTTGTGTTCGTACTTGAGTGTAATACAACCTAATTAACACTTACAATGAGGATGTAAAATACCATTGCCACATTTGATTCAGATAAAACAGGACATTGTGCAGGTCATTGAAACCGAACTGGAGCGGATCAAAAATGATCCCGAGTGGCAGCATTTGGTACAGCAGGAATAATAGTAAACATCAGTATCAAATATGGATTGTTAAATATCAACTCCTGTTTATTTGAATTTATTAACTTTGCATCTGCTATGAGAACAGTTTCCGATTTCAACACCGAGCTAAAGTTAAAAGGTTTCAACGTTTTTCAAATTGAGGAAGACAGTAATACAACCCGTGTCTACAGCAGAAAGGAATTTTATAAAATCTGCTTGACTACCGGCAAAAGCAATGTCCATTATGCCGACCGGAGTTTTGTACAGGAAGGCACTGTCCTGTTCTTCGGTAATCCGCATATTCCCTATTCCTGGGAGACGATATCGAGGACCTATGTAGGCTATACCATTTTGTTTTCAGAAGACTTTCTCTTTCCCGATAAGCGCTCTGAAAGTTTACAGCAATCTCCTTTGTTTAAAATCGACGGTACACCTATTTTGGAAATTTCCGAAACCCAAAGGGAATTTCTCAATGGGATTTTCTTGAAAATGATAGAAGAACAAAAATCTGATTATCAATACAAAGATGAACTCATTCGTAATTATATCCAACTGATTCTGCATGAAGCGTTGAAACTACAGCCTTCGGAAAATTTCCACAGAAACCAGAATGCTTCTGAGAGACTGACCTCTGTATTCTTAGAGCTATTGGAACGCCAATTTCCGATAGAGACACCCCAGCGACCATTACAGTTTAAAACAGCGAACGACTTTGCACAAAACCTTGCCGTTCATGTAAACTACCTAAATCGCTCTGTAAAAGAAGTGACTGGCAAATCGACAACCATACATATCACAGAAAGAATTATAGCGGAAGCTAAAGCCATGTTACAGCATACAGATTGGAATATTTCCGAAATTGCCTTCGCCTTAGGCTTTGAATACCCTACCTATTTCAACAATTTCTTCAAGAAAATCACTGGAACCAATCCAAAATCCATTCGAAAGTCGATGGTTTGAAATTCTTAATGATTGGTTTGAATCTCGTTAGTTGAACGCTTGTTTGTCCGGTACCTTTGTACCTGTAATTATTCATTAATAAAGCAGAATGAAAACAACAGGCATAGCACTGGTATTGTCCCTTTTATTTACAGGGCTACTATCCGCACAAAACAACAGGACAAGTACAATTCAAAACGAGCATAATATGGAACATAGAGCAAAGTATGACGGCTATACTTTTCCGTTAAGCAACAAAGTAACTAGAGAAAAAGTAACCTTTAAAAACCGTTATGGTATTACCCTTAGCGGAGATCTATACCTTCCAAAAAAAGGTGGTGATGCCTTATCAGGAATTGCCATTAGTGGTCCATTTGGAGCGGTAAAAGAGCAATCATCGGGATTGTATGCCAACCAAATGGCTGAACGTGGATTTGTAGCATTGGCTTTTGATCCTTCCTATACTGGAGAAAGCAGTGGAGAACCGCGCAATGTGGCCTCACCGGATATCAATACCGAAGATTTCAGTGCGGCAGTAGATTTTCTCGGCTTACAGCATAATGTAGACAAGGAGAAGATCGGGATTATCGGAATATGTGGTTTTGGTGGTTTTGCTCTGAATGCTACTGCTGTTGACATGCGTGTCAAGGCGGTTGCTACCACCAGTATGTACGATATGTCAAGGGTGAATGCAGAGGGATATTTTGGTTCTACCACACCCGAACAACGCGCTGAAATGCTAACACAAATGAGTTTGCAACGGTGGGAAGATGCCAAAAATGGCACGCCCAAATATCCTGAAAACGGATTGGCACAGACCAATACAGAATCTCCACAATTCGTAAAGGAATACTACGACTATTACAAAACCGAGAGAGGTTTTCACGAACGCTCGCTAAACTCTAATGCGGCTTGGACAGCAACCAACAGTCTGTCTTTTATGAACATGCCACTCTTGACATACATTAAAGAGATTTCGCCTAGACCAATGCTTTTGATTGCAGGTGAAAATGCCCATTCACGGTATTTCAGTGAGGATGCCTACAAAAATGCCTCTGAGCCCAAAGAATTGATGATTATCCCCAATGGTGTACACACAGATCTGTACGATAAATTGGATGTGATACCCTTCGATAAATTGGAAACGTTTTTTACAGAGAATTTGAAATAAAGGAAAGCTTTCTGTTCGGAAACTGTAAAAATGGTAGATATATCCGTGTTTTGTATAATATTGATACCGAACGTATTTATTAATTTTAAAATATAATAAGGTGGAAATGAGTAAAGATAATATAGATATTTTCGAGCGGTTGCGGAGCGGTGAAACTATTCCATCAGGCGACCCTGAGGGTTACCGAATGCGGGAAGCGGCATTTGAAACCAAGGAGTTGTTGCTTCAGATGAACAAGTCTATAGACCCCAACGAGATAAGGTGGCTGTTAGAACAAATCACCGGTTCGGAGATTGATGAAAGCGTAGGGCTATTTACGCCATTATACATCAATTACGGAAAGCATACGAAGATTGGTAAGAACGTATTTATAAATTTTGGATGTACTTTCTTAGATATGGGCGGTATTACGATTGAAGATAATGTGATGTTGGCACCTAATGTGAATCTGCTTACCGAAGGACATCCCATATCGCCCGAAGCACGGCAGTCCTTGATTCCAGCTCCCATTCACATTAAAAAGAACGCATGGATTGGCGCTAATGCGACGATTTTACAGGGTGTAACCATTGGCGAGAATTCTGTCGTGGCTGCAGGGGCGGTGGTATCGAAAGACGTACCGGATAATACTGTTGTAGGAGGAATTCCAGCGAAGGTTATTAAAACTATTTAAAACAGAGCGTATGAAAACCAAGATAGCAGTGTTTATTGTGGTGCTGTTTGCTAGCACCGGCTGCCAGCAAACCAAGCAAGATGAAAAGTCGCAGGAAAAGGCAGTGAATCAAGAAAAGACAACACAAACAACAAAAAATATGGATACGATACCTCCAAAAATCAGTGATTTCCCAATCGGGGAAGAAAATAAAGCATATGAGCAGTATTTCTCCGGAAAATCCTGGCTCGCACGATTGACAAAAAATGATGCATTAAACGTTCCAATGAGCAATGTGACTTTTGAACCGGGCTGCCGCAACAACTGGCACAGCCATACCGGCGGACAGATTCTGGTTGCCGTGGGCGGCGTTGGTTATTATCAAGAGCGGGAAAAAGCTGCTGTACGTATGGAACCGGGTGATGTGATTGAAATCGCACCCAATGTAGAACATTGGCACGGAGCGGCCCCGGACAGTTGGTTTTCGCATTTGGCCATTGCGGCTAATCCGCAGACCAATGAAAACACCTGGTTGGAACCTGTAACGGATGAAGAATATACAGCAGCTTTAAATAATTAAAAAAATTCCACATGAAGTGCAAACAGAAATTTCCGAAATGGATCTTGCTTTTAGCTTTCGTCCTAAATATCAATACCATGAAGGCACAGGAAAAAACAGAATCACTAGATCCTCGGCAACAAAGTATTGTCGCCATTTCATCCCTTACTGCAACGGGTGATTTAGATGCCTTAAAAGTACAGTTGAATACCGCTTTGGATTCTGGTCTTACCGTCAATGAAATCAAAGAAATATTGGTTCAGCTCTATGCCTATTCGGGTTTTCCGAGAAGTTTGAATGCGCTAAATACTTTTACAACGGTATTGGATGAACGCAAAGCGAAGGGGATCATTGACGTTGAAGGAAAAGAGATTGTGGTGGAGAATAAGGTTGAAGACAAATACGAACAAGGCAGAAAAACCTTGGAGATCTTAACCAAGGTACCGCAGGTAAAACCTGCTTCGGGCTTTGGGAAATTTGGACCCCGGGTGGATGCTTTTCTGAAAGAGCACCTGTTTGCCGATATTTTTGCCAGCGATGTATTAAGCTATCAGCAACGAGAACTGGCAACGATCTCTGCCTTGTCTGCAATGACTGGTGTTGCCCCTCAACTGAACGCGCATTTGGGAATGGGACGAAATACCGGATTGACCGACGGTCAGTTTACACAGCTTGCCGATCTGATCGAACAACACATCAACAGAACACAGGCCAATATTCTTCGGGATTTATTGAAACAACCTGTTGTTCCGGTAATTGAAGACGGTATGATGGTGCGCATCTCGGAAATTGAAATCCAACCGGAATATCTAGAGGAATACAAAGCCATTTTAAAAGAAGAATCAGCCGCGTCGGTTGAAGTGGAACCAGGCGTGATTGCTATTTTCCCGATGTATCAAAAAGAGCATCCTACCCAAGTGCGTATTATCGAGATTTATGCCAACAAAGCGGCTTATCAATCGCATCTCCAAACGCCGCATTTCCAGCATTACAAAACCACCACACTGGACATGGTGAAATCACTCAAACTTGTGGATATGAATGGCATTGACCAAGAAACGATGTTGAATATTTTTAGCAAATTGAAATAGAAACAATAAGAAAATGAACGAAAATCCGGCCATTTTATCAATGTATCTTCCGTAGCCGGACATAAGGTTTTTGAAGGATCAGCTGTTGGAACACATCACCGACACAGGCATACAGGATGCAAACAAAGATTATGTCGGTCAAGTCGGTTTAACACCGGATGCCTTCGTCCGCTTGATCGCTTTTGCCATCAGCCAGCCGGAGGATATGGATATCAATGAAATCCTTTTCCGCCCAACGGCGCAGGCGTTGTAAAGACTCGATAAAATACAAATACATTTGTCTATCGGAAGAAAGAATCGGTCAAGAACAACTCCTTGACCAATTTTAATTTTATCCCCCACCTTAAAACCCTTCACACTCACCGGTAACCGGCATATTCGAATAATGGACATGGATAATTTTCCAGTCACCTCCAATTTTCTTCGACACCTGGGTTTCACGTCCCTTGGTTTGAAGGGAATTACCATCTTTAAACACAGCATCGAAGACCCAATAGAATTCCAGAATAGCTACATCATCAAAAAAGGTGATAATTTCCTCTGTACTTTTCAAATCCCGTTGGCTAAATGTACTATCGAACATGCCGTAAATATCACTTTTGATGCCTTCCCAACCTTTTTCATGTCCACGGGGATGAATGAAATTCAAGTTCTCTTCAGTTAGAGAAATTTTCGCACCTAATGTGGTATCCGCTTGGTTGATAGAAGCAATATAGGTGCTAAGTATTTTTTTGACGGCAATTTTTTCCGCCTCTTCCCGTGATGTCTGTCCAAAAATTTGCATACTACTAGCTCAACAACCACAATTCCAAGAGGTGTATAGAGATTATCTCGCGCCAAAAGCAAATCCTTATGATGGAAAGGAATATACAGACTGGAGCAGCAAGGCAACACCGTCAGGACCAGGATAGCTTAACGGCTTTAGCTGCAAGAAAACTTGGATGGGATTTTGCAGACCTTCTTGGACATCATAATTCCGAGCATTGTAATTTAAATTATTAAAATGCGAATTTCTATTGCGCACTCAGACCTTATTAACATGATTCTTACAAAAATATAATCATCTATAAAGCTAAATAACGTCATCAAACCTAATAAAGGTAGTTGTTGGGGGGTACGTATATTTTTATTGTTTTGGAAAAAGTGTCAAATTTAAATCGGAATAAAGAAAAACTAAGCTATAGAATCTTTCTGCCATATTAAGCCCTTACTAATTAACAAATTAAAGTTATTAAAAAGATGAAAAAAAATTCTGTCTACCGTTTTTCCAAAGCAAATAGGACGCTTATTGTTCTTTCTAATGTGAATGGCGAACTTTTTCTCGAAGAAACAATGGAAAAATATAATATTATCGAAAAAAGAACCATAGTTATTTGATGTGAAAGTAAGTACGAGATAGAATAGAAAAGCCTAATGTAGGCGTTAAGAACCTTTAATCCGGCTACGCATTAAAGTCAAAAATTGTGTCATTTGTTAAATTACCTCTTTGTTTGGAAAAAAAACAGCTAGCTATTTTATATAGCTAGATCAGATAGGTATGTAGAAAAATTTTCCTTCTACACCTTTGGATCACGAATATTCTATAAAAGAGGCCTCTGAAATTACAAAAGGTTTACAACAGTCCTACTTCCTTTATTCTATACTTAGCACAACGCACCCTTTTTCCGGATGGTCACACCAACGTATCTCATAATTAAGACATCCTTGGAGGCCTACTTATTAAATTAACACCATAATCACCTTATATTCAAGAAGATACACATACAGATATGCTAAAAAGTATTTTATTTAAAAATCTCATATTTTCATCGCTTTTTATTTGCATATTCAATCTAATTGCCTGTAATGGAGAGCACCATACCAAAACAACGATTGACTCACTTTTGCTACAAGCCGATGACTCCCTTGAAATAAATCCCCTCAAATCATTAGCATATGCACAAAAGGCAAGTGTTATTGCCAACGCTACAAATGATTCGAAGAGAAGAGCGGAGGCATATTATTATATCGCTTATTCTTTAAATATCCTTGAAGAATATGAAAAATCTTATCCATCTATTGAAAAAGGCCTTAAAGAAAACGCATCCAAAATATACAAACCTTTAAAAGCTAGATTTTTATCATTAAAAGGTTTTCATTATTCCCGACTTTACCTTTATAAACTGCAGGCGAAGCAACACCAAGAAGTAATAAATCTAACCATATCAAGAAAAGATCCTGAATCCGTGATGACGGCGGCACTAAGTCTGTCTTCTCTAGGCCTCTCATACACTATAGTCAAAGATTATGCTAATGCCCATCATTATATAGACAAAGCGTTGGACCATGCAAAATCAGTCCCAGACACAGTATATCAAAAACTAAAGAAAATTTACAAAGTAAAGGCAAATTTATGCTATTCCAAGGCGATGACCTACATTGAACAATTACAGCCTAAGGAGGCCCTTCCTTTTATTCAACTGGCCTATCAACAAGCCATAGTAGATAATAGGCCGCTAACCCTATTTCTTGAACTATATGCCGATTACTATATGCAAACTGGAAAAACGGAAACAGCCATTCAATATTATTTGCTTGCCATAGCAGACAAGAAAAAAAGAACTTGGAACAGATCAACTTCAGCAGACTTATATTTAAAAATATCTAAAAGTTATAATAAAATCAATCAGTATGAAAAAGGAGAAAAATTCCTTAAGTTATCTGCCTCAGAACGGCTGATTGACGAAAATAAAAACAGAAAAAGAGTACAGGCCGTATTAGATAATATCGAAAAGCATGATATAATACTAAAAACTAGGGATAACCATTTAAAAATAATCCTCAGTATTGCTTTGTTAATAACCTTACTACTGTTTATCTGGAAGTACAAGGAATACAAATACAAAAAGAAAAAAATCTTGTCAGTACAAAAAATAGAAATTGAGCAAAAGAAACAACTTATAGAGACCCTTGAGCTTAAAGTAAATGAATCATTTTCAGAACTTATTGAATTAGCTAAAAAAAACTCTCCAACATTTTGGGCACGGTTTCAAGAAATTCATCCGAGATTCTTAAATAGGATGCTGTGCATGGATGCAAATTTCAAGTCCTCCGAATTAATCCTATGTGCTTACATTTACCTGGGGTTTTCAACAAAAGAAATTGCAGATTATACTTTTAAAGCAACGAAAACAATCGAAAATAATCGCTATAACCTGCGAAAAAAACTGGGGCTCGTACCTGAAGAAGACCTGATCCTCTGGTTACGTAGCCGTGTAGACGACAATCCTCCAACAAAAGATTAAGAAATCCTCCTAAAAAATCAACTCCAAATCTGTTCAAAATTATTTATCATCATAAAATATTAAAATATTTTCGATAATAACAATACACAGCAGGCTCCCCAAGCGCAACCCAACACCTTGAATCAAGATTAAAACACTAAGAAACAATAACTTAACAAAAAAGGAGTAGTTCTTGGGGGGAGAGGTTTTTCATTTCTATTTCATAAAATATTCATGTTTGTATCGGATTTCTAAGGACTCGCCTTGCTCCCGAAGAAGCTCGGCCATGTATTAAAATTCAACGACTAATCATTAACAATGATTTAAAACTTAAATAATTCAAAATGAAAACAGAAAAGAGAACTTATGAAGCACCTGCTATCAGCGTGCTTACAATCGAACTGGAGCAAGGGATTGCTGCTGGTTCTGGAGGAACAGGTACCCCTAACCCTGGTGTAGGTGACTGGGGTGATGGTTCGGATGGTAGTGGTAATGGAGATTTATAAAATTAAGCTATTAAGAAACTACAAAATTAAATTTTTATGAGAGTATTATATAAAAAGCAAATAAATTGGACCATTGCTTTATTGCTGGTGGGAAGTGGTATCTTTTCAAGTTGTTCGAAAGATAAAGAACAAGTGGAAGAAACAGCCAAAGTCGAGGGGACTAAATTAATGCTGAACGTGTCGGGTATTAATGAAAGTCAACCTATTTCGACAAAGGGTTCTCAAGCAAAAGTAGCCGAAGCAAAATCAGGGAATACGAAAGTATTAGAATTTCCAGAATTTGATGCTGTCCTACAGACAGATAATAACGTACCATTTAAGGCAGCACAATCTTTAACGAAGGCAGCTTCAACTAGCGGTAGCTCAACAAGAGCTGCTGCTATAGAAAATGGGGTAAAATATCGTCTATACTTGTTTTCACAAGATGGGTCTCAATTGATTTCTTCTGAGCAGTTTATTGCCGGAACTCAGGGAACTATTGATGTGACGCAAGGAACAACGTATAAATGGGTGGCACTTTCGTATAATACAGCAGATGATGTTCCTAACGTAACTTCTGCTAACACCATAATCAGCCTTCCCGGCGGAAAAGATATCTTATATACATCGGGCGAAGTATCGGTCCCAATCGGTGGCAGTAGCGTCAATGTACCTATCAATATTATGTTCAACCACAAATTTGCAAGACTTGGTATAGAATTAAATACACAAGGGACGTTTGCAAATATGAGCGGAGCAAAGGTCGCAGTAGCCGGAATTAAGACTGCATCGATTGATATCGCCAGCGGCGCCTTAAGTGACCTTGTCTCCGCCGACCACGAAATCCCGTTTGTCGACTTTAAGGACATCAACGCACTTTATCAAGATGCTAAAATTGCCTATACGTACACAGCGGATCCAGCGGCAGTAACCGGCGGAATCAAAGTGAATGTCTCCAATCTGGCATTAGAGATTGATGACAACTCCACGCGTCAATTTTCGGCGACTCCTGTCAACTTTTCATTCAACATCACTCCGGTATTGGGAAACAGTCACCGTTTGTTGGTCAACTTGATAGAATCTCCATTGACAGTGGAAGGGACCAGATGGGCTAGACAAAACATTTATTACCAAGCCGGACACAACCCTTATCGTTTTCACCACACGTATGCGCACTCCAATGCCAGAAATACATACTTCTCATTTAAAGGCCTTGTTCCGGATCAATTTGGCGTAAATAGTGACCCTTGTGCTCAGGTGTATCCTACTGGCGTATGGCGCCAGGCGAGTGAAAGCGATTTCAGAAAGCTCACTGGAATATTAGGAATTGGCGGTAAGCAAACGACTTACGGGTCAGTCAATAACCGTGGTTATTTTGAATATGATGCAAGTGGAACGGCCGCTCCTTATCCAAGCAACAAACTTCATTTTAACTTTAACGGTGGTAGTGACTCATTCGCTATTATCAATGGTATATTACAGATCAACCTGGCCAATTATGGTAACCGTGCCGAATTATGGACAGGTACATCGGGGATAGACCTTGGCGGGCTTTTTGGTTTTGGCGCATGGTATTATCATGCCGATAGAGGGGCTTTCAATATTCACAATGACGACCTTACAGCTAGCTTACTCAATGTGTCAGTAATTGGAGTCGATCTTGTAGAAACCCAGCTCAAAAACGTCCGTTGTGTAAGAAACTAATTTGTGCGTTCTTTTTACATGTATAATATAGTTATCCGGACAATTTGATGGATAACGGTAAAAAGCGGCCTACTTCGGTAGGTTGCTTTTTATTGAATTACATCCTCCTTTCCTTCTTAATACACATGAATAATTATAACTGATTATGAAAATTTCGATTCAGTGGGTAACCTAATACCAAATTCGAATATTAGATGTTCACTGCAGCTTTTTCACGAAACATTTGTCGAAAATATCCCCTCACCTGTCCGTGAAGAACTTTTCAATAATTTTCAAAAATATTTGGATACACTAAAAAAATTATTAGATAGCGACTCGTTGACTATTTGGATCGACGGATCATACACAACAAAGAAAATTGTGCCAAATGATATGGATCTGGTTGTATTTATAAACCATACTTTAGTAGAAAATTTTGAGCAAGACCTTGAAAATTTTAAATTTCCAAATTCTTTAAGTAAATTTGGATTAGATGCATATATTGTAAAGGTATATCCGAGAGATCATAAAAATTATCACTTTTATATAAGTGATGAAATGTATTGGAGAGATCTATTTGACAAGAACAGACGTAATAGAAGGGGTATTAAGATACCCAAAGGATTTATTGAAATAAATAATTGAGAATCTAATGAAAAAGTCAGAAGTATATAATATTTTAGATCTCATGGACGAAATCAAAAAAATTGATTCGCTTCTACTTCTTCATAAAAATGCAGAAGGCGGGGATTTCATGGCCTCTCAATACGAAGCAAAAAAGGTTAAACTTGTAGGCGAACTTATTGATGCATTAGCTGCCCCTAAAGTACAATCTCCACAAAGCTTTTCTTTGATA
>NZ_JABJWY010000034.1:1349323-1360081 GCF_013167215.1 Sphingobacterium prati
CTCTTGAGACTGCTAAAGCATTTAAGGAAATGGGATTACCTATAGCTGATATTGCTAAAGGCACAGGACTTTCCGTCGAAGAGGTCGAAAATCTCTAAATTTCGGGAAGTGTAATTAAACATTCATGTTCGGCGGGAAATGCCGGTATCTCTTCGTTATGATAGTTATAGCACGCTAACCAATACTCCGGTGAAAATATACCAACGTTTATAGTGAAACGGATACCGTCTTTAGTGCTATAATAACTTTTTTGAATATTTATGATGTGACCAATTTTCTCAAGCGGCAAATAAAAGTTGTTGGCCTTCTTTTTAAAACCAAGCGGTTTTAAGATTTCAATAAAGCTTTCTTTTATGATTCTGTCAAATTTTTCTTGAGTTTCTGTTTTCATATTCGACCGTCGTACTATATTATACTAAATCTGTTTCAGGCTATTATTGTTATTTTATAGCTCAACGGTGTATTCCCAATAATGTTCTGTATGGTCATCACAGAGAAAACCCTCAAACAAATCGCTAGCGATAAGCTGATCCATTTCTCTGTGATCTGTTGCGATGAGAAAGAAGAAGCTATCCCACTCAATGGTAAACAGAATCTCTTTATCAGCCGAATATAGGTAATAATCTTTACCACCGATCTCATCACAGAATTCATATTCCGTTAATCGATCAAGATCTATAGTTGTGGTGTTTTCATAAAACTCGTCGGTTATCAGGATCTGGTTCTTTCCCAAGAGTTTGAAAGCTTTATAGATAGCCATCTTTGAAAGCATACCAAACGCACCTTCAGTCGGGTGGTAGATACTTTCGTGGTCTGTAAAATTGTTAAGCTTTTCCATGAGGTCCGGTCTCGTAAAATTCCGGTTTAGCCCACCTATTGACGTCCTTAAAGCCGTATTAAGTTCTGCATAGCCCGTCAAGGTTGAGCCATTCACGATATTTTTCCAAGGTATTGCTTTACCCTCCCGAAAAATATCTTTATCGGCAGGATATCGTTCATTGTCGTAACTATAGATCTCTCTATTCGCCTCGGGAAGGTTTTTTAAGAAATCAATTTCCTTCAACGCTTCTTCGTGCGATAGTAACTTGGCTTTTTTTAGATTAGCTTTATCAATTTCCTCTCTGTCAAGTTGAAAGAAGGGGAGCAATGCGATGAATACGCTGTCATAATGATCTTTGAAATGCTCTTTTATTGCTCCTTCATTAGGGTATAACTTTTCGTCGTCAAATATGTTTCCCATAATATATCGGTTAAGTATGAATAGCCTTTATTTCAAATCCAATATATGTAATTTTATAAAAACTTGAAAAGGATAGAAGTCGATTTAGGAGGACTAACAAAGAACGTTTTAGAATTATTAAATTGACTTAATTTCTTCATTTAGCGTGTTGGATTCGATTTTTAGATTGTTTTCGTTCAAATAAATTGCTATTTAGTCAAAATTTGTGGCGTTCAGATAGCCCGATGATCGTAATGTTTCCAGGATGTGATTTGCCTCAGCTTGATCCATATCATTTGCAAATTTTATTGTTTTAAAACCATATTCAAATCGAATAGTGCCTCTGTTTCTAAAAATACCTAAACTATTTCCCTGATTCCAAAAAACAAACTCAAAATGTTCTTCCTCAACATGAAATTTCTTCGCTTCTTGTAGATCATAAATCTTATGCCTGAATAGAATATCGTTTTTTCTGGCAATACTTATTTGCTCGCGATCTATTGTAATGATTTCTTTTCCAATGAGATACCACATTAACGTTTTCGTTACAAATAAGCCAGCTGCCGTCGAGAGGATCCACCAAACTATATAAAATATTCCCTCGAAGCTTAAACCTCCAGTGGTATAGTAAAAGTTTTCAAGTGTCGGGGCAAAAAAAATAATTGATCGTATCCAACCAATCAGCCATAAACTAAAAATAATGATAATAGGTAAATGCTTCTTTGCCGGGACGATAATGGAATATCCCGTTGGAGTTTCGTAATGGGTTGCAATACCGCTATATGGCCTTTCCATAGTCAATTTGTTTTATAGGTTGCACCAATTCTAATGGTCTAATTTTCCGCTGGCTAATATGCAATAAAAAAACGAATTTCCTTATTATATCTCTTTTCAAATTCCATCCCACCTAACCCCAAATTCTGCGGCCACTTTTTTGTAATCATCATTAGTTAATGATCCGGGAATAAGTTTCTATTCATAAAGGCCATTTGCGTTCACATTAATGTGGGGATAAGAAAAAATGACCAGTCCCATTTTATGAAAGCTGAAGAAATAATGCCGCCAAGATACAGCAGAGTGATGCGCTTAAACTTTGACAGAACGCAGTTCTAAGGATATATTTTGCAGACAAGCTATAGTCAATAAATAGGTATACTGGTGGTATACATAACGATTTATCATCTGGTTGAATCAGTGAACCTCACAATTTTTAAAAGGGAGCTGAGGCTGTCATCAATCGACAAACTTAAATGCAAGCTTTATCGTATAATTGGAGTCAATAGGTTTGCCTTTAAGCATAGCAGGATTCCACTTTGGCATTGTTTTGATTAACCTTTTAGCCTCTGCTTCGCAACCATAACCTAGCTGTTTAATAAATTCATCGAAGATCACAGTTCCATCTTTTGCCACTTTGAGCCGTACCACCAAAACACCCTGAACACCATTTTCAATTGCCTGCTTTGGGTATTTCAGATTCTTAGCAATAAAGTTGTTTAACGCCAATTGACCTCCTTGGAAATCAGCCTTAACATCAGGTATAATTTCAGGAACACCGTTTTTGGGTGGTGACACCGTTAATTTAAGATTATTGTTTTCGACGGTACTTTTAACATCAACAACTTTTGCTTCCTGCGAAAAGACCAGAGAGAGATTAAACACCAATGCTGTAACAAGTGTGCTAAGCTTTACTATTCTTTGCATCTTTTTTTTACTAAGGTACTAGAAAATTATTGTATAAAGTATGCTAGCGCTCGTCGTTTGTCGGTCTCAGTTCTAGCGGCAAGTTAACCAAATTCCTATTTCCATCCAGGCCTAATCCAGCATCTAGTAATACTAGATTACCAGCTATTTAGTTCTGTAGTGGATGAAATTATTGAGAAATTAGTTGAGCGTTTGCAGTTTAATAATGAAATTTCCAAAAATCCGCTAAAATAACTGCAGATAACATTGTATTGGGAAAATGCGGGATGAGACTGTAACGCGAACTTTGGCAGAGTGTATAAAGTATACTAACTCAAGTTTATTTTTCATTTCTTCTTTGAGGCTCTTGCAATTGGGTTATAATCAAGGCATATTTTTATCCAATATTCAAAATCATCGGGTTTTTGAAAACCGATAGGTTCGACATAGCAATAGCCCTTTAGTTGCTTTCCTTTCATAATCATAGGCAAGAAGCCTATTTTTTCTGAGACTTCATCTTCCCGTTTTGCGCAATAGCGACACATCAGATTGTCATGGCTGATATTGATACACATTTTCCCATTAACAAGAAAGGATAATCCGCTAAACATTTTCTTTTCCTCAACTTCGATATTTTCTTCTATTGCAAGCCTTACGCGGACGCGGTTGACAAGTTCATTGTTATAAGCCATCACTTCAGTTTGTCTGTTATTTAAAATTACTCAAAAACTGCCATTGTAACTAGATATCTTTTTATAATTTAAAGATTTATAACAAGATAGTTCTCTATTGATTCCTCCAATATCTTTTGTCAATTCTCCTGACATTATCAACATTTTTAAATTTCTTTAAATAGGAAGCCAATAGGAGTAACTCATCATCGTTAGCGTTCCCTGTAAATTCAGCTATTTGGATTGCGTTACCATAGTTCAGCATTGATTTTTCAGCGGTGTCATCTATTATAAGCGTTCTTTCCAATAAGAAGCCCTTTCGTTTTACTTTGGATAACCTTTTTACGTAATAGTATTCATCAGTCACACTTATCCGTTTTTTTGTCGTACGAGATCGTCCCCAGACAAATTCAAAATCGACAGCGGCTGGTTTTATTTTATCAACGAGTTCATGCACGTAACTATCATCCGCAGAGCTCCAAATAGCCAGTTTAAAATCTCCAGCCATCTCTGATAAAAAATAGTCTAAATTTGGACGGACATATACATAATACTGCCCTACAACAAAGTCTTCCTGCTGTATCAACTTATCTTTTGTAGCGTACAACAATGTTTCGTCCAAATCCAATACTAAAAGAACTTCCTTCATATTATTTATACATGTTCATTTGTTGAATGCTGACCTTAATATCCAAATTCCTCGAAGTTTGCCCGGCCCATTGCTATCCAACTTTCCCAATATGGTCGACCAGTAGAGCCCGCCCCGTCTGGGTCGATAGCATAAAAGTCAGCGATTACTTCAAAATGCTTTCTTGTTTTAGTTTCGTTTAGCAAATGGGTTAAGCATGCCAACATCTTGCTGAATGACGAAAAGATAATTTCGCTCAATCCGTCGAGCTCGCCATCATATTCATGGTCGTACACTCTGATCGGATAATCATTTTTTTCGACGGAGCCTCTCGTATCAAATACCAGTGGTCCTGTATCATTGCCTTCACTCGCAAACGGAATCAGGCCAAGTGGGATGAGTTGTTCAGGTATATACCAGTCAAGATTAGATATTATTTCCGCAAGCGGTTGGGAAGGCAAGGAGTGCGGTAGTCTGACTATTGAACAATCACATTCGGCAAAGAAATAGCGCTTATGCCATTCAATAAAGCTTTGGGGTAAAGTAACACCAAATTGTATCGCCACTCTTTCGTAATCCCCAGGGGTCATTGTGCCTGGGATAAGTTTCCATTCATGGGAGTGTAACACCAACTGTGTCATAAATTCAATTTTTTTATACTGATGTGCGTTGTGTGTTATGCTTGCAGCTAACCTTTTGGCAATACTTTGCTGGCGGTAGTTTTTTATTTAATCCACTTTTCGATTATTTCAATGAATGGATTTTGCTGGTCAACAAATGGATAATGTGAACAATTGTCAATTGTCTTGAAATTTTGTTTTCTAACTATTTTCTTCATATCGCTTAATTGCTTTTCTGAAAATATTTTGTCTTGCATACCATAAATTGCAAATAATTTTACATTCTCTTTTTTTAGTTTTTTTAAAATAGGTTTGGTGTCAATATTATTTTTGCTTTCATTTTTATAGAACAAAATAGGAGCGTCGTCATTTCGGATATTGCTTTTTCCATATTCACTATTTTCATAATTTTCCCGAATTTGGATTGCCACACTTGTCGGAAATGGCATTTTGAAATAGTTGTTCATACTTGCAATTTCATAACATTGCTTTCTGTATTCAGCCGAATTTTTGTCCAATTTTTCAATTTCAGAAATTTTGGAAAGCATTAAAGTGTCATTCTTTCTTTTGTAGATCTTTCGTGTCGTTTCCAAAATATGGTTATACGTTTCTTGTTGAGAAAAAAGTGCACCTGTAAGAATTAATGAATTTACTTTTTCAGGATTTTTTTCCGTAAAAAGCGTTCCAACCAAACCACCAAAACTATGAGCAATTATATTTGCTTTTTCGATATTATATTTTTTGTAAATGCTATTTAAATCGCTAATTGCTTCTTGAAAAGTAAATGTTGCAGTTGTGTCAATTGAACGACCTTCACCACGTCTGTCATAAACGATAACATAAAAACCTTTTCTGGCTAAATTTCCTGCTGTTGTTCCCTCAAAAAGTGTCGAGTTTCCTCTTGGTCCGCCGTGAATGTAAATTATTGTCGGATTTTCACTTTTTCCGTATGCTTTTGAATAAATTTTTTCTGTTTGAGCTTTTCCAATTATTGATGTTAGCGTACAAAAAAGTAGTAAAAATATTTTTGTCATTTTAAAATTCTATGTTCAGTTATGAGTTCAGATAAAATTACCGCCAATGGCGCGGCGACTTAGCGAAATATCGTAGCCGTATCGAAGGTACGAAAGTGGAGCTGTTTTGCCAAGTCGCTTTTTGTAAGCTGTCCGCGGAGCGACGGTTTACGCCAGTTCTAATCTTAATATTTGGGGCTGGAATGTTTGTTTCGAGAGGTGATGATAGCAATTTCATTATAAAACTATCAAAATTTTGCTTTATATTTTGGATACCATTGTTAGTTATTGGAATTACACTTATACTAATTTCAGTTATTTTAAGTGGATTTCAATCTTCCAGAATAAAGAAACTGTAAAAAACAAGTTGGATTTTATCCCTTGTTAAATTTTCCCATATAATTCATACCAAGCTATCGGAAATTTCAATTGTACCATTTACCACAAAATCATGTATAGAATTGGCTGTGACCGTTTTCAACTGGTCAACTTTTGGAATGCCTTTCGCCTTGGAGCCTTTTGTTTTAGCCGGTTGGGGTATTTCTGGAACTATTCCTGGGAGCGTTGAGCAGGCAGTTGTACAGGATTTGCCTATCTCCGAGATATACCAAAACGCCCAAGCTTGGTTTTTTGAGTATAAAGCGAAATTAACTGTTCAGATCAGTATTGGTGTAACTTAGTTGAAATATCGTGATGTGTTTATTTTAGCAGGTTTCTCAGATCCCATTCCTTTTTGTTATGCCTAGCATTAATTCCGCCACTTCCTCCATCAGAAGTATTTCTAAGGAATCGAGATTTTACGGCGATAAGACTTTCAATGGACTTTTGTTTGTAACAGATCAACTCCGAGAATAAATGAGAGCGTGAAAGTTAGTAGATTGCTTTACCGTCTCGAAAAACATTTCGTGTTTCTGAATACCACAAAGGTAAATACCTAACCAAAGAGATATTTTTTTGTGGATGACTTGCATATCTGATCTATAACTAATAACTTAGTTGATGTAGATCTAATTCAGAATTATGAGAAAATCAACAGTATTATTAGCTATAATATCATTATTATCAATTCCTTTGGTCACTATAGCACAGAGTAATAGCAACTTTACGATTCAGGGAAGGATCGACACTGTTCCGAATGCGAAGTATAGGATCATCTATAAAAATAATGAAAAAGTAATTCGTGATTCATTACAACTATCAGCTGACCGAACTTTTACTTTTAGTGGCAATATCGGTGAACCGACACGTATTAATTTTATTATTGACAACGACTTTAATCCACGATTGGTAAAAGATCAAATTGTCTACTCGTTTTGGGTCTCACCGGGGGATCGGTTAGACTTTCATGGTCTAACAGGTTGGCTCTCGGGCCCTAGAGACAATTTGAATATTGACAACGACAAATATGAATTGAACGGTTCTGCTTTAGATAAGTCGGCGATAGCTTACAATGAAAACCGAAGAGCCGTATATCTGGCAAATAAAAACCAAGAAAATAAAACGGCGTTAGGAGATAGCATTTTAAGCAAATTTATCCAAACCAACCCTAACAATTTCTACAGCCTGGATCTTTTGAACCGATCTTTTTCCTCTTTGAAGAGGCAACCCAACTTGGTCAATACATTATATAATGTACTTTCTAACGAACTTAAAAATAGTTATACAGGCAGGCTATTGAATAAAAAGATAATGGCGCATCCTCATCTAGTACTTGGTAAAGAACTTCCCACATTTGAGCTCGCCAACGATGATGGCGAGCTCGTCAATCTTGAAGATTTCAGAGGGAAATATGTTCTAGTGGATTTCTGGGCGAGCTGGTGTGGTCCGTGCCGCAAGGAGTTTCCCCACCTGCGATCTTTGTATAACGAATACAGATCAAAAAACTTTGAGATATTGGCCGTATCCATTGATGAATCAAGGGAGGACTGGCTTGCAGCTATTGACAATGATAAGCTATCTTGGACTAATGTATTGGCCACAGGTGGCTTCAACGGTGAACTTTATCAGGTTTTTGGCTTAAAAGGAGTTCCTGACAACTTTCTTTTAGACAAAGAAGGGAAAATTGTAGCACGAAATCTTAGAGGTAGTGAATTAAAAACAGTTTTAGATAAATTGATTCAATAAAATAAGTAGTTTAGGAGGGTATTTATTTCAATGCGTGAAGTGCGGACAGCATAGGCTTCACGTTGATTGCTACTAATTTAAAACCATTAGAACTACTACTTTATAATGGATTTTTTTAACCATATCAAAACAGTCATCAGTATCATCCTAGGGTTGGGAATTGGTAGCTTACTTAACGGTACCGTCAAATTTGTTCAACATCCGGGAAGAACAAAACCCTACTGGATCCACTTATTGTGGGTATTGTATTTATTTGTTCAGATGATCCATTTTTGGTGGTGGGAATACAATCTGAGAGAGATGAGGGTCTGGACTTTCACCGAATATATTTTAATAATAACCTATATACTGCTCTACTTTACGCTTTGCCAGCTGCTGTATCCTTCGGATGTCAAAGATTATTCCGACAGCTATAGAAATTATTTTTTTTCAAGGAAAAAGTGGATTTTTCTATTACTAATTATGATTTATGGCGTAGATATATTGGATACACTGCTAAAGGGACAAACTTATCTGGAAAAATTGATGCCTCTTTACGGTGTGAAAATGGTTACCCATATTTCACTGTGCGGCTTGCTTGCTTTTTCAAAAAGTAAAAAATCATTTTGGTATGCGGTCATGGTTATCTTTTTCATTATTTTCGAACTATACTTTATTTCCAGCAAATATTATATTGACTAATAAAAGTTAATATGCTTTTTTTCATCTGATTCATTCACCAAAAAGTGATCTGAAAAATCAAATCGATTTAGAACTGGTTATGCTTAAGAAAAGCTCTATTAAGCTATGTCACATCAAAAAAAAAACAGATAACATAAATGCTATCTGTTGAACTTAACTTAAAGAAAGTTTTGAGTCTTCCTACTTAATTATGCTACGCGCACATTAACAGCGTTAATGCCCTTTTTACCGTTCTCTATATCGAATGTTACAGTGTCGTTTTCGCGTATATCATTGATTAAACCTGATGAATGTACGAAAACATCTTGACCTCCATTTGATGGTGTAATAAAACCAAAACCTTTGGTGTCATTAAAGAATTTTACTGTTCCTTGTTGCATTGTATATATTATAAAATTATGTATTTATTAAAACTTCTTTGGCATGTGCCATTGCTATAGTGATACTTATATCATTAAGGCAATTAAATCGATCTGTAAACAAAAAATGAAGTTGGTATTTTTATCGTATTGAAAATATCAATTTGAAAAAAGGAACTTTACCTTATATATTGATGACAAAAATAGCGGCTGAAAAGGCAAAGACTGAGAAGAAAGAGTAAACTCAAAAGTTTCAGAAGAAGCAATGGCAGAAGCCTGATTATTGTACGAATGTAAGTATAAATTATTGAAAAACAAAATGTTTAATATTTATAACATAGTTCTTCATTACAAAAGGGCTTGGTTGGAGTAAGGTAGTGGCGGGATAAAACGAAAGATCTAGTTTTCTTTTATTAAGGGAGTGTAACTCAAACTGTGTCATTGGATTAGCATCTTAAAAACCTCTTTCTAATTTGAGTCTATCCCCAAATCTAATATAAAGTTGGGATATGGTCAAGCCCCAGTTATGCATTGGCATCGTCCATTTTTTTGCAATATCTTTAATAATTAAATACATCAATTTCATGAGCGCCTGTTCAGAGCTGAAAGCTCCTTTAGACTTAATAATTTTTCGTATCTGACGGTGCATTCCCTCGATCGGATTTGTGGTGTATATAATCTTGCGAACCTGATCCTCGTACTCAAAGAAAGTAGAAAGATTGGTCCAATTATCCATCCAGGATTTGGCAGCAAGCGGATATTTCTTACCCCATTTTTCTTCGAAAGACAAGAGGTTCTCATAACCTATTTCTTCGTTCACGGCTTTATAGACTGGCTTTAAATCCTCCATAACAAGCTTTTTATCTTTCTCAGTTACATAGCGCATACTTGTTCTGATTTGGTGAACAATACACAACTGGATCTTTGTTTTTGGAAAAATAGCTTCTATGGCCTCAGGAAACCCTTTTAGACCATCAATACAAGCAATAAGGATGTCTTCAACACCACGTTGCTTTAGATCCGTAAGAACTGAAAGCCAGAACTTAGCTCCCTCATTTTCTGAGCTATAAAGACCGATCAGATCTTTTCTACCATCCATACCAACTCCCAGTATGTTATAAATAGCTCTTGATTCAACAGTTCCATTCTGGCGAACTTTAATGTGCATGCAGTCCAGGAATACAAAGGGATAAACAGCTTCAAGAGGCCTACTACGCCATTCATTTACAGCTGGAAGTACACTTTCGGTAATACGCGATATTTCAGTGGCAGAGATTTCCATTGCGTACATTTCGCGTATAAACTCGCTTATCGCCCGTGTGCTCATTCCTTTGGCATACATGCTCAGCACGTGTCCCTCAAGCTGTTCAGTAATGATTAATTGCCTTTTAGGTACTACCTTAGGCTCGAATGTGCCGGATCTATCACGGCCTGTTTCCAGTTCAAATGTCCCAGTGTTAAGGCCTCGGACAGTCTTTTTTGTCTTGCCATTTCGCCGGTTGCTATTGCCCGAAGCTTTCTCTTCGTTCAAATGGTTTTCCAGTTCTCCATCCATCATTGATTCCAACAGATGCTTCATTAACGGCGCTAGGACGCCATCATTGGGAGACAAACTTTTACCTTCGTAAAGACCTTGCATGGCTTCTGCCTTGAAGCGTTCAAAGTCGAATGGGTCTTTTTCTTTCATGACCGTGTCGTTTGAATAATTGAATATAAATAATCTTATTGAATTATTCCTCTGACACAGTTCATGTTACAGTCTC
>NZ_JABJWY010000035.1:0-31702 GCF_013167215.1 Sphingobacterium prati
GAAGCCCTTGCTGGAAACAGTCAAGGGCTTCTTGCGTTTGGATATCCCCAATTTTATTATTAGCGCTTCAAAGGATAATCATTTCCTATACCATAATAGCGCGATTAGGATGCATAGCATTTACGTAATGCCTCTTGTTTGTTAGATGATTTCCGGTAACCAATCTGGATGAAAAAGTCTAATTAGCTATTGCTTGATCTCAAAGGGAACGTACCCATCCCATTTACGAAAGTGATCGACATCACTTTTATTCTTAATATTTATAGCATAAACTATTGCGAGCTGTTTTTGTTAATTTAACTGCCATGGAATCAATACTCAAATGGTTTTGAAATATGGATTGATCCTGTTTAATAAAGTGACGTACATCACTTTTGTACGCATTGTACATCATTAGATTGTCATAAAATGCTGCTTACTTTTGATTCAGAATCAACAATTTAAGTAATGCAGTTAGAGCAATTTAATTACGACAATAAAATTGTCAGAAATTTCGGAATCGCTACCATTATTTGGGGGATAGTTGGTATGACCATCGGATTGCTTGTGGCAACGCAGCTTGTCTGGCCTCAAATGAACTTCGGATTGCAGTTTACAACGTTTGGCCGTGTACGTCCCGTACATACAAACGCAGTAATATTTGCCTTCGTAGGTAACGGTATTTTTATGGGAGTCTATTACTCCTTACAACGGGTGCTTAAAGCGAGAATGTTCAGTGACGCTTTAAGTAAACTTCATTTTTGGGGGTGGCAATTGATCATTGTCGCTTCGGCTATTACACTTCCGCTTGGGCTTACTTCGAGCCATGAATATGCCGAGATGGAGTGGCCGATTGATATTGCTATTACCCTCATCTGGGTTGTATTTGGTATCAATATGTTTGGTACCATTATCAAACGACGTGAACGTCATATGTACGTCGCAGTTTGGTTCTATATAGCCACATTCGTTACTGTAGCCGTATTACATATTGTTAACTCCATTCAATTGCCTGTGGCCGGATGGAAAAGTTATTATGTATATAAAGGTGTTCAGGATGCGCTTGTACAATGGTGGTATGGTCATAATGCAGTAGCATTTTTCTTGACTACTCCTTACCTGGGAATGATGTACTACTTTTTGCCGAAAATGGCTAATCGACCGGTTTATTCCTATAAATTAAGTATTCTTCACTTTTGGTCTCTGATTTTTATCTATATCTGGGCCGGGCCTCACCACTTGTTATATACAGCGCTACCAAGCTGGGTACAGTCGTTAGGAGTGGTATTTTCGATTATGCTGATTGCGCCGAGCTGGGGTGGTATGATAAACGGTCTGTTGACGCTGCGCGGGGCTTGGGATAAGGTACGTACGGAACCCATGCTGAAGTTTATGGTCGTCGCACTGACTTGTTACGGTATGGCAACTTTTGAAGGTCCAATGTTGTCCTTGAAGCAAGTGAATGCCATCGCACACTTTACGGATTGGATCGTTGCACACGTACACGTTGGAGCATTGGGGTGGAATGGTTTTATGACATTCGGTATTCTTTACTGGTTAATCCCACGTATTTATAAAACTGAACTTTATTCTAAAAAATTAGCATCCACACACTTTTGGATCGGCACATTAGGCATCTTATTCTATGCAATTCCAATGTATTGGGCGGCAGTAGTGCAAGGTTTGATGTGGAAGGAGTTTACACCTGAAGGCGTTTTGAAATACCCAAACTTCTTGGCAACAACATTGGAGATTCTGCCAATGCACATGATGCGGGCTTTGGGTGGAGCACTTTATTTATCAGGTGTCTTCTTGATGACGTTCAATCTAATTAAAACGATGAAGCAAGGGAAACTTCTGGCAAACGAGCCTGCCGAAGCACCAGCTTTATTACCGGTCCAGGTCAACGAACAATCTCAGCATCGCCGTCTTGAACGTAAGCCTATATTGTTTATGGTCTTGGCGCTAATCGCGATCCTCATCGGTGGTATGGTTGAGATGGTCCCGACGTTTACCATTTCAAAAAACGTACCGACAATCGCAAGTGTAAAACCCTACACAGCGCTGGAACTGCAAGGACGTGATCTCTATGTCAGAGAGGGCTGTGTCAACTGCCACACACAGACAATCCGCCCGTTTAGATCGGAAACAGCCCGTTATGGTGAATATAGCAAAGCTGGTGAATTTGTATATGATACGCCATTTTTATGGGGGTCGAAACGAACTGGGCCTGATTTGCACCGTATCGGTTCCAAATATCCGAATAAATGGCATTTTGACCACCTATTGGATCCCACCATTACCTCCCCCGGAAGTATCATGCCTTCTTACCCTTGGCTGATCGATCAGAAATTGGATAACTCCATTCTGAAAGATAAAATGAAGGCTTTAAGAAAATTGGGAATTCCCTATACGGATGTGGCGATAGCGAACGCAGAACCGGATCTGCACAAACAGGCTCAAAAAATTGCGGATGACCTGAAACAGAATCAAGTAAACGTATTGGCCGATCGGGAAATTATAGCGGTAATTGCGTACTTACAACGATTGGGAACGGATATAAAAGCAGCTCCGAAAGTGGTTGAGGATGTTAACATAAATCAGTAACGCAATGTTTAAACAAATTACAAATTTGAACGGAAGTGAGCTTTACCTTATTGTGTCACTTTGGATATTCTTGATTTTCTTCATCTCGGTCGCAATCATGTTATTCCGCATGAAAAAGGACTATGTAAATTATATGAAGGAACTGCCTTTGGAGGAAGAGGAAACTGAAAAGGAAATGAATCATTCACCTGAAAGTATATAGTATATGAGTTTATTATTAGATACTGTACCGACTACAGTAGAGCTTGTCCAATCTACTTGGGGTTTTGGTACGGATAATTTATACACAGATATCTTAATTATCGTATTGATTGTCGTAATGTTGGCTCTTCTTGCTTCGGCACTGGTGGTTAACCGTGCGATGAAATCTATCATTAGGATTACGATGCCTGACTTGGTCAAAGAAGAAGAACTTAAGAAACTGGCAAAAAAAGGATGGTTGAAACGATCTTGGAATAAGATCATGGGAATAAGGCCTATATCGGAAGAAAAAGATATTGTTATCGACCACGAATACGATGGCATCCGGGAACTGGATAACCCCATTCCAATCTGGTTTAACTTTTTGTTCTATGGAACAATCTTTTTTGGACTGGTGTACCTATTCATCTACCAGGTTTCTGGGATCGGTATGAATCAAGACCAAGAATATGTACATGAAATGGTTGTCGCAGAAAAGGAAAGACAAGCGTATTTGGCTGCGTCTGCCAGCAATGTCGACGAAAATACGGTGGAATTTGAGCCAGACATGGCTGTTGAGGGAAAAGCTATATTCGCGGCAAACTGTGTAGCCTGTCATGGTGGAAATGGAGAGGGGGGTATTGGACCTAACTTAACGGACAAATTTTGGTTGCACGGCGGCGAAATTAAGGATCTTTTCAAAACGATCAAGTATGGTGTACCGGACAAAGGAATGGTGCCTTGGGAGCAGACCTTAAGTCCCGCTCAAATAGCGCAAGTGGCAAGTTATATTGTCACCTTAAGGGATACGCATCCGGCGAATCCAAAGGAACCACAAGGGGAAGAAGTAATCTATGGAAATGCTAAAGATGCAACAAAAGTAAATGATGGAGCTGAAGTAGAGAAGAAAGCGGAACAATAAATCAATATCGAAATGAGTACAGTAGTAGTTAATAACGCCAATAATGGTAGACCTAAGTCAAAAAAAAGACAGTGGATCTATGCCAAAAAACCGCAGGGAGCACTTTATAAAAAAAGGCAGTGGGTTGGTTATACGCTACTACTGTTCTTATTTGTCGCGCCTTTTATCAAGGTAAACGGCGAACCATTCTTAATGTTCAATGTCATTGAACGGAAGTTTTCTATTCTGGGGAACCTTTTTTACCCACAGGATCTCTATATATTCGTTTTTGGAATGTTGATCGTGATGGTCTGCGTGGTACTGTTTACGGTCGTATTTGGACGTGTCTGGTGTGGATGGACCTGTCCCCAGACGATTTTTCTCGAACTGATTTTTAGGAGGATTGAGTATTGGATTGAAGGAGATTGGCAGCAACAGAAAAAACGCAATGATGTTCCTGACACGGATCAGAAACAGTTAAAAAAAGTATTGAAACATAGCATATTTTTGATCATTTCATTTTTGATCTCGAATATCTTTTTGTCTTATATCATCGGTTCGGATGCTTTGATTAAAATCATTACCGACCCATTGGATCAACATATCGGCGGCCTTATTTCAATCATTTTATTCACGTTGGTTTTTTATGCTGTATTTGCTTATGTCAGGGAGATTGTATGCATCGCGATTTGCCCCTATGGGAGATTGCAAGGTGTGCTGCTGGATGATCAAAGTCTCACAGTGGCATACGATCATAGACGTGGTGAGCCAAGAGGAAAACAGCAGAAAAATACCACAGTGTCACACGGGGACTGTGTTGACTGCAAGCTTTGCGTTCATGTATGTCCGACAGGAATTGATATCCGAAAAGGTCTACAACTGGAATGTGTGAGTTGCACTGCATGTATTGACGCTTGTGATGCTGTCATGGGAAAAATCGGAAAACCCAAAAAGCTGATCGGTTTTTATTCCATGGGGGAAATTGAAGGCACGCTCGAGAAGAAAAGTAATATACGGGCTATCGCTTACTCAATTGTCTTAGTGCTGTTGATGTCGGTATTTGCTTTCCTGCTGTTCAATCGCTCTGAGGTTGATGGCCGATTATTACGCGCAAAAGGAAGCACCTATCAGCTTCGGGACGATAAGACAATAAGCAATCTTTACGCGTTGGAATTAGTTAACAAATCTGGAAAAGAAATGCCTTTTAAATTGGTATGCGAAGACCCGCGACTCAGGATCCAATTGGTCAATCCTATTCAGAAGCTCAGCAAAGATGGGCATGCTACTCTAAGCTTTTTTTTAATTATGGCGAATAAAGATGTCGAAACGTATAAAAGTAATATCAAATTATCTATCTATTCTGGGGACAAAAAAGTGGAAAGTTTAAAAACTACTTTCATTGCTCCTCCTGGAATGAATTAACAAATAAAAAAATGAATTGGGGTACAAAAATTTTTTTGAGTTTGGCAGTGTTTATGTTTTGCATCGTTGCAGCCGGATTTTATATGGTCACTCACGATTCGGACAGCTTGGAAGAAGACGATTATTATGAACAGGGTTTAAATTACGATCAAGCTTACGAAAAAAAACAGAATGTACTGACCATGAAAGAAATGCCGACTGTTGAGATCAGAAAAGATACTCTTTATATACATTTTGTCTCGAAAATTAACAAGGGGAAACTATTATTCCGTAAGCCTTCGGATAACAAATTAGATAGAGAGCTGCCATTCCAGACAATGGATAAGCTGTTGATGTTGCCGATTTCGACATTCGATAAGGGAATGTGGAATCTGTATATCGATTGGAGAAGTGCAGGTAAGGACTTTTTATTTGAAGAGCATATTTTATTTTAAACCTGGAGCATGAGTTATACCTACTTTGCATTTTATATGGGTTTATTTGGAAGCATACATTGTGCGGTCATGTGTGGCCCTTTAATCTTTGCTATCGAGGGTAGACAAGAACTGGCCTGGCGTACTTTTCTGAATAAGATCCTCTACCAATTCGGTCGGATCTTGACCTATGGTAGTCTTGGTTTTCTATTGGGGACCATAGGTACAATTGCTCAAATTCAGGGTTGGCAACGTACATTGAGCTGGATTACGGGAATACTATTGGTATTGATTGCACTGTTCCAACTTATAGGGAAAAACAATCGTGCAGTCATTCGCTTGCAGACCCGTGCTGTTCAACCTCTTGCCGGATTTTTGTCGAGATGGCTGTATCGGCCAGGCGGGAGCTTTTTTGCTGGTATATTGAACGGATTATTACCTTGTGGTATGGTGTATATGGCTTTAATTTCTGCAATGAATGCAGACAGTCCACAACAGAGTTTTTTATTTATGCTGTGTTTCGGACTGGGGACAATTCCACTGTTGTTTTTGTTTTCTTTTTTTGGAAATTTCTCCAAATTTTTCAAAATTGGCTTTTCAAAATGGATGCCTTTGTTATACCTATTGCTAGGAATCTGGTTTATACTTCGGGGGGCGAATTTAAATATCCCCTATTTAAGTCCTCTTATCCATATTGATGGCGCGATAAACTGCGCTTAAGCGCAAACAATTTGTCAGCGCTAAGTATTATATTTGGTGTTAAACTTAGCACATTATATGGAGGTACTTCATCATATTTTACAAATTGCGTTACAATATTACTGGATTCCTTTACTTATCTTATATATTGGTGTAATCGGAACAATCTTGATTGAAAACCGTAACCCCGCCAAAACGATCGCCTGGATTATGGTTATTGTTTTTCTACCCGTAATCGGATTACTTATCTATTATTTCTTTGGCCAAAAATTCAAGAAGGTCAAAAGGATGAAACGTATGTATCGGGAGCAGTCAAAAAAATTATTGGATGCCTGGCGTAAAGAATCTGAAATTATGGAGGAAAATATTGATACACTAAATGATCGTATCGGTAGTTTGGCCATGGTCTATCGCTATCTCAAAAATCAAAAAATATCTACATTTTCCCTGAATAATGAGGTGACTTTGTTTATAAATGGCGAAGAAAAGTTTCCGACATTGATTCAGCAGTTGAAAAGCGCAAATCATTCCATCCATATGGAGTACTATATCTGGGAATTGGATGAGATCGGACGTGAAATATTGCAAATTTTGGAAGAAAAGGCAAAATCGGGGGTGACGGTACGTTTGATACTGGATAGTTTTGGAGCTCCTGATGTGATTAAATACCTGCGTAGACATAGACCAGATTTTCGATTTGAGGCCTTTCTTCCCGTTACTTTTACATCATTGGCGAATAGCAATTACCGAAATCACAGAAAAATTGTTGTCATTGATGGAAAAGTAGGTTTTGTAGGTGGAATCAATATTTCAGACCGGTACATTAATAACGGAAAAAATGATATCTATTGGCGAGATACAGCAATGATGGTTATCGGAGCAGCCGTAAATACATTACAAATTCAATTTTGGAATAGCTGGAATCAAACAGATGGGGAACCATTTGAACTGAGCAAAGGTTATTTAAACAGATTTCCGATCACTGATAAAGATGCAAGTGGTGTGGGATTTACCGCTAGTGACCCGGGGTCTCCGGCTCCATTCAATATGGAGGCGATCATCGCTGGAATCAATGAAGCCAAGGAATATGTGGAATTGTGCACACCTTATTTTATTCCAAGTGACCAACTGACCACGGCGTTGATGCTGGCCGTATCTTCGGGTGTTCGGGTTGACCTGATGTTACCGGCGCAATCTGATTCTTTTTTTGTACAACATGCTTCCTTTTCTTTTATCAAGCCGCTACTTGAAAGGGGCGTAAACGTATACCTCTATACCAAGGGATTTCTTCATGCCAAAACTATTTGCATTGACGGTAAACTCGCCTATATAGGTACAACTAATCTGGATATCAGAAGCTTTTACATCAATTTTGAAATAACTGGGATCGTATCAGACAAAGCGTTATGTGAACGTTTGCATGATCATTTTCTTGCCGATATTGAAGCTTCAGATCTCATTACAATCCGTAAATGGATGCAAAGAAGTCGATGGAAACGAGGAGTCGATTCGATCTGCCGTTTGCTGGCGCCTTTACTTTAGCAGGTTGTATAATAAAGGCATAATGGTATAATAAATGTTAAAAATACCCTAGTAGGATTGGTCTTTGCTTAAAATTGAATATATTTAGCTATTCTTTTTTAATTCTAAGACTTTCAATGAAGCACATAAAACTATTGACTTTATCGATAGGCATTTTAGGAATCGGGTCGACTTATGCACAGACTGCACCTACATTACCTATTAATACGATCGTAGAACGGGTTCAAAAATATTTTCAAGGTTACCCAACGGAAAAAGTACATCTGCACTTTGATAAACCTTATTATGCTGTAGGCGATACATTATGGTTTTCTTCCTATTTATCACGTAATCTTCCAGAATACGAGCCGAGCAAAATAGCCTATGTGGAAGTTTTGAATAGCCGTGATTCGCTTATTCAGACCTTTCGGATTCCATTGGATAAAGGTGTTGGAAATGGACAGATGGTCCTTGATCCACAGTTCATGACACAGGATAATTACCGCTTTAGAGCCTATACAAAATGGATGTCAAACTTTGATGCATCTTACTTTTTCAATAAAATTGTTCCAATAGGTGATGTGATCAATAAAAAATTGACCACTCATATAGAGTTTCAGAATAATCTTAATGGTAATAAAAGTCAGGCTGTCATACAGTTCAGGGACCGTACAGGGAAACCCATGATTAATTCAAAAATCAACTGGGAATTTGTTGCTGGATGGGAAACTGTCGATAAAGGTAAAGGTGAGACAGATGCCATGGGGAAAGTGACGATCAACTTATCGGCAAAAGAGAAGGCTGATTTGGAAAAAGGGCAATTAAAGGTCAGTATCCAGGAAAATAAAAATGAGAAACCGTTGTCCAGTTCTTTCCTGCTCAAAAATGCCTTGTGGGATGCTGATGTACAATTTTTCCCTGAAGGTGGTGATCTAATTGCCGGACTTGCCAAAAAGGTCGCTTTTAAAGCTGTTGGATCCGACGGTAAGGGCCTGACAGTAAAAGGTTCGATTCTGGATGCAAAAGGAAAGTCTGTTGCGGAATTTGAAGATTTCGGATTGGGTATGGGGTATTTCTCCTTATTGCCTCTCGTTGGAGAAAATTATCAGGCAGTCATCAAATTTGCCAACGGGCAAGAACGTAAATATAAACTTCCTGCCGTGGTTAATGATAAAGCGAATATTGTTTTCGTCAAACAGGACACTGCAAATGCTGAGTTTGCTGTAGTAACCAGCGAAGAAAATTTTTCGAACAACAAAGCGCAATCTTACTATGTATTGGTGCAGTCCAATGGCCATCTTTGTTTTGGTGCACAGGTGAATTTAAAATCTTCATCTGCCCTGGTCAATATTCCAAAAGACCGCTTACCAAACGGTATTGTCCAGGTCACTTTAATGACCCCAGATGGCAAACCAGTAAGTGAACGCCTGGCATTTGTCCAAAGTGAGAAATTACTTAATATTCAAGTCGCAAGCGATAAGCAAAGTTATAAGGCGAAGGATCTGGTCAATTTGAAGCTTTCAGTTGATAATAATGGGCAGAAATATCCCGGTAATTATTCTGTCTCTGTGATTGATGAATCCAAAGTTCCTTATAACGATCAGGCCGACCTATCAATTGTAAGCAATTTTTTATTGACCTCAGAGCTGAAAGGGAATGTCGAAAATCCGAACGCTTATTTTGATGATAAAAATCCAAACCGTGAAAAAGCACTGGATGCATTATTAATGACACAAGGATATCGCCGTTTTGATTATTCCGCATTGATCGCTGAAAAGCTACCGCAGGTCAATTTCCTTCCTGAACAAGGGATCGAGCTATCCGGGATTTTACGGATGAATACAGGCCGTCCTTATCCAAATGGTGGTTTGTTGCTTTCTGTACCTTCCCGGAATATCAAAAAGGATGTATACACGGATCAAAATGGTCGTTTTACATTTAAAGACCTTGTTTTTCCTGATTCATCCAAAGTTACGGTAAATGCGCGGTCGAATGATAATTACCGTAGTTTGGTCATCAATATGGACCAAAGTTATTATCCCGAAATCGACAAGAATAACGGTTATAAAAGCTATTTTGTCCCTAATATAGACCAGGCATTTGCACCCTATTTGGATAATAGTCGTAAAGAGTACCGAAAATCTATCTTATTGGATGAAGTCGAGGTGACAGGAGTGCAAAAAAAGGTAATTACAAACAAAGATTTTCCATCTATTTCGGGTTTATCGATGCCTGAACATCGCATTGAGCCGGAGCGCCTGACAGGGTGTAATGTGTTGACCATGTGTCTGCAGACAGTTTTAACGGGGATAACATATGATCCTCAAACATTGAAATATTATGTGTCGCGTGACTATAATGCGGGTGGACGTACTCCGGTTCAGTTTTTCCTAAATGGTATGGCCATTGATGAACCAGGATTGAATAGTATCAACGTCGCGGATATTGAGGGGATCGAAATCTTCCTTCGTGACGAACTGGGAACAGTATCAAGAATGTATCAGAACAATGGTGTAGTCTCTATCTATACGAAGAAAGTGGAGGCTAAGAAACCTCGGATGGCCTTAAGTGAAATTGAGAAACTGTTACCCAAATCGAATGTGATCGATATGTTCCCTTTGGGCTATGTCAAAGAACGTAAATTCTACACACCAAAATACGATACGCCAGAGCAAAAATCGGTAAATGATCTGCGGACTACGATTTATTGGAATCCAAAAGTAACGGTAACCGAAACAGGGGAGGCGGCAGTCCAATTCTATAATGCGGATGGAAATGGTAATTATAAAGTGATTGTAGAGGGAATGGATCAGACAGGTAACATTGGCCGAAAAGTGATAAAATACCGCGTGCAACCTTAAAATTGAATTAAGTTATATAACATGAACGCTGCTCTTTGAAAAACGAGCGGCGTTTTTTATGGCATAAAAAACACCTCCTTGATGGGCAAGGAGGTGCAAACTAACCAATTATAAACCTAAATTATGAAAAGTATCTTATCGCCTTTGAAAGCGTTTGTCTTCTTATTTATACATATATTTCAAATCTTATGCCAATTTGATAACGTGGCTATTTGGCAGTGATTTTTATCAGAAATGTTATATAATAGTGATATGGATCCGATATTTAGCCCGTAATGCTTTTACTGATGATGCATATGTCATCTATCAATTAAAAATTGAAATGATATTGTTGGCGAGAGCGGAACGCTTCCTAATCGTTTTGCCGATCTAGCTGATAATAACATTGCCTACAGCGGGGTTCATAAGCTTCCTTTTCACCGAGTAGCACGGTTTGCGTATCTGCTATCAGACGGTACGAATAATTCGCTGGAGCGCCGCATTGCATGCAGACTGCATGCACTTTTGTAACATGTTCGGCTATAGCCATCAGACTTGGAATAGGCCCAAAAGGTTGTCCTTTATAATCCATATCCAGTCCAGCAATAATCACACGAATACCATTGTTTGCCAATTTGACACATACCTCTGACAATCCGTCATCAAAAAATTGTGCCTCATCTATTCCAACAACCTGGGTGGCCGAACTCAAAAGCAGTATAGCCGATGAATTTTCAACCGGAGTGGATGGAATGCTATTACTGTCGTGGGAAACGACCAACTTTTCGTCGTATCGTTTATCGACAGAAGGTTTGAATATTTCAACGTTTAGCCTTGCATATTGTGCCCGTTTTAGCCTTCGTATCAACTCTTCGGTTTTGCCTGAGAACATTGATCCACAGATAACCTCAATACTTCCATATCGAGCTGGTCTCAATGTTAGATTATGTTCGGAAAAAAGCATCTGATTAAATTATTTTTTCGAATGGTCAACAAATAAGGTATTATTTGTAAATAAACCTTCTACTATATTCTGTTTTTGACAATGCTAATATCGAAATTAAATATTAAATTTGAGTAGCAAAAAAGTGGGTAAAAATCCAAATAATTATAAATCAAAGGATTGAATTTTTCACTTTTTAAGGTAAGGAGTGTATAGGTATTATAAACGATTAACGGGCGATTTCAACTAGAATTATGAGTACTAAAGAGGAAATTTTTAATAGGGTAGGAGATTTATTACAGGATTTGAATGCGCAATATTTGACTTTGTCAGAGAAGAATGGTGAGGCAGAGATAGGCCATCTGCTGAGCCTGGAAGCTAAAGCACAATCTGTTGCAGCTTACATTACTTTACTCAAAACAGATGCTGTATTGAAAGATGGACAAGCTCACAATACCTTGAAAGAATCTGCGCTGGAGAGTAAAAAAATAGCATTTAACGATTATTTTACACCGCCTTCGTCTATACGTGCGTCTAGCCAGAGCTTTTCTGAATCTAAAAGTCTTGCGAAAAGTGATGTAGAGAATGATGAACCTACAAAATTAAACGAAGATGCTGTTGAAGTAAAGCAGGAAGTACAAGAGAGCAATGAATTGGCAGCAGCTTCTTATTCGCCTGCAATAGCAGATGAAACGAACGACGTGACGAGTGAAGTTATTGCCGAAAATAGGGAAGAAAAACAGTATGAGATAGATGAACCCACGATAGACTTGGTGGATGAAGAACCTACAGTTGTTAAGGAGATTATAGAGGAACCAAAACAGGTCGTCATTGAAGAAGTTCAGGACAACCTTACTCAGGAGGAAGTCAATACCATGGCGGAGGAGGCCCCATCGAGGCCATTGACGTTAAATGAGATTATCTCGCAGCAAAAACAAGCTGGGGTGCAGAGCCGGGTTTATCAAGTCAGTCAATCCGGAAGTTCGGATAAACTGACTGACATCAAAACCGGAATAAGTTTGAATGATAAACTTTTATTTATTAAAGACCTATTTAATGGTTATAGTTTAGCGTATAGCGAAGCGGTAGAGTTATTGAACAGATTTAATAGTTATGCCGAAGCTGATGCATTTTTGCAAACCAATTATGCGGTTAAGAACAGATGGGCGGATAAACCCCATACAGTTGAAAAATTATATGAGGTATTGCGAAGAAGGTATAACTAGTTATTTAGGAGTAAAAACAAAAAGCATCTTTACGTAAAGATGCTTTTTGTTTTTACTCCTACTCATTGTTTTAGTGGATAAACTATTTCAATTGAAATTGCAGCCAGTCCTTTCCTTCGTGACCATAGACAAAATATTTCGGTTGCAGGATCTCGGCCAGAGATTCCAATTCAATTAGATAATCGTATCCTGGAATAGTGGCAAAATTAGGTTTTGTTATAATAAACAGCTGATCGAGTTCAATCGCTTTGGATTGAGCAATTGCTGAATCATTTAATAAAAGCGGGACACGGGAAAATACATTTTGGTCACTGTCAATTAAGATGATTTTATCCGCTTCGTTAGCAACTATCGTAGGGATTCCACCTGCGATTTTGATAGATTCCTGTAGATAAGCCGATTCGTTGATCTTTAGTGGATCAATTTGATCTAACACCAGTACTTTGGGTCTGTCGCTGGCTGTTATAAATTTGAGCTTGTGAATCAAGATGTCGGTTTCATCTTCTATTTTTTCAATAAGCTCATTAATATTTTCGTCACTATTTAATTCTTGGCCTAGTGTATTGATATAAGCAATGACGTCTTCGATGCTAACGATTGCCGATTGCTGTGCTGTTAACTTAGCGTGTGTTTCTGCTGAGACAGTACTGTTATTTAGATTCAGCTGTTCCAAAAAATGGGCAACTAATTTTTCTTGATTGCTTTGCATGCTGCAAAAATACAAAAAGGGTAGCATTAGCGAAATTAAATTAGCAATAGTAGGTATTGGAGGATTTTTGTAAATTGGCATCAAATAAATGTGATAGATATGTTTGACAAATTATTTCAGGCACAGCAAAAGGCAGAGGAAATTAAGAAAAGACTAGATACAATTTCGGTATCCGGTGAGGCTGAGGGTGGTTTGATCCGGGTGGTGGCAACTGCCAATAAGGAGATCAAAGAGATTACGATAGACCCTGTCTTTTTGTCCAATGCAGACAAAGAAGAATTAGAGGAACTGTTGGTCGTTGCGTTGAATAAAGCAATAGTCCAAGCAGAGAATATCAGTCAAGCTGAAATGCAGGCGGCTAGTAAAGATATGTTAGGTGGCCTAGGCGGACTATTTAATCAATAACAATATGATCATGAAAGCAACGTATTACGGTCAATCTTGTGTTGAGTTTGATTTTGATGGAACGAAGGTTTTATTGGATCCATTCATAACTTATAATCCTCTGGCGAAAGCAATTGATGTTAACGCGATTAAGCCCGATTACATCTTTTTAAGCCACGGACATCAGGATCATGTCGCAGATATGGCTACCATCCAAAAGAATAGTGATGCTACGGTACTGGCCATTGTAGAAACAGCGGCATGGGTCAGAAGACAAGGGGTGCCTGACGATAAGGTGGTTGAGTTCAATCTCGGTGGTACCATACAGCTGCCTTTTGGCACTGTCAAGATGGTTTATGCTGCACATACGAATAGTACGCCTGATGGCCAATATGGTGGGTTTCCGGTTGGATTTGTCTTTAATGTACAGGGGAAAAAGATCTATTTTGCCGGCGATACTGCATTGACGATGGAAATGAAGTTGTTGGCTGACCTGAAATTAGATTGGGCTTTTTTACCTATTGGTGGATACTATACAATGGATGTCGATGATGCGATAAAAGCGGCAGAGTTTATTAATTGTACACGTGTAGTGGGAATTCATTACGATTCATTTCCGCTAATTCAAATTGACAAACAGAAGGCCTTGGACAAATTCCAGAACGAAGATATTTCATTGTCTCTTCCGAAAATAGGGGAAACAATAACGTTGTAAAAGACAAAAAAGCCGAGCTCGCTCGGCTTTTTTTGATCCGTTAAGATCTGTAAGTTCTACGATGATATAACGATTTTCTTTAGGTCTTCTAAGCTGAAAAGGGGGGTATCAATAATTTTATTTTTTAGGATCTGCTCTTTATTTTCTTCGAAATAAAACAGTTTCCATTCTCCATTTTTATATTCTAAGCTGCTTAGATTTTCGATCCAATCGCCAGAATTCATATAGGTACATGTTCCTTTTCGGTTAATAACTTCTTTTATTTGAGGTTGATGAATGTGCCCACATATGACGAAATCATAGTTTTTTTCAATAGCTAATTCCGTTGCCGTATGTTCAAAGTCTGAAATGTATTTGACAGCTTTTTTAACAGAATTTTTTATTTTTTTTGAGAGGGAGTATTTCTCTTTGCCCATCTTATCCAGGCAATAATTAATGACATTGTTGAGCTGTATCAACTTATCATAACCCCATCCGCCAAGTTTAGCAAGCCATTTTGAATGATGGATCGATGCATCGAAAACATCACCATGAAAGATCCAAACCTTTTGATTATTGAGTGAAAGAAGCAATTTGTTACTCAGTTTGATGTTTCCAAGCTTGAGATCGGTAAATTTGCGCAACATTTCATCATGATTACCGGTAATGTAGTGGACTTCGGTGCCAGTTGAGCTCATATCGATGATCTTCTTGATGACCTTTAGATGATCTTGCGGAAAGTAGCTTTTCTTAAACTGCCAAATATCGACGATATCGCCATTAAGGATCAATATCTTGGGTGCGACGGATTCCAGGTAAAGTAAAAGTTCTTTGGCTCTACTTCCGTATGTACCTAAGTGTATGTCTGAGAGTACAAGTATATCAAGGCTTCTTTTCATCGGAATAAACTATAAATATTCTTTTTACAAAAAAAAGGTAATTTTATTTGATGCCGGTGAAATTCCTGTTATTAAATCGTTAAAATATTCTGTAAAACTGTATAAATAAGTTTATTAGAATTTAATATTGGGCTTTATTTAGCTAAAAAAGGTGTCTAATCTGTTGATTTGACACCTTTTCTTAATCTGTTAACGCGTATTTATTTGCTATTTAGCAGTCGCTGCTGCTGCTCTATCGATGTGAAACTGAACAAGGTCATCGATTGGCGAACGTAAGATTTTACCTACTTTCATACCATACTGCTCTGCTTTTTCAGCTAATACATTCCTAAAATTGTAACCGACTGAGCCGATACAATTGAAAGTATAACTTTGATAATTAGGGTATTTGCTAACTAAATTTCTGAAGAAAGCTTCAAATGCTTCATCTACAATATTGCGCGTGTACTCAATGTTCACATTGTTGTCGTACACGAATTTACTGAAACTTGCACAGAAACGGTTAGGCATTGGTTTGGTATAAACCGCATCCATGATTTCATCTTTTGTCATTTTGTAAGTGTTCCAAAACACTTCTTTGACATCTTTTGGCATTAAATTACGTACATAATCCGCAAGTAACTTTTTACCGATGTAACTACCCGATCCTTCATCACCTAAAATATAAGCTCCAGAGTCAATATTTAAAGTAATTTCTTTACCATCATAGAGACAGGAATTTGTTCCTGTACCCAAAATGGCTGCAAATCCAGCTTGAGAACCTAATAATGCTCTTGCAGCAGCAAGTAGATCATGTCCTACTTCCACTTTTGCTGTAGTAAATACATGTTTTAAGGCATCAACTACGATTTGGGCTTTTTCCCTATTATGGACACCAGCACCATAATAATTTACTTCCGCGATTTTTTCAAAAGGTAAATCCTGCGGTAATCCTTTTTTTAGGGAGTTTACGATGTATTCACTGTCAACAAAATAAGGGTTATACCCTTCTGTATTGAAGTAGATTTTTTTATTTGAATCATCTAACAAACACCAGTTTGTTTTTGTTGATCCCCCGTCAGCAATGATTATCATTATTGAGTAGTTTTAATTGTGTTTATCGTTATAAAATGAGTAATCAATTCATTAATCAATTCCCCGAAAATACATTTTTTAATTTTAAATATCATAATTTATCCATGCATTTTTGAAAAAATAAATTTCACGAATTCATTCATAATATAAAAAAACTGGCTTAACAGTATTGTTAAGCCAGTTTTTAAGTCGTGTAATAAAATTGTTTAAATAGTGTACTATTTACAATTAGTTGAAGCTTTTAATGCCCTCCTTCAGCTTCGATTTCATCAATATTGATTCCTTGTTTGGTTAAAATTCCTTTTACAAATACAGCAAAGAAAACAATATAACAGAATCCAACTAACGGTAAAATGTAGGAATTATGTATCCCAATGATATCCGCTAATTTTCCTTGGATAGGGGGAAGAATACCGCCGCCAAGAATCATCATAACCAGGAACGCAGAGCCTTGTGCTGTATATTTACCAAGGCCAACGATAGAAAGACTGAAGATAGATGACCACATAATTGAACAAGCAAGTCCTCCTGATAAGAAAGCATAAATCGCGATTGTACCAGAAGAGAAAAGCCCGATTAACATGGCAATAATTCCGAATAGGCCAAAAATAATTAAAGTACGTGCTGGTTTTTCTTTACTTAGATAAAAAGCAACGATTTGCAAAATGATACAGATCACGTAATAATATAAATGCGACATCTCGAAACCAGCGAGTGTATTCACTCCGATGATAATGGAGAAAGCAATTAAAGGGACTATGATTAGAAGTCCGTTTTTGGTGGATTTGCTCAGGTTGAACGCTGTAATCGCTCCTGCCCAGCGGCCAATCATCATACTTCCCCAATACATGGATACATAAGGTGTTATTTGAGAAGACTGTAGACTGCCAAATTCTTTTAAGGTAAGCAATTCTCCTAGATTACTACCGATAGCTACCTCAATACCCACGTAGATAAACAATGCGAGCATTCCTAAGGCCAACTGCGGATATTTCATTGCTCCCCAACCTTCGGGATTCTTTTTCGCGCTTCGGTTAGAGAAAAGTAAGCCGCCGATGATAACGATCAATGCTCCTGCCAACCACATCATCCGTTGCGTTTCCAGTGGTTTGGCAACTTCTTTAATATGCAATTTTAATTGATCAATCTGAACTTGGTCAGTCAGCGCTGATACTTGTTGGTGCAATTGTTCGATATGTAATGCAAGATCGCTCTTGTAACTTAAGAATACAGGCGTAAACATACCAAATAATAACACTGTCATGATGATCAGCGTACGGAGTGCCTTATTGGCTTTTTCCATCGGTTCATTACTAATTCCAGCTGGCACTTTTTTGCTAAAGTTGAACAATGTCGCAGCTAAAAGAAATAATAAACCAACGCCCACGTATAGGTATACTACTTTATTTAATGGTAGATTGGCAATTTCAGAATCGGATATAGGTTCAAATGTTCCAAAAAGGGAGAAACCAATAACTAAAGGCCCTATCGTTGTTCCAAAGGAATTGACACCACCACCAAGGTTGACACGGGACGCCCCGGTCTTCGGATCGCCCAATAAGACGGCGAAAGGATTGGCTGCCGTTTGCTGTAGTGAAAATCCAAGTGCGACCACAAATAGACCCAACAACATGCCAACATACAGATTTACCTCAACGGCTATGATCATCGCCGCCGCGCCCAGCGCAGAAAACAATAGACCGTAAACGATACTTTTTTTGTAACCCCATTTTCCAACAAGGTCATTTCCACCAATTGAACTAAAGATAAATAAGAGCAATGCACCAATGTAATATGCGGTGTAGAAAGCAAAGTCAATTAATTGCGATTGAAATTGATCCAAGTGAAAATAATTCTTGCAGAATGGTATAAATACGCTATTTCCAGCTGCAATAAACCCCCAAAAGAAAAACACAATAATGAGCGTGTAAAGTGCGGGGTAATTAGTTTTAGTTTGTTGCTGTTCCATATAAGGGATCTAAAAACTTAAATTTTGAAAGGTACGAACTTATGAAAAAAAATATAAAATTCAATCTAAAAATGTTGTTAAATCGTTTTACTAGCTACAATAGTAAATATTTTTTTTGAAATATTTTGAAATAACAAAATTTGTTTTTTTCTTTGTCTAGGTTCTCAAGATTTAATCCACTTCGGGTTTAAACGAAATCATTAAGTTCTTCATTCACTTAAACAAGGAAACATGCTTAAGTGTAAATCAGAATAAAGCTCAAAAGAAAATCCAAAAATCATACACAACACATTAATGGATATTAACGAATTAAACGCTAAACTCGTATCAGAATTGCGCGAGATTGCTAAGTTGATCGGTATCGCAGATGCTGATAAATTGCGTAAGCAAGAATTAATAGAAAGAATTAGCAATACCGGTGGGGAAGAAGAAGCAGCTCCGGCTTCTGTAGAAAAAGTTGCTAAAGTGGAGGAAGACAATCAAGAACAGGGTGAACGTACGCGTAAGCGCGTTAGAACAGTGAAGACCGCTGAGCCTGTAACTGTAAGAAAACGTGAGGCTGTCGAAAGTGAGGAAAGCAGCCCCGCTATAGATACCACTCCTGCAACAGATAAAGGTACCCAACCTGAAAAAACACCTCAAACTCCTAAAGCTGAAAATACTTCATCTAGTACAGATTTCGACAATGTTATTGTTAATGAAGGGGTCTTAGAAATTATGCCAGATGGCTATGGTTTCCTACGTTCTTCGGATTATAACTACCTGACATCACCGGATGATATTTACGTATCACAGTCGCAGATCAAATTATTTGGTTTGAAAACAGGTGACACTGTTCGTGGTTGTATCCGTCCACCAAAAGAAGGTGAGAAATATTTCCCATTGGTTCGGGTAGAAGCGATCAACGGACAGAATCCTGCAGAGGTACGCGATCGTGTTCCATTTGACTATTTGACACCTTTGTTTCCTGATGAGCGTTTAAATTTGGATATGGGCATGGGTAACTACTCTACGCGTATCATGGACCTATTTACGCCAATCGGAAAAGGTCAACGTGGACTGATTGTTGCGCAACCAAAAACAGGTAAAACAAATTTATTGAAGGAAGTTGCTAATGCGATCGCCAAGAATCATCCTGAGGTATACCTTATTATCTTATTGATCGATGAGCGTCCTGAAGAGGTAACTGATATGGCAAGAAGCGTACGTGCAGAGGTTGTTTCATCTACTTTTGATGAACCAGCTGATCGCCATGTAAAAATTGCTAATATCGTATTGGAGAAAGCGAAGCGTATGGTAGAGTGCGGTCATGATGTGGTTATCCTATTGGATTCAATCACTCGTCTGGCGCGTGCTTATAACACTGTTGCTCCTGCTTCAGGTAAGATCTTATCTGGTGGTGTGGATGCAAATGCGTTACACAAACCAAAACGTTTCTTTGGAGCAGCTAGAAATATCGAAAATGGGGGGTCATTGACAATCCTTGCGACAGCTTTGACAGATACTGGTTCCAAAATGGATGAGGTCATCTTTGAAGAATTTAAGGGAACTGGTAACATGGAATTGCAATTGGATCGTAAATTGGCGAACAAACGTATTTTCCCAGCGATTGATATTACAGCATCTAGCACGCGTCGTGATGACCTGTTGACAGACAAAGAAACATTACAACGTATCTGGGTGCTTCGCAATCACTTGTCAGACATGAATTCGACAGAAGCAATGGAATTCTTGCAAGGGCAAATGCGTGGTACTAAATCAAATGAAGAATTTTTGATCAGTATGAATGGGTAATCCCATCAAATTTTGATATTTTAGCCATCATTTTAATAGAATGATGGCTTTTTTTATAAAAAAACAAATCATATAGATGAAAAAACATATTCCAAATCTGCTGACCTGCCTGAATCTTTTTAGTGGTTGTATCGCTGTATTGATGGCCTTGAATGGGAACATACAAGCCGTGACTATATGCGTGCTCGCTTCTGGAATATTTGATTTTTTTGATGGTATGGTTGCAAGGCTCCTTCATGTAAAGTCTCCTATTGGTAAGGAGCTGGATTCGCTGGCAGATATGGTCAGTTTTGGGTTTTTACCGGGAACGATCATGTTTACATTACTGCAAAAAGCGTTTCCTGATGGTTCCTTACTACCGTATCTGGGATTTATTGTGACCATGTTTTCGGCTTTGCGTTTGGCCAAGTTTAATTTGGATGAACGACAAACTTCCGATTTTATTGGACTCAATACACCAATGAATACCTTTTATGTGCTATCATTACCTTATATTGCTGTTAAGTATCCCGAACTCATTATAAATCCAATATTTTTGATTTGTAGTGCGCTACTGACCAGTTATCTGTTGATTAGTGAGATTCGGCTGTTTTCGATGAAATTCAGTTCGATGGATTGGAAAACGAATAAATTTCGCTTTATCTTTCTGTTTTTAACTTTGGTCTTATTTATAATCGGCCAATTTATGGCTTTACCGGTTATTCTACTTTTGTATTTTATACTGTCGGCATTGCACTTTAATAAAAAAAACGATCTGGCTTAGATCGTTTTTTCGTATTGTTCAAGTTCAAATAACAGTTCTTTCATTTCAATATCCAGCACTTCAAAAGTTGCCCTGAGTCCCTCTAATGAATCTGTATTTTTGGCACTTAATTCCAATTCCTCAAATTTGGCTTTTAAATGAAACGCTCCAATATAATCCATCGTAGGTTTGATATGGTGGGCAGCATCGGTAATTTTCTGATGATCGCCTTCAGCTATTGCATTTCGCAACTTGTCTAAATCTACCGGAGTCTGGATAAGATACATTGATACAAACTGTTTGATCAAATCTGAGTTGTCAAACATGTTTTGGTTGATCAGGTCAATGTCGATATGGTTCATCGTTGCTAATTTTCTTTACGGGTAATTCGTCCTTGCAATTATTCAATAAAGATACGTTATTTTTTTTGTAAACGGGGTGAATGTAGTCTGGAGCTATTTCTGCTAAGGGTTCTAAGGTAAAACGCCGATCTGAAATAAAAGGGTGTGGTATAATTAGGGTTGGATAATGAATAATCTCATCGTTGAAATAGAGTAAATCAATGTCAATAGCTCTTTCACCCCATTTCTTTAGACGGATTCTTCCCAGATCCAATTCAATCTGCTGTGTGCAGTTTAAACATTCCAAGGCTGATAAATCCGAACTTATTAAGACCACCTGATTAAGGAAGGAAGGTTGATCTTCAACCCCCCAGGCTGCAGTTTCATAAATGGTGGATTCTTTTTGAATTTTTCCGACCCGTTCTTCCAGATATTTCCTTGCCAATGCGAGTTGCTGCATACGATCTCCCAAGTTGGTCCCTAATAATATAAAAATCTTATTCATCCTACTAAATTAAGACTTTATGGAATAAAATACTGGGGGAATAAAAATATTGCACTACCTTTAATGTAAAATAAATCATTCCATTTGCAAGATTGTAAACATCAGGATTAATTATAAAATATGAGATCATTTTTTAAGTATGTATTGGCTACAATTACAGGGATTGTGATATCTTTTGTGATTTTGTTTATTGTTTTTATGGGTATTATTGGGGCGCTTATCAGCTCAGCGTCTTCGGAGCAGGAGGTCGTTGTCAAAAGCAATTCGGTGTTATTTCTATCCTTTGACTATGACATCAATGAGCGGAACGACAATAATCCTTTTGGAAGCTTAAATCTTCCGGGGTATTCTACAAAGAGTATTGGTTTGGATGATATCCTGGGTAGAATCAGATATGCGGCAACGGACGGGAGTATTAAGGGAATTTATATCGATGCGGGGAGTATCGGAACTGGTTTTGCGAGTTTGAAAGAGGTGCGGGATGAGTTGTTAGCATTTAAGAAAACAGGCAAATTTATAGTTGCCTACAATGCTGGCTACAATCAAAAGGCATATTATGTAGCAAGTATAGCCGATAAAGTGTATGTCAATCCGCAAGGAACTATCGATTTTAGGGGGCTTGCCAGTTCGACGATGTTTTATAAAGATTTATTGGATAAAGTTGGGGTGGAAATGCAGATTGTGAAAGTAGGTACATTTAAGAGTGCTGTGGAACCCTTTTTCTTAAATAAAATGAGTGATCCAAATCGCCTACAGGTAACATCATATCTGGGAAGTATATACGATACTTTTATAAATGAAATTTCGATAAGCCGAAATATTCCGGCGGACTCGTTACGCGGTATAGCGAACAATTACCTTGTTAGAAGTGCAGATGATGCGGTGCGCTATAAGCTCGCGGACGCTAAGATTTATAAAGATGAATTATTGGCTGATTTGAGAAAACGACTGAAGATAGGGGATAAGGAAGAAATATCGTTTGTTTCGTTATTAGACTATAATAAGAAGCTGAAGGATGATGGTAGTGGATCTGAGGTGGCTGTTCTTTATGCGGTTGGAGAGATTGTGGATGGCGAAGGAACTCGCCCGGGTGAAATTGGTGGCGATAAATTTTCAAGGGAATTACGTAAGTTGAGAGAGGATGATGCTGTAAAAGCTGTTGTATTGCGCGTAAATTCACCAGGGGGCTCGGCTCTAGCATCGGACATCATCTGGCGTGAGGTCATTTTGACAAAAAAAATTAAACCAGTAATCGTATCGATGGGAGATGTTGCGGCATCTGGCGGTTATTATATATCGGCTGCCGCTGATTCAATATTTGCTGAGCCAACGACCATTACAGGATCAATCGGCGTATTTGGCGTGATACCGAATTTTCAGAATTTAATGAACAATAAAATTGGCGTGCATTACGATGGTGTGAAAACGGGAAAATTTGCGGATTTGAATACTACTTTTGATCGTCCTTTGACAGCCGAAGAAAGGGATATCATCCAGCGTGAGGTTGATAAAGTATATACTACCTTTACAAAAGTTGTGGCGGAAGGGAGAAAGATCTCCTTGCCAAATGTTGATAGCATTGGTCAAGGCCGGGTTTGGACAGGTGCTCAGGGCTTGGGTAATAAATTGGTTGATCGTTTGGGTAATCTTGATGCTGCAATTCAGGCTGCAGCCAAAAAGGCTAATTTAAACAAGTATAAAGTAACGCAATATCCTGAGAAGGAAGATCCGCTCACTTCGATATTGAACAATTCGAAGGAAAAAGTTCAGGCTTGGGTCGCGAAAGAACAAATGGGCGAATACTATCGTTATTTCGATGTGATGCGGCAGGCAACTACACAAAGCGGTATTCAGGCAAGGTTACCTTACACTGTAGAAATTCATTAATGATAATTTAATCCGATAAAAAGGCATTTATTTGATGAAAATAAATGCCTTTTTTCTATATTTAGCTGTTCGTTTGGCAAACGACAGATCCTAAAACATTAAAGTTATATGATGAAAACAGTAGACGATTTAAATTTTGCAGGTAAAAAAGCCTTGGTTCGCGTAGATTTCAACGTTCCTTTGGATGAGAATTTCAATATTACGGATGATAATCGTATTCAGGGGGCTGCTCCGACAATAAAGAAAATTTTGAATGACGGGGGAAGTGTGATATTGATGTCCCATTTAGGAAGACCGAAAGATGGTCCTACTGATATGTATTCATTAAAACATATTGTTGCCCATCTTTCTAAGGTGTTAGGTACAGATGTTCAATTTGCCAATGATTGCATTGGAAAAGAAGCTGTGGAAAAAGCTGCTGCATTGCAAGCTGGCCAAGTTTTATTACTCGAGAACTTACGTTTTTATAAAGAAGAGGAAAAAGGTGATGTGGAATTTGCTGAGAAACTTTCAAAATTGGGCGATGTTTATGTAAATGATGCGTTTGGTACAGCACATAGAGCACATGCTTCGACGGCGATTGTTGCACAGTTTTTCCCATCCGCGAAATATAGCGGATATCTGATGGCGGCTGAGGTGGGTAATGCAGAGAAAGTTTTGAATAATCCTGTTCGACCTTTTACAGCGATCATGGGGGGCGCAAAAGTTTCAGATAAAATCCAGTTGATCGAAGCTTTGTTGGATAAAGTCGATAATTTGCTGATCGGTGGAGGTATGGCTTATACTTTTATCAAAGCAAGAGGTGGAGAGATCGGCCGGTCATTAGTCGAGATCGATAAACTTGATCTGGCAAATGAATTGGTAAAGAAAGCGAAAGAAAAAGGAGTAAACCTGGTTATTCCTACGGATGCACAGATTGCTGATGCATTTTCTAATGATGCAAATGTATATGATGGTCCAAATGATCAGATTCCTGCAGACCTTCAGGGCTTAGACATTGGTCAGGAGTCTGCTGTAAATTTTGCGTCTATTATCAAGGAATCAAAAACCGTTCTTTGGAATGGTCCTATGGGAGTTTTTGAATTTGATACTTTTGCAAAAGGTACAAAAGCTGTTGCTGACGCTGTTGTGGAAGCAACGCAAAACGGCGCATTCTCATTAATCGGTGGTGGAGATTCAGCTGCTGCAGTGAGTAAATTTGGTATGACTGAAGATGTCAGTTATGTCAGTACAGGTGGAGGAGCACTATTAGAATATATGGAAGGTAAAGTTCTTCCTGGTGTAAAAGCGCTTGAAAATTAATACCTTTTAAAAGTTATAGAAAAACGCTGTATTATAAATAAAATTCGTGGGTGCAAATCGGAATTAATAGCGTACAGTCTTCATATGGCTAAAAACGTACAAAAGGATCAAAATCGTAAGAATTTGATCCTTTTTCGTTGAGAATGATTTAATGACAAAGTTTTATTTGGAATTAAATTAACGAAATAAGCTTTTAATGCAGCTGCTTTTTGTTGAAGCGCCAAGCATCAGGAAGAGCCTTTCCTATCCCTCTATTTGCAATTTATTATATTTCCTACTAATGTCACTTTTTAATCAATTATCTGTTAAATATCTGTTCATTACTAGTGAGTGTTTGCTGTATTTATTAAATTTATCACGGTACGATTTTAATAGGTAGTTATTGATGGATGCTAATCACAAAAAAGATAAAGATAGTTCGGGTTATTTTTCAGTATTAACATATAACGTGGCGGGATTACCGGGGTTTATTTCCTCTGCGATTACCGGAAGGAGCAGGAGTATTGCTGAAATAGGCAAGAAGATCAATCCTTTCGATATTGTGAATGTGCAAGAAGATTTCAATTATAACAATAGTCTTTATTGGGGTGGGAATCAACACCCTTATCGTACCAAACCAAAAGGACGGGTGCCTTTTGGGGATGGACTGAATACCCTGTCTCGTTTTCCAATGTCTGACGTCGTGCGTGTACCTTGGAAAAAGCGTACTGGAGCTGATTTTCTGACACCGAAAGGTTTTACCATAGTCAAGGTAGAAATCGTTGCGGGTTTATGGATTGACGTGTATAATGTACATGCAAATGCACAGAATAGCAGGCGAGCTTCTCGTGCGAGAAGAGACAATCTTAATCAGCTACGCGATTATATAGGTGAAAATTCGAGCGAAAATGCACTAATTGTCATGGGGGATTTTAATGCACACTACAGTTTTGGTGATGATAACCTACATGATTTTATGGAGTCAACCACATTGGTGGACAGTTGGGTAGAACTCCAGAACGGGGGGCTTGTGCCTGAAGCAAAACATGCATTTAAACCACCTCATATGTTGTCAATTGGCAACCAGAGTGAGTCAATAGACAAGATTCTCTACCGTAGCAATAGGCATCTAAGTTTGGCTGCACGTGATTATAATATAGAAAATAACCTATTTACGAACATCAAGGGCTTACCGCTGTCAGATCACTATGCATTAGCCGCTAATTTCAATTGGGCTACTCATCCTTAGTACGTGTAATTTAAACTTACTGTTGGAACGATACGCTGCGTTGTCGTTTGATCATTGATGTAAGTTCCTTTCACAACAAACTCAAAATCGGGTAGTGGATATCTAAAAGCATTGAAATCAAAGGACAAGTATCCTCCAAAGCTCTTTGGTGCTGCTTCTTTATGTTTGTGAATATTCTGATAGTCTGCAAATACACCACCCTTTATACGTTTTATATAGGCTAGTGAACCTAACCCAAAATCAGGGTAGGCGATAGGAAAGCGATAGTTGATCAGTAATGTATTTTTTACTTTCTCATATTTATAATAACTAAATCCGCTGACGAGTGGAATATCGTTAATGTATTCATAAATCCCTGTTCCAGCCTGTGCGCTTAAGCGGATCTGAAAGCCATGATTAGTCACGAATCCTGGGAGATAAAATACAGACCGTGCAGAAAGAATTTCCCCTTTAGCTTTGTTTTCAAATGGGGTATGTCTATAGGTGATGCTGAAATTCTGTCCCCATCTCGGATATTGGTCCATGGTTGACATACGGGCATTTCGGTTGAAATAAAGCTGGTAAGTCAACGGAAATGCAGTTTCATAATTAAAGTTTTTGAGGTCATTACGGCTTAAGTTGTATCGTTTCAAATAGGCTGTTGCAAAATTGAATCCCGTTGAATAATTGTAATCAAGCCTATAAAAAGACAATGGAATGGAAATCTGCGAAGAAACGTAATGTTCTCTCCAGTCGAACCTGATGCTGCTGTCTGGTTTGTTGGGGATAGTTGCCGCTGCGATCTGGCCCCTGTTTTCATAACGTAGAGAGAATTTTGGAAAATATTTATTATACGTGAGCTCGGCTGAATAAATACCCTTTCTAATATCGGTATCGTATTCATAACCAAGTGCAATTTGGGTTGTATTTAAAATGTTGTTTGAAAGCCAAAAAATACCGGGTTTGAAATTATCGAAACTTTCAAAGTTGCTGCTGCTTAGAGAAAGGCTATGGAAGTTAAAAGTTCGTCCGAACCCTTTGTAAGGTGAAATGGTATATTTTTGGCTTGAATCCGGTGCTGTGGTGGCACTGTTGAATATACTGTCCTTGTGTAAAGCAGCAGCGTAATAATGGGAAAAATAATCGGTCTCCGGTTTGATTTCAAAGGCAGTGTCTACGCCTGTCTGACTAATTTTATAACCGTTATACTGATAATTGTTAAAAAGCAGCTGCTTGGTGATCTTATCATAAAATGGATTAAAAGCGCCAAACGGAGCTTTCGTCAAGAGTTGTTTTGCACCTGACTGACGGTTTATCTTGTAGATGTTATCAATACCATTGAAGTTTGCTTTGACAAGGATATCCATACCTGGAAGGTATTGGGGTCGTTCATATTGTTGGTTACCCCAGGCGGTAAGGTTCGTGATATTGTCATTTCTGAGGTCAATTTCACAAATTGCTGTACCAATTTCGGATAGTCGGATTGCAATTATTTTGTCTCCTGTGGTATTAAATGCAGGATGCTGAAGTTGCTCATCATCTCCTGTTTTTATGCGCTTGATTACAGCGCCGTTTTTAAGGCTTATGAGCGTGAGATAGCTTGTGTTGGATAAATCTACTTCGACACATGCAATAGATTCGTCTACGGGGCTAAATACAGGTGAGTAATACCTGGACTGCTTGGTAAGTGTTTTGGTTTTTCCTGTTTTCAGGTTCATTAAGTTAATCACACTATATGTTCTCTTATTATAGCGCGGATCTTTTCGGAGCTCGTCCCATACAATGAATTCGCTGTTGATATCGAAATGTGGAGTCAACTGGATCCCTGTTTTTATAAGTTGTGATTCCGATTTCTGATTGCTTTCATACGTATAAATTGCATTTGTTTTTTCTGGATTTTGTTTAATAAAATAAATTAAATTTCCGCTTGATTTTGGTAATAGATTGCTGTTGTAGTAACGGTCGTTTTGTTTGTTAATTTCGGTATAATTTTGGGCTGCATAATCCGCTGTTTTCTCTTTCCATACAGCGTCCAATTTCGCTATTGTTTTATTAAATAAATAACTGCTATTTCCCCCTATTTTTTTCTTCAATACACGGTTGATATTATAAGGATACAGCGGTCGTTTGTTGAGCTCTGAAAACAAATCCGCTTCGTAATTTGGTGGCAATTCAGACTTCATTGTTGAGGTCATAAGGTAGCCGATCGTGTAGTAGCTAGGGACAATATCCTTAAAGGATCCGAGTAAGTACTTATTGAAACTGTAATTCTGCTGAGATAGGAAATTGGCTTTGATCGGCATTTCAAAAGATGGCAATCGACCCCTTCCACCATTGGAGTAAATGGTTTCGGTTAGTGTAGCGTCACCCTCAAAGAACCAGGAAGGGACGGTTAGTCCATAGTAAGCAAGTGCCAGTTGTTCAAAAAACGGAGCCTTTAATTTTCCTGTCAATTTGTCAAATTGGCTCACATGTCTAGACTCATGCAGGATCAAGTTGGGCAACCAAGTTTGGTTGTCTGGTTCAGCTCCGGCAGTACTATACAGTTCAGATTTTCGGGGCGATAACTGGACAAAACCATTTGTTTGCAGATTAGTATTGTGTATGATGAAAGGGATTTTTCGCGGTGTAATTTTGTAATTTCTACTTGTTATACGCAGCGAGTTGTTGACATGATTAGCTAGGGTAGGGGCCTGGCTTTTCATCTCTCTAGGGAAAATAAGTTTAAAATTTGGGGTTTCAATTTTGTGCCATTTTTGACTGAGCGGTGCTTGACTGTCTTCAAAAAACTGGGCAAAAGTTTTTTCTGAAGATATAGTTAATATTGAAACTATTAAAGTGTTGATAATGACATTTCTATATTTCATTTTTGAGGTTAATTTGTGGTTTGCTATTTTTTTTAGCTAAAATCTTTGGCTTTACATGAAGCTTACATTTTTATTTTAATATATAAATCGTTGATATTTATATTATTATAGTTTTAATGTTTTTATTTGTTTTGTTGTTTATTTACGATTATAAATCAACTTTCGCGTTCTGTTTTCTTTAATGCAATACAATCTTCAGATGGAAAGAAGTATGTGACGAATATACTTAAATATTCATCCAGAAGATAGTGGGTGCGGCGAAAAATTTAGATATTTTTATAACGATAAATTTTATGGATGCGCTCGGATGGTAGCGCTGTGATGGGCGCGTCCTACTTTTATATTCTCCTTGTCTTGCATTCGCTTTTGTAAGAATGGATATCAAGGTGGGGACATTTTTGGGCGAAAGGTTTTGCTATTTTTTCTTGTCAAATATTGGGTTGTGTGATGAAATGTATGTTAATGACAAAACGTCTTGTTTTTGAATAAGCGATATTGTTCGCGGTATTCTCGAAGGTGAAATTTCCTGGCTATTTTGATGCCTTTTTATTATTTATTTTTTTATTCAGAATTTACTTTAAAAAAGCGATTTTTGTAACATATAATTTGTACCGATGTAGGATTTTAAAATCGAAAGGAAGATATGGAAGAACTGGAAATGCAGGTAAGTCAAATAGAACAATTGATAGCGAATGGTGATTTTGTTGGGTTGGAGGAATTTCTAAATGAATTGAATATTTCTGAGGTTGAGGAGCTGATTGATGAACTGCCAGAACACGGTCCACTCTTTATTGAATCCTTAAATTTAAATCGTGCCGTAAACGTTTTTCGGATCCTAGATTTTCCTACACAAAATCGAATTTTTAAAAGACTTTCCAAAGCTAAAATAAGTGCGTTAATCAACGAACTTCCACCCGATGATCGGACTTCTTTTTTCTCGGAAATGAAGGATGATATTAAGCACTTAATTTTGCTCTTGCCACCCAAAGATCGGGTAGAAGCTTTAGCTTTGTTGGGCTATCCCGAAGACAGTGTTGGCCGCTTAATGACGCCGGATTATATTACGGTAAAAGCACACTGGAGTATTGAAAGAATATTGGGGCATATCCGTCGATATGGAAAGGATTCTGAAACTATTGATGTGCTTTATGTCATCGATTCAAATGGTAAACTGATCGATGATATTCGAATCAAAGATGTGCTAATGGCTGAGCCCGAAACAATCGTAGGTGACCTGATTGATTACCGTTTGATCTCATTGAATGCTTATGATCCGCAGGAGGAAGCAATTAATATCTTCCGTATGAACAATAGGGTTGCTCTTCCGGTTGTGGATGGGCAGGGAGTGATGTTAGGGATCGTTACGGTTGATGATATCCTATGGGTAGCCAATGAGGAGTATACCGAGGATATGCAACGTATTGGGGGGACAGAGGCTTTGGATGAGCCTTATCTGGATGTCTCTATCAAAAACCTGGTAAAAAAGAGAGCTGGTTGGCTAATTGTTCTGTTTCTAGGACAATTGTTGACAGCTACCGTCATTGAGCATTTTGAGGAGCAAATGGCGAGCGCGATCATGCTATTCGCATTGATGCCAGTGATCATCTCCAGTGGGGGAAATAGTGGTTCGCAGGCTTCGACATTAATTATACAGGCGATGGCATTGGGGGAGGTGACTCTTTCGGATTGGTGGCGTGTGATGCGACGGGAGATAGTGTCGGGTCTGTTGCTTGGACTTATTCTGGGAGGTTTAGGCTTTTTAAGAATTATGGCTTGGCAATCCTTTGCACATACATATGGCCAATACTGGGTGCTGGTCGCTTTAGTGATTTCGCTGTCTTTGATCGGAGTTGTCCTTTGGGGGTCATTAATGGGCTCCATGCTTCCTTTTGTAATGAAAAGATTAGGGGCCGACCCTGCAAGCTCATCGGCACCATTCGTCTCTACACTTGTCGATGTAACAGGGCTTTTAATTTATTTTACGGTGGCAACGCTTATTCTCAAAGGTGTACTGCTTTAGCGCTTGTTTGACCGATGTCGTTGAGTTAAATGTGTCTCTCGGTGCAGAAGTAATACAAACATTATGCTGTTTGAGTTGCTTAAAGCAGGTTTTTGGTTAGGATCGGGAAAATGAAAAATAAATTATTCTTGTTGTATTTTAGGAAGTTGTAAAAAATGTGTTGAAAAAATTTGTAGTATTCTAATAATCTTCCGATACTTGCATCACGGAAACGCGATAGAGTCTCCAGAAAAATTGAAAAAATACTCCTGAATAGCTCAGCAGGTTAGAGCATCTGACTGTTAATCAGAGGGTCGCTGGTTCGAGCCCAGCTTCAGGAGCAATTTAATAACTTACATAACCGGAGTTTTTAAAATATTCAATTTTTCATTCCTGAATAGCTCAGCCGGTTAGAGCATCTGACTGTTAATCAGAGGGTCGCTGGTTCGAGCCCAGCTTCAGGAGCATTGAGTAAATAACAAAATTATTTGCGAATACTATAAAAATGTACTATTTTTGTGCATTCAATGAGAAAGGATTTTCTCACAAAATTAAAATTCCTGAATAGCTCAGCAGGTTAGAGCATCTGACTGTTAAT
>NZ_JABJWY010000035.1:31752-457853 GCF_013167215.1 Sphingobacterium prati
ATCAGAGGGTCGCTGGTTCGAGCCCAGCTTCAGGAGCAATATTGAAACCGGCTTTATGCCGGTTTTTTTGTTTATCATGCTTATCAAAAAACTATGAGTTTAGTAATTATTGGCACGGTGGCTTTTGATACGATTGAAACACCGTTCGGTAAAACTGACAAAATTCTAGGTGGTGCCGGTACTTTTGCGAGTTTAGCCGCATCCTATTTATGTGACCAGATCAAATTAGTCAGCGTTATTGGGGAAGACTTTGGAAGTCGTAATCTTGCTGTTATAAAAGATCGCGGCATTGATGTATCAGGGGTTCAGATTGTGCAGGGCGGACAAACGTTCTGGTGGTCTGGAAGATATCATAATGACATGAATAGCCGAGATACGCTAGCCACAGATTTAAATGTGCTGGCAAATTTTGATCCCATTATTCCTGATAGTTATCAGGATTGCGAATATCTTCTCCTTGGAAATCTAACTCCGCAGGTGCAATTAACGACCTTAGGCCGTTTGAGACGAAAGCCGAAACTAGTCGTGTTGGATACGATGAACTATTGGATGAATGTTGCTTTAGATGATTTAAAGAAAGTGCTCCGAGAAGTCGATGTTTTGACAATCAATGATGCCGAAGCAAGGCAACTATCCAGTGAATATTCCCTGGTCAAAGCTGCAAAGGTTATTTTGGCAATGGGGCCAAAATACCTGATCATAAAAAAGGGTGAGCATGGTGCATTGCTTTTTGGTGAAAATCAGATTTTTTCTGCTCCAGCGCTACCTTTAGCCGATGTGTTTGATCCTACAGGAGCAGGAGATTCGTTTGCAGGTGGTTTTATCGGCTATCTTGCCAAGGTGAAAAGCATAAACTTCAACAATATGAAAAATGCCTTGATTTTTGGATCTGTATTGGCTTCCTTTTGTGTAGAGAAGTTTGGAACAGATCGTCTCGTTGAGCTCACCGATGGAGACATACAGAAGCGGCTAAATGCCTTTGTCGCGCTGTCGCAGTTTAGTCTATAAGTTTTATTTAATTGCTTTTCAAGATTCCGATAACCTCGAATTTTGAAAATACAGTATCTGAATGAGGAGCGTCTATGAGCTCCTCAGTTAGATCTTGGCCTGCCCAATGTTCATAGTGCATACCATTCTTCCAAAGTCTACTATCACTCACATCATAGATGTAATTTTTATAAGCCACCCAAATCTGAGGCTTATCTTGTCCATTCCGCAATGCGAGCTGACTCTCACTATATTCAGGTAAACCTTCTTTTATCATTGAAGGTGAAGATAGCAAAAACTAAGCTACTTTATAGGCTGATAGTGATCGTTTCATTAATTTGCGAGCCACATGTATCCTGGTTTTTACAGTTCCGATAGGAATGTTCAAATGTTCTGATATTTCATGATATTTGAAGCCTTCGAAATAGAGCGAAAAGGGGATGTAATATTCTTCGGAAAGATTAGATAGGGCCTCATGGATATCCTCCATAACAAATTTGCTTTCTCCTTGGTTACTTGAAGCGGATATTAACAAGTTTGAATTGGAGATGTCTTCATCTTTCGTGATGAAAGAGTTGGTTTTTACAATCCGTCTATAATTATTTATAAACGTATTTTTCATGATGGTGTAAAGCCACCCTTTTAGGTTAGTCCCTTCTTTGAAATTTTTGAAATAGGTTACAGCTTTTAGAATGGTGTCTTGCACAAGATCGTTCGCATCTTCATAATCGCTGGTGAAATTTCTGGCGTAGAGTTTTAATGAGTCAGATTGCTCAATAACCATGGTGTCAAATTCATTCTTTGTCATAGCTTAATGAATTACAACTGTTCTTTTTAGAAAACAGTAAGTTTATAAATTGCGGTTCGTTAAGTATGAGGCAAATAATGCGCCAAAATTGATAAGAATGAATTTCTTAATGTAATTTTAAGATTATTTTAAGACCTAAAATCATTTATGGATATTAACCTTAAGTAAAATAAGCTTGGCCTATATGAGATTTAGCCCGTATGGGGGCTGTAATATTGCTATTTTGATTGCAAAAAAAAACACAGCTATTTTTTTGATCCTTTACAATAAATTAACTTCGCGCTCGAGTACAATCCCAAATTTATTTTTCACATCTTCAATAATTTGGACAGAAAGTTTATAAATTTCTTGTCCACTAGCGTTTTGTCTATTTATTAGTACAAGGGCCTGGTGTTTCCAGACACCAGCTTGTCCGTATTCCTTACCTTTCCAGCCACACTGTTCTATTAACCATCCAGCTGCAAGTTTTGTTTGTTGGTCTTGCATCGGGTAATGTGGGATCGTTGGATACAATGTCAATAATCGTTCAAAGTCATTTGCGGGGATCACGGGATTTTTAAAGAAACTCCCTGCATTGCCAACGGTACTTGGATCCGGCAATTTTTCTACGCGAATTTTTGATACAATGGTTGCTATATCGGCGATAGAAGGTTGGGTTATATTTTCTTTAATGAGCTGCGTTGCAATTGCGCCATAACTTGTATTGATTTTGGGTGTAAGGCTAAGTTTATAGGTCACCTCAGTAATTATAAAACGGCCCTTGTGTGCCGTCTTAAAAATACTGTCCCGATAGGAGAAATTACAATCTTCCTTTTTGAATGTTTTAAATGTACCCGATAGGGTGTCAAAGGCCTCACAAGCATAGAAGACGTCCATTAATTCAGTGCCATAAGCACCTATATTCTGTACAGGAGAGGCGCCAACAGTGCCGGGAATAAGAGCCATATTTTCTATTCCAGCGTAATTGTGTTCGATACAATACCAAACAAAATCGTTCCATACCTCACCAGCTTTGGCGCTGACATAAACCTCCTCCGATTCAATTTTTGCCGTAATTCCTTTACTCGTTATTCGGATTATATATCCATTAAATGGTTTTGTAAACAGTACATTGCTGCCTGCTCCGAGAATGAAGAAATTTTCTTTAAAAAGTCCTTTTTTAAAAATTTTGGTCAGTGTTTCATTATCATTCACTTCGATGAAGAAATTTGTCTTTTCTTCTATTCCAAATGTATTGAAAGGTTTCAACGAAATATTCGATTGAATGTTTAACTCCATATTGACTTTAGTTTTCAGAAATTCAAAAAAATCAGTTATCTTTAACCTGATATTCGGTAAAGATAGTATAAACCGTTTATTTAACGATAAAAAATATAAGTTTAATGGGTAATGCAGATGTAAAAAGGATCAAAATTCTAGAAGCTGCAACAAGGCGTTTTGCACACTTTGGTATGGCTAAAACCACGATGTCGGAGATAGCTAAAGATCTTAATTTTTCAAAAGCGCTGCTTTATTATTATTTCCCCGATAAAAACAGTTTGTATTCTGCCGTTTTCGAGTATGTGATTGACAAAATGATTGAGGAAATTGAAGCGGTCATCGACAAAGGTGGCAACTTTGAAGAGATTATGATGTATTCCATCGATATGCGTGTCAAAGCAATCAATCAATACTATAATTTGTTTGAGTATACCATGAAGATGGTCAAGGAACTTCCAGATGAGTTGGAGCAGGTATTCCAAGAGTCATATCTGCGTGAGGTTGAAATCATTGAAAAAATTCTTCAGATTGGTATAGATGCCGGGGAAATCCGGGTAGACGATCTGAATGAGACAGCGCGCATTTTATTGTATTCGCTATTTGGTATGCGTATGGGCATATTGAAAGATATGAAAAATATGCTGTTTCCTACTAAAGAAGAATTTGATCATATCCTTAGTTTACAGAAGAAAATGATGAAAATTTTCTTAAATGGCCTTCGCTATCAATATCGTTAATTCGGTGTGGACTCTATATGTTCAATGATTTGCTTAGCGTGAATTCTTGAATTTTCGATAAACCAAAGATGGGTATTTAATCCACCACATACCACTCCCGCTAAATATAAGCCTTTTATATTTGTTTCCATTGTCTGTTCGTTATGAGAAGGGATGCAAGGAGCCTGGTTTGGGATTTCAATTCCTATCTTTCTCAGAAAATCAAAATTCGGCCGATATCCGGTTAGCGCGAGTACAAAATCATTTTCGAGTTCGACAGTACCTGTTGGCGTTTGAACAGTCGCAGTTGTTTCAGTAACAGCTGTTAGTTGACTGTTGTAAAGCACAGCGATTTCTCCCGCTGCAATTCTATTTTCAATATCCGGTTTGACCCAATATTTAACTCTAGGGCTGATTTCATTGCTCCGTATGATCAATGTAACTTTAGCACCTTTTCGGAAGGTTTCTAATGCAGCATCTATGGATGAATTGCTTGCTCCCACGACTATAACCTTTTGACCACTGTAATAATGAGGATCGTCGTAATAATGTCTTACCTTGCTAAGTTCTTCGCCGGGGATATGAAGTAGCATGGGGATATCGTAGAAACCGGTAGCGATAATCACTTTTTTAGTTAGGTAGCTTCGTTTGCTGGTTTTGACGTTAAAATACGCAGATTCATTTTTCTCGATACCCAATACTTCTTCGAAGAGGTGGGTATCCAATTCAAATTTTTGTTGGATACGTCTGTAATATTCTAGGGCTTCCGTTCTTCGAGGTTTTGGATTGGTTGTCACAAAAGGAATACCCCCGATTTCCAGCCGCTCAGAAGAGGAAAAAAAAGTCATATTTTGCGGATAGTTATACAGCGAATTTACCAAACATCCTTTCTCGATAATAAGATAACTGAGATTGGCCTGTTTTGCTTCAAGGGCACAGGCGAGGCCGATGGGGCCGCCTCCCACGATGATAATGTCATAAGAGGTTGTCATGTTTTCACTCATACATGTAAATTTCGTGAATTTTTGGGATATTAGCTTATTATTCTCGATAATTCTGCGGCCTGCTCTGCGGCACTTTTATCGTGGAGATCCTGAACGATCTTGTTTAAGTCCTGAGCAATTTTATACAAGAATTCCAATTGTTCCTCCAGTAGCTTTCCATCCGCAGAATTAATGTCACTGTTGTCAAATCGATGATTTGATATTTCGATTTCCATGGGCAAAAAGGCCGCGCTAGAATCCGGAGAATAAAGTAGTTGAATAGATTGATCCAGACTGTTTAATATTTTTCTTATGGCACGCACATGGTCTTTGTTGAGGTAATTGTTGTCCATTTCGTCCAAATGATTCATTAATGTGACGGAAAATGAAGCGAGGATATGGTTAAATATCACAAATTTATTGACCTCCTTGCTGTATTTCTGTCTTTTTTTTGGTTCAGTCAGCATGCGTTGAAAAGTGGAACCCATATTTGCGGTTTCGACATACACGGCTTTCCTGGCTAATTTATAGTCCGTTATTGATGGGGCTTGGCCCGCAATTTCTTTTAATGCCTGAAAGATATAATTATAATTGGCGATCAAAAGCTTGCGCATAGATTCCTTCACTTGCATGCTTTCCCAATTCGGGAAAATAATATAGCTAGAGAGGAAAGCAATCATTCCCCCAATAAACGTGTCCAAGATGCGTTCTTTGGTTACTTCTAGGGTATTGGAACTGATGAAACTGAACATGATCAATACATAGGGCGTCATGAAAAGAACAGCAACGACATAATTGACCCTGAATAAACTGTAGGCTGTTAGGAAGAAAAAAACCAGCAACACGAACAGTATCGTCGGATCGTGTATAGTCAGCAGAATAAAGGCGCCGATTAATCCGCCGATGGTGGTCCCGATAAGACGTTGTATATTTCGCTCCTTTGTGAGACCAAATCCTGGTTTCAAGATCACCATGATTGTTAATAGTATCCAATAGACGTTGTTGGTGATATTGGTGGTCTCAAAGATATAATATGTGACAGACATAACGATTGCCATACGGCAGGCGTGTCTAAAGATCGTTGATTTTAAAGTTAGGTTTTCGCGGAACTTTTTTAGGTCAATTGCAGAGCTTTGGACGAAACGTTTGGCGTCATCAATTTCTTTCCTTTTAACATCGTCAGGCTGCAGGTGCGAGTAGCCATAAATGTTTTTTATGCGACGGACTAAATCACGTAAATTGATCAACACTTTGCGCAGCGCAAAGGTACTATATTGATTATCCTTGTCAAGTTGGTCAATTTTTGCATGAAGACTCATGAGGTCATCATCAAAATTATACAGCGGTTTGGGTTGAATATTGGTGTTGAGCTGATAGGCTAAATTGTCTAACTCGTTTGTATACTTTAAAATAACATTTTTAAAATCATCCAGGATACCTGTTGGGCCAAAGCGTTCGCTGATTGTATTGTAGTCATAATGTGCAGCCATACTTTGTTCAAATAGATCGACAATATCATTAAAAATCAGGGTGAGGTATCGGCCTACTTTAGTCGTATCTTTAATGGATCTCTTACTCTGGAATAATAGGTCCCTTACATTTTCCTGATGTTGGTTCACTTCAACTTGTTTGTCAATCAATTTCAGGTAATTTTTGTCATTATCAATTTTCGCATCGTAAAAATTAGCTTTCAATCGAATATAATCGGCAACATAACGAATGGTCTCTGCAAGTTCCTGTTCGGCTAATCGATAGGGGCGTACCTGTGTAATAGAAAGACTGATCGCAATATACCAGAGTCCACCAAGGGTGTAAAAGCCCAGATAACTGATGGCTTGATCCAGGGGATAGTGTGTCTGCACGTGGATTAGCATCATCAGTATGCACATTAAGCCAACATTGGCTGCCCGGCTATTGAATACTGCAAACATGGCAAAGATAAAACAAGCTATTCCAATAAAAATAGCCAGGAGATATACATTTTGATTGACAATATTGGTCAGAATAAATGTCAGCGTAGTCAGTATTGCTCCTGCAAACATCCCTGTGCGTCTGTGACTTGGAGCTCCGGGAGTATCAGATAGTCCAACTAAAAGGGCACCTAAGGAAACGATTGTACCATTGGTAAATTGACCAATGGTAGCAAAGATGAGGACAGGTACGATACATCCAATGGTAATTCGGAGCCCATCCGCAAAATATTGACTGTAGAAAAAACTTTTTATTTCTTGTGTCTGTTTCATATTGTATAGCACAAATATACATAGATAAGGCTATATTAGCCCGTGGTTTCCAGAGTTGCGGTAATAATATGTTAAAAACAAAAAAATACGAATTTTCATTAATATCTTTATAATATTTTGATGATTTTTTTGATTAATTTATATATTTTTATTTGTTTAAATATAATATTGTTATATTTGGCGCATAGGGTAATTTCAGATATATTACAAAAATTCAAGAGTCACCTAAACTCTCTTGACCATTTTCAAAGATTTAAATATGAAGCAAAGTAAAAATGAAGCCGTCTTTCAGGACGAGGTATTGACACGCTTTGAGCTTTTCAAAAGTTTGTTTTTAACATTGCCATTTCAACGTGTTAAAGATACAGGAACTTTATTGCCATTTTTTGCGAAGCAATGCGAGAAGGGTGTTGACCAACATTTGACTCCAGATGAGATCATAAAGAGCTTTTTTGATCAACATGAAGAGTTTTCTTCAGAAGAACAACGTATTGATTTATTGTTTCGTTTTGTCCAATATATAGAGCGTCAAGTCGTATTGTTTGATGCAATAGAGGATTCGTCATTTCAGATGGTTGGTCGGGGCGACGATGAAAATGTATTGGGTGCATTGATCAAAAATGCCGAAGGCAACGGCGATATGCGACGGAAAATCGTCGCGAAATTAAAGGATTTTTCAGTTCGTTTGGTACTTACCGCACACCCTACTCAATTTTATCCAGGGCCAGTATTGGGGATTATCAATGATTTGATTGATGCGATAAAAACTAATGACCTTCACAGTATACATTTATTATTGCAGCAGCTTGGCAAAACGCCATTCATCAATAAAAATAAACCCACTCCAGTGGATGAAGCGGCGAGTTTAGCCTGGTTTTTGGAAAATGTATTTTATAAGGTAGCTTCGGAAATACAGTCTTTTATTGACGACGAATTGGATGTCGATACGGAGGAGGTAAAACAGCTGATCGAGTTGGGCTTTTGGCCAGGTGGGGATCGTGATGGAAACCCGAATGTCAGTGTTGAAAGTACCAAGAAAGTCGCGGCTTTATTGCGTACTATTTTGTTTAGATGTTATTACCGAGATTTTCGTATTGTTAGACGCCGTATTACATTCAGAGGGGTTGAGGAATATATGGATAACTTGCAGACCTTATTTTATGAAAATAGCTTTAATCCTATTGAAAACCCCGAGGATGAAACAGATAATATCATTACAAACTTAAAGGCAATCAAAAATGTGCTAGAAGAATATCACAATGGTCTCTTTGTTGAGATTGTGGATGATTTGCTTCGTAAAGTAATGACATTTGGTTGTTTCTTCACGACATTGGATATCAGGCAGGATAGCCGTATCCTCCGGGAAGCAACGAATTACTTGATTCAACGGAATCAGGAGGCTACTGGCTTGCCATTGGATTATTTGGAACTGAGTGAAGTCGATAAGCAGAAGGCGTTGAAGTTTAAGGAATTGGATCTCACGGTAGGCGAGGATGCAGATCCGTTGACGAAAGATACTTCGGGTGTAATCAAATTGCTTAAACAAATCCAACGTTCAGGTTCTGAACGTGCAGCACAGCGTTTTATTATTAGTAATTGTCAACAAGCAAGCGATATCCTGGGGTTACGCCAGTTGTTTTTGTGGTCCGGTTGGAAGAAAGATGCGTTGACGATTGATTTTGTTCCATTATTTGAGACAGTGGATGATTTGACCAGAGCTGCAGATGTGATGAAGACCTTGTACAGCAATAAAGAATATAAGGCACATTTAAAACGTAGAGGAAATAAACAGACCATTATGTTGGGCTATTCGGATAGTACAAAAGATGGTGGTTATCTGATGGCCAACTGGTCAATTTATAGAGCGAAAATAGAGTTGACGGCAATTTCCCGAGAATACGATGTTGATCTTGTCTTTTTTGATGGTAGAGGTGGGCCTCCAGCGCGTGGTGGTGGTAAAACGCAGCGTTTTTATGCTTCCATGGGTAAAGAAATTGCAAATGATCATATCCAATTGACGATCCAGGGACAAACAATCAGTAGTCAATATGGCTCGTTGGATACGGCCCGTTTCAATATAGAACAGCTTCTGCATGCGGGGATTATTTCTGATTTAAAACAACGTGTAGGCGATACTTTAACGAAGCATCAACAAGAGATTATCGATAAGTTGGCCGAATTAAGTCATCAAAAATTTATGGGTCTTCGTACCAATAAGTTGTTTTTACCCTATTTGGAAACGATGTCACCATTGAAAGCACTTTCATCCATCAATATTTCAAGTCGGCCTGTAAAACGGAATTCTGGACGGGAGTTACGCCTTGAAGATTTACGCGCGATAAGTTTCGTCACTTCGTGGAGTCAGTTGAAGCAGAATATTCCTGGATTTTATGGGGTAGGGACTGCCTTGCAGTGGGCCGAGAAAAATAATCTATGGAAGGATGTGCAACAATTGTATATTTCCTCGGGATTCTTCCAGACTTTGATCGACAACTGTATGATGTCCATGACCAAATCTAATTTTGATATTACAGCCTATATGAAGGAAGATAAAGTGTATGGTGAATTTTGGAAAAACCTCTATGCTGAATATCAGATTACCAAAGAGTATCTATTAAAGCTTAGTGGCACATCTAAGTTGATGGAAAATTATCCTGTAGACCGTGCTTCTATTTTGGCGCGAGAAAGCATCGTATTGCCTTTGCTGGTGATCCAACATTATGCGATTCGTGCACTCAATTCGGATAAATTGGATGAGGCACAGCGTGAGGATTATTCAAAACTGATTGCCCGAACAATATTCGGTGTGATTAATGCAGGAAGAAATGTTGCTTAATTTTCGTTTCTTTTCACGGATTAGGTTTCGAAGAATGTATATTTTATCTACTTTTGTATAATTAACAAAATTGATATGAAGATTAATAAGTTATTTATTGTAGCTGCTTGTGCGAGTACTTTATTTGCGTCTTGTGGTGAAACAGCTGCAAATAGACAGCGTCAATATGCCAATGCATCTTTAGCAGATGGCGATGCCTTTGCCATGATTAAATTCGTTGGAGAGAATGGCAACTATTTAGTAAATCTTGCTGATGTGGCTGCAAAGCAATCCGCATCAACAGAGGTGAAGAATGTAGCAGCTAAAATTAAAGAAGCTTATGCTACTGTATTGCCTGAGTTAGATGGTTTGGCAAAAGAATTACATGTTGGCGAGGCACAACGTGGGGTACCAGCGCTTCAAGTTCCGGTTTCAATTGTAGGATCAGATAGTACTACGGTATTCAATGATAAAGCATTCTTGGCATTGGTCGTAGAAAAACAAGGTGAGATCAACAGCAGATTATCTCATGAAGAGCATAATACGAACAAAGCTGTAATTCATATTTCAGAGGAATCTTTGAAGAAAGTTGAAGAAATCTATAAATTGGCTGGTGGGAAAGTTGAAGAACATGGCCATCACTAAGTAAAACTAATATACTGGAAGAGGAATATTTACTAAGTAGATATTCCTTTTTTTATGCTTTTGTTTTCCTAATTATCATCGTGAAGGTAGTCGCTCCAAAGTTCATCCTTTAGGTGTATGCCTAAATTGAACTTTATTTTGAGATGAGAAAGATACTTTGTGGAGTACAAGAATTGAAAAGAAAGATTTGTCGAGTTGTTAAATTAATAATAACTTAACATTCGTATAATACAGTTATTAATTACTGTGTTTATTTTAGCATGATTTAATCAACTAATTGAAAGAAACAAAAACGTGAGATACGCTGCTATAGATATAGGGTCCAATGCGGTCCGCCTTTTGATCGCTGATATCATTGGGCACAAAGAGCAATATAATTTTAAAAAGAATACACTTTTGCGAGTTCCATTACGTTTGGGCGATGATGCATTTATACATCAGGAAATTTCCCCTAGAAAGGCAGAGAGTTTGATAAAAACCATGAAAGCATTCCGTGAATTGATGGATGTATATCAGGTGGAAGATTATATGGCCTGTGCAACATCGGCGATGCGCGACGCTAAAAACGGAGCTGATATTGTTGCAGAAGTTCGGAGGAATGGAATCAATATAGATATCATCGAGGGTGCTAAGGAGGCGGAAATTATCTACAATAGCCATTGGGATAATAAGATTGAAAAGGACAAGGTATACCTTTATATAGATGTAGGCGGCGGAAGTACAGAGTTGTCTTTATTTGCCAATGGTGTCTTGGTGAATTCCAGGTCCTTTAATCTAGGTACAATACGCATTTTGGACAATCAGGATAATCCCGAAACCTGGGATGAACTCAAGGAGTGGGTTCGGAGCAATACCCATATGTATAAACAGGTTATTGGCATCGGGACCGGAGGAAATATTAATAAATTAGCACGACTATCCGATGAAAAAGTTGATAAGCCGTTGTCATATGCTAAATTAAAAGCTGTTTATGAGCATTTGGCTTCATTCTCATTAAAAGAACGTATTATTTTGTTGGGGCTCAATGAAGACAGGGCTGATGTCATTATTCCGGCAAGTGAGATTTTTTTGACAATTATGAAGCATGGCAGACTAAAACAGATCATTGTACCCCGGGTTGGTTTGGTTGATGGTGTAATTAGAACCTTGATCAATAGGAATTTAGTGAAATAAAGCATTAAAAAGTATTTTTCGCCTTGCAAAAGAAGTAAAAATCTTTATTTTTGTGATACCAAAGGCGAATATGAGCCCAGGTGGCGAAATTGGTAGACGCACCATCTTGAGGGGGTGGCGCTCGTATGGGCGTGGCAGTTCGAATCTGCTCCTGGGCACTTTAAAAATGGGAAAAAGGCTAAATCTTCAACTAAGATTTAGCCTTTTTCCCATTTTTAGCATTATGTCCACTCTTGTGTAATAAATGGGCGCTGCCAATAATTATTTTTCACTGATTTCTTTCAGAATTTGTAAAGCTTTTGGCCAGGCTTCGTCAAAATACTCCAAATATTCCTCATTGGTATCCACATCGACCTTTACTAATGTTTTACTGCCAAGATCCTCAAAGGTGTAATTTTCAAATGAACCAGCCCATGCTTCGACTGCCGGGCCTTCCGTAACTTCTTTGCCCTTGTCTAGTATGCCGTAGTGACGAATAGATATGTATTTATTGGGAATATTTTCGGCTATCTCCGCGACCATACCTTCTTTTTCACCATTTTGGTTGATGCCCGTAAAATAAATCTTCGCTCCTTTGTCCCAACTGCCCTCGAAATCGGAAGTTGGATTAAAAGCGGTTGTCCATTGTTTGTATGTGTCTTTTCCAAGCATGGTTTTAAATACCTGATCAACGGGAGCGTCGATGGTGATCTGATAATTCATTTTTTTCATCTTCTTATTTTTTTGGAAAGTTAGGATCTGCTTTTACCTCTGCAATCTGTTTGGTATGTCGGGCACAATGAGCGGCAATAAACATCAAGCCTTGGTAACCATCTACGACGCCTGTCGGATAATCGTTGATATGGTTGCGTAGATCTTTAGCATCCGATTTCTTAATGTAATCAATGACTGGTTGTCGCGCAGCATGAAAATCAGCTAAAGCAGTCTTTGTATCTTTATACACGCCACTGGGCTGAAGTTCTTTAGGGGCCTGAAATTTGTGACTTCGATCCGTAAGTGTCGTTTTTAAATTGTCGTCCGACATTTTCACTTCACTTCTTCTCTCGGGCTGAGGTGCCTTTGTCAAGGCTGTCTTTGCCATATCAAATATCATGCGTTCAGACAATACGATATGTTCGAGGCATTGACTGATAGACCATTTGTCTGGAGCAGGTTTGAACTGTAACTGAGCCTCACTAAGTCCTGCGATTTGTTTTTCGAGTTCTTTGGTCGTCTGATCGAAGTACTGCAATAGAGAATCTGTACCTTGACCAGCTGTGAACGAAGTATGCTCAATCGCTTCAATAGGATTGTTTTGAAGTCCAGTTTGTTGTTTTGCTGGGGCTGTCGACAGGAGTGCGGCACTGAAGCCGGCAATCGCTATCATATTCATAATCCGGTGCATAGTTGTATTTTTTTAATTGTTTAATGTCACTTTACCTTTACAATTATAATGCATTTTTGTTTTTTTATTCTTTGCATAAGACAAGAAAAATCATATATCAGAAGCATTCAAAGCACCGCAAACAACCAAGTGGATCGGCGAAGATGATATCTGAGTATTAATTCCTTAGAATCAGCAAATCCATTATGGAGTGTGTATGGAATCAGCATGTATTGAGATGGTTGTAGAGCATAGGACGTATGTTGAGAATAGCGTATGAACAGCAAGTTGACGTAAATTTTGAAAAAGTGATGATTTGAACAATATTTTATATGAAATGAACAATTGATTTGTAAAATGTGAGTCCTACCTTTGAAATGGTTGGTGATGGTTAATGCATGGACGATAGTGGATATCGTCCGTCGCTAGCCGTACATAGCACCCATATTTTAACCGGCAGGGTAGCTATGGCGGCTAGCTTTTTACCAATGTTAAAGGAGTCTTCTTTTAGCAAAAAAAAGGCTTGATCTACGGATCAAGCCTTTCTTTCGTTATATAGTAACTTACGAACTAAAATTTTAAAGTTTATTTGCGCGGGCTGTTATTTCAGCGATATCGAGCACCTCTATTTCGGACTCTTTGTCTTTTATTTTCACACCGTCCTTCAACATCGTCATACAGAAAGGACACGCTGCTGCAACAACTTGAGGCTGTACCGAAATTACCTCTTCAATACGTTCAATATTAATATCTTTTTTACCAGGTTCGGGTTCTTTAAACATTTGGCCGCCTCCAGCGCCACAGCACAATCCATTGCTTTTACAACGTTTCAATTCAACCAGTTGTGCATCTAAGCTTTCAAGCACTTTTCGAGGTGCTTCATAAACTTCGTTTGCACGACCTAAATAGCATGGATCATGATAAGTGATCTTTTTACCCTTGAATACGTTGTTATCAGCAAGTTTTAATTTGCCTTCGTCGATGAGACTCTGGATCAACTGCGTGTGATGGATGACCTCATAATTACCTCCCAAAGCGGGGTATTCATTTTTAAGCGTGTTAAAACAGTGCGGACAAGCGGTGACAATCTTTTTGATTTCATAGCCATTCAATACCTCAATATTCATCATAGCCTGCATTTGAAATAAAAATTCATTCCCGCTTCGTTTGGCAGGATCGCCCGTGCAACTTTCTTCAGTTCCAAGGATTGCATAGTTGATCCCAACATGTTTGAGAATTCGACAAATGTCACGTGTTATTTTTTGGGCACGCTCGTCAAAACTACCAGCACAACCCACCCAAAATAAGATATCAGGAGTTTCTCCTCTAGCTAACAGTTCGGCGACTGTTGGAACTTTTAATTCATTTTCCATCATTTAACTATTGTTGTTGCGTCCAATTTGCACGATCCATTTGAGCATACTTCCACGGAGCGCCATTATTCTCAATATTTCCAAACATATTATTAATACTTGTCGGCGCCTGAGATTCCTCCATTACTGCAAAGCGGCGAAGTTCTATGATAATATCTAATGGATTAATATTGACTGGACATTGTTCTACACAGGCATTACAGCTTGTGCACGCCCATAATTCTTCTCTACTGATATAAGTGTCAATAAGCGACTTGCCATCGGCTACAAAGGCGCCATTTGCCTTAATATTGTTACCCACTTCTATTACTCTATCCCTTGTATCCATCATTATTTTTCGAGGAGACAATAGTTTTCCCGTGATATTGGCTGGGCACGAGGAAGTACATCGGCCACATTCGGTACATGTGTAGGCATCCAAAAGGTTTTTCCATGTTAAATCTTGAACATCTTTAGCGCCAAAGCGAGCTGTTGCATCTGAATTTGGTGGAGTAAAAGCTGGATCAAGCATGGCTTTAACTTCGTTGGTTACCGCAGCCATATTTGATAATTTTCCCTTGGCATCCAAACTTGAAAAATATGTGTTTGGGAAAGCAAGAATAATATGCAGGTGTTTCGAATAGGGGAGGTAATTTAAAAATGCCAATACACCTAAAATATGGAACCACCAACAACACCTTTCAATGCTATATAATGTTGCTGTGGCGGTCGGGAGATAAGGTAACAAATAATGACTCACTGGAAACGAACCAACCGATTTAAAATGTTCAAAACCGTAAAGCTGCAATTTTAGATCAGTTGCATTCATTAAAAGGAAAGCCGACATGAGCAGGATTTCAGTAACTAGAATAATATTAGCGTCTGTTTTAGGCCAATTATTAAGTTCTTTACTGTTTAAACGATTTATCTTAATGACATTTCTTCGAATAAGGAATACCAGACAGGATAATAATACCCCGAGGGCCAGCCACTCAAATGAACCAATCAAAAAATTATAAAAACTCCCCAAAAACGAAAAGATCCGATGGGTTCCGAATAAGCCATCGATAACAATTTCCAGCATTTCAATATTGATAATTACGAAGCCCAAATAGACAAATAGGTGTAGAATGGCGGGAGTAACCCTTTTGAACATCTTTTTTTGTCCAAAAGCAACTAAAATCATCGTCTTCCAACGTTCTGCCGGCCTGTCTGAACGATCTACATCTCTACCCAATTTGATATTATTATAGATCTGGCGTGCATTCTTAGCGAAGAAGAATAATGCACCAAAAAAACAAATTGCAAATATTAGTTGACCTATCATATGCTAGACTATTGGTTATATAACAAATATACCATATTATTTTTGTTATGCTAACATAATAAAAATAAATCAAAAAATGAGATTTATTGCGTCATTTCTGTCGGAATTTATTGACCGAGACGGGAAATGCTGTGTAGGAAACTTCCAAGAATTGTCGTGGTTCTTGGAAGCTGAGATCATTTGTATAACTATTCTACGTTCGCAAATGTTTGCTTGAGAATCTTTTCAACTGCTTTTTCAATACGGGCTTTTCCTTCTTCTGTATTGATATCGATACCGCAGAACGTGCTGCCTGTCGATTTAGCTTGTAAACTTAAATAATAGATCCCACTAACCAATAAGGCTAGTGTGGCCCTTAAATCAGTTTCAGATTTTTCAAATTTTGGATCAATGTGCTTGAACAATTCTTCGCCAAGAACTTCTCGGCGATCAGCTATATTTTTGAGTGCTTTTGTTTTCTCACCCAGTCCCCAATGGATGATTTTCTGTTTGGTTTTATCTTTTAAAAATGTGTTCAACTGTGATTTAAGTAGTTCGTTGATCAAAGCAACATCAATATCTTCTGGATTTGATATCATTTGCTCCAACACGCCTTTGTCTCCAATTTGCCAAAAGTCTTTTTGTGTTAGGTACGCTTCCACCAATTGATCAAGACCTCCAAAATAATTCCAGATTAGCGCTTTATTCAAGCCACATTCCAAGGCAATATTGGGGCCGTTTAATGCATGGTAGCCTTTCTTTTGGATGACTTTTCCTACTGCAGCGATCATCCGTGCCTTGGTACGTTCTTTGTCCCGGATAGGGCCAGATGTCACTTTTCTTTGTTTCTTTGGATGATCCTCAATTACTTTCTTTTTCATTAGAATAATTTGTTTATTCATTACCAATTTGTTATCAAAGGCATTATGCCGCCTTCGGCGGTTTTATTACCACTGAAGGCGGCATAGATTAAATTATATAAGCCTTTGAGGCGATTTAACTCCACGATGATTTCATGCAATTAAACATTTTTAGCAACGAAGCTTCATGAGATGTCATATTCGTTCGTTAATAAACAAATTTATGCCCATGAAGTTTTCATTAGGTAGATATGTATTTTCTTGTACAATATCTTAATTTTAGCTGGTAAAAGCAAGTAAATCGTGTTGTAGATTTTTATTCGTGTTGACATACTATTAAAGTATGTCTTCGGGGGCCGGCCGGAAGCTTTTTTGGCTGTTTACATTAGGTCTGAATTATGGTAAAAAAGACATAAAAAAAAGGGATTATTCATTGAATAATCCCTTTTTTATGTCTTCTATATGTTATTATTTTTTCGCTGGTGCTGTAGGCGCTGCCGTAGCAGAAATACCTAATTTTGTTTTCACAGCGGCAGTTAGATCTTCACCGCCTTGGAAATAAGGAATGTTTGTGCTTGAGATATCAAATACATAAGCCATACCCTTCTCTTTCGATACTACGCTTACTGCTTCAGCTACTTTTCTCTGAATAGGGGTAATTAATTCATCTTCTTTTTTACCCAATTCTTCTTGTGCCGCTTGTTGTGCAGTTTGAATACGTGATTGAATATCTTGCAATTCTTGACCTAGTTTGTTAATTTCAGGATCAACAGTTTCTTTATTCGCTTCGCTTCTGTTACGCAATTTATCATTAGCCTCTTTTTGTTTCGTTTGATAAATGGTAACCATATCTTGAATTTCTTTTGTTTTACCGTCGCTCAACGTTTTCAATTGGCCCTCAGCTGTTTTATAATCTGAAGTGGATTGAATGATCTCAGCAAAATTGATGTGACCAAGCTTTTGCTGCGCATTTGCGAATTGAGTTGAGAAAAATACTGCCACTATAGCAACCGCACCTTTTAATAAATTTTTCATGCTTTTCATTTTAATCTAATAAGCCATCTCTATGGCAATTTTTTTTAGTTTTCTAATTAATTACTATTTGTATTACTTGTGTCCACAATGATAACAAACTCTAGCTTAGTTTGCAAGACCAGGATTGGGTTTGTAGCCTAATTTTGTAATGACTTCATTACTTTTATTCAATTTTGGGTTTGCATATAAGAAAGTTGACTCATTTCCTTTATCCATAATGAAATCTAGATTTTGTGCGGAAGCAACATCCTGTATTGCTTTAGCAACACGGTCTTGAATAGGTTTTACCAATTGCACGCGTCTTTTGAAAAGTTCACCTTCAAATCCGAATTTTTGTTTTTGATAATCTTTTACCTCTTTTTCTCTAGTAACGATTTCGTCTTCACGGCGGCGACGCATATCTTCATTTAATAGGACCTGATCTTTTTGATAAGCCTGATATAACTTTTCTATTTCAGCATATTTTTGATCTACCTCTGCCTGCCATTGTTTAGAAAGATCATCTAACTGTTTTTGTGCAGTGGTATATTCTGGGACATGTTTTAGGATATATTCTGAATCTACATATGCAAGCTGCTGCGCAAATGTCGCTGTAGCACTTACGACTACAAAAGCTATAACTAACAATATTTTTTTCATATTTCCTGTAAGTTTTATAGACTATAATTTATTATTTAACATTAATTTACTTTATGACAATGGATAAGCTCAAAAGTTTAATCTGGCAAACCGTCCTACATAAATTTACGGCTCAAAAATAACAAAAAAGATGCAATCTAACAGATATTTCTCGGGTTTAACACTATTTAACTTGTTGGCCGATTCTGGTCATGTATTTCTAAAGGAAGCGGTATAGCTAACTTTTGCTACTTAGAATAAGCTATCTTCAATATAAGAAGATTTATAATACATCCATCTTAATCCTGAAAATTAATTTGACAAATTTAGTAAACAAAAAAGCTATCGCAGAAATTGCAGATAGCTTTTAAATCGTTTAAGACAATATTCGTGATGAGATCAACCTAGGTTAAAATCCCCCCATATTTTGCATAATACTAAATGTGAAGTTCTGTTTCCAAGTACTGCTCGGTAATCCAGGGATAGGGTCAAATGCGTGTCCATAATCTATTCCCAACATACCAAAGATCGGTAAGAAGATACGGGCACCTACACCAGCTGAACGGCGTACCTTAAATGGATTGTATTCGGTGAATTTGTTCCAAGTGTTACCTGCTTCGGCAAATGCCAATACGTATACGGTTGCTTGATCATTTAACATGACAGGGTGACGTAATTCCATTTGATACTTCGTATAGATTGGGCTACCGGAGTTTCGTGCTACGTTTACATTTTGAGTACCCTCTGGAATAATTACACCATTTGCATAGCCGCGCATAGCGATAATCTCTGAACCTTGAAGGTAATCAAATCCCTGCATACCATCACCTCCCAGTTTGAAACGTTCAAACGTTGAAATTTCAGTTTTGTTGGAATATTTGCCCAAGAAACCAAACTGTGCCTGTGCTTTGAAAACTAATTTTCCTACAATTTTTGCATACCATTGCGAATCGAATTTCCATTTGTGGTATTCAGTCCAGCGGTAACGATCTTGCGGTGTACCGTTTTTATAGTCAACGTTATTGAACAATGAATAAGGCGGAGTCAATTGTACCGAGAACTTGATGTTCGAACCTGATGTAGGGTAGATTGGAGCATCGATCGAGTTACGGCTAAATTCTTGTGTCAAGTTGATATTATATGCAGTACCGTTGTCGAACAAGAAGTAATTACCATAATTTTGAAGCTTATACCGTTGGAAAGACAACGAAGTATTGGCTTGGAACCAGTTGTCTGGCCATTGCAAGCGTTTACCTAAAGTCGCGGTTATACCCGTCATCCAAATCCGGTTAAGCTCCGAATCTTTTACAATTTGCTCACCTGTATAATAGTTAAATCCTCCATAAGATGAACTTGAGGTATAGGCACTCAAACCAAAATAGATCGGTTTTTTTCCACCTAACCAGGGTTCAGAGAATGAGAAGCTATACGATTGGTAACGTTTACCAGAAGTCTGACCCCGTACACTTAATTTTTGACCATCACCACGAGGTAGAGGCTTCCATGAACTTTTATCAAAGAAGTTACTTGTAGAGAAGTTATTGAAAGTTAATCCAAGCGTACCGATGATCTGTCCAGCTCCATAACCTCCCGAAAGTTCCACTTGATCAGAGGGTTTCTCTGTCACATTGTAAACAATATCTACCGTTCCTTCTGCATAATTTAAGTTGGTCGGAACAGGGTTTGTTTTTTGTTCGTCAAAATTTCCTAATTGAGCAATTTCGCGAACACTTCGCATAATTTGTTCTTTTGAGAATTTTTGTCCTGGTTTGGTATAAATGGAACGTAACACAACCCGATCATTAGTAACATCGTTACCTTTCACAATAACGTTGTTAATTGTATATTGTGCACCTTCGTATACACGTAAATTTAAATCAATGGTATCATTATATACACGTGTCTGCTCAGGATCTACAGAGAATGTTAGGTAACCATCGTTCATATAGATAGATGAAATATCATCTGCATTGCGACCTCCACCCAATAATTTAGTATTTAGTTTCTCTTCCGAGAACACATCCCCACGTTTGATCCCTAAAATCTTATTTAATAAGGTGTCCGAATACTTTGCATTTCCCGTCCATACAATATTACCAACGTAATATTTAGGGCCTTCATAAATATCAAAATTTACCAATACATTTTTCTCACCCTCTCGGATGATAGTATCTTTTAAGATTTCCGCATCGCGATAACCTTTGGCCGCTAGTTTTTTGATTAGGTTCTCTTTACCTTCTTTATATTTCTCTTCCTTGAATTTACCTGGACCAAAGATGCGGTACCACATTTTTTGTTTGATTGGTTTGGCCATTTTCCGCAGTTCTTTTTGTGAAAAATGCTCGTTGCCCGTAAAGGTCATCTTTTTTACCCTTACCTTATGTTTTTTATCCACATCTGCAATCAGGATTTCGTTGTTGGCCTGTGCCGAATCCTTGACTGTTTTAAGTTTAATCTCCGGATATAAATATGCTTTTTCTTTCAAAAAGCGTTGGATTGTTGCTCGTGTGGTGTTCATCAAATTCTCATTGACGATTTTACCGGTATTGCTATTTAAACGTTTACGGACTTCTTCAGTTTGGCTTTTGCTTAGTCCATTAATATCAATACGGGTCAAACGGGGACGTTCTACTACGCGGATGGTCAAAAAGATGTTTTCGCCTTCAATTTTGTCTGCCCATAATTCGACATCATCGAAGAGGCCTTGAGCCATCATATCTTTTACTACTTTTGCAGTCGCTTCACTTGGCACTTCCAAATATTGACCTACCGACAATTTAGATATGGTAATTAATACGTTTTTATCCAAAAATTGTGTTCCGGTTACATCAACAGCACTAATTACATAGTTTTTAGGGTTGAGATAACTGATTTTTTCGGGGTCATTTAAGTTGAACGCACCTTTTTCTTGTCCATAGACAAGTTGCATTGATGAGAGACCAAAAAATAGTATTACGGGTAGTATACGCTTCATTTATCTTGAATTATTGGCGCTAAAGTACACCAATCAGTTGTTAATTTTTGTTAATTAAGAAAATTTAACCAGCTTGCTTTTTATTCAAATCAGTTGACAAATTTAATAAAATCATTTATAACTGCTCACTTGTTTTTCCAAACCTTCTTTCTCTTTGTTGATATTCTACAATTGATTTAAATAAATCTTCCTTCGTAAACTCTGGCCACATCTTATCTAAGAAGCATAGTTCGGAATAAGCGATTTGCCAAAGAAGAAAATTGCTTATTCGAAGTTCTCCGCTGGTTCGGATCAATAAATCCGGATCTGGTAGATCTCGGGTATAGAGATTAGCGGAAAAGACATCATCGTTGATCTCTTCAATGGCTATTTCACCTGCATTTACTTTTTTAACCAAATTTCGGGCGGCCTCCACAATTTCCTGACGTGAACTATAGCTCAGGGCAAGGGTTAATGTACAATGTGTATTGTCTTTGGTGGCGTCAATAGTTTCCTGAAGCTTTTTTTGTGCATTTGTTGGGAGTTTGCTGATATCTCCGATTGCATTTAATCTAACACCATTTTCCTGAAATGTCTTGATTTCTTTTTTCAAGGAGGAGACCAAAAGCTCCATCAATGCGATTACTTCTAGTTTTGGCCGATTCCAGTTTTCCGCCGAGAATGCGTAGAGTGTCAGAAATTTGATGTTGGCCTGAACACAGCCCTCTAATGCCTCTCTCACTGCTTTCACACCATTTTGGTGTCCGAATACACGGAGTTTACCTTTTTGTTTTGCCCAACGGCCATTACCATCCATGATAATGGCAATATGCTGGGGTAATTTAATTTTATCAATTTGATCTAAAAAGCTCATTGTTGCTATTTTCAATAAATTAACACTTTTAGCTTAAGTTACAGCTTATTTACGTGTTAAAAACCAGATTACTGATTTCTATATATTATCTTCAAGCGAATGTTTGACCGTGAAAGGTTAATTCGTTTGATTATTTTGAAACTTACTCATGGATACCTTTGTATCGTTACTGTCTCTATTTGTTCCAAATATCGATTTTTAATTGGAAATTCAGAAGTACAATATGATAAAGATTAATAGTTCCTGACGTCGATACCCCAAAGAAGCTTCTCTCTGAGGGTACTGAAAAAACTTTCCTGCGGAAGACGAATTAGGTTGATCGTAAACGGTGCTTGCTTGATAGTCAATTTCACGGACGTATCTATCGACGTGTTTTTTGAGTCACAGCTAAGTATATATTGATCACTTCGGCTTTCAATTTCAAGTTCAAGAGTGAACTGATTTGAAATAACTATGGGCCTCACATTCAAGTTGTGGGGCGAAATTGGTGTAATGACAAAATTTCCGCTTTCGGGCATAATGATTGGTCCTCCGCAGCTCAATGAGTAAGCTGTAGATCCAGTAGGGGTGGCAATAATCAATCCATCAGCCCAATAGGAATTGAGAAGCTCACCATTGATTCGCGCATTGACGGTAATCATGGCCGAGCTATCATATCTAAATACCGTAATATCATTAAGGGCATAATGATTTCCTTCGAATAAATTGATCTGTTCGGACTCCACTGATAGTAGAACACGCTTTTGGATATCGTAACGGTGATTTAGTATGTCTTCTATTGCATATTCAAAATCATTTTTGTTGATAGAGGCCAAAAAGCCCAATCGCCCAAAATTAATACCCGCAATGGGAATGCCGGAGTCTTTGATGAGCGAAACCGCAGAAAGCATTGTTCCATCTCCGCCCAAGCTGAGCATGACATCAATATTGTCTTTAATTTCCTCATACGTATGATAGGTGAGGAAATTAAATCCACATTCAAACTGCGTTGTCAAGAACTTATAAAAAGGGTCATAAACCCAAATGTCGACATTTTTGCCAACGAGATATTTAAATAAGTGCTTCACATGTGCTATAACGGAGGGTTGAAACTCTCGTCCATATATCGCAATTCTCATATTTTTTTGAATTTATGGGGCAAAGATGAGAAAAAAACTATTCTTAATTCATTAAATATTGATGTAATTCATAAGCTGCTGATAGCGTTCGGCTGTGTCATCAAATGCGGCGACGGTATTATGTGTTTCCATGACGATATAATTATGCCTTAGGAATGAATTGAGCAATGAATTAATATTGGTTTTATCTACTTTTAAAGTGACTTCAATCGAGTCGCTTTCAAGATTTATTTTCGTTGCACAATTAAGAATTCTACAATTGTCACTCTCGACTAAATGTGCGATTTGGGAGAGCGAAAAGTCATGTAGTCCAGTGGACAATACAATAATGGCTCCAGATTCGTTTTGAGATTGAATTAAAGCGATGGCTTTTAATATATCTAATTGTGTAGAAACGCCAATATATTTGTTATCTTGATCCAAGATAGGGACCAATGAACTATTATATACGGTAGTCATTACCAGCGCATCATAAGGGTGTTGATTAAATTTAAGCTGTATCGGAGCTGTATTAATCTTAATGTTGGAAATAGGAGCTTGTTCATCGTCGGCATCCAATAAATTGGATTCATTGACGAATCCAATATATTCATCGCCATTTAAAACCACCAATTCTTTACAAAGCATGTCTTGTAGTTTTTCCAATGCCAGCTGTATTGAATCCGTCTTTTGAATGCTGAAATCTGCGTTTGAAAGAAATTGTCCTATTAACATACTCAAACTTAATAAAAAAAATGATGTAAAAGGGAAATTTTTGTAGATGAGCTGTCCAAAGTGGGGAAAGACATTTTTAGTTTGACAGGTAAAATAAAAGTAAGTAATCACATTATTGCAAATAAGTACAATTTTAATGTTTAAAATTGTACTTTTATTAGTATTCTGTTAGTATTTTTGTCAGCAATTTGATATATGCTTACAAAGGGTAGGTAGGGATTTTTTAGTCAGAAAAATAAGATTGATGATTACGAGTGAGAATAAAAAATTTATTGATATACGCGAAGTTATCTACAAAAAAAATGCGACGCTAGCGAAATGGATTCCATCCTTCCTGCTAAATTATTTGAAAAGAACTATTCACGAGGATGAAATCAATGATATTATGACACGCTTTGCTGATTTGCAAGGGTTGGATTTTGTGGATGCACTCATCAATGATTTGGGGGTAAAAGTAAACCTATATGGTGCGGAAAATATTCCTGTGTCTGATCCTGTAATTTTTGCTTCTAACCATCCTTTGGGGGGATTGGACGGCATTGCGTTTATGCATGCCATTGGTAAGCACCGCCGAGATGTGAAATTTTTGGTTAATGATATCTTGTTAAATATCGGTAATTTAAGACCTTTATTTGTGGGGGTGAATAAATTGGGAAGTCAGGGAAAACAGGCTATTTCTGCAATTGAGGAAGCGTATGGGGCAGACGATGCTCTGCTTGTGTTTCCGGCAGGATTGGTTTCGAGAAAGCAAGATAATGGACGTATCGAAGATCTAGAATGGAAAAAAAGTTTTATTAGCAAAGCGAAAAAATATAAAAAAGATATCATTCCGGTACTGATTGACGGCAAAAACTCTAAGTTTTTTTATAATTTTGCAAGGCTTAGACAAAAAATAGGTCTCAAGGTAAACATTGAAATGTTATATTTACCCGATGAAATGTTTGCCCAACGCGGGCACACCGTTAACATTATAGTAGGAAAGAGAATCCCTTATACAGCGTTTGATCAATCAAAAAACGAAAAGACTTGGGCTGAAGAAGTGAAAAGAAGGGTTTATGGATTAGCTCAAGAAAAATAGAATTTATGCAAGAAATTATACCTCCAGTTGATAGAGAACTATTGAAAGCCGAATTGAATAAAGAAGTTTTCTTACGCTATACCAACAATGGAAATAACGAGATATACTTAATCAATTATCATAACTCGCCAAATGTTATGCGTGAAATTGGTCGGTTACGAGAGTTGACATTCCGTGGCGCAGGAGGAGGTACAGGACTTTCAATTGATATCGACGAGAATGATACATGTGAGGATTGTTATGATCAATTGATCGCGTGGAATCCCGAAGATGAAGAAGTTGTTGCGGGCTATCGGGTTATTAAATGTGCTAATGCTGGGGAATCAAAGGGTATTCCTAATTTATCTACAGCTCATTATTTCCAATTTTCTGACCAGTTTGCTAAAGATTATTTACCCTTTACAATTGAGCTGGGGCGATCGTTCGTTCAGCCTCGATATCAGCCGGCAATTGATAATAGAAAAGGTATTTTTTCACTCGATAATTTATGGGATGGTTTGGGAGCTTTGGTCATGCTTAACCCCGAAATTAAATACCTTTTTGGAAAAGTAACGATGTATCCACATTACAATAAGGATGCACGAGATATGTTGCTTTACTTCATGGACTACTATTTCCCTGATCACGAGAACTTGGTTGTTCCGCTTCCTGATCTTGAAATTAAAAATGATTACGACCGTTTTGTGGGCATTTTTGATGGAATGGATTATAAGGAAGGATATAAAATATTAAATAGTCATGTCAGAGCGTTAGGGGAAAATATTCCACCTTTGATTAATACTTACATGAACTTGTCTCCGACGATGAAGTCTTTTGGTACTGCGCGAAATGATGAGTTTGGCACAGTTGAAGAAAAAGGTATTTTGATTGTTATTGACGATGTTTATCCTGTAAAAAAAGAACGTCACATGAATACTTTTGAACGGGATCGCGAATATGGTCATCGAAAACCAAAGCGGGCGTAAATAATAAAGGGATTCAACTTTTGAATCCCTTTATTATTTTATTAGGGTATAGAGAATGAACGCTAAGATGGCTCCTGTAATGGGGCCAATAATCGGCACCCAAGCGTATGACCAATCCGAACTTCCTTTCCCTTTAATTGGCCAGAGTGCATGGAATAGGCGTGGACCAAGATCCCGGGCAGGATTAATGGCGTAACCTGTAGTGCCTCCTAATGATAATCCAATAGCCCAAACTAAAAAAGCGACTGGTATGGCACCCAAGGAGCCCATTCCAATAGGTTCAGTCTTTCCGTCGATGGTTACATCTTGTCCTGTAATAAAAAAGATCACAAAAATTAAGACGAAAGTTCCAATGATTTCACTAGCCAGATTTGTAAACCTATTACGAATATTTGGGATGGTAGCGAAAACGCCTAGTTTTGTGGTAGGATCAGCTGTGGCATCGAAGTGATTTTTATGGATGATATAGGTCAATAATGCGCCGCAGAATCCCCCTGCGATTTGAGCGAGAATATAACCGGGGACTTCTATCCAGGGTAGTGTATTATTGAGTGCCATGGCTATTGTCACTGCTGGATTTAAGTGAGCACCTGTATAAGGTCCGGCAAATACGACGCCAATATATACGGCTAAGGCCCATCCTGTGGTAATGACAATCCAGCCGCTATTTTCCCCTTTTGTTCCTTTTAAGATTACATTTGCAACGACACCATTTCCAAGAAGTAGGAGGAGTGTTGTTCCTATAAATTCTGCTAAATAATGGTTCATAAGTATTGGTTAGTTTTCTGTCCAGAATTGCAATGCTTTAACGCCTTTCGCCCATTGCTTAATAATTTGTTGGGTTTGTTCTTCCTGTTCTTTTTCTGGTTCAAAAAGACGGTCTTGTGCCCAAAATTTTGAAAGTTCTTCTTCATCTTTCCAAAAACCAACGGCCAATCCTGCGAGGTAAGCTGCTCCTAAAGCTGTTGTTTCAGTGATTTTGGGTCTAATGACACTGCTATTCAGTACATTGGCTTGGATCTGCATGAGAAGGTTATTGGCCGTTGCTCCACCATCTACACGAAGCTCCTTGATCGGTATGCCGCTGTCAGCCTCCATGGCCTTTAGTACATCCCTAGTTTGGAGCGAAATAGCTTCGAGCGAAGCTCTAGCGATGTGTCCATTGCTTGTTGCTCGTGTCAGGCCGAAGATAGTACCTTGAGCTCTAGCGTTCCAATAGGGGGCACCTAGACCCGCAAAAGTTGGGATAAAGGTTATCCCACCGTTATCTTTTTCGGAAAGTGCCAATTGTTCGATATCTGCTGATTTATAGATAATATTTAGATTATCCCTTAACCATTGAACCAATGCACCGCCAATAAATATACTTCCTTCCAATGCATACTCTGTTTTTCCATTGATTTTCCAAGCTACGGTAGTCAATAGATTGTTTTTGGACATAATTGGTTTACTACCTATATTCATTAACATAAAACATCCTGTACCATAGGTATTCTTTACCATGCCTTTCTCTATGCATTGCTGACCAAAAAGGGCGGCTTGCTGATCTCCCGCAATTCCGGCTATCTTGACTTTATGCGCAAAGATAGTTGTTCTCGATTCACCATATATTTCGCTGCTTTCTTTCACTTGAGGTAGTATTGCCGCAGGGATGTCAAATAATTCAAGAAGTTCTGTATCCCAATCCATGGTATGGATATTGAATAGAAGTGTGCGTGAAGCATTGGTAACATCCGTTATGTGAACATCGCCGCGTGTGAGATTCCATATGAGCCAGGTGTCAATTGTGCCACAGATTAGCTCACCATTTTGAGCTTTTTCTCTCGCTCCATCTACATGGTCAAGAATCCATTTTAATTTTGTTGCCGAAAAATAAGGATCGAGGATGAGGCCGGTTTTTTTCTGGATCATTTCATGTTTGCCAGATTGCCGAAGTTGATCACAATAATCAGCTGTGCGTTTATCTTGCCATACGATGGCATTATAAATCGGTCTGCCGCTTTCCTTTTCCCATACAACAATAGTTTCCCGCTGATTGGTAATTCCGATGGCGGCGATATTTTTTCCGTTTAATCCAGCTTTTGTTGTCGCTTCTGCTGTGACACCTGCTTGAGTAGACCAAATTTCATGTGGGTCATGTTCTACCCATCCTGGTTTTGGGAATATTTGCGTGAATTCTTTTTGCGCAATTGAAACAATATTTCTGTCCTTATCAAAAATAATAGCTCTGGAACTCGTTGTGCCCTGATCCATTGCTAAGATGTATTGTTGTTCCATAATTGATTACTGCTGGTTATTTTGTATTAGTTTAAGATATAATTTTTCGCCACTTTTTCGAAATTTTCGATCTGATTTTTTTGCCAATTTTCGTCTTTGCCTAATTCAAGCGCGAGTATCCTCGCGACTTCAGGAGCTGCTAAAATTGCGGCCCTGGCGTCGAGGAATAGGATACGTACACGACGCGAAAGTATGTCTTCTATCGTTTGTGCTAATTCGTTGCGCACGGCCCAAACCACCTCGGCCTTCTTAAATTCTAAGTGTTCCACTAGTTTTTCATTCCAAATAGGATTTTCTTGTGCAAGAGCGTGTATTGCTTCTTGGTCGGAACCATAAATATACATATGGTTACTCCGGTCGCTTGTAGGAATGGCGCTATAAATTTTTTGTGTCGCTGACTTGCTCTCCTTTTTAGGTAAACAGCCAATTTTAATTGCTTTATCCATTGTGTCCTGACCCATTCTACGAAAGGTTGTCCATTTTCCTCCGGTTAACGTCAGTAAGTTTGAATCGCTGACAATAACTTTGTGGCTTCGGGAAATTTCTTTGGTCTTGTTGGAATTTCCAGTTGGAGCCGCCAAGGGGCGAAGACCGGCAAATACCGCAAGTGCATCTTGACGGGTAGGCTGTTTGGTAAGATAGCGTCCCGCAGTTTTTAAAATGAATTCGATTTCTTGTTCAAGTGCTACTGGTTCAAGGCTATGTTCGTCGATCGGAGTATCTGTAGTTCCTGCTATAACACGATTGTGCCACGGGACAAGAAAAAGGACTCGGCCATCATCTGTTTTCGGTATCATGATTGCGTCATCGCCCGGAAGAAAGGACTTGTCAAAAACAAGATGTACGCCTTGACTTGGTCTCACCATTTGTTTCGCTTCGGGCTTATCCATTTTTAGGATATCATCAACAAAGATTCCGGTTGCATTGATAACCACCTTGCCTTGGATCGTAAATACTTCCCCGGTATCAGTGTCTTGTGCGATAACGCCATTAACTTTGCCGCTGCTACTTTTAGTGAGATTAGTTACTCGTATATAGTTAAGTGCTACGCCCCCCATTTGGATACAGGTTTGTGCAATATTTACAGCTAGTCTGGAGTCATCAAATTGGCCATCTTGATAAATAACGCCGCCATAGAGTCCCTTTGTTCTTACAGTACTAATCCGCCGTTGTGTTTCCTCTTTATTAATATGCATAGATTTTCCTAAACTCAATTTTCCAGCTAAGAAATCGTATATTTTCATGCCGATGGTATAAAAGGGCCCATCAAACCAACTGTAATTTGGGATTACGAAAGATTGATTTTTTACCAGATGTGGAGCGTTTTGCTGTAATAAGCCTCTTTCATGTAATGCTTCCCTGACGAGGGAAATGTCTCCCTGTGCAAGATAGCGTACTCCTCCATGGACGAGTTTCGTCGCTTTACTTGAGGTACCTTTTGCAAAATCAACTTGTTCCAATAGGATGGTTTTGAATCCTCTGCTCAATGCATCGAGTGCAACCCCTAAGCCACTAGCTCCGCCTCCTATGACAATAACATCCCATTCGCCTGTGTCTTTTATTCTTTCTATTAATTTTGACCGTTTGAATTCTCCTTGTTTCATTTTATTTCGTTTTGGTCTTAAAGTAAGATTTTTTGTATAAGTACTTTGTAGCAGATAAATGCTAAGTTATGGTATGTTTGTGATAATTTAAAGGATTTTTGTCAAAAATATTTCAAAAATTTTAGTTTTCTTTTATTTCTTTTTGTTTTGTTATTTATTTTTTTTTAATATTTTCAAATGCTTCCTGTTACTGGCTTTAGTGAAAAAATAAAAGTAATGTAATGGCAGTATTATCATCGCCCTCTTACCACGTCGTATTTTTTAGGGACGATATAATGTTTAACCATTATGATAGGCTTATGTTTTGGTTTAGAGGAATGATTTTGTAATTTTAGATCATTAATAATTTGTTGAATAATGAAAAGGATTAAAATATTGTTTTTGGGGATAGGTATATGTTTGGCTAGTCAATTCGTCTATTCAACTGCTTTTGCTCAAGAAGCTTCGAAAATTCAGGGGCAACTTACTAAACCTTACCGTCCAGAAGCCGATGCACAAAGGGATATTGACAGCTTACTACAGCTGGCCAAGAAGGAAAAAAAGAATATCATTGTTCAAGCTGGAGGGAATTGGTGCGTATGGTGCTTACGATTTAATGACTACATTCATAAGAATCCCCGTATTGATGATTTGCTAAAGCGGCGTTTTCTCTATTACCATTTAAATTATTCGAAAGAAAACAAGAATGAGGCGGTTTTTCAAAAATATGCGCCGGAGGGAAATAAATTAGGTTACCCATTTTTTATTGTATTGGATAAAAATGGAAAGACGCTTCATGTTCAGGAGAGTGGTAGCTTGGAAAAAGAGAAAGGCTACGATGAGGAAAAAGTTCTGAAATTTTTCAATGCTTGGGTAGCGAAATAAAAAAATCCTGTCAACTGACAGGATTTTTTTATGATTTTTTATTTATTGGTAGCCCAATAATTTCATTACCTGTTTGGAGTTTTGTTCCTCTCCAAATACTTCATAATTAAATGTTTCATCTCTGTTTCGACGTACCAGTACGTGTTTTGGTGAAGGGAGTAGGCAATGATGAATTCCTCCGTACCCGCTCAGAACGTCTTGATAAGCTCCGGTGTGGAAGAATCCTAAATATTGCACTTTACGTGTTTTTGGCATAAAAACAGAGTTCATGTGTGCTTCCTGATTGTAGTAATCCTGACCATCACAGGTGATTCCACCTAAGTTTACCCGTTCATATTCCGAATCCCAATTGTTGATTGGTAATAAAATGTATTTTTGGTTTAAAGCCCAAACATCTGGTAAATTGGTGATGAAAGACCCGTCAATCATAAACCAACGTTCGCGATCATTTTGTTGCTTACGTCCCAAAACTTTATAAAGGATTCCCGATGCTTCAGCGACTGTATATTTACCAAATTCAGTAATGATATCTGGTTCCATGACTTCATGGTGCGCACAGATCTGTTTGATCCTGTTGACAATTTCATTGACCATATACTCATAATCAAAATCATGTACCAATGAATCTTTAAAAGGCATGCCGCCACCGATATCCAAAGTATCTAAATCAGGATTTATTTTTTTGAATTTACAATAGAGAGTGACGTATTTCTCTAACTCATTCCAGTAATACGGTGTGTCTGATATACCCGAATTAATGAAAAAATGAAGTAGCTTAACCTTAAAATTTGGGTTGTCAACAATCTTATTATTGTAAAAGTCGATGACGTCTTCTTGGCGAATGCCCAATCTGGAGGTGTAAAATTGAGAATCTGGTTGCTCTTCTGAAGCGACCCGGATCCCTAAGGCACATGGTTCATCTAATTCAATCTCATCATCATAGAGATTGAATTCCTCCTTATTATCCAAGACAGGAATAATGTTTGTATAACCATCGTGGATCATATCAACAATATACTGCTTATATTGATAGGTTTTGAATCCATTACAGATGACTGTAATGTCTTTTGTTACGGTGCCTTGTCTTTCCAGTGAATCAATCATCGGCATGTCAAAGGCAGATGAAGTTTCAAGGTGGATATCATTTTTCAAGGCTTCTTCTACGATATGCTTGAAATGGGAAGATTTGGTACAATAACAGTATTTGTAAGATCCGCGATAGTTGTGTTTCAGAATAGCGGTCTGAAAAAGGATTTTCGCTTGTTGAATTTTTTTGCTGACGATAGGCAAATAGGTAAAACGTAACGGCGTACCGTACGTTTCTATCATTTCCATTAAATTCAAATCGTGGAAATACAATTCGTCGTCGATGATTTCGAATCCGTCTTGCGGAAAACCAACACTTAAGTCAAGAAATTCCTGATAGCTCTGCATTTTTTATTATTTTTGCAAAGATATACTTTAATGGTGAATACCTAAATAAGGAATGTGATTTATTTCCAATTCACTATCAGGAAGTTGTAAAATTTACAAAATCATTAAATGGGAAATTCTATTCAAAAGCGACTTGTTGAAGTCACCGTGCAGGCTGTTAAAACGCTTTACAATGCAGATATTTTAGAACATCAAATAGCTTTACAAGCGACCCGAAAGGAGTTTGAAGGGCAGATTACAATCGTGACTTTTCCGGTAACCCGCTTTTCGAAATTATCTCCCGAACAGACCGGGACAGCGATCGGTGCCTATCTACAGCAGCATATTGCTGAAATCTCTGACTTCAATGTGATAAAGGGTTTTTTGAATATTGTACTTTCCGATGACTATTGGGTTGCTTTATTGAATGATACGATTGTTGCCAAAGATTTTGGCAGCTTTCCAGCTAATGGAAAGAAATTGATGGTTGAATATTCTTCGCCAAATACGAATAAACCTTTACATTTGGGGCATATCCGGAATAATCTATTAGGGTATTCTGTCGCTGAAATTCTCAAGGCGTATGGTTATGAAGTCATCAAAGCCAATTTGGTGAACGATCGTGGTATCCATATTTGTAAGTCTATGTTGGCCTGGCAGAAATTCGGCGCGGGGGAAACTCCTGAATCCACAGGCTTGAAAGGTGATCACCTTGTCGGTAAGTTTTATGTCGTTTTTGACAAGGAGTATAAAAAAGAAATAGAGGTGTTGAAAGCTGAGGGGCAATCTGAAGATGAGGCAAAAAAGAATGCACCGCTGATGAAAGAAGCTCAGTCTATGCTTCAAAAGTGGGAGGCAGGCGACGAAGAGGTTATCTCACTTTGGAAAACCATGAATAGCTGGGTATATGCCGGCTTTGAAAAGACTTATAAACAGCTGGGAGTAGATTTCGATAAGTATTACTACGAATCGAATACCTATCTGTTAGGCAAAGATATTATTCAGGAGGGACTGGAAAAAGGCGTGTTTTTTAAAAAAGACGATAACTCGGTTTGGATTGATTTGACGGATGAGGGATTAGACCAAAAGCTAGTTCTCCGTGGTGATGGTACTTCTGTATATATTACACAAGATTTAGGTACTGCACAGCTGAAATATGATGAATTCAAAATGAGTGAATCCATTTATGTTGTTGGCAACGAACAAGATTACCATTTCAAAGTATTGTTTTTAATCTTAAAAAAACTGAGTAAGTCTTGGGCTGATGGTTTATTTCACTTGTCTTATGGTATGGTTGACCTACCTTCCGGCAAAATGAAATCACGGGAAGGAACGGTCGTGGATGCTGATGATTTAATGGCTGAAATGCTCAAGACAGCACAAGAGCGTACAGAAGAGCTCGGAAAGACCGAAGGTTTGGAAGAAAATGCCAAAGCAGCACTGTATAATACCATAGGGATGGGTGCTTTGAAATACTTTTTATTAAAGGTAGATCCGAAGAAACGTTTGCTGTTTGATCCCAATGAATCGGTAGATTTTCAGGGTCATACAGGACCTTTCATCCAATATACACATGCGCGTATTAAATCGGTTTTGAGTAAGGCTGAATTTGATGCGAATAGCCCGTTATCAGTACTTCCATCAATTTCATCTTATGAGCGTGATTTGATTCAGCAGTTGGGTGCTTTTCCCGAAACTATTGAAGCATCTGCACAGGAATTTAGCCCAGCTCAATTGGCAAATTACATTTATGAAGTTGCTAAATTGTATAATAAATTTTATCACGAGGAGACTATATTGAAAGCCGAGGCCAATGATGTAAAGAATTTCAGATTACATCTGTCCGCTGCAGCAGCGAAAGTTATCGCCAAAGGAATGGGTTTGTTGGGTATATGTGTGCCGGAAAGAATGTAACGATATGAGTAAGATTCGTGTTGGCCTTATAGGCTTTGGTATTTCAGGACAGGTTTTTCATGCTCCTGTTATGCGTTCGGTAGCGGCGCTAGAACTTGTAAAAGTTACTGCGCGCAAGGCTGAGCAACAGATGCTATTGAAAGAGCGCTTTCCGCAAGCGGAAATTGCACTATCTGCTGATGAAATTTTTGCTGATAAAACCATCGAGCTGGTCGTGATTGCTACTTCAAATGATATGCATTATCCAATGGCAAAACGTGCTTTGGAGGCTGGAAAGCATGTCGTTGTCGAAAAACCGTTTACAAATACGATAGAACAGGCCGATGAGTTAATTGCGCTCGCCAAAGAAAAGAATTTGGTACTTGCGCCCTATCATAATCTAAGATTTACTTCGGATTATCGAACGGTAGAGAAAATTATAACAGGTGGACGATTAGGACGGATCGTAAATCTGGAATCAAGATTTGACCGTTTTCGGAATTATTTGAGACCCAATGCATGGCGTGAAGAGAATTCGCCCGGATCAGGTATATTTTACGATTTAGGGCCGCATCTTATCGACCAGGCTTTGCAATTATTTGGAAAACCAAATGCTGTATTTGCAGATCTTGCGATACAACGGGATCACGCAAAGACCATTGATAATTTTGACTGTATTTTGTACTACGATAATTTGAGAGTTTCACTCAAAGGATCAATGCTTGCGAAAGAACCGACTCCACGATATCGCCTCTTTGGTATGAACGGAAATTTTGTAAAAAATGGTGTTGATCCCCAAGAAGCATTATTGCGGGATGGTAAGTTCCCTGATGAAGACCCCAATTGGGGAGAAGAGGAGCCAAGTATTTATGGTAAACTGAATATTATTGAAAATGGTAAGGATGTGGAGGAAATTATTGTGTCAGAAAAAGGCTCTTATCCCGAGTTTTATCAAAATGTTGCCGATACTATTTTAGGGAAGACTACCTTAATAGCTTCACCGGAGCAGGCTCGAGATGTAATTCGGATTATCGAACTTGGTTACCAGAGTCAGTCGGAACGACGGGTCATTTCAACGGAAGATCAATTGATTGCTTATTAATATAGGACTGTGAATACATACGATGCAATTATCATTGGTGGTGGTGCCTGTGGTTTAATGTGTGCAGCACAAGCTGGACTGCTGGGAAAGAAAATATTACTATTGGAGCGCAATGAAAAGGTTGGCGCCAAGATCTTGATTTCAGGTGGCGGAAGATGCAACTACACAAATACAGGAACGACGATCGCTAATTTTATCTCTGCGAACCCGGATTTTTTGCACGGCATATTTAGGCAATGGACCGTCGAAGATACTATTGATTTTTTTGAAGCATATGGTATCCGAGGGCAGGAAAAAACCTTGGGACAATTGTTTCCAGAGACCAATAAAGCTAAGGATATTGTAGCCATATTTTCAAAAATTCTTTATGAAACTGAGCAGGATATAGCACTCAACACGCTCGTGAAATCGGTGGAAAAAAATGCTGACGGATTTACAGTTCATGTAGAAAATCCGAGAGGAGAGTATCAGTATAACGCTAAAAAGCTGGTGATTGCTTCAGGGGGGCTTCCAGTTCAGAAACTTGGGGCATCTGATCTTGGATTACGTATTGCAAAACAGTTTGGTCTGGAAGTGGTAGGCACTGCCCCTGCTTTGGTGCCTTTGACAATTACAGGAAAAGATGCAGATTGGTATAGTTCTTTGTCCGGAAATTCGGTGTTTTCCAAGGTATCTGTTGCTGGAATATCTTTTGAAGAGAACATGCTGTTTACGCATTGGGGATTAAGTGGCCCAGCAATTCTTCAGATATCAAGTTATTGGCGGCCGGGGCATGAGATTAGCATTGATCTGTTGCCTAATTTTGATTTGGATAACCTTATTAAACAAGAGCGCCAAAGCGGAGGCAAAAGACTTGTTTCACAGTTGCTAAACGATTATTTTAGTAGAAAATTGGTTGATGCACTTGGGAAATACTTGGTATTGGATACCAAAATTGCGTCTCTAAGTAAAGCTGATGCTAAATTGATCGTTGACACTATTCATCGCTTTAAGGTAAAGCCTGCAGGTGATAAAGGTTATGATAAAGCGGAGGTCATGCGTGGTGGGGTGTCGACGGCGGAGCTTCATAGCAAGACTTTAATGTCAAAAAAAATTGAAGGTCTTTATTTTGGTGGAGAAACCGTCGATATTACGGGATGGCTTGGTGGCTATAATTTCCAATGGGCTTGGGCTAGTGGTTATGCAATTGCCCAAGATATCTAGTTTATTTATAGAGAATTTTACACAGGCAGCCCATACTGGATCATTTACTGATGCAACGACGATAGTGCCTCGGTACCATTTAATGGAGCAGCGGTTTCGTCCTGAGATTTTTCAGTATATAATTGTGAGGCAGCGACCAAGCGCTGTTTTATTCTGCTCTGTAGATTTCTGGGTGATAGCACTTTAATGGATTCACCGAAACCTAAGATTTCCCTTTCCAACTCAAAATTAAGCACAACGTCAATACGGATTAAGATTGAGCCATCTTCTTTTTTATCTAAAATTTGTTGGGAAGAGTGTATTGGTTTAGTTTCTACATAAGGCGCGTTTTTTGCGTTTATTGCTAGAATAACGCGTTGACCACGATCTTTTTGTGATTTTGTGACCCCGATTGTATCTGAAAAATAACGTTCAAAATCTATTCCTGTATATTCTTTGTATGAATTTTTGCCCATTTCTTCAATTGTATCAATTCGATCCAATGCCAGTGTCATCAAACCTTCGCTTTTTTTATGGTGTCCAATAAGAAACCATCGATTACGATATTCTTTTAAGAGATAAGGTGAGAAGACCAGATCCTGTTTTTGTATTGCCCTAAAAGATTGGTAGCTGATGAGAAGTGGTGTTTTTTTCCGAATAGCTTGGTGGAGGAGGCCAATAAATGATAAGCCCTTCAAACGGATGTTACTCTCCATTTGGATAATGGAAGGCTGATTATCCTTTTTAGCGTGGATACTATCCTCAAGGCGTGCGATAATATCACTCATTTCGTCGAAGCTTGAAAAGCCAGTAACATGTTTTAAAACTTCAACAGCTTCCTTCATTTTTTGCATATCTCCGACAGAAATAGGAGAGTTGCTTATACTATAGTCTGGGTCTTGGTAGGTATAAAATTTACGATGGGTGACAATAATAGGCGCATTATACCCTAGCTTGTTGCTTCGCATCAATTGTATGTCACCTTGAATAGTCCGTTTGCTTATACCGTTTTTGATTCCTTCAAATTCATAAAGTGCATCAGAAACCTTTTCCATTAGGTCTTCTAAAGTCCATTTACGATGTCTTAGACGCAGACAGTTGTCTATTGTTTTGTAACGGATAAGCGCGAGTTTATTTAATGCCATATTTTTGCCGATGGAAGTTTAGATGAAAATACAAACTTTATGTTATCTACGCAAAAGGACTGCGTAATTTTTAACTTCTTCAACGCATGAAAGGAGCGTCATTGAATTTTTAAGGAAACTCGCTGTTTATCCAAGTAAAATAGCTACTTTTGCGCAGAAGCAAACTGGTTCTATCGCTGCTCTTTCGGGAGGAGAGGAAAGTCCGGGCAACATAGAGCGACACGCTTCCTAACGGGAAGGATGCTATGAAAATAGCAGACAGAAAGTGCCACAGAAAATATACCGCTTTTCGGAGTAAGGGTGAAAACGTAAGGTAAGAGCTTACGGTCTTGTATGGTAACATATATTACGGTAAACCTCGTGTGTTGAAAGACCAAATAGGTTACGAAATCTGAAGGCTGCTCGTCTTCTTTCAATTTATTGGAATTCGTAATGGGTAGGTTGATTGAGTTTGTCAGTGATGGCAAATCTAGATAAATGATAGAAATTCCACTTCGGTGGTCTACAGAACCCGGCTTACAAGGTTTGCTTCTTTTTCGCTAATTGCTAAAAAAACCTTATATTGATTTCCGTAATTGAAAATAGCATAATGCTGAATTTATGAGTACAATTTTAATCATTGACGATGAACGCGCCATTAGAAGTTCGCTTCGTGATATCTTAGAATATGAAGATTATACGATTTTGGATGTTGACAATGGTCGTGATGGATTAGATATTTTAAAAAAAGAAAAGATCAACTTGGTTCTATGTGATATCAAGATGAATAATATGGATGGGATGGAAGTGCTCTCCGAAGCGCATCAGGCTAGTCCAGACATTCCCTTTATTATGATCTCTGGTCACGGCACGATTGAGACAGCAGTTGAGGCAGCAAAAAAAGGAGCTTTCGATTTTTTAGAAAAACCATTGGATCTAAACCGATTGCTTATTACGGTTCGAAATGCATTGGATAAAAGTTCGCTTGTAACTGAGACGAAAGTATTAAAACGTAAAGTCAGTAGTTCAAAGACAAAAGATATATTGGGTGAGTCAGGAGCAATTAAGCGGATCAAAGAGACCATAGATCGTGTTGCTCCAACGGAAGCCAGAGTATTGATTACGGGAGCAAATGGTTCGGGTAAGGAGCTTGTAGCTCGTTGGTTGCATGAAAAATCCAATCGTTCACAGGGGCCATTGGTTGAGGTCAACTGTGCTGCTATTCCTTCGGAATTAATTGAATCAGAGTTGTTTGGGCATGAAAAAGGGTCCTTTACTTCGGCAATTAAACAACGTATAGGTAAATTTGAGCAGGCCAACGGCGGAACGTTGTTTTTGGACGAGATAGGCGATATGAGCCTTTCTGCCCAAGCCAAAGTTTTGCGTGCGTTACAAGAACATAAAATCACCAGAGTGGGAGGAGATAAGGAGATCGATGTTAACGTACGTGTCGTGGCCGCAACTAACAAAGATTTGTTAAAAGAAATAGAAGATGGGAATTTTAGAATGGACTTGTATCATCGTCTTTCGGTGATTTTAATCCATGTGCCGGCGCTAATAGATCGCGTTGATGATATACCATTGCTTTCGACAAACTTTTGTGAAGAAATATGCATGGAATATGGTATTCCTGTTAAGGAAATCACCACTGCCGCGATGAAAGAGTTAAGTCATCTTCCTTGGACAGGAAATATCCGTGAATTGCGTAATATGATTGAGCGTTTAATTATTTTGAGTGATAAATCTATTACTGATAAAGATGTTGTTGCATTCGCCAATCCTTCACGTGAACCTGTGGGTGGAGTTGCCTATGAGAGAGGGACTGCAAATTATGGGTTAGATATGGATTCATTCGACTCGTTCCAAGATTATAAAGATCATGCAGAAAAAGAATTTATAAAATATAAATTGGAAAAGAATAATTGGAATGTTTCCAAGACTGCTGATGACCTCGATATACAGCGTAGTCATCTCTATAGTAAAATTGAGAAATTTGGTCTCAAAAGGGATTAACATAGATAATAAGAGCTTCTTTTGGAAGCTCTTATTATTTATGTATCCTTTACAGATAAAATAAATACCTAATTTATAAACCCTAAATCAGGGAAGCTAGCTTACTGAATGATCTAGCTGTCGAACAGGTAATAGATTGTTTTAATGATTTTTCTATTGCACGATTGCTTTCACATTTGCTACAGAAATTTCAGTATAATTTCTGATATAAGCATCACTGACAGGAAGCTCTTCTTTTTTATGTGTTGATAAGACAGCGACGACTTTCATTCCTGCATTCTTTGCCGCCGTTATACCTGAAAAGGAATCTTCAAATACTATGCATTGTTCAATCGGTATACCCAGATTTTCCGCTGATTTCAAATAAACTTCGGGATGTGGTTTATGTAATTTTACATCTTCGCTGCTTAATGTTGATGAGAAAAGATCTCGTATCTTTAACTCATCCAAAATCAGATCCATATTTTCCTTGGGTGCTGATGTAGCTACCGCAAGTTTAAAGCCTTTGTCTTTTAAGTCTTTCAAAAATTCTATTAAGCCTTTAATAGGGGCGACATGTTCTTTGTAGATCACCCTAAAAAGCTGCTCTTTTTCAAATTCGAGCGTACGTAATTCTTCAGGAGATATTGGACGTTTAAAAAAATGTTGCATGATATAGCTATTGTGTTTGCCATACATATGCTGTTCAAATTCTTCTTCAGTAGCCTGCTGTACATTATGGTTTTTAAAAAAAGCCCTGAAAGCTTCTGCATGAAAGGGATTTGTGTGGCTTATAACCCCATCCATGTCAAAAATTGCCGCGTATTCTGTCATGTGGCTAATATACAATAATTGCTTTATTTTGATTGCTGGGCAAATTCATATTCTGGTAAATATTTTAGGGTAGGATTACAATATGCCTAGATTATAGCGTCCTTTATCGGAACTACTTACCTCTTTATGAAAGAGGAAGAAGTCTTCATAGTTACTTGCGGGATAATTTCCTTCGAATAATTCTAATTTTCGATAAGTAACTAACTTGTTTTCTTTTATCTCCGATTTAAATTCATATTTACCAAATGGTTTTTCGATAATCTTTTGTTCAGGCGTTATATTTTTTACGATGTTATCTGGTAGTGCAATGCTAATGCTGTCAATATCTATAAAGCCACGTTCTATAAAGATATCTTCCGTACGATTTTTATTCTCCGAAATACTGGATTGTGTATTGAAAATATTAGGTTGAATCAACATTTTATTGCCGTTTTTCACTGCGTAGTTTTTAATAAAAATTGTTAGATCCTCTTCGACGCATGGTTTCGTTTCTTTGTGTTCAGTGTATTTTACCTGGTCGAAATTGATGTTATCGATATTATAATATTCGGCCAATAGTTTAGTTTTCTCATTGTTGTTTGCTAAAAGTACCTCCATATGGTTTTCATATTGTGTGCCATAGAACTTTGTGTTTAAAGTGCCTTTTATACTGCCGTCTTCAGCGAGTGTCAGATCGGCGTTGCGAAGTTGTAGATTGGTTGAATTGCTATATTTTGGTGTATGCATAATCACCCCTCCATTTTCTGTACAGGCAATGACATCCCTATCATCCGTAAAATTACTAAGGAATCCAAAAGGAAGGTTCTGGCTAGTACATTCTAGCCAAGTCGTGTCATTTTTGAATGGGAGGCATAGGATTGCATGGTTGCCATCCTGTACATTCGCAAATGATTTATGAAAATTTTCCTTGTGTTTACCAGCTTCAACCATACAGTAGTAGGAAGGTATGCCTACAGCGGATAACATGCTTCCCATATAATTGACCAGGGCTTTACAGTCACCATAACCTAAACGGTCAACCTCAGATGCCGGAAAAGGCTCAAGTCCACCGATTCCAATCTGAATACTAATATATCTCGTGTTTTTTTGCAAATAGTCATAGAGGATCTTCGCTTTTTCTTGATCCGATGAAGCGTTCTTTGTAAGTGATATAAATTTCTGTTTTGAGGCTTCAGTAAGATCTTGCTTTTTGTTCAATAATTTAGTTGAAAACCAGTGGCCATACTCTTTCCAATCATTAAAGGTGCCTTCTTTTCCATAATAGACGAAGTTTTTAGGAACGATCAATACACTGGTTCTTTTCAGATTGGGATTAGGACCATAGGACTCATCCTTTTTAGCCGGAATATGTTCAGTACTCCAGGTTTTACTGACTGTTTTATCGTTTTTTTCCTCTTTGATATTGCCTTTATAGTTTTTTGACTCGATACGGAATTCACTACCGATCGGAGTTACAAATTGATAGCTACTTTTTTCAACGGATACACTATTTGAAACCTCAGGAGTCCATGAAGGAATGATTAAGTTCTGTTTATGCCTTACTTCGTATTGGTATTCGATGGTGTAGGGGTAGCTGTGATAATCGGGAATATAGAGTTTCATCCTTGAATCTGCAAACATGGTACTGTTGTCGACTGCACTAACATCTTTAAAATCCTTGGTTGCTATTTTTTTCTGCAATATCCCCATTTCATTATAGATCGCACCCTTTATGTTCTTGATCTCATTTGATTTGTTATAATGTATCGGAAGGGCGGCATAGTAATCCCCGTTTTTATTATAAACGGTAATGACACGTGTGACCGTTTCAGTGACCTGCTCAGGGGATTTTATTTCCACCACAATTTTATCATTTCGGACTGTTGCTACTGCCCGGCTTTTTAACGCACTTGGAATATTGGCAATATCGTAGTTTTCTTGTCCGATTGCCACTATTGGAAAGAGGAAATAGATTAAATTGGCAATTAATGTTTTCATTTTTTTGTGGTTAATCTAATGTCTAATTTCTGCTGTTGTATAATGCGTGAATAAAGCTCCTTTAAGGAGAAATACTCATCTACGGTAAATATAGCTTTGTTAAAGCTTAGGCTTCCCAGCACTTCTAATTTATTGCCATTCATCTGTGTCAGATATTTATATCTTGCAGCGGACTCAGGAAGAGCCAAAGATACATTTTGTGGTTTATCGGATGCTTCGTATTGTTTGGGGATTTCCAATTGGATATTGTATTGGAGTTTAGATTTAAATCCCATATCTACTGGATAAGTGCGGTCTTGAATTTTGAACGGGTTATAAGAGATTCGATCGATGACGTTTGGAGCAAGCGACAATATATTACTTGCTTGTTGTTTATTAACTTCTAATGTAATATCAAATGTCTCGTTTAATACCTGGTCGACCTCGTCAAGATTTTCAATTTTGGCATTGGTAAGACTGACGTTGGGCATTTCTTCATCCAGTTTCTCCCAGTATTCTTCGAGGGAGTTGAATTTGGCAATATGCTGCCTTTTTAAGAGCGCTTTATTCCCTTGACTGCTGATGGTAAGCGTTCCTTTAATCTGACCTTGATCATTCAGCACGCCGGTCAACGTATAGTATTGTTCGGATATTTCTTCGGAGGCTAATGGAAACCAATCTGAACTCTTTTTGGAATATATAATTCTGCCGCGTTCATTGAGACATTGCAAGGACAATGAACCAAAGGGAAGATAGCGATTCGATGCGTCCAATTTGTATTTGATGCCATCGATGTCCAGACAGGCAATGACATAGTCAAAATCAGATAATACAGGAAATAGCGAATTTGGGGTACCATTTCGTCTTGTTGATAAAATAATTGGATAAGCATCTAAATCCGCAGCTTGTAGGGCAGTAATCAGCGATAAATTGATATCACCAATATTACCAGTTCTTTTTTCTAAGGCTTTTTCGATTCCATTTTCGGAATATTTTCCAACATAATTATTCCATTTTATCTGTTTCTTGATGTAGTCATAGATTTTATTTGCCTTTACCAATTTAGTATCATTTGGACTTAGAAGTGTCGAAAGAGTGGTTTTGAAGAGTTCGGTTTTTTTTAACTGTCCGCCAAAGGTCTTTTCATTCATTAATTCTGTGTCGACATCTTTCCATGTTTTACTAAATGTTTTTTTGACTCCGATACTAGGATAGAATATAGATTCGAGCTCGTAATAGATTGCGGACTTGAAATTTTTTGGGGAAGTCATAAAGTCCTCCTCCACAAAAGCCGGAATATTGGACATCGCATAGGTGAGCTTTGAACAATCCATTCTTACGCCATCCAAAAAAAGATATTCCTTCAAAACTTCTCCTTTTTTGGGGTCATCAAGTTTATAGGGACCACGCAATACTACATTATAAGTAAAAGATGCGGGTATAATAGCAATGTATTGGCTATGTAATTTGGGGATATCATCCTGAAATTCCCATGTCTTAAAATTAAATAGATCCTGTTCGAGGGTTCGATAAGAAACTTCAATGATGGATCCTTCTTTAATATTTGGAAGTGTGAATTTGTTCAGATCGAGGTAAGTAGAGTAATTTTCTTTAAAAACTTTTTTACTTTCAAGTTCTGTTCGATTGATCTGTCCGTTTTCCAAATTGTAGGTAACAGCCTTCAATTCGTCTAAGTGGTCACGGATATAACTTCCTCTTTTATAGGCCGGGATCTCGAAATTAGCTTTTTTAAAACCCTCTTTATTATTTATACGGATGAGGACATGGTATTCGTGCATTAATTTTATCCGATGATCATAGTCATCGACGAAAACTGAGCTTTGCCCAAATTCTTTGAGGACAATAGCATTTGCATTACTATCCAATGGGGTGGTCGAGAAATCTGAAATAGAAATTCTGCCAAATTCGAAATTTTGTCCCAAAATATTCGAACAAAAACAAAATATTAAAAATAGTGTTAAAAAATGGCGCATAACTTAGGCGTAATTTGTTTACGAATATAAGTTTTTGGCCAAAATTAAACGATACCTCTAAAAATATTATTTATCTATTTGTAGTAGATTATTAATGACTTCAGTAATATTATCGATATCTTCACCGTCTTCCAACATCGAAAATGCAAGATATGTTGCATAAATCTCTGGGCTAAATTTAACGTGTTTGTCAGAAATAAACTTATCAATCTGCTGCTCATTGCATTCAAAATTGATGCTTTGCAACTCATTGAACAAGTTAGTTGAGATTGTTTGATGGTTTTCTCCACAGGCAAATCCTGCTATAACATGAAATAGAAATTTGTCGGTAATTTCGTCGTCCTCCTTTTTGAACATCGCACGAATATGCTTATAATCGAATTTAGTTTTTGCACTATTGACTATAGTGTCCCAAATCTGATACTCTGCTTTTGTCTCCATAGCTCACTTTTAAATTTATATTGGTATAAGCAATATACTAAAAATAATTTTATTTTGGGCAAGGATGAGCGCAAGATTTCTTTGAAAGCGACACAAAATCTAATTTATTTTTGCTACATTTTGAGGTAAATTAAGACACTAAAAGGTTGAAAACCATTTCCCCCAATAAACATCCCAATAAAACACCAAAAAGAATGGATAGACTTATTTTAAGCCATACAGGGCTTGTTGTTAATGCTAATTTCATGGCGCAAAAATGGGTTAAAAATATCCTTTAAGAAAGAATTTTAGTGTCGAAAAAACCTATTGTAGTTATATAACGACATATGTGTTAGGCTTTGTGGTATGATAATTGAAAATTAATATTTGGATTCGATTTTTTTAGTAATTTAAGTCGGAAAATGATTTTTTTGAAATAGCCTGATTTATAATTATGATGACACGAATAGTATTGACAGTATTTTTATTTACAATAGCAAAAATAGGATTGGGACAGCAGCTGAATATTGATAAGATAAGAAAGGATTATGCTGAGGCAGTAAAGGACGAGGATCTTTGTGAACGTAATTTTGATATACTTGATGAAGGGGCAAAATCTACCACAGAAAGGGTTTATCGTGCGGCTTATGAGATATTAATGGCTAAACACATGGGCAATCCATTTAAGAAAATTAGCCAGTTTAAAGAAGGTAAAAAGCATTTGGAGGAAATAATCAAAAATAATCCCAATCATATTGAAGCAAGGTTTATTCGATGGAGCGTACAGGTTCACGCACCATCTTTTTTGGGTTATAAAGATAATATCATAGAAGACAAAAATTTCCTTGTCAAAAATCTCCATAAATTGCCCAATGAAGAAGCGAAATCGATTATTTACAATTATCTGAAAGGAGCAAATCCTTATTTGAAAGGGGGACAGGTTTTCGCGATAGCTGAATTAAAGGAACTCGCGCAATAGACGTTAAAGGATGTTAATTCGATAAGATGGTTTTTTTTTGGCTGAAATATTGCTTTACTTTAGTTTAAAGAATTAATTCAACATCTACAAAATTTAGAATGCTATGAAGAATATAGTTTTTCCGATGTCCATACTGACCGCGAGTTTACTTTTTACAGGATGTGGTGTCAGCAAAAAAAAATATGTTGGTTTGCAGACGGATTATAAAAATTTGCAAACACAATATCAGGATAGTCAACTTCAATTGACTGAAAGTCGGTCAAGGATTAAGAGTTTGGAAGACCAATTAGCTTCAGAACGACAAAATAATGCTGATCTTAAAGCGGCTTATGCTGCCTTACAAAGTTCCTTGGATAAGAGTATCAATCAAAATTCACAAGGAAATGTCAATATTTCCAAATTGGTTGATGAAATCAACGCATCAAATAAATACATTAAACATCTTGTTGAGACAAAGAACAAATCAGACTCGTTAAATTTGGTATTAACAAACAATTTGACAAGATCACTTAGTCGTGAAGAATTACAAGAGGTTGATGTTCAGGTGTTAAAAGGTGTTGTGTATATTTCCCTTGCAGATAATATGTTGTATAAGTCGGGTAGTTATGAAATCAGTGATCGAGCAGATATGACCTTAAGTAAAATAGCGAAGATCATTCAAGACTATAGAGATTATGAAGTGTTAATAGAGGGGAATACAGATACAGATCCAATTTCAAAACCAAATATTCGGAACAATTGGGATTTAAGTACATTGAGAGCATCTTCGGTTGTCCAGGCTTTGCAGACAAAATATGGAGTGGATCCTAAGCGATTGACAGCAGGGGGTAGAGGAGAATATAACCCTATTGCTGATAATACAACTGCTCTTGGAAAACAACGCAACCGTAGAACACAGATTATTATTACACCGAAGTTGGATCAGTTTATGGAATTGATCGATAAAGCTCCGGAACCGACTGAGGTAACGCAGGAACAATAATTAAATTAATACAGCTATTTGTGGAGAAATCCAGTGTATTGTTCAATAAAAAATCCTTTCCAAAAGCCTTGGAAAGGATTTTTTTATTATCCAAAAAACTTACTTGGATCAAAACCATGCTCTTTCAGTACATCGTCTGGAACACCGTTCCAGACACCGGGTTTATTACCCGCATATCCGATGTCTTTGATGCCAATCTCGCTCGTATAAAATCCCGAAGAAGTAAGGTTGCGCATTAATGAAAAAAACGCGGCCCCTTGTTGCATTTCTGGTTTCGCCAATTCAGGATAAGCAATTTCATCCACTAATGCAAGTTGATCTTTTACATCGCATTTTATAAATACATTACCGTATCGTCTTTTAGACTGAAGGTCCAGCCAACGTAGTCCACCACGCATGGGGATTTTATTGTCAGGCAGATCTTTGACAATAAACTCTATAAAATCGGGAACTCCTGCTTCCGAGGCGCTACCAGATTTACTGTCTTTTGGAATAATGATATCGGCTAAAACAGTAATTGTTGCCATTTCATGTTCGTCAAAAAACTTTTCTGCATTTAATTGCGCTGTCCGTTCATATTCAAAATCCTGGACACCAGGTAGTTTTTCGCCATTAGCTGTCGCTGTTGTATTTTGGGCGTCTTTGGAATTACAAGCTGCGGTTAAAAGACCTGATCCAGCAGCAATAAAGCCTAATGCTTTTAAAGATTCTCTTCTATTCATGCTTTAACCATTTAATTTTTTCTTTTCTTGTAGTATATATTCTGCTGTACGCATTGACAAAGCTAGAATTGTCCATGTAAGGTTTTTGTCACCTTGTTGTACAAATGGTCCGGCATCTACCACATAGAGATTTTTACAGTCATGGGCTTGTCCCCACTTGTTCAATACCGAAGTTTTCGGATCGTTCCCAATTCTGGTCGTGCCACCTTCGTGAATAATTTTTCCTGGAGCTTCTAAGCCATATAAGGTATCAGCACCTGGGATTTTAGATGTGATGACAGCTCCCATTTCGTGCATAATGGATTGAAATGTTTCTTGCATGTGCTTGGCTTGCGCTATTTCTTCATTAGCCCATTTATAATTGAAGCGCAGTATTGGAATTCCAAATTTATCAACCTGACTAGGGTCAATTTCACAGTAATTGTCCTTTCTTGCCAATGCTGTACCACGACCGGCCATGCCAACATTTGCACCATAGTAGCTACGGAAATCTTCTTTAAGTGTTGCACCATAACCACCTTTTGCTTTGGTTTTTCCATCGGCATTTTTTCCGGCATCATTTACCTTTGGTACCCAATTTAGGAAACCGTAGGATGGCATATGTAAACCGCCGCCGTATTCAATATGGTAACCTCGTGGGAAAGCCAGTTTTGAGTTATCTTCCCACCATGGTGAATAAATATGGACACTTCCGACGCCATCTTCGTTATATCTTTTGCGATCGAGTAATTGTGGTAAATAGCCTGACAGGCTGGCACCAGTTGAGTCATGTAGGTATCTTCCTACTAGGCCGCTACTATTACCAACACCACCTGGATGTGCTTTAGATTTTGAGTTCAGCATGATTCGGGCACTTTCGCAGGCGCTGGCGCCAAGAATAATAGTCTTTCCCTTCACGGTATATTCTTGTAAATCTTTCGTGTCAACATAGGAAACACCAGTCGCCAATCCTTCATCGTTGGTCAACACTTCCCGTACCATTGCATTGTCGATCACCTTTAAATTACCCGTTTTCATTGCCGGGATTACCAGGCAAGACGACGATGAGAAATCCCCGTATACTTTACATGCACGGCCACATTGCCCACAATAGAAACAAGTACCTCTGTCTTTGATATCTTTGGAGACCTCAGTCAGCACAGCACCACGTCCGGGAATAACGGGTATACCAGCTTTCTTCGCGCCTTTTGCGATGTATAATTCGTTAAGACGGGGTTTAGGTGGTTTCATAAAAATACCATCGGGTTCGTTATGTATACCCTCCGCTGTGCCATAGATGCCTATCATACGGTCTACCCGGTCATAAAACGGTTTCACTTCATCATAAGTGATCGGCCATTCATCCGTGACCCCATCTTTAGGTTTGAAGTCATCAGGTCCCATGCGCAAAGATATGCGCCCCCAGTGATTTGTTCTACCACCCAGCATTCTCGCTCTAAACCATTCGAATTCGGTGCCATTGACTTTACTGTAAGGCTCGCCCTCAAGTTGCCAGCCACCAAAGGCGGCATCGAAATCGCCAAAAGGTCGTGTGGTACCTGCTCCTCTTCGGGGGGACTCCCATGGCCAACGTAACTGTAACGAATCTTTTGCCGGATCATAAAATGGACCAGCCTCTAGCATCAATACCTTGAGACCTGCATGCGCCAGGATATATCCGGCCATACCTCCACCAGCACCAGAGCCAACTACGATCGCGTCAAACAATTCGGGATTCTCTTTAATTTGATAATTTGACATAATTAAATTGAGTAACTAATTGAATAGCCTGTGAGATACAATTTCCTCGGAAACTTTTATATCTATGGGATGGTTCAATTAATTGATGGTTATTGTTTCATGTTTAAAATCATCGTGAATATATTGATAAAATTTTATTTTTTTTCAATTTAATTTATCGTTTTAGCATGTTTCTAAATAAAGAATATGAGATTGTTACAAAACACAGTGCTATCAATTTAAACATAGCGAGGTTGATAAAGGTACACGCGGAGCGAATGTGCCGATATTGCTGCTATATGAAATATCGGCTGTAGTTTTATTTTACTCAATTTTTTAAGCTTATTGTGCTATCTATTCCGATCTCCTGCTGAAATATTTCATCGTGTGAAATGACAATTAGTGTGCCTTTGTAGTCCCGGATAGCACGGGTAAGGATGCGAATATTCTGTATATCTAAATTATTGGTAGGTTCATCTAATACAATCAAATCCGGAGCTTGCTGCTTAATCGTTAGACAACAAAGAATCAGGCGCATTTTCTCGCCACCACTCAGGAGCTTACAAGATTTGTCCCAGTCATTTTTCCCAAATAGAAAACGGTTAAGTCTGATTTTTACGTCGTGTTCCGCTAACGATGCACTGTTATAATTTTGAGCCTGTTCGTAAACGCTCAACTTTTGGTCGATAAGTGAATACTCTTGGTCAAGATAGATGGAGCTAAAGTTATGTCTTTCAATTTGACCTTGTGTAGGAGCTAGCTTGCCTAAGAGCAATTTGATCAATGTGGTTTTGCCAGAGCCATTGTTGCCCTTTAAAATAATTCGGTTTCCACTGATTATCTGTAAGTCTATATTTTCCTTCCAGAGTTCAATTGAATTGTATTTAAAATTGATGTTGGAGGCTTTGATGAGGCTTTTTCCAAGCGGGAAAATACTGTTTCCTAAATCAATTTTGATTTCATCCAATGCTGCTTTCGTATTTCTGAGTTCTTGGAGACTGGACTGAATATCTCCAATTTTTTCTTGGTGCACACTCTTGATTTTTGCGGTGCTTTTTTCCGCATTGTTCCGTAGTGTGTTCATCATGATGCGGGCCACACCTGCTTTCTCCTGTTTTTTTTGCCCGCGATTGTTTAATCTATTTTGCCTTTCAATGGTTTCTCTCTCTTTTTCTTTAGCGATTTTGGCTGCTTTTTCTTGCTGGTGTATGTCTTGTGCTAACGCATTGCGTTCTATTTCTTTTTGCGATTCGTAAAAGGCATAGTTTCCTCCATAGCGCTTTATACCATTTGCGGTCATTTCTAAAGTATCTTCCAGGAGATTGAGTAGCATCCGATCATGGCTGACGATTACAATGGTTTGCTTTGAAGATTGTATCCAACGATAAAGCAACTTTTTGCTAGCCATGTCCAAATGATTGCTGGGTTCGTCCAAGAGTATATATTCAGATGCGTGAATCTGAGTCCCAGCGAGCAACACTTTAGTTTTTTGTCCGCCGCTGAGATCAGACATTTTCTGGGTTAAATGAATTTGTGGTAAATTCCAGTAGCCAAAAGCCTCTTGACAGCGCTCCTCCAGCGTCCAGTCATCTTGAAGATTATTGAAATGTTCTTCTGAAGCATCGCCTTCTAAAATCGCATATAATGCTTCTAGTTTATTGTCAATGCCCAAAGCTTGAGCGACGGTAAATTCATCATACTGTCCTGTAACTTGCGGGACGTATAAAGGGCGGGTGTCGCTGTGCAAGCTGCCTGTAGTAGGGAATAGATCACCGGCGATCATGCGCAATAATGTAGATTTGCCAACACCATTGTTGCCAATTAATGCTATTTTCTCGTGGGTATTGATTGTAAGACTTATATTTTCAAATAATAAATCTTTATTCGGATGTATATAAGATATCTGCTGTAATGAAATCATGGTAAATTCTTTAAATGTTAAAACAGACCATCTCGGCAAGTTATTTACCGACGGTATTGATTATGTTATAAAGAATTTTAATCTTACATACAGTTTATTTATGTTGTGGTAGGACAAATATACGCGTTTATTTTTGATCTCGAAAAACTTTTTGAACTATAGCAATTTCCTTATACTGGAAGATGTGCAGCCGTACACTAATTTTTGAGGATATTATTGCTATTTGCATTGAACAAATCGTAATTTTGAAAAAAAAATAGTGAATAAAATACTTCTTATAGATGACGAAGAGAAACTTCGTAAATTACTTGCTAAGATCATCACTTTGGAGGGATTCGAGGTAATCGAGGCCTCCGATATCAAATCTGGCTTGAAAAAGCTCGACATTTTCGACATTGATGTTGTATTATGTGATGTTAAGCTGCCTGATGGTAATGGTGTGGAAACGGCAAAACTAATCAAGGAACGTTTTCCTATCACTGAAATTATCTTATTGACTGCCTATGGGAATATCCCAGATGGAGTTCAGGCGATTAAAAATGGCGCATTTGAATATATTACCAAAGGTGATGATAACAACAGAATAATTCCTTTGCTCTATAAGGCCTGTGAGAAAGTTGCGTTGGCACGACGCGTAAAACAGTTGGAAAAACAGTTAGGTAATAGGCTCTCATTTGATAAGATTATAGGTAGCTCTGTTTCAATTAAATCTGCAATTTCCCTTGCCCAAAAAGTATCCATAACCAATACGACTGTACTTTTAACGGGGGAAACTGGGACCGGGAAAGAGGTTTTTGCACAAGCGATCCATCAAGCTAGTCCGCGGAAGGAGCGGAGTTTTGTTGCAATTAATTGTGCGGCTTTCACAAAAGATCTGCTGGAAAATGAATTGTTTGGACATAAAGCAGGAGCATTTACAGGAGCAACAAAAGACCAACGTGGTCTATTCGAAGAAGCGCATTTGGGAACTATTTTTTTGGATGAGATCGGAGAGATGGCGATTGAACTTCAGGCTAAAATTTTACGTGTATTGGAAACAGGTGAATTCTTAAAGGTCGGTGATTCCAAACCGACGAAAGTGGATGTCCGTATTATTGCTGCTACCAATAGAAATCTTGAAGCTGAAATTGACGCCGAACATTTTAGAAGCGATTTATTTTATAGACTATCCGTCTTTACGATACAATTACCACCTTTGCGCGATCGCGTTCAAGATATTCGATTGTTGGCCCAATATTACGCCGATATTTTTGCAGTAAAATTGAATCTCAAACCCTTGCAAATGACAGCTGAATTTATTGCTGCCCTCGAGCGAAATGCTTGGCGTGGAAACATCCGTGAATTAAAAAATGTGATTGAACGCAGTGTCATATTAAGCGAAAATGGAAAGCTTGAGGCTGAAAGTCTTCCTTTTGGGACGAATAGCTCGAAAGCGGACGATATGTTATCCTCCAGTTTTTCCATGGCCAATATAGAACGTCAACACATTCAGCGCGTGCTGCAGCATACAAATGGGAATAAAGCAGAAGCAGCACGGTTATTGGAGATCGGTGTAGCCACGTTGTATCGAAAAATCGAGGAATATAAAATGCAATGAAACGTGACGTAAAAACATGTGGACTTACTTAAAAACTATACCGAAAATACGATAGGGAAAATATTACAGCAAAAAAGCGCATAGAAGCAGGAGGATAAGTAAAAACATGGTTTACAATAAATCCTGTGGCATGTTAGCCAGCGGCCACAGGATAGACAAACCGCTAAAGTTTTATTTCATTGTCATCGATAAGTTTGGCATCCCGTGTATTTTTCTGAACGGCTATTGCAGCGAATATACTTAATGAAAAAGACATAGCATAGAATCCTTTTTCGCTAAGTAGCAATTCTGCATTCCATAGTCCCACAACAAGTAAGACTACGGCAGCAATTGTCGCAAACCAACTTAAACCATAGTATAGTTCAGTTACAGCAAGTCCTTCGGCTTTATCTCTGACACTTTTTTGAACAGAAATAACGGCAAATAAGGCAAACAATAGAATTGTAAAGTAGTATCCCTTTTCATTTAGTGCCATGGTTGCATTCCATAATCCAATGCAATAACCAATAGTTCCTACCAGGAGAGCTGTCCAGGATGCACCAATGAATGCTCCAGTAGGTTTGAAAGGATTTCTTATGTTTGAATCCTTTTTTGAAATTTTTTCTTCAATCATGTTTTTTAGCGGTTCCATAATTTTAATTTTTTATTGTTGTTTTTGTTATTTGTTGATTCAAATATCAATAGGATTCTCCATTATATAAAACCAATTTATTGGAAATACTGATGATATATTTTTATTTGTTAGATTTGATTTTCTGTTAAATTTCGATGATATGGATGCAATTGTAGAACTCATTGGTGTATTGAATAATGAAGATATAAAGGACTTTAAAGCGCTTTTGAAAAAGAAAAATAAACGGAAAGATGTCAAAAATATCAGGTTGCTTGAAATTTTGGAAACTGATGATATAAATAGATTAAAAAAACTCTACCAATCTTCGGGAAATAAGGATGCTTATCATGCTTTAAGAAAAAGATTACATGATAGTCTGCTATTTTATATTTCAAACAAGATCTTTGAGCGAGACAATAGTGAGGCGCATGAAGCCTTGAGGTTGCTTGTAGTGGGGCGTTTTTTGTTAGAAAATCATCTGATAAAACTTGGGTTTAAATGTCTTCAACGGGCCGAAAATAAGGCGCTGTTTCTTGAACAATTTAGTTTGCTCAATGAAATCCTCCAAGTCAGGTTGCAATATGCATATTTAGAACCTAGCCTTAATTTGGAATTACTGATCGATCGTTTTAGGGGGAATCAGTATAAGATGCAGCAGGAAGCAAAGTTTCAGATAGCTTATGCGCTTTTGAGGGCCGAATTGCAAGACATCCATTTGAAAGGAAAGATTGTTGATCTGAATAAATTAGTGCTTGATACAATCGGTAAGTATGAAATTTCGTTAGGGGAGTTATTGTCCTTTAAGTCACTTTATCAGATATTATTTATTGCAAATGAATATGCTTCTTTACACCAGAATTATACGTTGGTGCGGTCATTCCTGAAAACGAGTGACGAATTTATAACAAAACAAAAGGTAAATTCGGTTCATCACTTGTTTTATTACTTACATATTCTCTATTATCTCGCTAACTTTAATTTGCGGAATCGGTTATTTCACGAAAGTCTAAGGTACCTGGAGCTATTAATTCAAAGCTGTTCTTCAACAAGCATTCTTTATGCTCAGTTTCACTTACGTTGTTATTTGCTAAAGGCTTTAAACTACCACTATATGGGCGAGGGAGTTGAAGCCCTTGCTATTTTAAGGTTTGGGATCCAACAGTCAACATCGAAGTCTAATGAAAGTGATCTTGCAGATTTACAATTATGTCTGGTTATGTTTTTGACACAAGTCCAAGATAAGCTTGCATTGACAGAATGGAGGAAAATGATCCGAACGGATGCTTGGTATGAGAAAAAAATGGGCATGCTATGGACAATTCGTAAAAGTTTGTTGGAAATATTGATCTATATTCAGTTTGGGGATATTGAGCTAGCAGTTTCGCGCGTGAAAAGCTTTAAGCGCCGATATAAAAAATATCTGGAAACAGTGCGTGAAGGTCGTGTTGTTAATTTTTTGGCACTAGTCGAAAAGTATTTGCAGAATCCAGTTATTGTTAAGAATAATGCTTTTGTAGCAGATATAGACGCAATGGCTGACAACTCCGAAAATCAGGATTTATTTGTTTTCGGATTCATTGCCTGGTTAAAATCTCTAATCACATCGGAAAGCCCTTACCTAGCGCTATTGCGTTTAGTAAGAAAATTGGATTCGTTGTAAAGACTCCAATGAATGTTATTATTCCACTGTCCTGTTGAACCGCTCAAAAGACTTCCAATATTTGTCTTTATAGACCGTATAGTCTATCTGGAGGTTATTCTGATACAGCATTATTAATTGATCTATCGTTTGGGATGATTTTCGAAATTCGGTGCATGCAAGATAAACTTCCCTTAAGTTGTCCGCGGTTTCTCTGCCAATATTGAGAAAACTAATATCACATGGAAGACATGCCATTAGTTCATCTTCGAATTTATCCATCAGGTCATATGTTGTCTGATCAGGCATGCCATTTGTCGCATTTCCATCATAATTGATCCGTAATATTACGATCCAAGGATGTGATGCCTTTCCATCCCAGTCCAAAAGTGTCGTATTTATTATGGCTAAAATAGGTAAATTATTTTCAAGCATGCCCTCAAAAGCCGTATAGGAATCATTTTCAGTTTCGTGATTGATATCCGTGTATTTTTCGACAAATTCTTTTTCCCGCCATATTAAATAGTCTTTTAATTTGATCAGTGGAATGAGTTCTCCCGTTGCTTGCTTGCTGGAAGTAACATTTAAATTGTCTATGGTGATGATTGAGTTTAGCTCACCAATATAATTATCTAAGAATATTTCAACCCCGTGAGCGATGTTAGCCTTGTTTTCCTCTGTGTATTCGGGATGAGTGATAACAATGTCGACATCATCTGGACGATAGATGTGTTCAATAGGGTAGAAATGCATTTCGTTAATATCAAAGGAGAATCCATACATCGATATTTTGAATTTCTCCATATCTTCGATTGCTGGTTTTAAAGCAGTAAATTTCCAGTTTGGAAGGGAAGGGGCCGCATCTATTAATGCTTCGACAAATGCGATATTTTTTACAACCCCATCAGGAGTGATGACAAGTTCAGCTATATCATCGTTATACATGCCTGTTAGAAAGTAGAGTTCTTTTCGAAGTGCGTCGATTTTGGGGGAGAGCTTGCTGAAAAAATTCTGATCGATATGATCGCTATTTTTTACAATTTGAAAAAAGGTCCGTTCGTGTTTTACAAACCAATTCCAGAAATCCTGTATATTATCTTTTTTATTTTCTTTCTTTCCAAAAATATTGTTCAAAAACCCCATAATGAATATTTATCGATTGAATCCTTATGTAGCCCCTATACCATTCACACCCGCTGCTTTTAAAATTAATGATATAATTATGATCCAACAAGTGATTTAAGGTTTAAAATTATCTGACAAACAATTGGCTTGTCTGTTTGTTAAGGAATTGTTGGAAATTATAAATTAATATAGGGCTGATGAATATGCAGAATTGAAATACAACATTCAAGAATAGAATTTGGATATTCCATCTGGCCTTTAAAAAAACAAATTATTTATATATGAAATTTTGCAAACTAACATTTTGTCTTTTGGCAACATCGGCAGCACTCTCTTTTTCTGCATGTAAATCAGGTTTATCAGATGATAAATTGGAGGAGAAGATTGAAAATGCACTGACAGGACGTAAAACCGTAGATGTTGAGGTCGAGAAGGGAAAAGTAATCCTCAGCGGCACAGTAGCATCAGAGGAAGAAAAACAACAAATCGAATCGATCGCGAAGACCGCGGGGGATAAGGATGTGAAGTCCATTCAAAATAATATTATTGTGAGTGCTCCAGTAGCGACCACTCCAGCGCCAATTGAAACATCGAATAACGATGCTGTACTCGGGGCGGCTGTAAACACTTTCATGAAAGATTTTCCGTCGGTGCAAGCCAGTGTCAAAGATGGCATTATTTCGGTGACAGGTACGTTAGAGCAAGCAAAGATTGTAACACTGAAACAAGGTTTGGATAATCTGAATCCCAAAAAAGTGGATTTGAGTGGTATTGTTGTTAAAAAATAAATAGCAAAAATTATGTCATTACAAGAAAAATATAAAGTTCTTTTGGATACTGCGCAATCTTCAGGAGTCAACGATCTGAATTACGCTGAGATGGACGGTGTGCTTCAAATTAGAGGTACCGCACCTACTGCCGATGTGAAAAATAAACTGTGGGAAATTTATGGCAATATAGATCCAAACTTTCAGACCGGCGATGTCGTTTTAAATGTTGATGTAGCGACCGAAGTACCGGGAAGTCAGGTGAAAGTTATCACAGAAAATAGTAATTTAAATATCAGAAAAGGTCCTGGGACAGACCAACCTATCGTTGGTAAAGCAGCAAAAGGTGAAATTATCACTTTGATTAGCAAAGCAAACGATCAATGGTGGCTGGTAAGAACCAACGATAACGAAGAGGGATACTGCTATGCACAATATCTTGAATCCGTTTGATAGGACGATTTCTTTATAAATAATACATGGGAGATATATCTTAACGATTTATCTCCCTTTTTTTGTGAATCCTACGCTGTTATTAATCTGCGTTTATTCAGTATTTGTCCACGAGGATTTTCGCCGTTCCTAATTTTTGGTGTAATAATTGTACTATTCTTTTTGCAACAAACTTATTACAATATGCTAAAATTGAATTTTTTCTTAATACCATGTATCGCCTTGTTGAAACAAATAGCCGTAGCCCAGGAGTATGTTCGCCTAGATAAAGATACTTATCAGTTGCATTTATCGGAATCTCCAAAGGATACTATTCGTGTAATTGAAAAAGGAAGCACAATTAAGTTGAAGCCTGGAAAATATATTCTACAGCAAAATCAATTTATGGGCCCTTCAAGTGCTTTTATTACGATTGACCAAGAAGGTTTGGTGGGTGGCAACTTTAAGATCGAAAAGGACGGCAAACGCGCTATCGTTCAGGTAAGACATGGCATAATGCAACAGATGGAAGTGAAAACGGATGCGGTTTTGAATTTTCAATACGCAATTACGGATACGTCAAGTGTGCAGCGCGATTTTCGAAAGGGTAAGATCAGCCAAGAGAAGATTGTGGTATACCAGGCTAACCTGGGAAAGAAAAAGGTGCTGAAGACCTTTTTTGATACCTATTATACTGTTGAAAATGAATTTGACCATAGTAAAGCGGACTATAGTTTGGATAATAAGTTACTTTATAAAGCAAAGCTGGATTGCGTTGGCCAGGTCGTGGAGTCTAAGTCGTTCAATAAAGAAGGTCAATTACTTAAGCATACCTATAAAAAAAATAAAATCAATTATACGGACTTATATCAGCAGAATAATCTCGTAGAACGATTGTACATATCCAACGGTTCAACTTATCGAGAGTACTTTAAAAATCAATTGTTGCTGAAGAAAATCGTTGAGAAAAAGCAAAATGGGCATATTGAAAGGTATGTATATAATGCAGAAGGTAAACTATTGGAAAAAAATGGAGTAGAAGAAACGAAAGGTAGAGATGGCGATAATGTGTAGCCGTGATCTGTTCGTCGTAAAGTTATTGTACGCTATGACTTTTTGGATTTTAGAAATATTGCGTTAACTTTGTCTTGTCAATGAAGGAAATGAACAATATATTACGTCTTCCATTTTTCTTTAATTATTATCTCCCGATGGTAGTTCGGGAACCTATGCGTATTAAAATTTAAAAAATTCAATTATTTATATAGCTAAGCCCGAACATAACGTTCGGGCTTTTTTGTTTTTAATCATTATGTTAACAAATTTAGAAGAAAACATCGAAGTTACGTTGCCGAGAGGAGGATTGAAATCCAAATTGGAACAGTCGAAAGAAGCGGGGCGTCCGTTGATTATTAAGTTAGGCTTTGATCCTACTGCTCCTGACCTTCATCTGGGACATGCCGTGGTATTAAAAAAGTTAAAGCAATTTCAGGAACTGGGACATCAGGTTGTAGTATTGGTTGGCAGTTTTACGGCGCGGATCGGTGATCCGACGGGAAAAAATAAATCGCGCAAACAGCTGAATCAGAAAGAGATAGATGATAATGCATCCACCTATCTTACACAATTGTCCAAAATTCTTGATATGTCAAAGGCGAAAGTCGTATTTAATGGCGACTGGCTGGACAAATTAAATTTTACGGAGGTGATTCAGCTTGTTTCAAATGTGACGGTAGCACAGCTGATGCAGCGCCATGATTTCCACAAACGTTTTACCGAGAACCAGCCCATCGGCCTGCATGAACTCATCTATCCGATATTGCAAGGTTTTGATTCGGTGCATATCAAGAGCGATATTGAGATGGGCGGGACTGACCAATTATTTAATTGTACAATGGGGCGTCAGCTGCAGGGATCTTTCCATCTTGATCCACAAGTTGTTTTATGTATGCCATTACTCAAAGGCTTGGATGGTAAGGAAAAGATGAGTAAATCATTACACAATACGATTGGACTTTTGGACGAGCCTAACGATATGTTCGGTAAAGTGATGTCCATACCGGACAGCTTAATTACGGAATATATTGATCTTACGACAGACTTTAGTCAAGGGGAAAAGACGCTATTAAAATCACGCCTAGAAATGGGGGAAAACCCCATGGAAGTCAAAAAGCTTATTGCACATAATATCGTCTGTCAATATCATCAACCACAAGCCGCTGCGGCTGCAATGGAGTTTTTCGTTAGGCAGTTTCAACGAAAAAATTTGGATGATAAAAGTTTTGAAGAAGTTTCACTAAAGCTTATACTGGAACGATTCGGCAGTGCTGTAAAACTTGTTGATCTCTGTCATTTTTTAGAAAAGAATAGGAGTAAATCCGCTATCCGCCGATTAATTGCTGAAGGTGCTGTTCAGATCGATTTAGACAAATGTACAGATCCTGATAAGTTCGTTGGTCTGGATGTTGGTTTAAGAATTAAATTAGGAAAAAGAGGTTTTTTTAAAGTTGTTTAGTAAGGTTGTTGTCTTTATGTGTTTTATTTATTTTGTAAATAAGCATAAGAATATAGATCTGTTCTTTCGGAACTCATAAATAATTTTTATCTTCATACAGAGTCTCCGACTTTACTTTGATGCCGATTATAAATGGAAACATACAATAATATTGTTTTGGAGCAGCTGCCCAAACATTTAAAGCGCTATGTAGTCGCACAGCGATACGAGCGTTACACGGCTTTGGATCAAGCCTTATGGCGCTATGTCATGCGTCAGAATTATTCTTTCTTAAAAGACGTAGCTTACTATCCATATATACCGGGGTTAAAGAAAGCGGGTTTGTCAATCGAACATATCCCGGATCTACAACAGATGAACGATAGCTTGAAGCAGATCGGCTGGGGCGCAGTGACGGTGGACGGGTTTATACCACCCGCCGCTTTCATGGAATTTCAGGCACATCGGGTATTGGTTATCGCGGCGGATATACGGCAGCTCGAACATATTGAGTATACACCAGCACCGGATATTATTCACGAATCTTCGGGGCATGCGCCTATCATAGGCGAACCGGATTATGCTGTTTACTTGCAATACTTTGGTGAAATTGGTACAAAAGCACTGTCATCCCGTAAGGATTTTGAATTATATGAGGCGATTCGCCACTTATCCATTTTAAAAGAACATGCGGGTACTAGCGAAGCCGAACTGGCGGATGCGGAAAATCATCTAAAGATCGTTCAGGATAATATGGGTGAGCCTTCTGAAATGGCTTTATTAAGCAGGCTACACTGGTGGACGGTAGAGTATGGGCTGATCGGCACGCTGGATGATCCGAAGATCTATGGAGCTGGACTGTTGTCTTCTATAGGTGAGAGTGCGAGTTGTATGCAAAAGTCGGTACCCAAGCTGCCTTATGACTTAAATACGGTATCGTACTCCTATGATATTACCAAGCCGCAGCCGCAACTGTTTGTCACGCCCGATTTTGATCATTTGATGGACGTGCTGAATCAGTTTGCTGATACCATGGCTTTCCGGCTTGGAGGGAAACAAAGTTTAGAAAAAGCGATTGAATGTGGGGCAGTGTGTACGGCTGTCTATCGTTCCGGATTGCAGGTGTCTGGTGTTTTTAAAACCGCCAATGCAGATCAAGTTGTTTCCTATATACAAACAGAAGGACCCACAGCGCTGGCTTTTTCAGGGAAACAATTGGAAGGACAGGGGATAGACTATCATCGGGAAGGATTTGGTTCACCCGTCGGTCGCTTAAAGGAAAGCAATATGGATCTGGAGGACTTCTCAACCGAAGAACTCGCTAACTATGGTATTGTAGAAGAAAAGCGATGCACGTTAAATTTTTCTTCAGGCATCGTGGTTGACGGTATTATTTTGCAGATTGTGCATCAGGGGGGGAAGATTGTATTGATTTCATTTGAAGACTGCGAAGTTTATCGCAATAATCGCGCGGAAATTTACTTTAAACCTGAATGGGGAACCTATGATATGGCGGTGGGGGCTGAGATCATTTCAGTTTTTGCTGGCGCTGCAGATAAAGATGGATATGAATCGCTGGATAAAGAACTGGAGGAACCAACAGCTTCATCGTATACTGATGTAAAAGATTCTAGGCTGGTCGCATTGCATGCAGCAATAAGAAAACTTAGGACAGAAGCTTTTGACCCGGAGCGTTGGATGGGTATCTTTAGCGAGTTGGCTGCCGAGACTACAGATCACTGGCTCGCTTTGGTTGAACTTTATGAGATCGCCTGGGCATATAAAGCCAATAATTTAGCTGATTGTGCCGAAAATAAGCTTCAGGATATTATTGCTAGGCGCCCCAGGTTGAAAAAACTTATTGCTGATGGTATACGTGTTGCAAAAAAGGAAGTCTTAAATAACTCTTAAGTGAAATGATTGATTCCAAATATGAAAAAATAGGGTATGCACGGGCTAAAGCAACAGTCTGCCTATACTTCCCTATTTTACTACCATGTGCAGTAATATGGAGTACTTTTTATAAACTTAATAGTATCTGCCATGCTTTGTTCAATTGCTCTGAATCCAACAATTGCGCAGCATAAGCATGTACTTTTTGTGTCAATTGTGGTGAGCCTTGTGGAAAATTCAGCCGAAGGTATTTTAAATATTTATCCTCTTTGGTGGCTTCCTCTAAAACCGGCAAGGATTCAACATTGGCCAGTAACCCGAGATGGTTTCCGGTAAGTACTTTGGAAAGGCGAACACTTTGGGGCAGCTGATCTACACCGATGCCCAGACTGCGGAGTGGCTTAGGAACAATAAAGAGGTTTTCATTGGTTACGCGACAGTACCAGTCACCCCCGAGACGGGCGACCAAGTCGAGCTCCTCTTGTTTTATCGTATTGTTCTTGTGCAAGAGGTGTTTGTGCACATGCATATAGATAACTTCGGCAATAACGAGATTTCCTGCTCCGGGTTCGTCGCTCAAAGCGATCACTTCTTTCACACGACATTCCAGCTGAACCGGGGATTCTGCTACCCGCGGCGGGCGAACGTGTAATGATGGGATCGGTGTAAACCCAGATTTGTCAAATTCATTTACCTCCTTAGCATACTCTGTGCTCGCCAGTGACTGTTGCTGTACCATCGTATAGTTTACGATATTGATGACGACTTCATTGACTTCCTGAATGTTGTCCAGCGTATGCTTGGTACTTCCATCGCGCATGCGACGTAAGGGGGAGAAGACACATATGGGTGGCTGGTGTGACATCAGATTGAAGTAGCTGAAAGGACTCAGGTTGACATTGCCCTCCGCATCGATCGTGCTCGCAAAACAGATTGGACGAGGTGCAATGGCATATTTGATTAAATTATCCATGATGGCTTTATCAGCCAAGGACTCAAAAGTGACTGTATCGAAAGAAGAATTCATTAGTTGAGTAGATTTATTGGTGGTATAATACAACGGAGTTGGAAAGTGTTCCCAAACCTGTTACTTCCAACTCGATCCGATCGCCTACTTGCAACCATTGATCCTGATGAGCGGGATTCTCGATGCGCCCAGTGCCATTGAGCTCTAAAAAACAGCCGGTTCCAACTGTTCCCGATCCGATCACATCACCCGGGAATAGACGCACGCCGTAGGAAGCGCGTTCAATAATCTCCGCAAATGTCCAATGCATTGTCGCAAAATTACCAGCGGAAACTTGCAGGCCATTCACCCGGCACGACATGGCGAGATCATATTTATCGCCAATATGGCCCACTGAGGGCTTAATTCTATAAGATTCCAATTCGTCTTTCGTTACTAACCAAGGGCCGATTGCCGTCGCAAAATCTTTACCTTTAGCGGGACCTAAACTTAATTTCATTTCGTCCATTTGAAGTTTTCGGGCACTAAAATCATTCATGATCATATACCCAGCTATATACTCATCGGCCTGTGAGGCGGGAATATTGATGCCACTTTTGTTGATCACGATAGCTACCTCAAGTTCAAAATCCAATTGTTCAAGATGTAAAGGCATACAGCGTATAGGGCCCGGACCTTGTATGGCCTGATGGTTGGAAAAGTAAAAAACGGGAAATTCGTCGAATTCAGGAATCATATCCAAACCACGATTCCGCCTTGATGTTGCTACGTGCTGTCGAAAAGCATAGGCATCACGTACCGAAGTCGGATGGGGGACAGGTGCAACAAGTTGAATTTCTGATAGTGAATGGTAAGGTCTCGCTATGCCGCCCCTTGTTAAAGCCTGATGGAAATGCGTTAACTCGGCCATAATTTCCTCCCCCCCCGCTAGAAAACCAATCATGTCAGTCGGAAGAGAAGGAGCGATATCCGAGCAAGTATATACCCGGTCATCGATCACAATTCCTAGTTCGTGTTGACCATTTTTTGAGCACGTAACAATTCTCATATCGAAATTTTATTGGTTATTTAATGTTGAATGCAGTACAAATATATTGTATAAGTTTTAAAAAAAATATTTCTTTCCTTGAAATAGAAAAATATACTTATCTTTATACTAACATTATAAACTTGTAAAAATGATCAATCGTGGAATATATCGCTTTGCGTCATCCATGCCCTATATTGCGTTCAACAAAGCAATTATAGCGGATATCGTTTTTGCCCAATACTAATCCTTCCGAATTTTTTGCCAATAGTTAATCGGCACATTGATATTCATTATTTTTTATAACCGTTTTAAATCGTAGAATTATGCCATTTTATGTTAAACAAGGGCAAATTCCAGCACAGCGACACACTGTTTTTAGAAAGCCCGATAATACGCTCTATGCGGAGGAATTGGTCTCCACTCATGGCTTTTCTAGCCTTTATTCGTTAGTGTACCATTGCCATCCACCTACACTGGTGAAGCAGATTCATGAACCTTATGAGGTGGCACCCAACATCGCCCGTGAAAAACACCTTAAGCATACCAGTCTAAAGGGATTTCAGGTGCAGGCCAAAGATGATTACCTCGAAAGCCGGACACCCGTTCTGGTTAATCAGGATCTCCATATTTCGCTTGCTGCACCCAGATTATCCATGAACGATTATTTTTATAAAAATAGTCAGGCCGATGAGATTATCTTTATCCACCAAGGAACAGGGAAACTCAAGACAGGATATGGAAGTATTCCGTTTCAGTACGGTGACTATCTGGTTGTTCCCAGAGGCACAATTTACCAGATGGAATTTGATCAGACGGACAACCGACTATTTATCGTAGAATCGTTTTCTCCGGTACGTACACCCAAGCGTTACCGCAATGAATTTGGGCAGCTGATGGAACACGCGCCTTTTTTTGAGCGCGATATTCGGATACCACAAGACTTGGAAACTTTTGACCAGTTTGGTGACTTTGAGGTCAAAATCAAAAAGCAAGGCTTAATCTATCCCTATGTTTATGGCAGTCATCCTTTTGACTTTATTGGCTGGGACGGTTATCATTTTCCCTGGGCATTTTCGATTCATGATTTTATGCCGATTACCGGGAAATTACATCAGCCGCCACCGATCCATCAGACATTTGAGACGGATAGTTTTGTGCTCTGTAGCTTTTGCCCGCGTCTTTATGATTATCATTCAAAAGCTATACCGACACCTTACAACCATAGCAATGTAGACTCAGATGAAGTATTGTATTACGTCGATGGCGATTTTATGAGCCGGAAATCCGTTGAAAAAGGACAGATTACCTTACATCCAGGCGGTATACCGCATGGACCACATCCAGGTACAGTAGAAAAGAGTATCGGGCAGGTTAAAACCGAGGAACTTGCCGTGATGATTGATCCTTTTCGTCCACTAATGCTGACAGAAGAAGCGTTAAAAATAGAAGATCCGGATTATTTTAAATCATGGATGAGTTAAATTGAATACGAATAACCTTTATATACATTATGGCAAATACATTTGCGGAAAAAACTGCCCAAGCGCAAGATTTTCTACCTATTAATGGAACCGATTTCATTGAATTTTACGTTGGCAATGCCAAACAGGCAGCACATTACTACAAAACAGCGTTTGGTTTTCAGTCAGAGGCATACGCAGGGCCTGAGACAGGGGTCAGGGACCGTGCATCCTATGTCTTAAAACAAAATAAAATACGTTTAGTACTGACCACGGCGCTGAAGTCGGATCATGCTATTGCAGAACATGTAAAGAAACATGGTGATGGCGTGAAGATTCTGGCTTTATGGGTGGATGATGCCCGAAAATCGTTTGAAGAAACCACCAAAAGGGGCGCAAAGGTCTATCAGCAGCCCGAGTTACGCCAAGATGAATATGGGGAGGTCTGGACTGCGGGGATCTACACGTATGGTGAGACCGTACACTTATTTGTCGAACGGAAAAATTATGCCGGCGTATTTATGCCCGGGTATGAGAAATGGGAAAGCGATTACAGTCCGGCAGAGACCGGTTTGCTTTATGTCGACCATTGTGTGGGCAATGTAGGTTGGAATAAAATGAATGAAACCGTCCAATGGTATCAGAATGTTATGGGCTTTGTAAACATTCTGTCCTTTGATGATAAGCAGATCAATACGGAATATTCCGCCTTGATGAGCAAAGTAATGAGCAATGGCAATGGCTATGTGAAGTTTCCGATCAATGAGCCCGCTGAAGGCAAAAAGAAATCTCAAATAGAAGAGTATCTCGAGTTTTACGAAGGTGAGGGTGTTCAGCACGTGGCATTGGCAACAAAGGATATTTTACGTACAGTGAAGGAACTTAAAGCCAGGGGAGTTGAATTTCTCGGTGCACCTCCAGAAGCTTACTATGATATGTTATCAGAAAGAGTGGGTGAAATAGATGAAGAAATCCGGGTGATCCAAGAACTGGGTATTTTGGTAGACCGTGATGAAGAGGGTTATTTGCTACAGATCTTTACCAAACCTGTGGAAGACCGACCTACTTTATTTTATGAGATTATTCAGCGAAAAGGTGCACAGAGTTTTGGCGCTGGTAATTTTAAGGCACTTTTTGAAGCGATCGAACGTGAACAAGAACGGAGAGGTAATCTATAAGGACATGCTGGGTATGAAAGAATTATTGCGCGCATTTGAGCATCGGAGTCCAGAAATTATATTTGAATGGAAGGATAGCGAAACTGAAGCACGGGGATGGGTTGTCATTAACTCTTTACGAGGCGGTGCAGCTGGTGGTGGTACACGTATGCGTGCAGGCCTAGACCGGCATGAGGTAGAATCCCTGTCCAAAACGATGGAGGTAAAGTTTACTGTTTCAGGACCAGCGATTGGTGGGGCCAAATCCGGAATTGATTTTGATCCGGACGATCCGCGAAAAAATGAAGTCTTGGACCGCTGGTTTAAAGTGGTGACGCCATTACTAAAAAACTACTACGGCACAGGCGGGGACCTCAATATCGACGAGATCTATGATGTCATTCCGCTGACAGAAGAATATGGACTATGGCATCCACAGGAAGGTATATTGAATGGGCACTTTAAAGTAAACGAGAGTAATCGTATCCATCAAATAGGACAGTTGCGTTATGGTGTTTCTAAAGTTTTGGAGGACAATACTTATAGTCCGGATTTAAAGCGTAAATACAAGGTTGCGGATATGATCACTGGCTATGGTGTCTCTGAATCCATTCGTCATTATTATCAGCTTTTCGGGAACGACTGTATTGGAAAACGTGCAGTCATCCAGGGGTGGGGAAATGTTGCTGCAGCGGCGGCATTCTATTTATCCAAATTGGGAGTAAAAATTGTCGGAATTATTGATCGTGCCGGTGGTTTGATCAATCGGGATGGTTTTAGTGAGTCAGATATTACCCAGTTATTCCTGACGCGAAAAGGTAATGAGCTGCATGCTCCGGATTTGATTTCTTTTGAGCAGATGCAGCAGGAAATATGGGGATTGAAGAGCGAAATCTTTGTGCCTGCAGCTGCTTCACGTTTGGTTTCCAAAGATCAAATACAGCAACTTTTGGATAATGGGCTTGAAGTCATTGCTTGTGGTGCAAATGTACCTTTTGCTGATCAGGAAATATTTTATGGACCTGTTATGGAATTTGCGGATCGACGTGTCGCGGTAATCCCTGATTTTATAGCCAATTGTGGTATGGCCAGGGTATTTGCTTATTTAATGCAGCGAAATATTGAAATGAGTGATGATGCCATCTTTTCAGACGTTTCAAAGGTGATTTTTGAAGCGCTGAAAAAAATAAGGGATTCTTCTCCCGACTGCACCCAATTATCATCCCGAGCTTACGAGATTGCACTCAAACAATTGGTGTGATAATAGTAAAACTTCATAAACGAAAAACACTTGAAGCGGGGAACTTCAAGTGTTTTAACTAACCAATTATTAACCTAAATTTATGAATATTTAAAACAGTACAAGACCTGTGCCAAAACTTATTTATCTAAGATGAATAAAATGTCATTTTTTTGTTAACTTATAATTTCGTTCCAATTTTGGTTAAATCGCTAAAGTCGTTGACTCTAAAAAGCTAATTCTCTATTGAATCCATCATGGGAGGTGGATGTGTTAAAGGATGCAGATATATTAAGGGTTATTACTGTTTTATTTTTTAAACTGTTGATAAACAGAAACTCCTGAAGCGGGGAGCAACAGGAGTTTTCCTAACCAATTATTAACCTAAATTTATGAAAAGTACAAGTATAACGTGATGAGAATATAAAATGTTTCAACTATTTTCACTTTTTTAGATTTTTTAACATTTTTTTGTATTTCTATATTGATTTTCAGTAAAATATTCTAATATTTATATTCTTTTCGTATTAGAAAATAAAAAACCTGTTAGCGGGGACTAACAGGTTTTTTATAAACTAACTAATTATTAACCTAAATTTATGAAACTAGTAAACAACTTTCAATAAGAATGCCAGGGCATAAATCAGTCAGTCGGTTTAACGATTTTTAACGCTTTCTATGGCTAACACGTCGGTACTTCCTTGTAACAAGGCTTTAGTATTTTATTTTTCAAACCTTTTATCGCTTGTAAGCGTTTACTTAATCAGAGTGAGCAAATAATCATTAAAACTGTTTAATATAAAGTACATGTCCTTATCCTATCTTTATCAATTCGAAAATTATAGAAGCCCTTTTTGGGCTTTTGCTATCCACGATGGTCATCATATCGATGCGGATTTAGAAACGTATTTACATATTGCTCCCGAAGATCGTTTACGTGAGGAGGATCCGTATACAGCAATTTTGGCAGAATTGCCCTTTAACCGCTTTGTTTGTGGCACATCGAGGTTCCAACTGGATTTAAATCGGAGTAAGGATGGAGCGATTTATCTGACTCCCGAACAGTCCTGGGGAATTCAGGTCTGGAGGTCAGCGTTGCCGCAACAAATAAAAGATCAACTGTACGAATCTTATGACATGTTGTACCGGAAGATAACGCAGCAGATTCAAAACACCATTGACCGCTATGGCTATTTTGTTGTTTATGATATTCATAGCTATAATGCGCTCCGAGATGGGCCGACGGCTATGATCGACAAAGTAAACAATCCACAGATTAATATTGGAACAGCAAACAATCACAGCAAATGGCAGGAATTGACCAGCTCATTGATGGATGTGCTTCGTACGGGTAAAGATGGGCAGGTCTATGACGTGCGTGAGAATGTTAAATTTAAGGGTGGCTTTTTGTCATCTTATTTAAATGAGCAATTTGGCGATAAGGGTTGTGTGTTTTCTATTGAGTTTCGCAAGGACTTTATGAATGAATGGACCGGAGAGGTCTACCCTCAAAAGTTACAGGAATATAAGCAACTTTTAATGCAAACCACTGACACCCTCGAATCCTATTTTGCCTATGAAAGATAATACGAAGCAGTTAGCGGCTATCCTAAAAAAAATCAAAAATAAGGAGGTTTTTCATACGCAGATACCACCAAAAAATAAAATGGTATTCAATCAGGTTGTGCCTTATTTATTTTTGTATCGACAGTTTTTTAGTCCGGATCCGATGCTGGCGGAACTGGTAAAATCCGAACCTGCGTATTTTAGAGTTAAGGACCCAGAAATGAATGTATCGGACTGGATCGCACCGATACTTAACCAGTTCGTCGAAGAATTTGGTGCATGTCTAATTATAGAAGCTTGGACGGCAAGCCCGGGGCAGGAAGAAGATATTCAGATCCATATTGCCCGGAAAAATGTACAATCCATTGCACAATATCTTGGAAAGCAATTGGAAACGGAGGAATCTATTGCAAAAGTCGAAATTGTGACCGACACGAAAACCAATGCGACACAGAGTCTCTCTCCAGCGAGTATACAATTGGATAAACTAAATAGTAATATCTTGTATATGGGATTAGAAATCAAACCGAAGTATCTGCTGGGGGCCAACCAACAAATACTTCCCATTGATCTTCGTCATTTTCGTGAGGCTATATCCCGAAGTTTATCCAAAACATTTTTTGAATTTATTCGCATACATACCCTGTCAAAGCCAACATCATTTAAAATTAGTCATCCCAAAAAGATGCTTCCTTTGGCTTGGGAAATCGATCAAAAATTGGCCCGTGAAAGCCAGCGGTTTGATTTTCTATTGTTGGTAACACCGACAAATTCCTATGACGCCTGGCTGCAGTTCAAAAAGGGAAACTATCGCAGGGTTCCTGTTTTTCATTATAGACCCATGCCGATTGATCCCGATATTATTAAACGTAACCTCTATAATCTACATATTGAAGACCTTTATGACCCTTCCATAGCTTATTTGTTTCGGGATAAACGCAAAGAGCTCGATCAGATGATGAGCATGCTGAGCGAAAGGGGGAAAGAGGGATTTTTACTTGGCAGCATGCAGGTGTTTGGTACCGTCAACGAAAAGCTGTTGGAAAAAGCGCAGGCCATATTAACAATTACAGCGACTGACAGGGAGCATCAAACAAAGGAAGAGGATGTCGTCTATGCAGAAGAGTTTGCGAAACTAGCACAGGAAGAACTGGATTATTTAAAAAGCCAAGATCCTAATTTTGGTACGACTGTACGGCTTCGGGATGATATCTATGGAGTGATGGTGAATCAAGGGGTGCTAAATATCAGTAAACAATATAGTCTGCCCCGACATCGGGTACAGGCATTGATCCAACACGAAGTTGGGACTCATATTGTCACCTACTATAATGGCAAGCAACAGCCCTTCAGCCTTTTTAGATTGGGAGTTCCAGGATATGAGAAGCTTCAGGAGGGATTGGCCGTACTCGCCGAATACTTGGTTGGAGGCTTGACGAATAATCGATTACGCATATTAGCCGGTAGGGTGGTGGCGGTATATCACATGCAACAGGGAAATACTTTTTTAGATACATTCGCGCTGTTGGTAGATAAATATCAGTTTCTGCCAGAGACGGCTTTTCAGATGACTATGCGTGTTTTTAGAAGCGGAGGGCTCACAAAAGATGCGTTGTACCTCAGTGGTTTGATCGAATTGATAAATTATATAAAAAGTGGTCGGGATCTCACCTTGCTGACTATGGGCAAGATCAGGGAAGATTATATCCCAATAGTCGAAGAATTAATGCTTAAGGGTGTATTGAATGCACCGGTGTTAACACCCAAATACTTGAGCTCACCCTATAAAGATGTGTTAACCAACCTGAAGAAAAGTAAAGGAATATTTCAGATGATACAATAATCAGCGACACCATATGAAGATAGCATTTGTTATTAATCAGACTCATAAAGAAACTGAACGTTTCACAACAACCCTGCTTGCATTGAAGGCACATCAGCTAGGGCATGCGATTTATTACATTGGACTGGCCGATTTTTATTATGAATCTGCCCATATTGCCGCCCATGTGCGTGAGGTGCTTCCTACACAACAGATTACCTCTGCAAAGCAGTTGATGGAGGTATTGAGAGCTACAGCAAAGACAAAAATGGAATTGGAGAAGATGGATGTGATCTGGCTTAGATTCGATCCTGTTTTGGATATGGTGAATCGGCCCTGGGCAGCTTCATCTGCGCTGCAGTTCGCCTCTTTATTAAAAGAAAAAGGTGTACAGGTCATTAACGATCCCGATAGTTTGGGCCGGGCAAGTAACAAATTGTATCTCGAGGGTTTTGACGAGTCTATCCGACCCAAAACAATTGTAACCAGAAATTATACTGATGTTGTCGAGTTTTTTGAGCAACAAAATAGACTGATTATTTTAAAACCTTTAAAGGGGTCTGGTGGGAAAAATGTGTTTTTGATCAATAAAGATAATCAACAGAATCTAAAACAAACGGTCGAGGCGATTGCCAGGGATGGCTATGTGATAGGGCAGGAGTATCTGCCAGAAGCAGCTGCTGGGGATATCCGTTTTTTTCTGTTGAATGGTGAACCCGTTTCCATCAATGGAAAATATGCTGCTGTTCACCGTGTGCAGCAGGGGAATGAGATCCGGAGCAACGTGCACCAAGGGGCAAAAACCCAAACCGCGATAATCTCGCCGGAGCTGCTACTTATGGTTGATAAAATCAAAGACAAATTGATACAGGATGGAATGTATTTTGTTGGTTTGGATATCGTGGGCGATCGTATTATGGAAATAAATGTTTTTAGTCCGGGAGCTTTATGCCAAACAGAAGAGATTGTAAAAGAAGATTTTTCCGCATTGATTATCAAAAACCTTGAAGAAAAAATAAGATCTGCTAGAAATTCATCGGGTGTATAGTAAGGCGGTTATATGTAATTGGTTTTATAATAAGGGGGGGCAAAGATCAATAATTGACTGGGCTGTCTAAAAGCATACCTGATTCTGAGAACTAAGTTGTTTTTGGTGTCATTTGAAATCTTTTAATGGTAATTAGGATTGTTGTGATAGGAAGCTGACAAAACGTGGGATTGATGGAAATTATGAGTTTGAGATGAATCAAGGCATTTAAATTCTTGTTAATTTTAAGAAAATATAAAAATACGATGTTTATTATTGATTCGCCTTCCCATGATGCTTATTTCAATATTGCTTCTGAGGAATACCTGCTCACGAAATATCCGAAAGAACCCATTTTCTTATTGTACATGAATGATCCATCAATTATTATCGGCAAATTTCAGAATACTTTGGCCGAAATTAACCTTGATTACGTGAATGATAATAAGATTAAGGTCGTTAGGAGAATGTCTGGCGGTGGTGCAGTATATCATGATTTAGGAAATCTCAATTTTTCCTTTCACACCTTATTGGGAAATCTTGATTTTATGGATTTTTCGACTTTCACGCAACCTATTGTTACTGTTTTGAACAAATTGAATATTCCGGCCAAACTGGAGGGAAGGAACGACCTGCTGGTGGATGGAAAGAAGTTTAGTGGAAATGCTAAGCTTGCAAAAAATGGTAAAATGGTTCAGCATGGTACTATTTTAATTGATTCGCAGATGCAGATATTGAGTGATGCATTGAAGGTAAACCCGCTTAAATTTGTCGATAAAGCTGTCAAGTCCAACCGGGCAAGGGTGACCAACCTGATCGGTTATCTACCTCAGGGTTTTACAACGGTAAAATTTAAGGAACTATTGATCGCAGAAATGCAGCGTGAAAATCCTGATGCGGAGATCATTCATTTCTCTGCAACTGATATCCAGAACATCGAGAATCTGGTGAAGGAAAAATATGAAACCTGGGACTGGAATTTCGGTTTCTCTCCGAATTATAATTTTAAAAAGGCAATCAAGATCCCCGCCGGTTTTATAGAATTACATTTAGATGTACATAAAGGTTCTATTGAGCATGCTAAGATTTTCGGGGATTTTTTTGCTTCTGAATCTATTCATGAACTGGAGCAACTATTGATTGGAAAAAAACATCAATTGGAAGAAATCAGAGCGCTGTTGGAAGCCATAGATCTAACTTCGTATTTTGGAAAAGTTGATGTAGCTGAAATTTTGGAGCTATTTAAATAACAGCTATTGTATTATCCCATTGGGACTTAAATAAAAAATATTATGCCTTGGAATCCAGATATCTATAATAAGTTTAAAGACATCCGTTTCAAACCTTTTTTTGATCTATCCGAACTAATAGCTTCGGAAGCAACGATGAAAGCGGTAGATCTCGGATGTGGAACCGGAGAGCAAACCGCTATTTTAAGCGATAAATTTCCACAGGCTACATTCCTTGGAATAGATGCATCTCCAGAAATGTTATCGATGAGCCGTAAACTTGAACATGAACACCTAAAATTTGAGAATAGTAGTGTTGAAAAATTTCTGGAGACAGCGGGTTCCTGGGATTTGATATTCAGTAATGCTGCATTGCAATGGCTGGATGGTCACCAACTGCTTTTTCCGCATCTCATTTCCAGATTGAGTAGCGGTGGGCAATTGGCCGTTCAGATGCCTTACCAGCCTGAAAATGTCTTAAATAAACTGCTATTTGAGCTAGCTGCTGAAGAACCTTACCGAAGCTATTTGGATGGTTGGAATAGGGCTTCATCGGTGCTAAGTATAGATGACTATGCACAGATTCTGTTTCATTCGGGCTTGGAGGAATTGGACCTCTCACTTCGTATCTACCCAATTATTGCCGCCGAAGCGGAAGTACTTTATGACTTTATTTCCGGATCGGCATTGATCCCTTATATTGAGCGACTGGACGAAGATAAACGACCTGTTTTTATTGAGGCTTTTAAGACACGTATTAAACAGCATTTTTCTAGATTCCCTGCGATATATCCATTTAAACGTATTTTGCTGTATGGGCGAAAGAGCTGAAATCGGACGAGTATGTTCCTGTTAAATACTGATTAAATCTGACCAGATCGCTTTAGTCATCGTTGCTAAATCGTTGGGATTTAATATTATTTGAAGGCCTCGTTTTCCTGCGCTCACAGAAATTTCTGTTTCCAATTGAGCTGCTTCCTCAATAAATGTTGGAAATAGTTTTTTCATGCCAATAGGTGAGCAGCCCCCGCGGATATAGCCCGTTACAGCTAGGAGATCCTTCATAGGGAGCATTTCACAATTTTTATTACCTGATGCTTTAGCGATCTTTTTTAAGTCAAGTTGGGCATTTCCGGGAATTACAGCAACAATGTAAGGGTCTATATTTCCTTTCAATACTAAAGTCTTATAAAGTGTTTCAGGTAATAGACCCAATGACAAGGCAACATGTTCGGCACTGACATCATGATCATCCACCTCGTATTCTCTTAGTTCATAGTTTACTTTTGCCGTATCCAACAAGCGGACAGCATTGGTTTTATGCGACATTATAAGCTTTTTTTAATATCTACGATTGGAAAAATAGTTTGTAATCTCCGTCAAGGAGTATGTATTCAGACAATTTTTTGCTTCCAGGCCACCTTTCTGTGCAATAAAAATACCATACTTCATGTCCAGCAGCCCTTCAGTGCGATGCGCATCGGGGTTAACGGATAACAATACACCTTTTTCCACAGCATAGCGATGCCATCTCCAATCTAAATCTAACCTTAAAGGATTTGCATTAATTTCGATGACGACTTTATTCGCGGCGCAGGCATCAATTATTTTTTTAAAGTCAAGTGGATAGCCCGATCTACTTAATAAAAGACGGCCTGTTGGATGTCCCAAAATTGTTGTATATGGGTTTTCAATTGCTTTAATCAATCTAGCGGTTGCTTTTTCCTCATCCATCTTTAAGTTGGAATGAACAGAGGCGACAACAAAGTCAAATTGTACTAGTACCTCATCGGGGTAGTCCAGTGATCCGTCGCTTAGAATATCGGATTCTATCCCTTTAAAGATTTTAAAAGGGGCTAGTTTTTCATTTAAGCGGGCAATTTCCTTCCATTGCTCTTCCAATCTTTCGATGGAAAGACCATTTGCATAAACAGCCGTTCTGGAGTGATCACATATTCCAAGATATTCGAGACCTAATGCATCTTTACAATGAAGAGCCATTTGCTCCAAGGTATGAACGCCATCACTATAAGTTGAGTGGTTGTGCAGTGTCCCTTTGAGATCCTTAAATTGGATTAATTGAGGTAAAGTATGGTTCTGTGCGCGTTCAATTTCGTCGAGACCCTCGCGCAATTCAGGTTCAATATAATCAAGTCTTAAGTTACGATAGATAGCCTCTTCACTGGAAAGTGAAGGTAAGTCAGGAAGAATATTGAATAAAAGATCCAAGTGTGCGGTCGATCCTGTACTGAGAATAAGGTCCCGATAAAAATCATTGATATTCGTACTGAAAACCTTGAATGTAAAACCTAATTCATCGGTAATTTCCAGTGAATTCTCTGTTTTCTCCACCAATGTATAATCACCTAGGAATTTCTCCACTGCTTCTATACTTTCGGAAATGAGTAGATCCACTGTGCTTAACACCTCGCATTTTCTTCTAAAATCTCCGGTAAAGGATAGAAGAGACGAGGGGAAATGTGTTTTTAAAATAGCGTAAAATGTATCAGCTTGGGACAATACTTTGGCGTATAGGAACCATCCCTGATTGGATATTGAGAATTCGATGGACTTCTTTATTTCTTCCTGCGTTTTTAAGCCAAATCCTTTGGCTTCAACTAGCCGGTTTTCATTGCAGGCATACAGTAGTTCACCTACACTTTCAATACCAAGGTCTTGCCAGATAATCTGAACCTTTTTTGGGCCCAGGCCCTTTATGTTTAACATTTCAACAACTCCTGATGGCGTATTCGCTAATAGGTCCTGGAGTTCCTTAAACGTTCCGGTTTGTGCGACCTCTTTCGCTTTTTCGGCGGTACTTTTTCCTATGCCCGGCTGTGCGCTCAATTCTTCAAGCGAGGCGTCGTCAATGCGAAAGGGCAATTTGTCCAATTTAAAAGATGCACTAGCCATAGCCTTTGTTCGGAATGGATTTTCGTTGTGAAGTTCCATTAATTGGCTGCACAATTTAAAAATTTTAGAGATCGCTTTATTGTCCATCATTATGGTGAGTTGTTAGGCTACAAATATCCTAATTTTTGAGGCAAAATACCAACCAAGTTGATAATATAAACCCGTTAAATAATGTGAAAAAGCTGTTTTTAGCGCTAATAATAGGTTGTTTTATTAAATTAACAACAAAGTGACAAATGAATACCTGTATAATGCTGCATTATGGCTAAGTTTGCCGTTTTTGGGTATTGAAATCTATAACGGATATTGTGTTTTTTGAAGATATCCGATAACAATTAGCGGGTTATGATAGCAGATATAAGTGATAAAGAGGTTAGTGGCCTTTATAAGACAGGGATTATTCAGCAGACAGCATATTGGTCTACTGTGAAAAAGATGCAGGGGATCGAATCGAAAGCGTTTAATTTCAAATCGAAGCGTTCCGATCTTTATACAGGAGTTGAGGACGATGCTTACTTCGTTGGCGACCTATTAATTATAATACAGATGATAGATCATGAACATAGTATAGCTTATGTCCCGTATGGCCCTGAAATAGAACCATCGGAAGAAAATCAAGGCTATTTTTTAGAGCAACTTTCGGAAAGCATACGCACATATCTGCCTCAAAACTGTATTATGATACGTTATGATTTATCTTGGGAATCACATTGGGCAAAAGATGATGATTGTTATGATCTTTATGGCAATTGGTTAGGCGTTCCGGAAAAACGGATTCAGGAAATGCGTTTTAATTTTAATACTGAAAATTGGAATTTTCATAAAGCAAATACGGACATTCTTCCTTCTAATACCATTTTTATGAACCTTAAGGCCGAAGAAAATCGTCTGTTGTCCAACATGAAATCAAAAACACGGTATAATATTAATTTAGCCCAAAGGAAGGGCGTTAAAGTACGCTCCCTTGGCTTGGAAAGCTTGGAGATTTGGTATGAATTATATCGGCAGACGGCTACCCGGAATAATTTTTTCTTACATGATATCAACTATTTTAAGATTGTACTTTCGGCAAGAGCAAACGATACAATGTCACCTGCAGACGTTTACCTGTTGATTGCCGAGTTGGAAAATAAGCCTTTAGCCGCGATGTTTCTGGTAATTGCAGCAAATCGAGGAACCTATTTATATGGTGCTTCGGCTTCCGAAAATCGTAATTATATGGCGACCTATGCCTTGCAATGGCGAGCAATGCAGGTCGCAAAGGAAAAAGGGTGTACTGAATATGATTTCTTTGGCGTATCTCCTCAGGCGGACCCATCACATCCCTTATATGGGCTTTATAGGTTTAAAGTAGGGTTTGGAGGTGAAATCTATCATCGTATGGGCTGCTGGGATTATCCGTTAGACAATGAAAAATATCGATATTATGCTTCCATGGAATTTAAGAATCAAAGCTATCACTTGAGCTAGATATTAAAATACTTCACCCAAAGTCAGTCTTACGCCACGGTGATTGGTACTGATGCCATAGTCGATGCCAATATTGGTGCCTGAATTTTTATTGAATTTAATTCGAGCACCTGCACCGGTACCAATATTCCAATCCGCAAACATGCTGTTTTTGGGGCCGTTTACGGTGGTAAAATTCATAAAAGCAACAAAACCAAATAAACCATCGCTGCTGATGTCTCGGCGGTATTCTGTTTCCAGATAATATAACGATTTGCCACGGAACCGACTTACTGGGAACCCTCTTCCGGAACTGTTGTAAGGGTCCCAACCCAAATTTGGTAAATCGAGGTAAGGTGCTTTGCTATTGAATACAGTCCAGAAAAAGCTTCGCACAGCAATCATATTCTGCCTATTCGGATCCTGGGTCAAGCGATGGTATCTCCTGATTTCGAGGAATAAGGACTTCCAATTCTGATCACTTCCCATGAAAACCGGGTTAAGGCGGAACTGTAGATTGGCATAATTGCCGGACCAGGTATTGATAGAGTTGGCGCGCGTGTCATAGATTAGGTTGAGACTGAGTCCTGAGGAAATAGTATGGTCTTTCAACGCTGTACCATAGGGGTAGGAGGTGTACTCGTCAAGTGGGATAGCACTCGTAGATTTGATATTCATGCGGTAATCCAGGTCATAGCCAATACCCATAAACAGTCCGCCGTGGATTCTTTTCAACGCATGTTGATATAGTCTAAAATAAGTATAATCCAAATTGATCTGTTGGTCTCCGTGATGCTCTTTGCCTATTCCCCAAGTCTCATGTGGGTATTTTAATAGCCTGATATCACCATCGATAACCCAAGTATTATCTTTTAACCAGACATAGGAGCGGATGGGGAGGCCGAATCGCTTTCCAAAATTGGTGTATGGCGTGAAAGTAACTTTAGACATATAGGTGCTTTTACGCTCACCAAGATAAAACCCTGCTGTAGTACTCGTAATTAAAGCGTGCCCTCCTCCAGGGACATTTGTCGAAAATGGCAGAAATGAAAAGTAAAACTTTTTTCCTGTACTATCGACAGATTGCGGTGGCTTAATCTTGAGAATCTCTTTTCCGATATCGATCAGATCCCTTTGTTTACTCGTATCTGCAATATGCTCAGTGATTTCTATTTCATTGACAGGGCGCTGTGCATAGAGCTCAGATTGAAATATCACCAATAAAAATGTTAAAGTAGCAAGCTGATATAAAAAAAGATGCTGTCTGTCGTAGTGTGTCATGAATACATGCAATCTAAGAGGAATTGTACAGAATTACAATATTGTAAAGAAGATTTTATCTGTTCTGTCGCGTTTTGTCTATAGATAGAATAAATCAAAATTTCATTCACCTAGAAAAAAATAGCGTTTACCGATTTTAATGTAATGTTAATCTAAATGTAATAGAATCAACACATCAGTTGTCTTAAATTTGAATCAGAAAATAAATAAGAAAAAAGTGCAACAAATTTAGATTGTCTCCGACAATAGGATAAGAAAATATACTAATACATTATAAAATAGAAAAGATATGAAAACTTTAGTAAAAACATTTGTAGCGGCAGCAATGATAGCGATCTCTACTTGCTCAATGGCTTCGGTTAAACCAGAAGAACGTAATTTAATTACAGCTGATTTGGCGATTGATGAATATGTAGGCGCGATGACCGAAGGTCAGGTAGCGAATTTAGATAAGCTATTCACTTCTGATTTTAACCAGAAAATATGTGGTAAACAGGATTTAAATCACAGTCGTTCGGAGATGATCGAGTTCTTGAAAAAACAAAAAGGAATAAAAATGAACTGCAAAACAACAACGCAGATCGTTGAAGAATTACCAGATTATGCTATTGCGAAAGTAACCATGCAATTTGATGGTTTCTCTAAGACCGATTTGATCACACTTGTGAAGGAAAATGGTGCATGGAAAGTTTCTAAATCAGTTAATTCTTACAAATAGGAATTACTGCCACAAATTGAAATGATGTTTCGGGAAAACTGATCAATGTATAAAAACAACAAAGAGGCTACTTATGAAAAGTAGCCTCTTTTGTTTGTGGAGCATATCAGGATCGAACTGATCACCTCTTCACTGCCAGCGAAGCGCTCTAGCCAGATGAGCTAATGCCCCCTTTGTTTTTTCTGTCGCTAAGATAATACCTTTTTTGTAAAAACAAAATTGCTTTTTTATTTTTTTAAATATTATTATTTATTGCTTCTCAGTAAGTAGTTCCTCAGTACGTTTTATCTGTTGATTGTCCTTCCATGCGTCATGTCCAGGAATAACCATTTTTATCTGCGGATACTTCGCTAACAATCTTGCCAATGCAGGCTTCCAGGCTTTGACATCACCATCACCGACAAATCCCAAGTTTTTGGCCTCCGAACTTTTGATGAAGCAACCCCCATCCAGAATTTGATAGTCCGGAAACCAGACAACGACATTATCCAAAGAATGTCCTGCACCAAAAAAGTTCAAAACGAAGGACTGACCACGCACATTATAGGTCTTGTTGATTTTAACGAGATGCGTAGCTTGGGCTTTATGATTTGCCTTAAGCAGATCGTTGGTCATTTTTGTCGCATAAGTTGGAATTCCCATACGATTATAATATGCAAAGCCTCCCGCGCGATCCTCGTGCCAATGTGTGGCATATACTGCAATGACAGGTAGCTGATGCTTTTGTTTAATACTGTCCAAAAGCGGTTGATATTGTGTCGAGTCCCAAGGCGTATCAAATAGAATAACACCTTTCTTGGTGATTAGATAGACCGCATTAGCGGCATATTTGGTGCCCTCAAAGGTATTGTAAGTCGTATAAAGATAAAGCTGTGAATTGATCTTTTCAATGGATAATGGTTTTTCCTGTGCGCGCAAAGATGGCAATACACAGCAAGAAAGACCGAGAAGTAGCGTAGCTACTTTTGCGGAGAAGAGCGAAATAGTATTTTTGAACATAAGTAAATAAACGATTGTTCGGAATGAATATTGTTGTGTTGGACCTGTAAAATTCTCTTTTTTTCTGGCTACAACGATGTAATGAAATCTTCTCGATGCGGTGTGAAAGAATCTATCAACTCGCCTTCTTCAAGACATTCACAGCCGTGGGTTAAATTTGGGTTAATGATACAGGAATCACCTACAGTTAAGATTTCATCTATGCCATCGATGTGGTACCTGAACTTTCCGGCGTTGACATAAGATATTTGTGTATGTGGGTGTTGATGTAGGGCACCGATTGCACCTTTTTGAAAACGTACTTTCATTAACATCAATTCATCGTTATAAACTAATATTTTACGTTGTACACCATCGCCTAGATCCGTCCAGCTCTGGGCTTTATCGTGTAGGAATATCTCACTCATTTTAATCGCTTTTATTTTAAAAAATTAATCAACAAATCTTTATCGCCAATGATAGGAAATAAATATGACTTTTGTAGCTCAGCTTGAGAAGTTCTTGATAAACGTACAGCGTCGATGAGAGAATTTCCCGATTTTCTTAGGAAAAATAGGAGAACATGCATGAACTGATCGGTAAAGTATTTGAAAAAACTGTTACTTTGTGTCTGATCAAAGCGAGTGTACTGATATGAATTATTTCGACGAACTTATTACATTATTACATGAAGAACAACAATATGATAAGGTGCAGCATGAAACATTATTATTGAAAAGCAGTTTAAATGAAAGAAGAATGCAGGGGGTGACCTGGTTTCCTATTCAGATCACGGATAGCGAACTGGGGCGGGGAGATTATCTGTCAGTTAGTTTAAAAAAAACAAATCACCTCGATGTAGATCATCGGTTTCGTTTTGGGATGCCTGTTTCTCTATTTTCAAACCATGACCCAAATGCGGACAGAATAGACGGCATTATATCTTCGGTTAATAAGGAAAGTATGCGGATTTCATTTCGTGTAGATGAGCTGCCCGATTGGAGCAGAAGGGGGAAACTTGGTGTGGACTTATTATTTGACGAATACTCATACCGTGAAATGGCGAATGCATTGCGACAGGCAAAGGAACTTGCGACTGATCCACGACAAGGCAAATTGATCAGAAAGCTTATTGGTGAAGAACAATTATATACTGGAGAAAAAGATATATTTTTTGAGCATCCAGATCTCAATGTCAGCCAAAATAGTGCTGTTCAACAGGTCTTAACTACAACAGATATCGCACTTTTACATGGCCCTCCAGGGACTGGGAAAACGACAACATTAATCAGGGCAATAGCTGCTTTGTCAAAGAGCAATAACAAGCAGATATTGGTCGTGGCTCCGAGTAATACTGCGGTTGACTTATTGACTGAGCGTTTAGATGCTGCAGGAATAGCTGTCACTCGGATAGGTAATCCGGTTAAAGTATCTGAACATCTACAGGAGTTAACCCTTGATAGCAGAATAGATCGTCATAGCGCGAATAAGGATATAAAGTCCTTGCAAAAGCAAGTTCGGACCTATACGGATATGGCCCAAAAATATAAACGCAATTTTGGCAAGGCCGAGCGCGAACAAAGGAAAGCATTGTTCGACGAAGCTTACAGAATTCGAAAAGATGTTGATAAAATTCAGGATTTTATTGTAATGGATATTCTCGATCGCTCTCAGGTAATAACCGCGACGCTAGTAGGGGCAAATCAAGATGTTATACGAAACCGAAGATATGAGACGGTTGTTATTGACGAGGCTGCTCAGGCACTGGAGCCTGCCTGCTGGATTCCGATATTAAAGGCTGACAAATTGGTGTTGGCTGGGGATCATTGTCAACTCTCGCCAACAGTGAAATCAAATAAAGGTATGGACAATAAGCTTAGCAATACGCTGTTTGAAAAACTCATCAATCTTTATCCCCAAGCGGTTTCGCTGCTCGATATCCAATATCGAATGAACGAGCAGATCATGAATTATCCCTCCTCAGCTTTGTATGGAGGTCTCTTGAAAGCTGATTGTTCAGTTGCGCATTGGACAATAGCGAACGATTCAGAACCGATTGTATATATCGATACGGCTGGGGCAGGTTTTGAGGAAACCGAAAGTGATGGTGCAATCTATAATCTCGGGGAGGCCAGTTTTCTGAAATCTCATTTAAAGACAGCCATCGCAACTTGGTTAGAGACTTCTCCAATCGAACAATGGCCAAGTATTGGGATAATAGCACCTTACCGGAAACAAGTGTCTGTATTAAAGGAAATGTTGGAGCAGGACGAAGAATTACGGCCGTATGCTGCTATTATTAAAGTACAGACCATTGATAGTTTTCAGGGGCAAGAGAAAGATATTATTTATATCAGTTTGACACGAAGCAATAACGAACAACAGATTGGTTTTTTATCCGATGTGCGACGGATGAATGTCGCTATGACAAGGGCCAAAAAGAAGTTGGTCGTCATTGGCGATAGTGCGACGATAGGGGTTCATTCGTTCTACCAGAAATTTATTGATTACGCAGAAAATCTTGGCCACTACCATAGTGTCTGGGAATGGGATATTGCGGAGATGTAATAGAAAAAGGGACTGCGATGAAATTCTTTTCGCAGCCCCCCTCAATTTTATAAAGAGGTGAAATTCATCCAATCAGCCTTTTCGTCATAGTGCATAAGCGGTTCGGCATTATTGCTATTGGAGAGTTGACCGACCAACATGTACAGATCCATACTAACATGCTGACGGGCAATTTCTGTCATTTTATCATTAAAACCAGCGTTATTGATTTGCAGGACATATTGGAAGCAAACAACACGTGCAATTATTTTCCCTAAAGTGACCATCTCGCGCTGTTTAGGTTGAAGCGGGAAGTCGAAATTCAAAATAGAAGAGAAAAATGGAGCCGCAAGTTCGGTTGCCGGATTTATTTTCAGGAATGAAAGCAGATTGCTTTCTTTGCTTTTGCGCATCAGTTTGGCAATAGCCTCAGCGACTTGAGAATAGAGCATCTCATTTGAACCCTCAAAAATCTGAAAAGGTCTGCTATCTACTAAGCCACGACCAGCGACATGATCCAGTCTATAGCCATTTGCTCCAGACAATTGTACACAGATCTGAGCAGATTCATGCATGAGATCTGTCACCAATGCCTTGACACTATTTGCGTCTACACTGTGGCCAGAGAGATCATTATGAATTGAACTGATCGAACTGCTGTAAGCACACATGGCCGAACATATTGTAAAAGCTGCCTGTAAACGAGATAATTGAAACTTAACTGAATCCAATTCGTTTAAAGGAATTCCGCTGACACGTCTTTCGGTGCAATGTTTCATAGCTTCATCCAGCATACGTTTTATGAAACCCATACCCATACCTGGAAACTGAAGTCTGCTTCGGTGTAAGGTGTCCAACATGAGTTTTATACCTGTGCTTTCAGGGGTTAATCGATAATCTCTCGGTACCTCGATGTCTATTTTATTGATGCCATAAGGAATAGCATATAGACCGAGACTATTGTATTTTTTTAATACCTCGATTTTTTGCTCGGCAATCGAATTATCGGTGACAAAGAAATCTATATCACGTACAAGTTCCCCATTTTCATTTTTTTTTCGTGCAGTGACAAGCCAAAAATCCGCAGCACCCGTTAAGCCCTGCCAATGTTTCTCGCCCTTAATATGATATTTATCCCCATCTTGCTGATAAAATGTACGCATATTGAGGGCATCACTTCCGTAAGCTTGTTCTGTGATCATTAGTCCGCCCATGGCTTTATTGTCTAAAAAGCGACGAAATATTTTCTCCTGTAATAAGGGATTGCCATATTTGGCAAATGGTTCTAAAAATAGCGCGATATTAATTCCAAAGATCAGAGAAAGAGACAGTGATTCATAAGAAGCAGCAGCTAGCACGCCTAGACACTCTTTTACATGTAGCCCGCGGCCACCAAGATGCTCTGGAATAGCGACCGACAATGGTTTCATTTCCATGATTTCACTTAAAAACTGAGGTGGTAAACCACGTGTTAAGCTTAGGTTATTATAGTCATACTCCTTATGGAATAAATTTGACAACCTTTCTTTGAAGTTTTCGATATATAAATCGAAATCCTGCATCTTGTTTGTGTGTGCTAAAACGTTAGACATCGCTAGTTATTGATTAAATGATAAAACATTTGCAATAGTGGATGTATACGATATATCCTTAAGATAGCTGTGATTTACTCCTACATCCCGATCGCTAAACAAAAATAACCCATATCATTGTGATTAGCCTGTCCACTTCCGTATAAAAGATAGGACAAATCGTGCATGTGTAAAAAATTAAGTTGCCTTGTTTCGATAAGAAGTTGGTGAAGTTCCTACGATTTTTTTAAATAGTCGGGAGAAATAAGAAGGATCCGAAAAATCGAGTTCATAACAGATGTCAGCGATGCTTTTATTCGATTCAAACAGAAGAAATTGACTATGCATAATGAGGACCTCTAAAATTAGCTCTTTGGATGATTTTTTGAATACCGAAAATACACATCGATTTAGGTAATTGGTCGATACAGCGAGCTTATCAGCATAAAAACCAATATGTTTTTGTTTTTTGAAGTTTTTGTGCACAAGCTGTTTAAACATCATTGCAATTTCCTGTCTTCGGTTGAGCGCTTGATTGGAAGAAGATAGCTTAATTATCTTTAGTAAAAGAGATTTTAGTAAACTTTCAAACAATTCTTTATAAGGTGACTCAGAAAGTAATTCATTGTAAAGTAACTTGAAGAGCTCGTTGAGATCTGCGCTATCCTGTTTTGCAAGATTAAGTAATGGGGAAATATTAAAAATATTCAGAATCTCCTGCTCCCTAAATATGGAAGTCATTGCATTGTCATTGATTAATACGCAATGTCCCTTTGCTGATTTGTCAACGGATTTAATAGTGGAGATGTTGCCATAATTGCTCGTAAGAATCGCAGGTGCTTCTACCACATATTCTTTCGCTCCAATTTTGTGTTTGAAATGACCTTCTGTTATATGTACCAAGAGGTTATATCCCAGGAAAATAGGGGGGGTAGGGAATTTAATATAGGGCGCAATTTCACTGAGCTGAAATATCTTAATTGGAGACTGTTGGTATCTAAGGTGTTCCAGACTACCCGTCATAAATCTATCTACAAACTCACCTGCATTTACCTGCTTTTCCATAGTCCATTTACGTTTGCTGTAAAATCAATAAGCTTTTCATTTTTTTCCTGCTATTAGTGTCCTAAACGGATACTTGCTAATATCAGGATAATATTCCAAAATTAAATAGGATAAAATAGTTTTGTCATGTTAAATATCTATACTTTATGAATTGAAAAATAATGTTTTCACAATGCTTGTTTCCTAAATATTATGATCAACAATTTGAGTACAACAATTTTCGTTTGGATGTTTTTTCATTGTTAAGCTTATGAAGACATGATTAATATTAATGTGTTAAGAAAGCAAAGTATAGGTTATTTGTATTTTAGTGTAGCGACTAATCGTTTAAGATAGGATTCTTATGAAGATTCTAATTGGGAGGCAATGATAGAATCATTATTATGATATTAAAGCTAGAATCCTAGCAATGTTTTAAGAAATAATTTTTAGGATTAATTGATAAAGATGAGACAATAATTTTTAAATTATAGTCCTATCTTTATTAAGATACAAATTTATAGTAAATGAGTTTGAGATACGAACGTAATATCATTCATATAAAAGAGGAGGAGCAAAAGTGCATTAAGAATTTTCCGGTGCTGATTGGAGGCTGCGGTATCGGTAGTTATATTGCCGAGTGTTTATTGCGGATGGGCTTTGAAAATTTGACAATAATAGATGGTGATACTGTAGAACTAACAAATCTCAATCGACAGAATTATGTCACGGACGACATTGGTGTCAATAAGGCTATTGCTTTAAAACAGCGATTGATATCCATTAATCCTGAAGCGAATATTAAGGCGTATAGCGAATTTATAGACCGGAACAATTTATATAATCTTGATTTAAGCTGTAAAGTTGCCATTAATGCCCTGGATTTTTCTTCGGATATTCCTTTTTTATTTGACGAATATATGGCACAGAAAAGTGTACCTGTTGTTCACCCTTATAATTTGGGCTGGGCTGGATTTTTAACAGTAATTACACCAGAAAGCCGTAATTTGAGATCACTTCATAAAGAACATCATGCATTTGAGATAAATGTTGGACAATATATTGTTGATCGGTTACAAGAAAAAAATATTGATACAAAATGGCTAGAAGATTTTCTTTCAGAATATGGTAAAATAGCAATGGATTCTCCTCCGCCACAGTTGTCATTGGGACTATATGTGCTGTCAGGAATGGTCTGTCAGCTTGTGTTTAATATCGCTACAGAAAAAGAGATAAAAGTGTTTCCCGAATCTTATTATTTGTCTCTGAAATAATTATAGCGTTAAATATATTATCTTTCTTTTTCTACATAACACATTGTGGCGTTAAAAATTTAGAATAAAAGTCTTTATTTTTATAGTTCTTGGTTGCTATCTACATGAATTGGACGTCTGAAAATTATTACTTTACTAAACTTGAGAAGAAAGAACTTTCAGAGTTCATTCATTTTTATTTAGGAACGACAAGAGAATTCTTTCATCTGGATAATGCTCCCGATGAAGAGTACTCACGCCAATATGAGAATCTGATTCGAGAAGACCTGCTTTTTTTTGATAAATCAATTTATTACGTTATGCGTGATACAAAAAAACATGCCATACAAGCCTCTATTCGTATTACTTATTGGGATAGGGAAACTACGTTGCCAATTCAACAGTTGTTTTCAATAAAAAAGGAAAATCTCCTGATCGCTGAGATTGATCATTTTTGGCATATAGGGCGTTTCATTATTTCACAAAAAATCACGGGGCAGCGCATCAGCATACTCAAAAAGATGCTTTTTGATGCATTTTTTCCTCCATTTTATTTAGGGAATGGGTTAGTTATTGCAGAATGTGATAAAAAATTGGTTCGTACATTGTTTAATTTAGGAATACCTTCTTATCAATTAGGCGTTCCAATTATTTATTTATATTCGGAAACATTGCCTATATATATAAAAACAACATGGCTAAATTCTTTTATAGAAAAGAATAAATTGGCACAGTATTGTTTTGGCAATACAATAGACGCTCATAAAATCTTTGATATAGCAAAAAAAATACCTCCCTATAAGAATGATAAGGATCGTGATGCTAATTAAAATAAAGACTGCTCAATTGCTAAAGCGGTGGCCTCTGTGATACTTTTTACTTTTAGTTTGGAGAATATCTGCTTTTTGTGAAATTTTATTGTGTCGATCGAAACGTAAAGTCTATCTGCTATCTGATCCATAGTCAATCCTTGGGCAGAAAATAAAAGAATGTCTTTTTCTCGAGGTTTAAGTTTGACATGCGGAGCTTCGACCCAACGATCTGTTTCCAAATTATATTCAAATTGTTTTCCATTCTCATCAGACTTAAATTTAATATTTCCTGCATTCGCGTGCGACGAAATGGAAACAACACAAAGCGCTATCCAGGGGTTCGAAGATTTATCTAAAAGTATGGGCTTAAGTTTGTGATTTATTAACAAAGGTTTCCCATTCGATTGTTTCAAATGGAAATCATAGGATATAGAATGTGTTAATCTTTCCTCCTTCGAAAGGTTTTCAAAAAAATCAAATCCAACATCGTTTATTTTTTTTAATAACTGTATATCCTGTTCTGGTACATTGTCAAAATAATGTTGATAACCTTTCTTTAAAACTTCAGCGGGAGAGTTTCCACATAAGAAGATGGGGTTGTCAGACACAAATAGAAAGCTCTTTTTAGAATAGTCAATTAGGTATATACTTTGATAGGTTAATCTGCTCAAAGACTGTGCAAAATTTATAAAAGCATCTATAATCTCATAATCACCTTTGCTAAAGGTATCTTTAACGTGTACCGGCTTAAAAAAATCTTCAATCTCAATCTTCATAGTATGAATGGCAAAAATGATATATTATTGTGTTTTAGAAATAGCTGTGTTATGCAAAAACAAATACATAATCACGATTTCTATGTACACTATTGTTTTTTACAATCAAGCCTTTGTATAATTTCCATAACAGCATTTAAGCGTTAAATGTCTATCTTATTATCTCAAAGGTATCTACACAAATGTGTAGAATGTGATTTAGATAATAGGATTACTGTTTTTACTCATTATCTTTGCACTGTCTTAGCAATTAAATTATATAAATATAACCTATCGGACTGAAAAAACCAATATTATTTATTGCATGATAAGAGATTTTCGGAAAGTTTCGGGTAATTCCGTTAGCTGACGCTAAGAAGGTATCGTGAGTAAATACATTATGTTTAGTTTTTTTATTTATAATTTCTTGAAATATAGATTCTTAGACGAATATCCAGCCAAATTTACCCTATAGTCTATTTAATGTTTCCTGAAGTAGGTGATCGTTATTGGCAACTACTGAATGTCGTTTATCATTAGTTTTTTATTACAAACATGAAAGGTTCAAAACTGCAATGAAGGTTTTGAAGTTTTGTTTTGGAAGATTAAAAAAGAAGTTTCTGATCAAAGACGATTTTAAAATCGCGCTATATTTCAATTTCATTTTTTAAACCTACTTTAAAATCACAAAGATGAGGCAAACACTGTTTCTATGAGGTGTCCGATTGTAGGGATAAAATACGTGAATCAACAGCTTTTTAATATCTTATTTTATGTATGTACATTTAAGTTGTTTTTGTTTGGTGTTTATTCTTTTTTATAGTAATATTGTATACATAATTAATTTTTTTGGCTTATTAATTAGTTATAAACTATTTTTTTGTTATTTATTATGTATATACAATGTTGTTTTTATTGGTAATTTAGTTTGTTTCGAGATGACTTTTTGCCATTCATTTTAATTCTGATAAGGCCAGTATATACAGTAACGAGCGAATAAAAGCAAAGGATTAAATATATTTTATTCTAAAATTCATACATTATGAAAATACATTTCCCTACTTTCATTCTCACAGGCTTGTTGCTAATCTTGGAGCAAGTTGTTTTGGGGCAGGAGAATACCGTTTGGCAACTGGGTAATTCCGATGGCTCCAGTCATGAATTCGCATTAGCTCCTCACGATTATAAGAAGTTTCTTGAACATGATTTCGGCTATGAAGATAATTATTTTATTGTAGGACAGTCTTCCTTATCACGGGATCTTCCCTACGTCTTGCCGGGGCCTGCCAATGAATGGGGCGGGACAGGTGGAACTTCTGGATTGCGGACTCACTTTTTAAATTTATATAGTGTAGTGGGCGGTAAAGTAGAAGGCGGTAAATGGGCGCTGGAAGTTAAATTAGCACATAGCGATCCAAAAAATAAGCCGACCTTACAGATCTCTGTCAATGGTAAATCCTATAATTACGATCTGAATAATGGGGAGGGACAAAGTGATCCGATTGGTACGGATGTGAAGTCAGCGGCTTCGACAATACGAATTGTATTACCTGAGAACCTTATTTCTAAAGGATTTAATCAAGTGACCCTTACAGTCATAAAGGGGGGATGGGTTGAGTTTGATTCTTTTAAATTATTGGGCCCTGTACAGGCAAAATTGTTAACTGATTACACTTCAATAGTAAAAAGCGTACGACAATCGGAATTTGAGCTGTCAAACGGAAATGAACGCATCCAGCATATGCTCATCGATCTATTGAAATTGAAAGACGACGAACGAGTAAAAATATTGTTGGATGGAAAGAAAATCTATGATAAAACTCATGAGAAGGGCTTATCTCGACTTGAGATTCCAATGCCTTATGCATCGAAAGAGGTACGAAGTAAATATGCTATATATATCAACGATAAATTAATTCAAACATCTTCTATAAAACGATCTCCCAAAAGATTGGGTGGGGCTTCGGATTATGTCAACACCATGATAGGGGCTGCGCATTCCAGATGGATGCTGGCACCGGGACCGTGGATGCCATTTGGAATGGTTAAGATTAGTCCGGATAATCAGAATATTGGCTGGCAGGCTGGTTATGAACCTTCAATAGAATCTATTGGGACATTTAGCCATATACACGAATGGACAATGGCTGGACTAGGCACGTTTCCAACAGCAGGCCAATTGAAGACTAGTGTTGGAGATCAATATAGTACGCATTCAGGTTACCGTTCGGCGATAGATAAATCAACTGAGCAGGCTCCATTAGGGTATTATTCCGTCCATCTACTTGACCAGGATATAGATGCAAAATTAACTGCAGGGACGCGATCCAGTTTCCAGAAATATACTTATCATAAATTGGATACCGGACGTGTGATGATTGATCTTAAAGTGAACGGAGAATATGATTATAAGATCAAAGATCTTTCCCTAAAAAAGGTCTCTGATAATAAGATTATGGGCTACAGTAGCCAGTTGTCAGAAAATGTATGGTCTACGGATGCGAAGCAAGATTATGTTGTCTATTTCGTGATGGAGTTTGATAAACCGATTATCAATTTCGGAACTTGGCATAATGGTCATATAACAGATCAGTCTGATCTGGTTGCCGACAGCGCTCAATCCGCTGGTATGTATGTAGAATTTGATGTCCGTAAAAACAAGGAAGTACAGCTGCGGACCGGGATTTCTTATGTCAGTATAGCCAATGCTGCGGAAAATTTGAAAACAGAAATCTCAGATCCATTTGGATGGTCTTTTGAGCGTGTGGTTGCCAACCAACATCAGGTCTGGAATGAATTATTGGGGCGCCTGGAGATAAAGAGTAATGACTATTTGGAAAAAGAGAAGTTTTATACAAATATGTATCGTACCCTGGCTAGCCGTAATACATTCAGCGATGTTAATGGGCAATGGCGATCTTCTGATGAGACGATCAGAACGATGAAACATCCGCAGGACCCCGCTCTGGGCTGTGACGCATTTTGGAATACGTTCTGGAATTTAAACCAATTCTGGAATCTGGTTACACCGGAATGGTCGAATAAATGGGTGCGATCGCAATTGGCTATGTACGATGCCGACGGTTGGTTGGCAAAAGGGCCTGCTGGGATGGAATATATTCCAGTGATGGTTGCTGAACACGAGATTCCTTTGATCGTAGGGGCCTATCAGATGGGAATACGTGATTACGATGTCACAAAGGCATTTGAAGCGATCAAGAAAATGCAGACAACAAGTCCCCTGAAATTTGAAGGTGGCTTTGCAGGCAACCGGGATCTGGATGTTTATCTGAAGTATAAGTATGTGCCTTATGACCTTGGTCGTTTCTCAAATTCCCTGGAGTACAGTTTTGACGATTGGACTGTAGGACAATTTGCAAAATCCTTAGGAAAGGAAAAGGAATACAGTTATTTTAATGATAGAGGGAGCTGGTGGAAGAATGCGATAGATGTTAAAAGCGGCTATGCGAGGATGAAAGATGCCAAAGGAGAATGGTACCGGGACTTTGATCCATTTAAATCTGGAGCCAATCATCATTATGTGGAAGGCAATGCGTGGCAGTTGACGTTTTTTGTACCTCAAGATATCCCTGCATTGGCAAAAATGATTGGTGAGGATGTGTTTCTAAAGCGTTTGGAATGGGGGTTCGGAGAAAGTGAAAAATGGCGGTATAATGGGCCAAATGATCAATACTGGGATTATCCGGTTGTTCAGGGAAATCAGCAGTCCATGCATTTCGCTTATATCTTTAATTGGTTGAGAAAGCCCTGGCTTACACAAAAATGGAGTCGGTCTATCGGTGAACGCTATTACGGACAAGGGATTTCTAACGCCTATCTCGGAGATGAGGATCAAGGACAGATGAGTGCCTGGTATATTATGAATGCAATAGGATTATTCCAGCTAGATGGTGGTACAAGAGCAAAACCGATTTATGAAATTGGAAGTCCCGCTTTTGAGGAAATTAAGATTAAGCTGGGACGCCAATATGGTCGGGGTGAGCAATTTACAATTAAAGCTAAAAATGCAAGCAAAAAGAATATGTATGTGCAGCGCGCAACTTTAAACGGTAAACCGCTACAGACATTCTATTTTGACGCTGCGGAATTGCTAAAAGGAGGTGAGTTAGTTTTGGAAATGGGGGATAAGCCGAATATGCAATGGGGCTTGTTACATTAATCATGTATCACTGAGATGGACTTTAATGGAAGATGATATCTTCAGATTGTGCCTTTTCGCAACGAACGGCACTGTTTGTTAAAGTTTGGTTAAACATAGAACAACAGGATAACAAAGTTCGATGGGTGGCGTTATATGTGTAGTTTTCATAATTTAGGTTAATAATTGGTTAGTTAGTAAAAATCCTGAAGCTCCCCACTTCAGGATTTTTTTTGTTGAATATGATCTTTCTCCTTGAATCTAACCCGCATTAGCGACTGTATTTTATTCATAATACTATACTTTAAGATAACTAGGAGCTTGATAAATTCGAATCTATTTTTAATCTTGCTAAATCCTATTAACATTGTAAAATGATAGATATAACTGCGGTCGATATTTGTAAATCTTTGGTATTATCTGTAGTATTGTGACTACACGTAAAAATGTGCAATCTACTGTTCATTGTATCAGAAAGAAGTAGATTGTCTTTATCAAGATGATATGATCAAGTTTATCCATTATTTTCTTTTGGGATTATTTGTTTGGGAGCAAGCGTCTGCGCAAAAACTACCGACCGACTATGTCAATCCTTTTATTGGTACCAGTAACTATGGTACAACCAATCCCGGTGCTCAGGTACCACATGGTTTAATGAATGTGTCTCCCTTTAATGTGATGGGATCATCACTTAATGCCTTTGATAAGGATGCACGTTGGTGGTCTACACCGTACGAACATAGCAATAGCTATTTTACAGGTTTTTCACATGTCAATCTGAGTGGTGTAGGTTGTCCTGATATGGGAAGTCTTTTACTGATGCCAACAGCGGGAAAACTGGAAGTTGACTACCACCAATATGGAAGTACTTATACACAGGAAGAGGCTCATCCGGGCTATTATAGTAATGTGTTAAAAAAATACGGTATTAAAACCGAAACATCCGCAACTGCTCGTGTGGGTGTATCTAAATTTACTTTCCCTAAAGGACAGGCTAATATTCTGCTCAATTTAGGCGAGGGACTGACGAATGAAACTGGTGCCACGGTTCGCTATGTCAGTGATACGGAACTTGAAGGTTCGAAATTATTGGGTTCGTTCTGTTATACCAATAATCAGGCCGTATACCCGATTTTCTTCGTGATGCGAGTGAATAAAAAGCCCGCAAAGAAAGGTTACTGGAAATTTCAGCGTGCCGGTGAAAAATGGGAGAATGACTGGAATAAAGATGCTGGCAACTACAAGATTTTTACCGATTATTCGAGCCAATTGTCTGGGGACGATCTTGGGGCATTCTTGAGTTTCGATGTTCAGGAAAATGAGAGCTTAGAGGTTCAGTTGGCGGTATCTTTCGTAAGCGTTGAAAATGCACGAAAAAATCTGGAAGTCGAGCAACCTGGTTTTGGATTTGAGCGGATCAGGACACAAGCTTCATCTTTGTGGAATAATGAATTATCAAGAATTCAGGTTGAAGGAGGTACCGAAGATCAAAAAACGGTATTTTATACGGCGATGTATCATGCCATGATTCATCCAAATATTTTACAGGATGTTAACGGTGAATATCCGGCTATGGAAAATAGAAAGACCCTTGTTGCGGATCATAATCGTTATACCGTATTCTCTTTATGGGATACGTACAGAAATGTACAGCCGCTCATGTCGTTGGTCTATCCAGATAAACAGGTGGGGATGATTCGTTCCATGATTGATATTTATAAAGAAAATGGGTGGATGCCTAAGTGGGAACTTTATAGCCGTGAAAGCTATACTATGGACGGTGATCCTGCAGTACCTGTGATCGTAGATGCTTGGATGAAAGGCATTCGGGACTATGATATCAATACGGCTTATGAGGCTTTTTTGAAGTCGGCGACGACAACGGATTCGACGAACCGAATCCGTCCGGACAATAGCGATTATGTCAAGTATGGTTATGTTCCTCTTCGCGATTCTTTTGATAATTCAGTTTCCCATGCGATTGAGTACTATGTTGCTGATTGGAATTTAGCGCAGTTGGCCAACTCGTTGGGGAAAACTAAAGATGCGCAAACTTTTGGTAAGAGAGCGCAGGGATACAAACACTACTATTCTCCAGAATATGGAACATTTAGACCTATTCTTCCCAATGGATCGTTTTTGACACCATTCAATCCATTGATGGGGGCTAATTTTGAGCCTAACCATGGATTCCATGAAGGGAATGCCTGGAATTATAGTTTTGCGATACCATTTGATATCCCTGGTTTAGTTCAACTGATGGGCGGTAAAAGGAAATTTGTGGAAAGATTACAGGCCACCTTTGATAAAGGGTATTTTGATGTTACCAACGAACCTGACATGCTTTATCCACATGTTTTTTCGGAAATAAAAGGTGAGGAATGGCGTACACAAAAGTTGGTTAAGCAAATTCTGGATAAGCATTTTACGAATAGTCCTGGTGGGATCCCAGGAAATGATGATACAGGAACAATGTCGACCTGGGCATTAATGAATATGATTGGGATTTATCCTTTTTGTCCCGGTAGACCAGATTATACGATCGTTACGCCGGTATTTGATAAAGTAACTATTCAACTTGATAAAAAGTATTATCCTAAGTCTGATCGTGTGACCATTAGACGCCAAAAAGAGGGCAACGGAGAATTCATCAAAAAAATTATCGTCGACGGAAAGCTATTAGGAGGCTTTAAGATAAGCCATCAAGTTTTGGTCAATAGCAAAGATATCCTGATTGTTACGGGAGACAGATAAATGACACGCAGATTAAAGAAGCTATCTACACTATGAAATATATGAAATACCTGGCATGCGCAGGTTTATTGGGAATACTGAGCTGTGCCTCACAGCAGGATTCGGCTGAAGATTCTTATGCAAAATTAGTCAATCCTTTTATAGGGACAGATTTTACGGGTAACACCTATCCTGGAGCACAATCGCCCTTTGGTATGGTACAACTGAGTCCAGATAATGGATTGCCTGGTTGGGATCGTATTTCGGGTTATTTTTATCCCGATAGTACGATTTCGGGCTTTAGTCATACTCATTTAAGTGGGACGGGAGCTGGGGATCTATATGATATATCGTTTATGCCTGTTACATTGCCTTACCACGAGGCCGCGGCGCCTTTGGGTATTCATTCCAAGTTTTCGCATCAAAACGAACAGGCACATGCGGGATACTATAAAGTAAAGCTGACAGACTATAATATCGATGTGGAACTAACGGCAACCCCACGTTGTGGTATTCAACGTTATACATTCCCTGAAGCTCAATCGGCTATTTTTTTGGATCTAAAGAAAGCAATGAACTGGGATGCCATAATAGATTCATACATCGAGGTGGTCGATTCGGTCACTGTGCGTGGCTACCGATTTTCAGAAGGTTGGGCCAGAGGGCAACGTGTTTATTTTGAAACCCGATTTTCAAAGCCGTTTACTGCAGTTCACATCGATAGCTCGGCGATACAGTCAAGTGTTGACAGCATAACAAAAACGACCAAACGTATTGGTACTGCTTTCAAGGCACGTTTTGATTTTAAAACATCTACTGGGGAACAGGTAACACTTAGCACGGCTCTTTCGGGGGTAAGTATGGACGGTGCTTCCAAAAACCTGAAAGCTGAGGTGCCAACAGATGATTTTGATCACTATTTAAAACAAGCTGAAAATAGCTGGAACAAAGAGCTTGGTAAGATTGCTATTCAGACTGCAGACAAAGAAGCTAAAGTAAAGTTCTATACAGCATTGTACCATTCAATGTTGGCCCCTACTATATTTGGAGACGTAGATGGGGCTTATTTTGGTGCGGATAGAAAGGTACATCAGGCCGAAGGTTGGACCAATTACAGTACTTTTTCACTTTGGGATACCTACCGCGCTTCACATCCTCTATTTACTTATCTTGATCCAAATCGGGTAAATGATATGGTGAAATCATTTATTGCATTTTACGAACAGCATGGTCGCTTGCCCGTATGGAATATCTATGGTAGTGAAACCGATATGATGATTGGCAACCATGCAATCCCAGTTATTGTGGACGCTTATTTGAAAGGAATAGGTGATTTTGATGTCAATAAAGCACTGGAAGCTTGTGTGGCAACAGCAAACATAGATAACTACAGAGGTATTGGGGTGTATAAAGAACTGGGTTATGTACCTTATGATGTTGTGGATAAATACAATGCTGAAAACTGGTCTCTGTCACGCACACTCGAATATGCATTTGATGATCATTGTATTGCGGTTATGGCAGATAAGATGGGGAATAAGGAGGTAGCAACTACGTTTTTTGCAAGAGCAAAAAATTATAAAAATGTCTATAATCCCGCGACATCATTTATGCAACCCCGTGACAGTCATGGTGCTTTTGTAACGCCATTTGATCCAGAAGAATATAGTGCACATATCTGTGAAAGCAATGCTTGGCAATACTTTTGGTCTGTTCAACACGATATTCCGGGATTGATTAATCTCGTCGGCGGAAATGAACGCTTTGGGCAGAAATTGGATAGCATGTTTACCTTCCATCCATCAGACACCAGTAAACTGCCTATCTTCAGTACGGGCATGATTGGACAATATGCACATGGAAATGAGCCAAGTCATCACGCTATATATTTGTTTAACGCGATTGGGCAACCATGGAAAACACAGCAATATGCTGCTGAAGTGATGGAAAAACTCTATCTAAATAATCCGTCGGGGTTAAGCGGAAATGATGATTGCGGACAGATGTCTGCTTGGTATGTATTCAGTGCGCTGGGTTTTTATCCAGTAGATCCAGTGAGCGGAAGGTATGAAATCGGTACGCCATTGTTTGAACATAGCGAATTTAAACTTGCGAATGGGAAAAAGTTTACTGTCAAAGCGGATCATGTAAATAAAACCAATATTTACATCCAGTCGGTTACTTTGGATGGAAAACCTCTTGAAACAAGTTATATCACACATGAGCAGATCATGTCCGGAGCTACCCTTGTTTTCCAAATGGGAAGCAAACCTGGTCCGGCGTGGTACAAAAAATAGTCGGAATCAATACCATTGTTTTTGTGGACAGAACCTCCAATAAGTTAACAGTTATTGGAGGTTTTTTGCGAATAGCAATACTATTCAAGGTTTTTATAAAAGTAGGTTGTATTGCAGGGGGTACCATTAGGAAAAAGTGCATAATTTGGAATGTTTCCCACGACCTTCCAACCACATTTTAAGTACAAAGCATAAGCTGGGCTATCTGTTACAGTATCTAACACCAGTAGTGATTTTTTCATTTTTTTCGCAATTAATTCAAGATGTTGTAATAGATTTTCCGCTATACCTAGACGTCGAAAGGCGGAATGCACCAACATTTTTGCTACGTCCGCCCGATGAGGCTGATTTTGGGGAAGGTCTATTTGTAATTGCACGGTCCCAACGATCTGGTCCGATGAGCTGTCTTTTGCAACAAGTAGCACTGTTTTTTCTTGCTGGACCTTTGCCAGGACATTGTTCCAGAATTCACTTGCTTTTTCTTCGCTTATGTCTTGCATAAATCCCACTGAGGCCCCTCCTTGGACAATATTTAATGTTAATGCGACCAGGTCGGAAATAACTATGTTATTTACTTCCTTTAGTTCTTCAATGTGGATACTTCTCTTATCAGAAATATGCATAGTTATTTTATGGTTTTTATTAGCGTGAAATAGTCGCTCTTTAATTGAGAAATAGGATTACTGCTTCATGATGTAAGGTGGCCATCTGATAAAATGCTTTTAGATCTTCGAAGTATTGAAGCAGATAATCTAATGCATTTTCATCCTCCCAGATAGCTGGGTATATATCTTTTTCAAGCATGGTGGCCGAGTCGAAACGTTGCGTTAATTCATCGGTAGAAATTTCCTTTAACGCTAAATCAATCTGTCTGGTTTGTTCTATATCTGTATAGGTTGCTGGGCCATAGCCCATGTCCTGATTGCGATCAATGTCATTGGGCCCAACTAATAGCCAGGATAACGGTAGAGCGGCCTGATCGTATGTGCCGATTGATTCTCCTGTCAATAAAAAGAAAATACCTTCCCAAGCTTTATCAATATCTATCAAATTGTCCAAATGTATTGCTTCTTTACTATATACCATTTTGCTTAATGAATGACTATCAGCGAGAAAACTATTCAATGTTTCCAAATTGACCCGGAGGAAATTTTGTATCATGCTCATGATCTTTCGATTTTGGTTGACTGCTTCTTATTTTCTGTTTTACAGAAGGATATAGCACTGTTGATTGTATTGAAAATATGACCTGGAGAAATATTAATTATTGCTCCGTGTAAATGCAAAATAAATAACATATAGCCAGCCCAAGATGCCATGAATCAGCGCCCAGAGAATAGACTTGTTACGATCCCAAGAAGTAACGACGGCAATTACAGAACCAAGTCCGATTCCGGATTGTGTAATTGTTTGGGTCGTTGAGCGGCTAATTTCTTGTCCGAAAACCATGCTCGACATTCCGGTGAACATGATCAATAAAATTAGTTGTTTCATCGTGTTTTATTCAGTTCTTTTCGTTTTGATCCCACATCGTTTTTCTTGATTCGTCTAAAATTATCGGTCTTCTAGTCTAGTCTAGATTCTTTTTCTAAGTTCCGCAATTCTTCCTTAAGAAACAAGCTGTTGTCTTTGACTTGTTTTACAGTATTTGCTAATCTGATAATTATCCGTGCTATTGTGTTTGGGGGTAAAATTGTACCTAAATGATAGCGAATCTTAAAAAACAGGTAACGAATATTAACTGCCTTAAAGAGCTTGTTTTGAAAATGCGTTATTTGTTGAAAAATCGAGCTATGAGAATTATTATTTTGACATTAATCATCAGTACATTAGCATTGACATCCTGTGGCAGTAATTTGGACTTCGGATATAATGAGAAGATTGCCAGCCTTTTCTATAGTTGTAAAGAAAAGTTGGATGAAAGCTATAATAAATTGTTGGAAGGAGAATATGATGTGGATAAAACGGATGAATTATCCTACGAAATGAAGCTAAAAGAGGTACAGGCGCTGAGCAGCTATGTCAAAGGAATAAAGAGTGAAGTTAATGTATTAAAGCCTAGTGAGACTGCGAAGAGCTTCCATTTGACGACATTAGCTTACATGACGAGAATTACGGATGGTTACGGTACGTTGTTGGTCAAATATGTGGATGAGCAGAAAAAAGGTGCCAGACAGGCCCTGTTAAGGGATATTACTGATGAAAAAGCTAAAATAGCAGTCTTGGCAGATACTTGTTTGGAGAAACATGTTGAGTTTTTAAATAAGGTGGGAATAAAGGTTGCTGCTGCGCAATAATATTATTCATGAAACATAATTTTTTAGCCAATGAGAACGTGTTTAACAATTGGTAAGTTTTATTTAATGCTAGTTTTACTTCTACTTGTTGTATCCTGTAAAAGTAAAGCCATAGAACAAGCCATCAGGCCTTCCGATCAACAGGAAACTGTACGGCCGGATTGGCTAGCCCAAAAGTATGATCGAGTAATTAATATTGAAGATCGTCAGGTAGCACGATTAGAGGGCAATTATTTATGGGATCTGCCATTGCAGTTTAATGCAGATTCAATAGACGTGTTTTATTTGAGCGCAAAGATCCCAATAGAATTTTTTAAAAAGTCATCGACGTTTTATCCTGAATTGCAGAATTTTATTCTTATTGTTCCTGATTGGAAGTCTTACAATGAAGTCAGTAAAATGGCTTCAAAAAAAGGAATGTGCGTGGAGCCAGAAACCACTAATTATTATTACTATATCAGACGGGAAGAGGACAATATAAAAGTTGATAGCGTTCGGCTTGGGGGACTGGAAAATCCAGTGATTGATTTTGCTAAACCTACGGTGCCCGAAAACCTATTAACAGTATACTGGAAGGAAAGCTATGGCTCTGTCTGCTGCCCTCGTGATCCTATGTGGGATATCGCTAATCAGGATAGCTCTTTTATCCGAAGTTTTGAGGAAAGAAATAAATTTAAGGTAACTACAGGAAGATATATCCAAAAGCAAGGAAAAGAAGGTGAAAATAGTATATATTATACATTGCCGGGATTGACAACAGCACAGCGATTGCAATTTTTGCTTGAGAAGCGTGCACAATGGAGATTAAATAGAGGAGCCAAGAAAATGCCACTTTCAACCAACTTGTTTACACCTCAATTGCAGGAGATGATAACAACGGGTTTTAACAAGCTTGAAGAAATGCCTTAGCTAAAAAAATAATGTTGAGTCTAAAATTTCCATTTTTAAAATGTATCTGTTAAAAGTATAGGGGTTATCTTTTTGGATGCCAATCACTTTAATGTGTAAACTGTCTTTTTGATTGTGTATACGATAACCTAACGAGTGATTAATTAATCTATTAGCTGTATTTCAAATATTTTGTCCCAATTTTTTCCTGTAAGAAAAAAGGTATTTGATTTTTTATTGTAGGCAATTCCGTTTAATACATCCAGGTCAACATGTTGTGTCACATTTTCTCGTAATTTGGAAAGATCGACTAAACCCTCAATGGCACCCGTTCTTGGATCTATGATACCCACGACATCTTCCATAAAGAAATTAGCATAAATCTTTCCCTTTACCCATTCCATTTCGTTTATCTGGTTAACGATTTTCTCATTTGTGGCGACACGGATATAATCGATTTTGGAAAAATCATTGGGATTGATTATATAGATATTTTCTGAACCGTCAGACATGTACAAATTTTTACGATCTGAGGTCAGTCCCCATCCTTCCATGTTTTTGAAATATGGCAGTGTTTTTATTATCTTTAGTGTTGCCATATCATAGACATAAGCAAGATTGCTTTTGTAAGTCAACTGATATAATTTTCCATTTAATATAGTGGCACCTTCGCCAAATATTGAATCGGCTAATTCGATCTTTTTGATTGCTTGTCCTGTCGTAGAATTGACAATGCGGATGCTTGACTTACCTTTACTTCCGCTTACCCCAACGCCATTACCAGTGCTTTCCATCAAGTTGTCTCCAAAGAACTCTAGTCCCTGTGTGAAAGCTTTGATATCATGTGGGTAGGTATTAATTATTCGGTACTTTAAAATTCGAGGTGGGTTTGATGGCAGATAGTCTATGTTCACTGTGTTTTCTTCGGATTTTCCACCATGAAATACAACCGCCTTAACGATTTGCTTGCCAAATTTCTCTCTTGATAATCTATACGCTACTTTATTAATTTCTGTGACTTTGGCAATCAGGTAATCATTGATATAATAAAGGATGGAATCAATTTTTAAATTAGACGTATTTGTAATCTGGAACGATAATTCTTCATTTGTTGTATAATCTTGTTTGATCCCCTCGAAGTTAAAGCTTGGGTTATTTTTTGGTAAGTTATCTGGAGACGGTGATGTGGCTTTTTTACCATTTTCTCCGCACCCTATAAAAAGAGATGCTACTGTTGGCAAAAATAGTGAAGAGGTTGTTTTCATTTTTGTATGGCTTGAAGATAGTGGGATTTGTTTTATACTTAAAGAAAGATAAATATAATTTCAAAAGAAACCTAAATCATTGCGGAAAAAGATTCAGTACGAAAAACAATTAAATTGTTTTGCTCTAAAATAATCCTGAAGACCTTGTTGCAGGAATAGCTATACCGAATATGTGAGGGGATAGCATCTGGAACAGCATTTTGGTAATTAGGTTTGAGCGATACGAAATAATTTCGTGGGCTCAAACCTTTATTGTTGTTTTTATTGTTTTTTATCCCACCATACTTTGGACAAAAAGGAATCTCCGTTCTGCATTCTTGAAACAGCATCTTTGAGATTTGTTTGATTTAATTCAGCCTCCTCACTGGGGTAAATCGGTCGACGTGGTATCTGTCTATTGGTGGATCCCGGATTTGGACTAGGTGTCAATTTTGGATAACCTGTACGTCGCCATTCGACAAATGCTTCCTGCTTGGGGACTCCAAAAGATCTGGGGTTCTACAGTGGCATTAATATTTTTTTCATTTAAGTTTTCCCAAAGCTTAATAAAAAACACGCTGTACAGTTTCTTCGGCTAAATAAGATGATCTGGTTTTATTGAACGCATACTGGAATACTTTGGGACTCCATTGATTAGTATTCCTCAAATGTTTGGATATTTAGCGAATAATTGATTCCCATAGTGTAGACTTGGAATCTCTAATATAGCTAAACTAAATGATTTAAGATAAATTTGGATAGCGTTTTTATATCGGCCAAAACGTTATTATGATGAGATATGTTCATACAGAAATTTGCAGCGGATTATTTTTTTCTTATGTATGAAGTCATATAATGATAATATATTGTTTGAATTTTAAATTACTGCCGCAGTTTCAATTGTTATCGTTTTATGGATACGCTATATTTTTCAGGTACAAGTGGCATACTATTGCCTTACAAAAACAAAAGCTATTATCCCAATGATTTAAAGGATAAGAGCAGGCTTGCAGTATACAGCCTCTTATTCAATTCTTTGGAGGTAAACAGCTCGTTTTACAAGATGCCTCGTAGGGAGACTGTCGGCCGATGGGCTCAGGAAACGAGCAATAACTTTCGTTTTACTTTTAAGCTTTGGAAAGGTATTACTCATCAAAAGGATTTAATTTTTGAACCTAACGATGTTGCTAAATTTTTGGATATTATTAACGCTGTGGATAAGAAGAAGGGCTGTTTGTTGATACAATTACCTCCATCAACCACGTTTTCCTCGTTGATCAATTTAGATAAGCTTTTACGGTGTATTGTAAAGGATAAGCGAAGTTTGGGTTGGCATGTATGTGTTGAGTTTCGTCATCAATCCTGGTATAGTCAGGAAACAATGACACTATTAACCTCTTATGGCATAAATTTGGTGTTACATGATAAAGATAGCGGCGGAATAAATATAGAGTACGCTGGTAATGATATAGTCTATGTGCGTTTTCATGGACCAGAGGGTGATTATAAGGGAAGTTATGAGGATGCCGTATTGCATGAATACAGTGGTTATATCAAGGAATGGTTAGCTGAAGAAAAAGAAGTATATGTTTATTTTAACAATACGATTGGATCCGCTATTGCCAACCTCAGAACTTTAGAAGAGTATATTAAAAGCTTATGATAATTGTTTAAAATATACTTCCACGAATATATTCTTTATCCATATAACCATCCCAACTTTCGTGGTCACGCATAATGTGATGATAGACTGTGGCTAAAGCCTGTTCTTTTGTGAATAAAGGAATGCCTATTCGAACACAGTCATAATCAGCATAAACTCCATTGCAATCATTCCATTGAAGCCATTGGAGCAATTCCTGTCGTTTCATGAGTGAAAGCGTGTCGAAAAGTGTTTTATCTTTTAAATCTAATAGCCGATAACGCCAATCCTTTCGCTGTGACTCCATTGCTGCAATTTTTGGCAATTGATAGCCGATAATCTGTTTGATGAAAGATTCCATAACCTCAGCATTTAGTTGTTAAACATAAGTTGTAGTGGGCCATTCGAAAAACTTTTATATTGCTTTTTTGCATGATTTCGTAATATCTCTTTATAGGTATATTCGATAGCCTTTGATTTGCAAAGTGGTTTTACACCATTCTCCATGCATTTTCGATCCGTATAATTTCCCTTTGGGTTGTACCATTGTAACCAGTCTACAAGGACCTCCCGCTCCATCGTTTCAAGTCGCTGAAGTAAACCATTTATTTCGCTGTCTTTAAGCTGTTCCCGCCAATCGGACCATATTGATCGTGCTATGAATGCTCGGTTTGATTTGAATTTATTTTCCATTGTACTACTTATAACTCATTATTATGTATAATCCTATTTAAACTATCAGCTTGCTTATAATTGCATTCCCCAATTTACTTTTCATAAATAATGCAATTTGTTGCAGTAATTCGGGGCTGACTTCAGGGACTCTTTCCAGATCCCGAATAAACCATTTTTGAATTACTGGGTAATGTTTAAGGGCTGAATCAAATTTTACTACCTCGGCTCTGGATGATTTCCCTTCGGGATCGTAGTATGACCAAAGCACAATAAAAATTGTATCAGGATCCTCATCGGGATAAGGGGTGTGGAAGCGAACAATATCGCCAACATGCAATTCCTTATTGTCGTATCCTTTTGCCTGTTCCATAAAGATGTTGTCTAAAATTGATAGTCAAATATACTAAAAATATTAGTTTTTAAAAATTTTATATTTTTTTGTGAAGTGTATTGATGGTTGTAGGGGCTATTATCGTTTATTTAAAGGGAATTTGCTATATGTGAATATGTTTTTGGTTATCTATTTGGGTGAAAGTTTTTAATTTGATGTAGCGAATACAAAGTAAAATAGACTGAAATCGAGCTAAGGTCATCTCGCAAAAAAGTCTTTGGTTAGTCTGTTGATGTTTCGCAGGGAGAGCATGCTATTTGATAAGATTTGTCTATAAGACAAATCTTAATAGGGATCCCCTAGTTATTCGGCAATAACACCAAAGAGATCTTTAGTAGATGCAATAAAATGAAGCAGACGACTAAAATCAGTCTTTCAAAAAGGAAACAAGGGGTTGTATAAATCGATCGAAAGCTTCAATATGAGGTAAATGTCCGACGTTGTCGAGTTCAACGAGTTTTGATCCTTTTATCTTTTGCTGTGTTTCCTTTCCCAAATGCTGATACAGTCCCATTTTTGCAGCGACATTTGGATCTTTTACATTCGCTTTACCAATAGCTGTTCGATCCCTTGTACCAATGATGAGTAAGGTAGGTGTTTTGATATATTGGAATTCGTAAACAACGGGTTGGGTGAAAATCATGTCCGACGTTTTGGCGTTGACCAGTGCAACTTTGTGATAATCTTTAGCCTTTGTCCAACCGGTAAGAAGGTATACCCATTCATCATATTCTAGTTTCCATTTGTTGTCATAGTAAAATCTACTTTGATATTCTTTTGTCGTTGTATAATCTGCTTTTAATTCCATCTGAAAATTTTGGTCAATGGAAGCGTAGGGAGCAACAAGTTTCCAGTCTTCGAGTCCTATGGGATTTTCTAAAATAAGTTTTTCAACTGTTTCAGGATACATTAACGCAAACCGAGAGGCAAGCATTCCTCCCATAGAGTGCCCTAGTAACCTGACTTTATCAACACCTAATTTGTCTAGAAGTGATTTTGTGTTTTCGGCGAGTTGCTGAAAACTAAACTGATAATCTGTGGGCTTCGAGGATTTACCAAATCCAATCTGATCAGGTACGACAACTCGATATCCAGCTGTATTTAAGGCTTGGATAGTTGTTTTCCAGTACGCTCCGTTGAAATTTTTGCCATGAAGAAGCAACACCGTATGACCATTTGGATTTTGCGAGGTGACATCCATATAGGCCATTTTTATCTCTTCTCCCTGACTCTTCAGGTTTAAATAATTTACATCATAAGGATACTGATAGTTGTTAAGCATAATATCCAGCACAGGACGATCCGTTTGCGCTTTGGACAGCGAATGAACAAGGATGAGTAGAAAAAAGGAGAGTTGTTTGATCAATAATTTCATGTTTGCATATTTAATATTCGAATAATCATTTCGGCAACTTTATTTTATAAACACGATAGGGTAGTTCGGCCCGGTCTATGCCCTTGTTCCATTGTGGATCTCTAGCTAATTGCGCGCATGAAAAGTAAAGATAACCGTTACCGTCTATACCCAAAGAATCTGGCCACAACAATCTCGGATCCTGCGTCAATAGATGAACTTGTCCGTCTGGACTCAAGTATTTGATACTGTAATCCATTGAGGTGGTAAGATAAATATTGCCGCTTCGATCTGCAAGCAGGCCGTGTGTAACGCCTACATTTCCCATATCTTCTACTTTGCTCTGTAGCTCTTGTTGGGAGAGTGTCATATCAGCAAGATACTTTGTCGCGACGCGGTATAGGTGATTTTTATTGATCGGTTTAAAATAGAAGTAATTAAAATCGTGACTTAGCGCTATCCCATTCACGTGGGAGAGGAATGGGCTCCCATCCCTATTGCGCATGTCTATACCCGAATAGGAAATAACAACTTCGGGATCTGCTAATGTGAAGGAACTTTTTTCCAATACTTTTCGGCTATTTCCCGTTTGAAGGTCAAGGACAATGATTGCTGCTTGTCCAGGGTCTGAAAGATAAGCAAGATTTTTTTGTACATCAATGCGGACATCGTTCAAACCTGATTTCGTTTTGTCCAAGTCATCAAATGTGTAGATACGCACGATTTGATTGTTTTTTGTGTCGATTTTTAGAAGTTTGAATTGTCCGGTAGGAGCCGTTCCACCTGGACCGAAAATAGCCCCAGACGTTGATGGTTTGGAGTCTAATACCCATAAGTAATCGGCTGCGTCTACAAATATATCCTGAACATTTACAAAATGGGAATCTTCATCCCCTTGTTTGTTCCATGATTCGTTTGGGTAGGGTATACGCTTGCCATCAATGATTTCTGTGAGTGCATATTGATAGTCTTTGTTCTGCTTAGGAAATGATACGAATAGTCTGTTTGTTGAAGTTGCGCTGACTCCTATGGGACGATAAGGCCCAAAAGATGCTGCAACTTCCAGTTTTGGATCGATAGCGAGTTTGTCTTGTGCTTGCATTTTGAAGCTAAAAATGTGAACAAATAGAATAAAAAATATAAGTCTTTTGAACATATCTTGTATTTATTTAAAATCTGGTAATTGTGTCGCATAGTGATAACCGGTTTCTAAAACGAATCCTCCTTTTATAACTTTGTTTTCTGCATTATTGTTTTAACAGATCTATTTTATGAAGGCTCTGTTGGATATCTTTAAGTTAAGGGCAGTTTTATTAAAAGAAATACACGATTTCTTTGATAATGGGAGATAATGCAGTAAAAATTCAAAGCAGTACGAACGACGCGATAAGCTATTGTTTTTAACGCGCCCCGCTATCGAAATTAGCGGGGAATTTTTCTTTCTATTATTTAGGAAATTTGACACCGAATCTGGATTTAAGTTTTTTCTCCATCGGGTTCATCGCCATTTTCATCTAAGTCTATGTGAGTTGATCTAAAGTATGTCAACAGATTCGGTGATTTTAAAAGGTTGACATGCTTAAATGATATAAAAAATGATTTTAGCGCTGTTGAATAGTATATATATAAGTACTGGATTGGTGTTGCTTCCTATCAATTCGTTACTACTTTGTTGAGTTAGAGGGGCACTTTAATCGAAGAGAGAGTTTTAATAACTATGGATGGCATTGATTCTCATTTATTATCCTAATTATGATCGTTTCAATTTCTTTTGCATGAGTGACAGTCATGAAATGACCAGCTCCTTGAATAATAAATGTAGGAGCTACATTTATTATTGGGATAATGCGATCTCTACTGCCGTGTATATGGATTAGATTATTGGGGATAGTCCTGTTTTTCCAATTTAAAATTTGTTGAATCGCCCAAGCCAAAAATTTAGAATCCGTGTCTTGTAATATTTGCTTGAGCATCATTTTATGTTCTTTTAGGTTGACACCAAAGAAATAATAAGATAAAATATGATGTGACTTTAGAACCGAACTCGGGATAAACTTGTGTATATTGAGCATACTGATAAGCTTGTAAAGTTTAGGGAGTTCATTATTACCTTTTGCGGATGAAAGTAAAATAATTTGTTTTATGTCAATTATTTTAGCTATTTCCATGGCAATCATTCCTCCAAAAGATAATCCAATAAGAATTGGACGTTCGGTGGTAATTTTAGCGGCTAATCGCAACGCATAGCATGAAATTGATTCTGTTGGAAGCGGGGCGATCCAGTCAAGGTATGTCACATTTAGGCCCTTAAAATTCATTTTGTTAAATACCCTTCGGTCGACTCCTAATCCACTAAGTATATAAATATGGGCTTCGGACATGATGATAGGTTTAAAAATATTTTGACGGCAATTTATTAATAATGAGCCGATATTCAAAAATAGAAAAATTTTAGGCTAACGTATATCATGTGATTTCTTAAAAAAACAAGATATCCAAACACGAGCGAATATCTTGTTTTTATCCATAAAAGCGAATACTCGTCTTTTATGGATTTTTAAATTTTTAGAACGTTTAGATTATTAATCTAGCTAAGACAAAGTTGTTAAGCTTTTGGCCTCGAAGATAGATAAATCTTCGAATTGTTCTGCTTGTACCTTTTTAACCCAGTTTGGATCTTGCAAGATCGCTCGACCTACAGCAACCAAATCGAAATCCCCTCTTTCATATCGACGTACCAATTCATCCAGTGAAGCTGGAGAGGATTTAAATTCTGAATTTGTAAATACTTCACCAAAATCTTTGTCAAGTCCAACCGACCCTACTGTTATTGTCGGTTGGCCAGAGATCTTTTTCAGCCATCCGGCGAAATTTAAATCGCTGCCCTCAAATTCTGGTTCCCAATAGCGTCGTTGGCTTCCATGGAAAATATCCACACCTGCATCAACTAATGGTAAGATCCAATCTTCCATTTCCTTTGGGGTAGGGGCTAATCTTGCTGTATAATCTTGCTGTTTCCATTGGGATAGTCTGATGATAATTACAAAATCAGGTCCAACGGCTTTTCGCATTGCTTTCACCACTTCGACAGCAAATCTGGAACGTTCCTTTATTGTATTACCACCGAATTCATCTGATCTGTGATTCATTCCTTCCCAAAAGAATTGATCAATCAGATAACCGTGTGCAGCATGTATTTCGAAAGCATCGAAACCTAGTTCTTTTGCAGATCTTGCTGCAGCTGCATAAGCTTGGATAGTATTTTCTATATCGACCAAAGTCATTGTATCTGGACTTTCAAAAGCTGCTGGTGGAGTCCACTGCATTGGCGTATATCCGACATGCCATAGTTGAGGTGCTATTTTACCCCCTTTTGCGTGGACAGCCTCGACAATGTTTTTCCAGCCATTTAATGCTTGGCCGCCATAGAAATTTGGAATGTCCTTTAAGTTTTTTGATGCAGGCCGTGCGATGACAGTTCCCTCGGTTAGAATCAAACCAACGTCTCCGGCAGCCCGCCGTTCATAATAACCTGTAACGACATCTCCAGGGATCCCGTCAATAGAAAATGCTCGTGTCATGGGGGCCATGACGAAACGGTTCTTTAATACAAGATTTTTGTATTGGAATGGACTGAAAAGTGTTTGTATGCTCATTTTTTTATATCATTTGCGAATTTCTATACAAAGATATTTTAAATAGTGTATTTTTGTAACTATTGATAGTATAAAGTAGTTACCTTTGCGTAACTATCAATTTATTTGACAATGAAAAGAACTGATTTTAAGAGCTGTTCGTGCGCGATGCAACGTTCCATGGGGATTTTGGGAACAAGATGGAAGCCCATTATTATATACACACTAAGAGATCGAAAAGCCCGATTTGGACAACTTGATGCGTTGATTGAAAATATTTCAAGAAAAGTACTAACGTCCTCATTAAAAGAACTGGAGGAAGATGGCATTATTTTAAGAGAAGTATTTAAAGAATTACCTCCTCGTGTAGAATATACTCTGACCGAGAAAGGGAAGGCACTTATTCCGATTATGTGTCAGCTTGCGAAATGGAATGAGGAATATTATGCGGAAGAAATTGCCCTTTGACAAGCCGCTTCATTTGAAATTATCTGTATCTAACTTCTTTTTGCCATCAGTTGTTGTTAAATAGGCAAAATAAGGTGATTGATTGCCGTTTTCCAGGACTTCCATTCCCAGTTTTCCGATTACTTTCAAATTTGGGCGATCATCTAGTTTAAATCCACTTTTGGGCGATAGATGCAACAATATTCGCTCGTGGAGCACAAAGAATCTACTGTAGGAAGAAGAAGACCAGCATCTTTGATTTGTGCACTCATTTGATTTGTGCACTCATAAAAAAAAACCTATAAATAGAGAAAGAAAAATGATCTTATAAAACTATCTTACTAATAGAGTATTGTTACGCGAGTTGTTTCTTGAAGTTGTTTATTTTTTCGTTAAGTGAAGTTAGTAGTTCCGGATTAATAACCCCATTGTTCAAATCAAAATTCTCATAGAATTTTGGTAATGAAAAAGTTTCTTTAATGATAGCGCCAAATTGAGGAAAGAATTTTTGCGCCTCGGCCATCACGTTTCCACCGCCATAGCCGCCGGGAGATGTAGTCATTAATAACATCGGTTTGTCCTGAAATACCTTAACATTTATTCGGGACGCCCAGTCAAAAACGTTTTTAAAAGCAACGCTGTAAGAACGGTTATTCTCTGCTAATGAACAAATAATAATATCGCTTTCTGCAATATTATTAAGAAAACGATAAGCTTCGTTCGGAAAACCATTTTTTTCCAAATCGACAGAAAAAATAGGCATATTATAATCGTTTAGATCAATCAAGTTGATTTCATGCTCATCAAAACTTTTCAGAACAAACTCGACTAATTGCCTATTGATCGAGGTGGAAGAATTGCTTCCAGCAAATGCAAATATCTTCATGTTTTCTATCGTAGGGTATCTACCTCTAAATTTAGCTAATTTTTTCGACAAATAATCCACCATTTCATTATTCGCTTGTAGCGCAATATTCGTCTATACAGTGATTGTAGCTATCCATTAAAAAAATGAACAGTGCTTTAATCAGTATTTTATCTTTCGAAATTATTATTTGACGGTGACAAAAATAAACTGAATATCGGCGATATTTTTTTAAAATTAATCTGTTTTTGTGATTAAATATTATCTATCTTCTCTAAAAATAGAATACATTGGGATATCATAGTATTTACCATCTTTCTTTAGGTGCTGTTTTAGTATAGCCTCTTTTTGCATCCCTATTTTGCTCAGAACCTTTCCAGAAGCTGGGTTATGGGGAAAATAGGTTGCAAATATCTTGTTGAAACTGAGTTCTCTGAATCCATAATTAATAACGGCTTTCGCAGCTTCAGTGACATAGCCATTATTCCAATATGGAATGCCTATCCAATAACCTAATTCGGCTTTATCGGAGCCTTCGTCGTGAAGTCCGATGGCACCGAGCAATTTCCCGTTTTTTTCTCGAATTGCAAAGGTGAACCCCTTGCGGTTTTTAAAGCTTTCGGTTGATAGTTTTAGCCAAATCTCAGCATCCTCCTTCCGATAAGGGTACGGAATATTCGATGTATAATCAGAAAATACTTTGTCTTGAAGATACAATACAATTTGTGGAATATCTTCCACTGTTATTTTGTCGAGAACAAGTCTTTCAGTTTCTAATCTTGGAAAGTCAGTCATATTATATGCGCTATAAAAAGGTTATAAAAATAGGACAAGGCAATTTTGTATTTGGAACAAAACTAAATATTATTTTCTGGTTATTTTAAATATGGTTAGCTAAAATAAAAATTAAGAGACCATTTCTCATGATTCAGCATGTAGTCAATGACAATTAGCGGGATTTTGGGTAAATGGTAAATAAAGTAGGCCTTAAATAAAAGCCTTGGCATAATACTATGATTTAAATTAACTAACTTAGCTATTATCCTTGGCTGCGAGGTTCGGAACATTCCCTAGCGAACTAGAAAAATGAACCGGCTTTGAGCCACTCGCCCCCGACTTTCGGGGGCTTGTTTTTAATTTTAACGCATTGAGATATGTAAATTGGAAAACAGTTAGATCAACCAATAATTACAATATTAGGTAGGAGAAAACTGGCACTAAAAAACAATAATGATAAAATTCTTAAAAACAAAAGGGACTCTTTTTTTAATTCTAGGGATATTGGGATTTATTGGTGTAGTGGCTATTGTTGCGATTTTGGGCACTGGAAATTCCGCACCGGATAAATTGATGGCGATGTACATCGGGATTTTTGGACTGATTCCAATGCTGTTATTGCTTATTATCGATCGGATCTGCGTATGGAAATTTGGTACGGTCAAGGTAAATAAAATAGAACTGTATATTCTTGGCATTTTTATGCTACTGTTTGTCTTAAACTGGATCCGCCTGCAGTTGCAGATCTAGTAGGTTAGGGCTTAGCGGGTTTAATTTACCAGCAACTTTGTTTTTAATCCTGTTTAGTTGCCCGTTCAAGTATATTGGCTATAAATTGGTCAAACGCTAGTTGTGAATCGACCAGGTATGCATTCTGATAATAATCAATACGGTATTTGATATGGGAGCGTATTTCTTGCTCACTATAAGTAGAGATGATAACCACATATTTGTTGCTGAGGTCGATCTGTTCCAAAATTCCGTTGACTGAATAATTACCGCCACTGCTAAACAGGAGAATATCTGCTTTTGCTGCTGCACTATATAGGTGATCGTCATTAAGCAGATTGAGTTGTTCGTTGTTTCTGATCAATGTTGTGTATGTATCTTTGAGCCAAAAGTAAGGTTGCCAAAGACAAATTGTATAGACCATTTTTAAGGATAGAGGAACTCGCTCGTTTAACTTGTCAGATCTTTTATCGTAGACCGGACGTGCTGGTTGATCTGTTATAATTTGTCTATTTGAAATCCGTGCAAGGCTTTGGGCTATATTGGTACGATGCATATGATACTGCTTAGTCCTATTAAACTGTTCATCTAAGTGACTAGAGGTATATAACCTCTTTGGCGATGTAAATAATATATTAAATCGTTTGATTATTATATGGTACAATCTATTCATATTGTCATAAATTGGTAGCCCGGAAAATTTTTGATATAATATCCCGTTTATTTTCTATCCGAAGGATTGGACGTAAACGGGATATTGATGTTAAAGGCACTTGTTAGATTAGTCCACTTTGGACGGTATTATCGTTCGGTAAATTACAGGCTTACTTTATAGCGAATATTGATCGCCAGTTGTCCCACAAAAGCTGCTTTCCTACTATTGTTGCTATCTATCTCAGCCATCATTTCGGCACCATTGATGATAATATCCTTCAAATCGGGCTGATCGTCCTTCGAGGTTGTTTCTTTGAAAAACTGAACGGCCTGTCCGAGTTCATAACTATTTGCGATAGCTTGACTCAACGTTTCCTGCAAATCGTCGGGCATGGTCATCAATTGAAATTTTTGTCTAGTAGTCAGTGCGAAATTTGCCTCCATCCAGGATAGAAAATTTTTGCGAATAGCTGTTGTTTCGATTGCCAATAAATTCTCCGGCAAGGCCAAGATGCGAAATTGTACTTTGGCTACGCCATGGTTGTTGAATTGCTGTTTCATTATTTAAATTTATTATATTACAATATCTCAATATTTAATTATAAACCACCTATTTTTTGTTAAAAAATATGATAACACGGCAGTGAGATGTAGGTTATTACCATTTGGACTGCCCTAGGATGCCGAGAGATCATCTGAAATAACACCTATCTACTGCTCCTTTAAAATTTTACCCTTGAATAATGTTATGTTTTTATTAATTATTTTGTAAATCTTATCGTTTGTTGGGTTGATGTTTTATAATTTCGATAGTATTTATTATATTGGTATAGTTTTGTAAGTAATTGCATTAAAGTTATTGTCCTAATCAGGTATTATTTCAGAGAAATGTCATGAAATCTATTGTTTATTTTTTGAGCTCGTTGATGTTGTCTATTGTCTTTAATTTGAAGACAATATCGTTTCAAGGTTTTTTGGAACGATCAGATCAGTATAAATATTGGATTTTGGTTGTCATTATGGTCTGCGTTTTTTGGATTGGGGCAACAATGGTGTCGCTGGTGCTTAATTTGCCCACATATTGGAGCGTTCCATATATGCGTGAGCGATTGGGTGAGCAAGCAAAATATATACCTGGTCTCGATATTTTCTTGCATTTTATCGCTTTCTTTTCGCTCCTATTGGTGTCCGTTTTTCCATTTCTATTATTGTATGTTGCTGTTATTTTTGTGTATAGTCAGTCTTCGGCAGAACGATCGATGCTTTTCGAACTTCATATGCAAATCTATGGAATACGCTATGCAACAATTTTTGTATCATACAGTCTCATGGTCTATATGCGTGAAAACTGGTCACTACTTTACCATTCTATCGGACAGCGGCAAAACCTTGCGGTATTTTATAACAGACCGCTCATGCGGGTAGTGCATAATATAAGTTTAGAGAAAGAATTACCAATACCAGAATCAATGGTAAAAAGGCGTAAACCTTTGATAAAAAAAATACCTGTTGTTGAACCATCCGAACAAAGATCACCGGCTTCGCTAAACGAATCCTGGAGCTTAAAAGAAAACAGCGTAAAGAGGAAAGGGCAATCCTTTGGAATAGATATCCACAACATCGACATTTATCTGTTGGCTGATTTGTTAGTTAAACGAGGGGAATTTGTCCCATATATTAATCTGCAGCAGCTTCGATTTATTGATATCGTGGCAGTATATACAACAGCCGACACCAAATGCATTATCTTGCGTAATGGAACAACATTGGATTGTCCTACAATCTTTGATCAACTAAAGCGAGTTGGCATGGACAACTGGCTTGTCAAAATATCAAAGAATTATGCAATTAATATGTTCTTTGTACACTATCCTATCAAACGTGTGGCAGATGACTTGAAACTACAACCCTTTGTTACGGAAATGTTGCTACAAAACATGGATCAGGAGCAGCTTAATGAAATTTTACGGACTGGAAAAGGGCTTAGGGGACATCATGTCAAACACTTCTTAAACAATCAGGAGAATTATCCCCGTATGGGTTGGGATGCATCTATTAAAATCTAGACGACGTAGCGCCCTTTTTAGTAGTAAAATTTCCATTTTGTGAGACCTAACTATTTATTGTATTTTGCACGAGCGAGCAAAATTACAGTTACAAAATAAAAAGCAAGGTCTTGGAAAGATTTAGAGCACATTTAGAGAAATTTATCAAGATTGATGACGTTACATTTGAAAGGATAACACAATACTTTAACGTAATATCAATAGTTAAAAAGGAGAATTTATTGGAAGAAGGACAAGTCTGTCGGTATCATTATTTTGTGTTGAAAGGAATATTGCGTAAGTTTTTTGTGAGTGAGAAAGGTGTAGAACAAACAACAGAATTTGCTATAGAAAATTGGTGGCTTACAGATAATATGGCCTATGAACATAAACTTGTAAGCTCTTTCTACATCCAAGCTGTTGAAAAATCTGAAGTATTGTATATAAGTCAAGAAAGGCAAGACGAGCTAATAGGAGAATTTCCGATAATGGAACGTTATTTTCGTTTTGTATATCAGAGAGCTTATGCTGCAGCTCAACTACGTGTTAAATATCTTTTTTCGTTATCTAAAGAAGAGTTTTATCGTGACATGGTAGTTAAGTATCCCGAATTTGTGCAGCGGGTACCGCAATATCTTATTGCATCTTATTTGGGTTTTACTCCTGAATATCTGAGTGAAATTCGAAAAAAATTAGGTTCTTAAAATATACTATATGTTCCAAAGAACAATACAACTAATAACATTGGTCGGAATCTGTTATTTTATAAGGCATAGTTTGAAAATTTAGTTTGTGTTCTTCCGCATAATTAGCGACCAATTTATTGAATTTTTCGATTGCTTTTTCTTCAGATTTAGCAAAGCAATGTAAGGCAATCTCCAAGGGTTTTTCTGAAGTAGCTCCATCTATACGTAATCTTCCGACCTCGGAAAGAACAACCGCAAACGAGGTTTTGCAAATTTCTATATCCAATTTATTGTCTATCAACTGAGAAGAAATACTAAAATAAGCATCATTATTCTGGATTTCATCTTGAAAAGGATCCAAAAAAGTAGTTACTATAGCACGATAGCCATATTTTGCTTCGCCAAAAAAATGGTTAATATATTCCTGCGCTTTTTCATAAGTAGAAAAAACACCTTCTAGATTCGTGAATACATCTGGATCTTCCTTAATTTCCTTTGAAACTACTGTATATACCTTTACGGGGTTGGTTGTCATATTGCTACTGCCTATATGTTAAGTAAAGTTTTTCTGCAAAAAAACTAATTTAAAATTTTATCGAAGCGATGGAAAAAGATAAAAACGTCTTTTTAAAATAAAAAATTTCCTTTGTCTACTTTGTAGCCGATTTGGAATATATGTTTGTGCTTTAAAGTTGTGTATAATTTTCGTTTTCTCCAAATTTTTTACTGATTGTTTTTTATTTTTTGTAATGAGATTTTTCCCTATATTATGCGCTTTTTTCGCTAAATATCGAAAAATCAAAATCGTAAAAAAATTACACAGTGAGACTAAAGGATGAAATTTTATCTCAATACGATATCTGTATAAAGATTGCAGTCTTTTAAGCTGTTATTTTACATATTAACTCTCTGGTGTTTCAAACGTTTTCGTAAATAAATCGTAAAATTATATTCATTCAAGCTATATTAATTTATATATTGTTTTACCAAGCAAATTGGACAAATAACCATTAAGAGGGTATACATGGAGATAATTCCTGATCGCCTAAATCATCGGAAGGAATTGATCTGTTTACATACTTTTTAATATCTAGAAAAAGGTAGTACATATCATATGAATAATAAACCAATATTCAAATAAATAAACTGGGCATATGAGCTCAAACAATAATTATTACAATGAAAAGAAACACATTATTTAGATCTGTTTTGATGGCGGCGATGATTGGAAATACATTTTTATCGCATGCTCAGATAAATAAGAGTACAGAAATAGGTTGGATAAACCTTTTTGATGGGAAAACGCTGAATGGTTGGAAATCTGTAGGTGGAAAAGCTCCTTATTCTATTGAGGGAGATGCAATCGTGGGCCGAATGACTAAAGGAACACCTAATTCATTTTTGATTACAGAAAAAGAATATGGCGATTTCATATTGGAATTAGATGTTAAGCTCGAAGGTAGTCAAACAAATTCAGGAATTCAGACCCGAAGTCATCTCGATCCCAATGCCAATGATGGTCGAGGTAGGGTTTATGGACGACAAGTCGAAATAGACCCTTCTTCCCGAGCGTGGACAGGGGGCATTTATGATGAAGCACGTCGAGGCTGGATTTATCCCCTGGATCTCAATGAAAATGCAAAAAAAGCATATAAAGCTGAAGAATATAATCACGTTAGAATTGAGGCAATTGGGGATGAGTTGCGTACCTGGATCAACGACGTACCTGTCTCTTATGTAGTAGACACAATTGATCGGACTGGTTTTATCGGACTACAAGTACATAGCATCCCTTCGGAACTAGATGGAAAGAAGGTATATTTCAAAAATATTAAAATAAAGACTACAGATTTAACGTCGAAAGGGTTTCCGAAAGACGTCTATATCGTCAACCTAAAACCAAATGAGTTAATCGATGCTGAAAGGAAAAATGGAGTTAAGTTATTATTTGATGGTAAAACCAATAGCGGGTGGCGCAGTATTCATGGAAACAAATTTCCTGATCGAGGTTGGGAAGTTAAGGATGGTCAATTAACCGTTTTGAAATCTGACGGCGGAGAGTCAACTAATGGTGGCGATATTGTAACAAAGGACAAATATTCGGTATTTGATCTCTCTTTTGAATTTAAACTTAGTCCTGGCGCCAATAGTGGTGTCAAGTATTTTGTAACATTAAAAGAAAAGTCTAAAGGATCAGCTATAGGTCTTGAATATCAGGTGCTTGATGATGCCTTACACCCTGATGCAAAATTGGGACGGGCCGGAAATCGTACTTTGGCGTCTCTATATGACCTCATTACGTCGGATGGAGAGAAGCGAGCTAGGAGACCGATCGGTGAATGGAATAGAGGAAGGGTAGTGGTAACAGCTGATAATCGGGTTGAACACTACCTGAATGGCGTTAAGATGTTGAGTTACAAACGAGGATCAAAGGAATTTAAGGAGCTGGTCGCTATCAGTAAATATAAGGACTGGGATAACTTTGGTGAAGCAAAAGAGGGGCTTATTTTATTACAGGACCATGGGGATAGGGTTTCATTTCGCAGTATAAAGATTAATACATCAAACTAAGCTTAGAATATATGAATCATTATTTATCACGCCGAAGCTTTGTTAAACAATCTGTCATTGCAGCTGGCGCTGTGATGCTATCGAATAGCACCTTTGGTAAAATCAATTTAGCATCGGCAAATGAGCGGGTGAATTTGGCCTGTGTAGGTTTAGGAAATAGGGCGGCGGAGATTATAAAGGAGCTTTATAAAACGGGACTTTGCAATATTGTCGCGTTATGCGATGTTGATCTAGGTGCGAAGCACACGCATGAGATTTTAGCGATGTTTCCTGATGCACCTAAGTTTAAAGATTTTAGAGTTATGTTTGATAAGATGGGGAGTCAGATTGATGCGGTTAGTATCGGGACGCCTGATTTTTCCCATTTTGCCATAACAATGTTGGCATTGGATCTTGGAAAACACGTTTATGTAGAAAAACCAATGGCAAGGACATTTCTCGAAGTTGAGTTAATGACCAATAAGGCTAGGAAGAATACAAAACTTGTGACACAAATGGGAAACCAAGGACATTCCGAAGCAAATTATTTTCAATTTAAAGCATGGAAGGAAGCTGGGATAATTAAAGATGTCACCCGTATTGACGCACATATGAATATGCCACGTCGATGGCATGGATGGGACGTGAATATGAAAGGATTTCCTATTGCTGAAATAGCGCCAGAAACTTTGGACTGGGAACTGTGGCAAATGCAGACCTTAGGTCATAATTATAATAAGGATTTTGTGAATGGGCAATGGCGTTGTTGGTATGATTTTGGGATGGGAGCTCTTGGTGATTGGGGGGCACATATATTAGACACTGCACATGAATTTTTGGATCTTGGACTACCGACAGAGGTCAGTGCTGTCAAACTTGATGGACATAACTCTTATTTTTTTCCCATGTCTTCGACATTGAAATTCCATTTTCCAAAGCGAAAAAAAATGCCAGCAGTTGACATTAATTGGTATGATGGGCTAAATAATTTGCCGCCTATACCAGATGGCTACGGAGTTTCGGGATTAGATCCAAATATCCCGGCTCCTAGTACAGGCAAATTGGAACCAGCAAAGTTAAACCCCGGCAAGATTATTTATGGAAAGGAACTGACTTTTAAAGGAGGTTCCCATGCCAGTGTTTTGCAGATCATTCCCGAAGCTAAAGCAAAGGAAATGGAATCACGCCTTCCTGAGACACCAAAATCGCCATCTAATCATTTTGCTAACTTTTTGAGAGCATGTAAAGGGGAGGAAAAAACAAGATCAGCTTTTGAGATCGCAGGACCTTTAAGTCAAGTATTTTGTTTGGGGGTCATTGCGCAGCGGTTGAACACAAAAGTAATCTTTAATCCTGAAAAAAAGGAAATCACCAACGATACATTTGCCAATGCGCTTTTGGCAGGTCCCCCTCCTGCAAGGGGATGGGAACAATATTATAAAATGTAAAGAGAGGTTATTGATCTTTATAAAATGAAAAGCGGGGGTAATTAGATTTATTCCTCGCTTTTTATTTATCAGACTTTTTTCGAAGCCAATTGTTACGTTCTCGGTTGTATCAACCCTATATTTAGCAATATGCACTGCAATCATGGAAACGGTTAGGGCGTATTGACATAACCAGTCCAAGTTCTGTCGCTTTTAAGCCAGTCGATGAGTATACTAATGGAACCGAAGCTAAAAATTATCGGAAAGGCATATGTATACTTTCGGAGCCTGTAGTCGAACGGTAGAAATCGAGGTAGATACCATGTTAATTAAAGTAGCTTACGGAATGCGGCTTTAAAACGATTACAGTATTATAACTGAAGCGATGACAGAGTAAATGGAATTATATTCACTTAAAAATATTTGGTCTGAGAAATAAGAGGTGAAGGAGTTAAAATATCTATTCAGATAAAACAAAAAAGGTTTTCAAACGGGGAGAATGAAAACCTTTAATAACCAATTATAAACCTAAATTATGATAGTACAAAGATAGTGTCTTTTATACACACTAGCAAATTTTTTAAAAAAATATTTTGAATTTATCAGATACTTATTGCGATTAGCATGGAATAAGCTTTGTTATTATGGTTTGATATACCGATATTAATTATAACATCTGTTTTCTATGCATTTTTACTAAAGGCATTCTATAAAAGGTGAATATTAGGTCAGTGTTGATTAATTCATAAGAAGATTGGACTTTGTATTCCAAATAGATTTGTGATAAAGAAATATTAAAATATTAAGCTATGGCACAATTTAAGTGGGAGGGGATTTATCCTGCAATGTTATCTCCATTTGACGAAAATGGGAATTTGGATTTTGATATGTTTGGTAAAAACATCAACGCACAATTGGCGGGAGGTGTTCACGGCCTGATTATCGCTGGTTCTCTAGGTGAGGCAAGCGTCTTGACTACGGAAGAAAAGTATGAGCTATTGAAATATGCTTTGAAAGTTGTTGAGGGACGTGTTCCTATATTACTCAATATTGCAGAAAATACAACTGCAGATGCGATTAGAATAGCTCAAACCAGTGAGGAATTAGGTGCTGATGGTTTGATGTTGTTGCCTCCAATGCGTTATAGAGCTGATGATAGAGAGGCTGTTACTTATTTTCGTTCTATTGCACAAAGCACCAAGTTACCCATTCTGATTTACAATAATCCTGTTGATTATAGCACTTATGTCTCGCTTGATATGTTTGAGGAATTATTGTTGGAACCAAATATCCAAGCGGTGAAAGAATCGACCCGTGATTTAACCAATATTACTCGATTGAAAAATCGTTTTGGTGATCGACTAAAGATTTTAGCTGGAGTAGATACATTGGGTCTAGAATCACTGATGTTGGGTGCAGATGGCCTTGTCGCTGGATTGGTGGATGCGTTTCCAAGAGAGACGGTCGCAATGTACGATCTTGTGAAAGCGGGGGAATATAAGAAAGCGGTAGAAATATACCGTTGGTTTATGCCATTATTGGAGTTGGATATTCATCCTAAACTGGTTCAATATATCAAATTGGCTGCAACAGCAGAAGGGATTTCAACACCGTATACACGTGCTCCTAGATTACCGTTGATTGGCGAGGAAGAGCAACGTGTTAAAAAAATTATTGCAGACTCAATTGCAACTAGACCACAATTATAAGGAGTTTCCTGAGTTTTATTCAGATGAAGACTCGGGAATCTTTTTTTATACTTTTAAATATACGAAAGAACCTTTTTTAGTAATCAATCCCGGATGGTGTTAAGATCTATTGAAGGTTCTTTGTTTTTTGAGAAGATATACTAACTTTAAATACAAAAGGAATGGATAGCAACAAAAATGAAATTGATCACGTGTTGAAACAGGCAGAAGTTGGGTTTCAATTTCTTCAACAAAGTGATGTCATTGAACGGGCAGAATTAATGTATGCCATTGCCACGGAAATCGAAACATTGGATGAAATATTGATTGAAACAGCTCATTTAGAGACAGCACTTCCTTTGGCCCGGCTCCAGGGAGAAAAAGCCAGAACGGTCAATCAATGGCGACGTTATGCGGATGCGGTAAAGACTGGTTTATATAGTGAAGCGCGGATAGACCGTGACCCAAACGGACAATTTGATTTACGTAAATATAATAAAGGGCTTGGTCCTGTTGTGGTCTTTGGAGCAAGTAATTTTCCCTTTGCTTTCTCAACCGCAGGTGGTGATACAGCAAGTGCTATTGGTGCAGGATGTTCGGTTATCGTAAAAGCTCATCCCGCCCACCTTAAAACCTCACAATTGATGGCTGATGCTATCCAAAGAGCTATTTCCAAATACGGTGCTCCTGACGGTGTTTTTAGTCATGTTATATCGGATTCCTTCACTATTGGACAGCAATTGGTTAGTCATAAATTGGTAAAGGCGGTGGCGTTTACTGGGTCTTTTCGTGGTGGAAAGGCATTGTTTGATCTCGCGCAGTCAAGACCTGACCCCATTCCGGTATTTGCTGAAATGGGAAGTGTAAATCCAATATTTCTATTGTCCGATTATTTGACGAATAACCTCGAAGCTTTCGCTAAGCAATACATTGGCTCCTTACTCTTGGGGGTTGGGCAATTTTGTACTAACCCGGGTGTATTAGTAGGCTTCTCGGGCGAGCAGCTAGACAGGCTCAAACTAGCGTTAAAGAACGAACTAAAATCTGCTTCTACAGGTAAAATGCTACATACTGGTATACTGGAAAGCTATAATCGTTTAAAAAGCGAAATGGTTCAATATGAAGGCGTAGGTATATTAGAAGAGGGACAGGATAATACTCCGGGCGAGTTTGCTCAGGCGCTGCTTGTGGAAGCTCAGGCAACTCAGGTTTTGACAAATCCTAAGCTCCTAGAAGAGGTATTTGGGCCTTTTGGACTGGTTATTTCCTGTTCCGATCAAGCTGAAATGAAGGCTTTACTAGAACAGCTTGATGGACAGATTACGATAACTTTTGCAGCATCGGAGAAAGATATTCGTGAATGTACTGAGCTCTTTGCGATTGCACAGGACAAATGTGGAAGACTTCTTTTCCAAGGTATGCCGACAGGAGTAGAAGTACAGTATGCGATGCAGCATGGCGGACCATTTCCGGCGACGACAGATCCACGTTTCACATCTGTCGGCCCAGATGCAGTTAAAAGGTTCATTCGGCCGATTAGCTTCCAAAATTGGCCAAACGAATTTTTGCCGAAAGAACTTCAAGACGGGAATCCGTTACAGATCGATCGTTTGATCAATCAACAATGGACGAAGGCATAATATAGATAAGTAACCAAAAATGAAGAAGACTTTTTTTTGTATAGATTCACATACCTGCGGCTGTCCTGTGAGATTGGTGGCTGGTGGAGCTCCATTGTTGCGAGGAAACTCAATGATGGAACGCAGGTTGCATTTTATGGATGAATTTGACTGGATTCGTAAGGGATTGATGTTCGAACCTAGAGGCCATGATATGATGAGCGGAAGTATGCTTTATCCGCCTTTTGATCCTGAAAACGATATTGGAGTTCTTTATATTGAAACCAGTGGCTGCTTGCCAATGTGTGGACATGGAACAATCGGTACGGTGACGATTGCGATAGAAGAAGGGTTGGTGCGACCGAAAACTCCGGGAAAACTGAGATTGGAGACTCCAGCTGGGCTTGTACATATCGATTATATTCAAGAAGGACCAAAAGTCAAAAGTGTAAAGCTTACGAATGTAAAATCTTTTTTATATGCGGAGGGGTTGACAGTAGACTGTCCGGACTTAGGACGCATTACAGTTGATGTTGCTTATGGTGGAAATTTTTACGGAATTATTGATCCGCAAGATAATTTTGAAGACATCAGCTCTTACTCCGCAAGTCAACTGATTCATTATGGCAAAATAATTCGTCAGTTACTTAACGATAACTATTCTTTTGTTCATCCTGAAGACATAAATATTCATGGATTGACCCATATACAATGGACCGGAAAGCCTACCCATCCGAATTCTTCCGCACGAAATGCAGTGCTAGTTGGCGACAATGCTTTGGACCGTTCTCCTTGTGGAACCGGTACTTCGGCGCGTATGGCGCAATGGTATGCAAAAGGAAAACTAAAAAAAGGGATGGAATTTGTGCATGAAAGTTACATTGGGTCACAATTCACAGGTAAAATCGAGGCCGAAACAACGATAGATGGTAAACCGGCTATTATCCCATCGGTAGAAGGTTGGGCAAGAATAACGGGCTATAACACTATTTTTTTGGATGATGAAGACCCTTATTTTGGCGGTTTTCAGGTGATATAAAAGATTATTAAGACAATAAATAGAAACGTGAAAGAAAACAATAGAGGTACAGTTGTCGTGATAGGTGCAGGAATTGCGGGACTCGCTTCTGCCTATTACCTTGTCAAAGACGGTTGGGAAGTGAAAATTCTGGAGAAAAATACATTAGACAATAATTGTTCCTATGGTAATGCAGGGATGATTGTACCAAGCCATTTTACCCCTTTGGCTGCGCCTGGTATTGTTGCTCAAGGAATAAAATGGATGTTCAATAGTAAAAGCCCATTTTATGTACGACCTTCATTAAATCCGCGATTGATCAATTGGGGACTGAAATTTCTAAATCATGCCAATCGAGCACATGTCGATCAACATGCGACCGCCATACGTGACCTAAATCTCTATAGCAGCAGGCTCTATGATGAGCTTGCATCGCAAGATGGCTTTGACTTTGAGTTGAGACAAAATGGCATTCTGATGATGTACAGATCGAGAGAAATGCAGCATGAAGAAATTGAACTTGCCCATCGTGCGCAGGACCTAGGATTGGATGTAGATATCTTAGAGGGAAATGCTGTTCAGGAATTAGAACCAAATCTTAAGCTGGATGTTTTGGGAGCGATATTATATCGATGTGATGGAAAGCTATATCCGCCAAAGTTAATGCAACAATTGATTCAATACTTGAAAACAGCGGGAGTAATTTTTTTCGAGGAAACCGAAGTCAATAAATTTGTTACTTCAGGAAAAAGGATTAAGGAGGCGATAAGCAATAAAGGGAGTTTTCAGGCGGATGCTTTTGTGTTGACAGGTGGAGCGTATTTGCCCCAGTTGACATCAAAGTTGAACTGCAATACGCCGCTGATGCCGGGAAAAGGTTATTCGTTTATGTATGAACCAAAGGAGGGGAATACATTGAATCATGCGGCGCTATTGCTTGAGGCGCGAGTTGCTGTGACGCCTATGAATGGTCAGATCCGATTTAGTGGTACAATGGAATTGGGGCCAGCAAATGATAAGATTTATAAAAATCGTGTACAAGGCATTGTGGAATCCATCCCCAAATATTACCCCGAACTAAAGGTCGATTATCCCCAAGATAAAATATGGTATGGCTATAGACCATGTTCACCAGATGGACTGCCTTATTTGGGAAGATTAAAAAAATATGATAATGCTATTGTGGCTGGCGGGGGAGGAATGATGGGGTTAAGTTTGGGCCCTGCCTATGGTAAAATTGTTTGCGACCTATTGGCCGGGAGGGAAATAGCGTCAAATATTCAAGGATTTAAACCCGATCGTTTTGATCATTAACAGCCTATTTATAAAGGCTGTATCCAAAAAATAGTTTTTTTGGGTACAGCCTTAAATTTTCATTCTTGGGTTATTTTATTAGGTTGTCTAATTCTTATAAGGAAAGTTATTCTGATAAAACACCTACATAATAATTGAATGTGTCTACGTCAATATTTTCTTTATTTAAACCATTTATTTTAATCGGCCGGAAATGCTGATCTAGTTCAATGAGATCTCTTTTTTGACCTTTTATACCAATATGTATTGGCATATGGAAGCCTTTGACTTCGCTGATCCAACGTCCCATTATTCTGCCTGAAGGATCTTGTCTAATCTCCAGTATAGGAATGGAAGTGTGCTGCACATATTGTTCAAATACTTTTAAAAGATCTAAACCGGATTGTTGACTGACATAATTGACAATATCATTATAATCTACCTGCTGATGATAAAATTTGCTGTTCAAGCCTCGAAGAATGCTACGCCATTTATCATCATTGTTGATCATGGTACGTATCATATTGAGCATAACGCCGCCTTTTGGATACATGTCTCCAGATCCTTCTTTGTTTACATGATAGGGGCCTTGGATAGGGCTATCATTTTGGATCCCACTTCGAATGCCGTGGGCATAGGTCTGGCTGGCCTCTTTGCCATAGAAATAGTCAATAAATAAACCCTCGGAATAATTGGTGAAGCTCTCATGAATCCACATATCCGCCAAATCAGCTGAAGTTATATTATTGCCAAACCATTCATGACCAGATTCATGGACGATAATGAAATCCCATTTCTGTCCCCAGCCTGTTTCCGATGCATCCCTGCCACGATACCCATTTTGATAATGATTACCATAAGCAATGGCACTTTGGTGTTCCATTCCAGTATGGTAAGTTTCAACGAGCTTATAACCATCTTCATAGAAAGGATATGGCCCAAACCAATGTTCGAAAGCTTCCAATGTCTGTTTGGCATTTTTTTGTAGATGAGCCTTTTTTTCGGCTTTATCATTCTCTCGTAAAATATAATAGTCCACATCTAAAGGTCCTTTTTCACCTTTGTATTTTTCTTTAAAATGAATGTAATCTCCAATATTGATGGCGACATTATAGTTATTGATCGGATTGACAACTTTCCAATGGAATTTGGTATAACCATCTTTCATTTTTTCTGTTTTGACTAAGCGTCCGTTGGAGACATTCATGACATCGTTCGGAACAGCAACTGAAATCAACATGCTATCTACTTCATCATATTGGTGATCTTTGTTTGGCCACCATACGCTAGCGCCCATGCCCTGGCATGCTGTAGCTACCCATGGCTTTCCATTACTGTCTTTTTTCCAGTCAAATCCACCATCCCAAGGAGCTTTTAAAGCTTCAGTAGGATGACCTTCGTAATATACTGTAAATTCATCCTGCGTTCCACGAGAGATGTTAACAGGAAAGTCGATAAAGACAGCGTTATATTCCCTTGTAAATGGCACTTCCTTCCCTTTGTAAATTATTTTATTGATCTTAAGATTTGCAAAAAGATCGAATTGCAAACGCTTAAAATCAGTAGTCGCTTTAAAGCGGAAGAGGTTAGAGCCGGATATAAACTTATTGTTTATGTCGACCTTAACGTCCAAATGATAATATTTGATGTCATAACAAGTTCGTAGTGGTGTAAGAAATCCGCGAAGTGAATCCGCTCTCGTGAATTCATTTTTTGCTTTCATCAGCTGGGCTGTGGATTGCTGGATACCTGCTGCCAAAATACTGTAGGTGCCTAATGCATATAATAGTGTCCTTTTCATCTGTAAAATAATTATCAATTCAATCTATTTCCCGCCTGGGGGGCAATGAAGTTTTAAATAGTTTGTAAATAAAGTTCTTAAATGTTCGTGCGTACCTTGGCCTTCACTGATAGAATGGCTGCGGTTAGGGTAGGACATCAGTTGGAACTGTACATTATTTTTGATAAGCTCATTTATCAGCACTTCGGCATTTTGATAATGAACATTGTCATCTCCAGTTCCGTGGATATACAGTAGATTTCCTTTAATATTTTTTGCATATTTCAGTGGAGAGCCGTTTTCAAAGTCTGCAAGATTTTCTTGTGGAAGGCCCATGTAGCGTTCTTGGTATACATTGTCGTAGAGCAACTGATTTGCTACAGCTGCAATGGCGATACCCGTTTTATAGATTTGCGGATATTGCCCTAGGAGGTTAAGCGTGCTTGATCCCCCTCCGCTCCATCCCCAAACGGCCACACGTGAATTGTCGACAAACGGCCATTTCAGTATTTCTTGTGCTCCCAGTGCTTGGTCGCGAATATTGAGCTGACCGATATTGCGATAGATGCTTTTTCGCCATAAGCTGCCTTTAGGAGCCGGCGTCCCGCGATTATCCAACGAAATATAAACATAGCCGTCCTGTGCCATATTTCCTTTATACAACGGGTTGTAACCGGCACTAAAATTGTCTAAAACCGTTTGTGATGCTGGTTCGCCGTAGACCATGAAGACGACAGGATACTTTTTGTTTGGATCGAAATCAAGCGGTTTTATCATCCAGCCGTCTAATTCAACTCCTTCGGCGGTTTTAACGTTAAAAAACTCTTTAATACCATCACTGACTTTTCTCTCGCGTTTGAATTCAAAATCTACGAGCACTTTGTGTGTGGGCAGCTCAATCACAGCATTTTGTTTTTGTTCAGCACGATTGCTAAAGTTGAAGATTGCGACCTTACCATCTTTTGAAATATCATAATCGCACGTACCTTCGTAAGATGTAGGTGTCAGCCTTTTTGGAACTCCGCCTTTCGTAGAGACACTATATAGATATTTTTGTGTTGCATTGGTTGGAGATGCGGTAAAATAAATAGTTTCATTTTTCGGATCGAAAAAGTCAAGATTGATCATATCATAGTCCGCTTTCATCACCAGCTTCTCGTTGCCTGATAAATCAATCTGGTAAATTTTGCGCCAGCCGTCCTTTTCAGATACCCAGATGAAGGCCTTTCCACCTTGAACCCAGTCCCATCCCGAAGGATCGTTGTTGTTCCATCGTGCTTTGATATCAATCCAGGAATCGCTTTGCTCTTGATGTATGTTTTGCGCCCTATTATTGGAGAGGGCAATAGTATAGATCTTGCTCTCATTTTGTTTTCTGTTGAGCTGCTCTAGGATGACCTGTTTGTTATCGAGACACCATTCCATGCGGGGAATATAATGTTGGTAAGGATCTCCGGGGATATTCAGCATAGTAGTCTTGGCATTTGCAATTTCATAGATCCATATCGAACAGGCACTGGGCGACTGACCGACTTTAGGATATTCTACTGGAATAGTGTAGGAATAGAGGCTATCGGTATTGTTGACCATCAGAAAATTCCGGATATTGCGGGCATCAAGTTTCCAGTAAGCGATAGCCGAGCCGTCGGGGGACCAACGGAAGCCATCTTTACAACCAAACTCTTCTTCGTAGACCCAGTCGAAAGTGCCATTAATCATATGATCTGTACCATCTTTGGTAACAGCAGCGATGTTGCCGTTGATCAGATCTTCTACGTAAATATTATGGTCGGCCTTGTTGACGTAAGCTACTTTGTCTGCATTTGAGTTAAATTTAGCAAACATCAGCTGTGATGTTGGAAATTTTTTTCCTAATTGCCGCAGTTGATTGGATTTCTTGTTATAAACCCAATAATCACCTCTTGTATTCTCGCGCCAAACTCTTTTACTATTGGTATAAATCAAAATAAGTTCTTTGTTTTTCGAGATGGAGAAGTTCTCAACTTTTAGCGCGGCCGTTTGGCCTTGAGGGATAAGCGATTGTTGAGAAAGGAAGATTGATCGATTCCCATTTTTCGGATTGACTACTTCTATTCCCTTATCGGAAAACTCATAATATTGATCACCATTATCCGTCCAAAGCCGTTGAGCAAAAAGAGAAATTGGTGTATAAAAAATCAATATAAGAATGACGATGATCGATTGTCTAATTTTTTTCATTTTTTATATTTATTATTTAGTCGAATGTAATGATTCGAGATGTAGGATTTCACATTTTAAGCTTATCATGCTAATTATTTAATCAATTGGATTGTCTTTAAGCTGATAGATTTCTTGGATTTCCCGTTCAAGGTATTTTCCGAGGCGGCGATATCCATTGTTCTCAATGAGATAATTATCCTCAATACGGATTCCTCCAAAATCAAGATGTGTTTTTAGGAAGTCATAATTGATAAAATCCCTATGTAGATTTTGTTGTTCCCAAAGTTGAGTTAATTCTGGAATAATATAAATTCCAGGTTCAACAGTTAATACATTTCCCGGCTCTAATTTTTTGCCGAGTCGAAGGGATTTGATGCCAAAGGTCTTGGTGTCCTTTGGTTCTGTTTCTGTATATCCAACATATTGTTCACCCAAATCCTCCATATCATGTACATCGAGACCTAACATATGGCCTAGTCCACATTGGAAGAAAAGTGCGTGCGCATGATTCATAACAGCATCCTGGGCATTACCTTTCATAAAGCCTGTCTGTATGAGTCCATCGACAAGCGCTTCGCATGCTTTTAAATGAATTTCTTTAAAGTGGATTCCGGAAGTTAACAAGCTTTCAGCTGATTTGAATGCGTGTAATACAATTTGGTATATCTCCTCTTGTAAAGAAGTAAAACGTTTTCCGACAGGAAAAGTCCGGGTAAGGTCTGATGCGTATCCCATAGAGGTTTCGACTCCTGAATCATTGAGAAGAATGTCTCCGTCATGAAGTTGATGAAACTGCATATGATTGTGTAGAATTTCTCCGCGCTTGGTCACAATAGGAGGATAGGAAAAGGACATCTCTTGATCTTGTGCAAAATGTTGCATGGCATTGCTAATTTGATATTCATAGCGACCAGGTTTTGTCATTTGAATGGCAAGACGGTGCATATCAACAGCAACATCAACAGCCTTTTCCAACTCGATAATTTCTTCTTCCGATTTGATGCTTCGTTGCGCAACAACCGCCTGAATTAAAGTTGTTGAAGGCTGAAGGAGGTCTACGGGAAGACCGGTCAATTTTGCAAGCAGTAATTTGTTATGCGATTGATAAGGAGGGAGATAATGGATTGTGTCTTGCGGTTTCTTATTTAGATAGTTGAAGAGTTCTTTAAATGGAAGTAACTTGCTGATACCGGAAAGATCCGATTTCTCTGATAAAGTTTGTTGTTGCCCCATCCAAACAATATCATCGATGGACATTTCGTCGCCAAACAATATCGTTTCGCCACTGTCGATATCTAATATAGCGGCCAATCGGGGACTTTTTATACCTACATAATATAAAAAACTACTGTCTTGGCGAAAAGGATATGTGTTGTGCTCAAAATTGATCGGATTTTCAATGTTCCCTAATAAAAGGATTTTTCCTGAACTGAAGTTCGATAACAGATAGTTTCGACGATTAATATAGATTTCTTTTTTGAACATAAGTTTGAAAATAAAAAAGTAATGTGTTTATCCAATGATAAAATATCAAAAGCATCTTTCATTCTTCCTGTACCAAAGATAAATTTTGATATGAATATCTATTATTTGCCAGCTAATATCGCGAAATTTATTCTTTTGATTCATAAAGAGGTGATTTCAAGGAATCATTTATCTGATCTTTATTTTTTTTGTTGTTACAATAGCTTGCTTCTGATAATTTATACATAAAAACAAATAACATTGGTAAAAAATAAAGTTCTGTGTTTCTGTTGGATATTAATTATCACAATTTATCAAAGTCTAATTGTATTTTAACCGAGATTTTGTGATATATTAAGTTTTTGCGGTGTGTATTAATCAAACATTGATTGAATTTTTATGAATTACTAAATATTATCACATTATATACATATTTTGTTTTTGTTTTTCTATCTCTTATAATCGATATATTTACTTGTTTCGTAGTTGTTATATTTATGTTAACTAAACAGCAGTACGAACATAAACTTATGAAATCCTATGAAAACGCTCCAATTTAATGTGCCAACTATGCAAGGCCAAAGCCTAACTGTACAAGAAGATATTTTAGAAACTTTCTATCCACATCTTCACAGACATCAAGAAGCACAACTCATGTGGATAGTAAAGGGCAGGGGAATATTGATTGTCGAAGATACTTTACATCCTTTTAAGGAAAATGATATTTTCTTTTTGGGGGCGAATCAGCCGCATGTATTTAAGTCAGCCTCTGAGGATGGCTTTTCAAATGAGTCTCGGTCTATCTCAATTTTTTTTGATCCGAATGGTAAACTCAAGTTACTGTTTTCCTTAGAGGAGTTTGAATCATTAAATCAATTCATTTACAATAATTCATATGGTTTTAAAATTCCCGACGACTATCTTAAACAAATTTCAGAAAGAATTTTGCAATTAAAGTCCTCAGATCAGATGGATAAATTGATGCATTTTTTCTACCTATTAAGGTCTTTGGCACATATATCAAGGGAGACCGAACCACTTTGTGCAGAGCGAGGTGAGATGTCATGTGATACAATACACAGCTCAAACCGTATCAATTTAATTTGTAATTATATTAAAGAAAATTATAAGCATGACATTAGTCTTGAGGATGTTGCTAGCTATGCAAACCTCACGCCACAGGCATTTTGCCGGTATTTTAAAAAACATTGTGGTGTTACCTTTGTCGCATATTTAAATCGAATAAGAGTTAAGGAGGTTTGTAATCAGCTTAATGAGGATCATTTGGATAGCGTTTCCTTTATTGCATACAATTGTGGTTTTAACAGTATCACTAACTTTAACAGAGTATTTAAGCAGATCGTAGGCTGTAACCCGAAAGAGTATGTACAACAGTACAAGCAAACCTTATATTCTGTCATTTAAAATTTATTTAGGTAGTTAGGCGATTGAGATTGCCAAAGTGACTCCTACATTATTGATCAATTTACGATATTTTACTTTGAACTGTGTTCAAAGTCCGGTATGCCGCATCAAAGTAAATTATTATAATAAGCCTTTGTTTAATGGAAGTAATTGTTATATCGTAGTTTTCCCAACCAGGATATAAGAGAATACTCTGTTTGTGAGGCAAAGTAAATTCCTTTGCGAGATTATGAAAACCCATTAGTTAGGGCGATGTTTTTTTGTTAAAAAGCGATCTTTCCAAATTGAATATTAGTGATTTTGTTTTACACGATGTCCCGTTAAAAATTCATAAGACGGGGGTTGCCTTGTTCGTATTATTTAACATTTCAGGTTAAGAATTGGGCAATAGTAGTGAATATTCGGTAAACAATAGAAGCAGGATACTTATAACTTAGTTATTGTAAAAAAGCACTATAAACTAACACATCTGAAACTAAACTTATGAACAGAAAAAGCATTGCTATGCTAGCCGCTACAGTCTTAGTAAGCTCGGCAGTATATGCGCAAACAGTTTTGAAGGGGAAGGTGGTCGACCAAGACGGCAAGCCTATTCCCGGAGTGACAATTACCCTTAAAGATGGTACCGGTACTCAGACCGGGCAAAATGGAGAATTTACGATAAACTACAAACAGGCAGGGGCGTTGAGTGTTTCTGCAATTGGCTATGGTCGTAAAGAAGTTAACTTAACCAATCAGACAACTTTACAGATTACACTTTCATCTGATGAAAGAAGTTTAGATGAAGTTATTGTTACGGCAATGGGGATTACCAGAGAGAAAAAATCACTAGGTTACGCTGTGCAGGAAGTTAAATCAAAAGAGTTGACTGACGCAGGACAGTTAAGCGTGACTGGTGCTTTATCCGGAAAAGTTGCGGGGGTGCAAATTAATCAGTTTGGAGGAGCTGTAGGCTCGTCTGCTCGTATTTCTATTCGCGGCAATAGTTCCTTAAATTCAGAACAGCAACCATTAATTGTTGTTGACGGAATTCCTATATCAAATGACGCGCAACGTTCAGGTGATAATACTTATAATGGCGTTGATTACGGCTCAGGGTTAAATGATATTAATCCCGAAGATATTGAAAGTATCGTTACTTTAAAAGGTGGATCGGCAGCCTTATATGGGATGAGGGCAGGTAAAGGTGTTATCATGATCACAACCAAATCGGGTAAACGCGCTAAAGATGGAGTTTTATTGTCATATGATGGGAATTTTTCTTTAGACAAAGCATCTACGGTTCCAAAATACCAAAATTTGTATGGACAAGGTAATAGAGGCGACGAATACCACTTTAACTTGTTGGGAAATGGATTGACCTACCAACAGTATGCGCAGCAAAAATCGTTTAGCTATGTGGACGGTGCTGGTGGAGGAGTAAACGATGGTTTTGATGAGTCATGGGGGCCTAGAATGGACATCGGACTCCAATTGCCACAATTTAATAGCCCGGTTGTCAATAGCGTTCGTCAAGCTACTCCATGGATATCAAACCCCGATAATGTAAAAGATTTCTTTCAAACAGGATATTCACAAAATCATAACCTTTCCCTAATGGCTAAAACGGAAAGGTCTTCCACCCGTGCGTCTCTATCTTTCCGTGATCAAAAAGGAACTGTACCCAATACTGATCAAAAAAGATATACTGTGCAGCTAAATAATGATTACAAAATCAATGATAAGTTCTCATACGATGTAATGTCTAATTATACCCGTACGCAAAGTGGTAATTTGATCTCGCAGGGATATGACGGGGCAAATCCAATGAACGGTTTAATTTGGTTCGGCCGCCAAGTGGATATGAAAGATCTTAAAAATAATTGGGATCAAACAGATGACCAAGGAAATTACACGTTTTATAACTGGAATTCGAATTATCATATGAATCCATTTTTCTCTATGAATAAGACATTAAATTCTTTAAAAACAAATCGTTTTTTTGGAAAGTCTTCCTTGTATTATCAGCCATATGACTTTTTAAAGTTTGAGGGACGTGTAGGTTTAGATTATTATAACACGAATATCTTCGAACGAAATTATTATAATTATGATCACCCGTTGGGAAGCTTTAATGAAATCAAGAAAAGCAATACAGAATTTAATGCAGATTTTTTGGCTAATTTCAATAAACAGTATGGTGATTTTAGTGTATTGGCTACACTTGGAGCTAATTATAGGGACGCTATATATGATATGAATTCCTTGGGGGCTAACGGATTAACCGTATTAGGGGTTTATACGATAACAAATAAAATTGGGGATGCTGTAACCAGTATGGATCATTCTCATAATCGTTCTAATTCAATCTATGGTCAAGCTTCTATCGGTTGGAAAGATCAAATTTATGTGGATGTTACAGGTCGCAATGACTGGTCTTCTACAGTTAAGGATGCGTTTTTTTATCCTTCTGCTAGCCTTAGCTGGATTCCAACTACTACATTTTCGGGATTACGAGGAGAAGCGCTTTCTTTTTGGAAGCTTCGTTTAAATATTGCGCAAGTAGGTAATGGAACTTCTCCTTATCGAATAGGTAATTATTATTACGCACAGTCAAATGCCTATAATGGCATTGCTCAAATGTACAAGAGCATGACATATGCGAGTAAAAATTTAAAACCGGAAACAATTAATACCTGGGAAGTAGGAACTGAAATAGGATTGTTAAAAGATCGTATTCATGCCGATTTTACCTATTATTACAAAAAGGCATTTGATCAAATCTTGGGAGTATCAACCTCTAATGTGGTTGGCTTTAGTAATATGGTGCTAAATGCTGGAGAAATTCAAAGTAAAGGTGTGGAAGTTCAGCTAAGAGGAGACATTCTAAAACGAGAAAATGGTCTGAATTGGACAACAACAATAAACTTTTCGAGAGATCGAAATAAGATTTTAGAGCTATATCCTGAATTAAATCTTACGACTTATCAATTAGGATGGACTTGGGGAGTAGCTAACACAGCAACTGCCGGTGAAGCTTGGGGTGCATTACGAAGCACTGGATATGACCGTGTTGAAGAAGGTGATATGAAAGGAGCAATTAAAGTTAATGAAAGTGGATTAGTGATGTCTAAACCTAATCAGATTATTGGAAATGTGACTCCGGATTATTTGACTAGTATGCGAAATGATTTTAGGTACAAGGATTTTAGCTTTGGCTTTATGCTCGATTTCCGAAAGGGGGGGGATATTTGGTCCCAAACAATGAGCCACGCTTATACTACGGGTGTAGCTGAGATCACGGCTGCCAATGGAGTTCGTGAACGAGCAATTGTCGCCGGGAAAGATGTTATGAGCAATGAGCGATTTGCTATGTCTGATGGTAAGGGAGGTTGGATCGCTAATACGATAGAAACCAATGCACAAGATTGGTATGAATCGGGAGGTATTGCAGAAAGCTATGTGTTTGATGGATCATTCCTCAAATTGCGCGAAGCATATTTGACATATACTATTCCCTCACATATTTATAGTAAAATTAAGGGAATCAAGCGTGCTAATGTGTCCTTAATAGGATCTAATTTGGCTTTACTTTGGGTTCATAAGTCAAATACAATGCGCCTAGATCCAGAAACGAGTGGTGTATCAAGCGATAGCCGTGGCGTAGGATTTGAGCAAGCAACGGTACCCTCTTCTAGAAGTATAGGGTTTAAATTAGGATTTTCATTTTAATATGCGTCATGAATAACAAATAAATTTATTGTTCTGAATAAGATAAAGAAACTATGAAAAGTTTATTGATAAAATTAGGTATACCGGTGTTTACATCCATGATTTTAATTTCTGGATGTACAAAAAATTTTGAAGAGATAAACACCGATCCAGATGCATTGGCTAGCGTGCCGGCAAATAATATGTTAATTAATGTCTTACGGAATACAGCTGAATCGTTTGGAGGGGATGTGGATGGTTATGGAACGTTCGCGGGGTATATTGTAAAAATACAGTACATGGATTTCATGTCGGGTTTGATACCAACAAATAATACATATGGCAATCGCTGGTACAATTGCTACTACAATAATACGCAAATTAAAGATATGCTAGCAAGTACGGAGAATAAAGCTGAAGCCTTTAAAAACGTACGCACAATTGGCCGCATTTGGCAAAATTACATGTGGTTTTTATTGACTGAAGGTTGGCGTGATGTTCCCTATTCTGAAGCTCTAAAAGGATTGCCGGAAGAAGGGAGCGTGCTTTTAGCTAAATATGATAAACAGGAGGATATTTATCCAGCTGTAATGGCCGATTTGAAGAAAATCGCAGATGAAATGGCTGCTGGAATAGGTACAGATGAAGTCGGCGGAAGTGATATTATATATAACGGTGATATGGAAATGTGGAAAAAATTCTGTAATTCTTTGCGATTGAGAATGGCATTGCGTATTTCTGCAGTATCATCTAGTTTAGCAAAATCTACTATAGAAGAAATTGCTGGCAATTCAAGTAAATACCCGTTGATAGAAAGTAACGACGAAAATTGTTATGTTAATTTTCCTGGATCATTACCCTATTTTGAGCCTTGGTACAATTCAGGTATCTACGGAAAAAGAATTGACAATTGGGGACTTTCAGATATTTTCATTGATCACATGTTATCAACAAAGGATCCGAGAATCGGGGCAGTTGCTCAAAAGACAAACGATGGTACCTATAAGGGCTACCAGAATGGTGCAAAATCAGGGCCTTCGGTTCTGAGGTCTGTTTCATGGATTGGGGAGAAATATATGGGTGATCCAGCTGGTTTTATTCCCTTTTATAAGTCCTGTGAAACTTATTATAGTCTGGCCGAAGCAGCGATGTTAGGCTATAATGTAGGGATCACTGCAAAAGATGCTTATGAAAAGGCGGTAAACTTGTCGATGCAGGAGAACGGCATTGGTACAGCAGATATCCAAACATATTTAAGTGGTGCGGGTAAATGGAACAACACTAAGGAACGTATCTGGTGGGATATGTGGATCGCGCTTTTCAAAGAAAATTACGAAGCCTGGAGCTTGTATAGGAGAACAGGAGTGCCAACCACAAATTATCCATCGCTAAATTCTGTCTATGGATCGGCCCATAATGATCAACCATGGCGAGCACCCTATCCTAATAGCGAGTATCAAAATAACAAACTTAATGTAGAAGCCGCGGCTATTAAAGTAAAAGATTTTGTATGGGGCGAACAAATGTGGTGGGATAAGCGTACAGGAAAATTTTAGTTTCATATGTTTATTTTTACGCAGCGGGGTAACTTCGGTTATCCCGCTGTTTTTTTTGCGTAAATTTTTCATCCTGTTTTAAAAAATAATCATTACTTCTATAGCTTTTTGTAAGTCAAATACATATTCAAATCCAAGAGACCGCTCTTAATCATTTTTCCGCTTGTAGCAAGAGTTTTTCTTTCTATTCGTCAATCAAATTTCTCTTTTAATTTTTGAATGTAGAAAATTGGGATCAAGCGGTGACCAAATTATACCTTTCTACATTACTTGTTCAGTGCTCGTTCAGTGCTTGCTCAGTGCTTGCTCAGTTTAAACTGAATAATCAATGACTGATAACTGTCTAAAAACTGATTGAAAATTGTGATTAGTTACAAGTTGGTATGCGTATGTATCTGCTTCAGTCCTTATCGTGATTATATATAAGCAGTTGATCGCGGCAATGGTTAAAAAAGGTGATATCATTTATCAAACGGAATATGCGCTCCAGCTTGCTGTTTTCAAAGCGCGAGCAAACTTAACTGAATAAATGTGGGATTGATTGTCAACCTGGCTACTTCCAAAAATAGGATTAATTTACTCCAGGCCTCAACAAGGATAGTGATCCACAAAAAACAGATATACAAATAGCATTGGACGAAAAAAATAGGCATAAAAAAAGGTTTTCAAACGGGGAGAATGAAAACCTTAAATAACCAATTATAAACCTAAATTATGATACAACAAAGATAGTGTCTTTTTTACACTTTGTCAAGATTTTTTTAAAAAAAATCTTAAATCTTTTTAAAGAGAATACTTGAATTGTGTCCACCAAAACCGAAAGCATTGCTCATTGCTGTTTGAATTGTCTTTTCCAAAGGTTGTTTGACAACAATTTTGATTCCTTCAGGAATTGCAGGATCGATATTTTCGATGTTTATTGTCGCTGGAATTACATTATTGTTTATGGACTTTATCGCAATAATTGCTTCAATTGCTCCTGCCGCACCGAGCAGGTGGCCGGTCATTGATTTGGTCGAACTGACCCAAAGGTTGCTGGACTTGCCAAATGCAAGTTTCATTGCTTTCAGTTCAGCAATATCGCCAACGGGAGTAGAAGTCGCATGGAGATTTAAGTAATCCAATTGATCACTATTGATTTGGGCTTCCGCTAGCGCTAGTGACATAGCTTTGGCCGCACCTATGCCTTCTGGATGAGGCGAAGTCATGTGATAGGCATCAGCAGTCATGGAAGCGCCGACAAGTTCAGCATATATTTTTGCGCCTCTTTTCTTGGCATGCTCGTATTCTTCCAATATTAGAGCTCCGGCACCTTCCCCCATAACAAATCCATCCCGATCCCGATCGAATGGTCTGCTTGCAGTTTTGGGATCATCATGCCTACTCGACATTGCTTTCATCGCAGAGAAACCTCCTACTGAAGCAGGGGTAATAGGTGCTTCTGAGCCGCCGCTGATAAAAACTTTTGCCTTTCCTAATCGAATGTAATTGAATGCATCCATGAACGCTGTATTGGATGTCGCACAGGCAGAAACAGTTGTATAATTGATTCCCTGCAGACCGAATTTCATTGATATCATTCCCGAAGCCATATTAACAATAAGCCTTGGGACGAAAAAGGGGCTGAATCGCGGGATGTAATTGCCCGTTACATAATTTTCAACTTCATTTTCGAATGTTTCCATTCCGCCCTGTCCAACACCCCAGATAACGCCAATGTCAAATGGATCCATAATATTTGGATCCAAACCAGAATCTTCTAGCGCTTGCGATGCACTGTACAGGGCGTATTGAGTAAATAAATCACTTCTTTTGATCTCATTTCTATCGAGGTATTTTTCCGGTTGAAAGTTTTTGATTTCGCTCGCGATCTGTGTCCGAAACAAAGATGCGTCAAAGCGACTGATGATAGCTGTGCGATTTTCGCCTCGTAAAATATTATCCCAGAATATATCAATGTTCTCTCCTAGCGGGTTGATTGTCCCCATGCCAGTAATTACAACTCTTTTCATTTTTATTATGTTAAAATTAATGTAATAATATACTGATTGGTATTAGTATTTTTTTAAAAATTATATTTTGATCTCGCGATTCACCATTTCTTTCATATTATCCAAGAGAATGGCGAAATCTTTAGCACGTCCCGAAATTTTTGAAAGTAAAATGCCGCCTTCAATCATAGCCATGAAGGTCACCGCAAAATGTTCAGCAGAAATATCCCGTTTAAACTCTCCATTGTTAATCCCTTCTTCTAATATCGAAATCAATCGTTGCTTCCAAAGTGCAAATGATCGTTTGACTTTCGGTGTTAAAAAAGGTAAGGAGTCATCAGCTTCAATAGCAGCATTCATTAGCGGGCAGCCACCTGAAGCAGCAATATTTTTAAAATTTTCTTTGTAGAAATCAAAAAAAGCGAAAAGTTTCTTTAGGGCTGTCTTTTGCAGTATAATCTGCTGATTAACAGCTTCTGAAATCTTTTCACTTTGATAGGTATAGACATGTATAGCTAGATCATCTTTGTCCTTAAAATTTCCGTAGATACTGCCTTTTGTTAAACCTGTAGCTGTAGTGATGTCTGATAAGGAGGTAGCGAAGTATCCTTTTTTGTTAAAAATAGGGGCCGTTCTTTCGATGATAAATTGTCGGGTCTGTTCTGCTTTTGACATGATATCGCTGTTTTCTGATTGCAAATATAAAAAATACTTATTGGTATATTATTAATTATATAAGAGGTAACTGAAAAAGTTACACTATTTTCTTTCAGTGATACGATAGGTGCAGCGAGCACCATGTTCGATAATATATTCTATTCTCTTGATTGTGTAGGATGGCCCGATAAGTTGTTGAAAATTGTGAAGCTCAGAACGGCAAAAACCTTGGCATTCTGTCGCCGCAGCACATATAGGGCAATGATTCTCAATGAAGAGATAAGATTCAGCCTCTTTTTTCCATTCGGCCATATATCCTTCTTCTGTTCGCTTCGTCGCCATAATATCAAGTTTATTCTCTAGTGTTTCAATACCAGCTAACGCATTTGTATATTTCCGATATACTTTTGACTCTCGATCAGTAATCAATAAATCCAATGCATTCTCCCCAAGCAACTGTTTAATGGATTGAAGCAGCTGGACGGTAATGTCTGCGTGACTATCAGGAAACTTCGAGAGTCCCACTGCCGAAAGGCAATAGTAGGTTGACGGCCTACCGATACCTTCACTTCTTGCATAGGATTCGATAAGCCCTTGGTCGGCAAGATTGAGCAGGTGTTTGCGAGCCCCCTCTTTCGTGATGCCCAACTCCATAGCAATATGTGCGGCAGTAACTTCACCCCGCATTTTTAATAACATCAATATTCTATCTGCGGCTGATTTTTGCATTTGACAATAAAAAAGTTGGTTTAATCTTTCTAAGCAAAGATACAACTTTTTCTACATGTTGTTGTAATGACCATCTTTTAAACTATCTCCAATAAAAATTGATGCTTATGACTTTAATAAAACAACTTAATAGTTGTTTTATTAAAGTCTATTATTTAGCTTTGACTTATTATAAAAAACAATAAAACTAATAACATGAGCAAATTTCAATTACCAGATTTATCATATGCCTATGGGGCACTTGAACCTTATTTTGATCAGGAGACAATGACAATCCATCACCAAAAACATCATCAGGCCTATGTAGATAATTTAAATAAAGCTGTAGTCGGTACAGATGCTGAAGGTGTTGAATTGCAAGCTATCCTAGCGCAAGTGAGTCAATATAGTCCTGCTATTCGCAACAATGCAGGCGGGCACTACAATCATTCCTTGTTTTGGCAAATTTTATCTGCAACGCCGAAAACAGAGCCTACCGGAAAGTTGGCCAAAGAAGTAGTTGCAACTTTTGGTTCTTTAGACGAGTTGAAAACGAGAATAAAAAACGCGGGACTTGGACAATTCGGCTCTGGATGGGCCTGGCTTTATATCAAGTACAATGGTACTTTGGATGTCGTAGCGACACCCAATCAGGATAATCCATTGATGGAAACCCAATTGACAAGTAGGGGAGTGCCAATCTTGGGTGTTGATGTATGGGAGCATGCCTACTATTTGAAATATCAGAATAAAAGAGCAGACTATTTGGATGCGTTTTGGTCTGTCTTAGATTGGTCTGCCGTCGAAAAGCAGTACGAAGAGGTGATCGATAAATTGATTTAAATACCTTGAACATTCAATCAAGCGGAGATAATAATTATAAAATAACATGTTTGTAAATAAGGTTGAAAATTCGGGTATTTTGGCGCTCGATCTCATTGATTTCAAAACCACACTTGAAATTATAGAATTTGACATCAAGACACTATTTTATCAAGAAATAATCGTCAAAGAAAAGGAATTTAAAGCGGCTCTTGCTGCATTGGAATTGAGACCCTTTATAGGCAAAGCCGTTGCTTTTACTTGTTCTGTTGATGCCATCATTCCCCCCTGGATCTATATGGCTTTAGCCGATAAATTCCATCCTAATGTGGCTTATTACGATTTTAAAAGTGTGGAAGCATTGGAATTGGAATTATGGACCCAAAATTTGAAGCGGGCAGATTTGTCTCCGTATAAGGATCAAAAAGTGGTTGTTAGGGCAAGGCCACATATGCCAGAATCACTTTATATGCTAGCTGCTGCACGCTTAATTCCGATTGTTACAACTTTGATGTACGGAGAGGTCGGAATGCCAAAAGTTATTTTTAAAAGAGCATAAGAAACAATGAAAGCATTAATATTTAATGGCGCCTTGGAGCGTAGGCAAGAATCTACTTCCGGAGTATTATCTAATTATTTCGCTGAACAATTGAATCAGTTTGGTGTTGAGCATAGTGTTTTTAACCTTGCGGATAGTGGAATACCACTATTTGATACAAGCCTTAGCAGAATACCCAATAATGTAAAGATCATGAACAATCTCTTTCTGGAGGCAGACGTTCATTTTTGGTTATCTCCTTTATATCACGGAAGTGTACCAGGGGTAATGAAAAACTGTTTGGATTGGCTAGAGATAAGCGCAAAGAACAGTCCGGCATATCTCACCGATAAAAATATAGGACTGGTTTGTTGGGCGGATGGCGTACAGGCTCTGCAAGGGATCAATGCTATGGATGCCATAGCAAAATCATTACGGGCATGGACTTTACCTTTTAGTGTACCTATTGTTAAAAGGGAACTATTTGAAAACACAGGCTCAAAGGAGATATCGTCGGATTATAAACGTAAATTGGACCTGTTGATCAATATCGCAACCACACGAGCTGCAGTATTTGAGACAGTGGCGGGACGTTCCTGAAAATAGTATTTTCCTAAAAATAGCTTAAAAATTGTTGCTGAACCCTATAATAAGCATCTCGATATTCATTGAGGTGCTTTATATGTTTTCAAAATTGCTTAGTTTTGAGAATCTGTGTGTTGAAGTGTTCGTAGTATCCACTCAATTTTCCAGAATAGCACATCTATAGCGTTGCATCTCAAAAAAATGCAATAAACTGTTTTTATTATTTCATATTATATAAGGTATCTGATTAATGAGGTTACATTGTAGAGTTTTGTTAAAGTTAATTACATGTTGTATGCTGTATTTCACTATACAGCTTACAGAAGCCCAAAGTTTTCTGCCATTAAATGAGGATAAATATCGATCTGACGCGGAAAAGTTATTGCTATCGAGTTCGGAAGACAGTGTGAAAGCAATGCAGCATTTTTATCTGGCAGATTACTACCGCTTTCGTGATACTGTGAAATTCTGGGAAAATATACGGCAGGGGGAGCGATTAGCTAAGCCTTTTCGAAGCCTTCACGCAATGGGAGCGCTTTACAAAAGCTTCTACTATGGACAATTTTTAGACAATAAGCGAGCTGGGATTGAAGCTCAAAAGTGCGTAGATATTCTTGGAGATGCCAAACAGCCCTTTCAACAGGGACTATTGGCCAAAGCTTGGTATAATCTGGGGCTAATTCGATTTCCGAAAAAAGGTTTTGCTGATTTACTGGATATACTCAATGGTAAATGTATGCCCTATGCCAAGGCACACGACCCTCTTATGGAAGGTGCAATAAATACCATGATCGGTATGGCCTTTATGTCATCCAATCAATTGGCAAAAGCAGATGAATACCATCAGATAGCGATCAAACAGCTGGAAAAACAACCAGAAAGTACAGCGCTACTGGTAGCCTATTTAAATGCCGTAAGCACCTATTGCTACCAAGTTAAATCAAAAGAGGCCCGACAATTGTTAGATAAGGTCAAGGCAATGTTGGGAGACAAGCCCAACTCTGCCCAACTCCCCAATTATTATTATAATGAAGCACTCTACTTTACGACAAAGCAACAGACAGATGAAGCATTACGTATGTTGAATATTGGTTTGGAATGGTCGAAGAAAATGAACAATTGGAAATCCTACCAGATGATGCTGTTTAGAAAGTTTAATGTCTACTTGATGCAGAAAAAATATGCTGAAGCCAAATTGCCATTGGAGGAGATCATAAAAAATGGATTGTTGACACGCGATCTTTACAACAGTAAAATTGTTTATAGCCAATTGGCCGCTGTGAATGAATTGATGGGGGATTACAAAGAGGCACTAAAGATGTCCAATGTGGCGAGTAAGCTCGCTGATAGTATTCAGAAGGTCCAGCTTTTGGAGAAGATGAACGAAATGGAGGCTAAATACAAAAGCATAGAAAAAGAAAAATTGATTTTAAATCTACGTGCAGAAAAAGATCGCAATCAATTAAAGATCTTTCTTGTTTTAGGTATTGCTGTTTTACTTTTAATCATTGCTTTATTTGTCACCTTTTCTTATCGAAAACAACGGAAACTGAATGGACAGATCCAGATGAATCATGAGATTGCTTTAGAGAAATTGGCAAAGGAAAAGCAGTTACAAATTTCCGAGTCCATGCTCAAAGCTGAAGAGCAGGAACGGCAGCGTATCGCACAGGATCTGCACGATAGTATTGGCGGAATGTTGACAGGATTAAAGTTTAAGATCGCTGGAGAGCAGGTAGGTGAATTCGATTTGACGAAGGAATTACCGCACAAACTGAACGATATTTTGGGTGAAGTTCGACGGATATCGCATAATCTGATGCCCGAGTCATTACGGCAATTTGGTCTGATAGCAGCATTGGAGCAATTATGTCTTTCGATGAGAAATAATAAGGTTCAGATCCAATTTGAAAATTATGAGGACGACGTACGTCTGGACTTCCAAAAAGGGTTAGCAATATATCGGATCGTCCAGGAAGCGATCTCAAACGCATTGAAATATGCAGATGCCGACCTTATTATTGTTCAGGTAAGTAAATCACAGGGAATATTGCAGGTTTTGATAGAAGACAATGGAAAAGGGTTTGACTCTTCTGTGGCAAATTATGGAATGGGATTAAATAATATGGTCAACAGAATCAAATGGATCAATGGATCTATTGATATGCAGAGCAAACTTGGGTCGGGTACTCAAATTGAAATAGGAGTAAGTGTTTAGTTAAAAACTAATGTATGAAAATTATCGCCGTGTTGGACGATCATCCCTTATTATTGGAAGGGGTGACTTCTTTTCTCAATAACCAAATCGGGTATAAAGTGTATTCATTTTTGGAGGAAGTATCATTGATCGAATTTTTGAATAAGACGAAAGTAGACTTGGTACTCATGGATATGCAACTTTTGAACACCAGCGGATTAGACGTCTGTCTACAGGTGAAGAAGCTGTTTCCCGTGGTTCCAGTTGTTGCATTGAGCAATTTAGCAGATCGTAATCTTATTTTTCAGTTTATGCGAAATGGCGGGAATGGTTATATACTAAAGGATGTTTCTAATGACGAATTCCTTCGTTGTGTACAACTTGGACTTGATGGAAAGAAAGCGCTTTGCGATAGAGCAAAGGATCTTTATGCCGGAGCTGTCCCTTCCATGGAAGATCTTCCACGTTTAACACGAAGGGAAAAGGAGATTTTGACGATGGTTGCCGATGGCTATACCAGTAATCAGATTGCAGAGAAACTATTTTTAAGTCCCGTTACTATTGAAACACACCGACGCAATCTCCTGACCAAATTTAAAGTGAAAAATATGATCGAATTGGTACAACTTGCACTAACACATAAATTGTTGGGGCTCTAGCTTGTCGGAGCCACTATGCTAATGCTCACCATAACCGACATCATCCAGTTTTCCTTTAAAGACCCTAAATTGAATAATAAAATAAGCAACGACAAAAATTGCTGCAAAAATAAACCATCCCAAACCTACGGATAGGCCATATTCATGTGCTGCGGCATTCTGGATGGTAAGCGAGGGGTTTATGATATTGGTCGAAGGGAGTAAGGTTGGAAACATGGAAGCAACGGTCGTCGCAAAACTTCCAAGTATAAACAGCGATGAGAAGAGAAAACCAGTACCATCTTTTTTGAATGTTCTAATCCAGAACTGCCCTAATAAGCCAATAGCTGCGAACAATGGAAAGATCCAAAGCCAATAATGATTTTGAAAATTATTCAAGGAGATTGGTTTTACATAATGCCACACATAAGCAGATAAAAGGACCAATGCAAGTAACACAAAATTCAGTTTAAATATGATATTTTTAAGACGTTGATTTAGCGTACTGGATGTTTTTAATATAACCCATCCTGCACCATGAATAGTCAGCGTGACAACTGCTACTAAACCTAGTATTAATGTAAACCAGTCAATAATACCTTGATGTTCGGCCAAAGGATCAAAGGTGGGATTCCAGAGTGCTAGAAAAAAATAGTAAGGTTCTTGGGTGGATACTCCATTTTCAACCATACCGAGATTGACTCCGCGGACCACATTGCCCAAAGCTGCTCCAAAAAAAAGCGCAAGAAGTAGGCTCGCCAGGCCGAAAGCTTTATCCCATAAGGCTTCCCAAAGCCTATGATGGACTTGTCCTCTTAATTCGAGGCTTATAGCTCTAAAGATCAGTAACCATAGTACCAACATTAAAGGAAGGTAGAAACCACTAAAAGATGAAGCATAAAGCGTTGGGAAAGCAAAAAATAATACACCGCCCGCTGCAATAAGCCAAACTTCATTTGCATCCCAAAATGGGCCTATAGCATTTGTTACAGCCTTCTTCTCTTGTTCAGTCTTTGCAAAGAATAAATGTATGATTCCCGCTCCAAAATCATAACCATCAAGGACAACGTAGATGCCCAACATGCAAGTTAATACAATAAACCAGAATATTTCCATGACAAATTAGTTTAAAGCAATATGAGACTCGGGGCCTTTTCGAATAATTTTTAGTACCAACATCAGGAACAGTAAGCCCAAAAGGATATATAGTCCGACAAATCCCAATAAGGTAAATAACGTATTACCAGAAGATACTGTGGGCGATACGCCATCTACCATACGCATCAGATTGTAGACCAACCAAGGTTGTCGTCCTAGTTCGGATGTATACCAGCCTGCCGTATTGGCGATATAAGGGAAAGGGATCATAAACATAATAATCCACAGCAACCATTTGGTTTGATACAATTTATTTCGCCAAAGCAAGAAACTGCCCAATACCATTATTCCGATGAATATTGTACCTAGACCTACCATGATATGATAGCTATAATAAAGTCCGGGAACATTTGTGGGATGTAATGAGCCATCGAACTCGTTTAGCCCTTTTATTTCAGCATCCCAGCGTTGGTAAGTCAGGAAACTTAAGACATTTGGAACAGCAATTTTATTATCAAGTTTTTTGTTTTCCATATCAGGTTGGCCGATCAGGATAATTTCGGATCCGCCCTTCTCTGTTTTAAAGATGCCTTCCATGGCTGCAAATGCAGCAGGTTGGTATTTAACCACATTTTTGGCAGCAAGATCGCCCGTAGGGAATGCAAGCATAACGGATGAGACGACGCCAAAGATAACACCACTTTTAACGAATATCTTTCCAAATTTGCTATGTCTATCACTCAGGAGGTAGAAAGCTCCAATGGAGGCAACAAAAAAAGAACTTGTAACCAGAGATCCAGCTTGATTGTGGAGATAAGAAGGCCATAACCATGGATTGCTAAACAATGAACTAAAGTTGTTCAGTACAAACTTCCCGTTTTCAAGAATTTCATAACCCACAGGGTGTTGCATCCAGGAATGTGTGGCAATGATCAGAAAGCCACTGGCCCAGGAACCAGTAAATACCATCAACCCTGCGAGAAAGTGAAGTTTGTGACCGAGTAATTTTTCTCCAAAGAGAAACATTCCCAAAAAAGAGGATTCTAGAAAAAATGAAAACATTCCTTCCATTGCCAAAGTCTGTCCAATAATTCCACCGGTCAGTTCAGAGAATTTTGCCCAATTTGTGCCAAATTGAAACTCCATGGGAATGCCCGTCACCACACCCATTGTAAAATTGAGCGCAAAGATCTTCATCCAGAATTTTGAAGCATTGTTGTAATCTTCATTGTGTGTCTGTAGAAATTTCCATTTGAAATAAACAATTATCAATGATAATCCCATGGTCAATTGTGGAAATAGATAGTGGAATGTGATAGTAAAGGCAAATTGAAGCCGATTATAAAGAATCATGTCTTCCATGGATCCGAAGTTTTGGTTAATGACATTTAAATATAACGTTTTTTTACTGTAACTACTTTTCTAGGGGTTTTATTTTTTGATTGAATAGTATAGACGATTACTCATCGTTGTAATCCATCACCAGGTTAATCGCGAGAAAGATGATCACCCGGCCGGATAAAGTACCGATCTTTTTTGTCTTATTATTAGAGCATATTAGAAGATATTCTTTATTTTAATAAAATCTATAGATTTAGTAGATTATATTAAAATTTCTTTTATATTTGTAAAGATGTCAAAAGATGCTAAGAATAAAAATGGGATCTTTTTACCATACATTTAATACAATTATGAAATATATCAACTTTGCAAAAATCGCTTTCCTTACTAATAGTACTATTAAATCTTTAATAACTATATCCCCATGTGAGAAAATGCGAATGTGTAATATAGGATAATTTCCCTTATCTTTTCTCAAATTGACTGCAGGGGAGGCGCTCGCCTCCCTAAATGTCTTTAATATAGAAACAAGTTTTTCGATTGGCGTTGGCACTTGTTCGTATTTACCATTAACTCATTAGCTATGAAAAATTATAGGTTACTAAGGTATATTACACTGTTTTGCCTCCAGGATTTTGCTGTTATGGATAATATAACTATGTGCAGATCGAATCGAAGTCCGTTATCAATGCCGCGTACATTATGATGAAAACCAAAAAAGTCGTACTCAAAGATGTAACAGTTCCACTTGGCTAAATTAGGAAGCCTAGTTTTTGACTCGAAAAAGCATGATCTCTGGCCGATTTCACATCGAGAAATTAACCCCAAATACGAATTTGAAACAGAATCCGAATTGTTAAAAATTGCTATATTGTGCCACGATCCGATTAACTCATACAATTATGAAGCGATATTCTAAATTCTTTACTTTGATGGTATTGTTTTTAATAGTACCCTTTGCCTACGGCCAACAAAAAAAGCCTAACATTATCTTGATTCTGACCGATGATCTCGGTTATAGCGACATTGGTTGTTATGGAAGTCCGAATATCTCAACTCCTTTTTTGGATTCAATCGCCAGTATGGGAGTACGAGCGACAAATTTTATGGTGTCTACGCCTTCGTGTACGCCTTCAAGAGCTTCATTATTAACAGGGAGATATGCTTCACGTTATAATCTTCCGGCACCCATTGGTCCTGGCTCTAATTTAGGCTTACCTGATCATGAGGAAACGATTGCCGAATTATTAAAAAAAGTAGGCTATAGAACTGCGTTGATCGGAAAATGGCATCTCGGAGACAAACAGTCTTACCATCATCCTAATCAGCAAGGCTTCGATTCTTTTTATGGGATGCTGTATAGCCATGACTACCGCGATCCCTATGTCAAGACCGATTCTGTCATTAAGATCTTTAGAAATCGAAAACCAGAAGTTATCGCCCCAGAAGATTCAGACCTAAGCACACTCTACCACAAAGAAACCGTGAAATTTATAGAAGAGCAGGACAAAGAGCATCCATTCTTTTTATACTACGCGCACAATTTTCCGCATCTTCCTTTGGCATTTGCCAATAAAAAGAACCGATTTGTAAATCAGCAAAATGCCGGCCCACTTGGTGCAGTTATGCAAGAGCTGGATCATAATTTTGCTGAGCTTTGGAAGACTGTCGAGCGAAAAGGCTTAGCTGATAATACCATTCTGATTTTTTCAAGTGATAACGGGCCGTGGATAGCCTACCCGTCACGAATGTCTGACGATGGTGCTACCAAAAATTGGCACGTGGGCACTGCAGGTGTATTCAAAGGTTCCAAAGCTGAAACGACGGAAGGTGGTGTTCGTGTACCCTTCATTGTCTATGGAAAAGGTTATGCGCAAAAAGGCAAAGTCCTTCGACAGGCAATCAGTAATTTGGACGTGCTGCCAACATTGGTTAAATGGACAGGAGCTCCTTTACCGAAGAAAGCTATTGATGGTCAGGCAATCGATTCCTTGTTGAATGGTAAATCGGAAGATTTGAAAACTCCACATAGACCAATATATTTGGTTAATTATGGTCACGTTGAGGCCGTCAGGTCGGGAGATTGGAAATATCGCAGAGTAGCAGGAGGAGTAAATCAAATCTCAGGTAAACCGTATGAGGCTGTTGAGGAATTGCATAATATCGCTTGGGACCCAAGTGAGAGAACAAACATTCTAAAGGACTATCCTGAAAAAACGGCAGAACTCCGATTACTGTTCGAAAGTTTTGATGGCAATATGAAATAGTTTATAAAAAACGATTTTTGATCATAAATAAAGCGGCACTTACTTTCTAAGTGCCGCTTTATTTATGTACATGCCATAGTGGTTTTCTAAAGCAATTTAAAATTATTTTCTTTGACGTCCCGACTATTGGGGCCAATGTAGACTTTGAAGTCACCAGGTTCGGCAACATAATTCAAGCTGTTGTCAAAGAACTTGAGGTCTTCTATTTTGATCTCAAATTTTACTGTTTTGCGTTCTCCTTTTTTCAAGAATATTTTTTGAAAACCTTTTAGTTCTTTTACAGGACGAGTGACAGAGCCGACTAAATCCTGGATATAAAGCTGCACGGTTTCCTCGGCATCGTAATTTCCCGTATTACTGATATCGATGCTCGCTTGAAGAGACCCTTTTTCATCAAGTGTATTTCGGTCAAGACGAATATCACCATAAGCAAAAGTCGTGTAGCTTAACCCATATCCAAAAGGGTAAAGGGGAGAGTTGCTTATATCCAGATAGTTGGATTTAAATTTTTCGAAATCACCAGAGTTTCCATAGGGTCTTCCGGTATTTTTATGCGCATAATAAATCGGAATTTGCCCCACATTTCTTGGGAAAGTTGCCGTAATTTTACCTGAAGGAACAACATCTCCAAACAATACGTCTGCAACTGCTTTTCCAGTTTCTGAGCCTCCGAACCAAACATTTAATATGGCTGGAACATGTGCATCTTCCCAGGTAAGGGTGAGTGGTCTACCAGTAAATAGTACGAGTACAACTGGTTTTCCTGTTGACAACAACGCTTTTAAAAGGTTTTGCTGATTGACGGGAATATCCAATTCGGAGCGGCTTGAGCTTTCTCCGGACATTTCTGAAGATTCACCAAGTGCGGCAATCACGACATCGGATTGTTGAGCAACTTTTACGGCATCTGCAATAATATCATCTTCTTTTCGAGGGTCGCGTGCAATTGTTCGACCAAACATTGTTGCGTGTTTTTGGTAATTCGGATCTTCCAATAGGTTGCTTCCTAAGTGTGTAAGAATGTTTACTTTGTTGCCTAACACGGCTTTCATCCCTTCTACTAATGATGCTGTTTTTTCCAATTCTGCACTCACGCTCCAGGTACCCGGCATATTAGCTCCTGAATTGGCTAAAGGGCCAATAACAGCAACTGTGCCCGTTTTTTTTAATGGAAGAATCTGATTTTCATTTTTCAATAAAACGAATGATTTAGCAGCAATTTCTCTTGCCTTTGCATGATTGGCAGCTGAACCTATCACGGTTTTCGCTCGCTGCTCATTACAGTAACGGTATGGATCTTCGAATAGCCCCAATTTATATTTTGCTTCCAACACAAAACGACAAGCTCTGTCAATATCAGCGAGTTTAACTTTCCCTTCATCAAGCGATTTTTTTAGTGTAGTAAGAAAACCTTCGCCTACCATATCCATATCGACACCAGCGTTAAGGCTTAATGCCGAGACTTGTTGTAGATTGCCGAGGCCGTGCGCTGTTAGTTCGTTAACAGCGGTATAGTCTGTTACAACCAGGCCTTTAAAGCCCCATTGTTTGCGCAGGACATCGGTCATTAACCATCTATTAGCGGATGCAGGTACGCCATTAATATCATTAAAGGAGGTCATTATACTTCCAGCCCCAGCATCTATAGCTGCTTTGTAGGGCGGTAGATATTCATTGTACATGCGATGAAGGCTCATGTCCGTGCTATTATAGTCCCGTCCGCCTTCTGCTGCGCCATAGAGTGCAAAATGTTTGACACAGGCCATCATCGTGTTGTGTGCTGCTAAATTATCCCCTTGGAAGCCATGGACAATAGCCTCTGCAACTTTGGAACTCAAGTAAGTGTCTTCACCTGCGCCTTCAGAAATACGTCCCCATCTTGGATCTCTCGAAATATCTACCATTGGCGAAAACGCCCAATTAATACCATCAGCAGTAGCTTCTTCGGCGGCAATACGGGCGGACTGCTGAATTAAGTCCATGTCCCATGTCGCTGCAAGCCCCAATGGAATAGGGAAAACTGTACGATAGCCATGTATGACATCCATACCAAAGATAATTGGAATCTTAAGTCTAGACTGTTTGATTGCAATTTCTTGGGTTTTTCGAATCTTGGATGGTGTACTCATACTAAAGATACCACCAATCTGGCCATTTCGGATTTTAGCTTCCACATCTGTGGAAACCGTTGTTCCAGTTGTCGCTTCCCCACCGGTGACTAGATTTAGCTGCCCGATCTTTTCTTCGACTGTCATTTTGGCCATAAGTTGGTTAATGAACTCATCCATTTTTTGATTCGACTGTGCTGGACTGACATTCCAAGCTAAAAATGCAAGGAGGAATGTTGCTACTATTTTTTTCATTGTATTATTTTCTGTTATGCGTTATGAAGTACTTGTTATCATTGGGCCCATTCCATCCGATGGAGGCAGCGTAAATTGTTATTTAATGGATTGCTTATCCATGTTACTACAGCTGATCTCATCCCCATTTATTTATAATATAAGCTTGTGTTGACTAAGAGCTTCTTGTTGGCAATTTTATATTTTCGTGGATGGAACCATTTTTAACGTGTGACAGATTAAAAATGATTCCGAATTTACCCACTACTTTAGATAGGGACTCGTAAAACCAAGTTTTTTCAATCCCTGCTGAATCTCTGGTGCTTGCATGAATAAGTCCCAGATTTTTCCTGTTCTATAATTTTCGATCATGACGATAATGGGACCTTGATCGATGGCAAGATAACGTTGAGGGTACCAATTTGCAGTTTCGCTATAAGCGTCATAATATCCATATTTTCCCCAAACCTTAGTCCCCAGTTGGCTATTCAGATATTGTGCAAATTGAATACTTTCCTGTGGCGAGTAGGGCATGGAAGATAATGCTGCTGTAGGTGAGATCACTCCCGGATCATTATCCGGATGGTGTGCATCGTATCCCTTGATGGAATAGCTGGCTGTCCAGCCCCAGCCTTTGCCCACTCCGTAACCCTGATAACCTTTTGGATTTTGCTGTGCATAAGCCAGGTTTATTTTAACATGATTGCTTGTCGCTTCCCAATAATCAGCATATTGATCTTTTAGTCCTTTCGGGCTTAAACCCAAATAAGAATAATGTTCCCAAAACAAAGGACCCACTTCACCTTCTTTGGCATTATGTTTAAGTACTAGCGGAATATTATACTTTTTGGCTGTGCTTTTGATCGCTCCAGATCTTGCCCAACCCTCATGGTATACTTTTGGTGAGATGGGATGAGAAGGAGAGGAACTTGCTAAAATATATGTAATAAGACACTCATCATATCCTCTAACGGGGTGATTTTGCTGAAAATTGAATTTTGGGCTCCAATGCCAATAAATGACGTTTTGTCCATTTGTATAGTGATTCCAATCAATTTCTTGCCACAGTTTGTCGGCTTTTTGGGCGACCTGCTGAGCGGAATCACCTTTATCCTTTAGATACTCCCGAATAGCAATCAGACCCTGAGCTAAGAAAGCGGTTTCCACAATGTCGCCACCATTATCTTTTTCACTGAAAGGTTTGGCCGTCCCGAGTTCTCCATCATACCAATGTGCCCATGCACCTTTGAACCGTTCGATCTTGCCCAAATAATCCATAATATGATCTAACTTTTGGATACCCTGTTCTTGACTGATAAATCCACGTTCCATAGCGACAATCATGCTCATAAGCCCGAATCCACTACCACCTATGGTAATTACATTACGGTCATTTTCTGGATAAACACCGTCCATATGAATACGTTCTCGAGCGAGGCCAGAAGTAGGTTCGGCGCCTTCCCAGAAATATTGAAAGGTATGTTGTTGAATATTGGTCAACAGCGAATCTTCGTTGACATGATGACTACCGACTGAATCAGTTTTTGACGGCCTGTCTGTATGACTATTGGGGGTGTTTTGGCATGAACTGCTGAGAATAAGCGCCAAAGCTATACCCGTAAGACTGGAATATGCTATTCGTTTTCTCATGAGGGATATTGTTTAAGTCTTAAAAAAATGTTCAAACGGCCTAAGGCCGTTTGAACCAAGTTATCGATGGATTGTATTACCAACCTATATTTTGAGGCATTTCTGGCGTTTGGATACGTTGATTTTCCGGAATGGGAAAAAGCAACATTTTATCATGGAAAGTCTTTCCGTTGGCGGCCATTGCAGCTTTGGCTTGTTGTGTTCGCACAAGATCGAACCAGCGATCGTGTTCAAAGGCGAGTTCAAGGCGCCTTTCTTTCCAGATCAATTGACGAAGCTGAGCCTGATCTGTAGTCGTTATTTCGGCTAATTTTACCCGTTTACGCACAGTGTTTAAAGCGTTTAAAGCTTCGTTACTGTTTCCTAATTCGTTGGAAGCTTCTGCTAATATTAAGTAAATTTCGCCCAAACGTAGGTAACGTACATTTTTATCTGTGTCGCCAGCTCCACCGTTCGCAGACGAATACGCTTTTTCATTGTACATCGGATTTTCTACACCATTGTCAATCAGACGACCGTCGTAAAGTGTTTCACCTCTGAAAATAATCGTTGCATCACGGCGGATATTATCTTTTTCGGCATTAAAGGCATCCAATAAGTTTTGGCTTGGGATATTAAAACCCCAACCTAAATTAACAGCTCCTCCACGGGGTGCTTGCACTTGACTATATTGTTGAATTCCATGGGCAATTGAACTTCCTCGGGCCTGCCATTCGAAGAGCGATTCCGAACCATTTTCACCTTCTAATCTCCAGATTTTTGCATAATCAGTTTCTAAACTATAGCCTCCGGAACTGATAACAGCTTTTGCCATATCAGTTGCTTGTTGCCACTTCTTTTCGTATAGGTATACTTTAGATAGCAAGCCTTGAGCGGCACCTTTGGTCGCCCTACCTAGATCTTTCGCCGCATAGGCAGATTTGACTGGTAAGTTATCAATAGCAAATTGAAGGTCCGCTTCAATATAAGCATAGACCTCAGATGCTGGTTCTCGTTTTATCAAATCACGATCTTGGATAGGCACATCGCCCCATCCACGTACAAGATAGAAATAGTTTAATGCTCTCAGAAAACGAGCCTCACCGATCAATCTGTTTTTATATGCCTCGTCTGTTAGGCCAGCTTTTTCAATAAATTCTATCGCTTGAGAAGCACGACCTATTGATTTGTACCATCTAACCCAAAGCGCTTGGAAAGAACCAGCAGTTGAGGTATAAGTCAGGTTGTCCAAAAGTAATTTATCGCCACCTGCATCAGTAGACGAACTACCTTTGTCAGCGTTATCCGATATTATTTCGGTAATTCCCAAAAAGGAGAAACTGTAGTCCCATTCCGTAAACATGCCGTAGATACCGTTGACAAATTGCTCTGGTGTATATGGTGTTTCACTATCATCGGCCTCAACCCTTTCTCTGGAAGGAACATCTAAGAAATTATTGTCTTTGCAACCTTGTAGTGCCATACCCGCACTAAGAAGAATCGCTATATAAAGTTTATTGATTTTCATTACGTTGATTTTTAAAAGGATTAAAATTGCATGTTAAGTCCAAATAGAAAATTACGGGTTGTGGGGTAAGCTGAAAGCTCTACACCAGAAGTTAGATTTGGACTGCCATCTCCCGCAATTTCCGGTGAGAAACCACTGTAATTCGTGAATATAAATGGATTCTGTGCAGTCACATATAGGCGTAGTTTTGATTTAGAACTATAAAGATTATTAAAAGTGTAGCCCAATGTGATATTATTTATACGGAAATAACTGCCCGACTCTAGATAGTAATTAGACGGTAGGAAATCTCTTTCTGCCCCAGGATGCGAATTTGTCGACCCCTCTTGTGTCCAACGATTCTCGAAGGTACTTAAGGCAATGTTTTCACCACCGTTGATACGTGTACTTTTCATTCCATTATAAATTTTGTTTCCTGCAACACCATAGCCTGAAACATTGAAATCAATCGCTTTGTAATTGATACCTAGGTTGATACCATAAGTAGAGCTTGGTAAAAACGATCCGAAAAATTTACGGTCTCTGGAATCAATAACCCCGTCGGAGTTTTGATCGGTATAACGCAAATACCCTGGTTTTGGTGATCCTTGTCTGGCATTTGAGTTTATTTCATCTTGGTTTTGCCAAACACCATTCATTTCGTACATCCACCATCCGTAGATTGGCTGACCAACACGAAGTTGTTTTGTTAGCTCACCATTATTAAGGCTTCCGCCTTGGTCACCGTCGTAGGCAGGTGTAACTTCTTTAACGCTGTTACTATTGTAAGAGTAATTAACACCTACGGAATAATTAAAATCTGGAGAAATCGATTTGTTCCAATTTAATGCAATTTCTACACCTTGATTTAGGATTTTTGCACCATGATCATAAAACTTATCTTCATACGCAGAGGTATAAGTTGGAGTAACCAGCAAGATTGCATTGGTATTCATCTTATGGTAATAATCGACGGATCCGCTTAAGTTATTATTTAAAAATGCAAAGTCAATTCCTGCTCCAGTTTCTTCAGTTACTTCCCAACTTAAGTTTTTAGCCGGTGTGCCATAAGCACTTCCAAATACCATATTTTGTTCAGGGCCAAATACGTAATTATAAGATGAACTTGTAGGACTTGTTAATATTGTTGACACATTTAATGGGATGTCTTGATTACCCAGTTTACCCCAGTTTCCGCGCAATTTTAACAAATTAATCCAAGTAGCATCCTTCATGAAATTTTCATTGGTGACTGTCCAGCCTAGACCAACGGACGGAAATGTTCCCCAGTACTTTCCTGTATTACGGAATACGCTTGAACCATCACGGCGTAGGGTGGCTGTTAAATAATACTTACTGTCGTAATTATATTGAACACGACCGAAATAAGATGCTAAAGCTCGTGGAGTGTAATAGATTTGTCTGTTTTCTACCTGATATGCACCCGAAGCATGATCTATACTCCAGTATTGTGGTTTTTGAGGAACATCATATCCTTTGTCGCTCATCATGCTGTTAATGTCATATTTCTCACGTGACATACCTAATACCGCTTCAACACTATGTTTGTCAAATTTCTTGTTAAAAGTTAAGAAATTCTCCCAGGACCAACGGAACTGTTCCAGATTTTCATAACTCAAACTATTATTGGCGTACTCTAAAGATTCAGCATTCTTAGATTTAAATTCTTCAAATTGTTGGGCCGTACGTAGTGGATCACCATTAAGCCATGCATCCTTTATATCCGAAAAAACTCTCTTTCTTGAGTAGAATTTATTTCCCCCTATTCGGGAATTTACCTTTAAATAGTCCGTAATTTTAAATTCACCTTCAAAACTTCCTTGCAGTCTTAATGTATTAATTTTTTCATTGTTTCTAAGCGCTTCATAGACAGGATTGCCAATGGAGTTTAGATCGCCAACAATGTCGCCGGGGTTTCTTTCGTATCCTACTACACCCGTCGTTTGATTTACGATACCCTTTCCATACCGACCGTTGTCGTACATAAGAGGAACCAATGGTGATTGTTTATAGGCTGTTGTGAAGGCAGCGTTCGGTTTTGGAGTCGCATTCGTAACTGTTAAATTCAGGTTTTGAGTAAACTTAAGCCGATTGTCTAAAAATTTGTAAATATTGTTGTTTCGGATCGTATTTCTGACATATTTCGAGCCGTCTAGAATACCGTTTTCCGTAAAGTTGTTTGCTGAAACAAAGTAGTCAACTTTTTCAGTTCCTCCCGATATATTGACGGCATTATTAAAAACAGTTCCCGTCTTTATTAATTCATCATACCAATCTGTATCGTTGTTCTGATTTTCTGACAAAAACCAAGTTTTGTCGGGTTCCTGATATTTTTGACTTTCATTAAAGAATGTCCTAAATTGTTGTCCGTTAGCCATCTTTACACGGTTAAGGATCTTCTTCATTCCCGCATAGCTTTCATAATTGATATTTACAGTACCCGTCTTACCTTTCTTCGTCGTTACGATGATAACACCATTTGCTGCCCGAAGACCATATATGGAGGCCGAAGATGCATCCTTTAAAACATCCATAGATTCGATATCAGATGGATTAATATTATTAATATCTGTTTGCGCGATACCGTCCACAATATATAGCGGGTTTCTGCCACCTAGAGCTGTACCCAGCCCCCTAATAATAACATTTGGTGAAGATCCCGGAGCTTCGCTGGCAATAATATTCAAACCTGCTGCTTTACCTTGTATGGATTGCATAGCCGACATTGCCGGTTGCTTTGTAATGTCAGATGATTTTAAAGAGCTAATAGATCCTGTTAGATCAGCTTTCCTTTGCGTACCGTAACCAATAACCACAACCTCTTCCAGTGCTTGATTTTGATTCTCTAAGAATACATTGAGTTGCGTCTGATTTCCGATGTATACCGTTTGTTTGCGATAACCTAAAAAGTTAAATACTAATGAATCGGTAGGAGAGGCATTGATCTGAAATTTCCCCGTTGCGTCGGTTTTTGTAGATACTGTTTTCCCTTTAATACTAATGGTGACCCCAGGCATGGATACCATGCTTGAGCCATCTTTGACTACCCCTTGTATAGAAGTTTGTCCATAGGCTACCGAGACGACCATGGATGTCAAAAATAATGCGGATAGATTCCTCATATCGTAAATTTTTGGTGTTTGTTTAAAATACAGTTGGTTATTTCCCTGAAGCAAATATGTTGATGTAGTACAACTTCGCCAAAATTTAACATTTTCACATCACTACTACAGTTAATTTTTGCTTTCTCAGGGAAAATTTGTTTTTACGTTAAATAACTGATATTAAGAATCTAAAGAAGTACTTTTATGCAGAAAAAAGCATGCGTTAGTGTGAAGCTGACACTAACGCATATGTGTGGTAATGATGTAGTGTTTGTAGCGAAATTTTAACGTTCCAATAGGAATTCGGAGAGGTTTTTATCTGTTGGAATACCCAATTTCTTGCGTAAGCGATAACGTCTGATTTCGACCCCCCGCGTACTAATGTTGAGTAATGAAGCAATTTCTTTACTCGACATATTGAGCCGCAGGTAAGCACATAATTTTAGATCATTGGGGACAAGGTCTGGAAATTCATGCTTTAATTTTTTAAAGAAATTCTCATGCGATTCGTTAAAACTCTTCTCAAAAATATGCCAGTCACGGTCATCGTTATGGGCGTCTTCTATTAGCTTATTTATTTTTTTCAATTCATCAGAACTGAGCCTGTTTCCTTCTGCATCTTTAAGCTGTTTGAGTTCATCATGTAGATTGTTCAACATTTCGTTTTTATAAACGATATTGAGTGCAGCATTCGCTAGTTCCTTGTTTTTTAGATTAAGTTGATCTTCTAATTGTTGGTTCTTCAATTTGATCCATTCTTTTTCCTGCTGTTCAGCATCCCTTTCCAATGCAATTTTCTTCTCTTCAAGCCATTTTCGCTTCGCCTGAAACTGTCTTTTTCTTTCTCGTTGGAGATTAAAATTATAAATAAGATAAATTAAGCCTCCAGACATCAGTAGATAAATCGCTTTTGCCCACCAGGAGAGATACCAGGGGTGTTTGATTATAAAAGATATGGTTTGGATTTGGGAGGTGAGACCAGTGCTGGTTTTCGCCCTTAATTTAATTTCAAAATGCCCATAAGGTAAGTTGGTGAAATCTTGATAGGCTGTTTCGTTCCATTCAGACCATTTATCCGAATAGCCTTCAAGATAGTACTGGTATTGTAATGCCGAAGAGGAATAATAAGGGCTTGCGAAACTTATTCTGAGATTGTTTTCAGACGAAGCCAATTGAAGATCGGGTCCAGGTATGATTGTTTCTCCAGTTGTTAGATTAGTCAGTTGGGCGATCTCTGGTGGCATTAGTATGAATTTCGAGAGTTGATCAGAATTACGGTAGATAGCAAAACCGTCATCTAACCCAATTAGATAGTAATGGTTTTCAATTGCCAGAATGTTTTCGTAGTTATTCATCATACGATCTTGCAAGGGGCTGAGTAAATTGGAATCTATCTTCAGTTTTCCTTTGCTATCAAAATCCACCTTGGCGATTTTTGTTTTCTGAATAAACCAATAACTATTGGTGTTGATGGGAATTATTTTATTTGAGTTTTTATAACTACCTAAAGCATTGTTTAATTCATTGGAGTAACTAAATCGCTTGACAATGTTATCAAACTGCATGAAGCCGCTATCTGTAGCGAAAACAAGATTATTTTCTAGGGTGTAAATCCCTGTAAATCTTCGTTTAGCTGCAAGGCTGTCTTGCATCGAAGTAAATTGAATTTGTGCTTTTTGGAAGCTCGGATCAAAGCCGATCAACTGGACTTGCCCCCAATCACCGATCCAAAATGAATGATTGTCTTTTTGAGCTAAAAATCGAACCGGTTCTTTGATCGAAGGGAACTGCTGTTCAAACTTGAGCTGTGTTCCATCGAAAATGAATTTGGATAATCCGGTGTAATTTCCTTGGAGAATATTTTTTGTCCCAAAGATAGGTTTGAATATCCAGCCCCCTGTAATTTTGGAAATCTTTACAAGTTTACCACTGATCAGTTTGAAGGTTCCATCATTATGACCGCAGATGAGGTCGTCGCCGAAAATGGCCAATGTCCAGACTTGACCGTTCGAATTAGGGACTTGTACGAAATCTAATGAATTATAATTGTTTAGTCCTCTCCATTCACTGACAAATAATCCTTTGTTTGTACCTAAGTAAATTTTCCCTTGATAGATAATTGAAGTGTATACAGTCCCAATTTTACCCACAAAGTCGGTGTAGAAAGATAAAGATGAGTTGATTTCGATGCGGTCAATTCCGTTATCCAATCCTACCCAAATATTTTGTTGTTTATCTTTTACAATGCTGAGAACCGTATTGTTCTGTAAACCATTGTTTTTGTTGATATGTTGGATAACTTCACCATTTTTATTGATAACTATTACCCCATTTTGAATGGTTCCAAATGCGTATTGCCCATTGTATAAATAAATTCCATTGTTTATTTGAGATTGACTAAGGATAGAATTGGCTGGAATTGACCAGGGCCTAATATTTCCATTGGATTCCATTAGATAGAGTCCATGGCGAGCGGTCGCTATCATTGAATTGCTTTTATCAAAGGGCAATATTGCTAAGACATTTTTGTCTTTGAGAACGTCCTTACCCCGTATGGGTACTAATTTGCCTGATTTGAATTCATGTAGACCACTGGGAAGTTGCTCAAAAAATAGTTGATTGTTGAGCTGATGAGGAAATAGAAATGGCTCACCTTTAGCAGTGAGTTGTTTGATTGTATTGTTTTCCCAGATATATGACTTGGAAAAAGTATGGAAAAATACACGATGATCCTCCACTATGATTTTCCAGATCTCTTCGTTCGGAAAATAAATTTTATCTGCGACTAATTTGGATAAGCTATGATAGGTCATCTCACCAAATGTTTTTGATGTCCAGTAACCAAATTCCCCTCGTCCACCTGTGTATACTTTCCCTGCTTTGTCAACAGCAACGCTGCGAACTGTCGAGTGGTTGGGAAGTGGGTATATCCGCCAGTACTGTCCGTCAAATCGCAGTAGTCCCTCTGTATTGGCGCTATAGATTCGCCCTTCTTGATCAATAGCTAGAGACCAATTCTGATTACCTGCTTTGTATTGGCTTTTTTTGTATTGCTTTACAAATGGTGTGCCTGTGGGTATGATTGTCTGGCAATGGCCAGTTTCCATATTAAGCATAAAAAAAGTGCAAAACCAAAAGATATAGGTCATGCTATATTTTTTTGATATCATCGAATCCCTCACTTTAAACTGATTTGAAAAGCAATATATAGATTTTATTGCAAATGTGAGAATACGAGCAGCAGATGAGTATCATTATAGAGATTCTAGGCTATCTTTTCGGATAAAATAGTCGAAATCGTTTTCGCATTTTTAATAGTATAAATCGTTGAAGTCCATTTGTTTTTTAATTACCTTGGAGACAAATAACCAAACAAAACACGATTATGACTTGAACAAATCTTTAAAAATTAGATTTGGATTTAAACGAATTGCTCAAGGAATGAATCTATCAATCAAAATATAAACCACAAGAACACTAAATATTTAAAATTATGAAATCAAAGCTTTTCAGAAGAGGGCCTTGTGCGCTTATTCCCTATGCTTCCATGGCAATATTTTTGTCACCGGGACTATCGCTGGGGACCACTAAGGGCGAAAACAGAGGTATCTATCATCAAATTAATCAGGAAGAATCAGAAATCAGAGGTAAGGTTGCCAACAAAGACAATTCTCCCTTGCAGGGAGTTTCTATAAGCGTGAAGGGAGTCCCTGGCCGGAGTACACAGACTAACGATAAAGGTGAGTTTATCTTAAAGGTACCTGCGAATGCAACATTAACTTTTTCTTCCATTGGTTACGCTGGGCAAGAAATTAAACTTGGGGCGAATCAAAAGACGGTACAGCTCACCTTACAATCGAACGAGTCAGTTATGGATGAGGTCGTTGTCGTGGGCTATGGAACACAACGAAAAAGTGATTTAACAGGTTCCGTGTCTTCCATTAATGCGAATCAAATTAATGCGTTCCCCTTGGCAGGTACTGCACAAGCTTTACAGGGGAGAGCCCCTGGGGTCTCAGTGACCAGCACGAATGGAGAACCCGGTAAAGCTCCTCGCGTACGCATTAGGGGCGGTAGTTCCATCAATGCGAGTAGTGATCCATTGTATGTAGTTGATGGCTTTCCTGGTAGTTCTGCCCCCGCGCCTGAAGATGTAGAATCTATCGAAGTGTTAAAAGACGCTTCCGCAACAGCTATTTATGGTTCGAGAGGCGCCAATGGGGTGATCATGATAACAACAAAAAAAGGACGTTCGGGCAAGCCTGTTATTGAATTAAATAATTCCTTTGCTTCCCAAAAAGTGGGCAAGCGTCTTCCACTATTAAATGCTTCGGAATTTGCCGCTTATATTAACGATACCTATGCGAACGCCGGAAACAACAACCTGCCATTCAAAGATCCGCAATCCCTGGGTGAAGGAACCGATTGGCAGGATCTTATTTTTAGAAATGGAAACCAGTTGAATAATCAAGTCTCTGTTTCCGGTGGTAGCGATAATATCAGGTACTATACTTCCGTCAGTCATTTTGGACAAAAGGGAACTGTGATCAATTCGGATTTTAGAAGACTTTCCGGGACTTCAAATTTAGAGATGAAGGTTTCTGATCGAATCAAAATCGGAACGAGACTGCTGTTTAATCGCAATAAATTAAATGGTGTAAGGACACAGGAAGGAAGCAGTGGAACCACAGGTGCAGGGGTAATCTCCGCAGCCTTGCGTTTTGAACCTACACAGGGAGTTTATGATGAGGAAGGAAAATACACCTTGAAGCAGTTCGGTGATCCGCACGACAATCCGGTGGCTGCTGCTATGGAAAGGAAAAACGAAGTGATTACAGACCTGTTTCAGGGGAATGGATTTGTGGAGTTGGGGATTCTCAAAAATCTGATCTTTCGCAGCACTTTTGGTGTACAGGTCAGCAATCAACGTACAGGTAATTATGTCTCAAAAGAACTTGTCGAAGGTAGGAATTTCGGTGGAGTCGGCTCGATCGCGGCACATAAAAACACCAATTTGATCAATGAAAACTTCTTGACCTACACGCAAACCTTTCATGAAGACCATAATCTGAATGCGATGGCTGGTTATTCCTATCAGAGTTCTAGAAATGAAACCTGGCAGGCAAATAACCGAAATTTCATTTCGGACAGCTTTAGCTATTGGAATCTAGGTGCTGGTTCCAATTATCAAAATGCATCTTCGAATCTTGAAGATTGGGTAATGTCTTCCTTTTATGGTAGGTTGAATTATAATTATAAGAATCGCTATTTCGTTACCGCGACAGGAAGGTACGATGGCTCTTCCAAATTTGGAGATAATAATAAATGGGCTTTCTTTCCCTCCGGAGCGCTTGCCTGGAATGTAAGCCAGGAACCTTTTATGAAATCTGTCGATTGGCTGAGCAATTTAAAATTGCGAACAAGTTATGGCGAAACCGGAAACTCGGAAATTGGTTCCTACCAATCCTTGGCTAGATTTTCACCTACCTTAACAACAATGGGCGGAAGTCCAGTTAATGCAGTACGTCCGACGAATGTTGCCAATCCGAATCTGACCTGGGAAACAACCAAGCAGACAGACGCCGGATTGGATATCGGTATTCTAAAGAGCCGAATCAACCTATCAGTAGACTATTATTACAAAAAAACGATCAATCTCTTGTATCAGGTGCCACTGCCGCTCTATTCGGGTTTTACTACGGCGCTTCAGAATGTGGGAAGTGTACAAAACAAAGGTTGGGAATTTGGTTTGCAGACAACCAATCTCAACGGCGCCTTTGGATGGAAAACAGATTTTAACATCAGTTTCAACCGAAACAAGATTTTGCAGCTTCCCGGAGGCGAGATTCGATATAATACGATCCCTGGTCACATGCTTTCAACGGATTCGCAGCTACTACGTGAAGGAGAGGTACTTGGCGCATTTTTTGGATGGGTGACAGATGGAATTTATCAGCAGGGCGATGATTTTAGCGCACAACCAAATAAGAAACCTGGAGATATTCGCTATAAGGATCTATTTGGACGCGATAAAAATAATCAATTGATCGCCGGTGCAAATGGTGTTGTTAATGCTGACGACCGTACGATTATAGGCAATCCAAATCCTGATTTCACCTTCGGTTTTAACAATGATTTTAAGTATAAGAATTTTGATCTGAATATTTTTATGCAAGGAAGTTATGGTAATGATATGTTGAATATCACACGAATGGAACTGGACTGGATGGCCGGAAAAGGAAATGCTACGAAGGATGCACTGCGACGCTGGACACCCGAAAATACCAATACTGACGTACCAAGGGCAAGCTCAACCAACAATCCCGAAGTTTCCTCGCGCTGGGTAGAAGATGGCTCTTACCTCCGGTTAAAGAATCTTGCTCTTGGCTATAATTTTTCAGAAAAGTCACTCGAGAAAATTCATCTGAAATATTTAAGAATATATGTCAGTGCACAAAATATATGGACATGGACCAACTACACGGGTTTTGATCCTGAAGTAAGCTATCAGGACTCTAACCGAAATGTCGGATTAGATTACATGGGCTACCCCAATATTAAATCGTACACCCTTGGCTTAAATATAAGGTTTTGACATTACTAAGAACCATCTAAATACTATTGATGGTCGTTAAATGAAAAATAAATAATCTGGGTGCAGCAATTTTCAGCTAGATGCTCGAAATAGGCACCTGTTAATAATTCATGCTCATGAAAAAGATAACTATATATCGTGTTATACTTACGATGCTGTGTTTTACCAGCTTGTTTTCCTGTACCAAACTGAACGAGGAACCGGTAAGTATTTTGGATCCTAAGCAATATTTTAAGACGGAAGCGGATGCAGAAGCTTCCGTGATGGGGATTTATGGGCTGCTAGCCAATGCAGATTTTTATGGACGGCGATTGACCATGGTACTGCAATTGCTGGGTGATGACATTGATATTGCGGATATTGGTACGCAATCTAGTCGGATTCAGTTGAACAGTTTTACACATGATGCGAGCAATCAGGATCTGCTCGCCGTATGGAAAACCGCTTATTTGGGTATTGGCGCAGCAAATGCCGCAATAGATGGTATTCCAGCCGTCACAATGAATGAGGCTAAAAAATCTGCCCTCATTGCCGAAGCGAGGTTACTTCGGGCTTTATATTACTATCACTTGGTTCAACTATTTGGGGATATCCCCTATATGGGTGAATTTGTCAGTGACCCAAGCAAGGTAATTGCGATCAGCAAAACTCCGGCAGCAAAGGTTTATGAGCATATCATCGCAGACTGTGAATACGCGATAGTGAATTTGCCAGATACCTATGCCAATAACAAAAAAGCGAGACCATCCAAAGGCGCCGCCCAGACTTTGTTGGCTTCGGTCTATATGGTCTTGAAAAAATGGGATGATGCCGCTAAGATGGCTGAGGCTGTAATCAATGATGCAAACAAATACCAGTATGCCTTGGTCAAAGATTATAATAGCCTATGGGATGCTGATCTTGGTTTTCAGACTGAGCATGTCTGGGTGGTTGATTTTCTGGGCGGAATTACCGGAGAAAATTCATCCAATCAGGATTATACGGCGCCGATGACCGGTGTGCGGGACGCTGATATGTTGGGGTGGAGCGTTATTGTACCATCAAATGGTGTATATAATAGTTTTTCCGATCAAGATTACAGAAAGAAAATCAGTTTTCTGACCGAAACACCGATAAAAGGGGTGATGACACCTTATCAGAAATGGAAATGGCCTCGTATACATACCGCAAAATGGTGTTTGCATCCGGGCACGAATGCTGGAGCGGATGGTTCTGACTCTGATATCAAACATGTTATCTTTCGTTATGCTGAAGTTCTTTTAATGGCAGCTGAGGCATTAAATGAGAGCAAAGGCGGACCAACGGAGAAGGCATATAGCTATATAAATGCTGTTCGCGCCAGAGCAAGGTATACGCCACAGGGAGTACAGAATTATCCTGCCGACCTAGCAACGGGTATGTCGCAGACAGACTTTCGAAAAGCAGTACAGGAAGAACGTCGTGTTGAATTAGCTTTTGAATGGAAAAGATGGTACGATATCAAACGTTGGGGACAAGTAGTGGATGCATTTACTAGGCCGGGAGCCTATGAAAGCCAACCAAAAGTAAAAGATTTTCATGCACTGATGCCTATTCCTCAGGATGAAATCGCACGTAATACAAATTTACTGCCCCAAAATCCAGGGTATTAGAACAGCAATATCGGACTTCTTTGGTGTTAAATGAAAGAAAATATCAACTTGTAAATAGGTTGATATTTTCTTTTTAAGGATAGATAATACCTTTTTTATGCCATCGTCAAGAATGAAACAGCGATTGAAAATTTAATTTTCCTCAAAATCCGTTTAATTCTGCTGGAAATCAGGGAAAAAGACATTTTTTCCACCTATTCGAACGAAAAATCTCCCTCTAGAGGCCGACTATTTTTGATATTTGGTTTCATTTACTGAGTTCAAAATAACCACATAAACCAAAAGAACTATGATAACACCGATAACCAAAACGGTAGGGAAGGGTTTGCTTTTATTTTCGCTGATGAGTATGGCTGCACCAAATGTGTTTGCACAGTCGCAGCTAAAAATATCCGGAAAAGTAACCTCACCTGCAGGCGAACCACTTGCAGGGGTGACAGTACAGATTAAAGGCACAAAGAATGGAACCGTTACAGATGTATCCGGCAATTATCAGATTCTTGCCAAGGATATTGATGTATTGATTTTTTCACTGGTAGGTAGAGAAAAAACAGAAATACCTATTGATAAAAAAGAGCATATCAATCTCGTACTACAAGAGTCAAGTAGCCTAATGGACGAGGTCGTTGTCGTAGGTTACGGAACACAGAAAAAGAGCAATTTGACTGGAGCAGTTGCTGCAGTAGACGGAAAAACCTTGAATAAACGAATTGCGACTAATCCTACACAATTACTTCAAGGGCGTATGCCGGGACTTCGTGTGACACAAGGATCCGGAGAGGCGGGTAATGAAAATGTGAATTTACAAGTTAGGGGATTAGGCTCTTATGGTGCTTCTTCTGCACCATTGGTCATTGTGGATGGGATTCCCGGTAGTTTGGAGAACCTGAATCCACAGGCGATTGAAAATATTACAGTATTAAAAGACGCCGCCTCAGCAGCAATCTATGGAGCAAGAGCTGCAAACGGTGTGATCCTCGTGACAACCAAACAGGGTAAATCCGGAAAAGCACAGCTGAGCTACGATTACAATGTTGGAATTACAAAAGCTTCAGCATTACCTGATTTGGTCTATAATTCGGTTGATTATATGACCCTATATAATCAAGCTGCTAAAAATTCAGGTATCAGCAATGCGAATTCGCTTTTCAGCCAGGAAATGATTGATGCTTATAAAAATGCGACAGACAAAACGCTTTATCCTGACTTTAACTGGTTGGATGCCGTGTTTAAAACTGTACCGGTGCAAACGCATAACTTAAGTTTAAGTGGTGGTGCCAATGGAACCAATTATAACGTTATCCTCGGTTACGTCGATCAGCCTGATATCATGATCGGGACTTCCTTTAAGAAGTATAATTTGCAGTTAAATCTGAACTCAAAAATCAATGATAGAATAAGTTTTGGTTCAAGCATTACGCTGAATTATGGTGATCGAAAATATCCCAGAAATGGAGCCGAAGATCAGTTCCTGTCAACAATAAGTCAATCGCCATTATATGGTCCTGTACTTCCGGATGGTAGTGGACGATATACCTCAAGAGCATATCCATTTCAGTCACCCAATAAAAATCCTGTAGCCGTTGCTGAAAATGCATTCACAAGACTGAACAATTACTTTATGCAGGGCAATATTTTTGTCAATGTAAAACTGTTGGAGGGTTTAGAATGGAAAACCAGTGGTGGTCTGACCTATGGATTTACCAAAAACTATACGAACAAGCCTGTGATCAATCAATACATGTGGCAGGCAAAACCGGATGCACTTCCGGCGCGACAATTGGACGTGGGCGGCCAAGGATTGGAAGTGACGGATGACAATAACGTATATCCTGTGGGATATACTCAACTGACTTACGACAAGTCATTTGGAGACCATAATTTGAAAGTACTAGCCGGCACACAAGCAGAATATAACAAAACGCAAAAATTATTTGGCAGTAGATTGCAATTCCCTAATAAGGATCTGCTGGAATTGGATGGCGGCGGGGCGGGACAACAGTCCAATAGTGGTATCACGAATGAATGGTCTCTAAGATCCTATTATGGTCGTTTGAATTATGATTACAAAGGCAAGTATCTCTTGGAAGGAAATGCCCGTTATGATGCTTCTTCACGTTTTCCTGAGAATCGTAAATGGGCCTTTTTCCCATCTGTGTCGGCAGGATGGAAGATCTCAGACGAGGCTTTTTTTGGCGAGCAGCTTAAAGAAACAGTGAATGAAGTCAAACTTAGGGCTTCCATCGGAACCCTCGGTAATCAGAATATCGGAAACTATCCCTATCAAACTGTTTACAGCTCTGCTTTTGCCTATCCCTTTGAAGAGACCCTACAACAGGGAGCACGTCAGGTGGCTATGGCAAATGAACGCATTAAGTGGGAAAGTACCAAGGTATTGGATTTTGGAATTGATCTTGGATTCTGGAATAATAAGTTGACAGCCTCCTTTGACTGGTACAATAAAGTGACCTCTGATATTCTGTCGTCATCGACAGCATTCCCTTCCTATATTGGTCTTACTGCACCGACGGTAAATTATGGAACGTTGCGTAATAGAGGGATCGAACTCGGACTTCAGTACCGCGAGAAAATAGGTGCGGTATCCTTAACATTAAATGGTAATATCCAGGCCAATAGTAATAAGGTTATAAAATATGGAGCCGAACGTATTTCCGGAAATACAATTGTTCGGGAAGGTTTACCATATGGTAGTTTCTACTTGCTGGAAAGTGTCGGTATATTTCGCTCGAAGGAGGAGATCGCAAGTTCGCCAAAACAACAAGTTCCAGCGCAACCTGGCTATTTGAAATTTGCGGACGTCGACGGCGATAACAAGGTGGATAATAATGACCGCGTTGTAATACCTGGGGCATTCCCAGATTTTGATTATTCATTTAATGCAACCGCAGTATGGAAAAACTTCGATTTTACGGCATTTTTCTTTGGGTCTCAAGGCCAAAAAATATTTGTTAGCGAATGGGGAATCGTTCCTTTTAGACAAGGCGGGACTTTCACGCGAGAATGGATGGACGCTTGGACACCGGAAAATCCAAATGCATCGTTACCGATTGTAGGATTAGACAATTCACCAGCAGCAAATAATGTACGGACGGCCTCTACATTTTTCTTGAAAGATGGATCTTTCTTACGATTGAAAAATATTCAAATAGGTTACAGTATCCCACAGAACACATTATCAAAGGCAGGTATTTCGGGATTACGCGTTTATTTTGCCGCAGATAACTTGGTTACTTTTTCGAAGTTCCCAGGTTTAGATCCAGAACGCGGTGTATCGTCCAGTGGTGGAGCAACCTCAGGACGTTATGTAACCCATCCTCAAAATAAAGTTTTTGCATTTTGTGCAAATATCACCTTCTAACTGATGAGATCATGAAAATTAAACTAAAAAAGACATATCTATATTTTTGTTTGGCGGCTACCACAGCGCTGGGCAGTTGTGCGAAAGATTTCTTAGATAAAAATCCAACGGATAAAATACCTGAATCTACTTTTTGGAAAACTCAAGCGGATGCAGACCTTGCACTATCGGGCGTGTATGAATTTTTATGTAGGGGATATAATTCTACATCATCTTCCAATGCCCGGGGGGGCTGGGGTGGGGCAAGCATGTTCTGGGACGGCTTATCCGATGATGCATTCATATCAAGCACATCCAATAATTTTAATACAATTTCTAGAGGTGGATTGACCTCAACGACAGGCGGTATGCAGGCGGAAGGTTATGAGATCTCCTATCAAGCAATCGCAGCCTGTAATAAATTGATTGCCAATATAGACCGTATCACCAGCATGAGCCAGCAGGATCGGGATCGCTATAAAGCCGAAACCCGTTTCATTCGTGCACATTATTATTTTTTACTGACTAATCTTTATGGTGATGTGCCACTGACACTTGAGCCACTAGGTTTGGATGATGCCAGCGCTAGACTGGGAAGGACTGAAAAAAGCAAAGTTTTGGAAGCTGTTTTAGCAGATCTTGATTATGCCATTGAAAAGTTGCCAAACACCGCATATAAAGGACATGCTGTCAGGGGTGCTGCACTCGGTTATAAAGCGAAAGTATTATTGACAAATAAAAAATGGGCTGAAGCTGCTGCAGTGGCAAAGATGGTGATGGATGAAAACAAATTTTCGATCTATCAAGGTGGCTATCGGGATTTATTTAGAAAACCTGGTCAAAATAGTAATCCTGAAATTATGTTTTCGGCGCGTTTTCTACCACCTAATATGTATAGCCCCGCAGATATGATGTACTCCTATTTAATGACGGTACAGCCACTGGGGTATCTGGTTGATTCCTACTATTGTATTGATGGCAAGGATATCAGGACTTCTGCCAAATATGACGCGAAAAATCCTTATGAAAATCGTGATCCCCGATTGAAGGCATCTATTATCTATCAGGGGGTATGGCGTGGAACGACGGCTTCTTCGGCCTTTGATCCTGTCGCGGCGGATGTTAAGGGGGGCTTTTTGCCCCGGAAATATATCAATGAAGCCAAATGGCCAACCAGCTACGCGACACAAAGTGATCAAGATTGGGTATTTCTTCGTTACGCGGATATTCTGCTGATGTATGCAGAAGCAAAAAACGAAAGTGCTGGACCTGAGCAAACAGCCGTCGATGCATTGAATCAGGTACGATCCCGCGCAGATGTAAAAATGCCCTTGCTGCAATTTAGCTCCGGATTGACGAAGGAAGAGTTTCGCGGTATTATCCGTCAGGAGCGACGTGTTGAATTGGCTCTGGAAGGACAGCGTTACTTTGATCTAAAACGTTGGGGACTTATAAAACAAGTCATGGACAAAACCAAAGATCCCGATGGTGCAATGCGCTTATTTGCAGAGCGGGATACCTTATGGCCTGTACCACAGTCCGAAGTAGATATTGCTAAAAGTTTGGGAAATGATAAATTTACACAAACAAAAGGCTTCTAAGATATAACCATTATAGGCATGAAAACTAAACTGAAAATGTATAAAATACTATTCCTGATACTCCTGATCTCAGGAATATCTAGTGGCGCTTCAATGGCGCAAGAAAATAAACTACCTGATAGTCTACGGATGAAATGGTGGGAAGAAGCCAGATTCGGCATGTTTATCCATTGGGGCGTATATGCACAATTTGGCGGTGTCTATCGTGGTCATGAACAAGCTCGGGGTGGAGCGGAATGGATTATGAACCGTTCAAAAATCCCGGTTGACGAATATCAGGCAATGGCAGGCCAGTTTAATCCTGTACAATATAATCCCGACGAATGGGTGCGTATAGCGAAAGATGCCGGTATGAAGTACCTCATTATTACGGCCAAACATCACGACGGTTTTGCACTGTTCGAAACGAAAACCAGCAAATGGAATATGGTCGACGCGACTCCTTATGGTAAAGATCTGTTAAAGCCTTTGGCCGCAGCCTGTAAAAAGTATGGAGTCAAATTAGGGTTCTACTATTCACAAGCACAAGATTGGAATAATCCCGGAGGTTCAGCGGCGCGGAAACTCATGCGCGAAGGCTGGCCCAGTCCAGACTCAGCTAAAATAGATGCCTATACCTTAGCGCATAAAGGCCATTGGGACCCAAAGCAGGAAACCGCGAGTTTTGATGACTATATCAAAAATGTATCTGTACCACAGGTGAAAGAACTTTTGAGTAATTATGGTGATATTTCCGTTTTGTGGTGGGATACACCAACAAATATGACGGATGAAGCGGCAAGCATGTTACAGGAACAACTGCGCCTGCAACCCAATATTATTACCAATGATCGCTTGAAAAGACCAAATTTTCCGGGGGATACAAAGACGCCAGAACAGAAAATTCCAGATTGGAGTGAATTGGAAGGAAAGCATTGGGAAACTTGTATGACTATGAATGGAACCTGGGGATTTCGTACGTCTGACCATAAATGGAAGTCGGCAGAAACATTGATCCGTAATTTGGTTGATATCGCATCAAAAGGCGGGAATTATTTGCTCAATGTCGGCCCGAAACCCGATGGAAGCTTTCCACAGGAAAGCATAGACAGATTGGCGACGATAGGTAAGTGGATGAAAATAAACAGTGAAGCAATTTATGCAACCAAAAGCAGTCCTTTGCAACCCTTTGAGTGGGGAAGATGCACCATGAAGGAACTGGGCGACAAGACCCTGCTTTACCTGACCATATTTGACTGGCCTCAAGATGGAACGGTCGTTCTTCCAGTAAAAAATAAAGTTTTAAACGCTAGTTTTTTATCGAATGGTAAAACGCTTAAAGTGAAATCTCAGTCTGATACGATCAAAATTGACGTTTCCAAACAGGCCATTGATCCTGTCGCAACTGTAATCAAAATTGAGTTGGATGGAAAACTAGAAAGAGATAAGACTGCCACAGCAAAGGAAATGAAAACCGGAGCCTTGGATGAATAAGCTGAATTTAAAGATTAAGAAAAGAGAACCCTATTTAATGATAAAGGAAAATAAGTTTTATAAAATACTTGCATTGCTATTGGGATTTGGCGCTTTACAGCTCCAGGCTCAGGAATCAAAGCGAATCGACAGGGAATGGGACTTTCTGAAGAGCGATCTTGGGGGGATTTGGGAAGCTGTACGGCCGGTTGGGGCGGGCAATCCTGAATCCGTTCCACTATGGCAAACCGTTAGTTTGCCTCATTGTTACAATGCCTTAGATGCTGTTGATCCAGCTGTCAATTATTATCAGGGCCCAGGTTGGTATAGAAAGACATTAACCATTGAAAACCCCTATCCAAATGGTCATACATTGCTTCATTTTGAAGGTGCAGGACAAAAGTCTACGGTTTATATCCATACGCAAAAGGTTGGGGAACATGTCGGCGGCTATGACGAATGGACAGTAGATATTACTGAGACCGTCGAAAAGTTTAAAAAAAACGAAGCCTATAAAACACAGTTTAAAGGGAAGATACCGGTTTCAATTCGGATAGATAACTCGCGTGACCTCGAAATGATTCCCTCAGACCTATCCGATTTTAACCTATATGGAGGTATCTATCGCCATCTGAATTTGAAATATGTACCACAGACGGCTTTAGAAAAAGTCTTTGTTAGCCCTACAGTGGATGCAGATGGAAAACAGGGGGTATTGCAAATCCGTGGTCGCCTATTAACACAATCCAACAGCTCAAATTTTGATGTCGAAACACAGCTTTATGACCCTTCGGGTAAATTGCTACTGAGTCAGACGCCGGTTGTTCGTTCGGTGGAAGGATCTCTTGACTTTGGAAAATTAACGGTTAAAAACCCCGAATTGTGGAGCCCAGATCATCCTGCTTTATATCGTTTGGTAACCATCGTCAAAAGCAATGGACAGACATTTAAAGAAGAGAGCCTTTTTGGTTTCCGGCATGTAGAATTTAAAGATAACGGTCCCTTTTTATTAAACGGAAAAAGACTTTTGCTTCGGGGCACGCATCGTCATGAAGATCATGCTGCTGTAGGAGCGGCCATGACAGATTCACAGATTTTACAGGAAATGACAATGATGAAAGAGATGGGCGTCAATTTCATTCGGCTGGGGCATTATCAACAAAGCCGCAGGGTTCTCGAAGCCTGTGATAGTCTTGGTATTTTGGTTTGGGAGGAGATCCCTTGGTGTCGCGGTGGCTTGGGCGGTGAAATCTATCAGCAACAAGGGAAACGGATGTTGACAAATATGATTGAGCAGCACTACAATCACCCTTCGATCATTATTTGGGGGCTCGGTAATGAAAATGATTGGCCCGGCGATTTCCCCGAATTCGACAAAGAGAAAATCAGGACATTTATGCGGGAATTACATTTACTTTCCCACCAATTGGATCCCAGTCGAAAAACAGCCATACGACGTTGTGACTTTTGTAAAGATATTGTTGATGTATATTCACCTTCTATCTGGGCGGGTTGGTATCGTGGCGTGTATACAGACTATAAAACGGCCTCGGCAGAGGAAATGAAAAAGGTCAAACATTTTCTTCATGTGGAATGGGGCGGAGACAGTCATGCTCGTCGCCATGCAGAGGATCCTGATCGGGCATTAGCCAGGATAGAAGGTGATGGTACCACCGATGAACGGGCTGGCGATGCATCCCTCGTGGGTGGTGCAGCAAGAGTTTCCAAGGATGGTGACTGGAGCGAAAGCTATATCTGTAATTTGATCGATTGGCACCTTAAGGAGCAAGAAACCATGCCTTGGCTTACGGGTACGGCATATTGGCCCTTTAAAGATTTTTCGACACCTGTTCGACCGGATAATCCGGTTCCCTATGTCAACCAGAAAGGTGTCGTCGAACGCGATTTTACGAAGAAGGAATCCTATTACGTATTTCAATCGTATTGGACTTCAAAACCCATGTTGCATATCTACGGACACTCTTGGCCTGTTCGTTGGGGAGAGCCGGATGAGGCAAAGATGATCAAAGTATATTCCAATGCAAAGGAGGTCGAACTATTTGTCAATGGCGAAAGTCAAGGGGTAAAGAAAAGAAATAGCCAAGATTTTCCCGCTGCTGGATTGCGTTGGATGGTGAAGTTACGTGCGGGAAAAAATCAGATCAAAGCTGTTACCAAAAATGGTAAGGAGCTTATGACAGATCAAATTGAGCAGGTGTATCAAACAGCGCGTTGGGGCAAACCTGCGAAATTACAGGTTGAAGAAATTGCACGGGAAGATGATATCATAACGGTGCAGGCCAAGGTATTGGATAAAAATGGTATTCTTTGTCTGGATGCCAAAAACTGGATCTATTTTGATGCTACAGGAGATGGTGAACTCATCATTGATCAGGGAACATCCATAGGGGCGCGAAAAGTACAGGCATACAATGGAAGAGCCTTGATAAGGCTTCGCTTATCCGCAGGAAAAGCAGTTGTGTCCGGACGGATGGACGAATCGAAAAGTACTTTGTTGACAATTGAAAAATAGTGAGATGATAAAATTAAACACGAATTTGAGCTTTTTTCTTTTGCTCGGGATAATGGCCACTGTTATCTGTGGTCATGCACAACATAAACAAAAGAAGCGCCAACTCTGGTACGACAAACCGGCTGCATATTGGGAGGAAGCACTACCGCTAGGTAACGGTACGACAGGCGCAATGGTCTTCGGCGGGGTGAGCAGGGATCGTTTTCAGATTAATGATAATACCCTGTGGTCGGGCGAACCTGAGGCTGGAAACAACCCCAATGGCCCACAAATTTTACCATCAGTACGTGAAGCTATTTTAGCTGGGAAATATGAAGAGGCTGCTGTCCTCTGGAAGAAAATGCAAGGTCCTTATTCAGCGCGCTATTTACCCATGGGTGACCTGTGGCTGGATTTTCATCAAGAGGAGAAAGCCGTAAAAGCTTACCGGCGGGATTTGGATTTGGAAGGGGCGGTAAGTACAGTAAGTTATACTTATCGAGGAGTTCAATATCAAAGAGAAAGCTTTGTCAGCTATCCCGACAAAGCTTTGGTCATTCGATTAAAAGCAAATCAAGCCAAATCAATCACTTTGGATCTGTCCATGACCAGTAAACTGAAAAGTACCGTTTCAGCACTCGGCAACGATGTACTGAGCCTTGTGGGTAAAGCCCCCAGTTTTGTGGCTAATCGGGATTACGAACCGAAACAGGTGGTTTACGATAGCATTGAGGGAAAGGGGATGACTTTCGAAATGCGTGTTAAAGTACAGGCAAAAGGAGGGAAGGTACAGCAAGAAAAGGATAAGCTTCGTATCATTCGTGCTGATGAGGTACTATTATTACTGACAGAAGCGACCAGCTTTAATGGTTTCGACAAATCGCCGAGCCGAGCTGGAAAAGATGTAAAGGCGACAGTTAACAGTTTAATGAAACAGGTCGCAGTAAAAAACTTTACAACACTGCTTGTTGATCATCAGAAGGATTACAGATCACTGTTTAACAGGGTAGATTTTGAACTGGCTGGAATTTCAACACATGCAAATTTACCGACCGATCAGCGGATTATGCAATTTTCCAAAGGTCCTACAGATCTGGATTTACTGACTTTGTATTATCATTTTGGACGTTACCTGCTGATCGCAAGTTCGAGACAAGGTGGAAGACCCGCCAATTTACAGGGGATTTGGAATGATCATGTACAGCCGCCTTGGGGAAGTAATTACACCACGAATATCAATACCGAAATGAATTATTGGCTGGCAGAAAATACCAACTTGTCCGAATGCCATCAGCCACTATTTGATTTTATGGAGGAACTGGCGATCAATGGAGCGCAAACTGCCGCTGTAAATTACAACATAAAGGAAGGCTGGGTAGTTCACCATAATTCGGACCTGTGGGCCAAGACCTCTCCTCCGGGAGGGTATGACTGGGACCCTAAAGGTATGCCACGATGGTCTGCATGGCCAATGGCCGCAGCTTGGTTCAGCACACATTTGTGGGAGCATTATCGCTTTACAGGAGATAAATCTTTTCTCCAAAATAAAGCTTATCCACTGATGAAGGGGGCGGCTCAGTTTATGTTACATTGGCTGATCGCTGATCCTGAAAATAAATACTTGATAACAAATCCTTCTACATCGCCTGAAAATACAATTAAAATAGCAGGAAAGGAATATCAATTGACCATGGCATCCACGATGGATATGGCAATTATCCGCGAGTTATTTACTGCGGTTATTCGCTCTTGCGATGTACTGCAGATCGACCCTGAGTTTAAATCGACATTGGAACAGGCGAGTGCAAAATTATATCCCTATCAGGTTGGACAATATGGTCAACTGCAAGAATGGTTTAAAGATTGGGATGATCCCAAAGATCAGCATAGACATATTTCGCATCTTTTTGGACTCTATCCTGGTAACCAGATTAGCGTTACAGAAAATAGTGAATTGGCCGCTGCGGCAAAAAAATCGCTGCTTTTGCGCGGTGATGTGAGTACAGGTTGGTCGATGGCATGGAAAACAAATTGGTGGGCAAGATTACAGGATGGAAACCACGCTTATAAAATTCTTAAGGATGCGCTGAACTTTATTGATCCCAAACTGGATCGCGCTCAGATGAGCGGTGGTGGTGCTTATCCGAACTTATTTGATGCACATCCTCCTTTTCAGATCGACGGCAATTTTGGCGCAACGGCCGGAATGACTGAAATGCTTTTGCAAAGCCACGATGGTGCTATTCATCTATTGCCAGCGCTGCCCGATGAGTGGTCGACAGGGCATATTAAGGGAATTAAAGCAAGGGGAAACTTTACGGTAGACATTGATTGGAAGGATAATAAATTGCAACAGACGCGCATCGTTTCCAATATAGGTGGAATATGCAAGTTGCGTACCTCTATGCCAGTGAAAGTAATTGGAACGAGTGGGAATAAAGTCAATGGGGCTGAAAATGAATTGCTATACAAACCCAGTTCATTGAAATACCATATCCTTGACCGCGAAAAATTATCGCCTTTATCAACCAAAGAAACTTTTGAAATTGAATTTCAAACAGTCGAGGGCAAGGAGTACCGCGTTATCCCGATATAGCTCATAAAAATCTAAGGAAATGAATTTACAATCAATCTTCAGACTAGCGTGCACATTTATTGGGATTGTGCTGCTCCCCCTGTTCGCTGGGGCGAATGAACCCAATGGATCTTTCAAGAGTAAAATCGTAACGGTTTTGCGTCCTATTATAAAAAAGCAATCAAAATGGGCCATGAAGCAAAAGCCCTTGACCGTGACGGCTTACCCTGCAGTTCGAAGTAGCGGTGGTATTCATGACTTTTACTCGGAAGGCGACTATTGGTGGCCAGATCCAATGGATGCGGGTGCCCCCTATGTCCAACGGGATGGTATGAGTAATCCAGCCAACTTTGTTGCCCATCGAAAAGCCATGATCCGTTTTAGCCAAATTATCGGCGCCCTAGCTTCGGCCTACCGTTTGAATCCGGATAAAAAATATGTGCAGCAGGCGTTGGTTCATTTGCATGCTTGGTTTGTCGACTCGGAGACGATGATGAATCCAAATCTGCTGTATGCCCAAGCTGTACAAGGACGATTTACAGGTCGCGGTATAGGCATAATTGACACCATTCATTTAATGGAAGTGGCACAGGGCGTAAAAGTGCTCGAAAATGATCCAAACTTTCCACAGTCAACCAAAGAGGCCATCCATCGTTGGTTTGCAACATATCTGCGCTGGTTGACTGAGCACCAATATGGTAAAGACGAAATGAATGCAGCAAACAATCATGGTACCTGTTGGGTTATGCAGGTGGCATCCTTTGCCAGTCTAGTGCAGGATACGGCTTTGCTCAAGATGTGTGCTGAACGCTACCAGCAAATTTTATTACCCAGCCAGATGGAAAAAGATGGTAGCTTTCCCCGGGAACTCCAACGGACCAAGCCCTTTGGATATTCCCTATTTAATCTAGATGCCATGACCATGATCTGCCATATCCTGTCTACAACAAATGAACCGCTATGGCAATATACGTTACCCGATGGACGTACAATCAAAAAAGGGCTGGATTTTATGATACCTTATATCAGTGATAAGAACAAATGGCCTTATCAAAAAGACGTGATGTACTGGGAGCAATGGCCTATTGCTCAACCTGCTCTTATCTTTGCTGCAACCGCTTACCAAGACAGCAGCTATCTGAAACTTTGGGCTGAGCTCGATCATAATCCCAAGGAGGAAGAGGTCATTCGCAACTTGCCCATCCGTAATCCTTTAATATGGTTGTAATGCTGGAAGACCCTTTTTATCCAGCTATAAATCTTACCAATTAAACTTTTACTTAAACAAACCTAAATGTAATATGATTTTCAATATGAATATGCTGCTGTCAAAACATGGAGATGTTTCGAATCGTTTTATCCCAAAAAGGCGATTTATTATTTCGATACTGAGCTTGACAACTATACTTTGTGGCATTCAGGAAACAAAAGCGCAGAACGCAAACCAATTGAAAAAAGCCTGGGATCTTGCGGATCGACAGTCGCAATTGCTCTATAAAGAGCTACAGGTGCTAAAAAAAGCTGATTCTACATTAGCATCCCCACGTACACTCTCCGAAAATAACGAGTTGGTGGCCGTTAAACGAGGCGATTGGACCAGTGGTTTTTATCCTGGGGTTTTATGGTATTTATACGAGAAATCCGGAAAACATAAATGGAAAGAACTGGCGGGTGAATTGACCGGAGGTATAGAAGGCGAACAGTATAATGGGAAAACCCATGATATGGGCTTTAAGATTTTCTGTAGTGTTGGTAACGGTTATCGTCTTACGGCCAATGCACATTATCGGGATGTCATTATCCAATCCGCTAAAACTTTGGCAACACGTTTTAATCCTAAGGTCGGATGCATCCGTTCTTGGGATCATAATAGCCATCGTTGGGATTTTCCGGTCATTATTGATAACATGCTCAATCTGGAATTGCTTTTTGAAGCAACAAAATTGACCGGGGACTCTAGCTATTATCATATCGCTGTAAGTCATGCAAACACAACGATGAAGAATCATTTTAGATCGGACTATAGCACCTACCATGTAATTGACTATAATCCTGCGACAGGTGAAGTACAGCACAAAAATACACATCAAGGATTTAGTGATGAGTCTACCTGGGCTCGGGGAGAAGCATGGGCACTCTATGGTTATACCATGTGCTATCGTGAGACCGGTGATCCAAAATACCTGCAGCAAGCCGAAAAGGTTGTGCACTGGCTTTTTGGCCATCCACGTATGCCTAAGGATTTAATTCCTTATTGGGATTTTGATGCACCTCATATTCCGAATGAACCGAGGGATGTTTCAGCTGCCACCGTGATCGCGTCGGGACTATTGGAGTTGAGTACATTCAGCAATCAGGGAAAAGACTATTTGAGCAAAGCGCAGACAATAATGTCTAATCTGATTGACCACTATATGTCCCCTCCAAATAAAAATAAAGGGTTTATTTTACTGCATAGTACAGGATCAAAACCATCTAATTTAGAGGTGGATAAGCCATTAAGTTACGCAGATTACTATTTTTTAGAAGCCTTGCTTCGGGAGGAAAACTTGCGTTCGGGACGGGCACAGTCTAGCCTGATTCGAAAAGACCCCGAGGGTAAACTCATCTATTTTCCGGATGATAGGGGAAATATCATCCCTGATTTCAGTCGGGTTGGTTATCATCAAGGAAATCGACAGCTCCCGACTGTAGCCAGCGCTATTTCGTTACATCCTACAGCAGATGGAACTGATCAACAGATGATACAACGTGCCATCGATGAAATCTCAAACAAACCCCTTGATAAAAACGGATATAGAGGGGCGATAACGCTGAAAAAAGGAATTTACAATATACCTGGAAGTCTACTGATCAAATCGAGTGGTATTGTGTTGAGAGGAGAGGGGGATGCGGAAGGTGAAACCTTATTGCGTGCCACGGGAAATCAACAACGTAGCTTATTGAAAATTTCTGGTGACGGAAACTATGTCGAAGATCAGGCTAAAGCACAAATGCTTGAAGCAATATATATACCTGTCGGAAGTAAGTATGTCGTTGTCGACGATAGTCGTGATTTTCAGAAAGGGGCATCAGTACTCCTTTCTTATGAACTCAATGCGGCGTGGATTAAAGCGGTCAAAATGGATCAAATAATAGCAAGGGAAGGAACAAAACAATGGACAACTAAGGAATATAAACTAAAATTTGAACGTGTTATTTCTTCCATTAGTGGAGACACGCTGTTTTTAGATAATCCAGTTGTCATGGCTATAGATCCGCAGTTTGGTAAAGTCTCTGTCGTTCCATTTAAGTTTGCGGGACGTATTCAGGAAGTGGGGATTGAAAATCTACGTTTTGAATCCGAATTTGCCAACGAAACAGACGAAAACCATGCTTGGATAGCTATTGAGTTTGATAAAATTGAGAATGCATGGGTACGCAACATTACGGCACGCTATTTTGGTTATGCGGCAGTAAGCTTGGGTGCCTTCGCAAAACAAACATCCGTTATCAATTCGAAATGCCTGGATCCCAAATCTCAAATTACCGGGGGACGTAGGTATTCATTCAATAACAATGGTCAACTCAATTTATTTAGACAATTATATACCACAGAAGGGCGGCATGACTATGTCACGGGAGCAAGAACTTTGGGGCCAAATGTTTTTAGCATGTCCACTGCAACGAATACCCATGCGGATATTGGACCACATCATCGTTGGGCAGTAGGCACCCTGTACGATCAGATTACAACCGATGGCGAGATTAATGTTCAGGATCGCGGTAACTGGGGGAGTGGACACGGTTGGGCCGGCGTAACACAGGTATTGTGGAATTGCAAAGTCAAAAGTGCGGCCGTACAACAACCTTGGGCTTCGGGGCAAAATTTTGCAATAGGGGTGAATGGCAAAAACAATCATGGTCGGTTTAAAGACAGGACTGCCGGTTTTTGGGAAAATCAAAATAAAAAATTGCTCTTAGAGTCACTTTATGAGCAACAATTGAACGATAGATTAAATAAATAACTATTGGTGTTTATAGAATGGAATGATTATTTTTATCGTATCCAATTTCAATTATATTCCTCATGATGCCATTACGTATTTGTATACTTTGGGTTTTTAGTACGTTGTTTGCCCTTTCTATTTCTAATGCACAGGAGAAGAACTATCGTTTTTTACATCTTGATGTAAACGAAGGTTTATCACAAGGGAGTGTTTTTGCTATCGAACAAGATCACCTGGGCTTTATGTGGATTGGTACCCGTGATGGCCTGAATAAATATGATGCACGTAAGTTTACAATTTATAGAAGCAATCCGCAGGATAGCCTTTCCCTGGAACATAATTTTATACAAGCAATTACCCAGGACAAGAAACAGCGACTTTGGGTAGGGACAACAGGCGGCCTTAATTTATACAATAGGAATGCAGATAATTTTACGCGTATTCCTTTGCCAGTCGTTGAGAACACAAGTGGGAAAATAGAAGTGAATGTGCATCAAATTTTCCAAGATTCAAATGGTGTCATTTGGATTGCTACAAATGTTGGATTATATCGGATAAAAGAAGGTGCTGATTTGGAGGCGGAGCTTGTTTTCAATGAAATTACGGTTGAGGGAAGCAATGGCCGCTCGTATTTTCGAAATTTTAGAACGATATACGAGGACGGGAAGAAAAGATTGTGGTTTTGCACAGATGATGCAATCGTGCTGATGCAGTCAGCTTCCAAGGATGGTAATAGATTAAAAGTGTTGCGGACCTATTTCAATCAGAAAGGATTGGTTAATAAAGTAAATCAACGATTTCAGGCCGTTCTGGAATTTGCTCCCGGTGTTTTTTGGGTAGGAACAAAATACAACGGAATAAAAATAATCAATGAAAATACAGGAGAAGTATCTTCTTTGAATACTGATGACAGTCCTGCTGCAAATTTGGCAAACCAGGATGTACGCTCTTTGAAGAAGGCTGACGATGGGAGCATCTGGATTGGAACATTCAATGGCCTTTATTTATACCGAAACGGGAAAATATTATTTATACAGGCCGATGATAACAATCCCAATAGTTTGAGTAACAACTCTATTCGGCCAATATTTCAGGATAAAAGAGGGTCTATCTGGATCGGTACTTATTTTGGCGGGATTAATATATACGATAAAGATATCCCCAATTTCCAAAATTTCACCCATCAATCTCGACGAAATAGCTTGAGCTACAATGTTGTCAGTGCTTTTTTAGAGCATCCAAATGGCGAGCTAGTCATTGGGACAGAGGGTGGTGGATTAAATTATTTCAACCGACATACGAGTTCATTTTTTAATGAACGGCATGATAAGAGTAATGTGGGTAGCCTAAGCCATAATAATGTAAAGTCTATCTGCCGTGATCGGGAGGGTAATTTATGGGTCGGCACTTATGATGGTGGATTAAATTTAAGACGTAAAGGACAACAGGTTTACGAACATTTTCGTTTTGACCCAAATGTCATCAATGGACTGGCAAACAATAACGTGTATGCACTACTGGAAGATCGTCAGGGTGATCTTTGGATCGGAACATTTGGTGGCGGTTTGCAGGTACAGCGGAAAAATCAAAAAACCGGTTATTTCCAGACCTTCAACGCTGCCGGCAAACAGTTGAGCTCAAATATGGTCAGAGCACTCATGGAGGATTCCAAAGGTAATTTATGGATCGGTACTTCTAATGGCCTAAATCTTAAAATAGCGGGTACCGATAAATTCATATCGTTTTTGAATCATAAAAATGATTCGCTTTCGATCAGTGGTAATGATATTATTAGTATTCACGAAGATAGAAAAGGACAAATCTGGATTGGAACCTATATGGGCGGTTTAAATCGCTATCTGCCCGAAAAGAAAGCGTTTAAACGTTTCAATGAACAAAATGGCCTTCCAGTCAATAATGTTTTTGGTATTCTGAGTGATCAAAAGAACAAATTGTGGCTAAGCACAAACACAGGGATTACCTGTTTCGATCCGCAAGCAGGGAGCGTTAGAAGTTATACAAAAGTGGATGGTTTGCCTGGTAATGAATATATTCAAAATGCAGCCACCATACTGCGGGACGGAAAATTTGCTTTTGGTAGCTTTTCTGGTTTTACCCTATTCAATCCAGACAGTCTTAGCGTCAATAGCTATGTTCCACCGATACAGTTTACTGATCTTAAATTGTTTAATCGTACTGTTAGACCCGGAATAGATGGTGTAATCCCCAAGGACATATCCATGATGGATGAATTGGTATTAGATCACAATCAGAATGTATTCAGTCTTGAATTCAGTGTGTTGAATTATGTTCATCCTGAAAAAAATAACTATGCCTATTATTTAAAAGGTTTTGATCAGGAATGGAATTATGTAACCAATCCAGTCGCTACCTATACGAACTTGGATCCGGGGAATTATGAACTCTGGATAAAAGGGTCAAATAATGACGGCATCTGGAATGAAAAGGCGCGGGTTTTAAAAATAAGAATTCTCCCAGCACCTTGGAAAACATGGTGGGCTTATACAGGTTATTTCTTGATTTTGGGTTTTATTGTTTTCTTGATTATCCGTTTTTTTCATGGTAGAAATAAGCTAAAACGTGATCTTTTGATCCGAAAGATTGCTTCCGAGAAGCAGGAGGAATTGCATGAGGCCAAACTGAATTTCTTTACAAATATTTCACATGAATTTCGTACGCCCCTGTCTTTGATTATAGGACCGTTGAATCAATTGAAAACGGATCATTCGCTATCTGACTATGCACAGGAACATCTGGGCTACGCCACACGAAATGCTGATCGCTTGATGAATTTGGTCAATCAACTACTTGATTTTCGAAAACATGAAGGCGGAAAAATGGAACTGCACAGTCAGAAAGTTCTTGTATCCGAATATCTTAAAAACGTTTTATTAAACTTCCATTTTATAGCAGAGAAGAATAATATCCAGTTTTTTCTTGAGAATAATATTTCTACCGATTACCAGGCATATTTTGACCCTGAGCAGTTTGAGAAAGTGCTTGTCAATCTGATTTACAATGCCTTTAAATTTACCGATAAGGGGGGACGGATAAAAGTACAAGTAGAACTTGAGGGCAATGACGATACGGCTAAATTACTTGTTTCGGTCTGGGATTCCGGTAGAGGAATCCCCGCAAAAGATATACCCTTTGTATTTGAACAATTCTATCAGGCAAACACCGAAGGTTTTGTCGCTACAAGTAGCGGTATAGGACTTGCGTTGTCAAGGTCCATTATCCATTTACATGGAGGATTGTTAACTGTTGAAAGTAATATGGCCGCAGAACCTTTAGCTTATAATACAGTCTTTAGGATCAGTCTGCCGCAGCAGAATGTACATATAGATACTTCATTTACAACCGATATGTTAAGCGGAATTGAAGAAACGAATGTCTCTGAGCAGTCTGCTCAATTGATCGACGATCAAGGGTTTGTGGAAGTTGAAAATGACCGGACAGCAGATGAGAAGCCGATTATTCTTGTTGCCGAAGATAATGTCGAGCTGAGATGTTTTCTTTGCGAAAACTTACGTAAGAAATATGTGGTTTTAGAAGCAAACGATGGCAACGAGGCGCTGGCATTGGTTCACGCCAAACAACCGGATATTATTATTTCAGATGTGACGATGCCAAACTGTGATGGTATAACACTGTTGCAACAAATAAAGAATGATAATAGCACAAATCACATTCCGGTTATTTTATTGACGGCGCGAACCGCGGATCCATATATCACCGAGGCTTTTGAAGTGGGAACAGATGATTATATTACCAAACCATTCAGTATGCCACATTTGATTCAGAAAATATCAAACATCATACAGACGAGAAAACGTTTGGAGGAAAAATTTGTTCAAAATTATCTTTTGGGGGGGCAGGGGACAGAGACTACCGAAAGAACGCGCTTTTTGGATCAGGTGTTGGGTATTGTAGAGGAAAACCTCGGCTGCGAGGATTTCGGTGTGCAGGAACTCACCAAGGCGATAGGCGTGAGCCGATCAGTTTTATACCGTAAAATAAAACAACAAACCGGTTTGAATCTGGTTGAATTTATCAATATGGTTCGTCTGAAAAAAGCAGCACAAATATTGTTGAATAATAGTGAATTGAGTATTAGCGAAGTTGCTTATCAAGTAGGCTTCAATGATCCAAAATATTTTAGTAAAACCTTTAAGAAATTCTATAAAGAAAGTCCACGTAACTATATCGAGAAATTTAGTGTTAAAAATAATTAAGATGATCGTATAACAAAACCTTCATGCTTCACATACGGAAGCGGCTATCAAAATTGACTGAAGGTTCTTTCTGGTCAGTAAACCGAGCGTAACGAGCTCATAGTTATCATGATAAAAAAGGCAAATTAATAAAATAGATGCATAAAAAAAGGTTTTCAAACGGGGAGAATGAAAACCTTCAATAACCAATTATAAACCTAAATTATGATAGTACAAATATAGCTGTTTTAAACTTCACCTGAAAATAAATTAGCAACCTTATCGGATTGTGTAGCTTAAAATTGACAAAGTCTTTTATGTGTTTTAACTATAGCCTATTCGTTTTAGCCAGCTTACTGATAAAAAAAAGTGTGAGCAGACCCAAAACCGCAAATACGGCGTATCCCAATCCGATTTCAAGTTGAGAAGAGGGATTAATTAAACTGACTGTACCGTAGCTCAGAGAGGACGTTAACAGATAAGTAATTCCACCAACCAATCCGCCGGCTATTCCTGCTGACAATGGGAATCGCCCCAAACAATAGCTGAAATAGTTATTGAATATAAATCCGGCGGTACAATGTACTGCAAATGCGAAGAAAGTCAGTGTATATAAATTTGTTTGATAAGGGGATACCACAATCATCAGTAGTACCAGGATAATCTGGATAAAATTAGCGATTCGCAGCTTTGGTATCAAGGCTCTTTTGATCAGTGCTTTGCCGATAAAGCCACCGCACATCCAAGCCAATCCCATAATAAGGGAGGTATAACCTGTCGTGATCGCTCCATAACCTAACTGGTGCTCGATAAAAAATGGGCCACTAAGGTTATAAAACATGACTAATCCGTAAGATATTCCGCACATCAACACGCCAAATGTAAAATCGTTTGTCTTTAACATCATTTTAAATTCGCTGATAAGATAGTTGACGTGTAGTGGTTTTCTTTGTTTAATTGTCTCGCCCGAGAAGATAAATTCCAGGACAAAAAGCACTGCACTATAAACTGCGAGGACCATAAAATTTGAACGCCATCCAAACTGCGTTTGTAAGTATCCACCAATAAATGGGGCAATAATAGGTCCAATAGACCAGACGATGGTCATAATACTGAGATAGTGCTTGCGTTGCTCGCCCTCGTACACATCGACAAAGTAAGCCCGTTTGGAAATGACGACGAATGCAGAAAGAATACCCTGCAAAATACGCATGCAGTAAATTGTCCAGATATCATTTGTGGTGGCGGTGATCCAAAAACTAAGAATAAACAGGAACAACGAAATTAGATTGATACGATATCTACCCCATGCGTCCACGAGCGCACCAGTAAAGAATTGAGCTACACCGTAGCTAATTAGAAACAATGACAGTGTTAACTGGATACGGCTTTCACTGAGACCAAACTCCAAGGCCATTTGAGGCATCGAAGGAAGATAGATATCAGTAGCAAGACCTGTAATTGGAACAAGTGCAAAAGCCAATATCGTTGGAACAAAAGATTGTCTGGGTTTGGTGTTTTTTTCCATCGTGATAATTTGTCGACAAAAATAATTCCATTGATGGATACAAAATATATAGAATTCAAACAAATTATTGTGAAAATCAAACAGTCCGACCACGTAAATATAAATAACAACAATGTTGACCCAAAAATGACTCAACATTGTTGTAGAAATACTGCCGGATCAAGATCCTAAGAATATTTTCGGACAGCTGCTGTTGGTATTATCTGGAATTTAGGAAGCGTTGTACAAAAGCATCATCGTTTAGTTCTGGATAATCGCTGTACACACGGTCAATTTCTTCTTTTTGCCCTGGTGATAGTTGCTCCTTTGGATTGATACACCAGGTACCCTTCATCAAGCCCTGGCGTGTGAGGACTTCATGGAGCCCGGGTATACAGCCATGAAAAGCGTTTGCCGGATCAAAAAATGCAGCATTACTGTCTGTTATTGCAATGGCCTTGCTTAAAAGGTCGCTTGCTGTCTGACTATCAGGATGGCGCTTGTAATTCTTAATTTCATCCAGAAGTGTTACCGCTTTTTGCGTCCAAACAGCCCAATGCCCTAGTAGCCCCCCTTTAAAATCTATATCAACAATTTTCCCATTCACTGGAAACTGATAAGTCGTCATGAGGTCGTTGACGATATTGTCATCATTGCCCGTATACATAGCGATTTGGTCGCTACGATCTGAATTTGCGAGCGCACGCATGACATCCAGGGTTTGGTAACGATTGAAAGAAGCACATTTGATGGCAACAACATTCTCTATCTCAACAAACTCCTGCCAGAAGGAATAGGAAAAAATACGACCGCCTACCGAAGGTTGGAGATAAAACCCAAATACTGGAATGATGGCAGCGACTGCACGAACCCGATCAAGTATAGCCTTTTCTGTCCAGTCGTTGAGTCCTCCCATGCTCAATAAACCGATATCATAACCATATTTTAGTGCCGTCCTTGCTTCCTGTACAGCTTGTTCGGTAGGCCCACAGATACCTGCAATTTTAAGGAAGGGGCGTTGAAGCTCTGCATTGTCCACCTCTTCGCTGGCCCATTTTAAAACAGTTTCGAACAAGTTGATTTTCGGATCACGAATTTCGAACTGGGTAGAATGTACAGCGACGGCAATTCCTCCGGCACCACTTGCGATATAATATTTTGTCAGAAGACGTTGAGACTCCTCATCTATACTACGGTCCTCGTGAAGAGCCAGGGGATGAGCGGGGATGACGGTTCCAGCCCAGAGATGTTGTTGTAAATTAGCGTCTAATTTTTTCATTAGAATAATTGTTTTTCCTTAAAATTTTCCCTTTCTTTCTTGAAAATGGGTGTCTTTGTTCCAAAGTTCACCGCCATTCATTAACCAGTGTGCGGTAATATCAATGGCTTCCCGGATGGTCGTTTTTGGATAGCCAAATAGACGGTGACATTCAGAGGCATTATTGAGTAAAGCGGTTCCTGCAGCTTGGTTTACAAATACCGGTGTGGTATTAAAATGTTCCGCAAAGCGCTCGGCGATCCAACGGATAGATAGGATCTCAGGACCAGTTACATTCAATATTTTGGCTGGTGTCTGGCAATGCAGTAGGGATCTTAATGCGATTTCATTGGCGTCTCCTTGCCAGATGACATTGACGTTCTCGGTTGTTAGGTCTATGGGTAATTGCTCCTTGACAGCTTTTGCTATTTCAACCAATACACCATAGCGAAAATCGACAGCATAGTTTAGACGATAGATGAGCGTTGGAGTATGATTTTTCTTGGCGAAATATTCGAAAATACGTTCTCGCCCCAAACAAGACTGTGCGTATTCACCCACAGGTTCTGGTGTGGTTTCTTCGGATACACCCGCTCGATTGATGGGGACAAAAGGAAGTACATTTCCTGACGAAAAAGCCACAATATTGGATTTTTTAAAATGTGAGGCAACCATTCCAGGGAGGTAGGTGTTCATCGCCCAGGTGAAGTCTTCATTTCCCGTTGTGCCAAATTTATGTCCGGCCAGGTAAATCACATTGGGGACCTGCGGAAGCTTTCTAAGCTGCTCGGGATCCAATAGGTCACAGGCGATAGTCGAGATGCCATTATCTTCTAATTCTTGCTGGAGCTCTTTTGTTGAAAAGCGTGATACGCCAATAACTTTTTTTTCAATGCCAGCAGCTTTAATGGCCTGAATAGCTAATTTAGCCATGCTTGGCCCCATTTTACCGCCGATTCCTAAGAATAGGATACCGCCCTGGATTTTTTTTATGTCTTCAATGAGCGCTGCCGATGGTGCGAGTATCTGCTGCTCTAATGCTGCTAATGTGTTGTTATCCATAGCTGGTTTAGTTGATTAAATTGTAAAAATTACTGATAGCGAGGGCGACGAGCAATATAAGTCCTAATATGGCCCACAATTTCGTCAATGGTTTGTTTCGGAGATCACCCATGATCTCCTTATCGTTGGCGATAAGAAATAAGATAATACCAATAAATGGGACAAGGAAAATGGTGATGCTTTGCGCAAAAACAATAAGTTCTAGGGGTAGATTCCCGAAGATAAGTGCAATGACAGAACCAAAAATCATCACGAGGGATATGAACAGTTTGACTTTTGGGTGGTTCAGGTTATTGCCATATCCAAACGTATCACCGAGTAATGAACCCCCGAGGACGGCATTTCCAATTAAGGAAGAAAAAGAAGCACCAAAGAGACCAATGAAAAAGAGGTGCGAAGCGTAGGTTCCCAAAAGTGGTTCCAAGGCACGGCCCATTTCGGCTGCCGACCTCAGTTTAATACCCTGAGGATGCAGTGTGTTCGCTGCGCATACCATCACAGCAGCACTCATAATACCAAGAATAATAATGCCAATCCGGCTCCCCATAAGCTGCCTTTGGGTTGTCTGTTGGTCGTTGGATAATTTGCGTCTGGATTGTACCAGATAACTCTGATAGAAGGCGCCCACGATCGAAAAACAAGAAGCCGTAAAAGCGATGATCAGACCTACTGAGCTTGGTGGAATACTGGGTACAAACCCTTTGAAAAAGTCAGCTATAGGAGTCTCAATCATAATCGCTGTTGAAAGAAAGGCAAAGAGCATAAGAATAATCAGTGCCAGCATCAATTTTTCCAGCAGCGCATAAAATGATTTAAAGAAGAGCAGTAGAATACCGATCACGTTAAACACAATAATCCATATTTGGGGATTTGTCCCTGTTGCTTCTGAGATGGAAATTGATACACCCGTTGCATTGCCCGATTGGAAACAGGTAGCGACAAGAAAAATACCGATACCAATAATTATGGCTGTTGTTTTTCCAAACTTATTACGAATCAAAGTGAGCAGGGATTCGTCACGGGCAATACCGATACGTGCCGCCATATTGGTGAAGACTGTCATAAAACAGATGGCAACAACCACAACCCAAAGGAGTGAAAAGCCGTAATCAGCACCCATTTTTGACGTAATAGTCATTTTGCTTGGGCCAAAAACCAAAGCCGCGGTAATGATTCCTGGTCCTAGGATGGATAGCCAGTTCTTGAATAAGGAGCGTTTAGGAGCTTGTTGTTCCATAAGTTTAGCGTAATGAGGTTAAGTTTTGTTGGTTGATTTTAGTCGCATTATTCCCAAAATGAGTTCGAATATAATTTGCAACCGCGATGACTTCCTCGTCTTTGAGAAACGAAAATGCCGGCATTGCGCCCTCATATTTGACCCCATTGATCGATTGACCGTTCAGCCCATGTAAGAGCAGTTTTAGAAGCGCTTTTGGTTCACCATTGACCATCGTTGACTGTGCTAATGGCGGAAACGTATTTGTGAGTCCCTTGCCATCAGATTTGTGGCAGGAAGTGCAGTAAGAATCGTATAATGTTTGTCCGTTTTTTACAGCAGGCACAATACTGTTGGCCGTTTGTGGCTTGAGGATAGGGGTCAACGCTTTATCTGAAAGCCGTAGCCGATAAATTACATCATCATCTGGCTTCGGAAATCCTTTTTGTGGATTCCAGTCCCTGTTGCTGGAACAGAAGTAAATATCACCATTGGGTAAAACCAGCACCGAACGCAGGCGGCCAAGTTGATCTTTAAATAGAACTTTTTCGTTGGTTATCTTTTTGCCATCGGCTGATAATTTCAAAATGCGTAAGGACTGGTTTTTTAGTGTTGTTAAAATCAGGCTGTTTTGCCATTCCGGAATAGTAGCTACACCATAATAAGCCATTCCGGAGGGGGCAACAACTGGTGTCCACGATTTAATGGGTTCAGTTCGAGGGCTTAGCTTGGCTATGGCCTTCTCCTTTTCGGTATCAATCATACCTTCAATTTGCGGCCAGCCATAATTTTTAAGGGGCTGGATAAGATTAACCTCATCCTCAATGGCATCCCCGTGTTCAGAGGTGTAGATGATCCCTTTTTCACTATGGGTAAGTCCCTGCATATTACGGAAACCCCAGGCATAAACATAACTGTTTGCTATCGGATTATCCGAAGGAATCGTACCATCCAAGTTTAGCCGCAAGATTTTTCCATTGAGTGAACTGCTATCCTGTGCAAAAGTATCGCTTGCTGCATCGCCTGTTGCCCAATAGACTTTCTTGTCAGTAGATACAATGACACGCGAACCATTGTGTCCCGTATTGCCCGGTATCTCTAACAGGCGCTTTGGGTTGGACAGTCTGCCATCGGTGCTGTAATCGTAGCGGTATAAATTTGAAAAAATAAGACTGTCCCTTTTACTGGTATACGAAAGAAAGAGATAGGCCTGTTCATGTTCAGACTGATACAAAGACATGCCTAACAGCCCGAGTGTACGCTGATGGTAGACTTCTTTTATGCTATCGACTAAACTGACCCTTTTTGTCCGTATATCCAGTCTACGGATACTTCCACCAATTTCCGAAAATAAGATAGCCTGATTTACATGATCGTATTGTAAGTCCCATGGAACCCGTAGGCCAGTGGCCTGTTTGGATAAAGAAAGTATGCTGTTCTCCAATTGGATGCTATTGATTATCACTGTCTCCTTTTCGTCCCCAAGAGAACAGGAAGATAGAAAGGACGTCAATAGCAATAGCCAAATACAATTTATTTGTTGTTTCATTGTCGGTCAATGGTTATTCTTTTGATTTATCTGGTTATGTCAAAATTAGCTTATTAAAAATAAATATACAAAAAATAAAGTAATTTGTATACAAAATTTATTAAAATTAGATGCTGAATGCGATTTAGTCTTGTTGCTATTTAATTTAATAGATGATTATACTTACTTAGGCCGTGTAGGTTCTATTCAAGTTTTTGTAAAAAAGTAAAAAAAATATTGAATTGTATACAAAAAATATATATTATTGTATTCACTATGATGAAGAATAGGAGCGGAGTCATTATAAATTATAACGACAAAACGCCGCTTCTTTAAAATACCAATAAACTAAAGAGCTTATAAATCATTTATTTAACCACTTTAACCTGAGTATTCATGATACTAAAACAGATTAAAATCCGGGATGTGATAAACAGGAACTGCCTTTTGGTGGGACTGCCTTTTATTTCAATGGGTGCATTTGCCACTGTTCCATCTTTTCCTTACTTGGAAAAGATTCCCATTCAACGCGTTCTTACTTCGGCCGGGGGCGCAGCAAATTTTCAACAGCAGATCATTGGGCAGGTGCTCGATGCGAAAGGTCAGCCATTGGCTGGGGTGGAGGTGCGCAATCTTAAAAACTCATCTGTTACGGTGACAGACCAGGAGGGGCGGTTCAAAGTGAATGGGTCTTCTTCGGATCAGATTCAGTTTCGCCTGATCGGTTTTAGTACAAAGGTAGCCTCGGCCAGCGATGTGCAGGCTTTGGTACTTGAAACGAATGAAAGTACCTTGGATGAAGTTGTTGTGGTTGGTTATGGGAAACAGAAGAAAGAGAATCTAACGGGGTCTGTTTCTAGTGTCAAGTTTGATGAGTCAACAGTGAGCCGACCAAATATGAATTTGGCTTCCGCTTTGGTCGGTAAAGCTTCAGGACTTAATATTGCACAAACCTCCGGTAGTCCGGGTGCGGAAGGGTTTGATCTGTTGATTCGTGGCAAGGGGACAATGAATGATGCTTCCCCTTTGGTTGTCATTGATGGGGTGCCCGGTGCACTGAATGATGTCAATCCCAATGATGTGGAAAGCATATCCGTGTTGAAGGATGCGTCATCAGCTGCAATATATGGTTCCCGGGCTGCGAATGGCGTTATATTGGTAACCACCAAGCGCGGGAAGGGAGAAGATTTTACGGTCACCTATAACGGGTACTTTGGGCGTCAGCAAGCGGCTAAAAATATCGATTTTATAACCGATATGGCGACACATATGGAGCTTGTTAATGAGTCAGAAGGGCGAGAGAAGTATAGTGCTGAATTAATTGATACCTGGCGAAAGGAGTCGGCAGCCGGTAATCCCCTGTATCCAAATACAGATTGGTATAAGGAAATGCTGAATACTTCACCGTTAACCGAGCATACACTATCCGTTCGTGGTGGTGGTAAAAAAGGAAACTTTGCAATGTCCTTGGGTTTTCTGGATAATAAAGGGGTAGTGGATAATTCTGGTTATAAAAAATATGATTTTCGGATCAATGCCGATACGAAAATCAAGAATATATTGACCTTGGGTGGAAATGTTTTTGGTACCTGGTCAAACCGGCAGCCCTTGGATGTAAATAGCTTCTTTGGAGCGATCCGTAATACAACACCCGGGGTGGTGCCACAATTTGAGGACGGCCGTTATGGAGGAGAGATGTTCCCGGGTTTGCCCCAAGGGGCTAATCCAAGAGCTTATGTAGATAATATTCGGGGAGATTACGAAAGGCAAAAGCTTGGACTTAAGTTTTTTAGTATAGTGAATTTCATGGAGAATCTGGAGTGGGAGAGTAGTTTTGGTTTTAATTACAATAATAACCGGAATTGGGAATACGTGCGACCTTATTCATTGTGGAACTTACAGACCGGATTAGAATATCAAAAAAAGCCAAGTGTGAGCAGTTTGTTCAATGGGAGTATCCGTAATTACACAACGGTGTTGAATACCTTGTTGCGGTACCACGAAACTATTGCTGAAAATCATCACCTTGCAGTGTTGGTGGGTTTTGATCAGCAGTATAACCGGATGGATAAATTTGATGCAAAAAAGAACGACATATTAGGGGATGATGCGATTTATATTTTGGATGCGGGTGCAAATCTCGAAGCGATCAATGGGGCCGGTACGGATGATGCCTTGCAGTCTTATTTTGGCCGCTTAAACTATGATTACAAAGGGAAGTATCTATTTGAAGCAAATGCACGCTATGACGGTTCTTCCCGATTTGCAAAGCAGAATAGATGGGGGTTTTTTCCATCCTTTTCTGCTGGCTGGCGTGTAACAGAGGAGGAATTTGCGCAACCCCTAAAAGCAGTCTTTGATGAAATTAAAATTCGTGGTTCATGGGGTAGGCTCGGGAATAATAGAATCGGGGATTATACCTATCAAGTGGTATACGGCTCCTATTTGTACCCATTCGGGGGGCAGCTGAAGCAGGGAGTCGCGCCTAAGGAAATCGCGAACAGTAAAATAAAGTGGGAAACGACAACTATTGCTAATATCGGTTTGGATCTTGCCTTGTTGAATAACAGGTTGAACTTTAGTGCGGAATATTTTGATCGGAATACATCTGATATCCTGACAAAGATTCCTATTCCGATGGTGATGGGTAACTTCTCGCCGCCTTGGCAAAATGTTGCCGAAATGCGCAACAGGGGAGTTGATCTTCAGCTTGGATATTTTGGGAAAATAGGGGCAGATTGGTCTTATGGTTTGAATGGAAACCTGTCTTTCCTGAATAATAAGGTGATTAAATTCAATGGCAATAGATCAATAAATGAAAGCTATATCACTATGGAAGGAAAACCGTTTAATAGTTTTTATATGCTTGAGTTTGATCGAATCTTACAGGATCAAAGTGAAATTGATCAATTGAAGGCAGATGGTTATACTTTTGGGACATATGTGGGCGGAGAGCCTAAACCCGGGGATCTATTGTACAAAGATGTGAATGGTGACAAGGTGTTTAATGAGGAGGATAGGGTTGTCAAAAATTATTCGGCATTGCCTAAAGTTACTTATGGACTGAGTCTGAATGCAGGTTATAAAGGTTTTGATCTGAACGTAGTAGCGCAGGGTGTTAGTGGTGTGAAGCAATATTGGGGTAACGATGGTTTTAATACCTTTAACATCAATGAAGGTTTCTTGCAGAATGCGGATATTTTAAATCGTTGGACGCCCGAGAATCATTCTACCGAATATCCACGATTGCGTACTTCAGGTAGTGCTTTAAATACTGTGTACAGTGATTATTGGTTACAGAATACCTCATTTTTAAGAATCAAATCACTACAGCTGGGATATGCATTGCCAAAAGAGGCTTCGGCAAAATTCAAAGTAGACCGGTTGCGTGTATTCGCTAATCTGGAAAATTACTTCACATTCACAAAGTTCAAAGGTTATAATCCAGAGAATGCGAGTGTCTCTTATCCTTTAATGAAGCAATGGGTAGTTGGTTTAAATGTAACATTTTAAGACGAAAAGCCATGATTAAGAAATTTAACAAGATAATTATTGCATCACTTGCATTAGCGCTACTCAGTTCTTGTAGTGATTTTTTGGACCGAAACTCATTGGTCGGTCTTTCGGAAGAGAGTTTTTGGAAGTCTGAACAAGATGCTGTCATGGGGGTGAATACCCTTTATCATGCCAATCGGGAATTTACCAATAGTATTGTAATTTATGGGATGATGGATGATTTTACCGATATATCCTATCAATCTTTCGCAACGGGATTGACTACGGGCGTTTTTCCTGCCAATGCAGGTTTTTACCTAAACTCCTGGGGAGTATTTTTTAAAGGAGTGTATCGTGCAAATACAGCTCTAAAGAATATTCCTGCTATCGCAATGAGTGAAGCTGTAAAAAAACGGAGTATGGGTGAAGCTAAGTTTTTTCGAGGGTATTTTTATTTTAAATTATGGGATTATTTCGGTGAAGTTCCTTTGTATGATACCCCAATCAATGTGGATGAATCGTATGAACCCCGGAATACGGAGAAAGAGGTGTATGAGTTTATTGTCAAAGATATGACCGAAGCTTATGAGACATTGCCGGATACTTATGACGCTTCAAATAAGGGGCGTGTGACCAAATGGGCCGCGCTTGCGATGCGGGGCAAAGCACATCTTTGGGCGAAGGAATATGCAAAAGCCGCTGCTGATTTTAAGGAGCTGATGGATAAAAGTGACCGCAAGTTGCTTGCTGATTTTCATACTTTGTTTCGGGTTGCTGGCAATAACAATAGCGAAGTGATCTTTGATGTCCAATATATTGCTGAGCAAGGGCACGGTATAGCGACCGATCGTAATTACGGAAATGCGCGGGGTGCGACGACAGGGTCCCAAAGGACAAGGCCAACACCTCAGCTTGTCAATGCTTTTGAAATGGAAGATGGAACGGCTTTTAATTTTGCGAATTATACCAATGCAAAAGGGCAGCCTTTTAACCCTAATAGTGTGGAGGACTGGAAAGATGAAGCTTCGGTACGTAAGCTTTTTGAAAAACGCGATCCGCGCCTGCAGCAATCTATTGTAGTGCCGTGGTCCACTTTTGTGGGGCGCGGTGGTGTGACTTACCTGTACAAGTTCCCGGTGGCGAGCACCGATCCAAATGCCTATGTGCCTGTGTGGACCAATGGCAGTTATGCATGGCGTAAATTTGTGGAGATGGGTTCTGTTTATACGCTTCAGGATAATATGCCACAAAACTTTCCGTTGGTTCGCCTTGCGGATGTATTGCTGATGTATGCTGAAGCAAAGAATGAGACCTTGGGTGCGCCTGATCAAACGGTTTATGATGCAGTGAATGCCGTTCGTGGAAGAGTTAAAATGCCTAATTTGCCTTCTGGCCTGAGTAAGGAGCTGATGCGTGAAAAAATACGCCACGAACGTATGGTAGAGTTGGCTGGTGAGGGGCAGCGGTATTCGGATATCCGACGATGGAAAATAGCAAAAGATGTCGTGGATAAAGTTTGGATGACAGATTTTAACGGAACACAGATCAGACAGCGGGGGTTCCCAGATCACTATTATCTATGGCCTATTCCGCAGGCAGAAAGGGATGTGAATCCAAAGTTGACACAAAATCCGGGTTGGGAGTAGAAATACTTCCGCCGGTTGGCTAAATAGTTGTATTGTATCATTGGTAATGAGTTTGATGAAAACATATTTTTCGTTGTTTTTGGTGTTGGTATTAACGTCAGTTTCCTACGCGCAGCAAAAAGAAATTCGGGTTGACTTGAGTCGGGGTGACTTAAATAAAAAGACCGTCGTTTATGAAAAACCAAAGGGAGGAAGTGAGCAGGGGCTGGTGTTGAAAAACGTTCCCCTTGCCGGTTACCCTGATCGTTTGGCAGATATTGAAGTTACGGTTAAGGTGCCAAAGGCTGGATGGTATGTGCTGGAGTCAGATGCTCAGCCCCAGGATCTGGGGCGGTTAAAACAGGAGGATGAAACAGGCCTACTGACAAAAGTCGCCTATTTTCAACTGGGTAGACAGCGGGTGACAAAACGTATCGTGTACGATATTATGAAAGGTGGGCATCAGGAGCTGGGAAAATTTGAGCTGTTGAATGCGAAGGAAAAATTGAAAGTCTGGCTACCTGCAAATTTAATGTTGCAGGGTTTGCGCCTTAGGCCTTATGTTCCTCCCGTGGCACCTTTAGAAGCTGTGCATTATCAGCCTAAAATTACGCCACCGCAAGAAAGGCCAAGGTTGTGGGTGAATAAAGAAAGTTTGCCTGTTGTTAGAGAACGACTTTTGTTTGAAGAGAATGGTCCGGCATGGGCGAAAGTGAAAGTCTCGGCGTTAGCGCCTTATGCTTTTCCGACCAATGAACATCAGGAAATGTTTTACAATGAAGGGCTTGAGCATGTAATTGAGCAGAAAGCTTTTTACTACCTCATGACCCAGGATGAGCGGATTGGTCGAGAAGCTGTGGATCTAGTTTCACGTTATTTGTCAGTTCTGGAATTTGGGAATGTGACACATGGTGATATTACCCGGGAATTGGGACGGGCGATCTATACAGGGGCGCTGGTCTATGATTGGTGTTATCCACTGATGGATGCCGTTGTTAAAAGTCAGATGCGGAAAGACTTTAAGCGGTTGGTCATGGATATGGAGGTGGGCTGGCCGCCATTTTACGGACTGGAAAGTATTATAAACGGCCATGGTAATGAAGCGCAGATCTGCCTGGATATGCTGTCCTGGAGTTTGGCTGTATATGATGAAGATCCTGAGCCCTATAAATATGTTGCTTATAGCGTGCTGGAGCAGCTTGTGCCGATGCGTAAGTTTGAATATCAGTCTCCACGGCACAACCAGGGGGTTGACTATGGTGGTTATCGTTTTGGCTGGGAGATGCATGCTGCCTGGTTGTATTATCGTATGCTGGGTTATCCCGTATTTGACGATAACATCAAGAATATGCCCTATTATTGGTTGTACATGCGTACACCCGACGGGAAAATGCTGCGTGATGGCGATATGTTTAATGTGAAATATAATTCCAGTGATGATTTTTATTGGAAGAACCCTCAGACAATGCTTCTTTGTTACGCTTATTCGGGAAATGCAATGATCAAGGCCGAATTTTTGAAACAGGGTGGTTTGCCTGATAATCCCGTGCTGTTTCTGTTGTTAAATGATCCGAAGCTCAAAGCGGATTTCGATCGCTCAAAGCTGCCGCTGACCAAAGATTTTGGGCCTGTTTTGGGGGCTATGGTTGCCCGGACAGGATGGAGTGAGGAGAAGACAAGTAAGGATGTCGTTGCGGAGATAAAAGGTGGTGGTTATCATTTTGGAAATCATCAACATGCGGATGCCGGTGCCTTACAGATTTATCATCATGGTATTCAGGTGGGTGATCTGGGTTTATATCTTTCTTATGGATCACCTTATGACTTTAATTTTAATAAGCGCTCCGCGGCGCACAGTATGCTATTGGTTCGCGATCCTGCTGAACCGCTTTTATTCCGGACCAAAACTAATGATGGTGGGACGCGCTTTAGTCAGCGCTTTCCGCGTACCGTAGCGGAGGTGCTCGGTGACTCCTGGTACCACACCGGAGAAATTAGGGCTTCGGCATTTGGTCCGGATCCTATCCAGCCGGCTTACAGTTACTTTAATGCGGACCTGACTGCGGCCTATTCGTCCAAAGTGAAATCGTATGCAAAGAGTTTTCTGTTTTTGAATCTGAAACGAAAAGATGTGCCTGCTGCTATTGTGTTATTGGATGAATTGAAAACCAATAATAGCGAATTTCAGCCCTACTGGCAGATTAATACGCTGAATAAACCGGTCATTAATGGAGCAGGGTTTGTTTTGAATAGTCAGTTTAAGAATGTGGGCGGGACGACCTATGTCGATATGTTTAAGCCTGCGGTATTCGATAGGGAGGTGAACGTTTATGCTGGTGATTCCACGGCTTTTGTATTTGGGGACCTGTATCAGGTGAAATCGCCTTGGCCTGAGGCGCGGGGTGCGCGGGTTTTGGTTAGCCCAAAAGCCAAAAGTACGCAGGTGAGCTATGCGACGGTTTTTCAAATGACGGAAAGTGCCGAAGCAAAATTACAGGTGAATTATGAAGAAAAAGAAGATTATTACCTGATCCGGATTGCAGATCGTGTGCTCGTTATTGCGAAACCCGATCGGTATCTCGATAAAGCGGTTGAAATTGCTGTTCCCGCGGACCAGGAATACGAAGTGATTGTTGTAGGCTTGAAAGATGGTTTCTGGAATGTGAAAAATCCATCGAAAAATAGTAGCTTTAATATAAATATCCCCAAAGGGAATCATACGACCAGTTGGAAATCTAAGGCAGAACTATTCTATTTGTCACCGGGGAGACAGTATGGTGCCCGTGAAGGGCTGTTTTAGTAAAGGAATATATTGTTTAAATTTTTTAAATGATTTTGTATTCTTATTTTTGTAGAAAATTGTATACAATATGAAAGAGGATTCGCTTGCCAATAAGGTTTATTTGGAAGTCCGCAAGAAGATTTTATCAAGCCAGCTCGCTGGTGGGGCGCGGTTGGTCGAAAGTGCCTGGGCTGACAAGCTGGCCGTAAGCAGGGTAGCTGTTCGTGAAGCCTTTATGCGTTTGGCGGGAGAAAGTCTGGTGGAGTTTGGCGAAAAAGGAGGTTGTTTTGTGAAAAAGATGACTGTTGAGGATGTGCGGGATATTCGCGAGCTGCGTGAATTGCTTGAAGTCGGTGCTTTAAAGATTTTGTTTTCAAAAAAGAATAAAGAGCTGATTGATGATTTGGAATTGATCTGCAATGACTTTTCCGATATGGTCAGCAAAGGATATTATGGAGGGGCTTGTGAGGCAGATGTGCGCTTTCATGAACGTATTATTGAAGGTACTTGCAATTCCAGGCTAATCGCTATTTATAAAAATAGCAATATTCCTCTATTTCACATGAAATTGGGGGCTATTCTTGGGCAGATGGAAGATTACCTGGATACTGAACAAGAGCATCGTGCGATTGTGGATGCATTAAAAGCGAATGATTGGAACAAGGCTTATGATACTTTGGTGCATCATCTCGATCGAGGCGAGCAAGAGGCTTTGGAACTTGTGTAAAGTCTTGCGAGAATATACAGAATAGAAGGGGATATATATTATAATATCCCCTTTTTTGTGTGACTCAGTTGTAGTAATTGACCTTTTTCTGCTTCTGTAATAATCAATCCCATTGCTCCGGATGGATCTAGGGCACAATTGGTTGGGTTTAGTCCGGATGTTTGAATTTTTTCGGTGACAGCGCCATTTTGATCCAGCACGAGGATGTGTCCTGAGCCATATGTGGCGACAAATAAATTGCCTTCCTCATCAAATGCAATCCCATCGGGTCCGATCTGCCCACCTGCAAGTGCAAATTTTTCAATAGAATCCATTTGGCACGATAGGGGGTTCCAATTCATTTTCCAGATCCACTTACTACCTGTTTCGGCAACGTACAGTTTGCTGCTATCGGGGGCAAAAGCTAGCCCGTTGGGGTATTGCATGTTCTGATGGACTATGCGCGTAGTGCCGTTAGTCTGCAGGCAGCAGATGTAGCCCGTTCCATCGGTTAATTCGCTTCCCGGACAGGTAAATAAGAGGTTTCCACTGCTGTCAAAACATAAGTCGTTGGGCATTTTTAATACGTTGTTGCCTATTTTATTGAGGCGGGTTTCGCAGCTGTTGTCAATAGGATTATACCTGCGGATGCTGTTTTGTAATGCGTCGCAGAACCATATCGTTCCATCTGGCGCAACGGCGATTCCGTTGGGGTGCCCGTTAACCTGTAGGCGATCGTACTTATTATCCCTGTAATGGATGAGGTTGCCGGCCTCTTTTTCTACCAGCCAAATGTTGCCTTGCTGATCAAAGGCTGGGCCTTCCGGGAAGTCTAGGTCGTCAATAAGTAGGTTCATCTGAATTATTTTAAAATTTATTTTAAATGTATACAAAAATATTGTAATTTGGTATACATAAAATAGTATATATTTAAATACAAGATTGCTGTATCACGCGTTAGATACGAGGCCGTCACACCCAATTATAAAAATAATAAAAGCAAAACTTTTAATAAGCATGCAAGAAAACGAAAGATCAGCCGCAATACTGCGCGAGAATGCAAAATGGATACCAGGAGGTGTGGTATCGTTGAACAGAAAGTCGGATCCCAATATCTGCTTCGTTAAGGGAAATGGGAGCCGTGTTGAAGATATCGACGGAAATAGTTATATCGATTATCAAGCTGGATTTGCAGCTTCCTTTCTTGGTCATAATGATCCGGATGTCAATGCTGCGGTATTGAAGACGCTTCAGGAACAGCAGGTACTGATGGGAGCAGGTCCTACTTTATTGGAAGGGGAGTTTGCGGAACTATTTTGTGCATCAGTTCCCAATGCTGAGAGTGTGCAGATCACGACAACGGGATCTGAGGCCACTTATCATGCGATCCGGATTGCCCGTGCGGTGACGGGACGCGATCATATCATCGTCATGCAAGGCGGATACAATGGTTGGCATAATGATGTCGCTTGTAATGTAATTAGCCAAAAAGCTGATATCGGACCTTATCAAACTCCCGGTGAATATCCATTTGACTCACTGAGTGCCGGCGTTCCCAAGAACCACAGTGAGCTGGTACATGTGATCAATTACAACGATTTGGATAGTGTTCGTTATGTGCTGCAGAAATATTCGGTGGCCTGCATCTTGTTGGAACCTATTTTACAGAATATCGGTATCGTTAAACCGCAAGCGGGATATCTGGAAGGTCTTCGTAAGCTTGCGGATGAGCAGGGTTTCTTATTGATCTTTGATGAGGTAAAGACTGGCTTCAGACATGCTTTAGGTGGTTATCAATCCATTTGTGGTGTTCAGCCAGATCTTTCCACCTTTGGAAAGGCAGTAGCGAACGGCTATCCTCTAGGAGTAATTGCAGGAAAGAAGAAGTACATGGATTATTTTGTCGATCCAGATAAAGCCAAGCGCGTCATGATTGCGGGAACATTCAATGCTTTTCCACTGACAACAGCCGCAGCAATCGCAACATTGAAAAAACTTTCTAGTCCTGAACACCAAGTCTATAAGCATGTTGAACATCTGGGTGCACGCTTGGAACAGGGATATCAGGAAATATTTCCTAAATTAGGTGTACCATTTTATGTTGCTCGTCAAGGCTCCGCCTTCTGTACTTACTTTATGGATCATGCGCCGCTTAATTTTCACGATATTCTGGATAATCATGATTTCGAATTGGATATCCGCTACCGCAAAAATCTCATAAAAGAAGGAATCTTTAATTTCCCGGCTGCAATTAAGCAGGGAAGTATTTCCTTTGCGCATACGGAAGATGATATTGACCGGACCTTAGAAGCGACAGCACGTGTAATAAAAACTTTGTAACCCTGACTATGAAAATAACCGCTATCGAAACCTTTGTATGCCATGCGCGCATGCGAAATTGGATTTTTGTTAAAGTTGTAACCGATCAGCCCGGACTTTGGGGCTGGGGTGAGGCTACATTGGAGTGGCATACACAAAGCGTCGTTGGTGCAATTAAAGATATTTCCCAGCTGTTGGTCGGCGAGGACCCGCGTCGCATTGAGTATCTGTGGCAGATGATGTACCGTCAGCATTTTTGGCATGGGAACGGAATTGTCCGCGGAACGGCAATCAGTGGTATTGATATTGCCCTATGGGATATTTTAGGTAAAATTCATAATGTGCCCTGTCATGAATTGTGGGGTGGTCGAGTACGGGATTATATCCGTCTCTATTGTCATTTGGGAGGTGGCCGAATGGAAGATTTTTACGAAACAGCACCTGACGACGCTAAACGTTTTGGCGATCTTGCCTTAAAGGCCGTTGATGAAGGTTTTACGGCTTTTAAATCCATGGCTGTTCCGGAAACGATGTCCCTGGAAGGGCTTCGTCCGATTAAATATGCTGAAGCCTGTGTAAAGGCAATGCGCGATGCCGTGGGTGATGATATCGATATTATGGTAGATTGCCATGCACGTCCTAGTCCGCGCATGGGAATGCAATTTGCCAAAGCGCTAGAACCTTATGGTCTGTACTTTTTTGAGGAGCCATGCTGGCCCGAAACCATGGAGGATATTGCCCTGATCCAACGGGCGGTAGCGACACCTATCGCTTCTGGCGAACGCCTGATCGGTGTGCATGCTTTTAGGGATATGCTTGAAAAACGTGCGGTAAGTGTTATTCAGCCTGATATTACACATTGCGGTGGATTATCTGAAGCCCGTAAAATAGCGGCTTTGGCAGATGCTTATCGTGTGTCTATGGCGCCTCATAATCCACAGGGACCTGTAAGCACAGCTGCCTCTATCGAGTTGGGCTTCGCAACACCATCGTACATTATCTGTGAAAGTGTTCACAAAGATGTTGAGTGGCGTCAAGATGTCGTCAGTGAAGGATTTACGGTACAGGAAAAAGGCCGTATTGTCCTCCCGAATACTAGGGCCGGTCTGGGTATTGAAATCAATGAAGAAGAAGTGAAAAAGCATCCCTTTCAACAGGAAATTTTACAGCGTACATTTTACAAAGATGGTAGTGTTGGTGACTGGTAGATTTTAAGTAGATATGAGAGCAGAATATAAAAACAAAGTGGTTTTGATCAGTGGTGGACTTGGTGATATTGGCAGGGCAATAGCCGAGGATTTCCTGATGGCGGAGGCAATTGTCTGTATTGCGGATCGTTTTGCACCAGCGCTTGCGAAAGAGCGGTGGTCTTTGCTCGATGAATCTCAGACTAACTTATTTTACGATCAGGTAGATGTCACAGATGCTGATCAGGTAGAGTCTTGGGTTGATCGTATACAGCGGGAGCTTGGAGCAATAGTGATTTGTATTGCTAATGCGGCCTGCGTCACGATTCAAAACTTTCGGGAACTCAGCAATGCGGCCTGGAAAAATGAAATGGCGGTCAATCTGGATGGTGCTTTTTTTCTGGCCAATGCCTGTGCTAAATCATTTGTTGCTACTGGTGTTCAGGGAAATATTGTCTTTCTAGGCAGTTGGGCAGGGCATGCCGTGCATCAGAACCTGCCGGCATACAGCGTTTCCAAAGCTGGATTACGGATGCTTTGTCAAGCCATGGCACTTGAATATGCTATTGATGGAATCCGCGTCAACGAAATTGCGCCCGGTTATGTCAATGCGGGGTTGAGTAAAGTGGTTTGGTCCAAGGATGCTACGCTCCAAAAAAAGGCTGCTGCGGTAGTGCCGCTGGGGGATATACTCGAAGCGGAGGAAATAGCCAAACAGGTGCTTTGGATATGCTCCGACAATTGCAGGCAGATGACGGGTACAAGTATCATACTAGATGGCGGCCTCTCATTAATTAGACCCTAGGCCATGGAACAAAAGGATCCAAGAAAAGAAACAATAGGTGGTTTACAGGCTCAAATTGGACTCGGTCAATGTGATATCACGCCTACCTTAGGGATCTATTCACGCAATTGGGGGGCAGCTACTTTTGATCAAGCTGTTGGTGTGCACCAACCCTTGTTGATGCATTGCCTTTACATGGCGCCTGTTGATTCTCCCCCTGCCATTATATTGACAGCCGACCTGGGTTGGTGGAAAAATGCGGAAGATGAACGGGCATTGCGTTTCGCATTGCTTGATCATTTCAATCTGACAGCATCACAGCTGGTCTTTACACTTTCACATACGCATGCTGGCCCTGCTATCTGTTCTACGGATATACATCAGCCCGGAGGGGAGTTAATTCCTCCGTATCTGGAATTCTTAAAAACGCAGGCGATCAGCTGTGTCCAGCAGGCGAAGGATGGCTTATTCGAAGGGAGTTTGCATTGGAGTTATGGGGTATGTGATCTGGCCTGTAATCGTGATCTGGAACTTAATGGCGAATATCTCATCGGGTTTAACCCTTTAAAAGAAGCTGATCATACCTTATTGCTCGGACGTGTGTACGATAACACCGAAAAACTGCAAGCTGTGATCTGCAATTATGCCTGTCACCCGACGAGCTTTGCCCACGAAAATGAACTGCTTTCCCCGGATTTTGTTGGTGAAATGCGGTATACGGTGGAAGCGGTCTTGAAAGTTCCCTGTTTATTCTTACAGGGTGCATCAGGTGATCTGGCTCCGAAGCGTCAATATGTCAAAGATCCTGCTTTGGTAGAAGCAAATGGTCGACAGTTGGGCTATGCGGTGCTTTCAACCTTGGTGCAGGAGGATCATATAGGTCAGCGTTGGGTGTTTGATAAAGCGTTAATTTCAGGAGCACCTTTGGCTTGTTGGAACTTTCAGAAACAGGTATTATCGACTGAATTCAAACAGCTTGTGCATACTGTAAACGTACCATACAAAAACCTGCCTAGTCTTGAGGCTATTTTCGAGGAGTACGAAAGCTGTACCGAGCGGGTTATGAAAGACCGCCTTTGGCGAAAATATAATACCCGCAAGACCATTGGGGATCAACGGGAAGCAACCATTCCGGTATGGCTCTGGAAAATGGGGGATGCAATTTTGGTGGCCCAGGCCAATGAAGCATATTCTTGTTACCAGTCGATAATACGGGCTGAATTTCCCAACCATACCATTGTATTTATCAATATCGCCAACGGTTATGTGGGCTACCTCGCGCCAGCGGAACTCTACGATAAAGATATTTATGCTGTATGGCAAAGCCCTTATGAACGGGGTAGTCTCGAGATACTTATTGAACAAACGAAATTAGGAATTCAAACATTACTGACCGATGAAACTAGATTGGATTGATGTCATTATTTTTGCGGTATACATAGTCGGTATCGTCGTATTGGGATTATATGCTTCGAAAAAAAGTTCCTCCTCCAAACGGGACTATTTTTTGGCTGGTGATAAGTTGCCCTGGTGGATGATCGGAGGGAGTATCATTGCCGCAAATATCAGTAGCCATCATCTTGTCGGTGCCATGGGAGCGGCCTATAGCCGTGGGTTTGTGGCCATCACCTTGGAATGGGGTGCCATATTGATCGGTTTTAATGCGCTGCTTTGGATATTTCTGCCTTTCTACATACGTAATGGCTTTTATACAATTCCCGAATATCTTGAAAAAAGATATGGAAATGCCACACGGGTACTCTATGCAATCTTGATTTTATTTACCTACGTTTTCGTAGAAATCGGTGCAGTGCTCTATCTGGGTGGACTCTCTTTACATGCTTTATTTGGTATTCCCATTCTGTATAGTATTTTCGGAATGGCAATTTTGACGGGATTGTATACGGTGTTAGGAGGGTTGAAGGCAGTTATCTGGACTGAAATGGTGCAACTTGTTATTCTGGTGCTTGGTGGTGTCGTGTTGACCTTTGCTACCATCAATGCGGCAGGCGGATTTCAGTCAGTCGTGGAATCATCCAAAGACTGGAAGATGTTTTATCCAGCTTCCGATACAGACTTTCCTTGGACAATGTATCTAGGCGGTTTGCTATGTATCAGTGTATTCTACTGTGCGACCAATCAATTTATTGTACAGCGCGTATTGGCAGCAAAAAATGAATGGCATGGCCGTATGGGAGTTATTTTCGGTGATTACCTTAAATTTCTGGTCCCTCTGATTATAACGATCCCAGCTTTGGTGGCGCCTAAATTTTTACCGCATTTAGATCAGCCGGACCTATTATTTGCGACGCTGGTAGAAACACTATTGCCTAAAGGGCTGATCGGTCTGGTTATGGCTGGTCTTATCTCTGCGATTATGTCTCATATTTCCGGCGCTATAAATTCTTGTACAACCATACTCACAGTAGATATTTACAGTCAGTACATCAATAAAAACGCCTCTGATGAGCAAGCAATCCGTTTTGGTAAACGTGCTGGAGTCGTTATTATTGTGCTTGGTATTATGAGTGCTGTGGTATTGATTAGTTATTCCGACAAACCAGTATTCCTCTATCTGATGAATTTGTATGGTTTATTTACACCGGGTATAGCTACCATGTTTCTAATGGGGGTATTTTGGAAACGGACTACGGCACATGGTGCATTGACTGCAGGCTTATTGACCATTCCACTTTCGCTGCTCTTGGAATACGTACTTCCAGATATGCCATTTTTTAACAGAACCGGCATTGTGTTCTGGACCTGCATGATCGCCTGTGTGCTGGTCAGTTTATGTACACCGGCCGTTCCGGAAGCGCGTCTGAAAAACCTGATATTGACACGCGATTCGTTTCAGATGCCCGAAGGGGATCGAGCTTCTTATCGTGGTTTTCGGAATCCAACCCTCTGGTGGATAATTATTACAGTGATGATACTGTATTTTTATGTGCGTTATTTTTAACTTAACTTGTTGGACGATTCCTGATGAAGTATCGTGACTGAAATACCTTTTTTATCAATACACCAATGATGAATGCTATGTTGAAAGAATTAGACACCGAAATTGAAGCTATTTTCCCGAAGATTGTTGCGATCCGCCGGCATATCCATAAGTACCCTGAGCTGTCTTTTCAGGAATATAAGACGAGTGCCTATATCCGGGAGCGGTTAACCCTGCTCGATATTCCATTTAAAGTGGTCGCCAATACAGGTGTGGTTGCCGTACTTGAGGGCGAAAAGTCCTCAAGTGACGATATCGTAGTTTTAAGGGCCGACATTGATGCATTACCTATTCACGAGCAGAATGATGTGTTGTATAAGTCCACAAATAAAGGTGTTATGCATGCTTGTGGTCACGATTTTCATACGGCAAATCTATTGGGCGTAGCTACAGTTTTAAAGGGATATAAAACCGAGTTTTCAGGGAAAATTGTGCTCTTGTTCCAGCCCGCGGAAGAAAAGATCCCCGGTGGTGCGATTCAAATCCTGGAGTCCGGTATCTTGGAGTCTTTCGGTGGAAAGATTAAAGCGGTTTTAGGCTTGCACGTCAGTCCGCGTGTACCTTTAGGGAAAATAGGCTTACGCCCGGGGCGGTTTATGGCTTCAAGTGATGAGTTTTATTTTACCATTAAAGGACGCGGTGGTCATGCGGCCGAGCCGCATCGAGCCGTTGACCCGATTATGATTGCCGCTCAGTTGCTGACTACGCTACAGCAGCTGGTCAGCCGTAAGGCAAACCCTGATATCCCATCCGTATTGACTTTTGGTCGTTTTATCGGCGATGGTGCAGCGAATGTCATTCCCGAGGAGGTTAAGTTGGCTGGTACCTTTCGTACCATGGATGAAACCTGGCGCAAGGAGGCCTTGGAGACTGTTGCTGAAATTTCGCGCACATTACCTGTAGCCTTGGGAGCGACAGTGGATGTGGAAGTGCGCCATGGGTATCCTGCATTGAATAATGATCCCAAATTGACCCAGCAAGTAAAAAATATCCTACAAAGGAGCATGGGAAATGAAGTCGTGCAAGATTTGGAAATCTGGATGGCAGCAGAAGATTTTGCTTATTACTCATATCGGTACCCCGCTTTATTTATGTTGGTGGGAACGAATAATGACAATGTCAATACCCAATATGGGCTTCATAATCCACAGTTCGATCTTGATGAAAAAGCATTTAAGACGGCAATTTCGGCTTTGGTGAACAGTGCCATTTCCTTATTAAATGAGTCTAATGGATAGAAAGCATTTCTTACTTTCTTTACTGCCTTTGGGGCTTTCTTTTTACACAAAGGCGGATTTTTCGGAGAAAGGTCTCAACCTGATGTTACCAAAGCCAAAGAAAAAAATCGGTATTATCGGTTTGGACAGTACACATTCCATTGCTTTTACAAAAGCGATCAATACAGCCAGCGCCGGTAGTGTATATGGGCAATTTTCGGTTGTTGCGGCTTATCCTTATGGCAGTAAAACAATCGCACTTAGCACGGAGCGTATCCCCAAGATCGCGGCCGAAATTCAGCAGTATGGCGTCTCTGTCGTTTCCAGTATTGCTCAGCTGCTTGAACAAGTGGATTATGTATTTTTGGAGACGAACGATGGAAACTTACATTTACAACAGGCTCTTGAAGTCCTCAGGGCTCGAAAACCATTGTTTATCGATAAGCCTATAGCCAATTCATATACCGATGCCCTAAAAATATTTGAAGCGGCCCGGAAGTATGGATGTCCCGTTTTTTCCTCCAGTTCATTACGTTACATTGTCGGCCTGCAGGACCTTGATAAAAGTAAAGTTGTTGGAGCCGATGTTTATAGTCCCGCTGTCACGGATCCGTCGCACAAGGATCTGTATTGGTATGGAATTCATGCGGTGGAAATGTTGTTTGCCTTAATGGGACCGGGCTGTATAACAGTGCGAACGGTACAAGAAAGTGGGACTTCCATGTACATTGGTCAATGGGATGATGGCCGGATTGCTTCAGTTCGCGGTATCCGGGAAGGGAAGGATGATTTTGGTGGGACAGTCTTTCTGAAAGATCAGATTGTTCATCTAGGGCAATTTATGGGTTATGGTCCTTTGCTGGATCGTATACTTCCTTTTTTTCAAACCGGGCAAAGCCCGGTGGATGAACGGGAAACCTTAGCAATTTGTGCTTTTATTGACGCCGCAGAACAGAGTAAATTGAATGGTGGCGCCCCCGTTAAACTGCAAAAGCTAGGTTTGCTCGGGGGCGATGTCGTGTAAGGCTTGTTTAGTTGCTTGCTACCGTTGTCAAAAGCTCGCTATTGAAAATAGATCCAGGGGAAATTACTGTTTCCTCCAAAGGGATCCGATTGCCGTAGCGTTCTTTGAGTTTGCTTTTGACCTCGGCGCTACTGAGATCAAAATCTTTCAGTTTTTCTAGTTTGCCTACCTCAATTCCGGCACCGCGCTGATAGATTTTCCAGATCAGTTCCGAACAATAGATTTTGTTGTCTGACCATTCGAATGTACCATCGTAATTCTTGCCTAAGAATTCTTCCCCGATCCCCTTCATTTTCGCTAAAACGTCTGCCGATAGTACTTTGTCTGCTTCTTTAAGCCTTTTAATCACATAATGTTTGTTTTTTCCTCTGGCGATCCAGTCTGCTAAACCTGTTACCGTCACGGGTTGAATAGCCTCCAGTACGTAAGGTTTTCCATTCTCATGAAAAATAAGACCACAGTGCGAGTAAGGAGAACCCGTGGCTAGTTGTACCGCCTTACACTGAGGCGAGATGGATGACTGGAAGATCATGTCGCCATCTTTTAACTGAGGTAGCACCGCGCTACTTTTAACTTTTTTGCCTAAAGATCCGCTTTGAGCTTTCGTTGCGTTAATCTGGAAATAAGATCGTCCGATAAGCATCGTGCAAACGAGCAACAGGACAAATAAAGCTATTTTTTTCATCAGTATAAATTTTTTAATAGGATCATATAATCTGCTATCATCGTTTATTCCAGCAAGATACGAAACGTATCGGTTTGATCTGTGGTAAGCGTTTTTTGTTTAAAAAAGATCAGATAGCTTTTTTGCTTTCACCTGCTCTGCGAATTGGATTGCATTAAGTACTTCCGTTTCATATTTGTATACCTTTTCTGTTGAAGCACCTCTGTCTAAAAGATAGCGCGCGATAACCTTGTTTTTTTGTTGTATGGCTTTACCGAGCAAGGTGCATTGCGTAAAACTGTAGTCGAATTTGACCTCATCTATACCCCAGATGTTTAAACTGTTTAAGGATGTTTTTTTGATAAAAACCAAGTCATCCTGTTCGATCGCCATTTTAAGTAATTCGAAGTCATTGAAATTCTTATTCTTTGTCAGAAATGAGTTGTAAAAGAGCTTTGCCACAGCGTAGTTTTTACTGGCTAACATATTGTGGATCGCATTGTAACCAAATTCTGCTGTGTTGGAGAAATCGTTCAGTTGGCTTAAAAATAAGAGTATGTTTTCTTTGGATACGGTCCCCCAGTTGAATCGCTTTAATCGCTCTAAATCGTTTACTGTAAATAAAGTTTCCAGTTCCCTGATAAAGTTCAAAGAAAATAAATGGCTGTCCAATCTAGGTTCGGATGGCAGATTGCTGGTTCTTAATATTTTGAGTTCGTTATCAGTAAGCTGATAATTAACAGAAATGGGAGATCCCTGATAACTACTGATTGTAAGTTCTGAGTCAGTTAATTCATACTGTTTCAGCCTAAGATTCTCGACGTTTGTGCCTGGGAATAAGGTATGCAGATTCAATGCTATAGCAAGATAGCTACTATCATTTACCTGTAGATTATAGTGTAAATAGCCATCGTCACTGATCGAATAGGGTGCGAACGGCTGCTGTTGGAATTGATCATAAGAAGCCGCCTTGGTCACTTGCGGCAATAAGAGCGTGCTTAGACTGATAAATAAACAACATATATGCGTTGATGTTCGCAAGAGCAATGCTCGAATGAAATACACCTTATTCATCAACATATTGTGCCAAAATTGTTTCGATTTCATCTATAAGTTTATAGGATTCTGATGCCAGTAGATCTATTTCTGTTTGAATGGTAGGAGTAATCGGCAATTGCATCAGTTTTCGATATACTTGAATGTCCAAATCAATACTCCTGAGTTTGAGTTGAAGTAAATATTGCCCTTGCTCGGTTTGTAAGCGTAGTTGGTTGAACGCATGTTTCAGCCTCTCCAGTTCAGCAATAGTTCTGCTGTGATCATTTTCTCCTGCCAGACCGTAATTAGGGTATTTCTCACCCAATTGATTGAACGCGTCAAGGTATTCCTGTTCCGATAGGGAATGTATATTCATGTAAAGCAGGTTATAGGCGTATAAGGCTTCGTGACTTTCCTCGCTAACCGGAACATCCTGATAATCTTCGACCAACTGCGTGATGTCCTGATATTCAGTTTGTAAAATAGCTTCAATATCCTTATTGATTAAATTTGCTTTGTTCATGCGAATATTCTGTTCTTTTGGCAGCAAACGATTGTGATTAATTCGTTTGACTGTTTGTCTTAAGGACAAAGATCTGGTTTTCAGCGAAAGATACTATCCCTGTATTCAGCTAATTTTATACGGTCTCTTGGTCGTTTTGTGTTTCTCATTTTCAAGTGGATTTTTAAGTTTGTTTGCTTACGTTTAGTTGCCACAGAAGGTAAAACTGTGATTTTTTATTGCGCGTCATGAATAAATAATGTGTTTTCAATAAGATTTATTTAGCTGTAAAATAGATGTTTGTATATTTATTTTGATTCATTGAGTAAAAAGTACTCAATAAATTTTGTCAAGATGAAAAATAATACGGATATTTGTTGAGTAAAAAGTACTCAGACAGGGTGGCTGTAAAAAAAGAAAAATGATTATATTAAATAAACATCAGCTCATCACCGAACAGTTTCCGAATGGGGAAACGAAAGTGAAGGATTTCGATCAGTGGATCAAAGCGGATAATCTGCTTGAGTTTACCTATCAGGAAGATGGCGATTTGATCCGTTTGTTTTTTGTCAAGAAGCGACTTGAGGAAGAAGGGGCGAGTTGTAAATTATGGATTCGTTATATGCCCTATAGTCGTATGGATCGCAAAATTGAGGGCGACCTATTTACCCTAAAATATGTCGCTGCATTTATCAATAGTTTGCAATTTGATAAAGTTTATGTTATAGAGCCACATTCCGAAACAACCCTCACATTACTGGAAAATAGTGTAGCGATTTATCCTGCGTTAGATTGGTTGCCGAAACTAATGGAGAAACTCGAATTTTCAGCTAATGACCGAATTGTATTTCCGGATAAAGGGGCAGCGGCGCGCTATTTAAATAGTGGCTACGAAGATGCCTGTGTCTTTGAAAAGCAACGCAATCCACAAACGGGACGTATCGAAGCGATGAAATTAAAAACAGGTAACATTGTCAAAGGTGCCAAATGCATTATTGTCGATGATTTATGTTCTGCAGGTGGAACATTTCTCTGGGCAGGAAAAATTCTAAAGGAGATGGGGGCAAGTGAAATCTACCTGTTGGTGACACATTGTGAGCCAAGGATTTTCAAAGGTACTTTGTTGGAGGAAGATTCACCGATCGAACTTGTTTTCACCACAGATTCTATGATGAACACCACGCATCCGAAATTAAATTATATCAACTTAACAACCGAAAGCTATGTTTAGAGCAATGAGCAAAAATCCGATTCTCTGGACGGACGGTTACAAATTGTGTCACAAGGATCAATATCCAGCACATACAGAATGGGTATACGAAACCTGGACCCCCCGGATGTCCCGGATCGCAGGAATAAGCCATGTTGCCTTCTTTGGATTGCAGGGCGCTCTGGCAGAGATCAGTAATTCTTTCGATGAATATTTTTTCGCCCAACCTGAGGATACAGTTGTTGCGCAGTATGAAGAGGCCATTCATGAAGTGTTCGCGATGACCAATAGCAATTTTGCCCATACACATCAGTCACGACATATACGCGCTTTACATCGTTTGGGTTATCTTCCGATTAAGGTGAAAGCCTTGAAAGAGGGGAGTCTCGTACCGATAGGCGTGCCGATGTTTACGATCGAGAACACCCATCCAGATTTCTTCTGGTTGCCGGGTTATCTTGAAACGCAACTTTCCGCTTATATCTGGTCACCGATGACCGCTGCGACTATCGCCGATCAATTCAAACGATTGTTGACAGGTTTTGCTGAAAAAACAGGCGATGTCAATAAAGTATTCACCCAAGCTGGAGACTTCTCTATGCGCGGTATGGGATCGCCTGAAACGGCTTATCGCACTGCCGGCGGGCATTTACTAAGTTTCGGCGTTTCCGCAACACTCTCCGTTCGGGAATACCTCAAGACCTATTACGGAGCTACAAGTGATGTCATGATGTACACGCCTTCAACAGAGCATAGTGTGATGTGTTCTTATGGTGAACAGGAAGTTGAAGCCTTCCGACATTTGATTACGGAGGTTTACCCAAGCGGAAATATTTCTATTGTGTCCGATACCTATGACCTATGGCATGTTGTGGATCATGTATTGCCACAATTGAAAGATCTGATCATGGGACGGGAAGGCAAAGTTGTCATTCGACCAGACAGTGGCGATCCTGTTAAGATTATCTGTGGTGATCCGGAAGCCGATCACGAAACCGTTCAAAAAGGGATTGTCGAACGTTTATTTGAACTCTTTGGCGGGGAGGTCAATTCGAAAGGCTTCAAAGAACTTGATCCACATATTGGTGTTGTGTATGGTGATTCCATCACCGTGGAACGGGCAACTAAGATCTGCGATGGTCTGATGGCGAAAGGTTTTGCCTCGACCAACACAATACTTGGAATAGGATCCTATACCTATCAGTATGTCACAAGAGATACCTTTGGCTTCGCTTTAAAGGGAACGGCCGAAATTGTTGACGGTCAGTTTAAAGCTATTCAAAAAAGACCGGCCACAGATACCGGTAATTTTAAGAAATCCCAAAAAGGTATGGTTGCCGTTGTATTTGAAAACAATGATTTTCGCCTGATAGACGATCTCAATCCAACCACTATCGAACAATTGAATGATAGCAACTTGCTCAAAGAATGTTTTGCGGATGGGGCCTTTGTCAGCACGGCTAGTTTTAAGGAAATAAGAAATAGATTACAAACAGAATCAATAAGAGTATATGGAAAATAACCTAAGAAAACCGTTTTTCATCAATGATGAAAACGTTGAACAGTATGCGCAACAAATGGCATCATGGATTGCGGGACAAGTGAATGCGGCAAACCGTCAAGGTTTGGTACTGGGCATGAGCGGCGGGATTGACTGTAGTGTGGTTGCTTGCCTATGCCACTTGGCGAAAGTAGATGTACATTTGGTCATGATGCCCTATGGTAGCGACATGAACAATAGCAAGAGTCATGCACATGGGATGGAGCTTATTGAAAAATTTGATTTCCCATACCATATCTTTGATATCAAACCAGCGGTCGATGCGCTGACCATCAATAACGAAGCCTATATTGCTGCTTCAAGCGAATCTAATCGTGTCCTGAGCTTAGCCAATATCCGGCCACGGGTCCGAATGACTTACCTCTATCAATTTGCTCAATTGGGAAGCCGTTTTGTGATCGGTACCGGCAATATGGCCGAAGCGACCGTAGGTTACTTTACCAAATGGGGAGATGGCGCTTATGATCTTAATCCCTTGGCCATGGTGACCAAGCAAGAAGTATATACACTGGCAAAATACCTAGGTGTCCCCGAATCCATTCAAGATAAGAGTCCTTCAGCAGGGCTATGGGAAGGACAGACAGATGAAGAAGAATTGGGCATGAGCTATGCACAGATTGACGCATTTATTCTGAACGGAACATCCGGTGATCCGACGATAGATGAACTGATCCGTAGACGTCAACAACAGTCTGCTCATAAGTTTGCTGCGATTCCAACTTTCAAAGGCTAGTAAAAAGTAGAGCTGATAGGAAAAAATTAGGTTTAGGACATATACAATACATACATTATTGAAGATGAAAACAAGATATGAACAGATTGTTGATGTAAGAGAGATCGCATCCGAAAAAAGGGATCATATTCCGTCCATATTATCATTGGTTGGGCAGGAGCAAATCCTGCCTGCTGCATCGGATAAAAAGCGTACACTGCTTTTGGCGATTGATGTACAAAACGATTTTATGGAATCCATTGGCAGTCTACCGGTAGTTGGTTCGCGTGCTGATGTACAACGGCTGACCCAATGGATGTACAACAATATGGCTTCTCTGACACAGGTCATGTGCAGCCTTGACTGTCATTCACTGCTGCAGATTTTCCATGCAGACTGGTGGGTGGATAAGCAAGGAAATCAGCCCAAACCTTTTACAGTCATCCGTCACAAGGATCTTATCCATGGAACATGGACTGTCGCCAATGCGGACACAGCTGAACAATCTTTAGCGTATCTTAAAAACTTGGCTACTGAGGGAAAAAAGGAGCTTTGCATCTGGCCCTATCATTGTTTAGAGGGCAGCTCGGGGGCGCAATTGGAAAGTCAATTTACCAATATGCTCTATTTTCACAGCGCTGTACGTCAAGTCAAACCCATATTGGTCTATAAAGGACAGGATCCCTACACTGAAATGTACGGTATCATCAAAGCCGAATACGACGATAATAAATTTGTCAATCATGCTGTGCTTGAGGCTATCGAGGCCTACGATGCCATTTATATTGCTGGACAGGCATCAAGTCACTGTGTATTGGCATCTGCAATGCAGATATTGGAATATTTTGCGGAGGATAAAGCGATTACGTCCCGCATTACCCTACTGATAGATTGTATGTCACCTATTGCTGGTTTCGAAGAGTCTACACTGCAGGCTTTTGAATCACTGCGTGAAAAATACGGCATACAGATCAAAAAGTCCACAGACGTAATTTTATAACAAGATGGTCAGTACTCCAAAAACATATCACTACGAATACCCTAGGCCCGCAGTTACAGTCGATTGTGTGATCTTTGGTTTTGAAAAAAATCAGCTTAAACTGTTATTAACCAAACGGGCGATAGAACCTTACTTAGGGAAATGGGCATTTCCCGGTGGCTTTATTCAGGAGGATGAAACTGCGGATGAATGTGCGCTACGTAAACTGTCCGAAGAAGCTGGGCTCAGGGATATCTTTCTCGAGCAGCTCTATACCTTTTCGGATTTAAACCGTGATCCCCGGGGACGGGTCATCAGTATTGCCTATTATGCTTTAGTTAAACCTAACGAATATACCTTGGAGGCCGGACTTGATATCGATGCGGTGCAATGGTTTAGTTTGGCGGAGGTAGTTGATTTGGCTTTCGACCATCAACAGATCTTGTCTGTTGCGGTCGAACGCCTCAAAGGGAAAATCCGTTACCAGCCCATCGGATTTGAACTGCTGCCGACACAGTTTACCTTACCTGATCTGCACAAATTGTATGAAACAATTCTACAGCGTTCGATAGATCGCGGTAATTTTCGCAAAAAGATACTGAGCATGGATCTGTTGATTGATCATAGCGACATGCAAAAGGATAGGCATGCCAGAGCAGCAAAAATCTATAGTTTTGATAAAGAAAAATACGAAGAACTCAAAGAAACAGGATTTTACTTCGAAATCTGACAATTTACATTATCCATTAGGCTTATGAAACAACATGAGCCTTTATCCATTTCAATATTTAGCGTTCACAAGTCGAATATTGAATGTCACAGCGCTTAAATTGACTTGCCTTTCTTATTATGTGGCCGAAATACGATATTAGATTGAAATATCTTAAAGGTGAATAATCTATTAATATGAATAAAGTACTTTATTGCGCTGGTATTATTTTGTCGCTATGTGTGGCATGTCAACAAAACAAGGTAAAAAATCCTGTTTCTTTTCCAATAAAGAAGGCTATTGTAAGCGAAAAGCCAGCGGCCGACTCGCTTGTCTTTCAGGATAAAATGATCAGAATTTATAAAATAGACTCCATCAGCTTTTTTAAGGAACAGCAACAGGCCGAGTATAGGAGAGATACCATCGCTTCGATCAGCGATGTAAAAGTCGCGAAAAAGCTATTGCAGGGCCGTGTGGTATTTGGAGACTATATTCCAGGTAAGAACATGGAAATTGATACACTGCTAGAGGGAAATTTAATTGCTCAGGTAAGATTTAACGATGGTCGATTGCTAATTGCCGGAAAAACAGAAGGTGCCATTGATCTGTTGGAGAATATGTTTGTGAAATATTTTCCATTGGAAGAGATTTTGTTGTTGGAAGGTGGACATACAACAGATCAGGCACTTGATTTACGTCAGGGAAAATGGGATGTTGAAGAAATCGGTAATTTAGACTATGTCTATTTCTCTAAGCATAAGAAATATAGATTGAATGGCATGTTTAACGGACAGGAATGTTCCAGTTACTTTTTGCAAAAAAAGGAAAATGAGGTCTATCTCACCTATGCGCAGATTCCCCTGGACTGGAATGATAACTTTGAATTATGTACCCTAAAAGAGATCTTTTGGAAAGGAGATCAGCAGCTATACTTTCGGAATTTTTTCTATGGAGCACCGCATGATAAGCGAGCGGGTTTCTATAGACTGGATATTATTTCCGAAAATTGATGTCATCAATAGGAATGCATCGAATCTCAAATTGCTTTTCCTGGCAAACTGCCCTTGCAAGTAAGAATTAACAAAAGGAAAAATCCCTGTTTTCCGCTAAGCAGAATAGTTAATAATAGCTGTATTTTTACTGCGTCAGATACGGTGCTTTCCGTTTTCATCCTATCGAGGTAAGCACGATCTATTTTAAGAATATCGAGCAATAAGGTTATGGCGCATCGCATTTATATATATAACGTAAATCCTAAAACAAAAGAAACATTTGAAACACATCTGGCCGAATGGAATTATGAAATTCCAGCCCTGATGTTCCCGCTATTTTCTTCGGGTATCCGGTCCCAAGGAACACAGCTCTATGCCAATAAGGAGGACGGTATTGCAAGGTTACGCTATTTTTATGCGCTGCTTGCTGATGTTTATCAATTGCATTACAAAAAGAAGTATGCTGAACCGGTTAACAAGATGTTTGAATTTTTGGAAAGCTTGCCATTCGATACCTTTCAAATCGATGGACGGGATGTCTTCAATATGAATGTAGAGAAACATACAGAACAGGCAAGTGACTGGGTTGATGAGATCAGGACGACGGGAGCTTTATACACACAGGCCTTTGAGCAGCAGAGTTTGGATCCTCTTCAGAAGATCTTGCAATTATCAGGCTATGATACTTTTCTGGAAATGCTCGAGACAGACTGGATTAACTATGGTTTGGGCCTGTGGGAAGAACATGCTTTTCAGAAAGAGGGTACCGAAGTCTTTGAAGAAAATGGAAAACAAGGATTAAAGGATGCGCTTGGAAATATTCTGGTAGCTCCGAAATATGATGAGCTATTTGAGTTCAATGAAGCAGGGATTGCTTTGGTTGAACGGGATCATCTATTTGGTTACATCAATGAGCGGGGAGAGGAGATCATATCCTGTCAGTACGTTGAGGCATTTGACGCGCATGTTATCGATGGGGTTAATTATGCTGTGGTTGAAATCGAAGGGAAACGTGGTATATTGAATATTGATAGCAAACAACTTTCATTACCTGCTGCCTATGATGATCTGGACTGGTTTGCCCGTGGTTTTTTGAATGCAAAGCAAGGTGATCACTATTTTCTTTTTGCTGCTGATGGAACACAGGTTATTACCGAATCGGCGGATGAACCTTTTGGATACGATTACAGTAAGCTTTTTTATAAGCGGCAAAAAGGCACCATGAAGCGGAAATACTTTCGTATGGATGGTCACTATTTGGGCAGTTTTCTGGAAGATAGCCTACAGGCTCTTCCCAATGCCTATTTCTGGATCAAACCCAATAAGTTGCAGCGCAAGATTTCAATCATCAAGCCTGATGGTACTGTGCTGGATGAAGAGATTGATCGTATCATCGTTCTGGATGATTATCGTAGCATCGCATACCTGAAAAATAAACAATGGCAGATTTATGCACTTGAGCATGATCTATTCCGCTTAGTCGATCGATCTATTGATAAAATCTCGGTCGATAGCATTAAAAACTTTCGAAAAGATGTCTTTATTGTCGCCTGTGCTGAAGGGCAAGGAATATATGAAGCCTATCTTGATCAATGGCTACTCGAACCTGATCCGGCTTATCTAAAAATCGAATATTGCTATATGGACTTTATGCGTATCCAGCAATCCGAAGGAATGCGCTATTTTGATACAAAAGTGAATTTCTGTAGCGAACTTTACGATTATGTCAGTGCGCCGATTCATGATCCACATCCGGAACGAAGCGAAGGTGAATTCTTACTCTTATTTAAAGGCGAAAGGCTGTTTTATGTAGATCTAAAACGAAATGTTGCTGAATTTCCTGAAACAGCATTTGGCCGTTTGTATGCCGAAAAATATAATTTGCAGGGAGCTGACCAGAGCTACTTTGTACAATTTTATCAAGCATGGACAAAACGAAAGGGGGCGGGGTACGAATCTTATCTTGATAACGAGACGTTATACGAAAAAGCGCGGAAACTAAATTGTGCCGGTAAGATAAGCGAGGCTATACCTTTGTTGACTATCGGTGCCTCCCGAGGTAGTGCCGACTGTCAGTATCTACTCGGAAATATATATAGTGATACAGATCATGAAGATTTTCTGGATATTCCTAAAGCGATCGGCTTCTACAAGCAGGCTATAGCACAGGATCATGCACAAGCTTGGACGAACTTAGGGTTCATCTATGCTACGGGCCTCGGTCTGCCGCTTGATATTCCCAAAGCCTTAGAGGCTTACCAAAAAGCCGCGGCACTGGGGGAAGCGCAAGCAATGAGCAATCTTGGTAACTGGTATTATGAAGGGGAACATCTGGAACAGGATTATGTGCAGGCCTTACACTACTTTAAGCAGGCTGAAAAAGACGGCATCACTAACGATGCGCAGGTAGCCGAAATTTATTACCAACAGAAAGATTACGCCAATTTATTACGCTATCTCAAAAAGGATAAAGACGCACAGTATGCTGCAATTTATTACGGAATTTTATATGAAGAAGGTTGGGGTGTAAAACAGAGTATGGTGAAGGCACTGCGTTACTATGAACAGGCAAACGAAAACGCGGCCTATGCTTATGCCGTCAATCGTCTCTTGTATTACTATAAAAATGGAACGTTTGCAGATTCCGCTAAATATAACTTTTGGTTGGATTTTGCTAAAAACAATGACATTGATATTGAAGAATAAAAAAGAATATGGCACATCGAATTTATATTTATAACACAGATAAAAAAGATCAGGAGTATTTCCATGCTTATTTGGGTGAATGGAACTATGTCATTCCAGATCTGTTGCTACCCCTGTTTGCCGCAAATCCAAAAGCGAAGGGTACCTTGGTATACGCTGAAAAAGAGGCGGGTGTTTTAAAATTGCGGAAGTTCTATGATCTGCTTATTCAGGAGTATAGCCTGATATCCAATGCTGCTGTTCTGTTGACCATCGAAAAAATGTTCGATTTTCTGCATGGACTTCCATTTGAATGCTTCCAGATCAATGCACGTGATGTTTTTAATATGTCTGAGGTGAAACATAGCCAACAAGCAAAGGATTTTGCATTTGAAATTCATGAGAAGAACCTGTATTACGAAATGGCAATAGAGAAGCAGTCGTTATCAGCGCTTTGTCCTATTTTGAGCCGCTCAGGTTACGATTCTTTTTTAGCGATGTTAGAGGCTGAGTGGAGCAACTATGGATTGGGCTGGTGGAATACGGAAGCGATTGATAGCCTTGATAACCAGTTTTTTGAAGAAAACGGACGTTGGGGAATCCGGAACGCAAAGGCTGAGGTGAAAGTCGAACCCTGTTATGACGAGATCGGAGACTTTGATTACAATGGCTTTGCAGTTGTTGCGAAAGAAGGTTTGTTTGGCTATTTAAATAGAAAGGGCGAAGAGACCATCCCTTGTATGTACGCCTCTGCAGAGCCTGTACAGAGCGGGCGTGGTACGATTGTAGGAAAAGTGAGTTTAGCGGGCAAATATGGCTTGGTGGACGTGGAAACTGGCGCTACAATTATTCCCTTGAACTATGCGGTTTTGGACGATTTTGCTTATGGATTCTATCAGGGACAGCTGGATGGAAAATATGATATTATCGATGCCGAAGGTAAGGGCTTTCATACGACAGGTTCTGATGAGCCTTTTGAAATAGACTACGAGGGCTTTATTTATCAACCGATAGCGAACAGCAAACTACGTAAATATTATTCCAATCAGGGTGTTCTATTGGGCGAATATCCAGAAGGGGTTTTGAACGAATTGTTGTTTGATTTTTACGCGGTCAATTTAAACAATAAAAAAATGAAATCAGTCCATGCAGCAGACGGCTCCCTTTTGGTAAAAGATGTGGCTGTGCTAAATGCCATGAATGGGCTCAGTGCATTATTTTACCTTTCGGAAGGCAAATATTTTCTGTATGACCTCGCTAGTCAGGATTTTCTGCTGCAAGATCTGACGATTAAATCTATACAGGGAGGTGCAGATTTTGGTAATGGCGCCTATAATTGTTATATCATCGAAACCGAATCGGAAAGAGGAATCTATCACACGGAGACTAAAAGCTGGCTGATTCCATTGTCAGCCCATTATGCCACAATCAGCTATGCGCTGATGGACTATTTTATCTTGCAAGATCAGGTGGGTGGGTATTATTACTACGATACTGATAGCAAAGAACTGAGTGAATCCTTTGATTTTATCTGTGGTAATGTACGTCATTACCAAGATCTAATGATGTTACGCGGCGACCGACTGTTCAATAAAGGATATGAGGGACTGGAAGGGGTTCCCCAAGATCAATATGGATATTATATCAAGGCATTGGACAAGCTGGAAGGAAAGGAACTTGAGGTTTTTGACCATTTTTTCACGCAGTGGAAATCGGATCGGGGCGTAGATTTTGAATCTGCTTATGATAGTTATACCTTGTATCACATGGCTATGGATTGCTGCAGAAATGGAGACGTCAAAAGTGCCATCCGTTACTTTACGTATTCAGCGGATCAGGACAATGAAAGCAGTATGTACGAGCTCGGTAATATCTATACGGATACCGATAATGAAGATAAGCGTTTCCTCGATCTGAAAAAAGGAATTGCATACTATGAGCGTTCCGCCGATAAGGGGTATGCAGCTTCTTGGAATAGCATCGGTTATCTTTACCAGCATGGAATAGGCTATACATCGGATCTAAAAAGAGCTTTTGAGGCCTATAACAAAGGGGCTGATCTTGGGGATGGCTATGCATTATCCAACTTGGGTTATTTCTTTTTTAGTGGGACCTATGTAGAGGAAGATCTTGAAAAAGCATTAGATTACTACAAAAAAGCGGAACTGAAACTGGTTGAAAATAATCGCAATATTGCTTCGATTTATTATAGTTTAGATGACTATGACCGTCTACTTGTTTATCTGAAGAAAGATAAAGCGGATAGCTATTCCAATATTTATTACGGTTTGATGTATGATGCGGGTTTAAAACTTAAAAAGGACAGTAAAAAAGCCATTCATTATTTTGAGCGGGCGAATCGTTATAGTGTGTATGAGTCTGCTACAGAAAGCTTATTGGGTTACTATAAAAATGATCCTGACTTTATGGATCAGGAAAAACATGCCTACTGGTCGAACTTTGCCCGGCAACACGATTTGGATATTGAACCCGAGCTGCTGATCTGGACGGAGGCTACGAAAAGTGGAGGGGCCGATCCGCAGGATGAACCTAAAGGAAATATTCGTTCATCCTTTTTTAGTAAGTTGTTTAAAAAGAAAAAATAACCTGCACGATGTTATCTTCTGCTAATTTAGATTTCACAGGTATGCTGATCGACCTAGCCTTTATGCTTTTTTTCGGCGTAGCTGCAGGTTATTCCCTGCTTGTTGGGATGATCCATGTCGTCCAGAAAAAGACCAAAACCTTTGGTTATTATCTGCGGACATTTTTGATCGCAGGTATCGTAGGTCTCGCTTTGGGAGCCTTTGGCGCCTTTATGATCGCGCTGTCCCTGATGGCCTAGGAATGCAGTATAATGCCACAATTTCTTTTCGAATACGTATTCTCAGGGGGGCGCATTTACTTTTTTTGTAGCTATATCAGAAAATAAATCTTCGGCCGTTAAACCGATCTATTTTTCGCGTTGACGATATGCATCAAATGGTGATTACAATGCCAGGCATATAGGCCTATATTTACTTTAAGGGAAATATACCGTTTGGTAACCGGATGAATAAAGGCTCGTTCAAGTTGCTCATCACTCAGACTCTTGAGCAGGATTTCCCAACGTTGGTGCAGGCCTTCTAATAGTCTAAGGGAGCTTTCAATCGGATTGTGTTTTGCATCTGGAAGTTCGGCCCACAGGTTTTCTTCATAGAGTTTTATCGTTGGGTCATCTTCTGTTAGGGCTAACTTAAAACGGACAAAGCTATTCATATGGCTATCAGCGCAGTGATGCACCACCTGTCTGATGGTCCAGCCGTCTGGACGATATCGTTTCTCCAAAGCGATATCTGGCAGGTCGCTGACTTCGGATGTGAGTCGTGCGGGGAAATCTGCGATTGTTTTTATCCAATCATTCAGTAGTTGCTTGTCAATATGATCTGGTACGGCAAAGCGACCTATGGGATACCGAAGTTTTTCTAATTCATGTTGCATGGTTTAAATTTAGCGAAAATTGCTTCAAGGTCCTTATGTATTGTGCGTAAAGTAACGGTTAAATCTCGTTTTGCACTTTAGGTAATGAACTTATGTGATTTGGATGACAGGAAGAATTGTGGTAATTTCGACAATTCAAGATGCATGGCTTTACTTTCTATAACAGATGAGGTGGTAAAGGAGGTAAATACAGTTTGTTTTGAATATAAAGCACAAGGAATGAAGAGTCTAAATGAGTTGATTAATCCGACAGATTCAGGATGGGGTCTGGTCGAAGAATGGATGAAGGAAGCAAGCAATTCTTATGAGATACTAGCCAGAAATCCGAAACGCGCAGATGAGGAGCTCTTAAGAGCTCAAATTACCACAAAATCACCTATGGGCGCTATTATTCATCAAACCGGTGGAATACTCATCGATGGTGGATGGCTCCGAATCCTAGGCTCGGGTTCGGCTAAATTGAATCGAGGTATTATGGAGTGGAACAAAGGGAAAAGCTTTGACAAAGAAGGAGAGAAAGGTGGTTTTCTGTTAATTGCCGATGATGTTTTGGGTGGCTATTTTGCGATTAATGCCGGAGCTTTGGGTGAGGGCATAGGACAGGTCTATTATTTTGCACAGGATACCTTGCAATGGGAAAGTTTGGAGTGCGGCTATTCTGATTTTATTTATTGGACATTGAGGGGTGACATCCGTCAATTTTATGAAACATTCAAATGGAAGGATTGGGCTGAAGATGTACGGAAATTAGATGGCAACCAAGTGTTTTCATTTTATCCTTTTCTGTGGACAGAACCGGCCCGCGATTTTCGGAAGGTTGATAGAAAAGTTGTTCCGATCGATGAAAACTACCATTTTACGATGGAATTTGCTGGTGGAAGATAGTTTTTTAGTAGTTAATAGGCTTGATGGTCATCGTTTTCGAAACGCTTGTTTAGTTGGAAATTCATCAGCGAACCGCTTGCTCATGTGCGAGATAGACGATTTTATTGGAGAATAAACAGATTATTTTATCTGGATTACATGCTTTGAAAATGTCTTTCGTCTGGATATTAAATATTGCTGCATACATATCGGCGTTGTATAAGCTTGTTTTTGCTGTCTGTTTAGAATGACTATCGAATCAATTTGATCGACCAATAAGTATTTAATCGAGGTTCCACCCCATTTTCCAATTGAAAAATGCTGCCTGAATTGCGGATTCGTATGTAGGGATACCTCAATGGGGTTTGTTTTCGCAGAAATTCCGACGTGCTTGCTGTTAGTTGATTTCAAGTATACTAAAATACGTGTGTCCTTTTTCTTTGCTTCAATCTGAATCGTACGTACAGGATCACAGGCTAGCAACAGGAGAATAGATAAAAATATTGTTATTACAAAATATATACTCATTTTCATCATCGAACATTTATATGTCGGCAATCAGACCAACGATCTAGTTCGTAAAGGATTCTTTTTAGACCGTCGATTATCCCCCCAAAAAATGGAGCCCCCTTGGATAGTTACAAATATAACTGGAAATAGTAAGGATATTCTAGCTGTTTTCAGGGGATTTTAACGGAGAGCGAAAAGGGAAGGAGAACCTATATTGATCGCTGACCGAACAATTATCTTTTCTTCGATCAGCAATCATGTCTTTTTTTTGCTCAATAAAATGTGATCCTAGCTAGGTTGATTTTGGAGCGCATAGGTTTGCTCGTTGAGTTTCGTTATTTCCAGTTGAATTCCTTCTGCGAGTCCAAGTTGTGTAGCTGCTTCTTTCCCTAGTTTAAGGACATGGAATCCACGGCCACGATAAGTGAAATTGCATTCATACTCATTGGAATCAATAACGATCCGGAGCTTTTGTGATTTCGCTGGAAATAAAGGCTTAAAATCTTTCGTAATTCTGATTTGCGATTTTTTTGCATCATCCGCTGTAATTTTATTTCCTGCTGCTGGAAATAAAATACGATTGGGAGAATCATTTTGAGCTATGTTTTCTACTACTTGTTGTTCATCTTTCTGTTGAACTGCTGCAACATCTTTCGGAGGATTTTCCGCTGCCACTGTATCTTGAGGCTTTTTATTTTGGCGGCCTTTTTTTCGTGCATTTTGATTGGCAGGTTTTGCCGAAACTTCCTGCGATTTTGCATCAGTAGTCGTTACTGTTTTTTTGTCTTCAGCTGTTGGTGAAGAGGGGAGGGCGGACAAAGGTCGCTTGATAATATTTCGAATGTAATAATGTTTTATTCTCGATTTGTCCGTATTACGTTCTTCAATTTCAAAATCTTCCGTATAGGCTTTAAAAAGGTGGGACATCTTATCGTAACCATAATTTCGCGCATCAAAATCTGGTTTTCTTTTATTGAAAAGACTGCCAATTTCCCCTAAAAATGCCCATCCATTTTCATCTGCGGTGTCATCAACAGTATCTTTTAATAATTCCAGTGTCTCTTCGTCAAGCACTGCTATGCTGGTTGGATTGTCAACAGGTACCGGTTTGGGTTGATTCTGCTGTTTTTTCTTTGTGTTAGATTCTTTCTTTGGATTCTTTTCAAAGATTTCAACATAAATAAATTTGTCGCAAGAGGCAATGAAAGGTTTCGGCGTTTTTTTCTCTCCAATACCGATAACCAACTTACCCGATTCTCTTAGACGGGTTGCCAATCTTGTAAAATCGCTGTCACTTGATACAATACAGAATCCATCAACCCTATCAGAGTGGAGGATGTCCATTGCATCAATAATGAGTGCCGAGTCCGTGGAGTTTTTGCCTTGTGTGTAACTGTACTGCTGAATCGGGGTGATCGCATGGGTAAGAAGCTTATCCTTCCATTTTTCGACATAAGGATTGGTCCAGTCACCGTAGATCCGTTTGATCGTAGGAATACCGTAGCGTTTGACTTCGTTCAGAATTTCTTCGATTTTTCGATAAGAAACATTATCCGCATCGATTAATATTGCGATTTGTAAATCCCCATGTTCTGCCATATATGTTTAGTTATATTTCGATGTATTTTTATGTGTACGCCACCAATAGGATTTTCCTATTTTTTGAACATACGGTTAAAAATACGTTATTGTTGAAGAATTATTGAATTTTTTAAGAATTTAATTTGAATAATGATTTTCTGAAGGACGCTATTTGAAAGATTTCCTATCCTAATTTTATGTATGATATTATAACAGATGCATTGGAAGAGGAACATCATATCGTGTTTAATATGATGTATAGGAACAAAAAAAGGTTTTCAAACGGGGAGAATGAAAACCTTAAATAACCAATTATAAACCTAAATTATGATGATACAAAGATAGTGTGTCTTTTACACTTCTGCAAGTGTTGTTTGATATTTTTTTATTGAGCAATTATTTTTGTAGCTAAAAAGCTACAATATTCTTGATGTCATCCTGATTTTAAAGATAATGTTTATTTAAGGTACGCTATTTCGTTATTGCAAGTGTATCATTTCAAAGCGAAAAGTGACCATAGTGTCAGTTCTTTTGTGATCCGAGGCCACCATTTTATAACAGTTTCTTTTTTTGTTGATGATTACTGATATCTAGCTTTATACCAAGATCAGAACAAAATCGTACTTGGAGCTGAAATATGACCATGTTTAGCCTGTAAAACCCCTGTTAACTCCCTGTAATTACCCTACTATTATAAAAATTGATAGCAATCAGGTATGTTCTTATACCAAATATGGTTAAAGCGATTTTACAATAGAGCACATCATGGTCCTCGAAAGTTTGAAAAAATAGGATGAAATTTAAAATTACACAAGACGCGCGCCCAGGATAGTGTAATAAGTGGTTAATGTTGAATAAATGCAGATGGCCGGTAGCCCAGGACAGCATAGAAACTATTGGTAAACGCCTGCAGACTTTGATAACCTACTTTATAGGCGATTTGGGATATTGTCAGCTCGCCCATACTTAAAAGCTCAAGGCTTTTAATGATCCGAAGCAATTGTTGGTATTTGACAAGTGTCATTCCCGTTTCTTTTTTAAATAGACGCTCTATGGTACGCAAGGATAGATTGGATAATAATGCAATGTCCTCCATCTTGATGGCGTGGGTATAGTGATCATGGAGGTGGTCTAAAACTGTCTGTAGTCTATTCTCACTGGGCAACGTAATTTCTAAATGCAATAATCGGGCTCCAAAAGCAGGTAGTTCGTTGAGGAGTGCACGGAGGAAAATTCTTTCGTGTTCATTCTCTTCCGTCAATTTTGACCATTTTTCCGCATACAGAATCATTTCCCTTAATACCCTTGGAGCCGCGAATATTTGGACCTTATCAAAAAATGAGTCTTCTTCTTCGTCGATATCAAAAAAAAGGATCATTAGCTTAATGCTTTCCGAATGCGAATTGGTCTTATGTAAAGCATTTGAGGGAACCCACGCTACGTGATTTTGGGGAAGTAGGTACATTTTTCCTGCCACGGTAAGGTATTGAAAACCTTGCTCGACATAAATCAGCTGCGCTTTTTGATGCGTATGTAATGCGTTATCATGAATCCAGTTTTCTTCAAACCAGACAAAATTTGATTTTTTTATCCTCTCAATTGTCTCAATATGATTCGAACAGCCCATGTCGTTATAAATTAAATCAATGGCAAATTTAATTAAATAACTGAATATATCTTTGCGACAGATTACCACCGTAGAAGATCTACAAAGATTTATTCCTGCTTAATTGCGGATTGGTTTCATCTATTAAAAATGGTGCTTTATGCACAGGAATTAAGTAATTTCTATGAATAGTAATATGCAAAAGTCAAACGCGGTTCCCTGGAGTTGGCTATCTGTAATGGTCGTTATTTTGGTATCTACGAATCTTAGATCACCGATCACAGCTGTAGGGCCAGTATTGGGACAAATCAGTAACAGTCTCGCATTGGATAGTTTTCAAAGCAGCCTATTGACTGCGATTCCTCTTTTTATGTTTGCGACTTGCTCGATCGCCGTGAGTAAGTTTTCCCATTTTCAGGGGATGCATCGTTTTTTGTCGTTTGGGCTGATTATTCTTGCCCTTGGCGTCATTGCCAGGGTATGGGGGGATCTAGGCTCTTTATTTGTGGGTTCCGTTATGATCGGATTAGGGATCTGTGTGGGCAATGTGGTGGCTCCGGGTTATATTAAAATCTGTTTTCCAAATCATATCGGACTGATGACGGGAATTTTTGCCGTAGCAATGAATCTGACCGCGGCATTTGCATCGGGCTTTAGTCTACGTATTGGGGAATGGACAGGATTAGGATGGAGGGGTTCCTTGGGACTATGGGTCCTGTTAGCCGTATTGGCTATTATTGCTGTCTTTTTTGATCAATTGGATAAATCTAAAGATGTTGCTGCTATCCAAAAACAGCAATCGCAGACTGCAGTCGGGCATATTTTCAGATCGAGATTGGCTTGGTATATCAGTATATTTATGGGTACTCAATCATTGGTTTATTATAGCCTGATTTCCTGGTTACCTAAGGTGTTGGTCGACTATGGTATGGCTTCCAAAGATACCGGTTGGTCGTTATTTTTGATCCAGATTGCAATGATTCCCGTTATGTTTGTCGGCCCCATTATCGCACACCGGATGAAAGACCAGCGGTTGATGGCTGTTGTTGTTGCCGCTGGCATGCTAGGCAGTATAGTGATCTTCTTTTCATTTAAGCTTGAGGGAATTTATGTTGCGGCTGTGTTGCTGGGACTTTCCAATGGCTTGTCTTTTAGCCTTTCCATTCTCTTTTTTAGCTTAAGGGCAAAAACTACGGCAAATGCAATTAAAATTTCGGGAATGGCACAGTCGGTCGGTTATCTGATTGCAGCATTTGGCCTACCGATTTTTGGAAAACTCCACGAGTTTGACTCCTCCTGGAATTACTCTTTTTATTTTCTTGCCGGTAGCATTATCCTCCTGTTGATTACAGGGATAAAAGCAGCGGAGAGCAAATTCGTAGAAGAATCTTGAGACAGTGAAAAAAGTATTTCGCAAAAACATAAGGCCCGATATGTTAACATATCGGGCCTTATGTTTTTGCGAGGGGCTTATTTTCGCTATAAGGTATCCAGTGATCGGCTATCCTTAATCTTTTAAGATATCAAATTCGATATAGGTCGCATTATTGACATCATGAAAAATACGCTGTGTAGCCTTACGGAAGTCAGCTTTTGTTGCTGTATAGGGTTCCATAAATACTTGAGGATTTCGTTCAGCCAATGGGAACCATGAGTTTTGTACCTGCACCATGATACGATGTCCCTTTTTAAAGGTGTGGGCAACATCGGGCATAACGAAATCTACTTTTTCCACCATGCCCGGTGTCAATGGCTGCGGTTTATCGAAGCCATTTCGATATTTTCCCGCCATGATTTCTCCTCTGACCATCATCTGATATCCCGCCATCGGTTTCCCATCAAAACTCGGCGCTTCGTTGGGGTACACATCGATGAGTTTAACAATATAATCCGCATCGGTGCCTGTTGAAGCTACTTTTAGAAAATTCTTGATTGGCCCGACAATGGTGATATCTTCCGTCAATGGTGCTGTCTGATAGACCATGACGTCTGGACGACTGGCTGCAAAGCGCTGATCATCGACCATATACTCGCGGGTGCGATTCTGGATTAATCCGCCTTGGTGCGGAACCGGTTTGTTGGGATCCGTTACATATTCATCCCATGAATCTGTGCGTTGGACTTTCTCAAAACCAAGTTTACCCTGTGGCTGAAAATAAAGTTTTTTGGTCTCAACATTCTTCGGTGGCCATTGTTCGAATTGTTTCCATTCATTACTTCCGGAAATGAAGATATTGGCCTCGGCAGGAGAGAAACTGCCTTCTTGTTTTAAATAATGACTGAAAAATGGCTGTTCAAATTTTTCCTGATAGGTGATACTTGTTTTTTTCTCAAATTGGACGTCACCCAGGTAATCTCCTGCTGCACGTACCCAGCCACCATGATACCAGGGACCCGCAACAAGAATTGAATTGTTTGTTTTGCTCTTTTCTTCAATGGATTGATAGGTTTTAAATGTTCCGTAAGCATCCTCCGCATCGAAAAATCCGCCAACAACCATGACTGCCGGTTTCACGTCTTGTAGATAATTGGTGACGACACGGGTTTTCCAGAAGTCATCGTAATTAGGATGCTTAAAGAGGTTATTCCAGAATTGGACAGAGTCTCCAAAATATTTTTCTTTGAGTTCTCTGGCAGTTCCGGCTTCAAGGAAAAAATTATATTTATCCACTTCGTTGATCTGAATCTTACTGTTAAATTGATCCGGCGTAATTGGTTTGGGGCGTGGAACACCAAAGGTCGACATAAATGTGAAAGCATCCTGTAAGAATAAGACACCATTGTGGTGAAAATCATCACCGATAAACCAATCGGTTACTGGAGCCTGTGGCGAAACAGCTTTGAGGCTTGGGTGTGTCTTGACTAATCCGACAGTAGAGTAGAATCCTGGATAAGAGATACCATAAAGACCTGCTTTACCATTGTAGTTCTTCAGGTTCTTCTGTAACCATTCCAATGCATCATAAGTGTCTGTGCTTTCATCAATCGCTTTTTTATCTTTACTGGGATTTGTGGGACGAACATCTTCAAAATCACCTTCACTCATCCATTTTCCACGAACATCTTGGTAGACAAAGATATATCCGTCCCGCATCATTGCAGGAAAGTTGCCCAAACTTTTTTTGTATTCGTTTTGTCCATAAGGGCTCACCGTGTAGGGAGTGCGATTCAGTAGAAGAGGATATTTCCTGGATTTGTCTTTGGGGCTGTAGATCACGGTAAACAATTTCTTGCCATCTCTCATCGGAACCTTTACTTCGTTTTTTTCATAATGATCCCGAACATAAGCAGAATCTGCGGTCGTCTGTGCATGTAATTTGCTTCCAGTTAATAGGGCTAAAGCCAGAAACGAAACTGTAGTTTTCATTTAAATAGTTATTTAGGAATGTTGATTGATCATGGTATACATGAATTCATTACATTCAGTTTGTTTTCAATGTGGATGTAGCTGTCATGAGCAAATTATTTTCGGTTTGTTAGCTGATTGAGCTCACGATGGTTTCATCAATTATCAGCCTAAAGGTAACGCTCCCGAAATCATTTTCCAATTTTATTGTCATATTTATATAGAATGGAAAAAGAAAAATTGACCAATTTTTTAGAAAGAATAACTTTTTTTGAATTGTATTTGGATTAGTTTTTTAATGTTAATATATTGAGTAAAATTAGTTACAGTTATATTTCATTTTTGAAGGTGTGGTCAAATAGCTTAAATTTCAATTAGATGGGTGATGTTCGTTTAGTTTACTCATTTATCATCTTATTTTATTTTATCTCATAATGAGTTTTGAAAAAGCAATTGTCACGATTTTATAAATTAAGTGACGAGCAATATGAAATATGTTTTTTTAAGCTAATTTTAAGAATTATTTTATCATAAAACATCAATTAAATAACAAATTAAGTATATAGAATTAATATGGGACAACAAGTGAAAGATGCCAATGGTAAATTGGGTATTCTTATTCCAGGATTGGGTGCTGTGGCTACAACATTGATCGCTGGTGTGGCATCTATAAACAAAGGTTTTTCAAAACCGATAGGTTCTGTTTCTCAATTGAGCAGAATTCGTTTGGGTAAGCGCACAGAGAATAGAAATCCATTAATCAAGGATTTTGTCCCTTTGGCAAAGTTAGAAGATGTGGTTTTTGGTGGTTGGGATGTCTATGAGGATAATGTCTATGAGGCAGCGTCAAAAGCACAAGTATTGGAGCAGGGTCAACTTGATGCCGTTAAAGCGGAATTGGAAGCAATTCAACCTATGAAAGCTGTGTTTGATCGCAATTTTGTTAAAAATTTGGATGGCACGCACATTAAAACGGAAAAAACACGTCGCGAGTTGGCCGATGCCGTACAACGTGATATCCGTGAATTTAAAGAAAAAAACGGCTTAGACCGTGTCGTATTGGTATGGTGTGGTTCTACTGAACGTTATATCGAAACGAACGAAGCTTTTTCAACAATTGCAAAATTAGAAGAAGCTTTGGATAATGACGATCAACGCATTCCACCAAGCATGATTTATTGTTATGCGGCTATCAAAGAAGGGGCTCCTTACGTCAATGGTGCGCCAAACTTAACATGTGATGTTCCTGCTATTGTGGAATTAGCTCATGAACACGGTGTCGCAATTGCCGGGAAAGATTTCAAAACAGGTCAAACATTGATGAAAACAATCGTGGCTCCTGGTCTTCAAGCAAGAGCACTTGGTGTCGAAGGTTGGTTCTCTACAAACATTTTGGGTAACCGCGATGGGTTGGTATTGGATGATCCAGAAAATTTCAAAACAAAAGAGGTTTCTAAATTATCTGTATTGGAAGAAATCTTAGATGCGAAAAAGAATCCAGAATTATATGGTGATTTATACCATAAAGTACGGATCAATTATTACCCACCTCACGGAGATAACAAAGAGTCTTGGGATAATATCGATATCTTTGGGTGGTTAGGTTACAAAATGCAAATCAAAATCAATTTCTTGTGTCGTGATTCGATTTTGGCAGCTCCAGTTGCTTTAGATTTGGCGTTATTTATTGATTTGGCACAACGTGCTGGTATGTCAGGTATCCAAGAGTGGTTGTCTTTCTATTTGAAATCGCCACAAACTGCACCAGGTTTACCTCCTGAACATGATATCTTCAAACAATTAATGAAGTTACAAAATACCTTGCGCCACATTATGGGCGAGGACTTGATTACGCACTTGGGATTAGATTATTACCAAGAGTTAGTCGATAGTATTCAATAAATTACCTTTAAAAAAAGGGGAACAATTGCTTTAGTAATTCTTCCCCTTTTTCTTCCTGATAATTATTTTTTGGATACAGATTCTCTATTGAAAAAATAGCGTAGAGATGCTGGTAAATAATTGTCTGGCAATAACCTCTGTAAACTTTTGCGTTTGCAAACGCTAAGATGGTGACGGGGGTTTTACTTTTTTAATGAATGATTTTATTTTGCAATTAGAAGGAATGGAATTTGCTATCATTGCGGCGGGAGAAGGATCTCGATTGCGAAAAGAGGGGTTTAATTTACCTAAACCCTTGCTACCCTTACATGGAGTTCCATTAATTGAACGATTGATTCGCGTTTTTGCTAAAGAAGGTGCGCGGCAAGTGCATGTTATTATCAACAGACAATCACCCGAATTGAAGACATTTTTAACGCATACAGCTTTTGAACTTCCCATCATCCTGATCGAGGAGGATACACCTAGTTCTTTGCACAGTTTTGCCTTATTGATCAAAAGCAATCCGGCTTGGACTTCCTGTTGTCTGACGACCACAGATACTGTTTTCAGACCTAATGAATTTCATGGATACCTAACGGCTTTCCATCAGAGGGTAGAGGCAGATGCTTTTATGGCTGTCACACCATTTGTGGATGACGAGAGCCCTCTTTATGTAAATACAGACAATGCATTAAACGTAGAAGCATTTTTGGATAAGGCGACAGCAGAAACAAAATTTGTTTCGGGTGGTATTTATTGCTTTCGCAAAGCTGCGCTGGACTGTGCACGCCGTTCTGTTGCTGCAGGGAACTCCAGAATGCGTAACTTTCAACGTGCGCTTTTGGAAAACGATTTGCGGGTTAAAGCATTTGTATTTGAGAAAGTAGTGGATATTGACCACTTAAAAGACCGTATTGTAGCGGAACAATTTTTGAGTGAGGAAGTTAGTTAGTAAGATGAGCGAAATGATTTCTATTTTAGGCGTGACGCGTAAAAACCGCTTTTCACCCAATCATGTGGGTAATGATGCTGCAATATTTAATGAAGTTGTGCTAAAATTGACTGAAAAAGGCGCGGCAGTTGAAATTTGTAATGAGGATGAATTCTTGGCTTCTGATTCTGTCAAACAAGAAAATATCCTGACTATGGGAAGAACAAAAACATTGGTTAAGAAGTTGCAATCTCTTCAAAATAATGGTGTTCATGTATTGAATTCGGGGTTTGGTATTGAAAATTGTTTTCGAAAAAACATGACACTCAAGTTGTTGGATGGCGGAGTTCCTTATCCAAAAAGTATTGTGATCTCTACAGTCGCGGATATCCAGTCAATATTTGAAAAGCTGAAAGGAAAAGGTGTCTGGATCAAACGTGGTGATTTCCATGCTATCCATAAAGAAGACGTGACCTTTGCGGCCAGTCTCAAAGAAGCCCAGCATATCTTAAACGAATATGCGCTTCGGGGGATTAAGGAGGCGGTGATCTCCGAACATTTGGCCGGAGATTTATTAAAGTTTTATGCGGTTAGGGATACCGATTTCTTTTTTCACTTTTATCCCTATGAGCATAATCATCATAAATATGATCTATATGAACAAATTAATGATGGAGTTGTCCATTTCCCATTTGATTTGGCCAGCTTAAAGCAAGCGGCGAATCGCGCAGCGGAAGTATTGGATGTCCATATCTATGGCGGTGATGTGATTATCGATTCAAACGGCGATTTTCATATTATTGATCTAAATGATTGGCCGAGCTTCGCGCCATGTCGGGCTGAAGCAGCCGAAGCCATTGCGCAAATGGTTTACCATAAATTTACTGAAAAGAACCAAAATGCAGAGAGAACAAGTTAATGTAGTTGACGAAGAGAATTTGAGTGCGTTCGAACAATCGTTAAAATCCAACGATACAGAGGAGAAAATAGACATCTGGTTTTACAGACCAATCGGATTTCGTATTGCACAAATATGCGCTAAAATCGGGATTACACCCAATGCAGTGACTATCATAAGTATTTTCTTTGGTGTTGCGGCGGGTATACTATTTTATTACGGAGATTTATGGATCAATGTAATCGGGATGTTGCTGTTAATCTTCGCGAACTCATTGGATAGCGCAGATGGGCAATTGGCGCGAATGACAGATAATAAAAGTCGTTTTGGTCGTATTTTGGATGGTTTTGCTGGTGATTTTTGGTTTGCTTCCATTCATATAGCCATTTGTTTGCGTAGTATAAATGAAGGCTGGCCAGACTGGCTGTGGATATTTTGTATCCTTGCCGGTGTGTCTCATATGATACAATCTGCAATGGCTGATTATTATCGTAATGTCCACCTCTTTTTTATCAAAGGGAAAGCTGGCAGTGAGTTAGATAATACGCGGGATCTAAAAATTGATTACGATGCGCTGTCCTGGAAGAAGAACTTTTTCAGCAAATTTGTGTTAAACGGTTACATGGGCTACACCCGAAATCAGGAGAAGTTGTCACCAAGATTACAGAAGTTATTACATATTGTCAAATCTCGCTATAAAGATGATTTACCAAAACAATTGATGGTTGATTTTAGAATAAAAAATAAGCCGTTGATGAAATACACTAATATTGTACAGTTCAATACCAGGGTTATCTTTCTCTTTGTTTGGTTGTTTATCGGTCAACCATGGATTTACTTTTTCTTTGACATGTTTGTATTAAATCCGATCTTAGTCTATATGTGCAATAGACAGGAAAAGGTAAGTGGTTATTTTGTTGATAAGTTAACAAACGATCCAACGTATGGGGAGTAAAATCTATAAGGTACTCTTTATGCTGATTGGTATAGGCACTTTAGCTTATATGATTCATGCAATGGGAGTTCAAGAGATTTGGACGAATCTGGAGAAAATCGGCTGGTGGTTTTTGCCGGTATTGGGTAGTTGGGCTGTCCTTTATTGGATGAATGCCATGGCTTTTAAAGCGATTATTCAGGAACCGGAATTACCCCAGAGCAATGTTCCTTTCTGGAAAGTATTGCAGTTGACTGTTTCCGGTTATGCCATCAATTATATCACGCCATTTGTGGCTTTGGGGGGAGAGCCCTACCGAATTATTGAGCTGAAAAATTATGTTGGTGGGTCAAAGGCAGGTTCATCCGTTCTATTGTATGGTGTTATGCACATTCTATCCCATATTTTATTTTGGGTAGTTTCCGTTTTTCTGATTCTTTGGTTTGTACCTGCTAGCACGTTAGTCGATGTTGCCTGTGCGGTAATTTTTGTGATGGCTATCGTATGTACCTGGTTGTTTACGAAATTCTATAAAAAGGGAATTACAGTTTCGTTATTAAGGGCTTTGTCAAGGCTGCCTTTCGTTGGAAAGAAAATCAATAGCCTGCTGGAGGCAAAGTTTGAAACCTTAAACGATGTGGATCAACAGGTCAAAAATTTATTTCAGAATCGTAGAGACCGCTTTTATACAGCTCTCTTCTGGGAATTTGTTGCCAGGGTAGTCGGCTGTCTGGAGATTTATTTTATAGGCCTGGCGCTGGATATCAATATAGACTTTATCGATGCCATGATCATTAGTTCTGGATCTTCTCTATTTGCCAATTTGGTGTTTTTCTTTCCTATGCAATTGGGGACACGTGAAGGCGGGTTGGCGATGGCAGTGATGAGCATAGGCCTTCCGGCTTCTGTCGGTATTTTTATGGGGATTGTGACCAGGATCCGGGAAATCGTCTGGATCATTATCGGTTTAGGCTGGATGAGTTTAGTTAAAAAGAAATAACAATGGATAAGTTTATAATTAAGGGAATTATTTTTGATTATGGTGGAACGTTGGATACAAATGGGGGACACTGGGGTGCGGTAATATGGTCCGGCTACGAAAAGTATCAAGTTCCGGTCAACCTAAGTTCATTTCAAGAAGCATATGCTTACGCGGAAAGACAGATGGCGATTCAGCCGATCATCAAACCGGAGTTTAACTTTTTGGAAGTGCTTGAAGCAAAATTGAAAGTGCAGTTTGAGTACCTTATTGCAGCTGGCTATGATCTGGATAGGGAATTGGCCAGCAAAATTGCGTTTGACGGCTATTCTCTTGCCAAAGATACAGTTGCACAGGTAAAACCATTATTGGTTGCGCTAGGTGAACAATATCCTATTGTAATGGTCTCCAACTTCTACGGCAATCTAAAGGCTGTGCTGGCTGATTTTGGTGTTTTATCTTATTTTAAAGCGGTTGTTGAGTCAGCTGTAGTGGGCGTACGTAAACCAGACCCCGCGATTTATGCCCTCGGTGTCGAAGCAATGGGATCGCCTGCTGAGGAGATCCTAGTCGTTGGTGATTCTTATAGCAAAGATATGGCTCCTGCTAAGGCTGTAGGTTGTCAGACACTTTGGTTGAAAGGACAAACTTGGGGAGAAGATAAGCTGCAGGATACTTCTGCTGCGGATAAACAATTTAATACCATCTTCGATCTCCACGATTTTGTTTAATCAGGCTTTTGACGAAATTCTTTAGGCGATATGCCTACATTTCGCTTAAAGAATTTTCCAAAAAAAGACTGATCTGAGAAATGCAGTTGCTTCGCGATTTCTCCGATCGAAAGCCCCTGACGGAGCAAACATTTCGCCTCTTCCACTAATACATTTTGTATTAATTCTATCGCTGATTTTCCCGTAAATTCTTTGATGATCACCGAGAGATGTTTTGGTGTAATGCCAAGTTCAAGGGCATAAAATTGCACCTTATGCTCCCGGCGGAAGGATTGCTTCAGCAGCAGGTAGAAATTAGCTAGGATCTCTCTTTTCCGTGATGGTACGACAGGAATTTTATTGATATTTTGATTAGCCAGGCGAGCAATCTCACAAACTAGGACCTCGGTCAGGCATCTGATAATCTGTGATCTGAAAACGTAATCATGTCCCTGTTTCTCGTAATGGATAAACTGTTTAAATAGATTGGACAGATTTGTCGCATCTTGCACCGAAAGGGAGAAGATGTGACTGTTATTCAAGGCAAGTGACTTTTTTGTAAGATCAAAGAAATCTTTTCGAAAGTTCAATTTGAAGGTGAAATCTATATTGAAGAAAATCAGGTAAATCTCACAGTCCCAAGATTTGATGACGGAGGCACCATTGACTTTTGATGAAGGACTTGTTAACAGTAAATGATGCTGTCCGACTTGTATCCGTTCGTCATTAATGATAAAAGATGTTTCCCCTTTTTTTATAAAACAGAGTGAGTAGAAATTTTTTGTTGCCAATATAAGCTCCTGCTGGGGGCTAAATACTGGTTTAGATTTGTTTCCCTTGATATGAAAGGCGAAAAAATCTTTATCATCATTCTGTTGATCTATAAACGCCATACTTATTTTACAATAAAATCAAAATAGGTTTTTCGATAAGGTTCATCTTGTAGGGTGTAGTGCCACCATTCTTTATCATAGGCTTTAAATCCAAATTTGGCCATGGTTTCGCGCAGTATTTTACGATTTTCTTTTTGTTTTGCTGTAAGTTTTGAATAGTTGTGGTGGGAGATATCACCGAAGAAATCAAAGGGGCCGCCCATATCAAGTTCTCTATTATTAGTAAGATCGATCAAAGTCAAGTCAACAGTGCTGCCACGGCTATGGCCAGATTTGCTGGCAATAAAGCCCAGCTTAAATAAGTTTTTTTTATCCAGCAGTGGATAGAAATCTCGTTTAGCGATGGTATCTTTCGTTGCCAGTGACCAGGCTTTGAAATGATCAACAGCGCGCTGGGGCCGGTAAGCATCAAAAATTTTTAGTGCCAGACCTCGTTTGTTCAGATAGTTCTCGACTTGCCGTAAGGCTAATGCGGCACGTTTGGTTAAGATGGCAACTGGTTTTTCGTATCCCTGTATAGGCCGGCCCGTAAAATTATGACTTCCAAAATAACGCATATCTAAGATAATTGTTGGAATAAACTCTTTTAGATAGACGAAGTTGTGGGGCATATCCTGTTGAGCTTTCGCTTGGAAGGCAAAAATTGCAAGGCCAATTGACAAACAAAAGTTGAGTTTCATAGGATGAAGATACAACTTTAGATGTTCAATTCTAGTATGAAAATAGATGCTGGATGGCCGTTATTGATGATAATGAGAAAATGAATAAGCAAAGCTCAGGGAATGAGGGCCTGAGCTTTGTCAGAAATTATTTTAATGTTCGGTTATTTTCCTTTTTAAGTATTTGTAGATTTCGATCTGTGAGCGGCAAGCTTCCTTTTTATTCTCAATATAATGATTGCTGAGGGAATTGTTCAGCATACGCGCTTTGACATTGTCGTCCAGCTGTATGTGGAGCATTTCTTTTACATCTTCCTTAATCTTTTTACTCGTGATTTTTACAGCGGCTTCGATACGGTGATCTAGATTACGGGTCATCCAGTCTGCCGAAGAAATATACATCAACTCTTTGCCAGCATTATAAAAATACATGACCCGGGCATGTTCCAGATATTCGTCGACGATTGAAATTGCATTCATCGGGGTTTTAAATGTTTTCTGGTTCATCGCGCAATAAATCCCACGGATGATAAGGTCTATTTTCACTCCAGCTGTTGCAGCATCATAAAGTTTTTTAATCATATCTTTATCACTCAACGAGTTTACTTTGACAATGATAGCTGCTTTTCGACCAGCTTTAGCTTCTGCGATTTCCAGATCGATAAAATGTAGCAATTCCCTGCGCATATCAATTGGACAGATCAATAAGCTTTTACAGTTTTTGATTATCTCGGCGGGGTCTGATTTTGGTCTTCTGAGGTAATTGAAGACTTTATTGATATCCGCAATGACATCTCTATTGCTCGTCAACAGGCAATAGTCCCCATATAATTTGGCCGTTTTTTCATTGATATTACCGGTGCTGACAAAGCCATATTGAATTGTTTTTGCGCCAGTCCGCTTTTTGATGACACATAATTTAGCATGTACCTTTTTATTGGGAATTCCCGTTAGGACCTTGATGCCTTCCAATTCAAGTTTTTCTTTCCAGTCCAGATTATTCTCCTCATCAAATCGTGCCCGCAGTTCAAGCATGACCGTTACTTCCTTACCATTTCGGGCAGCATTTATCAATGCATTGGCGACTTTGGAATTCGATGCCAAGCGATAGGCTGTAATCTGTATTGTTTTTACATCTGGATCCATTGCCGCTTCACGTAACAGGTCAATGATAGGCCGAAACTCATGATAAGGAAAGGAGAGCAGAACATCTTTCTTCAAAACTGTATCGGTGACCCGTTCATAATTTTGAAAATAGGGATGTGGAAATGAAGTTCGTTCCTGTGGTTGGTGATAGGACTTAAACACATTGGGGAAGTCCATAAAATGCTTGAAATTATGGATCTTTTGTCCTGGTATAATACTATCTTTTTTGGATAGGTTGAGTTTTTTGATCAGAAACTCGACGAGTTTTGGATCCATCTCCTGATCAAAGATAAAACGGGTCGGTTTACCTTTCCGTCTATTTTTGACGCCTTTGCTTATCTTTTCAACCAGCGTTGTATTGATGTCGTTATCGATGTCGAATTCTGCATCTTTCGTGACCTTAAACACATGTGCATGGAATACATCGAAACCGAAATACGAAAATATCAATGGAAGATTGAACTTAATGACATCTTCGAGAAGAATAATATGTTTTTCATCCTTTGGTGCCGGCAATTGGACGAAGCGTCCGTTCTGGCTGGTGGGAATTTCAATTAGGGCAAACTTAGTCTCGTATTGCCATTCGCTTTTTCCCATGGCAATACCGAGATAGAGGCTCTTATCACGAATATAGGGCATTGGACGCACATCGTCGAGGATCAAAGGGATGACATTTGATTCTACATCATCCTGATAATACTCGCTTACAAATTGTTGTTGTTCCGGGCTTAGTTCTTCACTTGTTTTGATAAAGACATTTTGCTTGGCCATCTCCTTTTGGATTCGGTTCCAGGTATTGTCAAATTTCTTTTGCTGTTTGATTACCCGGACATTGAGTTCTTCCAAAATCAACTGCGGATCTTCATAAAAAGATTGATTAGCACTTTTGTCTTTGAGGTCAATCGCACGTTTGAGTCCGGCGACCCGCACCCGAAAAAATTCATCTAGGTTATTGGAAAATATACCCAAAAATTTGATCCTTAGGGGTAAAGGAACAGTCTCATCTGCTGCCTCTTGCAATACCCTGCCATTAAAGCTTAACCAACTGATATCTCTAGGAATAAATTTTTTCGCCATAGCTAAATATACGTAAATTTAAGAAGCAAAACTATAGCTCTAGATGCGATAAAAGAACTTTTTCGTGTTAAAGAATTATTAATTTATTTTTTCTTCATCTGGTCTAAAAAAAATACCCCAAAAAGTGTGAAACTTTTGGGGTAAATAGTATTCTTTGTGCCTGATTATTTCTTTTTTCCGTATTTTTTGGAAATCTGAATCGCCTTATATTTACTTCCGTCAAAATGTGGGGTATCAATTGTCAGGCTTGTTGGATAAGGAGCCGTACGATCGAAAAAGTATACAGTCGTGGTACTGCCATAATCATTGACTGGCAAAAGTTCCAAACAACCTGCATAGTCTGCATTCAATACATCACCTACTGTCACCGCATAGATGCGTATAATTCCACCTTTATTTTGTTCATTCCGGACAAAAGCTACCTCTTTAAATCCGCCGGGAAGATCTTCTATACTTTTCTGATTAAAAGTATCTTTTAAAATAAAACCCAACAACACTAAAATTGGGATGACTAAAAGCCACACCTTTTTATTCTTTTTCATTAAAATACGCTTAAATTGTAATGTTTATATCCAATAATTTATAGAATTCTTTTAGAATAGCTTGATGTCCTGGCCAAGCTGGCGAGGTCACGAGATTCCCATCCACAACGGCTTGGTCAGCTGGAATATTTTTCCATATGCCGCCTGCCAATTCAATATCTGGTCCAACTGCAACATAAGCTGTCAATGTACGTCCCGCCAGGACTTTTGCCGCTGTCAATACCTGAATCCCGTGACAGATGGCGGCTACAGGTTTATTCTTTTCAAAGAAATGTTTTGTAATCTCCAATACACGTTGGTTGAGACGAATATATTCCGCCGATCGGCCACCAGCGATATAGAGTCCATCGTACTCCTCGGGATTGACTTGGTCAAAATCCTTATTGATCGCAAAATTATGTCCCCGTAATTCCTTATAGGTTTGATCACCAGTAAAATCGTGTACTGCAGTAGGTACGACATCACCCTTTTTTCGATCAGGAGCGATAGTATCAACTGTTATTCCTATTGATCCCATAGCTTGGAATGGAACCATTGCTTCGTAATCTTCTACAAAGTCTCCAACAAGTAATAATATTTTCTTTGCCATATCAAAAACCTCTTTTAATAGGTTTTGAATTTACGTATTAAAAGAGGCTTTTACAACGATTATTTGATAATCTTTTGTTAACCTTGAACGACTAATTTCTCTGCAAGTACACGTTTAGTCTTACGGACCTTAGCCTCCAGTTGACTTCTCAAAGCCGGATTGATAATTCCTTTTCCTTCTTCAAAGTTTTTATGGAATTCAGGAAGGGAGAATGAATCCAGAATTTCAGCACCGTCCCATGTGATTCTATTGACTGCTGCATTTAATACAGTTGACCCGCCCATTGGACCGGGAGCAGTTGCCAATAAGAAAACTGGTTTACCATTGAACGTTTTGCGGTTTGGGATACGGGAAACCCAGTCTATAATATTTTTATAAGCTGAAGTGTAGGATCCATTGTGTTCTGCCAATGAAATGAGTAGGAAATCTGCAGCATCCATCTTTGCCGCAAAATCATGGGCTAACTGTGGAATACCCAATTCTACTTCCTTATCATAAGAATAAATAGGCATTTCAAAATGATTGAGATCAAGGAGCTCTATGCTGTCATCCGCTTCTTTATAATATTTCGAGGTACTCGTTACAAAGATTTTGTTGATAGAGTTTTTATTACTTGTTCCTGCAAATGCTAATATTTTCATCAGTGTATAGTTTTAATTTTTAAACTGGTCAAACTTACAACATAATCATAAAAAAAATGTCAGTCAAATGTCTGCTAGGGGCATAATATTGCATTTATTGACCTAGGTCAATAAAAAATAAACCGCTGATACATCCCCAGGAGTCCAGTGAGTCCACCTGTATGAATAACCAGGAGCTGATCCGCGGGTGTGAAATAGTCTTTTTTGATGAGATCATCTACTGCATAGAGCAGTTTCCCGGTATAAGTGGGTTCGATCATGATGCCCGTGTTGGTCATAAAATGCTTGGTGAATGCGAGGAGTTCCGGTGTTGTTTTGGCATAACCGCCAAAATGATAGTCCAGATGCAAAATAGGGGGCGGAAGCTGAGGGTAAAGCTGAGCGACTTCATCATTGATAAAGCCGCCATTCTTTAACACGGGAACGCCATGTATTTGGGTGAAGAGATCCTTCTTGTCAATTGCATTGGCAATTCCGGCGAGAGTGGTTCCGGTACCGCAGGCGGTAAAGATATGTTGATAGTCCTGTTGGAGTTCACTGACAAGTTCGGCACATCCTTTGGCGCCTAGGAGGCCATAACCGCCTTCGTGGATAAAGAAAGTTGTTGGATCCTGATCGAAATACATACGATAAAGCTCCTCTTTGTTCCGATAGGAATCGCGATCCACATAAATAAGTTGCATTCCAAATAATTGACACATGGTCAGGACAGGATTGTTAGCCTGTTCATCACCTCTGACAAAAGCTGTTGTTTTGAACCGGAAAGTAGCTCCAGCGCAAGCAGTCGCCAGTAAATGGTTGCTCCATGCACCTCCAAAAGTAACGATATGATTTTTATTAAGTTGTAATGCCTCCTGAAGATTATACTTCAATTTTCGCCATTTATTGCCTGAAATAAAAGGGTGAATCAGATCATCACGCTTGAGGGTCACTTTAATGTGCTTTTTTTCCCATAAAGGTAAAGTGACTTCTGTTTCGGGGCTATGGATTTTGAATGGGAGCATAATATTTAATGAAAACAAATTTAACAAAAATTGTTTCATTTGGTTTATTTTTGTAGCATGACAGAACAAATGGGATCGCAAGATCAAGAAGAACAAGAGTTATTTGAGCATCTACGAATTGAAGTGGATAAGGGGCAAGCTTTACTCCGTATTGATAAATATCTGATGAATAGAGTGGAAAATGCGACAAGAAGTAAAATTCAGCATGCCATTGAAGCGGGTTCTGTCATGGTCAATGGTAAAGAGATCAAGGCGAGCTATAAAGTCAGACCCGATGATGTCATTACGTTGGTATTGCCTGATCCACCTCGGGACAATGAAGTCTATCCGGAAAATATTCCGTTGGACATAAAATACGAGGACGATGATGTACTCATCGTCAATAAAGAAGCGGGGATGGTTGTCCATCCGGGCTATAATAATTACACCGGAACCTTGGTGAATGCATTGACTTTTCATATCCAACAGCTGCCGCAATTACCGGGGAATTCAGACCGGCCTGGGTTGGTACATCGAATAGACAAAGATACATCCGGTTTGTTGGTGATTGCTAAAAATGAAAAATCGATGGCATTTTTGGCCAAACAATTTTTTGATCATAGTATTACCCGTAAATATATTGCCCTGGTGTGGGGGGATCTGAAGGAAGATGGAACGATTACAGGTTACATTGGCCGACACTTGAAAGATCGACGTATTATGGCCATGTACGAAAGTGAAGATAAGGGAAGGTGGTCTGTGACATATTACAAAGTGTTGGAACGATTAGGCTATGTAACTTTGATCGAATGTCAGCTGGAGACGGGGCGTACGCATCAAATCCGCACCCACATGCAATCTATTGGTCATCCATTGTTTAATGATGCAATGTATGGTGGCGATAAGATACTAAAAGGGACTGTTTTCTCTAAGTATAAACAATTTGTGGATAATTGTTTCGCCTTACTTCCGCGTCAGGCACTTCATGCGCAGGTACTGGGATTTATTCATCCAACTACAAAAGAAAATATGTATTTTGAGGTACCATATCCCGAAGATTTTCGTTTAGCTTTAGAAAAGTGGCGCGGTTACGCCGCAAACTCCATGGCTGTAGAAAATGATTAAAATTTAGAAAATAAATAAAGATGCCGACAAACTATATCAATTTTAATGGCAATGTAGTGCCGGAAGAACAGGAAATATTTAGCATAGAAAATAGAGGCTTTCGCTATGGTGATGGGTTGTTTGAGACCATGTTGTATAAAGATGGTGATATCCGTTTTCTGAATTTTCACGTAGCGCGCTTACAGCAGGGAATGGAATTGATACATCTTGATGATTCAAATCTTTTCGATGAATTTTTTATTCGTTCAAGATCAGAAGAGCTGATTCGCAAAAATAATATGTTGGGGCAACAGGTTCGCATTCGGCTGATTGTATTCCGAATGGGTGGGGGACTATATAGCCCTACGACAAACAAACCGGGATTTGTCTTGCAAGTACAACGTATAGAACCCAATCTAAGGGATAAGAAAGTCGGCTTGATCGTAGGTTTATATAGTGAGTTCAAAAAGCCTTATAGTGATTTGTCGAAATTAAAATCACTTAATTCCCAGATTTATGTGCTGGCGGGTATATACAAGAAAAAGATGGCCTTTGATGATGTATTAATTTTAAATCAGGAGGGCTACCTTTGTGAGTCTTTGACTTCCAATATCTTTGTGTATTATGAAAAGATACTTTATACACCCGCGCTTTCCGAAGGCTGTATCGAAGGTGTCATGCGTCGTGTTGTGATGGATATGGCCAGGGCAGAGGGAATTGAAGTTGTAGAGGCACAAATTAGTCCTGAGATCATGAAAAGAGCAGATGAAATTTTCTGTACCAATGCAGTACAGGGGGTGCAATGGGTCATGGGTTACAAACAAAAACGCTATTTCAATAAGATCTCACGCATAATGCAGGACAAACTATCTACCTGGAATTATGATTCGAACGAGGAGTAAATCTATTGCAGGGTATAAATGCTAACATACAAAAGGCCAAGGGATTAATCTTGGCCTTTTGTATGCGCTATTCTGATGATCCAATGTTCAAAAGCTTTTTTGAAGTCGAGTAGAAAGTCTTTTGTTTTTTGGAGTTCGACTTTTCCGCTTTCACCAATACAATCTTTTATATTTCCGAGATAGGCTTCGGGCTGTTGCATTGGATAAATGTTAACAAACACTAAAGATTGTCGAATATGGTGATTTGCGCCGAAAGCACCATAGGCTCCTGTTGAAGAGGAGATGATTGCGCCAGGTTTGCCATCCCACTTATTTTTGCCGTAAGGTCGCGAGCCCACATCTATAGCATTTTTCAGGACAGCGGGTACAGAGCGATTGTATTCTGCTGTAATGAAAAGAACAGCATCAAGTGCTGCGATTTCTTTGCGAAATCGGACATAACTTTCAGGTGGGTTGCCCTCATCATCAAAATCCTGGTTGTATAAGGGAAGGTCCCCGATTTCGATCATGTGATAGTTAAACCTGTTAGTCGGTTGTTCACAGATAAACGTTGCTATCTTTTTATTATAAGATTGTTTCCTTAAGCTGCCGACAATGATTCCAATGTTGTAAGTATTCATTCCAAAATTCAATTAAAGTATGATAAGTACTAAGGATTGAACAATTAGTGCCGTAAAAAGTTTCTCTATTAATGAATGTTGAATTAAAACTAAGCTATTCGTGCAGAATAGATTAAGTATTTGTTAACAAAAATTAACATTTATATTTTAATCTTTTGCATGCAGTTTGTTGTCATAATGGAAAGAGAAAATACAAAGACTAAGGGAGGAGCTACTTATGAAGAAATTGTTTTACATCGCTGCTATTACTGCTGGACTTTTTTTGGCGAGGACGGCAGATGCGCAGGTCAGTATCAGTGTGAATATTGGAAGTCAACCAAGCTGGGGTCCAGTTGGTTATGATTATGCCCGTTATTATTATATCCCAGAATATAATATGTATTACGATGTGCCTGCGAGATGTTACGTTTATTATGACCATGGCGGCTGGGTAAGAAGAGCAAGCCTTCCAAGAAGATATCGGCATTATGATTTTTATAGAGCACATAAAGTCGTAATCAATGATCGTAATCCTTGGCGTCATCATGATCGTTATAGAAGCAGATATGGTCACTCGCGTGGTAGACAGGTATCTATCCGTGACAGCCATCATAGCCGCGGGGGGTATTCTTTTGCGAGTGAGCGTAGGGTCAAACGTAGTCATTCTTGGCAAGAAAATAGAAGACATCATGATAGAGGTAGAGGACTTGGACGTGGACATGATCATGGGCATGGAGGAAGGCACAGAGATTAGTTGGATGAAGATGTCCAGTTCGAGTATCATAATCGTTTAATAAAAAGAGCCTACCTTATGGTGGGCTTTTTATGATTTATGCAGTAGCTTTATCTTCTCCACCTCCTTGTGGCCTCAATGCTAAAATTTTATAACAATGTGTTCAATAAAATAAAGTGTAGAGAATAAACCGAAGAATTTAAATCGTTGATTCGTGAAAATTATCTTAATTTTGCCGCACGATCATGCTAAATATCCGCGAAAGACATGGATATTGTATGTTTGGGGTAGAATGTGGCGTGTAAGTTAATTTTTGTAATGGAAAAAGTAATTAAATTAAGCTTGATAGGGATAAGCTTGGGAATTGTTGGTTTGGGACTACAGTCTTGTAATCAAAATAGCGGTAAAAAAGAAGAAAAAGTTTCTGTCGATTCTGTACAACACAAGAAAGATAGTCTGGTTGTCGTGCAGGATTCCATTACCAAAGTGGATTCACTACGCAAAGATTCTATCACGAAAATGGAGGAGAACACCTCTTATATTGGCGTTAAGGATACTACGGTTCTACTCACGGACTCGATTTCACCACGTTACATTTACCTTACTTTTGATGACGGCCCCCTTAATGGTAGCCAATATTTGGATTCTATCGCTACAGCGAAGGGCATTAAAATCAATGCATTTTTGATCGGTGAGCACGATAAAATGAGTAAAAAATTACACGGCTATACTGAACGGTATAAAAATAATACGTTGGTGGATTGCTATAATCACAGCTATTGGCATGCACACAATAAGTACAGCACATTTTACTCAAATCCACAGACTGCTTTTGAAGATTTTGAATTGGCAGAGAAGTCCATGGAGTTGGAACATAAAATTGTCCGCCTTCCCGGAAGAAATATCTGGTATGTAGGTAACCGTAAAAAGGTTGATCTGAAAAGCGGTGCTTCTACTGCTGAGCTATTACATCAAAACGGTTATAAAATTATGGGCTGGGACTGTGAATGGAAAATTAATGGTGTGACCGGCAAGCCAGATTTAACAGTTAATCAGCTATATACACAGATGAAAAACTTACTTCGTAAAGGGACATCCTATACGAAAAATAACGTCGTACTTTTGACGCACGATAATATGTACCAAACAAAAAAAGGGCAAAAATTATTGTCAGATTTGATTGACAGCTTAAAACAGCATCCAAACTATCGTTTTGAGTTTATGCGGAATTATCCAAAGTAGGGCATTTGTGCTATTTATTATTATTTAGCCCCAAACTAGTTTCGATAGACTATTAGTTTGGGGCTAAATTTATAAGAGGAAGGTTGATCCTTTTTAATTTTGTTTGCGCAGGTATTTTGTCAATATGACAATCGTCTGGCCCTCTATTTTTCCTTCGATCTGCTCAATATTATCTGCTACTAGACGGATATTTTTAACCACAGTGCCTAAGGTTGCTTTGAGTGAAGAACCTTTTACATCCAGCGTTTTTGTCAGGACAACGGTATCGCCTTCCAATAGTCTTTGACCAATGCTATCTTCATGAAAGGAAACATAACCATCGTTTTCATGATCACCGGTTTTCTTTGCTTCTGTTAATGTTTCATCATCAAGATAGAGGATATCGAGTGCTTCGGAAGCCCAGCCTTCATTTTTCAGACGGCTTAACATACGCCAGCAGACAATTTGTACAGCGGGGATTTCTGACCACATGGCGTTAGGCAAAAATTTCCAGTCTTCCGGATTTAATTGCTCCGTTTTGTTGAGCTGGTTGGCCAAGGTTGCTGAAATCAGTAGGGTGTTATCCAAATTCGAACTGGTTTCTGGTGGTAAAATATAGGTTACTACATCCGTTTCAGCGCCTGTTAGCTCACATTTTCCTCCAGCCCGCGCGAGTAATTGTTCTTCTAATTTCATATCTGTTTCTATAAAAGCCCAAAAATAAGAATATAAATTGTAGTAAGTCCTAACTGCTAAAATAAAGCTGGTTTTTTGGAAGAAAAATGAGGACATACTGCTATATTGGTATTGAATTTGTACGCTAACGAGATTGGAAAAGATTATTAACTGAACTAAAAATATATCATATGAAATGGCAAGGAGGTAAACAAAGTGGCAATTTTGAGGATCGTAGAGGGATGTCTGGTGGAGGAAAGATTGCATTAGGAGGTATTGGGGGGATCATCGTATTGGTCATTGGGTTTCTGATGGGTGGAGATCCCATGCAGTTGTTGCAACAAGCGCAAAACATGGGAACGCAAACGGAGCAGTCTGGACAGCCACGCGAACTGAATCCTGAAGAAAAGCGATTAACAGAGTTTTCGTTGACTGTACTTCAGAGTACGGAGGATGTCTGGACCAAATTGTTTAATGAGCAAATGCAACAAAATTATACACCGACTACGCTGGTTTTTTATGATGGCGGTACGCAAACAGATGGTTGTGGAATGGGGCAGGCTTCATATGGACCGTTTTATTGCCCTGGAGATCAGAAAATCTATTTGGATCTAACTTTTAACCGTGAACTTTCTGATAAGTTCGGAGCTAAAGGCGAATTTGCCATGGCCTATGTGATAGCGCATGAGGTAGGGCATCATATTCAGCAATTGGTGGGACTGTTACCTAAAACGAATCAAGCCAGGGGGAAACTAACTGAGAGCGAAAATAACAAGATGTCGGTTATGACAGAACTTCAAGCCGATTTCTATGCTGGAGTATGGGCACATTATCTCAATGAATATACGGATATAAAAATAGATTATAATGATATTATGGATGGAATGAAAGCGGCAGAAGCAGTAGGAGATGATAAGTTACAGACAGCCGCACAGGGATATGCCGTGCCAGAATCTTTTACCCATGGAACCTCAGCTCAACGTATGGCCTGGTTTAAGAAGGGTTATGACTCTGGCGATATGCGCGCTGGAAATACATTCGAAGATCCAACTCTGAGATAATAAAGGATAGGTTTTAGACAATTATATTTATAAATAAAAGAAGCGCTATACTTGAACTGCACCCAAAAGTTGAATAAAACTTTTGGGGTGTTTTTATTGAACCAATAAATTGCAGCCCCGAATATCGCTTTGGTCAAAGCGACCCAATATCTCAAATGAGCCATCTTGGTATACTTTTCCCAAATCCTGTGTTGCTATAAATGAGCATGAGTACCGATTGGCCAGGTCGATGACATTAATCCCGCCTGTGCTATCGGAAGAGATTAAACTCAGTGGATCATTTGTGTCACGTATCAGTACTTTCATCCATTTAGGCAAATGGAAAATCCCTTGACCCGAAGAGTAGCCCTGCGACAGTAATTCGGTCATGCCATATTCCGAATGGATCCCATTGACCTTAAAAGCATCCTCAAGCAATTGGTGAACTTCCTGTTTAACCATTTCTTTACGTTTACCTTTCATGCCGCCAGTTTCCATAATAATCAATTCTGGAAACTCAAAAGCATATTGCTCAATAAAATCAAGCAGGGCATAAGTGACGCCAAAAAGGATGGTTTTGATCCCTTTATTTTTAAGTTGTATCAGTGTATCGTGTAGCTCCTGATGATTATAAAGGAAATAATTACTTTCTGCTTGTTTGCTCTGTTTCATTAAATCATCAATCATATATATTAACGATGATCCGCTTCTTTCCAGATAGGAAGGGAGAAGGGCCAGGATGGCGATATTTTCAAGGGGTCCGTAAAAGTCTTCAAAGATCTTTCGGAAGGTACGTTCGTATATGCCGACATCAGCGACAAGGTGTTTTGAGGTAATCATCCCTGTTGTCCCTGAGCTTGAAAATACAATTTGTGGGTCCATTCCGGCAGCCAATACTTTTTGTGTTTTAAAAAATTCGATTGGCAGGAAGGGGATGTCGGTGTAATGCTGGACTTGATTTTTTTCTTTACCTATCAGCGAAACATAGTCGCGGTAAACCTGACAATGCTGCAGCTGGAAGTGATAAGTCTCTAAACAATGTTGATTAAAATCGTCTTCTGTTTTAATCTCAAGAAAATCCGTCCAATTCGTCATAGCATTTAAATTTGTTGGACAAAATTAGCTAAAATTTAGAAATATTGAGTTGCAAAGCCGGAGCTCAGCTTCGGAATAATGTAAAAGCGCCTGTTACCGAATTTCAGCAACAGGCACTTTTATTTTGAAAGTTATATGTTACAGCATACCACCATCAACAGGAAGAACCTGTCCAGTGACATACGCGGATAAATCAGATGCAAGGTATAAACATGCATTGGCGACATCTTCTGGAGATCCGGCACGTTTCAATGGAATTCCGGCTTCCCATGTTGCGATCACTTTAGGGTCTAATATATCTGTCATTTCCGTACGGATAAATCCGGGAGCAACAACGTTAGCGCGAATATTGCGTGAGCCTAATTCTTTTGCAATGGATTTGGTGAATCCTATGATACCTGCTTTAGAAGCCGCATAATTTGCTTGACCAGCATTACCTTGGACGCCAACAACAGAAGACATATTGATAAATGAACCTTTTCGGCTTTTCATCATTATTTTTGAAGCAGCTTTTGTAACATTAAATACGGATTTCAAGTTAACGTTCAATACATCATCCCAGTTTTCTTCAGTCATGCGCATCAATAGACCATCTTTGGTGATTCCGGCATTATTGACTACGATATCCAGGCTCCCGAAATCTGCAACGATCGCGTTGATCAACTGTTCTGCTTCTTCAAATTTTGAAGCATCAGAACGGTAGCCGATTACTTTTGTTCCGTAGGCTTGAAGCTCTTTTTCCAGCGCTTGTCCCTTTTCTACAGACGAAAGGTAAGTGAAAGCGACATTGGCACCGTGTTGTGCAAACACTTCGGCAATTTTTCTTCCAATTCCTTTTGATGCTCCAGTTACCAAAGCAATTTTTCCTTCAAGTAGTTTCATATAAGAGTGTAATGTTATTCGTTGATGTTTTTGCAAAAATGTTAAAACTATATTATAACACAAAATCTTTCCATAAATAAGGCCTTAAAAAACAATGTTTATTCTTGTGATTGGGCTAATTCATGGTCCTCAATATACACGATATCACGGGTAGATGTTTGGAAACTCATAAAATGGAGATTTTGCCAATACTTAGGATTATTTTAATAAATCAATGGTATTTTTGAATAAGTGTTTCTAAAAAGTACAGTTTTTTGACAAAAGACTTGGGGGTTTACCAAAAACTATATTAAATTTGCATCAATCACAAAAACATGAGCAAAAAATCAAATAAAGAAGTTGACGTTGTTCTAATCGGCGCCGGTATTATGAGTGCTACTTTGGGTACTCTAATCAATGAATTAAGCCCAGACGTTAATATTGAAATTCTTGAGCGTTTGGATGTTGTGGCGGCTGAGAGCTCTGACGCTTGGAATAATGCTGGTACAGGCCACTCGGCCTTGTGCGAATTGAATTATACACCGGAACAAAAAGATGGTTCGGTAAAAGTTGATAAAGCTGTTAAAATTGCGGAGCAATTTGAAGTATCTAAGCAGTTTTGGTCGTATTTGGTTGATAAAGGCATTATTGCCCAACCGGAGAATTTTATCCGCAGCATTCCACACATGAGTGCGGTTTTTGGTGAAAAAGATATTAAATTCCTAAAAACGAGATGGGAGACATTGACTACCCAAAACTTGTTCAAAGGTATGGAGTATACTGAAGATGCTGAGCTGTTGAAATCATGGATTCCGCTGATGATGGAAGGGCGGGATGCAAGCGAGAAAATCGCTGCTACCAAGATGGATTTAGGTACTGATGTGAATTTCGGTTCATTGACACGTGATTTGATTAATAACCTGGCCAACAAAGAAAATATTTCAATTTCCTTAAACCATGAAGTAGTCGATATCGACCGTGAGGATGATGGCCGTTGGGAAATTGAAGTGAAAGATCTGAAAACTGGGGTGAAAAGAGAGTTAAAAGCGAAGTTTGTTTTTATAGGCGCTGGAGGTCACTCGTTGTTATTGCTGGAGAAATCAGGTATTCCAGAAGCAAAAGGTTACGGTGGATTCCCTGTAGGAGGACAATGGTTGCGATGCGTAAACGAGGAAATTATCAATACGCATCATGCTAAAGTATATGGTAAAGCATCTGTTGGCGCACCACCGATGTCTGTACCGCACTTGGATACTCGTTATATCGATGGTAAACAAGCTTTACTTTTTGGTCCTTATGCAGGTTTCTCAACTAAATTTTTGAAACAAGGTTCATATTTTGATTTACCGGCATCAATCAAATTATCCAATATCCGTCCGATGTTATCCGCTGGACTTGATAATTTGCCATTGACCAAATATCTGATTACAGAGGTTATGAAATCTCCTAAAGATAAATTGGAGTCGCTGAAACAATTTATGCCTACCGCTAAACTAGAAGATTGGGTTATCGAAAAAGCTGGCCAACGTGTACAGGTGATTAAAAAAGATGAGAAAAAAGGGGGAATTTTAGAGTTTGGTACCGAAGTGGTATCGAGTGCAGATGGTTCTATTGCTGCCTTATTGGGCGCGTCACCGGGTGCATCTACTTCGGTAGCGATCATGATTAGTCTCTTGAAGAAATGTTTCCCTGAGCGTGCTAAATCAGATGAATACCGCAAAAAACTTCGTGAGATGATTCCTTCACATGGCAAGTCATTAAATGATGATGCGGAGCTTTGTCGGGAGACACGTATCCGTACGCATAAAGCATTGAAATTAATTGATATAGATTAATTTCATAAACAATATACTTATGGGGTGCTCGGAAATGACAATGTCATCTGGGCTGAGATTATACCCAATAAAAGCGATTGTTCGACCTTGTACAATCGCTTTTATATACCTGATCCGGATAATGCTGGCGTAGGGATTTTAATTTCAATAAAAACATCCGTTTTTCCGCTCATAAGTTTATTATGTAATTACACGAAATAATAAACAATTAAATGACTTCTGAGACAATTTTCGAAGCTTTTATTAAACAAATACAACAAGCCACCATAGCCGAATGGTTGGGGGTATGTTTTGGTATCTTGCAGGTTTGGTTTTCGCGGCAGAATAAATCGGTCAATTACCTTTTTGGGGTTATTGGTATCATCATCTCGGTATATGTCTTGTTCCATGCAAAATTATATGCCGAAATACTGTTACACCTGTATTATCTTGTCATGAGCATTTATGGCTGGATCTATTGGAAATATAGCAGCGATAATAGTTTACTGATCACTCGTAGTACAGCCACAGATTGGCAGATTGTTGGTTTTATCTGTGTAGCAGGCTTTCTATCGTTCTATTTTGGTCTGGTACATTTAACAGATTCAGATGTTCCGCTATGGGATTCCTTTGTTTCCTGTACAGCCTGGGCAGGAATGTGGCTGCTGGCGAAACGTAAACTTGAAAATTGGATTTTGCTGAACATCAGTAACTTGATGGCGATTCCTTTGCTTATGCACAAGGGCTTATTCCTGTATGCTGGTTTAACCTTATTTTTATTTGTGATGGCTTTTAGTGGCTATTTTAATTGGCGGAGAATATTAAGTGATGAAAAGAGATATGCAGCTGATTGATGGGGATATTGCTGTTCTTAGGGATCAGCAACGTAAAGGAATTCAGCAAAAGAGTTTGTCTGATGAGCAGCTTGAACTGATATATAGGAACAAGTGGTTTAAAATCTGGGTACCACGATCTCTGAATGGGCTGGGGCTGGATTTGGTCGGAGGGCTTTCTCTGTTGAAGGAGCTGGCCTACTGGGATGGAGGATTGGCGTGGACAGTAACTTTATGTGCTGGCGCGAATCTTTTTGTTGGCTTTGTTGATCCAGTGGTAGGGCAGGATATTTTCAACTCAAAAACGGTATGTTTTGGTGGGAGTGGGCAGGTTGCCGGTGTCGCTGAACGTGAGGGAAAATCTTATCGCCTGAAAGGGCTTTGGAAATATGCCACCGGAGCTCCCCACCTGACACATTTTACCTTGAACGCCTATATTCAGGAGGATGGCCAACAGCTATTGGATGAGGGGGGAAATCCACTTGTAAAATCTTTCTTTGTGGCGCGTGAATTCGTATTGATTCATTATGATTGGGATACATTTGGCCTGGAGGCGACAGCATCGCATTCCTTTTCGCTGGACAATACATGCGTGGCTGAGAATCAGTCATTTTTTATCGATGCGTCAAAAAGTACACGGACTGAGCTGCTTTATCAATACCCTTTTATGCCATTTGCAGAATTGACCTTATTGGTAAACTTTATGGGGATGTATCATCGGTTTTTGGATCTGATCGAAAAGTTATTTGTATTGAAGTCTAATCAGGGGAAATGGGAGCAAATGGAAAGTAAAGCTGCTTTTCGGAAATTGGATGAAATGCAGCAGGAATATATCGACAGCACGCATTCTGTCATGGATTTGGCTGCTCGTTCTTGGGAGAATCTCAAAAATGAGCTTGATAATTCCTCTTTATATGCGCGTATAGCGATAGAAAGTCGGGATTTTGTAGAAACTATTTTGTCAAATGTAATTAAACTCTATCCTTATACCGGAATTGCGGGTGCAGAAGCTGACAGTGAGATCAATATTTTATTTCGGAACATATTTACGGCATCTCAACATAAATTGCTGCAGAAAGGATTTTCCCAAGCTTAACAGGGGGCTGATTGTATGCCACAACTATAGCCTCATGCAAAATGAAGATTGTTGCGCACATTACCCATTTATTTAACACTAAAAAAGACGATTAATTGATCGTCTTTTTTAGTGTTAAATAGGATGTGTTCCCGGCGGGGGTCGAACCCACATCTTCAGAACCGGAATCTGAAATTCTATCCATTGAACTACGGGAACGTGTCGCAAAGATATACTATTTTCCAGATCTTACAAATAATCTTTGCGATAAAATTTAAACTTTTGAACCGGGGATTTCAGGAGCATGGTTATCCTTGTTTTAGCTGTCTCAGCTTTTATAATTTGTTCCATTCCGGTTTTCTGATCTAACTTTTTGTTTATTAGTAACATGTATTTGAGGCTGTATTTAAGCTGTACCTTACTGTTGACTCGGATGCTTTATCCAGACTCCAAATTTCATTGGGTTTAGGAGAGAAAAAAATCATTGCAGTGGCTCGGCAACTATTTTATAACATATGTGTTGACTTGCTCACCCGATTGCAGATTAAGATCTGGGATGGTATTGTGTAATGACGGCGTGTAGATAATCCCGATCAATATGCGTATATATTTCGGTTGTGGTAATACTTTCATGCCCCAGCATATCTTGTACCGCCCTTAGATCAGCGCCACCTTCAACGAGGTGAGAGGCGAAACTATGCCTAAAGGTGTGTGGACTGATTGTTTTTTGTAGCCCAATTTTTTGAGCGAGTTCCTTAATAATAAGAAAGATCATTACTCGGGATAATGCGGAACCTCTTCTATTGAGGAATACAATGTCTTCATTTCCATTTTTGATTTTAATTTGAGTTCTGACGGAATCTAGATAGCGCCTTAAATGTTTGATCGCCTGCTGACCTATTGGAATTAATCGTTCTTTGTTGCCTTTTCCTTCTACTTTGATAAACTCTACGTCCAGAAACAAATTGGATATCTTGAGATTGACAAGTTCGGATACACGCAGTCCACAGCCATATAGCACTTCGATAATTGTTTTGTTACGCTCGCCCTCGGGGCTAGATAGATCTATGGCAGCGATCAATTGATCTATCTCATGAATACTCAGTACACACGGAAGTTTTCTAGACAGTCGCGGTGCCTGCAACAGCTCTGTTGGGTTCTTGTCCAGCTCATGTTCGATCATCAGAAAGCTAAAAAAGGTTTTTAGCCCAGAAATTAAGCGAGATTGTGTAAATGGTGAGATATTGAATTCCTGTAGCCATAGTAAAAAATTCTGAATATCCTTGCGGACAACCTGATTTAAAACGAGGCCGTTGTCCTCACAATAGATCTGGAATTTTGAGACATCGTTTAGGTAAGCATCGATCGAATTGATGCTTAAACCTCGTTCGAACTTTAGGAATTGTTCGAAATCTTCTTTAATGATCTGCCAGCTGCTGAAATTCATTTGCAACAAAATTACAATTAACTATCCTTCTTTTTGAAAGATATTCTGTATTTTTAGACGGATTTCTTACAATCATAAGCAATACGATCGGATGCTCCATCCTGTATGTGATATGAAAATGTATTTATCCATATTTTACTACTTGCGGGGACAATTGGTCTCCAGGTCCATTAACCCTATTATAAAACAAGTAACAAAGAATAACTGACTAAAAAAAAGAAATTCATTTGTATGAGATTCATTAAACCACTCGCATTAGCCTTTTTACTCCCTGCAACTTTTTATGGGGTAGAAGCAAAGATGCCTACCTCCTTGACGACACAAGCCCGAGCCGTCTTGTCACAGGATAGTTTGGCCCTAAATCAAAAATTACCTTTCGACAACGAAGTTGTCACCGGTAAATTGAAGAACGGATTTACATACTTTATCCGGAAAAATATCGAGCCCAAGGGGCGCGTTACGATGTATTTGGGTATGAAAGCTGGTTCAATCTTAGAAAATGAAAAACAGCTGGGATTAGCGCATTTTTTGGAACACATGAACTTCAATGGTCTGAAGCATTTCCCAAAAAATGAACTTGTCAATTACCTTCAGAAAGCGGGTGTACGGTTCGGTTCGGATTTGAATGCTTATACCAGCTTTGATCAGACAGTCTATCAGTTACCTATACCATCAGATGATCCAGAATTGTTGGAAAACGGGCTTCAGGTCATGCGTGATTGGGCACAGGATGCCCTATTGGATGGGGAAGAGATTGATAAGGAGCGTGGTGTAATTTTGGAAGAGAAGCGTGGCGGAAGGGGGGTGCAACAACGTCTGCAAGATCAATATTTTCCAATGGTACTCAACGGATCCCTTTATTCAAAACGTTTGCCAATTGGTACCGAAGAAATTTTAAAGACTTTTCCGTATACTGAAATACGCAAATTTCATCAGGATTGGTATCGACCAGATCTTCAAGCGCTCATTATTGTAGGTGATATTGATCCGAAAGCAATTGAGGAAAAAGTGAAAGTATTATTTTCGGATATGACCATGCCGAAGAAGGTGCCCCAACGGAAAGAGTACCGGGTAGATTTATTGAATAAGAACCAGTTTCTGGCTATTTCGGATCCAGAATTGCCTTATACTGTCGCTCAGGTCTTAATCAAAAATGAGAAAGACAAGGTTTTGACTGTTGGAGACTACCGTAACGAATTACTCAAAAATATTTTTAATCAGATGATTGCTGGCCGTTTTTCTGAACTGATGCAGCAACCGAATCCGCCTTTTATGCAAGCTGGTGGTAGTATTGGTGATTTTGTAGCGAATTTAAATACCTTCTCTTTATTGGTTGTGCCTAAACCGGGTGAACTGGAGTCTGGATTTAAGGCCATGCTGACTGAATTTGAGCGTATCCAAAAATATGGTTTCACGCAGACAGAATTGGATCGTGCGCTTGCCGATATGAAGAAAGGAAATGAAATGGCCTATATCGAGCGGGATAAGAAAAAATCTGACAGCTATGTCAATCGTTATCTGAATTATTTTATTGACAATGAACCGGCCTTGAGCAATGAAGTTTCGTATCGCTTAACGACACAATTGTTGCCCACTTTGAAATTAGAAGAGGTGAATGGCCTTGTCAAAAAATATTACACTGATTTAAATCGTGACATATTGATTATGGGGCCAGAAAAGGAAAAAGCGAACCTGCCTACAGAACAAGCTGTTTTGGGGTGGGTGAAGGCGGTCGAAGATAGTCCGGTTTCTGCTTATGAGGATAAGGTTTCCAATCTTCCTTTGCTTTCCAAAGAACCTACTAAGGGTACGATCGTGTCTTCAAAGGATATCGGAGCTGTCCAAGCTAAAGAATTGGTTTTGAGCAATGGCGTGAAGGTGATTTTAAAACCTACAGATTTTAAGAATGACGAAATCCAGATTATGGCCTATAGCCCTGGGGGAACGTCGCTGTATACTGATGCTGATTACTTCTCTGCTTCAAATGCCTCTTCATTGGTCGATGCGAGCGGTGTCGGGCAGATGAGCAATGTCGAGCTGACAAAATATCTTGCCGGGAAAGAGGTTTCGATTTCACCTTATATTTCCGAACGATATGAAGGTATCTCTGGTAGCACGGATAAAGAAGGTCTAAAGAATGCTTTCGAGTTAATTTATGGGTATTTTACAGAACCTCGTTTGGATACTGACGTTTTCCAAAGTACAATGACCAGAGCGAAAGGATCATTGGAGAATAGATTGAGCAATCCAAATAATGTTTTTTCGGATAAAGTAAAGGAGGTGCTCTATGGGAATAATGTTCGCCGACAAAATGCTACTGTCGAGACGCTTACAAAAATTGAGCGTGATCGTGCATTGGCAATTTATAAAGAGCGATTTGCAGATGCTTCAGATTTCGTCTTTACTATTGTAGGATCATTTGATGAAAATGAAATTAAACCCTTTATTGAAACTTATCTTGCTTCTTTACCTGCTTCCAAGCGCGGTGAGAATTACAAAGATTTAAATATTCTGGAACCGAGTAAGGGAGAACGTGTTGTTGTGCATAAAGGCAAGGAAGAAAAGGCAAGTACGCAATTGGCTTATTATGGTGATTATAATTATAGCGAGAATGAGAATGTCAATATGGAAGCTCTAGAAAGTGTATTGACAATCAAATTGCTCGAAAGGCTGCGCGAGAAAGAAGGGGGTGTTTATGGGGTTGGCGCCCGAGCCAGTTTCAATAAGCTTCCTAAGCCACGCTATGCATTTTCAATTGGTTTTGGTTCGGCAGTGGATAAAACTGACCCACTGATTAGTTCGGCTTTGGACGAAGTGAAAAAGATACAGGATCAAGGCCCAGATAAGGTGGATATCGAGAAATTTGTCGCTGAACAAAAAAGACAGAACGAATTAAACTTGCGGGAGAACGGCTATTGGCTGAATTATATTTCCAGTTCTTATCAAAACAATCTAGATATCAATAGATATACGCGTCGGATGGAAAACTTGAATAAAGTTACACCGAAGTCAGTGCAGGAGATAGCTGAGAAATATCTGAAGAAAGAGCGACTTTTCGAATTTATTTTGATGCCAGATTCTAAATAAAGAATATTCTTAGGTATGTACCGTACCCGAGGAGGATAAAGGCTGTTTATTACGATAGACAGCCTTTATTATTTCATAAAAAAATCCCAATCATTTCTGATTGGGATTGCCAAAAATTTCAATAAATATCTCTTTTAACCTAAATAAGATTTTAAGATTTTGCTTCTTGACGTGTGTCTCAAACGTTGAAGAGCTTTGTCTTTAATTTGACGCACGCGTTCACGTGTCAAATTGAATTTCTCGCCGATTTCTTCGAGCGACAATTGGTGATTGGAGCCTAATCCAAAAAATAGAACGATGATTTCACGTTCACGTTCTGTTAAAGTTGCCAATGATCGCTTGATTTCTTCTGAAAGAGATTCATCAATTAAAGAACTATCCGTGTCTGGATCATGGTTTTCCAATACATCCAAGAGTGTGTTTTCTTCACCTTGAACAAATGGTGCATCCATAGATACATGACGGCCAGAGTTACTTAAGGTATCCGAAACCTTGTCAACCGTGGTTTCAAGGATATCTGCCAATTCTTCTGGAGATGGTTCCCGCTCGTATTCTTGTTCTAGTTTTGAGAAAGCCTTACTGATTTTGCTTAGAGAACCTACCTGGTTCAATGGCAGACGTACGATACGTGATTGTTCAGCAATTGCCTGAAGAATAGATTGGCGAATCCACCAAACGGCATAAGAAATAAATTTAAAACCCTTTGTTTCGTCAAAACGTTTAGCTGCTTTAATTAAGCCCAGGTTGCCTTCATTGATTAAATCACCTAAGGTCAATCCTTGATTTTGATATTGTTTTGCTACTGATACTACGAAACGAAGGTTGGTTTTAGTCAATTTTTCCAAGGCAACTTGATCGCCTTCGCGGATGCGCTGTGCTAATTCTACTTCTTCTTCTGCTGTAATTAAGTCTACTTTACCAATTTCGTGTAAGTATTTATCCAAAGATTGGGACTCACGATTGGTGATAGATTGTGTAATTTTGAGCTGTCTCATTAATTTTTATTAATTCTCCTCTCTAAGAAATGTTTGCGAAAATACGAAAAATTTTTGAATTATTAATGGAAAATGGATTATCTATCCTCTCATCTATAATGAGTTATGATTTTGTGAACCTTCATTTTACACTATCAAAAACTATTCCACTTAATATTGTTTTTCTTTCTATATTGCTGCTTAAATATTCAACTGATTGATATTTAAAGACCTAACAGTTTTTATTTTTTTCTATCCTTAAGTAATTTATCTAATGATATCAGATGTGTTACATAAATTGTATGCTAGCAATTTATTTTAAAATGATAATTTTATGATAAAACAAAAAGATATATGTTTTGTTTTACTAGAGACATTAAATAAATTTAGAAGAATAAAAATTATACTATGCCAATTTTAATTCATTTGGATAAAATAATGAAAGACAAAAAAATGTCACTTAACCAATTGAGTGACAGTGTAGGGATTACACTTTCTAATCTTTCGATCATAAAAAATCAAAAGGCTAAGGCTTTACGTCTGGATACACTCGAAGCGATATGTCGAGCACTAGACTGCCAGCCTGGTGATCTGTTGCAATATTATGATGGCGGTGACGAGAAAAACTAGAATCTATAGCCTTTTAAAAAGTCTACCACGTTCATTTTCTTCTTGCCTTCCAGCTGGAGTTCAGATACGCTGATATAGCCATCTTGCGTCGCAAATTTTAAATAGTTTTTTTGGTCTGTCTCGACTGTTCCGGGGACAGTAACGGTAGCCATTTTCTCTTTTTCGGTTTTATATATTTTTAATACTTTGTCATTCAGAGTCGTGAATGCTGTTGGGTAGGGGCTAAGCCCGCGTATAAAGTTATAAACAACATCGGTAGATTGATCCCAGTTGATTTTACAATCGTCTTTGAAGATTTTTGGGGCATGCTTCAATGCGGTTGTTGGGACGATGTCATCTTGGCTTTTAGGTTGCAAAGTTCCTGCTTTTAACTCCTTGATTGTTTGAAGCAATGTTCGGGCTCCTGCATGCATGAGGTTGTCATGAAGATTTCCGGCAGTATCTGTTTCACGGATGTCAACTTTTTCAGCCAACAGTATATTTCCTGTGTCAATTTCATGCTGCAATAGGAATGTGGTCACCCCAGATTCTTTTTCACCGTTTATAATGGCATGATTGATCGGTGCGGCACCCCTGTACTGTGGAAGTAAAGAAGCGTGGACGTTAATCGTACCGTATTTTGGCATATTCCAAACCACTTCGGGCAACATGCGGAATGCGACTACGACCTGAAGGTCCGCCTGATAATTTTTTAGTTCGGCGAGAAAAGCCTCGTCCCGAAGTTTGACCGGTTGAAGAACGGGGATATGATGTTGTGTAGCGTATATTTTAATGGCTGATTCCTGTATTTTCTGCCCACGGCCTGCAGGCTTGTCCGGTACTGTAACGACTGCAACGACTTGTTCGCCGGATTGAATGAGTGCTTCAAGTGAAGCAACCGCAAAGTCAGGTGTTCCCATGAAAATAATACGCATAGTACAGGTGTTTTTTTATAATTTTTTTAAAATCAATCAATAGTTTGGCAGATTATCAATCCGCCGTGAAAGCACTAATTATTTGTTATTACAGTTTTGTAAATAACAAATTTTTATAACTTTGCGAAGTTACATAAATATATTGAAAGCTTGAATTTTCCTTATTTTTTAGCAAATCGAATAGCATTTTCCGGTAAACGGACTTTCTCAAAATTGATCGTTCGGGTTACAATTGGTGCAATTGCGCTAGCCATTGCTGCCATTATTATCTCTATTGCTGTTTTGCGCGGATTTAAGGGAGAGATCATTAGCAAACAGCGTGGATTTTTTGCTGATGTATTGGTGTTGCGCTATGACCTCAATAAATCCCACGAAAATTCACCCATTTCACTTACACCCCAACTACATAAGTCTATATTAGCGAATCCAGAGGTGTATTCTATCAATCCTTTTGCGACAAAAGCTGGCATCATCAATGTGAACGACGAGGTGGAAGGGGTTGTTTTGAAAGGAATAGATTCGCTATATGATCAGCAACCAATAAACAACATGTTGCTCGAGGGGAATACGATAGACTTTAAATCTGAGGATGTCGACAATCAGATTCTAATCTCTAAATATCTGGCCGACAGGCTTCTCTTAAAAGTAGGTGATGACTTCATTATGTATTTTGTTCAAGAGCCTATCCGTAAGCGGAAGTTTGTTATTAAGGGAATATTTAATACTGGTTCAGAGGAGCTAGACAAGGTTTATGTGATCGGGTCCTTGAAGGTTATTAGGAAGTTGAGCAATCTTGATGACAACGAAGTGGGGGGGTATGAAATTCGGATAAAGGATTTCAATCAACTTGAACAGGCAGCAAGCAAAATAGAGGATTTGCTACCGATTGATATGCAGGCAATCAATATTAAAGATCAGGTACCTGATATTTTCCAATGGCTGGATCTATTGGATATGAATACCAAGATCATCTTTATATTGATGACTGTAGTGGCTATTATCAATATGATTTCTGCATTATTGATTACGATTCTAGAACGTACATCCATGATCGGTATTTTAAAGGCATTGGGCTATCGTAATGCAGGTATTCGACGGGTATTTATGTATAGTGCTTTATATCTAATTGGCCTAGGCTTACTGATCGGGAATATTATCGGATTGGGCTTTTATTTTCTACAGGATTATACACACTTTTTCAAGCTGGATGAGCAGACTTATTATATTTCTTATGTTGCCGTAAAACTCTATTGGTCGGATGTGATTCTAGTTAATCTTGCCGTAGTCTTCATTGGAATGGTTTCCTTGTTCATTCCTTCGATGTTAATCACCCAGATTAGTCCGATAAAAGCAATTTCTTTTAAGTAGGCCCTTTTTTAGGACTCGTTTTACTGGAAAAATCGTATTTTTAGAGCTGTTAGCTATTTTCGGCTAGTAAGGAAATAACTAGATATATTTTACCGATAGCATACGAGCACATATGAATAAAACTTTCGAGCATATTTCCCACGCTTTTGAAGCGCCTTTACAAAATCCCGTACTTATTTTTTCACTGGTACTCTTTATTATCCTTCTTTCCCCCATTATACTTCGGCCAATTAAGGTGCCGGGTATTATTGGACTAATTATCTCCGGCGTTATTATTGGACCCCACGGATTAAATTGGCTGGAGAAAAATTCAGCCATTAATCTGTTTTCAACAATAGGTCTTTTATACATTATGTTTATTGCCGGTCTGGAATTGGACATGAATGAATTTAAAAAGACCAAAAATAAAAGCTTACTATTTGGTTTTTTTACATTTATCGTTCCCATAAGCATTGGTTATCCTGTCTGCCATTTTCTGTTGGGCTATGATGTGCTGGCGAGTTTGTTAATATCGAGTATGTTTGCGACCCATACCTTGGTGTCATATCCTATAGTGAATAGTTACGGGATATCCAAGATGGAAGCGGTGGCAATTACAATTGGTGGAACGATCCTGACCGATACGGCGGTGCTGATTATCTTAGCTGTCATCACAGGTGTCTCACAAGGGAATATAGGAAATGAATTTTGGGTTACACTCGGGATTTCCTTTGCGATTTTCCTTTTTATTATGTTTGGTATTATCCCAAGGATTGCAAAATGGTTTTTTGAGCGGCTAGGCAGCGAAAAGACCGCAAACTATATTTTTGTACTTTCCGTTGTGTTTTTTGCTGCCTTTCTGGCAGAAATTGCAGGTTTGGAACCCATTATCGGAGCGTTTGTGGCGGGTTTGGCTTTGAATAAATTGATTCCACATTCTTCAGCACTGATGAATAGAATTGAATTCATTGGTAATGCCATTTTCATTCCTTTTTTCCTTATATCTGTTGGTATGATTGTGGATGTAAGTGTTATTTTGAAGGGACCTCAGGCATTAATTATAGCTGGTACACTCACGATCGTCGCCATTGTAGGAAAATATGTGGCTGCTTGGCTTACCCAGAAAATATTCAATTATAGTCGTGGGCAGCGTAACCTGATCTTTGGCTTGAGCAGTGCGCATGCTGCAGCTACATTAGCTGTTATTATGGTTGGTCACAAGAATGGGATTATCGATGAAAATGTTCTCAATGGTACAATTTTGCTCATTCTGGTCACTTGTATTGTTGCTACCATCGTCACAGGAAATGCATCCAAAAAAGTGGTTATGGATGGCGAACAGGATGAAGAGCATACCGATGTTGTAAAAGATCAAGATGAAAACATTTTGATCTCTATTGCAAATATGGATAACATGGAGCCAATACTTGATTTCTCGACCTACATAAAGAGTAAAAAATGTACCTATCCAGTGAATATTGTTTCGGTAGTAAAGGATAATGAACAAGCGCAACTGAATATGAGCCGAGCACGCAAGAATTTAGATAATATGGTGCGTTATGCTTCTGGTTCAGAGACGAACGTCAATATCAGCGCAACAATAGACTTGAATATTGCCAGTGGAGTGGCCAGGTCAGCAAAAGAGGTTTCTGCAAATTGTATCGTGCTGGGATGGCCAAGTGCAGCCAATTTTATGGATAAATTTGTTGGCGAAAAAACAGAAAGCATTCTTAACAGGACATCTGCCAACGTGATGATCTGTCATTTTAAAAAACCATTTATCTCCAATAAATCTATTGTTGTGTTTGCTCCGCCAATGTGTGAGGCTGAGTTTGGTTTTGAATATTGGCTGGAGAAAGTGATTAAGCTTGCACAGGAGTTATCTGTACCAATTTCTTTTGTCGTTGATTCACGGTCTGAATCTGCCATTAAGGCCCATCTTGAGGAAATAAAAAACTCTGTTCCTGTTGCCTTTAAACAATACGATGATTGGGATAATTTACAAGGGCTGAAAGCTTATAAGGAAGAAGATTCCATGTTCATTTTTGTATCTGCTCGAAATGGTGAAGTTTCCTACCGTGATTCGCTAGATGGGGTGGCAAAAAAATTAGATCGCCTCTATGCAAACGAAAACCTTGTTTTGGTGTTTCCTAGTAGGATAGAGAATGCGCATATTGACGAATATGAAGACGTCGAGGCTGCTCCGATATTCCGAAAGATTAGTAAAGAGATTGGAAATATGTTTAATAAAGGGTAATTGCTATCCGCTAAAAACACAGATTTATGTCAAATAAGATTACAATGTCCAATGACGGAACGTTACATGTTCCAGATTCCCCAACGATTCCGTTTATCATAGGCGATGGTATAGGTCCAGATCTATGGCATGCCGCAGAGCGTGTTTTTGATAAAGCTGTGGAGAAGGCCTACCAGGGACAGCGAAAAGTCATCTGGAAGGAGGTATTGGCAGGTGAGAAAGCTTTTAATTCAACCGGTGAATGGTTGCCCAAAGCGACATTAGATGTATTGCGGGAATATCTTGTTGGTATAAAAGGCCCATTGACTACTCCGGTAGGTGGGGGCATTCGCTCATTGAATGTTGCCTTGCGTAAGGATTTGGATCTTTACGTCTGTCAACGACCGACAAAATGGTTTAAAGGTGTGCCGTCTCCGGTTAAACATCCTGAATATGTCGATATGGTGATATTTAGGGAAAATACCGAAGATATTTATGCCGGTATAGAGTTTCAGGCAGGGAGTGCTGAATCCAATAAACTACAAGATTTTCTGCATGACGAACTTGATATTGATTATGGTTTTTCGAGTACCACAGGAGTGGGGGTGAAATTGGTTTCTGAGCAGGGATCCAAGCGTTTAGTTCGTGCGGCGATCGAACATGCCATTCATTATGCATTACCTTCAGTTACAATTGTGCACAAAGGGAATATTATGAAATATACCGAGGGAGCTTTCAAAATCTGGGGCTTTGAAGTTGCGGAGTCTGAATTTGCGGATAAGACATATACCTGGGGCCAATGGGAGCGAACAAAAACCGAGAAAGGCGAGACTGCTGCCAACCAGGAACAAAAGGATGCTTTGGCTTCGGGCAAGATCTTGATTAAAGATATCATAGCGGATAACTTCCTGCAACAGATCTTGCTCAATCCACGTGATTTTTCGGTGGTGGCAACCTTGAATTTAAATGGCGATTATATCTCCGATGCGCTCGCGGCCATGGTTGGGGGGATTGGAATAGCACCAGGAGCCAATATCAATTTTAAGACCGGTCATGCCGTTTTTGAAGCTACTCATGGTACAGCGCCGCGATTTGCAAATACAAATACAATGAATCCTTCATCAGTGATCCTTAGCGGTGTCATGATGTTTGAGTATCTGGGTTGGACGGAAGCTGCGGCGGAAATTGTAAAGGCGCTGGCGGAGACTATTATCGCAAAAACGGTGACTGTGGATTTTTATAATCTGATGGATGATGCAACATTGGTGAAAACCAGTGAGTTCGCAGATCGGATCATTGAAAAATTATAAGAATTTTCTTTTTTAAGATATTAAGCAGAAATTAGATTAAAATTTCTGCTTTTTTATGCATTGTGATCAACTTCCCCCTTTTGTAAAAGAATCCACCGTTTTTAGCACGGAAGACAAAATTAAACTGGCTCAGATAGACCGTTTGCCTACACCGCAAGAAGTGGATGAAATTACATCCCTGCCTGAAATTTATGAATTATTAAATGCCTTCATCGGTGACCAATCTTCCCGCAATGTCCATCTTCAGCTTAAAGCGAAAGAGTATTTGCAAGATAATCAATTAGATATGGCTTGGAAGGTGCTTCTTCTTTGATTATTTTAATAACCAATCGCGATCTTGTTGTGTGATATTTTTATTGAAATGAATCAGAATTTTGTAAATTATCAATAAAAAAACAGAATAGTTGAAAAATATATAATTTTATTTTACCTTTGGTTTTTAAAACAACAGATTGCTTTACTAGGGTTCAGAAAGGGCAATCAAACAAACTATAACATCAATGAAACATAATTTTGGAGCAGGTCCATGTATTCTGCCAAAGGAAGTATTTCAACAAGCCTCAGAAGCTGTAATTGATTTTAACAACACAGGTTTATCAATTTTAGAGATCTCTCACCGTTCCAAAGAGTTTGAAGCAGTGATAGATGAGGCGACTCAGTTAGTACGCGAACTATTAGCCGTGCCACAAGGATATTCGATTCTTTTCTTGCAAGGTGGCGCTAGTCTACAATTTGCAATGGCCCCCCTAAACCTTTTACCTGAAGGCGGTAAAGCTGCTTATTTAGATACAGGTGTATGGGCGACAAAGGCTTTAAAAGAAGCGAAGAAATTCGGAACGGTAGATGTTGTAGCCTCCTCGATAGATAAAAACTATTCTTATATTCCTAAAGGATATTCAGTTCCGGCAGATGCGGCTTATTTTCACTATACGGCAAATAATACAATTTATGGTACCGAGGTGTTTGAAAAACCGGCTACAGATTTGCCCGTAGTTGTTGATATGTCTTCTGATATTTTTTCCCGCGAGATCAATGTTGCAGATTACGATTTGATCTATGCTGGAGCGCAAAAAAATATGGGCCCTGCCGGTGTGACGTTGGTTATTGTGAAAGATGATATTTTGGGTAAATCAGGACGTGTATTGCCTTCGATGTTAGATTATCAGTTGCACATCAATGGTGGCTCCATGTACAACACACCGCCGGTATATTCGATCTTTGTTTCGATGTTGAATTTACGTTGGTTAAAAGCAAAAGGTGGCGTCGCTGTTTTGGAGCAGGAAAATATCATTAAAGCACGTGCTCTATACGATGAGATCGACCGCAACCCTTTATTCAAAGGTACTGCTGCTGTTGAAGACCGTTCGCGCATGAATGTGACATTCGTCATGGATACGCCTGAGCTGGAAGCGGAATTTTTGGCTTTAGCAAAGGAACGTAATCTTATTGGTATCAAAGGGCACCGTTCGGTAGGTGGCTTCAGAGCTTCGATTTATAATGCATTGCCATTGAGCAGCGTGAACGCATTGATTGATGCCATGAAGGAATTTGAAGATACACACAACTCATAGAATTGATTAAAAAATCGTAATGAAAGGATCAGCTTCATTGAAACCACAACAGTAGACTCCATGAAATCTGGCCTATTTATCTATACAAAATAAACAGGATGTCAAAGATTCATTTATACAATGAAAATTGACACACATAAATACTTATAAAAATGAAAATATTAGCAAATGACGGTATCGATCCACTAGGAAAGAAAATGTTGGAAGATGCTGGTCATACTGTAGATACAAACCATATACCACAGGAAGAGTTGGCTGAAAAGCTACTTGCCTACGATGCGATCACTGTACGCAGTGCGACTAAAGTCCGTCAGGTATTGATCGACGGCTGTCCTAATCTGAAAGTAATTGGTCGTGGTGGAGTAGGTATGGATAATATTGACGTGGAATATGCGCGTTCAAAAGGCATTGCTGTCGTCAATACACCAGCTGCATCGTCTTTATCCGTTGCTGAATTGGTTTTTGCGCACCTATTGAATGGTGTACGGTTTTTATATGACTCCAACCGGAAAATGCCTGTTGAAGGAAATACCAAATTCGGTGTTTTGAAAAAGGCGTACGGTTCGGGAACTGAACTACGCGGAAAAACAATCGGTATCGTAGGTTTTGGGCGTATCGGTCGTGAGGTCGCTAAGATCGCCATCGGTCTGGGAATGGATGTCGTTTATACAGATCTGTTTGAAGGCCCGAAAGGACTTACCATTGAGCTTTCAGAGGGTATCCAGGTTGAGGTTCCGATCAAACAGGTGGAAATGACCGACTTGTTGAAGGTTTCTGACTTTATCTCTTTGCATGTACCGTTTTTGGATAAACCAGCGATCGGTGCTGCGGAATTCCCATTATTGAAAGATGGTGTTGGCTTAGTGAACGCTTCCAGAGGTGGCGTTATTGATGAGCTGGAGTTGGTGAAGGCATTGGATGCTGGCAAAGTTGCATTTGCGGGTTTAGATGTGTTCGACAACGAACCTACACCGCGTGAGGAAATTTTAAAACATCCGAAGATTTCGTTGACACCACATATTGGCGCAGCGACAAATGAAGCGCAAGAAAGAATCGGCGAAGAATTGGCCGGTCTACTGATCGAAAACTTGAAGAAGTAATTCTTCCGCATAGAATAAATATATGCGGCACAAAACTTTCATGATTTTGTGCCGCATTTTTTTTAATATAAATTCATGAATTGCCTATATTGGCGCACAGAAATTTAATAATTGTAACTTTAGTATGAAAGTTTTAAAATTTGGTGGTACTTCAGTAGGAAGTGCAGTACGTATCAAAGGGTTGTTGGATATTGTAAACCCTACGGAACGTCAGATCGTTGTGTTGTCCGCGGTAGCTGGAACGACAAATGCTTTAGTGGAAATCGGTCAGGCTTACACAGTAGGTAAGAAGGACGAGGCTAAGGATTTGATCAAGAAGCACAAGGATAAGTACGAAGACCTTATTAAGGAACTTTTTAATACTGAAGCTGGCTATAAAAATGGCAAGGAGCTCATTGATTATCATTTTAACCTAATTTCCAGCTTGGCAAATGAGCTGTTTACGCCAATTGAAGAAAAAATTATTTTGGCACAAGGGGAATTGATGTCTACCGCATTATGGCATTTTTACCTCAATGAAATCGGTATCTCATCCGTCTTGTTACCGGCATTGGATTTTATGAAAATCGATGAGGACAATGAGCCAATGGTGGAATATATCGGTGAAAAATTGAGCACAATTTTGGCTCAGCACCCGGAGAATACTTTGTTTATCACACAGGGATTCATCTGTAGAAATTCATTTGGTGAAATTGATAACTTGCGCCGCGGTGGATCGGATTATACAGCTTCATTGATCGGAGCAGCTATCCGTGCCAATGAAGTTCAGATCTGGACAGACATTGACGGTATGCACAACAACGATCCGCGTGTCGTAAAAGGAACCACGCCAATTGCGCATCTTAGCTTTGACGAGGCTGCCGAATTAGCTTATTTTGGGGCAAAAATATTGCATCCACAATCTGTATTTCCTGCACAAAAATACAATGTGCCGGTCCGTCTGTTAAATACGATGGAACCGAATGCCAAAGGAACATTAATTAGCAAAGATGGTGCACAAAAAGGTTGTATCAGGGCAATCGCTGCAAAAGACGGTATCACCGCCATTCATATTCATTCCTCAAGAATGTTACTTGCTTACGGTTTCTTGCGTCGCGTTTTCGAAATTTTCGAACGCTATAAAACACCTATCGATATGATTACTACTTCAGAAGTTGCGGTATCATTGACCATAGATGATACGACAAATTTAGCCGATATTATTAAGGAAGTGGAAGACTTTGGTTCTGTTACCGTAGATGGCGATCAGACAATTGTCTGTGTTGTCGGTGACTTTGGTTTGAACAGCCACGGTTATGCCGCACGCGTACTTGATGCTGTAAAACATCTCCCGGTGCGCATGATTTCTTACGGTGGTTCGGACTTTAATGTGTCCATTCTTTTGAACTCAGATCATAAAACAGAGGCTTTACGTTCATTGCATAATCGTTTATTTTAAGAAAGAAGCTTTTTTATATGATAAATACAGCTATTGCGGCAAGATTTGGAGAAAAAGAAACGCCGTTTTATTACTACGACCTGGCCGTGTTAAACAAAACCTTGGAAGCAGCTTATGCAGCTTCTCATAAGAGAGGATTCCACGTTCATTATGCATTGAAGGCTAATTTTAACGATGTGTTACTCAAGGCAATTCAACAGATCGGCTTTGGGGCCGACTGTGTGAGTGGCAATGAGGTGAAAAAGGCTATTGAGTGTGGCTTTGCACCGCAAAATATTACTTTTGCCGGTGTTGGAAAATCGGATAAGGAGATTAATTACGCACTACAGCAAAATATCTTTGCATTCAATGTAGAGTCTATTCAGGAGCTTGAAGTTATCAACGAACTGGCTTCAAAACAAGGTGTAAAAGCCAATGTTGCTTTGCGAATAAATCCCAATGTTGATGCGCATACCCACCATTATATAACAACCGGACTCGACGAGAACAAATTTGGTATTCCAAATGCCGATTTAGAGAAATGCGCTGCTGTTCTTAAGAAATGTGATTTTATAGAGTTGGTAGGATTACACTTTCACGTGGGCTCTCAGATTACCGATATGACGGTATTCAAAAGTTTGTGTGTAAAAGTCAATGAGTGGAAGAACTGGTTTGAGGAACGCGGGACAAAGATACGTGTGTTGAACGTCGGTGGGGGGCTTGGGATAGACTATAAAGATCCGGATGGTAATCCGATTCCGGATTTTGAAACCTATTTCGATATTTTTGACCGTTTCTTGGAGCGCAAACCCCATCAGGAAGTTCATTTTGAGTTAGGTAGAGCTTTGGTTGCTCAGTGTGGAAGCTTAGTGAGCCGTGTATTATATGTCAAGAATGGCGTCAAGAAAAACTTTTTGGTACTGGACGCGGGAATGACTGAATTGATGCGTCCGGCTTTGTATCAGGCTTATCATAAAATGGAAAATATCAGTGAAGGCACGGGGGCGGAAGCGCTAAACTATGATGTTGTCGGGCCAATTTGTGAATCTTCGGACTGCTTTGGAAAGGAAGTGCCTTTGCCCGTATCAAAACGTGGTGACCTGATCGCTATCCGTTCCGCTGGAGCCTATGGAGAAGTCATGGCCTCCCGCTACAATTTGAGGGAGGAAATAAGATTTGTCTATAGTGAGCAATTGTAAGCGCCAATTTTAGACGAAAACAGATTTAGAGAGCCGGTACATTTTATGAACCGGCTTTCGTTTTTTCGTTTATCGATATCTGAAATGTCTTTTGTATACTTGTTTATGCTTACAGCAATAGAATTTCCGGTTACTATTGATCTATTTGGAAAAACCTTTCTCTTACATCCGTTTATGGAAGGATTAGGGATGTTTATGGGGATGCGCTATTATCAGCTGCTGAAATGGAAGGATAAGGAGAGTTTAGGGCATACCAATTCACTTTTGATTGTTATAGCGGCGGCCTTAGGCGCCTTGATCGGATCCCATACCATTGGTTCGCTGGAACGTCCCGAGGAATTGTTGAGTGCAGTGAGCAAAATACGTTACATCTGGTTAAATAATACCATTGTAGGCGGTCTGGCCGGCGGACTGCTCGGGGTGGAACTGATAAAAAAAATCTTGGGCAAAAAAGAGAGTACCGGTGATCTGATGGTATTTCCCCTGATTGTTGCGATTATGATTGGCAGGATAGGCTGTTTTTATACAGGGATATTTGAGCAGACCTATGGCTTGCCTACGGAATGCCCAGTGGGGATGTACCTTGGTGATGCTTATCGAAGACATCCGGTAGCGTTATACGAAATTGCATTTTTGATCTTGCTATTTATTTCATTACAGTGGTTTAAACGAAGATTTATATTCCAAAATGGCGTCCTCTTTCAGCTTTTTATGCTCAGTTATTTTAATTTTCGTTTTTTATTGGATTTTATCAAGCCAAGGGCAATCATTCTTTTTGGGATGAGTACCATACAAATTACCTGTCTTATCGTGATAATTTATTATATTTATTTATTGAAGAATGCGCATATAGAAAGGAAGGTCTAAATTATGTATTTACTTGAAGGGTCATTTGGTTCGGAAAACACAGCTACGTTAGGTCTGTTTTTACTGTTTGGGGGTGCTATAGTCATTGGAATAGCACTTTTGGTTATCATCATCGGTTCGATTATGAAATCCAATAATAAGGAATCTACATTTAACGTTAACCCTTGGCTGAAAGTATTATTGGGTGGTATCGGAGCAATGATAACTGGCGGGGTTGCCTGTGGAATAGCACTAAATTAATAGCGATAGATATATGCCAGTTAGAAATTACGCTTATTACGATTACACCATCAGTTTGTGCCCGACTTGCCTTTCGCGTGTAGGTGCAAAGATTATCATCGAAGATGAAAAGGTCTTTATGACCAAAAATTGCCCTGATCACGGTTTTTTCAAAACCTTGATCGCAACCGATGTGGAATACTATAAAAATATCCGGAACTATAATAAGGCATCTGAGACACCGCTAAAATTTGAAAATGAGGTCCACTATGGCTGCCCCTATGATTGCGGTTTATGCGTCGATCACGAGCAGCATAGCTGCCTTTCTATCGTTGAAGTGACCGACCGTTGCAATCTGACATGTCCGACTTGCTACGCCATGTCCTCACCACACTATGGCAGACATCGTTCGCTCGAAGAAATCGAACGTATGTTTGACAAGATCGTTGAAAGCGAAGGTGAGCCGGATGTCGTTCAGATCAGTGGGGGAGAGCCAACCATTCACCCGGAGTTTTTTAAGATACTGGATATCGCAAAGACCAAGCCGATAAAGCATTTGATGCTGAATACCAATGGTATCCGGATTGCAAATGACCCGGGATTTGCTGAACAACTTGCAACCTACGCACCGGAATTTGAAATTTATCTGCAATTTGATTCTTTCCGTCCGGAAGTGCTTGAGAAGTTTCGGGGAAAGGATCTGACTGATGTACGCAAAAAGGCCATTGAAAAGCTCAATGCGTTAAATCTGAGCACAACCCTTGTCGTAGTTTTGGAAAAGGGTACCAACGACGATGAAATAGGAGAAATATTGGATTATGCCCTGAATCAACCTTGTGTGCGTGGCGTAACCTTCCAGCCGGTGGAGATTGCCGGACGAAACGCACAGGATGCTCAACAGTATAAAATGACACTGACGGAGGTTCGGCAGGAAATCCTGGATCAGTACCCCTTGTTGAACCCGCATGATATTATTCCTGTTCCCTGTAACCCGGATGCCCTGGCTATGGGCTATGTGCTTAAGATCGGTGAGGAAAAGATTCCACTGACACGACATATTGATCCTGCTGTACTGTTAAATAATCAATCCCGTAATACCATTGTATACGAGCAGGATACCGGTGTTCAGATGCAGTTGCTGGATATTTTTAGTACCGGTATTTCGGTGGATAAAGTAAAACCCAAAGTGAATCAATTGCTATGCTGCCTACCCGAAGTGTGTGCTCCTGAACTTGATTATGACAATCTTTTCCGGATTATTATCATGAATTTTATGGATGCGCATGATTTCGATGTGCGTGCGGTTAAAAAATCCTGCGTCCATATTGTTAACAAAGATTTAAAGTTAATCCCTTTTGAGACCATGAATCTCTTTTACCGTGATGACAAGGTCAAGCGCCTCGAGGAACTTAAATTATCGGATGCTATTCGATTTTAAGCTTGGATAAACTATTTTTGTTGGAAAATAATAGGATGGACTTTTTCTCTGCAATCTCCTTGTGTAGTGTTTCTTGAGGATCGGACAGGCTATTATTGAAAGAGATTAATAATTTGGGAATATGAAATTGAGCAGCGTTAAGCATTTCATTACTGTTATCAGTTTGTTGATATTAAATCTCTACGCCTTCGGACAAGATTCGGTGCAGGTAAGAAGAGGAGTGGACAATACCGACAGATCGGTATCACATACGGGAATAAATAGAAGATTCAGTACCGATTCGACTCGAGTGGGGAATGATTCGTTACGCAATGATCTACGGAAAGTCAATCTGACGTTCTTGTCCAATATTCGTGCGGCATCAATGGCGGAGTTTGTTGCTCAGTTAAATGAAAAATCCAATTCATATGCAGCGGCTAGTGGCAATTCAGCAAAAGATTCTGTTACGGCAGTAAAAAACTCAATTTCCGAAGAAATTAGACAGCTGAGGTCTATTAAAGGGAGCATTGCAAATTATTCCGGCAGTTTAAGTAGCACGCAAGATCAGATCCGGGGTATCATCAATCGATATGATATTAGTGCCAGCAATCACTCGCGCGCTCATCAATATCTTAATAATGCCCAACTTCGGCTAGCGGCAAAGGTGGATTCCCTCGAATCGATCAATCGTACAATTGATGAGCTTATCATAAAGGATCAGCGGCATCTTAATAGATTAGACCTGATTTCAGAAACAAAAGCTGTAGCTAAGATGTCGGATTCCGTATCGGTCAGAAAATCGATTTGGAAAGCAAATACAACGAGTATTTCAAAAGATGTGTTGTTAGACAATATTCGCAGTAACTATAAGAATAACAAATCCATCGACAAATATGTCAATCGCACGGATTGGGCGAGCCGGATCTTGTTGATCGTGCTTGGATTGGCTTATTGTTATTGGATTGTAAGGGTTGCTTATATCTTGAAACAGAAAGATCCGGAAAATAAGCTTGCCATCGATGCCATTGTCGGAAAAACCATTATTTTGCTGCTGACATTATTGCCTTTTGTCAATTTCTTTACACCGACCTTCATTTTACAGGCCTCTCAGCTGGTGATCATGTTAATCTTCATGTTTTTATTGCGGCATAAAATGACGGGACAGCAACGCAAGATTGCCCTGATTCTGATCATCTTTTACCTATTGGATGTCTTTGTCAATATGATCGTAAGTGATGATCTGTTTTTGCGTATTATCTGTATCGGCTTTAATCTGATCGCATTGGGATTGGTAAGTTATACTAAACGACGTATCAAGAACTCGGAGAGCCCGGGGTATATCAGCAATTTTATCTACGTGGTGTTTGCTGTTTTAAATATCACGGCGATTACATTGAATGTCATTGGACATGTAGAGCATTCACGCAGCTTTAGCATTGCATGTGCAGTTGGTTTGGTACAGTCATTTACCTTACAGTATTTTGCGGATATGATCAAAGCAGATGTCCGCAACCAATTCAAAAAGGATCGTTTGGTGTCGGGATTCTGGATGCGCTTTAATGAGCAGCGTACCTTGGCGATTATAACAGAGATCCTTCGGATTGTATGTGTCCTGTTAGCAATTATTGTCTTGGCGAATAACCTTCAGTTTATTGAAACCTTGTTGGAACTTAGTGAAACGTTTTTTAGCAAGGTGCGTAGCATCGGTAGCATCTCCTTTACCTTAGGGAATCTGGTTGTTGCGGTCCTGCTCTTGCTCGTGGCCAATTGGTTTCAGAAGAATATCAGTCTTATTGTACTCGGCGGTGAAGATGGTCAGTTAAATCAGGCCTATAATCAGAAAATGACGCTTTTTCCGTTATTTCGTTTGGCGATTATTCTGATCGGCTTTTTTATGGCTATTTCGGCTTTAGGTATGAGTCTTGACAAACTTACTGTCGTCATTGGAGCACTGAGTGTGGGGATCGGTTTAGGGATGCAAAATATCATTAATAATTTTGTGTCGGGGATCATTCTCGTTTTTGATAAGCCTTTCCGTGTAGGTGACCAGATTGAGCTGGCGGATAAAAAAGGGCGTGTTAAGGAGATCGGTATTCGTGCCAGTGTATTGAAAACTGCTGATGGTGCCGATGTGATTATTCCCAACGGTGATTTACTTTCAGGCAGGGTTGTTAACTGGACGCTATCTCAAGAGTATAGCAAAGCAAGTTTTGTGCTTCATATTGATCGGAAGGCAGACCTTGATCAGGCGAAGCAATGGATTAATGATGCGATGACGGCGAGTCCATATTTTGTCAAAGAACGGGATAGCGGCATCAGTGTGCAAGACATCAGCGAAGAAATGATCTATTTAAGCGTTTCCTGCTGGGTGAATTTCGCCGCGAATGTCTCATCTTTTAAAAATGATGTGCTGATTATCCTTTACAAGCAGTTTGAAGAAAAAGGATTGAAATTCTATAGTATCCTATCTCCTAAAAATAATTAAAAGAGTTTGTTAGCCGTTGTCGTGTCGCGGATTATTTCGTCTGCAGTTTTCTATAGGTTGTTGGACTGTATCCCTTCGTACGCTTATAGAAATGGGACAAATGGCTTTCATCAACAAATCCTAATTCCTGAGCAATCTGTTTTAGTGTGTATGCGGTAGATTTAAGCCTATGTTCGATTAATTCAATGCGGTACATGTTGATGTAGTCTCTTAGGCTACTGCCAAAGTTTCTCTTAAAATAGATGCCAAAATAAGTCGGAGCGATATTAAATTTCTGTGCGATTGTTTTTATCTGAAGATATTCAGGCGTGAAAATATGCTGATGGATGTACGCTGCAATTGAACTGTCCATTTGAACAGTATGTTTTTGCGGTAAACGCTGCATTTCCGATATTTCTTTATAAAGACCAAAAATAGCAACAAGTTGATCAAATAACCATTCGGATGCTTGGTTGGCCTCCGCAATACTGTATAATCTGACCGCCTCCATCATGTGGAAGTAGATCAGACGATCGTGCTCCGTCAGGACAAGTTTGCTTTCCCTTAGTCCTCTGTCGTTCATTAACTCCATAATCCGGGCGTATAATTTTTGCTGACGCCCATTCCGCCGAAAATAGTTGTCCGTAAAAAGAATGAACAGGAAATGTGTTTTTTCGTAGATGTTAAAGTAGTGCCTATCTGCAGGACTCACAAGAAAAATATCGCCACGTTCGTAATCCAATTCAAATTTATTGATGACCTGCTTCCCACGTCCGGCACGAATGTAAACTAATTCATAGTAATTCTGCTCATGCATGGGTAGCTGAAAGGTATCTTCCACAAATTCGCTGATCAATAACGGTTCAAATTGTTTTTTTCGCATGTTCTTTTGATAGATAGTGCTAAATGTACATAAAAAACATGTATTTATACATGTTTTTCCTAGGACTACTATTGCACTTTTGTGTTGTCTTAATTGTAGGAAAAACATGGTTAATTTTATAATGATTGCGTTTTGTATCGCTGCTGGTATGCTGTTAAGGAAAGCAAAGTTGATCCATGCTGAGGCACATAAAGGAATCAATACCTGGATACTTTATTTTGCGCTTCCGGCGGTTTCCTTCAAGTATATCCCAAAGATTGTCTGGTCTTCAGCGATGCTGTTTCCGATTTTTTCAGCGATTTTGGTATGGGCTGGAAGCTGGTTATTTATGGAATGGTATTGTAGGCGACAATCCTATAAGCAACGTTCAAGAAGCAGTCTGGAGTTGGCGGCAGGATACAGCAATACGTCTTTTATTGGATTTCCCTTGATCATGGCCTATTTTGGAGAGGCACAGTTGCCTATAGCGATTATTTGTGACCAGACAACATTTATCTTATTGTCCACTATGGGGATTATCAATGCCCTGAAAGCAAATTTGCATGAAGGGCAATCCATCAACGCAAAATTCATGTTGTGGAAGCTGATTACTTTTCCACCTTTGATCGGATGTCTCCTCGCATTGACGTTATCCCAATTTGTTGACTTTAGTATGGCTGAACCTTTTTTCGATAAGCTTGTGGCGACGGTAGGGCCGCTGGCGTTATTTTCTATTGGTTTGCAATTGAAGTTTGACGGCTGGCGCCAACAAGCTGCACAGATCAGTACAGCTATGATCTATAAATTGGTTTTGGCACCACTATTGGTTTTGTTATTTGCATTAATACTGGGCGTAAAAGGTCCCGTTGCCCGGATCAGTATTTTTGAAGCTGCTATGCCTACGTTGGTCACTTCGGGTATTATTGCTGAGCAGTATCACCTCAATACAAAATTGGTGAACTTGGTGATCGGTTTTAGTATTGCAGCAGGACTAATAACGACCGCATTATGGGATCTAGTGATCCAGTTTGTGATCGTCTGATTCATTTCCCGACTTTTTGGTTTCCGTATTCAATGCGACTGACAATAGCCTGTGTATTAAAATGATACTGGGAACAACTTTTTTGTGTTTCAGCTGTTATAGCAGTATAACCATCTATAAAAGGAGGTATATTATGAACCTGATACATAGAATTGAACATTGGGGAAACGTCCATCACCCACAATGGATTGATTACCTAAGAATTGCCTTAGGCATCACGATTTTCGCCAAGGGGGTAAGTTTCGTAAACGATAGGCAAGTGGTTGAGCACATGATTGAACAAAGTAGTTTTCACCTGTCCATATGGGGAGCTGTTCATTATGTGGTCTTTACGCATTTGGTCGGCGGCTTATTCCTCATTCTGGGATTCCAAACCCGTTTAGCGGCTTTATTGCTGTTTCCTGTCTTGGTGGGAGCTGTCTTTTTTGTCAACATCACCAACAGCTTTAGTTATTTGAATTCCGAATTATGGCTTTCGATAGTCGTATTCTTTTTGTTGATCTTTTTTATGGTCATGGGATCTGGAAAATACTCCCTTGACAATATGATGAACAAACCTGGATACAAAAGGGATATCTAAAAAAAAGCTCCTTCATAGATGAAGGAGCTTTTATCTTTTCGCTTTTTATTTGCTTTGGTTGTCAATCCAATTGCGTGCATTGACAAAGGCTTCTAACCAAGGGGAAACCTCATCTTGGCGTCCTTTCGGATAGTTTGCCCAATGCCATTGGAAAATCGAACGCTCAATATGAGGCATCGTTGCCAAGTGACGTCCAGTTTTATCACAGATCATCGCTGTATTGTAGTCCGAACCATTGGGATTGTGTGGATAGTGCTCATAACCGTATTTTGCAACAATATTATATTGTTCTTCTGCAAGTGGTAGATTGAATTTTCCTTCACCATGTGAAATCCAAACTCCCAGCGTACTGCCGGCTAATGTAGAAAGCATAACGGAATTATTTTCCTGAACTTTCACTGAAACAAAATTTGACTCATGCTTTCCTGAAGTGTTGTGCAGCATTTTACCATGAACCTCATGCTCCGGATTGATCATTTCCAGTTCCATAAACAATTGACAGCCATTACAGATACCGATAGAAAGGGTGTCCGGACGTGCAAAAAAGTCTGTCAATGTCTTTTTCGCTTTCTCGTTGTAAAGGAATGCTCCGGCCCATCCTTTTGCCGAACCTAAAACGTCAGAATTCGAGAATCCACCAACTGCGCCGATAAACTGAATATCCTCTAATGTTTCGCGGCCTGAAATCAGGTCTGTCATATGCACATCTTTTACATCAAAGCCTGCCAAGAACATTGCATTTGCCATCTCGCGCTCTGAATTGGAGCCCTTTTCCCGAAGAATGGCCGCTTTCGGACGTGCTTTACTTCCGTCGGTCATTGGTTTTTTGCCATCGAACTGACTTGGGAAAGTAAATGTTAACGGTTGATTTTTATAGTTGTCGAAACGTTGTTGAGCAGTTCCGTTTTTCGATTGTCTCGAATCCAATAAGAATGAAGTGGTCGACCACACATCACGCGTGGCCGCAACGTCAAAGTTGAACGATTCCGATTGGTTTTTAATGGTTACTGTAGCTCCTGGGATTGCCTGACCGATTTTTATAGCATTTACGCCAGCATTGTTAAAAGCTTTCTCAAAAACAGCATCATCCTTCGCCTGTAGTACAAGACCAATATTCTCACTGAACAGCACTTTCACCGAGTCAGATTCATTCAAATCAGAAAGGTCGTAGTTTGCAGCCAAATTAACGTCTGCAAATGTCATTTCCAGAAGGGTAGTGATCAGACCACCGGAGCCGATATCGTGACCGGCTTCGATTTGGTTATCGTTGACTAACTCCTGAACGGTATTGAATGCGGTTTTGAAATAGTTCGCATCTTGGATTGTCGGAACTTCCGTGCCTAATTTATTGACAATCTGAGCAAAAGAAGAACCGCCTAATTTGAAGCCGTCTTTTGATAGATTAATGTAGTAGATGGAACCTGCATTTTTGTTTAAAACGGGCTCGATTACCTTGGTAATATCCGTACAATTTCCAGCGGCAGATATAATCAATGTGCCGGGAGCGATTACATTTTCGCCATTTGGATATTTTTGCTTCATCGACAATGAATCTTTTCCGGTAGGAATATTGATTCCTAATGCGATGGCAAAATCCGAACAGGCCTTCACGGCTTGATAAAGTCTAGCGTCTTCACCTTCGTTATTTGCTGCCCACATCCAGTTGGCTGAGAGTGAAATACCGGCAAGACCATTTATGATCGGCGCAAATACGATATTCGAGAGTGATTCTGCAATAGCTGTTTTACTGGCGGCTGCGGGATCAATCAATGCGGCAACAGGGGAGTGCCCTATCGTCGTGGCGATACCCTCTTTTCCTTTGTAGTCAAGAGCCATGACACCAACGTTATTTAAAGGCAACTGTAACGGGCCTACACATTGCTGTTTTGCAACGCGGCCACCGACACAACGGTCGACTTTATTGGTCAGCCAATCTTTGGAAGCCACTGCCTCCAATTGCAAAACCTGATTTAAATAACTTGGGATATTCGCTGAATCATAGCTCAGATCTGCGTAGTTACGCGTGATAGTTTTATCACGCATAAAAGTTTTTGGTGATGAGCCAAAGAAATCCTCCAAAGCATAATCCATTGGCTTTGCGCCGTTGCTTTTGGATGCAAACGTAAAACGGTGGTCACCCGTGACATCACCTACAGTGTACATCGGTGCACGCTCGCGGTCAGCAACACGTTTAAGGGTAGCAATGTCATCTTCAGCAATTACCAAGCCCATTCTTTCCTGCGATTCATTACCGATGATTTCTTTCGCTGAAAGTGTAGGGTCGCCTACCGGGAGCGCATCAAGATCGATTAAACCACCTGTTTCCTCAACCAATTCGGATAGACAGTTTAGGTGTCCACCAGCACCGTGGTCATGGATAGAGACAATAGGATTATGATCGGATTCCACCATGCCTCTTACAGCATTCGCTGCACGTTTTTGCATTTCCGGGTTTGAGCGTTGGATCGCATTCAGTTCAATACCTGAACCGAAAGCACCTGTATCTGCAGAAGATACAGCCGCACCACCCATACCAATGCGGTAATTTTCACCACCTAAGATGACGATTTTATCGCCTGTTTTTGGGGTATGTTTTTTGGCTTGATCCAGTTTTCCGTAACCTACACCACCGGCTTGCATGATCACTTTGTCATAACCAAGCTTACGGCCTTCCTCTTCATGTTCAAAAGTAAGTACAGAACCAGTAATTAAGGGTTGTCCAAACTTATTACCAAAGTCAGAAGCTCCATTGGAAGCTTTGATTAGGATATCTACAGGGGTTTGGTAAAGCCATTGGCGTTCTTGCATGGCCTTCTCCCAAGGACGATCTTGTAATAGACGGGAATAGGCCGTCATATAGACCGCTGTACCCGCCAAAGGAATAGCACCTTGACCACCGGCCATACGGTCACGGATTTCACCACCAGAACCTGTAGCCGCTCCGGAAAACGGCTCCACAGTCGTTGGGAAATTGTGTGTTTCAGCTTTTACCGATAAAACAGAATCGAAGGATTTCTCCTCGTAAAAGTCAGGTTTGTCGGCCGATTTAGGCGCAAACTGAGTGACACGTGGACCTTTAATAAAGGCTACGTTGTCTTTATAGGCAGAAACAATATCATTGGGATTTGTTTCGGAAGTTTTCTTGATTAATTTAAATAGAGAAGTAGGTTGCTCTTCACCGTCAATGATAAAAGTCCCATTGAAAATCTTATGTCTACAGTGTTCGGAATTGGCTTGTGAAAAAGCAAAAACTTCAGAGTCTGTCAACAGACGGCCCAGTTTAGTTGCAAGGTTGTTGAGGTAAGCTACTTCTTCCGGATTTAATGCCAATCCTTCGGATTTGTTATAGGCATCAATGTCTTCAATTTCCAAAATAGCTTCTGGAGTGATGTTGACTGTGTACATGTCCTGCGTCAACATACTGAACTTTTGCGAAACCATTGGATCGAAATCATTGAAATCCGCTGGTACCGGTTGAAATTCTTCGATGCGAACAATGCCTTCAATACCCATGTTCTGTGTAATTTCTACGGCATTGGTACTCCAAGGAGTGACCATCGCTGCGCGGGGGCCTACAAAGTAATGGTTAAGGGTTTGATCGTCGAGTTTTTTGGCGTTGCCGAATAGCCAGTTGAGTTTAGTAATGTCTTCTTGTGATAAAGAGTTTACGCTTTGAACACCATATACGGTGTTCGATGGGTTCTCAAAGAAATGAATCATTATAAATGTTTGTTTTGAACGTTCTTCAAATTAAAGCACAAAGTTACATATTATTTTTATGGAAATGATCGAAATGTTGATTAAAAAACGAGTGGATATTCGTGTCATCAAGAGCGAAATTGCGTCTCCGTAGTAAATAGATTTAGCGTTGTATTATTTAGTGTAGACAAATTTTATCATTCTACAACCTGTGGGGATACGTTTATCCCTTCATTCATTATTTCGGCGTATAACCTACCTACTGCGTTTACTACGTAAATATTTTTCTGTAAAGTAATTTATGGTTAAGGGTTATGTCAGAGCGGTATACGTGTTAAAACTTAACGGAGGAGGTTCGGGGAGTATTGGGTTGATCACTAAATTGACGTTGTATATAACCTCAAATTTATCTAAGTTTGTGCATCAAATCAAATTCGAGATGAACATTTCATATAATTGGTTAAAACAACACGTTAATATAGATTCGACTCCGGAGGAATTATCTTTGATCTTGACAAATACAGGATTAGAAGTAGAGGCCTTGGATGTTGTACAGAGTATCCCAGGTGGGTTGGATGGTTTGGTCGTTGGCGAGGTAAAAACTTGTGAGCAACATCCCAATGCCGATAAACTACGCGTCACTACAGTTGATGTGGGCGCTTCCGAATTATTGAATATCGTATGTGGAGCACCAAATTGCCGTACCGGATTGAAGGTAATTGTAGCAACAGTAGGTACAACATGTCACCCCTCGACTGGAGAGCCATTTAAAATTACCAAATCTAAAATTCGTGGTGAAGTATCTGAAGGAATGTTATGTGGAGAAGATGAGATTGGTCTAGGAACATCCCACGCGGGCATCGTTGAGCTGCCTGTTGATGTTCCAGTGGGAACATTGGTAAAAGATCATTTCAATATCCAGGATGACTATCGCTACGAAATTGGTCTTACACCTAATCGTGCCGATGCTGCTTCTCATCTTGGGGTAGCACGCGATGTTGCGGCTTATTATCGCACGCATATCTTAAAAGCAGATGTTTCAGCATTTCAAGCCGCAGAGGCAGCTGGAACATCGGTTGTTGTTGAGGATACTATTGCATGCCCTCGTTATAGTGGAATCAATATTTCTGGCGTTCAGGTAGGTGAATCGCCAGACTGGCTGAAGGAAAAATTAAATGTGATCGGCGTGCGTCCGATCAATAACATTGTAGATATCACGAATTATATATTGCATGATCTTGGTCAACCGCTGCATGCTTTTGATGCAGATAAAATTGCGGGCAACAAAGTGCTTGTCCGTAGGGCCACAGAAGGTGAAAAATTTGTGACCTTGGACGGTGTTGAGCGTACTTTGTCTGCGGAGGACTTAGTGATTGCGGACATTGAAAAACCAATGTGTATTGCAGGTGTTTTTGGTGGAGCTTACTCTGGTGTCTCTACTGAAACAACGAATGTATTTTTGGAGTCAGCTTATTTCAATGCTGTTTCAGTTCGTAAGACATCCAAAAGACATGGTTTGAAAACAGATGCCTCTTTCCGTTTTGAGCGAGGTACAGATCCTAATATTACGGTGGAAGCGTTAAAACGTGCGGCATTATTGATTCAGGAAGTAGCTGGTGGAACCATTTCATCCACCTTAAAAGATGAATATCCCGTAGAAGTTAAGCCGTATTCATTTCATGTCAGCTTTGCGAACGTGGTGCGTTTAATTGGACAGGCGATTCCAAATGAAGAGATCAAAGCCATTATTGTGGCTCTTGGCATTGAGATTGCCTCGGAAACCGCTGCGGGACTGGATGTCTTAGTACCTGCATATCGCGTTGATGTAACTCGTGAAGTGGATGTGGTAGAAGAGGTATTACGGATTTATGGTTACAATAACATTGAACTAAAATCCCAGATCAAAGCTTCATTAAACACTGTTGAAAAGCCGGATAAGGAAGTGGTTTTAAATCAGCTGGCTGACTTATTGATTGGTAATGGATTCCGTGAAATATTGGCGAATTCGTTGACAAAGCTTGATTATGCAGATGACAGCGAGACAGCGGTAAAATTGTTCAATCCATTGAGTTCGGATTTGGATACCATGCGTCAAAATATGTTATTCTCTGTGTTGAATGCCATTGAATATAATCAGAAGCGCAGAAATTTTGATCTGAAATTCTTCGAATTTGGTAAAACCTATGCGTTGGATGGAGAAGGCTATAAAGAAACGCAGCATTTGACTTTTGCAATAACAGGCAGGGCAGAAGCAGAACAGTGGAATAGTAAAAAAGGAAATGTTAATTTCTATAACCTCAAAGCGGCAGTTGATACGATTGTTAAGCGTCTAAAGATTGATGGCATACAAATACAAGATGCGCCGAGCAATCATTTTGCGTACGGATTGAGTTATATGAAAGGTCAGAAATGTCTGGTTTCTTTCGGTGCGGTAGCTCATGTCAACTTGAAAAAAGCAGATGTTGAAGGACAGGTTTTCTTCGCGGATTTTGACTGGGATGTCTTGATGAAAATCATTCGAAAGAATAGTATTCAATACAAAGAAGTGTCAAAATTCCCTGCAGTACGCCGCGATTTATCGCTGTTAATTGACGAAAATGTGAGCTTTGACAAACTTCAATTTGTCGCTCAAAAGACCGAACGCAAGCTTTTAAAGGAGGTAAATGTGTTTGATGTGTATAAAGGGGATAAAATTCCGGAAGGGAAAAAGTCTTATGCTCTGAGCTTTATCTTGCAAGATGAAGAAAAAACATTGACCGATAAACAAATTGATGCGATAGTTCAAAAATTAATTGTTAATTTTGAGAAGGAACTAAGCGCAGAGGTGCGTGGTTAATTAAAGATATAACATTAATTGGTAACATTCGATTTACGCTATGGCAACATTGTCTTCACAAATGAATCTGATCGTTGAGAAAACGAAAAACTTAATTCAAATGTGCGAAGTCTTGCAGGAAGAAAATGATTTGCTTAAATTAGAGGTACAATCCTTAAAAGTGGCTTTCGATGCGAGCAACGATAAAAGCAAGCAATTGGAAGAGAAGGTCAAGGCGCTGGCAGTAGCCCGAACGTTGGATTCTGAAACGGATAAGGGGGCAATTAATGAAAAAATACTTGACACAAAACAAAAAATTAACGATTTTGTGCGAGAAATAGACAAGTGTATTAGTTTGTTGAAGTAGTTGGAATTTGGAGATCATCGGAATTTAAACTAATACAACGTTAAAAAGCTCAAAGAAATGGGAGAGATTTCCATAAAAATAAATATCGCAGATCGTGTTTATCCCCTACGGGTGGAAAGCGCGGAGGAGGAAGTGATTCGACATGCTGCGAAATTGATAAATGAAAAAGTAAAGGAATTGCAGGAAAACTATACTGTGAGAGATAAGCAGGATCTGTTATCCATGTGTGTATTGCAGTTTGCTACGCGGATGTTAAATGCGGAGCGACAGTCCCAGAACCACGAAGTAGGGCTGGAGAATTCAGTACAGGAGCTTGATCAGTTGTTGACGGATTTCTTTAAAAAATAAATTTACGTTCTTTATATTTAGAGCTTAATAACGACGAATTTGCCGCAATTAAATTCGGGTTGTCACTATTTTAAACTTAACGCTTCAATATTACAGGCGCAAAAAGATATAGGCCATTTTGCGAAAGCCATCTGGGTCATAATCTAAGCCTAATTATGTAATCACGAAGTTTAATAATACATGAGACCTGTTTAAATTTAATTGCGGTTTTTTTTTGAGTAAAGGAAATTTAATATTAATAATAAAAACAAACATATATAATACAATTATACATACATGGACGTCGCAATTTATATCATAATTTCTCTGATTGTTGGTGTAGTTATAGGTCGTTATCTGTTGGTTCTGTTATTCAAAAAACAAGAGCAGGAAGCCAAAGATAAGGTAAATAGCATACTAAAAGATGCAGAGCAAGAAGGAGAACACATTAAAAAGAAACGCCTATTAGAGGCTAAAGAAAAATTCCTTCAATTAAAATCCGAACACGAAAAGGAGGTGAATCAACGCAATAATACGATCAATCAAAAAGAAAATGCGTTGAGACAAAAAGAACAATCCATTAACCAAAAGCTTGAAAACATCAATCGCGATAAGCAAGAGGTGGATACTAAAAAGAAGCAGCTGGATAAATTGGTTGAACTTAATGAAAAGAAATCCGAAGAAGTTGAGGCTTTAAAATTACAGCAGATCAAACAATTGGAGAGTATCGCCGGTGTTACAGCTGACGAAGCTAAAAATCAATTGGTAGATTCATTACGCGAGGAAGCGCGTTCGCAGGCCATGATTCAGATTAAAGATATCGTGGACGAAGCGAAATTGACCGCTACAAAAGAAGCTAAAAAAGTCGTTATCCAGACAATTCAACGGACGGCTACTGAGTCTGCTATCGAAAATACAGTGTCTATTTTCAATATCGAAAATGATGAAATTAAAGGCCGTATTATTGGTCGTGAAGGCCGTAATATCCGTGCCTTGGAAGCGGCAACAGGTGTAGAGATCATCGTGGATGATACACCGGAAGCAATTATCTTGTCCGGTTTTGATCCCGTACGTCGTGAGATTGCCCGTTTGGCCCTACATCGTTTGGTGACTGATGGACGTATCCACCCGGCTCGTATCGAGGAGGTTGTCGCAAAAACACGTACACAAATTGAAGACGAGATTGTTGAAATTGGTGAGCGTACAGCGATCGACTTGGGTATCCACGGTTTGCACCCTGAACTGATCCGCATGGTCGGTCGTATGCGTTACCGTTCGTCGTATGGACAGAACCTTTTACAGCACTCCCGTGAGGTAGCCAATTTCGCAGCAACAATGGCTGCAGAGCTTGGCTTGAACGTTAAACACGCAAAACGTGCCGGATTACTCCACGATATTGGTAAGGTGCCTGATGATAATCCGGAATTGCCACACGCGATTTTAGGGATGCAATTGGCTGAGAAATATAAGGAACATCCAGATGTGTGTAATGCCATTGGTGCACACCATGATGAAATTGAAATGACAGCATTAATTTCCCCAGTAGTACAGGCCTGTGATGCTATCTCTGGAGCGCGTCCAGGAGCACGCCGTGAGGTGGTTGAAAGCTATATCAAACGTCTGAAAGAACTGGAGGACCTGGCTTTATCGTACCCTGGTGTGGAAAAAACCTTCGCCATCCAGGCTGGACGCGAGTTGCGCGTTATCGTGGAAAGCGAGAAGGTATCTGACGCACAGTCAGAGATACTGGCTGCCGATATCTCCAACCGTATCCAAACGGAAATGACGTACCCGGGACAGATTAAAGTGACTGTTATCCGTGAGACAAGATCCGTGTCTTACGCGAAATAGATCCTGAGGGATCGATCTTAAAAAAGCTCCAATCTTATAGGTTGGAGCTTTTTTATTATCCAAAAAATTCAAATAAATCTGCAACACTGTGCAGGAGATAGGCTGGCGATTCTTGTTCGAGTTCCGCTTGGCTGCCATAACCATAGAGCACAGCAATGGCATCCATGTTCGTTTCTCTGGCACCGATGAGATCATGTTTGCGGTCTCCGATCATGATACAGTCATGCGGGCTCGTTAGTCGAGCATTTTCCATCACATATTGAATGACACTGGTTTTTGTAGGCCTGGAATCGTCCAGGGCACTTCCCCCGGCAAAATCGAAATACTGGTCTATAGCAAAGTGCTGCAATATCCTGCGTGCAAAGATTTCGGGTTTGGATGTTGCCAAGTAAACCTTATAATCTTTCGATTTGAGTCTTTGCAGTAGCTCGGGAACGCCATCAAACAGCATATTCTCATACAAACCCTGCATGGCAAAGCGTTCACGATATTTGTCCACACAGGCCAAAGCTTCCTGTTCCTCAAATCCGTAGCTGTGCATGAACGTATCTTTCAATGGCGGCCCGATCAGCGGTTTAAGACTATCCAGATTGGACGTCATGATTCCTTTGGCTTCGAGTGCATAAGCGATGCATTTGGTGATGCCCTCAGCAGGGTCGGTCAAGGTTCCATCAAGATCAAATAAGATGTGTTTATAAGACTTCATGCTGCAATATTACGGAATTGGATAGGAGATTGCCAGCTAAAGCCAGAAGAATGCATTTAATGACAAGCATCAGACCAAAAAAATAAGAATATTATCGATCCAGGCAATTAGGGCAGATCAATATTTATTAAATTTGCCGAATGAAACAAAAGAAGAAAGTTCAGGAAGTAGAACCGAAGCGTCCGGTGGATACCTATTTTGAGGAGTTGGATGCTAATTTTCAAGACCCGACCAATCGCACGATTCAGATTATCTTTTTGCCGCTGCTATTCTTCGGTGTGATGGGCTGTATATGGATGATTCCTTTCCCACAGTTTGAATTTTTAGTAAAGCTCAATTGGCATACTTTTTTGAATTGGGGTTCTTTCTTCATTGCGGTTGTTATCTATTTTTACCTTAAGCTATCCGCAACCTTGTCTTATGCAATTTTATTCTCGATCGGCGCAATGAGCTACTTTATTGTGCAATTGGAATATGTGCAAAAAAATGGTGGCCCCGCAGTGATATGGGTATGCCTTGCGATTGCTTTGCTCGCACTGGCGGCGTTGTATGTTGGTAAAGGAAAAGAGAAAAAAGCAATCAGCGGAAAACAATTTCTGCAATTCCTGCTCATTGGCCCAATATGGTTATGGCATTTTGTATTTCAGAAGTTCAATATTCGGTATTAAACGATCTATAGGATAGGTGTCTTACCAGGAAAGCATGCTTTTGTAGCAAAATAAGAGAAGATTCTATCCTATACCTGATATAAGAAAGGCCAGATTGCACAATGCGATCTGGCCTTTTCTATTTATTTCCGACTCGTTATCGTGATCAACCTGATCAATTTTTATAATTGAACCATTTGATGATTTCCTTAAGGCTTGCCTTTTTACCATAGATCAGTATGCCAACACGGTAGATTCGTGCGGCAACCCAAGTGATCAATAAGAATGTCAGGATCAACAAGGTCAATGAGGTTAATATCTGCCACATCGGCACGCCAAAAGGTATCCGAACCAACATAGCAATAGGTGATGTGAACGGAATAAAGCTCAACCAAGTGGCAATGGGCCCATTTGGGTCGTTGATAATGACACCAAATGAAAGGATATACGTTAACAATAGGGGCATGGTGATGGGCATGGAAAACTGATTGGCTTCTGTCTCATTGTCTACAGCGGAACCAGCAGCAGCAAAAATAGCGCTATACAGCAGATATCCGGCAATAAAAAACAGAAAGAAAAAGATAATGACTTCGGTGAAATTAAAGCTTTGGATGGAGGTGAGAATGGAGGCGGATCCACCTTGTCCGATCGCTTTGGATACCGTTCCCATATTACCAGTTCCGGGCTGACTGGCAGCAACCTCTTGCATATCCTGCGGGTTAACAAACAACAGTGTTGCCGTTATAAAAAGGCCCGCTGTAAGCAGCAGCCACATCACAAATTGAGTTAGCCCGACCATCCCAATCCCAACAATTTTACCCATCATAAGCTGAAAAGGTTTGACGGAGGAAATAATAACTTCTATGATACGGTTGCTCTTCTCTTCGATGATACCACGCATCACCTGTGCGCCATACAGAAACAGGGAGAGATAAACCAGGATGGCCAGTGCGACACCAAGTCCCATGGCGATAGCAGTATTGCTGTTTTTCTCTTCACCGTCAGCCGTGATCTCTTTGGCATCTATAGCGACTTTGGGCTTGATGGACTGGATGATCTGCAAGTCTATTCCCTTAGCTTTATACTCTTTTTCGCGGATGATTTCTTCCAGTTGTCCGCCGATGATCTCCTGAGTGACAAAACTAGTTTTGCCACTGGTAATCAGTTCGGCCTTCTGACTGCTAAGAATGTCCTTGGGAATGTATAAGATCGATTGTTTTCCTTCGCTCTGCGTGAGCTGCGCTTTTTGGGCCTTTAGATCTAACTTGCTGACCGTATAGCTTACGTTTTTATTGCTCTGGAGTTTACCCCCAAATTCACCCTGCTCATCAATCACAAAGACCTCGGTGTGCGCATCTTTGAAGCTTTTTTTAGTCAGGTAAAACATGCCGGCATACAATGCAAAAAAGAATAGGGGAACGGCAAAGGTCATCACAATAAAAGATTTTTTCTTGACGCGTGACAAATATTCCCGTTGAATAATAAGTAATATTTTATGCATGATCGTTGGCTTTAGGTGAGACTTGAGTAACTTTTTGGATGAAAATATCCCCCATGGACGGTACGATTTCTATCAATTGATTTAGCTGTATTTGTGGTAAAAAATGTATTAACACATCATTTATATGAATGTTACTATTTAACTGAATTGTAGTGATATATGTTTTTTCAACCCTTGTAGAGGTTATGACCTTGAAGAGAGCGTCGTTAGACAGAAGAAAATTATCTTCGGTTGCTGTATATTCCAATTTGTAAGTCTGATTCCGGTATTCTTTTTTTATCGCTTGAACAGAGCCGTCCAGTATTTTCTTTGATCGGTTGATGAGCGCAATATTATCGCAAAGTTCTTCGACCGTTTCCATTCGGTGTGTCGAAAAGATAATGGTGGCCCCTTCCTTATTCAATCGTAAAATCTGTTCTTTGATGATATTGGCATTGACCGGATCAAAGCCAGAGAAGGGTTCGTCGAGGATAATCAATTGCGGCTGGTGGATGACGGTAGCGACAAATTGGACTTTTTGCTGCATTCCCTTGCTGAGGTCTTCGATCTTTTTGTCCAACCATGAGGATATATCGAGACGTTCGCACCAGTCGTGTATCCGATGTAAAGCTTCTTTTTTAGAAAGCCCTTTCAACTGCGCTAGATAAAGCATCTGATCACCGATTTTCATTTTTTTGTAGAGCCCCCGTTCTTCCGGGAGGTAACCTATCTGGGCAATATGCTGCGCCCCTAGTAATTCGCCATTGAATCGGATTTCACCCGAATCCGGAGCAGTGATCTGGTTAATGATACGGATCAGGGATGTTTTTCCCGCTCCATTTGGCCCAAGCAGGCCAAAAATCTTTCCTTTTGGAATCTGAATAGACACATCGTCCAATGCACGATGATTGGCGTAATCCTTGGTAACATGATTGATTTCAAGTAACATCTTTTTAGGGTTTAATTAAATTCAGTATGGCGAAAAGATATAGCATATATCGTTTGCTATCAAATATACACTTGTTTATTTTGACTATTAGTATCTGAAGAGCATTAAATGTTACAGATTGGCCGTTCAGTTTTTTATTGCATAGAAGGTTGTAAACCTTGCCAAACGGATTCATTTAATGTACCTTTGTTCCATGGAAGTAAAAAAAGCCGAATTCGTGTGTAGCAACACGAGAGTTGACAAATTACCTGCGCCAAATTTGCCTGAGTACGCCTTTATAGGCCGTTCTAATGTAGGTAAATCTTCTTTGATCAATGCCATGACAAATAAGAAGGGACTTGCCAAAACCTCTCAAAAACCTGGTAAGACTCAGTTGATCAATCATTTTATTATAGATGACACCTGGTATCTGGTCGATTTACCTGGTTATGGATTCGCTAAAGCATCCAAAACAAGTCGTAATGAATGGGAAAAATTCATTCGCAGATATCTCACGCATAGAGACAATTTACAATGTGTATTTGTTTTGGTAGACAGTCGTCTTGAACCACAGAAGATCGATCTTGATTTCTGTTATTGGTTGGGTGAATGCGGTTTACCCTTTATGTTAGTCTTTACCAAAGCAGACAAGCAATCAGCAGTAAAATCTGATGCGAATATTGCAAAATTTAAAAAAGAGCTGTTGCAATGGTTTGAGGAGGTGCCGCCGATCTTTTTGACCTCGGCAGAGAAGAAAGTAGGACATGAACCGATTCTGGAAACCATTAATGAAGTCAATCGCCGATTTGTAGGGCCTGAGCCGGAAGAAAGAATGCCGTTTTAAGTAGTTCAAAAAAATAAAATTCGTTAACATCATCGCTTGATCAACCTGGTCATTGCCGAGGATAGGGTGTCGAACGTTTTAAAATCCATTAAGATCACCTCATGAAGAAGTATCTTTCTTTAGTTTTATTTGCACACAGTGTATTTGCGTTGCCATTTGCCCTTATAGGCTTCTTTTTAGCCCTGCATACCACTGAATATGCCTTTTCCTGGAAACTATTACTATTGATGCTGTTGTGTATGGTAACGGCGCGGAATGCAGCCATGGCCTTCAATCGGTATTTGGATCGGGATATTGATGCTATCAATCCGCGGACGGCAATGCGTGATATTCCGGCGGGGAAGATTTCTGCCCGGAATGCATTGATCTTTACCATTGTCAATTGCTTACTTTTTGTCACAGCGACCTATTTTATAAATTCCCTGTGCTTTATGCTGTCACCCATTGCACTCTTTGTTGTGCTTTTTTATTCTTATACCAAACGCATTACACCGTTGTGCCATTTGGTACTTGGGGCAGGATTGGGTTTAGCACCAATTGGGGCATATATGGTGATCACGGGACAATTTGCAACTGTCCCTGTTTTGTATGGCTTTGCTGTATTGACCTGGGTGAGTGGCTTTGATATCATTTACGCCTTGCAGGATGAGGCCTTTGACCGGGCCAATAAGTTGAACTCCATTCCGGTTTGGTTGGGAACAAAAGGAGCGATGCGGGTATCTGAATGTTTACATGTGCTGTCTTTTATATTTGTTTTAATACCTGCCTTTTTAATGCCCGTCGGTTGGATTTATTATTTAGGAGTTGCGTTTTATGGTGCATTGCTGATCTATCAACACACACTGTTTTCGTCAACAGATCTAAGTCGGGTAAACCGCGATTTCATGACCACCAATGGTTACGCTTCGGTCATCTTTGCCTTCTTTTATCTTTTGGATATCTGGTTGATAAAATAAACGTTTTAGCATAAAATAAGAAAGGCTTTAGGAATTCCTAAAGCCTTTCTTATTTTTGTGTCTAATCCAATATGCGTACTATGAAGAAGAATATCCTTTTTGTTTCAATTTTATGTCTGTCATTGTCCTCTTATGCCCAGAAGCTAACAAGCTATGTCATCCAGTATAACCAAAGTTTTAATGGCAATGCAGCTGCAAATCAAAATGCAGTGTTGGTGTATGCCAATGCGAATGAAACTTATGTGAGTTCGGAAAAAGATATAAAAGGACAATTGTTGCCGCCTTACGAACGCGTACTAGTGGACCGATCGTCTGGAAATGCCTTGCTTAAAATTGCGAAACTCAAAGATGGTTCCCTTATCCTGACAAGAGACTCTTTAGCGCTCTCCAAACAGAAATTTACACCCACCAATGAGACTAAGACGATTTTGGGCTATCCCTGTAAAAAAGTGGAAACCAGTATCAATTCCAATAAGATTGAGCTATGGTATACGAATAAACTAGGGGTAAAAGGAGCTCCGACCGAGTTGGGGCAGGATCTTGGCTTAGTGCTGGAAGTTATCAGAAATGGCAATACAAGGACCTTCGCAACGAAAGTCGAGAAAGTGAATGCTGTCCCTGATCAACTGAAGCTAAAAGGAAGCGAAAAGCACTATGATGAACTTTCCTATAAAGACCTTATTTGGAAAAACCGTTTTATTCAGCTTCCAGTCTTTCAAAAAGAGCGCATCCGTTTTTCGGATGATGTCAAATCTGATTCAATTCTACGTTTCGCCAATGGTACAGTCATTGTCAAGAAGGTCAAAATACCGAAAATCAAAGTTAGCGATAATGTGTTTGTTCAACTTGTGGAGCAATCAAAAGGTGATGCGTATGACCGTACCGGATCCGTTTTTATTATTCCAGCAAATAAAGCACAGAGTTTTCTGGATGGTATGAAAAATGGCATGTCAACCTTGCCAAAGTATGAAAATGGAAATGGAAAGAGTTATCAAGGGGTGGTAAGAACGGCGACTTTCGAACCTATTGTTGAATTGATGCGATTCTTTACACCCTTTGGTGTTAAGCAGTTTAACTATCTTCAGTTAAAGGATAAGGTCTGGCAGGATTCGGTACTTTACCGGCAGGATGTGTCTGAGCTCGCTGGGATGTTGAGCGAACAGGAAGTGTACGTAGGTGCTTTCATTGGCAACTATGACAAGAATGGTCATGAAGTTAGCGTTGAGCTCACAATTCACCCAGGTTTTGAGGCAGGATCAGAAGGAAATCTAAAAAAGACGATGCCGTTATTCACAACGACCAATGTGATGGAAATGGGAGGGCAGGAGTATGGATCCATGTTTGATCAGGATAAAGGGCTGACGCTCTCGTTCCATTTGGATCAGGATGCCAAAAATGTGCAATTGCGTTACATCACAACCGGTCATGGTGGTTGGGGAAATGGCGATGAGTTTGTACCCAAAGAAAACCGCATTTTCCTAAATGATGCCTTACTGTTTAAGTATACACCCTGGCGTAACGATTGCGGTTCTTACCGTCTGTCCAATCCCGCTTCGGGTAATTTTGCCACGGGATTATCTTCGTCCGATTTGAGTCGTTCCAACTGGTGCCCAGGAACAGTGACTCCACCAATTTACATCGATTTAGGTGATTTAAAAGCTGGTACTTACAAATTGCAGGTTCAAATCCCGCAAGGCGCTCCGGAAGGAACAAGTTTCAGCAGCTGGAACGTCACCGGAACCTTACTGTTCGATTAGATTGAATGATATAATGAGGTATTGATTTTATTAAAATCAATACCTCATACGTTTTATCTAGGTGTTTGGCCTGTCCGTACCTGTTATAATGGATAAGCAGTTTCACTCTTTGTTTCCGACAATACAAAATAGGTCTGTACGGTATTAACCTGCGGGAGCACCGCCAGACGGTGTCTTAAAAAAATGTGATAAGCATCCATGTCTTTCGTAGCGATGCGTAACATGAAATCGTAAGATCCGGCCATCTGATAGCATTCCATAACTTCGGGAAACTTGGCTACTTCTTTTTCAAATTCGTTCAAAACCTCAAAGGTATGTGCTTTCAGGAATACCTGCGAAAACGAAATCAGTCCAATCCCGATTTTATGTCGATCCAGGATCGCTACCGTTTTTTTGATATAACCCAGTCTTTTTAATTTTTTTACCCTTTCGTGTACTGCTGCGATTGATTTATTCAATTCAAAAGAGAGTTCCTTATTACTTAATGAAGCATCATGCTGTAATAAGCGCAATAATTTTAGATCGATATCGTCTAAATCCATAATCTGAATATTTTCGGTGTTGTTGCAAATTTACAATGTTTGAATGAACAATTTATTGTTTATTATGTATTTTTATTGAATTTTTCTTGAAATTTTAGTTTTGTATTGAATAATATCTTGTTATTGTCCAATTTTGCAACAGAATAATCATTTATATAAAAATGGCTGAACAAGAATTACTAAGTGCATGTTTATCGCCTGCATTGGACAAAAAATTTAAGCATTTGTGGAGATTGGTCGGTAACACGCCAATGTTAGAATTGCAGTATACCTACAAAGGTAAGCCAGGCCGGGTATTCGTAAAATGTGAGAATTATAATTTAACAGGTAGTATCAAAGACAGAATGGCTTTATATATCCTGTATAAAGCCTATATGAATTGCCAAATTAGACCGACGGATGTTGTTATTGAAGCTACGAGCGGAAATACTGGAATTGCTTTTTCGGCAATTGGTAAAGCTTTGGGACATGAGGTAAAGATCATCATGCCAAATTGGTTGAGTAAAGAGCGTACCGATATTATCAGAAGCATGGGGGCCGATATTCAGCTGATCAGTAAAGAAGAAGGCGGTTTTTTGGGTAGCATACGTTTGAGCGAAGAGCTTGCTGCCGCTGGTGGGGTTTTTCTTCCTCGCCAGTTTGAAAACCAATATAACGCCGAAGCACATGAGAAAACGACCGGTTATGAAATTGTGAAGCAACTGGAAGAACAAGGCTTGATTGCTGATGCCTTTGTGGCTGGAGTGGGAACAGGTGGAACCGTCATGGGTGTGGGGCGTAGCTTGCGGAAGGCGAATCCAAATGTTCGTGTACATCCCTTGGAACCGGCAGAGAGTCCAACATTAACAACAGGACATAAAGTTGGTTCACACCGCATTCAGGGTATATCCGATGAATTTATTCCGGCAATTGTGAATTTGGATGAATTGGATCGTGTTGTTTGTGCCAACGATGGCGATTCGATTATTATGGCCCAGAAGCTGTCAAGGCAATTGGGACTTGCCGTTGGAATTTCTTCGGGAGCAAATGTTATTGGAGCGATTAAGTTACAACATGAGTTAGGGGACGAAGCAGTTGTCGTCACACTACTATGTGATGACAATAAGAAATATTTAAGTACGGATTTGGTGAAAGAAGAGCCTGTTAAACCGGGCTATTTATGCAGCGATGTTGATTTTCTGGGTTTTCAACCAATTTGTAGGCTGCCAAATCCTGTATTTGGGGCATAGTAAGATTTAGTTTCATATGTTTATAGTGAACTCGGGGAGTGTATTGCTCCTCGGGTTTTATTTACACAAGAAACAAATGAACAGGTCTCCAAGCAAGTAAATTATGAAAAACACATGATATTCTGATGAAAACTATTTTTAAACTATTAACCCTTTTATTCCTGCTCATCTTTCCTCTTGCTATGTTTGCGCAGCAGGACAGTACAGTTAGCACGGAAGGTGTCGAATTCACGGATGGTACAATCAGCCCGGATTCATTATCTTTTGAAGAGTCACCTGACACAGTTACAGCTCGTGTTGATTCCAGTAAGACGACGGTGGCTGCCATATCTAAAGTAGCTGGTCCGGCAGAAAGTGGAAAAAATTCACTTTGGAGTATTTTTATTGCAGGTTTGGTTGGGGGCTTCGCAGCCTTATTGATGCCCTGTATATTTCCGATGCTTCCTTTGACCGTAAGCTTCTTTACCAAACAGTCCGGCAGTCGCGCGAGTGGTATAAGTAAAGCTTTATTGTACGGGCTGTTTATTATCGTGATTTATGTCGCTTTGGGCATGATCATTACCATTGCATTTGGTTCTGACGCGCTCAATGCCCTTTCGACCAATGGGATTTTTAATTTTATTTTCTTTTTGCTGTTGGTGGTATTTGCAGCCTCATTCTTCGGTGCATTTGAAATTACCTTGCCGAGCTCTTTTGTGAATAAAATGGATGCCAAGTCGGATAAAGGAGGACTTATAGGTCTGTTTTTTATGGCTTTTAGTTTATCGTTAGTGTCGTTTTCCTGTACCGGGCCGATTATCGGAACGCTCCTGGTGGAAGCAGCGTCAAAAGGTGAACGATTGGGGCCAGCCATAGGTATGTTGGGATTCTCTATTGCCTTGGCTATTCCATTTGGCCTATTCGCCATGTTCCCATCAATGCTTAAATCGCTGCCCAAATCAGGTGGCTGGTTGAACAGTGTAAAAGTGGTGCTTGGTTTTTTGGAACTGGCTTTGGCATTGAAATTTTTGTCGAATGTAGATTTGGCTTACCATTGGAACTGGTTGGACAGAGAAGTATTCCTCTCTTTATGGATCGCCGTATTTGGTTTGATGGGGCTTTATCTGATCGGTAAAATTAAGTTTTCCCACGATAGCGACCTCAAATTTCTGTCTGTTCCGAGAACAATACTCGCTATTGTGGTTTTTTCCTTTGTGATTTATATGATTCCCGGTTTATGGGGAGCTCCCTTAAAGTCTATTTCAGCCTTTTTGCCGCCATCGGCAACCCAGGATTTTGATTTGTCCACTGGAGTTGGCAGTAGCACTGCTGCGCATACGGATGGAAAAGTCAAAAAATACGCTGAGATTTTTCACGAGCGTGGTACACCAAAAGGCTTCGATCCCTATTATGATTACGATCAGGCTTTAGCAACAGCGAAAGAACTCAACAAACCTGTTTTGATTGACTTCACAGGCTGGAATTGTGTTAACTGCCGTAAAATGGAGGCAAACGTATGGACAGATCCTGCGGTAGCCAAGTTGTTGAAAGAAGAGTTTGTAATGGCCGAGTTATTTGTGGATGATAAAACCGAATTGCCTGTCGATGAGCAGATAGTTTCCACATACAGTAATAAAAAAATAAAGACTATCGGAAACAAAAATAGCGATTTTCAAGCCGCTTCATTTAATAGTAATTCGCAGCCATTGTATGTGATTGTTGATCCAAACGGTCAGGTGCTGGTTCCTCAAAGTGGGGCAAATTACAATGTTGAACAATACAAAGCATTTCTACAGAGCGGTGTAAATGCATTCAAAAAGAAAAACTAACCATCGTCATATTCTAATTTTATCCCCTTTGCTGTTTGCAAGGGGGATTTTTTTGCGGAAGCTTAGTTTTTCGATCATGCAATGCTTCTTAATATAGTACTTTTTTAGGGATTCATTCGTTTACCATCGAATTAGCTTCGATAACGCTTCGGCACAGTGCCGTGTCTACTTCGCCCTAAAGTCGGGGTGAATCCGTATTGAGTCCATGATGAGTCCGTGTTGAGTCCGAGTCTCTGACGCATTTATCGGATACTCATTGCGTAGTAATCACGCTCACGCCTGGTAGCAGAGGCGAATCTGTCCCGAATCAGATACAAATATGACCCGAATAACTCCCCGAACTTGGAGTCAGCGAGGGTTAAAGTTTTTGAGATTTTCCGCGAGCCGAACCACAATCGGATAAATCGACAAAGAAAGATGGGGAAATACCATGGGATAAGGATCAAATGGGAGACGCTGTAAATAAGAAAAAAGGCCCTGTCATTTTCTCAATTGACAGGGCCTCAAAATTATATTATAAATTATGGAAACTATTAGAAATCAAATTTGACGCGGGCACGGATCCCCCAAGCCGGAGCATCCACATGGTCAAGGTAATTCAAACGTTTGACGTAGTCTACACGCAAAATTTTAAAGATGTTGGACAGACCGATACTGGCTTCCATATAAGGTTCAGAGCCGAAGGTATATGAACTTTGGATATCTTGTGCATTGCGTTGCCATGCAAAGACTTTTGAACCGTAATTCGGATCGTCAGGATCGTTTTCTTTACGAAGACCACCATAAACACCTTTGAAACTAAATACCTCGCGTAGCTTGAGCTTTTTGATCAATGGGATCTTATTCAACAGGAATCCATTCATATAATACTGCAGATTGATAGAGGCGTTGTGATCACTGACAAATTCCAGAAAGTTCATCAAGTTATACGAGTTTAACTGATATGCATAGGTCTGGTTGGCCCGGTGGATTGTCAGGAAGGGAAATGGAATCTCTTTTCCAGCGATGTAATTTCCCTCTGCAGTCACATCGGCGTAACCAAATTGACTTAGGTAAAAACGCTTGAATGCACCTACATTAAAACTATGATAGTTGTATTCTCCTTTTGCCAAACCTTTTATTCCCGCAGTATAATTGAAGGTGAATATCGGGTATTGATTGAAGATCGGCGTACGATAGATTTTACCTTGGTAAAACTCCTCATGCGGTGCGTATCTAAAGTTGACCGACAATTCTGTTGTATTTAATTCGTTGAATAATTTATTTTGTCCATTTTCATCCAACATTTGATAGGTTAGGCTGCCCGCCGGAGTTTGTTTGTTAATATTAAATCCGGCACCAATAGCCAGGTGGTTCAAGAATTCTTTTTTATACTCCAGTCCATAGTTGGTTTCGTAGATATAACGGTCGTTATCACCACGTTTGAAGGATAACAAAAAGTTGTCTTCCTGAATAAACTCGAGCTTTTGTCCGGGAATTTTGGTGTCCTTTTTATAGGAGGCTCTGATATAGTGCATAGGGAAGGAGTATACCGACTTGTTGTTAAAGGCATAAGTCCCACTGAAAAAGTACTTCCATTTCTGATCCTTGAAGCCATAAGCCGCATAACTCTCCGCATAGAAACGTTTGCTCAGTGATTCGGTCGTACGCCCCCCCACACGCAAGCGAAAGCCTTCAACAGGGTTGAAACTGTAGAATGTATTTACTGGACCAATTTCCACCGGACCGGCTTGTTTATAACCCGAAAGAAGCAGGGCCGCGATATCCATGAAGGTTCTGAAAGAAGGAATTTTCTGTAAAGTATCTATATTGTGGTAGATATTCAGTTCATTCTGTGCTAAAGACAAAGGACGTTGTGTTTCAAATAAGGACTTTGTCGCTTTTTTATTCTCGACATTGTAAGCGATTACCGTTGATGGACCATCGTAAATGCTGTCGGGTTGTTGCACACCGACTTTATAGTTGTTATAATCGACGGTTCGGCTTCCGCGGATACCCATTCCTTTTTCAGTTAATGAAAAATCAATTCCCAATGTACTTGTCTTCAGATAGAACCTGCTCTTATTGTCTTTTTCGAATTTGAGCTGAACCTGAAGGTCGCGTACAAAATTTAGGTTGATATCATCCGCAACAGTCATATTGGCTCCTTGAACGGCATAATTGCCATCCAGCGTGACATATAATTGCCCTTTAAACAACATATCTGCTTTATTACGGGGTACGAAACTTAGCTCGACCAGCCAAGGCTGAGAAGTTTTGATGGTATCAGTAATGAAAAACTTATAAAATGTCGGTGCAGAATTCGCAATCGGACTCAAAAACTGATTGGTTACCAATGAAATGTTGTTGTCATAGATATCAACTTGTTCATAGAGTTTATTAAAATAGGCCGTCAGACCATCATTATCTATAAATTTAGGATCAAACTGTGCGCGTTGGTTACCCAAAATATATTGTTTTGTTTTGCTCGGATCCTTACGATAGTATACTTTGGACATTTTCTCCTCGATAAAGGCTGGCAAAAGATATTTATTCGCTGTTTTGGCCGAATCGTCGGTTTCGAAAAGAAATTGGTAGTTTTTGAAGATTTTTTTGTTGACAAATTTTTCTGAGAGATTGCTCAATCCCAAAGACATTTTTTCGTATTGATCAAATTCTGCATATTGTTGTCCCGACAATCGGTTTTTGTCTTTATTTTCAATAACCTTACGAATCAAGGCTACAGCAGGATTGTCTTTGTTGCTGTATTTTTTCTTTTTGGCTTTGACAACAACTTCCTCCAGCATATTGTCCTGTGCATCCATTAGGATTTCCTTAGTCTGTACAGCATCATTGGTAACGAAAGCATCCTTATTGTCATAGCCAACATAGCTTGCTCTGATTTTGACATAAGATGTCGGGAAAACCAGCCTAAACTCACCATTTGCATTGGTCGATGTTGAGGTTCCTGCAGCAGCAGGCGCGCCCACGACCGCAACGGTGGCGTAAGCAATGGGGGCCTTTGTCTTTGCATCTTTGACCGTACCCGTCACCGTTTTGGTCTGTGCGAATGCCAGAGATGCTGATAGCAAGAATGTTATCGAGAAAAAGAGTTTATTTATGAAGGTTTGTGCGTTTATTTTAGCTTCCATTATATTGCTATAATCTTGAAAATTCAAAATTGTTTTGTTGTTTTTACTTTATTTCTGACTTTATAAGTATTAAAATCAAAAAATCAGTGAACAAAGGAAACAAAAAATTAAGAATAATTAAAATTTTATTGTGATGTAATAAAGGAAACCTACTTCTTTCTTTTGTAGCTTAAGTTGTTGTATTGCAGTTATTTGTCTTAAATTATTGATTTAGGTCAATAATTTAGCGTTCACATTTTGACTTCACGATGATTTTCCGGTCAAATATTTATTGACTTTTGTAACGATATAGTCAATTGCGCTAAAAATCGGGAAAGATTTCAAAACTAATTTCCTGTTTTGAACCTGGATGAATAAATTTAATAAAAGAGGCATGTAGGTGTAATCTATGTGCTTTTCTGCCATATAGATCATCACCGACGATAGGTGTATTCAGGCCTTCCGGATGTACGGCGTGCATGCGGAGTTGATGTGTCCGGCCTGTCAATGGGTAGAAGCGAACGCGTGTTTTACCATTTTCGACCGCAATTCTTTCCCATTTGGTCTGTGCTGGCTTTCCATAAGTATAACAGACCATTTGTCGGGGTCTATCGTCTAAATCCACGCGTAGGGGCAGATCAATCAGCCCGCATTCCTGTTCAATAACACCATCGAGTAAAGCAATATACTCCTTCGTTATGGTATGTTGTATAAATTGATCCTGTATGAATTGATGCGCCATCTTGTTTTTGGCTACCACCAGAAGTCCTGAAGTGGACATGTCAAGCCGATGGATAATAATCGGGCCGGCATTTGGATAGCGTTTGAGGACACGATTATAGACGGAATCTTTAACATATATACCGGGAACGGATAAAAACTCTGCAGGCTTGTTAAAGACGATAATATCTTCATCCTCATAGATCTGCGGGAGTTCCGTTTGCAAAGTTGTTTCCTGTTGCATGGGATTCGGGTCGACCGTAAGTCCCTGAAGCATGTAACCCAGGATAGGTTCACATTTTTTACGGCAGGCCGGATAGTAGTTTTTATGTCTGCGTATTTCGGAAGCAGGGGAACAGCCCCACCAAAATTCGGCCAGTGCTATGGGGGTAAGATTGTGGCTGTAGGCATATTGCAACAATTTCGGCGCAGCACATTCTCCAGCGCCTGCAGGCGGCGTACTTTGGTCAAAATCCTGAAAAACGGCAATGACATTCTTGCGCTGCCCTTCAGCATTCAAAAAATTATATTGTTCAAAAAGTTGTCTTTGCAGATTGCCAGATCGGGTCTTGCGCTCCTCTTTCATTGCCAAAATATCGGAAAGCAATTGTTGGAGCTTAAGGTTTTCCGATTCCAGGGCCAGATGCATGTCATATTGATAGCGCTGAAGTTCTTGTTTGTCCTTTAAGCTTTGGCTACGCATATCTTCCATCAGCATTTCATACGCTTCGTCTGACAGGATAGGACGCAATCTGGTTCGGGTTTCCTTACGTTCTTTTTTCTGATTTCTGAGTTTTGTTTTGAGCGGGTCAAGCGCTGTGTCCCATTGGTCTTTTAGTCTATTGAGATTGCTTTTTGTTTGTGCCAGTTCTGCACTGTTTTCAAGCAGTTCAATTTTTTTATTGAGCGCATTTAAGTGTACTTCTTCATTCAAAAAGAAGCCATCCTTTTCCAGCATGTCAAATATAGGGGGCACAAAGTAGCTGTGTTTGTTGCTGCCGGCAAGCTTGCCTGAAACAGCCGCAAGATATCCGAGGCGATGCTGCTGATCGCGGACAACCAATATACCAAACATCTTGCCTATGGCAAGACTGTCATTATTTTCTTCAAGACCAAAGTTATGTGTCCACTCGTTTTGTGTCTCAAGATAAGCCTGGAGTTCTTGTGCGGCAATAATGGCTAGCGGATGCGGTTCATAGCAAAATGGAAAAGTGAATCGCAAGGGGAGTTCGATGTTCGAAATATCCTCCTTGAATGCATGAAAATAAGCGTTGTTGTCTAAAGTACCCACAGTCTTCCCTCTAATAATAATCTGCCCGCAAAAATACGGTTATTATGCTATTGAAATGACATTTTAACGCCGCTTTTTTTTGTTTTCCCTGCTTTTTTGGGTAAATTTAACTAAGCGATTAAAAGATATAGTTAACAAATAGATACGATATGAAAACTTCAATTGGAATTAAAGATGCAGACTTGAAAAAAGTTGCGAAATTGCTCAATGTATTATTGGCCGATGAGCATATTATCTACATGAAAACACGCAACGCGCATTGGAATGTCGAGGGAGCCGATTTTCATGCGGCCCACTTATTTTTAGAATCGCAATATGATGAGCTGGCAGAAGTTATTGATGAAGTTGCCGAACGTGTACGTACATTGGGTCATTATGCGGTAGGTACCTTCGATAAATATCTGAAATTAACGCGTCTTACAGAGTCTACTTCCGAAAAGACCGATAGTCAGTCTTATTATAAAGAGCTGTTAACAGATCATGAGTCTATTGCCATGTCGATACGTGCTGATATTGCAGTTGTCGAGGGTACAGCGGATAATGGCACGGAGGATTTTTTGGTCGGCTTATTAGAAAAACATGAAAAAATGGCCTGGATGCTCCGTGCCCATTTTATAAAATAGTAAGATAGATTCATCTGATACAAATAATCCTGCCCATTTTAGTGGACGGGATTTTTTTTGCATGATTTGTTGTCGGCGCGGGATAATTTTTCTATCTTAAAGAGGAATTAAGCCTTCAGAAACTTTTAACATATTATAGCTATGCTTGAAGACGACAACCTAAATCAGACCACACTAAACGAGGAAGAAAAAGATGGTACTTTGGAGAGTATGCATCATGTGAATAATCCAGTATTGGATCTGCCCAAAATTGAAAAGAAATACCTCGAAAATGTTGTATCCCACAATCAAAACGATAAATCATACTATTTTTCCGATGGTAAGGCAAAAGTTGAGATTAAGATCGTAACCGATGAGATTGTTCGTGTTCGATTGGCACCACAAGGAACGTTTTTAGAAGACTTTTCCTACGCGCTGGCAAAGAAAGATCATCGCGTCAGTATTCATCAGTATAAAGAGGAAGAAGATCACTATAGTGTGCATACGAACACGATTTCCTGCCGGATCAATAAAGAAGATTTTTTGATTTCTTTCTCTGATCGGGCCGGGAAATTGTTTAATGCGGATCAGGCACCTATGCATTGGGAGGAAAATCCGGATTTTGGCGGATATTATGTCTATAGTACAAAGATTGCTTTTGAAAACGAAGCATTTTATGGCCTAGGCGACAAGGCGACCAAACTTAATCTTCGTGGCAAACGATTAAAAAACTGGAATTCGGATACTTATGCTTTTGCTTACGATCAGGATCCTTTATACAAAACGATCCCTTTTTACATCGGGCTGAAAGATGGGGAAGCCTACGGTATTTTCTTTGATAATACCTTTAAAACATATTTCGATTTTGCTGCTGAGGATCAAAGTAAGACCAGTTTCTGGTCTGAGGGTGGTGAATTGCAATATTATTATATTCATGGCCCCCATATTATTGATGTAATTCGAAGGTACCATACCTTAACCGGAACACATTATTTACCGCCATTATGGGCTATCGGGTACCATCAATGCCGCTGGAGTTATTACCCCGAAGCGAATGTACGTAAGGTGGCCGAAGAATTCCGTAAAAGACAGATCCCATGTGATGCCATTTACCTGGACATTGACTATATGGACGGCTACCGCTGTTTTACCTGGAACAAGCAATATTTTCCAAATCCTAAGAAAATGATTGCCGACCTTGCCAATGAAGGCTTTAAGACGGTCGTCATGATTGATCCGGGAATTAAGGTTGATGAAAACTACTGGGTATTTAGAGAAGGGAAGGAGAATAGATATTTCTGTCGGAGGGGAGATGACTATTTTATGGAAGGATTTGTTTGGCCTGGGCGTTGCCAATTTCCTGACTTTACAAATCCTGAAGTCCGGCAGTGGTGGGGGACTTTGTACCAGGGGCTAGTGGAGGACGGGGTTGCAGGCTTTTGGAATGATATGAATGAACCTGCAGTTTTTGGCCGTGGGACATTTCCGGATGATGTCAGGCATCAATATGACGGCCATCGCGGATCGCACAGAAAAGCACATAATGTATACGGAATGCAGATGGTGAGAGCTACCTATGATGGCTTAAAGAAATTGTATAAGAATAAAAGGCCATTTACCATTACACGAGCGGCTTATGCAGGCACACAACGTTATTCATCGGTTTGGACGGGAGATAATTTAGCCAGCTGGGAACATCTCAAATTAGGGACTTTACAGTTGCAGCGCTTATCCACCTCAGGAATGTCTTTTTGCGGAACCGACATTGGTGGATTTACAGGGGAACCGGATGGTGAACTCTTTACACGATGGATGCAGTTTGGCGTTTTTTCGCCGTTTATGCGGGTGCACTCTGCAGGGGATACCCGCGACCGTGAACCATGGAGCTTCGGTGAAGATTGGGAAAAAATAAATAAAAAGTTTATTGAGCTGCGTTATCAGCTTTTACCATATATCTATACCTGTTTTTGGGAACAGACCAAATACGGTTATCCCATCCTACGTCCGATTTCAATGGTTGAGCAACATATTCCGACCAATTGGCAGCGGGAGGAGGAGTTCTGTTTTGGCGATAAAATATTGGTGTCGCCCGTGTTGCAACCTGGCCAGAAAAGCAAGATTGTCTATCTTCCTGCCGGAGATTGGTTTTATTATTTCAATAATGAGGTTTACATTGGGGGTAAGGAGCATACAATTGCAACACCTTTGGATGAAATGCCTGTGTTTATTCGTGGTGGATCCGTTATTCCAGAATATCCCGTCATGCAATACACTGGAGAAAAGAAAGTAGAGGAACTGCAATTAAATGTCTATTTTTCGGTAGGTGTGCACCGTTCTTATGTGTATTCTGATCACGGTGACACCTTCGCGTATGAGCAAGATATTTATTTAGAAAAATGCTTTACGGTGTCTGGATTAAAAGATTCCCTGTCAATCAAACAGACCCGTGACGGGTTATTTACCGAGCGGTACGAAGAGTATAAACTGCAATTGATAGGACTACCGTTTACGGTAAAAAAAGTAAAAACAGATGGAATTGATACACTAGTACAACAGGATGAGGAGGGAAGATATTGGATTAATGTCGCACGTGAATTTGACAACATATTAATAGAGGGGTAAACATGGCCTATAAAGTAATACCGCATAGTCTTTTTTCGGAATTTGATGTCGCACTGTTCCAGTCGGGCAGGCATTTCAAACTGTATGAAAAATTTGGTTCGCATGAACTTGAAGTAGAGGGTGAAAGAGGCGTTTATTTTGCGGTTTGGGCCCCAAATGCAAAATCCGTTTCCGTAGCCGGAAACTTCAATTTTTGGGATAAGGGAAGTCATCCCTTAAATGTCCGTTGGGATACCAGTGGCATCTGGGAAGGATTTATTCCCGGAATAGCCAATGGCGAAACCTATAAATATTGTATTCAAACTGCCGGAGGAGAAGAGCTGGAAAAAGGTGACCCATTCGCATTCAAATGGGAAGTAGCACCTAAAACCGCGTCCATTGTCCATTCGACCTGGTATGAATGGAATGATAGCAACTGGATGAAGGAGCGTATCGTGAAAAATAGGCTTGATCAACCCTGGTCAGTCTACGAACTTCATTTGGGTTCGTGGGTGAGGGATCCCGAGAGTCCGGATACGCTATTAAACTATCGGGAGATTGCGGTGCAGCTCGTTGCTTACGTTAAGGAAATGAATTTCACGCATGTGGAATTTATGCCGGTGATGGAGCACCCCTATTATCCTTCCTGGGGCTACCAGATCACGGGTTATTTTGCCGCAAGCTCACGGTATGGCTCTGCACAGGATCTTATGTTTTTGATCGAAGAATTACATGCTGCGGGCATTGGTGTGCTGCTAGATTGGGTGCCTTCACATTTTCCGGGGGATGCCCACGGGCTCTTTCGTTTTGATGGGACCAGTCTCTATGAGCATGAAGATCCCCGGAAAGGTTTTCATCCCGATTGGCAATCCTATATTTTCAATTATGGACGTAATGAGGTGCGCTCATTTCTGATCAGCAATGCCTTCTATTGGTTGGATCGTTTTCATATTGATGGACTTCGTGTAGATGCTGTGGCTTCAATGCTATACCTTGATTATAGTCGAAATGCTGGTGAGTGGATACCTAACGAATTTGGTGGTAATGAGAACCTCGAGGCCGTACAATTTCTAAAAGAATTTAACGAGGCAGTTTATGCTCATTTTCCGGATGTGCAGACGATCGCTGAAGAATCGACTTCTTGGCCCGGGGTGAGTAAACCGACCTACACGGGAGGTTTGGGTTTTGGAATGAAGTGGATGATGGGATGGATGCACGATACCTTGGATTACTTTAAGGAGGACCCGATCAATAGAAAATACCATCACGATCGAATTACTTTTGCCACGGTATATGCTTTTCATGAGAATTTCATGCTCCCTTTATCACACGATGAAGTCGTTTATGGTAAGCAACCTCTGATCTACAAAATGCCGGGCGATGAGTGGCATAAATTTGCTAATCTCAGAGCATTATACCTGTTTATGTATACTTTCTCAGGAACTAAATTGCTGTTTATGGGGGGAGAGTTTGGGCAAACTTCGGAATGGAATGTGAATCAGTCTCTTGATTGGCATCTGTTGGAATATAGGCCGCATCAGGGGATAAAAAGATTTGTGGCAGACTTAAATGCTACTTATCAGCAACAGCCTAGTCTCTTTCAAAAGGCTTTCGATGCTACAGGATTTGAATGGATAGACGCTGGCGACCGTGAAAATTCGATTTTAGTTTATTGGCGTAAAGCATTTGATTCTTGGGATGATACTGTTATTGTGATTAACCTGACACCTATTGTCCGTGAACATTTTCGTATTGGACTACCTTATGCCGGTGAATGGGAAGTAGTATTGAGTTCGGATGATCTCCATTATTTCGGTTCAGGAGTCTGTAGCCAACATGTATCAAGTGAGCATTTGCACTGGATGAATCAGGTACAGTCCGCTCAGTTGCACCTTCCACCTCTTGGTGGCTATATTCTCAAACGCAAGAAGGACTTGAAAGAGACTCCTGCCGTAAAGCGCGCAGAACGCGTTCCCGTGTGAGGGGATGCAGAAAATAAATTTAATAGGATAAGTTCCATCTGAGGGATGGAGGAAAAATATGTAGCGATGAAAGTATTTCATTTAAGTGTTGAATGTTACCCAATAGCCAAGGTTGGTGGTCTAGCGGACGTTGTTGGTGCATTGCCCAAGTATCAAACTAAACTTGGGGTGAATGCAGCCGTAATTATGCCTTGGTATGATCGCCCATTTGTTAAGGAGCATTCCTTTGATATAATTCATGAGGGGACTTTTTATCAGGGATCCGAATTATTGAACTATAGTGTTTTTCGAGAAAAGGATAATACACTTGGGTTTGAACTTTATTTGATTAAAATACCGAATAAATTGGACCGCCAAGAGGTTTATTGTTATCCAGATGAGGGAGAGCAATTTATTGCTTTTCAGCATGCTATATTAAACTGGTTTAAGGCAAAAGCTATTGTACCGGACATTGTGCATTGCCATGATCATCATGTCGGATTAATGCCTTTTCTGATGAAATATAGCAATGATTATAATTTCCTGGCCGATGTAAAGACTGTGGCAACGGTACACAATGGCCAATACCAGGGATGGACTCATTGGAGCAAGGCGATTTTGCTGCCCGGTTTTGACAGCTGGAAATGGGGGCTTTTGGACTGGGATGGTCTGATCAATCCCCTTGCTGCATTAATCAAATGCTGTGATGCCTATACGACTGTTTCGGAGGGATATCTTGAAGAGCTTTATGTGAATGCAAATGGCTTACAGCAGCTGTTTTATGATGAGCGCCATAAGTCGGTCGGTATTGTCAATGGAATTGATTGGGATATCTGGAGCCCAGCTAAAGATTATACCTTGATTGAAAATTATGATATGGCTTCGGCGTTTGCCGGTAAACTTAAAAATAAGCAGGCATTGGCTCAGCAGTATAATATTGATCCGAAGCTTCCATTATTGGTTTTTATAGGACGTTTTGCAATGGAAAAGGGCGCGGATTTGTTGCCTGATATAATTTTGGATTTGACTGAAAATTTTCCGGACAGATTAAGTATATTTATACTGGGCGCTGGGGATCCAGCGATTCAATCACGGGTAAAAACACTTGTGGATGAAAAGATAGAAAATTTTGATGTGTTCTTTGGTTATGATGAAAATCTTGCGCACTGGCTTTATGCAAGTGCAGACTTTCTTTTGATGCCTTCACGGGTTGAACCCTGTGGACTCAATCAGCTTTACGCCATGAAATATGGGACCTTGCCGATTGTACACCGTGTAGGTGGTCTAAAAGATACGGTCATTGATTTGGAAAGCGATGGATATGGTGTTGGTTTTGATGCGCTCGAAACAACAGAAATTAGAACAGCGATTATCCGGGCTGTTAAATATTATGAAAATAGGCCTGAATTTGAGGGCAACCAGCGCAAAATAATGAGTTTGGATTTTTCCTGGGATAAATCCGCAGCGAAATACATAAGTCTATATAACCAATTAATTTAATTTGATATGTCACATCACAATGTAGTAGCTATCGTCTTGGGCGGAGGAAGGGGATCGCGTCTGTATCCGTTGACCGACCAACGGTCTAAACCAGCTGTTCCTATTGCAGGAAAATACCGCTTGGTTGATATCCCCATCTCGAATTGTCTCAATTCGGGATTCAATAAGATTTTTGTGTTGACACAGTTCAATTCGTCCTCGTTGAACTCGCATATTAAGAATACGTACAACTTTAGTATTTTTAGTAAGGGTTTTGTCGACATTTTAGCAGCCGAACAGACTAATGATGGTGACAAATGGTTTGAAGGCACAGCAGATGCCGTACGCAGATCGTTCCGGAAGTTGGCAAGCATAGATTATGACTACGTCTTAATTTTGTCGGGGGATCAGCTTTACCAGATGGATTTTGATGCGCTGGTGGATTTTCACGTACAAAATGAAGGTGATTTGACGATTGCGACCATTCCTGTCAATGGTAAAGATGCAACAGGTTTTGGAATCCTCAAATCTGATGAGCATAACCATATAACCTCTTTCATAGAGAAACCCAACCGGGAGCAGCTGGCAGACTGGGGTTCGGAGGTGAATGATCATTTGAAGGCGGAGGGACGCGAATACTTGGCATCTATGGGTATTTATGTATTCAGTAAAGGTGTGCTGAAGCAGCTGCTGGAAGAAAACAGTGGAATGGATTTCGGTAAGGAGATTATTCCGGATGCGATCGAAAATATTAAAGTACTCAGTTACCAGTATGAGGGTTATTGGACAGATATCGGAACGATAGGATCATTTTACGAGGCCAATATTGGACTGACCGATAATATCCCAGCCTTTAATCTATTTGATAAAAATACAGTTTTTACTCGGCCGCGGATGCTACCACCATCTAAGATTTCGGGGACAACCCTGCTTAACTCCGTTATTTCCGATGGATGTATTATCCATGCGGATAAGGTTGACCGCTCAGTGATCGGTGTACGCTCACGTATTGGCATTGGGTCTGTAGTAAGGGGAACCTATATGATGGGTTCGGACTATTATGAAGATTTTTCCGATATGGACGAAGCTAAAAGGAAAAATATGCCTATTGTGGGAGTAGGAGAACGTTGCTATATCGAAAATGCCATTTTGGACAAGAACTGTCGCATCGGAAATGATGTACGTATCAATGGTGGCCCACATTTATTGAATGCTAATCATCAGACTTACACCGTCTGTGATGGCATTGTCGTTATCAAGAAAAATGCCGTTATCCCGAGTGGTACCACCATCGGGTTGACAACAGTATAAATTTATTAAACAAGGGAGATAATATATTGTTATAATTGCATGTTATTGTAATAAAAAAATGCAGTTAAAACAGATTATCTCCTTTCTTTTTGTGTTAATCGCACTTGCCGGCTGCGATACCTCCCTGATGGTACAGAGTACCGGTGTATTGCGGGATGCATCGCGAAAATTTGAACTCCATAACGGTGACCGTCGTATTATTTATATTCCGATGCGGCATTTAGGTACGCGTGTATATTATGATCAGATACAGGCTATGGTAGATTCTCTTCAAAAATCAGGATATGTCGTTTTTTATGAAAGTATCGCTTACCAGGTGGATAGCGCAGCGCAACGTGACCTGTATGACCGCAAGTTTAGAAAATTGACTGGCAACCGTCTGGGGTTGCAACAATGTATTGAAATTCCCGGCGATACCTCCCGCGTATTGAGAGCCCCTCTGTATCGTAAGCTGGGACAGCGTATTATCAGTCAGCCGGATTATTCTTTTTTCCTGGTTAACTATGAAACGGCTGTCAATGCTGATATCCCTAAAAACAAATTATTGGATGATTTTGAATATCGTTATGGTACAATACAGCTGGACGCCTGCGATTATGATACCCCGCTAAATGAACCGTATAACTGTAAACCGATAAAAGCAGCTCTCAAGAATAAGTTTGACAAAGAATTTGTTATGCAACAAAGAGAAGAAAATCTAGCCTCATTGGTGGCTGATGCTCCACAGCAGAAAATTTTAATTTTATTTGGTACATCCCATTTTAAAGGCTTTTTGCGTAATTTGCAGGCCAGAGATCCCCGTTGGATAAAGATAAAATAATATGTTAGGAAAGATTTTTATTGTACTGCTCATCCCAATAACCATTTACGTTGTTTATTACCTATTAAATCGCACGGCTAAAAATAATAAAGCGATTAAACGTGTCTTAAGTAATGAGGGGAAGGATATTTTGGAGCAGGAGGTAGACTACTACCGCCGTCTTTCGGCCCAGGATAAACAGGAGTTTGAAACACGTTGCCTAGCGTTTTTGGATACGGTCAAAATAGAAGGTGTGGGGGTGACTGTGGAGTTAAAAGATTATATGTTAATTGCTGCAAGTGCAATTATTCCCATATTTGTATTTAAGAATTGGACCTATCCAAACTTAACCAACATTATGGTCTACCCATCCCATTTTAATGCAGATTATCAGTTTGAAGGACATGGAGACCGAAATATCATGGGAATGGTGGGCGAAGGTGCCATGAATGGACAGATGATTTTATCTAAATCAGCTTTGGAGTATGGTTTTAAAAATGCAAATGATGGGCAGAATACAGCAATCCATGAATTTGTGCATCTCATCGATAAAATAGATGGGACTGTAGACGGTCTGCCAACTTATTTATTGGATAAGACCGCCGTAATCCCTTTTATGAATTTAATACGGGAAGAAATTAACAAGATAAAAACACATCAATCCGATATAGACATTTACGGCATGACCAATCCCGGAGAGTTTTTTGCGGTTGCGTCCGAATACTTTTTCGAGAATCCAGCAAAATTCCAAAAGAACCATCCGGCGCTTTATGCGAAACTTTCTGCAATTTTTGAACAAAGTTCAGTGTAGATACATGAAATTTTAGTATTTTTAAAGCAAACAGAAAATGTTTGCTTTTTTTGTTAATTATAACTGTTATGCCTAAAACTACTATTTATTCTACCATTGCACTTGCATGCCTATTATTTTGCGGCAATAATGAGATTTTTTCCCAGGGGCGTTATGCCGTAGGAACAACTTTTAGTGAAATGCCGGATCCGACAAAGGATATACGCTCGGATTGGTCAAATGTTAAACCGGGTTTACATGCTTCGTTTGTGACCATCGATAAGCGTTTTCCAAAATCTTTAAACCCGAACATTGCCATCCAGCCTAACATGGCGGTAGATGCATGGAAAGGGGAGCGGGTGTCTGCACAAATACTCTTGTGGACAAACGCAGCTGCTGAAAATGTCGTTGTTTCGACTGAGGAATTAAAATCAACTGCCGGGGAAACCATTCCTGCAGATGTTATACAAGCGCGATTTGTTCGTTATGTGATGACAGATGAATTTGCGGAAGGATGTGGTTACCGCAAGCCTGAAGACTTTAAGGCTGCCCTATCCCCGGATATGCTGGATGATTTAAAAAGTTATAACCTCGAATCCAAGACCGTGCGCCCCGTTTGGATTACGGTAAAGGTCCCGGAAGGAGCAGCTGCCGGTCACTATAAAACAACAATTGCTGTTAAACAAAATGGACAGGTACAGCAAAGGTTGGCTCTGACTCTTAATGTTCAGGATCATGTGTTACCGCCCGCCTCGCAGTGGACCTTTCATTTGGACCAATGGCAACATCCATCGGCTGTAGCACGTGTTAATAATGTTAAAATGTGGAGTGAAGAGCATTTTGAAGCTTTAAAGCCGACGATGAAACAGCTGGCTGCAGTGGGACAGAAAGTAATTACAGCGACCCTTAACAAGGATGCATGGAATGTACAAACCTATGATCCCTATGCAGATATGATCAGCTGGAAGAAAAATAAGGATGGCTCATGGAGTTACAATTATGCGGTATTTGACAAATGGGTGCAGTTTATGATGGATTTGGGAATTAATAAACAGATCAATTGTTATTCCCTATTACCATGGAATAACGAAGTTCATTATTTTGATGAAGTCAAAAATGAACTAGTCAATGTAGTTGCAAAACCTGGAACATCGGTATTTGAGGAACTTTGGACACCATTCTTAAAGGATTTTAGTAAACATCTCAGCGCTAAAGGTTGGTTAAAGATTACGAATATCGCCATGGATGAAAGGCCGCGGGAGCAGATGGATCCAGCGGTAGCACTTTTGGAACGTGTGGCTCCTGAGTTTGGGATTGCTTTCGCGGATAACCATAAAAGCTACCAGCGCTACCAAAAAAGTACGGATATCAGCGTTGCTGTAGGAGATCCTTTCGATCATAATGATCTGATTGAGCGACGCAAGAAGGGCTTTATTACTACATTCTATGTTTGCTGTTCGGATGAATTTCCAAATCAATTTACGTTTTCTGATCCAGCAGAATCTACCTATATGGGCTGGTATGCACTAGCAGCAGGTTTTGATGGCGCATTGCGTTGGGCCTTTAATTCTTGGGTTGCCGATCCATTACGGGATTCAAGATTCCGGACCTGGCCAGCAGGAGATACTTATATTGTTTATCCGCAAGGTCGTAGTTCCATTCGCTACGAACGTATGTTGGAAGGTATTCAAGATTATACCAAAGTAAGTATTCTGAAAGAAAAACTGGAGAAATCCAATGATGAAAGAAATTTGACAACGTTGAATGCTAAACTTGCCAAACTGAAAAAATCAAGACGCTATGCAGCTTGGAATGATGATCTTAATGACGCAAAAGCATTTGTAAACGAATTGTCCAACAAAATCAAGTAAGAAAAAATAATGGATTTGAAAAAGACCGGCTGCTCACCAAAAGAATCAGCCGGTCTTTGTTTTATAAAGTTATTTCTCTGTACAATCCATCTCAATTTAGGCGGCTGTTTCAAAAGTTTGGCATTTATCTTTTTTGTGCAATGCTGAATACCCAAAACCATTGTTTCCCAATATTGTTGTTATAAGGAAGCGATCTCGTAATAAATACATCATCGCGTTATTAAATCTTAAATCATCATATAGGTATGAAAAATGTAGCACACCAAATCGTTGGTATTTTAAAGGATGCGGGAATCAAACGTATTTATGCTGTAACGGGGGATAGTTTAAATTTTTTCAATGAGGCGGTTCATGAGGATGGGACCATGCAATGGATACATGTGCGGCATGAGGAGGTTGGCGCCTTTGCAGCAACAGCAGAGGCAGATTTACATGGAATCGCCTGTTGCGCCGGTAGTAGTGGTCCCGGCCATGTACATCTGATCAATGGTGTTTATGAGGCACATAAGACGCGTGTTCCGATGTTGGTAATTGCTTCGACCTGCGCCACCTATGAGTTTGGTACCGACTATTTTCAGGAGACCAACCCGATCAAATTATTTGATGATTGTTCATGCTATAATCAAATGATTACTCGGCCAGAGCAAGTGCAACGTATGGTTCAAAATGCATTGCAACAGGCGATTTCAAAAAGAGATGTCGCTGTTATCGGCCTGCCGGGTGATGTTTCCGAAATGGAAGCTGTTCAAATGAATACATCCGCCAAAGTGTTTTTTACGCAGCCCCAGATACGGCCTTCTGAGCTGGAAATCGGCCGGTTGGCACAATATATCAATCAGGCAGAAAAAGTAACTTTATTCTGCGGTGTTGGTGCAAAGAATGCGCAGCAACAAATTGTTGATCTCTCCCAGAAAATTCATGCGCCGGTAGGGTATTCGTTTAAAGCCAAATTGGATATTCAACGGGATAATCCTAACGAAATCGGTATGACAGGACTTTTAGGGACAGCGTCAGCCTTTCAGAGTATGCACCATTCAGATCTGATCCTACTTTTGGGAACTGATTTTCCTTACAAAGATTTTATCCCTACCAATAAAACAATTGTTCAGATCGATATCGAAGGAGAGAAGCTTGGACGAAGATCGATTGTGGATTATGGCCTAGTGGGGGATATTGAGCATACATTAAAAGCTGTTTTACCGTTTGTGGAGGCTAGAAGCGATTCAAGTTTTCTTGAGAAGCAACTGGCTGCTTACGAGAAAGTAAAAGAAGATTTGATGATTTATGTGGATGATTATGGAAGTGAATGCGCAATTCAGCCAGAATTTGTCGCCCATGCAATTGATCAAAAAGCAAGTGATGATGCAATTTTTTTAGTAGATACAGGAATGTCCTGCGTTTGGGGAGCGCGTTATATCAATCAGCGACGGGATCGCAAGATGCTTGGTTCGTTTAATCATGGATCCATGGCTAATGCCATGCCAATGGCTATTGGAGCCGCGTTGACACATCCCGAGAGACAGATTATTGCCTTCTGCGGGGACGGTGGACTTTCGATGTTGCTAGGGGATTTGGCTACGATAAAGCAGTATAATTTGCCGATAAAACTGATTGTATTCAATAATCGTTCGCTTGGAATGGTCAAGCTGGAAATGCAGGTATCCGGTTTGAAGGATCAAGAAACCAATATGGTCAACCCGGATTTTGCCATGGTCGCACAGGCGATGGGAATCCGTGCATATACAGTGACTCAGCCAGAGGAGGTTGACGGTGTGCTTAGCGAAGCGCTTCGTATAACAGAAGAACCTGTGCTGATTGATATTTATACAAGTCCAAATGCCTTGGCCATGCCACCTAAAATTTCCTTTAGTCAAATGAAGGGAATGACTGAAAGCATGGCTAAATTGATGCTTTCAGGTAACTTTGAAGAAGTTTGGGACACTATAAAATCCAATTATAAGCATTTGAAGTCGCTATGAGTGCGTTGAAAAGATACAATATTGTAAAAAGCCTCCTCAGTATAAATCATATTGGGGAGGCCTTCTTTCAAGAATAAATAATTGTTCGGACTAATGATTGAATTTAATGAATTTCAGATCAACACTGGCGTTGAACAAACCAAAGGCTCTTCAATAACTCCTCTTTACAGCGTCGAAGTTTTTCTATTTTCGATTCGGCAGAAATAGAGACATTCTCTTTAACAATAATAGCCAAATCTGTTTCAATGGATAATTTAGTGAGGGATGTACACCCACTATCAAATTTCTTAAAGCTCACATCTTTCATACTAATATTGGTTAAGCATTCCTGAATTTATAGAGTACAATTTACTAATAAAAATTAGCTTAACAATAAGCTATGCATAATTTTATTGTTACTAAATTGTTTATTTTTAATCTTTTATCGCATTATAACTTATAAACAATACTGGTGCAATTTTTGTTTGCTGAATTCCAAAATATTAAATCTTAGTTATTTAAAACAATATGTTGTTTTGATTGCTATTTATTATAATAAAATAAAACAGCGGATATAAACTGTTCTAAAGTCTGGAAAGTCGTACTAAATGACTTCCTCTAATGTTTAGTTTTATCTTTTAAGCTGCATATAAAAAAAATATTCACATGAAAATAATCAATCTTGCATGGTCATTACTGATTTTTGCTGCCTCTTGTCAGCAGACTGGCAAAAAGAAAGTGGACGAAACACAAATGCAGTCAGACACCACTAGCGCTATTGAAGCAAAAGCAAATAACGGCACGTATCAATATCTCAAAAATGGAGATACAATTTCGTTAACAATTGCGATCGATGGTGATAAAGTACATGGCGACCTGAATTATTTCTGGAAAGAAAAAGACCGAAACGTCGGTTCGATTGACGGTGTACTTAAAGATAGCCTATTATTGGCTGATTACACTTTTTCTTCCGAAGGACAGCAATCTATCCGTCAAGTTGCTTTTAAATTCACTGAAAACCGGGCGGTTGAAGGCTATGGTGAAATGGAAGAAAAAGGTAATAAAATGTCATTTGTTGAGCCTGGCAAATTGGCTTTTGATGAAAAATTTGTGCTAGAACATGTAAGCGGCTCAGCACAATAACAAGATCCTTGGAATAAATATAATCAGTCCAATCAGTAAGGCCGTTAGGCTGCTTAGTACGACTGCTGCTGCTGCGATATCCTTTATCCGTTTGATGTCAGGATTTTTTTCCTGACAGACAAAATCAGCGAGATGTTCTACAGCAGTGTTCAATAACTCACAGACAAGGACAAAACCGATGGCGAAAATAACCGCCAGCCATTCATAGTGACTTATCCGGAGGAGGTAAGATAGCATTATCGCTAAAATTGCTGCAACGAGATGCACCCTGAAATTGTGCTCTTCTTGCCAAACTATTTTTAATCCGTTGAAGGCATAGCTGAAACTACGGATTCTATCTTTCCATGAAAAGTTGCTTCTTGCCATAGTCGTCCTTAAAAGTTATGTAAATATAATCTTTTTGTTTTTGCTTTGTTTTAGATTTATGTTTGCCGCTATTGTTGTTATAATTGCGGTCTTTGCCAGTAGCTAGTAATTCGGATAGTAATTGTTTTGGAGATAGGTTAGGCCTGCCATGTTTTGGGTGAGATTTGAATTCCTTTGTATGCAATTTCAATGCAGGTATTGGAAGTACGCACTATTTTTGAGTAAATTGCTTTATGATCTATAATTTTGATAAAATAATCAGCCGTAGGGGCACAGATTCGGTCAAGTGGAACCAGCAGGACTATGCCGATTTAATTCCACTTTGGGTTGCCGATATGGACTTTCCAGCATCGCAACCAGTTATAGAGGCGCTAACTGAGCGTGTTCAACATGGCGTTTATGGCTATGCCAGAGTTCCAGATGCGTTTTATGATGCGGTTTCAGGTTGGTCTGAACGTAAACATGGCTTTCAATTGCAGCGAGAATGGATACTTCCTGTTTTAGGAGTAGTGCCGGCATTATCAGCTATTGTCGCCGCATTGACAGAATCTGGCGATAAGGTGCTGATACAAGAGCCTGTCTACCACTGTTTTTTTTCATCTATCGAACGTAATGGCTGTGAGGTAGTTTCCAACGATCTTCTGTACCAAGATGGGCAATATAAAATTGATTTTGATGATTTTGAAACTAAAGCGAGCGATCCCAAGGTGAAGCTCTTTATCCTCTGCAGTCCGCATAACCCAGCGGGTAGGGTATGGACCAAGACGGAGCTCGAACGCCTTGGGGAGATCTGCTTAAAGCACGATGTCCTCGTTATCTCGGACGAAATCCATTGTGACCTAGTTTTTGAAGGATATCAACATATTCCATTTGGAACGATCAATCCCTTATTTCTAACCAATACGATTACTTGCATTGCGCCGAGCAAAACCTTTAATCTGGCGGGATTGCAAGCTGCCACTGTCATCGTTCCAGATCCGTTGCTCAACAAGAAGGTGCAGCATGCTTTTCTCGTCAATGAGATAGCCAGTATAAGTCCTTTTGCGATCACGGGGCTAATTGCGGCCTATCAGCAAGGTGAGGACTGGTTGAAACAGGTCCTGGTCTATATTCATGACAACTATAGTTATTTGAAAAATTTCATAGCGGAGCATCTGCCAACCTTGAAAGTTGTTCCGTTGGAGGGAACTTATTTGGTTTGGGTAGACTGTTCGGCTTTCAAACTTTCTAGTCGAAAGCTGGGGCAGATGTTATTGCAAGATGTCCATTTACAAGTGAATGTAGGGGCAATGTATGGTAAGGGGAGTGATTGTTTTATCCGTCTGAATATTGCCTGTTCCAGATCTATCCTAGATGAAGGGCTCGTCAGACTGAAAAATGTGTTGCTGAATTTGCCAGAAGAATAATGAATTATTATCGTATTAGCTTACTCCGATATAAAAAAGCACCTGGACAATTTGATCCAGGTGCTTTTTTTAAGGTGTTTTTTAGCAACGTATTATATGCCCATTTCCTTTAAAATAAAATGAGCATTATCAATCTTATCAGCAACCCAAAGCACATACCGAATATCCACGCCAATGGATCGGCTATAGCTCTCATTCCATGCAAAATCGTTGATTGTAGCGTCGTAAGCGCGGTCAAAGTTTACACCGATCAACTCACCATTAGCATTCATAATTGGCGAACCGGAGTTGCCACCGGTGGTGTCCATGTCATACAGTATATTGACCGGAACGGATCCCAGATCTTTCTTAAGATACGGGCCAAAGTTTTTATTGAGATAAGCGGTCTTAATTTCCTGCGGGTAATCAAATTCTGGCAGGCCGAGATTCCCTTTCTGAATAATGCCTTCAATAGTCGTGAAAGGTTTCATATAAGTTGCATCCGCAGGAGCATAGCCTTTGATGTGCCCATAAGTCAGACGCAAGGTGGAATTGGCATCTGGAATAAAGTTTTTGGACTGAAAGACTTCCTTTACAGCGACATAATCACCCATCAGTTTATTCAAGACACCTTCACGTCTTTTCTGTTCGGCAGCGAAGATGACAATATCACTGTTCAGTTCATTTTGAAAATTCAATAGCTTGTCATCAAATTGCTGTAAAGCATTTACATTGGCCAAAACTGTATTTAAAATATAGTTCTGATCGCTTAACTTACTGCCATTGATGATTTGCGTTGCATATTCATTGGCCGTTTCGCTATTCAATTGTAGCTTTTGAACTGATATAATCTGATTTTTACCCTGAAAAGCAGAAGCGTCGGCAAGCATTTTCCCTAAAATACGTTGGTCTGCCTGCTTGTTGTAACTTTCATAACTTTCTTTGAGGCTCTTTTTGAGCTGCTCAACATTGTAATCAAACAACTGTTTGGCTGACTGCGAAGACCGTTCTTTACTTATTGCGGCTTTTAAAGTATTGAGATCGCGGGCAACTTTTAGTAAACTAGTGCTGTTATATATATTGTTAATCCAAAGTTCTTTCAATGCATCCTGATTACTGACCTGATAGTAGGCATCAATATCGTTTAATAGATGACCATATTTATCTTTAAGTTCCGGCTTGCTTAAAATAAATGCTGCTAACGCTTCATCTTCTTGTTTTTTTGTTGAAAGAAGGTCTATACCGCGCAGTCCTTTTAACTTACCACGATAATTTTTGAGCACATTGGCGTTACGTTTGATCCGTGTTGCTAAAGCGAGTGCGATATCTGTATTGTTTTTACCAGCTTCTTCCATTTGTCTATTTTGGAAGTCGTAAAGATTAGAAACATAGGGTAATAAATAATCCTGTTGATATTTAATATACTGAGCTGGGCGGTGTCTAAATGTTTTGCCCGGATAACCCAGGATAAAAGTGAAATCGTTTTCTTTGACGCCATTTGGATTGACTTTCAGATGTTTTTTGGGCTGGTATGGCACATTATCTTGCGAATAGGGGGCTGATTTTCCATCTTTACTCACATAGGCCCTTAGGAATGAGTAGTCACCTGTATGGCGTGGCCATACCCAGTTGTCGGTTTCTCCCCCAAACTCGCCAATATTCTGGCGTGGGATATATACCAAACGGACATCTTCGATCGTTTTGTAGCGAAACAATACATAGCTCTTACCGATGAACATTTCGGATACTTCGGCTTTGATCGTTGGATCTTCCTTTTCGGCCTGTTTAACAAGTTCTTCTTGTTTTCTTTTAATCGTATTGATGCGTTCGACCGGGTCACTGATATTGGCTACAGCATTTAGTATTTTAGCTGATACATCTTCGTACGAATCTGTAATTCTTATTTTTAGACCTTTTGCTTCAATCTCCTGTTCTTGATTTTGCGCTACAAAACCATTTTTTAGATAATTGTTGATGGCAGTACTAGCGAGCTGAACTGCTGAAAATGCACAGTGATGGTTGGTAATGATCAAACCACGATTGGAAACGAAAGATCCTGTACACCCACTGACCTGAACCAAAGCGTCCACCAATCCCACCTGACCGGGATTATAAATATCCTTTTCACTGATCTTTAATCCGGCTTTTTTTAGCCCGGCTCTATTCAAATCACTTAAAGGGTACATTCCTTCATCCGGATTTGCTTTACCAAGCGGAATGTTCGTAGCGGTTAAAAGTAGTGCTAATGCAATTGTAGTATGATGAATAAAATTCATAGTATTTTTAAATATCAACTGTTGTAAATCTTCAAATTTAAGAAAAGCTTTTTGATGAATTCGACTTTTCTGTCAACTATTGTCATAATTGCAGGGCTATTACAGCTTTTGGCAAGGTATTTATTGTATTATATCGTAGCACATGCAACCGTTCGCCCTAAAAAATTGTGTATTTGCCATCGTTTTACAGGAGTATTCGTAATTTTGCGCTTTAAAGATTTTAACATGACCTTAATCCAATTGGAATATATCATTGCTGTTGATACTTATCGTAGTTTTGTCGCTGCAGCTGAAAAGTGTTTTGTGACACAGCCGACATTAAGTATGCAGATCCAGAAACTGGAGGAATCGTTGGGAGCCAAAATCTTTGACCGGAGCCGTCAGCCCGTTGTACCCACTGAAATTGGTGAGAAGATTATTCTTCAGGCTAGATTGGTCCTAACAGAGAGCCGGAAGATCAATGAGATTGTCCAGGATAAAAAGGGCGAGATCGAAGGGACGTTAAAAGTGGGTGTCATTCCGACAATTGCACCGTATCTGTTGCCGAAGGTATTAACAACTTTTATGGAGAAATATCCAAAGCTGCAATTGCAGATTTGGGAGTATACAACCGAGCGTATTGTGCATGAGCTGAAAGTTGGTCTTTTAGACTGTGGCGTGCTGTCGACACCATTAAATGACCCGGGCATATTAGAGTCGCCTTTATTTTATGAGAATTTTGTTGCTTATATTTCTGAAAATAGCCCCTTATTTTCCAAGAAAGTGTTGAGTGGGGATGATATTGCTGACGATAAGCTGTGGTTGCTCAATGAAGGACATTGTATGCGTGGACAAGTACTCAATATTTGTCATCATAAACATAATCAGGATCTGTCTGGACGTTTTGAATATTACACAGGCAGTGTAGAAACACTTAAACGAATGGTAGATATCAATGATGGTATAACAATCTTACCCGAGCTTTCGATTTCAGATTATGTGGATGAGCAACTGGATAAGATCCGGTATTTCAAATCGCCGGAGCCTGTGCGCGAGATCTCTTTGGTTACGACACAGAATTATGTGAAGCGACATGCGATCCAGGCATTGGAAAAAGAAATATTAGCAGTGGTACCCGATAAGTTCAAAACAAAAAAGAAAAAGGAAGTGTTGAGCTTTCAATAAGAGGACATGACAAATCTCAGTGTACGTTTTTTTAGGAAGATAGATCAGATTAATCAGTGGCGGATGAAAAAAGTTTCTAACCGGAACTTTATTATTCTCTTGGCCTTTTTAGTCGGTATTGTTGGTGGTCTGATGGCGTCTGTATTAAAAAGATTGACGCATTTTATTGCGGCTACGATTCAGGATGACATTGACTGGAAGGTTAAATATTCTGTTTATTTGATTTTTCCTTTAATCGGAATATTGCTGAGTGTGTTTTTTGTTCGGAAATTTCTAAAGGGCAAGAAGATGGAACACGGTATTACGCCGATTATCTATGCCATCAGTCGCAAGGGGAGCCGATTGGATCCAAGTAATATCTATTCGCAGGTGGTCACTTCGGCGATTACTGTTGGTTTTGGAGGGTCTTGTGGATTGGAAGCCCCGGTTGCCTTAGGGGGCTCATCAATTGGTTCTAATATCGGCCGTTTTTTTGGTCTGCAATATAAAGAAGTCACCATGCTTTTAGCCTGTGGGGCGGCGGCTGGAATTTCTGGCGCGTTTAACAGCCCCTTGGCGGGAATGATCTTTGCGATTGAGATATTGCTTCCAGAATTCTCCATTCCAGTCTTTATTCCACTTTTGATTTCTTCGGCACTCGCTGCGGTGGTATCACGTCTCCTGTACAGTGAACCCCTATTCAGTACATTTAATTCGGACTGGCAGGTCTCTGCTTTGTTGTTTTATTTATTACTGGCGGTATTGATCGGTTTGTACACAATCTATTTTGCCCGTGTCTCTAATACGGTAGGAAAGTGGTTCTCCAAAATAAAGAATCCCTACAGCAAAGTTTGGGTAAGCGGAATATCCTTGGGTCTAATGATTTTTTTATTTCCCGCACTCTATGGTGAAGGCTACATCACGATCCAACAGATTCTGAATGGGCAATTTAACGCGATCGTAAAAAATAGCTTGTTTTCTGATTATAAAGATATGGGATTGGTGGTGCTGGGCTATACGATTTTGACCTTATTTGGGAAATCTTTTGCAGCATTATTTACGTTAAATGGGGGCGGGAACGGCGGTGTATTTGGGCCTAGTCTAGTGATGGGCGGGCTATTGGGCTTTGCTTTTTCCTATGGAGTCAACCTGACTGGAATTGCTGAATTAAATGTGCCAAATTTTGTGGTTGCTGGAATGGCAGGAGCATTAAGTGGTATTATGCATGCCCCATTGACGGGTATCTTCTTAATCGCGGAAGTGACAGGAGGCTACACCTTAATGGTTCCTTTGATGCTGGTCTGTTCAATTTCTTACCTGATCAATCGTGCTGTCTTAAAATACTCCATTTATACGAAAGTATTGGCCGAATCAGGTGATCTGATTTCTTACGAAGACAAGGATCGTTCGGTGCTGAGCATGATGCGGATTAAATATGTTCTGGAAACTAATTTTGTGATCTTGCGACCTGACGAAACGCCTAAGAGTAGACAGTCGGATATTATTCATAGCAAACGCAATATTTTTCCGGTGGTAAGTTATGAAGGTAAATTTATGGGGCTCCTCTATAGTGAGTTCCTGTTTTCTGTCTTGTTAGGAGAAGTGGATGGGGGAGATACTTCATTTGAAAAATTGGCACAGAAACCAAATGATACCGTTGGAATTAACGAGAACATGGAAATTGTCATGGCTAAGATGAACAAGGATGACACTTGGATATTGCCTGTGCTTGGGGATGAAAATAAATACATGGGTTTTGTATCCAAGTCCAGTGTTTTTAATAAATACCGTGCATTACTTATCCGTCAGGGACACTATCTAGAATAAATAAGTATCGTTGTAATAGGGCGACATGAGGATATCTTATTGTGCCGCCCAAAATAAATCTATGCTAGTAGCGGGTAAGCTGGATTATGCGCGCATTGCGATAATTTTTGTTACGTATTTTCCAATAATATCAAATTCAAGATTGACAGTCGTGCCTACTTCGACCTGTTGAAGATTGGTGTGTTCGAGGGTATAAGGAATGATCGCTACGGAAAACTGATCATCGCGGGAATCTAAAACAGTCAAGCTAATACCATTAACAGTGATGGATCCTTTTTCCACCGTAATATTTTGTTTGGATGGATCATACTGAAAGGTAAAAATAAAACTACCGTTTTCATCTGTTTTCTTGATGCAAGTTGCGGTCTGATCAACATGCCCCTGAACAATATGCCCGTCAAATCTTCCGCCAGCTAAAGTACACCGTTCAATGTTAACCAGATCTCCAGCTTTCAGTTCTGCCAGATTAGTTTTTTGCAAGGTTTCGTCGATTGCTGTCACCTTATGTATCTGATCATCCAATCCAACTACTGTCAGGCAGACCCCATTATGGCTTACACTCTGATCTATTTTAAATTCATTGGAGATCGGAGAGCTGACATAAAAGTGGATATTGCTTTTTTCATGTTCAATACGCTCTATTTTTCCTAAGGTTTCTATAATTCCAGTAAACATGCAATAAAATTTTTGATTGGATCAAAGTTACTAAATAATCAAAGGAAACCTTGTTTTTACAAACAAAATAGACGCATGGATGACAGAATAATCTATTGTAAATATAATTCATGACCGAGATAAATACTGTAATAGAAACTGCATTAGTATGGTATGATAAAAAAATCTCTGTTACAAATAGCAAAAAGATTGTGTGTATATTATACACTTACTATTCCTTTTGTGACAGCTATGCCAAAGCAAATTTATGGGAGTTGAAAAAAAATATTACAAAATTTTTGTTTATATCATTTGAAGCACTATCTTTGTCATAGGTTTAGGTTGATTGCCTCTAACAAAGAGGTATTTATAAAAGCTTAGCAGGTCGCCCGACCGGATGCTAAGCTTTTTTTTATTTTAAAATAAAGTCTTGTTTTGTAAGCGATTAGGTTGCAGTTATTTATTCAACTACGGTTTTTGCACAGAAAGTCGTGGTCACCCTATTAGAGAAAGGGCGAGCCTTATTCGCTTATTTATTTTTTTGTTCTTCTATCAATAACTGCTTCAATTCAGTCACCTTTTCAGGATACTCGGTTGCAACATTGTTTTTTTCTCCAATATCATTTTTTAGGTCATACAATTGATCTTCGGGATGATTTCCAGTTTCGGTATCTGTCAATTTCATATATGGGGTACCTTTACTGGGTGCAATATATTTCCAATCATCCTTGACGATGGCCAATGTTTGCGCATGTTGAACCAGGGTGCTGCGTCCTTTGAGATCTTCTCCTGTCAAGGTTTTCAATAAGGCCTTACTATCCTTTGCCTCATCAGTTTTTAATTTCACGCCCAATAGTTGTGCGCATGTTGCCAATAGGTCCATTTGGCTGATTAGTGCATTGGAAACCTTGCCTTTGGCTACCCCTTTTCCACTAACGATAAATGGTACACGCGTACCACCTTCAAAGATACTATATTTGCCACCTCGAAGTGGTCCTGCCGGCAGGTGTCCATTGAGTTGTGCCACAGCACCGTCCACATATCCGTCATCCAATACAGGACCATTGTCACTACTAAAGATAATAATGGTGTTTTTTTCCATTCCCAATAGCTGTAATTGTTGTTGAATCTGTCCGACAGTCCAGTCTAATTGAAGGATTGCATCCCCACGATAACCAAGCTTACTTTTGCCTCTAAATTGTGTTGCTGGCATCCGCGGAACATGGGGTTCGGTCAAACAGAAGTAGAGGAAAAAAGGTTTATCTTGATGTTGTGTAATAAAATCTTGTGCTTTATGCAGAAATGTTGTGGAAAGCTCTTCGTCTACCCAACGAGCACGTGTGCCACCTGTCATATAGCCAATTCGTCCAATGCCATTGATAATGGTTTGATCGTGTCCTTGCCCAGGGGAGGACTGCATTTTGAGTAATTCGGGATGCTCTTTACCAGTAGGATCATTGCCTACTTTTTTTTCATAATCGACGAGGATGGGATCCTTTTCTTCTACTGCGACAACCTGTTCATTTTCTAAAAATACGGTCGGAACACGATCGGCAGTAGCTGGAAAGATAAAAGAATAATCAAAACCAACATCGTTAGGACCAGGTTTGATTGCTGCATTCCAGTCTTTTTTAATCTCACTTCCTAACCCCAAGTGCCATTTACCGACAATAGCTGTTGTGTAGCCTGCATTTTTAAATACCTTTGGTAGCGTAATTTTGTCTGTCGGTACTATCAGTTTGGCATCCCCGGGCAAGATACCCGTTCCTTCCTGGCGCCAAGGGTAGGTACCGGTCATCAAAGCAAAGCGGGATGGGGTACAGGTGGACGAAGTACTATGTGCATTGGTAAAGCGTGTACCGGCCTGGGCCAATTTATCCAAATGCGGAGTTTCAATCTGTTTGGCACCATAACTGCTCAAATCGCCAAAACCAAGATCATCCGCGTAGATATAGATGATGTTCGGCTTGTTTAGTTTTTGGGCTAGCGTAGTCAGTGGTACCGTTACCACCAGACTAGCGGAAAGTAGGGTGATAAGAGATAAGGTCTTTTTCATATTATGCACATACGTTGATTGGGCGTCGTGATGCTATTGACGACGCCCAATATACTATTTTAAATTTGGATTTGATATCATTTTCACTTTGAGAAATTGATCAATGATTGGCCTAATCACCCTTTAGATTTATGTCTTCTTTTGCGGGAGGATAAAGAAACTCCATCTGCTAGTTTTGAATAACAAGATAGAGATTCCTTTGTGTTTATTTTCGAAGATTGATAACGCTGACTGCAAGCAAGATGAGGAATATCCCGGCCCACTGAATTCCGGAAACAATCTCGTGCAGTAATAAAACTGCGGAGATGGTGGATATCGGAATCTCCAGGCTCGAAATTATATTTCCCAAAGCAATACCGGTCTTAGGAATACCCCGGGTAAAAAATAAGGGGGGTAGAACTGTCCCAAATAGAGCGATGAGTATCCCCCAGGGCAAGGCCTCCAGTGTCATCTGCTGGACGATATTAATGTTCCAAAATACAATGATCAAGAGAAGTCCACCAAGTACTAAAAACTGACTCCGGACTGGACTCGGTAACTTATTAGCAATGTTACTAGATGAAAAAATGGCAACGGCATAACTGATTCCAGCTCCAAACCCCAATAATACACCCCTTGTATCCAAATCCTTTGTTTCTGCAAAGATATTGGTTGAAAGTGCAGTTCCCAATAAGACAATAAAGACACCCGCTATCTTTGCCCTTGATGGAATTTGCCTTCTTATGAACGCCTCTACAATTAAACTTATCCAAATGGATTGCATGAGTAGGATAATTCCCACAGATACAGGGATGTATTGTATGGCAAGGTAATACAATGTTGACGTCAAACCCAAGGATGTTCCCCAGGCAGTTAGTTTTAATTTTACAGTCAAGCTTACCTGTTGCTGTTGTTGAGGTTTCGACAAGTAATTGAGCCCCAGCAAAAACAAGAAGCCTATCAAAAATTGCAGAAAAGTCAATACACTGGTACTGATCCCCAGTTGATTGGCATATTTGACCAAAGTAGCGAGCAGGCCATAGCTGCAGGCGCCACTGGCGACGTAAAGAATAGATTTATAATCCTTCATGGCCAAAATAATTTTGAAATAAGACCAATTGATTGATCAACGATTTACGCCAGTAAGCGGTATCGTGTCCTCCCGGAGACTCGATATAGAGGTGTTCGATATTTTTAGTCGTTAACACCTTATGTAGGGATCTGTTCATTTCCAGCATTTGCGTGTCTTCAGTTCCACAATCCAGGATATAGTGCTGTCGACTATGGATCATTTTATCCGCATTGTCATAGATTCGAAAACTTAGGGATAAATCTTTTAACTCCCCGAGTACCTTATCCACCTGGTAGCCTTGATATCCTTTTCCAAAGCGGTCGAAATCAATTGCTCCACAGGAACTGCCAACAATGGAAAAGATTTGAGAATAGGCAACCCCAATATGCAATGCACCATACCCTCCCATACTCCATCCAAGCAAGCCTCTTGCAGCTCTATCTGCTTGGGTGGGAAAATGCTGATCGACATAACTGACCAGTTCTTCTCCGATAAAGGTTGTATATTGGCGCTGCTTATCCAAAGGACTATCTACATACCACGAGTTATAATTTCCGTCGGGAATAATATAAATCGTTTGGAATTCAATCGCTTTTTGGGACAGGTTTGGAATGTCCTGTTCGATTGTCCTTGTGGGATTTCCACTATAGCCATGTAATATATAAACGGTTTTATAGCGTACATCTTTTTGGATATTAGGTGTAACGATGATAGCATCTATGTTTTTGTGCATCTTGGCACTGTAGACTTGCTGATGTAAGATCTGTTGGGCACTAACTGAGAAGAAGAGTGCCAATAAAAGAAAGGTAATTCCTGTTTTCATTGCTTGAGGATTTATTGTACACTGCAAAATTCTCAAGGATATTGTTAAAAAACATGTACAAATGTTGATGGAATTATTATTTTAATTCTTTACGAATACGACTCAGTTGGGTAGGTGTAACGCCTAGATAAGAGGCAATATGATGTTGTTTGAGACGGTTAAAGAGTGATTGATTGCTGTAAAGTTCAAGATAGCGTTCTTTGGCAGACTCCCATTTCAAATTAATTTCGAGAGGTTCTTTTTTAACGACCCAATTTTTTTCAAGGTAGGCGATTTGGAAAAGTGCCAAGTCGTGATATTGTACCACCAATTCGCGGAAAAGCTTCGCGGAATACTGAATAAGCAGTACATCTTCGAGAGCTACAATATTGAAATTACTTGGTTTCTCCTCTATGATTGCCGATGTGGATGCACAGAAGCTGTTCTCTTCAAAAAATAATTTGTAAATGATATTTCCTTCTGTATCTAGCTTATAATAGCCTAATAATCCATTGGATACAAAATAGTAATATCTTGCATAATCACCTGCGCGCAAGATCAACTCATTTTTTTTAAAGCTTTTGGTTTGAAAGATCTGTTTCAATGCTGCCATCGTCCGTTCACTTAACGGAAAGTATTTGTTCATTTCGAATAGCAGCTTTTCCATCGTTATTTTGTGTTAAATTCTATTTGCGCTGAGTATAGTACAAATTCAGTTCCATTGAGTCCAACAAAGACATACTTATTTAGATCGCCACGATAGGCAATGAACAGCGGGTATTGATGTACGCGTAAGGGATTATTATAGCATTCTTCAATAGAAGCATAGCGTGCTTTTAGAACGATTTCACCCGTTTCTTTATTTTTTATTCCCTGGAGTTGCGTTTGTTCATTGGTAAAATTCGTATAAGGTAGTGCTGTAAAGCTCGGATAATAGATGAGTCGTATCCCTTCGTCGATAAAGGTTTTATTCTTTTCTTTAAAGTCGGCGATGGACTGATCGTCAGGGAACACAATTTGACCTGTTTGATTGTCTTTGATGTGTTGAAATAAGGTTGTTTCGTCCACCTTATCTATTGTATGTCTGGACTTTTGAAAGAGCTGAACGAGGGTTTCTCCGGTTTTGAAATCCGCTTCGTTATATTTATAAACCAGATCGCCTTTTTTGTTGATACGGTAACGCTCTCCTTTGTGTCGGACCCAAGCGTATTCCGCTGATCCATATTTTACAATTTCAGGTTTGTTGACGTGAAAAATCTGAAAATTGAAATCTTCTTCAAATAACTCTGCACTTTCGTAAACGGGAGAAAGTTTTATGTCGAGAACACTGTCACAGTATCCATATAAGCTATCATTTACCAATACCGGAATCAAATCGGGGTAGGACAAATTGTTTGGCATGGGCTTGGTCTGCGCATATGTAAATGCACAGGTCAGTGTGATCAAGAGTATAAAAACGTACCGCATCTGATTATTTTTTTTCTAATATCAAATATACAGCAATGTAGCGGATCTGATATCCATGAAATCAGGGATTTTTAATCGCAGCTTCCATAGGATCAAACCTGGTCCTTCTTTCGAATTCGTATATTACCAAACAAGAAAAGCTAATCTTGCGATTAGCTTTCTTTGTGATCCCGCTGGGATTCACACCTAGTGTAAAAACCAACGTTTAAATAGTATTTGGGGCTGTTTTGTAATTCTACTCATTGAATTACTCACGTTTTTTTCGATACGTTTTAGCTGCAATTGCTATATTTAAATATAGTCAATTCTGCGGTAAAAACAAATATTAAAAATAATTAAAAAATTCAAACTGGATATTGTAGAATAGTTCACCAAATCAGATGTTAACCCCCTTTGTTTAAGTTGTTTTGTTTCGTGTATTTTTAGCTATGTGATTAATTTCATTGATGAAATACTATATACTTGGTAAGTGAGTTAATTCACACAATACTTAATTTAATCTCTAAATATCACTGAATTTTCATCTTAAATTTCATCTAAATTTTCAATGATTTCTTTTAAGTGTATACCGTTATTGGAAATAAGGAATTTCTCAATTGTAGCCCTATTGAAAACAAAGACCAACCTGCCGTCTTTTCGCCAATCACTGAGAAATAGAATTGGTACAATTTGCTACGAAATCTGGTTTTTCCTGAAATGAAGTGGTGATAACCCTGTTTTTGTTTTAAATACTTTTGTGAAATGTGAAGGATGTTCGAATCCAAGCTCATAAGCAATTTCGCTTATAGATTTTGACGTTCCAAGCAGCAGATTTTTTGCCTTATCAACCAACCTGAGATGAATATGTTCAATCGTTGTTTTTCCGGAATATTTAGTGAGAAGGTCGGATAAATAGTTAGAAGAAAGATAAAGTTTTTCCGCAAAATATTTCACTTCGGGGATACCTTTGTCAATGAGATTTTCATCATCAAAATAGTGATTGAGCAACTGTTCAAAATTATGAAGAATATCGTTGCTCACTTTTGACCTCGTAAAAAACTGCCTCTCGTAGAAGCGGTCGCAATAGTTGAGAAGTAACTCGATATTATTTAAAATCAAGCCTTGTGTGTGGCGGTCGATGTTTTTTGAATATTCTGTTTGAATGGCAGAAATTATCGTCTCGAGCGTTTTCTTTTCTTCATCAGAAACGTACAGGGCTTCATTGCTTGAGTAGTCGAAAAAAGTATAGTTCCGAATCTTTTTGCCCAATTCGGAACCATAGATGAAATCAGGGTGAAATGCCAGAAACCATCCTTCGTCAATCTCAGTATCGGTATCAGAACTTGTCTGTACTATCTGGTCAGGCGCAATGAACATCAAAGCACCTTCCTGAAAATCATAATCTGAACGGCCGTATTTAAAGCTGCCGTCGAATTTTTTGTAAACAGCTGCATATAAACCCAGATGATGAAAATGCTGGGCAGAATCCGTATCTTTTCTTTTGATTTTTGTCAGGTCGATAACGCTTACCAGAGGATGTTTTGGACTTTCAAGACTATAATATCGATGAAACTCTGAAATCGAATGAATATTGATGAATGATTCCGGCATTTCGTTGGAATTTTTAATGGTAAAGTTAAATCTTTTTTCAGCAATTACTCCTGCATAAATCTTAAAAAATCTTCTTCAGAATTTTGATTTTTCAAATCGATATAGAACTTTGCATCCTCCCCAATACTGTATCTCAATCTGGATTGATCATCTGTTGCTGCCTCAAAAATAGTATTTGCAACTTCTTCGGTCGTAGCATTTGATACATGTTCCGTACGTTTTGTAAACTTTGGAATGAAAGACGCCAGTTCCTGATTGTAATCCTCAATCGTATTCTGAATCATTTCCATTCCGTTTCTGAAATTGGTCGCAACGCTTCCGGGTTCCACAATTTTAACGGAAATCCCAAAAGATGACAATTCAAAATACAATGCTTCAGAAAAACCTTCAACGGCAAATTTCGAACTGTTGTATAAACTTGTAAAAGGACTGGCTGTCACACCTCCGAAAGATGAAATATTGACGATAACTCCGCTTTTTTGTTTTCTCATCGCCGGTAAAATGGCTTTTGTCATATTCATCAGGCCGAAAACATTGACTTCAAATTGTTTTTGAATCTGAGTTTCGTCCGAAGATTCGAAAACGCCTATCAAACCGTAGCCCGCACTGTTGATCAGAACATCAATCGTACTGAACTTTTCCAGTCCCTTTTCAACTGATTTTTTAATACTTTCCAAATCTGTAACGTCCAGTTTTACCAAAAGCAGATTTTCACTATCCTTTAATTCCTCTTCCTTTTCAGGAGAACGCATAGCAGCGATGACATTCCAGCCTTGGTTTTGAAACAATTTTGCAGACGCTTTTCCGAATCCTGATGATGCACCTGTTATTAATACTGTCTTTTTCATAATAAATGATTTAATTTTCTGATTACAAATTTCCTTCAAATCATTGTGAGGCATTTGATGATTTCACGGAAACACTTATACATTTCTCTGATTTTTAAAATTAAGTGTATTTCTGTGCGGTTCTTCCGCTCAAATGTGCTAGGAAGTGAGGGAGTGGCTGAACGAACTTTATCTCAACAAAAAGGAATAGTTACCAATCATTATTCACAATAAAAATTAAGACAATTATTACTTCAGTACAAGAATTAGTAAACGAAGTAGTTAAAACCAACTGGAAATCTGTTGGTTTTGTTGTTCAATAAATATCAAGAAATCTTATGCACCGTAAATATTGTGCTTTAGGATAATAATGTCTTTTATTAGAATCAATCTGTTTTATTGTTAGCTTATTGGCTAACTAATTCATTAATTTAGCAACAATATCTTCTAAAACTGAACGGCATGTTTTTCCACCATCTTAAAAATTTCAGTCCTTATTCCGGTCATATATATGATGATATGAGAGTTTCCTCCGTTCATAAAAAGTCAGGTCATCTTGGTAAGAAAGACAGCCGTTTTGACTTGATTGATAAATTGGGCTACTTTCCGTTTAGGGAATTGATTAGAGATGGTAAGGCTTATTTTATCAGTGATACAGACCTGTACGATTTCCTGAATATGAAAGAAAGTACCAGTGTCGATTATACGAATGAATCTTACGGCGAATGGGATATAAAACAAAAAGAAATCTTTGAGCTTTGCTTTTTCGATGGTTACAATGAGGGCGTTAGTACGTTTGAACTTAATCTGGGCGTATCTTATCCGGCACTCCCACACGAACAGAAAGTGCAGTACCTAAAGGTGTTTTGCCTGCATTGCCTTGACTTTCTATATTTTGATGGTGATCTTGATAAAGATTTGTTTTATAATTTAGGCTATTTGCAAGCCAGTCTGTACAGGGGTTTTATAGAAATTAATAATATCAACAGCAGTCTACCAGAAGGAAGCCCAGGATTACGTTTACATTTTGACAGCCATCTAAAAGTAGTTGAAATTTCAAAAGTCCCTGAAAAAGAAAATCCCGCTATAGTTAAAGCGGAGCTAGTCGAACAACCTGAACCTGAAAAAAGCACCCCCGTTATAGAAACAAGTCCGTCACTTGCTTTTCCTCGCATTGAACTGATGTGTGATTTGGAAGAGGTAAAGGCAATATGGCGGGTCTTAACTGCACCTATGAACACCAGCAAGGGCAAAGAGGAAGCTGCACTAAGCAATAAAGAACTAACAGATTTCTTAGGATCTGCATTTAGTTCGAATGCATTTCCGCAAATATTAAAGCGCCCTGAAAATCCGTTTGTTAAAAGAACGTCAAGAGGTGATATGCGTAGTGTACTGAACGCATTAATGTATAGCACGTATAATTTAAACCATGAATACAACCGGAGCGTTAACCAAATTGAATATGTCACTAGCTTAAAACGGCATTTTCCTGTTTTTGATGGCTCTAAACCGGAAAGTATTAAAAACGTCATATCAACCAATGCCTTGAAAGGCATGAAGGTTATCAAGGAAAGCCAGCCGATAAACCCCCATATCGAAGAAATGCTAAGCATCCTTAAAAAACATAAATTATTACATTAATGTCATTGCTTTTGTAAGGGATTTTTCACCATTCCTTTGTATCCATAAAACGAAATTTATGGAAAAAGAGAAAATCCTATTTACCGCATTATCTGTCAGCGAACTTTCCAGTCTTATGGAAAATTCTGTTAGGAAAGCCATTTCAAGTGGCGACCTAAAAAGGCATGATGTTGACGAACTGCTCAATACCAGACAGGCGGCCGCATTGGTTAATTATAAAGCATCGACGCTTTATGGTCTGGTTAAACAGAACAAAATCCCCTTTTCAAAGACAGCAGGTAAATTGCTGTTTTCCCGAAAGAAGTTATTAGTGTGGGTAGGCGCAAAAGGCGAGACTGCGGAGAAAATCCCACCACCAACATAGCTATATATACACTTAACAACGGTTTATGTGTAACAAAAACTAAGGACAGAGTACGTTAAAATAGGACAGCACAAAAACCTGTGGGGCTTTCAGGGGAGCTGTCATTGGCGGTAGAGAGGCGGTTCAGGCAGTCAGTCCCCTTTTCGGGGGCTGAGCAAGCGGAAGTTGGGCAGAGCCCTACTTGCTTGCCCTTACGCTATCGCTACAGGGGTTTCAAGTAGCCTCCGGGGCTACTTTGGGGCTTGCAAGCCTTACAGGAACCATAAACGGTATACTTTCAGGTATACCAATTAGCTAACAAAGCAGATAAGCAGTTAGCCAGCTAATTAGATATATGATTAGCCAGCTAATCAGTAAAATTAAAATATTCGAGAGGAGCGCAATTTATGAAAATAGACATCATCACAATGGAAGACCTCCGCCAGTTCAAAACAGAACTGTTGCAGGAAATGAAAGGCATTATCGGACAAGGGACGGAAAACCAGCAAAACGGAGAATGGTTAAGGAGCGCACAGGTGCGCAAAATGCTGAACATATCAGCAGGCACTTTACAGAACCTGCGCATCAACGGGACATTGCCGTTCCGCAAAATTGGGGGTACAATGTATTACAGTAAGGTGCAAATTGAAAAAATATTGAAAGGGGAATAACATGAAGAACTATCTGAATATACAACACCACGCCCTTAGCGGATATTTTGAACGGGTGGCACTGGAAAGCCGATTTTACGCCACCCACATCAGCCTGCTGATGGCATTGTTCTACTACAGCGACAGCGATGCACCTGAAAAAACCTTTCAGGTCAGCAGGCCAAAGCTGATGCGGTTCTCCCGCATCAGATCTATCGCCACCTACCATAAGAACATCAAAGACCTTGTAGAATTTGGCTACATAGAATATAATCCCTCATGGCACCCGCAAAGAGGTACACAAATAAGGTTTATTATCGAAATACCAAACCATCCTTAAACATTCGGGATATGGAGGATATTAATACAAAATCGGTGCGCTACCCTGTAGCCACCGATATCAAACTGGAAAAGATCGCTCTCAAGTTGGGCAGGACAAAAAAGACGACCGTCATACAAATGGTAGAGTATTTCTACCGGAGCAAGAAAGACCCCTTAGACCTGAATGACGAACTGCTTAAAAAAGAGCTGGTCAACGGAAACAACCGGATTATTGGCTTTTTTAAAACGCAAGAAAAAGATTTCCTGTTACCCATCTTCAGCGATACAGGTACGCTGGTTACTATTACAAAGCAACACACACTGTACATTAAGGATATTGGCAAGTATATGGCGCAGGATCTTGAAAATACGAAAAAGCTTGCAGAGGGTATGACAGCACTTCAACGTGGTATTGCCAGAACACAAACCCATTTGGAAGACAAAGCGTTGCTGAAATTACGATTTAGCAAGATCCTTGAATATTACATCACCCAAAGGGAATCGCTGGGCTGGACTACGGCCAACGTTAAAAAAGAGGAACTGCAAGCCCATGTCAGGCAATCACTGGAAAATCTATAGCTTATGTTCATCAACATCACCACATCAGAAACGGGAGACAATAAGGGCAGCAGCGGTGCGCTGGTCAATTACCTTGAAAAAGAGAACCAGATGCAGACCGAAAAGGGCAAAGGTCTGGAACTGGAAAATTGGTTTAACGGTACTGGTAACGAAATCCGCAGGCAGGAAGTCAGGATGAAGATAGACGGCAACATTGCCAAACTTGGACGTAGCGACAGTAAATTTTTTCTGATCAATATCAGCCCTAGCCAAAAGGAACTGGCGTACCTTTACGAGATGTACGGCAAGAATGGTACAAAAGAAAAGCTAAAGGAATTTGCGGTGAAGGTAATGGATGAGTATGCCAAAAACTTCAAAAGACCAGGCATTAACAGCCATAAAGATTTGCTCTGGTATGGAAAGCACGAAAACTACCGTTATTACAAACATACAGATAAGGAAGTAAAGGACGGAACACGGCAAAAGGGCGAGCGCAAAGAAGGAAGACAGGATCATATCCAGATCATCGTCAGCAGGAAGGATATTACGAATAAGATTAAGCTTAGTCCACAAAATACATCAAAGGGTAAAAATAAAGAGCATTCAGCCAAACTTGGCGAGTTTAACCGGACAGCTTTCAAGCAGTCGGGGGAAAAGCTATTTGATCAGGTTTTTGACTTTGACAGGAGTGTAAAAGATACCCTTGTCTATGCCAATATCATGAAGAATGGAACAAGCGAACAAAAAACGCAAATGCAAATTTTGGAAAGTATTCAAAACCAGCAACCTGAATCTTCTAAAATACTCAGAGAACTAAGTATCGGAGTGGCAGAAGATCTATTTAAAAATATTGGCCAAATGATTAGTACCGCAGGTAAATCTGGCTGTGATTTGCTCAGCATTCTGATGGAACCTATTTACGAGCTACCTCAAATAAATCCGATTGAAGAAGCTGAAAAACGCAGAAGAAAAAAGGCGAAAAAAGATATTTCGCAAGGACGAGGGCTCTAATCCTCTAAGTCTTTTGAAGATCTTATGGTTTCCAGTTTTGTTTATCATCTTTACATCAGTAAATTGCGCTAATAGTAGGGAACAAATAGAATAAAAATGGAATTTAATTTTAAAATAAAGACACAAAAACCGGAATTAATAAAAAATGATGAATATCCCTTATTTTGGCAAAGTGCAAAAAATGCTGGTTTATTTGATGAAATAGGCGTTTGCAAGGTTCAATTGGAGGATGATAATCAAGTCAACTGTGATGCTACTTTAACTACGGGTGGAATTGAACATTCAATAAATGATGTGATTGCCTCGAAATTCTCACCTACTGATGTATTCGCTGGAAAATTTGAATATGGAATATTATTCAAAGATGATGTTCACGGAAATGAATATGTTTACGGCTTTTGCCTATTTTAGCAAAAAACCGAAATACCTGCCATTACTCATGTGAGTAAGTGAACATTTGAAAGCTAACAAGTTAGCCGTACCTTAAATTCGATACTTTGGAAAACAACTACAATCTCCTCCCAAAAAAATTCCATGAACAGCATGACTTCTGTTTGGGGCTGGTTAACGAGATAGAAAAATTGATAGTGGATGAAGAGTATGCTGAGTTAAGAATTCAGAGTATTAATATCCAAGGAAAACCTAACATTGAAAAGGGAGAACATATTTTAGATTATTTACTTCGTATCGGCGAAAAGGAATTTCATGACAAACATCTAACAAATCATATCATATATGGTCTCCTAATCGATATTTTATACTTTTTAAAAGAGGCTTTAAGTGCATCCACAAAAAGAAGATTAACAGTTTCATTCTCCCTAATAAGAAAACCCTTTGTTTATGACTTGATTGTTTTGCTTAGAATTTTTTTTACTACAGATTTTTTGGAAGAATTTAATTCAAATGATGGCTTTGATAGTACGAAAATCACAAAGCAAGATTTATTGGAACTACTTGAATTATCAACATCAGCACTACTAACAACATCAATAACAAAAGACGACATTTTTGATTTTGTATTTAACCAAGAATTACCAGATAGCCTTATAAATATATCTAATAAAGCTTTGCATCCATCAACCACAAGGAACAAACAAAACCTAACAGGTATACAAAACTTAAACTTTATTTTTTCAACCATTGATGATATAGAAAGCCAATGGGAGTATTTTTACAACAGACTTTCTGTTCTTTCAATCTATTTAGTTGAAGTTTGTGATTTTATAATTTGCCATCAACTTAAACTAGATAAAAATTTTTACCCTAAAAGGCTGACTGATAGAATGAAGCTTTACAAAAAAACACAATAGCTAAAGACCTTTGAGCGATCAAGCAGATTAAAAAGTTAAATAGAAAAATTATTGATTTCCTTTTTTCAATAATTCTACTTTTTCACGTTCGCTTTGAAGCAGTCGTTCATAAAGTTCTACCACTTTATCTAAAGGATTATAATGACATTGGTAATTATACTGGTATGCTGATGCGTTATCATGCATATTTTGAATATGGAATATAAGAACTTCTTCACTGAAATTCTTTATTGCTTCAGCGCTCACACCAAGTACACCCGCAATTTTTTCCAACATTGCATCTTCAACTTCCTCACTCTGCTCTATCTTGGAAATGGTCTGCTGGCTTACGCCTAGTTCAATAGCAAGATAGTCCTGCTTGATACCACGTATTTCCCTGATACGACTGATCTTTCTGCCGATGTGCACTTTGTTAGATTTTGTAGGCGTTTCCATAAAGCAAATATAATAAATTCCTAATATAGTAATGAACCAATGTGTTGTAGTAAGATACCAGCCTTATTGGTAGGTTACGGCAAGCCATGTCCGCAATTTTAACCTGTTAATCAAAAAATGTAGCAATCATGGAAACACAATTCTCGCAATCTGGCCAGTTCCAGAAAGAAAACTTTTCCGGCTTTATCAAAGAGCTGGTTCAAAAATTCAAACCCGAGCAAATCTATAGCTTTGGTAAAAACATCGATTTTAAAATCAATGACGGTTGTTTTATTGAGAACCACAGTACAGAAAACTATCATTATTTTTTGCTGATGGTAACCGAAAGCGTTACGAGAATTGAACACGAAGTGCAAGACTTTGCCAATAATCATTATCCTTTCGGCAAGATCACCATATTGGCTCATGGAAAAGAAACCGTTGGAGAGGCACTAAAGGCCAATAACAGGTTTTTCATTACCGTTTATAATGATGGTCAGATTATTTATAGTCGGGACGGCATGGTGCAAACTTTCCAAACTACAAGTTTGATACCCATACAGGGAGCGGTAAAAGCCCAAAAACATTACAACCACCGCTTTCCATTGGCAACAGGATTTTTAAAAAGTGCAAAAGAATGCCTGACGAACCAACATTACAATCTAAGTGCATTTATGGCGCATCAAGTCGTAGAACAATGCTGTATAGTTTTAATAAGGGTTCATTTGGCTTACCGTTCTGATATACACAACCTATATAGACAGCTTCGGATGTGCGATAGCTTTTCTCCGGCACCATCAAGCCTCTTCTTATCGGGCAGAGAAGAGGATAAACGGCTCTTTGACATTATGGTAAAAAGTTATTCCGCTGCACGCTACAAAGATGATTTTAAGGTTGAACAAGCCGATGCTGAACAAATATTCACCCGTGTTTCAACCTTTCTAAAGCTTACTGAAATTATGTGCGGTGAAAAGATAAAATCTCTTGCAATAGTGGCAGAATCCTACACACAATTAAAAAAAGAAAGTGAGGTGGATCATGCTGGATAAAAATATTCCATCGATGAACTTCTTTCATTTGCCTTTTACACCCAATACGAGAATACTTACAGAAAATACACTGAACCAATATTCCGAGATCAGAAAACCTAAAAGGGGTTATTTTCCAATTAAAATCAGGAAGATATCTTTCAGCAATGAATTGCTTGTAATAGGTGTAATTCTGGACAAAGAGCCCGAAGAAATGGTTTACCTTAAGGTAACCACCTCCGAACTATTGGTGAGTTGCAGCGTCGATACCCATGAAAACTATTTGAGCCGATACGCTTATTTTGCGCTTAACCAGCTGATGTACTACCACACTGAATATGATTTCGAGGACTATTATTGGCCGGGATTCTTTGATCAGGAAACAGGGGGATCTAAATACCTGATGATCCATAAGTCGAAGGATAATTTGCATGTGTCGTCAAAAGTGAGGTATAAAGGCCTATATAAGCCGGGAAAACAACTTCCTATAGTATCTGCAAATATAGTGGAGCTACGGAAAGCAGTTCCTTCAATTCAAGAAGAGCCACCTAGAAAAACACACAAGGTGTTGGGTTTCTGTTTAGCAGATAACAACAATGAAAGGTTCCGAACAAATCATTATCCCTTTTTAATTCCTTATACAGGGATTTTGAACAAGGCTAAAACCGAGGTAAGAAGCTTTACAACATACGTGCTTAATGAAATGCAACTTTCTGAAATCGATCTTTCGGACGAACAACAAAACCTCGTTGAGATTTGCTTCGACATGAAGAAAATAGCCTTGGTTGCTAACCCAGAATATAAAGAAGACGCTCATAAGCTTTCTGAAAAACGGAAACAGAACCAAAATAATTTCAATCAGCTTTTTGAGCTCTGGCAAAAGGCGCTTCCTTTACTTTCAGGAAGGTTGTACACACACTACAGTTATACATATGGAATGCGTAATGTAAAAGGCAAGCCAAGAAGATCGTATATGACGCCATGCGCCTTTAATAATGAAACACCAGAAATCTGTTTTCTATGGAAAGATATGGGCGATTATTATAAACTAGAACTTCGACTAATGTTTCAAGGAAAAATACATCCGCTACAATATTACTTCAATACCGCTTTTTTTGCTATGCTGAGCTACAGCCCGAGAAATTATGTGCTGTTGAACTCTGTTGATGATAGTCAACTGGTCAGTTATTTTCAGCAAAGCCAATTTCAGCTCTTAGTACTAAAGAAACACTATGAGGGTGATTTCAAAAATTTTGTAGATCAATTAAGAATGGTATACCGTTTCATCAATAAATAAAGAGGTTATGGAAGAAATTTTAAAGGCTTTAAATTATCAACCCATTGATATCTCCGATGAGGATCTTGATAATCCTGTGCCGTCAATTACTTATTTTTTCGTGAACCATCCGATTCACGAATCCCGTACTAAGCTTTGGGAGCTATACGAGGGATGGATTCATTTCGCTGCTGAATCTCCTGAAGGCGAGGAACTAACAGATATGTTATTTTTTATAATCAATTGGTGGAACTGCTGAACCTATGTTATGTATTTACCAAAAAAATTGAATTAAATAAATAGCGATATTATCAATCAAAAACCATAAATAGGATTTACTTGAATAATGCCTGCAAATTGGCCGTCCCGCATTTGCGGCCTGCGGAACGGCCTCCGCTCTTGGCTGTTGCTGTTCCCGCTTTTGGCATATACGGAGAAGCCAGTAACAGAAAACTACAGTTCGTCGGGCTTGAACCCAATTCGTGTCCTTTTCGGCGCTGGCCGTTCCTGTTTCTCCAGCAGTTCGTCTAGGTAGCGGAAAACGATCTCCATGTTTTTGTCTTGGTTATTCAGTTTTCCTTTAATCTTTTCAATTTCCAGCCTGATCTCTGTATTGTCGGACAGCACATGGCGCATTTTGGTAAAAATGCGGATGATCTGGATGTTTACCTCAATAGCCCTTGTGCTGTTTAGCACGCTGGAAAGCATTGCCACGCCCTGTTCGGTAAAGGCCGTGATGTTATATTTCGAGTGCGCCCCGTGTCTTAAGGTGCCAAATTGGCTCCTTAAGATTTTCTGTTCCTCCGTGTTTAGCTCAAACATGAAATCTTCGGGAAAACGTTCTGCGTTTCTTTTTACCTGCCGCTTTAGCTGTTTGGTTTCCACTCCATATAGTTCAGCCAGATCGGAATCCAGCATCACTTTATGCCCTCTTATAATGTAAATCTGGTTCATAACCAGTTCATCAGAAATTTTGATCTTTGTTTCCATTCTATTAGCGTGTATTTAAAAGCGGTCGGCACATGAGCTGCCGACCGGAAGGAATTAAATTGAGGCAAAAATTTGTCTTAAGGGTGCCATGTCGCTGCTTACCTTTTCATCCAGCATTTTTGCATAAAGTTGGGTGGTGCGTATATTGGTATGTCCCATCATTTTTGATACGCTTTCAATAGGTACACCATTCAAAAGGGTAACTGTAGTGGCAAAAGTGCGCTTGGCGATCCGGTTGCCGAGTGTCTTGACGATATCCGATAGTGCGGCAATCTCCACCAAATACTCGTTCATTTTTTGATTGCTGGAAATCGGCAGCGCCCTGTTCTGATTGACACAGAAAGGATGATCTTTATACCTTTCTAGAATATCAGCGGCTATTGGGATAAGCGGGACGGCTACAGGCGTACCAGTTTTTTTACGATAGCTGAACAGCCACTTTTCCCCGTCAATACCTATACGTATGTCGGTTTGTTTGAGTTTTTGCACATCGGCATAGGACAACCCCGTATAGCAGCTAAACAGGAAAAAGTCTCGAACCTGTGAAAGTCTTGCGGTACTGTATTTTTTGCCGGCAATGTTTTGCAGTTCATCCGCAGTAAGGTATTCCCTTTGTACGAGTTTTGATTTCAACTTATAACCAAAGAAGGGATCGGTGATGATCCATTTGTTTCTAAGACATATACGGACGATTTTTCCAAGATTTTTAAGGTGCTTACTGGCTGTATTGGTATCATTATCCTTTGAAGTGTGCAGGTAGAAATCAAAACCATCAATAAACTCATGGTCTATATTTCGGATATTGAGGTCACCTGTTCGGTATTTCAGTAAAAGATATTCTTTAACGTGCTTTTCCAGTACCTTAAACCGCCTCAAAGTGCCTTCCGCATAATCTTCCTTTTCTACAAGTGCGGCCATGTTTGTGTTGTGAATTTTAATGGCCTCCATAATAGTGTGCATTTTTTCGGCCTTGCCCAGATACTTGCATTTAACGCTTTCAGCGGATATGTCTGCGTCTTCTACGCATAAAGAAGTATGGGCAGCGGTGACACCTGCTTTCATTTTGTCGAGATAGGAATTTAAAGTTTTGGCATCTTCTTTTGTGCCGATCATGTGACCCGCTTTGGTGTTCCACAATTCCGGTTCACATTTTCTGCTGGCGGACATTTCCACAGGTTTTCCGTTAACGGTAATCCTTAGATAAACAGGAACAGCACCTTTAACATAATTTTTTGGTTTCTTCAGGTAGAAGAGCAGACTGAAATTAGTTTTCATAATCGACTGATTTAAAGTTAACAAAGTTAGCCTTGCAGTCTAATCGTATCAAGTCGTTTAATGATTGAACGTTCTGTAAGTCAATAACTTACATCATTTCCAGTGAGTATGCCACTCTGTAAAACTACTCACCGAATCACTCACTTTTTTTATGCGATTTATTGCATATTTTGGTGTTTCCGGTAAAATAAAAAAGCTTGCAATCATTTGATTTGCAAGCTTTTACGTAGTTTTGATACTATCTTTTGTGATCCCGCTGGGATTCGAACCCAGGACCCATACATTAAAAGTGTATTGCTCTACCAGCTGAGCTACGGAATCATACTTCTTTTTTTAAACTACCGTTCCTTGTTTGAAGTGATGCAAAGATAGGATTAATCTCTTTTTCTCACAACTATTTATATAATAAAAATGGGTTTAATGTGTTTAAACCTTCATTTTTAGCAGTTTATTTTTTGTCATTATGATAGAAAGTCCCGATCTTCATCGGATAATTTGGACTTAGGTTCCTGATATTCCTCTTCTAATTGATCTGATAATGCTGTATTTTCCCGTTGTTGTTTCTTTTTACCACCCTTTAATAAAAAAGCGAAGAGAATACCCATTACAAAAAAGGTCAGGATGAGTTTCCATAACGCTATGTTGCCCTCAATAAAAAGGTCAATATTTACAGTTTGTGAATTCTTGACACAAACCAGCGTTACGATGACCGTCAGAAGTATTAAAAATATGTTGCGCATAATGATGATAAATATATGTCATTAGGAATCGCGAATATAGTTATTATCTATTTTTCAATGCTAACAAGCGGCTTTCTTTTGTTTAGTTTTTATCTATACCAATCGTTGCGCGGTTTAAGCGTAAGGAATTTAAAATCACCGAAACGGAACTAAAGCTCATTGCTGCTGCAGCTATCATCGGGGATAATAGGATGCCAAAGCTTGGATAGAGAAGCCCTGCTGCCAATGGGATACCTAGAATATTATATATGAAAGCAAAGCCTAAATTTTCTTTGATATTTCGAAGTAATTTATGACTCAGTATTTTGGCTTTGGCAATGCCGGTTAGGTCGCCCTGCAATAAGGTTAGCGATGCACTTTGTATGGCTACATCTGTTCCTGTCCCCATTGCGATACCGATATCGGCCTGTGCAAGGGCAGGAGCGTCGTTAATGCCGTCACCAGCCATCGCAACAACATGTCCTTGCTCCTGTAAACGGTGTATCTCTTGTAATTTATCTTTTGGTAATGCATTTGCTTTGAAATGCTTGATCCCAACTTGCTCGGCGACAGATTTTGCCGTATGTGCATTGTCTCCTGTGAGCATTATGACATCCACATCATGTTGGAGCAGGTACTGTATGGCCTGTTTGGAGGAGGCTTTAATCTGATCAGAAATGCTGAAATAGCCAAGTAAATCACCGCCTTTTGACAGATAAGAGACTGTTTTTCCATCGGATTGCGCCTGCGCTACAGTATTGCGTATCTCCTCGGGAATATCTATTTCCATACTTTCCATCAACAATTGGTTGCCTAGGGCAATCGGTTGATCGCTTAGCTCGCCTTTAATGCCTTGCCCGGCAATATTTTCGAAATTGGCAACCTGTTGTTCAACTTTATTTCCTTCTTTTTTTGCTCGTTTAATAATGGCCTGACCAAGTGGATGGGTACTGTTGCTATTTAACGAAGCTGCCAAAGACAGTATTTCGGAGATGCTGCTGATTCCTGTGGGTTGAATGTCATCAACGGCGGGCTTACCTTCGGTTATTGTTCCTGTTTTGTCCGTTAATACGACATCTACTTGGTTCATTTTTTCTAAGGCACTCGCATCTTTGATCAGAATGCCATTTTTGGCCCCCTTGCCGACCCCGACCATGACAGACATCGGTGTTGCCAGACCAAGGGCACAAGGACAGGCAACTATAAGAACAGCCAATGCGTTGGCAAATCCGTACGCTAATGATGGTGCAGGGCCCCATATCCACCAGACAAAGAATGTCAACAAAGCGATAACGATCACTATTGGAACAAATATTTCAGAGACTTTATCCGTAAGACGTTGTATCGGTGCTTTACTTCGACTGGCATCATTGACCATCTGGATGATCTGAGCCAATAGGGTATCTGAGCCGATGCGTTCGGCTTTCATCAAAAAAAGCCGTTCACCGTTGATCGTACCTGAGCTTACTTTGTCGCCTTCCTGTTTTTCGACAGGCAGGGGTTCACCTGTCAACATGGATTCGTCAATATTCGTTGTACCATTTGTGATCTGACCGTCTACAGGTATTTTATCTCCGGGTTTGACTTTCAGGGTGTCTCCAATCTGAATCTGATCAACTCCAATTTTTACGTCAACACCATTTTCGACCCGGGTAGCGTCCGATGGGCTAAGTTTAATGAGTTCTTTGATCGCTGAATTGGTCTTTGAATGTGCCTTGGCTTCCATCACCTGACCTAGAAGTACTAAGGTTAAAATGACTGTGACCGACTCGAAATACAAGGCAATATAACCATGATGATTTTTTAGGTCAGTAGGGAAGATCTGGGGAAAGAATAAACCTACAAGACTATAGAGAAATGCTGCACCCGCTCCAAGGGCGATCAGGCTGAACATATTTAAACGCCAGGTTTTAAAAGAAACCCAGCCACGCTGAAAAAATGACCAGCAGGTATAGAAAACGACGGGTAGGGATAATAATAATTGTATCCAACCGGACAAATCTGGCGGTATAATTTTACCAATGGGATTACCCGGAAGCATTTCCCCCATGGAGAGAACAAATATTGGAACTGTAAACAAAATAGAAAGCCACAGTTTCAGGCGGAGATCTTTATATGTCCGGTCCTCTTCGTGGTCGTTTCCACCAGCAATTGGAACAAGATCCATACCGCAGATCGGGCAACTTCCAGGCTGGTCCCGGACAATTTCGGGATGCATCGGACAGGTATATTGTGTTATTTTGTTCAATTCAGGAATTTTTTCAAGATTCATTCCGCAAACCGGACAGCTGCCCGGTTGATCATAAACTTTGTCGCCTTCACAGTGCATCGGGCAGTAGTATTTTCCTGCAGAACCCGTATGTTGCTGCTTGGACACTGCGGCAACGGACTGTTCATTGTGCTGATGCATATGCCCATGATGATCGTGCTCCTGTGTGGAAGATCCATGCTTGGGGTGATGATTATGATCCTCTGCGGTGGTATGTCGCCGCTGTTCAGGCTCCATTGTTTTGTTTGCAGCAGATCTTCCGAAATGATCCGAATGGCCTGTATGGCCATGCTGTTGTTCACTTCGAATCTGTTCGACTGGTACGAGATACATGCCGCAAACGGGGCAACGTCCTGGTAGGTCATATGTTTTCTCTCCTTCGCAGTGCATCGGACAATAGTACTTGCCTGTGGGGGACAGCGCTGAGGATCTAGCTTTATGTAAGGAAAGTTTTGGCTCGCTTTGTTCGCTGATTTGGTAGTTACCCAATCTAGATAGCATCCCTTGGATCTGATCTGCTGAAATTTCCTGCTCAGATTCTATCGTCAACAATGGTGGATCTAGCGAGACCTTAGCTTGGGCTTCGGGAAGCTGATTAATCGCGTTTTCAATGGTCGTTCTGCATCCATTACAGGACATGCCTGAAAGTTTATATTGGTATTGCATAGCATTTTATTATACAATAAATTTAAGGCTTATCGCTCGGCTAATGTTGTACTTTTACAATGTTTTTTTGTAATATTTCCATCCGCTGATCCATCATTACGATAAGAAAATCAGTGTATTGGATCACCAATTGCCGTGATGCACCATGTGGAATAAACAAACAAATGGAGTTATTTGTTTCCCAACAATTAGACCTGTTGCAAATGCAAAAAGCGGAGATGTGATAAATTTGACGCAAAAATTGTGCGTGGATGAGTTAATATGATGTTCTTTTTTGGTAAAATGATCCCTCAGGAAAGTAGCATGGCTTCGGGATGTTTTATTAAGCGTTGTATGGTTAATTGATTATCGAGCAAAGCCTCGTAAAAAGGAGCAGGAACCATTATTTTAAAAGTCTTGCGTGCTGTTTTAACGAAAAAAAGTGCCCCATGAATAACTTGCTTATCATCAATGATCAAGGTATGTTGTGTAACGGGCTGAGTACTTAGTTTTTCCTTTTCAACGAGCTGTATAAGTTGTTGCATTGTATCAATATATTTTGCTAAAATTACCAAATACTTATCATTTTTTGTTTTTTTTTATTTCTGAGGATTTAGAAGATATCTACTTCTTTTACCGCTTTGTTATCTTTTTGTAGTTAATAATCGTTTTAGCAGAAGGAAGTTTTCAACGATATGCGCAATCGATTGCGTATTTTATGAGCTAAAGTTTAGCTGGACAGGGAGATAGCTTTGCTAAAATCTATTTTACTTTTTTAGCTTTGTACAACAAAAAATATCCAATAAACACTATTATGAGTGGTATAACAACACTAGGACAATTTATTATTGAAAAACAAGCCGATTTTCCATATGCAAAAGGTGAGCTGTCTAGGCTCTTGCGTGATATCGGTATAGCAGCAAAGATTGTTAACAGAGAAGTCAACAAGGCTGGATTGGTTGATATTTTGGGGGATTCAGGGCAGATTAATGTGCAGGGAGAGGGACAGAAGAAGTTGGATGTGTATGCCGATGAGCAATTTATTAAAGCACTGCAAAGTGGTGGAGAATGCTGTGTCGTTGCCTCGGAGGAACATGAAAATCCAGTTTATATGCAATCTGGGGTTTCAAAAAACGCAAAGTATATTGTTTGTATAGATCCATTGGACGGTTCGAGTAATATCGATGTTAATGTCTCTGTAGGGACAATTTTTTCTATTTATCGCAGGCTTTCGGATACAGGTGTGTCATGTAATAGCAATGATATCCTGCAACACGGAACCCAGCAAGTTGCCGCAGGATATGTCATTTATGGAAGCTCAACCATGTTGGTATATACAACGGGCAAAGGGGTGAATGGTTTTACTTTAGATCCTTCCATCGGGGAATTCTGCCTGTCTCATCCCGATATGAAGATTCCTGAAGCGGGGAATATTTATTCGATCAATGAGGGAAATTACTCCAAATTCCCCAACGGTGTCAAACAATATATCAAATACTGTCAAATGGAAGACGCAGCTACCCAACGTCCCTATGCATCGCGCTATATTGGGTCGATGGTTGCTGACATTCATCGCAATTTGCTGAAAGGGGGGATCTTTCTTTATCCGACGACTTCAGCACACCCGAACGGGAAATTACGATTAATGTACGAATGTAATCCAATAGCGTTTATTATTGAACAAGCAGGAGGGAGGGCGACGAATGGATACCAACGTATTTTAGATATTGAACCCAAGACACTACACCAACGAACAGCGGCATTTTTAGGGAATACGGCAATGGTGAAACTCCTTGAGGATTTCCTTCTAAAACATCAGTAATTCATTATGTAGTGATTCGATGACAGGGAAGATTCGTTTGCCAATAAGAATTATTTATATTTGTTCCAGAAAATGGCTTCATTATTGCGAAGCCATTTCTTTTTTCATTATTTGTAGTATGTCACGTTTTTTAGTTTTTATTTCCTTCGTTTCAATAGTATTTTTTTCTTGCAAAGAGAATCCGCCCACTTATGGTGATGTGCTCGCACAAGGTTTTGAACAAAAATCTTATAAGGAGTTTGATACAACAGCCTATGTGAAGGTGTTTCAGGAAGTGTATGGTAAACAGAAAGGCAACCTGCATAACCCGAGCTGGATGAAGAAATTGTCTGATTCTACTGCAGGAATGACTTTAATCGCTGAACATCTATTTGACGGAAGCATTGATACCCTATTGAGTTATTTTGAACAAAGTGAAGAACATGGGATACGTAGCAGTTACTTCCACACTGCGGAGATAAAAGAGACGTTATTTTCGCTGCGCAAACTGCAACCAAAGGATGTCGCTGAGTCCTATCCGCTTTTAGCCAAGCTCGATCTTTTGGGGACAGATGGTTTTGTGGCTTATGTCAGCAGTATGAAATACGGTGTGGTTAATCCGAAGCGCCTGTACGGAAGATATTTTGTGCCGCAAAATCGCATGAATTATGCAAAGGTGATTCACATGCTGGACAGTGTGCAGATGGGCCCCTTGATGGCTAATATTCAGCCGAAAAATCAGTATTACATTCAATTTCAGCGTTTGTTGGAAAATGGTAATCTGGATAACACACAAAGGATTAACGTACTGATGGTACTGGAAAAATTACGCTGGATGGGGACGTCTTTTCCGGAGAAATATGTTTTTGTCAATATTCCTGAACAACGCTTACATATTATGGAAGATGGTAAAACCAGTCAATTGATGAACGTATGTGTTGGTGAAACTGCTAACCCTGCCTATACGCGCAAAGGTGAAAACCACGAAACCCCGGTCATGCAAGGTATTCTGGATGCGATGCAGATCAACCCGGTTTGGAATATCCCGAGCAGTATTGTAAAAAAAGAATTATTGGCCAGTGTAAGGAATAATCCAAATTATTTGGCCTCGCGTAATATGGTGGCTTACTATAAGGGAAAGCAGGTTGATCCAAGTACGGTAGATTGGCATGCGGATTCGGTTGAGAAATTCCGTTTTAAGCAAAATCCGGGATCAGATAATTCTTTGGGGAATGTGAAATTTCTATTTGAAAATGCTTATTCGATCTACCTCCATGATACACCTGCCAAACAAATGTTTGGGCAGACCAACCGTGCTGTGAGTCACGGCTGTGTACGTGTTGAAAAACCCGTTGACTTGGCCAGCTACTTGGTGAATAACGAGAAGCAAGCCGAGAAGATCGCAAAAGAAATTACAACTGACTCCATTTCCAAATCGAGGTGGGTAACGTTGAAACGTCAGATGCCTGTATACCTTACTTATTATACTACTTGGCTTGATGATGACGGTAAAATCGTTTCTTACCCTGATATTTATGGCTATGACCCGCGTCTGAAAGATGCATTGAAGAAATATTGGGCAAATTAATATTCTGAATTATAAGCCAAGGCCAAACGTATAAAAGGATAATCTTTATTCACTTTGTCATGGTCCCGGTAACGACCTTCCAGCCTGAAATATCCTGAGTAGAGATTAATGCCAAAGTTTTTCCAGATTCGTACCGAAGCGCTGGTTGATACAGTATGAAGATAATGATGGGATTTATTGCCACTGATAGTTACAAAATAACCGCCACGGTAGTCTATTCCAAATTTAAAGCGATTAAGCGTATTTAATGTTGCTGCGGTACGCACATCCATTCCTGGACCATAATCATAGGTACGGCTTTCTCCAAAATGAAGATATGGATCAGGTACCGCTGCCAGAACTACTGGTCCACCCCCCAAGACAGTAGTCAGTTTGGTGTGTTTACCGATGTTAAAATTGGAAAAAACATTGTAATTGATGCTTTGCGATCCATAGTAGAAAGCCTCATTACGCAAAAAATCAAAGTGAGCTGATACAATACCACGATGTGTGCCGGTTAAATCGGATAATATACGATTCCCATAAAGGGAGGCATATATGTTGACAGCATTTACGATTGAGCTGTCATCAGATCCAATTTCAAGATTGAGGATAAAGTCGTTAAAAGGTTTCTTTCTGTCGGCATATTCGTTGTTATAAATCAGTTTAATGCGGGCATAGATATCATTCTTTCCCCGGCTGATGACATTATGCTCTTTGGCATCAAATCTTCGAATACCTAATTCGGCTTCTGTATGAACCTGAGAGCTATCGATGACGATGCCTTTCGCTGTATTTCCCCAACGGCCGTCAAGTAGACGGTTTAAGCCGTTGATCGGATTGATCAACATCGCTAATATTTCTTTTTTATTTCGCTGTCCTTTCGTGAGGCTCGGTCTGGCAAGAATATGATGTGAAAGGCGGTGTGTCATCTCGCCGAGAATCGTTCCGCCAAAACTGGTATTAATAATATCGTTGACCGAAGGTGGTTCTGTCTCGCCTGCTGTCTCCCATATGTAGCTCCCTGCCACAGTCGCTATTGAGGACTGCCAGAAGCTAAAGTTGTTGGATCGGAATGAATTGAAATAGAACTGCCCGTGGTAGGGATGGGCGATTTGATTGGTGGCGAAGAGATTATCGTCCCAAGTCCAGGCCGAAAACTTTAAATGGCTGAAGAAATTTTTGAAAGAAATATGAGAGACTGGATCTTTTCGAATGAAATAATTGACCGAGGCCGGTATAGCTTGAATAGAAAACCATTCTATTCCGGCGCGTAGAAAGTTTTTCTTTTGAAAATTTAAGGTACTGTCGGATAATTTGGCATGAATCTGATCGGAAATCCATTTTGCCTGTTGTCTCGACACGGCGATACTATCTCTTGAATTTGTGTTCCTGATGAGCTGATTGACACTATCTGCTGATGATTTTAGGCACATCCTACCAAGCCTATGTGCTGTATCTCTGATTGTATATTGAACGTTATTTTGATTCGTTTGAATAGTGGCCATCGCTGGAAAATAGGAAAAGATCAATGCACAAAAAAAGGTCTTAAATACATTCAAAAGGAAAAATAAAATAGAACAATAAGGCTTTAGGTATAGTTTCATATCGGTCAATATGCTGTTTTGCAATAAGAGTTGTACTGAATAACAAATACAGGGTAAAACTGTTTTTCCGATTGCGATTCTTTCTCTCTTTAGCAACCTGCAAGTTGCTGATATACGGTATGGATTGTTACCTTTGCAACGTTTTATAATGTTCAACTGATTTCAATATGAACAATACCTTTGAATTTTTTAACATACGGTCCGTCAATTTTAAAAACGAACTTTTTGCTGGCTTGACGGTAGCCATGACGATGATACCTGAATCCCTTTCATTTGCGATACTAGCTGGTTTGCCACCCTTAACGGGCCTTTACGCTGCCTTCTTAATGGGACTCGTGACTGCTATTTTTGGGGGAAGGCCGGGTATGGTATCTGGTGGAGCTGGGGCAACTATCGTTGTTCTGATGGCGCTTGCAGCAAGTCATGGTATTGACTATCTTTTTGCGGCAGTGATCTTGGCGGGCATACTACAATTTTTTGTTGGTCTTTTCAAATGGGGAAAATTTGTCCGTTTGATCCCACAACCTGTTATGTACGGCTTCTTGAATGGGTTAGCCATTATTATTTTTATGGCGCAGGTTGTACAATTTAAGGCGAGCAACGGAACGGATATGGTCTGGATGTCGGGGTCGACTTTATATATTATGGGGGGGCTTACCTTATTGACAATGCTGATTGTTATCGGTTTTCCTCGGATCACAAAGGCGGTTCCCGCTTCATTAATTGCTATTTTGGTTGTTTTTGGTCTGGTATCATTACTAGGTATCGAAACGAAGAAAGTGGTGGATATAGCATCGGTAAGCGGATCACTCCCTCACTTTCATTTGCCTAATATCCCCTGGAGCTGGGACACATTGCAATTAATCTTCCCATATTCCTTGGTCATGGCGGGAGTAGGACTTGTTGAATCGCTTTTGACTCTTAATATGGTCGACGAAATCACTGCTAGTAAAGGAAATGCTAACCGTGAATCCATTGCGCAAGGGCTGGCAAATGCGATCAATGGATTTTTTGGTGGAATGGGTGGTTGTGCGATGGTGGCACAGACCTTGGTGAATTTGAATGCAGGTGCAAGGACGCGGTTATCCGCTTTTATAGGCGCAATGACAATTTTATTGATTATACTGGTCGGCGCACCTTTTATTGAGCAAATCCCCATGGCAGCACTTGTCGGTGTGATGATGATGGTCGCTATTGGCACTTTTCAATGGGTGAGTTTTCGGATTATCAATAAGTTCCCGAAACCGGATATTTTCGTTGGTATTCTTGTTGCCGGTATAACAGTGCTCTTGCACAACTTAGCTTTGGCTGTGCTTGTCGGTGTCGTAGTTTCTGCATTGGTCTTTGCCTGGGATAATGCGAAGCGTATACGGGCGAGAAAATATGTTGACCTAGAAGGTATAAAACATTATGAAATATATGGACCATTGTTTTTCGGGTCCACAGCAAATTTTTTGGATAAGTTTGATATTCAGGAGGATCCTGATCATATCATTGTGGACTTTAAAGAAAGTAGGGTCGTGGATATGTCTGCTGTGGATGCGCTAAATAAAATTACGGAGCGTTATGCTTCGCGACAGAAGAAAGTGGAACTGTGGCATCTCAGTGAAGATTGTCGCTCCCTCCTCAAAAACGCAACGGGAATTGCGGTCGTTAATATTAAGGATGACCCAACTTATCAAGTCATGCCCGGAAAATAGATTATTTCTTCCTTAATTCGATAAAAAGCTCAGTTCCTTGTCGTTGCGGTATACTATTGAAACAGGTCTCCATTTTTAAAATATCAAAGCTTGAAAGAAACAAATGCTGATATTCAGATTTGTTTCCACCGAATGGGGGGGGCTGTACAGGAAATTCTCTATCGAACAATAGACCTGCGAGAATACCGCGCGGTTGGAGCAGCGAAGCTATTTTGCTACTGTAGTTTTCCCGTAGGGCAGGATCCAACGCACAGAAAAAGGTCTGCTCCAAAATGTAGTCATATTGTTGTTCATGCTGAAAAAAATCCTGACAGATAATCTGAAGCTGCGGAATTACACCAAATGCTTTTTGAACCTGATCAACTAATGTCGGTGCGATATCAAGCAAGGTGATATTTTCAAAGCCTTTCTCCAGAAGTGCCTTAGCTTCGTGCGCGTTGCCACAACCGGGAATTAAAATAGATGCATCTTTGGGAATTACGGTCTCTGCATACTTTATAATCGCTGGTGATGCATAACCAATATCCCATCCGATCTCCATGTTCTTATAGCGATTGTCCCAATAATCTTTATTCAAATCCAATATATCCATAGCAACTTACACCTGTTAAAAGCAAATGGATACAATTTAAGGAAATCTTGTGTAACACGTTGTTATTTTAATTTTTTACTGGAAAAATGTTTCGATAATGTCAATGAAGAGCTGGAGAAAGAAGTGAAAATAATACGCTTTATTGCAGCTTTTTAACGTTTTGTTTGTCCTGTCGTAAAACAAAAAAATAACTTTCGGATTTATATAAAGTATTATTTCAACTAAAGACCATTAGTGATATGTTACTCAATAGGAGAATTTCGGTTTCATACTTTTTAAAGGCCATTCAGACAGATTTGATTCGAATAGTTTTTTTCGGCTGTTTGGTCGGGCTGCTGGCGAAGCATAAAGATTTTTTGACACTGCAGATTCCATTGTCATTAATTGCGATTGTAGGTACAGCAATATCGCTTCTGTTAGCATTTCGAACTGCACAATCTTATGATAGGTGGTGGGAAGCACGTATTGTATGGGGAGCAATTGTCAACGATTCGCGTAGTTTAATACGTCTTCTGCAAACTTTTATTACCAGAGATCAGGACATACACCTAAAAATGTTTGTCGAAAGGCAGATTATATGGAATTATGCCTTGAGCGAATCATTGCGAAAAGAATCCCATTCAAAACGGGTAGGAGAATATTTGGAAAGTTATCAGATCAATGATACAAATGTGGCTTACGGAATTTTAACTGCCCATGCAAAGCATTTACGCTTATTGGCCCAAGAGGGGTTGATCACTGAATTTAGACAAGTTGCTGTGGATGAGATTTTAACACGATTTTCTGATTCAATGGGGCGTTGCGAACGGATAAAAAACACAGTCTTTCCAGTGTCTTATGGTAAACTGATCCATTTCTTGATTTATTTATTTGCGCTCTTATTACCCTTTAGCCTGAATGATGATGTTATCTTGGTCAAAATGCTGCTGACGATCGGAATTCCCATTATTTTTATTATTATCGAACGTACTGCCATCTTAATGCAAGATCCTTTTGAAAATAAACCCATGGATACGCCGATGACAACGATCTGCCAGACCATTGAGATGAATTTGTTGGAGGCTATTGGTGAACCTACGCAAAAGCCAACTACACCTGCGGAGGAATATTATTACATTCTTTAACTGGTCCGCTACAAATTTTATCACCACACGTTTTTAAAACCGATAGCTTTATAACAGGACTAACTTATCCTGCTGTCTGTCCGGTTATAAAGTTTTCGTATCTGAACTATTTTCGTTTGATCGGGCCTATTTTTTATTTATTCCACTTGACTTTGCTGTTTCCTAGATTCTTTCCGTTGCGTCTACCGAGATGCCCAACGGACTCTGGGAGCTTTTGAAATCTCTGGTACGGAACCGAAAAATCATGAAAATGGTCATATTGTAAAGGGAACAGCGCGAATTGTAAATAAATTCATTTTTTGTGTTGCAAACGTATTAGTTTTATACCTATAAAATGGAACGGCACTTACAGACTCAGGCATACAACTTTGACCGGGTACTTCGATATAGCTTATATGCGGCTTTAATTTTCTTTGTGATCATGCTCGTTAGCACACTACTAATTCGCAATATTCATCCTTTATGGAATGCAGTTGTAGTCATAGGTTTCCCGTATTCATTATTTGTATCAAAAATAAAATCCAGAGCAGATGATATGATTTTTGAGGAAAACCAAATCATTGTGAGCGGGAAAAACATTGCTATTCAAGATATTGAATTCTTTCGCATATTTGATTCTTTAAGGTTATATTTTGTATTGCGAATAACAAAAATAGGTCAGCAGTATATTCACTACCTTCCAGTTTCGGCAAAGCAAGATCTGGAAAACTATTTTGAAAAAAGAGAGGATAAGGAGCAGGAAGGGATCTTTTGATTTTATTGCCAAATATTATTGCTTATTATATGTTTTACATGGTATTTCTAGGATTACTTATTCATTAGGTACACAACTGTATTATTATTTGCACGATTTGCAGGTTTTTGATAAAGAAGGGAATAGTCTTGGCGTTAACGATAAAATTACGATATCTTTCGAAATGGAGCTGGATACCAGGCGTCCGCCGAGAACGGGAATCAAAAAATTAGAGAAAGATGAAAATGGCCATCCTAAAATAGCTGAGCAGAAACCGGCGTACTATGGAGATGGTCCATCGGATAATATTATCGAAAAAGTGAAGTAATTGTTTTTCCTATTGAATCAGGTATAGAGTGATATTAAAACTTAAAATTTGATTGTTATGCTGGCACTCGAAAATTACAAAATACTGCTGTTCGTACTCATACTACAATCCTGTGGGAACCATGCTCAGAAATTCAGGGACAGTACCGTACATTTTACTGATGATGACACCGGAATTGTAAAATATAAGAGTGACTCAACCAATGAATTGGTTTTAAACTTCCTGGATCACAGTTATTTTTATAAGGAAACAAACTTACCATTAAAAGCAGGTGAGGATGTGGGATATGAAAATCAATCCAGGGGTACATTTGCAATCAAAAATGATACGTTAACTTTTTTTTCTTCAATGCCGTCTCAGATCGATGTTAAAACGGATTGGTCTACGAACGCAGAATTTTTGCCCTTGTATCAAACGCATGAGAAAATTGATACTAGTAGTGTCAAAATCTATTTTGACAATATTGCTGAACCGCAATATTATCAGGTGTTTGAGTTTAAAAATGGAGAATTTGAAAAGCTGAGGGTGAAAACCTGTGAAATAGATGGAGACTTTGGTGCGATAGAGACCGCAAAAGATAAGATCCCATTGCATCAGTATTTAGTTATTGAAAAACCTCGAAGCAATAAACTTTTAATTATCGACAGTCTGCAAACGCAGGAAAGTTATTTTTTTGATTTTGATCACATCCCTTTTCGCTCTTTTCATTTTTACACACGGTCATATTGGAGTTATTACGATTTTACGGGCTTAACATTTGTCCGCACGGACAAGAAACTTAAGCTAATTGATAAAAATAGGTTGGGGCGTTACAAGCATTCTATCATAAATTCGATATTTTTAAAACAATGAGGGATTAAAGGTGCCAACTACTGTTAAAAGCGGTTATTCTTCTATAAGAATAGGCTGATCGTGTAAATTATTTGGATAGAAAAGGTAGATTTAGGCTATGAATAAGGAAAAACATTATTTGGATATAAACCGAATGTCCTGGAACAATAGAACAGATGCACATCTTAATTCTGAGTTTTATGACCTTCCCGGCTTTCTGCGGGGGAGAAACTCCTTAAATGAGATTGAACTGGGCTTGTTCGATAACCTTGAGGGCAAAACTATTTTGCATTTACAGTGTCATTTTGGTCAGGATACCATTTCACTGAGTAGGCTTGGCGCGGAGGTGACGGGAGTTGACCTATCCGATAAGGCAATAGACAGTGCACAAAAAATAGCTGAACAGACAAATGCTAATGTCCACTTTATCTGTTGTGACGTATATGATCTACCGAATCATCTAGATCAGCAATTTGATCTTGTTTTTACGAGTTATGGTACAATTGGCTGGTTGCCAGATTTGAATAAATGGGCACAGGTTGTTTCCAGATTTTTGAAGCCCAATGGGAAATTTGTATTTGTTGAATTCCATCCCGTTGTTTGGATGTTCGATGATAATTTTGAGAAGGTTGGTTATAGGTATTTTAATTCAGGAGCTATTGTAGAGACAGCAACTGGCACCTATGCGGATAAAAATTCAGCTATAAAACAGGAATATGTGATGTGGAACCATAGCATAAGCGAAGTGGTCAATAATTTGATCAGAAATGGACTCCGTATAACACAACTTGACGAATTTGATTATTCCCCTTATAATTGTTTTAAAGGGACTATTGAATTTGAAAAGAATAAATATCGGATTGACCAGCTAGAAGACAAGATTCCAATGGTTTATGCTGTTGTGGCCATAAAAGAATAATGTCTGTTTTTTATAATCAAAAGAAAAATTATGATTAAGGTATTTATCGCAGGAGCAACAGGATGGGTGGGGACTGAACTAAGTAAAAGGATCGTAGAGGAAAACGATTTACAATTGGTGGGGGGCTTGTCCAGATCCCGAAATGGGGCTGATTTGGCTGAAATTTTACAATTAAAGCGGGGCCCAATTCCATTGTTTGATACTATGGAGCATGCTCTTGACCGAGTGGATTTTGACGTTATGATTGATTTTACCAAACCAGAAATTGCAAAAGACAATGTGATTGCTGCATTGAACCGGGGTAAGCGGGTTGTATTGGGAACATCAGGATTGTCTGATTCGGATTTTAAAGAAATTGCGAAGGTTGCAGCTGACAATAGTACCGCTATTCTGGCTGCAGGTAATTTTGCAATTACGGCCGTGCTACTACAAAAGTTTGCCGAGATTGCGGCTAAATTTGTTCCTCACTTTGAAGTTATAGATTACGCCTCAGGAGACAAGCCTGACGCACCAAGTGGAACTGTCGCTGAGCTCGCTTATCGTTTGTCCGCGATTCGGACACCTGATCTGACAGTAGCAATTGAAGATACCATCGGACGGAAAGATGCACGCGGTGCAAGTATAAATGGTATACAGGTACATTCGGTGCGATTACCGGGCCATATCCTCGGAGTAGAGGTGATATTTGGTGAAAAGGATGAGAAGCTGATCCTACGGCATGATGCAGGAAATGGAGCAGAGCCTTATATAAAGGGAGTTTTTCTAGCCGTCCAGAAGCTATCCACCTTTACCGGCTTGAAGCGGGGACTTGACACAGTTATGGATATTTAATTGCTGTTGCGTTTTTCCACAAGGATGATGTTTTGTGTGTAACTAAAAAAATTAGTATTATATATTTCTGTTTTGTATATTTACATGCTTAATTCACACATGAAAGCCTAGCGATAGTCTAGCGTTAGATTGGCGGTAACGGTATATTGGTTTACATGCTTTTAGATAAGCTGAGCATTTTTTTGATAGATTACTAAATTTTGAGTTGCTTTTCATGGAAGAGACGATCGGACAGTTAAATACATCCTACAAAGGGCAGATATTTCGCATTACATTTAAGGAAAAGGATTTTCAGGTTCAGCTTTTAAAAAAAAGCCCTACAAAAGAGGAAACAGAGCTGCAAGTATTGTTAGATGGCGGGCTACAGACATTGGTAAAGAAAAAAGAGAGATGGTTTTTTCTGCAACATGATTTAGATCAGGATCTGGCAAATCACATCTGGCGAGCCATCTCTCTCCGGTATAGACTTTGATTTATATCAAAGTTAGCTTGCTTAATTTACCCCCGGCGTGATGAGCTCGGTTGTAAGACTTAAAAAACGGAGTAGGTTATTTTTGTCAAAAATTAGTGTAGCATAATGCTTTCCTGTTTTAAAGGTGAGTCTCGTGCCGTCCGGAAATGTGCTTCCTTCCTCCATTTTTTGTTTTCTAGCAGCATATTTACTAAATTTCGCTGTACTCTCTTCCAAGGTAGTTTTGTTGATTACAAGATCGAAAGGAAGTCCCGCTACGATGAGCGGTTTATCGTCCGGAATGTCAAAAAATATTTCATTAATAGCATTATTTTTTCCAAGACTAGCATACAGTTCCAGCCCGGATTTTGTTAGCCATTTAGCGTATTTTTCTTCATTTGCATCTTCGTAGTAAATGGTCTTCGTGTTTAATGCGGTTTCAATCTTCTGTGCTGTTTGCGGAAAAATAAATTCTGAATTCTTATTTAATAGCGAATTTAAACCTGCATTGTTTTGCGAAAATGCGCTGAAGGTCAATAGCAAAAAGAACATATTCAATGTTAGTGTTTTTACTGTCATAACGATACTTTTAAATTTTTGAAAATATGATAATTAAAGATATTAAAAAATCAGTTAAATGAGTAAAAAGAAAAGAATTGCAAAATAGGCTGATATTGTTCTCGATTCCGGTTATTAACAAATAACTAAGCTTAAGCGCCCGATGTATTTTTAGGTACCACTATCGCTATATTGATGAGCTGCAAGATATTTCTTTTGTCTTTAGAGCATTGAGATATATTCTGACATCCGCTTCAAGTTTTGCGGGATATTCATAGGTTAACTTACGTGCAAGCTCCCTGCCGATGGCTGCGACGAGGTTTGCCATTGCAAATAATGCCGTCCAGTTTTCGTTTATATCGCTGCCTGAAAAGGTTTGGATTACTTTCTCCCAGGTCTGCTGGGTCAAATATTTCTCAAATAAACGCCCGTGTTTATTGGTTGTAATGTTCCAGCCATGCTGGCTCGCGATATACCACTCAATTAATGGTACCAAATAATCGGTACGTATATTGTCCTCGGACATAAATTTCGCATAAAAAATATCCTTTCTGACGAGGCATTTGGCTACATAGGTGCAGTCCCACCAAAAGTCATTGAGTAGCTGTCTGAATTTTTGCTCGGTAGGTTTTTTTATGATTGACACCCGATAGGAGGGTTTTTGGATCGCTTCCGTTATCCCCTCTTTGTCAAGGAGTACTTGATAACCAATATCCCAATCTTCACATAACGGGCTTTGGCGTACCTCTTCCAAAAAATTAGGCTTACTATATAACTTAAAATCAACTTTTATGTGATCTGTATATAAAACCATTTTCATGGCATGTTTGCTATCAAAGTAGCTTTCATCCTCTTCAATCATGGCTATAGGAGAGCCAAAGTTATTTAGCCAATTCTTATCGGCGACATACGTGGTATTGTCATCAAATACAAGTTCGATGTCTAAATCACTTAATTCATCAACTGGTGCCAGTGGATTTACTAAGGAGCTCGTTAGGAGAACTGCCCGAATATCCGTATTGTTTTTTGCCCAATCCATAATCTGCTGTAATTTTTCTGCTCGAGTTTGCATATTTTTAGTTTATTTATGGAGAATAATCCCGTTCATTTCTAAAGAAGCACGACTTACGGCCGTTGGCATCGCAAAGGTGTTGGAACGGCGAACATTAAAAATATACGAAAAAATTGAGAAATAATGATAATAAGGCCAATTAGTATTAAGATACCTAATCTTATCAAGAGATGTTTTTTTATTTGTTTATCTCTCAAAATAGGTGCACGAATGAAGAAGACCGTTTCTGCAAAGTAAGCTATGATGAATATAATCCCTATAAGCTGTCGGAATGTATAAGATATATTAAACCAACCATTTGTATAGAGTGACCCTATAATTAGTGTTGATAAAAGAAAATAGCCTATCGTTTTATAGTTCATGTGGTAAAATAAACGTTTTGCCCATACCGGATGACGCAAGCCTTTTTGTTGGAAAGAATTCACTTTCTAATAGCAATTTAGGTATAAATCACAATTATAGCAAAAATAGAGATTGAAGATTAATGCGCCAAAAAATGTATGAAGATATTAGTCCTTGAAATAAAAATTGTAAACGATTACTAATGACAGTATTATTTAATGGGACTGGTTGTTTTATTGCTTTAATTTGCATTTTTTGCAATATTATGCAATAATATGCTTCTATTTTGATTTATTATTGATAGTTTTGTACGACTAAGCCTAGACAAGTCTATCGCTATACTATTTTAGTTTATCTCAAATTATATGGAAATTAAATCATTACCCATTCGTCCGGATACAGCGAGAAATGCTGTCAGGTTTATCTTTTTTGTGTGTGGGTTGGGACTCGCCAGTTGGGCACCTGTCGTTCCTTATGTTAAGCAACGGCTTGGAATAGATGATGGTGTATTGGGACTTTTGATGCTTCTTATCGGCGGCGGAGCTCTTTTTATTATGCCATTTTCAACCATCCTTCTGAATAAATTTGGAACAAGAAAAATTATCTTTCTTTCGGGTATCACGCTCGCATTGATACTGCCGATGTTGTTAATTGCTAATTCCATCATAACAATGGGGATTACACTATTCTTTTTTGGTATGTGTATGGGAGGAATAGAAGTTTCCGCAAATGCGCACTCAATCCTTATCCAGAAACTCTTTGATCGGCCGATCTTATCCGGTCTGCACGGTATCTTTAGTGTGGGAGGATTAACGGGGTCGCTCGGATTAGGGCTGTTGATAAAGTTAGGGTTTCAGGCTACCTATGCCATGTTATTGATCTCCTTACTGATCGTTGTAATTATGTTCGTCATGTATCGTAGGTTGTATGCGCATGATGATGAAATACGCATTAATAGTCATCATGATGACAAGAAAATGGCCGCAGGTCAGTCCAAATGGGCTGGTTGGTTCAATTTGCATGTTTTATTTCTGGGCATGCTCTGTTTTTGTGCTTATCTGTCCGAAGGTTCAATGTTGGATTGGAGTGCGGTATTTTTGCATGAGGAAAAAAATGCACCGCTTGAAATTGCGGGGATAGGGTATGCTGCCTTTTCCATCGCCATGGCAACAATGCGACTTTTTGGCGATGTACTTGTTGTCCGGTTAGATCATCGGGTTGTTGTGGTCGGAGGGGGACTCTTAGCGGTATTCGGTTTGCTGGTAGCTGTTTTATCACCTTCTTATTGGGGTGCATTAGCCGGATTTATCCTATTGGGCTTTGGTGCCGCTAATATTGTTCCGATTTTATTTAGTCATGCCGGAAATTTAAAAGGGGTTGGGGCATCAGCAAGTATTCCGGTTATGTCAACATTGGGGCACTCGGGACAGTTGTTGGGCCCCGCCTTGTTGGGTGGAGTTGCCCAATTTTATGGAATTTCAGTCTCGCTTATCGTCGTTGCTTTTCTTATGCTTTCACTTTCCGTGTCTTATTGGATTTATTGGAAATTCCAGGCTAGAAAATAAATTCTTGCAAACTATAGCTGGGCAATTACCTCTTGTGATTGGCCAGCTATAAATACTCAGTTGAACATTTTATTTTGCAGGTCAGCAACAAAAAAACGATGTGCATCAGTCCAGTTCTTCAACCGTTCAAATCGGTGCTCATTGACATTGTGAAATGTATTAAACATAAGCCCTTTTCCAGAAAAACTGTCTAGATTCTTTAGATGATCGTCAATAAGAAAATCGGTGTCGATAATACCTTTATTCCCACAGAATACGATGTTCTTCCACGAGATAAATGGAAAATATTCTTGTAACCATTCCCGTTTCTCTAAAAGACTATTGGGAAATTCCATTGCGGCAGATACGACAAAAATCTCATAATAGTTTTGTAATTCCTTCACCACGTCTTGTGCATCTTGTGCAACAGGAATACTGCGGAAAAAACCTGGTGTATGCAAATACCGTAAGACTGCCGTCTGATCAGGTAAACAATCCGCTTCCTTCAGCCCTACGATATCGTTTTCATTTATCCGTATACCCGTTTCTTCAAAATAATGTGAAAGATAGTGCCGTTGGATGTCTGCAAGTACACCGTCCATATCAATGGAAATTGTCTTTTTTATCATAAGTTTTATCTTTATTATTGCACAAATGTAATTATATAATTGCAAAATATTGCAATTATAGCAAATTTTTGCAATTCATTTTATTCTAGTAAATCTATATATTTGTTCCTATGCTAAAGTACGATCGTCTGCAAACCATTTTAGATATCACCAATAGGGAGGGCTCGGTTTCATTTCAAACCTTGAGCAAAAAGCTTTCGGTATCCGAAGATACCATACGGAGAGATATCAAGGAATTGAATGATCGGGATCTTCTTCGCGCAGTACGGGGTGGAGCTCACAGCATTGTGCAAAAAAAATATCATTATCGTGATCGCGAGAAAGCAGGGTTGGAACAGAAAAAGATTATTGCACAAAAAGCTTTATCATTAATAAAAGATGATCAGGTGCTTTTTTTCGATGGGGGTACATCTATCTTGGAGTTGACTAAAATTTTACCAAAGGATCTTAAAGTCACTATCATTACGAATAGTTTTCCTGTCGCGAGTGTGATCGAAGACCATCCTTTGATCGATATCATATTTTTGGGAGGCCGACTTTATAAGTCCGCCTTTACCACTTTTGGCAATACTACGTTGGAAAGCATTGCCAATTTTAAAGCTGATTTATACTTTTTGGGCGTTTGTTCAATTACTCCTGAAAATTTGTCCTGTAATTATCAGGAAGATGCTGAAACGAAACGGGCAATGATGAAACAGAGTGTTCGCATCGTTGGATTGTGTACTTCCGATAAGTTTGATACTGAGTCAAGCTTTATCATCGATAAAACCAAAAAGCTTGATATCATTGTGACAGAACATGAATCAACGAGCCCTCAGATGCGTAAATATATCGCTCAGGGGATTGAGCTGCTTTAGACAAACAATGATGTCGCAGTTTTTTTGCTACATCATTGTTTGTTATCATAGCTATTTTGCGGCTTTGATCTGAATGTCCAATGTAAATTCGTCCTCAATAGCCCGATTTCCGAGGTCAGAGAAAAAGCTGGCTGAACGATATTGGATATCAAAATCCAGTCGATTTACCTTCACACCCAATGCTTCAGCCGAAAGCCCATCGGTGGTGCTGGTTACTTTTGCTGGAAAAGATATGGCTTTCGTTTTGTTTTTGATTGTAAGATTACCTGTGATTATTGGAGTAGCCTTGCTGTTATCCACTTTGGCGATAACGAATTTTGCCGTTGGATATTTAGACACATCAAAGAAATCTTCGTTTTTAAGATGACCAGTTAGTTTTGGCGCATCAGTACAAGCCATAGAATTCATATCAATGGTAAATCCACCTCCGGTAATTTTACCTTTATCAGTTTGGATCGTTCCCTCTTTCAAGGCTATGGTACCGACATGACCACCGACGACTTTCTTTGCCCCCCATTTGATCGTTGACGTTTGTGTATTGACTTTGTACGTAATTTTTTGCGCAAAGGCAAAGGTGGAGCTACAGATAATAGCCATGAATAATAAGGTTCTTTTCATAGAAATGATTTGTTTAAAATCAAATATACAAGAAACGAGACATATTCATGTAAATAACATCTGTCTTAGTGAACTATTGTCTTTCTAGTGATCCAATATATTGATATCTATTAATGAAAATACCTGTAGGGGTTGCCTTTGAATCGATAAAAGCGAGTTTTTGCGCATTTACCTTGTCTGACAGTAAGCGTTTGCCATGCCCCAGCAGAACCGGGTAAGTAATGAGCACGACCTCGTCGACGAGACCTCGTTCAAGTAAAAGGGAGGTCAGTGTGGAACTTCCTACAACGATCAGATCGGGACCGTCTGTTGATTTAAGTGTATGAATTGCAGTTTCAATGTGGGTGCCTAAATTTTTTACAGGTCCCCAGATTAAACTGTCGGGACGGTGAGTTGCGACGTGTTTCGTAGCAGCATTTATTGCATTGGCCATTGGAAAATTGCCTGCATTGGGCCAGAAGCTGCTAAAGATATCATAGGTCTGACGGCCCAAAAGAAGGTCAAAGTCAGGTCCATAAGTCTGAAAGAGCATTTCCGCTCCCGCGGGACTTCTATAGGCTGTTGTCCATGCACCGTAAATGTAATCTCCATCATGTTCGATGACGCCATCAAGCGAGATGTGTTCGAAAATTCTGATCTTTCTCATTGTCTCAAGTGTTTGATTATTAATCCAAATTTAGTGAAGTTTAGAAATGCGAATGCGGTGCAATCGCGACAATATAAGGGGTGGAATGTGTAACTTTAATACATAAGATACCTCTACATGTGGATTTGAAGTCTCCATGTGCTACGGTAAATTCGGCGATGCAATCAAAAATAGTGCATATATGGAATTTTCACCTTTCAACAATGTTGTTAAACTTTGTCTTCAGGGAATGAACATGGAAGAAACTAAACAGCCAGAAGAAGCCCTTAAATTATTTCTGCAGGCCTGGAATGAAGCTACGAACCATCACGAACACTTTCTTGCAGCTTATTATGTAGCCCGGCAGCAAAAAACTGCTTCAGACAGATTAACATGGCTCGAAAAGGCCTTGATACATGCGTTAAAACTAAATGACGATACAGTTAAGAGTGCGCTACCAAACCTGTATCTGAAGCTTGCCAAATGCTACGAAGATCTGGGAGATAGCGAAAAGTCAGTTGGATATGCTGAGTTGGCTGCAACCCTGAACGAAAAACCATCGGATACCGGGCCTTTTTACCATGGCACCAAAGCTGACCTAAAAGTAGGCGATCTATTGACTGCTGGCGGGAATTCGAATTATCAGCCTGAACTGACCATGAATCATATTTATTTTACTGGTTTAGTTAACGGTGCCGGACTCGCTGCTGCTTTGGCAAAAGGAGAAGGCCGCGAACGTGTCTATATTATTGGACCGATGGGCATCTTTGAAAATGATCCGAATCTAACAGATAAAAAATTCCCGGGTAATCCGACGCGCTCATACCGATCCACAGCTGCTTTGAAAATTGTTGGTGAAGTAAAAGACTGGGACAGACCGAGCCCGGAAGATCTTCAAAGATTTCGTGAGCGGCTGATCACAGGGAACGGTGAAATAATTAACTAAATCTGTAGTATTTAATGGGCGACCGATCTAACTTAAATAAATTTTTGTGGACGAGCAAACAGCGAATGGACGGAGAAAAGCTTACCTGGACCCATAAAGAAAGCTCATGAAAGTCATTAGGATTAGAAGGTTGATTTTGAAACGGATTAAAATTTGAAGGGAATCAAATTGACTATTCAATACTGCTGACCCGAGAACATTTTTTGTGTTTTCATTGTTTGTTCAATGTCAATAATGTTTGAAAGATTCTTTATTTGGGATGGTCTCACATTAACTTCGCACATCGTAGTGAAAGGATCTTATCTATTGGAATAGGTGATTTAGATCCGATTGGTGTTTTATAAAAGTACAAAAGAATGATTAAATCAAAAGGTTACGCGGCGAAAGACAATAATTCTCCGCTTGAATATTGGGAATTTGAAAGAAGAGAACTTGGTTCAAATGATGTGTTAATCGATATCTTGTATAGCGGTATCTGTCATTCTGATATTCATCAGGTCCACGACGAATGGGGTGGGACGCAATATCCGATTGTTCCGGGGCATGAGATCGTTGGCCGCATCAGTGCGGTAGGCAGCGCGGTGACCAAGTTTAAAAAAGGTGATCTCGCTGGTATAGGTTGTATGGTTGCATCCTGTGGTGAATGCGACAATTGTAAATCGGATCAGCAACAGTTTTGTTCGGAGAAGAAAACGGTGTGGACGTACAACAGTACGGATGTGATGCACGATCACTCCTGTACATATGGGGGCTACAGCAACAATATTGTCGCCGATGCGAATTTTGTTTTGCATGTGCCTGAGTCGCTTGATATCAAGAAGGTGGCCCCTTTACTTTGTGCGGGGATTACCACATACTCACCATTGAAAAGATGGAATATCAGCAAGGGACATAAAGTTGGTGTTTTGGGCTTAGGCGGTTTAGGTCACATGGCTGTGAAAATCGCTGTTGCCATGGGAGCAGAGGTGACGATGATTAGCCATTCGCCCCGAAAAAAAGCAGATGCGGCGCTCTTAGGTGCCCATAAATTTTTAAATACGCATGAATCTTCGGAGCTGAAGGAGTTTTCTACTTATTTTGACTTTATAATTGATACGGTTTCTGCACCGCATGATTACAATCTCTATCTAGGACTGTTAAAGACCAAAGGTGTATATATCTGTGTCGGTATCCCAGCAGCACCAATGGAAATCAATGGACGCTCTATTATGGGGGGAAATAAAATTTTAACTGCATCCAGTATTGGTGGAATACAGGAAACACAAGACATGCTTGATTTTTGTGCAAAACATAATATTCTTCCGGAAACAGAATTGATTGACATCGATTATGTAAATGAGGCTTACCAACGCGTATTGGACAGCGATGTAAAATACCGGTTTGTTATCGATATGGCATCACTGGATAAATAATGACCGCGATCTTTATATCGATCGAAAGTTATCATTGATCTGCATTTAATTTTGAGGTATCATGCTATAATTCATGAATTATAGCATGATACCTTGTTCATGACACCTTATTTTTTAAGTGGAATATCGTAATCTCAGGCATTATCCCCACTCTGCTTGGATAATCTAGGTAACCAAAACCAACGTTCACATAAAGTGATTGATGTTTCTCCTGATACAGTCCGGCCCATTCAGGATATGTATATTTAATTGGACTCCATTGATGATCGGGATTGCTATAACCAAATTGTCCACCATGTGTGTGTCCGCTGAAGGTAACATCGATCATTGGATATTTTGGTAATATTTCAGCTCTCCAATGAGAAGGATCATGTGAAAGCAATAAGTTGATAGGTGAAGAGGGGGCTACTTTAGACATAGCTAGGTCAAGATCTCCATAGTTGTGCGAGTTGTTTACACCCCAATTCTCCACACCAATGATCGTGATTTTTTCGTTATTTATGCTAATATCCTTAGATTCGTTTAGTAGAAGATGCCAACCAAGTTTACGATGGATATCTTTTACATTGGCCAAGTTTTGCTCTTTCGTCAATTTAGGCTCACGATTAAAATGAAATCTATTAAAATGATAGTCCCCATAATCATGGTTTCCCAAAATAGAAAAAACGCCCAATGGAGCCTTTAATTTATCAAATATGGATAGATAGTCATCCATCTCCTCAGCGAAGTCATTTACCAAATCACCGGTAAAAAAGATCATATCAGGTTTTTGAGAAAGTAAAAGGTAAACACCTTTTTTTACCGCATTAGAATCATAGAGACTACCAGCATGTATGTCCGAGATTTGAGCGATGGTAATGCCTTCGAAAGATTTTGGAAGGTTTGATAAAATTAAATCAATATGTTTGATCTCGTAGTCATAGAGATTAAACATAAATCCGCGGGTCAATGCGACTAAGGGAATACTGCTCAGAAGAATTCCACTTTTGAGAATAAAATCGGATCTCCCTATAGGCTTATTGTTGGGATGTGGATCTGCTACTGTCCTTTTTTTTGTTAAGTGTTTGCTAATATTTTTAAAAATCAGTGATAGTACATCCGCACCAATAAAGAAAAGCAGGAGCATTTTTCCCAGTAATAAGGAAATAGGAAAGAACGTGAATAAAGCGGTAAAAAAATTGCTCCATTCAAAAAATAAATTCAAAAATATACTTGCATATGCGGCGATATTCAGTATCCACCAGATGATGTCACCAAATAATAAATGTGATCTCCTTACAGTCAGCCGGCGTAGCCTTAAGTATATTAAAATATCTAGGAGAAGCAATATAGTGATAATTTTTAGGTAAGCGTATAACTGTGGAATCATATAAAAATTTGCCTCATAATTGGGAATAAACCCGAAAACAGATTGATATACCTAAAGTACTATTTTTATGTTAAATCTTCGTGTCATTTGTTTTGAGCGATAACAAAATATTCGAATAGAATACTAAAACTTAGGTTATAATTAGAGGTACTTTGGATTAGATCTTGTCATAGGACAAGCACTTCGACTAATTATTTTACTATTTTGTCTTTAATCAAAAACAAAAAAATGAGTACAAAATTTGAAGCAGGGATTAATATCGCTATAAAGATTCCTAAAAGTAAATACGAAAAGACAGTAGCGTTTTACAGAGATATCCTGAAATTGCAAGTCGAGGAGAAGCCTATCGATAATCCAACTGTCTCTAGCACCCATGAGGTGAAATTTGGAAATAATATTATCTGGCTAGATTGTGTTGACAATTATACCCATTCCGAAACTTGGTTGCAGCTTACTGTTCCTAATATAGCTGAAGCGACCGATTATCTATTGTCAAATGGGGTGGAAACTTGTGACGAAATCGAGGAACTACCCGAAAATATGCATTGGATTACGGATCCTGCAGGTACAGTGTTCAATTTACAAGAAACTCCATAATAACTTAGTTGAACGTTATTTTATTTTTCGATTGTATGTATTTTGTTGATTTTCAATGGTATTTGCGTATCCCAAAAGATGAAAGTGAGATAAAATAACGATGAGCACAATGATGGTCGGAAGAAAGACATATGGAAATTGCAAAACAGCGATATTAGGTTGATCAAAAGCCATTGCCTGTAAAGGTAATGGCGACGATAATATGCCAATAACGACGACCTTCAACAACGAACAGATTCCCAGAATATTCCAGGCTTTGAAAAGCACAGATTTCAGTGTTTTTGGATTTAAACTACTGAATACTAAAAATAAAATGGCAGTGATACCGAAAAAAAGATCGTAATTCCATCCAAGAAAAGTCATTTCGATGGGAAGCATATTATGTTTAAAAAGTTGGAAAATAGTGAACTCAATAGGGATTCTAAAGATATGAATACCTAATAGGTAGTAAACGTTTGAATTGGCATTTTTTGATAATCTGTAGTAGCTTATACTGAGTAAGAGAATACTTACCAAAATAAGTATAAAAGAGGGCGGAAATGCTAGGAAAACGTTTAGCGATGAAACTGCGGAGAGCGCCAATGTCCATACTATAATAGGAATGATTACCATTTTATTAGGGGAGGCCAGCCCAAATAAAATGATGCATGACAACGTGAACACTGAAAAAAAGATGTGCATAGAAAAGTGGATTTGTGGTATAAAACTAAATGAAATTTTTGTTACGCTACTTGCCCTAAGGCAAGTAATTTTATGTTAAGAAATTATACCACAACTTGATCGTACCATATAGTAGGATTGTTTCTTGGGTGAGAATGAAGTCGACATATGCTATTTATCAATTGTTTCTTGTAAATGGTTTAATGTCAATTATTATTTGTATCTTTAAGAAGAAGGTTTACTACTTACATAACCCATTCGGTAAACCCAATATGATAAAAACTTCTTGTTTTATCTTTAAATTTCCTCAATTACACAATTTCGAAATTTTTTGTTTAGAACCAACCGCAATAAAGTAACACCCATAACTTTAATATATTAATGCTTATTGGGTATCCATCACAATATAAAGTTTATAGATCATGAGTAAAGATCAAAAAAAGGAAAAAAGCACAAAGGAGAAAACGCAGTCCTCTTATCAGAAAGAGAAGGACTCAGTTTCCAAAGATTTAACAGATAATATCTTCCGAAAGAAAAAGAAATAAGCAATTTTTAGAAGATTGTTTAGCTTAAAATAATGGTAGATTATTAATTTGGAGCGAGTATAAAGGATGGAGTATTAGACCATGCTTTTGCTCGCTTTTTTAATATTATATATTTCGTTCGTTATATTTACTTCATTAACAGGTTGAAAACCAGTGGTTAATCAGCGGAGAGTGTAAAGGATCCATAGGCCGTCAAAATTTATAAGTAAACGCATTAATATTCATCCCAGCACCTACTGAGGCAAACAAAATTATATCGCCTTTTTCAAGTGAATGATCTTCAATCTTTCCTTGTATGATTAAATCATATAGGGTTGGAATTGTTGCCACACTACTATTCCCAAATTTATGGATTGACATGGGCATGATGCCTTTAGGTGCTTGCATATGATATAAGCCATAAAATCGTGAAATTATAGCCTCATCCATTTTCTCATTAGCCTGATGAATTAATATTTTTTTGATTGAAGTAACATCTAAATTCGCTTTCTCCACGCAAACTTGCATTGCTAATGGCACTTTATTTAATGCGAATTCATATATTTTTCGTCCCTTCATCTTAATGTAACGCGTACCTTCTTGGTGCTGGCTGTTAAAGGAACTTCCGAAATAAAGATAATCAGCCTCATCATATGCATAAGTTGCACTTTCAAAAGACAGCAATCCTGCTTCGCCAGTAGTTCCCTCGACAATAACTGCACCAGCGCCATCAGCATATATCATAGAATCACGATCGTATGGATCCACGACACGCGAGAGTGTCTCGGTGCCGATGACCATACAGCGTTTTGCCATTCCCGATTTAATAAATGAATTTGCTTGTATCATCCCTTCGTTCCATCCTGGGCAGCCGAATAGAAGGTCATAAGCGATACAACTTGGATTTCTTATTCCTAATTTTTTCTTCACACGTGTGGCTAAACTTGGTACGGTATCCGATTGAGTTGTTCCGTACTGCACATCGCCATAGTTATGTGCAACTATGATATAGTCAAGCGTTTCCTTATCCACTTCAGCATTTGAGATTGCTCGCTCTGCTGCGATAAAAGCTAGATCAGACGCCACTTGATTCTTACTTGCGTAACGGCGTTCCGCAATTCCAGTAATATCTTTAAACTTACCTATAATGGATTCTGGATATTTAATCGGTTCACCAGTTTCATCCAAAAAAATACGATCTTCAAAATGCGAGTTGTTTATTACATTGTCCGGAAGATAGCTGCCTGACCCAATAATTTTCATATTCATAAATGTCCTTCCGTTCTCAATTTTCGTGTTATCATTTATATTATTCATCGTGGAAAACGTAGCGGTTGCTTTTCTATGCCCAGTGATATATGGCTTCGATGCACACTTTTTTTACTGAGCCTTCCTTTATTTAATTTACTAAAAAAAATTATAATATCCAATACAAGCTAAATAAAAAGGAAAATTGTCCTCGCTTTTAAACTATATTTTTTTTTCAAACTATCTGCCTAAAATAGATATCAAATTTATAATGAGCGAACAAATACACACTGAAAATGTTTGTACTTAGAAAAAATGCTTACTCCATTTAAATTAAGAATAACGGAATTGAATAGTGATGGTTTCATGTCCACCTAAATACTAGCTGCTGCATTGTATAATTGTAAAATAAGTTAGATATAAGCTTTTTTTGAATGCGCAAAATGACTACACTATCCCAGTTTGATATTTGTGACAACGAAAAAAGAAGAACACGGTAAGCAATAGTTTGTTGGACTTGGAAATGTCAATGTAGTGAGCAGACAGGTGAATCGTACATCAATTTACAATTTCGTAGCAGGTTATTGAAGAGCATTTACTTACAAGATGCGAATGGCTTAGTGACAAGATGTTCTATAGTCAGTAGGTGTTTTTCTAGTCCATTTTTTAAAGGCGCGAACGAAAGCACTCGGTTCCGCATAACCCAAAATGGTTGATATTTCTTTTACAGAGGAAGTGCTGTTCCGCATATAATGTATGGCTAGTGACTTGCGAACCTCTTCAACAATTTGTAAATATGACGCACCTTCATCTTTGAGCTTACGTTGTAAAGTCCTTACACTTACATTGAAGTTTCCTGCTACAGCCTCTATTGAGAGGGAATAGAGGTAGGAGTTGGTAATAAGATAGTTAAATATTCTTTTGGAAAGAGATCCGGACAACTCCTTTGGATTTTGTAATTGGTTTATTTGGTTGATTAGCAAAGTCTGTATCTCGTAATTGGCGGTAATAATTTGAAAATCCAGGTATTCCTTTGGAAATTCAACGATATAATGAGCTGATTTTCTGGCCGGACATTGTAAGATTGTTTCATAAGCCAAATGGTGTTCTCTATCGAAATTAGGTAGGCCTACCATGGAAGGTTTCAGATTTTTAAGAAGTAGCCCTTTTAATTCATAGATTGTGAGCGCGATTAAGAAGTCTCCGATTTGCATTTGGGTAGTAGGTAAATGATCAAAACCTTCATTTTTATGGTATGTGATTCCACATGTTTTCTGACTTAAGTCTATTTCCATTGAATAAAGATCCGTGACGAAATGCATGAGCGATCGTACTTGAAGCAGTGCATCTCTCACGGTGCTGCTTGTCTGAATGATCTGTCCTACAGTGTTTAGGGCTGCCAACTGCATGGTTGCTCCAAAATGTAGGCCTATCAGTTTATCTTTGGAAAGTTCGACAATATTCTTCCATAGGTTTTCGATCTGCTGATCAGTAATCGCAAATTTGCGACTATTCATTAACTGAGCAATTGAAAAGCCCGATAATGCGACAATTTTAGTGCTATCCAAACCTCGATCCTCACAAAAAGCAATTAAGGCTTGCAACATGATCTGTTTGTAATTCATGTTGTAAATGTACTGATATGTTTTATAACCTGTATCAGTTTGTCGTATAATGTCAATACCTTGTCGTCTATAGGTAACTCAACGCTATGAATACTGCAGTACTTTTGAAATAACAAAAAAAGAGAAACTATGACACTAAAAAATGTACTGCTGACTAATGCGGTCAGCTCAGGAATGACAGGAGTTTTATTGGCCACTCTGCCATCTGTATTTACACAGTTATTTGAAATAGGGGATAATACCCCGTTTATCATGGTGGGTATTTTCCTTATCGTGTTTTCACTATTTGTTTTTGCCACGGCTATGAAGGGAAATATCCCGATAGGCTGGACCAAGTTTATCATCACACTGGATATCATTTGGGTAATTGCTAGTGCTATTGCGATTATCATCTTGTTTTCTACCATCAGTACAATAGGATCTTTCATGATCCTGGCCGTTGCCGGATGGGTTGGGATGATGGCTTATTTACAAAGTAAAAACTTAAACAGGATTTGAGATGCAAGATATAAACATATTTATCGCTAATTTCTTAGGGTATTTGCAGCGAAGAGAGTTAAACAATCTAGTAGATCTTTTTGCAGACGAATTCGATCTTGAAATTCCTGGAAATACATCCAAGATAAAATGGTTGGGAAGGAGACGTTCAAAACCGGAGGTGAGACAACTTTTCAAATTGCTGTGGTCAGCTGTAGAACCCGTGACTGCCGAAATACAAACGATATTGACCAATGGAGATCAGGTTATTATAAAAGGAAATTTCACCTCCAAGATGTTGGAAACGGGAAAGTTGGTCGACTCCATTTTTTTTATTCACATGAAGATACACAATCACAAAATCGTTGAATACACCTTGTTAGAAGATAGTTATGCTGTTTCAGAAGCGCTGCAATAAAATTGAGATCAACTTGGTCTCTAACTATTTTTATAACCGTATTAATTATGATTTTGGAACAATAATATGAAGTTAGAGTCGATGAGTTATTTATCAATGTGTCGGTAATATCCTGATACTGTATTTAGGACAATATCGTTGCTTTTAGCGTAACGGAATAAATATTTTCAAAGTTTAGCTGAGATTTGACAAAATATTCTCAGCTAAATTAGCGATTTCTTGTGTACAAATTCTATTCGTTTACTTAACTTAGATACACATGAACTTATTAAAATTATTCGATTTTAAGAAGACAGCAATAGCAGTCTTCTTATTGGTTATCACGGGATTCACATATGCGCAGAATAAAGATAGAAGACCCAATATTGTTTTTATTATGGCAGATGATCTTGGTTATGGGGATCTTGGTGTCTATGGTCAACAAAAAATTGAGACTAAACATATAGATTCATTGGCTCGTAGGGGGATGAAGTTCAATAACTTTTATGCAGGTACCTCTGTCTGCGCTCCTTCACGATCTGCCCTAATGACGGGACAGCATACTGGCCATACTTACGTTAGGGGGAATAAGGAAATCGAACCCGAGGGGCAGCAACCGCTGGCAGATTCGGTGCAGACTATTGCGATGTTATTGCAAAAAGCGGGTTATGCGACTGGGGCTTTCGGAAAATGGGGCTTAGGAATGGTGAATACCACTGGGGCTCCGGATCAGAAAGGATTTGATGAGTTTTATGGTTACAATTGCCAACGTCAATCCCACCGTTACTATCCTACCCACCTTTGGCATAATAAAGAACGTATTGAGCTTGAAGGTAATGGATTATTGGCAAAAGGCCAGTATGCACCGGCTTTGATCCAAGAGAGAACCCTCGCCTTTATTGATGCGAATAAAGACAAACCTTTCTTCCTCTTCGTACCTACCGTGCTGCCCCATGCCGAACTTTCTGGCCCAGAAGATGGGTATTATCAGCAGTATGCCAATTCATTTGATGAAAAACCACATAAAGGAAATGATTACGGCCCAAAGGCAACTGTTCCAGGTTATGCTAGTGTAGAGAAACCGCATGCAATGTATGCAAGTATGGTAAGTCGCATGGATGCTTATGTTGGTCAAATTGTAGAAAAACTACGTCAAAACCAGTTGATTGACAATACAGTCATCATATTTACAAGTGACAACGGCTCGCATAAAGAAGGAGGAGCAGATCCTAATTTTTTCAATAGTTCTGGAGGTTTGCGTGGAAATAAGCGCGATTTGTATGAAGGGGGTATCAGGACACCGTTCATCGCCTACTGGCCGGGGAAAATAGCGGAGGGAAAGACATCAAACTATCTGGGAGCTTTTTGGGATATTATGCCAACGATGGTCGAACTCGCTGAGGCAGATAAACCCAAATATACAGATGGGATTTCTTTTGTCCCTACTTTATTGGGGCGCAACAAACAACAAAAACAACATGATTATCTCTATTGGGAATTCCATGAAGATGGTGGACGTCAGGCCTTACGAAAAGGCGACTGGAAACTCATTTTGCAGAAAGTAACTACTGGTACTCCGGCTAAGGAACTGTACAATCTCAGGCAAGATCCAAAAGAACAGAACAATGTAGCGAACAGCAATCCGAAAAAAGTACAGCAATTGCAACGCTTGATTGAGAAAGCGCATGTAGAGAGTGCTATCTTTCCGTTGACGGCTAATACTAAATAAAAAATAAGTCATTTACAAAAAGATTTGGCAAACGGAATAAATCTGGCCGCCTGGGACATCCAAGCGGCCAGATTTATATGTATGACATTATTTTTTCTATAGGTTGCTTATTATTCTCGTATCGTCCGTATCTTAATGGCGTTAATTTTTCTGTATGTCAATTAATATTTTGACTTCGGTGGGATCATTAACCAAAGCTTCAAATCCTTCCGAAACGATATTGTCTAAGATTATTTTGCGTGTCACAAGTTTTTCCACTGGCATACGTCCACTATCGATAAGCGCGATAACCTGGGGAAAGATATTACGATAAGCAATAATACCTTTAATTGTGATTTTCCGTTGCAAATGAAAACTTCATTGATTTTTCTGGATAGGTTTCCATACTCTTACGGCTGGTATTTTTGATGATACTCTTTAAGCTGACCCGATCACCTAATTTAAAATAAGCTTCTACGGTTTGATAATCCAATAGATAAGGGCCACAAAAGTAATTTCCATTCGCATCTTTTTCTATGGTTCCTTGATAAAGGCCCGCTTTTGTTTCTTTTGGCATATTGTGTTTAATTTTGAAAACAAATGTAGCAAGAGTAATTGGTAATTCAGAATCAATAGTAATATTCGCTTGCTGATGGCTTAATCAAGCAGTACTACTTACCAATCATGAGGAATCAGAAAAGCAGCCATATCATTCAGGTTTCTTCGATATTAGGTTTAGCAAACTTAGCGACAATACCATTTGTAAAACAACAGTACGATGAGAAGCTAATACTTTGACAAGAAGGGATTGAAGTTGCCGTGACGGCTCACGGTTAAATACCCCTATTATATTATCAAAGTTCCTATAGCCTGCTAAAGGAGTGTATTCTGCAATTGGGTACGCTCTTTTTTTTGTTTGGTAGGATGTAAAGACGCAAACTTCAAAAGGCTATAGGATGGAAAATCAACTTAGGCCGTTTACAAAGCTAAGAAATAGCATGTATACCTTTGTTTCTTTTAAGATATAAAATATAAAGAGATGGACCGTAACAATTATCAAGGCGATTGCAACATCCAGTCGGGTTTTAGTGCATTTGTTTTAATTTTATTTAGTATTTTAACCTGCTGAATATTAAAGCATGAGTTAAAAAGAATATTATTATGATAAAGACTTTTTTTACCATTGCCGCTTGCCTGGCTATATCATTTGTTTTTGCTCAAAAGCCGCAGGTAAAGGTTGACGAGGGAGCTATAGAAGGAATTACGTTGTCCAGTGGAGTGGAAACATTTCGTGGAATTCCTTATGCAAAACCACCCATAGGAGATCTTCGCTGGAAGGAGCCACAACCAGCCGATCATTGGACAGGAATTCGTAAGATGGATGGTTTTGGAAGCTCACCGATGCAGAAACCAATCTATGGTGATATGAGATTTCGCTCACCGGGCATAAGTGAAGATTGCCTCTACCTGAATGTTTGGAGACCAAAAGTAGGAATCACAGGTAAACTTCCCGTTTTAGTTTATTTTTATGGTGGTGGTTTCAATGCGGGAGATGGATCAGAAAACCGTTACGATGGCGAGAGTTTTGCCAAAGCAGGGATAGTTGTTGTTACAGTCAATTACCGTTTGGGAATCTTTGGTTTTTTTGCCCATCCAGAATTGACCAAGGAATCACCGAGACATGCCTCGGGAAATTATGGTCTTTTAGATCAGTATGCTGCATTAAAATGGGTTCAAAAAAATATATCTGCTTTTGGTGGGGATCCTGATGAAATTACTATTGGTGGGGAATCAGCTGGAAGTATGTCTGTATCTGCCCAGATGGGTAGTCCTCTTTCTAAGGGATTGTTTAAGCGTGCCATTGGTCAAAGTGGAAGTGTTTTTAATTTGAGATATGGTACTGTTTCCCTTGTAGAACAAGAACAACAAGGTATCGCATTTGCCACCAAGGTAAATGCGCAAAACCTTAGTCAGTTGCGTAAAATTCCTGCAAATGAACTACTAGACCGCGCAAGTGAGCCCGGTGCTTTTATGACACGTTTGATCGTAGACGGCTATTTTTTTCCTAAATCACCACTTGAGATATTTGAAGAGGGAGAACAGTCGAAAGTTCCTCTGCTTGCCGGCTGGACCTCTACAGAAGCTCCTTATGCTGCCTTCATGGGAAAATCCTATCCATCACCGGACAACTATGAAAGGTTAGTACGAGAGCAGTTCGGCGCTAAAGCTGATGACGTACTCAAATTGTATCCCGGAAAAACAGAAAATGAGGTTATTAAGTCAGCCACTGCCCTGGCCAGCGATAATTTTATTGTTTATAGTACTTGGAAGTGGCTCGAGCTACAACGAAAGAATAGCGGTCAGCCAGTATACGTCTATACGTTTAGCAAGGCACGCCCGCCGATGAGCCCAGCCTATAGCGATGTGCAGACAGGACTTGCTGGAGGGATAAGTAAAAAATCTGCCAATGCTACGGACAAAGGGAACCTGCCGCCAGCTCTACTGGGAGCTTCTCATGCCAGCGATATCGAATACCTATTGGGAAACCTGAAGAGTAATGATGTTTTTGCTTGGACGGAAGAAGATTACAAAGTATCACAGCTCGGACAGGGCTATTTTATGAATTTCATTAAAACCGGCAATCCCAATGGGGGGGATCTTGCTATATGGCCAAAAACCACAGCTACAGACAAGCTTATGAATATACTTAACTTAAATGTTGAGGCACAGGCATCTCCTGAAGAATTTAGAGATAGGTATCTTTTTCTTGATGGTTTATTTGTCGAAAAGGAACATCAGGCTAAGGTGGGTAAGTAGATTGTTAGTATTACCTGGTTAAAAAGAAAAATATGGCAAAAAATAGAAATTCATATGATTTCCAAAAAGGTTGAAACGCTAAAACCTCGAATACTGGGAAATGCGCTTTTAAGTTTCTTTGCTAAATACTTAGCGTTAGTTTGAGTTATCATATTCTATGAAATGTTTGTTTGCTGCATGCAATGGAATGGTGATTTGCAGCGTTCAATTGCATTTATAAAATAGAAGATATCGCTTAGGCAGTTTAAATGCTTTCGCGCAATCCTTTTGATCATACAGTTACTTGCAATGAGCAACCTTTTTGCTAATTTGCACAACTGTCAATACAAGGGATATTGATCGGTAAAAAATACTAGAGAAGCAATTTAATAGCAATAATGCACGCAAAGTTTATCGAACTTATTACACAACATGTGGCTCTTTCTGATTTGGAAAAGGATCTGTGCAAGCGTTTTACGGAACCCGTTTTGTGCTCCAAAAACCATATCCTCGAAGAGGAGGGAAAGATTCCAACATATTTATATTTTGTTGTATCGGGATTTGTTCGTTTGTTTCATTATAATGATAAGGGTGATGAAGTGACTACACATATTAACTGCCCGCCGGGTTTTATCACCTCGTATATAAATTTCAATAGTCAAACCCGATCAGATGAAAATCTAGAATGTATTACCGAATGTGAATTATTGCGCATTAGCAAGAAAAACCTAGACCTTTTAATACAAATACCTTCATTCAAAGATTTTAGCATCTATGTGTTTCAGGAGTCATTGTCGTATAATGAGCAAAGGTCGAAGGAGCTTGCAACTCTTACTGCAGACAAACGATATCTGAAATTGATGACAGAGCATCCGGAATTATTACACAATGTACCAATGCAGTATATTGCTTCTTTTTTGGGTATGAACGCTAAAAGTTTGAGTCGTATCCGCAGAAATATCATTAAGTAACATTTGTGAAGCGATTTTAAATTTACGAGGTGGAACTTTGCCTTATCATTTAAAACCATACACATGACAAATAAAAATTTGGTATTGGTGTCCGGCGCTAACGGACATTTGGGCAACAATCTAGTAAGACTATTAATAAAAAAAGGCTTTGACGTACGCGCTTCGGTGCGTAATAATAGAAACTACAATTGTTTCAAAGAGCTGAATTGCGAAGTCGTCCATGCAGACATTACTGACAAAGCTTCTTTCGTACGAGCACTTAATGGCGTTGAGACCTTCTATGCAGTAGGTGCAGCTTTTAAGCTATGGGCTAAAGATCCTCAGCAAGAGATCTACGAGGTGAATATGCAAGGAACACGTAATACTATTGAAGCTGCTGCTGAGGCTGGAGTCAAAAGAATCATTTATGTGAGTTCCATAGCAGCTTTGGACTACAATAATTTGCCAATTAAAGAAAGTAATGGTTACAACTCTGATCGCAGGGATGCCTATTATAATTCTAAGAATGATGGAGAAAGACTGGCTTTTAAATTGGCAGCAGAACTCGGTGTAGAACTGGTTTCCGTAATGCCGGGAGCGATGATTGGCAGTGAGGCCTTTCTTCCTCTAAATGTTTCCTACAGCGTGTTACGATTGATTTTGACCAAACAGATTCCGGTAGACACTGGTATTACTCTTAATTGGGTAGATGTAAAAGATGTAGCCGAAGGTTGCTACCTAGCGGCAGAGAAAGGGAAAACGGGAGAACGGTATATACTTACCAATGAAAAGTGTATGAGTATTACAGATACCACCAAATTAGCACAAAAACTTTATCCTGAACTAAAACTTAGTATTCCGGCCGCTGTTCCTAAGTTTGTGCTTTACGCGATTGCCGGACTAATGCAATTTATTGCAAAGCTAAAGGGGAACCCACCATTGATCACCATTAAAGATATTGCTATGTTTTCTGGTCTCCAACAAGACTTTGATATTTCTAAGGCTCGAATGGAACTAGGATTTAATCCAAAAAGTAGCGAACAAGCAGTTAAAGAAGCACTTGCTTATCTTATGCAGCACAAAGAGCTGCTTTAGCATGCTTTATGATTTTAGTTGTATTGGCATCGCGAGGTATTCGACCGATGAATAGGATTATTAATGAGAACGATTGCGTAGAAATCTCGAACGGAAAATCTAAATAATAATTATCTTGGTGTGATAACCAGTTTCCTGTTCATAGTATAAAAGGTATCGTTTCTCTATTTTGATAAAAATTCAAAATTTTTGTTCTTTTTTATTGAGGAGTCAAAAGAAGGCTATTTTGGGACTATGGCTTATTGGAGTATAGGAGGTAAAGCTTCAGACATGAAGCAAAAAGAAGGGTACTCAGGTCAAAAAAATGATGCTGGAGAATCTGAAGCTGGGATGAATTTGCAGAAAAATCGAATTACAATAGAAACCTTTATAAACAAATTTTATGGTAGACATTTGGAAAAATAGATGGAAACGTACAGCTTTATTAGGCTACCTCACGTTGAGTTCAGTTTCTTTTACATTTGGACAATACTATAACTCCCAGGTCTGGAATCCCGATTTGGGTAATGGAAAGTTTAAAAATCCTATAATAAATGCGGATTATTCAGATCCAGATGCTATACGTGTTGGAGAGGACTATTACATGATTGCGTCTAGCTTCAATCATAGCCCTGGATTGCCTATTCTTCATTCAAAAGATATGATTAACTGGACAATAATCGGGCATGCTCTAAAGCGACAGGTCCCTGAATCGGTATTTAATCAAGTACAGCATGGTGGGGGAGTATGGGCGCCGTCGATACGTTACCACAATGATGAGTTTTATATCTATTACCCCGATCCAGATTTTGGCATTTACCAGATTAAGACGAAAGATATTCGAGGGGCATGGTCCAAGCCAAGTTTGGTTTTTGAAGGAAAAGGATTAATTGATCCCTGTCCATTTTGGGACGAGGATGGCAAATCCTATTTAGCTTATGCCTACGCGGGTAGCCGAGCGGGCCTGAAGAGTGTGATTGGAATCGCTCAGATGAACACCGAGGGAACAAGTGTATTGGACAGGGGCACAATAGTCTATGATGGACACGAGCTGGATCCAACCATAGAGGGACCGAAAGTTTATAAGCGAAATGGGTATTATTATTTGTTTGCTCCAGCAGGCGGTGTAGCAACAGGCTGGCAACTTATCCTAAGGTCAAAAAATATATATGGACCTTATGAGCGCAAGATTGTAATGGCGCAGAACAACTCAACGGTAAATGGCCCTCATCAAGGGGCCTGGGTGGATACACCTAGTGGCGAAGACTGGTTTTTTCATTTTCAGGACAAGGATGCCATGGGACGTGTTGTGCATTTACAACCCATGGTATGGAGAGCAGATTGGCCGGTCATAGGAGAAGATAAAGATGGAGATGGCATTGGCACACCAGTTATGACCTATACAAAGCCGAATGTTGGCAAGCAACTGTTCCCACAAGTAAATCCACAGGAGTCAGACGAATTTGAAACGCCTAACTTGGGTCTGCAATGGCAATGGCAGGCTAATCCTGACGGTAATTGGTTAATGCCGTCACAGAAAGGAAGCCTGCGTCTCTATAGTCAGCAGCTTCCTCATGGGAGCAAAAATCTAATGGCTCTGCCAAATATTCTGACACAAAAATTTCCTGCTGATAATTTCGTTGCAACGGCTAAGATTCGGCTACGACCAAATGAAAAAGATTTAGCAGAAAAAGCAGGTTTTGTAGTTGTGGGTGAGGATTATAGCCAACTTTTTATTCGTAGAGATAATGGAGTCTTTCATCTATATTATGGAAGTTGTATGAAATCTTATGCCGGTAACGAAGAAAGCACACGGCTGTTGACTGATTTGTCAGATGATTTTGTTTACCTGCGTGTACAGGTCAAAGATGGACATAATTGTAGCTGGTCGTATAGTACTGATGGAAAAAAGTATCTGGAGGTAGAGAAATCCTTCCAAGCTAAACCCGGGAAATGGATAGGTGCTACTCTTGGCTTGTATGCTAGTCGGGATAAACAGATTAATGACAGTGGGTATGCGGAGGTAGATTGGTTTCGAATAAGCAAATAAATACAGTCAAAAATAATCAACAACAAAGGGATGAATAAACGTATTGCAATAAAAGAACTATTTTATTTATGTTTAATTTTTTCACTGCTATTGCTGTGTAGCGGGCAGGTAAGATGCGCTCCAACGGAAGTGATTACGGTAGATAAACAAGGAAATGGAGATTTTAAAAGTATACAAGCAGCAATCAATACGGTGCGCGCTTTCCGTGGTGAACATTCCGTCCGAATTTTGGTAAAGAAAGGCGTTTACCACGAAAAGATAGTAATTCCAGCCTATTTGGAAAATCTTCAACTTGTTGGAGAAGACGCCATGGAAACGAAAATTGTATTTGATGACTATGCGGGTAAGATAAAAGCATGTCCGGATGAGACAGGACAGACCAAATTGGGCACATTCAGCAGTTATACATTATTGGTAAGGGCCAGTGGCGTTTTAATAAAGAATATCAGTATCGAGAATGCAGCCGGACCTGTGGGGCAAGCTGTAGCTCTTCATCTGGAAGGCGATTGTATCGCCGTTGTAAATTGTCGTTTATTGGGATTTCAGGATACATTATACCTTGGCAAAGGAAACAGTAGAAGTTATTTCTCCAATTGTTATATCAGTGGAACTACAGATTTTATTTTTGGTCCTGGGACATCATTTTTTGCAAATTGCAAGATGATCTCTTTAGGAAATTCCTACGTCACAGCCGCATCTACGCCGATTGGACAAGCTTATGGATATGTCTTTCATCAGTGTGATTTTTTGAGATCGGATACGTCTGTCAGTAAAGTATTTTTGGGAAGACCTTGGCGTCCCTATGCCCGTACTGTTTTAATAGACTGTTATTTAGGGGAGCATATTGTTCCAGAAGGTTGGAATGAATGGAAGGGGGACAAACTGTTCCCTCAGAAAGAAAAAACCGTTTTTTATGCTGAATTAGGCTCTAGGGGCGGTGGAGCTAAAGATCTTTCGAAGCGAACAGCTTGGTCACACCAGCTATCTGCTGCTAAACGCGGTGAGTATGAGTTAGAAAAGGTAATGGGAGATTGGAACATTAAAAAGATGCTCAATGAAACGGAAAGATAGTCTGGCGATTGTATTAACCAGCAGCTGCATAATCTGTTTCTTATTATCAAGATGTCCTGTGCAGGCGCAAGAAAAGTTGATTCCAAAAGATACAACTTATAATACCTTGCGTGTATGGCGTCAAATAAAAAAGGAACATCCCCACATAAAACCTGCAGTTGATAATTCGAGAGGGTTGATAGAATGGAGGAACCTTGTGTATGCACATTTGCCAGCTACAGTATATGGAGATAGGGATTTGCATTTGGACATTATTAGACCCAGCGATAAAGAAAAGCGAACCGCTATTTTGTGGATACACGGTGGAGGCTGGCGGTCGGGAAATAAAGAGATGGATATTCCGATTGCCCAATTATTGGCACGTAAAGGTTATGTATGTATTCCGGTAGAATATCAGTTGTCGTTAGAAGCTAAATATCCACAGGCAGTGATTAATATTAAATCTGCTATATTATGGATAAAAGAACACGCCGATGAATTTGGCATTGATAGCAGCCGTCTTGTCCTAGCCGGGAGCTCTGCTGGAGGACAATTAGCGAGCTTGGTTGGTTTAACTGCCGACGTTGAGCGTTTTGAACCTGCGCATAATGCAGGGTATAATACGCGTATTAGAGCCATTGTAAATCTGGATGGTGTCGTTGATTTTATGGCCCCCATGTCACTAAATTTAGTCCGTAAAAGCGATTCTCCGGATGTCTTTTGGCTCGGTGGAAGTTTTATCGAAAAACCGTTAATTTGGAAAGAAGCTTCACCAATCTTCTGGGCTAGAGCGGATAAACGTATCCCCATGCTTTTTATCAATAGCGGATTTCCAAGGTTTCACGCAGGACAAAATGAGCTTGTTGGAATGCTTAAACACTGGAGAATTGCATATGAAGTGCATACCATTGATGTGCAAGTACACCCATTTTGGCTTTTTCATCCCTGGGTAGATAGCTGTGTTGATCACATAGACAGTTTTTTACAAAATATAAACCTCAATAACCAAGATATTTGAAAAAATTATCGAACTGTTTTATCGCTGATGCATATGTTTCCCGTTCGCTCACGATCAAATTTCATTATATAGGACAAAAACAATAAGTAGTAGAAGTCAAAAAGCCGTTAATAAAAATCCAAAATGGAAAATTTAATGTTCCAGAGACGTCACTTTATGATATTATGATAGAAAAAGGTAAAATATATGAATCTTAAAGTTCGATAATCAATTTCATTATTAACCATGCTGATATTTTAAAGTATCTCAATTTGATACGTGTGCGAGCTTGCATACTGCAGTATGGCGTTGGTAGGGATGCAAATTTGGTTCAAAACCCAGGTTGGAAATAACAGAAAATCATGTCGATGAATCCTGCCTTAAAAAAATATTCATTCTTTGAGGCAGGATACATACTCCCCAATATATTGGTTAAGCAAAAGCTCACGGTATTAAATTCCAGTTTATAGGAACTAATTTGTCATAGGAATTGTTAAAGTTATATCATTACAACTGAAATTGGCGGCGGCAGTATGAATACTTTGGTCAAGAAATAATTGATAAACAAATAGTTTAAACAGATGGAAAAGAGCGAATTATATTTTCATGTAGATATCTTAAGAAAGATCCATGATGCTATTTTGGATCAGGATGAACCTTTTTATACAAAACAGTTAAAGTTTTTTAGATCACTTATTGAAGAGGGTAAGTTAAATGAATTCCCAAAAGAAATTATCAGAAAAACAGTCGATATCTTCAATCGGATAGCGGGAATAGCAGATGGCCAAAAAATGTCTGTTTCGGATGATGAATTTGACGAGCTTGATGCCGATTACAAAAAATTTGAAAATGATAAGGCGAAATAGTCTTTTTTATTCTCAAATGAATATTGAGAATGCCTTATTTATTATATGTAACCTTAATTTAAGTAACAAGCACGCCATATTTTATTGGGCATAATAACAACTTTGGCTGTAAAGACGTTGTAGATTTGTTTTCGATAACCAACCGTACTTAGTGAACATAAATTGTCTAAATTTATCGAAATCTACAAACTTAATCCCTGAATCCGAATAATTTGGATTATCAGTTATATACCGGTGAGCCACTTGATTTACTTTTTGGCAAATTATATTGCATTCCTCAAGCTGCTGGTGATTAAGATATGGAAATTTGGTACCTAACCTTTCGTTAATTGGTTTCAGCCAATTTTCTCCAAATTCCAGTGATAGCTGGAGCCCAACCACATTTGTGCCAAGAAATGAGCTTGCCTTAATCGGAGAAGTATTAGGTGAATTTTCACTGCCAAAAGGATACTTCATACATATTCTATCCGTGATCAACTATGGTGACAACGTCATTGGTCCCTAATAAACCATATTTGTAAATAACTTTAACAAATTATTGTCCGCAATCAATAGTAAATTGATTTGTAAGGTAATAGTATAAGAAAATAAAATTTTATCAGTCGATATTTTCACATATAATGGGATGATGTAAAGCCTTCGTGATTACTTCTCTCAGTTTATGATCATTTTTATCTCCCCATTGTCCGAGCGCACCGATTATGGGGATTAGAGACAGACCGAAGTCCGTCAGGCTATATTCAACTTTTGGTGGGAGGACAGGATGTATCCTTTTGCTGACCAGTTCGTGTTCCTCGAGTTCTTTCAGCTGGATATTCAATACCCTTCTTGAAGCATCAGGTATCTTTCGCTGTAATTCACTCGGTCGCTGATATCCTTCGTTGATAAACCAAAGGAGACGCATTTTCCACTTGCCATACAAGACTTCACCTATGAGATCGAGGCCGCAATTTAAGTTTGGTGTTGTTTTTCTTTCGTACATATTGCAAAGTTAACCCTATGTTCGAATTGGCACAATAGGGGAAAAATTTATCCCTATGCAATTCGTAATTCCGTACTTGTACAGACCGGTATTATACAAGAACTTTGTTCAAAAGAAAATGCAAATGGAACAAAAATTTGAGTACTACAACGAATTATCCGGCAAAATTGCTTTGGTAACCGGCGGAACCAAAGGTGCTGGTAAAGCTATTGCAGAGCGGTTAAAAGAAGCGGGGGCCACCGTTATCATTACAGCACGGAACAAACCTGAGTCACCTAACGATCTGCATTTTATTTCTGCGGATCTAAGTAAGCCAGAAGGCACGGCCAAAGTGTCCACCGCGCTATTGGACAGATTTGGTAAACTAGATATCCTTATTAACAATATGGGAGGATCTGAAACTCGGGCGGGAGGATTTGCCGTTTTGGATGATAAAGATTGGATAGAAGCAATTCAAACGAACTTATTGGCATCAGTCCGTTTAGATAGAGCCTTTTTACCTCAAATGCTAACAGGGAAAACGGGGGTAATAATTCATATAGCCTCTATTCAGGGAAGATTACCACTTTATGATTCGACACTTCCTTATGCAGCTGCAAAAGCAGGATTAATTAACTATAGTAAGGGGTTGTCAAAAGAAGTGTCCCCCAAGGGAGTACGTGTATTGACCGTTTCACCGGGATGGATTATGACAGATGCATCCATAAGAATGATGGAACGAATTTCAGAAAGCTCCAATATTTCACTAGAAGAAGCAACACAAAGTGTAATGAATGCATTAGGAGGAATTCCCTATGGACGACCAGCTCAGCCTCAGGAAATAGCAGAATTAATAGGATTTCTTGTATCTCCACGAGCAGGCTATCTAACGGGAACGGAATATATCATAGATGGCGGAACGATCCCAACAACTTAATTCGTAAAGATATGGATTTACCTCAAGTAATAGCAAACCTCATTACTGCACAAAATAAATTTGATAGTGTCGCTTATTCCAATTGTTTTTGTGAAACAGGAATCATGTTAGATGAAGGAAGAGTACATATAGGGAGAGCTAAAATCTCTCAATGGATTATTGAAGGTAATAAAAAATATAATCCGGTTATGAGACCAATCAGTTTTGAAGGAGATGAAAATAAAGGTGTATTAAAAATTGAAATATCAGGGACATTTCCTGGTAGTCCATTGATTTTTACTTACGATCTCGAATTTGTCGAAGGATTGATTCAATCACTAACGATTACGGTGTAAATGGGATCGTTTGTTGTCATGCGATAATCAGTTTTTCTGTTATACGAACGTCAGGCTCTTAATAAGGATTATTATTTCGTAAATTCACTTAATGAAGCTATTCCGATTTCAACTATGCGGATAGCTTCTTCATCAAAATAAAAGTGAATGCATGAAAAGCACGAAACGAAATAGAGGTTTTTTCTTTAAGCAATATGAAGAGCCGTTTCAAACCCCTTTTGATAAATTATTTAGTATTTTCAAAGAGCTGATTACGCATACTGCGGGCGATTTTGATGAGGCCATTGATTGGTTACGTCAATTGGATAGAGAGTTCAAACTGACTACTCCAGATTACACGATAGATGATTTTATTGCAGATCTGAAGAATAAAGGATACATCAGGGAGAGATTGGAGTTTGGTGGCGACGGCAGCGTAGACATCACCTCGAAGTTGGAAAAAGCTTTGCGACAGAATGCATTGGAACAGATTTTTGGAAAGATGCGGAAAGGAAATTCTGGCAATCATAGGACGAATCACCAAGGGCGGAGCGACGAAAATATGGGTGATTTTAGAAGTTATCAGTATGGAGATAGCTTAGAGAAAATCGCATTAACGGAGAGCCTTAAGAATGCACAGATTAATCATGGGATAGGAGAGTTCGCATTATCAGAAAATGACCTAGTTGTAGAGGATACGCAGTATAAATCGCAGATGAGTACGGTGTTAATGATCGATATCAGCCACAGCATGATTTTATACGGGGAAGACCGGATCACACCTGCAAAAAAAGTGGCCATGGCCTTGTCAGAGCTTATCCTCACACGGTATCCCAAAGACTCTCTTGACATCATCGTATTCGGTAACGATGCATGGCCTATATCTATAAAAGACCTACCATATTTGCAGGTTGGGCCGTTTCATACAAATACCGTTGCTGGCTTACAGTTAGCGATGGATATACTTAGACGGAAGCGACATGCAAACAAGCAAATATTTATGATTACCGATGGCAAACCGAGCTGTTTAAACATGCCGGACGGTACCTATTATAAGAATCCAATGGGTTTAGATCCATTTATTACCAGCAAGTGCTATAGCATGGCAGCACAGGCTCGAAAGTTAGGCATCCCCATCACCACCTTTATGATTACTTCAGATTCCTATCTACAGTTATTTGTTGACGAATTTACGGCGTCAAATCAGGGTAAGGCTTATTACACAGGACTTGGAGATTTGGGGCAGATGATTTTTGAAGATTACGAAGAAAATCGTAGAAAAAGGATACGATAAAACATTACTTTAACGATAATAAGATACTAATCTAGCGTGGTTTCTGCGCCTCATTATAAGAATATATGGATTATACGAAGATTACAACATTTGGTGCATTGAAAGCTTCAGGTTACAAACCGAAGACGATAAAAGAAGAATTACGGCAAAATCTGATTGCAAAGATAAGCAAAGGAGAAACTGTGTTTACAGGCGTATATGGCTATGAGGACACGGTTATTCCCGAACTCGAAAGAGCTATTCTCTCCAAACACAATATTAATTTCCTTGGACTCCGTGGTCAGGCTAAGACACGTTTAGCACGGCTTATGGTTAATCTCCTGGATGAGTATGTGCCAATGGTACAAGGCTCAGAGATCAATGATGATCCCTATCAACCTATATCCCGGTATGCAATGGAACTTTTGAAGGAAAGCGGTGATGATACAGCAATAAACTGGCTTCATAGAAGTGACCGTTTTGCCGAAAAACTTGCTACACCAGATGTGACTGTAGCTGATTTAATCGGCGATGTAGATCCTATCAAAGCGGCCAATTTGAGATTGAGCTATGCCGATGATCGCGTGATTCATTTTGGCATGATTCCACGCGCAAATCGCTCGATATTTGTTATCAATGAACTGCCCGACCTTCAAGCCCGGATTCAAGTTGCACTTTTTAATATATTGCAAGAGGGGGACATCCAGATTCGCGGATTTAAGTTGCGCCTTCCGTTAGATATACAGTTTGTGTTTACCGCCAATCCGGAAGATTATACCAATAGAGGAAGTATTGTGACGCCGCTGAAGGACCGGATAGGATCACAGATCTTAACACATTATCCTACGTCAATAGAGATAGCGAAGGCAATTACTGCTCAAGAGGCTAATTTAGAAGCCGCACAAAAGGAACATATATACGTTCCTGAACTGGCGCGTGAGTTAATCGAACAGATCAGTTTTGAGGCTCGAGATAGTGAGTATGTTGACGAGAAAAGCGGTGTCAGCGCACGTATGAGCATTACAGCGTTCCAAAACTTATTAAGTAGTGCTGAATTGCGCATGCTCAGAAATAACATTGGATCGACCGCTGTACGCCTAAGTGATTTTATGGGGATCGTGCCAGCAATAACGGGTAAAGTGGAGCTCGTTTACGAAGGCGAACAAGAAGGTGCAGCTACTGTCGCTATGCAGTTAATCGAAAATGCTGTAAAGAGTTTATTCCCCATCTTGTTTCCCAAAGTCGAGAAACTGGAAAAAGAAAACGAACGCTATCCGTATGATGATATTGTGCGTTGGTTCTCAGAGTCGGAGGGTATTGAACTGTCCGACGAACTCTCTGAAACAGATTACAGGCTTGTGTTGGATAAAGTGACACCAATCCACGCATTGATACAGCAATACCAGCCTCAAACAAAGCCCGAAGATCAATATTTTCTAATTGAATTTATACTTTGGGGATTATCCCTAAACAACAAATTAAGTAAATATAGACTAGGCAATGGTCTTCAGTTTCAAGACAACTTTCATGGATATCTGAGAAACAATTTTTAGTAAACTGACAGGGAAGGTTACTAAGATGCAAGGCTTCACATCAAGGAAGTTTTGACCTAATTTATCCAAGCAGGACTTAATGGATTCTCTGAAACAGGAGCAAGATAACTCAATTTAGTAAAAAGTTATCTTGCTTTCCTTTGCTAGGCGAATGCCAATGTAAAAGCTAATTTCGAAAACAATATAGTCTTTAATTGTTGGTCAGATTGTAAAATACAATTCACCTAAGTTTACTGGTTATTTTATATTGATCAGGTAACGGAAAAATGGAAAGGAAGTAAGCCCCTCATATTAGCTTTGCAGAACTAACATATAATATTTAAAATTGTAACCTTTTTTGCTTAGCCATACTCAATTGTTTTAGAAGCATAGGTTTAACCCTTACAAATAAATCAAATGGAAACTATACAACTAAAACAAAATGTCCAACTCGTTTTCAATATTTTAAAACTTACTTTTACCATCGTTCCTGTGGTAGCGGGATTTGATAAGTTCACACATATACTGTGTGACTGGACACAGTATATCAATCCTTCTATTCTCGGTATGCTACCTTTTTCAGGGACGACATTTATGATAATTGTTGGGATTATTGAAATTATCGCTGGGATTTTAGTATTTGTAAAACCTAGTGTAGGAGGTTTAATAGTCTCAGCATGGCTAATTTTAATTGCATTGACATTACTAGCTGGCTGGAATTTTGCGGATATTGCCGTGAGGGATTTAGTAATGGCAATTTCAGCTTTTTCTATGACGAGATTAGCTTCGATCACTGATAATAGATGAAAACAGACGTAAAATATACTGATAAGGAATTAATTGAAAAGGTTCTGAATAAAGAAACAGCTATTTTTGAATTAATTATTCGGCGGAATAATCCGTACTTGTACCGGATCGGGAGAATGTATCGTTTTAACCATGAAGATACACAAGACCTGATGCAAGATACCTATATCGAAGCATTTACTCATCTTCATCAATTTGAAGGCAGGTCAACTTTCCGTACCTGGATCTCCAAAATAATGCTGCATCAATGCTATCGTAAGACCCAAAAATGGTATTCAAAACACATGGAGTCGCTTGAAAATAACTGTCAGGTTATTGAAAATTTTCATAATACCGAAACGTCAAATATTGTGATAAACAGAGAACTAAATTCAGTGATTGAAAAAAGTCTGCTCAATATTCCGGAGGAGTATAGGACTGCATTTACGCTAAGAGAAATCAATGGATTAAGCGTTCATGAGACAGCAGAACTTTTAGAAATCAGCGAAAGTAATGTGAAAGTCCGTGTAAATAGGGCTAAAGCCTATTTGCGAAAGGAAATTGAAAAGTTTTATCTCAAAGAAGAAATTTTTGGATTTAATCTGATCTACTGTGATGCTATGGTATCGCGTGTGATGCATAAAATTAAGGAAATATCCCCAGTTATTTCTGTTAAATTTTAAGGAACAAAAAATAAAGAAATTTCTCCGTTTTTTACTCTTGGCTCCCTTTCGACATCACGTGCGTATCGGTTAAACAGCCGTTTTAAATCGATGATGAAACACTGAGCGCTCATCATTGTTGGTCTTTCAATCAGCTGATGCAAGACAAAATGTTGTTGTTTCCGAGAAGCCGAAATTATTAGATAGTGGTAATCAATGTGTAATTTGTTGTAAAGCTTTTGCTGGCCGGTACGATCTTTTTTCTTGATGAAAGGGCAAACCCTCTTTGTTTCCGGTTGTTCTATCAAAGCAGAATAGGATGTGATAAAAAAACAAATATTCGGCGAGAAAGGGCATCAATAAATCGATGTTATAAAATTGTTATCGATAAACATTAAGAGAAATGGATCAGTTAAGCTTATTTGAAAATGAAGGATATAATTTTCCCGAAGAGCTACTGCACTTCGAGCCGACATTCCTTTCGCAAGAAGCAGCAGATGATCTGTTTAATTTGTTGATGAGGGAAGTACCTTGGCAGCAGACTTCAAAAAAGATGTACGATCGAAGGATACTGACACCGAGGTTGACTGCTTGGTATGGTGACGAGCGTAAGACCTATCAAATAAGTGGGAAAACCATTTTTGTGAACCCTTGGCTTACGGCTTTAAAGGAATTGAAAGTACAGATTGAAGAACAATTCCAGTGCACTTTCAATACAGTCCTATTGAATTTATATCGTGACAACAATGATTCTGTTGCCTGGCACCGCGACAGAGAGAGTGAACTGGGTAACAAACCTGTCATCGGATCGGTAAGCCTTGGACAGGCCCGCAATTTTGATTTTCGAAAAGTCGACGATCATACAAAGAAATATTCGCTGCTTTTAAAACATGGATCATTATTGCTTATGAAAGGCCATCTACAAGAAAAGTGGGAGCATTGTATCGCAAAATCTTCAAAAAAAATGAAAGCCCGTGTTAACCTAACCTTTCGTTTAATCACAGAAACCAATTGATATGCTGTCTTTATTTACCCAATGGCAACCCTTTCCCAGATCCGAAATTCGATTACAAAATGGCCTGGATTAGGCAGGAGGCTCGAGCGTGCCCAAATAATGAACCGACCGATCAAGTATACGTACTTTTACTGCAACTAGCTATTTTTACCCAAAATATAATTTGTGACAACCTTTCCTTTTTTTATACTGTTCAATCTTCGAATAGTTTGAAAACTTAAACTGAAAAATATATGAAAAAGATTGGTTTATTGATATTAGCCGCCTCCCTTGGACTGTTGGGATGTGATAATAGTAGCAACAAAGGGAATGAAGCAAATGGTAGCTATGACTCTTCAACTAGCGTTGACGAGGGGCATATAGGTGTAACTTCCAATGATTCTCTAGGAAGGGATAGTACCGATTCCTTACAAAGGCAACCTTCTCCGGCTAAACCCGATTAAAGAACAGAGATGTGAAGCTAAAAAAGAATATGCTAAAGGATATAAGTTCTATAATTTGCCCAGTACTAAGGCTAAGTTGGATATTCCAGCTTAGCTTCTTTTTTTCTATTGTTTCCGCCCAACATCCCGATTCTATCTCCAGGTCTACTGATTCGGTAAGTATCCGTGATTCATTGCCCAACAATCCGCTTGCCACCACAAGAACTTATTTGGAGCAGTGGCGTACGGAGTTAGATCAATATTATACAACTTTTGACAGCGTCAAACGCGGGGTCGCCTGGCAGCGACGTGAGGCGAATAAAGCAGCGCCAGCGCAAGTTCAAAGCTATATCCACAAGATGAAGCCAGCCGTCGTAACTTTGCGCGGAAAAGTAAACGTTCTTCGTAAGCAGACCGTGCCGCAAGACTCAACAGCATCGGCGTGGAAAACTGTCCAGGATAGTGTAACTACTTTAGAGCGGGATATTGAATCGCTGCTACTGGATATGGAGGATTTAAGTACCAAAACGCAGCAACAGCAAAAAGTTGTTCAGACGCAGCAAAGTATGGTATTTTGGTATCGCTGGAAAAATATTATACAAAAGAATCTGGAGCAGGATGGCCTATCGCAACGTTATTATGATAGCGCATGGGACGGACGTTTTTTACTCGTGATTTTGGGTATAGCTTATTTTTACTGGCTTTATCAAATGCGCAAGCGCGCAATCGGGGCAGGAGAGAAACTCCCGTTGCATAGAAACCAACCTTGGTGGATACCTATTCTTAAATTCGCTGTTTTCTTTCTGATTCTTTTGCCGCTCACATCCTTTAGAGTACCGGTACTTGTACTGGAATTGAGTTATTTGCTGATTTTTGGCTTTTTGTATCTGCTGATTCGTTCTGAGCTATCTGATTCCAAAATCAAAATGATGCAGTTTGCCTTCTTTTATTACATCGCCTTGCTTATCGCTAATTCAGTCTTAGATAACGATTGGATAACGCGGGCTGCTGTCATATTGGTCAATTTGGCTGGGGTCCGTCTACTGTGGACATTAGGACAGAAAACTGACGGAGAAGTCCCATTTGATCATCTTCGCCCCCTTGCCCGTTGGGGACTAGTTGTCGTAAGTATATTAGCTGTCATTTTTAATGTATTCGGATTTTTAAATTTGGCTCGTACATGCAGTATAGCTGCTGGAGTAGGGTTTTTACAGGCATTATCCTTGCCTGCTTTTCGGAATATGTTGTCCCATGATTTGCTTAATTCATATGAGAATGCGAAAGAAGGCCGTTTTATCAACCGATTTGATAAGCAAAAGATGATCGCGGCGCTTCATCGCGTGATTGGGCTTTTTGCTACTATTCTAGTCATTATCGTTTGGGCAAATACCTTACATATTACGAGTGAAGTCCGCCGACTTTTTGATCGCTTACTGCATAGCAATCATACAATTGGAAGTATTACTTATTCCTATGGCGATGTGCTCTTGGCCTTAGTTGTTGTATGGACAGCCAACTGGATTCAAAAGAATTTAAAAGACCTGCTTGATCAGCCAGAAGCAAAGGCAAATCAACGGCGAACGGCACTATTGCCTCTTGTGCGTGTCTTCATTTTTATCGTTGGTTTTCTAATAGGAATCCGTATTTTAGGGCTAGGAGTTGATAAACTCACTGTTATCCTGGGGGCGCTGAGTGTTGGTATAGGTTTAGGCTTACAAAATATTATTAATAATTTTGTATCCGGAGTGATCTTGGTTTTTGAGCGTCCTTTTAAAGTTGGCGATTATGTGGAGCTGGCCGACAAAAAAGGGCAAGTAATGCAGGTAGGCATCCGATCTAGCACCTTACTTACTGATCAGGGATCGCAGGTGATTATCCCGAATGGAGATCTCCTATCGGGACGCTTGGTCAATTGGACATTTGAAGAATCAGATATCCGATTGAATCTTCAACTCACCATTGTTACAGGGCGCGACATCGCGGAATGGAAAAAGTGGCTGGCAGACACAATCGTGGATTTTCAGGAGATCGACCGCAACCTTCCGATAAAAGTCCTTACAAAAGATATTACAGCGGATGCCTATGTTGTATCAATTCAAGTTGGCATCCAGAATGTACAGCAAATAGAACGTTTTCGAAGTAAATTTCTCGAAGCAGTAAAAGTTCAAGCGATGCTTCATGATTCTAAAGTTACCTCAGCATAGCGTTTTGCCTATAAAATTATAAGGCTAACCAAACGTCAAAATACACTTCTTTCTTGCGATATAAGCGATTATGGATTTAAAGAATAAGCAATGGGCTAATATTAAAGTTAGCCCATATGCGGTGTCAGATAATACGATGTCGCTCTAGATAGTTGTTTCATCTAAGTCTGAGGGTGGTGTCGGAGGCTGGACTGGAAGCCCCTCTGCGTCATTCGCTTCTTCCTGTTCGCCAATTTCTTGATCATCAATTTCCTGTTCATCAATTTCAGGAAATGCATTTTCGCCCTCAATTCCTACCTCTTCGTCAAAGCCTAAATCATCCTGATCAGGCATTTCGGGAGCTTCATCGGGTTCGTTTTCAGGAAATTCTTCTTCTGGACTATTTGGTACATCGTTCGGAAGATCCTCAGGACCCGTTGGTGATACAATCGCGAATGCAATGATCTGCATACCTTGATGCTGATCTTGCGTTATTTGGTTTTTGTTCATAGTCTATAAATCTTTTTATATAAAGAACCTCACTAAGCCTATTAGAGTTAACTGATTAACTACGCAATACGAGCCATTTTATACTTGAAATAAAATAGCTGATAATTATTGCATTTGCTGGATATAAATGTGTCTCACTTTCGGGGCAAAGATATATGCTTGATTTGGGGCATTTGTACTCCTCATCTTGAAATCAAGATGAAAAAATATGAGCATAAGATAGACCTGGGCGCTAAAAGCAATTTCGCTATATCCACGGAGCGTGTATGTGAATCTATTAGGAGAGCAAATAGTTGATAATGAACTATATGCAATTAGGTGAGCCTTGTTTTTTTGGAAATCATGTCCTTTGTCCTGTAATATGAAATTGATCCGAAGTTTTCAATAGCTTTGAAGCTTAAAAAAGAACAATAATACACGGCCGTATCCTTATTTGGTGGAAGGCAATCACTGGAAATTTCACTTTTCAACCTTTTTAAGAATAAATTCTTTTAGCCTAGACAAAGGTTCGTTAGGAAGCCGTTGTACGTGATTAATACGAATTTTACATCCGCTTTGCTTGACATGAGTAAAAAGTAAGTTGCTATCATACGAAATTTCAAACGGTTGTGATAGTTCGATCGGTTCGCTTATTTTACCTAATACAGCGTACTCCAATTCCCCATTTGAGGTAAACCTTCTGATGACGCATTTATCCTTGTACGCGGGTCGTATACAAAACCAAGCCCCGTCACCCACACCGCCGAGATATTGTGCATCATGAGGTACTGTAGTAGGTTTATAAGAAAAGCTCATTGAGCCAATGCATTTATCATTCGGCAGAAGCTTTGCTTTTTTTAGTTTTACACTATCGCCTAGATTCTTCAATAGAAATCCTAGGGACTGCAAGCGATTCATTTTAAAATGCTTTAAACCATGTTCCTTAGTATAAGAATATATCATCCGGTCATGTGCTGAATTAACCACATTGCTAATTGGGCTTGCTTTAATTGTTTCGGGAAAATTGATGCTGTGGCTCCAATTGTATCGTATAGACGCGCGTCTCAGCATACGTGCAATAAAGCGTGAACAATTATTATTATTATGAGAAATTGCACCATATGGGTAACTCCCTTGACGTACACAGTCGTCACCATAAGTTTTGGCGAGCATAAAGTTGATGTCACGTGCGATGGAGAAGTAAAGAGTACCCGCCCCATTAAAGACAGATTTCAATGCTTCAAACTGTTCGACAATTTCGTCAAGGTTAGTGATGTGTTCGTTTTCAAACCTTACCTTTAGATTGATGTCTAAGTGAGGGTCGGAAAATTTGGATCGTGCACGTCCGTATCCCCGAGGTGTAATATAACGTCCAAAGTCGTAATAAAGCATTTCACCGGTTTCCCGTTTAATTAAAACGATACCTGTGTGACCGACTTTAAAATTTAAATTCTTTACAATGCCGATTTTTTTAAAAAACATCATCCATTTTTCGTCTCCACGAATTGTGGCATTTGGCCATGTTAAAATAATGGCTATATCGTTGTAGGTTATATTTGAGTACATGGAACTTATCTTAAAATTTGAGTTTACGGTAATAGGAATTTTGGTAAGTTGTGTCCAGTCACTATGTGATAAATAGTTTTAAGTTTTCGCACCAAAGGAAAAAACGTGTCAGCTCATGTTGGTTCAACCCGTCAAAATGAAAAATTTTATGCGGAAAGGGGAGGGCATTGCAGTATACACCGTCTATTGAGAAAATCAGTACAAATTTTTTATTAAGGCTGTTTCTCTCTCCAGTATCTGCATCAGGGAAAAAAGATTCTATCGAATCATCCCTACAAATTAAGTACACTATACAATCATATTGACTCTTAATAACTCGATAATCCTCATTTTTACCCAAATCGGCACGAACATATATCTCATTTCCATTGTTCCATAAAAACTCTGCAATATTGTCGATTAAAGCTTGTTTTTGCTGATTTTTATCAGTAATCAATAAATATTTCATTTTCAAATACTTTTAAAACTACACATTTCAAAGCCAGTCCTCGAAAACTGCTTTAAGAAAAATTGTCATCGTTTCCACCGTTTATGTGTCCACAGCCAACCGTACGGTTCTTCCCTAATATTTTCTGTTAGTAGATCGATGTACTTTTGGGTTATTTCGCCTTCTGTCGTAAGTTCTGCATGGGAGCATATCGGAATGCAAGCAATTTTGTAGTTTCCTTTTGATAGCTGTGTAATATGCAGATAGATAACTGAGGTACACCCTTTGCGAGCCAATTTCTCCAGACCTGAAAAAAAATATGTTTGCTGATTCAAAAAGGTAAATTTATAATTTTCATCTTTTGTGCGCGGACTTTGGTCTGCAAGAAAAAGATAAACAGCTGGGGCTGAGTTTTTGGATAGAATATGGCGCACTGCTGTGTGATCAGCTAATAGCTTCACACCAAAACGTGACCTTAGTTTAATCATCAATCTGTCCATCGTTACAGACCTTAGGGGTCTGTAAATGGCGTAGATTTGCTGGCGTATTTTGTATGGCATGAAATTTAATATTTCCCAATTGCCACAATGTCCTAAACAGGCAATAACGTTTCGGTCCGAGTTTATATACTGTTCTACTAACACTAGATTCTCAAATGTTATTTTTTGATCAAGCTCCTTTGCTGGAGCAGAGATACTTTTTATAATTTCAGCAAAATAGGAGAAAAAGCAAGCATAAAACTTTTTTGCGATAGCGTGTACTTCTCCATATCGTTTTTCGGGAAATGAACGTGCAATATTTTGGAATACTACCGCTTTCCTATACCCAATAAAGTGATAAACAATGAAAAAAGTGAAAGAAGCTGTTGCATATAGAAATCCGATTGGTAACAAACTCATGGAATAGATGACTATATAAATACCTCTATATGCAACAGTCTGTAAGGCTTGCTTCATTTTCATTGGTTAAAATTTATTTTTAAACCAATGGACGCATAGGGAGAGACCGAAAAATGATAGTCATTATCACCTGCAAATACCCCTTTCAAAGTTCTGTCGCTGTAAGTAGCGGGGCGGTACAGGTTTAGGCCTGCCATCCCCGTAAGTGTTACCCCTTTCGTCCCAACTTTTACTTCGGGGCGGAATCCAGTAACAATATATTGATGGGAAAATATTACATCTTTACCGTCCTTTTGCAGAAGGGCAACCTGCCCATTCATCTCAAGTGCATATGCCAGTCTGAGTTTCTCGTTGAACTGATAACCTGCGGATAACTCGAGTCCCTCGATCACTTCAACATTTACATCGTATTTCCCTTGGAGCTTCCATTTAACATAAACTGCGGGGAATATCATAGGATAACCCAGAGAACTATTTATCGCCGCACCTCCGCCAATATCCAGATTCGGATTCAGATGACGGATAAAAACAAGACCGCCACTTGCGAGCACATTTTTAAAAGTAATTTTAGAAAAATCGGTAGTAGGAGAAAAAATGCCCATTCCCGCACTTGCCCGCATAGACCACCTGTCGTTTAAGGGACGTAAATGATAAAGTCCCAGCTGTAAATTCATAATTTCAGACACCATGGGTTGCGAAAAGTTTCGGTTTTTCAAGGAGACATATGCACCCCCAAAACCAATTCCCCAAGCTGTCGGACGATTGTTCTCATTCAATTTCATGGATAAGGGCATACTGAACATTCCCTGATAGACCATGGCTGAGCCCTTTGCATTACCGATTTTTTCTTTCGGTTTCTCCCCCGGAGGTAAATAATAGTAGCCCGAGTTTCCAATGTACTCTGTCCTGAAGGACACCTGCTGTGCTTTTGATTCTAGCGATAACAACATTACTAATGTTGCTAAGAATAATATTATTGACTTCACGATTTTAAAATTATATTTATACTTGCTTTGTCTTTTGAACAAAAAAATGATTAAAGAGGTCACACTGAAAGCTATTAACCATGGATTTCAGAATCTACAGGATGAAATTGCGTATAGAAAGAATGGAATAAATTCTTAAGCGCACCAATGTAAGCAGCTATTACGCACCGGGTATCAGGTATCATGCTTTTGGTATGCTTCTGAACCTCAGTACGTAATCTGTTTCTAGTAGATTTCTGATTCTTAAAATTTATAGGCTAATCCCAGGGATGCACCATTGTTTTTCATTGCGCCTCCTTTGGCTTTGTGCAAATCTGCCAGCCCGAATTGATAACTTGCATTTATTTGCCAATTTTTATCAAAGTCATAACCGATAATAGCACCCACACCATAATCAAAGCGGTTCATAGTTGGTCTGTTTATTGCGCTGCTATTTTTGAATAGGTTGACGCCATCAGACTTTGTCATGATTCCATAGCCGATATACGGACCAGCTCCTATAAAGGCTTTTCCGCTCCCTATTTCACCCTGTACAATTCCGTATAGTGGAATTTCCACGCCGAAAGATTTGATTTTATTAGATGTTTTATCTGTTATAGTCTCCAGCTTAGAGGTTCTGTAATACAGATCGACACCCGATTGCAGCGCAAAATTTCGACTTAGGTCATATTTAATGAAACCGCCGACCGAACCGCCTATGTTCATTTTACTGTTGAATCCTTCCATATTACCACTCAGCCGATATTTGGAAAGGCTTGTTCCGGCTTTGAAACCGATTGATACAGGGTTGTCTTGTGCTGATAATTGAGCGGAGAAAATCAATGCGCCTAATCCGAGAAAAAATGTAAATACGTTCTTTTTCATTGTTCTAAAGTTTTGAAGTTATTTTTTAATTCTGAACAAAAGAACGATGAACGGTGCATGTATGGAATATGTAAACGATAGGCTTTAGAATACAATAAATGAAATGCAATATCCGAAGGATAGATTTTTCTGCAACAAGTTATTGCAGGATGCCATCCATCCATTTTAGAAAGTCCGGTACGCGTACACGGCTCACCAAAACCTCATGTGGGCATTCCGGCGAAAAGGAAAGTTTCAGTCGGCTGTTAAAGTATTTTGCGACATTTTCAATGGCTTTTACATTCCCTATGCAATTACGTGATACACGGAAAAACAAACGGCTATCAACCTGCTGCTCCAATTGGTCTAATGTATAATTAATGATATATCGTCTATCGTTGAATGTGTGCAGGAATACGACTCCATCTTCACTATAGAAGTGAGCAATATCCTTGGTTTCTATATAATGATAATTTTCTCCTTTGGATATTAGGAAACGATTTTTGGTTTTAAGTGACAGCAGTTGCTCAAAATTCTTCGTATTGTTTTTATAAGGGGAGTTATGAAAAATGTTCTCAAATTTGGTTAATGCAGTCTCTAATTCATTCTCATCAAATGGTTTTAATAAGTAATCGATACTGTTAAGTTTAAACGCTTTGACGGCATGTTCATCATAAGCTGTCGTAAATATAACGGGTATAGTAATTTCTACATGGTTAAATATTTCGAAGCAGTTGCCGTCTGCGAGGCGGATATCCATAAGAATCAAATCAACATTAGATTCTTTGAGAAATCCGATGGTATCTACCACCGTTTTCGTTTGCTTTTCCAAGATATAATCTGGACGTAATTTTAGCATCATACGTCTCAGTTCCTCGTATGCAAAACGCTCATCTTCTACTATCAGGTAATTCATGATTGTATATAGGGGATTTTTACAATAAACATGTGTTCGGTATGCTCTACCTTTACTTCTTTAGCATGGATTTTATATTGTTTGGTAATATATCTTAATCCGATCCCGCCTTTGTCAGTACTGCCTGACGGTTGGATATTGTTTTCGACCGTAATATAATCGTTATCAATATTAATTGTAATATTCAATGTTGACTCTTCGGTTGCGATATTGTGCTTGAATGCATTCTCTATCAATAGTTGAAGAGTAAGCGGTATAATTTTGTTTTGTTCATTGAACGCTATTTTATTTACTGTAAAAGTAAAAGCATTTTCAAACCTCATTCTCATGAGGAATATATACGAATCCAAAGCGAGCAATTCTTCCGCAATAGACACGACCGGCTGTTGCGTAAGAGATAGTACATATCGATAAGTTTTAGACAGCGCTTTGGTAAACTTGTTGGCATTTTCCTGATTTATATATATCAGTGAAGACAGTACATTTAGGGAATTAAACAGAAAATGAGGATTTATTTGTGACCTTAGCGTTTCATGTTGGAACAGTAGAACTTGGCGTTTGACTTTCTCGGAATCCGCGATGGCTTTTTGCTCGGATTGGAAGTAATGAATTAATTCGAAAACCAACAAAATAGGGATATTTGCGGCCATCGCAAAAGCAAATTTGACGGACAAAGGAGGTAATCCGTCCCTAGGAACAAGAAATACATCGTATATCAAAAAATTGAATATCCATAGTAATATCAGGCATATTAAGGTTATACCTAAAATGTCTGCCACAATACGCAAAAATATATTTTTGGAATAAGGTAGATACTTGTTCAAAATCAACAATAAACGGTAGTCTGCTATACACATCGCAAAAATTACCACATAATGAGCCGATAATTGTTTATGGAAATTATTCCATAAATCTTCCTTCATTAAAATAATGCTGAAAAGCATTTGGCACAAAGCATATATCAGTGTTGAGAAGAAAAAGATAACGAGTCTTTTTACATTTATTTTTTTTATTTGAACCATTCTTCAAAAATAAAGTTTCCATGTAATATTTTTTGAGAATAGCTTCTGTTTTCCGATGAAGTTTATAATTTAGGGGATGAATTTAACATCTTCTTGCTAGAGAGCCTAATCCGTTGAAACATCCGGAATTTTAGTGAGCTGGGTCTGCAAATAAAAAATCCTTGTCAAATTTTGAATAACAAGGATTAATTTTCTATCAAATCATTGCATTAATCAATGGCGATATTGTTGATTGCTTTTTCCAATGATGTTTCCATAATTCCGGGGATTGAAAGCCCTTCAGCGCGGAAAACACTGATGTCTGAAATACCATAAAACCCAAAGATATTTTTGATGTAAGGAATATTAGAGTCGTATAGCTGATATGGTCCTTCTGAATAGATATTTCCAGAAGTAAAAGCAACATATAGTTTCTTGTCGGTTAGCAAGCCCTTTGGTCCATTTTCATCATATTTAAAGGTATATCCCGCTCTTGAAGTAAAATCGAAATAGGCTCTCAGAGTTGCAGGAACTGAAAAATTATACATTGGAGAATCAATAACGATAATATCAGCTTCCTTTAATTCGGAAATCAGATCTTCCGAATATTTGCTGATCGATTGTTGTTCCTCAGAATGATTTTCAGCGGGTGTAAAAAAGGTATTTATATGTACCTCTTCCAATACTGGAACTTTACTTTTTGTAAGATCGCGTTCTTTTACAATGCTATCGGAATACTTTTCCCGAATTTTTTGAATAACTGCATTCCCTAACTTTCTACTTGCGGAAGCCTCTGCTCTTGGACTTGAAATAATGTGAAGTATATTTTTCATTTTTTCTTTATTAAAATTTCTTTAGCAAAATTATGTATATTCGCTTATTAAAAGTTAGTAGTAATCAAAAGGTTAGTAGTAACCTTTTGGTTAGTTTAAAGTCGAATCTCATGGAAAATACAATGGATTTAGAAGAGCCAATAACGGCTGAAAAATGTTCCGAAAATCTCTCCTCTGTCGAAGATGCAATTTATGTTATAGGCGGAAAATGGAAATTAAAAATTATTATTGTTCTACAGGAAAGCGGAAATATCAGATTTAATGAGCTTCAGAGAAATATTCGGGGAATTTCGGCACGGGTGCTTTCTAACGAGTTGAAAGACCTTGAATTGAATGGTTTTGTGAAAAGAGTTGTACATGCTGATCAAACACCTGTGGTAGTAGAATATATTTCTACCGATTACAGTAGAACGCTAAAAAACGTCATTGTGGCACTTTCGGCTTGGGGAAAAATGCATAAACAAAATATTCGAGAAGAAGTGTTTTAAGTTATCTCCATTTATTTACTTGCAAGACTTTTTTTGAAACTCATACCTTTAACCAAGTAAAGCTTGTGAATTTGGTACGAAACCCAACTGCTTCAATACATTTTCAATAAAAATTGAAGCCGCTCGGATACTTACCAAGCAGCTTTTTTTATATTTTTAGCATGATACATACCTACCCAGTGACGTAGGTTATCTTTGAACAAATTATCAGATTTTAATAGTTAAAACGGCGTTAATTGCATTTTCTGAAATAACTCTACAACCAATTTACGCTGCCTGTTTCGACATCATAATTTGCACCAACGATTTTAATCTTACCTTCTTCTTCAAGCTTCCGAAGTGTTGAACTTTGCTTGCGAATATCTTTAATAGCGTGTTTAATATTCTGTTGATTTAATTTCTCCAGTAATACGCTATTTTTAGATGAGCATTCTTCGTTTTCATCTATTACTTCATTGATAATGGGGTCAAAATGGTTAATTAAATGGTTCAAGTTGTCCATTCCCATTCCTTCGATTTGTGCAGCATCTAATCCTCCTTTCAATGCACCACATTTGGTGTGGCCTAATACAACAATGAGTTTGGAGCCAGCGACATTGCAACCAAACTCCATTGAACCAAGAATATCCTGATTGACAAAATTTCCGGCAATCCTGATACTGAAAATATCACCCAGCCCTTGGTCAAATATAAGTTCAGCAGAAGTGCGGCTATCTATACAGCTTAATACTACGGCAAATGGCCACTGACCTTCACGGGTAGCATTTACCTGTTCGAGAAGATCCCGGTTTGCCTTTAGATTATTGACAAAGCGTTGATTGCCTTCTTTTAAGAAGTCTAATGCTTTTTGAGGAGTAATAGTTGATTGTGTTTCGTACGTATGTGCCTTCATAAAATTTAAAAATTTGGAGTATTAAAGATATAATTATTTTGCTAATTATCCACACGACTATGAATTCCAGTTAGCTCAATATTTGTATCGGCAGAGCTCATAAACGAGATCAATATTGTTTTTCCAGTATAAGTTTGTGTTCACTACAAGATGACTGATTAAGCATCCCTAGCCCTTAAATTCAATATTAAACATATAGGTAGCGGTCAGTGTTTTCATCAGCTTGTTGCGCTTCTTTATGGAATTCATGGTATGATTTTGAATTAACGTTTTAGCTATTGTTATTTCTGTATTATTTGTGTTATTTTCGTTTTAAATGGGCAGAAAAGTTTTAAATTACAGCTTTAAATCCGAACCGAATAAAACAAAGCGCGATTCAGCAGAAAAATAGTATCGATTTTGAGCTTTATTTCCATGCTGCGTTGCGTCAAATAAACCTGATTAAAACTAAACCGAATGATAAACCCAACAAAATTTAGTCTGTTAATGTTGACATTGATGTCATGGCTATTTACTCATGTTTTAAAAGCACAGTCATTGGCCGACTTTACACTTCCTACAGCCTGGACTGCGCATGCTTTGACAGCAGAAATACCACTCCCCGAATATCCTCGTCCACAGATGAAGCGCACTGAGTGGCAAAACCTCAATGGGATATGGGACTATATTGGTGGCAATACACATACAGATCCAAGAACAGCCGATACCCCACCAGCATTTCCTGCAAAGACAGAAAAGATCCGGGTACCCTTTGTTCCCGAAGCAGAACTGTCCGGAATTGCCCGAAGCGCCGAAAAATTCTTGTGGTATAGACGAACTCTTGTGATACCACCGACATGGAAGGGGCGACGTGTCTTATTACATTTTGGTGCGGTAGATCACTATGCTAGTGTATATATCAATGGTCGAAAGGTGGGTAACCATACGGGGGGATATAGTGCATTTAGTTTTGATATTTCGGACTTTTTAAAACCTGGCGACAACAGCCTCACCGTGGGAGCCTATGATCCAAATGATGGTAAGATGCCCTCTGGAAAGAATGGTGATAAAGGAGACTATACCTTTAGTTCGGGTATTTGGCAAACAGTCTGGATGGAACCTGTAGAGCAAGAGCATGTAACTCGGCTCAAGCTGGTTCCCGACCTAAAAAATAATAGATTACAGATTACTGCCTTCGCGCAAGGTGAAAATCTGACGATTGTTGCCAGGGCAAATGATGGACAACAAGAGGTTGCTAAAGCACAAGGAAAGGCTGATGAAACTTTTTTTCTCCCAATCAGCAGTCCCCATCTATGGAGCCCGGACGACCCTTTTCTATACCAGCTGAACGTAGAACTGAAAGATAGACAGGGGCAAACAGTGGATCGGGTAGACTCTTACTTCGCGATGCGCTCCATTAATATCGGGAAGGTCGACGGTATAAACAGAACCTTGTTAAATGGAAAGTTCCAATTTCAGATTGGGTTGTTAGACCAGGGCTATTGGCCGGATGGAATTTTTACAGCACCCACAGAGGAAGCTCTACTTTACGACATCCAGCTTGCAAAACGGGCTGGCTTTAATGTCATCCGTAAGCATATCAAAGTCGAACCCATGCGCTGGTATTATCATTGCGATCGGTTGGGATTAATGGTCTGGCAGGATATGCCAAACTTATGGTATCCAGATGATACCGATTCTGTCGCTGTACGGAAGCAGTTCCGGACCGAACTCAAACAGATGATGGATCAGCTCGTCAGTGTGCCTTCTATTGTTACCTGGGTGCCTTTCAATGAAAACTGGGGCGCCTTTGAAGTGCCGGATATCACCCAATGGACCAAGGAATATGACCCCTCAAGACTGGTCAATGGCAACTCGGGATTTAATTATGCACCGGGTTATAGGCCAGCACAAGGTGATCCTGGTAATGGTGATTTTGTGGACATGCACCATTACGGAAAAATGGAAGATAAAGCTTTCCCCAAACCGGATGCAAACCGCGCCGCATCTTTAGGTGAATTTGGAGGAAAAGGTCTTTTTGTGCGCAAACACTTATGGCCTGTACCTAATAATGCCTACGAAATATTGATCAATAAGGATGTATTGACAGATACTTATATTTACTTGCTCAACGAAATTGAACAACGTATGATGTACAGGGGGTTAAGCTCGGCTATTTATACGCAGACTTCAGATGTGGAGCATGAAATCAATGGGCTGGTCACTTATGATCGCAAGGTCGAAAAAATGGATTTTAATAAAATCAAATGGATAAACGAGGAAATTATCAAGAGCAGCCAAAATATCGACAAAAAGAAGAAAATAAGTTCAATTTTGAGAGAATATCCAGTAGAATAGAAATTGGAGTCAAGAGCGCTTTAATGGGCATCTCTTGATTCTATTTTTGTCACTTGAAAGGAAAACGATTTGAGTCGGCCATGTGCCTAGCAACTTGATCCAATCAGCATGGATCAGAATTAATCCGTAAATTTACGACGATGCTGAATGATTATAAAAAATACGAACTGTTTGGTAAGCCATTGATCCAGAAAATTGATTTGTCTGCACCCTTTAGGTATGACTTCCCCATTGCTGAGCAAGCCTGTTTTCTATACGTTTTAGAAGGAGAGTTTCGCTATCAACGAAACGATGAACAAATTAACTTTCCTACGAATTACGCTTTATTGCTCAATTGCATCGGTTCTGGAAAACAAATCCAAAATGCTAAACCGGGACAAGGCTGTCAGGTCATTATCGTTACCTTTTATCCGGATATCCTGAAACGGATCTATGACCGCGAACTGCCTGCACTGTTTCAAAAGCCTAAGCAGCTTATTTCAAATAAATCAAATGAAAAAATAAGCAATGATTTTCTGGTCGAAAAGTATATAGAAGGGTTGCTCTTCTATTTTGAAAATCCTGCGCTTGTAAATGAAGATATATTGGTGCTTAAGCTGAAAGAAATCATCTTATTGCTGGCGCAGTCCCAGAACGCTGAAGCAATTCAATCGGTTTTGTCACAGTTATTTAAGCCAATGAGCTATTCATTCAAGCAAGTTATTGAAGCAAATTTATTTTCCCAGCTAACGATTGATCAATTGGCTGAGCTAAATAATCTTAGCGTATCATCTTTCAAACGTGAATTCGCAAAATTATATAACGATAGCCCCGGCAGTTATATCCGAACCAAAAAATTGGAAAAAGCTGCCGAGTTGCTCACAATAACGGATAAACGTGTCAGTGATATTGCCTTTGATTGTGGTTTTAATGACCTGGCCACTTTTACTAAAAGCTTTGGCGATAAATATCATGTTAGCCCTACCGCTTATAGGCAAGAGCAGAAAGGAGTATAAACCGATAGGTAATTAAAAAGCCTGTCATACCCTAGCTGATTGGGCACATCAGCAGTAGGTAGTCCGCTTTTCAAAGTTTTTTTTAGCTACGCATTTCCAGCGACCGCGTAAAGTTTTTTGAGCCAAAATCTTAAATAGTTGAACCAAATCCCCAAATCTCTTTAATCTTTCCAATGCAAATTTGTAGTGTTCCTTCCAGGGCATTATTTCTCACTATATTTTGGAGAGAGGAATGGCATGGTGGGCACAGTGCGGTTTAGGCAAAGCCGCTTTATTCATTGATGTATTATTAAATTGAAAAAAAATGAGTTTATCAAGTGTAGGAATCTTTCATACCATCCTTGGTATTTTAGCGATTGTAGCTGCATTAGCAGGATTTATCAGATATGGCAAAATCAATCTCGCCACCTTGTCTGGAAGGGTATATTTTTATGCAACCATTGTCACCTCACTATCGGCTTTGGGTATTTCAAAGCATGGAGGTTTCAATGCTGGGCATGTGTTTTCCCTCTTTATCATTCTTTTGGTTGCGATGGCATATTTTCTCTTTTCGCGCAAAAAGGCTAGTCTCAAAGCGAGATATTTTGAAAACTTCTCGCTATCATTTAGTTTTTTTCTATCCCTTGTGCCGACAGTGAATGAAACCTTTACCCGAGTCCCGATTACAGGTCCTTTGGCCACCGATAGCAAAGATCCAATAATTGCGCAGACACTCCTGATTCTTTTTGTACTTTTTATCATCGGATCTATTTTTCAGTTCCTTAAACAAAGAAAGATAAATAAGGTGGTTTCTACCACTTATCTTGACAATATTAGCTGAAACATATACTATTAGAAGAACTAAAGCCACTTGTGCAACAAGTGGCTTTTAGTTACAACTTAGTCGTTATTAGTGCTTGTGGAATACGAATGTCTTTCCATTGAGGTTATCCGTTGTGCGAAGATGCCCTTAAAACCGATCCGAACAGTGACGAAGGTTTCCCAATTCTTTCCTAAATTGATATATAGCTTAGGTTATCACAATATTTAAAAATTAAAACTTGAGTTATATGACTAACTGGAATTTAATAAGAGGGACGGAAGGAAAATTGTCTACCCAGGATATCAGAAAAAATATTTTATCTTACATTATCCAAAATCATCCTGCAAGTCTGATTCAATACATTGAAAAAGAACATAATATTTACAGAATTGATATTTTGGGTAGTGATAGTCTAATATTCGATTTGCAAGGCCAATTTGTAAAAGTGAATAGAAGGTAAGGATTATGGAAGGGCTAGATTAGTTTTTTTAAGGTCGAGTTTGAAAGACTCGGCCTTTTTTATTGTTGCAGTATCGCTTTCAGAAATCTGTTGTTGGCTACGGCAATTTTCTTGTTTAATATATCCTGACCGTAGCTAATATAGACAGTTGAATCAGTTCACTATATTGTGGACAGCAATCCACCGGCCAGCCTAAAATGGGGGTTATAGACTATGCACTAACCAATATTGCCGAACGATATTTACTGGAGAGTGTGGTTATAGAAAGAGTTTAGTCCCTATGTTGTGTATAATACATCTGTTCAGGGATTTCTGCAAGAGTCGATTCATGCACCTTATTTCCAAGTGTATAAAACTCTTGGAAGTTCATAATCAAAGGTTTCCACTTGTCTGGGTCGACTTTGTTCGGTTTACTGTCCATAATAATTGATGTATCCAAATATATCCTGTTTATTTTTAGTTCAAACGTGATAATTTTTCCCTGCTCTATATTTTCATCCGCTGCCAATTTATGAATCGCTTTGACAACAGCTTCCATTTGTACCGGGCATTCGTTTACCCTTGGGGCATTGACGGTTTCGGAAGGTAACTTTGTCAATCCTGCAATTTCAAATTTATTTTCTTCGAAGCGATATCCCTTTAATATTTTAGTTTGTGAAACAGGATTAGAGCCCGTGGTTTTAGCAAGCCGGTCTACTTCATTTACTGAAGGTAAATTTAAAACAGCTTCTTTTGTAGCCATTAAGTTCATGGCTGTTTGAGATGATGCACCAAGACCAATGACACACCGCCAACCTAACCAGAAAATTGAGGAAATGGGAGCGAGATTATCGGTACCATTCGCATTTTTGGTGCTGATAAGAGCTACCGGTGTGCCGAAATACAAAATGGCAGGATCGCTTTTAATATGCATATTCTAATTACTTTAATGATTTTTCTTTCTATTTATCCCCATATTATGTTGTAAAACTAACTATGTCAAATAAATATTAAAATCCGATTCTTGCGAAATCCCGTTACATTTTACGTACAACTTTAAAATCCGCATGGCGTCTTTTACTAATCAAATACATTTGCTAATTCTTTTTCTAAGCTTTTAGATATTTTATTATCTTTTCTCGCCCGGTTGGTCTTTTTCAGAATCCATTGTCTATACGGAAGAGGATGGACCAACTAATTCAGTTTGACTTTGCCTCATCCTAGGAAATGTTATAGCGTATATTGCGAGATTCTATTTATTTGACATTTGTTTCAAATAGCTGTCATAGTTAAAATAAGGTTCATTGCAAAGCGAATTCGCTTTTAGGTACAGCGTTCCAGTTTTGTTGTCCAAAATAACATTAAAATGTTTTAGGATCTGATTTCCAAACAAGCTTGCTTTGTTATTTGATATTGCAGGATCGGAAGCATTGGTCACGATATCTTTGAATCCTACACCTGCGATGAGAGCATCTAGACGAATTATTTTTCGTCCGTTGACGACAGTCAGCGGCTGCAGTTCTTCCCAATTATTCTCTAACCCGGTGAAATCATTCCCGATAAGCATAGAGCCGTTTCTGCCAGTATCAAAAAGAAACCAAGCTTGGTATCTTTTGTTGTTATGGAAAATATCAGCTCTAAACATCGGACGATTTTGCACATAATATACAGGCATTTTTTCATAATCTTGGGCTTGGTTTGGCAGTTTGTCATAAATAGTAAATTCGTTTTTATCGTAATCGATTCCGATAATTTTATCCCGAAAAAAACTGTTTCCTATGATTATATCTTCGAAATCGTCCATATTTCCAACTTCGGTCAGTGGAATTCCATTCCACTGCAAATCAGAAATAATCAATTGATTATCCAGACTTGTCCTTTCTTTGTTGACTCCTTGTGTATTGCTCACCATTTTGTATGAAGAAAACTCTAAACCGATTTTATCTGAAGATTTTTTGTTAACAACGCTGGTTCCTGCTCCTAAGTCAAACTGTAGAAGTACGTTTTTATCGTTGATTTGTCCTTCAAAAAAGATCTTGGAATTAAGTAGTTTGAAAGGTATGCGAACCGGATATGTAGCTTTGGTTTTGAGGATAGAGACATCTGGGGGCAGCGTGGAGGAAATCTGAATGTGACAGCTGTCTTTCTCGTTGAGCAATACCACAAAATCATATTTTTTACCCGGCTTGGTAAGGATGTTCAATTCCTCTTGGTCTGTCCTAAATTTTATAACACTTTTTTGTGAAGGTAGATTCACGTAATAAATATCAGGACGAGCTTCCGGTTCCAGACGCCAATCCATTTTCACGTGAGCTCCATCGCTTATCCAGATATTTGTCGAAGTAGATTTTATCGTCCTGATTTTTTGTTGAGCATAGCTGAAGTTTACGCCTAAAATAAGCAGCATCAGAGCTATTGAAATGATCTGTTTCATACCTGTTGTTTTCATGTTTTACATTTTTGATCAAAGAAATGAAGCTTGTCTGTAAAACACGAAAATTATGCCCGCCAATGCCCCGACAGGCACCCGTCAGGTTCCCGTCAGATATCTGGCAAAGGCTATAAAATATTGATATTCGGTAGTATACGCTCTGTGTTTTCTTTGCTTAGAGAGATTGCATTTCGGATAATAACCAACCCATTCACACCGATCCAAAGAATAGGTATAAGTATTTTTACGTTACTTTCCACTCCAAACCAATCGTTAAGGATCAAAACAAAGATGCATAGTACAATTCCAATCAAGGTCCAAACGATTTGGATAGACAGCAGTTTTTTATTGATAGGGTTCATTTTTTTCTTCCACAAAATCAGGATAAGGGGGATGAGAATGTTCAGCGGTGGAAGGCAAATAAATAGCAACGTAATGAGATTTACGATTTTATTCCATCTCATCGTATCCTGATTTTTATTGTCAGAAATTTCCTGAAATTCAAAGTATGACTCATCCACTTCCAGCGCTTTTGTAAGGGCTTTGAGCGTAAATCCTTTCGGAATTTGTCCGGATTCGATCCGCTGAATTGTCCTTACAGAAATACCCGACTTCTCTGATAATTCTTCTTGTGTCAAGCGAAGCTTTTCCCGTTGTTCAGTTAATTTCGACATACCCTTATCATATATATGAGCTAAGGTAACGAAAACAAGCTTTATTGTTTTTCAAAAATTACTAAGAGTTTTATTTTCATTCAAAATCTTTTTTTCCAAAAAGCGGAATTATTCCAGCGTTGTTCTTTTCCATAGAAAGATCTTTTGGTTTTAAGATATTGATTGTATATTTTGTTTATATTTTCTTGGTAGTTGTTAAAAGTCATTGTATGTCCTAAATGGGCATCTATAATCGCTTTAGCTCCGTTACACCCAGAAGTCATCGCAAACCCAATGCCCATAGAAGAAATGGGATCAAACGAAGCTACCGCATCCCCGACAGCCAAAAAATTCTTTCTGGAAAGAATATCCGTAACTTGAGAAAAAGCATTTTTTATCCACGGTTTTCCTATCGAATCTGCAGCAGCGATTTTACGATTGATATAGGTTGTTTTTGCCAGTAATGCACTCCAGTTTTCTATTTTTTTAAGCCTTTTTTCTTGGATGATATTTGCATCTGAAAAGAGCGTTAGTGTCATTGTTTGATTGGGTAAAGTGGCACAGTACCACCATCCGTCTTCGATCGATTCAATTACAATATCTTGTTTAATATGCTGCGCTTCTTTGAAATAAAGAAACCTTCCGATTGCGGTAAGTTCATCATCGCGTTTAGATTCAACACCTAGCTTTCTGCCGACACTAGCTAGTCTTCCGGTTGCATCTATCAGAAAGGTTGCCTTTGCAGTAAAATTTCCTTTTACATCATGTTTTAAGCTTACTGTCCAGCAGTTCTCCTCATCCTGATTAAAGTTGAGACATTTTGTTCTTGGAAAAATAATACCACCTTGTTCTGAGACCTTCTCCAAAAGCATATAATCAAATTCCTCCCTGTTTAATTGAAAACTCTCAGTATCCGTATTAAAAATGGAGTCTCTCACTAACATCCTTTCACTTCCCCAGGCCGCAGTTGTACTGTATCCTTTGATGAAATTATCCTTTTTGAAATGATCCTTTTCAATGCCTATATATTTCATCAAATCAAAAATACTCGAATTGACCTGTTCACCGATTTTTATTGATTCTAAGTTCGTCTCCTCTATAATCACGACTTGTAGGTCCGAATATTTAAGTAAACTTAAAGCGGCGGAAGTCCCTGCGGGACCTCCACCGACAATTAAAACATCAGTTTCTAATGTGTTTTGCATCTTTTATCGTCTATTTCGGGTTCCCGACCGCGGTAACGGCATACGTTCACCCACTATTTCAATCTTTTTAAATCCAACTTCTTCCAAATGAGCCATCAATAATCTGCCTTTTTCGCTTCTCTTTTTTATAATCTGTGGATTTTCTTCAATATAGAAAACTGGAATTGTCGTTTCATTATCCTCTTTATTCCCGCTAATTTGACTGACAGGAACATTGTCATAAGTAAATATTTCATTGTTTCTTTCAGTTTCTACAAAGAAAGGAAACCCTGTACTGTGTGAATTTTTATCCCTGATAAAACCCAGCGCATACCAATATGTGACCATTTGCGTGAAGCTATTTATTCCACGGGCATAATTCATTTGCTGACCAGCAGGAACATTAGTTGCAACTTGACCATCCGCAGTAAATTCACCTACCAAAACATCCCATGGGCTCTGAGGCGGCCACCAGTAAGAATAGTAGGTGGGAGGCAGCGGAGCAGCCGGGTCACCGGCTTTATTTACCGAAGGATCTGTGAAGTTGATCAGCTGGATCGTGCATTGGAAGAAATCTGCCTGCCACGGACAAGCCATTCTTTTGGTTAGATCACCCGGTTCACAACCACCACCTTCACACTCGTCTCTGGAGGGAGTTAATCCATACGTAGCATATAGCTGTTCATTTCCGTATTGTAAAATTCGATACGGGCTGTCATAAATGATCGGATTTTGCAAACTCCATGTGACTTCAATTCCAGGGCACATTGGCAGGCCGACGCAATTACCGACACTTGCCGTATCTCTGGAATTTACGGGATATTGGTCATAATTAGTGTTGCTTATGAAGTAACCATTAGCCCATTGTTGCATTAAGAATAACTGGGTCTCGTCGAGCGCCAAGAATTTCATGATATTCGTGTTACTCACCGAGTTACTTCCCGAATTCAATGGCATCATTGGAAAAATATCTGTTCCATTTTGCCTTAACAATTGCTCTTGCGGTAAAGTAGGTGGGACAGGGGGTTGCGAGTCATTTCTTCTAAAATAAGAAAAATAATTCTGCCTATTGTGCCAATTCGCATCCGAATTATCTGTAAAGTCAAATACATTGCTAGTAAAAGCCATCATTGATTGTACGTTCGAAACCCATTGATACCGTCCGATCCGGTTTATAATGGGCAAAATATCGCGTTGGTAATTGGCCTGATAATTAGGATTAAATTTCCCATTACTATACATATCCGGGACTAAATTGAAATTTCTGACTGCAACATCAAACATGGTATCACTCAAATTCGAAATATTGACGATCTCCGGTGCAAAATCGGGCGATCCGACCACGACCCAAGCGGTCAAAGAGACTGAAGTTCCATCGTTAAATTTGACTGTACAATAGACTGCTCCATCAGAAATATCATCATGCCAGGTGCTCGACCCGCCGTAACTTGTTAATGGAAGGTTTCCGCCTGCATGTCCATAGCCACCTAAAACGACCAATCTTCCTAAGTTATCGGTTAGAAGATCCCCGAGGGTAGTAATAGGGGATCCATAAAGGACATTTTCTGATGGATATTGTGCCGGATATCCGTAAGGGACATTACTTTTGTCGAACCCAATTTGTTTGCTTCTTCCAGAGACGGTTCTTGGCCCGGGGTCTACAATCAAAGTCTGTCTTTCCTGTTCGGTGGTTTTATGAGGGTTTCTGAAAGGAATTTGTTGGTTTTGGTAGCTGTTTTGCGTCCCATATAACAAATTTCCCTGCAGTTCACTATATTGATACCAAGCTGCTTTTTTGTTTGCTAAATGAACTGTCCATTCGATTGATGCTACGTTGGGGCTATCCAGATTAACTTCTTCGCCCCACTCTGTGAGGATAGTAAAAGGTTGTCCCTGTCGTTTGATCAAGCCTTTAGCATCTTTGAAATCTGAGATTGGACCTAAAGCATTTCCGTTGCTATCCGCATCAAAAGGAAGACCTCCAATGGTATTTGGAGATAAACAGATATCCGTAGGGCTATTACCTAATCGGGCAACTCCTACAGATGGATGAATTGATAAATTCATGGTTTATTTATTTGGTTTTTCCTACTCTGTTATTGGCTTTTCGGTAACGCCATATTTAAATTGTTATTAGTTTTAGACAAAATAATATTACGCTAAGCAACTGATCCTTCTGCTATTTACTTTACTATTATAAATTTATAATAATTTTCTCAATATCAGGGAATTTTTTTTATTTTTAATTTAAAAAATACTTAGAATTAATTTTTAATGTTTTCTTTTTACAGATGTGAGAGAATTTTTTGTGCTGTCGATGTGAATAAATAGAATTGGTCTGACTGGAAATGAGGTTCTTGTGTATATGCTATTGCATCTTTAGGGGATTTAATAGATTTTACTTTTACGGAAATTGGTCTTAAGATAGAATCATAAACTAAAGCTACAATCCATATTTACATTACCAATATAATATCTTCGTTGGGAAATAGTATTAACTGGAACAATTCACTAATGAAAATTATGCGCATTGATAAGATCATAGTTCCGCTATAGGGATGCAGACCATTGAGTCACTTGACCATTAACAGCTGTTGACGGGTACCAATTGCATGCTATCATTTCTGTTTTAAGAGAAATATATTTAAAGCAATTTTATTACATTTGGTAAAACAATAAATCAGGAATAACTCAAATTATGAAAAAGATTCTTTTTAGTTTAGTAATGTTAATATCCACATCGCTAATTTACCATTTGAAGGGTCAAACACAAAAAGTCGGTAACGGTAATTTTTTTGATACCGTTGTAAATAACCACAATCAAATCTTTCAGTTCTCAGGTATTCCATCGGCTGTAGAATTGGTTCTAAAGTACTGTAAAGCAGTAGATTTTAATTTTTATAACTTACAAAATGAATGGCAAAACAAAACAGATGGATCGTTCCGTGACTTCGACAATAAAGAATTATATGGAATTACTTTTTACCAAAAATTTAATTTACCGCGGGATGCCAATTTTCCAATGGATAGTCTTTTTCAAACCATAGAAAATGAATTGAAGTCTGGTAAAAAAGTAATTATCGCATTGAATATGGATGCGAACTGGTCTATTTTTGTCGTTTATAGACAGTCTCAGGATGGAGAATTTATTTCATATAGCAAATTTGGAAGCCATACATTAATAGTTAGAAACACAAAAGAGATTGTGAGAAAGTCTAACGGTACGGAAATCATGACTTATCGTACTCCCACGCGTTCGTAGCGAGAACTTAACAGATCGTTTTAACTATGGTAAAAATTAATAATAACTTAAATTATGAAAAAGGTTATCTTAAGTTTAGTGGTATTGATATCCACATCTGTTATTTTTCATTCGAAAGCTCAAACACAAAAAATCGATAGTTGTGATTTTTTTGATACTGTCGTGAACAACCACGATCAAATCTTTCAATTGTCTTGCATTCCATCAGCTGTCGAAATGATACTAAAATATTATAAAGCCGTAGATTTTGATTTTTATGATTTACAAAATGCATGGAAAAACAAAAGCGATGGTTCTTTCCGCGACTTTGACAATAAAGAATTATACGGGTTTACTTTTTCTCAAAAATTTGTTTTGCCACGGGATGAAACCTTTCCGATAGATAGCCTTTTTCAAACGATAGAAAATGAATTGAAGTCTGCGAGAAAAGTAATTATCTCACTTCCGGGGGAGGCGGGCTGGCATATGTTTATTATCTGCAAACAGACACCGGATGGAGAGTTTGTTTCATACAGTAAACTTGGAAACCATACATTAATACTTAGAAATACAAAAGAAATTGTGAAAAAGTCTAACGGTACAGAAATAATGACTTACAGCATTCCCAATCGTTTGTTATGAAGAGAAATGACTCTACCTGACGATAATGATAGTAAGTTTTATTCCTATAGGACTGTAAATTTTTGGTGCAGAATCGCAGATATTAACTTCTGTAGATAATCTTCCGATTGCTTTATTACATGAGAAAAAAAATTAAGATTACTAATTAGAGACTGTAACATGAACTGTGTCAGAGGAATAATTCAATAAGATTATTTATATTCAATTATTCAAACGACACGGTCATGAAAGAAAAAGACCCATTCGACTTTGAACGCTTCAAGGCAGAAGCCATGCAAGGTCTTTACGAAGGTAAAAGTTTGTCTCCCAATGATGGCGTCCTAGCGCCGTTAATGAAGCATCTGTTGGAATCAATGATGGATGGAGAACTGGAAAACCATTTGAACGAAGAGAAAGCTTCGGGCAATAGCAACCGGCGAAATGGCAAGACAAAAAAGACTGTCCGAGGCCTTAACACTGGGACATTTGAACTGGAAACAGGCCGTGATAGATCCGGCACATTCGAGCCTAAGGTAGTACCTAAAAGGCAATTAATCATTACTGAACAGCTTGAGGGACACGTGCTGAGCATGTATGCCAAAGGAATGAGCACACGGGCGATAAGCGAGTTTATACGCGAAATGTACGCAATGGAAATCTCTGCCACTGAAATATCGCGTATTACCGAAAGTGTACTTCCAGCTGTAAATGAATGGCGTAGTAGGCCTCTTGAAGCTGTTTATCCCTTTGTATTCCTGGACTGCATGCACATTAAAGTTCGCCAGAATGGAACTGTTGAATCAAGAGCTATTTATAACATACTGGGAGTTGGTATGGATGGTAGAAAAGATCTGATCGGTCTTTATAGCTCAGAAAATGAGGGAGCTAAGTTCTGGCTTTCAGTTCTTACGGATCTAAAGCAACGTGGTGTTGAAGACATCCTTATTGCTTGTATTGATGGTCTAAAAGGGTTTCCTGAGGCCATAGAAGCTATTTTTCCAAAAACAAAGATCCAGTTGTGTATTGTTCACCAAATCAGAACAAGTATGCGCTATGTAACTGAGAAAGATAAAAAGCTTGTTATGGAGGATTTAAAGCCAGTCTATAAAGCCGTGAACGAAGAAATAGGTTATGAGAACCTCTTGTCTTTCGAAGAAAAATGGGGTAAGAAATATCCGCTTGCTGCCAAATCCTGGATGGATAATTGGACCAATCTTTCTACTTTCTTTGAGTACGAGGATCAGGTTCGCAAGATTATATACACCACAAATCCGATCGAGGGAATGCACCGTCAGATACGAAAAATTATTAAGTCTAAAGGAGCTTTCAGCTCTGAACAGGCGCTCATGAAATTGATGTATTTAATTATTAAAGATATTGCAAAAAAATGGACGATGCCAATGCATAACTGGGGCTTGACCATATCCCAACTTTATATTAGATTTGGGGATAGACTCAAATTAGAAAGAGGTTTTTAAGATGCTAATCCAATGACACAGTTTGAGTTACACTCCC
>NZ_JABJWY010000036.1:0-31245 GCF_013167215.1 Sphingobacterium prati
ACCGCAAAAGAGTTAATCGCCGAAGGAGCAAAAGTAATTATTACCGGAAGACGAAAAGAAGCCATTGAAAAGGCTGCTGAAGAGTTGGGAGCTATTTCTTTTGTGGCGGATCAAGGGAAATTGGAAGACATCGACAATTTCAAAACCCAAGTTGAAGAGCAATTCGGAAAAGTTGATATTCTGTTTATTAATGCCGGAATCACCGGAACTTTAGGTTCGATCGAAACTATGAGTGCTGAAAACTTCGACAATGTAAGGCATTAATTTCAGAGGAGCTTATTTTACCTTAAGCAAATTTATTCCTCTGTTGAACGATGGTGCTTCAGTGGTGTTCCTTTCATCCAACGTCGCGACAACCTCTAAACCCAATAGTTCGATTTACCAGGCAAGCAAAGCAGCATTAAATTCCATTGCAAAAACCGCTGCTGCAGAATTAGCACCAAGAAAAATCAGAGTAAATTTGGTAAGTCCGGGACCAACAAAAACGGAAATTATGACCAAAGCAGGATTGGACGAAAAAACATTGGAAGGTCTTAATGAATGGTTAATCAGCGGAATCCCACTACAAAAAATGGGGTCTGCGGAAGATGTAGCTAAAGCTGTTATTTATCTCTCAGATAACAATGTGGCAAGTTTCATGACCGGAACGGAAATCCTTATGGATGGTGGAATGGTTTTATAATTCGAGCTATATTTTTTGGAACGTGAGTGCTGGAAGCTTGAATAACTTCCAGTACGCTACTTATCTACCAAAAGAGCTTGGAACCGACTATGCGCAAAAGAGAATTGGGGGGTGTACTAAACATTTTATTGATAAATTTATACGTATATAGTTGAACACCAGATTTATATTTATCAAAGTAAGCCTCTATTTTTGAACAAACTTTAGGATTGTAGCAAAGTTTGATTCTCAGGTGTTCAACCCATTCCGCCCGGATTATAATCGTAATTAACCTTTCTGTGTGTCGGACCAATCCAATTACGGTAATATCTTGGTCATCTCGGTAAAGTGATCGACAATATGTACTCTGGCTCTACGACTAAAATGTTTCGTGCCGCTACGGGTTTGTAGTTATCCTTTACCATAACTAATGCCCTGTTTGATGCTAGCTGCACAATTGGTTTAGGTAATTTCCTATCTAAGCCGCTTATTATTTCTGCTGAGAATGTCGGTGGCGCAGGGAAAACAGTTGTTATAGCTGATAAAAGAATCGATAAGCTTATCTATTATTTTTATAATACAAGATCATTATTTATGTTATTTTTATAATAAATAAAAATGATAGAAATTTGCAGTATCAATAATTATAGTTATAGATATAAAAAATATATTTATTATCAACGTAGGTCAAAAATTCGCCCATTCAGGCGGAACCTTTAACCGTAAAGCATATAAAAAACATTTAGAAAATGTATTAATCACAGAAAAGGAATTGGTATGATTTATTTGACAGCAATTATCAATGCAAAACCCGAATATCGGGAAGATGTGCTATCCGCATTGCAAAATATGGTTACCGGAACCCGAAAGGAAGATGCTAACATTCAGTATGATTTGCATCAAGGTTCAGGAGACAAAAACACATTTGTTTTCTACGAAATTTGGAGAGATCAACAAGGTTTAGATGCGCACAATCAACAACCTTATATCGCTGAATTTGGTGAATTAGCAAATGACAAATTACAAGAAACCCCAAAGATTTATTTAACAGAAAAACTATAAAAATGGAATACAGAAAATTAGGAAATACAGATTTAGAATTATCAGCAATCACATACGGAGCCTTCGCCATCGGTGGAAATATGTGGGGCGGAAACGAACAAAAAGATAGTATTGCATCAGTACAAGCATCTATCGAAAACGGCATTACAACGTTGGATACAGCACCATTTTATGGTTTTGGATTGAGCGAAAAAATGATTGGTGAAGCTATAAAAGGATATGACAGAACAAAAATCCAATTGTTGACAAAATTTGGTTTGGTTTGGGACGGAAGCAACAATGGAAAAGGAGAGTTTTTCTTCGATGCAGAAGAGAACGGAAAAGCAATTCCTGTGTACAAATATGCGTCGAAAGCGAGCGTAATCAAAGAAGTAGAGGAGAGCTTGAAGCGCTTACAAACGGATTATATTGATTTATTGCAAATTCATTGGCCAGATGCTACAACGTCAATTTCTGAAACAATGGAAGCATTAGAAATTTTGATTCAACAAGGAAAAATTCGTGCAGCAGGTGTAAGTAATTATAGTGTGGATCAAGTTGAAGAAGCTCGAAAAACCTTAAATATAGCGAGTAATCAAGTCGGATACAGTATGTTGAATCGAGGTATTGAGAATGATTTGGTGCCATTTGCACAACAAAATGATTTGGGAATTATTGTGTACAGTCCAATGGAAAGAGGATTGTTAACAGGGAAATATTTTGCTGAAGGAAAGTTGAAAGAAAACGATCATAGAAATGGTTATTTCCAACAATTTGATTTAGAGAAAGTGAAAAACTTCTTGAACGCAATCACGCCAATCGCAACGGAAAAAGGAGCAACACTTTCACAATTGGTTTTACGTTGGACAAGTTTACAACCTGCCATTTCTATTGTTTTAGCCGGATCAAGAAATGCTGATCAAGCAGCTGCCAATGCAAAAGCAATAGATATCAATATATCTACTGATGAAATGAATTTTATCAATTCTGAATTAGCAAAAATCTAAGAATAAGAAAATAGATGAAAACAAAACCTATCATTAAATTTGTAGCTATCGGAATGCTTTTATTTGGAGCAGCAATTGGGTACGCACAAAATAAAACCTTAATTGATCCCAAGGATACCAGCTGGCAAACATCGCCTTATGGAAAAGGAGACGAAATCGGTGCTGCAAATCTGATTACGCCCGAATTGGTCATGCAGTCGATCAAATTAGTAAAGCAAGGAAAATCAATTCCTTTAGCTGTTCCGATTGATAAAAATCTTCCAGCTTTTCGCCATCGCAGTTTCAATCTTTACAATATTCAACCAGGGGAACAAGGTGGGCAGACTTTAGGTCCTAACAGATTCAGTTTTAATGATGAATTGGTTAACGGTTGGACTGGTGTTGGAACACAATTAAATGGCATTGGACATATCGGAATTGATAATGTATATTACGATGGGAATAAAGCAACTGATTTTGTAACAGTAGAAGGTGTAAAAAGATTAGGAATCGAGAAAGTTCCACCAATTGTAACACGTGCTGTTGTTTTGGACATGGTCGCTTATTACAACAAAGCTATTGTGCCTGGAGGAACTGAATTTACAGTGAAAGATATTCAAGCTGTTTTGAAAAAACAAAACGTCGAAATAAAGAAAGGCGATGTAGTTTTATTCAATACTGGTTGGTTAGGATTGATAGGAAAAGATAATAAACAATTCTTAGAAGTGGAACCAGGTATTGGAATGGAAGCTGCAAAATGGTTAGCTGACAAAGGAATTGTAGCATTTGGAGGCGACACTTGGGCTTCGGAAGTTTATCCAAATCCGTATGGAACAGAAGAATTTCCGATTAATCAGTTTATGTTAGCTAAAAAAGGAATTTACAATTTAGAATTAATTGATACCAGACCTTTGGTAAAAGAAAAAGTTTGGGAATTTTTATTCGTTTTAGGGCAACCTTTATACGTTGGCTCAACACAAGTAAATATCAATCCTGTAGCTATTTATTAATTGAAATTGATGTACCTGATCATAAAAGGTATCGCACAAAAATGACGATGCAGGTGCATAACTGGGGCTTGACCCTATCCCCAACTTTACGTTAGATTTGGGGATAGGGTCAAACTCGAAAGAGGTTTTTAAGTTTTAATCCTATGACATAGTTCGTGTTACATTTCCGTAATTAGACTTTGGGCTAATCAGGTATCTAAATCAATGCGCTCATTATTGCTCCATTTTGGATAGTAATTTTCTCGTCATTAAGGTCGTGAAAAAGCTCACCTTTCTTTTTTATCCTTATCAAAATTTCTTCCATAGTAAATTTGTACCTATCAAGACCTGGTTTAACCTCTTTCCAGTCCAACGGTGTACTAACAATTGGCAGATGATATGGCCTGACGGAGTACGGAGCTGCCAAGGTATCCCCATAATCGTTCTGATTCGCATCAATATAAACTTTGCCTTTTCGATGATTAACTGTTTCGCTTCTCGTGCTGATATGGGGAACTAATTGATGAATTTCATCAGCCAAGTTATTTGCAATAATCCTGGTCTGTTCGAAGGAAAAGCCGCTGCATGGAATATATATATGTAGTCCGGTTTTACCGGAAGTTTTGACGAACCCTTGTAGCTTATGTTTGTCAAGAACAGTCTTGGTAGCTATAGCGACCTCAATAACCTGTTCAAAACCATCATCCTCTGTTTTCTTCGGGACTGTCGGATCTAGATCAAGCCAAATATAATCCGGCTCTTCTGGCTGTTGAATCCGCGACGCCCGGGGATTTATATCTACACATCCCCAATCGACCATTGTTAGCAGCGTTTCAACATTATTACAGACCAGGTAATCAATCTGATCCCTTTTTCCAGCTTTCTTTACCCGGCGCCGGTCTGTAAATACTTCAGCGCAGTCCGGCTGACGGTTTTCCATGTCTTTGATGAAAGTGGTCGGGCCGCCTGCCTTTGTAAGTTTAAGATTTAAAGATTGCGGTCTATCCTGGAGGTAAGGTAGGATGTAGGGTGCGATTTTATTGTAGTATAAAATCAGATCTCCCTTAGCAACGCCTTTCCAAAGCTCCCGGCTTATATCATGAAGTTGAACAGTACAATGTTTCATAGGGAAGTCGGTTACTTCCGATCCTTCAAAAGACTCGTCGACTCGCTGCCAATTACTATCCTTGTTTAGATATTTTCTTGTGCTTTTCTTCGTTTGGGGCCTCTTCGGATTTGATTTTGCAGCAGGCTTTTCTTCTGCTATTTCATCCTCAATTACATCTGTTGATTTTGGAACCTCCCTCACGACTTGCTCTGGTTTTTTGTCCAGCCTGAATCCCAAAAATGTGGCCGGCTTCCGGATTCGTCCGGTTTTAGTCCAGGTTGCGAATTCAAAATTAGCGACCAATTGTGGTTTTACCCAGTGCATTTTGGCTCCCTTAGCATCAAGTACTTTATTAACAAAAGGTGATTCATCAATTTCTATGGCTTGCAGTTTTTTAAGAATACCTGGCATTTCTTTGTCTTTGAAACCGCCGCCGCTGCGTCCTATCCAGGTGAATTTCCCATTCTGATAGGCGCCAAATAAAAGGCTTTTAAAGGACCTGGCCTTATCGGATTCTGCCCAGCCGCCGATCACAAATTCTTGTCGCTTGCGGGTTGGTGTTTTCAGCCAGTCGTTGCCCCGGTCACCTTCGGTATATTCACTATCTTTCTTCTTGGCAACAATTCCCTCCAAGTTTAAGTCCAGCATTTGCCGATATAAAGCCGGGCCATCATCAAAACTTTCACTGTATCGGAAAACATCATCGTCCTTAACCAGTATTTTCAAAAGCTCTTTTCTTTCTGTTAGTGGAAATCCGCGCAAATCCTGGCCGTCCATCCATAACAGGTCAAATACGCAATACTTGATTGGGGATTCATGCCCGTTATAGAGCTGTAAGGCGTCAAAATCGGGCTGCTCTTCTTGATTGAATATAACTACTTCGCCATCAATAATAACGTCATGTTTTAGGCTTTTAAGCGCCTTTTCAATCGGAGGATATTTGGAAGTATAATTTAGCCCACTTCTGGAATCCATGCGTACTTTCCCTTTTTCGACGAAAGAGACAATGCGGTAACCGTCCCATTTCACTTCATAGAGATAATCGTCTCTATCTATTGGTTCTTTAATAAGTGTACAAAGCATCGGTCTTATGTGGGCTGGCATTTTTTTCATAACACGACTTTTCTGGTAAACATAAACCACGAACCTTTAGTTCTCGGAAAGCCTGTTTTGTTAATATCTTAAAAGCTTCAAACTCTATTGGTTGGCGCTTGTTCTATTCCAAAACCATTTATTATGACAGACAGTAAAAATAAAAAGGATGCAAGGGACCGCGATCAGGTAGCTATTACTACATTTACAGGCATTCCAGTGACCAATAGCCAAGGAGTAGAGAAATATTTTGATTTTGAAGTTGGGCAGGAGGGAGAGTACGGACAGTATGCACGTATTACAATGGATGGCTGCCAGCTGATTTTAGATGAACATCTTGCTTACATTAAAGGAGATCTTGCGGAAGAATGGAGGGAGCCTGCCATTGCCAAACTTCTTCTTTTGCTGGAAGTAGACCTAAACCGAGATAGAACAATGAGCTAGCTAATTTGTTCAGCACTTTTTTCAGATTTAATTATGATATTCAGATTACAGGGACTTTACTACTTATTAACGGGAATTTGGCCGGTTATCCACATTTATAGTTTTATGTTTCTCACCGGGTATAAAACGGATGTTTGGTTGGTGAAAATGGTAGGCCTTCTATCCGTTGCAATAGGTCTGAGCCTATTGATACGGACCAGGCATCCGGATAAAGTGTTGTCACTGGGAGCTGCTGCCGCATTTTTAGCAATTGATGTATTCTATACGGCGAAGGGAACTATTTCTTTGATATATCTTGCCGACGCATTTTTACAGGCAATTATTATCATTCTTGTAACAATTAAAACCGTGAAAGCGAGATACACTTAATTCAATTATATGTAAACTGAACAAGAAGTTTGAGAAAGTTGCCATAGGATTAACCAATGGATCATCCTGGTGGGCTTTTGGTATTGCATTGGGGTTTATTGTTAAAGACAATCCAGCCAAAATTGAACAATTTGATGGCTTCGAGCCGTCGGGCAAGTATTCGGATGGTCGATATTAACGAAGCTGCCCAACGCTTTGCACGACTACAAAACTAAATCGAAATCAAAAACAAGAGGATGAATAGATGAAAATTGCTACCTACAACATCAACGGCGTTAACGGAAGATTACCAGTTTTACTTCGGTGGTTGAAAGAAGAATCTCCAGACGTTGTGTGCTTACAAGAATTGAAGGCCCCGCAGGAACGCTTTCCGATAAAAGCCATCAACGATGCCGGTTATCAGGCAGTCTGGCATGGAGAGAAAAGCTGGAATGGCGTTGCTGTTTTGTCCAAGTGTGAGATTACCGAAGTGACAAGGGAGTTACCTGGCGATAAAGAGGATACCCATAGCCGGTACCTGGAGGTTATTATCGGCCAGATATTAATTTGCTGTCTTTATCTACCTAATGGCAACCCTTATCCTGGGCCTAAGTTTGAATATAAAATGGCTTGGATTAAGCGTTTGATGAAACGTGCTAAAGCATTACTGAAAATGGAGGTTCCAGTGATCATTATTGGTGATTTCAACATTATCCCGACAGAGCAGGACGTATACAAACCGGAAAAGTATATCGAGAATGCGCTCTTCCGGATGGAGGCGCGAAAAGCGTTTAAACAGCTTATTGGTCAGGGGTGGATGGATTCGATCCGAGCACTTTTTAAAGATCAGGAGGTTTATACTTTTTGGGATTATTTGAGAAATGCTTATGGCCGGAACGCCGGGTTACGGCTGGACCATATATTGCTTAGCCCAATGATAGCACCACGGTTGTCAGAAGGAGGGATAGACCGTCATGTTCGTGGATGGGAAAAAGCAAGTGATCATGCACCGGTATGGATAATGTTGGACGATAAAAATAACTGAGGCCACAAGTAAGAAATCCAAAAATGAACTGTTAAGAGGGGCTATGGGTACTCGAAGGCATAGTGATCCTCGTTTTCAGCTGCACAGCTATCGAGGTGATCAAATGTGGCCGAATGCCCATGCAACCCGACCTTGATGTGCTAAGTATTCTAAAACTAGATATAGACTTTGGAGAAGAATATGATTTATTTTGAAAGATGATAACGAATCGTTTGCCTTCATAATCTTTTTCTGCCTACTTGGATGTTTATTTCGTTTGTCGGTATGTGTGTTCAACAGATTGCGAACATGACTATTACGCTTTGAAACGTTCATACAAACCGTCCAGAAAATGGAAAGAGATAAAACGGTTAAACATTCTAAAACACCAAAATTTTACCTTCAAAAAAGGGAATGGCCAATCTTTTTCAATTCGGCAGTTGTTCTAAAACTAATTGAAATGAATGGTGCTTTAAAACCTGCGCTGTGCCGAGAGGTCCTTCCATGGATCCAGAAATAAAAAGATTAGCGAAGATGGTGAAAGATACTATAATAAGGCAAATTTAGGTTATATCGAAATGCATCTCTTGAACAATACGGTCAAGAAAGCCAAACATCCTACATTTTGCATAGTAGGTAATTGATAGATTTTCGAAATAATATTTTCAAAACGAATTGAGCAACATGCTTCAATAGCAATAAATAATTTTAGCGCATTTACTAATGGATTTTACTGTAGAAATTAAGGATATGGTCGCGATGGTTGTCTCAATATTATGTGGAGGGGCAATCGGTTTTGAGCGTGAATACAAAAATAAGTCTGCCGGTTTTCGTACGATAATTTTAATTTCACTCGGGTCGACCATTTTTACGATAGTCTCTCAGCATGGTGCACAAACAGACGACCGAATTTCGGCAAATATCATAACAGGGATTGGTTTTATCGGTGCGGGTGTCATTTTTAAAGATAAAATTTCAGTACATGGTTTGACAACTGCGGCCGTAATCTGGACTTCGGCGGCAATTGGAATGACAGCGGGGATAGGTTATCATGCCTTAGCACTTTGTCTGACACTTATTACACTTGGAGTTTTGTTAATGGTTACCAGGGTAGAGCGAATAATTGCGCAATTACAAAAGGAGCAGTTCTTGAGTGTAACTTTTCGTGATCCCAACTTCTATCAGATTGAAAATCTCGAAAGTGTTTTACAGACAAAGGGGCTTAATTTAGAACGTATGGAAATTGCTAAAGACGACGATCATTTGATCGTAGTATTTAAAGTATCTGGAAAAAAAGAGCTTCTGGTAGAGATGAGCGAAACACTTGCCACGCGACCGGAAATCATCAGTTTTTCTTAAATGCTTCAGCCAAGATATGTTATTTAACAGTACGGGATCGCTTTAATTTTATTTTTATTGTCAATGAAACGATTTCCTGATTTTGATTCATTGCCTTATCAACCAATGAGCGTTGAAGTAGTAATTGCCCTATTTTTTTCATGAAGGGAGAAAGGTCTATCTATAGTGGAATCGCTGGGAGCAAAATCATTCGATGAACGTATTTGTAGGAGAGACGTAGATTCTGATCATGAAACGGACGATTTATCCTATTTGATTCATTACGATCTATCGCTTTCATCACGGGAGAAAGGGTTCTCTCTACTTGTTTTTTATACTTTTAGCTGAATCTGATGCTATTACCAGTCCAGCTCCCATCATAATAACATCTTTAACAACGAGCCTGCCTGCTGCTGAAAGAGCCGGAAACCCATGAATCGGTCCCCCAAGATCGGGCACCCATGCTTCCGGTGTCGTCACAAGAAAGGAGAGGGTTACCAATGACATCCCCGTGGTTAGGACTCCGCCAATCATACCTATTTTTGGATAAAAAATACCCAGTAAGACCATTAATCCAATGAATACAATAGCTGTTCCTAAAGCATAGGAAAAGGTGTATGTTCCATTGGCCTGGTGCCATTGTATATTCTTGGTGACAACTTCACCTTCTTTGTTTTTATGCAGTTTATAGCTATCCTTGTCCGAAACATCTACCTTGAGAAAAAAACTCATAAAAGGGGAGTTGGCTACAAAAGGGATGATCCCTTCAGCTTCATACTGATAGGCCTTTAGGCCACCGATCCAAGCCATTACAATAAAAATTGCGACCCGTAGGAAATTGATGAATTGCTTTTGTGCGTTTGCAAATAAATCGATCATAACTTTTTTAGTAAAGTTATGTTTAAGATACTGTGCTATAAATGGAAGATTATGGAAATTACTTGTCCAAATCTGCTATAGGAGAAATTCCTACCGCTTTGCGGAAAAATGATGGGGATACACCTGTATATTTTTTAAAATATTTGCTGAAGTGGAATTCATCGTTAAAATTAAGTTCTGCTGCTACCTCCTTTATAGATTTATGGGTGAGATGAATCTGTTTTTTAGCTTCAAGTATCACTCGTTCCTGAATGATCTGTGAAGGTGTTTTATTGAAAATAAGTTTAATTTTCTTACTCAATGTATTTGGAGCTATGTGTAGCAGATCAGCATAAAATGTGAGATCTCTATTGGAAATAAAATGCGTTTCCACGAGGTTTTGGAATAATTTCAATTCGTTGAAATTTTCTTGAACCGCTTTCCCTTCAGGTAATAACTTGTTTTTCTCTTTACTGCAGATTGCCAGAATCAGCTGTAGATAAGACTGAAGGATGGACGCCGAGAACTTTTCAAGGCTATCCACCTTTAAGATCTTGGAAAAGTATTCTAAAACTTCATTGAATATTTCTTCCCTCAAGTGAAATTGAGGGAAAAGGTAGATATTGTTAAAAAGTAGTCCATTGCAGGCAACTTCATTTCTGTGAAACTCGATGCAGTAAAAGTCGCTGTGAAAGTTGAGGACATCAATATCCATGTAATAATCGCTAATGATTTGTATGTTCTGGAATGGTGAGGAAAAAAACACGGTCCTGCCATCGAAATCATATTCCACAAAATCAACAATGATCTTTCCACTACCATTGAATAAAAAAATGTGATATAAAGAATCACTAAAGACATTTTTGAAATCCTGAGAATTCCTCCGTTCAACTAAGGGTAAAGTAGCATTCATAAAGCAAAAATAGGAAGTTGTATTGAATTATAATTATGAAATACATTCAGGGGAAGTACATACTTTATACCTGATGTTAGCCAGTATAAAAGAATCATACCTTAATAGCGGTAATTAAGGGGCGCACCAAGCCAAATGACATTCCTAATCGAACATGGCAGAAGTAATTATAGATTTCTTTCTTTATCAGTCCAACGCTAAGCGAATGGCTTGTTCAACAGGTGAATAATCATTCGCATGTGAAATGTTTAATTCAGCTTTTAAAAACAATGGCAGTTGTGCCATAAATCTAGGCACTGTTCCATTGTGAGATTGGGCAGAATGTACCTATCTAATACCTATGATTAAGCACAATAAAAGAAAAGGCTTAAAGTAGTTTACTTTTTTTTCGGCAAATTGGTCGTTAATTCGCATCTGTAGACAAATAAATATAACGATGCTTATAATGATTTCAGGTCCATATCGAGGTGGCACCAACGATGACCCAACATTAATCAAAAACAATTTAGAAAAATTGGAAGAGTTCGCCTTGGAAATTTTTAATAAAGGCCATGTCCCGATAGTCGGGGAGTGGCTCGCACTTCCTTTAATTAAGCTGGCTGGATCACAGAAAGTCGGAGACGAACAATGGGAGAGGATACAGTATCCGGTAGCCCATCGGATACTAGAAAAATGTGATGCCGTTCTGCGGATCAAGGGCGAGTCAAAAGGTGCGGACCAAGATGTGAGGATAGCCAAAGCAAGGGGGCTAAAAATCTATTATCACATTGATGAAATCCCTATTTCAGCGCAGTCTTAAATTTTTAGTATTAAAAAATAAATATTTTAAATCAATCATGAAGTTAGAGTTATTTCAGATAGATTCTTTTACAGAAGAAATTTTCCGCGGAAACCCCGCCTGTGTTGTTCCATTAAAAAGCTGGCTATCCGATGAGATGCTTTTAAAAATTGCCCGAGAAAATGCCGTAGCAGAAACCGCATTCTTTATTGATAATGGCACCACCGTTCATCTGCGATGGTTTACACCTGAGATTGAAATGGATTATGTGGACACGCTACCTTGGCGGCAGCGCACTGTTTAATTTCACATTTAAATTTTAATAAAAAAAGAATCATTTTTGAAACTCAGGTAGCCAGAACCATCCACTCTTCCTGATATTATAACCAAGTCACTTAATATACCGCCTAAGGAGATCTTTAAGTCAAGAGACTATGTTTTAGTATACGAATCAGAGGAAGATATAAAAAATATCAAAATTGAAAGATCCGTTTTTGATCTTATCAATCTTGATCCGGGCGGCGTTGTTGTAACAGCAACTGGAACTGACAGCGACTTTGTTTCAAGATATTTTACGCCTCAATCATCGATTCTTGAAGATCCTGTAACCGGTTCAGCCTATTGCTCACTTATTCCGTTTTGGTCATCAAGATTAGGGAAAAATAACCTTTTCTCGCGTCTACTTTCAGAAAGAGGTGGCCAGCTCTACTGTGAGAACAAAAACGAAAGAGTAATTGTAGCTGGTACAGCCAAAACTTATTCAGCTGGGCACATTTGGATCGAATAAGAAACTTTGTTTAGGGGATTAGCATAAAATTTTTATTACTTTGAATTTTAGAAGTAAAGTACGGACGATCTTAAATAGAGCGCCCGTACAATTTAAAGTAGATTATGAGATCCCTTTATTTTTTTTTACTTGCGTTACAATCTTTGAAAAGGATTTCTCTCTTTTGCGCCTTTCATGCTCAGTAGCAGAAAAGTGCCAGGCTTCCCTTTGTAGTTTCAGGTAGCTTTCATAAACATCTGGGTCTAAAATACCATTGTCTACGGCTTTTAATACGGCACAATCAGGTTCTCCTGTATGCTCACAATCCTTGAAACGACACGATTTGGCCAAGTCGGAAATATCTAAGATTGCTGCCAATGAGTCCGCATCATTGATAGCTAACCCAAATTCACGAACTCCCGGAGTATCAATTAATATACCAGAGTTTTTCATTAATACCATTTCGCGACGAGTTGAAGTATGACGCCCTTTTCCCGTTGATATACTTATATCGGACGTACGCAATAAGGGTTCTTCGCAAAGTGCATTTACCAAAGAACTTTTACCAACCCCCGAAGAACCTACAAACACAACAGTTTCTCCTTCTACGATAGAATTCCGAAGTAAGATAATAGTCTGACGATCGTGAATACTAGTAAAAAATACAGGTATCTTGCAAGCTATATGTTTTATCTGCTCTTCTATTTTTGATCTGTCGAAAATGATATCGGCTTTATTGAGAATTAAGGCAGCATTAATATTCTCCTCCAATATCTGAGCGATGAAACGTTCTGCTCTGCGGACATTGAAATTATCATCAAGGCTCTGTACAATAAATGCTTTATCCACATATGAAGCAATCGCTTGCTTATCAGAGATTGTTCCGCTTTTTTTTCTATACAAGGTGCGTTCGCGTGGTAATATGTCCACGATGATTCCTCTGTTTTCTTCGAATGTTTGAAATATAACCCAATCGCCCACACAAGGTAATTCATAGTCAGGTCTGCCGAATACCATATTTCCCGTCAACTCACAGTGAAGTAATCCGTTTTCGGAGATAACATCATAACAGGTACGGTGGACAACAGCGATCCTACCATGGTGTAAAGATTTAGGTGTTGATTGCTGTTTTAGTTGGTCAAGTTTATCGTTCCAACCGTAAATATCTAAATTAATCATTGTTCAATTTTTTTGCGATGTAGAATACATAACCGTAGAACTCTTCGTATTTGGAATACATTTCTGCATCAAAACGTTGAAGTGCAACAAATTCTTCGGCAGCTTTATTTCCACTACTTTTCGAGAAACAATTCCTGCGCTTTTACCATCGGTGTGAAATAATTATCATTCCAACAAACTGATGGCAAAACAAAGGTAGCTATGGGTAAATATCCCGCTTTTTGTATTTGTGTTATTTTACCCGCAATAGTATCCATTTCAGGAAAATGTGGTAAACAGTATTGCTCTATTTTTGACGGGCGTTTTTCGGTGAGCCACGAACTTTCCGTAACGGCGATATATCCTCCAGGCTTTAAAAACTTTCGCCATTCGTTGAGTCCCCTTTCAAAACCGATATTATAAATTGCTCCTTCACACCAGATCAAGTCTAACGCATCATCTTGGAAAGGTAGATTATCCATTGAACGAACAACACCTTTTACCTTGTCTTGCAGATTTAGCTTTGTCGCATTATTGTTGAACTGGTCAATGAATGCTGGAAAAATATCGAAACCGGTAATATGTCCTGGTGCGTGTTCCGCCAATACCATAGTTTGACCGCCTGTCCCGCAACAATGTCAGCGATTAAAGAATTGTCAGTAAGATTGTCTATAAAGCTTAGTGCTTTTAGGGTAGCCTCCGAGTCGCCGGGCCCCTGTCTTTCTGTATTTAAAAAGAATTCACAGATTAAATTAAAATCGAATTCATGAATAGTTTTAATGCTTTCGTTACTCATTATTGTAATGTATATAGCATATATCGAAAGCGCAGCAGTGCTTCCATTAACGTATGCTGATAAAAAAATAGAAAAAAAGCTCTCGAAGCGAATTATTCGAAAGCAAACGAAAGGACAATCTGTAAAGGATCTACAGATTGTTTATTAAACCAAATCCGATTTATTTGTTGTTGTCATATTGCAAAGGTAACTAAAACTTTTTGTTAGCAGAAATACTATTGTTGATGAAACAGTTTGGTTTGAGCTTATTGGAAGAATGAAATTAAAGTGCCGTGGATCTGGGTACGCAAATTTACCACCGTACAGCGAATCATAATTTTTTGCTTACGGATTTTAAATAAAGGGCCATGGATATTGTCGAATACCTTATTTTTATTTTGAATAATAGAGAACTGCAACGGAATAAACTATAAAAGTTATTGCTATGCTTAGTGCTTAATCTGAACAAAGTCTTATGAAATCAATTGGGAAATTTCTTCAATGGTCAGTGGTGGCTGCCTTTATCTTTGTCATCGTTTTTTGGGGCAACAGTTACCGTTATTTTATTTATGCGCTCGTATGCTCTTCTTTGCTTTATTTCCTCTTTCAAAAAATAATCCTTAGCAAATTAGGTAACGGAGATGGACGGGAAGTCCGTTATGATGCGAATGGAAAACGCGTAACAATGCAAGGCGGCAAGCGCATAGCGTTTGTGGTTCTGTTGGCAGCAGTTTATGCTTTAATAATTTCCGTTTTTTCTGTAAGTCCATCTTTGGAGCGTAAAGAGTTTACGCTGACGCATCCCAACTGGGTTGCTACAGCACCCTCTTTCATAAACTTCGAGTCTAAAATACATAGAGGAAAGACAAAATACGCATATCTAAATATCGAATACCGCTATACTGCCAATGGACAGCTGTCCCTGCGAAAATTAGATAAGGCGGAAAAGCACTATGCATTTCTACCTGTTATGAGCCAGCTACGTTTTGAAGAGATACGGACTGAACTGTTGGACAGAGCAAAGAGAAAGATAGCTGATAAGGAATGCATATTGTTTTACAATCCACAAAATCCTGAACAGCAAATGTTTTTTCTTTCAGACGATTCTTTTTATCCGCAAGGATCTTGGCTATACGATATATTGTTTGTCTATTTATTATTATTCTTATTCATTGTAATTATAGCGTTTCTGTTTAGAAAAGACTATAATAATAGGATGAAAAAATCTAATTCTACCATTCATTATTACCATCGCACAGATTATTATGAAAACAGATAAAGATGCATAGGGCTTGACACATCGGTATTTAATTATTCGATTCCCTATCTGAAGGAGGCTGGAATCCGTAATTATCTGCTAGAAGTACTGCAGCATAATAAAAATGCCGTATCGGTTTATAAAAAGATCGGCGTTACTGTGGTCCGAGAGTTCTTTTATTTTAGGCAAAAGATCGAGGCAATTACTTTATTGCCCAAAAGTTAAACCTTTAGTATAAAACCAATAGATAGTTTTGAGTATCCTGAATTGAAACTTTTTGGGATTTTAAACCATCCTGGCAAAATAGCGTTGACTCAATCCGTAGGTGTTTAGACAATTTTATTTGCACCGGCGTTTTTTCAGAGGATAAGCTTACTGGATATTGTGTATTTAAGCCAGATCAAATAGGTTTTTAAGAGGTCGATGAAAATATAGGCTTTAATACTTGCTTGAAAACTTCAGTTCAGCTATAGACGGATTCTTTAGGTCAGAAAAATACTTGTTAATTTTTCGGTTGTAGATGGATTCTAACACTAGTAAATTTGTTCCATAATCATAGGTAATTGTTTTATGGAATTAAGTTTTGAGCAAATGTATCAGGCAATACTAGACAAAGATATCAGGTATGAAGGTGTGTTTTTTACTGCCGTGAGGACAACGGGTATTTTTTGTAGGCCATCTTGTACAGCAAGAAAACCGAAAGCTGAGAATATTGAATTCTTTAGATCGACTAAGGAATGTATCCTTCGAGGATATCGGGCATGTAAGGTATGTCATCCACTTGAATTGTTGAGCGAGACGCCTTCCTATATCAAAAAAATTATTTCCGAATTATCTGCAGATCCAAGCTTAAAATTTAAAGACTACGATTTGCGCCAGCGTGGTGTCGAGCCCCATCAGTTGAGACGATGGTTTTTAAAAAATCACGGAATGACATTTCATGCCTACCAGCGAATGTATCGGATAAATTCTGCATTTAAAAAGATTCAAAACGGTGAATCTGTGACAGATGTTGCTTTTAATTCAGGGTATGAATCACTTAGTGGTTTTGGAGATTCTTTTAAGCATATTTTTGGAGTCTCTCCTAAAAATAGTAAACAACAAAATATAATTGATCTTAAAAGAATAGAAACTCCTTTGGGCACAATGTATGCATGTGCTGTAACTCAAGGAATATGTCTTCTCGAGTTTACGGATCGGAAAATGCTGGAAACAGAATTCAAAAATTTAGCAAAAACACTAAACGCAACGATCGTGCAGGGCGACAATCCTCATTTTCCGTTGTTGGAAAAGCAACTGACGGAGTATTTTGAAGGAAATCGGCAAGAATTTACAGTGCCTCTATATAGCCCCGGAACGGAGTTCCAGAACAGGGTATGGGAAGCTCTTAAAAACATTCCATATGGCGAAGCTAAGACCTACAAGCAACAGGCAATTGCCATAGGCAGCGCAGATTCGGTGCGGGCGGTCGCAAACGCGAACGGGTTGAATAAAATTTCGATCTTAATACCCTGTCATCGCGTCGTTGGAACAGACGGAAGCCTGACCGGTTATGGAGGTGGTATCTGGCGTAAAAAATGGCTTTTGGAATTGGAGAGCAAAAAATCCTAGGCACTCCCTCTATCGATCTACAATATAATCCTTTATTCTTATGAAAACTGTTAACAAGTGGTTTGCACTATGTGTAGTGCTTACTGCACCCTTGCTATATGTAATTGATATTTTTATTATCAATATCGCGATTCCGACGATCAAGACAAATCTGCACGCAACTGATGGTGAAATACAATTAGTAATCGCCTCATATTTATTGGGCAGTGCCTGCTTTTTGGTAACTGGCGGGCGAGCCGGAGACTTTCTTGGTAAAAAGCGGGTTTTCTTTTGGGGAATGCTGGCATTTACAATCACATCCTGCATTTGTGGATTATGCCAAAATGCGACACAATTAAATATCGCACGTTTTTTTCAAGGTGTCAGTTCTGCATTTATGGTAACACAGTCTATTTCATTAATTCAAGTTTTATTCACTGAAAGCAAGGAGAGAGCAGTTGCAATCGGGTGGTATGGAATAACATTAAGCATAGCAGCCATTATTGGACAAGTTTTAGGCGGTTATTTAGCAGAGACACATTTTGTGATAGAAGGGTGGCGTTTAATATTTTTCATTAATTTCCCTATTGGCATATTGTCATTATTAGCAATACATTTTTATCTGACCGAGACACCAATATTGAAAAAAGTGAGGTTTGATTACCAAGGAGCTTTGTATTTAACAATCGGGCTAGCCTGTATCGTCTATGCTTTGACCGAAGGTAGAGAGAATGGATTTCCTTGGTGGTTTTATACGTTAACATTTTTATCGATCGTTTTTTTGGCTAGCTTTATTGTTATTCAACAAAGAAAATTGACACGCAAACAAAACCCCTTAATTGATATTTCTTTATTCAAATTAAAAGATTTTAAAATAGGCTTATATGCAGTACTATTTCATTTTATGCTGCACACTGCTTATTTATTGATTGTTGCAGTCTATTTACAAAGTGGATTGGGCATATCAGCCTTGGCATGCGGTATGTATTTTATTCCCCATGCTATTCTATTTATGATTTCATCGATCTTTGCGGGTAAACTCCTCCCTCGATATGGTAAACGTATTCTACAATTGGGTTTGTCTATCATTTTAGTATCCTTTGTTTTACAAATAATATTCTTTTCGCACAGAGACGTTCCATTTATTTCTATGCTTTTAATAGGCTTGTATGGATTAGGCAACGGTTTAGTTCTTCCGTTTCTATTAAATGTGGTTTTGGATAATATTGAAGAAAAAGATGTAGGTGCTGCTTCGGGAATATTTTCTACATTTCAGCAGACAGCTTCCGCATTGGGAATAAGCATCATCGGTGGAATTTTTTATTCAATTTTAGAACACGATCACTTCAAAAACAATTATCTTTTTGCCCTACAAGTCGGGTTGTTGGTGGGTATTTTTTTTCTGATCATCGTGTGGTGCATGTTATCAAAACTATCTTATTCTTATAAACCTGAAAAAGCTGCTTTACCTAAACTAGATTAACACCTCGAAGTAGCGAGTTGGCAGCCGTTCGTCGCGTGCGGCCCATCCAGCTGAAGAAAACCTTATCTACTAGACCTGGTGGACAGTTTAATTAAGGACGTCACAGAAATAAAGAAAGAGGGAAAAATTATTGCAAATAACAGCAGCTTGCCAAAAGCAGCGCGGGCGTGGTGGCAAAAAGGTTCTAAATATAAAAACAGCGGTAAATCGACCGCTGTTTCACGATGTCTGATTTTATAGACAACGGATCGTACCTCCGTCGACCCGCAGTACAGAACCGCTGATATAGTCAGCAAAACGACTACATAGGTAGACCACTGCACCCGCAATCTCTTCAGGTGTACCAAATCTTCCGGTATCATTAGGGATAAGCTCCTGAACTGCTTTGTACTTAATCTCCTCCATATCCGTTCCCCAGTCAAATTTAGGCGCTGCCTGCTCGAGCCATTGCTCTACCATTGGATTGATGATTGCTCCAGGTGATACGATATTAGAAGTGATACCCGTATCTTTAAGCTGCCTGGCCAGCGAAACAGACATATTATGTCGTGCAGCAAGAGTAGCATTATAATGCGGCTGTTCCTTTATGGGCTGTATGGCTAATCCGCCACCGATGTGTATTATCCTGCCCCAACCGAGCTCCTTCATCTGTGGAACAAGGCTTTGTATCATACGTACATAAGAAACCACATTGGTATTATACAGTTCAAGCCAGTCTTCGGTACTTGCTTCGCCCCACGCTTTGTGCGACGTTACTCCGGCATTATTAACCAGGATATCCACCGGTCCGTATGAGAGCGCCGCCGCAACTACCGAATCAGCGCCTTCATCCGTCGCAAGATCTCCGATCGCTACTGCTGCAGATCCGCCGGAAGCGATAATCTCCGCAGCTACAGCTTCGGCACGTTGAAAGTTACGCCCATGTATAATTACTATGGCGCCTTCACTTGCGAGCATTTTAGCAATGGCTTCGCCCAATCCGGAACTAGATCCGGTTACGAGGGCACGTTTACCCTTTAGTTGTATGTCCATTTTAAATGATTTTTATGTTATGAATGTTTTTTATTTGGCGCATAACCAAATTCCTTTTTGTAGGCAAAGGAAAAATGGGAGAGATCCTCAAAACCCAGATCCAGGTACACATCGGATGGTTTCTCTTTTTGCTGTTCGATCAGGAAACGGGCTGTATCCAGACGCTTCTGCAACAGCCATCTGCCTGGGCTGGTATGAAATTGCTTTTCAAAATCGCGCTTAAAACCCGAAAGGCTGCGGCCCGTAAGAAAAGCAAGGCGTTCCATAGGTACATTGTAGCGGTAATGGCTGTTCATAAAAGCTTCCAGGTCTATCTTACCTGGTTCATTAAAATCAAACAATACATTTTTAAATGCAGAATTATACTGAATAAGCAGTAAAACAAGTTCTCTGGCCTTTAGTGCGACAATACGTTCATCCATCTGCTGCTGCAAATAGGGAACCAAGGAATCTATAAAACCTTTCAGCAATGCATTCGATTGGATCAGTAGTGCGGCATGGGGATTAACTATGCTATCGGCTTTCAGCGCATACTGCTCGCTCATTTCCTTTAAGGTGCACTGATCGATATGGACTGCTATAGACCTGAAACTTCCGTCGGTGGTACTTTTTACATATTTGGTCAGCTGGTTGCGTCGGAAAAAGCGGAAGTCTCCTTCATGATAAGTATGCTTTTGATCAGCAAGCCAGACATCCTGTTTACCTTGGAGGATATAACTGAAGATATGATCTGCCACAAATGCCTCGCCTTCGATCGTATTGCCCGAATAAGTGTTCAGCACTATTCTCGGGCCTGTAGCGGCATCTTTTGCTTTTTCGGAGATATCATTTTTGCATTCCATAGGGATTAGCTTATGATTACTTTTGGTTCTAATTGTTCCTCGAGGCCATATATGCCGCCTTCTCTGCCCAAACCAGATTGTTTAAATCCACCGAAGGGTGCCAGTGCATCATGATAGATCGTGTTGATCGCAACTCTTCCTGCATGGATCTGAGCAGCCACTCGCTGCGCCCGCTCCATGTCTGAACTGCTTACATAGGCATGCAGTCCATATATGGTATCGTTGGCAATGGCAATAGCTTCTTCCTCGGTTTTGTAGGTAATAACGGACAATACAGGCCCGAAAATTTCTTCTTGCGCAATCGTCATCTCATTACTTACACCTGTAAATATAGTGGGTTTGACGTAAAATCCGTCCTCTAATCCTTCCGGCTTGCCCAGACCACCAATTAAAAGTTCTGCTCCCTCGTCGATACCTAGCCTGATGTAATGTTGTATCCGGTCAAACTGTTTCTGACTGGCCATAGGGCCTATGACTGTATGCTCATCTCTTGGATCACCCACTTTCTGTGCAGCCATTGTCTTAACCAGGATAGCCTTAACCTCTGGCAGGACAGCTTCCGGCACTAGCAGTCGTGTACCTGCGATACAAGCTTGACCACTATTCATAAAAGCCGCATTTACCGCTATCGGTATTGCAGTATTGAGGTCAGCATCATCGAGAATAATATTGGGTGATTTTCCGCTGAGTTCCAGTGTGACCCGCTTCATTGTGTCCACTGCATTACGGGCAATGATCTTGCCGACCACTGTAGAACCTGTAAACAGAATTTTAGCCACGGCAGGGTGGGTAGACAATACTGTGCCCAATATATCTCCGCGCCCATGCACCATATTGATTATACCGGCGGGAAGTCCTGCCCGGTCGAAGCACTCGGCTAGAACCTGTGACTGCATCGCACTCATTTCACTGGGTTTGATCACTACGGTGCAGCCAGCTGCAATTGCCGCGGCGAGTTTTACACATATGGAGCCTGAATTGGCATTCCAGGCCGTCATGATCCCGGTTACGCCAACTGGCACCATAGCGATTGCCGACTGACCTATGCGCCGTTCGAAAGAAAAATCCTTAAGGATTTTCTTAAAGAAAAGGAAGGTCTCTGCAGCATATTGGTTTGACCAGCGCGACCGTTGTACTGTTGCACCGTACTCTGTTGTGGTTACTTCCTGCAGATCGTCGAGGCGCTCCATCAGCGCATCGTGTAATTGCTGTAGGTAATCCATGCGCTGTTCTCTGCTTGTTTGTGAAAAAGATGGTAAAGCTGCTGAAGCAGCGATTATTGCACCCTCCATATCCTGCTCATTGCCTAATACGACTTGGCCGATGAGGCTTTCATCCGAAGGATTAATTATATCCATCTTCTCGGTACCTGCCGAAGGCCGAAATTGACCATCGACATAATGCTGGTTGATTATTTTCATTTTGCTGTCTTTTAAACTTCGCTCAAGAGCATCGTTATTACTAACACAAAATTACTTCGCTACCGTCTTTTAAGGTTTGTTAAAAAGCTCAGATTACTTTGTTGAAAGGCTCAACTACATGGACTTCCACCGGCAAATCCCGCTCTACCAAAATGTAAAAGCTACATAATTGTGTACTTCGATTAGAGATATCTGTTTTTTCGGATTCTATAAGAATAAAAAATTATTTTAAAAATAATAGACAGACAGGTTTGTCTGTTTTGTGCTTTTGTTATACATTTGTTCTATAGCAAATAAGTAGGTGATCATTAAGGATAAGATGCCTTTTTGTCAATTGTTTGAAAATATGAGATAATTAATAACACTTTAAATTTTAAAAATGGAACAGAAGCACCCACTACCACCGTTTACATTTGAAACAGCATTAGTAAAAATTCAAGCCGCAGAAGATGCATGGAATACTCAAGACCCCGAGAAAATTTCAAAAGCCTACACGATCGATAGCGAGTGGAGGAATAGAGACAAATTTGTTAGTGGAAGAGAAGCCATTGTTGAGTTTCTTTCCGACAAATGGAAAAGAGAGCTAAATTATAAGCTCAAAAAAGAATACTGGGCGCACACCGACAATCGTATTGCTGTGAGATTTGAATATGAGTATATGAACAAAGATGGTCACTGGTTCAGAGCCTATGGTAACGAAAACTGGGAATTCGACGAAAATGGCCTGATGAGAAAACGCTATGCAAGTATCAACGACTTAGCAATCAATGAAGAGGACCGGAAATTTAAATAATTACGATCTGTATAAGTGGAATTAGCATTACAAATCACCGCATGATCTAGTTCCACTTATTTCACAACCTAAAGCCAAAAATCGACCCGTAATTTATGGAGAGTTAAAGAAATCTATTTAAAGGATTTTCTAACCTCCAGGAGCGATAGACCAACTTTCTTTTTGACTTATCTTTGTAATTAAACTAAATGGTCGACGATCATCTTTGACCGTTCGATCAATTGATTCGACTTGAACATTTTGCTCTCCATAATTGAGCTTTCAAATAGCATATAGATGTGCTCGGAGATATTTTCATCGCCAACAAGTGAGAAAAAATAATCCCTTAGATCCTTCTTGTGCTCCTGAATCACTTTCAGGATCTTACTGTTATCCTTGGGAATTTCCGCAAGAATATTTAGAAAACTACAGCCCCTAAAATCTTCCTTTGAGTTCATATGAATCAAAAAATCGAAGGATGAAACAATTTTTGATTTTACATCTGTTTTTTCACTCGTAAAATTATAAAGCTGATCAAACCAATATTTGTGCCTTGCCTCCAGAAATGCAACACAAAGATCTTCCTTAGATTTAAAATGCTGATAAAAACTTGCTTTCGCCACATTTGCTTCAGAAATGATCTGATTTATTCCGGTTGAATTATAGCCCTGATTAGCAAAAAGATCAAGTGCTTTGTCTAGAATTCTTTCTCTGGGTAATGCCATTATACTGATTATTTAACAGCACAAAGGTAAAACTTTGAATTTACTAATAGACAAACTGGTCTGTATTTTTCGTCTCCCCATCCTTGGGGCTGAATCCGTCTTGTAAAAGGTATGTCTTGCTTAAAATAATGCCCAGTCAAATGTAGGAACTTCAATTTACTAATTTTGAAAAGGCATGCGGGCCCTATAGTTTATAAAAAACCGCTGTAAAGCGTTATGTTTACCGTTTTATCCTTCTCTACTTGATAAGTGTCAAATCCCCAGCCATAGTTACCGTATATCGCATGGTGTACAATAAAATCGAAATCTGTGTTAGCGGGTACTTTGAGGTTTATATATCCATTTTTATCGGTCATTCCTTTCAGTGTCGAACGCTTTACTACATCAGCGACATTATCGGAGGTGACGTGGATCTTGTTGACCGGAAAAGCGACGACACCCTGATCTTTGATAGGAGCATTCGTTTGATAGGATAGTAATCGAATGCGAAGGATACCCGAGAAGTCAGTTAACTTTGTGGCCTTTTTACGTTCTATACCTGCCGTGATCTGCACATATTCATCGACCCTGTAATCGTTATTATTTAGCTGGACAAAATCTGTCTTTAGTTGATAATTATTTGGTAATAAATTGGTGAAATAGACCTCACCATCGCTGTTTGTAGTAGCCGAATCTGTCAGTAAAATAGGATCTTGTTTGCTCCCCGGATCGTAAAGGTAAACTTTGATGCCAGACAATCCTTTGCCGGTATCGTCTGTCAATTTATACCTTAGCTCTCCGGCGACTTCTCCGTCTACCAAATTGACAATGACCTCCTCCTTACAAGAGACCATTGTAATCAACAAGGTTAGTACAATGAAAAAATAGCCCTTTATATCTTTTGTTATTAAAGTTTCTTATCAGATAATCATTGATAAAAGCTTGTATAATAGCTCATTGTCATACCTTTTTGTATCGACATTGTACCGGCATTAAGATTTGAAAACGTTGTTGTATTGTAAACGCAGACTACATAGTCTTTACCTGACGCAATCTTGAATGTAGCAATGCCATTATCGTTAGTTAGGCCTTTAAATTCAGCGGCAGCTAAGACTTTTGATACGTTCTGTTCGTATTCATATTTACCAACAGGAATGATAAGGACACCAATATTTTTTGCGGGTTGATTCGTGTAATAGGAGGTTACTTTAACTATTAAAGTTCCTGAAAAGTCAGTCACCTTGATCTCTTTATTCTTTGTCATGCCCGTAGTGACCTGAGTATAATCGCGGACGATATAATTTACATTGTTTACCTTTGCCGAGTCAGCGACTATCAGATAACTTTTGGGGTTTAGATCGCCAAAATCCACCTGTCCGTTTCCATCCGTACGACGTTCATCAATTAAAATACTGTTGCTAGCGTAATAGCTGTCCAAGTGATCATACAAAGACACCTTAACATTGGGTAGGCCCTTACCACTTGCATCAGTTAATTTGTAAGTAAGTTTTCCACTATTGGAGATAGACAAATCCACCTCTGTTGTTTTCTTACAAGATGCAAATACCACCAACAGAAGCATTAAATAGGCTAATTTCAATTTCATAAAAATGTTAATAAATTGCTTGAGGCTGCAAATATATAATTTTAATTATTATGTTGCTCTTCAAATATGCTTTAAAATGCTTCTTTCTTTATTCTGTATTTTCCTACCGATTCCGTTGCTCAGATAGGAGAGAATTATTTTCCAGTACCATACGAAAGAGATGAATGCAAAAGGTTTCGGGAAGTAAAATATTTTACCAATAAAGGGATTGGTATTCATGATTTAATAATACGACCAGAAAAATAAATAAAAATTTATTCAAAATATTTGCGCAACCAAATAATTGCATATATATTTGCAATCAAATGGTAGCAAATAAAATTTATGAAAACTAGGAGAGACGTATTTCAGGCAATCGCCGACCCAACAAGAAGAGCGATACTTACGCTTATTGCCCTACAGTCTTTAACACCAAATGCAATCGCGGATCAATTTGACAGCAGTAGACAGGCTATATCGAAGCATATTCAGATTCTAGCAGAATGCCAATTGGTAAGTCAACAGACGATAGGTAGGGAAATCTATTATCAATTGAATCCTACAAAAATGAAGGAAGTATCAGATTGGTTAGCTCCTTTCCAGAAACTTTGGGAAGATCGTTACAACAGATTGGACAATGTATTAAGTAATTTAAAAAATAAGGAAAATGGAAAATCAGAAAACTAGTATTACCGCCAAACAAGACAGGCAGGAAATTTTTATTGTCAGAGAGTTTGATGCGACACCCGACCTTGTGTTTCAAGCACATACTCAACCCGAATTGCTCGTACAATGGATGGGGTTGGAAAATCACAGCATGGAAATTCCGATTTTTGAAAACAAAAACTTAGGTGCCTGGCGATTTATTCATTCGGATGAAAATGGAAATAATTATAGGTTCTGCGGAGTCATTCACGAAACGGAATTCGCAAAAAGAATCATTCGGACTTTTGAATTTGAGGGACTACCAGAAAGAGGTCATGTATCTTTGGAATTTTTAAATTTTGAAGCACTGCAAGATGGCCGGACAAGACTCACGACCCAAATTATTTTCAAATCTATAGAAGACCGTAACGGAATGGTAGAGTCAGGAATGGAATACGGGGTTATTGATTCGTATAATAAACTTGATAAATTATTATCCAAAAACAATTAGCGTATGATAACCAACACTATTCAATCACTGAACAAGCTAAGCATCACTGGTAGTATACTGTTTATTTTTCTCCTTCTTTTATTGCACCTTGTTAAACAGGAGATTGATCCTACTTGGCAACCCATTAGTGAATATGCCCTTGGTGATAAGGGGTGGGTGATGCGTCTTGCATTTCTTTCAATGGCCGTAGCCACCGGAGCAGCAACAATTATTTCTTTCAAATTTTACAAGAAAATTCCCGGCATAATTGGGCGTATTTTATTGGCAATTTCATGTATAGGTTTTTTATTGGCTGGCATATTCAATACAGACCCTGCCATAACACTACATGAGGACATGACAACGTCCGGAACAATTCATAGTATTGGTGCCGGATTTTCGGGTATGATTGTATTCGCGTCGTTATTTTTTGTCTGGCAGTCCTATAAAAATGAAATTTATAGCGAAATAAGAAAACCACTGACTTATTCTACACTTTTACTTTGGGTTTCCGAAATTGTGCTAATCATCAGCATGGCAATTTATCTGCCAAGAAATAATGGAAACCTCGGACCGGAGGTATTGATCGGGTGGCAGGGGAGGTTTATGATTCTTTGTGCTGCAATTTGGATCCTCATATTTGCGAAACAGACCATAAAAATAAAAGTATAAGTCTAGTGGTTACCATAAATACACGGCTCATAAAAAATTAACAACTATTTTTTATGAGCCGCGATTGATATACCTGTATATAATAACGCCTAATTTAAAGCCCTGTATTCAGAAGGTGAAACCCCAGTACTTTTCTTAAAAGCCCTTGTAAAATGAGCAGGATATTTAAATCCTAATTCATAAGCAATTTCATTGATAGTTTTATTTTCACCAATAATCTTCTGTTTAGCCAGGTCCATCACCTTTAAATGGATGTACTCTAAGGCTGTTTTACCAGTTTCCTTTTTAATTAAATCACCAAAATAATTGGTGGAAAGATTGAACTGATCTGCAAAATAAGTCACTGATGGCAAGCCAATCATTTGGGGATTGTCTGATAGATAATACGCATTTAACTGTTTTTCAAATTTGGATAAAATATCATTATTCACATGACTGCGCGTGATAAACTGCCGATCGTAAAAACGAACACAATAGTTTAAAAACAATTCAATATTGTCAACAATGAGCGTTTTACTATGTTTATCTAAAGTCTGTTCCAATTCGTACCTGATTTTATCGAAACAATCCAGAATAATCTTCCTTTCCTTTTGGGACAGGTGCAAGGCTTCACTCGACTGATATGAAAAGAATGAATAGTGCGCTATATTTTGTCCAAGGGATGTTCCGCGGATCAAATCCGGATGAAATAAAAGCGCGTATCCTTTTGGTTTATAATCCGTATTAATATCCACATTGATAATCTGTCCGGGTGCAACAAATACGAGTGACCGATCCTGATAGTCATAGGTATGCTTTCCATACTTCATATCACCACATACGACCTCTTTCAGATACACGATATAAAAACCAAAATTCATTCTCGAAGCATAAATCTCGGGCGTTCTTCCATTAAAATCTATGACGCTTATCAATGGATGCAGGTTCTCTTTATGATAAAACGCATCATGTTCACTAACGGTCTCAATTCTTAACACTTCTTTCATTTCAATGTCTTGTTATCCAGTACAAAGTTATTAACTATTCGTTACCTCGAAAGCAATTCAATGGAAATCAGTGAAAATGGTAGAAGTATCCGAGGAACGTATAAGCTATATATCTGATCAAGATAAGACCTTTGTATTATAAAATTTTAGAATATAAATAAAATGAATATGAAATCAATGGAAAACAAAGTTGTACTAGTTACAGGTGCAGCACAAGGAATTGGATTTGCAGCTGCTAAAGCATTTGCAGAGGCAGGAGCCGCAGTGGCATTAGCTGATTTAGATAAGGATTTGGTGAATAGCGCAGTCGAGAGCTTAACGGCGATGGGCCATAAAACGCTTGCTATCGTTTGCGATGTTTCTAATGATTCCCAGGTTAAAGAAATGGTGGATAAAACAGTAGAAACATTTGGAAAACTAGATGCAGCCTATAACAATGCTGCAATACAAAATGTACTTGCAGATGCTGCCGATCAAACAATAGAAGATTTTGATCGCGTAGTCAATGTTAACCTCCGTGGCGTATGGAGCTGTATGAAATATGAATTACAGCAAATGCGCAAACAGGGTTTTGGTGCCATAGTAAATTGCTCTTCTATCGGCGGCATTTTAGGCGGAGCCCAAAGAGGAACCTATCATGCTGCGAAACATGGCGTGATCGGACTTACTAAAAGTGCAGCCCTAGAATATGCGCCTTCTGGTATCCGTATCAACGCTATTTGTCCCGGAATCATCCATACACCGATGGTTGATAAAATGATGGCAGAAGGACAGCAGGATGTATTGGATGCGATGATCGCTACAGTTCCATCAAAGCGTTTGGGTAAACCCGAAGAAATTGCCGATGTGGTCGTTTGGTTGTGTAGTGATGCTGCAAGCTTTGTAGTTGGTCATACCATGGTAGCAGATGGAGGTTACAGTATCCAGTAAGAATGATAAATAACTGATAATACCAAAACTGATAAAAATCATGGATCAGCATAACTGTAAATATCCGCCAAACCTTTCAGACTTTAGCTTTGTTCACTTTATGGATGAATCGGTAAAAACTCTTTCGCAAAATGCCGATTACCTCCATTTATCAAATAAAAGTTATCAAAGATTACCGACACTGTAAGACCTTGCCATTTGCACTGACCCTTACATTTTGGAAATCAGATATTGCCTGTAATTATTAAAAAAAATAGCATGAAAAAAGCAGCAAGTAAAAAGATTCGACCGTTGCAAAAACAAAAACGACCCGGATTGGAAATAAATATGACACCAGTTCCTGACACTTCTCCGTTAACGTATCCTGCAGAAGGAAAATTGAAAAATAAGGTAGCGTTAATAACGGGAGGAGATAGCGGCATCGGGAAAGCTGTAGCTTTGTTATTTGCGAAGGAGGGAGCTGATATTGTTGTAGCCTATCTTAGTGAAACAAAAGATGCAAAACAAACCCAGAAAGAGGTTGAGTCCTTCTCTAGGAAATGTACGCTGATTAAAGGTGATTTGGGAAAAGAAAATCACTGTAAAAAAGTAATTGAACTTACGATAAAAACGCACAAGAAAGTAGATATTATCGTTAATAATGCAGGTCTTCATTGGGAGACAGAATCAATTGAAAAAATTACCACTGAGCAGTTACTCAAGACTTTTCAGAATAATTTTTTTTCCTATTTCTGGATTACGAAGTATGCTATACCTTACCTTAAGAAGGGAGCAAGCATCATTAATACATCTTCTGTGACTGCGTATCGAGGCAGTCCAAAGTTGATAGATTACTCTGCAACAAAAGGTGCTATTATTTCTTTTACACGAAGCTTGTCAGCAAATCTTGTCACTAAAGGAATTAGGGTCAATGCCGTTGCCCCAGGTCCGGTATGGACACCATTGATAGCATCGTCATTTGACCCTAAAAAGAACTCCGAATTTGGAAGCGACTCCCCAATGAGAAGGGCAGGGATGCCGAATGAAATTGCACCAAGCTTTCTATTTTTAGCTAGCGAAGATTCAAGTTTTATAAGCGGTCAAGTTTTACATCCCAATGGTGGAGAAATCGTAAATGGTTAACTCATCTTGCAACAGCTTTAAGATTTAATTATGAAACATTATTCGAATTGCAAGATAAGCCCTATGCCAATTATATGGAGGAATCCGAAGATGGAGTAGAAGATATTGCGAACTGGGTAGTTGGTAATGGGCCTGATTTTTATGTGATGTTATGTTCCTTTTTCCACTTACGAATTCGCCCTCTTGCATTAGTATAAGGCGAAGACGTGTTAAACTGAATCATTCTTCCCAAAGTCCATTTCTCATACCAGGAAACCTCATATAATTCAGTATTAGATTTTTGCTCAATTAGATTAAGAATTTTAGCAACAGTTTCATCTAATTTACGACACAACATATTGAAGTCAATGCCTTCATAATCTTTGTAAAACTTCTGAGCCAACTTGCCAAGTTCATTCCATTTATAACCTGTTTCAGGAAAATCTACTGGCTCCTTATTCTCTTTTTTCTGATTCCATTTAAGCACCAGTTCTCCCCATCCGATCAAATAAGAAACAAGGTTATTGATACTCATTGTCGTGTCTTTTGCATGTCCTTCTAAATCTCTGACGGAACTTAATTCAACAGGAATGGTCGCTAATTCATTTTTCAGCTTTTTGTAATTCGTGTCAATAGCTTTTTGTAATTCTTCTTTGTTAACTGGTACAGCCATACTCGGGTGAAATAGATTTTTACCAAATTTACAAAAGCTATTAGAGAATTATTTGGGGACGCGATCTAAAAATATAAAATTATTTGCGCAATCATGAAACCCAAATATTGATTTCCCTTAATATATATTGCTAATTATTTTAGTTTTTCGATTTATTGTTATATATTTGGCTGATAATCAGTTGACAAAAATTATGGCAAGATCAAAAAAACACCTTGGTAAGTACGTAGATCCGCGTACCGATTTCGGTTGGAAATTTTACTTCGGTAGAGAGGACAACAAAGTCTTACTAATTGAATTTCTCAATAGCCTGTTTCAGGGAGAGAAGATAATTTCAGATCTGAAATACAAGCCTGTAGAGCATGATGGCGATTATGAAGAAATGCGTCGCGTTGTATTTGATTTACATTGTATGAGCAGCGATGGCGAGGTTTTCATCATCGAGATGCAGCAGCTCTTTCAGGAGTTTTTTAAGGACCGCGCAGTGTATTATACCTCGCGTCTCATCAATAAGCAATTAGCGCGAGGAAAGAAGGGAAGTGATTATTACCTGCCGGAAGTTTACTTTATCGGTATTCTGGAGTTTAATATGAATGCAAATGGAAGTTCTGGTGTAACCCGTATCACAGAGCATCCTTATTTTTATGATGTCGCGCTTTGTGACAAATTGACCAAAGAAATATTTTATGATAAATTGGGATATAAGATGATTTCGCTTCCCTTGTTTAATAAACAGCCAGAGGAACTAAAGACAGTTATGGATCAGTGGTTGTACTTACTTA
>NZ_JABJWY010000036.1:31295-42951 GCF_013167215.1 Sphingobacterium prati
ATGAGGAAATGCGTCGTGTTGTATTTGATTTACATTGTATCGGCAGCGATGGTGAGGTTTTCATCATTGAGATGCAGCAGCTCTTTCAAGAATTTTTTAAGGACCGCGCGGTGTATTATACCTCACGTCTCATCAATAAACAATTGGCGCGAGGTAAGAAGGGTAGTGATTATTACCTACCGGAGGTTTACTTTATTGGTATTTTGGAGTTTGACATGGATAGAAACGGAAGTTCTGGTATATCCCGTGTCACAGAGCGTCCTTATTTCTATGATGTGGCGCTGTGTGACAAATTGACCAAAGAAATATTCTATGATAAATTGGGATATAAAATGATTTCGCTCCCATTATTTAATAAACAGCCGGAAGAACTAAAGACAGTTATGGATCAGTGGTTGTACTTACTTAAACACTTGAGTACCATGGATAGATTGCCAACATTTTTGGATAAAAGAATATTTGGTCTTATCTTTGAGATAGGAGAGATAGGTAAATTAACGGAGGAGGAACTCATGTCATACGAAGCAAGTTTAAAACATAAGCGAGATGCTGAGAGCGCATTCAATTCGGCCAAGAAATCCGGAGAAGCTTTAGGTCACGCTAAGGGTCTGGCAGAAGGGGAGCGCAGAAAAGCGCTTGAGACTGCTAAAGCATTTAAGGAAATGGGGCTACCCACAGCTGATATTGCTAAGGGTACAGGACTTTCTGTCGAAGAGATCGAAAAGCTCTAGTACATCAGGGTCGGCATGCCTATAAATGAAACCTTTCTTGCAGCAGGTTCGAACCATAACAAGCATACCAAACTTTTTCGTCCAAATTTTCCATTTCTTTAATGTTTTCTGACTCCTTTTAGATGCCAGCGCAATTCCTCGGGAACTAATTCATAGGCGAAGCTAGAAATCCCAAAATCTTTTGAGAATAGTTTCCTATCATTTTGCCAAATAGTTATTTGATCCCAATAAGCCAGGAAGAAATCTCCTTCCTGAATAAAGTCCATCCAGCCATCGGCTTTAATTGATGCTTGCTTGTCGATCAATATAATACCCGAATAATTTTCCAGGCTACCATCCAGAAACATTCCATCATGGCCTTCTATACAGGATTCTGACCAGTTAAAGTCAAATTCAAAGCTCATACCTAATAAACTATTTAATTCATCAGCAAGCTGGATTTGTACTAGTTCCCTTAATTTTGGCCCCATAGTACTTGAAAATCCATATTTACTCCAATTATCTTCCATAGATTCCTACTTACGTGCTGAAAGTACTGTTTTCAATTTAAAGCCAGTATATCCGATCAAGGGAAATATGGCTGAGAGAATAATATAGATGCATTTGGCTTGGAATCCCCAATTTATATTCAATGGCAGCGGGATTTCCTTGATGAGATAAGCTATTAAAACATCATATGCTATGTAATATAGTCCGAAACATGGAAATTATGACGACAGTGATCCAAAGTCCACAATAGCCTCTTCTATTTGAAAGTGTCTGCGATCATCACCTTCTCCTGTTTGATATTATTCATGAAACCTGAATATTTTAATGGTATCTTCTTTCTGTTAAAGTAAAAATAGAAATCGAAGGATCCACCGACAATACCCTTATCAGGTATATACACAAACCGGTCAATGCCTCGGTCTACCTCATAGAATCGATAATCTTTTTGCCAGTCTGAATATGTCCAGAACTGGTATGCCGTGCTGTCACCTAATTTGAATATTTTGGAAAGATATTCCCGACGGTCACGTGATCGTTGAAAAGTAACTAATTTATCACTTTCACCCATTGTATACAAAGGAAAGATATCATTGGGATAAACACTTTTATAAATCTTTTCAAAATTAAGAATGCTTATCGGAGTTTGTTTAATGTTAATTGTACAATATACATTGGCAAATGGTTCAGGTCTACTACTTATAACATAAAACTGGAGTAGGCAGTTTTTAGAAACTAAATACTTATTTCCCTTCTTGACAATTACCTGATAGTCATTAAAATATTTTGTTTCATTTCTAAGAATCTGATCAGGAAGATCTAGGGTATTCGCAGAAAATAAGTGTCGTAGATAACGCAGGTCGATCATTTTGTCTTTTATGCTATCCAAATTGATTTCCTTCCAATCCTGATTTCCATCCAAGTCAGGTAACACAGAAAATAAAATTAGCGGAGGTTCCTTGAATTTGACATACTGATAATCTTGGTTATTAACTCTTCTGTAATCGTTCAACATTAAATTGTACAACGTAATTTTTCTGTCAACTCCATAAAGCGATTTTGTTGAAAGATCAAATGTTGTTAACGAATAAGATTTCTCATTTTCATCAATTAAAAAAAACTTTGTTTTCTCCTCTGCTAACCCATAAAAAGTTGATAATAGGAAACTTATAAAGAAAACTATTTTAAGGTGTACATTTTGTGCCTGTTTTTCCATCTTTATGATTTTTATTAATATCAATCTCTGCTTGTGTCATTGAGGTTATAACTCCACCTTTTGTTAATGCAGATGCCTCGCTTTCAGTTAAAGAAGGGTTGAAAGTTTTTAGAGCCTTTTTTAGATCTTCAAGCAAAGTTCCGAAATTATTGTGGTCATTTGCATATTTCACCTGTCCTCCAATGGTATAGGGTGTCCAGCCAGGATATAATATTGCAAACTGACTTTCTTGATTTAAGGCTTTTAATCGTAATCTTTCAGAAAGTAAAAATGCATGAAGTGATTCATGGAACATGGTCGCTGCAATATATTCTTGGGAAGCTGTTTTAAGCATATTTCCGTTTAATGTAACTAAATGGACCTCTTTGGCAGATGTTTCATAACCTATATGTTGCCCGTCAACATTATTGCCAAGTTGAAGGCTCGCGTTAAATTTTATAATATATATCCTTTCATCTGGAGAAGGAGTTTTACTGAACTCTTTTTTCAGCCACTCGGAAATTTTATTTTGCAAATTTGGAATTTTTGCCAGTACAGCTTGTGCACAAGGATATCCCTGTAAGGAATCAATGATTTCTTTATCCTCTTTACTTGGTGTATTTGGTGGTATAATTGGGGGAGTACTTCCGCCACCACCACCGTGATTACCTCCACCGCTACCATCGCCAGATCCATCACCACCACCGGTACCACTACCACCACCGCCTGTAGCATCTGAACAAACCATTGTTGATCGGGTGGTGCAAACTTGATCTTCTCCCTCTCCTGCACAAACTGTCGAATAAATAAAATTACATGGTGGTGGGATATGTCCTTTTTTTACATACCCTTTTAATTTAAGGGTATTGTTATAGGCGCTTGGACTATACAGTCTATCCTCAACGTACCCCAGGTAGCTAAATTGTCCAGTTTTCCAGTCTTCGTATAGAAATATTCCTGATTTTTTATTATATTCTGGATCATTCGGTAAAACATTTAAAATAGTAAACTTCCAGTTTATTCCTTCTTTATTTGCCTTAAGCCAAATTTTACCTTCGAGAGAATACTTGACACTATCTTGCGTATAGGAGTAGATTCTCTTGTCTGTTTTTAAAGGGATATAAGAACTACCTTCAAATTCGATTCGCTCTTGCCACTTAGGCATATATGAAATATCTCTTTTAACCGAACTTTGTTTCACCTTGTCAAATGCAGCGATTAGGTCATAATCTTCACTGCTCGACTCATGATGATCGTCCTTGCAACTAATGACTGAAAGGAAGACAGTGATAAACAATAAAATTCTTTTCATGAATAACTCAATAAGTTTGCAAACAGTACATATAAATACCTGCCTTTATTACTAAAGATGGTTGAACTACTAAATTGTCCCGAGAATTCTGAAAATATATCTTTTGTTATGGGCTTGGAAAGAAATGCAATCTGCTTAATAATATACGTATTCGCTATAATTAACAATTAGTTGTCAATCATAAATTTATTGATTTTATGGCTATAATTTATTTGAAGTAACGAAAACTACCCATTTGTGTATGTAATCTCACCCTAGCTAGCTACACCCAAAACTAAAGAATTCCAATCAGATTTGCTATTGCTATCCTGTTGGAATGAGGGAAACTCGGAGAGTTTTCCATATTTTGACAGAAACTCCGTCGGCGACAACTGCCCCAGCGAGGAGTGTGGCCTAACATTATTGTACATCCAGACCCATGCATTAGCATATTTTCTGGCCTCCGCGAGGCTCTCAAACATGTAACAGTCTAGAACATCTTGCCTGAAGGTCCTATTGAACCGTTCGATTAAACTGTTCTGTGTCGGTTTACCTGGCTGTATAAACTCCCATTGTATATTCTTATTCGCACACCATTCGCGCATAGCCTCAGCTACGAATTCAGGCCCATTGTCCGAACGGATCTTCTCTGGTTTCCCGCGCCATTCAACCAATTTTTCGAGCTCTCGGATCACCCGCTGTGCCGGTAGGCTGGTGTCAACAGAGATCGACAAAGCCTCTCTATTGAAATCGTCAATGACGTTCAATGTACGTATTGCTTTCCCATTTGCCAGTGTATCGTGCATAAAGTCGAGACTCCAGGTAATATTTGGACCAATCGGACAGAGCAATGGTGCCTTTATACGGGATGGAAGTCGCTTTTTTCGTTTATTCCTAAGATTTAACCTCATTACCGTATATATACGGTAAACGCGCTTGTGGTTCCATATAAAACCTAGTTTGCGAAGGCGGTGGTACATCATCCAGAAACCCCACCTGCGGTGAACCTCCGCTAGAATAGATAATTGCTCAATGACCTCGCTGTCATCTCTGCGCCTGGCGCAATAATAATACACTGAAGTACTTAAACTAAACAATATGCAGGCCTGAGGAAGGCTAATTTTAAACGCTTCTCGGGCGTAACCCACCAGCTCTCGTTTCTCGCCAGGCCCTACAGCTTTTTTTCTATTACATCCTTCAAGATCGTAATCTGTAAAGTCTGTTCGGCAACTATTTTTTTATATTGAGCCAGCTCTCGCTCCATATCTTTCATCTGTTTGAGCTGAGAAGCCTCCATACCAGAGTACTTACTCTTCCAGGAATAAAACGTTCCTTGACTAATTCCGTACTCTCGACAAATGTCAGATACCGATTGTCCCGTTTCTTGAGCTGATAAGATCTTGATGATCTGTGATTCGCTGAATTTGCTTTTTTTCATTGTACCTAATTTATAAAACTACATTAATAATCGTAGCTATTTTTAGGGGAGATTACACAGTTTGCAGCTTCCCCAGAATCTAGCGGACTACGAGAAAAGTCGTGTTAACCAATACGATTCAGGTGCGAGCTACGGTTTCCCGTAAATGGCAGATTATAAACTGGAAAAAACAAATTAGATTTTATTCCTTGTCAAATTTTCCGATATATTTCAAACCGAGCATATCGGCAATTTTTTCACCATGTATTTCAATTGTGCCTTTTACAACGAGTTCAAGTACGGAATGGGCTGTGATCATTCTCAGCTCTTCAATTTTGAGAATCATCTTTTCGGCAATGTTGTAATCTTCTATTTGGAGAATCAGTATCTCGTCAAGTTTTTCGCTTTTTGAAGTATGGTAATAATTCAGTTTTAAAATATCCTTTTTATTTAGTGCCGCTTGTTGGAGAATATTCTTTTTATCAATTTTATTGTCTCCTATCCATAAATAATGAACCTCATAATCTGATAAAGACCGGTCAGAAAACTGAGCCAATTCTCCAATGTACTTTATCGTTTCAGAACGTGAAGCATCTTTTTCATCTAGGTCATTGTCTTCAAAAGCTACAACAGAGTTAAAACCAATGAAACTATGTCCTCTTAATAATGTTTCTAACTCATTTTTATCTACACTAATATCATTTGCAATGGTTTTGATATTTAGAGAGTTCTTATAATATTTCATTATCATGAGATCTTCATCATAGTTATCCAAATGAATTTCCTTGCAAAAATCACAGCGTAACTCCGGATTTGGTTCTTTATCGTCCTCTCCGTTTCCGGTTGGTGGTTCGTTGTCATAAACAGACCATGCTTCCAGATAGTCATTTTGATCCAGATATTTTTTTAATTCTTTCTCCGTTTTAAACTTTCCGAACCATACATGTATTTTTTTCATCCTGTGATGTAATTTAAGAATCTGAATTAGCAATGATAAAGATAAAGGATTTTTGTATAGAAATTTTCCCCTTAACTACCTGAGAAACATTCTTGGATATATTGGCTACGGTTTCCCTTAACCAATCCTACTTTCAAACCAATACCTTAGCCTTACAGTTTGTAATAATCTTGAAAGTTAATATCTGTAAACATATTAATTCAGCATAAATAATGTATATTAGGCTTGGGTATTAACCTTGCCTGATTGAAAAGTATAATGCCATGATAGAACGCCGTACCTTGTTTAATATCTACTGTTAGTCTTTCGAATATTTTGGCATAGGCCAATTATATTCCAATCCTTCCAATGATATTGTTTTAAGTGTTTTCTGGTCTACTTTAAATTTTCTTTGAATCTCGACCTTGAACTTTTTTGCCAGTTGATGCTGATAAGTATCATTCTTCTCTGCGTTGCTAAAGCTCGTCAATGGATACTTTCTTTCGGCCTCTTGCATCGACTTGTCCTCTGCCAGGATAATCTCCTTAAATATCTCTTTTCGAATTTCAAGTGTAAGTGATTTGCGATAAGATGGTGCTTTTTCCGGAGGAGGAATTTTAAAATGCTGTGCAGCTACGGTAGGTTCATCATCGTTTTTAGCCTTTGAAAGCCTTGCGACCCATTGTCCCATACCACTTTGACTGTGCTCTTCCGTTTGAAATAGAAATAGACTGACTGCATTTGGGCTTGCATCACTATTCTTTATAGAATCATAAAGATGGAGTAGGAGCTGTTTATTGTTTTCATCATTTAATCCATCGTCACCCTTTAATACGATGTTGGCTCTATATAAGGTTTTTGTCGGTGTTCTAGAAATGGTTGGTGGTGATATTGTGTATCCGCTTAGTTTAGTGGGGGCCGCTACACTTATTTCATCATTAGTTGTGTCCGTCAACTCAGTAGACTCAATTGTTTCTGAATTTAGACAGCAAGCAAACAGTATTATTGCACTCAGGGATGTGAATAAAAATCTTTTCATCATAATATTTTTTAATATGTGCTTTGGTTAAATTTCCTGTTTTCGATTTTAATCAAGCTAAGATTTCCTGTACTCTAAGCTATTTGAAGTTTAAATGAACTGTTTTAATAGGGGTGTTTTTCCACCAAGCCATCTCATAAGTCCGTCTCTAGCTTGCCTCTTTCGTCGTCCGTCATATTTGCCACTCGACGGTAATGATCTTCCCTTAATTTGCGACGACCATATTTCGTATTCGGATTATAAGGTTTTCTTTGCGCCATGTTGTTACAGATGCTTATAAGATTAAATAGAATCTATTAGCAAATCTCAGCCTTTCTTTTACTTTCTCCTTACGGGTTCCCGTATAATTTCATTTTAAACAAGCTTTAGTTTTGCTTCAAGTTATCATAAAGAACATAGACAATGGAAATATTTTTAGGATGGATTATCTTTTCGTTAGCAGTGGGCGCTATTGGTGTTAATAGAAATATAGGTTTTGCCGGAGCATTCTTTCTTTCATTATTCCTATCTCCGGTTATTGAACTCATTTTTACTCTGGTGTCTAAATTACGACTTGCTGTCCGAAGTCGAGATCACTCGCTTAAAGACAAATTTGACACGAAGACAATTTCAAAAGAGGAATTTAATAAATAAATTATCATCAATAGGATAGGGAGGGTTGGTTTATTCGATGAAATAAGGTCGAAGTTAGATCAAAGCAGCAATGACAGGCATATAAGTTGTAAACCATTCAGGCAATTCGTCTTTTTGCACCGAATACTCTATTTTACCGTCGGATAATTTCAATAAAATGGTATGTTTAAGATCTGAAGTGTCAACAATAGTTAATTCATCGATGAAGTGAAAGTGATCGTTTAGCTTTTCAAGATTTCCAAAAAAATTATTTTCCAATGTTTGAGGATCTACATAATGTCCACCGTCAGTAACTCTTTCCGTTACACGGAACTGAGAAAGCTCGGTATTTTCTAAACCAAAAAACAATAAATATATTCTATAACCCGACTCCTTGAATAGCTTGGGCGTTTCCCAAGTTTCGTCATTTGTAAAATGTCCTTCATAGACGTAATCTAAGCCATTTTTTAATGCATGTTTTGTCTGTTCTTCAAATTGCTGTACTACATAATCCAAAGCCTCTTTTCTAGCGTATTTTGCTGAAGGAACAATTTTTGGGAATATCCGAGATAGTTCCTTCGTATAGAGTAAATCACCATCGAAAATAATATTATTACTCTTTATATGCTCTGGAAGATATTCTGCACCTAATGTAGATTTCCCGGCACCGTTAGAACCCGTTATTATGTAAAGATCAGGCATTAGTAAATATTGAGTTCTCTCAAGATATCTTTTGATTGACGAATATTAAATTCCTGTACTACATCAAAAGATCGTTTATCAGAAGAAACAATCACAATTTTAACTAAATGATTTGGGTATTCGATGTAACTTTGATTTTTGGGTAATTTGCTAGACCTTATTAAAAATGGTTGCCCTTTATCAAGCTTTTGTCTGCGCAACTTGAGAACAACGCTGTTGCTAACTTCTTTTAAGTGCTCTAAATTTCTCATAATAACACATTAATACTATTCAAAAATAGTAATTTCTAACGAGAAAAGCAATTGTTCGACCAATAGAGAATGGCTCTTTTTGTGTTAGAGGTAGCTATATTAAAGAATTAAAATGCGATGAAAGGCAGAAATATACGATTTGAGCAGTAAGTGTCATTTCACTGTCGAACTCGATCCTAAGATACTACAAGAAAATATGCTTTGTGAATTTCGTGGTACACCAAAAAATGGTGTATATTTTATTTAGAAAACTAGTATGCGAGAAAGTCAGTCAAAGAGAATGAAATTGACTAAACTTACGGCTTCCCGTAACCAATCCTACTTTCAAACCAATACCTTAGCCTTACAATTGAATAATCTTGAAAGTTAATATCTGTAAACATATTAATTCAGCATAAATAATGTATATTAGGCTTGGGTATTAACCTTGCTCGATTGAAAAGTAGCATGCCATGATAGTAACCACGACCAATTCCATCGAAGGGAGGGAGATTTCACGATATAATGATCCAATAGCTGCCAATGTTGTCATCGGCACCACTATCTTTAGCGATATTGGAGCGAGATATTTCGATTTCTTTGGCGGTTGCTCTACCACCTGTTTTCCCTCAATCTTTAATAATTGCACCTATCTTAAAGGTTTTCTGCAAAATGTTATTTTAATAAACCTTTAATCAATTACTAATAGACTTGATTTCCATTATTATAAATGAGCACTTCGAACCTTTATTTTTAGGCTTGATCGTATATCCTTTCTTTCTATCCAATAAGTTAAAAGCAGGAAAACAAGCAATAACACAAAGCCAGAAGCTAGGCGCAAAATAAGATATTCATTGTTGCTAAAGATGTTTGATATGGTATGCTGTATTAAATATAAAACTACCGTCAATGCTAGATACATTATGATCCGCTTTACGGGATAGGGTACAGGAAAGTATCTCTGTCCTAGGAAGTAACATAGCACGACCATAACAGAATAACAAGTGGCAGTCGTCCAAGCCGATGCCAGCATTTCATATTGAGGTATAAATAAATAATTTCCTGCAACAGTTATCGCTGCGCCGAATAAAGTAATAATAACACCTACCCACATTTTATTTCCAACTTTATACCAAACTGAAAGATTATAATATATGCCAGTGCAGACGTTGGCAAAAAGCAAGATCGGAACAACGGTTTTACCAGACCGGTAAGAAGGTCCTAACCACTTTATCCAGAGGTCATCCAAAAATAAAGCCGTCACTAAATAGGCGATGCTAAGCGTAATTACAAACCATTTCATCACCCTCGCATATATTTGGGGAGCATCTTTATCTAGCGCTTTACTGAAAAAGAATGGTTCAGCCGCCATACGAAAGGCCGTAATAAACATTGTGACAACAATACTTAATTTATAATTCTGGGAATATATGGATTGTACAGTCTGGGCGTATGTTTCTGTATTATCAATCAGTTTAATTAGCATCTGTCTGTCGATCACTTCATTAACCATTCCGGCCATACCTATGAGGATCATAGGGGAACTGTAGCGGAACATCTTTTTCCAAAGGGCTGTATCTATCCTGAACGAAAAATCCTTCCATTCGTTATACAATGCCAAAAAGGTGAACACAGTTTGTATAAGGTTACTTAACAGGACAAAGGTGACTACAGAGTATTTATTAGTTATAGATTCCCAAAAACTGCCGGGGTTAGCTGTAGCAAGCTTTGGGAGCAACATCATAAAGAATATGACCGAAATTATATTTATAGTTACACCCGCTATACGTATCAAGGCATATTTGCGGGGCTTATTTTCATTTCTTAAACGTGCGAAAGGTATGGTTTGTACTGTGTCGAAAAAGAGAATAACAATGGCCAGGTTAATATATTCTGGATGATGTCCCAATTCCAAAAAATGGTCTATCTGTTGGTTGAAAAGAAATAAAATAATACAGAAACTCAAGGTACTTATGAGTATTGAGCCAAAACAGGTATTGAATATATTTTCTTTTAAAGTACTATTTTTATTATTGAAACGAAAGAAGGCCGTTTCCATTCCATAGGTAAAGAGGATATTCAAAAAGGCAAAATAGGAGTAGATCAAGCTTATTCTTCCTAAAGATATAACTCCTTCGGGACTACTGAGTATATAGGTAAAAATAGGTGTAAGTAGATTGACCGCTAGCTTAGCGATCACACTACTTGCCCCATACCACACGGTTTGGCTAGCTAATTGTTTTATTGCGGACAAGTGAAATAGTTTTGTAAATTACGCTTTATTTTTCAGATCATCCAAAGCTATATTATTTTTGTTCTTTATACCAATTATTTTAAAAATTTCCCTAGCCGTTAGGTTTGTTTACCTGGATTTCTTCTCATCAGCCCGTGGTTAGATACCACTTCTTTAGTACTGCCTTTCTAAAATTAAAACATTTCGACAGTCATTTTATGTAGATAAGAAAGATTTTCTCGCTTTTACTTATAAAAAATAAAATCTTAATTTTTATAACGCTGTCAATAATAGTAACCACGACCAATTCGAACATTCCAATAGCTGCCCAAGTTGTCATCGGTACCACTGCCTGTCTCGGAGATTCGTGAGCGCGCGATCTCAACTTTTAGTTAGGGGAGGAGCCTACCTCTCATAGCTTTGGTAGTGATCAGTCAGGAGGATAATTTTGATATCAATATGCTTATACGGTTTCCCGTAACCAATCCTACTTTCAAACCCATACCTTAGCCTTACAGTTTGTAATAATCTTGAAAGTTAATAGCTGTAAACATATTAATTCAGAATAAATAATGTATATTAGGCTTGGGTATTAACCATGCCCGATTGAAAAGTAGCATGCCATGATAGTAACCACGACCAATTCCATCGAAGGGAGGGAGATTTCACGATATAATGATCCAATAGCAGCCAATGTTGTCATCGGCACCAATATCTTTAGCGATATAGGAGCCAGCTATGTCGATTTCTTTGGCGGTCGCTCTACCAGCTATGAGAAGAAGA
>NZ_JABJWY010000036.1:43001-49969 GCF_013167215.1 Sphingobacterium prati
TTGGCGGTCGCTCTACCAGCTATGAGAAGAAGATGCAGGAGATGTACAAGCGCGTTACCGAAACGCTCAAGCAGCGTGCACAGGCAATTCGTGCTGATGCTATTATAGGGCTTAGTGTAGATATCGACGAAATTTCAGGAAAAGGGAGTCAAATGTTTATGATTACTGCAGTGGGTACACCAGTACATCTTAAAGAGGTTGCGCGTGTTCAGATCGAGAAGCAGGATGGTCTTTTGGACGGTGTATTGATTCAGCAGAAGGTTAGAGCGGATATTATCCTAGAAAATTATAAGTCGGTAGACTCTATCAAAAAAGAAGCAGCTGTCGCTAACTCAAAGTTAGGAGAATTTAAATGGATGCTTTAAGCTAATCCTCGTGTATTCTGAATTATAAAGTCTCAAATACAACTAAGATGGTATGGAGAGAGCAATGTATAGATAGAAAACTAAATTGATGATACAAAAAATTAAACTTATAGCGTCTGATATATCACATGTCTTCGGCTCGGATGATCTAGAAATCGAATTACAACTAGGTAATATTACTAATGATTTTTGGGGAGAAAATATTTCTATGGTTTCTGCGATAGTAGGGAGAAATGGAACTGGAAAATCAAGTATATTGAGATATATAAAAGAGCATTACGGAAATGGTAATAATATTATTTACTATTCACCACATTTGGATTATCGGGATAATTACGATTTTGATACCGATGATAACGATATATCGTTAGATAATATTTTAAGAAGAGATTTGGAATGGATATTTGATGAAGAAAAAGAATCGGACGAGAATGGTTGGAGATTAAATCCTAAAAAAGATTTAAAGTCTTTAAACACAGTCAGACAGATGGACTTTCTAGCGTCAACTATTTGTGAGAGGCATCCAATCTTTTCACAAATCTTCAAAGATTTAAAGTTTGGGGTAGGTGGTATAATATTACGAGGTTTAAGCCAAGGGAAAATCTCTATGAGCACCTTTCATAATACACCAAATCAGTTTAGGAATCCCATCATAGATATCGTACAAAAGTGTAACACAGAGCTTAACAATTGGACAGAAATTCGTCGTGTTGAAAATCGTAAAGTAATTAACCAACATGAAGTAAATGCGTATATTTTTAAACGTAATCTAATTATTTCTTTTATAACTGTAGTAGTCGCATTTATGGAAATGAAAAATGATTACTTAAACGAAGGTGTAATTGAAGACTATGATAGTGAAAATGCAATAGATTCATTGAGAAACTTTGTAGAGAAAGCTAAAGTGTATTACCAGGGACTTTCAACAAATGAAGCTAAAAAAATCTTCAATCCTCAGGTTATGGAGCTTTTTGATTTCATTTATGACTTGGTAGATGAAATTAAAGATGATAAATTAATACGCAATAAATCTTTTAACATCGGTTATGATAGTATTGATAGAATTAGAAAGTTGCAAATGGAAATTATTAACCATTTAGCTGCTAATTACTACTATCAGGAAATTAAAATGAATATCTTTTTAGGAATAGAATCTACTGATAGAATCCTTAGTTCTGGCGAAAATGCATTATTGAATCTCTATTCACTTTTGTATGAATATATTCAGAAAATTGAAGAAGAGAATAGTTTTGCCGAATATATTTTACTGTTAGACGAAGCAGATCTAGGTTTTCATCCACAGTGGAAGAAGAAATTTGTGAATTCGATAGTTAAAAGTCTTCCATCATTTTTTAAATTTTCAAATTCTCAAGCTAAAGTACAGGTCATCTTTACAACTCACGATCCATTGACATTATCAGATATTCCGAAGAATAATGTAATTTTTTTAGATAAAGATAGTAATGGGCTTACCATTATTAGTGCACAAAATAAAGAAACATTTGGTGCCAATATTCATGACTTGTTAGCTGATAGTTTCTTTATGTCTGATGGTTTAATGGGAGAATTTGCAAAGGAGAAGATTGATCGAACTATAAAATGGTTAAGATATAGAATTTTATTAAAAGAGATAGGATCTTTAGATAATAAAATAGATGAACTATCCAAGCAAAAGATGAAAGAGCTGAACGAAATTGAATCTAGTAGTAGGTGGGTTCTTGAATCGTCCAAAGATATGCACAGGGAAATCATCGATCTAATAGATGAGCCTCTCCTTAGGTATAAGATGAATGAAATGTATTATACTATTTTTAGTGAAGAAATTGATAAAGCCGAAGCTAAGAGGAGAATTACGGATATTGCTTTAAATTCAGGCTTAAATATAACTTTCGAACAGTAATGAATTATTTAGGTGAACAAATTGAAGCTTTAAATAGCTATAGTAAGGAAGCTATTTGCTGGTTAGCAATTAAATTAAAGGGTAGATATAATGCAAAAACAAAAAAGACTGGGTATAATTGTGGTGAAAAATCCTGCGTTTATTGTAATTCTAAACAGACTATAAGAAGAGGAATAGACCAATTATTTTGCGATCTATTTTCTGTTGATGAAATAAAAGATATTATTAAAGCTAAACCAACCAGGCTTATGGAAATATGGAATGATAAATCTAGCGCATATTTTGATCTTGGGAAAACTGATGAGGAATTCAAAGAGCAATCCGCGAAGCTGTTTGTAGATTCAGGATATACAGGTTGGTTTTTATGGGAAAGAAAAAATTATTTGCTTGCTAATCTTTTAAATCAACACACTTGTAATTATTGTAATAGAGAATACATATTCGTCTATGAGAAGAAAGGAAAAGGTATGGTCCCACAATTTGATCATTGGTTTCCCAAACAGGATTTCCCATTATTGGCATTGTCGTTTTATAATTTAATTCCTTCATGCGCCACTTGTAATACAATAAAAAGTACTGAAAATCTAAACTTGTCAGATCATTTACATCCTTATATCGATTTTGATATTGCTTCTTCCTATTCTTTTAGCTATTTGGCTTTAAGTGCTACTAGAAGCAAAATTATATTTAAAAATAATTCATTGTTTAATTCAAAGGGTATCGATACAGTGACGTCATTAAATTTAGAATTGATATATCGGGGCCATTCAGACAAAGAGTTGCAAGATTTAATTGATCTTAGATTTAAGTATTCAACTAATTATCTTAATATTCTTTTAGAGAAAATGTTTCCTGAAATAGAAATATCGAAAGAAGACCGATATCGGCTAGTTTTTGGTATTGAAATTGAAAAAGATAATTACCATAAAAGAATTTTTAGCAAGTTTAAAAATGATATTATTAATGAGTTAATATCAATAAAGTAAATATTTTAAAGAAATGGTTGTGACGGATCTACCAATTTGCAACTCTTTAAAAATTCATAATTCTTGTTACTCGACGATATTTAATCTCCTTATATAGCTATTATTAGAAGATGCAGGAAATGTACGAACATATCACGAATATATAAGAAGCTAAACTAGAAAAAATAATTTTTATAAACATTTTTAATTAATTATGGATACTCTTTCTATTGACCTCGAGTATTGCTTTGGTATAGGGAAATTTAAATACGATTTTAAATTTAAAGAGAAGCAATCTAATACTTACCTGATTTATGCGCCTAATGGAACTATGAAAACTTCATTAGCTAAAACATTTGATCTAATTGCGAAGAATGACGCAAAAAATATGCCTTGCGATAAGATTTTCGAAGATCGCTCTTCAAAGTATGAAATACATGCAGATGGCGAATCAATTAATCCGGATCGTATTTTAGTAATTAACGCTGAAAATGATACCTTTGACGCTTCAAATAAATTGAGTTCGTTTATTGCCAGTAAAGATTTAAAAAATCGTTATGAAAGTATATATAAGGATCTCGATTTTCAGAAAGTTGAATTTATCAAAAAATTAAAAGCTACATCTCAAAGTACGGATTGTGAAACTGAATTTATAGGAGCTTTTTCAGAAAGTGACCGAGAATCATTTTTTGATTGCATTTTAAAGGCATATACTAATTTAGGTGATAAATATGATAAATATAGTTTTAAATACAATGATGTATTTGATCGGAAAGAGAGTGTTAAGAAATTCATAGATAAAAATGAACAAATTTTAGATCAATATATGTCAAACTATAAAGATCTAATCTCCAATTCCACATTTTTTAGAGAAACAGACGGTAAAACTTTCGGTACTTATCAAGCTAACGAGCTTCTTAAATCTATTGAAGATAACTCTTTTTTTGAGGCCGGGCACAAGTTCATTTTAGAAGATGGAACTGTGATAGTAGATTCTGAACAGTTAAAAACTTTCGTTGAAGAGGAAATTAAAAAGATTGTAAATGATAAAAAATTAAAGACGGCATTTGACAAAGTTGATAAAGCAATAGGTGCAAATGTTGATTTGAGAGCTTTCAAACGAGTTATTGAAAAAGAAAATCTATTGCTGGTAGAATTGAAAAATTATGAAGTGTTTAAACGGAAAGTATGGAGTAGCTTCTTGTTTCAATTGGAATCAGATACAAAATTCTTAGTAGAGTTCTATATGTCTAAAAAGGCTGATCTCGAACATATTGTAAGCGAAGCAAAAGAAGAATTTAAACTTTGGAAAGAGATTATAAAAACATTTAATGAACGGTTTTATGTTCCTTTCGAAGTAGGCTTAACTAACCAAGAAGATGTAATTTTAAGGCAACAAACAGGAAAGTTAGAATTTTACTACAGAGATATCGATAAAACTTCAATTCGAAAAAATAAACACGATTTATTAAATGTGTTAAGCCGCGGCGAAAGGAGAGCATTTTTCATCTTGCAATTTTTATTCGAAATCGAATCACGAAAAAATAATACTGATAAAAATCTTCTTATTTTTGACGACGTTGCTGATTCATTTGATTATAAGAATAAATATGCTATTATAGAATACATAAATGAATTAAAACTATCGGATCAATTTAGGATACTAATTCTCACTCATAATTTTGATTTTTATAGGACTATTTTATCACGTTTGGGATTGAATCAGCAATCTTTTATGGCTTTTAAAGATGATCAAAGAAATGTTATTTTGAAAGATAGTCTATATAAGGAAGATATCTTAAAACGCTATCTTAAAACCGTAAATGATCCTAAAGTTTTTATTAGCTTAATTTCCTTCGTTAGGAATATTGTTGATTACACTGATTCTAATAAATGTGAAGATTATGACATCTTAACTTCTTGCTTACATTTGAAGGAAAACTCTCCATACATTTTAATTGGACATGTATTTGAGGTCTACAAAAATAGATTTATCAAATTAAATAAAACAGAGCTAGAAATCGATTTATCCATGAGCATTCAAGATTTTATTTTTAAAATTGCTGATGGGATATTGTTAGAGCAAAATTTTGATGAAATCAATCTTGAAAATAAAATTGTATTGGCAATAGCTTCCAGACTTAAAGCGGAGCAATATATGATTGGTAAATTACCTCATCTTGATTTAAGTGGCTTAAAGTATAATCAAACAAGGCAATTGACAAATGAATATCAAAAGAAATATCCCGAAAGTGTTAATCATTATATAATTGGCAGAGTTAATTTAATGACACCAGAAAATATTCATGTCAACTCATTTATGTATGAACCTCTGCTAGATATGTCTGCGCTTCATTTGATTGATACATACAAAAACGCATCGACCTTAAATTAAGTTTTGGATATTTGAAATATAAAAATAAATATCTATTTTTGAACGGTGCAGCCAGTTGTTTTGGTTTTAGAGAGTCAAGTTTTTTTTGATCATCTAAAAACTAAATTCAATGGAAAAATGTACGTCATGTAGTGCCGCTAGGCCTGTTTTTGTAAGAGCTTATACTAGAACGCGCTTCGGCCGTCTAGAGAACGTAAGTCAGCATTGTAGGTCCTATCCGGGTCAACTTACATTATTTTAAAAGCAAGGTTATTCACCTTGCTTTTATCTTATCAATTATTGTGTTTTGCTTTCAATAGACTTACATTTGTTTAAGCGTTTTAAAATATACATTTAATTCGGGCACTTTGTAATTGTTATTAATTTAAAAATTTTACTGAAGCATATAATCTTTAATATTCTTCAATTCATCAATGCTACAAATTTTAGCTAATCTCACTTTTAAAGAATTATCACTAATATACCTGAAATGTGTGTATTTATCGCAAATATATTTTTTTACTAGGGGATAGAGATAATCTTTTCCTGTGGCTATTACTAAGAAATCATTATTGAATAATTCCTTTCTTTTTTTATATTCTTCTACGATATCTATTTTTTCGTCTCTTTTATGGATCAACTTTTTGAGCTCTTCAATTCTATTTGAAACCAAAGTCTTGCAACATATACCGGCTTTTTTACTTAGCAGAGAATGGTAATTATATTTAGAGGTTTTGGTCTCAATTTTAAAATTTACACATATGGAATTATAGATAAATAGATCTGTAAGTATGTTGTTCTCAGATATCCAAACCTCAAACTTTAAATTTTCATTTATTTTCTTTCGATCATCATTCAGATTCTCTTCATATATTATTTCAACAAAAGCATTGATGTCAACTAAAAAGTTTTCTATACAATACCCACATTGATCTGGCGGACAGAAAGGTCATCGGATGGTCTTTGAGAACTGATATGACCGCTAAAAACACTTCTGTATAAGCCATCAGGATGGCTATTAAAAACCGGGGTGTCAAAGATGGCCTTATCTTCCATTCGAATAGAGGGATTCAATATGCCTGCGATGAATTCAGGGGTAATTGTAGAAAACAGGATACTTCAAAGCATGAGCAGAAAAGCGAATTGCTGGGACAATTCAGTTGCTGAGAGCTTTTTCAAGACTTTAAAGGCTGAAATGGTCTATCATAGAAAATTCATGGATCAGCAGTCAGCTAAATTGGAGATCTTCGGATACATTGAAGGATTTTATAACACCAAAAGAACACATTCTGCTCTGGGCTATAAGACACCAAAACAGATGGAAGAGATGCTGCTAAAAAAAGATAGATTGGCAGCATAAAAAA
>NZ_JABJWY010000037.1:0-11999 GCF_013167215.1 Sphingobacterium prati
TTTATCACAAACTTATCTTCTGCACAAGATCTGAAAGGTACGATTAAAGATAAGCATTCGGGTGATATTCTTATAGGTGTTTCGATCAAAGGAGCTTCGCGCAGCAACTATTCCGATGGTAATGGCAAATTTATATTGTCGGGCATTAAGCTTGGAGATACAATCACCTTTTCTTCAATCGGATATCGTGAGGAAAAATATATAGTTGGTAATAGCAATCGTGATAATCTGGTTATATATATGGAGCAAACAGCAATTTTGTTGGATGAAGTCAAGATCAATCCTTTAAGAAATTATAAGGCTGATTCCTTAAAGTTTCGGGAAGAATTTGGCAAGACCTTCAATTATAGCAAACCCAAATTTAAAGACATTTTCATCACCAAAAACTATTCTTCAAATGTCCCGAGACACCCTAATCAGGCGAGCAATAGTACCACCTCGCTGATTAGTGTCGATGTGCTTTCTGTTATTTCTATGTTAGGGAAAAAAAATAACCCACAATCCAAGCTCCAGCAGAAATTAATAAAGGAAGAAGAAGAGCAATATCTTGATAACACCTTTTCAAAGCGTATGGTTCAAAATTTGACGGGCCTTAAAGGTGACTCTCTACAAACTTTCATGCAGTTGTACCGTCCGAATATTTACACAGTAAAATACATGTCCGACTATGATATTATCCTGTATATCAAAAAGAGTTATCAAGAATATATCAAGCCTTAAGTAGCCTTATCGTCTGAACTACTCTTTTTTTGTTTTGATAATGTCATGACTACTATTGCTATTTGGGATATGAGCATAATTGAAAGCCCACGAGTAAAAGAATCAGCGCCTCCATTTATACAGCCAAAAAATATCCATGATACCTCAAGAACCATTAGGCAGCACATTAGTTTTCTAAAGATTGATTCCATGATTTTTCGAATTGGCAACTTTTTCCTACAAATCTCTCTTATACCAATTTAAGCAAATAAATACTGTATTGCAAATTTTTAAAAAAGAGAGCTTTGCCATGGGTAGTCCATTAACCTCTCCATTTCCGCCATTTACCGAGTTTTCCTGTCTGTTGGTCTAAAGCCCATAGGCTAGGATCCTATTGTGAAGTAATTTTGAGTCAACAAATAAGAACAATATTACTAACACAATAAAAAAAGACATTATGAAAACGCTAGTAAAAACATTCGCAGCAGCAGCCTTAATCGCAGTATCCACATTCGCTATGGCCGCTGAAGGACCAGGTTCCAAATCAGCAAAAGCAAACGTTAACCTTTCCACTGCAGACTTTGCTCTTGAGCATTATGTTGCGGTCACTACCGAGGGAGAATCAGTAGGCGTGGAGCAATTATTTGCTGAAGATTTCAACCAAAAGATCCAAGCTTCCAATGCACAGTCCAACAGCCGTGATGAAGTCGTAAAACACTTGAAAAAACAAAAAGGGGAGAAGCTCAACTGTACAGTAACTACCGAGATTATTGAAGAGTCAGCAGACTATATTGTAGCGAAGGTTAGAATGAAGTTTGAGAACTTCACTAAGACTGATCTTGTGACTTTGGTACGTGAAGGGAATAGCTGGAAAGTATCCAGTTCAGTAAATGCTTACAAAAGTATCCAATAATTAGTTGTCAGCTCGGTCATTTCGGGCGCTGACAACTAGTGAATCATATGTTTATTTAAGGCCACGTCGTGAGATGTGGCTTTTTTTATTGCAAGAACCTCAGTCTTTGCTGAGTTTTCGGTATCTCCCATCTACCGCTTAGATACTTATTCTATATCTCAATTTCATTTTTTTTACTAACTAATTTAGCATTGTGTTTAGGGAGATAGCTATTCCTAGACAAATGAAAGTAGATTTTTAAACAAAAATAGGATGTAATATGGATTAGTTTGAACAGCAAAAGGAACGTCGAGTTACATGGATGGTAACTGATTTTCGAAACACATTATTTTTTGGAAATGCAAATAAAAGAACTGTATCGATTGAGATGAATTCTTAAAAGTTATAACCGAAAAAAACTGTGATCAATTTTAGGTGTAGCAGGCCAACTGTAAGAATAATAGTGCTTGCATTGAATAATAATAAATATAAAAAATTAAAGGAGTTTATGAAAACACAGTATAACGAGCAAATTGAAGCTATAGAGAAAAAAAATGATGGAGAAGTTTCCCAGCAGCCATCCTTAATAACTGAAATAAAAACTACTGCATTGGCTGCTCCATCAGATTCTGATCTAGTATTTCAGTATGACGATTCGGGCAATCAGATTCGTAGAGAAGTAATTAAAGTAAGTTAAGAAATCATAAGTCAGAATATCGGAATCAGCCGACTCTAACGGCGTAAAACTAATTGACAGAAATAAAGTATAAAAACATGAAAAATTTAAATAAATCGGAGCAATCGGTAAATGAGATTGCAGAACAAGGACTAGCTCCTAAAACAGTAAATAATACATTGCCTAAAGTAAGTTCGGATATCCAGGTTAAAGCCGCTGTTGTCAATCCAAGCGATAACGTAAGCAATATGCCATTTCACGATACCAAAGGTACAATCGATGTAAATTCAAATGGACAGTTGCAATACTTGTTGCCAATCGCACTTCCTCCGGGAATTAAAACGGTGGCACCTCAGATCAACTTGCAATATAATAGCGGATCTGGAAATGGCGTAGCTGGCTATGGATGGACGATTTCGGGATAAAGACGGTGAAATTCGTTCTATTCAATTTGACTATGCAGATTATTATATGTTCAATGGCCAACGGCTGATTTTAAAGTCTGGCGCATATGGTAAAGATGCCGCAGAATACGTCACGGAGAAATATTCTAATATAAAAATTAAGTCAGTAGGACAGAATATGGAGAAAAACGGACCGGCATATTTCGAAGTGACCTTTGAAGACGGTTCCCAAGCGTTGTATGGCATCAACGCGGATGCCAGAACCCAAATGGAATACAATATTGTCAAATGGATAGATCCGCAAGGAAACGCAATTTTGTATAGCTATATCCAAGGGAACAACGTTGCGGTAATTGATCGTATTGAATGGGGTGGGAATGAAACACTTGGAACTGCCCATTTTAACAGTATTACATTTACCTATACATCGAGAGCGCTTCGCGAAACTTCCTATATGAGAGGGAAACTTTTTGTCCAGACAAATTTATTGTCCGCCATCCAGGTAACAGTAAATGGAACAGTTTTTAAAACTTACAATATCTCGTATGAAAAAGACAATAAAGGAAATCACTATCAATTTCTGAAATCCATTACCGAGCTGAATAGTAAAGGAGAAGCGGCTACACCAATAATCTTCGATTATAAAAAATCTGTTGCAGGCGGTTGGAAGCAAACTTGGATTACTAACGATTCATCTCCCGATTTACTATATGGTGATTTTGATGGTGATGGGAAAATCGATATTATTAAATATGTGGATGCTTTTCAGGAGTGTCTCAAATATGAAGAAGTGTACCATCCCGGGGGCGCATCAGGTGACAATGATTCACAGGCAGGGTATTGGGAATCTGTCTGTACACAGCCCGTCAGTCATCCAGCTGGTATTTATCATTTCGGAAGTGTATTTGACGATGACAGACCAAAACAAGTGCTTGTGGGATCAATGCTCACACGGGAGCAGCTAAAAAGAGCGAAAGTCTTCAATTTGAGAAATAATGCCGGAGAGATTCTGACCAAACAAGGTTTTTTTATTTATGAGACTGTTGCGTCGACAAGTAGCTTAGAGGCTGGTCGCAAAGACCTTGTGATCAAGGGATATTCTATTGCAACAAATTCTGATACCAATGAAAAGCAGTTGAAAGAAGAGTTTATCAGAACAATACCGGCAGATCAATACGATAATACCCTACTTAGAGATTATGAGCATCCCAATGAAATAGGTTATTGGCTTGACACCACAATTGAGGAAGTAAAAGAAATTGATGTTGACGGTGATGGTCTTTCAGAATTGATTTTTGTCCTATGTGATGATATGCAATGGGAGGAGGAAAATTCTGCCCCTGGTGGTGGTTTGCCATATAAAGAAATTAAACAACAGATTACCTATCGATATCTGATGGTACGGCCAAGTGAAACCGACCCCGCTAAATTGATGCGGACGTTCAATATTGGATCATCTACATCCAATTTTTTTGGAGGCACAGTACTCCAAGGAGATTTTAATGGTGATGGTAGTGTAGATTTTATCACTTTTGATAGCCTGGGTAAGCCTAATTTGACTGTATTCAAGAAAAACGCTGCTGGAGATTATATGCCAAATACATCCCTATACGCCAATGTGGTAATAGAGGGGTTGAGGCACCGCGCTGTGGTAGGAGATTTTACGGGGGATGGAAAAACAGATTTGCTGGTCCCTCAAGCTATAGATAGTCGTCAGTGGAAATTATATATCTCCACAGGCGCAGGATTTAAGGTGCAGAATTTACCGAATTTTGAGCTGTATAAAGAGAATTTGACCTTTAACGGAAAGACACATTCACGTTTTATCAATAGACAATATTTTGTGCAGGATCTTAATAAGGATGGAAAAGCTGATTTCATTGCTTTTTACTCTCATATCCTGGCAGATAATAGTGATGGTACCACCACCAAATTTATGATTCTTTATCATGAGAATAAGGGGATGGATGCCAATGGTAATGTCGTCTTTGTTCCAACCAATATAGATGGTAGTACGCTCAAAGGACGGAGTAGCTACAAAATGGATTGGTACCCAGCAGAATATAACAACTACTGGACGGAAGTTAAAGGATACGCATCGTTTTCTGCTCCTAGGAATGCTCCCTTGGCGCATTTTTCTCCCCTCGTCGGCGATTTTAAGATCAATAATTTTAATGAAAATATTCTGGTCTTTCGACAAGGCAGATTGGTCAAATATGCTCACTACAATGTAGCGGATGAAAGCTACATTACTTCTATTAATCAGGGCGGAATCATTACGGAAATTAAATATGCCGAACTCGATCCTAAAGTAAGTCCGGGGTTCTATGCTGGAACAAAAAAAGAGCTCTATCCATATGTTGAGTTAGAGCGTATGTCTCGTACCTTTGTAGTCTCGCAATTAAAGCAGGGAAATAGAAAACAAGATTTCAAATACCGAGGCTTTGTCACCAATGTGCTCGGCAAAGGAATGATTGGCTTTAGAAAATCGGCAAGATCCACCTGGTATACCGACCTTCTCAAAGCGACCAAAATATGGAGTGGTGTAGAGATCGATCCATTAAATGAAGGTTTGCCGATCAAAGAGTGGAGCGTACGCACCCTTACTGACGACAACCTTATTTTCCCTGTCGATCTTTCTGTATCGAACACAAAACTGCTATCGTTTAAGTCTATAGAATACAAGCGTACTACACCATCAAAAGGTGTAACAGCGATTGTACCTATTAAAATTGTGAGCAAGGATTTCCTTAAGAATATTGTTGAAGAAAATACGGTAACCTATGGGGACTATTTGCTGCCTGCAACGACCACATCTACCATCAATACTAATTTTTCGACAGTCAATACTGTATTGACTTATAGCCATAATCCGAGTGGTTTGGGAAAAGAATACTATATTGGTCACCCAATAAGCAAAGTTGAGACGGTCAATGCCTATGCAGATGTAAGATCTATTAAGGAAGAATACAGCTATACCGGTAATCTACTTTCTTCGAAGAAGGTCTATAATAAAAGCAATACCGCTTGGATACAGGAAGGGTATACCTATGATGGTTTCGGAAATGTCACAAAAAAGATTGTTACCAATAGTGTTGATACGCTAACGGAAACGGAACAGGCACAGTACGACCCGAAAGGAAGATTTGTTATAAAGAAGACAGATAATCTGGGATTGACAACGGTGATTACTTACAACGACTGGGGCCTGGTACTCACCCAGACAGATCCATTGGGTGATAAGATTACAAACACCTATGATGGCTGGGGCAAAACATTGAGTGCAAAGACCACCTTGGGCGGAACGACAACGTTTACCTATGAAAAGATGGATGATGGGGGGACTAAAATCAGTGAATTTCAACCTACAGGAATGACCATTGCTACATTTATAAATAAGTTAGGACAGGAGGTCAAGGTTAGAAAACGAGGTTTTAATCGCGAAGGATATATCATCGAAGGAGGAGACGTTGATGTATGGATTGAAGGAGATAAAGATACACGTCTTTCAGTATTGACAACCTATGACGACTTGGGTCGAAAAGTTCAGGAATCCGAACCCCATCGCGACGGATTCGAACCTAAATGGAATACCATCAGTTATAATGACAGTGTATTTCCGAGTATAGTCACTGCAACATCATTTTATGGCAAACAGGTCCGTACAAGACAATCGGGTAGGGTAACTCTAACAGAAGAAGTGAATGGCTATCTGCGTACGAGCAAGAAAACCACAGATGCGCTAGGTAATGTAATCATTTCCGAAGACAAAGGTGGTATTATTAACTTTACATTCAATGCTTCGGGACAACAACTTTCGGCTAAATATGGGACCAATATTGTAAAGACCGAATACGATGCCTGGGGACGAAAATCTAAGTTTGATGACCCCTCCAATGGTATTTATTCCTATACCTATAATGGCCTAGGACAGGTGACAAAAGAAATTAGTCCAAAGGGGTATAAAGAATACCGTTATAATACAAAAGGACAGCTGACGCAACAGATTGAAAAATCGACTGTAGTGGGATTGACCGATAAGGTGATCAATTATGCTTATAATACGAAAGGCCTTTTGCTGACGCAATCAGGGACTTCAAAAGGTAAAACATTTAAGATTACTTCTACTTACGATACTTATGGCCGACTATTAACGAAGACGGAGGATAGCTTTGGCCGTATTTATGCGCAGCGGGAGATACTCTATGATGACAAATCGCGGGTGATTTCTTATGTGAAGAGTTTGAAATCAGGTACGGTCGAAACAATTGCTGCAATTCAACACGTATATGAAGAGTGGAGTGGGCTTCTGCAAAAAATTATCAATAAAACAACAGGCGAGGAGTTATGGCGTATACAGGAAAACAGTGCAAGTGGGAAAATTGTGCGCGCACGATTGGGGTATACCAATATAAAAAACACCTATGATGAGCAAGATTTTCTTAAGAATACACAGCAGGGAATCTTAAATGCGGAGTATACTTTTGATGCTATGCGTAATGAACTGAAGGAAAGGATTCGGAATGGCAATATTAATCTGATAGAAACCTTTAACTACGACAGCAATAATCGTCTCATTGATTGGACAGATCCAAAAACTGGAGGACGTTCTTCAAATGTATATGATATTCAGGGACGTATCACCACGATTGATAATATAGGAACTCTTCGTTTTGACAATGCTGCAAAAATCTACCGCCCCTCAAGTGTCAAGCTGAGTACTGATGGGAAGCAGAGCTATAGCGGTGATTTGATCCAGCAGGTGGTGTATAATGAAAACAACGATCCGATTTATATCAGTGGCCAACAAGGCGATGTGCGGTTTGGCTATGGATTGGGGGATATGCGACAAATGGTCAGCTATGGTGGCAAAGCTGCCGGAGCAGAGATTGATAATGCCGCAAATTCACAATGGGAAGGTCAATATACAAAATATTACAGTGCTGATGGAGGCTTTGAAGTAGTCCGTAACAATAGTACAGGGCAGGAAAAACATTTAATCTATATCGGCAGTTCACCTTACGAAAGTAATATTGTTTGTCTGAAAGATTATTCAGAAAGTGCTGCATCTTATAAATTTTTGCACAAGGATTATCTAGGGAGCGTTTTGGCCATCAGTAACGCAGACGGTACTTTGCTGGAAGAACGGCATTTCGATGCCTGGGGCAATCTCACACATGGTAATATACAACTTTTGGATCGAGGTTATACCTCGCACGAGCATTTTGCCATGGTTGGAATTATCCATATGAACGGCCGTCTATTTGATCCCCGTTTGCGAAGGTTTTTAAATGCCGATGAACATATCCAGGATATGTTTAATACCCAGAATTACAATAAATACGGATATGTGCTAAATAATCCAATGATGTACAATGATCCGAGTGGAGAGTTTTTCTTTGGTTTGCTCGCAATACCCCTGATCAAGGCAATATTTTTCGGTGCGGCGGTAGGGCTTGCTGCTTATACAGTTGGCCTTGCGGTTTCGGGGAATATTGGCATGTGGAATCTGGGTGGTGCACTTAAGGCTACATTGTTTGGAGCAGTATCTGGAGCAGTCACCTTTGGTATCGGTTCGATTTTCAAAGCTGCTGCAAATACGATTGGTAATGCGTTATTGCAGGCTGGTGCTCATGGTGCCTCACAGGGAGTACTAGGATTAGTACAAGGACAGAATTTCTTTAGCGCAGCTGCTGCTGGCTTATTCGGTAGCTTAGGAGCCTATGGATGGGGAAGAGCCATGAATGGTCTTGGACTAGGACAGTTTTCGCAAAGTACCTATGGAATGATAGGTTTTGGTGCAATATCAGGTGGAGTTGGCGCCGAGTTGACTGGCGGTAATTTCTGGCAGGGAGTGATTACTGGTGGAGTAGTGTCAGGCTTAAACCATGTGATGCATAAGATTGGTGGACCAGATGATCCCAAAGACAAAGAACAGATAACAAAAAAGAAAGTAAGAATAAAGATTACCAGAGATATTTACGACCAACTTAAAAAAGTAGATGATGTTATTGTAAAATCCATTTTAGATGGTAAGTCTATGTTTGGAAAATATGGTACTGTTTTAGATTTTTTAGATGCCGGGGGAGAGATCTATTTAGTTAATTTAGAATACAAAGAAGGTGTATTGACTAAAGCAGAATATCAATTTAAAATGGCCAATACGGTACTCAACAAAGGAGCTAGTTTAGGGGCTGGTCTAGCATTGGAAGCAGGATTTACTATGGGATCTAGGGCAGGAATATACGGGATGCTTGTAGGAACAGCAGTTGGTGCTACCGTAGACGGAGCATTTTATATTTCTGCAAAAGGAGAACAATGGTTAAATAAATGGGGTCGTTATATTAGATACCAAACTATTGGAATAATCGAAAATAGTATTCGTTAACGTCAATCTTTTATAGAATTTTTGAATAGTCCTCTTTACGGCTTGTACTGAGGACTATTTCCAAAATTCTTTATTTTGAACTTTTGTTGTTCTGGAGTCCTTAGACCAAATCTGCGAAATAAGTGTATTTTCTCCCTCGACAAAACTAACATAAATGTTATACTCGGAGGTTTCATTGATAACACATTGATTTTTAGTGTCAAATTGCATTATTCCAAATCCATTGGTGTTAGGTAATACCTGAATCTCATTGTTTGGAGACTTTAGACGAAAACTGATATTGGATTCTAAATAACCTATACCTTTTTCAATTTTTTTAAGCGTATATCTGTTAGTCATGATGAATTCCTGGTCGTCGGCACCCAATACGGGGATACTAATGAATCTTTCTTTTTCAAAAGATGCTCCAATTGCGATAGGAACATCAGAATAAGTATTTTCGCCATGGCTTTGTTCTAATTGGTTTTTTAACGATAATTTTTCCACAAATTCCAGTTCATCATTCATTACAGAATCAATCTTCCTGGCAGCTGTAGTCATATCAAAGAAACCGTATATAGTACTTCCGTCTAAAGGGGTATAAATTTCAGATGTTTTGCCATTTAGTTTTTGAAATGAGTTTGAATGGATAAATTTCCATATATATGGAATTCGATTATTTTCTTCATTTTCTGTCGTCATAGCCGATTCTGTTGTATTTACAGTCTCGACGTTTAAATTAGTGGGTGATAATTCAAATTTGCCAGTACCAACTGTTTTTCGTTCTAGTTTTCCCTGAGCCTTTGTTCTGAAATCTATTTGAGATTTGTATATCTTATTGGGAAGTGGAACAAATTTTAAAAGTAATGAATCTTGTCCTTTAACGCTATGAACAAGACAAAGTAATACAATTATAAATAATTTATTCATGATAAATAAAAAGTTAAACCTACCTACAGTCACCAATTCAATACTTGAATATCTGGAGGTAATCTACTACGAAAATAAACAATTTTAAGTAAAACAGGCTAGTATTAATTGCTATAATAGTTGAATGGCTAGTCAATACTTGGTCATATGATAGTTTTTTTTAATTATTGTTTTTATACTCTATTTTTTTTGATCTTTTTGCTTGTTTAATTAATATTTTAGTGTTGTTATTTAAAAATGTGAGAACTGTAATTGGCAGTTTGGTTATATTAGGCTTATGGTAAAAAGATCAGTCTTAGAAAAGTTATCCAATAAGGAACTGTTACGCTATACTTCAGAAGATACCCGATCAGTCTCTGAGGCTATAGAAATGGCTCTCGACATTCTCAAAAAAAGAGGCTATATTTTTTCCGAAACAGAAATTGCTCAAATAAATCAACTTATAGAATCGAAGAAAAAAGAAGAACCTGATTATACCGCCCCTAATACATGGGATATTGATGAAGATGCTAAAAAAGCTACTGTCAGTTTCTATTCACAAAGAGCAATCTGGTATTTTAGTATACTTTTCGGATTATTTACCGGCGCTATATTGCTTGCAATCAACTTATTCACATTATCCAAGAAAAAAGAAGCATTGGTAACACTCCTATTTGGATTTGGTTATACGATAGCACTAATTTTAGTATACAAAGAATTTAAAGATTATTTTGATCAAAGCAGGTTCACTGGTATTCTGTTATATGGAATAGGTGCAGCAATATTGCAGTTTGGGTTTTGGGATCAATATTTGAAAGGAATAAAGTATAAGAAAAGAAGCATAACTGCTCCGCTTGTTATATGTTTAATTGTTGTAGGTCTAATTATATTACGTATCATAATTTTTCTAAGGTGATTCTCCTTAATAATCGGGTCCGATGATTCCATTGAAATAATTATAAACGACAAAGGAAATATTTAATTTTATTAAATGGAAAAGATTTCGGTCATCGCCTTTAATAATAGGACATATCATTTAACGGAAGACGTTATCATGCATCTATATCCGTGGCTAAATAACTATTTATTAATACATAAGGTTAAAGAGCGGGCTGGTATTTTTTTTATCGCAGATGATAATTTAGCTCGGCTCATTGAAGAGTTTACATGTTCTCTTCGAGCGCTTCTTAAATCAGGATATACAGAGCCGATTCTAGATGAGCTTCAGAAATATCCGACAAGGTTTGAGAAGATTTTGTTCGACGATCACGTTTATCGCGTCAATTATAGAATGTCCTCCTATGGTCACTCCGTTTATTTTATACATTGTATTTTAAATGATTTAATTATCTCGGCATACAATAATTCAACTGTTAGGTTGTACTGATTCAATACCATCGATCGGATCTCCTCCAAAATGGAGTATACAAAATAATCTACTTTTATATTCACCTCCCCGTTCCTGCCATTCACCGAGTTTTCCTGTCCATTAGTCTAAATCCCATAGGCCGGGGGCGTATTGTGTTGTAGTTTTGAGTCAACAAATAAGAACAGATAAACTAACACAATAAAATAAAGACATTATGAAAACTCTAGTAAAAACATTCGCAGCAGCAGCTTTAGTCGCAGTATCAACTTTCACTATGGCAGCTGAAGGACCTGGTTCAAAATCAGCAAAAGCAAACGTTAACCTTTCCACAGCCGACTTCGCCTTAGCGCACTATGTTGCAGTTACTACAGAAGGTGAATCAGCAGGAGTGGATCAATTATTTGCAGAAGATTTTAGCAAGAAGGCAAATGCAACTACCAATAAACGTGACGAGCTGGTCAAATTCTTTAAAAAGCAAAAAGGAGAGAAGCTAAATTGTACGGTAAGCACAGACATCCTTGAAGAATCAGCAGACTATATGATTGCTAAGGTGACTCTAAAATTTGAAAACTTCACGAGGACTGATCTGGTTACCTTGGAGCGTGTGGATAATGACTGGAAAGTATCCAAATCGGTCAATTCGTATAAATAAGAGCCATCTCAAATAAATATATAAATGTTGT
>NZ_JABJWY010000037.1:12049-353129 GCF_013167215.1 Sphingobacterium prati
CCTATCGTTTCCTCTTTTTTGTTTCGTCATCCAATGTTTTAAAAGAAAATTGAATTTCCAAGGTGTAACGTAAATGAAACATTAGGTATTGCTAGCTATAATATCGATTTCAAATTTGTGTTGTTCAAACCTTTGTCTTTAAAAAAATCTTCGAGTGGTATTCCATTTATTTTCTTTGTTTTATACCAAAGGTTCAGTTTTCTATTGAGCTGTTTATCGGGCATATAGTTTAATTTAGCTTTTTTAAAATAGTCCAAAAAATTACCGTTTAATATGCCATTATCCCAATAGAACTCAAAATCTCCAATTCCTTCTACTGCATACCAATCATTACCTTTATTTAAACCTGCACTTTTTGCAAACGGTATGCGAGGTTCATTTGTCCAAAATCTATCTATAGCTATAGTTCGGCCATGATTATTTAAATTTATGGTAGTATCTTTTATTATTCCCCCTTTTAGCGTATTTAACTTTTCAGCGGAGAGATAATTTTGTTTTGAAAAATTTTTACTCTGCGGATATATTCCCGCTGCATTGGTTCTATAAGGCTCAATATAGCCATTACCAATAAAATAGGACTCGGTTAAAGTCTCGTTGTCAACGAAAAAATATTCATTTTTTCGTTTTATGACGATTTTATAATCCGTTCTTTTCAAATTGAGTGATGGCGTCTCTGAAAAAATACCTAAAGGCGCATATGTTGCATAAAATATATCTTTTGCGGCTGTTCTTAGCAGGCTATCCAAAGAAATTACGTTTATCTCCTTGTTAGCAACGGCTTTCGAGATATTTTTTAGCTCAAATTTAGACCTTGTCAGCGGCGTTATGGTAACTAAGATATCAACGGGCAAATTTTTCCCATCACGCTCAAAGCTTATATAATTCTGAAATACTTTTTGATTTGAATCATCAGCAGTTATGCTTTTTTTGAACAGAAAATTATAAATAGTTAAATCTGGGAAATTGGTACTGTCGGATCCGATTTCCGCATATGTTCTTTTGCAGAATAAATGCCCATTCAATGAATCGGTTAGTTTGTCTTGATCAAATACAACATATTTGGTTTGAGCAAAGCCGCTACCAATAAGTTGAATGGCTGATACGGCTAAGAAAGTAAATAAGATTATTATTTTGCGCATGATATTTTTTTAGTATTTAACGGTCCATTGGGATCAACATTACTATGTGTTTTTAAAAATTCATTAAATGCCGCATCTGTAATTTTGTAGTCTTTCTTTAATTTGTCAAATAGCGATGAAACATCTTGCGCCATTTGAGCATTGATAGAAGGATCAAACATTTGTCCAGCTTGTCCAAGTCCAAGCATACTGGCCATAACATATTCATTTGAGGAATATCTGTTACCTCCCCAAGCTTTCAGAAAACCAATCATAACAGGAAATACATTGTCGGACATCATTGTTTGATGGTCACGATAATCTCCATTGAGGCCAGCCTTCTTCTGGATTTCAAGCGTTTTCAATGCAGAGGTAAACCAAAATTCCTGAATTTTTTCATCCACAATACCATCTGCGTTCATCTTATTAGTTTTTAAAAAATAATTTGAATAGGCGTGAATTGCTTCGTGAAGAGCTGTAGCAGCAATTACAAGGTCTGAAGAATTGTTCAATGCATTTGCGTTGAAATAGATATCGACATCACGGTTTGTACTTTCATTGGGATTTGTAGCTGATGCAAGTCCATAATTGTACCCTTTATTAGGGTCCCAAGACATATCTGTTTTGAAGCTCCATTGTAAATTGGGGTTTCCAGTTCCATTTCCATCCAACGTAAAAGGTTTAACCATGTCTTTAAAAGTACTTAAATTTTCAAGATTCTTCAAGAAATTCTCCATACAAGCATAATTCTCAAATTTATATTTGACCGTATTTGGAGAAGTGCTAGAAGTTCCACCAGGGCTACCTGTCGAAGGGGGAATATTTGAATAATCACCTGGTCCACCAGAAAGCCACTGTTCGTAGTCATCATCTCCACCTGCGGAACAATAAACATTATTTAATTCACCAGCTACATATGCAGATACGCAAGGTTCTCTCATTGGCGGGAATCCTGCAATTAACCCACTACTATTGATATCACCTTTGTATTCCCGAATTATAACTTTGTTAGAAGATAGAAATTTTGTTACAATTTTACCTTGGAAAAGTTCACGCGTAGCTTCGGAATTTGGTATGAAAGAAATAAATGAATACCCCCATTTATTATCCTTTTTTTGTGCTTTCAACCAAAAATAGTCGGCCAGATTTATTGAAAACGTTGAGTCACCATAATAAATTGTCTCTGAGCTACTTATTTTGATATATAAATTGTTCTCGTCTTTAACTACAACAGAGTCCCAATTGATATAACTTGTGAAAATGGAATTGAAAAAATTTTCGTTGTCAGCGAGAGGATTTTGAGCGTAAAACTCCTTTTTCACTTCATCAATATCGCTACTGGGGGAAAGCTCATTTTTCTCCTTAGTACATGAAATGATTAAAACAGATATTAGAATTGGTAGAATAAGATGTTTTAATTTAAAGATAGCATGCTTTAATGTAATGATGTTCTTTTGCATTATTTTGTTGTAGTGTTAATTTTAAGTTTAATATAGAAAATTAATTTAATATTAAAGCTTATTTATTTTTGTTTTTATTGTAAGTTTTTGATTTTCAGCTATTGCTTCAAGGGGCATCGAATAAGAGTAGAACATTTGAGTCGAAGGCCAGCGCATGTTATTATTAGATTATGGGTAATTCGTCAGATCTTTTGGCCGAGGCCTACTTTTGGATCGCACAGCAGCTGGATGAGCAGAAGGAAAGATTTAGCCTGACCGAGGGTGAGCAACGAACCGTGGCCTAGGCCATTATTACTGCTGCGATCAATCCTTTGAGCTGTGTATGCTCGGTGCAAACCAGCTTGAGTTTTACACCAGTTATACGCAGCAGCCCTATTTTGGAGATTTGGGAGGGGCGATCCTAGACCAATACCTATCGTTTCCTCTTTTTTGTTTCGTCATCCAATGTTTTTTGAATACTATTGGATTTTCACTGTACGACGCCAATTTTTATGTTAGTCTTTCTCTCGAAAGGTAGCTAATAACCGCTTTGTATAGTAAGAAGTAGCCGATGTGAAATAGTTTTATTTGGATAAAAAAAATAAAAAAAATATTATTTTATAACTTTGATTATTAGGTCAATAGACCTATTTGGGCGAATGGGACAAATGAACCCTTATCCCACGGTGATATAAGAATAAAAGTATATTTAATTTTTTAACCAATTATGGATTCAGAGATCAAAAAATTGAAAACACAAGTTCGTGCACTGATTATAGTATGCCTGGTTCTCTTTTCGGGGATGACAGTGACATTGTTTACAGTGTTAAACACCAAAAAAGGTGGTGCGGTACTCGATGTGGAAAGGATAAATATCAGGGAGGCCGACGGAACCATAAAATTGGTGCTGAGTAATAAGACGCGACAACATCCCGGAAGAATGTTGGGGAAGGATGCTGATCCTAGGGAAAGGGAGGCTGGACTAATTTTCTTTAACAGCGATGGTGATGAATGTGGCGGATTGGTGTATGATAACGATAAAGAGCATGCCGGCATGGTCTATTCCATCGATAAGTATCAAGATGACCAGATCATGCAGTTACAATATATGGAGGACATAAAGTCCAATAAAAGGAAGTATGGACTTCAACTATGGAGCTATGCGAAGGAAGACGCATTTGCGCAACGTCAAGATAGGTATAAAGAGTTAACCAATTCGGCATCACAACAATTGCGAGATTCAGCAATATCTATTCTTCGGGATGAAGGTCTTCTTGCAACTGAACGTATGTTTCTAGGTAAGAATTATAAGGATGAAGTAGGTTTATTTATACATGACAGTCAGGGCAGACCGAGAATCCGGATTATGGTAGATAAAGATAACCGGACTGTTTTGGAGACCATAGATACACTAGGAAATATAAAAAAGAACAAAATCAGTCAAATTGAGTAGTCATCTTTACGCTAGCTTACAGAAGCTTTACTCTGAATTTAATCGAGAGGAACCTATCAACAGCAGATTTCGCTTTAGCGCATTTTCGATTGCTTATCGTGAGTCATTGTAGCCTTAAATTATCATTAATTTGTTTAATTAACAATTCTCTGTCCATTAGATAGCTCAAATGTTCCATGCTTACGAATAATAGGATGCAGATGATCGTTGTGGAATTTAAAGACGAAAGTGTCAAAGCAGTTTTTCAATGTCGTGCAAAAAAAATGGACTAGACAACGAATGGAAATACAGCCGAGATCGCCCTTTTATTCCTAAACAATATTTCGGATATTTGGACAAAGGCCAGTTTTTAGTTAAAAGATTTTATCATGTCCGATATTCAGCAGTTAATAGCACAGATCAGAGCATTCAGAGATGCCAGAGATTGGGAGCAGTTTCATAATTCCAAAGATCTTGCAGTGGCATTGAGCATTGAAGCTTCCGAGCTACTGGAGCTTTTCCTGTGGAAAGGCAACGAAGATGCTAATCCAGATAAACTGAAAAACGAACTTGCCGATGTGCTGATGTATGCCCTTTTACTTGCCGATAAGCATGGACTTGATGTCAAGCAGATCATCGAGGACAAGATGAAACTCAATAACGAAAAATACCCGGTCGAAAAAGCCAAGGGAACCGCAAAAAAATACAACGAACTATAATGAGATTATACGCTGGTTCGGCAAGTGATTTTATCCATCTCAATACAGAAAATAAACTTGTCGATTTACTTAGAGAACAGTTTTTAAAACAGTTCGGATACAATCCGTCGCACAATGAAGCCATGTCATGGCGCAATTCATTGTTTCGGCTTTCCTATATCATGGAGCGCCAGAATCTACAAGATCAGGGTGTCATGGTGGAGTACAAGCTTCCCCTAAGTGCCAAGCGTATCGATGTCGTTATCTACGGTCGTGATGAGCAGCAGTATAAGCAGGCTGTGATCGTCGAACTCAAACAATGGGAGAAATGTGAGTTCACGGATTACGATTCCGATTATGTCCTTACCTGGGTAGGAGGTGGTCATCGCTCGGTATTGCATCCAAGTATCCAGGTGGGGAACTACCTATATTATCTCAAGGAGAATAACAGCGCTTTTTACCAAGAAAAAGATCCCATTCAGGTATCAGCTTGTAGCTATTTGCACAATTATAACATATCAAACGATACCACCCTTCAGGATCAGCGGTTTGAAGAAGCTGTTAAACGTTTTCCAATGTATGGATCTGAAGACAGCAGCCAGCTTTCTGCCTTTATCTATAGTCGCGTAGGAGCAGGTGAGGGGATGAGTATTCTCCAAGAGGTCGAACAGAGTAAGTTGCGACCATCGAAGAAACTGCTCAAACAGGTTTCCGGTGTTATTAAGCAAAAACTGAAAGGTGAATTGCAGCTCTTCGGCCAGGTAAAGGCTAAGGGAGATTATATCCTTTTGGACGAACAGCTGATCGTATATGATACGGTGATGTCCCTTGCCAAGAAAGCAAAAGATAATCAAAAGTATGCGGTTATCGTCAAGGGAGGCGCTGGTACAGGCAAGTCTGTCGTAGGCTTGCAATTATTGGCCGATCTTACCGCAAGCAATATCAATGCGCACTATGCAACAGGTTCTAAATCATTTACAGAGACCTTACGCAAGATCCTGGGCAAAGAGGCCAATAGCCTGCTCAAATACTTTATGTCCTATGGCGATGCCGAACCGAATGGCATTGATGTATTACTGATGGATGAGGCACATCGCATACGCGAACGTACCGGTTATCCTTTCAAATCCACAGGTCGTTTACAGATTGAAGATCTTCTTTGTGCAGCGCGGATTTCTGTATTCTTTGTAGACGATTATCAAGCCGTGCGGAGAGGAGAGATAGGTCAATCCATTTTCATTCGCCAGCAAGCTGAAAAGATGGGCTGTACAGTGTATGAATATAATCTGGAATCTCAGTTCCGTAATGGCGGTTCAGAAAAATACAGCCAATGGATAGATCATACGTTGCACATCCGAGAGACAGCTACGACCGAATGGAAGCAAGAAGATAATTTCGAATTCCAGATTATGGATAGCCCACATGCCGTAGAGCAGGCCATTCGCGATAAAGTTGCCGAAGGCTATTCAGGCCGTATGATGGCGGGATTTTGTTGGCCTTGGACTAAGCAGGCCGATGCCGACGGTGAACTGCACAAAGATGTCATCGTAGGCGATTATATTCGCCCATGGAATGCAGATGAAAAGACGAAGGGTATGCGGCGTGGGATTCCAAAGTCACAGTACTGGGCCTATGAAGATGCAGGAATAGATCAGGTCGGATGTATCTATACAGCACAGGGCTTTGAGTTTGATTATGCGGGAGTGATCTTTGGTACAGATCTACGCTATAATCCGGACACAGCAGAATGGGAGGGTTTTCCTGAACATTCGCATGATAGCGCCGTAAAGGGAGCTGATTATTTACAGCTAGTAAAGAATACTTACCGCGTTCTGCTTGGGCGAGGAATGAAAGCTTGTTATGTCTATTTTATGGATAAGGAGACTGAACGGTATTTTAGGAGTAGGGTGAGAAGATAATTAAGAATAATAACGCCCGAAAGCTTCCTTGTTAAATGTAATACGGCGGACTAATTATAACTGGGCTATTTTATGTGATTATAAGGTATATTCGGATAGGTTATCTCCGAGGACTAATAATCTTTTATTTACAAGTGTTATTGGATCACTGTTTATTATTGGTACTCTATTATCGCTTTATACATCTTTTTAGCTTTCTAAAGGAAAATATTGTATATCTATTTCTTAATAATTTATATAGTATAATACTATAATAACCAGACTTAAAATTCTGAATTTTTAGTCGAATGAAGATGCTAAGAGTTTATCGTGATTTAGTTTATACTCGATGACCTTTACTTCAACAGATTCAATATCAAGAAATTTTGCTAGACACAGTCGATGTTGACCTGATGAAGTAAAGTATTTATTTTCAAATTGTAAAACTTGCTTCTCGTCGCCATATGGAAAATGAATATGCTTTACAACTTCGTCAGAGGTTTTAAAGTTTCTAATGATATTATGCAGGTTTTTAAGAGAGGTGAAAAGTTTAATCCAGTCAATCAATTTCCGATCATTATAGCGGTCTGCATAATAGATCCCATTAATCTGCTTCGGAGAAATGGATTTAATCGTCCTTTTTACCTCTTCATAACAATTTCTATTGTGGACGTCACGATCAGGATGGTCAACGTTCCAATTATGCCAGTTTTTGGCCGTAAAATCTGAATAAATGGTTTTTAACCATTCTATTTTCTCATAATCTTCCATTCAATTGTTTTTTAAGCACGTTATTTTTCCAACAGCTGCGATTGGACTTTTCTAATTTAGACATTTATGTCCAGTTTTAAGCTGTCTGATTTTTTGGGATACTTACAACTAACTACCCGTAAATACGTTAACGATTATATATTCATTGAGAAGCGAAAATAAGGGGTTCGAATCTATGGTAGGACTTTATTACTACGCGGCCAAAACAGCGAAAACTATTAAAGTAAGCTCATCTCTGTATAAAATTATCCTACATTTACTTTATAACTTGTACTACATCTATCTAAAAATCCCACTCACTTGAAACTTGGAGGATTCAGTGAGTGGGATATAATTTAAATTAAGTCTACCAAATCTTTTTCATTGTCTTCAATTTTTCGTATAAATTGACTTGACTTGAGAATTTCACTTTTCAAGTGAGAAATTAGATTTTGATATATTCTATTCAATAATTTGTCATCAAGATAACTATATACTTCTTCTAATTTTAATTTTCCGAAACGAACCTGCGGAGCTCTTAAACTACCATCATTAGGCTCGATAGTAAGAATTACTTCATTATATACCTCATCTTCAAACATTACTACCTTTTTGCTAATGAATGGGTGAATAAAAGAGATCAAAGCTTTGTTTTTACGCAATTCATCATACAAATAGGCATCTAGTTCCCTAGTAAATTTAATATGAACAAATATGGTTTTAAATATTTCTTTCTTTCTTAATAAAAATAACGCAAAATCATTTCGTCTTTCACCATTCACTTTTTTATAATCACGGCTATCCATTCTAAATCCTTCTATAAAAAAGTTTAACAAAATTTGCCCTCCTGTTTGAAAATGCATTTTGTTCATTTCCATGTTAAGCTCATTTAACATAGGCAAATAGAAATTCTTATGGAAGTTGTATTCATCCATCTCTCTTAAAAGGTCAAGCAAATTATCTATCTCTTTAGAAGCACCAACTCGACCTCTTGTCTCAAATATTTTTAAAATTTTGTCGTATACTCTTTTGTTTTCTTCATCCTTCAATTCAGATATAAATAAAGCACAAAAATATTCCTGAAGTGACCTATGAGAAAATGACAACTGTCCATCATCATCAACCCATAAAGATATTGCTAGTTTAAGATCTTTTAAAAATAAACTTGTATCAAATTTAATTTCCTTTTTCCTTTTAATAAGGCCGATCTGTTTAGTGGTATAATCACTATCAAAGACAAAATGATCTCCAAAGTAGGACAAAAAGCTAAAAGACTTTAATATCTCTTCAAACCCCTCTTGATCTAATCCACATTGTTTTTCTCTAATAAATCCCAGTTTAGTTTTGCTATCATGCTCTGAAAATAAAGCATTAATAACCCTTCTGTAAAAAATATACTTTTTATCTGGAATAGAAGCATGGCTTTGAAAGGTTAATAAATAAAGAGAAAGCAAAAGCGGATTTTTCAGAAAACTTTCTATATGGTGTGTATCACCTTGGGAAATTGATTTATATGCCTTTTCTGCCAATTCAACCTCTTGCGAAAGCTGTTTAAACACAAAGCCTTTAATTTCCCCATCATTTATTGTTAAATCCTTCATTCGTAAATTACTAAATAATGGAAGGTTTTCAATATTCGAATAGGGCCTTGTTGTAATTAAAAATTTATTCGAGATGTATTTATTTACGAAATTGTTTATTTCTTTAATAATTTTTTGCTTAATCTTCTCTTCAAGTTCGTCAAATCCATCAAAGAAAAATACGAACTTACCCTTTTCAAGCAATCTTTCTAAAATATTATCATTCACATTTACTTTATTAAGATTACAAGTGAACTTTATGTAATCTTCTAGAGAGGTCGCATCTTCATTTAAATATCTTAATTCAATTAATATTGGAATGTATTTCCTCTCATAGATGCTATTTAAAAATAAATGTTTAACTAAAGTACTTTTACCACTACCTGCATCACCGATGATTGTCGCACAATTATATTTCCCAAAGAAATCTACTCCTGATTCCGTACTTATGACCTTTTTATTATCTAGAAGCTTGGAAGGGAAATATATATCATATAAATAAACAGGTGTATTTCCCCTCAATAAAGTTTTTACATGAGAATATTTATCTTTATGTTTATTCAAATAGTTCTTTAAATCTTTTCCGATATACTGCTTTATTTCATCGTATGCAGTATCTGCACTATCGCTTAAAAATGTTTTAGCTTCTTCAATTAATACTTTCGTGAAACCAACTACTAATGTTTCTAGAACTTTTTCCTCCATGTTTAATTTGAAATTAGGTAATATGGCATTCCGTTTCGGAATTTATGCCATTAAGATACGCCAAACTTTATAAATATGAAACCTTATTTCATAAAATTTCATATTTATAGCTTCGCTGTTTGTCATACTTAACGTTTTATAAATCCCTCCACCTCATAAAAACTCTTTTGTCCTTTGAATAAGCATTGCATGCACATTCAAAATCCAACCGCTTTTAGAGTTTGGCTCGCCTGCTGTTCTCTCAGGCTTCGCTCTTGTCACTATTTTTAATAAGCCCAGGTCACAAGCCCCTTTTTCAAAAATACCGCCATGAAGCTTCGTCTATTGCATAGATATCGTTGAATCGTCCTTACGGACTTTTCTTCAACGACCTTCGTTCAACTCGCAGGAAGGCGAGCAAAATAACGTATATTTACATTAAAACCTTTTTCAATGGACATTTTAATAAACAAAGATACCCAAGCCATCGTTAAAAAAGCTGAACTCAGAAATTTACCAAATTTTATAGTTATAACAGGTGAAAATGGGACGGGTAAGTCCCAATTCCTTACATATTTATATGTGCAAGTCCCTGATATAATGGGCAATCATGATGAGTTTATGATGGATGATCTCAGAAATACGTATCCTGAGAGAGGCGAATATGTTTATACTGAAGAGCGAGAATTTTATCAACCTAATGTCCAGATTCTTGATGAGCAAAAAGAGTTGACTAATATTTCCATTAGAACAATACAAACTCCAACTGTAAATATTGGTAACCATTTAAATGTTGCAAATTTAATTTCAACAGGTCGAAAATTTGTGCACAAATATATATTCTATATTATGCGCAAAGCGAAACTTGAACAAGATAATAACTTTGATATTGACGCCCTAAATAAATCCTTTTTAGAAGAAACGAACTATAATTTTAACTATTCCTCCAGCAACCGTGATGTACCTAAGCATTTTACCATTGAAGATAAATCTCTAATAGATAGAATATCAGCAGAGCATAATAATATTGACTATAGTATGATTCAATATTATTATATAGCTTATCTACCTGCACCTAATAGTACTGTCTTTTCGACAAATATTGGGTTCCTTTTCTTACAACATTGGGCTAGAATTAAAATCGGTCTAGAGGTTAAAGATTCACCTCTTGAAATCTTCAATCAAATTGCAAATCAGGCGAAATTTCGATATACATTGCAAGAGCCTATCATTAATGAAGATGATACAAGCATAATCTTAAAGATGTTAGATAGAGATACAAAAAATATAGTTGATATAAATGATCTTTCATCAGGAGAGAAAGTTATATTATCTTTAGTTTTAGCTATTTATACTTCTAACACTGGCGGACAATTTCCTGAATTAATATTATTCGATGAACCTGATGCATATTTACACCCTTCGTTATGCAAATTTATGTTGGATGTGCTTCAAAACATATTTGTAAAAGATAGAGGTATTAAAGTTATAATGACTACCCATTCTCCATCTACGGTGGCTCTAGCACCAGAGGAGTCTTTATATAAGATGGATAGAACTTTAGGCTATATAAAAAAAACATCTCAAATTGAAGCCATAGAGTTCTTAAGTGATGGTTTTCTTACTTTTGAGGAAGGAATAGAAACGTTTAAATTGTTAAAGAATTCTACAAAGAAAGCGGTCGTGTGTGTGGAGGGAAAAACTGATATCGCGCATATTACAATTGCCATGAAAAAACTCAACAGACATTTGGATATTGACTTAGTGAATCTTCATGACGCTGGTTCTCTTGCTAGTTTCATTAAGTCTGTTCCAGCTACAATCTTAGAAAACAAAAAGATAATAGGTCTATTTGATAATGATAAGGAGGGACGCACTAATTATGATAAAACAAAGGGAAATTTGGTTGGAGACTTCAAGATTCTAACATCGGAACAAAGTAATGGTCAAGCATTTGTTTGTTGCCTCCCAATAAGTGACAAGGACCTTAATAAATACTGTCCAATCGAATACTTATATACTAAAGAAACATTAGCAAATCATGATATGATTATACTAAGAAACTTTATGGAATTCAAAAACTTATTTCAGGAGGAAGGAGCAGGTCTAGATGAGGACACAAAGCTGAACGAAGAGTATAAAGATCGCAACAGTTTAAGAGCATTTAAAGTGAATGATAATAATAAGACTATATTTTCTGAGTCAGCCAATAATCTTGCGCCAGAAGATTTTAAAGGATTTATTCCTTTGTTTGATTTGCTAGAGACAATATGTCAATATGAAAATTGAGACTTTTACAACTACCATTTAAAGTAATTGTCGGGAGGTTTAATAAGACAACTTAAATTGATAACAGTAAAAATTATAATGGATTAAGACACAATAATTACTTGGTTTAAACCTTAAAATATCATGGCCTAACTAAAGAAATCGACTTGAAAAGTGCGCCAAAAATGCGCCAAAACTATAACTTTTATAACAATTATAACCTAAATACTGTTCTTTAGCATATAGAATTAATTAACAGAAATATTAACTAGCAGAATGCATTAGAACACAGTTAATCAACTGTAAATGAATACACAGACCAACAAAAAAAGCCATTTTACTTACGTAAAATGGCTCTTTGAAAGTGACCCCGCTGAGGCTCGAACTCAGGACCCACAGATTAAGAGTTTGTATTCCTTATTAAATCAATCCCCCTTCATTAAATCAATCCCCTTTCTTCTTAATCGGATACTTGGTTACAAATTTTTTCATTAATTCTCCTGTTTCTCTTCCCGTAGCTTTTTCGATCAATATAAGTTCATAAGGTTCAGGTGCACCAGTATTATAATATATGTCAGTTAGTCTCTTCTTATCAATCCCAGTTCTGTTCAAAATAAAATCAAAACCGTTTTTACCTTCAACTTCAACTTCGTCTCTCATAAAAATGCCGAAGTTGCTTCTTTCTTCAATTTTTTCTCCGGTTTTTAGCTCTAAATTTCTATGGGTATATACGGCTTGGATAACATTTTCGATAGTGTCACCGGAAAGCACTGCAATTTTATAGAAAGAGTGGAGGGAAACGCTTTTCTTTTTTTTATTAATTATTTTGCTAATATCGCCTCCCGATACGTCAGTCAATTTTGCAAAAGCCTCATTTGATAAACCTAGAGCAATTTTTCTTGACAAAACGTAGTTTCCAAAATTATCTACTTCAATTGCTAATAATTCATTTTCTTCCATAATAAATACTTAATATTTCCATTTATAATTATTTGTTTAAATGGAATTATATTCTTATATTTGTTTAGCGATTTGAAAATCATGGCGTTTTGCCTTGACTAACGATGTTCTTCTCGAACCCAAAATGAGCTAAAATTTTACCGAGAGAACCGTGTTGATCGCTCCATGCACTGATATGCGATAAAAGTTTTATACTTTTGACATATGGTGGCATGTGAGCGGCTTCACGTCAAACTTTGGTAGTCTTCTGAAAATTTCTTGTAGATTGTAGGAAGACGACAGGATTAGCTCTCCTGGGGTTCAAAGTGTGAGGCCGTTCCTTGCTTACCGATTAAGGCGAGAAAGTAACTTATCTCTTAGCACAAGTTCATCGTTCATCATAACTAAATAGTGATTATGAGAACGACACCAATTAAAATTCCAAGAAACCATTATCAGATCAAGGATCGATTTACTTGGTATTCCGCTAAACAGCATTTCAAAAACTTAATCCGTGCGCCGGATTAAACGTTTATTAAATTAAACAGTACGTAAAAGGAGAGGAGCCAATAAAAATGGCTTAGTATAGTTTATTCACACGAATAACCAAATTTCCCTTTGCGTGTCTGCCACCGACCCTTACATCAATATATAAATAGAGAAAAAAGGCAATGAAGATGGCTTGTACTAAATAATTGTTTCGCAGCTTAAATTTAGTCAAATTTTTCGTTGAGGACAAATTTCTATCCAATATATTGTTGTGATACAACAAAAGGGTCGGTTCTTCCTATTAATATGGATGCCCGTGACGAACCATATATATAACCAAGTAATACAGAGTAAAACGGCATTCTGAGGTTTAGTTAATAGATTTTTTAACAGTGTGATGTATTGGGTCTTTTGACCCGATAGGGGATTTTTTTGATCCTTTTTTCAAAGGACTTTCCACCATCACACGCCCTCAAAAGCCAAAAAAATGAATAAGCTTTTTAAGAAACTGGTCGCCTTTGATATGGCCATGTACGAAATCCATCATTTGGAGTACGACCCTGTAGTATGTATTAAAGAATTCTGGAACTGTTACGACATGGATAGCTGTCGCAACCATATTGTTGAACTTCTAACGATTTACCTAGATAGGGAAAGGAAGGTAAATCCTGCGATCAGTACAGCTGATGTACAACATTTCACGATTGCCTTATTCCGAATGCTGATGGCCTATTTTATCATCCATTATCAACGGATCAATCTGTCAGGAATTGAAATCTCATTTCTGCGGAGTAACAGATTTATTGCTTGCGAACTCGAAAGTAGTAAGGAAATCTATGATTTTTTTTATCAGCTTTCTCAAAACCACTAACCATTAAATTATGAATACGTTAAAATTATTGACACTAGTCAAGATATATATAAATACCTACATCTGCCAAGCACTGGCCAGATACTCGAGCAGATCATACTGTAAGGGTACTGGTCGGGTGCTTCTGATATGCATTATTTTAGTTTCTATGTTTAGTTTATCGGCTCAGACGCCCCGCAAGGATAGCGGGGCCGATGGGCTTCCTTCAACCAAAGCTTTAAATATTGGAGATAAAATTCCCCAGTTTCTCTGGGATACCCCATTGGAGGTTGTAAACCATCCCTCGGGTCAGAAAACAATAAAACTCAGCGAGTATCGCGATAAAAAACTGATGATATTGGATTTTTGGGCAACATGGTGTAGTGCCTGCATCGCAGCGATGCCCCGTATTAAAGAACTAGAGGAGAAATATCAAAAGGATGTTACAGTCATTGCGGTGACGCGTGATGAAGCGTCAAAAGCACAGAAATTTTTAACGACCAATGAGACAATAAAAGGTCTCGGGATCTATTCCGTCGTTGCCGATAAATTGCTCCGTACGGTATTCCCGCATCAGCTGATCCCTCATTATGTGTGGATCTCATCAGATGGTCTTGTCGGTGCTATTACTTCCAGTGGTCAACTGACCGAAGGGAATATAATTCATTTTCTGGCTGATAAGACTGCACAGATTCCCGTCCGTGAACTGATCGATCCTGAGAGACCGCTTTTTTTATCGGACAAGATGCAATTGAATGATCTTAGTTTTTTCTCCGTGTTGACCCGGGATGTGGTAGATGGCCTTCCTTCGGGGAATCGTTACCGGAAGGAAAACGGTGTGATACGTGGTCGCGCGATAACAAACTCATCCATGGAGTTTTTATTTTCATCGGCTGCGAGAGGAATTTTGCAGGCGAAGGGCAAACAACTGCTGGACAAGGAAATATTTGTAGAAGTGAAAGATTCCTCCCGTTTTTATCCGGTCAAGGATAGGGATATACTATCCAATGTGTTTAACTACGAGCTTGTTGTGCCTACGGAAAAGGCAGACTCGCTCTATCAGTATATGCTGGCTGACCTCAATCGCTATACATCGTATAGAGCGACCTTGGAAAGACGCAAGATAAAGTGCCTAGCCTTGCGTAAAAAGGGAGACTTAAGCTTAATCCGGTCGAAAGGGGGAAAACGCGAAAATACGCTTCCTTTTAATAAACCTTCAAAAATAACCAACTATCCACTGTCATCCTTGGTTTCGCGTCTCAACGATCTGGATTGTTTTGCGCTGCCTGTTATTGATGAAACTGGATTTATGGATCATGTTGATCTGACTTTTTCGGGCGCTTTAGCTTCTGAGACACTAAAGTCCGAACTGAATGCACAGGGATTAGATCTCAAAGAGGTCACTCGCACACGCGAGGTGTTGGTCATTAGGGATAAATAGTAAAGTGCATAATGAAAATAAGGTCATGAAAACAACAACATTCTTTATAATAATACTTTTGTTGCAGTGTCATCTGTCATTTGCACAAAAAATATTTTTGGGCGAACTGCGCTCTAAAAATGATAATACCCCAATCGTGGGGATGAGCGTGAAGACGCTTCAAACAGGTGAAGCCGTACAGACAGATCAGAAGGGGATATTTAAGATTCCTGTCTCGGATCAACCTTTACGGATTGAAATGGGAGGTGTCGGATTTAAAAAAATGACGGCTTCCATTTCAAACGATACCTTGCACAAGATCTTTTACCTCGAGGCCAATGCGATTTTGATGGATGAGGTACAGGTGTCTACCGGATATCAGACCTTACCCCGCGAACGGATGACGGGTTCTTTCAACCAGCTGGGGGAGAAGCTGCTGACACAGCAGGTGAGCACGGATATCCTAAGCAGACTGGAGGCCGTGGCGAATGGACTGACGGTAGATAGGGGTACCTCGCGCAATGGTCGGATAGATATCCGCGGCATCAATACGCTATCGGCTGGAATGATGGGGCCACTGATCGTGGTGGATAACTTTCCCTATGATGGTGATCTTGATAACATCAACCCCAATGATGTGAGCAGTATTACCATTCTGAAGGATGCAGCGGCAGCCTCCATATGGGGTGCTCGGGCGGCCAATGGGGTGATCGTCATCACCACTAAGAAAGGGCATTTTGATCAGCCGATCACAATCAACCTGAACAGTAATGTGCGTATCGCTGGTAAACCTGACCTGTCTTACCTACCACAGATGTCATCCAGTGATTTTATTGATGTGGAGAAGTTCTTGTTTGCAAAGGGCTATTATACTTCGCAGGAAAATTCGGCTAGCCATCCGGCTTTGTCGCCAGTGATTGAATTGTTGATCCAACAGCGCAATACGGGGCAGAGCCAGCAGATAGACGAAGCAATTGACCGTCTTCGGAAATATGACGTGCGTGATGATTTCTCCAAGTACCTTTACCGTCCTTCCGTACAGCAGCAATATAGCCTGGATCTCTCCGGTGGCAATGCCCGCTTTGCATGGATAGGCTCGGGCGGATGGGATAGTAATGTAGATAATCTGGACGCCAAAATGGACCGTTATACCATACGGCTACATAATACTTACCGGCCCTGGGACAGGCTTTCACTGACCAGCGGAGTCCAGTATACCTGTAGAAAAAATAAAGCTGGACGGCCCGGATATGGGGATATTGGCAAAAGTACCGGTTCGCTGTACCCCTATGCCCGCTTTGCAGATGAGGATGGCAATGCGCTTCCGGTGGATATCGACGTAAGGTCGCTATGGGCCCGTCAGCAGGGCAATGGCAACCTGCTGGACTGGAGCTATTATCCGCTCAATGATTATAAAAATCAGCAGAGAAGCGCGACGACGGATGATGTATTGCTCAATTTTGGCGCTAACTATCGCATTATACAGGGATGGGATATAGATGTCAAATATCTTTTTGAAAGGCAGTATACCAATGGTTATAATCTGTACGGTGACGAAAGTTATGTGGCACGTAATATGGTCAATCGCTTTACCCAGTTGGATGAGCAAGGCAATAGAAAGCCTATCGTACCAGATGGGGCAATATTGGATCAGTCGAATGTGCGGTTACAGTCGAAAAACCTGCGGGTGCAGAGTAATTACAACAAAATCTGGGGCGATCATCAGTTGGCAGCCATTGCCGGCTGGGAGATCAGACGCTCACATACGACAAGTGACCGCTCACGTCTGTATGGATATGATCCAGCGAAGCTAACATATGGCAATGTGGATCTGACAAAACAGTATCCTGTATTGAATAGCAGTTCGTCCCAGTTTGTGACGGATAATGCGGGGATCACCGATGGTACGACCAATTTTATATCCAATTTTGCAAATACCGCTTATACCTTCAAAAAGCGATATGTGGTATCTGCTAGTATACGCCGCGATGCGTCCAATTTATTCGGGTTAAGGACCAATGACCAATGGAATCCATTTTGGTCCTTGGGTGCCAGCTGGCAGCTTTCACAGGAATCCTTCGTCCCAAAGGAGATCTTTCAGAATCTGCGGCTTCGCCTGACACATGGGGTGTCCGGTAATATCAATCCTGAAATGGTAGCAGCCACAACCATTAGCTACATCGGGACAAATACATTTACCAAAAGCCCCATAGCAAACATATCCAATTACTATGATTCAGAATTGCGCTGGGAGAAAACCCGAATGACGAATCTTGCTGTTGATTTTACGGTATTAGCGGGCAGGTTGTCAGGTAGTGTGGATCTGTTTTTTAAACAGTCCAAAGATTTATTTGGCCCTGCTGTACTCGACTATACGGCTGGTATCGGACCTACAAAAATCAAAAACGTGGCTGATATGAAGGGGAGTGGTATTGATGTTGAGCTCAATAGTAAAAATTGGGAAAATCAGCATTTTCGTTGGAACACACGCCTCAACCTCAGCACTGTTCGTGATCAGATTACGGATTATCACCTCTCCAATTTGCAGGGGAGCAATTTTATCAGCACCGTTTCCCTTGCCCGTATCTCTGGTGTCGTAGGTAAGCCTGTCTATGGCATGTATTCTTACCGTTGGGGTGGGCTTGATCCTGAAACCGGTCAGGCTCAGGGCTATCTGAATGGCGAGATGAGCAATGATTATGCTAAGCTCGTAGGGACAGGTACGCAGCTGGATGATCTGGTGTACCACGGTTCTGCGAGTCCCCGGGTCTATGGATCATTGGGCAACTCATTTACTTATCGGGGTTTCTCCTTAGATGTAGCCCTGCTGTTCAAATTTGGCTATTACTTCAGACGGTCATCGATCAATTATCAGCAGCTCTTTAGCAATTGGACGGGGCATCAGGATTATGCGGCACGCTGGCAGCAGCCGGGTGACGAGGCAACAACAGATGTGCCGGCACTGCTATATCCGACCAGTAGCAATGCCAATAATTTTTATGCGGGCTCCGAGGTATTGGTTGAAAAAGGGGATCACATACGCCTACAGTATATTAATCTGAGTTATGAATTGACCCGTATCACTGGACTAAAGGAAATGTTCAGACGCTGTGAGCTCTTCGCTAACGTAAGTAATCTAGGACTGGTCTGGCGTGCAAATAAAAAAGGCATAGATCCCGATTACAACTTTGGGATAAATAGGCTAAGGCCGCCTGCAATATATGCTTTAGGGCTTCGGCTGGGACTTTAATAACGAACGAAAAATAAAAGAAATCATGAAAATAGATAGACTGATCAGGACAATTATTTGGATGGGCTTTGCCCTTATGACGGCAAGCTGTGAGAAATATCTGGAAGAGCCCTCGAGCAAGAGTTTTGCGGTCATTGGGACACTCGATGACCTTGAAGCTCTGCTGGATCACTCCTCCATGAACCTTTCGCCTAATGCGCAGGAAGTCAGTGCTGACAACTATTACCTGAGCGATAATAGCTGGAACGCACTACAGTTTGAACAGGAACAGAATATGTATATCTGGGCGAATAACAATGTATTTAGGGATGGTAATAGTACCAACGACTGGAGTAACATTTATCGTGCGGTTTTTACCGCCAATACAGTACTCGAAAGTCTAGATGCGATAACCGTAAAATCGAACGAAAAGGAGCGGGGGGATCGAATTAAGGGAGCCGCATTATTTTTCAGGGCATTTAGCTTTTTGGATGCGGTGCAGATCTGGAGTGTAGCATATGACCGAAATACTGCTGATAAAGATGTCGGCATCCCGCTGCGGCTCCAGTCCGATTTTAATATTACATCGCCACGGGCGAATGTAGCCGAAACTTATGGTCAGATCGTTAAGGATTTAAAAGACGCTGTGCAGTTGCTTCCCGAAAAGGTTGCTTCAAAAACGAGACCATCTAAACCAGCGGCGTATGGTCTGTTGGCACGTACTTATCTCTGGATGGGAGAGTATGGACAGGCCAAGCTGTATGCGGATTCTTGTTTAATGCTGAATGATGTATTATTGGATTATAATACCTTGAATACAGGTGCTAATTTTCCTGTTCCCCGGCATAATGTCGAGGTAATTTTGGAGCGGCAGGGGTCAACGGGATTGATTTTGGCTGCGCAGAATGCGAAGGTACTGCCAGAAATCTATGATAGTTTTAAGGAGGATGACTTGCGTAAAAAGATCTTTTTTGTGAAGGGGAATGATGGTCAGGTTGCTTTCAAGGGGTATTATTTTGGGTTTGCAGCGCTCATGACAGGAGTTGCAACCGATGAAATTTTGCTGACCAGAGCTGAATGTCTGGCACGTATGGGGCTGTTGGATGAATCTTTGCGCGATCTAAATAAGTTACTTAAAAGCCGCTGGTCAGATCAAGTCAGCTTTGAACCTGTGAATGCTGCCTCGCAAAATGATGTACTTCGGATCGTATTGGAGGAGCGTAGAAAGGAATTGCTGTTTCGTGGTCAACGCTGGATGGATATCAAAAGGCTGAATAGGGAAGGTGCGAATATCATGTTGCAGCGTACCGTCAATGGCAAAGTATATGAGTTGAAGGCCAACTCTGCCCGCTTTGCATTGCCACTGCCGGATGACCTGCTAGTATATTACTAAGACAAAAAAGGAGAGCATCTTGGGTGCTCTCCTTTTCGCCTAATGGAGGAAGATTTACCTTAAGGCGTAACGAAAGGACGTTTTGTAGGACTGTCCTGCATGATGCCTGAGACGCCTCGCGAATTTAGGTAATCTTGAAAATCGCTTTCGTCTTCGGGAGCATTATTTACCGAACAAGGTAAATCTGTTCCTTGATCACATTGTTCATGTGGACTTCCTGTGTCACTTCTTTCCCAATTGTCAGCATTAAGAATTTCAGCATTCGAGTTACCACCTTTGTAAAACCATGTTGTGGTAAACTTAACTTCTTTTTTAACGCTGTCTTTTTTCATCACTACACTTGCAGCATACGTACCGATTGCTAGCAGTGCTAAGATTAAAGTGAAGAGTGATGCCTTCACTGCGAATTTGTGTTTCATCATAACCTATAGTTTTGATTATGATGCTAAGGTAATGTAGGGTTTAATATTTAACTATAGAATTAATTCCTAAATGATGTGCTTCCGTTCTCAAATGAATGGAATTAATTCCTAATGCTTGGTCTTTTGTCCCTAAAGTAGGGTGTTTTTATTGCGGTTGTACCATCTGATCGTGATGCCCAAAAATTGTGCGATCTGCTGGTCGGTCAACTTAAAGCGGATGGATGGGTAGTGTAGATGAAACCATCGGATCAAAGCCTGACTGCGCAGTCCGCGGAATATATTTTCCTGCTGCTGATAGTATTTGACTTCTTGATAGAGTAGATAATTGAAAAATGGGGCCAGTTCGGTCGCCTGCCCAAAATATTCGAAAGGGATCTCAATGATTTGGCCGCCCTCTGGGAAAATAATATCCATTTCACTACGCTGATAGGCTAGGAGACTCTCGGTTTTCAGTATGATCTGATCTTCCTGCCAGATTCGGGCCAGGCGGGACTCTCCATCGATCTGCTCATACCCTAGGGCATAACCGGTATGTATAAAGCAGACATGTCTGGCAATGCCACCACGTTCAAGATAGATCTCTTTGGGTTCGCAATACTTTACGGTGACCAGCTGGCGCAAGGTAGCTTCTTGACTGGGGCTGAGCCGCCGATATAACTCAAGGTGCTGTAAAAGCATATGGTAGGATTGTCGTGTTTCCATAAAATAGTTTTGGTTGTTTATCCGTCTTATTACCAATGAAATAGGTCTGTTGACGAAGTTACGATCTTTAAAATCCAATAACGAAACTACCCCTATAAAAGCTTTTGCCTACTTCCAAACTCGATTTGATACCGATTTGCTTGGCAAAAAGGAGAGTGTTTACGGCAAACCGCAGATGACCCTGCTGTCCTTTCTAAAATCAGATAATAGTTGAATTTTTACCGCCGATCGATCCACAGTCTTCAGTGCCTGAAGCCGTAAAGCTGTTGCGAGAATAGCCGATGGTTTTATTTTTTAAACGAGAAATGTCGTGGAAATTACAACAGTATTAGCGCAGTTTGGACTTTATGATCCAAAGCCGCTTTCCATCAAAGACCTCATGCTCGGTGTTGATGAGCAAGAGGATATCGGGAAATGCAATATCGTTTTCCCCTAATAACCGATTTTAATAATGGACATGCTGCGCCACAAGGTTTGGTGCAGTATGTTCTCAATATTGACCTTAACATATATGTATGCAATTTACTCAGACAACTGATCTGCCGGTTTATTCGGAAGTGACCTGGCGGAATTTTGTATTCTTTTCGGCAAATGTACAGCATCTCCTGGATGTCCGGGCACTGGCTACCCAACAAAAACTCTATCTCGCGGTGTGCAGCTTTGCTGCTCGGCAGGCGGAGGCGGATATGGATACTTTTCATTTTTTGGATGAAACCTTTTGGTTGTCTCCGCCCGATAACCCGGCCTTTATCTTGACTTTTCATTTTGGCCATTATCGTGCCGTTCCAATTTTTCTTGTCCGGCAGGGATACAAGCTTTGTATACCGGTTTCAAAAGATGTCATGGCGCAGCAGCTAGCGTACTACACAGCCCAGCTTGGTGACAGCTGGAAGGAGCAGGTATTGTTTTTGGAAGCCGAAGATCCGCACCTTTTCTTTAAGCTGCGCCGGCATATGGACATCGGCTTTCACGTGCTCTGCTATCTCGATGGGGGCACGGGTGCTTCAATAGAGACCGATAATCACAAATTAACTGAAATTCCTTTTCTCAATGGAAACATCCGGGTACAGCGGGGGATACTGGATATGGCCTGGCTGCTGCAAAAGAAGATCAATACCCTGCTCGCCGAAATGCCCGACGAGCAAAATGGATTGACTATCCGTACTTTGGATTACTGTGACACAAAATGGTATGGGGATCGTAAGGTTTTTACCAATTATTATATCAAGTCCATCTATCTGGACTTTGAAAATGTGCTGCTGCAGCATCCGGAAGGCTGGGAAGCCTGGCTTTACTTGCACAAGTCCATGTCCCCTGATTCGGACGAACGTCGATGGACCACAGATCAGCGTATAATCTTGTTTAAAAATCAAGGACAACAGTTATTGCTGGACAAGTATACCTACCTAAGCTATGTATTATAATGTAATAATTTTGATATAGAGAGCGGTATATTTGTTTGAACATTGAGTATTAATTAATTTTAGTGTAGCCGGTTGTTAATTATCAATTTAATTTTATGCATCTTAAACTAAAGTCCAAAGAGCAGCGGCATGCCTGTTTTTGGTTATGTTATCTCTTTTATTTTTTTGCAGTTAATGCGCTGGGAAACGGAAAACTATCCTTGGGCGTAGCCGCGATTACGGTATGTTATTGTGCCCTGATATTTTATGCTGTGTACTTCACATTGCATTATTTTTTTAGAAAGGGCCGTCTACTGATGGCAGTGGTCTTATTGACTTGCTTCTATGTTCTGTCAGGAATACTGGTTTATTATGTATTGTACGGCAGCCTGGGATTACAAATCATCAACAATACCTATACGGTGAGCAGCAGTTCTTTTCGTTGGTCACGCTTTATTCAGACTTTCATTGTCATGAATAGCAATTATACGATAATGGCCATAGGCTATTATTACTATGTGGAAAAGCTCCGGGAATTTAATGAAAAACTCGCAGCCGTCGAAAAGCAGCTCGAGGCCGAATCCAATATGAAAGATTCACAATATACGACCCTATCTGCTCAAGTACATCCGCATATGATGGCCAATATTTTTAACCATTTGAAAAAAAAGATAACTCCAAACGATCCTGGGCTGGCTAGTCAGATAGGTGAAATCTATCAGTTGATCCGGTTCTATATGGATGCACAAGATGTGGCGGGAGCAAGCAAAATCTTATTGTCTGATGAAATTGCGGCACTGGAGCGGTATCTGTCTATACAGGAGCAGGTCGAAATAGATCCTTTTTATATTCAACTGCGCTGCACAGGCAATCTGATGCGTTTTGGAATTGCGCCCACGACCTTACAGACGCTCGCCGGCAACCTGTTTAAACATGCCGATATCTGGGACAGGGAGCATCCGGCCAGTATCGATATTGTGGTCGGACACCGGGGCTATATGATCCATGTCAAAAATAGAAAGCGCCCGGGGCGGCAGACCATGCCGAGCCATGGTGTGGGCCTGCGGAATGTGCGCAAGCGCATGGAATATCTGTTTGCGGAAGATTTTTCCATGTCGGAAATACAGGATGAACAGAGCTATGAATTGACCCTGCGCGTAGAAATTGTCAAAAACTAAAAATAGGAATCAAAAAACCAAACAAATGAACATGGGAAAAATATGGAGTGGCATCATCATCGATGACCAACAGGCATGTATTGATCATCTGACCGAGATGATGACAGAAATTAGTTATGTGGATATTGTCAGGACATTTACCGACCCACAGGAAGCCAAAATCTTTCTTCGCGCAAACAAAGTGGATTTTATGATCCTTGACGTGGAACTGGGAAAGACCGATGCCTTTGATTTTCTAAGGACATTGCCCAGCTCAAATTTAAAAACAATCCTCTATACGGGCCATCGGCAATATGAGGATCTCGGCTATGACATCCACGTCGTTGATGTGCTGCTCAAAGAGGTCTCCAAGAGTAGATTTTATGCCGCCCTGCGGCGCGTAGACGAAGCACTTGGAAAGCTGCTCCCCAATACGGGCCAGGATTCGCTGGAACATTATTCTTATTACTTTATGATCAAAGGGCCCGTGCGCTATAAGCGCACTGAAGTTAGGCTCAGGGAGGTTGTCTATGTGGAAAGTACAAATGGCCAGGTTAAATTCCATCTGATTGGCAATAAGACTTTAGTCTGCAATAGCCCCATGAAAGAAGTTCAGGAAAGGTTGCCTGTAAATTGGTTTAAACAATGCCACAAGAGCTTTATACTCAATACCAGTTTTTTTTACAGTTATGGGGCGGACGGGATACTGATGACCGAAGGGACGAAAACGAAAATCCCTGTAGGCGACAAAAAACTGTACCCGGATTTCTTTAACTATATTAACTCCAATACCATCGGAGGCTAACCCGACGTAACCTTATAAACCATTTTAAAAATATGAGAAAACAATGCGTTAACAATGTAGGCCGAAAGACAGATGCGCATCTGCTCCGGGCCCTGCATCTACTCTTTAATGAAATACAAAAATTGAAAAAAGCAGTGCTGGACAGTCTTCCGCCAGAGGATGTACATGTCGAATTGCGTGATACCGGCTTTGTCAAGGACACGGTCGGCGTATCGGACCGCACGCTGCTACGGTATCAGAACCTGGGCCTGATCCAGGTGCATCGGCGTGATAAAGGTGGAAAAAAGTACTTTAAGCTCGACGATGTACTCCGCCTCAAACGCTACCTCAATGGCGGATAGTACGGGTGCTGCGAAGTTTTGGCTATAGGTTTCACTTCGCAGCATTTATGGCCTTTCTTTGCCCCGACTATAGGCCATGGTCACCAGTATAGCAGACCGGCACCCATCATTGACCTACTGTTAGCCTATCCAGATAGGTCATCGGTAGGTGATATGCAATTCATGGCCGGCTTAATAGTAAAATTTGGTCATAAGCTGCCTAATCGAAGGCGGGTATAACCTGTGGTTGCCGGTAATCTCGATTGCCGTAGGTCTGCTTCTTTGTGCATTTCTTGTTTTGGTTTTTGCTGTTTTATTCCGGTTTTGTTTACAGCGATGCGCTTACAATATTCCACTGTTGCGGTGCACTTTCGTACAGCTTTTTTCCAATTAACCAATGCTATGAAAGCTCCGATTTTTAGCTTTTGTAGCGCCAAAAATCTGTCGCTATATGGCGGTCGTCGGACAAGATGTAGGTCAGCCTCGGACAAGCTTCGGATAATCGGTTTTGTTTGTTATTTTTCTGTTTATTAATGTTTTATGTTTGTTCTGTCAAGCGAAAATACCGGTATAAAAATCTTGGCGATTTATTTTTTAATCCTTTAAATTTTTAAAAAATGGGAACAATTGTAAATGGAGCAAATGGGGCTTTTCGAGGTAAGGCCGGCTCCGTGATAGGTGCCAGCTGGAAGAGCATCAATTACATCAAAGGACTCTATAAAAAGAGCAACAAACCGCATACGGAGGCGCAGCTGATTGTGCAGGCACGTTTCAAGACGCTGATGCGCTTTCTGCTGCCGATCAACAACTTTCTAAAGATCGGCTTTGGCCAGAAGCGGGCAGACCGGCTCACGCCGATCAATTATGCTTTTCAGTTCAATCAGGATCAGGCGATCCAGGGTGTGTACCCGGATCTGACGTTGGACTATAGCAAGATCAGGCTGGCCGATGGGAACTATGGTGCTGGTGGAACGGTGGTCGCCGCATTCGATGCCGATGACATCATAGTGTCCTGGTCGCCAGAGAATAACGTCGTCTACGAAACCAAAGACGACGACCTGGTGTATGTGGTCTGTTACCATCCGGCGAAAGATGAGTTTATGACCTCGCCAACGGTGCCCACAAGACAGTCCGCTGGGGTCACATTTGGGGTACCCGAGCACCTGCTCGGAGATGTGGTGCATGTCTGGTATTTTATGTCTGACCGCACCAAGACCAAAATCAGCAGAAGCAGCTACCTGGGTGAGATTATGCTTGCATAAAGCGTAAAAAAAGCGCTAAGGGCACATCATTGTGCTCTTAGCCAACTTAAGGTCTTAAAAAACTGACGTTAAAAATTTCATTTATTAACATTAAAAAAGCATAGATGAATCACAGAAATCAAAACAAACCGCTGGGGCAGCTGCTCACGCAACGCAGATTTTACCTGGCCAATCAATTTTTGTATCCCTTGGCCTCGATCATCAAAGAAGGATTTGCCCAGCGCGTCCGGCAGGCAAAAAAGAGGCTGACAGCACGCAACCTGGCGATGGCGCATGCCATCAGATATGCCATCAAGGGTGAATACCCTGATCTGTTTGTTGACCCTGCTCTTGTCTTGCTCTCGGATGGCCCTGTCCGGGGGATCACGGTCGACCATATCGCACGGGATACAGCAATGCTGCGGGTAGACTTCGATGGTGGCGGGATCACGACGATAAACCACGATGATGAGGTACTGCTCCTGGCCTATGACCAAAAAAGGCAAATTGCAGTCCGCAATGATGATCGGGTGATCCGTTCGGCATCGGCTATGCTGCTGAACCTACCCGATTATATGCAGGAAGTAAGGCTGGATCTCTATGTACTGGTCCGGGACCGGGATGGGATCCAGTATTCGCGCAGTCAGTATCTCGGGAGTGTATGATCCTTATTTTATTATTTAACATTTAAAAGTACAACGATATGAATAATGTAGAAATTAAAAGGGGCTGGTTCAGTCCCGATGAAAAGCTGCTGATCGAGCCTAAATATGTGCTCGCTATGGTCGGCCTGTTGCTGGCGATTGTTTTCTTATTTGTCGGAAGCACGCTGCAATTTTTAGACCCTGCAGCGGGTATATTGGATCTGGGCGCCTTATCGCTGCTTTATTTTGGGCTGATGGCAGGCCTGGTATTTATCTGCTGCTGTACCTGGTTGCAGGAATACCTCTGGAAGCCCTTCAAATATTACAGGCAGGACATTTATTATCACTTTAATCAATTGAGCTCATGGCAACAAACTATTCTATACTTCTCGGTATTCTTTCTTTTTCTCTTTGCTTTTCTACAGCTGTTAAACATGCTGTTTTAAGTAAGCAGGCTATGTTGAGTGAGCATCGCTTGCAGGGAGTTGGGCCGATGAACCGGCCGATCGAGTGCTTATACCTGTCCTCAGAACAGGAGCTGCGGGATAAACTGATTTGGATAGCTACTGCCGAACTTGGCGTATTGGAAGAGGGGGGTGAAAATAGGGGGCAAAGGGTAGGGGATTACCTGTGCTATGTTGGGCTGGGCCTGGGCTATGAATGGTGTGCTGCATTTGCCAGCTGGTGTTATGGGCAAGCTGGATTTGTGGCACCTCGCAGTGCCTGGAGCCCGGCGCTTTTTCCAAAGACCCGCCGATACGCTGCACCGGATATCCGAAAGGGGAGATTCAGGAGCGCTGATCTATTTGCGATCTACAGCGGCGAGCTGCGGCGTATCCACCATGTGGGCCTGGTGAAGGCAGTCAATGGTGCCTTAATAACTTCCATTGAGGGCAACAGTCATAACCGCGTGGAATCCAGAAGAAGGCCCTTGTCCACAATCTATGCCATGGCCAACTGGGTTGACTGATGGTCGATTTATTGTTTTTCAGGCACACCATATGGTTTGTGCCTGAACTTATTTGATTAAAAATATGTGTTATGAAAGCGAAAAGAATGTCTATGATACTGAGTTTATCCAGCTGCCTCCTGATCGTAGCTTGTGCGGTATTCCGTGATAAAAAACAACTGGAGAAAAATTCCGAAATGAGTGCCAGTCAATATGAAATTCGGAATCTGCTTTTTCATTACAAACAGCAGGATAGCCTGTTCACCTATTGGTATTTTCAGACGGATAGCTTGTTTTCTTTTCGCCCAGACGGCGGGTTGAACGCAAAGGGAGGGAGGCTGTATGTTCACCAGTCGTGGACGTCAGCGGCAGAAGAAAACAGGCGTACTGACCAGAATAGCGAAAAAGTAATTCGCACAGTAAACTCCGTCCTAAAGCAGGAAAAGAAGGATATCCGGATTGAAACCATTGCTGTGATAGTTGTATTGGGCGTGCTTGTAGTTTATATTATTTGGAAATTATGGAGGAAATAATTCTCAAGGTATATTTCTTAGCCCGCTCGGCCTAGTGTTGCAAATTAACAAATTTCAAATTTTCTAAAACGATTTTAAGCATTTGTATGTTCGGCTAATGATCACGTTGACCGATTTACATTCATATATGAGCAGCCTATATCGTCGATATAGACTGCTTTTTTTGTTATGTTTTTTAGCCAAAGAAACAGCCATAACCATCATGACTGATCTCAGTAATCAGCTCCTGCAGGTTGTCGCTCGAAGGTATTGGTTCGTAAGCCTCCCATTTACCGCTGGCCCGCCGCCAATATAGCTTCCATTGCTTGCTAGTTTTTACGTATTTTATTTTCGCAAATTCGATATGGAGTATGTTAGCTGGATTATTCCATTGCGGACGTATCTCAAACAATAATGCTGTCTGTCCATCCCAGGTATACCCAAAATCCAACTTCTTTCTCACTTCAATATCTTGTGGCCTTTTGGATTCAATAAAGCTTCTGATCTGGACTTCCGCCATGGAGATAATGTCTTTGTTGCCTATCATTTTTTATTTTAATCGTCTAATGTGCTTTGAGTCTTAAAGATAATATTTCTGCCTTTAGAGACATAGGAATACGTGAATATTTTTCGGTTTACGGAAGCGGCAGTGAGCTGCCCCCAGGCGAGAATATACCTCATAAAATATGTTGTAATAGTTTATTAAGAAGATATTTTGTTAAATTTGCGACATTATTTAATTTAATTTGAAAAGAGAACAAATATTAAAAGCGGGCCTAAAGCTCTTTGTCACCCATGGGTTACATGCAGTTACCATTGCGCAGATAGCTGCTGAAGCAAAGGTAGGCATCGGTACGGTATACCGTTACTTTGGTAGTAAGGAGGAGATCGTACAGCAAATCTGGATAACGCAGAAATCCGAGGAGTCTGCGTATATTTTCAACAAGTATACACAACAGGGCAGTCTCCGTAGCCAGTTTGATTTTCTTTGGGAAAGGGTGATCCGTTATTTTCTTGAGCACCCCCTGGAGTTTCAGTTTTCTTATCAATTTGCAGCATCACCGATCTTAACAAAAGAAATCCATGAAGTCGCCATGATGGACTTTCTGAAATTTGACGAATTGTATGCGATGGGCCTGGAGCAGAATTTGTTCAAGCCGTTAACCGCAAGACGCCTGCGGTTATTTACCTTTAGTACGATCAACGGGTGGCTCTTGTGGGCCATGGATGAAAAGATGGACATCGATGATGCTACAATAGCGCTGTTTTTACAAATGTGCTGGGACTCCATAAAGGCATAAAATTTTTTTTGATTAAAACTGACGGAATATTCCGTCAGTTTTTGTAGCTTTAATTATATATAAAAGAAAAAAGATTATGGCACACAACGATTTAAAAGGTAAAGTAGTCCTGATTGCCGGAGGTGGAAAAAACCTTGGCGGTTTATTAAGCAGAGATTTTGCAGCAAAAGGAGCAAAGCTGGCTATTCATTTTAATAGTGAAAGCTCAAAAGCAGAAAGTGAAAAAACATTGGCTGAGGTAAAGGCCTTAGGTGCTGAAGCATTTTTATTTCAGGGAGACCTGACTCAGGTAGATAATATCACCAAGTTTTTTGATGAAACCATAAAGACGTTCGGTGGAATTGATATCGCTATCAACACCGTCGGAATGGTTTTGAAAAAGCCATTTGTGGAAACGACAGAGGCTGAATATGATATCATGTTCGGGATCAATTCAAAATCGGCGTATTTCTTCCTACAGGAAGCGGGTAAGAAAGTGAATGATCACGGTAAAATCTGTACGATTGTGACTTCCTTGCTTGCTGCATATACCGGATTGTATTCAACGTATGCGGGCGCAAAGGCTCCGGTAGAGCATTTTACAAGAGCGGCTTCCAAAGAATTTGGCAGTAGGGGCATCTCTGTGACGGCTGTAGCTCCGGGGCCTATGGATACACCTTTCTTTTACGGACAGGAGAGTGATGATGCAGTAGCCTACCACAAATCTGCGTCGGCATTGGGCGGACTGACAGATATCAAAGATATCGCGCCTTTGGTCGAGTTCTTGGTAACGGATGGTTGGTGGATCACCGGGCAGACTATTTTTGCCAACGGCGGGTATACCACACGATAGTAGTTGATCAGATAATGGATAATGGTAATTTTAAATAAAATCCGTTATCCATTATTACTTATTGCTCATTTTTCGGTAGTAAAAAGGAGAAGGTTGAGCCTTTACCGAGTTCACTTTCCACCTCAATTTTTGAGTCGTGATAGTTGAGGATTTCGGCAACGATATAGAGGCCGATGCCAAAACCTGAAATACTTGCAAGGGTATCGTTTTCGACGCGATAAAAGCGTTCAAATAATTTTTTCTGATCGGATTTGCTTATCCCGACGCCCTCATCACTGACATAGATCTTTAAATGATCGTCAAAATTCTCACAGCCTATTGTTACCTTCCCACCTTCGGGAGAATATTTAATGGCATTGCTGACCAGATTGTTCAGTACCTGACCAATTTTATCGCGATCGGCAAAAACCATATGTGAAGGGGTACAGACAATCTGTATCTGGTGTTGCTCTGTCATAAAAGTAGCTTCTTCCTTGATCTCTTGCATGAGGCCGTCAAGTGGCACCATTTCTTTTCGGAGCTGTATTTTACTTTCTTCGATACGGGCCAAGCTCAGGAAGTCGCGAATCATTGCCGACATACGCCCCGTATGGCCTTCAATTTTCTGGGCCATTTTAGCTGCCAAATCATTTTCGCTTTTGCGGCTCATTCTTTGCATGACCTGAGCGCAGAGTAAAATTGATGTAAGCGGTGTTTTCAATTCATGACTGACCATGGAGATAAAGTCATTTTTCTTTTGCTCCTCTTGTACCTTGTATGTAATATCACGCGCAATCTTGGATATTCCGGTGATGTGGCCAGCTGTATTTTTTATTGGGGAAATCGTTAGCGATACATCGATCAGTTTCCCGCCCTTGGTCTTCCGTTTGGTTTCAAGATGCCGGATAGATTCGCCCGATCTCAATTGCTCTAAAATGAAATCTTCCTCGTGCCAGCGATCTTCGGGAATAACTTTTAAAATTGACTGGCCAATCATTTCTTGGGCCGAAAAACCAAATACCTGTTCCGCAGCATCATTCCAGCTCGTGACAATGCCTTCCAATGTTTTGCCGACAATGGCATCATAAGACGAATTGACGATGGCAACTAACTGGGCATTATTTTCCTCAGCTTCTTTTCTTTCAGTAACATCAAGGATGGAACCAATTATTCTATTGAGCGTGGTGCTGCCTTCAAAATGTGCTGTTCCCCGAACTTCAATCCAGGAAGGCGCAGTTTGTCCTGCTTTTAGTACCCTGCAGGTAAAACTGAAATTTTCATCGGCCGTGGCGTTTTGTAAATTGTGGAGCACCTGATCCACGATAACACGATCTTCAGGATAAATATGGTTCAAAATGGCATAGATACTATTTTCATCGAAGGTAAGCCCCAGCATTTGCTTTGCTTCTGGAGAAAAGTATATTTTTCCTGTTTCGAGCACCCAATCCCAGGTGCCTAGATCCGTTGCAGCTATGGCCATCCGTAACCGCTCTTCACTTTTTTTGAGGAGAAGTACAATTTTATTCTTTCGTCCTTCTTCGGCCACTCGTCGTTCCTCTTCTTCGACCAACTTGGTCACGTCTTTCGTGAAACACCTGGAATAGATAAATTTGCCGTCGACCATTAAGGCATTTGAGCTGATATGGACATGCTTGATTGAGCCATCCTTGCACTTAAGCCGGGCCGGAAAGTCACGCAGGGTCTCGTTATTTAATAACCGCGTTAGTATTTCTTGTATTACGGATAGATCTGCATGGAAATCCCGGATTGGAAAGCCGATATATTCCTCTTTTCTATAGCCAAGTAAATCTAATTCGGCCTGATTGGCCCATATGATTATACCATTTCCATCAACACGGTGAAGGGGCACCGAACCATTTTCAATAAAATCGGATAGTTCCGCGATCTTTAGTTTTAGCGCATCTATTTCGTTCTCCATTATGACAAAATCTTCATGTGTTATAAATCTAAAGTGAATTGGAGGCTCTTTTAGTGGAATAAAGATAAGGATAATAAAGAAAATTTGAGCTATCTAACAAAATACAATTTACAGTTTTTTGCCTGCTCTCAAAAAAAAACGTAGCGGGTCATATTTTACCAATATGACCCGCTACGTTTTTTCATTCATTGATAGCCTTGGTATTTCGCTGCTTTAGGCTCGATCTTATACACGTAAATCGGTATATTTTTGTCCTTGGTCGGGTGTCCGTCCCAGTCACCCGCGGTCTGGGAATAGAGTCCCCAGTGCAGAAATAGACCAAATTTGCCGTCGGTAAACCAGGGAGCAGGCTGGCCGAATAGGTTCAATCCTGCTAAAGCAAATAGCAGGAGCAGGATTTTTCTTGTGTTTCTCAAAATTAATGTATTCATCTTTGCGCTTTGGCCCTGCTAACGGTTTTGTATTTTCATGGATGAAACTTTATCGTTGAACGTCGAAAGATAGGAAGACGAAGATGTGACGACAAGGCTATCGCCGGTAAAATTATTCCCGTTGTATAACGTGACTTTAACATTTGCGCCTACTTTAATGGAAGAGATGCTATTGTCTGTCATGCCTTTGGCCAATAAATCCGCTGTGGTATATTGCCCTTTACCAAAGCTTCCTTTCACACCGGCATAGGATGCATTGGAGTAGGTATACACCGAATCTTGATTGGTCGTCAGGAGCCCGTTGACATAGTTGAAGTCGTAAACATTGGACGTAGTGTATCCATTTTGCAATAATAATTTTACTTTGAGTTCGTAAGGTGTATTGCCCTTGTAATAGAGTTCATTGAGATCTATAGTCCCTTGGATGACGCCAGAGGAAACCGGGGCAAACTTCCAGGTGACTGCATTGTAATCTTTGTTGGCCCCGGTACCTTCGTTGTTCACATTGGGATCCATATAGACCAATATCTCGCTCACAGGCAAATTGGACGTATAATTTCCGGTAATAAAGATTTTTTGCTGACTGTTGTCAATGGCAAATTGAGGTTGTACGGAATAACTGGGGGCCTGGTAAGGACTAGCTGTCGCTACTGTTGGTTGAAAAACTTCATTTCTGCTGAGAATTGCTGCATCAGAGCCCGTTAGAAAAGTAGGCAGACCTTTGCTAAAGCTCACATTGCCGCTTCCCATCAGGGATGTGCCCAATGTGGGTTCTTCGCTGACATATTTAGCACGGTTATGGGGTAGGTTTAATCCATGTCCCAGTTCATGGAGCATGCCGCCGAGGTAGTTTGAGCTTGGATTTGGAATTCCATTGACAGACATGGAGGAATTATCCACGGCAAAGCAGTATTTTCCATAGCCATAGAATGGTTGACTGCTATCGCCGTCCGTTCTCGCCGGTAAAAGGACCAAATAGTGATTGTTGGATGAAAATTCGCCCGGATGGCTTGTTTTGTAGGCATTGATCTCATTTATAATTTTACCGGCTGATATGGCTGAGCTGTAGGGGTAGTCCGCCTGAGCTCCCGCCGCCGGGATTTCAATAATGTTGACCAGGCCCGTAGCATCTTTTGGAAGGCCCAGATAATTGGCGTAGCCATAGCGTCCCATTTCATTGTGTAGCCAGTCCTGGAAATGGACAAACAGCTGAGATAGCCGTGTTTTGTAACCCGGTAAGGCTGGATTGTCTGTGGGGACAAACATAATGATATTGAGATTTACAGGATTAGTTACAAACGTAAGGTTGGAAAGGGAGGTGTCTATAACGCCATTCGATGATGCTTTTAACCGTTGGGTTTCTGGCGCATTTTGTTCTACCAATGGCTTTGAACAGGCGAAAAATAGTGATAGGATAGTGGTGGACAACGCAAATCCGTTCATGATTTGCATCCATCTTTTTTTTGTTTGTTTTGTCATAATTTTTGAAGTAAATAATTTATAATTGTTAATGTGTATTGGCAGCTCATAATTCACCAAAACACAAATCTATAGTAGGAAATATGTTTTGATTTATAGTAATTTGCGTTTCAGTCAAACGTTTGCGCAACTTGCGAAAACGTTTCAATTGATATACTTTATTCAGATGACTTGCGTGTCAGGATGGACGCTTGTAATTCAATGTTTTGATAGGGTGTTGCAATCTCGTTATCCGGACTGTCCAAAATTTTATGGAGAATAGCGAAAGCCTGAGATCCGATTTCACGCGAAGGCTGTACAATGCTTGACAATGACGGTTGAAAAATAGTTGTGTATTGAAAATTAGCAAAACCAATAAGGGCTAAGCGATCTGGAACCGCAATTCCGATTGTTTGCAAAGCCTCTATCGTCAAATAGGTAAGTTGATCGGATGCGGTAAAAATGGCTTGGGGCGGGGCACTTGAATGAACGAGATGTGTGAGCTGATTTTTTAGCTGCTCCAGCACATCTATTCTTCTTCTATTCGTTTCTATCGATAGGACGTAATTCGAATTAAAATCGATGTCAAAATCCCGAAGACATTGGATATAACCACGCCGACGCTCCGTTGATGTTCCTGGCGATAGATTGGAAATAAATAGAATTTTCCTTTTACCGCGATTGATCAACTGAGAAATACCTTCGTAAACGACTTTGAAGTTATCTATCCCAATCTTATACGTATTTATAGCGTAATTGGTTCGGTCAATAAGGACAATAGGGATGCCCTCATTTTTTAATTTTTGGAGATATTTTAATGAAATGTTATTTCCTGTTGCTGCAATGACGATAGCATCTGCCCCCTTTTTATATAACATTTCTAAGTGTTTCAATTCAAGCTGGGGGTCGTCTATGCTCTGCATAATAATGAGGTTATAAGCCGTTTCTGACATCTCCCTTTCTATGCCTTCGAGAATCTGCGAGAAAAATGGATTGCCAATCGAAGGAACAATCATACCAATAATATTTGTTCGCCCCTTACGCAATAGTTTAGCATATTGATTGGATTGATAGCCATTCTCATCTGCAAATTTTTGAATTTCAACCTTAGTTACTGCACTGATTTCGTGACTATTTGAGAGGGCTTTGGATACGGTACCTATCGAGTAACCCAACGCCTTGGCAATATCTTTTATCGTTATTCTTTTCATGTTTGGAATTGCTTTTATCCCTTTTATTTACCATTGGTTGTCTATTGAAAGTTTTATCAGTACTATCCCTGGTATATGAAAGAAGACTATCAGGCAAAACCGCCTGATAGTCTAAACTAAACACTAAACGAACACATGGTCATCTCCTACCATTATTTTTTGAGTTTGTCAATTGTCGGCTTTTAGTTGGTTACATTGACAATATACCATACATTCAGTTCGCCAGACCGTATGGTGACGGTATCCTTGCCGACGGCTAAGCCTGTAACCAGACCTGTATTGCTATAAGTGGCAATTTCGGGATGTTTGTTGCTGTACGTAGCAGTGGTTACGGTACGGTTTCCGGGATTGACCGCCAGATTGATCTGGAGCGGTGTTCCGATTTTAACGGGAATCTGCATAAAGCCCCCTGAATTTACGGCCTCCCGAACAGTTAAATTGTCTTTGATCGGACCGAGGTCTTTTTTGCAGGAATGAAAAACTAAACTTCCGCACAGGCAGCTTAGCAACAGGTATATATTTGATCTAATTTTCATCTGTATAAATTTGTTTTTTAATCCTCATTATTTTGCGCCCAACCATCCGGGATTCTGAACCAGCTGGTTACCGTCCAATGTGAGGTCATATAAAGGTAATGGCCAATAATAGCGGTAATCTGCCCATAAGGCGACGCCATTTGTGATGGTGGCACTCCTTGGATAGGCGATAATAAATCCATTATTATCCAAAAAGATGTCTTTGTTGACTTCTTCTTTTAGGGCAATAATAGGTTTGGCGGTATGGGAGCCATCGTACAATTTCCCTTTTTCAGCTGTGAATTTCATGCCACGCAAGGGCACTGTCATCAGATTGCCGGCTTTCCAGCGCATCAGATCTTCATAACGGCGGTCTTCTAAGACCATTTCTATCCGACGCTCCCGTCTGATTTCACGGATGATAGGGCTAACGGCATAATCCAGTTTTGTGGCGTAGATCTCATCGAGCCTGGGGTCGGCAGGGAGGTTGCCTAGCTCGAGCTTGCTGCTCGGATATTTTGCAAAATCAAATCCTGCGCGTTGGCGCAACAGATTGATCGTCCGATCGAGGTCATTCTGGGTCAACGTGCCTAAGATAGCTTTCGCTTCGGCTAACATCAGCAATACTTCGCCATAGCGGAATTCAATAGCCGTTTGCTGCCCGTTTGTCGTCGCCTCATTTTCGGTACGGTCTCCCATCCAATGCTTAATGGGAAGATAGCCGGTTACCGTGCTGCCGCCACTGACATTGTAGGATAGTCTAGGGTATGTGATACCATTTTTTTCGAGACTGGTGGTGCCATCGGTCCTGTTGAATAGGGATCGATTTTCACCCGGATAATTGATGGTCTGCTTCAGGCGCGGATCGCGGTTTTCAAGTTCGGACCATAGGCCATCATATCCCTTGAATAAGGGGTTGGCGGTATAGTTTCCTGCCGAACCGGCTGTATAGATCGGTTTCCCGTCAATACAGAGGTATTCGTCAATAAGCCCACGTGTGGCGCCGCCCGCTGGCCGTGCACCCGAAAGGCTGTTGTTCTGATCCCAATACCGTTGGGTCGCATGACCGACCACGGTACCATCATAGACACGTGCTAGAATAGCCTCTTTATTGCCATCGGAGTTTGGGTCTTTCTTAAACGTAAATAGTTTCCAATAGGGGCTGTCACCTGTGGCATAGAGCTGATAACGTCCGCTGGCAATAATTTTTTCGCAGGCATCCACAGACGCTTCCAAGAAAGATTTTGCTGTACTTTGCAAGGATAGCTCGTTGTGATAGGTGCGAAAGGAACCTTCGAACAGGCCTATTCGTGCTTTTAAAAATAGGGCCATATCCTGATTGATGCGCCCATCCGGGCGGCCGGTGACGCCTTCTAGTCCGGCAATGGCCAGATCGATAGTCTTCATTAAGGAATCGGCAACCACTGTTCGTTTGTCACGTGGTTTGTAAAGTTCCTCGCTGTCGATGTTGAGGTCGCTTGAAAGCCAGGGTACATCGCCAAACAACATCAGTTTGCGGTAATAATCCATGGATTTAAAGAAATAGGCTTCCCCGATATATTTGTTCAGTCGGGTAATGTCATTATTGACCGCGGGCAATGCGTTTGTGTAGTTTTGGATGAAATAATTGACCGAGCGCAGATTTTCCCATGTCCAGTCGACCGAAGCGCCTCCATTTGGCGGAATAAACGTGTTATCCAGGATATTGCTGATATTGCCATAGCGGACCATATTGTCGGTCATAAAATCGCTGGCCAGCAGATGGCTACCGCCAACAACATTGGGGTTGACTTTGGCATCTGCCCAGACCGTACCATGCCCTAGAATATACCGGTTATAGAGGTTATTCAGGTAGAGTGTCAATTCGGTTTCAGTATATAATGAGTTGTCCTTCGATAGGTCGGTTTCGGGACTTAGCTGTAAAAATTTATCGTTACAGGATTGGGTCAGCAAGAGGGATGATGCTGCACCGATCACGATGAATCTGAATATGTTCTTTTTCATAGTAGTAATGGTTAGAATACAATTTGGGCTCCAAAAGCAATAGACCGCTTTTGTGGATAATCGGCGGATATCTGATCGACATCAAAAATTGTTGGTATTTTAGTCACTTCAAAGATATTGTAACCGGCCAGTGTGAAACGTAATCGCTCGAGGCCCAATCGTTTGGTCAGCTCTTTGGGCAGGGTATAGCCCAATACGGCTTGTTTCAGTCTGAGGTAGGCACCGTTGATCAGGTACCGGTCCTGAACGTTGACTGAAGAGCCATACATGGGAAATTCGGCATCGGTACGATCCGGGGTCCAGGACCGTTCGTACATCCATTTTGACCCTGCACCACCGCCCCAGTAGGAAGACAAACCTGCCCAAACATCACGCTTCAATACGCCCTGGAATAGGAAATCAAGATCGAAATTTTTGTACTGCATATTTCCGGTGATCCCAAAACGGTAACGTGGTGTGGAATTTCCAATGACGACACGGTCTCCCGGATTGACCAGCGTATTCAAACCAGCATCTATTTTACCGTCCGGAATTCCCTCAGGTCCGCCCAGATCCTGGTACCAGATATAACCGGGAAATAGTGTTCCCTGATAAGCGCCATTGTAAATCCAGTTGCCATTGAGCGGATTTTTACCGGCAAAATCACTTTCCTGCAGTATGCCGCCGGTACGGTATCCCCATATTTCGCCAACAGTTTTCCCATCATACATCACTTCCCTGTTCGATTGATTGACAATCATCATGGTCGTATTAGAAGCATAATGCTGTACCTTGGTCAGGTAGTCGGAGAGGTTAAGACCGACTCGGTACCGGAGCTCATTGTTAATCGTCTGTTTCCAAAGGAAAGAAAGTTCGAATCCTTTTGTCTCGAGTATCCCTGAATTTTCCAAAGGTGCTGCCGTCCCCAAAACGGATGGGAACGCGGCACTGCCGTCAGTCAGGATATCCGTGGTCTTCCGGTTGTAATACTCAAAGGTAACATCGAGTCTGTTTTTGAGAAATGTACCATCTAAACCGATGTTCCAGGTTCTGGCCTTTTCGAAAGTCAGATAAGGGGATACCAGGTCAGGCGGATTGATATAGACGATCTGTTCCCCATTGATCAGATAAGGAGCTTTTCCCGTATCCATTGTTGCCTGATAAGGATAGATGGATGAAGGCTGATTGCCCAATTTTCCCCAGCTTCCGCGCAGCTTAAGCTCGTTGAGCCAGCTTCTTGTACCTTCCATAAAACTCTCCTGCGAGATCCGCCATCCGGCAGAGAAGGACGGGAAAGTGACAAACCGGTCTTTTTCAGTAAACTTCGCACTGCCGTCATAGCGCAGATTGCTCTCAAAGAAATACTTTTCGGCATAGTTGTAGTTTACCCGTCCGAATACGGCACGGCCTGCAAGGGTATATGCATTTCGGGATACGGTATGCAACGATGGATCCTCGGCAGCATCAGGGTTCTGTATATCTGCTGAGATCAGTTTCCGGAAGGTATTGGTGATCTGATTAAATTTTGTCTGTTCCTGATTATAGCCCACAACAGCGGAAAAATTATGTTTCTCGGCCCAGGTCTTCTTATAATCAGCATAGATATTAACCAGGTATTTGTTGGTATTATTGTTGTCAAAATAAGCACGATTTTCCGCAGCCTCGGCCTGTTGGGTGGTATACTGCCAGGAATCTACGACTTGGTTAAGCTTTGGACTATACCGGTTCAGGCTATAAGATTGTGGCTGATAGCTCAGGTCGGCCTTAAGTTTCAGTGCATTGGGTATAAGGGTAAATTCGGGCGAGATCAATAAGGAAACCCTTCTGTCCGTGGACTGGTTGTTGGCACCATAGCTCAGCCAGGCAAGAATGTTATCGGTATAGGTATTGGGCAAAGGATCATTTGGCCCGGTTTGGATGGGCATATTGATGTTTTTGTGCGTCTCGCCCATCATGGCAGACCATATGCTTCCCTTCCCGCCGACGATATACGGGCTGTTGAAATTGGTCTGGTCAAAACCTATCTTTCCAAAAACACTGAACCAGCTGTTCACCTTGGCATTGATATTCATCAGGACATTGTAGCGTTTCAATTTGTCGGTGTTGATTTTGTACATACCCGACTGATTCTGTAAGCCGCCGGAAATATAGTAGTTAATGGACTCGGCACCTCCGCTGAGGTTAAGTGTATGTTTTTGCATCGGCGTCCATTTTTTGACCGCTTCCTCAAATGGATTGACATTGGCTACCCAATTGATGGTGTTCCCATCCTGATACCAGGCATTTTCAGGTATGGGATTATCCATATACTTTTGGATCATCTCCAGCCTTTTTTCATCCGATGTGTTGGGTTTACCATTTGTCCATAGTGTTCGGTCCATACCCGATTTCTGGATCTCATAGGCGTTGAGGATATCAGGAATGCCAGAAGGAGTATCAAAGTTGGAATCGAAGTTGTAGGCTATCCTGCCTTTTTGATTGAATTCTCCTCGTTTGGTGCGAACCAGGATGACGCCATAGGCTGCTTTGGTACCATAGATCGCAGCTGCAGAGGCGTCTTTGACAAAAGACATGTCCATGATGTCATTCGGATTGAGCTGATTCAGGGCCCCTGTGGAGCTCTCGACTCCATCGATGATCACTAAAGGGTCGCCATTGACCGACTCAAAGACCTGCGTATTTGCATTATAGTTCATGGAGGTACCGCCTCTCAGGTTAAATCCGGGTGTACTGTTCGGCGATCCGTTGCCAAAGGTGATGTTCAGGTTGGGCACAAGACCTTGTAAAGCCTGACCGATATTGGCGACGGGCCGATTCTCAAAAGCTTCTTTGCCGACATGTGAAATGGCTCCTGTTAAGTTGACTTTCTTCTGTGTACCGAATCCGACAACAACGACTTCCTCTAGTGCGCTATCGTTTTGTTCTAACGATACGGTAAGGTCGCTGGCTGTCGTACTGTTGAATTTGACGGTCTGCGGTTTGAAGGAAAGGTGCGAAATGGTCAAGATTCCCTCTGGCTGTGTGGATTTTAACGAAAAGTTTCCGTTGCGATCAGAGGATGTTCCGGTATTCGTTCCGTTTAAGTTGATCGTCGCATTTTCAATCGGGGCTCCGTCTTTTTGGGCAATCAACTTGCCTTTAATCGTGTATTGTTGTTGGGCCTGAACGGTGTTTTTTACCGTACTTGGCAGGACGATAATATGTTTTTTGTGCATTTCAAACTGAAGTGGCAGCTCGTCCGAAAGTTCTTTGAGTACGTTTTCCAGCTTTTGATTGGAGACGTTGACGTTTACCTTTTTTAGATCGTTAAAGAGACTTTCATCATAAAAGAAATGATAACCGGTCTGTTTCTTGATTTCCAGAAAGACCGTCTTCAGGTCGCCTTTGTTGACATGCATAGTGACCTGCTGGGCTTCTGTTTTACCGTATACACCATAAGTAAATAGTAAACCAAGAAATAGGGTTGCTTTGACTTTTTTTGAAATAAGGGGTGCAAAGCTAGGTTCGGTCATGCGACTTCCGAACAAGTAATCTTTACATTTGATAAAGTAATTCATATATTCAGCAATAGGGTTGGTTTTTTTGTTTTTCATTCAGGTACTTAGGTACCATTAATTAGCATCGACTGACGCGGTACCACTAAGTTTGGTTACGTAAATCTCTAAATCATAAATAGGTCCTCCTTTAATAATTGGTTGTCTTACTTGTTTTTGTTGACGGTGACGGTTTTCTTGTCGATGGTGAATTCAACACCGGCGCCACGTTTTATCAATTCCAGGGCCTCGGCCAGGCTCACGCTTCGGCTGATGCTGCCCCCAAAGGTTTTCTTGGTGATGGGCCCCTGATAAATGACGTGGATATCATACCATCTTGCCAGCTGTTCCATAATATCCTGGATCCGGTCGTGCTCGAAGTAAAAGTAGCCCTGCTGCCAGGCAATTTCCTTTTCAATATTCGCCTGGGAAATACGCATGTCGTGGCCATCAAATTCAACTTTTTGCCCGGGTATAATTTGTTTTGTGGTCTTGTTTTTATTGGTCAGCTGAATACTTCCATTGATCAGGGTGACATTGGAAGCTGCACTGTTGTATGCCCTTAGGTTGAAAGCTGTTCCCAACACTTTTATATCACCATGGGCAGTGCTGACTAGGAATGGCCGGTTTTTTTCGTGGGCCACTTCAAAATAAGCTTCTCCGCGTAGTTCTACTTTGCGGATTGATTTGCCGAACGCTAGCGGGTAACTCAATTCTGAAGCTGAATTGACCCAGACTTTGGTGCCGTCGGGCAGTACCATGCGATAGAATCCGGATGCAGGGACTGTCAATGTATTTTTTAACGTAGCAAGTTCTGCCTGCGCACTATTGGGCTTATAGTACAGCTGTCCATCGGTAATCCGGAGCTGTTCACCATGTTGTTCCCGCAGGGTAGCCTGCTCTTGCGAAAGTTCTACAGTTTGACCGTTGGAAAGGGTGAGTGTGGCTTTCTGTCCGCCCGGTAACACGTCATTTTTATAATGATACACTTGGTCGGCGACAATCTGCTTATCCCGATCGCTCAGATTCACGAACAGCGCGATGCCAATAAAAATGAGCAGGCTGGCGGCTATACCCACGTAGATTTGTAGGTTTCGGATGCGGGCATTGCTTACGGACCGAATTGCTGACCTGGTCGGCTCGTAGGTTAAGATCTTAGTTCTTGCCTGATCAAGGTCCAGGTTACTCCAAAACTGGGCATCGCTGGATTTGACACCTTGACTGATATATTTCTCCCATTGATCGCGCAAGGTAGGATCATCTTCAAAGATCTTTTGGAGGGACTGCAGATCCGTTTGACTTAGTGTTCCGCTAAAGTGCTTTACTAGGTAATCTACGAGTATAAATTGGTGGTCCTTCATGTTCTTCAATCGGCTGTTTGATTAAAAGAGCCACAAAGGCTGCAAAAGGATGGAAGGAAAAATAGAAAAAAGTGTAAGAAACTATTAGTCAGGCAGTAAAAATAGCAAAAGCGTCAGCGTCCGGGCATCCAAGCGCGCACGTAGCAATTGGATGGCTCTTTTTTTCTGGCTTTTGACGGTATTGATTGAAATGGTCAGGTTATTGGCGATTTCTTCGTTGGAACATTTTTCAAATATTGCCATATGCAGCACCTGCCTACAACCCTGTGGTAATTTATTGATCGCTTCCATCAGTTGGTTAATGACTTCGGCCTGTATCATGGCATCCATGACAGTCTCCTCTTCGATCATATCCTTGTCGAGCTGATTGACGTATTTGCTCCTTGTTTTTTCATTTCGGATCTGTCTGAGGCAATTGTTGCGGATGGCGATAAAGAGATAGCCTTTTCGGGCGGACTCCTCCTCCGGCAGGGTATTGCGCCCTTCGCAAAGTCCGGCAAAAAAGCTCTGCACAACATCCTCGGCCTGTGCTTCGTCGTGAAGGATATTGTTTGCAAAGAGACAGAGCTGTCGGTAATATTGCTGAAAAAGGGGTTCTATATTGTAGGGTAAAGCTATCTGCAAGTTTTTCAACCGGTTTAATCAAGTATTAAGAAATCGAAATAACAGGGGCTCCGAGAGCACGGTATAAATATAGGGAAATATGCTTAGGTTTTGGAGCAGGTGCAGGCTGCTGTTCGTTTATTTCTTCGAAAACGATTGAGTACCGGCTGGTGTTCAGCTGTTGACAAGCGCTTCGGTTTATTTGGCACCGCTCAAATATCATGGCGTTTTTTTTATTAAAATGACGGTAAAGGTCCAAAGGGGGCTTACGTTCAAACAGTAACTAAATATCATTATTTTAATTTTAAAGGGTTAATTTTAAATGCGTTGTAACAATAAGCTGTAATCTTTAAAACTTCTGTATTTAAATTGCTTGCATCCTTTTTAAAGTTTAAGTACATTTGCTTTAAGGATGCAAGGAAGATTCCATCAATATTTGTTCAGTGTATTATGCACAATACTTGTCAGTTTGGGCTGGTATTACGCATCGGCATCAAATGATCCTGCATCGGCCGACCGGAATGCAGTCGAGCACTACAACAGACAGGTAAAAACCGAGGCACAGGATGTAGATGTCATCCGTAAAGGTGGACACCACCGCCACGAAAAACTCCGCGCTTTTGTTGCGGAGAAAGACGGTGAAAACGACGAAACTGGAAGTGATTCGGATACCACTAATTTATTTGCGCTTGCCAAAGAGGATTTTGGAAATCTGAGCGCCTATATCCATCCTGCTTTTCACAATACGCGCACCGCAGTTTCGCTTGCCAATGCGCAAAACCTCAGCCCACTAAAAAACGCCCTCTATATCCATTACAGTGTCTTCAGACTGTGATTTATAACTAATTTTTTTAAAAAAAATAGTACCCATGGCTTTCATTTAATTTGAAAGCAGGTCACACTAGTGTTCAATTTTTCAAAAATTATTATAAAAATATACAATCATGGTCATGAAAAGTTTCATGTATATAAGCCTGTGTTTTATTGTGCTGTCGACGAGCTGTCAGTCAGAGAAAAAAGAAAAGAAAGAAGCTGCAGTTTTTAACGTTACAACGCCCCTCGTAAAAGATACCATTGTCAATAAAGACTATGTCGCCCAGATCCGTTCGATCAACCACATCGAATTGCGGGCTCAGGAAAAGGGATATATCCAGTCCATCTTTGTGGATGAAGGACAATTTGTACAAAAAGGACAACCGCTTTTTAAGATTATGCCCAACCTCTATGAGTCCGATGTCAATCGCGCCAAAGCGGAGGTTAAATATGCAGAGATCGAATACCAAAATACCAAAAATCTCTCCGAAAAAGATATCGTTGCGCCCCAGGAAACAGAAATGGCCAAAGCGAAATATGAAAAAGCCAAAGCCGAACTGGCGTCCATGAATACACACCTTAAATTTACAGATATCACCGCCCCATTTTCGGGTATCGTCGGTAAACTCCACGTACGAAAAGGCAGTCTGGTGGATGAGGGGGAGTTGATCACCGAACTCTCTGATAATAGTAAAATGTGGGTGTATTTTAATGTGCCGGAAGTAGAATACCTCAATCAGATGGAGGCAAAGAAGGATAACAGCCCGATGCATGTGCGTTTGAATATGGCCAACGGAAAGGAATTTGGCCAGGAGGGTATCGTAGAAACGATCGAATCGGACTTCAATAATGAAACGGGAAATATTGCTTACCGTGCGACTTTCCCCAACCCCAAAGGCCTATTGCGCTATGGGGAGACGGGCAATATTGTTATTACCTCTCCGTACGTGAATGCCATGATGATTCCGCAGAAAGCGACATTTGAGGAACTGGAAAAAAAATATGTGTATGTCATCACAAAAGATAATAAAGTAAAAGCAAGAGAAATACAGGTTGCTGCTGAGCTGCCTCATATCTATGTTGTCGCTTCGGGCTTGAGCAAGGATGAAAAAATTCTGCTGAATGGACTTCGCATGGTACAGGAAAATCAGACCATTGAATCGAAGTACCAGACCCCGGAGAAAGTCATGTCAAACTTAGATTTATATGCAGAGTAATTAAAAAGCAGCACTATGTTTAAAAAAGTAATTCATCGACCGGTATTTGCTATTGTCATATCGGTTGTCATCCTATTTATCGGTGGGCTGGCGATTAAGCAGCTTCCTACCGAACAATTTCCGAAGATCGCACCGACTACGGTAGCGGTTTCCATTGCCTATCCTGGCGCCAGTGCGGATGTACTGGTCAAATCTTCGCTGATTACCTTAGAAAATGCCATCAACGGGGTGCAGGGCATGCGTTATATCGCCACAGATGCAACCAGCGCCGGCGAGGCCACCGTTAACGTTGTCTTTGATCCGGGAACCGATCCTAATGATGCGGTCGTACTGGTCAAAACAAGGGTGGATCAGGTGATGCCGCTCTTGCCCGAACTGGTACAAAAGGAGGGGGTGATCGTCAATCCGATCCAGCCCAGTATGTTGATGTATGTCAACCTGTACAGCACCAGCAAAAGTATGGACGAAAAGTTTCTGTACAACTACGCCACGGTCAATATCATTCCTGAAATCAACCGGATCCATGGGATCGCCAAATCCCAGATCTTGGGGAGCCGGCGGTATGCCATGCGGATCTGGTTAAATCCTGACCGGATGCGTGCCTATAGCTTGTCGGTGGATGAGGTCATGAAAGCCATCGGAGAGCAAAGTATCATCGGCCGGCCGGGCCGATTGGGACAGAGCTCGGGTATTGCCGCTCAATCCCTGGAATATGTATTGACGTACAAAGGACAATATAATACCCCCGAAGAATATGAAAATATTATCGTCCGCGCAAATACGGAAGGTGAAAACATCAAACTGAAAGATGTGGGCAAAGTCGAACTGGGCAGTGAATTTTTTGATATCTATTCGAATCTGGATGGGCATCCCTCGGCTTCCATCGTACTCAAGCAAAATTATGGTAGTAATGCCAACGATGTCATCAAAGATGTGAAAGCGAAGCTGGCGGAGATGAAAGGCAACTTCCCTCCGGGCGTAGACTATAAAATCAGCTATGACGTATCGCAGTTTTTGGATGCCTCGATCGAACAGGTAATGCATACCCTGCGCGATGCCTTTATCCTGGTGGCTATTGTGGTCTTTATCTTCCTGGGCGACTGGCGTTCCACGTTAATCCCGATTATCGCGGTGCCGGTATCCTTGATCGGTACATTCTTTGTCATCCAATGGTTTGGCATGTCGATCAACCTGGTCACCCTGTTTGCACTGGTGCTGGCCATTGGGATTGTGGTGGATAATGCCATTGTCGTCATTGAAGCTGTGCATGCCAAGATGGAGGAGAGTGCGATCTCGCCTTACAAGGCCGTTAAGGAGGTAATGGCTGAAATCGCAGGTGCGATCATCGCCATTACGGCGGTCATGGTGGCGGTGTTTATCCCGATTTCTTTTATGACAGGCCCCGTAGGAACGTTCTACCGGCAGTTTTCCATTACCATGGCGAGCGCTATTGTGATCTCGGCCGTGGTGGCACTTACACTGACACCGGTGCTCGCAGCAATGCTGCTCAAAAATAACCATGGGAAACCCAAGAAATCAAATCTATTTACCAAAGCACTCGATGCTTTTAACCGTAGCTTTGACAAGGTAACGGGTTCTTATGCGTCCCTTCTCCGGAAAATCGCCAGCCGTAGAGTTGTCACCTGGGGGATCTTGGCTGTTTTCTGTGTGGGGACTTTCTTCATCAACAAAACACTTCCGGGTGGTTTTATACCGAGTGAGGATCAGGGAACGATCTATGCCATTATCCAGACGCCACCGGGATCGACGCTCGAACAAACCAATAAGCTTTCCCGCGAATTGCAGAAGATCTGTGAAGATGTGGATGGGGTAGAGTCGGTATCATCCCTTGCCGGCTATGAAATCATGACCGAAGGCCGTGGCTCAAATGCGGGAACTTGTTTGATCAACCTGAAGACCTGGAGTGAACGGGAGCACTCGGTCAAAGAAATCATGGAGGAACTTGAAGAAAAATCAAAAAACCTCGGGGCGACCGTAGAGTTTTTCGAACCGCCGGCTGTTCCCGGTTTCGGTTCTTCGGGTGGTTTCTCCATGCGCTTACTCGATTTGAATAGAACCACAGACTATCAGGATTTCGATAAGGTAAACAAAGCTTTTATTGCTGAACTTAAAAAACGCAAGGAGCTGACGGGGGTCTTCACCTTCTTTGCTGCGAATTATCCGCAATATGAATTGGTGTTCGACAATAATGCCGCCATGCAAAAAGGAGTCTCAATCGGTAAAGCCATGGACAACCTCAATATTCTGATCGGTAGTACCTACGAACAGGGCTTTATCCGCTTTGGCCAATTTTTCAAAGTGTATGTGCAGTCATCGCCCGAATTTAGAAGGCTGCCTTCGGATATCTTGAACCTGTATGTCAAAAATGACCATGATCAGATGGTGCCTTATTCGGCCTTCATGACCTTGAAAAAAACGCAGGGACCCAATGAGATCACCCGTTACAATATGTACAACTCTGCTGCGGTCCGCGGGCTTCCGGCTAATGGCTACACAACGGCCGATGCCATTCAGGCGATCAACGAGACTGCGCTTGCCACCTTACCGCACGGCTATAAAGTGGCCTGGGAGGGCTTGTCCTATGACGAGGCGCAGCGCGGAAATGAAGCGATTTATGTCTTCCTTGTCGTATTGGTCTTTGTCTACTTGGTGCTGGCCGCGCAATACGAGAGTTTTATTATTCCCTTTGCGGTATTGTTATCCTTACCGGTCGGGGTGTTTGGCTCATTTTTCCTCTTGAAAGCCATGGGCCTTGAGAACGACATCTATGCACAGGTCGGTTTGATCATGATTATTGGTCTACTGGGTAAAAATGCTGTACTGATCGTCGAATTCGCCGTCAAACGCCGCCAGGCTGGGGATACGATCCTGGAGGCGGCCATCGAGGGGTCACGGGCACGGTTCAGGCCGATTTTGATGACTTCGTTCGCCTTTATTGCCGGGCTTGTGCCGCTGGTCTTTGCGAACGGTGCCGGAGCCATCGGAAACCATACCATCGGAGCTTCTGCATTGGGCGGTATGCTCGTCGGAACAATCTTTGGCGTAATCGTCATTCCGGGACTTTACTACATTTTTGCAAAATTGGCTGACGGAAGAAAGATGATCCAGGCCGAAGACGATTCACCTTTAAGCGAAGACATGATACATTATGAATAAGAATAGAATCTATCAATATACGGGTTTCGCGCTTTTCTTGCTTAGTTTTGCGGCCTGCAAACCCCTGGAAATACAACAACGTGCTGAAAATAGATCGGTACCCGAGCAGTATGGGACTGCTGCAAGCGACTCCACAAATACGGGAAAAATCAAGTGGAACAGTTATTTTAATGATCCGCACCTACAGGGACTGATCAGCCTGGCACTGGCCAACAACCAGGAGCTCCATATTATGCTTCAGGAAATCGAGATGGCCAAAAACGAGGTCAGTGCCAAAAAAGGGGAATATTTACCTTCGGTAGGCGTCAAGGTAGGTGCCGGTGTGGACAAAGTGAGCCGATACACCAATATTGGCGCGATGGAGAAGAATACGGAAATTGAACCGGGCCGGGAAATGCCCGAACCGCTGTTTGATTTTGGCGTCGGTGTACAGGCCAAGTGGGAAACGGATATCTGGGGCAAACTGCACAATGCTAGCAAAGCACAGCTGCAACGCTATTTTGCCAGCGTCGAAGGGAAGAACTTTATGGTGACGCACCTGATCTCCGAAATTGCGGATGCGTATTATGAGCTCCTGGCCCTGGATAATGAGCTCCTGGTCATCAATGAGAACGTGAAAATCCAAAATGATGCTCTTACGGTAGTCAATGACCTGAAAAAGAATGCCCGCTCCAATAAGCTCGCAGTCAAAAGATTCGAGGCGCAGATCCTGAAAACACAGGGGATGCAATATGATATCAAACAGCAAATAACCGAAACAGAAAACAGGATCAATTACCTTGTGGGACGTTTTCCGCAGCCGGTACAACGGGATCATGAAGCGTTTGACAAGCTTGTTCCGCAGACTGTCTATACGGGCATCCCATCTGATCTGCTGGAAAATAGACCGGATATCAAACAGGCGGAATATGAGCTGGCGGCTTCCAAACTGGATATCAAATCGGCGAAAGCGCGATTTTATCCTTCGCTGGATATTGCGGCTGGCGTAGGCTTACAGGCTTTCGATCCGACCTATCTCATTAAGCCGGAATCTTTTCTGTCCTCACTTGTCGGCGACCTTACTGCCCCTTTGATCAACAAAAGGGCGATCAAAGCGGCGTATTACAATGCCAATGCACGGCAGGTGCAGGCGGTATACCATTATGAGCAAACCATATTAGCGGCTTATATCGAAGTGGCTAACCAGCTTTCCAAAATTAAAAACCTGGAGAATGGGCTGGCAATCAAGACCCGGGAGGTGGATGCGCTCAAAGAATCTATCGACATCTCCAATGATCTGTTTAAATATGCGCGAGCGGATTATATGGAGGTGTTGCTGACGCAGCGCGATGCCTTGGAATCCAAATTTGAACTGGTGGAAAAGAAAGCCAATCAGCTCAAAGCAAGTGTCGCCATATATAGATCTCTTGGTGGCGGCTGGGATCGTCAATAATATAATTTTTGTTTTTTACTTGTTAGGGACTTATCGTATGGTAAGTCCCTTTTTTGTCTGACATTTAATCATCAAGACCAATGAAAGCTCCCTCGGCGGTAAATTTTAAATCCAGGTCATTGGACAAGTCGATTTGGTAACCATAAGGTTCTTTGTCAATCCCTTCGATAAACAGGGGAGCAGGGTATTGCTTAGTGACATAGTTCAATATGGGTGATGGAATTAATGCGTCGGGTAGTTTTTGATTATTCCCGTCGATATCGGTCCAGTTGCCATCTTTGTCCAGGTCAATCTCGATGCCGCTGGTCAACCTCACCTCATACAGGGTACCATCGGTATCGGGTATGTTTTTGCGGATGACGCGGGCGACAGCATGGCTTCCAAAATAGGATTCAAGAATTGCTTTGCCTGCCTGCGGCAATTCGGCATAGCTTGTTGTTGTTTCAATCGGATCGTCTTTGTCACATGCCATAAATGTCAATGCGCTGCCTGTCATCAGGATAGCAGCTAACCAGGTTAATTTTTTCATGTTTGCTATTTTACTAAGTTCTATTACATCTGTTGTTGACTTGTTTTTTGTCGTCCAGGCTGTCTTAAGCCTGGAAACAGAAAATGCTACAGGGTAAAGTTTCAGATAGATTCTGGAAACATTTGGGAAAGAAACTTGGAAGCTAAATAAATAAGCGGATAAATCTACAATTCGATTTGATTGAATTTATGGGTAACCACCTTTGCGTATTGTTCCTTATATTCCTCAGTTAAAAAGCTACAATCAATCCAAATGGGAATTTTATCGGCATGTTTTGAAAAGTCGCTGTAGATATTATTCCGAACTAAATCAGAAATTCCTAAACTTGAAGCTAATTGGTTAAAGTCAGATTGCTTAATCTTTCTTTTGCGACCTCCCAACGTTAAGGCCATATCGTCCTTGTCTTTCGGGAAGATCAAGTTCACATTTAGGAGATCATACGCAGGCGATAGTAAAATATTGTTATTATGATGAATTAATGAAAAGTTTTTTAGGTGCATGTCGTTATTACCAGTGAGGAAACTAAACAGCACTAATCTAAAGTATTTGATAGCATCTAGTCCGGAATTTGTAGTAAATTGTCTGATGATTTTCCCCACTCGCTCATAAGAGCTATTGTATTTTTGCTCTGTCAGTAGCTGCGATAATTGGCATAAATCTTCAATATGAATTTTCTTCCCCTTTTTTCGGTCAAATCGTTTTGTGATATATGCTAATTCTCCAGTAGCTGTTCGTATCAGTGAGTGCTCAGCAGTTTCTATTTTAAATAGCTTAGCCAAATGCATTGTTAAATCTTCTACTTCAGGCATAAAAAGAAAATCTGTAGATTGGGGCTTAAGGATATATTCTCCCCATAAGCCGACAAGTGTTAGTCGTTTACTACCCTTTTCCCCATTTAAACTAAGTGATATCTTGGGTTGCACGCCGGTTAACGCCAGTCTTTCATTTACAGTTATTTGAGCTAATTTATTTAATTTTTCCCTATCTAATTCCAGATAAGGAACTTGGGCTGTGCCAAAAAACTTTTTTGAGCATGCAATATGGTATTCCCCACTTTCAACTGGCTGGTAGCAAAATAAACAATTAAGCATGATCTTCCGCCTCCATCGGATAGACGGAAACGGCCCCAATGGTGTCCCGACATAGATTAATCAATAATTCAAAGCGGTCTCGGGGATTGAGTTTCCAATACTTTTCACCTATTTCCAATAACCATCCCTCTGGAATCAGACCGTCAAAAAAGGGAAAAAGCACATTGCTGTGGTACGCGTGTTCCGAAATCGGTAGGGTTAAACTGATAGGCTTAGGATCGGCTGTTCTGATATAATTTTGATCGTAGTTAAATGAATAACCACGATCGGTTTCAATTAGATATCCTGCTAATTGATCTTGAAAATATATTTTTGCTTCACGCGCCATTATGCTCTAATTTTATCCACTACGCCAACCTCTTTACCAAATAAAGCTAATACATCATTTACTTTATCTAACCGAAGTGTTTTTTTTCCTTGTTCAAGGTCACGGACAAAACGTAAACCTACCCCAGCATTAAATGCCAAATCTTCTTGAGTAAGCTTTAGTTCCTTCCGTTTTTGTTTTACAAATAATTGCAATGAATCCATATCTATACCTTTTCTGATATAAATATAAGTAAAAATAAATTATTTATACCACTTCGGGTATAGTATATTTGCTTTTGCTGTTTTTTATACCTTATCGGGGATATTTTTGAAATCTTATTTGTCCTATCAAACTATTTTCGCCCTGTACTGTCTTCTAATAAAAAAGGTTATGGAAAAATCTTATATTCAAACGGTCGCCCGCTATGGCTTAGGTGCTTTTTTAATCGTGGCAGGAATCGGGCACCTGACCTTTGCCCGGAAGGAATTTCAGGCGCAGGTACCGGATTGGGTACCGATCTCTAAGGACGATACGGTGGTCTATTCCGGTTTTGCTGAAATTGCCCTGGGCACGGCGCTGCTATTGGCCAGGGGTAAACAGCGTGCTGCCGTGGGTAAAATTGCAGCGGCTTTTTTTGTTGCGGTGTTTCCGGGCAATATCGCGCAATATACTGAACACCGGGATGGTTTCGGACTGGACAGCGATGGGAAGCGCCTTGCCCGTTTATTTTTCCAGCCGGTATTGATCGCTTGGGCATTAAAGAGTACATGTAAAAGAAAATAGGTTACTTAAACTGATGGAAAATTTAGAAGTATGGATGCGTGGACCAATTGCTGGGATTCCGGATCTCTTGCAACCGGTGGCACATGCCTTATTGCAAGTAGGGGAGGATACCGTAAAATATACCCAGCAGCTATCGCCTGAGCAGCTTTGGGCGCGTCCCTGTGGCAATGCCAGTATCGGATTTCACCTGCTGCATATGAGCGGTGTGATCGACCGCATGTTTACTTATGCGGCAGGGCAATCGCTTTCCGCAGAACAGCTTGATTATCTCCGACGGGAAAGCATCGTGGATATGGAGTTGGATGTGGCTACTTTGGTCCAAAACTTACAGCTGCAGATCGAAAAGGCCTTACAAATCTTAGCTGCTGTTGATCCCGGCACGTTGACCGAGGAGCGTTTTCTGGGACGGAAGCGCATTCCAACAACGTTGATCGGCCTCCTGTTTCATGCTGCCGAACATGCACAACGCCATGTTGGGCAATTGCTGGTCACCGCGCGCTGCCTAAAATAACAGGTGGTAAGAACCGGCTTCGTAGGCCTCGGTTGGCTAGCTGAATATGGCCGTCATTCTTGAAAATAGATGTTCCAGATGTGGATTCGCACAGCAAGAAGGTACTTTCATGGTCGGCGGTCTGTCCAATGGATTAATTTGTAAATTCGTATACTTGTAAGATTCCGGCGGGAATTCGTACTAATATACTCCCGCATCAAATAAACTGAGTATATGCAGATACTATTGGTTGAAGACGATCGTCGTATAAGTAGTTTTGTGGTTAAAGGGCTCGAGGAACTGGGGCACCAGGTCATTTTGGCTGAATCAGCTGAAGCTGCACGGGAATGGACCAATGTGGCGTCCCTAGATATCGTGGTGCTGGATATTATGCTACCCGGTATTGATGGGATCCAGTTTACGAAGATGCTGCGCTACCGCAAAAACCATATTCCAATTTTAATTATCAGTGCGTTGGGCGAAATAGATGATAAGGTGGAGGCACTGGATAGCGGTGCCGATGATTATCTCGTCAAACCTTTTTCGTTTAAGGAGCTGGTCAGCCGCATCAAAGCTTTGGTCCGTAGGGAAAACTATAAAATAACGGCAAATGAGGGGAGCATCGCAATTCGGGATCTGAAAGTGGATCTGGACCGCTACGAAGTCCATAAGGGGGACCAACCTGTCGATCTCTCGCCCAAAGAATTTAAGCTGTTTAAATTTCTGATCGAAAACCGCAATAAAACGCTTTCGCGTACAGCAATATTACAAGCCGTCTGGGGGATTGATTTTGATAATAACACAAATGTCGTGGACGTGTATGTTTCTTATCTGCGTGGTAAAATTGATGATGGAGCTGATATATCCCTGATCAAGACGGTCAAAGGGGTAGGGTATATGCTCAAAACGGACTGACCATGAATTTAAAGACAAGACTTACACTTTTTACTTCGTTGGTCTTCACGATCATTTTTGGGCTTGCAACGATGGTTATCTACTGGATATTTTATAACTCCTCCGAACGACATCTGATAAGCTCGCTTGAGAAAAATGCCAAGATAGCGGGAATCTATTACCTGGAGGCGGATGAACAGAGTCCGCTAAAGCATTTAGAGTCCAAAAACCAATATGAAAGTCTGGTCAAGCGGGCCATGGTGGCTGTCTATAATGCGGATGGTCAAGTAAAGTATGGGGGCATGCGAAATGACAGTCAAATCGATCAACATCTGCTGACCCAGTTGAAATCGGAGAAAACAATTTATTTTAAAACAGACGATAGCTTTTATTTTGGCTTGTATTACCCCGATAACCAGGGTGATTTTTTTGTGTTTGTCAAGGAGTCAAATGCGGATTTCGGCCATCAATTAAACCGCTTGTTGTTTACGCTTATTATGGTGTTTCTTGTAGCATTGATCAGTATTGTCTTGCTATCGGTCTGGCTGAGCAAATATGCATATCTCCCCATTCGCAAGGTGATTGCGGAAATTCGTCATAAGGATTTAAATACGATCCAGGAACCCCTGACGGTCATAAAGACGAAGGATGAACTACAGGATCTGATCGAAAGTTATAATGCGCTCCTGCGCCGGATCAGTGAAAATATGATTATTCGAAAGAATTTTGTGAGCTACGTCTCCCATGAGTTTCGTACACCTTTGGCCGGGATTTTGGGGTCCATGGAGGTTTTTGGAGCAAAAGCACGCAGTCAGCAAGAGTATCAGGAGCTGGCGGCGACCATCACCGAACATGTAAATTTTCTAAATCACTTGATCGGCAATTTTCTATTGCTGACAGAAGACCAGGCACTGAAACGTTCCATGGAGGTCTTTCGCATAGACGAAGTGGTGTGGGAACTGGTGCCTAAGTTTGCCAGAACATTTACCGTACCCTTGAAAGTAGATCTCCAGGTGGATGACCCGCAGTATTTTAATTTCCGCGGCAATCGGATGCTCATCACGCTGTCGATCTCCAACTTGGTTGAAAATGCGCTCAAATATGCGGATGGAAAGGAAGTACTGATGCAACTGGCCACCCTCAATGGACGCTTATCCCTGCAGATCATCGATCATGGAATTGGTATCCCCGCAGCCGAGCTCGAGGCCGTGAAGCAGACCTTTTACCGTGGATCGAATGTAGGTGATGTAAAAGGAAGTGGCATAGGGCTCTCTTTCGCACAGATTGTCTTTAAAGACCAGGGGGTAGACTTTGATATTCATTCAGATGATATGGGGACTACGGTATCGCTGCTCTTTCCAAAATTCTAATCCTTCTCTAATCTTTTCTAATCAAACTTTAATTTAGGCTAAAGTTGTCTGTAATCCGTCAGGCTTAGTTTTGTGGAAATACAAAATAAAGTGAGAAAAATAGGCATTGCATTCGTTATTCTTCTTGGCTTGAACTCCAAGCTATTTGCTCAGGAACTGGCCGAAAACCGCTTGCAAAAATCGGAGATAGAACAGGTGTTCCTGGCACATAACCTAAGCTTAATGGCGCAGCGCTTTCAGCTAAAGCAGGCTGAGGCCGCAGTATTGCAGGCGAAATTATGGCCCAACCCGAATATTTCAATTAGTGAGGTCAATCTCTGGAAAAACTCTTCCAGTGAATCCCTGCCTGCCCTGATCGGAAACTATGGGCGACACCAACAGGTGCAGATCGAACTGGAGCAGACGATTGAACTGGCCGGCAAAAGGAAAAAGCGGGTACAGCTGCAGCTTCTGGAAAAAGTGAATGCGCAACTTCAGTTTGAGGAATTGCTCCGGAATCTGAAATATGACCTCCGTAGCCAATGCCTGGAATTACAGGTGCTGCAAGAGAAAGAGCGGCTCTACGCCAATCAGGTCGATATTTTCCATAAGTTGGCACAATCGTACCAAAATCAATGGAAAGCAGGCAATGTCAGCGAAATGGACTTCCTCAGGATCCAGAGCGAGACTATCGCCTTTGGTAATAAATTGAATGAAATCCAGCAGGAGAAAATTGCAAAAATGAACGCTGTTGCACGCTATCTGGGAGCGAAAGGCAAGGCGCTTTCCATTGCGGATACATTAGGAAGCCCTGCTTTTATTGCAATCAGACAAAACGAATGGAAAATCATGGCGCTGGATAATCGCAGCGACTATAAAATCATCCACAATGAATTTAAGAAAGGCCAGGCCCAGCTGGATATAGCGAAGGCAGAACGGGTACCGGATCTACAGGTCTCCCTGAATTATGACCGGGGTGGTAACATTATGCGCGATTTTATGGGCGTGGGCGTCTCCATGGATCTGCCGCTGTTTAATAGGAATCAAGGAAACATCCGGGTCGCTACATTGGAACTGGAAAAAAATAAAGTTGAAATCGAGCAGTTCCGCATCGATATTGAGCGGGAGATCGATTTTCTTTCATCGCGTCTAAGCAATCTGGAAGCGAGTTTAAAAACTACGGACAATGGATTTGACGGTCAGCTGGATGTGGCTCTGGAACGGTATGTACGCAATTTTCAGCAACAGCGACTTACGATCGTTGAATTTATAGACTTTATCAATAATTATATGGAAAATAAAGAATCACTATTGGAACGAAGGGCTAAATACTTGCAGTACAAGGAAGAACTAACCTATTTAGTCGGAAAGGATATTAGCTGATGAAGGTTAATTTTTTATTGCCATTCATGGTTTTGTCTATTTGCTTCTTGCTGGGCTGCCAGTCAATGCAAAAGGAGGAGCAACAGACTGTAGGCACGACAGGTTTTTGCCTAAATGAGGATTTCAAACGCCATATTAAAATTGATTCGATCCAAAAGCGGGACGTGTCCGAACAGATTGCCCTCAATGGTGTAATCCAATACAACCAGGATGAACTCGCGGCCTTAAAGAGTCCAATCCAGGGCATGGTACAGGCTGTCGCTGTCAATATGGGTGACTATGTCGAAAAGGGGCAGCTATTGGTATCGCTCAAGGGGACATCGGTGAATGATCTGAGCAAGGAACTCCGTGAGCTGGAAAACAGTAAGCATCTGGCTGAAAGTAAAGTGAATAGTATGCGCAGCATGCTCCAGGATGGGATGGCTTCGCAGCGGGAGCTGGAAGAGCTGGAGAGTGAATTGAAGGCGGTGCAGATTGGGATCCAGCATGTGAAAGCCAATATGAAACTGCTGAACGGCTCATCGGAACATGGTGTTTTTTATATCCGCGCGCCCAAATCTGGTTATATCGTCGATAAAAAGGTGAGTCCGGGAATGACGGTAGGTGACGACACGGAATTATTGTCCATCAGCAACCTGAATGAGGTCTGGGTAACGGTAAATATTTATGCAAATAACTTGCCCTTCGTCAAAAATGGGGCGCATGTAAAGATCACAACCTTGGCTTATAAAGGCGAATATTTTGAAGGCTATATTGATCAGGTGGCCAACTTTTTTGATCCCGAAGAACGGGTGGTCAAAGCGCGTGTCAAGCTGCTCAACAAGGATTTAAGATTAAAACCGGGTATGAGCGTGGATGTATTGGTCGAGAAGGGAACCGCAGGGCAGAAGCAACACTTGCTGGCAATACCCAAAGATGCGGTTATCCTGCATAACAACCAGAATTATGTGGTGATCTATAGAAGCGACTGTGACCTGGCTGTAAAAGCTGTTGATATCGTTTCGGAAAACGAAACGTATGCTTTTGTCGAAACAGGGTTAGCGGCTGGAGACCGCGTGCTGACCGAAAATGAACTGATTGTATTTGATGAATTGATGAACAGATAGGGATGAAGAAAGTTGTACAAAATATCGTTTCATTTTCACTGAAACACTCTTTGCTGGTCCTGTTTTTTACGCTGGCCCTATTGTTCGGTGGAATTTACGCCTACCTGCATACACCGATTGAAGCTTTTCCGGACGTGACCAATACCCGCGTCCGGATCATTACGCAGTGGCCGGGGCGCAGTGCCGAAGAAATTGAGAAGTTTGTCACACTGCCGGTCACCAAGGAAATGAATACCATTCCGAAGAAGACCGACGTACGTTCCATCTCGCTTTTTGGGCTTTCTGTCGTAACGGTGCAGTTTGAGGAGGACGTGGAAGACTTCTATGCGCAGCAGTATGCGGGCAATAAGATGCGGTCCATTGATCTACCAGAGGGGGCCGAAAGTTCGATTGAACCGCCTTCGGGCGCTACAGGGGAAATCTTTCGCTATGTGGTCAAGAGCAATCTGCCCATTAAGGAGGTATCTGCCATTCAGGATTGGGTGATCGAACGGGAGCTGGTCGGGGTACCGGGGGTAGCGGATGTCGTGAGCTTTGGCGGTGAGGAAAAGATCTATGAAATCAAGATCAATCCAACGGAACTGGCCAATTATAACCTGTCTCCATTGGATGTATATGAGGCGGTATCGCGCTCAAATATCAATGTGGGTGGCGATGTAATACAAAAAGGAAATCAGGCCTATGTGGTACGTGGTGTGGGCTTGCTGGATAAAATAGAAGATATTGGCAATATTTTGATCAAAGTGGTGGGCAATACGCCCATCCTGGTCAAGCATGTGGCTGAGATCGAATTGGGGGCAAAACCACGGCTCGGACAGGTGGGGCTCAATCAGGAGGATGATCTGGTACAGGGTATCGTCATTATGCTCCGGGGTGAAAACCCATCGGCGGTAGTGACACGGCTGAAAGAAAAAATTGCGGAACTGAACGGTCGTATCTTGCCGGAAAATGTCAGGATCGAACCGGTAATTGACCGCACAAAATTGGTGAACAACACGGTGCATACGGTGTCGAAAAACCTGATTGAGGGTGTTATTCTGGTGTCAATCATCGTCTTTATCTTTTTGAACAACTGGAAGACAACTTTTATTGTCGCTTCGGTGATTCCATTGGCCTTTCTGTTTGCAATTATCTTATTGAAGATTCAAGGGCTGCCGGCAAATCTGATTTCCATGGGGGCATTGGACTTTGGTTTGCTGCTCGAAGGGACGCTGGTCATCGTGGAGACTGTTTTTGTCTCCTTGGAACGGGAGGCCCACCGGCTCGGAACAGCGCGTTTCAACAAGGTATCCAAACTCGGTATCATCAAAAAAAGTGCAGGTTCGGTAGCGGGATATATCTTTTTTGCGCTATTGATCCTGATTGTCGCACTGACACCTATTTTCTCTTTCCAAAAGGTGGAAGGGAAAATGTTTTCACCCTTGGCCTTTACCTTGGGCTACGCTTTATTGGGCTCCTTGATCCTGAGTCTGACCTACGTGCCGGCCATGTGTAAGTACCTGCTGAAAAAGAATATTAAAGAGGATGAAAATAAAATCACGAAAGTAAGCCGCAACGTTATTTTCAAAGGATTTAAAAAGGCCTTTGACCATCCAAAATGGACATTGGCAATTTTTGGATTGACCCTGATTGTTTGTATCGTGCGGTTTAGCCATTACGGTTCGGAATTTTTGCCCAAGCTCAACGAAGGTGCCATATACGTTCGTGCTACCTTACCCAATAGTGTCAACCTGGAGGAATCTGTTAAGTTGACAAAAACAATGAAAACAAAATTGATCGACCAATTTGATGAAATTGATTTTATTATGACGCAGACGGGCCGGCCCAATGACGGCACCGATCCCACTGGATTTTTCAATATTGAATTTAACATTGAGTTGAAACCTGAAGGGGCCTGGAAGCGGAAGATACCCAAGGAGAAATTGATCGCACAGATGCGGGATAGCCTGCAGACCTTTCCGGGGATCAATTTTGGTTTCAGCCAGCCGATCCAGGATAATGTGGAGGAGTATGTGGCCGGGGTGAAAAGCCCGCTGGTAATCAAGATTTTTGGTGAAAACCTGCAGGACCTGGAGAATAAAGCGAATAGTTTTGCGCAATCGCTCAAGAAGGTGGATGGCATCACGGATGTGAATGTATTTAAAAATATAGGCTTACCGGAACTACGGATTCAGCTGCACGATTCGAAGATGGCAAAATATGGTGTGTCCACCAAGGATGTTCAGTCGGTCATCGAGATGACCATAGGTGGGCAGTCTGTGACGCATTTTTACGACAATGAGCGGATCTTTGATGTGCGCCTACGCTTTCAGAAACAATATCGGGACAGCCCAGAAAAGATCGGAAACATCATTATTCCGACGATGAACGACCAGAAGGTGCCGCTGCGGGAAATTGCAACCATCGATTATCACACCGGACCGGCATTTATCTATCGCGACGGAAATTCACGTTACATCGGTGTTGGATTTAATATCGAAGGCCGGGATCTGGGGAGTACCATTGCGGATGCAAAAAAACAGATCGCAGCTGATGTTAAATTGCCTAAGTCCTACAAGGTTGTCTGGGCTGGTGAGTTCGAAAGTAAGGAAAGGGCCACCAAGCAGTTGATGAACGTGGTACCGGTGTCTCTGCTATTGATCTTGCTCTTGCTTTATGCCAATTTTGGTAACCTAAAAGATACCGCGATCTCCTCCCTGACGCTTGCGTTTGCATTTATCGGCGGGTTTGTCTCGCTATGGATTACGGGGACGACATTCGGCATTTCGGCGGGTATCGGTTTTATTATCCTCTTTGGCGTGGCCACGATCGACGGGATTGTTCTAATAGGTGTCATGAAAGAAAATCTGCTGCACAAAATGGGTTTGAAACCTGCTATTTATGAAGCCGTAAAAAGCCGGATCAGACCGATCTTAATGATTGCACTAATGGGGGCCATGGGTTTATTGCCTGCGGCTTTGTCCAATGGCATGGGCTCAGAAATTCAGAAACCGCTGGCCATTATGATTGTCGGTGGATTGATTATCTGTATGATCCTTTCCTTCTCCATTCTGCCCATCGTATTCTACTTGGCTTACAAAAAGGAAAATAAAGATTAAGCACCCATTTTTTATTCATTATATACTTGACAAAGGTTGCGGGCACGATTGTGCTGAGCAACCTTTGTTTTTGAATCGCTATTCGTTCAACTGGCTTTTTGTGCAGATTTAAAACTTTTTTCAATGCACTGGCGTTCTGTGAATATCAATCACCCCTGATCAGGGGTACTCATAAAATTAGGTAAAATGACAAGCAGCACGCTATGTTTCCCAGACTAGCGTGCTTTTTGTGCAAACTATTTACAGCTAGTTTTTGTTCTAAAGTTGATCCATTTTTAAGATAAGCTTCACGATAGGAGGTCGGTTTTTTCCCGACCTTTTTGCGTTTGTAAAAGCCCCGATGCAGATCGGGAATATATGTTAGCCATCAGACAGGAATGACTTGCGATGAAAAATTTTGCATGGGAACAAACCAAATGCAGACAGCCGACGTTTCTTTTATAAACTCAGCTATGGGTTACTTTTCATTTTTAGGTTAATATGACAAAGCATCCTAGACCCCTAATCTAGGATGCTTTCATGATGTATTATAATATTCTTTTTTCTTAGAACAGGATCCTCGCATAGTTGGCTTATGCATGTTATGCAATCAATCGAATCCCGCTGCGCTATTTAACTCCGTATTTCTCTTCGCATAAAGATATAATAGGACCAGGCAAAACAGATCATCATGGCGGCCGTGAGCCCGCTTACCTGCGGCCAGACCATTAAGAAACTTTCCCGAAACGAGAGCGGTGAAGGAATGGCACCTACCATCTGTTCCATGGCAATAGGACCAAGGCTGCGCACCGAAGGCATCAGTAGGGTCGTCGTGGCGTCGGTATAAAGTTGGCTTGGCGATAGCCGAAGAAGGTTTAGGATCAGCTCATTGTAAGCCAGGTACTCCTGCTCTGAGATATAATTTGGATTCGGTAAGAACGGTCGGATCGCCAGATTGACCAGGATCGGAAAAAATACAGTGAAAAATAGCCAGATCCCAATTGCCGTGAGTGCCGAAGTGGCCGGCTGACGAAAGCGGATCGACAACAGAATGGCCAGGCTCAGCCAGAAAGCTACATACAGTACACTAATTAAAGTGAATCCGAAGATCCGAAGCAGCTCCTGTGGCTCGATCCGTACGCCGGTGCCGAGCAGACCACCGCCGATCATCAGGAGCACGAGTGCAACAAATAAGGTGCCTACGACAATCAGTGGGGCCAAAAACTTGGCAAACAGCAGATTGTCGCGGTAGATGGGCTGGGCCATCAGGCGGGTGAGGGTACCATTGTTATACTCTGCATTGATGGCGTCAAAACCGAGTGCGATGCCCAGCAAAGGGGCCAGAAAATTCAGGAATACATGGAAAGGAGGAATCGAGTTGTCCGTTGTGGTCAGCAGCTTGAGGTACAGAAACGACTGGTCTGGATCACGCATATTGCTGACAGCGTCCTTCAGGCCCATGCTCGAAACGTATAAAGAGGCCCCAAAAGTGAGCACGATAAGCAGGATCAATATATTAAAACGCCAGCTGCGGATATGTGCGGCAATTTCTTTGCTGACCAATACCTGCATCGCGGCCGCGGGGTGGCTATTGATATCTTTTGAAGAAACCGTTGGATTTTTCATGTGCAGTGTTTGTTGTTATGCTATTCTCAAAATATGTATTATAGATATCGTCAAGCTTATAATCGTTACGGCTCACAGCGACGACATTGGCTCCGCTATTTACAAGCAGGCGCACAGCAGCAGCAGTGACATCGGCATCGGTTTGCAGCTCGATCGAATAGCCGGTTACGGTGAGCTTGCGGAATCCGGGCAGGGCTTTTAATGCTTCTTCAAAGCGTGCTGTATCGCCCAGGGGATCTTCCAGCGTGATCGCCGTGGTGACACCTTCCTGCTGCTGCAGGTTGTGAGCCAGGTGCTCGATCGATCCTTCGACCAGCAGCTTGCCGCCGACAAAGATGCCCACGCGGTCGCACACCCGTTGTACCTGATGGAGATGGTGTGAAGAGAGCAGTACCGTGAGATTATGCTCCTTGCTGAGCCGCTTGATAAGTTCGAGAAAATCGTCGACACCCTTGGGGTCGATACCGAGGGTAGGCTCGTCCAGAATGGCAACTTCGGGTGTTTTGATCAGCACTTCGGCCAAGCCTAGGCGCTGTTTCATCCCACGGGAAAAAGCACCTGTTTTTTTATGCATCTCCTGTTCGAGGCCGACGACATGCAGCATATCTTTGGCGCAGGCCTGTGCATAGGATTTTGTAAGCCCGTTTAACTCGGCAATAAAACAGAGGTTTTCCAATGCGGTCATTTCGGGATAGAAGCCCACACTGTCTGGCAGATAGCCTACTTTGCGTTTGACAGCTATCGGATTGCGGGTGGCATTATGGCCACAGACATAGGCCGTACCAGCCGTGGGTTCGGTCAGGCCAAGCATCATCAGAATGCTGGTCGTCTTGCCGGCACCATTGGGTCCGAGTAGGCCAAAGATTTCTCCGGGATAAATCTGCAGGTCCAACTTGTCTACGGCAGTTACTTTGCCATAGCTTTTGGTCAGACCCGTCAATTGAATGATAGGATCCTTCATAATGATAATCTTTTGTGTCCCCCTTATCTACGTCCGTATTTGCGGATGAGGTAATACACCAAACCAATGGCCAATACGATGACCAGCATGCCAATCCAACCCGATAACAGGGAAGTTTTGACGATCATGCGGAATGAAATGTCAGCATTGCTGTTGGAGGATTTGATCTCAAATTTAGCGGCATAGTCCCCTGCAATGGTTTTATCGGGAACCTTTAGGTTGACTTTGACGTCTACAGATTTGCCTGCTTCCAGCTGTTTGATGGTGCTGGGGCTGAAGGTGGCTTCCCATCTGCTGGGTAGCTGTGAACTGAGGTCCAATGCATTTAGGGGGAGTGTGCCTGTATTTTTAACTTTGAGCAGGATCTCCTTGCTGCCTCCGGATACCACTTCGTCGCTGAGCCTGCCGCTAGGCGTGGTCAGTTCAAGGGCATAAGAGCCTTTTACGACTGCCTCTAGATCGAGCTGCAGGGTATCTGTGGGCGAGATAGCCCGGACAGGAATTTTATATTTACTCGGTTTTGCGGTAAGGGGGCAGCTGATTTCAATACTGATCTCCTGGGCTTTATTTGGCTGCATCTGTAGTGAAGTCACCAATGAACCCTCTACCCGGTAGCTGATCTGCCAACCTTCGGGCAGCTGTGCATTGAGGCTGTAGTTGACTGTTTGTGCCGATCCATTTGTCAGGGTCGTGCTGTAACGAAAGGGCTCATTGCTGGGGGCTTCGATATTGATGAGCCTGGCCTCAAAATTGGATTTGAGGGGAGCAGCGGTTTGTCCCGATAAATAGAGACTGTTTGCCAGCACGATAAGTGCGATTAAAAATGGCCTGAAAGAAAAACGTCGTTCTGTGTTTGTAATTAGTAATTCTGTTAACATGATCCAATAACTAAAATTTATATTTAAATAGAATATTAGCTTTAAAAAATGTCGGTCTGGGTATCGCTACCTTGTTGAAAGCAAACCGCGCCCAAATTAAAAATCAATTTGATAAAAATCAAGAGTGAAATATAAAATGTATTGTAAAAAAAATGTTTTTCAAAGGTTATAAGGTGTTGCAATGGTTGTAAGGTGACCACTTGCTCCACGGAGGAGCAGGTTGGGTCAGTCGAAATTAACCGCCCTGAAAGTTTTCTTAATAATGATCTTCACGTTTTCTGCCAGCTCATCCAGTGTGCAATGAATTGATCTCAACTGTGTGTTTGATAAGCCTTGTTCACGAAGTAAAAGGTTGATGCGCAGTAACCGGTTGTCAGCAGGTTGGCTGCCGCCAACTAATTCGTCGAATAGTTCATGAACAATCTTTTCGCAGCTGCTCTGATCAAAATGAGCGATCGTCATGTAACGCTCCTGGCTGAACATCTGTATTTCAATATAATAATTTGACCGTTCCATAATACCAAGAATGAAAAATAGGTTAGCCTCCAATCGGAGTCTAACCCAGTTAAAGTTGCAATTTGGATCTTAAGATATCTCGATAAGCCGCGGTTCTTTTTGTTTGGCCTCTTCTTTTTTTGGTATGGTTAATCGTAGCATACCATTTTCATAACGCGCCTGAATGTTATCTTGATCGACGACATCTTTTTGAAGTTCAAAGCTACGTTGAAAAGATTGGTAGCTAAACTCGCGGCGTGTATAATTGTCTGTTTGCTCCTCATTTTTTTCTTCCTTAGCAGAAGAAATGGTCAACAGGTTGCCCTCAAGTGCTACCTTGAAATCGTCCTTTGCCATGCCGGGCGCTGCAACTTCAACTTCAAAGGTATCTCCGTTTTCCTTGATGTTGACCGCAGGGACGGTGGTGCTTGTTGATGAATAATTTTTGTTATCCCAGTTTAAAAGCTCGCGGTTAAAATTATCAAACATGGGCGAAAAAAGTGAAAAGTTGTTCCAATTTCTTTTTGCAAGTTTCATAGTAACCTCCTTTTAATGAAGTAAAACAATAATTTAAATCTATCAGCCGGCCGACTGTATTTAATATTGGACAAAAAGAATACCGAGCTGTAAAAACTGAAATTTTTGCACGAAAACTGCCAATTTTTACATGATAAATTGACAGGAAGCTGGAAGAGTTCAGTGAGACAGGGTCATTTTCAGTTTTTTCAAAACGATTTTCAAATAGGTTTTGTTTTTACAGTAATCCATATGATGGATAACTTAGTTATAAAAGGTCAGGGTGTTCAGATGTTCCTGACCTTTTCTTTTTTTGAAGGAAACTATCCGCTGTGATCTGTTGTTTATAAGATAGAAAAATGATCGCGATAGGTCTACATGCTTTCAGAGCTATCTGGGGATCTAAGCATGTTGATTGATTAGGTATTTAATTAAAAATTGATGTATGAGAAGGGAACAGATCGAAGAATGGATAGCACAAGGATATCATATCCTAGACCACAAAAAGCCGAAGGCCGTACAAGGAGATGTATGGGAATATTTAAATAAATGTGACGGACATGGTAGCGATGTGTATGCCTTGTCGGAGCTGGCAAAATGGTCGGATCGTGAACTTGCAGAATTGGAACTGCGTAAATATGCAAAGGAGTACGGACAACTGGGGGAGAAGCAATTCCTCCGCAATGAGGCTATCCGTACCAAAGATTTTGATAAATACGAAGCATTCTTAAGAATGTTTTATCCAGATCTCGTCGAAAAGGAGCTTGAGGAAGCTAACTTTTTGGCGCAACGGGTACAACGGCTCACCAAGGAAGAGATGGAACAATGGGTGGTGTCAAACAACATCAATGTGCTGTTGTCTGATTTGAATTGCCTCGAGGAAGGTGCTATCGTAACTGGGATGGTCATACCTTCTGATGAAGTAGTCAGCTATACCGATGGTGGCTTGCAGGATACGATGGACTGCCACGTAACGCCCATGGAATTTTTCAGCCATACGGATCACGTTGCTTACTGGATAGATCCAAAAATAAAAGCCTAGGTTTTGCACTGCCCCCAAAAAGTTGAACACTGTTTGGGGGCAGTCCATTTTTATGCTAGGCTTTTACATATAAATCCGCATTTTCACGGATTCTTAGGTCGAGTATCCGTAAATACCATGCGTCTACATCGTTTCTTACCAAACCTATTACCAATACTGTCAAAACATAGCTATGTCCGACTCCAGGTTGAGCTTGATTGCTTGACCTCGCTGGGTGTGCTTTTGCTTTTTGCTAAGGGTATCTTTCTGCGGATCTGGCTCCGCCAGTATTTTGCGCTGACTTTTACCGTTAAGGTTTAGAAGCCTGAAGTCAGCTATATTTTGCTGAACTCAGCGAATCGTAACTGGGCTCACACGGATATTAAAGCGGCCCTGCCTTGCGCAGCGTTATCCTTATCTTTATGGCAAAAGAGATTATAAAAGCGAAAATGAACAGAAAGATACTAAGGTTGCTGAGTCTGCTGATGTTGATATGCGGTACGGAGCATAGCCTATTTGCACAGAAATTCTATCCAAGAAATTTCATTCTTCTATATACAGATGAAGGGGTTCCGGAAAATAAAGTAGCTAAACTAAATGCGGCCTATCTGTTACCTACGGGATTCCAGCGGGTAAATGATAGCCTCTATATACATCCGCAGACGAAGGAAAGGCTGTCGCTGTCCACCAGACAGCAGGACAATAAGAATGAACTGCTGCTGACTTACCTTACCGCTGCTGATCTTAGCGTTTTTAGAGCGCGCTTGCTCGATTATGAGCCTAAGCTTGAGCAGATCGATGCGAATACCTATCAAGCTACATTTAACAATCCGGTGGTTAAGTATATGATCGCCGGGGATACCGTCATTGGCAATAAGCGGCTTCATACCATCCAATTTCAATTGATCTATGACAAAGGACAAAAATTTCCTTTTTCTTCGGACAACTATACCTTTCCGATTACAGAAACTTATCCGCTTCAGCAAACAACCTGGTATTTTACTGCCAAATACGAAAGATCGCCATCAAATTCGGAGTATAACGAGATGAGGCTAATATTTAGCAAAGAAAAGACGGACTACAAGATTAATTTTGTGGATGATATCAATTTTAAGATAACCTATACAGATCCGAAGAAAAAGACACATGTGTATCAGGGCGAATATCAGAACTACAACGCTGACATCTCTTTTTTTAACCGTCAGGGTGGATGGTCGGACAAGGATAAAACGGGAAGGGCGCTTGCAACCCCCGGCGAACAGTATATGGGTAAGGAGTCATTTTATGAAGATCCGAAAAAGTTTGCGGAGGCCGCAGGAACGGCCAGATACTTTCGATTTATCTTTTCAAATAACTACCAATCCATTTATCATCCTGATTTAGGTCTGATGGAATTGAGTAAACGGGAAGCTAAAGAGCAGGAAGACATTTTAAGTATGCCTAGGCAGGAGCGGTAAAATTGTAAAAATATGTATATTGAAGTCAATATTAATGTACATTATATAACCAAAATAGCAAATTATGAAAAGGATAGGTCTTTTAGTTTATGCCGCAGTAGCGGTATCCTGTCATCAGAATACAAGCACTGGAACCACTGAAACGTCAGCGACTGCATCTGAACCTACAGAGGAGGTAGCGGTGAATTTAGATTGGATCAACGGAAACTGGAAGCGGACAAATGATAATAAAGGAAAACAGACTTTTGAAAGCTGGAAAAAAATAAGCACAACCGAATATGCCGGCTTTTCCTTTACATTGCAAAAAGGGGATACCATAAGCCAGGAGCAGATGTCATTGATTGCACCGAATGGAAAGTGGAGTTTATTCGTTAAAACTCCGGATGAAAAAAGACCTATTGAATTTAAGCTGTCAGCGCTTAGAAGCAATGAGTTTGTTTTTACAAATGATTCGATAGATTTTCCGAAACAAATCCAGTATTGGACCGAAAGTGGAAAACTGAAAGCAAAAGTTTCTAATAAGGACATGGAAATTTCCTTTGAATTTGAGAAAATTCAATAATTTGGATTTTTATTAGGAATACGCCAAATGTGCCAGGTGATTCCAGATGATTGTATTTTTAAAATGAGAAGAGACAAACCTGCTGTTTAATGTATAATTGTATAAGTTTGGCATAATATCTGTTGCCATGGCAGCGTATATTAATATATTTAATCTTAAATCGAGAAAAGGACACGAACTAATGATGAAGAAGTTTTTTGCAGTTTTATTGCTTTGTATAGCGGCAGCATTTGTACAGGCTCAGTCAATGAAAATAACACCGAAGGATTTTGTCGATGCTGCTGACGAGTCAAAGAATTATGTCGTCTTGAATTTTGCAGGTAGATCGCAGCAAGATTTATATAAAGCTGCACTAAAGTATGTGAATTCCTATTATAATAATCCTGAGAAAGTAACGACGAAAATCGAAGGCGAGCAAATTGTGATCGATGCGATGGAGCAGAAGGCTGTTTATACGACCTACCTGGGTTCAAAAACGTACTATGATTTTTATTATAAGATTACCTTGGATTTCAAAGATTCGAAAATAAGGTTCGCACCGAATTACAAATATTTTGAGTCGCCGGGCGGAGCTGAATATCCGTTGAACGGCACCAATAATTTCATGTCAAAAAATGCGCTATATGGTAGCAATGGCAAAGTGGCCCGAAAAAGCTTGCAGGAAGGATTAGATGCATTCATTAATAAGTATATTGGTAATTTCTCCAAACATATCAATGATAGCAAGTCCAATGACAATTGGTAGAAAAAACCAGTTATCGCTGATGAAATACACGTATGAATTCGGGTATGCTGAATGCTAACGATTTGGGCACTGATCGTGCTATGTCCCAAATGCTTGTAGCTGAATTATACGATATGTCGCTGTTCCATAATGATGGTGGTGGCCTGTTGCAAATTGACAACTTCACCGATGACAATGATCGCCGGATGCCCGAGGCCATTCTCCCGACTAGCTCGCACAAGATCTTTTGCTTTACATAACACCTGCTTTTGTTGTGGTAGACTCGCGTGCTGTATAATGGCCGCGGGTGTATCTCCTTTGCCATAGAGCACATAAGTACGTGCAATCTCATCAAGTTTACGCATCCCCATATAAATCACCACAGTCGATTTGCTTTGGACAGCTAGTGGAAGGTCGGCTGATAGGCTGCCATCTTTTTTCATACCGGTCAATGCCCATACACCTTCGCTTACACCACGATGCGTGAGCGGGATGCTATTGAGCCCCGCACCTTGCATGCTGCTGATTCCTGGAATATAGATCGTATTGATATTTTGGTCTTTCACGGTAAGCCATTCTTCAAAACCACGTCCAAAAAGGTAGGGGTCACCGCCTTTCAAGCGCACCACATGGTCAAAATTTTGACAATAGTAAAGAATAAGGTCATTTATTTCTTCTTGTGGTACGTATTTGCCATATGGATGCTTGCCAACATAACGTTTTATACAGTTTTTGTCCGCTATACTGAGGATTTCCTCGTTGATTAAGTTGTCATATAGGATAACTTGCGCATTTTGTATCGCTTTATAGGCTTTAATGGTGAGTAATTCTGGGTCTCCTGGACCAGCTCCAACAATAAATAATGATTTTTCGGTTGATTTTTTCATGTTTTACCTGTTTTTACGCTGTTTATATATGTAAATGTATTAAAAATTATGATTAAAATCACAAAATATTCAATTGTTATAAGTTTTTCAATGAAAAAATATGATAAAAATCATCTTTTTGTTGATTATTTGATTTTTTATTTCATAAATTAGTGTTGTGAAATCATATAATTGATTTTTTAACAAAAAAAATAGACGCTATGGAAAGAAAAAATATTGTAATTATTGGAAATGGTATGGTGGGGAATAAGATTTGTGAAAAATTAAAACAAAAATCTTCCGATCTACAAATAACAGTGTTTGCAGAAGAGCCAATTCGTGCCTATGATCGTGTACATCTGACCGATTACTTTAAAATTTCATCGATTGATGAGCTTTTTCTTTCAAAAAACGACTGGTACGCTGAGAATAATATTAAAATTCATTTAAATGATCCCGTTGTTGATGTAGATTTAAGTAAAAAAGAGATTTGTTCATTAAAGGGCCAAGTTATTCATTATGACTACCTCATCTTTGCAACAGGCTCGGCTGCTTTCGTACCGCCAATTCCGGGGGTAGAAAAGCAAGGCGTATTTCTATACCGGACCATTGAAGATCTAGAATTGATCAAAGCTTATGCGGCGAAAGCTAAAAAAGGGACGGTTATGGGGGGGGGATTGCTGGGTTTGGAAGCGGCAAAAGCCCTCGTTGACTTGGGTATTGAAGAAACAGCAGTCATTGAATTTGCACCGCGATTGATGCCCAGGCAGATCGATGCAAGCGCGAGCGCCCTTTTAGAAGCTAAGTTGGCTGAATTGGGGTTAAGCTGCCTGTTACAAAAATCGACAAGCCAGCTACTCGGAGATGAACACCTTACCGGTATTGCTTTTAACGATGGTACGGTGCTCGAAACGGATATGCTGGTGATTTCTGCTGGTATCCGTCCGCGGGATGAGCTTGCAAAAAAAATTGGATTAGCAGTCGGAGAACGTGGCGGAATACTTGTCAATGCCCAGATGCAGACCTCCGACCCCACGGTGTATGCTATCGGGGAATGTGCGCTGGTCAATGAGATGATCTATGGTCTGGTTGCTCCAGGCTACGAAATGGCAGAAATTGCAGCTGCACACATCATCGGGGAAGAAAAGTCATTCAAAGGCTTTGATATGAGTACCAAATTAAAACTGATGGGGGTGGATGTGGCTAGCTTTGGTGACCCTTTTGTCAGCGAGCCTTATGCGCGGACGATCTTACTCGAAGATCGTAACAAGGGTATTTATAAGCGGTTGAATGTCAGTACGGACGGCACGCGCCTGCTCGGTGGAATTCTCGTGGGCGAGGCTACCAGTTACAACATGCTCCTGCAAATGGTCAACAATAGTATGCCTTTGGCTGAGCATCCCGAACTGCTGCTGTTTGGCGAACAGCGTGAGAGCAAATCGGCTTCTTCGGGATTGGAAGCCCTACCGGATCAGGCATTGATCTGCAGTTGTGAAGGAATTACCAAAGCGCAGATCTGTGATGCGGTGATCACACATAATTGCGAAAATGCGGAGGCTGTTAAAAAATGTACCAAAGCTGGTTCGGGTTGCGGTGGCTGTGTACCTATGGTAAAAGATCTGGTCAACTATACCATGAAACAACAGGGGAAATATATCCGTAATACAATATGTGAGCATTTTGACCTGAGCCGTCAGGAGCTGTACGACCTGATCAAAATTCACGAGCTAAAAAGTTATGATCACGTGCTGGATGCATTGGGTAGGGGACATGGTTGTGAAGTGTGCAAACCCCTGGTGTCTTCGTTAATCGCCAGTCTTTGGAATGAAATGATCTTGGGCAAGGGAAATGATGTGGCGCAGGATAGTAATGACCGCTACCTGGCCAATATTCAGAAAGGAGGGACGTATTCTGTCGTTCCGCGGATCCCAGGAGGTGAAATTACACCTGATAAATTGATCGTCATCGGTGAAGTGGCCAAAAAATATAATTTATATACAAAAATTACGGGGGGACAACGCATTGATTTGTTTGGTGCACACCTCAATGACCTCCCGTTTATTTGGGAGGAACTTATCGCAGCGGGTTTTGAGAGTGGACATGCTTATGGAAAGGCGCTGCGTACAGTGAAAAGCTGCGTGGGTAGTACCTGGTGCCGATTTGGTCTGCACGATAGTGTGTCCTTCGCGATACGGATAGAAGAGCGTTACCGCGGGTTACGTGCTCCGCATAAACTCAAGTCTGCCGTCAGTGGCTGTATCCGTGAGTGCGCCGAAGCACAGAGCAAGGACTTTGGTATCATCGCGACGGAAAAAGGCTGGAACCTCTATGTCTGTGGAAATGGTGGTAGCAAACCTCAGCATGCGCTACTTTTGGCGGCCGATGTTGATAGTGAAACCTGTATCCGGTATATTGACCGTTTTCTGATGTTCTATATCCGTACAGCGGACCCACTGACGCGTACTGCTCCTTGGCTCAATAAAATGGAAGGGGGGATTGACTATTTGCGGAATGTGGTGGTGGAGGATAGTCTCGGAATGGCAGAAGCTTGGGAACAGGATATGCAATTGCTTGTTGATAGCTACCGTTGTGAATGGAAGGCTGCAGTAGAGGATCCCAATATCCGGAAACGTTTTGTACATTTTGTAAACGCACCTGAGGAAAAGGACGATACGGTACAGTTTGACACGATGCGCGGACAGAAAAAAGCAGCCGACTGGAATCTAAAAACTATTTAAACATTATACAAAACCTTTTAAAGAGAATCATATGGAAACGCAACTAGACACACAATGGCTTCAAGCCTGTAAAATAGAAGATGCTATCGAGAATGGCGGGGTTTGTCTCAAGCTAAACAATCAACAGGTCGCGCTATTTTATTTTGCACGCCGCAATGAATGGTATGCTACCCAGAATGAATGTCCGCATAAACGGCAGATGATTTTAAGCAGGGGAATGTTGGGTTCGCTGGGGGATACGCCAAAGGTGGCTTGTCCATTCCATAAGAAAACCTTTGCGCTGGATACAGGGGAATGTCTCTCCGGTGATGAATGTGCAATTAAGACTTACCCTGTTAAAGTTGAAAACGGGAACGTGTATATCGGAATGATCGCTTAGGCCTTTCGCAGCTATTTAAATGGAAAACTTTTAACGTAAATAAATTATGGATTACATTAGCCCCAAAGAAGTGGCGGGAACAATGATGAATACCGCTGTCTACAAATCTTCCCTGCCGGTCCGGGATCTCCTGATCCGTGGTGCGCTTGCCGGTGCCTTATTGGCGATATCGGTGACGTTGGCCTTATTGGCGACTTCACAGACGGGCTTGAGCCTGATGGGTGCATTTGTCTTTCCGGTGGGATTTGTCATTATCGTCATCCTTGGATTGGAACTTGTGACGGGAAGTTTCTCCCTTGTGCCCTTGGCCTGGTTTGAAGGAAAAATTAGTTTTAGGGTGATGGCGAACAACCTGTTCTGGGTATTCTTGGGGAATCTCTTGGGAAGTGTCCTTTTTGCCCTGCTATTCTGGGCTGCAAGCACTGAAACCGGGCAGGTCAGCCAATTAGGTAATATTGAGCAGAGTCTGATCCTGATCAGTGAAAAGAAAACAATCGGCTATGGAGATCATGGGGCTGCGGGTTTATTTGCTGCTTTTGTCAAAGCGATTCTGTGTAATTGGATGGTCTGTATGGGGGTGGTGATGTCGATGACTTCCAAATCTACCTTGGGTAAGATTTTGGCTGCGGGCATTCCGATCTTTATATTCTTCGCGCTGGGCTATGAACATGCGGTGGTGAATATGTTTGTGATCCCTGCCGGAATGATGTTTGGTGCAAAAGTAAGCATCTCCGACTGGTGGCTTTACAATCAGCTTATCGTGACAGCTGGTAATATTGTTGGCGGTTTGTTGTTTACTGGAATGGCAATCTATTACACGTATAACAGAAAAGGACAAGTATCGACCTCGCAAAACTAAATAGTTATGGCTAAAATAAAACAAATCACAGCTGTGCTGATGCTGCATGTGCTCTCGTTGGCAGCCTACGGCCAACAAAACCCCGTAAAAGCCAGTTTGTTTGAGGGTATTTTAGTGGCGGGATATGCAGATCACGGTGCTTATATTAACTGTACAGGGCCTGCAGTGAAATATAATTTTGCTAAAAAGAGGGCTGTAATGCTCGGATTGCTACCTACGTTGAAATTAAAGGATGACAAGGTGGAAGAAGGGAAGCCAAAGAATTCTTGGATTACCCCCACGCTCGGGGTTGGTCTGACGCTGGTATCCGGACATATGGCCATCCAGTTGCCTGCTTTTTATAATGCAAAAACCAGTACTTCAGATGGGAAATGGAAATTGGGAATCGGAATGGGGTACAAATTTTAACGTTGACGTATAGATTGGGAAATATTTACGCCGGGGAGTACAAGATCATTCAAGTTGTTGGCTCCCCTTTTTTATACTCCTTGTTCAGAAGCTAATCTGTTTAGTTGCTGGAAATCTTTAATGAAAATTTTCTTTCCCTCAACCGTGATTGCCCCCATCTGTATAAGTTCGCCAAGCATCCGATAAAAGGTCTCATAGGTAGTCCCTACGTACGAAGCAAGGTCTTTTTTGCTCAGTGAAAGTCCTATATCTCCGTCCTCGGTCTCCCCACCAAAAATGCGGTGGAGCAGCAGTAGACTCCAGGCCAGCCGATTTTTGACAGAAAGTTGAGCCAGGTTAGCCATCTTTTGTTCTGAAAGATGTAATTCGTCGGCAAAAAATAACATCAAACGATAACTCAATTCCGGATTGATACGAAGCGTAGACAGGAAAAATGGTAATTCAACAAAACACACTTGGCTAACCTCAAGGGCAGTTGCCGAAACAGGATAAAAGGTCGGTTCTGAAGCGATGCCCCGATGTCCCACGATGTCGCCTTTTTTTGCAAAACGCACGATAGTTTCCTTATCTCCAAGATTGCGGTGCACTTTAACAAGCCCCGATTGCACAAAGTAGATACCCCGAACGGATTCTCCCTCAATAATAAACTGTTCCCCTTTTTTTAATTTAATATTTTTTCGTTGTAGGTCGATTTGCCCAAGCCAATCGCGTAAAACATAACGGCACATAAGGCAAGAGTGATCACAGGTATTTGCTTTCTTCAATTTCATCAAGGTCTGATTCGTATAGGGAACTGTCTACTGTTGTATGTTCAAAGGTATTATCTATTCCTTTAAATTCCTATTTGCTTGAAAGAAAAGCGTCTTAAATCGCAGTTTGCAGAAAAAAATCCTGTCGTATTACGTTATATCACGACAAAATAATACTGTTTTGTCGTTTAAACTGATTAACACGACATTTTTTTGTATTTTTGTCGTTTAAAAGTCGCGATATGGCAAAAAACTCAGGTAAGAAATACGAAATAGACCAACAGGTTTATCGCATTTTAGAAGTCCTTCGGCAATCACATAAAGGAGCTAGTCTAAATGAAATTAAGGCGGCCACTGGACTGGATTTGGAAACAAGGTCTTTGCAACGACGTTTGGAAAAACTCAAAGCGGAAGGAGCGGTCTACACATCCGGAAATGTGCGTTCAACATTGTACCATATCTCCTCGCTATTGGATAGGGGTAATACTGCAAACGAATCTTCAGTATATAAGAAACAACCCAATGAAATTCAGTTATCACCGGAAGGAAGGAAAATTGAATCTCTTGTGTCCCGGCCGGTGACTACTCGGATCCCTGTAGGGTACCAACCTGATTTTCTACTAAATTATCGCCCTAACATCGATATGTATTTAAGTGATGATGAAAAGCGTATGCTCGCTGAAATAGGTCAGACAAATACAAGCGACCAACCTGCAGGGACATACGCAAGATCGGTACTGGAAAGACTGCTGATAGATCTCTCTTGGAATTCAAGTCGGCTGGAAGGAAATACATATAGTCTTCTGGATACCCAATATTTAATCTCCCAAGGAAAGAAGGCTGACGATAAGAATGAGGCTGATACGCAAATGATCCTGAATCATAAAGAAGCAATAGAGTTTATTGTACAGGGGGCCGATGAGATCAATTTCAACAGCTATACCATCACCAATTTACATGCGCTTTTAGCTGATAATCTACTGCCTGACCCAGCTGCCGCTGGACGTCTGCGGACATTTGGTGTCGGTATTACCAATTCTGTGTTCACCCCCTTAGCCATGCCGCAGCTCATCGAAGATATGTTCAGAAGAATGCTTGATAAGCTGCTGGCTATTGCGGATCCTTTCGAACAGGCTTTCTTTATTATGGTACATTTGCCCTACTTGCAGCCCTTCGATGATGTGAACAAACGAGTTTCCCGCTTGGCAGCAAATATTCCTTTGAATAGACATAACCTATCCCCTATGGCATTTGTCGATGTACCGGAAGAGTTATATATCAAGGGATTGCTCGGGGTGTACGAACTGAATCGCATTGACTTATTGAAAGATGTTTTTCTCTGGTCTTATCGGCGTTCAGCACTCCGTTATGCTGCCATCAGGCAATCGTTGGGAGAGCCGGATACCTGGCGAATGCGCTATCGCGACGAAATCCGCCATATCGTTCGTGAGATTGTCGTTCAGACTATGAACCATCAGGAAGCATTAGCCGCCATTGGACAGTATTCTGAACGCATTGTTGGCAGCGACCGGCAAAAATTTATTGATGTCGTAGATATGGAACTACTGTCCCTGCATGAAGGGAACTTTGCGCGCTTCCGAATCAAACCATCCGAATTTAAAAGTTGGCATGAGCGCTGGAAAAATGCTTAAAGACTTCCCAATGGGACGTTCTGTGATATCATATTTTTGCTCCAATGCCACGAACTCCTCTGCTGAAAGAGCGCTTACAGATCCGTATGGCATGTTGATCTAAGGGCTATAATTCGCTAATGTCAATAGTTTGTGCGCATAGCGTTATATTTTTGATGCAACAATAACGTTAACAATATAACCGTGGGTTTTTACCAGCGAATTTTTACTTATATTTGAGCTACGTTTGATCAATTATAATAGCCTAGTGAAAGCGAGACAACTTATTCTTTTGTGCATTTTTGCATTAGCTTACTATACACCACTGCACGCGAACAAAGTAGATTCCTTATTGAAGGTACTGGATAAAGCAATCCATAATCGGGCTGTTTATTTAGCTGCCAAGATTCACCGGATTGACGCTATCAAAGGCCAATTGAAAAGCCACCCGGCAGCCATGAAACGGTACGAGATCCAGAATCAGCTAATTTTTGAATATCAGACGTTAAACTGTGACTCTTCATTGGCTTATATAGACGGCAATATTGCGATAGCCAACCAGCTTAACGATAAGATGCTCATGACAGAAAGCCAAGTCAAATTGGCTTTTGTTCTTTCCATCTCTGGATTGTTTACCCAGGCATGGGATGTACTGAAGCAAATCGATTATGATGGACTGCCTCAGCACCTGAAGGTCCTCTACCACTGGAGCACTATCCGTTATTATGAAAATTTGATCAAATACACTGACCACGATAATTACAATAGGGAATACGAAAGTGAAATTGCCAAATCCAGAAGCAGCCTTATGGGGCTGCTCGACCCAAACTCGGATATGTACCTCAAGGAAAAATCATTTAAGCTCAAAGCAGAGGGTATGTTCAAAGAGTCCGGGGATATCCAGCTGCATCTGTTCAAAAAGGAAAAAAGTGATACACATGGCTATGGGATGTCTGCAATGGGTATTGCGATGATCGCTAAAGAACTGGGAAAAGCGCAATTGACGGAAGAATATCTTATTATGGCCGCAATTACAGATGTCCGACTGGCGATTAAAGAAAACGAGTCATTATTGACCTTGGCGATTTACTTGAATAAAAAGGGTGATGTGAATAGAGCCTTTGCCTATATTCAGGCTGCTCTGGACGATGCCAACTATTACAATTCGCGCTTTCGCAATACTGTTATCGCACGCACACAACCTATTATTGAAGCGACCTATCTTGCCAAGATCGATCAACAGCGGAAAAATTTGCGTCTATATGCAATCGTAATCAGCATATTTGCGGTTATTTTAATCCTTACACTCTATTTCTTATTTAAGCAGATGAAGATCGTATCCCGTGCCCGAAAGAAACTCAATATGACTAACGGGCAGCTGATCCTCGTCAACCACAAATTGGACGAGGCTAATCTTGTACGTGAACGTTATATCGGCTATTACCTCAACCAATGTGCGGTATATCTGGAGAAACTGGATGATTTTAGAAAAAATGTGTACCGTAAGGTCAAAAGCCGCCAGCTGGATGACTTACAACAGCTGACTTCTTCCAATGAATCCCTGGAAAAATACGCGCAGGATCTTTACGCTGATTTTGATCGGACTTTTTTGGAGGTATATCCCAATTTTGTTGATGAATTTAACAACCTGCTCCGGCCGGATGAACAGTACCAGCTGAAAAAGGATAAACTCAATACCGAGCTCCGTATTTTTGCCCTGATTCGCCTTGGGATTTCTGATGTTAATCAGATTGCTATCTTTCTGCGCTATTCGATGCAAACCATCTATAATTATAAGAGCAAAGTAAAGAGTAAGGCTATTGATGATGCCCAGCATTTTGAAGAAAAAGTACGAAAATTGGGTGGAGTATCCACAAATCAATTCTAAATCATTTACCAAAACAGCTTACTTGATGTTTTGTAACTAATTGTCTGTTAGTTTATTGTTGTATTTTATTCGTTATAATCGTTTACTAAGAGCCCTACTCGCACATGCAAGTAGGGCTCTTGCGTTATACATTTGTTTTTAAGGAAATGCCGATAGAACCAATACCAATTTAATAAATCTATTTTTACGTTTTACCTATCGTCATCCTTGTACAACTTCAATCTTATGGGAAATTATTCTAGAAAAATCTTTTTGGCAGGATTTGCCGTTCTCCTGTCTTTGGGAACAGCTGTCCGGACTGTTGCGCAACAAATTTCACCTTTTAAGGATGGCGACCGCGTGGTCTTTTTGGGAAATAGTATTACGGATGGTGGGCATTATCATGCTTATATCTGGTTGTATTACCTGACGCGTTTTCCCGAAATGAAACTGAAGATGTTCAACGTGGGGATCGGTGGTGATCGGGTGGTCGATATGCTCAGAAGGTTGGATGGCGATGTGTTCAGCAAGCAGCCTACTGTATTGATCACTACTTTCGGTATGAACGATTCAGGCTATTTTGAATATAACGGTGATCAGCCAGAGGTTTTTGCTAATGCCAAGGTAAAAGAGTCATACGATGGCTATAAAGAAATGGAAAAACGATACAAAGGGTTGGTCGATACCCGCCTGGTATTGCTGGGAAGTACTCCTTATGATGAAAATGTGGTGATCAAGGATAATAAGCCCTTTAAAAATAAAAATAAGGCTATGAAACGTATTGTTGATTTTCAGCGTGAATCGGCCAAAAGCAATGGCTGGGAATTCTATGATTTCAATCAGCCGATCAGCGCAATCAATGCGAATTTTCAGCAAAAGGATCCGACCTTCACCATATCGGGAAGCGACCGCGTGCACCCAGATAATAACGGGCATATGGTCATGGCTTACTTATTTTTGAAAGCTCAGGGATTTGCCGGTCAGGGGGTAGCCACAGTGGGGATTGACGCGACAAAACAACGTGTGATAGAAGCAAAGAACTGTGGGGTTGAAAATGTCAAAAAGGCTGGAAATAACCTCAGTTTTGATTATCTCGCGGCGGCACTGCCTTATCCCATGGATACGGTCGCTAGAGGCTGGGGAGCTAAATATAGCCAGCACGATGCGGTTAATATTGTCCCTTTTATGGAAGAAATGAATCAGGAAATCTTGCAGGTAAAGGGACTTAAAGGAAACTACACCTTATGGATTGACGATCAGGAAATCGGTGTATGGTCTGCTGCGGATCTCGACAAAGGAATCAATCTGGCGAACCAGACACGGACACCCCAATATCAGCAGGCCTTGAAAGTGATGTTTCTCAATGAAGAACGCTGGGAGATTGAACGCCGTTTCCGGGATCTGGCCTGGGTGCAGTACAATTTTTTTCTCCCAAAAGGATTGTTGAATGCCGACAATCGCAAAGCCATCGAGGTCATGGACCAACATGTGGCCACAGATGGTTGGTTGCGCGCAAAAAGAGATCTCTATGCCAAAGCGATGTATCCTGAGGTTCGCGCGGCCTGGCAAAACCAGATTGATGATCTGCAGCAGCGGATGAATGAAGTTAATCAACCTATTAAACGGTCGGTGCGTCTTGTACAGCTGAAAAAATAACGGGATGGCGGGGTTGAAAAAAATAGCAATCATTTTGGGGCTTGCGTTGGTATCGGCCGCTGGACTGCAGGGGCAGCAGCAGGCTTATTTTGTCGATGGTTATCACGGCGGGGTTTACGGACACTACCCACTTTGGGTAACAACATTTATGCTCGACCAACTGGAAGGGGAGCCAAGCTGGCGAATTGGACTTGAGATCGAACCGGAGACCTGGGATACAGTCAAGGTTAAGGATCCTGCTGGCTATGCACGCATGAAGGAATGGGCGAAGGATCCACGCCTGGATTTCACAAATCCAACCTATGCGCAACCTTATCTGTATAATATCTCTGGTGAAAGTATCATTCGCCAATTTACTTATGGCATGGCGAAATATCAATCGCATTTTCCGGGTATTAATTTTACAACCTATGCTGTGGAAGAACCTTGTTTTACAAGCAGTCTACCCCAGGTCCTCCGGCAATTCGGATTTCAGTATGCGGTACTTAAATCTCCAAATACCTGCTGGGGAGGCTACATCAGGGCACATGGTGGTCAATTTCTGAATTGGGAAGGGCCCGATGGTACGGCAATACTTACGGTACCCCGTTATGCAAACGAGGCTTTTGAAAAAAACTCCACCTGGCAGACTACGGCCTGGGCCAATACAGTAGATTATTGGAAGAGTTGTTATGAAGCTGGAATTATGAATCCAGTCGGTATGTGCTATCAGGATGCCGGATGGAAAAATGGTCCGTGGATAGGAACGGGCGACCAGGTAAAAAATAATGTGCGTTACACCACCTGGACGGAATATTTTCGGTCGATCCCAGCTGGACGAGCTGTGCCAACCTGGAAAATGGGGCAGGAGGACATTTTGGTCAACTTAATGTGGGGTAGCCAAGTGCTGCAACGCATTGCACAACAGGTGCGCCAAGCGGAAAACAGGATACTGCAAGCTGAAAAAATCGGTGCCATGGCTTTTATGGATCATGGTTTTGTACCGGATGGTAAACGCCTTGACGAAGCCTGGCGAACGTTGATGATGGCCCAGCACCACGATTCCTGGATTGTACCTTACAATAAGTTGCATCAGGACCAGACTTGGGCGCAGGCGATCGAGAACTGGACCAACAATACCCTGAACATTGCGGATCAATTAATCCAGCAGGCAAATGCTTCTTATGCCACTTCCACGCGGAGTACTAATTCGGAATTGGGCTATATCCGGGTTTATAATACGCTAGCCCAACACCGAAAGGAATGGGTACAGGTGCGCTTACCTGAACATGTGGATGATGTCACCGTGTGGACTGGAAAACTGGAGAAATTGCCTGCACAGTGCTATCAAACCGATAAGGGTAAAGTCCTGGAATTTGAAGCAGAGGTGAATGGCTTTGGCTATGCTACCTATCAGCTTAGGGCAGCTCAGCCTATTAAGCTAGGGCAATCTAAATCGGATGAACCGAAAAAGATCGTTCGTTTTGACAACGAAGGCAACTGTATTCTCGAAAATGAATTGTACAAGATTGTGCTGGACAAAAAGCAGGGGGGAACAATCAAGAGTCTGATTGCCAAATATGCAAATCAAAAGGAATTTGCTACACAAGAGGAGGAGTATCGGATGGGGGAAATCGCAGGGCATTTTTATGAAGAGGGGAAATTTTATTCTTCAAAGGATAGCCCCGTAACGTTCACTGTCGTACAGGATGATGGGTTGAAAACAACGGTTAAAATAACAGGGAATATCAATGGGCATCCTTTTGTTCAGTTACTGTCGCTAGTGGCAGGACAGCAACGCATCGATATGGATCTGACGATAGACTGGAAAGGCAATGTTGGAATCGGTGAATATAAGCAACAACAGAAATGGACAGCTAATAGACGCGCTTTTACCGACGATCGCTATAAGTTGAAAGTCATGTTTCCATCAACTGTAAACAGGGGGAAAATAGCTAAAAATGCACCATTTGATGTCACAGAAAGTGGTCTGGAGGATACCTTTTTTGGTCAATGGGACCAGATTAAGAACAACGTTGTGTTGAACTGGGTAGACCTCTTTGACGAAAATAGCCAATATGGTCTCGCCGTACTGACCGACCATACGGGGTCCTATGTCCATGGCAAGGAATTTCCATTGAGTCTGACTGCACAATACTCCGGGTTGGGATTGTGGGGGATGGATTATAAGATTACGGGGCCATTACACATGCGCTATGCGTTGATACCTCATGAAAAAAACTGGAATATAGCGCGTATCGCAGACCGAAGCAATGCCTGGAACGAACCGCTATTAGCATCCTATCATCTCAATATCGAAGCCAGAGATCGACAGTTGATCGAACTCTCGGATGATAATTTGGAGATATCGGCCTTGCAGTTGGACCATGCACAACTTAACTTACGCCTGTTTAATACGGGTAATAAACAGGCTTCGTCAACTGTCACGATAAACTTCCCCGCGACTTCGCTACAGGAAGTCCTGCTGAATGGTGAGCACAAAGGGGATATTTCCTTTAGAAAGATGGCGAAGGATAGGAAAGCTTTTGTTGTGCAGCTGCCACAATTCGGAATCAGGACCTTTAAAGTCAATAAATAGAACCTTTAAAACGATAAATCAATATGAATAAATTATATGGACTGCTATCTTGTTTTGTTATCGCGCTAATCGTGTCTTCGACATCGTGTGCTAGTCGCCGATATCATCCTGTTCCCAGTCCAGCAGACTATGTCAATCCATTTATTGGTGCCAGTACAAGTGTTGGTGCCGCAGGTACTTATCATGGTTTGGGAAAGACTTTTCCGGGGGCAACGACACCCTATGGCATGGTGCAGGTGAGCCCTAACACGATTACAGGCGGTGACAACAGCCCAGGGTATAGTTACGAGCATCGCAGTATTGAAGGTTTTGCCTTCACGCAGATGAGTGGAGTAGGCTGGTACGGCGATCTCGGAAATTTTCTGGTGATGCCTACCATCGGTAAGTTGCATACCATTGCGGGTAAGGACGATGGTAGTGTGAGAGGCTACCGTTCGCCTTACAACAAGTCCAGTGAGGTCGCTCAGGCTGGATATTATGCAGTTGATCTTGAACGGTATCATATTCGCGTGGAGGCTACCGCTGCACCACATAGCGGTATGCTTCGTTTTACCTTTCCGCAAAGTAAGGAATCACGTATTCAGATTGACCTGGCGCGTCGCGTTGGCGGCACAGCGATACAGCAATATGTCCGAAAAGTAGATGACTATAGTATTCAGGGATGGATGCGCTGTACGCCTGAGGGGGGCGGCTGGGGCGATGGCGATGGTAAGGCGGATTATACGGTTTACTTTTATGCACGCTTCGATAAACCACTAAAAAAACATGGTATCTGGTCGGCAGAAATCCCTGACGACTGGAAGCGTAAGCGTGACGATGTACAGTCCATCGCTTACCAAAATCGGTTAGCTGAAGCGAAAGTGTGGCCCGGAAAAAATGAACTGGAAGGGAAACACCTTGGCGTGTTCTCCGAATTTGAAACCCGACAGGGCGAGCAGGTCAATCTACAGGTCGGAATTTCCTTCGTCGATATGCAGGGCGCCGAAAATAATTTTAAAAAGGAAATAGCAGGCAAAAATTTCGATCGTGTCCGTCGGGAAGCGAAAGAAATGTGGGATGCACAGCTATCAAAAATCGTTGTCAACGGCGGTACAAAGGATCAAAAAACGATCTTTTATACCTCAATGTACCATACCATGATTGATCCGCGCATTTTTACGGATGTCGATGGACGTTATACGGGCGGCGACAACAGGATCCGCCATAGTGAGGGCTTTACCAAACGGACAATTTTTAGCGGCTGGGATGTCTTCCGGTCACAATTTCCGTTACAAACTTTGATCAACCCCAGCTTAGTAAATGATGAGCTCAATTCATTGATCAGTCTGGCTGATGAATCTGGAAAGGGCTATTTTGAACGCTGGGAATTATTAAATGCGTATTCTGGCTGCATGATCGGTAATCCTGCGCTATCGGTATTGGCAGATGCTTATGCGAAAGGGATACGCAATTACGATGTATCCAAAGCATTAACCTACGCCATCAATACCTCCAAACGGTTTGGCAACGATTCGTTAGGATACACTCCGGGGGCATTGAGCATTTCGAATACGCTGGAATATGCATACACCGACTGGTGCATAGCACAACTGGCAAAAGGATTGAACAAGACGGAAACGGAACAAGTGTATTTGGACAAAAGTCAAGCTTACCGAAAGATATTTGATCCGGAAAAAGGCTGGTTCAGACCCCGGAAAAGTGACGGGTCATGGGAGGAATGGCCCGAGAATGCACGTACTAAAGAGTGGTATGGTACCATTGAAAGCAACCCCTATCAGCAGGGCTGGTTTGTGCCACATGATATTCCGGGCATGATCGAGTTGATGGGTGGGAAAGAAAAAACCTTAGCGGACCTAACAGATTTTTTTGAGAAGACGCCTGAAAATATGCTCTGGAACGACTATTATAATCATGCCAATGAGCCTGTACATTTAGTTCCGTTTTTGTTCAACCACCTGGATGCGGCCTACCTCACCCAAAAATGGACCCGTTACATCTGCGACAACGCGTATCGTAATGCCGTAGAGGGGATTGTGGGAAATGAGGATGTAGGACAGATGTCGGCTTGGTACGTGCTGGCTGCATCGGGAATACATCCCTCTTGTCCGGGCTCAACACGCTTTGAAATAACAAGCCCCATATTCCAGGAATTGTCTTTTCAGCTGGATCCTAATTATTTCTCGGGTAAAAGTTTTCGCATTGTCGCTCATGATAATTCGGCGGATAATATATATATCCAGCGGGCAGTCCTAAACGGAAAGCCCTATGCTAAAAATTACATTGACTTTAAAGATATGGTGGCCGGGGCAACTTTGGAGCTCTATATGGGGTCTAATCCAAACAAAGACTGGGGGATCGAATGAAAAAAAGACTGCTATATATGCTGCTATTCTTGCAGCTGGTACTTGTAGGTTATGGTCAAGTACGCGAGATTTCGCTCAATAGCGATAATCCTGCGATTCACTGGGAAATAAAGCCGCAATCGGATCTACCTTATTCGGGGCAGGAAATAGCACAACCCAATTTTCGGATCAAAGACTCCGTACGTGGTATTGTCCCAGGTGTCGTCTTTACGGCTTATGTGGATCAGGGACTTGTACCGGATCCCAATTTTGCAGACAACATCTACCGTGTGGATGAACAGTTATTCAACCGTCCGTTCTGGTACCGGACCTCTTTTCACCTGCCTGTAGACTATAAAAAAGGGCAGCGTGTATGGATTCATTTTGACAATACCAACCGCTATGCCGATTTTTTCTGCAATGGCGTGAAACTATCGGGTACAGCTGCCTCTACAAGAGATGTCAGTGGCCATATGTTGCGCAGCAAATTTGATATCACAGATCTCGTGCGTGTGGGGCAGGAAAATGCAATTGCGGTGTTGATTACCGATGCCGACCAGAAAAAAACACGTTCGGCAAAAGAACCTTTTGGCGTAACGGCAAGCCCAACGTATCTAGCGGCGGCTGGCTGGGACTGGATGCCTTATGTACCGGGACGCTTGGCTGGGATAACTGGCAATGTATCGTTACGCTTTGTTGGCGACGTCAGTATGGAAGACCCCTGGATGCGGTCCGAACTGGAAAGCAATGAGTTTGCCTACCTGGACTTTTCAACCGATCTAAGAAATGCGGGTGATCAACCCAAAGAAATAACGCTGGAAGGCATCATCAAGCCTGGAGATATCCGATTTTCTAAAAAAGTAAGGGTTGCCCCGCACAGTACACAAAAGGTATATATCACCCGCAAGGAGGTGAAGGAATTTTTGATCAAACAGCCTTTGCTCTGGTGGCCAAATGGTTATGGGGAGCCGAATTTGTACAGTTGTGCGCTTACCGCAAAAATTGGTGATGAGATCTCGGATCAGAAGCAGATCCAGTTTGGTATCCGTAAATACGAATACCATTATGTACGCAATAAAGCGGGATGGCCGGTGCTAAATTTCTATATCAACGGAAAAAAGATCTATCTCAAAGGGGGCAATTGGGGAATGAGTGAATACTTGCTCCGCTGCCAAGGGGAAGAGTACGGTCTCAAGGTCAAGTTGCATAAGGATATGAACTATAACATGATCCGCTTATGGACGGGCTCGATCACGGACGATGCTTTCTATGATTATTGCGATCGTTACGGGATGATGGTGTGGGACGATTTTTGGCTCTATGTGGCGTATAACGATGTGGCCAATGATGATGATTTTAAAGCAAATGCGCTCGATAAAATAAAACGATTGCGAAATCATGCCAGCATAGCGATCTGGTGCGGCGCCAATGAAACGCATCCAAAACCCGAACTGGATAATTATCTGCGTGCTATTGTGGCTTCGGAAGACCATAATGACCGGCTGTATAAGTCCAGCTCCAATCAGGATGGTCTTTCGGGAAGTGGATGGTGGGGTAACCAGCCGCCGCGGCACCATTTTGAAACTTCGGGAAGCAACCTGGCCTGGAACGATCCGCCTTACCCTTATAGCAGCGACTACGGTTATGGCCTACGTACGGAAATCGGAACGGCTACTTTCCCCAATTATGAAAGTATCGTGAAGTTTATCCCAAAGGACAAGCTCTGGCCATTGCCTACGGACGAACAGCTCAAATCGGAGGACGACAATGTGTGGAATAGGCATTTTTTTGGTAAGGAAGCTGCTAATGCCAGTCCTATACAGTATAAAGATGCGGTCAATAAACAGTATGGTGAATCGACGGATCTATCTGCATTTGCTGAAAAGGCGCAATACCTTAACCTTGAAGTGATGAAGGGCATGTATGAAGCCTGGAACGACAAGCTCTGGGACGACGCAGCAGGCATGCTGATCTGGATGAGCCAATCGGCCTACCCTTCATTTGTATGGCAGACATATGATTACTATTACGACGCAACGGGCGCCTATTGGGGAGCAAAAAAGGCCTGTGAGCCGGTACATATACAATGGAATGCATCCAACAACAGTGTCAAGGTCATCAATACAAGCTTAAAGAGCCTTGATTCGGTATGGATTTCGGCGCGGGTCTTTGATATGAGTGGCAAAGAGATCAAAAAATATAACCTGCAAACCAGCGCTACCGTACAGTCAAATGTGGCGGTGGAAGTCTTTCGGCTAAATTTTGATGGCGAACAAGGAGCTACAGCCTTGTCCGATCTACACTTCATCAAGCTTACCCTGAAGGATAGAAAGGGCGTTTTGCTGTCTGAAAATTTCTATTGGCGGAATGGTCGAAAAGAGCTGGATTATACCAGCCTGGCGAGTTTGCCGAAAGCCAAACTTGAATTTGACTATAAAAAAATAGGCAGTACCGACGGTGTTGTGCTCCGGGTTTTTAATCGTGGAACAACAGTATCATTTGGTAATCGCTTGCGTCTGGTCGATGCAGGAACAAATGAACGGATTTTGCCGCTCATGATCTCGGACAATTATTTTACCCTGATGCCGGGTGAGGAAAAGTTTCTTCGGCTTACGGAATCTCATGCACGGCAATTGAAGAATGCGAAGCTGCTATGGAAGCAATACGGTCATGCTGAAAAGGAAACATTGAAATTAAAGAATATCTTTTAAAGATGATACAAATTTAAATAGCTGTAATTATGAAACGAAGATTATGTATTTATCTGATCACGCTTTATGCGATATTAAATCAGGTGTATGCGCAGCAGGTAGACCTGGTAAAGTATGTGAATACCCTCCAAGGGACGGATTCTGAATGGAGCCTGTCTTATGGAAATACTTACCCTACGGTAGGATTGCCTTTTGCGGTACATTTCTTTTCGGCTCAAACGGGGAAAAATGGGGATGGCTGGAAATATCAATACAAAGCAAACAGCATACGGGGATTTCAGCAGGTTCACCAATGCAGCCCCTGGATGGGTGATTATATGGTTTTTTCGTTGATGCCGGGCCTTGGAAAACTGGAGGTCAATGAGGAGCGCCGGGCGCTCTCTTTTAAGCATGAAAATGAGATCGCCAAGCCACATTATTATGCGGTTAATTTTGATAATGGTATCAAGGCAGAATTGAGTCCAGTGGAAAGGGGGGCGCATATGCGCTTTAGCTTCCCGAAAAAGGAAAAAGCGTTCTTGGTATTGGATGGTTTTTTGGACGATAGCGAGATTAAGATCATACCCGAAGAACGCAAGATTGTCGGGTATGTACATAATGGTCGTTTTGTGCCCGAGCATATGAAAAATTATTTTGTGCTGACTTTCGATCAGGATTTTAAAGCTTACGGCACCTGGGAAAATGTGAAGGGCACAATCCAGGCTGGGCAGCAATATGATGCGGGGAAAGGTAAAGGGGGGTATTTGGAATTCCGCCCAGGGGCAAAAGTGGAAGTGAAAATCGCTTCATCCTATATCAGTCCGCAGCAGGCAAATCTTAATTTTAAACGCGAACTAGGTGGACACAATACTTTTGAGGTAAGTAAAAAGAAAGCCTTTGATACCTGGAATGCATTGCTGAATCGCGTGCGCGTTGAAGGGGGGACGGAAGCGGAGATGGCAACATTTTATTCCTGCATGTTCAGGGCCAATTTATTTTCACGTAAGTTCTATGAAATGGATCCGGAGGGAAATCCCTATTATTTCAGCCCATACGATGGGAAGATTCATAAGGGGTACATGTTTACGGATAATGGTTTTTGGGATACTTTTCGTGGGCAATTCCCCTTGAGCAATCTCTTGCATCCGGCCATGCAGGGGCGTTATATGCAGTCCTTGCTGGATGCGCAAAAGCAGGCCGGATTTTTTCCGACCTGGTCCAATCCTGGGATGTCGGGCGTGATGATCGGGAACCATGCGATCTCGCTATTGGCAGATGCCTGGGTGAAGGGGATCCGAACCTTCGATGCTGATAGTGCTTTGGCGGCCTATTACCATGAAGCGACCAATAAGGGAATGTGGGGTGGATCAAATGGGCGCGAAGGGTGGAAGGCGTATTTTACCAAAGGGTATGTCCCCTACGGCGATATTCACGAAAGTACGGCAAAAACATTGGAATATGCCTACGATGACTTCTGTGCTTATCAGCTGGCAAAGGCTACGGGCAATACATTCTATGAAAATATCTTTGCCCGGCAGATGTATAACTACAAAAACGTATTTGATCCGCAGGTAAACTTTATGCGCGGCCGGCTAGATAATGGGCAATGGCGTGAACCCTTTGATCCTGTAGAATGGGGTGGCCCTTTTACCGAAGCGAATGCCTGGCAATATACCTGGTCGGTGATGCACGACGTAAACGGCTTGATCAACCTGATCGGTGGGGTGGATAAGTTTAATGCAAAACTAGATACGTTCTTTTCCATGGATCAGCGCGTCAACTATGGTAGCTATAAACAGGAAATCCATGAAATGCGCGAAATGTTGTTGTCAAAAATGGGACAATATGCGCATGGCAATCAGCCTACGCAACATGTTCCATATTTGTATAATTTCAGTGGCCGACCCTGGAAAGCGCAAAAATATGCCCGTATGGTGACCTCGCGGCTGTATAACGCGACAGAAAAGGGGTATCCGGGTGATGAGGACCAGGGGCAAATGTCTTCCTGGTATGTCTTGAGCGCCATGGGGATCTACAGTGTCTGTCCCGGAACGGATGAATACGTATTTGGAAGTCCGGTATTCAAAAAGGTGACCATCAGTCTCGATAATGGGAAAACATTTACCATCAAGGCGGACAATAATAGTCCGCAGCATGTCTACATCCAATCAGCAGCGCTCAATGGAGCAGTCTACGACAAAAATTTTATTCGATATGAAGATCTGCTAAAAGGAGGGGAGCTTCATTTTGTCATGGGCGATAAGCCCAATTATAAAAGAGGAGTTTCGACGGATTCAAGGCCATTTTCCCTGAGTTCGATCGATTAGATTATTTAAAAATTTGATACCAGCGAGCTAGGCTCGCTGGTATAATGATAGCATAACCAATTATTTTACTGTTTTACAAAAAATTATGAACAAAAGCCAAATGACATTTTGCGTACTGGCCTTCCTGGCCTGTACGGCTTGTAGTAAACAGGGATTTTTAGATCAGACGCAATCATCAGATCTGAATGAAGAGGTCGTCTTTTCGGATAGTACCTATACCATCAACTTCCTGTCAGGCATATATGGTGATATCGGGTTTGCGACTTGGCCCAAACGCTTTGGTGGGGGTGGGCTTGATGCCAGCACAGACGAAGCGGAGGGAGCTGGACTGGGGAGCATCAATACCTTTATCCAGTTTGCTACAGGTACCGTCAACTCCAATATTATCACCAATGATGCTTGGGCAAAACCATATACCAATATTCGTAGGGCAAATATTATGCTTAAAAACCTGCATAGGGCACGCTTTGGTACGAATATTAAGGTGCGGGTGAAGGCAGAAACCCGATTTTTAAGAGCTTATTATTACTTTATTTTATTGGAACATTATGGTGGCGTGCCACTGATGGGAGACAGTGTTTACGTAGCAAGTGATGTTATCCCTGCCAAGCGTAATACCTTCGAGGAGTGTGTACGCTACATTGTGGCTGAATGCGATGCCGCAGCGCAGGATCTCCCCTGGGAGCATGCGGGCGAAGACTATGGACGGATCAATAAAGCGGCCTGTTACGGATTGAAATCCCGCTTACTGTTGTATGCTGCGAGCCCGTTGTTCAACGGTAGCCCTGTGACAACAGAAGGAGCGTTAAAGGACGTCGTCGCCTATCCCAATGCAGATGAAACGCGCTGGCAGCGGGCCGAAGCGGCAGCAGCGGAGGTCATTGAATCGGGACATTACAGTTTGTATGTCAACAATGAGCCTGAACCGGGATTTGGCTTTTATCAGCTGTTTCAATTGCGCAAAAACTCAGAATATATCCTCGCCAGAATGCAAGATTCCAACCGGGATCTTGAAGGTATCTGGAATCCGCCAACTTTTGGCGTAAGCAACCCCGGCGCTTATCCGTATCTGGAAACGGTGAATGCTTTTGGGATGCGTAATGGTTTGCCTATCAGCGATCCGAATGCTGGATACGACCCGAAAAACCCCTATAAAAACCGGGATCCCCGCTTGGCGAATACTGTAACCCGCGATCAGTCTCTGGTCTTCCACCGGGATGGATTGGCCCGGAGGCCAGTCAATATCTATATCGATAAGACCAATCCAAACAATGTGACTTCGGGGCAGGATGCCATTTACCGGGGCACGCCCACGGGGTATTATACCTATAAGATGGTCAATCGGGATGTAGCGGCGGATTGGTTTAATACCTATACGCCACGCTGTCTGCCAATCATCCGATATGCCGAAATCTTGTTGAACTATGCTGAAGCACGCAACGAATCGCTCGGGATCCCGGATCAGAAGGTCTATGCGGCGGTGGAGGCCATCCGAGAAAGGGCAGGATTGGATCCTTTTGTATTGCCGATTGGCCTAAACAAGGACGCTATGCGTGAGATTATCCGGAATGAGCGACAAAAAGAGCTGGCCTTTGAAGGACATCGTTTTTTTGACGTACGCCGTTGGAAGTTGGCTGAATCATTGGAAAATAAACAGCTGCATGGGACTGAACCCGTCCGTACAACAGCGGGAACAACCTACAATACCATCAACGTACGAAAACGTGTCTTTGACAAACGCATGTACCTATGGCCCATCCCCCAATCTGAAGTAGCGAAGTCCTTAGACTTGATTCAAAATCCAGGTTATTAAAAAAAATTAAACGGATGAAAATATACAAGATACTCTCATGGCCCTTGATGCTGGTCTTATGTTGGGGAATAAACTCCTGTAAGGATGAGCTGGGCAATATCCGCACGGAAGAGGCGGAAAAAGATATTACTGGAAATTGGAAAGTAACACAGCTGACCCGAAATGGAGAAAACCTGAGTAAGCGGTTGAAATTGGAAAATTTTAAGATCGATTTCAATGCGGACGGAACCTATACCATAGCTGATGATCTACCTTTTGTAGTCAGCGGCTCGGGAAAGTACCGTCTGGATGATCCACAGTATCCCTTTAGTGTTGTGCTCAGTCCAACGGAGGGTAAAGAGGAGGTGGTCCTCAAATTCCAATTCCCTGTGGTCAAAGGCAAACGGCAGCTCAGCTTAGTGATGAGCCTGGGTTGCAGCAGTAATACGTATCAATATGATTGTGAACGTTTAAACGGAGGAATATGAAAAAGAAGATACATTATTCGACATATGTCTACTGGGCAATGGGGCTATTTTTGGCCATATTCTTAGCGCAATGTGGCCTTAAAGCCATCTCAGTAGTTGTACCAAAATCTGCAAAGGCAAATCAGCGGGTGACTTTTACGATGCATTGCGGAGCCGAGCCCCGTATCCAGGGTGGAGGTAGTTATAGCACCCAGCTGGTCGCGGGTATCATGGTGCCCAAGGGATGGAATGCGCGCAAAAACCTGACCATGTCCTTTACCAGTCCAAAAGGAAATGGCACCATGCGTATCATTCCGGACAGTGAACTGGAACCTGTATCTGGGCTGAGCTGGCATCAGGCCGCCAAGAAGATGTTCGGGATCGGCCCCAATTTGGTGGACGATATGGAATGGATTGTCTTTAGGAGTACGCAGGCCTATTCCTTTGTCAATAACGAAGACATCGATTTTACGGTGAAGGCGGAATGTAACGTTGGCGCCGAAAATATGTTGGCGTCTTTGGGATTCTATATCGGTTCTTCCATCGAAAATCTGCGTCCAGAGGATACAGATTACAAAAAGTTTACGTTCTCAAATGCTTTCGAGGTAACCGATGGTGAGGGCGATCTGATCGATTTTATCAACCCACAGTTGGGTACGGTACAACCGGTCAAAAGTCTGGACAATGATATCATTACCTTGACTTTTGATGGCGGGGTTACCAATACGGTACTGGATCATGAGCCTGCCATCTACCTCCATGTCAGGGCAATGGATGAATCAGGAAAGCTAATTGCCGAAATCAGGAAACAGACAGCAGATACCAAATTGACGGACGTCGGTGGTAAAAAGTACCTTATTGATATCTGGCCACGTGGATTTTTTAAGGTCGATAAAGACGTACATATCGCTAGGCTGGAATACTTCTATACGGACATTACGGGAACCAAAAGTGTCGGTTATGGCAATACGGATGAGCCTTTTAAATATACCTTCCGCTGTGAGTGATTGCTAACCTTATAAACGAATGACAAATGTTTAACCATTATATAAAATTAAGTGTTGTCGGTGTACTGTTGGTGATTGCCGATAAACAGACCGCCCAAGCCAGCTGGTATCCACGGCTCCGCGAGACAGCCTCAGGGAATGAGGAGCGGGCGATAGGGAAATTTCCGAAAATTGTGGATGAATATGGTAAGCCGATTTCAGGTGCTAAGGTCTATGACGCCGGGCGGCAGCTTATCGGTGAGACCGATGAAAATGGAGATTTCTCCCCGTCAGGCCATGTTACGCATGAAGTCTTATGGGTGGAATATCCGGGATATTATAGAAAGAGGATAAAGGGAGGTGCCGAAAAACTGGTGTCTCTCGTGCCGGCCGTACTTCAAAGTGCAGACTCCTTGCGTATAGGCTATGAAAAAAAGAAAAGTTCGGAGTTCCTTGGATCCGTTTCGGTAGTCTATAACAGTCAGATCAAAGATGTACCGACATCCTTGTATTTGAATGCGCTTACAGGCCGGATGCCGGGGCTGTTTACCCAGGAGGTCAGCGGGTTTCGGTCACCGAGCATGACCGCAATCACCGCTAATGATCTGGCGGGATCTCTCCCTTCGGATGCCGTGAAATATCGTTCCAGCATCGGTGACAATACTGAAATTGGCTTCAACCTAAGGGGACAAAGTCCGGTGACTATGATCGACGGTGTACAGCGGGATATCTATTCCATAGATCCCGAAAACATCGAATCGGTGACCGTGATCAAAGATGCACTGTCCAGCATTTTATTGGGACAACGGAGTTCCAGAGGGATATTGCAGGTAACGACGAAAAAAGGACAGGCAGGACCACCAAGGATCAGCTTTACAGCACAAACAGGAATCCAGCAATCGTTGAAAATGCCGCAGCCCTTGAACGCTTATCAGTATGCCTATCTCTATAACGAAGCACTACTTAATGCGGGGCGGCAACCCGTGTATGGTTCGGACGATTTTAAAGCCTTTAGGGATGGAACCAATTCCTTGTTTTTCCCGGATGTCAACTGGTATAACGCAGTCGTACGGGACAATAACCCAATCACCAAATATAACCTTGGCGTGAAGGGCGGAATCAAAAATGCACGTTATGCCCTTTCGCTAAGCTACCTGAACCAATATGGTCTATTTAAATCGGATGATAAATTTGACTACGAGACCAATGTACAGAATAAACGTTATCTCATCAATAGTGCCATTGATGTGGATGTAACTGATGACTTAACGATTGGACTGCAGTTTTTTGGAAAAATACAGGATGGCAGACAGCCGGGGGCAAAAACAGGATCAATTTTATCGGCTTTGTACAATACACCGAACAACGCATATCCAATTTTTAATCCAGACCAATCTTATGGCGGTTCCTCAGTCTATCGAACCAATTTGTACCAGCTTGCGACGGGATCAGGTTATCTGTTGGATAATACGAGGGATCTGCTGGCTAATCTCGATTTTAATTATAAGCTTGACAAATTTGTTCCCGGGCTGTATGCAAAGGGTAAATTAAATGTTTCCTCGACTTCGTCGAGCCTCATTGACCGCAATCGCCAACAGCCGGTGTATGACCTAAGCTATAACGAGCAAAAAGAACTCGTGTATGTACGTTATGGAACAATAGCGGATCAGCCAAATTCATTTGCGACCACTTCCACCGCAAATTTTTTCTATTTCCAAGGGGCGCTGGGCTATGATAAACAAGTGAGTGAGAAACATCGTGTCGGAGCAAAACTGTTTATGGACAGGCAAACGGCCAATTATCAGTTTGACTTACCTGCCATCTATACCAACTTTGCGGCGACAGCAAACTATGCCTATCAGGATAAGTACTTTGCTGAAGTAGCCTTAAACTATTCTGGCTTCAATCGTTTTATGCCGGGAAAACAATACGGGCTATTTTATGCTTTTGGCTTGGGTTGGGATATGATGCAGGAAGACTTTCTGAAGGAGAAAACGGATTGGCTTTCTCAACTGAAATGGCGCGCCACTTTCGGGCGGACGGGCAATACCAACGAAGCAGCCCTAGGTTATTACAGCTGGCGTGCCTCATATGGACAGGATGGTGCGAACGGCTATGACTTTGGCTCGGAATACGCTTACACCAATAGCTTGATCGAAAAAGGACTTGCCAACATTGAGGGCACCTGGGAAAAAGGAAATAAATTCAACATCGGTTTGGATGCTGCATTCTGGCATTCAACACTGAAATTGACAGCCGACTATTTTAGAGATACTTATTTTGACCTATTGCAACAGCGCGGATCGACCATTGACTTGATCGGTATTGGATATCCGAATGAAAATATTGGTAAAAACCGTTATGAAGGGCAGGAAATCAGTTTGACCTATCAAAATAATTTCGGTGAGTTTAACTATTTCATTACCGCTAATGCATCACGTATGAAGACCCAAGTGCTGTATATGAACGAGGTTTTCCAGCAATACGATTGGAACCGGCGTACGGGAATGCCCGTGGGCCAGACATTTGGTTACCGTGCGGATGGGCTAATCCAGACGCAGGAAGAAGCCGATCATGCACCGTTGTTATCGGGGAATAAGGTGTATCCTGGTGATGTCAAACTGGTGGACCTGAATGGAGACGGTATCATCAACCAGTACGATCAAACGGCCATTGGCAATACAAAACCACTCGTTTATTTTGGCACTACCGTAGGATTCAATGTTGCGGGGTTTGATTTCAGCGTATTGCTTCAGGGGGTATTAAACCGTAGTTACCAACAGACGGATTATTCCTTCGGAAATACTGGCGACGGACAGGGATTTGATTATATGCTGGGACGTTGGACACCGGAAACCGGTACTGCTGCAACTTATCCAAGGCTGACGCTGGGACCCGATCCGACCAATACACAAAATATTTCGAGCTACTGGACCCGTTCGGGGGAATATCTTCGGGTCAGGAACCTGGATGTCGGCTATACATTGCCCTTCAATTGGACAAAGCGGGCGAAGCTATCCTCGGTACGCATTTTTGCAAACGCGCAAAACCTGTTCACTTTTACCCCCTATGGACGTCTGGATCCTGAAATCTCATCAGGTACAGCTTATCCAGCACAGCGGATCATAAGCTTTGGTGTAAACGTGAAATTATAAACCTTAGAAATCAACAATGATGAAATATTCCTATTCAAACCACATACATGCTGAGGAGCACGAAGTATCATGCAGATCGTCTGAAATAAAACCTATTCCTAAAATGGACCTGGGCTTCCGCATGGCCTTTAAATTACCAATCATTCGTATGAAATATGATCAGTTAAAATGGGTGCTTGTAGTCGGAGTTGCGATCGGGATCTTCTCCTGTAAAAGCGACCTAGAGGAAGAGCCTATCGAGCTGCAGACACTGGACCAGGTGTTTGACCGACGGGATTCGGCCGGCGTAAATGCAAACCGGTTTCTGACCGATTGCTACCGTTATCTGCCCAGCCTAGGGAATCGGGTCGGTGGAGATTTCCTTGACGCAGCCACGGATGATGCGGTTTCCTCCAATCCGACCAACACATCGGTACAGCAGTTGGCAACAGGTTCTTATACTTCGGATAATTATCAGGACAACCTCTGGGCATCTTGGTATCAGGGGATTCGAAAGACCAGCATTTTTATTCAAAATATTGATCGGGTACCAGTAAAAGGGAAGCTGGAAAATGGTACGCCCATGCCGCGTGTATGGAAAGCCGAAGCAAAATTTATGCGTGCCCTATTTTATTTTGAATTGGTCAAGCGATATGGCGGGGTACCCCTGATGGGCGATAAGGTATACCAGCTGAACGATGATATTGAGTTGCCGCGGGCAAGCTTCGAAGAATGCGTCAACTATATTGTGGGGGAATGTGACGCAATAAAAGATAGTTTACGTACTGATCCATTTAATCTGGCTTTTTATGGAAGGCCTACGGAGGCGGCGGCCATGGCGCTAAAATCCCGTGTGCTCCTGTATGCTGCCAGTCCATTGTTCAACGGTGGAAATAGCAATGGACAGAATATTCTTACGGGGTATACGGTATTTTCTGCTGCGCGATGGCAGTTGGCCGAGAATGCGGCCAAAGACTTGATGGACCTAAACCTGTTTAAGCTCGAACCGCAGTTTAAAGATGTCTTTATCACACGCAACAATGAACGAATCTTTTCCAAACAAGGTGGCAATAATACCAGTTTTGAAAATAACAATGGTCCCGTGGGTTATGCCAATGGAGTGAACAATGGTCGAACTAGTCCTACCCAGGAACTTGTAGACGCCTTTGGGATGAGTAACGGTCTGAAAATTACGGACGAAAATTCAGGCTATGATCCTAACGATCCTTATGTAGGGCGCGACAGCCGCTTCTACGCAACTGTTTTTTATAATGGCGCCCCCTGGTTAAATCGTCCTGTACAAACCTTTGAGGGGGGATCCGATAAACCAGGTGGATCCAAGCAACAGACAAAAACGGGCTATTACCTCCGCAAGTTTATGGGAAATTTTGAAGCCCTGGCAAACTATAGTAATGTAAACCATGACTTTATCCTGTTCCGTTATGCTGAAATATTGTTGAATTATGCTGAAGCACGAAATGAACGTTTGGAAAGACCTGATGTCAATGTCTATCGCGCTGTTGAACAAATACGACAACGGGCAGGGCTGATTCCCTATCAGCTTGCCGAAGGATTGACCAAAGCAGAAATGCGGGAGCTGATCTACCTCGAACGGCGAAAGGAACTGGCCTTTGAGGAGCATCGCTTTTACGATGTGCGAAGGTGGAAAATAGCCGAAGAGGAGTTTAATAAGGAGCTACACGCCACAGTCATTTATCAAACGGGAACCGGGGCGATCAGGCAGTCACTTCCTATTCTGAAAATGACATTTGATACGAAGATGTACTTGGCTCCCATTCCATTTTCGGAAGTGATCAAAAATCCAAAAATGGTACAGAACCCCGGCTGGTAATTGGCTTATTTACGTAAGCCGAAGAAGGCTGCGCGAATGGCTTTAATCATGAAAAAATAAAATATAAACGGATGAAAAAGAGCATATATCTGTTAACAATAATGGTTTTGACGCCATTTATACTATTGGCGCAATCCATGGTGAATGGTATTGTCAAAAATAGTTCTGGCCCCTTGGTGGGTGTATCGGTGCAGGAGAAAGGAGGGGGAGCCACACAAACAGATCAAAATGGACGGTTTAAATTGGCCTTACGAGGTACTAAGGTCTTAGTGTTTACAAGTGTAGGATATAATACCCAGCAACGAGACGTGAAGCAGGGTGAAAATATCGAAGTGATTATGCAATCCAGCAGCCAGGATATTGATGAGGTGGTGGTAGTGGGATTTGGTACGACGAAAAAGATCACTAGCACGGGCGCAGTCAGTTCAATAAAGGGGGCAGATATCCGTCAGGTACCAACGTCGAGCGTACAGAATGCACTGGCTGGAAGATTGCCCGGATTTGTGTCGGTACAACGTTCTGGCCAACCCGGTAAGGATGCTTCGGATTTTTATATCCGTGGTGTCAGTTCGCTAAACCCAGAAGGAAACCAGCCGCTGATCATTGTCGATGATATTGAATATACCTATGAACAATTGTCGCAGATCAATGTCAATGAGATCGAAAGTATTTCGATCTTAAAGGATGCATCGACGACAGCAGTCTTTGGTATAAAGGGAGCCAATGGTGTATTGGTTGTCAAAACACGGCGGGGTGAATCGGGAAGGCCAAAGATCAATGCGCGTGTCGAATCAGGTATGCAGAGCCCGGTCACAAAATTGAAGTTTTTGAATGCCTATGAAAGTGCGCTCTTATGGAATGAAGCGATAGCAAATACGGTGGGTGACAATTCCAATCAGCCTTTTAGTGAAGCAGATTTGGCACATTTCCGTTCGGGGGACGATCCTTATGGTCATCCCGATATCAATTGGTACGATCGGATCTTTAAACCATCGAGCCAACAATACAATACAAATATTGATATCACTGGCGGTGGTGAGAGTATTAAATATTTTGTGTCGGGTGGTGCTTTCTCCCAAAATGGAAACCTTTACAATTTTGAAAATGAGGGCGACAAGGTCAATAATAACTATTATTACCGTCGTTTCAACTTACGGTCGAATCTGGATGTACAGGCGACAAGGACACTCAAATTACGTTTGGATTTCCGGGCAAACTTCAATCGCATTAATTCGCCCAGAGCGGGAAATATCGTTGGTGAGGTGTTCAATTTTAATAAGATAAGACCTTGGTCAGCACCTTTTATCAATCCAAATGGTTCATTCACTTATGCCAGCGATACGCAGGAGTTGCTTCCGACCATCAATGCACGCCTGGCAGCAGCTGGTTATAGCTTGGATCGACGCAACGACATCAATATTTTATTTGGCGGGACGCAGGAACTCAACGCTTGGTTAAAAGGGCTTTCTTTTTCGACCCGTGTAGCCTATGCCAGCGTCGAGTCAAACGGCCGTGAGCAGGCCCGTGATGAAATCCCGGTCTATCGTTATGACCCAAGCTCGGGCAGTTACCAGCTGAAAGGTGGGGCACCTTATGTGCTGGGAAATTATACCCTGCGGGCGTATCAGGGGGATTATAACAGTCGGGTGAATGTGCAGGCCAACTTCAACTATGCGCGAACTTTTGGGGATCATGCGGTGACAGCACTCTTACTGTATAATCGGGAATCCTATAAAACAAAGGGGGATAAGAAAACCAACTGGATTCCACAGAATTTTGAGGGCTATACCTTTCGGGCAGGATACAACTTTAAAGAGAAGTTCTTGTTGGATGCGACGGCGGCATACAATGGGTCGGACCGTTTTCAGGCGGCACAGCGTTATGGTCTTTTTCCGGCGGTGTCAGCGGGTTATAATCTAGCTAAGGAATCGTTTTTCAAAGACGCCTTTAGCTTTGTGGAGCTCTTTAAATTGCGGGCTTCCTATGGAATCGTTGGTTCTGACAAGGTTGCCGGTGATCGTTACTTGTACCAACAAGTATACAATGAGGGTGGAAACTATTCGTTTGGTGAAACCCATCAGCCTTCACTGATTATCACGGAAGGAAATCTGGGAAATAATAATGTCACTTGGGAAAAACAGAAGTCATTTGATGTTGGGCTTGATGTCAATCTTTGGAAAAACAAGTTTTCCATGACCATTGACTATTTTAATAATTTACGGTATGATCAGCTCGTTACTTCACAGTCGCTTTTCCAACATATCGGTGTAGGCGTGTCGCCATCAAATATTGCGAAGGTACGCAATCGGGGAGTGGAATTGGAATTGAATGTAAACAACAATATCGGTGCGTTTAATTATAATATCAAAGGGGTATTGACGTATTTCAAAAATAAGATCTTGTTTCAGGATGAACCGGCACCAGCTTATCCTTGGCTGCGGCTGACAGGGCAGCAGATCAATCAACCATTGGGCTATCTGTACGATGGTTTCTATACCGATGAAAATATCGGTACAAGCCCAAAACCATCAGGAGGATATGCGGTGCAGCCTGGTGACCTGCGGTATAAGGACCTCAATAACGATGGTGTAATTGATGACTATGATCGAACGGTGATCGGTAAGCCCAATGTTCCGAATACCAGTTTTGGGCTTACCCTGGGGGGAAGCTACAAAGGTTTTAGTTTTAATGTGCTGTTGCAGGGAACTACCGGATACAGTTTCAGTGTTCAGGGAAGTGGTATTGAGCCTTTTCAAAGTCAGTTTCAACCTATACATCAAGAACGCTGGACTGCGCAAACAGCCTCTACAGCTAAATTTCCACGCTTAACGACCAATCCGACAACGATTAATAGCCCCTCAACCTATATGTCTGATTTCTGGCTTATTGATGCGACCTATTTACGTTTGAAGACAGTCGAACTGGGCTACCAGTTGCCAAATAAATGGTTACCATTTAAGATGAACAATGCGCGCTTATATCTGAGCGGATATAATCTGCTGACCTGGACGAATTATTCGTTATATCAACAGGATCCTGAGGTGACCTCCAACAGTGCTGGAGATGCCTATCAGAATCAACGTGTCGTCAATCTGGGTATACAGATCGGGCTTTAACAGTAAGTGATCAGGTTTAAATAATACGCTTACAGGTTTAAAAATAATAAGCGGGACCAAATAGTTTTGGTCCCGCTTATTATTTTGAGGCGACTTGGCGGATCCGGATTACCCGCTCAGTTTTTTTAGTAGTTGGATTAGTGGTGGTAATTGATTGTAACATCCTTCATCTCGAATCCTGCCGGCGCTTTTACAGTAGCAGTACTTCCGACTGGAAGGGTAATATCGAGCTTTAATTTATGCTTTTTGATGGACCAATCTACTTTAACCTCACCATAAGGAGTCTCAATTGCTGTTTTTGCCCAGGTAAGACCTTTGGGAATCTGTGGAGTGATGAGGATATGTTTATAGCCCGGCTGGTTTTCATCAACACGGATTCCACCGATAGCCTGGTAAAACCATGTTCCGATACCATTATAACAATTATGGATACGGCTACGCTCTCCGCTCCAATATTCCCAGGTGGTGGAAGCACCATGATCAAGCATAAAGAGGTAGCCGGGATAATCCCGCTGCTTGAGCATAGTATACATAAAGTCAACAGCATTGTTGTCTGTAGCCCATTGGGTTAGAATTGGAACGCCAACGAGCCCCACGGCAATATGGTTGTTGTATTTTTCGGCACTTTCCTTTAAAAGCTGTTGTTTTACTTTTGCATAAGAAGCTTTAGATGTAATTCCGAGCAGCATGGGGTAGCTCATGTCAAGTTGAGATCCTGTGGCATATTGGTTTGTTTCTTTATTAAAAAATACCTGATGGATCAAAGCATCCAATTTTTCTTTTCGTTTGGCAAAGTCCTGTGCCTCTTGTGGGAGTTGGAGAACTGTGGCTATTTTTTCCATGGTGGTCAGGCATTCGCTCACGACACAATTGTTGACTAGGTCGATCGAACGCGCAGCTCCTGCGTCTACACCGGCAGGGGCAAGCCAGTCTCCTAAATACCAGTCACGGTATTTGGTATCTGGCCAGCGTGTAAGGAGCCCATCTCTGCTATAGCGCTCTACATAAGAGAGCCATTGCTTCATGGCAGAATAGTGGCGTTGGATCAGCCGCGGATCTTGGTAGTTGACATACGTACGCCATGACGCCATAATGAAAAAGCTGCACCAATAAGGCCCGCCGCCACCTGCACCAGGATTGGGTGCTACATGTGGTAGGCTGCCTCCCTCGCGCATGCTATCCGACCAGGCCTGTAGCCAGTTGACAAAGAGTGGCGAACTTGCAAACATGGTTTGTAAGGTATTGGTGGATGAATTTCCGTCACCTCCATATCCGGCCCGTTCCAAATGTGGGCAGTCGACCATATATCCACTGAAAGAAAGACAACGCATGGTGTATTGGATCATCGTGTGGATGGCATTGAGGTCCGGATCCGAACAGATAAAAGAAGAGGTCTGGCGAAAGTCAGTATGGATTAAATGCGCTTTAACGTCTTTCTTTTTGGGGGGATGTCCGAGGTTGGAAATTTTGATGTATTGGAAAGCATGGTGATTGAACTTGTTGCGAAAAGTTTCGCGATGAAGTCCTAATGCCATGTAGCTATCCTGTTGTCCCTGAGGTATAAAATTACCAGCAGTGTCCAAGGCATCGCTATATTCGAAAACAACGGTCTGATTTTTTTTTAAACCAGTCATCTCCAGTTCGAACCATCCATTTAGTGCTTTTCCGATATCAATCAACCAGGTGCTATCACTAAGCCTGTTGATTGATGTGGGCCGGTAGGTGGCCTGAATGCGATTGGGCTCGGTCATTTGTGGACTGGCCTTTAGACCAGGAAGTGCGATCGTGGATACAGGCGACCAGGAGCGATGGTTTAAGGCAATAGCGTCCATATCTGTTGGATTTAGGCTCGCCTGGACACGCTCGCCTCCAAATTGCAGTGCCTGCCAGGGCCCTGTATCGGCGTATCCGGTTACTGAACCCTCCCAGGAGGAGTCGGAGACAAGCTTCGTTTGCCAGTGACCCTTGTTGCGAATGTCGAGCTGAGCCCGGACTAACGCGCCATCGAGAGCAACGTTGAAACCTGTGGTTTTCTTGTACCAGCCCGTGCCCAGCCAAAGTACTATACTGTTTTCACCCTTACGGAGATAGCTGCTGATGTCATAGGTATTGATCAATGAACGATTGTTCAAATGGGATACGGCAGGAGAAAGTACGTCTGAGCCCACCTTTTTCCCATTGATATATACTTCATAGTATCCGAGCGAATTGATATGCAAAAAAGAGAGTGCCATGGCATCCAGATGAAAGTTTTTTCGGAGCAAAGGACTCTGCACACCTTTTAATCCAATATACTCACCTTGCATAGGCTGATCCTTCAGAAGTCCAATGCCAAACCGTTGGATATCACTCCAGTCGGATTGCTCGCCTTGGTTGCTCCATATCCTCACTCGCCAATAGCAAAGGGACCGAGACGCAAGGGGCTTGCCTGCATAAGGCACCATGACAGATGCGTCGGAGGCGATCTTATTTGATTGCCAGAAATCTGCTTGATGATTTTCAAGTAAGGTTAAGCTATCGGATGCAACTTGAATTTCGTAAAACTGTTGGCTCATTTTTCCTCCGTGGGACTTTATTTTCCAACTGAAGTGGGGGCTTGTATTATCCAATGCATTTGGATTGATCAGGTTCTCACATCGAAGATCGTATAACTTGATGTTTTTGGATTTGCCGTAACCAACAGAGGTCAATATACTAAGTAGGCATAACGACAATAGGGCAAACGAATTGGTCATTGAGGTCTAGTATTTGGTTTCCATAAAGGTAGTGAGCAAAGTGAGTGTTTTTCAGTAGCGTAAATCTGTTGGTAAACTTTTTAAAACTTCTTGTTGGTTTATATTGTTGTTAGTTAGGGTTTTATAGGTGTTTTTGATTTTTGGTTTGGTAGATGTATGTATTCTTTTTTATGCTGAAAATAAAAACAAAATGCTGGATCTGTAAGGTTAATTCTTGTTGAAAAGTTTGGCTAAAAATTGTTGTCCATCAATTTTTAGCTATCTTTATAAGAGTACTAAGCTATTGGATCTTACGATTTAAGAAAGGATATGTTTTGAACGCTCAACGATGTAAACAATGAAAAAGATCGAATTTATTCCACTTGTAGGAATTCATATTGAAGACTTGGGGCGAGTACCCTTCGGCATGGACCAAGCGCAGGTACAGGAATTTCTGGGTGCGCCATCAGACGCCCTTGACGGCCAGTATTATTATGATGAGCTCGAATTAAGGTTGGATTTCAATGACCTGGGGCAGCTTGAATTTATCGAAAGCATTAATGGCCCTTATCCCCAAAAGACCGAAGTCAGCATCTACGGGGTTAACCCCTTTCAGGTGGAAGCCGACGAACTGCTCCATATATTGAGTGAAAAAAACAGTGGACCTGTCGATGATGCTGAGGCGGGGTATTGTTATGCCTTTTTGAACAGCTCAGTCGGTGTTTGGCGGCAAATGACCGTAGAGGATATCCAGGAGGATATTGAAGCGATAAAGGCCGAAGGGGAATACGAAGAGAATGTGGATATGCTGCTCGAAGACTTGGAGAAAGCTAAGTTTTTTTGGACGATCGGAATTGGTGTTGAAGGGTATTATGCCGATTAATGGTATCGCTAGAATAGCAAGGACCCACGGCTCTGACGGTCTATGGATTGGAGGAAATAGCCTAAGATCGATCGGTTTTTCAGATCATGCGGGCAAACTGGATACGGATGAACTCGACGTTTGCAGCGAGTAAGGTTACTGAAACGCCTGCCTAAATTCTACTGGGCTCTGTTGCGTGTTTTTCTTAAAGACCTTACTGAATGACTGTGGGTGTTCAAAGCCTAACTCGTATGCTATTTCGCTGATCGATAGTGAACTCGTGCTCAATCTTAGTTTGGCGTATTCAATCATTTTGTGTTGTATATGCTGCTGCGTATTTTGCTGCGTATAGATACGCAGTAGGCTACCGAGATAGTTGGGGGAAAGATTGAGCTGCTGGGCAAGCATGCTTACTGTTGGAACTCCTTTTGTGATCAGGCTGTCGTAGCTAAAATGTGCCGATAGTATATTTTCGAAACGGGTCACCAGCTCTTGGGTGGACTTTTTTCGTGTGATAAATTGACGTTCGTAATATCGTTCTGCATAGATGAGCAGCCGTTCGATCTGTTTGATAATCAGTTCGCGGCTGAATTTGTCGATGTTGGATTGATATTCTTTTTCGATATTCTGGAGAATGTCTACAATTACCGCCTCCTCCTTTTCGGAAAGAAAAAGTGCTTCGTTGACTTCATATTGGAAAAAATCGTAGTTATGGATATGCTTCGCCAGTTCGCTGTTCCACAAAAAATCGGGATGTATCAAGAGAATCCAGCCACTGGGTTGGGCGCGGACCTCTTGATTAATCTCTACTTTCAAGAACTGTAATGGTGATATAAAAGTCAGTACACCCGAATCAAAGTCATATTGTTGCTGTCCATAATTGAACCTGGCATTTACATTTCGCTTTAAACCAATCGAATAAAAATGCTGTATCCAACTTAATTTGCTGTCATTAATAGGATAGTGCACTTGACTATAATCAACCAAACTGATTAAGGGATGCTCTGGTTGGGGCAGCCCGCAAAAGCTATGGAACTCCGAAAGGGAATGAAAGCGAAATGTATTCTCCATAATTGTAAATTTAGTTATTTTCTTTTTTTTAATGTTGCTGATTTTTCCGCGCTGTCAGTTCTAACTTTAGGCTATTGTGCAGTCTGTTCAAAACCTGTGGATACGGTATAGCTCTTCCATTTTTCGATCTCGGCAGTCAACATGTTAATCTTGTTTTTGGCTAGTTCAAAGGCATCTTCACCCATTAGGAAATGGACTGGCGGATGTGTCAAAGTGCTGAGCTCGATCAATAAAGTAGCTGCTTTTTGCGGATCGTTTGTCTGATTGCCATGGATCTGGTGTAAGTGCGCTGCTTCATTTTCCCTTGCAGTGACATAAGCTTCGATGGGATTGGCTGCGGTTTGGATTGATCCATCGGATAAAAAATCTGTTCTAAAATAACCGGGATAAACCAGGGTCGTGTGAATACCAAAAGGCTGCATTTCAACAGCGAGCGCTTCCGTAAATCCGGATACAGCAAATTTTGTGGAACAATAGATTCCAAAACCCGGGTAATTTCCTGCAAGGCCACCAATGGATGCGATGTTAAAAATATGCCCCGATTGCTGACGTCGCATATGCGGTGCGATATGCCGGATAGCATTGAGTGATCCAAAGACATTCACGTCAAAATTGCGTCGGGCTTCGGAGTCGCTGAGTTCTTCGACACTGCCTGTCTGCCCGTACCCTGCATTGTTGACCAGGACGTCGATCCGCCCGAAGTAATCAATTGCCGACAGTGCTGCCCGTGCGACGTCCGCATCATTGGTGATGTCGACTTCAAGGGGAAGGAAATTTTCATTTTCACCGATTTCTTGCTCCAGGGCTCGTTTCGTACGCGAGGTCGCTACGACAAGATAATCTTGTGCTAAAAGTTCCTTGACCAAACTTAAACCCAGTCCTTTGGAGGCACCGGTAACAAACCATACTTTTTGTGATTTCATGTGTTTTAGTTTAAAAATAAATTGATGCTACAAAGTTGATGATTTGGTATTTTTGGGATGTAGGCAGATCGACGGATCTCGTAGCCAAATCGTGGGTTTGTTGTTTTTTTATAAAATTGTATTTTCGATAGGCAATCCCTACGACCTGTACCGATGAGAGAAAAGAAGGAAACCAGGAGTAAGCATGCCTGGTAGTATAAATGTAAACTTTTAACAAATAGTAACTATGGAAAATCAAGGCGCTTCTGTCGTTATAACACATCATATTTTAGATGACAAGCAATTGGAATACGATCAGTGGTTAGCGGAGATTGTTCCGCTTACCAAACATGCGAGAGGATTTATAGACTTACAGATCATTCGTCCTATTCCCAAATTAACGTTTGTCTATACGGTAATCATCAGGTTTGATACGGTGGACAACCTAAAAATCTGGATGGAGTCCGATACGCGCAAACAAATGATTGAACGGGCAAGCCTCTTATTTCGAAAGCAGGACCGTTATCAGATCAAGTCAGGCCTCGAGTTTCTTTTTGAAACCCCGGAGCAAGCTCATCAGGTGCCACGGCGCTGGAAACAATATCTTGTTACCTGGTCAGCAATTTACCCGCTGTCATTGCTTATACCGATTATTCTCCTGCCTGTTCTCCGGTATTTTCATATTCCTCAAAATCATTTTTCTGATGGCTTATTGATTTCCGGATGTATCGTTTTTTTGATGGTTTATCTGGTTATGCCCAATTACACGAGGGTGATCCGTAAATGGTTAAACAAGTAAGCGAAACAATGAAATACAGCTGAATTTAGGCGAAAATTTGAGCGGTCAACCTGTATTGTATTTATTTGGTCGCAAAGAAAATAAAACAATTTTTCCATTACAACGCTTTGTTTTAATAGGTAGGGCCCAATGCGATAAATAGCTAAACTGGATTGCGGCTCTGGGTAATGGTTAAATTTTAAATATCTTAATATGCTACAGAAAAATGATGTTGCGCCTGATTTTACCTTGTATGCGACTCCAGATCAGAAAATCAAATTGTCGGAATTTAAAGGCCGTAATGTAATCCTTGCTTTTTATCCTGCTGACTGGAGCCCGGTATGTAGTGATCAGATGGCACTTTACAATGAAATGCTGAAATATTTTAAGAAATATGATGCGGAGATATTGGGTATATCTGTGGATAGCAAATGGTGTCATCTAGCTTTTGCACAATCCCGAAAATTGCACTTTCCACTGCTCGCGGATTTTGAGGCAAAAGGTGAAGTCGCGAAAAAATATGGGGTGTATGATGAGGAGGAAGGAGAATGTAAACGTGCCCTTTTTGTGATCGATAAAGAGGGTGTTATTCAATGGAGCTACCTGTCGCCAACAGCGGTAAATCCAGGTGCAGATGGGATAATAGAAGCATTGGAAAATCTTAAATAGAAATTTATGTCATTAAAGCCAAGAGTAAACGATAAGGATCATATCCAAGGGAATGGCAATGCCGATGTAACAATTGTCGAATATGGGGATTATCAATGTCCACATTGTGGCGCTGCTCATCCCATATTGAAAAAGATGATGGCCGAATTAGGTAGTCAAATCAGGCTTGTATTTCGCAATTTCCCGCTGTCAGAGATGCACGAGTATGCGCGGCCGGCGGCACTTGCTGCTGAAGCAGCGGGGCAACAAGGTAAATTTTGGGAGATGCATGATGCAATCTATGAAAACCAGTCAAGCCTGAGTACAAGGTTGTTTATGGATCTCGCCGAACGACTCGGTCTCGATGTCGACACTTTTAAAAGCGCCATGCAAGACCAAAGCTTGGACGAAAAAGTAGAGGGTGATTTCGAAAGTGGTATGATGAGCGGGGTAAATGGTACACCTACATTTTTTGTCAACGGCGAGAAATTCGATGGCGGTGCAGAGGATCTTGTCCGGATGCTACGCGAAAATTGATAATTTAATTCTTGTCCGACTTAGGATTGGGCTGATAAGGCAGAGCCTGTCGCACGTGTTGGAAGGCTCGTGGACAACCGATCAATCCAATATGCAATTAACGATATTTCGTTGTTTTTAACGGGAATGGTATTGTTTTAAGTTTCTTAAAGACAATGGATTGCATCTTATGGTTAAGTTGTTGTATTATGCATATTGATAAATTAAACAATTAAAAATATAAATTATTCATCATGGCAACATTCAAAGTTCAAGACGGAACTGAAATTTATTACAAAGATTGGGGTACAGGGCAGCCTATCGTTTTCCATCATGGTTGGCCTTTGTCAAGCGACGACTGGGATGCACAGCTGATGTATTTCCTTGACAAAGGTTATCGCGTAATTGCGCATGACCGTCGTGGTCATGGACGCTCTACACAGACTGACCAAGGGAATGACATGGATACGTATGCTTCTGATGTCGCACAATTAGTAGCAGCATTGGATTTAAAAGATGCGATCCATATCGGCCATTCTACCGGTGGTGGGGAGGTAATCCGCTATATTACCAACCATGGGACCTCACGTGTCGCAAAAGCAGTATTAATCAGTGCCGTAACACCGACAATGGTTAAGAGCGAAACAAATCCTGACGGTGTACCCATGGACGTGTTCGATGAAATCCGATTGAATACAGCGACACGCAGACAACAATATTTTCAAGACTTTACCCTTGCTTTTTATGGCTATAACCGGGATGGAGCCAAGGTGCAGCAGGGGGTGATGGATAATTGGTGGCGACAAGGAATGATGGGGGGAATAAAAGCCCACTACGACTGTATCAAAGCATTTTCTGAAACAGATTTTACGGAAGAACTTAAGCAAGTAGCGGTTCCTGTCTTGGTCTTACACGGTGAGGATGACCAAATTGTACCGCTGGATATTACCGGTAGAAGAGCAGCACAATTGGTGAAAAATGGTACCCTGATCACTTATCCTGGATTCCCGCATGGAATGCCGACAACTGAAGCAGAAACAATCAATAAAGATATCCTGGCTTTTATCACAAAATAAAATGTACCCGGATCAAAAATAGTTTTTTAAATAGTAGTGGGGCTGTTCCAAAAAAAGAACAGCCTTTTTGTTTATTCTTTTAGGGATATGGAGATATTTCTTACTTATACCAAGTTTTTTCGTTTTGGATATGCTGACGATAAATAATATGCTTCTACAGGCTGTTATGAGGTTTAGACTATTTGTAAGTTAATTTTTTATTAAGTAAAAGTGTGTTGAACCTGTTTAGTAAGGGGTTGTATGGTTATTAATTAAATATTTCTTAATATTAAGGTAAATTATAAACCAAGTGAAAGCATCAACTTTGGTGCTGAATCCAAAACCCAGACTAAAAATGCAGAAAACATTACTAATCAGTATGGCATTGGGGCTCTCATATCCTACTTGGGCAAATGTAGAGCGTAATTATGCCAAATTGACGAAAGAGACGCAAGCTATTGCAGTCCAGTCTACCGTAAGAGGTGTGGTAAAAGACAAAAACGGCGCTGTCATGTCCGGTGTCACCATCACCAATTTATCTAACCAGAAAACGACATCTAGCAATGTCTCCGGCGTGTTCAACATCGATGCTGTTATTGGCCAAAAACTTAAACTGACCCTTGTTGGGTATAGCGAGCAGATCGTAATCGTGAATTCGAATCAACTAGAAATCGTAATGGAATCCAAGGACACCGAGCTGGAGGAAGTTATCGTCGTTGGGTATGGAACACAAAAGAAAGCGAACCTGACCGGAGCTGTAGATCAGGTCGGCTCAGAAGTTTTTGAAGGTCGTGTCCTTGCGAATGCTAGCCAAATGCTACAAGGCGTTGTTCCCAACCTGAACATCATTCCTGCGGATGGTAAACCAAACCGCAGCCCGAGCTTCAATATCCGTGGTACCACATCGATAGGACAGGGCGGTAGCGCCTTGATCCTAATTGATGGTGTTGAAGGCGATCCTGGTTCAATCAACCCCAACGATATTGAAAGTGTGTCGGTTCTTAAAGATGCTTCATCAGCAGCTATATATGGTTCAAGAGGTACCTTTGGCGTGGTACTGATTACGACAAAACGGGCAAAATCAGGTAAAACATCGGTCAATTATTCGGGAAGTGGATCCTTCCAAAAGCCTGTGACAATACCCAAATTTGTAACAGACGGCTATGTGTATGCTTCTCATTTCTTTGAGGCTTACAACGCTTGGAACAACTATACCTTAACACCGAGTAAACTGAATAAAACCCAGATCTTCACCAAAGAATGGCTCGAAGAATTCAAACGCAGGAAAGAACAGGGCATTACTGAAGAAACAACGGTTGACAAAGATGGTAATTATGTATATTATGGAAATGAAGATTATTATGGTACTTTAATCAAGGATAATACCTTTGTGCAAGATCACAATCTTTCAATCAGCGGGAACACCGAAAAATTAGATTATTATATCTCTGGACGCGCCTACGATTACAAAGGTATGTATCGTTACAATACCGATAAGTATCAAAATTACAATACACGGGCTAAAGCCGGGTTGCAGGTGACCGACTGGTTGCGTATTGCCAATAATATTGATTTTAGTTATGCCAAGTATTGGGATCCTTCTACCGCTGGTGAAGGCGGAAATATATGGCGCAATATTGCGGATGAAGGACATCCTTCATCGCCTATATTTAATCCCGATGGCTCATTAAGTTTCTCCGCTGCGTATACCGTAGGCGATTTTATCTATGGTAAGAATGGAACAAAAAGTGGTAATCAGGATTTGCGTAATACGACTTCTTTTGAGTCCAAGTTTTTTAACAATACATTTCGTGTAAAGGGAGATCTTACCTTTAGGAACCGTGATCTTAATTCGCTGCGGATTAGGGTACCGGTACCTTACAGTACAAAGGAAGGGGAAATCGTTAAACTGACGACAAATATGAACGACAACCTGTATCAGGTCAACGAAAACTGGCGCTATTTATTCGGAAATATTTATGGTGAATATGAAAGGACACTCGGCGATCATTATGTCAAAGGTTTACTTGGGTACAACTATGAACAACGAGCTTACAATGCAAGCTATATCACCAAAAATGGTCTGCTCAATGATAATGTGGAAAATATTAACCTTGCAGTAGGCCAAAGTACGACAGCGACAGCTAAATACAACAAGTATCGAAATGTGGGGGTATTTATGCGGGCCAACTATATTTTCAAGGATCGTTATCTTTTTGAATTTAACGGTCGTTATGACGGCTCCTCGAAATTTCCGATCAATCAACAGTGGGGATTTTTCCCTTCGGCTTCGGTAGGTTGGCGTGTATCTGAGGAACCATTCTTCCAGGTGGACAAGAAGTTCTTGTCTGACTTGAAACTACGTGCTTCCTATGGTTCTTTGGGTAATGGTAACGTGGATCCATATTCGTACCTGGATCTTTACGAGCTCAAGATTATGGACCGACTGCTGAATGGGGAAAAATCGACCTACACATCAGTACCTAAGGTTATTCCTGATAACCTGACCTGGGAAACAGCACGAACAGCAAATATTGGACTTGACTTTTCATCAGCCAACGGAAAGTTGACTTTTACGGGGGATATGTATCAGCGCAAGACCTTGAATATGTACACTTTGGGAATGGCGCTGCCGGAGATATTTGGCGCGGAATCACCGAAGGGAAACTATGCCGATATGACCACTAAGGGCTTTGAAGTCAGTTTAGCGTATAGAGATCACTTTGAACTGAGTGGAAGCCCATTTAATTGGTCTGTTAAAGCGACTTTGGCAGATTATAAATCGAAAATAGACCGTTATGATAATAAGGAAGGGGTGATTAAGGATGGATACTATTATCAAGGTCAACAAATTGGGGAAATTTGGGGTTATGTGACACAGGGACTTTTCCAGAACCAAGCTGAAATTGATGCTGCTCCTTCGCAAAACCTCATTAAATCTTCCAATAATAGAACTATCTATCCAGGAGATGTCCGGTTTGCGGATCTAAATGGCGATAAGGTGATTGACTATGGAAACAACACCATCTACAGTCATGGCGACCGCAAAGTTATTGGAAATTCCGAACCGCGCTATATCTACAGTTTTAATATCAATCTAGATTGGAAAAATGTATATTTTTCCACATTCTTCCAAGGGGTAGGCAAACAAAACTGGTATCCAAATAACGAGTCTCTTTTCTGGGGGCAATACAATAGGCCGTACAACAATCTACCGGAATGGCATCTGAATAATTATTGGACCGAGGAGAATCCGAATGCGTATTTCCCGCGTTATGCAGGTTATAATGAATCGCTAAAAACCACACCCCAAACGCGTTTTTTGCAGAATATCGGTTATCTCCGAATGAAGAATATTCAGATCGGCTACAATTTTCCAAAATCCGTAACCTCTAAATTGAAGATCCAGAATCTACGGGCCGGTCTTTCGGGAGAGAATTTATTGACCTGGTCGCCTTTTTATAAACATACCAGAGATCTGGATGTGGGTAATATCGGTAAATCGGATCCAAATGTCGAAACAGGTACCCGTGATGGATTTAATTATCCGATCATGAAAAGTGTAAGTTTTAATTTATCCATTGGCTTTTAATATTTGATAGCATGAAAAAAATATTTTATTTACCGGTTTTAGCGTTGTTGTTTGCCGCCTGCGAATTGAATGAATTACCGAAATCGGAGGCAACCGAAGAGGATATCTTCGGCACCGAAAAAGGGCTGAAGAATTACAGCAATTCCTTTTACCGGAATATTACTTCGGGCAACGATGCCTATAAAGGTGATGCAATGGCGGATTATGCTGCTGTTAACAGCTTAAATAATTTTATTACCGAAGGAGCTTATAACAAAGAAGTGGATGAATTAAAAAACCTCTGGACCTGGACCACATTGCGTAATATCAATCAGATGATAGCCAAATGTACAAGTCCTAATTTAAGCGATAAGGTTAAGAACAATTACATCGGTTTAGCTCGTTTTTTTAGAGCTTGGTTCTATTACGATAAGGTCGTACGTTTTGGTGATGTACCTTGGGTTGACCATCCCCTTGCTGTGGATGAGGTAGATATTTTAAAAGCACCTCGCGATTCCAGGGAACTGGTCATGAAACATATTATGGAAGATCTGGATTTTGCGTACGAGCATATAACAGATGCACCCGGTGATGGAACGACGGTAAACAAATGGACTGCATTGGGATTAAAAACACGGATCGCTTTATTTGAAGGTACTTTTCGTAAATATCAGGAACTGAATCTGCCAACAAAGCCCGAAACTTTTTTTCAATATGCTGTGGACGCTGGTAAGATCCTGATGGAAACGGGGCCTTATCGCCTGCATGTTGCCGCAGATCCAAAAATTTCACAACGTGAGCTTTTCATTAGTGAACAACCGATGAAAGACGAGGTGATGCTGGCTGTTGCATTTAGTAAAAATCAGGCTTTGATGAATGATGCAAACTGGTGGTGGACTTCGGCTACGTATGGTCCGCGGCTGAGCCTAGTACGCCCATTTATCAATACGATTTTGAATGCTGATGGATCATCTTATACCGATCGCCCAAATTATGAAAAGGAAGAGTTTTATGATGAATGTCAAAACCGGGATTTGCGTTTGGCCCAGTTGATCCGCACTCCAGGCTATAAACGGGGCGGTAAGGCTGCGCCACCCAATTTCGCAAGTTATACTTATACAGGCTATCAACCAATCAAATATGCGCTGGATGATCCTTATTATGACAATGGTGGATTCAATACGAATGCCTTACCATTGATGCGGTATGCAGAGGTGTTGCTGAATTATGCCGAAGCAAAAAAGGAGTTGGGGACATTTAACGATACAGACTGGGCTAAGACCGTCGGCGCGCTCCGTACACGCGCAGGGATCTCCGCTGGGGCCAATACACTCCCAACCAAAGTAGATACCTATCTGAAAAATACATTTTTCCCCAGTATCTCTGATCCGGTTCTATTAGAGATCCGCCGCGAAAGACAGGTCGAATTGGCATTGGAAGGATTTCGTTTTAATGATCTGAAACGATGGAAATCCGGTGAACTGATGGCTAACCTACAATGGACGGGTATTTATATACCTGCTTTGGAAAAACCAATGGACCTGGATCGTGACGGTACTCCTGATGTATTGTTTTATGATGCTAGTAAGCCCGAACCTACTGTACAGGGAGTCATCAAGGTCAAATTGGGTGGGGACAAAAACTCCCAGACGATAACGACGGATAACCACTTGCAATGGGGGAAAACCATGAGTCGAAAATGGTATGATAATGATAAACAGTATCTCTATCCCATTCCTTCTTCAGCGCTTGTCTTAAATGATAAGCTAGGACAAAATCCGGGCTGGGAATAGGATATAGCCTTAATCTATATACCGAAAAAGGGGACTGGAGTTTAGCTCGAGTCCCCTGTTCGTTTACCGCCTTTCTTGGTAAACACCCACTTCATGTAGGACGGCACGTTTATTTTTGGGTTGGATGCTGAAACGTAATTTTTGCCCCATCACCTCATCAAAACGAAAAATCTTGATGCGCCCCTGTACAACTGGTGTCGTCGAAAGCGTATACCATTTGCCATCTTTGAGATAAGTGACCGTATAGGTGGCAGGATTATCCTTGCCTTCGGTGATAACAATGGTATTAAATGTCTTACTGCGTTCAAAATCCAGTTCATACCAGACTTCGCCCATAGCCGAGGGATTGGATACCCAAGCGCTGCCGAAATTGTCATCATTGGCGAAATCCATAATACTCATATCTTCACTCCAACTGCTATTGGAAGGGACCTGGTTGGCGATATTGTGGTCTAGGATGGGGGCTTGGTAGCTTGGCAAAGCGTTGTAACTTGGTGTTTTCTTGTAAAGAGTACCAATGGTTTTTAGCGCTTCCAATGCGTTTTGATCCATTTGACCATCGCTGTTGGGGGCGACATTGAGCATGAAATTACAATAAGCATTGTTGTAAGGAATAACGAATTTTTCTACAAGTTCCTTCACATCTTTGACCGCTGTTGTGGGGAATGATTTTTTCCAGAACCAATTTTGCTGCAAGGGCAGACAGGCCATGGCTGGTAACTTGTTATGCTCTTTGGAAATAAACTGCCCTGCACCTTGTTCGTAAGATTTGATATCAGTGTAAAATAGCGCATCACCGGGATATTTTGCTGAGTTGAGATCCATCAATAGGCATTTGGGTTGCAGGGACTTGACCAGGTGATAAATGTCATCAAAGGGAACATCATCATAAGAGATCCGTGACCAAGGGGCATCCCAACCGTCGATCACCAGCGCATCGATCTCGCCATATTGTGTCAATAATTCTGTGAGCTGATCTTTGATCAATTGGATATGGGCTTTGGTAATCGTATGGGGACGTATCCCCTGGTGCATGTCAAGGATGGAATAATAGAGCATCACACGTAAGCCATTCTTGCGGAATGCTTCTGTAAATTCCTTGACCACATCGCGGTGCAATGGGGTGTTCATGACGTTGTAATCCGTCGTTTTGGTGTTCCAAATGGGGAAACCGCTATGATGTTTTGTTGTGAGACAGCCATAGCTCATATTGGCTGATTTAGCCGCCTTCGCCCATTGATCCGCATTGAGTTTAGGTGATTTGAATAATTCCAAAGGGGCATTGGGATCGGACCAGTCTTGTTCCATAAAGGTAGGCATGCCATAATGGATAAACATACCAAACCCTAGGTTGACAAAATCAAGCTGGCGCTGCTCAAGAGTTTCTTTGGAGAAATTGGGCTGTGCAAATAGGGCATTGTTCAGTAACAGGTAACCTAAACTGTAAAGTAGGAAAAGAGAAATTCTGGTCATGATCTGATAATTTGTTATCTGATAAAGGTACGATGTCAAAGACATCAATGTGCTTAATGGAAACCTAATGAATGCCTAATAAAAGCTTAATGCTTACCCCGAATACATAAATAGATGTTAATTTTAAACTATGAACAGCGCCGATAAAAATATGCACCCTTGGGCATTTGGAATAAGTTTTTTGATTTTGACGGTCGTGATCGGTTTCTTGATCTTCAAAACCTACCAGCTCGAAGATAAGAATTATCAGATCGGACAGCTCAATTTGATCCAGAATGCTTACGGTACCGCGATCATGGACGACAAAATCTTCCCGGGTGGGGATTCGGTATTTCAGACGGCATTAGTGCCTTATTTGCCTGCCTGGTTTAAGAAGGTAATGAATAAATCGCCGGAGGCAAAGCTGTATGGTGAACAACGTATGCACCTGTTTCTCGAACGCTTGCGCGAACAGCAATCGCTGGATCGTATCTTTCAGCAGATCGTCCGCCAGCAGCAGCTCGATCCGGCGTTGCTCTACTTGTTTCATTTTGATAAGCTGGAGCTCTACAATCCGGCGGATAGCACATGGAAGGTATTTTATGATAGCGCTGGTGATAATAAAATGGCGAACATCAGTGGCTCGCTCAAAAATCGCTCGCCCAACAATCGCGTGTTCCAATTGGCCGTCAGTGATAAGCTCCCGATCCCTTACCGCTTTACCTATAGTCTCTATGTGGATTATGAAAATCGGAACTGGCGGATCATCCAACAAATGGTACCGGTATTTTTGCTGTCCTTGACCTGCATTGCTGTTATTGTACTATTGAGCTACCGAACGTATAGAGATTGGATCAACCAACGCAGACTGATCGATCTGAAAACGAGCTTTCTGAATCACATGCGACATGAATTTAATACGCCCTTGACAACAATTCTAGTCAGTGCCCATAGCCTTATTGACCGGGATGATGACCCTGACAATAAAGAGGTGATTCAATTGGGACGCATTGTGGAACGTCAGGCTAAACGCCTTAAGGACTATTTTGAACAGGTAATGGGATCTGTCGCTTTACAGGAACAGCAGCCTGCAATCGTAGAGGTTCCTGTAGACTTATTCACCGAAGAGATATTGGAGGCACTACGCATGCGCTACCAAGGGGAAATTGAAATCTGCTATTCGCCACTTGGCAGGGATGTAACGCTGCGGTTGGACGAAGCGTATTATCTCTCTATTTTGGATAATCTAGTCTCCAACGCTATTAAATTTAATGGCCATACAGCAAAGACCGTTCGATTGACCTGGGAGCAGACCGTTGATCGACATTGCCTCAAAATTGAAGACAACGGTTATGGGATTGCTCCGTCGGAACGGGATGCGCTATTTACCGCATTTTACCGTGGACAGTCTTCGGAAGGCAAGCCAGGACTGGGATTGGGATTATATTATGTGAAATTGTGTTTGGATCGCTTAGATTGGAAAGTTCGCCTGGAAAACGGAGCAAGTGGTGGTACTATTTTTTATATTTACATTGACAATGGGTCTTTTAATAGCAAAGAACAGAATTGACATTCTGCTGATCGAAGACGAACCCGATCTAGGTGAGGTTTTCTCGCGCTATCTCCGCTACAAAGGATTTAGTGTCGTTTGGGCGTGCACAATGAAAGCTGGCTTGGAAGTTTTTGAAGAAAATGGGGCTAAACTGGTAATTGTTGACGTGCAATTGCCGGATGGAAATGGATTTGATCTTGCTCAGGAAATTTTGCAGCGTAAAGCCGGACAGCCCATTTTCTTTTTGACAGCGCTACACCAACGGAATGCGCGCCTCAAAGGTCTTTCTATGGGAGCGGTGGATTATATTGCCAAACCTTTTGATATGGATGAAATACTACTCAAGATCCGTAACTTATTGGCCGTAGCCGCAGCTTCTACACCTGATACAGTGCCCAATACCGGATTACGGATCGGCCAGCTGTCATTGGATATGGCGCGCTATAATCTGACCGATGGTCAAGGAGGAGCACAAAAGCTGACCGTTCGTGAAGCGGAACTGCTAGGGCATCTGATTCTAAATAAAAATCTGCTAGTCAAGAAGAAGGATCTCTTATTGCTATTCTGGGGAAATACAGATTTTTTTAATGGAAAAAGCTTGGAGGTTTTTATCTCGCGTATTCGTAAATTGCTCCAGGCCGATAATAAGCTCCATATAGAAAGTATCTATGGGCTGGGTTATATTTTACATGAAAATAGGTAGGTTTAATAAATAATATGATGTACGAAAATATCCTTAAAAATGTATCCAAGTGTATAACGCTGACGCAGGAAGAGACAGCGCAGTTCACCGAGTTACTGATGACGCGAAAAGTACCAAAGAAAACCTTGCTGTTGCAGGAAGGGGAAGTCTGCCAATTTGAAGGATACCTCCAAAAGGGATGTGTACGCATCTATTATCTTGATGAAAATGGATTTGAGGTCACGCTGGCCTTTGCGGTCGAAGATTGGTGGATCAGCGATATTGCCTCTTTCCATTACCATACTCCTTCGAGCCTGTATATGGAGACATTAGAAGAAAGCGAATTCCTTATGCTGACACCCGAGACCAAAGAAAAATTACTGGACACTGTCCCGAAATTTGAACGTGTCTTTCGCATGCTGGTGCAGCGTAGGCTCGCCGTGTTACAAAACCGCCTGATCCATACCATGGCGAAACCTGCGGCTGAACGGTACCTTGAATTTATCGACCTATACCCGACAATATCGCAACGGGTACCGCAGTATTATATCGCATCATATCTCGGTGTTTCGCCCGAATTTGTCAGCATTATACGTAAGCGGCTTGCAGCAAAAAAATAAATGTTAACCTTGCTAAAGAAAAAACGATGATGAAAATCGATGAAAAAGATTTTGGAAAAGCTTTCTTGTATTCCTGTTACGTGGAGAAAGTTTTTGGCCATGAACAGTTTATTCCTGAGCATGTAGTCCTGTTTCAGCTATCTGGAGAAACACATTTTGACTTGGAAAAGGGAAAGTTGACCACCAGAGCCGGACAGATACTGGTCGCACGCAGAAATCAATTGGCAAAAGCGTTTAAATATCCTTCGGAGAATCTGGCTTATCAGTCTATTTCAATCATGCTGCATGCGGATCGGCTGAAAAAGTACGCGCTGGACCATCAGCTCTCCGCGGATAGAAAGCAGCAGGCGGATACAAATATTCTCCTAGAAGGAGATGTCTTCATCAAAAGTTATTTTGAATCGCTGGCGCCTTATGCAGAGGCTGCGGACCGGGTCAGTCCGCAGATGGAAACCATCAAAATTTATGAATTGATTACTTTACTGCTGGAAAGATATCCCGCTCTGAAAGATCTTTTGTTTGATTTCTCCGAACCGCATAAGATAGATCTCGAGGAATTTATGCTAAAGAACTATAAATATAATGTCCCTTTAGAAAATTTTGCCAAATTATCCGGTCGTAGCTTGGCTAGTTTTAAGCGTGATTTTGAGAAGATGTTCCGCACCTCGCCCCGCAAATGGTTGAAGGAAAAGCGTCTTTCCGAAGCGTATTATCTGATCGAAAATAAACGGAAAAGACCTGCGGAAATCTACTTGGATCTTGGCTTTGAAAACCTTTCGCATTTCTATGCTTCCTTTAAAGAAAAGTTTGGGATAACCCCAGCGGCAATCAATTCCATCGCTTAATCAATTTTTCCACCAATAGCTGGGGTCGTTGTGGGCAAGGTCCAGATCGACAACCTCTCCGATACGTGGTGTGATCAATATCTGATGCTGCCTGGATGCTTCTTTTGAGATGCGCTCCAAGGGCTCGTACCAGGCATGGTTGGCAAGGACAAATTTGGAGGAGTGAACGGGTAATAGCTTTGCAGCCTGCAGATCTTTTGTAGCTTGAATGACTTCTTCGGGCATCATGTGGATGTATTTCCAACTGAGGTCATATTGACCATTCTCAAGAATGGCCAAATCAAACGGACCCAGTTTATCGCCAATTTCTTTAAAATGGGTATCATAACCACTGTCACCGCCAAGGTACAGCTTTTGGGTCGGTGTTTCTAAGGCATACGAAGCCCAAAGCGTATTGGCAGACCATATGCTGCGGCCTGAAAAATGCCTGGCCGGTGTGACCGTAACGTGGAATCCATCGCCTAGGTCTATTTGTTCCCACCAATCTTTTTCGATAATCTGATCATCTCGGTAGCCCCAATATTCCAGGTGTTCACCCACGCCAAGTCCAACGATAATCTTGCCGACTCGGGGTTGTAGTGTTTTGAGCGTTTTATAATCCATATGATCGTAATGATCATGTGAGATAAAAAGGTAGTCAATGGCTGGTAGGGCATCAGCTGTTGTGACCTCGGACCCGGCAAAGGCTTTACCACTGCCTGGTATGGGAGATATACTGCCACTTAGCACCGGGTCAACAAGGATTGTTTTGCCATCTGTACGCAACAGATAGGAGGAATGCCCCAGCCAGATCAGACCATGGGATTTGGCAAACAGGCTGTTCCAATTAACAGGAACAGAAGAAATCTTATTTTTAGGACTGGTCTCGGTAGATCTTCTACAGAAAAAATCTGTTAGGGCCACCCTCCAGCTTTGTGTCAATTGTGGCGTCGGGTTGCTGTTACGAAATTTTCCGTCCTTGAATTGTTTTGATTGTTCAATACGCTTAAGCCTTTCACCTGAAGGCCTCTTGCCAAATTGTGGATGCATCATATACAGGGAGATTAATCCGATGACAACAATAAGCACCAAGGCCGACCATTTCAGAAACCGCAAGAAACCTTTAACCTGGTGTTTTGTTTTCATCTTAAATTGTTTATAGGACAAAGATAGGCGGACGAGATAACGATTTTTTTTGTAAAAAGCTCAAAGTTTATGTTGTATACGGCTCAGGTAATGCAAGTGCGCCTTCGTGAGGTTATCAAATCAATACCGATGAAGGTAAATTTGAGCAAAAAAAATTAACTTTAAGGACGAAGCGGATATTTTGTCCTTAAACCATTAATCACTTAATCATTCAGCATGCAAAACAAAAAAATTAAATTGAAACCTAAAACCTTCTTACGGACCATATGCTGTTGTTCTTTTTTGACAATCTTTTTGCTAAAAGGTTTTTCTCAGACTAAAAACTTAGAAAACTTTGTCGATTATGTCAATCCCTATATGGGGAATATCAGCCATTTGTTGGTGCCAACATATCCAACCGTTCATTTACCAAATAGTATATTACGTGTCTACCCCGAAAGAGGGGATTTTACTTCTGACCGCCTGTATGGTCTTCCGCTTATCGTCACGAGCCATCGTGGATCGTCCGCTTTTAACCTGAGTCCAATGCTGCAATTGCCTACCGATCTTAAGCCAGTGCAGTTGTACAGCTATGATCAGGAGGAGATCAAACCTTATGGCTATTCCGTTGTGTTGGATCAGGAAGATATTCAGGTGTCATATGCTTTGTCGCATCAGTCGGGAATGTATGCCTTTACCTTTCCGAATGCAGGGACAAAATATTTGCAATTCAATTCCCGTGACGGAGCACTAAAGTGGGATGGACAGGCACTTTCTGGAATACAGGAAATTGGCAACGGCACACGGGTGTATATCTATGCTGTTCCGGAAATCAAACCTAGCGCTGTCAGCACGCTCCAGGGGCAACAGCTAGCAAAAGGTATGGACGCAAAAGGTAAAAATGCTTGTCTTGTGCTGCAATTTGAGCAGGCTGGGGTCAATTTAAAGATGAAGTACGGTGTTTCATTTATTGACGTCACACAGGCTAAAGCAAACCTGAACCGTGAGATTGTTGATTTTGATGAAAAGAAACTGGCAGAAAATGGCCGTAAAATCTGGAATCAAGCACTTGGAAAGATTGCTGTCGAAGGCGACAGTGAATCGGATAAACATGTTTTCTATACTTCCTTGTACCGCACCTATGAGCGTCCGGTCAATATCTCCGAAGATGGGCGGTATTTCAGTGCATTTGATGGCAAGGTTCATTCGGATGAAGGCAAACCCTTTTTTACAGATGATTGGATCTGGGACTCCTACCGCGCGCATCACCCACTACGCGTGTTATTGGAGCCGGCTGCTGAATCGAATATTCTCCATTCCTTTGTGCGGATGTCGGAGCAGATGGACAAACCTTGGTTACCGACTTTTCCGGAAATCACAGGAGATAGCCGAAGGATGAATTCAAACCACGGTGTTGCGACCTTACTGGATGCTTACCGCAAGGGGATCCGGGGCCTTGATATTCAAAAAGCCTATTTGGCTGCAAAAGCAGCGATTACCGAAAAAACCTTAGCACCATGGTCGGATAAGCCCGCTGGAAAAATGGATCAATTTTTTAAAGAAAAGGGCTATATACCGGCTTTGCACCCTGGAGAGCAAGAAGTTTATCCGGAAGTGCATGGCTTTGAAAAACGTCAGCCAGTAGCTGTTACGCTAGGCACCTCCTATGACCTGTGGTGTCTCGCGCAACTGGCCAACGAATTGGGTATAAAAGCGGATTATGATCTGTTTATGAAGCAGTCTTCCAATTACAGAAATTTATTCAATGAGCAAACCAAATTTTTCCATCCCAAAGATGAAAAAGGTAACTTTATCATGCCTTTTGACTATGTATTTGCGGGCGGGCAGGGAGCTAGGGAATATTATGGTGAAAACAACGCTTGGATCTACCGTTGGGATGTACAGCACAATATTCCGGATCTGATCAAATTAATGGGCGGAAACCAGCTTTTTGTACACTATCTGGATGAAATGTTCCAACAGCCGCTGGGACGTTCCAAATTTGATTTTTATGCACAGCTGCCGGATCATACGGGCAACGTTGGGCAGTTTTCTATGGCCAATGAGCCGGCGCTTCATATTCCCTATCTGTATAATTATGCAGGACAGCCCTGGATGACACAAAAACGTATCCATAAACTAATAGGCGAGTGGTTTAGAAACGACCTGATGGGGGTACCGGGTGATGAAGATGGTGGTGGAATGTCAGCTTTTGTCGTTTTTTCACAGATGGGTTTTTATCCTGTTACACCTGGACTGGCTTCTTATAGTATTGGATCACCATTTTTTAGGAAAACGACGATAAGCCTGCCAAACGGGAAGTCTTTTGTGGTTATCGGTAAGAATGCTTCGGCAAAAAATAAATATATCCAATCGGCCACGCTCAACGGGAAGCCGTTAAACAGTACGCAGCTGAACCATGCAGATATCCTTAAAGGTGGTACGCTTGAATTTGTGATGGGGGACAAAGCTCAAAAAAACTGGGGAAATTAAAATAAGCCGGTTTTGGCTCAATAATCAGGTGATACGGCATTGGTTTTTAAGACCATGATGTATTCTAATCCCTTTCTGCATCAAAAAAGGTTCGTTGGTCAATAGATCAACGGACCTTTTTTGCATCTTAGCACGATTTGATGGATTGCCTTAATGCTATAAGCCGTTGCACAGGCGGGCGTCATTTGCATAGTCAGGTTATTCGAAAACTCTCCGTGCGATCTTGGTAATACACAGGAGACCGAGTGACATAAGTTTCATTTTCCCGCATTAGACAATCGATTGCGCTGTTCACGCAATCGATTTCGTTTGTCCAATACTTTTTTTCCAAGGGATATCCCTCTAATTTAAGGGACTGAACTAGTCAATCTTAAACTGAAAAAACTGACTGACGCAATAATAACTAACTATTTAATTATGATTTCAAAATTTACAAGTAACCAAAAGTTAAGCTTGCTTGCTGCTGCTCTTCTTGTGGCATCTTCGCAAAGTACGTTTGCGATCGATAGGCCTGCCGTCTTTGAGAGTACAGCGAACCTAATTGAACAAAATCCGATTACGGGAAAGGTCACTTCGGATAATGGACCACTGGCAGGTGCTACCATTTCGGTGAAAGGTACCTCCATGTCGACATCGACTGATACAAAAGGTGCATTTTCAATCAAGGCCAAGACTGGTGATATTTTGGTTGTAAGTAGTGTGGGGTATAAACCCAAAGAAGTGACTGTAGCTGGTAGTACGATTTCTATTCAATTGGAAAGCGATAACGCGGCATTGGAGGAAGTCGTCGTGGTCGGTTTCGCTAAGCAAAAGAAAGTGAACCTAACTGGTGCCGTACAGGCAATTACGTCAAAAGACTTACAGGATCGCCCCGTGACGAACGTATCATCGGCTATTCAAGGTAAATTTTCCGGCGTAACTATTACACAGAATTCTGGTCAGCCTGGTAAAGACAATGGCACAATACGGATTCGCGGTCTGGGTACGATCAACAACGCCAATCCCTTAGTGATTGTGGACGGAATCGAAAGTTCGATGAATAATATCAACCCAAATGATATTGAAAGTGTATCGGTATTGAAAGATGGTCCGAGTGCGGCAATCTATGGTTCAAAGGCGGCAAACGGAGTCATTTTAATTACTACTAAAAAAGGTGGTAGTGGCAAACCGCAATTAAATTATACAGGATATGCCGGTATTCAGGACCCAACACGGCTTCCAGAATATATGAATTCTTATGATCATGCCGTGATCCTTAATGAAGCGCTCAAGAATGAAGGAAAAACGACTCGCTTTACAGCGCAAGATCTTGAGCTTTTTAAAAATGGTTCGGATCCAGATGGACATCCCAATACAGATTGGTTAGGGTTATTGTACAAGGGCTCGGGCTTCCAACAAGCGCACAACTTGCAAGTGACAGGTGGCACAGAAGATGTGCAATACATGGCTTCTGGTGGTTACTTGGGACAAAAAGGTGTGATTAAAGTAGCAAGTTCAGACCGATATAACTTGCGCACAAATGTAGGGGCAAAAGTATCGGAAAGATTACGCTTTGATCTGGGATTGGCCTACAATTATCAACGCATTACTGAGCCAGTAAACCCGTATACCGGTGATATGGCGCAGATCTTTAGACAAGTCAACCGGATTCCAAATTTTATTCCCTATAAATATAGCAACGGTGTGTACGGCCGTGGCAGCGATGGTAATCCCATTGCTTGGATGGACATGGAGTCTAAAGATAATATGACCTATAAACATACACAGGTAAATTTCTCGGGTGAATTTAAAATCTTGGAGGGATTGAAAGTGAAACAAGTGATTGGATTTCAGCCCATAGATAATATGTCGTCTAAGTTTGTTAAAGATATTCAATACTACAATCAAAATGGCGAACCTGGCGCTAAACAGGGGATAAATAACTTGACAGTCTATAACTTCCAATCAGAACGATTGACTTTTCAGACCTTATTGACCTACGATAAAAAGATTGGAAATCACCAGTTCAATGTTTTAGGTGGCTTTATGGATGAGACTTTTAGGGCTGACTATTCAAGCGCTTATGCGCAAGGTTTTTTAAATCATGATTTTCCGGAACTCAATTTAGGTAGCAGAGATGGCATGAAAGTAGACGGCGGTGCTAAAAAACTGATCTTACGTTCATTCTTTGGCCGGATCAACTATGCTTTTGCAGACAAATATCTTTTAGAAGCCAATGTAAGACGTGATGGGACTTCGCGTTTCTTGGGGAATAATCGCTGGAGTACTTTCCCTTCATTCTCTGCAGGATGGCGTATTTCGCAGGAAGATTTTTTCAAGGAATCCGCGTTGGCTGAAGGAATATCAGAATTGAAATTAAGAGGAGGATGGGGTAAATTGGGAAATCAGCAGTTGTCTGCAACATCAGACAACTTATATCCAACGGGAGATGCATTTTATCCAGGAATATTTACAATTGCTCCAGGATTTAATTATCCTTTTGAAAAAGATAAAGTGAGCTCTGGAGGAGCTACAGCACAATCGGCCAATCCATTACTGCGTTGGGAAGCGACCACAAGTACCAATATTGGTTTGGATCTGAACTTGAAGAATAACCTAGGTTTTGTATTTGAATATTTTGACCGTCGTACCGATGGTGTACTCCTGAAATTGCCTGTTTCAAACCTTTATGGTCTTCCGGCACCTTATCAGAATGCGGGGAAAGTACAGAATAATGGGGTAGAATTACAAATCAATTACCAAAATAGTATAGGGGATTTTAAATATAGCATAGCTGCCAATGGATCCTATATCAATAATCAGATTAAAAAATGGGCAAGCGATGAACCACAAGTGAATGGAACGTTTTATGTCTATGAACAAGGCAGACCCATTCGTTCATTCTACGGCTATGAGAGTATTGGGATCTACCGCTCTAATGAGGAATACACGAATAGTAAAATACAGGGTGTAAATGATAAGATCGGTGCTGGAGATCTGATCTATAAAGATCAAAATGGGGATAAGAAGATTGATGGCAACGATCGGGTATATTTAGGATCGCCAGATCCAAAATTCATCTTTGGCTTAACCTCAAATATGAGTTATAAAAACTTTGATTTGAGTCTATTTTTCCAGGGAGCAGCAAAGGTACAGGGATATCTATGGGGCGAAGCCATTGGCGGGATCTCCGGATCGGATAAACCAACTACCATCTACGCCGATCGATTTAATGCCGAAACCAATCCAAATGGATCGATGCCACGCGCATTAACGAGTTGGACACAAAATAGCCCTTCGGGTACCCCTTCGGACTTCTGGATTCAAAACGCTAGTTACGTACGCCTTAAAAATATCACTTTTGGCTATACGCTGCCAAAAACATTTACGGATCGAATTGGAATCAAGGGGGCCAAACTTTATTATAGCGGCCAAAATCTGTTGACATTCACTGGATTTGCTAAAGGATTTGATCCGGAGGCGCCAGCTGATTCACGCGGTAATTACTATCCGCAAGTAAAAACAAATGTCTTTGGTCTTAACGTAAACTTTTAATTGTAAATCATGAAACTTAAAAATATAACCATAGCACTAAGTGTTGCGACACTTTTATTTTCGTGTCAGAAACTGGATCAAGAACCTTTAGATGCCTATAATGCTGATAATTTTTGGAAAACAGAAGCGGAGGCGGACTTTGCTGTGACTGGATTGTATAGTGGAACAAGTGATGGGGACGGAAAAATGAACGAGGGTTCTGCCTGGGAAGATGGAACGCAAATCTTTTATATGGACTGTACCTCAGATAATTCCAATAGCGATTTTCCATGGGAGGGCTTTCAAGGTCTAGGAAACGGTACAGCAACACCAACAAATTCTGGAAATGCCGAAGCAAGGTATACCTATGAACATATTCGTCGTGCAAATTATATCTTGGAGAATATTGATAAAGCACCGATGGCTGTCGAAAAAAGAAAAAAGTTGATAGCCGAAGTTCGAGTGATCCGTGCTTACAGATACTTCGATATGGCAACCTTATTTGGAGCCGTGCCAATCATCACTAAAACATTAGCTAAAGAAGATGCTTACATTCCAGCGAATACCCAGAAAGAAGTGCTGGAATTTGTGGAAAAAGAATTAAAGGAAGCTGCTGCTGATTTGTCTTACGCAAGAGGCGGTGCGAGAATGTCCAAAGGTGCTGCCTTAGGGCTCTTGGCTCGTTGTTATGCCTTCCAGAAAAAACATCAGGAGGTAATCAATACTACCGAAGAAATCATTTCCGCAGGAACCTATAAACTTTTTGATGACTATGCTACTTTATTTGAGGAGGCAAATGAAAATAACAGTGAAGTGATGATGAACATTGAGTATATAGCCAATGTACAAGGGTATACCATGCTTGGCATTATGCTACCCAATTCCATGGGGGGATGGGGATCAATTGTGCCTACCCAAAGTCTGGTAGATGCATTTGAGACGGCAGATGGAAAAACCATTAGCGAATCGACAAATTATAATCCTGCAAATCCTTATGAAAATAGGGACCCGCGCCTGGGGGCAACTATTGTTTACCCTGGAGCCTCGTACAATGGCAAATATTTTGATCCGCTGAACCCAAAATCAGAAGATTACCCTTCCGGTCCCGATAATGCATCCAGTACTGCCTATAATTACAAGAAGTATATCCAAAACCCAGGCAGTTATGCTAACATATGGAATGTTGGAACCAATATTATTGTCATGCGTTATGCAGAGATGCTATTATTAAATGCAGAAGCAAAAATCGAACTGGGAAAGATTGATAACAGCGTATATGAAAATATAGATCTGGTACGCGAACGCGCCAAAATGCCAAAAGTTGACCAAGCTGTATATGCCGGTCAGGGCAAATTACGTGAATTGGTACGCCGAGAACTCCGCGTCGAACTGGCGGGTGAAGGACGCCGTCGTTTTGATATTGTCCGCTGGGGAATAGCGAAAGATGTGTTGAACGGTCCAGTGAATGGTGCTTTGTCACAAGGAACGGTTGATCCAAAAACAGGGAAAGTAACCTACACGTCTCTAACTGACCGCTTTTTCTCCGAAAACAGAACATTCAAAGCTGACAAAAATGAATTATGGCCAATCCCACAAGCTGTAATTGATAACAGTAAGGGGACACTGAAACAAAATCCAGGTTATTAATCGCACATTTAACATGATTTGGGAATACCTTTTGAGTGTGGCGACGAGTTGATTGAAAACGGTTAAGCACTAGTTGCTTAACCGTTTTTTTATTTGATTTTTTGTTCTATTATTTTCTGTCAAGCTCTTTTTTAAAAGTGCTTGGCGACTGTCCATATCTCTTTTTAAATGCTGAAGCAAAATAGGAAGCCGATGAAAAACCGACACTGCTAAAGATCTCATTGATATGGAGGCCATCTGCCATCAGGCTTTTGGCTTTTTTGAGCCTCCTTTCGACAATATATTCGCTGATGCTACAGTCGAGCAACTGTTTAACCTTTCGATAGAGCTGCACGCGCGATAAGTGGAGTTCGCTGGCAATATCGTCGACGCTCAGCCTTGAATCGGACAGCTTTGATTCGACAATGGTCGAAAAACTATTGAGAAAGCGTCTGTCGTTGTCGTTGATGCTGTCAGACTGTGAAGTATCAAATTGCTCCACAGTGCTGCTATATTTTTCTTTCAGCTGATGCCTCGATTGTAGGATATTGGCAATCCGCACCTTAAGGAGGGCTGCATTGAAAGGTTTGGTAATATAGTCATCTGCCTTTAAAAGGCTTCCCTCAAGGATAGTCTCTTCGTTGGCAAGTGCACTCAACAGAATGACTGGAATATGAGCGGTCTGATAGAAGGTTTTAACATCTTTGAGGATATCTAGGCCACTGCCGTCAGGTAGCATAATATCGGTGAGTACCAAATCGGGGAAGTGCGTTTTCATAAAATTATTGGCTTGACGCGAATCTCTGGCCAACAATAAATTGTAGTCGCTTTCTAAGATAGATCTTAGGTAGTCTCTGATTTCATCATTATCTTCGACAATCAGAATGCTTTTTGATTTATCAGAATGAAAGGAAAGATTCTTTTGGGGGGACTTGATCTCAGGCTCCAGATATTCTTGCTGCTTGAATATGGGTTTTATGCCAGATTCATCTTTTAGGAGCTCTTCTTGCTCGTAATGGGCATTGCCTATGGGCATCCGTAGTGTAAAGATCGAACCATGGCCTAATTTGCTGCTGGCCGTGATCTGGCCATGATGTAGCTCGACAATCTGTTTGGCGTAAGCAAGACCAATCCCAGAGCCATTCCTGCTACCTGTTCCTTGATAGAAAGGATCAAAAATATGCTCTATATCAATAGGGGCAATTCCTAAACCATTGTCCAATACGCGTAAGTAGAAGTAATCTTTGAAGCTATTTTCTTCCAATGAGATTTCAATTCTTCCACTGGCTGCGGTATGTTTTATGGCATTGGAAAGGAGGTTGGATAGCACCTGTTCCATCAGGTATTCGTCAATCCATACTTCTTTTAATATACTTTTGTTAACGTAGCTGACGGATATTCTGTTTTTTTTGAGCAGCGGCTTGAAGCTGTTGATTACCTGTTGTATAAAAGGGTCAATCTGTACTGCTGAAACTTGAAGCTTGATCTTTGCTTTGCTGATGCGATGGATATCGATGAGATCGCTTACCAGGCGTTGCAATTTTTTCGCACTTCGTTTGACACGTGACAATTGATCTTTGATATCGTCGGCAAGATCCTTCCGTGTTTCGAGATCCTCTATTGGCGCCAGGATAAGGGTGAGGGGAGTTTTGAACTCGTGGGAGATGTTGGTAAAAAAATTGTTTTTAATTTCCGCTGCCTGCTGAATCTGACTGTTCATCTCAACGATTTGTTGCTGCTGGGACAAGATTTCGCCATTTTTGATTTCGAGATGTTTGTTTTTCTCCCAATTGCTTTTGATGACAATGACGGAAACACCGCCAAAAACGACTGCGAGCACCAGACTGACAACAAGGACATTGAGTACAGACTTTTGATTCTGATAAATACGGTTCTGTTCGGTAATAAATTCCTGTCTTTTGTCGATATCTATTTGTTGCTGTTGGATCTTATGGGATTGCAGTGCGAGTAGTTCTGCATTTGTTTTGTCAATAACGGAGGTAGCAAGGATGTTCTCGCGTTTATAAGGCTGATTGTTGATAATCGCTAGCGCTATTCGGATTGCTTCAGTGCCGCCTGTGGGGTACAGCATGGAAGCGTACATATGGCCTTGCATAATCTGTTCCAAACCATTGCCTGGTCCGGGCAGCGCATCTACACCGATGATTTTAATATCTTTTTTGGACTGCGCTTCGTCCAGGGCTTTTTTTACGCCCATGGCCATTTGGTCATTGAAAGTAAAAATGACATCGCTTTGCGCCATCTGACTGATGTGCTTTCGCGTTTCGGCATAGGCAGTATTTTTTTCCCATCCCCCGTGGATAATACCGTTTATTTGCAGGCCAGATGCTGCTAAAATACTTTGTTTAAAGCCCTTTTCGCGCTCGATGGAAGCCGATGTCCCCGATAGTCCGGTCACTAATCCGACCTTGCCTTTGCCTTGAAGGACAGTTTGACTATATTGACCTGCAAGTTTACCAATAGCCAAGTTGTCTGCCCCTACGTATGCATTATATTGACCCGAAGAGGTTTTGCGGTCGGTTACGATCACAGGGATATGAAGCTGGTATATGGAATCAACAATGGGAGTAAGCGGCTCGGCCTCATTGGGTGAAACGATCAAAAGGTCGATATCTGCTTTGGCAAGTTCGCGTATCTGGTCAATTTGCAGCGCATTGTTGCCATGGGCATCCCGGTATAGGAATTCAATGTCGGGATTAAAAGAAAGTTCGCGTTTCATTTCCTCGAGCATAGTCTGTCTCCAGGCATCATTCCCAATGCATTGCGAAAAAGCGATGACCCGCTTCTTTTTTTGGCTTACTGATTGACAACCCAAAAAAAGGAATAGGATCAATAGGCCATAAACGGTGTGTCTCCCCATGATTTTTTTTCCCTTTACAATCCGAATATACATCATTTCACTTTTTTTAGATAATCAGTATATGGTTAGTGTATTTATTACACTAAAACAGATTGAGATAAATATGTATCATTTTCTATAGGATATGTCCAAAAACTAAAAGTTTGAAAAGATGAATTTACTATAAAATATTGATATATAAGTATTTAATGTATTTTTAAAAATGTTACATAAATACATGTTTTTGCTGTGTCCAAATTTAAGTTAGCATGAATCCTGAGTTAAATTTGAGTTAATCAATTATAGGGAAAACATGAACAAAAACACCGTATTAGCCTGGTCATTTGTAGTGGCGTTGGGCGGATTCTTATTTGGCTTTGATACAGCAGTGATTTCTGGGGCCGAAAAGGCAGTACAGGAGCATTGGCATTTGAGCGAGTTTCAGCATGGGCTTACAATGGCTATCGCTTTAATAGGTACTGTTGTCGGTGCTGCATTGGGGGCGTTGCCTTCGGATAAGCTTGGTCGGAAGAATACATTATTTGCTGTGGCGGCACTTTATTTTATTTCCGCCATTGGGAGCGCATTGGCGAATGACTGGACTGTATTTATTTTATTCCGTTTTTTGGGGGGAATCGGGGTCGGTGTGTCTTCGGTGACGGCGCCAATTTACATTTCGGAAATTTCCCCTGCGGCTTCAAGAGGCAAGTTGGTGGGCCTCTTTCAGTTTAATGTGGTATTGGGAATTCTGATTGCCTACTTATCCAACTATTTTATCGGACAATTGGGGGAAGAGTCCTGGCGCTGGATGCTGGGTGTGCAATGCTTTCCGTCGCTCTTGTTTTTTATATTGATCTTCTTTATTCCCGAAAGTCCGAGGTGGCTGTTATTACATAAAAATAATTTGTCCGAAGCAACGAAGATCATGAAAAGAATAAATTCTGAAGGTTACGAGCTTGAAATCGAGAAAATCCAGGAATCTAACGATAGGATGGCGGGCGAAGGTAAATTATTTATACGTGAAAATGCCAAACCGATTTTGTTAGCCCTCTGTTTTGCGTTATTCAACCAGCTTTCGGGTATCAATGCGATTATTTATTATGCGCCGCGTGTCTTTGAGATGGCTGGCCTCGGCTCGCAGAGTTCGCTGCTATCCACAGTCGGTATCGGTGTTATCAATTTTATTTTCACCTTGGTGGCGATCAATTTTATTGATAAGGTAGGACGCAAAAAATTGATGCTTGTGGGTTCTCTGGGTTTGATCGTATCGCTAGCATTGGTCTCGCAGGCTTTCTACACCGAACAGACAACAGGATTCGCCATTACCATTTACCTGATGAGTTTTATCGCTTTTTTCGCCTTCTCGCAGGGAGCAGTGATCTGGGTGTTTATTTCCGAAATTTTTCCAAATGATGTAAGGGCCAAAGGGCAGACATTTGGTAGCCTGACGCATTGGGTGATGGCAGCAATTATCACTTTTTGTTTTCCAGCACTGACGGAGATTCTTGGCGGTGGTGGCACCTTTCTGATGTTTGCCCTGTTTATGGTATTGCAGCTTATTTATGTAGTGAAATTTATGCCCGAGACAAAAGGACGGTCTTTGGAAGATATGGGGCAGACCATCAATCTGCATTAAATAGGTATTTGTAAGGGAAATTAAAATAATCAATTCGGTACACTGTTTTGGCACTCAGCCAAAGCGCTGTATAAAAAAGAGTAAATATGAGAAACGGAGATAAATCAATACAAGGTATTTGTTTTGGAGAGGTTCTTTGGGATAATCTACCTACTGGCAAAAAATTGGGTGGCGCTCCTTTGAATGTAGCGTATCACCTGAATAAATTGGGCGTTGTGACGCGTATGCTGACACGCATAGGGCGTGATGAAAATGGAAGCGAACTGCTTTCTGCGTGTGAGCAACTGGGAATTCCGACAACATTTTTTCAGTTTGACGACAGTTTACCCACCTCAACGGTCGAGGTTACGATTGATGCGGAACGCAATGTACAATACGAGATCGTTTACCCTGTTGCTTGGGATAGAATTGCGGTGGATACTGTTGTGCTGGAAGAGGTTGCAGCCGTAGATTTTTTGGTATACGGTAGTTTAGCCTGTCGGGATGAGGTAAGTTTTCAAAGCTTGTTGTTGTTACTGGAAAAAGCACGTTTCCGCGTGATGGATGTCAATTTGCGCGCTCCATATTTCGGTCCTGAAAAAATACATAGCCTTTTAAAATATGCTGATTTTGTGAAAATGAATGCCGAAGAACTGCACATTATTTCGGACTGGAATGGTGCTACAGCTACCTCTACTGATCAGCAGCGTGTAGATCTAATCATGGAACGTTTTGCAATTCAGGAAGCTATAGTAACGTATGGTGCAGACGGAGCAGTGTATCATTTTAAAAGAGACAATATAAGTTATCATTTTCCGGCATTGAAGGTTCAGGTAGAGGATACGATTGGAAGCGGGGATTCATTTTTGGCAGCTTTTCTGGCCAAGAGGTTTCAGATGCAGAATGGTGTTCAACTTGAGGAAGTACTGGAATTTGCGGCTACGCTCAGTGGTTTTGTGACGCAGAGCAGCGGTGCATGCCCCGCTTATAGTCCTGAAGATATCAACCGCTTCCATTGGCTGAATCCAATCTTTCGCGATAGTGACCTAAGCTGAAACAATAGCTGTTTATGACACGAAAAAAATAAAATAACCAACAGCAAGACAAATAATCTAATTAATAATCTACTTATAATAACCAATTATGTTTACAAGACAGCAAGTTATGTTGCTCCCGTCTTTGGCGCTCTTTTCGGTAGCTGCTTTCGCGCAGCAGACAGAAATTCGGGGGCGGATTTCGGACAGCGGAACAGCAGCTCCCATCGCTGGAGCGTCATTAGTGGTCAAGGGAACCACTCAGGCAACCAAATCGAATGAAAAAGGGGAATTTGTGTTGCAGGTATCGGGTAACAAAGGTACTTTGGAAATAACCTATGTAGGCTATGAACCTCAGACTATGCTATTGGGTGATCGGAAATTTCTGGATATCCGATTGATCAGCACCGAAAAGGGACTTGATGAAGTGGTTGTTACAGGCTACCAGACCGAGCGCAAGAAGGACCTGACTGGGGCGGTAAGCGTCGTCAATGTGACAGAAATGATGAAAGCGCCTGAAAACAATCCAATGAAAGCACTTCAGGGACGCGTAGCAGGTATGACGGTAACCTCTGACGGTAGTCCCAGCGGAGCTGCCACGGTACGGATGCGCGGTATCAGTTCGATCAACAGTAGTCAAGATCCGCTCTATGTCATCGATGGCGTACCTACACAGGGTGGAATGCATGAGCTTAATGCTAACGACATCGAGAGCATTCAAGTCCTGAAAGATGCCTCATCAGCAAGTATCTATGGATCACGCGCAGCAAATGGCGTTATTGTGATTACAACCAAAAGAGGAAAACCCGGCGCACCAAAACTTACGGTTGATGCCTATGCAACCAGCACACATTTTAACAACCGCATGAAGGTGCTGAATGCCCAGCAGTATGGACAGGCGCTATGGCAGGCTACGATTAATAGCGGTGGTAATCCGAACAGCAATAATATTGGTTATCAGTTTGAGTGGAACAATGACGCCAATGGTCTGCCACAGCTAAACAAGGTCGTTATACCACAATATATCGACCGCGAGCATACCATGTATGCCGCAGATACGGATTGGTTCGATGAAGTTTCCAAACCTGGTCTGCTCCAATCCTATAATGCCACTTTGAGTTCGGCAACGGATAGGTCGAGTTCATACTTCTCCTTGGGTTATCTGCGTAATAACGGAACTCTTCGTTATACGGATTTCCAGCGCATATCAGCTCGGATGAATGCCGATTACAAACTTTTTGATGGTAAGCTGGTTGTCGGGGAGAATTTTACGGTGAACAATACAGGCGAAGTACAGGTACCCGGAGATGTGCTTGATCTATCCCTGAAAGCATTGCCTATCATACCGGTACATACTGTTGACGGCATTGGTTGGGGCGGTCCAGCGCTGGGAATGAACGATCGCCATAATCCGGTACGCCTGCTGCATGACAACAGAAATAATAAATACAACTATTGGCGGTTATTTGGAAATGCCTATGCCGATTTGCAGCTTATTAAAGATTTGCATCTCCGGACAAGCTATGGGATAGATTATGGTAATTATTATAAACGTAACCTGCAAGTTTCCTACCGTTCGGGTTTTATGAACAGCGATAGAAGTGCTGTCAATATGGAACAGTCACATGGAATGAAATGGACTTGGTCGAATACGGCAACCTACCGAAAAGAGATTGCTAATCATACGATAGACCTATTGGCTGGTGTTGAAATGAATCGTCAGAATGATATTAATTTTAACGCTTATACCGGTGGTGATGGGGCTTTTTCTATCGAAACACCTGAGTATATGTGGCCTGGCGTAAGTACTGGTATTGCTGCCGTCGGTGGTACCTCGACAGGCTTTTCACTCCTGTCATATTTTGGAAAAGCAAACTATTCTTTTGATGACCGTTATTTGGCTTCCTTTACAGTGAGACACGACGGCTCTTCCCGTTTTGGCAAAAATAACCGCTTTGCAACCTTTCCGGCTGTAACAGCAGGCTGGCGGATTTCATCCGAACGTTTTATGGCGAATACCAAAGATTATATTTCTGATCTTAAATTACGTGTGGGCTGGGGGCAGACTGGTAATCAAGGGATTGGTAATCTAGCGACTTATGCACTTTTTGTGCCTGAGTATGGAGTCGGTGACCCAACATGGAATATCATCGACGGTACGGCTTATGATCTTTCGGGTTCGGGAACTGGAATCTTACCTTCGGGATACCGGAAAATTCAGACAGAAAACAACGACCTAAAGTGGGAAACTACGACGCAGACCAATATCGGTTTGGACTTCACGCTGTTTGGCCAAAGTCTTTACGGGTCGGTTGATTGGTATGTCAAAGCAACAAAAGATATGCTGATTAATCCCGCCTATATTGGTGTTGTAGGTGAGGGGGGGTATCGCTGGGCCAATGGGGCTTCGATGGAAAACAAAGGCCTGGATTTTACTTTGGGATACCGCAATAAGACCGCTTTTGGTTTGGAGTATGATGTGACCGCTGTCTTATCGTCGTATAAAAACAAGGTAACGCACTTGCCTGTAGCCGTGGAAAACTCCTACGGTGGACGCCAGGGGGATAATATTATTGGTAGGCCGTTGGGTTCGTTTTATGGTTATGTAACCGATGGGATCTTTCAAAATCAGATGGATGTTGACAATCATGTCAACCAAACGGGGAAAGGGATCGGGCGATTGCGCTACGTAAATGTATACGATGCAGATCAGCAAATTACAGACATGGACCGTACCTGGATTGGAAACCCACACCCTGATTTTTCCTATAGTTTGAATATCGCACTGAAATATAAGGGCTTCGACCTTTCAGCCTATTTTCAGGGGGTGCAGGGGATAGATGTTGAAAATTGGCTAAAAAAACAGACTGATTTTTGGAGTGTAGATGATGTAAACTCCAACAAGGGTGTGCGCCTGCTCAATGCTTGGACACCGCAGAATCCAACTTCGACAATTCCAGCATTGCAGACGACAAACAATAATGATGAAGGCCGACTGTCTAATTATTTTATTGAAAATGGATCCTATATGAAACTTCGAAACCTGTCCATTGGATACACGTTACCCACCGCAACCGCTTCTCGTTTGCGGATGAGCCGATTACGCGTCTACCTTACTGGACAGAATCTGTTTACTGTCAAATCGAAGAATTTTACAGGTGTAGATCCGGAGAATGTAGGCTGGGGCTATCCTATCCCTACGACATGGACCGCGGGAGTAAATATTGGCTTTTAGCAAAAAGAAACCGGGAATCCTTAAATAATGGACAAAATAACCAAAAGAATCATCCATCCATATGGAGCATGTTAATAAATAGAATTCCAATGAAAAAAATAACCAATAAACTAGCGATAATAATGATGCTGTCAACCGGTCTACTGTCCGGATGTACTAAGTTTCTGGAGCAGACCCCGAATGCTGTACTCAGCTCCGACCAGGTAAAGGAACCTGAAAGATTACTGACGGCTACGTATGCTGCTTTGGGCAATGACCATTATGATGTACCTTTTAGCCTCTGGCCTTATGGTACAGTAAGGTCTGATGATGCGTACAAAGGTGGTTCGGGGCCGCAGGATATACAAACGTTCCATTTTTTGGAGGTATCCAGCAATATTACGACCAATTTTGCGGAGTTGGATAAACTATGGTTTCAGCTGTATGTAGCCATTTCACGTGCCAATACGACGATCAAAACGATTCAGGAAATGAATGGTTTTGAAGGAAAGGAGGAAAAATTGGCCGAAGCAAGGTTCCTGCGGGGGCACTTCTATTTTATGCTTAAGACGCTCTTTAAGTATGTACCCTATATCGATGAAAATGTGCCGATAGACAATTATGAAACGGTATCAAATCGAGCGTTGAGCAACGATGCGCTCTGGCAAAAAATTGTCGACGACTTTCAGTACGGGGTAGATCATTTGCCGACCGCGCAAACGGAAATTGGCCGTGCCAACCGAATTGCAGCTGCTGCCTATCTTGCGAAAACATACTTGTATAAAGCTTATCGTCAGGACAATGCCGAACGACATGCCGTAACAGGAATTAACTCGGACGATCTGAATAAAGTGTTGGAAAATACAGACATTGTACTTGCCTCAAATCATGCACTTGAAGCGGACTTCGCTTTCAACTTTTTGCCCGGGAAATATGAGAACGGTACAGAAGCAATTTTTTCAGTTCAATTTTCAAAAGATGATGGAACTAAGTTTGGCCGTGTGAATTTCTCGGATGTGCTCTCTGTGCCAATGGGTGTGGGCTGCTGCGATTTTAATAAACCTAGTCAGAGCTTGGTGAATGCATTTCGCACGACAGGAAAGGGTGTACCTCTTGATATCTACAATACGTTAAATACGTTCAACGCTTCGGAAAAATATGACCCAAGGTTATTTCACACCGTAGCGATTCCGGGACTGCCTTATAAATACAATACCAAACGCACCTATCAAGAGAGCTGGAATCGTAATCCGGCGGACTATTCGGTCTATGCTTCGTTAAAAGAGAACGTTGATCCTGATTGTGATTGTTTTGTACCAATGGCTCCCTTTTTTGCGAATACGAAAAACCGTATTGTGCTGCGTGTGGCCGATGTCTTGCTGATGCGTGCCGAAGCACTAATAGAATCGCATCGTTCGGCCGAAGCTTTACCCCTGATCAACCAAGTACGTCTGCGTGCAAAAAATAGTGCCACAATGACGGGGTATGCTACAGATAAAATGTTGATCGAAACGTATAAAAATGGTGACAATATCATATGGAATGAGGAAAATGCACGGAAGGCTTTACGTTGGGAACGTCGTTTGGAATTGGCGATGGAAAATGGCCGGTTCTTCGATCTGGTACGCTGGGGAACTGCGGATCAAACGATGAATGCGTATTATGAAACGGAGAAATCGCGGCGTTCTTATTATGCTGTAGCTCATTTTACGGCAGATAAGAATGAGTATTTGCCTATTCCCGAAGCACAGATCAGATTGAGCAAGTACCTCTATAAACAAAACCCAGGATATTAAAACACTGTAGGAATGGCAGAACAATATGTAATTAATGGTTTTATTGAGATCCTAAATGAGAACAAAATTATATTTAATTCCGGTGCTATGCGTGATGGCGTTGCTGACAAATTGTAAAAGTGTTGATCAAAGCTTGCCTCTCGATAAGCCGAGTGATCCAGTAGCCGTAGATCAGTCTACTTCCTGTACTTCGGTACAGGAAGCCGGTCTGTTTCAGACTTTTTATAAGCCACAAGAAGGATTTGTCGGAGATCCCATGCCGTATTACAATGCCGATGATAAAAATTATTATTTGTTTTATCTCTACGAAAATGCCAATCGCCATCCGATTCAGGTGACCAAAACCAGCGATTACGCCACATTTGATGGTTTTACAGAAGTATTGCCTGCTGGGGTTATGGGAAGTCAGGATGAATGGATAGGAACAGGCAGCTTTATTAAAAAGGATCAGACCTATTTTTGTTTTTATACGGGGCATAATGGCAACCTGAATCCGGCCGAAAAAGTGATGATCGCGACTTCGACAGATTTACTGAACTGGACAAAGCAGTCCGCCTGGACGATACAGGCCGCTCCGGGTTATGACCAAAACAATTTTCGGGATCCTCATGTCTATTGGGACGAAACTCGCGGCAGTTATGTGATGTTGGTGACGACGCGTAAGGATGGTAAAGGTGCTATTGCACGATATATATCTGTAGATCTGAACAATTGGTCTAGTATAACACCCGTCGTAGCGACAGATGCACAAGCTGTAGGGATGTATCAGATTGAAACGGATGCAGAAATATTGGAGTGTCCAGATCTATTTAAAATGGGTGACAAATGGTATTTAACATTCTCCCGGATCAACCGGGACGCACATCGCAAGACTTTTTACCGCATTGCTGATTCACCCGATGGCCCCTGGAAAATATGTAGAGATGAAAACGGCCATCATGAAACTTTTGACGGCTTGTACCTGTATGCTGGCAAGACAGCCAGTGATGGAACAGCACGCTACCTATCGGGCTGGTGCTCTACCGGGCAGACCATCAACAGCAATAATGAACTGCCCTGGTCTGGAAGTTTAATTACACACAGGCTGCTGCAGGGGCCGACAGGGAGGTTATATCCGGTTATTCCAGCTGCTGTGGACAATAAGTTTAATAAGGAACTGCTGTTTGAAAAACTGAATGCCGTTGGAAATGTTTCGGAAAATAATAAAACATATCGTATAACAGCGCAGTCCAATGGGAGGAGCTATGCACAATTCAACCGGAACAAAACCGCTGTTAAAATATCAATGACGATAGATGCTTCACAATCTGACCACTTTGGTTTCACTTTTGGTGCTTGTGACAATCCTTCTGAGTTGTATAGTATTGCCTTCGACCTAACTTCTGCAAATCGCTGGGGCATGCCTTCGCTCTTTATGAATCGGGAAGTCAGTCTGGGGGGAACAGCTGGAAAAACAGAACTTAACTTTACGCCGTTGATCATACCTGCCGATAAACGTTTTGATGTAAAAATTGTCATCGAAAAATCTATCTGTGTGGTCTATGTTAATAAGAATGTCGCTTTTACCAATCGTATTTATAAAATGGACCAGAATCCATGGACGATTTATGCTGATCAGGGTACTATTCAAGTCAATACGATGAAAGTCGAGAAATCATAAGAATTATCGTTATTTTATAGACAGACATAAATAACCTAAAATGATATAAACTAAATAAGCTATGAATAAAATAAAGAAATATGGAACTATGCTGCTTCTTGCAGGTATAGCAAGTACAGCATTCGCGCAAGTTGGTTCGAAAGAAATAAAAGATCCTGAGGAAAAATACCGTCCGATCTACCATTTTACGCCCAAGCAGGGCTGGATGAACGATCCGAATGGCATGGTGTATATCAACGGAAATTATCACCTCTTTTTTCAGCATAACCCCGAGAAACCAGTCTGGGGACCTATGCATTGGGGGCATGCGACCAGCAAAGATCTGCTTCATTGGGATGAAAAAAAGATTGCCTTATACCCGGACAGTTTAGGAACTATTTTCTCGGGAAGTGCTGTAATTGATCAGGATAATACAGCCGGTTTTGGAAAAGGTGCGATGGTCGCTATTTTTACCCATCATAATCATCAGGAAGAGGATCGGAAAACAGGATTACATGAAAACCAAAGTTTGGCGTATAGTCTGGATGAGGGTGCTACCTGGACAAAGTATAAGGGGAATCCAGTGCTGCCTAATCCGGGAATATGGGATTTCAGAGATCCAAAGGTGATGTGGCATGCGCATAGTCAACGCTGGATCATGACTTTAGCAACCAAGGATTGCATTACTTTCTATTCATCTAAAAACTTAAAGGAATGGAATAAGGAAAGCGAATTTGGTAAGGAGGTGGGTGCACATGGCGGAGTCTGGGAATGTCCTGACCTTATCCCAATGAAATACAAAGGCGAGACGAAATGGGCTCTATTGGTGAGCATAAATCCGGGAGGACCAAATGGTGGCTCGGTAACGCAATATTTTGTCGGTGATTTTGATGGAAAGCAATTTAAAGCTGATGATACTGCAGTTAAATGGTTAGACTGGGGACCGGATAACTATGCTGGCGTAACCTGGAGTAATCTAGGCGATAGACATCTAATGATTGGTTGGATGAGCAATTGGGAATATGCTAATGTGGTACCCACGACAGGGTGGCGTTCCTCATCAACTATACCCCGTGTTTTATCCTTGGAAAAAGTTGGACAGTCTTTCTACGTCACGAGTACTGCGCCCAAAGAAATTGAAACTGCATTTCGGCCTTTAAAAAAATACCATGGCGGCGGAGCGAAGGAAGTCTCATTCGAGGAACAGCTCCCACAAGCGTACCGTTTGGACCTCAAGAAGTTGGAACAGCAGGCATTTAAAGTGATCTTATCGAATGAATCTGGTGATGAATTGGTCATTGGTTATCGTGAAGACCAAAATGCATATTACATCGATCGTTCTAAGTCCGGCGAAGTGTCTTTCAATGCGGAATTCGCTAAAACCGCTTTGGCGCAACGCCTACTGAATAATGGAACATTGTCTTTCAGCTTGTATGTTGATGTGAGCTCTGTGGAGCTTTTTGCAGATGGAGGACTGACGGTAATGACCAGCTTATTTTTTCCGAATAAGCCAATAACCAAGATTCGTATCGTCGGGGATAAAAAGCTGGAATTTCAAGAGTTAAGCATTGCTGAGTTTAAAAAATAAGCGCTGGTTTTGTGCAATTAAAGCGATCCTTTGTCATGACAGGGATCGCTTTATTCCATGCGTTACTTGGTCGTATTGTCCGAATGCAAGTGTGCCGGCATTAGTGTCGGGAAGGTCCACGCAAAATGATTTTTTTTGTAGACCATTGGACGATAAATCGAGAGGTACGAATCAAATTGAGATGTATGATAAATATCCTTCATGGCTTCAAATAGATTGGAAGGCCAGACTCCTGCTGTCCTGTCCGGAATGTCGACATCAGGGTTCTTAAACCAAGGCCATTCTCTCGGGTGTTGATTGTAATAATATAAGTAGTCTATGGCCTGCTTGATCGATTTTCCATCCTTCTTGGCTGCAAACAAGTTTTCTCCGGTGGCATTGTATATGCACCACATAGAGGCTGTCAATGGAGCCAAAGAAAAGTACGTATACCATAAACCTTTCTCACCCCGTTTTACTTCTTCAATAAGATGGCCATCCGCTGCGATCTTTTCAAAAAGATCAGCCTTGATTAAGGCTACTGTAAAAGAAAGCTCTTTTTTGTCATCAAGAAAATTTGCCGAAAGTAGATTAGCAAATCTTGCCCAATCCGCAATATTATTTGGTCTTTCGCGCAAGAAATGTGTCGCTTTTTGATAGACCTTGACAGTCCAGGTTTTGAAATGATCATGGTCGTTCTTCGTCCAAAGAGGATCGTTTTTAAGTAATTCAGCCGCGATCATTAATCCGGCACCAGCATAAGAAAGTACAACGGGTCCGTCAAAATCAGAATATTTTTTATTGATTGTGGCCCAGGAGTTGATGAAATATAGGGCCTTGGATGCATATTTCTGCTCACCGTTTATTGTATAGGCTAAGGCGGTACAATAGGCCGCAAAAGCATCCGCATGGAGTTTTTTTGCCATGGCACGCTGGCCTTCTTTATCGCTGTAGAAACCAGGTACGCTAAAATCTTCGACAGCATGATGGTCGGTCAATAAAAGGGAGTCGGCCAGCATAATCAACTGCTTGTATGCAGTATACACTGGTTCGGACTTTTTGCTGATTTGGGATTTGACATCATTGATCTGGGTAATTGGATGCATTAAGGATTGGGCATGCCCATGTGAAGGTGAGATAAACAGGCCCGCTAGGAACAAAGTCAATCCTATTTTTAAAAATTGGGCAGTTCGGGCATAGAGGCCAGGAAATAAATAGATGAAATTTTGCATGGTTTTAAAATCGATACGTTTATGGATTGATTACGCAGCTATGGGGGGATTAGCTGCTGCAAATTAAGGAAAAAATACCACAAGTTTACTGGGATTCAGAAATTTGATTTGAATTATTGCAGCGAAGTAATTAACTTCATGCCTAGAATAATCAATTATGGACATCGATCAAAATCTGCTTGAGAAGGAACTCTTGTGCCAACTCCATCATGGAGATATGCAGGCCTTTGATATTTTGTATCATCGCTATAGCCAGATTATTTACGCCAATATTCTTAAGTTTCTAAAAGATGAAACTAGCGCTGAAGATTTACTTCAGGATGTTTTTCTACGTATTTGGGAAAATAGGTCAAAGATAGATCCTGAGCAATCTTTCGCAGCATTTCTGTTTACCTGTTCGCGTAATATTACTTTTAATTTCAAACGACGGCTGAAATTGGAGATGGAATCTGAGATCCAGCTCGCCTATGGGGCATCGGAATCCGAGAATACCATTGATAAAGTGCTGGATTCAAAGGAGGCCATGGCCTTGGTAGAAGACTTGTTGAGCAGATTGCCCAAACAACGCCAAAAAATATTCAGGCTATCTAAGCTGGAAGGTAAAAGCTATCAGGAGATTGCGGAAGAAATGGGTATTTCTATTGCTACTGTTCGTGACCATATTGTCAAGGCAAATAAGTTTATCCGAAGTGGTGCGCTGCAGGATAATGGCTTCTCAGCCTTGTTACTGATTCTGCTTCTCCATTCTGCGCAGTAAAAAAAATTTTTTTTAGAGCAGACCTTAATTCCCCGTAATGTGTATTTACTTTAAAAATACACATAGCGTGGAGACCAATAAATCTAAAATAGACCAATTACTTCAAAAATATAAAGAAGGGAACTGTTCGCTTGAGGAGATCGAATGGCTACAGCATGCGCTTTCTACTGCTGATATCCATGATCAGGATGCCATCGACCAAGCCATAGTCGCTAATTTACTTCAGCCTTCTTCTGTAGAGAAAATGAGCCAATCCAGGCAGAAAATAATGCTTGAAAACATCAAAGAGCAAATTCAACGGGGGACCGAAGATAGCGATGAGATAACGGATATGGGTGCAGAAAGTATGGTGCCGATGCAAAAGAAAACCATATTTTCTATACGATGGCCCTACTGGACTGCTGCGGCTTGTCTACTGCTCTTTGTTTTTTCAATGGTATTCCAGCGGCAGCAGAGGAGTCCTGTTCAGGTGGATAGCAACCTGGCTGGGATACAGGATACAAGGAAGGATATCGTACAGCCTGGCGGAAACCGTGCAACACTTCGTTTGGCGGACGGTACACTTCTGGAGCTCGATAAACATGCATCTGGGATTGTTATGGGCGAAAGTATTACTTACGAAAATGGGAAATCTATTGCTGCCGTCACATTAGGTAAACAGGGGATGACAGTAGATCCGAGCAAGGTTATGTTGGAGTTAACCACACCGCTGGGCGGGATGTACCAGATTACTTTACCTGACGGTACAAAAGTGTGGCTCAATGCGGCCTCTTCTTTAAAATACCCGATGAGCTTTGCCAAAAATGAACGAAAAGTTATCCTGCTGGGCGAAGCTTTTTTTGAGGTGACCAAGGATAATTCACGACCTTTCAAAGTGCTGAGTAAAGGACAGGAAATTGAGGTGCTTGGGACTGCGTTTAATGTAAATGCTTATCCTGAAAATACGATGATCAAGACGACCTTAATCACAGGGAAGGTTAAGTTATCAAACGATAATCATGCCACGCTGCCGATATACTTGAAGCCGGGCCAGCAATCGGCCAATACCAATAGCGGGAATATACGAGTTGCAAATGTGGATACAGCACCCTTCACTGCTTGGAAAGATGGCCTGTTTTATTTTGACGAAACACCGCTGCCGGACGCATTGCAGCAGATCGGTCGCTGGTATAATGTCGAAGTAAGATACAAAGCCGAAGTGCCGCAAACGCATTTCTATGGTCGTATAAAACGGAGCAAGCCACTCCGGGAAGTACTCGAAGTATTGGAAGAAGGTGGACTGCATTTTGAGCTGAGCAAAAGCCAGGAAAAGAACATCTTATTTGTGATACCATTACAATAATAACCTTAAATAATGATGAAAAAAGAAATGATCATGGATTCTACCTAAGCTGGAGAAGGGTATAGGTAAGACAAAAAAGGGCAGTGCTGGGGGGCACTGCCTTGAATTGGATGCATATACTTACAAGTATTGCCCGAGGGCAAATTTTTGATAACCATTTATAAATAAATACAAACCGTACAAACATATGATTTTTTATCCATTTGTTAGGCTACACCCGTGGAGTTTAACTTTACGAAGTATACTGATTATGAAATTGATCGTACTCATTTCCTTGCTGACCACCATGCAACTGTTTGCAGAAGGAAATGCGCAGACCATAAACTTAACCGCTAAGCATGTGACCTTAAACCAGGTGATGCGCAATATCCAAAAACAGAGTGGCGTCAATTTTTTCTTAAATGGCAAGTCCTTGGCCCAGACTCGTTTGTCTGTCAATATACAACATGCCAAATTGGAAGATGCGTTAAACGCCATTGTAACGCCACTGAATCTGGAGTGGGTCAAAAAAGACGAGGTAATCGTGATAAAACCCAAAAGAAATCTGCTAAATCCCGACCGAAAGGAAGTCCTACAGCGGAACATTGGCGGTAAAGTCGTCAATGGCAAGGGACAGGCTGTTATAGGAACAACCATTATGGTGAAAGGAACCAATGTCTCCACGGTCACGGACCAAGAGGGAAGATTCACGATTCAGTTGCCTGCCGCGAATGGCACCTTGATATTTTCGAATGTTGGCTACCAACGCTTGGAAAAAAGTGTCGCCGCTGGAAATGACGAATTAACGATCGTACTTCAGGAGGAGGTAAGTGGCCTGGATGAGGTGGTTGTTGTGGGATACGGAAGCCAAAAGCGCGCAAATGTGATTGGCGCTGTATCCACAGTGAACGGAAGTTCAGTGGAAAACCGTTCAACGTCTACGCTTACGTCTTCCTTGGCTGGACTCGCGGCCGGCGTGAATGTACAGACCACAACCGGAAAACCGGGGGCAGACGGCGCTAATATCCTTATTCGTGGAAAGGGAACATTAAACAATACCTCACCCTTGGTGGTGATCGATGGTATTGTGGGATCCATGGATGCTGTCAATCCCAACGATGTGGAATCGATTTCGATTTTAAAAGACGCGGCGACGGCAGCAATTTATGGATCCTTGGGTTCGAATGGCGTTATTTTAATTACGACAAAAAAAGGTGCCAAAGGGAAAAATAATGTGTCCTATACGGGTATGGTTTCGATGCTACGGCCAAATAATGTACCCGAATTTATCACCGATTATGCGCAGCATATGCGCCTTGTCAATGAAGGCTTCAAGAATTTGGAACAGGCTGCTGTTTATACGGATGCCACGATCAATCTCTGGGAAGAAGCGAAGAGAAATCCGACGGGGTTAACCGAATTTGGTATTCCCAATGAAGTTGCTTATCCAAATACCAAGTGGGGCGATGTGCTTTTTGGACAACGTAAACTTTTACAAAACCACAACCTTTCCTTAAACGGTGGAAGCGAGAATACGCAATACCTCTTTTCAGTAGGTTATTTCAACAACCCGGGGACGATGCCCGAAACTGGGGCAGACAAGATACGTATGCGTATAAACTTACAGTCCAAAGTCGCCAAGTTTTTAACTGTGGGTACCCAGACCTTTGGCGATATGCAGAATTTGAGTGTGGCCGATGTGGTTACTGCATATTCCTACCTGACCCAAACTGTGCCCGGGGTGTATCCTTACTACAATGGTGTCTATGGTTTCCCGGCTGCTGCCGAAGAATCTGCGACCGCAAACAATGCCTTGGCTTTTCTAAATGGGATGGGTGGAAAGAACCAGGTCAATCGATTCAATACCACAATATTTGCGAAATTAAATCTAATGAAAGGGCTGGAGTTTGAATCAAAGGTAAATTATAACCATACGTACACCGAAACCAATTCCCATCAGGTTCCTTATGAAAAATGGAATTTTGCAACCAACAAATTGAGTACAGCGGCGCTATCGTCAGGACAAATAACAACGCAATATGGCATGACTAAGAGCTACAACGTCATCATTGATAATGTATTGCGTTATTCAGGATCATTTGGTAAACACGATGTGGGGGGGATCTTGGGGTATAATGAACAGTATTTTAACCAATATAATATTGGTGCGGCCAAACTGGGACTTGTGCATCCCGACTTGACGACATTTAATTCGGCGACAACAATGAGTTCCATTACAGGCGATGAGCTTGATTACGGTTTGCGGTCCTTTTTTGGCCGTGCCAATTATGCATACGATAATAAATACCTCGCTGAAGCGGTGGTACGGTACGATGGGTCATCGCGATTCGGAACCGCCAAACGTTGGGGCTTTTTCCCGGCCTTCTCCGCGGGGTGGCGTATTTCGGAGGAATCTTTTATGAGTCCGCTCAAATCCTTTCTGAATGATTTGCGGCTAAGAGCTTCATGGGGGAAAACCGGAAATAATGCATCTCCGGGTAATTACGATCATCTTCCGTCATATGGTACTGTAAATTACTCATTCAATAATCAGGCTGTCCGTGGTTTGGCGCAGACTAAATTAGGAAATGACCTGCTGCACTGGGAAACGACCACCACGACAAATGTTGGCTTTACAGCGACAGCATTGAAAAATAAATTGACAGTCGAGTTTGATGCCTATCGCGCTTACACGGATGGAATTTTATACGTCCCGACTATTCCTGCGACAACAGGGACGGCTACAGCAGCAACGATGAATATTGCCGAGGTCAGCAAACGGGGGATTGAATTGACTTTGGGGTATCAAGATAAAATCAGCGATTTTAAATATGGAATATCAGCCAACTTCGCCTATAATACCAATCAGGTAGAAAAATATAAAGGGGCATTGTCGGAGGGCTATGTCACTGATGCCGCAGGTAATCGGGTTTATCAGTCAAATATCGGTATGGTTTCCAACGGGGTAAACCAGCGGATTCTGGAAGGGCACGAAATCAATGAATTCTATTTGTATAATGTGTACCGTGGATCAGGAAACCATTTTCTAACGGATGGTTCCGTTGATAAAAATGGCGGGCCGCGCGATGGTATGATCCGCACCGAGCAGGATATGGCCTGGTTAAAGGCCATGGTCGCAGCAGGCTATTTGTTTCAGCCTGCCGATGGCATAGACCCTACCAAGATCTGGTATGGTGACCTGATTTATTCGGATATGAACGGGGATGGAATTTATGGAAATGTGTATGACCAAAAGTTTATGGGCAAAAGAGCAACACCGGCATTCAATTATGGTCTTACTATCAACATGGCCTATAAAGGATTTGATGCGTCTATGATCTGGTCCGCTTCTTCAGGCATGTCGTATTATTGGAATGAACTTTATCTCAATTCATCCATCGTCGCGCAGGGTAAATCGGTACCGGCATTGGTCGCTAACGACCATTATTATTATAATCTTACGAATCCCGCGGATCCCAACAATCGGATCGATGGTTATTATCCACGCTTAAAAGGTGTGACTGATGCACAGAATGGACGTACCAGCGATTATTACTTGTATAATGCTTCTTTTGTGAAGCTGAGAAACCTTCAGTTAGGCTACACCCTTCCTGAAAGCTTAGCAAGCCGTTTCTCGATCGCTAAACTCCGGATTTATCTAGCTGGCGAAAACTTGCTGACATGGACCAAGTTCCCGGGACTGGATCCGGAAATTGGGCCGGCAAGCAACGACCCCTCGTTGATCAACTCTTCTGTTGTAAACTATCCAACGATGCGCCAATATTCACTGGGTCTAAATCTTACCTTTTAATCCGAATGAGAACAATGAAAAAGATGAAAAAAATTCTGGCGATTGTATTGCTAACAAGTATAGTGGGGTGTAAAAAAGATCTTTTGGATACCTCTCCGTATTCATCGGTCTCCACGGCAACGATGTGGACAACCGATAATTTAACAGATTTGGGCGTTGCGGGAATCTATAGTTCCTTTCGACTCTTAATGGGGCATAGCGGACTGATTTCGCCTTATGAGCTCTATCAATTTGACCGTTTCTCCTATACTGGGCAAGCACGTTTTGATGAGCCCTTATTGACAGGGACCATCACTGCTGGAGATCCCTTATTTATGAATGTCTGGAAGATCCAATACGAAGGTATTCAGCGGGCAAACGACGCCTTGAAGAATATTCCCATAAAGTCGCCTTCAACAGGAGAAAAGAAAGCTAAATATATAGCCGAAGCTAAATTTCTACGTGCTTACTTTTACTTTCGACTCAATCAACTCTACAAAGGCGTACCTATTTACCTTGAACCTTTTACGGCGGTCGAGGCCATCAAAGGACGTAGTTCGGAAGATGAGGTCTGGAATCAAATATTGGCTGACTTGAACGATTGTATTGCGGAAACTAATTTTCCGGATCGTTATCCCGCGGGCAATGCGAATTATGGACATGCAACAAAGGCGGCTGCTTATGCCTTACGGGGTAAAGTGTATCTCTATCGAAAAGATTGGGCAAAGGCTGCAGCTGATTTTCAAAAAGTAAAAGATGCTGGACATACACTCTTCGCTGATTATAAAGCTTTGTTTAAGGAAGCCAATGAGCAATGTCCTGAGATGATTTTTTCCATTCAGCATCGGAGTGAGTCAGGCTATGGAAATAACATGCAATTGTTTTGCGGTTGGCCCTCAGTCTATTCGCGGGGCTGGAATTATTACATGCCTTCGCCACATTTGGTCGATCTCTATGAAAATAATGACGGTTCTAAATTTGATTGGGATAAAATCATTCCCGGATACAATAGTTTAACGGAAAATGAAAGGGAGGTCTTTTTTCTACGCAACAACCTCACGGAGGCCGAGAAAGCGGCTGCGGCATTGAGAGGAGCAAAGATGAGCCTATATCTGCCGCAAGGTAATGAAGAGCGTATCAAAAAAGCCTATGAAAACCGTGATCCTCGTTTGCAGGCCAATGTCGTGACGCCTTATTCGACTTTTAGGGGCGCCTATAATTTTACCAATGTGGAAAGCCTTCAATTTATGCGCTGGCCATTTCGTGGACAGGCGCAGGCAGATGGCGATATTCAGAGTGATACACAGATCAATTTCTTTTATTTCTACCGAAAATTTGTTGCGGAAGGAGTCAATGAGATTGTCGATCGCAATTATGGCCCTATCGATTTTCCGATTTTCCGTTATGCTGATGTCTTATTGATGTGGGCTGAGGCGTTAAATGAAGATGGGCAATTGAATGAGGCCATTGCAAAAGTCAACGAAGTACGGCAACGAGCTGGCGTCGCGCTGTTAAATTCAAATGTTGCAACGGCTGTTGGGGGGAAGGATGACTTACGCCTGCGTATTCGCAATGAACGTCGTGTCGAGTTTCCGAATGAAGGAATCAATTATTTCGATGAATTGCGCTGGGGAACCTGGAAAACGACCGTATTTCAGACAGGCAATGGACGTAAGCAGGTCTGGGGGACAAATGTCGGAAATTATAGCTATAAAGGCGACTTCTTGAACGTATGGCCTATTCCGACCTCAGAAATACAGATGAACGTGAACCTGGTGCAAAATCCGGGCTGGATCGACTAGTTTTTTGTATAATAAGACCGGGGAAAGCGCTATCTAGGCTTTTCTCGGTTCGATATAAACTGAACCTAATATGATTGTTTTTAGATATAGCCTATACGTTATTTATTTTTTGAGCTTTTTTTCTCCATTTCTTCTGCGTGCGGATACAAGTGATATCGTAAAAAAAGGATTTGATTTAGCCGAACGACAGTATGCATTACTGTATCAAGATCATAATGACCTGAGTAAATATCCGCGATCGGCAGATCGCAATGGGAAAACAACTTTTACGGATATTCGGGATTGGACCGGCGGTTTTTGGCCGGGCTGTCTCTGGTTTGTTTTTGACTATACCGGTGACGATAATTGGCGGAACGCAGCATTAAAATGGACGAATTCATTACGTCAAAATCAATTCAATACCAATCACCACGATATTGGTTTTGTCATGAATTGCAGTTATGGCAATGCCTATCGGCTTACTGGTGATACAACGTTCAAAGCGATTTTAATCCAGAGTGCTAAATCCTTGCTGACACGGTTCAATCCCAAGGTAGGTGCTATTAAATCATGGGACGTATTTCCTTCCTGGGACGGTAAACATACCTATGAGTTTCCGGTCATTATTGACAATATGATGAATCTGGAGCTGCTTTTTCTGGCTTCGAAACTTTCTGGCGATCCAATCTATCGTAATGTTGCGATCAGACATGCCGAGACTACCCTGAAAAATCAGTATCGTCCGGATTTTAGTTCGTATCATGTAGTCAACTATGATCCGGACAACGGCCGAGTATTGAGTCGGGAAACAGCGCAGGGTTTTTCGGACAATTCTGCTTGGGCACGAGGTCAGGCATGGGGACTGTATGGTTTTACGGTGATGTACCGCGAAACGAAAGACCAAAAATATTTGGAGGCCGCAGTAAAGATGGCAGATTTTTATCGCAACCATCCGCGACTACCTGCCGATAAAATACCCTTTTGGGATTTTGATGTCAATCAGCCTGGCTTTATGCCGCAGTGGGATTATCGAAAAGCTGATTTTCAGACCATACCGCGTGATGCCTCTGCAGCTGCAATAACAGCTTCGGCACTGCTTGAACTGGTGGATTATGTACAGCCACAACAGCAGCATACTTACTTGGCGCTGGCCGAAACGATCCTGCAGTCGCTAGGCTCTGCGAAGTATTCCAGCAAGGTCGGAGAAAATGGTTTTTTCATTTTAAAACACAGTGTTGGCAGCATCCCGCATAAAGGGGAGATCGATGTGCCGTTGGTATATGCAGATTATTATTACCTGGAAGCAATGATGCGCTGGCGCAAACATGTTGATGAATCAAAACAGCGGATGATGCAGGAATGGAAAGCGATGAATGTACAGAAGGCCGCAGCCCTAGCCGATTTTCGACATCAAAAATTCGGCATGTTTATCCATTGGGGACTCTATGCAATTCCGGGAGGCGTTTGGGAGGGGCAAAAAATAGAAACCTTGGGAAGTCCGAGTGTGGCCGAGTGGATCCAGTTGGTGGCCAAAATTCCACGGTCCACTTACGCGGATCTAGCGAAGCAATTTAATCCGGGATCATTTGATGCCGACGAAATTGTGAAGATGGCAAAAAATGCAGGAATGAAATATTTGGTGGTCACGAGTAAGCACCACGATGGTTTTACCATGTATGACTCCCGGATCAGTACCTTTAACGTTGTGCAGGCCACGCCGTTCAAAAGAGATGTGATTCAGGAACTGTATGATGCCTGTATACGACATGAGATCGACTTTGGCCTATACTATTCCCATAATATTGATTGGAAAGACGGTAGTGACGCACAGTATGCTGTAACGAAAGCACAGCATGATATGCTAGACAAAAAAACTGATGCTTTTGGGGCAAACCTTTGGGACCCCAGTGCCAATTCCTTTGCTTCCTACTTGAATGAAAAGGCTATTCCACAGGTTCAGGAAATCTTACAACGTTTCAAAAAATTAAAATATATCTGGTTTGACATGCCTGGATTGATGACCGAGGAACAGAGTTTTCGTTTTTACAAAACGGTCTATGACATCAATCCAAAGGTCATCGTCTCCGAACGAATTGGCAATGGTATGGGAGATTATGCCATTCCGGGTGATAATCGTATTCCAGTGGATAACAAAGCGTTCAGCAGTCCCTGGGAAGCCATCGGTACATTCAACCATTCCTGGGGCTATAAATCCTACGATCAAGATTGGAAGTCGATTGATGAGCTGCGGTATTGGCTCTTGGAGATCTGCAGTAAAGGAGGAAATTACATGCTTAATATTGGACCTGATGCAAAGGGGGAGATCGCTGAACAGGTTAAGCAAAATCTTAGTATATTGGGAGACTGGCTTCAAACCAATAAGGAAGCTGTATTCAACAGCACAACTTGGGTAATACAGCGTGAAGGACCTACAACAATCCAGATTACAGATACCGAACAGCGGGAAAGGGAAGGATTTAAAGCTGCTTTCACAGCGTCCGACTTTTGGTTTACCCAAAAAAAGGGTGTTGTATATGCATTTGCGATGGTAGCGCCTCGTGATGGAAAAGTAAGGGTACGTAGTTTAAACCGAAATAAAGCTAAGATCCGATCTGTCGAGATCTTAGGGGCAGGCAAAGTCAATTTTCGTCAGGATAAAGAAGGACTGCATCTCAGCCTGCCGAAAAAATTGCATGGCAGCGCCTTGGGATATACCCTGAAAATTAAATTAACTTGAATGAGGATGTTCACTATATGACATGATAAACTTAATGCGGATACAATTTATTTTCTTTTTGCTACTAGGCCTTTTGAGCATAAGCTATTTGTCCGTGCGGGGACAAGTTCGCCACAAACCAGAAATATGGGATGCTGCTGGCCCCATACTTTTTTTAGGAAATAGTATTACGTATTCTGGTCAGTATGTGGCGATGACGGAGAGTCTGCTATTGACTAGCCATCCTAAAAAGAGCCCTATGTTTTGTAATCTAGGCTTGCCCAGTGAAACTGTATCAGGTTTGAGCGAACCGAATCATGCGGACGGTAAGTTTCCCCGGCCCTGTCTCTTTGACCGGCTTGATCATGTATTGGACAAAATCAAGCCTGAGGTGGTGTTTGTCTGTTATGGTATGAACGATGGGATTTATCTTCCTTTTGATTCTAGCCGCTTTGAGGCATATAAAGTTGGGATTTTACGCTTGCACGAAAGGTTGCAAAAAGCGGAGATAAAACGTATTATTTGGTTGACACCACCCGTACACGATGATCTCAGGCTGCGGACCGCTGGATACAATCAGGTATTGGACCGTTATGCCGATTGGTTGATGGCTGAGGCTGTTAAAAACAGCTGGGAAATAATAGACCTGCATTTTCCGATGAAAGGATACCTGGAGCAACAGATAAAGGTGGACAGTACATTCAAATTGGCTACAGATGGTGTCCATCCCGGTACCTTGGGGCATTGGTTGATGGCCAAGGCTATCATCGCCCACCTGCTCCCTAAAATGGTGCTTGAGCCTACTTGGGACGAGCAGTTAAGTCGCTATGCAAAGCTAGAACGACTTTATCCTTTGGTGCTGAAACGCCAGACCATCATGAAAGATGCCTGGCTGACGCATACGGGGCATAAGCGGCCTGGTATGACGAAAGGGCTTCCGATGGCACAAGCGTATAGGTTATATCAGGAGATAAAAAGTAAAATTGCTGATCTCTGATCCATTCCAACTGAACTTTTATGTACAAAAAATAAAATGATGAAAATTAACTTTATTAAATGGAAATGCGCGGCAGCACTGGGAATGTTGCTGTACATGACCGAGGGATCATTTGCCCAAACCAAGTCAATACCTTATGAAGGTGTATCCGGATGGGCTGAAAGCCAGGACAAACGCATGGCATGGTTTAAAGAAGCACGTTTCGGACTCTTTATTCACTGGGGTTTATATAGCGCTGCCGGTGGTAGCTTTGAAGGAAAACGATATCCACAGCACTATGCCGAGTGGATACAAACCTGGGGTAAAATTCCTAGCAAACATTATGCGGAAGTGTTAAAGCCAAAATTTACATTACGTTCTTTTGATCCGAAGTACTGGGCTCGCCTGGCTAAAAAAACAGGAATGAAATATATGGTATTGACTTCGAGGCATCATGAAGGCTTTAGCCTATTTAATAGCCAGCAACCCTATGCGCTGAATAATGACATTACAGGCAGCGCTAATCTGTCACCCAAGGGAAGGGATTTATATAAAGAGATCATGACAGCATTCCGTCAGGAAGGACTGAAAGTGGGGGCCTATTATTCGCTGTTGGATTGGCAGCATCCAGATTCCTATGAAGCTTTTAGTTTGAACCCTAATCCTGAGCATCATCAACCGGATCATAACCGCTACAAGGATTACCTCTATGGACAGATTAAAGAATTAGCACAAAATTACGGGAGATTGGATGTGCTCTGGCCAGACTTTAGCAGCAAAAAGCATCAGGGAGAGTCGTGGGGAACCAAACGCATCTTGACTGACCTGATCAAATGGCAACCCGATATCATTATCAACAACAGGTTTTGGGAAGGGTTGGAGAACAAAAACGGAGATATCGGAACGCCGGAAAAATATATTCCACCGACAGGCTTGCCCGGTATGTACTGGGAGGTGAGCCATACCATGAACGAAAGTTATGGCTATAGTGCGCATGATCAAAACTGGAAAAGCTTCCCTAAAATCATGCAGTTATTTGTGGAAACAGTCAGCAAAGGCGGTAATTTTCTCCTAAATGTAGGTCCTGACGGCGATGGTGCTATCCCGGAGCCGGCAATTAAAATTATGGAGCGCATAGGAGATTGGATGCAGATCAACAAGGATGCCATTTATGGGTCGACGGCAAGCCCGTTTCAGGCGTTGGATTGGGGCTATTGTACACAAAAAGAAGGTAAATTATACATGCTTATATTTGATCGGCCAGCCAGCGGAAATATAGATCTGCCAATCAAAAATAAAGTCATCGCTGCTTATGCATTGGCCACGCCCAAAGCTAAATTGAAGGTTGTAACGAATAGCGGAAAGCCCGTGATTCCGGTAGATACTTTTGCTATTGAAAAGGGACCAAAGGTCATTGTTGTTGAAATACAAGGAAAACCAATTGTCGAGGAAAGTTTAACGCAGACTCAGGCAGATGGGCGCATCGTGATGAACGCAAATAATGCAAAATTGCAGGAAGGCAAGAGCCTGAAAATTATTGGCGCACATACCCATGACCCAAATCGCCCCAATGCCATAGGTCAGTGGAAAGACCTTGTGGACAAAGTTTTTTGGGATATCAAAATTCAAAAACCAGGTAAATATCGTGTGCTTGTCAATTATCTGCCGAATGCAAAACAAAGCGGGAAGGTAGTGCTTTCCATACTTGGGCAGAAGCTTCCATTTATTTTGGCTGCAGAAAATGGAACAGGATTTAAAGAAGCTGAAATGGGAACGGTAGAAGTATCGCAGCAGGTTATCGGCGAACCGAGTACTCGGGTTATTTTACAGGCAACTACAATTGAAGGCGATGCATTGCCTGAAATTGCATCCATTAACTTGGTCCCAATAAAAGAGTGATTACTCAATATGAGCACCCCAACAACTAATATTAGATCATCTCAGGATCGTCCTTATATAAAATTTTTGGCTATTTACCTAGTTAAAGTATTAAATAGGGGAGACGCCTGACCAATAAGAAAAAATGTTAACATATGAAAAGAAGAGAATTTATTGCTAAAGGAATTGTATCTTCCTTGGCTTTTACCATTGTTCCGCGCGTCGTGTTGGGCGGGAATGGATTCCTTGCGCCAAGTGACCGTATTAATCTGGGCTTTATTGGAGTTGGAAAACAGTCTTACACCTTGATGCATGGCCTTAATAATTGTAGGGAAATCAATACATTGGCAGCCTGTGATGTAGACCGGAAAAAATTGCAGGCATTTATTGCAGGGACAGCAAAAAAACAGATTGAATTGGGCCGATCGCAAAGTACGGTGACCGCCTATCACCATTATCGGGAACTCTTGCAACGGAAGGACATCGATGCGGTTGTCATTGCAACACCAGATCATTGGCACGCCCAGATTGCTGTGGACGCTGCAAAGGCAGGAAAGGATATTTACTGTGAAAAACCCCTGGCACTCACAATTGCTGAAGGGCGTGCCATGGTGGATGCGACCCGCAAATACAAACGCGTATTCCAAACAGGAAGTATGCAGCGTTCATCTTTCAATTTTAGGCAGGCAGCAGAATTGGTTTCCAATGGATATATTGGAAAAATAAAAGAGATTAACGTTGCTGTAGGTGAGCCGGTCAGACAATGTGATTTGCCTTCAATGCCAGCACCGGAATATTTGGATTGGGATATGTGGGTTGGCCCTTCGCCTTATAGAGGATATAACCCTATTCTGAGCCCGCCGATCGAGGATGATAAATGGGCGTGGTGGCGTGGCTATCGGGATTTCGGTGGTGGCTATATCACCGATTGGGGGGCACATATGTTTGATATCGTGCAATGGGCATTGCGAATGGATAATTCAGGACCAACGCAATTTATTCCTCCCAAACAAGCCAATAGTAACAGTGGGCTTTCGTTTATCTATGCCAATGGGGTTAAAGTCAACCATGTTGCTTGGGGGGTACATAATGCTATTCAGTTTATCGGTGAAAAAGGTAAGATTGAAGTAAGCAGAGAATTTATCCGTTCGAACCCGGAAAATTTGGCGAATCTTAAATTGACATCTGCAGATCGTCGTCTGTATTACAGTGATAATCATTATCAGGATTTTGTGGATGCCATTAAGAAAAGAAGCAAACCGATCTGCGATGTGGAAATCGGCCATCGTACAAGTTCTGTGTGCAACGCTATAAATATCGCGTACGAGCTCCAGAAAGATCTCAAGTGGAATCCGCACAAAGAAGAATTTGATAATGAATATGCCAACCTAATGCGCAGCCGTCCGTATCGAGGGGAGTGGGATTTTCATAAGTTTTAAATAAACGGATAATATAAGCTTTCGAAAACAAACGGGTAAACAGCCTCGTTTTGATTCACAGCCTCAGTAAGAAAACTACTGAGGCTGTTTTGGTTGCTGAAAAACATAACATATGACCGATAACCATCGTTTTGAGTTTATTGAAAATAGATGATAAATGAACGTACAGGAAAAAAGAAAATTTGTTATTGTGGAAAGATAATTGCTTTATTTGCATAAAGCAATTATTAAGTGCAGCAAAGGAAACCACCGTTATGTCTCAATTAACAATCGTCGATCTGGCCAAAAAATTAGGCTTATCAAAATCAACCGTTTCCCGGGCATTTCGGGACAATGTGGACATTAACCCTGCGACCAAAGCCCGCATCTTGGCAATGGCTGAAGAAATAGGCTTTTCCCCAAATGTGTATGCAAGCAGTCTCAAGGCCAACAAAAGTCTAACGATAGCGATTATCATTCCTGAATTTGGAAATAAGTTTTTCTCACAGGCGATCAAGGGCATAGAAGCTGTAGCGCGATCCAAGGGCTATCATACCCTGATTTATGTGACCGATCATCAGGTGCAAAATGAAGCTTCTATTGTGCGTTCGCTGGCCAATGGGCGGGTGGATGGTGTTATCATTTCGGCTTCGGGTGAGGGAAAAGACCATTCTCATTTGCAGCTTTTGGCAGAACGGGGAATACCTGTTATGTTTTTTGACCGTGCTTACGACGACTGGAAGGGGGGATACGTTACGGGCAATGATTTTGATTCTGCTTACCTGGCAACCAGGCATTTGATCCATAATGGTTGCAAACGGATTGCTTACTTAGCGATTAATCCGAATGTTTCCATTGGTAAGGTACGTAAAGATGGGTATGAGAAAGCTCTAAAAGAAGCTGGGATACCAATCCATCCAGAACTTATCTTGGACACAGTCAACGACGCGGAACAAAATATGCAGGATATTGCCACTTTGATCAAAACAGAAAAACCAGATGCAATATTCGCCTCCGTTGAGCGTTTAGCGATTTCCAGTATCCGCGTCGCTAAGCAGCTGGGGATCCGAATTCCGGAAGATCTCAAGATCATTTGTTTTTCTTGTCTGGATATTGCCGATCTGATTGATCCAGCACTCAGTGTGGTAAAGCAACCTGCTTATGAAATGGGCGAATTAGTAACAAAATACCTCTTGGATAAGATGGATGATCCTAATAATGCTAAGTTTGCTAATTCGGTTTACCTTGATTCCCAGCTTATTTTTCAAAAATCTAGTCTTAAATAAGAAAAAAAATATTTGTTTTTTGTTATCCCATTATTTAGCTTTGGTTACTTTTCGGGAACATTCCCGAAAAGTATTTAAATAATCAATTTGTATATAATATTGGATAGGGAATCCAGAAAATCGCAAAGGCGATTTCTTTTTTCTTTGATTTCGGGAACGTTCCCAATTCAATATCCAATGAAAGCTAATTATCGATGGGGAAGCATATCACGCGTTTAATAGGGTATCTCTGGATGGTTGTCCTATTATCATCATGTGCAAATAAAAAAGATATCGTTGATACTGAACAGCCGTCTGTAATTGAGCAGCAAGGGACTGGTCTCGTCAATCTGTCTTCTCCATTTCTCTTCTGGGACAGGGAAATTACCCTGCAATTTGATCTTTCAAAAGGAAACGCCGCATTAAAAGGCAGTACAGCAGATCTGTACCTACACGCCGGATTGATCGCTGTCAATGGTAGCGAATGGCAACATGTAGTGACAGACTGGTCAAAGAATGATATCGCTTACAAATTAAAATTTATAGCTTCCGGACTGTACTCGTTCACATTTACACCCGCCAAATTTCTCAACCTGAGCAACGCTGAGGGCTTTGGTCAGCTAGCATTTTTGCTGCGCAATGGTGATGGATCATTGGTTCAACGAAATCAGAATAATTCGGATTTATTTCTACCCCTGGTGGCAGACAATGCGCAAGCAATTCGTTTTGTGTCGCCTATGCTGCAGCCCACAGATCCAATTACGACGGAGCAGATGTATGCCGTTGGCGATAATCTAAAATTGGGCGTTCAAGCAACCCAGTCCGGAAAAATCAGTATCTGGGACAATGGCCTGGAAATCGCTGAGTCCAGTGCTGCAAAGTCGTTAGAAAAATCTATTAGCCTTCAAAGCGATGGTCTACATGAATTTGAGGCACGCTTTGAAGCGAACGGGAAGGTAGCTACAACTAAAATAGCTTTATTTGTACAGACTAAACCAGCAATTGCAGCGCTTCCAATAGGAGTTAATCCTAATGGTACGACGATCAATAAGGAAAAAGGACAGGTTAGTTTTGCGTTGACTGCGCCCTTTAAAAACAGTGTGTATCTATTGGGTGATTTTAATGGTTATAAAGCACTGCCGGCCCATGCAATGAGTCAGACTCCGGATGGTAAAACCTGGTGGGTGACTATATCCAATTTAGATTTCTCCAAAAAATATACCTACCAGTTTTTGGTCGACGGTCAGCTTTATATTGCAGATCCTTATGCCGAACTGATTCTCGATCCGCAAAACGATTCGGCTTTGGGCCGGACAAGTACTATGTTGCCCGCCTATCCCGAAGCAGCACACGGAATTGTGGGGATATTGGACCTCGCAGCGAAGCCGTATTCCTGGAAGATCGACTCGTTTACCAAACCCGCACAAGGTGATTTGGTGATTTATGAACTTTTGGTGCGTGATTTTGTCAAACAGCATCAGTATACCACACTCAAAGATTCGTTAACTTATTTAAAACGCTTAGGGATTAATGCGGTTGAACTGATGCCCATTCAGGAATCGGAGGGGAATTCAACCTGGGGATATAATCCTTCTTTCCATCGCGCTCTGGATAAATATTATGGATTGAAAAATGACCTGAAAGCCTACGTAGACGCTTGTCACGAAAACGGTATTGCTGTTATTCTGGATGTCGTTTTTAATCATGCTTTTGGTCAGTCTCCACTTGTGCAGCTTTATGTTGAACAGGGAAATGTCGCCGGCAATAGCCCTTGGTTCAATACCGTTGCCAAGCATCCGTTCAATGTGGGCTTCGACTTTAACCATGAAAGTGGCTACACCCAAACTTTTGTCAAGGATGTGCTGACCTATTGGATGCAAGAATATAAAATTGATGGTTTTCGGTTTGACCTATCCAAAGGGTTTACGCAGAAAAATTCAGGGACTTCAGAAAATGACTTAAGCGCCTGGAATGCATACGATGCATCCCGTGTAGCCATTTTGAAGCAATACCAGCAGCATATCCGTGGCATAGATCCCTCTTGTTATATTATTCTTGAACATCTCGGTGGAGATCAGGAAGAAATGGAGCTAGCACAATCAGGCATGCTGCTCTGGAATAATATGAATGTTGTCTTCAATGAAGCTGCAATGGGATGGAATGCAAATAATGGATCGGATCTAGGTAGATTGTTTGCCTCAAACCACGGTATGGCACAGCCCTCTTTTGTGTCGTATATGGAAAGCCATGACGAACAACGACTGTTGTTCAAATGCCTGAATTATGGGAACTCATCGGATAGCTATACGATCAAGAACTTGAGTACAGCGCTCAAACGTATGGAATTGGCGGCCCTGTTTTTATTGGCTTCGCCCGGTCCCAAGATGATTTGGCAGTTTGGTGAATATGGCTATGATGTGTCTATCGACGAAAATGGCCGAACCGGAGAAAAACCGCTTTTATGGAGTTATTTGCAACAAGACGACCGTAGGCAGCTCTTTGAGACCTATGCGAAACTCATACGCTTTAAAACACGAAATAACATCTTTCAAAATGGAAATATCATTGTCACAGGGGTAAAAGACGCGATGAAGTATTTTCTATTGGAAAAGGATGGGCAACAAGTAGGGGTACTTGGTAATTTTGGGGTGGAAAATGCAACGTTTACATTACCACAAGCACTACAGGGGCAGTGGGTGGACAATTTTACGGGGAAAGAGCTCAACTGGTCCAGTCAGTCGACATTGAGCCTTTTGCCGGGACAATACCAATTGATAAGCAAAACAAAACTAAATAAATAAACAGTTATTTTATGAACAAACAGCTATTACGTCCATTTTGGGCTCTGAACATGCTACTCGGGGTGAGCGCTTCGGCATTTGCCCAACAGGCTATGCTTCAAGGGCGAGTAATGGACCAGAAAGGAAGTTCCTTGGTCGGTGCCACAGTGCGCTTCGAGGATATTCAAAAATCGCTGTCTACCAATGCGAATGGGGATTTTAGCTTGGATAGACTGCAATCTGGAAAATTGCGTCTGAAAGTAAGCATGGTCGGCTATGCGAGCTTGGATACGTTGATCCAAGTGAAGAATGGGCAAAATCCGTTAACCTTATACCTGAAATCCAATACAAGTGCATTGGAAGAAGTTGTTGTCATTGGTTATGGTACGCAAAAGAGAAGTGAGCTGACGGGATCGATCAGTACGGTGACTTCCAAGGACTTTCAGAAGGGGCAAATTTCATCTCCAGAACAGCTTATTGTCGGTAAAGTCCCTGGTGTGCAAATTACCACCAACGGCGGACAACCGGGTGCCGGAAGTACAATCCGTATCCGTGCTGGAGCTTCGTTGAATGCCAGCAATGATCCACTGATCGTTGTTGATGGCATTCCATTGGCGGGCGGATCGGTATCCGGCGTAGCAAACCCACTGAGTTTGATTAATCCCAGTGATATCGAAACGTTTACCATTTTAAAAGATGCCAATGCGACGGCAATCTACGGTTCAAGGGCTTCGAATGGGGTGATTCTGATTACCACAAAAAAAGGTAGCCGTTCAGGAACACAGATCAATTTTTCGACACAAAACTCACTCGCCACTGTAGCCAATAAAGTGAAGTTGCTCAACGCAGATCAAATCCGTGAATACGTCAACACCAACGGCAGCGATGCCATGAAAAAATTGTTGGGAACAGCCAATACCGATTGGCAGGATGTGATCTATGGCAATGCATTTACCACAGACAACAACGTTAACATCGCTTCTAAAGCGGGTAATATGCCTTACCGGATTTCGGCTGGATATATGAACCAGGATGGCGTGCTGAAAAATGATAACCTAAAACGGACAACAGCTGCATTGGCTTTGACCCCAAAATTTCTGGACAATCACCTATCCTTAGATGTGAATGTGCGTGGTACTTGGTCAAAATCTAAGTTCGCAACACAGGATGCGATTGGATCGGCTATTCAATTTGATCCGACACAGCCCGTTTATGTGGAGGATAAGAACAGCTTTGGGGGCTACTATGAGTGGATTCAAGGCGGGAAACCTAATCCGAATGCACCACGCAATCCACTGGCACTGCTGGATCTGCGCAAAGATAACGGAGATGTTTTCAGAAGCATTGGAAATGCAAAGGTTGATTATAGTTTCCATTTTCTCCCTGAGTTGCACGCCAACTTAAATGTGGGATATGACTTGGCCCGCTCAAAAGGGAACACATTCACACCGGCAATAGCTGCGCGTAACTTCAATGAAGGTGGTGAAAGAACCCAGTATAAAACAGATATCAACAACAAAACGCTTGAGTTTTACCTAAAATACGATAAGGAATTACCTGCAATAAAAAGTAATATAGACGCAACATTAGGATATGGTTACTATAAAAACAGTAGTAAGGTCTACAATTTCAACCGGACCAACGCTGAGGGAGATAAGATCCTAAATGAACCTACGCGGGCTTTCGACAGACCCGAAAACTTGCTGATATCGTATTATGGTCGTTTGATCTATACGTATGATAACCGTTATGTGCTTTCTGGAACATTGCGTAGCGATGGCTCATCACGTTTTAGTCCAGATAACCGTTGGGGATATTTTCCATCTGTCGGATTTACCTGGAGAGCAAAAAATGAAGGCTTTTTAAAGGAAGTAGCAGCTGTATCGGAATTAAAACTTCGTTTAAGTTATGGAAAAACAGGACAACAGGATGGTATTGCCAACTATTCTTACTTGCCTAATTATACCATCAGTGGCAATGAATCCATGTATCGCTTCGGAGATGAGTATTATTACCTGAATTCGCCAGTGGCCTATGATAAAGATATTCGCTGGGAGAGCACGACAACCTACAATGCCGGAGTTGATTTTGGCTTCGCCAACAATCTATTCTATGGTAGCATAGACTATTACTCGAAGAAGACTAAAGATCTGCTCAGTACCATTCCAGTTCCTGTAGGATCCAACTTTAGCAACTTTTTGCTGACCAATGTCGGTAATATGGAAAACCAGGGATTGGAGTTTAACCTACACTACGTTCCTGTAAAAACAGAGAATTCATCGTTGGATCTCGGATTCAATTTGACGTATAACAGAAGCAAAGTGACCAATCTGACGCAAAGTGATGATCCAAATTTTATCGTCGAGACAGGTGGTATCCGTGGCGGAACAGGTGGAAATATCCAGGCGCATAAGGTGAATTTCATGCCCAATAGTTTCAATGTTTTCCAACAGGTGTATGATGAGCAGGGGCATCCGGTTGAAGGTGTCTACGTCGATCGTAATGGGGATGGTGTGATCAGCGATAACGATCGTTATTTGTATAAATCACCTTTACCGAAGTATCTTTTGGGCTTTACAGCGGCGTATAGTTATAAAAAATGGTCCGCAACAACCGTATTGCGTGCCAACTTGGATAATTATGTGTACGACAATGTCTCTTCCAACCTAGGCAGTGGTGCAAATGTCAACGATCAGGCGGTTATGGTTATCAACAATGCGCCGGTGGACTTTTTGAATACTAATTTTCTACTCAAACAGTTACAAAGTGATTATTACATCAAGAACGCCTCATTTTTGAAAATGGATAATGTCAATCTGAGTTATAACCTTGGAAAATTTATCCGTAATAGTAATGCCTCGATGTCTATTTCTGCAACCGTTCAAAATGTGTTTACCATCACCAAGTATAAAGGGGTTGATCCGGAAATATCCAATGGCATAGATGACCGGTTCTATCCTAGACCAAGAACCTATGTATTGGGTGTAAATGTGAGTTTTTAAACGATATAACGATGAAAAAATTAAATAAATATATAAGTGTTTGCTTGCTCGCCATCGCATTGAGCAGCTGCCACAAGGATTTGGATCTAAAACCGACCAACGATGTCACAGCAGATGTCGCCTATAAAGATTTTAAGGGTTATACATCGTCTTTTGCACGCTTGTATGGGTCGTTGACCTTGACGAGCACTTCAGGACCGAACAACTCCGACCTAGGAGGTCTGGATGCGGGTACTTCTGATTTTTTACGCCTTTTTTGGAATGCACAAGAACTGACCACAGATGAAGCGGCCTGTGCATGGCTAAATGACCCGGGGATCAGTGGATTGGATTATCTCAATTTTGACGACAGCAATCCGATGCTGAGGGGGCTCTATACACGTTGTGTCTATAGCGCTACTCTTGTCAATGAATTCTTAAGGGAGAGTACAGATGCTAAGTTGGCCGAAAGGGGCATCTCAGAAGCCGATAAAGCAGAGATCGCCTATTATCGTGCCGAAGCAAGATTCTTACGCGCTTATAACTATTGGGTACTCCTTGATTTGTTTGGAAATCCCCCATTTGTAACCGAAGAAACTCCTGTCGGGAAAGTTTCTCCGCCGCAGATTAAAAGGCCTGAGCTTTTTACTTATGTAGAGAAAGAACTGTTGGAAGTGGCTGGTCAGCTAAAAGGTCCCAAACAGAATGTATATGGTCGTGTGGATCAAGTTGCCGCCTGGGGATTGTTGGCTCGCTTATACCTCAATGCCGAAGTATACTTGGGCGCAGGCAATAAGAAATATGCCGAAGCGATTACTTATGCAGAAAAAGTATTGAATTCGAGCTATAGCCTTGGAGCAAATTACAGGGAGCTCTTCTATGCAGACAATAATATGAACAACCCTGAATTTATTTTTTACCTACCCTACGATGGGACTAAAACGCAGAGCAAGGGGGGAACAACATACCTGATCAATGCGGCGATTGACGCCACAATGGATCCGACATCCTTCGGCGTACCCGGAGGAGGTTGGGCGGGTAATAGAACACGCGACAATATTGCGACGATTTTTGGCGACTATTCCGGACAGACAGATAAACGTGCCATGTTTCATTTAAATACAAGTGTTAAGATCGAGGATATCGCTGTTTATAAGCAGGGACTTGCGGTTACTAAATTCCGTAACGTAAATAAAGATGGTAAGACCGCTCCACCGGCGGCAGAAGGCTTTGTCGCATCGGTTGACTTTCCGCTGATTCGTCTGGCAGAGATGAACCTGATCTATGCCGAAGCGACTTTACGGGGCGGAGCTGGCGGTACCCAGGCGAAGGCCTTGGACTACGTCAATAAGTTACGCGTACGTGCTTATGGTAATAATAGTGGGAACTTGACCAATCTGTCGTTGGATGGTATTCTCAACGAGCGTGTGAAAGAGCTGTACTGGGAAGGATTTAGACGCTCGGATTTAATCCGCTACGGCAAATTTACGGGTGACAATTACCTCTGGCCTTTTAAAGGTGGTGTCTTGGGCGGTCAGGCGGTTGCAGCCTACAGAACTTTATTCCCACTTCCGGCATCGGATATTATTGCGAATTCAAATCTTGTGCAGAACCCCGGGTATAATTAGTCGATATTGAAAATGAAGAGCTTACCCTACTAAAAAAGGTTATTCCGGTCTTGTATGCCAGAGCCGGCTTTTGACAGGTGAGCTCTTTGCTGATCGATATAATGAACCGGTAGTAGACAATGATTGAACAGCTGAAACACGGGAGCGTTCATCAGCTATTGAAACGAGATCATTTATACCGATGGGCCTAAACACTTATAAATATTAAATAGATGAAAATTAGACACTATATCGGATTGATGCTGCTATTTATAGTCGCCTTCCAGAGTTGTAAAAAAGACGAAACGCAAGCAAGATTGGCTAGTAATGATGCCGTAAAACCGGCAGTATTTAACCTTGATAAGACCAACTTAAGCTTGTCGAAAGATAATGCGAATGATACAGTATTACACCTCAACATAATCCAGCCTGACTTTGGTTTTCAAGCTGCGGTAACCAATGTGCTACAGTTTGGCCTTAAAGGGGACAATTTTAAAACGGTAAAGGAAGTAGTTATTCCGAGTGGCCGTAGCGCCATGGGTTTTACGGGGTATGAACTGAATAGCTACTTACTTGCCTTAGGTGTGCCAACTGGGAAAGCCTCTGAATTTGATGTTCGCCTCAAGTCAAGTATCAACACGAAAATTGCGGCCGTATTTTCTGCTTCAGCAAGTCTTAAAGCAAGTCCATACGCGTCCACTAGCTATTTGTATGCCATAGGCGCGTACGAAGATTGGGTTGAGGCTAATGCCGAATCGTTGATTTCGCCGACGAGCGATGGAATCTACACGGGAATAATCAATTTTCCAGAAGGAAAATTGACATTTAAACTGACACCTGAACGGAATTGGAGTAATTCGTATGGAGAGACAGAGCCGGGTAAAATAGTTTACAATGGCGGTCAAGACATTAAGGCTCCGCGCACAGGAAATCTCGAACTTCAGGTCAATACCAACACAAATACCATCTCATACAAAGACCATAGCTGGGGCGTAATTGGTAGTGCGACGCCAAAAGGCTGGGATGCAGATACCGACATGAAATACGATAATGCGAACCAGGTCTGGAAGCTCACCGTCAACCTAACTGCTGGCGCGATCAAGTTCCGCAAGAATCACGACTGGGGGACCAATTTTGGTGGTGCAAATGGAAGTTTAGTTGCAGGTGGTGGCGATATCGCAGTAGCAAGTGCAGGTACCTATGATATTGTCGTTGACCTGAATGCGAATACCTACACTTTAACTAAGAAATAATGCCGATTATGCTGAAAAAAACAATAACGCTTACCACAATTGTTGTGGCACTAACAACCCTTGGATGGAGCCCCTTATTGGGGCAATCCATTCAGCGCGTAGAACCATTAAATTGGTGGGTAGGAATGGAAGATCCGACTGTGCAGCTTGTCGTCTATGGACCTCAGATTGGAAAAAGTGAGGTACAGGTAGAGGATAAAGGGATAGAGCTGATGAAAATCAATCGTGTAGAAAATCCCAACTACCTGTTTTTGGATGTCAAAGTTACTGCTTCGGCTCAACCGGGCTGGTCAACCTTTACCTTTAGCCAGGGAAAGAAAAAGCTAACTTACCGCTATGAATTAAAACAAAGAGACCAAAGGGTAAAAGCGCAAGGGGTAAATAGTACGGACTTGATCTACCTGATTATGCCTGATCGTTTTGCAAATGGCAATAAGGCAAATGACCAAGTAAAGGGCATGCTGGATATGAGCTTAAACCGGGATTCGATGTACCTGCGTCACGGTGGTGATCTGGATGGGATCATCGGTAAGCTGGATTACTTACAAGATCTTGGCGTGACATCGTTGTGGTTAACACCCGTGTTGACCAACGATATGCCGCAAGCGTCCTATCACGGCTATGCCAATACCGAAACCTATCATATCGATCCTCGATTTGGCAGCAACGATACCTATGTGCAATTGGGCGAACAGCTGCATAAGCGTCAGATGAAATTGATTTTTGATGTGGTACCTAACCATATCGGTAGCTATCATTGGACGGTGAAAGACAAACCAATGTCCGATTGGCTCAATGAATGGCCAAGCTATACACAGACGTCCTACAAAGATCAGACTGTTTTCGATCCGTATGCATCGGCAGACGACAAAAAGAAAATGGTCAAAGGCTGGTTTGTCCCCACTATGCCAGATATGAACGAGCAGAACCCTTATGTTCAAAACTATTTGACCCAAAGTCACATCTGGTGGATAGAGACTGCGGCAATTGATGGATTTCGTATCGATACCTACCCCTATAATGATCTTGATTTTATGGCTAAATGGACCGATCGAATCCAGCAGGAGTACCCTAATTTCACTTTTTTTGGCGAAACCTGGGTGCATGGCGTCGCTAACCAAGCTTATTTTCTTGGCGGAAAACGCTTAGGTCAGGATGTGGATTCTAAGTTGATGGGCGTCACGGATTTTCAGCTGAATTACGCGATCGGTGATGCGCTCAATCAAAAGACCGAATGGACCGCAGGCGCGAATAAATTGTATTCTACCTTGGCCTCAGACTATCAGTACCCGACACCTGAGCGCAATGTACTGTTTTTGGATAACCACGATAAAGATCGTTTTTTCTCCGTTGTGGGCGAAAATGTACAGAAATACAAATCGGCCATGGCCTGGCTAATGACGACAAGGGGTATCCCGCAATTGTACTATGGTGCGGAGATTCTGATGAAAAATTTCTCCAATCCCGACGGCTTATTACGGGAAGATTTTCAAGGCGGTTTTGCGGGTGACAAATTGGATAAGTTTAGCCCTAAAGGGAGAACAAAAGCGGAGCAGGACATGTGGAGCTATGTGCAGACCTTGGCCAATTATCGAAAACAACATGCCGTTTTACAAACCGGTAAAACGATGCAGTATGTACCCGAAGATGGGATTTATGTTTATTTCCGTTATAACGAGCAGCATACGGTCATGGTGGTCATGAACTGTAATGATACAACGAAGGAGCTCAAATTGGATCGCTTTAAAGAGAGAAACAATAATGCAAAATCCTATTTCGACATTATCCAAAAACAAGAGACTAGTCCAGCTGACAATACCTTGAAGTTGGAAGCTTATGAGACTAAAGTCCTTGAGCTTAAATTTTAACACGAATTAAAATTCTATATAGTTCATTTTTCAATGATTAATTATAATACTGTAAAAGCCGTAATATTTGATTTGGACGGTGTGTTGGTTGATACGGCAATCTACCATTTTCAAGCTTGGCATAGATTAGCGGAAGGCTTGGGCTATTCGTTCAGCATTGTCGACAACGAACAGCTGAAAGGTGTTAGTCGCATTGAATCCCTGGAGTTGATTTTGAAATGGGCAGGACTGGAAAAATCCAAAACGGAAAAAGAAGAGTTGCTGCGGCAGAAAAACCTATGGTACTTGGAGCTGATCGAGCAGCTTAGTCCAGCACATTTGCTTTCAGGAAGTCTGGACCTGCTAGAAAAGCTGCGGGAAAAGGGAATTAAAATTGCACTTGGCTCGGCAAGTAAGAATGCATTGGGCATCCTTGAAAAGACGGGAATTGTCGGTTATTTCGACGCCCTGATTGATGGAAATGCGGTTCAGTTGTCAAAACCCAACCCCGAGGTTTTTCTAAAAGGAGCCGAAGCATTGGGGACAGCAGCAGCATACTGTCTCGTTCTGGAAGATGCCCAGGCCGGAATAGATGCTGCCAGGGCAGCAGGCATGCAAGTAATCGGGGTAGGACAAGCCGAGAACCTAAAAGGAGCCGATTTGGTGGTGGCTGATTTAGGGACCTTAGTAGATAAATTTTAACGTATAGTAGCAATTTAGTTGATGATACTGCGATGTAAATGATATTGGATTGGCATACAATACATTATCATTTATACAGGGCTCTCATTAGGTATTGAAAAAAGTAAATCAATGAAAACATATATTAAACATAACCCTTGGCAAATAATTGAGGATACATTTCGTCCCGAGCATAATGAGTTTTCGGAAAGTATTTTTGCCATAGGCAATGGTCGCATGGGGCAGAGAGCCAATTTTGAAGAATATTTTAGCGGCAAGAGCCTTCAAGGCTCTTATCTCGCAGGTATCTATTATCCGGATAAAACGCGCGTGGGCTGGTGGAAAAATGGTTACCCGGAGTATTTTGCAAAAGTCATCAATTCCTTCAATTGGATCGGTCTGGATATTGCGATCAATGGTCAACGATTAGACTTGGCACAGGTAACCGTCCTATCGTTTGAACGTCGGTTGGATATGCAGCGTGGTGTGCTGCAGCGTAGTTTTGTGGTACGGATGCATGATGGGGTCGAAGTTAAAGTAGAAGCAAGCCGTATGTACCATCTTTTTGCGTCTGAAACAGCCTCCTTGCAATATCAAGTACAGGCACTCACAGCAGATGTCACAATTGAGTTGACCTCTTTTTTGGATGCAGAGGTGGTCAATCGAGATAGCAACTACGATGAGAAATTCTGGGAGCCATTGGAACAGGGACAGCAAGGGCAAAATCTTTTTGTCTCCTCGCGGACGAAAAAGACAGGCTTTGAGGTATGTGCCGAACTGGAAACGCGCGTCACAGGAACCGATGGAGTTATCGAGGCCGGTGAGATCGTTTCAAAAGACGGCTATATGGCCCAACGTTATACGGCAACAGTCGCTAAATCACATACACTTTGTGTAGAAAAAAGAGTAGCGATCATTACTTCCGAAAACCATGTCGCTGAAAAATTGAGGACGGTAGCTACAGGACGATTGACGGACCTAAGGGCATTTCATTTTGACCAACTGAAGGAAAAGCAGGCAAAGGCTTGGCAGGCAATCTGGGACGAAAGTGATATCGAGATTTTTGGCGATGTAGCTGCACAACAAGCCATTCGCTACAATATCTTCCAACTCAATCAAACGTATACGGGGGAGGATGCCCGACTGAATATCGGTCCAAAAGGATTCACGGGAGAGAAGTATGGCGGAGTGACCTACTGGGATACAGAAGCTTATTGTATTCCATTCTATCTGGCCACACAAACACCTGAAATTGCGCGCAATCTACTTTTGTATCGCTATCAGCAGCTTGATAAGGCGATTGAAAATGCAGGAAAATTAGGTTTCAGTAATGGAGCAGCCCTTTTTCCGATGGTCACTATTAACGGGGAGGAATGTCACAATGAGTGGGAGATTACTTTTGAAGAAATACATCGCAACGGCGCAATTGCCTTTGCCATCTACAATTATGTGCGTTATACAGGGGATAACGATTATATCTGGTCACACGGATTGGATGTATTGATCGCAATCAGTAGATTTTGGGCTCAACGTGTCAATTGGAGTACTGACAAGGAACAATATGTGATGTTGGGCGTAACAGGGCCTAATGAATACGAGAATAATGTCAACAACAATTGGTATACCAACCGGATTGCCTCCTGGTGCCTGGACTATACCCTGACCTGCCTCCGGAACTGCGAAAAATCCCGAGCCGAAATTTTTACAGCATTGTTAGCGAGACTGAAATTAACTGCTGATGAACAAAACCATTGGCAGCATATCATCGACAAGCTCTATTTTCCTTACGATGAAAAGAGAAAAATCTTTTTACAGCAGGATGGTTTTCTGGATAAAGAATTGATCCCTGTGCAGGAGCTCGATCCATCGCAAAGGCCAATCAATCAAAAATGGAGCTGGGACCGTATTTTGCGCTCCTGCTATATCAAGCAGGCAGACGTACTGCAGGGCTTTTACTTTCTGGAGGAGCATTTTGATGAAGAGACATTGGACCGACATTTTGAATTCTACGAACCCCTAACTGTACATGAAAGTTCGCTTTCGCCTTGTGTTCACGCTATTCTGGCGGCCAAACTGGGTAAGACTGCCAAAGCATATGAATTTTATCTACGTACATCACGTCTAGATTTGGATGATTACAATAACGATACTGAAGATGGTCTGCATATCACATCGATGGCAGGCACATGGATGACTATTGTTGAAGGTTTTGCAGGAATGCGTGTTAAAGATGGACGGCTCTATTTAAACCCAATGTTGCCACCGGAGTGGAAGGGCTATAAGTTCCGTATCTTGTTTCGTGGGGCGACACTGCTGATTGCAGTATATGCCGATTTTTATACCATCGAAAACGTCAGTGATACACCAGCCCATATCCAGACAGCTGCAGAAGTGTTCGTGTTGGCTGGACATGGAACAAAGCAGATTTCGCAGGTTAGATAAACCTAAGTTTTCAGCGGTGAAAGACAAGCGCTTTCGCTGCTGAAAATCGAAGTTAAATGGTAATTAAATTGTATTTTGTCTTAAATTTTGATAGCCTATTATGGGAAATAAACCTGAATTAAGTATAAGCCAGGTCGTTAACATGAGTTTTGGGTTTTTAGGAATACAAATGGGCTTTGCTTTACAGAACGGCAATGCTTCGCGTATCCTACAGACTTTTGGTGCCGATGTGGAGCATCTCTCATTATTTTGGTTGGCAGCACCGATAACTGGTATGATCGTTCAGCCTATTATTGGCCATTATAGTGACCGGACATGGGTTCGTCTTGGGCGTCGCCGTCCTTATATATTGGTGGGTGCCTTACTGACAACATTGACGTTGTTACTCATGCCAAATGCAGCTTTATTTACAGCCTTGCTTCCTCCACTTTGGATCGGAGCAGGTCTACTGATGTTTATGGATGCATCGATCAATGTAACCATGGAGCCGTTTAGGGCGCTGATAGGAGATAACCTGCCGAGCAGTCAGCGTAGTCTTGGATTTTCGGTGCAGACCTTCCTCATCGGTATCGGAGCGGTCGTAGGATCACTATTGCCCTATATCTTAACAAACTACTTGGGCTTTTCCGGTACTGCGGCACCGGGGCATGTCCCCGCAAATGTAATTTACTCGTTTTATGCTGGTGGATTGGTACTACTATTGTCCGTATTATGGTCGGTGCTCAAAACGAAAGAATATAGTCCGTCGGAACTGAAATCATTTGCTGAAAATAAAACTGAAACAGCTGAAAGTACTGCTGCTTTTGGATTAAGTACCATCGTTCGTGATATCAAGGAGATGCCGGCAGTTATGAAGAAATTGGGCTGGGTACAGTTTTTTTCCTGGTTTGCATTATTCATGATGTGGGTGTATACAACACCGGCTATTGCTGAATCTGTCTTTTATCTAAAAGCTGGAAGTCGCCAGGATCTTTATATGGAAGCCGCCAACTGGGTAGGTGTGCTGTTTGGGATTTACAACGGAGTTTCGGCGATCTATGCCCTGTTTATCCCTAAAATTGCAAAACGCTATGGACGCAGTAAAACCCATGCTTTTGGACTGATTGTGGGCGGTCTTTCGCTGATCTCATTGTTTTTGATCAAAGATGCTACGTTGCTTGTCATACCGATGCTTGGTATTGGCATCGCCTGGGGGAGCATACTGGCCATGCCCTATGCCATCTTGAGCGATCATTTGCCGCCAACGAAAATGGGGGTATACATGGGCCTTTTTAATTTTTTTATTACACTGCCGCAGATTGTATGTGGGTTCTTCGGAGGGATGATTATTAAATTCCTCTTCCAGAGCCAATCCATCTATGGCTTGTTGCTGGCAGGGGTATTTATGTTTTTGGCAGCCTTTTTTGTTCCCAAAAGTAAGCAATAATTTAAAGGACTGCGTTTGACATCATGATGTCAAACGCAGTCCTATTTAGCTATTCCCAATAGCTATCGTTACTCAGCTCACAGCATAATCGCAACTACAAATCCTTAGGATTTACCGTACTTATTCTCTTCTGCTGCCATTCCGATGGCTCCGGGCCCCGCCTTATCCTTGTATACTGTTTGTTCGAATGATCAGCTGTTTTCAGTCATGTAAACACTGGGAGGCATTCCATAATGTTTATGGAAATCCCTTGAAAAATTGGATTGTACCGTATAACCGACCATGGTAGAAATTTGGGTAATGTTATATTCCCTTTGAACAAGCAACTCAGCTGCTTTCTTTAAACGCGATATATTGATCAATTCGTTGGGCGTGAGGTCAGATAAGCCTTTAATTTTACGGTATAGGGTTGGCCGGCTCATATTCATTAACCGTGCCAACTCGTCGACATTGAGATCTATGTCTGAAATATTGGCGTAGATCACGGTGTTGAGCTGGCTTATAAAATCCTTGTCTGGGGCCGAGACATTGATATCCTTCAGATTGGAAACGGAAGAATTGGTGAAATAGTTTTTGATGATCTTACGGTTGTTAAGGATGTTTCGTATCTGTACGGTCAGGAATTCTAGGGAAAAAGGCTTTTCAATATAGGCATCAGCACCAATTTTCAAACCTTTAATCTTGGAATCGAGTGCATTCTTAGCTGTCAGGAAGATGACCGGAATATGGCTGTATAGGATGTCGCTTTTGATACGTTTACATAAGGCAAGGCCATCCATAATGGGCATCATGATATCTGTCAAGACGAGCTGTACATTGTCCTGGTCTAATATTTCAAGCGCTTCGGCTCCGTTGCCCGCACGCAGAATGGTGTAATCTGTTTTTAGCTCTTTATTGAGGTAAGCCAGTATTTCTTTGTTGTCTTCGACGATGAGGACCACGGGTTTTTCGGTACTTTCATCCTCTTTCGGATACAGTTTGTCCTCATGATCTGTTTCTTCGAGGAAGGGAATGTCAAGCGACTGTTCCTGAAGGATTGGCAGTGAGAGTAAAAAAATATTGCGGTTTTGTTCGGTATATGCTAAGGATAAAGTTCCTTGATGCAGTTCGACAAGCGAGCGGGAGAGTGGTAGACCAATGCCTGTACCAGTATCCTTGTTTGATTCATTCAGCCGATAAAAAGGTTCAAAGATCTTTTCTCTCTTCTCGAATGGAATAATATCGCCGTCGTTTCGAAACTCTATATTAAACATAATGTCGTCACTGTTGAATGGAAGCAATTTGATATGCACCTGCTGGGTGGCATATTTTATGGCATTATGGATCAAGTTGGTGAATACCTTGCGCAAGGCTTCTTCGTCGACTTGGGCAGTGAGTGTAATCCGCGGCAAGGAAAGATCATATTGCAACATCTTTTCTTTCGCTAGAACGTTTAGGTCATTGAAAACGTCAAGTAGCAAGCTGTTAATGTCCGTTTTTGTAAAGATAAGGCTCATATTATTTGTTTCTGCTTTTCTAAAGTCCAAAAGCTGATTTGTAAGCCTAATCAGCCTCGTTGTGTTTTTTTCGATCAAGGCAAGGTCGTTTACCGTATCTTTATCCTCCTTAAATTGATGTGTACGGATGAGTTTCTCCAATGGCATCTTAATTAAGGTCAGTGGTGTGCGGATCTCGTGAGCGAGATTGGTAAAAAACTCCAATTTGAGATTATAAACTTCCTGTTCTTTTTTACGTTCGTAGCTATCCATTTTTTGCGTGTTATTCGCTTTGATGAGCAAAAAATAATAGCGCAAAATCAATAACACAATCGTGCTAATGACTAAAAAGTAAAGGATGTATGCCGAGAGAGATGACCACCAGGGCGGCGAAACGACAATACGTAATTCTTTTTCCATCGGATTCCAGATACCATTGTTGTTAGCGCCCTTAAATTTAAACGTATAGTTTCCAGGGGGAAGTTTATTGTAATAGATTTTTTGACTGCCGGTAATATCCGTCCAACCTTTGTCATAACCTTCCATAATATAGCGATAGACATTACTCTTTGGGGAAACAAAGCTCAGGGCCGCGATATTGAAGCTGATATTGGAACTGTCGTACGGCAAGTGGATCTCTTTTGATAGCGAAATGGACTGTTTTACGATGCCATTTTCACGGACAGGTATACTTACATTGTTGATCTGAATGCCGCTAATGAATATAGGTGGAATAAAGCTGTTCTTAATGGATTTTGTCGGGTTGAAGCTGACCATTCCTTTGATCGTGCCAAAATATAATGTTCCGTCGTTATCTTTGAAAGCTGAATTATAATTAAACTGATCTGCGGGAAGTCCGTCTCTCGATGTATAAATGACCCTACGGGGGACATCTTCATCCAGTCTGACTAATCCACCACCTGTTGAGATCCATATGCTGTTATTGTCATCTTCCAAGACTTTAAATACTTGATTGGAAGGTAAACCGGATTCGGTCAGATAATTGGTGAAGCGTCCATTACGACGGTATTTCGAAAGGCCGCTTTCGGTGCAAAACCAGAGGTTTTTTTTACTGTCTTCAAATAAGCCATTGACGTAATTATTGACGAGCGTATTTTGTTTACCCTGCTCGGAAAGCAAATGCTGTATCTTTCCCGAACGGCGGTTATACTGATAAACACCGCTGCCATAGGTATTGACCCAGAGTATACCATATTCATCTTCATACATGCCTTGGATCCATGCTGTAATGGGGAGGAGGTCAAAACTGTCGTTATTTTTGTTGTAAACGTATAATGCGCGGTCTGTCCCAACAAGCATGCTGTTGTCCCTGGATTTATAGATGCAAACGGCAAAGCGGCTTTGTAAAGTACCTTTGCCGATACGGTCATAGTGCTTTTTTAATTTTCCGGTCTTTACGTCGAGTATATCCAGACCATGTGTTGTGGAGCCTACCCAAAGATCATCGCCGATCGTTGCCAAACCATGAACATTGTTATGCGCAATACTTCCCTTTTTGCCATTGGCGACAAAATGCTGAATCTGTTGTGTTTGAGCATCTATTTTGTTTAGACCACCATCCTCTGTACCTATCCATAAATTTCCATAATTATCTTTTTTTATATCATGTACGATATTTCCTGATAGAGCCGATTTTCCAAATCCGGATAAGTACTTTTTGAAATTGTCGAATTGGTTGCTGTATTGGTTAACACCGCCGAAAAACGTTCCAAACCAGATGTTATTTTCACGGTCCCGATAGAAATTCAAAACAGCATTGTCAGAGATGGCAAATGGATTGAGCAGGTCTTTTTTGATGTGCTGGCTCTGACCTGAGCGAATGTCATAGGTGTATATTCCAGTCTCTGTTCCGATCCAGTATACCGATTCTGTCTGTTGAATAATGCAATTTGCCTGGATGACTTTGTCCGGGTAATGGTTTGCAAATAGATTTTTTAACGTGCCATTTTTAAAATCAAACAGGTAGGCTGAATTGATCGTCCCCACCATGAGGAGGGAGTCGTTGATGGCGTAAACGGTCTTGGTGTTGGCCAGTGCTTTCCGGTCTGTTTTTTTAAGCGCAATCTGAATAAATTTGCCAGTTTTGACTTGATACCGTTCGATTGTACTGTTATTGTCTGTAGTCCATAGACCACCTTTTTGGCTACTGGTAATGGCCACTAGGCTGTTTCTGTTTTGATCGAATGCAACGACATCTGTCGTGTAAGGATTATAACGATACAATTTCCCATTGGAAAGCAACCAGATAAAACCGGCGTATTCATGGATGGCATTGACCTCACCAATCGGTATTCGATTGAATGGTTTGAAGTTTTCTTTAACCGGGTCGTAACAATAGGTGCCCCGAGTCGTTCCCACCCATAGCAGCCCTTTACTATCAGTAAGGATACTTAAGATGGATGAACTTCCGATGCTGGAGGGATCCGAAGCATTGTGCCTAAATATCTTAAATTGATTCCCATCAAAACGATTGAGACCATTCCTTGTTCCTAACCATAGGAATCCCTGTGTATCTTGTGTAATACACTTAACAGAACTGTTGGAGAGACCATCGTGGGGTTGATAATTTTTAAAATAGAGCGATTGTGCCCGCAGGTTGCCCCATGCGAGCAATAGGGATAGGATAAGTATATAGGTTATTCTTCTCAAAATTTATAAACTCACTCTAAAAGTAATCAATAAAAAAGGAAAAAAAGAGTTTTGTTGATACGTTATGATATAAAAATGAGACGCTGTGATTGGAGGTAAAACAATGATTTGCTGTATTTTTATCATACGATAATAACCAAAAAGTAAACTTATGCCTTGCCCTAAAATTATGACAGCAAATTGTTGTACCCTTATTTTTCAGCGCGCTACCTATTTCTATTTGACCTGGATGCAAAAGTTATTCAGGGGATTAACTTTCTGTGGGGATTGATCAAGAGGCTCTTCGTTTACGCAATATTTTTAAATCACTTAACGAAAGTTGAGCATTGTTGCTCAGGATAATAAATCAATTAAACCATCAATTTAAAAGCGTATGAAAAACAGACTACTTGCGCAATGTGTAATGATGCCGACATTACTGCTTGTAACCTTTATTGCGGCCGCCCAAACGCGGGTGTTAAAGGGAAAGGTTGTGGATGAGACCCAAAGTCCATTGACAGGCGCTACGATTAAGGTAAAAGGGAGCACCACGGCGACGACTTCGGATGCTGAGGGAGCTTTCTCCTTGAATATTTCAAATGATGCCAAATCATTGGAAGTGACTTACATCGGTTATGCTTTGAAGGAAGTTCCAATTGTAGGTAACGACATGACCATCGCCCTTGAGCCTAGTTCAGACCAAGGACTGGAAGAAGTGGTTGTCATCGGTTATGGTACCGCCCGAAAAAAAGATTTGACCGGCTCTATGGTGACCATCGGAGCAAAGAATTTCAATAAGGGCATTATGACCAGTCCCGATCAATTGATCCAGGGAAAGACACCCGGCGTAATGGTTATTAACAACACTGGGCAACCCGGCGGATCGACAACCGTACGGATCCGGGGTAATTCATCCATTCGGGCAAGTAACAACCCCTTATTTGTTTTGGATGGTGTTCCTATGTCGGGCAATTCGCCATTACCCGAAGGTCGTGGAGGATTTTCATCTGACAGAGGTAATCCATTGACGTATCTGAATCCTGGTGATATCGCGAGTATGGATATCCTGAAAGATGCTTCTGCGACCGCAATTTATGGGTCTCGTGGCGCAAATGGTGTCGTTATTATCACGACCAAAAAAGGAAAGGTCGGCTCGCCCGAAGTTTCCGTAGGTGCATCAGCGGGGGTATCGACGATGCGTGAATATCCAGATGTCTTGAATGCAGCACGATTTAGAGAGGCGTTAAAGTATTACACACCATCGGAAGCTGCCGATTCTGATTTTGGGGACAATGAGGATGCTTTTAAAGCCATTACAAGGAAAGCGATTACCCAAAATTATTACGCAGACGTGGCTGGAGGTACAGAACATGGAAAATATCGTTTATCTGGTGGTTATTTGAACCAAAACGGTATTATCCGGGGTTCACAATTGAAAAAATATACAGCTAATTTTACAGGCAACTTCCGCTTTTTGGAGAACAAGAGACTGGGACTTGATTTCGCTGTATTCCTGACGCAAATGGATAACAAATATGCGCCTATCAATGCAACAGTAGGCTCTGAAGGAAATGTGATCTCTCAGGCTTTACAATGGAATCCGACTCGTCCTTTACGTGATGCCCAAGGTAATTTGACATTCGTCAGTTCGACAACCCGAAATCCGTTAACCAGCATTGAAGCATTTCGGGATTTGGCAACAACCAATACAATGGTCGTCAACGTAGCTCCATATTATAAAATTACAGATGACCTAGAATATCGCTTTATCTACAGCGCAATGCGGCAAACAGGAAATCGTGAAGGTATGTATCGGGCCGGACTTATCGATCCATCGGCAGTGAATAACGAACAAGCATTTATTTCGAATAATGGGGAGACTAATCTACAGATGACCCACATGCTTTCCTACAACAAGCAAATTAATGAGGATTGGAGTGTAAATGCTGTAGCAGGATACGAATACTTGGATTACAATTTTAATAATAATATCGCTTTTGGAGGTGGATTTCGTTATATGGGATTGGATTATTTTGATTATCTCCAATATTCATCGGTGTCAACCCGGGAAGTCTCATCGTATAGAAGTCCTACAAATCAACTACAATCGCTTTTCTTACGGGGTGGATTTAATTATTTGGATCGTTATCTCCTTACAGCGACTGTAAGAAGGGATGGTTCCACTAAATTTGGATCGAACAACAAATATGCGATGTTTCCATCCTTAGCCGTAGCTTGGAATGTTGCTCAAGAAGACTTCTTAAAATCAAGTGGAACTTTTGATCAGTTAAAAGTAAGATTGGGCTGGGGAAAAACAGGTAACCAAGAGTTTCCATCAGGTGCATCTTTGAACAGATTAGTCTTTGGGAACCAAAGTGTAAGTCAGGCTAACTACGGTAATCCAGATCTCAAGTGGGAAACCTCAACCACCATAAATGCTGGTATTGATTTTGGAATACTTGGCAACCGTCTGTATGGTTCAATTGATTATTTTAATAAAAAGACGACGGACGCACTATTTGAACAGACACTCGCTCAGCCAGCACCTGCAGGACGTATCTGGGTGAATTTGGATGGTGAAATCGTTAATAAAGGGGTGGAAATTGCCCTGACAGGAACGATTATCAAAAATGACAATTGGACTTGGGACTTAACCGGTAATGCCACCTTCCTTAAAAACAGTGTCAGTGGTCTAGTCGGTTATTATGAAACGGGCGCATTAAGAGGACAAGGATTTTCGGGCGTATTGGGACAACGTATGGTGAATGGACAGCCGCTGAATGTTTGGTACCTGGCCGATTACCAAGGAATCGATCCGCAAACTGGTATGAGCATGTACCGTGGGCAAGACGGAAGCATTAGCACAACAAATGATCCGGCGATTAATAAATTCTACATGAATAGCCCAAATCCAACCACTTTATTGGGTATCTCGACTAACGTAAATTATAAACAATTTTCGCTAGCAGCCAATATGAACGGCGCATTGGGGCACTACTTATTTAACAATACAGCGGCTACAACCTTAGGTTTAAGTAACTTGTCCTCCAGAAATATTGGATCGGCCTTTTTTGATACAGCTGTGAAAGAATCTACGTCCAATTCAGCTGCACCATCAACTCGTTTTCTGGAGAAAGGTGATTATTTAAAGATGGCTAACCTGACATTAAGCTATAAAGTAGGGGATGTTGGAAAGACACTCAAAAATCTTAATGTATCATTGACTGGTCAAAACCTTTTTATTATAACTAAATATACAGGTTTTGATCCTGAAGTGAATACAGATGGAGCTACAAATGGCATTCCTTCCCTGGGCATTGAATACTTGCCTTATCCTCCAGCGAGAAATATACTATTGGGTGTTAATTTCTCACTATAGACCGTTAGCAGATATCATTGGATAATAAAATATGAGACAGATGAAATTAAGAACATTATTATATATCGGAATCATTGGTTCGGTTGTATCAAGCACCTATTCTTGTACTAAACTGAAAGAAGAGTTTAAGGGAGAATTGGAAGAAGGAACATCTAATGTTGATCCTGGAAGCCTTTTAATTACCGCTTATAACTCATTGAATACGCCTTATCAACAGGAACAACGCTGGGTGATGCAGGAAGTATCTACAGATGCAGCCATGGCCCCCACAAGGGGCGGTGACTGGGACGATAATGGGATGCACCGCGCGATCCACCTTCACACCTGGAATGCAGACAACGGTTACATGAATAATACCTTTGTAAGCTTGGGAACGGCAATTTATAATGCCTCTAATGTCTTACGCTATAAGCCTAATGCGCAGCAAGCTGCAGAAGCCCGATTTATTCGTGCGCTAACCATGTTTGATATGTTGGATCTGTATGGGGTAGTGCCCATGCGTGAAGGAGAATCTTTTGATGATTTTAGGATAGCGCCGGAGGTACTGCAACCGCAGGCGGCCATAGATTACATGGTGAAAGAACTCAATGAAATTTTAAGTAGTTTGCCAGCAAATGGTCCAAAGGCGGCTTATGTGGCTAATCGGAATGCCGCTAAAACCTTGCTGATGAAAATCTACTTGAATAAAGGCGCATTTTTGAATAGGCAAGCACCTGCTTTCGCAGCAGATGACATGAATAAAGTAATTGCACTAGCTAAGGAAATTATTACGAGCGGGGCCTATACAGTTTCTGCAAAAGGAAAATATTTTGATAATTTTGCTCCTGATAACGATGAAAAGTCTACGGAGAATATCTATACCTTGTTCAACAAAAATGGAGAACGAGGTGGAAATGTGGATCGTACTTGGAATACAATAGCCCATTATAATATGAATCCTGGCGGGTGGAACGGCTGGTGTACGCTCTCAGATTATTACGATAAATTCGCTGCCGCGGACGAACGTAGGGGTATTTACTACGAGTACGCTGCAGATACAACGTCGAATCGAAAAAAAGAATTCGGACGCCAAAATGTGGGCTTTTTTGCAGGTCAGCAATATAATTGGAGTACAAATAAGCCATTAATGGCACGTAATCCGTCCAGCGCACCATTATCCTTTACGCGAGAAGTGACAATCCGTACATCTGGTGCTACGCTGGAAACGGCAGGTATCCGTCCAATGAAATATGCATTTGATTATGGCGTTACGGGACAACGAAATAACGACTGGGTAGTCTTTCGTTACTCGGATGTGCTGTTAATGCAAGCGGAAGCGATTTTGAGAGGGGGTACTGGTGCGGCTGGTGAGGCCCTGGCTTTGGTCAATAGTATTCGTACCAATCGTGGTGTGACTAATTTAACAGCCTTGACATTGGACAATTTATTGGATGAACGTGCCCGTGAACTGTATTGGGAAGGCTGGAGAAGACAAGATCTAATCCGATTTGGCAAGTTTTTACTGGCTTGGCAGGAAAAGGCTGCGGATCCGGATCCGAAAACATTGTTATATCCTATTCCGAGCCAACAGATAGCGGTTAACCCGAATCTGAAACAAAATCCAGGTTATTAGTAATAGCAAAAAACTGTTTGCTAATTTTTAAGTTGTAAAGGTATCTGGATTACTGGTGTGTCTCAGTAATCCAGATACCTTTTTCATTGGACAATCTTACTGCCGTCAGAGCTATATTGTTCGGCTATCATTCTGTGGTGAAACGAGTCTCCTTCGAGATATCGCCGTATCTGCTTCTCCATGTGAGCGAGGTGAGTCCGTACTGAGTCCGTGTTGAGTCCGTGTTTAACTCGGACTCATTGCTTGATCAACCCGGTTTTATTCCGCTCTTACCTACTCTATGTGTCGAAGAAGGGGTATAGTGGTTGCGAAGGAAACTCGAATCAGCATCAACAAACGTCAAAACACGGACTGTGCTGATAAAGACTACTTGTTGGGAACCTTTAACGTTAGCAGGAAATGGTTTATGGCTTATACAGGAAGGTCTGATTGTATCAAAGAATTTAATTTATCAAAAGGTTTCCCGTTACATTCGACAGGTGCAATCATGCTCTATAATCTAAAGACCACTTAATTACGTTAATTAAGTGGTCTTTTATTTTTATGTCGGGATGGCCGGATTTGAACCGACGACCTCCAGCACCCCATGCTGGCGCGATACCGGGCTACGCTACATCCCGAGTTATTCCAACAGTAGTGGATAGGATAATCCTATACTAAGTCTTTCAGGAATATTTTTTTGTAGCGCTAAAATAATAATTATTGACAAAAAATAAAATCTAAATAAAAAAAACACCATTTTTTTTGAAATGGTGTTTTAAAGTTGTTTTTAAATGAATCACGATTAGAATTTATAGCCAACCATAATGCCAATCGTTTTGTTCTTGGCGTCCAACGTTTTGTCCACGCTTGTGAATCCATGACTGTAGTAAGCGTCTACGGTAAAGCGGCTGACGTCTATCCCAATTCCTGCCCTTCCGTCAAGAGAGAATTTCTTATAGTCGGTCGTCGCGCTGGATTTGACAGTTTTTAAATCATAGTTTAATTGCGGTCCTAATAAGCCACGAAGGTTGAAATCGCCATTTTCTAAAAATTTATAACCAACTTGTAATGGAAGATTAACCTGGTAAAATTTAGGTGTCTTCTGTATGTTTTCAAACGTATATTCCTTCCGCAATAAACTGGCACCGATACCAGGCTGAAAGAAGAGACGATCCCCGACACGGGCAAATGCAGCGACAGAAACGCCTACTTTACCATTATTATCCTTAACGGATTTGTTCCCAAATGATGTCATGTGATAGTTGCTCCCTATTTGTATACCATAGGTCACTTCCTGTGCTCGCGCTGTACCTGCTATTCCTAATACTGTCATTGCCAATAAGGCCGCTTTGAATGTTGTTTTCATCTTTAATACTATTTTTGTTTTCTATATTCTAATGCACTTTTATGTTATGACAACGGAAAGCCGTTATACCCTTAGAAAAAAACAATTTTCTGTTTTCAGATAATTAACTTTAGTTTCTATTTGTATAAGGGAGATGGGATGCTACAATAGGCCGTTATTCTAACCAAGAAAAAAAAGTAAAAAAATAATAAGGGTAATAGCTACTTGGGATGTCTTAGTAATAAAGTAGATTGTTTAATCAATAGGATAGAGTTAACCGATGTCGGAAAATAAAGAAAAGAATTTCGAGCAGCTTTTTCGGGCGCATTACAAGGAATTGCATCGTTATGCTTTTAGGTACCTAGGGGATAGTGATGGGGCCGAGGAGGTCATACAGCAAGTATTTCTGCGATTATGGGAGAAAGATTGGGAAGAGCTGATTCATACTTCACTGAAGGCCTATCTATACCGTGCCATTTATAATGAAAGCATGAATGCCCTTAAGAAGGAGCAACGTAAGCTTAAATATCAGTCTTATGAACAGCATAGGCAGGGGTGGGAACCAGCTGTAGATGAAAGCAGCAAGGACCTCGATAAAAAGTTAAGGGTGGCACTTTCTGGTTTGCCTGAAAAGAGTAGGACTGTATTTGAATTGAGCCGTTTTCAGGAGATGAAATATAAGGATATCGCAGCAACATTAGACCTGTCGATAAAAACAGTGGAAGGACATATGAGCAAGGCTTTGCGTCACTTACGTATTGAGCTTATGGACTATTTGACGTTGATTATTTTCTATATCATCTATATACTATGAATAAGGAATTACTGGAAAGATATATCGTTGGGAATACCAATGAAGCAGAGAATAATAGGGTACAAGGTTGGTTGGATGAACATCCTGAGAACCGGGCCGAATACCAAAAAATGAAAAATGTATTTCTATCTTATCTATATGCGATGAATAAGGAATTGTTAGAAAGATATATGGTTGGGGAAACGAATGAAGCCGAGCGTATGATCGTAGAGGAATGGTTGGAAAATGATGCTAATAATAGGGAGGCATATTTGCAAATGAAAAAGTTATGGGATAGCTTACCCAAACCCCTGGAGGTGCCAGAAGTGGATGTGGATAAGGCTTGGACTGAATTTAAGATCGCTAGGGACCGGAGAGCTTCGGAACTTACCGGAATCTCCAAAAAGAAGACAAGAATCATTCATTGGAATTGGTGGGCTGCAGCAGGTATTTTGCTTATCTGCATGTTCGGATTCTACGTGTTTGACCGTTCACAACGGGAGGAAATACATTTTATAACCCAAGACGGTGTACGTCAGGATTCACTACCTGATGGGTCGATGGTAACACTCAACAGAAATAGTGAATTAGCCTATTCAAGGACATGGAGCAATAAAAATAGGAATGTTGAATTAGCGAGAGGAGAAGTGTTCTTTCAGGTGCATAAAGATAAAAAGCATCCTTTTGTGATAGCAACAGGCAATACGAAGATTACCGTACTGGGAACGAGCTTTAATGTGCGTCGCATTCCGGATGCAACAGAGATTATTGTCGCTACAGGTTTGGTTAAGATAGCTTATGCAGATAAAGAGATCTTGCTGCGACCTGAACAGATGGTAACGATTAGGGATACAGACACCATGAGGGTTGAGAAGAAGCCTGTTCAGGATAAATATTATAAATACTATGTAGACAGTAAGTTTAATTTCGTGAATACACCATTAAAGGATGTCGTTCAGCTGCTTAACCGTGCCTATGACTATAGGGTTATTATAGATGATCCTGCTCTTGAAAAAATACCATATACAGCCGAATTTGAAAAGAATAGTTTGGCAGAAATACTCAAGGTGATGGCAAAGAGCTTGGATTTAAAGGTCGAGGTCGAAGGCAGGGAAATTCACTTGATAAATATTCAAAAGCGCTAATATGTCTCCGAAACAACATCGTATAAAAAACGTCATGATATTATTTTTTAGCAATCGAATCAGATTATATATCCTATTTACACTGCTATGCTCCTTTCAATGGGGGCTAGCGCAGCATAAGCTCGCCGACGAGGTGCAGATGCCTGCTTTTTCAAAAACTACGGTCGGCGAAGTCTTTCAGCTATTAAAGGAACGGCAAGACGTCTTGTTTTCTTTTAATGGAAACATTTTACAGATGGATAGTATCATTTCTCCGAAGGCATTTAAGGGAAACTTGTATGACTATCTCGATGGGATTTTGGGCAAAGAATATAGCTTTAAAGAACTTGGAAAACATATCATCGTCCAGTATACGCCACAGCGTATGTCTGTAGATTTTGAAGTGCAGACCCCGGGAAAAAATAAAGTCGTTATCACCGGTTATATCAAAAATATCCGGACCAACAACCCGATTTCCAATGCAAGCATTTTTGACCGAAGTGCTTTGCTCTCTACTTTGACGGACAAGAACGGTTATTTTGAATTGGATGTCAAGAAAAAGAATAGTCTGATCGCTGTTAATGTGAGCAAGGAAATGTTTCGTGATACTAGTGTGATGGTTATCTTTCCTATTGAAGCGCAGGTTGGAGGTAAAAAGAAACGCGAATATGGTTATTTTGAGGGTTATGAGGAAGATCATGGTCTTTATAAGTCATTTTTCGGAAGGGTCTTTTTGTCTCCTGCACAACGGATTCAGAGTATGAACCTTGGCGGTATGTTTTTATATAGCCCTTATCAAATATCCATGACACCGGGATTAAGTTCGCATGGCTTTATACGGTCCCAGATAGTCAATAAATTTTCATTAAATATTATCGGCGGAGCGACAGCCGGTGTGAAAGGTGTGGAACTGGGTGGGGTATTCAATATCAACCAATATAATATGCAGGGCTTTCAAGTGGCTGGGGTATTCAATACGGTTGGTGGAAATGTAAGCGGAGTACAATTAGCGGGGGTAGGGAATCGGGTTTTTGGGATTTCAAAGGGAGTTCAGATAGCGGGTGTATTGAACAAGGTCGATACCGTTCGAGGTGTCCAAATAGCCGGAATTGCAAATACAGCACGACAGGCAGCGGGGACGACGCAATTAGCAGGGGTATTGAATAATAGTAGCGACGATGCGGGTATTCAAATTGCGGGAATTGCGAATAGGGCCAAAAAGGTTAAAGGGTTTCAGCTCGCGGGAATTGTTAATATCGCTGACAGCAGCGATTATCCAGTTGGCTTATTGAATTTTATCAAAAATGGAGAAAAAAATCTATCGTTGTTAATAGATGATGAAAATTATCTCGGGCTACAGTTTCGTTCAGGAGGACGGGTACTCTACAGTATATTGGGAGCTGGGGTAGCTCTTGTTGATGATGGTCCCTCTAAATATGCTTTTGAAGCAGGGTTGGGGGCGTTGTTACTGAATAGATCTAAGTTTGCGCTTCGCGCAGAAATTACGACACGCAATCATCTAACAGATAAATTTAAACTGTTGGATAATCATCAATCTTCTTTGCGTATTATCCCAGCCTATAAACTGACCGATGCCTTGTCCATATTTGTAGCACCAAGTTTCAATTATGCTGAACGGGATGAGAATACTGTACCTATTGGTGGTACTCGTTGGAAAGCTTGGGGAAGAGACCATACAAGAAATACATTTTACGGTGGTGGAATAGCTGGCCTAATGCTAAAATTATAAAATTAAAACTATTTGAGCTAGTCAGCTGTTATATAGATAGCTTTTAAACATTTAACATTTTACATAAGCGCCCTTGGTTATTACAACAAAGGGCGCTTATGCTTTTAGCCAGTATGCGGTCAATAGACCCGTCTATATAGTGTACGTATGAAATTTACGTTTTTATTATGCGACAACCGTGGATGTTTTCAGCACATTCCGATAAGGATAGGAATGAAAAACATGTCTACGCGCAAATCGTCCTAAAGAATCTGCATTGACAAATTTTACATAATCATTTCGTTGGACACCAAAGTATTCGTATTGACTGCCATCGTGAAAGGTGATCGTCAATATTTGGGCTTTCCAATCAATATCCTGAATACCCGAATTCGTAATTGTTTCTGTATAAATGGGCAATTGTTGTTCAATAGTTTCTGGGCAGATGCTTACCAAAAAATGATAAGCTTCGATCATTTCTACACTCTTTTGTTCAGCAGCCAAACGACCTTCTTCGTCATTGACAAATTTATCCGGATGACATTCTTTCATTATCGTCCGATAGGTGGATTTTAGGGTCTTAAGATCCGCTGATTTATCCACATTTAACAACTTTCGGTAGTCGGCAATTTTTTTCATGGCTGCAAAGATATGCTTAATAATCAGATTATTTGCATTAACATGGAAATAAGGTTATTTTTTGCCCAAGGTTTTGACATAGAGCTGTTCAACCTTCTCACGCGCCCAAGGCGTTTTCCGTAGAAAAGTTAAAGAGGATTTTATACTCGGGTTTTCATTGAAACATCGGATGGCTATCCTTTGTCCAAGTTCTTCCCACCCATAATAGTCTACGAGATACGTGATGATAGTATCTAATCGTTTCCCGTGTAATGGATTATTGACTTGTTCTTGCATGTTGTAAAGTTAGTAATCTTTGCACATTTAATATGATTTTTATTCCATTGCTATAGCCCTATAGATGGATTCAATAGCGTTTAATTAGGATTTCTTGAGCTGTTCTGCAAGGGCATCAAGTTCTTGATCGAGCTTCTCGTCCCAGATATTTCCCACTGCGTCTAATTTTCCTTTTACCCCCTGGATAAGCAAGTTTTTTCTAGGATCAAGCGGTGCTCCAAGTCCCTGCATGATCCGCTGTAATTCGGCATGCCCCGTTTCGCCTTGTGCAGACGCGGTAATAATGGAGACGGGTTTGTCTGTAAAAATAGTAGTCGCAGCGCACCATTCAAACAAATTTTTCAATCCACTGGGTACACTGAAAATATACTCTGGGCTGCTGATCAATACGAGATCCGCATCCTGGATGACCTGACGTAGCGCAATGATTTCTATTGGTGGCTGGGAGGTGCTTTCCTCTGGGTCAAAATGCGGCAGTTCTTTTAAGCGGTCAAAGAGCACAAGATTAATCTCTGGATTTAACTTGTGTTGAAGATGACGTACAATCTGATGATTGGATGAATGTTCGCTTGCGCTGCCTATTATCGCAAATATGGTTTTCATTGAATATATTTACTTGAAGGCCCAAAGGCCCAACATTGTTTAATCAATTTATTTACACGCTATGCGAGTTGCGTCGTGTAAGATTTGAAGCGGCTAATTTACGATAATGGATCTAAAACAATACAGAAAAATACGGTAATTATAATTTTAGACGATATACAAACACTATACTTAAAGATAAAAACTTTTTCCTTTTACCGATTAAGTTTATACTTTTGGAAATAAGGACTTGTATTAGCTTAAATACGGATTATATGCTTTGTTATGAGAAATAAAATGGGGTACCGTTTGTTGTGGGAGCGTATTCGTACGGGTGATGAGGCCGCGTTTTTTGATCTTTATGCGGCACTTTACCAAGAGCTTGTTAATTTTGGAATCCGGACCTGTGGTGACAGTGACCTAGCAAGTGAGGCTACCGACCAGGTTTTTGTCAAGATTTGGGAGAAAAGAACACAGCTCGAACGCGTCGAAAATGTACAGTCCTATCTCATTACCTTTCTAAAAAGACGTATTCTGCGTCTGATCGAAAAGCAGCATAAAATTAATACGGCACTTCAGAACGTCAAAGCAGAAGATGAATGGATCGAGATGCCATACGACGAGTTTGTGATCAAAGTACAGACCAATGAGATTATTCAGATCCGTTTAAAAGAAGCGTTGGAAAAGTTGTCTTTTCGCCAGAAGCAATTGGTCAATCTAAAGTTTTTTGAAGGCTATTCTTACGAAAAGATTTCGGAAACTACGCAGATGTCTGTCAAGACGGCTTACAATACGCTTTATGACGCATTGAAAATCTTGCGGCAAGAGCTAAAGGATATTTAATACTATTGACTACAAGAGCTGGTGCATGTAAGGCATTTGTCAGTTACTGAATAGCATATCTCTGATTTTAATATCGCTTTAGAATAAAATAAAGTACTGGTAATTAATGTTTTGTGAAATATATTGTTTTTTTCTTAGGAAAAAGGTCTCATCATGGGCACTATAAGATAAATACCCATTAGAATGAGCCAAAAAGATTATAAGCAGTTAGAAGATTTTTTGATTGACGATACTTTTCAAAAGTATTGTTCCGGAGAAGATAAAAACTGCATTCTTTACTGGCAACAATACAGCTTAAATCATCCAGACCAGGCTGAAATGATCTTAAAAGCTAAACGTCTTTACCAAATATTGGTTGGAAATCGAAAATCTGTCCATGAGCAAATGGAAAGATTGAAGACTGATCTTCAAAAAGTTCCCGTTGAATCCTTACCTATCCGTCGAATAACCTGGCAAAAATGGGTTGCTATTGCTGCGGTATTGGTTGCTTTAGTGGCTGGCGGCGTATGGTATTATACGCTTCCAACAAATGATAGCATTCCTCAAGCAATGGTTAATATTGGCCAGGTTTATCAGACAGGAAAGGGCGAGAAGAAGACCTTTGAGTTGATTGATGGTAGTACTGTTACCTTAAACTCTGCAAGCAAATTGGACGTATCTTCGGATTTTAACAGCGAGTTGCGCTTAGTGAGGTTGGTTGGTGAAGGGTATTTTCAGGTAGCAAAAAATACGGAAAAGCCATTTATGGTGCAGGCTGCTGATTTTGATATCAAAGTTTTGGGCACTACTTTCAATGTGAAAAGTTATCCCGAAGAACCCACGGCAGAAGCGGTATTGGTGGAAGGATCGATTGAGATGAAAAGCAAAGGGCTTCGGGAGAACTCCATTGTTATTAAGCCAAATCAGAAAATTACCATATTTAAAAACCAAGATGAGGTTCTAGTCAATACAAATAAAGGAAATAAACCAACCCTCAGTAAATTACCTATTAAAGAAATCGCCATTGAAAATATTGCGGCGACGGAGTCCAATACTGCCGAAATACCCGATATCGCCTGGAAGGAAAATAGATTGGAAATTATGGACCAAGATTTCGAATCTTTACGCCGGACGCTGGAACGTTGGTATGATGTGGATATTGAGCTCCAAGGCGAACAATTAAAAAGATATCGCTTTACTGCAACCTTTAGTAAAGAAAATATTGAGCAGGTACTGAGTGCTTTACAAAAAGTTGAACCTTTTAAATTTGAATTATATGAGAAAAAAATAACGATCTCTGAAAAATAAAAGGATGGTGGACCAACACCATCCTTCATTGAAAAAATGATTAACCAAAAGCAGCAACATTGGGGCGTGCTGCTTAACATTAATTTTAACCAACACTAAAATATGATTAAAAATTGCTTATTGCAAATGCGCAATGGATATATTGTGCATTTTAGATTCATTATCCGGATGAAACTAGCCTTAATTATGACTACGTGTGCTGTAATCAATGTCTCAGCATCTGTATTTTCCCAACAAAAAGTTTCCCTGGATGTTCAAAAAACAAAGCTGAGCAGGGTACTTAAACTGATCGAAGAGCAAAGTGATTATTATTTTGTTTACAATTCGACCAACGAGAATTTAAATAAAGAAGTGTCAGTCAATGTTAATAATACAAAAGTATTGGACGTTCTGGCGAAGCTTTTCAATAAAAGTGGACTGGTTTATTCGGTATCCAAAGAAGGCCTTGTGGTGGTTAGCCAACAGCAACAGGTTACCATTTCGGGTATAGTAACAGATAATAAAGGGAATCCATTAGCAGGAGCCAGTGTACGTGTTAAAGGTACCGCCGTAGGACGGGCGACCGATATCAGCGGAAGGTTTTCAATTGAAGCTTCAACCGGTAATACATTGATTGTTTCTTTTGCAGGTTATACCTCACAGGAAGTAGCTGTAACGAAGGATGGCGATATGAAAATCATTTTAGTGGAAGATAACCGAATGTTAAATGAGGTGGTGGTCACCGCATTGGGCATGAAAAAGGAAAAACGTTCCCTTGGTTATTCCGTCACACAAATTGCTGGTGAGTCTTTGACGACGGCACGGGAAAATAATGTGATGAACTCACTTGTCGGAAAAGTCGCAGGTTTGGATATTAGTTCGACTTCAGGTGGTGCAGGGGCAGCTTCGAATGTAACCATACGTGGGATTTCTAGTTTAAATCAAACCAATCAACCTTTGTATGTAATCAACGGCATACCTATGGAAAGCAAGCCCGTGGGTATTGGCAATACGAACACCAAGGGAAACGCAGGTAGTCAGTGGGACAATGCGCCAGATTTAGGTGATGCGATCAGTAATATCAATCCGGACGATATTGAGAGTATTTCTGTCTTGAAGGGCGCAGCAGCATCAGCTTTATATGGGTCACGCGCAAAAGCAGGGGTGATTTTAATTACAACAAAATCTGGCAAGGGAAATTCAATCGATTTTAACAGCAATTTTGTCGGCGAGCAAATTATAGATAATACGAACTGGCAAACGGTGTACGGTCAAGGTTCCAATGGTGAAAAGCCAACTAATAAGGCCGGTGCCGCGCAGGTAGGTGGTTCTAGCTGGGGAGCAAGGTTGGATGGCTCACCTGTGGTACAATTTGATGGAGTAGAAAGACCGTATTCATTACAAGATGGAAATCTTAAAAGGTTTTATAGAACGGGTTCGACATGGACAAATACGCTAGCATTAAATAAATCATTTGATGGTGGATCAATTCGTCTGTCAGGAACAGATGTAAATAATAGATCTGTTGTCCCCAATTCAGGTCTAAAGAGACAGTCATTTAATTTGGTCGGATTGTTTGAGCCACTTAGAGGCTTAACAGTTGATGCACGTTATAATATGATTTTAGAGCAGGTCAAGAATCGTCCAATGGTATCTGATGGCGCTGGAAATGCCAATTATAATGCTATGTTTTTACCAACAAGTATTAATATAAATGATTTAAAACCATGGAAGGATGATCTTGGGAATGAGATACTCTATAATTCAGGAAATGTTTATGCAACTAACCCTTGGTTTGCAGCAAACGAATTTATCAATAACACCAATCGCGATCGCTCTATTGCCTCTGTAACGGCAAAATATACCATGGACAATGGGGTGTTTTTTCAGGGACGTGCGGGACGCGATGGATATTCCGATCATTATAAGAATGTCGTTCCCTCAGGTACGGGATATTATCCAAGCGGGAAGATTGCGGAGCAAGAAACAAAATTTGCTGATGTCAATGCAGACATATTAGTTGGTAAGTCTTTTGTATTGGGAGATTATACATTGACCCCTAATCTTGGAGCAAGTTATAGAAATACGAAAATCAAGCAGACGACCAATTTAGGTACTGACTTCGCCATATTTGGTGTTTATAACATATTAAATGCAAAGAATAAGTCTGTTAATTACCTCGAAAGTGAATCGGAAACACAATCAACTTATGGAACATTGGAATTTGCCTATAAGGATGTCGCTTATTTAACGGGAAGTTTACGGTCGGATTGGTTTTCTACTTTAGCGACGCCAGGGTTTGACAATAAATTAAATTCTGTTTATCCCGCTGTTTCGGGATCATTTATCTTTTCAGAGTATTTTAAGCCCACTTGGCTGAGCTATGGAAAGTTAAGGGCTGGTTTTGCACAAGTTGGACAGGCAACGGATCCATATCAAACCTTATTAACCTATAATTTTAGAAGCGAAACATTAAATGGGCAACCACTGGGAACTATTTCAAATGACAATATTCCCAATTCTTCCCTAAAAGCTTCTACAGCTACAGAGTTAGAGATCGGAACAGAGTTGCGCCTCTTCAATGACCGGGTGAATCTAGATCTTACTTGGTATAATAAAAAGTCGAAAAACGAAATTTCCTTTATCACGACTCCTTCTTCAAGTGGCTATAACGGTGCTGTGCTAAATGCTGGTGAAATGCAAAACAAAGGTTTTGAAGCACTGATTTCAGCAACAATCTTTAAATCGGAAAACTTTAAGTGGATTTCTTCACTCAATGGCTCTTATAATGATAATAAAGTGCTCTCGTTGGCAGAGGGAATGGATGAACAGTCTGTTGCAATTTCACGCTCAGGAGTAGGTTATTTAATGAATAGGGTCGGGATGCCTGCTTTTCAAATTATGGCATTCGATTATAGATACGACGAGAATAATAATATCGTTAAGGCAGCGGATGGTTCTCCACTGCGCGGTGATTTAAAGCCCTATGGTTCGGCTATGAACAAGTGGTTTGCAGGCTGGAACAATGAATTCAATTACAAAAGATTCAATTTTTCATTTTTGATTGATGGAAAATGGGGCGGAAAGCTGTTTTCTGGTACAGATTATTATGGATATATCAATGGATTACATCAGGAAACAGTGGCTGACCGTGAAAGTTTAGGTCGAACGGCAGCAACCTATTATACCAACACTGCAAATAATGTATCGAAGATATTTGTCAACAACGCTGATTTTGTTAAACTACGTCAAATTGTTGCGGGGTATACTTTTCCTTCCAATCTATTCCATAATAAGATTAAGGCGATAACAGTCAGTGCTGTAGCACGAAATCTTTGGATAATCATGAAGAAGACAAATAATATTGATCCTGAATCGAGCTACAACGCTACATTTCCGGGTCTTGAACTTGGAGGTGTACCCGCTGTACGTACCTATGGTGTTAATTTAAGTGTTAAATTCTAATCGCAAACCCCTCATGAAAAGATATATAAAACCAACACTCGCTAGCTTAGTTACAGCAACAGCACTTATCGTAAGCAGCTGTACAAAAGATTTTGAAAAAATAAATACAAATCCAATTGCTTATAGTAAAGACAATTGGGATCCTAATTATACATTTAGTTCTGCTCAGTTATTTTACACAGGAAGTTTTGATTTCGCGTACGATACCTGGCGTGGAAATTTGATCTATTCAGCTACAATGATGCAGGGTTTGTCTACCGTTGTGAGTTATTGGGCGGGAGATAAATATATGCTAAACGAAAGTTATACGGCAGCTTATTGGGGTAATGGAGTAGTGGGTGCCTATATCGAGCAGGTTCGGAATATTGTCGATGTTGTCGAGTTCACAAAAGACAAACCGAAATACACAAACCTTCATCATGTTGCAAGGATCTGGAAGGCATTGATATTTGCTCGTCTGACGGATCTGTATGGTGATGTTCCCTACTCGGAAGCAGGTGTAGGTTTTTATAATAAAATCTATAAGCCAAAGTATGACAAGCAACAAGATATCTACAACGATTTATTGAAGGAAATTGAAACCGCTACGGCAGCCCTGAAAGATGATGGTGATAAAGTGACCGGAGATATTATCTATAAAGGTGATATTGCTAAATGGCGGAAATTTGGGAATTCACTATTGCTCCGTACGGCCATGCGTTTGGTGAAAGTGGATGAACCCAAGGCTAAGGAATACGTACAAAAAGTGCTCGGGAAAACGATGTCCAGCAATACGGACAATGCCTTTATCTTGCATGATGTGTCTGGTTCCCGGGTTACCCAGAATCGGAATAGTCAAGTATTATTGGGCGATGGCGGACAGGAAAACTATTATGTTAAATGGTCCAAAACATTTATTGATTATCTGAAATCCAATAATGACCCCAGATTGAGAAAAGTTGCTGTGACTCAGCTTTACCTGTCTGAACAAAGTAAAGACCAAAATGCCGGATTTATAACGGATCCAGCAAAACAAAAAGGTATGCCCAATGGGAAGGACTTAGGGGCTAATCCACTCTATAATATTGGTGGAGATCCGAGTTACACGACCTTTCCAGATTATTCATCTCCTAATCCAAACATGGTTAAGCGAACGGGTGCTACTTTTATATTAACCTTTGGTGAGTCAGAGCTTCTGTTAGCGGAAGCTGCGCAAAGGTGGGGAATTGGAGGTAGTGCAACTGATCATTATAACAGAGGGGTCAAAGCAAGTATAACTTTCCTTGATCAATATGATGGCTCCTTGGCTATCAGCGAGGCCGAAGCGAACGCGTACTTAACTGCACATCCATTTAATACGACAGATGGATTGAAACAAATAAACATGCAGTATTGGGTCCATACCATTACTATGCTAGATTTTTATGAGACTTGGAGTAATTGGCGGAGAACTGGTATCCCTGCACTGATTCCTGTAAACTATCCCGGAAATGCAACATCAGGCACTATCCCACGTCGCTTCCCATATCCTGCAAATGAAGCGGCCATCAATGGAGAAAATTATAAGGTCGCTTCTTCAGCCGTACCTGGCGGCGATAACCTCGCTGGCAGGGTCTGGTGGGACAAATAATCACAATAGTTTTTTTTGAGGCTGAACTTTCGTAGTTTGGCCTCTTTAAACCTCTTATCAAAATATGATGAACCTAAAAAATCAAATTTTACTAATTGCGGCCTTGCCGTGGATTGTCTTTTCCTGTAATAGCGTTGACGAAAAGCAAAAGGAAAATGAGGCTACAAAAGTCAATAAATTGACCGGAACATATAGACTTTTGGAAAGTAAGACGATCAAAGGAAAAGATACGGTGACCGCATTCACGGATACCAGTAAAACCGAAATGTTTAAGATGTTTAATGAAGATCATTTCTCGTTTTTCAATCATGATAAGGAGAAGGGGAAAGGAAAAGAACCTCATTTTCTCGCTGGCGGAGGAACTTATTCATTTGACGGCAAAAATTATCAGGAACGGTTACAATATTGTAGCCTGCGTGACTGGGAAAGTAACAAGTTTGATTTTGAGTTAGAATTTAAAGGGGACACACTTATTCAACGGGGGGAAGAAAACCTGCCTGAACTTGGGGTAAAGCATACGATCATTGAAACCTATCTAAAAATAAAATAACATTATCCAATGAAGCTTTTATAAAACTTCATGAAGTATATTTTGTTAATGCAAGCACTCAGGGATTCCCTTGGGTGTTTTTTTTAGCCTATAGAGCTCAAAAAACGTATTTATTGACGCCTGTAAATGGCTCTTTATTTATCTTAGAAAAAAATAAAATTAAATTGCAACATTTTCTGGTGCTGTCCGACTATAGAATAGAAACATAGAAATTAACGGTATTAAATAGTAAACGTGCAAAATCAACTTAGCGATAAAGATTTATTAGCAATGTGCCAATCCGGTAATGAATCGGGATTTGCACAGCTCTACCATCGCTATGCGAAGAAGATTTTTAATTCAATCTATCGGATTTTGTCCAATCAGGAAGAGAGCGAGGATATTTTACAAGAGACTTTTGTGGAGTTTTTCTCAAAATCGGATAAATGGCAGGCGGTACTTAGTGTGGAGGCTTGGTTGCGACGGATGGGGGTGAATAAGGCGATATCTCTTTTGCGGAAGAATAAGCAGTATTATACACCAATTGATGATTTGGAAATCCAAGATGAGGGCGAAGACGAACTACTGGAAAAGGAATGGCGCGAATGCCAGCTGACTGATTTGGAATCTGTAATTGATCAGTTGACTGGGATCCCTAAGATGGTCATCAATCTTTATCTTTTTGAAGATATGAGCCATGATGAAGTGGCTGAATCTTTGGGAATGACAGCAGTGGCGGTACGGAGTCAATACCACCGTGCCAAAAAGAAAATTTACGAACAATTGAAGGAGAGGTATAATTATGCGGGATAATTTGAAGGATTTTGTTAATGCGAACCGGGATGCATTTGACCAAAAAGAGCCATCCGCGGATTTATGGAATAAAATCAAACCACAGGTGGTTCCTCAGGTACAGGAAAAGAAAATCATACCCTTATGGCGGTGGGCGAGCATTGCGGCAGCGATATTATTGATGGGTACTGCTACATTGTTAGTTTTTAATCAGAACGGTGGATCTGACCATACTGCTAAAGTAGCGAATATCAAACCAGTTACTGTTCAAAAAGAAACGGAAGTAATGGAAAAATCTACTCAGCGGGAAGCTTCTGTAAAAGTTGAAAAGGAGAAACCTATTCGAACAATACAGACAATGATAGCTAATCAAGAAATAAATCGTGTAGCGAAGACGGAGGTACCAAAAGCAGTTAAGGACAAGAATCTGAAAGAGAAAAAACAGGATTATATTGAAATGCTTCAGGACTCCATCAGGGCTAGTACACGCCTAGCGGCTGTACTTGGTCTTCAAAAACAGGGTAGTCTGAACGAAGATGCAACACTGGCGTTGGAGAAAACAGCAGTTTCAGATGAAAGTAGCAATGTGCGCATGGCAGCGATTGAAACCTTATTGGATGGTATGACGCCGGAAGCTAGACAACAAAAAGTTCAGGACTTTTTTGTCGCACAAAATGATCCGACATTGCAGGTTGAACTGATGCAAATGATTGAGCAGAGAGATGAATTGGAAATGAAAAATAGCACAAAGGATAAGCTGAATGCTATTGTAGAGGATCCCTTTACCATGAAGTTTGTTAAGGAGCAAGCTTATGCGGTACTGTTGCACCAATAGAACTAATATAATTGTGAGCAGACTATAGCGATCTTTGCGGTAAATTGGAAAAAATGGCGCTTAAGCGCCCAGGAATAGTTAGAAAAAAACAATAGATAAAGGATTAAATAATTAGAGCGATGAAAAGGATAAGAATAATGATTATGGGAATGGTCTTGCTTTTTGCAAATGCGTTGCAAGCCCAAATAAGGGAGAATGCTGAAGGTGCTATTCCACCAAAAGCACCCAAACCTCCTAGGGTAGTGCGAGGATCAGTTGGAGATAGTGGAAAGAAAGTTTGGAAAGAATTTAAAGTACCTGCTTTAGGAGAGAAGCTGTTGTTAAAATTTGATAATGTGTCTATCGAAGGCTATAATGGCAAAGAAGTTTTAATTACAGCGAATGTAGAAGAACAGGAAGAAAACGATCGTGCTAAAGGTTTACGCGTAGTCAACGGTTCGGGTTTGTCCGATAATTCGGGAATGGGGATGAATATCCAGAATAATGCCGGCGTGACCGAAATTAGTTTGGTGGGCATGCCAATGGAGGATTCGGTACATGTGCGGGTTCCTTTTAATCTTCCTATTAGCGTAAAAGGTCGCGGCGGTTTTTTTAATGGCGGTGGTATCGAGATAAAGGATGTTAAAGCTGAGGTGGAGATTTCCAGCACGATGAGCGATGTCAAAGTGATCAATGTAACAGGGCCGATTAATGTAAAGGTCGCTCAAGGAGATGTGGTCGCAAAATTTGTACAACCGGTTAAAGGACCGATCTCCCTTATCGCCGCAATGGGGGCTGTGGATGTCGCTTTTCCAGCAAAATTTGGCGCCAACGTAGATATGAAGACCTCAATGGGCAATATCTATGCCGCGGATGAATTTCAGTTTGAAAAACCTGTGGAGGAACCTAAAAGTAATCCTTACAACATGTCAAATACTGTTAAAGGGAAAATGAATGGTGGCGGACAGGATGTGATCCTGAAGACTTCGATGGGTGATATCTATATTAGATCCCAAAAGTAGTAGTTGAAACCCTGAAACAGGCTGACCATGTTTAGCATACGAAAGCAAAAAACCTTAACTACCGAACAGGTATTTAAGGTTTTTGATGCTTTTGCAGTTGTGCCTAAAGTTCTGAAATAGGTCTGTTATTTTTTTGGTTCCATACGAACCAAATACTGATCATTTTCATCTTCATATAGAATCTGGACTACCCAGCCCAGTTCGTGGGATATTTTGATGAGTTTGTCCTGATCTAGATACAGCCATTTGAAGGGAGTGCCCCTTTGTCCTTTGTATTCGTATTGATATTGAATCTCTCCAAAATAGTAGGTAGGCTTTTTGATATTATAATCTTTATAGAGATAAGTGATATCTGAGGAATCAAAAATAAGCTGTCCTTTTTCAGTTAGGAGCTCTTTACTATGCTGCAATAGCTTTTTAAAACCAGCAATGTCACCAGCAATGCCTATACCATTCATAAGAAACAGAAGAGTATCATACTTTTGTCCGTTAAATTGATAAAAATTTTGACAGATGATATTTTGCACGCCGCGTTGTTGCATAATATGGCAGGCCGTTTGTGATATTTCCAATGCATTGACCTCAAATCCCTTATCCTGTAAATATAAGCTATGACTGCCTACTCCTGCACCTACATCCAATACCCGTCCGTCACAGAGAGATAATCCGATAAACTCCAGTTCTGGAAAATCATCTGCATCCCTAAAAAAAACTTCTACGGGCATTTCGTCTTGGTCCCCATAACTCGTATGGAGCATTAATGGGAATTTTTCTTCCTGATGGATAAAGTAATCATCCAATGCTTCACCATATACGTCTCTATACATTGTCATTATCGATCATTAATACTTTTTTAGCGATATAGATGGAATCTTCATCACCAGTGTGTTTCATTGGTTCGTCCGAAAGTTTGATGACAGGTGTCCATTGGTCGTCCTCTGGGAGAGCATCGGTCATTTTGATGACAATATTCATGGGTTTAAGTCCTACATCGTTGGTAAAGTTGGTACCGACACCAAAGGAGTGTAATATCTTGCCTTCGCAATAATTCGCTATCCGCTCAACCTTATCGTAATCGAGCCCATCGGAAAATATGATTGTCTTTGACAGTGGATCTATCCCATTTTTCTTGTAATGCGCAACTACTTTGTCTGTAAATTCCAAAGGGTCGCCGCTATCGTGCCGTACACCATCAAATAATTTGGTAAGTTTTTTGTCGAATTGCTGAAAGAAAACTTCGGTTGTATACGTATCAGATAGCGCAATCCCAAGATCACCCCGATAAACATCGGACCATTGTTCCAAGCCCAGCAAGTTGGCCATCTTATAGCCATATTTAGCTGCATGAAACATAAACCATTCGTGTGCATGTGTGCCAATAGGTTTGGTCTCATATTTCATGGCCAGATGAACATTACTAGTTCCGATAAAGGTTTTTTCTCCGTATTGTTTTAAAGTACGGACAACCAGATCGTGGACTTCGTAGGAATGCCGTCTTCGGGTGCCGAAATCGGCAATGGTAATATGAAGTTTTTTATATTTTTCAATTTTATCTTTGGCTGTCGCGATCACTTCTTCATCTGACGCACGAATTAAACCTTGTGACTCATAGAAAAGTTCACAAATGAGCGACATTAGCGGTACTTCCCAAAGAATGGTCCGGTACCAATACCCCTCAATAACAACCTCGAGATCAGGTCCATCTTGGGTGATTTTGATTTCATCTGGATCATAACGATATCCCTGTAGAAAATCAAAATAGGTGGGATCAATATAAGGGCAAGTCCGCGCAAAGAAGGCCTTCTCAGCTTTGGTAAGGCGTAGATCTGCCATTTTGTTTACAGCCTCTTTTAGAAGGATGTCAAACCCTTCCGGAAACTTATGGTGGCCTCTATTGATAAAGTGGTAGCGTGCTTTTGCCTTGGGAAATAATTTGACTACCGCATTCTGCATGGTGAATTTATAGAAGTCGTTATCTAATATAGAGGTGAATGAAGCCATCTTTATTAATCTGATTTTTGTTTAAAGCTGTAAATTTACTAATTAACATGAAATTGTTCGGATTGTTCGTCATAAATATAACATTCGTGATACTAGGTATCCGTTATATATCGAAATTATATAAGTCGATAACCGCCCAAAACGAAGTCTTTGATGCTTTCAGAAAATACGCTAGCACCTCGAATAGTTCAACGTTCAAAAAAAAGCGGGTCAGTACATTACTGACCCGCTTTTTTAAGGCTTAAATTTTTGATCTCTTAGCGTGATCTTGTTCTTTCTGAACCACCTCCTGAACGACTAGAGCTTTCAGATGATCTCGACCTTGGCGCTGAAGAGTTTCCGCTATTTGCTGAACCTGACCTGTTTACCGTAGGAGCCGATGACCTTGTTCGGGAACCTTCAGAGCTTCTGTTTTGCACCGGTTGGGCAGGTTGGCTTGAACGAGTTCTACTGTTACCCGAGTCATAGTTTCCATTTCTTTGCGGCGTTGTTGCTGGTTGCGAACCACGTGAAGAATTTGCTCCACCTGTGTTGCTTGTACCCGTTCTTACGCGTGCATTGTAGTCCGTACTTCGGCTGTTGACAACGCTACCGTTGTCAACAGCGTTTCCTTGTCTGGTTCTACCGGTAGAAGTAGGGGTGTTATTATTTGTTGGATTCGACTGCCTGTCGGATCGTGTTCTGAAATCGTAATTGTTTGAATTTGGTGTTGTGCCCACATTATTTCTGTTGGTCGAACCATTATCTCTCGTTCTGCTGTTATTGTCTCCCGAACTACGTGTAGATCCGGTGGTACTGTTATTATTACGTGATCTTACCGATGCATTACCACTATTGTCTATGTATAATTCACGGTTTCCGGATCTTGTATTGATGTTATCCCGATTGGAGATGACACGGTTGGTACGGTCCGATATTGCACTATTATTGCTGCGTGTGCGAGTCGAAGCGTCAACGACATTGGTCGGACGTGCAGAAGAACGTGTGTTGCGGTCTACATTCGGACGGTACATACTGATTTCGTTTGCGCGTGAACGATTGCTGCTACTACGCGCAGATCCTGGACGATCGGCATTGGTAATGCGATTGACTGTAACACTTCTGCCGGTATAGCGTTCGATATCAGATCGACGTGGACCACCTACGTAATAGTTGTTATTAATAATCGTCGTGTTATTGATAACAGTTGTTCTATTATAGATGTTGTTATAATTGCGGCGATTTACATAATATCTGTCCATGTTTCGGTTCATAAAATGATTGACCGAAACAAAAGTCCAAAAGTTCATAGGGATATTGACCGAAACATTAATGTTCATACCGGGACCCAATGGAGCCCATCCATAATAGTCATTGCTTTGACGCCAGTTGACCCATGCTGGTCCCCATTCGTAATCGGGAACCCAACCCCAGCCATAACGGTCATTATAATTCCATCGTCCATAGTGGAAAGGAGCCCAACCCCAATCGTAGTTGGAAACCCAGGTGTTACCATAATCTGTCATTGACCAGTAACCATTGGTTGCATAAGGTTGGAAGTCCGGGCCAGCATCAGGGATCCATACATATCCATAGTTTGGATCATTGACCCATTGTCCGTATGGTGAAAGTTCATCATAGAACATCTGAAATGAAACCCCAGTGTTATTATAGTTATTATAACCTGCGTACCCCCCTCTTTGGGCCATTGATGTTGTGCAACTTGTAAAAGAAGCAACTCCGATTAGACCCAATACCCAATATTTTATATTTCCCAAATTTTTCATCTTCGTAATATTTTAAGTACGACAAAACTCTATGCTATTGTCTTTGTTATTATGACAGCATAACGTATTAAATGGTTTAATCAGTACAACATAAATCTGATTTTATAGATATAAAAGTCAAATTGATGATCTTTTTACATAAACGACAATTTTAGATACATATTTTTTATTTACCTTTACCGCTCGAATTGTTACGTGTTTGTTGAGCATATGAGGTGTTTTATGACACATTAATTTGACATAGACATAATTTTAAATGGCTAAAAAACTTCAGACTTTTTTCCTAGAATTCGCAAACATTCACCGTTTTTTATTGCGGTTTTGGCGCGAATTAGTAACACCACCATATGAATTCAAAGAAATTATTCGCCAATGCTATGAGATAGGCTATAAATCTTTGCCTTTGATCAGTTTAACAGGATTTATCGTTGGTTTTGTCTTTACCAAACAATCTCGCCCTTCCTTGGAAGAATTTGGTGCAACTTCGATGTTGCCATCCTTAATTTCCATTGCTATTGTCCGTGCACTGGCTCCTCTGGTAACGGCTTTGATTGCTTCGGGTAAAGTGGGGTCGCAAATTGGTGCCGAATTAAGTTCGATGAATGTAACCGAACAGATTGATGCAATGGAGGTATCAGGTACGAATCCTTATAAATATTTGATTGTAAGTAGAATTATCGCTACAACTATTGGTATTCCTGTGCTCTGTTTCTATGTAGCAGGTATTGGTCTTTTAGGTGGCTACTTAAGTATGATGAGTAAAGATGATTTGAGCTTTTTGAGCTTTTTTACACAGGTATTTGAAACGATTGCCTTCAAGGATTTGGGCGCTATGGTATTACGCGCTGTTATATTTGGCTTTACCATTGGAGCTGTTAGTTGCTATTGTGGATATTTTTCTTCTAAAGGTACAGAAGGAGTCGGTAAGGCCGCCAATGCGGCCGTGGTTGCTTCGATGTTTCTTGTATTTATTGAGGAAATAATTATAGTTCAGGTTTTATCGTTCTTTGGATAGTGGTATATGGAAAAAGCTACATTAAATATTGATCATTCTCAATCCGTTATTGAAATCAGAAATGTCAGTAAATCGTTTGGGGATAACCATGTGTTAAAGAACGTTAACCTGGAATTATATAAGGAAGAAAACCTTGTTGTATTAGGACGTTCGGGTACAGGTAAATCGGTACTGATCAAGTTGATTTCGGGATTATTAAAACCGGATGAAGGGACAATTGATGTATTAGGTGAATCTGTAACGGAATTAAACGATCGTCAATTGCGTGAATTACGATTAAAAATAGGTTTTTCTTTCCAAAATAGTGCGCTTTATGACAGTATGACGGTTCGTGAGAATTTGGAATTTCCTTTGGTGAGAAATAAACGGAAGCTCACACGATCTGAGATTAATTATGCAGTGGAAGAGGTGTTGGACGGCGTAGGCTTATCCCAAGCAATCAACCAGATGCCATCTGAACTATCAGGAGGCCAACGTAAGCGGATTGGTATAGCTCGTACGTTGATCCTAAGGCCAGAGATTATGATGTATGACGAGCCAACGGCGGGTCTTGATCCGATTACTTGCTTGGACATCAATGGATTGATTAATGAAGTTCAAGAGCGGTATAAAACATCGTCAATTATTATTACGCATGATTTGGCCTGTGCGAAGGAAGTAGGAGATCGTATTGTGATGTTATTGGACGGTAAGTTTGAAAGACAGGGGTCTTTTGAGGAAATTTTTGATACAGATGACGCACGTGTAAAAGCGTTTTATAATTATAATTTTATTCTATAATATACATGAGTAAGGCAGAAAATAAAAGAGCAATCATTGTTGGTATTTTTGTTTTTTTAGGCGTATTGATTCTTTTGGCCGGGATTTTTATTTTGGGCAGTCAACAGAAGAAATTTACAAGAAACATCGAAATCACAACTTCATTTCCTGATGTTGCAGGATTGAAAGTAGGAAGTAATGTCTGGTTTTCTGGAGTTAAGGTGGGGATTATTAAAAATATCCATTTTAAAAGTGTACAGGATGTCGAAGTTGTTTTAACTATTGAAGAGAAATCTGCGGAATATATTCGTAAAGATGCAGTCACAAAATTAGGTTCTGATGGACTGATTGGTAATAAGATTGTCGTTATTTCAGGCGGATCGCAGAATGCGCCTACCGTAGAAACCGGTGATTTTTTGCGTTCGGCCAAAACCGCTGATATGGAGGCGATGATGGAAACATTGCAGGTAAATAATGAAAATTTGGCTAAGATTACAACAGACTTTGTCGAGATATCACGTGGCTTAGCAGATGGGAAAGGAATGGTTGGTGCGATGTTGACCGATACGGCTATGGTGAATACGCTCCGTGCTAGTTTATTGTCCATCAGTGCAGCAATGAACAATGCGAACAAGGCATCCGCAAACTTGGTAACATTGACAAATTCGTTGAACAGCAATAGAGGTTTGATTCATGATCTGACGACTGATACCGCTATCTTCTCCAATTTACGTCAATCAGCAGCTCAATTGCAGGGCGTATCCCAAACGGCGAATGCGTTGATCAATAACTTGAATAATGCCTCGAGCCGATTGAATGATAAGGATAATGCAGTCGGTGTCTTATTGAACGACCCTGCTTCAGCAAACCAAATTAAGTCAGCGATCAACAACTTGAATTCAAGTACGGAGAAATTAGACGAGAATATGGAAGCTTTGCAGCATAACTTCTTATTACGTGGCTTCTTCAAGAAGAAGATGAAAGAAGATGCAAAGAAAGCAGAATTACTAAAGGCGGATAGTGCACAGTAGTTTTGATTAACAAAATATGGAAAGGCTTTACGCTTGCGTAGGGCCTTTTTTTCTGAGTGCATGTGGTACAAAATTCGTCGAAAATTTTTACAGTTGTTTGGAAAACGATGGAGGACCTAGCATTTTCTAAACGATAAGTCGTGCGTTTTTTTATTGAATTATTTTAAATAATTGCACGTTTGGATGATCTTTAGTTTAAAAGAAATGAATAAATCTGATATTACGGATAAAGAGGTGATCTACGAAGACAATCATCTCATAGCAATCAATAAACGAGCAGGAGATATCGTGCAGGTTGACGAAACAGGCGATCTTTCATTGGAAGATATGGTGAAGATCTACCTGAAAAAGAAATATGATAAACCCAATGATGCTTATGTGGGGGTGATCCATCGGTTGGATCGGCCTGTAAGTGGTATGATTCTTTTTGCGAAGACAAGTAAGGCGCTGGAGCGTATGAATAAGTTTTTTCAAGATCGTACGGTGAAAAAAACTTATTTTGCCATTGTGCGTCAACGTCCGCGAAATGCTGAAGGTAAATTGATTAACTGGTTAATTCGAAATAGGCAGACGAGAGTGACCAAAGCATTTCCGCGTGAAGTGAAGGGCGGTACCTATGCCGAACTGGATTATGCGGTAATAGGTGAGTTGAATGGCTTTTATCTGTTACGTGTTGAACCTCTTACAGGTCGTACGCATCAGATTCGTGCGCAGCTGGCGGCTATGGGTTGTCCTATTGTTGGCGATAACAAATATGGATATCCAAGAGGGAGTTCATTGGGAAGCATCTGTTTGCACTCGCGATCGCTAGCGTTTACACATCCCATAAAAAAAGAACAGATGAAGCTGGTAGCTTCATTGCCACAAGATGGCTTTTGGGACAAATTTGAAGCATTAGTACGCTAATCGTTAAATTTTCAGTAACTTTGGCCTATGAAATGGTTTAAATATCTACTCGTAATATTTACCTTAAGCTGCTCGGTGGTTTCTATTTCCCGAGCACAGTGTGCGATGTGTACATTGAATGCCGAGAATTCCACGAAAGAGGGGAATATGCAGGGAAGGGGGCTGAATGATGGCATCTTATTTCTATTGGTGATCCCTTATCTGGCTGCGGCTGGATTGGGCTATCTCTGGTATAAAAAATACCGTAAAAAGAATCCACCTGCCAAAAAATTTATTAACGAGATAAAATAGAAAGTAATGCCGACATCTAGATTTCATGCAATGATCCATTCCAAATGCCCCAAATGTCATGTTGGAAATGTATTTGAAGGAAAGGTTTATAGCTTACGAAAGCAGCAGATGAATGAAGTCTGTCCGCATTGTGGTGTTAAATATGAGGTCGAACCGGGTTATTTTTATGCAGCCATGTATGTGAGCTATGCATTATCTGTTGCGCAAACTGTAGCTGTATCGGTGATCATCGCAATTTTGACCAGGAGCGAGTCCCCCTGGATTTATATAAGTGGGCTGGCGGCTACTATTTTGGTTTTCGCCCCTTTTAATTTTAGGTATGCCCGTTTAATCCTATTACATTTCCTAACGCCCAAAATAAGTTATGATCCACGGTACGAACTGGCGATGGAAATTACTGAGAAAGATGAGGAACTGGAGCGTAATAAGAAGAATAAAGAATTCTAGTTTATATTTAAAAAAATAAGGTGCTTTAAAGCACCTTATTTTTTTAAATATTTCATTGTGCTGTCAAAAAGGAAAACCTTGTCCTTGTACGATTCCGAAACAAGTTGTTGTAAAGGTATCAAATGTACCTGTTGGAAGTCGGCAATATGTTCTTCTGAAGGTAAAACCACTTGGATACAATAAGTTATTCCTTCGTGGGGCGACTGGAGCATCTCCAGAAAATGAACTTGGAATTTTTGGGATTGCACGATATTATCCTCAATCCAAGAAACGATCTCATGGTGGATTGTTTCTTCTGCAATAATAGACACATTATATAAAAACATAAACAAAAATACGGTTTTATACGCTATTTTTGAATATTACGTTTAATTACTATATCTTGTAAAAATAAGGTTGCATTGGCTGCAATTTGGTTTTTAATTACAATATTTGAGTTAATTGATAAGGACGCATTTGGGATTATGAGGTTGCAATTTTGGACTATTTTGTTTTTCTGTATATTGACTATGTTGGGATGCCAACAACATAAAGTTGACCCTATACCCATCAATCAATTCTTTTCCACACCTGAAAAATCAAATTTTAAGATTTCTCCCAATGGGCGGTTCATTGCTTATATTGGCATGGACAATCATTGCAAAAATATCTATTTAATAGATTTAATGCATCAGGACAGCTCCAAACAGCTTACTTATCAGAATGATATCAATGTAAAATCATTTGTTTGGAACAATGATTCCAAAATTTCTTTTTTGACCGAACAATCTTCCCAGGATAGTTTACGTTTATATGCCGTGGATATTAACACAGAAAAGATTTGGCCACTCATTAAACCTGTTCGTGCACGGTTCAGGTGGGTTCATTCGATGGTTTCCGGTAAAGAGGCTTTTGTGGCGGGGATCAACGATCGAGACTCTTCATTTTTCGATCTTTATCGCATTTACTTGGACGGTAGACCACGGGAATTGATTTTGCAAAACCCGGGTAATATGAGCTCCTGGATTGCATCCAAAGACGGGCAGGTCCGCTTGGCGATTGCCAACGATTCGGTACAGCAATCTGTTCTTTTCAGGGCTTCACAGGAACAACCTTTTAAGGAGATTATACGCTGTGATGTTGAAAGTAGCTTTACCCCTTTAGGGTATAAAGATAGTTCAAACAGTATTATCTATGCCCTGTCAAATATAAATCGCGATAAGCTAGCCCTTGTTAGCTATGATCTGGTCAATGAAAGGGAATTGGGGGAGCTGTATAGTCATAAAGAGGTCGATGTGAGCCCTGGAGGATACTTTCCGGAGCAGAATCGTTTATTGTTTGTGAATTACACAACTTCAAGACAAAACCGGCATTTTTTTGATGAGGAGACAAAAAAGAAATATGATGAACTTTCGAAGCAAATTGATGGCTTTGAATTCCAGGTTCTCAGTACCGACGTTTCGGGTGAAAAAGTGATTATTAAGACCTATACTGATGTCAATCCCGGTGGAATTTATTTTTATGATTTTACCACAAAAAAATTGACCAAATTAGCAGATAATAATTCTGACCTTAAAGATAAAGAATTGTCCCCAAATGAGTTTATTACTTACAAAGCGAGAGACGGTATAACAATATCTGGATATTTGACCTATCCTGTACATTCCAATCGAAAAGATCTTCCTATGGTAGTATTACCACATGACGGTCCCAATGGAAGAGAAGTTTGGGGTTTTGATAATGAGGCACAGTTTTTAGCGAACAGGGGATATTTAGTTTTTCAAATGAATTATAGAGGGTCAACGGGTTTTGGAAAGAAATTTTGGACGGCGGGTTTTAAGGAGTGGGGTGGTAAAATTCAAGATGATATTACGGATGGCGTGAAATGGTTGATTAAAGAGGGAATCGCCGATAAGGATCGTGTAGCAATTGTTGGTAAAGGCTTTGGAGGATATTCTGCCCTGCATGCGGCTTGTTTCAATTCAGACCTGTATAAATGTGCAGTTTCTTATTCTGGATACACCAACCTATTTACCTATTTTAGGGATATTCCGCCTTATTTTAAATCCTATGTACAAAAAATGTATCAGATCGTAGGGAACCCTATTCGGGAAGCAGAGCTATTTAAAAATATATCTCCGGTTTTCCATTCTGACAAAGTACGGATACCTGTATTACTAGTCCAAGGAGGTAAAGACCGATTTAGCTCGGTAACGGATGCAAATCAATTTGTTCAAAAGCTAAAAAACAACAATGTTCCTGTACAATATTTTCTTAAGGAAGATGAAGATAGAACCTTTAAAAAGGATGAGAATGTATTTGGCTACTACAATGAGCTGGAACGATTTTTGGCAAAATATCTAGTAGACTAGGGGCATTATATGAAAGCAGAAAAATATAGTTATCGAAAAAATTATGGACTATTGCTGATGTTTTTCATTGTCATCAGTGGTTTGTATATTTTTGCACTTTTTCTGTCCAGAAATTATACCGAATCTCACATAAAGAACGAATTTACGAATAGGAAATCAGAGATTTTTGATCAAACCTTAATTCCTTTTAATGACTTTTTCCAAAATCGAATTCCTGAAGTTTCCTTTTATCAAGGCTTTTTAGATTCTGTGCAAGCCGGTAAATATGCTTATAGCATCTTAAGTTCTTACCCTTTTGTGCGGGAAATTGGTTTTTTTGATCTACAATTTAATAATGACCATAATTTAAATTACGGCTTTATCGTCAATAATTTAAGAATTCAACCCAAAACCATTACTTTTTTTACAGTATCCCGTTCGGGGCTCAATAAAAACACAATTCGTGACCGCGGTCAGATGGGGCTACATTCTGAAGAAATTAATAATATAGGTGTTAAGCTCGCTACCTATATCGATAAATTGCAACCGAATGCAAAGCTTTCTGATAAAGATATTTTGAAAGTATTTTATACGATCAGGCCGGGGCAGATTACCTATTTAAATATACCACGGGTTAACGATTTGATTGTTTATAAATCCATTATGGAAGGAAATTTGGACCATACTGTTGGTTATGAGCAAGACATGTTCAATTTTCAGATTGACCCAATGTATTTGGAGGTTAAAAATAGTTATACGAATCTCTATGAAAAAGTAGAGATTGTGCCATTAGTGGGGGCTCCGATCACGCCGGAAAATGATGAGATTTCGACAGAAATGCCGTTGCCAGGTGCTTTGGCTGATTATAAATTGCTTTTCAGATCAAGTAAAAGTTTTCTTTCGAAAGAGATAAATCGAAGTTTTTGGCCAGTATTGGGTGGTATATCCTTGATTTATATTATTTTGATTGCAATTTTATATTTAATTTATAGAAATTTAGAAATTAACGGGAGACTTTTTAAATTGCAATATGATTTTATCAACAATCTGACCCACGAGTTTAAGACACCTGTAAGTGTGATAAAAATTGCGGGAAATAATATCAAGAGTGCGCAAGTTCTTTCCGATGAGGAGCGAAAGATGTATGGTAATATATTGGATCAGGAAGCTGACCGGCTCAATAATCTAATGAATAAATTATTGTCCTTTAGTCAGATTGAAAATAAAACCATCAAATTAAATAAGGAAGAGGTGGATTTAGAGGAATTTACTGAAAATCTGGTTGCTTCCTCGAGAATAAAATACGCGGACTTCAAGATTAGCACAAAAATTGATGTAAGAACGTCAATGCTAGCAGATCCGGTATTATTGAGTAGTGTGTTTCAAAATATGATAGACAATGCCTACAAATATTCAAAAACAGGGCATAAAATCTTGGATATTGCGATACAACAAAATAAGAAGAATTTTGTTATCACTTTTAAGGATGAAGGAATTGGTATCGAGAAGGCGGAGTTTAACAATATCTTCAAAAAGTTTTATAGAATAAAAAGTCAATATAATCAGCAAGGAAGTATTGGTTTAGGTTTGGCTTTCTGTAAGGAAATCACTGAGTTCATCGGTGGGGACATTACAGTAAAAAGTCAACTGGGGCAGGGCACTACCTTCACGTTGGTATTTCCGGTTTAAAAATAAATTTAAATATGAAATATCCATGTTTAGAAAGCATGAAAACTTGTAGAATAAACTGGATATTAAAAGACAAATTGTTTACTTATGAATAAAGACATCACTGTTGCTGTTATTGAAGATGATGAGAACCTACGTTTCTTGGTAAAACATCGATTAGAATCTGAAGGCTATCAAGTCATCCAAAGCGGAAATGGGAATGAAGCAGAAAGTTTAATCTTGGAGAAAAGACCAGATGTGGTCCTTTTAGATTGGATGCTCCCAGGAAAAGAAGGTAACGAGATCTGCGAGGATGTCCGTAAGGCAGGATTTGAGAATATCATTATCATGATGACGGCCAAATCCCAAGATGTGGACAAGATTGAAGCTTATAGCTTTGGTGTGACGGACTATATTAGTAAGCCATTCAATATGGATGTGTTAATTGCTATGATAGATAATAAGGTGAAGTTTTTCCTACCTAAGAATAGCCCCGAGATCTATAAGTTTGGACAGACAGAACACCACCCAAATATTCATTCCTTAATACGTGATGGTAAAAAGGTGGAATTGACGATTTTGGAAAATAGAATCTTATTACATTTTCTTCAAAATTTGGGACGAGAGATCACCCGAGAGGAACTAATGGAAGTGGTATGGGGATATAGTTCGAACGTAAATACGCGGACGCTGGATATGCACGTAGTGCGTTTGCGGAAGAAGATTGAAACAAATCCGGATAAACCACATTATCTGCAAACAGTGCGTGGTCTGGGCTATAAATTTGTTGACGAAGAAGAGATTTGATTAGATTTGATGGATAAGAATTTGTTTTGTTGAAAACAATTATTATCTTCGTATAGATTGAAAGCAAGACCATGTTACCCGACGAGGGTAATATGGTCTTGTTTCTTTTTTAAAATGTAGAAAATAAGAAAAAAGATAAAATTATGGCAGAAGTAACTTATTTTACGGAAGAAGGATTGCGTAAGCTTAAAGAGGAATTAGCTTATCTGAAAACGGAAGGAAGATCTAAAATTGCCAATGCTATTGCAGAGGCAAGGGACAAAGGTGATTTGTCCGAAAATGCGGAGTATGATGCTGCTAAAGAAGCTCAAGGGCTTCATGAGGCTAAAATAGCCAATTTGGAAAACACCTTGGCTACAGCTCGATTGATTGACGAGTCCAAATTGGATACGTCGAAAGTCCTCGCTTTGTCTATAGTGAAGATCAAGAATAAAAAGAATGGAGCTGTGATGACTTATCAATTGGTTGCCGAATCAGAGGCGGATCTTAAGTCAGGTAAAATTTCTGTTAAATCTCCGATTGCTCAGGGATTGTTAGGTAAATCGAAAGGAGACACGGCGGAGATCGAGGTGCCTGCAGGTAAGATTGAATTTGAAATCGTAGAGATTTCGAGATAATATATGTCGGTTATGTGCGGTACGCCATAACCGCACATCCACAAATTAACTTTATATTAAGAAGGTCGGGTTCTAGCAATCGCGACCTTTTTTGTTTATATTTGTTCAGAACATTGACGGCTGAAAATTTAACGGCTGAAAAATTTTGTGAAGTAAACAATATTTATGCTGCTTATGGTCGTTTCATTATTATATAAAAGAGTTTATTCCAAATAGGATAATATGTCAACAATTTTTTCAAAGATCGTTGCTGGAGAGATTCCAGCTTACAAAGTTGCGGAGAGTAATGATTTTCTGGCTTTCTTAGATATCAGCCCTTTAGCGAAAGGACATGTTTTGGTGATCCCTAAGAAAGAAACAGATTACATTTTCGATATAGAGGATGATGAGTACATGGCGCTTTGGGTATTTGCAAAAATTGTTGCACAGGGGATAAAAAAGGTAATTCCATGTGTTAAAGTTGGCGTGGCTGTTGTGGGATTGGAAGTCGCACATGCGCACATCCATCTTGTTCCGATCAATAAAATAAGTGACCTAAATTTTGCGGGGCCTAAGTTGAGCTTAGGCGAAGATGAACTTTATCAGATCGCCGAGACAATCCGAGAGTCTATTATTAGCATAACTACACAAAATCAATAACAAGATTATATTACACTTGATTTACTTTCGTTTTTTAGGAGAATACTATATTTGTACTTTGTTGTTTTAAAATTATACAGGGATAGAAGTAGAATTTGATTCTAAAATGGAGAAAACAACATTGATTTTTACTGAAAGTTATGCATGAACTTTTGTTGTCATTTCAACAGCTAATGAATCCCGAAGAACTTTTGAGTTCTGGCGGGTTTTATTTAGTTATATTAATCGTATTTGCCGAAACAGGTCTGTTTTTTGGTTTTTTTCTACCCGGCGATTACTTATTATTTTTAGCAGGATTGTTTTGTGCACTCAACAAAATCGACGTGAATATCTATACGCTTTGTTTTGGCTTATTGGGTGCAGGAATACTGGGTAATTTTACGGGGTATTGGTTTGGTTATCGGGCCGGTCCCATGTTATTCAAGCGAAAAGATAGTTTTATCTTTAAGCGGAAATATGTGGTTATGGCGGAAGAATTTTACCATAAATATGGCGGAACGGCATTAATTATAGGTAGATTTGTCCCAATAGTTCGTACTTTTGCTCCTATCTTTGCCGGAGTCGTAAAATTAGATTTCAAAAAATTCGTTTTATATAACATCGGTGGAGCCTTGATATGGGTCTCGGTATTGACCCTTTCTGGATATTTCTTGGGGATTGAGTTCCCATGGATTATCCATTACGTTGAATATGTTGTGGTCGGAATGATCGTGATCGCATTTTTACCTATTGCAATCACTTTGCTGAAAAAGCGAATGAGAGACAAAAGAAACAAACAAAATATACAGTAAAATAAAAAATGAGTAAACAAAACCCTTGGCACATGGTTTCTCCAGGTGAGAATGTGCCAAATGCCGTAAATGCTATCATTGAGATTACGAACGGATCCAAAGGAAAGTATGAATTAGACAAAGAAACAGGTTTGTTGCTTTTGGACAGAGTAATGAGTTCATCTGTCGTCTATCCAGCCAATTATGGTTTCATTCCACAGACTTATTGCGACGATAAAGATCCTTTGGATATTTTAGTGATTTGTTCGGTTGATATTTTACCTTTAACATTGGTAGAAGCACAAGTTATTGGTGTAATGAATATGGTTGATGGTGGAGAGCAAGATGATAAAATCATTGCTGTTGCCAAAAATGATCCGGTATTCAACTACATTAAAGACATCGATCAATTGCCGCCGCATACGATGAAAGAAATTGTACAATTCTTTGAAAGTTACAAAGCATTAGAAAAGAAACACGTTGTTGTTGAAGGGGTGAAAGGACGTGAGGAAGCGCAACGAATCTTGATTGAGGCTATTGAATTGTACAACCAAGAATTTGCTAACAAATAACCCCCAGCATGGCGCTCGATATTTTTTGGACATTGTTTTTAGTATTGGCCAACGGTTTTTTCGTTGCGGCTGAATTTGCTATTGTCAAAGTCCGAGTCTCCCAAATTGAAGTTCAGGCGAAAACAGGTAGCAAAGTTGCTACAATAGCCAAAAGTATAACAGAGCATTTGGATGGTTATTTGGCCGCTACGCAATTGGGTATTACACTTTCTTCACTGGCCTTAGGTTGGGTAGGAGAGGCTGTAATGACCCAGATTGTGCAGGGGGCATTAGGTTTCTTTGGTGTTGAATTGACTGGTACAATAGCGACCAACGCAGGACATGTGTTGGCATTTACGATTATTACCGTATTGCATATTGTCTTTGGTGAGCTGGCTCCCAAGTCAATCGCCATTCAGAAACCCGTTGCAACGACGATGAAGATTGCGGTTCCGCTGCAATTTTTCTACTTTATCTTTAGACCTTTTATCTGGGTCCTAAACGGTTTTGCTAATTTCTTACTTAAAATTTTAGGATTTGAAGTGACGAAGGGTGAATCTGCCCACTCTTCCGAAGAGCTGCAATATCTCTTGGATAAGGGCAAAGAGTCTGGAGCGTTGGATATTTCTGAACATGAGCTGATCAAAAACGTCTTCGATTTTAACGAACGTATCGTAAAGAATATAATGGTACCTCGGACGAAAATTGTCGCTGTTGAAGTTACAGCGGATGCTTCTGAATTGATTGAAACCATGACCGAGGAGGGGTATTCGCGTATTCCGATTTACGAAGACAACATCGACCAGATTGTTGGTATTGTACACACCAAGGATATTCTTCCGCTTTTAGCGAAAGGTAAGGAAGTGGTGATGAAAAATATCATGCGTAAACCTTACTTTATTCCTGAAACAAAGAAAATCAATGATTTGATGGCCGAGTTTCAACAACGGAGACTTCAATTGGCCATCGTACTTGATGAATTTGGCGGCACAGCAGGGATGGCCACCTTGGAAGACATTGTGGAAGAATTAGTGGGTGAGATCCAAGATGAGTATGATGAAGAAACACCAGTTGTAGAACGCATATCTGAAACAGAGTATATGGTGGATGCAGGGGCTAGTATTCATGATGTGAATGAGTTTTTGCCAATAGAATTACCAGAAAGTCAGGATTACGATACCATGGCGGGGTTGGTCAGTGAAATCTTTGATAAAATTCCTGAAGTAGGCGAGCGGAAAGAAGAATATGGATACGTATTTACAATTATCCGCAAAGCACAGCAGAATATAGAGTTTGTCAAGTTAGAACTGGTTGAGTCGGCTGACGATGATCTAGAAGAATAGGATTATAAGGAAGCAGTACATGCAGTTATTTTTTACACCGGATTTAAATCCTTCTTTAGAAAATTTTATCCTTAGTGAGGAGGAGAGCAAGCATGCTGTTCGTGTGCTTCGCATGGACAGCGGAGATCGGCTATATTTAATAGATGGTCGCGGTGGCTTGTACGAAGCTGAAATTATAGATCCACATCCAAAACGTACGGTACTGAAAATCCTGGATATTAAGGCGGACTATCAAAAGCCTAATTATCATTTGCACATCGCTGTTGGACCTACCAAGAATATTGACCGTATCGAATGGTTTTTAGAGAAAGCTACTGAGGTAGGGATCCAGGAGGTTACGCCTATTATATGTGAACACTCGGAACGGAAGGATGTGAAGTTAGACCGCCTGAATAAAGTCATTGTTTCAGCCATGAAGCAGTCTTTGAAAGCGTATTTGCCAAAGCTGAATCCTGCTGTATCGTTTAAACAGTTTTTAAAAGACCTTCCGGAAGAGGGCTTGCAAAAAGCCATTGCCCATTGTGTTGATTCCGATAAAAAATATTTGAACCAAGTATTTGAAGCAGGGCAGCATTATATCATTATGATAGGCCCGGAGGGCGATTTTTCAGCGGAGGAAATTGATTTGGCTTTAGCTGCAGGATTTCAGCCAATATCGCTTGGAGAAGCACGGTTACGTACTGAAACGGCGGCATTAGCGGCTTGCCTTGAGACTTCGCTGATCAATAGATAATTTACTATTCAAGATGCCACAATAAAGATGCTGCCTGAATCTAATTTATTTCTTATTAGACCAGATTCAGCAGGAGTTGCCAGCCCAGTTGCACTTATTTTATCAGTTCAGCATCAACGATCTGTATTTCCGAATTGCCTTTAAGTGGATCCTTTGTGAAAATCATCTTTCCTTTGAGTTTGATAGGATCTTCAGAAAATTTAATTGCTCCACCCTTTAAGGTCACTTCTACCATAGGTGGGATTCCGTTTGAACCACAAAATTGACATTGCATAACAGGTAAGACAGACATCATAAAATTCTTATGATTGCGTCCACTGTGCAGCGGAACCATATAACCTGGTAGTTCGACCACTTTGTTTTCCAGTGCTTTGAGCTCTTTGGGATAAAATGGGGTGTATACCTTTTTTGCGCCATTATAGGTCACTTTATAAGCCATCTTATCAATGGCGTCCCATGTTTTGTTCATCATGGGGGTATGATCAGGCACATCGGAATTGCTACCGATCTGAGCATGTGCATGTATAATGCTGAAGAATATGAAGGCAAATGCCGTGATAATTTTTTTCATCTATTATTTTAGTATTGAGTTTGAGATTTTGCTGATGCAAATCCAGGATTTACCCAGTATATGCCATAATTGCATTTTTTTAGCTCAATTGCTCTATTTGTTTGATAAAGTACCAGCGATACTTGTCCTGTACGCTTTTACAGCCGGAATCAGCGCTGCAAGCACCCCGATGAGACAAGCGACAAGCAAAAATACCAATTCTTTTGGATGTAACCTAAAAGCTTCGATAAAGTCTGCGCTCTGGCTCGTCTGATTACTGATATAGTATAACGCTAGATGTGCGAACAACAGCCCCACCAGTCCACCCACGATCGTTATGGTAAGACCTTCCAATAGGACAATGTTGAATAATTTTCCTTTAGAAGCACCCAGTGTACGCATGATGGCAAGATCATATTTGCGTTGCTTCAATGCATTATAGAGGTTAATAAATACACTCAGGCCGGCAATTAGCATAATGATATAGGCAAGGATAGCTAAAGAATCTATTCCTACACCTAAGAGTGAAAACAGTCGTGTACTTTCCATTGCCGGAGAAGCAGCTTGCATATCAGTTTGTTGGTCGATCATTTTCGGCAATATACCGATAGCGGCAGGTGACTGGTATTTTATGAGAATGGCCGTTATTTCGAGTCCATTTTGTTTCACCATATCGGCGCCAATGGATTTGACAAAGACCTCTTCCTCTTCGTGTTCGTGATCTGCGTGATCCTGATGTTCTTTTTCTTCATTTGCCGCCTGAGCCGTAGAATTTTCCGGCAAGTCCTCCCCATGGTGGTGCAGATGTGCTTTGACCGTTTCTTGGCGATCTTCTTCGCGCTCACGTTGTTCTTTTTGTGCTGCTGTTTTGTGATCGGCATGATCATGTGCAATTCCATGCACATCCCATACGCTTTCGAGGTTGGTCAATATGAGGTTGTCAGTTACGTTGTTGTTTTGCTTTAGAATACCTACGATAGTAAAAGGATGTTCGTCATGACTATGGCCATCTTTGCTTAAGCCATGTGAACTGTTGATCTTATCACCGATTTTGAGCTGATGTTTTTGAGCTACCTGCGTACCGATCACCACCTCAAAATCTTTTTGCCAAATACGGCCTTCATTTATTTTCGTATTGTAGATTGTCAGAAAAGACGAATCGGTGCCTACGATACGATGCCCCTTAAAGTTATCCCCCAGGGATAATGGTACCGCTAGCTGAACAAGCGGATTCTGGCGTAGGGGATCCAATTCATCCAGGGGAATATTTCCAGTTGGATTGTCGATATGATATACGCTGGATAAGATCAATTGGAGCGGGCTCCCTTTGGCTCCGACAACCAAGTCAATATTCTTGCTATTATTGTCAAGTTGCTTTTCGAATGTATCACCTGTGATAGAGAGCACAGCTAAGATGGAAACTCCAAAAGCCGTCAGTAAGATACTTAGAAAGACAGAACCAACCTGTCTACTTAAATTTTTCCAAACCAACTGTATCGTATTCATAACTATTTATTAATCTAAAATGATGAATTAAAGGCGTATGACGTTATTTTAGGATATACATTTTTGAGAACTGATCCTTGATCCGCTTGTCATGCGTGGTGATCAACAAGGTCGAGCCGGCAGTGTCTGCGATATCCATAAGAAGCTCCAACACGCGATTTGTATTGGTGTCATCTAAGGCTGCTGTCGGTTCATCCGCAATGAGTAGAGCAGGCTTGTTGATTACACTCCTTGCAATTGCAGCGCGTTGTAGTTGGCCACGACTTAATTCGTTGGGGTAGGCAGCAGTTTTGTGATCCAGCTGTAGCAGTTTCAACACCTGATGAATCTGATTGACATCCACCTTTTTTCCTGCAAGAGACTGTGCTAATTTGATGTTTTCCAACAAAGTTAAGTTTTTGAGAAGGTGTGCCTCCTGGAAGATAAAACCGATATATTGTGATCTGAATTTGTCTAGTTTACTGGTAGATAATAGGGAAAGATCTTGATCATTAATTTTAACATGACCAGTTTTCGGTCTGGATAACCCCCCCAACATATTCAGCAAGGTTGTCTTTCCTGTACCTGAATCGCCCAATAATAGCGTGTGTTGCCCTTTCTCAATATGGATATCAGGAAATGCGATGCTATTTGCATCCGGATATTCGAATGATAGCTGCTCAGTAGATACGATCGGATTGCTCATACGCTCAAAAATTGAAAATATATTCAAACTTAGAGAAATTGCTTTGTATATGCAATTATATTGCAATAATAAGATGATTCTTGCTTCTGAACAATAGTATGAACGAATATCAGACCTTATCGAATTACAATGATATGCATAAGTAAATGTACTAAAACCTAAAACTAACCTTTATATGTTAATAACTTTTCGGCTTAATAATTTTATTACACTGCTTTAATATAATCCCTAAACAATTACAAAATATTCGCTCCAATAGCGTTTTAAAAGGGTTTTTATCCAAAATATGAATCCAATATTTTAGTAAGTAACATTAAATTAACAAGTGGTTTACGTAATGGTAATTGGTTGTTAATGTTAATATAATATTGCGCCAATAGCTTTGCAGAAACAAAAAACAAAATAAATTGGAACCACAATTACAGCTTAAAAGAATCGCTGCTGCCATTACTCTAGCAGTAGCTGCATCAACAACAGTTTATGCACAAGAGAGTGGGAAAATAGCGGGTAAAATTGTAGATATTGAAACTTTACAACCTATTTCGGGTGTAAGTGTTTCTTTATCAGGTACAAATAAAGGAACATCTACGAACGACAAAGGTGAATTTATATTAGACGTAAGTACTAGGGGGACAATCAAAATTGTAAGTAGTTATGTAGGATATAACAGAGATACCACATCAGTAATATTAAACTCGGACATTTCTAATGTAAGTATTGCATTAGTTAGTGAGAATTCTGCTTTGGATGAGGTTGTTATTACAAGGCGTCGTAGTCAGGTGAGCGAATTAGCGATTTTAGATGAACGTAAAAAATCTAATTTGATGATTGAAAAAATCGGAGCTCAAGAATTATCTAGAAAAGGGGTGAGCGATGCGGAAGGAGCTTTGACTAAAATGAGCGGCGTAACGAAATCATCGAGTGGCTCAAATGTCTTTGTTAGAGGGCTAGGAGATCGCTATAATAGTACGACATTGAATGGATTGGCTTTGCCATCTGAAGATCCTATAACAAAGAATATTTCTTTGGACTTTTTTAATACATCAGTTATACAGAGTATTGGCGTCAACAAAACATTTAATCCGCTGATTAATGCCGATGTTGCTGGAGCAAATATTGATATTTTATCTAAAAATCTTACAGAAGATAGTTTTTTAGAAATCGGAGCTTCTTCAGGTATTAATACTCAAGCGATAAACGCTAAAGATTTTCAGCGTATTGATGGTACTTCTTGGTTTGGTAATTTGAGCGAACGTAACATTCCAATTACGGATCTTACGAAATTTGATTTTCATAATAAATTGAATACATCTACAGTCAAGAATCCTATTAATTCAAGTTATTCGATTGCAGGGGGGAAAAGGTTTCAAATCGGAGAGGGTAATCTAAATGTATTTTTGACAGGTAACATGAATTCGGAATATAAATATTCTAAAGGAGTTCTTCGTCAGACAACAACGACAGGTACAATTTTTCGGGATCAAGAATCGGTTAGATCTGATTACAACGTATCGAAAACGGGTATGGCAAATTTGAGGTATACGTTTGGTAGAAATTATGTCGCTTTCAATTCTTTGTTCATCAATGATCAAACCCAGAACTATACTCGGAATTATGGGTTAGATGCATCAGTAGATCCAAATGATAAAAGGTTGTTTAGGAGGCAACAAGTTCTTGATAATAAAATATTTGTCAATCAATTACTGTCTAATATCGAGTTAACAGAGATATGGAAAGTTGATTTAGGTGTAGGCTACAATGTAGTTAAAGGTTTAGAACCTGATCGAAGAACTATAGTTTTAAGAGAACCCAATGGAGGTGGAACCTATCAGTTGCTTGCTGAGGAAAATTCAAATCAGCGACAATATTCAGACATTGATGAAAAAGGTTGGAGTACAAAAGCCTTGGCTACCTATAAAATCTTGAATGAAGAAGGATTGGATCGTAAAATTGAGTTTGGTTATAATGGAGAATTTGTAGATAGAAAATTTAATGCGACGATTTTTAATCAAGCTCCAATTGGCGATCGTACAATAAATAGTGATTACGTAAATGACTTAGATCAAGTATTCAACAGTGCTAATTTAGCTTCAAAGCTTTTTGAGATAAGAACAGGTCGTGGTCAAAGCTTGGATCCTTATTGGTATACAGCAAGTAAAAAAGTTCATTCTGGCGTTGCTATGGCTACTTACCAATTTGATGAAAAACTAACAGCTGTTTTAGGACTGCGTTTTGACAATGTATTCCAAGATGTCATATATAATACCAATATAGGAAATACTGATTTGGATGGTTACAAGCCATTTAAAAAGAACTATGTTCTTCCTAGTTTAAACCTGAAATATGCATTAACAGAGAAGAGCAACCTAAGGGCTTCGGGAAGCATGAGTTACACATTACCACAATTTGCCGAGTTGGCTTATTTTAACAACGCTGGAGCGAATGGCAGCACTCAGGGAAATAAAAATCTTGTTCCAGTAGAAAATACCAATATAGATTTAAAATGGGAGTTATTTCCTAATCAAGGAGAGTTGATTTCGGTTGGAGTTTTCTATAAAAACTTGAAAAATCCAATCGCACAAACCGAGCGGGGTAGTAATGTAATCACTTTTTATAATGTTGGTGGAAAAGCTACGGTTGCTGGAGCGGAGATCGAAGTAAAGAAAAACCTTTTAAAAACTGAAACTGATAATGGAAGTAATATATTGTCAGCAGGTGCCAATGTTTCTTACTTGTATTCCTCGCAAAGATTAGAAAATATAGAAACACTGTTTACAAAAACGGGAGGTACAAGCAAATTACAAGGAGCTTCCCCGTTATTGTTAAATGCTGATGTTAGTTACCTGTTAAATGGGAAAGGTTGGAACTTAACTTCCACTGCTGTATTAAACTATTTTAGCGATCGTATCTATGCTATAGGGGCACAAGGATTTAATGATATTGTAGAGAAAGGAGTGCCAACTTTAGACTTTGTTTCAAGTGCCAATATCCATAAAAAATGGGGGGTCAGCCTAAAGGCTCGTAATCTACTAAATCCGAACGTGCGTTTAGAAAGAAAGGCTGATAACATGGGGAATATAGTATTGGAATCTTATAAAAGAGGTGTTGATCTAAGTTTAGGTGTATCATACAAGTTTTAATATTTAAATAATATTGAGGTAATAATTAGTTGTTTTTAAAAAATTAGTTTTATACAAATAAATTAAATGATAATGAAAAGGAAATTATTCGCTGTTCTGGCAGTTTCAACAGTAGTATTTGCATCTTGTAGTAGTGACAAAGATCCAATTGTAACTCCTCCGGTTGATGGTAATGAGTTGACGGAGTTAAACGGAAGTATCTCTGGTAATGCGGTTGTGAAAGGTAATACGATTAATCTTAAAGGAGCGACTATCGTTCGTGCTGGATCTACGCTGACCATTCCTGCAGGTACCACTATTACTGCTACAGATAAGAATGCCTATTTGTTAATAGAGAAAGATGCTAAAATAATTGCTAAAGGCACATCGTCTTCTCCTATTACTTTTACTTCCACTACTAAAAATTCAGGTGGTTGGGGTGGTTTGATCATTAATGGTAATGCACCTCTTTCACGTGCAAAAGAAAGTGATGCAAGCACATTCCCTACTGAGATCAATGATCAAATTCAATATGGAGGTAACAAGGCAGATGATAATTCTGGAGAATTGGACTATATTGTTATTGAGTATTCAGGATCAAATATAACACAGGATAAAGAACACAACGGTTTAACATTAAACGGTGTTGGAAACGGAACAAAAATTAGTAATATTTTTATTAAAGCTGGTGCTGATGACGGAATTGAATTCTTTGGAGGTACTGTTAACGTTACTAATTTATTAGTTGTGAATTCTGAGGATGATATGTTTGATTTTACTCAAGGATATACAGGTACAATTTCCAATGCATACGGTATTTGGGAAAGTAGCTTCACAACAAATGAGGAAGACCCTCGTGGAATAGAAGCGGATGGTAATCACGATGGTAGTACTCCAACTGCTTTTGGTCAATCGAATTTTAAAATTAATGATATGACTATTGTCCATAAAGCAACAGCAGCAGGTACCGCTGGTACAATGAAAGAAATCGTTAAAATCAGAAGAGGAGCTAAAGCAACTATTAACAACTTATTGATTCAAATGAACGAAACTGCTAAGTTCGGAAGTATTTTTGATTTTACAGATAGCAAAGGTAATGGTGATAAAACTTCAACTGTTGTTTATTCCTTTAACCCGGCATCTTTATTTGATATTGCAAAAATCAAAAATCCTGAAGGCGTAACCTTGACTAAAAATGAGACTCAAACAGGTGCCAACACGACGGCATTTGCTTGGACAAAATATTCGTTCTAAGTAGAACCTTTATCAATAATTAAAGAGACTGCCTTTTTGAGACAGTCTCTTTTTTGTTTTATTTTTTCAAATTGATGGTCAGGTATTTATGTAGGTTCGAAGATTGGTGTTTAATTTCCGTTGTAAAGATCAATATCTGAGTAGTTAATCGTTAATAGTTATCCTACACCTGTTGTCAATGGTGTAGCCATGATTGATCTTCAAGCGTAGTGGGATATTTACCATTAAAGGAGATGATTTACGACCCTTTTATGTTTTTGGAAATGAGTATTTTATCTTTTTCAAAGGGGGGTAAAGGAAAATGTGAAACGGGAATTTTTTTAGTTATTTTTAATCAAATTTAAATACGTTGATTTTGAAATAAGATGGATAATATGTTTGGAAAAAGCACATATTACTCATAAATATTAAACTCATGAAATTCTTGTATATCCTTTTAGTTCTATATTGTTATTTTTTTCAACAGTGTCAGCAAAAGCTGAACCTTCACTCAGAGATACTGAAAAATTGAATGATACTATTTCAGATGTAATCAGAGAATTTATTATAATATTTGCCATTTCCAAAAACTTAGACCTCGACACCATAAAAAATGATTTGGAAATTGCTGATAATGAAGGAAACCATACCAAGGCATCAAAAGATATCTTTGGTGGCGTGGAAATACGAGACAATAATGGGAGCCTTACCAAGGTGTCGAAAGATATCTTTGGTGGTCTGGAAATACGAGATGATAAGGGAAACCGTACCAAAGTGTCGAAAGATATCTTTGGTGGCGTGGAAATACGAGATGATAAGGGAAACCGTACCAAAGTGTCGAAAGATATCTTTGGTGGCCTAGAAATACGAGATGATAAGGGGAACTGTACCAAATTGTCGAAAGATATCTTTGGGAACTTCGAAATACGAGATAGTGGGGGAAACCATACCAAAGTGTCAAAAGATATCTTTGGGAAGTTCGAAATACGTGATAATAATGGAGGCAATATTTCCGTCAAAAAAAATATCTTTGGAAATTATGAAGGTTATGATAATAGTGGTAACAGCGCCGTTATTAAAAAAGATATTTTTGGTAAAATAATTATTGATGATCCGAAAGGGATATTTGAGCATATAAAGATTCTGTTGATTGTAGAATTGTTAAAGAGATAGACGTTTGATTTTAAGTTTTAAATGGTAAACAATCTGATAAGATTGCTTTTTCAGTTCATCGGACAATTGACCGATAGCCAAGCTTTGTGATTGCGGTGTAGGTTCACATACCGAATAGTATTTACCATTATACAAGATAGCATCACCGAGCGGTTGTTCAAATTGAACGGCCATCGTAATATGCGTAGGATAGGGGAGTGCGATCATTGGCAGATTGTAATTTCCTTAACCAAATAAAAGAATAGTGCAGCCCGATCATCGCAGTCACTATATTTATTTAATAATGTCTGTTCGGGGGAGAGCCGTTTTTCTGTTCCAAAATTCTCTTCATCATTTTTATATAAAAATGCGTAGCGGGTAAACCACATTAAATAATCCACACCTTCTTTTTGTTTCTTACCCTTTAAATTTTCTTTCAGTGCTAGAATAATTGATTGGTAGGTCTCTTTGCTTAATGGAATATTAAAATAGATTTCGAAATCCACTCCCGGATAGTTTTAAAAAGGTCACTGATATTATTGTTCAGCTTGACATTAAAATGATATGCCTTATGACCATCATCGAATGCAATCTGTTTTTCGATATAGTTTGCAGGCATAAAATCTGGAAGCTTTGTGATTTTATAGCTGAAATCGTTGGTCGCTTCAGGTACTTTGATCTTTACAGGTATATTGGCATCTGCTCTTTGACACAGCTTTCCATAGTGATGGAAATTTAAACAGGTAAATTTTTTACCATCAATTTCAAAAAAAGAAATGTCTGAAATGTCTTCATTATTCTGAATGAAAAATATAATCTGATTGTTTCCTACCGCCAGACGTGCGTCATATCCGGATTTACACATTAGAAACCATTTGTATAATGTGTAACGTGCGTAATTTTCCGCTTTTGGCGCTATCTGTTGGGCTGTTCGACGTACGAGCTGATAATATACCCAGTCGTTGAGATGCTGTTATCTTTGTATTCTAGCAAACTATTGATCAGATCACGATAGCCTGTCTGATCAGCTGTTTGGTAAAACTCATGTAGTCGGGCTCCGGTTAAACTGTCATTGAATGGAATATTGAACGATGGTGATACGTTAACTGAAACTTTCCCATCATAAAAATCGAACACATGTTTTTGCGCCCTAACAAGTTGTGTACTGTAGGTTAACCAGAATGAAATGGTCAAAAACGCAATATAGAATCCTTTGATGTTCAATTATTAACAATTTAATAACGTTAATGCAATATAAATTTAACAAAATTATAATTGTTATTTTTGTAAGATTTGAGAAAAATGTTTTTGACATTAGATATTTATTCACTAACAATTTTTCGACAAAGATATGATAGAATATGAGTATCTGTGGAGACGTTTAGGAGGGGGCTATAATTGAAAAAGATGAAGACAATTGGCAAATTGTCTTCATCTTCTTAATACCAAATAACCGGAAGGTAACGTCTTTACTTTGAAATGATTAAAGACTCCATCTACAGCCTTGATTGGAATTTCTTATCACATTTATATTAGGTTGGAAGACTTTATATATAATGCGTTCTCTGGATTCAGATTTAGGGTAGTTTGGATCCGTTACTCTATAATGTATTTCCACCCCGACTAGAGGCAATTCGTTTTTTGAATATGTTGGAGAGTGATTGTCTATGTGGACATAATGTAAATCTATTAATGTTAAATTTGCATCATGATATGGAGCTTTGAATGAAACCCACTTAGAGTGTGTATAGGCGCCAGTAAGGGCGCTATCAGCCGAATAGCCTCGTTCAAGGTTGTAGTTGCGTATTTTATTATGATACACATTGGTCATATTGTTTAAAATGTTATTTGTCAAGCCTGTAAAAATACTGAAATAATTCTTTTCTACGAAGTGATTGTCAATTAGTACAACATTGATGGAATCCATTTTCAATCCTTGGACTCGATCAATCGATGAAAAATAATCATTGATCCAATGTGTCGTCATTCTATGTACTGCATTGATTTCTTTTCGACCTTGCACATACAGGTGACTACATGGGCTGTATTCATTTAATGTTATTCTGAGATTTATATCGTTGTTATTAGGAACTGCCAGCAGACCGACCGATCCATTATATACGGGTTTATATCTTGATGCGGAAAGTTGAGCTTGAGGGAGCGGGGTGAATTGGATACCATATAGATAATTGGTCAAATTGGCTGTCCCAGTTGTTGATACAATCCCAGAATACTGTATCGTAGTTTGAGTATTTGTTGCCGAGTTTTTTTTGCCACCTGAAAATGACTTAACAATGCCTATTATTCCTTTTAATGCCGTAGCTCCAAGTGTAATAGCGCCTATAAACGAAGCCTTCGGTTTTGAGTTTACGACTGCTTGGTTAGGCGTATTAGCTTTTAATGGAGAGCTATGATTATTGAGGGAGTTTATAGATTGAGCGCTTTTTGAGGGGAATGCTTTAAGTATTGTTTCCAGATGACCTGCCACTTCATAACCAGTGTTTAGATATTGACTAAATTTTGAAGGGTCACTTCCAGATGCGCCAGCTGAACTTCTAGAAATTAATGTGCTAAAATCCGTACCGAGGGCTATATCTGTAGAATTTACACCATAAACATTAAAGGAGATATCTAGTTCGTTCCCGGGGGAAGTTATACTATTGGGATCAAAAGCAGTAAGAGTGTAGTCAAAATTTAACCAAGTATCGTCTTTATTTTTTTGAGTAGCAACAATTTGTTTAACGCTTGCATCAATGGAGTCAACAACAGAATTTCGAGGGTTTGCGTAAAAAGATAACAAACCATTTTTATGACTATTTGGATTAAGAAAGCCAAGTATACCAACATAATGAGTCTTTGAGCCTTCCGATAGATGTTTAACTCGATAATTGTACACAAAGAATCGGAGAACACCAGAATATTTATTATATAAAGCAAAGAAAGGAGTCTGTGCCGGACGCTCTGGTGTACCGAAATCTTTTAAATATAATACCCAACCGAATTCTGGCTTATAATCTTGTTCAAAATTATTATTTACAGGGTTATTTTGGATTGTCCAAGGAAGACTCACTTCGTATGAAGGCGAGGGAGCTCCATTAATTTTTGGTAGAAAGTAAATTAAAGCAGTGCTTTGATTTGCCCAATTCCAGCTGTTCAAATTTTGATCGTTCGGATCACTTATAGCAGAGGCTTTGGTACTGATTTTTCCATTTTGAATTTCATTTTCAAAAGTAGTGTTTTTCTTACAAGAAACTATTGTAAGAAAAAACAATAAATAAATGGTTAGATAATTTTTCATTTTTTTAATAACAAAGAAAATACAAGGAGGTTATTTTTCTGTATGTTTTATATTATTCTTTTGTTAATTTCTTAATGACAGGAAAATACACATTGGTGGAAAAAATATAGGAATATCGTTTTGTACTACATAAAAAAATAGAATTTCAAGAATAGCCTCAATGTAGAGGAGGGGCTATATCTTCAACAAGAGTATCATTGAGTATACGGCTGTCGATAAAAAAGAATCTGTTCAGCCGGCCCATGTAGACATATAGCTATATTGCCTTTTCTGAATAGTAAAAAGGCCGCATTGGTAAGACGATTTTCCTTATCGATCAGTTTGAGCTTCTTTAAATTTTCCAAGTGTCGCCATTCAGCTGAAACCGTCCTGCTGCATTTAACTTATCCATATCCTTATCAAGATTGATGTCCTGTAGATCATGGCCGTGTGCTGGATAAGAATCCCGCAATACTTATACAATTTAGGATTCATGATTTTGTAAATTTTCACTTTGCTTTTAAGAATCTAGTTCTATTGAGTCATAATCTTCGTTAAAAAACTCAGATAAGGTCATTTCTAGTGCATTTAAGATTCTAACTATTAACTTCATCGTGAGGTTAAAAACACCGGCTTCAATCTTCCCATATTGAGATCGGTCTAAATCTCTATCATATGCAAATGTCTCATGACTGGTATAACCTAGCTGTTTTCTAATTTGCCTACAGCGTATTCCAAATCTCTTCTTCTCTTTTTCAAAATCCATTTCTATTATTGTTATGTAGGTAAAAAAAGAGAAAAGTTTATGGAGATTCCACTCAATATATTTCATCGAAATATATTTCGTTTTATTAATATTTTCTTTATATTTGTGTGATTAAAAATGTATTTATGATTTTATGTAAATAACAAGATTTGGAAAAAATTTAATAGTTGAAACTTTAACGAACTCTCTAAGCAGGATTTGGCAATTTAAGCGAGCGAGTGTTAGTTGAGTAATGCGTCAACTTTTCCTATCTTTGGGAAATATGTTTCCCAGGGTAGGGTTGGCGCTTGCTTCATCCATGCATTCTCGCGAATGGTCTTAGGACCATTTTACTGAAAATTACGCCCTGGGGTAATGAGTAAAGGCCCGCCAAAGCCTCTGATGCAAGATAAGCCGGCAGTCACCCATTTTTGATTTTGGCTTTTCTGGGAGTTCTTAATTAATTTAAGAGCTTATGGAAAAACAAGTCGTAAAGAAAAAGCATCATGGATTAGTATTGAAAAATATTGACCTTGATGCTTTTATTTTTTTACAAATTCTTCGAAACATCATTTCGGCCCCCGAATAGCTCGGCTGGCTGTGCCAAATACTATTTGGTCTCTTTTAGTCATTGATCGCGTAACGCCAATATATTTACCTGTGTGACCCCTCATTCAAGCGCGATCTGGCTCCCCGAATTAAATAAATTATTGTCAAACTGATCTGAGCACGATCCGGCCTAAAAAAAGCTGATTTCGATCGGCAAGGGGATCCTATGTGCTTTGGATTTCAGTTTTAAAAACTGAAAATGGAAAAATTCTTTTCAAAAATGACTGATCTTGATAAAATTCTCCTAGATGTTCATGAGGAGATGTACGACCCTATAAAACACATTGTTGACTTTTGGAACAAATATGATATCCGTACTTGTCATGAATATTTCGTAGCGCTGTGTGCTGCATGCATGGGTAATCCTTTGAACAAAGAGCCGCGATTTGATGCCGATCAGATGCTCGACTTTGTGGTAAAATTGATGCGTATGCACATCGGATACCATATGGCCCACTACAAGAACTTAGAGTTCGGAAACGAGACAATCTTAACTATCGAAACCTCAATAATTACTGCGGAAGAGCTGAGAGTCGGCGAAAAGATCTATCAATTTTTTAATCGGCAGTCAGAAAACCACTAATAGACAAATTATGAATATCCTAAAATTAATAGCCTTATTAAGGTGTTATATAAACTATATATTTCAAGTGCTCTCTAAGTACTGCTTAACCACAGATATAATACAAGTTAGACAATCGTTGCATAAGCAAATCAGCAAAGGAAAAACGCACGATAAGAGTATTTGTTTGGTACAAAGAAATTACTGGCTTAGAAGTTGTGCTTTACCAGCTTCTAAGCAGAGACAAAGTGACGTAAAAAGACAGTCTTTTTCGGACTGTCTTATGACCAACTTCGCCCCAACTCCTGCCTTTCTCCGGGCTGGCCTTTGCTCTTGCATTGGTCGTCCTTCGGCTTTTCCCGAAGCCAGTCGGAAGCCGGCCGAAGGCACACCCGAACAGCGCTCAAACAAAGGTAGGTATTGGTCAGGTATTGGTAAGTACCTGTGTTTGCCTAAAATTTATCGCCTGGGACAACATCCGCACAAGAACCTTACTAGTTTGATACAACAAAACTGCAAGGATGGGACTAGCCTGATACTAGCACAAGACTGTCTAAGCACAGCCTCTCGACAAGGATCGTACAGGAATAACAAGCTTAAAAGCATAACAAATAGCCGGTCCCTTACATCAGAAGATACTATTGATTCACCGTTAAGCCACTGGGAGTGTACTGAAAAGGTACCGAAAAGGTACTGGAGATATACTAAAGAGGTAATGAAGATCTACCAGATAGCTATCAGCTTGTTACAAGCTTTCAGTAACTACCTGGTGCATCTAGTGTATAATGTTAGTGGTTCAAGAAAAACTCCTGCAAAAGTGGATAAAAGCAAGTTGACAGTTGGAGCGAATGAACACTCTTCGAAATTAAGAGATTTTAAAGCTGCCGGTGCGCTTTGGCGATGTAAAGCCGGGTATTCTGTCATCGAAAGGAAGGCAGGTGCTCAGAAGGTTTTAAAAGGCTTTATTTCTCTATGCTGTTATAAAAATAGTTATCGTGTGTTTTTGACATACCTGTTTTTAGTTCTAGTTTCTATGTTTAGTTTATCGGCTCAGACGCCCCGCAAGGATAGCGGGGCCGACGGGTCTAAGAGAGTTGGGGCATTGCAGATCGGCGATACCATTCCGCAGCTATTGTGGGAAATGCCGCTATCCGTAATCAACCGTCCCAAGGGAAAACAAACAATCTCATTGTCCGATTACAAGAGCAAAAAGCTCATTGTACTCGATTTTTGGAACACATGGTGCGGCAGCTGTATCACAGGTATCAAACATGGTGAGCAGCTCCAGGGTGCCACCAATGCTGACATTGAAATCTTTCCGGTGACCGAGCAGAGGTCCGATGAAATTAAAAACTTCATGAGTAGAAACGAGATACTAAAAAATAGTAAGCTCAATATCGTGACCGATGCCAGTACAATCGCCCAATACTTTCCGCATACGCTCGTCCCCCATATCGTATTTATAAAGAATAATAAGGTAGTACATATAGGAGGATTTGAGTCGATGACAGCTAATAACGTTAGGCATATTTTGAAGGGGCAAGTGGGCGAACTGTTGTACGTAAAAAATGACAGTGCAGTTCAGAAGCCGTTACTGACATCTATGGACACCCTTCCCAAAACCATGTACAGTATGCTGAGCGGCTATCGAAAAGATGTACCACCATCAAGGTATAATGAGGTCGATACGCTAAATAGTACAAATCGTATAGCATTCTTTAACTATTCGGTCAAAGAACTGCTGGAATATGCGTTCTCGATCCAGTCGTTACCACTGAACACAATCGATCTGACAGGCAGTGGCCTTTCGCTAAAAGATATTGCCTATCACAATTCAATGGGTGATAAAATTGAATGGCTCTCCAAAAATGCCATTTGCTATGAACAAAAAGTATTGCTTAGGGCACCTGATAAGGAAAAAAAAGACAATGTATTGCATGATATCAGTAAATACCTTCGGATAGACATTTCTTTCGCCCCCGCCAAAATGGAAATATACGAGATCATCTTGAAGAAGAAACCTAATCCAGGTAATGGGAAAAACAGCCGATATATAAGCTTACACTATCTGCTGGATGCCTATAACAGGCTCCCGAACAGCATGCCCATAGTTGATAAAGATGGGATATCTGGAGACATCTATGTGCCAAAGCAAAATCTTTCCAGGCTGAATTCCGGGCAGCTGATCGCGCTCATCAAGGAAGCCGGCTGCCAGCTGGTACCATCTACAATGACAATAAATACCATTCAGATAAAGGACAGATAATATGGAAAGTATAGTAAAATATGTATTGTGCCTATGTTTTTGTGGCGCATTATTTACCGTATATGGGCAGCAGCGGGTTTCCCTGACGGTAAAGGATTCCCTGACCGGTAGATTGCTCGAAGGTTATAATATTTCCATAAACGGAAAAACCATAAAAGTAAATAAGGGTAATATCGAACTCCATAGCCCGGATAAGCCTGTCGAACTTATATGTACACATGTTGGGTATGGACGTAAAAAACTTTTTTACCACTCATCAATGCGGCACCTGGTATTTGACATGTTGCCTGCTGAAAATCAGCTTGAAGAGGTGCAGATCAATACAGGATATCAGAAGCTTTCAAAAGAAAGGCAGACCGGCTCATTTGAGGTATTATCGAAAGGGGAGATACAGCGGTCTGTTTCGTCCAATATCCTCACCAGGCTCGAAGATATGACCACTGCAATTTCTTTTGACCGCCGGAACTATGATATAAATAATCCCAACAGCTCGGACGGAAACCTGGACATCCGGGGGATCAGCAGTATCAGCGGATCAAACAGCCCCCTGATCATCGTGGACAACTTTCCTTACGAAGCAGGTATAGAGAATATCAACCCCAATGATATCGAAAATATAACGATCCTCAAAGATGCCGCGGCATCTTCGATATGGGGAGCCAAGGCAGGGAATGGCGTGATCGTGATCACCACAAAGAAGGGAAAAAAAGGAAGCCGTGAATCCCTTAATTTTTCGTCGAATCTTTCTATAGGCGCCAAACCGGATCTATTCAAACTGAAGCAGATCAGCAGTTCTGAGTTTATTGATATGGAGATACTGCTTTTTGACAAGGGGTACTACAATAACCAGATCAGCAATAAAAAACGGCCGGCACTTTCGCCGGTCATAGAGCTGCTGCAGCTGCGAAAGGAAGGAAAGTTGAATGAAGCGGAACTTGGGGAGAGGATCAATACATACAGGGATATTGATTCAAGAAGGGACTATATGGATTATTTCTACAGAAACTCCTTTGACCAGCGATACGCTATCGACCTGAGCGGCGGATCTGACGTGGCGAGCCATTATGTTTCATTGGGTGTGGACAGGCAAAATCCTGCTCTGAGGGGCAACGTAACAACACGGTATACCTTTAACTTTTCCAATGAACTTTATCTCGGTAAAAAGGCCACGGTCCAGTCTCGGATCAGTTATACTTATCATCAGGGTACGGATTTCAACGATGGCTATGGTGCGGGCCTGCCGCTATATCCGTATGCAAAGTTAGTGGGCGAAAATGGAGCGCCTCTGGCTGTAAACTATGGTTATAGCAGGCGATTCCTTGACGGGATCACAGATTCCGGGCTACTGGACTGGAAATATAGACCATATGGGGAATTGCAGATCAATGATCAATATCAGAAATCCCGACAGCTGCTCTTCGATCTGGGAATGACCTACAAGATTACCCGCTGGCTTGGTCTGGAAGCGAGAGGGCAATATGGTACATCTGCCGGAAAGCAGGAAAAACTGAACGGTACGGAAAGTTATTTCACCAGGAATCTCATCAATCTCTATACCACGGTCAAAGATGGGCTGTATACCTATGGCGTACCAAAAGGCGGGATATTGAACCGGTCGGAGTCGGAGGGACAGACAAAATCTTTCCGGATCCAGCTGAACCAGGATAAAAACTTTGCTGAAAAGCACAGGCTGACTTCCCTGATGGGATTTGAAGTGCGCTCATTGACAAACAGTGAAGATGGCACCCGTCTGTATTGTTATGAGCCCGAAAAGATGCTGTTCGCGTCGGTGGACCAGATTGCGTTGCTGCCAACGTACAACAATATCGGTGGTACGGCATCGCTGGGGACTGACGGTTTCTTTAGGGACCGGACAGTAGACCGGTATGTGTCCATATACGGTAATGTTTCCTATAGTTACCGTACTAAGATTGATATCTATTTCAGCAGCAGAAAGGATGCTTCAAACCTGTTCGGAGCCACGACCAATGGGAGGTGGAGCCCGCTCTGGTCCACAGGTATGGCCTGGAATATCCATCGTGAGAATTTTTTTAAAGCGGACTGGATAAAACTGCTGAAGGTAAGGGGATCTTTTGGATATAGCGGAAATGTAAACAGGAATACATCAGCCTACAGTACGATCGAATATGCCTCTTATCTGACACCATATACATCACTGCCCTTTGCAATGATCGTCAATCCGCCCAATCCATCTTTACGATGGGAGAGGGTAAAAACTACGAATATCGGGCTGGATTTCGCTACCAAAGATAACCGGATATCGGGTTCCCTCGATTATTACCTGAAAAATGCCTACGACCTTTTGGGCTCATCTCCGCTCGATCCGACAACGGGAATATCCGAAATGACGATAAACAGTGCCAATACCAAAGGAAAGGGGCTTGATCTCAATTTGCGCAGCCGTAACCTGATAGGTGATTTCTCCTGGAACACAGCGCTGCTGCTGAGCTTCAACAAAGTAGTGGTCAGCAAATATATGCAGGCTGTGAAACCTGCCATGAGCTATATCCAGCAGATCAAACCGATCGAAGGACAGCTGGCCTATGCAGTATTCAGCTATAAATGGGCCGGGCTAAACCCTGAGAATGGAAACCCAATGGGCTATGTTGGTCATGAAAAAAGTGAAGACTGGAAAAACATCATACAGAAAACAGAACTGAACGAACTGGTACTGCATGGATCAGCGCGGCCATTATGGTTTGGGTCAGTCCGCAATGACTGGAGCTATAAAAACATACAGGTATCTGCAAATATCGGGTTTAGGTTCCGGTACTATTTTCGTAAACCGACGGTCAACTACGCGCAGATTGGCACATGGAACCCGGTCCATGCTGATTTTTCGACACGCTGGCAGCATCCGGGGGATGAAATCCTGACCGATATACCCTCATTCACCTACCCGAACAACAGCTATAGAAATAACTTTTTCAATGGTGCCGCGGTCAATGTCATGAGAGGAGATCATATCAGGCTGGCAGATCTGAGACTGGCCTATGAACTAAAAGGAATTAAATCAAAGCGCATTCAATCCCTCAGCGTCTTCCTATATATGACCAATCTTGGTTTTATATGGCGCGCCAATAATGCCGGTATAGACCCTATGACGCCACAAAACGAGATCGGTCTGCCAAAGACAGTGTCGATGGGTGTCAATGTAAAACTATGATCAGTTTCCGATGGACAGACATTTTTGAAATGGATTTTTCATCGCACAGATAACAATAATTTTAAATAGGATAAATTCCATCCGGTCGATGGAAGATAAAAATATTTACAAATGAAAACATATTTGATATTCTTAGTGGCATTAATGACTTTTTCGGGATGTGGTAAATTTCTCGAAGAAAAACCACGTCAGAAACTGGCCACAATTTCGACCAAAGAGGATCTTTGGGCGCTCCTTAACAATGAAAATATTTTTAATGCCATGTCGTTGGTAGGGGAGGATCTCAGTGATAACTATTACCTCACGGACAATACATGGAATTCGATCGCTAATATCTCTTTTAGGAATAAATACACCTGGGATGTTACTGCGAATGACGATGTTGCCTGGTCTATGCTGTACCACCGGGTGTATTATGCCAATGTGGTACTCGAAAGCGCAGGTGCTCTCAGGGATAAATTGAGCGACAGCGATTATAAGGAAATCGTAGCGACTGCCAAGTTCTACCGGAGCCTGTCTTTTTTTGAGTTGATGACCCTGTTCTCATTGCCCTACGACGGAAAATCTAATGCAGACAGGTTGGGGATTCCGCTCAGAACATCATCGGATATCAATGTAAAATTTAAAAGATCGGACATATCGGCCAGTTATAAACAGATCATAGGAGATCTTGAAGAATGTGTAGAAGATTTACCATTGTTGTCACAGATAAAGACTAGACCTGGCAAGCTTGCTGTATGGGCACTCCTGGCGAGGGTTTATCTTTCTATAGGTCAATATACACAGGCATTTGAGTATAGTAGACTGGTTATTGAACAAAAGCCTGAGCTTCTGGACTACTCCACCGTTGATGAAAAAAAAGATAATCCATTTGGCCGATATAATGTAGAAGTTATCCATGCTACCTCAAACTATAGCCAGCTGCTGACCCGGCAGAACTGTTATGTGGACACATTACTTTATGCAGGATATGGTGACGACGATTGTAGGAAGAAATTGTATTTTGTGAAAGAAGGCGATAACAAAGTGAGGTTTAGGGGCAGTTATGCACAGGATAATGATATACAGTTTACCGGCAGTACCATCGGTGAAATGTATCTGATCCTTGTGGAGTCTTCATTGAAAATTTCGGGTAAGAAAGATGATGGGATCAAAAGATTGAATTATTTTCTAAAATCGAGATATGAAACAGGCAAAAGTCCCGATATCCCGTATGGGGAGGAAGAGTTGAGAGATCTTATCCTAAGTGAAAGAAGAAAGGAACTTGTCTTTCGCAATAGGCGGTACGAAGATGTAAAACGATTGAACCTAGAAGGGTATAATATTACTTTTACACGTAAACTGGCCGATAGAGAATACCTACTGAAACCTAACGCATTAGCATATGCACTTTTGATCCCGTTGGAAGCTATCAATTACTCAGGTATTATTCAAAATTCAAGATAGCAATATTGTTGCCCTGATAATGGTCATGTAAAATAGCCGAGTTGATTCTTTATTGCTAAATGCCTGAAAATGTTGAAAGCAGGGATGAAAAATACCCCTGCTTTCATATTTAATTAATTCTGCAACTTAATGTTTGTATTCGACGGTGTTCCTCCTGTTGCTATAGCGGACATCACCTGATTGACAAAACTATTGCTCAATACTGGTTGATCACTTCCGTCATTTGGAGCTTTCAATGAACAGAGCTCAGATCCGGCGTTACAGCCCGGGGTACCCGAATGGCGCGTGTAATTCGCTGGATTTTCAATGTCTTCCCTATCTTGGGATGGTCCATTGTAATCAAACCATTCCTCAACAAATACCTTTTCTCCTAAGGTATTGTTAGTTTCCATTGCTTCTACAATATAGAAAGCTCCGAATAATAGTATTAATGCTGTAAACCCAGCTATGATTTTTGATTTTAACGTTCTCATGACGTAATGTTTTAATTTAAAGTTCTGTTGGTAATCATTTTGCACATCGGTTTTGCCTCACAGCCATGCGATCGAGGGATCCTATGTTACGGTCAGCCAACTTCCTTGAAGTCGTGAAGCCAGCATACTCGGGAACAGGGCAAACTTACGCGGGTACCACATCTTGCTGACAACTCTCTTTAGGGCTAAGGATAGACAGATAGGGGAATAGTCAAGCTCTCTGAACCAAAGAACGGGACTGTACCTGTACCAAAGGACAAACCGCCCAGACAGCCTGATCCATAGGGACAGTAACACTGACCATAGCCATTGGTCAAGTAGTTTAATTGTTTTTTTCGCTGTTTGTAGACTTTTCATCCTGGTTCATTTTACCTATCCATAACCTATTGCGCAGCGGCACATCCTCGGTGCGGCCTGCCCTCTGTTTTGCTTTGCACTTTATCGCTGTACCCGCGTCCCTATTTATTTTGTTCCAGCTCTCCCTTCCAACCCTTCGCAGACGTACCGAAGATCGCTGGAAACCTCGTCGGGAAAGACGGGGATCGCATGGCACTGGTACGCCCGCCATCTCTTTTGCTTTTAGTTCTTTAAGCGTATTTCAAAGGTAAGCTCGTCTCAGCACATTCATTTACGCATTTTTGATCTTGTGATTTACTGATTTTTGTCATTGTCCGGATTCTGGTGGAATTTTATATATTCGGAAGGATACAGGCCAACCCGTTTCTCAAAGTAGTCGGAGAAACCACTTGGGTATTTAAATCCGCAAAAATTGGCTACTTCCCCAATGGTATAAGCTGAAAGCAGCCTGTCTTTTGCTAGCGGAAGGAGTATTTCATCCCGATATTTTAAAAGGGGCTGTTTGTAATAGCGTTTATGACAGCGTGCAAGATAAGCGTCAGAAACGCCTAACGAAAAGGCAATTTGGCTAATATTCACCTCCTGAAATCCTTGATTTACGATATCATATATTATTTTTCTTGCTTTTTTAGCAAGGACTTCACCTTCGCTCAGTTTCTCATAAAGCCCAAACTGTTTTGTTTCTGCGATATCGAATAATAGGTAAATCTGCTCGATTACCCTTGCCTCATTTTGTTTGCTGTAATTAAAGAAGATCGTTTCAATACGGTTCAGCTGATAATTCGTAAGCTCTTTGATCGGCCATAAGGCTGTCTGGTAGAGACTGGTTTTATCCTTTTTCTTTGCATTTTTTAATTCGGATAGAAAATGCCCATGATGATAAATGATATCCCGCACCAGACCTATATCAATCAATAGCCCGTAGACCAGATAATTTCCGGGTTTTAAATGTATGTCAAATTTACTGCGCGGGATGTAGGTAAATGTGCTGTGTGCATGGGGAAATATGATTTTGTTTTCAGTGTCCTTTTTTTGAATAATAATATCGTCTGTCGCTTTTTTGGTGTAAATGAGATGAAAGTCCGGCTTGTTTGTTTTCAATTGAACAATACAATCAATGGTCACATGCGCCTGTAACCGATATAATATCACTTGGCGGTAATCTATAAATTCCTCTACAAGCTGTATCGAAGTATCCTCATATAGATTACGTTTTGCATCGGGCAATGGGGGAAGAAATGGGTGCTTTTCATCCTCGAAATACGCTACTTTTGGTAATATAAATTTGAAGGTCTTCTTCATACTTATGTTGCTTTGTTGTGCAGATTTTACGGTATGGAAAAGTATTTATAATCTATTTTCTAGATATGACCTTATGGTACATGTTTGGAAAATATTTTTTTCTTATTTTATATGCTCAATTTTGACTATTATTCATTGACTATACCTAAATCCCAGAGACTTTGTAAGTGAATTCAAGCATAAAATTTGTGATTGTTTTATATTGTAGAATTAATTCCTAAATCCACAGCATTGCTTCTCAATTGATCGACATTGCTTCCTGTTACTGTTAAATTATTCCCAAATATATCGTGTATATAAGATCAGAGATTGTCCAAATCTGGATAACGAGTTGTTCATCCTTTCATAATATCCCATTAACATTCAAAATACATAATACTGGATTTTAAGGAAAATGCATGTGTCGTGTGAGAAATTCGGACACTTTTGGAGAAATAAGGACAAAAATCGAGCATGCTCGAACTGGACAATGGCTGTATGACTCTATATGCTTTTTCATTTTCCTGATTTTTGGAATGTTATCAAACCAAAGTTAGGGAAGGGCGATACCAATAAATTGGGCTTTTAAGTACTATTTTTTGGTGTTTGCTTCGCTATTTGTACAGTATTTCTTCGCCTCTTGTCCGTACCATCTTCGGAATGCCCATATAGATTCTCTACTCATTCTCCACTTTTACCTACATAATCAGTAGGGAAGGAGTAGGGGGTGAGTGGAGAAAAGTAAGGTGATCGCCGAATAAGGGGCGAGGCAGTTCCGAATGAGTTCCGAAAATAGGATGAACAATTTTAGATAATGCTAATCGCACTAACTTCCTGCTTTCTTTGCTATTTTACCTGACTTTATTCGCTCTCTGACCTACTGTTGGCCTACTATTCTCCTATCCCAGTAAACCAAATGTAGGTCAACAGTAGGAAAATAGTAGGTGAAATACAGTATTAAGGCAGGTAATTACTAAAGGAAAATAACTGGTTGCTTGTATCCCAAATACAGCACAATTTTCTTTGTTTGTTTTAAAATCTGTTTTCCTGTGCAAAATTGTTGCTAACAAGATGTTACAATACAAAGGTTTCATTTTATTCTTTTTTGTAACATTTTTGTTTTATTTCGTTCATTAATTTTCTTTCTGTCCAGAATACACTCTTAGTATTAAATTAAAACAATGTTAATAATTTAATAACTAGCTGAATGATGGTTTGCGCGGGCATGTTGTTAGTTTTGCATCGTTCTAATCGAAGGTCTTATTGCCTATGATAGCTTATGTTGTGTATTTCTAATGCTTTCATATTTTAGTTAAATAGCTTTATTATATTTCAATTTTGGTTTTGTAAATATTTGTTTTGTTTGTTTTTCTAAATTATATTCGATCTAACTTTTAGAACCAGTTGTAGATTTACTTAACCGAAGTTATTATGAAATGTAGTCAATTAACATTTTCTTTGTTAATGTTGCTGTTTTCTTCTTCCTGTAAGGAAGATGTTGCGACAAAACAGAGTGAGCATGATCCCAATACCCCGATTGTGCTTTCCTCTTTCTACCCCGCAGAAGGCGGGGCAAAAGATAAAATCTTATTAGATGGCAAAAATTTTGGGTCCGATCCAAATAAGATTAAAGTGTATTTTAACAATGCACAGGCTGCTGTAGTCTCCTCCAGCGGCGAACGTATTTATGCCATTGTACCACGCCTTCCTGGTGATGATCCCAAAATTTCAGTTGTAATCGGTAAAGATTCGGTGGTTTATGATAAATCATTTACCTATCATATCCAAGCACAGGTCAGTACTGTTACGGGTACGGGGGATAAGAATTTTTTAGCAGGTACACTTGATCAGGCACATGTCTATGGGAAATATCTGGATATGGATGCACAAGGCAATCTATTTATGACCTGGCGTGATGGCGGCTCATTTGGTATTGCACGTATCAATGAAAAGGAAAATATTGTAACGCCATTGTATTCAGTGGCTTCTTCACCTAATCCATATGCCAATGGTGTAACCGTAGATCGGGAGACTGGTATAATGACGGTTTCACATGAGTCGGTTGCTGAGGTATTTTTTTCTTTCGATCCAAGGGAAGCATGGACACTTCGCCAGCGGAATGCACAGTTTTCAGCAGCGGATTATGCGAAAATTGTGCAAGCAGACCGCTATGCCAACTTCGTGACCTTCTGCCCGTATGATGGGTATCTATACACTCGTTTCCGTGATGGCAATATCGCCAAGATAGATCCGGTTACTTATGCTGCGACTATTGTGCATAAAGGACCTTATGGATCACAATATGGACAGGCTATTAATCCCGCAAAACCTTGGGAACTTTATATTACGTTGCACTCCAACGCAAGCCCGAATACCTTCGCCCAAGGCATATCTGTTTTAGATCTGCGTGATCCAGATGGAACAGGTGGTTTTAAACGGGTCAATGCCCCGGGTGGTTCGGGATTTCGTGATGGACCTGTTAAAGATGCTGTTTTCAATTACCCAAAGGATATCAAATTTGATAAGACCGGAAATATGTTTATTGCTGATTATGGCAATCACTGCATACGCATGCTATCAGCTGACGGTATTGTATCGACAGTTGCGGGACAACCTACCAAGGCGGGGTATAAGGATGGAGGACCTGTTGAATCCCAATTCAACCAGCCTTGGGGAGTTGCGGTAAATGATCAGGGAGATATCTATATCGCTGATTGGAATAACGCACGTATCCGTAAACTAGTTATTGAATAATTTAACCTACTTATGATATGATGAAGATTATTTATTTTTTGTGCATACTGCCCCTGTGTTTTTGGCTGCCGCCTACATTTGCACAACAAACAGAAGAACAGTTAACAATTGCCGGAACCGTCGTTGACAGCAAGGGACAACCTATATCTAAAGTGTCAATCTACATCAAGGACAAGCCGACAGGAGCAACTTCTACAGATGAAAAGGGAGCGTTTACTATTAAAGCTGTGTATGGAGACTGGTTGGTATTTACCAGTGTGGGCTATGATCTCGTTGAGCATTTGATAGTAGAGTCGACCGCTAATCTCGAAATAAAGATGCTGGACAAGAGTACCAATATCGATGAGGTCGTAGTCGTTGGATTGGGCGCCAAGCAGCGAAAAATTAGTTCTGTTGGTGCTATCACGACTGTGGATGTGAAACAGCTACAGAGTCCGGCACCTTCCATTGCGAATATGTTAGGCGGACGTGCCGCCGGTATAATATCCATGCAGACCTCGGGAGAGCCAGGTGCGAATATCGCGGATTTTTGGGTGCGTGGTATTGGTACGTTCGGTGCCAATGCGAAAGCCTTAGTGCTTATTGATGGGCTTGAAGGTGATTTGAATACAATCGATCCTGCTGATGTGGAGAGCTTCTCTATTTTAAAAGATGCTTCAGCAACAGCAGTATATGGTGTGCGGGGCGCTAATGGCGTCGTATTGGTAACCACCAAACGGGGTACCGTAGACCGTATCCAAATTACAGGGCGTGCAAATTCTACCTTATCAAGGCTTAACCGGTTACCAAAATATTTACGTGCTTATGATTATGCCTTACTGGCTAATGAAGCATCCGCTGTGCGTGGGAGCGAACCGCTGTTTAATGATACCGAATTGGGTATTATACAACAGGGCTTAGATCCGGACATGTATCCCGATGTCAGCTGGCAAGATGAAATTTTAAACCGAAATTTCTGGCGTCAGAGCTACTATGCTTCGGGACGCGGTGGTTCTGAAGTAGCGCGATACTTCCTGAGCTTGGGCGGTAACAGTGAAACAGCGGCCTACAAGGTTGATAAAAATAGTATTTACAGTTCTAATGTTGGTTATAATACATACAATTACCGTATCAACCTCGATATTAACCTGACAAAAACGACTAAAGTATTTTTGGGTTCTGATGGCTTTCTATCTGTTAAAAAAGAGCCTGGTTATGGTAATACGGATGATATCTGGAAAACACAATCGACACTTACGCCGATTTCTATTCCGCTCCAATATTCCAATGGTTTATTGCCCGGGGTGGGGGCTGGTGATCGTTCATCACCTTATGTCATGATCAACCGTACGGGTAACTACAATAATCAAAACTATAAAGGGAAGGTAACACTGGCATTGGAACAGGACTTGAGCAGTGTGCTTGAAGGATTGAAAATCCGTGGTCAAGGGGCTTATGATATCCATAGTTATTTTTCTGAACGCAGATGGATGCAGCCTGCATTGTACGAGGCCACAGGCCGCGATTTGGACGGCTCGCTGATCATGGTGCAAAAGGTTCAGGAGAAGCCGGCTTCCTACTCGAAGTTTGTAAGCCAATACCGAAAATATCATTTTGAGTCTACACTAAATTATGATAGAAAATTTGGGGAGGACCATCGTACCTCTGCTTTGGTCTATTATTATATAAGTGATGCCAAAGATACCGATGATGCAACGAATAATTTGACGGCGATACCCGTTCGTTATCAAGGGGTTTCCAGTCGGTTTACTTATGGCTATAAGGATACTTACCTATTGGATGCCAATTTTGGTTATACTGGTTCGGAAAACTTTCAGCCTGGTCGCCAATACGGCTTTTTCCCATCAGTGGCAGTGGGATGGGTGCCTACAAGTTACAAATTTATGAAAGAGGCTGCCCCTTGGCTAAATTATTTTAAAATTAGAGCGTCCTACGGTACTGTAGGTAACGATCGAATTGTGAATGATATCCGTTTTCCCTATCTGACCAAAGCAGATATCTACAATGGTAATGTTTGGGGAGTTGGTGGGATTGAAACAATTTCGGAAACCCGTATCGGTGCGGATAATTTGGAATGGGAACGTTCGATCAAGTCTAATCTGGGGATAGAGGGGAAACTTTTTAACAACAAAATTGATTTTGTTATTGACTTTTTCCAGGATCAACGTAATGGAATTTTTCAACCACGTGTTCAGGTGCCGGATTATGTGGGGGTAATCTCCAATCCGTATGCCAACGTGGGACGTATGAAGAGCTCTGGTGCTGATGGTAACATTAGCTATACAACCCAGCTCAATAATGATATGACGCTTACTTTGCGGGGTAATTTTACCTACTCCAAGAATGTGGTACAAAACTGGGAACAGGCTTACTTAGAATATGCTTATTTGGAGTATAATGGGTATCCATACAATTCCATTCGTGGTTATCAATCGTTAGGCTTATTTAAAGATGAGGACGATATCAAATACAGCCCAACACAGAGCTTTGGAACGGTGTTGCCCGGTGATATTAAATATAAAGATGTCAATGGTGACGGTATCATTAATACCCTCGATAAGGTTCCATTGACCCATAGCAACTATCCGTTGACTATGTATGGATTCGGCGGAGAGTTTCGTTACAAAAACCTTTCGCTTGGGGTGCTATTCAAAGGTACAGGTAAGACTTCTTTCTTTTACGTAGGCCAGCCAATGAAATATAAAGATGTTACCGAGGATACAGGTATGGGGTATATGCCATTTTTTGGTGGTACCAATGGAAACGTGATCAGTATGGCTAATGACCCTGCCAATCGTTGGATTCCGCGGGAGTATGCCCTAGAGCATGGGATTGACCTCTCGTTGGCTGAAAATCCCAATGCTAAATTCCCTCGTTTGCAATATGGTAACAATAGTAACAACAGCCAGTTGTCCTCGTTTTGGATGGATGATGCCCGTTATTTGCGTTTACAGGAAGTTACCTTGAATTATAATTTGAGCCTGAATTTTTTAAAGCGACTTGGGGTGAAATCCATGGATCTCCAGTTTGTTGGCAATAACCTATATATCTGGGATAATGTTAAGATTTTTGATCCGGAACAAGCGGCTTGGGGTGGACGTAAATACCCTATTCCTACGACTTATTCGTTACAGGCTTATATTAATTTTTAATAGCACAGAAATAACTTAAAGATATGAAAACGTCAGTAATTATAAAAAGGATAGCCAAATCCATCTTAGCAATACAGCTGTTGTTTATGGTAGTATCCTGTAAAGATTATCTCAATATTGATAACTACTTTGACGATGAGTTTAATATAGATTCGGCTTACACCAATACGCGGTATATAGAAGCTTATATGTGGGGAGCAGCAGCGTTGTTTCCTGACGAATCCAGTACGGTCAGATCAAATTATACACCTGGACCAATGGCAACGGACGAAGCTATAAATGGTCTTACGGGGACAGGGACTACGAATGTTTACTATGGAATGGATTTTGTCACCGGAAATATTACACCTGATTTTTACGGTGGCGGTAGCGTTACGCTTAACCAATGGGGGAAATACTATAAAATCATTCGTAAGGCTAATAATGTGCTGAAAAATATCGACGTTCCTAGGGATATGAGCTATGCAGATCGCAACCGTATTGAAGGATATACGCGTTTTATCCGGGCTTATGCTTACTATAACCTTATTATAGATTTTGGCCCTCCAATTTTGTTGGGGGATGAAGTTGTGAATACCAATGAGGATATTGCATATTATGACCGTCCTCGGGCAACCTATGATGAAGCCATGGAATATATCTGTGGTGAATTTGAAAAGGCTGCTGTACAACTTCCTGCTGATGTTGGTCTATTGGATTTTGGTAAACCGACAAAAGGTGCTGCATTTGCACTGATTGCCCGTTTGCGCCTGATTCACGCCAGTCCATTATTCAATGGCGGTGCTGTTGCTAATTCCTATTTTGGGAGTTGGACCCGCAAAACCGATGGGGTACATTATGTATCACAGCAATACGATGAAAAACGGTGGGCGGTAGCTGCTGCCGCCGCTAAACGTGTTATGGATATGGGACGGTATAAATTATATACAGTTCCTGCAGACGAACGAACGCCTACACTTCCAGCCGGGGTAACTTCTGATCCAAATTTCTACGGAAGCTATCCAAATGGAGCGGGTGGTATTGATGCATTTAGATCATACTCTGATGTCTTTACCGGTGAAGCTGTGGCTTCCATTAATCCCGAATACATCTGGGGACGGAATACAGAATATTTTAGAACGGATTTGAATCAGGGGGCATTTCCGCCAACTTTGGGGGGATGGGGGCGTTTTTCGGTCACTCAAAAAGTTGTAGATGCCTATTTGATGGATGACGGACGTACCAAAGAAGAGGCGCGTGGCGATACGTATTTTGAAGCGGTGGCTGACCTTCCCACCGGTGGTACCTTTGGCGATTTGTTTACGGCCCAATCACGTAATTTTTCAGGTTATCCCCTTAATGCTGGAATCTTCAAGATGTACGCCAATCGTGAAATGCGTTTTTATGCATCTGTAGGCTTTAATGGTGCTGTATGGCAGGCCTTGTCCAGTACAAGCTTGAATAATCATACCGCTCAATATTTTTACCAGGATCCTGATGGCCGTGGGGGTGTTTCGGCTTCATCACCCAACTATCCACTTACTGGGTATGTTATTAAGAAATGGATCCATCCATTTGATGCAATAACTGGTACGGGAGCTCGAATGATGCCTAAAGCATATCCTATCATCCGTTATGCAGAAATATTGCTTTCTTATGCCGAGGCTTTAAACAATCTGACTGGTAGCCATACGGTACAGGTCGGTGATAAGAGCTATACCGTGAGCCGCGATGAAAATGAGATAAAAAGTTCTTTTAATGCTGTTCGGTACCGTGCAGGTTTACCGGGATTGTCATCTGCGCAGATGACCAATAAGGCGGAGGTTCAAAAACAAGTTGAGCGTGAGCGCATGGTGGAGTTCCTATGGGAAAACAGACGTTTTTACGATGTACGTCGTTGGGGCAAGTACGAAGAGACTGAACGTGAACCTATTCGTGGTATGAACCCCGATGGTGCGGATCGGGAATCCTTCTACAAGCGAGTTTCACCAGGTACATCGTCATTCTTGACACGTCAGGTAGATAAAAAATTGATTTGGGTGCCTATACCACGTGCTGAGATGCGCAGATTGCCATCATTGGATCAGAATCCTGGGTATAATTAGGATTAAGCAATAGAAAAAGAAAATATACAGGTCTTCCATAACCCAAACGTGTATGGAAGACGTTAAAATATTAAATTATGAAACGAAGTTTTATCGCAATACTAACAACGTCGATCGCTTTAGTTGCCTGTAAGGACAATGAAGTTTTCGAAAAAGAGATGTATAAAAATGAAGTGGCATTAATAAGTTCTGATTATCATAATACATTTAAAGAAGTGGTTCGCTTGACCGGAGAAGAGGTGATTGGCTATGTAGCGGCATCTTCAGGAGGTACACATGCGCCTGATAAAGATCTTGTTATTGAACTGGAAGAGGATCCAGAGACGTTGGTGAAATATAATTTTGCCGTGTATGATAATTCTGAAGATCTATATGCCAAATTACTTCCCAAAGAGAAGTATGAAATCATGGATAAAAAGATTGTGATCAAAGCAGGCGAACTTACAGGCCGTACCATGGTCAAATTGCGACCGGACGGTTTATCTCCGGATTCTACCTATTTTATTGGGCTGAAAGCAACAAGTTCATCCGGTGTTGAAATCAATCCTAAGAAAAGCACCATGTTGTATCAGGTCATCATAGAGAATGAGTATGCATCACAGGCCAAAAATACCATGTATTCAATGGTGGGGTTTGCCAATAGTTTGTCTACAGCGGCGAATAAACAGCTATTTCCATTAACCAGCAATAGCGTGCGGATGGTCGCCGGAAATGAAACCTTTGTATCCAAAGTACCCAATATTGCAAAAAATTGTCTTACACTGGAGATGGATGATTTTAATAATGTAACAATAAAACCGTACAAAGATATTCAGGTCGTACAGTTGGATAATGATCCAATGTATCCGAATAAATTTAAGGTGGAAGAAGCTTTCGGTATGCGTACGAACGTATTTCTATTGTCCTATCAGTATACGATCGACAATGTGACGACGATTATGAAGGAACGTGTTGAAATGCAGGTTAAATAAAATTATGGAATCCATGAATATAATTAATTATTACAAATTGGATGCACTTCCAAAATCAATAACTGTCTTTTGTCTTAGTTTAATAATGATACTGACATCCTGCAAAGACGATCTTGCGGTAGACGGTGCTTTTGCATTAAAAGATAACCCATCAAAATTGGAGGCTGCAGCTAATGGCACAGCCGAAACTTACACTGTTCAGGCGAGCGGTAAATGGAAAGTAGAACCCCTTCGAAAGGAGAACTGGATCAAGATCGATCCGATGGAGGGAAACGGAAATGGAACATTTACGGTTACCGTCAACAAAAATACCGATCCGGATGCGCGTGAACTGACACTGTTTTTCACTTTAAATGGAAAGTTGCAAAATAGTGTGCTGAAGGTAGATCAGGCAGGATCTACAGATCAAGGACAGATGAAAGATCCTTATCTAAAAATAGATGGATTATCCAGTCGTCTTGAAGTTTTTGAAGAGGGGATTAATGGACAATATATTCTTCGGTCTACGGGGAAGTGGAAAGTTGCGGTGGAGGACGAGTCTGACTGGGTTAAGTTTTCCCCTATGGAAGGTGAGGGAGATACCCCGATAACAATTACGGTAGATAAAAATACCGACATTGAGCGTACCGCAAATCTTTTGTTATTTTTAAATGATGTGCAACAGGCATCTCCACTTACAGTATATCAGAAAGGTGTGAAATTGCAGGTGGAAGGGGACGTCGTTCTCAGGGAAGACTTTAACTGGCTAACCTATGGAAGCGAGGTTTTTAATACCACTTCAGGTGAAACAAGGATTGCCTCGTGGAGCACCGAAGAGTTGGCCAAAGGCTGGACCAGTACGATCAATACCACGGAAGGCGGGGGTAATTACGCTTCGATCTATGCGCGGCCAGGTTTTATTAAACTAGGGCGTACAAATTATGGGGGCGATCTAATTTCACCGAAACTGGTCAATGTACAGCGTACGAAAAATTTACTGGTTACCTTCAAAGCTGTGCGATATGCCACGAGCGATCATTATTTGCTCAATGTTGGTGTCAAAGGGCCGGGGGCGGTTAGTGTAAGTCAATTTAATGTGATGAACGTGGCTACTCCTAACTCGAATATAGAATCGTGCAGAGCAGCGTGGCAAGCTCCAGAAGCGACCTATTCTTTTGTTGTTACGGGAGCTACTGCGGAGACTCAAATTTGGTTATTTGGCGGTGCTTTTGATCAGCGTGCTGGTAATTGGCCGGCTACTGTTAACCGCATTTTTGTCGACGATATTATTGTTACAATAACTAAATAATAGAACTAGCCCATGTATACCTTTTTGTGAAAAGTTACATGGGCTAGTTTGTGCCCGCCTCCAAATAGTGTTTAGCCGCTATCATAAATTTAAACGGCTTTTGCATGCTGTTATTTGATCAGATCCCGCATGCCTTGCATTTTCTTGTCACGATTGGCCTTTTGTTTTTGCTATTGCAAGCTAAATACCAAAAAACGAGCAATCAATAGACACTTAACTTGTCGCAAGAGTTATTAGCAGCGAGCGTTGATACCAAAAAATTGCCAATACATCCTTGAACAAAAATTCCGTATAAAAAATACTCAGAAGGCCAATTCCAAGAACTGGCCCTTATAATCTGTTAGGATAAGCTAATACGTTACTTTAGGCTTGCCATTTTCGCAAACCACACCTTTAGCTGGTTTTTCATTTGTCTCGCTACAATTTAAGCTTTTGTCCAGTATTCTTTTAGCATTGTCCAAATGATTATATTGTTCTGCCATATTTCCAAACTCAGCAAAGTTATCTTTGTCCGTATACAGTATGGAGATAAATTCGCAGTCTTTACGGAAGGTAGCAATGTGCCATTTACTTGGGTCGTTGCAGGGAATGTCATCAAAAAATGTCTGCAATTTGGGGAGCAAATCCGCCAATCGTTGATTGATTTCAGATAATTCCAGATCCCTTGCGCTGGCAACTTTCAGTTTGCCAGCAATGCAACGTATCCCAAAATGGGGTGGAAGATAATTGGGGGCTACACTCGTGTTGTACACAATCGGTCCTGTATAGACTTTCTGTGCTCTTTCTTTAAGATCTGCGGCCTCGGCAATTAATTTATTATAGGTTTGCTCGAAGCTCGGATGTACGGGTACGTAGGTATAATAAAGTGTGTCAATACGGCATTCCTTCAGATCATTACAAGAAAGATTTTCAGTTAGTTTAACGGCTTGCTGAATTTTATCATCTGCTAGACGAGTGAGCTCTTCATAGTTGTCTTCTTTCTTACATCCTGAAAATAAAAAAATACTAAATAGACTGAGGTAAAATAAGGTTGTTTTTTGCTTCATAATTTTGGCTTTTAACCCTATAACGTCTGTTACGAAATTTTTGCTACAGTAAAAGGCGTAATGGATAGAGTTATTCTCTTTTTGTATATTTTCCTATTAAATTTTATGTCGATGAAAAGATGATGAGCCAGTTCACTTTAAAGGGCAATATGCATTTGTGAGCTTTTAAGAAAGAGGCATTTTTATAATGAGGTTCTGCTTCAATGAGATAATAATCCTTCAATTCGTATGGCTGGATTAATAATTGCTGACTTTTAATTTTTAGGTTTTAGAATCTCCATTTTCTTTTTTAAAATCCGTATCTTCGTGCAATGGATAATTTTATTGTTTCTGCACGTAAATACCGCCCGATTACCTTTGATTCGGTTGTAGGTCAGCAACACATTACGGGTACCCTAAAAAATGCAATTCACAACAATCAGTTGGCGCAGGCATTTTTATTTTGTGGGCCACGGGGTGTTGGTAAAACTACTTGTGCACGTATTTTGGCCAAAACAATAAATTGTGAACAGATCTTAACCGGAACGGAGCCTTGTGGTCAATGCGATAGCTGCAAATCCTTTCAAAACGGTAATTCTTTCAGTATACACGAACTTGACGCTGCATCCAACAACTCTGTAGACGATATCCGCAATCTGATCGATCAGGTCCGTATTCCACCGCAGGCCGGAAAGTATAAGATCTATATCATTGATGAGGTGCATATGCTCTCGCAGGCTGCTTTTAATGCCTTTTTGAAAACATTGGAAGAGCCGCCTTCTTATGCGATTTTTATCCTGGCTACAACGGAAAAACATAAGATTTTACCCACGATTCTTTCACGCTGTCAGATTTTTGACTTCAACCGGATTAAAGTCGAGGACATGGCAGGTCACCTCGGAAAGATAGCCGATCGCGAGGCGATAGCTTATGACCAAGATGGTTTGCATATCATTGCCCAAAAGGCAGACGGTGGTCTTCGTGATGCCTTGTCCATGTTTGATCAGATCGTCAGCTTCTCGAATAAAAACGTCACCTACCAGGCTGTAATCGATAACCTGAATATTCTGGATTACGATTATTATTTTAAGCTAACAGACGCGATCTTGGCTGAAGATGCTGCGCAAACGCTTTTGACATTTAATGAGATTTTGAACCACGGTTTTGACGGAAGTCATTTTATTGCCGGTTTGTCAGCTCATTTTCGCAATCTACTTGTAGCCAGGGAACCTGCTACGTTAAAATTACTGGAAGTTAGCGATAGCATACGTCAAAAATATTTACAGCAAGCCCAGAAAGCTTCTTCGGGATTCCTTCTTTCGGCTTTGAATATTTCAAACCAGTGTGAAATAAATTACAAAACAAGTAAGAACCAGCGTTTGCAGGTGGAGCTTGCCTTGTTGAAAATGTGCCACATTGCAAATGCCATTAAATTAAGTCAGCTTGGTTCTGTACAGATTCCTTCAGCTGCTGAAGGAGTAAAAAAAAAACTTCCTGAGCCAGTAGCTTCGCAACCTAAGGAAACTCCTTCTGCGGCAGTGCCTTCTGGAAATACTCCACAAAATATAGCGTCCGCATCAACTGTATCGGCCTCAGTTCCGGTATCCACAACACAGCCAGTAACGTCCAAGCCTCCGGCAGCAGCCGTTAATCCCGAAGTAAAAATTGAGGTGGTTTCGAATGTGCCTCCAAAAGTTAAAAAAGGTGGATGGGGATCCTCGGCCTCAGCGATTATTCCATCGTTGCCCGATCTGAATACTATTTATGACAATAATTCTGTTGCCAAAGAGGGGGATGAACCTGAATTAATAAGAGGTACCGAACAGCGTGAGGTAAGCTTTAATCAGTTTATAGCGATCTGGAATGCCTATGCCGAACAGCTAAAGGCAGAAAATAAGATCAACCTGTATACCATGATGACCACGACCCAACCTCGGCTAAAAGGTACATTAATAGAGATTGATGTCGAGAATGGTGTACAGATGGATGTGCTGCAAAGTGCGAAAGTGGATGTGCTGAACTATCTTCGCGTCAAGCTGCAAAATTTTGCACTCGATCTCCAAGGGGTCATGATGGAATTTACAGTTTCCCGTAAACCGTATACTTCGCAAGAGAAATACCAAGCTATGGTGACCAAAAATCCACTTTTGGATACTTTGCGTAAGGAGTTTAACTTGGGCTTAAGCTAATCAATCGTTCCAATTCCTGTTAATTTTTGTACCTTTGCAATCTCTTCTATTTGGAAGGTAATATTTAGTATTTATGATGCAAGGAAATTTTCAGAGACGTGATCGTGATCACGGCGAAAGACGTGAAGTAAATCAGATGGTATTCGGTATCCGTGCCGTCATCGAAGCAATCGATAGTGGTAAAGAGATTGAATCGCTATTTGTACAACGTGGATTAAGCGGTAGCTTGATTCTGGAACTGAAATCCTTACTGAAAGAACATGATATTGCTTTTCAGCAAGTGCCTATTGAGAAACTGAACCGTATCACCCGGAAAAATCACCAAGGTGTCATTGCTGTTATATCGCCAATTACCTATCAAAATATTGAAGATCTCCTGCCTCAGATCTATGAGAAGGGGGAGACCCCTTTACTTCTGATGCTAGACGGTGTTACTGATGTCCGCAATATGGGAGCGATTGCACGTACCGCAGAATGTTCTGGTGTGCATGCGATCATTGTGCCGAAAAAAGGATCCGCAGAGATAAATCCAGATGCAATTAAGACTTCCGCGGGTGCATTGTATAAAATTCCGGTCTGCCGTCATGATAGCCTTTCAAAAGTGGGCAAATTTTTAATAGATTCAGGCGTACAGTTGGTTGTTAGTACGGAAAAAACAACTTCGAGTATCTATGACGTGGATTATACTGCACCTACTTGTGTCATCATGGGCGCAGAAGACGTTGGTGTATCAAATGATTTAATTCGTATTGCGGATAATCTTGCCAAGATACCAATGTATGGCGAAATAGGCTCTCTTAACGTGTCTGTATCGGCTGCGGTTGTTATTTATGAAGCAATTCGTCAACGTCTGCCTAAGAAGTCGTAAGTACAAAAAAATGTTATATAGTGTAGCCTTTGTCTCTGACAAAGGCTATTTTATTTAAAGGTCTATCTTTTTGATTCTTAATTTAATGTGCCGACAAATACCTAGGTGCAGTTGCTGATATCCTGCATACCTTATCACTTGAACCCAAGAAATAGATTTGTCTTTGATGTATTAATTGTTGTAAATCTCTTCAACCTCTTTTGTATACTTTTGCAGGATGATTTTCCGCTTCATCTTTAAGGTTGGGGTTAGCTCTCCCGTCTCTATTGTCATTTCATTTGGAATAATCGCGAATTTTTTGATCTGCTCCCAGCTCCCAAAATTTCGATTGATACGATCAAGCTCAGATTCAATCTGCTGTTTAACTTCAGTACTGTTCAGAAATTCTATTTTCGGAAGATCTGCCAACAAAGGGAAGGAGCTCTTGCTCCATTCCAAAAGATTGGTATAGTTTGGCACAATCAGAGCCGCAGGGAATTTTCGCGACTCGCCTATCACCATCACCTGCTCAATAAGAGAAGATTCTGCGATCTTGGACTCTAGCTGTTGCGGAACAATGTATTTTCCGCCGGAAGTCTTAAACATTTCTTTTTTACGGTCGATGATTTTGAGAAATTTACCGTCCACCCATTGACCGATATCTCCTGTATACAACCAACCGTCTTTCAGGACCTCAGCAGTTGCTTCTTCATTTTTATAATAGCCAATCATATTGTTTTCACCTTTAGTGAGGATCTCTCCATCATCGGCAAGTTTGATTTCGATATTGATCAGTGGCAGACCGACAGTCCCGATTTTCATTCCTCTTTTAAAACAGTTTACAGCAATACAGGGCCCTGCTTCAGTTAAACCATAGCCTTCATATATCGGTATTCGGGCAGCCATGTATAGTCGAATTAATCTTTCCTGTAAGGCAGCACTGCCCGATGCGATACCCTTGATATCTCCGCCTAATGCCTCGCGCCATTTCGAAAAGACTAATTTTCGTGCAATACTTAATTTAATGTCATACCACCAGGAACGGTTCTCTAATGTATATTGTTCGCCGATACGAAGGGACCAAAAGAAGATGTTACGTTTTAATCCGGTCAGTTGATCACCCTTGGCCTTAATTTTTTCATACACTTTTTCAAGCACACGCGGTACAGCAGAGAAAATATGGGGCCGGACTGATTTGAAATCTTCTCCAATGGAATCCATTGACTGAGCGAAAAAGATTGTCAATCCCTTATACATATAGACGTATTGGAATACACGTTCATAGGCGTGGCAAACCGGGAGAAAGGAAAGTGCCCGGTCGCCACGTTCAACAGGGAAGGAATACGCACTGCTCATGGTATCGGCCAATAGATTCCGGTGGGCCAGCATTACTCCTTTTGGATTTCCGGTTGTACCCGATGTATAAATGATTGAAGCCAGGCTATCGGTATTGACGGCATTTCGAAGTACCTGAACCTGCTCATCAGTGATGGAAGCACCAGCGGCTACAAAACGCTGCCAATCTGGTAAATCCGCTTCTTTATCTAAGGTGAAAATATGCTCCAGAAGCGGGCATGAGTCTTTGATCGAAGTGATTTTAGAGTATAATTTTCTGGAGCTTACGATACAATTTTTGATCTCAGCATGGTTGAATATATACCTGTAATCCGATTCAGAAATATTGGGGTAAATTGCTACGACGACCGCGCCGATTTGCTGGATAGCAAAATCAAGAATATTCCATTCGATACGGTTTTCACTGATTAAAGCAACTTTTTCTCCTGCTTGAACACCGAATGCAATCAGACCTTTGGATACCTGATTGACTTGTTCGATAAAGTCTGTATTACTTACCGCTACCCAATTTGTTCCGTTTTTGTAGGAAAACATAGGAAAGCCGGGCGCAGTTTCTTGTTGCAAATAGGCTAAATCAAATAATCGTGTTGCTGTTAGCATGATGGAAATCCCCTTCGTATAATTGAGCTAATTTACGGATTTTTGAGGAGATTAAGCAGGTGGGAAATGGAATATCGCGCATTAAGCTGGCGAGAAGGGGAGGAGTATAACTGGTTGTGGATCCGTCGGGGAATTATAAACGAAAAAGACTCTGATCTGCAAAGCCGGGGCTTTCCAAATCAGAGTCCTTATGGGTTTTATCTAAATACTAAATCTAGTATTTGCTTTTAGATTCTTTACGTTTACCTGAGAAATCACGGAAACCTCCGCCATTGCTGCCACGGTCGCGTTTCTCGCTGCTGAATCCGCCTTCACGTCTTCCGCCACGGTCACCACCACCATATCCGCCTTCACGTCTTCCGCCGCGATCACCACCACGGTATCCGCCTTCGCGTCTTCCGCCACGGTCACCACCACGACTTCTTCCCCGGTCACCACCACGGCCTTCGCTTTTTGCATCTCCAGATACTTCGATACGTACTTGACGACCGTTATAATCTACACCTTGGAATCCTTGGAATACTTTCTCTACTTCAGCATCTTGAACTTCAAAGAATGTAAACACACCTTTTAAGTCAATTTTACCGATAGATTTTCCAGAGATATTCGCATTGTTACAGATAAAGCCTAACATGTCTCCACGAGAGAATTCATCTACTGAACCTAGGTTCATAAACAAACGCGTATAACCTTTCGAACCTTCGCGAGAACGACCATCACGTCTGTCACCACGATCTTCACGAGAACCTTCGCGGGCTTCGATATTTAAATCAGGTGCATTTTTGTAATAATCCAAGAAACGGTTAAATTCAAGAGAAGCAAATCTTTTGATAATATCTTCTTTTGAAAGAGATTCCAAGTTTTCCATAATTGCAGGCAAGAATGGACTGATTTGTTCATCATTTACTTCTACGTTTTCAATCTTCTTAACGATAGAGAACAATTGTTTTTCGCAAACTTCAGCACCTTGAGGAACTTGTTTTTTCTCAAAAGCTTTACCGATGATCTTTTCAAGATGACGGATTTTGCTGAGCTCTTTTACGTTTACCAATGAAAGAGAGATACCAGTTTTACCTGCACGGGCAGTACGACCAGAACGGTGCGTATAGTTTTCTGTTTCATCAGGTAAAGAGAAGTTGATTACGTGCGTTACATCACTTACATCAATACCACGAGCTGCTACGTCTGTTGCGATCAATAATTGTAAACTACGGTCACGGTAACGTTTCATTACTTTATCACGTTGTTGTTGGGACAAGTCACCGTGCAGCGAGTCTGCATTGTAACCATCTTTGATCAACGCTTCAGCGATATCCTGTGTTTCAATTTTTGTACGACAAAATACGATACCAAAGATATCAGGGTTTGAATCCACAATACGTTTGAACGCCGCATATTTATCTTTTGCTTTGATCAAATAATAATGGTGTTCAATGTTGGCGTTACCTGTGTTTTTTGTACCTACAGTAAGCTCAACGGGATCGGTCATATAATTCTTCGCAATACGACGTACCTCGGAAGGCATTGTCGCCGAAAATAACCAAGTTTTTTTCTCGTCAGGAGTTTCTGACAAAATGTTGTTGATGTCTTCTTTGAAGCCCATATTGAGCATCTCATCCGCTTCATCTAATACAACATACTTAACATTTGAAAAATCAATTGCATTTCTGCCAATGATATCCAACATACGACCTGGGGTCGCTACTACAATTTGCACTCCACGTCTAATTTGACGTAGCTGGTCTGAGATATTTGCACCTCCATATACAGCAACAACATGTACGTTGTCAACGTATTTAGCAAATTTTTCTAAATCTTTTGAGATTTGTAAACATAATTCCCGGGTAGGGCAAAGGATTAATGCCTGTGGGTGTTTTTGAGAAAAGTCTAATTGCTCTAATAATGGAAGACCAAATGCCGCGGTCTTTCCTGTGCCAGTTTGGGCTAATCCGACAAAATCGTCGTTACCAGTCAATAAAACAGGAATGGCTTTTTCCTGAATTTCAGAAGGTTTTTCGAAACCTAATTCTGAGATGGCATTAACAACTTCCTCACGGATTCCCAGTTCTAAAAATGGGTTCATGAAATATTATATACAATAGGCACTATTGCCTAAGGCGTTGCAAAGGTAAGAATAATATTTGAATAATCAAAGAATTTAAATGATTGATTTTTAATGAGATTGAAGAACTTCAAATTAAGGGGATAAAAACTTTAGTTGCGCTGCATAGTTAATGGTAAGCTGAAAAGTATTATTTTGATTGTAAACTATTTTTCTTCTTTGTGCTTTCTTTATTCATTTATTAATAGAAACTTAATATCCCAACCTTATTTTTGATATTAGTATGGATCAGACACCAATTATATATGAACAGTGGTTACGGGCTATTAAAGAGCGTAATGATACAACTGCTTACGCTGCATTATATCAGCATTGTTGGAAAGATCTTTACCAACATGCTGCCCGGCGTATTCTTGATGTGCAGGATGTAGAAGATATGCTCCAGGAACTGTTTGTTCAGTTTTGGGAAAAACGTCATACGATCGATATTCAGATGAATCTTCCTGCCTATCTCAAAGGAATGCTCAAATATAAAATTATAGATTTTTTCAATTCCAATAAGGCAAAGGATAAACTCTTGGATCATTGGAGCAAACATATTTTTGATTATGTTCAGTATCATCCGGAAGAACTTGAAACTTACCTCATGCTTGAAAAGATGTTGGAAGATGAATTGAAAATTATGCCGCATAATATGCGGCAGGTACTCTTGTTGAAGTGGGAGCATCTATCAATTCGTGAGATAGCACTGCGGATGGGACTCTCCGAACAGACTGTAAAAAATAACCTTACCGAAGCATCCAAAAGACTGAAAAAAGCGATTATCGGCTATCAAAATGTTCAAAATGGCAGTTTTACCCTCCTGCTTATTTTTGTTCTGGAAGAACTCTCCAAGTAAGGATTGCGCGTTTAAAGGCGATCGCAGGAATAAAAAATCAACTTAACAATTCTTTTATAAAACATTAACCATTTCTTGAAGTACTTTCTGACTTTTTTGAAGACTTGTATATAAACAGCAGGCAAAAAAGTGAAAAGAAGAATTTTTGAATCCTTAATCTATAGATATCAGCAGAACAAAGCCAACAAGGCTGAGCAGTCCCTGATTGATCGCTGGTACGATACGCTCGATCAGGAAAAACTTCCTGTAGAGGAGATTAATGAGGTTCGGTTGTGGAATAGGATACAAGGACGTATTGGAAGTACAGCTCCTAAAAAAACAGCAGTTCAGAAATTAAGCTACTGGGCCGGAGCAGTCGCCGCAGGTCTGATATTCTGTCTCGGGATTTTATTTTGGAATCAACAGCACGAGCTTAATTTAATCACAAAAGAAACGCATTTAAAACCGGGTTACCGGATTTTTGAAACCGGAGCCTCACAGCGTAAACGGGTACTTTTGGCCGACGGATCAATCATTGTAATGAATGCCTATTCCAAAATTAAATTGGATACGGTTTCTTATGACAGAAGGGACCGCGTTGTAGAGCTTCTTGCTGGAGAGGCGTTTTTTGAGGTTAAGAAAGATTCTGCAAAGGCTTTCATTGTGCATGCCCAACAAGTACAGACAAAGGTCTTGGGAACCTCGTTTACTGTGAAAAACTATGCGGAATTGGATGATATATCGGTATCAGTATTTACAGGTAAAGTGCAGGTCACTGCCAATAATGATCCGCTGGGTGTGCTGACCCGCGGTGAACAGATCCGTTATACAAAAAATAATCACCATAGTAATCAGGAGACTTTTGATCTGACGACACGTAATAGCTGGATTGAAGGAAGAGTTTACCTTAAGCAAAGCAGTTTTGCAGAATTGGCGCTGGCGGTCAAAAATATTTATGATGTGGATCTTAAAACGGACGACCAACGGATTGCCCAACAACGTTATAGCATGCCCATATCAAAGCAGCTGTCCTGGACGGCAACCTTGGAAAGTATCAAAGCGATTCATCACAACAAATCCAGAAAGGAGGGCGGGATAGTGCATATTTACTAATGCGGGATAAAAAAGAGCTGACGACGGCCATCGTCAACTCTGAATCATACACCATTTGGAGATGGTATAAATAACATATACAACAACTTATAGAGATATTATATACGCATACAAATTTATGAATTTTAAGCAATACGTTACGCAAAACGATATTAAGTTTATGATAAGGACATCGTTGGTAGGTTTACTTCTTTCGATCGTGTCGGCCGAAATGCTTTTTGCTTCGGGCGCATACGGCCAGTTACTCAATAAAAAGATTACAGTTTCTTTTAATGAATCCAATATTCCGGCTGCTTTCGAGCATTTGGAAACCCAAAATATACATATCGCTTTCGATGCAACGAAATATAATCTGGCAAAGAAAAAGGTCAATGCCAAAATTTTCAAAAGCAACAGTGTCAGGGATATCATGTATTATCTGCTCAAGGAAACGAACTTGATGGCGCATGACAACGGGGTCTATATTACATTGGTCGAAAAGCCGGTACAGCAGGATGGGCGTATCTCAGGTAAAGTGATTGATGATCGCGGTCAGCCGTTGGCTAATGCCAGCATCAAACTGATCGGTGCCAATAAATCAACCCAGAGCGGTATCGATGGTAGCTATCTTTTGAATGCTGAGCCGGGAACCTACATACTGGAAATCAGCTATCTCTCTTATCAGACTCAACGTATCGAGGGGGTCAAAATACAGGCTGGACAACGGACAGGCTTAAATATTGCCATGAAGGCGCAGGTAAATGCGTTGGAGACGGCTGTTGTCAGTGTATCGTTTAAAAAGGCTTCTGTAGCGGGATTGTATGCGGCACAAAAGAATGCAGCGTCGGTGACAGACGGAATATCCGCCGAACAGATTGCTCGCACACCGGACAATGATATGGGGCAGGTTTTGAAACGAGTGACGGGAGTGACGACGGTCAATAATAGAAACGTCATCGTACGGGGTATGTCAGATCGCTACAATCAGGCCATGTTGGATGGGGTCGTGATTCCAAGTACTTCGCAGAATAGACGGGATTTTTCTTTTGATATTATTCCGACAGAGATGGTGAGCTCGGTGGTGGTCAATAAAACGGCAACACCAGATGTATCCGCTGAATTCTCGGGGGGACAGGTTTCGGTGAATACATTGGATATTCCGGAGAAGGATTTTACGACAATACAATACGGAATAGGAGGAAATTCCCGTACAACAGGCAAAGACTTTTATCGTCTTGGGGAGCGGCATACGAGTGAATATTTCGGTTTTTTTGACAAATCGTCAAAAATGCCCGATGGAATAAAGACTTGGCAGTGGAACAATCGGGCAATGCAATTAGATGCGCCTCCCGGTTATATTTTGACAGATCCAGAGTTAAATAATACACCTCTAAATCCTACAGAATACGGAGAGGGCGTGAAGTACAATGATTTGGATGCTATCGCACAATCCAAGCGTTTTAATAACGATGCATTGCGGCAATATAAGTATAAAGCATACCCTAATCAGAATATGCGCTTTTCGCTAGGACGGGTTTATGAATTAAATAATGGACAGCGATTGGGGTTTGTGGCATCCGCAAATTTTAGAAACGAGCAAAACATCATTGCATTTAATAATGTGCGTAATTCCGTAAGTATTAATAATTATATTGATAGTGTAGGTCTCGGTGACAATGGAGCGGGGACATCCTATCGCTTCAATAGCAGTGGAGGATTAATGGCCAATATGGGCTGGCAAGGACAAGCTTTTAAAGTTTCCTTAAAGAATATGTATGCGCGTACATACAGTGATATTTATAATGAGTCTATTCAAAAACCCTATAATGATTCTAATCCGGAAGTAAGCAAATTGATTTATCAATTGCCTGAAGCAATGTCTTTGCAGCAACACCAGTTGGTTGGAGAGTATCAATTGCCGTGGGAAATAAAAGCTGAAGGAATGTTCACTATTAACAAAATCAAACAACAAATTTTAGATGAACGAAAACTTTCCTATAGGGTAACTACGACGATAGATAATATTCCTTATTTTCAAACCCCTGGCCTAATGACCCACAGAAGCTCATCTGTGGCTGGGGTTTTCAAAGACTCGCGGAGATGGACAAATATAGATGAGACGGATTATAATTGGAGTACGGCATTTTCGCGAAAATTCGGAATGAATACCGCCATGCCAACCTTGGTGAAATTAGGTTATCAGGCTTGGTCGAAAAAGAGAGCGCTGGATTTATTCAATTTTGTTCCTTGGACAAGATCTTGGGCGGAGGGTACCACGAATCAATTACCTCCCCAAATCGAAATCCCTTACGATGAATTATTCGATACTAATAATATAGGCAATGGAAACGGCCAGGCTTATTATTATGCAGATGCCATAGGCGGAGGACGATTTTATGATGGTAAAATGGCGTCACAAGCGGTGTATTTGATGGCAGACCAAAAGTTATGGCATAAATTGCGGTTGGTATATGGTGTCCGTGCGGAGCATTTTAATTTAAACTCCCGACAAGAGGAATTATATAAAAGAACTTATCAGGATGAGCCGGATCCCAATGACGTGCAACGGCACCGTTTTGGCGTAAAAGAAAATAATTGGCGTTTCTTACCTTCGATTAATGCTACCTACAACGTAACACCTGATTTCAATATTCGGAGTAGTTACGCGAGGACTGTAATTAGACCGGATTTTAGAGAAGTTGGCATGTTTGCCATGTATGATTATGAGTTAGACGGTTACGTTTATGGAGAGCAAGTTAAGTCCACGTTAATAGATAATGTAGATCTTCGATTTGAATGGTACCCCTCATCAGGTGAAATCATTTCTATAACAGGATACTATAAATACTTGGATAAACCCATAGAACTTGTTCATAGTGGGGGGAACAGTTATACTTTCGCCAATATGGAAAATGCGAAAAATCTTGGACTCGAAATGGAAGTCAGGAAAAATTTAACATTTCTGTCGGAAAAGGAGTGGTTTAAAAACTTATTTGTCTACGCTAATGGAACACTGCTCAAATCGAAAGTCAACGTATTAAGTCCTTGGGAATGGATCAATAATCCTGAAACTCAAGTTGCTGAGCGCGTCCAACAGCGCTATCCCAATCAAGATAGACCACTGATGGGCCAGTCACCCTGGTTATTGAATCTTGGTGTAGGATATTGGGGTGAATTTTTTGGGGTAACAGCAAGTTATAATCATCGCGGGTACCGCACAAATTTAGCTAATGTTAATATGAATAATGTCGAATATGAGTTGGCTCCAAAACAATTGGACGCACAGCTTTATACACGTTTTCTAAAGGGTAAGATGGAAGTAAAATTAAATATGGCCAACCTATTGGATGAATGGACGCGGTATTATATGAATATTCAAGATTATGATCAAGATGATACAAAATTTTATGTGTTGAAAAAAGGCAAATCTATAAAATATAATAAAGAAGAGGGAGATATTATCACCTATCGCAGAAGAGATGGTCGAAGGTTTAATCTTTCAGTTAGCTATAATTTTTAAATAAAAAATACCTGCGCGAGGCAGTTTCATATCACTCCTTAATAATGTCAATGAGTTCCGGGTTTGTCCAATAGCACAACAGGAAGATAAAATAGAAACAAAAAACGGGTGATTGAAAACAACTATGCAACCTTATGAAATGCTATCCCATAGGGTGCATAGTCTAAAAATGATCTTGTGATGGCAAAACTAGTAATTATTTAACACAAAATGAAAAAAATCTTAACAGTAGCAAGCGTGTGCGCAATCGCACTGGCTTCTTGTAACAAAGACAACGTAGGACCTAATTCAGATTTGAATGCTGGTTTGCCAAACAAACCTCAGGCAACGATTCCAACAGACGCTGCAGGTATCATTACTAAAACAACACTTTCTGCGGACACCGTATGGAAAATTGATGGTGTTGCTTTCGTAAGACCGGGTGCGACATTAACTATTGCAGCAGGTACTTACATTACTTCTGGTGTGACTAAAGCATATGTTGATGAAATCACAGGATTCACACACAATATCAAAGGTGTTTTAGTTGTGCCTAAAACAGCGAAATTAATTGCTAACGGTACTGCCGCTGCGCCGATCGTATTTACTTCTCCAAATGCTGCTAACTCTCGTAATCCTGGTGATTTCGGAGGTGTTGTATTATTGGGCAGCGCAACAACAAACCAGGCTGCAACAAAAAGAATAGAAGGAATTCCTCAACCTGTGGGTGTAGATGTTACTTATGGAGGGACAAATGCTGCAGATAATTCAGGGTCTTTAAAATACGTACGTATTGAGTTTGCCGGTTACAACTTAACTGCTGATAATGAGATTAACGGATTAACTTTAGGTGGTGTTGGTACTGGTACTACGCTAGAAAATATCCAGGTATCTTGGGGTAAAGACGATGGATTTGAGTTCTTTGGTGGTACTGTAAATGCAAAATACTTAGTAGCATTATCGAATGACGATGATGACTTTGATTTCGATCATGGATACACCGGAACAATTCAATATGCCTTATCATTAAAGGATCCTAATTCAACAAATAGCACATCAAGCGGTAGCTCGGATTCAAACGGTTTGGAGTCGGATAACGAAGGTACAGCACCATATGCAGCAACACCTAAGACTCGTCCCGTATTGAAAAATTTCACATTCTTGGGTATTAAAGATGCTAGTGTAGCTACGACTAAGCTGAAATTTGGTAACCGTTGGAGAAGAGCTTCACAGTATGATATTCAAAATTCGATTATCGCAGGTTATGCGACAGGTGCTGCATTCCAAGATGGCGCAACAGGTACATTTACGGGTAATGTTATACATGCGTATACAGCAGCTTTCAGTGGTGCAACACCAGCTGGAAATCAAACAAATGTTTCAACAGATGCTGCTGCTTATTTGAAACTAGCAGGCGGTGTTAATATTTTTTATCCGACAGCGACTTTGTTTAATCCTGCATTTCTAAGACCACTTTCTACATCACCAGCCTATGGCAATGGAACGACAACGTATAGTGGTGCATTTCATCCAACAACTGCTCCTTGGACTGCAAACTGGACTCAATTTGCTCCAAAAACTTATTAATATTGATTATTTAATTGAGTGAGCCATACAATGGCTCACTTCTTTATCCTTTATAGATGATTAAAAATTTATTTCTCTGTTTTATAGTCCTTTGGGTTGGGGCGCTATTGTCTTCCTGTCAAAAAGGTGAACCTATTGTAGAAACTGAAGAACTAGCCCGGATTGCTTTTAGATCCTATAGCACTGCGTCGGTGGATGTAAAAAGAGTAACGATAGATGGAAAAGTTGCTAATCCAAGCGATGCTAATTTTATTTTTATACGAAATAAAGATGCCGATTCTTCATTGGTCGTTGCGTATGATAGCAAGGATCAGGTTGTCCTAGAACAACGTCTCGCCCTCAAGTCAGGGTTAAATACTTTTGGTGTGCATAGCAAAAGTCCCATTGATCCTTCACTCGTTGTCGGGCCAAACCCCTTAGGAGATGATGTCGAATCGATTCCGGGTGTGAGGCAGGTAAAGATATTAAATTATAACCAGACGATTTCACCAAATGGCGAGCCGATTCGATTGGCGATTTATCAAGGTAAGCCTGTCTATGATGAAAGTTGGGGAATGGATATGGTCAAGTATGACGAAAATCCAATCCTGATTACCGACTTGATATCAGATAAAATTCCCGAAGAATTTATCAAAATACCGATTGACGCTACTTTTGTGCCAAAGGCGCAAGTATTAGATAAGGATTTAAAACCGATCCTTATAGATGGACAAAAAGTCTTTTTGTTTTTTAATTTTTCGGTAGATATCGGTATTGTATATCTCCCTCAAAAAGAATCCGATGCATATTTTGATGTTGATGCATTCTCAGAAATTGGAGGGATAGGCTATGGTTTGGATAATATCTGGCTACAGAAATAAAACTCATTACAAAACAAACACAGATACCCGTCAACACTTACATCAATGGTAAACCATTAATTCAAAAAAATAGTCATTATGAAAGGTATCAGTGATTTAAAACATCGTAAACTATTAGCGATTGCCCTGGAAATTCAGGGGGATGTAGAGCATGTTATTGATTCGGAAGTGCTTCGCAAATTGCGTGGAGAATTTACAAATCTGAATGAGCTATATATTCAATATAGGGAACTATTACAACAATTGGAAGGACTGGTGCGGGACTATGAATCTAAGGAACGGACCATTCGCGCTAAAATCTTGTCCCGCTCGCTTCGCAAATTAGCCAAAAACGGGCAAACTGGGGCTGATCTCCGTATGGTCATTACTTCATTAAATTCCTGCGCACACTGACGAAGCTATTTTTCGGACTTGTCCTGTGCGTTAACTTCAATGGGTATTGTCTGATAACTGCTGCCTATATATTTTGGCCTTAAAGTGCCCGTTTTTCCTGTTGTATTGACCGCACTTCTTGTCTTGAGATTTTCATTGCTAATTGTTTGTAATACTTGCTGTATTAAAACATCTCTAGTATCACCTATTGGAACCAAGGGCAAGAAAGCAAATTCATCCGTTATTTGCTGCGGAGTAATTCCATTGTTGTAATCTCCTTGGTCCGCTTTATTGTAGATTTTATAGATCATAGGGATCAAATGCCAGGCTCGTTCTGTACCATGAATTTCTTCGGGGGTGGATATGGTGGTCGAAGCCATATCCTTTCCGTACGTTTTGTCTCCAATTTGAATCACCTGTATATAGGGGCGCAATCCATTGATTAACATTTCGGATGCAGATGCCGTATTTGGTCCCGTGAGCATATAGATCCTTTTTAAATGTAAACCTTGTTTTAGAACATCTTTTGCTGAAAATGAATAGCCATCGGGCTGTCCTTGCAACGCAGCTGCAAAGCTGTCTGCTCTATTTTTGAGGTTTTTGTTGCCTTGGTATTTGGCAAAAATGTCGTTTTCCTTGATGTCTGCCAATAAGAGTGCGCAAAACGCGGCAAAAGCGACTTGGCCACCTGGATTGTAACGTAAATCGACAACAAGTTCCTGTACCTGTTGGGACTTGAAATTTTGAACTGCTTCTAATAAGGGATAAGCGCCGCTAAAATCAAATTGACTTAAGAACATATAGCCTACTGCCGGTGAGGAGGAGATGAGTCTTGCCGTATAGAGGACGGGCTGCGAAATATAGGAAGAGGGGAGGTTAAATATTTTGCCATCGTTTCGCGTTAATTGCATTGCCGGTAAAAGCAAGGATTTGCTTAGTAGGGATTTCAAGTTGCTGTGATCAATGGGCTCGTTGTTGATGTGGGTGATGTTGTCTCCTCGTTTGAGTCCCATTAAATCCCCTTCGCTGAAGGGAACAACTTGGGTGACTAACTGAATGGTCCGGCTTGTGCCCTGTAGTTGTACCAAATCAAATCCAAACGTGTTCGTCAATGTATTGCCGTAGGTGTCACTGTTAAGTGTCTGCAATATGCTCGAGTAATGGTCGCTTTGAAATAGAATGCTTTTGAAAAATAGAGCTGGTGCTTGTTGATAATCGTTTGGTTGTTTGAGTTTATCACTCCAATAATAATACTGTTGCATCTGCTTCAATGTCCATTGATTGATCGCCTCATTCGACCCTGGTTCATTCAGTGCAGGATCCTTTTCACAGGCGGAAAAAATCAATGAAACAAGGGTCAAAACGAGAGCTTGTGGTTTACGCATTTTTTTAGATCTTAGCTTAATAAAAATACGGATAATGTAAGTTATATCGGTGTTATCTTTTTGTTGATCAAATGTTTATTTATTTTAAACACAAAGATTACTGCACAAATTAGTCTGCTATATTTATAAAAAAAGGCATCACTATCAGGTGATGCCTTTCGACTGTATAAATCGGAAAAAATCGATTAATAAAGCGTAAACTCTACGCGACGGTTTTGTTGACGACCATCAGCATTCTTATTGGATGCAATGGGTTGGTCAGGACCGTAACCTGTTGCTTCAATACGTGAAGCGTTTGCGCCCTGAGATACCAAGTAAGCTTTCACTGATTCAGCACGCTCTTTGGATAAACGCATATTCAATTCGCGTGAACCTGTATTGTCCGTATGACCAGCCAACTTCAAACTAAAGTTTTTCTCGATCAACAATACAGCAACTTTGTTCAATGTTGCGTAAGACGTAGAGCGGATCGTAGATTTGCTTAAATCGAACTCTAAGTTTTTGATCGCGTCAGCAACAACTTTTCGGTCTGCTTCCGTAACAACAACTTTCTCAACAACTTTAGTTTCGTTTTTCACTACAATCGGACAACCCGCACCATCTACCTGTACACCAGAAGGTGTACCTGGACATTTGTCATATTTATTTGCTACACCATCACCATCATCATCTTTCAGATCACTGTTCAAACCATCCAATTGACTTTGTAAGGCTTGATTTTTTGCGTTTAATGCATCATTTTGAGCTTTTAAGTCATCGTATTTTACAGTATAATCATTCACTAAGGTCGCCACCGGGTTTGAGTTGCTCAATGCTGGTTTGCTACCGTTACCCAAAGCAAACTCTAGACCTGCGTGGGCATAGGTGAACAAATCATTTTTATATTGCTCATTTGGACCAACTTTATTGTCAAAACGTTGGTTCGCCCAATTCAATTGGTAACCTAATTCGAAGTTGATGCCTTTGGCAACGGCAAATTTGAAACCGAAGTCTGCCGGTACGAAGATCTTAGAATAGGAATCACCATATTCACCTCTATTTCCGCCAGCGATTGCAGCTGTCTCCGCATTCATTACCCCAACACCAATGGATGCGTAAGGTTTAATGAAACTGTTGAAAAACCGCCAATTTGTGTTGGCTGCAATAAACTCACCAGATAAGGCAACTGACCAAGGTGTCTTTGTTTCAAACCCTGCCTGTTTGTCACTGTTCTCATAGCCTGAGGTCTTTCCGCCGAAGTAAGTTGCCTTGATTCCGAATGAAGGTGAAATTTGTTTTTTGATATAGGCACTATAACCCAGGTTCCAGTCCAATTTGTCATAGCCGCCATTATTAAACTTAGCAATGTTCTGCAAGCTGGTAACACCGGCGCCTACACCGACGGACCAAGTCCTGTATTGTGTTGCCGGACCAAATGGAGTAGTGCCTTCAATTGATGATTGGTTTGTGCTTTGCGCAAAGGATGCGGTCGAGATGATTCCTGCCGCCATTAGTAACCCTGATTTTTTAAGGCTAATTTTCATAATGTGTTCTTGTAAAATTTTCTACTATAAAATTGTTGTTAAATTAACTCATTGACTACTCTTGCAATAAATTTGCCAAAAATTATTTGGTCAATCCACTCGACCGAAAAAGTTTGGCACCTCAATTTCGAAAGCCATGTGCTTAACAATGTTCTCCGTAAAAATGTTTTGGAAAAAAGTTTTCCTACTTTTTGTAATCAAAATCACATCAATATCTTCATCCCTGATAATCGTATGTATTCCATTGGCGATGTTCTCTCTTGAACCTGCAAAATAGCTTGGTGCTTTGACAATATAAGATATATCCTCTATGCCTGTTTCGGAAATAATTTGCGCAATCCATTTTTCGAGTTTTGGTCCTAATACGTTGATTTCTAGTTCGCTTTTGTTTATATGGATAAGTTGTAAATGGAAGTTTTTCCCAAACAAAGGAATCGCTTGTTTGAGAACTTCAAGTTCACCCGGTTTAAAATTTGTCAGCAAGCCAATGTTATCTTTTTTTAATTTTACGGCATTTTTTGGGATGGCCAGCACCGGAATTTTAGACTCTTTTATGACGTCGTAAGTATTGCTTCCGATCAGTACGGATTCAAGTCCGGTGACCCCCTTTGTTCCCATAATCACAGTTCGGTAACTCTCTTTTATCTCTTGTTTTTCCAAAGATTCTGCCAAAATTCCGTTCGTAAACAAGGTAGAAATTTTTATCGAAGGATATTTTTGTAGCAGTTCGGCGACAAGTTCCTCCATCTTACGACGAGCCTCCTCTTCGGTAGGGTCTACTAAATGCTTCGCATTTGCAAACTTATTGATATGTGAAGTGAAGGAGTGAAAAAGAGTAATTTCTTCATTAGTTTCCTGAGCGATCTGGGCTGCATAGGCCGCTGCGATTTGTGCATTTTCAGAAAAATCTACTGGTATTAACAATTTAGACATAGTGATATACTTAATTATGCTTTGGTAAAAAATATTGGAACTAAAGGATGGCTAAATAATGCTTTCGCCACTGATCTGGTAAAAACACGTTCAAAAAAGGATTTTCGCGAACGTGTTACCAATAATATCTTGATTTTTTCCGAATGGATCATCTCGTTGATGACTTCGGGCACAGTATCCAAATCTTCAATATCGCCCTGTATAGAGTCGATTTCGATGGCGATATTGGTGACACCGATGTGTTTTTTGATTTTATATTTCCACACCTCCAATTTATCTTCTATACGGTTTTCTGAGGAATGGTCATAATGGACATGCATCAGCTTCAACTCAAAATCCTTACCCATGATATTGACAAAGTCTTGGACTGTCTGCACTTCTTCTTCCTTAAAATTGGATAGCAAACCCACTTTATCAATTGATTCAAATGAAGCCTCTGTTGGAATTGCCAAAACTGGGATTTTTGCTTTTTTGCTAATGACGTAGGTAGTACTACCAATAAGCTGGCTATCATCATTTGTAATACCTTTTGTTCCCATGATCACAAAATCAAAGCGGTCAGGTAGTGCAATCTCAGGCAATGTTTCAGTGATCATGCCACGCTCGCATTGGGTGGTTACTTCGAGAGTAGCATTACTCAATTTTATTTGCTCAGCAAGATCCTTTATTAGTAGATCAGCTTTAAATATAGGACTTCGTTTGCCAATGGGACCTGTTTCCTCCTCAAATACTGCAGAAGCTGAAGTGTAGTTGTGGTAAAGGTGGATGCTGTAGCCTTTTTTTGTGGCGAGATCCACAGCGTATTTTACCGCATTGTTTGAATGAGCCGAAAAATCTACCGGTAGTAGAATGCTTTTTTTCATTGGAAGGAATTTTATCTAACTATCTTGTCTTAATTTCTTTTCAATACGGAGAGCTATTTCAAAAAGTATCCTTGTTGAGATTCTCCATCCCTATCAAATGTAATAAAACAAATGCAATTGTGAATGACTATAGTCAAAATGTTTTTATTGTTTAACGTATTAGTTTTAATCCTAATGGCACAAAATTGAATAATATTTAATGCTTTTAAAATGTTGCATTTAATGCATGTTTGTGATTACTGTCATCTTTAAAATAAGATTATTCTGTATCTCTGAATTTTAAGTGTTGATTTTTTTGTTTGAAAAGTCAGCGCAATAAGGGCTGAAGCTCAATTAACATCGCTGACTCTAGGATATTTATCTCACATTGCACATTGCAGAACAGGCCAAATTTGAGTAAGTTTGCACATATTTTTAGATAATTAAATGACAAGTAGAGAAATTCGTCAGGCCTTTTTAGACTTTTTTAAAAGCAAAGGGCATCAGATAGTACCTTCAGCACCAGTAGTTGTAAAAAATGATCCGACATTGATGTTTACCAATGCAGGGATGAATCAGTTTAAGGATTTATTCTTGGGCGAAGCACCAATCAAATTTCCGCGTGTAGCCGATACGCAGCGTTGCTTGCGTGTTTCAGGTAAGCATAACGATCTAGAGGAAGTTGGTATTGATACTTACCACCACACTTTATTTGAAATGCTGGGAAACTGGAGCTTTGGAGATTACTTCAAGAAGGACGCTATTGCCTGGGCCTGGGAGCTATTGACCGAAGTCTATAAACTCGATAAAGACCGTTTATATGTAACCATTTTTGAAGGCGACGCAAGTGAAGGTCTGGAAAGAGATATGGAGGCATTTGATTTCTGGAAACAGTGGATTGCCGAAGACTGTATTTTACTAGGTAACAAAAAGGATAATTTCTGGGAAATGGGAGAGACTGGGCCTTGCGGGCCTTGTTCTGAAATCCATTTTGATATGCGTAGTCCGGAGGAGCGTACTCAAGTTGCGGGACAAAGTTTGGTCAATGCAGATCACCCACAAGTGATTGAAATCTGGAATCTGGTCTTTATGCAATTCAATCGCCTGAAAGATGGATCACTTCAAGCTTTACCGGCAAAACATGTGGATACAGGGATGGGCTTTGAGCGTTTGGTCAGATGTATCCAAGGTAAAACGTCAAACTATGATACGGATGTCTTTACACCAACTATTGATTTTATTGCAGATAAATCAGGGATAAAATATGGCGTGGACGAAAAGAGTGATATTGCAATGCGCGTGGTCTCTGATCATATTCGTGCAGTTAGTTTTGCGATAGCCGATGGACAATTGCCATCCAACAATAAAGCTGGTTATGTCATTCGTCGTATTTTACGCCGCGCTGTACGTTATGCTTATACGTTTTTAGGATTTAAAACGCCATTTATTAATGAGCTTGTTCCGGTACTAGCAGTACAATTCAGTGGTGTATTTGACGAATTGATCCAACAGCAGGATTTTGTACAGAAAGTAATTTTGGAAGAAGAAGTTTCTTTTTTAAGAACCTTGTCCACAGGTGTACAGCGATTTGAAAATTATGTGGAAGATCATGAAGTTATCAATGGTGATTTTGCATTTGAATTATACGATACGTATGGCTTTCCAATTGATTTAACTGAATTACTAGCGCGTGAGAAAGGCATGTCCGTCGATATGGACGGTTTTAAGCAGGCGCTTCAAATTCAAAAGGACCGTTCCCGGGCGGCGACAGCAATCGATACCGGTGACTGGGTTGTTGTTAATGATGATGACGGCTTCGAATTTGTCGGTTACGATACATTGACAGCAAAAACAGAAGTCGTGAAATACCGTAAAGTTGTCGCAAAAAATAAGGAGCAATACCAATTGGTACTTTCTGTGAGTCCATTTTATGCTGAAGGAGGGGGACAGGTCGGTGACTCCGGTGAATTGATTTCGGAGGAAACAGGCGAAAAGATCTATATTACGGATACAAAAAAGGAAAATGGAATTTTCGTCCATTTTACCAATAAATTGCCATTGGACCTGAATGGAACTTTTATTGCAGAGGTTGACAAGGCCAAACGATTGGATACGGAGAATAATCACTCTGCAACCCACTTGTTGCATGCGGCACTAAAACAGGTATTGGGTACACACGTCAATCAAAAAGGTTCATTGGTGAATGCTGATATTTTACGTTTCGATATTTCTCATTTCGCAAAGATGAGTGAAGATGAGATCAAACAGGTCGAAGATATCGTGAATGCTAAAATCCGTGAAAATATCCCATTAAAAGAAGAACGGAATATACCTTATCAGCAGGCTTTGGATTCAGGTGTCACGGCTTTGTTTGGCGAAAAATACGGTGATTTTGTTCGTGTGATTACTTTTGAAGACCAATTCTCCAAAGAATTATGTGGGGGTACGCATGTGAAAGCAACAGGTCAGATTGGATTCTTTAAGATTGTTTCGGAGTCTGCTGTGGCTGCTGGAGTACGTCGTATTGAAGCGATTACAGGTTCGCGTTCTGCAGCGGTAATCCGTGAGCATTTTGAATTGGTGCAGCATTTGAAAGAACTCATGAATAATCCAAAGGACTTTGTATCAGCTTTGGGTAAAATCATCGATGAAAATGGAGCCTTGAAAAAAGAAATAGAGAAAAGCATTACCGAAAAATCTTTGGCGTTGAAATCAGATCTGGAGGCGAAAATCGAACAGGTTGGTGATATCAACTTTTTATCGACGCTGGTTGATCTGCCCAATGCAGAAGCGGTTAAGACCTTAGCCTACGCGGTAAAGGGAGCTGTCAATAATTTGTTCTTGGTTATTGGAGCAGAATTCGATGGGAAGCCAAGTTTAACTGTCGTTATTTCAGATGATTTAGCAAGGGAAAAAGGTTTAAATGCAAGCAATATCGTTCGTGATCTTGCAAAAGATATCCAAGGTGGCGGCGGTGGGCAACCTTTCTTTGCGACTGCAGGCGGTAAGAATTCTGCGGGACTAAAGACAGCCATTGAACGTGCAAGGGAATTTTTAAGTTAAATTTACGGTGAGGATCGGACAATTAGGATACTTGAGGAATATCGTTCAGGCGCAATGAATGTTTCGTCTTTAGTTGTCCGATTAAATTATCCTGGCTATTCAAATCATAAATAGGTTTAATAACTGGGATAATTTCATCCATTTACAATGAAATCGGGGGCACTATCAACCATTAATTGTTGAATATTTAGTGTTCATAAAAATTAGATACAATGAAGAAGGTGATTTTTTTAGCAATGGGCGTGGTTGGATTGATGTTTAGTTGCCAGAATAAAGAGCAATTTACTATTGAAGGTAATGTAGAAAACCCGGGGAACATAAAAGTTGTCTCTTTATACGAAGGTGATACTAAGCTGGATTCAATGTATTTTGGTGATAATAATAAATTTCAGTTTGTGCGCCAGGCGAGCCAATCGAGGCTGTTGTCCTTACGTGTTGGTAAAAACCGTTATGACCTGATTGCTTCCCCTGGTGAAACAATTTCTTTTAAAGCGGATTTGCATAAAGATGTCAACGACTATCTGGTCGAAGGATCTGAACTTTCAAAAACTATACAACCTTTCGCTAAAGAAAGAAATCACCGCGATTATATACAGGATTCCCTACAGGGTGTTTTCTCTAAATTAACGGCGAATTCTACTGCAGATGAAATAGAAAAACTTCGCGCTGAATATAAGGGCAAATTCGCAAGTGAACTTCGCGCTTATACCAGCAAAGCAGTCGATTTTTCCAATAAGCACAATGATTTGGCTGGCTTTTATGCGATCTCAACATTAGATCCAGAAGTAGCTGAAGCTGAAATTATTGCTTATGCAGACAAAATCAAAGACGAATTTAACGAAAACAGATATGTAACTCAGTTTAAAGAAGAAACTCAGAAGCTGAAGAAAATGGCTATTGGTCAGCCGGCGCCGGAACTCACATCTTTTACACCTTCGAATAAGGAAGTAAAGCTGTCCAGTTTCAAAGGGAAATATACTCTAGTGGACTTTTGGGCTTCTTGGTGTATGCCCTGCCGTCAGGAAAACCCGAACCTCGTCAAGTTGTATAATGCTTATCATTCCAAAGGTTTCGATATTCTGTCTGTTTCATTTGACGATAACCCTGGTTCGTGGATGCGGGCTATTGCAGACGATAAACTTACGTGGACTCATGTGTCTGATTTGAAAGCCTGGACTTCACCGGTTGTAATTGATTATCGGGTGAAGGCATTACCTACATCTTATATCCTCGATCCAAACGGTATTATCGTTGCGAAGAACCTCCGTGGCGGGGAGCTAGCGGATTTTTTGAGGAAAACAATTAAGTAATCAATGTGTTATTGTTAATTGAAATATTACTTAATAATTTGGTAACATTAGATTAACCACTTGTTATCATTTTGTTCATATTTTAGCAAAAAAATAAGACAAATGAGTTCTTCGAAACAAAAGATTTTAATTGTTGATGACGAAAAGGATATCTTGGATTTAATTGCATTCAACTTAAATCGTGAAGGTTATCAGGTCTCTACAGCGCAAAATGGGGAAGAGGCAATACAAGTTGCCAAACAAGTAAACCCTGACCTGATCATCTTGGATGTGATGATGCCTAAGATGGACGGTATTGAAGCTTGTCGCATCATGCGCGCGATGCCTGAATTCAAAAGTACCTTTATGGTGTTTTTGACAGCCAGAAGTGAAGAATATTCGGAAATTGCCGGATTTCATGTTGGAGCAGATGATTATATCGCCAAGCCAATCAAGCCACGTGCTTTGATGAGCCGGATTAATGCAATATTGAGAAGAAACGTGTCGGATGAGTCTGATTCTTCAGCACAGGATAAAATCGAGATAGCTGATCTGGTTATCGATAGAGATTCTTTCTTAGTCTACAGGGACGAGAAAAAAATTGTCCTTGCCAAAAAAGAGTTTGAATTATTATATTTACTGGCCTCCAAACCAAATAAAGTTTTCACGAGAGAACAAATCCTAAAAAGTATTTGGGAAGATTCAGTCGTTGTAACCAACCGTACGATCGATGTGCATATTCGTAAGCTCCGCGAAAAAATAGGCGACGATTATGTGACCACTGTAAAAGGAGTAGGGTACAAATTTGATAAAGAATAAAACAAGAGGCTTAGGCCTCTTGTTTGTTTCCAGCGAAGATTTTCGCGCTTCTTTTCGTAAAAGCAGATGTACCTACGATCCAATAGGCATAAGGATGGGTATTCTCTGCTTTTTGTCGCTTATTTGAACAACTCTTTGAACTGATAGCTTGATATCACGGCAACAAATCTTTACTTTTGACAGATACCAAAGTAAAGAGATCAACATGTCATCTATTCTTATAAAATCTGCGCAACTTGTTAACGAAGGTAAAGTTGAGGCCGCTGATGTATATATCAGCAATGGCCGAATCGAAATGATCGCACAGGAGATTAATCATCCTGCGGATCAGGAAATCAATGCTGAGGGGCTACATCTGTTTCCGGGATTAATTGACGATCAGGTTCACTTTAGAGAGCCCGGGTTAACTTATAAAGCCGATATATGGCATGAAAGTCGCGCTGCGGTAGCAGGGGGGACAACCTCGTTCATGGAGATGCCTAATACCGTTCCCAATACCTTAACACAGCAACTGCTTCAGGATAAATATGATATTGCTGGAAGGAATGCATTAGCCAATTACTCTTTCTTTATGGGGGCAGCTAACGATAACTTGGAAGAGGTGTTGAAAACCAATCCGCGTGATGTTTGCGGTATAAAGGTGTTTATGGGATCGTCCACCGGAAATATGCTGGTGGATAATGAAAAAGCATTGGAGGGTATTTTTGCAAACTCGCCCACGTTGATTGCCACACACTGTGAGGACGAAGCAACGATCAAGGCCAATCTGGCAGCATTCAAGGAAAAATATGGTGAAGATGGATTGAAGATTGAGATGCATCCGTTGATCCGTTCTGCGGAAGCTTGTTATTTGTCTTCATCCAAGGCTGTGGAGCTGGCTAAAAAGCACCATACCAGATTGCATATTTTACACATATCAACAGCAAAAGAAATCGATTTATTTCGGAATGATATTCCATTAAAAGACAAGAAAATCACAGCCGAAGCTTGTATCCATCACCTTTGGTTTTCTGATCGGGATTACGCAACAAAAGGGAATTTTATTAAATGGAATCCTGCTGTTAAGACTGCCAATGATCGTGATCATATTCTTAAAGCGGTATTGGATGGGCATATTGATGTGATTGCAACAGATCACGCGCCCCATACAATCGAAGAAAAAACGCAGCCTTACGCGTCAGCGCCTAGTGGAGGTCCTTTGGTTCAGCATGCTTTACAAGCGTTATTGGATATGGTCAAAGCGGGTAAAATGACGCTGGAACAATTGGTTCAGAAGTCAGCACACAATACGGCGACATTGTTTCAGGTCGAAGATCGCGGCTATATCCGTGAAGGCTATTGGGCGGATCTTGTCCTCGTGGATCTAAATAAACCATACACCGTTTCAAAAGAGAATATCCTTTCTAAATGCGGATGGTCTCCATTCGAAGGGCATACGTTTAGTTCAACGATCGAACATACAATCGTATCCGGTAAAGTAGCATTTTCTAAGGGAGAAATTATTGAGAAAGGAGCTGGCGAGCGTTTATTGTTCAATAGATAATTTATCGGAATATGCAGAAAAGGGCATTTATAAAATCAATTGCTTTGGGCGCAATGGGCATTCCGGTATTGGGGGCAGAACGATCCGTACAAATTGTGGAAGGGTTAACCGGGGCAGCTACTTTGCTTGCCAAGAGGTTACATCCTGGGGACACCATTGGTTTGATAACACCAGCGGGCGTATTGGATGATGAAGAATCGATCATTATCGCTCGCGAGATCTTTGAAACATTGGGTTTTAAAGTGAAAGAGGGACAGCATATCCGTAGCCGTTATGGCAACTTAGCCGGTACAGATCAGGAGCGTATTGCCGATATACATGATATGTTTGCTGATAAGGCTGTCAAAGCAATAGTCTGTATAAGAGGGGGCTCGGGAACTTCCCGTCTTCTGGACAGACTTGATTATAAGATGATTGCCCAAAATCCTAAAATTTTGCTGGGCTATTCAGATATTACAGCATTAATTCTGGCTTTGTACGCTAAAACCGGACTTGTTGCTTTCCATGGTGCGGTTGGTATAAGTACATGGACAAAGAAGCTCGCCGATGCGTTTAATGCACAATTTGTAGCGAATAAACCTGCGGTATTTGAAAACCCTAAATCAAAGGGGGATAATATTGTACAGACTAAAGACCGCATTGCCACAATTTCTCCCGGTACTGTTAATGGTGTACTGCTCGGTGGGAATATGACCGTATTGACCGGATTGTGTGGTTCGCCTTATCTACCCGACTTTAGAGACAAAATACTTTTTATTGAAGAGGTGGATGAAGATATGGAACGCGTTGACCGCATGTTTTGCCAGTTAAAAAATGCGGGAATATTGGCTGTGATCAAAGGTTTTATCTTCGGAAAGTGTACGAATTGCAAACCGTCAGAGGGCTATGGCTCTGTGACATTGGACCAGCTGTTCAATGATTATATCAAGCCCTTAAAGGTGCCTGCTTATAGCGGTGCTGTCATTGGACATATTGCCGAACAATTTATCCTTCCGGTAGGGGCAAAGGTGAGAATGGATGCATCGCATGGAACGATTACCTTACTTGAGGCGGCCTTAAAAGATTAAGATGAATTTAATAAAAGAAGATTTTATCAAAGCCTTTTCTTTATATGAAGAAAAGGCTTTGCAATATAGACGATTTAAACATGCGGCTATTTTGCAGCTTTTGGAACGAAAAGAGATCCGTAAACAGCTTGCGATAGAGGAGATCGGAAAGTCAGTAGAAGATCGTTCGATTTTTAGACTGAAATACGGACAGGGGTCAGTAAAGGTACTGTTATGGTCGCAGATGCATGGCGACGAACCTACAGCAACGATGGCATTATTCGATCTGTTTAATTTCTTAAATGGGGAGGAGGATGGCTTTGATACCTTGCGAAAGGAGATAGCGGAGAAACTGACTTTATACTTTATTCCGATGTTGAACCCTGACGGTGCTGAGCGTTATCAGCGGCGGACTGCCATGGATGTGGATATGAACCGGGATGCGCGTGCGCTTGCAACTGTGGAAGGGGCCCTGCTGAAAGCGCAGGCGATGTTACTGAAACCAGACTTTGCTTTTAATCTCCATAATCAGAATAATTACTACAATATTCCAGGCAGCGCTACTCCTGTAACAATTTCTTTGCTGGTACCAGCCTACGATTATGCGAGAAGTGTCAATAGGGTTAGGGCGGATGCCATGCGGCTAATCGTTGGGATAAACAAGATATTACAGGAGTTTATACCGGATGCTGTAGCGAAGTATGATGATGAGCATACACCGCGTGGTTTTGGAGATAATTTCCAAAAATGGGGTGCGCGTACCATTCTGATTGAATCAGGAGCCTACGCTGGTGATCCTGAGAAACTGGAAGTTCGAAAACATAATTTCATTGCCCTATTACACGCCTTTCAGGAAATCGCTTCAGGATCCTATCTAGTACATGATATTGCAGATTACAACGCAATTCCTTTTAATGACGAAAAGCTTCATGATGTTTTGATTCGAAACTTATCCATCGAAAAAAATGGTAAAAGGATGCTGGTGGATGTGGCTATTCGACAAAATGAAAAAACTGTAGCGAGTGACTATTACGTAGAAGGAGTGATTGAGGATATTGGTGATTTGCAAGATTTCTATGGATATACCGATATTGATGTCGAAGGACTCCAATTTATTCCCGCAAAACTGTATACTGACCAGGTATTTTCACTGGCGGAGTTAACCTTACCTATTGTGATTGAGTTGTTGAAACAGGGCTATGGGGCGTTACAGATTTCTGATAGGCCCGAAGGTACGCAGCTGCATGATTTTCCGATTCAGATCTTAACAGATGCCAGTTTTCACTATGCAGGTAGCCTCTTTTTTGAAGGGCAAGCTGACTTTTTTATCGGCTCCGAAGATGGAATTCGATTTGCATTGATCAATGGCTACCTATTGGATCTGACGATTAATCTAACTGAGCAAAATTTTAAAAACAAACTTTATCAACCTAATTAAATTCAAAAAGGCCACTAATACTGGCCTTTTTGAATTTAATTAATCTAGTATCCGGGGTTCTGCTGTTCCTTCAATGTCGGATTGGCATTGATTTCGGATTGAGGGATTGGCAGGATATATTTTTCAAAAGTTCGGTCAATTTCCTTCGGACGGGTTTTGATCGTTAACCCTTGAAAGTCATCATTGAATATGATTTTCTTATTGAGCCGGATCATATCCCAGTATCGATGCCCTTCACCGAACAGCTCTTTGCTTTTTTCATTGAGTATGGCATCTTCGTTGACCGTGGCCGAAGAGAACGCAGGACGGTTCGGAGAGCGTTTACTGATAGCATTTAATAATTCTGCCGATTTTGCGGGATCTGCGCTTGGCTTTTTTAATGCCGCCTCTGCAGCAATGAGGTAAATTTCAGAAAGCCTGATTACTTTGATATTCACGGCCGTATTATTTGTGTTTCCTTTGTCCCCAAGTGAATTTAGTGGTAAGGAGGTATTGGTATTTACACTACCTAGATTTTTATAAACGGCTCCCATACGTGTTGCCGAACTTTCGTCTCTTCCCAAAATTGCCCAGCGCACATCATTGTTATCTTCTTTCATGCGATTGAGGTAATAATCACTTGCGTAGAACATTCCACCCTGTCCACCCGTTCTTCTCATCAGGTAATAACCCAAGCTTGCTGTGCCTAAGTCAGCTTCGCCTTCGTTAATGCCAAGTTCATAGATAGACTCTGTGCCATACATGCTCGCCCAGGAAGACGCCCATTTCTCATTCTCATACAATTTATAGGTACCGCTTGTGATCACCTCATTTGCTTTTGAATAAGCATTTTCATAATCTGCCATTGTCAAATAAACCCTGCTTTGTATCGCTAAGTTCGCATAATAATTGATATAGCCGTTGTCAATAGCTTTATTTGCTCCAAGCAGCTCTTGGCCAGTTTTGAGATCTTTTAGAATCTGGGTGTAGACTTCCGCTACAGTTGCTCTGGCTGGTTTATTGTTATAGGATGCTGGACTGATAACGATGGGAACCCCCAGAGAAGCTTTATCCTGTGTATATGATTTTCCGTATAAACGTACGAGGTCAAAATAGAATAGAGCCCGTAAAGTAAGTAACTGCCCCTGTGCATTTGTATATTGCGCTTTGGAATCTGTAGCTACTTGGTCAATTTTTTCTAATACGTCATTTGTCTGGGCGATACAATAATAAATCTGTGACCAGAAGCCCGAAAAGTTGTTTGTTTCCGCATCTTGATTAAATGAATACAGTTGGTCAAGTCCTCTTCCTTGGGAATAAACCGTTAGATCGCCACCCTTGACCTCGCCATACAGTTCAAAATTTCGACCGTAATAACTTGATGAAGCGATCAGTCTGCTTAGCCCATTGATTCTATTGCGGGCATCACTGGCCCCATTAAGTGCTGTCCCTGCATCGATGGAATTGCCCGGCTCAACGTCTAGAAAATCCTTGCAGCTGCTGAAGGATGTTAATAAGGCCGCGGCTATAATAGATATTTTAAATATTTTCATTGTTTAAAAGATTATGGATTAAAAACCCAGTTCTATACCAAATGTGTAGGTTTTGCCGAGAGGAGTTTCCCAACCACGTGTTGCATATTGTCCAACTTCAGGATCGGCGATTTTATACTTGGATGCAGTCAATAAATTAGTTCCATTGAAATATACACGCGCATTGCTAAATCCTATTTTGTTCAAAACAGTTTTAGGCAACCTGTAACCAAAATTGATGTTTTTTAATCGGAGGAATGAAGCATCGTGTAATTGTCTGGAGCTATATTTTTGAGGGTCAGTCAAGTCGTTTCCGTCTAATTTCGGTAAGGTTCCGGATGTATTGTTTTCGGTCCACATATGTTCAAAAGCATATTCCGAGCGAATTCTTTCCCAGTAATAACCATCATCAGCTACATCTTTAAACGCTCCATCATATAATTTACCGCCAAGTTTGTATATAAAATTGAACCCAAGATTGAAGTTTTTGTACTCAAAATCAGTATTTATACCGCCGCTAACATTCGGAATACCATTTCCGATGATTGTATAATCGGCTTGATTAAAGTCATAAGTTGCTTTTCGACCATTATAATCAAATATACCGGAACCCGTGTTGCTGTTATTGGTATAATAGACGTTTTTGCCATTGGTCGCGTCAACGCCTGCCCATTCGTAACCATAAAACGCGAGTGTCGACTGCCCTTCTCTATAAATAAATTGCGCACGGGCATCACCGCTCCCTTTCGTATCATTTCCCACTGAGCCAGTAGGATCATACCAGATAATATCCTGGTTGTCATTTAGCTTTTGGACTTTTGAATTTATGAAAGCTGCATTTACATTGGCACTCCATCTAAAATCATCTTTTTTGATAATGTCACCTGCTAATTCAATTTCGATTCCTTTGTTATTGATCTGTCCTACGTTTCTCAATACCGTGCTGAATCCAGTTGTTTGTGACGTTGGGACGTCCTGTAATAGGTTTTTGGAGGTACGATTGAAATATTCTACTGACCCCGTGATTCTGTTGTTTAAGAATCCAAATTCCAGTCCGGCATTGGTGGTATAAGAGGTTTCCCAGGTAATATCCGGGTCTGGGTTAGAGACAAGGTTACCTCCCGGTTGTCCTTTATAATTGAAGTTGTTAAAGGATACAAGCCTTCTCCATCCAAAATTGTCCGTTGGTAAGGTTCCGTTGACACCGTAGGAGGCCTTCAGACGCAATGTACTGATTGCATCGTTTTCACGCAAGGAAGGAAGGCTTTTCAGGCTATAAGCACCCGATATCGACCAAAAATCTCCCCATCGGTTTTTCGGACCTAGTTTTGAAGAACCATCACGACGATAGGAAGCCGCTAAAAAATAAGTGTTGTCATAATTGTATTCCGCCCTTCCGAGGAATGACATCAGGTTATAACCCCAGCTATACGCATTGGCTTCAAACTTACCCGCCGAAGAAATGTAAGGAAGCTCGGCAGAACCCAAACCACGACCAGTTGTACGCATAAAATCTGTCTTATTTTTTTCAGCCTCAAATCCGGCAAGTAAGTTTAGATTGTGCTTATCAAAAGATTTATTATAATTTACAGTACTTGAACTCACCAATTTCAGCATATTGGTGTTAAATTGGTGCACTACACCACCATCGCTGATACCATTGAAATGTTTAGCGCTATAATATAGATAGTCCTTCATGTCCGTATAATCATACGAGAATACAGTTTTTGCGGTCAATTCAGGAAGAATCATCCAGGTTAGGTTGCTGATAACACCCAGCTTATTTGTTTTTGAGTTGTTATCCCATTGCTGATCATAATAATCTGCATTGTAGGCATAGCTACCATAGCGGTCTGTCCAGGCTTCACCCGTTTTATAGTTTGTAGGCCAGTATAATGGCCAAAGGAGATTTCTGGATTGTAGAAAATAGTTCGATCCTGTATTGCGGGTGTCGTTAAAACCTTTTTTCTTGTTGTGACCGATATTGATATTCGTTCCAAATTCAAGGTTATCAACGATTTTTTGCGTTAGATTGAGACGACCTGAAATACGTTCGAACTCATTAACCTTAATTCTACTTTTATCTGTGGTGTAACCTAAAGAGGAAAAGTATTTCGTTGACTCAGTTCCCCCTGAAAGTGAAAGATTGTTGTCCTGATAGATCCCCGTGCGAAACAGCGCTTTATCCCAATCGTAATATTTTCCTTCACGGTTTTCAATTCCATCAGTCATTCCCAAAATGCTAACATTGCTCATTCTTAGGGGATCATTGACTTCAAATCGATAACCATGTCTGTTAAATTTGTTATTTAGCTGTCCAAGGGCGTAAATACTGGCATCCCCATCGGTATAATTTACACCAGTTTTTGGATTGACGTTTGACGTGCGGTAATCATGAAATATCTGATACAGCATATTAACTTGATCCTGAGGCGAAGCTGTTTCGTAATTGTCTGTTGCCCAGGTTGGCGTAAAGCCGATGGAACTTTTAAAATTGACCGCAGGTTTTCCCGTTTTGCCCTTTTTTGTCGTTATTAAGATGACACCATTTGCTGCTCTGGAACCGTATAGGGAGGAGGCCGCCGCATCTTTTAGTACAGTAATCGTTTCAATGTCATCAGGATTGAGATTTCCCATAACATTGTTTGATGTGTAGATGTAGTCCCCCATTTGGCCTCCCGAGCCGGAATTGGCAGGAACACCATCTATGACATAGAGCGGTTCGTTCGAAGCATTCATAGAGCCTACGCCCCGGATACGAATGCTAGGTGTTGAGCCTGCCTGTCCAGAGGGAGTAGAAACTGTCAGACCTGCAACGCGCCCACTTAGGGCACTTTCAAATGAGGTTGTAGGAACGTTATCTATGTCTTTGGCTTTTACTGTTGCCGCAGATCCAGTATATGTACTTTTTTTTGCCGTACCATAAGCGACAACCATGACCTCATCTAAAGCCTGTTCGCCACTTGTAAGAGTAATACTAATCGTTTTTCGTCCATTGATCTGAATCTCCTGTGCTTTATAGCCGACAGCAGATAGCATTAGTGTAGCATTTGAATTTGCATTAAGGGTGAATAAGCCTTGTTCATTGGTCGATGTCCCTTGGCTGGATCCTTTGACATTTATGGTAACTCCACTGACGGGATTACCATTGCTGTCTGTGATTTTCCCAGCAATCTGAATCTGTTGTGCATATAAAGACTGCATCGAACTACAGGCTATGAGACACAACGTTGTGAGCACATGTTGTTTCATAAGAGTTTGAATTGATTAATTTAGTTTGTTAATATGTTGGTTTTATCAGTTGTTGATCTCAACACCGACAAAGGTTCAATGCAATGTTCTTCTTATAAGACAAAAAAACATTGCATTGAATATAATCTTATTTTCTTAAAATTCCAATTCCCGGACGGTTCGGTAAGATGCAGTTGCCATCGATTACCGTCATGCCATCAAAGATATCGTTATCGATCAGGAGTGCCCCATCTAAATCTGCCCAATCGGTTAGTGGTGCCAATTGTGCCGCTGCACTGATGGCACATGAAGTTTCGGTCATACAGCCGATCATTACTTTCATTTCAAGGGAACGCGCAAGTTCGGCCATCCGCTTGGCTTCACGCATACCGGTACATTTCATCAGCTTGATATTGATGCCGCTGTAGACACCTTTTAAGCCAGGTACATCAGCCAATCGTTGACATCCTTCGTCAGCAATAGTGGGTATTGGACTATGTGCCGTCAGCCAGGCATTATCGTCAATTTGTTCTTTGGGCATCGGTTGTTCGAGGAAAGCGACGTTTCGCTCGGCCAGCCAATGTGCCATTTCCAATGCCTGTTCCCGAGTTTTCCAGCCCTGATTGACATCGGCACATAAAGGACGATCAGTCACCTGGCGAATGGTGTCAATAATCATTTTATCGGTATCCAGTCCCAATTTTACTTTTAGAATCTTAAACTGATCTGCTTCAGCGACTTTTTTGCGGATCATATCCTCCGTGTCGATGCCGATTGTATAAGAAGTTGGCGGGATAAGATCCGGATTTAACCCCCATATTTTATAGAAAGGCTGGCCCATAACCTTACCAAGCACATCATGCAGGGCGATATCTATCGCCGCTTTTGCGGCTGTATTCTTTGTTGCTATTTGATCTACATAGTGCAGGATTTCTTCGGTCTGGAAAGGGGAGTTGAATGCTGATAAATCAATTTGATTTAAGAAAGCAATAACACTTTCCTGTGACTCACCAAGGTAGGGTGGCATGCTGGCCTCACCGTAACCGATAACACCTTCGTACTCCAACTCGGTCAATACAACAGGTGTTGTGTTTCGGCTGTAGGAAGCGACGGTAAAAACATGGCGCAGTGTTAGCGTATATGGACGAAACCTTAACTTAAAGGTCCCAAAGTCCTTGCTGATCCATTCAGATTGATTGCTCATCATGGTTTATTTGTTGATATAGTAATTACTTTCAGCGATTTTTTGAATTGCAGGATCCTTGGCACCTAAATAACGACGGGCAGCAACAACGGTACGTGTCTGAAAATCGTCGTAATCAGCAGCATCTTTTAACATGCTGTTAATGCGAACCAATCCTGCAGCATGGATAAAGGTGCCATTGCCAATATAGAGCGCTACATGGGTTACACGCGCGTTGGGATTACTATTTTTGCCAGCTGCAAAGAAGAGTAAATCTGCAGGTTTCAGGTTTTTGAGCGCTTTGTCAGGGTCAAAATGCCCCTCGCTATCCAAGATATCTATCTTTTCGCCCGCTAAAACCTGCTGTGATGCATCTCTAGGGATAACGAAGCCATTCATAAAGAAGCTTGTCTTGGTAAATCCGCTACAATCGACCCCTTTGACCGATGTGCCCCCCCACAAATAAGGTAGTCCCAACATGGTCTTTGCACTTGCGATAATATCGTCAGCGGTAGGATTACGTGTATCCAGCCAATTTTTTAACGTTAGGCCTTCAGATTTCTTGATATAACCTTTGCGGCCATCGGGGTAAGCGATTTCATAAAAACTGCCTTTGTGCCCAGTTAATTTCAAGATATCTCCGTATACAAGATCCGATACCCGTTGGCTTTTTTCATTGGGTTCGGAATAAGATTTTCCGAATTCAGTGGTGTAGATCAACTTTTCTGATTGTCTCCAGTTGTCAATCTCGGTCTGGTCCATGACAGTTATTGAAGATGCTGGCACCCAGGCAATATAACCATCAGGTGTACGTACCCGGTATTCACCGCTTTTCTTCTGTAGCAGATCTACTTGTGTGCCCAATAAAACTTGGCTTGTCAGTTCTGCGGCATTATCCGGGGAGGTACGCATGTTGGCAACTGAAAGTCTGATTACTCCCACAGTTTTGCCATCAACACTAGCGTCTGGTAAAAGTTGAACTTGGATATTCGCGGATATTTCTTTTGCTTTTTGTTCCAGAACAAATTTAGCATCTTTTTCGGTTGTTTCGAGAATATATATATTTTGGGGAACATCCGCTTTTTGAATAGCCACAATTTTCGTTCTCCGATCAGGTGCAAATTCACGTTTTACGTTTTCTTGCAATTCTTTGATTTTGAAATAAGTGGTGGAATCTACTTGCTGTGCATGGCCATGACTTGTGCCAATAAGACTTGCACATGCTAAAATAGCGAATTTTAGTGTGTTTTTCATGCTGATTAGTTTGTTTCTAAAGATAGGATTAATTCACAATATAAATCAATGTTTGTTGTCGATTTTTAAGTGATTCGAGTATTGTGTTGCTAAAAAACGAACCTTTGGGCTTAATTTTAATTAATTTGTCTATTTGCTAAAACCATTTTGTATTATTGCTTATTGATCGCAAAACCACTGATTGTTTTTGAATCTCATTGCTAAAAAAGCAGGTTGGCGATTGTGAACTGTGGTAACGAGTTTAAAAAAAACAAATTATTCATGCTTGTAAAATGCCGGATGGTGGAGGCAAACAGGTTATTAAAAGACAAATAGTTTATATATGAGTTCTAGACGTAATTTTATTAAGCAAGGTTTTATGGCTGCTACAGCTATAGGTACCCTGAGTGCATTTGATACAAAAGGGCTGACGATTGCATCCAATGATGAGGTGAAAAAATATCCGATTGTCATATCAACCTGGGATTTTGGGATAGCGGCAAATAAAGCGGCCTGGGAGATCTTATCGAAAGGTGGAAAAGCTCTTGATGCTGTTGAACAGGGGGTACGGGTACCCGAAGCAGACTTAAAAAATATGACCGTAGGCAAAGGCGGCTACCCAGATCGTGATGGACATGTGACCCTAGATGCCTGTATTATGGATGCTGATGGTAATTGTGGTGCTGTGGCTGGTATGGAAAAAATCGGACATCCGATATCGGTGGCCCGCTTGGTTATGGAAAAAACTCCACATGTCATGCTTGTCGGTGAAGGTGCATTGCAATTTGCGTTGGAAAACGGTTTTCAAGAAGAGAATTTATTGACGCCCGAGGGAGAGAAAGCCTGGAAGGAGTGGTTAAAGGAGAAGAAATACAAGCCAGTCGTTAATATCGAAAATAAAACTTTTGCTGCGGAGCGCCTGCCGGGCAACCAATACAATCACGATACCATTGGTATGTTAGCCTTGGACGCCAATGGCAATATATCGGGAGCTTGTACAACAAGTGGAATGGCATTTAAAATGCATGGACGGGTGGGAGATAGCCCGATCATCGGAGCTGGATTGTATGTTGACAATGAAGTTGGTGGGGCTACGTCGACTGGGGTAGGTGAAGAAGTTATCCGTAATGTAGGCAGCTTTTTGGTGGTCGAATTAATGCGTCAAGGTTATTCCCCTGAAGATGCTTGTAAGGAAGCTGTGATGCGTATTGTGAAGAAAAAGCCTGCAATTGCCAAAGAGATACAAGTTGGATTTTTGGCGATTAACAAGAAGGGTGAATATGGAGCCTACGCATTGCAGGAGGGATTCTCTTATGCCGTTTGCGATAGTAAACAGCAAGATTTATTGATCAAGGGAAAACATTATTATTAATAATTAGAATTAGGTGTGAGATTTTAGATAAGAGATTTGAGACAAAGGATTAAGGTTTGAAAAAAAACGATGGCGAGTATGCTAACGCTTATAAAAACCAAAGTCTAAATACTTATTACTAAATATAGAATACGTGTTTAAATTTGAGTATTAAATTTAATATTGATTATCTTTGTGTGAGTGTTGTAGAAGTAAAAAAATAATATAACGAGCATGCCTAGGGCTTATAAAATTAAAGTCTAAATACTCAATACTCATTACTAAATACTATAAAAAATATGAAAGCAACATTTGGAGGTGGATGTTTTTGGTGTACGGAAGTGATCTTCCAAAATACCGAAGGAGTGACATCCGTATTGCCCGGATATATGGGAGGTCATGTAGACCATCCTACTTATGAGCAGGTATGTACAGGTACAACCGATCACGTAGAAGTGGTGGAGTTGGAGTATGACGATGAGTTGGTCAATTACGAGGATCTGTTGAAAATTTTCTTCAAAACACATAATCCGACAACATTGAACCGTCAGGGTAATGATGTGGGTACGCAGTATCGTTCTGTAGTCTTCTATCATAACGAAGAGCAGGAGATCTTAGCGAAAAATTTTATTGATGAGTTGGAAAACGAGGATATCTATGAAGATCCAATTGTAACAGCGGTAGAACCGGCGTCAACATTTTGGCTGGCCGAAGATTATCATCATAATTATTTTAATGATCATCCTGAGAATCCGTTCTGTTCGGTGGTCATTGCGCCGAAACTCCAAAAATTCTTAAAAGAATTTAAAGCCTAAATTAAGGTTTTATATGGGGAGCTTTGTGTCAAATGCGGAGAAGATGACGCATTGTTTATGAGAAGGGCGGGAGCAATCTCGGATCAATAATAGAAAAGGCTCGAATATCATATTCGAGCCTTTTTTTATTCGTATTACTTATTGAAAAATGCTGTTAAAACATTTCCATTTGCCCCTTGTCATCAATTTGGATGTCGTCAGGATTAGTAATTTCTAATTTGATATCATCTTCTTTTTTATCTTTAGCGGCATCCGCTGATATTTCATCAGTTGCTGCATCGGACTTGGTCTCTCCGGATTTTGTTTCGCCACTTTCTGAAGCGACTTCTGCTTTTTCCTTTCCTTTTTCACTCAGATCTTCATCAGCTGTGATCAAAGTGACAGATTTTACGGTATGGAAGGACAGGCGGTTGCCTTGCGCCTTTATACCCTTTATGTCAATAATCTCAGTCAAGGATTGTTCCAGTGTTTCCTCCGTTTGTGATTTACCTTTCAGGATGTCCAATCTGACCGTAGGCTCAGCAGCATTGCTCATAAGCACTAATTTTGAACCGGGTTCTTCGTTGATAAACGAAATACGTTTCCCAATGGGCTGGTCATCAAATTTAAAACGTTTGACAAAATAAGTGCCGCTCTTACCATCTTGATGCACTACTGTATAGATATGTTCTGGGTAGAATTTTTCAATACGGATCATTTTCTCATCAAAGTGGTTGCTCAGGTCGAAGTTTGATAACTCGTAGCTGCCGTCGGAAAGTACAATCAATATTTTATCATCGCCATCAAATTCTCCTAAATACTGGCCGCGTTCATCGGCATTCAGACGTTTCATTATGGTATCATACCAGATTTTTCTTCCGGCGAGAGTGGAAATACCTGAGCTTTTAAAGGCAATTTTCTTAACGGGATATTTAGAAACAATATTCCCTTGGGAAGCCCGGCCTTTGATGGCAATTTCAGCGAAATCCATATCGAAATTCAATTTACGTAATTTCGTGTGAGGTTTGAGCTGTATATTGACCACTTCGGCTTCACCATTTGGATTAGCGGTGAAATATAAAACCTTTGATCCTTTTGACCCTTTGGATACATCATATTCCTTATCGCGGGTAACGCCGACAACAGAGAAACGTTTGATATAACTCGTACCAGTTTCCCCTTCTTTATAGATCACGTTGTATATAGTACGTTCGTCGCCTTTTTTGAAGACTGCTACGTGGATAATCCCTTTTCCGACAAATACTTTATCCTGGATTTTGCTGACGACATATTTGCCATCTTCGCGGAATACAATGATATCATCGATATCTGAGCAATCACAGACAAATTCATCTTTCTTCATTCCGGAGCCGATGAAACCTTCTTCGCGATTGACGTAGAGCTTCGCATTGGCTAACGCAACTTGTGTTGCCTCAACCTTATCAAAGATGCGTAATTCAGTCTTGCGCTCGCGATCTTTGCTGTATTTTTCACGTAGTTTTTCATACCATGCAATGGCATATTCCGTCAATTGACGCAAATGGCGCTTAACTTCCTTGATTTCATTTTCGAGCGTCTTCATCGTTTCGTCTGATTTTTTTACATCGAAACGCGTGATACTACTCATTGGTTTATCGATCAGTTTCTTATAATCCTCAGGAAGAATTTCACGATAGAACTGTTCAAAGAATGGCTCAAACAAGCGATTTAAAACCTGCACGACAGTGTCAAAGTCACCGGCATTTTCATAATCAGCGTGTTTGTACATCCCCTCTTGGATGAATATTTTTAATAAGCTATTGAAGAATATTTTTTCCTGAAGATCATTTAAACGGATCTCCAGTTCCCGCTTCAATAAATTTTTGGTGTTTTTGGTGTTTTCAATCAAGATGTCATTGACACTCATAAAATGAGGTTTCTCATCCTTGATGACACAGGTATTTGGCGAAATGGAGACCTCGCAGGCCGTGAAAGCATACAAGGCATCTATCGTAACATCGGGCGATATTCCCGGCGCTAAATGCACGATTATTTCAACGTTTCCCGCTGTGTTGTCTTCAATTTTCTTGATTTTGATTTTACCCTTTTCATTGGCTGTCACTACACTTTCGATCAAGCCTCCCGTAGTAGTGCCAAAAGGAATTTCTGTAATCGCCAGGGTCTTTTTATCCCGTTCCTCGATTTTAGCGCGTACCCGGATCTTTCCACCGCGTTGTCCTTCGTTGTAATTGGATACGTCGGCCATACCACCTGTCGGAAAATCGGGAAGAATATTCGGACGTTCGCCGTTCAGTACCTGAATTGAGCCATCAATAAGCTCAATAAAGTTGTGCGGCATAATCTTGGTTGCCAACCCCACAGCAATACCTTCAGCTCCCTGGGCCAAGAGCAATGGAAATTTAACAGGTAAAGTGACTGGCTCACGGTTACGTCCATCGTAGCTCTGTTGCCATTCTGTCGTTTCGGGATTGAAAACAACTTCATTCGCGAATTTAGAAAGTCGTCCCTCAATATAACGTGGCGCTGCCGCCGAATCACCTGTGATCGGGAATCCCCAGTTACCCTGACAATCGATCAGCAGGTCTTTCTGTCCTAATTGAACCATGGCATCTCCGATGGAAGCATCTCCATGCGGGTGATATTTCATGGTATTACCAATCACATTGGCAGCCTTATTATATCGTCCATCATCCATTTCCTTTAGGGAATGGAGGATACGACGTTGTACGGGTTTCAAGCCGTCATTTATATGGGGTACAGCTCTATCCAAGATCACATAGGACGCGTAATCCAAAAACCAGTTTTCGTACAGCCCAGACAAAGGTATTGTCTGACTTCCGCCCTCTGTTTTTCCTGCTCCTAGTTCTTCTTGATTATCTTCCGTTGGGAAGTTTGTTTCGTCACTCATTTACTCAGCAATAGATTAAATTGTACAATACAGATATGTTCGAAATTTTATTTTCTTCGAACGTGTAAAAATACAAAACCATTTTGTTTTATCCCAGTGAAAGTATAAAAAGTTAAAAAAATTAGTTTTTAAAGCTAACATAATTAGTTTGGGGCGAAATGTTCGACCAAATCATACCAATAACAGGGGATATTCCAACGGTCAAAATCAAACTCTTCGGTGACCTGAAAACCCACTTTTTCCAATACATGCCTTGATCCTTCGTTTTCGGTATGTGTAATGGCATGGAGCTCAAAATGGGTCAGGTGCTCGCGATAATACTGCATACAGGCTAATGCTGCTTCAGTGGCATATCCTTTGCCCCAGGATTCTACCCTAAAACGATAGCCTAGATCCAGGAATCCGATACGTCCATTTTCCAATTCATCAATATATTTAAATCCCGTCCAGCCGATCCATTGATTGCTTGATTTTTCAATAACTCCCAGCCGGCCAATACCATATTTTTCATATTGTTGCTGAATGAGAGCGATCGCTTTTTCCATTTCTTCGATGGATTGAACCGGCTCTTTATTGAGAAAAGTATGTACCTCAGCCTGCGAATCCATTGCAAAAAAATAGTCTCTATCGTCCATGCTTATCGGACGGATGATTAGGCGTTCGGTTTCTAATGTTGGTAGGTATTTTTCCATCTGGTATAGCTTAGGTTTTAGCGGAGTTTAAAGCCACAGTTTATCAATATCTTTTTTCAATATTTTATCTTTCATTTCTTCTTCAAAATCACCGAACTGTTCTTTTTTAACAGTCTTGCTGATCCGGCCTTCTTCTAATACCAATATCTCATCACAGGTATCCTTTAGTGTCGAAAATATATGCGATGAAATCAGGATGGTTTTGCCCTTTGCTTTAAGACGTAGTATGATTTCGGTCAGGATAATACTGCTTTGTAGATCGATTCCGTTAAAAGGTTCATCCAGAATGTAGAAACTGTTGTCCTGGAGCAGGGTGGCTGTCAGTGCCAATTTCTTTTTCATTCCTGTCGAATAAGAACTCGCATACTCTTTTAATGGTAATTCGAAGATATTCTTTTCATTGAGATTCTTAATAGATTTTCTACGGGCGTCAGTAAGGAGATAGATATATTCTTCACCTGTCATTTTTGATAAAAAATAAGGATCTGAGGTGAGATAACCTAAATAGTTCTTTAATGGCTGTAAGTTCGCGCTGATCCTTCCCGAAGCTGTTTCCAGACCTGCCATACAGCGAAATAAAGTTGTTTTTCCAGCACCGTTTTCGCCTACGATACCATAGACTTTTCCGTCCTCAAAAGTAAAGGTCACCTCATGTAAGACCTGATGCTGGCCAAAGGATTTACTGATATGAATAAGCTCGATCATAAATAGTTTTTAAGATTTTTGAGGGCCTTAACGTAATAAAAAGGCAATAGGGCTACTATCAGGGGATAGAAACTAAAACACAATATCAGCACAGAGACCTCAGGAAAATTGATCTCTCTCGGATAAGCGACATATTTTAAGGTAATGGCAAAAGGGAGCAGGAATAATATGCCACCCAAAACAATTAATGCATTAAACCATTCTGATGAAAAAATAAAGGCATATGTCAGTAGGAGTGGCAGGACAAACAAAAGACATTGCAGCAGTCCACGTCTAAATTTACGCAGTAGAAATCCAGCAGGTGTTTCTCGACTGTTCCATAGATAAAACACAGGTTCAGGCAACTGATAATAGAGTGTACAAGTCAGGGCTATACCGCTTACACAAAATAGAACAAGGTTGGGATTCGTGACATAAAAACCAATTGCTGCCAGTAGATACAAAAGGAGAATCAGCAGGTAACTCCTTCGGAATCCAATAGTAAATTCAAACGGTTTCTTTGCGAAGGGAGTAGGGATAGATTTACCAAAAGCTTTAAAAGTCAAAAAGGCAAATAGGAGTGCCAGCAAGACGAGCACGACGGCATAGCGCCAAAGACTTTGAGATAGTAATATTGTAATGGATGGTAAGGTCATTATACCATTTTCCAGTAGTCTGATGTTGTAAAAATCTTTTTTACTAAACGTATTTTTTAGAAAATCGTTCCTGTTTTTTTCTGCCAGGAGAAAGAGTAACTGAAAATTGCCCAGGAGTATGGCATAACTTCCAAAGACGGGATACTGCAATAAAAGATAGTAAGCAAGATAACTCGCTATCAATAGCAAAAATGGAGCAACAGCCAATGGAAGCCCCGTAGCTTTAAATTGTCGGGCCAGCAGTTTATATTGAAGCTTTAAATAATTATTTATCATTTGCTTATCAATAGTCCTGAACGTGATGCTATCATGACCTAGTTAGTCTGCTAATTATCATAACTATAGGTCGGATGATTTGTATTGTGAACTTTTTTCGAAGTTATGAAAATCTGATGAAAAAGATGATACGCTGATCGCAGCAAGATGTCCCATCTCATATCTTTAATCTTTTATCAAAAAGTAAGATTTTCTTTGCCAATTAAGCATATAAAATAAGGCGATCAAGAGCACAAAAGCGTTTGCATACATAATTTGTGGAATGCGGAGGATGATGTCAGCATAATACAGTCCGGAGAGGAGAGCTCCCAGACCAATTCCTGCTTCAAGCGAAATATACATGGTCGCGACTGCTTTGCCCCGATGTTCAGGGATACTAAGGTCAATGGTCCAGGCATTAATAGCCGGAGAAAGAATACCTGTTCCTATACCATAAATACTTGCCCCGGTCATTAGACCAATAAAGCTGTCTTCTAGGCCGATAACGACCAATGCGATAGCGATAATCACTAAGCCTGTGATAATAACTTTTGGCCTCCCGTAGCGATCGGAAACCTTTCCCGAAACAAAGCGTATCATGACGGATGCGATCGTGAAGGCCAGAAAGAAAAGGCCCTTATTTTTAAGTCCTAGATGCTCACTCCAATCGGGGATAAGCGTAAGGATCACACCGTAGGCGGTATAGGATAAAAATGTAACTATTCCAGCGGGGAGCGCGCGCCATTCTATAATATCTTTTCGGTTTATTTTGAGCATGGAAAGGTTGAATTTCTCCTTTTTAACTAAGGTCTCCTTCATATTGATTACGATCAGGATTGATAACAATGCCATGAAAGAAGATGAGTAGAACATGACATTAATCCCAAAAGCGTCAAAAATTGCACTCCCGATCGCGGGACCTACTGCTGTTCCGATGCTGAATGCAAGACCATGCATACCCAAGGCCTCGCCCCAACGTTTTTGAGGGACAAGATCCGCGACATAAGCCGAGGTTGAGGTGGGCTTAAAGCCAGTAGAGAATCCGTGGATTAATCGCAGAAAGAGAAAACCAGCGACAGTAGTTAAAATCGGATAGAGAAAGCCACAGATAAAACAGACAATAGATCCGATGGCCATGACCGGAACCCGGCCCCAGCGATCAGTCAGTTTACCGCTAAATGGTCTTGAAATACCCGCGGTTAACGTAAATAATGCTATGATCAGGCCTTTATATTCAGCTCCACCCATACTACTGAGGTAGTTGGGTAGCTCTGGAATAATCATGTTGAAACTCGATGAAAATAAGAGTGAGCTCAGGCAAAGTAAAATAAATTGAAGCGTATAGATGGATTTCTGTTCCGAAGGCATTTTAAAACAATTGTCGTGCGTGAATAATCTTCAATCAGACAATATCGTGAAAGACACAGATGCTTTTTGAAGAGTTGGTCAAAGATACATTTTTTTCAACGATTAACTGTTTCTATAGTAACTGTTGCCGGACGATCTCACTACAGAATATCGTTGTCGCGACCGCAACATTGAGCGATTCCGCTTGACCGATGCGGGGTATGGTCACTGCCTGATCTATTAAAGTTATTACTTCTGAACTGATACCATTGCCTTCATTTCCCATGACAATCAATCCTTCTTTACTCCATTCGGTTTGATAAATGGATTGCCCATTGAGAAGTGCCCCGTAGACAGGTAAGTCTGTTGAGGAAATAAATTCATGGAGATCCACATAATAAATCTGTATCCGTGACAGTGAGCCCATTGTTGCCTGTACGACTTTTGGATTATAGGCATCGACTGTCCCAATAGAGCAAATGATGTGTTTGATCCCAAACCATTCTGCTGTACGGATGATGGTTCCTAAATTACCAGGATCCTGTACATCATCTAGCACTAGATTGAAACAATTCCTCAGGTCGTTGACCTTGATTTGTTGTTGTTCAGGGAGCTTGATCAGGGCAAGAATACCTTGTGGAGATTTTAAGGTACTAATCTTTTGAAATTCAGTCTCGGTCAGTTGATGCGATTTTATATTATGCGAGATTTTACCCACTTTTGTGTTTGCGTCGTCTGTATAAAAAATGGATTCAACCTGGTAACTCGATGAGATAAATTCCTGCACTGATTTTATCCCCTCAACAATAAATAAACCATGTTGTTTTCTATACTTTTTATTTTGTAGAGACGTTATTAGACTGATTTGCGCTTTTGACAACATTTTTATTGATGATTAAGTACCCTCGTTTTATCGGATTTGCAAGTATAATGCTTTTGACGCTATTTTTTGCATCTTGCCGATCTTCAAAATATATAGAAGACGACCAAGCCTTGGTTACAAAAGTACAGATTTCTGACGTTCCGCCCGCATTGAAAGAGTCTTCCGAAACCTATATCTCCAATCAGATAAGACCAAATTCACGGGTAAACCTATTTATTTATAATACTTTCAACACCAAAAAAGGACGTTATAAAACGAAGAAGATTCGAAATGTTGGCGAACCGCCACATTTGTTGGATTCGGCGATGGTTGACCTCTCAGCCAATCAGATCAGACGTTTTTTATTTACCAAGGGATATTTTAATGCCAAAGTCAGTCCCGAGATTAAGGTAGAAAAAAAGAGAGCTCATATCAATTTTAAAGTCGATGAGGGCAATGCGTATCAAATCAGAAACATTGAGCGTAAATTTGAAGATGGGGATGCAAAATGGTTATTTGATCGGGATATTCTGCCAAAAACTAAAGTCAAACCTAATACCCAATACGACGCTGCCAAATTGTTGGATGAACGCGAAAAGCTATATGTTGTCATGCGCAACAATGGTTATTACGATTACTTACGACAATATATGCGTGTGGGTATTGACTCTACGTTGAGCGGTAATTTAATCGACTTAAAAATAAATGTTGAAAATCCGAGTGATTCAACGATACATAAAAAGTATCAAATTGACAGTGTATATATGACTATTAGGAATTATGGAACAATGTCAAAGAAATCGCCCCGTCGTATAGCCGATTCGGCAAAACGGCTTCTGTTTATAGATGAGACCAAAAGCTTTCGCTGGAAACCTTTGGAACGGTATATGTATTTGCGGTCTGGCCATTATTATTCTCTGGCTGAGGAAAACAAATCTTATGATAGACTGTATGAGATGAATGGTTTTCGGTCAGTGAAAATACAGTTCGTCAAAAAAGATTCCAATAAACTTGATGTACACTATGATTTTGTTCCGCGACCACGTATGGGCAATCAGATTGAAGGGGAGTATACCTTTAGCTCGGGTATGAGTGGTTTTAATATTGGAAATACGTTTTCACAACGTAATATTTTTGGTGGTTCGGAGCAATTGGAAGTGAAGCTGCGGTACGGGGTATTGTTCGATCCACGTTTGTCGGGCGGGCTTTCCAGCAAGATATTTAACAATGATTTTCAGGCGGGTGTGAATTTGGTGATTCCACGCCTCATGGTGCCGTTCAATATTAATCCAGGGGGAAAATATGGTTTGCCCAAAACAACCTACTCGATGACCCTCCAGTTATTTGATCAGGATCGGACTTATTCCAACCGCTATTTTACAACTTCACTGAATTATTCCTGGTATGAAACAGAGAATAAGTATCACAGTTTTACGCCGATAGTGTTGGAATATAGGGATGGAAGATTGGACTCGAATTTTCGGAAAAATCTTGAGCAAGGCGGATATCAGCTGTATGTACGTAGCAATGACCGTCAATATTTTGGATTGGGTACCCAATATACTTTTATTCTGAATGGGAAGAAGCTGACCAGCAAAGAAGATTTTCAATATTTTCGTGGAACGGTGGATGTGAGTGGTAATGTCTTGGACCTGATCAGTAGCTTGGCGAAACTGCCCGCTAATGCTGATGGCGAGAAAAAGATCTTTGGAGTGCCATTCTTGCAGTATGCGAAAACAGAACTTGATTATCGTTTGTATCGGAATTTGGGCGGCAATAGACAATTTGTTTTCCGATTTAATCCCGGAATTGCTATTCCGTATGGAAACAACTCCAAGTTATTGATATTCGAAAAGAGTTTTTATAGTGGGGGGATGAATGGTATCCGAGCCTGGCAGGCGCGCACACTGGGGCCAGGCGCCTATAATCGACAAAGCCTAAGTGAGGACCTGCGTCTGAACTTGCGCAACTTGGATCAACTCGGCGAGATTAAATTGGAAGCAAATGCTGAATATAGATTTCGCATCTTAAATAATTTTTTAGGGGCCAAAATGAATGGGGCGACTTTTGTTGATATGGGGAATGTCTGGCGGCTGAAGAAAGACGAAGAGTTAAACCCTGGCGGAGAATTTAAATTCAATAAGTTCCTGGGGCAGGTGGCCATTGGTACGGGTTTTGGGCTACGTTTTGATTCAGATTACTTTGTGATCCGCCTGGATGCAGGACTAAAGGTAAAAGACCCGCAATTTTCCGGTAGTGATCAATGGGTAATCAAGCATTTCTTTGATTCCAAAGAATTTAAACAACAATATTATGAAAGCCACAGACCCGACCGGTACAACTTTATCCAATATAATTTTGGAATAGGCATGCCGTTCTAGTGAATCGCGATTTTTCGAGACGGCTTAGCTTTCTAGGCTTACGGTCCCGAAGTTAAATATCACCCTAGGAGGTTCTTTAAACTTGAGAAAATTGATTCAAATATCTTGCTTAGATCCAGCCCTTGTGAGTGATTAAATATAAAGAAAACAATTGCTAGTGCAATCGCGGTCATGATCACTTTTTTAAACATATAAGCGATGCCCAACACAATCGCAGGTATAATCAGAAACATCAATCCGCTGATGGCAAAGGGAGAGAGTCCACTGTCTGTTTTGTAGATATAAAACAGTCGGCCTTTGGTTTTCTCTTGGTTCTTGTGGTTAAAAAATACAAAAGTAGAGGATTCTATTTTTTGATTTGGTACAGCGACGCCATCGTGAAATTGCAGTGGCTGGGAAAAACCGTTGATAGTAAATAGGTAGTTTCCATTGATGGTCTCATTTGTATTACCTACTGAATCTAAGGCAACCACAGCCAATTTTCCATTTTTGGAAAGGTTTTCTTTTACGACAAAGTCTTGGATATTCTGTTGTTGGGCGCTTGTCCAGAAAGGTATCAGCAATAGAAAAAATATAAGCTTTTTCATCTTTTTGTTTTTATTCAACTCAAGTATAACACGATGTTGGGCCTATTCCCGTCGTGTCTCGGCTAGCATTTTAAATGCCAGGCCCGATATCCATAAAATGAGAATGCAATTTTAGGAATTTTAATCTTGTTTTGGAAATCTTAAATTATTTGATAGCTGTATTATCGTATTTATTGTTTTTTCGTCAGCCATATTGGGTGTTCTTGTCAATCTAAAAGACTATTTAGTCCTTCTTTGTTGAATAATAATTGACCTATTTGCAGATTAGACCATCCTGTTTTCAATACATAAGAAAAAGCGGGTGTCTCTTCGACAATCTTGCAGTCTATATAGTAGGGGCTGACTTGGACGTTAGCTTCTGCGATTTTCTGCCGTAATTCAATTATATGTGTAGAGATAAAGAATGTAGAAGTAGCAAACTTTTGAAGACCCTTGATCGTTTTTACACTTATAACCAATGCATCTTCATAGTTGGTCCCCTTAAATAGCTCGTCGAAAATGGCGAAACATCGTTTACCCTCATGCGCTTGATGAACAACGTTTTTCAATTTGATAATTTCGTTCATAAAATGACTATAACCATTTTTTAGATCATCGCTGTGATTAATTTGAATCGATACATTATCATAAAAAGGAATGGTTCCCGCGCTTGCAGGCATAGCTAATCCCAAATGAGTCAAGTAAACGCATAAGCCGATGGATTTAAGCAGTGTTGATTTTCCGGACATGTTTGCTCCTGTAACAAGTACGATATTGTTGTTTATAACGATGTCATTTTTTACAGGATTAGATAGCAATGGGTGATATAGTTCTGTGAGTTGAAAACAATTTTCATTCATTGTAGCGAACTGAAAATTGTTTTTATAAATTGCTTTCCCGATTGATAAATAAGCTTCGAAAAGAGCTAGTTTCTCAAAAAATAAAAGTGTATCACCATTTTTACGGTTTTCAGAAACAATAGCATTTAGCTCCTGGATGGATGTATAGCCTAGTGTACCTTTACGAATTTTGGATCTATAGTATTGAAGTTTGAAGGAGTGGAGATAGTTTATGAGAAACCGAAGATCCTCCTGATATTTATGAGGAAATTCTTTGAGTTCAATATTTCCTGCGAGATCATTTTCAAGCTTGGATAGGAAGTGAATTAGTTGCGCATACTCGCCAAGTAAGATGTTGTTCTTCTGTTTTTTAAATTTATAGGTTAGAAAATCTATTTTTTTTAGGTCTTCTAATGGGAAATGACATAAGAACTTATGTGAATCTGCATACTCAATTTTGGGGTAATAGTAGTCATTCCAGCGTGATATGGACAAAATAATTTGTTTTAGGATTGTTTGTCTATGGTTGATCTGGTCGATAGATGATAATGGCTTTTGTAAAACCTCAAAGAGCATGGATTGGCTATCCAAATTTAATGTATAATCAAATAAGGGTAAAATGTCTTTTGATAAAAATAAATCTTGTGTATCATTCATAATTGCTTTGAGGCTTATTAAAATTGTTTATGATGACTTCACTCCTGCATTAAATCTTCGATCAGTTGAAGCTTCACATTTTCCAAGATCCCCTTTGGATCATCAATGATTACTTTTCCAAAGATATCCTTTTTAATAGACGCCCGGTTTCCATTGTTATCGCTGGCTTCATAATTTCCAAATATATCCTTTCTTACAGAAACACGGCTCCCTTTGTTATCTTCAATTGTTTTGCCTCCCAATATGTCGGTTCTAATCGTTGTATGTTTACCAGTGTTACTTTCAACTGTAAGGTTTCCTAAAATATCTTTTGATACGCGACTGCTATTTCCTTGGCTGTCCCGAATGTCTAAGCCGCCAATAACATTTTTAGATACAGTGGTGTGGTTGCCACTTGCATCACGGATATCTAAACCGCCGAAGATATTTTTTGAAACAGTAGTGAGGTTGCCGTGGCTGTCACGGATCTCCAAATTATCGAGGGTATTTATGGAAGCAGTGGATGGACTCCCGTCCTGACCAGGAATATCAAAATCACCACTTATATTTTTTCTGATCTTTTTTTCCTTTCCGTTGTTATATTTTACGACTATATTGCCGGAAAAATCCTGTTTTATCGATGTTTTAAGTCCGTTGTTATCCGTTTTTGTATATCTGTCCCAGTGGTCTTTGCTGTATTTGACACTTTTACCCCAGTTGTCTGAAACGGTTACCTCTCCCCAGCTATCAGTTTTTATTTTAATGGAGCTTTTATCTAAACCTTCCGAAACAGCTAATTGTGTAATATACTTTCGGATATCATCAGAAAGCGTATCAGTTAAATGGTTAGGATAGTTTTTATGATGAGAAGGACCAGCTTTCGCGATCATTGTTGCTAAAAATAACAAAGCAAAATTAAATAAGACATATAAGCGTTTCATGTGGCTGTGATTTATGATTAAGATACACTTTTTTGATAAGAAAATAAAGTGAATGATTTTAACTCGCTTAATCCTAGCCGATAAAATCTCGGCTCTTTCAAAAGTCTATTTTCCAGTCTATAAGACGGGATTATTATCTCGTAAGTGAAAAATAAGCGATGGTTATAACTATGCGACCCGGAAATCAGAGAAGATATATAATTGTGATAAGCTGACCTGTCATTTTCCATCTTACAAACAGGGTGATGCCTTTCTATACCACAAGGATTTTGTATCAGGGAAATAATAGTAACTCAGGATACGTTTTTTAATACATAATGTCTGATAAGAATACCCCTGATACTAGTGATTTGTTACTCTTTTATAAATTAATTATACTAAAATATTTAGCATTTTAATAAGATTTAGCTATCTTTGTAGTGTTCACTTACAGAAGTCGTACCAATTAAACAGGCAATTATGTTAACAGATCAAACTTTAGTATCCGATATAAAGGCAATTATTGCGCAGTCCAAAGATAATGCGATTCGTGCTGTCGACCATCAGCGCACGTTGATGTACTGGCACATCGGCAAGCGTATTTTTGAACAGGAACAAGAAGGTAAGGATAGGGCTGATTATGGGAAATATCTTACAAAGTATTTAGCCGAGGCGCTAGAGCCTGAATTTGGTAGTGGATTCTCGCGGAGGCAGATTGAATTGTTCCGACAGTTTTATCGCGTTTTTCCAATTGCGAATGCACTGCGTTCGCAATTGAGCTGGACACAATACCGGTTGTTGATGCGGCTAGACTTGGACGAACAGCGAGAATTTTATATGGCTGAAACCATCAAAAATAACTGGACATCACGGCAGCTGGAAAGACAGGTTTTTAGTAATTTATATGAACGTCTGCTGCTTAGTAACGATAAGGAAAGTGTACTGGCTGTCGCAAAAAAGGAAAAGATGCCTTCTGATGCCAAGGAGATTATAAAAGATCCGATGGTACTTGAGTTTTTAGGTTTGAAGCGGGAGAGTGCCTATTATGAAAAAGATCTTGAAGGCGCTATTATAACCCATCTGCAGGAGTTTTTGCTCGAATTGGGAAATGGTTTTTCCTTTGTTGCCCGCCAAAAACGCATACATATTGAAGGTGATGAGTTTTTTGTTGATCTGGTCTTTTACAACCGTCTCTTGCAAAGTTTTGTGATCATTGAGATCAAGACACACAAATTAACCCATCAGGACATAGGTCAATTGCAGATGTATGTCAATTACTATGACCGTATTGAAAGGCTTCCACATGAACATCCCACGATCGGCATTTTACTATGTGCGAGTAAGAACGATGCGGTTGTGAAATTTACCCTTCCCGAAGACCAAAAACAGATCGTTGCCAGTCAATATGAGCTTTACTTGCCTACAGAGCAACAGCTGCTGGATGAAGTAAACAAAGAACTGGAAAGTTTTGTGAGTAAAGTTGGTGATGAGTAAAAATTGAATGACTTCTAAATCAAATATAATTTTGAATATAGTAGTAAATATACTACCTTTGTGTTGCGGAATTCGATTATGTGATTGGTGATTTAAGGTAATAAATTTTCCAAACGCATTCAAACTGTTTAGGTATGAAATCAAATGAATTCCACAAGTTTTTGCGAAATAGTGGCTGGATCCATATCCGTACCAGAGGATCTCATTACATTTATGAGAAGGATGGGAAGACCTATCCAGTTCCTTTTCATAGTAGCAAAGAGATGGGAGAGGGCCTTCGTAAGAAGATCATGAAGGATCTTGGGCTTTAATTAACTCCTGGTTCTTCTGATAGCAGAAATAATCAATATTATGAAGAAGTTAAAAATCATAATCGAACGGAGCGAAGACCATTTTGGTGCTTATGCTGAGAATGCCGCTGGTATTTATGGGGCTGGAGATACTGTTGAAGAGGCCAAGCAGTCTATTCTGGATGCAATAAAAATTATAACCGAGGAGTTTGCACCTGAGAATATACCTTCTATTTTGAAAGCTCGGTATGAGATTATATACCGTTTCGATGCAGAGAGCTTCTTAGCTTATTACAAAGGTATTTTTACTAATTCGGCTTTAGAAAAAATCACAGGTATCAATCAGCGTCAATTGCAACATTATTCTTCTGGCTTAAAAAAACCCCGCCAACCACAGCTTAAAAAGATTGAAGAAGGGCTTCATAGATTGGCAACCGAATTGCAGGCAGTAGAGTTGGTTTAAGTCTATTTAACCCTAAAAAAATCGCACCAGAATTTATAAAAACTTTGTATCAAGAAAACGGTAAATACATTAAATATATCCCCTCTTTTAACGTTATAGGTTTAAAGTACTCTTTGCTACTATAGTTAAGATTTCAATTCCTGTATGGTGCGATTAAGGTCTTAAGCCGTTTGCTATTGGATTAGTCATTATCAATATTTCAATTCCTGTATGGTGCGATTAAGGTTAAGATAGGAAAGTTAGGTGTTGCAAATGTTCTGGGATTTCAATTCCTGTATGGTGCGATTAATGTTCGCATTCAGGTTTCAACGTACCCCCTTTCAAAAGCATCAAACTAGGATCGTATATTTGTGGTAGCAAATAGTTATAGGAATTATCAACCTATCCTCATAACTTTGTTGCATCAGTTAAGCCCGTTCGGCAAACCATAGCAATATATTTTTTAAACCAAAGTTTTATGGAACAAGTAAATTTTCAAGATCATCTTGACGAAAATGATTCAATTGCTCTCGCTAAGATTTTATTTCATGTTGGTTCTCATTTAGCAAATAAATTGGAGCCTAATCTAAGTGCTGATTTTAGTCGGGTTAAATCATTTAGAATAAATTCTGATATTCATCAGGATGCACAATGGATTCCAGTATTAAAATGTGCATTCAATTGGACATTGGATATTGATAATAGAAATCTACATCGAGTCAATTCGCCGCATTCTCAAGAGGAGTTTTTAAAACGGTTTATTATTTGGGACAAATCTAGAATAAGCTAACCAACATCCTCAAAGTAAAACCTAACAACTACCTCCTTTTCCTGGATTAATCCATAACGCTTTGCAAACTTGTATTGTGTGCTGTCTCTATTGAGTGAACGGATAAAATTTGCTATGGTCTTCCGAAACGACTCAACAGAGCTGCTGCCTTTTATGGTATTGCAGGATAAGCAGGCAGGGGTTAGGTGTGGGATTTACACATATCGTTTCACTTATTTAACTGACAGTCAACCCAGTAATTTTGATTCCTTATTCGCTCCCGGCTTGGGTCGTACATATCATCGACATCCTCCCATAATGGAGTTTTATTTGATAAAGCATTAATTACCTGAATTGGGGTACGGCCCGTTAGAGAACTGTGGGATCTAAGCCAATTATAATAAAATTGCCATTGTGATAGTAGGTTTGGTAGGTCAGGATCTTTGATATCAACTGTGGAATAAAATTCATCAAGATCGGTTCGCTGTGTTCTTTCTACCTTTCCATTGAGATGTGGAGAGCCTGGTTTAATAGGCCGAAATTTAATACCCCATTCCATTAATCTATCTTGAACGGAATAAGCAAAAAACTCTTTTCCTCTATCAGTTTGAATGCGCTGTATCGCAAATGGCATTTGTTTCAGCACTGTATCAAGAAATTTCAGGGTGTTGGTAGCAGTACGCCTTGGAAATAATTGAAGTACTTTAAATCTGCTACAATCATCTATCGCTGTGTATTTATAAATGCCTGGAGCTATTTTACATACGTCCATTTGTACGCGATCACCCGGTATTGGTCGGTTATAGCGAGTTTGTCTTTTACGGTAGTATCGCTTAAGCTTTAAATACTGTTTATTATTCTTTTTAAGAATCTTATGAACAGTTGCCGTTGAGATTGAGACCCCATATAAACGTTTCATCTCACTAGCAATACTCCGATGCCCTAAATTGCGGTTTGTCCTTAACTCCAGTATTCGATCCTCGTCTTCTTGAGTTATTTTACTATGGATTTTATGCGGCTTTCTACTAAGTTCAAATAGGCCGTCAATTCCTGATTCTTGATATCGTTTAAACCATTTTCTCAGTGTCGGCCTAGTTATACCACACCTTAAACATACAACCCCTGCATTACCAATGGTCTCATAAAGCTTTACCCATTCAAGGCGCTTTTTTACCTCATTTTTCATTACTGCTGATTTATGTTAAAATGATGGTAAAGCTAGTAGTTCTACCATCATTTTAACATAAAGTTATTGAAAGGATCTATATGAATCCCACACTTAACTCCTTTTAGAGTTCTTCCTTCCAATACCTCAGCACTCCATCAATAGAATCTTTCTGCAATAGAGCTTGACGGCTACCACATAGAATCTTCATGCACTTTTCAATGTCGCTAACTCTAAATTTAATGCTCGATTCTGCTTTAAGCCTTTTGAAAATTTCTAAGGCATTAACTTGTCTGTCAAAATAGCTTTGTTCTATCCAAGTTTTAAGAAGTTCGAGCAGAGGCTTATTAGTTTTTCGGGTGCTGCCTTTTGGCGCGTTATTCTTTTTCCAAATGATGCGAGTGCCTTCTCCCTTTTCAGGGTAAATGATATGGGAAAACCCTTTATAACCATCTTCATCAATAGCTTTGGTATGGTACAATTGAACGTTTCCAGCTTTGGTCCCATTAACTAGAATTTTTGAAAATGGACATCGGAGGAGAAAGGGAAGAAGATCTAATTGATCTTCGTTGAAGCGATTCTTGTCGCTCGGCTTGATAATGAAACTAAAGACGTAATTATTAGGTTTGCCAAGGAGAAACGAGAGTTCATCATCGCGCATGTCTATTTCATTTAGTCGTTCGATCACTTGGCAGATGATGACATAGTCCATCCTGGACATAATCACGTCGGGTTTGTCCGCTTTGCGGATAGATGGTCTTTCAACAACTTCAATCAAGGGTATAAAAATTGACGAGATTAGAATTCAAATGATATTTTGACTTTGCCTCCCAATCCCTTTTCAACAACATCAAATAATGTTTTTAGTGTAATGTTGCTTCCGTTATTTTCAATTTTCGAAATATACTCTCGTTTTTTATCGATGAGTTCAGCAAGCTCGGATTGGGTGATATTTCTTTCTTCACGCGCTTTTTTAAGAAGTAGACCAATTTTAAAAGATTCAAAATCTCTATCCAATTCATCTCTTCTCTGGGTGCCTACTTTTCCGTAAACATCATCTTTAATATTTTTCCAGTTCTTAATTTCCATCTTCTCTACCTTTTTGTTCGTAATATTCAGCCATGATACTTAATGCTTTTTCGATCTGATTCTTTGGTGTTTTCTGTGTTTTCTTTTGAAAACCGTTCATTAAGACAACGAGTTTATCACCATCAAAAAAGCAAAATACACGCCATATATTGGAGCCAAGCTGAATCCTAGCTTCATATAATCCGTCGGTTCCAGTTAAATGTTTTAAATAATTACTCGGAACCCGTTCAAGAGTTTCTATTGCTTCAATTATTTTAAAAATTTTGTCCTGTACCTTTTGGGGGTGATTCAAAAGAAAGTCTTCAAAATAATTTTTAAAAGCAATAACCTCTCTTACTTTCATTTTACAAAGGTAATTTAAAAGTTACTTTTTGTCAAGTTTTTTAAGCGTTTGTTTTAGTGAAATCCTCCCAAACACTTTTTATAATTTCTTTCTCTTTAGCGTTCTTAGGAGAAAGATGTTGGTATAGCTCTTCTAAACTATTAAGTTTTGCCGCATGTCTGGAAGCCTTTATACCACGTAACACTTTAAGCACAAAATTTGGATCCGATAAAGAAACAACTTCTTTATCTACTTTTTCATGGGAATTACTTACTTCCCAATCATCAGGAGGTGTAATGTCATTCAGTCCACACTCTACCTCCTTAGCGATGGATGGATAGTCAGCACTATTATATTGGTCGGGCCTATTAGGGTCTTCAATATTACCAACATAATTAGGATTTCTTTCCAAATCGATTGAAAGTGCATATGGAGATTTTCCAGCAATGCATCTCCTGAGGGCTACAGCATTAGTAACATATAGTGAGAAACGATTGATTTTTTTCATTCCCCATTTTACAATACATATCTGTAATACTATTGTTTAAAAACTATACGTAAATTTTGTAAAAATCTAAATATTGCGTATATTTGCTTATTGAATAATTCCTCAGTGGGGGTTATTCAAGTATTATATGGCTTTTGATGCTGAATCTTGCCCCTGAAAACCTAGGAAATTTTCACTAAACGCAAGAGGAGGAGTTCAAGGCCCAATCTCTACCTTTGTAGCAAAAGGAGGGGTGGGCTTGCTCTTTTTCTCGTTTAGGGGCTTCCTAGGGCCTTCAGTGGAGAATGAGGTAAGATCCACCCCTTTTTTGATGGATATATCTTTTATATAGATCACATTGCTCAATCGCCTATGATTATAAACTGAGCAATGATGAGAAAACAATTATTTAAAAATATTATCCGAAATCCGGAATAATTAATTTAGTTCTTCAGATTATTCTGACTTCACTAGCTATGGAGAGTGTTTCGCCAATATTGATGCCTTTTAAAATTCCATTCACACACCTCTAGCTTCACTATTAATAAAATTTTAACTGTGGCCCACGGCCTGAAAAATAGCTGATTTCTTTCGGACAGGAACTGCTATGCATTCAGGTCAGATTCAAAACTTAAAATATGAAATCCCAATGCACAGACATTCTTTTTTTCGAAAGAACGCTTTATGATGTTCAACTAGCTAGTTATGACCCATTAAAAGACATCGAAGCTTTTTGGAAACAATATCCAATTGATCTGATCAGAGACAATATCATTGAGCTCCAATCGAATGTGAATTCAGAACAGCTTTCTGGATTCTCACTAGCCTTATTGAAAGCTCTCGCTGCTTATCTAATAGCACATGTGAGCAATGTAGATTTATCGAAAATTGGTGTTTCGGAATTTTTAAAAGTGAGCAAAGAAGAGTTAAAGATAACAAAGAAGATCTCCGATTTCTTTCAGCGGGTATCCCCATCCAATACCAATTCCTAAAATGATGAAAAAATTAAAACTACAATCCAATAGCAGTGCATTGCTATATATTCAAATGCTAAAGATCGCGTTACTTGTGATCTTATACCTCTTAGTTTCTATGTTTAGTTTATCGGCTCAGACGCCCCGCAAGGACAGTGGGGCTGATGGGCTTCTTCAAGCGTTGCAAATAGGATCTATTCTACCTAAGGAGGCCATTGAACAAATCTCGGCTCAAAATAGTAAAGGCCATAAGCAGCTTTATATCCTCGACTTCTGGACTACTTGGTGTGGTGCATGCTTGGCTTCATTCCCTCATCTTGGTTCATTGCAACGTAAGTTCAATGCTAATATTCAAATCATATTATTGAATGCCGAGGAAACGCAAGAAAGTGCCAAAGCTCGCCTTCAAAAGATCGCTAAGAACAATCCCGCATTAAAAGTTCCAGAACTTCCTCAGATCTATAACGCACGATTGTTTGACAGCTTATTTCCGCACCTCTCGGTACCTCATCATATTTGGCTGGATCGTGATTTTAAAGTCATCGCAATCACCAAAGGGGAAAATACTAATGAAAAGAATATCAATAGTTACCTCAAAACGCATCGGATAGATCTGCCTACAAAGTTTGAATTGATGGATTTCGAGGAAGATAAGTCTTTGCTTTCTGAGGGCGATGGACGGCAGCAAAACCTATTAATGGGGTATTCGCTGTTATTAGATTCCATCTACGGTGCGCCTTCATTATTTAAGCTTTCTAAAAAAGGAACACCTTCACTCAGGATTGTCAATCGAAGCTTATTAGATCTGTTTAAGATTGCTTATGGCATGACCAATAATCAGTGGGCATCCAATCCATTTCGATCACCGGCGAATATTGAGCTTAATGGCAGGCCTTTAAACAGCTTGGAGAGTAAAGATATTCCCGAATGGCTGTATAGAACGTATTGCTACGAAAATAAGACTGTCAGCAGCGACAATTCTGTCTATACGGTGATGCAGCAGGATCTAAAGCGATTTTTTGACATCAATGCGAGCGTACGGATTATTTCTGTCAATGGATGGATGTTGGAAAAAGGATCTACTCAACAGACTATTAAATACGAAAAGGGACATGTATTTAAAAGTATTAGTCTGCTGCAATCTTATCTTAATGAAGCTTATGCTGCAATAGGCCCATTTGATAACGGAGGGCAAGGAGATGCGTCAATCGAAATCGTGCTACCACGGAAAGTATTGGGTAAGGAAGAACTCTTCAATAGCCTAAAGCAACAGGGGGTGATCTGTAAACCTACTCAAGTCAAAAAACAGATCCTACAACTAACCTATAAAGACTAAATGAAAATGAAAAATTTATTGATTATTATACTCTGTTGTTTCTCCACTGTCTGCTGGGGGCAATATCTAAAGGGGCGTATTATTGCTCTGCCTGATAGCGCAGGCATCGAAGATGTGACCATTGATGTGCTAAATTCTTCTCTCAAGTCAAGATCAGTCAAAGATGGTATCTTTCAAGTGACTGTACCTCGAGGAATCTATATGATCCGCTTTTCAAAGCTTGGGTTTCAAACGCTTGAAATCCAGTACTCTGCTGAAAATAATAAGAATGAAATTCTTATTGCGCTTAAGCCCGCTGTAAATCAACTGGAGACGGTAGATGTGCTGTCGACAGGTTATTACACCGTGCCTAGAGAAAGGGCCACGGGTTCCTTTGATTTTATTGATAAAAAGCTGCTAAATAGATCGGTAGGGGCAAATCTAATTGATAGACTGGAAGGAGTGACAAATGGACTTTATTTTGACAAACGGCAATCCAGTGGTACGGATAAGGAATCTAAGCTATCGTTGCGTCTCCGTGGTGTAAGCTCTTTGACCGCAGGTAACGAACCTCTGATTGTATTGGATGGGTTCCCATATGGGGGAAATATTGATCAGATAAATCCCAATGATATTGAGCATATCAGTGTCCTAAAGGATGCTGCTGCCGCAAGTATCTGGGGCGCACAGGCAGGTAATGGGGTAATTGTTGTTACGACAAAGAATGGTGGGCGTAAGAGTAAGGCAAAGGTAGATTTCAATCTGAATACCGCGGTCTTCGCCAAACCTGATCTGACTTACAATCCGGCCTTTCTCCAATCGTCAGAATACATTGCGCTGGAAACATCTTTTTTCAATAATGGCTTCTATGATGCGACGGAGAAAAATGCGACCAAGCCCTTGCTCTCAGATGCGGTGCTCTTGTTGTTCAAACAGAAAAGAAACCAGATTACACCCGAGGAATTGTCCGCGCAATTAGATAAGTTGTCACAGCGTGATATCAGGCAGGATGCAGGCAAATATCTCTTTCAGAGAATGGTCAATGACCAATATAATCTCAGCATTAAAGGTGGCGGAGATCGAAGCTATTTTTACCTATCTGGAGGCTACGATAAAAGTCGAAAATTTACACCCGGAGTAACCTCTGATCGGATTACATTGCTATCTAATCTTGGTATCGATCTGACCAAAAAATTAGAACTTAAGTTCAATTGGGCATTTAACAAATTGATCAATGTAAACAATGGGGTGGATTATGATCGTACCATCCAGCGGCTGCCTTATGCACAGCTAATAGACGATCATGGAAAGCCAGCGGTGATACCCAACGGTTACAATATGGATTACATAAATGAATGGAATTCCAGTGGTCGGCTGGACTGGAGCTATAGACCCTTATTGGAAATGGATCAGTATGACCGCAGGGGAATTCAGATGCAGATTCGTATTAATCCCATTCTGACCTACAAATTAAACAGCTTTATATCGGTTGTTGCAAACTACCAATATCTCAATGACCAGAACAAAGATAGGCTACTCCGAAGAGCAGATAGTTACTATGTTCGTAATCTGGTCAATCGTTTTACCCAGACAGACGGTACGCAACTGTTTCCGTACGGAGGTATTTTACGTGAAGATAGGGATGAAGATATTAGCCACACGGCTCGACTACAGGTTAATATGAGTAAGAACTGGGGCGATCATGATCTGGTTGCACTCGCAGGGCATGAACTGCGCCAGGTTCAGAGGCTCGGCAGTATCAAAGAGATTTATGGATTTGACGACGACGTGTATGTGTCGCAGGGGAGACTGGACTATTTGACACGCTATAAAACCAATCCGTCAGGAACAGCCCAGATTACAGAGCCCGCAAACGGTGTCTCGGACGAAGTAGATCGTTATGTGTCCTACTTTGCCAATGCAAATTATTCGTTCCGAGGTCGATATAATGTTTCGGGAAGCGTGCGTTGGGATGCATCTAATCTATTTGGTGTAAAATCTAATCAAAAAGGTACACCATTGTGGTCGGCAGGATTTTCATGGCGTATGGATGAAGAGCCTATGCTACAGCATCTCCGCTTGCCCTTGATCCGATGGCGGCTGACATATGGCGTTAATGGAAATGTCAATAAACAGGCTTCAGCTTATCCAATCGCCTCGTACAATACCGACCTGCTAACAGGATTGCCCAATGCACAGATTCGGACTTATCCCAATCCGCAGTTACGCTGGGAACGTGTAGAAATTTTTAATGCGGCTTTGGAACTCGGACAACGTTCGAATAGGATTAGCGGAACGTTAGAATACTATCGTAAAAATAGCAAGGATGTACTGGCCTTGACACCACCTCTGGATCCGACTACAGGATATAACTCCATGGTACTGAATAGCAACTATTATGTTAACTATGCGCATATCAATGGAAAGGGTATAGATCTTACGTTAAATCTTCGGAATCCAATCGGAAAAGGACTATTGGAAACGAATATCCTGCTGAATATGAATAAAAACAAGGTGACTAAATACCTAACAGGACAGTCAACTCCGGTAAATGCCTATTTGACAGGTATAAACTTTAATCCGCCTGTGGAAGGTAGGCCCTTGGATGGTATCTACAGTTTACCTTGGTATGGTTTGGATGGTAATACGGGAAGCCCTTTGGTAAAAACGGATGATGAGCTTGTTATCGATAAATATGCCGATGTGATAAGTAAAATGAAGCTCGAAGATCTGGTCTATCATGGCCTTAGCGTGCCGCCAATATATGGTTCTATCCGCAATACATTAACTTGGAAGGAATGGAGCTTGAGTGCCAACATACTTTGGAAAGGTAATTATTATTATCGTCGAAGCTCCATTGACTATGGGGCATTTGTAAGTAGTGGTTTGGCGCATCGTGATGTTGCGGCCCGCTGGCAAAAAGCAGGTGATGAGGTTTGGACAAATGTACCTTCAATACCAACCAAAACAGTGAGCAATAGAGATCAGTATTACAACAATGCAGAGATTTTGGTGGAGCGCGCAGATCATGTACGCCTGAAGGATATCTCTCTTTCCTATGATTTTAAAAAGCTGAATCTTAAAGGTATTGGTGGCGTGCGTCTATATGTATATGCGAATGATTTGGGTATTATCTGGAAAAAATCAAAGGTAGACCTCGATCCTGAATATCCTTTGGCGGCTATCTTACCCTCGCGCTCATTTTCAATTGGATTAAACGTGAATTTTAAATAGCATATAATGAAATTAAAATATATAGCAATACTGTCGCTGTTATTGATGAATAGCAGCTGCTACCATGATTATCTCGATATTAAGCCAGATAAAAGTTTGGTGGTGCCAGAGCGGATCAAAGATTTGCAGGCATTGTTGGACAATACAACAATGAACATGCATACGGTCGCCAACCTCGGTGAGGTTGGAGCGGATGATTACTTCCTTTCGGATGATCGCTGGGGAAGTCTATATTATGCGCAGGAGCGAAATACCTATATCTGGGCGAAGGAAATTTTTGAGGGTGAAAAAACTTCATGCTGGAATACACCTTATCAGCAGATCTATACCTCCAATCTTGTTTTGGAAAAACTTCAAGAAGGTAATTTTACAAATGATGAAGCATTTCAAAATTTAAAAGGGGCAGCACTATTCTTTAGGGCCTGGGCTTACTATCAATTGGCTCAAGTATTTTGTCCGCCGTATGATGAGAATGCAGGTACAAATAAATATGGTCTGCCAATTCGTTTGACGGCTGATATCAACGAACCTGCTGAAGCAAGAAAGACGGTTGCTGAGACGTACAAGCAGATTCTGAAAGATGTGGAAGAATCTATAGCCTTGCTACCTGAAACATCTTCTGTGGCTACTAGGCCCAATAAACAGGCTGCTTTTTCACTGAAAGCGAAATGCAATCTGTTGCAGGGAAATTATTCATTGGCTTTGGAAGCTGTGGATGAAGCAATGAAGATTGATAACACGCTGTTGGACTACAATGATATGGATCCGACGAAAGAAATGCCTTTTGATGTCCTTAACAAAGAGGTGGTTTTTCATAATGTTTTTTCAGCTCAGATCCTAGGTCCCACAAGAGCACAAGTGAATAAATCGCTCTATCAATCTTATACTGATAACGATCTTCGTAAAAAACTGTTTTTCTATTTTGATAAGGATGGATTATGTCGTTATAAGGGAATGTATTATAACGCGCCAACGATCTTCTTCTCTGGTATCGCTCGGGATGAACTGTATCTGATTTGGGTAGAATGTGCACTGAGAACAGGGGACTTGACCGGTGCAAAAGGCATGCTTACGGCCTTATTGGCAAAACGCTATGCAAAAGGAAGTTTCGATGCTTCCTCGCTGCCCAATAATCCGGAAGATCTATTAGTAGTGATATTAACTGAACGCAGAAAAGAACTGCTATTTAGAGGAACGAGATGGTCAGACATCCGCAGGTTAAATGCTATTGAAAATCAGGATATATCCCTTGCTAGAGAATTGGAAGGAAAGAGCTACACTTTGCCGCCAAAGGATAAACGATTTACTTTTCCGATTCCGGATGAAGCGATTTTATTGGGGCATTACCTACAGAATGAAAGATAAAAAAACAGGGGATCGATTTGTTGATCCCCTGTCTTTGCTTAGAAGAGCAAGTCAATAGCATGGTTAATCCATATCTCTGCTGCGCGTTTGCTCAAACGGAATCCCTGAAGGATTCTGTACCTGTGTCTGATTGAGATTACTTACAGTAGCTTGTGGTTGTGTACCACTTAAGTCTACGTAGTCTTGATCCAATTCAATAGCGCATACCTGCGGTTTGTCGGTGTCAGGACAAGACGAACTTGGTCCTGAAATATGATTGGTGATATTGCCACTTGCATCAACTTCAAACCAGTAGGTATCAGCTTGAGCCAACTTAAACGAACTGAACCCAACTATTGCTGCTCCGGCTAATACGACCATCGCATGCTTTTTGATGAAAGATATTGCTTTCATACCGAGGCCTTTTTTATAGTAGCAAAAAAAGTTTACCTCCACAAAAAACTCTATGTTAATTTTTTTTGACCAACACTTTGCTTTAACGAGGTGCATCGGTCTGTCCTGTGCCTCGGGATCTGTTTTTACGGGCTGTGCCTTCACGTGTCATAATTTATTGCTCTAACCGGCCAGGCCGGGAAGACAGCAAACCGCATTTTAAATTTTTTGACGCGCTCCAGCATAACAGCATAGACCGGAATACGTACCACCTGAGGTCTGGCTAAAAATAAAATGACCTGCTTTTTATATCGCTTACACCCAGCCATGGGGGCAGTTGGGCCAGTCAAGTACCACCCCAATATGGACAGCAGCAATAACAGCAGGTTGACAACAAGGTGTCCGCCCCAGGAGAGCCTGCTCAGTACCGAAGCACAGCCGCAGGGCTTCTGCGCGTATAAACCGGCGACGCCAAGACCGATGTAGACAGTAAAGACCGTTAACAGCAATGCAGACAGCACGAACGGATCAAAAAATAGATGTTTTGTATTCCTGAAAGAATGAATAGAAAACAGGATCACTATACCCAGCTCCATCAGTGGCAGGGACCAGAACAATATTCCTGCCCACCAGCCGGGAAAAGGCTGCTTTATCAGTGCCTGATGGAAGCCAGGGAGATCCCATAGCTTATCCAGTGCAACATATGCCCAAAAGAGTATCATAAAGGCGCGGATACTGGTAGCGGTGATATGTGAAGCTCTTGTTTTCATTTTTTTAACAGTATAATTTCAGGTCGTATATTTAATACAACTATTTATAAATCAGATATTTAAATTTGTTTATTCGGTTTTGTGTTTGTATCTTAGTTTTACCAAATTCAATTATTTCATTCCTGTTTATATATAGCTACCATAAGGAAGCAATATGTACCCGCTATAAATGGTTTTGTTTTATAACTAGCTGTTTATGAGTGCTATATTTTTCTTGTTGAGCTGTATAAAGCCTTTGTTATACTTAAATGATGAGATATGGGGGAAGATCCTTTTGAAATTTTAGTTAAAGAGCCCGAACGGGGGTTGCGGCTTATTATGGCTAAACATGGTAGCCAGCTAAAAAATCGTATCAGAAACATTGTTAATAATGATGATGAACTGGTCAAAGACGCGGTTTCGGAAACATTGACCGTATTATTTGTGCAGCGGGAGAAAGTCGCTATATGCAAAGATCCCTTTGCCTGGATGATGGCCATCGCAAGAAATATTGCACTCAAAATACTCCGTCAGGAAAAGAATGACCGGAAGATAGCGATAGACGAGCTCCAGACCGTACCCCATAGCCAAGACATTGAAGCTGATCTACACTATCAAGAAATGCTGGAAGCAGTGCTGTCCAAAGCGGAACAGCTCACACCGATGGAAAGAAAAATTTTTATAGATGCCAAAGTGCACGGCCTGGACAATAAGGAACTGGAGATCCGCCATGACCTGCGGCCACAGCGGGTCCGGAATCTGCTGAGTACGGCGCTTGCCAAGATCAGACGGCTCCTAAGGGGATCATGATACCGGGTTACAATTGGATATAGATTAAAATTGAAGAAAAGATAAGTTATACTTATCAATAGCGAGTTCTAGTATTAATTGAATATAGATTAGAATTGAAGAAAATGGAACGCGATACTATAAAAGTTCAAGAGCTGATCAAAAAACAGCTGCTGGAAATAATCAGCCCCGAAGAAGAGGCAGATCTAAAAGAGAAAAGATCGCACTATACGGAGGATGAATACGACCTTATGGTCGTAGAGGTACTCAGGCAGCTGGAAGGTCAGCTGCCCAAGGATCCGCTTGAGGACTGGACACCTGATTACGGGGAAATAAAACGCCGGGGGGAAGCTATACGAAGAAAAGAAAAAATAAAGCGGTACAGCAAAGTTGGGTATGCAGCAGCTTTGCTGCTAATTATTGGAGGTGTATTGTTATACTTATTTTATCCACATAAAAAAGAGGATATCATGCTGCATCTGGAGGGGCAATGTCTTGGCGTCGCAGACGACACAGAGATACCTTTAATAGAGTCTTCCTGTCTCCTGTTGGCTGCCGACTCCACATGGATAAGGGTGGAGCAGGATACCTTTGGAACGTTAGGACAGCTTGGCGAGCTGGCTGTCAGCCGTACTTTGGAGGGGCTGTTGCGTATCCAGAGAAAACCAATGGCAGGCGGTGAGACATCAGCTTTAAAAAGTTTAAATATTTATACTGCTCCACGTCAGCAATGTGTTGTTGAACTGGAGGATGGTACCAGGGTACGGATGAATGCACAGTCCCAGTTGAGCTATCCGCTCCGAAAAGGGGATTCAACAGTAGTATATATAAAAGGAGAGGCGTATGTTGACGCCAATAGCCGTTATAGCAGTGACCCCCTGATTATTGGTACTGAAAAAGGCAAAATTACAGCCAGCCGTGCTGACTTTTTGGTCAGGGCGGATACAAGTAACATGAAGGCCTTGCTTAATGATGGAACATTGGAGATTTATTCCTATAGCCTGAACAAAGTACAGTCCATAGTCTGTCCCGGGGACTTCGTATATGTCGGGGCTAAATATGCAGGCAAAAATCAGCAGCCCCGAGATACAATGAGCTATGTGGCGAACCAGGATTTCAAAGAAGCCAAGATGTGGACCCGAAAAATCCGGATTTATAGAAACATGCCTTTGTGGGCTTTTGTAGATGAAATGAGCCGCTGGGAAGGGTTTACGATCAAAAGATGGGAATGTATTCCAAAGGACAAGCACATTTCGGCAGCGATCTGTTATCAGAGCGGCAGGGAAGAAGTATACAGCGCTATCCGCCAGGCAGGTGTGCTGCTGCATGAAGAGAAAGGGATGATCAGCTTCTGTCCCGAAGATAAACGGGATAGAGTAGCCATGTGGCAATTAAATGGAGATGATAGGAAAATAAAATAAGAAAGGAACACGCAGCATGAGCAGCAAAAAGCAATTTATCGACGAAGTATTCACTACTTTCGAAATCAATAGCCTGATCGAGCGACGCAAATGCAGGGCTACCGGAAAGGTACGATTTAATAGCAAGGGCGAAGCAGGCTTCTTTATTCAGTGGTTAAAATGGCGCTATAAGAAGTGGCTACGGGGAAAAAATAGAAGGAAGCACCAATACCGCAGTGGGGAAGGAAAGCCAAAGCAGCGCTATGTGTATAGCTGTATCCACTGTGGTGGATATCATATTACGAAGGAGCATCCGCATGATTACAAGCGAAAAAAAGAAAAATATGAACAGAAATATACTGAATAATTGATGATCGCTGCTTTTTTCAATTTTATTTTTCAAACATAGAATATTTTGTACATTTGTATCGAATAAAATCGAAATAGAAATGGCAGAAACTGTACAACCAAGAGCTCCAAAGACAACTGATAATAATGCGAATCAAACTCATTACTACAAAACATTGGTAGTAGCTATCGCTTTAGGTTTAATAGGTACATTTATCCGTTTTGTACCGGATGTATGTACTGCAATGGGACAACAAACTTTCTTGTTCTCCGCGATAGCAAACATAGCTATGATTGTGGGCGCTCTTATAGCATTTAAAACTGTTTTCGGTATTTTGGGATTTGGAAAAAATCGCGACTAATTAAAAGTCGTTTAAAATATTGAAAGCCTCAGTTTTACTGAGGCTTTTTTTGTATTGGTGCGGCAGTTGGTAAATAAAAAAGGCATCAATTAAACAATTGATGCCTTTCGCTATGTTGGATTATAGACTATGCAAATAACGACCAGGTACCCCATGGAATACGCGCAAGCATCAAGATTAAACCGATGATGTAGAAAATCACAACAGTTTGATTTGCTTTTCTGGAGTTTTCCATCTTTTTAGCTTTTGAATAGCCGATGGTAATCAATACAATGGCTATGATCATTGTTAATGGGTGTTCAATGATTTTTAAACGTAATGTCGGATCTTTCATTACGCTGCCAGAGATCATCGATGGGTATTTCAAAACGAAGTATAAAATCAATCCCACCAACAATTGAATATGCGATACGATAAAACCTAATAAGGCAATCTTACGGTTGTAAGGTTTGTTGCCTAAATAGTTCATTAAGGTGATCACAATAGATATCACCAGGGCTAGCAATAAGACAATTGCTATTGTCGAGTGTAAGTGTAACATAAAAGCTCTCTTTAATTGTTTCCTAAGTTAGCAAAGATAAAAATATAATGAATGTATTTGTTAAAAATCATTGTTCTAGCAGAAATACCTCTGCAATTGGGTTGAACAGGTACATACGTTTGCTAGCTAGCTCCATACATTTATAACGTTTCCGTATTTTTTCAATCCGCTGAAAAGACCGCCCGTTTTTCAACTTGAAAAAATGGCCATCCTCCAGTGCTTCTACTGTCAGCGCATTGCTTTTTGCTTTGTCATAAGCTTTTAAGGTACGAAAGAGATGAAGATCGGTGCAGCTCGATGCGGCCGGATTTTCCATATAGCTATGTATCGCATTATTGATGTCTGGCGGAAAAATATCTAGTTTTAAGAAAGGATCCATTAACTCCTTAAACTGCTTTTTCCATTCGGTTCCATGCGGTTTGACCCGATGCTGATGCTTATTCCAGGTCTGTAAATGAGCAAATTCATGTATGGTCGTAATAAGAAAGGAATAAGGGTTGAGATCATGATTGACTGAAATACGGTGTGGACTGCCCCTAAAAGGAGCACGGTAATCGCCCAACTTGCTGCTCCGCGAACGGGAAATCTTAAACAGGCACGCTGTATGGTTGATCCAGTTGGATATGATCGGCGCAGCTTCCTCGGGCATATATTTTTTAAGGGTCGCACTGTAATCTTGCATGCCGTAAAAATAGTGATTTATTCATGCTTACCTAATAATAGAAGGACATTATTTTGTCACAAGCAAACATTATACTGTCAAAAAATAATGCTGGTCTATTGATAACAGAAAGCAATAGTATTAATGGTGGACTATTGCTAGTTTGTCATTTGATCGAATAAGAAGATAAATGGGTGTAATCATTGGCAAATAAAATGCTACGGATATTTATAATTGCTATTATTTAGCTATTATAATTAGTTTTATTTGTAATTTTGATATTATTTTTAGTATTTAGCAGCTATGGATAATTATCACATAAGTTGTTTAGATCTGTAATAATATTTTTTTGGAACAAAATATATTGAAATCGTCTGAGTTTTAGGTAAATTACCTACTAAAGAAAGGATCATAAAACTAGATTATATAAATTGGATGAGGAAGGATTTTCCTCCCAACTGTAACAATAGACCTTTAAAAATATGCTAGATACCTTACATATTAAGAATTATGCCCTGATCAACGAATTGGAAATCCAATTTGATAAAGGCTTAAATATGATTACTGGGGAGACTGGAGCGGGTAAATCCATTATTATGGGAGCACTGTCCCTAATTTTGGGTAATAGGGCAGAGGGAAAACACTTTTTTGATCCATCTAAGAAATGCGTGATCGAAGGAGAATTTAATATTGGAGCTTATCAAATAAATAGTTTCTTTGAGCAGAACGACCTGGATTATGCGAATCATACGATTATCCGAAGGGAAATAACACCAGATGGTAAATCGCGTGCCTTTGTCAACGATTCTCCGGTTACATTGGCCATACTCAAGCAATTGGGTGAGCAGTTAATCGATGTGCATTCCCAACATGCAACGTTACAGATCAATACCGAGGAATTCCAGTTTCTGGTAGTTGATAGCGTCGCTGGTTCATTTTCCTTGAAACAAAGTTACAAGGAAAGCTATTCGGCCTATAAAAAAGCAAAGCGGGAATTAGAAGAACTAAAAGAAACGGTTAAGAAAGCGGCAATAGAGTTGGACTATTTTCAGTTTCAATTTGATGAGCTAGACGGGGTGCGGCTGGTTGCAGAAGAGCAAGGTATACTCGAACAGCAACAGCGTCAATTGGAGAATGCTGAGGATATCAAACGAGCCTTAAATGCAGCATCGCATCTGTTGGAAAATGAGGAGACAGCGGTACTGACGCAACTGAAGGACGTGATGACACAGATCGAAGGAATATCCTCTTTTCTACCCGAATCGGCTGATCTTGCTCTACGGGTGAAGAGTACGTTGATCGAATTGAAAGATGTGGCTGCAGAATTAGTTTCGCTTGAAGAAGATACCCAATTGGATGAAGGTACTTTGTTGGAGATTAATGAGCGATTAAGCCTACTGTATTCGTTACAGAAAAAACACCATGTAGATTCTGTTGAGGATCTTATTCAGTTAAGGGACGATCTGGAAGCAAAGATATTAGCCATTAATTCCTCAGACGAACAGCTGGAGCGTCTGGAAGCCGAGGTTGTACAGAAACTGGAAGTTGCGCTGCACAACGCGAAAGAGCTCTCACAGGCACGTAGATTAGTATTGGATACAATAGCCAATGACGTGCAAAAGACATTGTTGAATGTAGGTATGCCGAATGCCGTGCTTCAGATCGTATTAGAGCCCCTAAAAGAGGGAGAGATGCGCGAGTCTGGAATAGATACCATTCAGTTCTTATTTTCAGCAAATAAGGGACAGGCTTTACAATCCATCCATCGTGTGGCTTCTGGTGGTGAGCTTTCCCGTGTGATGTTGGCCATAAAGTCACTGGTTGCCAAAACTTCGGCTTTGCCAACCATTGTGTTTGATGAGATCGATACGGGGATTTCTGGAGAGGTCGCTTTGCGTGTAGGTGAGGTTATGGAAAATTTAGCTCAAAATATGCAGGTAATCGCGATTTCCCACTTGCCACAGATTGCCTCAAAAGGTGCGGCGCATTTTAAAGTGTATAAAGAAGATAAAGCGGATCGTACGATATCAAATATTGTTAGGCTCGATCAAACAGGGAGGGTAAAAGAGATCGCGCAGATGCTGAGCGGAGCAAATCCTACGGATGCTGCCCTAGAGCATGCAGAGTTGTTGTTGAGGGGTTAGTGGAAAAATTATATTATAATTTTTAAGCCCACTTTTTATTTCGAGAACTTCAGTGCAATTAAAAATATGATAAGCCTTGGAACTTCTATCCGAGGCTTATCATATTTTTAATTCCCTATAGATGCATCTGTTAAAACAACTTTAAGAAGCATATTATCTGGTGCAGTAGGAGCTTCTCCGCTTACATCCCTGGCATAAACACGTACGACACCTATAGAATAGTTGAACGAAAATTGATAGCCAAATATTTCAGATGGAATTGCCTCATATCTATCCGATGCTGCATCAAAATTAATCGCCACATTCACATGGCCGTCTTCATAATAGCGTTGATCTAAATCCTTCATAGAAATGTCTTTTCTGTAGAGATTGTTAGCTTCTTTGACCCATTCATTTGATTTAACAGGAAATACATAACTTGTGCCATCTAAAACGTTTACCTCTTGTGTAATATACTCCTTTTTACAAGAAGAGAATGAAACCAAGGCTGCGGTTCCAATTAAGGCTGCTAATAAAAGTCTTTTCATATCGTTTGTGTTATTTGTGACATATTTTTTAGTATAGGACGATAAAATTCTGCTAAAGTTTAACGTCAACCTTCTTTACAACAAAAAATGCACCATATTGGTGCATTTTCTGAATTTATTTCGAATACAATGAGTGATTATTTCTCAGCTGTATCTTTTGACGACTTCGGATCTGAGCTAGAAACCTCAATATCTTTAGTTTCCGGATTAATACTCACGGTCAAAACTGAACCGGTTTGCACATTTCCTTTGAGGATTTCTTCTGCAATTGGATCCTCCAGATATTTCTGGATTGCACGCTTTAAAGGACGTGCACCGAAATTACTGTCGTAACCTTTGTCTGCAATGAAACCTTTAGCCTCATCCGTCAAGTTAATGGTATAACCCAAATCTGCAATTCGTTTAAACAATGACGTCAATTCAATATCAATGATCTTAAAGATATTTTCTTTTGTCAACGAATTGAATACAATAACGTCATCAATACGGTTTAAAAACTCTGGAGCAAAAGCTCTTTTTAATGCAGTTTCGATTACCCCGCGGGAATGTGCATCTGTCTGCTGCGATTTTGCGGCAGTAGTGAAACCAACTCCCTGACCAAATTCTTTCAACTGACGTGCGCCAATATTGGAAGTCATGATGATAATAGTGTTACGGAAATCTACCTTACGTCCCAAACTATCCGTCAATTGACCTTCATCCAATACTTGCAACAATAAGTTGAACACATCTGGATGCGCTTTCTCAATTTCATCCAAAAGCACGACAGCGTAAGGCTTACGACGTACTTTCTCTGTTAACTGTCCACCTTCTTCATAACCGACATATCCCGGAGGCGCTCCGACAAGGCGTGATATCGCAAATTTCTCCATGTATTCACTCATGTCAATTTGAATAAGCGCATCTTCGGTATCAAACATAAATCGCGCTAACTCTTTTGCCAATTCAGTTTTACCGACACCAGTAGGACCTAGGAATATAAAGGAACCGATTGGCTTCTTAGGATCTTTTAGTCCAGCACGCGTACGTTGGATGGCTTTCACCAGTTTACCGACAGCGTCATCTTGACCAATGATTCTTCCTTTCATCAGCTCACCCATATTCAACAGCTTTTGGCTGTCTGTTTGGCTGACGCGTTGTACCGGGATACCGGTCATCATTGCGACAACTTCCGCTACATTTTCCTCGGAAACAGTATATCGTTTAGACTTGGTTTCTTCTTCCCATGCAATTTTTTCTTTCTCCAATTCGTCGATAAGTTTCTTCTCAGTGTCACGTAGTTTAGCAGCTTCCTCGTACTTCTGACTACGCACCACTTTGTTTTTCTCCAATTTGACTTCCTCGATTTTATTCTCGATGTCAATAATGGATTGTGGAACATGGATATTGTTCAAGTGTACACGGGAGCCGGCTTCATCCAATGCATCAATCGCTTTGTCCGGTAGGAAACGATCTGTTATATAGCGTGTTGTCAGGGCTACACAGGCTTCAATCGCTTCTGGAGTATAAGTCACATTGTGGTGATCTTCATATTTCTCTTTGATACGATTTAAGATCTCAACAGTTTCATCATGTGTAGCTGGTTCAATCGTCACACGTTGGAAACGACGGTCTAAAGCGCCGTCTTTTTCAATATACTGACGGTATTCGTCGAGTGTGGTCGCACCGATACATTGTATTTCTCCTCTCGCCAAAGCTGGTTTGAACATATTTGAAGCGTCCAAAGAACCTGAAGCACCACCAGCGCCAACAATGGTGTGGATTTCGTCGATAAACAAAATCACATCCGGTGATTTTTCCAGTTCATTCATGACCGCTTTCATGCGCTCCTCAAATTGACCACGATATTTCGTTCCCGCAACCAATGAAGCCAGATCCAAGGTAACCACACGCTTGTTGAATAAGACACGTGATACTTTGCGCTGCACAATACGTAGTGCCAATCCCTCCGCTATAGCCGATTTACCTACACCAGGTTCTCCGATCAATAAAGGATTGTTCTTTTTACGACGTGATAAAATCTGTGATACACGTTCGATTTCTTTTTCACGACCTACAATAGGATCCAGTCTACCTTCCTCGGCAGCTTTGGTCAGGTCACGGCCAAAGTTGTCCAATACCGGTGTTTTGGATTTGATATCCGAAACCTTTTTAGGTTGGATATATTGATCATCCTCAGCAAAGTCATCGTCACCGGTAGGGGAACCTGGGGCCTCATCCTTGATGGTGGTTTTATTTTGCTCTACTTCGGATTTGAAGATGTCATAGGTCACATTATATTGCTGTAAAATTTGCGAAGCAATATTATCTTCATCTCGTAAGATAGCCAATAATAGGTGCTCGGTCCCAATAATATCAGATTTGAAAATCTTCGCTTCCAAATAAGTAATTTTCAGAACTTTTTCAGCTTGTTTAGTTAACGGCATGTTGCCAATAGGTGCACGTGATACAGATGCCCCCTTCACTGCGTCTTCCACAGATTGACGTAGGGCTGTTGTGTCAATGCCTATGTTTTTAAGGATTTTGATCGCCATTCCATCGCCTTCACGAATTAAGCCAAGCAACAAATGCTCAGTACCTATATAATCGTGACGCAATCTCAAAGCTTCCTCTCTACTGTACGATATGACATCCTTTACGCGCGGTGAAAATTTTGCTTCCATTGAATACCTTTCTGTTTTATATTAAGGATATATAAATGTAGTAAATTCTACATTTCAAACCTTAAATTTATTTTAAATAATGTCATCAACAATTAAGCCATGACCATTATACGTCCAAAATGTCAGTATAAAAGATTACATTTGTATGTTAATATAACAAGAGTTTTCCAATTTTTTTAAATTTTATGTCAGACGAGAAGATTATTTTTTCGATGGCGGGTGTCAACAAAATCTATCCGCCTCAAAAACAAGTTCTAAAAAATATTTATTTATCTTTTTTCTATGGTGCTAAAATCGGCGTGATCGGTCTGAATGGATCCGGAAAGTCTTCATTATTGAAAATTATTGCGGGTTTGGACAAATCATATCAGGGTGAAGTCGTGTTTTCTCCAGGCTATTCTGTAGGCTATTTAGCGCAGGAACCACAATTAGATACCGAAAAGACCGTCCTTGAAATTGTTCAGGAAGGTGTTGCTGAAATTACAGCTACCTTAAAAGAATACGAAGAAATTAATGAGAAATTCGGCTTGCCTGAGGTCTATGAGAACCCAGACGAAATGGATAAACTGTTGGCTAGACAAGGCGAATTACAGGATAAAATAGATGCAACAAATGCTTGGGAAATCGATTCTAAATTGGAAAGAGCAATGGATGCATTACGATGCCCGGAACCTGATGCCAAAATTGCCAATTTGTCAGGTGGTGAGCGCAGGCGTGTAGCATTATGTCGCTTATTATTACAAGAACCAGATGTTTTATTACTCGATGAGCCGACCAACCACTTGGATGCTGAATCTATTGATTGGTTAGAGCAACATTTAAAACAATATAAAGGAACAGTCATTGCTGTTACCCACGACCGTTATTTCTTGGACAATGTCGCAGGATGGATATTAGAACTGGATCGCGGTGAGGGCATTCCATGGAAAGGAAACTATTCTTCTTGGTTAGACCAGAAGGCTAAACGTTTGGCACAGGAAGAAAAGCAAGAAACTAAACGTCAAAAAACATTGGAGCGTGAACTGGAGTGGGTACGTATGGCTCCAAAAGCCCGTCACGCCAAATCGAAAGCCCGTCTTCACAACTATGAAAAGTTAGCTTCTGAAGAAACCAAAGAGCGTGAAGAAAAATTGGAATTGTTTATTCCACCGGGACCACGCTTAGGTAATTCTGTCATTGAGGCAACCGATATTTCCAAAGCTTATGGTGACCGTATCTTATTTGAAAACTTAAGTTTTATGTTACCTCCTGCAGGTATCGTTGGTATCATCGGGCCAAATGGTGCAGGTAAAACAACGTTATTCCGCCTGATCACAGGACAGGAAACTCCGGATACGGGATCGTTCAAAGTGGGGGAGACTGTTAAATTGGGTTACGTCGATCAGATGCACCATGACCTTGATCCTGAAAAATCCGTTTGGGAGAATATCACTGGGGGTAACGATAATATGATCCTAGGCAATCGCTCTGTAAATTCCAGAGCTTATGTGTCTAAATTTAATTTTAATGGAGCTGACCAACAAAAGAAAGTAGGTGTACTATCTGGTGGAGAACGCAACCGTGTCCATTTGGCAATTACATTAAAAGAAGGTTCAAATGTGCTTCTACTCGATGAGCCAACTAATGATATTGACGTCAATACATTACGTGCTTTAGAGGAAGGTTTGGAGAATTTCGGCGGCTGTGCCGTGGTAATTTCTCACGATAGATGGTTTTTGGACCGTATCTGTACGCATATTCTCGCTTTTGAAGGTGATTCTCAAGTCTATTTCTTTGAGGGTAACTACACTGAATATGAGGAGAACCGTAAAAAACGGTTGGGTGATGTAACTCCGCATCGTATTAAATACAAAAAATTGGTAAAATAAAAGTGATCATGGAAAGCGGAAGGCTTTTAGCAGCGATAATAGACCACGCCATCGATGGAATTATTACCATAGACAACAGGGGAAATGTGGAAAGCATTAACCCTGCTGCTCTGGAATTGTTTGGTTACAACGCTGAAGAAGTTATAGGTCATAATGTTTCCATGTTAATGCCCGAACCTGATCGAGGTAATCATGATAGTTATCTCCATAATTATCAAACGACAGGACATAAGAAAATTATCGGGATCGGTCGCGAGGTGATGGGACTAAAGAAGAACGGAGAAACTTTTCCGTTCCGCTTAGCCGTGAGTGAGGTCTGGCTTAAAGATAAAAATATTTTTACTGGATTTATCCACGATCTATCACGTGAAAAGGCTGCGGAAGATATGCTAAAACAGCATGCGGCCGAATTGGAACATAAAGTCAGTGAAAGGACGCGTGATTTAATAGCGTTGGTTTCTGAATTGGAAAAAGCAAAGGCTGAAGTCTCTAAATCACTGGAGAAAGAAATTGAGCTTAATCAGCTTAAATCGCGCTTCGTATCCATGGCTTCACATGAGTTTCGCACACCGTTGAGTTCTGTCCAATTGTCAGCCTCGCTGATTGAAAAATATGCGGATCGTCCCGATGATAAAGCGAATATCATTAAACATACGAACAAAATCAAAGGCGCAGTGCAACTCCTGACCAGTATATTGAACGACTTTCTGTCACTGGAAAAATTGGAGGCAGGTATCGTGGTCATGAACAAACAGTATATAAATTTGGTTGAACTAGCTGAGGAAATTACAGAGGAAATGCAGTTGATCTGCAAGAAAAATCAGCATATTGTCTATCAGCATACAGGTGAGATCGGCCATTTTTCATTGGATCAGAATTTATTGAAAAATGCACTGGTAAATTTGATTTCCAATGCCATCAAATATTCAGGCGAGGATACATTAATTGAATTTACAACTTGTATTGATGATGATGGTTGTTCAATTTCTGTAAAAGATAACGGTATTGGTATTCCCGAAGAGGATCAGGTACATTTATTCGAGCCTTTTTTCAGAGCACATAACACCGGAAATATTCCGGGCACTGGATTGGGACTGAATATTGTGAAGCGATATATCGAACTTATGGAGGGTAAAATGGAGTTTGTTTCGGAAGTGCATAAGGGAACATCATTTAAAGTCAGTTTTGATAAGATTTAAATTCCATCTGATCGATAGTAGAATGATAGGCTTGTACATCATAAATGGTAAGGATTTGTGCGTCCAAATAACTATAAGTACGAATAAAAAACTGAGTGTAAAAAGTTAATTGAAAGTAATGGCAATATACACTCATCAATAATTATTGAGAGATGAAAAATAAAAAGACAATTCTAATCATTGAAGACAATATTGATATTAGAGAGGGAACAACGGAGATTTTGGAGTTGACTGGACGGTATGATATCATTACAGCTGAGAACGGCCGAATAGGCGTTGATTTGGCAACCCGACATATTCCTGATTTAATTCTCTGTGATATTATGATGCCCGAATTGGATGGTTATGGTGTACTGTTTATGTTAAGTAAAATAGAGCGTACTTCAAAAATTCCTTTTATTTTTCTGACCGCCAAAGCCGAACGCGCGGATATGCGCAAGGCAATGGAGATGGGAGCTGACGATTACCTGACCAAGCCTTTTGATGATGTCGAACTGATGAACGCAATTGAAGTTCGGTTGAAAAAACACGAACAGCTGTCTGCCGAGGCGCCAGAAGATTACGATTTACAGCTGAGTGCAGAAGAGCAAGTTTTATTACTTCAGGAATTGATCACCAACTCTCGGGTGAAAGCAGTAAAAAAGAAACAGTCAATCTTTGAAAAGGACGATTCGCCTACGTATGTTTACTATGTGAAATCTGGGCAGATTCGAAGCTTTAAAACGTATAAAGATGGACGTGAGCTATCCACTGGCATCTTTATAGAAGGTAATTATTTTGGCTATGGATCTGTCCTATTGAATGAAAACTACGAAGATTATGCAGAAGCTGTTGAGCCGAGTGAAATTATTTTAATCCCCAAAGATGCTTTTTTGGAACTCTTATGGAAAAAACCAGCAATAGCCAGCAAGTTTATTAAATTGCTTTCCATAGACCTCCGTGAAAAAGAAGAACAATTGTTGGGGTTCGCATACCATTCTGTCCGCAAACGTGTCGCCAATGCATTAATCAGTGTGGCCGAAAAAAGTGGAGTTAATATCAATGAGGTTAATACCTGTTCAATTGATATCACTAGAGATGGGATTGCTTCGATAGCGGGTACGGCAAATGAAACAGTGTCCCGTATGCTTTCTGATTTTAGAGAGGAAAAGTTGATCTCGAAAGAAAAAGGAAAGATTTATATCAATTCCATTAAAAACCTGCGCGATGTAAAACAGTGATCGTTCACTTAACAATTAAAGCAAATAGATTGGCCTGAAGCTGCTTCGGATCATTTAAATCTTACATACAAAAAAGGGCGTCCCCGAATTCACGGGGGACGCCCTTTTTGCATAATTGTGATATATATCATTGTTAGGTATGGTCATGTATCATGTTTTTGGGCCTAGCTATGATTTACTTTTGTTATTAGGATAAACTTATATAGGGTTGATTGTAGCGTTCAAAATGAAAGTAGTTGTATATAATGTGAGATCATTTGAAAAAGAGTTTTGGGCATTGGCCAATGCAAAACAGCATGATCTAACCTTGATTTCAAATGGATTAAATCTTGAAACGCAAAATTACGCGCGCGGAAAGGATGCGGTTGTCATCTCTGGGGGAGATATTTTGGATGGCAAAATGCTACTTAATTTAAAAGAATTAGGAATCAACAGAATTATGACAAGAAGTAAGCATACATCCCATATTGATTTGGTAAAAGCGGGTGATCTGAGAATTCAGATTGCCAATGCGCCTTTTGAGGATCAAAGCCCAAAAGGACTGGCAGAACAGACTGTTCGGAATCTCAATCTTTGGGGAATAGAAAAATGTGTCGGGAAAGCTTGCTGTTGTTTAAATGATTGTGCAAAAAATAATTTTCAATGAGTACACAAGAAAAATCTATGGAGGAATTGGTGCAGAAATATAATGTTGCTGCGCCACGGTATACGAGTTATCCAACAGTTCCATTTTGGGACGAGAGAACATTTTCTACCGAAGCTTGGAAGGATCAAGTATACCGTACTTTCCAGCAGTCAAAAGATAAGGGACTGAGCCTATATATACACCTTCCTTTTTGCGAAAGTCTATGCACCTACTGTGGCTGTAATACGCGTATCACAAAAAATCATCAGGTTGAACTACCGTATATCACCTCTCTCTTGAAAGAGTGGGAGATGTATTTGGCAGTTTTCAATGGTGAAAAACCTTTGTTGTCAGAAATACACCTGGGGGGTGGCACGCCTACATTTTTTCAGCCCGAAAACCTGAAATTATTGATTGAAGGAATTCTAAAACATGTCAATGTAGCGGCGGAAAGCTGTTTTTCATTCGAAGCGCATCCAGCCAATACCAAAACCGCACATCTTCAAATCCTTTTTGATCTGGGGTTTCGCCGTCTGAGTTTGGGTATACAGGATTTTGATCCGTTGGTGCAGTTTATGATTAATAGGCATCAGTCTTTTGAAGAGGTGGAAGAGGTGATGCTGAATGCGAGGAAAATCGGATTTGATTCTATTAATTTCGACTTGATCTATGGATTGCCCAGGCAGACCATAGCATCGGTACGGGATACTATTGAAAAATCCATGCTGCTGGGGCCGGATCGCATATCGTTTTATAGTTATGCGCATGTACCTTGGTTAAAACCTGGGCAGCGGCATTATACGGAGGCTGACTTGCCGAAAGGTACTGCTAAATTAGCACTGTATAATCTTGGAAAAAGGATGATCCTGGCAAAGGGGTATGCAGATATTGGCATGGATCATTTTGCAAAAAAAGAGGATGAGCTTTATTTAGCTTTCCAACAGGAACGTTTGCACCGCAATTTTATGGGGTATGCAGATCGGTTTAGCCCATTGTTGATCGGTATTGGCGTGTCTTCGATTAGCGATGCTTGGGGTGGCTTCGCTCAGAATGTGAAAACTGTTGAGGAATACCACAAACTGATCTCCTCGGGCGTATTGCCAGTTGTAAAGGGGCATATACTCAACCGGGAAGATCTGATCATAAGGCGTTATATCCTTGATATGATGTGTAAAGGTAAAGTACGTTTGAATCCTACATCCTATTTAGCGGAACAGATTATGGAAGAGTTGTCAACATTGGTTCAAGACGGTTTAGTCTGCATTGAGAACGACCTGATTCGATGCACTGCTACAGGACGTTCGTTTTTACGGAATATCTGTATGGCTTTTGACCAGCGTTTGTTGAATCTTCGTTCAAAAACGCAATTATTTAGTGAAGCGATTTAATTAGCGGTATGGCAGAAACTAAGGAAGAAATAAACCTGACCGAGATATGTTTCCATTGTGGAGACAAAATCGAAGAAACAGGATATCACCTTGACGATCATGATTTTTGCTGTCTGGGATGCCAAACCGTATATCAGGTTTTACAAGATGGCGGCATGCAACAATATTATCGTTATAATCAGCATCCGGGAAAATCCAATAAAACAACGCAGGAGGACTTTTCGTACTTGGATGAACCACAAGTTGCAGCTAAATTAGTGGATTTTCAGGATGAAAAGATGACTATCATTACCTTTTATATTCCCGCTATTCATTGTAGTTCATGTATTTGGCTCCTTGAAAATCTTTATAAATTAAACCCAAACGTTCTGCAGTCCCGCGTGGACTTTATGAAAAAACAGGCTAGTATTACCTTTAATCATACTTTACTTTCCTTAAAAGACTTAGTACATCTATTGGTGGATATTGGTTATAATCCTAAGATTACTTTACAGGATGTCATTAAAGAGGGGAATAAAAATAACTTAAATCCTTTGGTTGCCAAAATTGCCGTAGCCGGATTTTGTTTCGGAAATTCGATGTTATTCAGTTTTCCGGATTACTTTGGTATGGGTGTATTTGAAAAGGAGTATGCCAGTTTTTTCGGTTACATTAATTTAGCTTTTGGTGTACCAGTTTTGTTGTATTGTGCTTCAGGTTATTTTAAGTCAGCCTATGTTAGTTTAAAACAAAAGAGATTAAACCTTGATGTTCCATTAGCCTTGGGAATATTAATACTATTTCTACGTTCTGCTTTCGAGGTAATAACACAAACGGGAGCGGGTTTTACGGATACCCTATGTAGTCTAGTATTCTTTATTCTCATTGGAAAGTGGGTACAACAGCGGACATATTACCATATTTCTTTTGAACGTGATTATCGGAGTTATTTTCCCGTTGCAGTCACTGTGCTTAATGAGCTCGGAGACAAACCTGTGCAATTGGCCGATATTCGTGTTGGGGATCGTATCCTTGTCCGTAACAATGAGATTATTCCAGCAGATGCCATATTGCTAAAAGGTGATGCAGCGATTGATTTTAGTTTTGTAACCGGGGAATCAAGTCCTGTAAGTAAAACATTAGGGGAGATTGTTTATGCCGGAGGTCGACAGACTGGAGAGGCGATAGAACTGGAGGTCATTAAGCCGATTTCACAATCCTATCTAACCAAATTATGGAATAATGAAAACTATAAAGATTATGACAAGCATTTTCAGACTTTTGTCAACTTTATAAGTAAATATTTTACTGTTGTTTTATTGGCTATCGCTCTTTTTGCAGCACTATATTGGGCTGTAGATGAAAATGCCAATAGGGCTTGGGGGGCTTTTACGGCAGTGCTCATTATCGCATGTCCTTGCGCATTGGCGTTGAGCTCTCCATTTACCCTATCTGCGGCATTAAGTATTTTCGATAGAAACAAGTTCTACGTCAAAAATACAGCAGCGATCGAACAGATGGCTATGATAGATACAATCGTCTTTGATAAAACGGGAACCATTTCTTCACCAAAAGCAACATCAATTTATTTTGAGGGTACACTTACCACAAATGAAAAAATGCTGCTCAACGCAGTGTGCCGAAATTCCAGTCATCCCTTGAGCAGGGAGATCGTAAAATGGCTGGACGTGTCATCGGATATTGCTGTGTGGAATTTTAAGGAATATCCGGGAAAAGGAATGGAAGCAGCGCTTGAAGGACAAATCGTCAAAATCGGGAGTGCCAATTTTTTAAATATAGAAAATACCAAGATCGATGGATCTGTTGTATTCATACGCATTGGTGAAGAATTAAAAGGATATTTTACAATGGAACAAGCGTGGAGAACTGGTCTGTCCGCTTTGATCGAAGATTTCAAACCTCATTATGGTCTTCATCTGATATCTGGTGATAATGACCGTCGATTGGATGCGCTAAAATTAATTTTTCCATCGAATGCTTGTTTAATGTTCAATCAATCGCCAATGGAAAAACTTGGACGTATTCAACGATTTCGACAAGGGGAGAAATATGTTTGTATGATCGGGGATGGATTAAATGATGCCGGTGCGCTGCGTAAAGCTGATTTGGGAATTGCCGTAAGTGATGATATCAATAACTTTTCGCCTGGATGTGACGCGATTCTCGATGGCGAATCATTTGGAAAATTATCAAATTTCTTTGCTTTCAGTAAGGATGCTGTGAAAGTAATCCATATGAGTTTTGCTATCTCCTTACTTTATAATGTAATCGGGCTGAGTTTTGCTGTTCAGGGGATTATGTCGCCCTTATTCGCGGCCATCTTAATGCCTATCAGTACAGTTACGATTATCTCATTTACCAGCTTAATGACAAGATGGTATGCAAAACGTCATAAACTATAGTTCTTATGGAAATTATGTATATTCTAATTGGTTGCAGTGTCTTATTAGCACTGGTATTTTTATGTGCTTTTTTCTGGGCGAATAAGTCCGGGCAGCATGATGACACCTATACCCCCTCGGTAAGAATTCTGTTTGATGATGAAACAATAGAGCAAAAGGAAAAATAGAATAATGTTAACTAAAACGTTATCGTAATTAAATCAATTACTTTTTTTTGTAATTAAGGTTATTATCAATAAAATTGGGGATAAATACCAATTTGAAAAAGAAACACATGAATAATAATCCGTTTTCATTAAAAGATAAGGTTGTTGTCATTACGGGTGGTACAGGAATTCTAGGTGAGGCATTTGTAGAAGCGCTAGCTGAGGCAGAAGCAAAAATAGCTATTCTTGGACGTAATGATCAGATCGGAGCAGAACGCGTAAAACAGGTCGAATCTCTCGGCGGAGAGGCGATATTTGTCGAAGTTGATATCATGGACGAGCAGGATGTCAGTAGAGCAAAAGATGAGATCCTCGGAAAATGGGGGCGAATCGATGGATTAGTGAATGCTGTCGGCGGAAATATTCCCGGAGCAACAATAGGAGTTGACCAGGATCTGTTCGCTAGCAATATTCAGGATACAATTAAAGCGATAGAACTTAATCTCTACGGAACCATTATTCCAACACATATTATTGGCAGGGTAATCGCAGAGAGCGGAAAAGGAGTAATCGTCAATATTTCGTCCTTGACAGCAAGTCGCCCATTTACAAGAGTGTTGGGCTACACAGTTGCCAAACATGGTATTGATGGTTATACAAAATGGATGGCAACGGAACTTGCACAACGTTATGGTGACAAGGTCCGTGTCAATGCCATTGCTCCGGGTGTTTTCCTGACCAAGCAAAACAAAAATCTATTGATAAATCCAGATGGGAGTTATAGTGATCGCACCCAGCGGATACTTAGCGGAACACCTTACAACCGATTGGGAGATCCACGGGAGTTAAAAGGAACTTTAATCTATTTGATGAGCGATGCCTCAGCATTTGTAACCGGAGAAACTGTCTTTGTGGATGGCGGCTTTAATGCATGGTGTGGTGTTTAACGAAACTTTGAAATGAATAAATTAGAACAAACATGGCGTTGGTACGGTCCCAACGATCCAGTATCCCTACAGGATGTTAAACAGGCTGGTGCAACAGGTATTGTGACAGCGCTACACCATATTCCTCACGGTGAGGTTTGGCCATTAGCCGATATTCAAGAAAGAAAACGTATTATCGAAGAAGCCGGTTTAGTTTGGTCGGTGGTAGAGAGCGTAACGGTTCATGAAGAAATTAAGACCAAAGGACCTAAAGTTGATGAATATATCGCTAAATACAACCAGACATTAGCTAATTTGGCGCAGTGCGGCATTAAAACCGTGTGTTACAATTTTATGCCGGTGCTGGATTGGACCCGAACCCAATTGGATCTGACGATGGCAGACGGCTCAAAGGCGCTTTATTTTGACTGGATTGACCTTGCTCTTTTTGATATCTTTATTTTAAAACGGGTATCTGCTGAACAGGATTATTCAGAAGATATTGTCAGAAAGGCTACTGAACGTTTTAGTACAATTTCCAAACAGCAAAAGGAGAACTTGACAAATGTTGTGCTGATGGGGATTCCAGGGGAAAAAAGTGTAGAGTTGGATGCATTAAAGGCAAGCATAGATACATATAAACATATAGGAAGGGATGGCTTACGGAGAAATTTGATTTATTTTTTAAATGGAATTTCTGCGCAATGTGAAACCGATGGTATCCGTATGACGATCCATCCTGACGATCCGCCGTATCCGATTTTGGGTTTACCACGTATTGCGAGTAATGGTGAAGATCTCGAGTATATTTTAGGGGAGGTACCTCAACAATTTAATGGTATCTGTTTCTGCACAGGCTCATTAGGAGCCAGCCAGACTAATGATTTACCGGCAATATTGGATCAAGTCAAAGGACGTGTAAACTTTGTTCATTTGCGGAATGTAAAGAAAGATGTCATAGGTAGTTTCTATGAAGCAGATCATTTGAATGGAGATGTGAATATGTATAAAATTATGCAAATTTTGGTCGCTGAGAATCAGTTGAGATCTACTGCTATTCCTTTTAGACCTGATCATGGGCATCAGATGCTGGACGATCTTAATAAAGTGACAAATCCTGGTTATTCTGCTATTGGTCGACTGAGAGGTTTGGCTGAATTGCGGGGATTGGAATATGGCATTGCTGGCGAGTAATTCACAATAATGGTCGAATTGTTTGTTTTCGCGAACAAGAGTACTGCCAAATAAAAAAAGACAGTCAGTAGATAATAGTTTTTAGGGTATTATCTACTGACTGTCTTTTTTTATTCTCCCCATGTGAAACGAAGAAGGATTATAATGAAGATTTTCTTACGATAAGTTGTGTCGGAAGTTCGATGGTTTCAAATTCGTGAATTGGTCGTGTTTGATTGATGGTGTCAATCAGTTTTTTTGTTGCTATTTCACCAATTTCAGTTGCAGGTTGTACCACTGTAGACAATGCAGGATTTAATGAGGCAGCGATTTGAGTATTAGAAAATCCAATGACAGCAACTTCCGTCGGAACTTCTATTTGAAGTTCGGCCAAAATACCCAATGTTCTTGTTGTGATCACATCCGTTGCTCCGAAAATTGCGTCGATATTTTTGTGATCAATAAATTCCTTGATTATTATTTCTTTTATTCTACTATCTAAATCAACAGTGCTGTTAAACCCGCATTCAATATAATGTTTTTCATCAAAAGGGATGTTAGCATCAGATAAGGCGGCTTTAAAGCCATTTAGCCGTTCCTCGGCAACGCCTAAATTCTTTCCTGTGATGTGTAATATATTCCGTTTTCCTCGTTGAATAAGGTGTTGTGTGGCATCGTAGGCTCCTTTAAAATTATTGACGCCAACCTTGAATGTATCCAATTTGTGATTGATTCGATCAAATATGACTACGGGTATTTTAGCTTTAATTAGATCTTTAAGTTCTTCAATATTTGATCCAGACGATACGGGAGCGATCATTAGACCGTCTATACCGCGCATTCTTAATACATCTATACAATTTTTTTCGATACGTTCATCCTCTCTGCTTTGCATGAATATAATATCGTAGATGGTTTGCTGAGAGGCGATCTGGATTCCGTCGAGAATCTGTGATACGAAGGTATTGCTGATATTGGAAACAATAACTCCAATGGTATTTGATTTTCCAATTTTTAAACTCCTTGCTAATTTATTGGGATGGAAATTATGTTTCTTGGCATATTCCTGAACCAATTTTTTCGTTGCTTCACTGATTTCGTAGCTGTCTGATAGCGCTTTGGAAACCGTGGAAACAGAAATGTTGAGTTCTAAAGCTATATCTTTCAGGGTAGTTCTGCTCATCACGTTGGAAGTTATTATGAGAAGATAAATCTACATAAAAAAATATACAAACAAAGTCTTTTTGATAATTATCCAAGATTTACGTTGTAACAATAATGTAGTCCGCTTTATAGCATTTTTATGTTAAACAAGTACAATTTTTGAGTGTTTTACTTCAAAAAACTGTGTTTCTAGCCAATGAGCCCTAGTGTTGGCTTTATTGGTGTTCTTTCGGCTGCGATTCGAGATCTGCTCGGGATCGAATCGGGTTTTAAAAGCGTCTGAGTGCAGATATTGGCATGGTTCGACCGGACTGCTACTGCTGTTTTAGCGTGTTAGACCCGGACTCATTATGGACTCAGCACGGAAAGAGTACGGATTCTTCCTGAAGCTGTCCCGACCCTGATATGAAGCAGTTCTGACTGGGAGGGGATGAGGACCGCCGAATATGATATATGGCCCCGCTAGTCCTATAGCCTGGCCGTTTGTAAGACCGGCTTATTCCCTAGCGTATCATATTGTTTACCTATCCAAAACAACAGATAATGAGGGAAAAGCTAGGTAAACATAGAGAAAAGCCGAGGAGATAGCAAGAAGGTAAGAAAAAGTCTCCTGAAGAAGGATGCTTTTGCCTGTAGGTATACCTAGTTTGGTATTTTTTAAAGATAAGGCCAGTATTAATTTAGCAATAAGCGAGATTTAAGCTAGGATTTAGTTAGGTATCCATTAGCTTTTACCTAAAGAATACCTAAACTAAACCTAAACAAAACCTAAGTAAAACCTAACTAAACACTGGAAATGTATTGGTATTGTTGCTGCTGCTTTTGCCTTGTCTTTCTGTCGTCTTTACGGCCTGTTTCCGGTTGCGGTTTTTATGCCTGCCCAAGATTCGATCGCCCTGATCCGGAATGGCCGGCTCATCGGAAGATTTCTGGTTGTGCCCCGTTGCCTATTCGGCCGGAGGCCTCTGTTTTGTTCACGTCCACGTCCATTCTCCTGTCTTCCCACTGTATGCCCTGATGGTTTCTGTTTGCCAGCCCTATGGTTTTGGACTAAAAAGTATTTTGGACTAAAAAGTATTAAGGCAATCGGCGCTCCGATCAAAGGAACAGCTGTCTCTTTTGCTCCCGCGTTTCACGCAGGGCCTCCTTTTTCCCATTAGGCCACAATTTCTATAACCTTTCCAAATCTAGGCGATCTACATCCACTCCGTTCCCGGCCTCTCTGCTGTAGCTTTCTACCCCGTAGCTGTTTTGCCGCCTTCGTATTTCCTCAGAACAAAAAAATCAACCACATGTTCAGCGAGTTAAGGATATATTGAAAGAAAATAAAACAAAAGGCTTGGAAGTTTGTTAATAAACTCCCTATCTTTGCACCACTCCGCAAGG
>NZ_JABJWY010000038.1:0-150714 GCF_013167215.1 Sphingobacterium prati
CTTTAGGTGCCTATATCGGCGGTGTCTACCTCTTCCCATTCCGAACAGAGCAGTCAAGCCCGCCAGAGCCGATGGTATTGCCGTAACAGGTGGGAGAGTAGGTCGGTGCCTTTTTTTACACGGAAGCCCTTTCTGGAAACAGTCAAGGGCTTCTTGCGTTTGCATACTTTTTTAGATTTCTTTTCAGAAGAGACACCGGGTCGGAACGATGGAAAAGATCTGCTAAAGTTTTCCTTTTATACAATTAGCAATTCTACAAGATATTCTCTAATTTAGTCATTATAGCAATGTATATATGATGAAAGCAAAACAGATATCCTTACTCACTATTCTACTACTATTTTTTCTTAGTAGCAATAGATTAAACGCGCAAGAACAATTATTGGATGATGGTGTTTTGCGTATATTGGCCATTGGTAATAGCTTTTCCGAAGATGCGATCGAGCAAAACTTGTATGAATTGGCTAAAGCTGGAAAGAAAAAGATCGTTATTGGTAACCTTTATATTGGTGGCGCTCCGTTAAGTTTGCACGTAAGCAATGCAAGAGCGGATAAGCCTGCTTATCGTTATCGGAAAATCAATATAGACGGTCACATGTCCGAAAAGGTAAATGAACGGCTTTCAACGGCTTTGGTAGACGAAGCCTGGGACTATATTAGTTTTCAGCAAGCGAGTCCACTGTCGGGAGATTATGACTCCTATGCAAAGGATTTACCAATTTTATATGACTATGTCACCAAACATGTAAAGTATCCTGAAACAAAGTATATATTACATCAAACCTGGGCATATCAGAACGGCTCGTCCCATGAGGGATTTATCCGTTATAACCGTAACCAGAATACGATGTACAACGCTATTGTAGGCACTTCCCAAGAAGTCTTTAACTGGGGTAATTTTCAAGTATTGGTACCTGCTGGTACAGCTATTCAGAATGCGCGTTCGACTTATCTGGGCGATCAATTCACACGCGATGGTTATCATCTTAATTTGGATTATGGACGCTATGTCGCGGCTTGTACATGGTACGAGGCGCTGTTTCAGGAGAATGTTATCAATAACACATTTTTGCCACTCAAAGTAACTTATGTTGAAGGGCAGATCGCGCGGGAAGCTGCACACCAGGCCGTGGCATCTCCTTATGGGATTACTGTATTGAAGAGTTTTCAATTAATGAAATAGTATATTATATGGGAGATACCAGATGTAAAATTGGATTATCATCCATGCGCTATGGAAATAGCATATAAAAGTAAAGGGGGATCAATTTGATCCCCCTTTACTTTTATATGCTTAATTGTCTAATTATTTAGCCAATTCTTCTGCAATTGCTTTTCCGATTTCAGCTGGTGATTCAACTACACGGATACCACACTCACGCATGATTTTCATTTTTGCAGCAGCAGTATCATCAGCACCACCTACAATCGCACCAGCATGGCCCATACGGCGTCCTGGAGGCGCTGTTTGACCAGCAATAAATCCAACAACTGGTTTAGTACCATGTTCTTTGATCCAACGTGCAGCTTCAGCTTCCATTCCACCACCAATCTCACCGATCATGATGATAGCTTCTGTTTCTGGGTCGTTCATTAATAATTCAACAGCTTCTTTAGTTGTTGTACCGATGATAGGGTCACCACCGATTCCGATAGCTGTCGTGATTCCTAATCCCGCTTTTACAGTTTGATCTACTGCTTCATAGGTTAAAGTTCCTGATTTTGAAACAACACCTACATTACCTTTTTTGAAGATAAATCCTGGCATAATACCGATTTTAGCTTCATCTGCTGTAATGATACCCGGACAGTTTGGACCGATCAAACGGGATTTTTTGTCGCTCAAGTAAGATTTTACTTGGATCATGTCTTTCGTAGGGATACCCTCAGTAATACATACAATCACTTCGATACCCGCAGCTGCAGCTTCCATGATTGCATCTGCAGCAAATGCTGGAGGTACAAAGATAATAGAAACATTAGCTCCTGTAGCGTCTACTGCATCTTGAACAGTGTTGAATACAGGACGGTCTAAGTGTTGTTGACCACCTTTACCAGGAGTCACACCACCAACTACATTTGTTCCGTACTCAATCATTTGAGTCGCATGGTAAGTACCTTCGTTTCCAGTGAAACCTTGAACGATTACTTTTGAATCTTTATTAACTAATACACTCATTTCTTCTTTAAATTTTGCACACAAATCTACTATTTTGCTTTCTAAAATGGAAGCAATGTGGATAGGAATATGACCTTTATTGATAAATTTTTAGTTCAGTTTACATTTTTGGATAAAATCCCAAAGGATAATGCCGATTGCGACAGATACGTTAAGTGAATGCTTGGTGCCATATTGGGGGATTTCGATGCAGGTATCGATTTTTTCCATGACCTCTTCATCTACGCCGTTGACTTCATTTCCAAAAATTAACGCATATTTTTTATCGGACTTTGGCTCAAATTGATGTAACATAACACTATCATCGGCTTGTTCAATGGCAATGATTGTATACCCCTCCGCTCTTAGATTCTCTACGACATCTGCCGTTTCTTTATGGTATTCCCAAGAGACAGATTGCGTCGCTCCCAATGCAGTTTTTTCAATTTCCCGGTGTGGTGGCGTTCCGGTAATACCACATAAGTATATTTTTTCAATAGCAAATCCGTCGGCTGTACGGAAGGCAGAGCCCACATTGTGCATACTGCGAACATTGTCTAAAACAATTGCGATAGGCGTTTTTTCTTGTTTTTTAAACGATTCAACATCTGTACGTTGAAGTTCATCCATCGATAATTTTTGCATGTTGCAAATATAGTAAACCTAAAAAACAAAATAGATTTTGAATATTGAAAATAAGGTGTTATTTTTGCAGTCCGAATTACAAGAAAAAATTGAATAAAAATTAGCTAAAAAAAATGGCAAATCATAAATCAGCGATCAAAAGGATTAGAGCAAACGCTACTAAACGTTTAAGAAACCGTTACCAAGCAAAAACTACTCGTAACGCAATCAAAAAATTACGTCATACAACTTCTGCAGAAGAGGCAAAAACATTGTTACCACGCGTAATTTCTATGCTTGATCGTTTGGCAAAGAAAAATGTGATCCACAAGAAAAAAGCTTCTAACAACAAATCTAAGTTAACTAAATTCGTTAACGGTTTAGCGTAAGCTTCCTGTATAGATATTGAGGGGTACAGCTCGCTGTATCCCTTTTCTTTATGTTATATACTTTGGATTTCTCTTTCCAAGCGAATAGTAATAAAAAAGCACCCATATGGGTGCTTTTTTATTTTATATTAGTTGTGACTGACTATTGTTTTAGATTGGGCAATAATTCAGCGATGACTTTTTTCAATTTATTTGGATCTTTCATGTAAGGTTCCAAATCATATAGTTCCACTTTTTTGAAATCGATCGGATGGCTCTCACTCTGAAGAGAGATACTTCCTTTCTTCAATAGTTGCCCATCTTTTTTTACTACAGGATCAAAGTCTGTTACATTGCCACCGCCGATTTGAGGTTTGCTATATTGCAATATCACTTTGTCTTCAAGAATATGTTGTACAAGTGAATCTCCCAATACGAGGAAATCAGCCGTTACCCATTGGTCTCCAGCATAAGTTTTAGATGTTGAACTAATACAATGTGGCGTAAATAGTTTGTTATCAATGACAACATTTGTTCCCGGAGTACACAGATTGCTCGTTGTGCGTTCGTCTTTGCCATTACCGCCCAGAAGCTGTCCTTCGATAGAGATTGGAAAATCCTGATCAACACCCATTGTTTTCGGATCTTGTCCATGTAGCATGGCACCACTGTTGCGCCAAGCCCAGCCTTCACCGCCCGGAGCTTGCTCGTCTACAAAACGATAAGTAACACGTAATAAATAAGCAGAAAATTCTTTATTATAAAATAGATGGCCATATTGAAAATTGAAATTATCGTAGCCGTCATATCTGACTTTCAATAAACCATCTTCTACACGGAATGTGTTTTTATAGTTATCTCCAACCTTATGGTTTCGGATTTTAGGAGTCCAGTTTTTTAAATCTTTCCCATTGAACAATTGAATGGGTTTGGGTTTTTTGTCTTGAGATTTGCCAAATACGGAAGTGCTGAGTAATAAAATTCCAGCACCATAGATAATATGTTTGAATTTCATCCTGAATTAGGTTTATTGACCTAATTTAGGGAAACATTTTTAAATAAGCAATTCTTTTTGTTTGACATATTCGCTGGGACGAATACCTACGACCTTATTGAATGTATTGCTAAATGTAGGTAAGCTGTTATAACCGACTTTTAACGCCACTTCATTGACACTTAGTTTTTCATCCAGTAATAGTTTAAGCGCGGTTAGCATTCTAAGGATAGTATAGTATTGGATAAAGGACATGTTTAATTCTTTCTGGAATAGCCTAGCCAATGTACGTTCGCTGATATTAAATAGACTCGCAAGTTTTTTAAAACTCACGTTTTCTTCAATATTCTCCTCCAGATAGGTAACGATATCTTTTAATTTTTGGTGGCTGGGATAGGGCAGAGCCAATGGAAGCTCGTGCAGAGACAGTTCAGGAAGGATGAGTTTAAATGCAGTAGCCAAACTATACTTAGGTTCCTCCACAGGAAATATATTGCCGTTCCAACGGTTGGTAAACATAATCAGTTCAATTAGCAGATCGTTTACTGGATAGATGCCCATTTTACTGTAGAATGCGGTATCGCTATTCGTTTTTGGAAAATAGAGATTACGCATCACAACTTCTGGGGTACTTGGGTGAATACTATGCTTTACACCTGCTGGAATCCACAGATAGTGACGAGCGGGCAAGAAATATGATTTTTCATCCGTTTTTATAAAAACAACTCCACCTTCGGTATATAAAAATTGATCCTTATCATGACAGTGCTCCGTGATATGGTTTTCCGCTATAATGGCATGGTGACAATAAATGCTATCTTCAAATGAATCAACCTCTGTCATGTAATAGCGGTTGACATATTTTGCATCACTCGTTGTATCTCTTAAGTTCATTTTTTCTATAAAACTACCTTGCAAAGGTAAGACTTTTTTACTAGACCTAACTTTGTTCTAAGTAAAGTGAGTGTATGCTTACAATAAAATTGCAAATAAACCTTTAGCGAGTTAGTATTTACTTACCTGGATTTAAATTTATTTTTTATAATTTATTGTTAATCAGTGTTATAAATATTTTTTTCCATTTTTACAATAATACTTTAAAAATATATTTTATTATATTTTTCTGATAAACAGATGGTTATAGCTGTTTCGTCTCTATTGAATAATTTTGTGTCAAATGGTAATAAATTCAATGTAGAAAAAAACGCTAAAATTGTTTGGTTGAGAAATGTAGACCCAAGCTTAATAACTTTTATAATAGCGGATATAAATAGGTTTCAATTTCTTAAGTTTACATGAATAGCGAATAAAAAATAAAATAATAAGGATATGGCTTACGAAAGGATAAAAATTCAGAGCTTACACGATAAGGTTACTACAGCTACAGAAGCTGCGAAATTGTTTCAAGACGGTATGGTCGTTGGCTCAAGTGGTTTTACCAAAGCTGGCGATAGCAAAGCCGTATTACCAGCTTTAGCAGAAAGGGCAAAAGTGGATCCTTTAAAAATAACATTGATTACAGGGGCTTCTTTGGGCCATGGTACAGACGGTAAATTAGCCGAGGCTGGTGCCCTATCCAAACGTATGCCCTTTCAAGTGGATCGAATCCTCCGCAATAAGATCAATGCTGGAGATGTACTTTTTATAGATCAGCACTTAAGTGAGACTGCTGAACTGCTCCACAATAAAAATCTACCGCAGGTGGATATTGCCGTATTGGAGGTTGCTGCGATTGAATCGGATGGTAGTATCATTCCAACGACCTCAGTTGGTAACTCCGCAACCTTTGCCGCATTAGCTAAACAGGTTATTTTGGAAGTCAATACAGCTATTCCAACAGCAATCAAAGGAATACACGATATCTATCAGGCAGAAGACTATCCACGTCGTAATGTTATTCCTATAGTAGCACCTGAAAATAAGATTGGCCGGAAAACAATCCCATTGGATCCCAGCAAGATTGTGGGAATCGTTTTTACGAATGAACTTGACAGTCCAGCAGATATCGCCGAACCTGATGCCAAAACAACAGCAATAGCAAAGCATATATTGGCATTTTTTGAAAATGAAGTTGAGCTTGGGCACCTATCCGAGAGTTTGATGCCTCTTCAGGCAGGAATTGGAAAAGTAGCGAATGCCGTGCTCACAGGCTTTATCCAGAGTAAATTCCACAATTTAACCATGTTTTCGGAAGTACTCCAGGATAGTACATTTGATTTAATTGATGCGGGTAAATTGGATTTTGCGTCAGCCTCTTCTATTACTGTATCGGAAGAGTGTTATTCGCGCGTATTTGATCACTTGGACAAATATCGTGACAAGATTGTCTTACGCCCGCAAAACATATCCAATACACCGGGATTGATCAAACGTTTGGGGATTATTGCAATCAATACCGCAATAGAATTTGACATATATGGTAACGTGAACTCGACGCATACCTCTGGTACCAATATTATGAACGGTATAGGAGGATCGGGAGATTTTGCAAGGAATGCTTACTTAAGTATTTTTGTCACACAGGCGGCTTCTAAGGGAGACGCGATCTCTCATATCGTTCCGATGGTATCCCACGTAGATCATACGGAGCATGATGTTGATATTCTGGTGACAGATTATGGTTTGGCCGATTTGCGTGGTTTGGCGCCTCGTGAACGTGCTAAGGTTATTATTGAAAATTGTGTGCATCCAGATTACAAAGCCCAACTCTTGGATTATTACAATCGCGCCTGTGAAAGAGGTGGACACACGCCGCATTTGCTAGAGGAGGCGTTCAGTTGGCATATCAACTTGAGAGAAACAGGAACCATGAAAAAGAATTAACTGGACGACAAGGTAACAGATATAGAGGAATAGGGCTTTTCCAAAGAGTTTGGTAGCCCTCTTTTTACGTAATATTGTACCTATGGTTAACGGCCTGGAAGGAGCAGGGCGTTAAGATCGGGATCCAAGAACATAGCCAAAAGTGGACATGGAAAGGCGGACAATTTAAAACGATCGAAACGATGGGTGAGCAGTCCGCAGCAGGGCTACCTTCGATCGCTGGTGTACTGGTACTTCAGCTGGATGAAAAGAGTATACTATATAAAAGTGGTTTGCGGGTAGGTGATGCGATCCTGGATTATCAGGGTGAGAAAATAGCTAAGTTAACAGATTTGCAACAAGCCGTTAAAAAACTTGGACATACTGATCGTCCTAAAGTGTTTAGAAATCAGCAACAGCAGGAGCTGACCTTGCAATTGTAATGCGTGTGGTTTGTTGTATAAATAATCATTATACAACAACTAGATGCTTGTACGGTAGAGTTGGGCGCCCCAGTTTAAGCAGTCATAATTAAACATAAGTTTATATAAGTTATGGTGGTAAAATATTGTATAAATATCGTTTTGTAAAGTTTATGTTTATTTTGTGTCGTTTATTGTTAAATTCTGTATAGATGTCTCTTTTCTTTTTTATGTGATGTGATAATATACAAATCAAGTGATGTATTTTTCAACTGTCTTTTGTATTTTTGATAGTAAGCCACAGTAGAGATGAATTTGCTGTTCGGACCTATTGTATAAAGTATATATTTTTTTCGTAATAAGACAAACCAAATATACGGTTTGCATGTCATAGAAATAAACAGAGGAATAGCCAGATGAAACTTAGAGGAGATTTACAACTACGCAAATTGGGCGAAGATCATATCCTAGTCTATCCGGGACAAGATCAATTGGATGCATCCAAGGTATATAGCTTTAATGAGACTGCCGTACAGATCTGGTTGGAACTGCAGGGAAAGGAATTTAATGTCGAAAGTGTTACAGCTGTTTTATTGGATAATTATGAGGTAGAGGAAAGCGAAGCTGAACGAGATGCCGCAAATTTGGTAATGCAATTTGAAAAGCAAGGCTTTTTGATATAATTAAGTACAGCTATCATTCCATTGATCTATTTTAAGAATATTGAGTACTTAAAGTTAGCCGGTCTTTTTATTGAAGGTTTTAACTGCAATATTGTTTCGTGGATAAGTGTAAATGTATTTGTAATATCGGTTTCGGAAGTAAAAAAAAGGAATGGTGTTGGACCGTAAAAATTAAAATTGTACATTCAATTATCAATAAGACAGGCATTATTTTTTATGATTACCACAAAATATTTTAATTACAAACAGATATTCAATCTTGCTGGTGTACACCTAATCTGGCTGACAGGTTGGTGCTCATTGGTGGCGGTCATCTATTACTTTTTTAATTGGCAATGGATGATTATTCCCTGGGTTCCTGTTGCCTTAATTGGTACAGCGGAAGCATTCTATGTAGGCTTTAAAAATAATCAGGCCTACGATCGGTTGTGGGAAGCACGTAAAATCTGGGGTGGAATCGTAAATTCGAGTCGTTCTTTTGTGTCCATGCTTTATGCATTTGACACAACTCAAGGAGATCAGCATGATTTAACGGAAAGAAGAAAAATAATTGCCTATCGTCATATTGCTTGGCTCTATCAATTGCGTGAGCAGCTTTTGATACCTACCGAGTGGGAGCATGTGAGCCTAAAGCGCCATTTTGGCGCAATGAACGTGAAACGGCACCGTTTGATAAAAGCAGGCTTTCCGGATTACAGCCGGACAGCTATTTTCTTGCATAAATACTTATCAGCTGAAGAATTTAATTTGCAACCGACGTATAAAAATTTTGCAACTTATTTGAACAGTCAGCAGGCCAAAGATATCAATACCCTAAAAAATGATCAGGTTATTTCTGATTTCAATCAGATGCAATTACAAACTTGTTTGAACCAATTTTATGACTTTCAGGGGCAGGCAGAACGGATAAAGAAGTTTCCCTCACCAAGGCAATTTGCCAGTACGGCATTTGTTTTCAATGTTATCTTGATATTACTGTTGCCCTTGGGGCTTGTCAATGAATTTGCCAAACTCGGCGATTGGGGAATCTGGACCAGTATTCCTTTTTGTGTGGTCATAGGATGGATCTATATCGTGATGGAGTTGGTAGGGGATTACACCGAAAATCCTTTTGGTGGACTAATGTTTGACATACCAATGCTGTCGATCTGTCGCACAATTGAGATTGACCTCCTGCAAATGGTTGGCGAGGAAAACCTTCCTGAGCCCATAACCTCCAAAAACGGGGTACTGGTTTAACTTGGACTACATCAGCATGGTCAGGGTGTTTTTGACCTCTGCGATCATAAAGGAGCTATGTGTACTAGCGATATGTTGTAAAGAGGTGAGTTTAGACAACATAAAATGACGATAATCTTCCATGTCGCGTACGCAGATCTTTAAGATATAATCGTAATCCCCACTGACATGGAAACATTCCGTGACCTCCTGTAGATCCATAACCTCCCGTTCAAACTGCTGAATGTATTCTTTTTTATGTTGGACAAGCTTGACATGACAGAGCACCATAAAATCTTTTGCAATCTTATGCTTATTGAGAAGGGCAACATATTTAGAGATTACTCCAGTTTTTTCAAGTTTACGCACCCGTTCGTATATAGCGGTCACAGACAGACCGAGTTTGTGTGATAGCTCTTTAGTGGTTTGTTTGGCATCCTCCTGTAATAATATCAGTAGTTTTTTATCAATTTCGTCAAGCTGCATAGATTATTTTTTGGTGAACAGATATAATAGATTTCTGATTTAGATGTATTTTCTAAGATTAAGTGTAATATTAGATTTATAATCTAATATATCAATATATTATTGTAATAAAACTTAAAATAGTCCAATTTTATAATAAAAAATTATGAAAAATTTTAATGCAGCAAATGAAATCCAGGATTTGCAATATTTTGGAGAATTCGGTGGTGTTAATCCTTCGATTTCGGATAGTTCGACCTATACTTTTCTGTCGGCTAAAACCATGTTTGATACGTTTGAGGGAAATGCGGATGGTTGTTACTTATATTCACGCCATTCATCCCCAATGAATCTCTATCTTGCACAAGCATTAGCAAAGCTCGAAAATACAGCAGCGGCCAATGTAACCGCTTCGGGAATGGGGGCTATTACTACGGTGTTATTGCAGCTCTGTCAGAGTGGTGATCACATTATCTCCAGCCGAACCATCTATGGGGGTACCTATGCTTTCCTGAAAAATTTTTTACCGCCATTTCATATTGAAACAAGTTTTGTTGACATCAGCAATTTTGAGGGAATCGAGTCTGCAATACGTCCGACGACCAAAATAATCTACTGTGAAACCGTCAGCAATCCTTTGTTGGAAATCGCTGATATTCGAAAACTGTCGGCTATCTGCAAGAAGTATAATCTCAAACTTGTTGTGGATAATACCTTTTCGCCCTTATCTGTTTCACCCGGAGTGCTGGGGGCGGATATTGTTATCCATAGCCTGACAAAATTTATTAATGGAAGTAGCGATACAGTCGGCGGTGTCTACTGTGGAACACAGGAATTCATCAATGAAACAAAAAATGTCAATTCTGGCGCTTGTATGCTGCTTGGACCAACGATGGACAGTCTTCGCTCTGCCAGTATCTTGAAAAACCTCAGAACTCTCCATATTCGTATCAAGCAACATAGTTACAATGCACTATATCTCGCTGAGCGCTTTGAACAAGACGGGCTAAAAGTTTGTTATCCGGGATTACAATCCCATAAACACCATGAACTAATGAAAAGCATGATGCATACTGAATATGGATTTGGAGGGATATTAACGCTGGACGCAGGAACAACTGATAAGGCTAACGAATTCATGGAACTGATGCAAAAGGAAAATCTTGGCTACCTTGCTGTAAGTTTGGGTTTCTATAAAACTTTATTTTCATGTTCAGGAAGCTCAACCTCCTCCGAAATTCCAGAGGAAGAACGTATCAGTATGGGAATTTCGGATGGACTGATCCGCTTCTCCATCGGTTTGGATGATGATATTCAACGCACTTATCAACGGATGAAGGCTTGTATGGTTAAAACCGGAGTTAATTGATGAATGGCGTGTGCCCATCTGGCGGTGTCATTGTTACTGAAAAGTTGATTTCTTAAACTAGCTTAAGTTAAGATGAGGATTCTTGGTTTATCTTTGACTGATTAAATTTGGGATTATGTATAGTCAACTATTTGTGCGTTTTGCTGTGGCAACAGCCTTTTTATCTGCAGTAGCTGATCGTTTGGGATTTTGGGGACCGCCGGGAAGCGTCAATGCTTCTTGGGGGAACTGGGCCAATTTCGTCGCTTATTCCAATCAGCTGAATTTTTTTGTGCCTGCTTCCGTGGGAACGCTGCTCGCAATCGGAGCGACGGTGCTGGAAGTACTTTTGGCATTTTTGCTGTTGGTCGGCTTTCGGACACGTTTTGCGGCCCTGTTATCCGGTATATTGCTGACAGCTTTTGCGCTGACCATGACACTGTCATTTGGAATCAAAGTGACATTTAACTATTCGGTCTGGGTTGGGGCCAGTGCCTGTTTTTTATTGGGGGGATATAAGGTTTTTCCCTTTAGCATAGATGCATATTTGGAAAAGCATCGGCGGAAATAAACAATTTTATATTTATTGTTTTTTTATACGACTGAGACGGTAGACTGTATGATAGAAAATTTATTTTCAATAAATATATGTTTTTCATAGGAAAGTATTAAAGCCGCATCAAATTCCCCAGTTGTGCGGCTTTATATTTTGTTACATTTCCTTTAAATTCACCTCTTTTTTCTCGCCGTCCTTGTCTATGGTGATACGCTTCTCGATAGTAGCTTTGTCGATATAAGAGGACCGTGCGGTACCATAATTGGTTGTGGAACCAGTATAACCCCAATAGTTATAGTAATTGGTATAACCTGATACATAGGAATAATTATACGAGTTGGAAAAATCGAAACTTGCCATAATGATGTATGTGCCCGGCATCAGATCTGCAAACTCAAAATGCCCTTCGTCATCATAGACTTTGGCTTTTTTGACTGCATAACCAAAATCTGGGTTCAAAGGAACTTCGGGCATTTTTTTCTGTTTCCGGATTTTATTGTTGACTTGAACCCACTCTTCATAATAAGGCGAGCTTGGAAAGAGTGTAATCTCCGTCCCCTTAGGAGCATATTGCTTTTTTGCCGTATTGACCAGGCCACCTAGCCTTTTTCCAGAGCTTGACCGAGCATATGCTGTCCCGATAATCACACTATTGCCCTTGGAGATCTGTTGAATAGCTTGTTCCTTATTAAAGAGGCTTTTGATTGGTTGATAATCCAGCTCCTCGTTGAGTGTAATTTCCCACATGCCTTTGCCCATGGACATTTCTCGTTGCCAGAGACGACGGTCTTTTTTGTCCACCACATAATTGTAAATAGCACCTGTATTTTCTTCCAATAGCGTAACCAACCATGTGTCATGTTTGCCGGTTTTCGGCGAACCGTAACTATAACTCTTTACTTCTTTAATGGTATAGTATTCAACCTGAACATTGGATTCGTCATTATAATAAAACTGTGGTATACGAGCTTTATAGCCTACATCCAGCGGAAGTGTCCCAATCATATGATCCGTCCAGTTAAAGTCGATAAAAGGCTCGGAGGCTTTTAAATTCAGCTTTTTATCTTTTTTTGTTTTCTTGGAGTAGTAATTGCCCGTGATCATCTCACCAAAGTTGAGATTTAATTTTGTTTCCTTGCCATCGCTATTGTAACTGATTGATCTGAGTGTCTTGGCATCCACAACACTAGTCCGGGCAGTGACCCAGGCCTTGTCTTTGGGCGTATAGGAGCTTGTCAGGCTCAATTGGTTGTCGCCGGCAAGAATATCATAAGTTATTGTACCTTGCTTGTTCCAGCTCGTGTCCTTGACATAATACACGGTATAGAGGGATTTCTCAGGTTTTATATACTTGGTATTGATATCTGGGCTACCAGGTGCAACTATCTTTTGACTTAATGCTACAAATGGAAGCAGACCAGCCGCTAAAACAAGTGCATATGATTTCATATATGTATTACTATAGTTAATGAAAAACAAGCTGGTTTTACTTGTTTATATTATTAGTCTAAGGTAATAAAAAGGTTTCTATTTTTTTTGGATAATTAGCGGTTTCGACCAATACCGCTATTGTTCATATTCTAGGAGATCCTGCTTTTTCTCTTATTCCTGCGGCTTATGGTCTGCCATGTTTCAATTCACCTTCCATTTTTGTGAAATACTAAATAACGCCAGGGGCTCGACCTCGTTTCAGCTAAAGTTATCTTTAAACTGAATGTTCCTTTATAAAGTATTTTTTTCTGAACCAAAATGAAAGATTAACAAGCGCTATCAATGCAGGAACTTCAACCAATGGCCCGATGACTCCGACAAAAGCTTGCCCACTATTGATACCGAACACAGCAATAGCGACTGCAATGGCCAATTCAAAATTATTGCCTGCAGCGGTAAACGCAATGGCGGTACTTTGTGAGTAATCTGCACCTACACGCTTGCCAGCAAAAAAGCTAGCAATGAACATGAGCACAAAGTAGATGATTAAAGGTATTGAAATACGCAATACATCCATGGGTAATTGCAGGATCATTTCACCCTTGAGACTGAACATCACCACAATGGTAAAGAGCAAAGCTATTAACGTGACAGGGGAGATCAAGGGAATAAATTTGTCCTGAAACCAGCTTTCGCCTTTTAGGGCAATCAATCCATATCTACTCAACACTCCAGCGAGGAAGGGGATACCTAAATAAATAGCAACGCTTTTTGCGATCTCACCAATTGAAATGTCCAACGAAAGTCCGGTCACGCCAAATAATGGAGGTAATACTGTAATAAAAAAGTAGGCATAAAGGCTATAGAGTAATACCTGAAAAATACTGTTCAACGCAATCAAGCCTGCGGCATATTCTCTATTGCCATTTGCTAGCTCATTCCATACGACCACCATCGCAATGCAGCGGGCAAGCCCTATCAAGATCAGTCCTGTCATATATTCTGGATATCCATTCAGAAATAAAAGGGCCAATACAAACATTAAAATTGGTCCTATTATCCAGTTCAAGACGAGGGAGGTGCCGAGAACTTTTAAGTTCTTGAAAACCTTTCCAACGTGCTCATACCTCACCTTGGCCAAGGGTGGATACATCATAAGAATTAATCCAACAGCAAGCGGGATATTAGTTGTGCCGCTGCTATAACTATTGATCCATGCAGCAGAAGAAGGGTAGAAATTGCCCAATAAAATACCCCCGAGCATTGCGAGGAAAATCCATACGGTGAGGTAACGGTCAAGAAATTTTAACTTCGATTGCATGTGCTAGTTTTAATATTTGAAAAGACATAGAACATTTCGGCCGCTATCTCCAAACTTCGTTCCGCATAAACAGAAGTTTGTTCAGGTGTGCCATCAGAAACTTTTGGGTCTTCAAAAGTGATTGGTATTCTTTTTTCCGCCCCGGAAATAAAAGGGCATCCGTCATCCGCCTGAGAACAAGTCATAATTGCTGCAAATCCAGAGACAGGGTTAAACGGATCGTAGTATTTTTTTGAAAAACCGATAACTGGAACCTCATTGTCGCTGTACTTTATTGCATAGATTGGGTTATCTGTATCAGCGATCTTAAGAATCGCGAATCCTTGCGAAGCGAGTGTCTCAGCTACCTTAGGGAATAAAGCAGTCTCTTCCGTACCACCTGAATAACAGTTCACCATCGGAATAGTATAGAAGGATGCTGCTACTTGTGCCCAAAGTTGTGATAAATGACTTCTACGGGAATTGTGTGTACAGATAAAATTGAGATTGATGGGATATCCACTATCTACCTTGTCCTGAATAAATTGGATCAGCGGATTTAACATAGCCTTGCGTTCTATACTCAAGTTCTGTTTACCGGTAATCGCGTTGATTGTCTCCTTTATTTTCTTAAACATTGGCCTATTTTTAAACAGTTAGCAACAGCCTGAACCTGGAGTACAACAAGAAGACCCACTGATTGTTAGCGTTGACAGATTTCTCTTCTGCTTTTCAGCTGGTATTCCACAAGCGTCTTGGGCAAGACAAGTTGTGGTTTTGCTTTTCAGTAAAAAAGTCTGTCCGTTGAATGCGAGGTCGTATTTGCCAATCGTATCGCTTTGATATTCAACTTCAATTTCGGCATCTTCAATAGCCAACTTCTCCTCGGATAATTTAATGATATCTAATAGCTTACCTGGTTTTAGACGGTGCTCGTAATCATCCGCGTTCCACAGCTGGAAGTTTACAACTTTCTCATTGCGGATGACACCGCCGCAATCAATGAAGTTTTTCGTGATCTGACCAACTTCGGTGACATGGAAGTGTTCAGGAACGAATGTGCCATTTTCGAGTTGAAATTCAACATTATCCAATGTTGTTAGAATTTGCTTGATTTCTGATAATTTCATAGCAGATTGGTTTTATATGATGAAAAAACTATATATTGCAATATTACGATGATTTGTTTTAAAAAATTATCCACAGCAATTTGAGACATTAACGTCCTGGTTGAAAAATGCATTGAGCTCCTGTTGAAATTCCTTCCAAATCACGTCATTGATACAATAGCAAACAGACTTTCCTTCAATTGTACCTTGTATTATTCCTGTATTTTTCAGTTCCTTCAGATGCTGAGAAATGGTTGCCTGTGCAAGTCCCAATTCATCGACAAGATCATTGCAGATGCATGCTTTCTTGTCAATAATGTGTTGGAGAATAGCTATGCGTGCAGGGTGCCCAAGTACTTTAAATGCTGAAGCAAGTTTATTTTGTTCGTCTGCAAAAATTTCTGTCTTTGTAAGTCCCATTATGATAATATTATATTGCAATATTACGATAATAATTTTAGATATCCAACGGTATGAATATTTTTTTTGCAAACACAGCCGATGATCTAAGATGCTCCAAATACGTTTTATAACAAGGGTTTCTTTTTTGGGTTAGCATTGAAATATTCTTTTTTAAACTGAAACATCTGTGCCATTTTTTGTGCACGCCATTTGGCCTCTTCTGCTTTTTCGCCTTTGTACAAGCGATCTACGGTGGATTCAAATAAAAGAAGCCATTGGTCAAAATGCTTTGCCTCGATTGGTAGAGGGATATGGGGTGGGAATGGACTACCAAAATAGGTATGCTCATCTAATAAAATTGTCTGCCAAAAGCGATACATCTTTTCCAAGTGCACAGCCCACCTGTCTTGGATACGCTCTTGAAAAATAGGACCTAAGAGATTGTCCTGACGGACAGTGTTATAAAACTGATCAACCAGTATTTTGATGTCCGCGATGGTCTGAATGTCCTGTTTCATGGGATGACGTGTATGTTTTGTGGAACGGATGCTACTGTAGCTGTTTCACGGTATATAATAAGTTAAATTTAAGTAGAATAATGGAGAAATGAATCAGGCTGATGTAAAGAAGCCTGTTAATAATATTGGATTTTTCTTTTATTCTCAGTAATTTGAATGCACATTTAGGGAAAAACAGATGGGAAAATACACTTTTTGTGTTCTGCTGCTGCTGGGATGCTCCATCGCGCAGGCACAGATCACCGATATAACGGTCAATAAAGAGAATTTTGAATCTTCGGGCTTTCCGTTTAAAGGCAAACGGGTGTTGCAGGTTGAGCATATTCAGACCGCAAAGGAAGATAATTATATCATTTTTTCAAAAGAGGAACGTGGGGCAGATCCGGATAAACTGTATGCGCAGCAATTTCAACGAATAGATGGCATGTGGGTGCCAATAGTGGAAGAAATTATTCAGGAAGATGGTATTATTACTTCCGTCTGGGAATCCCGAAAAGCTTTTTTTGATGCAGACAAAGACGGAAAATTGGATGCGGTGTTTATCTATTCCAGACACCCGAAGGAGAATGTTGAAAAACAGTTGAGCTGTATTGCCCTGATTTTATATAAAGGGCAGTTTTATCGTTTGCGTGCGGATGCAGATGATGGGTATAATAAAACAACTTACTCAGATAACTATGCTTCCCTACCTGCCGAGGTGAAAGAAAATGTGGAGCGTTATTGGGAAAACTTGGATAAAAGATAATTTATTATTGTTGGAATTATATTGAACAGGGCTGCCCATTTTTTTTTTGATAGCCCTGTTTTATTTCATTGTCCATCTGTCTGCAATCCTTCTTCAAAGGGTAAGATTGCTCAGACTGGTTATTGTTGTGGATGTAAACTTTTGATCGCTGGGAGCTGTCATTGAATGGATGCTAATAAATGTTTTTCCTCTTCGTCTTGAGTTTTGCCGATGACATAACGGGTAATGTTCTGATGTTTGAGTTCGTCAATCGTTCGGATGACATCTTTCGTCCGTGCTTCCTTGCTTGGCTTGATCAGTACGATCATATCCTTCGTATTAGGCAGGGTACTGATCTTTGCATTGAGCTGCGCGACGACCTGTGCTAAGGTTGTCTCTATATCGGCTGGTTTTTCAGAAGCAGCAAAAGGTTTCTTAAAATCACCGTGATACCACATAAATTTTCCATCCCCTAAGATCAGCGTTGCTGTGCGGTTTTCGTCAATTAGGACCGGAGAATCTACATTTTCTTTCGTTTTGTCTGGCATGGCGATATCCATTGCTGCCGGTTTGTTTAGGGTGGTGGTTAGCATGAAGAATGTGATCAGAAGAAACGCAAGATCTACCATCGCTGTCAAATCCACTTTTGGAGCCATTTTTCGGCTTCTGATTTTTTTCTTTCCGGTTTCTTGTGGTTTTTGGTTTAATTCTGCCATGATTCGTAGCTTTAGGTTATAACTCTTGTTCTTGTTCATGGATATGATGCGCTAGGCGTTCGGATTCCATAGTTTTTTTATAATGAAGATCGTATTTTATCTTGATTTATTTTAACGCATTTAATTACAGTAGATTAGATGTAGTGGATCGGGGTTATACATTTTATGAGATCATGTCTGAAATTGATGTTTTGTTTAAAACTTTGGTCGTATAAAATTCCTATAGTTGATGACGGATATGGATGCCTAGCAAGATCAAATGTCTATTTTTGGAAATGAAAAGATTAGTAACTTGCCAATAAAAAATATGACGACTGATTGTGAATTTGTTTATACAGACATAATATCGCCAGTGGGAAAAATGAAGCTTGTCGCTACTGCCCGTGGATTAACTGCGGTATTGTGGGAAGGTGAAGATTACAAACGGACGAAATTGTCTACCCCTGTCAGAGATGATCAAGCTCCGGTGCTTTTGCTTGCACGGCAACAGCTTTCGGAGTATTTTGATCGAAAGCGAACTGTTTTTGATTTGCCTTTAGACATGCAGGGAACAGCCTTTCAGCTTGAAGTGTGGGAAGCTCTGTTAACTATCCCTTATGGTCAAACAAAATCCTATGGGGATTTGGCACGCCAACTAGGGGATATAAAAGCTGTGCGTGCAGTTGGAGGTGCATTGAACAAGAATCCAATATCCATTATTGTACCTTGTCATCGCATCATTGGGAAATCTGGTAAATTAATTGGTTTTGCGGGCGGACTGAAAAATAAATCGATTCTTATTGACCTGGAAATGAAAGATCGGGCTCCAACGTTGTTTGATTTGTAGTTAGTCAGCTAACGCTACCATGATCTTAATACCTATTGTTTCAGCTTTTACAAGTAGTGGTCCATCACGATGGCGCGCCTCCCAAACCATTGAACCGATGAGATTTCTCGGCATACCTGTTAGCGAATGGTACTGTAGATATACAGGTGTCCATGATAAAGTTCGCGCCACGGCCACTCTCTGCTTCGAATCGTATTATAATAAAAAAAAGCCTTTCATTTCTGAAAGGCTTTTTTGCGGAGAGTGAGGGATTCGAACCCCCGAACCTGTGACAGTTAACGGTTTTCAAGACCGCCGCATTCGACCACTCTGCCAACTCTCCGCGACAAAAGTAGAAATTCTAAGCAGATTTACAAAACTTATTTTACATTTTTCTTTGTTTAATAAGCTATTTGGATGGTTTTTTTTGAAAAATTCGCTGGATATCAAGCTTTTATTTTGATGTGTTTTTAGAGACTTACACATAAAGAATTCGATTATAGGTTGTGAAATCAGATTTTCTCCCCCCTTTGCTTCGAATCGTACGATAAGGAAAAAGCCTTTCATTTCTGAAAGGCTTTTCTGCGGAGAGTGAGGGATTCGAACCCCCGAACCTGTGACAGTTAACGGTTTTCAAGACCGCCGCATTCGACCACTCTGCCAACTCTCCGCGACAAAAGTAGAAATTCTGTATAGATTTGCAAAACTTATTTTTGCAACAATGTCTTATGGTTTGAAAATGAGCTAGATTATTTTCAAAATGCTATGCCGGAATAATCTCATGGCAGTGCTTTTTAATATTGGCCGCTATTTTATCAATCGGCAGGTCGTCCTGATCTACACCAAAGGGCTCTTCGATTGATTCTCCAATCAATTCAAGCGATGCTAATACATAAAGGATAAACGGAACAGCAACAATGACAAAATACCCGATCGAAAAAACATAACCTACTGGTAGCGTCATTGTATAGAAGATGACGAACTTCTTAATAAATGCACTATAAGCCAATGGAATTGGGGTGTTCTTGATACGCTCACACGCACCACATACGTTGGTCATCGACACAATCTCTTCGTTGAGTATAATCAATTGATCCCCACTGACAATCCCTTCTTTGTAAAGGTGGTTTATCTTTTGAAAAATCATATTGGAGACTTGATTTGGCCCATGCTTTTTACTGTCCAAAGATTTAAGCTCAGGATGTTTATTTTCATCAAGCATAAATTTGGTGTAGTCGGACCGCAAATATTCATACAAGGTTTCTGCAAAAAGCGGAATACTTTTTCGAAAGAAACTGCGGTTGACTTTATCACTATCATCCAGAATCGCGTTGAGTTTATAAGCGAAAGCGCGACTTACATTGGTCAATGTTCCCCATTGCTTGCGTGCTTCCCACCAGCGATCGTAAGCAGTGTTTGTTCTAAATACCAACAATAGTGAGATCACAAAACCCAAGAGGTTATGGACAATGGTAATATTCTTCACCCAGCTTCTTTCGTTTAACTTGAGGTATTCTAATTCAAGATAGGCAATAGCCCAAGAATAGAAAGCAATGAAAACAAGAAAAGGTAACAACTTTTTAAAAGTGTCTGACTTATGTAATTTGAAAGTTGCTGATAGCCAATCTTTAGGGTTGTATACGATCATATACAAAAATATAAATTGTTACGAAAACTTTGCGAGTTAATTGTGATTCCCGTAACTTCATCATCGTATGGCGCGACAACAACCAAAACGAGCAAAAGCCGGTCGGAGGAACCAGCAGTCAAGTCAGACCAAATGGATCTGGATGGTGGCGGTCATGTTGGCGTTCTTTCTATGTCTTGTTGCATGGCACTATAAGGCCGGAATAATGTATTACTTCCGTGTGGCAACATCCAAAAATAAGTCCTTAACGAGGGAAGCGAAATACGATATCCGCAATATTGAGATCATGAGTAAGCACGATGATAAGGTATTTGGTATTGATGTTTCGACCTATCAGGAAGATATCGACTGGCAAAAAGTGAACACCATCAACGATCAATTTCCTATTGATTTTGTATTTATTCGGGCCACGATGGGGGAAAAGGGAGTGGACGATAAGTTTAACCGAAATTGGTCTAAAATCCATAATCGGGCGATCTTACGAGGTGCATACCATTATTTTCGACCAAATGAAAATTCGGTTAAGCAAGCTAAAAATTTTATCCGTAAGGTACGGCTCCATCCAGGGGATCTTCCGCCCGTACTGGATATCGAAGAGCATCCAAAACAACAATCGATGGACAGCTTAAAAGTGGGATTGAAACGTTGGCTAGAAGAAGTGGAGGGACATTATAAAGTCAAACCAATTCTGTATTCTGGAGACAAATTCTACAGTGATTTTTTAGAAAAGGAATTCGCAAACTATATCCTCTGGATCGCGAATTATAATTTTTGGATCGAAAACCCTAAAGAACATTGGACATTTTGGCAATTCTCAGAAAAGGGCTCGGTGACTGGTATACGAGGAAATGTCGATTTAAATATTTATAATGGTAAGATAACGGAATTAGAAAAATTGCTTATTCCCTTTAAATAGTAAAATTAGATGAATAGAATTTTAGTGGTCATACTTCTAGGGACCATCTTTATATGGACGGATCCATTGTCCGCTGGTATAGGATTAGGACTGCAACCGAGAGCATCTTTTTGTAGCGTAGTGGACTTACCATCGCTCTCTCTGAAACAATTTAAAAAGTTGCGCGAGCAGGTGGATGTGATAGTTTTGGATACACGATCGGGCGATGAGTTCTTAAAAGGTTTTATTCCAGGGGCGATCAACATTGGTCTTAAAGGACCGTTTGATACTTTTTTGCAGCAGGTCATTCCGGATAGAAATCAGAAACTTTTGCTTGTGGTTGAAGAGCAGGATCGTGTGCTCCTGGGTGAACGTCTTGCGCAACTGGGGTATTCGGCAGTAATAGGTGTATTGGATGGGGGTATAGCACGTTGGAAAGGCCAGGAACCGATGGATTCGGTGGTTAACCTGTCGGCGCAGGAATTTCGAGAAAGATCAGATCTAGGTCATATTGTAGACATACGGACAGCGAAAGAATTTAATAAAGGACATATTGACAATGCAATGAACATTCCATTGGTAGATTTCGCTAATTTTGGTAATACGCTAGAAAGAGACAATAGACAGCTCTATGTGCATTGTCAATCAGGTTATCGCAGTGCGGTTGCCGTGTCAATTTTGCGTGCAAAAGGATTTAAAAATGTGTGCAATATTCAGGGTGGATATAAGGCAATGAAAGATGAAATAAAGGAGAATTAATAATGGCAACTTTTGACCAGATTATTCAATCAAATTCACTGGTTTTAGTGGATTTTTTTGCAACGTGGTGCGGTCCATGCCAAACAATGGCGCCGGTGTTACAGGATGTAAAGGAATTTTATCAAGAGGATCTTTCCATAATAAAGATCGATGTGGATAAAAATCCAAAAATCGCTTCCATTTATAAAGTAAGTGGTGTACCTACATTTATATTATTTAAGAATGGTCAACAAGTGTGGCGCCAGAGTGGGATGATCCCAAAGATGGAATTACATAAGTTGATAGATCAAGCGAAGTAATCTATAGGCAAAAAATAAGGCGTTCAATTTTAATTGAACGCCTTATTTTTTTAATGATTTTCTGGTTTTAATAGGTAGTGTTATATCGCACTAAATACTAAAACTCATCGTCATCGTCGAAGTCATCTAATCCTTCAATTTCAGGGATTTCGAAATCATCGTTATCGAAATCATCATCATCGTCATCAGGTCCATTGAAAGATGCGAATTTTACTTCTTCAAGATCTTCGGTAGCTAATATTGCCGTGTTCATAAAATAATACTTTATTGTTCCTTATTCAATGTTGTAAAATTAGAGAAGAAAACTATTTTTTAAAACTTTTTTTAAAAAAAATATTGCCCTTTATTTTTCTGTTAATCAGTATGTTGAATTGTTTTTTGAAAATAAAAATTTATTTTATTTTATTTACTCATTTGTTTCGCCAATTGCGTTGTCTTCCGTGACGATATCTTTTAGTTGTGGAAGGTCGCGAACACCGTTGATTCCAAAATGATCCATAAACTGTTGGCTGGTGGCATACAAAAGTGGTTTACCAATGGTATCGGCTTTTCCAGCTATTTTGATTAGTTTCTTTTCCAAAAGTCTTTGGATAGAATAATCACAGCTTACGCCTCTGATCTGTTCAACTTCCAGCTTTGTAATTGGCTGTCTATAGGCGATAATGGCAAGTGTTTCCAGTGCCGATTGACTGAGTTTACGTTTGTTGTTGTGATTTTGTAATTGCTGTATCGCTTCGTGATAAACTGCTTTGGTCAGAAACTGGTAGGAATTATTAATGTAACGTAACTCCAAAACATGCTCCTCATCTTTATATTTATTCTCGATCTTTTGAATCAATTCGCGCAGCTCTTCTCGAGATACTTCAATAGCCAAAGCTTCTTGCAGGATCTGTTTGATATCCGGAAGATCTATACCTTCTGCTGAAGCAAAAATAATTGCTTCAATATTTCTAATGACGTCTTTCAATGTAGGGTATTAATAATTAATAACTTGTTCGACCATGTGCGCTGGTAACTCTCTGAAATCATACTTTTGTGTCCTTAATTGTGGAGCAAAGCCTGCTTCCAAAATTGCCTCTTGGATTGATTTAGACGTGAATCGATGGGGAGCACCCGCTGCCGAAACAACATTTTCTTCAATCATAATGGATCCAAAATCGTTGGCACCAGCATGTAGGCATAATTGGGCCGTACGTTTTCCAACAGTAAGCCAAGAAGCTTGAATATTTTTGATATTAGGCAGCATGATCCGACTCAAAGCAATCATACGGATATATTCTTCACCGGTAACGTCATTGGTAATGCCACGAAGCCTTTTCAATAATGTGCCATCATCTTGGAACGGCCAGGGAATGAAGGCGATAAAGCCATAGGAATCCTTCGGTTTTTCATCTTGTACTTCTCTGATCCAAACCAGATGCTCAAAACGTTCCTCTATGGTTTCAATATGGCCAAACATCATCGTAGCCGAAGTAGGCAGATTTATTTTGTGCGCAGCACGCATGACATCAAGCCATTCCTTACCGCCACATTTTCCTTTGGATATCAGACGACGGACCCGGTCATTTAGGATTTCAGCTCCAGCTCCGGGTAGGGAATCTAATCCTGCCTCTTTGAGCTGAGTCAATACGTCAATATGGCTCATATTCTCCAATTTGGAGATATGGGCGATTTCGGGCGGTCCGAGTGAATGTAGTTTTAGCGTAGGATAGAGTTCCTTCAACTGTTTGTATAGATTTTTATAAAATTCAATACCCAAATCAGGATGGTGTCCCCCCTGTAGCAAGAGCTGATCGCCGCCATATTTAAAGGTTTCTTCGATCTTTTGCTTGTAGCTCTCGATATCAGTGATATAACTGTCTTCGTGACCGGGACGTCGGAAGAAATTGCAAAACTTGCAATTTGCAACACAGACGTTAGTCGTATTCACATTCCTGTCAATCTGCCAAGTTACCTTGCCATGTGGTACTTGTATCTTACGCAATTCATTGGCTACGAAAGTCAAATCAGCTGTAGGTGCATTTTGATATAAAAAAACACCTTCTTCCTTGGAAAGGAACTCAAATCGGAGCGCCCGTTCTAATAAACTACTTACATTCATCAAAACAAATATAAGTACCTTTTAGCGTATTTAAATGGATTTGGCGAATATTTGACATTCAGGTTTAATAGGGAAGCGGAAGTAGATTGAAGGGGGCTAGCGGAATCTTTTTTGTAACAAAAGTATCGTGCAAATACTTAGTGTAATAATTACAATAACTTGATTTATAGTGTTTTGTAATTTAAATAAGAATTTTCTTTTTTTTTACATTTATTATTCTTTACATTTATTTAACAGATTTTAACATTTCTGTGAATAACCAAACTAAAGAAAAAATGATGACCAAAAAGGGCTCGCAGCTGGTGACGATGCATATTGTTTCCACTGGAGTCGAATGACCAACAACTTAAAAACCAATATCAACTAATACAAACAGGGAATAAACATAAATTTTTTTAAACCACCTATTTATAAAATTATGATGAAAAAAACGGACCAAAAATGCTGTTTTGATCTCCTATTGGGCCAAAAGTTCAATAAGAGTTTTCTGCTGATGAGTTCTCTTCTCATTACAGGAGGAATGACCACTCAAGTGTCAGCCAATGGAGTTGTTGCCCATGGTAGAGTTGAGGTCGTTTCGTTAACGAAAACTAAAAGGTTGCAAGAAATACCTATTAAAGGTGTAGTGAAAGATGCTACTACGGGCCAAGCCATCACAGGTGTCTCCGTGAAAATCAAGGGAACGAACAAGGGCACATCGACAGACGCAGAAGGTGCATTTACGATCCAGGGAAAGGTCGGTGATGTATTGGTTGTGAGTTACATTGGTTACTCGAGCTCCGAAGTCACAGTCACGGGAAAGGCTGATTTGACAATTTCCTTAAATTCCTCAGAAGATGCGTTGGAAGAAGTCGTGGTGACAGGTTATTCGACGCAGCGTAAGAAGGATCTGACAGGATCTGTTGCTGTCGTCAATACAGACCAATTGAAAACTACACCGGCGGCGAGTGCTGTGGAGTCTTTACAAGGTCGTGCGACGGGGGTTCAAGTTGTGACCGATGGTGCACCTGGTTCGACACCACAGATTAAAATCCGGGGCTATAGTACCATTAATAATAACGAACCGCTATATGTGATTGATGGGGTGCCATTTGAAGGTAAATTGAGCTGGCTAAATCAGAATGATATTGAAACAATGCAGGTGCTGAAAGATGCATCGGCAGCTTCTATTTATGGATCACGTGCAAATAACGGTGTTGTTATCATTACAACCAAATCGGGGAAATCTGGAAAACCACAAATTAATTTTGATGCTTATTATGGTGTTCAAGTACCTAATAGTGGCCGTTTTCCAAAAATGTTAAGTCCACAGCAGATTTATGATTTGAATGGCAATAAAGATCCGCTGCCTGAATATTTGCTTGCAGGTGCTGTGTCTGGCAACAAGGTGACACCTGCGGATGCGGATATGTCCAAATACAATTATGCTGACAACAAAGAAGAATTTTATCAAATTACGAAAGCGAATAAAGCAGGAACAGACTGGTTTAAAGAATTGAGCCAGAATGCGCCGACACAGTCTTATCAATTAAATGCTGTGGGTGGAGGCGAAAATGCTTCGTATGCCGTTTCGGGAGGATATCTTGGCCAAAAAGGAACGGTTATTCATACTGGGTTTGAACGCTTTAATGTACGTTCAAATACGAATTTTTCAGCTTTTAATAAAAAACTGCGTTTTGGCGAAAATATGCAGTATAGCATGACCAAAGGGCATGGTATAGGTGTCAATACAAACACCGCAGGCGACTATATCGGTGAGGGCAGTGCGATTGGATTCGCCTACCGTATCAAAAATATTATCCCGGTATATGATGAAGGTGGTAATTTTGCAGGTTCTAGAGGTGGATGGGGAAATGGAGAAAACCCTGTAGCGATCGCTTACCGTGCTAAGGATAATATGAACAAAAGCAATTTTTTCTTTGGTAATGCTTTTGGAGAATACGATGTATTAAAGGGATTAACATTTAGAACAAGCTTTGGCGTCAAATATGAAAATTATTACAATTTAAGTTATACTTATCCAAATCTTGAGTTTACAGAGGGAAGTGCGAACAGCGCCTCTTCGGAGACTTCAGGTTATAATACAGAATGGACCTGGACAAATACATTGAACTATAAGGCTAATTTTAATGATGCCCATAGCTTAAATGTGCTATTAGGAACAGAAGCAATCGATAATACTTATCGGCAGGTACAAGGAAACGGTAATGGATACTTCATCACAAATACCACAGATTTCTTTTATGTGAGCCAGGCTTCCAAGAATTCGGCTTCAAGTGAAGGGGCCTTGGGATCATTATTCTCCATTTTTGGTAAAGTAGATTATTCTTATAAAGACCGATATATTTTAAGTGGAACAGTCCGTAGAGACGGTTCTTCAAATTTTGGCTCGAAAAATAAGTACGGTACTTTTCCTGGTGTGAGTGGCGCCTGGAGGGTGTCGCAAGAAGAGTTTATGAAGAATGTAAGCTGGTTAAGTGACCTGAAATTGAGAGCAGGATATGGTATTACTGGTAATCAACGCATTCCATCTTATCAATATTTAAAACGTTATGCAACTTCTATTAATTCTGCTTCTTATCCGATAAATACTGATCTTGTAAGTGGTCTATGGATCAGTGATTATCAAAATGAGAATGTAAAATGGGAACAGGTTGCTTCGCTAAACCTTGGATTGGATTTTTCGATTTTGCAAGGAAGAATTGATGGTGCTTTTGACTGGTATAACAAGAAAACTTCAGACATGTTATTTGCATTGCCATTGCCGGCAACAGCTGTTGGCCGAGCAGCCTCTCCTTATGTAAATATTGGGGATATGCAAAACAAAGGGGTGGAGTTCTCGTTGAATTATCACCATAAACAAACGGATCCGAACAAGCTAAACTTTGATATTGGCGCAAATATTTCAAGAAACAAAAATACGATTGTTGGTCTGGCACCCGGTATCAATGATGTGGTGTATGGAGCTTTTAGAAGTATGGAAACCTCTATCTTGAGAAAAGGACAGCCTTTCGGCGCATTTTATGGATTTAAGGTTGCTGGGATCTACCAAAACGAAGCGGAATTGAAGCAATATCCTTCTTATGAAAAAGCCCGTGTTGGAGGTTTTAGGTTTGAAGATGTGAATGGAGACGGAATCATTGATGCAAAAGATAATACCGTTATCGGAAGTCCGCATCCGGATTTTACGTATTCCCTTAATATCAACGCTAATTACAGAAACTTCGACATCATGATGTATTTCTATGGCTCAAAAGGAAACGAGAATTATGAGGCAACACGTTACTTTACGGATTTTGGCGTGTTTGATGGTCAAAAGAGCGTACGTGTATTGGATGCGTGGAGCACCAGCAATACATCAAGTTTAATTCCATCACAGACAAAAGAAGAAGTATCGGCCAATGAGTATGCGTCTTCAAGTTATTTCGTGCAGGATGCCAGCTTCTTTAAAATGAAAAACTTACAGATTGGTTATAATTTTTCTACAGATAAACTCTTTGGCGCGAATACAGGTGTGAAAAAATTAAGGGCTTATGTCGGAGTAACAAATCTATTCACCATCACAAAATATGAAGGTCTAGACCCTGAGGTATCGGCAACACCTTCGGATTATCCGGCATTGGGGGTTGATTTTGGGGTGTACCCACAATCTAGACAATATATGTTGGGCGTAAGTTTAGGTTTTTAACGAAATTATAAAGCAATTAAAATGAAAAAGAGAACTATTCTATTATACAGTCTGTTAGGACTGACAACTTTAGGCATATTTGGATGCAGTAAAGGGTTTTTGGAAAAAAATCCTCAAGGCGAATTAATCGAAGAACAAATTGAGGGTAAGAAAGGTGTAGAGGCAACTTTGATCGGGGCTTATGGGATTATGAACGGTAATATAAACGGTACTTGGGGGAACTATGGCTCAGCACCAAGCCAATGGATCTTTGGAGAAATAACGTCCGATAATGCGCACAAGGGATCGGTGATCACCGATCAGCCGAATATGAATATGATCGAATCGTTTACCACAATCTCCTCTAACGACAACTTGAGCACAATGTGGCAGGTGTATTATGAAGGGATACTCCGGGCCAATACAACACTCCGCTTATTGAAGGAGGATCAAGATGGCAGCAAAACGATTAAAGCTGATCGTGCAAAGGAAATAGAAGGTGAAGCCAAAATGCTACGCGCTCACTATTACTTCTTTCTGTGGCGTATATTTAAAAACATTCCTTATGTAGATGAAAATACCAGTATCGATGATGCAAAGGTTGTCAAAAATGACAAAGATGTACAGCCCATGATTGAAAACGATCTTAAGATTGCGATAGCTAATTTGCCTGATACGAAGATCAATGGTGAAGGCGGAAGGGTGGATCAGCGCATTGCAAAAGCATATTTAGGAAAATTATACCTTTATCAAAAAAAATATGCTGAAGCTTTAGTATTATTTAAAGAAGTCATCGGTAGCAGGGATATCACGACAATGCCTTTCCAAGATAATTACGATGTGAATAAGGAAAATGGTCCTGAGGCTCTTTTGGTAGCGAAACATGCTATAAATCCAGATGGTGGCGGCGATAATGCCAATGTAGGAGATATGCTGGGCGGATTGAATGGAACGAACCCAGTCGGTTGTTGTGGTTTCTACCAACCTTCCATTGATCTTGTTAACGCGTATAAAGTAGATGCAAATGGTCTTCCGATGTTAGATGAGTCTTATCGTAATAATCCTTATACGTCTGATATCCTACTGACTGACAAGACCGCAATTGCGAATTATAAATTAGATTTAAATTTAAAATTTGATCCGCGTCTTGATTACACAGTAGGCCGTCGTGGTGTTAACTTTTTGGATTATGGAGTGTTTCCGGGGGATGCCTGGTTGCGTCCAGAAGAGGGTAGTCGCCCGCACGGAGGTCCATTTACAGGTATAAAGACAATGATTCCAAAGAGCCAGCATGCTGCACATACTCAGGCAGGAGCAGCCTATGTTACTGATTTGGATGTGAATATCATGCGTTTGGCCGATGTGATTCTGATGGCTGCGGAATGTGAAGTTGAACTTGGTAATCTTCCCAATGCTTTAAAATATGTCAATTCAATTCGTCTGCGCGCCGCAAAATTGCCAGCGAAATTGACAGAAAAGGGAGTGCCAGCTGCGAAGTATGAGGTAAAACCTTACCTGGCGTTCACAAGTGTAGATCAGGCGCGCAAAGCTGTTCGTTTTGAAAGAAGGTTGGAACTTGCCATGGAAGGGCATCGTTTTTTTGATTTAGTACGTTGGGGCATAGCGAAAGACGTTATTGCAAATTACGCAAAATTCGAGGGCGGTATTCTCCCTGTCTTTAAGAGCAAAGCGTATGCGGATAAAAATGCTTATTTCCCAATTCCACAAGAGGAAATCAATAAAAGCAATGGCAGCCTTACCCAAAACCCAGGCTACTAATAGTTGATATAAATAATGCAAAAGGAGGAATTAATTTCCTCCTTTTGCCGTTTTTAGTGATTTGTATCTGAATTTTGGCAATAGGAGAAAAGGAGTTGCTGCTCTTTTTTGTATGTTTGAACCAATGAAAAAATTTCTGCGCGCGATATTACTGCTTTGGCTTGTCCTATTTTCTACCCGCATCGTAAAGTCACAAGATTTTGAAGACGTCTACCGGATGCTTCAGGAATCCAAAATATTGAATGATCATTTTTATGGATTTTCATTATATGATTTAACGGCAAATAAGTTTGTCATGGATGTCAATGGCAATAAACATTTTACGCCAGCTTCGAATACGAAAATGTACACGACTTATGCGGCACTGGAACTTTTGGGAGACTCCATACCCGGGTTGGAATATGTCGAACGCGGGGATTCTTTATTGATTTGGGGTACTGGGGACCCGACTTTTTTGCATAATCGCCTGGATACACGGGTGGTGTTTAATTTTTTAAAAAAAACGAATAAGACCATCTACCTGGTGCCCGGGACGATGAAAAATAAGTTCTATGCCCATGGTTGGGCTATGGAAGATTTTGAGGCATATTATCAGCCTGAAATAAGTACCTTTCCGATCTATGGAAATGTGGTTACTTTTCGTCAAAAGGGATACAATTATTTAAATACTTCTCCAACAAGTTTTCAAAAGGATCTGGATTTTTTACCTGAGCCTAAAGCTGGTGATTTTGAGCTTTCACGCTCATTTCGGAGCAATTCTTTCTGGATGTCAAAACGGCCCGTACCAAATGATTACGTCAATGAGGTGCCATTTATCTATTCGGATAGTTTATTTGTGAAACTATTGTCAGATACCTTAGGTAAGAAGGTGGGGCTACTAAATTATAAAAAGCCAAATGATACAAAAATAGTGTACTCAGGAGAGACCAAAAACCTTATTCGCGAAATGATGTTGCCAAGTGATAATTTTATTGCTGAGCAATTTTTGATGATGTGCTCGTGGAAACAATTTGGCCAGTTCGATACCTATCTGGTTCGGGACTGGATGAAAAATAAGGTCTACACCTTTTTTTCGGATGAAGTAGCGATTTTCGATGGGTCGGGATTATCTTCGTATAACAAAGTCACGCCGCAGAATAACATTGATCTTCTGGTTCTTTTGAAGAATAAAATACCTGATGAGCAGCAGCGTTTTCGAATGTTTCCCGCGGGTGGAGTGGATGGTACATTGAAACGAACCTACAGTAAAGACCAAGGTGTACCTTTTGTATTCGCAAAAACCGGAACAATCACGTCAGTGTATAATCAGAGTGGTTATCTGATCACAAGATCTGGGCGCCGGCTTGCTTTCTCTTTTATGAATAATAATTATATTGATGATCGAGCAGCTGCAATTCGTAAGGAAATGGCTAAAATAATTACTTATATTCGTCAAACTTATTAAGCCAATTTAAATGGAAGCAATTGCAAAAAACAATAAAAAACTGATTCGTTCCTGGGCGATGTTTGATTGGGCCAATTCCGCTTACAACCTTGTTATTACCTCCACCATTTTTCCGGTATACTATACCGCAATAACGACGACAAAAGAGCAAGGGGATGTGGTTAATTTCTTTGGTTTCGAGATTGTCAATACAGCGCTTTCCAATTTTGCATTGGCTGCCGCTTATCTATTGATGTCATTTTCATTGCCTTTTATATCATCTTATGCGGATGCGAAAGGGTTGAAAAAACAAATCATGAAATTCTTTACCTATGTTGGTGCAATTGCGTGCATGTGTCTGTTTTTCTTTAAGCTCGAAACGTTGGAAATCGGTATTATCTGTTTCGCTTTGGCTGCAATGGGCTACATTGGTGGTGTGTTGTTCAATAATTCTTATTTGCCGCTGCTGGCGACTGTAGATCAACAAGACCGAGTGAGCGCGCAGGGATTTGCTTTTGGTTACATCGGTTGTGTGACTTTACAGATACTTTGTTTTATTGTGGTCTTAAAACCGGACTGGTTTGGTATTACCGATCCATCTTTACCAGCTCGCATATCTTTTCTGATGGTAGGCCTGTGGTGGTTGGGGTTCTCCATGATTCCATTTAAATATTTGCCTAAAATAGAAGCTACTGGCAATAATGTTGGTAAAAGCTTTGTTCAGAATGTACGTGATGAATTTAGCCATGTCATCCAAAAAATTAGAGATATACCTGAAATCAAACAATTTCTACCGGCTTTTTTCTTTTATGCGATCGGCGTGCAGACGCTGATGATCGTTGCTTCGTCATTTGGAGAAAAAATTCTTCATCTAGGCGCTGAGCGACTTATAGCAACCATTCTTTTAATCCAACTTGTCGCAATATTAGGGGCATTTTTGATGTCATACCTGTCGAAGCTTTTTGGAAATATTAAGGTGTTGATCGTCGTTGTGATGATCTGGATAGCAATTTGCATTGCAGCATTTTACCTGTCCACGCCAATGCAGTTTTACATTATTGCCGCATTGGTTGGTTTGGTAATGGGCGGAATCCAGTCTTTGTCGAGATCAACTTATTCTAAATTGATTCCAACGGATATCAAGGATACGACGGCTTTTTTCTCTTTTTATGACGTTACAGAAAAAGTAGCAATCGTCATTGGCTTGTTTTCCTTCGGTCTGATCGAACAGATTACACATAATATTCGCTACTCTGCATTGATACTTTCTTTATTTTTTGTAATTGGATTGTTACTTTTGGTACGGATATTAATATCCAATAAATCTTAATTTTATTGATTGAATTAAATATGAAGGTAGAACTTTTTGTTCCTTGTTTTATAGATCAGCTTTATCCAGAGACCGCTTTTAATACGATTCGTTTATTGGAAAAAGTAGGTTGTGAAGTGCTTTATAACCCCGATCAGACTTGTTGTGGACAGCCAGCCTATAATGCTGGTTTTTGGGACGATGCGAAGCAGGTAGGAAAGAAGTTTTTAGAAGATTTTTCGGGCGATCATATCATTATCTCCCCCTCGGCATCTTGTACCGGTATGGTCAGAAATAGCTATAGTGATCTGTTTGCGAATTCTGCCGATTCTCATCAATGCCATAAAATACAACAACAGGTCATGGAGGTTTCTGATTTTTTGGTCAACGTACTGAAAAAGGATTATTTTGGAGCGGAGTTGGAAGGTGTGGGAGTATATCATGACTCTTGTTCAGCGCTGCGCGAGTGTAAAATCAAGGATGAACCCCGTAAGTTGCTGAGCAAGGTGCTGGGATTGGAAATGCTTGAGGTCAAAGATAGTGAAACCTGTTGCGGTTTTGGTGGAAGTTTTGCAGTTAAGTTTGAGGGGATATCGGCAGCCATGGCGGAACAGAAAGTCAGGAATGCGATGGCAATGAATGCTGATTATATTATTTCGACAGATTCGTCTTGCTTGCTGCAGTTGCAAGCCTATATTGATAAACATAAGTTGCCTATCCAGACCATGCACCTTGTTGATGTACTGACTACTGGCTGGGGAAATATATAAATAATACACTTTAAATCTAAACATATGAATTCTAGAAGAGATTTTCTTAAAAACCTTGCATTAGCCTCTGCCGGTATGGTATTGGCGCCATCGTTGGAGAGTTTTGCTGCGGCAAAGAAAGACTGGTTTGACATTTCCTTAGCCGAATGGTCATTGCATAAAACATTATTTAAGGGTGATTTGAACAATTTGGACTTTCCGGTCGTAGCGGCAAAAAAATATGGTATCTATGGTGTAGAGTATGTCAATCAGTTCTTTAAAGACAAGGCTAATGACAACAATTATCTGACAGAACTCAACATGCGTGCAAAAGATAATGGTGTAAGGAACGTCTTGATTATGATCGATGGTGAAGGAAATCTTGGTGATGAGGACGAAACTAAAAGAAAACAGGCTGTACAAAATCACTATAAATGGATTTCTGCAGCGAATTTTTTGGGTTGTCATGCTATCCGCGTAAATGCTGCAGGTAAGGGGACACCTGATGAAGTCAGCAAACGCGTGGTAGAGAGCCTGACAACCTTGTCTGATATCGGAAAAAAAGCGGGTATTAGCATCATTGTGGAAAATCACGGCGGTATTTCTTCACACGGTGATTGGTTGGCTAAAACTTTGAAAGCTGTAGGAAGCAAATATTGTGGTAGCTTACCTGATTTAGGTAATTTCTATGAATACGACCGTTATCAAGGTGTAACTGATCTAATGCCTTATGCACACGGCGTTAGTGCAAAAACACATGATTTTGATGCCAATGGCAATGAGACTCAGATTGATTATGAGCGCATGCTGAAGATTGTGAAAAAAGCAAAATTCAAAGGATATGTGGGGATTGAATACGAAGGAACTAAATTGAGTGAAGAGGAGGGCATCTTCGCAACGAAAAAACTATTGGAGCGCTTGCGTCCATTGATCTAAAACAGATAAACAAAGTTCTTTTCATGAGGTTGAAAAGAACTTTGCTTTTAACGAGGACTTGTTTTAATAGGAGTTATCCTATGAAACTAGATCCAAACTCTTGTCCATATTTGACTTGTAACCGAATCGATGGCCATATGTATTAATCGTATGAAAAGAGAAGTATTTGGGCTGCTAAAAATAGACAAACTGAATCACACTACCTGATATTGAAAAATAACGATTAGAAAAACATGAATTTTGAAAATGATGCTGTTCTAACTTCTCATTTAAATAAAGTGGGCGCTGAACAAGTATTGGTGAAAGGGCATCCCGCAGGATTATTTGTCTTGTTTTTTACTGAAATGTGGGAACGTTTTAGTTACTACGGCATGCGCGCACTATTAGTAAACTTCCTGGTGTCCACAATTGCTCAACATGGCTGGGGTTGGACGAATTCAGAAGCGATGAAGCTGTATGGTCTGTATACGGGAATGGTGTTTTTAACGCCCTTATTTGGAGGAATCATTGCCGATCGACTGACAGGTTATAAGAAGTCTATTATGATCGGCGCAGTAATCATGACCTTAGGGCATATTTCTATGGCTATGGAGGGTTTCAATAAAAACTTTTTTCTCGGGGGATTGGTGCTTATTGTATTGGGTAATGGCTTGTTCAAACCAAATATTTCCTCCATGGTTGGTAAACTGTATCCCGATAAAGGCGGCAAGAAAGATGCTGGATATACAATTTTCTACATGGGGATCAATGGCGGAGCTTTTTTGGGGATGATGCTGTGTGGCTATATAGGTGAGAAAATCGGGTGGCACTACGGTTTTGGACTTGCTGGTATATTTATGTTTTTGGGAATGCTGCAATTTTACTTTGCACAACGTATTTTCGGGAAAATAGGAAATACGCCTGAAAAAGAAAGTACTGTTTTAGAGGAATTGAACCAAGAAGACGAGCACCCGAAGCATATTGTACGCGATCGCCTATTGGTCATCGCCATTTTTATGTTTTCAAGCATTGTATTTCATTTGGCTTTTGAACAGGCCGGAGGGTCAATGACCATATTTGCTAAAAACTATACGCAACGTGTATTGAGCGGAGATGCTGCTACTATTTTTAAGTGGGCGGATTTTGCGTTAACAATTGTGCCCATCGTAGTGATTACTGGCGTATTGTTTGTGTTGGCCAAGAAGATAATCCGTAAATATCCATTGATCATACTTTTCTCCAGCATTTCATTTGTGATTATCTGGTTTTTGTGTTTATGGAAGATTTACCGCGAATATCATGGCATGAATTCCGAAGTGACCGTCTCTTGGTTTCCAATGCTTAATTCTTTCTTTATTATAACGCTAGCGACGTCATTTAGCAAAATCTGGGAGCGTGTCTGGAATCCTTCAGGCCCGATTAAGTTTGCGATGGGATTAACGTTGGTTGGCGTTGGGTTTGCTGCCTTAGCAATAGGAAGCTCCGAAATCCCTACTGGGGCTAAAACAGCGTCGGTGAGTATGATTTGGTTGGTATTGGCTTATTTTTTTCATACGGTTGGTGAGCTTTGTATCGGTCCTGTAGGATTGTCTTATGTAAGTAAATTGTCGCCAAAGAAATTCTTGGGATTGCTATTTGGTTTTTGGTTTTGCGCCAACGCCATCGCTAATTTTATAGGTGGATTTATTGGTTCTTACATTGATCGGATAACCGAATCACATTCGATGTCGTTTTTCTTTGCCGTGTTTACCGTTCTGCCTATGATAGCGGCTGTATTTCTACTCTTTGGTAATCAAAAAATAAAAAAGATGATGCATGGAATTGATTAATTCATAGAAAAATAGTGTATCTTCATGCGATTTTTATCAAATTAAAAACAAAACCTGAGTTATAAAACAATTATTGAAATTTATATGAATCAAGAAAAAGATCAAGTTCTTGTAGCGCATCTAGCCAAGCAGGGTATAGATGACAAGATGGTAAATGGGCACCCTGCCGGATTATTTGTGCTGTTCTTTACCGAGATGTGGGAGCGTTTTAGCTATTATGGCATGCGTGCTTTATTGACCTTATTTTTAATCAGTACGATTGCTGATGGCGGCTGGGAATGGAGTAACGAACGCGCTATGAAATTATATGGTGCATATACAGGTTTTGTTTATTTGACGCCGTTAATCGGTGGTATGATTGCAGATAAATTGACTGGATTTAAGAAAGCTATTTTAATAGGTGCATTGATTATGACATTAGGGCATTTATCCATGGCATTTGAAGGCGTTAATTCAGGCTTCTTTTTTCTAGGTCTGCTTTTAATGATCCTGGGAAATGGAATGTTTAAACCTAATATTTCTTCCATGGTTGGGAACCTTTACCCAGATAAAAGTGCAAAGAAAGATGCTGGTTATACGATTTTTTATATGGGTATCAATGCTGGTTCATTTTTGGGGATGCTTTTGTGTGGTTATATCGGTGAAAAAATTGGCTGGCATTATGGATTTGGATTAGCAGGGGTTTTCATGTTTTTCGGAATGCTTCAATTCTATTTTGGGCAAAACATATTCGGAATTATTGGCGATTCTCCTAAAGCAATACAAGCCCATCATGATGAAAAAGTCAAAAACCATGAAGAGGTTGATGAGGTTATTCCTGGTAATGTCGTTAGGGACCGTCTTGTCGTGGTTACAATATTTATGCTTGCTAGTGTCGTATTCTTTTTATCCTTTGAGCAAGCAGGCGGTTCGATGTCTATTTTTGCCAAAGATTATACACAGCGTTTGCTGTCGGGAGACTCAGCTGTCGCTTTTAAATGGATTGATACTATTCTAACTATTGTTCCCATTGTTATTGTTACTATTGTATTGACAGCGTTGGCTAGAAAGATTTATAAGCAATATCCGTTGACGATTTTATTCACTGCGATTTCCTTCGGAATTATCTGGTGCTTGGGCTTATGGAAAGTATTCCGCGAGATCGGAATAACAGGATCTGAAGTTGGTGCGTCCTGGTTTCAGATATTGAATGCATTTTTTATTATTTCCCTAGCATCATCTTTCAGTAAATTCTGGGAAAAAGTATGGAATCCCTCAGGGCCCGTAAAATTTGCGCTAGGTTTGCTCCTGGTCGGTATTGGCTTTGCAGCTCTCGCCTACGGAGCAAGTGATATTCCTCAGGGAGCGAAAACTGCATCAGTTAGTATGATCTGGCTTGTTATTGCTTATTTCTTCCACTCAGCAGGAGAACTTTGTCTATCACCTGTGGGACTTTCGTATGTAAGTAAGCTCTCTCCAAAAAAGTTTTTAGGATTACTTTTTGGCTGCTGGTTTTGTGCCTCAGCCATCGCTAATTTCATAGGTGGTTTTTTAGGTTCATATATTGATAAAATTACGGAGGAGCACTCGATGTCTTATTTCTTTATGATCTTTGCCATTGTTCCGGGAGTGACTGCACTATTATTGATTGCTTTCAATCCTATTTTGAAAAAGATGATGCACGGTATTAACTAGGTGAGTCTCTTAAAAGTGCTATAACAAATAAGGGCCGATCAATACTGATTGGCCCTTATTTGTTAATGGAATAGATAGATTCCTTGTTATTCCTCAATTTTTAATAATAACTTATCTATTCGGTTGCCATCCATATCCAGCACTTCAAATACCATGTTTTTGAAGCGTACACGTTCGCCTTCTTCAGGAACGTGGTCCAGGAGTAGGAAAACCAAGCCGCCTACAGTAGTGACGTTGTTGATATCATCCTCGTCTTCTTCAGAAAGTCCTATTTCAAATTCATCCAAGAGATCTTCGATTTGATACTGTCCGTCCACAACATAATCCCCGCTTTCCAATTGACGGATTGTTGGACGTGCACTGATATCGCTTTCAGTAATGTTGCCGACTAAATCGCCGACAATATCTCTTAATGTGATGATACCTTGTGGCGAACCGTATTCGTCAATGACAACTGCCTGGTGTACCTGGGATGTTCTCAACGTATTCATAATGCTGTATGACGAACTGAATTCGTTGACAAATTTGATCGGAAGTAGGAGCTCCTTGAGATCAAAAGGTTTGTTTTGAAAGCATTGTCTAAGCAGGGATTTGACATGAACTACGCCCTTGATATTATCCAGTCCACCCTCGCAAACGGGATAAATTGAATGGTCATTATCGAGGATAATCTGTCTGTTTTCTTCGAAGCTGTCTGCAAGATCCAAAAATACAATGTTCTTGCGGTGGGTCATCAGGTTAATGGCTTTTTTGTCGCCTAAACTTAGGAGACGATCCACAATGTCATGTTCAATACCTTCGATCACGCCACTATCGACTCCTTCATCCACTAATGCCTTGATCTCTTCTTCGGTGACACTGTTTCCCGTACTTTTGATATTGAGGATTTGACAATAAACTCGGTTGAGGCACTCAATAACCATACGAACGGTTTGACAATCTTGCTAAGTAGGTTCATGGGGTAGGCAATGAGCATCGCATATTTTTCAGGAATGGCCATCCCAATACGCTTTGGTACCAGCTCGCCCATAACCAATGAGAAGTAGGTAATGACCAGCACAACCAATATAACCGCAAGCTGTTGACTATAGGGTGCGAGTATACTCGATTTATTAAAAACTTCAATCAAGTATGAAGAGATACTGCCACCTGAAAAGAACCCGGTTAAGATGCCAATCAAAGTGATTCCAATCTGCACTGTTGACAAGAAGCTGTTGGGTGATTCCTTGAGATGTAGTGCAATCTTTGCGGCGGGATTATCCTTGTCGCTCTCGGCTTGTAAACGTGACCTTCTGCTGGATACGATTGAAATCTCAGAGGCAGACAGAATTCCATTTAGGATGATCAGTACTAAGATTATAATTGCTTCGGTAAGCATAACGTGTTGAAAAAATGTTTGTAAAGGCTAATTTAAGAAAAAGGTAATCTAAATGGTAGAACTATTGGGATTATCTTCAGTGAAAACAAAGAAGCTGCATCTTTTAAGGATACAGCTTCTTTGCTTTATACTATTTTTTGATATTACATGCCGCTATCGTCAAGCATAAAAGTATTTTTCTTTGTTTTCCATTTTCCTTTTGTGAAATCTGGGAACGCTAAGGTTTTATTGCCTTTTTTGATGGACTCCGTCGAAAGAGGGAATACCGCGCTCATCGTTACCGAATCGTAAACGTCAATTGGCGTTTGAACCTTTTGTTTTACAGCTTGAATAAAAGCATTGAATACAAACCAGTCCATGCCACCATGACCCGAACCTGTCGCTAATTCTTCGTATTTTTTCCAGATAGGATGGTCATATTTTTTTACCCATTCTTCCGCTGGGTCCCAAGTATGTGGTTTTGATTTACCTTCGATGTGAATGCCTTTGGCTACATCCATCCAGATACCCTCAGTACCTTGTACGCGGAAGCCAATCGAGTAAGGTCTTGGCAAGTGGGTATCGTGTGTCAATAACATCGTTTCTCCATTTGCACATTGCAGCATGGTCTGCGTAATGTCTCCGTTTTTATAGTTTAATTTACTATTCGGATGTCCTGGCGATACTTTGTTTACATAAGCTGCCAGTCCACGTGCTTTACTTGAGTAAGATGTAATGTGCGTGAACCTATTGCCTTTGTTGATGTCTACAAATTGCATGATTGGACCTAAACCATGCGTTGGATAAAGATCACCATCTTGATCAATGTTGAATTGTGTACGCCATTGGGCTTCAGAAATTGCCTTGGATCCATACTCTGCACCGTGTCCGTAATAACTCTTTCCATCATTGAATAGAACTTCACGTAAATCATGTTGATAACCGCCTTCAAGGTGTAACAATTCACCGAATAAGCCCTGTCTGTGCATATTAAGAACTGCTAGTACATCGCGACGGAAAGCAACATTTTCCAATGTCATGTAAGGCTTGCCAGTCTCTTCAGATGCTTTTACGACATCCCAGTGATCTTGTACAGTTAGGCCAGCGATAACCTCACAACCTACATATAAACCTGCTTTCATAGCATCGATAGCCTGATCTTTGTGAAACTGCCAGGGTGTTGCGATGATAACGGCATCTAGTTTTTCACTGCTCAACATTTTTTTGTAGGCATCAACACCGCCAGTGTACTCTTTCGGAAGTTTGGTGCCTTTTGCATTGAACTGTTTACGGCATTGTGCAAGCGATTCTTCCTGTGTATCGCATACGGCCACTATTTCTAAATCGTCTCTATTCAAGGCAATCTGAACGTGGTTACGACCACGGAGACCTACTCCGATAAAGCCGATTTTTATTTTCCCATTTGATTGGGCAAATAAGTCTGTGCTCGAAAGGACGCCGATTCCAGCGGTAGTGATTGCAGTTGATTTAATGAAATTTCTTCTATCCATTGTTTTGAGATATGAGGAGTTTGTATATTAGTTATTTCTTTTAATGAAGAACCATCTATGAGACTGGTGCTTATCAACAAATATATTATTTCATTTGCTATAAATGAAAGTGCAATCGTTTGCTTAAATTTATTAAATTTCATGCAATCGTTTGATTGAAATAAAAATTATCATTTATTAATTCAATTTATGATATTGCAAGCACATTGATGATTTAAAAAACTTAGTTTAATGTCTGATTTTAACCAATTAGTAGTAGAGAACGCAGCAAAACAATTCACATTAGAGGGAGATATCATTTCAGTGCAGCCTTTTGGTTCTGGTCATATCAATGATACTTATCGTGTAATTACTTCCATAAATACAGGGATATCGCATTTATTGCAACGTATTAACCATCACGTTTTTCCAAATGTAGAGGGGTTGATGCACAATATTGAAATTGTAACGAAACATCTGAGTAAAAAAGTAAAGGTTGCTGAAGGAAAGCGGGTCAGCGACCATGTATTGACGATTGTTCCAACTTTAGAGGGGCAATTATATACGAGAGATAGCAAAGGAAATTACTGGCGTATGTTTATCCTTATAGAGGATACGAAGAGCTATGATATTGTGGAGACCGAAATACAAGCCGCAGAAGGAGGACGTGCTTTTGGACTGTTTCAGAAGCAGCTTTCTGACCTTGATGCTTCAGGTATTATCGAGGTACTTCCTAATTTCCATAATATAGAATTTCGACTCGAAAATCTTCAGAAGGCCATCGCAGAAGATGCTTGTCAACGTGTTAGCCTGGTCGAAGATAAACTGGATTTTATCTTTGACCGTGAAAACCGGATGAAAACGATTTTAGATTTGGGAAATAGAGGTGCATTACCTTTGCGTATTACGCATAACGATACAAAATTTAATAACGTATTGTTGGATGTTCATGACAAAATGCAATGTGTAATCGATTTGGATACAGTAATGCCCGGATATGTAGCCTATGATTTTGGGGATGCTATACGAACCATTATAAATCCTGTTGCCGAAGACGAAAAAGATATATCGAAGATCGTGCTGAACCTTTCTTTGTATAAGGCATATGCCGAAGGATACTTAGAAGAGGCAAACGAATTCCTGACCCCACTGGAGAAAGAAACCTTGGTGGATGGTGCATTTTTATTGCCTTATATGCAAGGTGTACGTTTTTTGACCGATTACATCGAGGGGGATCATTATTATAAAACCAAATATGACGAACATAATTTGGTACGTACCAATACGCAATTGAAATTGGTGGAGGAGATGGAAAAGAATGAAGAGTTTATGAGGAAGGTAATTTTTGACTGTATTTAACGATTTTATACCTTTAATATTTGAGAAGCTTCCATCATATGATGAAGCTTCTTTTTCTTAACTTTATTGCATATGAAGAAACTAACCATTCTGCCTATAACATCAAATTTGACCGGCAGACTCAACTTTAATCAGCTTTCGGATCTTGTCGCAGACTTTGAATGGAATACATTGCCCCATAGTAATTGGAGTGAGTCGTATCCTTATCAACCAGAGGTACGGTTTAAAATTGGATATACGGAAAAGGAGCTTATAGTACAGTTTGATGTCGCAGAGGAGCAACTACGTGGAAATTACTCAGAGGCGAATCAGAATGTTTGGGAAGACAGTTGTGTAGAATTTTTTATTTCGTTTGATGACCGTAAGAATTATTATAACATTGAATTTAATTTAATAGGAACGGGACTGATTGGATATGGATCGCCGGATAAAGCCACGAGAAATAGGCTTAGTGCGGCTGAAATTGAAACGGTGCAGACATTCTCATTGATTGAGCGGCATAGCGGAACTGACAAGCATTGGACCATGATCCAGGTCATTCCACTGGCAGTCTTTAAGTTTAATGATACACGTGATTTGAAAGGAAAGACGATACATGGGAACTTTTACAAATGTGGTGACAATCTAAAACAACCACATTTTGTTTCATGGAATAAAATAGATAATCCAACTCCTAATTTCCATTTGCCTCAATTCTTTGGGGAATTAATCTTTGGATAGAAGTTGGATTAATAAATGTTGATGCTTATTGGTAAACAGATTCTTTTTTGAATTTTTTTGCCAATAACGCATATACCAAAACACGGTATTTATTTTTATTGGATTTACCAATAGTCGTAATAACCTCTTCTAATGCCTTGTCTAAATCAGGACCATCTTTAAGACCTAATTTTTTGATCAGGAAATTTTGCTTGACACGTTTAAGCTCCTCAGGATCCGAAGCAGCAATAGTTTCTGAATCTGCATTATAAATGGAAGGTCCCATTCCTTTGGTCACTTTTGCAATAAATGCATCATCTAGTGATAGACCTAGTTTTTTTGATTCTGCAGTATATGCAGCAATTTTTTCATCTAATTTGCTCATAATTATGTAAATGATTTAATTGTAGTAAGTTAAATTAAGGGAAAAAAGTTGGAAAACAAAATAATTGTTTGGGGTTAAACAAAGATTGTTACATTTGTAACCGTTTAAGTGCCGGTAACTGAAAGTGTAGAAAAAATGAGTGAATTATTCTTTGCAATTGTTGCAAATTACATTTTTATAAATTATCTTTGCACCTCAATAATTGAATATACGTAATCATAATAATAATGAAAAAAGATTTGCATCCTTCAAATTACAGATTAGTTGTATTTAAAGATATGTCAAACGACTATGCTTTTATTACTAAATCTTGTGTTGACACGAAAGAGACTATTCAGTGGGAAGATGGTAATGAGTATCCAGTTGTAAAATTAGAGATTTCTCATACATCGCACCCTTTCTATACAGGTAAAATGAAATTGGTTGATACTGCTGGACGTATCGATAAATTCCGTAGCCGTTACAACAAAAAATAATTGTAGCAGATCTGTATATTACAATATTAAGAACTCGATAAATATTATTTGTCGGGTTTTTTTTGTTATTTTTACTTTGTGAAAATCTTTTTTGTAGATTGTTTTGATGCTGTCCGATCGTTGGATAAGCTTACCTTCCCGCTGGCTTCTTTTGATAAAAAGAGTTTATATCCTTTTACTTTTATTAAATCCTGTCTGGACCTACGTGTCGGTATTTTGACATTAAGGGAGAAATGGCAGCAGCTGGCGATAACATTTGACCTGGAGATTGCTGAAGGTGACGGGATTGAGGATGGTGCTATTTGGGTAACTAAGCATGTTATTCCTACCGTGGCATTGATACAGACTATTTCAAACTTGCAAATAGGAGATGTCTTGTCGCAAGACGGAACGATTATCGCTTTTCGGTATCACAAAGAGGGCCATCTTAAGCTCAAGAAGGTAGAGGATGATCTCTATTTATTAAGAGGGGTGGAAGACCTGTTCTTATTAACGGGGACCGAAATAGCAAATGATTTTAAACTTCTGGCTAAAAGAACCTCGATAGCCTCTGTTTCTTCTACTAATCAATTATTGGGTACAGACTTTTATATCGCTGATCAGGTCAAGATGGACTGTGCGACACTTAATTCTACATGTGGGCCGATTTATATCGATGAAGGTGTCACCATTATGGAGGGGGCTCATCTGCGGGGTCCACTGTATCTGGGAAAAGGGGCTGTCGTAAAAATGGGTGCAACGATATATGGGAATGTATCTGTCGGAAGGCAGAGTGTGGTGGGAGGTGAAGTGGGTAACTCAATCATTGGAGATTTCTCGGCAAAAGGACATCACGGCTACTTGGGATGTTCGGTTATTGGTGATTGGTGTAATCTAGGAGCAGGAACATCCAATTCGAATCTTAAAAATAATCTAAAGACAGTGTCAATTTATGATTATAAGTTGGGCGGTTTGAGAGATACGGGCTTATTGAAGTGCGGTATTTTTATGGGAGATTATACGCGAACAGGAATAAATTCTTCTTTAAATACAGGAACAGTAATTGGAATTGCAAGTATGCTAGCAGATACAAGTTTTTATGCTAAATTTGTACCGTCGTTTGCCTGGGTGTTTAATGGGGATACACAAGTCTATAACTTTGACAAATTTATGGCGTATCTGGAAACCCTATATAGGTCAAAACATGAACAACTGCCTGAACGACTAAAGAGGGAATTGAATCAACTTAACAAAAAATATAATTAAATCGTAAAAATCATGCGTAAGAAAATCGTAGCTGGTAATTGGAAAATGAATTTAGACTATCAATCCGGATTAAGTTTATTCTCCGAAATTATCAATATGGCCAAAGATGAAGTAATTGGAAATCAAGAATTGGTTGTGTGTAGCCCTTTCATTCATTTATCAAGTCTTGGGCAATTGTCTAAGAATGTTGCTAATGTGAATATTGGTGCACAAAATATTCATCAGGCAGAATCTGGAGCATATACAGGTGAGATTTCTGCAAGTCAGGTAAAATCTGTCGGCGCTTCACATGTGATCTTGGGTCACTCTGAAAGACGTGCTTATTTTGGTGAAACAGATGCATTGTTAGCAGCGAAAGTAGATATTGCTTTGAAACATGGCTTGACTCCTATATTTTGTATTGGAGAAACCAAAGAAGAACGTGAATCCGGTAATTTCTTTGAAATAATTAAAACACAATTGACTGATGGATTGTTCCATCTGTCCAATGAAGCTTTTGCCGCTGTGGTATTGGCTTATGAGCCAGTTTGGGCAATCGGTACAGGACTTACTGCTAGTCCGGAACAAGCACAGGAGGTACATCAATTTATTCGTCAGGTGCTGGCCGAAAAATATGGACAGGAAACAGCGGATAACACCAGTATCCTTTACGGTGGATCTTGTAATCCGGGCAATGCAAAAGATTTGTTTGCACAGGCAGATATTGATGGTGGTTTGATTGGAGGAGCTTCTTTGAAATCGAGAGATTTTATAGATATTGCCAAGGTGTTTAACGGCTAATTTTTAGAAATGAAATACATAGAGGTTATCTTTCAAATGCTATCAGGTGAGGAATGGCAAAAAGATCTGTTGGTATCTGATTTGGCAGACATTGGCTTTGATACTTTTGAAGATACCGAGTCTGGATTTGCAGCTTACATAGCAGCTGCAAATCTTGATTTGCAAGCATTAGAAACGTTAATGCTGAATCTTGATGAGGGGCTTGAAGTAGATTATAGCGTCCAAGAAATAGAAAATCAGAATTGGAATAAACTCTGGGAAAGTAATTTTAATCCCATAGAAGTTGGTGGACAATGTTATGTGCGCGCAACATTTCATGAGCCAAGACCGGATTTTCCTTATGAAATCATTATTGATCCTAAAATGTCTTTCGGGACAGGGCACCATCAGACTACATCTATGATGCTTGAATATATTCTGGAAAATGATTTTAATGGCAAGCGCGTGTTGGATATGGGTTGCGGTACGGGTATCTTAGCGATCTTGGCATCAAAAAAAGGAGCTGAGTCTGTGCTGGCCGTAGACTACGATGATATTTGTGTAGAAAGTGTTGCCGAAAATACAGCGCTTAATAATGTCAACAACATCGCTACGCGCTGTGGTTCTTTTGAAGTTTTAAAAGACCGGCTTTTCGACAGTATTTTAGCAAATATTAATCGGAACATCCTATTGGAACAGTTGCCACAATATGCTTTAAGTATCAATAAAAATGGAGCATTGTACTTAAGCGGATTTTATGAACAGGAAGATTTGGCGATATTGCATGATGCCGCTGTGTCCTTCGGTTTCGAATTTGTCTCCAAAAAAGTTTTAAATAATTGGTGTGCAGCCAAATTTGTGAAACGGTAATAGAGCGATGCGTATTCATTTTATAGCGATAGGTGGTAGTGTGATGCATAACCTTGCCATTTCCTTGGCAAAACAGGGGCACCAGATTACAGGATCTGACGATCAGATTGTGGAACCTTCCCGTTCTCATCTTATCGAAGCTGGCTTATTGCCAGATCAGTTGGGATGGTTTGCCGAAAAGGTAACGGAAGATATTGATGCAGTTATTTTGGGAGCACATGCAGAGGCAAATAATCCCGAATTAGAAAAGGCACAAGAACTAGGGTTGAAGATCTATTCTTTCCCCGAATTTATACAAGAACTTTCGCAGGATAAGATCCGTGTGGTGATCGCAGGGAGCTACGGAAAAACAACTATCACGAGTATGGTCATGCACGTGATGCGTTTCTTAGGTAAAGATTTTGACTATTTGGTAGGGGCACAATTACGAGGTTTTGATAAACTCGTAGATATTACCAAGAATAATAAGATTATTATTATCGAGGGAGATGAATATGTTTCGTCAAAAATTGACCCTAAGTCTAAATTTCTATATTATAAACCTAATATTGCCTTAATCTCGGGTATCGTATGGAATGAATTTAATTCCAAAATATCCAAAGAGGAATATATTAAACAATTTGAAGATTTTATTGATTCAATACCTCCTAAAGGTACACTAATCTATAATAAAGAGGATGCTGTGCTACAGAAAGTGTTGCAGGATACCAAAGACTGTAAAATCAACAGGCATGGTTATAAAATCCCTGACTATACGATTAATAAAGGAGTGACATATCTTAATACAGCAGATGGAGATGTTCCTTTACAAGTATTTGGAAAGCATAATTTGTCCAATATCGCAGGGGCCTATACGGTGTGTGAATGGTTGGGCATCAAAAAGAAAGAGTTTTTTGATGCGATAAAGAGTTTTAATACCTCTATTCGTTATTTGGAATTTGTCGCCAGTTCTGAGGGATCTGTAGTTTATCAAGATTACGCTTACAATGCCGATAAAGTCAGGTCAAGTATTCATGCAGTAAAAGAACAATTTCCTAATCAGAAATTGGTCACAATAATTGAATTAAACTCGTATGATAGTTTAGATTCATCGTTTTTGTTACAATATGCTGATTCCATGCGCGAGTCGGATCTCTCTGTCGTCTACGTGAATATCAACTCCTGTAAGGAACTTAATAAGAATATTGAAAGTGTTCCTGATAATATTAAGAAATGTTTTAATGATCCTGATTTAGAGGTGGTTGTAAGTTTGGATGGCTTGTATTCTTTTTTAGACGGCGTTAAATCTAGAGGTTATAATTTACTGCTTATGAGTTTAAATAATTATAACGGGGTTAACCTATCTGTCCTCGCTGATCGTTTTTTTAAGGATTTTTAAAGAAAAAATTATAATTTAATGTAAATTAATTTTTATTTGCTATTTTTGTTTAAAATATCTACCAGATGAATGCATTAGGAAAAAAAATTAGATTACTTAGACACCAAAAAGGGTGGAGTCAAGAGGATGTTGCAAAGCGATTGGATATCTCAATCCCAGCATTTTCTAAAATTGAAACAGGTATTACAGACGTGAATCTGTCTCGCCTAAATCAAATTTCAAAATTATTTAATTTGACAGTTGTTCAACTATTATCTACTTCTGATTCAGAAGAGGATAAAGAGTATGTTAATGAAGTCAATGCGCTGACGCAAAAGTTGCAACAACGCGACGGCGAGGTTATCGAACTTCAGAAAAAGGTCATTGATCTTTATGAACAATTGCACAAAAGATAGGGCATATTAAAAATGTTACTGAAAAGGCAATCCAAATGGATTGCTTTTTTTGTTTATGCAACTTTATTTTGTCCAAAAGTGATTTTGTTTTTGTTTCTTTGTAAGTATTTTATAAAAATAAAGGTTGATTACTTATGGGGAGATTAAGCGGGGATATAACAACTAGCCCGTCTACTGATTTTTTTAAATCAAATGTATTAGGGCAGCGCTCAGGGCTGTTCGTACTTTTTTTTACAGAGATGTGGGAACGGTTCTCGTTCTATGGCATGCGTGTCCTATTGATGCAATTTTTAACCGCTGCGGTTATACATGGAAGCCCTTTCTCGGGCTGGGCTTGGACAGCGCAACAGGCAGGTGCATTATACGGAACGTATGCAATGATGCTTTATTTGACACCTATCCTTGGTGGAATTATCGCCGATAAATACATCGGATCTCGAAAAGCTGTTATTATTGGTTCATCAATTATGACATTGGGGCATGCGGCAATGGCTTTCGATACGGCTATCATGTTTTTTCTGGGTTTGATCTGTCTAGTGATCGGAACCGGTTTTTTCAAACCCAATATGCCTTCAATCCTTGGTGAAATGTATAAAGATCTGCCTGAAAAGAAAGACGGGGCATATACGATATTCTATATGGGTGTCAATGCGGGCGCTTTCTTCGGTATGATGCTTTGTGGCTATATCGCCGAAACATATGGATGGCATTGGGGATTCGGTTTGGCCGGTATTTTTATGCTTCTTGGTACGTTACAGTTTGTTTTCGCAAAACCACTTATGGGCAATCTCGGTATTTTAGACAAGTCTGTGGCCGGTGAAAAGAAAGAAGTCACGGTTAGTGATACGGATACTAAAAATCCGTTTACACGAAGAGATTATGTGCTGATCGCTATCGTATCTATTATCGGTTTTGTATACGCTTTTAATGACCCATTGTCAAAAAATGGTATTGTTGATGTTTTCGCCGGACTGGATACCTCTTTTCTTAGGGGACAGTATATCATGGTCATCGTCGCATTGATCCTTTTCATTTATTTGATTGTTTCCCGGATTTTGCGCTATGACAAAACAGTTAGGGACAGAATGTTTGCTGTGGTGCTGTTAGCTTTTTTCCTCATCTTCTTTTTCATGAGCTTTGAACAAGGGGCAACCTCATTGGTTATTGTAGCGCGAGATAATATCGATAGAGCGCTTACAGGTGGGGCATTGACAACATTTAATGTCGTCAATGGTTTGCTAACCATTGTACCGCTATCAATTATTAGCTGGGTCCTAATTAAACTAGCAAAGGTAACCTGGGATAAGATTGCAATATCAAATATCGTATTGTTTATCTGTTTTGGACTGATCTGGGGTGCCGCAATCTGGATGCTTTATCAGGAGTTTAACAAAGAAGCTTCAGAAATCAAAGTATCCTGGTTTTCAATTCTTAACTCCTTTTTTATTATTGCGCTAGCATCCACAGTTTCTAAGATCTGGGAATCGAAATATAATCCTTCCGCAGCATTTAAATATGGATTTGGTTTGATTCTAGTTGCTATTGGATTCTTAATTATCGGATTAGGTTCTTGGGGAATAGCGCCAGGCGTGAAAATTTCAATGGTATTTCTTGTCTTAACTTATCTGTTCCACACATTGGGGGAATTATTTATTTCACCGGTGGGCTTATCCTATGTTTCTAAATTGGTTCCAGCCCGAATGTTGGCTTTTATGTTTGGTATCTGGTATCTAGCCATTGCTATTGCACAAAAAGTTGCAGCGGTACTGGGGGGACAAGTGGAAACAATTCAGCAAGAATACTCGTTGAGTCACTTTTTCTTTTTATTTACAGCGATTCCAGCGTTTGCCGGATTGCTTGTAATGTTATTCAATCCTTTGATCAAAAGATTGATGCACGGAATTAAATAATAACTACATAAGCTTCTTTTACGAAAGAAGCTTTTTTGATTAATAATAAATACAGTATGGAGGCGAGTACACGCGAGTCGTTAGAGGAGATTCAAAATTTTAAGGGCAAGTACCCACGGCAAATCTGGAGCCTGTTCTTTTCGGAAATGTGGGAACGGTTTTGCTTTTATGGCATGCGGGGCATGTTGGTGTTCTTTATGATCACCCAACTAAACTTTGCGGAAAAAGAGGCTAATTTACAGTATGGAGCTACACAGGCATTTGTCTATGCTTTTACATTTATCGGTGGACTTTTTGCGGATAAAATTTTGGGTTTTAGGAAATCATTGTTCTGGGGGGGATTATTGATGATCGTAGGAAGTCTTTTTCTGGCGGCGGATCCACATCAATATTTCTTTTTTGGTCTTTCGTTTATTATTATTGGTACCGGCTTTTTTAAACCGAATATCTCTACCATGGTAGGAGAACTCTATCGCGATGGAGACAACCGTCGTGATGGTGGCTTCTCGCTTTTCTATGCGGGGATCAATCTAGGTGCATTTTTGGGTGGTTATGTTTGTGTAGCAATCGGTAAAGGGTATATGTTAACGTCAATAATTTCTGAGGCCCATCGTTGGAATGTAGCTTTTGGTTTGGCTGCGGTAGGGATGTTGGCGAGTTTGATTAACTTTCACTTTACGAAGAGACATTTGGGGCCTATTGGGCTCAAACCCGGACACCCAGATGCTATCGTAAAGACTAAACCTCTGCCAAAATGGGTAGAGTATGCCGTGTATATGCTGACATTGATTTTTATACCTGTAATTCAGATCATGGTATCAAAAACGCAATATACCGACTATTTTATGTACACCATCGGGCCATTGACGCTTTTGTATCTGTTCTATGAAATGTCAAAAGTAACCAAAGAAGAACGCAACAAATTAATCGCTGCTTTAGTGTTTATCTTGTTTTCCATTATCTTTTGGGGGATATATGAACAAAGTGGTGGTTCATTGAGCATATTTGCCGCTAAGCACCTGAATGACTCATTACTTGGAGCGGTGACACTTGATCCAAATGGTGTCAATAATTCGGGCGGTGCTTTGTTCATTATTGCTCTTGCGCCATTATTTGGCTTATTCTGGATTTGGTTGGGGAAACGTAAACTTGAGCCTAATACCATCATCAAGTTTGGTTTGGGCTTTGTTTTCTTGGGACTAGGATACTATGTGCTTTTTGCGACGCGTTTATTTGCTCATGAGGGTATGACTTCATTGGATATCTTCACGCTTGCGCTATTGGTGATCACTGTTGGTGAACTTTGCCTTTCGCCAATAGGGCTTTCAATAATGACGAAACTTTCTCCAGCAAGGTTGCAGGGCATTATGATGGGGATGTGGTTTTTGGCAAGTGCATATGGTCAATATGTCGCAGGACTGATCGGTGCGAGTATGGCTGAAGCAAAGGAAGGAAGTTCGTTGGCGGATAACTTAGTGACTTATACCGGAAGTTACAAGCAATTAGGCTTGTATTCTTTAATTGCCGGTATAGTCCTGATCGCCTTGTCACCTCTAGTGCGGAAACTCATGGGAAATGTGAAATAATTTCTGATCACTAAAATACGCCACTCCTACGGTATTGATTCGTGTCTGCTTCGTAACTGCTTCGGGAAATAGTCGTATCAGCTTCGAGGTGTTACAGTGATGAGAGCGTGGTGAGTCCGAGTCTAACACGGATTCGCCACGCAAAGGTATCGGTGAGATCTTACTCTTACCTGCTCTTAGGGGCGAAGAAGGGCCAAATACGACCCGAAGTATAGTCAAATGACAGTCGAACGATAGCCGAAGCACACTCGAATACTACATAGGACTCGGACTCTGTTTCGAAAATTAATATATATATTTTTATATCAACTTATTGTATCCTATTCATCTGCAATAAATTTTATTATTGTTAAACCAAAAAAGCCTGATTATTTCTAATCAGGCTTTTCTGTTATCCGTATATCCATTTGAATTTATATTCTTTTTCTGGCACTTTCATGCGGTCTGCCAATCTCGTCAGACGATCGGGAAGTCTTAAGAGATAATCTCTTGCTTTTTCACCTTGATCATTCAGACCTGAAACTTGATCAATCTTCCATTCATTATTAAGTTCTTTCAAGATATCAACATAATCCAATGCTGTATACACACCCAGTCGTTGCGCAGCATCAGAAAAATGTGCAAAGGCTTCGCCTTGAGGCTCACCTGCTTCTCTTAAGAATTGAGCTGGCATAACGATTTTCTTACGCATCATATCTTCAAATGCGATCATCACTTCGCTAGGATCTACCGTCATTGCTTTTGATATGAAGGACATATATGCTTTGGCATGGCGCGCTTCATCCGATGCAATGACACCACACATTTTTGCCAAAAGTTTATCGCCACTTTTTTTGGAAAGCCCGGATACCCGACGATGGGATACGTTGGTAGCAAGCTCCTGGAATGATGTATATATAAAGTTACGGTAAGGGTCAGCACCAGTTCCGATGTCAAAACCGTCTTGTATCAGGTATTGTGTGGACATTTCAAACTGGCGCATATCTATTCTACCTGATAAGTAAAGGTATTTATTCAATAAATCACCGTGGCGGTTTTCTTCAGCAGTCCAAGCACGAACCCATTTCATCCATCCGCCTTGTTCATTTTTATTGACATCTTCAACCATTGTCAACCAAGATTCGTAGGTCGGAAGAGCCTCTTCCGTAATGGTGTCGCCGATTAATACAGCTACCAAATCGTATGAAAGCTCTTTAGCACTTTCCTGTAAATCTCTTATTTCCTCAAAAAAAGTATCCCTAGAAGCATCTGGAAGGAAATCAGCGGGTTGCCACATTTCTTCTACAGGCTTCAGGTATTCGCTCATTTCATTTAACATGAAAGGCTCCAAGTAGGCCATCACTTCTTTACGTGAGCCTTCTGGTAAATTTAGAGGTAATTCTTGCATATCAATACAAAGGTAAATAAATAGCTCCAATAAATTATAAAAGCAAGTTATAATTGTTTAAAATGGTCAATAAGGTAGAAAAGGAGTTTTTTTAACGAGATAGAGTAACTTTATATTTTGGCGGGCCTACCGATAGGATCATTGATAATGACATAAAAAACAGATTGCCCGTCCTGTATTCGATAAAATACTATTAACTTTGTATAAATTATTGAGACAACTTTGGAAAGATATAATATAGATAAAATACGTTCAGATTTTCCTATTCTAAAAAGACAGGTGAATGGCAAACCTTTGGTTTATCTGGATAATGGAGCGACAACACAAAAACCCGTTACAGTAATTGATGCTATTGCTCATTATTATAAGGATATGAATAGTAATGTACACCGGGGCGTTCACTACCTGAGCCAGATATCGACGGATGCTTTCGAGGTTACCCGTAAAAAGCTTCAATCTTTTATCAATGCTCCTGAGGACAAGCAGGTGATTATTACCAAGGGTACGACTGATAGTATCAATTTAGTGGCGACTTGTTATGGACGGGCATTTATCCATGCGGATGATGAAATCATTATTTCTGCCATGGAACACCACTCTAATATTGTACCTTGGCAAATGCTCTGCGAGGAAAGAGGCTGTAAGATCCGTGTTATCCCGATGAATGATAAGGGAGAGCTTGATATGGAAGCTTATGAAGATTTATTTAATGAAAAAACAAAATTAGTTTCCGTGACGTATGTCTCCAATGCACTTGGTACAATCAATCCTGTCAAAGAAATGATTTCGACTGCCCATAAGCATGGAGCAGTTGTATTGGTTGATGCGGCACAAGCTGTCCAACATATTCAAGTGGATGTACAAGACCTTGATGTTGACTTTTTAGTGTTTTCTGGACATAAAATGTACGGCCCAACCGGTGTTGGTGTATTATATGGTAAGGAAGAATTATTAAATGCAATGCCTCCTTATCAGGGTGGTGGCGACATGATCAAAGAGGTGACCTTTGAAAAGACAACTTATAATGAATTGCCTTTTAAATTTGAAGCAGGTACACCGAATATTGAGGCTGGAATCTGTTTAAATGAGGCTATTGACTATATCAATTCAATCGGCTTAAAGAATATCGAAGCTTATGAGCACGAACTGTTGGAGTACGCATCGGAAAAATTATCCCAGATTCCTGGAATGAAATTCATTGGCACCGCGGACCAAAAATGCTCTGTCATTTCATTCATTATCGAAGGTACACACCCATATGACGTTGGTGTAATTTTAGATAAATTGGGAATAGCGGTGCGAACTGGTCATCATTGTGCGCAACCTGTTATGGATCGCTTTGGCATCCCGGGGACAATCCGGGCTTCATTGGCACTCTACAATACAAAAGAAGAAATAGATATCTTGGTGGCAGGTATTCAGCGTGCTGTCAATATGTTAGTGTAATAAAAATGGTTATGACGATTAATGAAATACAAAACGAATTAATTGAAGATTTTGCTTTTTTCACTGACTGGATGGAAAAATATGAGTACATCATCCAGCTTGGGAAAGAAGTTCCTTTAATTGATGAGCAATATAAGACAGAAGAATATATTATTAAGGGCTGTCAGTCCAAGGTCTGGTTATATCCCGAGGTTAAAGACGGTAGGGTGTATTTCACTGCTGATAGTGATGCAATTATCACCAAGGGTTTGGTTAGCCTGATGGTTAAAGTTCTGTCTGGGCATACAGCGAAAGAGATCGTTGATGCAGACCTGTATTTCGTCGATGAGATAGGTTTAAAAGAACATTTGTCGCCGACTCGTGCGAACGGGTTATTGTCCATGATCAAACAAATGAAATTATATGCATTAGCATTGCAAGTCAATGCTTAGCTGATATAAAAAAGGGATGACCATCATCCTTTTTTTATGCATGTTATTAGGAGCTTTGCTATTGGGTCGCGAGCTTATCCTATTAAATCTTTTATAATGATTTTTTTCATTTTCATCAACGCTTCTCCGGCGCCGGGATATTGAAGATATGTTGCAATTTGCTCAGGTACAATTTGCCAGCTTACACCAAATTCATCCTTACACCAGCCACACATGCTTTCTTGTCCTTGTGCCGTAATGCGATTCCAGTAATGGTCAATTTCCGCCTGATCTTTGCATAAGATGGTGAGCGAAATTCCTTCATTAAAAGTGAAGTTCTGATTGACACCACTATCCATCGCCATTAGCGTGAATCCTTTGATGAGGAATTGTGTATGTTGGATTAAACCCTCGTATTCACCTGCTGCGTAACGCATGATACCGTTGCTACGAAAATCTTTAAATAGTTCCTCATAAAACTTTAGCGCAGCTTCACATTTACCTTGTTGGGAACCACAGTACATCAGGGTAGGGACGATTGCTTGCTGATTGGTGCCGCTCACCTTGCCTTGATATAATTGCCAGTTTACACCATATTTATCCGCTATCCAACCATAGTAGGGACTCCAGGGGAAGTTGTCTAAGGGCATTAATATCTCACCATCTGCTGAAAATACATTCCAGATACGATCAACCTCTTCTTTTGATTCGCAGATCACCATAAATGATATGGATGGGTTGGGTTTAAATATCGGGCCTCCATTGATTCCGATAAATTTTACACCATCGAGCTGAGCCTCGACAACAATCGGGGAGTGGCCTGTAATAAAGCTGTTTGGAAAGGTCTGACAGTATAGGTCAAAAGCCTCTTTTGCATTTTGATCAAACCAGATGGAGGGTATAATTGAATTTTCCATGAGCGTCGATTTTTGAGTTGAAATTCATTATTTATATTTATCATTTAGTCCTTTGTTGGCGATAATCATCGGTCTGATTTTTTCGAGACGGGATAATTTAGTTTTTTCCTGCTTTGCCTCGTCGATATATTGGATATATTCTTTTTGTTTTCCCGGAGTTAAGGCCTTGAAATGATCATGAAATGCCTCATCTGAACGAAGTGCCTCGAGTAAAAGACCGGACGGAGGGATAATTTCGGTCTTAGCTGGTTTAATTTCTTTTCCGTCATCAATTGTTTGAATAGACTCTTGAATATATGCTTCAATTTTGGCACGATCCATCTCATTCACATCCGTAAAACGCCATTGGCGAAGTGCTTTGGTTTTACCTTCTGAGGCATTGATCAGAAAGTTTTCCTTATCTTCTAAAAACACCCCGTTATAGAACCAGAGGGAAAAAAAATGTTTGAAGCCTCCCCACCCGATGACATTCTTTCCCTTGTGCGTATAAATATAACTACCCCATTTAAATTCTTTCTGTAGTGTGGTTTTCAATATGATCTGTTGCATCAGTTCTTCAGCTTCACGCCAATTTCCGCGGCTTTTATGCCAGTTGGGTCCCTGTTTATCCTTGAATTTTTCAATGTTAAATGCAACGATATCCCGGATGATTTTTTCGGGGATGGGCTGGTCTATCGGAACCTGAATAGCTCCTTTTGTTGTTTTGAAAGTTTTGAGCTGAGGAGCAAAATGTGCGATGGCGTCTGGCCCTGGGTATATTCCGAGATGTTGCTTATTCATGGCAAAATGAATTAGATTGCCATTCAATCGGAAGGTAGGCATCTGGTAGGAAATGGTTTCTATGGCTGAAGGGGGAACCGCTCCAGCAATAAACTTGTAGATCTGAATGAGATATTCTTTCTTACCTCCTTCAAATTGGTTGATATATGCTTCGATTGTCGAAATGCTGCTTGTCATACTACTATTCCTAATTCTTGATCCTTGTGTATTTTGTTGACAGAAACCGGATCGTCTGCTGCATTAATGTGCTCAGGTTGTCCGTATTGATGTCACTTAGTTTCTTAATGTAAATACAAGCTTTCCCGAGCTTGAATTTTCCCAATTGTTCCACAAAGATCCTGTGTTCGTCGAGTCCGGTATATACATATAGCGAAATAGCGGCTTTTCGGGGGCTGAATCCTATCAAAGGAGCATGTCCTTGGTGGCCGCTCGCGTATCTATAGTGGTACTGTCCGAAGCCGATGATGGATTCGCCAAACATTTTTGGACCTTCATTTGAGACAGTCTGCATCAAATGTATCAGCTCGATGCTATCCTCTCTCTTTTGAATATCTGGTATTTCGCGAATAAAGTCATCGACATTCTTTTCGAGATAGGATGTTTTATTTGTTGTCATCGTTTCAACTTGTAATTTATTTGAAGTAGGTATTAGCTACATCTGCTGATTATATGATTTCTTTTAGTGTGATATCGGGCTCTTTATCTAGCTTATCAATTATGCAGTGGGTTGTTTCGACTTGACTTTCCTTGTATGGCGTCACCTCTATAGATATCACTTTCTTTGCTTAATTTATGAGTTATTGTGTTAGAATGGGGTTTCGATTTTAATTACGTTTGCGGAAACATAAAATCAAACGCGCCTTTTCGAAGATTGATATTATATTCAAGATAAGCCTTCATACAGGCTAAAAAATTTGCCCAGCCTTCTGTTTGGCGCATCATAATCAAAATACCTTCCTGATCGTTGTTCATTTCATGTTCTGTAATTTTGACAACGGTAGAATCATCCACGAAGGAAGACAGGTGGATTTCAACTAGCTGATTGGCGATCCCTCCGCTCCAGTCAAACGAAATATAGGTGTCTGGGTGAATTGTTTTTCCGGTAACAGGGAAATTGTCCGGGAATTCGGGAAACGTCCATTCTATGGTTTTTCCGGACTCCAGGCGGCCGGTTGAAGATTTAATAAAATAATGGTTCATTTTATTCGGATCAACTATAGCTTCGAAAACTTCACGTATGGGTTTTTGGATCTGAATACTTGCTTTAGCGGTTAGCTTTTCCATAATTTTAAATTTTTAACAAATATAAATACTGCCTCTAAAATATCCTGACTGTTTTGGTGATTTCGATAAGGATTTCACGGGTATTGACTGTCGGTCGTATTTCAACATGCCGATGATCTCGGTAATTGTTCATGTTTCTTAAGTTTATAATATGAAGTAAACAGCCCTGGAGTTAATAGGTTTTATTTTTTTTGACTTTGCGTATCTATTCCCCTAATATGAACAAAAATTACACTTTATTTTTGGCTTTTTGAGGTATTTTTGAAGCTGGAATACATTATTTCTGTTGAACGGTTGCGCTCCTCCGAGCAGAAGGTTCGGCTTTGGAAGACAATTATAATACTAAATTTATGATAAATATCAGGTATTGCCTTGTTTTAATACTTTCGGTTGCCACAATTTCGGTCAAAGGGCAAGTTAGAGACGCTAATAAGGGAAACGAAGCTGCGGACATGTTTAATGACCCTAGTACAAGGGATATAAATGCAATATCGGCTGCAGAAGCTGGTTGGTGGAAGTGGTCTGCAACAGGACAAAAAGAGCGTGTTGAAAAATGGAAAAAGGCAACCTTTGGCATGTTTGTCCATTGGGGTGTTTATTCGCAATATGGTAATGTGTGGAAAGGGAAAAAAGGTGGTGGATATGCGGAGCATTTGATGCGCGTCATGCACATCCCCCGTCAGGAATACCTGGATTCTGCAGCGAGATTTAATCCTGAAAAATTTAATGCAGAAGAATGGGTAACCCTGGCAAAAAATGCCGGTATGAAATACTTTATCATTACGGCTAAACATCACGATGGTTTTGCCATGTATCCTTCGCAATATGCCAGCGCTTATGCGATCAAGAGTACCGCATTAAAGGGAGATCCACTGGCAGAACTTGCTAGAGCTTGTCGGAGGCATGGTCTATTATTTGGGTTTTACTATTCGCATGCATTCGATTGGGAGCACCCCGATGCGCCAGGAAATGACTGGGATTATACTAACCCGGGCGGGGATAAGTTGCTGGGGGGAGCAAATTGGTTCGACAATCATCCGGAATGGTTGCCTAAAGCAAAACGTTATGTAGATGAAAAGGCAATTCCGCAAATAACGGAACTGATCCATAAGTATCATCCCGACTTGCTTTGGTTTGATACACCGCATAAGTTACCTCTGTCCGAAAATTTAAGAATTCTGAAGGCAATCAGGGCTACTGATGCCTCTATTGTTGTTAACGGACGATTAGCCCGTACCGGTGACAAGAATTATGGTGATTATTTGAATACTGCTGATCGACCGGAAGAGTTCTACCCGGTTTCTGCAGGAACTTATTGGGAGGCTATTCCTACAACGAATGATTCGTATGGCTATTCCTCAACAGACAAGAATTATAAGCCAACAGCGCATTTTATTCAATTGTTGGCAAAAGCCACAGCAATGGGAGGGAATATCCTGATGAATATTGGTCCCAAAGGCGATGGCCGTATTGATTCGCCTGATGTTGCCATTTTGCAAGGGATAGCGGCATGGATGGCAAAGAATAAGGAAAGTGTCATTAATGTAGATCCATCTCCTTTACCTCGTCAACAATGGGGAGTGATTACGAAAAGAGGTAGTATCTTGTATTTGCATATCTTTGATAAGCCAAAAGGAGATAAATTGACCGTAGGCGGACTTACCATGGGAGTTAAATCTATTTCACTGTTGTCTTCAAAGAGGAGAATCAAAAACTATATTTCAGATGCTGTAGGACTTCATATCCCATTGGATCAAATAGCGGACGATCTGGCTGACGAAGTTATTGTTGTCCAATTAAAACAGGATACCGTCGCACCTGATACCAATGAGCTAGTTTTTGTTGATCCTAATATTGCACAAAATAGGTTGTTGTCTTTCTATGCAAGACAATATGGGGATCCGATGAAATTTGGGGATGGTAAAAGGGATCGTTATTATGTTTCTGGATGGAAAAACAGTGAGCAATATCTTGGATGGGATATCAATGTATTGGAACCTGCGGGCTTTGACGTCTCAATACGCTATGTAAAGGATGTGGAAAATGCGGGAGGGGAGATGATTTTAAAAATAGGGGGGAAAGAAATCAATTTCTTAATTGACCCATCATCTCCTACAAGTGGCCGTGGAAATTCGATATTGATTGGCCAAATAGATTTGCCGAAAGGAAAGCAAACAGTAGAACTTCATGCAAAAAATATTGTAGGGACGGAGACAGTTAAGTTCTTGGAGCTCATCCTGAGACATGATAAAAAGTGATCCCGCTGTGATTGGCTCGGCCCCGCAGTTATCGTGCACATCCTTGAGCCTCCATCGGATCGAACCCGGCCGACCCTTCGTTCGAATCCTAAACATTTAAACAAGAAAAGCTAATCTTGCGATTAGCTTTTCTTTGTGATCCCGCTGGGATTCGAACCCAGGACCCATACATTAAAAGTGTATTGCTCTACCAGCTGAGCTACGGAATCCTTTCTGTTTTTGAAAGTGATGCAAAGGTATAAAAAGATCTGATTGTGTCCAAATGTTTTTGTTTTTTTTATTTGTATATTTTATAACTGCGTATGAATTACGCTATTATTTTTTTAGAAAGAATAGAATCTTGTTTAATACTAATACAATTTGATTGTAAATCGAGCGATTTTATGAGAGCTATGTTTGTTTTTTTGTGAAAATCCAACGTTATTAAATGAGAAAAGTCGGCATACCTTGCCGACTTTTCTATATTTTGAGAAATATGGAGACGACATTATTCTGTCACAACGCCCATATTGCTGAATTTGTCAATGCGTTCTTTGATCAATGTATCGCTGTCCTTTGCTGTCAATTCAGCTAGATCTTTCAATAATTGCTCTTTCAGATTAGCCGCTGCTTTTGCAGGATCTTGATGTGCCCCACCTAATGGTTCAGGAATAATACCATCGATCAAGCCATTACCCAACATATCAGTGGAAGTTAGTTTTAATGCTTCTGCAGCCTTCTCTTTATGATCCCAACTTCTCCATAAGATTGATGAACAAGATTCGGGAGAAATAACAGAATACCAAGTATGTTCCATCATATATACACGATTACCTACCCCGATACCCAAAGCTCCACCAGAAGCACCTTCACCTATAACCACACAGATGATCGGAACTTTAAGTACGGCCATCTCCATAAGGTTGCGTGCAATGGCTTCCCCTTGCCCCCGCTCTTCAGCTTCTAAACCTGGGTAAGCTCCCATGGTGTCGATTAATGTAATGACTGGCTTATTAAACTTTTCTGCCATTTTCATCAAGCGTAATGCTTTACGGTAACCTTCCGGATTGGCCATGCCAAAATTATGATATTGACGCTCTTTGGTATTTTTACCTTTCTGATGACCAATGATCATGACAGCATTACCATCGATAGAGGCCATTCCACCTACAATCGCCTTGTCGTCTTTTACCGTGCGATCACCATGCAATTCAATAAATTCATCGCAGATGGCTTCGATATAATCATAGGTCTGTGGACGATCCTGATGCCGTGACATTTGAACGTTCTGCCAACCCGTTAAATTGCTGTATATTTCTTTTTCCGTAGAAGCAAGTTTTTCCTCAAGTTCACGAACGGTTGCGCTCATATCCACCTGGGTTTTTTCGGCAACTTGTGTTACCTTTTCAATCTGCAATTGCAAATCTGCAATTGGCTTTTCAAAATCAAACGTGGTTTTCATATATCTATTTTATGAAAATATTCAAGGGGCTAATTTAGCGCATTTTTTCCGAAATTAAAATTTGAGCATACAATATCATTGGAAATCCTTTGTTACATTTGCGTTATAATCATTGTGGTGGCTTAGTTTTTGATTGTAAGCCTATGAAAAATGTTGACTTATGCTGAAAAAATACTTTTACTTTCTTTTCCTGTGTATTTTGCCCATACTTGCAAGATCGGAAAGCTATCCGGAGGTGCTATTTGATAATAGTATAATCAATGGGAGCTACGCGAAAAGTATGGCACATTATACAGGAGAATCTTGGATACAAAATGTGAACCATAGCCTCCCGGTTTCAGATAGTTTGTTTTTTACACCTGGGAACTCATTGTCTTTGCGTTATGTTTCATCTCCCAATGGAAAATGGGAGGCCAGTATATTAAATGATAAGCAGAAATTTCAGTATATGATTGCTAAGGATGATCATTTAACCTTTAAATTATTTATCCAAAGCAATACTGAAAAGGGACAGTTGCCTAAAGTTGCCCTGCAACAACATGATTTGCGAAGCAATTCATTGGATATTAGCCATTATATTGACGACTTTGCGTACGATACCTGGCTCAATGTCTCTATTCCAGTATCAAAATTTGAAGGGATTACCATTGGAAAGGCGGTGTCCTCGTTGCTGCTTGAACAAAATGGAACCAGTGCAATTACACATCAGCTTTTTATTGATCAGATCGAGTTCTTGCCGAGAAACTACCCTAAGGTAAAGTTATCATCAGCTGCTATTTTGTCTAAAATAGGTGCGGTAGACAAACAAGTTGAACTTGTGTGGCAACTCCCATTAACCCCGAGCATCCGCTACGTGAAAATTTATCGATCAGAAGATAAACTTAATTATCAGCCTATTGCAGTCTTACCGATCTATGTGCAGAAGTGTCTCGATCGTGTGAATGAGTATAATAAAACCTATTATTATAAAATTGCCTGGGTTGATTTTAACTATGTAGAGTCGCCGTTTTCAGATGTAAAAGAAATACAAACCAAAAAAGCGGCCGATACGGAGATGTTAAGTTTTATTCGGAATGCTCACGTAAATTATTTTATTGATAATTATGATGTAAATAGTGGTATGTATCTCCCTGACCGTGGCAATCGTCAAGCTATTGTTTCAACAAATGAAACAGGCTATGCCATTTTAGGTTTGCTTGTCGCAGCTGAAAATAACTTGATATCCAGACAAGCCTTGTTATCCCGGTTGACACGTATGGTGAAATTTCTGAGTGCCGCGCAAAATCACCAGGGTGTCTTTACTGCTTTTTATGACGGAAGACTCGGAGTGCCTTTCTATCGTGATTCTGTACCAACTTATGATGTAAGGGCAACTTCGCATTTGATGGAGTCATTATTAATTGCCCGGGAGTACTTTACCAAGGATGATCCGCAGGAGCAATCATTACGGAAATCAATTACAGCATTATGGGAAAGGATAAATTGGAACTATTTTACAGACTGGAATAATCCAGATGTGCTTTGGAACAAATGGTCGCCTATAGATAGTACCGCAAGATCTTGTCCGCTCGGTGGATTTAATGAGAGTCTAAGTACCTATGTGCTTGCAATGTCGTCTCCAACGCATCCGTTAGCCACGTCGGCTTATACAAATGGATTTGCGACCAAACATACAGAAGGAATAGACTTAAGCGATGAATTGAGTGTTTTGGCGCCAGAGATAAAAACGAAGTTGAATGATTCTCTAGCGCAAGTGATAAGTAGCAATCCCTTGATCGGTAATATGGGAAATACACCCGTTTCCATTTATTCGGATGATAAGGTGATTTTCGCCAAGAGCATTGCAGGGGGCAATCTGACTGAATCACTAATGTCTGTGTATAGGCCGTTTTTAATCATGAATCCCGATGGAAAAGTGGATAATTTTGTGGATTATAAAAAGTATTTATCGGATTATATCCTTGCTCATAAAAGGAGAGATAACGAATTGAATATCGGTACCAGGTTTACGGATATCTGGGGTGTCGAAAAAGCCGATAATGCTTACGAGGGGTATCTTGTTAATCCAGCAATATCAATAGCTTCTTATCCATTCGAAAAAGAAATAGGTTTGAAAGCCTTACGTAAATTTTATGAGGAGTACGCTGATGTCCTGTTCACACAATATGGATTCAGGGCATGGATCGATCTTAAAAACAATGACGTCTCTGAAAGTTACCGGGCGAGAAATCAGGCGACAATAGCGGTAATGATTGAAAATGCGAATTCGGGGATGATCTGGAAATTGTATGAACAGATTCCTGAAATTAAAAAGACATTGGATACGGTATATTTGAAGAAATAGATTTGTTACGATCCTGTGCAGGTAAAGAAGCACCTTTTTTGGACTTTTTTCCTTATATTTACACTGCTTAAATCGACAATAAATACGTTAAAAACGATGCTTAGAAAAATTAATTTGGGGCTATTAGCTGTATCTGCAAGTTTATCATTATTTTCTTGTAAACAACAGGCTATCGTAGTAAATCCTGGAGCTGTTGTCACAAAAGATGGAACGGATGATGGTTTGAAAAATGTGAAAAAGGACTTTAATGATGCGAAAAGGACTGATGAGGGAATCAAATTCAGTATTTCGTCGGATCTATTGTTCCCAACAAATTCTTCCTATTTATCTGAAAAGGCAAAGACTGAAGTAAGTAAGTTAGCTGTGATCTTGAAAGAGAATAATAATAAAATTAAAGTTGATGGCTATACCGATGCTACTGGTACTGTCGAATATAATCAATGGCTTTCAGACAAACGTGCTGCATCCGTAAAGAAATTCTTGGTAGATTCGGGCGTACAGGAGTCCCGTATTACAGCTAAAGGTTTTGGGCAATCAAACCCTGTGGGTGACAATAAAACACCAGAGGGACGTCAAAAAAACAGAAGAGTAGAAGTAACAATCTTGGATAAAAAATAAAATTATCGGGATCCTTTTTCCTGAATGAAAAGCGAGATATTTTATCGATATATCGCTTTTTTTATGCCTTATTGACAGCTTCCCAACTTCTTTAAGGAATGAATGGAGTCCCAATACCATACCTCCATCTTGTAATCGGAGTGGTCAAAATATAAATTTTAGCATAAGTTTGGAAGAAAGTACACCTATTGAAAAAAATGAATCGCTTAAACCTAGTTTTCGGGAAGCAATTCGGTTTTGGTTCATACTAGGCTGGATAAGTTTTGGGGGAACGACAGGGCATATAACAATTATGCATGATTTCTTGGTGGACAAGAAAAAGTGGGTGAGTGGTAAAAAATTTTTTCAGGCATTGAATGCCTGTATGTTATTACCTGGCCCAGAAGCGCATCAATTGACAATTTATCTTGGCTGGAAGTTACATGGTTTAAAGGGGGGGATATTGGCAGGACTATTTTTTATTTTGCCTTCTTTGTGTATCATATTTGGCCTCAGTCTCGTATACGTTTATTTCGGTCATTCAGCATTTCTATCCGCTTTATTCTCGGGTTTAAAACCTGCGGTTCTTGCGATTATATTGTTTGCAACTTACAAGGTCGGACAAAAGTCATTATTGGGTACATGGCATTATACAGTAGCTTTACTTGCATTTCTACTTTCTTATTTTGTCAAAGTCCCCATGCCCTGGATTATTTTTGGAGTTATTATTTTAGGATTCTTACTTTATTTCTTAAAATCCAAAGACGCGAAGGTTAAATCTGAACGTGAAGAAGATGACGATAAGGAACGGTTTTATCACATTAATTCCCTGGAGATAGTACCATCAGTTTCTGTGCGTAAGATTTGTGTTCAATTTATTGCTTTTTTTCTGCTGTGGTTAGGCCCATTTACTGCGCTTTACCTGTTTATGCCCGATGCTACATTTTGGAAGGAGCTTTCTTTCTTATTTACAAAATCAGCATACTTTACTATTGGTGGGTCCTATACTGTTATTCCTTATGTGGCAAATTTGGTTACGGAGAAATTTCTTTGGTTGACAAAAACGCAAATGATTGATGGTTTTGCCTTGGCCGAGACGACACCAGGCCCCTTAGTGATTGTATTGGCCTATGTCGGTTTTATGGCTGGATTCAATCATTTTGATCATTCTTATGCAATGGCTGCGATAGGCCTTGCAGCGACAGCTTATTTTACCTTTTTACCGAATTTTGCATTGATCTTTATCGGAGCTCCACTTATCGAACGCTCTCAAAAAAATATGGCCATCCAATACGTACTTTCTTTGGTAACAGCTTCAGTGGTGGGGGTTATCGTTAATTTGGCGTTTTATCTAGGGAAGGGGATTTTGTTTCCTAATGCGTTTGGTTGGGTGGATTTGGATTGGAAAGCACTACTTTGGGTGGTTGTTTCAATTTTCCTCCTGTTTAGATATCGGATCGGAATGCTGCAGCTTATACTTTTGAGTCTGGTTTATGGGTTTTTACTGTATCTGTTGCCATAAACAAGAAAAGCTCATCGACTGATGAGCTTTCTTGTACCTAGGGCGGGAATCGAACCCGCACTCCCTTAACGGGAACAGGATTTTAAGTCCTGCGTGTCTACCAGTTCCACCACCTAGGCAGGTGAGCGAAAAACGAGATTCGAACTCGCGACCCCAACCTTGGCAAGGTTGTGCTCTACCAACTGAGCTATTTTCGCATGGAATTTTATTTCAACTTTAAAAAGAACCTCGTGTTCCTTTTTGGTGATGCAAATATAGAGCGAAAAATTAATATTGCAAAATATTTGTTTACTTTATTTTGTGGTTTTTTATAACTCCTTTGAATTCAGTATGGAAAAAATTAAATCGCTTTCAAATCCCCTGGACAAAGCAAATTGATACACTTTGTTCTTCATGATAAAAGCATCTTTGCCTTTAACCTCGCGGATTTTCTTGTCAATAATATTCTCCAATATGGTCTCGTATTCATCCAGGTCTATCTGTTTAAATGCAATTTTTATCAGTTGCTCAGAGACTTGTTTTCCTTTTAAAGCTTGTTTAATTTTAATTTTTCCCCATCCTTTCATTCGAAGTTTACCATTGCAATAAGCTATCGCAAAACGTTCCTCGTTTAGAAAGTTTTCAGCTATTAAATTTGCAATAATGTTTTCGACATCCATCTCATGTAATCCCCAGCCATAAAGTTTGTCCCGTACTTCTTGTTGGGATCTTTCTTGATAGGCACAGTAGCTCTCTGCCTTCAATTGAGCCTGACGTGGTGTCAATATCTTCTTGTTTCTATTATCTTCTTCAAACATATTGTCAAAATTTCAAAAATAATATGAAATAACTAAAAAAATGTTCAGTTTTGATCCAATCAAAATATCAGGAGAATGTACAAAATATCGGAAATCGTCCAAATTTTACATCCTAATCGCACGTTTATCGCAGATCCCAATTCTTTAGTTCAGCATTTATTTTATGATAGTCGCAAGATTGTTCAGGCTGATAATGGTGTATTTTTCGCACTGCAGAAAAGCAGGGATGGGCATCACTATATCAAAGAAGCCTATGATAAAGGGGTGAGAAGCTTTGTCTTACAAATTGACGAAGCACAGGAACAGTTATTTCCGGATGCAAATCTGATATGGGTATCGGACAGCCTTGAAGCTATGCAGGTATTGGCAGCTTTTCATAGACAAAAATTTAACTTTCCTGTTATCGGGATTACCGGGAGCAATGGGAAGACAATAGTTAAAGAATGGTTATATCAACTGATGTCTCCAGAATATAAAATCTACCGGAGTCCCAAAAGTTACAATTCGCAATTGGGAGTAGCGCTTTCCTTATGGGGATTATCCGATCAGTATAATCTTGCGATTATAGAAGCAGGAATTTCTGAGAAGGGTGAAATGGTAAAGCTGGAAAATATGATAAAACCAACAATTGGCCTGCTGACAAACATCGGAATAGCCCATAAAGCTGGTTTTGATTCGAAAGAAGAAAAGATCTACGAAAAGATAAATCTTTTCAAGGACGTTGAGACCATGGTCTTTCCTAATCGCTATGTAGAGCATGTTCAATTACCTTACCGTCCTCGAAAGTTTTCGTGGGGATATGACGAGGGGCTTTCATTGGAGGTCTATTCGCTTAAACAGGTCGATGATAAATTTACGGTAGTCACTCTTTTCTATGGTGGGCGTACGTTTGCTGTTGAAGTGCCCTTTGTCGACAAAGGGAACGTGGAAAATGCGATCAATTGTGTTGCTATTATGTTGCGTTTCGGCTACGAAAGGGAGGTAATCGCGTCAAGAATTAAGGAGCTACAACCCGTTGCCATGCGACTTGAGTTGAAAAAAGGGAAGAAAAACAGTTCCATTATTGATGATTCCTATAGTAACGATTTGGATGCCCTACAAATTGCGCTCGAGTTTTTAAATCAACAGGGACAGCATCCAAGAAAAGTCCTGATTCTTTCCGATCTACCTGGTGTAAGTATAACGGATGAGAAAAGTTTGTTGAAATTGAAACGTTTACTTTCGGAATACCGTTTAGATCAGTTGGTTTTGATCGGGGAGGTGCTCACGCAAGTAGCTGATCAATTTGATGTTCCATCGGTGTCCTACGCCAGTACTAGTGCATTTTTGGAAGATATTAGGTCTATCCAATTTGCGGACTCCACGATTCTACTGAAGGGGGGAAGGGAGTTTCATTTCGAAAGAATCAGCCGCTTGATGGTGGCAAAATCACATGATACTGTGCTCGAGATAAACTTGAACGCCATGGAAAATAATTTGAATGTCTACCGTCAGCTGTTGCCAAAACATGTGAAATTGATGTCGATGGTCAAAGCATTTTCCTATGGGAGTGGCGGTTTTGAGATTGCTAATCTTTTGCAGTTCAATAGGGTAGATTATCTTACCGTTGCATTTGCCGACGAAGGTGTCGATCTGAGGGGTGCTGGAATAACAGTCCCTATTGTTGTGATGAGCCCCGATGAAAATACCTTTGAATCTATTGTACAGTACAACCTTGAACCTGAAATTTATAGCTTTAGAATTCTGTCTTCATTCTTGAATTACTTGAAAGGGAAAGGGATTTCATCCTTTCCCGTTCATATCAAAGTGGATACGGGAATGCATCGTCTTGGTTTTATGCCAGATGAAGTAGATAAATTGATAAAGGAATTAAACGCTGACGCGATTCTGCAGGTAAAGTCGGCATTTTCCCATTTGGCTTCCGCGGGAAATAAAGAAGACAATGTGTTCACTCAGCAACAGATCGATCTCTTGGATCAATGTACAAAACGCCTAGAAGAAGGACTTGGTTATTCATTTTTACGGCATATTGCTGCGACTTCTGGTATCGAACTATGGCCGCAAGCTTATTTTGACATGGTCCGGCTCGGAATCGGACTTTACGGAATTGATGTTGAACGACATGATCTTCCGCTTTGGGAAGTAAGTAGTTTGAAGACCAATGTGACCCAAATAAAATACTTGGCTGCGGGAGAGACTGTGGGGTATAACCGACATGGAGTTTTGCTTCGGGATAGCAAAATAGCAACGATAAAAATTGGTTATGCAGATGGCTACGACAGGCGTTTTGGGAACGGTGTAGGCAAAATGATGGTCAATGGTTGCCTTGTACCAACGATAGGTGATATTTGTATGGATATGTGTATGCTTGATGTAACAGAGATCGAAGTGGCCGAAGAGGATGATGTGATTGTTTATCCGGATATTAAGCTTGCTGCGCAATCGATCGGAACGATTCCTTACGAGCTTTTGACGAGCATTTCACAACGGGTAAAAAGAGTATATTTTTATGAATAATAAAAGGATATTCTGCATTTTTGTATAAATATATTTGATTTACAAACTCATGCTTCGCAAATTATTCAGGGGATTCATTAATTATTTAATTCGAGGTATTCTGGTTGTGGTACCTTTGGCTGGTGCAGTCTTTTTGATCGTATGGATTTTCGCATCGATTGACTCCGCACTGAATCTGACGGAACATTTTTTACAGGATGAAAAGGGACACCCATTGTATATTCCGGGAATTGGAATTTTAACGGTGATTCTTATCCTTGTTCTGGCAGGGCTGATATTTACGAATTTTGTGACAGATCCGATCAAAGTCTGGATCAATCATCAGATAAAAAGAATACCACTTTTAAATACTTTATATACCTCAATAAAAGATTTTACAGAAGCCTTTGTGGGGGATGCTAAAAAATTTAATGAGCCAGTACTCGTCACTGTAAATGAGTTTGGTCTCAAGAAAATCGGTTTCCTGACGCAGCATGATTTAAAGAGTATTGGCCTTGAAAATGAGGTAATGGTTTATTTTCCATATTCTTATTCTTTTGCTGGGCAGGTGGTTATTATTAGTGCTGATAAGGTTAAAAAACTGGATATGTCACCTACCGATGCGATGAAACTTGTTGTTTCTGGTGGAGTCAGTGGCATAGGACATTAGCAGGGGTTAATGAAGAAGAAAAAAAGGGCTGGAAATTTATTTCCAGCCTTTTTTCCTTATAAACTATTTTAATTTTATTAAGGCTTCCTTTGACCTAGCATTGGATTTACAGGGGGGATTGGGATATAGCCATCATCTCCTGGAACTTTGGGGAATTCATGCTTTTCCCATTTGGCTCTGGCGATTTTTAAGGTTTCAATGTCTGAAGCGACAAAATTCCAGTCGATGTATCTTTGTTCGGGAAAAGGTTCGCCGCCAAAGATGTATAGGCTCGTGCCAGCACTCATTTCGAATTCGCATAATTTCGCATCTTTTGCTATCAAAATTTGTTTTGGACCAAACTCCTGGCCTTCTGCATGCACTGACCCATGAAGAATATATAATCCACTTTCGCCATATAGATGTTCGCCCAATTTAATGCTGGAATCCTGTTCTGCTTTAATTTCGATCAGGTATAGGGGGCTGTACACCGGGACTTCCGAGCGATGATTGTTAATCTCACCTGCAATCAGACGATAGCTGACACTGCCTTCGGTCCAATGCGGAAGCTGCGGTTCCTCAATATGAACAAAGTTGGGCTCCATCTGCTCCAGATGCTTTGGTAATGCCACCCAAATCTGTAAACCATGGAGATCATGTTGTGTAGACCGTAGGTAATCCGGCGTACGCTCGGAATGAGTTACTCCCTTTCCGGCTGTCATCCAGTTGACTGCTCCAGGTTTTATTTCGACCGCATTTCCCAAACTGTCGCGGTGCATAATACTTCCTTCGAAGAGGTAAGTCAACGTGGATAATCCGATATGAGGATGTGGGGCAATATCTATGAAGTGAGGCTCAGAAATCGTGTCAGGTCCCATATGGTCAATAAATATAAACGGGCCAACCATACGTTTTTGTCTGAAAGGAAGTAGTCTCCCCACCAAGAAATTGCCTATATCTGCGGCTCTTTCTTCAATCACTATTGCAATATTTGACATAATGTTTCCTTATTTTTGTTGTCTATTCTAAAGCAATTTAAGAAATGTCAAGTATAATCGACCGTATTCTACGTAAAAAGTCTGTAAGAAACGAGGAAGCAATGGCACTGTCTAATAGATTATCGTTTGTGAACAGTCAATTCGATCGTTTTCTAATGGCAAGGACCTTTGCGGAAGGAGCTGTATCGATGCCTGAATATATCCTATTTCAAAAAAAGCTATTGCTTTTGGAGCTGGAGAAATACCAGTCCATGGAAGCTGAACTAGACCTATTGAGTCAGTATTTTGCAGTAGTCAAAATATCGATGCCCGCAGGTTTTTTATTGAAATGGGAAAATCGTTTTCAGTCGGAAAATGAGGTCATGGTGCCGCCCCTTATCTTATTCCCAATGGTCCAACATGCGGTAGCCAATGGATATAATGGTATGTCTTCCCATCCGATCCGAATCCGTCTCTCCGGATCATCGAAAGTCTTGCTATTTGAGGTCAGCCATCGTGTGAATCATTACTTGGATGGTCAATTTAAGCATACATTAATTGAAGATTTTCGAAATAGGCTAGAATATCTTTTTCCACAACGGCATAGCTTGCTATTTAATAGTAATAGCAATACCTGTCGCGCTACGCTCACAATTCATTTCTAGATGACCTCAAAATGTTTTAAGGCATTCCAGATACCGTTGCTGTCAACATCATCGGTAATATAATCGGCGATTTCCTTTACTTCAGGATTTGCATTTCCCATAGCAATACCGATTTGTGTATGGGCAAGCATCGTAATATCATTTCCCCCGTCACCAAAAGACATGGTTTCGGAAAGCGCTATGCCGAAATGTTCCAGAAAGACATCGATCCCCACTTTTTTACTTTGCCCCATTGGGTTAACATCGGCAAAAATGGGCGTCCATCGGGAAGCAACCGAGTTGGGCATAACATTTTCCATAAACTCAGCCTCTTGTTCCGGATTGATAAATACATTGATCTGCATGACGGATTCCAGATCAAAGTTATTCTCATAGTTGCGTATCGGCGGGGTATTTACGTTAACTTGCTGATACATCTTCAGCACTTCGGGCGTCACCTGATTTAAGGAGATCTCTTTGTCTGACATAAATGAAAACGTGAGTTGGGGATGATGCTTCGCGTAATCAAGTAATGAACGGATGTCTTTTTGGATAATATTATTTTTATAAATAACCTGTTCATCTTTGGTGACGCAGTATCCGCCATTGAACGTGATAAAACCGTCGAAGTCAAGGTAACGGATATGTCCCAATTGGTTAAAGGACCGGCCGGTAGAAACGAAAACTTTTATATCTTTTTCTTTTAATAATTGAAATGCTTGCTGTGTGGAGTCGGGAACTTGATGTGTTTTGAAACTTAACAATGTCCCATCGATATCAAAAAAAATCGCTTTAATCATAGAAATTGGAGTCAAATTCAAATATAATAAATAACTGGGATAGTGTAGTAGGTACAATATTAAATAGCTGTTATGATTGTGTGGGATCGAATGCTTTTTGCCAGCTAAGCTTTTTTGAAATACTCTGCTTTTGCCTAAACCTCTGAAGATACTTAAAAAGCAGTCATTCCGAATGGCTGTCAAATGATCCAAATACCTGCGGGAGCCACCGTTAAGATCTGTAGACGATTTGGGCGAATTATTTTTTTGGAATTGTGGATTTGGCGATGCCGGACATCTGCTGTCGTCGATAAAAGCCGGATTTTATGCTGTTATTTTTCGCAAAAATCTGACAGAATGTTCCCTAAGAATTTCGTAAATTTCAAGTTCAAAGAAATGTAAATATGATTACATTTAATATATTGTATTAAAGAGGTTTAGAGATTTATGTATATTATTTTCGATACAGAGACAACGGGTTTGCCGAAGCGTTGGGACGCGCCAATTACGGACACGGATAATTGGCCGCGTTGTATCCAGCTGGCGTGGCAGATCCACGATGAGATGGGAAATTTGGTCGAACATCAGGATTTTTTGATTAAACCCGATGGATTTGATATACCCTATGACTCTGAAAAAATACACGGTATATCTACCGCATTGGCTGAAGAACAGGGGGTGCCACTACAGGTTGCTCTTGAAAAATTCAATACTGCGTTAAATAAAGCGAAATTTGTTGTCGGGCAGAACATCGGTTTTGACCTCAATATCATGGGCTGTGAGTTTTATCGTTATGGTGTAGATTCTAAGATGGCAAATATGCCGGTTTTGGATACCTGTACTGAAGTCACGGCCGAACTGTTGAAAATTCCCGGTGGACGTGGTGGCCGATATAAACTGCCTAATCTGACTGAATTACACTCCTATTTATTTGGGGTTCCATTTGCTGAGGCGCATAATGCAACTGCCGACGTTGAAGCAACAACGCGTTGTTTCTTGGAGTTAGTCAGAAGAGAAGTGTTTACTGCCGAGGAACTTCAGGTAGATACAGGTTATTTTGTTGATTTCAAGACAAATAATCCTGGTCCCATTCCTACCGTCGGACTTAAACACATTAATCTAAAGGCAGCTTCTAATGAGATCAGAAAACGGGCGACACCGGACGAGGTCAGTGTTGTGGTGGATGCCGATATGTTATCCGCTCTTAAAGAAGCGAAATTTGCGCACTTGCATAACCATTCGCAGTTTTCTATTCTACAGTCGACCATGTCATATGATCGGTTAGTTTCGGCCGCTGTAAAGGACAATATGCCTGCCGTTGCACTTACCGATCATGGTAATATGATGGGGGCATTTGAATTTGTTTCCCGGGTGATCGGGCATAATAAGGAGGTGGAAGCACAAAACGCCGAAGCTTTGGAAAACGGGCAGGAGCCCACGGGCCAAATCCTAAAACCTATTGTCGGTTGTGAGTTCTTTGTGTGTGAAGACCATAAAGACAAAACCAGAAAGGATAATGGCTATCAGGTTGTATTGTTGGCAAAGAATAAACGGGGGTATCATAACTTGGCCAAGTTAGCTTCTTTTGCCTATACGGCGGGATTCTATTATGTGCCCCGTATAGATAAAAACCTTATTCTACAGTATAAGGAAGATGTGATCGTGCTTTCGGGAAACCTGCAAGGAGAGGTGCCCAGCAAGGTGCTAAATATTGGTGAGAACCAGGCGGAGGAAGCGTTACAATGGTGGAAAGAGCATTTTGGAGATGATTTCTATCTGGAGTTGATGCGGCATGGACAGGAAGATGAGGATCGTGTAAACCAAACCTTATTGAAGTTTGCCCGTAAATATGCTATTAAAGTTGTAGCGACAAATAACACCTATTACGAAAAGAAAGGAGATGCGCATGCCCACGATATTCTGTTGTGTGTGAAAGATGGTGAGAAGCTTTCTACACCAAAAGGTAGAGGGCGGGGCTTCCGATTTGGTTTGCCAAATCAGGAATATTATTTTAAATCTTCCGAGGAAATGAAGACCCTGTTCAAAGATTTACCAGAAGCGATTCTTAATATACAGGAGATTGTGGATAAGGTAGAGATCTTTAAACTGAACCGGGATGTCCTCTTGCCGAAATTTGATATTCCTGAGGAATTTCAAGTTGCAGAGGATAATGAGGATGGCGGAAAAAGAGGGGAAAATAAATATCTTGCTCATCTATGTTATGTTGGTGCCGAGAAACGTTATGAGGAAATAACGGATGATATTCGTGAACGTCTGGATTTTGAATTGGCAACGATCGAAAAAACAGGATATCCCGGATATTTTCTGATTGTACAGGATTTTATTGCCGCTGCCCGTGATATGGGCGTTTCAGTGGGACCAGGTCGGGGATCTGCTGCTGGTTCGGCTGTCGCGTATTGCCTCGGCATTACAAATATTGACCCCATAAAATATGATTTGCTATTTGAGCGTTTTCTAAATCCCGATCGTGTTTCCATGCCCGATATTGATATTGACTTTGATGATGAAGGGCGTGGTCGGGTCATGCAATATGTCATCAATAAATATGGTGCTAGTCAGGTGGCACAAATTATTACGTATGGCACGATGGCGGCGAAGTCCTCCATTAAAGATACCGCGCGGGTATTGGATCTACCTTTGGGAGACGCGAATGAAATTGCTAAATTAATCCCTAATCTGAAGCTTTCCAAAATCTTTACACTGGATGATGCTGGTTTGAAGGAGAAACTGCGCACAGAAGAGATCGAGGCTGTGAACCGGTTAAAGTCAATAGCTGATGGGGCTGGACTTGAAGCGGAAACGATTCGCCAAGCACGCGTACTGGAAGGCTCTGTAAGAAATACAGGTATTCATGCCTGTGGTGTAATCATCACTCCGGATGATATTACGAACTTCGTTCCTGTCTCGCTGGCAAAAGATTCCGATCTGTATGTGACTCAGTTTGATAACCATGTTGTTGAGAGTGCTGGTCTATTGAAAATGGACTTTCTGGGGCTGAAAACCCTGACACTTATCAAAGATACTGTTGAGAATGTTAAGTTAAGTCATGGAATCGTTTTGGATCCTGATAAGTTTCCAATAGACGATGTATTGACTTACGAACTCTTCCAGCGCGGTGAAACAATCGGCGTTTTCCAATATGAATCTCCCGGGATGCAAAAATATATGCGCGATCTAAAGCCAACTGTATTTGCCGATTTGATTGCGATGAATGCTTTATACCGACCTGGACCAATTGAATATATTCCGAGTTTTATTAAGCGTAAACATGGGATAGATCCTATTGTCTACGATTTAGATGCTTGTGAGGAATATTTGAAAGAAACCTACGGCATCACGGTGTATCAGGAGCAGGTAATGCTTTTATCTCAAAAGTTAGCTGGATTTTCGAAAGGTGATGCCGACGTTTTGCGTAAAGCGATGGGTAAGAAACAAAAGGCTGTACTTGACAAAATGAAGCCTAAATTTGTTTTACAGGCAGAGGAACGAGGGCATAACGCCAAAGTTTTAGAAAAAATTTGGACCGACTGGGAAGCTTTTGCCAGTTATGCATTCAATAAGTCGCACTCGACCTGTTATGCGTGGGTAGCTTATCAGACGGCTTATTTAAAGGCACATTTTCCGGCAGAGTATATGGCTGCGGTGCTTTCCAATAACATGAATGATATCAAACAAGTTACATTTTTCATGGAAGAATGTAAACGTATGGGCTTGGAGGTATTGGGACCCGATGTAAATGAATCTTATTATAAATTTACAGTAAATGAACGTGGGGCTATTCGGTTTGGTATAGGCGCTGTCAAAGGGGTTGGTGCCGGTGCTGTCGATGCTATTGTACAAACTAGGCAATCTGGATTGTACAAGTCTGTTTTTGATATGGCTAAGCGTATAGATTTACGTGCTGTCAATAAAAAAGCTTTTGAGAGTTTAGCCTATGCTGGTGGTTTTGATAGCTTCGAAAGCACACATCGTGCGCAGTATTTTCATTCCGAGGATAATTCAACGGGTATGGAAAAAGCAATCCGGTTTGGACAGCGTTATAAAGAAAATGAAAATTCGGCACAGGCAAGTTTATTTGGTGCAGGTGAAGCTGCTGAGTTACCTGAACCTGTTTTGGCAGCTTGCCCGCAATGGGGATTGATCGAAAAACTAAAATACGAGAAAGATGTCATCGGTATTTATTTGACGAGTCATCCATTGGATACCTATCGTTTTGAGATCGAACATTTCTGCCATAATCCGGTATCAGATCTCTCGTTGATTAATAAAGCGAAAGCTCCGGAAGTTGACGAGGAGACGTTGCTGGAATTTAACCGTATTAAAAATAAAGAATTGGTTATTGGGGGAATTATAGCCTCGGCAAACCACCGTCTGACTAAGAATGGTAAACCATTTGCGTCTTTTATTATCGAAGATTACAGCGACTCTTACGATATGGCTGTGTTTGGGGAAGAATATGTCAAGTTAAAAGGATACTTGCAGGAAGGTTATTTTGTCCAGTTGCGCGGAATCGTTCAAGAACGTTTTAGGCAAGTTGGAAACTGGGGATTTGAGTTGAGGAGCGTGCAGTTGCTGTCTGAGCTTCGTGAAAAGATGGCGAAAAGTTTTACAATTAATGTTCCGTTGCCGAAACTGAACGAAGAATTCTTAGATGGGATTAAAGATATATTGGCGCAGAATGAGATTGAAGGCGTCGTGCCAAATTGTCAATTGAAATTTAAAATCTGGGATCCTCAGGATGAAATCTCTGTCGAAATGCCAGCTAAGAGTCTAAAAATAAATCTCACAAATGAGTTTTTGGATTGCATTGATAAGTTTGAGGGTATAAATTACCGATTGAACTAGTTTGGATTGTATTTTGTGTAATTAAGATTACAATTACATTGACAGTTGTTACTATCTTTGTTTATTGATTTTAGCAATTAAGTAGTATCATAAATATAACTTCGGTTTATAAAATTAAAGATTATGGCATTAGAAATTACAGATAGCAACTTTGAAGAAGTTGTTTTGAAAGCGGACAAACCCGTATTAATTGATTTTTGGGCAGAATGGTGTGGTCCTTGTCGTATGGTGGGGCCTGTTGTTGAAGAATTAGCTAAAGATTACGAAGGTAAGGCTGTGATAGGAAAAGTAAACGTAGATGAAAATCCAGAAATTTCAGTTCGTTATGGTATCCGTAATATCCCTGCTTTATTGTTCTTCAAAAATGGGGAGATCGTAGATAAACAAATTGGAGCAGTTCCAAAATCAGTTTTAAATGAAAAATTAGAGAAACAATTAGTGTAATTATTTGTTTTTCAAAAAAAAAGACCTGAAATAATTTTATTTCAGGTCTTTTTTTTATTCGTTTACGTTTTTTAGCTTGTTTTTGCTGTATTTTTTATCATTAAAATTCTATTTCATACCATTTGTATATGAATTATTGTGTTTGATACTGTTTTATTTTATGTTTTTTGTTGTTTTTGTAATTTTTTTCATAAAAAATGTCATTTTATTTTGAAAAACAAATAATTTTTGCTTCTTTTGAATATCAAAACGGAATAAAAGTGATCATTTGTTTGTGTTGTCTACTTTATGTGTAGTTTTCCGTTGATATTTGATATAGATAAAGATTTTCCCTTTCAAATACCCTAGATTATGCCTCGCGTTGTTCTCAGCAGCGCGAGTTTTTGTTTTTAGGGTAAGGTAAGGTAAGGTAAGGTAAGGTAAGGTAAGGTAAGGTAAGGTAAGGTAAGGTAAGGTAAGGTAAGGTAAGGTAAGGTAAGGTAAGGTAAGGTAAGGTAAGGTAAGGTAAGGTAAGGTAAGGTAAGGTAAGGTTCAAAAATAAAAGCGGCTATCCAAAGGATAGCCGCTTCTTTATCTGGTACCAAATAATAAGAAATTATTCAGCAACTACTTCGAAAGGAACTTGAACTTTAACTTCTTTGTGTAAGTTTAAGTTAGCGATGTATTCACCTACTTCTTTAGGCTCAACTTCGAATGTAATACGACGACGATCTACATCAAAACCTTTTGCTTTCAATGCATCAGCAATTTGGATGCTATTTACTTTACCAAAGATTTTACCAGATTCACCTGCTTTAGCACCGATTGAAAGTTTTACAGCTTCCAATTTACCTGCTAATTCAGTAGCGTCTTTTTTAATTTTATCTTGTTTGAACTGAGCTTGTTTAATGTTCTCAGCTAAAACTTTCTTTGCAGATTCAGTCGCTTGAATAGCAAATCCTTGAGGGATTAAGTAGTTACGACCGAAACCTGGTTTTACATTAACGATATCGTTTTGCTCACCTAAGCCTTTGATATCTTGTTTTAAAATTACTTCCATTTTCTATCGTCCTCCTTATTTAATTGCATCAGCTAAGTAAGGTAACAAACCGATGTGACGAGCACGTTTAACAGCTTGAGCTACTTTACGTTGAAATTTCAAAGATGTACCAGTTAAACGACGAGGTAAGATTTTACCTTGGTCATTTACAAATTTCATCAAGAAGTTAGCATCTTTATAATCGATATACTTGATACCATTCTTTTTGAAACGACAGTATTTTTTACGGTTGTCCTCTACTTTAGGAGCAGTTACGTATTGGATATTTTCGTTAGCCATTAGTTTGCGCCCTCCTCAGTTTTAGTTTCAGCTTTTTTGTTGAATGCACCGCTACGTTTTTTCTCATTGTAAGCTCTAGCATGTTTGTCTAAACTTACAGTCAAGAAACGCATAATGCGCTCATCACGTTTGTATTCAACCTCTAATTTGTTGATTAATTCACCTGGAGCCTTGAATTCAGTTAAGTGATAAAATCCAGTAGTTTTTTTCTGGATTGGATACGCTAATTTTTTCAAACCCCAATTGTCTTCAGCGACAATCTCGGCTCCGCCTTCTGCTAAGATGTTTTTAAACTTTGCGATTACTTCTTTCGCAGCATCTTCAGAAAGCAACGGGGTAAGAACGATTACAGATTCGTACTGTTGCATTTTGTTAATTAATTTTGTTATTTAAAATTCCACATTTGTGGAAGTGCAAAGGTAGGTATTATATTGTTATATTGCAACGCCTTAAAATAAAAAAGTTTAGATCTTTAGGGAGATCTAAACTTTTTTTGTAGCCACAAATTAACCTGCTTAGTTTAATTTGCTCATTTCTTCTTTTATTGCTATTTGTGTTTTTTCGCTTACATTCACCAATGGTAGGCGTAAAATATCATCGCCGATGCCTAATCTTTTAAGGATGTATTTAACACCAGCAGGATTTCCTTCGACAAAACAAAGATCAGTTATCTGGAGTAAATCATTATGTATGGCTCTCGCTTCGTTATATTTTCCCTCCTTACATAATTTTGCCAGTGTCGCCACTCGTTTTGGAAATGCATTTCCGACTACAGAAATAATACCTGCAGCACCAAGTGCCATCATAGGCAAGGTAACGGGATCATCACCAGAGATCAATAAAAAATCCACAGGTTTATCCCGTAAGATTTCACTAAATTGGGCAAAATTTCCGGAAGCCTCTTTTATCGCTATGATATTTGAAAAATCATTGGCCAGACGTAATGTCGTCTGTGCGGTCATGTTGCTGCCCGTACGGCCCGGCACATTATATAATATAATAGGTAAAGGAGAAACTTGCGCAATAGCTTTATAATGCTGGTAAATTCCTTCCTGCGTGGGTTTGTTGTAATAAGGCGATACGGATAAAATCGCACAGAAACCAGTCGGATCGAAAGCTTTGATCTGTTCTACAATCTCTGCGGTATTGTTGCCACCTATGCCAGCAACCAGAGGGAGCCTACCGTTCACGCGCTTGACAGTGAAATCCCAGATACGCTTTCGTTCTTCTTTAGTCAATGTGGCAACTTCTCCAGTTGTACCTAAAGAAACCAAATAATCCATACCCTCGTTAATTTGCAAGTCAATTAGTTGACCTAATGCCTCGAAATCAACAGATTCATCTGAGTTGAAAGGAGTGACCAATGCTACTCCTGCGCCGTGAAGCTCGTTCATCTTGTTTTTGTATTTATATATATTTAATTAAAAATCCTATTTGGAATGAATAAGGTCTAATAGATCTCTTTCATTAATCATTGGGATACCCAGTTTCTCCGCCTTAGCTAGTTTAGAAGGTCCCATTTTGTCTCCCGCAACGAGATAATTCAATTTTGCGGAAATGGAGGAAAGCATCTTTCCACCATTGCTCTCGATTAGCTCTGCGAGTTGCTCCCTGGAATAATCTGCAAATACACCTGAAATCAAGAAAGTTTTGCCACTGAGATTTTCACTGGCCAGAATAATTTCCCTTTCCTCAATTTCCAACTTTAAGCCATAATTTCTTAAACTAATGAGCTGTTGCTGGTGGATGGGGTTGTCCAAATATTCTCTAACGCTTTCAGCAATACGGCGTCCGATATCTTGAACTCCCTCGATTTCTTCGGTAGAAGCTTGAGCAAGGGCATCTATATTTTTAAAGTGCTGTGCTAACTTCTTTGCGGTAGTTTCGCCAACATGACGTATGCCCAAAGAAAATAGCACTTTCTCGAAAGGCTTTTCTTTTGATTTTTCAATGCCAGCAAGCATATTGTCTATGGACTTTTGCCCAAAGCGCTCTAGTTGCTGCAAATCTTCTTGATGATCTTTTAGACCATAGATGTCCACAATATTGTGCAACAGTCCTTTTTTAAAGAAACTTTCTACTGTTTCATCACCCATGCCCTCAATATCCATCATTTTACGGCCAATAAAATGCTGCATTTTACCGACGATCTGTGGTGAACAGCCTGTTTCATTGGGGCAGTAATGAACGGCTTCGCCTTCTTCTCTAACGAGTGTTGTTCCACATTCCGGACAACTGTGCGGATAGATAAAAGCTACAGTATCGGGTAACCTTTTTTCGAGGTTTACGCCAATAATTTTAGGAATAATTTCGCCTCCTTTTTCTACATAGACGGTATCTCCCTGGTGTAGATCCAGACGTGCAATTTCATTGGCATTATGCAATGAGGCGCGTTTGACTGTGGTGCCGGCCAATAGTACCGGTTGGAGATTTGCTACGGGGGTAACTGCTCCAGTACGACCGACTTGATAGCTAATGGCATTGAGCGTAGTCTCAACGCGTTCTGCTTTAAACTTGTAGGATATAGCCCATCTTGGGTTCTTTGCCGTAAAACCTAAATCTTCCTGTTGAGCATAATCATTTACTTTGATTACGATGCCGTCGATTTCGTATCCAAGATTGTGTCTTTCGGTATCCCAATAGTCAATGAATTCAAAAACATCTGCCAGTGAACTACATTTTTTTGTATGTTCACAGACATGGAAACCCCAGCGTTTCACATGTGCTAAACTGTTCCAATGATCGTGAAATAAATTTGTTCTATTGTCACAATACAGGAAGTATTGAAAGCAGTCCAAGGGTCTTTTGGCAACCTCTGCGGAATCCTGAAGTTTTATTGTGCCCGAAGCAAAATTGCGCGGGTTGGCATAAGTTTGTTCCGCATTCTCTTCACGCTCTTTATTCAGGCGAAGGAACGCAGATTTGTGCATAAATATCTCGCCCCGGATTTCAAACTGGCTAGGATAGTCGCCCTCTTTGAGTCTAATCGGAATGGAGCGAATCGTTTTGATATTATTTGTCACCACATCACCTTGAGTTCCATCCCCACGGGTAACTGCTTTTTTGAGCAGTCCATTTTCATAAGTTAGGCTAATGGAAAGACCGTCGAATTTTAATTCACACACATACTCAAACTGATCGCCAATGATCTTGCGGATTCGTTGATCAAAGTCAAATAGTTCATTTTGACTATAGGTATTGCCCAAGGAAAGCATGGGCCAACGGTGTTTTTCTGTTTTGAATTTGGAGGTGATGTCTCCTCCTACACGTTGTGTAGGTGAGTTAGGATCAGCAAACTCTGGATATTGACGTTCCAGTGCTTCGAGTTCCTTTAGCTTGAGATCGAAGTCATAATCTGAAATAAGACTATCTGCCAATACATAGTATTGATAGTTATAATGATTGAGTTCTGCTGTTAAGTCTTTTATTTTTTTTTCAATATCCATCGTCAACATGTTGCAAAATTACAAATAAAAAGTACGTTTAAATAAAATTAATAAAGAATCTTCTTATGCACAGTGCCTTATTTTCAATATGCGTTTTTGTGCACTTTATACTACGGAATTTAACGGCCTTATTTGAAATCCTTAGGGTTCAATTGCGAAAATTTATGTTTATTATTTGTGTAAAAATCAATAATGATGGAGTTGTCGTATTGTCCTTTCTGATTTTCTATAGCCATGTATTTCTTTCGTTTTCTAGCATTTTTAAAAATATTTAGGAAGAAATACTGATGCGCGCGACTGATCGCCCATGCATCTTTCGGCTTGCGATCAATTAGAAATTTTATCAGCGCAGCAAAATCGAACCAAAAGCGTAGAAAAATTATCCAAATGGCCCGTCCTAAAGGCAGATTCTTTTGCAGCATGACCAGATTATTCCTAAAATTCAGATAAGTCTTCTTAGGATTGCTAGCATTTAGCGTGCCTCCACCGACGTGGTAAACAACCGATGTTGGACAATAACCTATCGCATAGCCCATCTTTTTCAAGCGCCAACATAGGTCTATCTCTTCCATATGGGCAAAGAAATCTTCGTCTAGACCATTTGCTTGTTTCCATGCTTTTTCCCGGATAAAAAGTGCTGCTCCGGAAGCCCAGAAAATCTCGGATTCCTGATTGTATTGACCATGATCTTCTTCCACTTCATGCAAAATTCTTCCTCTACAGAATGGGAAACCAAAATAGTCGATATAGCCACCAGCTGCACCGGCATGTTCAAAGTTGTCTTTGTTATGATAGGAAAGGATCTTGGGTTGTGCAGCAGCGATAATCGGATTGCTTTCCATGTAACTAACGACGGGCTCTATCCAGTTTTGCGATACTTCTACATCCGAATTCAACAAAACGTAATAATCTGCATCCACGCGTTCCAAGACTTTGTTATAGCCACCAGCGAAACCATAATTCCTGTCGTTTTCAAGGATAGTAATGGCAGGGTAGTATTGTTTGACAAATAGTACAGAATCATCATCCGACGCATTGTCACCGATAACAAACTCAATATTTGGATAAGAACTGTTGTACACGGAAGGCAGGAATTTCTCCAGGAAGAAACGGCCATTCCAGTTTAATATAACAACAGCTACTTTTGGTAATTTACTCATTTTCTGCGTTTCCTTTTCCAGCGATTATGTGACCAAAGCCAATATTCGGGGTTTTTACGAATCATTTGTTCTGCAAATCTATTGTGCAAATCGGTTATTTCATGTTCGGTAAATTCCGAAGGGTCTTCTACCAACGTAAAAAACTGACAAGAATATTGGCCCCTTTTTTTCTTCCGTCCAATATGACAATATACGATAGGAGCTTTGCTTATTCTTGATAAGCGTTCGGCTCCGGTGTAAACCAGTGTTTCTTGATTCAACCAATTGATAAAATAATCAGAATCAGAATACAGCGGCGTTTGATCGGCTACCAGTATGCTAACATTAGGTTGTCCTTTCAATTTTACAATATGCCTGAGAATTTGTTTCATCGGAACCATTTCAGCCCCAAAGCGACTTCGCATTGTATTGTATACAGTGTCAATATCTTTGTTATTTAACGGCTTATAAACAATCAATGTCGGGAAATTCGTAATCAAACTCAAACGGTGAATTCCCAGTTCCCAATTAGCATAATGAGAAGTGACACCAATGACATTTTTTCCAGCATCAAGATGACGCGTTAATTCTTCCTCATTATCCAAAGTCATCTTCTTTCTGACTTCGTTCGCTGTAATCGTCTTTAATTTGATGGATTCCACAAGTAGGTCTGGAAAAAAACGATAGAATTTCTTTGCGATTGCTAGTCGTTCGGCCTCGTTCTTTTCAGGAAAAGCATTCGCTAAATTTTGAAATACAATATTCTTTCTATATCCAATGATGTAATAAAGAATATAATACAGCCCATCGGAAATCAAATATAGAAACCAATAGGGAAGAAGAGAGATAATATAGATTAATGCGTTTAACGCTTTTTGTTTCATGCTATAGCTAAAATTCCCAGTAGTATTTTACAAATATCCTTAATTTAAGTTATTTTTGCGTCACTTATAACAAAAATCATCAGTTTTTATGGAATCGCAGTTATTACTTCCAGCATGTTATCTTCCGCCGATATCGTATTTTCATACCATACAGGAGAATAATCTCCCTGTTGTCATCGAAAAATATGAACATTTTCAAAAGCAGAGCTATCGTACACGGGCGCGCATTGCTTCTGCAAACGGAGTGCAGGATTTAATCGTTCCGATCCAACACGGCAACAAGGATCGGGTTCCAATGAAGGATATCCGGATAAGTTATGAATTTGACTGGCAACGCTTGCATTGGTTAAGTATTCAGACAGCCTATAGAAGCTCAGCGTATTTTGAATATTATGAAGATGATTTTAGTCGCTTTTATCATGAAAAGTTTGATTATCTGCTTGACTTTAATGTCGCACAGTTGGAACTTATATTAAAATCCATTAAACTAAAAAGAACACTTTCTTTTACAGAGGAATATGCTGTAAGTGGTTCTTCTTTAATTGATTATAGAGAGGCGATACATCCAAAAAAGGAAAGTGTATTGCTGGCTCCGAAAGAATATTATCAGGTTTTTTTGGATAAAAACGGTTTTTATCCGGATTTGAGCATCATCGACTTATTATTTAATCAAGGTCCGCAATCCAAAAGCTATCTTTAGAATATTTTAAATTCCTTGAACATTATGCGTTTAATATTGTTCTTATTCAGTATTAAACGCTTATTAATGAAAAGATTTTTTCTTGCTGTCATTCTTCTTTCTCTGTTTAGCATTAACACGTATGCTCAGGATGGGGTAGACACGATACATTATCGGAAAGTTTACTATTGGGGGACAACTGGAATGGGGTTTCCGATAGGTAAAACCAAAGATATATTATCTCCCAAATTTTCGGGTAGTATTGGCTTGGATATTTCCCTTAAAAATTCTATGTTTTTTGTATCCCCGACCCTGTATACATTGTCATTCAAATACAAACAGCGTCTGCCTGATCCGAATTTTGCCTATCGCATTGAAGATGCGAATACGAATTTCTATACATTGGCATTTTCGGGTGGTTTGCGAAAACAGATGCGGCGATTAAATGTCTACGGTTTTATTGGTCCAGGAGTAGGGTTGACCAGCGAACCGCGTGCCACTGTTATGATCGATGAGAAAGTAGTTAAAATGGAAAATAAAAATCATTTTAACCTCTCAAGTAAACTCGGTGCAGGAGCGGACTATAAATTCAATGGCTTTTTCCTTGGCTTGGAGTTAGGTTATCTGCACAATTTTAGAAAGATACAGGATACGCCAGTCAATATTTTTACGGTGATGATTGGACTAAAATCAGACATCACCCAGATTGGTGATAAAGTGATTGATGTAATTGGTATAGATGGCTCTATTAGCGGGAAAAAGGATAAAAGACCATAGTTTTATTTTAATACTTGGATCGTGTCGCCTATATGTGCTTCTGCGTCCGGGCCCATTTTCTTTACTTTTTCAGTTTGTTCAATCGCGACAGCAAACGCAGATGGAACGATACCTGACCCAAATTTAATGGCATAAAATTTAGTGAACTCTGCGCCAAAATAAAGTATCGCAGCTGAATAATAGATCCATAGCAACATCACGATAATAGACCCCGCAGCTCCGTAAAAACTAGCTGTAGCAGAAAGACTAAGATAAAGCGATATACCGTAGCGCCCCAACATAAAAAGGAGACCGGTGAAAATAGCACCACCTAGTATATCACGCAATTTTACCTTGGCATCAGGTAAAAACGAAAAGATAAATCCGAAAAGAATAACGATAATGGAAAATGTAATACCTGTATTTACCCAAGATATCAGGGCAATTGGTATGATGGGGAAATAGGTCATGACCAAATTGGTTACTGCGACGATAACTCCATTTATCATTAACGAAGCAATTAACAAAAAGCCTAAAGCAAGAATGATGGAAAAGGAAATTAGTCTATTGATGATCAATTTTAACCATCCTTTCTTAGGTTTGGGCTTGACTCTCCAGATGTTGTTAATGGAATCTTGGATATCGACAAACAAAGTCGTCGAGGAAAGAACCAGCGTGACGATACCGATTGTAATACCCATGTTGGATTTATTTTCAAAAGTAATTTTCTGAAGATAAGATTGAATTTGGGTGGTCACATCTTGCCCGAAAAGGACCATGACTTCTCCGAGCACCTCATCCTGGGCAGAGGAGCCGCTTTGAAGGTGTTCACCATAAAAGAAACCGATACACCAAATGACAATCATAAGCAACGGGCCTATCGAGAAGATCGTGTAATAGGCCAGGGATGCACTTTTCTTCATGCATTTGTCGTCATTGAAACCATTGAAGGCGTCAATCATGACTTGCCAAATATTTTTCCAGTATACGAATGTAAATAGATCCTTTAGTGTTACGTGCTTCATAATAAGATTATCCGCTCCAATAATCGTGCAAATTGTTATTCCTGATGCTGATCCATATACAATCTGTCGATGGCAACTTCATTCTCTTTTAAAATGATTTTTCGTTTTAAACTTAATTTGGGCGTCAATTGACCTTCACTAATCGTCCATTCTTTTGGAAGAAGAATAAATTTCTTGATGACTTCCCAATGGCCAAAGTTAGCTGATAAGCGATTTATTTCCTCCTGATATTTTTGAATGACTTCGGAGTTTTTAATGATTTCTTCGTTTGTACTCGCTGATATTCCTTTCTGAGTAGCCCATTTCGAAAGCACATCAAAGGCAGGTACAATTAATGCGCTCGGAAACTTGCGATTTTCACCGATTACCATCACCTGACCAATCAAAGTAGATTCCATCAATTTATTTTCAATGGACTGTGGCGCTATGTATTTTCCGCCAGCAGTTTTAAACATCTCTTTTTTTCGATCTGTGATCTTTAAGAAACCATCCGAGGTAATTTCTCCAATGTCACCAGTTTTAAAAAAACCATCCCCATCAAAAGCATCTCTAGTCGCTTCCTCGTTTTTATAATATCCCGTTGTGATACTTGGTCCCTTTACAAGGATCTCACCATCTGATGCAATTTTTACGTCAAGGTTTTTAAGGGGTTTTCCGACTGTGCCAAACTTCAGTCCATTTGGTAAATAAGAGTTTACGGCGATCACTGGGGATGTTTCGGTCAAACCGTAACCTTCAAGCACTTTCAGGTCAGCAGCCCAAAAAATACGCGCCAGGCGCTCTTGAAGAGCTGCTCCACCAGAAACGATAATTTTAATATTCCCCCCTAATGCCTCTTGCCATTTGGAAAAGATCAGTTTGCGAGCGATACCCAGCTTAAAGTTGTAGAATACACCGTTTTTTTCGGGCTCCTGGAATTTTAACCCCAAATCTACTGCCCAGAAGAATAGCTTCTTTTTGATCCCAGTTAGCGCTTTACCTTTTTCAATAATCTTGTCATAAACCTTTTCAAGTACACGTGGTACCGTGGTAAAGACATCTGGTTTTACATCATTGATATCTGCTACCACATTGTCTAAGTTTTCTGAAAAGTAAATTTTGATACCTTTTGAATAGTACATATACACGACCATACGTTCAAAAATATGGCATAGTGGAAGAAAACTAAGTGCCGTCTTGAAATCCTCCCGTATCAAATAATTACAGGCCGTGACATTGCTATAGACATTTTTATGCGATAAGTAAACGCCTTTAGGACGGCCAGTGGTACCGGAGGTATAAATCAACGTCAAAAGATCTTCTTCATTGACATTATCGCGATGGGATGATAGATCGGTCTTGTCTTCTGTTGCGCTAGCAATTAAGTCGGCCAATGTAATGTGGTGTTCAATCCGGTCGAAGGTATACACACGCGGTTGTATGCCATGTTCCCTAATCGCTTGCTCAATCCGGTCCGTCAATTCCTTGCTGCTTACAAATAATACTTTGACGTCCGAATCGTTGACAATAAATGACAGATCTTGAGCGGATAAGGTCGGATAGAGCGGGACGGTTGCAAGTCCTATTTGGTTGCAGGCAAAATCAACCAAATTCCATTCTGGTCTGTTACCGGACATTATCCCCACACGATCGCCCTTCTTAAGATCCAATTTGAGGAGTGCCCTACTCAAGGTGTCGATTGCCTCTGTATATTCTTTGGTGGAGTAAGTTTTCCAGTCGCCATTAGAGTCTCTCCCGGCCACCATAATGTCCTTTGCGTATTTTTCTTTATATAAGGTTATAAAGTCAAAAATTCTGCCCATATCACTTGAGTTTATTGGTTACCACTATTGACTTAAATATAAAAAAAATATCAGAATAATTTGGAGATATTGGGATTAATGTCATAACAAATTAAACATTGTGTCGTTATAGCTGTAATTATTACTTTTGATAATATAAAAGGAGAATATAACGCATACAATTTTTATGAAGAAAATATTTTTGGCTATCGGTGGAATGCTGATGTTTGGTGCGCTATCCAATAAAGCTGTAGCTCAGTTGGATAATAGAGGTGCGATTGGTGGGCGGTTTGGTTCTGCTCAAGGCATTACTTATCGTCATACCCTTAATTCGAATCATGCCTTGGAAGGTATAATGAGTATTCAAAGCAATTCCGATTTCCGTCGATTTCGTGTCGTTGGATTGTATGAGATTTACAAACCTTTAACAGCCGGTTTAAATTGGTACTATGGCTTTGGTGGAAGTATCGGGTCTTATAAAGAAAAAGATAAAATTATAGATGGTCAACGTCATTCATTTGATTCGCATCTTAATTTAAGTATAGATGGTATTTTGGGAATTGAATATAATATCCCGCAGGCCCCATTTCAGATTTCATTGGATGTAAAACCCTATTTTGACTTTTTGAATGAGTCGAGCATCAAAATATTCGATCCGATAGGATTTTCGGTAAGATATAAATTCTAAATTGCAGAAAGAGCAGAACTATAGTTCTGCTCTTTCTGTTTAAGCCATAAATAGGGTCATATTTACTGTGCAATAGTCTGTAGTTATTCAAATTATGCCATCCAAATTTTTCCCAACAGTTCCTGTAAGAATGTTTGATCCTTCAGTTGGCGGATCTCATAGATTTTTTTATTATTTCTTCTAATTTGGACTGGTATTTCCCGGATGAGCCCATCTCTTGCGATCAGGAAATTCAACATGTCTCCTTCTGCAGCATGTTGCGTGACGAAATCGATCTCTTTGTCCTTTAAGTCGAGTCTGATGTTGTTGATCGCAATTAGCTCATCTCTGACATTTAGGCCAGCATCATATGCGCCAGTTCCTTTTTCAACAGTTGCAACGCTGATTAAGCCATCTGTTTTGTTGGTCGTGAAGCCCAAAGTTAATGTATCATTATCTTTGTTGGTGTCCACAATTTCGTATCCCACCAAATTAAAATAAGCGTTGTAATCGAGTTCGCCATCCTCGTGAGCCGCTTGGAATATATCCTGCAGCGAAGTGTCTGCGATACGTTCCGCAAGACTCTGGAACTCGTTTTCTTCAAACCCACGATCGAGTTTTAGGAAAAACTCTTCGTAAGCCGCGCGGATGATATCATCCAATTTTATCTTGCCATCTGTGGCCGCTATTATCTTGATATCCAATAAGGCTGTAAGCATTGCCCCTTTGTTATAATAGGAAATGGATGAATTAATGGCATTTTCATCGGGTCTATAATATTTAATCCAGGTATCAAAGCTAGCGGCTGCCGCAGACTGTATCTCATGTCCTGGGCGATTTAGCACAATATTGAAATCATTTGCCAACAATGCAAGGTATTCCTTCTCGTCGTAGAATCCACATCGTTTAATGATTAAATTGTCATAATAAGAGGTGAACCCTTCCATGATCCATAAACCAGTGGTATAGTTTTCGGTATCATAGTCAAATGGCCCCAATGCTTTGGGACGCAATCGCTTTACATTCCATAAGTGGAAATATTCATGGGCGACGAGGCTAAGATATGTTTTGTAGCTGTTTTCATTTCGATAAGCGTTTCTTGCTGCCCCTAGGACAGTAGAATTGAGATGTTCAAGACCGCCACCACCGGATTGATAATTGTGGGTGATGATGACATAACGTTTGTTGGGATTTGATCCCCAAATACGGGTTTCTTCTTCCACAATACGTGTAATGTCCTTTGTAAGACGCGCTTTATCGTACGATCCTCCGCCTACCATGGCACACTCATGTTCTACTCCAGCAGCTTGAAACTTCCAGCTATCATGGTTTCCTACCTCAATCGGGCTATCGTATAAAACATCGAAATTTGGTGCATGAAACGTATGCTGTGTCAGTTGTTCCAGTCCAGTTGATATATTTTTCCATGCCTCCTTTGGTACGATAGTGATACTGGAAGGAATGTTGATATAACCATCCATATAAAGGAAGGTAGCTGTTGGAACAATAAATGCATGGTCACTGTCAAAAAAGTTTGTACGAACCGAGACCTCAAAACCATATACAGCATAGCAAATATCTATTTGGTTCAATGCGTCTGTTGTAACGCGCCAGGTGTTTTTTGAAATTTTGCGGAAAGCAATCGGGATTCCATTGGTGTCGACAGGTTTAAATCGCTCTACATGTTTTGCATATTCGCGAATTAGATAGGAGCCTGGCGACCAAACTGGCATTTTTAGATCAACATAGGGTTGATTTAGTTTTTTAATGCTCATTTTTACGTTGATGTAATGAGCTTGTACTTCTGGAAATGATACCTCAAAGTTTATTGTGGGTATATTTAAATGGTCACTATCCATGAAAGATGATTTTAGTATGCGCTTTACAAAATTAAAAGTATCTTATGCTTAATCAAACAAAAAATGTATTGTTGGTCCTTTAATAGTTCATTAAATCCTCCTATCTTGATTGAATAAAAAAAAAATCATTGGATTGTAAGATATTACATAAGGAATCCAAGATACGTATTTTCTTTAAGAATCGCCGTTTCAGTTTGGACGTAATTTTTGTATATTTGATACACTAGTTTATAAGGGAAAATAATCAGGAATTTGTATGATCTTAGTTGTTGATAGTGGCTCGTCAAAGTCAGATTGGAAATTGGAATTGCCAGATAGTGCACCTATTTCCTTCAGTACAAATGGACTTAATCCTTTTTTCGTTAATGAAAAAGAAATCACGCGGGTTATTAAAGAAATACCAGAAATAATACCCTATGCAGACGAGGTTACAGAGCTTTATTTTTTTGGAGCGGGCTGTATTACCCCTGATCGCCGTGAAATGGTTTCAAACGCATTGACTCCTTTATTTGAAAATGCCTATATCGCTGTTGAGAATGATCTTTTCGGCTGTGCTTTGGCAACCTGTGGTAATAAAAAAGGCTATGTAGCTACATTGGGGACAGGATCAGACCTGAGCTTTTTCGATGGGGAGGAGCTAATGACTTCGCATAATGGTAATGGTTACGTTCTGGGTGACGAAGGTTCCGGTGCTTACTTTGGTAAAAAACTGCTGCGTTTATTTCTATACGGGCGGATGCCAAAAGATTTGAATGAGAAGTTTGCTGTGAAATACCGTATAAATAAGGAGATAGTTATAAAAAACGTTTATCAGAAAGAACGGCCAAACGCTTTTTTAGCATCTTTTGCGCCATTTATGTCAGATAATATTACCCATCCATTTATCATTGACCTGGTAAAAGGTGGTTTTGAAGAGTTCGTTCAGGCATCTATTTTGACTTACGCTGATTACAATCAGTACGAGTGCCACTTTGTTGGTTCTATTGCCTACAGTTTCGACCTATTATTACGTGAAGTGTGCGAAACGCATCAGATTAAGGTGGGAACAATCTTAAAATCACCGATTAACGAATTGTTCCATGCAGTATTGGAAAGAGAGAGTAACTCATTGTTGAGTCTTTAAATATAGATAAATATGATTATAGCGACTATTATGGTGTATATGTCAATGCTATTTGGCAATCCCGAAATTTATAATTTCACCTTTAAGACATTGGATGGACAGGAAGTGAAAATGTCTGATTTCAAAGGTAAAAAGATACTGATTGTGAATACAGCTTCTAAATGCGGTTTTACGAAACAGTATAAGGACTTGGAAGAGTTACATAAGACTTTCGGTGATAAATTGGTCATCATTGGTTTTCCGGCAAATAATTTTGGCCAACAGGAGCCGGGTTCGAATACTGAGATTCAGGAGTTCTGTGAGCAGAATTATGGTGTAGATTTTTTAATGGCAGAAAAAATTGACGTCAAGGGGGACGAGATTTCGCCTTTATTTAAATATCTGACTACACAGGATAATCCGGATTTTACCGGTGATATCAAATGGAATTTTGAAAAGTTTTTGATAGATGAAGATGGCAAATTGGCCCATCGTTTTCGCTCAGCAACCAATCCTTTGGATCCAGCAATTGTAAACTGGGTTGAGAAGAAAAAATAAATCAAGAGCTAAGCAATTTGATACCCCCAAAAAATTAGAGACTTTTTGGGGGTATTTTTATATCTCATGTGCCAGGCGTTCGAGAATAATCATATAAGGCCCGGATACAGTCTTTGAGCAGCGGGTTAAAATCTTCATTATCTGGGACATTACAGCCATTGGTGATCACTACGAATCCATATTTTTTTGCTGGATTGAAAAACATGGCACTGTATAAACCATATGCTGACCCTGTATGCCCTGTTAATGTGATACCGGGAATAATTTTGCTATTGTTCATGATCGCAAGACCATAGCCTGATTCTTGGTTAACAGCTGTTTGCATGATCTTTGCATACTTTTTATCTATTATTTTTTTTGTGCCACGCGTGCCATAGTTCATATGCATGAGCATATATTTGGCTAGGTCAAGCGCTGATATTTTCATCCCCCCAGTTGGCGAGAGTATAGGGGTGCTAGCCCCCAAATGATAAGTAGCAAGTTCATCGCGCCTCGGAGCATAAGCGTTTACTTCTTCCATAAAATTACCGTTTTCGTCGAAAGAATACAGGGGAACTAATTTCGAATGATCCAGCGAGTCCACACAATAGCCTCCATAAAGATGTAAGGGTTGTAGGATGTTTTTGAAAATATAGTTGTCAAAACGTATCTGTGTCAATTTTTCTAGTACTGCTCCTGCCATATTAAAATTTAGATTACAATATTGATATTGACTGCCCGGCGTATAACTATTGTATGAGTTTTTCCAGTTCGGATTTTTGGAGGGATTGATCACATCAAGATTAAAATAACCGTTTTTATCATTAATGCTTGAAGTATGGGAAAGTATCATCCGCAGGGTAATTTTTACTTCAGGATAGTTTGGATTTCTAACCGGAAAACCAATTAGGTCGCCAAAATCATCGTCTAAAGAACAGCTGCCTTGCTTTAAGAGCTGCATAAATGAGGTGGCGGTAAATGACTTCGATATAGAAGCGATCCTGAAAACATCGTTGTCCTGCAACGGGGTTTTGTCTTTTATGTTTTTGTACCCATAGTTCTTATGAAAGTCAATCTGGTTATTTTTGACCAGTACAACACTCAATCCTACCGCTTGATAGCGTTGCATTATTGCTTGTAATCGTTGATCAATTGCTGAAGACTGCTGTCCGAACAATAGTACGGGGAGCAATAACGTTAATTGCAGAAGGGAAATGATGATCTTTTTCATTGACTGAATCTAGATAAGGTAGTTCGGTTAAGTTATTATGCTTTATTAAATTTAAGGTATTCTTTTTGAATACATTGTATAAATTCTCCGAGAGCGCTGTTCTTGCTTTTTATATTGGAAACCAGAACGACTTCAGTTTTGCTATCTATATCGTCCAGTTTCATGATCTTTAATTTCAGATGAGGGTATTGTTTTATCGTAGATGCCGGGACAACAGCCAGTCCTAATCCCTGTGATACCAGTTCGAGTATGGAAGACATTGAGTTGCTCTGGTGCACAATCTTGGGCTCAAATCCCATACGGTTACAGGTATTGATGGTCAAGCGATGGTATTCAGAAGCATATTTTTGGTTGAAGGAGATGAAATTTTCGTTAAAAAAATTGATATCCTTAAAGTCTATTGCTGTGGATCCAGCAATGACCATGGGGTCTTCAAACAGGGGAGTGACAAGGAGTTCGCTTGCGTATATCGGTGCGCGCATAATTCCGAGATCTAATTTCCCGTTTTCCAAAGCGGCTTTTTGTTTTTGTGTGGATGTTTCAAACAAACTAACCCTAAGATAGGGGAACTTTTGCTGGATCTGTTTTAATACCGTCGCCAACATTTGTTTGGGGGTAGAACTGATGTAGCCTAATTTAAATTCTCCTGAAATATTATTATGAATCTGTTTGGTGATCGTTTTGCTGTGTTCCAAATTTTGGAGTATTTCGACGACCTCTTCCAAAAAATATTTGCCGGCTTCAGTAAGTTCCACTCTTTTGTTCGTTCGAAAGAAAAGAATGACACCCAGCTCATCTTCAAGGTCTTTAATTTGTCTACTTAAGGGGGGTTGGGACATAAATAAACGCTCGGCGGCCCTTCCAAAGTGAAGCTCCTCGGCTACTGTTTTGAAATATATAAGGTGTCGGATTTCCATTAATACTTTTTTGGTATGAATCGATGACAAAATAAATATTTTTAATGAATTCGAGTTAATCCTACCTTTAAATAATTAAAAATTTATATATGATATCCTATCAGGAAAGCCTGAGGCGTTTTACAAAAACAATCCGGATATGCTATGTATTCATCAAAACAGAGTGCGCATTTGCGCTCAAAAAATTACTATTTAGCTATGAAAAAGGCAACGTTACAGGAAATTGAAACGCGATTTGACAAGGATGTCGAACGTTTCTCTAATTTAGACACAGGTCAGGCGACAACCTTGGATGCTGTATGGAATATGGAACTTATAACAGATGCAATTTCATCTCTTTATCCGAATCTCGAACAAGTATTGGATATCGGTTGCGGTGCAGGTAATTACGATGTGAAGTTGCTGCAGAAAGTCAGTACCAATCCAGCGATAACCCTGGTTGATCTGAGTTGGCCTATGTTAGATCGCGCTAAAGCACGTGTTGGGGCACTTACAAATGGGGTAGTGCATCAGATCAAAGGGGATTTTCGGGAAGCCAATCTTTCCGAGGGGAAATTTGACGTTATCATTGCTACAGCGGTTTTACACCATTTGAGAGACGATCAAGATTGGGAGAATGCATTCCGCAAGCTTTTTAGACTACTCAAAAAAGGAGGAAGTGTATGGATTTTCGATTTAATCGAACAAAATAGTGCACCGCTCCAACAATTGATCTATCGGGAAAAATATGGAGCATATTTAACCAACTTGCAAAACGAAACGTATCGCGATCATGTTTTTGCCTATATCGAACATGAAGACACGCCAAGGCCGTTGGTTTATCAGCTTGACTTATTGGCAAAAGTCGGATTTAGAGATATCGATGTATTGCATAAAAATTTATGTTTTGCCTCTTTTGTTGCTTTCAAATAGGAATCATAGCTATTCTCCTCGATGATGGCGGTCAAAGCGTGCAAAATGATGAATAAAAAGACAAAAAATAAGGCGATACGGGGAGTATCGCCATAAAATCACACTAACTATTAAAAAACCTATAGGACTAGGAATTTACAAATTCAATAAACCAATGTCTGTTTGATATCACTTTCCCTTTCACTTATCTCGTCTTGGCGAGATATCAAAAAAATAATAAAATGTAATTATTAAGGTCAATACTTCAAAAAAACAAAGTATTTCCATTGGTTTACGTAAAGATATGTGTTTATTTTTTAAATACAAATAAAATTGACGAAAATTAAAAAATTATTATCATTTGATTGTTTTCAAAAATTCTGTCCAAGCAACTTGATCTGTTTTAAAAGTTAGATCTTCTATCGATAGTGTATGCAACGAGACCCATCGGAAAGATTGACGTTTATTATCTTCAGCTTTCTGATCCAGATCAAAGTCGAAAGCCTTAGAGGTCGTTCGGATCTGAATGGCTGACGTGTTTTTGACCTGATAGTAAATTGATATAATCTGACTATCGTTGAAGCTCGATTTTTCGTAAAAATCAGTTGTGTAAATATGTTTAACAACGGCGATGTCAAATGCGCATTCTTCTTGATATTCTCTAATTAGAGCCTCCAATAGACCTTCTCCGTACTCTAGTCCTCCGCCCGGAAATTTGGTAAATGAAACATTTTCCGTTCTTTCGTCACTGATCAACACTTCCTGCTTTTCGTTAATCAATATTCCGTACACTCTTACGTTAAATGGAAACATTATTATTCTGTAGTTATATAAATGAAATTTTTCTTTATAGCGGCATGAAGCCATTCTCAATAGCAAACTCATCCAATCCGATATAGGAATAATGTCTTGGTAAGAACCAGCCGATTGCTTCCATGATATTTGTGAATTCTTTTTCGGTCCTAAATTGGTTAGCGACAATATTAAAGACCAAATCTTGAGACACTTTTTCCTCGTCTTTATAATTACGTGCGATCAGCATAATTTTTGCATTCTTTACGCCATAATAATCCAAAAAATCACGGAGTTGTGTGCGGACATGCTGTGGTAGGATGATTTCTGATGGTTGACCCACTAATATTTCTTCGTCTGTACCAATTGTAGTTTGTTCATTTTTTTGTGAAAAGATGCTCTCGTCCGTGTAAAACTCTTCATTCAAAAAATAATTGACTAAATCGCCATATGTAAAGATCCAATCAGGATTTTCATTTTGCGTATTGATGGCAATACCAAAACCTTTAGGTAATACAAAGTCTTTTAAACGATTTTTGATAACAAACGCTTGGAAATTTTGGTCTTTGGGCACACTTTCTAACTGAAAATAAGGAAATCCGTCGGGACCGATCACAACTTCGGTTTCCGCAAGCTTTAAGGTACACTCCGCTATGTTGCTTAAGAAGGTATCGCGCCATACTTCGTCCCGCTCTCCAAAAGGAACTTCCATTAGGTTATTAATGATGATGGTTTTTTCTAGATCTCCTAACCGGTTGTCATTCGCGTTATTACTATCGTCAAATAAATGTATTGTACTCATTTTGGACTGTGATTTTGTTAATTGCAGGTAAAAGTAAAAGAATAATTATAATTTAACGACGTTTTCTTGATTTTGATTGCCCTTTTCGGTTGTTGTGCTGACTGCTAGACAGCATTTTTTCCCAGCTCAATAAAAAAGGGTGTTGATCGTCAATCTGAATCTGTTTATTTAAGGATAGCTGTAGCTTGATCCATTTTTCATTATCCTCGGCATCACACAGTGTAAAGGCGGTACCGTCCATATCGGAACGCCCCGTTCTTCCGATCCGATGCGTATATAATTCCGGAGAATCGGGCACTTCATAATTAATAATCGCTTCCAGATTTGGGAAATCTATACCTCTTGCCAGTAAATCGGTTGCAATCAATACCCTATTTTCTTTGTTCCTAAATTTGTTGACAATCTCTTCCCGTTGTTGTTGTGACTTGTCGCCATATAGCGCGAGAGCCGAAATGCCATTTCGATTCAGGTCTGTTTCGATTCGCTCTACAGCATGTACTGTTCGTGTGAAGACAATAGCCTGTGATTTGATCCTGTTTTCAAGGAGGTAGCGAATAAGATTTTTTTTGTCATTTTTATCAACATATAAAACATATTCACTTATTTTCCCTTTTATTATATGATCTTTTACCACGATCTCTATTGGATTGTTGAGCCGTTTGTGGATTATTTTATCCATTTCTGATGTGCGCGTCGCAGAGACAAAAATAGTCTGCTTCTTCGCTGGGAGCATATGCAGAATTTTATTGATTTCCATTTCGAATCCCAAGTCGAGTAATTGATCAAATTCATCAATAACCAAGGTGTTTATCGCTTTCAGATAAATAACTTGCCGTTCCAGAAAGTCAAGGAGCCTGCCCGGAGTTGCCAGAATTAGCTGAGCGCTAGGGTAGGCTGCGAGCTGGCTTTCGTAGGTTCCACCACCATAAAAGCAAGCGACGCTAATGTTGGTCCCTTCGATCAATTTAACAATTCTAGTTTTTGTTTGGATACATAGCTCACGTGTCGGAAGTAGAATGAGGACGGAAGGGTGTTCGTTTTGCTCTTTTTCTAATAACCGTTGCACAAGGGGAATAGCAAAAGCTTCCGTTTTTCCGGTTCCCGTAGGTGCAATAGCTAAGCAATCATTGCCATTTAATATAGCAGGAATCGCCAGTTCTTGGACAGCAGTAAGCGTATTTAGCTTTTGTTTTTCAAGATTGGAAGCAAGATGCTTGTTGAGTTGTAGGGATGAAAAGTTCACAATAAAAATTAAATTAAAACGGAGATCTGTCAGGATCCTATAGCTAACATCAGACGGTTTACTGAACTATAGTTTTATAACGTTATATGTTAATCTCCTGCTATAATAATTAAAAATCCGCAAAAATTAGGAATTTTTATCAAAAAGTACTAATTTGAGAAATTAGAATATTGTATTTCAAATTCGAACTATTGATTGTCAATTTATTTGACAAACACCAATTATATAGAATAATATTTTTGTTAAATTTGTTGAAACAAAAAAGAATATGCTTGATACTGCATTTGACCAAAACAATGAATCTATTTCCACTTTGAGCTTTGACGAGTTCAAAAAGATTATTGTGAATGATTATCGAACTGCCTTGGAGAGTCGTTACGTGAGTTTATTGGGACGTAAAGAAGTGCTTACCGGTAAGGCGAAGTTTGGTATTTTTGGCGATGGAAAAGAATTGGCACAAATTGCGATGGCTAAAGTCTTCAGAAATGGAGATTGGCGGTCGGGATATTACCGTGACCAAACATTTATATTTGCTTCTGGCATCAGTGATGTCTATCATTTTTTCTCTCAATTGTATGCACACCCCGATGTTGAAGCGGACCCTTCTTCCGCTGGTAGACAAATGAACTGTCATTTCTCTACACGGGTTTTGGACGACCAGGGGAGTTGGCTTGATCAAACCGTTCAGAAGAACTCCTTTTCGGATATATCCACAACAGGTGGACAGATGGCGCGGGTATTGGGCCTAGGACTGGCATCTAAATTATATAAACAAAATAGAAATTTGGATTATTTATCCTATTTCTCTGATAAAGGAAATGAAGTTGTTTTTTGTACGATCGGAAATGCTGCAACATCAGAGGGAGTATTCTTTGAAGTAGTCAATGCTGTAGGCGTGCATCAGATTCCAGCAATTATTTCGATTTGGGATGATGGATACGGCATTTCTGTTTCTAACGAGACCCAGACCACAAAAGGTGATATTTCTGAAATACTGAAAGGTTTCCAAAAGGAGCAGCTGACAAATGGAATTGAAATTTTTAAGGTCAGAGGATGGGATTATGCAGGCTTGTGTGAGACATACGAACAAGCTGCAAATATTGCAAGAGAAAAACATGTTCCATGTCTAATCCATGTGACCGAATTGACACAACCACAGGGGCACTCATCCTCGGGATCCCATGAGCGTTATAAATCCCAGGAGCGCCTTCAATGGGAGGTAGATTTCGATTGTATCGCGAAGATGAAAGAATGGATGCAAAGCTCGGGTATTGCTACAGATGAAGAGTTAGATCAGCTTGATCGCGAAACCAAAGACTTTGTTCGTCAAGAACAAAAACGAGCATGGGCAGATTATATCAAGACGCTAGGGATCGAAGCAAAAGAAGCAATAGATTTATTGTTACGAATTCCGAATGAAAAAGCAGACTTTGCAGCAAAAAAACTGCAGTCGATGGTAGAACCTTCGTTGAAAGAGGTATACGGACAAGTCCGGAAGGTATTGCATGAGTTGAAAGGGAGACATATAGAAGGCCGCCAGGAACTTTTAAACTGGTATAAAGTTAAACAGGACGTCAACGAGAAGCGGTACAATTCAAAATTATTTACGGATGGCATTGATTCTCCCTATAATGTGCCAGCGGTAGGGCCGATTTATAAAGAAGACTCCAAAATAGTAGACGGTCGAGAAGTATTGAATCTCTGTTTTGAGGAAAATTTTCAACGGGATGAACGCCTATTGGCATTCGGAGAAGATGTTGGAAAGATAGGAGATGTCAATCAGGGATTTGCTGGTTTACAAGATAAGCTCGGTGCCCATCGTGTATTTGATACTGGTATCCGCGAAAATTCGATCATCGGTAAAGGTATAGGATTGGCTATTCGTGGATTGAGACCGATCGCTGAAATCCAATACTTAGACTATTTGATTTACGGTATCACCGTTGCCAGTGATGATCTAGCAAGTTTAAGTTATCGTACGTTTGCAGGGCAAAAAGCACCAGTGATTATCCGTACCCGCGGGCACCGTCTGGAAGGGATATGGCATTCTGGCTCCCCTATGTCTGTGTTATTGGGCTCATTAAGAGGGCTACATATCTGCGTGCCACGTAATATGACACAAGCCGCAGGGATGTATAATACACTTTTCCGTTCAGATGAACCCGCTATTGTTGTCGAATGTCTTAACGGCTATCGCCTCAAAGAGCGCTTGCCTGAGAATGTGGGCGAATTTACAGTGCCAATTGGTTATGCAGAATGTATTAAAGAAGGGCAGGACATTACGGTAGTTTCCTATGGATCAACTTTACGCGTTGTTGAAGAAGCAGCGGTCGAATTGGAGCGTTTGGGGATATTTATTGAAATTATTGATGCACAGACCTTACAACCATTTGATAAGGGGCAGCTTTGTAGCGAGTCCCTGAAAAAAACGAATAAGTTGCTGATTGTAGACGAGGATGTACCAGGAGGAGCTTCCGCATTCATATTACAAGAAATACTTGAAAAACAAAACGGTTATTATTTGCTTGATAGCCAGCCCCGGACATTGACAGCAAAAGCGCATCGTCCACCCTATGGTTCGGACGGAGATTATTTTTCCAAACCATCCTCAGATGATGTTGTAGAATCTGTTTATGCAATCATGCATGAAGCTAATCCGGAGAAATATCCATCTATGTTTTAATAGATGGATATTTCTCCGGATGTGATTTCTTTAATTGTGCTCGTTAAGAGTGATAGCTTCTAATTTTTACCACTTCAATATCCCGATTCATTAAATGAATGGGTATTTAGTTCTTTTCGTAACCCTACTCTTCGTTCGCTAACTGAATATACTTGCAGCGCCAATCATTGCGGCCTTCTCACCCAGTATTGCTGTGTAGATGATAAATCTATTGAATTCTTCCCGATCCGCAATAAAGATAGGAAGTGCTTTTGCGATGTTGCCACCAATAATAAAGATATTCGTCTGGTATTTTTCTTCGAAAAATCGCATAAAATCAAATAGATGCTTCGCATATTCATCTTTGATTGTCGCGAATGCGGTTGTTTCACGGTGATTGTCGAGAATTTCCTTTAATCCAGTAACATCCTTACCTGTGACCTCTTTGAATCGTTTGACAAACCATCTTGTTACCAAATATTCTTCAAAAATACTTTCCTCGTAAGGTGTATTCCATAGATCTGCATCGAAAGCCTTTTCGCCTTTGTTCCAGACTGCAGATCCCAATCCCGTTCCCAAAGTAATGCCAAGTATTCTTGCATTAGTTTGTAGTTTCTGTACAAATATTTCTCCCTGTAAAAAAGCAGCAGCGTCATTAATAAAATGAACAGCATTAGGGGGTAAACCCAGCTCTGCAGACAATAAGGTTTTAATGTCTTTATCATACAAGTTGTCGTACTTGCTTTGACCTAACATTTTAGAAATACCATTTTCATAGTCAAATGGTCCCGGCATTGCTATGCCAATGAACTGAATAGCAGTGGGTGAGGTACGGATAATCTCCTGTATTGTGGAAGCCCAGGTGTGTAAAATCGTTTTAGCATCTCCTTGAGAAAAAACGTGGTTTCTGACCACGTTCTCTAAATGTATATTCCATTGTTTGGTGTCAATGATACAGGCGGAAATATGAGTGCCTCCAATGTCAACACCTACGACATAATTATCTTGCAGCATGTTTGTAACTTTGATGTTTAAGTAGATGATCCGCAATCACAAGTGCCGCCATGGCTTCTACAATTATTACCGCTCTCGAAACAACACAAGGATCATGTCTTCCCTTACCACTTGCGATGGCCGGATTGCCATGGATATCGACTGTTTCTTGGTCTCTCATGATGGTGGCAACAGGTTTGAATGCTACTTTAAAGGTAATATCCATACCGTTTGATATACCGCCCTGTATTCCCCCAGAGAAATTGGTATGTGTATGCACTTGATTTAAATCATGGTCATCTGCTACAAATATATCATTATGTTCGGAACCTCGCAACTCTGAACCTGCAAAACCTGACCCATATTCAAAACCGTGAACAGCATTGATGCTCATCATGGCTTTTGCAAGGTCAGCATGGAGTTTATCAAATACCGGTTCTCCGAGGCCCACGGGAACATGCCTTATCACTGCTGAAATACGCCCTCCTACCGTATCACCCGCTTTACGGATCGAATCTATAAATTCGACCATCTCATTGGCTGTTGCCGGATCAGCACAGCGTGCGATATTGGATTCACGTAGATCAAGTAAAGCGTTAAGATCTTTTGTATCTAAATTGGGTGCTTCAATCGTACCCACACCAGAGACATGGGCAAAAATTTGAATACCAAATTGCTTTAAAAAGCTTTTTGCAACTGCACCTGCCGCAACCCTTGCAGCTGTCTCACGGGCTGAAGAACGACCACCGCCACGATAGTCACGTATGCCGTATTTCATCTGGTAGGTGAAGTCTGCATGAGAGGGTCTAAAGATGTCTTTGATGTGCGTATAATCTTTCGAACGTTGGTCTTCATTTGGTATGACAACGGCAATCGGTGTGCCGGTCGATTTGCCTTCGAATACACCCGATAATATCTGGGCGGTATCACTTTCTTTTCGTTGTGTGGTAATCCGGGATTGTCCCGGTTTGCGTTTATCCAGCTCAGATTGTATAAACTCTTCGTCTATCGTTATATTTGAGGGGCAACCATCAATAATTACACCGATAGCTTTACCGTGTGATTCGCCAAAAGTGCTGATTCTGAATAAATCGCCAAATGAATTTCCTGCCATAAAAATTAAATTTCAATAAACTTAGATAAATTTGCATTTAAATGCAATGACAACGCTGTTGTAAAATACAACTTTATCAATTTTGATCGTGTAAAACTATGTATAAGCCCTTTACGGTGATCGCGTTCACCTCGTTGTCATTAAGGCTGTCAATAGTACGTATATATAGGTTGAAAAAACCAGGGACATATCGTTGTATTCTCCTGGTTTTTAATATTAGTCAATAATAAAAGATTGAGACTGTAGGTGTTTCCAGAAATCTGGATACGATTTTTCGACAACCTGTGGCTCCGCAATCCTGATCTGGTCAAAAACCAATGCAAGGGGAGCAAATGCCATTGCCATACGGTGGTCTTCATAGGTGTCAAATGTCACCGCTGTTGGCTGGTACACTTGCGCTGTTTTTAGGTGATAGGTTTCGTTGTCTTCGATCAAATCAGCGCCAAATTTTGCTATTTCAGTCTGTAGTGCAGCAATTCGGTCAGTTTCTTTGATCTTTAATGTCTCCAGACCCGTAAAAGAAACGTCGCGACCTAAAGCGGCAGCAACCACAACAACCGTCTGGGCGAGATCCGGACATTCTTTGAAATCAAATACTATTTTTTTCGAATCTATTGCCGTTTTCTGAAGATGTAGACCATCGGCTTCAAAACTGGATTGGACACCAAAATGCGTCATAATATCAACAATGGCAATATCGCCTTGCAAACTGTCTTTTTTTAGTCCCGGTAAGACAATAGATGCGCCATCTTCTGCCAAGGCTACAATAGCGTACCAATATGAGGCTGCACTCCAATCTGGCTCCACATAAATGGTGCTTTTTGAAAAGCTTTGTGGGGCAATATGAATTTCATTTGCTGTCCACTCGTGCTGTATACCAACACTTTTTAGCATATCCAAGGTCATGGATACATAAGGTCTGGAAGTCAGTTCGCCTTCGATTTCCAATGTAAGCCCCTTTTTCAGTGCTGGAGCGATTAAAAGTAGCGCAGAGATATACTGGCTGCTAATATTTCCTTTTATCCGGACACGGTCCTTGCCCTGAAACAATCCGCCTTCTATTTTTAGTGGCGGGTAGCCAGCTTTTTTTTCATAATGAATGTCTGCGCCTATTTCTTTCATCGCATCAACCAATATACCAATTGGCCGCTGTTGCATGCGTTCGGTTCCCGTTAGAATAAAGTTTCCGGGAACAAGGTTCAAATAGGCTGTCAGAAAACGCATTGCCGTGCCTGCAGGACCAATGTCAATTGTATTGTAGCCTGCTTGCGGGTTGGAAGCGATCTGTAATACACGGTTTAATGTAACTGTGTCGGCAGCTTCGGAAAGATTTGCGATATCAACTTGTCCTTTACTCAAGGATTGGATAATAAGAGCACGGTTGCTCTCGGATTTTGATCCTGTCAGTTGAACCGTGCCTTTAATCTTTTTTGATGGATGCGTCAGCTTGATGACTTGTTTCATTATGCTTCAGCTGTAGGTTGTTCTTGTGAATTCATGACCGCATTTTGTTTACGGATAGATTCGTTGTGAATTAATTCTAGGAATTTTGTTGCAAACTCACTGCCCAAAGAAAGTGCTTCAGCAAGTTTTGTGCGTTTTTGAACAATCTCATCCCAACGGTTTACCTGTAAGATCGTTACGTTGTTATCACGTTTGTATTCACCAATTTTCTCAGCAATCTTCATACGTTCTCCGATTTTTTGAATAATTAAATCATCCAATTTATCGATGTTGCTACGTAATTCTGCTAATTTGTCCTCGAATGAAGGATTGTCAGAATCCGCTTTACGTAATGTTAAATGATCGATCAATTCCGCCAGAGCCGCTGGAGTAACCTGTTGTTTGGCATCCGTCCAGGCAACAGAGGGGTCAATATGTGATTCGATAATTAAACCTTGCATGTCCATGTCCATTGCTTTTTGTGCAATGTAAGGTAATAATTCACGATTTCCACAGATATGGCTTGGATCATTGATGATCGGTAAATTAGGACAAGCCGTCTTTAATTGGATCGCAAGATCCCACATCGGTTCATTACGGAAAGCTGTTTTCTCGTAAGAAGAGAAGCCCCGGTGGATAGCACCTAATTTTTTGATGCCAGCGCGATTGATACGCTCCAAAGCGCCGATCCACAAAGATAAATCTGGGTTAACCGGATTTTTTACGAAAACTGGTACATCTACTCCCTGTAGGGCGTCAGCAATTTCTTGTACTGTGAAGGGATTAGCCGTCGAACGCGCACCTACCCAAAGTACGTCAACACCAGCAGCTAAAGCTTCCTCTACGTGCTTGGCTGTAGCAACTTCGGTAGCTGTTAATAAACCGGTCTCTTCTTTTGCTCTCTTCAACCACTCCAAACCAATGGAACCAATCCCTTCAAATTCACCCGGACGTGTGCGTGGTTTCCAGATACCAGCACGTAAGATATTTACTTTTCCAGTATTTGCCAATAGATGCGCTGTAGATACCAATTGCTCTTCAGTTTCTGCACTACAAGGGCCTGCAATAATTAAGGGTTTGTCTCCAGTATCTAACCATGATTTCAAAGGAGTGATTTCTAATGTATTTTTCATCCGAATAAATTTTTAAAGGTATTTGAATCTGTTAAGCCGTCATGCTTGTTCTGCAAGTCATTTGTCCTGTCAGCAGATTCAGGTAAGTTTGATTATTTTCTAATATTAAATTGTTGATTATAGTTTCTCATTTTTGATGTATTCGCCCATAATATTAAAATTGATACTATGTTTGAGTACTTTCCTGATTGCGGCTTCATAGTCTGATTGTTTCTTCCATTCAACGTCCACAAAAAAGTCATACTCGTTGCGTTTTCCGATAACAGGCATGGACTGAATCTTGCTCAGGTTAATGTTTTGCTCGGCAAAACATTGTAAAATAGTCGCTAGTGATCCAACCGTATTTCCAGTTTGGAACGATAAAGATGCTTTATTCGCATTTTTGTACTCAACCACTTCATTTGAGAGAACCAAAAAACGCGTTGCATTCTTTTTATTGGTTTCGATTCTTTTCTCTAAAATCTCAAGCCCATAAATTTCAGCGGCTAAAGTACCTGCAATTGCAGCTGTATCAGTCAATTTTCGTTCAGCGATCATTTTTGCAGTAGCTGCAGTGTCGGATCCTTCTGTAATACGTACACCTTCCAGCTCTGAAAGAAATTCCTCACATTGACGGATCGCTATCGGATGTGATTCAATATGCTTGATATCCTTTAGTTTAACACCTGGCAATACCATCAAATTCTGTTGAATATTGAGATAAACTTCACCTGTGATATGGAATTTGTAATCCCGAAGCAGATTATAGTTTGGTAGCAGGCTACCGGCAATTGAATTTTCGATCGCCATAACGATATAATCCACTTTTCTTTGCTTAAGCAATTCACAGGTTTTTTTGAATGAATCACATTCTACAATCTCGACTTCCCGTCCAAAGTATTTAAATGCGGCTTCCTCGTGAAATGAAGCTTTTGCTCCTTGTATCGCAATTTTTAAACTCATTTTTTTGTTGCTATTTTGCCCTTAAACAAGAAAGAGTCCCGGTGATCTAAACCGGGACTCTTTCTTGTTATATTTTTAATGTATACACAATCTAATCCCGGCTCTTATTTTTAAAATAAAAGAAGTTAAAATAGAAATATGTATATGATCTCTTCATCCTTTTGTTGTTTTGACATTTCAAATGTACGAATGTTTTTGAAATATCAAAGAAAAAAATAATTTTTTATAAAAAAAACAACTCATTTACAGTGTTTTTTTATCGTTTTTTTTAGTGTTAAAAATAGATGTTTTTTTAATGTATTTTGTGATGTTTTATTATTTAATTATTTTATATTCAAATTGTTATAATTTAATTATGTGTTTTTTGTGTGTATTTTTCATGGTTTTTTAACGATAAAAATAGGTGAAAAATTGGTCTTTTTATTAGTATTTTTTTTAATGAAAAATTGCCGATTTTATGGTTAAAATATTGCCTTTTTTATAGGTTTTTTGCTGAAAAAGTATTTTATTACCTTTGCTCAAATATGAATTTTATGCTAAAGCGATTGAATTTTTTGGTACCAGCTACGATCATCTGTTTCTTGTTTTTAAGTTTTTCTTACAAAGGGGAGGAGCGCTACGTGAAAGTGCAACGCGTCATTGACGGCGACACCTTTGTCATTGAAAGTGGTGGTAAAAAGGGAGAGCGGGTGCGACTGATCGGAATTGATGCACCCGAAACACGAAAAACAGCCCGAAAAGAAGTTGGTTATTATGGGCAGGAGGCAAAAGAATACCTGCGATCCATGTTGACCGGAAAAAATGTTAAGTTGGTGTTTGATGTTGGGAAAAAGGATCGTTATGGAAGACTACTGGCTTATGTGTATATTGGAGGGAAATTTGTAAACGCGGATCTGGTGGAACAGGGGTACGCCGTAACGTATTCCTTAGCTCCTAATGTGCAATATGCAGATTTTTTTATAAAATTAGAGCGTAGGGCCCGGGTAGCAAAGCGTGGACTTTGGAATTAATTAATAGCTGAACGATGTTTTTTGTCCTAATTAGTGTTATTTGCAGTGTCACTGTAGCAGTATTGTTGAAATTGGCCAAACAGGATGGCGTAGAAACAAAACAAGTGATCGTATGGAATTATCCCATGGCAGTTGTTTTGACTTATTTTATACTGCAGCCCGAAATAGAGTCAATGAGCTGGACGAGCTTACCGCTTCCGCTTTATACAGCATTAGCGGTACTGTTACCTGGAATGTTTGTATTTATAGCTTTATCCATCCGTTATAGTGGTTTGGTAAAAACAGAAGTTGCGCAGCGCTTGTCTTTGTTTATACCGCTACTGGCATCATTTTTTGTATTCGATGAAAGATTGCAAGGGAATAAATTACTAGGTATAGGGCTTGGCCTATTAGCGATCGTATGTTCCATTGGTTGGCGCAAATCAGCTTCAATAACAAACTTGCCCGATATGCGCTATAGAAGTCTCTATCCATTGCTTGTTTTTATCGGGATGGGGATTATTGATATCCTCTTTAAGCAAGTTGCTTTGCATGTCACGATTCCCTATGTCAGTTCGATGTTTATTATATTTGTCATGGCTATGCTGATTGCATTTGGATTACTAGGCTATTTTATCTGGATTGAAAAGCAGTTCTTTTCTTTCAAAGCCATAGCTTATGGCCTGATTTTGGGTGCTTTCAACTTTTGCAATATATTATTTTATATGAAAGCGCATCGGGCGCTACCCGAAAACCCTTCCATTGTTTTTACAGGAATGAACATTGGGGTAATTTCTCTGGGCGCTTTGGTTGGTGTGGTATTTTTTAAAGAGAGACTATCTGGGTTGAATTACCTAGGTATCGCTCTTTCCATTGTTTCAGTTTTAATTATCGCATATCTGTGAGCTTATTTGAAGATACTTATCGAACGATCGATACAAATTACGAAGGAATTTTTCGTGATAAAGGGAGCAAATTTATTGCTTATGCATTTCCATTTAGGTCTGAGGAAACATTAAAAGAGGTATTACAGGATGTGAAAGTCCTACATCCGAAAGCAAGGCATCATTGTTGGGCCTATCGACTGAGTCCAGATCGTAATGTGTTTCGGGTAAACGATGATGGCGAGCCTTCTGGGACTGCGGGTCGTCCAATATTGAATGCCCTGCTCTCAGTAGATATCACCAATGTAATGGTCGTTGTTGTCCGCTATTTTGGTGGAACCCTGTTAGGCGTACCAGGTTTGATCAATGCATATAAATCGGCAACTCAGGATGCATTGGATCAAGCTAAGATCATCGAACGGACAGTTAACGATAGCTACGGGATAACTTTTGACTACCTGAATATGAATGATGTCATGCGTATTATTAAAGAGGAGGGGCTGGAAATTGAAAAGCAACAATTTGACAATAATTGTTACCTGGAATTTGAGGTACGCAAAATGCAAGTTAACCGGGTTGTCGAACGTTTTTCAAAAATAGAAGGTTGTGAATTGAATTATTTAAGAACAATATAATGAATAATGCCGAACTTATTTTAAATCCAGATGGAAGTATTTATCATTTAAATTTATTGCCAGCGGATTTAGCCACAACAATTATTACGGTAGGGGACCCCGACCGTGTCGCGAAGGTTTCGAAATATTTTGATCGTATAGAACTCAAAAAAGGGAAACGTGAGTTTATTACCCATACAGGATATATCGGCACTAAACGACTGAGCGTGATTTCGACAGGTATCGGAACAGACAATATTGATATTGTTTTGAATGAATTGGACGCATTGGTCAATATCGATTTTCAGAATAAGACGCTGAAGAGCGAGCTCACAGTTTTGGATATCGTGCGAATCGGTACCTCAGGCGCTGTACAAGCGGATATCGAAATGGGAAGCATACTCGCCTCCACGTATGGGATAGGGTTTGATGCACTGATGCAATACTATCAAAAACCTTATGACGAGGTTGAACTAAATATACAAAGTTCTTTGATTCGACATTTCCCCCAATTGAATTTAAAACCTTACGTAGCACGTGCGGGTAAGGGCTTATTAGAACGTATTGCTTTTGACCTGCAAAAAGGAATGACTCTGACTGCGCCGGGGTTTTACGGGCCGCAAGGACGCTCCCTAAGATCAGATAACACGATTCCGGATCTCATTCCCTTGATAAATTCATTTAAGTACAACGGCCTCCGCTTGACTAACCTAGAAATGGAAACCGCCGGGATCTATGCGCTGGCTAGTATGCTTGGCCATCAGGCAGTATCCATAAACGCCATTTTAGCAAGTAGGGTAGCAGGAAAATTCTCATCGGATCCCGAAGCGGTCGTTGAAAAAGCTATTCAGCTGGTACTGGAAAGGATTTAAAAAAATATCCACTAACGCAGGCGAGTTAAACGACTCCTTTTCTGTTAGAATCAAATTTTAGCATAATAAAGAGTAGTATCGTAAAGCTCCATAATGAGGATCCGCCGTAGCTGACAAAAGGGAGCGGAATCCCGATAACCGGGACAATACCTATTGTCATTCCTATATTGATAAATAAGTGGAAAAATAGGATAGAAGCTACACCATATGCATAAATCCTCGCGAAGGCCGAGCGCTGTCGTTCCGCAATATGAATAATGCGTAAAAGTAAGGTGAGGTAAATGGCAAGCAATGTTACCGAACCAACAAAGCCCCATTCTTCGCCTACGGTGCAGAAAATAAAATCGGTACTTTGCTCAGGTACAAAGTTATATTTTGTTTGCGTCCCTTGTAAATAACCTTTTCCCCAGAATTGTCCGGATCCAATGGCGATTTTGGACTGATTCAAATTATATCCTTTATCTTTAAGATCTTGGGTCTTGCCTAGAATGATATCGATCCGGTCACGTTGGTGGGGCTGTAGTACGTGGTCATAAACTAAGTCAACGCATAATATAAATGCGGTACAGGCAGCGAAGAGAATACTCAAATTGATGATATACTTTCTCTTTTTCCGGAAGCTCCACATGAAAAAACCGATAATAGCAGCTAGTATCAATATTAGGATCCAAGGATTGAATAGAAGGGATAAAACAAAAAGTAGGATACATAGCCCTCCGAATATCAGTAATTCATTGTTGACATAACCTTCGCGGTAAAATACAAAAATCAACGAAAAGAAAGCAAGTGCTGAACCAGTATCGGGCTGTAGCATAACCAAGAATACAGGAAAAAGTACAATTCCAGCACCCATTGCCAAGGTCTGCATGGTGGGCGCTTTATTGCTCTGCGCACTTAAAAAGTTGGCCAACAGTAAACAGGTGGAGAGCTTGGCAAACTCTGACGGTTGCAATCGGAAGAAACCCAAATCAATCCAAGCCTGGTTTCCACCCACATTTCGTCCAACAACCAACACAACGACGAGGAGTATGGCTGTGATCCCATAGAATATTGGTGAAGCAGAACTGAAAAACTTAGCGTCGATTATCAGAATAGATATACCGAGGATGATTGCGGAGATCAGATACAAAGATTGCTTTCCATAATTGGTTCCTAACATGAAAAAACCTGGCATCTCCGGATTAAAAACAGCTGCACGGATATTGAAAAGTCCTATTAGGCATAGTGATAACCATAATATGATTGTTAACCAATCTATTTTTCCAAAGAAACTATTTTTTTGATTATTCATATCTTCTTTTTACCTCACTATGGTGAACAATTGTTTCCTTTGGTTTTATTAAAGCTGCCGTCTGACGTTTCGATTTAATCGTATCTGTTTTTGATTTGACCGAATCCGTTTTCTTGGCATCCTTATTTTTGGAATCCACTATTTTCTTTGGTGCGGGAAGGAAGTTTGCCTTATAAATACGGTCCTGAATATACTTTGGTGCTGTAATCGTGTCTTTCAAATATTTTTCGACCATCATACTGGCAATCGGACCAGCCCATGTTCCACCATAACCCGCATTTTCCACAAATACTGCTATCGCAATTTTTGGATTTTCCCTGGGTGCAAATGCGAAAAATACGGCGTGATTTTCGCCATGTGGATTTTGAGCGGTACCTGTCTTTCCGCACATTTCAATACCGGGTATACGGTTCGCCCAAGCTGTTCCTTCGGGCGTGTTTACGGCATCGCTCATTCCCTGTATAACCACAGGATAATATCGTTCATCTACACCAGCACTGATCTTTTCGGTAAATTCTTTTTTTGCAATTTTTTGCGTGCCAATACCTTTGATGAGATGCGGTCTATAGTAAAAACCTTTGTTGGCTACGATGGCCATGATATTGGCCATCTGCAATGGCGTGATACCCATCTCACCTTGCCCAATGGACAAAGAGATATTGAAGCTTGAGCGCCACTTGTCATTGCCGTAACGTTTTGTATAAAATTCCGATGTGGGTAATAAACCTGCTTTTTCTCCAGGAAGATCAATCCCTAATTTATGTCCGATTCCGAATTGTGTAACTGCATTTCGCCATAAATCATAGGCTTTAGGTCCGGAAAGGCCGCGGCCATCGATCATTTTAGCGTAGGTAAATCCATAATATGTATTACAGGATACGGCTACAGAACGTTGTAAGGTCGTTGATCCATGATAGTGGGTACATCCCATCCAACCTCGTCCACCACCATAACTATAGCCATGTGGGCAGAAAAATACGGTATTGCGGTCAATCACCCCGGCCTGCTGTGCAGTTAATGCCGAAACAACTTTAAATACTGACCCTGGGGGATATGACGCTTGAATTGGCCGGTTAAAAAGAGGTTTGGTTTCATCATTCAGTAGCTTCATGTAATTATTGCCGACCTGACGACCTACCATAAGATTCGGATCATAACTTGGACTGCTCACATAGGCTAATATTTCTCCAGTTGCTGGTTCAATGGCAACAATGGATCCTAGCTTATTTTTCATGAGGTTTTCACCTAAAATTTGAAGATCCTTATCTAGGGAGGAGACTAAGCCTTCACCCGCAACGGCTAGGGTATCGTACTTCCCTTCCATAAATATACCTTTTGGACGGTTCAGCGCATCGACCATTAAATTGTTAACGCCTCTTTTCCCCCGAATGAGATCTTCGTAGGATCGTTCGACACCACTCCTTCCGATATAGTCGCCACTACGGTAGAATCCATTAGACCGTTCAATGTCTTTGTCATTTACCTCACTGACATAACCTAAAAATTGAGCGGCAATACTATCTGGATAGCTTCTGATAGTTCGTTTTTGTACATAAAATCCACGAAATTGGTATTGATATTCTTGGTACTGTGCCCATGTCCGTACGGATAATTGTTTTTCAAAAATCGATGCTCTATATGGGGAATGGGCCCTGGCTTTTTCCATACGTTTGATAAAGCCTTCTTTATCAATCTCAACTAATCTACAAAACAAGGCAGTATCGATTTCTTTGACTTCACGGGGCGTGACCATCAGGTCATAAACAGGTTCATTTTGTACCAGTACTTTCCCCTTACGGTCCAAAATAACACCTCTTGCGGGGTATACAATTACCTTCCGCATGACATTGCTATTCGCCGAATGTATGTAGGAGTCGTCGATAATCTGTAAATAAAATAGACGGGCAATCAAAGTCAGGACGATGGCGACAAAGATTCCGGAAACAACGTACTTGCGAGCAAAAAAACTATTCATAGAAATAAATTTCTATCCATCGATCTACTACAACCGATCTTTCTTTTTGTAGAATAAAATACTAAATAACAGCATGATAATTACGGTAAATATACAACTTAAAACAATGCTAAGTAATGTATATTGAATATGCTGAAGTGAGAAAGATTCCAGTAGATACAGGAATGTATGATGAATCAATGTACCAAAAAAGATAAAGGAAAAAAACCACCTCACATTCATCAATCCCAGCATTGGTGTAAGAAAAGATTCACGTTCCTCTACTTCGAGTGTAATCTTCATAAAGAAAATGCGGAAGGCTGCCAACGCCACACAAGCGGCAGTATTGACGCCAAGTGTATCGTAAAACGAATCTACGGTCAGTCCCGTTAAAAAAGCAATCAGGTAAACTAGAAAATTAGGTGTCCCTGTTGGCAGTAAAAAGATAAATAGAATATAGGGAAATGCCGCAGCCAGATTGTAATAACCAATATTTTGGAATAAAAATACTTGCATCCCGATCAGGACGATAAATCGAATGATATTAAATATTAGAATCCTAGCCATTGTCCTTAGTCGATTCCTCCAAAGTTTTTAATTCTTTACTTAATAAATCCTTTACTACATATACGTGTTGTAGATTAGAAAAATTGGTGCTTAAAAGCAGGCGTAGATCCAAAAATGCATCTCCAGAAGAGATCCCCGTTTGAATAACCGTTCCGACAAAAATACCTTTCGGAAAATGGCCGGAATAGCCTGAGGTATAGACTTTATCTCCTTTGTTTACTTTAATATGATTAGGGATTTCTTTAACTGTTGCTGCGCGATAATCGATATTGTTGCCCCAGACCAGCGATCCAAAAACTTCACTATGCCCCAAGGTGACAGAAATACGAGTGTCAGGATGTAATAATGATTGTACCGTAGAAAAATTTGGGGAAACGTTTAATACAATACCAACAACGCCATTCGGGGCAATGACCCCCATTCCTTTCTCTATACCATCTTTGCTGCCCTTACCCAATGTAATCGTATTGGCTTTCTGATGAATACTATTGTTAATTACATTCGCAACAATAAATTGATAACGCCCAAATTCGCTACTATCTATGACTGGTACGGGGCCAATTTTGATACTATCTGTCGATTTGTAAGCCTGAAGGTCTTTCCGCAATTGCGCATTTTCTTTGGCCAAAGCATCATTAGTCTCATCCAGATGTAAATAACTTTTCCAGGAGTTTACTTTTGCATATAAGCTACCGATCACACGGTTGGAAGAGTTTAATACAGAATTGCGTTGAAACGAATTGTTGGTAATAATCAAAAATAACGAGAATCCAAAAAATAGGATAAACCAAAAGAATGCATTGTATCGTCTCAGGAATAACCAAAGGTTTCTCATTTTTTATCGTGGGTATTTATAATAAGCAAGCGATATAATAATTTTGCATATTATATCGCTCTTTAATAAAATCTTGTTAATTATCGAACGTTAATTACTGCATCAAGAATTTGAATCGGCCAATATTTTTAAGCGCAATACCAGTACCCCTGACAACGGCACGAAGTGGATCTTCGGCGATATGGACAGGAAGCTTCGTTTTTGCTTGAATACGACGATCTAAACCACGTAATAAGGCACCACCCCCTGTAAGGTAGATGCCTGTTTGGTAAATATCGGCAGATAGCTCCGGTGGAGTAATTTCAAGTGCTTTTAAGATAGCTTCTTCGATTTTAGAAATTGATTTGTCCAAACAATGGGCAATTTCTGTATATGAAACAGTGATCTGTTTAGGAACACCGGTCATCAAGTCACGACCCTGTACGGCAAAATCAGCAGGAGGTTCCTGCAACTCCGGAAGTGCAGCACCTACTTCAATCTTGATCTTCTCTGCTGTACGTTCACCGATCATAATGTTATGTTGTCTACGGATGTATTGAACAATGTCGGAGTCAAAGTTATCACCTGCCACACGGATGGATTGATCACATACAATACCAGACAGCGCGATGACAGCAATTTCTGTTGTACCCCCTCCGATATCTATAATCATGTTCCCCATTGGTTCTTCTACATCAATACCGATACCTACAGCAGCAGCCATTGGTTCATGAATTAAATAGACTTCTTTCGCACCCGCAATTTCTGCAGAATCACGTACAGCTCTTTTTTCTACTTCCGTGATGCCTGATGGAATACAAACAACCATACGTAGCGATGGGAAAAACCAACTCTTACCATTGTTAACTAATTTTACCATGCCTCTGATCAAATGTTCAGCAGCTGTAAAATCAGCAATTACTCCATCACGTAAAGGTCTTACTGTTTTTATATTGTCGTGTGTTTTACCTTCCATTTGCATGGCCTGTCGACCGATGGCAATCACTTTGTTAGTGGTGCGGTCAAATGCAACAATAGAAGGCTCATCCACTACTACCTTGTCATTATGAATTATCAGGGTGTTCGCAGTACCCAAGTCAATCGCAACTTCTTGCGTAAACCAATTAAATAAGCCCATTTGCTAATCCTTAAGCTATTTTAAAATAATATGCAAACCTACACAAAAAAAATTAATCTTTTTGAGGTTCTACATCAAAAAAAACTATATTCTGCAAGTAAATTCTATCTGGAAAAAACTGTTCTTAAATTTAACGAATATAATCTAGAATTGTTACTTCTTGCTTCAACTTATTTTTTGTTAGCTGCGATTTGCGAGGTGAAATAAACATGTGTTTTTGAAATCTTTGCCAGCTGATATAAGCGCTTGCATGTTGTGGATGATAGGTGGCGGTCCTACGAAAGGAAACAGCCAAGGGATGAATGCGAATTTTTTTTTCGATCAAGTTTCCATTGCTTGGAAGTGGGATAAGGAAGAAAAACGAATGCCATTATTAAATAAAATAATGGCATTCGTTTTTGATTGAAGAACAGATTAATCCTGTTTTTACAAATTTATTTATTGGTCTCTATTGTACCGTTTTTGCTTGTTCTTCTGGAGCCGGTTTGTTGAATTTATGGAAGATTAAACGGACACCACTGTTTTTAGTGAAAAACTTGACCGACCAGTTGACAAATGTGATCAACTTATTTCTAAACCCATAAATAGACATTAAGTGAACAAACATCCAAGTCATCCATCCAAAGAAACCACTGAAATGAATCTTACCCATGTCTACAACCGCCTTGTTACGTCCTACGGTAGCCATTGATCCCTTGTCAAAATAACTGAATTTTTCAGTAGGTTGATTGGACATTGTTTGAAGGATATGTTTCGCTACATATCCGCCCTGCTGCTGTGCTACTGGTGCTACACCCGGTAGGCCACGCGGTAGGTCTTCTGTAATAAATGCAGATACGTCACCAATGGCATACACACCTGGCATGTCAATTACGCGACATTGATCATCTGTTTGAATGCGATTGCCACGTTGGATGACCTCTTTTTTGAATCCATCCGGATATTGGCCAGCAACGCCGGCACCCCAAATAACTGTTTTTGTTTCAATGCTTCTGCCGTCAGCGAAAGTAATGGCTTTACCGTCGTACCCAGTTACCTGTACATTTAATAATACTTCAACGCCTAAATCTTTCAGATATTTCTCGGAGTTTTTTGACGCTTTTTCGGATAGGTTGGCCAATACTTTTGGTAGACCTTCTACAAGGTAAACAGACATTTCTGATTTATTCAATTCAGGATAGTCTTTTTCCAAAACATTATTCTTAATTTCTGCAATAGCACCAGAAAGTTCTACCCCTGTAGGGCCACCGCCAACGATTACAAAGTTTAAATTTGGCTTACGATCTTCGGGATTCGCGATCATGACAGCCTCTTCAAGGTTTTGAAGAACGTAACTTCTTATATTAAGTGCCTCTTGAATGTTTTTCATTGGCAGGGCATATTTGGTGATCTGCTGATTGCCGAAAAAATTTGTCGTTGCACCCGTGGCCACAACCAAATAGTCATAGTCGAAATCTCCAATATCAGTCTTAACAACTTTAGCCTCATTGTCGATGCTTTTTACGTCGGCAAGTCTAAAATGGAAGTTATCCTGATTTTTGAACATTTTTCGGACCGGGAAGGAAATGGAGTCCGCGGAAAGCGTACCCGTAGCAACTTGGTACATTAATGGTTGGAAGGTGTGAAAATTGTTTCTATCCAATAAGAGAACTTCAACTTCCTTATTTTTAAGCTTTTTAGCAACTTCAATTCCTCCAAATCCAGCACCAATAATGATTACTCTGGGGAATTTTCTATTTGAACTATTGCTTGGCATATTTTTAATAGTTTGTTGTAAAAATTCGTACAATCGAATTAAGCTGCAAATATCTTAAATTTTGAACCAAAAAGCTAAAAAATATTTATTTATTATGGCAATACATTGTGAAATTTATCGTTATAAGGCTAATTCCTTTAATAAAATATTTTGTAGTGTTTTGGTTTTAAGTCTTTTACGGCTCAAAAGGTGATCTAAAAAAACTTGTATAGCGAACAAAGTCATTGTGTATTTTATACACAATGACTTTGTTATTGCAACGAACCTTTTAGTCTGATTTTCATACCGTTGTTATTCGGATGAAGACGAAGTTGGCAGGCCAGTCGACTTTGCTCGTCAGCATCAGGTAAGGTGTCGAGCATATCCAATTCCTGATCGCTGGCTTCCGAAAGATTTTCTATGCCTTCAACGACTTCAATATGGCATGTGGCGCAGAGTGCCATACCACCGCAGGTAGCCAGTATGTCGTATTCAGATGCTTTTAGAATTTCCATTAGTGATAGATTGATATCTGTCGGGACATCAATTCTGTTTTCTGTGCCATCACGATCGATAACGGTTACTTGTATCAAATTATCTTCCATCACTAAAATGTATTTATACCGTTAACGGTTGTATATTTAAAGCTCAATTTTTGATCAGGATAAACAAACTTAAAAGCACTTTGGCACATCAATGCGGCTTCGTGATATCCACATAAGATGAGTTTAAGCTTGCCCGGGTAGGTGTTGATATCACCAATAGCGTAGATGCGCTCAATGTTGGTCGAATAATCAAAGGTATTTACTTCAATCGCGTTTTTATCGATATTTAGTCCCCAGTCAGCAATTGGTCCAAGTTTGGGCGTCAAGCCATATAATGGAATAAAATAATCGGCTTCGACTGCTGTCGTTTCTTTCTCTTTATTTACTGTTTCGATCGCAGTGAGGGTTCCATTGCCGTGTATATTGCTCAAATTATGAGACAGGAGTAAATTGATCTTTCCTTCTTGCGCCAATTTAAAAACTTTTTCTGCAGAATCCGGTGCACCGCGGAAAGAGTCGCTCCGGTGAATAAGTGTAACTTGTTGTGCAATATCAGCCAAATGATAAGTCCAATCCAGTGCGGAATCACCGCCGCCAGCAATAACAATCCGTTTGTTCTTGTATTTTGCAGGATCTTTAACCATATAATCTACGCCTTTGCCTTCATAAAGATGCAGGTCGTGGATTTCGGGTTTACGGGGCTCAAAGCAACCAAGTCCCCCTGCAATGACAATCACTTGTGCATGCACTTCCGTATTGTCACCTGTGGAAATAATAAAAGAGCCATCATCCTGTTTTTCGATTTGTTCGACACGCTCACCTAACGTAAATGTAGGTGCAAAGGGCTTTATTTGTTCAAGTTGATTATCGATGAGCTCCTGCGCTGTAATGCTCGGGTAGCCTGGTATATCATAAATTGGCTTATGGGGATATATTTCGGATAATTGGCCGCCAACTTGAGGTAACACATCAATCAGGTGGCACCTCATTTTTAGAAGTCCAGCTTCAAATACAGCAAATAATCCTACTGGTCCAGCACCAATGATGCAAATATCAGTATTTGTCATAGCTATGATATATTTAAATTGTTATAAATCGTATTTAATATTCTCGTAAAATCCTCGAAATCTTTTTCCGTCAGTTTCTCCCATGCTTTCATCCTGATTTCTGCAACGATAGGGGACAGGGATGCAACCTTAAGTTTCCCCTCTTCCGTCAAATGCAGATAGAGACTCCGGCGGTCTGTCTCATCAATGACACGCTCGGCCAAACCTTTCTTCAGTAGAATATCCACGATACGCGTCAATGTGGGCTGGTCTTTGCCACATCGTCTGGCTAATTCTTTCTGCGATAGTTGTTCGGTTTCGTAGAGTACCTTTAAGACAGCCCATTGATCCACTGTAATGTCAAATCCCTTTTCCGTAAAAGACGATTGTGCAAATTGTTTAACCTTCTTGGCGGTTTGATCCAGGATGAAGGAATAACGGTCGAATTTTTCGTTTAGCATACAAATATTTAGTATGACAAATATATTTAAAATATTTAGTACAACAAGTAATTTGAATGCAATAAAAAAAGGCGTTCAAATATTGAACGCCTTTCTATACTATTTTAATTTTATTATGGTCTTACTACTTCAGCTTTTTTAGCCGTGTTACCCTCAGCTAAATGTTTTCCTTTACGCAAATCGTAAACAGAAGGCGCAGCCAGGATAATAGAAGAATAGGTACCTACGATGACACCAATCAAGATGGCAAAAGAGAATCCACGGATAACCTCACCACCAAAGATAAATAAGACTGCAAGAACGAAAATGATCGTCAATGAGGTAATAATTGTTCTACTCAATGTCGAGTTGATGGCATGATTGACTACATCACCAAGATCTTCATTGTGCGCGTTCGGTTTGGATACGAACTCTCTTAAGCGGTCAAATACAACCACGGTATCATTCACCGAGTATGCGATTACCGTTAAGATGGCCGCCACAAAGTGTTGGTCAATATCCAATGAGAATGGGACAATACCATCCAATAAGGAGAATAAACCTAATAGAATAATGGCATCGTGTATGGTTGCAATAGCTGCACCCACAGAGTATTCCCATTTGCGGAAACGGATTAAGATATAAGCCGCTACGATGATAATAGAGAAGATTGCTGAGCTAGTTGCTCTTGATTTGATATCAGACGCGATACTCGGTCCTACTTTTTGTGAGGACAGGATTTCATGTTTGTTGGAAGCATCTACTTTAGATAGCCCCTGATTCAATTTATCCAATACTTCTTTATCAGCCGCATCGGAAGTTTCTTCGATATGATATGTTGTTGTCACACGAAGTTGGTTTGATGCACCAAATACTTTGACTTCCGTTGTTTTTTGGAAGATATCATCCAAATTGCTACGTACAGCTTCCGGATCAACTGGTTTATCGTAACGAACGGTATAGGTACGTCCACCTTGGAAATCTACACCTAAACTGAAACCTTTTGTGAAAATTGAAGCTGCGGAAATTAAGACCGCTACAACAGAGATCGCATAGAATACTTTGCGTTTTTGAACGAATTTGAAGTTTGCATTATGCAAGGTGTTTGCAGACCAAGGGAAAGACACTTTAATTTTGATATCTTTTTCCAGCATCCATTCGAAAATAACACGTGTGACAAGTATTGCCGTAAACAATGATGTGATAATACCCACCATCAATGTTGTTGCGAAACCTAAAATTGGACCACTACCAAACAAGAATAAGATGATACCGATCAAGAAGGTCGTGATCTGTGAATCTAAGATCGAAGGTAAAGCGTGTTTATAACCATCGGCAACCGCCTGACGAATTGATTTTCCTAGGCCCAATTCCTCACGGATACGTTCATAGATCAGTACGTTTGCATCGACGGCGGTACCCATTGTCAATACGATACCAGCAATACCGGGTAACGTGAGTACGGCATTGAGTGAGGCTAATACCCCCATGATAATAAATACGTTCAACAAGACAGCAATGTTAGCCACAATACCTGCAGTGTTGTAGTACGCAATCATGAAGATCATCACAACGATAATACCGATGACCGCGGAGTTGATACCTGCGTCAATTGCTGCTTGCCCTAATGTCGGACCAACAACTGCTTCTTCAACGATTTTAGCTGTAGTCGGAAGACGGCCAGCTTTCAATACGTTTGCTAAATCTTTTGTGTCCTCTACAGTAAACGAACCTGAGATGGATGAGCTTCCATTTGGAATTTCACCATTAACAGATGGAGCGGAATAAACTACGTTATCTAAGACAATTGCAATGGCGTCTCTGTTTTGAGCAGCTTTTGCCGTGATTTTCTTCCATTCACGTGCACCTTCATTATTCATTTGCATCCCAACAACAGGTTGGTTTTTCTCATCAAAGTTGGCATTCGCATCAGTGATGACGTCACCTGTCAATACAGCACCATTATCCGCCCCGACGGCTTTGATCGCATATAGGGAAAGTTGCTCTGGTGTTTTTTGCTCTGGTTTTACAGCCCATAAGAGCTTTAAGTTACCTGGAAGAATTGATTTTACTTCTGGGCGTTGCAAATAAGCATTTACTTTAGCGGTATCTTTCAATGAAGCAATACCAACCATAGCACCGGGCATAAGTGCCATCTGCTGGTTTTCGCCCATATAAACAGCTGGGCGTAAAATTTCAAATAATGGGTTTTTCTGACCTAGATTAAGTGCTGCACTGTCTTTCTTAGCTTTCGTGTCTTTTTGACCACCGGTTAAGTTGGACAATAAATCGTCTGCCTTTTTCGTTGTGTCAGCAGCGGTTTTATTATTTGCAGCTGGCGCAGCTTTTAAAGTAGTTGCTAATGTTCTGTCAATATTTTCTAATACAGGGTAAACTTCTTGATTGGTGTAAGTCTCATAGAACTCTAATTTCGCCGAACCTTGAAGTAGGTTACGAACACGGCTCTCGTCTTTTACACCTGGCAATTCCACTAAGATACGGTTTGTACCTTGTTGAATCTGGATGTTTGGTGAAGCAACACCGAATTTATCAATACGTGTACGTAGTACTTTGTACGAATTTTGAATGGCGTTGTCAGCTTCTTTTTGAAGGAATGATTCAACTTTTGAATCAGAATCACCTGGTTTAATTAATGAAGCATTGTCTTTTGTAGAAAAGAACGTCGAAAGTGGGGTAGAAGCTCCAATGGATTTATATTCTTCCATAAATAAAGCTACGACCGTTTTTTGACTGGTTTTGCTTTTTGCTACCGCTTGTTCCAACGCTTTGTTGAATTTCTCATCTTTTGGATTGTTGGCTAGATTACGGATCAACTCATCCAATGAGATCTCCATGGTAACATTCATACCACCTTTTAAATCCAATCCTAAAGCCAGTTCATTCGCTTTTGCTTCCCTATAGGTGTATTTCGCAAAACCTAAATTGTACACCACTTCACCTGCCATAGAGTCTAGATAGCTCTTTTCTTTTGCCAAATCTCCTTTGGCAAAATTCTCAGCATCTTGCTCCACCTTGCGGGTCACCCAAGTAAATGATAGGGAGTATAGACACGCTAATGACACCACTATCACTAAAAGTTTAATCAGCCCTTTACCTTGCATCGTCTGTTATTAATTGTATTAATTTTAATGTTAAATACTGTTTATGTAATTGATAATTAGTTCTTGTTTAATCACACTTTACCAAGAATGGCAAAGGTATAAAATTTTTGTAGAATGAAAAGCTTTATTTATGCCATTTAGGTCAAAGGCATAAAATTAGAAGAAATGCTGAAAAAAAGAAATTTTTTAATGGATTTATTTTATAAAAAAAGGCCCTGCTCAAATCTGAGCAGGGCCTTTTTTTATAATTCTTTTATACTATCTCAATGTATATTTAATACCGAAAGTGAAAGTTGAAGCATCGAAATCATTGCCATGATTCAATCTCCAGTCTGGTTTCCAGTCTGCGTGAAATCCGATAGGGGCAGCAGGGATTTTAAATTCCAAACCCAATTGTGGTCTCAAACCAACAAGCGTCATATCGTCATTTCCAGCATCAAGAAATGTCAATTGCGCACCAATACCTGCATACCATCCTAGTCCATTTACACCACGGAATGGTCTAGCATATTGATAGTCAGCACCTACAGCAACAACGTTGTCATCAAACATCACTTGCGCTTGACCATTGTTTGTTCCGCCAAAAGATTGCTTGTATTGAACCCCCCACAGGTCACCACCAGTACCATCAAAAACAACACCGATAGCAGCGCGTTGTGGTGATTGTGCTTTTGCTTCGTTCGCGCCGAAAGCTAATGCTGCAACAGCAGCTAATGAGAGTAATGTCTTTTTCATAATTATCTTTTCTTTATATTTTCATTAATTAAAATAACTTTTCGTGTTATCAAAAGCAAATAGCTTGCCAAAAAAAATGCGCAACACACTAAAATAGACAATGGCAGCAATTCATAATTGTTCTAATTTGTCTATGGATTGTAATTTGTGTATTTTATTTTTTAATATTGCTTATTTTTCTTAAATTTGCCTGGCAAATAGAAAACCCAATACATATTTGCCATGCAATTAGATCCACAAAAATTCGTAGCAGAAGGTCTCACTTACGATGACGTCTTATTAATTCCAGCTTATTCTGAAATTTTACCACGTGACGTTGATACGAGTACCGCACTGACAAAAAAAATCAAATTAAATATTCCATTGGTTTCAGCAGCAATGGATACGGTAACTGGTGCTGATTTAGCAATTGCGATCGCGCAAGCGGGCGGTATTGGTATGTTACATAAGAACATGACGATTGCAGAACAAGCTGCTGAAGTACGCAAAGTGAAGCGTTCAGAAAGCGGTATGATCCAAGATCCGGTTACATTGTTAGCCTCTGCTACCGTTGGTGATGCCTTTAATATTATGAAGGAACATAAGATCGGAGGGATTCCAGTGGTCAATGAAAAAGGTCAATTAGTGGGTATCGTAACCAACCGTGATCTTCGTTTTCAAAAAGATATGCGCCGTCCGATCAATGAGCTCATGACAAAAGATAATCTTGTCGTTGCCCCCGAAGGAACGGATTTGGTGAAAGCGGAGGAAATTCTTCAGAATGAGAAAATCGAAAAACTTCCAGTTGTCAACAATGAAGGAATTCTGAAGGGTTTAATCACCTTTAAGGATATCCAAAAATATAAGCATTATCCAAATGCAGCCAAAGATAGTCACGGTCGTTTATTGGTAGGAGCGGCGGTAGGCGTTACGCCAGATACCTTGGACCGCGTTGAAGCTTTGGTAAAAGCGGGCGTAGATGTTGTCACTATTGATACAGCACACGGACATTCTAAAGGCGTTATTGACAAATTGAAATTGGTGAAATCCACCTTTCCTGAATTGCAAGTGATTGTTGGGAATATCGCAACCGGTGCAGCTGCAACGGCCTTGGCCGAAGCTGGTGCCGATGCCGTAAAAGTAGGTATCGGGCCTGGATCGATCTGTACAACCCGTATTATTGCTGGTGTAGGGGTTCCACAACTTTATGCGGTGTATGAAGTTGCTAAAGCGCTTAAGGGAACTGGAGTGCCATTGATCGCTGATGGTGGTATCAAACAAACTGGTGATATCGCAAAGGCTATTGCTGCTGGAGCAAGCACAATTATGGCAGGTTCTTTATTTGCTGGAGTAGAAGAGGCTCCGGGCGAGACGATTATTTACGAAGGCCGTAAATTTAAATCATATCGTGGTATGGGATCTATTGAAGCGATGGAAAAAGGTTCTAAGGACCGCTATTTCCAAGATGTAGAAGATGATATCAAAAAGTTGGTTCCAGAAGGAATTGTAGGGCGTGTTCCTTACAAAGGCACATTAGCTGAAGTCGTATATCAGTATATCGGTGGATTGCGTGCATCAATGGGTTATTGCGGTGCTGCTACAATTGAAAAACTACAGGAAGCCCAATTTGTTCGTATTACAGGTGCTGGCTTGAGGGAATCTCATCCACATAATATCTCTATTACGAAAGAGTCTCCAAACTATAATAGTAGAAATTAAACATAAGTGAATAGCAAAAAAATCCGATGATTTTGAATTGTCGGATTTTTTTGTGCAAAAATATTGGCGTGATAGCCCTAGTGATCGGGAGGAAATTTGTACTTTTATACCCTATTCTCAGGTTTTAAAATTTAAGGAGTTAATTTGGATTATTTAGCGGGTTTAAACCCTTCACAACGAGGAGCCGTAGAGCAAACAGAAGGCCCTGTCATGATTGTTGCAGGTGCTGGTTCAGGAAAAACACGGGTGATTACTTATCGTGTCGCACATTTGATTCAAAAAGGCGTTGATCCATTCAATATCTTGGTATTGACATTTACGAATAAAGCGGCCAAGGAGATGCGCGCGCGTATTGTTTCTGTTGTAGGAAGCGAAGCGAAAAATATTTGGATGGGAACATTCCACTCCGTATTCGCAAAAATACTTCGGGTAGAAGCGGAAATGATAGGATACCCCCGGAATTTTACCATCTACGATACTGACGATACCAAAAGTTTGCTGCGTGCCATCCTAAAGGAGATGAACCTGGATGATAAATTATACAATGTCAATCATGTCTACGGACGGATATCACAAGCGAAGAATAACCTGATATCACCCCAGGAATACAATAAAAATGAGGCGATATTAGCTGAGGATATTTCAAATGGACGTGGGCAATTGGGACAGATTTACATGACTTACGCACAACGCTGTTATCGCGCTGGTGCCATGGATTTTGATGATCTCCTGTTCAAGACTAACGTTTTATTGAACAAGCATCCGGAGGTATTGCACAAATACCAACATCAATTTCGTTACCTGATGGTCGATGAGTATCAGGATACTAACTTTTCCCAGTATCTAATCGTAAAACGATTGGCCGCTGTCAATGAAAATATCTGTGTGGTTGGTGATGATGCACAGTCAATTTATGCTTTTCGGGGAGCCAATATTCAGAATATCCTGAATTTCCAGAAGGATTACCCAGATGTGAAGATCTTCAAATTAGAGCAAAATTATAGATCCACCAAAATGATTGTCAACGCGGCAAACTCGGTGATCGCCAATAATCAGAACCAGCTCGAAAAGAATGTTTTTTCGGATAACGAAGAAGGTGAAAAAATTAAGGTTTCACGTGCTTTTTCAGATAATGAAGAAGGAAAGATCGTTGCGGATCAGATTATTGAAGAAAAATCGTTAAAAGGACTCAATTACAAAGATTTTGCTATTCTTTATCGTACGAATGCCCAATCAAGGGCCATGGAGGAAGCCTTGCGCAAGATCAATATACCTTATAAAATCTATGGTGGTACCTCTTTCTATCAAAGAAAGGAAATTAAAGATTTGATCGCTTATTTTCGGCTAACCTTTAATCCCAATGATGAAGAAGCCTTAAAACGTGTTATTAATTACCCTCGTCGGGGGATCGGAGACACGACCATAGAAAAGATTATGATTGCTGCTGATCAGAATCAATACCGTATTTGGGATGTTGTCGCAAATGCTGCTCAGTTTTTGGACGGGCGCAGTGCGACTTCCGTTGGTGGATTTGCTCAAATGGTACAAAGTTTTCAGGCCTTGGCAAAGAATAATAATGCATTTGATACGGCTATGCATATTGCGCAGCATTGTGGTATCTTGAAAGAACTCTACGAGGATAAATCTGTCGAAGGATTGGCTCGTTATGAAAATATTCAGGAGCTACTCAATGGTATCAAAGAATTTTCTGAGCGGGAAGATATTGAAGACCGCGGTCTTGATATTTATATGCAGGACATTGCATTATTGACCAATGATGATAACGATAAGGACCCAAATGCAGATACGGTTTCGTTGATGACCATACACTCATCCAAAGGGCTTGAATTTCCGGTAGTTTTTATCGTAGGTTTGGAAGAAAACCTTTTTCCATCTCAGTTATCCTTGAATTCTAGATCAGAATTAGAAGAGGAACGAAGACTTTTTTACGTTGCTGTTACCAGAGCTGAAAAAAAATTACTACTTTCGTATGCTACTTCGCGATATCGTTGGGGAACGTTGAATAATTGCGAACCCAGTCGTTTTTTGGATGAATTGAATCCTGCTTGTCTTGCCCTGGATTTTAAACCACGACAAACTTCCGCCTCAGCCGGCAGTTTTCAAGGCGAACGAATTGCATGGCAACAAAAGGACAGTGATGATACGTTTTCTAAACCTAAGCCAAAAGCAATGGTTAAAACAACGTCTATACTGCCCAAAGCCCACAAACCTACTGCGGGTTTTGCTCCTTCTGACACGTCAAATCTTCAAGTCGGCATGGAAGTTGAACATGAACGCTTTGGATTTGGTAAGGTTGTCAATCTAGAGGGGAACAAAGGAGATATAAAAGCAACTATTTTCTTTAAGGAGTTGGGACAGAAACAATTGTTGCTTAAATTTGCAAAACTTAGAATAATTCAATAATAAAATACCAAAACGAGATCTTAACCGTTTAAATAGGTACTTATATTAGCTATATGAACTTTGACTACAACAGCACTAGGCCAAAATTGATCCTTGCAGAATATGGCCGCAATGTGCAAAATATGGTAGATTACATCTGTACTTTACCCACAAAGGAAGAAAGAAATCAACATGCTCAAATCGTGATTGACATGATGGGGGTGTTAAATCCACATTTAAGAGACGTTTCTGATTTTAAGCACAAACTTTGGGATCACCTTCAGATTATCTCTGATTTTAAGCTTGATATTGACTCGCCATATCCGATCGCCACAGCCAAAAGTGTTAAACATGAAGTTGAGCACTTAGGCTATCCACAACATTCAATCAAATTCAAGCATTATGGATTTACGGTTGAAAAAATGATTGACAAGGCGTTGAAGGTGACGGACGAGCCTAGGCGTGAACAGATGGTGATTGGTATTGCCAATTTTATGAAAATGGCTTATGTCACTTGGAATAAAGATTCAGTATCCGATGAGTTGATTATTCAGGATTTGAAAGAATTGTCGGGATATCAATTAACCCTACCTGAAGGTACGGTATTGACCAAACTTGATTTTAAAACTCCGCCTCCAGGAAACCGTGTCAAAGGTCCTACATCAGGCAACTCAAGTGGAAATAACAATAATAATAGCAATAACAACAGTAACTCTTCAGGTTATCAGTCAAGAGGCGGAGGTAGTGGCAAACCTCGAATGTCAAATAACAATAACAACATGAAGCGTAATAATTTTGGTAGCAATAGCAATAACAATAATAACAACAATAGAAATAGAAAACCTCAAAATAATTACAATAATAATAAAAGGGGCTAGTTCTTTAATTTCTTAAATTAAGAAGCAGGCAATTGCGAAGTGATTCATAGATTTCTTTACAATTGCCTTCTTTATTTATGGTATGGAGCTGCTTATCGGTAACAGTTTGTGCGATCAGTCAGTCGGATCCGACCTGATCGGATAGTGTTAACCAGATAGTTCCATCAATTTTTTTACGATACATTTTTGTTGATTTTAAAACGCCCGAACTGTCTTCCATACTATTGGGAAACCCAAAGGTGAAGCGGGTTTTGTTGTAATAAAGATTTAGTTATATAAATGAATGCATTTGAAATAATCGGTGGAAAACCGTTAAAGGGAGAGATTATTCCACAGGGAGCAAAAAATGAAGCTTTACAGATTCTGTCGGCAGTTTTGCTGACTGAGGAACCAATGACTATCAGTAATATTCCCGATATTAAAGATGTCAATAAGTTAATTGACCTATTGGCCGCATTGGGTGTTAAAATTGATCGTATAGATAAGGATACATACGTATTCGAAGCGAAAGATATTAATATAGAATATTTTCAATCTTCAGAATTTAGAGAAAAAGGGGGAGGCTTACGGGGTTCGATCATGATTGTAGGCCCATTGTTGGCTCGCTTTGGCAAGGCAGCTATTCCAAAACCAGGAGGTGATAAAATTGGACGTAGACGTTTGGATACACACTTTTTGGGTTTCGAAAAACTGGGGGCTAAATTTGTCTATGATGCATCTACGCACTTCTTTAATGTTGATGCTACCGAACTAAAAGGTAATTATATCTTATTGGACGAAGCTTCCGTAACTGGTACGGCAAATATTGTTATGGCTGCTGTATTGGCCAAAGGAACAACAACAATTTACAATGCGGCCTGTGAACCTTATTTGCAGCAACTCTGTAAAATGTTGAATCGTATGGGGGCTAAGATATCAGGCATTGGATCTAATTTACTGACCATTGAGGGTGTACAACGCCTTGGTGGGACATCGCATCGTATGTTGCCCGATATGATTGAGATCGGTTCTTTTATAGGATTGGCGGCAATGACTGGTTCAGAAATTACTATTAAAGATGTTTGTTTTCAGGAATTGGGCGTAATACCTTCGGTATTTTCCCGTTTGGGTATTCAATTTGAATTGAGAGGGGATGATATTTTTATTCCCGCACAGGATTCTTACGAAATTGATACCTTTATTGATGGTTCGATCTTAACAATCTCGGATGCCCCATGGCCGGGATTTACACCAGATCTATTGAGTATCATTCTAGTCGTAGCCACACAAGCGAAGGGCAATGTGTTAATTCACCAAAAGATGTTTGAAAGTAGGTTGTTCTTTGTCGATAAATTAATAGATATGGGCGCACAGATCATTTTGTGTGATCCACATCGAGCTACAGTAATCGGTATGAATAAATCCCATTCTTTGCGAGGTATCGAAATGACGTCTCCTGATATCAGAGCTGGAGTATCCTTATTGATCGCTGCATTATCTGCGAAAGGAAAATCAGTAATCCATAATATTGAACAGATTGAACGTGGATATCAAGATATTGAAGAACGTTTACGTAAATTAGGTGCGGATATCAAGCGTGTTGACGTTGAGCCGAGAGGGCACTAGTCAACTGTTAGAAAATTACTTGAAGATAATTTTAAATTGTATGCCTCGGAGACAAAGTCCGGGGCTTTTTTACGAAATTACGCTTTACCAAAGTAGCTAAAAAAAAGGAGTTGATCGTATCAACTCCTTTTTTTTAGCTACTTTGGTTATATTAGGTTATACCAAAGGTGCCGGTGCTTCTTCTTCAAATAAAGGAAATTCCTTGATAATGTTATACCACGTAATCACTTTTTTAATGTCTGACGTATATACACGAGATTCATCATGGCCCGGAGCAACTTCACGGAAGAAATCTCTCAAGGTAGCGCCATCTGATTTCGTGTCAGGTAGCGTCAATCCTTTCGTTTTAATTGTTTCGAATATATCTAAAAGACGGATCTCTTCTTCTTCACCATAAATAGTGATATCCTCCAATGTTGCCATTTTTGTCGAAGACAAACTTACTACTGTCTTAATTTTTGCTTGATCAAGGGTTTCTAAAATAAAACCACCCTTGTTTTGTCCAACCAATTTGAACAATCCTGGTTTGCCAGTTACAGATACTAATGCTCTTAAATTCATTTTAATTTTTTTTAAATCTCCAAGAATTAATCTTCGATTACTTCAATTGATAAAATGCGGTCGCCTTGTCTGATATCGTCTACCACATCAACATTTTCGACTACCTTTCCGAAACAGGTATGATTACGGTCTAAGTGAGCTGTGTTATTACGGCTGTGGCAAATGAAAAATTGAGACCCTCCTGTATTGCGACCAGCGTGTGCCATTGACAATACACCTCTGTCATGGTATTGATTTTCACCAGTTAACTCACAATCAATTTTATAGCCAGGGCCACCAGTTCCAGGGATACCTGCAGCACCTTCACGTGAATTTGGACAACCACCTTGAATAACAAAATCAGGAATAACACGGTGGAAAGCCAAACCATCATAATAGCCTGATTTAGCAAGTTTAATAAAATTTGCTACTGTATTTGGAGCATCAGCTGTGTAGAATTGCACAGTCATGTCGCCTTTTTCTGTTTTAATAATCGCTTTACTCATGTTTCAAAAATTTTTATGAAATACAAAGATAAGGTTTCAGACTGAAATGTGAAGTACTTCGCATTCTCCATTTTTTCCATATTGGCAATTTGTACTGCTATGAGCTGAAAAATAATGCGAAATATTTTCTATATTTATGTGAGCGAGCCGATTATAGTTAACTACAATGTCAAATTTACATAAATTAGTTATCCGGGAGTGGTCCGAGGCGGATCGTCCCCGCGAGAAATTATTACATCAAGGACGAAGGGCCCTTTCAGATGCAGAATTATTGGCGATTTTGATTGGGTCAGGTTCTATGGAAGAAAGCGCAGTGGCACTATGCCGACGTATTTTAGCGGATGCCAACAATAGCTTGGATACACTCTCAAAGATGGATGTCAATGAATTGAGCAGATATAAAGGTATTGGAGAAGCTAAGGCGATAGCTATCATTGCAGCATTGGAGTTAGCACGGCGCAAGAAGGAATCTCCAACAGACGAAAAGAAAATTCTAAATAGCAGTAAACGAGTATATGATTTTATGAAACCAATCCTACAGGATTTACCACACGAAGAGTTTTGGACGCTTTATTTGAACACAGGATGCAAATTGTTGGATCAACAGCTTATTGGCCGTGGTGGAAATGATTTTACGCCGGTTGATGTTCGGGTCATTCTAAGAAATGCCCTCGCAGTCAAAGCGAATGCCATCATACTCATTCACAACCATCCGTCCGGTACTTTACAACCCAGTAATGCCGACAGGATACTGACGAGAAAAATTGTCGAAGCTTCAAGAATTATGGATATTAGGGTGAATGATCACCTGATTTTTACAGATAATGGATATTATAGTTTCAGAGATGAAGATATAATAGATTAGTTATGATACAATCTAATATGAACAAAAATAGTATTGAAAGATTCACAGACAGGGTGGTGGATTATGAAAAATTTAGACCTAATTATCCAAAAGAGATTATTCGAATACTTCAGGAAAGGATAGGTTTGAATAAGAAATGGCTAATAGCCGATATCGGTAGCGGTACAGGTTTATCGACCCAGTTGTTTTTAGAAAATGGAAATGATGTCTTCGCTGTCGAACCCAATCGTCAAATGCGTGAATCTTTGGTTCATCATTTTAAAACATACCGGAATTTAATCGCATTAAATGCCACCGCTGAAGACACATCCATTGAATCAGATTGTGTGGATCTAATTTTTGCTGGGCAATCTTTTCATTGGTTCGATCGAACTGCCTGTTACAAGGAATTTAAGCGCATTCTTACAAAAAATGGTCATATTGTATTGGTTTGGAATCAACGAGACCCAGAAGATGCTTTCCAGAAGGAGTATGAACAGTTTTTACTTAATCATATTCCCAGCTATCAATCTGTCAGCCAAAGAAATATAACTGAAGACGACCTTCGAAGTTTTTTCGCTGATAGACCAATGACCAAGGTATGCTTGCCTAACCAACAAGTATTCGATTTGAAATCGTTCTTGGGAAGGGTGAAATCATCCTCTTATTTTCCCAAAGAAAGAGTGGAGAATAAAAATTTATATGATGACCTACGTTCTTTGTTTGATAAATATTCAATTTCGCAACGTGTCGTATTTAGATATATTACAGAGATTTATATCAGTTAAGATTAAGCAACCGGAATCTGTAAAGCTTCTTTTGTGGCATTTTTTCTTTTCCAATTGAAAATACGTCTGGTTGGAGAGGAGTGATAAGGAAAAACCAAAATTAAAAATACCAAGATTAATCCTACGATAAACAACCCGTTATAACTGTCCCGAATGGCAAGCAAAGAAGCTTGTGCTTGTACTGATTTACCGATATTGGCTGATTGCAAAACCAGGCTATTTGTTTTATCTATTATGCTAGCGAGATCGCTTGTCTTGATTACCTGTTGTTGGTAATACCAATTGGCTATCGTATTGGACCACACAACGGGGACTAAGAAGGAACGTGTCAAGATCAGAAAGACCAATCCAGATAAGTAATATTTGTTTGGAATATTACCTGCCATATAGACACCTATGCCAATGTATGATGTAATGACACCTATTCCTCTTAAGATCATCGGGAGATAAAATAGAGAGGGATGTACCTGTAGGCCGACAATCTGTGCAAAGAAAAAAGAAGATAGCGCATAACAAATGGCAGAAAACGCCAAAATGAATTTACATTTTTTGGTCAGCTTAAAATATACATAAGAAATCAGCGCTCCGATAAGGTATCCCGGAATAACGTAGGTATTTACCTTTGCGGTTTCCGAAGGGTTTGTACCGAGTGTAGTCCCCAATAGGGATGTATATAAGGAAGTGGAACTGTAGAAAATGCCAAATAGAAAGATCGTTCCGACAGATATGGGCAAGGTTCGAGTTGAAAAAGCATCAAAGTTCATGAGCGACTTTCTGATTAGCGTACTCCTATTTACAAAAAGGACAAAGAAGAAAATTGTTGCTATTCCAGTAAGAAGAATTAATCTTGAATGAAACCAGTTTTGTGTTAGCCCATAAGTACTGAAATAAGCTAAATTCAGCAGGGAAATACAAAGTAATATGCTTCCAAACCAATCATACTGATAAAGAGGTACTTTTTTAAATGCTGGGGATTTCATGAAGATAATGCAAATCAATAGACCAATGCCCAACAATATATTCTGAAACAGAAATACCGTTTCCCAGTAGAATTTTGCAGCAAAAATAGTCGCGATGTAATTCGCAATAGCGGGGATAATCATTGTTATCGGATAATAGATGGCATAAAGTTGATAACGTTCTCCGCGCGGCATTAGAAAAGGAATCATCTCACCGATAATGGACATGGTCACGATAATCTTGGCACTTCCAATAAAAAATGTAGCCATACAGATATTGATACCATTGCTGGCATGTTCCAAAATTGCATTCGAGCAAAGGATGACGATTGTGAAAACAATCAATATTGTTTTTTTGGGAAAAAGTTTAATTAACCGAAACACCAGTGGTATCGCACAGACCATGCCTGCATAATAACAGTACGTTGCCATGCTTAGGTCTGCACTTATACCTGCATAGCCATTTACAACATAGGTATTGACAGCCGATGGGATTCCGTTATTGAAGGAATATATAATATTGAGCAGGAATAAAAAGAATAATTCCCATTTTGAGTTTAACCAGTTCCTAAAAATACGATCTTTCATGACTTATTTAACACGTATAATAGCGTTCATACCCACACGGAGTAAATCGATATCCCGTTTTGAATTCGACGCTGTAAAATTGATGCGGACAGGAATCCGCTGCTGTACTTTGACAAAGTTTCCGGTAGAGTTATCAACGGGAACAGCAGAATATTTGGATCCTGTGGCCTCCGATATTGCGGCCACTTCGCCCTCAAATGTTTTCCCCGGTAAAGCATCAATTTCTATGTTGACTTTTCCTCCAAGTACGATGTTTTTCATTTGGCTCTCCGTATAGTTTGCGGTCACCCATTTTTGTTCATCACGTACGATATTGACCAACGGTGTACCATTTTGCACAAGTTGCCCCTCTTCGATATTTCTCCTACCCAATACACCATCATAAGGAGCTGTAATAATAGTATATGACAAATTCAATTTGGCTAGGTCAATGGCAGATTTGGCTTTTAGCAATGAAGCGTCGTTAACGGATACTTTTTGTTCAGACTCGTGGGTGCTGAGTCTGGAATTTTGTTGTTGCGCAAGTAGTGCTTTATATTTTGCGGACATGGCTTCATATTCCGATTTTACCTGATCAAATTGATAAAGGGTCACAGCCTCGTCTTTGACTAGACTTGCGTATCTTTTGTAATTGGTTTCCATATTGTCGAGCCGGGCCTTCATCTCCTCAATATTGGCATTAGCGATGGTCGTACCATTGCTGGCAATGGCGATTCCAGACTGCGATATTGTCTTGTTGGCTTTTGCATCGGCTAAGCTCGCTTTTGCATTCTGGAGCAAGATGCGATATTCCGAATCGTCTAAGATGACAAGTGTGTCTCCTTTGTGTACTTTTTGGTGTTCATCAAAGCGTATGTCTTTAATATAACCACTGATTCTCGAATTAATTGGAGTAATATGGGCATCAACTTGGGCATCATCTGTATAAACAGATTCGTTGATGTGAAAGAAAACCATAATTCCCCATATAATCGAAATGACAATAACTGAGACTGATGCAATATTGACTATCCATATTCTTCTTCTTCGCTTAATTTCTTTTTCACTTAGTGTTGAACTATTCATGACTTATTTTACTATTCATCCCGTATTAAAAAATATTGTTTTTCATACGTTCATTTTTATTTCTGTTACTGTTTATCGATAATAACCGTCAATTTTTCCAAAATTTCCGTGATCTCCAAGACTTTTTGCTCTGTGATTTCTTTGAGTATAGCCTTATAAAGGTCTTGTTGCACAGGGGTGAGTAATTCTCTATACGCGTCGCCCTTTAGGGTTAGCTCAATCAAATTGTTCCGACGATCATTGGGATCATTTACACGTTTAACGAGGTCACGTTTGCAAAGATTGTCTAGAAGAGGAGTGACGCTCGCTTTGTTTTTCTGTATAGCAACAGCTATATCCTGTTGATTCATACGTTCTTTTTTCCAAAGGGCAGCCAATACCTGTAACATCTCATACGTGATATCCAAATGTTGCTCCTTGATCTTCTGGATATAATATTGTTTTAAGCTTGTTCTTAAGGCAATGATATTATCCACTAATGGTTTTACCGGATTGTGCATTTCATTTTCCATACTACAAAGTTAAATATAAAACAGTTAAATATCAAACTAAATTTGCTATGATAGTTAAAGAAATGTTAAAGATATGACTTGAATAGGTATATGGCATTTTATTTGGAAGTGAATGAGGGATAAGTAAAAAAGATATGCTTAGAGTTGAATTGATATTCTTTAGACGGTGCTTATTTTTACTGCCAATTTTTGTATTTGCGGGTACAGTAAATGGTCAGCAGCTTACTTCCCTTAATAATTGGGAGCAAAATTTTCCTATTGTGAATCGTTGGATAGACCCTTTTTTTCCATTAAATACACAGCATAGTAACGTTAACTTAGAACAAGAACCTGTTGATAAAAGTACAAAGGTTATCCAAAGAGAACAGACTATGGATAAAGTGGATGGGCACGCCGTTGAGATTTCCAATATCGTCGTTGTGCATAGTAGACATAGAGGAGATATAAAGTACTCATCTTCTAGTTCGAGTGGATTGTATCGCGTTGCACTGGACAAGCAGACAGACGAGCGATATGACGGGAAACCTGTTTTTGTGGATGCTAAAGGGATAAAATATATCATTGATTCGAAATACAGAAAGCAATTTATCAAATGATCGACGGTTGTAAATAGCAGCAACCAATAATCTATCCCTAGCGTAAAATATGGAGTAAATAATCTTTATCAAGGTAAAAAGCATCTAAACTTCCACCATCTTCAAGAATAGTACTACTGATTTCTTTTTTATGCTGTTGTAGTGTTTGGATTTTATCCTCAACCGTATTCGGGCTGATCAGGCGTATTGCAGTGACATTTTTTTGTTGCCCGATGCGATAGATCCGATCAATCGCTTGTTGTTCCACTGCCGGATTCCACCAGGGATCAACCAGATAGACAACATCTGCCGCAGTGAGATTAAGTCCCGTTCCACCAGCCTTGAGACTGATGAGAAAGACACGCACATCTTGATCTGATTGGAAATCATTGACTAGTTGTCCCCGGTTTTTGGACTGGCCAGTGAGGATTAGTGAAGGGATCTCATTTTTATCCAATGCTTCTTTAATCAACAGCAACATGCGGACAAATTGCGAGAACACGATGATTTTATGTTGATCTTTTTTATGTTGAATCTGTTCTAGCAGCATTTCGATCTTCGCTGAATCTTCAGCGGATGTTAAGTCTTCGTTTTGGAGCAATTTACTGGAGTTGCAGATCTGACGTAGTTTGGTTAATCCTTTAAGGACATGCATCGGACTTTTTTTGATTTCATCACCATCTTTAGCAGAAATAAATTCCCGAAATTCCTTTTCATAGAGATCATAGATCCGCCGCTGTGCAGTTTTCATTTCGCAATAGAGCACCAATTCATTTTTTGCAGGAAGATCATCCAATACATCTTGTTTTGTTCTTCGAAGGATAAAAGGTTTTATTTTTTCCTTCAGTATATTTTTTCTTTTACGATCGTGAAAAGCATCAATCGGTGTTGTGTATACATCTTTAAAATACTTTCTATTTCCCAATAAGCCCGGAACGATAAAGGATAACTGTGCAAACAAATCCATTGTATTATTCTCAATAGGTGTTCCCGTCAGAATGATGCGATTTCTTGATCGTAATAAATTTACTGCTTTGTACCGCTGTGAATCTGGATTTTTTATGTGTTGAGACTCGTCGAGTATAATATAATTAAAGGTTAGCTTCTTTAATCGATTGATGTCAGTCAGTAGGTTATGGTAGGAAATGAGCACAATATCCGCTTTCTCAAACTGGTCAGTTATTTTGCTTCGGTTTGGCCCCTCTAGGATCAGTATGTTAAAAGATGGTAAGAATTGCTGAATTTCACGTTTCCAATTAAAAATTAACGTTGTAGGGAGAACCAGTAATGTTGGTGAAGATATACCTTTTGCTTTTTGCGTTGCCAGAAAGGCGAGAATCTGCACTGTCTTTCCCAGTCCCATATCGTCTGCCAGGCAGGCTCCGAAATTTAATTTGTCTAAAAAGTTGAGCCATTGAAGCCCCTGCTGCTGATAGTTACGTAAATTTCCGACAAAAATATTAGGTAACAGTACCGGCGGGCATGTTGCCAATGAAGAGAGTTGATTTCTTAAATAGTTGATCTCAACGGAAACAGCTTGGTCGATATCTTTTTTAGCAAAGAGCTGGTCGATTTCATTAAACTTGTATTTTGGAATCTGAATGAGTTCATCTTCGATGATTTCAGCAGCATTAAAATAAGACTCAAATTTTTCCAGCCACTCCTCGGGTAATATACCAAGTGTACCATCGTCTAGATTGATAAATTGAGAACGATTGCGAACAGCTTTCTCTAGTTTCTTCAACGAAACACTTTTAGGACCAAATTTGACTTGAATGTTGGCATTAAACCAATTTTGTCCACTCAATACTTCAATTTGTATTTTACCTTTAAATTGATTCAGTTTATTGTCACGAATTGTATTGAATCCAATAATCTGGATTCCCTGGTTGTGCCACTCGTCGAATGCATTTAAAAACCAGTTTTTATCCAGAAAATATTTACGGTGTAGGTAAAGATGCTGAAAACTATCATCATCTAATTGCTCTTGAAAAAAAGCATGCTGCTTAAGCAGCAGTGAGATGACTTTCGTTTCGGCTTCTTTTTTTCGTTCTACCAAAAATTGGGTTCCTTTCGCATCTGTTCCAAAGATGTTTCTTTTACTTAAGATAGGAACTTCGACGTCGCCATAACGCATGACAGGAATGATGTTGACGAAGTCTTCAGACTCTTCCAGAAATATGAACGCCTGCATATCTTGATAATAAAGATTCTCTTTCAGTTGCGGTTTACTCGCTTTGGGAATATCCTTGAAATTTAACGCTACAGAATTGGCCAGAGGCTCCAGAAATAGTTCATTGAACGCTTTAAACTTATTACGGTGTATGCGCAGCTCCTTTCCTTTATTTCCAAACAAACGAATCAGTTTAAGATGACGTGTATTCTCGATGAGGTAGAGGTGCTTTTTGATGGAGATGAAGTGATCAAAAAGAATAGTCAGATGTTGCAATTCGTAAGTAATCCCATGAATGGAGAGGTCCCCTTTAATGCGATAGAACGGATCGTTCTGTTCGACAAGCAATCTGATCTCAGCTTTATTCAAACTGATTTGAGTTGCAGATAAGGAAGCTGCCGTTATATTTTCTGCTTTTTCGTAGTCATGAAGGTAAAAATCCAAGCCTAAAGGGTTTTTTGCTATTGCCCGTAGACTGCGGCCAATAGCTGCATCTGCTTGTTGGAAGGGTTGGGCCAATTGGCTGACTGCCGCAAAAAACTGAGTTTCTTCAACGGAATCTGTGTGCCAGATGCGTGATTGACTTTCCACTGGGGAAATAGGGTTTTTCGGCATGCCCGATTTTGATTGTGGTGCCTGGCATAACAGGACCTGTAATTGCTTATAATAGCGATTACGTGTAAGCACAATGAAACTATGCTGTTGTTCGCTCTGAAGTTTAGAAGATTTTTTTTGAGGCTCCAAAAGATCAAAATCATCTATGGAAGTTAGATGTTTGTCTTTGAGGACAAATTGTAGATCAGCATCTTTAATATGGGCAGAAAAGTAGGTTTCCAACAATGGTTCATTTTCTAAGCCATATTGCACTGCAGCCTTTTTTAGAAGATTTCGATACCGGTTAAAGTCAAAAAAAGACAACCAGCTTTCTTGCCCGAATAGTTTTGTCAAGGTTGCTTTCTGGTGACTACAGAAACCAGTTTGCGTACAATTACAGAAAAGCGAAGTTACTGGCGATTTGTAAATAACCACTACCTGAAAATTCGTGTAATTTTCGAGAACTTGAAAGGTAGCTTGGTTGAATTCCATCTCTACGACACTGATTTGAATATTGGCCAGGGCTATATCCATCCAGGGAAAATAAGAATAACGGCTTACTGAGGCGAAATCTATTGTTGTCAGGGTATATTGATGAAAATCCATACTACCGGATATTAGAAATTAAAATTCATGCCACCATAATAATTTCGCAATGGCGCCGGGTTGAAATACCGACCACCAAAGGCATTGATATCATTGCCGAGACTATATTTTTGGTTCAACAAATTGTCGGCGCCAACAAAGATATTAAGTTTATGTCCATGGCCTATAGCTTTACCCCAGGATATTTTTCCTTGCAAAAGATGATAACGGTTTGCATAAACTGTATTGGCATCATCCAATGGTATCGCAGCGGTTAAATTTGACAGAAGATCTAGTCGAAGTTGATAGGGGAAGAGGACATTTAAGGTATTGACCCAAACCGTTTTTGGTACCGCCGTTAGTTTGTTGCCGCTATAATCTTTATCTCCGACCTTATAGTTTTTGAAAGCATAATTATTTAGCGAGAAATTGCTTCCGACCTGTAAACTACGGACAAGCCCCCAAGACCTAGGGGTTATCAGATAGGTTAATAGCGATGCTTCAATTCCTTTTTGATCTATTTTTCCTGCATTCTGAAAATATTCTGCTCCAGTCTCGCGTACCTGTCGGATAATTGCATTATTCATTTGGTAGGTATATGCCGAAGCATCTAGTATAATTCGGCGGTTCCATAAATGCCATCGAACGCCAAATTCATGGTTGGTACCAGTCTCAGGTTTGAGGTCCTTATTGATGATATTGTCGGATGAGCGCACTTCTGCAATCGTGGGAGCAGAAAATCCCTTTGAAATAGAAGCGCGTAGAGCGAAGCTTGCTGTGGCCAGGTAGGAGACAGCGGCCCTAGGCATCCACGCATTCCCAAAATTGATGTGTGCTTTGTCCTCTTGTGTTGCTGGATAATGCTGTTGATAGGAGATTTTATTCCCATTGAGTCCCATAGATAATTCGACTTGGAGACGTTCCAGCCAAGCCAGCTGTGTTCGTGCAAAGAATGATTGCTGGCTATTTTCTAACTTATCTTTAGCTTGCGGCTTGCCGATATTCCCCTGATTATTATCATAATTATCTATATCATACCAACCTTTTTGTGCCTCTAAACCAAATTGGAGCTCATACTTTAATTGTTTGCTTAGCCGGTCGACATAGGATAGATAGAGTCGTGTCCCTAAATTTTTCTCATCCCTTTTTTCATAATTTGTGATAAAAGGATTTTTGATTTGGTTGGTCGAACCGAATACGTTGGCAAACAGGATTAATTTGGAACTGATATTTGTTTGGTTGCTCAGGCCCCCGAAAACTGTTTTATCATAGATTGCTGCTTTTTGTTCCGCCGCACTTGGGTTGGGCCCAGCCTTGGGACGGGACTGCCGTCGATTGTCCTCCATTTGTACAGCTGTCAGGCCGCCGGGAGTTTGATATCCCAGATCAGTGTAGAATCCTGTGAATTTCAGTTCCGAATGTTTTGCATATTGCCAATTGTAGTTTAGCTGAATGTTCTTTTTGTCCAGAGATGCATGTTGTCGATACCCATCACTTCGTGTCCAACTTTGGTTGACGGCCAATTGCTGTGTCTGATTGATGGGCAGCACAGCACTGAGCTGCTGCTGAAATAATCCGTACGAACCTCCTGTTAGCTGTAGGTTGACTTCGGGCTTGGTCAAGGTATTGTAGCCTTTGCTGTAGAGTGAAATTACACCACCTGCGTTTGCTCCATATATAGATCCATCAGGACCTTTCAAAATATTGATTTGGTCTATGGTGTAGGGATCGATTAGATTTAAATAGGTGTTTCCACCTGCATCCGTAAGCGGAAAGTCATCCAGATAGATCTTTACGTTTCGGATGCCAAATGGAGAACGAAGCATGCTGCCACGCAAGGCCAAGCGGTAACTCCCTGGGGACCGCTCTTCCATACGTAGTCCAGGCACTGTGTTCATAATGGAGACAAGTGCTGGCGATTGCTGTGATTGCAAGCGTTGTTGGCTTAACACAGCCGCGGATGAGGTTAGTTTTAATAAGGGCTGTTTATTGAAATAAGCTTTAATTTCCACTTGTTCAAGCCTATTGTTTGTACTGTCAGTGGTCTGTGCATACAATTTGCCACATAGACAAAGTGTGGCAAGTAGGTAATTTCTTTTCATGGCTAATGGTTAGATCCGGCTTAGTCCGCAAATTCTTGGGTAAAGTAAATTTCAAAAAGTTCCTTAGTCTTATTGTATTTTAGGCATTGATAGTTTGCATATACCGAACTTGTTGGAATACACAGGCTATTTGCCATGGCTTTTGTAGGAAAATCTTTGCTTAGGCATCCCTGTTTCAGATCGAAAATATGATTTGTTGCGATATTCTCAACCGAGAATGCTTTGTCATCGATCAAATAATTCGAATGACTTGATCGGATATAGTCTTCCTGATAAATCAATTCGGCTGCAATGCTATAATCTATTGTACCATTGGTATAGTAACAATCGGATTGTCGCAATAAATTGGAAACATGTACATCCCGGTACAATATTTTAAATCGTTTGTTCTTCTGGTCAAAAAGAATGATTTCAATTTGATATTTTTCTTTATTATAGGCGACATATGCAAAATCATTTTCCTTGTTGCTAAAGATATCCCCACTTGTATAAGCCAGCAAATCGAGGTTTGTATGGCTTTCGAAATATTTTTTTTGGTTTTCTACGAGGTCCTTAAGCAACTTTAGGTGTAATTTTTCAAAGAGTCCTTCATCAGCTAATTTGACGAGCTGTTGTCGTTGCTGATTAGCCGTTTCTTCGGTCCGAGGATTAGCATAGATGGACGTATCAAGTAGAGGTTTCACTGTACGGGGGCTTTCAGCCACCTGCTGATTTTGGTCGTTGACCGCACTATCTTTTGTCGGGATATTTTGAGGATTAGATTGTGTTGTCTGCTGACAGGAAGCAAAGCCAAAAAGCAAAAAGTATAGAAAAATTGACTGTAAATTCATGCGTAATTATCTTCAATGGGAGACTCCGTCTATCGTATTTTAGGCGAAGCCACAATATCGGCTAATTTAATGATTTTATAGAAAAGAAGTCTCGCCGGTTTCCATTAAATTAAAACGCTTCATTCAATCCGAGGAAGAATCCACGGGATCCATATTTTCCTATGGCGTAGTCCAAACAGAGATTTGTTCGGGTGGCTTTGTTAAACAGGACGCGTAATCCTGCGCCGCCTCCAGGTTGCCATCTTTCGAAAAGTTTTGTCCCTAATTCGTCACTTGCACTTTGGAGATTAAAAAATGCAGCACCACTCAAAAAGCGGTTTTTTAAAATTGGGAAGCGATACTCCGTTTCTGCGTAGGCAAAAGATATCCCCTTAAAATAACCAATTGTATAGCCTCGGCCTGTTCTTACCGCGGCATCCCTTCCTGTTCCCGGTAGATCGAAGTAGGGGAGAACACCCCCCAGCTTATAGGATCCCCAATACCAGAATGCAAGCACATGTGCCGGATCGGATTGCGATACACTAAAGTATTTACGAAAGTCAGTCGTGAGTTGGACAGCACTTTTGCTACTGCCTAGTAAGGTTGTATTCCATCGCAGGCCAATGTCCGAGTAGATTCCCTTATAAGGTCTGTTGGGATTATCCCGGGTGGTGTATTGCATATTTAATAACAGTCCGTTTGAATTGTAGCTATCTGGGGCAAAACCATGTTTTTCCGTGTAAATGGTATTTGGTGTAATATTCCCATTAGGACCACTGCTCGTTATCTTTCGACGAAGGTCGAATGCTAATCCAGCTCCTAAAAACAAACCATCGGCAACCTTTTTGTAGACCTTCTCATTAAACGTAAAGGCATTGTATTTAGCCCCATATTTTTCATGTTCGGGATTCGCAAGTATTTCCTCTTCTTCATTGTTCCATTTGCCATGTGGGGTCATACCCAAACCCGCATCCAATGCGACCATTTTGACCAAAGCGAAAGCTCCTTGAAAATTTAGTTTATTGTTTGGGGTAAATACATTGTGGCTAATGTAGAAAACCATGATGTTTTTGGTCGTGATGGACGCTGATGTTGCGGCGATTGACATGGTTGTCGTTTTCGGATCGCCCAATACTTTCCCCGCAACGGCTTTTACACCGATTTGTCCACCAATCGTCGGGTTATAGGCGATATTCGGCATTAGCGTAATCGGAGAACGTTTGCTTGATCGTTCCTTTTTACGTTTGGGGTGAATAATGCGGCCGATTAAGTCCGATATATCATATTGGCTTGCTAAAATCGAATCGCGCCGTTTGTTATATAAGAAAGCCGAATCTATCTCAGTATTGGATTGAGCCACGAGTGTATTGGATATCAGTACAAAGCACGATATTAAAAGACAGAAAGTGAACAAATAGTGATTACGTAATGGTCGCTGCATACCTTCGGGTTTATCTTACATCTAAACGTCAAAAATATTAAAATGTTTTCTAAATCGATAAAGCTAATTCCATATAGAACTGATATCGGTAGGATTAATATCCGTGGAGGGGACATTTGCCTACTTTGAGTTCTAGGGTTTGCATACGCATATGTGTAGTGGGCAATTTTGACGGCAGGTTAGAATCACGTAATTAAACTTGGAAGTAAGCATAAATTTATCTTAGTTTTGATTATTTAATTTGGAGATATGATAACACGAAATATATATCGTTGCAGTTTGGCTTTACTATTGATGACAGGCTTTACACAAGCGCAGGAGCTTTATACACCTAGAAATATTAAGCAAGCTATTGAAAAAGGTACACGCACGACAACCGGACTACCCGGTAAAAATTACTGGCAAAACTTTGGAAAATACGATGTAAAGGTACAATTGGATCCCGTGGCGAGGACTGTTCGTGGAAATGAGACAATTTTATATACCAACAACAGTCCCGATACACTTAAACAATTAGCAATCCGATTTGTGAACAATGTACATAAGCCCAATGCAGTACGTGCTAACTATGCCTCGGATGATTATTTGACCTCGGGGTTGAAAATAAAATCATTTACGCTCAACGGACAGGTTTATGAAGTAAATAGTGGCGATTGGGGAACGGTCAAACTTGGTGATTTTGGACAGAAAATTCTTCCGGGGACAGTGGCGACCCTAACGATCAGCTGGGAGTATCCTTTATCGGTTGAGAGTGACCGCGATGGCATGCTCAATGCGTCTACGTTCTATTGCGCTTATTCCTATCCACGTGTATCTGTCTATGATGATTACAATGGCTGGGATATTTTGGAGCATAATGGTAGACAGGAGTTTTATAATGGTTTTAACGATTATCAGTTTGAAATCGCTGTTCCTAAAAATTTTGTTGTATGGGCCACTGGAGAGCTTCAGAATGCAGCAGAAGTCTTGCAACAACCTATCTTGGAGCGTTTTGAGAAATCCAAACAAAGCGATGTAGCGATACATGTTGCTACAGCATCCGAAATGAAGGAAGGAAAAGTGACGGCTCAACAGGAATGGAACAAATGGAAATTTAAAGCGACCTATGTACCTGATTTTTGTTTCAGTGTGAGTGACAATTATATTTGGGATGCTGCCAGCGTGGACTTGGGAACTAAACGTGTTAGTATACAATCCAGCTATGTTGCTGGTACCCCCGATTTTGAACAATACATTGGCTGGCAACAATACTGCATTGACTGGTTTTCTAAAAACTGGCCTGGAGTAACCTATCCCTATCCAACGATGACGGCAGTGCAGGGATTTGCCGATATGGAATATCCGATGATGATCAATGATTCAAGTGTGCCTGATAATTTTGTTGACGCCCGGCAGACGGCGGATCATGAAATTGCCCATACTTATTTCCCTTTCTATATGGGAATCAACGAGACCCGATATGGGTATATGGATGAAGGCTGGGCTACTGCACTCGAATTTTGGATCGGCAACGCGGAGATTGGTGCCGAAAAGAATAAAGAGCTATTTAAAGATTCGCGTGTGAAACGATATATCTTTGATCCGTCTACCGAAGAAGATCAGCCATTGATTACCATGACTTCACAATTGAATGGTCTGGGGTATGGTAATAATGCCTATATCAAAGCCGCATTATCGTATATCGCGCTGCGGGATTATCTAGGAGATACAGGCTTCAAAAAAGCGTTACATCATTATATGGATCTATGGCATGGTAAGCATCCGACACCATGGGATTTCTTTTATAGTATCAATGCTGGAGCTGGTCAAAACTTAAATTGGTTTTGGAAGAACTGGTACTTTACCAATAATTATATTGATTTGAAAGTGGATAGCTTTATGCAGTCTGGCAATAAAAATACGTTATCGATCGCAAATATTGGAGGATTTGCAATTCCTTTCGATGTCTTGATCACTTATGCAGACGGAACTTTGGAAACAATACATCAGACGCCTTCAATTTGGCAACAAAATGAAAAACAGTCAACGGTCACCTGGGCATCGTCAAAGACGGTGAAAAAAATAAGGTTGGATGGCGGCGTTTTTATGGACTACACTGCCAAAGATAATGTGTGGGAAGCAGTAAAATAATGTAATCAATTGTGTCAATCTCCAGATCATAGGAGATTGACACAATTGAGATAAAGTTTATCGGTGATTATTGATCTACGATTGAATAGACCTGAGTCTAGATCGGGTCCTCAAATAAAACCATATATAACGCCATGATGCTATTTGCCACGATTTCCCTGGTGAATTCAGGGGCAGGTATTATAATATAACGTTAGTTTTTTGATAGAGGTAAGCCTGTGTTATTTAAAATTATCAATTGTTCTGAAGGTTAGATTGACACGTGGTCTAAAAATTTTTTTTGTCGGAGGTAAACGGTGAAGCCAATACGTTTGTGTAAGATCTTTCATGACTAGGAGACTACCGTCTCCTAAAACGAGTTCTATCTTTTCCTTTGTCGTTTTATGCTTGAACGCAAATTTTCTCTCGGCTCCAAAACTCAGCGAAGCAATTGCGCCATTTTTCTTCAGGTCTTTTTCGCCATCACTATGCCAGGCCATACCTTCGTCACCGTTGTGATATAGATTTAATAAACAGGAGTTATAGGTTTCCTGTGTTTTCAATTCAGCAAGTGCTTTTAGCTCGAGAAGTTCTTTTGTCCAGGGGAGAGCCCTTTTGGTGGTATTGGAATAGCTATATTCAAAAGGCTGCTCACCGTACCAGGCAACTTTACGTTTGGTAATGATTTCGTTTCCAAAAATAATAGCGCGATCATTTACCCATTCGATGGAATCCATTAACCGGACGAAATAATGATTTGCTTGCACCTGATCTAGTATTTTACCGTAGTAGTTAACTGTACCATCGTAGGGCAGTATGTTTTTGTTTCCATCAAAAAGATTGTCGAAGAGTTCCATCTTATGCTTGCTGTTTTGTTAGTTATATTGCGGTATGCAAACTCTCCCAACCAATCATCGCCGTCTTCCGCTTTGGATCCCAACGATAACCGCCAAATATACCACTGTTTTGAATAACCCGATGGCAAGGAATCAGATAAGCAATCGGATTGCTACCCACGGCTGTACCTACTGCGCGTGAAGCTTTGGGATTTCCAATTTGAGCAGCAATTGAACCATAAGTACTTAAATTACCCATGGGGATTTTTAACAATGCTTCCCATACTTTCAATTGAAATGCTGTCCCCTTGAGATGCAATTTCACCTGACCAATGTCATTGTTGTGTGGATTTAATGCTTTGAGTGCGTTTTCATGGATGAGGTCTATTTGTTGTATAAAGCTAGCATTTGGAAAACGCTTTTGAAGTGTTTTGAATGCGGAATCTTTATCTTCCTCATAAGCAATATGGCAGATGCCCTTTGAGGTAGAAGCGATAATGATAGGACCAAAAAGGGTTTCATAATAGTAATAAGAAATGAGCAATTTGGCACCTTCGTTCTTGTACTCAGCGGGCGTCATTCCTTCAATATTAATAAACAGCTCATGCAGCCTGCTGCTACTTGAAAGACCCAATTGAAATGTGGTTTCTGCAATATTGTTTTCTTTCAATAATGATTTTGCGTGATTTAAACTGATATATTGCAAGAATTTCTTTGGGCTTGTACCTGCCCAAGAGGTAAACATGCGTTGGAAATGAGCTTCACTCATGTAGACATGAGAAGCGATCTGCCCTAATGTGGGTTGAGTTCTGAAATTTTCCTGTAAGAAATGTATGGCCTTGGCAATACGTTGAAAATCTACTTCTTGTTGAATAGTCATGATTGTCCATTTAGTTTATACAAAGGTGCTAAGAAGAAGAAGTTTATAAAATCCGATTTATGCTATATTGAACGACCGTTAAGAAGTTTTATCCGAATGTCCTAATGACTTTTCAGGAGCAACAATATCACGGATCAATTGTTTTAGTTCCTTTATTTCAGGAAATCGTCCGGCTCTTTTTCGATCAAAAATTTCTTCCCCGTTTATGCGTATGGTATAGCGGCCTGAAATTTCACTTGGAATAAGCAGGACTCCATGGATATTTTCTGTGAACGAACTCAGGATCTCCTGGGACATATAGGCTGCACGTAACATCCAATTGCATTTTGGACAGTATTCGATTTCGATAACAGGTTTTGTTGCCATGATTTAAATTAAGCTATTATGCATTCTAAAAACAAATGTAACTATCTCTTTGCTGTCATCAAAGTATCCCCAAGAGATCCTATGTTTTTTCCATTAACCGATTTTTACTGAAGTCATGGTAAGGGATCCTGCTATAGCATTATCATTGAACAAAAGTAAATCTTCATTCTTTTCCTGTAAAGCCAAGCTATAGATTAATGGAAGATAATGTTCCGGCGTAGGGATTGCCAGATCGAATTCTTTTCCTTGTTGCCTGAAATTGATTAAAGCCTGATGGTTGCCATCCTGGATAAGCGTTTTCATCTTATCATTGGCAATGGTAGCCCATTCGTAAGCATATCCCGTTGTGTTAAGTTTATCCCAGGCGACCATTCTGAGGTTGTGGACCATATTTCCACTTCCGATAATTAAGACACCTTTTTTCCGAAGTTCAGCCAGCTCTTGTGCAATTGCATAATGATAGGAAGCCGGTTGGGTATAGTCTATACTCATTTGAATGATTGGGAAGTCAGCATTGGGGTATAAATGCCTGACAACAGACCAGGAGCCATGGTCCAGACCCCATTTATCGTCAAGATGAACTTTCGTTTTCGTAACGATGCGCTGTGTTTCCTGCGCTAAGGAGGGGCTTCCGGGAGCTGGGTATTGTACATCAAATAAAGCTTGGGGAAAACCACCAAAGTCATGGATTGTAGACGGATGCTCCATGGCTGTTACAAATGTTCCACGTGTCTCCCAATGCGCCGAAATGACTAAGATTGCTTTCGGTTTTTCGAATGTTTGTCCTATTTTTCTGAACCCTTGGACAAATTCATTGTCCTCAATGGCATTCATTGGGCTTCCGTGTCCTAAAAAAAGAGCCGGAAATTTGTCTGTAGCAGTAAGTTCAGTAGAAAATTTACGTAATGAACTTGCGGGGCTTGCGATTCCTGATAGCGGTAGTGTTGCCATAATTTTGATAAACTCCTTTCTACGCATTTGAATGATACGAATAGCGTTAATTGTTCTTGCAAAATTAAGTAGTGTGGGGGGGAGCAAGGTAATATTTTATTGCCAATTTGTTGTATTATTCGGAAACCAGCTTCTGAATCTCATTTCTAAATTCAGATGGGGTCATTCCAGCTTTCTTTTTAAAAACATTGGTGAAATAAGCTTTTTCCCGATAGCCCAGTTCAAAGCCTATTTCTGAGATGGTCTTATTCGTTGTTAACAAAAGGTTTTTGGCTTCTATCAGTTTTCTTGTCTCGATGATTTCCGATACACTTTGTTGTAGTATGTTTTGGCAGATCAGATTTAAATTTCGGGCAGACATAAAAAGTTTTTCTGCGTAGAAGTTAACGCCCTCCGGCCGTCGATAATTGTCTTCCAATATGGATAAAAAACTGCTGAACGTTGTACTTTGGTTTTTTAATTGCTGCTGGGTGGCGGGAAATTGTTTTTTTCGTTCTGACTCGATCATAATAAAGATAGTACTCAACAACTGCTTGATCACAGCATAATCAATTACGGGTTGTTGTGTTTCCTGTTGTATCATTTGGCACAGTACGACTAGCCTGGAAAAGCAAAGGGGCTGGAAAAAAGTCAATGTTGCATTTTCATGAAAATGGGCATAGAGCTGGAAGGTCGTTTCGGGAATGAATTCGCTTTTAAATCTAATAACCCAAAAGTCGATCTCTTGATCCAGAAGGAGAGGTATTACCCGATGATTTTTTCCTTGCGTAACAAAACTCACGAAAGGAGCTGTATAGGTTTCTGCTTTAAAATCGATGAAATGTTTTAATTGTCCCTTTACACCAATAATCAGTTCTTCGAAATCATGGTGGTGTATTTCATTTTTCGATTCTTGGATGCGTAGTGCTTCATTCGCATCAAGTTGGTAAATTTTGAAAAGTTCGTTCAAAATCGGTGATGGTGATTAAATATTCCTTTTATTCGAATATACAGCTTAATTCGTAATGTTAGTCTTTTCAACTTCAAAAATACTTTTCCAGTAAGTTTTACTACATTTTTAGTTTATTTCAGTGTTTTTTATAGGCGCGGTTTGGGGCTCTATTCTCTCTGGAATCCGTATGGAGCGGATTCCAAGAACCACTTTTTAGAATTTCATCTATATATTAAC
>NZ_JABJWY010000038.1:150764-799649 GCF_013167215.1 Sphingobacterium prati
AAGGGCTTTTTGCGTTTGCATACTTTTCACAGAAAACAATGTCCCCGGCAGGCTCCTATGAATTTGGCTTGCACCGGGAATACTAGTCCATACGATCCCATTCTCGGGTTTCTTAAAGTTTCTTTCACTATCTCAGAATAGCCTTATATCCTACTGCTGTTCTTGATTTATACTTCCTATCCATGCCTTGAAATAGGTATAGAAGACAAACACCTTTGAAAGCGCGCTCCGGATTAAAACCATCCTTCTATAATAGCGCTCATCTCAGTCGTTGTTGATCTAACCTAATACCGGTGATGTTCCTCAAATAGATGCGAGCCTAGTAATTGAGGGACAGATGGATTTAATTAAGTTATTTTTGGAGTTAAAGGCTTTAATAGATGGCAGATATTAAGGATGCTAAAGCTGTTAAAAAGGTCTTATGGAAAAGAAGCTTTTAAATTTTATATACTGTAAAAAGGATCCTCAGACAAAGGTTACGGATTTTTTAAATAGGATAACGAAGAGGGCCTAGCTTCCAAAAAACTAGGCTCTCCAGCAATATTGTTCAAGATTAATCTTCTTCCGTATAGAAATCAATTAAGGAAGAGATATAGGGATCTTCCCAACCTTCGGCAATATTTTCGTAATCTTCATCGGGTATATTGGTTTGTCTAATCTCTAATGATGTTCCCTTTTTGTGTTCATGCAGCTTCAAGGTAACAATTGAAGGGCTGTCGGTTTCTCCAAAATACCATTCCTGGACAATTTTAATGGATGGTTCTAATTCCAAGAATCGACCAGTAATTGCACCATCCCATAATGAAAATTCACCATTTACTGTCGGATCTATTGAGACAAGATCACCGGTCCAAAGACGGGCAGTAATTTCGGTTGTTAAGGCGAGATACAGTTCTTCTGGTGTCGCCGGGATAATAGCATATTTTTTGAGATCTTTCATGATACAAATTTACTCTTTCCCGTAATTTACTACTTATTTTGAGTTCATTTTTATTTATATTAATTTTAGCACAAATTATTAGGACGACATGAGTAATTTTCTGCCAAATTCATTAGTAAAAAAATTAGGTGCAAATCCGTTATTTAATACTGCTGAATTTATTAGAGTACATGAAGAGGCCCAACGGGCAACAGCGATACGGTTAAACACACGAAAATTGGAGGAATGCCCATTTTCCAGTAAGGGAATGGTACCATGGTGCAATAGCGCTTTTTATCTCAAAGAACGCCCCATATTTACACTCGATCCTTTATTTCATGCAGGAGGCTATTATCCCCAGGATGCCTCATCTATGTTTATAGACCACATCATCCGTGAGCTGAAGGTAGAATCTAAACCGGTTTATGCACTGGACCTATGTGCAGCTCCTGGTGGAAAATCAACTTTGCTGAACAGTAGTTTACATCCCGACAGTCTACTTGTCGCCAACGAAATAATCAAGCCTCGTGTAAATATCTTACAGGATAACCTAATAAAATGGGGAAATGCGAACACGGTGGTCACAAATAATGATCCTTCGGCATTTGGTCGTCTGCCTGGATATTTTGATTTCATGGTCGTAGATGCGCCTTGTTCAGGATCAGGTATGTTTAGAAAGGATGTCGATGCGATAGATGAATGGTCGGAAGCTAATGTTAAACTTTGTAGTGAAAGACAACAACGAATATTAGCAGAAAGTATCGCTGCATTGAAAACAGGTGGATACCTACTTTACTCAACCTGCTCTTATTCTGAAGAGGAAAATGAAGATATAGCAGATTGGTTAATAGGGACGGGAGATTTTGAGTCAATTGAAATTGCAATTGATGATAATTGGGGGATCGAGCATACAACATCGGTTGAACAAACCGCACATGGATACCGTTTCTATCCCCATAAATTAGACGGAGAAGGTTTTTTTATTACTGTTTTGCGCAAAATAGCTGAGCAATCTACATTTAATAGAAAGCGGATAAAACCAGAAAAATCGGATGTGCCGAAGGGAATTTTGGACACTTGGATATTAGATGTGGATGAGTTCTTTCCATTTATCCATCACGATGATCTCTATATATTCCCAAAAAAATATGAAAATGATTTGAAGTATCTACAGAATGTGCTTTATCTCAAGAATGCTGGAATCAATATAGGAAAGCTCAATCGAAAGGAGCTTATTCCAAGCCACGCATTGGCATTAAGTAATGTATTGAACCCTAATGTACAAAGTCTTGAATTTACACTCGAGGAGGCTCAAAATTACCTTAGGAAAGAAAATTTGACACTAGAGGCAGACTCTCCCAATATTAAGGGCTGGGCTTTAGCAAAATATAGAGGGATGTCATTAGGGTGGATGAAAATCTTACCAAATAGGATCAATAATTACTACCCGAAAGAACTAAGAATTATGAATCTTTAGCGGAATAATGGACGTGACATATTCCTTGGGATTCTAAGATCAATTTTCGAGGGGAATATACTGCACAATGATCGAACAAATATCTTTTGCAACATCTTTCTTCGATTTCAAAGCAAATGTTTTGTTTTCGCCCAAACGATTGATAATTGTGACTTTGTTTGTATCTGTAGCAAACCCAGCACCCTGATTCTGCATGGAATTGAGCACAATAAAATCGAGATTTTTTCGAACTAATTTATCTTTTGCATTCTCGAGTTCATTATTGGTCTCTAGAGCAAATCCAATTAGTAATTGATTTTTCTTCTTTTTTGCACCTAAAGTCGCGAGAATGTCAGTTGTTTTCTTCAAAGCAATAGAAAATTCATTTTCTTTCTTCTTTATTTTCTGAGATGCCACTTCGATAGGAGTATAATCCGCAACTGCGGCACTCATGACAATAATGGAAGCATCGTCGAAATACTTTTCACAGGCTTGAAGCATTTCGGCCGCGGAAGTGACAGGGACGACTGTCATTTGTTGGGGATGTGGCAGTGCTGTAGGTCCAGAAACTAATGTGACATCGGCTCCGAGTTCCTTTAATTGTTGGGCAATGGCAAAGCCCATCTTTCCACTGGAATGATTGCCAATAAAGCGGACAGGATCTATGGCTTCATGCGTTGGCCCTGCTGATACGAGTGCCTTTAGACCCGATAGAGGAAGTTTTTCGTTAGCAAAATCTGCTAGAAAGCGGAAAAGTTCCTCTGGTTCGGCAAGACGTCCTTCACCTATTAATCCACTGGCTAACTCACCTTTTTCAGGAGGTATGATTATATTGCCGTAAGCTCCAAGTTTGGCGATATTGGATTGTGTAGATGGGTGTTTCCACATATCTAAATCCATTGCCGGAGCAAAGAACACTGGACACTTTGCTGATAAATATACTGCCATAAGTAGATTATCACAGAGCCCGTTAGCCATCTTACCGATGGTGTTTGCTGTTGCAGGAGCTATGAGTATATAATCGGCTTCCAAAGCAATTTCTACATGATTATTCCATTCACCTGTATTGGGTTGGTAATAGTCAATTAAAACCGGGTTTTTGGATAGTGTAGAAAGCGTAAGGGGGGTAATGAAAGCTGTGGCTTCCTTAGACATAATCACTTTAACCTGGGCATCCGCTTTTATGAGCAGACGAATAAGGGACGCAATTTTGTATGCGGCGATACTACCGCATACAGCAATTACAATATTTTTCCCTGCTAAAGCCATTTTATAGGTTTGGCGATTAGTCCTGCTCTTTTGAAGGATTTCTGTAATACACTTTGTCGTGTAAAAACTCATCGATTGCTACCAAAGTTGGTTTTGGCATACGCTCATAATGTTTAGAAATCTCAATCTGTTCGCGGTTTTCGAATACCTCTTCTAAATTATCGTTATTACTTGCAAATTCAGCAAGTTTTCCGTTGAGTTCTTCTTTTACATCTACCGCAATTTGATTTGCGCGTTTGGAAATAACTACAATAGATTCATAGAGATTGTCAGTTCCTTTGTCCAATTGTCTAAGGTCACGTGTAACCGTAGAATTTGGAATTGAATTATTATTTTTTTGACTCATCTTTTTCGGTATTTTCTTTTTCTTTTTTCGCCTTTTGTTCTTTTATATACGCTTCTTGCTCAGCAAGAGCCTTCTTATATTCTTTCATGTGGGAAGCGGCTGTTTTAATCCCTTTTTCGGAATCTTCACGAATGGATTCCGCTTCTTTTATATGTTTGCTATTGGGGTAATTGCTTGCAAAATTACGGTAATAATCCAATGTTTCGTCATATCTGCTTTCCTGCTTTTGCAGAATACTTTTTGATGCAAAAATGTATTGTGCCTTTAGCGTCAGAAATTCAATTTCTTCAGCGTATTTGGTGTCAGGATATTCTTTTAATACATTTTGTAACGCAATAACAGCAGCTCTATAATCATCATTAAGCCCCATGTCGTAATAGAGTCTGGCGTTCGCAAAAGCTTTAAGCTCAAGTTTGTCTCTTAACTTTTGAATCAGATCTGCAGCTTCTTTAGCGCGTTCAGATTCTGGGTAGAGATTGACAAAAAGTTGTAAAGCATCGATTGCTTTCTTTGTATTTGCTTGATCCAAAGTTGATCGAGGTGAATCCAAATAGTAGCAATAGGCATGCATGAAACGACATTCTTCAGCCCGGGGGCTGTTTGGGTAAACATCGGCAAAGTCCTTAAAATGGTATGCTGCTGAAGTATAATCTTTCAGACGGTAATTGGCAAATGCTAGATAATAGTAGATATTTTCTGCTTCAGCCTGTCCGCGAAATTTGGTCCGCAAGTCATCGAACAAAACTAATGCCTTTGTATATTTCTTTTTCTCATATAGTTTTACGGCTTCTTCATACTTTTGAGCGATATTATTGCTTGCGCGCAATTTCTCAAATTTACTCTTGCAACCAGTAAATACCAATAGAAACATCATGCCGGCACAGATAGCCGCTATACGCCTATTTAAAAACATTTTACAAAGATAAGTGAATTTGTTATACTAATCAATTAAATTTTACTGCGCAATATAGTTTAATAATTATTTGATCCCAAAAACTACATTTTATATTAACATTCTTTAACTCGTTAATGCAATTTAGTAGCGGTATTGTCATAAACTTGTTGTTTTTCTAAGGCCCAAGTAGAGGAAAAATATAGATTTTAAAATATTTGACTATCTTTACATGTACAATCATTGATTTTAATTAAGAGTATGACTTTAAAAGAAAGAGTGGAGCAAGCACTGGATACCTTGAGACCCTATTTGGAAACTGATGGCGGAAATGTGAGTGTTGAAGAGATTACAGCAGATAATGTCGTGCGATTAAAACTATTAGGCGCTTGTGCTTCATGTTCAATGAGCATCATGACTTTTAAAGCCGGATTGGAACAGGCTATTAAAAAAGCTGTACCCGAGATTACAGCTGTAGAAGCGATCAATCTTACTGATCCGGATTCTCCTGATGCGACTATGCCTTCGGCTAACTAATTTATCTATTAACACAATTTAACGGCTAGCTCGGCTGTTTTTGTGTAAATTTGTTCTATGAAATTGCTGATTCCTATATTATTAGTTTTATCAATATTTTTTGATTTTTCTATTTTGAATGCTCAAGAGAGAAAGATCATTCAATATTCTGGTATTGTAACTACTGTGGGTTCAGGACTACCTGTCGGCTATGCTACAGTAACCAATTTGTCCTTTCGTAACGAGGCGATTGCAGCAAATAATGAAGGCTATTTTTCATTTGTGGCCCATGTAGGAGATACAATTCGTTTTACCTCCGTCGGATTCGATCCTCTCACTATAACAATTCCTGAAGTTGCCGGAGACAAATATACCGCTAATATTGTCATGCAAAACTTGGTTACGGAATTACCCATGGTCACACCCTATCCATGGGCTAGTATTGAAGAGTTTAATATTGCGTTTATGAACTTGGATGTATCTGAAGATAATATAGTGCGGGCCAGAAGATCGCTTTCCTATGAATCATTATCAGCTATGGCTGCAGTAGTACCCCGTGATGGCAGCGAGATGCGTTCAATCAATAATGCCCAGAGCTTCAATACGATGAATAATAAAGTCATCAACCAGCGTTATGCTAATCCTTTATTAAATCCTTTTGCTTGGGGAAGCTTAATCCAACAAATAACTAAGGGTAACCAAAGCCGTTCTAAAAGTTCCCGCTATTAATCTGTTGCTTTTAGTTTATTCAGTTCTTTTACACTTATCTTCGCTGAGAAATATGAGACTAGTCCTGATATGCTGGTAACCGTAATAAATACTAATAGATAATCACTCCATCTGCTAACCATAGGATAACTATCTAAAATAGCGTTTGTACCGTCTTCAACGCGTATTATACCATATGTTGACTGAATATAATTGAAGACAGCCCCCAGTAGTAAACCTAAAATGCAACCGATAATTGCGATCATTAATCCCTCGTAAAAGAAAATACGTTGAATTAAGTTATTGTTTCCACCTAAACTCTTTAAGACTGTCATGTCCTTTTGTTTATCCAATACCAACATCGTCAATGATCCCACAATATTGAAAATTGCGATGACACTGATCAATGTTAGAATGAAAAACACAACCCAGCGCTCTACACGTACGTTTTTATATAAGGTTGGGTTTTGTTCTTCTCTATTCTTAACTAGATAATTCACCCCCAATTTTTTTTGAAGATCTCGCTCGAATTCTCTGACCGGAGTCCCTTCCTTTAAATAAAACTCAATGGACGATACCCTATCATATTCGCCAAGTACTTCCTTTGCAAATGAAATCGGCGTAATAACGAAATTATCAAAATCCTGCTGATACCTGAGGACTCCCGTAGGGGTAATAGATCGAATATTAAATTCTTCTGCTGGATTGGCTGAATTTTTGACTCCTTTTCTTGGAGAATAAACTTGGATTAAATCAGGTGTATTTTGTATCGATACACCAAGGTTGGCCTGAACACTTGCCCCGAGTATAGCCAACTTCGTTGAATCTCGCACGAGTTGATATGTCCCGTCCACAAGAATACTATCACCAATACTTGTATTGAGCGATTGGGGCTCGACTCCTTTTATGGTCGAAATATATTGCCGGTTACCGTATTGCAGCAATACTTTTTCTTCTAATACTTCTGTATAATGAACGACGTTGGGATCGTTTCGAAGCTCTTGGAAAATCGGTTTATTAGTCTCAAAAAGCTTACCCTTTTGGGGCTCAATCTTTAGTTCGGGTGCGAATTTGCTATACATGGATAGAATAAGCTCTTCCATGCCATTAAAAGAGGATAGGAGTATAATTAATGCCGCACTACTTACCATCACACCGATCACACTGATTGAGGAAATGATATTAATCGCGTTGACCGATTTTTTTGAAAAGAGATATCTTTTGGCAAATAGAAAAGGCAAGTTCATATCTTATCCTTGAATAAATGGATTGGAGTTCTTTTCAAAACCTATAGTCGTCGATGGGCCATGACCAGGATAAACGACGGTGTCATCAGGTAAGGTGTAAATTTTTTGTTTGATGCTATCCAGAAGCTGCTGATGGTTTCCTCCTGGTAAATCAGTACGACCAATGCTGTTACGGAACAGAACATCTCCACCAATTAGAAATTTTTGTGAAGCGGAATAAAAACAAATATGGGCAGGCGAATGGCCGGGCGCTAAGATAACTTCCAATTTATCATGATCCAATTGGATTATATCCCCATCATTTAAAAATACTTCTCCAATGGGAGAGATCTCATAGCGAAATCCCATTTGGGGGGCATAGTTTTGAACAGCAACCAAGGTAGATAGTTCACCTTCGTGAAATTGAGGAAGAAGACCAAACTTCTCGTGAATGAAATAATTACCTAAAACATGATCAATATGGCAATGCGTATTTAATAACAATCGAGGGCTGAGATTATGATGATCGATAAATGTCGAAAACTCTGCCTGCTCATTTTCGACATACATGCCTGGGTCAATAATAAGTGCATTTCCCTGTTCGTTATGCAATAAATAGGTGTTTTCTTGATATGCGTTGAAAGTAAATGTTCTAATCTTTAACATAAAGCAAAATTACTGTTTTTATTGTTCGCTAAATAGTGAAAAATCAGCTATTCCAGATTTCCCAATTCTTTTCAGCCTGAAGCAATAACATTTCATAGCCATTCTTAATTCGAGCACCTTTCTCTTTTCCTTTTTTTAGAAAGGATGTCTCCTCAGGATTATAGATTAGATCGTAGAATAAATGCTTGTCATTGATGTATTCATAAGGTAAAGCAGGAGACTCTGTAATATTGGGGAATGTACCAACGGGTGAGCAATTGACAATTACTGTGTGTTCTGCTAAAATTGATGCATCTAATTCATCATAGGTGTAGTTATCTGCTTGCTTTGTTCTACTGACGAGCTTGTATGCGATACTTAATTGATCCAATGCATACATAACTGCCTTTGCAGCACCACCGTTTCCCAAAATTAAGGCCTTTTTATCGTGTTCTTTCAAAAGAGGTTTTAGTGATGCTTCAAAACCATATGCATCTGTATTGTAACCTTTAAGATAGGTGCTACCATCCGCAAGATGGGTGATGCGGATACAGTTTACCGCCTGTATGGCTTTAGCCTCTTCTGACAGTTCGTTCAAATAATCCATGACTTCTATCTTATAGGGGATGGTCACATTAACGCCATAGAAGTCCTTGTTCATAAAAATTGACGGAAACTCTGCTATGCGTTCAATCGGATATAGCTCATAATCTATATGCTGAATATTTTCTTTCTCAAACTTCCCTAAATAATATTTCTTGGAAAAAGAATGCCCTAAGGGGTATCCTATCAAACCTAATTTTTTCATCGGAGGGTTTACTACGTCTTTGGGTTACAAGCTTCTTGATGTAATTGTATCGGATTTTATATCTGTAGGTAATCTTCGTGACTGCCTACAGATATATTTTTTAATCTTTTGGCTTTGTGTATTTTTTTACGATTTCAGTGATAATTTGATTTCCCTGTAATTGAGGAAGGTAATCAAAAAGAATGTAATGTTTTTCTGGATTCGTCGCTAAGCCTAATTCTAAGAAGTTTAAAGCTTCATTATATTGTCCATTAGCGAATAAATAAGCGACTACACGATAGTACAATTCTGCTGCTTGCGGGTTTTGGGTAATCGCATCGGACATAACATTGATAGCTTCATCAACTTTGCTCTGTTCAAATAAAATGGATGAGTAATCCAGCCAGGCATCTATATCAGATGGATTCAATGCTACTACTTTTTTGTAGGCCTCTTCAGCTTGATCGATTTGTTGCAATTTATAACGCGCATCTGCAATAGCAAACCAATAGTCGGGATTTGTGTCCTCTAGTTCTAATGCTTTTTTGTAGAAATGAAGAGATTCAAAATAACGTTCTTCAAAATCCAAGGTAACTCCGATACCAAACCATGCATCCGCTAACTCAGCATCCAATTTCACCGCTTTTTTATAATAATTTCGAGCTTCTTCCATCTGCTCCAACTTTTCATAACATTCGCCGATTGCACAGTAAGTATCTGCGCTAGGCTGCTCATATTCGAAGGTTTGTTTATAAACGTCTAAGGCCTCCTGGTAACGATCTAAATTGACGAGCGCATTTCCTTTGTTGAAATAAGCTGATGAAAAATCCTCTTTGATCAAGATGGCATAATCATAAGCATCCAGCGCCGCATCGAACTTGCCGATTTTGTGATAAGAGTTGCCTAAGTTATACCAGGCATAATACGAATAAGGATCTGAGTCTATATATTTGTTATAGAAGGATATGCTTTCTTCTTGCCTATCAAGCACGTCGTAACAATACGCTAGTTCATAGAGCGCCTCTTGATAGTCCATATTAAGTTCGAGCGCTTTCTTTAAATAAACAATAGCTTTATCATAATCCATTTGGGCTTGGAAAATCATCGCTATATGAAAGTAGACTTCATCCTTATTGTCTAATAAAGGTAAGGCTTTAAATAGTTGTTCTAACGCATCATCAAACTGTCCGATGCTTCCTAAAATTCCACCTCTAATCAAAAATATATCGCCTTCTGAAGCTTCCAATAGTTCAGCTTTGTCCAATGCCGCCAGTGCATTCTGATATTGCTGAATTGTTGAGAACAATTGAGCTTGCTTCAACAGAAATGTGATATCAAAAGGATGCTGGCTAATCGCAAATTCTGTTACTTGTAGTGCTTTTACAGGGTCATTTTTTTCAGCGTAATAGTCAATAATTCCTTCGAAGGCCTTGGAGTCAAAAAAATACTGATCCTCGTTTCGAAGCATTTCCTCATATCGGTCCACCGAGATTTTTCTTTCTTCGGGGTTTTCAAATTCAAAATCCTCTTCCATTTTCAAAAGTTTAAAACCAGTATTTTATTCCTTAAATCAAAATACTAATTTCTTCTCTAATTTTATGGATTAACTTTTCCACAAATTAGATATCATCCACAAAGTTAAGGATAAATACTGTCAAAATAAAAAAGCCGGCTCCAGAGCCGGCTTTTAAATATAATGGTATAAATTATATACGATTATTTTTTGATCTCAACACGACGGTTTTGAACACGACCTTCTTCAGTTGAATTAGATGCAACTGGGTTAGCCTCTCCGTAACCGTTAGCAGTAATGCTTGATGAAGAAACACCAGCATTTACCAAATATTGTTTTACAGAGTTAGCACGGTCTTTAGACAAAGTCATGTTGTAAGCTTCTGTACCTTCAGCGGATGCATAACCATCTAAAGTTACAGTTGAATTGTTATCACGTACTTCTTTAGCCAATTTGTCTAGAGTTGAGTAAGATGAAGTTTTCAATACTGAGCTATCAAATTCGAATTGAATTGGAGCATAGTAACCGTTAGCAGTAGCGCTTTCAACTACTGGCTCTGGGAATTTGATCGGACATCCTGAACCATCTACTGGAGTGCCAGCTGGCGTGTTAGGACATTTATCGAATTTATCAGATACACCGTCACCATCAGCATCAGCGCTTAAAGTGTTAACAGTACCTTCCAAAGTGCTTACACGTTGTTTCAATGCTTCAACTTCGTTTCTCAATGAAGGATCTTTCAATTCATCGTAAAGTGTAGCTACAGGGTTAGCAAAAGTCAAGTTCTGCTTGTCTTTTGAACCTAAAGTAAATTCTAAACCACCATATACGTTAGAGAAACGTTGTTTAGCAGATCCATGTCTGTTAGGTCCATACAATAATGCTTCATCAGTGAAGTTCATTGTGTAACCTAAGTTCAAGGCAACAACCTCAGATAATTTGAATTTAGCACCAACACCTACAGGAACAATCATACCTAAACGGTAATCTTTATCTCTTGCCTCTGAAGGAGAACGGTCTCCTAATACATCTTCACCCCATTTTTGATCGTAAACAACAGTTCCACCAAATTCGTTATTGGAAAATTGGACCGGATTGTAAGCGAAAGCACCGATACCTACTTTAGCGTAAAAATTAACGGCATTTTCTCTTCTCAAGAAATCAACTGTTCCTAATTGGAATACACCGTTTAAACTAGCTGCCCAATTTACTTTTGTTTCAGCCGATTGAGCACGACCTAAACTAGAACCAGAACCAGCTTCGAAAGCAGGACCAGACTCATCATGGTTGTAAGTTTTGATCTTACCACGGTTTGCTTCCACTTCTAACCCGAATAGGTGCGAGAATTGTTTACGTACTGTCAAACCGTAATACTCACCTACTTTGTTTTGAAAGTAACCTACTTTTTGACCAAAAGCGTTGTTACCACCAATCACAGTGTTAGGTGTAGTAATACCGCCTTGAACTCCGATAGACCAAGTTCTGTATTGTGATCTACCACCGAATACTTGTTGAGCTTGTGCTGTATCAGCGAAACCTAAAGCGGCAACTAATGTAGCAGCAACAGCTGTTTTTTTAATTGTAGAATAGTTCATACTCTTGTTTTTAAGGTTATTATTAATTTTAATTGTTTTCAATTTTAAATTCACTTGTATTAATACTTGGAACAGTACAATTGCCGTGCCAAAATCTTAAAATTATGTTAAATTTTTGTTTTCGCTATATTTCGTACTAAATTAAGTATTTAATGTGAAACAACAAAACAAAAATTCGGTACGAAAGTACCAAATTTTTGTTTTGTTTCAATAGCTTTAAGAAAAAAATTAAGAAATTCTTTCTAAAGTAAATAATGGACGATAACTAATGATAGTGCACCAAGCAGTGCAGATACTGGGATCGTCAATATCCAAGCCCATAATAGACTGATAGTAACACCCCAACGAACTGCTGAGACACGCTTGACAACGCCGACACCGATAATAGCACCTGTAATCGTATGTGTAGTTGAAGCTGGGATACCGAAATGTTCTGTTATCCCTAATGTAACAGCACCTGCAGATTCAGCGCAGACTCCCTCTAATGGTGTCACTTTCGTGATCTTTGTGCCCATTGTTTTTACAATTTTCCAGCCACCACTCATTGTTCCGGCTGCAATTGCTGCGTAACAAGTCAACGGAATCCATTCAGGCATATGTTCGGTGTTTTCCATATAACCTCCAGCAACCATAGCAACAAGGATAATACCCATTACTTTTTGGGCATCATTACCACCATGGGCAAAACTCAAACCCGCAGAAGAAACCAACTGTAATACTTTAAACCACTTTTCGGCAACACTAGGACGGGAGTTTTTTGCCAAGTTGATTACTATGAGCGTAATGATAATGGATATGGTCATACCAATGATTGGCGCCAGCACGATGAAAGCAATAATTTTTAAAGTCGCATCGATATTAATGGCATGAATAGGATCTGCTCCTAGAATAAAAGCATAGGCCATTCCTGATCCTGCAAAACCTCCAATTAAGGTATGTGATGAACTCGATGGTACTCCGTAGTACCAAGTGAACAAGTTCCAGCCAATTGCTGCGAGCAGGCCGGCAAAGATGACCTCAAGGGTAATATATTCTTCCAATACCGTTTTAGCAATGGTGTTGGCTACTTTATGGTCTGTAAAGTAGAAATAAGCAGCAAAGTTGAATATGGCAGCCCATAATACAGCCATTGCTGGTGTGAGAACTTTTGTTGATACAACTGTCGCAATTGAGTTGGCGGCATCATGGAATCCATTGATGTAGTCAAATGCAATCGCTAGGACAATCACAACAACGAGTAATGTTGACATCATAATCTCGTAGAATTTTTATGCACTAATGATCGAATGATTATGCGTTTTTAACTAGAATACTTTCTAAGACGTTAGCAACATCCTCGCATTTGTCTGTTGCATCTTCCATTGCGGATAATACCTCTTTATGTTTGATCAATGAGATCGCATCTTTTTCAAATTCAAAAAGATCAGCCACCGCTTTGTCAAAAATATAGTCTGCTTTGTTTTCAACACTATTGATACGTACGCACGAATCAGTAATATTGCGGATGTTTTTTAGGTCACGAAGTTCGTGGATTGCTTTTGAAACATGCTCCGTAGCTTCTACCAAGAGATCCGCGATTTCGATCATCGGCTCTGTTGCTTTTTCAACCTTGTATAAATCCATTCTGTTGGCAGCGCCATGGATAAAGTCTGCTACATCGTCCAATGAACTTGCTAAAGAGTGTATATCTTCGCGATCAAAAGGTGTAATGAAATTTTTACCTAGTTCCAAATGAATTTGATGGGTGATGTTGTCGCCTCTGTGCTCCAGGTCTTCCATCTTGCGTGTGAACTCCTTCTTCTTCTCCGGATTGTTTGAGTTAACAATATCTTTTAACAATTGAGACATTTCGATCAAATTGTTGCCTGCCTGTTCAAACAAAGGAAAGAATTTTTTGTCCTTTGGAACGAAGTATTGAAAAATGCTATTTAAAGACATATCTTAAATTTATTTTTGCAAAAGTAACACCCTAATGTTAAGTTAATGTTAACATTGGTTTTGTTTAAACACAAAAGTGTCATCAATTGTTTAATCTCCGGTTTGAACTTTTTGCAAAGTAAAGCCGAAAGTAGTTCCAATCCCCTCAGTACTACGTACATTGACGTTCTGTTGATGGGCTTCGATAATATGTTTTACAATAGCAAGGCCTAGGCCGGATCCGCCAATATCTCTTGATCGACTTTTGTCTGTTCGGAAGAATCGCTCGAATACGCGGCTCAGATTTTTTTCTTCAATTCCATAACCATCGTCAGTGATTTCAATGAGCACCTGCTCAAATAGTGGAAAAATTTTGATTTTTGTAGTCCCACCTTCCTTCCCATATTTGAGGGAATTGTCTATGAGATTATACAGCACCTGATGTATTTTGTTGCGATCGGCCTTGACCCAGTGCGGTGTGCCGGCCTTAGGCTTAAACTCGATTTTGATATGGTGCTGTTTGGCTTTGTCTTCTAATGAATAGGAGATGTCTTTGATCAGGTCTACGATGTCAAATTTTTCAATGTTCAAGACCATTTTTCCAGATTCTAATTTGGATATTTCATCTAAATCTTGAATGAGGTAATTCAATCTATCAAGATTGCGGGCAGCTTTATCCAAGAAATTTTTTGCCATTTCCATATCCTCTTCCATTAATCCGTCTTGCAGGGTTTCGATGTAACCCTGGGTGGCAAAGAGGGGAGTTTTGAACTCATGTGAGATATTGGATAGAAATTCACGTCGAAATTTCTCCTGAGATTTTAATTGTTCAATTTCATTTTTTTTATCTTTTGCCCAGGCTTTTACATCATTCTCGGCATCTGTAATGGGATCTTCACTGACATGTTCACCAATTGCATCTTTAAGATCCTTGCCGAGCTTGAGGTTGTGAATTAGCTTATACATGGTATTGAGACGGCGATAGATGTATTTCTCGAAAAGATAATTGAATAGAAGAAAGCAGACTACCAGCGCAACAAAAAATATAATCAGCGCGGTCTGAAGATCATGTTTATAATAAAAGCTGATGGTGGATATTGCGATACCAACGCCAGCGGAGTTTGCCAATAATAATTGTCTAAAATTCATCTGTTGAATAAAAAAGGCCCCTAATTGGAGCCTAAGTTACTTATTATGGTATTAATAAATTGTTAAAATTTTCCGATAATGGTCTTGGCCCCAGTAACTTTATCGCCAATATTCACATTGATTTCTGTTCCTAGCGGTAGAAATAGATCGACACGCGAACCAAATTTGATAAAACCGAACTCGTTGCCTTGCACAACCTGATCATTTTCCTTTACGTACCAAACAATGCGGCGGGCTAATGCGCCGGCGATTTGACGAAAGAGAACTTCCCTTCCTTCTTTATCTTTCACCACGACAGTCGTTCTTTCGTTATCTGTAGAAGATTTTGGATGCCAGGCAACCAAAAATTTCCCTGGATGGTATTTGAAAAAAGTGACCAGACCACTAATGGGATTTCGATTCACATGGACATTGACGGGAGACATGAAAATAGAAACCTGTATCCTTCTATCATGAAAATACTCGTTTTCTTCAGTTTCTTCGATAACCACAACTTTTCCATCTGCAGGGCATAAGATTGTACCATCTTGTGGACTAACGACTTTCTTGGGACTTCTAAAAAATTGGACAACAGTGATGAATAGGAATGCTGAAAGGGCAAAAATAACCCATTTTACATACTGTGAAGCATCATAATAATCCGCAACGGCATTGATGATAAAGATAAAAAGTATAGCAATCGCTAGGGTGGTATATCCTTCTTTATGGAATTTCATATCTATTTATTTCTGCAAAGATAATTATTTACTCGGATTGTCGATTTGTCTTTCAATTTTAATTGAATGCGTATAGACCTTTCCATCACTTGCTGTTGTAATACTTCCGGAAACTTTAATCGTATCGTCGTGAGGTTGATCTTGTTTATAGGTTGGAAAATAAAAATCTATGCCTTTCGCAATCCGGTTCAAAATATTATGGTAATTTTCATTACTGGAGTCTACATTGAGCCTGAGGCTTCGCATATTGACTGCTCCTGTTTTTTTTACCTCAACCTCATAGGAGAAATTTAATTGACCGGTGACTTCAATTCCGCTTTTATTGATTCCATCAGTAAAACGTTTGGCAAGAAACGCATAGAAATTTGAGAAGTCATCAAAACTACAGGATTTACTGTTTAGTAATTCTGCACGGACGAAATAATCGTATGGAAGAATACTCAACGACTGAAAATCTTCGATTGGAAGCTCCCCATTGTCATCGTAGGTAACCGTAATTTGTCCATTAACAAACCGTTGTGTCATTGCATAAATCGGCTGCTGTCCTACATTATAAAAGTAAGTGTTCCAATTCCCTTGTGGTTTTCCACCTTTTACTTTCCCTTTGCGCAAATAAAAATCATAACCAAATTCGGTAAAGCCTTCGAATGGTATTGCAAACTCGTAGTTGCCCTCACCATTAACGACTTCCTGTTTCCCCCGGTTATCCCAATAATCTTTGATGAAATATCCAAAATCGCCGTAGCTGACTGTCAATAATGGCTTCCCATCGGGATAATAATATTTCCAATCGCCAATAGGGTAGTTGTCTTTAAAATTTATTTCCCATTTCAGCACGCCATTTGGGTGAAAAGCTTGAAATAGGCCTTCTTTTTTACCATCCTTATAGTTTCCGATAAGCAAGCGATTGCCATTGGGGGCAAAATCACGAAATTCCCCTTCGAAAATTTGCTTTGTGAAATCAAATTTGCTGACGCGTTCAATTGTTTTGAATTCGCAATCTTTTGCTGCCAGATAATAATATTTATCAAAATAGAAACGAATTAATCCCTGATCTAATTTTTCGTAAAATACAGGTTTATCTTCTTGCGCCTGAATATTCTTAAAGCAGAATGAGGATAACAACAACAGTATATAAATGAATTTTTTAGTCATAACAAAATTTAATGTGCCTCAAGCCAATTTTTACCTTCTCCGATTTCAACGACCAATGGAACGGTTGTTGAAATCGCGTTTGTCATTTTGTCCAGAATAATGGTTTTGAATGCTTCAACCTCTTGTCTCGGAACATCAAATACCAGCTCATCATGCACCTGCATAATCATTTTACCTATGAGTCCCTGCTGTTCGATTTCTTTTTGTATCGCAATCATAGCAATCTTGATTAAATCTGCTGCTGAGCCCTGAATCGGTGCATTGATCGCATTTCGTTCAGCAAATCCGCGAACGGTCATATTTGCGGAATTAATATCTCTCAAATAACGTCTGCGCTTTAAAATTGTTTCAACGTACCCTTTCTCTTTGGCAAATTCAACAGCATCACTCATATACTTCTTGATACCCGTATATTGATTGAAATATTCATTAATGATGTCCGCTGCTTCTTTACGTGAAATACCTAGATTTTGGGATAGACCAAAGGCGGATTGACCATAAATAATGCCGAAGTTGACTGCTTTCGCATTGCGTCGTTGTTCGGACGTTACTTCGTCGAAAGCCATGTTATAAACTTTCGCTGCCGTAGCGCGATGGATATCGTGACCTTGACTAAAAGCTTCCATCATATTCTGATCTTTACTCAATTCCGCAATCAGGCGCAATTCGATCTGTGAATAATCGGCGGATAAGATCACATTGTCCACTGAGCGGGGAATAAATGCTTTTCTCACTTCCCGTCCTCTTTCCGTCCGGATTGGGATATTCTGCAGATTTGGGTTGGTGGAGCTCAAACGGCCTGTTGCGGCAACAGCCTGATTGTAGGACGTATGGATGAGGCCAGTTTCTGGATTGATCAATTCGGGTAATGAATCTACGTAAGTGGATTTTAATTTCTGTAATTGCCTAAAATTTAAAATGTCCTGAACGATATCCGATTTATGTGCCAACGCCAATAAAACATCTTCACCAGTTTTATATTGTCCCGTTTTTGTTTTTTTTGCCTTCGGATCCAATTGGAGCTTGTCGAATAATACTTCACCTAACTGTTTTGGCGAGGCGATATTGAAGTTAACTCCCGCTTTTTCAAATATAGAGTTTTCGAGATTCCGAATATCCTGTTCTAAGGTTTTAGAAAATTCTCCTAAAGCAGGGACATCAATCTTTACGCCATTCCGTTCTATTTCTGCTAGTACATAGACAAGTGGAAATTCAACCTCCTGGGCTAATTGTAACGTGTCTGTTTCCACTAAAAGAGGTTGAAATATGTTTCTAAGCTGCAGTGTAATATCCGCATCTTCGGCCGCATATTCTTTGATCTGCTCGAATTCGACATCACGCATATTACCTTGCTTTTTCCCTTTTTCGCCAATGAGCTCGGTAATTGAAACAGGGCTGTAATTTAAATAGTTTTCAGCGAGCACATCCATTCCGTGTCTTGTATCGGGATCAATGAGGTAATGCGCTAACATGGTGTCAAATAGAGTTCCCTGAACTTTAATGCCATATCGGGCCAATAATAAAATATCGTATTTGATATTTTGACCGATCTTCTCAATTGCTGGATTTTCCAATACAGGTTTAAAAATGTTGAGGATGCGCTGTGCTTCTTCCCGATTTGCTGGCGTGGGAATATAGTATGCTTTTCCCGTTTCAAATGAAAAAGAGAGTCCAACAACATCAGCAAGGTTTGCGTCTAATCCTGTTGTTTCAGTATCAAAACAAAAGCTCTCCTTTGCCGCAAGCTCTTTGGCAAGCTTTTCTTGTTCTTCGGTCGTATCAATTAAAGTGTATTCGTGCGCAGTATTATGAATGTTTTTTAAGACGATATTTTCATTCGAAACTTCTATTGCGATAGCTGTAGTCGTTGTTACCGTTGTCGTTTGTACAGCGAATAAATCCATTTGTCCGTTCAAAGGGCTATTCTTTTCAAGTATGGAGAAATCTTCTCCAAAAACTCTTTTTCCAAGCGTTCTAAATTCCAGCTCAGCAAAGAGGGGCTCGAGAATATCTTTATTTGGGTCCTCAAGTTCCAATGCTTTTTCGTCAAGCTCAACGGGGACGTCCAATAGAATTGTCGCCAATTTTTTTGAGATCAATCCCTGTTCTGCAAAATTTTCGACATTTTCACGCATTTTGCCTTTAAGCTGATCGGCCTTGGCTATTATTCCTTCAACTGAACCAAATTCTTGCACTAATTTCTTTGCGGTCTTCTCTCCAATGCCAGGAATTCCTGGAATATTATCTACTGCATCACCCCATAGACCCAAAATGTCAATGACCTGGCAGACATCAGTGACTTCCCATTTTTCTCGGATTTCTTTCACTCCCTGTACTTCGGCTCCATTACCCATACGGGCGGGCTTGTAAATAAAAATATTGTCCGAGACAAGTTGACCAAAATCTTTATCAGGTGTCATACAGTAGACTTGAAAGTTTTCTTGCTCCGCTTTTTTTGCCAATGTTCCGATGATATCATCGGCTTCATAACCGTCCATGGTAATTATCGGGATATTGAATCCTTCAATCAGTCGGTAGATGTATGGGATAGAAGCCGAAAGATCTTCGGGCATTTTTTCGCGGTGTGCTTTATAGGCTTCAAATTCAATATGGCGTGCTGTAGGTGCAGCCGTGTCGAACACTACCGCTATATGAGAAGGTTGCTGATTTTTCAATACCTCCAATAGTGTATTGGTAAATCCCATGATTGCCCCGGTATTCAACCCTGTAGAGGTGATACGTGGGGTCTTGCTCAATGCAAAATATGCCCTATATATAAGAGCCATTCCATCTAAAAGAAATAGTTTTTTCACAAAATTGAATTTTAGTCTCCTTACAAAGGTAAGAAATTCATCAAACCGTAAGTTTAATAAATTTTTCCGATTTTTGTGCTATGACACATTTAATGCAAGAGGTTCTATGAGAGGATTGGTAACAAAGTCCACGGGTAGCTGGTATCAGGTTTTGGGCGAAGACGGCAAGCGATATGATTGCCGGATCAAAGGAAAGTTTCGTACCAAAGGAATTAAAACAACCAACCCTGTGGCTGTGGGAGATTGGGTACATTTCGATGTGGAACCGGATCTTGAAAGTGCTGTCATTCGTGAATTGGAACCCCGTCGCAATTATATTATTCGAAAGTCGGTCAATTTATCCAAACAAACGCAGATTATCGGTGCTAACTTAGATCAGGCTTTTCTAGTGGTTACTTTAGCTTCTCCACCAACATCGCTGGGCTTTATCGATCGTTTTTTGGTGACCACTGAAGCTTATAGCATACCGGCAGTGCTTATTTTTAATAAACTCGATCTTTTTAGTGATGAGGGCCTAGAAATATTGGCCGAGTATAAAGCCATTTATGAACGGATAGGTTATCCATGCTATGAGGTATCGGCGTTGACAGGAAAAAATATCGATCTTGTTAAGGAATTGCTTCAGGATAAGATTACATTGGTGTCGGGGCATTCCGGTGTAGGCAAATCTACGTTGATTAATGCTATTGTACCAGAATATGGTTTGAAAACCGGTGAAATTTCGGATTGGTCAGATAAAGGGAAGCATACGACTACATTTGCGGAAATGTTTGATTTACCGTTTGGGGGAAAACTGATTGATACACCCGGCATTCGCGAATTGGGAATTGTGGATATCGAAAAACAAGAACTGTCTCACTTTTTCCCTGAGATGCGTGCGTTGATGAACCAATGTCGGTTCAATAACTGTCGACATATCAACGAACCGGGATGTGTCATTATGGAAGCTGTCGAGGAAGGCGAGATTGAATCATCCCGTTACGATAGTTATCTCAGTATGTATCATAATGAAGATAGTAGAGCATAATAAAGAAAGGCTTCCAAATGTGTGGAAGCCTTTCTTTATTTAAAGGAAAGAGCGTCTTTATTTTAAGGCTTGTGTAAGATTTATATAGTCTCTTAGATAAGTACATTCCCTTGAAGCGGTATTGAAAAATGGAGTGTCCTTATACTGTGTGTTAAGTTCCCTAAAATACTTATTCTGCAGCGAAAAGCGATAGAACGGATTTTTCAATGGAGAATCATAATATTTCCAGCGTGTGTCTTCTGTATAAACAAAATCTTTCTGTTCGCATTTTGCAAGCATAAATGTACATTTGGCCTTAAATTCTTTATCTGAGCTTAGTGAACGTGCTTTGCCATACCATTCTTTTGCTGATTTTGCCTGTAAATAATTCCGCTGCCAGTGTATTGTTGAGGCGGCATGACTATCCGTGGATGACCAATCGTAGGAAACTAATGACCAGGCATTTCCGTAGGTGCTGGTCTGGTAAATTCCCGTAGCCATCTGAAAGTAATAATCGGCTTTTTTCTGATTGTTTTTTTCGCTTTTTATTGCATTTTCCAATCGCGCCATGCGCTCCGCATATTTTAGTTTCGTTGTGTTCTCTTTTCCGTATTTCTTGGGATAGTCATTGACGGTAACGATAAACGGATTGGGTATAACATCTGTTTCATCTTCATTATACCAATTCTTTATTTCCCTTATTTTGTGGTTCGTAGGAAGCGCCTGTAGCGTCGTTGCTGCTTTCTGGAAATCCAGTTCCCGTAAATATGCGGTACCTAAAAGCTCTGTCAGATAATCCCTATTAAAATGCTTGATATCTTCAAGTAAAAACCGGGATAGTGTATTTTGTTGTGTATTGTCAGACAATAAAGCTCTTATTTTTAACAATGTTTTAGGTGTGAGACTATTTTCCCAAAAATGCATGGTAGACCATTGCATGTTGTCTTCAAGAGAATCCTTAGCGACGCCGTAATTGTAGAAGATATCGGCTTTCACAGCTGCTAAACTCGCCATAGCCGTATCTTGTGTGCTGAGATAATGTTTGACGACGAGATTTTGAAGGATGTTTCTGGCGATTAAACTATAATTGCTGTATTCGAAAGCACTATAGCTCCATTCCTTTCTGTTGCTTGAGTTTTTTCCATCCTGCTTGGCTTTCTCCTCTAACCATGTTAATGTTTTGACCAGCTTTGGTTGATCAATCTGTTTGCTGGTTTGCCAGTCGGCTAACTGGGTAAGCAACACAGTAATCTGATATTGATCGCCCAACCTAGGATTCAATTCATTTTCTTTTACTTGGACAAGATATTTTTTTGCCTGTTCATTTTCTCTATTCATCCAGCTTAGATAAGCGGCAGTAATTAGGCCGAGTTGTGGCTGAATGTATTTTTTGTCCTGATAGAGGTTTAAAGCAAAATTGCGAAGGGAATCCAAGTGCTGTTTAACAGTGTTTTTATTCTCGTTTCGGGAATAATAGCTGTAATTTTCTCCATAGCCGATATAAAAAGACTCATTCATGTCTCCTTCTATTTTGTTGACTTCTCTTCCTAGCAAAACGGCATTAATGGTGTTAGCGGGGTCAAGCCTGTAACAGGCGTCTAGATATTTCATGGTGCGATCACCTGTGCCGAAACCTATAATGGCGTTTAGGTTAAAATTGTCCGCATCATTGGCTGCATATTGAAAAATTTCAGTGTCAGAAGCTGTGATATAATGAAAGTTTGAGTAGGCCAAAACACGTCTTTCCGGACTGGCTGTGAATAGCTTAGCGAATAGATAGGCGGCTTTCGCACCATCCCCATTTTTACGGACAGCTCCAGCATAGTTGGAAAGCGCCCAATTTAAGATCGCCTCGTTTCCTTTGATCGGCTGTAAATATTTTTCATAGACAGCGATGCTTTTAGCATATTCCTGTCCGAATAAATATAAGCGAGCAGCTTGATAGGCATAACGCACAAAAAGGAAACTGTTTTTTTTATGCTTGTTGATCTGCTCTTCAGCCAGTTGAGCGTATTGGACGATCTCCTTAAAATTCCGTGTATCGGGATCCCAGTAATTTTGCTCAACATTTGTTATGGGTTCTTGTTTTTTTGTAAAAACAAAGTAGGCGCGTTCAGGCTCATGTTTACCATCAATTAAGGTTTGTAAAAATGTGTTTCCCTTGATGGAGTCAGGAAGAGTGCCCCAGGATGATTTTTGTTGATTACTGACCAGATTGGATGTTGCGGAATCGCTTTGGTACATCAATTGTTCGATATCTTTTGTATTTACACCTGATCCTAAGTGCTTTGCCCAAGCTTCGCTATTGACGCGACTTTCTTTGATCGGAGTTTCTTCAGTATATAAAAATTGATAAGGAATGTATTGAAATGCAGAAAACCCATTGTCCTCAAGATGCGGAAGATAGTAAGTCGTCTGGTTGTCATAAGGGTCAACTTCAGGACCACATGCGATATTGACTGCAATTTCTCCAAAGAAGAATGCAAGTGTAGTGCTAGAAAGCACGAATAATTTCCTGTAACTCGGCATTGCCATGATTTGCTAATGTAGCTTGGTCTAAATGATAAAAAATAAGCTGATGTTTTTTCCCTTTCAATTCTCCCCTCAAAAATTTTGCCGTTTGTAGAAGATCGTTTTGTGTTACTTTCTCAAAGCGTACGACATCTCCTTTTTTGAGGTTTGCTTTGGGGAGATCGACAGTTAAAATATATAAATTACTGTTGGGATTATGGGTGAATAGGGTTGTATTATTGATATCCTGTTCACTGATATGCTTTGAAATACCGATGTAATTATTGTTTCTAAAAACTACAAACCATTGAAATAGGGGAAGTGCGATATCCATTTCCAAAGGATAATTGCGAAGTGTACCACCCAAATAAGTCTTTAGGTCCTGTTGATTCAGAATGGAGTTCTGATTTCCAAACTGACGTAGGTTGCCCATGTTGTAGCACATTAAAATCGCTTTCTTGACTGGCGGGATACCGCTTGTAACGGTGTTTTTTACTTGATGCAACCTTAACGTTGAACTTACTACAATCCCTTTTAAGGCTGGTAGTTCCTGTATATATTTGAGCAAATAAAAGAATTTGTCACGCGAGGATTGCGTCCAATCGCAATCCAATTGTAATTCATTAAATTCTTCTTTGCCAGCTTGTTTAATTTTTGCAGAGACAAATGGAACAATTTTATGGGCTAGGGCTCTTATCTCTAAGCTGTCCATTTCAGAAAAAATGCGTTGATTGATAAATACAACTGGTATTAACACTTGTTCTTTAGGGACTGGCTGGGAGAAGGTAATGGGGCTAACGGGCACAGCCTGAACACCAGAAGGGTCAAAATCTATATCCATAATTCGTGTATATATGGATTTAGCAGCCACCTCTTTTAGTGCACGATGTTCTACGGTGTCAAGCTGAAATACTGTTTTCCAAAAGTAGAAGCCTGTTTCGGGTTTTGAATTTGAACAAGAACTGAGTACAAATAGCCAAAAAGGTGCGAGAAAGAAAAAAAGTCGTATTCGGAGCTGCATATTTGCATTATTTAATAGTATTTGAAACAAAACGGGGTTAATATGGTTTGTTATTCCATAAAATAAAGACTAAATTACAAAGAGATTGTGACTTTATGAAGCCTATTTTTAAGTGGATCATCGGTATTGTTGTGTTTATTCTTCTGGCTTTGACTGGAAGTATCTGGTATTTTAGTAATAAGTGGAAACCTTTGTTGGATACCAAAATTAAGCAGCTGGTTTTGCAGGCGACGGACAGTTTATACACTGTTCATTATGAGGATATCCACGTTAATTTGGCTCTTGGCAATCTAACGATTGAAAATCTTCATTTAGTTCCAGACAGCTTAGTGTATAAGAAATTGGAACGGATGGAAAAGGCTCCTGACAATCGTTTCGAAATTACTATTAACAAGCTTAAGATCAAAAGCTTTGGTATTCGTAAGGTGTTGATGGACAAAGAGCTTTTCTTGCACGATATTACTGTAGATACACCGACAATTCATGTAATCAATGAAGTACACCGTTATAACGATACAGTGAGTCGCGGCCCTAAAAAGCCTTTATATGAGAAAATAAAGGAAAATCTAAAAAAGATCCATGTTGAAGCGGTCAACTTGAATGATATTGATTTTAAATATACGCAGGTACAAAAGGGCGTACAGCAAGACTTTGAAATAAAAAAAGTAAAAGTGCGAATTGATGATGTTCTTATTGATTCAACTTCTGAACAAGACAAACAACGTTTTTATCACACGAAGATGATTGATATAGAAGTCCCTGGGTTTACCTATAAAACTCCGGATGGCTTTTATAAAATTGATTTTGATAAACTTAAGATCAATAGTAAGGACCGAAACGTCCTTTTGACTAAAGTTGCTTACCAACCGACGCTAAACAAGGCTGCTTATTATAGAAAGAAGGGAGAAGGGGGAAGTTATATTGTTTTTAGAATGGACACCCTGCAATTAGCGGAATTTAATTTTGGGCAGCTTTCCCGAGATAAAAAGGTCTATGCACAGAAAGCATTCTTAAAAAATGGACAGCTTTCGATTTATAGTGATAAACATTACAAGGGTGCTGCTACGCGTCAGATCGGAAATGCTCCCCATATGAAATTGATGCAAATGTCGACCCGGTTAGGAATTGATTCGCTTTTTTTGGATGATATTGGTGTTTCTTATTCCGAGATGAGCGACAAATATAGTCATATTGGAACCATTACTTTTGATCACACTTATGGCACAATTCTGAATGTAACGAATGATTCAACAAAATTGCTCAAACAAAAGCTTATGCGTGCTAACCTGAGCACCAACTTTATGAACTCGGGCAAGTTACTGACTAATTTTGTTTTTGATATGACTTCTAAAGTGGGAGCCTATACGTATAAAGGCAGTCTTGGCCAGATGGATTTAACGGTTGTCAACAAAATGATTCGACCACTGTTGAACGTTGAAGTTAAATCTGGTAATCTGAAACGGATCGTATTTGATGTTTGGGCGAATGATTACCGGAGCAAGGGTACATTTAATATGGATTACAACGATCTGAAAGTCAATATTCTTTCCGAAACAGGGGACGATGGGCGCAGGGAAAAGAAGGGATTTCTCTCATTTATGGTTAATCAGGTGTTGTTTAATCCTGGCAATCCGGATCTGTATGGTAAATACACTGTTGGTCATATCAATAAGCATCGGGATCCTTATCATCCTTTTTTCAAGGCGATGTGGCAAAGTTTGCTCATGGGAATTAAACAATGTGTTGGTTTGGGGCCTGAACGGGAGGCAAAATTGATTAATACAGCTGATCGGGTTGAAAAGGTGGTAAGTGGTGTCGAAAAAGCGAAGAAATTATTCTCAGGGATATTTAAGAAGCATAAAACTGCTGAGGAATTGTTAAAAGAAGAAAAAGAAGAAGAAGAAAAAGCGGCCGCCAAAATAGAAGAAAAGCGAAAACGGGATCGGGAAAAAGCTGAAAAGGAATTAGAGAAAGAAAATCCCGGAAGCTAGAAGATTGTCTGGAATGAAGTGGAGAAAAGTGGTAGCGACTTCCGTTTCACGTGAAATTATCGCACCTACATGAAGAAGAAATAGATAGATTTTTGAATAAAGGCAAATTTATCTTAGTTTGCGGTTTATAATGATAGATTCGATATTAAGTTTCGTTCGATTTGTTTTCAAATATAAAAACGGTCTTGTAGATAAGATCATGTTTTATGCCAGCATGATTTGTGCTGTGATTGTTATTTTCAATGTAGGGTATGTAACAGACCCCGTATTAGGTATACTACTAGGGAAAACGATTCATTACCTATTTTTTGTCCTTTTCTTTATGATTGCATTGCGGGAATCATCATCCATCTATGCACTAAAAAAAATTGCTGTTGAACATTACTCAGGGCTCCTCATCCTGATTTACTTTATTTTTATTCTGGTTGCCCGTTTTGCGGGTATCGATGCCCTTTCTGTTTTTGGGCGCGAACAATGGATTTACTTGGGTATCTATATTATTTTTATTGCTGAACTTTCTAAAAGTACCCTCTTTTTTGATAATTTTTATTTTAATCCTACCATACTGTTTGTTATTAGCTTTCTTATGCTTATCCTGATAGGGACAGTTCTGCTGATGCTGCCACGCACGACGATAGAAGCGCCATTGAGTTTTGTAGATGCACTGTTCATGGCCACGAGTGCTGTTTGCATAACCGGGTTGTCGGTGGCCGATATCTCGACCAACTTCAGCATGTTCGGTCAGACGATTATTATAGTATTGATACAGGTCGGTGGATTGGGAATTATGACATTTACGGGTTTCTTTGGTTATTTTTTCTCCGGTGGATTTTCATTCAAAAACCAATTGATGTTTGGTGAGATTTTGGGAGAAAATAAGGTAGCTTCAGTCATAAAAACCTTATTGACCATAATATTTATTACACTTTTATTTGAATTTCTTGGTGCGGTATTAATCTTTACGACCTTGGAAAGTACTAATTTCCCCAATATGGGGAGTATGATTTTCTTTTCGATCTTCCATTCCATTTCTTCATTCTGTAATGCTGGGTTCTCTATTTTGTCAGGAGGAATCACCAATGAAGCCTATAAGTTCAACTATCCATTCCAACTGGCGCTGTCCACTTTGTTTATTCTCGGAGGATTAGGCTTTGGAATTGTGCTGAACTTCTATACCTATATAAAGGAGTTCTTGTTGCTCTGGTATCACCGTTTGGTCACCAAGAAAAATTACAAACATAAAGCTTGGAGCTTTAGTTTCAATTCCAAATTGGTCTTGCTGTGTAATGGGATTATTATTGTTGCAGCTACGCTTTTCTTTTATTTTTTGGAAAGAAAGAACACCCTTTCTTTGGAAAAAGGCTGGGATGGCGAATGGGCGACGTCTTTTTTTATGGCAAATGCTGCACGTTCGGCGGGTTATAATAGCATTGATTTGAGCTTTGTCGGAGCGCCAACTATTTTTTTGATCATGGTATTGATGTGGGTGGGTGCTTCTCCGGGATCTACCGGCGGTGGCGTAAAAGTGACAACTGTGGCGCTGTCTTTTATGAATATCATATCCTTGGCAAAGGGAAAGGAATATATCGAGATTTTTAAACGAAGAATAGCGAGCGAATCCGTTAATAAAGCTTTTGCGATTATTTTATTGTCATTCCTTGTCGTTGGACTGAGTTTTTTTGTCCTTATTTTTACCGATCCGGACAAAAGCATGAAAGATTTACTTTTTGAATCATTATCTGCTTATACGACCTGCGGATTGAGCTTAGGTGTTACACCTTCCCTAAGCATGGGTGGTAAACTGATCATTGTCGTGACGATGTTGGTCGGCCGTGTGGGTATGTTGACGTTATTGGTTGCCTTTATCAAAAATACGACTCGCAGAAATATTATATTTCCTGAGGAGAAGATCCTATTTTAAATGTTTGTTCCTTTGGATGTTTAAGGATTAAGCGAATTAAAACGAGCTGTTTTTGTCGGACGATCAATTAAACTTGTAAATAAAATAAATTTATCTTAGTTTGAGTTATGAAGTATATTGTTTTAGGATTAGGGCACTTCGGCCGCTCTTTGGGCGTTCATCTGACCGAACTCGGTCATGAAGTGATCGGAGCAGATCGAAATCTAAGTATCGTAGAGCAACTCAAAGATAAGATCACGCACACCGTATGTTTGGATACTACAGACCGAGAAGCTGTATCTTCATTGCCTTTGAAAGATGCCCACGCAGTAATTGTCGCCATCGGAGAAGATGAAGGAGCCTCTCTCATGACGGTAGCGCTCCTGAAGCAACTAAAAGTAAAACGTATCATTGGCCGTATCGTATCTGATCTGCAGAAGACGGTTTTAGAAGCCATGGAGATCAATGAGTATATTATGCCCGAAGAGGAAGCTGCCGAGCGATTGGCGATGCGGTTGGACAATATTGATATCGTTGATTCGTTTAAGGTTTCAGATCGATACTCTATCGTTGAAACGAAGGTTCCTTTGCGTTATGTGGGTATGACCCTACAGGAGGCAAATCTGACCAACCTTTATAAAATTATCGTGCTGACAACCGTAAAAATTACAGAGACAAAAAACGACGGAATCACCAAAGAGCAAAAGGAAGCATCAGGTATCGCTACCTCTGAAACCGTGATGGCAGAAGGAGATATTTTAGTGGTTTTTGGGGAATTGTCCAATATCAATAAGTTAATTCAAAAAGGAGAATAAAAATTATGTTATTAACAACAACAAGTGTTATTGAGGGACACCAGATCGATCGGTATCTGGGGATAGTTTCTTCGGAGGTTGTCCTGGGAGCGAATGCCATTAAAGATATGATGGCTGGTTTTAGGGATTTTTTTGGTGGAAGATCCAATTCTTATGAGCGTGCCTTTCAGGAAACCCGTGAGGCTGCATTGCGTGAATTAGAAGATCGCGCAAGGGCATTGGGTGCTGATGCTGTCGTCGGTGTGCGATTGGATTTCCAAACAGTTGGAACGGGCGGGATGATGATGGTTGGCGCAACAGGCACCGCTGTTAAGATGAAATAGACCTAAGGTGGAGATTGCATCAAATGTCAGTATGGCGTTTGATGCCAACTAAAATTTTGACACAACATTCGATTTAACAAAAAAGGACCAAAACGTATTAAGATTTTGGTCCACTTTTATACTATTGATAATATTAAACATATGTCAAATTTAATTCTGATTGTATAATCATGAATTTCAATGATGATACAGCCTCTTTTTGGTAAAATTGGACCTGAACGCATCGTTAAGAGCTGAGCATATTGAAGATGGGGGGAAATCGTGTTGCGAAATACAGGGCTTGGGGGCGCTTCCCCGATCTAGGGGACGTGTATTTAGCTGATTGCGTATAATTATAATTGTATATAAAAACAAATTTATCTAAGTTTGGCTTTTAAGACTTTTAAACAACCTAAGAGGATAAATGAAAAATTGGTTTAAGGTAAATTCGGCACATTTGATTGTTATTGCGATCTTTATTGTGCTAGTATTTTTTTATTTCACGCCCGTTTGGCAGGGAAAGACTCTTGCTCAATCTGATGTGGTACAGGCGCAAGCTGGACAAAAGGAATTGTTTGATTATAAAGCCAAAGACGGGAAGACTCCTTTATGGACGAATTCCATGTTTGGCGGGATGCCTACCTATCAAATCTGGCAGGGAAATGAAAATAACATTGGTACCTATGTGCTGAAAGCTGTCAAATTTGTTTTTCCAAGTCCGATGGATACGGTGTTGTTTTATCTATTGGGGGCCTATTTTCTTTTTAGCGTACTACGTATCAAACCCTGGCTCGCTGCGGTGGGCGCAGTGGCTATAGCCTTTACTTCCTACAATTTTATTTATATAGAAGCAGGCCATATTACCAGGGCCAATGCCATCGCCTTTATACCTCCTGTAATTGCTGCGGTGATCATGTGTTACCGTGGGAGCAAGTTATGGGGGCCGGTGCTGCTTGCGTTGTTTCTTTCCTTGGAAATTCGTGTCAATCACCTACAGACGACTTATTACTTGTTAATGGCCTTGATGGTATACGTCATTTTTACATTAGCCGATGCGATCAAGCAAAAACAACTAAAGGAATTCTTTATTGCCTCAGGCAGACAGGTAATTGCGGTTATTATTGCTTTAATGGTAAATGCTTCCATTTTATTGCCTACCTGGGAGTACAGTAAACTGAGTACGCGTGGTCATGCGAATATCACGAAGGTGGACAATAATAATACAAAGGAGAAAGGGCTTGACAAGGAATATGCTTATGAATGGAGCCAAGGTGTTGGCGAGACCATGACCTTCATGATTCCCAATGCCTATGGTGGCGCTAGTGGTGGCCAATTGGACGAAAAGTCGCATGTGGCCAAATTCTTCATGGAAAAAGGCGGAATGTCGGCTGTTCAAGCAGGTCAAATTGCCCAAGGAATGCCTACCTATTGGGGAGATAAGCGTTTTACATCTGGACCTTGGTATTTTGGAGCTGGTGTTTTCTTCTTATTCATCTTGGGACTTGTCATTGTTAAAAACCGCTTCAAATGGTGGATATTAACGACTACAGTTTTAGCATTGCTTTTGTCGTTTGGTAAGAATTTTACACTGGTGTCGGATTTATTCTTTGACTATTTCCCAATGTATAATAAATTTAGAGCCGTTGAATCCATCTTGGTACTCGTTTCAATCACAGTACCGTTGATGGCTATTATGACAGTAAATGAACTGTTGACGCGGGCCAAAGAAATTACGAATTTGAACAAAAAAGTGCTGTATACTTTTGCTGGTGTTGGCGGAGTTTGTCTGCTGATCGGTTTGCTACCCGATCTGTTCTTAAATTTCAGAAATGCCGAACATAATAATTTAATCGAAACCTTCACTCAGCAAATCGGTGATAAGTCTGCAGCTACAGAGTTGGTGAATCAGCTGGTCCTAGATCGGAAGGATATCGCGAGCAAGGATGCTTACCGTTCCTTTGTCATTGTATTGCTTACATTTGGACTTGTTTGGTTTTATCTAAAGAATAAACTTAATGAGGGCGTGTTATTGGGTACATTGCTTGTCTTGTTCCTGTTCGATCTGTGGAGTGTGGATAAACGCTTTTTAAACGATAAGTCGTTTATGGAAAAAGGAGCGACTACACAACAGGTATTCCAGCAACGTGAGGTCGATCAATTAATTTTATTGGATAAAGATCTAAGTTATCGCGTATTGGATCTAACGACCGATCCATTCGCTGATGCCCGTCCATCCTATTTCCATAAATCGTTAGGAGGTTACCATGCGGCGAAATTGATGCGTTTCCAAGAGATTTTAGAAAATCAGTTCAATGGAGCGCTTAACGAAGACGTGCTTGATATGTTTAATGTGCGTTACCTGATTACGACAGATCCTCAAAATCAATCGCAGCGTATTGTCAGACGGAGCACAGCGGCCGGTAATGCCTGGTTTGTGGACAAAGTGACGTTTGTAAAAGGAAACGCCGAGGAAATGCAAGCAATAAGCTCTTTTGATCCGCGTAAAGAAGCTTTCGTGAACCAACAATATCAAAATGAAATCAAGGCAAAAACTTCAAGTACGGCGACAGCAGGCGAAATTAAACTGACATCCTATCATCCCGATAAAATGCAGTATGAATATACTGCTGCTAATGATGCTTTTGCGGTATTTTCCGAGGTTTTTTATGATAAGGGCTGGAAAGCTTATGTAGATGGAAAGGAAACACCAATAATACGTGCCGATTATTTGTTAAGAGCCTTACAGTTGCCTGCGGGAACGCATAAAGTCGAATTTATCTTTGATCCAGAGTCACACAAAATGGGGAATTTATTGACTTTAATATCGTCGATTATCCTCGGGTTAGGGATAGTCGCAGCAGCATATTTCTCTTTACGGAATACAAAAAAAGAAACAGCTGTATAATTGGCTGTTTCTTTTAAAAAGTTTGAAGCTTTAGAATAATTTGAGCTGTGGATCAGTTATTCTAAAGCTTTTTCTATGATGTGGTGTTGACCCGTATTCAAGCACTGCAGTCCGGTGCTTTACAGTCGGATAGCCTTTATTATTGAGCCAGTCATAAGCAGGATAGTCCGAAGCAATCGTATCCATGTATTCGTCGCGGTAAGTTTTTGCTAGGATGGAAGCCGCTGCAATAGAAAGATATTTTCCATCTCCCTTGATAATGCAGGAATGAGGGACTGTCTGATAGGGAATAAACCTATTGCCATCCACAATAATATATTCAGCTTTTATCTTTAACATATCCAAAGCTTTATGCATGGCAAGATAACTGGCATTGTGAATATTGATGCGGTCTATTTCTTCGGCAGAAACACTCGCCACAGCATAGGCAAGTGCTTCCCGTTCGATAATGGGACGCATTTCCATCCGTTTTTTCTCGCTTAACTGTTTCGAATCGTTGAGCAATGCATGATGATAGCCAGTTGGGAAAATTACTGCCGCGGCAAAAACTGGACCCGCCAAACAACCTCTACCCGCTTCGTCACATCCAGCTTCAATTTGTTGATCTTGATAATATGATAATAGCATCTTTCTTATTCTGTAAATGAACGAAATTACAAATAAAATTAGAGTTATGCATTGTAACTTCTGTGTGAATAACGCCCTTTTACATTAATTAACACTAATAATATCTTCTTTTGTAAAGATTTAGAATGCGCTGTTGCAAATAGGAAAGAGATGGGTTGGTTAAACTTAGACTGGGGCATTCGGTCAAAGATTGTCAATTATAGAAATATAAAAATAAGTATTATGAGAGGCTTCTTGCTTTTTTTGTTGAGTATGTTAACAGGATGGACCGTATACGGCCAGACCAAAGGCGTACAGGGAATGTTGAAAGATGACAAGAACCGCGTCATTGCGGGAGCGACAGTTAAGTTGACGTCAAAATTGGATTCCATGACTGCTGGGTCAAACATGGCGGGGATTTTTACCTTCGATAAAATCAAAGCCGATACGTTTAAGATTACGGTCTCCAACTTGGGTTTTGAGCGCTTCGAAAAAGAGTTCGTATTTCCTAAAGGTGAGGCAAAATATATTATCCCTAGTCTGACCCTGCAGCAGAATTCTCAGATGCTTGAGGAAGTTGTTGTGGACGGTGTACCGACGGTGGTTGTGAAAAGCGATACCTTGGAGTATACCATGAAGGATCTGAAATTACGTGATGGGGCAGTTGCAGAGGATGCGCTGAAAAAATTACAAGGTGTTGAAGTCGATAAAGATGGCAATGTCACTGCACAGGGCGAGTCTGTCAAAAGGGTCAGAATCAATGGGAAAGATTTCTTTGGAGGCGATGTTAAGACCGCCACTCAGAATCTTCCGGCCAATATTGTGCAAAAGATGCAAATTATTGACGATTATGGCGATATGGCCAACATTACCGGAAATAAAAATGGCGAATCTGAGAAAGTCCTGAATATTCAGATTGATTCGAAATATAACCAAGGCCATATGACGACACTTCGTGCGGGCTATGGGACAGAAGATCGTTACCAGGCGACAGGAATGTGGATGGGGATGCGCGAAGGGGAGCAGCTTTCCATTCTCGGAAATTTAAACAATACCAATGCACCCCTGTTTGATTTCAATACCACGGGAGGTGGGGCCCGTCGCGGCCAAGGTGGCGGTGGACGTCGTGGAGGCGGTATGTTTGGCGGCTCAGATGGCCTGACCAAGATAGGCTCCATTGGACTTAATTTTCGTAAAGATTTTTCGGATAAGCTGACAGCTTACGGCAGCTATAGTTATAGCCATAACAATAATACAACACTCTCACAAAGGTATATTGTGAATGCAACGCCTGGCCGGTCGCAGGCGGATAGTGTAGATGCGAATTCAAATACCATTGGCGGAAATCATCGTTTTGAGGCAAACGTAGAGTGGAAGCCCACCGCGAAGGATTATATTAAGATTGTGCCACAGTTTGGCTATGACGAGGGGAATAATAATTCGATAACCAATTCCATTACTTATTTAAGTAATGTTTTGGATAATAAGCAGGAACTAACAACTGGAACAAACTCCACAGCGCCAAGGTTTGGGATCAGTGGTTTATATAACCGCAAACTGAATGACAATGGACGTAACTTGTTTTTTAATTTCAATTACAATAATGCCAAAACAGATAAAGATGTAAATCAGATACTCGACAGGTATATTTCCGATCCATCCAATATCAATCAGCCCATGAGTAACATTTATCAGCGCACGGTTCAGGATGCGATAAATAAGAGCTGGAATGCAGGAGCTTCTGTAAATTATACCGAACCTTTATCAAAAAATGGCAAATTGGAGGTGACCTATGATTTCAACAAGAATAAATATGACAATAATATCAGTCAAAAAGGTTACGATAAAGATAGCAGTAGTATTGAAAACGCATTCGAAAATGCGAAGTTAAACCTTGATTATAATTATGACTATGCGTTTATAACCCATAAAATCGGAGCGAACTATTTATTTAGCAATGACAAGGTTACTTACTCGGTGGGGCTCGCTGGGCAACCATCCCAATTGAGGGGATCAGCAATCAACTCGGGCGAGATCATTCCGATTTCCCGCAACAACATGAACTGGATGCCAATTGCTCGTTTTGAATATAAATTTTCTCGTCAATCCAATTTAAGCGTAAACTATTCCGGATCGCCAACCGAACCAAGTGTATCGCAAATATTGCCGTATAATCTGAGCACAAGTTCAACAAATATCGTGTATGGTAATGCGAACCTGAATCCAGAATTTAATCATCAGTTGAATTTGAGATTTCGTAAAAATGACTTTCAAAAAGGTAATAATTTCTTTGTATTCCTCAATGGTTCCCTAACTGACAATAAGATCGTTAGTTTAAACAAATCGTATTACGGTCCTATCCAGAAGGATCCTACAACAGGAAAAATTGATTCAGCATTGATCTCAGAGACACGTTATCTGAATGAGACCGGGGATCGCCCGTATGCGATCAATTCGTTTTACCACTACGGTAAATCTTGGAAAGAAAAAACCTTCAATGTGATGTTGATGGGGGGTATTTCGGTGAATAAAACTATTGGTTATTCTTCGATCGATGAAAATGATAATATCGGACAGAAAAATGTTGCCCGTAATTTTGTGCTGACTCAGGGATTAATGTTTCGTTACAATCCATCCGAGAATCTGGAAATAAATCCGGGTGTTCGTTACCAATTTACACATACAGAAAATAGCTTACTACAGCGAAATAGCGATATTCAGACCTGGACACCAACATTAATTGGTTCATATAATATTTTGAAGAATACAATCTTTGGCGCTGATCTTTCGAAATCTTTCAATCAGGGCTATGGTCAAGGTTTGTCTTCCAATCCGTTCATTATCAATACCTATGTGGAACAGAGATTCTTAAAAGATCAACGTGGGACTTTACGTCTGCAGGCATTTGATTTGTTAAATCAGCAAACAAATCTTTCTCGTACGGTAGATGGCTTCTTAACGACAGATAGTCGTACCAATCGTCTAGGCCGTTATTTTATGTTGTTATTCACTTACAAATTTCAAAAATTTGCCATGGGTAATCCACAAGGAGAAAACAGATTCCCCGGAGGGATGAGACCTCCTCGTATGTAACCATATAGCTGTATTACAAAAAAATAAAGGCGGTCATAGTGATTTAACTATGACCCTTTTGCATTTAAAAATCCCTAGCTTTGCAAAAAAGTGCGTGAAATGATAAGATTTGATAAGTTAACGGTAGGAGATATTCCGTCCATTGTAGCAATGATGGAAACATTTTATGCCATCGATGGGTATGCTATGGATTGCGATATAACAATTGATAATTTTGATCTTTTTATCAACAATCCTCAATTCGGGCAAGCTTGGTTGATTCGCAATGGAGAAGATGTTTTAGGCTATATGGTCGTTACTTATTTCTTTAGCTTTGAATTCAAAGGCTTGGTAGGTCTTCTCGATGAACTTTTTGTAGGCGAGAAAGCTAGAGGAATGGGACTTGGAAAACTAGCGGTCGAATTTGTAACGTCCTACTTGGAATCGAAAAACTGCAAAATGATCTTGCTCGAAGTCGAGGAACATAATGAGCGGGCCATTCATCTCTATAAGAAGAGTGGTTTTGTCTTTCACCCACGCAAATTTATGCGTAAACACATCAATTAGAGAAATTTCATAAACTGAATGGAGTACGAAATCATTAGACTTTCAAATGGAATCCGTGTGGTATTCCAGTATCAAAATTTGCCAGTAACCCATGTATGTATGGTCATCAATGCAGGCTCCCGGGACGAATCTGAGGGTAAGTATGGTGTTGCCCATTTTATTGAACATCTTATATTTAAAAGGACCGAGAAGCGCTCTACACAGCAGATTATCAATTACCTAGAGTCCGTTGGGGGGGACCTGAATGCCTATACGACAAAAGAATACACTTGTGTTCATGCCTCTATATTGCAACCATATCTCAACCGGGCGCTGGATTTATTTGAGGATATTTTCTTTCATTCTACTTTTCCTGAGGTGGAAATTGATAAAGAAAAATCGGTTATCGTTGATGAAATGGCCTCTTATCTGGATAGCCCTGAAGAATCGATTGTCGATGATTTCGAAGATCTTGTATTCAGAGGATCAGGTTTAGGACACAATATACTGGGCGTTGAAGATCAACTTTTAGCATTGCAAAAGAACGATATCACAGACTTTATGCAAGCTAACTACGATACCCATGAAATGGTCATCGGCATTACAGGTAACTACAGTCTAAAAGAGGTAGAAAAGTTGTTACATAAGGCTTTTGGAGCTATAGGAAAACATACTATTTCGCGTTCCAGAAATGATGTGCAACCAATTACGGTACAACACCTTGAAGTTCCCAAGCCTATTAATCAGGTACATTATATGCTCGGGTCATTGGCCTATGACTATCGTGATGAACGTAAAACAGGGCTGTTGCTTTTGAATAATATGCTAGGGGGAATGGGAATGGGCTCAATCCTCAATCTTTCCATCCGCGAAAAATATGGCATTGCCTATACGATCGAATCTAATTACACGATCTTCTCGGATACAGGATTATTTAGCATTTATCTCGGGACTGACGAAGAAAAGGTGGAAAAGGCAAAAAAACTCGTATTTAGAGAGCTATATAAAATGTGTGAGCAACCCCTGTCAGCTATTAAGTTGAAGAAGGCAAAACAAAAGTTTATTGGTCAAATTGCTTTGACAGAAGAAAATAGGATGAGCATGATTATTTCGGCCGCCAAGAATGTGATGGATTATGACCGTGTTATTTTATTGGATGAGGTGATTGAAAAGATACAGCATTTAGATAGCGCTGATCTCTTAAATATTGCGCAGGATGTATTTGACCCTCGGAAGATGCTGTCGTTGAGTTTTGTCCCAGAGGACTAATATTTGATAGAATTCTATATATTTGCGGTTACAGTAATTCTTAATTGTGAAGCGAGCTTGTGAGCTCTCATCAGCCGTTTAAAAAAAAATATAACAGATGAAAACAGCATATGTATTTCCTGGTCAAGGAGCCCAATTTGTTGGTATGGGGCAAGACCTGTATAATTTAAATGAAGAAACAAAAGCGTTGTTCGAGAAAGCGAATGATATTTTGGGGTTTCGCATCACGGATATTATGTTTTCAGGGACGGACGAGGAACTGAAACAAACTAATGTAACACAACCTGCAATTTTTCTGCACTCAGTTATTTTGGCAAAAGCTCTAGGAGATTCTTTTCAACCAGCTATGGTAGCGGGGCATTCCTTAGGTGAATTTTCAGCTTTGGTTGCAGCAGGTGCCCTCAGCTTTGAGGATGGATTGAAATTGGTGTCGCAGCGTGCCAACGCCATGCAAAAAGCATGTGAATTACAACCATCAACGATGGCTGCAATTTTGGGGCTAGAAGACAGTGTCGTGGAAGAAATTTGTGCCAAAGTGGATGCGGTGGTTGTTGCTGCGAACTACAATTGCCCTGGACAATTGGTTATTTCCGGATCAATTGAAGGGGTAGATAAAGCCTGCGCCTTGTTGACGGAGGCAGGAGCGAAGAGAGCCCTAAAATTAAATGTTGGTGGTGCATTTCACTCGCCATTAATGGAATCTGCTAAAGTAGAGTTGCAAGCGGCAATTGAAGCAACGGATATCCTTTCTCCAAGATGCCCTATTTATCAAAACATTGATGCGCAGCCACAGACCGAACCTGCTATTATTAAGCAGAATCTGATTGCACAGTTGACTGGTGCTGTTCGTTGGACACAGACTATACAAAATATGCTTACGGATGGTGCTACTGCATTTGTAGAGGTTGGGCCAGGCAACGTTTTGCAAGGCTTAGTGAAAAAAGTCGATCGTCAAGTACAAACTTCAGCTGCTTCTGTAACAGCTTAAAATTTGTCGTAACTAAAAAATTTAAAGGGGCAGTCCACAACTGTCCCTTTTTTATATTTAAAATCCAACAGCACTTTCTTGATAAAATACAGATTAAAGGAACATCAATAGCTGACTTCTAACGGTTCTTCTTCGGTGATTGTACGGTGCTGGTTCGGTCATGAGCGTATAAAATCCGTGTTATACCCGATGAATTCGTCTTAACCAGGTGATAGTAGAACTTAATAAGGTATTGTGCGGCTATTTGTCCTTAAACATGCTGTAATGATCTTTCATGACTTGAAGAACGAAGTCGTTCGGAGTCATTTTTTCAGGATGTTTAACCTCCATGACAGCTTCCAAACGTTGAACTAAAGCCGTCAATATGCCTACGTCCCTCCTGTCAAATGCGGTTTGATAAACCTCTTTGATAACATTGGCATCTTTGTCACTCAGTTTGATGACCTGAGGAAATAAAATAGGATGGTTCTCAAAAGTCTCCTCATAAATGGTATCACTGAGTTTCAGGCTGGGTTTTAGACTAATGACGGATGTTTCTCCAGCAATATCTCCGATACGTTGACCATGTTTCGATAGGACAATTGAGGTAATTGCAATACCGCCCATTGTCATCCATATATCTACTATTGATAATGTCCATCGGGATAGATATTGATAAAAGTCTGCACGTGATCCATCAAGTTTAACAACTTTTATTTTCATGATTTTTTTACCGATGGTCTGGCCAGCAAATGCCGTTTCGGTAATTAGGGTGTAAAAAAATGCTGGTAAGGTCATGCCCATAATTATACCATAGAAAAGATAAGGGTCTTTACTCGAGATATTTAATGCATCCAATAGAAACATGCAAAAGAAAAAGTAGCAGACGATAATAAAATAATCAATGGCAAATGCGATCATCCTCGAACCCAAGCTAGCAAGATTATACTGGATTTTTACATTTTGTGCTGTGTTTATCTCAAGCTTATTCATATATTTGGTTTAGCCAGTTAAAAAAATTAATGAGAGAAGCATCATTTGTAGAACGAAATAAAGAAAAATGGACGTTAATTGAAAATAATTTGTCAATTAACATGCAGGTTGATCCAGATGAACTGGCATCGAACTATATTGAGCTAACAAATGACTTGGCCTACGCGCAGACATTTTATCCCAACAGTAAGGTACGAAATTATTTAAATGAACTTGCTGTAACCGCCCATCAAAAAATCTATAAGGACCGTAAGGCCTCGAACAATAAATTCAAATCTTTTATTAATGAGGAGATTCCACAGGCAATTTGGTCGATCCGTAGGCCGCTCTTTTATTCCTTATTGATTTTTATTCTCGCATCAGCTATTGGTTTTCTTTCAGCGATGTATGACATCGATTTTATTCGACTTATCTTAGGTGATTTATATGTTGAATCAACAATAGAAAGCATAAAAGCGGGCGATCCGGCTGCCGTTTATGGAAAAGGAAGTAATTTTGGCTCGGCCATCTGGATTACAATCAATAATGTTCGCGTAGCCTTTATGGCTTTTGCATTTGGATTGTTTCTAAGTATTGGTACAGGCTATGTATTGTTTAGCAATGGCATTATGTTGGGCGCTTTCCACCAGATGTTTTTTCAATACGATGTGATGGGAAAGGCTATGTCGGCGATTTGGATTCACGGCACGATTGAAATTTCTGTGATTGTTGTGGCTGGCGGCTGTGGCCTTGCGATAGGAAATAGTATCTTGTTTCCAAGATCTTATACCCGGTTGGCGTCTTTTGTTCAAACGGCAAAGATTGCTATGAAGGTCTTGGTCAGCACGATACCATTTTTTATTGTTGCGGGCACGTTGGAGGGTTTTGTAACAAGATATTATCAGGTATCAATATGGCTCAGTCTATTTATCATTCTGCTATCTTTGTTGGCTATATTATTTTTTTATGTTATTAATCCCTATCGATTAGCAAAACGATTTCAATGGAAGTAGATTTTGAATTTCAGAAAGAACGAAAGATAGGCGATTTTGTCCAAAACTTTATTGATCTTTTTAAATTGATCTATAAGCACTTTGTGACGACTATTTTTGGTCTCTCGGCATTACCGTTAGCTGGAATAGCCTTGGTCTATTATTTCCTTTCGACAAAAATTACCTTTTCAGCCAACAGCAATTCGTTTGAAGATATAGATGGATTTACTTGGGCTGCATTACTGATTTTAGCATTGATTGCGCTTGGTCTATATGTGTATGGCATTTCTATAGAGTATTTTCTTCTGCTGAAAGAACGAAAAAATACATTGTTTACGGGAAAAGAGGTGCTTCAGAATTTTAGGGTAAATATCGGCCGGTATTTCATGTTCCTACTGGCGATGATCTTGGCTTTGATCGTCGTTTTTATACCACTTGCCATTGTTGCAGTTCTCTCCGCCTTTATCCCCTTTATTGGAAGTTTTGCGATTGGTATATTGATGTCTATGGTGGGAATCTGGTTATTCAGTTCTTTTCTATTTTATCGCGAAGGTTATTCTGATCTAGGTAGCTGTTTCACGGATGCCTATGTGATGTTGAGCAAAAAATTGATTCAATATGGTGTAGCAACTTATATTGTCAATTTTATATTCCAAATGGCCGTCATGATGATCTCTGTTGTCCCTTTAATTATCGTTTCTCTGATATCGTACAATTTTTTGGGAATGGACACAGCCTTCTTTGATTCGTCCTGGGGAAAACTACTGATGACTTTGGGTGGTATGTTTATTACATTATTTACATTATTCTTATACATGTCCGGTGTTTTGGCTAATGGTATAATTTACGAAACGGCCAAGGATCTCAAATTCGGTGAACGAATTTATGGGATGATTGATCAGATCGGAGGTACAGATGAATAGGCTGCTATTCGTTTTTGCTTTTGTATCTATGCTTTTATTAAGCGCCTGTGATCCCAAACCGCAGACTGAGGATTCGGAAACGTATACAGCAGACTCCGTGGCTGTGGATTCTGTTGTATCCCTGTTGGATTCTACCGCCTTCGCCATAGATTCTGCTACGGTGGATTCTATTGCAATGACCGAAGCTGTGAATAGTAAAGAGGCTCTTTGGGACCCGCATTTATTTGATTCTATTCCCAAATATAGCCAGGCACGAGCTTATAAAATGGATCCCTATCCAGAAATTATCAAGCGATACGAGCATGATGATTTTGTGTATTCCGAAAATATTAAAGATAAGGTAAGTGTACTGCAAAGGATTTTACAACGTATTTCCCAATGGCTGGGGGATATCATGCCTGATAATCCGTATAAATTTAACGAAGAATTTGGATATGTCTTTGCCTTCCTAGCCTTGATCGCATTGGCTTTTGTACTCTACAAAGTGTTATACAAAAAAAAACAGTATTTCATTAAACATGAGCAGGAAAAAGATCCCTTGGACACATTGGCTTATGTGGAGAGAAACCTGATGAACAGCGATCTTAGTCCGTATATCAAGGAGGCTATCGAGCGACGAAATTATGCACTGGGAATTCGTTACCTGCAATTATTGAATATCCAAAAGCTAGCACAGGCGGGTCATATCAAATGGAAGCATAGTAAGACAAATGCCGATTTTGCGAATGAGATTCAGCATGATGCCCTACGTGCTGGATTCGAGGAGTGCACACGAGTATTTGACTACATTTGGTTCGGACAATTTGAATTAAATGAGTCCGATTTTAGTCAGTATGAACAACTGTTTAACCAATATCAACATCAAATTAAATGAAAGGGTCAGTAAAATTTGGAGTGATATTATTGGGAGCTGTCTTGTTGCTGATTGGTGTCATTGATATCACAAGCAAGAAACCGATTATTTGGGATCGGACCTTCGACGCAAAAGATAAAAATCCTTTTGGAGCTTATGTGCTCAGACAAGAATTAAAGCATATTATTGATCAACGTAGTGTGGATGTCAGGCGACCATTATATGAATACCTGGATAGTACGAAAGGAACAGCGATGAATCTGCTGTTTTATACGTCGTATTTTTCCTTAGGCGAAGCTGCGAAAAATAAATTACTTACGTATGTTGCTCGCGGAGGAAAAGCAATGATTATCGCTGAAACGATTGACTATAATCTTTTAGATTCCCTAGATATCAAGGTGCAAAATTTCTACGGCTATAAGAAAGGCGTGGAAATTAAAAGTCATTTGAGCGTTAAGCTAACCAATGATAACACTAAAATTCATTATGGTAAATCGGACTTAAGTGCGGTCTTCAGTAAACTTCCAAAGAATACAACAATCCTTGGGGGGATTACTTACCAGGACTATCTATTACCCAATTTTGTCGAGGTAAAGGTTGGTAAAGGTAGGCTTTACCTGCATCTGACTCCCGATTTATTTGGAAACTATTATCTACTAAATTCAGCTTCTCAATATGCTTATGCTGCAAAATCATTATCTTATTTAAATGATAAGCCGATAGCCTGGTATGATTTTAAAGCGAATAGGGATCAGCATCGTACCCCCTTACGGGTTTTGTTGACCAGCACGGGCTTACGACAGGCATGGTATGTCCTATTGGGGGGACTTATCCTTTTACTGGTGTTTAAGAGTAAAAGAGAACAACGCGCAGTCGCGATTATCAAACCCGAACAGAATCTTTCCAAAGAATTTTGTGAAACGATTGCGACACTATATTACGAAAATGGTACACCGGGCAATATGGTTGACAAAAAAATAGATTATTTTCTACATGACCTACGGACCCGTTTTCATATGGATACCCTCTCCTTAGAAGAAAATGGTTTCTGCGAGGAATTGGCAGAAAGATCAGGTGTTCCTTTAGCCGACATTCAGCATTTAATAGGACTAATAATTCGAATGCAGCGAATACAACAACATGACTTGACCGGATTACGGCAGATTAATGAAATTATAGAAGATTTTAAACATAAAGCAAAAATGATATGAGTGACTTCGATAGATATATATCCTTTGAAAACCGAATTGATATATCGGTTTTGTATGATAAAATGGCTCAGGTAAAGTCGGAGGTAAAAAAGGTTATCGTTGGGCAGGATCAATTGATTGACATGTTATTGATTTCGATCTTGGCATCGGGGCATTCGTTGATAGAAGGCTTGCCGGGCGTTGCGAAAACCTTATCCGCAAAATTAATTGCCAAGACCATCAGCAGTGACTTTAAACGCATTCAATTTACACCAGATTTGATGCCCTCAGACGTGACCGGATCGTCGATATTGGATTTAAAAAGCAATGAATTTGAATTTCGAAAGGGGCCGATATTCGCCAATGTAGTTTTGATTGACGAGATCAATCGTGCACCCGCAAAAACTCAGGCTGCTCTTTTTGAAAGTATGGCCGAACATCAGGTCTCGGTCGATGGAAATACCTATATTTTGCCTGTTCCATTTATTGTTTTCGCTACACAAAATCCGATCGAGCATGAAGGGACCTATCGTTTGCCAGAGGCACAACTCGACCGCTTTCTTTTTAAAATCAATGTGAATTATCCCGAACTGGAACAGGAGTTGGAGATCTTAAAAGAGCACCACGCACAAAAAGCTTTGAATAAAGAGGATCAAGTCGACACAGTCGTTTCAGCAGCGGAAATTTCTTCGTTCCAACGCCTTATTAAGTCTATTTTCGTGCATGAAGAATTGCTAAACTATATTGCTCAAGTGATTATAAAGACACGCAGCAATCCAAGTTTGACCTTGGGAGCATCGCCAAGAGCTTCAATTGCCTTGCTCGAATCGGCCAAAGCATCGGCTGCGTTGAGTGGAAGGGACTTTGTCACGCCAGAAGATATTCGGAGAGTAGCGGCAGCGGTGTTGGGACATCGGGTGATGCTGACTCCTGAACGCGAAATGGAGGGTTTTACAACCACGTATGTTATTGACCAAATCATTAATACGGTAGAAATTCCAAGATAATGAGAAAATTAAAACAGCTCTTTCTAACCAATCAGTTTTTCTATTCGTTGTTGGCGATAGCGACATTCTTTGTGATTTCATTTTTTATAAAAGGATTGTTTGTTGTTGCCTGGATTCTGTTTTGGCTTTGGCTGGCTGTATTGATTTTTGATTTCATCGTATTATTTTCGGGGAAAGAGCGTATCGAAATCACGCGAGTATACCCGGAGAAGTTGTCCAATGGCGATGAAAATCCCATGAAGCTCATTGTCAATTCTTTTTATCCGTTTCCCACTGTCATAGAAATCCTCGAAGAATTTCCAATACAACTTCAAATTCGGAATAAGAAGTTTTCTACCCGTCTATCCGCTCATCAAAGTACAGAAATTTCTTATTTAATGCGGCCAACACAACGGGGGCAATATAAGTTTGGTAGATGTATGGCAATGGTAAGACGTTTTGGATTTTTCAAACGGAGGTTTGTAACCAGCCAGACACAGGAAATCCCATGTTATCCGTCTTATATTCAATTGAGAAAATATCAGCTTTTGGCCACCAGCAATAGGTTGAATGAATTGGGCATAAAGCGTATACGGCGTATTGGATCGGCAATGGAGTTTGACCATGTTAGGGACTATGTTCAGGGGGATGATTATCGCCATATGAATTGGAAGGCTACAGCAAAGGTCAAAAAGCTGATGGTTAATCAGTATGAAGAGGAAAAATCCCAGCCAATCTATTCATTTATTGATCTGGGGCGCGCGATGCGGATGCCGTTTGATGGTCTCACTTTATTAGATTATGCAATCAATGCATCTCTGGTCCTTTCCAATGCTACGATATTAAAACAAGATCGCGCTGGGTTATTGACCTTTTCAAAGGATGTGAATGTCTTTATTCCATCCGAAAAGAGAAACAACCAGATGCTCAAGATTTCGGAAGCGCTATATCAAGTGGCTACAAATTTTGAGGAGCCTGAATATGGCAAACTCTATAGTTATGCAAATGCACATATCAATAAACGTTCCCTGATCTTTCTTTATACTAACTTTGAAACTTTGGACTCTTTAAGAAGACAGCTAAACTATTTGTCCATGTTAAATCGAAGCCATATCATCGTCGTTGTTGTATTCAAAAACATTGAAGTTGAAGCCCTCGCCAAAAGCACTCCGAAAAAGACCATTGAAATCTACAATCAGATTATCGCTGAAAAGTTTATTTATGAGAAGCAGCTTATTGTGCAGGAATTAATCCGTAATGGGTTTCAGACGATATATACTGCGCCTGAAAATTTAACCATCAACTCAATCAATAAATATTTAGAGATTAAGGCACGCGGACTTATTTGATGATGGAAGTATCTTTGACCATTACTTTCGTCCAAAAATGCTGATATTTTTCGATCGCCTTAAGATGGATTGGGTGTGTTTCGTAAACAGTGATATCTTTAAGGTCTTTGAAGGTGACAATCAATGTATAGTCAAAGCTATTGTCAACGACGGGGCGCGCATTGGTTGGTGCTGGAACACCATAGTTGAGTGTCTTGACGGTATCTATTTTTCGTAGTTCCTCAAAGAAGCCAACAAAGTCCTTTTTATCCTGTTCACTGATGTCTTTCTTTAGCCAAAAATTAACAATATGTACAATCGTATTTGAGTGCAGGTCATCCGCTGACTGAGCTGGATTTGCCCATGTTGGGGCTGTGATGAGCACCATTGGTGCAAGTAAAAAATTTCTTCTTTTCATTATGAATGGTTTAGAAATAGTAAGATACAAAAAAAGAGATACATTTTTTGCATCTCTTTTTATTTTATTGATTAGTCCTTACAGACCAAACGCTTCTTTTACCTTTTCAATGTAATCCAATTTTTCCCAGGTGAATAATTCAACCTCAATTTGTTTCTTTTCTCCTGTGGAACTTTCGAATTCCTTCGTCACTTTTCTTGGTGTTCTACCCATATGACCATATGCTGCTGTCTCGGAGTAGATCGGATTTCTTAGACCAAGACGAGTTTCAATGCCATAAGGAGTCATGTCAAACAAATGCGCTATTTTATCAGCAATCTGACCGTCTGTCAGATTTACTTTGCTTGTACCGTAAGTATTCACATAAATTCCCATAGGATCTTTTACACCAATTGCATAAGAAATCTGAACGAGGATTTCGTCAGCTATCCCTGCCGCAACTAAGTTTTTGGCAATATGGCGGGTTGCATAAGCCGCCGAACGATCCACTTTTGAAGGGTCTTTCCCAGAAAAGGCTCCTCCACCATGAGCACCTTTTCCACCATACGTATCGACAATAATCTTACGGCCAGTAAGTCCAGTATCTCCATGCGGGCCACCGATAACGAATTTTCCAGTAGGGTTGATATGAAATTTAATTTCATCGTTAAATAACAACTGAAGTTCTGGCTTTAATTGCGCTTTGACACGAGGGATTAAGATTGTTTTTATATCCTGTGTAATTTTGTCTAACATGACTGGCTCGGCGTCAAAGTCATCATGCTGTGTAGAGATGACAATGGTATCAATTCTCTTCGGTTTGTGGTCATCACCGTATTCCAATGTTACTTGTGACTTCGCATCCGGCCGTAAATATTTTATTTCGTTGTTTTCTCTACGTAGTTCTGCGAGCTCATATAAAAGACGGTGAGAAAGGTCTAAGGCTAAAGGCATGAAATTATCCGTTTCATTATTGGCATAGCCAAACATAATCCCTTGGTCGCCAGCTCCCTGCTCTTGTCTCGTCTTTCGATCCACACCCTGATTGATATCTGCAGACTGCTCGTGGATTGCAGATAACACACCACAAGAATTTGCTTCAAACATATATTCAGACTTTGTATAGCCAATTTTCTGAATAACAGAGCGGGCTATTTTTTGTACATCCAGATAGATGTTTGATTTAACCTCACCAGCAAGAACGACCTGTCCAGTCGTTACCAAAGTCTCAATAGCTACACGTGAGTCTTCATCCCATGCTAAAAAATTGTCTATTAATGCATCTGAAATTTGGTCCGCAACTTTGTCCGGATGCCCTTCAGAAACAGATTCTGACGTAAATAAATAAGCCATGCCTTACGTAATTTTAATATTGGATTTGCGCTAGAAATGAAATAACAGCAAAGTGATAAGAGCCGTGATAGCGAAGGGTTTTTAGCACTTTTTTACTGTGGTTGCAATCTCCTTGTCGTTGCTTTGTGTATGCAACAGCACGCAAATCAGTCCACATTCTATTTTTTGTTGCGACAAAGCTACGATACTTTGTGGATATTTAAAATCAAATTTGTCTTTTAATTTTAAAAAATTAGAAAGCGACGTTAGAACGGTACAAGATTACATTATTTTAAGAAATTGGTAAATTCCGCTATCTTTGGATATGTCAGAACGTAAACAAATATTGTTTGTTATCAACCCTATTTCAGGAGGAAAACGCAAGACTTCCTTCAAAAAGCAGGTATTAGATGTACTGGATTTACAGAAATTTGATCCGACATTTCAGCAGACAGCGCGGCCCAATCATGCCTATGAAATCGGCTTACAGGCCATTAAGGAAGGCTATGATGCGGTAATAGCGGTCGGCGGAGACGGGACAATCAATGAGTTGGGCTCTGCTTTGGTCGGGTCGGGAATACCTTTGGGGATTATCCCGGAGGGTTCTGGAAATGGGCTGGCACTCTATTTGGGTGTTCCAATGAATGAAGCTGCAGCGATTCGCCGCATAAACCGTTTTGAATCCATTGAAGTGGACTGTGGTGTTATTAATGACCGACGCTTTTTTAATATTGCCGGACTAGGTTTCGACGCTTCTGTAAGTGAAAATTTTGCCAACGAAAATATCCGGGGGCCCTTGGGATATATGAAATCTGTTTTTAACGTGTTGAGCAAGTATCAACCTGCTCATTATAAATTAACGATAGACGGTAAGGTATACCAACGGCAGGCCTTTATGATTAGTGTTGCTAATTCACCCCAGTACGGAAACAATGCATATATTGCTCCTCAAGCTTCGGTGAATGACGGTATACTTGATGTATGTATTGTGCATAAGTTTCCGCTGTATATCTTGCCAAAAATGATTTTCCACCTATTCAATAAGTCTGCAGACCAGTCAAGCTACGTGGAAATTATACCAGGAAAGAATATTCAGATCGAGGTAGATTCGATTTCACCAGTTCATGTGGATGGGGAGCCCATCGAATTAGGTGATAAACTAAATATTTCCATTATGCCCAAAGCAATAAAAATTATTTGTTAAAATTATGAGCAAAAATAAGAAACAGTCATACGAAGGCGTTGTATATTCAACAGATGATAGTTTTAACTATCAACTTGCTGATTTATTTCAGGAAAAAGAGACCTTACCGGTAAACCAGCAGAATCTTAAAGTGCAGCTCGACCGGAAAATGCGGAAGGGCAAAGTTGTAACTTTAGTGACAGGATTTGTGGGACAGGCAGAAGATCTGGAAGCTTTGGGCAAATTGTTGAAACAAAAGTGCGGAGTAGGCGGGGCGGTCAAAGATGGAGAGATTATGATCCAAGGCGAATTTAAGCAAAAGATCTATGAGTTGTTACTTAAGGAAGGATATCGGGTAAAATTGGTTGGTGGTTAAACAACTATATCTGTGCTATTATAGCAAATCTAATGAATTGTTTATTAGGTGAATATGACAAGAGCGAGACACAATGAATTATTAAAAAACATGAGTAATCACTTACTTTTTGTCGCTTAAATTCCTCGTTTTTCTTGCATATCAAAAAAAAAATGGTTTTCATTGTAAAATAATTATTGCTAATAAGCGATTTAGCTGATGGTAATAAGGATTATATAACGGGAACTGCTGAGAAAAATGACACCATGGTAGGTGTATTCAGTTTGAAAAAACAAATTTGATTTTTTTTATATATTTGAGATGAATATTTTAAATTTGACATTAAATATTAAATTTGCTTTGCAAAATTGGTTTCAAAAGCAAATAAGAGTGCATATAATTTAAACAACATTATATATTTAAACAACAGTAAAAAACTAAAAATTAGAAAAATGGCAAACGCACCTAAAACTGCTGCAAAACAAGAAAGCAACAACGGAGGATCTTTCTTCGCTCAAGCTGCAATTATCATCTGTTTCATCGTTGGTTTCTGTTTATGGAAATTTGTAATGGGTAATCCAACTAACTTCGTTGACAACAATCCTGAAAATGCTCCTAATCCAGGTAACTATTTAGGAATGGTTTACCACGCTGGGGCTATCGTACCTGTTTTGCTTGGTTTATTCTTGATGGTATGGGTTTTCTCTGTAGAACGTTTTATCGTTATCAACAAAGCTTCTGGTACTGGAAACGTTGGAAACTTTGTTAGAAAAATCCAATCTTTGATTAATGGTGGAAACATCGATTCAGCTATCGCTGAGTGTGACAAACAAAAAGGTTCAGTGGCAAACGTAGTAAAAGCTGGTTTATTGAAATACAAAGCCGTATCAGCTGACGTTAATGTTGATACTGAAAAAGCTACTATCGCAATTCAAAAAGAAATCGAAGAAACTACAGCATTAGAAATGCCAATGTTAGAGAAAAACTTAAACGTAATCGCAACATTAGTTTCTATCGGTACATTATGTGGTCTATTAGGTACAGTAACAGGTATGATCAAAGCCTTCTCGGCATTGGCAACCGGTGGCGCTCCTGATTCAGCTAAATTAGCAAACGGTATCTCTGAGGCCTTGATCAATACAGCTACAGGTATTGCGACTTCAACATTCGCTATCGTATTGTATAACATCTTTACTGCAAAAATCGATAAATTAACTTACTCTATCGACGAAGCTGGTTTCTCAATCGTACAAACATACGCTGCAAACCACAAATAGGAACTGTGATGAAAATTTTTGATTTTATTTTATGGAAATCAAAAATCTAAAGCATCATAGTGTAGAAGATTGAGTTTAATTAATTTAAAAAGAAGAATTTAAAATGGGTAAAGCAAAAGTAAAAAGAGCCAGTACGTCAATCGACATGACAGCGATGTGTGACGTATCGTTCTTGCTGCTTACGTTCTTCGTATTAACGGCGACAGCGCGCCAACCGGAAGCATTGACGGTGGATACCCCAGCATCAACTACGAAAGATAAATTACCTGACTCTAATGTGGGTATGATTACGATCGGTGATGGTGGAAAAGTTTTCTTTGGAACGACAGATCAACAGGTTCGCGTAAAAGCATTAGAAAGAATGTCTGCAAAATATGGCATTGGCTTTTCGCAAGAGGACTATGATCATTTCAAACTGATGGAAAATTTTGGTGTACCAATGTCTAAGTTGAAGGGGTTATTGGCTCTGGACGGCAGCAAGCGCACTGAAAAAGGTGTACAAACTGGTATTCCGATTGACAGTACAGAAAATACCTCTAATGAGTTGTACTACTGGGTGCAAAACACACGTTTAGCTGCTGAAGAAGTAAATAAAGAAAAGGAATCATCGGACAAGAATTTTGTTCACCCGGGCCCTTTGAAGATTGCGATCAAAGCTGATGCAAATGAAAAATATCCTTCTGTAAACCAGGTTATTGAAACGTTGCGTAATCAAAAGCAAAACAAATTTAGTTTCATCACTGGCATGCGTGCTGAGGAAAAATAATTGACGATTTAATAAGAACAAAAAATGGCAGAATTAAATCAGGATAGTGGTAAAAAAGGCAAAGGCGGGAAAGTTCGGTCCAAGAAAAATGGTGGTAAGGTTGACCTTACAGCCATGGTGGATTTGGCCTTCCTATTGATTACCTTTTTCATGTTGACCACATCTTTAAATAAACCACAAGCGATGGACGTGGCGATGCCAGATAAAAATAAAGTTAAGGATGAGCCTCAGCCGGATTTATTGACAGCTGACAACCGTTCATTGACAGTTTTATTGGGATCTGATAACAAAGTCTCTGTGATTTACGGACAAGTAAAAAATCCGATCGAAGGACCAACGACTGTTGGTTACGGAGCTGATGGTATTCGCAAGGTATTGATGGAGAAAAAAGCCTATGTACCACGCGTTGCTGGCGGTAAGGATTTGATCGTTATCATTAGACCGAGTGATAAAAGCACGCAACGTAACCTAGTTGATATTCTTGACGAAATGAAAATCGTTGATGTCAAACGTTACATGATTGCTAAAATCAGTCCAGAAGAAGTGGAGGTTTTAAAACGTGATAATATCTACAATGATTAATCATTATTAGGTAGCACGATAAAGTATAAAAATATGATAGGGTCAAAATTAGATATTTTTAAGAAAGAATGGCTTGATGTCGTTTTTCAGGGACGTAACAAGGAATACGGCGCTTATGAGCTACGTAGACTTGCCCCTAAAGCGACTAATAGAGGATTACTTGTCGTAATTGGCGTGGTAGTTCTTGCTAGTCTTCTTCGTCTTTTCGGAGATAAAATTTTTCCGAAGAAACCTGTTGAAGCACCTCCGGCAGTAACAGAAGTTACCTTGGAAGACCTTGAAGAGATCAAACCACCAGAACCGCCAGAAGAGGAGCCCCTTCCACAAGAACCGGAGGAGAAACCTCAGCAAGTGGCAATGGATGTGCCGAAAGAGGATTTGATTCGTTTTCCTGAACCAAAAGTAGCTCCAGCAAATAAAGTTGTGGAAGAAGTTGCTTCTCAGGAAGAGTTGAAAGATCCAAACAAAACTCCGGCGCGTATCACGTTGAAAGGTAGTCCGACAGGTACTTCCGTAGCACGTGGTGAATTTGGTTCGAAGAAACAAGACGGTGGAATCACAGGTGTTTCAAAAGGAGATCCAAATGGAGATCCAAATGGAGATAAAATCTTTACGGCGGTAGAGGTAAATCCAGAGCCAATTGGAGGTATGAAAGCGTTTATGTCATGGATTTCTTCTAACTATGATTATCCGCAAGCGGCATTAGAAAATGGAATCAACGGTGTTGTGGAAGTTTCTTTCGTCGTGGAAAGAGATGGTAGCTTGACAGATATCAACGTAAAACGCGATTTGAAATATGGTACGGGAGATGCAGCTGTTAAGCTGTTGAAAAAAGCTAAAAAATGGAAACCAGGTATTCAAAATGGTCGTCCAGTTCGTGTAGCTTACACCCTGCCAATTCGTTTGAATACTATTCAAAATTAGAATGACAGATTTTAATTCGAATAATAATTCTAATTATAGACAGAAATCGCCTTTAAAGCGATTTCTGTCTATTTTAGGACTATTTATGTTTGGTTTTTATTTTGTTTTGGGCCTACTGATTATTTTTTGGGATAATTTTCCCATTGAGATTAATCCGACGTACAAAACAGTCTTTGGCGTTGTATTGATCTTCTATTCTTTTATGCGGTTTGTACGACTTTGGCAAAACAATTTTAATTAGCGGCTGGCGCTCTTTTTAATTTCAATCAACTCTCTTCAAAAATTAAACTATTCTTTTATTTTAATTGTCTAATTGTATGATGTATCGTATGAGAAAATATAGTGTAATTCTTGTAACGCTTGGACTTTGTGCGGGATTATTTCAATCCTGCAAAGACAGGACTAAGGAGAAAAAGGAGAGCGATGATATTCTAACTGGCAAATTGCCGGTTTTAGTCGATCAGACGTTATTGCCTATCATTAAAGAATCTGCTGATGTATTTGAGAGTTCATATCCGAATTCCAGCCTTGAGCTTTTGGTAAGACCAGAAATCAAAGCGGTCAATGCATTGTTAGCAGATTCTGCTTATGTGATTGTGTTAACCAGAAAGCTAACGGGTCAGGAGGATGACTATTTTAAGAAGCGCGGTATTCAGCCTAAAATTTTTCAGATGGCATCCGACGCTGTTGTATTAATCAATAATCGTAGCAGTGCCGATACTATAATGTCCCAAAAGAACGTTAAGTCTTTGTTGGAGGGTAATTTAAGTGGCCAACGTTTGATTTTTGACAATGCGAATTCAAGTACACTGCGTTTTTTAAAGGACTACTATAATCTGGAGAAAGTTGATCCAAAGGCTATTTCAGCGATGAAGGATAGCGAGGACGTAATGAAGTATATCAGTGAAAATACAAATGCTGTGGGCGTCATCGGTTATAATTGGTATTTAAAAGCTGTTGAAAAAAATTCGCAATTATTGGATAAAATTCGTACATTGAGCATTGAAAATGTGGGTGAGGGAGAGTCTAAAGGGGTTTTTTATAAGCCGTCACAGTCAACCATAGCCGACGGAGTGTATCCGTTCATACGACCGGTTTACATCATGAATTATCAACCAAATATGGGTTTGGGCTTAGGCTTTAGCGCATTTTTGACAGGAGATCGCGGACAGCGCATTGTATTAAAAGCGGGATTGGTCCCTGAAACAATGCCCGGGCGGGAGATCATTATTAGAGATGAGAGTTATATTAAATAGATAATAAATAGTACAAAAATAGATTATGACAAACAGTAAATTATTATTTAGTCTTTTATTGGCTGGGTCTGTGGGCACCGTAAGTGCACAGAGTTTGAAAGATGCTAGAGCAGCCATCGAGGCTGAAAACTATGGTAAAGCGAAAACTATTCTTCAACAATTAGTGACTAAGCAACCTAAGAATGGAGATAATTATTTCTATTTGGGTCAAGTTTATTTGGTAAACGACAGAGCAGACTCTGCCGCTGCGATTTTTAACCAAGGTTTGACTGCTGATCCAAAAGCGACGATTAATAATGTCGGTTTGGGTTATGTTGACTTATTGAAAAAAGATAAAGCTAGCGCTGAATCTAAGTTTGCCTTGGCAACTGCAAAATTAGGTAAAAAAGATTACGAGCCATTATTGGAAATCGGTCGTGCATACATCAATACACCAGAACCGGATTATGCGAAAGCTTTGGAATATTTGACGCAAGCGAAAGCAAAAAACACCAAAGATATTGCTATTCCTTTGGCCTTAGGTGATGCATATCGCGGTTTGAGAGAAGGTTCATTGGCTTATACAAGCTATGGTGATGCCATGGATATTGATGCAAATTCTGTTCAAGCTAAAGTAGGGCAGGCAGTTATTGTTCGTGGCGCTCAAGCTTACGACGAGGCGGTAACACAATTGGAAGCTATTGTTGCAGAGACGCCTACTTATGCGCCTACTTATCGTGAATTGGCTGAAACGTATTACCAATGGTCGAAAATGCCTGGTACTACGGATGAGAAATACGTTGAATTAAACAATAAAGGTGTTGCGCAATACAAGAAATATTTAGAAGTAGCTGGTGACAATACTTTGGAGGCTAAAATTCGTTATGCGGATTTCTTGGTTTACGCACGTCAATATGATGAGTTAAAAACGGTTTCGGAAGAATTGGCGAAAAATCCATCTATAGATCCAAAAATCTATCGTTATTTAGGATATATCGCGTTCCAAAAATCGAAAGACTATCCAAAAGCGTTGGATTATTTAAATCAAATGTTCAGCAAGATGGAAAAAGACCGTGTAATTCCTTTGGATTACATGTACTTGGGTATGGCTGAGATTGCCACTAACAGTCCGAAACCTGTTGCTCCGGCTGCTGGCGCGGATAGTACAGCAACAGATAGCACGGCTGTAGCGACTGCTCCAGTTTTGACTCCGGAAAACACAGCAAATATCCAAAAAGGTATTGCAAACATTAAGAAAGCAATTGAAGGTGACAAAGAGCTGTTGGGCGAGGTTGCAGAATTGGCATTTGCGAAATACCAAGAGCAAGAATTACAAACCGCGGTTTCATTATTTGGACTTGTAGGTGAGTATAAAGATACACCTTACTACTTCGATTCGCACTATTATGCTGGTGAAGGCAATTACCAAATCGGCTTCAAAAAAGATAGCCAGGCGAAAGATGCGGAAGGAAACTACGTTAATCAAGAATTGAGAAATCAAGCTATCGCGGACTTTGGCAATGCTCAGAAAGAGCTTACGATCATTGAAACCACTGATAACAAAGAGGCGCAAGATAAATACCTGATTAACGCGTTATATTACAAAGCTTTTTCAGCTTTGGGTTCCGATGATATGGCACAGCCAAAAGGTGATTTTGTCGCCGCATTCCAAAAATTGATTGATACAATTAATCAAAGAGGTACGCAAGAGAAAAATAAAGCGTATTTGGTGGATGGTTATACATACATTGGTCTTTTCCACTATTTGAAACAAGATACAGCGAAAGCAAAACAAAACTTCCAGAAAGTATTGGAAATTGATCCAGCGAATGAGGATGTTAAAGGATACTTAGAAGCTTTAAAATAAGCTTAACTAAAATCATTCTAAATTAGGCGTAGATAGTAATATCTACGCCTTTTTTGTTTTGAATTTAGTCTTGGAATCTCTATATTTAGAGACAGTTACCAATATAAATTCTGATTGAGATGGAGCACGCCAATAGTATGCCGATAGACTACTTACCTATATTCATACAGCTTATCGTAGCAGTGGGATTCGGAGTAGGGACCATAATTATTACACACCTTATAGGGCCGAAAGTCAGGACCGAGAATAAGCTTGGGGCATTTGAGTCCGGGATTGAAGTCATCGGTAATGCGAGGCAGCCCTTTTCCATAAAATATTTTCTGGTGGCGATCTTGTTTGTCATTTTCGATGTTGAAGTTATTTTCATGTATCCTTGGGCTGTCAACTTTAGAGAAATGGGCTTTCAAGGCTTAATCGAGATGTTTATATTCATGGGATTGCTCTTGTTGGGCTTTATCTATGTCATTAAGAAAAAAGCATTGAACTGGGACTAAGTTGTCCTATACTAAATTGGCTACAAGGGCCGATTGTACTTAAACCTTATAAATCGTCTTTTCATGAGTGATATAAAATTGGCAGAAGCTCCTCCGGGAGTAGAGGGCGCAGGTTTCTTTGCGACAAGTTTGGATAAAGCGATCGGATTGGCGCGTGCAAATTCATTGTGGCCTTTGCCTTTTGCTACATCCTGCTGTGGCATCGAATTTATGGCTACCATGGGATCAACGTATGATTTGGCTAGATTCGGTGCGGAACGTCCAAGTTTTTCTCCACGCCAGGCAGATATGTTGTTGGTCATGGGGACTATCGCAAAAAAAATGGCTCCCGTCTTGCGGCAGGTCTATGTCCAAATGGCAGAACCACGATGGGTGATTGCCGTGGGGGCCTGTGCCTCTAGCGGCGGAATCTTTGATACCTATTCTGTATTGCAGGGAATTGATGAGATCATTCCTGTGGATGTGTATGTGCCGGGCTGTCCGCCGCGGCCCGAAGCTATTTTAGATGGTGTATTGCGCTTACAGGATATTGTCAAAAATGAGACTTTAAATAGACGAAATACGCCTGAATATAAGGCACTGTTAGAGAAATACGGTATACACACTAATAAATAAAGGATGGAAAACAGTTTTTTATTAGACAAACTGCAAGGAAATTTTCCTTCAAAGATCGTAGAGATTCCGGATGCACATGATTTAATGACCATCCTTGTGGATGTGGATGATATCATCGATGTGTTGCGTTTTCTGAAGTTGGATAATGAATTACAGTTTGTTCATTTAACTGATATTACTGCGGTACACTTTCCTCATCTCGAAAAGGAGTATGCTGTTGTCTATCATATTCATAGTTTGATTCACAATATCCGCATACGGGTTAAGGTCTTTCTGTATGGTCCAAATCCTGAAATACCAACGGCTACAGTTGTGTGGAAGGGTGCGAACTGGATGGAGCGTGAGACATATGATTTTTTTGGTATAAACTTTATAGGGCATCCGGATTTAAGAAGGATCCTGAATGTTGACGATATGGATGTTTTTCCGATGCGAAAGGAATATCCCTTGGAAGATCCAAATCGTGTAGATAAGAAAGATTTGTATTTCGGCCGTTAATTTATATGATATGAGCGAGTTTATAAGCAAGATGACATCGAATCAGCCAGTCTTTGATGATAATGATCCACAGGACGAGCTGATCACCTTGAATATTGGCCCCACGCACCCGGCCACACATGGTGTATTCCAGAATGTTGTACAAATTGACGGAGAACGTATCGTCAGTGGTGTTTCTACTATAGGTTATATCCATCGTGCTTTTGAAAAAATTGCTGAACATAGGCCATTTTATCAGATCACACCATTGACGGACCGATTAAATTATTGTTCGGCGCCTATCAATAACATGGGCTGGCACATGACCGTTGAGAAGCTGTTAAAAATCGAGATTCCGAAGCGCGTACAATATATGCGGGTCATTGTGATGGAACTTGCCCGAATAGCGGACCATATCATCTGCAACGGAATCCTGGGAGTTGATACCGGAGCTTTTTCGGGATTCTTGTATGTGATGCAGGAACGCGAGTTTATCTATGAGATCTTTGAGGAGATCTGTGGCGCTCGCCTGACAACAAATATCGGCCGCATTGGAGGATTTGAACGGGATTTTAATGCCGTTGCTTTTGAGAAAATCAGTGAATTTTTGAAACGCTACCCACCGGTATTGAAGGAGTTTGAGGAAATGTTTGTGCGTAACCGGATTTTTATCGAACGAACTTCAGGTGTGGCTGCTGTCACGCCGGAGCAGGCATTGGATTATGGTTGGTCCGGGCCTATTTTAAGGGCAACAGGTGTGGATTATGATGTACGGGTACAAAATTCATATTGCTCTTATGAAGAGTTTGATTTTGAAGTCCCTGTGGGTACAACAGGTGATGTATATGACCGGTTTATGGTCAGAAATGAGGAGATGTGGCAATCACTTCGCATCATTGAGCAGGCGCTGGAAAAAATAGAAAAGGAACCCAAAGGCGTGTTCCATGCCGAAGTGCCTGATTTCTACCTGCCACCGAAGGAACAGGTTTATACCAATATGGAGGCGCTGATCTATCACTTTAAAATCGTCATGGGCGAGGTAGACACGCCTAAGGCCGAAGTATATCATGCGGTGGAAGGAGCTAATGGCGAACTTGGATTTTACTTAATCCACGATGGTGGTCGCTCACCCTACCGTCTTCATTTTAGAAGGCCATCCTTTGTCAATTATCAAATGTTTGCGCCTATGAGTGCAGGGATGCTGCTTTCAGATGCGATTTTAAATATGAGTAGTCTTAACGTTATAGCAGGAGAATTAGATGCTTAGTGTAAAACAACATAATGAAAATGTAACGTTTTCTCCCGAATTGCTAGCCAAGTTTGGAGAAGTAGTAAGCCGTTATCCCGAGGGGAAACAGAAATCGGGCCTATTGCCGATTTTGCATTTGGTTCAGGCGGAATTTGGCTGGGTCAGTGCAGATGCAATGGATCAAGTAGCTGTTTATCTCCATATTTTACCGATTGAAGTCTACGAAGTGGCGACATTTTATACGATGTTTCTGCTTGAGCCTAAAGGTAAATATGTGTTGGAAATCTGTCGTACTGGTCCTTGTTGTTTAGTGGGCGCTGAGCGAATCATGAGACATTTAGAACAAAAACTCGGTGTAAAAGAGGGTGCTGTGACGGCTGATGGTCTTTTTTCCTGGCGTGGTGTCGAGTGTCTGGCTGCATGCGGCTTTGGCCCAGTGCTACAAATTGGACCTGAATATACCTTCTATGAGAATTTGGATGAAGCTAAAGTGGACCAATTGATTGATAATTTAAAAGCTAAAACAGAATAATATGGCACGTAAACTTTTGTTGACACATATCGATGTTCCCGGCATCAATACCTTTGAGGTTTATCGTCAAAAAGGGGGCTATGTTGCTGTTGAAAAAGTAATAAAGACAATGTCTCCCGAAGATGTGGTTGAGGAGGTGAAAAAATCCGGACTACGTGGTAGGGGGGGCGCAGGCTTTCCGACGGGAATGAAATGGTCTTTTCTCGCAAAACCTGAGGGAGTGCCCCGTTATTTGGTCTGTAATGCAGATGAGTCTGAGCCAGGCACATTCAAGGATCGTTATTTGATGACACATATCCCACACGCCTTGATCGAGGGAATGATTGTGTCTAGTTTTGCCCTTGGCGCAAATATATCTTATATCTATGTGCGCGGTGAGATGATGCCTCAGATCAGAATCCTGGAACGTGCGATTGCTGAAGCAAAAGAGAAGGGGTTTTTAGGTAAAAATATCTTGGGCTCAGGATATGATTTGGAGATCTATGTACAACCTGGTGGAGGTGCTTATATCTGTGGTGAAGAAACCGCATTATTGGAGTCTCTGGAAGGTAAGCGTGGTAATCCACGTATCAAACCTCCTTTTCCGGCTATAGCGGGATTATATAATTGCCCTACAGTAGTAAATAATGTGGAGTCTATTGCAGCAACTGTACCTATTCTTAATTTGGGTGGAGAAGAGTATGCAAAGATCGGTGTGGAGCGTAGTACGGGAACTAAATTGATTTCGGCCAGTGGTAATATCGTTAAACCCGGTGTTTATGAAATCGAACTAGGTCTACCGGTAGAAGAGTTTATTTATTCAGATGAATATTGTGGTGGTATAGCCAACGGAAAGCGGATGAAAGCAGTTGTGGCTGGTGGTTCGTCGGTACCTATTCTGCCAGCAAACCTTATCTTGAAAACAGCTGCTGGTAACAGTCGTTTAATGACTTATGAATCTTTGTCCGATGGTGGTTTTCAAACAGGGACTATGCTTGGCTCGGGTGGTTTTATTGTGTTTGATGAGGATCAGTGTGTGGTCCGAAATACCTGGAATTTTGCCCGTTTCTATCATCATGAAAGCTGTGGACAATGTTCGCCGTGTCGGGAAGGAACAGGCTGGATGGAAAAGGTGTTGCATAAAATAGAAAGTGGACATGGATCCATGTCCGATATAGACTTGCTTTGGGATGTACAGCGCAAGATCGAAGGAAATACCATCTGTCCATTAGGCGATGCAGCCGCCTGGCCTGTGGCTGCGGCAATCAGGCACTTTAGGGATGAGTTTGAATGGCATATATTACACCCCGAAGAGTCTCAGACAAGAAATTATGGGCTGGCGCATTATGCTGATCCATTACAACCAATTGTATCATAATAAAAGCTGTAACGATAAATTATAACTATCATGGCAGAAGCGGAAGATGTAAAGTTTAAGGTCACAATAGACGGTATACCAGTGGAGGTGGCACCGGGGACAACTATATTAAATGCTGCACGGCAGATTGGCGGGGATATCGTTCCGCCCGCAATGTGCTATTACTCTAAACTGGAAGGGAGTGGTGGAAAATGCCGCACTTGTTTGGTTAAGGTATCGAAAGGTTCCGAAAAGGACCCTCGGCCAATGCCAAAACTCGTAGCATCCTGTCGCACCACTGTTATGGATGGGATGGAAGTGCAGAACATTACTTCTCCGGAAGTGGTAGAGGCTAGAAAGGGCGTTGTTGAGATTCTTTTGATCAATCACCCTTTGGATTGTCCGATCTGTGATCAAGCTGGAGAATGTAAACTACAGGATCTAGGATACGAGCACGGCAGTGCGGAAACACGCTATGAATTTGATCGACGCACCTTTGAACGAATTGATCTGGGGGACAAAATCCAATTGCATATGAACCGCTGTATTTTGTGTTACCGTTGTGTTTATGTTGCGAATCAACTTACGGATGAACGTGTACATGGTATTTTGGGCCGAGGGGATCATTCAGAAATATCGACTTATATCGAAAATGTAATTGACAATGATTTTTCGGGCAATGTGATTGATGTTTGTCCAGTTGGAGCGCTGACTGATAAAACTTTCCGATTTAAAAATCGGGTCTGGTTTACAAAGCCTGTAGATGCACACCGCGATTGTCCGACCTGCTCCGGCAAAGTGACATTATGGTATAGGGGGCAGGATGTTCTGCGTGTGACGGCGCGGAAGGATGAATTTGGTGAGGTGGAGGAATTTATCTGTAATACCTGCCGCTTTGATCAGAAAAAAACAAGCGTTTGGATTTTGGATGAACCAACAGAAATCGATCCGCAATCTGTAATTTCTGCCAATCATTATGAACTATTTAACCCGCCAAAAGTGGTGAAGGAGAATCCAATACTTCAACAGCAAAATCGCGAACAGTTGGCTAGAACAGAAAAATTGAAATAAGCACGAATTATGGAGTGGTCTTTTGTTATAGAAAAATTAATATTGGTGTCGGTTATCTTCATTATTACTTTAGTAATAGCGATGTATTCGACACTGGCGGAACGTAAAATAGCAGGTTTTATGCAAGACCGATATGGACCGGACCGGGCGGGTATGTTTGGGATCCTGCAACCCTTATGTGATGGTGGAAAGTTCTTCTTTAAAGAAGAAATTATTCCCGCTGGTGCACACAAGGTGCTTTTTATTGTCGGGCCAACTATCGCCATCATTACTGCCTGTATCAGTTCGGCTGTTATCCCTTGGGGGCAGGAGCTTCATCTTGGGGATCGGGTAGTGTCTCTACAGGTAGCAGATGTTAATGTTGGTATATTGTATATGTTTGGCGTTATTGCCCTGGGTGTATATGGTATTATGCTCGGTGGGTGGGCCTCCAATAATAAATTCTCTTTAATGGGCGCAATTCGTGCTGCTTCGCAGAGCATCAGTTATGAGATTGCTATGGGACTTTCGATCATTGCCTTGCTGATGGTAACCCAAAGCCTTTCACTTAAAGAAATTGTAGCCCAACAGTCTGGTTTTGTCAATTGGAATATCTGGGCACAGCCGCTCGGATTTATTATTTTCATGGTCTGCGCGTTTGCTGAGTGTAACCGTGTTCCCTTTGATTTACCAGAATGTGAGACTGAATTAGTTGGCGGTTATCATACCGAGTATTCGTCCATGAAATTAGGACTTTATATGTTCTCCGAGTACATTAATATGTTTGTGTCCTCAGCGTTAATGGCATCACTTTATTTCGGAGGATATAACTTCCCTTTTATGAATGATCTGGGGCTATCAGCAAATTGGATCACCATTATTGGTGTAATCGTATTCTTCTTGAAAATATTTGGGTTTATCTTTTTCTTTATGTGGGTACGTTGGACTTTACCGCGATTCCGTTATGATCAATTGATGAATCTGGGCTGGAAGATGCTGATTCCATTGGCCATTGCCAATATTGTACTTACGGGTGTATTTACATTGATTAAAGATACTTATTTCTCATCATAAGAAAGGATTTTATGCAACTAAGCAATCGTAAAAAAGTAATCGAACAAAAGCCAATGACCTTTTCGGAAAGAATCTATTTTCCGGCAATTATCAGGGGCCTGCGGATTACATTGAGACATTTTTTCAAGAAGATCCCCACCATTAAATATCCGGAGGAAATAAGACCCTATTCAAAGAATTTTAGGGGGCAACATTCGTTGAAGCGAGACGAAGAAGGGCGCGAACGCTGTACTGCATGTGGATTATGCGCGCTGTCTTGTCCTGCAGAAGCGATTACAATGACTGCTGCCGAACGAAAAAAAGGGGAAGAACACCTCTATCGTGAAGAGAAGTATGCATCCGTTTATGAAATTAATATGTTGCGCTGCATTTTCTGCGGTCTTTGTGAAGAAGCCTGTCCAAAAGAAGCTATTTATTTGGATGGGCCACATGTGACAGCAGATTACCTACGTAAAGATTTTATCTATGGAAAGGACAAGCTGGTCGAGCCGACCTTTGATATTACCAAATTAAAGAGTTAATTCAAGAAATTATGACAGTATTTTATTTTGTAGCCTTCTTGTCTATTTTCTTTGCGCTGATGACCATCTTTACAAAGAATCCCGTGCATAGTGTATTGTATTTAGTTATTACCTTTTTCACATTCACAGTGCATTACATTCTATTGAATGCTCAGTTTTTGGCGGTGGTCAATTTTATTGTGTATATGGGCGCTATTATGGTACTCTTTTTATTTGTACTCATGCTGCTCAATTTAAATAAGGATACCGAACCGATGAAATCCAATTTGGTCAAATTTATGGGCGTGATTGCAGGCTGCTGCCTATTAGTGACTTTTTTGGGCGTATACCGTGTGTTTGAGATCTCCAATCCTCTGACAGTCAATAATCCTGAAATTGGATTGGTAAAAAATCTAGGGAAGGTATTGTTTAACGAATTTTTGCTTCCTTTTGAACTGTCCTCATTATTATTATTGACGGCAATGATTGGAGCGATATTATTAGCTAAGAAAGAACCTAAACAAATCTAATGGAAACAGTTGTTCAACAGTTGCAGGGCGTACCCATAAGTCATTATTTGATTTTTTGCACTATTATTTTTGCTATTGGTGTGATGGGGGTGCTTATCCGTCGTAACGTAATTATTATTATGATGTCCATCGAATTGATGCTTAATGCTGTCAATCTGCTGCTAGCGGCATTTTCTGTGCAGCATGGGGATTCATCAGGACAGGTGTTTGTCTTCTTTATTATGGCTCTTGCAGCTGCGGAAGTAGCCGTCGGCCTTGCTATTATCATTATGGTATATCGGAATACGAAGTCTGTGGATATCGATTCCTTAAATAAACTTCGTTGGTAGAACTTAAGAAATAAATACGATGAGTGAATTAATTTGGTTGATTCCCCTTTTGCCCTTAATCGGGTTTATAGTGAATGGTTTAGGCAGAAATGCATTTTCCAAAGGTATGATCGGTGCTTTGGGCAGTGCCGTGGTTCTTATTTCTTTTATCTGCAGTTGCATTCTTTTTTCTGAGGTCTATCAATCAAGACAGGCCGGACAAGCGGGAATAATTGAACAACATGTATTTGACTGGATTTCGGTGGGGCACCTCAAAATAGGCCTTTCCTTTTTGGTCGACCCATTGAGCGTAATCATGTTGTTGATTGTCACCGGTATAGGCTTTTTGATCCATATTTATTCTATTGGATATATGCATCATGATAAGGGATTTGGTAAGTTTTTCGCCTACTTAAATTTATTTATCTTTTTCATGCTGCTATTGGTATTGGGCTCTAACTATCTCGTCATGTTTATTGGCTGGGAAGGTGTTGGACTCTGCTCTTACCTACTCATTGGATTCTGGTATACAAATACTTCGTATGCAAATGCTGCAAAAAAGGCATTTGTGATGAATAGAATTGGTGATTTAGGTTTTTTGCTAGCTGTATTTTTGATATTGGGAACTTTTGGTTCCCTCGAATTTTCTACGGTGTTCGCTGGGGCGAAGAATTTTGCCGCGGGAGACATCGCTGTCGTCAGCATAACCTTATTGCTTTTTATTGCTGCAACGGGCAAATCTGCACAAATTCCCTTGTTTACTTGGTTGCCGGATGCTATGGCTGGTCCTACGCCTGTATCGGCCTTGATACACGCAGCGACCATGGTGACAGCAGGTATCTATATGATCGCACGGTCAAATGTATTATTCGTACTCTCGCCGATTACGCTACAACTGATTTCCATCATTGCAATTTGTACCGCCTTGCTGGCCGCAGCTATCGCGTTAACGCAGAATGATATTAAGAAAGTCTTGGCTTATTCAACGGTTTCACAGCTTGGCTATATGTTTCTCGGGCTTGGTGTGGGCGCATTTACAGGAGCATTCTTTCATGTATTGACCCATGCATTCTTTAAAGCTTTACTCTTTCTCGGTGCCGGATCAGTGATTCATGGGATGAGTGATGAACAGGATATGCGAAAAATGGGAGGATTAAAGAAAGCAATGCCGATCACTTATATTACCATGCTTATCGGAACGATTGCAATCGCGGGTATTCCACCGTTTTCCGGATTTTTCTCCAAAGATGAGATATTAGCTCATGCTTTTGCAGCCAATCCGCTCTTATGGGGCCTCGGATTTTTGGGGGCGTTAATGACGGCTTTCTATATGTTTAGAATGCTATTTATGACGTTCTCTGGTACGTTCAGAGGCACGGACGATCAAAAACACCACCTGCATGAATCACCCAAGACAATGACTGTCCCTTTAATGGTATTAGCGGTGCTTTCTGTTGTTGGTGGAGCGATCAACTTACCGGCAGCGCTAGGTGGAAACCACTGGCTGGAAGATTTTCTGGCACCGGTATTTGCCGAAGGAAAGGCACTGGTGCCTGCTGCACATCATTTGGAGCATAGTACCGAATATATGCTGATGGCGGTTTCCGTCGTAGGTGTACTCATTATGGTTGCCCTTGCTTACAATATTTACGTCAAACGTCAGCAGATACCGGAGGGAGAGGAAGTTCCGCGTGGCTTTCTGGCAAATCTTTCCTACCATAAATTTTATGTCGATGAACTATATGATGCGGTTGTTGTACGTCCGATCAATTGGCTGTCGAGTTTCTTTGGCAATGTGGTGGATCAACGTGGGATTGACGGGATCGTTAATGGAGCTGGTAAGGCGACATTTGATACGGGAAAAGTGCTCCGTTTGCTTCAAAATGGAAATGTTGGGTTTTATTTATTGATGATGGTAATTGGGGTGATTGCTATTTTCATTTATGGATTTTTGAGTCTTTAATATTTAGTATAATCGATGGATAACCTTTTTCTACTTATTTTATTGCCGTTAATAAGCGCATTGATTTTAGCGCTATTAAAGACTAATGCCGCAAAGTCAATCGCGTTGATTTTATCACTAGTATCGCTTGCATTGACTATTCCGTTCCTGTGTCAATTTGACCCAAATGGCGGAATGCAATTTGAAAAAAATTGGGCGTGGATTTCGACATTACATATTCATTTTCACCTCGGGATAGATGGGATTAGTTTACCGTTGATCTTGTTGACCAACGGATTGATGCCTTTTATTATCGCGACTACTTTTGCTAAAAACTATAAAGGTAATTTTTATGCTTTGATGGCGTTTATGCAGGCGGGGTTACTGCTTGTATTCATGGCATTGGATGCTTTTACGTTTTATGTGGGCTGGGAGATTGCGTTGATTCCGATTTATTTTATCTGCGCGCTTTGGGGCGAAGGTGACCGTATTCGGGTTAATCTAAAGTTCTTCATTTATACTTTTTTGGGAAGCCTTTTGATGTTGATCGGAATTCTTTATCTCTATCAGCAAGTGCCTAACCATGATTTTGAGTGGACATCCTTTATTGCTTTGGAATTAGGGGATAGCACGCAACGTTGGTTATTCTGGGCATTTTTTATTGCGTTTGCGATTAAGATTCCCATTTTTCCTTTTCATACCTGGCAACCCAATACTTACACAAATGCGCCGGCTGCGGGTACGATGTTGTTAGCTGGTATTATGTTGAAAATGGGGGTATACGGTTTGATGCGTTGGCTATTGCCTGTAGTTCCGGCGGGAGTAGCATTGTATGGCCAGTTCGCAATGATCCTATGCGTTATCGGAATCGTGTATGCTTCTATCATTGCCATTAAACAGGACGATGCCAAGCGGTTGATTGCATATTCATCGATTGCGCACGTTGGATTGATCAGTGCGGGGGTCTTCACTTGGAATACAAATGGCCTAAGTGGGGCAACGATACAGATGTTAAATCACGGTATTTCAGTTGTCGGTCTTTTTTATGTGCTAGATATCGTGCAGCAACGTACGCAGACACGGCGCCTGTCCGAACTTGGCGGAATAGCAAGTAAAGCACCAAAACTGGCCATATTTTTTATGATTATCTGTATGGGCGCTGTAGGATTGCCGTTAACGAATGGCTTTATTGGTGAATTTCTGCTGTTGAAAGGTGTATTTCAATATGGATTCTGGTTTGCAGTTTTTGCCGGATTAACGCTGATATTAGGCGCTGTATATATGCTTCGTCTTTATCAGCGGACGATGTTGGGGGAAACAACGGACAGGACGATACAGTTTGAGGATATAAATGGAAGAGAGCTCGTTGTATTGGGTTTGATCTCTTTCTTGATTCTTTATATCGGTATATTCCCAAATTTCCTTTTGAATCTTTCTGCGGGTTCAGTGGAAGTTTTAAGTACATTTTTAGGCAGATAAATAGATATATCAAATTGTATGGGAGCTATAATTACACTTTCAATATTAGCATTAGTTGTTCTTTATCTTGGTTTGTTCAAGGCAAAAACACTGCTTCTACCTGTTTCTATCCTTGGATTCTTGATTGCCATTGGTTTCTTATTGAACGACTGGAAAATAGACAAGGGACCACTTTTTAGCGGGATGGTCCATTTTGATCATTATGCGATTGCTTTTTCGGTCTTATGTGTTGCTGTTACGTTGTGTATATTTATTATCTCAAAAGGATATTTTGACGAAGGTGGACAAGTGGCGGAATATTATTCGTTATTGATATTTTCACTGACAGGGGCCGTTTTGGTAAACAGCTATCATAATTTTTCCATGCTCTTTTTAGGGATTGAAATCATGTCCGTTGCGCTTTATATTCTAGTGGGCATCCGTAAAAGAGATCAGGCATCTAATGAGGCTGCATTAAAGTATTTTTTGATGGGTGCATTCTCTACTGGGTTTTTATTATTTGGGATTACATTGCTCTACGGAGCCACAGGTTCATTTGATCTAGCGGAGATAAAAGCATATGTTGTAAACAACCCACATGCGATTTCACCTTTATTTTATGGTGGTATCCTATTGCTTATTGTTGGTCTCACCTTTAAAGTTGGTGCGGCACCATTTCACTTTTGGACACCTGATGTATATGATGGAGCACCTATTCTGATAACAAGTTATATGAGTACAGTCGTTAAAGTAGCTTCCTTTGCGGGGTTATTGCGATTGTTTAGTTACAGTTTACTTCCTTTACAAGATTTTTGGACACCAGTATTCCTGATCATTGCAATTATCACCTTGTTTGTCGGAAATATTTCCGCTGTAATGCAATCTTCTTTCAAGCGTATGCTAGCTTACTCCAGTATTTCTCACGCAGGTTATATGCTGTTTGCCATCATAGCTGTGGGAGCGACTTCAGCAAATGGTATCTTCACTTACGGGCTTGCATATTCACTTGCTACAGTTGTCGCATTTACAGGATTGATTCTTGTAAAGAAGACTACGGGTTCAGAGCATTTTGAAGCATTTAACGGATTAGGAAAACGAAATCCAATGTTGGCATTTGCAATCACTGTAGCTATGCTTTCACTTGCAGGTATTCCATTGACCGCAGGGTTTATTGGTAAGTTTATGATGTTCTCTTCAGTAATGGAGAGCTACCATATCGTATTGTTAATTTTAGCGGTGATCAATGCAGCTATCGCAGTTTACTATTATTTGAAAGTAGTGGTTGCGATGTATTTTAGAGAAAGTGAAGAATCCTGTGTAAATGTGCAGTGGAACTATTCATTTGTCCTATTGCTTGCAGTCGGATTGACGATTCTTATTGGGGTGTATCCAGACTGCTTTTTAATGTTAATATAAAGTTTCTGTTAAAATACTTGTTGTTTATTAAAGCATAGCGATTTCGCTATGCTTTTTTTATATTTATTGATATAACTCTTGAATACAAATTGTATATTGTAAAAAAGAAATCCTATCAGTTTGCAGATGGTGTTTAAAGTGTGTGTTAAATCTTTTTCGATAAGCTTTTTGAGTGTGGTACTATTATTCATCCTATTGGGAGGAAAAGTGGGGGCGCAAGAATTTCTTCGTGGGAAGGTTGTTGATGCACAGACCGGGAAGGGGATTGGTAGCGTTTCAATCAATTGGGTTGGAGAGGATGGAGGTGGTATCAGTGATACACTCGGTTATTTTAAGATTCAGGACAAAAAGCAGCATCGGCAATTGACATTTGGGGCAGTGGGATATGAACGAAGAACGATAGATGTACACCGGGCCCCTGATACAGTGATGACTGTTCGGTTGACTTCGAAAGACAATACCCTGGATATGGTTGTCATCAATCGAAAAAATAAGAAACCGAAAGATCCAGCGATTGCGCTGATAGAACAAGTCATTGCCCATCGCCCGCAAAATCATTATACCCGTATTCCTGAGATTCGTTTCGACGAGTATGAGAAGACACAATTTGGCTTTGTAAATCCAGAAGAAAAGGCTAAGAAGTTTCCAAAGCCATTTCGATTCCTTTTCGAAAATATAGACTCTACCGCATTTAGAGGTGTCACGATCGCCCCATTCTATATGGAGGAAAATTATGCAAATGTCTTTTCTTCGCATAATCCTAATCGAAGCAAAAAGATTGTCACCAGTCACAATCAAACGGAATTAAATCCTCGTTTTTTCAATAATGATAACTGGCAGACTCGTTTCCAAACAATACTTCGTAATGTCGATCTTTATGAGAATACGATACAGATTACGAATAAAGGGATACTGAGTCCAATAGCCACCGGTGCCACAGCTTTTTATAAATACCGTATACAGGATACTATTCAAATAGCGGGTAAGGACTATATCCAACTTCATTTTGAGGGGAAATCCAAGATTGATTTATTGTTCTACGGTGTTCTCCTTATCTCAGATGATACACGGTTTGCTGTTCAGCAGGCAACATTGAATATTGGAAAGGCAGCCAACGTTAACTGGATCAATGATGTACAGATTGACCTGAGTTACAGCGAATTTAAAAACGGTAGTATGATTCCGATGCATACCGATTTAAAAATGTTGTTTGGGGGAAGTAAATCGGACGTTTTATATGGACGTAGGGAAACACAATATCTGGGGCATCGGACAGATTCGATCTCGGATGAGAATTTTGTCGGTGTGCCTGTTGAAAAAAGGTACCTGCTTCAATCCGCGGCAAAAATCCCGATGATTCAAGTGAGGCCTATAGCATTGAGCAAGGCCGAATTGGGGGCTTATCAGAAAGTTGATTCCGTTCAGAATATGCGTTCTTTCAACCAATTGGTTTCATTGGGTTATTTATTGGCAAAGGGGTATTATAATGCCGGGAAATTTGAGTTTGGACCGTTGGAGTATCTCTATAGCCGGAATAATTATGAAGGTAATCGTTTCCGGTTGAGCGGGCGGACCACACGTTTGTTTTCTGAAAAGGCATTTATTGAAGGGTATACCGCCTATGGCGACAAAGACAAGGCATTTAAGTATTATCTGAGTACTGCGTTCACGTTAAATGGAGAACGCATTGTCCAGTTCCCCGCTAACTACCTGCGCTTTACAGTACAGCACGATGTGATGGAGCCGGGACGAAATTTAGGATTTCTGAAAGGTGATGGTTTTTTCCGTTCTTTTGGAAACAATAGGCCAAATAAATGGCAATTCAATGATATCTATCGCCTTGACCATCTGATCGAATTTGGTAATCATGTTAGTATTGGAACGGCTTTTACACATACACGTAGACAGCCGCGGGGTGATTTATTTTATATCAATAGTTTACCCAACCCTGATACGATCCGTGCGGTAAATACAAATGACCTACAGCTCATCTTGCGTTGGGCTCCAAATGAAGATTTTACGTACCATAATTTGGACCGTGGTACAGTAGAAAATAAATATCCAATTTTTACGCTCCAATACAACAAGGGTTTGAAAGGCTTTTGGGGAGCAGATTATAGTTATGATGCTTTGCGGTTCAGTGTCTTCAAAAGGTTGTTTTTATCTCCGGTCGGACAAGCCGATTTTGAATTTTCGGGAGGAAGGATCTGGGGGAAACATTTGCCGTATACCCTATTGGAGCTCCCCGATGTCTCCAGAGATAAAGCAGGGCCACTGGTCAACTTTGATTTGATGGCCACTTCAGAGTTTGCATCCGACCAGTTTTTAAAATTGACCTATCATCATAACTGGAACGGGTTTTTCTTTAATAGGATCCCTTTGTTCAAAAAATTGAAATGGCGTGAACTGACAGGTTTTAAAGCTTTTTATGGAAAACTGAGTGATGTGAATAACCCTTTTGTTACGCCTGAAAATATTCAATTTGAAGCCGATAAAAATGGTCTTGTCCAAACAAAAGCCGCCCGCAATAAACCATATGTTGAGGGCTTGGTGGGCGTGGATAATATCTTTAAATTGCTTAGATTGGAGTATAAAAAAAGATTGAGCTACAAAGGTGGAGAAGGGGTTCCTTCGGATACCTTCACAGCATCCATACATTTTAATTTTTAGGCTTATGACTCAATATTCGAACTTAAAATATGAGGTTAAGGATAGCATTGGCTATATTATAATCAATCGCGAACCTCAAATGAATGCCCTGAATCAGGAGACGCTCGATGAATTGCAGGAGATTTTTAAGCACTTTAATGCTGATCATCATGTGCGCGGTATTATTTTGACAGGAGCTGGACACAAAGCTTTTGTCGCCGGTGCGGATATCAAAGAGTTTACTGACCTGTCTGTCGTTCAGGCACGTTGGTTGAGTGAACGGGGGCATATCATATTTACGGATCTTATCGAGGCTGCTCCGAAACCTGTTATAGCCGCTATTAATGGTTATGCACTAGGAGGTGGACTTGAGATGGCATTGGCCTGTCATGTACGTATCGCTTCTGAAAATGCAAAAATGGGACTTCCTGAAGTTTCACTTGGATTAATACCGGGTTATGGAGGTACACAGCGCCTGCCCGCATTAATAGGAAAGGGACGAGCGATACAGATGATTCTGACCGGCGATATGATTGATGCACAGAAAGCCTACGAAATGGGTATGGTTAACGAAGTTGTCCCACAAGAAAAGTTAATCGCTAGAGCAGAGGAAATCCTTCAAAAAATATTTACGCGGTCACGTGTTGCGGTTGCCAATGCCATTGATGCCATCAATGCCGCTGAAGATAAAAAAAGAGACGGTAATAAGGTTGAGATGGATGCCTTTGGTCACTTATTCGGAACGGAGGATTTTAAAGAGGGCGTCTCGGCTTTTCTGGAAAAAAGACCACCCCAATTCCCCCAATAACAAAGTGGGATACCGGATGAAAGTGTAATATTTTGTTTTTTTTAAAATAGTTTCCATCGCGTATTTTATACTATTTTTATGCGTTCAATCGTTTCTTATAGTTAGATAAGAGGTATCTTCACGGGCCAATAATTGAGCACATAGTCATTTCAGATATATGAAAGCTCATTCTGCAAAAAAATAATGAAATAAAGAGGATTTAAAGAAATTTAGCCCATTTTCTTTGATGTAATAGAGTTGAATAATGACAAATGATGAATTACGATCGCTTGCCGTGTGCTCGGGTAAGGGAGATATCAAGGGGATGGAGCAGATCCTTGAACATGTAACACGGAAAGTTGAATTCCAGGATTATGCACTAAACAGTGCAGTTGGACAATTGATTCGACAGCAGCATTATAGCATTTTATCAAAATTTGTTGAATATGGTTTCATTTCAACAGATCTATATGACTATGATCGCTTCGATACAACAATTATCAATATCTTAATAAAGCCCCCAATTGTGGCTCCGGACCATCTCGAAAGTTATTTAAAATGGTTTGAAAGTTATTTAGAGCAGGTAGATGATGTAAATGAAGAGGTCGCAGGGACAACTTTGCTTGAATATGCACTAAGAGAAAATACAGCGATTTCCCTTCTAAAAACTATAGTCGCTGCAGGCGCTGATATTCATAAAATAGATCAGTATGGGCAGACATTATTGTTTAAAATATGTACCCTGCGGATGCAACCTACCGACCGTATTTTAGACATTGTGGAGTGGTTATTATCGGAAGGGATTGATCCAAATACAGCAAATGTAGAACAAAAAACAGCTTTACACATGGCTGTAGACAGCGTAAAGCCTGAGGTTGTAATAAGCTTATTGAGTGCTGGCGGAGATCCCAATCAGAAAGATTGGCATGGCGAAACTCCATTTTATTATGCTGCTGTAAGGCATTCCAATGCCAACTTATTGGAACAACTCCTGAATTATGGGGCACCAGATTTCCATAGTACCACTAAACAAGGGGAGAATCTGCTTAATGCTTTCCTGCGCACAATGCATACGGACAGTGACCAAAATTTAAAAATTCTTTCCATGCTGTTGGAGCATGGTGCAGATTTTACCGAACCTTCACTCTGGTATCAGAAAGAGAAGACCGGAGTCGACTGGTTGATAGAGAAGTCCGCTACCGTGTTGCAAGATGTAATATCAAAAGGATATCTGGATGTAAACTATATTGATAATGAAGGGAACACACTCCTACATAAGGTCTGTCAAGAACAAATCAATTATGATGAAAACAAAGCACGGGATCTATACAAGAAAGTGAAGTTTTTAGTGGCCGAGGGAATTGATCCACAAGTGGAAAATGGAAACGATAAGAAAGCGGTTGATTATGCCATGGAGGACAATCTCAAGGTAAAGACCGTGGAGTGGTTATTAAAACAATAAATCAAAAGAAAATTCATGTCTCAATCATTTATAGTTGCATGCGAAGGGGGAAAACGCAAGATTGCTGAAATCTTATTGGAAAAAAACCAAGTCGATGTCTCGTATACGGATGAATTAGGTCGAACAGCATTACATTATGCAGCCCATCGAGGGTACCAAGATCTGGTTAAAAAATTAGTTGAAGCGGGAGCTACGCTAGATTATGAAGATCACCGGGGAGAAACACCCTTGTATTTTGCATTATTACAAAAACAAAAGCAGGCTGCGGTGTATTTATTGGATAAAGGTGCAAACGCCCATATCAATGATTTCGCAGGAAATAGTTTGCTTCATATCGTAGCTAGAACCGGACAGCAGGATATGGCTGAGAAACTGATCGCTGCAGGATTGGATGTAAATGCATTGAACAATGATGCAGAGTCGCCTTTGTTGTTGGCTGTGCAGGCAAAATATCCCCCTGTCGTTCAATTGCTGGTGTCACAAGGAGCCAATTTGGACATCACCGATAAAGCAGGTAATACGGCGCTCAACATTGCAGTAGCATTAGGGTCGGTGCCCATTGTAAATATGTTGTTGGATAATGGTGCTGCAGTCAATACGTTGAACGATCTAAGCGAAGGCCCCCTGCTATTAGCTGTGAAAATGGGGAATCGTGTGCTTGCACAGAGATTACTAGAGCATGGCAGTGATATTTCTGCCGAATCTGCCGAAGGGATTTCTCCAGTTTGGTACGTGTGTAACAGTAATCAAAAGGAACTGTTAACCTTGTTCCTGGAGCGGGGGCTCTCAGTGGATTATGCTCGCCCTGTAGATTCATTTGATGGGAAAGATGGAGAATATTTGGAGAAGCTTATTGCAAAAACAGGAAGACGTACTTTTATTTTGGGGTATGAATCACATTACGCGGGAGAAACATTACTACATACTGCTACGAAAATGGGTTATCTATCTTTTGTAAAACAGCTGTTGGATAGTGGTGCGACTATAGACAAACAGGATGCCTCTGGTAATACAGCTTTGCACTATGCTGCAGCATATGGGAAAAAAGATGTATTGCGTTATTTGCTTTCAAACGGTGCGCTGACTGAAATTTCTAATGTTCTTGAGCAAAAGCCAATAGATTATTCCAATATGCAGGGATTTAATGAGATAACAAGATTATTGATAGACTTCGGCGCGAAAACAAACGCAGTGGATGGTGGCCCCATCAGTGCAGGAGCCAGAATAGCTGAACCAGCTTCGCCGATGGATATGGGACTTAAAAAGCAAGCTTTGTTTGATTTAAAGGATCTGCTGGATGCCGGAATTATCAATCAAGAAGAATTTGACCAGGAAAAAGCGAAAATATTGAAGGCCTGATCATCATCGCTATTATTGCGTGTACATAGAAACAAAAAATCCTGCAATTTTGATTTGCAGGATTTTTTGTTTTTTGGTAGCCCGTAGGGGAATCGAACCCCTGTTTCAAGAATGAAAATCTTGCGTCCTAACCCCTAGACGAACGGGCCATTTTCTTTGTGATGCTGCAAATATAGAAGCTTTTTCAATAAGCACAAAAAAAAAGTGCGCTTCTATTGCTAATTCGCTGAAATTGAGAAAAATTATTTTTTTGACGACACTATCCAACAGCATATGCAAGCATATATTCATTGAATTTTTCATAGTGCACCTCATAAATTTGCTTGTGCTGGCTACTGTCAAGCTCGAGTTTTAACACACCTTGTTTTTGATATTCGAATGGTTGTATCGTCATGTTGTTTAAGAAAGAGACGCCCGCATTCCCCTGAAGTTTATAGATGGCTTCTTTGGCACACCAACAGGCATATAGTTGTTCGTATCGCGTTGCACCTTTTGTGATAAAAGCGAGTTCATCAGGCTTGAGAAACTTATGCTGGATCCGCTCTACCTTCGTCTTGATAATTTCCATGTCGATCCCAACCTCTCCCTTTGTACTTATCATTGCGGCGGCATAGTCAAAGGAGTGTGAAAGTGATATCTTCTGTGGAAAATTGGCTAAATAAGGTTTACCGTTCGCATCGGAAGGACAGTCTATATAACGCGAAGTATTCAGAAGGGTTCGCAGTAAGACACGCGTAGCAAGCCAATGTAACCGTCGTTTACCTTTATTAAAAGAGCCTAATTTGGCTTTCTCACGTTCATCCAGCTGAAGTTTGGACAATAAATCATCATCCGATTCTTCAATCCTCCAAATAGCAAATTTGGTTTGGTTATCGATCTCACGTAAATACACTAGACTCATACCCAAATTTAAAAAACAAATCGCATATTACAGCACAATCAAGTATTGGCGTTTTGAAAAATTGTAGTGTTTGGACGGATGGAGCTGCTCTCAACTTTAAAAGAGCGAATTGACAATAAAAAACAGCACTTTAAATAAAAAATAACATAAAAATTTGTGTGAGAACCGTATTTTTGAATTTATATAGCATGGCCTGATGCTCTTGCTATTTTGATACACATGATTTTATCGGATAAAAGAATTCTTGAAGAGATTGAAAATGGCAGTATTGTCATTCAACCGTTTGACCGTAAGTGTTTAGGAACAAATTCCTATGATGTGCATTTGGGGAAATATTTGGCAACCTATGTAGACCGTGTACTGGATGCCAAAAAACATAATGAAATTGATCATTTTGAAATTCCAGAGGAAGGGTTTGTATTAGAACCTAATACCCTTTATTTAGGCGTCACTCAGGAATATACAGAAACGCACAAGCATGTTCCTTTCTTGGAAGGGAAATCTAGTACTGGCCGTTTGGGGATTGATATCCATGCTACGGCTGGTAAAGGCGATGTGGGATTTTGTAATACGTGGACATTGGAGATATCTGTCGCACAGCCAGTCAGAATATATGCCGGAATGCCAATTGGCCAGTTGATTTATTTTGCTGTGGAAGGAGAGATTGAAACCTTCTACAATACAAAAGGTAATGCAAAATATAATGGCAAGACCGTTCGTCCGGTCGAATCCATGATGTGGAAAAATAGTTTCTAAATGAGGAATGTGGGATGGATTATTTTAGGGATGCTATTGATTGTTTTCGTCAGTGGGTTGCTCTATTATTTTGTCCACCCGATGTTTGGCGGAAGCATGAAAGGTGATCGGCTAGCGCGGATGAGACAGTCGCCCAACTTCAGAAATGGGGTGTTTCATAATCTTGAAGTGACTCCCGCCCTAAAGAATGATGTAAATATCGTCTCCTTAATGTGGGGTTTCCTGTTCAATAAAAAACCTGGACTGAAGCCTTTGCATGTGCTGCCAGCGATGAAATGCGATTTGAAGAATCTGCCGGAGCGAGATCTTTTAATTTGGTTTGGTCACTCTTCCTATCTGATGAAGATTGACGGAAAACTGCTGCTCGTAGATCCTGTGTTCAGTCAAAATGCTTCACCTGTACCAGGGAGTAACAGAGCTTTTAAAATTGCAGTGGATTATACTGCAGCAGACTTTCCTAAAATAGATTACCTTTTTATTTCGCACGACCATTATGACCATCTCGATTATGAGACGGTAGCCAAACTGCGTGAGAAAGTCGTTCAGGTTATTTGTGGTTTAGGTGTAGGGGCACATTTTGAATCCTGGGGGTATAAACCTGAGCAAATTATAGAGGGCGATTGGTATGATCAAGTGAACCTTGATCCCAATTTTCAGATAACTTTTACCCCTGCAAGACATTTCTCCGGGCGCAGATTTACAAGGAATAATACCCTCTGGACTTCCTTTGTACTGAAAACGCCAAAATACAATTTGTTTTTGGGCGGTGATAGTGGTTATGGGAAACACTTCAAGGCCATAGGCGAGCGATTCGGTCCGTTTGATCTGGCGATATTAGAAAATGGACAGTATAATGATGCCTGGCATTATATCCATTCGTTGCCCGAAGAATGGGGCGTCGAAACGAAAGATCTGCAAGCTAAAGCCACCTTGCCCGTCCACTCTTCGAAATTTGCTTTGGCCATGCACGGATGGAGGGAGCCCATGGAAAAGTTTTATGAGATCGCCCAAAAAGAGCGGAACAAACTGATTACCCCCAAAATAGGTGAACTGGTGCATCTGGACAAATTAGACAGCGTATATGCTCCTTGGTGGCGGGATGTAAATTAAATTATTGCTTATTCTTTTCAGCAATCCACAGCGACATATATTTTGTGCTTTGTAATGTATGATGCAACAGGATCTGGCTAATAAAATTCTGTTGCCGATGTTTGTCCAATTGCACTTTAAGTAGGGACAAATTGGTCATAAAGTCCGCTTGATACTTTCGTTTTTCATAGCGTTCATTGATGATACGAATACCATTGGCTTGAGCTGTTTTCCATGCGGTTTTATCGTTATAAAGTTCAGTGGTTTTTTGGCAGAATACTTCAGCGGTATCTGCGATAAAACCATTCCAAGATAAATTGCCTTTCATCGCTTCGGCACCAATGGAAGTGGTGACAGAAGGAGTGCCTGTATGCATGGCATCAATAAATTTACCTTTTACTCCGGCTCCAAATTGGATCGGCGCAACCAATAACCTGTAGTTGGACATGGTGTTCTTCGCGGAATCTGCTCTTCCCTTGATATGAAAATTTTCTCTGGGATTATGCAGTTGAAGGACTTTCTGCGTTGGATACGCACCATAGATGTGTAATTCTACTTTCGGGAGCATTTTACGAAGAACCGGCCAGATCGTTGTCTTTAGGTATTGCACGGTGTGCCAGTTGGGCTCATGGATAAAGTTGCCAATAAATAGCAGATCTTTCCGCTCTTCAAAAGATTTCCATGTATTCATATCCTCAACCGTAATCTCATTTTCGAGAAAAGGGAGATAATATAGAATATCTGGTGAAATGCGAAATATTTCTGTTAAAATTTTCATTTCGGATTCCGAAATGATTAACGACAGATCGCAACGCAATATCGAGGCAATCTCTCTTTTTGCTGTTTCCGTAAACAGCTCCTGAAAGGAAAAATTGTCGTTGTTTTTGATACAGGCCTGCCGTGCTTGCCTTAGCAAATGGAGATCTTCGGTGTCGAGTACCCGAAGTGCACTAGGACATTGCTGAGCTACCCTCCAACCATATTGCTCCTCGATCATAAACCGGTCGAATACAACAATATCGGGTTGTAGCTGGGTGATAAAATCATCAAAACTCTCACTGTTCAATACAATAGGCTGTTCGACAATACCCAGTGATTTCAATGGTGCGCTATAAGGAGATTTGGCTGCTGCAGAAGCAAAAGTGATTTGATAAGAACGATCCAGGAATGTCTCGATCAATTGCATCATTCTAAAACCGGCGGCTGACGATGTTGGCTCGGGCCAAACTAGTCCGATGAACAATACCCTTTTCTCTTTCATGGGTGAAAATTACTGATTAATGTCAAAAGAATTGACGAAAACTTAACAATTTGTCATTTTGAAACGATTAGCTTTATTTCGTGTTTATATACGGTATGGTTATTAGACAATAAACGATAATATGGGCAAGACTATTGTTCAACGCATTCGACATTTCTCACCCAAAACTTATTGGAAGGAGCTAATAGCTGTTTTGGTTATTTTACTTGCCTTCGTCTTCTTCAGAAACGAAAGAAAAGAGCTAGCGGCCATTATTCCTCAACTGAGAACGGCGGATCTAACTTGGGTTTCGGTCGGTATTGGTATCACTCTGCTCTATGTGTTACTGCAAGGCCTGATGTATGTGCAGAGTTTTAAAGCGATTGGTCTTTCGATCAGCTTGAAAATTGCCATAGACCTATTCTTAAAAAGAAATTTACTGAGTGTATTCCTTCCTGCAGGGGGCATTAGCTCCCTGGCTTATACAACTACCCAATTACGAAAAAGGAATTTAAATACGACACAGATTCATCAAGCTGGCGCTTTATATGGTTACGTCGGGTTGTTGACTGTCTTTATGATTGGAGTCCCTGTGATATTATATACAATTTGGGACAACAAAAATTTTGGTAACGCCTGGATTTCGCTATTGATTTTGGGATTGCTTTTAACCCTTATATTCTGGTTTGTATGGTCCTTTCGTACGCATAAGGGGATCTATCGTTGGATGGAATTAAAATTTCCAGCAGTTGCTTCCAATATCGACGAAATATTTTCTGGGGAAGTCAAAATGAAATACCTCCTAGGGACAGTAATGGCTTCAATGGTCGTTGAGGGCTGCGGGATAGCACATGCTTTCGTTAGCATGTATGCGCTGGGCTTGGATCATTCATTTGAGGCGGCAGCCATCGCTTATACAGTTTCGGTAGTTCTAATGATTGTATCGCCCTTTTTGAGAGGATTGGGTGCCGTCGAATTAACCATGCTTTATATTTTCAAGGCATATGGGTACGGGCAGGCAGCAGGATTAGGGATAACCATCCTATATCGTGTATTTGAATTCTGGTTACCTTTATTCTTGGGATTGATCGCTTTTGCCTGGCGTGGCAGACAGCTTTTGGCGCGTGTAGGACCAGCCTTGCTGATCTTCTTTTTGGGTTTGGTCAACATTGTTTCAGTACTGACACCACCATTGGCAGATCGCATGAAGCTAGACCGGTTTTACCTACCACTGGAAGCTATCCATGCATCTAAGTTTATGGTATTTGTTCTGGGAATAGGTTTGTTGGTTACCTCGGCTTATCTCATTAAAGGTTTTCGTGTCGCATTCTGGATAGCTGTGGTATTCAGTGCTTTATCTTTGTTTGGACATGTGTTTAAAGCATTGGACTATGAAGAAGCATCGGTAGCCTTATTGACCCTTATCTTCTTGGGAATCAGTTACAAGCAGTATCGGATTAAAAGTAATATCCGCTGGATAAGGATTGGCTTCATAACCTTTGCCGTAGCATTAGGCGGGGTCTGTTTATTTGATGTAGTAAGCTTTTACTTGATTGATAAACAGCATTTTGGCGTTGAATTTACTTGGCGGCAGTCTCTTTACCATACTGCAAAAAGTTTTTTGTTGTTCGCTGATAATGATCTGATGCCCCAAACAAATTTTGGGCAGGAATTCTTGCGTATCACACAAGTCTTAGGGATTTTTTGCTGGTTTCTCTTGATCTACGCCCTCGCACGTCCACGTTTGATTCCGGATGAGGATTCTAGTAAATCTAAACTCGAACGGGCGAAACTATTGTTGAATGAATTTGGGCAATCGCCCATGGATTTTTTCAAACTCGGGAAAGACAAATATCTTTTTTTCTCCGAGATTTCAGAGGGCTTTACAGCTTATAGACTTGCCAATGAGTTTGCGATCGTATTGGATGAGCCGGTATGCGAACAGGGAGATAAAGAGGAGCTAGTTGAAGAATTCGATCGTTATTGTTATTCAAATGGGTTAAAAGCTATTTATTATCGGGTTGATGAAAATAGCCTAGTTCATTTTTCATCCCTTCGGAAGCAGAAGATAGCGATTGGACAGGAAGCGATTTTGGAATTGGAAACATTTAGCTTGGAAGGAAAAGAGCGTAAATCATTACGTAATGGACTGAATGCAATCCAGAAAAAAGGATTTACAACTGCAGTGTTAAAGGCGCCACAGTCACTGGTAATCCTGGATGAACTCAAGGTCATTTCTGACGAATGGTTAAAGGAATTCGATAGGAAGGAAATGGTCTTTTCACAAGGTATGTTTATTGCCGACGAGCTTATTGAACAGGATATCATTGTCCTTAAAAATGAAAGCGGCAAAATCGTTGCTTTCTTGAATATTATTCCTGATTATGCCAAAGATGAGTGTACTTATGATATGATTCGGAAGTCGATAGCGGCGCCAGGTGGAAGTATGGATGCGCTAATCATTGAATTGATCCGATATGCAAAAGGGCAAAAATATAGCTACCTGAACTTGGGGATGGTTCCGTTGGCGGGGCTGGAAGCAACAGCGAGTCCTGCAGAAAAGATTATGAAATTTGCATCAACGCGACTCGGAAATTTTAAACACTACCACAGTTTACGTGATTTTAAAGAGAAGTATGCGACTTTTTGGGAAAACAAATACCTTATCTTTGATAACGATTTTGATCTGATACCGCTTCCGGTTGCATTAGTTAAAGTGATGAAACCGAATGATTGATATCAGTTCAATCCAGTAAGCAAAAAACGATTTCTATGAAGAAATTGATCATTTTATTTATAATTGGCTGCATGGTATTTCATGCTTTTGCGCAACAACGGTTGATCAATATGAAATATTGGAACAATAAAACGGTATTGCCTCTGGTACTTTACTTAAGCGGAGATGGAGGTTTCAATTCTTTTTCGAATAAAATATGTCAGTTAATTGCTCATGCCGGATATGCTGTGGCTGCTATTGATTCCAAGAACTATTTTTGGAAGAAAAAAACACCCAAGGATATCGCGGCAGATATATCAAATACGCTTAAAAAGCTAATGCGCTCGCGGCAGAATCTACAGCTTTTTATTGTGGGGTATTCCTTTGGGGCGGATGCGGTGCCTTTTATTATAAACCGTATTGATCCCCTGATCAAGAAAAATGTGCAAAGCATTGTGTTATTGGAGCCCTCGGTTTCGACGGATCTGGAAATTCATATCGCTGATATTTTGGGCAGGAGCAATGCCAAGCGCAGCCTTGATGTAATAGCAGAAATAAATCGTATAGAAGGTGTCAAAACAAGTGTGGTATTAGGGGATGATGAGGCTGAATTCCCACTGCAGAAAATTACATTAAGAAACTTCAGTAAGAAATATCTTTCGGGAGGACACCATTTTAGTGGCGATGCAGAGCAGGTCGTTAAAGCAACGTTATCTCTTTTTTAGTATTTCTTATCCTAGATCAAATAAATTGTGAAATGCAGCAGCTATTTTTGAATTAGTTTTAAAATAGAGACATGGAATTAGGAATAGGAATGTTTGGTGACTCTCGGATAGATCCAAGTACAGGTCAGATCCAGGCAGCACAGGATAGAATGAAAGAAATTATTGAAGAAATCAAGCTGATGGATCAGGTTGGATTGGATTTCTTTGGTATTGGTGAGCACCATCGGGCAGATTATGCCGTCGCGGCTCCAGAGATTATATTAGCAGCAGCTTCTACAGTGACCAAAAACATCAGGTTGGGCAGTGCTGTTTCCGTACTAAGTTCGGCCGATCCCGTTAAATTATTTCAGGATTTTGCGACAGTCGATCTCCTGTCCGATGGTCGGGCAGAGCTTATGGCAGGAAGAGGTTCATTTATCGAATCATTTCCATTATTTGGATATGACTTGAAGGATTATTCGGATTTGTTTGAAGAGAAACTGGAATTATTACTCCGGTTGAATAAACAGAATCCAGTCACCTGGCGCGGAAATTTTAGGGCACCTTTGATCAACCAAGAGATTTTTCCGAGACCAAAGGATGGATCGTTGCCAATCTGGGTAGCGGTTGGTGGGACCACATCATCAGTGATCCGCGCCGGAAAACTTGGTCTGCCGGTCATGTTTGCAATTATCGGCGGCATGTACGAGAACTTCGATCATTTGTTCGAAATGTATCGCCAAGCCTATGAAGATAATGGGCATGATATGTCGAAATTTCAAGTTGGCGTTCATATGCATGCTTTTTTTGGCGATAATAGTGGACAGATTGCAGATTATTACTATCCTATCTACTCGGCACAGATGGACCGTATCGGAGCAAGCCGTGGATGGCCATCCTATCAACGGACACAATATGATTTCGGCAGGTCTTCTAGAGGACACCTTATTGTCGGGGACGCAGAATATGCCGTTGATAAAATTTTGGAAATCCATGAGAAATTTGGATTGACACGTTTCTCAGCGCATATGGATGTGGGTGCACCTGGACATAAAGAGATGTTGCGGTCTATTGAGATTTATGGGGAAAAAATAGCTCCTAAAATTAGGACATTACTTAACAAAGACAGCTAAGAACGCAGTATCATTTTTTTTAAGCCGGGATATTGCCTACCTTTGCCAGTAAATTTTAGTTAGATAGTAAGATGCTTGGACTTAAGTTGTTGACAGATCCGCGATGGGCAAATATCGCTGAAGGAAATTTGGAAGAGATTTTAACCGATCATGCCTGGTGTGAACAAAAAGCTGCTTCAAATGCGATCTCCTTGATCACAAACAATTCAGAACATGAAGATCTGGTTCATGAATTGACGGCAATAGCCATTGAAGAAATGGAACATTTTAAGATGGTAATTGACATCATCAAGGAGCGGGGCTATACGTTGGGGCGTGAACGAAAGGATGATTATGTAGGTCAGCTGATGAAATTTTCCAAAAAAGATGGTAGCCGGAATATGGCTTTTATCGACAGATTATTGTTCGCTGCGATGATTGAAGCGCGTAGTTGTGAGCGGTTTAGGGTCTTGTCCCAAAATATCCAAGATAAGGAGCTTGCTCAGTTTTATTACGATCTGATGGTTTCCGAAGCGAATCACTATACAACTTTCCTGAATTTTGCAAAGAAATATTCCGTAGATGTCGATGTGGAAAAACGCTGGAAAGAGTGGTTGGATTTTGAAGGTAAACTAATCCAGTCCTACGGAAATAAAGAGGCTATACATGGCTAAATAATAGCGAATCTACCTATTTTAAAACACATACATAACAGTTGTCCCGTTCTATTTTCTTTAGAACGGGATTTTTTGTCACTTAATTATTCTTATCTTTGTACCGTGATCGAAAAAAGTAAAATAATAGATATCAGGAGTTTGTCTTTGAGTCAGATCAAAGATCAATTGACCGCGTTGGGTGAACAGGGCTTTCGTGCAAAGCAGATTTACGAGTGGATATGGGAAAAGTCTTGTGTAGATTTTGATCAAATGAGTAATTTGAGCAAGGCCTTGCGCGAAAAGCTGAAGGAAAATTTTACGATCAATGCTGTCAAAATTAAGGAATCGCAAATCAGCTCCGACAAAACAATCAAAAGTAGCTTTAGGCTCTATGATGGTAATATCATAGAAGGGGTATTGATTCCTGCACCTGAGCGTATGACAGCCTGTGTCAGTTCGCAGGTCGGCTGTAGTTTAACTTGTAAATTCTGTGCGACTGGTTATATGGATCGAAAACGTAATCTTAATGCGGATGAAATTTATGATCAGGTCGTGCTAATCAGCAAACAAGCCGAAGAAAATTACGGTCAGCCCCTGACGAATATTGTTTATATGGGCATGGGTGAGCCCTTGTTAAACTACGCCAATATGATGAAATCTGTTGAGCGGATCACCGCTCCGGATGGCCTTAATATGGCTGCAAAGCGAATTACAGTATCCACAGCAGGTATTGCGAAAATGATCAAAAAATTAGGGGACGATCAGGTGCGTTTTAATCTGGCGCTTTCACTACATGCTGCCAATGATAAAAAGCGCAATGAGATCATGCCGATCAATGAACAAAATTCCTTAAATGCATTAGCGGAAGCGCTGAAATACTTCTATGCGAAGACAAAGAGCCCAATTACATTTGAGTATATTGTGTTCAACAATTTCAATGATGAATTGGAAGATGCAAAAGAACTTGCCAAATTCTGTAAGCATGTACCATGTAAAGTAAACCTCATTGAATACAACCCAATTGCACTGGCTGACTTCCTGAATGCCGAAGCTGACAAGATAGATGTATTCGCCAACTACCTCAAGAGTCAGGGGATCATTACGAATGTTAGGCGGAGCCGTGGAAAAGACATTGATGCAGCTTGTGGGCAATTGGCCATAAAAGATAAGGATAAAGAGACTGCTGAGGCTTAGTTTGCAAGATTGTTGCTATCTTTAGCTGAGGAAGTTAGCTTTATGTCATTTGATCTACGGAATATTCTCGGTGATTTTGTTACCATATTCTTTCCAAAAGAATGTGCCTGTTGTGGATGTGCACTTAAATATCAGGAGAAATACATTTGTATTGCCTGTGATTTTCATTTGCCTTATACCAATTTTCATACGTATTCCGATAATGACACTGCGAGACAGCTTTGGGGGAAAGCTTCAATAGAGGAAGCCTGCTCTTTTCTCCTCCTACAAAAGGGGAGTCGTGTGGAGCGGCTAATCTACCAGATTAAATATAATAACCAACCATTTTTGGCCGAATATTTTGGTTATCAGTACGGCCTCAAGCTCCTTCAATCCGAACTGTACGTTGGATTATCGGCTATTGTTCCAATACCATTACATGCGAGTAAGCTTCGAAAAAGAGGTTATAACCAATCGACCTATTTTGGTCGTGGACTGTCACGAGCAATGCATATTCCGTTGCAAGAGGATCTATTGCTGCGTAAACGGGCAACCATGACGCAAACAGGTAAGGACCGTCTAGCCCGTTATGAAAATGTTGAAGACATCTTTACCTGTAAACAGATTTCGTTGGCGCAGGATGCACATATTTTGCTTGTTGATGACGTCCTTACAACCGGTGCAACTATTGTCTCGGGTGCGCTTGGCTTACAGGAGTCTCTGGGATGTAAGGTATCTGTAGCGACTTTGGCTCGTGCACAGTAACGCCATCCCATACCCGGATCATCGAAAAAATCCAGGCTTAACCGACATTAATGTCTCCGGTCCACGTAATTCAATAAATAAGCAAATCCGGCCATGCCAATGCCTACTGAATCAGCAAATAAATCCCACCAGTCACCGCTACGGTAAGTAAAAATATAGAGCTGAAGTAACTCTGTTAATCCTGCAAATAGAAAACCGAAAAAAGAGACAATAAAGATAGGTAACCAACGAGTTGGTTTTCCGCTAAATTGTTGGATAACACCGTTGTACATAAGTGTGCAAAATACGAAGAACATCCCTGCATGAACGAGTTTGTCCATTCCAGGGTAGCTGGGAACTGTATCAAAATTATTTCCGGGGAGTGTACATAAAACAATGACTATGATGGCCCAAATAAAACACCATTTATAGTCCAGTAGGATTTTAATCATGGGGATAAATATCCAAAAAATTCCTGATAGAAATGAAATACAAATAATTTTTAAAAATTATTTAACTGATAATCAGATAATTAATGTATTTATTTTGTTTTGTATGGTACTATGTATTGCATGGTACCATAAAATACATATATCTTTGTATTGTTATGATAGCTGAAAATACACAAATCCAAATGAGGAAGGGGATACTTGAATATTGTATCCTATCCATAATTTCTCGAGGAGAAATTTATGCCTCCGATATTATCAGCGAACTGAAGAAAGCCCAATTGTTGGTTGTGGAAGGAACCTTATATCCGCTTTTAACACGTCTAAAAAATAATGGCTTGTTAAGTTATATATGGAAAGAATCGACTTCAGGTCCGCCGAGAAAATATTATGAAATTACTCAAGAAGGGCTTGATGTCCTTGCAAGATTGGATGTTACCTGGAATGAATTGGTGTTTGCTGTAAACACATCATTGGTGGGTAGAAACGATGATTCAACTAAACCAGTTAAAGACAATAGCGATGAATAAGACAATAATTATCAACATAAATAGCATCGTCTTTCATATTGAGGAAGATGCTTATGAAGTACTGCGGTCGTACATGATTGATATACAGAGGCATTTTGGTCAATCCGAAGACAGCCGAGAGATTTTGGAAGATATTGAGAACCGTATTTCAGAAATGTTTACGGAGAAGATTCAAGTGGGAAGCAAAGAGGTGCTCAACATGGAGGATGTGAACGCGGTGATTGATCAAATGGGAAGAGTGAGTGACTTTGAATCACAAGATCAGGACGAATATACCGCTTTCCGTCACGCGGCAAATGCTGACAGTTTTAAAGTGGGTAAAAAGCTTATGCGTGACCCTGATGATCGGGTTTTTAGTGGTGTTTGTAGTGGCCTAGGGCATTTTTTTGGTATAGAAGCCAAATGGGTCAGATTACTTTTTGCACTGTTTGTGATCATTGGTGGATCCGGTGTGTTGGTCTATGTGATTCTTTGGATAGTAATGCCATTGGCTATCAGTAGAGCAGATAAAATGGAAATGCGTGGTGAGGCGCCTAATATCCAAAATTTCAAGCGTTCTTTTGATGAAGAAATGAGTGGTGTGAAGGAAACATTTTCGCGGGGCGTGGACCGCACAGGCGATGGTGTAGCGAAATTGCTGCAAATCATTGTCAAAGTGATCGGAGTATTTTTTGTTATTGTCGTCGGGTTAATGCTTATAGGCTTAATTCTTGGCCTGATTTTCTTTGCCCTTGCCATCGTGAATGTTATTCCCGATGTGATGGATGATTCCGGACCATTTTATCTGATGAATCCTAGTGAAGTCCCTTTTGCATTGATAGCTGGCTTTTTATCTGTATTTATTCCTTTTGCCGGTTTGTTTTACTTACTTCTTCGAGTGCTATTTGAGAAGAAGCCAATGAGTAATTATCTGACAACGACACTGTTTGTTGTGTGGTTACTGTCTGTCGGAGCACTTATTTATTATTCAACTTCGGTAGCGAAAGAATTTAGAGAATCGAGCACGATCGTGGAAGAAAAACCGCTACAAAAGCAGCCGGTATATTATCTGAAGGAAAATGATGTGCGGGTAATCCGTCTGAAAAATGGTGTTAAGAGCAGTATGGGATTAAAAAGCGAAAATCTTTCCTCGCATCTGAAGCGAAATATCCGGATCCGCATAGAACGTATCGACTCTTTGCAGGCGCCTTATGTACGTTATGAATATTCTGCAAAAGGCAGTACCTATAAGATGGCTACAGATAGAGCTGCAAAAATTAACTATGCATTGACACAGGATTCGAGTTCGCTGGTTTTTGATAATGCTTTTCAATTGACCGAAGGTGAGCGTTATCGGGATCAGGAAGTAAATATTACCTTGTTTTTGCCGGTGGGCACAAAATTGGTCATCAACGATAGGCTAGAGGATAAATTAAGGGATATTTCCTTTTATGAATGCCGTGACCGTTATAACGAGGATGTAAAGGACGTCGAGTTTGTCGTGACTTCACTTGGACTAAAATGCGTACTCCTTCCGAAAACATCGAATGATGATGAAGAAGAAGATGCCGATAGTAACGGGATCGTAGTCACTGATACTTCGATTGTCATTCGTCGGGATACGATCATCAATGTAAAAAAGGATGGGATCACCATTCAGAAAAAATAGCATGCAATACTAACCTTGTCTTCCGTCCATCTTGGGCGGAAGACAAATGATTTAAGCCAATACAATTATGAAACCATCATGTGGTTAAGCGGCCCTGTGAAACCATGGACATACCACATAGAAGCATTATAGCCTTTAAAAAGATTATCCTAATGAAAAAGTGTTTTTACTTTCTACTCTTAAATTTTTTAATTGTTTCCTTTGTCCAGGCTCAAGTGAAGGTTACGGGAAAGGTGCATACAACGCATAATATACCCTTACCCTTAGCAACCGCATACTTGATGAAAGCTAACTCTGCTATTATCCTAAAAGCCGTTGTGACCAATGAAGCTGGAGAATACCAATTTTTGGATGTGGGCCCAGGAAGCTACCTTGTTGAAGCGAAGATGGTGGGGTATACCTCAAACCGAAGTGGGACTTTTGATATTAATAAGTCCGACCATTCGCTTACAGTAATTCATTTGGATGCTGATAACAGAAAATTGCAAGAAGTTACAGTTGAAGGTAGACGCCCGATGGTTGAAAGTAAACCGGGTAAGCTGATTCTAAACGTAGAAAATTCGCCGCTAGCAGCGGGCAACAATGCTTTGGATATCGTACAGCGGGCACCGGGTGTTAGTCTGGATAACAATAATAATTTACAGTTGATGGGGCAATCAGGTGTAGCGGTTACGATTGATGGACGGCAAACCTATATGTCCGGTGAACAGCTGTTGAACTTCTTAAAAAGTACAGACGGCAATCAAATTAAATCCGTAGAAGTGATTACGAGCAGATCGGCAAAAGATGATGCAGAAGGAGCTGTCGGCACGATCAATATTGTCCTTAAAAAGAATCGAATGGAGGGATTTAACGGGAGCTTTAATCTCACGGCAGGAAGAGGGGAAAAGTTTAGGGGAAACAGCTCTTTATCATTAAATTACAAAAAGAACAATACAACGTTATTCGGATCCTATGCCTATTCTGATGAAAAGTTTGATCGAAAGCTTTATTTGGATCGTATTATCCAGAATGACGGTAAAAAGAAATATTTCGAACAAAAGTCAACATTGAATGAAGAAGAACGCAATCATTCTTACCGTTTTGGTGTCGAACAAAAAACATCGTCAAGAAATACGTTGACTGTGCAATTCAACGGTTCCAATAATACCGAATATAATGAGAATAACAGTACAACCAATATTGGAAAAGCTGTATCTATTTATGACACGATATTAATCTCGTCATCTACTTTCAAAGAATTATTCAACCGTTATTCTGCTAATCTAAATAATGAGTTCAGGATAGACTCCAATGGGCGGAAGCTCACCGTTGATTTGGATTGGAGCAAATTCAAGAGTAGCAAAGGGGTAGACTATCGCAATCAATATTTTAATCCCGGTATGAAACCGATTGCACCAGTAGAGCCGGAGCATAGCGGTATGCCAATCGGGATTGATATTTACGTAGCAAAACTAGATTATGAGCATCCGTTATCTAAAAATTCAAAGCTTGAAATGGGGGCAAAATATTCGAATGTCAAATCTGACAACGATTTGTTATTTGAGATATTCGAAAATAACCAGTGGACAAAGGATGTTACACGGACGAATCATTTTGTATATAAAGAACAGATAGCGGCAGGTTATCTGGACTATAATAATTCCATTGGAAAATGGTCACTAAAGGCAGGGTTAAGAGGGGAGTATACTTTTTCGGATGGTAATTCCTTGACGATGAATAAACGTGTGAAGCGTAGTTATTTTGAACTCTTTCCCAATGCTAATCTGACGTATTCATTAAACGAGAACCATATTTTGTCGTTAGGCTATACACGAAAAGTAACCCGTCCAAATTATAGACAATTGAATCCATTTGACTACTATATTGACAAATTAACGTTTGAGCGCGGAAACCCTTATCTGAATCCCCAATTTTCCAATGAATTTACATTGAGTTATACGCTCTTGCAGCGTTATAATGTAACACTAGGTGTCAACAATGTCAGAGATGCAATTGTAGAAAGTATGGGGCAAGATTCGGTAAAGGGTACAACCTGGGTAATCCGAGAGAATTTGGGCAAGAACTTAACTTCTTATGTCAATCTCAATATTCCGGTTACGGTGTTTAAGGTTTGGAGCATGAATAACAATATCACAGGTATATACTTTGATTTTGATGGCATGATTGCTGGTCTTCCGGTTAAAAGGAAATCATTTCTTTTGCAAGCGATGTCCATGCATACGCTCAAATTAAGCAAGAGTCTTTCCGCAAATGTCAATCTGCGCTATTTCTCTCCTTTTAAATATAATGTATATGACCTAGAAAGCAGATGGGATATGGAGCTAGGTGCTACCAAAACATTTAAGGATCAGCGCAGCTCATTGAAGTTGGCCGTAAGTGATGTGTTCAATACGGGAAATCAAAATCTTACCACCAATTTTGGTCCCTTTGATTCGAGCATTAGGCAGTATCAGGATCGCAGGGTGATAAGATTGACTTATTCGTACAAATTTGGAAATTTGAAAAATAATTATCGTAAGAAAGATACAAGTAACGAAGAGAAGGAACGGGCTCAATAAGAAAATTACGGTTGAATTAGACTAACCCCTAGGGAAATTTTCCCTAGGGGTTAGTCTGTGACGTTTTAATTGCTTTTTATAAGTTGTGTAGGGAGTATCCGCGTCTCAAAGTCAGTGATCGGATAGGTTGATTCGATCAGTTTGATTAATAATTCGGTGGCAATTTTTCCCATTTCGAAAGCAGGTTGTCTGATCACAGTGATATTGGCCGAGAATAATTCTACAACATTCGAATTTGTAAATCCAGCAATAGCAACATGCTTCAGATCTTCTATGTTTCTTTTTTTTACTACATGTAAATACCCTGTCGTCAGCTTGTCTCCGGAGATAAAGATCGCATCAAAGCCTACGAGAATAAGTTCTTCGATCGATTTTTCAATCTCATCTAAGTGTAGACCACCGTATTGACAATATTTAATCAAATTAGGATCAAAATCAATATGATTGGCCATCAAAGCTTTTTTGTAACCTTCCAATCTATCCTTTGTGATGGAAAGTGATTTGGAATTGGTTAAGTGGGCTACACGCTTTTTTCCGAGCTTTATGAGATGTTGCGTAGCATCGTAAGCACCCTGTTGATTGTTTACAATGACTTTATGTGTATCAAATTGTTGTGGGATTCGATCAAAAAAGACGATGGGAAATCCCCGCTCTTTCAACTTATGGAGATACGAAATATCTTCCGTTTCCGAAGATAATGCAATCAGCAATCCGTCAATAGATCTAGAAGTGAGGTATTCAACATTTAAACGCTCTCTTTCCGAAGACTCATGCGTCTGCGAAATAATGATTTGAAAATTTTTATCATAGGCAATGGATTCCACTCCATTTATGACCTGAGAAAAGAAATTATTGGCGATTTCACTTACAATAATACCAATGGAATGACTTCGACGCTCTTTTAGACTTCTCGCAATGGGGTTCGCTCGATAGTTTATTTTTTCCGCATATTCCAATACAATCTTTTTCGTCTCAGGGCTTATTTCATAACTATCTCTAAGAGCTCTAGAAATCGTTGAAGTCGATAAGTTGAGGGCTTTAGCAATGTCTTTGATCGTATAGTTTTCGAATTTCATAACTGGCAAAATAGAATATAATATTAGCTAAAAAAAACTACAAAACCTAATTTTCTGATTGTTGTAACGTTGCCGGTAACGTTTGCGTAGTTTTTTATAGCATGTCGATAGCTAAAATGAAATATACTTTGTAAACTTGATTATATGATAACCAATTAAATGCGGTAAGCGTATTGCAGAGGAAGTTTGGTCAATATAAATGACCGTTAAAAAATAGGAAAAGAACCTTTTGACATAATGACATTCTAAATTGAATACGAATTAATAGTGAATACCTGGAGGTATAGCGCCGGATTTGGTATTTATGGGGCTTTATTTTATAGCTGTTAAGCTTCTTATAGTGATCCCAGATTTAGCAGCCCGTTAACAGAACAAAAATTATAGTATGAAAAGATCTATTTTGATATCATGTATCGTAATTCTGACGATCCTATCCGCATTTAAAGCTAAGGATCCCACGATAATCTATATTATCGGAGACTCTACTGCCGCTAATAAGCAAGAAAGAGCGTTCCCCGAGACCGGATGGGGAATGGCTTTTGCCCAATTATTGAGTGGCGAAGTAAGAGTAGAAAATAAAGCCCTAAATGGTAGGAGCTCTAAATCTTTTAAACAGGATATCGGGAAAAATATGGATACTGTTAATCACTGGCAGCCCATTTTTGACAACCTGAAGCCTGGCGATTATGTGTTAATACAATTTGGCCATAATGACGAAAAAATTGATAAGCCAAATGTGGGAACCTCTCTATCTGAATTTGAACATAATTTAGTTTTTTATATAGATCAAGCAAGAGAAAAGGGCGCAATCCCAATTTTACTTACGCCTATTGCTCGCCGTAAATTCGAGCATGGAAAGCTGGTCCCGACGCATGGAAACTATCCTATGATAACAAAAAAAGTAGCGACGGATAAACAGGTCCCCTGCATTGATATGGAAAATAAAACAACAAAACTTCTAACGTCCTATGGTGATGAAAAGAGTAAACATTTGTTTCTATATGTGGAAAAAGGAGATAAGAATTATCCAAATGGCAAACAAGATAACACACACCTGAATACTTTTGGAGCAATGGAAGTTGCTAAAATGGTTGTTGAGGGAATGCGCGATTTGAAGCTACCTATTTGAAAAAATGTAATAGCGGAGTGATTCGGCAAATACCATAAAAAAGCGACATCGGTTGTTGGGATTAACCCAGCTACCGATGTCGCTTTTTTTAACGAATAATACGAGTTAGAAAATGTATTTTGTACTTAAGAAGTTGGATTCATTTTCGCTAACGATCTCATTCAGCAATTTTTTGTTTTCTTCTGTGAACTTGGCCGCAACCAAAGAACGGATGGAGAACGAGCGCAATGCATCTACAACAGATAATGTTCCTTCGGCACTGTCTTTTCTTCCTGTGAAAGGGAATGTATCCGGACCGCGTTGACATTGACAATTGATATTGACACGGCTCACCTGATTCACCAAAGGATCAATCAGAGAAGAGACTACAGCAGCATTATTACTGAAAATACTGACCTGCTGCCCATGTGATGAACCAATTAAATATTCGATTGGCTCTTCGAGATCGTCAAAAGGAACTACGGGGATAACTGGCCCAAATTGTTCTTCTCTGTAAAGTTTCATTTGAGAATTGACCGGATAAACTATCGCTGGATAGAAGAACGATTCAGCTACCTGGCCACCATTTTCATTGATTACTTTTGCGCCATAGGCTTTTGCGTCCTCTATACATTCTGTCAAATAAGCCGGCTTATTAACTTCTGGAAGAGGGGTTAAAGACACTCCTTTTTCCCAAGGCATTCCATATTTCAATTTCGCAACTTCTGCCGAAAGGCGTTTTAAGAATTCTTGTGCTAAACTGCGGTGTACATAAACAATTTTTAATGCGGTACAACGCTGTCCATTGAATGAAAGGGAGCCCAATACAGTTTCGGAGACAGCTAGATTTAAATCTGCGTCCTTTGTAATGATCGCTGCATTTTTGGCGTCGAGTCCAAGGATTGCACGAAGTCTATTGACTTTTGGATGAAGTTTTTTAAGCTCATCAGCAACACGGCTGGAACCGATCAACGTCAAGACGTTAATCTTTCCTGATTGCATCAAACTTGGGACAATCTTATTTCCACGTCCGTAAATGGTATTGACAACACCTTTAGGAAAACTTGTTTTAAAAGCTTCTAATAACGGATAGTGTAATAAAGTCCCGTGTTTAGGTGGTTTGAATAACATTGTATTTCCCATGATCAATGCTGGAATCAGGGTTGTAAATGTTTCATTCAAAGGATAGTTGAAAGGTCCCATACAAAGGACCACGCCCAATGGGGATCTTCTGATCTGGGCAATGATACCTTGTTCGATTTGAAAACGAGAAGAATCACGGTCTATATCTTTCAATGCATCGATCGTTGCATAGATGTATTCTACGGTACGATCAAACTCTTTTACAGAGTCAGCATAGGATTTGCCAATTTCCCACATAATAAGCTTGACTACAATGTCCTTCTTTGCAATCATCTTTTGTGTGAAATTTTCAACACAAGTAATACGATCGGCAACACTCATTGTTGGCCATTCTCCACGCCCATTGTCGTATGCTTTTACAGCTGCTTCTAGGGCTTCCATGGACTCTTTTTCAGTACAAACAGGGAAACTACCGATACGTTTACGTTTCAAGCCATCCTTGGTCTTCACACAAATTGGTGAAAAAACTTCGTTTACTTGACCCGTCCAAGAAATCATTTCTCCATTGGAAAGGAACTCTCTTTGATCGACCTGTTCGTCCAGTGTAAATTCTGCGGGAATGTCTTTCTCCTCGTAGAAGATACCTTCTAAGTTTAAGCTCATTGTTTTTAAAAATGGTTTAGATTGATATTTATAAAGATATTGCTAATATAATATAAATTTCGCAATATTTGTTAATTTTTTATTAAAATAAGTTTAGGTACTAAGCTTTTCATTACAACCCATGCAATTAAGTAGGCTATGGCGCAAAAAGAAAAGATAATAAAATATCCCGCTTCCTCCCCTTTAAATCCCATAAAAGTCATCTGAGTTTCTTTTGCATAATCAAACAATAAACCCGAAGTTTTATTGATAATAAATGCGCCGACACCGCCGGCAAGCCCACCGATTCCTGTAACAGTTGCTATGGAACGTTTTGGAAAAGAATCACCAATTGTTGAGAAGATGTTTGCTGACCAAGATTGGTGCGCTGCCCCGGCAAAACCAATTAAGATAACAGGAATCCAGTAGGAGATGTGTCCCAACGGTTGGGCAAACAGCACCACAAGGGGCACAAAAGCAAATAGCAGCATGGCTTTCATGCGTCCTTCATAGGCATTCATACCTTTTTTTTCTACAAAATAAGTGGGTAGCCAACCGCCATATATGGAAAGCATAGTGATCGCATAGAGTACAAAAATAGCCAACTGTCCTTCGGTATCTGATGATTTTATATTATATACTGCGGAAAGGTAGGCGGGCATCCAGAACAAGAAAAACCACCAAACACCATCTGTCATAAATTTACCAAAGACAAATGCCCAGGTTTGTTTGTACTTCAAACATTCTGAAATAGTTGTTCTTGGCAGTTTTGTATCTCCGCTATGTGCCTGCTCCTCTTCGTGGTCATCTTGGTTGATATAGGCCAATTCCGCAGCATTTACTTTTGGGTTTTCGTGCGGCTTTTTATAGAGAAAGATCCAAAATCCCATCCAGACAAAGCCCAAAGCTCCGATAATGATAAACGACATTTCCCAGCCCCAGTGAGCAGCGATAACGGGAATACTCAACGGTGCAGCCAAAGCGCCTATTGTCGCGCCCGAATTGAAAATACTAGTAGACAATGCGCGGTCTTTCTTTGGGAAATATTCTGCTGTAGCTTTGATTGCTGCCGGAAAATTGCCCGCTTCACCTACAGCTAGTACAAACCGCGCAAATATAAATAAGTTGACACTGACACTGATTACCAAACCCACGTTGTTGACATGAGAAATAGCTTCTTTTGCTCCTTCAAATCCAACAAACCATTCGCCGGCCACGATCCCTGAAGTCGCTATACCACAAAATGCATGTAATATGGCTCCAATGGACCAAATTCCTATCGCCCACAGAAATCCTTTTTTTGTGTCCATCCAATCCACAAAGCGTCCTGCAAAGAGCATGCTGACGGCATAAAAAATGGAAAACAAGGCCGTGATATTGCCGTAGTCTGTATTAGTCCAATGAAATTCTGGACTGATGAAATCTTTCCAGGTCAATGACAACACTTGGCGGTCCAGATAGTTTATCGTAGTAGCAAAAAATAGCAGGGAGCATATTACCCAACGGTAATTACCCTTTTTCTCCGTATTCATCATAATGGGTTTTATAGTTTATTTATTATTTATCGTGCTTTCGAGACAAATTCAAGTGCCTTTTTGGTGTTCTCAAATAAATTGCTTGTATCTTTTGGGTCAATAAGTTTGCTGCCCATCCCCACGGCACATACCCCAGATTTGAACCAGGCTTTTAAATTTTCCATCTCGATTTCTACACCCCCGGTAGGCATAAATTTCTGACCTTTAAAAAGCTCGCGTATAGAAGACATAAAAGCTGGGCCAAGGATATTTGCCGGGAACAATTTAATAAGTGCAGCCTGCTGTTGTTGTGCCGCATATATTTCTGTAGGCGTCATGCAACCCGGAATCCATAGCTTGTGCTGTTCGTGCACTAAAGATCCGACCAACGGGTTCACCAAGGGTGAGACGATAAAGTCTGCACCTACTTGTAGAAATTGTTGAGCCTCCTCGACAGATTTAATTGTGCCAATACCCAGGTAAAGGTCTGGCATTTCAAGATTTTTAACAGCTACCAAACGCTCAAATACATCAAGTGCTTCAGGCCCTCGATTGGTAAACTCAAAGACACGTATACCTGCACGGTACAATGTCCGCAAAATGTCGATACTTTCTTCCTTATCGTGATGGAAGAAAAGAGGAAGTGTCCCCTGTTCAATGATTTTCTCTAGTACTATCTCTTTCAAATTCATGCTATCATTCTTTTTTTTATATCTTCCACTGTGCTTGTGGTGGCATCGCTGGCAATAAATAGTTTGTCAAAAGCAGCGAGTGTTGCAAATTCTAAGGTTTCCTTTGGCGGTAGGTTGGAGTATAAGCCATAAATCAGTCCCGCCATAAAGCAATCACCACTGCCTACTTTATCCAAAATTTCTTCGGCAACGTATTCCGTTGATTTGATCAAACTATCTTTATCGAATAAGGTGGTGTAATACTTTATCCCTTTGTCTTGATGGTCAAAACGGAATGTATTGGCGACATATTGGCAAAGCGGATTGGTGGCGATGATTTCTCGACTTGTTTGATCTGCCTGCACCTGTAGATCTTCTTCTTTATATCCAGAAGAATGAGTTAGAAAGCGTTCATCCAACTGTGTGCCCAGCATTTGATGTGCTGCCCAGATATTACCCATGATTAAATTGCAGTGTTTGGCAATTTCGGGCATGATCTCTTTTGGGGCCTTGCCATATTTCCAGAGCTTGGAGCGGTAGTTAAGATCCAAGGATACGAAAATGCTCTTTTCCTGCGCCTTTTTTACTGCTTCTAGGCAGATATTTGCTATATCCTGGCTAATTGCGGGGCAGATGGCAGAAAAATGAAACCATTTGACGTCCAAAAACGCCTCATCCCAGTCTATACTGCCTACCTTAAGGCTTGCAAATGCGGAATTGGCACGATCATAGATCACGCCTGCATTTTTAAGGTCTTTTCCTTTAGGAAGATAATAGATCCCCAAACGATCGCCTGTCCATCGCATAGCAGACGTATCAATATTCCTACGCTGTAGATAATGATCGATGCCCTCGCAAATGGCGTTTTGTGGAATGGCAGATAAATAAGATGAAGGTACATTCCACAGCGCCAAGGCGGTGGCCACATTTAATTCTGCCCCACCGATATAGAAGGGTAATTGATGCTGTTCAATCCAATCCTGTTCGATGTCGGGACAGATCCGCAACAACAATTCTCCAAAGCTTAAAACTTTACCCTGCATATGTATTAAAATTCAAAGTATTCTTTTGCATTATTATAGCTGATATCCTGTATGATTTTTCCCACCCATTCGATATCGTTTGGTATTTCACCTTTCTCAATGTCTTGTCCAAAAATGTCACATAGCAACCTTCTAAAATATTCATGTCTCGGAAAAGAAAGAAAACTTCTCGAATCGGTCAACATACCTACAAGACGGCTTAATAAACCCATATTTGATAGTGTATTGATCTGTTTTGTCATTCCATCTTTTTGGTCTAAAAACCACCAAGCGGAGCCAAACTGAATTTTTCCCTTTATAGAACCGTCATTGAAATTCCCGATCATTGTAGCAATAAGCTCATTATCTGCTGGATTGAGATTATACAAGATTGTCTTGGTTAGCTTATCTTGATTGTCTAATTTATTTAAAAATTTTGACAATGCGCGCGCCTGGCTAAAATCTCCGATCGAATCCCAACCTGTATCCGGACCGATCAAACGATGCATACGCGCATTATTATTGCGTAGGGCGCCCAAATGATATTGTTGTACCCAGCCTTTTTCGTGATCCCATTCTGCGAAATAAACTAACATGGCTGATTTGAACTTTATATTTTCAGCAGAAGATATTTCTTTCTTGCTTCGAATTTTGTCAAATATAGCTGTGATTTCCTGTTCGGTATAATCCTCCGCATAGATTTGCTCCAGACCGTGATCGGATACCTTACAGCCATTGGCAGCGAAAAAGTCATGCCTAGCTTTCAATGCTGTCAGGTAGTCTCCCAAATTACCAATGTGGCTATTGCTGACCTCCTCTAGCTTGTCAATATATTGATTCAGTGCTGGTATATCATCGGAGTTCATGGCTTTATCCGGACGAAATGCCGGAAGCATCTTGAACGATTCATTTTCCTTTGCAAATTGCTGATGAAATTCTAAGCTATCAATAGGGTCATCAGTTGTACAAACGACCTCGACATTCATCATTTTTAACAACCCGCGTACTGAATGTGTATCCTGTTGCAGCTGAGCGCTTGCGTCAGCATATATTTTCGATGCAGTTTTTGGAGATAGCAAATCTGTTATACCGAAGTATCTTTGCAATTCCAGATGAGTCCAGTGATGTAATGGATTACGTAATGTATAGGGAACTGTTTCAGCCCATTTAATGAATTTTTCTTCATCTGAAGCATTGCCTGTGATATATCGTTCATTGATGCCGTTGGTGCGCATTGCCCGCCATTTGTAATGATCACCATAAAGCCAGACCTGACTGATATTTTCAAACTTGGCGTTGTTTGCGATCTGCTCAGGGATCAAGTGATTATGATAATCAATAATGGGCAGATGTTTGGAATAATTGTGGTACAGCGCTACTGCTGTTTCTGTGTTCAATAAAAAATTGTCGTCTAAAAAAGCTTTCATACTATATACTATTTATAAACTCACACCCCTTTTCCATGGTATGAAGTCATCTTGGTTTAGTTGAACAGCCTTGGGGGTTATTTCGCCACTGGCTGCTTTGATACAATACTCTAATATATCTTCACCCATTTCTTGGATAGATTTATCTCCGTCGATAATGGGACCTGTGTTGATATCGATAATGTCGGCCATTTTGTTTGCTAAAACATTATTTGTAGCAACTTTTATAACTGGGCATATTGGGTTTCCGGTAGGCGTTCCCAGTCCAGTTGTGAATAAAATTAAGGTAGCGCCGGCCGCGGCTTTCCCTGTGGTGGCTTCGACATCATTGCCTGGTGTACAAACGAGGTTGAGACCTGCTTTTGTTGCTTCCTCGGTATAATCCAAGACATCTATAACTGGTGATGTACCTCCTTTTTTTGCGGCTCCATTGCTTTTGATTGCGTCTGTAATGAGTCCGTCGCGGATATTTCCAGGCGATGGATTCATATAAAATCCAGATCCCACAGCTTCTGCGGCATTGCTATATGCTGTCATTAGATCAATAAATTTGTTGGCAGCCTTTGGATCCAGGGTACGGTCTATTAAATTCTGTTCCGCTCCACATAGTTCTGGAAATTCCGCTAGGAGAACCTTGCCCCCCAATGCGACCAAAAGGTCTGCCGTATAACCAACCGCAGGATTAGCAGATATTCCGCTAAATCCATCGCTGCCACCACATTTGACGCCCAAAGTCAATTTGCTTAAGGGTACGGGTTGTCTGGCAAATTTATTGATTTCGGTCAAACCAATGAAAGTCTGCAAGATAGCCTCTTTAATCAATTGCTCCTCGCTCTTTGATTGCTGTTGTTCAAAGAGGTAAAGTGGTTTATCAAAGTTGGGGTTACGAAGTTTGATATCGTTAATTAGGTCATTTAGCTGTAGGTTTTGGCAACCTAGACTTAGCACAGTAACACCCGCAACATTGGGATGATCAGCATACGCAGCCAATAATTTACTTAATATCGCTGCGTCCTGGCGGATGCCCCCGCAGCCTCCCTGATGATTTAAAAACTTAATGCCATCAACATGCTCAAAAGTACGATTCGCTTGATCAGAAACATTATTTAATTTCTCCAATGAGGATATATCCAATGCTTCGCCCTTTTCGTACGCTTTCAATAACTGATGCGTGAAACTCTTATATTTTCCGGTAACTGAGTAGCCAAGTTCATTATAAAGTGCTTCTTTGATAACATCTAAATTCCTGTTCTCGCAGAATACTGTCGGGATGAAAAGCCAGTAGTTAGCTGTACCGACTCGACCATCTTCCCTCACATAACCATTAAAGGTCCGGCCTTCAAATCGTGAAATATCAGGTTTTTCCCAATGATAATGCGAAGGTCTAAAATGATAAGGTTCAACTGCATGTTTCGTGTTGTCAGTATTCATGATACTTCCCTGTGGAATATCAAATTGTGCTTTCCCCACAAGTACGCCATACATATAAATCTCGTCGCCAAAGTGCATTTCTTGCATAAAAAATTTGTGCTTGGCTGGAATATCCTCCTGTAAGATGTAATGTATGCCTTCAAAAGATATTGCATCGCCTTTTTTGAGGTCTTGCAAGGCAACCAACACATTATCTTTCGGGTGAATCTTTAATACTTTACTTTTCATACTCCAACGTTTTTAGGGCATTGATGGCTCCATCATGCATGATTAATTCTAATTTTTGGGCTACAGCTTCTTTGAAATTAGGATATTTTGTTAAATCTTTTCCCCATAGATCGGCGTTTGACAAGACCTTTACTACGGTATGTTCAGGCGCTTGCCAAGCATCAAATACGAAAGCAGCCGAATCATCTTGCAGCTCAATAGGGTGCCCATTAATTGTTCGGGTATACTGTCCGTTTGTCTTATCTGATTTAAGAAAATAAAGATATGCGGCAAATCCTAGCGCAAAAAGTGCTGGGGCTTCCGTTGTTTTGGAATACCATTTCTCCAAAAGAGGGATATTTCGCATGGCCATTTTGGAACTGTAATTTAAGGCTATAGCTTCCCATTTATGCGCTAAATGGGGGTTAGCGAAACGATCGATCACTTTTGAAGAGAAATTATTGATATCCGTAGCAGAGATGGTGTGACTTAGAATGGATGGTCCAATCTCATCATTCATTAAAAGGCGAACAAATTGATTGAATGCTGAATTTTGCATTGCCTCTTTTACTGTTTTAAATCCTGCCAACAGCGCAATTGCGCAGCTTAACGTATGTGTTCCATTAAGTAATCGAAGTTTGATCTCTTTATACTTTTCGATAGCAGGAACCAATAGAACGTTTGAGTCTGCAGCAGCAAATGAAAGCCGTTGTTTTACGCGCTCAGAAGTGGTTTCAATGGCCCATAAGCGAAATGGCTCAGCCATAATCATCAATTGGTCTTCATAACCTAACAATGCGGTAGTATTTGTATAGTCCGCTGGGGAAAGCGCTCCAGGAACAATCCGATCAACCAAAGTATTGCAAAAATCATTAGCAGAAGCAAGCCATTCTTGAAAGTCTGTTGACAGCTTATTATGTAAGGCGAGATCGAATATAATTTTCTTGAGCTTACTTCCATTATCGGAGATTAGTTCGGTCGGAACAATTGTCAACCCCTTATCCTTATCGCCGTTGAAATGAACAAACCGATGATATAATAGGGCTAAAAGTTTTCCAGGGAAAGAAGCCGGAGGATTATCATCGATAAGGTCATTGCTCATGACGATACCAACTTCAGTCGTATTAGAGAAAACAATCTCAAGCGTAGGATTCTCTACGCTTTTTAAGATCTCTTTCCACTGCTGGTTTGCTGTCAGCACACGTGATATACTATTATTAATCTCGTAACTCGATATTTCCTTTCCCTCCTCTAATCCTTTAATAGCTAAGGTGTACAGGTTGTCCTGTTGGGTAAATGCGTCGGTTGCACCCGCACTTGTTGATTTGATAACTACAATTCTTCCCTGAAATAGGTTTTGCTGATTTGCTTTATGAACAAAATAATCCGGGAGCCCGCGAAGTAACACTCCAGTGCCGAACTGAAGTATTTTCTCAGGGTATAGGTAAGAGGCCGCTGTCGGTTTGTTGACAAGATCAGCGGTAATCGTTTGTAATGTATTTCTTGTTAGCAGCATCTGATTGCTATTTTGTATTATTGAATTTGATGTTGTTTCTTCCATTTTGGATAATCTTTTTGAATTAGTTTTTCAGGCCAGTTTCCAAACCAGGCGTATCCATTTTTTCTTTCCTCAGATAATTCTTCAAAATTATACTTGATTGAATTATCACGGTCACCGAATAATGGTCTGTTGTCTTTGAGGTCATAAAAACGGGCCCAGATAACCGATTGATTATCGGTAACAAGTTTTCGTTCGTATGCTCCTGTTTTATTATTTAGCGCCCGATCGAATCGATAACCTTCGATATCATTTTGCTGAAACCAGGCTATCGCATGTATAACAGCATTTTGGATTTCGGCAGTAGCATCTTGTGCCATGAGAAAACGCACGATCGCGACGGATTCGCTTGTACTTAAAGAGGCCGGTTCAAACTTTCGCGCTTGGGCAGGTGTTAAACTCTTCTCATTGTACTGTGCCGCCCATATACTAGGCTGCCCATTTTGGATAATCTGTGTTTTTAATATACAAGATATACCTTTGGATACGGCTTTTTGCGCTTTCGTTTTATAATGCGGAGCAACCTCTTCAAAGCCCTTTCTGGCTTTGGCAATATTGTCTAATACAATCAAGGCGTTGATCATCGCATTATCATTATAGGTTATTTCAGCTCTATAAAGCGATTTGTTCGGGTAATACTGAGGGAAACCACCGTTATCATACTGTGCAGCTAAGAGATAGTCAATTCCTTTCTCCGCTGCGATGAGATACTCACGATTTTTTGTAGCATTAAAAGCTTGGATCAGGCTATTAATTTCTCGTGTTGTCGCATTGTTGTCTAATGTTGCGTGGTCTGTGCCGGTATTTCTAATTTTTTGCCTCAGCTCTTCGGTCAAAGGGAGTTGGTAATTTACAACACTTTGGTCGGTTAACTGTTTAGGCCATGCCCCATTGGATAATTGATATATTAACATCTTTTCGGCCAACGTATCTTTTGAAACCGATTGCTGTGCATTACAATAAGAGTGATACAGCCCGGCTAAAATGATGTTTATAATATATATCTTTTTCATGTGACCTATTTATTAGTTTGCTTGAATAACCATTGCACTAAATCATTTGCCGCAGTAAAATTTTCATACTCCTTTGGAAGTTTTCGCCCATCTGTATACTCATTGTATAACCAAGGATCCCCTATTGCGAATACCGTTCCTTTTCCATACCTGGCTGTTGCGATGATGTTGTCTCCTTTGTCCTTGATTACCGATCGGGCGGGAGGATTTACTTGTAGTGTAGAGATTTCTTTTACATAGATCTTAGCTGTATTTGGAAAAATCGAATTGCCTTTTGGGATCTGGATTGCGCCCGTTTGAAATTCTTTTCCTTTAACTCGGTTGCGGCTATCTTCATTGAAGGTGATGCCGAACTTTTTCGCAAGCGTATTGAATTTGGCTATTTCGCAGTTGCCACTATCATTTAAGAAAAGAACCAGAACCCCGCCTTGTTTGACCCATTGTGCAATTTGTTGCGCATGGGTTTCATTCATAAAATTGGGTTGTTCAGTTTCTTTCTCTGTATCCGGATCGACGATGATGTAGATACTGGACTTGGCCAGATTTTGACTGGTTGGGGCAGAACGGAGGGTTGTTAATATACCGCCATTTTTTTCAAAAATATGGCCTAATAAAGAGAATCCATTGTTGTCATAACCATCCCAAAGGTAATGATAAGGTTGAAGTGCACCTGATGGGGTCTTTTTGTATTCATTATTGAAATAGTTGTCCAGGGTAACAGTGCGTCTTTTTTTACCCTTTTGTACCTGTAAAAATTCTACCTCAGAGGCAGCTAAGATAAAGGCACCAATTCCTTTGGGGTCATTGGTGATGACGGGTTCGCTCATATAATAGTCAAAACTTCCATCCCGGTATTTTTTGCCTCCTAAGCCTGATACTTGTACAGTCTTATTAAGATTGACACGGTTTTCGCCCGCAGTAGAGATAAACTCGTTAACAAGACCTTTGTATCCGCGATCCAGGTTTTTTTGAAATGAGGCGGGGATATAGCCTTTACGCAATGATTTGGCCAATGCAAAAACAAACATACTTGAAGCGGAAGATTCTAGGTAGTTTCCTTTTCTTGTTCCCAGATCCACGATATCATACCAGACACCAGTTTTTGCATCCTGATAATTAATGACTGCTGATAGCGTTCTGTTTAATATCGAAATTAATTCCTGTCTACGTGGATGGTCTTCGGGAAAATAATCCAGTACGTCTACAAGTGCCATGGCATACCAACCCATACCTCTTGCCCAAAAGTGCGGTGATAGCCCTGTCTTTGGGTCAGACCAACGTTCTTTTCTTGATTCGTCCCAACCATGGTAGAGAAGACCCGTTTTTGGGTCGCGCGCATTTTTTTCCATGTAGCTAAACTGATTGGCAATATCATCAAAAGCTGTTGGAATATTCATCAAAGTAGCATATTCGGCATAAAACGGTTGCCCCATATAGAGGCCATCTAACCACATTTGGTAAGGATAAATTTTCTTATGCCAGAAGCCACCCTCATTTGTTCGTGGATGTTTTTGAAGCTGAGCATACAGTTGATGGCAAGCTTTCAGATATTTTTCGTTACCTGTTACCTTATAAAGCGTCAGGAGTGCTGTACCATTTTTGATGTTGTCAATATTGAAATCAGTAGCATTGTAGTTCTTGATAGAATCTGGAATACTGAGATAGGCATCCATGCGCGATTGCATGTAGTTAAAATAATCTGCATCTGCGGTATTGCGCCACACATCTGTTAGTCCTTCGAAAATAACGCCCATGTCATAAGACCATTTTGGAAACTTATCGGTCCTATTAAACAGAGAATCTGGATAGAGTTGATCAAGTACAGTATTGGCCATTTGTTCGGAAAGGGGTTTCTGTTGTCCAAATCCCGAAAATGGAACAAGCGCTGTAAGGTTTAAAAGAATTAAAAATAGCTTTCTCATCAGGTTCCTAATTTTTGATTGTTAAGGATTTGTTTGTACTTCCTGCCGTAAATTGGCTGATTGTTTTCGCCGTTTTTGCATTGGATTTCGATAAACGAATATCGGCGCTTTTTTCTCCGGCGATCTGTATATACAGATCGGGTATATCCAAAGCTTGAATATTATCTAGATTTATTTTGCTACCATTCTCTATTGAAATTAAAGGATTGCTTTCCTTCGTCTTTAATGAGATGTTTTTTAAATTTATATGAGAAGCTTCAATTATTTCGATCCCTTTGTTGGCTTCCAGCGTTGCATTTTCAATCCAAATATTCTGAATATGCATTTCAGGCAGGCCACGGAAGAAGATGCCTTTTGAGGCTCCTTTTGCCATAATATTTTTAATATAAAAATTCCTAAACTGTGGTGTCTCTTCAGTGACTGGAAGTGTAACGGTTTTTACGGCGGCTCTTTTCTCACCGGCCATCGGGACCGGATCTACCGCTGCATAATACATGTCGAAGAGAATCGCTTCTCCTGGAATGTTGACCATATTGATATTGTTGATGTAGATGTTCTCTACAATTCCACCGCGGCCTCTTGTTGTTTTAAATCGAAGGCCAATGTCTGTACCTATAAAAGAACAATTTTCTACCCAAATATTACGTGCGCCGCCACTCATTTCGCTTCCAATGACAAAGCCTCCGTGCGCATGATAAACGACATTATTACGGACAATGACATTTTCAGTTGGCATCGCACGCTCCCGTCCGGCTTTATCCCGTCCTGACTTGATACATATCCCATCATCGCCTACATCAAATGTACAGTCTTCGATGAGTACATTCTTACAGGACTCCACGTCCACGCCATCACCATTCTGACCATACCATGGATTGCGAACTGTTAGTTTGCGCAAGGTCAGATCCTCACACATTAGCGGATGCAGATTCCAAGCTGGAGAATTTTGTATGGTTATGCCTTCGAGCAGTACTTTCTTGCAGTTAGTAAATACTAAAAGATTGGGCCGTAAAAAATCCTTAACATCTTTAAAGTCATCGATTGTTGTTCCTGGACGGATTACACCCGCCTTTTTTTCTTTTGCCCCCTGCAGCGAACTTTTGGATGGATACCAGATATCATTGTTGCTGTCTACCTCCCCGCCAGATGCAACAAGGGTTTTCCATTGTGATGCTGTTAATTTGCTTTTTTTGACCATTCGCCAAGCATCACCGTTCCCGTCAATGATACCATTTCCTGTAATAGCAATATTATTTAAATTTTTACCTGATATCGGGTTTTGATTGCGCCAGGCAGGCTCACCTTCCCAGTTTGATTCAACTAATTTATATTGATTAAAATCTTTGGTGAAGAGCAAAACAGCGTCGCGTTTGAGATGCAGATTTACATTGCTCTGCATTTCAATAGGTCCAGTAAGCCAAAGCCCCGCAGGGATCAATACCACGCCGCCCCCTTGTTCACTACATGTACGGAGCGCTTTATTGATCGCAGTTGTATTGAGAAATTGACCATCCCCTTTGGCTCCGTAACTGATGATATTTAAGGTGTCATTCTTAAAGCTTACCTGTTGTATAGTTGGACGGGTAGGTTCTTGGGCCATACACAGCCGTGGTAGTACAAGAAACAATCCAATAGCGAACCTGAATGTATGGGAAAAGTGCTTTTTAAACGAATTCATTTTTTTGCATTTTGGTTTAAAAACGGTTATTTGTAAAAGCAATTGTACATTCTTTGTTCTTAATTTCGATGGAAAACTTATGCAATCGTTACCGGCCATAATTTATCGATCAAGTGATAGATTTGGTGTCCAATCCTTAAATACACGGTGTAAATCAAGGTTATCAGCAGTAGTGTCGGTCAATTGATGGGACCATTTGACACGATTTTGTGACAAGGAGCCTACTCCTGTGTTTTTATATTCTGCGAAAAAGGCTGTTTTTTCATTTGATTCCTTGCCCCAGTTGTGCCAACCGGCGCCTTCAATAAATTCCGGGAGTTGACAGTGCATAAAGATTACTTTCGCATAAGGGCGCCACGGACGTCCTAAATAAAAACTTTTGCTATCTTGGTTGCCGGTGATCTTGCAATTATTAAAGATATAGCCATAGTCAATATCAGCAGGAGTAGAAGCTGCCGTGATATAACCACTGTTTTTGCAATGTAATTCACATCGTTCAAACCAAGCCGTAGAAGAGCCGAATATATAATCTACCGTACCTTCAATATAACATTGATAATAGAGCTGTCTTGCGCCCTTGCCATAGGTATATAAGGTATCTTGAAACCCTAAAAAGCGACAATGGATAAATAGGCTGCGATCTCCGCAAATCCAGGCGGATACGGCTTGACCTATAGGACCTGAGCTGTTCTCGAACGTAAGATTAATCGCTGTGAAATCTTCGCCATAGCTATAGAAGCTTGCCGAACCAGAAGTGCCCATTTCTTCGCCAAAGCGATTTTTCTTTTGTGCGTAGTCGTTATAGCTAATCGTCGTTTTGAATTTATCCTCGCCAATCAATGTAATATGTTGTTTACTTGCCGGAATAATGATCTTCTCTTGATACTGACCGATTTTGACATATATAGTCGTTTCGTTTTTGCGGAAATCGGGGACGGCATTGATCGCTTCTTGGATTGTTTGAAAATCGCCAGAGCCATCTTTTGCTACTACAAAATCATAATTTTTCGCTGCTGAAGCAAAAAGCATAATAGGAAGTGAAAAAAGAAAAAGTATAATCGCCCGCATTTTCAAACTGTTAAATTGGTCAATGAAATTACCAATATTAAAACCTTCGTTAAAGAAAATCCTTTAAAATAAATGCGCAAACGTTATCGGTGACGTTTGCGTGAATTAAATTATTTGATATGTTTCTGCCTATTTATTCGAAATCGGGCAGAATGGTTATATTTGCTCATCAAATTTCTAAATATGGACATCCAATCTTTATATCAGGTTTATAAAAAGTATCCAAGCATTACAACTGATACACGTAAAATTGAGAAGGATAGTATATTTTTTGCTTTGAAAGGGGCAAATTTCAATGGAAATACATTTGCAGAACAGGCGCTGGAGATCGGTGCAAGGTATGTGGTCATTGATGAGGAAATTTATAAAAAAAGCGAACAATATATTTTAGTTGACGATGTGCTTAAAGCTTTGCAGGACCTAGCAAATTATCATCGGAAACAATTAAACATTCCGATAATCGGTGTGACGGGGACCAATGGAAAGACAACGACAAAAGAATTATTATATTCAGTTGTCTCTCAGAAATATAAGACCTATGCCACAAGAGGGAACCTCAACAACCATATTGGTGTTCCATTGACATTACTGGCTATCGATGCGTCAATTGAAGTTGCCATTATCGAAATGGGTGCTAACCATTTACGAGAAATTGCCTTTTTGTGCGCAATTGCTGAACCAACTCACGGATTAATTTCCAATGTTGGGAAAGCTCATCTGGAAGGTTTTGGTTCTTTTGAAGGCGTTAAAAAAACAAAAGGCGAACTGTACGATTGGCTTCAAGATCACCATGGAGTCTTGTTTTTGCAGGCGGATAACGCGCATCTAAGGGAAATGGCTGCTACCCGCCAAATAGCTGATATTGTAACATATGGGTTTTCTGAGAATAATGACATCATCGGTAAATTGTTGAAAGCGACTCCATTATTACAGATCTCCTGGAAGAGAAAGGAGGATCAGCATACCTATATTATTGATACGCAACTAACAGGGGCATACAATACGGAGAACTTTTTGGCTGCCATCGCGGTAGGATTACATTTCAACATTGTTCCGCAAGCCATCAATTCGGGTATTGAAAATTATACGCCGACAAACAATCGCTCGCAAATCATGAATACGGCAAAAAATACAGTGATCTGTGACTATTATAATGCGAATGCAACGAGTATGGCTGCTGCTCTGGATAATATTAGGATTATCGAAGCGGAGAAGAAGGCTGTTATTCTTGGGGATATGTTTGAGCTTGGCGCTGAATCCTTTGAAGAACATAGAAAAATCGTAGATAATGTTAAAAGCATGTTTGTAGATCGTAAGATTCTTGTCGGCAAGGCATTCTTTGAACATAGAAATGATGATGCTGAATTTTATGAAAATACTTTAGAAGCGAAAGCCGCTCTACTGGAAGATCCAATTGTAGGGGCTACTGTATTGTTAAAAGCATCACGCGGCATGGCTTTTGAAAATCTGATAGACCTATTATAGGTACTTTTCCTTTTTATAAGGACTGGATTTTAAATTGGTCTCTACGCAGCATGTTCGTGCAATGTTTTCACAGTGAGCGCACTTAAAAATATGACTTTAACAAGATTTGATCATACGACTTAACGATTGATGATAAGTCCGTACAGGCTAATTTCCTTATTGAGGTATGAATCAAACCCAAACGCACCTAAAGTTTTGTCATGTAAGGATTAAATATTGACTAAAATGAGCAAAAACCTCCTGCCAAAAAATGCAGCTCATTTGGAAAAATGTACCTTTGTGTCGTATCATGGATAAAAGACGTTTTTTTTTGGAAATAGCCTATTTTGGACAAGGTTATCATGGTTGGCAGATTCAAAACAATGCTATTTCGGTACAGGAAGTATTGAATAAAGCATTGGAAACTTTGCTACGGGAGCCTGTCGAGACCACCGGAGCAGGAAGAACGGATACAGGTGTGCATGCGAAGCAGTTGTATGTACATTTTGATGCTGCCCCTAGAGGGATATTAGCAAATTCAGACCGTTTTATTCATTCACTTAATGCCTTACTTCCGTTTGATGTTGCGGTTAAAAATTTGATCGAAGTTGCAGATACGGCGCATGCCCGATTCGATGCAACCCATAGATCTTATGAGTATCATCTTCACTTCCATAAGGATCCGTTCATCTATCCCTATTCTTGTTTCATGCGCGACCGCCCTGATGTGGATAAAATGAACGAGGCTGCTCAGTTCTTGCTGGGTAAGCAAGATTTTGAATGCTTTAGCAAGTCCCATACCCAAGTATTTACAAATATTTGTGATATTCGTAGAGCAGAATGGTTATGGTACGACGAGCAGAAGCTCGTGTTTCATGTTACCGCCGATCGTTTTTTGCGCAATATGGTGCGCGCTATAGTAGGGACATCTTTGGAGATCGGGCTGAAGGGGAAACCAGCGTCTTTTATGCGGGAAGTTATCAAAAGCAAAAGCCGCAGCAAAGCAGGAGTATCGGTTCCTGCGCATGGATTATATTTAACAGAAGTAGCGTACCCTTATATATAAAATATTAACGTGAGTCAAGATAAAATAACAGGTAAAACCTACGATGTCAATTTGTTACGAAGAATGGGCCGCTATATGCGACCTTATCATACTGCATTTTGGATATCAGTAGCTTTAACAATACTATTGGCAGCCGTGGCCCCAGCGCTACCGATGCTTATTCAGCATACCTTAGATAGCTATATCTTAAATTTCGATACGGCAGGGTTATCGTATATGTTGATTGCAATGTTGGCATTAGTGATTGTGCAGACCTTGATTCGTTATTATCATACCCTGATGACAAATACGCTGGGACAGTCTGTTATTCGGGATATTCGAATTCAGGTATTTAACCATATTGTACAGTTACGTCTTAGATATTTTGATCGTACTGCCTTAGGGAAATTGATTACACGGACGATATCCGACCTAGAGACACTTTCCAACATCTTTTCTGAAGGATTGATCCAGATTATTGGTGATCTACTGCAGTTGGCCGTGATATTGGGGGTGATGTTCTATTCCGATTGGAAATTGACTTTAATCGTACTTATTCCTATGCCGTTGATGATCGCTGCAACCTATGTTTTTAAAGAGGCGATGAAAGCTGCTTTTATAGATGTCAGGAAATGGGTCTCCAATTTGAATACATTTTTGCAGGAGCATATCACCGGGGTCGGTATTATCCAATATTTTGCACGAGAAAAGCAGGAGATGGATAAATTTATAGAAATCAATGCGCAGCATCGAAACGCTCATATCCGTACGAATTGGTACTTTTCTATCTTTTTTCCTGTTTTAGAAATTATTATGGCGATTTCATTGGGTTTGTTAGTGTGGTTTGGAGCCAAGCAGATTATGGGCGACGTGATCTCGCCAGGTGTAGTCGTTGCATTTATCATGTATATCAACATGATTTTTAGGCCTATCCGTGAACTGATCGATAAATTCAATACCCTTCAAATGGGGATGGTGAGTGCTGAACGTATTTTTGAAGTCCTAGATACCGATGAGATGACCCCAAACTTAGGTACATTGAAACCTGGACATATTAAAGGGGAAATTACATTCAACCACGTGTGGTTTGCCTATAACGATGAGAGTTGGGTACTAAAAGATGTGAATTTCAGTGTACAGCCTGGCGAAACATTGGCTTTGGTCGGCGCTACTGGTGCGGGAAAATCCTCTACGATTAATATTTTAAGTCGGTTTTATGAAATCAATAAAGGTGAAATTTTGTTGGATAACGAAAATATTCGTGACTACGATCTTGATTATTTGAGAAATACCATAGCGACGGTGTTGCAAGACGTATTTCTTTTTTCAGATACTGTCATCAATAATATCACCTTGGGCGATCCTTCAATTTCTCGGGAGCAAGTAATCGAAGCGGCCAAAGAAGTAGGGGCGCATGATTTTATTATGCGACTTCCAGGCGGATATGACTACGATGTTAAAGAAAGAGGGGCAACACTGTCAGCGGGCCAGGCACAATTAATTTCTTTTATTCGGGCATTGGTGCATGATCCGAGAATTCTGATCTTGGATGAGGCTACTTCTTCCGTTGATACCGAAACAGAGGAAATGATCCAGCGCGCGATCGATAATTTAATGCGGGGAAGGACATCAATTGTTATTGCCCACCGCTTGTCCACCATTCAAAAGGCGGACAAGATTATTGTCTTGGACAAAGGTGAAATTAAGGAAATCGGAACACACCAAGAACTTTTGTCTTTTGATGGTTACTATAAAAAGCTATACGATCTACAGTTTCATTCTGCGGGAATTTAATCACTAAATGACACTCTCTTTGGGGATGGTTTCTTCGTCTTGAATATGTGTATTCGCTTTGATTTCTGATCCTCTACCTACGAGTACATTGGCTCCAATGGAAACATTTGGCCCAACATTCACAAAGTCCTCAATGATTGTGTTGCTTTCAATGACTGCCGAACCTGAAATGATACAATGATTGCCAATCTGTACATCTGGGGCTATTGTTGCTCCAGGGAGAATAATACAGCCCTCGCCAATTTCAGCTCTTTTGGAAACATAGGCTTTAGGGTGGATTAGGGATTGAAAATTCCATTCAGGATTTTCCGATACTATCCTTTCACGTAGTCCCGGGTTTTTGACGGCAATGAAGAAGTTTTCTGTTGCATCTTTAATCTGATGGTGGAGTTGGACCTCATAGTCAAATATATCCTCAATTAACAACGACTTGTCAATAAGCCCTCCTATCTCGATATCCAAATCTTCGGCAATATCCACTGCTGTTTTCGCATGTGCAGTTGCACCATATATATATAACATGATCTTTTAAATTTGTGCAAAGATAATGCTTTCTGAAAAGAACTCCATACAGTCGCTTTTAGCAATACTCGAGGATAGACATTCATGCCCATGCTGAATTGATGAACATAATTATCTTTTAAAAGTCGCAACAAAATAGCCTTTTCGATTGTTGTGATTTCTAAAAAGAAAGAAAGCTTATTATATTTGTTGATATACAAAAATTAAAATATGATTCAACGTATCCAAACTGTTTATTTACTCGTGGCAGGATTAATTATATTCGGCTTATTTTTATTCCCTTATGTAAATTACAGTGATTTAGTAGGTTTGGGAAAGAATGTAAAGGTGACAGGGGTCTATGGTGTTGCCGCCGGACAGCCTGTGCATGAAGGTGGTTTTGGTTATATCCTTCAGACTATCGTGGCAGCGCTATTAGGCTTGCTCCCGATCTTTACGATATTCAAATTCAAGCAACGTAAGATACAGATTTTGTTGATATGGGTAGAGATTGTGGCGGTTATCTTTTTCGCAATTTGGCTTTACTCTTCGGCAAGCACACATCTGGCTACAGTTGGTCAGTTCTTGGGCGCAGGAAATATTGGGGTAGGCTTCTTTTTACTACCAATATCAATTATTTTTTGTGCGCTAGCATTGGGAGGGGTACGTCGGGACGAGAAATTGATTCGTTCAGCTGATCGTTTGCGCGCATAATTTTTATTAACAGGATTTTTAATAGAGAGAAGCCACGCTTAACGTGGCTTTTTAGATGATATAATATATGACTAAATTTTTCCGTTATGCCACTGTTCTGCTTTTTCTTTGCTTGGCAGGTGGTGCCATTCAAGCTCAGTCTGCGGATTCATTACTGGTGGTTGATGATATTCAGTTTGATGTAAAAGGGTATAATATAGATAAAGCAACAAACGAGCTTGTTATTAATTTGTTTGCAATATCTTATAGCAGAACTCCCCGGGAATACAAAATGAATACGTTCTCAACACAGATCTTTGATCAAAAGAAACAAGCCCATTTCTTTTCGTCGATTCAGATGGGCAACGTCCGGATTGGATTTGAGGATAAACAGAACTATTTGCATTACTTGCTTGAGGAGGATAAGCCTATAGATATTCAAGTTATTGTGAAGGATTGGAAAAAAACAGATAAACCCATCAGTGTAAAGCTTGTTTTTGAAAGTAGTGAAGAGGAAGGCAAATTCCTTGATGTGCCTATCATACTGGATAAATAGCGGACAGATGATATGAAATAAAAGAGCGCTGTAATCCTTTAGGGTTCAGCGCTCTTTTTTAGCTCTCGATAATATTTAGTCCGAAACTAACGATTATATCGGATTTGTTGTTTATCCAGCATGCCCATCTGATCTTTCATCATTTTTATCTGGTCAGCCAGCAACTTATTTTTATCTGCTTTTTTAGCTTCTTGAAGTAGTTTCTCCGCTTCACGTTTGTTTCGTTTTGCCATGGCTACACCGGCTAAGCTTAATTTTGCCAATGCGATGTTGTGATCCATATGAAGACCGAGTGTCAATGCTTTTTTGAAATATTTTTCGGATTGCATTGGAGCACGTTGGGATTCAATCAATCCGATCAACATATTGTAATAACCGTGTTGTTGCGGAATTAACTGTTTTTCATAATTCGTGATTTTTCTTAACCATTTTTCGGCAGTAGCCATATCTTGTTTGCGCATATACCACTGCGCGATAAGCATGTATTCATGGAAAAATACAGTGACAAAGCCAAGGATTGTGATCAAGATGCCTAGAATTCCCCATCCCCAATTTCCTGTCCAAAATAAAGCAATTGTCCCAATCAGCAATGCACTGCAAATGATGATTCTAACGAGATTTGACATAAATCTTTGTTTAAAAAATATTTGTGTTCAATTTAATTCTGCAAATATCCGTTAATTTCGTCGTTTAAGCAACTTGTTCAAGTGGTTATTTTGTAAAATTATATTTTTTCGTTTTGATGTTAATGGTTAAAGAGGCTATTGAACCATAGGTGATGCCGCAGCTTTAAAGCCGATATGAATACGTACAGGTGAATAAAATTTGTCATTGCATGCAACTTTATCTAAGTTTGATCTATGGAAAAACTGTATGATGACTCTTGGGCCCCGGTGCTGAAACCTTTGTTCAGTCAGCCTTATATGAAACAATTGTCTTCCTTTGTACAAGAAGAGCGCCAACGCGCGAAAGTGTTTCCTCCAGCTAATCTGGTGATGAATGCTTTCAAACTCACACCACTTTACAATGTTAAAGTTGTTATTTTAGGTCAGGATCCTTATCATAATGACGGTCAGGCGCATGGCCTGTCTTTTTCTGTGCCGGAGGGTATTGCCTTACCTCCTTCTCTAAAAAATATATTTAAGGAACTTCAGGATGATATTGAAGGGTTTGTGGAGCCTCGATCGGGAGATTTAACAGCTTGGGCCAAACAGGGCGTATTGTTGCTCAATGCGACATTGACTGTTCAGGCTCATTTGGCCGGCTCGCACCAAAAAAGAGGCTGGGAAATTTTTACGGATAGCATCATCCATGCTATTTCAGAGCAATGTGAACATGTTGTTTTTCTCCTCTGGGGAAGTTATGCGCAAAAGAAGAGTGTATTAATTGACGCACGTAAACATCTTATTTTGACATCGGTACATCCTTCTCCTCTTTCTGTTTATCGCGGATTCTTTGGAAGTAAACACTTTTCGAAGGCAAATAAATATTTAGTGGAACATGGTAAGGTCCCTATCGATTGGCGTTTGTCCTAACTAATTTACCACCAGCCGAAAAAAAAACGTCTAAAAGACGTTCGGCAGGTGCGTATCGTTCAAATCAAAACATCATCCACACCTCTTCCCTATGGATGGTAGGATCGGGTAAGCAAGGATTATAACAAGACCTTGATATCAGGATGATGTTTTCATACGTATCTTTAATATTCCAAGGGAATGATTGGTTCCTTTTTGCTGGTAGACATGATCATCATCGTTTGGAATGTTTTTACAAACGGAATCTTGGCAATCTTTTCCATAATAACGCCTTCGTAGGCTTTTATATCTTTTACGTATACCTTAAGAATGAAATCACAATTGCCAGTGACGTGATGACATTCGGTTACCTCTGGAATCATTTTTACTGCGGCGACAAATTCAGGAATTGCGTTGTGTGTGTGGAAATCCAATGAAATCTGTATAAAGGATTTGATACCTAGGCCCAATTTTTCTTCGTCGACAAAAGCATGGTAACTTTTGATGAAACCCGAATTTTCAAGCTTCCTTACGCGTTCCAAAGTCGGCGCCGGCGAGAGTCCAATACTTGATGCTAATTGCAAATTAGTAATGCGACCATTCTCTTGTAGTAGTTTAAGAATTTTTAAATCTGTTTTGTCTGGTGCAAACGGCATATCTTAAGTCTTAATAATCAATAGTATTTGTAAATATACAAAATTATATTTGGAAATTTAAAAAAATACAAAATTATTGATGATTAATAGATTTTGACTATAATATGGTCTTTATGTTATAATTTTAATTGATTTAAAATCATTTGACTGTCATAATCAATTAAAATGTGCGCATTTCAATGAAATGAGGTGATAAATGTCATTTTTTTATTAAAAATACCTGTTTACGGATACATAAAATGTATTTTATTGGCTTTGAAATTGTAACTTTGCAGTTCGATAGGTGTGGAGGCTAGCCCTCCCGAATTAGTTAAACCGTGAGAGCGCAATATGAGTACTAAAGACGACGATTTATTAAAAGAGCTGGAGCTCGAAGAATATAAATACGGGTTCACGACAGATATCGAAATGGAAATCGCAGCCAAAGGCCTTACAGAGGATACGGTTCGTTTTATTTCGGCAAAAAAGAATGAGCCTGAATGGTTATTGGAGTGGAGATTGAAAGCTTTTCGTCATTTCTTGACGTTAAAGATGCCTACTTGGCAAAATTTCAGGGCTCCAGAGATTGATTTTCAGGATCTATCTTATTATGCTGCCCCTAAAGCAAAGCCACAAGTCAATTCCATGGATGAAGTTGATCCTGAGTTGATTGCTACGTTTGAAAAGCTGGGTATACCTTTGGACGAACAAAAGATATTGGCTGGTGTGGTTGCTGTTGATGCAGTTTTTGACTCCGTATCAGTAAAGACAACTTTTCGTGAGAAGCTAAAGGAGCAAGGAGTGATTTTCTGTTCATTTGGTGAAGCAGTGCAAGAGCACCCTGATTTAGTGAAGAAATATTTGGGAACAGTAGTTCCTCAAACAGATAATATCTATGCTGCATTAAACTCTGCTGTGTTTTCGGATGGATCATTTGTTTATGTTCCAAAGGGCGTGAAATGTCCAATGGAGTTATCAACTTATTTCCGTATTAATGCTCAGAATACGGGTCAGTTTGAACGTACATTAATCGTTGCGGACGAAGGGGCTTATGTGTCGTACTTAGAGGGATGTACTGCGCCGATGCGTGATGAGAATCAATTACATGCAGCTGTTGTGGAATTGATTGCTGAGCGCGATGCAGAAATTAAATATTCAACTGTACAGAACTGGTATCCTGGTGACAAAGATGGGAAAGGTGGTATTTTTAACTTTGTAACCAAACGTGGTATTTGTAGAGGAGATAACAGCAAGATCTCTTGGACTCAAGTAGAGACCGGATCTGCAATTACCTGGAAATATCCAGGTGTGATCCTAAAAGGGGATAATTCGGTCGGCGAGTTCTACTCGGTTGCGATGACTCGTAATTACCAAGTTGCTGATACAGGAACGAAGATGATCCATTTGGGTAAGAATACGAAATCCAAAATTGTTTCAAAAGGAATTTCCGCGGGAAAAAGCCATAACAGCTACAGAGGATTAGTGAAAATCGGCCCTAATGCTGATAACTCCCGAAACTTTACCCAATGTGATTCTTTATTGATCGGTGATAGATGTGGTGCACATACATTTCCATACATCGAAAACCGCAATAAGACAGCAAAATTGGAGCACGAGGCGACTACATCGAAAATTGGTGAAGATCAGGTGTTTTATTTAAACCAACGTGGTATTGATTCTGAGAAAGCGGTTGGATTAATTGTTAATGGTTACGCCAAAGAGGTGTTAAATCAGTTGCCAATGGAATTTGCTGTGGAAGCACAGAAATTATTGGCTATTTCTTTAGAAGGTTCAGTAGGATAGATAAAAATAATTGAGCGCGCTAAATTGGTAGCATACTGCTCAATACTCAATACGAATAAAATGTTAAGCATTAAAAATTTACATGCGTCTGTAGAAGACAAACAAATATTAAAGGGATTAAACCTGGAAGTTAAAGCAGGGGAAATTCATGCCATTATGGGGCCTAATGGAGCTGGAAAAAGTACCTTAGGAAATGTGTTGGCTGGACGCGAATCATATGAAGTGAATGAAGGTTCTGCTTTTTTGGATGGCGTGGATTTATTGGATCTTTCTCCAGAAGATCGTGCCCGTGAGGGACTGTTCTTAGCGTTCCAATATCCTGTTGAAATCCCGGGAGTATCGAATATTAATTTTCTGAAAACAGCAGTGAATGATATTCGTGAATATAAAGGTTTGCCTCCGATGGAAGCTAAAGAATTCTTACAAATGGTGAAGGATAAGCAAAAACTGGTTGAGTTTTCGGCTAATTTAGCGAATCGTTCTTTGAATGAAGGGTTCTCCGGTGGTGAAAAAAAGCGTAACGAGATTTTTCAGCTGGCGATGTTGAATCCTAAATTATCGATCTTGGATGAAACAGATTCAGGTTTGGATATCGATGCACTTCGTATAGTTGCAAATGGTGTGAATCAGCTGCGCTCCAAAGACAATGCCTTTATTGTCATCACTCACTACCAACGTCTGTTGGATTATATCGTTCCAGATTTTGTTCACGTATTGTACAATGGTCGTATCGTGAAATCAGGGCCTAAAGAATTGGCTTTAGAGCTAGAAGAAAAAGGATACGATTGGTTAAAAGAATATGATACACAAAACGCTTAATCTTTTACACCGGTAAAATAGGAGTGGAAGAGAATTTTGGCGATTTGATTAAAAAATAACATGAGTACATTAGTTTCAGAATCATTACTTCAACAAGTGTTGGGAGCTTTTAAAGAGCAATCTGTTTCAGACGGACCTGCCTTCTTTACGGAGGCACGTCAACACGCATTCGAACGTTTCGAAGCAGCAGGCTTTCCCACAGTTAAGAATGAAGAATGGAAATATACAAACATTCACAGTATTATCAATAAGCCCTATGCGCTTGATGTAGATGTGGATATCGAGGGCTTGGATTTTAGTGCGGGAGAGATCCCGAATTTGGATGCGTACCGTATTATTCTGGTTAACGGCCAGTATGTATTGGCTGTGAGTGAGCTGGAAAAAGTAAAGGGACTTGTTGTTATTCCAATGGATGACGCTGTCGCTGAACCTGCATTTCAGGCACATTTTGCTCAATACGCTGATAAATCCGATAACATCATGGTGGCGCTTAATACAGCTGCTTTTACAAATGGTGTATTTATCCACTTAAAGAAAGGTGTTGTACTTGACAAACCGATACAGATCATCCACGTAGCGACAGGGAAAGAAGATTTTTTTGCGCAAACACGGAATTTGGTTGTTGTTGAACCCAACGCTGAACTTGAGTTGATCGAAAGCTTTATCACGGCAGATGGTAGCGCAAGCAATGTGCATAATAAAGTTTCAGAAATTATAGTAAAAGAGCATGCTAAAGTTCAACATTACTATCTCCAAGTGGCAGAATCAGTAAGCCGATACTTTAACCATACGGAAGTATACCAGGAGAAATATAGCCTTTACAATAACTATAACTGTAATTTTCCAGGAGCTTCTTTTATTCGCAATAATATTAATGTACGTTTAGATGCGGAAAACGTAGAGAGTCATCTGTATGGTATTAACCTGACGGCAGGTGATCAACTCGTCGACAATCATACTGTTGTGGATCATCTTAAGCCACATTGTGAATCTTACGAATGGTATAAGAATATTACACAGGATAAATCTACTGCTGTTTTCAACGGAAAAATCTTTGTTCGCGAAGACGCGCAAAAAACCAATGCTTTCCAACAGAATAATAACATGTTGATGTCGGATAATTCAGCGGTTTATACCAAACCTCAACTCGAGATTTTTGCGGATGATGTGAAATGTTCACACGGATGTACGATAGGTCAATTTGATAATGAGGCTTTGTTTTATTTGAGAGCTCGCGGAATTGGTGAAGAATCAGCGCGTATCCTGCTCGTACATGCCTTTGCTTTTGATGTGACCACCCGTTTTTCAAACGAAGTTGTCCGAAAATATGTAGAAGAATTGGTGGAAGAAAGCTTAAGAACGAATTAAACAAAATCACACAAGCTATATAAACAAAAAAAGGCGTTTACCGATTCGGTAAACGCCTTTTTTTGATGAATATTTTATTTTTCGGATTAGAGAAAACAGTTTTGAGGTAGTCAGCAGTCTTGGAGTTGTGTTTTTGCTTCTTTTCTCTTACTTTTATACCGTTATGAACATGTCTTTGCATACAATTTACGCTTATAAACCTTGGGTTTTATAGCTCATTTACGTTTTTAAATTCTCAATTGAACACACCTATTCACTTAATGAATAGCATGATTCTCTCTGAAGTATCCAGTGGCAGCTTTGGCTAGCCTGATCATGGGAGTGTGTCATGCAGCATATTTTCATTATTGATGCAGTATGTATTATAAACGTTTTATTTAATGTGTTGATCATTCTTGATCATACACCTGTTGTATTTTTTACTTAAAATTTGATGGAAAAAAATAACTGGTTTCGTACCTATAGTTATATATGGATTGGGCAATTTATTTCTTTACTGTCCAGTTCAGCGGTCAACTTTTCGATCATGATCTGGTTGAGTTTGACGCACAGGTCTGCTGAGATATTGGCTTTTGCCGCTATTGCTGGTTTGTTACCTCAGGCGATTATCGGACCATTTGCCGGTGTCTATATAGATCGTTGGGATAGAAAGAAAGTCATGATTTTCGCTGACGGGTTTATCGCCCTCTGTACCTTAGGGATGACTTTCGTGCTAAAAAGTGATGGTACCAACATGTTTCTGATCTATCTATTGATGGCCTGTCGTTCGATCGGGTCTGCATTTCATTCGCCGGCTATGCAAGCAATTGCGCCATTGCTCGTTCCCGAGGACAAGTTATTGCGTGTATCGGGGATTAATCAAATGCTACAGTCAGTAAGTAGTATTGCTGGTCCTGCATTGGGCACTTTGGCTATTAGCTATTTCCCCATTTCGAGTGTCTTGTATCTGGATGTCATTGGAGCTGCGGTAGCCATTATATCTTTACTTTTTGTAACCATCCCGCATCTTTCACGATCTGATGTGAAACCCTCGATTATTGCCGTTTTGGATGACCTTAGAGAAGGAATGAGGACTATCTATCATAATAAAGGATTGAAAATGTTGTTCCTGTATGCTATGATAGCGACTTTCTGTATTATGCCTGTTGCGATCATGTTTCCTTTGTTGACGATTGGTCATTACGGTGGTGGCAAATGGGAAATGAGTATTATTGAGATTATTTGGGGCATAGGAATGCTGATCGGTGGGAGCTTTTTGGGATTAGCAAAGGTATCGATGTCCAAAGTAGCGTTGGTTAACAGCATGCATATTGTACTGGGAATCACATTTGCGATCTCGGGTTTGTTTCCCTCCAGCTGGTTTATTCCATTTGTCATTATGACGGGCTTTGGGGGCGTTTCAATGTCTATTTTCTCCGCGTCATTTATGACCATTATTCAAGAGCAGGTACCGGCAGAAATGTTAGGGCGTGTATTCTCGCTTTATTTTAGCATCGCTATTTTACCAAGTATGATAGGACTCCTGTTTACAGGCTTTATCGCTGACGTGATCGGAGTGGCAACGGCGTTTGTTATTGCTGGTCTTATTGTTGTATTGGTGGGATTGCTGTCTTTTTTGAACAGGTCAATTATGCGCTTAGGAGTGAGCGGAAAAATAAAGTAATTCCAAACAAAAAACGCTTCCAGATTTTGGAAGCGTTTTTTGTTTGGAGCGAAAGACGAGATTCGAACTCGCGACCCCAACCTTGGCAAGGTTGTGCTCTACCAACTGAGCTACTTTCGCGTTGATGCTACAAAAGTAAGGCATTTCTTCTTATTCTGCAAGAGAAAAAATAAAAAATCTTAGCTTAAATCAATTGCATCGACACAATTAATTCCGTCTATTGCGGCCGAAATAATACCGCCGGCATAGCCCGCCCCCTCCCCACAAGGGTAAAGTCCTTTGACCTGAGGGTGTTGCAGGTTTTCTTTGTTTCGCGGTATACGTATAGGCGAAGATGTCCTCGATTCTACGCCGACCAGGATAGCCTCGTTTGTATAATAGCCTTTCATCTTTTTACCAAATATTGGGAGGGCACCCCGAAGCGCTTCATGTACAAAAGTTGGTAAAACCTCTCGCAAGTCGGCCGAAGAGGTTCCGGGTTTATACGAGTTTTCCGGTAGATCCAAGGAAACTCGGCCTTCGACAAAGTCAACCATGCGCTGTGCAGGTGCAACAAGGTTTCCTCCACCAACTTCGAAAGCTCGGTGTTCGATCTGTTTTTGAAAATCAAGTAAAGCAAAGGGATCATTTAGCGCATTAGGTACATCTTCGAGGTTGATCTGAATGACGGTACCTGAATTGGCGTGTGGATTATTCCGTTTAGAAGGAGACCAGCCGTTGACGACGATTTCGTTATGGTCAGTTGCACAGGGAGCAATAACGCCACCCGGACACATACAAAATGAAAAGACACCGCGATCATTGACTTGCTCGACTAGACTATAATAGGCTGGTGGCAAATGTTCACTTCTGACCTGACAATGGTATTGAGCCTGATCAATTATAGCCTGTGGATGTTCGATGCGGACACCGAGCGCAAAAGCTTTTGCTTCAATCAACCAATTATTGCGATGAAATAGTTCGAAAATATCACGCGCGGAGTGGCCCGTGGCTACAATAACATGATCGGCTTTGATTTCTTCTCCACTGGCTAATTTTACCCCACGGGCCTGACCAAAGGATTCCAATATATCATCTACACGTTGATCGAAAAGAAACTCACCTCCAAATTCGATCACACTCTCCCGCATCGCTTCAATAATATGAGGGAGCTTGTTGGTGCCGATGTGGGGGCGGGCATTCACTAAAATGTCCGTTGTCGCTCCATGAGATACAAAAAGCTTAAGGACTTTGTCAACGTCACCTCTTTTATTGGAGCGGGTATAAAGCTTGCCGTCAGAATAGGTGCCCGCACCACCTTCCCCAAAACAGTAGTTGGATTCGGGGTTCACAGTGCCCTCGCGGTTTAGCTTCGCAAGATCGCGTCTTCGGTCCTGTACTTTTTTGCCTCTCTCAATGACAATTGGTTTGAGACCACGTTCAATACAGCGGATCGCGGCGAATAAACCTGCGGGGCCAGCACCGATGATGATGACGGGTTTTCCCGACTGCACAGATTTAAAATGATTTTCATAAATCTCCGGTAGGGGAAATTCGTCGATATAAAAAATCACCCGTGCTCTGTAAACCACTTGTTTACTACGGGCGTCAATAGAGCGTTTACGGATTTTATAACCTTTGAGCTGTTGTGGTTGCAGGCGTAGCATTTTTGCGCCTTGCTGTAGGATATATTGCTCATCTTCGATTTTCTCCGGAAGGATCGCAATCTCAATTTCTTTTTGCATAAGATAAAAGGGCTGGGTTTTTATCCCAAAACCACCACAAAGTTACGGAATATTGGTTGTTTGCCGATTTGGAAATAAAAATATTCTTATCTTAGTAGGAGCTTGGTATATGCTTTGATAGTGTAAACGTATAATTTGAATAGTATTTAATTCTTTGAACAATGAAAATGAAAAGATTTTTAGTAGCCCTATGCGGTTTATTTGCATTAGTATCATTAAACTCATGTGGTTACAATACGATGGTTTCTCAGGACGAGAACGTCAAAGGGAAATGGGCACAGGTTGAAAATGCTTACCAACGTCGTGCGGATTTGGTTCCGAACTTGGTGAACACTGTGAAGGGTGCAGCTAAGCACGAAGAAAGCACATTAACTGCGGTCGTTGAAGCAAGAGCTAAGGCAACTTCGGTTACCATCAATGCAGATGATTTATCGGAGGAGAATATCGCTAAATTCCAAAAAGTACAAGATCAGTTCAGTGGTTCTTTGAGCCGTCTATTGGCTTCGGTAGAGGCCTACCCGGACTTAAAGGCAAATCAAAACTTTTTGGAATTGCAAGCGCAATTGGAAGGGACAGAAAACCGTATTTCGACGGAACGTAGATCCTATAATGAAGCTGTACAGCAATTCAATACGACTGTACGTAGCTTCCCAAATAATTTAATGGCGGGCATGTTTGGGTTTAAAGCCAAAGGAACATTTACAGCTGCACCTGGCTCAGATAAGGCACCGACTGTATCATTCTAATAACATCTTGTTAGAAATGGACGAAATGATGGATGATGCGGCTTGCGTATAAGCCCTTCATCCATTTTTTATACAGATTGTTTTACAAAGACGTGTTTACATGGGAGAGCCGGGCAGACTGATCTTGAATGTAGACATCATTGACGAAATATTATGGCTTTAAATGCAGAAGAACAAGAAAGAATCGTTCATGCTATTAATATGGCAGAAAACGAGACATCGGGAGAAATCCGGGTTGTGATAGAAAATCATTGCCCTGATGAAGTCCACGATCGTGCAACGTACTATTTTTCCAAATTGGGCATGCATAAAACCGTGCTAAAAAATGGAGTGCTTATTTACATCGCATTGGAGGATCATAAATTTTCTATCATTGGTGATAAAGGGATCAATCAACGCGTAGAAAGCGACTTTTGGAATTGTACCAAAGATCTTATGGTCGAAGAATTCCGTATGGATAAAATTGTAGAGGGACTGGTGAAGGGAATTGAACATGCGGGCAAACAATTAGCGAAATTCTTTCCCAGAGAACATGATGATATCAATGAACTTCCAAATGATATTGTTTTTGGTGATCGCTAATCAATAAAAAATAAAACTTATGTTGAAATTATTTTCTCGGGTTCGGATTCCAGTCATGGTGATGGTGCTGTGGGCGCTGGCCTTCATGAGTGCAATAGGGCAGGATTTTCCAGAGACACCCAATAAACTTGTCAATGATTATACAAATACATTGACGGCCGGTCAAAAACAGCAATTGGAGCAAAAGCTGTTGGCATTTGAAGATTCTACTTCTACACAGATTGCTGTGGTAATGATGAACTCTACTGGAGGTTATGATATCTCAGATTATGCTGTCCGTCTGGCGAAGAAGTGGGGTGTTGGTAATAAAAAGTACAATAATGGTATTTTATTATTGGCGGCATTGGGCGACCGAGCTGTTACCATTCAGACCGGCTATGGGATCGAAGGGGCAGTGCCCGATGCGATTGCCTATCGTATTATTGAGAATGATATCAAACCAGCCTTTCGTCAGGGCGATTATTATAGTGGAGTTGACAAGGCTACAAATTCTCTTATTTCCTATGCCAAAGGTGAATATAAAGCTGATCCCAAACAGCCTAGCGGCCGTGGATCGGGATCCATCATATTTGTCATTATTGTCGTGATATTTCTAGTTGTGATGTTTTCAAATCGCGGTGGCGGTGGAAAAGGAGGCGGGCGCGTGATGAATGGTCGTGGCTCTTCAGATATTTTTTGGTGGACTTTGCTTAACGGTCTCGGGGGAGGCAACCGAGGTGGTGGCGGTGGATTTGGAGGTGGATCCGGCGGTGGGTTTGGCGGATTTGGAGGCGGCGATTTCGGTGGTGGCGGTGCTTCGGGACGATGGTAACAACTTTGCTAAATAATGTTAAATAGCGTGTCAATGCAACGGAAATCTTTTACATTTATGGGAAGTATATAATTATGAAGAAGGGAATATTGATGGGTTTAAGCTTTTTACCAGCCTTATTGATGGCACAAGAAAGCTATACAGTGACAGGAAAAGTGAATGCAGCTTCTGATAAGGCTAAGGTATTTATGCAGTACGCCAATAATGGTGCCCGTCAGCTAGATTCAGCTGCTGTGGTCAAAGGTGAGTTTAAATTCAACGGTCAGGTAGCATCGCCAACTAAAGGTGTGATGATTTATTCTGCGGAAGGGCTTTCCTTTGGCGAACTCCGGGGTGCACAAAAGCAACCTGAAACGGCTCAGTTGTATTTGTCAAAAGGCGTGATCAACGTAGATGCATCCAAAGGATTTAAAGATGCTGTGATAACAGGTACGTCGATCAATGATGACTTTACGCAATACAAAGCATTTGTAAAACCTTATGCAGATCAATTTGAAGGCTTAAATCAACAATATTATGCGGCTTCTGATGCACAGAAACAGGATCCGAAGTTTATTGAAGGTCTGCAAAAACAAGCGGGCGAGATTTCTGAAAAGATGGAAAAGGCTGATGCTGAGTTTATCAACAAAAATCCAAAAAGCTGGTATACATTAGATCTCCTTGCTGAAAATGTAAATGGTGAAAACGTTAATGGATATCTGGCCTCTTTTGATAAGCTATCTCCCGAACTGAAAAATTCTGAGAAGGGTAAAGAATTAGCGGATCGTATTCAAAAATTAAAAGCTGTTGCTGTAGGTTCTGTGGCACCAGATTTTACGTTACCGGATACGACAGGCAATAACGTGTCTCTATCTTCATTGCGAGGCAAATATGTATTGTTGGATTTCTGGGCGAGCTGGTGTGGACCTTGTCGTCACGAAAATCCGAACGTTGTTGCCGCATTCAATAAATTTAAAGATAAAGGCTTTACTGTGTTTGGTGTTTCCTTGGACAACCCAGGTAAAAAGGATGCTTGGTTAAAAGCGATTCATGATGATAATTTGCAACAATGGCCACATGTGTCTGATTTGCAGGGTTGGAAATCGGCCCCTGTGAAATTGTATGAAGTACGCGGAATTCCACAGAATTTCTTAATTGATCCTTCTGGTAAAATTGTCGCTTCTAATTTAAGAGGAGAGGCTTTGGAAGCTAAATTGGCGGAGCTATTAAAATAGACTCTTTCAGTTTCTTAGATTAATATAGAACACCTATTTAAAATCTTATCTTTGTTGATGGATTTTAAATAGGTGTTTTTTGTGAAAGCTGTACTGCTTCTCGACCTTTGTTTGTGGAGATGGCTTTTCTAAGCGCCTAATTGCTTCGTATGGCAAAGGATGGGTTTTAAAAAACATGAGCTTCTTTAGGCCAAGAGAAACATTTATTAACGGATTTCAAAAAGCATTATTTGCTTTTTGCAAGGCATATAGACTACTATAGCGTTCATTAATGATAAACTGCGTGTAAAACACAAAAAATGAGAAAAAAACTGATACTGGTGATTGCTTTAAGTATTTTAGCTTTTGCCTGTAATTCCAAGAAAGAAAATGGTGTACCAGTCGTAAATCTGGAGGCGCTTAGTGCAATTCCCCTAGATCATTCCATCGAGGCTTTGGCAAAGGGTAAGGAATATATAGATGTGACATTACCACCAAATGCGCGAATCGATGAGTTGTCACAGCAGGAGCTGGGGCTACTGAAGGCTGCAGCTTATCGTTTCTATCATCATGTAAGCTTAAAGGATAACCAGTATAAGGTAGATATTAAAGATCCAAAGTCTTTATACATTTCCGACCAAGTTATCAAAGCCTACGAGCAGGCGATCCAAAATACCAACCATTTCGCAGATTCAATGGCGAAAACTGGACAGACGATTCAATTGCCAGCTGTGAATGAGGAATATCTCAATAAGCTACTGAAATAGTAATTTCAAACGAATGTAAAAGCTGGTCAGATAGTGGTATTGTTTAATTTAGGATATAAAAAACACGCATGAAATTGATTTCATGCGTGTTTTTTATATATTAGTCTTGTAAAAGAGCTCCTTATAAAGAAAGTATCTCAATGATGCGAAGTAGATCTTCGTTCAGTTTTACGTTATGTTTAATCGCGCTCTTAAAAGGAGTGAATCTAACTTCGCTACAGATTAGTCCGGCCATTTCTCCTCTACGGCCAGCAACAAGCGCTTCTACTGCAGCAACGCCAAGTCTACTGGCCAATACACGATCCATACATGTTGGGCTTCCACCACGTTGGATGTGGCCTAAAATAGAAAGCCTTACATCATAATGCGGAAAATTCTCCTTTATTTTTTCCGAAACGACCATTCCACCTTCTTTGTCCCCTTCGGCGACGATGATGATGCGTGAAGATTTATTCTTCCGGCTTTTATCCAGCCTTTTCATGATTGCATCGTAATCCACCTCAAACTCGGGAACCAATACAGCTTCAGCACCCGTACTTATACCAGAACGGATGGCAATCAAGCCAGAATCACGTCCCATCACTTCGATGACAAACACACGATCATGGGATTCTGCAGTGTCACGGATTTTGTCTACTGCTTGAATAACAGTGTTTATTGCTGTATCATAGCCGATGGTGAAATCGGTTCCAGCCAGGTCGTTATCAATTGTACCTGGTAAACCAATAATAGGGAAGTCAAATTCATCGATAAATTTAGATGCGCCAGTGAAGGTTCCGTCACCACCGATGACCACCATCGCATCAATTTCATGGCTACGTAAGTTATCATAAGCTTGTTTACGTCCTTCGACAGTCTTGAATGCCTCGCTGCGCGCAGTTTTTAGAATAGTTCCGCCACGTTGTATGATATTGGCCACGGATTTTGCATCCATGGGGAAAATCTCACCATTTACCAAACCATCATAGCCCCTGCGTATACCAAATACCTCAAGATTGTTATAGATACCTGCTCTTACAACAGCACGAATACCCGCATTCATTCCTGGAGCATCCCCTCCAGATGTCAAAACAGCAATTTTTTTAATGTTACTCATACGAACTCAAACTTAGCTATTTTTGTGCTTATATACAATTATATTTCCGTTATTAAAAGTTCCGAATCGCTTAAAAGCAATTAATTAATTGCCTTCTGCTGTGCAATTAATCTAAATCAGTGTCAAACTTCATGTTAACTTTACAATGGAGCCTTGAATTATAAAAAGCGATAATACCCACTAGACAGTCTGCTTATCTTTTTGCTTTAAAAGCATCAATCCCACTTTGTAGAAAAGCTTTGTATTGATCAATATTATAGTTTGCGCCAGTTTGTGGTACCAATACCTTTCCCGTTTCATCTACAATCACGTATAGAGGTTGCGAATTGCTATTGAAAGTCGATGCCTGAAAATCACTGTTTTTATTACCGATTGTTTTGATTTTCTTTCCACTATACTTAGAAACGAATTGTTCATTTGCTGGTAACTCTGTTTTATCATCAACAAAGAGTTCGGCCATAACAAATTCTTCTTTCAATAGCTTCGCAACACTGGGATCTGTCCATACATTTGCCTCCATTTTTCGGCAATTGACACAGTTCCAGCCGGTGAAGTCTATCAATACAGGTTTATTCAACTCTTTTGCGGTTTCCAGAGCCTGATCATAATCGTAATATGGATCAAATCCCTTCGGGGTACCGCGCTCATGGAAGATTTCCGCATATTTTTTTACTTTACCGTCGCTGTGGGCAGGAGCGCCTGCAATACCAGCAGAGAGATCGAAGTCCTGTGTTGCAGAAGGCGGTAAGAAAGCGGATATCGATTTCAATGGTGCTCCCCATAGACCGGGAACCATGTATACGACAAAAGAGAATACGACGATTGCAAGTATTGTCCGTGGTACGGACAGAAATTTAAGGTCACTATCATGCGAGAACTTGATTTTGCCAATGAGGTATAATCCCATCAGGCCAAATATGGCAATCCACAAGGATAAAAATACTTCACGATCCAACCAGTTCCAGTGATAGGCTAGATCTACGTTCGATAAAAATTTTAATGCTAAAGCGAGTTCTAAAAATCCGAGAACGACTTTTACTGAATTGAGCCACCCGCCAGATTTCGGCAATGACTTTAACAATGAAGGGAACATAGCAAATAAGCCAAACGGGATTGCTAAGGCAATGGAAAAACCCAGCATACCGATCGCCGGACCTAAACGTTCTCCTTTTGAAGCGGCTTCAACGAGTAGGGTGCCAATAATTGGACCTGTACAGGAGAACGAAACCAGCGAAAGACTAAATGCCATAAAAAAGAGCCCGATAAGGCCGCCCTTATCTGATTTGGCATCCATTTTATTGACAAAGGAGCTTGGTAAGGTGATTTCGAAAGCACCAAAAAATGACGCAGCAAAAACCACGAGCAACAGAAAAAACAAGAAATTAAATATTCCATTCGTCGATAGTGCGTTAAGTGCGTCAGAACCGAATGCAATCGTAATGATCATCCCTAAAGCCACATATATCACAATGATGAAAAGGCCATAGAGTAGCGCCTTGCTGATGCCACTTGCGCGGGTACCAGATTGTTTTGTAAAGTAGCTAACAGTCAATGGTAGCATAGGGAATATACAAGGCATGAGGAGCGCCGCAAAGCCGCCAATTAATCCGGCGATAAAAATACTCCAAAGCGATTTCTTTCCGGTTTCTGCGTTAGTGGAAGAGATATTTGTTGTTGCCCTATCCAATTTGCTGCTATCCTGGCTGACCGTGGTATCCGGAGCGTCTGAAAAAGTCAGGTCATCCGGTACGGCCTCTACCGCTGGTGTGGTATCAGGTGAAGATTCAAATTGAAGTCCTTCCGTACTTGTCAAACTGTCTTGTTGCAATGCAAAAGTCGTCGAGGTATGGGAAAGACTGAAAAAAGCAATTAAAAGTAGAATAAATGTGTTTTTTAACATGCGTATCTGTTTCTGATGTCAGCTTCAAAAATAAAAAAAGGCGATGAGAATCGCCTTATTATTTTATCCGTGTATGATCATTTTTACTATTTGATTGTCACAGCAAAAGCATATTCATCCGGAGGAAGACATTGTGATGCATCACAAGCTTGCCATTCTACCGTGCCTTTCACTGTTGCAGTACCTTTATTCAACTTCACCTTTTGTTGAAAGATCACTTCATTTGTAAAATAACCAACATCCATTTTGAACACTTCTTCGTGTTTTACTTTTGGTTTTGGCTCAGCAGTTTTGCCTACCAGCGCATAGTCAGCGGCTTTAGCAAAATTGAAGGAAGTTGGGATTGGTCCGCCGTCTTTCACATTTTGGGAATAGATGTGCCAACCACTTTGGATTGTTCCTTTGACATAGACAACAGCTTCGTTGTTGTTTAATTTTTTGCTGGCTACAGTCCATTTTACAGGTTTGTGAATTTGGGCAAAGGCTCCAGTAGCTGCAAAAATCACAGCAGTTATCAACAATACTAATTTTTTCATTTTCCTAAATAATTATTGCAGTTTGTTCTACACCTTTGATAGCAAAAACTGCTAAAGGTTTAATTTAACCACGTTACAAATTTAGCATATTCCCAAATGTTTTATCTGTATTTAGTGTAAAGATTAGGATATAAGATGGCTTATCTCTTTGATATTAAATTTCTGCAGTTTGTCGTCGATAAGTACTTGCAGTTGACCATCGATCCCAACAGTCTTGATCATTCCAATCTTTTTCTCACCTGCGATCAAAAATGGTTTTTCCTGGTCTTTCCAAAAGAGTAGTTCGTTATAATAATTCAATTGGGGTTGCCAAGAGTGGGTAAAGAGTGTATTATATTCCTTCTGGATACTTGCAAAAAGTTCGACAGCCAAATCTTTTATGACATAATCAGCTTTATTAGTTAAATTGGATAAGGAGGTAATTGTTGACGCTGTGTCAAAATTGACTTGGTTGATATTTACGCCAATTCCGACAATGGAAGCTTCAATTTTATTTCCCTTCAACTTATTTTCAATCAGGATGCCTGCTATTTTTTTATTGTCAACATAAATGTCATTAGGCCATTTAACGGTTACAGGCAGCTCAGTTTTGCATTTTAGCCACTTTACTAAAGCGATAGCTACTGTTGCTGAGAGCGCAAACTGCTGTTCAATTGCTAAAAAATGAGGTTTTAAAAGAATTGATGTCGTCAGATTTTTTCCAGGCTCGCTCACCCAGGTACTTCCACGCTGTCCTTTTCCCCGAAATTGTTCTTCTGCTAAAATGGCAGTACCCTCTGCGAGTGGCTTGAAATTTGACAATAATTCTCTTAAATAATCGTTTGTAGAGGCAACTTTGTCAAGATATATTGTATTTTGACCGATGATAAGTCCCGAAATATTGTTATTTTGCAAACTGAAAGTATTAAATAAATATTAAGTCAAAACTATCATATTTTTTAATGAGTAAAAATAAAAGTTCAGAATTGTCGCAACGTCTATCAGAAATTATCGTCCATGGTATGCAGGAAAAGAAAGCAAACGAGATTGTTCGCTTGGATTTAAGAGATCTTCACAGTTCTGTTTCTGATTATTTTGTGATTTGTCATGCCGACTCAAACATTCAGGTTAATGCCATTGCAAAGAGTGTAGAGGAGGAAGTCTATAAAGCTTTTGGTCAAGAACCCCAATATAAAGAAGGACAATCCAACGGAGAATGGTTGATTTTGGATTTTGTGGATGTGGTTGTACATATCTTTAAGACCGAAAAGAGAGCACATTACGGCATTGAGGATTTGTGGGGAGATGCACAGATTCAGCATTTTCAAAGCGCCTAAATAAAAGCCTCAATACAATAGTTTATACAGAAAATATAATTACGATATAATGAAAAAAATCCCAAGTAGTAAGGTAAGCCCGAAACCGCCAAAATTCAATTTTGTGTGGCTTATGATTGCCATGTTTTTAGGTTTTTTTGCCTTGCAATATGTTTTTGGAGAAAACCCGGCTAAGGAAATTAGCTATAGTGATTTTGAAACACGCATGTTAAAAACCGGAGCTGTTGAGCGTCTGGAAGCATATAAGAAAAATGATCTTGTCGAGGTGGAAGTCTATCTAAAAAAGGGCTGGAAAGACAACCCCAGTTTTAAAGACGTAGCTAAGAACAGCGATCCAATTCCAAGTCTTGCCGGTCAGGAAGAAACAGGCCCCCAATATATCTTTAAAGATGCTTCGGCAGAGGTGTTGGAGAAGAAGTTAGCTGCATCACAAGATGAGCTGGCTCCGGGTACACCTAAGGTACAATTAAAATATGCTGATCGTTCCAATCCATGGGCAAGCTGGTTTGTGACATTTATGTTGCCATTATTGGTCTTGGCAGCAATCTGGATTTTCTTGATGCGCCGCATGGGTGGTGGAGCTGGTGGCGGCGGTGGCGCGATCTTTAACATCGGTAAATCCAAAGCACAGTTATTTGACAAAGAATCACAGATCAATATTACTTTTAACGATGTTGCTGGCTTAGAAGAAGCAAAACAAGAGGTAATGGAAATCGTAGATTTCTTAAAAAATCCACGTAAATACACGAATCTAGGGGGTAAAATTCCGAAAGGAGCATTGCTTGTAGGCCCTCCGGGTACAGGTAAAACCTTATTGGCAAAAGCTGTTGCAGGAGAAGCACAGGTACCTTTCTTCTCTTTATCAGGTTCGGACTTCGTTGAGATGTTTGTGGGTGTCGGTGCCTCACGTGTGCGTGATTTGTTCAAACAAGCCAAAGAGAAAGCCCCTTGTATTATCTTTATTGATGAGATTGATGCAATCGGCCGCGCCCGTGGTAAAAACTCCATGATGGGCGGTAACGATGAACGTGAAAATACATTGAACCAGTTATTGGTAGAAATGGATGGTTTTGGTACAGACTCCGGCGTTATTATTCTAGCCGCTACAAACCGTATTGATGTATTGGATACAGCTTTATTGCGTCCGGGACGTTTTGACCGTCAGATTTCAATTGATAAACCAGATCTGATAGGTCGTGAGCATATTTTTAAAGTGCATTTAAAACCATTGAAATTATCTGCAGAGGTAGATGCTAAAAAATTATCCGCACAGACGCCAGGTTTTGCGGGAGCAGAGATCGCCAATGTGTGTAACGAAGCTGCGTTGATTGCTGCACGTAAAAACAAATCTGAGATAGATATGCAGGATTTTCAAGATGCTGTAGATCGTGTGATTGGTGGTCTTGAAAAAAAGAATAAAATCATATCTCCTGAGGAGAAACGTATTGTTGCTTATCACGAGGCGGGACACGCCATTGCGGGTTGGTTCTTAGAACATGCCGATCCCTTGGTAAAAGTATCTATTGTTCCGCGTGGAGTAGCTGCGTTAGGATATGCACAGTATCTTCCACGTGAGCAGTTCTTATATACAACCGAACAGCTGGTTGATAGTTTGTGTATGACGATGGGAGGGCGTGTTGCGGAAGATATTACTTTCGGAAGAATCTCAACAGGCGCCCAGAATGACTTGGAGCGTATTACACAACTTTCCTATGCCATGATTGCCATTTACGGTATGAATGATAAAGTTGGCAATGTGTCTTTCCGCGACAGCTCGGAAGCGTCTTTCCAAAAACCATATTCTGACAAAACGGCAGAGCTGATTGATGCTGAAGTTCGTAATCTGATCACAGACGTTTACGCGCGGACAAAGCAACTTTTATTGGACAAACGTGAAGGTTTGATTAAGATTGCAGAGAAGCTCTTAGAAAAGGAAATTCTTTTCCAATCGGATCTTGAAGAAATATTAGGTAAACGTCCTTTCGATACCAAGACTACTTATGATGAGTTTGTTAACGGTGCCGATGGTGGCGGTGTTCCGCAAACTGATTTGCCATTGGATGTTCATCCAGACGAAGCGACTTCAAAAGATGAACAACGTTTGGATAATCAATCAGGTAGTTTAAACTAATTTAGATTTTGCAGCGCTAGAGCTCTTCTAGCGCTGTATTTTATAGTGCTATTGAGCCATGAACGTGAAGAACGCAACAGCGAAGGAGGTAATGTTAAAACGTATACGTCAGGCATTGCTTCAAAAAAATGACAATCCACATCCTAATTTCAAAGAAACACCGCTTTACAAACAAGAGGATGAATTAGTGGATCTTGTTTTTGTTCGTGAGTTCACGGCCGCAGGCGGCAAATTTCTTTATTGTGATGGCGAAATTGGCCTCATCGAGAATTTGATTACATTGACAGAGGTCAATAATATAAAAAATATCTATGCCTGGGAACAGGGGATACAAAACCTATTGAGTCCCTATGGCTTCCCTTTTTTCAAAACAGAGAAAGACTTCGAATCGGCCAATGCGAGCATTACCTCATGTGAAGCATTGATCGCGCGCAATGGCAGTATCATGGTGAGCAATGCGAATGCTTCTGGACGTCGTTTGAGTATCTATCCGCCGATTCACATCGTTATAGCTAAAGCTTCTCAATTGGTTTGGGATCTGAAAGATTCCTTGGCTTATATGCAAAAGCGTTACGGGCAGGAGATTCCAACAATGATCTCAACCATCACAGGACCTTCGCGGACAGCAGATATTGAGAAGAGGCTGGTATTGGGCGCTCATGGCCCCAAAGAGCTATACGTTTTACTTTTAGAGGACCGTTTCTAACTATGCTGACTCATTACTTACAACAAACGCCCGTAGCGAGCGTCATTTTCTTTTTTACACTTGTCACAAGTATTTATACTTTTTCTCATGAGCAGCTTTATGGCAAGTTGATGTTGCATCCTTATAGCATCGCCCGTAAGCAACGCTTGTATACCATACTGACAAGTGGTTTTATTCATAAGGACTGGGGGCACCTCCTGTTCAATATGATCACTTTCTATTATTTTGCGTTTGGGTTGGAGCAGATGTTAGCACAGGCAAGCATCTATGGACATCTTCTCTTTGCTGTTATTTATTTAGGCAGTCTGCTGCTGAGTGATATTCCAACCATTATTCAGCAGAAAAATAATTATGGTTATTATAGTTTGGGCGCTTCGGGAGCGATCTGTGCCGTTTTATTCAGTTACATCCTCTTTAATCCAAAGATGACTATCGGTGTGATGATGATCATTCCAATGCCCGCCTATTTATTTGCCTTCCTGTTTTTGGGGTATTGTATCTGGGCTTCCAAAAAAGCGCAAGACGGAATTAACCATGATGCACATTTCTATGGTGCATTATCAGGGTTGATCCTGACGATTATCTGCTTCCCCTGGGTCATAAAACATTGCTTAGCGCAGTTTTAAAATTTTCCACCCCAAGTTTCCCGGTCCAAATTCCTGTATTGGATTGCTTCAGCGAGATGGTGGTTTTCAATCGTGGGGCTATTTTCCATGTCGGCGATAGTACGTGCAACCTTTAATATTCGATCATAAGCCCTTGCCGAAAGATTTAGACGATCGATAGCTGTTTTAAGCAGTTTCTTTTGAGATTCGCCAACCTGACAGATATCTCTTGTTAACTTGGTGCTCATATGTGCATTGCAATGGACTTCAGGATAAGATTCGAACCGTTTTTTTTGAATTTGTCTTGTCTGGACGACACGATTGCGAACAGTCAGGCTATTTTCACAGGGTTGAGAAGCACTCAGTTCGTCGAACTGAACAGGTGTGACTTCTACATGCAGGTCGATCCGATCCAATAAAGGTCCTGATATTTTACTTAAATAACGTTGGACGGTGTTACTGCCACAGATACATTCCTTCTCAGGATGATTGAAATATCCACAAGGGCAGGGGTTCATTGCTGCAATTAGCATAAAACTTGCGGGGTAGTCTATGGTTAATTTTGCCCGAGAAATAGTGATATTCCGGGATTCGAGCGGTTGTCGCATGACCTCAAGGACACTTCGTTTAAATTCGGGGAGTTCATCCAAAAATAAAACTCCATGATGCGAAAGTGAAATTTCGCCGGGTTGCGGATTAGAACCGCCCCCTACCATTGCTACATCAGAGATGGTATGATGAGGAGCGCGGAATGGCCGTATAGTTAATAATGCGTCTTTGGCTTTGAGATTTCCTGAAACCGAATGAATTTTGGTTGTTTCCAAGGATTCGGTCATAGTGAGCGGAGGCAGAATGGTTGGTAACCTTTTTGCTAACATAGTCTTTCCTGCTCCTGGAGGACCTATAAGAATGACATTATGTCCTCCGGCAGCGGCTATTTCCAAGGCCCTCTTGATATTTTCCTGTCCACGAACATCCGAGAAGTCTACCTCATCCTTATTTGTTCCTACATTGAAGGAGGATGATATATCCACTTTGGTCGGAACAATGCTTTTTGAGTTATTGAGGAACTGTACTACTTCCGTAAGATTTTCGACTGCAATCACATCAATTCCGCTGACGATAGCGGCTTCCAGTGCATTCTGTTGAGGAAGTATAATTCCTTTAAAGCCATCATCGAGTGCTTGTAAGGCAATAGATAAAGCTCCTCTAATAGGTTTAATGCTGCCGTCTAAGGACAATTCGCCCAGGATAAGGTAATGTTCCAATAACACATTGCTGAGTTGTCCAGAGGATGCCAATATGCCAATGGCGATCGATAGATCATAACTAGAGCCTTCTTTTCTGATGTCAGCTGGTGCCATGTTGACCACAATTTTTTGTCTTGGCATGTGAAGTTGACAGGAAGTAATGGCACTTTCAACACGTCTTAGGCTTTCTTTGACAGCATTGTCAGGAAGTCCGACGATATAATAATGGAGTCCGGTAGAGACAACGACCTCAACGGTTATGGTGCACGCCTCAATACCATAGACGGCGCTACAATAAGTTTTGTTCAGCATGAATTTTATAATCGGTTGATTTAAAGATACTAAATATAAAATTAAAAATGATAACGCTTTGAGGAATTATTGTAATTCGATAGCGAATTGTTGAAAAATGATTATATTGTAATTATATGGATTCTGGTAAATAATAGATAATTGCGTTATTTGGCAAACGATTTGCTTTACAAATTGTATTATTATCGAAGACTAGATTCATCGAATAATAGAATTAGAACTTTAAAACGAAAAAGAAATGAATGACACAAGTAAAGTAGCTTTGGCGTTGTTGGCAGGTCTTGCTGCAGGTGCAGCTTTAGGAGTTTTATTTGCTCCGGACAAAGGATCAGATACAAGAGATAAGATCAATGATTCATTAAGCGATTTGAGTGATGCTATTCGTGAGAGAGCTGAAGAACAATTCGATCAATTGAATGATTTTAAAGAAAAAATTGTCTCCACCTTGAAAGGTAAATTAAACCAAGCCGAGGAAATTGTAGATGATGATATCATCGAGCATGCATAAAAGACAAACTGTTCTTAAGAGCAATTTGTGGAGATACATAGAATATTAGGCTATTTCAAAAGGCTGAATATTAATAATACAAAGAAATTGAGATTCGTATAGGACTTTTGAGATAGCCTAAATAAAATTAAGATGCATGGAAGAAGAAAAATTTTCACTTAGTGGTACTTTCCAGAAAACAAAAGAGTACGTAGATTCCCAGTTCAAGCTTGTTAAACTGAAGACAATTGAGCGCTCATCACGCCTGATTGCCAGTTTGGTGGTGGATGCAACCAAATTGATACTTACTTTGTTTGTCGTCTTTTTCTTATGTCTGGCATTGGGCTTTTGGCTAGGTGAGTTGTTGGGAAGTTATTCGTTGGGATTCTTGGCAACAGCAGGTATTTTTATAGTGATTATTATAGTAATCCGGATTTTTGAACCTGCGTTGGAATCGAAATTTATGGATCTTTCTATTCGCCGCTTTTTGGCTAAATGGAACGACGAGATCGAAGAAGAAGAGGAAGAATTGAAAAAAGAACAATTTGATAGAGAAGGGACTACAAATGAATAACAAGCAGACTAAAATACGTAATTTACAGGAGCTTAAGATGGAAATTGCTCGTTTGAAGGTGCTCAAAAATGAACAAGAGGCTTACTTAAAAACACAATTTACTTTGCTTAACAATAAAATTGAAGCTCCGGTTCGATTTTTCAATTCATTAAAGAATAATATCCCAGGCGTAAATATGATTCAACAACTGTTTGCAAAGAGCAACAACCCAGATTCAGATTGGCTGACGAAAACTCTGCGCATAGGTGTTCCTTTTATGATGAACAAGCTGTTTTTGAAAAACTCGGGTATGCTGAAAAAAGCGCTTATGTTGTTGTTATCTGAACGTGCTGTGGGGCAGATCAATCAGGATAAAATCAGTGGCTTGATTGGCAAACTCACCAATTTTATCCGACCTAAAAAGAAGAAAAAGAAAGGTTCACAGCTCGAAGGCGAGGCTACAATAAAAGACGAGGTCAATGAATATGGTATTCCCTCCTATAGTGAGACCTATTAGGAATTAGCTTCTTCTTTTTTCAGGAAATCAGCGTAGGCTAATTTAATTCCTTCGTGAAGATTGATTTTATGTTTCCAGCCTAGGGCATGTAATTTGGATACATCCATTAATTTCCGTGGCGTTCCATCGGGTTTACTGCTGTCGAAAGAGATGTTGCCTTCATATCCTATAACTTCTTTAATGAGTTCTGCGAGATCTTTTATACTGAGATCTTCGCCTATACCGATATTGACAAATTGTTTTTCGTCATAGTTATTCATCAAAAATACGCATGCATCAGCCAAGTCATCCGAGAAAAGAAATTCCCTTAGTGGGGTTCCGGTACCCCATATCACAACGTTATCTAAGTTATTGACTTTTGCCTCGTGAAATCTTCTGATCAAAGCTGGTAAGACATGAGAGTTTTCTGGATGATAATTATCGTTAATGCCGTACAGATTGGTTGGCATGACTGATATGAAATTACAGCCGTATTGATCGCGGAAAGCTTCAGTCATTTTAATACCGGCAATTTTGGCGATGGCATAGGGCTCATTGGTAGGTTCCAAGGTACCTGTCAACAATAAGTCTTCGTTTAAAGGTTGTGTTGCCATTTTGGGATAAATGCAGCTTGATCCCAAGAACATCAGTTTCCTGACCTCATTGTCGTAAGAAGATTTAATCACATTATTCTGTATCGCCATATTCTCGTAGATAAAATCCGCCCGATAGGTGTTGTTTGCCATGATTCCACCGACTTTGGCTGCTGCCAGGAAGACATAATCGGGCTTTTCTTCGTTGAAAAAATCGGCAACTGCCTGTTGATTGCGCAGATCTAGTTCCTGAGAAGTACGGGTCACGATGTTATTGTATCCTAGTTCTATTAATTTGCGATGTATTGCCGATCCGACCATTCCTCGATGGCCTGCTACGTAAATTTTAGCGTCTTTTTCCACGATAAGTTATTGATTCCTGCAAATATAAGGTTATTTTTGCGGGATATTAATTAAAAAATGGGAAAGGATAAACTACGTAAATTTGCCGAAGTAGCGACTTTTGAGAATGTCATCCAGCTCGATGCCGGCAAGGAATATAAAGGAAAATGGGCTGAGAAGCAATTTGGAAATACAAACCCGGTTGTTTTGGAACTTGCCTGTGGTAAAGGAGAATATACGGTTAACTTGGCACGCTTGTTTCCAGATAAGAACTTTATCGGTATTGATTTTAAGGGCAACCGTATTTGGCGCGGCGCAAAAACTGCATTGGAGGATAGTATCAAAAATGTCGCATTTTTACGGATACAGATTGAGACACTTCTTGAGCATTTTGCTGAAAATGAAATTGATGAAATTTGGATTACCTTTCCGGATCCACAGCCGCAGGACAGCCGCGAAAAGAAACGCTTGACAGGTCCTAAGTTTTTAGACCGTTATAAGATTGTCATGAAGCCGGAAGGTATGATGAATCTGAAGACAGATAATGATGGCTTCTATGCGTATACTCTTGAGCAAATAGATCTGCAAAACCTGAAGAAATATAAAGAGACAACAGATCTTTATCACTCGGATCTGGTTGATGATGTTTTATCCATCAAGACATACTATGAGAAAAAGTATCTGGCGGACGATAAGAATATCAACTACGTCAAATGGAGCTTTGAAAAACGCTAGCATCAGAGTTTTAATTATAATAGGAAGCCCAAACGAAAGTTTGGGCTTTTTTAATAACACAGGTTTCTTCAATTAACCCCAATCAAAGCGCATAGTTTGTTCATTGTTTCCCATAGAGGATATAGCGTTAACATTGTGTCAATAATTGGATGTGCCATTAATATCCATTTACCTTCTTTATGTTTATCGAATTTATTGTTTGTTTTTATATTAAATCAATGTTTTAAATAATTTCGATTTATTTCGTTTTTTATAGAATATTAATTATTTTCGATTCTATAATAATGAAATAACCAAAATAAAGTAAGTGCTTTTTAGACCTAATGCGTGAAATTCCTGTCTAAATGGATTCTTCAGCATTTTTATAAGATGTAAATCGGGAAAAATGTTTCTTAAAGGAAATGATATTCGAAACAATTCTTAACAAAAAGAAAACATTAAGTTAAGACAAACTTTTTGTTAAGAATATACTTTTGTCCCAAATTGAAAATTAACAATTTACACTAATATCTATGTTTAGTATTAACCCTATCCAAATTAATCTAAGGCACTCATCCTCGAAAGTGCTATTTGCAACGTTGATCGTTGCTTGCAATCTGGATGTAGCTGTAGCAGCTGTGCCATTAGGTAATAGTTACAGCATCATGCATAATTTTAATCAGGGGAAGATTAAAATTAAAGGAAAAGTTGTAGATAGCAAGACGCAGGAGCCACTCGCTTCAGTTTCTATTCTGTCGGGAGGAATTGCAAAAGGTACGACAGACCGAAATGGTAATTTTGAGGTAGATGTTGATGCAGGAGGGAAAATACGTTTTCAACTAATCGGTTATGAAGCGCAAACAAAGACTTTCGAAGCGTCTCAAAGCAGTCTTCAAATTGCATTAAGTCCCACAGCCGCGGCACTTGAAGAGGTTGTTGTCACTGCGCTGGGGATTAAAAGACAAGAACGGGAGTTGGGTTATGCGACAACTGTTGTGAAGGGTGAACAATTGACTGACGCACTTTCCAATAACTGGAGTGATGCTTTGTCCGGTAAAGTTGCTGGACTCAATCTGATGCGTTCGAATGCTGGGCCTACAGGATCAACTAAGATTATTTTGAGAGGGGAAGCCAATCTGAATGGGGACCCGGGGGCATTGATTGTAATAGATGGAGTTGTAGTAAATGATGGTAGCGGGCGTAAAACTGCTAATCAGGGCGAAAATACTTATGGAACAGGGTCAGATAATATGCCTGCTGATTATGGCTCAGGTATTGACGATATTAATCCTGAAGATATAGAAAATGTGACGGTATTGAAGGGGGCTAGCGCGGCTGCTTTGTATGGGCAACGTGGTGCAAATGGGGCGATTATGATTACGACTAAATCTGGGTCGAAAGGTAAAAAAGGGATTGGTGTTACGGTCAATTCAAATACATCACTGGAAGCGATTAACAGGATGCCTGACTTGCAATATGAATACGGACAGGGATTGGCCGGTTCAAATTATTACTCCTATGGAACCACAGAGGATGGGGCTAGTACTTCCGGAACAAGTTCGGCCTATGGACCGAAATTCGATGGGCAATATTTTTATCAGTATGATCCTGTTACGCAAAAAGTAGGTACGGAACGGACTCTTTGGCGCCCATATGATAATTTAAAAACATTCTTTGATGTTGGAAAAACATTTACCAATTCGGTTAGTATAGATGGCGGTACAGAAAAAACTTCAGCAAGATTTTCAGCAACAAACGTCAATAATACTTGGATTGTTCCCAATACAGGATATAAACGTAATACAGTCGCATTATCCGTAAATTCCAAGGTAAGTGATAAATTGCAAATTAATGCGAAGGTAAACTATACCAATAAATGGTCTGACAATTTACCAGGTGCGGGATATGGAAATCAATCTTTGATGTATTGGTTTATTTTCTGGCAACCAAACGCTGATATGAATTGGTTAAAAGATTATTGGGTACAAGGTTCTGAAGGGCAAAAAATCAAATATCCATTTTCTTCTTATCCCGAGAATCCGTTTGCTATCTCGAGGGAATTTATCAATGGGATGAATAGACATGGAATAACAGGAAATGTCCAGGCAAGCTATCAGTTTAATAAAAATTGGAATTTGATGTTGCGGAGCTCCATGGATATGGCCTATGAAAATCGCGAGCAAAAGAGACCATATGATGCTGGTGCTAAAATGCCTTTCGGTAGCTACCGTACGCAGTCTATTTTCTCACATGAAACGACGTTGGATTTCTTATTGAAGTATGATAAGGAAATCAATAAGGATTGGAAAGTATCAGCAACAGTAGGTGGAAGTACTAATGACAATCGCTATAATAGAGATGAGATGCGTGCGGATTCGCTGACTTATCCCGGTGTTTATACGATGGCGAATGCAAAAGGTCAGGTGCTTAGCCTACCCTATAAGAGTCATGAACAAAGAAATGGTTTTTATGGTTTGTTTACTGCGGCATACAAAAACTTTTTATACGTAGATGGTACCTACCGGATAGATTGGGCGAGTACCTTAGCATCTGCTCTTGCGCCAGATAAAAAAACATACTTTACGTACCCATCTTTGAACGCGAGCTTTATTGCTTCTGAAGTGTGGAAATTACCTCGCGTTATTAACTATGCGAAATTGAGAGGTTCTGTGTCTGGTGTTGGAAATGGAGGAAATAAACCTTATATGATTGATTTTTCTTATGAGACTGCTGGTCCGCAATACCCAGGAGGATTGCAGATTCCCTCAGTTATTGTCAATCCTTACCTGCAACCATTAAAAACTCGTTCGGTAGAATTTGGAACTGAGGTTCGGATGTTTAAAGATCGTTTTGGTTTTGATTTAGCAGTTTATCAAAGTAATACATCCAATCAACAGTTGCAACGTGTCGTTGATGCTTCAACAGGAGCGCGATTCAAAATGGTGAATGCTGGTGAGGTACGTAATAGAGGAATCGAATTGGCAATGGATGGTATGCCAATCAAAAATAAGGATGGATTCAGCTGGAAGGTTTTTGCAACGTTCTCGATGAATCAGAATAAAATCATGTCATTGGCCGACTCAACAATGATTCTTCAAACTGGTCCCGTCGCTGGTGGGCAGCTAGTGGCGAAAGTTGGCGGATCTATGGGAGATTTGTACGGAATTGGATATCAAAGATCGCCAGATGGACAGATTGTCTATGATGCAAATACCGGTGTGGCATTATTGACAGATGAAGTCGTGTACCTGGGAAATACCATTCCAAAAGGGAAAGCCAGTTTAGGCCATGAATTTAAATTTAAAGGTTTCCGCCTGAACTTATTGTTTGATGCACAGTTTGGTGGGGTTTCCCACTCATTGACCCACTATAAATTGGCTGAGCAAGGAAAAACAAAAAATACACTTCCAGGAAGATATAGTGGAATCATAGGGAATGGAGTTGTTCAAAATGCTGATGGTACTTATCGAAAAAATGATGTCATTGCGACGGATATTGATGAGTACTACCGTTCTCACTATGGACAGGATAATGCGGAGGGTAGCACCTTTTCGACTAATTTTATCAAATTTAGAGAGGCCCGATTTGACTACTCTTTTTCCAAAGCTTTTGTCAATCGTTTAAAATTACAAAAAGCATCTGTTGGGGTATATGGTAGAAATCTTGTGATCTGGTCCAATTGGCCAAACTTTGACCCTGAATTTGGAACATTGTCAGGAACAGATATTGTCAAAGGATTTGAAATTGCTCAGTTCCCGTCAACAAGAACTTATGGTGTTAATTTAGTTGTTGGATTTTAGTATAAAATCGTTATGAAATCATATATAAAATTTTTTGGATTAGGTGGTCTTTTCCTTTCATTAGCAGTCTTATTGCAATCTTGTGATAAGAACTTTCAAGAGATCAATACAAATCCCAATAATAGTACAAATGCCTATCCATATCAATTTATGCAGGCCGCGTTTCGGGATGCTGTGGCATCAAATATGTCACGAAATCGCTCATTTAATAATGAGTTAATGCAGGTTACCGTGAATATCGGTGATGGGGAATACCGCATCTTCCGTTATGATATTAGAAATAACGTAGCAGATGGCCCATGGAATTCTTTATATCCCGAACTGAACAATATTAATGAAATGTATAAGCTTTCGGACGGTGGAATGAATGATAATGCATCCTATCGGGGTATTGCATTGATCATGAAGTCTTGGGTGTTTTCGATATTGACAGATACGTATGGTGATATCCCATATAGTGAAGCATTAAAAGGACAGAGTGATGATATTCTTGAACCAAAGTTTGATGCACAAAAAGACATTTACTTGGATCTGTTCAGGCAACTTGATACAGCCAATACGCTTTTGGCTAAAAATGTGGCGATCAAAGGAGAGTATGATCCAATATATGCCGGAAATATCAGTAAATGGAGGAAATTCGGTAATACGTTATTTTTACGCCTATTATTGAGAGTTTCAGGCAAACAGGATGCTGAAGTAGTTAATTTGGTCAAAACTAAAATCGCAGATATTTTGGTTGACAATGCTTCAGCCTATCCAGTTATGACGAGTAATGATGATTCAGCAATTCTCAAATGGACAGGAACTATACCTTTTGTTTCCCCATTTATGGATGTACGTGCGCAGGATTTTAGAACTCCTTCGCTAGGTAGTTTCTTTATTGATAATCTGGTCGCATGGAATGACCCAAGGATAAATATTCCAACATATGGTTCAAATGGTGTTAATCGTTTGGGTATAGCACCTGTAAGTGGGAATTTCTTAGGTGTTCCAAGTGGATATGCACCCGGCGAAGGATGGGATAAGCAATCCTATTTCTATTCTTACGATCAAACTGTAAGTGATATTGCAGTAAGGACAATGATGAACGAACCGTTAACAGGTATGATCATGAACTGTGCTGAATTGCAGTTTATTAAAGCGGAATTAGCGTTAAAAGGTTTTTATAATGATAAACCAGGGGATCTTTACAAAGATGGGGTGATGAAAGGAATCACAACTTGGTTACCTACTTATACAGAGTCTATTGAAGATTATTTAAATAATGGCGATATAAATTGGGACGACAGTTACTCTTTTGAAAAAAAGATGGAAATGATTCATCTGCAAAAGTATTATGCGTTATTATTTGTGGATTGTCAACAATGGTTTGAATTTAGAAGAACAGGCTACCCCAAACTGCCGAAAGGAACAGGATTGAAAAATAATGGCGAGATGCCTGCCAGATTAAATTATCCAATTTATGTCCAGTCAGCAAATCCAACGAATTATAAGTTAGCTGTTCAATCGCAAGGTGGAGACGCGATTAATACAAAAGTTTGGTGGCAAAAACCATAAGGGTTTCATAATTTTAATGAGTACACAATGAAGAAATATATTCTTTACATAATAATGGGATTCATGGGCGCCTTAGCTCTTGGTTCTTGTAGCAAGGACGGAAATTATCCTGGAGGGGTAGTAAGTACGTATATTGGAATTTTTGATGTCAGGAGCATTTATAAAGGGCAGCCTGTACAAATCAGTCAGGATAACTTAGATGGTTCAACGACAATCGCAGGCGTAGTGGTTTCAGACCACCGAGAAGGAAATTTTCCTGAAGGATATTTGGTCATCCAAGATCGTAGACGCTTAAATCAATTAAGAGGAATAACAATACCATTGGGTAAAACCGCTGAAAATTATGTGATAGGAGATTCGTTGCAAATCAATATCGTTGGTAGTGAACTCACACGAGAAGATGGAATTCTTCAGCTAAAGAATATTGCCGAATCAAATATTGTGAAAATAGCTTCGGACAGACCGATTCCTAATAATCGAGTTACTGCGAAAGACATTTTGGCAAATCCAGATAAGTATGAAAGCACTTTGGTAGCAATCGTAAAAGGCGGCTTTAATCCATTGCCAGCAGCGGGGGATATTCTCGAAGGACAGAAAACACTAAACGATGGCTTTGGAAATTTGGGTTTGGTGACAAAATCGTCAGCCAAATTTGCGAAAAGGAATTTAAGTGTATTAGCAAATTATTTTGGTGTGATCTTTAATAAGGTGGGCACTGAGGGTAATCTCGTTCCCTACGAAGTTTTGCGTAGAGAATCCGATATCCAGGAACTAAGTTCAGTGATCGAACATACGCCTGTAGCAATTGCTGGTTTTGCGAGTGATGTAAAAGGTAGCGATGGGAATTACGAATATATTCAGCTTTTGGCAATTGAAGATATAGATTTCTCAAAGACACCTTATGCTGTTGTCGTAAGTAATAATGCGAATAAATCAACACCAACAGGAGTCCCCGCAAAGGGTTGGGCAACCGGAGGAATGCGGACGTATAAACTGAATATTACCTCTGGAACTGTGGCGAAGGGCCAATACTTCTATGTTGGGGGTAAGTATAAATTGATTAATGGCCCGAGCTCTACAGACATTTCCAACGCAAAATGGATTCTGAATTATGATTATGTCGCAAACGATGGATTTGATGGCGTTGGAGATAAAACCGGTGGTTTGATGGCTAATAGTGGGAACGCCTTTGGCATAGCTGTGTTCAATACGACAGCAGTAACCGAATCGAGTAAACCAGTAGATGTGATGTATAACTCTGGAGGCGGGGCATTGACGGATGGGAATAAAGGTTACCGCATAACAAATAATGATTATTATGATGTTATTGATCCTTTGTCACTAAAGCCCCAACCATTTTTTATGGCCGGAACTAATAATATTTTCCTAAAATATAATACGGCAGACGTTGGTTATTTTGTGAGCCTTGGTGGAGTATATAACACTTCTTTGGCAAGGTGGACTTCTGCTCGTTCTCAAAATAATGTCGAGATGACGAAGGCATCTACACTGAACGAAATCGAAAATGAGTTTTCTACTAAAATTGAAGAGTAATAAAAACGGAGCCTAGGCTCCGTTTTTATTCATGAACTAATTTATAAAGCGACATGCGGTAAAAAAATGGTGAGATTACAACGATGAAAGATTCAGCCTATTATTATAGGGAAATAGAACCTCAAAAGATGGATGGAGTTAAATTATATAGGGTTAAAGAGACTCCTATGGAAACGGGTGGGGGAGCTTGGGGAACCTGTTCGGGTACAAAACACCTTGCTATTAGATTAAGATAATGACTAGTTTATGAAAACAATTTTAAGCTTTTTTTGTGCGTGTTTCTTTATAACCTTTTGTTTTGCACAAATTAAACCGCAGTTCTATGCACACCGAGGCTATCGGGGGTTGATGCCAGAGAATACAATTGTTGCGATGAAAAATGCGTTGGTTCGAAACGCTGCTGTGTTGGAAATGGATATTGCTTTTACGTCTGATGGTTATGCCGTCGTTTCACATGATCCCTGGCTAGATTCACTAATTACATTAGATCCGGTTGGAAAACCGATAAAAAGTGGCAAAGGTCTTCCTATTTACAAAATGACTTATCAGGAACTGGAAAAATATGATGTTGGGTCACAGCGGCATCGCGATTTCCCAGCTCAAAAAAGTCGAAAAGCTAAAATTCCTAAATTAACTGATTTAATTGATTCTGTTGAGCTTTATGCAAAGTCAAAGGGAATTAAACCACGATATAGTATAGAAACTAAAACTAATCCTAATCGCGATCACGTAGTGACCCCTATTCCCGAAATCTTTGTAAAAGAATTAATGACGATTCTCGTCGAAAAGGATATAGCTGACCGTGTGATTATTCAATCTTTCGATCCGCGTACATTAGAGATTGTTCACCGCGATTATCCCAAAGTAATAACGATGCTTAATGCAACGAAAGGAAGCTTCAAAGAGAACATGAAAATGCTAACATTCTATCCGGACTATTATGCTCCTAATGCCAATTTGATTGATAAAGCTTTGGTTGATGAATGTAAGCTACGAGGGGTTAAAATACTTTGTGGAAACAACAATAATAAAAAAGAGATTGATCGGGTTATGGCTTTGGGAGTAGACGAATTTTGCTCGGATTACCCATATAAAGATTTACCTTGACACGGCATCAAATAGAGCCATCAATTAAAATTAGCTCTTTTAGGAAGTGCTTATTCCTGTGGATATTTATGGGAAATTTGTCCAGATCAAGACATATTTTTGCTATCTTCATCATAACTATAAACGAAGACTTATGAACTTAACAGATTTAGTTACAGGTGGAGTTGGCTCAAAAGCAATAGAAGCCATTTCCAAAATGACAGGTGTCAGCGAATCCAAAGCGAAATGGATTGTGGCAGCAGCAGTTCCTTTAATGATTGCGGCATTGAATTACAATGCGAAAAATAAAGGTCAGTCAGAAAATATTGATAAAGCGATCGACCAGCATAGCGGTGGTGGTATCTTCGATAAGATAGGTGATTTATTTGGTCAGAGTGGATCTGACGACGGGAACAAGATTGTCAACCATATGTTTGGCCAAAATACAGAAGTAGTGACACAGAATATTGCCGATAAAGCTGGTATCAGTTCTGCTCAGGTAACTGGTATTTTGGCAACACTCGCGCCTATTGTCATGGGATATCTAGGGCAGCAAAAACAGGCATCCAATGGTGGTGGTATTGGTGATCTGATCGGTTCTGTTTTAGGTGGAGGCGGACAGCAAGCCGCAGGTGGCGGTATGATAGGGGGGATCCTTGGTTCATTTTTAGGTGGTGGACAGGAAGAGCCCGCACAAGAAACGGCACAGGCTTCTGCCGGTGGTAGCATGACGGATATGTTGGGCGGTTTGGCCGGTAGCTTCTTTGACAAGAGCAACGACGGCCAATCCAAAGGAAATATACTGGATTCAATAGCAGGAATGTTTGGCAAGTAACGCAATCTGACAGCATAAAAAAGTCGGTAACTGATCAGGTACCGACTTTTTTATGCTGTATTGAGTTAATCTTCGACCTTCACTTTAGGTGGAAAATTCTTGTGTTTTCTTTTGCTGATTTTGTCTACATTGACCGGCTGCGGAACCTTGACATAATAGCCGGTTCCATCGTATTCCCGTTTATTCGGACTTTCCTTACAGGCATCTGAACAACAGCCGTCCATTTTCCAGCCACATTCATCACATTGGGTAAAATGCTCATTACATACCGGATTGGCACAGTTGATCATCTTGGTTGTCTGTTTACCACAATTGAAACAGGTTGATACCACAGATGGGTTGACCGAGTTGACGTCTACTGTGACACGGTTGTCAAATACATAGCACTGTCCTTCGAAATCTTCGCCACCCGCTTCTTTACCATATTTAATGATTCCGCCGTGTAATTGGTAGACATCTTCAAATCCTTCTTTTAATAATAAGGCAGAAGCTTTTTCACATTTGATACCGCCCGTACAATACGTCAATATTTTTTTTCCTCTATATTGTTCCAGTTCTTTGATCTTTTCTGGAAACTCGCGGAAATTATCTATGTCCAACATCACTGCATTTTTAAAGCGACCCACACTATGTTCGTAATTTGAGCGCACATCCAAGACGACCACATCGTCCTGGTCCTTCATCGCTAAGAAATCTTTTGGCTCCAAATGTACGCCCGTTTGGCGGTTTGGGTCGATTTCTTTAGGGTCTCTTAAACCGGAATGCACGATTTCAGCCTTATAACGGCAATGCATCTTGATAAAAGAGGGTTCTTCAACATGATCGATTTTAAATTCTGTTTTGTTAAAACGACCATCCGCATAAATTGCATCCATATACTGCTGACATGCTTCAGTAGTGCCCGAAACAGTACCATTCAAGCCTTCGTCAGCGACGATAATACGTCCTACTAAGCCAAGTGATTTACAAAATTCAAGGTGATCAGTCGCAAATTGTTCTGCGTTTTCGATAGGGCTGTAACAATAGTACAGCAATGTTTGATATTGTGCCATGATATTCATTGATACCGCTGCAAACGGCGTTTAATGCAAAAATAAATTCACTGCAAAGTTACGAAAAATAATAAATGAATGAAAATGACCTTCGTCACCTTTTCTTCAAAGGCTCCAGGAGGTATTCCAGCCCATTTAACTTGATCTCATAGAGTGTGGCGAGCTGTTGGCCTAATTTACCTTTGGGGAATCCTTTTTGATTGTACCAGACGAGGTAGGGTTCTGGGAGATTACACAACGTGTAACCTTGATATTTGCCGAAAGGCATCTTAACAGTAACAAGTTCCGTTAGGATTTCAGGATTTAGCATTAGTCTTGAGGTTTACCGTAATTAATGCGGTGCCAAATCGCTTTTAAAGCGATGATTCCGTGATTGAATAAGTTGGGAATGGCACCGTAATAGTGTTTGAAGATGGCGAAGCGTTCTTTTAGCGACTCCTTATGTTTCTGTTTTGACATCCCGCCGACGAGATAACGCGCTACATATTGATGCGTATTAACAGATTTATTTGCCTTTTTAGCACAACGAATGACCCAATCTATGTCCGCGCATAGTTTGTAATTGACGTCATAGGGTTCTGCAATACTTCGCTTGATATAGATCGCCTGATGACAGATATTCATGCCATAGCGAAAGCTCTTCCAGTCAAAATTTGCCGGCACCTTATGTCTTCGCTCACCAATAATATTTCTGTCCTCGTCTATCAGGATAGTTTCACCGTAGAGGATATCGGCATCATTACTGAGTTTCGCTAAGTTTTCGATGCTATTAAGATCGTATATTTCATCTCCTGAATTCAGAAAAAGAACATAATCACCTGTAGCCAAAGCAAGGCCTTTGTTCATCGCATCGTAAATTCCCTTGTCTTTTTCAGATAATGAAACCGCAATTTTGTCCTGATATTTGTGAATAACCGCTAAGGTGCCATCGGATGATTCCCCGTCAATGACGATGTATTCAATATTGTCGTAAGTCTGGTTAACAACCGATGTAATGGTGTGCTCAATATCCCGCACATTATTGTAAACGACAGTGATGATTGAAAATTTTGGATGAGCAGCCATGTCTATTTATTGAATTCGTTAATTTTTTTCTTGAGGAACCGGATGCCCCGACTGAGGAAAGAACCTTTCCGATGTGCATAGAAATATTTGATAGCCTCATACGCCTGTACATTTTCCGCGATTTCAGTTGGAAAATAACGTACAGGATGATCTGCTAGTGTAACCTGATAGGTCGATTCTGCAGCTGTATGAGTGCCTGAGCCATCATTGCCAATATTCTGTGTCATCGAATTCCTTGGATACAAAACTAGTCCATTTTTTTTGAATACCGAAGCGTACCAACGGATTGCCCAGGAGTTGATCTTTCCGCTGCGAAGCTCCTGCACCTGTTTCCAAAAGTTCTCCTTGCCTTCAATACTGAACTGATGAATCTGTTCTTCCGAAAAATCGGAAACAAGTTCATCGATGTTGGGGTTGAAATGTTGCCATGCACGATCCCATGTTGCCCAACCCCAGCTATTGGCGACCCGAAAGAAAAACGTTTCAGGAAGCTCACCCAGATTTTTTACCGGATAGCCATAGCCACTGATCTGCATCACCTGTTCGTCCTCTTTATAACGGTCTAGTGCTTTATTAAAGTAATCGAGGGCAAATGCTGATGTTTCAAGATCATCTTCTAAGACTATAATCTGTCCATGTTCTTGCACGACTTTGGTAACACCGTCAATGACATTCGCAGCTAGGCCCCAATTTTTGTCCCGCTCGACAATTTTGATCTGTTTAAAAGACCAGGGCTTTTTAATAATCCGACGTACCTCTTCTACAGCCTCAATCGCACGCTCATCTTTTGCCGCATCCGAATAAATATAGAGAATGGTCTGGTCAGCATACTTGTTTCTCTCAAGTGCCGCAAGAGTCTTTAGCGTATGCGCTGGACGATTATACACAAAGAGTAAGACTGGAGCAAGACTGTTCATCTATCAAAAAATTTTGTTAAAAGCTTTTTTATTAGCCTGACGGGTATCACGGACTTCCATGGTCTTACCCAATAGTCTAAAAGCAATATTGAAATAACTTCTTGTTTCAAAAATACGACCTTTACCTAAAGAAGACAGCATTTTCTTTACGCTTGCTAATATAGCCATCGAAAAAGCCTTTGTAAATGTATAATTGATATTGCAATACTCAGTCAGGTGGTAAACAAATTCGCTCTTTAGAAAAGCTTTTCTATCTACCTGGCGTTGCTGTCTGTCGTGGTACGCCTTTGCCCCGTCGGCGAGTACAATGTGTAATCCATAATAATGGATGCGGTTGGTATAGTCTTTATCTTCTCCATAATGGAAAAAGATGGGGGAGAACCCACCGACTTTTTTGATAACGGACTTTGGAATCAGCCAAAAGGCGGCATTCACAAATGAACAGGTCCGATAGGAGTTTTCAAGACGGGCATTTTGTGTATAGATTGAGAACCCATGGTCAAGTTTTTCCCCCGTGCCATCGTAGTGAATGGGGGATATAATACCGATGTTTGCGGTGTTTACTTCGATTAGGCGGGCAATACAATTCTGATCTATCCAGGCGTCCTGATTGACCAAAAATGCATAGTCATAGCCTTCCTCCAGCGCGATGGCTAACCCGAGATTGTTAGCTTTTCCGAAGCCAAGGTTTTCTGTGCTTTCGATGAGTCTGACCGTAGGGTAAGTTTCTTTGATGATATATTTGGTATTATCCCTCGAATTATTATCTATAACGAGGATGTCCGTTTGATGGCTTGATGCTAATAAGCTGGGTAAGCATCTGTGAATCCACGGCTCAAAATTATAAGAAACGATTATGGTAAGAATCTTGGCCATCTATTTTTTTCGGATAACGGTGAGAAAATAATTAAATAGTTCAAGTAAAATACCTGGTTTAAAGACTCTATTGACGACGATATATGTAGATACAGCGACACCAATTGTACTTGCAAATCGAAGATAAAGATTAGCGATGGATGCGGTGGAATAATGTGCTGCAAGACAGCTTACAGCAGCTAATATAGCATATGAAAAAACATCTTGAACCAGATAGCTGAACGAATAAGTCATATAAGGTCTGGCCGAAGCGTACCAGACAACTATCCATAGGGCATTTAATCCAGAAGTTAGCGCAATTAGCATTTCTAGGCCAAGCGATTTGCCGAAGACTAAAATTGCAATTTGGAGTAAGCCGAAAGCAACGATATTGCGCATATAGACCTGAGATTTCCCTTTGCTGATAATCAGGTTGGAGAAGACGTTGCTGACCGAATCAAACGCTGCACCAATACAGAAAATCTGAAGAAATATGGCGCTTTGTTTCCATTTTTCGGTAATTGCTATTGTAATGAAATCTTGTGCCACCGTTGTCAGTCCCAATAACATCGGGAACGCCAAGAAAGCCGTAAAGGAGATGAGTTTGCGAAATACGCGAAGTTGTCGATCTTTATCGTCTTCTATTTCTCGAAGAATAGGCTGCGTGACATTATTAACCATGTTGGTCAAGATATTTTGCGCCATAATGCTCCATCTATTGGGGTTGACGGTATATCCTAATGCTTCAGCGGAATAATGACGGCCCAACACTGCAGCATAAATATTTTTATTAATATTGATAAAGATATTAGTGACCAAAATTTTACTGCTAAACCCTAAAATATCGCGAATGGGGCTGAAGTCGAATTCAAAAGTTGGTCTGAATTTAGAGTAATACCAAAATCCAAGCATATTAAAGCCGCTATACGATACAATTTGTATGGCATAGGCCCAATAGGAGTAATCTTTATAGGCTAAATAAACACCGAGGATGTTCGATGCGACCAGGGCGAAGGTTCCTGTGATCACCCTCTCCTTAATCTTTAAATTCCGGAAAAGATAAGCGTTATGGGCAATCCCGAAACTTCCTAACCAAAAGGAAAGAAAAGTGAACCGACTGAGTTCAACAAGTACCGGCTGGTTGTAATACAGGGCAATGAGGGGTGCTGAAAAGAATAATGCAATATAAATAAATGTTCCGATCCCAACGCTTGTCCAGAATACGGCATTGTAATCTTTGTGCTGTACCTCTTTTTTGTTGACAATACCATAGATAAAACCACTTTCCTGAAATGCCGATGCAAGAACAGAGAATATGGTAATCATGGCTACTAAACCGTAATCTTCGGCGGTTAGTTTACGATTGAGTAGAATACCGAAGCCGAATCCCAAAAACTGCTGGATAATACTGGCCATACCACCCCATAGCAGTCCTTTTGTTGTTTTTGATTTTAAAGAGTCATTTTCCGTTTGCGATGACATGCTAAATTAAATGAGCGGCAATATTAAAGTATTGCAATTGTATTCGCAAATTCTTTTAAGGAAACATCAGTCGGATTGATATCAGTAATCAAATAGGAAATATCACGTAAAGGTACCACTTTCATCTTCTGGACGGAATTAAGTTTTTCTGCAATACTGAGTATAGCAACCTTTTTGGAGCATTTGATCATTGCGCGTTTGATCTGCACCACCTCCCAGTCGGAGTCAGTAACTCCGTCCTCTACAGAGAGCGAGTTCGTTCCTAATAGACAGAGGTCTACTTTTAAATCTGCTAATTCATTGGCTACCTGGGCGCCCGACACAATATTTGTATTACGTGAAAGCTTCCCGCCGACCAAGATCACTTCAAGGTTCGGTTTCTCGGCGAGTTCCAATGCGACTAGTGGACTGATGGTGAAAAAGGTACATTGAAGATGATCTGGAATTGTCCGCGCCAGCTCGATCAAGGTCGTTCCGCCGCCTACGAGTACTGTCATACCATTAGAGATCAAGGTGCTGGCCTTTTTTGCAATTTCTTTCTTCGCTTCTTTTGCGTAGACATTTCCGTCCTGGAAAGGAAATTGAAAGGACTTGGAAAGTGCCCCACCATAGACTTTTAAAACTTTACCGTTTTCTGCAAGCTCATTCAGGTCTCGTCTGATGGTATCTTCTGATACATTGAGTTGAACACTTAAATCTGAAGATAAAACTTTGTTATGTAGATTGATCTGATGTATAATAAATGCTTGTCTTTCTTCCTTTAACATTGGTCTTTGGTTTTAATCGGAATTTTAAACTAATTGAAAAAAATCAGTTTAAATGTAGTGAAAATTATTCTTCCTTTTTATCAATTTTTGTTAATCCCGCTTTGAAGCGAGGTATAAATCCTTTCGGCTTGTTTGCCGCTGCCTGTTCCTGTACAGTATCATCGTTCTGTTGCGGCTCACCAGTGGGATTGGTTGTGCTGCCTTCCGTTATTGTTGGTGCTGCTTGTGGGACAGGTTCAGCTGTCGGCTCCGCACGGACGGCTGTTGTTGGAGGAGTTACCGCCTGTGTAGAATCTGTACTTTCTGCTTTTGTCACCTCAGCTTTGAATCGTGGTTTAAATCCTTTCGGCTTGGTGGTTTCAGCCGCTGTTGGGGGTGTGACCTCTGATGGCGTCACTGTATTTTCTTCCAAAGGTGCTGATTGTTCAGGTGTAGCTGCTTTTGTCACCCCCGCTTTGAATCGTGGTCTAAATCCAGTTGGCTTTGAGGGTTCCGAGGTAGAACCCGCTGTCGCTTCTGTTGGAGTAGATTCCGTGGACGCAGCTGGAGGAGTGGATGTGTTTCCTGTGGTTATTGCGCTTTTTGTGATTCCTGGTTTGAACCTTGGCTTAAACCCAGCTGGCTTCGGTATTTCTGTTACTGCGCTATCAGTCGCTTCTGAAGGTGTTACTGGATTTTCTTCCAAAGGTGCTGACTGTTCAGATGCTGCGGTTTTTGTCACGCCTGGCTTGAATCGTGGTTTGAATCCCGTGGGCTTCGGCGTTTCCGGAGCCGATTCCGTTGACAAACCTTTAGGTGCAGACGTTTCTTCCGCTGGCTCTGCACTTTTAGTGACACCTGGCTTAAAGCGGGGCTTAAACCCAGCTGGCTTCGGTGTTTCTGTTACTGCGCTATCAGTCGCTTCTGAAGGTGTTGTCGATGGTTCTGTTTTAGGTTCCTCCTTTTGATTGGAGGGCTCAGACGGGGCCGGTGCTTTAAATCGCGGTTTGAAACCTGCAGGTTTTGACGCATTGGCATCCGTTGTGGATGAAGTCGTCTCTATTTTGTCTTCTTGGATTGTTTTTTTGACAACCACCACTTCTTCTTCCGTTAGATGGAAGCTCTTCCGAAGCTTGTTGAACCAAAACTTCTTGCTATGATCAAAGCTTTTCTCTCCCATCGCAGAATAGTGTGCTTTGAACTCTTCAAATAAGAGTTCATCTGCAGCTTTTAAAGCTTTTAAATCAATTTTCTTTTTCGTGAAAAATTCTTCAAAAGTCATCCTGTTATGAGTTTGATATAGTCTATTACAAATGTAGTAATTTTTCTGACGGAGCTGAGAGGCATTTCAATAAAAAAAGAGCGACCAGCGCTCTTTTTAGTTGTTTTTTTGAGATAGTCGGCCTACGCCATGTTATGGTATACAGCCTGTACGTCATCATCCTCTTCGATTTTATCAATCATCTTCAATACATCAGCAGCTTGTTCTTCTGTAATGTCAGAGTGTGATAAAGCAATACGCTCCAATTTTGCTGAGGTTACTTCGATACCCTTCTCTTCCAGTAATTTTTGCATATTACCAAAATCTTCAAAAGAAGTCTGTACTACAGCAACATCATTGCCTTCTTCATCAGCTTCAACGTATAATTCTTCCAACCCACCATCGATGAGCTCAAGTTCTAATTCTTCGAGATCCAATTCATCTGTAGCTGCAAAACGGAAAATAGATTTGCGATTGAAAATAAAATCCAAGGACCCTGTTTTTCCCAATGACCCACCAGCTTTTGTAAAATAGCTGCGGATATTTCCGACGGTACGGTTGGTATTGTCTGTCGCTGTTTCGATCAAAACCGGAACACCATGTGGGCCATAACCCTCATATACATATTCTTCATAGCCTTTTGAATCTTTCTCTGAAGCGCGTTTTATAGCTGCTTCGATACGATCTTTAGGCATGTTTACAGCCTTAGCATTATGTATTGCCGTGCGAAGTCTCGAGTTGGTTTCAGGGTGCGGGCCGCTTTCTTTAACCGCCATAGCGATCTCTTTACCTAAACGTGTAAATTGCACGGCCATCTTAGCCCAGCGTTTGAATTTCCGCTCTTTTCTGAATTCGAAAGCTCTTCCCATTGTTATATTTTGTTTTTAAGATTTTCAATCATATCGACTGTCATCTTCTGGATGTCAAATTCTGGCTTCCAGTTCCAGTCTTTGCTTGCGTATGAATCATCCAGACTTGCAGGCCATGAATCGGCAATCTGTTGTCTTGGGTCGTTCGCTACGTAAGAGATTGCAAAATTAGGAAGAATTTTTTTAATTTCTTGTGCGAGTTCTTTCGGAGTAAATGTAATACCACCAAGGTTATAGCTGTGGCGGATGCTCAAGCTCTCCTGTGGTGCATCCATCAGTTCAAGTGTACCGCGGATGGCATCTTCCATATATAACATGGGTAATGCTGTATTTTCGGAGAGGAAACATTCATAGTTGCCTGTTTTTAATGCTTCGTAAAAGATATCAACAGCATAATCTGTTGTTCCGCCTCCCGGTTCGGTCTTCCAGGAGATAATACCCGGATATCTTACGCTACGGATATCCAGTCCGCGGTGTTCCTGATACCATTCGATAAGGCGTTCACCCGCAAGCTTACTGATGCCGTAGATTGTATTGGGATCCATGACGCAGTATTGCGCTGTATTCTCCTTTGGCGAATGGGGACCAAAGACAGCAATCGAACTTGGCCAGAATATTCTTGAAACTTTATACGTAACTGCAAGGTCAAGCACGTTGAGCAATCCATTCATATTAAGCTCCCAGGCTTTTTCAGGATATTTTTCGCCTGTTGCAGAAAGCATCGCTGCCAATAAATATACTTGAGTAGGTTTATATTTTTGAAACAATATGTCGAGACCATTTTTGTCAAGTACATTTGCAATTTCAAAATTTTCGTCGGGGCTTTTTGTTTGTGGTTCTCTGATGTCTGTGGTGACAACATTTTCTGCACCAAATTTTTTACGCAGAGCGATTGCCAATTCAGTACCGATTTGGCCGTTTGCACCAATGATAATAATGCTTTCTTTCATGATGCAAATATAAAGGCTTTTCAGTATCTGACAACTGTCTGGTGTCAAGGACAGTCCTCTAAAAATGTTAATTTATAGACTCTTGGCGCAGTTTTTATGAGATTTTAAACCGTTTCAATCGTTTGTTCTTTTTTTTTGAACGAGCGGCGAAAATTTTTATTTTTTTTGAATTGTCGTAACTTCATTTTTTTATGACAAACAGGGTAGGTAAGGCGCGATAGTTTATGTTATTAGGACTAACAAAATGGAACTGTTGTGACTTTTTTAGTAGAATGAGGTATATTTTATTATTTTAATAGCGTAATTACGGAATATTTTTTAAATTTGAAGAATTCATTCTTCAAGAATCAACTAAAAACAAATCAAATAACAAATTTTATATACAATTTAAACACAGACAAAAATGAAAGTGGCAGTAGTCGGCGCAACAGGCCTTGTAGGTACTGAGATGCTAACCGTGTTGGCGGCGCGAAATTTCCCAGTAACAGAATTAATTCCGGTAGCTTCAGAGCGCAGTAAGGGTAAGGAAATTGAATTCAAGGGAAAGAAGTATAAGGTGGTTACACCATCTGAGGCTATTGCTTTGAAACCTGATGTTGCATTGTTCTCTGCAGGCGGGGATACATCTAAGGAGTTTGCACCGAAGTTTGCGGAAGCTGGAATTACTGTTATTGACAATTCGTCGGCATGGCGTATGGATCCGACGAAGAAATTGGTCGTTCCGGAAGTGAATGGCGATGTGTTATCGGCTGATGATAAGATTATTGCAAATCCAAATTGTTCAACCATTCAAATGGTAGTGGCGTTAAAACCATTACATGATAAATATAAAATTAAACGTGTCGTTGTTTCGACTTATCAGTCCGTAACAGGTACTGGGGTAAAAGCTGTTAACCAGCTGATGGATGAACGCGCAGGTAAAGACGGCGAAAAAGCTTATCCTTATCAGATTGACTTAAATGTCATTCCGCATATTGACGTGTTTCAGGAGAATGGTTACACCAAGGAGGAAATGAAAATGATTTTGGAAACAAACAAGATCATGCGTGATGATTCAATCAAGGTGACAGCAACGACTGTACGTATACCCGTTATGGGCGGTCACTCCGAATCATTAAATATCGAATTTGAAAATGACTTTGATTTAAATGATGTACGTGCTGCATTAGCTGCTCAAAGCGGCTGTATTGTTGTCGACGATCCAGCTTCTCTTCAATATCCGATGCCAAAAGACGCACATGGTCGAGATGAGGTTTTTGTGGGACGTATACGTCGTGATGAATCTCAACCAAATACCCTTAATATGTGGGTAGTGGCTGACAATTTGCGCAAAGGCGCAGCGACAAATGCTGTTCAGGTTGCTGAACTATTGGCAGAAAAAGGATTGATCTAACGCATATAGATTCCATTATAATTGAGCCCCCATGAAGCAGTTAATGGGGGCTCTTTTTAATCGCACATTGCCGACTTAGCATTGTCCAAACGCTTCCTGAAGGTTCAATACATTTTGAACCTATGGTGTCAAGGTCTTCGGCAAAATGGAGAAATCAATTTTATCATTCAATGGCACGTAGTTTTCTTTTTCCTGTTCTTCCAGGCGGTCAGGAAATAATATGCCAAAGAGGTGATCCGTTTCGTGCTGGAAAATTACCGCCGTAAAGCCCTCAATATTCTCTTCAATCACTTTTCCATCCTTGTTGATATACTGTAAACGGATTGCATAGCTCCGCAATACATCTTCTTTGCGATTCGGGATGGAGAGACAGCCTTCAGCTCCTTTCCGTTTTAGCTTCGAACGCCATAGAATTTTGGGATTGATATAAAACTCAAAGGGTTGTTCGGGTTTGTCAAACCGCTGTACCCAAATTAGATTTTTGTTGATGCCAATTTGGGGAGCGGCTATACCCACGCCAGGATGGTTCGGATCGCGAACTGTGGCAAACATGCGCTTTGATAGTGTTTCCAACAGTGGGTCATTATATTTCACATCACTGCTTGTTGCTTTCAATACCTTTAAATCTTTCTCATCGGTGGTTTGCAATACACGAAGGAGCGTGCTTTCATTGCCTGATAAAATAATTTTCTTATCAGCTTCTGTAAATTCCTGTCCGCCATTCAGGTTGACAGGCCGTTCATTTTTTGCTTTATGAAAGGCTTTTTCTCCTGCCATAATTTTTGTTTCTAAATTGTTTGCAACTGGGGGAATTGGACAACGATACCCATTGCTGTAAGCACAATAAGGATTGTAAGCCTTATTAAAATCTATTTCAATGGTACTGCCTTTGATGTCATCTGTGGACAGGTCGATATATCGCCCACCGCTATAACTTTCCTGGCCGTTTGTCTGGTCTAAAAATGGTAAAAATAAATGTTTTTTGTAGGCAGGGTTTTGAAATAAAGCTACACTTTGGTAAATATTCAATGTTCTTTCTGCTCCATTCAGTGGAAATGTCACAATTGCATAACGTTTATATTCATTGCTTGTACCATCATAGGTAGGCATACGAAACACTGGCTCATCAAATAAGACCTCTACCTTTGCTTTAACCCTATAGTTTGGATTTACAGCAAAGTAATCTAAGGAGGCCACTTGTTCTGCTTTTAATGGACCAAATTGTTCCTTGGCTAATTCTAAAGCTTTTTCCTTGCGCTGCGTTAAAATTTGTTGCTCGTAATTGCTCTGCGCATGGCCGTATAGGCAAAAGGCAACAAAAAGGCTGGCAATAACTGTTCTTCTCATCTCTATAAATTGTCTTTCTTAGGTCGCCACCGGGGTATGCCAATACATATTCGGTTACATTCTAATTGAATATTGAACCAAAGGTTGTCGCCTAAATAGTCTACCAAAGTTATAGCTTTTTTAATGAATTGAAGTTTTACAGGGTAAAAAAATAAAAAAATCATAACACTTCATAGGCCTATGGCGTGTAGAAGCAGAATCTCAATACGCGTATCTCAATACTCATATCTAAATTGTACTTTTGTAAAAAAAGATAGGTCCATGAGATTAATGGCATTTGATTACGGTACAAAACGAATTGGGGTTGCAGTAACCGATCCAATGCAGATTATTGCTACGGCACTGACAACAGTACATCCGCAGGATATCTGGACCTTTTTGGCAGATTACCTGCAAGCCGAGCAGATCGAAACATTCGTTGTGGGCAAACCCAGGCAAATGGATGGATCGGACTCCGAATCAGCTTCGCACGTTGTAGGCTTTATGCGCAAATTGAAAAAGATATACCCGGCGATCCCGGTGGTTGAAATTGATGAGCGGTTTACTTCTAAGATGGCTTCCGCAGCCATTGCCCAAAGTGGCAAAAAGAAAAAAGACCGTCAACAGAAAGGCCTGATCGACACGGTGTCGGCGACAATTATTTTGCAGAGCTATATGGATAGCCGAAGCTTTTAAATAAGAATTCATGACATGACCTCTTTCACGATAAATAACAGCTTTATGGATGGGGAAATGTTGATTTGATGATCATAAGATCCATCTAACTGATGGATCGAAAACCGGGCCCCGTGCGCTCAATTAATAATTAGTTATAGATGAAAAACATATTATTTTTTACTGAGGACATAGATTTCAAACTAAAGGAAAAAGGAAAGATTCGTCAATGGATCGTTGATGCAATTAAAGGTGAAGGATTTAAGCGGGTTGGCGAACTGAGCTTTATTCTATGTTCGGATGCTTATCTGTTGGAAATTAACAAGGAATATCTGAATCACGATACCTATACGGATATTGTGACTTTTGATTCATCGGAAGACGAAGATACTATTGCCGGTGATATTTTTATCAGTGTGGAACGTATTCAGGAGAACGCACAAAAATTTAAAGTTGCTGAACGGGATGAGCTGCATCGTGTTATTATTCACGGCGTCATGCATCTTTGTGGATATCCAGACAAAAAGCCTGCGGATAAAGCAAAGATGACGGCTAAGGAAGATGAATATCTAGGAAAAAGAAATTTCTAGTTTTTTATTGTAGCTTTTTCTTCTTAATCCCTGGGAGCCTCATTCAGGTATGCAATTCTTCCTGACGGTGCTTTTCTTTTCTGACAGCTTCTCGTTTATTTTCTTTATGCAAGTGATCTTTCATTTGCTGTCACAGATCTCTGCGGATAAGTAGGATCAAATTTCTGATCCTACCAGAATATCCCAAACCTCTTCCGCCAAAAAAACTTGACTTTTCGATTATATTTAATTAGCTTCAAACCACAAATTGTCTAAACCATTTATAGAGTGTCTAATATGAACGAGCTAGAGGAATATTTCCGTAATAACAATGATAAGCTGATCAACAAATGGATGCATTATTTCGACGTATACGATCGTCATTTCCGCCAATTCAAAGGTAAGGATATTGTCGTCCTGGAAATAGGAGTCTTTCAGGGTGGGAGTCTCCAGATGTGGAAGAAATATTTCGGCGACAAAGCAAAAATCTACGGGGTAGATATCAACCCCAATTGCAAAGCACTGGAAGAGGAGAACGTCGAGATATTTATCGGATCTCAGTCAGACCGTAAATTCCTGCGCAAAGTGAAAGAGTCAATCCCCCCGATAGATATCCTGATAGATGATGGCGGGCATACCATGCTGCAACAGATTATTACCTTTGAAGAACTATTTGGGCACGTAAAAGAGGATGGTGTCTATCTATGTGAAGACCTGCATACCTCTTATCAGGTTTTTTATGGTGGTGGACATAAGCGAAATGGCACATTTATCGAATACAGTAAGAATTTTATTGATTACATCAATGCCTATCATTCAGAACAACGGGGGCTAAAGGTCAATGAGTTTACACGTTCGGTCAATTCCATACATTATTACGACAGCATACTGGTTGTTGAGAAACGTAAAATGCTGCCGCCTACTCATATGAGAACGGGTAATGCTACAGTACAAGATTTTGATGCTCCACCAACGGGTTTAAGTGGTTTAAAATGGAAGATTAAGAAACCGGCGCTAACAGCGATCAACAAATTCCTCCGTTTTTTTAGGATTGGTGGATTTATGTGGAGATAAGAAAACGATGATCCATAAAAAAAGCGTTGTACTGTTATACAACGCTTTTTTTATCGCATTACTAATTGATTAAAATCTTTCAAATTGAGAGAAGAAGAAGTTACCTTCGATAGCCGCGTTTTCATCAGAATCAGATCCGTGGATAGCGTTAGCATCGATAGATTTAGCATATTTATTACGGATTGTACCTTCAGCTGCATCAACTGGATTCGTAGCACCGATTAATGTACGGAAATCTTCAACTGCGTTGTCTTTTTCTAAGATTGCAGCAACGATAGGACCTGAAGTCATGAATTCTACCAATTCACCGTAGAAAGGACGTTCTTTGTGCACAGCGTAAAATGCGCCAGCAGTTTCTTTCGATAATTGAATATATTTCATTGCAATGATTTTGAAACCACCAGCAATAATGTCGTTTAAGATTGCACCGATGTGACCGTTCGCTACTGCGTCAGGCTTGATCATCGTAAAAGTTCTGTTAGTTGCCATTATTTTAATTTTTTTGCAAACTTAGATAAATTGCTTTTTATATGCAATATAATTAGGCTTATATAAAAACAATTTATTCGCCTAAGTATGTTAATTTAAGATACATCATGTATGTGAAACAATGGTTCGTTTGGTTGAAGTGAATCCATGCAATACGCGCTAAGTCACCTATGAATCTCTTCTGCCGTGGGATATTGACCGATCCTATATTACAATTGATGAGGAATAGAAATAAAAAATCATTTGTAAACAAATCTATTAAATAAATAAATTCGATATGAATATGTAACTTTGTAATGTTATGGCATTAAATCTAACAGTAGACATCGATAAAGATTCAGGCTTTTGCTTTGGCGTGGTATACGCTATCGATATGGCGGAAGAGATTTTGGAAGAGGATGGTTACCTCTATTGTTTAGGTGATATCGTACATAATGATGAGGAAGTGGCCCGCTTAAAAGCCAAGGGGTTGCGTATAATTGACCATACTGTGCTTCCGACCTTACAAAATGAAAAGGTGCTGATCCGCGCACATGGCGAAGCTCCCGAGACTTATCGTATCGCTTTGGAAAACAACATCACTTTAATTGATGCTTCTTGTCCGGTCGTTCTCAAGTTGCAGAACCGGATCAAGACCTCTTTTGACCAGGATGAGAAGATTTTGATCTTCGGAAAGCACGGACATGCGGAGGTCATCGGCTTACAAGGACAGACAAATAATGAAGCGCTCGTTTTTCAGGATATTGCTGAACTGGATGACGCCGATTTACCAAGTTCATTTACCCTCTATAGCCAGACGACAAAAAGTGTGGATAAATTCTACGCCATCAAAGAGGAGCTGATCAGAAGAGGGTATGAAGTCAAGGCAAACGATACCATCTGTAGACAAGTTTCTAACAGGTATGAAGATCTTGGCACATTTGCAAGGCAATATGACAAAATTGTTTTTGTGTCCGGGAAGAAATCTTCCAATGGAAAAGTTTTGTTTGAAGTCTGTCAAAAAGCTAATCCTGAAAGTTACTTTATTTCTGACCCCGCCGAACTGGAAGCGTCGGTTTTTGCCGTGGGCGACCGTATTGGTATATGCGGAGCAACCTCGACACCAATGTGGTTAATGAAAGATGTAAAAGCGGCACTGGAAGCGTTCTAACCTAGTTTACCCGTCATAGATATTTCATATTATCGCGGGCGAATCTGTAGTACATGCTTTTTTGTTTATTTTTGTAGGCTATGAGCAATAAAGCCAAAAAAGGTATCCTTTTAGTACAATTAGGTACACCCGATAGTCCAACTACTCCAGACGTAAAAAAATATTTGACCGAATTCTTAATGGATCCCCGTGTCATAGATATCCCTTATTTCCAACGGACTTTATTGGTGAAAGGAATCATTGCTCGTACCCGGGCACCAAAATCAGCAAAGATTTACCAAACAATCTGGGATAAGGAAACTGGATCTCCATTGATGCATTATAGTATACTGCAACGCGACTTATTGCAGGAATCTTTAGGTGAAGAGTACCATGTGGAATTGGCGATGCGTTACCAAAATCCATCCATAGAATCTGCGCTGAACAAGATGGAAGGTATGCTGCTCGAGTCTATCCGCGTCATTCCATTATTCCCTCAGTATGCTTCGGCTACCTCCGGTTCAGTCATCGATCGTGTTATGGAGCTCATTCGCAAGTGGAACTATCTTCCTGAGGTGAGTTTTGTAAGCAATTTTTGTACGGATGATTTGATGGCTGAGACCTTTGCAGATCATGCCCGAAAACACGATCTTGCACATTTCGACCATTTTGTTTTTAGCTACCATGGTCTTCCTGTTAGGCAATTGGGTAAGGTGGACCCCTCGGGCAAACTAAAATGCCCTGAGTCTGGCTGTGATTCCTGCAAAACAAATGTCAATACATATTGTTATGTTTCTCAGTGTTATGCAACTACCCGGACCATCGTTGAAAAATTGGGCTTGCAGAAAGAGCAATATTCGCTGTGTTTCCAGTCCCGGTTGGGAAAAGAACCATGGATTCAACCCTATACTTCTGATTTGTTGCATGACCTCGCAAATAAAGGTTATAAAAAATTATTGGTCTTCAGTCCGGCATTTGTGGCCGACTGCATAGAGACGATTGATGAAATTGGCGTGGAATATGCTAATGAATTCAAGAATTTAGGGGGAGAGGAAGTCTGTCTGGTTGAAAGTCTCAATGACGATCCCAAATGGATCAAATCTCTGAAGCAATTGGCACTCAACGCCAAAAATTAAAACGAATTGATGATGTTGTTAGTAAATGCATGTGTTTTACTCATTTTAGATTTTTATATCTTTTTCGCCCTTCGCGCTACGAAGATTAAATTTCCCAAGACAAAAATATTCACCGTGTTGTGGTGGTCGTATACCGCCCTCCTGCTATTGGGTGTTTTTATATCTGCCAAATATAATATTCCGCTGATTGTAAGATCTGTTATTCTGGTTGGATTCTTTCTGACTGCAGCTTCAAAGATATTCTTCTTCCTGATCCTCTTGATCGATGATATCCGCAGGGGTGGAGTCTGGATCAAACGTTTATTCAGCAAGAAAGAGTCTGTTGAGGATCTTGTTGAAGATGCTGGCGATCCATTGCCTGAAAATCCGGTGAAGGGAATCAGCCGATCTGATTTTTTGACCAAGGCTGGTATATTAATAGGTGCCTCACCGCTTATTCCGCTGAGCTGGGGAATTATTTCCGGTGCATACGATTATCGTGTCAGACGGGTACCGTTATACTTACCTAATCTACCCAAAGCATTTCACGGCATGACCATCGCACAGATATCGGATGTACACTCGGGATCTTTCTATAACAAAACTGCTGTGACCGGCGGGATAGATATGCTGCTAAAGGAAAAAGCGGATGTTACATTTTTTACAGGTGATATCGTGAATGCTCAGGCATCTGAAATGCGAGATTACCAAGATATTTTTGCAAGAGTGAAGTCTGATCTGGGGGTATTTTCTACCTTGGGTAACCATGATTATGGAGATTATTATTATGGAAAAGAAGATTCTCCTGCAAAGCGAAAAAATTTAAAGGATGTGATCGATGTGCATAAAGTCATGGGCTGGGACCTGTTGATGGATGAGCATCGTAAGATCAAGGTGGATGGCGAAGAACTGTGCATTGTTGGGGTTCAGAACTGGGGAACTGGGCGTTTCCCAAAACATGGGGATATCAAAAAGGCCTTAACCGGAACCGAGGAACAGTCTGTTAAATTGCTCTTGTCCCATGATCCTTCCCACTGGCGTGCGCAAGTATTGGATACTGATGTGGATGTGATGTTTGCGGGGCATACGCATGGTATGCAGTTTGGTGTTCGTTCTGAAATGCTGCAATGGAGCCCGGTACAATATATCTATAAGGAATGGGCCGGACTGTACCGTGCGCAGGAAAACAAGCGCCTATACGTCAATGTTGGATATGGATTTTTGGGTTATCCTGGCCGGGTTGGTATCCTACCTGAAATTACAATCTTTGAACTGATCAAAGGACAGGATCCCAAATCTAAGGTTTAGTGTTGCATATTTTAATTTTTACTTTTGACTTAAAAAAGCTAATATTGTGTATTCTGTACACCAGTTATACATGACATGCAATCAACTTTAAACTTTGGGGACGCTCCCCACACACGCGTTAATATTCTTACCGGGGAAAAAGTACTTGTGTCTCCACATCGGAGTAAGCGGCCTTGGCAGGGTCAAGTGGAAGATCTACCAGGTGATAATCGACCTGCCTATGATCCCCAATGCTATTTGTGCCCAACCAATAAAAGGGCAGATGGTGATATCAATCCCGATTATAAAGAAAGCTTCGTTTTTGTCAACGATTTCTCGGCATTATTGAAAGATACCAGTCAACAGGAATTTAATGAGGACGAGTTGTTTATTGCGGAGACTGAAAAAGGAATCTGTAAAGTGATTGCGTTCACCCCACGTCACGATCTTACGTTGCCTGAAATGGAACAATCTGCTATAAAAGCTGTTGTTGACCTTTGGCAAAAAGAATTTGAGGAACTTTCTAAGGTTGAATGGATCCGTTATATTCAGATTTTTGAAAATAAAGGCGCTATTATGGGCTGCAGTAACCCGCATCCACATGGGCAGATCTGGTCTCAAAATCATTTGCCGGTAGAGATTCAAAAAGAATGTGTCCAGCAAAAGAAATATTTTGACAAATACCAGCATACCCTGCTATCCGATTATATCAACGCTGAATTAAGAAAAAAAGAACGTATTATTGATGAGAACGATTCTTTCGTTTCTTTGGTTCCTTTTTGGGCGGCTTGGCCTTATGAAACTATGATCGTCAGCAAACGATCTGTTCAGAACATTGCCGCGTTTAACGAAAAGGAAAAGGAGGATTTCGCAGCAATGCTCAAATTATTGACCACACGTTACGACAATCTGTTCAAAACTTCTTTTCCCTATTCTGCAGGAATGCATCAAGCTCCAGTAAACGATGGAGATCATCCCGAATGGCATTGGCATATGCACTTCTACCCTCCATTATTGCGCTCTGCAACCGTGAAGAAATTTATGGTCGGCTATGAAATGTTGGCAAACCCACAACGCGATATTACACCAGAAATTGCAGCAGAACAATTGCGGAGTTGTGCTACTATACATTATAAATCTATATAAGAATGATCGCAAAAGAAACTATAGTAAATAAATTTAAAAGCTTATATCAAGACGATCCTATTGTTGTAACATCTCCGGGTCGGATTAATATTATCGGCGAGCATACCGATTATAACGACGGGTTTGTCTTACCTGCGGCTATTGATAAGGCGATCTATGTCGCTGTCAGCAAGCGCGCTGATGACAATATTGTGCTTTATGCCGAAGATTATCAGGAAAGTCATGAGGTCAAATTAACAGATATCGCTATTTCAGAAAAGCATTGGCCAAATTATATCCTTGGTGTGGTGGATCAATACCAGAAAAGAGGAGCAGCACTGGGGGGATTTAATCTTTATATTGATGGTGATGTCCCGCTAGGTGCAGGATTGTCCTCTTCGGCAGCAGTGGAATGTGCCGTTACTTTAGCACTTAGTGAGCTGTTCGGGTTGGATGTCAAGCAGATTGATATTCCGCAGATCGCACAAAAGGCTGAGCATACCTATGCCGGCGTGATGTGTGGTATCATGGATCAGTTTGCTTCTGCCTTTGGTAAAGAAAAAAATGTCATTAAGCTGGATTGTCGCTCCTTGGGATTTGAATATGTACCACTTGACCTCAAAGGTTATGAAGTTGTTCTATTGAATACGAATGTGAAACACTCCTTGGCTTCCACAGCGTACAATAAACGCCGTGAACAATGTGAGCAGGCGTCGGCATGGGTGCGGGAGAAATATCCGGACGTTAAAAACCTGCGTGATGTTACGGTGGATATGCTTGACGAACTGGTAAAAGAGAAAGATGCAGATATCTACGCCAAGGCAAGTTTTGTTGTCCGCGAGAACGAACGGGTAGAGAACTCTTGCGCTGCATTACGCTCGGGCGATATTGCTCAGCTAGGACAATATATCTTCCAGAGCCATGAAGGATTGAGCAAAGTTTATGAGGTCAGTTGCCCCGAGCTGGATTATCTGGTTGACTATGTAAGACAATTCCCCGAAGTCATCGGCGCACGGATGATGGGTGGTGGATTTGGTGGTTGTACCATTAATATTGTTAAAGAAGGAGCCTTGGACTCAATTTTGCCGGCATTGGAGAGAGAATATCAGCAAAAATTTGATAAGGAACTTTCGGTCATTCAGGTCAAGATTGCAAATGGTACGCGTGCTCTTTAGATAAGAATCGCATAAAGCAAAAGAGAGAGTGGGTGGTATGATAACTATTCACTCTCTTTTGTTTTATCCACTACCAGAAAGTAGGTCTCTAAATTTTTAGCCAAGTTTCCTTAAGGCTTGATCTAGATCGTCAATCAAGTCTGCAGCATTCTCAATACCGACGGAGATCCGCAACATACCCATTGTGATTCCCGAGATTTCTTTTTGCGCTTTGGTATGGTGTCCACCCCACATGCTTGCCGGATGTACGATAAGCGACTCGACACCGCCCAAACTGGCGGCATTGATAAATATGGTGAGGTTGTTGATCAAAGCCTGCGCATTGTTGAAGGCCTGTTCTTCGTCCTGTCCATTAACCTCAAGGCAGATCATTCCGGAGAAGCCTTTCATCTGGCGGGTCGCCAGTTCATGTTGGGGATGGCTGGGAAGCCCCGGATAACTTACGCTCTTGATCTTCGGATGCTGATCCAAAAACTCAGCCAGCTGCAGGGCATTCGCATTGATCTGCTTGACACGCAAGCTCAATGTTTTTAGCCCGCGGAGCAACAGCCAGGAATCCAATGGAGCCAGCGATGCGCCCAGGGTCACGGACCGTTTCCAGACTTTTGCGATATATTCCTGACTTCCACAGACAATTCCGGCAGTTAGGTCACTATGACCGCCCAGATATTTTGTGGCACTATGCACAATGACATCAATCCCAAAATCCACCGGTGTCTGATTGATAGGTGAAGCAAAGGTATTGTCAACCATACTCAAAATACCCTGCCGCTTGGCAAGTTCGCCAATAGCTTTGAGATCGGTGATATTTAAATTCGGATTGGAAGGTGTTTCAATATAGATGAGTTTGGTATTTGCCTGAATAGCCTGTGCAAAGGCTGCGGTATCCGTTTGATCCACGGCAGTGACAGTAATACCATAATCGGTCAAGAATTCCTTAAAAAAAATCGCTGTACCAGAGTAATGGGCATGTTGTGCAACGATATGATCCCCAGACTTCACAATGGCCAATATGGCGTTACTGATCGCGGCCATGCCTGTGGCAAAGACAAGCGCATCTTCCATTTTCTCCAGTTTGGCAACAACTGCAGCTACCTGGCTATTCGTTGGGTTGCCATGCCGGTGATAGAAGTAAGGGTGTTTGGCTTCTGTCGCTGCTTTAATGTATTCCGCAGGATCACTGTCTGCAATATAAGTCGATGTCTGAAAGATAGGAGCCGTTACAGCAGCGGTTGAATTGAATTGTTGTCCTTCATGGACGAGTATCGTTTCGGTCTTGGATGTCATGCTAATTTTATGGATAAGTGTTCTTTTTTTCAGTACCAATCAACTTGTTGCACGCTAAAATTGAATGTGCTTGTTTCTGATAGCCAATCATAACCTTCTATAGTCCTTCAATGCAACCTGCATGGATCGCCTTAGGAAGGTTTTGTTTCTTAACCAAATATAAATAAAATCTACGCAATAAGTAGATTTTATTTATGGCGCGTGTTGAGAATACTAGGATAACATCTGTTTGAGCAGGTTTAGCGCATAACTTATTGTGTTTACATTGCTCAATGCAAGACGAAGTTGCCCTTTAACTTCTTTGAGGTTGCTGATCTCCGGGTGGGACTGTACAAAAGACAGCACCCGGCCAAATTGATCCGATTCGAAATAGCTCGATTTGGGGTTATTGACAAAATACCCTTTTAAAGTATTCTTCTTGTAGGATATCTTTTCAAACCCAATTGTTTTTCCAAACCATTGCAGGCGTAAAGTATTGAACAGTTCGAATACTTCGTGCGGGATAGGGCCAAAGCGGTCTTCGAGTTCTTTTTCAAAGGCCGCGAGCTGCTGTTCGTTTTCAAGTTTGGAAAGTTCTGTATAGAGATTGTAACGCTCGGTAATATTGGTGACATACTCATCGGGGATCAATACCTCCAGATCTGTGTCTATCTGTGTGAAATTGACGTATTTGCGTTCTTGCTCATCGGCAAATACCTCCGAAAACTCATCATCTTTTAATTCTTGTATAGCCTCATCCAGAATTTTATGGTACATCTCAAATCCGATTTCTGCGATAAAGCCCGATTGCTCACCACCCAATAAATTTCCTGAACCCCGGATATCCAGATCTCGCATGGCAACATTAAAGCCTGAACCTAATTCCGAAAATTCCTCGATGGCCGAAAGGCGTTTATAGGCCTCAGGGGTCAATGTCGATAACGGCGGACTCAATAGGTAACAGAACGCTTTTTTATTCGAACGACCCACACGACCCCGCATCTGATGCAGGTCACTGAGGCCGAACATATGGGCGTGATTGATGATAATCGTATTGGCATTCGGAATATCCAGACCAGCTTCGATAATTGTCGTTGCAATCAGCACATCAAAGTCATGATTAATAAATTTGAGCATTACATCTTCCAATTCATCCCCCTCGAGCTGCCCATGAGCAACACCAACGCGTGCTCCGGGAGCGAGCTTGCGAATTAAATTGCCTAGCTGGGGAAGATCTGCGACACGGTTATGGATAAAGAAAACCTGCCCGCCACGATCAAGTTCATAGCTGACCGCTTCTCCGATCAATGCCTCATTAAAGACATGCAGCTCGGTCTGTACAGGTTGCCGATTGGGGGGCGGTGTTGATATAATACTTAGATCTCGCGCTCCCATCAAAGAGAAATGTAAGGTCCTTGGGATCGGAGTCGCTGTTAGGGTCAGCGAATCGACATTGGCGCGCATTGCTTTTAGTTTCTCTTTAGCGGCGACACCAAATTTCTGCTCTTCATCAATGATCATCAGACCAAGGTCTTTGAATTTTACATCCTTGCTCACCAGGCGATGGGTACCGATAATAATGTCTATTTTTCCTTCCGCAAGCCGGGCCAAGGTATCTTTTATCTGTTTTGTCGTTTTGAAACGATTGATGTAATCAATGTTGCAGGGAAGCCCTTTCAGGCGCTCTGTAAACGTGCGATGATGTTGCAGGGCCAAGATCGTTGTCGGAACCAAAACAGCAACTTGCTTGCTATCAGCTACAGCCTTAAATGCCGCGCGGATAGCAACCTCTGTTTTTCCAAAGCCGACGTCACCACAGATCAACCGATCCATTGGGTGCGGTGACTCCATGTCTTTTTTTACATCAGCAGTAGCTTTTTCCTGATCTGGCGTATCCTCATAAATAAATGATGCTTCCAGCTCATTCTGTAAATAACTGTCCGGAGAGAAGGCGTTGCCATGTTGGGCCTTCCGTTTCGCATAGAGCATAATCAGGTCTCGGGCAATATCCTTGACCTTCTTTTTAGTCGTTTTCTTTAATTTGTCCCAGGCATCTGTACCGAGCTTGTTCATCTTTGGAACCGTGCCTTCTTTGCCGGAATATTTTGAAATACGATTTAATGAGTTGATATTGACATAAAGGAGGTCATTGTCCGCATAGATCAATCGGATCATCTCCTGTGATTTTCCATTGACATCGACCTTTTCCAGTCCGCCGTATCGCCCCACGCCGTGGTCAATATGCGTAATAAAGTCTCCCGGTTTGAGATCCCGTAGATCTTTCAGCGTGATCGCCTGTGAGCGTTCATAAGCCTTTTTTCGTTTGTATTTGTAGTAGCGGTCAAATATCTGGTGATCGGTATAACAAGCCAGTTTTAACGTGTCGTCCCTAAAACCTTCACGCAGCGCTTTGTGAATAGGAATAAAGGTAGCCGCCTTGTCGAGATCTTCCAATATCGTATAGATCCGTTCGACCTGTTTTGTTGAATCTGAAAAGATCAGATTCTGGATCCTTTGACGCTCATTTTCTTTAAAATTGTGAATCAGCAGATTAAAATCCTTATTAAAAGAAGGTTGCGGATGAATGTCAAACTTAAGTACCACTTCCCCTTTATAGAAAAACTGTTTCCCAAATTCAATGATCGGGAATTCAAAAAATAAGGCGTTGAGGTTTTTCTCGTCGGTAAATTCGTGCTCGGGATTATGCCACTCTGGATTTTCTTTCTTTTGTTTGTCGCTCAGGCTCAGCCACAGCTGTTTTGCTTTTTTTAATCCATCCTTGACAATATCAAGTGTGAATTGGGCATCCTTGATCCAGATCGAAGCATCCTGATCGATATATTCCAGCAGGGAAATATGCTGCGAGGTCAGGAACTTGGCCTGCACATTCGGAACGATGGTGACCTTATGGATTTTATTGACCGAGAGTTGAGATTCAATGTCAAATGTCCGTATACTTTCGATATCATCACCAAAGAATTCGATACGGTAGGGAAGGTCGTTGGAGAAAGAAAAGATATCTACAATGCCACCTCGTATAGCAAATTGTCCGGGCTCATAGACAAAATCTACCCGGTCGAAATCATATTCAATCAAAAATTCATTGATGAAATCAATACTTAAAGCCGTATTTTCTGTAATCTCCAGGGTATTTTTCTCCAAATCCGTACGATTGATTACTTTTTCGGCAATCGCTTCAGGGTAGGTGACCACTATCTTGGGCAGCTCCGAGGTATGGTTGAGCGAACTTAATGTTTCGGCACGCTGTAATACATTTGCAGAATCCGTCTGTGTGAAATCAAAGGCTTTTCGATAGGAAGAAGGGAAAAAAAGCACCTGCTTGTCCAGTAAGCTCTCCAGATCACTTAAAAAGTAAGAAGCATCTTCGTGCGTCGGTAAAATAAAAACCATTGGACGCTCCTGCAATTTATAGGATGAAACGGCAATAAATGCATCCGCAGAACCGATGAGACCTTTGAGCTGAATCTTTTGGTTTTTGGATTGCATGGCCTTCGTAAGCGACTGGACGGATTCGCTTTGACTGTATTTTTCTAGTATTTCTTGAATTCCCACGAGCAAAAATTTCGAATAATTGCGAATTTAATTAAAACCTCTTAAGTATGTGGTATGTTGTGCTAATTTTTTTGGTAAAAACTTGTCGAAAGGAATATTATGGCTACTAGGACAAAGAGGGAGGTGTAAGCTATTTTGCCAGATGAAGTGTATAGACGAAGGCCAATAAGGCTAAGAGGATCGCTAAATAGATTAATTTATGCTGCTCGTAAGCTGTGACACGATAGGATCCAATTTTAACACGATTTTTGCTGTTTCTCATAATTAATTCAGGTCGAGATCAATTCTCTGCTCACTAATATAGCTTTTTAATGTTGTATTACCAAAAGCGTTGAGTGTGTTTTGAAAATCTTCCCGATAATCGAATTGAAAGTCCTCATGGAGCTTATCATATTTCCCGACGGCATGTTTAATACGCCCTGTGATATATTTATGTAATTTATGGGCTGCCGATTGATAGGATGAATCAAATAATCGCCCATAATCACTTATGACCCGTTTTAGAATATAAAAACGAAATTCAGCTTCACTCGTTTTGTCTTTCGTAACTTTCTCGTGCTCATTAACCAAGCCGCTTGCCTGTTTGACCAGCTTACTAAGTGAAATAAAATTGCTGTGATGTGGTGTATCGGCAATCTGACTTGTTCCGATGTCAAATAATTGGGCGAGCTGCTTACGCAATTTCTCAATACGTTCTTCCAGATCATATTCATTTTCCAGCAATTGAAAATGCAATTGTTTCATCAGCATTTTGTCCTTACTGACTAGGCGGACAAGCAATTTGTCTTTTTCCTTTTGTGGCAGTTCAAGGATAGCTTTCTTTAACTCGGCATCTTGATGTAGAGACATAATGTTTACGTAAAAATTATTTTGTTATTAGAGATTAAAGAACAAGATGAAAGACTCCTGATTGTTCAGCTAATAGTCCGTCATCTTTGCTCTTTAATCCATTATCTTATTTAATTGGAGTCACCATCATGGCGTCGATACCCGATCCAAGGATCTAATACAATATTCTAAACTTTATCGTATTTTCAATCTGTTTCAGTTGCTTCAGTAGATCTTTATCATATTCACCTTGTATATCGGTGACAGCGTAACCGATATCACTTTTAGTCATCAAGAACTGTGCAACGATATTGATATCATTCTGTGCATATACCTTATTGATTTGGGCCATAATACCCGGAACGTTTTTATGGATATGCAGCAATCTCGTCACCTGTTTTACTTTTGGTAAGACCAAATTCGGAAAATTACGGCTTAAATATGTATCACCGTTGTTGATAAATTCGGCCATTCGACGTGGGATAAATTCCGAATTTTTCTTCTTGCTTTTTTTATCATCAAAGACGACAATTCCTTTAGCATTACAGATATCCTTATTGATATGCCCCTTGATATCCCCCAGATATCCGATCGTTTTTAGCTTATCTGCCTGTTGCAGCTGTTCATCGGTAATGTCGATATTGTTACCCAGCAAAAGCATTCCAACATCCTTCACATATTTTTCTTCGAAAGTATCTTTTGTGCGAACCGAGAATCCATCTCTCTTTAAAATATGCGCTGCAATCTCCGGGACATCGCCGACAATGAGGCAAAGAATCCGATTTTTAGGGTAAGAGATCGCACGTGGTAGATCATTCACGTACAAGAATTCATCAAAGCTCGGTGTAATAAAGTCTGCTTTTTCAGTGACACTTTTGCGCTGGATATTCTCTGTAAAGGCAAAGAATTTTTCAATCAATCCAGACTCTTTTAGCTGGAAATCCGAATAACCATCGCCGATGCCAAAAAGCCGTCCCTCGATATTGAGTTGTTTAAGAAGTTGTACTTTTCCACCTTCATTGGACAAAGGATTTTCTTCATCAAACCCGATAATATTACCCTCCGCATCGAATCTGAACGTATTTGCATAGATATTCTCGGTTTTGATATGATAGGGCGTCACAACGGGGGTGATAAATTCCTTAAAACCTCCAGAGACGATCCAAGCCGTATCTGAATGTTTTTTGAAAAATTCGCGGTTACGGGAGAAGGACGTTGATACCTTTCTCTTGAGGTGAGATACCAGTTTGTCCAAGTGGCTTCTGTTGGCATTCAATAATTTCACGCGACCGGCAAGTGCTTCGCGGAAAGAAAGTTTGCCTTCCATCGCAAGGTTGGTATATCGTTCGATTTCTTGATAGATAGCTTCGCGGTCAGGATGATTTTCAAGTGAGATCCGGGCGAGCTCATCGAGCGCTTCTACTTGTGTAAATGTACTATCAAAATCAATGATGTAATAATTTTTCATCGTAATAACTTGTTTTTTAATGGTGATGAAGCGATCATGAACAGTACGTATCTCTATTGAATGTGACTTGGTTAACCTCATGATGGTTTCATCGTAATCACTTGTATTTTAATGATGATGAAGCGATCATGGGCAATTAATCATTCCTTAATAAGCATTGGAGGTTTGTGATTGTTTCACTGGAATACTGTTTAGCAAATGAATCAATCATAAACATGCAGGCTTTATTTTTTTATCGGATAGTTTGATACGCTCATGACGGGTTCAGGGTTCGGTTGTTTATTATTTATATCGTTTTACTGTTTGTTGTACAAATTTGCAATTTCTTTTAATGTTTGTTCCAATGGACGATAGCTGTGGTTCAACAGTGATTGGACCTTTGCATTGGAATACTGTAATTTAGCACTTGATGCCGCGGCTGTTTCTTTGGTCAGCGAAGAGCCAGATTTCTTGAAAACAGATAACATACCCGAGACAGTGGATGCGATCTGAAGAAGTGTTTCGGAAACTTCAATCGTAGGCTCAGGCTTGTTCATCAGGACACTGGCTATACTGAGTAAATCTTTGTTGAGGATGTTGATGTGATTGATGATATAACGTTCGGCGGTAATATCACTTTTTTCCATTAATTGGATCATGATTGTTGCAACATCCTCTACGTCAACTATCCCAACACTCCCCTTGGGATAAAACTTCAATCCTTTATTGATCATTGAGAACAATGCTCCGGATCCCTTATCTTTGGCCGCTGAACCCAATATGACAGATGGATTCACAATAACAGCGTCCAGCCCCTCTGTAATACCGCGCCAGACTTCCATTTCTGCCTGATATTTAGAAAGCGAATAATTGGAAGTCGTGGGACTGTGCTCCCAATGGTCTTTCTCCGAGACTGGCAGGTTGTCCTTATTTGTGCCCAAAGCCGCGATTGAGCTTACATGAAGCAAGCGAATGCCCTTTTCTAAACATAGATTGACAATATGTGCCGTCCCTTCTACATTGACTTTAAAAAGTGATTTAGTGTCTTTCTTCTGATAGGAGACCAGCGCCGCACAATGATATACTTTTGTCACTCCTTCCAGCGCATCTTCGAGCTCAAAATAATTGTTGATATCTGCATCAATCCATTGAATCAATGATGAGGACAGTAGGGCTGCCGGAATAGTCGATTGAGCTCTTTTGATGGCAATGACGTCAATTCCGCGGTCTATCAATTGTTTGATTAGCGTAGACCCTAAAAAACCTGTTCCTCCAGTTATTAATATCACTTGATAAAGATACTGTTAAAAATAATGTTTTCAAAAGTTAGTTAATAAATGGATATTTGTGTGAGTTGCATCCCAAAAAATGAGGTGTCTTAAACAAACTATAGCTTATGTCGTCATTGTCCGTATTTTTCAGTCCGATCTCAACTACAAGTATCTCCCCTGAGCATGGTTTCCTGAACTCCCAGTTAGGGAATGTGATCCAGGCTTATGAGACTGATTTCCCTACTTGGGAGGAAAGTGAAAAACCCCAGTTGGCGATTGTCGGTGTACAGGAAGATCGGGCATCCATCAATAACAATGGGACCGACAAAGCTCCTGATGCGGTACGCAAACATCTTTATACGCTGTATCAAGGTGATTATAAGATAAATATAGTTGATTTGGGCAATATAAAAGCGGGTAATACCATACAAGATACCTATGTCGCATTGAAATCTGTGGTAGAGGAATTGGTGAAAACCAACATCCTTCCAATTATCATTGGTGGCGGACAGGATTTGACTTATGCACAATATCTGGGCTATCAAAATTTAGAACGAAAGATTGAGCTTGCTATTGTGGATCCGCGTTTTGATCTCAACCAGGAGGAAGCTGAAAATGTCAGCCTCAACTCGCGGTCTTATGTTAATCACATTATCCTACATCAGCCTGATTATTTGTTTAACCTGAATTCCATTGCTTATCAGACCTACCTTGTCAGCAAGGAATCGATCAATATGTACGACAAGCTGTTTTTCAATGCTACGCGCGTGGGGATGATTGCAGGAAAAATGGATCAGTCCGAACCCCTTATCCGTGCTGCCGACTTGATTAGTTTCGACATTGGCGCTATCCGAGCCTCAGAAGCCCCTGGAAATGCCAATGCGATTCCAAATGGTCTGTATGGCGACGAAGCATGTCAGCTGGCACGTTATGCCGGTATGTCGGACAAATGCACCTCTATTGGTTTCTATGAATTGAATCCCACATTTGACCCCATGGAACAGACTGCGATGTTGGTTTCACAGATGATCTGGTGCTTTATTGATGGCTATTACAACCGAAAGCAAGATACCCCGTTGTATCCTAAATCGGCCTATATCATCTATCGTACTACACTGGAGAATGAGGAACATGAATTGGTTTTTGTGAAAAGCAAAAAATCCGACCGGTGGTGGATCCAAGTACCTTACTTTGGATCAAAATCAGTCAACGAACGTTATTATCTCGTGCCCTGCCGTTACGAAGATTACCAGCTGGCTGTTTCTGGCGAGATGCCCGATCTGTGGTGGAAGACGCATCAGAAACTACAATAGGTAACAATACAGGGCGATCTATCGTCATTAAAAGACTAAAAATTCAATAGCAGCTAAGCGGTCAATAAGAAGCAGAAGCTGTTATTCTCCTAAAATATAAATCATGGAAATATTTTTCTTTGCAGGAATTGTTTTGCTGTTGGTCGTTTTGATCATCTTGGTATTGAAAAGAAGTGGGGCTCCTGCTGTAGATATCGGTCAGCGTAAAGAAATAGAGACGTTGAAAATAGAACTGGCGCGTTCCCAGCAACGGGAACAAAGTTTGCTGGAAGAACGTCTGATGCTGAGAGATGAATTGGACAAAGAACGTGAAAGTGTATTGGTTGCCGAGCGTTCGCTGGAAAGTACGCGTTCTTTTTACGAAGCGCAGCTCGATAAATTTCAGGAGCAAAAGAACGAAATTGCTGAAATTAAAAGACAGTTCAATACTGAATTTCAGGTGATTGCGAATAAAATTTTGGAAGAGAAAACCCAAAAATTCACCGAAACGAACCACCGCTCGCTCGGCCTGATCCTCGATCCATTAAAAGAAAAGATCAAGTTGTTTGAAGAGAAAGTCGATAAAAATTATAACCAGGAAGCGGCTGAACGCAATTCCCTGAAGGGCGTTGTATTGCAATTGGTCGAACAAAGCCTCAAAATTAAAGATGAAGCCAATAGCTTAACCAAAGCGTTAAAAGGAGATACGAAAAAACAAGGCAATTGGGGTGAGGTAATTTTGGAGAGGGTATTGGAACGTTCGGGACTGATGAAGGATCGTGAATTTAGGCTACAGGTTTCCTTAATGGATGCAGAAGGCCGGAGAATGCAACCCGATGCTATTATTGATCTTCCAGAGGATAAACATCTCATTGTGGATTCTAAAGTGTCCTTGGTCGCTTACGAGCGTTGGGTAAATGCCGAAACCGATGAAGACCGGGCGATTTTTGCGAAGCAACATGTTCAGTCCGTCGAAAATCACGTGAAGGAACTGTCTGCTAAAAACTATCATGAGCTATACGGAATAGAATCACCCGAGTTTGTGTTGTTGTTTATGCCGATTGAATCGGCCTTGAGTATGTCGGTGTTGCAAAAACCGGATCTATTTAGTGATGCCTGGGACCGCAAGGTCGTGATCGTCAGCCCATCCACGCTGCTGGCGACATTGCGTACCATCGCCAGTATCTGGAAGCAAGAACGCCAGACACGTAATGTCATTGAAATCGCCAAGGAAGCCGGCAGTTTGTATGATAAATTCGTGAGTTTCCTGACTGATATGGAACAAGTCCAGAATCAGCTGGAACGTGCTTTGAGGAGCCATGAGGATGCGACCAAAAAACTGTCAACAGGCGCTGGAAATGTCATCGGGAAAGTAGAGAAGCTGAAACGCTTAGGTGCAAAGGCAAACAAGCAGATCGACGCTAAATTTCTGGACGAAGACGAATAATGAAGTCCTACCTGTCCGGCAGGTTCTGCAGGCATAACAACAAAGATTGAAGAGCTGGTCATAAAAACGCTAGGCTTCTTGCAGATAAGCTCTTCAATCCTCAAGCTAAGGTCGTAAGCCGAAGGCTTGAACTCACTAAAGTCTCAATACTCACTACTAACTACTCAATACTAATAACTCCCTACAGTTCTTTCATACGTTTATTGATTGAAACATCCACATAGGTATCCTTTAAGCGGTCGACAGCCTCTTTCTCCACATTGAGATTAGTATCCGATTCGTAATCGTGTAAGGTCCTTAAATTTTGAATGGCATTGTCATAAGGATCACGTCCGGCCAAAAGCTTGACAATGACAGGAAGACATTCCAGAAAGACAAAGAGCAGCGCGATAAAAAAAACCGCATTTGCATTGGACTCGTTGACCTTTCCATTGGCGTCATAGCGTAGATTGCCCAGTGCCGAATTGCGGTCCGCAAAACCTGCTACATTGACAGCGCTATCCAGTGAAGCATTTGATAGAACCTTTTGATCCAGTATCCCTTCAAATTTTTGCTTTTGACGGAGGGCATTTTGTTGCCCCGTTATTTTGTTACATAAGGTATCCAGATAAGCTTCTTTCTTTTTGAGCTCTTCTTCCTTCATTTTAGCGTACGGACCATAGCCCATTACACCCGATGTCTCTGTCGTTTTATTGCCGAAGATTTCATAGTTCAATTTGGTGCGGTCGGTTTTGATACTTGATTCCAGTGAATCACGTTCTACGGTCATCGTTTTTAGCTGATTGACCTCATTGCTGTATTTTTTATTGAATGTACTGTTAAGAGTATCAATTTTTGCACGCTGATCCGCAAGGAAACGTACCCGTAAATTCTCCCGGATCTCTTTGTCGAAAATTTTCAGCTCCAATGGCCGTGAAATGACCAAACCAATTAAAATAGCCAACAAGATACGGGGCAAGGCCTGTAAGAGCTGCATCCAACCATTTTTGGATTTATTGATGCTCAATACGATATATCGATCCATATTGAATATCGCCAAGCCCCAAATGATGCCAAATGCGATTGCCAGGAGCCAGTCCAACGTTCCTCCGCTGAATACAAAATACATCGCATATCCGCCAGAAAGACTGGCAAATAATCCGGTAAAAAAGATAGTAGCACCTATGGCTGTGTACTTACTATGCTCCTCGGGATACTTTTCAAGAGTTTCTTGATGTACACCTGCACATCCCCAAAAGAAACGGTTAATAGCGTTCATTAAAATATTTTTATCCAAATTGACAGAATATTTTTAACAAGATTTGCGAATAAGTTTTTGTTTTACAATAGGATGACGGTTTTTTGGGGCGCTTGCTGATGTCTAGAAGAGAAGTCCCGTATTTGCCTAATTTTATTATCTTTGAAAAAAAATCAGGAATAATCAGACGATATGAAGAAAAGACAACTTTTGCCATTCTTAATCATAGTGGCAACTGCATTTGTTGGTTGTGAGGAAAAAAAAATGATGACAGATAATCCTCTTTTATTAGCCTATGAAACGCCCTTTAATGTTCCACCATTTGACAAGATCAAAACCGAACATTTCAGACCTGCCTTTGAAGAGGCAATAAAAGTACATAATCTGGAGATTGACTCTATAGTCAATAACTCCGATAAAGCGACTTTCCAAAATACGATAGTAGCGCTCGAAAATGCAGGAAGCTTGTTAACCAATGTATCTACGGTATTTCATAACCTTAATAGCGCTAATACCAACGATAGTATTCAAGCTATTGCAAAGGATTTGGCGCCAATATTGTCGAGTCATTCGGATGAAATTTCGATGAACTCCAAGTTATTTGATAAAATCAAAACGGTGTGGAACAGCCGTAATACGTTAGGCTTAGATTCTCAGGATAATAAGCTTCTGGAAGAGACCTATAAGAGCTTCGTACGTTCAGGTGCAAATTTGAAAGAGGCGGACAAGGAAAAAATGAAAAAGATCAATGCCGAGCTTTCGACATTGACAACACAGTTCGGCCAGAATCTGTTGGCTGAAACCAATGCTTATCAGCTTGTGGTTGATTCGGCCAGCCAGTTGGAAGGCCTGCCCGAGTCATTGAAAACAGCCGCTGCTGAAGAAGCTGCTGCCAAGGGTAAAAAGGATAAATGGGTGTTTACCTTACAGAATCCCTCGATCATGCCTTTCTTGCAGTATGCCAAAAACCGTGAACTGAGAAAGCAGATCTGGGAAGCATATCAGATGCGCGGTAATCATGACAATACGAATGACAACAAAGCACTTATTCAGAAGATTGTCAATCTGCGTCTTCAAAAAGCCAAACTGTTGGGTTATTCTTCTCACGCCGCTTATGTGCTGGAGGAATCCATGGCCAAGACACCTGAAAATGTATATGCCTTATTGAATAAATTGTGGACGCCAGCTTTGGGCAAAGCAAAAGGCGAAGAAGCTGATATTGCCAAAGAGATAAAAACAGAGGGGGGCAGTTTTGCGGTAGCACCTTACGACTGGAGATATTATACGGAGATTATCCGTAAAAAACGCTTTGCTTTGGACGAGGATGAGATCAAGCCTTACTTGAGCCTACCAGCCGTCCGCGAAGGCGCATTTGCTGTGGCAAACAAACTATATGGTCTGACATTCGTTGCTTTAAACAATGTACCAACTTATCATAAAGAAGTTGAAGTATATGAGGTGAAAGACAAAGACGGTTCACATCTGGGACTTTTATATGCAGACTTCTTTCCACGTGAATCTAAGCGTGGCGGAGCCTGGATGACGTCTTACCGCAATCAATCAACAAAAGACGGTAAACGTGTTGCCCCAGTGATTTCTATCGTATGTAATTTCACAAAACCTGTCGGAAAGAATCCTGCGTTACTGACATTTGACGAAGCCACTACCTTGTTCCACGAATTTGGACATGCCTTACATGGCCTGCTCTCCAATGTAAGATACAGATCAATGGCCGGTACTTCAGTACCGCGCGACTTTGTGGAATTGCCATCCCAGGTCATGGAAAATTGGGCTGCAGATCCCGAGGTAATAAAAACCTATGCGAAACATTTTAAGACCAAAGAGGCTATGCCGGATTCCTTGATCCAAAAAATGGAAAAAGCAGGAACCTTTGATCAAGGCTTTGCAACGGTGGAATATCTTTCAGCAGCATTGCTGGATATGAACTACCATGCCACAACAAAAGAGATTTCTAAAGATATTAATGCGTTTGAAAAAGCAGCAATGAAAAAAATAGGCATTATTGATGCAATTATTCCGCGTTATAGAAGTACTTATTTTCAACATATCTTTGCTGGAGGGTACTCCGCAGGGTACTATGCGTACATTTGGTCGGAAGTATTAGACTCAGATGCTTTTGCTGCCTTTAAGGAGAGATCTTTATATGATCAGGCAACAGCAGACTCATTCCGTAAGAATATTCTTGAAAAAGGTGGAACGGATGATCCGGAAAAAATGTACCGCATTTTCAGGGGAGCAGATCCCGATCCGAAATATTTATTGAAAAAAAGAGGCTTGAATTAGTCTAGCAGACACAGAAAAGAGGCTGTCACCTATGTTTGTATTGAGCAAATGTCGGAGACAGCCTTTTGTATTTTTATCCTTTATAAGGTTTTTTAGCAGCTTCGATGAGCTCCTTCATTTCTAATTTGATATAGTCCACGTTTGGCGTTGATCCGGTCAGAAAGTAACGAATATTCCCTTCTTTGTCTATAATAAATTTGGCTGGAATACCTTTGACGCCAAATTTCGCCGCCATAACCTCACCAGTTTGCGGATCTTTTTGATCGTCGTAAAGCACTTCAAACGGATAATTATTTTTTGTGATAAAGGATACAACATTCTCTTTATAATTCTTATCGCGTTCCCAAGTATTCATAAATAAGAATTGTACATCTTTATCATTTGCATAAGATTCTTGAGCCGCTTTCATACCGGGGAACGAGCGGACACAAGGTTGACACCAAGTTGCCCAGAAGTCTAAGACGACAACTTTTCCTTTTAGACTGGCCAAAGATACTTTTTCACCCTTTATATTGAGTAGTTCAAAATTGGGTGCTGGTTTAAAAGTTGCCATCTCCTTGATATGATTACGGATATTTTGTGTCAACTCCGTTTTCAGTGAAGCATTAAAGTTCTCGTATCCCTGTATTGATCCATTCAATTCCGTATATAGTTTTTTAAGATCATTTTCAATAGCAAACTGTCCTTTAGCATACAATTTGGTCAAGATGTTGTATGCTTCCAGCTTTCTGCCGGTGCCCATTAAAGATTTGTAGTGCACCATGGCAAGACCATCTGCTTGCTCCGGCGCTGCTTTTAGTGCATTCTCTATATAGCCCAGCGCGTCAGCGTATTTTTTCTGTGCAACGAGGATGTTTACATAAGCTGACATGGAGCTTGCATACCCCATGGCCGCAAATCGGGCTTTATTGTCTTTTTGACTCTCTGGAAGGGTTAAATAATAGTAGCTATCATCCATTGCGGTTTTTAGGAGTGGTGCGGCAGTGGTCGTATCGCCTTCGCTCAATAGAATTTGACCGACAGGGATATATCCATTTCCACGCCAGAATCGTTCTTTCATTTCACCAAGATAATGCAATGCTTTGGGGGCATTGCCATCGTTGGCAAAACTCTGTGCCAGATTAGCCAATACATAATCGTATGTCAGCGGTTCTTCGCTAAAGTTTTTAACTGGCCATTTTTTTATGAGCTCATTATATGCTTTTTCTTTCTGTACGGGCGTACTTGCATTGTAAAAAACATCGGTGATAAAGGCATCACGGGTTAGTGATCCTTTTGGATATTTTTTCTTCGCCAATGCTTCTGCTGAAGCCTGCAGATCTTCTTTACCTAAAGAACGCAAAACGTTGATCGTGGTGCGGTAGTCTTCTTCAGATTTATACATTTTTAATTCACTCATCAATACATTGGCGAGTGAATCCTTTTGTACCAACGTTCCTTTCTCTATAATAGGCAGGTATTGTTGGTATTTGTTTTTTGCAGGCTGTTGTGCAAAGGCCGCTGTTAGCGAAACGACGAAAGCAGCCGTTAAGATGTTTGTTTTCATTTTTTATCTTTATAATTTCTAATTCATTAATCATCGTATCCCGGGTTCTGTGTCAAGTTTCTGTTGATCAAAATCTGGGACTGTGGAATTGGGAATAACACATCTGTTGTTTGCCAGTTTGATTTGATCGGCGAAAGTACAGCAGTAGCGCGGTCGGTTCGCTTAAGATCAAGCCAGCGGTGGCCAAATTCACCAAAAAATTCATGGAGACGTTCGGTCTCTATTGCAGACAATAATTGTGTTTGGTTTAAGCTTGTACTAAGCCCAGCAAGTCCAGCACGCGCACGCACGGCATCCACATCAGCGCGGGCTTCGGCAAGCTTCCCAAGTTTTGCTCTTGCTTCAGCACGAATAAGATACTGCTCGGCTAGGCGAAGCATAATGTGATACTCGGATCCTGCGCCTGAGGATACTTTATATTTGGTTATGGCATAATAGATTTTGTTTGAGACCGTTTTTGAACTTGTCCAATTTGTTTTTCTTAAGTCAATTGTGGGCGAGGTCTCAAAGCTGTTGTATACTGCATCAGGAAGGGTGTATCCAGGTGCAACTGTGGCTGTCGTTATATAATTGGCACCAAATGTTGTCACTCCACTCTGACTCGCAAGTTGTAGAATAACCTCATTACTTGAGTTGACAAAGTTTTTATCTGGTGTAGGCATACCATAATCAGCGGATTGCAATACTTTGGTCGCATGAGATTCCGCATTTTGATAATCTTTTTGATACAGGTAGACTCTTGCTAACAGTGCGCTGGCGGCGGCTTTGTTGGCACGGCCTCTTGGATTTGCGGTTGCGTCATAGGCGGTAGCCATTTTGCTCTCCGCATCTTTGAGGTCAGCAATAATTTGATCATACACGTGTTCTACAGGAGTCCGTGAAAGCGTTGCATCTTCAAAAGCGTGTAGGTCGTCGCGTAATTGCAAGGGCACATCGCCGTAAAGATTAGCGAGATAGAAATAAGCATAGGCCCTGAAAAATTTAGCTTCGCCCAAGAGCTGATCTTTTACAGTTGGGGTAAGAGTGGTTGATGCTTCGAGACCTGAAATAGCATTATTTGCATTTTTGATAAGCTGGTAACAATTTGACCAGAAATTCGCGACATTGCCATTCGTGTTCAATAGGTTATTGCTGGCAAATTCGGAGGTATTTGCATCAGCCGCATTGTATTGAAGGTCATCAGCAGCGATCCCCGGATAGAAGGTGGAAATTCCAGCTAGATTGATACTTAATGTTGTGGCATATAATCCACGGATGACGCTATTCGCAGAAGCATCTGTAACGAATGCTTCACTAGCGAGAACTTGTGTCGGAGGAGCACCCAACTCCACAAATTTTTCGCAGGAACTGACTAGAAGAGTTCCACTGGTAATGGCTAGTATTAGTATATTTTTATTGATATTTAGTTTCATGATCTCGAGTTTTAAAATTGACAGTTAAATCCAAATACAATCGTGCGTAATGGTGGCAATACTTGGGCGATCGTTCCGGTACCTAAACCAGATGGGCCACCTTGGACGGTCGTTTCGGTATCCAGAACATATTTGTTCCTGGCCCATGTAAAGAGATTTTGTCCTTGCATAAAAACATTGCAATTAGACATTTTTAATCTCGAAGTCCAGCTCTTTGGTAAGTTGTACGATAGATTGACAGACCTTAATTTAATATAAGAAGCATCACCATAGACTGCGTCTGAGTTGGTATACTGATTATAAGAATCGTTTAAAGCAGCTCCATCCGCTGAAGAGGCAGGTATTGTTGGGATAATAGCACCCGGGATAGTTGCATTGGTATTACCTGGTGTCCATCTGTCTAACCAGTAATCGTTCTGGTTGACCAGAGCGCCAGGTCTTGTATTGAGGATTTTGGTTACACCAAAGCGGTGGTTAAATTGAAAGAATACGCCAATTTCAAAGCCTTTATAGGAGAAGGTATTGTTAAATCCACCATAGAAAGGCGTACCTAAGTCAGCAACATAGCGATCATCGACTGTCATAGCTCCATCACCATCGCGATCTTCATATAAAGCTCTTCCTGTTGCCGCGTCCACACCTTGATAGTGATACAAACGAATCATGTTGATCGGTTCTCCAACAAGAAAGTTATTTGCATAAAATGTGTTTTCAATTCCAGGAAATTCGATGAGCTTGTTTTTATAAAATGTAAAGTTTGTTGATGTTTTCCATCTAAAATTTTCATTCGTCACATTGGTGGTGTTCAACTCCAATTCCAAACCTGTATTTTGGATTAATGCCGGCAAATTTTCTTTGTAACTATTGTAGCCTGTTTGGGTACTCAAAACTAAATCAGTGATTTGATCAGAAGAACGATTTCTGAAAAAGTTCCCAGTAAATAAGATTCGATCCCTTAAAAAACCCAGATCGAGTGCAAACTCCATTTTTTTTGTCGTTTCCCATTTGATATATTCGTTCGGAAGCGTTCCGATATTCATGGAAGGATTGTTTAGATAAGCTGCTATCGAAGAATAGAGTGGAAGGTAAAGGTAATTTGAGATTTGATCATTCCCTGTAGTTCCATAACTCGCTCTTAATTTACCAAAACTTAAAAAGGACAGATTGTCCTGCACAAAATCTTCCCTTCCAAATACCCATCCTAATCCTACGGCGCCAAAATTTCCGAATCGGTTTTTGGGACCAAAACGGGAAGAGCCATCTCTTCTGAACGTTCCATTAAACAAATATTTCTCTTTCCAGTCGTAATTTACTTTTCCGAATAATGCATTGTATTTATAGTATACGAGGTTATTGCTGGCAGTGAATGAGCCTGCGGCACTGAGTGAACCCAAAAGTGCATCGTTTGAATAATTGGAACCATTGGTTGTCTGCGAGCGTGATGAATTCTGCTGAAAACTTGTTCCGATCAATGCTGTCAATTTACCCTCGCCGATATTTTTTACATAATCCAGTGTAGGTTCAATAATCCAGTTTTCGGCCTTTGTGTTGGAGAAACTGGAAGAACCAAGTGGGTTGGAAACAGTATTGTTTAAAGACGTAATTGGCCGTTGATTATTCTGGTTCAATTGGGTAATCGTGTAACCAAAATTTGCTTTTGCTGTCAGTCCTGGTACAATTTTGTAACTTAAGTTAACATTGGAGATCAGATTATTGGTATTGCCAAAGTATTTTCGTTCAAGCATGGCGATGGGATTGTCTATAAACGCCGAGGATGGTAGCCAATAGTATTTTCCATTGTCGCCATAAATTGGATAATTTGGCGCCAAATTGTAGAGTGATGTCACATCCGATGAAGGCATATCCGAATTATCGTTGGCATAGCTAACCGAAAGGGCGGCATTGAATTTTTTGTCGGAAGAGGTGTGATCGAGATTTAAGCGGGAAGTAAACCGGCTATTTTTGCTGTCCCCATAAAATACAGTGCTCTCGCGTCTATATCCCGAATTGAAGAAAAAGCGGGTGGACTCGTTTCCACCAGACATATTCGCCTGCACTTCGGTTATGTGGCCTTTGTTTCCAATCAGCATTTTCTGCCAGTCTGTTGATTTGTTCTGATCCCATAGCATAAGATCCGGGGCATTATCGGCAGTAGGCGTAACCCCTGCATTTGCAAAAGCCTCTTTTCTTAAGGTCAGATATTCATCCAGATTTAACATGGGGATAAAGCGGTTGACCTCGGTAAATCCGGTATTGAAGTTGACACCGATACGGGTACGGCCAGCTTGACCTTTCTTGGTTGTGATTAATACAACACCATTCGCACCACGGCTACCGTAGATCGCTGTGGCATCGGCATCCTTCAAAACATCGATACGTTCGATATCTGCGGGATTGATCATGCTGAACGGGCTTAAGCCACCAGAAGAAGCTAAGATACCAAATGAATTGAGGTTATCGGTAGCTGGTTGTCCACCATTAAAATTCGTGAACGGAACCCCGTCAACAACATATAGCGGGATTGATCCTGAGGTTGTTCCACTTAATGATGCCTGGTTTCTGATCTGAATCTGAACAGCGCTTCCGGGTACGCCGTTGTTTTGAGCGATTAATACGCCGGACATTCTCCCTGATAGGGCCGCAAGGGGATTACTTACAGGTTGGGAAGTAATGTCCTTTGCAGTGATCGAAGCAACCGAACCTGTATTCAGCCTTCGGGTTGTTGTACCATAGCCGATGACGACCACTTCTTCCAAACTGCCTTCTTCGGGCTTAAGTTTGATCGGGCTAGGATTAGCTATAAGTTGTCTCGCTGGTATATCAATCTTTTGATACCCTATAAAAGAAAAAGTTATAATGACATCGTCATTTGGAATACGGAGCCCCCATTGCCCATTGACATCAGTTGCGGTACTGGTTTGCATATTGCGGTATTCTGCTTTTTGCCAGTCTTTTATAATGACGGAGACGCCAGCTAGGGGCGTTCCATTTTCGTTGACTACTTGACCCGCGATGTGTTGCTGATTTTGTTGTTTTTCTTTTACAGCGATGATATTGTTGTCCAATATTTCCCATGTTAAGTTGCTCCCTGCCAGAGATTGGGAAAGAATATCTTTGACACTGATTTTCTTTCCTACAATATTGACCGTCACATTAGGCAGAGTCGCTTTGCTAAAGAACATTTTGTATTTGCTCTTGTCATTAATTGTTTGAAAGACATCTTCAAGCTTTCCGCCTTGGATGGAGACATCAATTTTTTCAGTTTGAGAGTAGGCGAAGCTCTGTACATGCATGGTGCTTAGACAAACAAGCAGTAAAGCCAATCTCGATTCTTTTCTAAATTTGGGTTTTGTTTTGTTCATGGAGTTATGTAGGTTGATTGTTTTTAAAATAGCTGTAGTTGATTTTTCCCCGTTGTTTTTATTTGAAAGTAATTGACAGTTTGTAATGCTTTTAGGATATTTTCCAGTTGTTCGTTCTCGAATGTCGCTGAGTAGCGTTGGCTAGCGATTGATTTATTTGTAATTTTGATCTCTACTCCATACATGCGCTCTAATTTCAGGACGATATCAAGCAATCTTTCGTCTTGAATTGTAATCCGATTTAATAACCATTCGGTTTCTAAAGCAGAACCATCTTTTTCAGCTATAGAGAATGGTTGGATGGCTATAGCTGTAGGAGTTGCTACAGTTTTAAAATCTGTAGCGGCCGATTCCTTTACAGGTCTATCTAACTTTGTGATCACAAATTTTTCTTTGGGCTTTAATATAAATTTCTGATCGTTGGCCCCTGTTTTCCAAATCGATACTTTACCACGCACCAAAGCTGTTTCGGCATTGTTTTCTTCAGCATAATCACGTACATTGAATGCAGTACCTAATACACTGATTTCCATTCTCGGTGTGTGAATAAGGAAAGGTTTGGAAGGATTTTTTGCAACATCAAAAAATGCTTCTCCTATTAAGGTAACTTCACGTGTGTTCGAGTCCTTGAATGAAGTGGGATAGATTATTTTGCTCGAAGCATTTAGTGTAATCTTAGTACCATCCTCAAGCACAATTTGACGTTGTTGTCCATTTGTTAACCTGATTTCTTGATTGTTGGGTGCTTTTATTGTGTATAAATATAAACTCGCAAAAGCGATGCACAAGAGGGCGGCAGCTGCGGCAATTTGAGCGAAACTGAATGTACGTTTCTTTTTAGCCGCTAGTTTATCCATAATGCCAGTATGGATACGAGTTTTTAGGGCTTCTTGTACTTCATCAGGAAGTGTTGTGAGTAAATTTGGCCGGGATGAGAATGAATCGAAAAAACGTTCTACAAGCGCTACTTCTTCCGAACTGGCTTTGCCGTTTAAGTATTTGTCAATTAGCTTTTCAAGCTCTTGGTTAGGGTGTTGCATATGATTAGTACAAGTTCACTTAAATAGTGCCCCTGAGTGAGGGAAATGTACTAGTCTAAATAAATATTTATTTGTAAGTGTCTTATTTACAGGTGTAAAAAATCATAAGTAATGTCAAAAAGTGCTGGAGAACAAGTTTCTTTAGTTTTTGAATCGATACACCGAGATGATTTTGAACTGTGTTTTGGGAAGTTTTCGTCAGGTCGCTGATTTCTTTTGTAGTGAGTCCATCCAGATATCTCATTTTAAAAATTTCTTGCCTTTTTTGCGGAAGATTAGATACCCATTGTTCGATGAGCGATTTTAGATCCTTTTCCCCATAGGTATTGCCATCCACAACTTCCTGACTTTGGTAGAGTTGCTTATTTTCCGCTATCAATACATTTCTGCGTTTGCTTTTTTTATACGTTTCGAAGACTTTGTATTTCATGCAGGTAAAAAGATAGGCCTCCACATTCAGGATTTCCCTTTTGGAACAGTGTTCCCAAAGGTCGATAAATACATCTTGAACAATCTCCTCACAGGAAGCTAGGTCTTCAAGCCTTTTGTAGGATTCATCTAGCAGTAAAGACCAATACCTATTATATAAAATATTGAAAGCCTCTAAATCGCCTTCTCGAAGCCTTGCTAATAGGCTTATGTTATTATGAGACGCATATTTATCGTTTTTCATGATGTGGTAGTGTGAAGCTGAGTTCCTTAGATTGGTAGTTTAAAGGAATGTAACTTTTTCCAATTATACAGATTTTATTAAATAAGGTCAAGGCCTGTTTATAATTTTTACTTAATATGATTGATATGCATTTTTTATCAATGTCAAGTGGGGATAGACGCATAGTAATAAATGCCAGCGAGGCCATCACCATAAGTAAACATTTGATATGTTTATTTGGGATTATTCATAATAAATTGGTTTTTAGTCTGTAATTACTCAAAATTAGGGTTAATTACATTAAATTGGAATTCACTTTTAATTTTTTGAATAAATTGTCGAATAATCATTTATTTCTGTCTGCATACAGCGTTTTATTCGGTTTTTTCGATAAATCGCAATAAAATTTCCGCTTTTTTAATATTTAAACACAATCAATGGCTTTTTTTATAAAAAATACTTGTTATTCTGAAAACAATGCTTACATTTGAATGTTATTTATAACGAGTCTAAATAAATATATTCAGTATGTGTGATACTAAGATTCTAAGTCAACGCGGAGATACCCACATTAGTGTCTGTCATAAGTGCAGAACATATTATATCTGGCAGCAAAGTTTTGTACTGACATTTACGCAGAATAAGTTTATCGATTTCCTGAATATTATCAAGAGCAATGGGGATGAACTTTTTTTCAGTTCATTTCCGGATGGTGAATTTCGCTTGATCATGAAGACACCTTATCCGGATATTGTTTTCTCTTTTGATGAGGAGCAATGGCAAAACTTTAGGGATGCGTTACAGGAATCCTATTATATGAATGAATTTTATGGCATGTTAAACAATTAAGATAAAAAGTCCTGTTGCTTCGCTTGTGTTTCATCTCTCTTTCCTTATGCGTTGCTAACAGGCACAAACAAAACCCTCAGTGATAACTGTATGATATACAGATAGCTACTGAGGGTTATTTTTTTATCTTAGCAAAAGGTTATTCACCATTTGGTAGTATTTAAAATGCAGGTCTTCAAGTTGTTCCCTATCCAATAACTTCTGTCTCTCAAAGACAAAAGTGGGTTTCTTCATCTCATCTTTGATCTTTTTCTAATTAAATCTGGCAAGATCAACGCTTTACAACGCCGAAGCCCCCCTTTGAAAAGGTTTTAAAGTATAACGGAATAGCTTCGCATAAATAATTGCTTTGCGAGGAAATCTATCAGATTTATGCTAATTTTACATTTAAAAATAGGAGCACGATTTTGATAAAGCAAGACGTAATTGATAAAGTACTGGAAACGGCGCGGATAGAAGAAGTGGTGGGTGACTTCGTTGATTTAAAGAAGCGTGGTACCTCATTGATCGGAAACTGTCCATTCCATCACGAAAAAACGCCTTCATTTCACGTTTCTGTTTCGAAAGGTATTTATAAATGTTTCGGCTGTGGCGTGGGGGGCGACTCGCTCAAGTTCGTCATGGAACTAGAGAAGTTTTCCTACCCTGAGGCGATCCGGTATCTAGCTGATAAATATTCCATTGAGATCGAAGAGGTTGAACGCTCTCCTGCGCAGCTAGCGGCCCAAGATAAAAGAGAAAGCCTTTATGTGCTGAGTGCCTGGGCAGGCAAGTTTTTCGTGGAGCGACTCTGGAAAAGCGAAATGGGGCAGGTTATCGGACTCAATTATTTCAAAGAGCGTGGATACCGCGAGGATATCATTAAGAAATTCGAACTGGGCTATTCGCCAGAAGAGTGGACGGCTTTAGTGGATAAAGCACAAGAAGCGGGTTTCCATTCGGATTACCTGGCAGCAAGTGGGCTTGCCATTGAACGTGATGATAAGTCGCTCTACGATCGTTTTAGGGGACGCGTTATGTTTCCTATTCATAATTTGACAGGACGTATCATAGGTTTTGGTGGACGTACGCTAAAAACAGACAAAAAGGTAGCCAAATATGTAAACTCTCCAGAGAGTGAGATTTACCATAAGTCAGACGTACTCTATGGCTTGAACTTTGCCAAAAAGGCGATTATGGAAGAGGACAACTGCTACCTTGTCGAAGGTTACGCAGACGTCTTATCTGTACACCAGGCAGGGGTGGAAAATGTGGTCTCTTCTTCAGGAACTTCCCTGACGACAGGGCAGATTAAATTAATTTCTAGGTTTACCAAAAATGTAACTATACTTTATGATGGTGACGAAGCCGGTATAAAGGCTTCATTACGCGGTACCGATATGTTGCTCGAGGAAGGTTTGAACGTCAAAGTATTACTCTTTCCGGATGGGAATGACCCCGATTCCTATGTGCAAAAATATGGCGCCACAGCGTTTAAGGACTATGTGAAATCCCATCAGCAAGACTTTATCTTCTATAAAACCAATATTTTACTTCGCGACGCCAACAACGATCCGATCAAGAGGGCCGAAGTCATTCGGGATGTTGTTGAAAGTATTGCGCTAATTCCCGACGAGATAAAGGTTTCAGTTTTTATTCGGGAGTGTAGTAGCTTATTGGATATTGAGGAGCGGATTCTGCTTGCCGAACTCAACAAAATAAGGTTGAATAAAGCAAAGAAAGCGGATAAGGATGCCGCGCGCAAAGCACAGAGTAGTTCCGCAAATACAGGGATGCCTCCTTTTGGAATGGACGGCCCACCACCTGATTTCTTCATGACGGATGATGAACGGGGGGGCATACCAGCCATGGAAGCGACAGAACAACCTACACAGTTGACTGCTGAGATCCTACAGGAACGTGAAATCATCCGCATCTTGATCAACTATGGGGATTACCTGGCGACCTGGGAGGGAGACGGTGATATTCCTGTTGCAGGTGTATTGTTGGGAAATATGAGCGACGTCGTCTTTAAAGATAAGGCGGCGGCATTTATTTTGAAAGCATATCGGGATGCTGCTGAAAATTATGAAATTCCCGATCCAAAATTATTTTATTCTAATGCCGATGCTGCCGTTTCTGAACTGGCAATTAATTGCGTGGCAACGAAATATTCGCTCAGTGAAAACTGGAATGATGATAAACGTAAGATCTATGTAAGCCAGGAGTATGAGCATCTTAAACAGCTTGTTGTTACGGCCATCTATCGGATAAAAAAACGTAAGATCGAGGCTGAAATGCACCATATTCGCGAGGAAATGAAACACGAACAGGATGTTGCTAATTTGGAAGTGCTTATCTTTAAGTATCAAAAACTTAAAGAAGCAGAGCGTCTTCTGGGTGGATTTTTGGGCAATACGATCGTAAAGTAACATTACAATATGGCAAAACATCTTGAAATAGGCGCGCAGGGTGAACAGTTAGCCATGGAATATCTGATCAAGCTGGGCTGTAAAATTGTGTTAAGAAATTGGCGATTTAAGAATTTAGAAGTAGATTTGATCGTCAAGGATGGCGATACGCTGGTATTTGTGGAGGTAAAAACAAGATCGAGAACAGATTTTGGCGAACCTTTTGAATTTGTGAATATCCCGAAACAGCGACGGCTGATTCGAGCAGCTCAGGCGTATATCTTAAAACATGCTTATGTCGGCGAAGTAAGATTCGATGTTGTGGCTGTGACGAATGGAGCCCATTCCGAACTTACTTATATAAAAGATGCATTTTGGGATGCCTGATATGCATCGTAAACTATTAGATTTAGGATGGGCCCGCTCATGTTACAGTCAAGTAGCTTACATACCGTCTTTTTGAGTTTGAGTTTTTAAATTATAGAAATGAAACCATTGTATTTTTATTTGAACACCAGCTGTGCGAATAAATCAGATCGTTTCATCCGCTTTATAAATAAATTATATAGATGAAAAAAATCACGTATTTTATAGCAATTGCAATACTTGCTTTTACTTCCTGTAAATCGAAAAAAACTGCCTTGGAATTTGCATCTCCAGAAGCGAACCAGGCTGTGTTAAAGGGCAGTCAAGTACAATTAAAATTAAAATTTGATGCAATTACCATGGATTCTGTCGCTTATTTTGTGGACGATAAACACGTGGGTTCTACAACCGACACGGTTGCCATCACGGTAGAAACCAAAGATATGGCCTATGGTACGCGGAATATTTCTGCTACGGTCTACAGTGGTGGTAAGGCCGATTCTGTATCGAGCACTTTCTACGTAGTTCCAGCTAGTGCCAAGAACTATGGGTTTGAGGTTGTCAATAGATACCCGCACGACACCACGGCATTTACTCAGGGGCTTCAGTTTGCCGATGGAGTATTATATGAATCAAATGGGCGGTATGGTGAGTCAAACCTCAGAAAAGTTGATCTCAAGACTGGTAAAGTATTGAAAGAGATTAAATTCGATGAAAAAACCTTTGCTGAAGGAATGACATTAGTGGGTAATAAACTTTTTATGTTGACCTGGCAGCAAGGCGAAGGATATGTATTTGATAAAAACTCATTTGCAAAAGAGGGGTCGTTCAAATACGAAAATAGCAAAGAAGGCTGGGGAATTACTTATGATGGAAAACACTTGATCAAGTCGGATGGTTCCAACAAATTATTCTTTTTGGACGCTGTAACGGGAAAAGAACTGAATGTGATTGGTGTATATGACGAGAATGGACCTGTTGATGAACTAAATGAACTGGAATATATTGATGGAAAAGTTTATGCCAATGTTTATCAGAAGGATGTTATCGTTATTATCAATCCGGCAACAGGCGCCGTTGAGGGTAGAATTAACCTCGTCGGCATCTATGAGCATACCTCCGCTTATGACAATGAACTGAATGGGATAGCTTACGATCAAGCAAATAAACGTTTGTTTGTGACAGGTAAGCTGTGGAATACCTTATACGAAATCAAAGCGATTGAAAAGTAGTAGAATAGACCAGTAAAATATTTTGAAAAAGCTGTATCCTCGGATAGGGCTTTTTCTTTTGGCACCATCAATATACGGGCAATCCATTCCGAATGAATCATGTGAATACCAAATATCCCCGTATCGTATGATACCCGACGTTGTCAAAGAAGCTTTATGAGCTGAAGCGATGATTTTGCACAGGGCATTCGGTTAAAGTTAACCTTATAGTAGTCATGAAGATTTCTATTGTATTCCTGACCTGACATCTATGGCTACGGTGAAGTTGATTCGGATGTCTGTTGGCCCTTCAAGATACAGCATCAAGCATAAAAAAAGGGATGAAAAACTTAGTTTTCATCCCTTTTTTTATGCTTGATTTAGTTCGATTAATAAATCGGAGTAAACATCCAAGTATCGTCAAAACGAGTTGATCCGTTCAGACCCGTAGTTACATAACCATTGTTTTGTACTGCGAATCCAATGGCATCCTGACGTGCTGAACCAGCAAAGTTGCCATTGTCATTTGTCCAGTAATCGCCACCGATATTGTATTTCCAAACGCTATTGATGACGGCATTTTTGTAGCCACCCACAACAAATGGGGTACCATTAATTGCAAATGCAGCAGCACTAGAACGTGTTAAATCATAAGTATATGAGTCGTCAGCTCTGTTTAAGTCGTTCAATTTAGTCCATTTGCTACCGTCAAATTTGTAGAAATCTTTCGGGTAAGAACCATTTGAAATACCACCACCAACGTATGCTACATTACCCACCACGAAAGAGAATGCCGATTTTCTTTTTGCGGAAAAAGGAGCATCACTGATCGCCTGCCATGTGTTTGCAGATGGGTCATATTTATAGAATTCATTTGTATTCGTTATTCCACCGTTAACAACAGTTTCACCTGTACCCACATAAGCTGCTCCATTTAATGTAAATGCAACTGCATTAGATAAAGCAATTGGTAGGGGAGCAATAGGAGACCATGCGCCTTTGCCACCATCCGCAGTAGGATCAAATTTGTAAAAATCTTTTAGATTATTGGTTCCATCATTTCCACCACCAATATAACCGATATTACCGATAGAAAAACCGATAGCGCCATTTCTCGCTACACCAGTAAAAGGAGCTTTTTCTGCCCAGGTATTGGAGGCAGCATCATATGCATAAGTATCTTGAACACGGAAAGGTTTACCTCCAGCATTACTTGCTAAACCTGTTGAAACATAAGCAATGTTATTTATCAAAAAGCTTGCAGCAGATGAAGTTTGTGGCCCTTTAAATGCAGCTTTTTCAAACCATTCGTCTGATTTATCAGAATCGTCATCGTCGTCACTTTTTTTACAAGAAGAGAAAGTTGTAACTGTAAATACAAAAGCTAATAAAACGAGTAGCCAATTTTTCTTGTTCATAAATTATTAAAATTTAGTATAAAGGATGTTTAATTTAATTTTAGGGTCATTCTCATTATCTTTTGCCAGGATTAATCTGTTTCCTGTTGAAAATAGCTCCGATGTTGGTAAAGATAGATATAATGAAGTATTTTTATATGCTGTTGTTTTAATTTTTGTCAAATATTCAATTAAATTGAACGTATAATTGCCATTTGAACCGAAATCGTTGCCAGGTACCAAAGATACTTGTTGCGTTGTCGTCCCATAAGGAGTAGTTACTAGATTAATTGGATTACCGTTATTACTAGCAACCATTAATATCAGACTTTTTGGCTGTGCAAAATTTGTCGAAGAAGCGTTTTCCACTTCGATTATCAGTTCAGCCTTATTTATAGAAACCGATGGATCATTCACTAATTCTAATAACGTAGGGAATTCCAGTTTTGCTACAGCACCCGTAGATCCTTCTAAAAATGTATAACCATCAGTTTGTTGACTTGAGAGTTGTGGATTCACCAGTGTCAATGGTGCAAAATTTGTCGCTGAGCGATCAGTTTCAATCTGATTATACTGGTAGGCTTTGTTGTCTATTGAAAAGTACTGTTTCCCGTTGGACTTTGTCCCTTCATTGTTTAAAAATGAATAGTGGACTTGTAAATAGACTGTGTCTTTAAAGCCAATAAGTGTACTATTGTTATTGTCAGGCACAAGTGCCAAACCTTTGAAATATTCCTGAAAGCTTGTATTACTCTGAATTCTGTTGTCGTTGTTTTTGATCATCGTAAACAGTTCATTGCCGATCGTATTATTAAATCTAAAATGTAAAGAATCAATTGATTTAACACGGGGTTTGAATGAAAGTTCCGCCAATGCAGCGTTGTCAAAAGCAAATTTTTGTTTACTGAATATGGCTGCTGAAGTGACAAATACAGGACGTTCGTCAGCAGGTTTTGTCAGGTCGATCTGTGTTTGAGTAATTTCTTCTGATACACGATGGACAGAAATCTTTTGAACTTGAGTCGTATCACCGTAATAATATTTATTTAAAGGAACGACCAAGCTCACTGAATCCAATACTGCGTCATCCGGGATGCTGGCACTATTTACTGTGCCGATTCCCAAACGCATATAAGACGTTGATTTGATGCTTCCAGTAACCAAATTGCTGTTTTTTCCGACCAAAATTGTTCCTGTGGCTGACGTCGGAATATTGTCCAATTGATAAGTCGAAACTTTGACTGAAACCGTATCAATTGGTACTACGCCAATCGTTTCATCTCTTGAGTTATCCAAAGAAAGTGAAATGTCCTTATTACAACCGACAAAGGCTGCCAGCGTAAAAATTGGAAGTAAAAATTGTATACTACGTCTCTTAAAGTTTTTGATCATATTAATTTTTGAATAGTGCAAAAGTAATCAATGCTTACTGTTAATCAGTGTTATATTTTGTTAAATATGGTTAATTACCACAGCGATTGCAAATCTAGTAATTTAAATTTGTTTTCATTATGGGTAGAAGATTTAAATTACTGATCAGCTTGATCGTATTAATCGGTATAGGAATCGCCATTGTCCTGGGGATTTGGCTTTATGGAAGTTATACCAATCGCCGGGATCTTTTTCTGTCCACTGCCGAACGTTCACTTTTTAATGCTGTACAGGAAGTGTATCAGGCTGAAAATGGCAGCCAACGTCTGGATGGGCCTGAGGCCGAAAGAGATCGCCTGCTAAGCGACGTGAAAAAGCAACTTCTAGCCTTTCTACCCGAAGCACAACTTGATCAAGCCTTGCAAAAAGTGCGCGCCAGCCAGCCCAAAAAGGAACATAGTTTTCGGGATGATTCAAATCGAAAGGGAAAGATATATTTCAAAGACCGCGATGGCCAGAATACCATTATTCCGCCCTTTTTATTCCGTGATTTCGAGATGAACAAAACCAATCTGCACCTGATCGACAATAAATTCAAGGAATCACTCAACAATAAAGGCATCTCGGTGCCCTACGAATTAAACATCGTTACGATCCCACGCGAACAGGTAAAAGATATGCGGCGCCAATATCGGGAAAAAAACTTGGCTTGGACACGGCCAATGATGGTCAATCCTTTAAAAAATCAGTTCCTGGTGGCCAAATTCCAGGAGGACTGGAAATATCTCCTGTATAGCCTAAGCTGGCAGCTGTTGATCTCGCTGCTGCTGATTGGTCTTTTGTTAGGTACTTTTTTCTACCTCATGAAAACCATTCTTAACCAAAATAAAATGGCCGAACTGCGAAAAAATTTTGTGGATAACATGACCCATGAGTTGAAAACTCCAGTTTCCACCGTGATGGCGGCGATTGAGGCCATACAACGCTACGGCGTACGCGAAGATAAGGAAAAGATGGACCGTTACCTCGATATTTCGAAGAAGGAACTTGACCACCTTTCCGGCATGATCGAAAAAGTACTGCAGATGGACATCGATGCCTCGAAGGGGATTGTTCTGCAACGATCTGACTTTGACATTGTCGCAATGATTGGAAGTGTTATTGAAGTGGCACAACTTAATAAAACAAAAATAGTTGATGTTGAACTACTTGCCGATCCGGACTCAATTTTGATCGAAGGGGATGAATCTCATTTGAAAAATGTCATCAATAATTTATTGGAAAATGCCATTAAATATGCAGGGCACCATGTTAAGATCTGCGTGGAAATCAAAGGCGGCAAAGAATACGTGCAGATCCGAATTAAGGATAATGGGAAGGGCATCGCTCCGGAATACCAACAGCGGATTTTTGATATGTTTTTTAGGGTCCCCTCCGGGAATTTACATGACGTGAAAGGTTTCGGATTAGGGCTTGCTTATGTCAAGCAAGTGGTGAAACGCCACGAAGGTAAGATCAGCGTTGAAAGTGAATTGGAAAAAGGAAGTACTTTTATCGTTCGATTACCATATTAACGTAAACTATGCTATCTTCAGTAGCATGATGGAATGGAAAATTAAATTGTTATTGGACTACATGAGTTATGATTGATATTTTATATGTAGAAGACGAGCCAAGTCTGGCAATGATCGTGGCGGATAGCTTAGAAGCAAATGGTTTCCATGTCGTGCACTGCAATAATGGGCAAGAGGCTTTGGAGTCATTCAACACCGCAAGACCCGACATTATGGTGGTGGATGTGATGATGCCCGTTATGGATGGTTTTACATTGGCGACAAAAATTCGGGAGATGGACACATTGCTCCCTATTATCTTCCTGACGGCTAAAGTACAGACAGAGGATGTGGTTCGGGGATTTCGTCTGGGTGGAGATGACTATGTCAAAAAACCATTTAAAATCGAGGAACTGGTAGTCCGGATAGAATCTTTGTTAAAGAATAGTCCCAAAATGCTGTTTGGACAAAAACTGATGATCGGAAATTACACCTTGGATAGCCTGAAACATCAGTTGATTTATCAGGGAGAAACACTGAAATTATCCTTTCGTGAGAGTGAACTCCTTCGTAAATTGTACGAGCAGAAAGATAAGGTAATCCCTAGAGAAGAGATTATGCGTGCCTATTGGAGCCATGATAAGTACTTTACCGGGCGTAGTCTGGACGTGTTTATTAGTCGTATCCGAAAGTATTTAAGCCAGGATCCTAGAATCAAAATTACCAACGTTCGCGGCGTCGGATACATGCTGACAGTAGATTAAAAACGGTGTTCCACGTGAAGATTTTTAATCTTTTCGCGGGCGATTTGATTTTCCGCCCATACCCCTTATATGATACGTAAAGCTTAAGATTGCATAACGGGTAATTGCGTTGGACTGTGATACACGTACCCAAAGGTCATTGACCTGTTGATTGACGTTTTTATTATCGTTGAAAATATCAAAAACAGTCAGATTAATCTCCGCATTTCTCCTTTTGAATAATTTCTTCCCAATAGAGATATTCCACAGCAAGCTTGTTGTGCTTGGGGCATTGAGGATGCTACCGTTGTACAGATAATTGAATGTAGAATTTAACGTCCAACTTTTCAACAATGTCAAAGCAATGGAATTGCCGATTGTATGCTTGTAAACAGAATAGTTGGATTTCTCCGTTGCAGAGTTTTTTGAATAGGATAAATTTCCGTTGTAGTCCAGCCCAATAATGACATCTTTGCTGAAAGCGGTATTTACCCCGACACGTTGATTTATACCGTATGTTTTGGCGTTTACTTTTTCCAGATTCAACAACGTGTAATTCTGATTGAAATATACATTGTTGTTGAGGTTGATATTCAGTTTTAATGGTTCTACCCGATAACCAAAACTATTATGCCATTTCAGGTTATATACCCCGTCAAAGTTTTCCGGTTTGATATACTGGCCTCCCGGTCCGAGTATGATATCCTCGGCGATGGCAAATGCGGAATCTGTCGTAAAGATGGTTGTTGAAATTTTATTCTGAATAAAATCGGCCGTAAAATCTGATGTAAAGCTTCTACCCGAAGCTTTGTTGACAGACCTAAATTGCATGACCAGGTTATGGTCATATTCTTGTTTCAGGTTTGGGTTACCCGAACTGATGCGCAATGGATTTTGATTATCAATAAAATCTTGTAACTGTTCAATAGCCGGTGTATTGGTTTTGGCATTGTACCGTATCTCAATACGGGTTTCTTTATTCCAATTGTATTGGAAATTTAAGTTGGGCAATAGGCTGTTAAAATGACTTTTGGTTTTCAATGTGTTCGGAAATAGTTTGTCGTTCACCTGATTTGCTGCCTGGTAATCCAATCCAATTTGGAAACGTATGCTATCTTTTTTATGAAATAAATAAGATACGCCAGCACTATGGTACACAAAGTCGTTGCGAAATTCATTCGATAGCCGGTTTTTTAATTCCCCCAATTGCTCAGTCTCCGCGAGAAATTCATAGGTTTTACGGTCGGAATACCGTGCCGTATTCCGGAAAGTATAATTACCCTGCAAACGCGAGTATTTGCTCAACATTTCCGTATAGGCAATTTTCGAGCGAAAACCGTTGTTGTCACCCTCCGAATAATTACGGTTGTCTACTGTGTCAATCCGTTGAGGCAGGCCATCCCGATAATAGGAGTTGAGGGAATAATTGGCCGCATGACTTTTGTTGGTATTGAAAGAACCATTGAAATTAATACTGACTGTACGGCCAGGTTTGTTCAACCTCCGCATGTAAGTCAGGTCGCCACCCCAGTTAAAGTTTTCACCAAAGCTGTTATTGTTACGATTTGATCTATTGAGCGTGTCCTGCAAGTTTAACAGTGTATTGCCGATCGTTCCACCTAATCTATCGTTGCTCTGGTAGGAAAAATTGGGCTGAATGTCCAGCTTCTGCATAGAGTCTATTTTCCAGTTTGCCCGCAAGGACAAAGCATGATTGTTTGTATAGGTGCTGCCAAATTGTTGCTGACTGTTGATCTGGTTGGCTCTGTTGCCTGCGGTATATTCAGTCTTGTTCTGACTGATCGTATTATTGTCGGTATAGTTGTAGGTATAATTGGCGTTGAAATCCATCCGGTTCGCCAAGAAGCGGTCGAGGTAATTGAATCCGGCATTGAATCGCGTTGTAACCCCCTGTCCTGTGCGTCCGCGCGTGTTGCCACGTGGCGCAAAACCATTGGGCTGGTTGACGTTATTGGTGTTGATATCGATGGAATACTGCCGCTTCGGATTCATTTTGGTGACTTGCGTATTGACTGCATATTTATTGTCCGGGCCAGCTCCGCCACTGATCTTGCCAAAGTAGGATTTCCTCTTATCCGGTTTGGTGACAATATTGATCACTTTCATGCGCTTGCCATCATCAAATCCGCTGAATTTCGCTTGCTCGGTCTTGTCATCAATAAGCTGAACTTTGGCAATGACATCTGCCGGCAAGTTTTTGAGCGCAACTTTTGGATCAGTGCTGAAGAATTCACGGCCATCAACAATAATCTTACTTACGGCTTCCCCCTGTGCCTTTACATTACCGTCTTCATCAATTTCTACACCGGGTATCTGTTTGACCAGTTCGTCGGCATCCGCAAAATCCGGGGTGACATATTTCTTTGCGTCAAATTCCAAGGTGTCGCCCCGCACCTGTATACTCGTTGGCGAGATATTGATTTCATCTAGCACGATCTCCGAGCCGTTGAGCTTAAAATTGATGTCGATGGGTTTGCCCGCTAATTTTATTTTTCGAATGCCCGCGGTATAGCCCATTGGCTGTACCGATACGAGATAATCCCCATCAGGAAGAGCCGTACTGACAAACTTGCCCAAAATATCGGTTGGTGTTTGCGTCTTACTGGAATCCTTTAACGCGATAATGGTAACACTGGCGCCCGAAATAGGGTTCGAATTATTGCTGTCTGTAAGCTTTCCAGCGATATGTTGCTGCGCATGAGCATTCGTCTTTATTAGCATTAAACTAAGCGAAAGGATAATAATTGTCCAGGTGTTGATTTTCATTGGTTGAGGTTGTCTGCGTCGTTTAATGCGCTGTTATTGGTTGTGAATATTTATTTGTCAAATTTATGCGACTATTTGATACGAATTACTATCATTTTAGTTACAATAATCCTAACTGAACGGAAAGATTAGATATATTTGCAGTAGAATTAGAAATCAACTGAACGGCATAGTATATGAAAGAAAGTGTTTTGAGTAGAAAAGAGCGTATTATGAGAGAAGCGTTGTTGCTTTTTTCAGACCAAGGCTATACCAATACCTCTACCAAAACAATAGCGCAGAACGCTGGGGTTTCTGAGGCGTTGATATTCAAACATTTTGGTAACAAGGACGCGCTTTTGGTCTATTTGATTAAATCGGGCTACCGTAAAGTCCTCACCCATCACCGTGGAATGATGACTTACCGTGAACCAAAAGAGTTCCTGCGGACGATGATCAATCTACCCAACAAATTGGTTACCGCCGAACCCCTATTCTGGAAATTACAGGAGCGTCTGTCGCACCATCCCTTTTCCAAACAACAGCACGAGCAGTTCATGAAACCCGTGCAACCTATTATTCATCGCGCCTTTCAAGACCTGAACTATGAAAATCCAGATCTTGAAACTCAATTTCTCTTGTTGATTATCGACAAGTTGTGGAAAAAGGAGGCGATCGGTGAATTGGAAAACGTAATGGAACTGACGCTTTTTCTGGAAAAAAAATATAATTTGATTTAGCATTGAAAAAGGTAACTATTCGCCATCTCAGTGTGTACATAATCGCTGTAAATTACATGATATCCATAACGGGACTCATTTGAAATTTATCCACCATAAATTCAAGGGCAAATAACAGCTATAGCTTGCATCTCATCTTATTAATTCGTGCATTTTTTGTCTCATACTGTCCCTGATAAATTGCGCCTTTATGCGTGTTTATATAAAATTGTTGCAAAAACAATTTTATATTATCCAAAATAATAACGTTATTAGTAATCTATTTAAGACATTATACAAACTAATTTATGTTCAAAAAACTCAGTCTGGGCCTATTGGCATTGGTCGGTGCGCTATCCATTGCGAAAGCACAGGACAAGAAAGATTTTGTAAAATACATCAATTCCCAGCACGATTGGGTGGATGCCGTATTTAATACCTTGACACCAAAGGAAAAAGTAGCACAGTTATTCCTAGTGCGGGCACATACCAATTTAGGTCAGAAGTATATTGATTCCGTTGCGCAGGTTATTCAGGACGAACATTTGGGTGGTCTTGTTGTTTTTCAGGGTGGTCCCGTGCGTCATGTGGATATGTTCAATCGTTACCAGTCTCTATCCAAAGTGCCATTGATGATAACGTTTGATGGAGAATGGGGACTTGGTATGCGTATGCCGGATTCTACTTTATCTTTTCCTTATCAGATGACACTTGGTGCCGTGCAGGATAATCAATTGATCTACCGCATGGGACGAGAGGTCGCACTGGACTTTCATCGCATCGGTATGCATTTCAATTTCGCACCGGATGTGGATATCAACAACAATCCCAAAAATCCAGTGATAGGGATTCGCTCTTTTGGCGATAATAAATACAATGTCACCAAAAAAGCAAAAGCCTATATGGACGGCATGGTGGATGGCGGTATACTGGCCTCCATCAAACACTTTCCAGGGCACGGTGATACAGACGTAGATTCCCATTATGATCTCCCACAACTCCCTTTTGATAAAAAGAGATTGGACTCACTTGAAATGTATCCCTTCAAAGAGCTTATTAAAGCAGGAGCCCCCGCAGTCATGGTTGCGCATATGAATATCCCCATCTTGGATGACACCCCCAATATGCCGTCTTCTATTTCTAAAAAAGTTGTTACCGACCTACTAAGGAATGAACTTGGATTTAATGGGTTAACAGTAACCGATGCGATGGATATGAAGGGCGTCAAAAAGTTCTTCCCGAACGGTGAAGCGGATGTACAGGCGATCATTGCTGGGCACGACCTACTGGAGGTTTCCGAAAATAGTAAACGTGCGATTGATCTTATCCTTAAGGCGATCGAAGAAGGCCGTATTTCGCAAACGGATATTGACGCACGGGTGAAAAGAGTATTGGCTGCCAAACTATGGTTGGGATTGGATAAGTATCAAGCTATGCCTCAGCAAAACTTGTATGCCGATCTGCACAGGGCGTCCGCCGTACAGTTGATCGATGAACTTTCCAATGCAGCCATTACGGCGCTCAATTCAACCGAAAAATTGAAATCGTTCAATAAAGAGTTACCTACTGCGATTATCAATATCGGTATTTCTGCCAATCAGACCTTTCAAAATGAATTGGCAACTGCCTTGACCAACGAAACGCAATATTTTATACCCGACAGCTTGAGTAAGGACGATATGAAACGCCTGATCAAAGAAATCAAGAAAAACAAACAATATATCATTGCTGTACACGATACCAGACTACGCCCGCGTCCTACGATGCAATTGAATGAAAAGGTACAGGATCTGATGAAGAAATTTGCGAAGAAATCTATTTTGACGCTATTTACAAATGTATATGCCTTAGATGGTGTCGAAGCCTCGAAGAAAGCAAAGACCATATTGCTGGCGTACCAAAATGATGCTTTTATGCAGAAGGCTGCTGTCAAAACCATCCTAGGGCAGAATATTGCGACAGGGAAATTGCCTGTGACCATCAACAAGAAATTCAAATACGGGGAAGGTAAATAAATTCGCTTTAAAATCACACTAAATAAAAGAGCCTCCTAGATAGCTAAGCTGACAACAGCTGCGATTTGGGAGGTTTTTTGCAATCATTAGGTATCTTCATTTGTCTGCCGACTATCCGAAGGGCGGCTTTCATTTTTCATTCGGTCTATCGCTGTGACGACATATTTATACTGTTGATGTTGTCTGATGTCATCGTCTGTGTACTGAAGTTTATCGGCATTGTAGGTGATAAAAATAATTTTTCCAGGGTCCTTGATGTTAACGCGTTCGCCCACCGCAAAGCGGTACACAACATAACCATAGGCTGATTCACCATCGCTAGCTGCATCCGGTTTCTGCCAAAAAAGCGTATTCATTTTCCCGTTACCGGATGGTTTTACCAGTAAGCCGAAAGGAGCATTGGGTGGAATGCTATCCAGCCAGGGCATTGTCGGGGGAAGGGCAGGTGTACGATACAGGTCGTTGCGCATAGAGTCTTGCAATCCAACTAAATTGTCGGTAAGGGATCTGGAACTGAAATATATACTACCCGCTACATCATGTTCCTCCCGTAGATGACGTACCTGTCGCGGAATCTGGCTTTTGTCGGTCCATCCGGCCTTATGCTCTGTTACCCGATAAGCACCATGCCCGACATAAAAATGCCGCCCATAGGTATGCTGCTGCCACCAGGATACCAGTACTTCATACGCCGCAGCACGGTTTTTAAATGGAAAATAAATTTGCGGATTGATGTAGTCGATCCAGCCTTCCTGCATCCATTTTACCCCATCCGCATACAGCTCCCGGTAAGCACTTAGTCCGCGAGTTTCCGAACCCATATGATTATTCTCCTTGTTGTCCCATACACCACACGGACTGATACCATATTTGACATAAGGCTTTATTCTTTTGATGGCGATACCAAGATCGCGCACAAGCATATTTACATTATTGCGCCGCCAGTCTTCAATATTTTCAATCCCATTGTTGTATCGAGCAAAGGTCAGTTGATCCGGTACGGATGTATTCCTGCTGTCTGGATAGGGATAAAAATAGTCGTCAAAATGGATGCCATCGATATCGTAATTTTTAACAACATCCATGATAACATCAATGATATAATTGCGGACATCAGGTAGCCCGGGGTTGAAAAGCTTTTTCCCGGCATATGTAAAAAACCATTCGGGATGGCGCTTGGTAATATGATCTTCTGAAAAATGAGCAGGATTCAAGGTTGTTGAAGCTCGGTATGGATTGAACCAGGCATGTAATTCCATTCCTCTTTTGTGTGCTTCCTCAATGGCAAATTGCAGAGGGTCATAAAATGGGGCTGGGGCCTGACCTTGTTTTCCGGTTAAATATCGGCTCCAGGGTTCCCGGCTCTTTGCATAAAATGCGTCTGCAGCAGGCCGTACCTGTAAGATGATCGCATTTAAGCCAGCACTTCGATGCTGGTCCAGTAGGTCGGTGAATTCCTGCTTTTGCAACGATACATTGTTGCTCGCTTTGACAGAAGGCCAGTCTATATTACCGATGGTAGCTACCCATACGCCACGAAACTCCCGTTTAGGTAGTTGTTGAGAATATGTTCTTATTGAAAATAAACAGATAAAAAAGGCAAAAAAAGAATATAAAAATGTTTTTCCCGTCATGCTATAAATTGTAGCCAACAAAGATAGGGAAGCATTTCTTACTTTTTCGCTAAAAAATGTAAGATGTTTGTTGGATTCTTGTTAAAAGAATGTCAGCTTAGTTCTCAAAATGATAATAATGCAAATACAGTAACATTGTACATTTATTTGTGCTAATTTAGATGCGGTTTTCACAAAAGCTATGGAAAGCGAGCTAACCGCAATAATTAAGATAATGAGCAAAGAACAAATATCCGTTTTTGATATGTTTAAGATTGGTATCGGACCTTCCAGTTCGCATACCTTAGGCCCTTGGCGTGCAGCCCAGCAGTTTACGCGTGTCCTTCAGGCAAAAGCAGTATTGAATGAAGTGGAACAGGTCAAGATTTTGCTTTATGGATCTTTAGCCAAAACAGGAGCTGGGCACGGTACGGATATTGCTGTATTGCTTGGACTGAGCGGGGACGACCCGGTTACCTTCGATGTAGATCGCGTCACACCAAAGGTGGCGCATATCAAAGCCGTTGGTGAACTTGAAGTTGCCGGCCAACGGACGGTCCCATTCTCCTATCAAGAAGATCTACTTTTTTTATATACCGAAAGTTTGCCTTTCCATCCCAATGCTGTCACATTTCAGGCTTTCCTATCAAGTGGTAAGGCCATTACCGAAACTTATTATTCTATAGGTGGTGGTTTTGTTGTTCAAGAAAATGATACTGAAAGCGTCCTGTCCGAAGTTGATCTCCCTTTCCCGGTAGACACGGCCCAGGAGCTGCTGCACTGGACTATGAAAACGGGGCTGAAAATATCGGAGCTGGTTCTTGAGAATGAATGCGCCTGGCGCGAGGAAAGTGAGACCGTCGCAGGTGTGTTGAATATCTATAAGACGATTTATGAGTGCATCTATCGCGGTTGTCATACGGGAGGAACATTACCTGGAGGTTTGAATGTAGAGCGCCGGGCAGCTAAACTTAATAAAAAATTGATGCAGGGACGCAGCTACCAAGATTATGAATCTTGGGTTACAGCGATTCGTGAAGGAGGACAAAACTTTCAATATATCCTGGATTGGGTCAGTTGTTTTGCCCTGGCGGTCAATGAAGAAAATGCATCCTTTGGTCGTGTTGTTACTGCGCCAACGAATGGTGCCTCGGGTGTGATACCTGCTGTTTTACAGTATTTTATTACTTTCCATGATGGCATGCGAGAACATAAAATTGTCCAATTTATTCTGACAGCTTCGGAGATCGGATCGATCTTCAAAAAGAATGCAACGATTTCTGCAGCCATGGGTGGTTGTCAAGCGGAAATCGGTGTGTCCTCGGCAATGGCTGCTGGAGCATTGACAGAGGTGCTGGGCGGATCACAACGCCAGGTTTTGATGGCGGCGGAGATCGCGATGGAACACCATCTTGGATTGACCTGCGATCCGATCGGCGGACTGGTACAGATCCCCTGTATCGAACGTAATACCATGGGAGCAATAAAAGCTATCACCGCGGCTCAGCTGGCTTTACAGTCCAATCCTGATAAAGCGAAAGTAAGCTTGGACACTGTGGTCAAAACCATGTGGGAGACAGCGTTGGATATGAACGCCAAATACAAAGAAACAGCAGATGGAGGGTTAGCCGTAAATATTCCGTTAAGTTTACCCGAATGTTAGGGTCTTACTGAATTTTCCTGTTTTTCGTATCTTTGACGCTGTTGAATATAAATCGCTTATAAATTAATACAGGCAAATGAAATATTGTGCGATAGCTTCCGGTAGTAATGGGAATTGTTATTATATAGCCAAAGATGATTCGGCCATCTTGATTGATGCCGGTATCAATAGCAAGCATATTCATCTACGGATGTATAATTTAGGGATTATACCTACGCAGGTCAAAGCAATTTTCATTACGCATGAACATTCGGATCATATCCGTGGATTATCTGTCTTCGCCAAAAAGTACAATTTACCGGTGTATATCACCAAAGGAAGTTACGATGGATCCCGGCTGCATTTGCCTTCCCACTTGGTGCATATCATCGCACCTAATGAGGAGGTTGAAATAGGTGGACTTAAAATTTATGGAATTCCCAAATACCATGATGCAAAGGAACCCTGTAGTTTTCTTGTTTCGGATGGTATTCATAATATTGGCGTGTTGACCGACATTGGGCGGCCTTGTGAAAATGTGCAGCAGGTTATACAACATTCCGATATCCTCTTGTTGGAGTCCAATTATGACGAGGATATGCTGCGTACTGGGCGATACTCCTATTTTTTGAAAAACAGGATTAGTAGCGGATGGGGACACCTTTCCAACCGCATTGCCGTTGAACTGTTTAACCAATATAGAACAGATCGCCTCAAACACTTAATCTTAACGCACCTCTCCGGTGAAAATAATACAGTTGACCTTGTTCATGCCACATTTGAGCCCCATTGTGAAAATATTAAGCTTCATGTTGCTACACGCTATCAGGAAACAGAATTATTTGATATTGCTCACATTTACAGTGCGGAAGTAGTTTTTTCCTGATCTTCTTTACAATGCGCGTTTATCGTAATGCGTTACACCTCCCTTCTTTCCTAGATCCTTGGCTAAGTGGATGTAGATTTTGTTTCAGATAGCTGGAAATAAGATTATTGCGTTTGTTTTTTCTTCTTCTTTTAGATGTGATGATAATGCCCAAAGGAGATCAAATCCGAGGTAGATTTACGACACGAAGCGAAAAATGTAAAATATCCTTGATATCCAAAGAATTCCTTTTATATTTGCTCTGTTTTTAATCAGTCTAAATAGTTTTAGACTGATTAAAATACGGTGTTTTGACAAAAACATCTGATAGATTGTAATCTGTCACGCAGCAAAAAATTTACAGGCTGCGACAATTGGCTGTAGTCGGCCGAAGCAGAAAATTGTGGCAGTCACCGTGGATAAAGGATATGGAAGGACTTACAAAATGCGAACTTTAATGGTTTTTATTGTTGAAGGTTTGTTTTTGGCGGGTAAAATCCTTCCTAATAAGTTTAATACTATACCATCAATCAATATAATATGAAAATTTTAGTTTCGCTTTTTACATTTCTTACAGTACTATTTTACTGTAACAGCAGTTATGCTCACGCGCTTTGGATCGAATCGGCGCCCTACGGTACTGTTAATCAATCGCATGAAGTAAAGGTCTATTATGGTGAATATGTGACCAACGAACGAGATGATATCGCAAAATGGTATTCAGATGTAAAGGATTTTAAATTGTTGGTACATGTACCCGGAAAAGCACCTGTTCAGGTACAGTTGACCAATAAAGGGGATCATTTTGCTGGTTCATTCCAACCGACCGAACAGGGGACTTACTTTTTATCTGTTGTAAAAGCACCTAAAGATCTAGGTGGTCAAACCAAATATGAGTTTTCCTCTTTAATGCCTGTTATTGTTGGTAAACCAGGTAATTTAGACTATAGTGCAGTAAAAAATCCCTTACAGGTAGAGCTGCTGAATTCAATTAATGCAAAAAAAGGCGCTAGTCTAAAGGCAAAGATAACCAGCGCAGGGAACGTTGTTCCAAATGCCAAAGTATCCGTTTTTTCATCCACGGGATGGGGTAAAGAATTTGTAGCTGATGCCAATGGTGTAGTTACATTCGAGGCACTGTGGTCAGGTCCTTATGTGCTCGAAGCAAGTACTTTCGTGGAAAAAGCAGGTGAACATGAAGGAAAACCTTATGCATCATCTTGGCAGGGAAGCACAACATTTTTGCAAGTAAAATAAATCGTTGATACCTACAACTTAGATGGATTCATTTTAAATCCCAAATTCAAAATGAATCCATCCTTTATTACATATCTACTAGTAAAACATTTATGAATAAAACTTTATCCTTTTTAGCTATTCCGATGATTAGTTCAATTTTCTCTGTAGCACATGCACAGAGCAAATTGAAAATTGATGGAATTCTTGTTAATGAAAGATCCGAACCTATTTCTGGCGCGACAATTAAATTATCGAATACAGGTGTTACCACGAGTACCGACAGTGAGGGACGTTTTGTATTCCATAAATTATCTCCGAACACCTACACGATCGAGATCAAGGCATTTGGCTATAGTAAGCATAACTTTAAAGCGGTTCTGACAGATCAAGATAATCATTTGGGAGAGATTAAGCTCAGTGATCAATCGGAGTCTATTGATGAAGTCGCTGTTTATGGAAAATATTATCAAAACTATAAATTTGATAGCATATCAGGCTCTTTACGTCTGAAGACGCCTATCTTGGAGCTCCCTCAAAATATACAGGTGATTTCCTCGGATCTAATGGCTGATCAACAGGTTTTTGACATTGTTGACGGAATTACACGTAATATCAGTGGGGCAACACGTCAGGGGCACTGGGATAATCAGTATGCCAATATCCGTATGCGTGGATCCAAGATCCCAGCCTTTCGTAATGGTATGAATATCGAAGCATCCTGGGGGCCCACAGCAGAAGATGCCAGTATGATCGAACGTATCGAGTTTGTAAAAGGCCCAGCGGGTTTTATGTTGGCTAGCGGTGAACCCGGAGGTTTCTATAATGTGGTAACGAAGAAACCAACAGGTCATACCAAAGGATCAGTTACACTTAATACCGGAAGTTTTGATTTGTACCGTGGAGCCGTGGATTTGGACGGTCGGATTACCAAAAGCAATAAGTTGCTTTACCGCCTGAATGTAGCTGCTCAGAAAAAAGGCTTCTTTACAAAATACAATAATAGTAAACGTCTTATCGTCGCTCCGGTATTAACTTATAATATCGATTCACTGACTTCAATAACGGCAGAATATACCTTTCAGGGCTCTTCTTACCTAAGCAACGGAAACTATACGTTCTCGCCCAAGGGATTTGCTGATCCGGATATTGCCAACGACTTTTTCTATGGTGATCCGGGTATGGAACCCGGCAAGCTGCGGGATCACAGTGCTTATCTTTATTTTGACCGAAAACTTAGCCAAAAGTGGAAATTTCACGCCCAAGCCGCTTATTTTAACTTCGACATGAAGGCAACCAGCACCTGGTTAAATTATATGACAGCCAATGGGGATATGCCACGATATTATAGCACTGCAGACGAACATGGCGAGAATAAATTTGGGCAGTTCTCTTTTAATGGTGAAGAGCAAACAGGTGGCATTAGACATCGGATTTTAGCCGGAGTTGACTATGGGAACAAGAAGTTTTGGGGAGATTTTAGCTCCATATTAGATTCAATCCCTTCAGATCCACTTAATGTTTATAATCCGGTTTATGGTATTCCTGAGTCCGTCTTTCCAAAAGTAGATCGTAGCCTGAGCGTTAAGGAACGCGCCAAGAGCCAAAATTATATTACCACTTCATCCTATACGTCTTTTTATGTGCACGATGAGATGGCATTCCTGGAAGATCGTCTGAAATTATCGTTGGGACTGCGCTTTACTACATCCAGTGTTGTATCAAAAACAGGTGCAGATCCGGTAAAGGACAAGGTCTGGAGCCCACGGGTGGGGGTAAACTATTTGATTACTCCTTCAACAAGTGCCTATGCATTGTTTGATCAGTCCTTTGTACCTGTGGCGGGAGCAGACTGGGAAGGAAAAGCATTCAAACCCATACGTGGTAATAGCATGGAAGCAGGTCTGAAAAAAGAATGGGGCGGTGGAAAATGGATTTCTACATTAAGTGCTTATCAGATTAAACGCAAGAATGCAACGGCCACAGACTTTGATCACCCACTTCCCAATGGCAGTGGTTATTTCATGATGCAGCTGGGTGAGACAACGACCAAAGGAATTGAGTTTGATATTACCGGGGAAATTGTGAAAGGACTAAATGTCAATGCGAATTATGCATTGACGGACTCCAAAATATCAAAAGATACGAAAGAAGAAAATATAGGTAATATAACACCCAATACAGCAAAACATACGGCAAATGCTTGGGTAACTTATCGTTTGCAACAGGGGCCACTGAAAGGTGTTGGTTTTATAGGTAGTGTACAGGGCATGTTTGATCGTGCGATTGGCACCACGAAGGAATCTAATTTTAAAAACTACTTACGTACGGATGGTGGTATTAGCTACCAACGCAGCCGTTATAATATTTCGCTTATGGTCAATAATTTGTTGGACAATCGTAAGCTTATGACTGCAGGGTCTGTTACCAGAACGAGTGAGGCAATGAAAAGAGAGGGTAAAGTAGATTATTACTCCTACATCGTTGAGGCAAGACGAAATTTCCGTTTAGGAATAACCTACAAATTTTAATTAAGCGATTCTATAGTAATCATTTATCTGATGTATAGCACTCTTTTAATAATCGTACTCATTGGGGCTTATCTTTTTTACAACAGTAGTAAAAAGGTAAAATTTCATCATAGACCCGACTGGTTGAAAAAGCTTTGCGCACAGACTCAGTCTGTGCGCATCTTGAGCATTGGGATACTTCTGCTGCCATTTGGGATAATTCTTTACTTGCAGGGATTCGGTGCTGGATTTTTTGCTTTTTTTGCCTATGTGATGTGCATGATGAGCCTTGTCGTTTTATTGAATCCTTATCGCTATTTAACAGGATACCATGTTCTCGGACTGTATACAGTCAGTCTTTGTGTCGAATTTTTGATATCGTAATTGATTCGTTCTATGCCAGCAAATAAAAAATACCTTAGCTCACCTTTTCAGCGGTTCCTAAAGATAACGGCAGGTTTTATCGGTGGGTATGTTGTTATGCTCTCATTTCATGTGTTGCTGACAACTGTTTTTGAGAAAAAGGATGTTGTTATGACTGCCGGATTTACAGGTTACCTGCTTTGGGCGGTTCTGATGCTGCTGGCTTTTCTTTCCAAAAGCGGATGGAAAGTATGGGGCATTTATATGCTCCTGGCGGCAGTTTTTTCATTGCCTTATTTGTTAAAGATGTAATCAATCATGAACAACAGAAATTATAATATTTATTTTAATACCCATACCATAAGCGGGATTATCATCTGTGTGCTCCTGTATGTGATATTTTTTGCAGGTTCATTTGCCTTTTTTAGAAATGAGATTGCGGCTTGGCAAAATAATGCATCGTACAAAACTTACCAAGAAAACCATGAGAACTTTGATAAATTTTTGGATTCGTTAAAAGGAGAAACCAACCTACATGGGCGTGATATCAATTTCTATATGCACCGGGAGGGGACTTCTGCTTATATTGGCTACACGGCGTCAAACGATACGATCCTAAACAAGGAAAATTTGTCGAAGATAACACCTGAACAGAAAGCGGAAAAAAAGAAAGGCCGTAGGGGTAGAGGGGGCGATGACGATTCGAAGAATTTCATGTATAATTTTGCTAATAAAACAGCAGGCGACTATACAAAGAACTATGATATGGGCGAATTTTTATTCCGCCTACATTTTTTGGCACAGCTCAATCAAGTCCCCATCAATGTAGGGATTGCACCATTTGGATACCTTATTGCCGGCCTCACAGCTTTTATTTTCTTATTTGCTTTAATTACCGGCTTATTATTGCATTGGGATAAGTTAGTCTCAAACTTCTTTGTATTCAGACCATTCAGCAAATGGAAGACCGTGTGGACAGATATGCACACGGCCTTGGGGGTGATTGGGTTTCCTTTTCAGTTTATTTTTGCCGTTACTGGAACATTTCTGATTGTCAACGCTGTTTTGGTTCTACCATTTAGCAAGTTGTTGTACGATGGTGACCAGCAAAAGATGTATCAGGATATCGGCGTAACTGCTCATGACAATTATCCTTATAGCTATAAACCTTTAAGGGCTGATGTGAAAATTGCACCTTTCTTAGAGCTAGCAAAGAAAAAATGGCCAGAAAGCGAGTTTAAGCGTATTGTCGTAAAAAATTATGCGGATTCGAATATGCATGTTATTATGGAACTCGAGCCACATTTTAACAGCAGCTTTGCAGGATCTGGTATATTAACGGTGAAGGTTGCGGATAATAAAATTGTAGAAGAGAAATCGCCGTTAACGGATACAGGCTATGGAGACTATGTCAGAAGTGTTATTTATCGTCTGCACTATGGTGATTATGGTGGATATCCACTCAAAATGGTTTACTTTATCTTAGGAGTGATGGGCTGTCTGGTTATTATTTCGGGAATTTTAATCTGGCTCGTGGCACGGGATAAAAACAATGTCATTCCTAGAAAACGTAAATTCAACTTTTGGGCAGCCAATATCTTTACAGCGATATGTCTGACAATGCTCCCTGTCACAGCGATCGCATTTATCGCGATTAAAATAAGTCCCCAAGTTGACCAGGACTTTATCTATCGGGTCTATTTTTATGCCTGGTTAATCCTTTCGCTGTATTATATCGCTCGTCGAAGTATACGAAGAACAAATCGCGAAACGCTTTTGGTCGGCAGTATTCTCGCATTTATTGTTCCCCTCGCTAATGGGTTGGTAACGCACAACTGGCTTTGGAAAACTTTTGTGAATGGACAGCGCGATTTATTTATTGTCGATTTTCTATGGCTGATGATCGGTATTATCGGGCTGTTGGCTTTTTATAAGACAAAAAAATTCTTTCAGAAAATACAGTAAAAAGAAGGCGACCCTTTTTGGTCGCCTTCTTTTTATAGACATGTCAGATATCTGTTATTATTGCTTATTTCTTCTTCTAGGCTTAGGTAACTATATACGATATATGAGATACTATATCCCAGAAGGGTACTCCTATAATGCGTAAATAAGTCCTATATAAAGTACCGCTAAAGTATTGTTAAAGTACTTTTCGCTTTATACAATCTGCGAGGGAATATAGTATTGGACAGGTGAGGTGTTTGCGTTGGTCCGCTGTCTCTCGTTCGACAACTATTCGGATGTTGTTCGGTAATCCTTCGAGCTTGCATTGCTATTGCTTCGGGACAGCGTTGGGATTGGTCTGACTGTTCTTCGCCTGTTGTTTGCCTTGTTACCGATGAAGGATCGAAGCCGAACCGATCAAATGTCGAACCAGCCCCGAAGCAATCCCGAAGTTGGTGCGAAGCATGTGTAGAGCGTACTCGAATGCTGTTGGCGTTTGAACGGACTTGAGGAGACTTTAAGGGAGTTGAAGAGACTTTGTTTCGCTGTGTTATCTTGGTCTTATGTGGTGTTAAAGGAGTTGTTGTTTAATTCTTGTGATTATTGTATTTTTAAAGTATACCGACTTAACTGATTAAGATGAGAAAACCTTCTGGCAGTGGAAAAAAAGAACGAAAGCGAGGGGATGCTTATGATCTGAGTGAAAACAGCAAACTCGCAGGATTTGATTTTACGTACAACAGTAATTTGGCGAGCCGATTGTATCAGGTTTTAAAATCAATTTTAAAAGTCGCATGTGTGCGCAGCACCTATACAAGACTACAAAATAGCCTCTATGAAGCTGTGCGTAATGACCGGGTACACGAGCTCGGGAGCTTACGGTTCGGATATGGATCAGTACTGCCCTTAAAAGGTTTCCGATATTCCAAGCGAGTCAGCTGGAACAATTTCTTTATAAATCATCCCATGGTGCATTTTGATGAAATGAAACAGCAAGTTAAGGTCCAGCTCCAATTGACAGGTATCCGCAAATTTGAATCGATTCACCAAAGACTAGCCAAAATAGACTTAAAAATATACAGCCTGGTAATCCAGCTGGATGATCAGAATACGTTATCCCATTATGCCAGCAAGACATTGGAGCTGAGGGCAGAAGATCGAAAAGTGAACCGGGGAGTTACTTTCACATTGGAGGACTGTAAAGATGCCGTCGTTTTATGTCTGGCCACAGTAAGATGCTGGTTGACAAGCCCTGACGGAAGTAGCGAATTTATGTCAAACGGTAGTACCTTGATGGCGGGTGAAATTTTCGATGTGCTCTTGATTCGTGGGGGTAAACATACAATATTCCCAGAAGAAAAATCTGATAACCTGCCACCGCCTATTTTACCGGACGATGATGATGAGATTGACTGGGATTAATTCCTTAAATAACAGCTTTAAAGAAACGGCCCAATCGCATCAGGTCATGCGCTGTTTTCTCATTCCAGTCAACGGCATAGTTCAGCCGGATACAGTTTTTAAACTGATCATGTTGTGTAAACATTCGGCCAGGGGCAAAGCTCAATTTTTGTTTCAGTGCGTAGTCATAGAGTACCGTTGAATCAATTTTTGGATCCATTTCCAGCCAGAGTACAAATCCTCCTTCGGGTTGAGACATCTTTGTGTTTTCGGGGAAATGAGCTTCTATACTGTTCCTGAAATTGATATAGTTGCTGTACAGTTTCTTCCTAAACGTATTGAGGTGATGATCGTATCTTCCGATCTGCAGAAATTTGGCTACCGCTTCCTGATAAATTGCGGGCTGTGAGATGGTTTGGATCAGTCGTTGTTTTAGAATTTTGTCTTTATACTGTCCAGGCTCGACCCACCCTATCCGAAAACCCGGAGCCAATACCTTGGTGACAGAACCACACCACATGACCAGGCCTTCCTCATCAAAGTATTTACAAGGCTTAGGTCTTGAGGTTCCAAAATAAATATTCCCATAGAGGTCATCTTCAATCAAGGGGATATGATGAAAAGCCAAGAGCTTGACAAGTTCTTTTTTATGTCCATCCGGCATGAGTGCACCGAGGGGATTGCTAAAATTGGAAACAAAGCAGCATACATCGATTTTGTGGATTACCTTTTTCAATGCGTCCAGTTCAATGCCTGTAATGGGGTGGGTCGGTATCTCAATCGTCTTTAAGCCCAGTACCTGGAAGGCCTGGATAAAGCCAAAATATAAAGGACTTTCCACGGCAATGGTATCTCCGGGGCTGGTGACCGCGCGTAGGCAGCTATAGATGGCGTTCATGGCGCCAGAAGTGATGATCAGATCTTCATCGCTGATCTTCCCCTCCAATACGAGCGACCATTTGGCAATTTCTTTACGTAAAGTCGGACTACCCTGTACCTGTCCGTACTGATCGCCGTAATCGTGCTGTTCATGCACCGTTTCCAGGATACATTTATTGAGTTTCTGAATGGGAAGCAGCGATGGGCTGGGCAAACCCAAAGAAAATCGTGTAATTTCCTTATCCTCCAGGGAGTGGAATACCTTGTCGATCAATGCGGCAGGGTCCTGCTTCTTTTCGTCAATTTTAAATGTCGATATCGAAGGGATCGACATCCGGCGTTTTCCGGCCAGACTAACAAAAAAGCCAGATTTGGGGCGCGATTCAATCAGGGATCTGCTCTCGAGTTCCATATACGCGCTCTTTGCCGTATTTAAGCTCACATTATAAAGCTTTTGCGCACTGCGAACAGAAGGGAGACGATCGCCATAGACCAAAGAGCCATTTTTGATCTGGTTCTCTACGATGTTTGCAATTTTCTTGTATAATTGTTTCTGCTCCATACTTATACTAATTTACTGTTTCCGTTTGGATTTGCCCAATTGTGAAAATGACTGATGCCCCTTTTTAGCGATTCTTCACTACCAAACATGGTCAATAACTGTTGTTTAAAATAAAGTTGTGCTTTGTTTTTAAATATTATCGAGAGTTGTTCGGAGACATTGGTGCTATAGCAAATTTCAACAGCCAGGTTATTGTCTTCGGAGACGGTAGCCAAAGAAAAGGCAGCTATTGATTCATCTTGTGTAAGCAGCAGAAAAGGCATGTGCAACAGGCTTTTGTTTTTCACAGTATGCTGGACCTTTTTTAGCAAGGATAGATCAGAGAGGTCGACCTGTCTGATGGAATACGGTTGAAGTGTTTTAGTCGACATAGCAATAAATCTTTTTGCTAATTTAGGAAGGGTACAGGTGGGAATTAAGGTACAGAACTGCGGGGAAATTAGGGTACAGATGAAAAAGTAAAAAATATGACAAGGATCTGTGGGGTTTTAATTTCCATTTAGGATATTTATAATATGATCCGGGTAACTACCGGCCCGATTTTGAAATTCGGGGCTTTCGACATATCCAGTTTTTTACACCAGTAGAGAGCCGAGAATATAGGATTGGGATTGGTCACGAGCAAACCTCCAGAGTTTGACTAAAAGCGGTAAAAATCATGCTATTCACCAAAAGTAATGCTTTTTAGTGAATTAATTCACCAAAAAGCATTACTTTCGGTGAAATGGTAGAATAACCGGTTATGAATTTAAATGGAATCCTAAGGCGAAAGCAAAAATACCATCGAATTTTGTGGAAGCCTACAACGCCGAAATTAAGGTGATCTCAAAGGATAATTTTAGAGCGTTTATTGGGCTTGATTAAAATTGCTTAGAGAGTTTGTAATTCATAAAACTGATTGTACAAATATATATCGTTTTCTGTTGGAAAATGCGGGGCGTTTCTACCTATTCGATTTTCTCGACCTGAATAGTGCTTGAGATCTTTCCAAAGTAATCTTCCATCTCTTGGTTACATCTTTCGATAAACAACTTTGTAAGCTCCTGTAATCTTATAATGGCGAATGGGTCTCCTTTATAGTTGGCGTTATACCTAAATTCCTGCTGAGCTTTGATAACTTCTTTAAACAGTTTGATATGGTCGCTGTTGTTGAGACAAAAGGTCGCGTGTGCATCGGGAACAATTAACCGGCAGAGATTCATTAAAAAAGGAAGTCCAACGGTTTGAGGTTTGTATTGAAGTATTGTATTGATAACACCGAGACAGGTTTGTTCTAAAACTTGTGATAAGGAATGATATACGGCTTCGACGCCAAAAGACCAATCCTCTTCAAAAGCATTGTAGATGCAGCGGGCATTATTATAGCGATTGTGCCATTGTTGACGCGCGTAATCCAAATCTAGTTGAGGAACAGCGATGCTGTCAGGGTTGATATTTTCAACTATAGCATTTTGAAACCAGATATCACCGACTTTTATCAGCGATAGAAAGAAAGGATGGCCTTTGGAAAGTTTTTTGACAAAGTGCGCCGTCTCTTCTGTGACCAAGGTCAATGAAACATTTTTCGGTAGCAGATCCATTGTCTTTTGTTGTAGGTGGGCGATGTCGGTATTTAGGCTATCATAAGCAATAAATAGGTAGTAGGAGTGGGTAATTCGGTCTTCTTTCTTCTTCTGGAGCAAACTATTGTACTTATGTTGATCAGAATGATAACCGAAGCAGGCAACTAAAGAAGGGGTGCAGTATAACTCTAGAATATTTAAGATCAGGTCACGGTAATTGCTATTGCAATGATTTTTATTGTAAATAGCGATGTTATTTTTGAATTTTTCAATCTTCCTGTGCTGATTTTGCTTTGGAATAAGTTGTTCTCTAATTTCTTCGAATAAAAGATTGGAATAATCGTAGATCCAGTTTAACGCATTTATAGCGATTTGATAAGCTGTTTCTAATAGACTTTTGTCAATTGTATAATCTTGATTGTAACGATAACCAAGATAGGCTTCGTCAATCTTTTCTAATGCTTTTTTTTCCTCTTCGCTGTCAATTAGTTTAGCCAATCTAGAATCAAAAGGTTTGAGATACCCTATGCTGCCTCTAAGCGAATGTGATTTCCTGTCATTGTTTAAGAGAAGATTCTCTGCGGTTCTTAGCGATAGTTCGATGGCCTGATGGAGCATAAAGGCTGCGTGTGCATGGTTGTTACTATCCAAATAGAAAAAGTGCCCATCTATAAACGATCGGATCTTACTTTTCTCTTTCTCGATATATAATCTGGTTTTTTCGACAATCTCAGCTGGAGTATATTGGGGTAACACAAGTGGAATTTCCTGCGCCGGATTTTGGTAAATGCGATTTTCTGATTGATAAATAAGAGAGGTACGGCCCAATCCTTGATCGAGTTGTTTTTGTATTTCGTGGGTGAAATTTACTTTGACGTATAGGTCTGGATGCTTGTTGATGATCTTGTTAATCGCGCCAAGAGGATCTATACATCGAATTGCTGTATTTGACAGGCGGTTAATCTGCAGTATTTGATATTTCTTGTCATCGCAGATATAAGTCCATAGGTAGATTTCATCAACGGCAATAGCGCGAAGGATAGCTTCGATGATTGGAGTAAGTTCTGTGTTCATAATCGATTGGTTTGGTCTTGTGGTTATTTTTGAAAGTCAAACAGGTTAGCTGTCTCGCCACGATGCTGGACAAAATGATTGGTTGAATAGAAATCTGCTATATTTCTGTTTCTATTGGGGCTGTTTGATTTGGATTTAGAAGATCTATTTCGTCCGAGAAGGCCACTAAATAAGCGAGCTCTATTATTTTGATAATTGTTTGATAGATGCGTGTACTGTAATCTGAATAGTCTCCGGTATATCGATTTTTATCGAGTCCATAATTGACCCAATCATATAAGATCTCATCCCATTGTTGCTGGCTGTAGGTGTTAACAGTCGCTAATAATGATGATAATGGGTATCGCAATTCTTCGTCTGATATATAATAGAGTATAATCTCCTTGTTTTCATGCCTAATGAAAATTGATTGGCATTCTGGCAATATGGAGATGGAGGATTCTATATCCATTAAGCTGATGGGAGACTCTTCAAGCTTATTGAACAGCATTTCCAATAAAGAGCAAATGCAGGAATAAGTATAGAGGAGATTTGCTCCGGAGAATTTATGGTTTTCATTGTCAGCGGACCAGAATTCATTTTCGGTAATGACTGTCCGGTACCAATATCGAATATCTTCTTTCCAACCATTTAGGTCATCTCTATCGAAGAAGTTTTTGAGTGCTGAAATGGAGTAGGGGTGGGGAGCAAGCCATGCAGGCAATATGATCCGTTCCTTTGGGTTCAATATTTCGTTTTCTGCTACATCATCGAAGGGTTCCTCCTTTGTCTCTATGCTGTTGGTCTGTTCCAAAGACTTTTGATCTTGGCTTTCCTCATGTTCAATCTCTTCTTGATTGTTCGCAATACTGTCTGGAAGTGATTTATTTTCATATATTTTATGCAGCGATATCGCTAATCTTTGTAATAATTCTCTAACGGCAAGGATGTTATTTCCCTCATTTCCTAGAAAATCACCATTTCTATCGCTAATATTTATCCAGATTTCATCCAGAGTCTCGTACCATTGTCCTAATGATTGATGTGAGAAAAATCGGCTGATCTCATCTTCTGGCGATTCAATGTCATTTACACTGAAACATTCCCCTGATACGTAATTCCAATAGTCGGAAACACATTGAATAAAATTCAAGGGATTTTTCAGCTTTTTCAAATTGCATTTTTTGAAAATGACATAGGCAATTTCAACAAACGTAATCAGTTTTTTTGTGTTGTAGCCTAAACTGGAATTAGGGCAATTCATCTTTACATTTGACGCCGCGTTTATAAGCAAGTTTATTTCCATAACAAAGTAATGATGGTAAGTCTCTTGCTCATAAAAATCTTCGAGATATTTCAGCGGATCTTCAATATACTCCTTGCTTAAATAGCGAAAATGTTTCGCTTTTAGTTTCTTTTGCGTATTTTTCATGCTAGGAATGTTTTTTGGTTAAATATTTGGTTTATAATTATCATCTATAAAGCTAATTTAAGAACTATATTTCATCAAAACAAATTTATAATATTAAAATTTTCAGAAATGAGTTCTATTTTGAAGAGAATTAAGATTATTTCAGAAAAAGAGGGGATAAGTGTGTCCGCTTTGGAAGCGTCTATTGGCGCAAGTAAAGGCGTTTTTACAAGGGCACTGGCTAATGATACTGACATCCAGGCGAAGTGGTTGGTAAATGTAGCTGAAAAATATCCCGATTATTCCTCGGAGTGGTTATTGAGAGGAGAAGGTGAGATGCTTAAACCTGTTTTAGCTAAGGAAGACGGAGAAACATATCTTACACCTGAATTGGAGGGAATTGCGAATAGAGAGATTAACACATTAAAGCAATTGATTGCTTCTCAAAATATGACTATTAAATCTCAAGAGAAGACAATTATGTCTTTAGAAAGATTATTGTCTTCATTTGAGCAAGAGATTGAATCGCTGCGGAATAAATAGATGCTAACCGGAATTTTTGTTATTTAGCGGAGATGGAAAGCTAATTGGTTATTATTTTTAATGGGAAAAAGTTATTCAATCAGAGTGAAATCAATAGGAATTACCAGTCCTCGTTTTTGGTGGAGATAAACTCCTATACAAACGAGCAACTTGGTTTTTGGTTCGGTTTAAAAATAATAGCGGCTTAAAAGTAGAATAATTGTGAACGTAAAAGAACGTGTATTATTGATTGCCGAAAGGAAGGAAATCAGTAAAACTGAATTTTTCAAAGATGTAGGGCTTTCCTACGCCAATTTCAAAGGCGGCCAGAAAAATACAGCGCTGAGTTCTGACGCGATGATTGCCATATTGACCCGCCATCCGGATATTAGTCCTGCTTGGTTATTGTTGGGTGAGGGGAAAATGATGCGTCGTGTTGAAGCGTTTAGCCCTGCCACAGGCACCGGCGTTATGAACGCCGAAGGTCTATCGGTCTACAAGCAATTAATCACCGCACTTGAACAGACGATCAAGGCACAGGAAAAAACAATTCTCTCCTTGGAAGGACAGGTGGCGCTATTGAATCGGAAGTAAGATCATTGCTTTATGGATAAACCTGATTTGTTTTCTGACGTTAGCTATAAAAGCTGTTTCTAAGGGGGGCATTAAACTATTTTTCAATAATACAGCCGCTTGATCAAATCGGAGCAGATCTGCTCTTCATTTATGAAATAGCTGATTACAGCGATTTGATTGGCCTCCTTTTTGCCTATTTTTGTCAAAGATTAGTGCATTAGCCGGTTGGCCTTATATGCTGAGATGTCCGTAAATTAGGGCGCTCCATTTTAATGTCTTTGGTCAATGCTTATCTGCATCGCTATTAAAGAAATAAAGTTATATGCTTAGAAAAGTATTACTCCTGTGCTGTATCCTATACAGTTGTTTGGTAAACCGGAGCATGGCGCAACCAGCGGGTGAACGGCCTGTGTATACATCCAAGTGGGGGTATCTCTATCGGGAGGCTGGAAATAACAATGATCCTTTGGGGGTATTTATTACCGAAGCGCCTATTTATCTGCTCGATTCGACCAACATGCAGTATAAGGTGCAGGTCAGCAACGGTGATATTGGATTTATCGACCAACAACCGCTGAAGAAATTCATGGACGGAAAAAAATCTGCTGGTGAGCCCGCTAAATATTTCTATCGGGGCGTTGAAGGGTATCAGTGCCCGCATTATTATGTACAGGTGGCTGAACTCCGTGTGCGAAAAGCACCGACCACAACAAGTCTTGCTGTCCGTCGCGCTTCACTCAATGAGTTATTATGTATTGACTATGTGCCATTGTATACAGATGGTTGGGTCTATATCGGTGATCATTTTCATGAAAATCCTGAATATGTTCAATTGAAATTTTTGGGTTCCGTCCTGACCTACGATAAAGTACTGAAAGATTATTTGGCTGTAAAAGGTATGGATCAGGAAAAGGAACTGGCTCAGGTAGGAAGATTGCGGGAGCTGGCCTGGCGGGAGTCGAAAAATCTGAAACCGGCTCTGTCCTATTGGAAGGAATCTTATGCCGCCTATGGGTTAGAAAATCCGAAAGTTGATATTGATTTTGAGCTGTTAGTAGCAAGCAGGTTGGAGAAATACATTGGTTATGAGGCGTATGAAAAAAAGATGAAGACGCTCGACTTCTATTTTGTCTGGCAGGGGCTGTCTCTTGTGGACGGTGAGATTAAGGATGCACAAATGAATCAGTTGAAAATGCAGCGGGTGGCTGATATACCGGATATGCCTGAATGTGGCTGGGAACCGCGTTACTTTTATAAAGCCCCGAATCTGATCGTGGCCTTTGAGGAAAATTACAAAAAGAAGATCGTCGGAACGGTCTATAAGTTATACTTTACGGATGGTGAGATCTTGGTGATAGGCAACGAGCGTATGGATGCCAATTATACTGAAAGGGATTTTATCGATCATTTTGGCGATATGGTCTCTGCAAATATGATCGAGGAGCCACATGTGTACCGTATGCAAAATGGCGATGCAGGACAGTTTATCATTACGTTCAAAGATGGTAAACTGTTTCGTTATGAATGCATGTATTATTGTTAGTGGATCAGCGTAAGGTGACTAATAAGGAAAGTATCTTACACGGATTTTCCAATCTTATAAGCATTATAAAAGGAATAAGGACCTGTGTTTAGCAGCTCCTTGTTCGTTTTTATGATTTCTAATGCTGGATTACTTCCATTTCAAAAAGTCGGGCGATGTGTCCACGAAGTTTTTCCTTCACTTCATCCATATCGACTTCCTGACCAAGTTCCCGCTTCAATGAGGTCACGTCTTTATCGTCGATCCCACAGGGGATAATATTGCTAAAATAATCCAGGTCTGTATTGACATTAAAGGCAAAGCCATGCATGGTCACCCAGCGTGAGGCACGCACGCCCATCGCGCAGATCTTGCGGGCCGTAGGCTTGTCCGGCTCGATCCAGACTCCAGTAAATCCAGGATATCTTCCTGCAGGAACACCGTAATCGGCGCAGGTCAGGATGATCGCTTCTTCTAACGTCCTTAAGTAAAGGTGGATATCGGTAAAGAAGTTGTCGAGATCCAGAATCGGATATCCCACAATCTGACCCGGTCCATGGTAGGTGATATCACCACCACGGTTGATCTTATAGAACTTCGCTTCTTTTTCTTCCAGGCCTTTCTCATCCAAGAGCAGGTATTCCTCGTGTCCGCTTTTTCCTAAGGTATAGACATGGGGGTGGGCTGTGAAAATCAGGTAGTTTGGTGTGTCTGTTGTTGTCGCATTGACCCGATTGTCGTGTTTGACGTCTAATACACTCTTGAAGATGGACTCTTGTCTGTCCCAGGCTTCCTGATAGTCTACAAGTCCCCAATCTTGGAACTGTACCACTTTATTCATTGCTTATTTTATTTTAAGAAGCGGATCGTTTCTGACGATCCGCTGTCATGTTTGTCAAATTAATACAACAGGTTGTTGTATGGATAACGTTCATTATGCATCTTCACGATAATATCGTAAAGTTTTTGTTTGAACTCTTCGATATTCGTCTTGTTTGTTGCAGAAAGGAAGATCGCCGGATCGGAGTTTTTCGCCATCCATGAATTGCGGAAATCCTCCAATGTGATCTCTACCTCTTCACCATCATGTCCTTCTTCAACGGCTGGTTTGTACAGGTCAATCTTGTTGAATACCGTAATAACGGGCTTATCTAAAGCTTTCAGATCTTTCAATGTTTCATTTACCGCCTGGATATGATCTTCAAAGTTAGGGTGCGAAATATCCACCACGTGGATCAGCACATCAGCCTCTCGGACTTCGTCCAGCGTAGATTTAAAACATTCCACCAGGTGATGCGGCAGTTTGCGAATAAAACCGACCGTATCGGACAGCAGGAACGGAAGGTTGTCGATAACGACCTTACGCACCGTGGTGTCCAGCGTTGCAAAAAGTTTGTTTTCGATCAATACGTCAGATTTGGAGATCATATTCATGATCGTTGATTTACCAACGTTTGTATAACCTACCAGAGCTACGCGGATCATCTCGCCGCGGTTTTTGCGCTGGGTTTCATTCTGCTTGTCAATCGCCTTCAGTCTTTCTTTGAACAACGAAATTTTGTCCAAGATAATCCGTCTATCCGTTTCGATCTGCGATTCACCGGGACCACGCATACCGATACCCCCACGTTGACGCTCCAAGTGAGTCCACAGGCGAGTCAATCGTGGTAATAGGTATTGCAGCTGTGCCAGTTCTACCTGGGTTTTTGCCTGTGCGGTCTTTGCATGTCGGGCGAAGATATCCAGGATCAGATTGGAGCGGTCCAGGATTTTGCGTTTGAGCTCTTTCTCAATATTGCGCAATTGGGATGGGGATAACTCATCATCAAAGACAACAATGTCGATCTCTTCAGCTTCAACATAAGCCTTGATCTCCTCCAGTTTTCCGCTGCCGACAAATGTCGCTCTATCAGGAAAAGCTAATTTCTGTGTAAACATTCCTTTGGTCTCACCGCCGGCAGTCTGCACGAGAAATTCGAGTTCCTCCAGGTATTCCTTCGCCTTTGCTTCAGTCACGCCCTGTGGGATAACACTCACCAAGACGGCTGTTTCGGGTTTTATTGCTGTATCGTGTATTTTAATTCTGGCCATTTTGTACTATTAAGTATATTGTAGCGTATGGAGCGCGTTCACCTACCTATGGATGGCGATCGTCTGTCTCTTCTCATACATCCACTTTTATGTGTTGTTTTAAAAAGGTGAATTTAAGAAAAACCAATAAGTTTTTTGTGATTTGCTTACCAGGGCAACTCAAAATAAGTAAGCGGTCAGTCGCCATCTTTTGCCTAGTAAAAGAAGGGGATATTTTCTATATCATGTTCATAATGATACAAAAATAAATAAATTTGGTTTTATATACAAATGATTTGATCACTGGGTTTTTGTATAAGTTATTTATGACGATCTGTTTACCTTGGTTTTGATCATCGGGGCTTAGGGGATGGAGTCTCACTGGAAAAAAATGTATGCTTTTGGGCAATGTTTGAGTTTGGGAGTCCCGTTGGTAGGCTCCTTGGATCTATTGGAATCTAGACCTGGTCAAATAGTTTACCGGATATTGATTTGTTATTGGATATTGATTTGAGCGGCTAAAGGCATCGTCAGATGGATTTTGCCAAACAATTATCGTTTCTTGTTTTGAATTTGAACGCGCCAGAGCTGATTGGTTGGTGATCAGGAAATTTTGTCCCAGGCAATACCGTCTGATTTCCGCGCCAGAAAGCTCCGAAGTAACTGATTTTTCTCGCTTTGAAGTGTGGGGTCTTCTTTGAACAGGGCAATGACGGTATTTCTGCATTCGGTCAATAGGGCCTGGTCTGTCGCCAGATTGGCCATCTTCAGGTCGAGTACACCGGATTGTTGTGTGCCGGAGATGTCGCCGGGACCTCGCAATTCTAAGTCAACTTCGGCGATTTCAAAGCCATCGTTGGTGCGCACCATGGTATCGAGTCGGAGACGTCCCTCCTTACTGAGCTTGTTGCCCGACATCAGAATACAAAAGGACTGTTCGGCTCCACGCCCCACACGTCCCCGTAATTGGTGCAGTTGGGAGAGACCAAACCGTTCGGAGTTTTCAATGACCATGACCGACGCATTCGGTACGTTGACGCCCACTTCAATCACCGTTGTTGCCACCATGATCTGTGTTTCGTGCTTCACAAAACGCTGCATCTCAAAATCCTTATCTTTCACGGGCATCTTGCCATGGACAATGCTGATCTTATATTGTGGAAGGGGAAATTCGCGCTGCAAATTTTCTAAGCCCGCTTCCAAATAGATTAGATCCAGTTTTTCGCTTTCTTTGATCAGCGGATAGACGAGATACACCTGTCTGCCTTTGGCGATTTCCTCCCGCATAAAGCCAAACATGCGTAGGCGGGAGCTCTCAAAGAAGTGCACCGTCTTAATAGGCTTACGTCCGGCAGGGAGTTCGTCGATCACGGAAATATCGAGATCCCCATACATCGTCATCGCTAGCGTCCGTGGAATGGGCGTAGCTGTCATGACCAGCATATGCGGCGGGATAACATTCTTGCGCCAGAGCTTGGCGCGCTGCTCTACACCAAAACGATGTTGTTCATCGATAACGACGAAACCGAGATTCTTGAATTGCACCTTATCTTCGATCAGTGCATGGGTACCGATCAGGATATCGAGTGTGCCCTCTTCGAGGGCCTGATGGATCAGCCGACGTTCTTTGGTGCCGGTCGATCCCGTGAGCAGCTTGATGCTGACCAGATCATCACCGACGAGCTGTTTGAGCCCATGGTAATGCTGTGTGGCTAAGATCTCTGTCGGTGCCATCATACAGGCCTGGAAGCCATTGTCAACAGCAAGAAGCATACTCATTAGGGCAACAACGGTCTTTCCGGAGCCCACATCGCCCTGCACGAGACGGTTCATCTGTGCACCGGTATTGGTATCGATACGGATTTCTTTAACAACACGTTTCTGTGCACCCGTCAACGGAAATGGAAGACGCTCATTGAAAAAAGTGTTGAACTTTTCACCCACTTTATTGAAACGCTGACCCCTGAATTTCTGCGTATTCAACTGTTTATTGTTGAGCAGCTTGAGCTGGATGAAAAACAGTTCTTCAAATTTGATCCGTTTGATCGCCTGATTCAATTCCTTCTGGTTGCTCGGAAAATGAATGGAAGCTAGCGCCTGCTGCCGAGAAATTAACTGATGTTTTGCCAGTATCTCCTGGGGAATCGTTTCATCGATACTCCGAAATACGGTTTCCAATGCCGTCTGTTGCAAGCGTTGAATGCCCTTGGTGTCTAGATTGAATTTTTTGAGTTTTTCAGTAGAAGAGTAGACCGGTTGTAAGCTCATGTTGCCCGCCTGTTTGACCTGCGGATTATACAGGTCCATTTCGGGGTGGGTAATGGACAGTTGCCCATTGAATTCGCTGGGTTTGCCATAGATAATATAAGCCGAGCCTACCTTCAATGATTTTTGGAGCCAGGGAATGGACTGGAACCAGACAAGTTCCATGGAACCCGTTTCATCTTTAAATGAGCCGACGAGGCGTTTGGTTCTTTTTTCTCCTACCAGCTGTAATGAAATCAGACGGCCTAAGACCTGTGCCGCCATCATATCGGGATGCAGCTTCCGTATCTTGTGGAATTCTGTACGGTCGATATAACGGAAGGGGTATTGAGTCAAAAGGTCGCCAATGGTAAACACCTGCAACTCTTTTTTGAGCACATCTGCCTTTTGGGGACCAACACCTTTGAGGTATTCTATTGGGGTAATTAAACTTAATTCAGCCATTTTCTCGAACGGCTAAAATACGAAAAATTTAATTTTTTAGGGTTTATCCGCGCTACAAGTGCTAGTTTGTCTGAGGATCTTCATATTTAATTGCAGCTTTTCCTTCCTTACAGATAACATCTAATGGTTTTTGATAGGGGGTGCAATTTATCCGTGGAGCCATCATGGGCTGATATATCTCCATCAACTTATTGTAGTCATTGATCATGTTTTGTAAGGTCATCTTGTCAACTGAACGATGGTAAGGGATATGACTGGTTCCACATAGGGTTTGGATGTCTATTATTTTCCAATCGCCCGGATCAGTACATTCTTTTGGGTTGGCTAGCGCTATAATTTCACTGTATTTTTCATTTGAAAGCGTTTCTAGTTCTTTCTCAGTCTTTTCTCTATAAGGATTTTCAAGATGGGATTCCGATTTACAAACAACAAATAACATGCTACAGGTAAGCAAAGAGGTTAAACCTAAGATTGATAAATTTTTCATAATTGCGTGTTTGGTTTAGTCATAGAACGGACAATTTTAATCGATTGCTACATCGCTCACTCGGAATTTCTCAATAGTGTGATTTTTAAGTAATAGGACTGATTTGAATGAAAGAATAGTGATTTCTTTCAATATAACAAGTTAAAAACGACAAAAAAAGCGGCTTAACGTTGTCGTTAAGCCGCTTGATATAGCGAAAAAATCAGTTTTAGAAATTTCCTTTTGCTACATCCCACCAAAGTCTGGTGCCACCATTGTCAGGACCACCTAACAGAGAGATTGCGGTTTGCACTTCGGCTGCGTTTGTATTGTATTCATTCTGAGGGAATGGTAAACGACGGATTTGTATTTTGGTATCAATCAATCCACCGCTGTTGTTTACTACGACAGGGAATAAGCGTGGGTAGCCTGTACGACGGAATTCACTCCAGGCTTCCTGTCCCTCAGGGAAGATAGCTAACCATTTTTGCGTGATAATGCGTTCCAATTTTTCTTCGTTGGATGCACTTTCATTCCATTTGATCGTCAAGGAACTCGGTGAGTCAGCATTGTTTTTTGCATTGAAAGGATCTACATAGGCAGCTGCTTTACTTGTATTGTCATTAAGGTAAGTGCTTGCTTCTGATGCTACTCCCCACTGTGTGAAAGATGTCTCTACCCCTTTTTCATACAAGGATTGTGCTGTTCCACCCGCATTGTTCCACCCTCTAAGAGCTGCTTCAGCGCGGAGGAAATATACCTCTGCGGCGGTCATCAATATAGGAGCTGTTGTTGCAACAAAAGTTGGTGTTGTACCTTCTGTATTCAACGCTGAAAGTTTCTGGTATTTATCTTTTTCAATATTCTCAGCACCGGTACGGATTCCAATATATTGGCCAGCGAAAGCTGTTGTTGTTGCATCTTTAGTCACAGGAGACATATATTTGGAAATACGCGGGTCCTTTAACCCTACCATATACGACGAAAGTGTTGCATTGATACGCGTATCAGCCCAGTTTTTGGAAATAAACCAAAGCGGGTTGCTATAGGTCCCGTCTGCCGGTATAGTGATCTTGAAGTTTTCGCCATTGCTTTCCAATACACCGCCATTTGCAGGATCCAACGCTTTTTCAGCTTGTGTTTTTGCTAATGCTGCATCAATTTTAACCAAGCGCATTGCCAAACGTAGACGCAATGAATTGGCAATTTTTAGCCAATTTTTAAAACGGACCTGATTATCTGCATTTGGAAATACAAGATCGATCTGGTCGATTTTAGCCGCCATTGGACTATCTGCTTTGTACGATTTTAGGGCTGTTACGGCTTCATCAAGCTCTTTGAAGAAAGCAGCGTATACATCGGACTGTTTATCATATGGTACAGTGTTGGAAGTACCTACTTTACTATATGGAATAGGTCCATAGATATCTGTAACACGGCTGGCAGCGGCTACTTTGATGACCAATGTCGAACCCCATAACGCTGGATATGTTTCTGCAAGTCCATTGCCTTTTAACTTTTCAATGGATTTGATAACGTTAAGATATAATACCTGGAAAGGTTCGCCATTCCATCCATTAACCATCGCATAATTCAGGTTGTTCTGGCCACTATTAAAAGGTGTTGGGGACATGAAAAAGCCTGAGAAAACGTCCGCATTCAGGTTTTGTTGGACCTGATAAGAGTTAGGGTCTCCGGCACCTGAAAAGTTATAGATAGACATTTGTGCATTTTTGAGAAAAAGCACAAGATCCTGTCCATCACCTTTTAGATCTTCATCGGTCAATCCAATATTGTTCTTGTTGTAGTCTTCAAAATTCTTTGTGCAACTGCTCATTGTTCCGCCAAGGAGTAAAATTGCAAGTGAGAATTTAGCTATATGTTTGCTATTAAATTTCATTGTTGATCGTTTAGAAAGTTGCATTTAATGTAAGTCCGTAGTTACGGGTTGCAGGCATCATAAAGATATCTACACCGCTTAACGCATTTCCTGTTGACATGGTTACTTCTGGGTCGAAAGGAGCTTTTTTCGAAATGTAGAATAGGTTTCTTCCCACAGCATTTACACGTAGTTTTTTGAAGAAGCTATCTTTGATGTTGAAGTCATAACCGAATGTCAATTCTCGTAATCTCACAACCGTTCCATCATAAATATATTGGCTGCTGACTGGACCTATACCACCAGTTGAGGTGTACCATTTCTCCGCATCCACGACAGAAACAGGGGTTCCATTTGGTGTGACACCGTTTACAGAAACACCTCCATTTGCACGGGCCGCTCCACTTGCTTCAGATACTCCGTAGCCATCCATCACAGACTGTGTAATTGACATGACATCATAATTAAACTTTCCGTCAATCAAGAAACTTAAATTGAAATTTTTGTAATTGAAACTGTTATTCCAGCCCATTTGCCAAATTGGATTTGAATTTCCTAATTTGGTATATGCGCTTGTTTTCTGAGGGATGCCGTCTTCTGAAATAATAATTCTCCCTTGGTCATCACGAACAAAATCCTGTCCATAGATATCGCCAAAAGACCCTCCAACTTCAAGTTTGGAAGCAAAGTTGTTTTGATTTTCACCTGTTAGATTAAATTCAGGAACAGCATCTGCTAGTTTTTTTATTTTGTTTTTGTTGTAGGTGAAGTTAATACTTGTTGTCCATTTGAAATCGTCATTTCTGATGGCATCCAACGATACCAATGCTTCAACTCCTTGGTTTTGGATGTCACCAGCATTAATAGCATATTGTTTGTTTAATGATGCCTGGCTTGCGGCGACTTTAAAGAATTGATTTGTCGTGTTTGTTTTGTAGTAAGTTACATCGACATTCAAACGGTTGTTCCACATGCGCCATTCTGTCCCGATTTCAAAAGATTTCGTTTTTTCAGGTTTTAATGTTTTTAAGAAGGCAATATCGTTCACTGTCAATACAGCGTATGGATTCACTGTATTTGTTAATAAGCTCGTGTAAGGAGGTAAGTCATTACCCACTACTGCATACGAACCACGTACCTTAGCCATATTGACAAATTCAGGTAAGTTTAACTTGTCGTTCAATACGATGCCCAATCCTGCAGATGGGTAGAAGAAAGATTTGGTTCCTGTGAATGCTAATGTACTCGACCAGTCATTTCTAGCGGTCAGATCCAAATAGATCCAGTTGTCATAAGCTAAGTTTGCAGATGCAAATACCGATTGCAGCTGCCTCCGGTTAGCGGATAATGTTGAAGTGACAGGTGTTGTTGTATTTTGAATAAAGAATTGATTCGGGATTTTTAATCCATCAATACCTGTATTAAAATCTACACCTTCAGTTTTCCAGTCAGTGATGCTTGTTCCGACCAATCCAGTGATCTGAAATTTATCGCTGACATTAAAGTTCATATTGGCAACGACATCACCGTATTGCTGTGTAATGGTGGTATTTGTATAATTATAGTTACCATTTGCTTTTCCTAAAGGATTTGGCGTGCTCGCATAAACTTTGCGGTCCCAGACCTCTGAAGTGCGATCGACACTTCCTCTAGCCTGAATGCTAATCCATGGGGCTACCTTATATTTTGCACTACCATTTAAAAGCAAACGGTTTCGGGTTGAGCGTGTCGGGTTCCTATTGACGATCCACCATGGATTTTGTTGTGTTGTAGGACTATCACTTAGGCTGAACCAATTTTGTTCATTAAGGTTGCGGCTTGTATTGAACGTTTCGTAATTTTTGTAATCTGCGATATTTAAGCTCCGTGGCAATAGATAGGTTCCAACCAATGGATTGTAATAAAAACCTGAAGAAGGCGCATTATCTAGCTTTTGCGTGATGTAGTTGGCGCTACCTTCAACGGTCAATTTATCATCGAAGAATGTAGCACTTTCTTTGAGATTGAAGTTGTGACGCATTAGGTCATTTTCAGGGAGTATACCTTTTGCAAGGGTGTTGGCATAAGAAAAGTAAGTCTGATTTTTTTCGTTACCTCCAGATAATGTCAATGAATTGGTGAAGTTGCTCCCTGTGCGGAAAAATTCACCTAGATTATCATAGTTGGTGCCATTGGTTTTGTCACCCCAGCTGAATACACTGGTATTACTGTTCTTGCCGCCTGAGCCTTGGCCATATTGATTTTGGAATTTAGGCGTGGATACAGCTTGTTCTATCTGTGCACTTGAAGAAAAATTAATCGTTGTGCGGCCTTGTTTACCTGATTTTGTTGTCACCAAGATAACCCCATTGGCTGCTTGGCTACCATATAGGGCTGCAGCAGATGCGCCTTTTAATACAGAGATATTTTCGATATCTTCTGGGTTGATCAATGAAATAGGGTCACCGCCGTCACGCTGTCCTCCAAAGACGTTGTCTGGTTGGCTTGCCAATGTCTGGTTGTTGATCGGTACACCATCGACAACATATAATACCTGGTTGTTGCCGGAAGCCGATTTGTTACCACGTAAAATGACTTTCGCGGAGCCACCTGGTCCTGATGAGCTGGAAGCAATATTGACCCCTGCTACCTTACCGTTCAAGTTGTTGGCTAAGTTGGTACTTTTTACCTTGTTCAGTTCATCCCCGTTGACCTGTTGGGTAGAGTAAGTCAATGATTTCTGTGCACGGCTGATACCGAGCGCGGTAACAACAACACTTTCAAGCTGACGGGTCTGTTCATCCATGCTTACGGTAACTGTTGTTTCGCCTGGTCCAAGTGTGACCGTTTTATTTTCGTAGCCAATCGTGCTGATATTCAGAACACGATTTTTATCGTCTACATTGATCTGAAATGCTCCTTTGCTATCTGTAGAACTAGCTGTTGATGTGCCTAGTACTTTGATAGTAGCCCCCACAAGTGGAGCTTTCGTTTTTGCATCAACAACCGTACCTTTCACTTGGTTGCTTTGCGCATGGAGTAAAGATGCCGAAAAGAGCATTGTCGGAACAATACTCAACATCCTTAGTGTTGTGTATAATTTGTTATTCATATAGTATATGTGTTATATTCAGTTTTATATACATATTTTTCATAACAGTAGATTTTTTCCACGGTAATGGGCTAATTCCATTTAGCATGCTGGTTAGGAAAACGTATTGAATATGACTGGAAAGCAAAATCAGTGATTATAGTATGCTATTCAATACTGAAGTGATAGGAGCAAAAGGGGGTGTGATTCCCCTTAAATTGAGCACTAATTTACTACTGTTGATGAAAAATCAAAAATTTTGGTAAACAAAGTTGATACAAATACCAAGTGATTCTTGCTAAGTTGTTGATTTATAATTAAGTATGATTTGTCATTTTTTATGCTTTGGAAAAAATGTATCTTTTTTCCAAAAAGGATAAAATAATCCGACTTATGTTCATTACGCTATAAAACGAGCAGACAATGATAAGCCGGATTGTCCAGTGTGGATTAATTCCCGGAGCAGTTGACCTTTGGTTACAATTTACTTTAGTTTTTTCTGGTCTGGCGGAAATTGATACTATTGAAAAGGACGATTGCCATCAATATAATTCCATAAGCCAGATACGTGACGAAGGGGACAGGTTCCTGAAAATAGGTTGCTGCCAAGGTGAAGGCAATGATTGGATTGATGTATAGCAATACACCTGTGGTGGTAGAGGAAATACCAATCAAAGCGTACATACTCAGAAATAGTGGAATAATGGTAAAAATAACTGCAATCAGTATGATTGTACCCCAGAAGACAGGATCTGTGGGGATCTCATGATGATTATAGATCAATTTGGGGATAACGAATAGCGCACAGATAGTCAATTGCACAACCAACAGGTTGAGTTTATTAAACCCTGTGGCTATGCGCTGTACGATAAGATAGAAGGCGTAACAGGTGGCGATGGTGGCTGCCCATAAAACATCATTCAGCGATCCTTTGGCCAGCAGACAGACACTGCCAAAGGCAATGAGAAGAGCCACCTTCTGCATCGAGCGCAGTTCTTCTTTTAAGATGAAATAGGCTGCTGCTGCGGTAATCAAGGGGCAAGTTAGATAAGCCAGGGCTGCGGACTGGATACTGATGTGGTTGACGGCATAAATATAGGTGAACCAGTTGCCGAAGATCAACAGGGAAGCAAGGACAATTAAGGCCGTTTGCTTAATTTTACCATTTTTTGATAGATCTTTAAATTTCTGAATATCTGAGCGCAAAGTCTTCCGTTGGAAGAGCAGGATATAGAACCAAAGCACAGCTAAGGCCGTAACTATCCTAAAATATAGAATGTCCTCGGCAGGATATTCCCGTATCCAGCGGACGGGAATAGACATGAACCCCCACATGAAGGGAGCCAAAAAAGCCGCGAAAAGATATTTTCCGCGGCTTACTGTTTCGTTGTTATTTTCCACGGATTAATCTTTCCAGGCAATGACCGAAATCTCGACATTGACATTTTTTGGCAATGTCTTCACAGCGACACATTCACGTGCCGGTTGGGCTTCCTTGAAATATTCGGCATAAACGTCATTCACTAGGCTAAAGTTGTCCATATCGCTTAAAAAGATTGATGCCTTAACGACATCCTGAAATGTATACCCAGCGTGCGTTAAAATGGCTTCCAAATTTTTCAACACCTGATGCGCTTCATCTTTAACGCCCGATGAAATCAATTCCATCGTTTCTGGGACAAGTGGAATCTGCCCGGAAACATAAAGGGTATTGCCAGCTTTAATTGCTTGGTTATAGGGGCCTATTGCCGCAGGAGCTTTGTCTGTGTTGAAAATCTCTTTTTTTGACATGGTTGCTTGTTTAGGATGAAAAAAATATTTTGTAGATCAACCCCAATAAAAACACAATAATGGCCGTTGCATTAATGATATGCATGGCTTTAATGCTGCCATTTGTAGGGCGATCGGCATTGCGCTTTCTGAAGAAGTACATGGAACTAAGTTACAACAGTAAATTAAAAAGTTAAAATTAAAAAGCAAAAATTTTGGGATAACGAAGACACAAATCCTAACTTTAGCTGAGGAAGTGTAATGAATTTTGCCGTTAGACCGGATAACATGTAATAATTATTTTTGATGAAAAAAACAGCATTGATTGGCGGTAAGATCTATACCGGTAGTGAAATTATAGAACAGCGGGCATTGCTTCTGGATGAAGGAAAAATTGTAGGGATCGTCGACGAGCAGGATCTTCCAGAAGGATATCAGCTGCTTGATGTCAAAGGATCCAATATTTGCGCGGGTTTGGTTGACCTGCAATTGTATGGTGATGGTTCGGATTTGTATTCTGCCGAACTTACCTTGGATTCTTTGGAACGGATCTCCAACGGGTTGATTGATAAAGGGACGACTTCCTATATGATGACTTTGGCAACAAATACGATTCAAGTATTCAAAGAAGCCATTCGTATCGCTGAGGACTATTATCATGATGCCTTTTTAGGTCTGCATCTAGAGGGGCCCTTTCTGAATGCAAAAAAACGGGGCGCTCATCCTGAAGAACTGATTATAACGCCAACAAAGGAAAGGATCAAAGATCTGTTGGAGGGAAATAAAGTTGTCAAAATGATGACCATTGCCCCTGAATGTATTTCGGACGATGTGCTGGAATATTTGCAAGAATACCAGTTGCTGCTTAGTGCGGGGCATAGCAATGCTACTTTCGAGGAAGGCACACATGGCTACGATTTGGGAATTCCGACGAGTACACATCTGTTCAATGCCATGTCGCCGCTACACCATCGTGAAGCAGGGTTGGTCGGAGCTATTTTTAACCACAACAGCGCCTGTGCGAGCATTATTGTGGATGGGCATCATGTCAGCTTTGAAGCTGTAAAAATTGCCAAACGACAAATGGGGGAGCGTTTGTTTATGATTACCGACGCGGTTGCGGCATGTACTAAAGGGATCTATCAGCATGTCCTGAATGATGGCTATTACGCCTTGCCAGATGGCACCATTTCGGGTGCGGCAATTTCCCTATTTGAAGGAATCAGAAACTGTGTGGAACATGTTGGGATTCCGCTGGATGAGGCAATCCGGATGTCTACGACTTATCCAGCTAAGCTATTGCAACGAAGCGATATTGGGAATTTAAATCCAGGAAGCATTGCTAACATCATTGTTTTTACGGACGACCTCAAGCTGGAGCATGTTATCTTTAAGGGGGAACTACGTTATTGATCTGAAGATTCGCATAGCTTGTATTTAATCCCATAAGCAACTATATGCAGTGTCTTTTCATCCGACCGAAATATATTTTAAACAGGGATGAGGAGTCGCTAAATTTCTTTTCTATTGAAATTTAGCTTAGTTTTGGGGTTAGTTTGAAAAAAACACAATATTCTATAGCTTGATGAAACGTTCCTTATTATTTTTAACTACGGCACTCTTTCTTTTGTCTTCTTGTTCCTCCAAGAAAAATAAAAAGCAAGAACCTGTGAACACGAATACTAATGTTGAAATTGTAAAAAAAGATCCCCCTTCAGTTCCGAAGAGGGAGCGGATGAAAAATACGATAGAAACAAAAGAGCAGCCGACGGTTGAGAAAAAGAAGGATATCGTTGTTGATCTTCCCCCCGTGGCCCGTGAGTTTCGTGCGGCCTGGGTTGCTTCTGTAGCCAACATCAACTGGCCGAGCAAAAATAATCTCAGTACTGCCGAACAGCAGCAAGAAGCGATTGGTATCCTCGACTTTTTGAAGACTAATAATTTCAATGCAGTTATTTTTCAGGTGCGTCCTTCGGCTGATGCTTTTTATAAGAGTGATCTTGAGCCCTGGTCGTATTTTTTGACAGGAACGGAAGGCCAAGCTCCCTCACCTTATTATGATCCACTTGATTTTTGGGTTGAGCAGGCACACAAGCGGGGAATTGAACTTCATGTTTGGTTGAATCCTTATCGTGCGCATCATACTGCTGGTGGGGCTGTGACATCAGCTTCGATGGCGCGTAAAATGCCAGAGTCTGTGGTTAAGCTAAAACAGGGCTATTACTGGTTTGATCCATCCAAACAATCGACGCAAGAGCATGCCGCACGTGTTGTGATGGATATCGTTAAGCGTTATGATATTGACGGGGTGCATTTCGACGATTATTTTTATCCCTATGCCGAATACAATGGTGGACAAGATTTTCCGGATTCGGAAAGCTATAATGAGTTTAAACGCAATGGTGGCACCTTGTCACGTGGTGATTTTAGAAGAAACAGTGTGAACACCTTTATTGAGCGTATCTATAAGGATATCAAAAGGGAAAAGAACTTTGTGAAATTCGGTATTAGCCCTTTTGGAATTTGGAAGCCGGGATATCCTGCTGGAATTCAGGGATCGAGTCAATATGATATGTTGTATGCGGATGCTAAATTGTGGTTGAATAAAGGCTGGATTGATTATTTTGCGCCACAGCTTTATTGGCCTATCCAACCGGCGAAACAAAGCTATACGGCTTTATTAAAATGGTGGGAAAGTGAGAATACAATGGGGCGGCACCTTTGGCCGGGTATTAATACAGTCGGAAGACGTGGCCCTGAATATGTGCAGGAGATTGTGAATCAGGTTGCCGCAGCACGTAATATTTTGCCGGATAACCGCGATGGCGTCATCCATTGGAGTTTGGCCGGGCTGACCAAAAATCCAGCAATGACGCAGGCGCTTGTGGAGGGGCCTTATCGATCTAAAGCCTTGGTTCCGCCAAGTCCGTGGCTCAATGCAAATCCTTTGTTGAAGCCGACTTTGCTACTGACGCCACAGGGAAATAATATGTTCTTAAAATGGCAACATCAGCAAATTGACCAGGTCGCACGATGGGTTTTATACCTGAATTACGGTGGCGAATGGAAATATGAGATTTTGGAACCTGGGGTGACAACGAAAGATGTGCCGACAACATTGAATAACAAAAAATTGCAATATGTTGCTGTAAAGGCTATTGATCGTTTGAGTAACGAAAGTCCTTATATCGCTGAAAAAATCAAATAAAGAATTTTGTACTATTTTAAAGGGGTATCCATCAATTCGGGTATCCCTTTTGCTTTTTTATAGTTTTCCACTTCATTGCCGAGGATTTTGTCTCTTTTTGATCAAAAAAGACCGTATTTGCTGAAACACAGTGATTTTTGTTTTGATTTATGGTCTGTCCGGAGTAAATTTAGGGATATGGAAGAGATCTATAAAACTGTTAGTGAGTCGGTGATCCGAATTTCACAGCTAATGTTACCATCTAATGCTAATTTTGGAGGAAAAATACATGGAGGATATATTTTGTCTTTGATGGATCAAATAGCCTTTGCGGTAGCGTCTAAGTTTTCGGCACATTATTGCGTTACAGCCTCTGTTGGCAAGGTTGATTTCTTGAAACCAATCGAAGTGGGAGAACTGGTTACGTTAATTGCTTCGGTTAATTATGTCGGTAATTCATCGATGGAAGTGGGGATCCGTGTGGAGGCCATGAATATTCAGACAGGTGAAACAAAGCACTGTAACTCCTCTTATTTTACGATGGTTGCCAAGGATGAAACCGGTAAACCTGCCCGCGTACCACGGTTGATTCTGGAGAACGAAAAGGATGTATTCCGATTTTATCGCTGTGTTGTCAAGATGGAGGTGGATAAGGAGCGTGATCGTGCTATTCATGATCTGGAGACAGATTCTGCCGAGCAACAGGCCTATATTAAAAAACATTATGATGTTAAGATTAATTTGGCACCTTAGGTTTGCATCTTCTGCCATTCGAAGGTACCAAAATATTTACTGTCTGTACGTTTATTACTTCCATTTGTTTTAAAGAAATATACATAGATATGGTACGTTTCGATATGTTGGGTTTCGCTTAACTCGACAGATTGCGACTTGTGCTTGAGGATGTTGCCGCTTTCATTTGCAAAGACATTGCTTATTAGTCCCTTCTCAGCAGTATAGAAACATCTGGTAATTACTTAAATCTTGCTAATACTATTCTTTCTATCACCATTTTTTATATTAAATATAAGCGTCTCATGCATTGGTATGGATTTTTTTGTTTGTGGAGTTTGCTGTTTTATTAGGTTTTGCTTGATACAATACGCTATACGCGATATAATAGTTTGTTTAAGCAGAGTCAGGTAAGATTAAAATGTTGTTAATCTCGTTTTGATCTTAAATTTTGCTGATGCTTGCGTTTTTGTATTGTTTATACGATTGATTTTTGAGTTATTTTATGTCGAATCGTGCGTTAGTGTTTTTATTTTTATTTCTTTTTCAAATAATTACGCATAAACTTGCATAAATACTTCACTTTTTATAGTATTGTATTATAATTGGTGTAAACCTCGGGTTGGAATCTCCCGTTATGATCAGTTATTAACAACTAACTAAATACCATGAATAAAAAATTACTCTTAATCTGCTCAGGAGTGATGCTATCTACCAGTTTATGGGCGCAGACCAAAACAGTTACTGGTAAGGTAACGAATGCCTCAGATGGTGGATCGATGGCAAACGTTACGGTAAGCATCAAAGGTAAACCTGTCAGTACGCAAACTAATCCAGATGGAAGTTTCACAATTAAAGCCGAGTCCGGAGATATTTTAATATTTAGGGCTGTTGGTTCTAAAGAAAGGCAGCAACTCGTGGGCTCGGATGCTACAATCAATATTTCTCTCGCTGGTAGCGAGGAAGCTCTTGAGGAGGTAGTTGTGACAGCGATGGGGATTAAAAAAGAGAAGAAAGCCTTAGGTTATGCTGTTCAAGATATTAAGGCTGATGAATTGATGAAGAATAAGACTGCCAATGTGGTTAACTCATTGGCGGGCAAGATAGCCGGTGTCAACGTAACTCAATCTTCCGGTGCTGCAGGTGCGGGCGCGCAGATCATTCTGCGTGGGGGGACTTCTCTTGAGCGAGATAACCAGCCGCTGTTTGTCGTTGATGGAATTATCTACGATAACTCAACACCTATTGGTGGAAATAGTGGATTTGATGGAATGCAAGCTACCTCAACCTCCAATAGTAACCGTGTCATGGATATTAATCCCGAAGATATCGAGAATGTTTCCGTATTGAAGGGCCCGGCGGCGGCGGCTTTATATGGTTCTCGTGCTGCGGCTGGAGCTGTTGTCATTACTACAAAACGTGGAAGTGAGGGACGCATGGAAGTTGGTTTTTCAAGCCGCTTCTCGGCAAATTGGGCGAATCGTTTACCTGAACAACAAGGGAGATATAAACGCGGTTACTACAATAGTGCTGGGACTTTAGATACTTATACAACACAATCTTGGGGGGATGAATTCAAATCAGGAGAGAGGATTTATGATAACATAGGAGACTTTTTTCAGACAGCGACTATTTTTGATAATACCGTCAATGTTACCGGTGGTAATAAGAATGGCTCGTTTTATTTATCTGGATCACGTTTTGATCAACAAGGTATTATCCCGGAAACAGGTTATGGAAAAACAGCTTTTCGTTTCAATGGTGATCAAAAATTTGGTAAATTAAGTGTGGGAGCTAACGTGGCCTATACTTTAGCAAGTACCGATAAAACCTTAACTTCTGCAGGGTTGTATGGCTCAGGCGGAGCTGGAGCAATTTCTTCAGTCTACGGTTGGTCTAGAAGTGACGATATGAAGAAATATCTTAATGACGATGGGACGAAATATCGGATGTTCGAAGGTCTGCAAGAACTTCAGGACGATATAGAAAATCCTTATTGGACCATCAATAAAAATAAATTAACCGATAATACCGAGCGGATTACAGGAAGTATCAATGCCAATATGAACATTTTTGATTGGTGGAATGTGTCTTACCGCGTTGGTATGGATAGCTATTTAACAAAAAATTCGACATTAATTGCTGAAAATGGCGCCGTCAAACAGCTTTGGCAAAATGGTATGATGTCTGAAAATGATTTGAAGTTTAATTATTGGTCTTCTAATTTAATGTCCAATTTCAATAAAAAATTTGGTGATTTTGATTTGGGAGCTATGGTCGGCTATTTTGCAGAGGAAACAAAAGTGAATACGAACAGAAGGATGGGGTATGATTTTGTTGTTAATAACTTCTACAGTTTTGGAAATATCGATAAGGCAAATAAGCTTTTTGATGAAGTGACCTCTAAGAAAAGGCTGTACGGTCTATACGGGGAACTAAGAGCTTCTTATAAAAATTTCCTTTTCTTAAACGTAACAGGAAGAAATGACTGGACATCCACACTTCCGGTTGCGAACCAATCCTATTTTTATCCTTCTGTAGGGGGAAGTTTTGTTTTTACGGAGTTATTGAAAGACAAGGGGCTAAATTGGTTGAGTTTTGGTAAGCTGCGCGCTTCCTGGGCACGTGTTGGAAAGGATGCGACGCCCTATGCTACAAATACCTATTTGTGGACACCTAGAGAATCTCTTGGCGGAATTATTGGAACTGGAAACAGCTGGACAAAAGGAAACCCATACCTTAAGCCAGAAACAACAGGGTCTTTTGAAATTGGTGCTGAATTAAGGTTCCTAAATGGCCGATTAGGGATAGATTATGCTTATTATACCAATAACTCTTACAACCAGATCCTATCTCCTCGTCTAGGGCAATCGACAGGTTATATTTTTGTGTCGGTAAATGCAGGTGATATTTATAATAAAGGGATGGAGCTCTCTTTGACAGGTAAGCCTATAAAAAGAGAGAATTTTGAGTGGGACCTTACGTTGAACATGTCTGGAAATAGAGGGACTGTAGATAATCTAATTTCTGGAGTGGATATTCTTTATGTGACTGATGTGCAAGTTGGCAATGCTAAGGCAGCATCATTTAATGGGGGAAACTTTATGGGGATTTCCGGATCCAAATGGGCGCGAACTGCGGATGGTAAATTAATCCTCGATGCGAATACTGGTATGCCTACAAGTGATAATGCGGCCACTTATAACATTGGGAATCGTGAGCCGAAATTAATAGGAGGCTTAAATAATAGTTTTACGTACAAGAATTTCAACTTATCCTTTTTGCTAGATTATCGTATTGGAGGTGATATCTATAATGGAACAGATTATGCAATGACACTTAATGGTTTGAGTATGCGTACATTGGAGCGTGATGAATTGACACTTTCTGGTGTTGTAAATACTGGAACAACCGCCGCGCCAGTCTATGAGGATAAAACATTTACATTCAATGCAAATGAATCTTATCTGGTAAGTGGCGCGCAAACAAGTGGTAAAAAGATAATTCAGGATTATTGGGGAACACATTATGTAAAAGAAAGCGCTAATTTTATGACGAATACAAATTGGCTGCGATTGCGCACGGTCTCTGTTTCTTATGATTTTGGAAATTCTTTCTTTAAAAGATCCAATGTATCGAAAGTTATTAAAGGTTTGACTGCGACGCTGACAGGGACGAATTTATGGCTGTTAACTAATTACAAAGGTTTGGATCCCGAAGCAAGCGCAGCAGGGTCAGGCGTTACAGGGTCAAGTTCTGTTGGTATAGATTTTAATGGAGTGCCAAGTACTGCCGGCGTAACTTTTGGTGTTAATTTAAAATTCTAAGCACATTATGAAAAAATCAAAATATTTATTGGCCTTGTTGATAGGATTGGCGAGTCTCTCTTCTTGTAGTAAGGGTTGGTTGGATATCAATGTGGATCCTAATACACCTTCTAGTACTGTGGCGTCGGTTGATAGTCGATTGGCCTGGATTCAGCATTATTATTTATATGCTCAAGGTACCGCTGGCGCGCGAGCGGGATATGTAACTCAGCAACTAAGTTTTACAAATAGTACTGCATCCAATAGCATGATTGCGGGCTGGAATCCTATTGCGGGTATGTCCACAACTCCCTATCAGTTTTTCTTTGTAGGGGCAGGAGCTAATTTTTCCGATTTAGAAGCAAAAGCCAAGGCGGAAAATGCATACCATTATATTGGCGCAATGAAGGCTATTCGGGCAATGGGTTTTATGCTGATGACGGATTGGTATGGGGAGATGCCTTATACGGAGGCGTTGGGTACCGCAATTACACCTAAGTTTGATAATGGGAAAACGATTTTTGAGGGCTGTTTGAAAGAAATTGATGAGGCTATTGCTTATTTTAAAATGGAACAGCCAGCAACAGCAACAGCTTTGTCCGCAGGAGATAGCTGGAACGGGGGAGATGTTTCAAAATGGATAAAGATGTGCTATGGGGTAAAAGCGCGGTGGCTGAATAATTTGTCCAAAAAGTCAAGTTTGTACAAACCCGATGATATTTTGGCTGCATTGAACAATGCACCTCTATCTATTAATGAAAGTACAATTGTAAATCATGTTGACGTGCAGGGGGACAATCTCGGTGATATTTTGTTTGCCGATCCTGTGAAAACTTCAATTATTTATGATAACGTGGGAATGAACTCAAATATTCTGATTACTAAATGGTATGAGAATTTATTGACCAATTTTGACAATAAAAATATTGAGGACCCAAGAGCCGATAAATTGATTCCTTGGGCGGAATATGGCATTCCGAAAAAAATGGTGCGTTCCAAGGGTGTTGATATGCAATCGGATATCCGTATGCAATCCGGACCAATCGTAGCGTCATATAATGCCAAAGATGTTGCTATTACAAGTAATAATCGCTCTGTAGCTCCGCATAGTTGGTATATCAATTCGGCGAATACTGGTCGATGGGGTGATACCGTTTATGTTTCGTTTCGAAGTACTTCTAATGCAAAGGCAGAGAAAACACCTGATATTTATAAATGGGATGATGGTGTCATAGCTGCAAGTGGAACTTTTTATTCTAGACCTGATGCGCCAACTCATCTGTTGACGGCATTTGAAATGGATTTTATCAAAGCTGAGGTATTGTTTAAAAAGGGTGATAAGGCAGGAGCATTTGCAGCTTATAAGTCCGCTATTCAGGGGCACATTGACTTGATGAACCTTAAGTTGGCCACTTATGGAAATGTAAATCAAAGTAAATCGCCAATGGTTGAAAGTAAAATTGACGAATTTATCAATAAAGGTATCGGAACTGCGGCAGATATTACGTTGGCAAAGATTATGACTCAAAAATTTATAGCCATGTCATTTACGCAACAGAACTGGAATGATATGCGTCGTTATGACTTTAGCGCAAATGTATATCCTGGCTGGAGCGTTCCCTATGAATATAAGGTTACCGCAGCGGCGAAGACAAAAATACCTGATGGTAAACAGTTTAGGCGTGTTAGGCAAGTTTCACATGAGATTAACTATAATGCAGAAAGTCTAATGGCGTCGCATCCAAATGCTTTAAGTGATGATATTTGGTCTTATCCTGTATGGTGGGATATTGCTGACTAATATAATATGGATTGTGCAAAGCCGTTTTATAACGGCTTTGTTTTTTAATTTTGACTTATGAAATTCGCTAGTTATTTAATGACAGGTGTTATGCTGATGTTAACATCTGTGGGATTTGCCCAATCGCCCAAGATTGTCCAAAAGCCAATCACTTGGAATCAAGAACGTATACAATTGTCCATGGATTATTTGAAGAATAGACATGGGTTAAGCCAAGCTACGCCAACTATTCATCCTAAAATAGTTGTGGTACATTGGACGGCAAACAACAGCGTAAAGGCAACCTTTAATACATTCAATCCGGTGAAACTACCGGGAAGACCCGAACTGACGAAAGCCAGTGCCCTGAATGTTTCTTCTCAATTTGTCATTGATCGCGATGGAACAATCTATCAATTTTTGCCAGATACAATTTTTGCCAGACACACCATTGGTCTCAACTATTGTGCGATTGGCATCGAAAATATAGGTAGTCGGCAGAATCCTTTAACTGATGCGCAGCTAAAGGCAAATGAGGAACTTATACGTTATCTTAGTAAGAAATATCCTATTGAATATGTGATCGGTCATCATGAATATCAGCGCTTTAAAAAGACTTCCTGGTGGAAGGAAACTGATCCAAAATATATCACGGGTAAAGACGATCCAGGAGATATATTTATGAATGCCCTGAGAGGTCATTTGTCTGAATTAAAGCTAAAACCCTTACCCTAACGATTTACAGTACATCAATTGACACCATTATTGGAGCCTGATTTTCTCTATAACAATTTTGGGTTTGCCTTGTGATTTTGCATATTTGCCGTATTTTGCCGAATTGTTAAGAAGGTGTTAATATAAACTTTTCCATTTTTCTGTTTCTTTTCTGTTGTTTTATAAACAGCTAATTAAATATTTTATAGTATTTAATTAGCTGTTTATAAGTGTATTGTATTTTAGAATTTATTTTTTTTGCTTTATAAATTGAATATTTAATACTCTATCTTTTTGTTATTTGTAAGTGTTCACTTACTTTCTTTTGCGTTTTTATAGGGGATTTTGTTTTAAAAACGAAAACTTCTACTTACTTTTATTCTGATTTTCAATTATTCATGCATAAAACTGCATTTATGTGTGAGCAAATAGTCTATTTATGATGAAATATACCTTACTAATGTTAACCTGTGTGGTCTCTTTTCTTTCTCTAGCCTCTTGTGGTCAAACACGAAGATCTGTTCAGATGGGTGATAAGAATGCGATTGGCACTGTGAACGATATTGCTGCTGTTGCTATTACTCCCGGAGCTGATCGATTATCGTCTTATTTACCGCAGCTAAAAGGTAAGAAAGTTGGTATTATGGGGAATCAAACTTCCATCGTAGGGGTGGATAAAAGGCACTTAGTGGATGTTCTGCTTGAAAATAAGGTGGATCTGAAGTTTGCCTTTGCTCCAGAGCATGGTTTTCGTGGTAATGTTGAACGTGGGGAGAAATTTGGTAATGACATAGATCGCAAAACAGGATTGCCTTTGTTTACCCTGTATGGAGGAAATAAAAAACAAGATTCGATTGTCAATTCCATTGATGTGATGATTTTTGATTTACAAGATGTTGGTGCACGTTTCTATACGTATATTACTTCGTTGCACCGTGTCATGGAGTTATGTGCAAAGCATAATAAAAAACTCATTGTGCTGGATCGCCCCAATCCAAATGGTGATCAGGTGGATGGGCCTGTGCGGCACGACGATAAATTCAAGTCTGATGTTTCCTGGCATAAAATCGCAATGATCCATGGGTTAACGATCGGTGAACTCGCGCAGATGATCAATGGGGAAAAATGGTTGGAGAATGGGCGTCAGGCTGACCTAGAGATCATAAAAGTTCAAAACTGGGATCATAAGAAGATGTATGACTTGCCGGTAATTCCATCTCCGAGTTTGCCTAATCAGCTTTCCGTGCGTCTGTATCTGTCTTTATGCTTGTTTGAAGGTACGGATATCTCGGTAGGCCGCGGTACTGATTGGCCTTTCCAGGTTCTCGGATATACAAATCCAGTGTATGGATCTTTTACGTTTACGCCTGGTGAGCGTCACGGTATGTCAAAACATGTGGAAGGAAAAGGAGTCAAGAATTATGGTATAGATCTACGTGATCTGAATCCTAATGAGCAAAAATTCACACTAAAATATCTTTTAGACTTCTATCAGAAAACACCAGACAAGTCCACGTTTTTTGCGAGACCTGAGTTTTTTGACAAGCTGGCTGGTACAGACCAACTGCGCAAGCAAATTATTGCGGGGGAATCTGAGATGCAGATCCGGGATTCTTGGGCTGCTGACTTAAAGGCTTACAAGCAAATGCGCAAAAAGTATCTGCTGTACACTGATTTTGAATGAGGTATAGCAAGCAATAATAACGAATAACTAACAATATTAACTAAAATCATTTATTTTAAAACTCTATAATCAATGAGAAAATTAGTACTATTTTCTGTTGCTCTTGGATTGAGTTTTCCTTCTGAATCCTATTCTTTCGTAAAGAAAGAAGGCGCTTTGAGTGGCTCTAACTTACCGAGCGCTCTTCTTCGCTCTTTATCGAAAACTACGGTTCAAAATACGGTGCAAGGTACTGTAACGGATGGAAAAGGTCCAGTCTCTGATGTAAGTGTATCTGTTATTGGCGGAGGGGTGTCAACTAAGACTGATGCACAGGGGCATTTCAAAATTATAGCTGCTGTGGGAAGCAGGTTGCGATTTTCATCGGTAGGCTATATCTCAAAAGATATTGCCGTTACTTCGAATTCGCTTAATGTGACCTTGGTTAGCGATGACCAAGCGTTGGACGAAGTTGTTGTAGTCGGTTACGGTACTCAAAGAAAAGGGAATTTGACCGGGGCTGTTTCAACAATTAATGTGAAAGAAAATTTACAAAGCCGTCCGATTGCAGATGTCGGAAGGGCCATTCAAGGTACGACGCCAGGATTTAGTGTGACAGTGCCCAGTGGTGAAGTAGGATCTGACCCGACAATGCGTATCCGGGGTGCAATATCATCTATTCAAGGAAATAGTAGTCCGTTGATTTTAGTGGATAATGTTGAGATTCCAAGTATTCAGTATGTTAACCCTGATGATGTGGAATCAATTACTGTATTAAAGGATGCCGCTTCTGCTTCTATTTATGGTGCAAAGGCCGCTTTTGGCGTTGTATTGATTAAGACAAAAACCGGTGGTGGCTCGGAAAAAGTTACAGTAAATTACTCGAACAACTTCTCATTCCAAAATCCATATAAAAAATTGGAGATGGGCCGTGTAAATGCATTGAAATATACAATTGATGCACTCGAGCGTATTGGTGGAACCGAGACTGGTGCTTTCTATAAGGTTAATAGGGAAAGTTATGAGCGGGCTGTTGAATGGGACAAAAAATATGGGTCATCTATAGGTAAAGATGATCCGACAGTATACGGTCGGGATTGGTATGTTGATCCAGGGGCGCCGACGAAAAAGTATGGTGTTAGGACCTATGATCCATATGATTATATGGTGCGTGAATGGGCTCCGACACAAACGCATAACCTATCCTTAAATGGTTCTATAAATAAAACACAATATACAGCTTCATTCGGTTCTTTAAATCAAAGTGGTATGTTGAAGGCCGGTGATTCAGATAAATTTAAAAGATATAATGCAGCTCTGCGCTTAAATACAGAATTAAATAAGTTTGTAACTGTGAGGGCAGGGGCTATGTTTGCACAACGGAACAAGGTTTATCCATATGCGACAAACTCGACTACTGCAGATCCGTGGTTATATATGTATCGTTGGAGTTCCCTTTATCCAATGGGCTATGACGAAAATAATAACCCGATAAGAAGTCCATGGAGTGAAAATGAAGCTGCTAACCAAGCTTCTATGTTGCGCAATTATATTAATTTAAGTGCTGGTGCTACGGTTAATATCATGAAAAACTGGAAAGTTGATATTGACTATACATTTACCAATGAAGATTATAACTGGCGGAAGAATGGAACACGTTATACGGCTGCAAACTCTTGGGTAGCTGCCAAACAGCGGTTTGACGCACAGGGAAATCCTGTTTATGTGAATGGAGAAGGCACTGTTGTCAATAAGGGTGATGATGGTGCAAGTTTGGCTTATGATCTTTCTAATGATATGTATACAGCCAATGGTTCCGCGCAGGATCATATTTATATGCGTTCGCAAAACGAACATAAACATACAGTGAATGCCTTTACGACATATGAGCTTGCTCTGAACGAAGACCACAACTTTAAGTTTATTTTAGGGTTGAACCGGGTGACAAACGATGGTTCTTATCATTGGACACAGCGTGCAGATTTATTGGATATTAAAAATCCTCAATTTGATTTGGCAGTAGGGCAGGTTACTGGTAGTGGCGGCGAGTACTGGGAGTCGCAATTGGGATATTTTGGCCGGATAAATTATGCTTATAAAAATAAATATCTGTTCGAAGGTAATCTTCGCTATGATGGAGCATCAAAATTTCCAGGGGATTTGAAATGGAGGTGGTACCCATCTTTCTCGGCGGGTTGGGTAGCTTCGGAAGAGAAATTTATGGACTGGTCAAGATCTGCACTTAGTCATCTGAAATTTAGAGGGTCTTGGGGGGTAATCGGAAACCAAACTGTAGATTCAGACCTATATATTGCAAATATGTCGGCTGGGCAAATTAACTATATCGTGAATGGGGCGCTGTTGAACGCGGTCGGTTCGCCTAAATTGAATTGGCCAGATGTGAGCTGGGAAAATATTGAGACATTGGATTTTGGTGCTGATGCCCGCTTCTTTAAAAATAAACTAGGAATTACGTTTGATTGGTATCAGAAAAAAACCAAAAATATGTTTGCGCCATTAGAGGGTACTACATATACGTTGGGTGCACCTGCACCGCTTGGGAATTTCGGTACATTGACGACAAAAGGTTTTGAGCTTGCTGTAGATTTTAACCATCGTTTTGAAAATGGTTTAGGGGTCAATTTTAGGGCCAACTTTGATGATGCGAAATCTGTATTTAGTGGTTATACGTCTTCAAGAACAACAGGTATAAATTATGATGGTAGGGTGTATGGCGATATTTGGGGGTATGAGACGGATCGTTTGTATCAATATAGCGACTTCGTTTTAGGTGGTGACGGCAAACCGCAGCTCGTGGAGATGAATGCAGGGATGAGTAAGTATGCTACAGGAAGTGCTTATCTGTTAAAAGAAGGTTCGAATGGTGAAAAACCTGTTTATCAGCCTCGTTTCCAAAATTCTACCAATTTTTATTTTGGTCCTGGGGATGTGAAATTCAAAGACTTAAATGGTGATGGAGAAATTGATAATGGCGACGGTACTATTGATAATCCTGGGGATATGAAAATTATCGGTAACTCTACACCGCGTTATCAGTATGGTTTTAGAGCGGGAGCAGACTGGAAGGGCTTTGATTTGTCTATTTTCTTCCAGGGGGTTGGCCAACGAAAAGTTTGGGGAGCAGGATTCTTAGCTATACCGGGTTTCAATACTTCGGATGGTGCTATGCCAGCTACTTTTGTAAACGATTATTGGACCGAAGATAATCAGGATGCGTTTTATCCGGCTGCATTTAATAATGGTGGAAGTTTAAATGTAAATAATATGCAGATACAATCCCGTTATTTGTTAGATATGTCATATTTGAGGATTAAAAACTTAACATTAGGCTATTCTCTTCCTCAGGATGTGCTCAAACGGGCGAAGCTGAATAATTTAAGAGTGTATGTTTCTTTAGAGAATTTCTTCACCTGGGACAAACTGCGAGGATTGCCTATCGATCCGGAGGAAGTTGAAGGGTATTCGCTTTTTAATGAGACGAATTACAACAGTGGGCGTACTGGGGTAGGAACGCCAACTTTTAAAAGTGCATCATTTGGTGTTCAGTTAAACTTTTAAACGAATTTGACAGATGAAATTAAATAGAATAAAAATTGGATCTATCATCCTGTCTGCAGTATTGCTGGGCACTGGGTGTAATAAAGATGTTCTCGATAGACCGGATAAAACGAAGGTAATTGATAAGGATTTTTGGCGTAATGAAGCAGATGTTCGCTTATATGCAAATGATTTTTACCTAAACTACTTTGTTGGCTATAATACGTTTTATGGTACAGCATATGCGCCTTTGGTAGGTTATAACTATGCGGATGATTTTACCTCGGAGGGTACCCAAGGGGGATTTGAAACAATTGTTCCGACAACGCGGGGGACGACACCATCGTTGACAGGTGGTACTCCCGCTCCGGATATATTGACGACCTATTCTGGCCCAACATGGAATTTTTATTGGGTGAGAAAGGCGAATATCATGCTGAATAGAGTTGATACAAAAGCGAAAGCAAATATGACCGAAACGGAGTATAAGCATTGGACTGCTGTGGCTCGTTTTTTTAGAGGCTATGAATATTCAAGGCTAGTTTCGGTATTCGGTGATGTTCCTTATTTTGATGTAGAAGTTGATCCGATGGATCAAGCTATGATGTATAAAGAGCGGACAAAACGTGGCGAGGTCATGGATAAGGTTTATCTTGATTTTGAGTATGTATTAGATAATATGCGTGCAGATGACGGCAAGGGGTATGTAAATAAATATGCGGCAGCTGCTTTGATCTCTAATCTTATGCTATTTGAGGGGTCTTGGCAAAAATATCATGGACTAGATCAGGAGCGTGCCAAAAAATACCTTGGTCTCGCTCTAAAAGCTGCAGAGGTGGTTATGAATAGTGGTAAATGGTCTTTTAGTAGCGATTTCAAAAGTTTGTTTGCGTCAGAGGACTTATCGAGCAATGCGGAAGTGATTTTCTTCCGAACATATAATGATGCATTGAAAGTAACCCATGCAGTAGGTTCCTATAGCAATGGAACTGAAGGGCAAAAGGGTGTTAACTTGGATTTGTTAAAATCATTTATCTGTAATGATGGTAAGGTTTGGCAGAGTTCGGCTGTTGCAAATGCATCTGATTTCTCTATGAAATCTTTGGCAGAGACCAGAGATCCTCGTTTTGAGGCGACTTTTATGAACGTTGTCAATACGGCTTCATCTACCTTGGCTTATGGTCATAAGTTTGCGGCAAGAGAAGTTCTTTCTTACATTGGTAAGACGTATCCGGCAAAATGGAGTAGCAATACAAATACAAATGATGCTCCTGTTGCTCGCTTAGGTGAAGTCGTGCTCAATTGGATTGAAGCGAAACAGATTCTCGCGGAGTTTTTTGGCGGTGCAGCGGTTACGCAAGCTGATTTGGATAAATCCATTAATGCAGTTAGAAATAGGCCTTTGGATGCTGACGCTATAGCAAAAGGTGTTAAAAAAACAGCTCCTTTGTTGTTGGGTGCTTTGCCAAATGATCCGCAGCGCGATGCAGATGTTTCGCCGTTGATGTGGGAGATCCGGAGAGAGAGGAGGATGGAATTTGTTTATGAATATGCGAGGTTGAATGATATTCGTCGATGGAAGAAATTGGATTACATGAATTTCTCCCGAAATGTGGATTATTCTTTAGGTCCGTGGGTGAATATTAAAAAAGATCTTCCTAATCGTTTGACAAAAGCTTACGAGGGTGTTTTGAAAGTTCGTGATGCTGCGGGTAATACAATAACTTACAATGGCACGAACGGGGATGCTATGGTTGGCTACTATATGGTTCCGAAATTTGCAAACCGGGTGAGTTTTACTGATCGTGTTTATTTGTCACCTGTCGGATTAAATCAAATCCAGCAGTATGCTGATTTGGGCTATATTTTGGCACAAACACCAGGTTGGTAACGCTGATGGCGAATTGTCTAAGCCTTTCTGAAATATTCAGAAAGGCTTTTTATTAAATAACCAATTTATTGGTATATAATATCATGCATAAAAACGCATTTTTATTTTTTATTTGCGCATAAAAACGCTATTTTTAAGAAAACTTAATCCATGAAACCGAAGTTTACTGCTGTTATTATTGCATTATTATGCATTTTCAACTTCTCCTTTGCGCAATCTTTTAAATTTGCCCATGTGACGGATACGCATGTTGGTGGTGCAACAGGAGCGGACGATCTGCGCCGTACTGTAAAGGATCTAAATACATTGACAGATATTGATTTTGTTATTCTCTCCGGAGATATCACGGAGTTTGGCGCTGATCAGGAACTGAAATTGGCAAAGCGGATTTTGGATAGCTTGCAGCTACCCTGGTACGTAATTCCGGGCAATCACGATGGCAACTGGTCTGAAAATGGAGCCAATACCTTTCGTACTGTCTTTGGGGGGGAGACTTTTTTCTTTAAACATAAGGGCTATCAATTTATAGGCACCAATTCGGGTCCGAATATGCGTATGAGTCCGGGGCAGATCCCGCGTGAAAATTTGGTGTGGATGGACTCTATCTTTGCTGCGAATCCAGATAAAAGAACACCATTAATTTATATCAATCACTATCCCCAAGATTCTTCCCTGAACAATTGGTTTGATGCATTAAAACGTGTCAAGACACGAAATGTTCAATTGGCGTTCTGTGGACATGGTCATAGTAATAAGGCCTACGATTGGGAAGGAATTCCGGGTGTGATGGGACGGTCTAATCTGCGCGCAAATCAAGCTGTGGGTGGATATAATATCGTCACCATTGCCGATGGGAAAGCTTCCTATCAGGAACGTAATCCAGGCGTAGGGACGCAAGAAAAACCTTGGCTGGAGGTGCCTTTGTTTGATCATCATTATGAAAAGGAGACTGCTGTTTACCCACGTCCAAGCTATGCTGTCAACGAAAAATATGCGGATGCCGTTCATGTGAACTGGACTTTCGAAGACGCGAGCGACATAGGTGCCGGACTGACCATTGATAAAAACAAAGTAATTACTTCAAATACTGCTGGGGATATTTTTGCGCTGGATCTTAGATCTGGTAAAAAACTTTGGTCTTATCGGACTGGAGGAAAGGTGTATTCCACTCCTGGCGTCTGGAAGGGTATTGTCGTGGCAGGATCTTCAGATCATTTTATTTATGCTGTCGATGCAGAAAATGGAAAACTCCTCTGGAAGGTGCAAACAGATAAAGCTGTATTGGGATCACCCCTGATACAGGATGGTGTTGCTTTTATCGGCGGATCAGATGGTAAATTCAGAGCCTTGGATGTAAAGACTGGACAATTAAAATGGAGTTTTAACGGAGTCAAGGGTTTTGTGTCTACTTTGCCAACGTATTATTTGGGCAATGTCATTTTTGGCTCTTGGGGGAACGGATTTTATGCATTGGATGCAGAAACTGGAAAACTATCCTGGGAATGGAATAACGGACACGCGAACCGGATGTTTTCAGCTGCTGCCTGTAATCCTGTTGGGGTAAATAATCGTGTTTTTGTCGTTGCACCGGATCGCTTTATGACTGCGCTGGATGCAAAGAATGGTGCTGTAATCTGGCGCGAAAAGAAAGATTCGATTCGTGTACGTGAGTCTATGGGATTAGGGGTGAATAAAAAACAGGTGTACGTAAAGACAATGGATGGCGATTTATTGGGCATCGCTACAAAGGGAGGGCAGATGAATGTGGTTTGGAGATCAAAGCTGAAATTACCTTATGAGCTAACTCCTTCTGCGATTAAGACAAACCGCAAACTGGTGTTTGTGCCGAGTCATTCGGGTTTGCTTTCGGCGGTGGATGCAAAAACAGGCGCGGTTATCTGGCAATACAAAATTTCCAACGGTATGGTTAATCCTGTTGCTGTTCACGGAAATATGGAGGTCGTGGCGAGTACGATGGATGGGAAAATAGTTTCTTTGCGTTTCTAAACAACCGTTTGAATCGATTTTATTAAAAATAAATGCCTTATTATGATAAAAGAATGTCTAAACTTCTTAAATTTACGTCAAGCTTTTTTGCTTGTTTTTGCATGTTTTGTTTTTAACTTTGCGCAAGCACAGCAAAATGCTTGGATTCGAATAAACCAATTAGGCTATACTCCGGCAGGCAAAAAGGTCGCAGTATGGGGCGGGAAATCAATCAGGCAGCTTCGTTCTTTTGAGGTTAAGAATGCAAAGACAGGCAAAACAGTCTACGCCCATCCTGTAGGAAGGGATTATGGCGCATATGGCCCGTTCGTTCAAAGTTTTCGATTTGATTTTTCGGCCATACAGGATACGGGAAGTTTTTTTATTCAAGCGGCTGAAATTAAATCTCCATATTTTAGAATTTCCCCTGATGTTTATAAGGGTGCCGCAGACTTTGTATTACGCTATATGCGTCAACAACGAACATTGTTCAATCCTTTTTTGAAGGATAGTTGCCATACGCACGATGGTTTTACGCTGTATGCAGGTAAAGTGGGGATAGCGGATAGTACGCATATTGATGCTGGCGGAGGATGGCATGACGCGTCTGATTATTTGCAGTATGCAACTACCTCGGCCAATGCGACATTTCACCTGCTGGCAGCCTATCGGGACTTTCCACAGGTGTTTGCTGATCAAAAGCAGGCAAATGGCTTAGATGGAAAGAATGGTCGTGCTGATGTGCTGGATGAAGCCAAATGGGGATTGGACTGGTTGTTGAAGATGCATCCAAAAGCGAATCAGATGTACAATCAGATCGCGGATGATCGGGATCATGCAAGTATGCGTATGCCTAAGGAAGATCCGTATTATGGTAGGGGCTACGAACGCCCGGTGTATTTTATTGATGGTGATCCGCAACAACGGGGCAAGTTTATGAATAATACGACGGGGACAAGCTCTACTGCGGGGAAATTCAGCAGTGCCTTCCGCTTGGGATCGGTACTTTTTGGAAAAGATGATAAAAATTATGCAAAGCTGTTGTCTCGGAAGGCAGAGACGGCTTATGCGTATGCAAATATAAAACCGGGGGTGACACAGACGGTGTCCGTCAAATCACCCTATATCTATGCCGAGGACAATTGGGTGGATGATATGCAGCTGGCGGCAGCCATGGGGTTTTCGGTAACAGCGAAAAGGAAGTTTGCTGAAGAAGCGCTGCGGTATGCCAGACAGGAAAAAATAACGCCTTGGATGGTAACAGATACTGCCGCACATTATCAGTGGTATCCTTTTATCAATTTGGGACATTATGAATTGGCTAAAAAATTAAAAGGACAGGATCGCGAGGAGATTGTCTCATACTACAGGCAAGGTATTGAAGAGGTGACTAAGAGGGCTGAGCAAAATGCATTTTTAAGAGGAATCCCTTTTATTTGGTGTAGCAATAATTTGACGGCTTCTTTCGCTATTCAATGTCTCTGGTATAAAGAGTTGACAGGAGATAATCGTTTTGATGAACTGGAGCAGGCCAACTTTGACTGGCTTTTTGGTGCCAACCCTTGGGGAACAAGTATGGTATACGGACTTCCGTCTTGGGGCGACACACCCGTTGATCCGCATTCTGCTTTTACCTATTTGGGCAAGCACCCGATTGACGGTGGATTGGTGGATGGTCCGATTATGGCGTCTACTTATCGTAACTTGATCGGTATTAAGTTGAATAACCCCGATAGTTATGCAGATTTTCAGAGTGACCTAGCAGTTTATCATGACGATTATGGTGATTACAGTACCAATGAACCTACGATGGATGGAACGGCTTCACTGATTTACTTGTTGGCAGCGAAAGAAGGAAAGGCGTTGGGGGAGCCTGCTGGAAAAAAGTAAGTAGGGACCCCTTCGGTGCTATTGTCCGAGGTGATTCCCTAGTCAAAAAAGTGGCCTTGCTTTTTACGGGGCACGATTTATCGGAGGGGACGGATGCGGTTTTGAATAGTTTAACGCGTCATCATGTGAAAGGGAATTTTTTCCTTACAGGGGACTATCTGCGGAATGCAGGTTTCAAACCTTATGTTCGACGGATGTTAAAAGATGGACATGTGCTGTCAGGGCATTCCGATAAGCATCTCCTGGTCAGTGACTGGGGAAGCCGGGATGAATTGCTGGTCAGCCGGGATTCGTTCCTGCGGGATTTGAAGACCAATCTGGATGAGCTGGCACTTTCGGGGATAGATACAGGGCGACTGCACTATTATATGCCGTCTTACGAATGGTATAACAATCAGACGGTTGATTGGGCAAAAGAAATCGGGCTGTCTTCCATCAATTATACGCCCGGAATACGGACTGCCGCAGATTACACTTATCCGGGAATGGGTAAACGTTATCTGTCTTCAGTGGCGATTTTGGAGGGACTTTGGTCTTATGAAGAGCGGTTCGGCCTGAATGGTTTTATGATTTTGATCCATATGGGTACCGATGCCAGACGAAAAGATAAGCTATATCATCATTTGGATGATATCATCACAATATTAAAAAAGAAAGGTTATCAAATAGTGGATATACCAAGTTTATTGAATTAAGAAATACAATATATATTAAGAATGGTTAATACAACGGAGAAAGATTCGAATTATCAGGATTTGGACAAGATGTCTGTACATGAATTATTGACTAATATCAATAACGAGGATAAATCTGTGCCGCTAGCTGTTGAAAAGTCAATTCCTCAGATCGAAGCATTGGTTAAGGTTACTGTGGAGAAAATGAAAGCTGGAGGCCGAACGTTTTATATCGGGGCGGGTACCAGTGGTAGACTTGGGGTCTTAGATGCATCTGAATTACCTCCAACTTATGGTGTGCCATTTGAATGGATCATTGGATTAATTGCGGGTGGTGATACCGCAATCCGAAAGGCAGTGGAGTTTGCCGAAGATGATCTAGAGCAGGCTTGGAAGGATATGGAAGCTTACGATATTGACGAGAATGATGTTGTTATCGGTATTGCTGCTTCGGGTACAACACCTTATGTCATCGGTGGTTTGAAGACCGCAAACGAAAAAGGACTTGTAACGGGGTGTATCGTTTGTAATGATGGCTCTCCGATTGCCGAAGTTGCGCAATATCCAATTGAGGTTATTGTCGGTCCGGAGTTTGTGACGGGGTCTACCCGTATGAAATCTGGTACAGCCCAAAAGCTTGTATTAAATATGTTTAGCACGGCCGTAATGATTCAGCTTGGCCGCGTTAAGGGGAATAAAATGGTCGATATGCAGTTGTCAAACCACAAATTGGTGGGTCGCGGTGTTCGTATCATCATGGATCAGACAGGTGCAGCAGAAGAGGATGCTGCCGCTTTGCTGGAACAATTTGGCAATGTAAGACAAGCGATCGAAGCCTATCAGGCGACACATTAAAATCATGACCTTTCACTCACCCATTAAAAACAAACTATGTCACCAGTCATATTATTATCCTTTATCGTAATCTATTTTGCGGTCTTACTCGCCGTAGCACACTTTACCTCAAAAGGATCTTCAGATAATTCCACCTTTTTTGTGGCTAACCGAAATTCGAAATGGTATATGGTGGCCTTCGGGATGATCGGTACCGCACTCTCCGGTGTAACCTTTATCTCCGTCCCGGGGGCAGTCGGTGCCTCTGAATTTAGCTATTTTCAATTTGTTCTGGGCAATGCAGTGGGCTTCGTTATTATTGCTTATGTATTGCTCCCACTATATTACAGGATGAACCTAACCTCCATCTATACGTATTTGGAAGAACGTTTTGGACATACAACTTATAAAACCGGTGCGGCGATTTTCTTGGTTTCCCGTACCATCGGTTCGGCCTTTCGCTTATACCTGGTCGCTATTGTTTTGCAGCACTTTATTTTTGACGCTTGGAATGTGCCCTTTGCAATCACAGTGATGATCTGCCTGGTGCTTATCTGGTTGTATACCAATAAGGGCGGCTTAAAGACCATCATTGTGACGGACACCCTTCAGACGACCTTTTTAGTGACCGCTGTCATTCTATCGATCTATTTTATGGCTAAGGGACTGGATTTTGGAATTGTGGATACTTTCGAAGCAGTCAAAGAAAGTAGCTACTCCAAAATATTTTTTTGGGATGACTTTGTAGGAAGCAAAGCCAATTTTTGGAAACAGTTCCTGGGCGGAATTTTTGTTACCATTGCCATGACAGGGCTTGATCAGGATCTCATGCAAAAGAATCTGTCAATGGGAACGATCAAAGAAGCACAAAAGAACATGATTACATTCACAAGTGTGTTTGTGGTAATCAATATTTTCTTTTTGGCCGTGGGAGCCCTGTTGTATATCTATGCTGCCAAAAATGGCATTGATGTATCGCAGTTAGCCACACGTGACTACCTGTACCCAGAGATTGCATTGAACCACCTGGCGATTGTTCCGGCAATCATCTTTATGATGGGATTGACTGCGGCAACATTTGCAACTACTGATAGTGCGCTTACAGCGTTGACAACTTCATTCTGTGTAGATTTCCTGAACTTCAATAAGAAGGAAAACCCAAATGATCCTGCTCTTGTCAAAAAGCGTAATTACGTTCACTTTGGCTTCTCGATCGTTATGTTATTGGTCATACTTGTATTTAAACTGATCAATGATGATTCTGTAGTAAATGCGATATTTACTGCAGCCAGCTACACTTATGGACCACTATTGGGATTATTTGTGTTTGGGATCTTTACCAAATATGCGGTGCGGGACAAGGCAGTGCCTTATATCTGTGTGCTGTCCCCTACGGTATTGTATGTATTGAAAACTTATGTGATTGAAGTATATACACCGTATGTTATCGGGCTCGACTTGATTATCATCAATGGTTTTATCACTTTCTTGATGCTTTTGGTCAGCTCTCCAGGTAAAGCGGACGAGAAGGCGCTTTCCCATAATTAAGCTGCTATATTTGATTTGTGCGTACAAAAAAATTAAGTTAAGTTTGAGATACTTAGTTTTTTTGTACGTATGTATCATAGCATAAATGAAACGACGGAGTTTATCCGTAGAAAAATTGGAGATTTTACTCCAGAATTCGGTATCATCCTAGGTACTGGTTTGGGTAAATTGGTTGATGAGATTGAAGTCGAGTATCAGCTGATGTATTCCAATATCCCTAATTTTCCCATCTCTACAGTCGAATTTCATTCCGGTAAATTGATTTTTGGAAAATTGAATGGTAGAAATGTGGTTGCCATGCAAGGTAGACTTCATTATTATGAAGGTTATGATATGCAGCAGATTACTTTTCCTATCCGTATCATGAAAGTGCTGGGTGTCAACAAGCTCTTTGTGTCAAACGCTGCCGGATCGCTGAACCCGGATGTCAGAATGGGTGATCTGGGTATTATCGAAGATCATATCAACCTCTTGCCTGATAATCCCTTACGTGGACAGAATCTAGCCGAATTTGGTCCTCGTTTTCCAGATATGAGCGAACCCTATAGCCGTGAAATGATTGAACAGGCGCTTGAGATTGCTTCAAAACATAAAATTACAGCACGAAGGGTTGTTTATGTCTCTTCTCCCGGGCCAAATCTGGAAACAAAAGCAGAATATAAATATATGCGACTGATCGGTGGTGACGTCGTTGGGATGAGCACAGTGCCTGAAGTCATTGTTGCCAATCATATGGCTCTTCCGGTGTTTGCAATCTCTGTTGTTACCGACGAAGGTTTTCACAATGAGCTAAAACCTGTCTCCTTGCAGGAAATCGTCGCCGTTGCAGAGAAAGCAGAACCTAAGATGACATTAATTTTGAAAGAATTGATAGCTTTGCAGTAAATTTAGACTATATACAATTTTAGATGAAGTTGATCGTACGCGTATTAGCCGCACTGTGTGTCTTACTGGTTTGTTCCTTGGATGTTGTTGCGCAAAGCAATGAGGATTGGAGCAGCGCATTGGATTCGGCGAGAGCCAAAGAAGATGGTAAAAAAGATTCGGTTATCCTGTCTGCAAAGTATATCCGTTATGCAACATTGGATATGCTGAAAAAGGGCACCTATACAAGACAAATAGATACTTCACATCGCAATTACCAATATTATAATCCCCAAAACCAACCCTGGAACCCAAGTGTAAATCTGGGTGCTTACGGCCTCGCAACACGCGATTTATTATTTCAGCCCAAAAAAACAATAGGATTTCAATCTGGGTTTTCTGCCCTTGAACGATATTTGTTAAATCCGGACTCTGTTCAATATTTTAGGGCGCGGGCGCGTTATTCTGAATTGTCGGCGGTGGGATTCTTTTTCAATGATCAGGTCTTTCGGGCCCGGGTGGCGCAAAATATCAATTCGCAATGGAATATGAATGTTGATTTCCATTCAACGAAAACAGATGGATTTTATCTTAATCAAAGCTATGCAGATCTGAAAGCATCGGTGGCCTCATGGTATGAATCGAAAAACAACCGTTATAATTTGTTGATCAATGCGGTTTTCAACCGATTGGATGCTATGGAAAATGGATCTATCATTGAAGATCGGCCATTTGCCGCGGAGAACAAACAGGCTCCGGATCGGTTTCCTACTAAATTTAGGGATCCTTCCAATGCGACTATACCAAGATCCAAATGGTGGGATAATTCACTGTTCCTGCGGCAGTCGCTCTATGTTGGCCGGATTGATACCGTGGATAAGGGGAAGCCTACCCAGCAGATTTATCCGACAAACAGCATGGCGCATAATACGCGGATCAGAAAGCAGACGTATAACTTTTTCAAAAATATGCCTGATGAAAATGCTGCCTTGCCTTATAATAACAAAGCTTTGACGCTCAATAGTGATAAAACGGGCATCACAAACGTGTCTAATGAATTCGAATACAGCTTTTTTTTGCGTGGTAAATCAATTTTTAAAAATGAAGCTAAGCTAAATCTTGCTTTTCAACACGATATGAATTGGGTAGAGCAGAGCCAATTAGATTCTTTGCGTTTCTATACCAACCAGGCTGCCTATCCCGAACCACTGAAGAAATTGCCGGATAGTACAACATTTGACCGTTTCTATCAAAATGGAATCGTTAAAGGAGAGTTGGGCTACAAATTTTCAGATCGGTTAGATTTTAGTGTGAAAGCTAATCAAATTGTTTTTGGACATAATATTGGTGATTTTCTCTATGAAGCAAAAGCGGATATTTCCATGGGAGATAAAATCGGAAAGGTAACGCTTTCTGCTTATTCGCAGAACAAATCACCTGAAATGGTTTTTGAAAACCTAAACTATACCTATGCCAAGTGGAATGACCTGGATTTTAAAAAGATCAAAATTCAAAATGTAGCCTTTCAATATCGTAACCCTACGCTTGGATTTAATGGAAAAGTGGAGTATTTCCTAATGAATAACTATACTTATTTTGAGGAGTTGTCGAATCCGCAGAATGACCGAAAAAAGGACAAATGGATCAATCCGGCGCAATTGGATAATGCCAACCTGTTGAAGGTGAGCGTGGGACAGAAATTTAAACTCAACCATTTTACATTCGATAACTTGGTCGTTTACCAAAAGACTGATCAACAGAATGTGCTGGCTGTTCCCGAACTTTATACTTGGCACAGCCTGTATTATAGCAATCTCTTTTATAAAGTCATTGACTACAGTATCGGGATTGACGCTAAATTTAATACACCTTATGCCAATCCAAATTATTCAATACCAACAGGACAGTTTTATAACGCTTATCAGCAGATCGAATTTTCTACTTATCCGATTATGGACTTATGGATCACTGCAAATATACAGCGTGTTAATATGTTTTTAAGTTATAATTTTCTAAATCAGAATTTTTATCCAAATGGTTATTATACGGTGAGACGTTATCCGATGAATACGGCAAACTTTAGATTTGGTATTTCATGGAAGTTTTACGATTAATTTCTGTGAAAATTATATGGGTGTTTCTTAGCTTGTTGCGGGTTTTGATGTGGAAAATCTTCGAAAATAATTTTGAGAATAGAATTTTTAAGCTATATTTGCACACGCAATTAGGGAACGGCGTTCTTTAAAAAAGTATGGAGGCTTAGCTCAGCTGGTTCAGAGCATCTGCCTTACAAGCAGAGGGTCACTGGTTCGAATCCAGTAGCCTCCACCATACAAAGTCGGAGAATTAGCTCAGCTGGTTCAGAGCATCTGCCTTACAAGCAGAGGGTCACTGGTTCGAATCCAGTATTCTCCACCAATCCAAAACGGAGGCTTAGCTCAGCTGGTTCAGAGCATCTGCCTTACAAGCAGAGGGTCACTGGTTCGAATCCAGTAGCCTCCACCATACAAAGTCGGAGAATTAGCTCAGCTGGTTCAGAGCATCTGCCTTACAAGCAGAGGGTCACTGGTTCGAATCCAGTATTCTCCACCAATCCAAAACGGAGGCTTAGCTCAGCTGGTTCAGAGCATCTGCCTTACAAGCAGAGGGTCACTGGTTCGAATCCAGTAGCCTCCACAAAAGCATCTCAACTGGTGCTTTTTTTTTCGTTAGGGGGTTTAGCTCAGCTGGTTTAGAGCACTACCTCGACAAGGTAGGGGTCACTGGTTCGAACCCAGTAATCCCCACAAACCCTCTTTACAGTCCGTAAAGAGGGTTTTGTATTTTTGGCGGAAAATTTATTGGCTTTAATAGTAGTGTAAAGGCTGTTTTTTGATTCGAGCCCATTGAGGTTTTTGGTCAGATAGACTAGTAAATTCCGACTAAGTGTTAAAGATTGGAATACGATCATAAACAATGTTATATAAATTTTACGATCTGAACGTAGTAGTCATTTGAGAAATACAAAAGTGTACATCAAAAAACGACCGTTATTTGATAAAGAGAATTTTATAGCCGGACAAAGGTGCTATACCTTTATCCGATAACTTTTGAACTAAAAAACAGTCAAATATCATAAGCATTAATTGGTTATTAAATTGAATTTCGTCAGTAACATGCGCTACCTCATCGATTTCATATTCTGTACCTAAACTTGTCTTATGGTACAAGAGATAATCACAAAGCTTTTAAGTAATCTTGATAATTACCAATTTTTCTACTTGTTAGTAAGGTGAAGACCGCGTCCATTATTCACCATTGATCTAACTCGACTTAGCTTAAGATTTAAGACAAACGCTTTAAACCTTTTTATTAGTTATTCCATAAATAAATTGTTGTACATTTGAATGACTGACTAAACAGTCACTAAATTATAAATATGGGAACAAAAGAAATCGCAGAAAAATATTTCAATGCAATGGTGGCCGGAAAGTTCGATGAAATGACCAAATTAAAAACGCCTGATTGTGTTTATTGGTTGAGTGGAGATGGATCGTGGCCATTTGGAGGTTACCAATCGTTAGAAAACCAAGCAAAATTATGGGGCACCGTAGCAGAACGGTTTCCGGGGGGAATGAAGATGACGCTTAAATCTCTCACAGCAGACGAAGAGCGGGCAGCACTTTATGTTCATATCGTGGGAACTAGAAAGGATGGTCGTATTTACGAAAACAATGTGATACTACTTTTAACCTTCAACGACGGCTTAATTACCGGGCTTTATGAGTATTTGGATACCATTATGGTTAATGAATTATTCTGTGGCCCGATGGATGATGAAAAGTAATAGTTAACAACATTAGGAATGCAATCTGAATCTATGGATAAAAGGGAGAAGCTACTTCAAACAGCATTAGAATTATTTGTAAAACAAGGATTTAATGATACACCAACAAGTAAAATAGCAAAAGAGGCAGGTATAGCAACAGGGACTTTGTTTTATTTTTTTCCGACTAAAGATGAGTTGATTATTTCACTTTACTTGAAAGTAAAAGGGCAGGCGACAGAAAGTATAAATGTTGCACTGACAGAAGTTAAATCAACAAAGGAAGTCATCAAAACTTACTATGAACAATCGCTGAAATGGTCGCTTCGTAATCCCAACGAATTTTCATTTCTTGCTCAGTTCTCCAATTCGCCCTATCTGAAAAAAATTGGTGCTGATGAAATTTCGGCTCAGATAGCTCCCGTACTACCACACTTTCGTCTGGCTATCGAGGAACAACAGATCGTTGATATTGATGTAAATTTATTGTATGCATTGATTAGTAATCAAGTATTTGGTGTAAATCAATTCCTTTCGGCAAATAAATTCACCAAAAAAGAACAGCACAACATCATTCAGGATACATTCTTTATGTTTTGGAAAATGATTGAACGCTGATGAGCAACGTAATGAAAATGAGAAAATGAAAATAATAATTACAGGAGCCACCGGGATGATAGGGGAAGGCATTTTGCTAGCTTCTCTTTATCATCCCAATATTACTGAGGTATTGATGGTGAACAGAAGAGCTTCTCCATTAAAGCATCCGAAACTTTCTGAATTGATCGTAAAAGATTTTACAGATTTAGCCGGATATAGCGCTAAATTGACTGGCTACGATGGCTGTTTTTATTGCGCAGGAATAAGTTCCTTTGGAATGAAGGAGCAGAAGTACAACTTCATCACTTTTTATACCACAATAATGTTTGCAAAGGAGCTTGCCCGTTTCAATTCAAATATGGTTTTCTTTTACTTATCTGGAGTGTATGCAGATAGTTCGGAAAATGGAAAAATAATGTGGGCAAGGATAAAAGGCAAAACAGAGAACGCATTAAAAGAGCTACATTTTAAAGCCGCTTACAGTTTCCGACCAGGTTTTATTATTCCGTTGAAAGCACAAAAAAATGTAAGATTGATTTATAAAGGACTTAACCTTATCTACCCTTTTGTTTTTCCAAATAAAACCTTGACCTATGATGAAATCGGAACTGCATTAATGCGGACACTGACACTTGGATACAACAAAAACATTTTAGAAATAAAAGATTTAAAATTAATTGCAAGACAATCCAAACTGTACAAATAAAATTTAATAACAGCTGAAACTGGCATTATCAATATTCCCTCATTTTGTAATAAAATCAGTACTTCAGAGATAATTGTATTTATTTGGCCTTATAATTCCTGCTGCATTGTTATTTTAATTATGGATTATCATAAACTCATTCCATTAATCAAATCTCATTTTTCGTTTTTGATGATGAGTATTTGATATTTTGAACGCTTCTAAATTATACACCCTTAAATTTCCTTTTGATAACTATTTGCTAGATTACTCATAGTAAGGTTTATACGATTTTTTTTGCTAAATCGGCGATTAAGCACAAATCAGATAGGAAATGGTTCGAGAAGCGCCCAGTTGGGTCCACAATAAAAAAAGCGTTCTTATGAACGCTTTTTTTATTTAAGTTCTCCGCTGTCTTTAAAACGATGGGGCGTTTTTGCTTTTAATGGTAGGCTGGGTTTGTGCGTTTCTTGCCTAATTTAAAACCGTAGCCAGTAGTCCATTCAATAAAGTCTGCCTTACCACCATGTGCTTTAATGGAAACTCCAGCAAAGAACTCTTTATATACTTTGTAGCGTAAGCCAGCTCTTAAATATACAGGAGTGCTTTCCCCATTAAACTTGTTACGGTGCAGGTATACGCCCACATTTCCATTAATATATAATCTGGAGTTGAGGACATGGTCTATGTAAAAAGCAGGGCCATAGGAAAACAATGAAGCAAAGTTGCCTGCTTTGTCACCTGCAATTTTCTCATCGTTACCACTTGCTGAATAGAATGCATCCAGCCCGGCGCCAAGACGCCATTTGTAACCTAAATGCTTGCTGTAATAGGCACCAAATGTTGATTTAAAATATTGACCATCATGTTCCCGGTCGATCTGCTTAAATCCAAAGGCATAGTTGAAGTGGAGCTCTTCCGTTTCTTCCATTTTTGGAATGGCGCTTTTTCTGAAGTCAAATGGTTTGCTTGTTGGGGTATAAGATACCGACAAACTCAAGGGGAGTAGATTGATTCCTGTATTCGGTAAGGCTAATGCACCATTACTGAAATGGTGGAAAGCCACACCGGCACCGACCTGGAATTTTTGGCTCAATCTATAATTGGCCTGAAGACCGAGATCAATAAATACATTGTTTTTGCTCCCTATAATAAGGTTGAAGGGATTTTCCTCCTCATTATAGGGGTTGAACCTGCCCGAAAGGCCCAGCGCAATTCGGTAGTTAAAGTTCCATTTACTATTGATTTTCGGTTTGATGGGGATCGCAACAAATCCATAAAGCGCAAAGGGTCTGCCCAAGTGTTCCTGGCCAAATGTGCTGCTATAGACGCCCACGCCATAGATCGGATAATTGTATATTTCGTTATAGATACTTTTTAGCGAATCTTGAAATTGTGTCTGAAAGCCAACGCGAAAGTTTAGGCCGCTATAATAAGAATCGGCCAGGGTTTCCTTGGTTCGTTCGTTGAATTTGAGTTCGCCTCCGCTCTCATGCTCAACTTGAAATATTAGCCTTGTTTTTGCAGGTTTATGGCTATTTGATGTGTCTTTTTGATTTTCGATTCTGGGGGTGACCTGCGCTTTTGCACAAACGGAAAAGAGCGCGAAGACCACAAAAACAAGTATGCTTGATCTCATGAATTAAAACGTTAGCGTTTTTTTAACTTGTGCAAAAATAAGAATGATTAACCATTGTAACAATATTCATTAAACTATTGGGAAATATAATTGATAAATTGCCGTATTCCAGCCACAGCGAACAACATGCAACAGCGCAGCAGCATAAATTGTTTTTGTCGTGTATTTAAATATATTGTATATCCACAGCAATTTATCTAAGTTTGAATTGAAAAGAAAAAGGAAATATGATTAAAAACCTATTTAAAATTACCGCTGTTACGTTTGCCTTAACAACAGCGGGGGTTACTTTGTTTGCCCAAAACGCCAAGTTTGACTGGAAAGAAACCACAGAGGGCGGGTATACCTACAAGTACGTGACCAATGATCCTACCCATTCAAGGTTTTATAAACTTAAAAATGGCTTAACCGTTATCCTCAGTCCAACCAAAAAGGAACCGCGTATCCAAACCTACATCGCAACCAAAGCAGGGAGTAAAACGGATCCAAAAGATCACACAGGTTTGGCCCACTATCTGGAACATATGCTCTTCAAGGGTACGGACAAATTCGGATCTAAAGATTGGGCCAAGGAAAAGCCTTTATTGGATCAGATCGACGCACTGTATGAGAAGTATAATAGTACAACTGATGAAGCACAGCGGAAAGCGATATATAAAGAGATCGATCGTGTGTCTGGCGAAGCTGCAAAGTATGCAATTGCAAATGAATACGATAAGCTGATGGCTTCCATGGGGGCAGAAGGTACCAACGCATTTACTTCGTTTGAACAGACGGTATATCAAGAGCAGATCCCAAGCAATGTGGTGGATAAGTATCTTGCTGTCCAAGCCGAGCGTTTCAGAAACCCTATCCTCCGCCTTTTTCATACAGAGCTAGAAGCGGTATATGAAGAGAAAAATATTGGATTGGATAAAGATAGCCGCAAGGCTGTTGAAGCTATGTTTGAAGCTGCATTCCCAAATAATAATTACGGAAAGCAAACTACTATTGGGACAGTGGAACACCTGAAAAACCCGTCATTAAAAGCAATCCGTGAATATTTTCATACTTATTATGTGCCCAACAATATGGGGGTGATCATGTCCGGGGATTTTGATCCCACAGAAGTGGTCAAGAAGGTAGAGCGGAGTTTTGCCTATATGCAGCCAAAAGAAATACCTGCATATACTTTTGATCCGGAAAAGCCGATTTTAAGTCCAATTGTCCGTGAGGTGAAAGGTCCCGATGCTGAATTTATGTTTATGGGCTTTCGTTTTCCCGGGGCAGCGACCAAGGATGCGCAGCTGTTAAATCTGATGAGTCAGATTTTGACCAACGGTTCCGCTGGTCTGATTGATCTGGATTTAGTGAAGAACCAGAAATTATTGGGGGCAGGAGCCTTTCCGTATGTATTGAAAGATTACTCGCTATTGATCCTGCAGGGGAATCCTAGCCAGGGACAGAGCCTGGAGGAAGTGCAGCAGTTGCTGTTAAAAGAATTGGAAAAACTGCGTAAAGGCGAGTTTTCGGATGATTTGATCGGTGCAATTGTCAACAATGAGAAAAAAGATGAGATCAAACAGCATGAAAGTTATGGTGAGCGGGCTGAAGCACTGATGGATGCTTTCACATCTGGCCAGGACTGGGCATCGGTAGTGAGTTATTCTGATGGATTGAACAAAATCACAAAACAGGATATCGTCGATTTTGCCAATAAGTACCTAAACGAGAACAACTATGTCGTGGTGTATAAACGCAAGGGCGTAGATAATAACGTAGTTAAAGTCGTGAAACCGGAAATTACGCCTGTCACTGTGAATCGTGACGATCAATCTGATTTCTTGAAAACAGTGGCGGCAATGCCCGAGGACAAAATCCAACCGGTGTGGGTAGACTATAATAAAGATGTTCAGAAAGCTGCAGCTAATGGATTGCCGGTACTTGCTGTCAAGAATAATGATAACGAATTATTTTCCCTGTCTTATCGTTTTGATGTGGGTAAATGGAATAATAAATTACTTTCGCTGGCGGCTGGTTACCTGGAATTTTTAGGTACGAAAGACAAGTCCAGTGAGCAATTCAGTAAAGATTTTTATCAATTAGCATCTGATTTTTCGGTATCGGCTGGAAACGAAGAGACATTGGTTTCGATCTCGGGGCTAAATTCGAATTTTATCGCCACGCAAACTTTAATCCAAGACTTATTGCGCAATTGTGTTGCTGACCAGGAAGCTTTCAAGATGTATATCGCGCGTCTTAAAAAATCAAGAGCTAATGCCAAGGAAAATAAGGCTGCTATTATGGAGGGGCTGAAATCGTATGCAAAATATGGGGCCAAAAATCCATTCAATAACGTGTTCACGGATGCAGAATTGGATGCATTGAAAGCAGAGGATTTGGTGAAAGCACTTCATGATCTGGCTAATATGAAACATACTTTGCTTTATTTTGGGCCCTTGAGTGTCGGTGAATTTGTTGCAAAGGCAAAACCGTTAAAACAAGGTTCAGGGGACTATGTTCAAGGAGCGAAAGCTATGGTGTTCACTGAGCAGCCGACCAGTAAAAATCAAGTGTTGTTTGCAGATTTTGATATGAAGCAAGCTGAGGTATTCTGGTACAGGACATCAGGAGTTTATTCTGCAGTACTAACCCCTACCGTGTCATTGTTCAATAACTACTTTGGAGGAGGTATGGGAAGTATCGTGTTCCAGACTATCCGTGAATCAAAAGCGTTGGCTTACTCGACTTACGCATTTTATGGGCAGCCTTATAAAAAGCAAAATCATTATACGGTAGGTGCTTATGTCGGTACACAGGCTGATAAATTCAATGAAGCTATAAAGGGGATGAATGAATTACTGGACCTGTTGCCTGAAAGTGCGAAAGGCTTGGATATCGCTAAGGTAAGCTTGCAGAAATCGATTGCCAGTGAGCGTGTGCTAAATGCGTCTGTTTTAAGCAGCTACTTGGCCGCTCAGCGTTTGGGGAATGCAACGGATATTCGTAAAACGGTGTATGAGCAGGCTCCTAAGTTGACGTACGGTGACCTAAGCACGTTTCATAAGAAAGAGATGAGCCAAAAGTCGTATGTATATTGTATTGTAGCAAAGGAGACTAATCTTAAGCAAGAAGATCTTGCAAAATTAGGCGAAGTAAAAAAACTAGACTTAAACGAGTTGTTTGGGTATTAGTTTGTAGAAAGGAGACGTTAGTTTTTTTATCCTTTGGCTGACTAACGTCTCCTTTCTTTAGGTTACTTGAATAAGAAGGCTTTCGATATGTATCGAGGGCCTTCTTGTTATTACTGTATCTTTATCTTCAACGCTTGAGCCTGCCGTTACCTCAGGAAAGCGGAAGAGGGTAGTGCGTATAAAGGGATGGTGTGATTTGAAGATGTTCCCAGAAGGCGAATCAAAACCGCGCGATTTCTTCAATCTGTTCGTTGATAAACTGCAGTGTATCCTCTTTAAATAATTCCCCATTTTCGTTTAATTCCTGCTGTACATTGGGAAGGAAGATCTTGAGAGGGAGAACATGCATTCTGAGGTAGTGGCATATGCCGGTGAGATGGTCTATCCCGCGTAGGTTGCCATATCTTCCAGAAGATAATCCGACCAACGCAACTTTTTTGTGGTAAAAACTGATGGGAAAGGAGCAGCAGTCAATAAACAGCTTGAGGGCACCTGGTATGCTCCCATTATATTCTGGTGCCACAAAAATAAACATATCAGCTTCGCTAACCTTTTTCTGTATAGGTTCAAAAGCTGCGCTTCTTTTGCCGTAAAGGTCTGTTTCTAAAATATTTGCAGGCAGATCTGATAGGGAAAAGATCTCGTTCTCAATGGATTTACGATTAAGTAGCTGTTGGTAGCATTTTGCTATTTTTAACGTCTTACTATGAGGACGGTTTGTTCCGGATATTATTAAAATCATTGTGTTGTTGATACTTATAAAAAGCACTATTTCAAAGTGGATACATATCTTGATTTTTTGTATCTTAGCATCCTGAGGATATGTGCTTTTGATCAATCAAAAGTACAAAATATGCTGAATTTGTTAGGCTAATTTAAATTTAGTGTAAATATTTGGACAAATAAATCTTCAGGAAAGTGAAATGTAGTGTAAAATGACATTTTAATTAAGAAAGGTTTTCATTCAAGATGGGAAAAGTAATCGCAATCGCAAACCAAAAAGGTGGGGTCGGAAAAACCACAACGTCAATTAACTTGGCGGCTAGTTTGGCGGTTTTAGAATATAAAACATTGTTGGTGGATGCGGATCCTCAAGCGAACTCAACTTCTGGGATTGGTTTTGACCCTCGTACAATCAATGAGAGTATATATGAATGTTTGGTTAACGATCTAAACCCGAGAGACGCTATTCAATCAACTGAAACGCCAAATCTGGATCTGTTGCCCGCTCACATCGACTTGGTTGGTGCAGAGATTGAAATGATCAATATGCACGAGCGCGAGTACAAGATGAAAAAGATCTTGGATCAAGTGAAAAACGATTATGATTTTATAATCATCGACTGCTCCCCTTCATTGGGCTTAATTACCATTAATGCCCTGTCGGCATCTGACTCCGTAATCATCCCTGTTCAATGTGAATATTTTGCCTTGGAAGGACTTGGTAAATTGCTGAACACAATTAAAATTGTTCAAAACCGTTTAAATACTAGTTTGGAGATTGAGGGGATTTTATTGACGATGTATGATGTTCGTTTAAGACTCTCCAATCAGGTTGTCGAAGAAGTAAAGACACATTTTACGGATTTAGTTTTTGACACCATCATTCAACGTAATACCCGTTTAAGTGAAGCTCCTAGCTTCGGTATTTCTGTTATCATGCATGACGCTTCCTGTAAAGGTGCGATCAATTATTTGAATTTAGCGCGTGAAATATTACAGAAAAACGGGCATCTTAATGAAATGAATACAACAGTAACCGCATAATATGGCAGCACATCAGCGTAAAACAGGACTGGGGAGAGGTTTAGGTGCGCTATTAAACGATAGTGTAGAAGCTCCTGCTAAAAGTAATCAGCAAGTTGAAGAGGCACCATTAGTGACTTCTTCTGTAATAAATACAACGAAAGAGAACGGCAGCATCAGTCATGTCCGGGTAGAAGAAATATCGGTGAACCCATTTCAGCCCCGTACGGAATTCGATCCGGTTGCATTACAGGAATTAGCTGAATCCATTATCTTACAGGGTTTAATCCAGCCGATTACAGTACGTAAGATTTCGGACGGAAACTATCAATTGATCTCTGGGGAGCGACGTCTTCGGGCTTCAAGATTAGCGGGATTAACAGAAATTCCAGCTTATATACGTACGGCCAATGATCAGCAAATGCTGGAAATGGCATTGATCGAAAATATCCAACGTGAAAACTTAAATGCTATTGAAGTTGCTTTGAGTTTTCAGCGCATGATTGAGGAGTGTAATTTAAAGCAAGAGGAATTGGGGGAACGTGTTAGCAAGAACCGTTCAACAGTCACGAATTATTTGCGCTTATTGAAACTTCCACCCGTTATTCAAGCGGCTATTCGTGATGGCGCATTGACCATGGGGCACGCACGTGCATTGATCAATATCGCAGAAGTCGATAAGCAGCTATATATCTTTAAATTGATTATCGATCAGGGGCTCTCCGTTAGAAAAGCCGAAGAACTTGTCCGTGAAATCCAAAAAGGAGGCAAGAAAAAAGCAAATAAGGACAAAGCTCCAAAGTCCTTTCAGCTACAGAAAATAGAAGATGATCTGGCTTCAAAATTTTCTTCAAGAGTCAAGTTGAACTTAAAGAGCACCAAAGGTAAGGGGGCTATTGAGATTCCTTTTGAATCGGAGGATGATTTGAGCCGTATTCTTGAACTTTTAGACTGGTAACATGACCAAGTTAATAAGCTTGTTCTTTGCTGTATTTGCTGTACTTATGGTACAGGGACAAACTACCGATACAATTTCCAAAAAACCGGTTCAGACAATCAAAAAGGAAGGTTTGAATCCCAAAGCAGCACAGGATACGGTTAAAAAAGAATCCCGAAAAGAGCGCAAAAAGCGTGAAAAAGAGGAAGCTAAAGCCAAGGAGAAGGTTGTGTTTAAAGATTCAACCCGATTAGCTATTGAGGCAAAAAATAAACAGGCCTGGAAACGTTCTCTGGTGCTTCCGGGCTGGGGACAATATACCAATGGCGGTGTGTGGTGGATAAAAGTGCCTGTAATCTATGGGGGATTGGCTACCACAGTCCTCGTTTTTGATTTTAATAATCGGTACTATAAAGAACTATTGGGGGTATTGCAAGATAGAGCCGAAGGTCGGCCAGTAGATCCTTTTTATCTCAATATTCCAGATGAGTCCATTATTCGGGCAAAGGATAATGCAAGGCGAAACCGGGATCTGATGGTACTGCTTACCCTTGGCGTCTATGGATTGAATGTTGCCGAAGCTTATATCGATTCTATGCTAAAATATAGATGGAGTATCGGGGACGACAAACCTAAGAAGACCGCTTTTTCTATTGGACCTACATTGATGGATGCCAGTCTCGCATCCGGAACGTCTACTTTTAAGCCTACAGTTGGATTAAAGTTGTCCATGAAATTCAATTAATAACTTACTCCCACGGGCCGCGCAAGCAATAAACCAGGGAGACTTGAGATGTTATTAATCTTTGAATAGGCATGCACCTGATAAAAAAAACGTTGTTTACCACGGTTTTGTGTCTGTTTTTCACTGGAATTTTTTAATTTTAAAAATAAACTATACTTATTTTCTAGATATATGAACATCATTCTCTTGGGATATGGCAAAATGGGGCAGATTATCGAAAGGTATGCACTGAAAAGAGGCCATCAAATTTTTTTAGTTGTGGATGAAAATAATCGCCCTGGCCTGACAGTTGATGATATCAAGGGGGCTGATGTAGCAATCGACTTTAGTGTACCATCTGCTGCTTTGGATAATATGAACCTTTGTTTGGAAGCAGGGGTGCCGATTGTAGTCGGTACAACAGGCTGGTACGATCAGCTGGAAAGCGTCCGAGAAAAATGTTTGGACATGGAGGGAACTATTTTATATGGTTCAAATTTTTCAATCGGCGTGAATGTGTTCTTCCATATCAACCGTATGTTGGCACAGGCTTTACAGCCTTATAAACAATATGATGTTCAGGTAGAAGAAATTCACCATATCCACAAATTGGACGCACCGAGTGGTACAGCGATTACCATTGCTGAAGGTATCTTAGATAACAGTGATGTGAAGACAAACTGGGTGAATACCGTTGTTGGAGAGCAAGATGAAATTATTCCTAAACCACAGGAACTTCTTATAGAGAGCCATCGAATTGAAGAAGTACCGGGTACGCATACTGTGTTGTACAGTTCCGAAGTGGATCAGATAGAATTTAAACATACTGCCCATAGCCGTGATGGCTTTGCTTTAGGCGCTGTAGTCGCCGCCGAATGGTTGAATGGTAGAAAAGGATTCTATCAGGTGACGGAAATTTTTGATTTTAATAAATAGTACTAATAAATAGATTATGTGGTTAATTATCTTTGCGGTTTTAACAGCAATAGCGGGATATGGATTGTGGCAATTGTTTGTTAAAGCTGGCAGAAAAGGCTGGGAAGCAATCGTACCTTTTTATAGTCAATATATTCAAGCTAAATTAACAGGGAGGCCAACATGGTGGGTGATCTTACTGCTGGTGCCTATCGTCAATATCTTTGTTTTCTATAACCTTTATCTCGACTTTATCCATTGTTTTGGCAAACGCCGTTTTTGGGAAAATGCTGCTGCTGTTGTGGTACCATTCATTGTATTACCCATGTGGGCGAAAGATAATAACGTACGTTTTTTGAATGGTTTGTACGCTAAAAATCTGAAGGCTGCCACTCAGGAGGGGCTGGAATTAACTGCAGAAAAGCGGGCAGAGATTGAACAGGAGTCTTATCAGGAGTATAAAATTAAGTATCCTTATAAAAAATCTATGGTGCGTGAATGGGCGGATGCCATTGTGTTTGCCACTGTTGCAGCATCACTTATTCGTGGGTTTTTAATTGAAGCTTATATGATTCCTACGGGATCGATGGAGCGCACGCTATTGATCGGAGATTTTCTTTTTGTGAGCAAACTGAATTATGGCCCTCGCGTCCCCAATACACCCATTGCTTTTCCTTTTGCGCATCATACCATGCCAATAACAGGAGGTAAGGCCTATTCAGAACTGATTGAATTGCCTTATAAACGTCTTCCGGGATTTCAAAAGATCGAACGAAATGATGTTGTGGTTTTTAACTTCCCCGCAGGAGATACAGTCGCTCTGGAAAATCAGAATGCGAGTTATTATGATCTTGTAAGGGCCTACGGTTGGCAGACCGTCAATTCGCAATTTACCATCCAGGCTCGACCAATCGATAAACGCGAAAATTATATCAAACGTTGTGTGGGTTTGCCAGGCGATAAGATAGCGATGAAGGATGCCAAACTTTTTATCAATGACCAGCCAGGATTTGATCCGCCCGAAAGCCAGCTGGATTATATGGTATTGACCGATGGGACACCATTGAATATGGACCGTCTACGTGAACTGCGAATTGAAGCCGTTGGTTCTGACCAACAGCCTGGCTTATACCAGTTGTTTATGACCAAGGATGAGTTGGCATTGGTGAAGTCATGGTCCAATGTGAAAGAAATCAGGAGAAGCCCGGTTGGAGAAGGTGCCTATCCGTACGATCCTCAATATAAATGGAATTTTGATAATTTTGGGCCGATCTTGATTCCGAAAAAGGGCTGGACGGTTGCTTTAAATACACAAACTTTACCAATCTATGAGCGCGCAATTCGCGTCTATGAAAACAATAAACTCGAAAAGCGCGCCGACGGGATCTATATCAACGATGTTAAAGCAGATAGTTATACCTTTAAAATGGACTATTTCTGGATGATGGGGGATAACCGCCACAATTCGTTGGATTCCAGAGGCTGGGGTTTTGTTCCTGAAGATCATATCGTAGGTAAAGCATTATTTACCTGGATGAGTTGGGATGAGATTGGTTCGGGCCTTTCTAAAATTCGCTGGAACCGTATATTTAAAGGAATTCATTAATAGCGTTAAGGGGGGGCGTTCGTTTTGATAAATGATTTGAATAAAAAAGGGCTTTCTGCAAGAAAGCCTTTTTTTGAATAATTTTTTCTTTCAGAAAAACTGAAAGAGATCCCCGAATGGCGGAATAGGTGCAATCCCATTGTCCCGTTTATTTTAAACAGGCCAGATAACGTTTGATTGTCTCCTCGAGCCCCAAGTATAAAGCATCTGAAATTAAGGCGTGACCAATACTCACCTCCAATAGTTCAGGTATATGCTGATTGAAATACTGGAGATTATTGAGGTCCAAATCATGACCGGCATTCAAACCCAGTCCTACCTCGCGTGCTTTAAGCGCCGCTTTGAAATAAGGTTGGATCGCAGCTTCTTTATCAAAACCATATTCGCTGGCAAAACCTTCGGTATATAACTCGATTCGATCTGTGCCTGTCTCTGCAGCAGCCTCAACCATGTCTTCAATGGGATCTACAAAGATTGATACCCGGATGCCCGCATCTTTGAACAATTGGCACATATCCTTTAAATAAGCGCTGTTTTTGATGGTATCCCAACCGTGATTGGAGGTCAATTGTCCTTCAGCATCAGGAACTAATGTGACTTGGGCAGGTTTGTTCGCCAATACAAGGTCAACGAATTTCTGTTCCTGACAATTGCCTTCAATATTAAGCTCAGTCTGAATTTCAGCTTTTAGATCGAATACGTCCTGATAACGGATATGCCGTTCATCCGGTCTTGGATGTACCGTGATGCCTTGTGCCCCAAAACGTTCACAAGCTAATGCTGCAGATACAAGATTAGGGTTGTTGCCCCCTCTGGAATTTCTGAGTGTTGCGATTTTATTGATATTTACTGAAAGTCTAGTCATTTTCCTGTATGTTATACCGTAAAAATACAAATAATATCTATTTTTTTTTAACTTGCATGTATGGATGGAATCGATTATAGCTTGTTTAGTGGCTTTCGCCTATTGGACGTTATCGATATTATATTGGTGGCGATTATTATCTACTATATCTATAGTTTGATTCGCGGTACCATCGCCGTGAATATCTTGATCGGAGTTGCCTTGTTTTATGGTGTCTATATTGTTGTCAAACAGATGCACATGCGTCTATTGACCGAGATATTTGGCGGATTTATATCCGTAGGATCCATTGCGCTTATTGTGGTATTCCAGCAGGAAATCAGGCGCTTTTTACTTCACGTGGGTAAAAATATATCGATGAAGCGGAAAAAGGTATTCTGGTCTTTTTTAGGAAATAAAAAAGCGATACAGAAGGATCTGACTGAAGATCTAAAACCAATTGTCGAGGCCTGCAGGAGTATGTCACGTACACGGACAGGGGCCTTACTGGTCTTCTCAAAATATTTTGATGAAGAATATTACCAGAGCAGCGGCGAATATATTGATGCCCATATTTCGAAACGGTTAATAGAAAGTATCTTCCATAAAAACAGTCCCCTACATGATGGGGCAGTTGTGATTGTCGACTTCAAGATTATGACGGCTTCCTGTGTATTGCCGCTTTCGGATAGTGACGACCTACCCCTTCAGTTTGGATTGCGGCACCGTGCGGCAATCGGCGTGACGGAGATCTCTGATGCAATTGCGGTCATTGTTTCTGAAGAAACTGGCGAGATATCTTTTGCAAAAGACGGAAACGTGAATATGAATGTTTCACCCGAAGAATTGGAACAGTTGCTAAAAGATGAGTTATAAAAAACGGCACCGTAAATACGATGCCGTTTTTTATAATTTAAAATTATTCAAATGCCTTATTTTTTTGCGGCATTGATTACTTGCGTATTCAGCTTGATGTATTCGCTATTTTTACCTTCTGTAGCGACTTCAACTCCCTTGGTGGCGGTTTCTATAGCTCCCTTTTTATCTCCAGCTTTAAGTTGCGCTTTTGCTTTCCAGTACAATACATGGGCTGCCTTAGGTTGTGCTTTGGCTGCTTCATCAAACCATGTTAATGCCTTATTTAAATCCAGATTGTTGTTGAAATAGTATTGGGCAGCGGCGAAATATGGTTTTTTCTCCCCTTTCATTGCTTCGTCGATGGATGCAATAATTTTTGCCTGTTGATTGACTTTAAGGTCAATCTTTACTGCTGTTTTTTCCCACGCAAGCGTTAATACGGCGTCCGTTGGAGTAACATTGTCAAAAGACAGTGTAAATGTTTCTACGGGGTTGCTTAAAGGCTGTGGTTTAACGTTAAAACGAACAGCGTCTTCGGATTGATTGTAGGTATAAGCACCCCATTGTTTGGTATTCTTGCTAATAATAACGGTCCATTCAGTTTTGTTTGGAATGGTGAATAATGCATATGTTCCAGCAGGGAGTGTATGTCCATTTAGCGTGACATCGCCTTCAAATGTCAAGGTTGTATTGGTATTGGCACCTGTACGCCATACCTCGTTGTAAGGTACGAGCTCACCAAAAATCTTACGGCCGTTCATACTTGGACGGCTGTAGTTAAGCGTTACATTTTCAATTCCTAAACCTTGTGTGATGGTTTGGGCGCTACTTGCTGCCGGTAGTTTTAACTGGGCAAAAGATTCATTCGCAGTAAATAGTAAGGCTGCTGCAAAAGCAATGGCAAAGAATTTCTTTTTCATTTGTTCGATAATTATTGTTTGAGCTTTTCAGCCCGATTATTTATGCATGTTGAATTGCTAATTAATGGCTAACGCTTTCTTATTTTATAAAAACATTTCGCATGATTGTATGAATGAAGCCTGTTGCAATTAACTCGGATTCATTTCTTAAAAATAACAAGAATTTCACAAAAACGGGCATCTATTTTTAGATGCCCGTTTTTGTGAAATTATATAGTTTTTGTATTACATTACGCTTTTTTACCAATTTTATGGCCAGCTATTGAAAAATACATGATATACAGGTATCCTGGAATCATCGCATAAAGGAATGCATGTTGGAAATCAATATGTAGGTGGTCTTTTAAATAGCCGTATACTAAAGGCCAAATTGCCCCTCCCGCAATCCCCATAATCATAATAGCAGAACCAGTTTTGGTGAACTTTCCAAGACCTTTGATTCCTAGTGGGAAGATCGCTGGCCACATTAAGGAGTTTGCAATCCCCAACAAAGCAACAAAGACGAATGATGTGGTTCCTGTCGTAAATACAGAGATCAGTGTAAATGTAATTCCAATAATTGTACAGATCCGTAATGCCATTTGTTGGGACACATATTTAGGAATCGAGATGATACCGATGATGTACCCGATCAACATGCATGAAAGTGTAAAAGCTGTGGCATAGGTCGTAAAGAACGGATCAACTTTTAGCTCGCGTGCATATACGCCAATAATATCGCCCGCCATTACTTCAACCGCAACACAGAAGAAGATCGCCAATGATCCCAAAAATAGATGTGGGAATTGGAAGATCGAAGTCTTTTTCACTGTGACAGCACCATTTTCTTCTCCACTTTCTTCTTCTGCATCGACATCAACTTCTGGAAGATGGGTGAATTTTAAGAAAATTGCGAATGCAACGAAGATTACTGCAAGGGAGATGTAAGGGGTATGAACGCGTTGAAGAAGATCATCCAAAATAGCGTTTTTTTGTACTATATCTGCCGTCGCTTCTAATTTTGCCGTCACATTTTGTGCATCTTTCAAAAAAAGTGTTCCAAATAGTATAGGAACGATGATTCCCGCTGATTTATTAAAGAATCCCGCAATTGAAATCCGTTGTGCAGCGCTATCAATCGGGCCAATAATACTTAAATAAGGATTGACAGCAGTTTGAAGTAAGGCCATTCCGGATCCCTGAATGAATATACCCGTTAAGAATAAGGCATAACTTCTGCTGTCAGCAGCAGGTATGAAAATCAATGATCCCAAGCCTAATATAACAAGACTGACGACTAAGCCATTTTGGAAGCCTATTTTTTTAATTATAACTGAACTTGGAAGTGCCAGAAAAAAATAAGCAATATAGGAAGCGAAGGTTACGAAAAATGCCTGCAAGTCTGTTTCTAGGTTACATGCAATTTTCAGGAATGGAATTAGTGTTCCATTTGCCCAGGTAATAAAACCGAGGATAAAAAATAATCCACAGCAAATGGCCATAGGGCGAAAAGCTGTTTTACCAACGTTAGGATTAGTGGTCATGTTTTGTTTTATATATTTAGTTAAGTTATCGTTGACGGATTGTCAATCAGAAAAAAATAGCTTTAAACAAACGATTGCATGCTATTTTTGTTGATTTTTAAAATATCCATCTTACAAGACTACTTAATTTTCTTGAATATTGGAAATAAATAAAGGGGTATTTTGATAATTATTTGGCAAAAAAAAGAAGAATAAATTATGGTTATTATCCTTCTTTATGCGCAAATATTGTTGATTTTGAATTGTGCGGTATTTATAATTCGAGCTAGCCGTAGCTGGTTACTTTGGTACTATAGCCACTGTTAGTCTTGAGATACAATTCAATTTATTGAAGCGGTCATACATTTTTATCTCCCAAATATGAGTCGATCGCCCGATATGAATTGGGCTGCATTTTGCCGTAATAATTCCACTGCTTACCGGTCTAATATGATTTGCATTGACTTCGAGTCCTACACCTCGATATTTATCCGGATCGACCACCAAATTGGATGCAATACTTCCTAAAGATTCTGCAAGTACGACCGAGGCACCACCATGCAGGATCCCATGTGGTTGTTTCACATTGTCCGTGACAGGCATGGTAGCCGTAATACTATCATCGTCTATTTCGGTTGCCCTGATTTCCAATAGTCCCGAGAGGTATTTGTTGAAAAAGACATTTATCTCCTCAATGTTGTAAGGCTGAAACCAAATTTTTGACATCGTCTGAATTTAAATAACGTTCCTGGATGATAATACGATGGTGATTGAGATGCCCTGCAATCACGTATAATAATGCTTTTACACTGGTCAGTCGCTCCGAAGCCATGCCTTTGCGTTCTAATTCTGCATCGTTAAAGCTGCGGAAGAGCATTAGATTTGCCTTACGTAGATAAGTAAATTCCTTGCTTAGACTTTCCAATGTGCGATCATTGTAACGGGAATATTGAATTAAATAGTCTTGATCGTAACCAGCCAGCTCTTTCAGATCGTTGCGTGAAAAACGTAATGCACGGTAGGCCATGATACGTTCATTGTCAATAACATGTCCCACGACTTCTTTAATTGTCCATTTGTCTTCTGCATATTTGAAATTCCCCCTTTCTTCTGGGATGGTATCCAAAAATGCCGGAAAGGAGAGTGTTTGTTCTTCTAATGTATCTAATACGTTATCGACTACAGTCTCAATATAAGGAGCATAAACTGCTGGATATTCATCAGATTTGAGTGGCTTCATATTTTAAGTTGCTTTTTAAGATTATTCGAAATGTTGTTCCTTTACCTATTTCAGATTCTTTAACAAAGATTTGTCCTTGATGATACCGTACCATCCGTTTGGTTAGGCTAAGGCCAAGTCCCCAACCTCTTTTGCGCGTTGTAAAACCTGGCTGAAAGACAGAATCAAAATTTGACCTTGAAATTCCTTTGCCCGTATCACTAATGTCTATAAAAATTTCTTCTTTCGCAATATTTTCTGAAATATTAACAGTTATCTTGCCTTCGGTACCAATTGCATTTACGCCGTTTTTCAATAAATTCTCAATGATCCAATCAAAGAGGGGAACATTAAGTTTGGCCTCTACATGGGTATCTCCGGTTAATTCGAATGTAATTTTATTACTGGTACGTATGCGGAAATAATCAATGTAATTTTTGATGACATCATACAGGTTGTGGGTGGTCAATACCGGTGTTGACCCTATTTTTGAAAAACGATCGGCAACGATTTCTAATCTTTTAATATCGTTTTCCATTTCATTCAGGGTATCATCGTCTTCGGCGTCAAATTTGATGCGAATCAGCTCCAGCCAGCCCATCAATGAAGATATTGGGGTGCCCAATTGATGGGCAGCTTCTTTTGTTAGCCCCACCCAGACAAGGTTCTGCTCGGATTTTCGAATGGAATTGAAAACGGTATAAGCAATAATCAGGAAAAGAGCAATCAGTGATAACTGAACATAAGGGAATACCCGTAATTGTTGCAAAAACCAGGAGTCTTTATAGTAAACATGCCACTTTTGACCATTCTCCAATTCGAGGGTAATGGGCGGATGACTTTTCTTCATAAAGGCAAGCTGTTTCTGGAAATAAGCAGGGTCATAATCCAGATGTTTTGTAACACTGTCGTTGTGGATTGGTTTGATATTCGTCTTGGTAGAATCTAGATTACGCCAAAAAATAATCTCCTCTTTATCGTCGGTAATAATTGCGGGTAAATTTAAACTATCCCTGACGGCATAGATGAATGTAATGAATTCATCGTCGACATCGGGCATCGTCATAATGTTTTTGGTGCTCATTGCCCAAACTTCAGCTTTTGAACGTTCGGCATGCGCAAGGTTTCGGACAAGATAATTGGTGTAAACCAGGGATGCGATCGCGATGATTGCCGCAAAGATGAGCAAAATAAATTTCCAGCGTTGTTGGCTTATCTGAGAGGGTTTCATGATTCCGTATTTTGTACTCTATTGCAAATTAATGAATAAATGTCTGGTTTCTGCACTTTTATTTTACCTTAGAAGTGATCCTGTTATCCAAATCAAAAATTTTGTGGTAATTTTGCGACATGAGTTCAGAAAGAAGAGTAAGGGTGCGATTTGCACCGAGTCCTACTGGTGGTCTGCACCTTGGAGGCGTACGTACAGCTTTATTTAATTTTCTCTATGCACGTCAGCATCAGGGTGATTTTATTTTACGTGTCGAGGATACGGATCAAACTCGTTTTGTCCCAGGCGCAGAGGAGTATATCAATGAATGTTTAGCTTGGTGTGGCCTGACTCCAGATGAAAGTCCCTTACAAGGTGGCCAATATGGTCCTTACCGACAAAGTGAACGAAAAGCATCATACCGTCAATATGCAGAACAATTGATTGAAAATGGATATGCCTATTATGCATTCGACACAGCGGAGGAATTGGACGAGCAGCGTAAATTGCAACCAAACTTTCGTTATAGCCATGAAAATAGACTGCAATTGCGTAATTCTTTGAGCCTGAGTGAGTCTGAAACCCAACAATTACTGGATGCGGGAACACCGCATACCATCCGAATAAAGATCCCGACAGAGGAAACGGTGTTATTCTCCGATATGATCCGTGGGAAGGTCGCTTTTGATACCAATCTGGTCGATGATAAGGTGTTGCTTAAAGCCGATGGAATGCCTACTTATCATCTAGCGGTTGTTGTGGATGATAAAGCGATGGAGATATCCCACGTCTTTCGTGGTGAAGAGTGGTTGCCCTCGGCACCAATTCATATCTTATTGTGGGAATACTTGGGCTGGGCTGATAGCATGCCACAATGGGCACATCTCCCTTTAATTCTCAAGCCCGATGGGAATGGAAAATTAAGCAAGCGTGATGGTGACCGTTTAGGATTCCCTGTTTATGCAATGAACTGGACGGATGCCAAGACAGGTGATACAACAAAAGGGTTTCGTGAAATGGGGTTCTTACCTGAGGCATTTATCAATATGCTTGGCGTTTTGGGCTGGAATGATGGTACAGAACAGGAGCTATTCTCTTTGGAGGAGTTAATTCAGAAATTCAGTGTCGATCGCATTAGCAAAGCCGGCGCAAAATTTGATTTTGAGAAGGCGAAATGGTTCAATCATGAATGGATTAAACGTTCTTCGAGCGATTCTTTATTGCCTCAGATCAAGGAGGTGCTGTCTCATCATCAAATAGAAGCAGCAGAAGGTTATATAAACCGTGTATTGGCAGCTGTCAAAGAACGGTTGACGTTTGTTGAAGATTTCTGGAGCCAGGCTTCTTTCTTTTTTGCGCGGCCTGTTGAATACGATCTGAATGCCGTGAAAGCAAAATGGTCTGCAGAGAAAACAGCATTTTTTGAAAATATCATCACATCATTTGAAGGCTTTGCGGATTGGAAAGCATCTGAACTGGAGGCATTCTTTAAGGAGGCAATTCAAAACTCAGGTATGAAGATGGGCGAATTGATGATGCCATTCCGCATTATGCTAGTAGGCGGTAAATTTGGTCCTGATGTATTTCAAATTGTTGAATTACTCGGCCAAGAAGAAGTTATTGCGCGTGTAAAAAAGGCACTTCAAGAATTTGAGGCTTAAATACTGAAAGAAATATCATAAAAAAGCTGTTGTCAAAATGCAACAGCTTTTTTTATTTTTAAAGGTATGGCATTCTTAACCGCATGAAGAATGCTTTTGCGGGGGCAAATAGAAAAATGATCAAGGTAATTGCTGTCCCCAATATGCCTAGATAGGCAAAGATTTCCATATTACTGATCAAGGATGCTTGCTGACTTATTGTAGCCTGAAAACCTTTATTAGCCAGATTAGATGCCAGCTGGTCGCTGGATGTGCCTAAGTGTTTTCCTAATAATGAATTCCAGTAGGAGATCACGATTGGATTGCTTGTATTTAAGTTTTGCTGGAGTTGTATAAAGTGTTTTTGATTTAAAGAATAGCTGATGTTCTGAAACAGAGCGAAACCAACATTTGTGCTCCAGAATCTAACGGTAGTGCCCATTAAACCTGCATTGCCTGAATGATGTGGTGCAACACCCGTTAGAATATAAATAACAAGTGGAGTAAAGAGCCAGCCTTGCCCAATTCCCTGGATAAATAACGGTAAGTCTATTACCCCAATACTGCTGTCGGGATAAAAGGTAGGAACAAACAAAAAGCAGGATATAGTCAATAACAGAAAGCCCAGGCCGAAAATGTATTTCGGTGATACATCCCGCAATAGGAGTATTCCTGAGCTAGCAACTCCCAAGACGGTACCTAGCACATTAATATATTGGATGTCGACGATGTAATGCCAGGGCCACTTCCAAACATTGGCCATGACCGTGTATACATTGTTGAGGCTACTGCGAATGATATAAAATAGGAAGAATAAAATAACACCAAGAATGACATTCTTATAGTTTAAAATTTCGAAATGAAATAGCGGTCGTTTTACGAGATATTGTTTGATGACAAAGAGTGCACCGAAAATAAGAAAAAGTGCCGAATTAATGGTGATTGCGCTATGTTCGAACCAATAATATTTACGACCGTAAATCAATACATATGCACCACAGCTTAACGAAAGTAAGAGGAAGAGGCAGCTGGCTAGATCCAATTGATAAAGAGGGAATTTTTTGCTTAATCTGTTGTTATTTAGGATTGTCAATGCGATTGCGATAACCATCAAATGCCAATAGAGCACAACATGGATCATATCTTCCCAACCGTAATCCATAATACTTTCTTTTAGAAGTGAGGTCGTTATCGTCCCGCCAGTCAACATAAAAGTATATAAAAAGAAATAGGCAATGGTCCGGCTTTTGGAATGCCTGATTTGCATCATCAACAAGGGAAGAAAACAGGCGCCTTCGAGTACACAGAAGACCCCCTCGATTACTCTTAGGATAGCAATGACGAATGGATCTCTGGTCAGGGAAATGGCCAATAGAATGAGGATGGATACTGTACAGGTCAATAGTATGTACGTCCTTACCCGAAAGAAGGCAAATAACCGTTGGAATATCAAAAGTGCGACAACAATTGCACCATACGTCAACGACAGAAAATACTGTATATCTTCTATTTCGATCCCTAACGCAGAGGCGGTAAAAGTGGTATTCGAATGAAATAAAGACATCAACATCAGATGAGGAAACATGGCCAAGATCATCAAGGGAAGTTTAATCCATTCGGGTACCCACTTATAATATAAAGATGTATTTGAACTCATGAATGCTTAAGATTGGTGGGCGGCATGAACCACAACGTTCATTCCTGCACGTAGTTTTGTTAAATCCTGTTTTGGAGAAAAAACAATTTTGATGGGTATACGTTGCTCTATTTTAACGAAATTTCCGGTTGCATTGTCTTGAGGTATTACCGAAAATTTGGACCCTGAAGCCGGAGAAAAGGAATGAATTTTTCCTTTCAGCTGTAATTTCGGAAAAGCATCTACCTGGATGCTGACCTCAGTGCCTTCGATCAGGTGTTCCAATTGTGTCTCTCTAAAGTTGGCGTTAATCCATTTCTCTTCGCTGACTACGTTAACTAGCGTTTGTCCTTCTTTAACAAATTGTCCCGGTTGGATACTTCTTTTGCCGACAAAACCATCATAAGGTGCAGTCACCACAGTGTATGAAAGAAATATTTCAGCATTATTTTTTGCTGCTTTTTTAATATCGATATTGGCTCTGGCAGGTAGCTCGTTGGCTTTTTCTTTGTTTGTATTCAGTTGTGCAGCGTTGTATTCTTCCTGTATGGTATGGAGCTGCGCTAAAGAAATATCATATGCAGCCTTGGCGTTATCGTATTGTTGTTTGGTTGCAGCATCTGCCTCAAACAAATTTTTAAATCTTGTGTAATCCTGTTCAGTTTGCCATACAGTCACTTTAGCTGCTTCTAATCTTGCCTTTTGGATAGAAATGCTATTGGCGGTAACATTTGCGTTTTTGGTAACCACTTCGGCATTCTGTTGGCTACTTCGAAGTTCGGCGTTAGCCATGTCTACTTTGGTCTGATACTCGCTGGCATCGATGAGCAATAAGGTGTCACCACGATGTACATATTGATTTTCTTCAAATCTAACTTCCTTTACAAAGCCGGATATTCGACTTGCAACTGGTGTCACATACTGATCAATTTGTGCATCGTTTGTCGTGATATGCTGGCTGGTAAATAGTAGATGTTTACCCAAAATCCCGATTCCGACAAGCAGCAAGGTCGCTGCGAATACAACTAAAACTTTATTAAATCCTTGTGTTCTGTCTTTATTTTCTTTTTTACCCATTTGTCTTTATGAATATTTTATTGCTTTTTCAGCTACTCTCCAGTTGGCCTACCGGTGCGGTTTGGATGATTTCCGTCCCATATTTCAAACAGCAATTTCAAAATTGAATGGCAAATTGTTCTTGAATTGAGGCCGCACGGATGCGCTGCATAGGATACAACTGTGAGCAAGGAATGAAACTGTGCACAAAGATACTGCTGTAGGAGGGATTTAATTTTGTATAGTCGGACGGATTTTTGTTCAATTGCGCCATGTTGTGAAAAAAATGTAATTTTAAATCATGGAACTGGAACAACTAGCAGCTATCGATGACGATCAGGACGACTTTTATGTATGCCATACATATGTAGATCGGATTGATCCCCGTGAATATATACATCGGAAAGCACGGTTACTTTATGCTGATGGTGGAATTATCCATGTCTTTACCGCTACGCAGCATTGGTATTTGCCGGGGCGTTTTTACATGTGGATTCCAGCAAATACTACTTATCATCTGGAAAGTTCCAGTTCCCGCATTCATCTGTATAGCTTTTATTTTAAAGAACAGAAAGTGGCTCACTCTGTTCTTTTAAATCCCAATATATTTTTGAGCAACGACCTGATGCGGGAGATGTTCTTATTTGCCCAGGATTGGGAAGGGCGAATTAATAAAAAGAACAGCTATTCAAAATATTGTTTATTACGTGCGATGATGGCTATTATCCCTGAGATGAGCCCGCCGATCGATGCTTTCCCGATGCAGCATCCTTACCCGAAAAGCGAAAAGCTTCAGCGTATTGCCAGGTATTTAAATACGAATATTGATCAGGCCTTTACAATCGAGCAGGTAGCAACACAGTTTGGGATGAGTAGCCGGTCCCTTTCACGGCTTTTTAAGGAGGATATGGGTATTAGCTATATCCGTTTTTTGAGAGCCATACGCATTGCGAAGGCCTTGGAACTGATGGCTGAAAATACCTATTCCATTTTAGAAATTGCAATGCGGGTTGGTTACAATGAACTGTCGTCTTTCAGTAATATCTTTACACGTGTTACGGGTATCCGGCCTTCGGTTTATATGTCGAAAATCAATGAATACAAAAATTGATTGGACTGAATTACGCCAAAAGTTCATGTAGGTCTTCCTGAGAAAGGGATTTTATAAAGCTTTCTTCAGTTGTAATAAGAGTTTGTGCAATAGATTTCTTCCTGTTCTGCAGTGCCAATATTTTCTCTTCGACGGTGTCTTTGCTGATGAATTTATAGATAAATACATTTCGCGTTTGTCCAATGCGATGTGAACGGTCTACAGCTTGTTGTTCTACCGCAGGATTCCACCATGGATCTAATATAAAAACGTAATCTGCTTCAATTAGGTTGAGTCCCACACCACCAGCTTTGATCGATATTAAGAACAATTTGGTGTTATTGTTTTTACGGAACTGACTGACAGCTTCGTCCCGATTTTTAGTCCCACCATCCAGGTAGGCATAGTTTGTTCCTTTCTTATCAAAATATTGTCTGAAGATATTAAGCTGTTTGACGAACTGGGAAAAAATAAGGACTTTGTTTCCGCGTTGCATGACCATTTCAAGTGTTTCAATAACAGCGTCGAATTTCCCCGAATCACCTATAAAATCCTCGTCGACCATTCTGGGGTGATTGGCAAGTTGACGGAGTTTGGTCAGTCCCTGTAACAAAGCAATCTGAGTCGATTTCGGTTTGTTGTCCATTTGGCCATCAAGAATCGCATTACGATATTCCGACTTCACTTTTTCATAAAGTTCTGACTGTTTATCAGTCATTTCGCAATAAAGAACCTGCTCTGTTTTGGGTGGTAGCTCTGTCGCGACTTGATCTTTTGTGCGCCTTAAAATGAAAGGTTTGACAATCGCCTGGAGACGTTGCGCTTTTTCTTCATCTTTTTTCTTTTCGATGGGCTGTACAAATTCTTTTTGAAAATAAGTGTAACTTCCCAACAAACCTGGATTGGTAAAATGCATTTGTGCCCAAAGATCAGAAACAGAGTTTTCAACGGGCGTGCCACTTAAGGCGAGTTTATTTTTACTCTTTAAACTCTTTATGGCCTTGAACGATTTTGATGTTGGATTTTTGATGTTTTGGCTTTCATCTAAAATGATGTAATTAAAATAAAATCCACTTAATATATCTTCATCAATGCGAGCAATGCCGTAAGTTGTAATAACGAGATCATATTTGGTGAACAGTGAAACATCTTTTATGCGATTGTTTCCCGTATGCAAATGGATCTTCAGTTGGGGGGCAAATTGATGTGCTTCTTTCTGCCAGTTATAAACAAGCGATGTTGGCAATACCAAGAGTGAGGTGTGTACTTCCTGCGGATCGATAATTTGCTCTTTTTGCTGTTGTAATAAGGCTAAGGTCTGAATGGTCTTACCCAGTCCCATATCATCTGCAAGGCAGCCGCCAAATTTATATTGTTTTAGAAAATTGAACCAATTGTATCCTGCTTTCTGATAAGGCCGCAGGTTTCCTTTAAAATGTTTAGGTTCTGGGATATCAGCAATTTCTTCGAAAGTAGCGAGATTTTGTAATTTACGGTTGAAAACCAATTTGGTATGTTCACTGATCTCAAAGAGTAGACCGATATGTACCTTATTTAATTTAAGCTCATGTCTATCGGCAGAGAACTGGAATAAATGGTTGTATTGAGCAAACCATTCCTCTGGGATCATGGCGATTTCACCATTTGGTAAAGTAAATTCTTTGATATTGTTTAGAATATGGTTTCTTAACTGAATAAAAGGAATTTCGTAGGGGCCAAATTTCGCAATAGCACTGATATCGAACCAGTCATTATCCTCATCTATGGCGATGTCCAAGGAGGTATGTCCAATGAAAAAGCGTTTTTGTTCGCTGTTTTGTATGATTTGAAATCCAAGGGCTTTTATTTGCTCCTGATGATTATTTATCCAGTCAAATACCGAAATCCGTTTTTCGGATTGCATAGTTGGCGCAAGCAATCCAAGCTGGCGGTCCAGATCTTCCAGAGCCAACGCTTTTAGATTTTCCAGCTGCTGTTCTTCCCATTGTAAAGAGCGTTTGACCCGATGGAAGATATATAAGTCCTCTTTCTCGTTATATTCCATTCGGACGGTCACTTTATTTTCAGCTCCTGCCGTAAACGTATGGGGGCCATAATTGAATTGCAATTGTAATTGTGAAGGGCCATCTTCCACGTAGATTAAATGGAGTAAGGGGATTGCCTGATGCTGATGTGTCTGGATTTCAAAACCCTCTGCATAGACATGGTAGCGTTCAATCAGTCCGCAAACGAAGGTTTCAAAATATTTTTTTTCCGTACTTCTTCCGACCGAAATGTATCGCTTATTGAGAAAGGGGCTAAGTTTTTTTCCTTCAAGTGCTTGGTCGAAAAAGTATAAGGTATTATTTAAAAGAAGCCAGGCTTGGGCGTTAGTCAAAACAATGGCATTCTTAAACATAAATTCCAAGCGTTGATTTTCGTACTTTATTGTTGGGAAGTAACGTGTCTCTTCCTCATTACGGCGAAAATGGAAGAGGATAGAGGCCGCCGACGTTGCCAATTTAATTTCTTGGTCTGCTGGATAACCATCTTTACTCATCATAAACAGTGGTTTATCGCCTATCGCCTCAAAGCATTGAATCATCTTTTCATCAATCTTTGGCCGCAATAAATCATAGAGTTTTTTGTCAAAGACTTTAGAGAAGAAGTCTACGGGCCTGATTGCTTTTTTATAATATTTCTTAATGAGGTTGGTCTGTTCAATGTCGTCGAGCAATCGGATTAGCTTGTAATCTACCTCGTCCAATTCTGCTGCATAGGCATCTACGGTATTGCTAAATATACGTTGATATCGTAGTGAGTAAGTCCCATTGGGATTGAGTTTGACCATATGTGGCTCAATGAGATAGCCGAGATAAGGATGCTCACAAATAGAATAAACGATTTTATATACTGGAAATGACTTTGACTGTTGCATTAAAAATAGCGGACCTTGTAAATAAAGGTATCTAATATACAATAAAATATACCATTAAACGTAATTTGCCGAATGAAATTTAAAAAAATATAGATTACAGAAACTGCCTGTAATATTTTAGGTAATAAATTGGCCTCGTATCAAGACTATACTGAATGGCGATAGCACTATGTCTTTCCAAATACTAGCAGTTGCCCTCAAAAACGAATTGAGCAGGGCCTTTGAGAAAAACATTTGTAAAGCTATTTTCTTTCTTATGAAAAGAGATGTACAATTGTCCACCTAATACGCGAATTGGGATGACGATATCACCTTCAAGGTTCATCTGTAAGGCCACGGCCATTGCTGCAGCAGTAGCGCCAGTACCACAGGCATAAGTTTCGTCTTCTACACCACGCTCAAATGTGCGTAAGAAATAACCATTTTCCTCTTTCTCTATAAAATTGACATTGATGCCGTCGTTGGCATAGGTAGCGTTGTTGCGAATTGAGTAACCATCCTGAAAAACATTTTTTTCTTTAAGGTTTGTAACGAAACTAACGTAATGGGGTGACCCGGTGTGCAGGATGTAAGCATCGCCATCCCGTCCAAATTCATGGACGTCGATCATTTGCAGGTTGACAAGTTCAGCGGAAAGGAAAGCATGGTGTGTACCGTCTACTGCCAGAAAGTCAGTCTTGTCAGTGATAATTCCTAAATCATGTGCAAAGGCCACAATACAACGTCCGCCATTGCCACACATACTCCCCTCTCGACCATCAGCATTATAGTAAATCATCTCAAAATCGTAATTTTCTTTGTTTTGAAGCAGCATGAGGCCATCCGCGCCTATCCCAAACCTGCGGTCACAGAGGCTTTTCACCAGTGCTTCGTCCGCCCGGTCAAATGAATTGTCGCGATTATCGACTAGGATGAAATCATTGCCCGCTCCCTGATATTTTGAAAATCTTATTTTCGATGCCATTCTATTGATTTGAAGTAACAAAAATACGTTTTTTTGTTACAAAAAAACGGCAGGAAGTTAAGATTTGTTAAAATTATTGCATTTGTCTAGCAATTAACATTTTTTAACGTGTCGGATTTTCCGAAGGCCTCGAAATGGTATTACATTTGAACATATCCGAATAAAATCGGTAATTTTAAGAGCAAAAATTATCAGCTTATATTAAGACAATTTAAAATAGAAATAAGTTTATGAATAAGGTCGGTTTAACGCTATTAACAGCTGTTTTCGGTGGAGCAGTAGCATTAGGTGGTTACAAGCTTATTGAAAATAAGAAACTTGATAGTATGTCTTTTGAGGACAAACAGAAAGTTTATTTTGCCAATAACCCTACAGGAGTCATGTCTTCAACAGGCAATCCTGATTTTACACAAGCATCTGCGGCGGTAGCTCCAGGTGTCGTACATATTAAGACAACATATAGTCGAAAGGGTTCGCAACAATCACAAGGTTCTCCATTCGACATGTTTGAGGAATTCTTCGGTATGCCACAGGGTGGGGGACGCCGTCAGATGCAGGCGCAACCTGTGCAAGCGTCAGGATCTGGGGTCATTATCTCTGACGATGGGTATATTGTTACCAATAACCACGTCGTAGAGGATGCTGATAAGATCGAGGTGGTGCTAACAGACAAACGCACTTATGAAGCGAAGTTGATCGGTCGTGACCCAAATACGGATATCGCTTTATTAAAAGTAGCAGGAAAAGGTCTTCCTGTTGTAAAGTTGGGTAACTCGGACAATGTCAGCGTAGGCGAATGGGTATTGGCCTTTGGTTATCCACTTGGGCTTCAATCAACCGTAACAGCTGGTATTGTCAGCGCAACAGGTCGCGATATTGGTATCTTAAGAGAGGGACAGCAACAACGTGGCAATCCTTTTGGGGGTGTTACAGAGCAACCACTTGCAAGCTCTGCCATCGAGTCTTTTATCCAAACTGATGCGGTGATCAATAAAGGGAATAGCGGTGGCGCATTAACCAATGCCTCCGGTGAATTAATCGGTATCAACTCTGCTATTGCGTCACCAACAGGTGTGTATGCAGGTTATGGTTTTGCTATTCCTGTCAATTTAGTGAAAAAGATTGTAGATGATTTTGTAGAATTTGGTAATGTAAAACGCGGCTATATTGGTGTTAGTTATGTGCCGATAACCTCAGAACTGGCCAAAGAAAAAGGGATCACCGATGTCAATGGTTTATATGTGGAAGATGCGGTAGCTGGTGGAGCTGCGGCAGCTGCAGGGATCAAAAAAGGTGATATCTTGACTAAAATCAATGGTAAGACCATTACAGGATCGCCTGTATTAAGTGAGACGATCGGCCGTCTACGCCCAGGGGATAAAGTGAATATTACCTACAAACGTGATGGTAAAGAAAAACAGGTTACACTGACATTGAAAGGTGAAGAGTCTTTGAAATCAGCATCTAGCGCCAGCGGAAAAGCGTCAAAAAGTGCAACCGAAATTTATAACAAATTGGGTGCTAGCTTTATTCCTGCTTCTGCAGCGAAAAAGAAAGAACTGGGTGTAAACTCTGGCGTCGTGGTGACACAGGTAAACCGTGGTGGTATATTTGATTATTTTGGTGTCGAAAGGGGTTTAGTGATCACTGAGGTTAATGGAAAAGCCGTGAACAGTGTTGATGATATCGAATCTGCATTGGGAGCAACGCAACGCAATATCGTTCGCTTAAAAGGTGTATCTCCACAAGGAGGCGCTGTTCAGCTAAGCTTCCCAGTGGAATATTAAAAATTGAATTAAGAATTGGTTGATTAATATAGTTTAGGTGGTTCTAGCCGTAAGGTTAGGCCACCTTTTTTATTTAAGGGCCAAGCGAAAGGGCCTAGCGTATTTTAAATGCCTATGTTTGATACCTTAGAGCCATGAAATTGAATTTTACCCCTGTTGCCAAAACATGATCAAGGTGTTGAGGTCGTCACAGGAAAGTACGATTTCATCCGGATTGTTTCTTTAATAGTTTAAGTTTAGTTATTTTGTGCAATAAAGTATGATAAACTGATCCTGTTAGTAATGTAACAGCAATATAGTTTATGATTTAGTTATTATAAAAACATAGGCTCATGAAAGTTTAATATTCGTATTCTATTTCATAGCATAAAAAAAATATTTAGATGAAAATTTTAATGGTTTGTTTGGGAAATATCTGTCGTTCGCCATTGGCACATGGTATATTAAAGCAAAAAATAAAAGATAAACAATTAAACTGGGTTGTAGAATCTGCTGGTACAGGTGATTGGCATATTGGTGAGGCACCCGACCGAAGGGCAATTGCAATTGCAAAGAAGTATGGTGTTGATATCTCCGGCCAAAGGGCAAGGCATTTTCGACCTGCCTTTTTTAATGAATATGACCTTATTTTTGTAATGGATCGACAGAATTTTGAAGATGTGTGCGCACTGGCTGAAGACAAAAATGATCTGGAGAAAGTACAATTATTTTTAGATAATGATGTTGTACCTGATCCGTATTTTGATGATAATTTGTTCGACCCGGTATTTCAGATGATTGACAAGCGCTGTACGGAGGTGATCGAAAAAGTATCTTTGTCGTCGTAAATGTTTATAATTTTACAGCAAAATCATGGAGTAATTCCTGATTTTCATTGGCTTACAACACCGAGAGAGAATAGGAAACAATTTAACATGTCACTATGCATAAATCATGGGTGAAAAATAGCGATGAATAATGTTTTATCACAAGACAATGAAATTAGTCTATCAAGCCGTTGTCTTAGTTCGTATAAAGGAAAAAAATGAAAGCAGCAGAAGTAAATAAGAAGTGGAGCATACTACAGGGCGAAATTGCTTCTTTATTTGATATGGAAAAGCCTGACATCAAGGTATGCTTATTCCTAATCGGTGTACAGGAATTGGGGAAAGGTCCGCAGACCTTCTCGAAACGGCAAAAAGAGGAATTGATGCATATTGCAACATGCCGCCTATTCAGTGCCATGGGTTTTTATAGCCTAAAGGGATTGGACGAAGAAGGCTGGCCACATTGGGAATTGATCAAGCCTATTCCTAATTATACGTTATTGGAACAAGAGCTTATCATGAAGTCCTTGATTATTGATTATTTTGAAGAATTAAACGTCATCTAACGCATGAGATTTTTAAAAGTTTGTTTAGTAGCAATATTTTGCTTTTTGCAGGTCATGGCATTTGCTGCCAGACCGGAATATAAGTATGTTCAGATTATTACAGATAAAGGAACCTGTGTGCTGCGGTTATATAATGAAACACCAAAACATCGGGACAATTTTGTGAAGCTGGCAAAAACGAAATACTATGATGGCACATTCTTTCATCGGGTGATTCAAAACTTTATGATTCAAGGTGGTGACCCTGACTCAAAGAATGCTGTTGGTGGGGCTCAATTAGGTAATGGAGGACCTGGCTATACGATCCCTGCTGAAATAGAGGATGGACTGTTTCATAAGAAAGGTGCTATCGGTGCTGCTCGGGACAACAATCCAGCGAAGGCATCTTCAGGATCGCAGTTTTACCTTGTTCAAGGTAAGGTATTTACTCCTGAAGATCTCAATCGTCTTGAACAGACACGGATGAATGGAAAGAAATTTTCTGAAACCCAGCGGCAGGCTTATACCACAATTGGTGGTGCTCCACATTTGGACTGGAATTATACTGTATTTGGTGAATTAGTAAAAGGAATAGAGGTAATTGACCAGATTGCGGCAGTTAAAACCGATAAGAATGACCGACCGGAAGTGGACCAGAAAATGACTATGCATCTACTGACCAGACGCGAGGCACTTAATCTGGAGCGCGAGCTGAAAGGTTTACAGCCGCAGACTGGCTTCTTTACCAAGATAAGTGATTTATTTTCTTCCAAAGATTATTAAAATTACCATTAATGGATCTCGCTGTCAGAAAGATTTAAATTTATCGTCTCAGCGTATGAAGGAACTGGATCAGTCAAAAATAAAAAAATAGCAAGACGTTGTAAAATCTTAGGCTATAGGGGTTAACGTCTCAGATCTAATATCTTAATACTCATATCTATACAATGAAAATAGTAACCTATAATGTGAACGGTTTGCGAGCTGCTTTAAAGAAAGATTGGTTGGGCTGGCTAAAAAATGTGGATGCTGATGTCATCTGTCTTCAGGAGATTAAAGCTACTCAAGATCAAATTCCGGAAATCGTTCTCTTGGAAGAGATGGGATATGAACATTACTGGTATCCAGCTCAAAAAAAGGGGTATAGTGGGGTCGCTATTTTTACCAAAATTACGCCTGCACATGTCGAGTATGGATGTGGTCACGAAGACTATGATTTTGAGGGAAGGATCATTCGGGCCGATTTTGATAAAGTTTCGGTGATGAGCACTTATTTTCCCTCTGGAACAACAGGGGGTGTAAGACAGGACTTTAAATATCGTTTTTTGGATGATTTTCAATTGTATAGTGACAAGCTGCTGGTAGAGCGTCCGAATTTGGTCGTCTGTGGAGATTACAATATCTGTCATCGTGCAATTGATATTCATAATCCGAAATCAAATGCGAACTCTTCCGGATTTTTGCCTGAAGAACGCGAATGGATGGAAAATTTCATTCATTCGGGATACATTGATTCTTTCCGTCACTTGAACCCAGAACCGCATAACTATACTTGGTGGAGTTATCGTGCCGGTGCCCGCGCCCGAAATCTGGGCTGGCGTATCGATTATAATATGGTATCAAAACCGTTAGCGTCACAGATCAAATCTTCACAGATTTTATCGAATGCAGTTCATTCGGACCATTGTCCAGTTTTATTGGAACTGGACGTGTAACGAGCCACATATCTCTAATAAAAAAGGCTTTCATTAACTGAAAGCCTTTTTTATTAGAGATATGAACATTTTATTTGGAGACAGTCATCTGCAGCGCTATGTTGCCTGCGTCCTCCAAATGAAGTGCTTAGGACTTGCTTTGAATGATGGAAAGCTGCTGAGCAACTTTCTCTGCAATCGTTAGAAATGATTTTGTTACGGGGTCTTCCTGATCTATTGCAACGGGAAAACCATTATCCCCAGCATCGGAAATACCTTTTAGTAAAGGTATCTCGCCAAGGAAGGGTACCTGATATTCTTCAGCTAAACGTTTTCCTCCATCTTTGCCAAAGATATAATATTTGTTGTCTGGCAGTTCTGCTGGAGTGAAGTAAGCCATATTTTCGACAACGCCTAAAAGTGGGATATTGATACTATCCATTAAAAACATCCCAATTCCTTTGACGGCATCCGCCAGGGCTACATGTTGCGGCGTAGTGACGATGACTGCCCCAGCTATTGGGAAAGTTTGCGATACTGTGATATGGATATCTCCGGTTCCTGGAGGCATGTCAACAACGAGATAATCCAATTCGCCCCAATTGGCGTCGTTGAATAGCTGTTTGATAGCAGAGGTGGTCATCGGTCCACGCCATGGAATGGGTTGGTTGGGATCCGTAAAAAAACCAATTGAAAGTAATTTTAGACCAAATTTTTCAAGAGGCTGAATTTTCACCTGACCATCCGGCATTTCAACTGATCCAGGTTTCGCGCCCTCTAATCCAAACATAATTGGTAGCGAGGGACCGTAAATATCGGCGTCCAAAAGGCCTGTTTTTGCACCTTTGGCATGAAGTGCCAAAGCCAGGTTTGCTGCGACGGTAGATTTCCCGACACCACCTTTACCCGAAGACACCAGAATGATATTTTTAATCCCCGAAACCTGAGCCCCTTGTTTACCGATCACATTGGAAGTCATGTTGATCTGAACTTCGAGATTTTTGTCAATAAAATGTGCTATAGCATTGCGACAGGCATGCTCAATATGGTCTTTTAGTGGACAGGCTGGTGTGGTCAATACAACATCGAAAGCAATTTTTTGGTCTTCGATCTGAATATTTTGAATCATATTCAATGTTACAAGATCCTTTTTTAGATCGGGCTCTTCAACATACGATAATGCATTTAATATTTGTTCTTTGGTAACCATCTAGTATTCATTTGAAATCATGGAATACAAAACTACTCATTGCCGACCAATTTCCTGTCATTTGTTTGTTTTTAATAGAATGGAGATCATGTATCTTTCTTTTATAGCGGATTTAGGACATTCCTATGGCTCCGAATGACATCAAAAAATAATCTATTGCAGTGGACAACATGTCGCCGACCCTGTTTTTGATGTTTTCTGCTGTACCCAGTAATGAGACTCACCATCGATACGCAGTGTGACTGGTATTATGGTGGAAGTGCGTCAACCGGGGCGTGTAATTAGAATTGTATATAAAGGCAAATTTATCTAAGTTTGACTATTGATATGCATGGATTTGCATGAAATTGTAATTATGTCCAATCGATTTATAACATCTCTGAAGTCCCGCAAGTGGCGATGGCTTTATATTACTTTGGCTGTTTTCTTAATTTTGGTAATCGCGTTAGGTACTTATGCTTATCAAAAGAGAGACGGAATGCTCATGGGAGCGATCAATAAGGCAAAAGCTAAACTGCTGGAAAAGTATGATATGGATTTAAAAATTCAATATTATGCTTTTCAGGGAATTAATGCAGTGCAGTTTAAAAATATACAGTTACTACCTAAAAATAGGGAACCACTTGCACAAATTAATGACTTGACCGTATCTGTTAAACTCTGGCCACTTTTATTCGGTGACGTAAAACTCGGGGCGGTTATTCTGGATAATGCTACCGTATCACTGGTCAAGAAAGATTCGATTAGCAACTATGATTTTTTGTTTAAGAAACAAAAGAAGGATACGATCGAGAATGATAATCCGAAACAGAATTTAGCCGCCTTGGCGGATCGCTTGCTGAAAAATGTATTTTTTAAGATCCCGAACGATCTGGATCTGAAAAATCTTGAGCTTTCCTACAAAGATGACAGCACGGCACAGCGTATTGTTATTCCTTCGGCTGTCATTGATGGTGGTGATATGGAATCCAAATTTTTGTTGAACGATCATGAGGCTGCTTGGAACCTAACAGGGACAATAGATTCAGACAATCAGGAATGTGATCTACGTCTTTTTTCGGATAAAAAGGAAGTAAATCTGCCTTTATTACAGCGTAAATTTGGTCTGGCAGTTAGCTTCGATGACATATCCTTTCGATTGGATAAAGCCAATCGGCGCAATAAGGAATTGTTGGAATTGCATGGACAATGGGGATTTAAAAATCTGAAAGTAAACCACTGGCGAATTTCCAGCAAAGATGTTATTTTCCCGGAAGCGACGATGCAGGGGGCACTCAATATTGGAGCTTCTTCTATTGAAGTAAGTAAGGAAAGTACGGTACAAGTAAAAGATTTTGTTTTTTCCCCTTACATAAAATATGTTCATAAACCTGAAAAGGAGATTTTCTTAGCTGTGCACACCGATAAAATAAAAGCGCAGGATTTTTTTGATGCTATGCCGGTTGGATTATTTCCTGGTTTGGATGGCATTCAGGTTGAAGGCCATATTCAATATGATTTAAATTTCGCTCTGGAGTTAAAAAGGCCGGATAAGCTTCTTTTCTCTTCTAGAATGGATGATAAAGATCTGCAGGTCGTTAAATGGGGTGAAGCTAATATTGGGATGTTAAATACACCCTTTACTTATACCGCTTATGAGGATGGCAAGCCCATGCGCGAGATTGTCGTAGGACCACAAAATCCAAATTTTACACCATTAGACCAGATCTCCCGTTATATGCAGATTAGTTTGATCAATACCGAAGATCCATTTTTCTTTAAGCATAAAGGCTTTGAGGAGAAAGCTTTTAAGCTCTCCATCGTTACAAATATCAAAGAAAAAGGCTTCAAGCGAGGCGCAAGTACGATATCCATGCAATTGGTGAAAAATGTATTTCTGAACAGAAACAAAACGGTGGTCCGCAAATTGGAGGAAATTTTATTAGTCTGGTTGATGGAGCGTTCGCAGCAAGTCAGTAAAAAGCGCATGTATGAGGTTTATCTCAATGTCATCGAATGGGGCAATAATGTATATGGGATCACAGAGGCTGCCCGTTATTATTTTGGAAAAACACCGGCGCAACTGGGGCTTGGGGAAAGTATATTTTTATCGAGTATCGTACCACGTCCGAAGAAAGGACTGAACTTTTTTGATTGGACGGGGCATCTTAAAGGAAATATGCTGCGGTATTTTAATATCTATGGCCATATTATGACCAAGACAGGCCAAATCGGTGTTGATTCAACCACATCCGCCTATGGTTTTTACGAAGTGGTATTGCAACCGCATCTACGTGCAGCCAGACCTGCTGTTGTGGATTCGATAGATACCTTGGATATGGGCGATGATCCGTTGCTGTTCGACGATCTGGAAGGTAGCCCGTCCACTGATAATATCGAGGGGTTGACTGTTCCCAAAACCATTAAAAAAATGTCTGATACGGATAAACAGGATGAGGAAACGGTAGAACCGCAGAAGCATAAAAGATCTATATTCGATAAAATCCTCGGTAGGAATAAAGAAGAAAAAGAAAAAACGGAAGACGAGACGACCCAGCGTTCGAAAAAATAGCAGAAGTGACCTGGATTAGTTCGTGGTCTGGATGGCAAGTGCCCGGAAATAATACAAAGACGGGGTTTGACGATAACATAGTGAGATGCAACCATGATGATTTTATTCGGTCATACAAAGAATTGGTAAATCGGATAGCTTCATCACGATCGAAACTGCCGATGGCTGTATGAGCGCCATAAAGCGGAAATTGACGGATGGAAAATAATTAAATAGATGAAAAAGATAGAAATTGACGGATTGCTTTTTGAACCACTTTTTGAAGATGAACAGATTCAAAAAAGGGTGCGCTTGATGGGCATAGATATCAGCCTGCGCTATGAGCATAAGCAGCCTGTTTTTATAGGTGTTTTAAATGGATGTTTTATGTTTATGGCAGATTTGCTCAAACAAATAGACGTTCCCTGTGAGATGTCCTTTATCAAATTAGCTTCCTACATTGGTACAGGGCAAACTGAATTAAACGAACTTTTGGGATTGGGTATTGATCTGGAAGGACGTGATGTCATTATTGTGGAAGATATTGTAGATTCCGGTCACTCGTTGAAACACACTTTGGATGCCGTAAAGCGGTTGAATCCGGCTAGTGTTATCGCTTGCGCCCTGCTGGTAAAGCCTGAAGCATTACAATATCATTTTGAAGAACTGATGTATGTCGGTTTTGAGATTAGCAAAGAGTTTGTGGTAGGCTATGGAATGGATTATAATGGCCTATGCCGAAATCTTCCCGATATTTATAAGAATGTCCCTGTTTAGATCTGCACATCGATTATTCGTTTTGAAATTTCTGTGAATTCAGGGCTTAACTAGGGTTTTTATTAAAAAATGACTCAAGTGTCGAGATCGTTGAGCGCTTGTAATGGGGACAGATCGTGTTCTATGGGCAAGGCCCTACATAGCGTCATGATGTGGGCCTTGCAGTTGTTGATCTGTACTAATATTTAAAAGAGCAAGTTTCAATATGGTCATTGACCATACCTACCGCTTGCATATAAGCGTAGCAAATGGTAGAACCAAAAAATTTAAATCCTCTTTTTTTCATGTCCTTTGCTATTTGATCAGAAATCGCGGTTGTTGCTGGAACGTACTGTAAACTCGCCCAATGGTTGATTATGGGTTGTTGCTCCGGCAAAAATGTATACAGGTAATTGAAAAAACTACCATATTCAGATTGGACTTTTTTAAATAGTATCGCATTCGAAATGGTCGATTCGATTTTATTCCGATGTTTAATAATCGCGGAGTCTTTTAAAAGCAGCGCTACATCATCGGCTGTATAGTTGGCTACTTGATCAACGTCAAAATTAGCAAAAGCTTCTTTATAGGCCGATCTTCGGCGGAGGATAGTAATCCAACTCAAACCAGCTTGTGCGGATTCCAGGACCAAAAATTCGAATAAGGTTTTATCATCTTTTACCTGCCGCCCCCATTCTTTATCGTGATAGTCGACATACTGTTCGTCGGATCCGCACCATTGGCAGCGTATTATTTCTTTTGGCATGTTCTATAAGATTTTTTGAATGCAATATAACTTTTTATCCTAACTTTACGACCATAAAAAAGAGTTTCGAATCAAGCGGCTTGTGATTTCTGGATGGCCGATAGGGACAATTTATTTCAATGAAAGTTAACATCTTTAGATATTATATTGTATTTGTAATCCTCTTTGTGTTTTCGGTAGTACAATTGAATGCACAGCGCCGGACAGTGCGACAGGTTGCCCGAAACAGCGTGTCCGTATCTGATAGTATACATGTTTTGAGCGATTCTGTACCCTCGCCAAACCAGCAGGTATTAGCATCGTTGAACCCCAAACTTCAAAAACAATATCGTATTGCTACAGTAGAAGCGGAGGGATTAGTTCTTCACAACATATACGACTATGATGTAAAGCAATATTTTAAAGGAAAACAGCGTAATACGGGTTTGGAGCGGCAATACGGCAGTCCTAAGCCGCATCGAGAGAATTGGATATTATTTACGGTACTCTTTTTAATATTTGGCGTTGGTTTAATTCGCGTCTTTTTTCCGTCCGATATCAAATTGGTTTTTCAAGGCTATTTTGATGACCGGGTGCTTTTGTCCGTTAGTAAGGAAGATACGATCTTAACCTCCTGGCCGTTCATTTTCCTATTTATATTGTTTTCAGGCGCAATGGCGTTATTTGTCAGCCTATTTTATGCATATGAATTAAACCGCTTTTATTTTATTACCTTCCCCAATTATATTAAAACCGTTGGAATGGTTGGTGGGCTATTTGCTTTTAAAATCGGTTTTATCCGGTTTCTGTCTTTCGTTTTTGAAATTAGGAAACTTGTCAAAGAATATGTGACCGTGTTATATCTGATTTATTTTAATACATTATTTCTGATGCTCCCGGTGTTATTAATATTGAGCCTCGTACCGTTAACGACTGTTGGTGTCGTTTTACATTTGGCCATTATCGGAGCGGCGTTGTTATTCTTATATCGATTTCTCAAGACAGCGGCTCATATTATGTCAATGTATAAATTTTCAATTTCCTATTTAATTTTGTACCTTTGTTGCCTAGAAATAGCACCAATATTAATACTGTTAAGATTATTGAGCTAAAACTGGTTAATATGCAAACTTCAGACGTAGAAAGAGCAAAGAAGGTAAAAAGTGTACTGGTGACTTTACCAAAACCTGAAAACGATAAGTCCCCTTATTATGATTTAGCAAAAAAATACGGGTTAAAATTAGACTTTCGAGGTTTTATACACGTAGAAGGAGTTCCTGCCAAAGATGTGCGTAGGGATAAAGTTAATTTAGCGGATCACACTGCGGTAATATTTACAAGTAGAAATGCTGTAGATCATTATTTTAGGATATGCGAGGAGATGCGATTTGAAGTGTCTGCGGAAATGAAATATTTCTGTATTTCAGAGACAATTGCTCTTTATCTTCAAAAATATATTCAATACAGAAAACGAAAAATTTTCTTTGGTAAACAAACCGCTAAAGATTTAGAGGAAGTGCTTAAAAAACATAAGGCAGAAAACTTCCTTTTTCCTTGCTCGGATGTTGCCAATGAAGAAACAAGGAATTGGTTGCTGCAGAATGGTTATAAGTTTACCCCCGCAGTTCTTTTTAGAACCGTGGTAAGTGACCTGAGCGATCTGAAGGATGTATTTTATGATGTCATCGTGTTTTTTAGTCCGTCCAGTGTCCAGTCGTTATATGATAACTTCCCTGATTTTAAGCAAAACAATACCCGAATTGCCGCGTTTGGTGCTTCGACACAACAGGCTCTTTTGGAGCATGGATTGATATTGGATATTCCTGCACCTACACCAAAGGCACCTAGCATGACGATGGCGGTAGAAGAATACATTAAAAAAGTGAATAAATAATACCTATCTTAGGTCAATAATATAAAGGGTTTTTAACCCTTTTTTTGTTGGATGTGTTTTATGGATATTGTTCGTGTATCGTTGTTTATACAGGCTTACCATATAATACAAATGCAATAAAGGATTCTCCTAGTTTTTATACTATTATTGTAAGCGAAACGTGATGAGGATTTGAAAGAAGGGATATCATTTGCGGATAACTGCATAAGTGCCAAAGATGATTTTTGTCCAGTTGTAAAAATGAAGCTCTTTAATAAAGGGGCGGATTGTTGTAGGGTAAATGTAATGAAAGTGACAGTTGTCATTAGATTTTAATTATATTTCTATTAAATTGTATTGGGGTAATTTGTTCTAATTAAAATAAGGTATAAGCGTTATTTTTAAAATTTGGTAGAAATATTTTTTATGTTTGTAATTAAGCAAAATTAGTCAGTCGTGAAGTTAAAGCAAGTTGATAAAATTTCGGGCATTCGATCAGAAGACTTTTTGAAAAAATATCTGAAACCTGGGTTTCCGGTGATTATAACAGATTTTATTAGTGCTGATAGTCCTGCATGGAAGAAATGGAGTTATGATTACTTTAAGGAAATAGCCGGAGATATTAAGATCGATGTCTATGGAAAAGAAGAAGATTCTATGGATCGTGCTGCCAGTGCTCCTGTGGGGCAAATGACATTTGCGGAATATTTGGATCTCATTACCAAAGAACCTACCGAGTTGCGGTTATTTCTGTTCAATCTGCTCAAGATACGCCCTGAATTAAAGCAGGATGTCATCTATAATGATGTGACAGGAGGGAAAGTGTTGCAGTGGTTACCATTTATGTTTTTTGGTGGCGAAGGCTCAAGTACACGGAATCATTTTGATATCGATATGTCTCATGTATTCATTTCACAATTTCAGGGACTTAAGCGTATTTGGCTTTTTCCAAATGATCAATCTGATCTGATGTATAAGTTACCGTACAACTTCCATAGCATCGCTAATCCAAAGTATAGTAACGTAGAGGAATTTCCAGGAATAGAATATCTGGAGGGGTACGAAGCGGTAATCCACCCTGGGGAAACACTCTATATGCCTGCCGGCTGGTGGCACTACATACAATATGAGACGGAAGGATATTCTATCTCAGTAAGGGCGCTGGCGAATTCGATTAGTGAAAAATTGAAGGGGGCACGTAACCTTTTTATAACAAGACATTTTGATAATACAATGCGCAAGATCTTTAAGAATCATTGGTTTCATTACAAGATAAATACGGCCAAGCGACGCGCGAATAATGCGATTAAAAAAAATAAACGCTAAAAATAAGGGGACATTCCATGAATGTCCCCTTATTTTTTTAGCACTTGAGCTAATGGGATGAAGGCCTTTCCTTATACTGACTCGTCATTTTCCGTCCATTTGCTAGCTTCTCTATAAAACAGGGTATAAGGGTCACTAGGATAAATGGTTGCATCAGGATTATGTCTAAAGGAAACTTCTTGATTGAAAATTTCACGCAGTATATTCCTTAAAAATTTAACAAAATTCTCTTTCTGGAAGGCCAAAAAGTCCGCGGTTAATATCCCTTCTTTTCCATTAAACAGCGTTCCTTCCTCACGCATTTTACGAGCAACATAGAGATGTGGTTCCAGCTGTTTTCGTCCAGTCTTTTGCTCAAATACATAGGCATAGAAAAGTGTTTGTATCAGTGCTTTATTCTCTGTATTGGGTGCAAAAACCTGATCCATTTCTTTAAAGATAACAGAATCACCTCCTGTTTTATAATCGACAATCCGACTGATGATCCGATCGTCGTGCGTGATGACTTCGTCAACACGGTCAATAATGCCGTATAAAGTAACTTGCTCTTCTTTACCATTAATTTCAATGGTAAATGGAAGCGTATAATCGGTATCGTTTTCCAGCTCTATGATCCGAAAAGCTTTATAGTTGGCTATATCATATTCAAGGTACATTTTGACATATTCACAGGCGATCTTCAACATGATGCGTTGGAGACTATTTAAATCGCCCATGGAGTTTAATTCCACCTGATATTGAAAACCTATTTCCCGGATAATGTAGGATTCGATCTGATTGAATTGCTGCTGCAGGATATTTGTTGGTGTAAAGTTGTGCTGTCCTTTGAATGGCAGAAAAATCTTTTCCATAACATTGTGAATAACCGTTCCCAGTTTGTTCATTTCAAATTCCTGTGAAATAGCGGGCGGCTCTTTGATATTTGCAATATGTTTGAGGAAGAATTGCAACGGAGATTGCAGATAAGTCGTCAGTGCCGTTGCTGATATTCTTTTTTGATCGACAATAAAGTCCTGATACATCTTGGTCCAGACTTCGCCCTGCTTTTCGATAATAATTTCCGTACTTTTGTCGGCAAACTGGATTGTTTGTTGCTGAATTTTCCGTTCAAAAATAAATTTGCTTTCAAACTCCAGCTGTTTGATGAAGCGACTTTCTTCTCCTGTCGAACTTTCGTCCACCAGTCCATTGTAAAAAATATGAATCCCCTCACTGTATTGAAAATGTCTATAAAACAAGTATGCGGATAGTGCATCTTGATTTTCCAATATTGGAAGTCCGTAAGCTCTCCGGAGACTATTGGGAATAAAGGTTGGGGAATTGGATGTTTTGGGTAAGATGCCTTCGTTTGCCCCAAGAATATACACGTTATCAAAATTTAAACAGCGACTTTCCAAAAGTCCCATAATCTGGATCCCTTCTAGTGGATTTCCTTCTATCGCCGAATTGATCGGCGATATGGCTTTCTTGATCAATCCGATCTGAAAGCTGATGCTCAATGGAGCAACGGTCTCAAATCCCAGTAACAATTGGTTGAGTGTTTTCTTGGTTTCTACCAGCAGATTGTTGTCAATCTGACGGATACGTTCATGCGAGGAGATGCTGTGCAATAAGTCCTCAACGATGATGATGAGCGAAGGTATTAATTGAGCAGCATGCTCAATCGGAACGAAAAATTGAGGCAGGGAACTTTTGAAATGCAGCGCTTCTAATGCGATTTCAAATAATTGTTTATCAGCAATCTCTTTCTGAATTTGCAGTTTGTCTTCTAGGGAGACCTGTGTCAGGGGATGATTGATGAAGGTCTCAATAGTCTGGTAGGATAGCTTGCGTTTCTTTAACTGTGATATTTCCAAATGCACCTCCATCCACAGGTCCAATAGGCCATAAATTGGGGATTGGGTCAAGGGATATCCAGTCGTGATATTGGGGTTAACGTCAGGAAGACTTTGCAACAAAGGAACCAATAGGTTCTCATCCGCTAATAAAATCGCTGACGTTTGATCTGTCGTATTCTGCCTTTCCAGAATGTCGTAAAGTAATTTTGTCTGGCTTATTTTTCCTGTACTCGCATATAGGTTGACCGTTGATGTCCTGTTACCGATAATATTAGGGCTATCGCCAAGCGCGTTTACAAGCCCAGTCTGAAAAATATTGCGGCGGATAAACAGCCCCGCTTCCTGCATGTTGTCCTCCAGGTAATAGGCATCTGCATCGAAGTAAAATAGAGCCCGTCCTTCTTCCTGCCACTGTCGGAATAATTTAGCTTCTGCTCTATTTAAAGCATTGAAACCTACGAATAGAATTTGTTGAAAGGATGAAGTAAAATTTGGATAGGTAGCTCTGCCTTCAACCAGATCACGATAAATCGTTGGATAATTAGTTTGGCCCGCGGCTTTAAGCGTTTCTTTAAATCTCGTGTATAATATCGGAAGTCTCTTCCATAACTGTAAAAAGCGCTCCTGGACCCCGCTATGGCCAGCGATGGAAAAGGATTGCCAGAATTGGCGGATAAATCCTTGCTGTTCTTGGGTGAGATGCTGGAAAGCTATATCAATTTTGGTGTTATCATAAAGTTCCATGTAGATCTGATTGATGGGAACCAGATCATAATCCAATTGTCCGAAGTCACTTAATATAATCTCGGCAACAGGGTAAAACTCTTCTAACGTTTCAGGATCCTTACCCTCTGCGGCCAGAAGTTCATTATGGAGCTGAAAGAGCTGAAAAAATTGCCCGAGAGTGCTGGCCTCGGCATCGCTGGTTGATAATTTAAAGAATTCCTGTATAGTGAAAAATTGGGGTGACCAGATTGCCTGTCCATAGACATCCGCAAGATGTTTTTTGAGATATGTAATCGGACGTTTATTGTTAAACACGATGGCAATCTCACTCAAATCGTTACCAAAACGTTGTTGAATATCTGCTGCTACTAATTTTAAAAAAGCTGTCTGCATCGTGATTCTTTATTTTACTTCGATTAATTGATTTGACTTGGCATAATAAAGGTAGGCCCTAACATTATTATAGCCTAGGTTCTGTAAGTTTTTTTTGTAATTGTCGACCTGATATTTATGCCCGATGTAATCGGTTTGTGTAAATTTGAAATCCAGTACAATTGTCTCTTCTTGAGAGGTAAATACCTTATCGGGACGGATGGTTTCGCCTTTAGCAGTAATGATACTGGCTTCATTCCAGATTTTATACTTCCCCGTAAGCCACTGATTGATGATAGGATGATTCCAGATCTGATTGATTTCCTGCATCAGGAAAGGCTCCTCTTCTTTTGTAAGTATGCCTTCGTGAATCAGCTGATGTACTAACCTGGCAATATCTTTTTCGTTAGCGATCTGAGACATGATTTCATGAGCCAAGATTCCATATTGTGCTGCTTTTTCCAGCATCATAATATCGTTGATCGTGCGTGTGCTTGCCTTCTCTAAGGCCATCTCCAGCTCCTTAGAAATCGGGTAATGGCTAAGCGAAATGATATTGTCCGTTTGGATTTGCTGATCTTTTCGTTCGATGGTCTGATCGATCTGGATGCGGGTGTTTTCAAGTATAAATGGAGCAGCAGGAGAATCTAAGACCTGATAAAGTATATCACTTATATATTCATTCTTGACACCATAGCCTGTAATTTCGCCGGTTTTTTTGTCGATCGACTCTTTAAATGAAGGAGCTGTGATATAGAGGTGTTCGATAGCACGTGTTGTAGCCACATAGAATGTATTCAATGCATCCATGTAATTGAACAGCATTTCTTCAAAATATTGTTTGAAGAATACTGATTTTCCAACTGTCGTTGTATATTTTATGGGAATTTTTCCCAATTGGGCGAACGGGGTATCGTAGGTGTCGATCCAGAAATCACCATTGATCATGCCATCTAGATCCCATGAACAGAAGGGGAGCATGACAACATCATAGGCAAGACCCTTTGATTTATGAATTGTCGTTACCTCAATCGCATTGATTTCGCCGTTGGAGGGCAATACAGCCCGATTGCCATCTTCTTCCCAAAATTCCAGGAACTGAATTATTCCACGTTCACCGTTGGTCGAAAAAGCCGAAATCATATCTTTGAAAGCCAGCAGGTAAGGCAGATGAATGTTGTGTTCTGTTGTGAAGTCATAGATCTCGATGAGTTTTTCGATCAAATGAACTAATGGCTGTTTCTGCCAGATCTCCCAGGAGTCGATCAAAGCTTGGGGAAGAGATTCTTTCAGCGCATGAATGTCGTTCGAAGCAAATTTTAACCAAGCATTTTGACTAACTATATTTTTCTGTATGGTCTGATAGAGATAGACCATTTTTGCCTTATGGATGTTATGTTTATCCGAATTGTATACGAGTGCTTTTAGTGTTTCTATTAGCAAGAGTACGGCATCGTTGCTCGCCAATGATAGCGCATCTCCAGAGATAACCTCAAAACTAAGATTTTGCTCTTTTTTGAAATCCATTAGTTTTTGGATGACTAATTTAGCCTGCGCATTACTACGCACAAGGATACCGATTTGTTTGGCATGATATCGGCCTGTACGAAACCATTCGCCTATCTTTCCGCATAACCTTAAGAGCGATTCCTCAATGACCTGGTTCCTTCGATAGCGTCCATCTGAAACTGGGATGTACGAAATCTCAATCGAGCCTAATTTATTGGGATTATCCTTTTTATGTGCGGGGACCTCCTGTTGACTGTTCTCATAAGCTTTTATAAGCATCGTATTATTGCCGGAAGCAGTCCACCAACGTTTTCCATCTTCATCTAAGTTTTCATCTACCTTTTCATTGAGAACTCTTTGTAAATGTTCCGGGATACTGCTAAAAAGATAGTTATTTAGCTGGATGATATTTGGGAGACTTCGATAATTAGTGTCAAGGCTTCCATTTTCGATAAAGGTCGTTTTAGCTGTTTGATCCAGATGGAATGCATGGCCAATTTGTTGTTCGACTTGTTGGAGCAATATGCGCCAATCTCCGTTCCGCCAACGGTATATGCTTTGCTTGACATCCCCGACAATCAAATGTTCGCTTAGTGTTCCTTCGGCATCTGCCAGCGCATTGATCAGGAGTGGGCTATAGTTTTTCCATTGTATCCGCGAAGTGTCCTGAAATTCGTCGAATAAAAAATAATTGAAGCGATTGCCTATTTTTTCCCAGATGAATGTCGGATCACTATTCTCATCAATCCCGAGTTTATTTAGTAAGATCTGGGAATCGGAGATTAACTGAGCACCGTTTTCCTTACGCCATTGGGTAAGCAAGTCGCTCATTTCTTTGAGCAAACGTAAGTAATAGAGGTTGTTTTGGACCGCCTGATAAGCGATATAGGCTGGTAGATTCTCCTGTAGCGTCTGAAAAGATAGAAGGATGGGCGTTAGTGCCGAAAGAAGATCATAGCGTATATTCTTATCGCAGTCGGTAAATGCGTCTTCATTGTTTATTAATTGTACATATTTGTCCAGTATTTTGGCTATATCGGAAGAACTTAACTTGTCCGTCTTTTTGCTGGTTTTGCTGGCGGAAATAATCTTGTTGCGGGATTTTCCCTTGAGCTCATGTTCGGCAATGTTGAACTTCTTGAATGCTTCACTAAAAGTTTCGATGGTCAGGGAAAGTGCTTCCGTAAAGGCATTTATTTTTTGCTCGATCTCCTGATTCAGCAGATTAAATACCTCTCTGGGATTGGCTGAATTAATATAACTGTCAAATTCCTGAAAATTTTCAGAGAAAATAAGGTTGGCGAGGCCCATCAATTGTTGTCGATAGTTCCAGTTTTCATTTTTGGCTATTTTTTTCTCAGCATAGGCGATGATCCAGTCAAGCAGATCAGGGCGTTCGTCCAGCAGCTGATTGAGCATGACGGTCAAATCATTTTTTACTTTATTGACATTCATTTCAATCTTGTAAGCCGCATCCAAATTGAGTTCATAAGTGAATGCTCGGATGACTTTTTGGGAAAAGCCATCAATTGTACTGATGGTAAAATGGCTATAATCGTGTAAGATCCGACGGTACACACGATGTGATTTTTCTTGAATCAGATTGGACGTCCAATCGAGCTGTTGTTGCAGCAATAATTTTCTAAAATCTTCGATTTTTGGACTGGAATCCCCAATAGCTAGACCGTGGAGTACTGATAGTATGCGCTCTTTCATTTCGGCGGTAGCCTTGTTGGTAAATGTTACGGCCAGTATCTCCTTGTAGCTATTTTCATTGGATAGCAATAAGGTTAGATAGTGCAGTGTTAGGCTAAATGTCTTCCCCGAACCGGCCGAAGCTTTCAGTATTTTTAATGGCGCAACAGATTTCATGGAATGAAGGTAGAAAGTAAAATGTGAATTGGCAAAAATGCCGAAGATTATTTCAACCTTATCAGCTTCAAATGGCGCCGAAACTAGTTATCTGCTTGAATATGATGCCCAAGGGCGGATAACAAAAGTGAATGAACAACAGTTCCATTACGGTGTAAATGGGCGTGTAGATTATTCGCGTATTGCGCTCCAGGATAAAAGGAACGGAATTGAACGGGAGAAGATTGTGCGTTTAAGCTATCATTGGGATGAACAGAATCGTCTGAAGAGTGTATTTGGTCCAGGGAAAGAGCAATCAAGAAATACAGCCAGATTGGGCAAAGAAAACAGCTGTAAAAATTACCTTGGACGCTAGTGGCAAACCTACGGCAATAAATTACGTTGTTAAAGGGGATTTTGAAGGAGTTAAAGATGTCATTTTCAGCGAAGTTTTATTAAATTATATTTATGAATAGAAAAAAATAACTATCTTTGCATCCCCTCTAGTATGAAGCTCGGGGGATATGTTGAATACATAAAATAAAATTAAAAAATGGCAACTAAAATCAGATTGCAAAGACATGGTAAAAAAGGACGTCCTTTTTACCACGTAGTCGTAGCGGATTCTCGCGCTCCACGTGATGGTAAATTCATCGAACGTATTGGTTCTTACAACCCAAACACAAATCCTGCAACAATCGTTTTGGATTTTGAAAAAGCTTTGGATTGGATGAATAAAGGTGCTCAACCTACTGACACAGCTCGCGCTATCCTTTCTTACAAAGGTGTTCTTTACAAAAAACACTTACAAGGTGGTGTGAAAAAAGGTGCTTTTGACGAAGCTGCTGCTGAAGCTAAATTCACTGCTTGGACTGACGCTCAAGAAGCTAGAATCTCTGGTAAAAAAGATGGTTTAGCTCAATCTCAAGCTGATGCGAAAAAAGCTGCTTTAGCTGCTGAAGCGAAGAAAAAAGAAGAAAAAGCTGCTGCTGTAGCTGCTAAAAATGCTCCTGTAGCAGAAGAACCTGCTGCTGAAGAGACTGAAGCTCCTGCATCAGAAGAAACTGAAGGTTAATTCTTTCATAAAGTATTCGAGAAAGCCGACTCAATCTTGAGCCGGCTTTTTTTAATAAAACAATTTATGTGTTAAAATGTGAAGCTGATTGGTCTACGCTAAAATCGGAAGCAGGCCATCCCATCATCCCTTCATGCAAAGAGTTGAAAATTAAATAGATGCTGAGTATTAAGCGGAAGCTGATAAGAAAAGTATCTCAATACTAATATCTCAATATTACCAAATGACTATCGATCAAAGTTTTTATATAGGCTATATCAGCAAAACGAGAGGTCTTAAAGGCGAAATGCAGCTGTTTTTCGAATTCGAAGATTACGAAAGCCTGGATATGGATGTCGTTTTTTTGGAGGTCAACAAAAAACTTGTGCCTTATTTTATCGATGCTATAAAACTACAGAAAAATAGTACGGCCTATGTGACATTTGAAGATGTCGATCACATCGACAAGGCACAGGTACTTGTCCGCAAAAAGGTATATCTAGCCAATGATAAGATGCCAGAACGGGATCCAGATGATTTTAGATATACAGATTTAGTCGGCTTTTTGGTGATTGATGAAAATCATGGTGAATTAGGGGAAATTACTGATGTACAAGAATTTCCACAGCAATTCGTGGCTACAGTTGATATGGGCGGCAAAGAGTTGATGTTTCCATTATCGGATGATTTAATCTTAGGAATTGATGGTGAAGAAGAGGTTATTGAAGTCGCGTTACCCGAAGGGCTGGTCGATCTTTATAAAGAATAGGAAAAGTCGTCTTGGATATTATTCAGGTAAAAAGATTTTGTGCAAGTGAAAGGAGACTTTTCTCTCTTCAATTTTGCCCATTTGCCCAATACCGAAATGAAGAATTTTCGTAACTCATTATTGGATTTGGTATAATTTGGCATGGTAACCTGGAATAAAGACAACTATTGCTATAATTTATAGATTTTCGAAAAAATATTTTTGTTGTTTGGTTTTTTAAAACGATATTAGCAACGCTTATAGAGAAAGGCCGAGGGACTAGACCCAATGAAGCCTTAGCAACCTGTATTGTTCAAGGTGCTAAATTCTACCCTGCTCCATGTGGGAAAGATAAGTTACATACAGATAGACATATCCTCGATTTGTGCGTTTCGATGTAAGCCAACCCAAACTTAAAACAGTTTTTTAATGAAGATTACCGACCATATCCAGAATGCTAAAGGAAAAACATTGTTTTCTTTTGAGTTATTGCCTCCTGCAAAGGGACAAGGCATCCAAAGTATTTTTAAAACAATGGATGAACTGATGGAATTTAAACCACCGTTTATAGATGTAACCTATCATCGTGAAGATTACATCTATAAAGAACATGCTAGCGGACTGTTAGAGCGCGTATCCTATCGCAAGCGGCCAGGAACAGTGGCGATATGTGCTGCTATCATGAATAAATATAAAGTGGATGCGGTCCCTCATCTGATATGTGGTGGCTTTACAAAAGAGGAAACTGAAAATGCTTTGATTGATTTAAACTTCCTCGGTATCGATAATGTATTGGTCTTACGGGGCGATGCGCGCAAAGGAGATGCCGATTTTATCCCAACTGATGGCGGGCATGCGTTTGCAACAGATTTATTGGAACAGGTTGCTGATATGAATAAGGGGAAGTATCTTCACGAAGATATTATTACATCTGAAAAAACCGACTTTTGTATCGGCGTTGCCGGATATCCTGAGAAGCATTTTGAATCTCCTAATTTCAATACCGACTTCAAATACCTGAAGCAGAAAGTCGATATGGGTGCAGAATTTATTGTTACTCAGATGTTTTTTAACGTCGAGAAATATAAGGAATTTGTGACCAAATGTCGGGACAGTGGAATCCATGTCCCTATTATCCCAGGTCTCAAGCCATTGACGACAAAAAAACAGTTGGTCACATTGCCAAGAATTTTCCACTTGGATATTCCGGAGGAATTAAGTGACGCTGTAGCAGCATGTAAAACCAATGCTGATGTGCGGCAAGTAGGTGAAGAATGGCTTGTTCAACAATGTAAGGAGCTAATCAGATTTGGAGCACCGGTACTACATTTTTATACCATGAGTAATCCTGGGCCAACGAAAAAAATCGTCGAAAAATTAGCCTAACAATATAAATAGAGCGAGGGAAGAGTCCCTCGCTTCTTTTGAACCTATAGTGGTAATACGGCCATACCTATGTGAAAGAATTCCTGTCCATCCAATCGTTGCCCGTCGTGTATATGCCGGTCGTAGGATGACATTACTTCCCTTTTAAAAAACTGTATTTCTCTTTTCGATATAGAAGCAACTGCTTAAAAAAAGTATTTTTAGTTCAATTATGATGTTAAATTGTGTTAATTAACCTATTTAAATCGAGATAACTGTTTAATTTAAAGTACTAAAAGATAGACCAATTGGCCTTATGACGTACAATAAATTAAATACCCTATTTGGTTTGGCCTGTGGGCTCGTTGCTACCCTTGTTTACATCGCAACTGTCGAAAAGACCGTAAGCTGGTGGGACTGTGGTGAATTTATAGCCTGTGCCTACAAACTTGAGGTTGCCCATCAGCCTGGCGCTCCCTTATTCCTGCTTATCCAGAATGTTTTCGCTAACTTGGCTCTCGGAAACACAGGTCAGATAGCTTATTGGATGAATATTGGTTCGGCAGTCTGTAGCGGTCTGACTGTGACGTTTTTGTTTTGGACAATAACAGCTATAGCCAAGAAGATTTTAAAAAAGCCACAGCAACCTACTTTTTCTTACTACTTACAGCTGTTCACGGCAGGTGCAGTGGGGGCAATGGCTTTCAGTTTCAGTGATACGTTCTGGTATTCTGCTGTAGAGTCCGAAGTGTATGCCATGTCCTCGCTTTGTACGGCTGTGGTTTTCTGGGCAATTTTTAAGTGGGAAGCACGTGCAGATCAGGGAGGGAGTGACCGTTGGCTGATTTTTATTGCGTTCGTCATGGGGCTTTCGATCGGTGTCCACCTATTGAATCTTCTAGCGATTCCAGCCATCGGCATGGTGGTCTATTTTAAAAGGACTTCGCATATCAATCTAAAAGGTATTCTAACGGCATTTCTATTGGGCTTGTTGGTCTTGGCAGGGATTCTTTGGGGGGTTATCCAATGGTTGGTGGGTTTTGCTTCCAAAATAGATCTGTTGTTTGTGAATTCGCTCGGATTGGGATTTGGTTCGGGAATTCTCTTTTTATGCGTGCTCGTCGGTGCTGCCCTCGTATATGGTCTCTTTTATTCGCATAGAAACCGAAAGTATACGTTAAATACGGCCTTATTGATGTTTTGTTTTATTCTGTTTGGTTATAGCTCTTATACCATGGTATTGATTCGGGGAAAAGCAAATCCATCCTTAAATAATAATTCACCCGATAATGTATTTTCTTTTCTGGGCTATTTAGGACGGGAACAATATACACGGGAGCCTCTGGTGAAAGGACCTTATTTCGATTCCAAAGCTGTGGACATAGAAAGTAAAACCGGTTACCGGAAAGATGAATCCAATTATACTTCGTTTACACAGGTTGATAAGTATGAGTTTGATCGTGAAACATTTTTCCCACGTATTTATAGTCAGGATGCAAATCATCAAGCCTATTATAGAAGTTATCTCAAGTTGAAAGAGGGTGAAAGACCACAGTTTTCCGATAATTTTAAGTTTTTCTTTCATTTTCAATTGGGCGAAATGTATGCGCGTTACTTCCTGTGGAATTTTGTAGGTAGACAGAACGATAAGCAAGGTTATGGAACATATAGTGAGGGGAACTGGATTTCCGGAATGAAAACCTTGGATAACTGGCGTCTTGGGGGACAAGATAAGCTTCCGGATTCCCAAAAAAATGATCCTAGTCGAAATACGTACTTTTTCTTGCCCTTATTACTGGGGATAGCAGGGGCGGTTTGGTTATACAAGAAAAGTAAGCCAAACACCTTAGTATTGACGTTGTTATTTGTTTTCACGGGTGTAGCGATTGTCGTGTATCTCAACCAAACACCATTACAACCTCGTGAACGTGATTATGCGTATGCCGGATCGTTTTATGCTTTTGCCATCTGGATTGGGCTAGGTGCAATTGCATTGGTGCGTTTTTTTAAACGTTTTTTTCATTCCCGTTATGCCTTGGCCACAGGATTATCTTTCGCACTGTTGGGGGGACCGATTATTCTGGTGCATCAAAACTGGGATGATCATAATCGTTCGGAGAAATCCCTGGCGCGGGATATCGCTCGTAATTATCTTGAAACCTGTGCCCCAAATGCCATTTTGTTTACCTACGGCGATCATGATACATTCCCACTATGGTATTTGCAGGAGGTAGAAGGTGTCCGTCCGGATGTGCGGATTGTTGTATTGAGCTACTTGACCGGAGACTGGTATATGCAGCAGGCAAAGAAACCAACTTATCAGGCAGCAGGATTACCGATTGTTATCCCTGCCGAAAAAACAAAAAAGGGTATTCGTGATTATATTCCATTTATAGACAGGGAGTTGAATGAAGCAGTGGATGTTCAGCAATTGTTGCAGTTTGTTACTTCCGATAACCCAGATTACAAAGTGCAGTTGAACTCGGGTAATCTGGAGAATTATTTTCCATCAAAGAAGGTCAAACTGACCATTGACAAAGACGAAATCTTAAAAAAGAAGGCTGTACCGGCTTATTTTCAGCATGCAATTGTCCCCACGATGGAATGGGAAATACCTGGGGATCATTTGACACGTGCGGATCTGACTTTGCTGTCTCTTCTTGAAAACAATCATTGGGATCGACCCATTTATTTTTCGAATATGCTTCCTAGTGATATTAAGTTGGGATTGGATAAGTATCTTGTCAATGAAGGATTCGCTTCAAGGCTGATGCCAGTCGCTTCCACCAATGAACAACAAGCGGCTGGGGAGATAGCGGCTTTGGTCAACGTTGAGGCCTTATATGATAATATTATGCGTAAATATAATTGGGGAAATATCAAGGATGCAACTTATTTAGATACCGACTCGTTTCGCTTTTCCAGTATGTATGCCCGGGATATTTTTGGAAAGACAGCCCGTTTGCTGCTAGAAAATGGAAAAGTTAAGCAAGCTGGGGAAGTCGCGAGAAAAGCATATGACCAATTGCCAAATCGTGTTTATGCAATGTCTGATGCAATTAATTATGCGGATGTCATTGACAGTCTATATCGCTCTGGGCAAAGTCAGCTAGCAGGAGATGTCGTAGATCGAAATTTGAATTATGTTGCTCAAAATATGGAATATTTACATCAGTTGGTACTAGATAAGAAATATCTGAGCTTTGAATGGAACGATATACAGACGGCTCTGGACTCTGTTGACCGTTACCAAACTATTTTATTAGCGGCGAATGATGGCAAGCGGCTGGAACGTTTAGAAGGGCTTCGAAAACAGTACCAGAAATGGTATGGTATAGAATAATTTGTGTTATGAAACTGCTATTAGAGGAGTGAGTTAATATAGTGAATATTAATTTGGGGGTAATACTTAGAGGCACCTTTTTTGTGACAAAAGTTGCCTCCTTTTTGTACGGGGGATCTAAACAACTAGAATTTCATGCCGAACCCGACCCCCAAAAGAAAGGGGTTGATATCAACTTTTGCCGGTATTGATAAGTTGGGGGCCAAATTGGAAGCATCCACATTCACATCCGTCTTTAAGAGGATATACTTCGCATCTAAATTCAGGAAGTATTTTTCTGACAGTTTGAAATCAATACCAAGTTGTGTCGCAAACCCAAATGCATTGTCATACTTTACGTTCTTGACAGTAGGACCTTCATTTACACTATAGAAAATTGTATAATTTATCCCTGCTCCCACATAGGGTTTGATATTACCTTCTGGAAGAAAATGATATTGTGCTGTCAAGGTCGGAGGCAGGAGCCATACACTGCCCAAATCTACATTTGTTGAGCTGTTTCCACCAATAGCGCTTAAGTCGGATCCAACGGTATTCACCTTGTGCTTCGTTGTTCCTAAGATTAGTTCAGCGGCAATATGCTTTGTAAAAAAGTAAGTGAAGTCCAGTTCCGGAATAAATTTCGTATTAATATCAATATCACCACCAATGGTACTGATATCGGCCGATTCCGTAGGTACTACGGTTACTCCTCTGAGTCGGACCTGCCAACGTTGGTTGGGATTGGTTTGTGCCTGTAAATTTAAGGTACCTAATGTAAGTGCAAGAGCAAAAAATAATAACTTTTTCATATCGTTAAGGGTATTTGTTTGCTGTAAAAGTATTTGTTTTACAGCTTTGGATAAATGACGATAATCAGGTTAAAAATTGAATGAAATGATTTATAGGGTGGTAGAAAAGATGTACCTTTATTATTTTGCTGTTTCCCAGAATGTGGACAAACCGATGTTGTTTGTCTATGTTTATAAAGGGAGGGTAAAGCCAAAATGGGTCTTTATTTTACGATATAAAAAGCAAAAGGTCAGAAACTATTCCGACCTTTTGCTTTTATATGATGGTTTCCTTAACCATTTTTCTTTACTTCTTTTCCCCATGAATCTTTCAACGTAACTGTACGGTTAAAGACCAGATGTTCTGAAGTCGAATGTGTGTCTAAGGTAAAATAACCCAAACGTATAAATTGATATCCTTTACCAGGAGTGGCATTTGCCAAGTCAGGTTCGATATAGGCTCGTTCTATCACGTGTAAACTTGCCGGGTTGATCGATTCTTTGAAGTTCTCAGCTGCTGCAGGATTTTCATCATTAAACAGTCTATCGTATAATCTTACCTCAGCTTCCTTGGCATGAGGAACGGAAATCCAATGGATCGTTCCTTTTACTTTTAATCCCGATGTATCTTCACCTGATTTGGAATTAGGAACATAGGTACAATGCACTTCTGTTATTTTTCCATTTTCATCTTTGATGAAGTCGTTGCAAGTAACGATATAGGCGTGTTTTAGGCGGACTGAGAGTCCAGGACCCAGGCGGAAGAATTTTTTTGGGGCGTCTTCCATAAAATCTTCACGTTCAATCCACAATTCGTTGGAAAAAGGGATGATACGAGTACCTTCTCCGCCTTCAACTTCGGGATTATTCTCACCGACCAGATCTTCAATTTGACCTTCCGCATAGTTTGTGATCACTAATTTGATCGGATCAAGGACCGCCATTCTACGCCAGGCAGTTTTGTTGAGATCCTCTCGGATACAGAACTCCAACAGACTAACGTCAATCATGTTTTCACGCTTTTGAACGCCGATCTTATCGCAGAAGTTACGAATACTCGCCGGAGTGTATCCCCTCCTTCTCAAACCTGAGATTGTAGGCATACGAGGGTCGTCCCAGCTCTCAACAAACTTATCATTGACCAGCTGAAGTAACTTGCGCTTACTCATAACCGTATATGTCATGTTTAAGCGTGCAAATTCATATTGTTTGGACGGGAAAATTTCCAGCTTTTCAATACACCAATCGTAAAGTGGACGATGTGGAATAAATTCAAGTGTACAGATCGAATGTGTGATTTTCTCAATAGAATCAGATTGACCATGAGCAAAATCATACATTGGGTAGATGCACCATTGATTACCCGTCCGATGATGGTGGGCATGTTTGATGCGGTACAATAATGGATCGCGTAGGTGCATATTTGGACTAGCCAAATCTATTTTTGCACGGAGTACTTTCTCACCATCTTTATATTTTCCTGTCCGCATATCTGCGAATAAGTCCAGATTTTCTGTTATAGACCGGTCGCGGTAAGGCGTTGGAATCCCCGGTTCTGTCGGAGTACCTTTTGCCGCCGCAATTTCTTCGGCGGTGCTATCGTCCACGTAAGCGAGCCCTTTTTTTATGAGCTCAACAGCGTAGCCGTAAAGTGTTTCAAAATAATCTGAAGTATATAATTCTTCCGCCCACTGGAATCCTAGCCATTGAATATCTTTTTTGATGCTTTCAACATACTCGGTGTCCTCAGTGACAGGATTAGTGTCATCAAAACGTAGATTAGTCTGGCCGTTATACTGCTGTGCCAATCCAAAATTCAAACAGATGGATTTGGCGTGACCAATGTGGAGGTAACCATTTGGTTCAGGAGGAAAACGTGTCAATACACGTCCGCCATGTTTTCCTGTACGAAGATCTTCTTCGACAATTTCCTCGATAAAATTTAATGATTTTTCTTCACTCATAGTACAAAGTTAAATATTAGAAGCGAGATATTAGGTAGGATATGATAGATATTCGGCATAGCATGAGTAGCTAACCGATCGAAGAATTTACATTCCTATTGTGCCAGCAGGGGTAGCGCTGACCTGAAATAAAAAAGGGACGAAATTTTCGTCCCTTTCACCGATTCTACTATTTGTAAGCGAATACCTTTCCAAGGGATTCATTGCTTGTAAATGTACAATTTTGATCAATTAATTGGCCTGTTCCGATATTGATTACCATACCATGTACAGCAAGTGGCTGACCATTTTTCCAAGCATTTTGGATTATGGAAGTGGAACAAAGATTAAAGACTTGTTCTTTGACATTAAGTTCAACTAAACGGTCTGTCTTCTTTTCGGCATCTTCAATGCCGTCAATCTCGTCGCTATGCAATCGGTATACATCCTTGATATGCCCCAGCCAGTTATCAATAATACCATACTGATTGCGACTTAACGATGCTGCCACACCACCACAGCCATAATGTCCGGCTACGATAACCTGTTTTACTTTTAATACATTGACTGCGTAATCCAGTACACTCAATAGGCTCATGTCTGAATGGATAACCATATTGGCGATGTTACGGTGTACAAAGACCTCCCCAGGTTTTGTACCAGTCAATTCATTGGCCGGTACACGGCTGTCTGCACAACCAATCCAAAGAATTTCGGGATTTTGACCTTTTGCAAGTTGTTGAAAGCGGCCTGTTGTGTCATTTTTAACAAAGTCCATCCACTCTTGGTTTCCTTTTATAATATTGTCAAATCCTGCTTTTAAATCTTTATTTTCCATATACTTTTTAATATCTTTTTCCGCCAAAAGGCGCTTTTTTTCAATTTTATTGTGTTACAAATTTCTAAATTTATTGTTTACTTAAAACAACTTTATTTTTTATATACGACTTGTAGAAGCTCGATTTCCTTGCCTTTACTTTTGGCGTTTTGTTCAAAGTCCTTAATGACTTCAATCACATCTTTGTCGATAAACTTGCTGAAGGACCCATCGATACGGATCTTACTGACGGATTTTGGTAAACTATACAATTTTTGTTGGATAGGAACCTTATTCAGAAATGATACTTCCTCTGCTAATGTGATAACTGCCTTATCCTCTTCGTTATCTTTTTCGATGTTATATTTAAAGGCATTTTTCATATTTGCCCGTAAAATATAGCATGTAGCCACCACGATGCCAATCCCAACACCCATTAATAGATCTGTAAATACCACGGCAATAATAGTGACAAAGAAGGGGATAAATTGGTCCAATCCTTTACGATACATGGATGTAAATAAGGCTGGTTTAGCTAGTTTATAACCCGTATGCAGTAGAATTGCTGCCAAGCATGCCAAAGGGATCATATTTAATAAAGTAGGGATAGCCAATATGGCAACGATCAACCACATGCCATGCATAATGGCAGATTGCCTTGTCTTTCCGCCTGCGTTGACATTTGCTGATGAGCGTACAATAACTGAGGTGAGTGGTAAACCACCCAAAAGTCCGCTTGTCATATTTCCGATTCCCTGCGCAATCAGTTCGCGGTTAGTTGGCGTATTGCGTTTATATGGATCTATCTTGTCCACAGCTTCAATACTCAATAGAGTCTCAAGACTAGCAATAATGGCAATCGTAAATGCGACTATCCATACCTCTTTATTGACGATCTGTGTAAAATCTGGAAAAGTAAATAGACCAGTAAACTCGGCAAACGATCCTACAATAGGTACAAGGACAAACTGTTTGTCAAGTAGCTGGAATGAAGTTCCATTAAATAGGTAGGCCAAAGCTACGCCGACGATAACCACAACCAATGGCGCTGGTACCTTATTTAATTTAGGGATTGCTGGCCAAAAGATCAGGATCGCTAATGATAGCATACAGATGATGAATGCACCAAAGTTGATCGCTGACGCGAGTGTGTCGAAATATGCACCGATACCATGGCCATTGTCCAGTTCAAAGGCGTGCGATTCGACCAGTCCAAGAGCCAATGGAATTTGTTTCATGATAATGGTAATACCGATAGCGGCCAACATACCGACAATAACGGCAGAAGGGAAATAATTTCCGATCATGCCCGCCTTGAGAACGCCTAAAATCACTTGTACCACCCCTGCGATGACAACCGCAAGAAGAAACGTTTCGTAAGCACCTAGGCTCTGAATGGCGCCTAGAACAATAACTGTGAGACCTGCGGCCGGCCCACTTACACTGAGTGGTGATTTACTGATTGAAGCAACAACGATTCCACCAATTACACCAGTCAATAATCCTGCAAACAATGGCGCACCTGAGGCCATTGCAATTCCCAAACATAATGGAAGTGCCACCAAAAACACCACAACACTAGCAGGGAAATCATATTTTAAGTCTCTTTTCGAAAGTTTCAGAAAAGCCGACGTACGAGTTCCAAACATAAAATTTGTGTTTATCTGTATAATAAATCTTCTTGAATCTGCCTACAGCAATGCTTATGAGTACTTATTTGAAGGCTCACGATGCTTCTGCACATTGGCATTTTCAGGAAAAAATCAATAAGAAGCCGCATACTGGATTCCAGTATGGGATAATGAAGTACATCCCAAGAGGACGTATGTATTAACAGTTAGGAGGCGGCGTTGGAACCGTAGGATGGAAAGCTAAAATGCTTTTCTCGTTTTTTAGATAATTCTTTTGTTTTCCTTGGTTCTCAACAATGATGGATTCGAATACAATGGGTTCGTTTGTCTTTGTATTGAAAAATTTTGAGGCAGTCTCAAGCGTGTCAGTGCTCGCGCCGTTATTGTTCTCGATTTCAATTTGTAAAACAATTTGCAGAATAGTATTTTGGTCTAAACTATTCGAGAAAATAGGCGAAATAGAGATGGCCATCTTTGTGAAAAAGATGATCGCACATAAGAATGCTGCCACAAATCTAAATCTCTTATTTAACATTTTTTAGTACCTTTAATCTTATCGTTTACGTTGTAAAAATAGCAATTCTATGTTAATTTCAAATTAAAAGTGCGTAAAAAATGAAATTTGGCATGAAATTGTGACGAAAAGATTATTTTTTGGAAAGTTTTCAAATAGTGTTTATGAATTATAAATATTAAGCCTTATCTATGGCAAACAAAGAACAATTTATCGAGAAGGTTCAAACTTCTTATAACCCTAAGGGTGCTTTTATCTATTTGGGAGCAGGTATATTGAATGGGGAAATTTTAGCGGAGGCGAAAGTCAACCTAGCGCTTAAAATGATGAATCGTCATGGATTGATTGCTGGTGCGACGGGAACAGGTAAAACGCGGACACTGCAATTGATTGCCGAGCAACTATCAGATGCCGCAGTACCCGTATTTATGCTGGATGTAAAAGGCGATCTTTCTGGTCTGGCTGTTCCAGGTGTTACTAATCAGGCATTATTGGATCGTGGTAATGCGGTTGGGATCCCCTTTGAGCCGGCAAGTTTTCCTGTCGAATTATATTCGCTTTCGGGTAATAAAGGAATTCCAATGCGGATTACAATAGACGATTTTGGACCTGTCTTATTGGGGAGAATCTTAGAGTTGAACGAAACGCAGACCGGTGTTTTGGCCGCTATGTTTAAGTATGCACAGGATCATCAAATGCCATTGATAGACTTTGCGGATGCCAAAAAGTTATTAACCTATCTTTCTGACGGTCCTGGAAGTGAGGAGATCAAAAATGATTATGGTAAGATCAGCTCGGCAAGTTCAGGAACGATCTTACGTAAGATCGTCGCTTTGGAACAACAGGGGCTAGCCCATATCTTTGGTGAGAAGGAGTTTGATATCAACGATCTATTCCAGAAAATCGACGGCAAAGGCATTATCAGTTTACTGAACATTTCGGATGTACAAGATCAGCCAGTCCTTTATTCTACATTTTTATTGAGCTTACTTGCCCAATTGTTTAAAAATATGCCCGAAGTAGGGGATTTGGACAAACCTAAATTGGTTTTTTTCTTTGATGAGGCACATCTTCTTTTTAATGGAGCTTCCAAAGCCTTTCTAACACAGGTAGATCAGATTATCCGCCTTATTCGTTCCAAAGGAATCGGTGTGTTTTTCTGTACACAATCTCCGACAGATGTTCCTGAATCTGTATTAGCGCAATTGGGGAACCGCGTACAACATGCATTGCGAGCCTTTACACCCAATGATGCCGAAAATTTGAAAAAGACAGTAAGAACTTATCCAAAATCAGACTTCTATGAGATTGATCAGGTGTTAACTTCACTGGGTACTGGTCAGGCCCTGATTACTGTATTGAATGATAAAGGTATTCCTACTGAGGTTGTAGCGACCCATCTTGTACCTGCCCGCGCGATAATGGGGCCAGCAGACGATGCGACAGTCAATCAGATTATTAATCAGTCCGACCTAAAGGCAAAGTATCAGGAAAGACAGGAAAATCGTTCCGCTGCTGAGATGATCGATGAGAAAATGCAGGTGGTGCAACAGGAAGAAGAGCGTGCTGCGGCGGAGAAGGAAGCCGCGAAAAACGATAGGCCGACGTCGAGAAGGCAAACGCCATTGGAGGCCGCGCAGCGCACCGCGACCACGACACTTGCACGGGAAGGAGTCAAGCTTTTGGGTAAATTGGCAACAGGATTATTGAACGCATTTTTAAAAAAGAAATAATACGATTTATTGATATTTTTCATTCCGATACGCTATTTTTAGAAACGGATCAGCACTTAGCTAAATTTGCTTTTAAGGGCAAATTTAGCTAAGTTTGGGGACGAAAAGAAAGTTCTATTAACGCAATTTAAATATGAGTAAACCAACCCTTTTGATTTTGGCAGCAGGAATGGCTAGCCGGTATGGTTCTTTAAAACAAGTAGATGGTTTTGGCCCACACGGCGAGACAATTATTGACTATTCAATCTATGATGCCATTCGTGCAGGATTTGGAAAAGTTGTATTCATTATCCGGGAAGAATTCCTGGAGAAAATGAAAGAAGTTTTTGATAAAAAGTTGGAAGGTAAAATAGAAGTAGACTACGCTTTTCAAGATTTTGATTTAACGAAATTTGGTGTAAATCATGTCATTGAAAGAACGAAACCTTGGGGGACAGCACATGCTGTGATGAGTGCTAAAGATAAAGTAAATGAACCATTTTGTGTCATTAATGCGGACGATTTTTATGGTTCAGATTCGTTTGACAAAATGGCAAAGTTTTTAACGACTGAGGTATCAGACCAGCAGATGTCATTGATGGGCTTCCAAGTGGGTAATACAATGTCTGATTACGGCTATGTATCACGCGGTGTCTGTGAAGTCAGTGCTTCTGGACATATGGAAAGTGTTACCGAACGTACGAACATCTATTACAAAGGTGAGGGCGATGATCGCAAAATTGTTTATGAAGAAAATGGCGTTGAATATGATTTAGATCCGCAGACACGTGTTTCGATGAATTTTTGGGGCTTTACACCAAAAATATTCGAAGTTGCGCAAGCGATGTTCCCTGCCTTTGTTGAAGAAAATAAAGAAAATTTGAAAGCAGAATTTTTTATTCCTTCTGTTCCGGATTATATGGTGAAACATAAATTGGCGGATTTTAAAGTAATCCCGACCTCATCAAAATGGTTTGGCGTAACTTATAAAGAAGATAAGCCTATTGTTCAGGAATCAATTTCTAAATTGGTTGTCGATGGTATTTATCCTGAAAAGTTATTTTAAGAGCTAACGAAAATAGCTTATATTGAACCTGTATTGTTTGACAATACAGGTTTTTTATTGTGACAAATAACAGCAATGGAAACAGTACTGTTCTAGGAAATGAAGGCATTGGCAGCAGCAATTAGTTAACCATTATGTCCGACTGTGATAAAAAGTAAATTATATAAATGAAAAAAATACTTCAGGTGTTAGGATATATTATTTTAGGAATTATAAGCTTTTGCATTTTATATATTGTTGCGGAATATAGTCTTTCAAGACTCTCCGCATCCCGTAAAGAGGCTCCGGAAAACCGAACAATACAAGTCTTTGTCAAATCCAATGGTGTACATACGGACATTGTTTTGCCGGTCGTTGTGAAAGAGATGGATTGGTCTGTCCTCTTTCCGTATGCTAATACAGTTGGAAAAAAGGCTAATTATCGCTATATGGGTATAGGTTGGGGCGATAAGGGCTTTTACTTGGATACGCCAGAGTGGAAAGACCTCAAGGCATCAACGGCTTTTGTGGCTGCTTTTGGACTGGGAGAGTCTGCTATGCATGTGACCTATTATAACACTATTGAAGAAGACGATTTGTGTTTTGAATATAAAATAAATGAAGAGCAATATCGTGCACTGGTGAAGTATATCTATGATTCTTTGGACCTGCGTGAAGGGAAGCCGATCTTGGTCGAAACAGATGCGCAATACGATGATGCAGATGCCTTTTATGAAGCAAAAGGGTCTTATAGCATGTTCTACTCTTGTAATACTTGGACAAACAATGCATTGAAGAAGGCAGATATGCCAGCTGGAGTTTGGGCAACATTGGACAAGGGTATATTGAGCCATTATCGCAAATAGCTGTGGCTTATTGAATTCTGTGCAATATAGATAAAAAGCTCTTTCGCTTTTCTAGCGGAGATGTTCCCATAAACAAAAAAGCTCGGGGTATATGCCCCGAGCTTTTTTGTTTATAAGGAGGAGTGATTATTTCACTTCTTCGTAATCTACGTCAGTTACGTCATCACCACCTTGACTTCCACCTTGTGCTTGACCAGCATCTCCTTGAGGTTGTTGTGCACCACCTTGCGAAGCCGCGTACATCTCTTCAGAAGCCGCATTCCAAGCGTTTTGCAATTCTTCAGAAGCCGCATCGATATCAGCGAAGTTTTTCGCTTCGTAAGCCGCTTTTAATTTTGTTAAGCCGGCTTCGATAGGAGCTTTCTTATCTGCTGAAATCTTGTCGCCATATTCTTTCAATTGTTTCTCAGTTGAGAAGATTAAGGCATCAGCTGCATTTACTTTGTCAGCTTCTTCTTTCATTTTTTTATCAGCATCAGCATTTGCTTCAGCTTCTTCTTTCATGCGTTTGATTTCGTCATCAGACAAACCTGAAGATGCTTCAATACGGATGTTTTGCTCTTTACCAGTTGCTTTATCTTTTGCTGATACTTTAATGATACCGTTGGCGTCAATGTCAAAGGTAACTTCAATTTGAGGTACTCCACGAGGTGCAGGTGGAATATCGTTCAAATGGAAGCGGCCGATTGTACGGTTTTGAGCTGCCATTGGACGTTCACCTTGTAAGATGTGGATTTCTACTGATGGTTGGTTGTCAGAAGCCGTAGAGAATGTTTCCGATTTTTTAGTCGGAATCGTTGTATTCGCTTCGATCAATTTCGTCATGACACCACCCATTGTTTCGATACCCAATGAAAGTGGAGTTACATCTAATAATAAGACATCTTTTACCTCACCAGTCAATACACCGCCTTGGATTGCCGCACCTAAAGCAACAACTTCGTCAGGGTTAACACCTTTAGAAGGTTCTTTTCCAAAGAATGCTTTTACAGCGTCAACGATTGCAGGGATACGCGTAGAACCACCTACTAAGATGATCTCGTCGATATCTGATTTGCTGAAACCAGCATTTTTCAATGCAGATTCACAAGGAGCAATTGTTCTCTTGATCAAGTCAGCTGCTAAAGCCTCAAATTTAGCGCGTGATAAGCTACGAACTAAGTGTTTTGGACCAGTAGCATCTGCCGTGATGTATGGTAAGTTGATCTCTGTTGAGGTTGCACTTGACAATTCAATTTTAGCTTTTTCAGCAGCTTCTTTCAAACGTTGCAATGCCATTGGGTCCTTTTTCAAGTCAAAGCCATTGTTTTCGCTTTTGAATTCTTCATTCAACCAGTTGATGATTACGTTATCGAAGTCATCACCACCTAAGTGTGTGTCACCATCAGTAGATTTAACTTCGAATACACCATCACCTAATTCCAATACGGAAACGTCATGTGTACCACCACCACAGTCAAACACAACGATCTTCATGTCTTTGTGCGCTTTATCCAAACCATAAGCTAAAGCTGCGGCTGTAGGTTCGTTGATGATACGTTTAACAGATAAACCAGCGATTTCACCAGCTTCTTTTGTTGCTTGACGTTGTGCATCGTTAAAATATGCAGGCACCGTGATGACAGCTTCAGTTACTTCTTGGCCTAAGAAATCCTCAGCTGTTTTCTTCATTTTTTGAAGAATCATTGCAGAGATCTCCTGTGGCGTATATTTACGATCGTCAATTTCTACGCGAGGTGTATTGTTATCACCCTTAACGATGTTATAAGGTACATGTTCAGCTTCTTTTACGGCCTCATCATATGAAAGCCCCATAAAACGTTTAATAGAATAAATCGTTTTATGCGGATTAGTAATTGCTTGACGCTTAGCTGGGTCACCCACTTTACGTTCGCCACCTTCTACAAAAGCTACAATGGAAGGAGTGGTACGTTTACCTTCGTTGTTCGTAATTACTACAGGCTCGTTACCTTCCATTACGGCAACACATGAGTTTGTAGTACCTAAGTCAATTCCTATAATTTTAGACATATCTTGTATTTTAATTTTTTACTTAATAAATTCTAACACTCTATTATCAACCCTTATGCCAATCCGAATGTTTTGTAAAAAAATCACTATTTGTCATCAATTTGTCCTTAGGTACTGCCAAACTGACATTTTCAATAGACAAGTTGCTCCAAGATCCTTTTTTTTGCTGACTCGTTTTGGCGATTCCGTGGCATATATCTGCCAAATAGCGCTGAAAATTCCTCCAATTTCATCTGCTTTGATTTTTTGTCCCGCCATTCTGTAGGAACAAGATGATTGCTGTAGGCGATATGAGTTGCCCAATATTGGATGTGCATCTCGGGGATGACCAAACCCAATATCATTCCTGGGAGGCCGTGGCTCAAGGCTGGCCCGCCAGAAACTGGTATTTCCTCTGTGTAATAAGCGATTAAATACAGCGAGTCTTTGGTCGCTCCATTTACCCTTCGGCAATTGACTCCTGCAATCGTACGAAATTCTTCTGTAAAACGCCAGGTGATGCTATCCAAGGTTTCGGCGAGCAAATATTTCTCATCGATATCCAATTGGATATCAGCTGTCATGGCTTTTAGATCCTGAAAAAGTACTTTGCCGTTTTTGCTGGCACTCCCTCTGAACATACCGCGTGGGTTTCCGCCACTACCGCGATTTCCACCCTGATTTCTACCGCCTCTTCCAGCACCTGAGCTCATTGTAGCTGTCCGCATTTTACCGCCCTCGTTCGACTTCGCTGTAGCCGGGCTTTCCTCCGGCATAAGGACTGTCGCATTCTCATCGAAATATAAATTCAATTTATCTGTGTGTGAGTCGGGCATCTTATCCAAATGTTCCATAAAACCCATGCCGCGATCCATCATTTTTGAACTCATGTCATTGGATATTTGCCGCATCCGGGCTTTGGTATAAGTGACTTTGTCGAAGCTGATGGTTCCCCGGTTACCAAAATAGGCATATTGTGCCTGAAGAGATAAGCCCATGAGGCAAAGTATAGTGAGAATCAGATATGTTTTAATCATTGCTTTTTCCTAAATATTTATTGAAATCCCATTTGACACCGACTAGAAAATACTGTGTTAATACCTGTTGGATAGACTCCGAATAGTTGGTGTCACTGCCATTCCGACGGGTGTTGTTAAATGTATTGAAAAGATCAAAAGCCTTTAGGCTGATGGTCAGACTTTCATCTTTTAACACCTTTTTCTCCAGTTCTAAATTGGTATAAAATTGATTAATTGATTTTTTGTAGAGCTTGGTGGGGCCGGTATAACTATAGTAAATGTTTGTCATGATGTTGAATTTCTTCGGTAGAAAATATTTAATATATCCTGAAGCACCGCCTTCAAAGTTGGTCGAGTTATACTGCGTATTGATTGAGTTTTGCTGTGCGTTGATACCCGCATTCAGGGAGATATCAAAATCAAAGCCTTCTGAGTCTTGTTCATTCAAACTTGAGCCGAGGTTGAACGAAGTGTTTTTCGAATTGTTTAGACGGAACTCACCCTGAGACTGCTCACTTTCAAATTTTGTGAAGCTATAGCTATTGCTGTAGCGTACATTTGCGCTCTTATTGAAATTAATCCGACGGTTGGCTACTGGCTGCATATGATTGATATTCAATCCGCCATTCCAGTTCGATTTGCCGGATAAATTTTCATAACTACTGATCTGGGCCGAATTTTCGAGCACTGTTATTTTGTTAACAATTGGGTTATTGACAAAAGAGAAGTTTCCGTTAATGTTAATATTGGTGCCTTTTAATAGGCTGAACGCATTATAGTTTGCGGAAATGTTATTGTTAACAGCACGTTTGAGGTTGGGGTTACCGATCTGTTGAAACAATGGATTCGTTTGAGGCTGTAGTGGTTGCAATTGATCAAACGAAGGAATAATATTCGAACTTTGATAGGCCAGTCGGATATTTTTGCTATTTGAAAGCCGATAATTTGCATCAAAATTTAAATTGTTATCCCAGAAATTTCGGGAAAGATCCACATTCCGAAAGCTATCATTTAATTTTTGGTTTTTATAGAATGTGCGGTTGGAGAGATTGACCTCAAATTTATCCTTTCGATAAGACAAATGGACATTGATTCCCTGGTTTGTATTGTTGTCGATCTGATCTTTGGAATATAAGGTGTCCACTTTACCCGTGGCATTATCTCTTGAGCGCTGTTCATTTGTGCTCTTGGAGTGATTGAAGCTATAGCCCAGCGCTAAATTCATGGCGTCATTGATCCGGTTGTTGAAATTCAGCGAGGAAGAAAAGTTGTTGCTTTTATTTTCGCCAATTCTGGTTTGATCAATAATGGTACTGTCATTGCTTTTAAATATATAGGTCTTTGAATTTACTTTGCTCTCCGAACTGGATTCATTAAAGTTATTGCCGACCATCAGGTTTAACGAGCTCCCTGCTTTTAACCGCTTCCGGTAGTTCAGTCGGAAATTATTGCTTTTGCTCGAAGTATTTGATTCATTATCCTCGTTAAAGGAGCTGACCGCAGTTCCTGTACCATCACTGGTCGCACTTTCAGTATGATTCAGGTTGAAATTAGTTGACCAATTGCCATTGGTCTGTAGTTCCATATTTTGGGTTGAATCCAGCCGCATGGATAGATTGGATCTGACGCCGTTACTTCTTGCGCTGCTTTTGTTGTTACTTTTGCTTTTTCGCTCTAATACGGATTCGTCAGGAAGGATATTTTTGTTGTAATCTTCTGAACGATTTTTATTACTGCTGTTGTTATAGTTGTAATTGGCGTTAACTTTTAATGCTTTTTTAAAGAACTGGTTTTCGTAGTTGGCGCCTAAAGACGTATTCAGTGGTTCCCCGGTGATCTGATTGTTCATCCGCAACGATCCTTCACGGCCATTGGAACTGCCCATATTGTTATGATTCGCGGTTATGCCGATCCGCTCCGTTTGGTTGAATTTTGCGGCAAACAAGTTTCCGGCATAAAGTTCTTTGGTTCCTCCCAGGGCCTCTACACTTCCGAAAATACCTTTTCTGGCCTTTTCTTTTAGAACGACATTAACGGTCTGAATACGGACACCATCGTCTATGCCCGAGAGTTCAGCTTCTTCCGATTTTTTCTCATACAGCTGTACTTTATCTACGGCATCAGCCCGGACATTGCGGATGGCAATTTTGGGGTCATAACCGAAAAACTCTTCACCATCAATAAAGACTTTCTGAACAGCCTTGCCCTGAGCGGAGATATTCCCATCACCTGAAACAGTGAAACCAGGCAATCGGCGCAAAAGATCTTCGAGTTTGGCGTTTTTTTCGGTTTCAAAACTCGCTGCATCATATTCTATCGTGTCGCCCTTGATTGTGATCGGTAACCTGCGGGATACGATAACCTCTTCCAGTACATTTTTTTGCGAATTGATTTTGATATCACTGAGATCAACATCCTTATCGTTGATGTCGATGGTATCGCTATAAAGTTCAAACTTGGGGTAAGTAGCTAAAAGGATATAACTTCCCGGTTTTATATTTTTGATCTGAAACTTTCCTTCTTCGTTGGCCCTGTTGTAATAGCGCAGGACAGAGTCCCTATTTAGTAAGATCACGGAGGCATTGGTCAATGGCTTATTGTCAGCTTTATCTAAAATTTTCCCTTTTAAACTTGATTGGGAATAGGCCGTGCTAATCGTAAAAAAAAATAGAAATAATGGAAATAATTGAATTAATCTTTTCATTTACTGGTTATATCTGCCAAAGATAATTGAGTTAAATGTTAATAAGTGTGAAATCTCGCGTGTGATTGTAAAATCTTTGGTATATAGAATTTTGACAAAGTTGGATCTAAAAATTACCTTTGCACAAAATTGATGTTATGACGTTTGAAAATTATTTGCAACAATTCGAAGATATTTTGAATCATCCTGAAAATCACCCAACTTATCAGGACGATGAATACTATCAATATACTAAAATGAACTGGACAAGGATGGGCCGTTGGCTAAAACGCTTTGAACCAAATGAAGCTTTTGTGCAATTTATTGACACGATTTCGGAAAGACAACAATGGATCATTATTACTGAGCCTTGGTGTGGCGACGCTGCACATTCTGTACCGATGTTAGCTAAGATGGCGGCCCAAAACCCCAATATTACTGTAGATATCCAATTGCGTGATAGCGCACCATTTTTAATAGATTCTTATTTAACAAATGGCGGGAAATCTATTCCGATTTTGGTGATCCGAGATCAGGATGGTGCTGATTTAGCTGTCTGGGGCCCGCGACCCAAAGATTGCCAAGACTTATTTTTGAGCTTGAAAGAACAAGGAAAAGATTTTTCGGAGATTAAAGAAGAGATTCAAAAGTGGTATAACGCGGATAAAGGAACTGAGATTCAAAAAGAGATTCAGGCACTTTTACAGCGATAGAAAATAGTCAGCGTTGGCACACTGAAACCAGTGCATCGCAGCATGCGTTATAATAAAAAGGGAGAATTCGATTCGAAAGATTGGGTTCTCCCTTGTTTATTGCGGATGAATTGCTGGCCAGTAGAACTATGTTGTGTTTTTGCCCTTTGCCTCCAATAATGCAACAATCATATTAAATCCTCTCTTTTTTGCGTGCTCTATTGGGGTTACACCTTCATGATCCGCGATGTTCTTATCACTATTGGCATCGAGTAGTATCCGGATAATATCCACGTATTTTTGACTGCCATCACCCAGTATAATTGCCTCTAATAACGCTGTCCAGCCCAATCTATTGATATGATCAATAGGAAATCCTTTTGTATTGGCCAATAATCTTACAGTCTCTACATGGCCGCGTTCACAGGCGGGAATGAGTGCTGTGCCATTGTATCGGTTGAAAATTTTGAAATCTGCATGATGATCAAGGTAAAGTTTGACCAGATCCGTGTAGCCAGACGCGCCAGCATAGAGAAAAGGGCTATTCAAGCTATTATCTTGAAGGTTCACGTTGGCACCATACCGAACGAGCAATTTTGCCATGGCTATATCTCTTCTTTCAGTTGCTGTTAACAACAGTGGTTTCGAATCGCTGCCTTTTTGATTGGCATCGGCTCCAGCTTCCAATAGTTTTTCTACTGTAGCTATCTGGCTGCTGGCAACGGCTTCAACGATGTTGTCCTGCTCGATATTTTCTTGACTTGTCGTGTTCATACTTTTGCACTGTATTGAGATTATCGATATTAAAGTGAGTAGCACGATCTTGATATATGATTTTTTCATTTGATATATTAATTAATATTATTTCTTATGCATCTTAGCTCCTTTGTCTTAGTTTTGTGATCTATTACAAATTTAGGTACAAACTAAGCTGTTGTTTTTGTTAGATTTATATTGATTATTGTCAAATTTATAATAATCAATGGTGGCTATAAACGAACTGACTTAAATTAGAGAAATATGAATATTGAAGAGTTAAGAAATTATTGTTTATCCATTGGGCATGTTACAGAGGAGACTCCTTTTGGTCCGGATACACTGGTTTTTAAAGTCGGTGGCAAGATATTTCTATTAGTGGGATTGGATCAGATTGATGAATTACGATTCAATGTGAAGTGTGATCCAGAGAAGGCTGTTGAACTCAGAGAGCGGTATGATCAAACGGTATTGCCTGGTTATCACATGAACAAAAAACATTGGAATACTGTCATTGCAAATCGGGAGCTGGATGATAAGGTATTGGAAGAACTTATTACACATAGTTATAATCTGATTGTTGAGAGTTTGCCGGCAAAAGTCAAGCAGGAAATCAAAGACGCTTAACGGCCTTTTGCAATGTAAAGAATTGGTTGCCTAGAAAGAAAAGGTGATCGAAATGTCTTTTTTTGGAGGCTAGATCGGTAGCTTTGTGCTCAGTTCAATGCAAAATTGCCAGCATTGGGTTAATTTACACTAATACTATTTTTATGGAACAAAGACGAATTTACCCTTGGGTAATTTGTTTTATGCTCCTTTTCAGCTTGGGAAGTTGCATAAAAGAGGAGGCGCTAAATGCCGAAGCGGATATTGAAGGGGCTAGTATCGTTCAGGGTGACCAATTTTTAAAGCGAAAACCTTCAATTGATAATAACACCGTTATTTTTTCGCTAAAACGCTTTACGGGAAGCTATGTGCAGGCACCTGAATTTGTATTAACAGCAGGTGCGACAATAGAGCCAAAAAGTGGAACAGAACGTGATTTCACTGAACCACAGAAATATACAGTTACTTCCGAGGATGGCGCTTGGTCTAAAACCTATACTGTCTCATTTGTGATTGATGAAGGCGCAGATTTGTATTCAGCGTTTGAATATGCTGAAGTGGTCGATACCGATAGTCCAGAAGGACATTATCATAAATTTTATGAGCTAACAAAACTTGGACAGAAGACATACAGCTGGGCAACTGCGAATGATGGCTATAATATTCTGGCGGCAACGCTTGTGGGGGAAGGGGAACAATTGGTTCCTAATTTTTATCCAACATCACAGATTACCGCGGGCTATATTGGTAATGGTGTGCGGCTTGTCACGAAGAGCACAGGCTCCTTAGGTGGTATTTTTGGTACACCATTAGCTGCAGGTAATTTATTTCTAGGTACATTCCAAACAACTTTTCCTACCATCAAATCCCCGCGCTTTGGAACATTGTACGAGGAAAAAACCGCACCATTGGCTATAAAAGGTTTTTTTAAGTATAAAGCCGGTGAAAAGTTTGTTGTAAACAATCAACCATCTTCGCTCTCTAAAGATACTTGGGATGGGTATGCCCTACTATTTGAAAAGGCTTTACCTCCTAATGATGACTTTTTATCAGGAGACCATGGTTTCGTTGATAAGCGTATTGTCGCAATAGCAAGGGTCGGAGCCAAAGAACAGATAGAGACCAATGAGTGGACAGCATTTAACTTGCCATTTTCTTTTGTCAATGGTAAATCATTTGATCCCAATAAGGAATATATGTATACCATTGTCTTTAGTTCAAGTAAAGAAGGAGATAAGTTTAATGGTGCGGTGGGTAGTACATTGCTTATTGATGAAGTTGAGCTTGTCGTCAATGATGCCCAATAATCAGGGTTTATAGACTTGAAAAGTAATATAGACTGATTGATGGAAACAGTTTTAAATTGATAGCTACGTGAATTTAATACAAGGGTATTGGTAGCGGGAAAGTGAATCGCAAGAGAATAAGCGACTGACTTCTGTTGATAAGCATAAAACAAAGGAATATTTTAATGAAAAAAATACGATATATAATAGCTGTTTTCATGATAGCGACGGGTTATGCGCAGGCTCAAAGTGGCAGGTCAAACCATAATCCGAATTTTTTTAATACGGATATTGATTACTCGGTACAAGCGCAATTCAGTATCGGTGGTAGTAGTCCGTTGGGGCTTCCTAAAACGATACGAAAAATTGAAAGTTACAATCCGGGCTTGCAGGTCGGACTTGAAGCAAATGCGACAAAGTGGTTGCCGGAAAACAAACAGTGGGGAATTCGCGCTGGTATCCGTTTTGAAGCAAAAGGGATGAAAACCGAAGCCCGTGTGAAAAATTATCTGACCGAAATTGTGAAAGATAATTCAAAAGTGAGAGGTTACTATACCGGAAAAGTAGAAACTAATGTACAGAATACCTACCTCACATTACCTGTCTTAGCTGTTTACAAATTGTCGGATCATTGGAATTTATACGGCGGTCTTTATTTCTCGGCATTATTGGACAATACATTTGATGGGAATGTATCCGATGGATATTTAAGACAAAATACACCGACAGGAACAAAAATAACGTTTGAGGAAGGTAGTCAAGCTTCTTATGATTTCTCCGATAATATACGAAAATTTCATTGGGGGGCACAACTTGGAACGGAGTGGAAAATGAATCGACATTTCAAACTATTGACGGACCTTACTTATGGCTTTAACAATATTTTGGAAAAAGATTTTACCTCCATAGATTTTGGTATGCATAATATCTATCTTAATGTAGGATTTGGATACAACTTCTAATTGAACCAATAAGATACACGTTAACGACTTCTGGAATAGCTCGTGGAAATAATTAGTTTTGACTTAAATAAAAACAGTCCGTTAGTTTTCATAAACTAACGGACTGTTTTTATTTAAGCTTAAACGAAGTCATTCGTATTACATTTTTAAGCCAATCTCCCTTAATCTTTCATCCAGGTACTGGCCGGCAGTATAATCTTCGTAGACCTTTGGATGAGCTGTATCAATACATGAATCCAATGAAGCTAAACTCATGGAAGATTTTGGATGTAAGAAGAATGGGATCGAAAAACGGGAAGTACCCATTTTTTCACGCGGAGGATTGACTACACGGTGGGTTGTTGATTTCAGTTTGTTGTTGGTCAGACGCTGTAGCATATCACCCACGTTGATGACAATATCTTCGCCCTTTGCTTTGATCGGGTACCATTCACCATCTTTTGTCAATACTTCCAGTCCATCAGCACTGGCACCAATTAATAGCGTAATCAAATTGATATCTTCATGAGCACCGGCACGTACAGCATCCGGAGCTAACGCGTCAGGATCCGTAATCGGGAAATAGTGAATTGCACGCAAAATAGAATTACCATTGATCACAAACTGCTCAAAATAGTTCTCTTCGAGATCTAGGTAGGTAGCGATTGCTTTTAACAGTTCGCGACCTGTATCTTCTAGTTTTTTATAAACCTCAGCTGTAACACTGTTAAATCTAGGAATTTCTTTCACTTCGGGATTATCGGGAAAGTCAGTTTTTGAGTATTCTTCGCCAACGATTGTTTGACCACGTTGCCAGAATTCTTTTAAATCTGGTGTCTTAGCATCTTTGGCTTTCTCTCTTCCCTTAGCGGTGTATCCACGTTGACCTGCAAGCTCAGGGAATTCATACTTTTCTTTGGTCTCCGTTGGTAAACCAAAGAATTCTGGAACGACCTGGTATAATTCCTCAATTAATTCTTTCGATAAACCATGATGTGCAATCGTTACAAAGCCTGTTTCATTAAACGCTTTGCCAATATCTTGAATAAATTGATTTCGTTGTTCTTGGGTTCCTTGTGTATAATGCAACAAGTCCAAGCGAGGTATGTTTACTAAAGCCATACGATGTCGATATTTGTTTAGGACAAATTTAACGCAATTAATTTTGAATATTACACATGAACTGTTAATAAAAGTTTTGTAATTTCATTTATTTGACTGTATTCCAGGCGCTAAAAGTTTTCAACATTTTGATTTGGTCATAAGAAAGCAAGAAAAGCAAAGGAGGGGATTGTAGTAAGGCTTAATTATTAAAAATTACATTTTCTAGCTTGTTATTCTAATTCTTAACTATTATATTTGTTATGCAAGCATAATAATAAAATCGCTTGTGAATACGCTATGAACCAAAATCAGACAATCGACTATTTTTTAAAAACGGGCTGGCAGACAATCGCCAATAAATATAATCAAATTGCTTCGCAGTATGGTTTCACTCAGGCGGCAGGTTATATTTTAATCAATATTCACAAAGAAGGTACTCCTGTTTCTCAGATTGCGAATTTGACTGGGGTTAAAACAACTAGTTTGTCCCGGGTGTTGAATAATTTGGAATCCTTGGGGTTCATCTATCGCGAGACGAGCGAAACGGATAAACGCTCTGTGAAAGTATATTTGACGGAGTTAGGTCGTGAGAAAAGAAGGATTGCCAAGGATGTGGTACGTAATTTTAATCAGTATCTCGCTGATAATTTTTCGGAAAATGAACGTGATCAATTGATTGCTTCTTTGGCAAAGCTCAATGAGCTGGCTACGAGTTATAAGGAAGAATTAATCGTGTAGAAGTTAAACCAAATGTACGGATGTACAAGATAAATATGTTATGATGAACAGAAATATTAGAAAAGTGGCAGTTCTCGGTTCGGGTGTTATGGGTTCGCGAATTGCTTGTCATTTTGCTAACATTGGTGTCGAGGTTTTGCTGTTGGATATTGTTCCTCGTGAGCTGTTGCCAGCAGAACAAGCGAAAGGCCTAACGTTGGAGAATAAGACGGTTCGGGATCGGATTGTCAATAGTTCGTTAGAGACTGCCTTAAAGACAAATCCATCTCCAATTTACAGCAAATCATTTGTAAAACGTATCAAAACAGGCAACTTTGAAGATAATCTCAAAGATATTGCGCAGGCAGACTGGATTATTGAGGTAGTTGTGGAGCGCTTAGATATTAAGAAGTCTGTTTTTGATCGTGTTGAACAGTTCCGTAAACCGGGTACATTGATTACTTCCAATACTTCTGGTATTCCTATTCATCTCATGACAGAGGGTCGAAGTGAAGATTTTAAAGATCATTTCTGTGGTACACACTTTTTCAATCCGCCGCGCTATCTGCCATTGCTGGAAGTAATTCCTACACCTCATACTAAGCCGGAGGTTGTTGATTTTATCCTTCATTTTGGTGATAAGATGCTTGGTAAGACAGTTGTCCTGTGTAAAGACACGCCTGCTTTTATCGGTAACCGTATTGGTGTTTACTCGATGCTTGCAGTGACTCATCTGGTAGAACCTTTAGGTCTTACCGTTGAGGAGGTGGACAAATTTACCGGCCCGGCAATGGGACATCCAAAATCAGCTACTTTCCGTACCGCGGATGTTGTAGGTCTCGATACGTTGGTTAATGTCGCTAATGGCCTGACGCAGAATGCACCTGAAGACGAGGCAAAAGGTGTCTTCCAGCTTCCGGCCTTTATCAGTAAGATGGTTGAAAACAAATGGCTTGGTGAAAAAACAAAAAAAGGATTCTATGAAAAGGTAAAAGCTACTGATGGGAATTCTGAAATCCTTTCTTTGGATCTTAAAACATTAACCTTTGGCTCGCAACAAAAAGTTAAGTCCACAACCTTGGAGGCGACCAAGCCAGTCGAAGATATCCGTAAACGGATGAAAGTCTATGAACAGGGAACAGACAAGGCCGCAGAGCTCTTCCGTGCCATGCACTATCCTTTGTTTGAATACGTTTCACGCCGTGTTCCTGAGATTACAGATGATTTCTTCCGTATTGATGATGCGATGCGTGCTGGTTTTGGTTGGGAACTCGGGCCATTTGAAGTATGGGATGCTTTAGGGGTGCGTGAGACCTTGGCTAAGATCAAAGCCGAAGAGAAACGTTTGCCGGGGCAGAATGGTGAAGTGGCACTTTGGGTCCACGAAATGCTGGATTCAGGACATGAATCGTTCTATAAGATAGAAAATGGTGTCCGTCATTATTATGATATCGCTACCAAATCTTATAAACCTATTCCTGGAACAGAGGATATGATCGTTCTGGACCATATTCGTGAAAGCAAAACAATTTGGAAAAATACGGGTGTTTCAATTATTGATCTCGGTGATGGAATCATCAACTGCGAGTTTCACACCAAAATGAATACGATCGGCGGTGACGTCATTCAGGGATTGAATAAGGCGATAGATCTTGCTGAAAAGGAATACCGAGGATTGGTTGTTTCAAATGATGGGAAGAATTTCTCTGCGGGAGCCAATATCGGAATGATTTTTATGATGGCCGTGGAGCAGGATTTTGATGAGTTAAATATGGCTGTTCGTGCCTTTCAAAGCACATCCATGCGCTTGCGCTATTCGTCCATTCCGGTTGTCGTGGCGCCATTTCAGATGACCTTGGGTGGTGGATGTGAGTTTTCGATGCACGCAGACTTTGTGCAGGCTCACGCCGAAACCTATATGGGATTAGTTGAACTTGGGGTAGGTGTTATCCCCGGTGGGGGCGGTACCAAAGAATTTACATTACGTGCTTCCGAAGAATTTAAAGATGACCAGATCGTTCAGAATACATTAAAGGATAAATTCCTGACCATTGGTCAGGCGAAAGTATCAACCTCCGCTTATGAAGCCTACGAATTGGGCTACTTGCAGAAAGATAAGTTTGCCATCACGATGAACCGTGCGCGTTTACTTGCAGATGCAAAAGCAAAAGCGCTAGAGCTGGCCGATGAAGGTTATGTACAGCCAGCACCGCGCAATGATATCAAAGTGTTGGGCAATCAAGGATTAGGGATCGTATATGTAGGCGCATCTTCGATGCGCGAAGGGAATTATATCTCCGAGTATGATCGCAAAATCTCGGAAAAACTGGGTTGGGTGATGTGTGGTGGAAATCTGTCATCGCCAACGGAAGTCTCCGAACAGTATTTGCTGGATCTTGAGCGCAAAACCTTCCTTGAACTCTGCGCTGAACGTAAAACACTCGAAAGAATTCAGTACATGTTGACAAAAGGTAAGCCTTTACGGAATTAGTATTGGGTATTGAGTAATGAGTATTGAGCAATGCATAAGTTCCAAGAATTAAAAGTATGGCAAAAGGCAATGGATATGTCGGTAAGCATTTATAGATGTACAGAAAACCTTCCGAACACAGAGAAATTCGGATTGATATCTCAAATCAGGAGAAGTACGATCTCTATCTGCTCAAATATTGCTGAAGGTGCAGGTAGAAATACAAAAGGGGAGTTTATACAATTTCTTGGAATAGCAAACGGCTCTGCTTATGAATTACAGACACAGATTGAATTGGCTTATCGACTTACATTTTTAACTAAAGAAATTAAAGATGGATTGGTTGCGGAAATTGAAGAAATTGAAAAAATGCTATACAATCTTATGAAGTCTTTAAAATAAATGATAATTGAGTGGTGGTACTCAATACTGAATACCCACTACTCACTACTAAAATAAAAATAATGGAAGCATACATAGTAGCAGGATTTCGTACAGCGGTAGGTAAAGCACCTCGAGGAGGATTTCGCTTTATGCGGGCCGATGATTTAGCATCAGATGTGATAAAACATCTTGTGTCCACTGTGCCAAATTTAAATAAAGATGATATAGATGATGTCATTGTGGGCAATGCGATGCCTGAGGCCGAGCAAGGGCTTAACATGGCACGTTTTATTTCCCTGATGGGTTTAGATACGGATAAAGTACCTGGCGTTACCGTTAATAGGTATTGTGCATCTGGATTGGAGACGATCGCTACGGCGGTTGCAAAGATCAAGGCAGGTATGGCAGATGTTATTATCGCCGGTGGAGTTGAAGTGATGTCCGGAATGCCCTTCGGAGGCTGGAAAATTGTTCCCAACCCTGTTGTTGCCAAAGAGCATCCCGATTGGTATTGGGGTATGGGGCTCACAGCGGAGGCTGTAGCGAAAGAGTATAATGTCTCCCGTGAAGATCAAGATGCCTTTGCGCTGAAGTCCAATCAAAAGGCTGTCGCGGCCATTCAAAATGGTCATCTTAAAGATGGTATTGTGCCGATCACAGTCAAAGAGAACTACCTGAAAGACGGTAAGATCGCGACCCGTGAATACGTTGTAGATACCGATGAAGGGCCTCGTGCAGATACCTCTTTGGAAGCTTTGGGTAAGTTGAAGCCTGTATTTGCGGCCAATGGTTCGGTAACCGCGGGAAACTCCTCGCAAACATCGGATGGTGCGGCATTTGTACTGGTCATGTCTGAGGCTAAAGTAAAGGAATTGGGTATTAAACCCATCGCTAAGCTGGTCAGTTTTGCTGTTGCGGGTGTACCGCCGCGAATTATGGGAATAGGGCCAATCTATGCAATACCTAAAGCTTTGGAACGGGCTGGGCTTAAAAAAGAAGATATCGATTTGTTCGAATTGAACGAAGCTTTTGCTTCCCAGTCTTTGGCCGTTATTCGTGAACTGGGGCTTGATGAAGAAAAAGTCAATGTCAATGGCGGGGCGATAGCCTTGGGGCATCCCCTAGGCTGTACAGGAGCAAAGCTGACCGTGCAGGTCTTGCATGAACTGAAACGCCGCGGTAAAAAATATGGTATGGTGACCATGTGTGTGGGAACTGGTCAAGGTGCAGCCGGTATTTTTGAACTATTGGACTAAAGTTCGGACACTAAAAATAACAGATAAACCATTTTATTTGCTGTCTCACAGCGAATAAATATTCAAAATATTGTGTAAACGGTGAAGGTTAAAAGCCAATGATCGATTACACCTCAAACTTAAAAAACAATGAGCGAAAATAAAGCAATCAAAGGCGGAGAGTTTGTTATTAGAGAGACTCCCTATACGGCTATTTTTATTCCTGAGGAGTTTGATGAAGAAGCGAAAATGATTCGTCAGACCTGTTTGGATTTCTTAGATACCGAAGTGTTAAATAAGCTTGATCGTATTGACGCACAGGAAGAAGGATTGATGCCAAGCCTGATGGATAAAGCTGGTGAACTGGGTATGCTGGGTGTATCGATTCCAGAAGAGTATGGTGGGTTTGGCAAAAATTTCAATACGTCAATGCTTGTAGCGGAAGCCGTGGGTGGCGGTTTTTCTTTTGCCGTCGCCTTGTCTGCACACACGGGTATTGGTACCTTGCCGATTCTTTATTATGGTAATGCAGAGCAGAAAACGAAGTATATTCCCAAGCTCGCCACAGGCGAATGGAAGGCTTCCTACTGTTTGACAGAACCCAATGCTGGATCGGATGCCAATTCAGGCCGTACTTCCGCAAAACTAAATGCCGAAGGAACCCACTATTTGATCAATGGTCAGAAAATGTGGATTACCAATGGTGGATTTGCAGATATCTTTATAGTATTTGCAAAAATCGATGATGACAAAAATCTGACCGCATTTATTGTCGAGAAAGATTTTGGCGGGATCACCATGAATCCCGAAGAACATAAATTGGGAATCAAAGGATCCTCCACACGTCAGATTTTCTTTAATGACTGCCCCGTCCCTGTTGAAAATATGCTTTCAGAGCGTGAAAACGGATTTAAGATTGCCGTAAACATCCTGAATATCGGGAGGATCAAACTAGGTGCTGCGACCAACGGTTCAGCTCGTATGGTGATCAATCATGCGGTTCAATATGCTAATGAACGTGTGCAGTTTAACTTGCCGATTTCTAAATTTGGTGCCATTCGATATAAATTGGCAGAGATGGCTACACGTTTATTTGCCGTGGAATCCGCATCCTATCGTGCCGGCCAAAATATTGATGATGCCTATGATGCATTGATCGCAGGCGGTATGGATGAGGCGAAAGCCAAATTGAAATCCGTGGAACAATTTGCGATCGAGTGCGCCATTATCAAAGTATGGTGTTCAGAGATGCTGGACTATGTAGTGGATGAAGGGGTGCAGATCTATGGCGGAATGGGGTATTCAGCCGATGCACCGATGGAGCGTGCTTATCGCGATTCACGTATCAATCGGATCTTTGAAGGAACCAATGAGGTGAATAGATTGCTTGTGGTGGATATGTTATTAAAGCGGGCCATGAAAGGGGAACTGGATCTGATGGGACCAGCACAGGCCGTGGCGAGTGAACTATTGGCAATTCCTGATTTCGGTGAAGAAGATGACGCCCCATTCGCGGCGGAGAAGAAAATTATCGCCAACCTCAAGAAAGCAGGTCTGCTCATTGCTGGAGCTGCGGTTCAGAAGTTGATGATGTCACTTTCAAAAGAAGAAGAGATCCTGATGAATATCGCAGATATTATCGGTTACGTATACATCGCAGAATCTGTCCTTTTACGTGCAGAAAAGCTTGTGCATACCGGTTCTGAAAAGGCTGAGTACGCGACAGATATGGCAAAGATCTATTTGTATGGTGCGATTGACAAAATTAATGCTGCAGGTAAGGAAGCTCTGTATTCCTTTGGCGAAGGCGATGAACTGAATATGATGCTTGTCGGATTACGCAGGTTCACAAAAGCACAGCCATTTAATATTAAAGACGCGCGCCAGCGGATTGCAAAAAAATTAATAGAAGAAAATAAATATTGTTTTTGATTGATAATGATTATTGGTTTTGGTTGTAGGCCGGAGAGAAATCTTCGGCCATTTTTGTGTTACAATAACCAAAAGTATTCGCAATTATATTAAATTTAGTTTTTTAATACTAACCATAATATGGCATCGTCAAGATCATTTGCATTTACAGAAGACTGGGTAGTCGTCATTTTGGGACTCGCTACCATTTTTTTAGCACTTTCCGGCATTGTTGCGCCGGTACCTAATTTTTCATGGGCTAATATTTCAGAACTGACCTCCACGATTTTTGATCTGGCCAATCTCAGCAAGATTTTTCAGCAGTTTATCGTTGTCTTTGTGACGGGTATTCTTGGTGCATTTTTGCTCGGTAAATCCGTCAAACATCTGCTAGTCGTATTTCCAGTGGTATTTATGCTAACAATATTTGCACTGATATTAGCTGGGAACTCCACGGTGAAAGAATATAATCTCGAGGCGGTTATTTTTAGTTTGATCATTGGTTTAATTATCAGTAATTGCTTTAAGCTACCCTCCTGGTTTAAAGAAGCCCTCAGCACAGAGCTTTACGTTAAGATCGGATTAATTTTATTGGGTACTACCGTGATCTTTGGAGATATCCTAAAGGCAGGTTCGCTAGGTCTTATTCAGGCTTTAGCAGTTGTACTATCGGTATGGTATTTTGCTTTTTGGATCTGTAAAAAACTGAATATAGACAAGGAAATGTCGCTGATGTTGTCCAGCGCAGTCTCTATTTGCGGTGTTTCTGCCGCCATAGCTACTTCCGGAGCGATTAAAGGTGATAGTAAAAAACTTTCTTATGTGATTTCCTTGGTGTTGATCACTGCAATTCCAATGATGATCTTTATGCCCTATATGGCTGAATGGATGGGCTTGTCGCAAGAGGTGACCGGCGCATGGCTAGGTGGGAGTATTGATACCACAGGAGCTGTGGTTGCTTCAGGTTCCCTTGTGGGAGAGGAAGCGTTAAAGATCAGTACAATTGTCAAATTCTCACAAAATGTATTGCTGGGACTTGCGGCATTCGCGATCAGTATCTACTGGACCTATGCGAAATCTGTAGACGATGAAACAAAACGGGATAAACCTACGCTGAAAATTATCTGGGAGCGCTTTCCAAAATTTGTACTGGGCTTTGTATTTGCATCACTATTATTTTCCTTTGTAATCTCCCCAGATAAAATAGATGCTGTCAAGGGAAGTCTCAAGAACCTGCAGGGACTGTGGTTTACCTTGGCGTTTACCTCGATTGGTCTGGAAACCAATTTCAAAGATCTCTTTGTACAGGATAACAAAAAACCACTTTATGCATTTTTGATCGCGCAAACCTTTAATGTTGTTATAACATTGCTGATTGCGCTGGTGCTGTTCCGTTAAGTTTGGTGCCCTATAATGGATTATTATTGGTGCCCTATAATGGATTATTATCTATTGAAAATATTATTTAAACGAAGTCCACCATTCCGGTGGACTTTTTGTTTTATGGGCTTTTTAAAACAAGACTGGCAATCATGTAGAATTATATGCAAGAAAACAGATATTCCTTTTTTTACCTAAAAATATTTTTGATTACTGAATAGAAAAATACGCTACATCATAAGTAGTAAGCGTTACCAACAGTTATCAGCAGCGTTGTTTCAAGAGTGCGTAAACATAGCATTTGTTCAGATGATTTTTAAAGGATTATCTTTTTTTACTATTTAATACGCTGTAAAATAGCTATTTAAAGTATTTTTAAAAAAATATTTATAAAATCTATCAAATTAGTAGTCTTTTAAAAAATATTTCTATATTTGTACTGTTACCCTGATTTACAGTGGGTCATGAAGGAGTAGCTGAAAAAATGAATATACTTAATTATGGAAAGAATGAAACAAGATTACTTTTTAAAAATAAGCTTACAGATTAATGCATTGAAAGTGGCTTTTATTTCCCTAGAAAATAATGAAAAACGAATGTGTTGTTAAAATTTCTCTCTTACACTCTCTTATATTAGAAAAGGGAAGCCGAGGCTTCCCTTTTTAAACAAAGTTTTAACAATGAAACAAGTTCTATTGGCGTTGGCACTTGTTTATTTTCACTATTAAACTGAATAAATTTATGAAAAAAAATGCTATTTTTCGAATTAGCGTCATTTTTAGCTTGCTTTTAGCAGCGTCTTATCAGACTTACGCGCAAGTAGAAGATCCTAAACCCATTATAAATGCTTCATTAACAGGTACTGTCGTAGATGCGGTGACAAAAGAACCCCTACAGGGTGTAACCGTGCAGCTTGAAGCAGTTACCCACCAGGTGAAGACCGATAGCAAAGGCGTATTTCAATTTGTTACAGGACAAAAATTGCCTTTTTCCCTTATTGTATCCATTGTGGGTTATCAGACACGGCGTGTTGTTGTAGACCAGTCGCCTACCGTGATCGAACTTACTCCGCGTTTGGAAGCCTTAGACCAAGTTGTGGTCACTGCCCGTCGACGTAAAGAACAATTGCAGGATGTGCCAATCCCCGTTTCTATTATCCGCGGAGCAGCCCTTGAGGATGCCGGAGCTTTCAATGTCAATCGACTGAAAGAACTTGTTCCCACTGTACAATTGTATTCTTCTAATGCCCGTAATACGACACTCAACATCCGTGGCCTTGGTTCAACCTATGGATTAACCAATGATGGTATCGACCCCGGTGTAGGATTCTATCTGGACGGTGTGTATATCGCACGTCCTGCGGCAACCTGGCTGGATTTTATTGATATAGATCAGATTGAAGTGTTACGAGGTCCACAAGGGACGCTTTTTGGCAAGAATACCACTGCCGGAGCCTTTAATATTACATCACGGCTACCTCAATTTACACCTGAGGCCAATGTTGAGGTCAGTTATGGCAATCAGGGCTTTATTCAGGCTAAGACATCCATCTCCGGACCTCTGGCTAGGAATTTGGCCGCACGGGCTTCCTTCTCCGGTACACAACGGGACGGTAACCTCTTTAACGTGCATACAAACCGGAAAATAAACGATATCAATAATCTTGGGTTCCGGGGCCAATTGTTATTTACACCAACCGAAAATATCAAACTTGTGCTCTCGGGCGACGTTTCTTCCCAAAAACCCGATGGTTATGGCTGGGCAGTTGCCGGCGTTGTCAAAACACAGCGGGCGGACTACCGTCAATTTGATGCCATTATCAAAGATTTGGGTTATGAGCTACCCTACAAAAGTGCGTTTGAACGTAAGATTGACCTAGACACACAGTCCAAAGCCGACAATAAACTGGGCGGCGTAGCGCTGAATGCCGATATCAAGATTGGTGAAGGTACTCTGACATCAACTTCAGCCTGGCGAAAATGGACCTGGGTGCCACTCAATGACCGGGATTATTTAGGTCTTCCTGTTTACACAGTTTCTGCCGGTAATTCGGTGCATAACCAATGGTCACAAGAATTTAGATATTCGGGCAAAATCAGCGAGAAAGTGAGTGGTGTCGTTGGTCTATTTGGTTTATGGCAGGACCTTGGTACCGATCCTGTACATACAGAGGAAACGGGGTCCGCGTTCTGGCGTTTCCAGAAAAGTTCGACAAGCGCCTTATGGGAAACTCCCGGACTATTTGACAACTTCGGCATCAAGACCGTTTACGGAATCAAAAGTACAAGCTTAGCCGCTTATACACAGATTGATTGGGAGGTGACTTCGAAACTCCATATTTTGCCGGGATTACGCTATAACTACGACAAAAAGAAAGCAAATTACGACAGACAGACCTATGGTGGGCTACAGACATCCGATCCGGCGCTGTTGGCTCTCAAAAACGGGGTCTATACCAACCAGACGTTTGATATAAACGCAGACGCGGATAATTTTTCGGGTCAGCTTTCGGCAAAATACCGTTTCAATCCCAAAATCAATGCTTACGCGACCTATTCCATCAGCTATAAACCAATTGGAATCAATGTGGGGGGATTACCTACAGCAAATGGAGCGGTACTGTTGGATCTGGCGGAGGTAAAACCGGAAGCGGTACGCCACAAAGAGCTTGGGGTGAAGACCAATCCAACGCGCAACTCGATCCTTAATCTATCCCTCTATCAAACCGATATCAAAGATTATCAAACACAGGTTCAAACACCCGAACCAGGTGTAAATCGCGGTTATTTGGCTAACGCCGAGAAAGTACGTGTCAAAGGCGTGGAATTGGATGGTAACATTAATATCGGGCACTTTCTTCGTTTAAATGGGGCAGTGGCCTATACCGATGCGAAATATGTGAAATTTACGAATGCGCCCGTGCCATTGGAAGAAGTTGGTGGACCTCAGGCTTTCAAGGATATCTCAGGTGGAGCTCTTCCTGGCGTTTCCAAATGGTCCTGGTCTTTGGGCGGGGAAATTAATCAGAGTGGTAAACTGATCGGTATCAACGGATCCTACTTTTTAGGTGCTGATCTTTTCCATCGCTCTAAGTTTTCCTCAAGTTCATCCCCTTCACAATACCTGAACATCGAAGCTTATACACTGCTGAATGCAAGACTAGGTTTTAGAGGGTCAAATGGTGTTTCGGTATTTGTCTGGAGCAGAAATCTGACAAACAAAGATTATTATGAGCAGTTGCTCGCTGCTCCGGGTAGTTATGGCCAATATGCCGGTGTCGTAGCTGATCCAAGAACCTATGGCGTAACGCTTCGGTACAATTGGAAGCAAGGAAATTAGATCCGTAACCAATAACATATTTCATCGACCGTCTCTAATGATTTAGAGACGGTTTTTTTGTATTCCGAGATGGGCAAGTGTTGCTGTAGGAATTTATAGTGGATAATTTTTTCGGCTATATTTGCTTTATTTATGGAAAACCGTATCTTAATTCATCCTTAAGGTGAAAGATTTGCGCATGAACGAAAAAGAGCTATTACGACATTATAAAACAACCGGAGACCTGTCTGCGCTGGGGAAATTATATTCACCTTACATGTCCTTGCTTTATGGTGTATGCTTCAAGTATTTACAGGATCCCGATCGTAGCCAGGATGCGGTCATGCAAATTTTTGAAGAACTCATTCAAAAGCTTCGTCATTATGAGGTCGATAATTTTAAAAGCTGGTTACATGTATACAGTAAGAATTACTGTTTGATGCAATTGCGCAAAGATAAGAGGACGACACAGGTGGATATTGAGGATAACTTGTTTGAGAGCGAGCAGAAACTCAATAGCAGCGAAGAGGCAAAATGGGAAGAACGGGATTTTGAAAGATTAGAAGGTTGCATGCAAACCTTAAATCAGGAACAGAAAGAATGTGTACGTTTGTTTTATCTGGAACAAAAGTGCTATAAAGATATCGCAGATTTAACAGGGTATGACCTGAATAAAGTCAAGAGTGCTATCCAGAATGGAAAACGCAATCTAAAAATCTGTATGGAAAGGAAAGAAAATGGAAAATAATTATCAGTTATCGCGAATTCATAATTACATCCATGGTTTGATGAGTAGGGAGGAAATGTTTCAACTGGAAAAAGAAGCATTGGAAGATCCTTTTTTGCAGGATGCCATAGATGGATATCGATTGCAGAATGGCGTGGATGCACGGCAATTGAGCTTGTTGCAGCAGCGGCTGAGCCGCCGGGTCGAGGATACGATAGCAACAAGGCATGCACAATATTATACCTGGCAACGTTTGGCCATAGGTGCGGCAGCGGGAGTGTTGTTTGTCGTGTTATTGGCGCTTTTATATTTTAAACATTTCAATGGCACGGCGGAGCGCAGCACAGATGTTACACTTAGCGAACCGGAGAACATGGTGGCAATTGAACCCTTGTTGGATGGTGGAGAGGCGACACCGCTAGGAGGATGGAAAGCGTTTGAACAATACCTTAATAATCAGGAACTGGATACGGGAAGAGGAGGGGAGATTATTGTCAATTTTACCATCGGTAAAGACGGGCTGCCTGAGCAGATCCGGACGGAAGGAACTCCTGAACAGGCTCTTGCTGATGAGGCTGTACGGCTTCTTCGGTCCGGAGTTAAGTGGCAGGGAGCCAAAGCCCGTTTGAAAATTACATTTCCCATAAAAGAGATGAAGCATCCCTCCCAATCGAATGTCATCAAACCTCCACATTGTTTTGGGATAGAAAAATCTTAGTGCAAAAAAATGAGCCATTCTCTTGAAGGAAATGGCTCATTTTTTTGAAAATAGTATCCATCCTTAAAATGCATACCTCAACCCAAGCTGAATTTGAAAAGGATTACCATTTAAATTGGATACACCAACACCTGAACTCATATTGTAAATATATTGCTGATTGGCGGCATCGAAACTCTTGATCGCATAAAGATTTTGTTTGCCTAAGTTATGCCCCACACCCCAGCTTTTTTTCAAAAGATTGGCTACATTGAAGATATCAATAGAGGCTTCAAGTCCATGATTTTTATAGAATTTTACATTTTTTGCCAAATGCAGGTCAAATACGCCATAGAAACCATTGATTCCTCCATTACGTTCTGCTACTTGGCCCAAATTGCCATTGATGTAGTTTTTTATGCTCTGTTCTGCATTTGGATCGTCCAAAATTGCTTGAATACCATTCTTGATATATGCTGGTGTATTAGTGCTATTAGGATCGTAGACAAAGGCAAGATCGTTGGAATTTACAAAGTCTCCATTGACATTTCCATTGACAGCTAATGAATAACGTGTTCCAGCAATTCCACTGAATCGCAGACCCATAGAAATACCCCATAAAGAGGGCATCGTTCCATAGAACACGACTTTATGACGGAATTGATTATCCGAGTACGACATTGTACTTAAGTCGCGCGGATCGTCTTTGACCATTAGGGAGAGGGTAGCAGTATTGGCAACATTACCATTATACGAGGTATTATCTTTTGTATCATTCCAGGTATAAGACATCGTGATTTGTCCATCTTTGTAGTAACGATAAGTTCCGTCCAATACAACGGTGTACGAATTGTTTTTTCCATCACTATTCATTTCCAATACCCGACCGACTTGTTGGGTCTTACGGCTATTGGTCCAGTTGGCTGCGCCGTTCGTTGTATTGATGCTTGACGCAGGAACATACACACCACGGTTTCCCTCAGCAGTCAACCTAAAGTAAGGATCCTCCACCATGTTACGATCCACATACATGTAGTTGTTGCGTCCCCAAGTACCGTAAGCACTTAAACCGATGCGTAGCGAAGGCGTGAAAAAATGATTGATGGAAATATTGGCTTTATATACCGTCGGCACTTTCACATCCTTGCTATTGGTATTGATTGTGACAAGTTTTTCGATCTTTGGATTGTCCAGCAGTTCGCGTCCTGGAGCTGTATCGGGGTCCTTGCGATATCCTGCGAAATTTGGCTTAGGAATTAATGTAGGATCCGTGATATCTACGCCAGCAATGCGTGAACCATCAAACAACATATTATTTAACATAGAATATGGGTTGAGTGCCGACCCAAATATACCCGCTCCAAAACGGATGATATTTTTCTTCTCTTCATTGATATCCCAGTTGAATTGCACACGAGGCTGTATTTGAAATGTGTTTATCCCATTGTTGGTTGAAAGACCTAGTTCGTCATAGACTGTCTGGTTGAATGTAGCCTTCTTGAGGTATTTCGTGTTGTCCAGGCGTATGCCGCCGACTACGTCAAGACCTCTTGCAATTTTAGCTTCCATCTGCCCATAAACACCTACAGCCAGATTGTTGACCAAAGTGTTTTCCTTGTCAGTCATATAAACATCGCGTGCATAGCGATAAGGGGTCAGGTTATCGAAGTTTTGTAAACCTGTAAAATAAAAACGACCGTTCATTTCACTACCATAACGAAAATCCATGTTCGTATACATGATATCGGCACCGAAAGTATATTTGATCTTATCTGTGTTGTAATATAGGTTGTTGACTAACTGCAGCATATTGCCATTGAACCATTCTGGTGAAAAGCGTTGCCCTCCGAGCTGGATGGAATTGTTGTATTTATTCGTACCATCTACTGATTCGATGGATTCAACGATCGCGCGGGGAATACTATGTGACTGGTCAAATCCATCAACATTATGTTGTGCTTCAGAGCGTTCGTAAAAATGCTGGATCTTCAAATCATTTGTCAACTTGGAACTGATCGAAGTACGCAAAGAAGCCATAAGGCTATTGTTTATATACTTTCTGTTGGTGTAAGATTCATAGGCATTAATTCCCGTATTATCCCCTTCCTGTTGATTGTCGGAGTCATACACAAAGTTATTGCGAATGGTCAATAGGTTCTTTTCATTTAATTGCCAGTCGATTCGAGCGAACGCGGCATCAGTCTTTTTCTTTTTGTCAAAAGAGCCAAATAGGCGATCGGCACTAGCGCCATATTTACCTACAGCAATTCGAGTGAAATCATCCAAAGTCGTTTGTGTAACTTTGTATCGTGCAATATCTTCGGTTGTTTGGATATCAGCGATCTGCAGCGGTCGTGTATCCATTTGACGATCCCATGTAACAAAGAAATGGGCTTTATCCTTAATAATTGGCCCCCCCAACGAAAATCCATATTGATAAGTGGAGAATTTTTGTTTGCGTGGAGTTTCATTCAGATTATACTTACTGGAAAGCCAATCTGCCCGCGCAAAAGTAAAGGCACTACCAGTCAGGGTATTTGTTCCTGATTTGGTCACGGTCGTAATGCTTCCGCCGCCACTACGGCCAAAAGTGACATCGTAATCGTTGGTGACCACCTTGAATTCACGAATAGCCTCCATCGAAATGGAATAAGCACCACCGCTATTTCCGCCGGCTACCGTACTGCGTGAGTTCATACCATCTACCGTAAAATTAGTCGAAGATGCGCGTTGGCCCGCAAGGTTCGTACCACTGCTCACTGGTGATAGATCGATCAGCGAAGAAAAATTCCGGCCATTTACAGGCATTTTCTTTAGATCATTTGCCGTAATAGCGGTAGAAGCGCCTAATGTTTTGATCTTATTTTTAAGATCAGCAGCAGCGCCCTGTACAATCACTTCGTCAAGCTTCGTTTCTGTAGAAGATAATCTAAAATCTATTGTAAGCTCATCGCCATAACTTAATTTATAGTCTGTTTTCTTTTGTTCGGCATAACCGACATGATTGACTGATACAGTGTATGGAGAGCCTAAGGGCAGCTGCTGGAAGGTATATACTCCATTTTGATTGGTCAACGTTGTTTGTCTGAATCCAGTGGATTCATTCCTCACAGATACTGAACTGCCCTTGACCGGACCAGTTTCATCGGTAATACGTCCCGTGATAGTAGCTTCAGTACCTTGAGCCCAGCTTCTGTTTGGAATTTGAAAAAACGTAATAATGGTTAAAAGCGCAAACCAAATGATGTTTTTCTGCATAATAATTTCGTTTCTAGTTTAGTTGATCAGTGTCTGTCACAAGTATGTTGCGAAATTATTTGTATAGTATTGCTAAACCGTTAAATCGGTATTATTAAATATTTAAAAAAAATTGTCCATGTTAAGATAAAGATACAGCATGTATCTATGGGGAATCAATAGATTGTGCGAACAGGATATATCCCCTGGTAAGGAAAATCACTTGGCATCGAAGAACGTAAAAACCAGTAAGGGCTCGAATGTTTCGAGCCCTTGTTTATTTATGGTAGAGCTGTGCTACCTTATTCTTCCCAACGAATTTTTTCTTCGATAGCTGTACGTATAGGTTCACGTGCTTCCGATTGATGATGACCTAAATAAAATAAGCCGATACATTTTTGGTTCTCTTCCAGGTTAAGGAAGCTACCCAAATGATTAATTAAGCCTGGTGTTGCCCAGTATCCGCCGATATTCAATGAGTGTGCAGCTAACCACATGTTTTCTACAGCGGCAGCAGTACAAGCCAATTCTTCCCATTCAGGCACCTCGCCTGTATAGTTGACGATAAGTGCAATGGCAACATTGGATTGTGTTGCTTTCTTACCCATGGTGATTTCTGTCGCTTCCGTATATTTTTCCGCTGGGGTAACCGATTTATAGATGCGCGATAATTCGGTACCCAAACGTTGAAGTCCTTCTTTGCGGAAGATAACGAAACGCCAAGGCTGTGTCCGTTTATGTGTTGGTGCAGCATTGGCTGCCTCTAGGATGCTGAGGATATCTTCTTTGCTGACTTCTTCTTCGGTAAAAGAAGCTTGAAATACTGATCTTCTGTAGTGTATTGCTTTTAAAACGTCGTTTTTCATTAAAAATATGTTGATTTTAGAATGTATTTATGCTTTTTCTTCCCATAAAGATACAACATGCAAAATTGTTTTGACCGCTTTTTCCATATCTTGTGCCGATACCCATTCCTGTTTTCCGTGGAATGCATGTCCACCTGCAAAAATATTAGGACATGGAAGCCCCATAAATGACAGGCGTGACCCGTCTGTACCACCACGGATGCTTCTTCTTTCTGCGACCATACCGGCTCTCGTAATCGCTTCCATACCGATCTCCATAATTTCTGGATATTGATCCAAGACCTCTTTCATGTTGCGGTATTGCTCTTTTACAACAAATGTGTAGCTGCAATTTGGATATTGACTGACGATGGATTTTGCAATTGCTTCCAGTTCATCTTCATGTTTTTTTAGATTTGCCGTTGCATGATCACGAATGATAAATTGAATCTCAGCTTTTTCTACAGACCCACTAATATTAACAGGGTGTACAAAACCATCCTTCTTATTGGTGCTTTCCGGAGAAAGTCGGTCTTTCGGTAATGCCTCAATGATGGCACTAGCAATTTTAATTGCACTTTGCATCTTTCCTTTTGCAAAACCGGGGTGCACCGAGACGCCATGGATTGTTAATGTTGCCCCATCTGCGGAAAATGTCTCATCCTCGATAGTGCCGGCTTTTTCACCGTCCATGGTATAGGCAAAGTCTGCTGCCAGACGCTTTAAATCTGCTTTATCAACGCCACGGCCAATTTCTTCGTCTGGTGTGAATAAAATCTTGATAGTACCATGTTTAATCTCAGGATGTTTCATCAATAGGCGTGCAGCATCCATGATTTCGGCGATACCCGCTTTATCGTCCGCCCCCAATAGTGTCGTGCCACTTGCCGTAATCACATCGTTGCCGATCTGGTTGGCTAAATCGGGATGTTCGGCGTACTTAATGACAATACTGTTATCGTCCGGAAGTACTAAATCTTGTCCTTGGTAATTGTGGTGTAAAAGTGGTTTTACATCTTTACCCGAGGAATCCGGAGAGGTGTCCATGTGAGAACAGAAACAGATAACAGGAACTTTTTTGGAGGTATTGGAAGGAATGGTTGCATAGATGTAGCCGTTTTCATCCATGGCCGCATCCGAAATGCCCAGCGCCAATAGTTCTTCTACCAATAATTTGCCCAAATTTTTTTGTTTTTCGGTGGAAGGGCATGTCGGAGAATTTGCATCCGATTGTGTATCAATCTGTACGTAGCGTTGAAATCTTTCCGAAACCGAAAAGTCACTTATGTTATTAATCTCAAATGTACTCATTCTAATCGCCTTAATGTGATAAGGGTGATCAAATTTACAAATTCTAATGGGCTTCGGCCAAAAACAAACAAGACTTGTCAATAAACTGACAAGTCTTGTTTACCGGGATCAATGTTTAACTAAAATCCTGCACCTTCTTGAAGGACTAAATCAATAGTTTAGCTTATTTTTTTTCATCCGCGTAGCCAAATACTTTCTGCAAAATATTTGTATTCCGACTTCCACCGATATTGTTTCTAATTTTTGATTCTTGATCTGCCACCTTAATAAATAAACCATCTATGGCCTTTTGTGTGACGTAAGCAGTCAAATTTGTTTCGACCTTATTTCCTAAGGGCAAGTTATTATAAGCACTCGTCAATTGCGTCCAATATTGATCTACATTGTTTACACCCATCGCCGACTGAATGACAGGGCTAAACTTATTGGTCAGTTCGACTGATGTATTGGTTTTGAAAAACGTCGTTGCGGCATCTTGCTTGCTTCCCAGAAGGATATTGGTCGCATCAGTGATGGTCATTTTGGACAACGCATTCACAAATACTGGCGCGGCTTCTTTTACAGCACCTTCCGCAGCTCTGTTCATGCTTTGGATAAATTGATCACATAGCTTGCCCATACCCACAGCACGAAGTGTTTTCTCTACCTTTTGTGCCTCTGCAGGCATTAAAATCTTTACGGCTGCGTCGCCTAGGAACCCGTCTTTTTTTGCTAATGACTCTATACTTAGATTAAGGCCATTGCTTAAAGCTTGTTTGATACCTAGTGAAGCATCTTTATTTGATAATGAGGCTAAGGCATTCGATGTGGTCGAACCTGAACCAGAGACTGAAGTTCCGGTGGTTGAGGGACTCGCATTTTTCGTGCTGTCCGTTTGACTCTGGTTTGCCTTATTCAACGCCTCGTTAATCTTTTTAAAGATCTGCGCTTCACTTGAGTTGGAGTACAATAGCCCCGAAACAAATAGGGTACAATATAGTAATGGAAATTTCATCATGATATATTTTGCTGTCAAAATTAAGGATATCGACTGTTAATTTTTATTAAAGTTTAAATTGCTGGCTGTTCTTCTATTAGATTGTCTGTATTCGTAACGGATACGCCACAACCTCATCGTAACGAAAGCTATGCATTGTCACATCAGCCTTTGTTGATAGATACGCCGAATTTAAAACTTATTTCGGTTTCGTCTCATAATTTTACTTCATAAAAACACCCTAAAAGTTGGATAAATCTTTTAGGGTGCAGTTCATTTTGGCGCGCTTTATTCGCCGTATTAAAGTTGTTTTAATTTATAGGACCTATTTCCATGAAAGTGTTGTCACAACAGGGAAGTGATCAGAAGGGAATTTACTCATGTAAGTATCTGTCAGAATACCATATTTCTTTGTCTGGAAAGGCTTTGTGATAAAAATATGGTCAATACGGCCAGAGGCCCTGAGGCTCTTTCCCCAACCGTTAAAAGAAGAGTTTGGCTCATATTTAAGCGGTGACAAGTCATGCACATCTGTTACAACTTTGCTATTGGCAAGTGTAAAATAAGCTTCATCTTTCTCATCAACATTAAAATCACCCGTTAAGATCAATGGTAGGTCCTTGGCAAATTCTTTTGCTTTGGTTAGGATCAATTTTGCGCTTTCTGTTCTGGCCGTGCGTCCGATATGATCAAAGTGCGTGTTCATAAAAATAAAGCGTTTTTTATTGGCTTTGTCTTCAAAAACCCCCCAGGTACAGATGCGCGGTAAAGCCGCATCCCAGCCTTTATTTGGATGCTCAGTATCTGTCGCTGAAAGCCAGAATGTACCACTTTTTATTACTTTGAATCGATTGGTATTGTAGTAAATTGCGGAGTGCTCACCTTCCTGTGCGCCATCATCACGACCCACACCGACATAATCGAATCCCGGAAGCAACGTTTTAAGATCCTGAACCTGATCATGAAAGGCTTCCTGAACACCGAATATATCAAAACCATGATACTTGATCAGATTGGTCAAAGGTATTTTACGGTCAACCCACATATTACCAGTATCTATGGTATTCCGTTGTCTTATATTGTATGTAGCTGCAATGAAATCTTGTGCATAAGTGATATATGATAAACATAATGCCGCAGCGAGAATAAAGTATTTTTTCATTAGAATTATTTATGTTCGAGTAACTACTTTCATCAGTATAATTGATGCCATAGTATGCTGTTGTATATTACCGGCGATGATCTCGGAGATAACCTTTATTTTTTCAATACGCGAAGTAGTAACTCTGGTTCGTCCGTGGTGATGAAATCGATTTTTTGATCAATTAGATTCTTCATTTCATCCTCGGTATTGACTGTCCAGGCATTTACTTTCATCCCCAATTTGTGGGCATCCTGCAACCAGCTCGCATTCTTTTTGAATACTGAAAAGTGATAATCCAAACCGTTAATTCCAGCAGTATTAACGTCAGCAGGAGATTTATCACCATTCAGGTACTGAATATTTGCTTTTGGAGCGAGTTCATGAATTTTTTGACAGGCTTCAAAGCTAAAAGCGATATAATCTGTTATTTTTTCAGCATTTAGATTTTTTACCATTTCAACAGATTTTGTTGCTGCCTCAAGCGTCCGTTCGACACCGAGTTTGTTGGTTTTTAATTCCAGTATCAGACGTAATCCTTTTAGTTTTTTCCCTGCTTTGATATACTCTTCCAAGGTCGGAATGGATTCGCCATTGGGATGTTTTTTGGCGAGGAGTTCTGCATAGGTTGCTGTTGCGATGTCGATTCCATAGAAATCATTGTCATGGTTAACGACAAGGATATTGTCCTTCGTAAGATGAACATCAAACTCAGACCCAAAAAGTTTAAGTTCATGAGCGGCTTTTAAAGAAGCAATGGAATTTTGGGGTAGATGACTGTTTTTCCATACACCACGATGTGCTATTGCTTTGGTCTGTGCAAATAGTGATGAAGATGAAATGACCATAGCCAACGTCAGACAGCTAAAAATGTGTTTTTTCATATGTGTTCGTTTGAAAGCTGATTTTACGGGATAAAAAAAGTGGTACTTTTTATCTCGATTCGCAAGATCTAAAGTACCACTTTTATATTTAGTTATTGTTAACTGTAATTTATTTTTTACCATTCCATTCTGCCAAAAACTCGTCGAGGAACCCTAGCATATACTGGTGGCGGTGTTCCGCGATTTTTTTTGCGGCTTCGGTATTCATCTTATCTTTTAACAATAATAGTTTCTCATAGAAATGATTAATTGTAGGCGCTTCAGAATGTTTGTACGCTTCTTTGTCTTTATATTCCTGTACCGGAATATTCGGGTTGTACATCTCCCGTCCCTTATTGCCACCAAAACTAAATGCACGTGCAATACCTATCGCACCGATGGCGTCTAAACGATCGGCATCCTGTACAATCTCCATCTCTTTTGAATGAAAAGACACTTCACCTAAACTCGCCTTAAATGACATGTTAAAGATGATTTTTTTGACATGATCAATGATTTCAGGAGAAATTTCTAGACTTGCCAAAAATTCTCCAGCAACGCGAGGGCCGATTGTCTCATCACCATCATGGAATTTGCTGTCAGCAATATCATGTAAGAGTGCTGCTAATTCGCAAACCATGACATCAGCCTGTTCATCTTCTAAAATTAACTTCGTATTGTTCCATACGCGTTGAATATGCGACCAATCGTGGCCTGCCTCTGCAAATTTCAAACGATCTTGCACAAATGCGACTGTGCGTTCAATAATGTTATTCATACAATACTTTTGTTTTTTCGCGAGTACCCTCGTATAATTCGTATTCTAATAATCTACAATCTAATTTACCATTATAAAATTCTATACGCCTAGACGCACGGAGTCCAATTTTCTTTGCTAGATCCGGATTACCTGTAAATATATAGCCTCTATAACCTTTGCACTCCTGTTTCATAAAATCGCCCATGCGTTTATAGGTAATTTCCAATTTGGTATGGGTACCTAGACGTTCGCCATATTCTGGATTGAATAAAATGACACCACCCTCTTTAGGAACGTGCGTTTCCGCAAAATCGCATACGTCAAATGAAATTAATTGTTCTACGCCAGCTGTACGGGCATTCATCTTAGAGACGTTGATTGCCTCTTCGGAAATATCTGTCGCAATAATCTGTGGTGCCGCTTTTTTATTGATCTGATCTTTTAACAAGCGACGTTCCTGAAAGAAAACGGTTTCATCATAACCGATGAAATGCATGAATGAGTAATTCATGCGCAATAAACCCGGTTTTCTATTGGTCGCAATTAATGCCGCTTCGATAGCCAAGGTTCCAGATCCACACATTGGATTGACAAAGGGCGATACGCCATCCCATTTCGATGCGATAATTGTCGAAGCAGCTAAGGCTTCCAACATAGGGGCTTTGCCCGGAATCTTGCGATAGCCATGTTTGGCAAGTGTCTCGCCTGAGGTGTCAAGAAAAATTTCAGCACGGTCATCCTTCCAATAAAGGTGAACGACAGCTTTGTTATTTTCCGGCCCAGAATTTGGACGCATGCCTTTTTTATCTTTAATACGATCTACAATCGCATCCTTAACCTTCACATTGGCAAATAAAGGTGTGCTAATTGTTTCATTGTCCACATTGGAGCTAACGGAGAAATAACCATCGAATTGAATGAGTTCTTCCCAAGCAATTGTGCTTAGCTCCTCGTAGAGTTCGGTGGGATTGTTCGCAGAAAATTCTTTTAACGAATATAGGATCTGTGAAGCGGTGCGCAAGTTCAGATTGAGCTTGATCGTATCGTTTACACTGACTTTTAATTCGACTCCAGTCTGAAATGCTCTGACAATATCAAAACCTAACTCTTTAACTTCCTGTTGCAAATACGGCGATAAGCGTTTATTGCACGTAATGATAACTTTATTGGGGGTGTTGAAAACTTCCATCATATTTTGTACAAAGTTAATTAAACTCTTCCTCAAAAATTGCTTAATTTTACGCTTTAATATTTATTTTTTTGATTATGGAAATTAGAGGAAAAGTACACGAGATAGGAGCGACACAACAAGTGACAGAATCATTCAAAAAACGGGATATGATTGTAGCTTATGCCGAAAACCCACAATTTGTTGAGTATATCCGTTTTGAGTCTACACAGGACAGAACTTCAATTTTTGACAACCTAGCTATTGGCGAAGAGGTAGAGGTATCTTTTAATCTTCGTGGTCGTCCTTGGACAAATAAAGATGGCGTCACGACATATTTCAATTCATTGGTTGCATGGCGTGTAACAAAATTAGGTAATGCTGCTCCAGCACCATCTGCTCCGGGTTATGCTGATATGCCTGCTCCTGTGGATTTGACGGGTTCATCAGATGATGATGATTTGCCATTCTAGTCTGAAATAAGATCTGCAATTCCTGTCGGCAGATTGTGCTATAAATAAATCAGTTTATAGTACTTATTGTTGTACAGTATATCATAAAAAGGACCGTCCAAGATTGGATGGTCCTTTTTATATCATATTGGATATATAGCTATACGTTCACTTTTAATTCTTCCATACAAAGTAGCTTTTTCAATTTTTATTTCTGTTTAGTTGGAGGGTGCAGTTTTTTGGAATTGGATAGCATTTTCTTGGCGTCGAAATTGCTTGTTATTGGGTACAAACTCAAAATAGCACAAATATGAAATCATCCGTATTATTTATTTGCCTAGCAGCGCTTTCCTTGAGTGCCTGTAATCAAACAAAAAAGGAAAATCAACAGGTGGTAGAGTCAGATTCTTCTGATCATGCAACAATGGTAGCAGACACAGTTCATACTTCCCAGAATTCATTAGATTGGCCTGGTAAATACGAAGCAACAATTCCCTGCGCGGATTGTGAAGGTATCAAAACGAATATCACCTTAAAAAACGATAATACTTTTTCTATTGTTAGTGAATATATCAATAAGAATACAAAAGTAGAAGATTCAGGTAAAGTGATGTGGCATGACAACGGTTCGGTTGTACACCTGACCGGCAAAGAAACTAACATAAAATTAAAAGTTGGTGAAAATAAATTGATCGGACTAGATCAGGAAGGAAAAGAGATCGAGGGGCCCAATGCACATCTGTATGTCTATAATAAGGTCGAGGGCGAAAAATAAGTGCTGGATCAAATTGAACTAACCACTGACATATTTCCCAAAAGGGATCTTGCGTAAGCAATAAGTCAGTAGGGCACTGGTTACTAAGGTGAGGATAGCCGCTATCGGTATTTTCCATGGTGTAGCGAACGGAACCAGTGGATGTATATAGTTCAATAATAGAATATGACATAAATAGATTCCAAAACTATGGATATCAATAAATTCCCAGAATGTACTCAATCGTTCTGGGAGTTTTACACATTGAATAAATACAAATAGACAAGCTGCGCTCAAAGCAATATTAGGTGACAGATAATTATACAGGGTGGGATCAAACTCTCCTTTTTCAAGACTAAGATAAGAGGTCCCCCAACCTGTGATAAAGCAGCTACACATAAAGAATAGTAGGCTAGACCACTTTGGCCAAGTGAGTTGATAATTGTATAGATAATGACCCAATATGAGATAACCTATGTACCCGTAAAAGAATGTTAGATCAAAGTTTGGAAGATAAACATTAAACCATTTGTTGTTGAAAAATAGCGAAGCAAACCATAAACATAGAAATATTTCGATCTCTTTTTTCGAACAATTCCGGACCATTTTTCGCAAAAAAGGTATGGCCAGATAGAGTCCAATAAGCATGTATAAGTACCATAGATGTGCGTTGCTCCCTGATTTTAAACGAATTAACACGATGTTAATAACTTGTGGAAAACCCACATACTCGAAATCGATGTACCGAATAAAGTAATAGACTAGGTAGACAACTGTCCAAAAGGCAAAAGGTGGAATGATTTTGAGCAGGCGCTTCTTGTAAAATATACCGGTGTCTTCATCTTTTTGCAAAAGCAATGCGCCCGAGATGATGACAAAAAGGGGGACGGAAAAACGGGAGAAGCTGTTGATCCAATTGGCATACTTCCAATCGAAAGCATCGAAATCATTGCTATTTAAATAACCCGAAGAAGAGTGGATCAGGATGACTAGAAAGATCGCAATGATACGCAATACGCTGATGTAACTACTTCGGGCCATTTAAATCGTTTTTTAGCTATTAACTTTTATTGTCATAGACTTTAAGATACAGTAAGGTTAATAATGCACCAATACTTGCCATACCTACACCTACGAGAGATGGTGTATTATAAGCCAATCCCAACGTAATGGGAATACCGCCTAAAAAAGCACCGAGTGTATTACCAAGGTTAAATGCAGCTTGCCCACCTGCAGCAGCCAGTGTAGCGGCTTCTTTTGAGGCTCGGATTAACATGAGTTGTGTTGGCGAACCGATAGTGAAAGATACCAAACCTGTAATGAAAGCCAGCGGATAAGCTGTCCAGCCCAGGGGCGAAACAAAATAAACCATAACCAAACATAGCGCCATGGCGGAAAAACTTGCAATTGCTGCTTTTGTTGGCGAAATGGTATCGGCCAGTTTTCCGCCGATCAGATTGCCAAAAAACATACCAACCCCAATCAAGATCATAATAAGCGGAACACGATCCGCTGGAACTCCAGAAACTTTGGTCGCCAGCGGAGCAATATAGCTGATCCATGCAAATAATCCACCGGTACCGATAGCAATGATTGCCATCAACAACCAGGCAATTTTTTTATTGAAAAAATTCAGTTGATTGAATATATTATTCCCTTTAGACGCTTCAATTTTCGGCATCCAGGCATATATTGCGGCGAAAGTAATCAGGCCCAATAGGCTGATAATACCGTAGGTCAGCCGCCAGGAATAGTGATGACCAAGATAGGTACCTAAAGGAACCCCCGCCAGGTTGGCGATAGTCATACCTGTAAACATAATTGAAATAGCCTGGGCTTCTTTTCCTTTGGGTGCGAGTTTGGCCGCAACAACAGACCCTACACCAAAAAATGCGCCGTGCGGAAGTCCGGCCATAAAACGCGAAAGACTGATCAGAAATTGTCCTGGTGCGATACTGAATAAGCCGTTGAAAATAAAAAACAGCAACATTAAAAAGAGTAACACCTTTTTTGGAGGATATTTACCCGTAAATAAGACTAATGTGGGCGCCCCCACGACAACGCCGAGTGCATACAGGGCAATAAGGTGGGCCGCAGTAGGGATTTCGATCTGCAAATCTTTAGCGATATCCGGTAGGATTCCCATCATCGTGAATTCAGTCATTCCGATGGCAAGTCCTCCAAAAGCTAAGGCAATTATTCCTTTATTCATATGGATGGTTGGAAGTTGATAAGCAAAAATAAAAATAAAAAACGGGTTATCGCATGTTGATTTATGGGTCGATGCAATAATCCCTTTACACGAGCCAAGCGATCAATATAAAAGTGGAATAAATCCGCCAAAGGCTTGAAGGTCCAAAATCTCAATACTAATATCGCTTCTTCGGAACACAGGTGATATCCTTAGTCTTTCTGAGGATAATAGGGCGTTGATCAAATCTGCTTTCCAGTACCACAGAATCTGCGGAATGGTGGACTACTTTAAAACGTGGGATGTATTGACCCGAAAGATAGCATCCTGAAATCTTTTGTTTGCCATTTTCTTTGGTATAAATACCGTCTACAATAATTGAATCACCACGTAGGACATAAATACCTTTGGCATGTTCTGTCCAGGATCCATTTTTATAGCAGCTATCCGGGATCGTTTGTACTTTGTTATTTACATGCATTGTAGCATAAACAGAATCACAGGTAAATTTAAACTCGGTCAATGTGTATTGCAGCATCTGGCCTTGTCCCGGAATGCTGTCCTGTACCCATTCGCCTTGTAAAAACGAAGCTCCTTCACTTTGCATATCCGAATTGAATTTGCAGGCAGTGAAAAAGAAAAACATACCTATGGCAAAGGCCGATAGGTATGTTTTTGATGATATATTTTTTATTGAAATTATAGTCACAGCTTATTTTAAACTACCAACCATTTCCTCAGGTTTTACCCAAGCATCAAAATCTTCCGGCGTCACATAACCCAAACGTACTGCCTCTTCTTTAAGTGTAGTACCGTTTTTATGCGCCGTTTGAGCAATTTCAGCAGCTTTGTAATAGCCAATTTTAGTGTTTAATGCTGTTACCAACATTAATGAGTTGTCTACCAGTTCTTTGATACGTTTGTAATTTGGTTCGATACCAGCGGCACAGTGCTCTTCAAAAGAAACACAGGCGTCGCCCAATAAACGTGCAGATTGCAAGAAGTTGGCAGCCATCAATGGTTTGAATACATTCAATTCATAATGTCCTTGTGTTCCACCAATTGTGATGGCAACATCATTTCCCATGACCTGGGCAGCAACCATTGTTAACGCCTCACACTGTGTTGGATTCACTTTACCTGGCATAATAGATGAGCCTGGTTCGTTCTCTGGGATAAGGATTTCACCGATACCTGAACGTGGACCTGAAGCCAACATCCGGATGTCATTTGCAATTTTATTTAATGCTACTGCCAATTGTTTCAATGCGCCATGTGTTTCAACAATAGCATCGTGAGCAGCTAAAGCTTCAAATTTGTTCTCCGCAGTAACAAATGGTAAACCTGTAAATTCAGCGATGTATTTTGCGACAACAACATCATAACCATTTGGTGTGTTTAGGCCTGTTCCTACAGCGGTACCACCGAGTGCTAGCTCGGATAGGTGTGAAAGGGTATTTCTAAGTGCTTTCAGACCATGGTTCAATTGAGCTACATAACCGGAGATTTCTTGACCTAAAGTCAATGGCGTCGCATCCATTAAGTGTGTGCGTCCGATTTTAACGACATTCTTAAATTCTTCCGCCTTTTTGGCCAAGGTGTCACGCAGTTTTTCCACACCTGGAATAGTAGTTTCCGCAACAGCTTTATAAGCAGCAATATGCATTCCCGTAGGGAAGGTGTCATTTGATGATTGTGATTTGTTGACATCATCATTTGCTTTTAATACAGGTTCGCCTTCGCCAATTTTATATCCAGCTAATACTTGGGCACGGTTTGCCACCACTTCATTCACGTTCATGTTCGATTGTGTACCGGAACCCGTTTGCCAAATCACCAATGGGAATTGGTCATCTAGTTTGCCTGCCAGAATCTCATCGCATACAGCGGCAATAGCATCACGCTTTTCAATAGGTAATACCCCTAACTCGTGGTTGGCATAAGCTGCTGCTTTTTTCAAGTAAGCAAAGCCTGCAACGATCTCATGTGGCATTGAAGCTGCCGGTCCGATTTTGAAGTTGTTGCGTGAACGTTCTGTTTGGGCACCCCAGTATTTATCTGCAGGTACTTGAACTTCACCCATTGTATCTTTTTCAATTCTGAATGACATATTGTTTTGTATAATATAAAACGTAAAATTAATCCGTGTGAGTGCATGACACACAACACATCAGTCACAAAGTTAATGGATAATACAGTAAAAAGTAAAAATTAAAAGGTAAAAATCAAAAATTGAAACAATTAGTATGCATAGGCTTGTATAACCAAAATCTAAATACTCATTACTAAATACTCAAAAGCCCAGGCGCTTTGTCAAGGATTCGTTCACATGATGAAATACTTGCTTTGGTTTCAACGCGCGCCAGTGTAGTTCATTGAGTATACCGCCGAAGTTGATGTAATAGTCGATGTTCTGTTGTTGAAACTCTTCGATGACATGTTCGCGAAAGCCCACTCCTGCAATCCAACCATCGTCAATATCCTGAAACCATTCCTCATAATAAGAATCATCCGAAGTATGAAAATTCAATACATTCTCTCCAATGAGAATAAAATATTTTATGCCCTGACTGATCATAACATCGATAAGTTCTCTTTTCAGTAACATGATGTCATTGTATAAGGCATCATTCCATTCACCGATCAATTCGATAATGCAGTATTGTTTTTCATAGTCGACAAACAAAACCTTTAAATAAAGTGTGAGCGAACCAAATTCATCCCATTGCGGATGTAGCAAAAAGTTATAGACCTGTTTGTCGAAATCGAATTCGCTATAAACCGTGCCATAGAATGGTGATTGTTCGTCTTCTGCAGCGATGTAATAGTCGCGCCAGTTGTAATAGGGTTCGATTTCATGCATATTTTAAATTCCTTTCCAAGTTCAAACTAAGATAAATTTGTGCTTATTTGCAAGTTTACTGCATGCTATTTCATATTTTCTGACAATAGGAATAGCTGCAATTTTTAAAGATGGACAATCAGCGACAATTTTTTGTTTTTAATGTAAAATTATACGGCTGTTTACAGATTAAACCGAATAAACTTGTTACTTTTGAGCTGTAATAATAGGAGCGTGCAGGCTCATGTTATCTGTTTATAAACACTGGATTTTTCCTATGCAAAAGAGTATTAAGCGAAATATTTTTGTAGCTGCCACATACGCTGCGGTCTTGCTTCTCGGTTTGCTGTTGGGACAAAATTATGCGGAAGAACAGGGAAGTAACCAAAAAAGAACTTTTTCCAGTTTAAGTTCCAATAGCAATTCAGACAAATTACAATACCTGATCCAGCTAATCTCAGAGAACTACGTAGACAATATCAGTGTAGACACGGTACAAGATGAAGCGATTGAACATGTCGTTTCCCGCCTTGATCCTTTTTCTACCTTTTTACGACCCAATCAAGTCCTTGCCAAACAGGAAACCCTTGAAGGTTCCTTCGATGGGATAGGTGTAGAGTATTTTCGTTTGAAGGATACACTACTTGTAGTGGGGATGGTCTCTGCTGGGCCTGCTGAAAAAAGTGGGATGCGGATTGGTGATCGTATTCTAAAAATTGGAAGTAAAGATGTTGCCGGAAAAAAGGTGCCGGAGGCGGAAATCGAAAAATTGATCCGTGGAAAGAAGGGGACCGCCGTATTTATTTCGATTCAACGGAACGGACAGACGCTCGTTAATCCGTTGAAGGTCATTCGTGATCAGGTGAACGTATCTAGTTTGGACGCTTCCTATATGATTGCGCCCAAGACTGCTTATATCAAGATTCGACGTTTTGGACATAAGACCGCAGATGAGTTTAAACAATCGTTGATCGACCTACGCAAAAGTGGTGCCCAGGACCTTATCTTGGATTTACGGAATAATGGCGGCGGCTTTGTGCATACGGCGATAGAACTAGCGGGACAGTTTTTTAAAGAAAAAAGGTTGTTGATGTATACCGAAGGAGCCAATGAATTACGTCAGGACTACTATTCCGAGAAGCCCGGGGAATTTGGTGACGGTCGCGTTGTGGTCTTGATCAATGAAAGTACGGCATCCGCGAGCGAGATCCTAAGTGGCGCATTGCAGGACTTAGATCGGGCTACCGTCGTCGGAAGGCGGTCGTATGGAAAAGGCCTGGTTCAGGAACAGTTTGATTTTTCCGATGGCTCTGCCGTGAATTTGACAGTGGCACGTTATTATACGCCTCTTGGAAGATGTATCCAACGCAAATATAGCCGGGCAAATTTTGATGCAGCAAAATATATGACCGGATTTGATCTTTGGACACTAGATACCGAATTTAGTCAAAAGGAAATGTTTACAACAAGCAAGGGAAAGCTTGTATTTGGTGGCGGTGGAATTTTGCCCGATGTGAACATCCCGATTGACACCAATGAAACAAGTGCTAAATACCGTGAAATCTTTCATTCCAATGCGATTGAGGAATTTGTATATGATCGTTTCACCAAACACCTCCCAGCATATTCTATTGAAAACTTTATTAGCGGTTACCATCTGCCAACCAGCGAATTTAATTTATTTATATCATTTCTCAATGCGCAGAAACGGATTTCGGTCAATTCGGATGAGGCAAAAAATCTACATGATTTAATTCAATCTGATATTGAAGCGCTGGTGGGGCGGTATTATTTCGGTCGCGAAGCCTATTATAAAATAAAAAACAGAAGCGATAAATTTATTGAAATAGGGCTCAAAACGTTGGGGTATCAGATGCCTAAGGTTTAAGTCGAAGATCTGCCCATACCGGATAGTGATCGGATAGTTTTTGTTTAACGACCTGATAATTCATGACCTGAAATTGGGGGCTGGCAAAGATATAGTCAATTTGAAAAATTGGCAAAAGAGCATGGTGGGTTACGCCCCACCCATTTCCTTTTTCTTTAAAGGCGTTATACATACCGCCTCCAATTAAATTAACCGAATAACTCATCGGTGTATCATTAAAATCACCAACGGCGACATAAGGGTATTGACAGTCATTCATGTGCTTCTTTAGCGAATGTGCCTGTTCACTGCGCAGTTCAAAGGCATTTTTTAATTTTCTACTCAGCCGACGTGTTGAAGTATTGTCGTCTTCATTCTTATTGGATAGGTTTTGGATAAACTCCTTATCTTCATTCTGGAGGGCAAACGAACGTAAATGGATATTATATATGCGAATTAATGTATCCTGCTTTTTGATGTCCACATAACATATTCTATTGATGCCATAGTCGTTGTCACGAATAGTGCCCGAATCGTAAATGGGGAAACGTGATAAAACAGCCATGCCATAAGCTTCGTAGTCATTTTTGGAACTAGGTTCGAAAAAGAAATAATCATACCCCAATTTATCCTTAAACTCTTCGGAGAATACGTGTTTTCCCTTGATTTTACTGATGTATTCTTGAAAACAGATGACGTCCGGGGAGATGCTATCAATAATACGGACTACGTCAGCCTTAAAGCTTTTTTTTTCATCGTTGACCTTTTTGAATAGATGGGCATTGAAGGTCATCATGCGGAGTGTCCGTGTTTCAGGTGGAGCTGGTGGGGTTTCTTTACGGATGTTCCAATGTTTGGTCAGAAATGGCCAGCCGATTAATATTGCTACCAACGAGAAAAGTGCGACCTTTCGTTTGCGAAGTAGCCAGTAGCAGATAAAACCAATATTGACAAGAAGGAGAGGAAGATAACCTAATCCTAGAAATGCAATGGGCCAAAAAGATTTGGGGTTGATGAAGGTTGCCGCATAGCTCATGAGCAAAGCAATGATCGCAAGCATATTTGCCAGAAACATTGTTTTGCTTATAAATCCCAGTTTTCTTCTTAAAAAAGTCCTTCTATCCATCAACCTTGTCGCCACTATTGCTTGCTCTAAAGAGCGTTTCTTTTTCATGGTGTGTCAGACTTTCATAACCAGATACTGAAATCTTGTCCAAGATGGCGTCAATTTCATCCTGATTTGGTAAGTCATAACGATGCTTCCGATTTGCCGGTATATTATTGCCTACAACAACTTTCATTTTTGCGGGCTTTTTTTGTTTTTTCTGAAAAAGCGTGGACCAATCCATCCCTGATCTTAGCGCATAGGTAAATGCCATTCCAAATAGTACTACTGCGAAATAAGAGATCGCTGCAGGTCTATTGCCAAGCGTGAAAAATAAAAATTCCAGGGCGAAATAGACAATGGCTACGATTTTTAGTTTAACGGTACCAAAAAGCAATAGCCTTAATTCGTAGTTCGGAACTAAAGTGACAATTGCCGCAAGGACAGCAGCCAATGGATGAGCCCCGCCCATGAGATGAAGGTTTGTGGGGGGCGGAATAAGGGTGCCAAAACCAACATAAAGGGCGCTGCTAAGGAGCCAAGATGCGATGTAAACAAAGAAAAATTGTCTGTTGTTTAAAAAGGTAAAGAATATCTGGCCAACCCAATATAACCAAAGGCTGTCAAAAATCAAGGTTAAAAGCTGGACGTAGACAAAATTGAATGAGATGAGGGACCAGGGTTGCGCTAAAAAACTTGAAAAATTGCTAGGCAAGCTCAAATGCTGTACAATCGGCTGTAAAAAGCTTTGTGAAACAAGTTTCAACTCAAAAAGCAGGTCCAGAAAATAGATGAGGACAAATAAGCACACCTGTACACTGATCACAACCGGAATCGGTGAACCAGTTTTATACGTTTGCCTCCAAAAATCTTTTAAACCAATGTTATTCATTACACATGCTATTAATAAATTCCCTTCCTAACCTTCCAGAATTTGAGCAGCAAGTAACCGAATAATGCCCCACCTACGTGAGCCAAATGGGCTACCGAATCTCCCGGTCTAGATAAGCTCATATAGATCTCGATTAAGATAAATCCACCGATCATATATTTGGCCTTGACTGGTACAGGAATAAACAAAAATTGAAGCGGTATGTTTGGAAAAAGGTAAGCAAAAGCCAATAGAACGCCATAGATCGCTCCAGAGGCTCCTAGCATAGGTATGACATATGATAATGCTTCGTTACTGCCGGTATTTGCCAGGGAAATGATTTCATTTCCGCTCATGCCGTGCAATGGAGCGAAAGAACCCGTAGCAAGATACAGTTGTATGCCATTCACCGCTGTATAGAGAAACCAGGCGCCAATTCCCGAGATCATATAGAAATTTAAGAAGCGTTTTGGACCAAGTACTTGTTCAATCATAGGGCCAAACATGACAAGGGAGAACATATTGAAGAAAATATGTGTAATGTTGTTTTTGTCATGCATAAACATATGTGTGACCACCTGCCATATTTTGAAATAAGGCGAATCCGGATAATATACGGCAAGATAATCATATGCTATAGGTACAAATTGTGATCCAATATAAAATATAATATTGACGATCAGTAAGTTCTTGATAACGGGTGTCAATTGTTGAAACATATAATTTTATCTTCTAGTTTTTGCCAAATTTTTCTGCCAACTCCTGCAATGTAAACGTTACGATAACCGGGTTGCCATAGATGGAACTATTCGGTGATTGACAGGCAAAGAGCTTATCGACCAATTCTGCCATGGCTGTATTATCAAGTTGTGTGCCTGGCTTGATCGCTGCATTGCGGGCAAGGCTTTTTGCCAGATTTTCTCTTTTTGCAAGCTTATACTCGGATTGATTATTCTTATAATCTTCCAATATTTTTTCAATCATTTTTATTTCGTCAAACCCTGTTCCCAAGTCTGCCGGAATTCCGTCAATAATATAGGAATTTTTTCCAAATTCGCGAATCTGAAATCCCAAGCCATTGATGTCAACCAATAAATCTTTCATGAGCTCGTTATCCGAAGGGTTGAGATCTATCGTTTGCGGAAATAAACTCTGCTGGCTCAAGCCTTTATGCTGATCGAGTTGTGTGAGGAACTGCTCAAATAAAATGCGCTCGTGTGCGGCCTGTTGATCTATAAGGATAAAGCCTGAATGAATCTGAGAAACAATATACTTATTGTGTAGCTGAAAGAATAATTTAGAAGAGGCTTTATCTTCCATTTGTATGACTTGAGGATGATCGGTCTCCAATTCCGAAAGGCTGTGCAATGGAAGTTGCACAGACTCTTCTTTTTCCACGATCTCATATAACGAATCCCAATTGCTTGGTATTCCCCCTGTTTTTTTGGCAAAGCCTTCAGCATAGCTATCAGACCTGGAGTAGGACGGTTTGGACTTGTCGGTATCAAAAGGGTTAAAGTCCGGATTGAAGGTCACTGTCGGAACAATAATTTCATCCAATGATTTCTTGGTAATCAGATTGGAGAAACTAGTCTCCTGTTCAAAATCCAATGAAGGCATGATGTTATATCGTCCCAATGATCTTTTCACTGCCGAACGGATGATGGCGTAGATTGCTTTGTCATCCTCGTATTTGATTTCGGTCTTTGTTGGGTGCACGTTGATATCGATACGGGCGGGATCTATATCAATAAACAGTACATAAAAGGGAAAGGTCTCCGCTTGCATAATATCTTCGTATGCATTCATCACTGCATGGTGCAGATATGGATCGCGTACAAAGCGTTTATTAACAAAGAAAAATTGTTCGCCACGTGTTTTTTTTGCAAATTCAGGCTTACCTATAAAGCCCTCCACCTTAATAATGGATGTATCCTCTTCTACAGGGACGAGACGCTGGTTGTAATTGTTGCCAAAGATATGGACAATCCGTTGTTTCAGTGTCTCCGCAGGAAGGTGATAAATCTCATTTCCATCACTATGTAGCGAAAGGAAAATCTGTGGGTTAGACAAAGCGATCCGTTGAAATTCATCAATGATATGACGCATTTCAACCGAATTGCTCTTCAAGAAGTTCCTGCGGGCAGGGATATTGTAAAAGAGATTTTTAACTAAAATATTTGTTCCAGCAGCGACAGCTTCTGGGTATTGGTTGACAACTTTTGAGCCCTCTATTTCCACTACGGTGCCAAGCTCATCTTCGATACGGCGTGTTTTTAGTTCGACTTGTGCGATCGCAGCAATGGAAGCCATCGCTTCGCCCCGGAAGCCCATGGTACGGATGGCAAATAAATCTTCAGCTTTTCTGATCTTTGAAGTCGCATGACGTTCAAAGCAGAGCCGAGCATCCGTTACGCTCATACCGCAACCATTATCAATGACTTGGATCAATGATTTACCTGCATCTTTAACAATAAGTTTTATTTTGTCAGCTCCAGCATCAATGGCATTCTCAATCAATTCTTTAATGGCAGACGCTGGTCGCTGCACCACTTCTCCCGCCGCAATCTGATTGGCAACATTATCTGGAAGTAATTGAATAATATCCGACATATAATACAAAGTTACGAAAAACCTTTATGAAATCTGCTGCTTGCCATTGAACCAAATCCGATGGGAAGCAGGCAAAAGCAAGGATTATTTAAAATGTGCGACCGGATGACATTCCGAGGCACATGATCATCCTGAGCTACACGAATAAAGGAGATTACAAGAATGTATAGTCTCCATACGGAGCAGCTATTTCATCTCTAATTTTAGGAAACGTGCGGTTTCGCTTTTCTTGTTTTTAATTAAATTTTCTGGAGTCCCTTCAAATAATATCTGACCGCCCTCTTTTCCTCCTTCAGGACCGATATCAATTACCCAGTCAGCCGATTTGACAACATCTAGGTTATGCTCGATAATCAACACGGTATTTCCTCGGTCGACCAATCGGTTGATTACGCCCATCAGTACATTAACGTCTTCAAAGTGAAGCCCGGTTGTAGGTTCGTCTAGGATGTAAAATGTATTTCCGGTATCTTTTTTAGAAAGCTCAGTGGCAAGTTTCACACGCTGAGCTTCTCCGCCTGATAGCGTTGTAGACGATTGACCTAAGGTAATATATCCCAAACCGACATCCTGTAAGGTCTTGATTTTTCTGTAAATACTTGGTACATTTTCAAAGAAATCGACGGCATCGTTGATGCTCATATCGAGTACATCGGAAATGGATTTTCCTTTGTATCGCACCTCTAAAGTTTCTCGGTTGTAGCGCTTTCCGTGGCATGTTTCACAAGGAACCTGTACATCCGGGAGAAAATTCATTTCAATGACTTTCAACCCCGCTCCCTGACAGGTTTCACAACGTCCACCTTTGACATTGAACGAGAATCGCCCTGGTTTGTACCCTCTGATTTTTGCCTCGGGAAGCTGAACAAACAAAGTACGTATATCAGAAAATACCCCAGTATACGTAGACGGGTTGGAGCGTGGTGTACGGCCAATTGGACTTTGGTCGATCTCGATCACCTTGTCGATATGTTCTAGGCCTTCGATCTTTTTGAAAGGTAATGGAGTTGCTTTCGCCCGGAAAAAATGTTTATTTAAAATGGGGTATAAGGTACCTGTAATCAAGCTGGACTTGCCAGATCCCGAAACACCCGAAACCACGATCAGTTTCCCAAGGGGAAATGTTACAGTCAGGTTTTTCAGATTATGTCCAGTAGCACCGTGAATGGTCAGTGTTTTGTTATTGCCTTCACGACGTTTTTCAGGAATTTTAACCTCTTTTTTCCCATTAAGATAAGCCGCGGTCAACGAATCTGATTTTAAGATCTCGTCAGGTTGCCCTTCCGCAACTACCGTTCCTCCATGTACACCAGCAGCTGGTCCCATATCAATTACATAATCAGCATGTAAGATCATGTCTTTGTCATGCTCAACAACCAGAACCGAATTGCCAATATCACGCAGGTTTTTGAGTGCATTGATGAGGCGTTCATTGTCACGTTGATGGAGTCCAATACTCGGTTCATCTAAAATATAAAGTACATTGACCAGCTGTGAGCCTATCTGTGTCGCTAAACGGATCCGTTGTGCTTCGCCCCCGGATAATGTTTTTGCCGTACGATCCAATGTTAAGTAATTCAATCCTACGTCCAATAGAAAACCCAAACGGGCCCTTATCTCTTTAAGTATCTCTGTAGCGATGACCAATTGGCGTTCGTCCAGTTTGCTTTCCACCTGGTCGAACCATTCTTTTAATGCAGAAATATCGAGGGTTGATAATTCATGGATATTCTTGTCTGCGACCTTAAAGTGCAATGATTCTTTCTTTAACCGCGCTCCTTCACAGGCTGGGCAGGTAACTTTGGTTCTGAAATCATCTAATGAAGGTGCTTCATCCGAAGATTTTCCGGAAAACTCTTCCAGCATTTTAAAGATACCTTCGAATTCGACCCGATATTCACGGGATCCGTAGCTCCCATAGGACACGGTGACAACAATAGGTTCTTCTTTATTGCCAAACAACAGTTGGTCGATCTGTTCGTCGCTGAGTTTCTCTAACGGCGTTGTTACCGCAAAATCCAATTTTTTGGACACCGCTTTAAGCACCTCAAATGTCCAGTTCTCCCGTGTAGGCCCTAAGGGTGCCAGTCCACCTTTTTGAATGCTGAGTTTCTTATCAGGAATAACAGCGTTTTTATCGATTTCGAAGATATAGCCCAAGCCGTCACAGGTCGGACATGCACCATATGGCGAGTTGAATGAGAATGTATTGGGTTGAGGCTCATCATAAGAGATCCCCGATTCCGCATCCATTAGATAACGGCTATAAAATTGCTCCTGATTATCTTTGGTAGATACTTTAATAATACCTTTAGCCGTTTTCATGGCTTGCATGACCGAAGTCTGTAAGCGTTTTTTGTCTTCACGCTCTATTTTCAAACGATCAACAACAATTTCAATATCGTGAATCTTATAGCGGTCTACTTGCATTTTTGGGACGAGATCCAAGATTTCACCATCCACACGTACCTTAACATAGCCCTGTTTACGAATTTGCTCGAAAAGCTCACGATAATGTCCTTTACGCCCTTTCACGACCGGAGCGAGGATATTGAGTGCTTGCCCATCAAATTCATCCAGAATACGCTCGATTACCTGATCATCCGACATGCGCTCCATCTTTTTCCCGGTGACATAGGAGAAGGCTTCACCCGCCCGGGCAAACAAAAGGCGCATAAAATCATATACCTCTGTGATGGTTCCGACGGTTGACCTCGGATTTTTGCTTGTTGTCTTTTGTTCAATGGAAATCACCGGACTCAAACCTGATATCTTGTCGACATCCGGACGCTCCATACCACCCAAAAATTGGCGACTATAGGCACTGAAAGTTTCCATATACCGACGTTGACCTTCTGCATAAATGGTGTCAAAAGCCAAAGAAGACTTTCCGCTACCACTCAAGCCGGTGATAACAACCAATTCATTTCTCGGAAAAGAAACATCTATATTTTTTAGATTGTGCGCGCGAGCACCAAATACTTGAACTTCACTCTGTTCGCCCAAATCTGGGCTTTTTTTTACTGCCATGAAAACTCCTTAAAATCCCTATTGTGGGATAAAATGCAAAACATGCAAAATTACAGATTTTAAAGGAATTATGCGAGGATATCTGACTTTTGGAATAAAATGTGATATAGATGTGATTTGAAGATCTCGTGATGACTGGATGAGGTAAGAAAGTTACGAAGGTTATTGCTATCTTGTGATCGGCTAAGGTGGCTATGACAGCTTTTAAGCCCCTAAGTTTTACAGGACCTAAAAAATAAAAGTAAAACATGGAAATACTTCGGTAAGGCGAAAATTTGCCGGATTAAAATCTTTGTTCCTTATTCTTTGTTCTATAATATCAATACAATAACAATGCGAAAATACGATGTCAGCAAACAGGAGAAACAATCCATCGAAGATATTGTCCAATTTTGGAAAAAGGAGAAGCTATTGGACGAACAAAAAGCCAAGGAACTCATGGATAGTCTTGATGTTAAAAGCTTTGATTGGGGCCAGCTGGCCCGGTATGCTTTCTGGATTGCATTAGCATCCTTGGTGTTTGCTGTTTTTTCGCTGTTTACGGATGCTTCTTTCCTCGCTTTTGTGGATAGCCTTTACGAAGCGCCCAATATTTTATTCTGTTTCTTTTTTGCTGCGGTCGCTGTACTTTTTTACACACTGGGTTTTCGTTATAAAAAGCGTTATCCATATAAGAATCTTTCCACGGAGACCATGATGTTGATTGGTGTATTTGGAACAGCCGCCTGCATTGGTTTTATGGGCAAGGTCTTGGATAAAGATACCATGCATTATTCCCTCTTATTTTTACTTTCGGTCGCGATATACGGCGTGCTTGCAGTCAAATTGGACAGTAAGTTGATCTGGACCTTTATGCTCTTAGCGCTAGGCGTTTGGTTTGCCACTGAGACAGCTTATCACAGCAATTGGGGATTTAAATTCTGGGGAATGAATTATCCCTTACGTTTTACGATTTTCGGTGCTATAATCACGGCGGCAGCAGTTTGGCTACAGCCACGTTTTGAACGTTTACAGATATTTCAACCAGTCAGTTATATCATTGGGTTGATTTACCTTATGGTTTCTTTGTGGGCGCTGTCTATCTTTGGTAACTATTCGGATTTTTATGAATGGACTACGGTACGTCAGTATCACATGTTTTATTGGGGGATGCTATCCACTGCCGTGTCAGCGTTTCTTGTAATTTATGGGCTAAAAGCGAAGGATAATGTTACCCGCGAGGTTGGTTTTGTGTTTTTGGTATTGAATATTTATACCCGCTATGTGGAGTACTTGTGGGATAATATCAATAGAGCAGTCTTTTTCCTGATTCTTGCAGTTTCCTTTTGGTTTGTTGGCCGTTGGGCAGAAAAGCTATGGAACAGACGAAAAGAGGAGCTTTAAGGATTAACATTGGGTGGATTCGCTTAGGAAACGGGTGTCAAAAGCGTAAATTGCTATACGACAATAACGACTTCCGCTATGAGGATCTCAGATTTAAAAATGTACCGTAAATCCTACTCCACGATTCGAACGAATATGAAGATCAGGGTCATGGCTTAAGTACTTTCTTAGCCGTGTGATAAAGACATCCATACTTCTACCTGTAAAAAAATCAGCAGTTCCCCATACTTTTTCGAGGATAGCGCCCCGTGTTACCAACTGACCGTTGCGCTGCCACAGAAATAACAACAATTGTGCTTCTCGCTCAGTGAGTTTATATTGCGCCAAAGCATGGCTCAATAACAGTTGATCTGGGAGAAATACATATGAGCCAATGGCAATGGGATTTGGCGATATAGTTTTATGATTGCGCTTTAATATATTTTGTATGCGCAGTAATAATTCTTCAGGATCACAAGGTTTGGTAATATAGTCGTCGGCACCAATTTTTAGGCCTGTTAACTTATCTATCTTTTGCTCTTTTGCGGTTAGAAAGATAAAAGGAAGTAAAGGAAAAAGTGCACTGATCTCTTTTGCCAAAGTAAAGCCGCTTACTTGTGGAAGCATAACGTCCAGAATAATTAAATCATAACCCATCAGCTTCTGAAAGTCTGCCGTGAGCTCATTTGGCTGCGAAATCCAGTCCACACGAAAGTCCGAAAGCTCCAGATATTGTCTCAGCATAAATCCAAAATCCGGATCATCTTCTACCAGCAATAGCTTATTCTTCATTTCTTTGTTTCATCTAACGGATGTTTAGCCCTTATTCCCTGATCCATTATAAAGTTAATAATACGCTTTTTATTCATTGCCGTTTCGTTGCTCTTCGTGTAGCAGACTGTGCCGCCGATTGACGATGTTGGCCAATGAACTGATAAATTAAAGTGGTAAAAGAATGGTAAAAGTTGTCCCATGCTGCAATTTACTGATAACCTTGATCTCTCCGCCATATTTCTTGACGATATTTTTAACCAGAAATAGGCCAATTCCTAAGCCTTTTGTATCATGGATATTGTCTTTCTGGATACGGTAGAACTTTTCAAAAATATAGGGTAATTCGCTTTCTTCCATGCCCTGTGCGTTGTCTTTGACCTGAATGGATAGATAGTCTTTTTGTTCCTCAAAGCGGATATTCAACTGCGAAGCACCGTATTTAACCGCATTGTTCATCAGGTTGTGAAACAATGTCGTTGTATCTATGGAATTAAGACAGACCTGCATGCTTGGGCTTGGCTCCACAAGTAGTCTGACTGTTGGATTGCATAGCTGAAAATCACTGAAGATTGCCTGTAGCTCTTTCGCTGTTGTTGGGGATAAACTGGTTGCAGTTTGATTTTCGTTCAATGGATCCAGTGTTTGTTCCAAACGGTTCACCTGACGTTCAATCACGGCAATAATCGTATTGTCAGGAGATTTTTGGAGGGTTTTGGCGGCTATTTTTAAGGTCGCAATCGGTGTTTTTAGTTCGTGTGAAATATTATCCACTACATCGTGCAACACGGCAATCTGTTTTTTTTGTTTCTTGAGATTGTTAATTGTCCGGTAAAACAACCAGATAAAAGCGGCCAGGATCAATAGGGTGCTCAACAGCAGTGAGGTTAGCTCCTTAAATAGAATCCAGCTCAGATTGACCACCTCAAAAGAAGTCTTGCGTGGAACAGAAAAAACATATAGAATTTCCCTGCTTTGGATACTATCCTGAATCTTGTTCATTTCAGTTTTTTCCGTCAGCCATTTACTGCTGGATAATTCTGTAGGATTTCGGAAAGTACCGGATGTTGTGTATACCGTGATCGGGCCATTAACCAATGGTTTTGTCGCATCTTTATAGTAAATATTCAATATTTCCTGTTTAAGGATGACATGCATTCCCAGTGGCCGGAATATACTGTCAACATATCTTGTTAGTTCGCCGGAAGTTTTCTGTGCATGTGTTGTATACAGTTTTTTTAGGTTTTCTTCGGTGATCTCTTTTTTGACCAGTTTGATATAATAATCCCGGGCGATATCCTTACTCAATAGGTTGTTATCAAAAACGGAATCAGTGTCATCCAATTTGTTCAGATTTTTTTTTACGTCGGCGAATACTTCCCGTAGTTTAAGCCGATAGGTATTGTATAATTGATACCCTTGTATGCCGATCAGGACAGTAAAAAATAGGATGAAAAGAATAATATAATTTTTAGGCTTCAATTCCATATACAAATATAACTGCTCACAATGAAGATCATAGGCTTTAACCTAGCATTAACTCTTCATTAACCATATTTAGCAAGGTTAATGAACAATTTTGGACATTCAATACCGAAATATGAAATGCTTATTATTTTTGCTTCTAGCTCCAGGGCTCGTAACAGCACAGACGATACGGGTGGGGAGAATCCAAAAGGGGAATAAGGAGATGCTGGCTGATGCGTCGGTTGTCTTGTTGGACAGTACTTATCGACAGATTGGTGAAATGAAAACAGATAGCGCTGGAAAGTTTAAATTAACATTGACACCGCACAGCAAATATTACCTTAAAGCCTCGCATTTGAACTTTGGGGCTAAGGAATTATTTTTTTACAGTGATACTGTGAAGAGTCCGCTGATCTTGACACTTCTTCCACAGACAAAGGAATTGGAGGAGGTGAATGTCGTGGGCCGACAGCCTCGACTGACCCGAAAGTTGGATCGCCTTGAATTTAATGTCCAAAATAGTAATCTCTCTGCATACAACACCTGGGATATTCTAAAACGGACGCCTTTGGTGATGGCCAGCGGTTCAGACCTGATGGTACGGGGAAGCAAAAAGATCGTGGTACTTATTAATGACCGCAAGGTCTTGCTGAGCGGTGATGAATTGAAAACCTACCTGGAGAACACAGCCGGTAATGATGTACAATCCATCGAGGTCATTACCAATCCACCCGCAAAATATGAAGCGGAGGGAAGTACGATCATCAACATCAAGCTGTCCAAATCCAACTTATATGGGTATCGGGGTACACTACTGGCCTTGGCCGAAAAGAGTACAACCTGGAAACAATTGTTTGGGCTGACACAGTATTATAAGAACGAGAAGTTTAATCTACGGGCAACATATAATTTTGGACGTGGTACCTATGCCCGTTATGAGACAAATTATGTGTATTATCCCAAGGAACAGACCTCATGGGAAGGCACGATGGACCGTTTCGATACCAATAATAGCCAAAATAGTTATGTACTTTCCGCCGAATATACCCCGGATACCACATGGACGATCAATATGGGGCTAAATGGATATTATGGACCAAGATCATATGGAGTATATGAGGTACCTACCATAATTTATAATAAGGATCACATACAAGAATCCAGTTATTTTACAACAAATGACCATGAACGCTCCAGCAAGACCAATAACCTTTATCTACAGGTGACGAAGAAACTCAGCCCCAAATGGAATATCAATTGGTCATCTTACTTTACATCCAGCCATGCCAGCAACGATCAAGATGTATTGACAGCCTTGAATTTCAAAGGTGAAGAACCATCAAGTACACGCTTTATTAGTAATAACGATAGTAAAAACAGGCTTTTTTCCTCACAGCTGGACGTTACAGGAAAGATAAAGGGGTTGGAAGTAGAATTTGGGGGAAAATTTAGTGCCGTTAAGACCACAAGCGACCTGCTGTTTTCAGACGATGAATCCGGTACACTGCAGCACCGGCCCGAAAAGAGCAGTCTGTTTGATTATAAAGAAACTAATGTGGCCTTATATACATCGTTTAACTATACATGGGAAAAATGGAGCTGGAAAGCAGGTTTAAGGGGGGAGTATACCGATTTGGAGGGTATAGTCTCAGCGCCCAAGGATATCAACAAGAAGGATTATTTTGTGCTATTCCCTACGTTCTATATGCAATATGCATTGTCAGATCAGCAGCAAGTTGGATTTTCCTATGGCAAAAGAATCAGTCGGCCTGCCTATTCATGGCTTAACCCCGCGAAATCTTATTATAACCTATTTTCGTATTTTCAGGGCGACCCACGCTTAAGGGCTACCATTGTACATAACCTCAACCTGACCTGGACAAAGAACAGCTGGAATGTGGATCTATTTTACAGGTTCGAGAAATGGCCTAATATGGAAATCGCCTTGCAGGATAATGTCAATCATCAGCTGATCTTTCAATATACGAATATTAAGAAAGGACAGGGAACGGGGATAGACCTGGGCAAGAGCTTTCAGTTGACCTCCCGCTGGGGATTAAATCTTCAGCTGGAAGGCATGTACAATGAGAATTATTTTATGGGATCTGATGCCCTACTGCACAAGAACGACGTATACATCGGCAATGGAAATATCAGTTCAAGTTATGTGCTGGACAAAAATGCCGGCTGGAATGTAGAACTCGGAAACAGTTTTACTTCGCCGACTATTCAAGGGCCATTTCGGATTACAGGTTATTCCAGCACTTACTTAACGACCAACCGTAAATTTTTTAACAAAAAGCTGGAAGTCAATCTGGCGTTTATGGATCTTTTCAGGACTGAAAAGATGAGAATCTCGTCAAAGTATGCCGATCAGAATAACTATTTTGATGACTATCGGGATACAAGAAAGGTCAATGTCACGCTGCGGTACCACATTGGAAACCAAAAGATCAAAAGCAGTAATCAGCCGAATAAGACCGAAGAGCAAAACAGGCTTTAGTTCTTATACAAATGCCAAACGCTCGATGGCGATCGCTTTTAATTACAGCGATCGCCATCGAGCGTTTGATGTTAAAAATAAACTTAGTTTATTTTTAACGAGTAGGTGATATTGATACCACCTGCTGCAAGCATGTCATGAACAGAGCAATATTTCTTCACGGCTAATTCAGCGGCTTTTGCGGCTTTCACTTCATCAATATCCCCCTTTAGGAAAAAGTTGATGTGGATAGCTGTGAATATCTGCGGGATTTCTTCGCGACGTTTTCCTTCTACTTCCACTTGGATATCGTCAATTTGCTGGCGTTGTTTGACCAATATACTGTGTAGATCAAAAACGCTACAAGAACCTAATGCCATCAAGACCAATTCCATGGGGCGGACACCTTTGCCTTCACCGCCGATGGCTTCAGAACCATCGATATTCACTTTGACAGTAGATAATTCACTGCTGGCTTCGAAATGCACAGCTTGATTGACACGGTTTAATTTGACTTTCATAAGAATAATTATTTACGCGTATTGTATTTGTTGTTGCATCCCTATTACCATCAGTACTGGTTTTCATTGTGTTGTCTTCTTATACAGATTTGTCTGACCCAGCTTTTGAAGCGAATGAATGTGAAACAAACATAAAACTTTTTCAAGTCGATGAATGACTTTGTATAACAAAAATACGCATTGTTTTACAAAAAAAGGTCATCTGAATGTTCAATTCAAATGACCTTTTTTAGATCCTTTTGGCTAATTTATAGCACTAAGGTAAGGCAACTCCGCCATACTGGCTCACATTTACTTTTCCTAGTTTGGTGCTATATTTCGCATTGATGGCATCAACAAAAACATTGGCCATAATGGCATAGCCCATAGGCGTTAAGTGAACACCATCCAAAGAGAATATATTACCGGTGATGTATTTATTGCTGATGGCGATACCGTTAATCTGATAGCCCGATTTTACTTTGTTCAGGAAACTGTAGATGTCCGCCACAGCAAGTTTTTTACTATCAGCAACCTGTTTGATCGTGGTGTTGAGCGCAACAATACGATCTTGGACCATTTTTGCCTCAGCCTCATCTAAAACGAAGTTATCACCAACTGGATTCGCGGGGTGTAGGCCGTAAGGAGCCGGATTAACAATACCTGTTGCAGGGTCTTTGAGATCTTGTCTGCCCAATAGCCCAGCCGAGGAAAATGGAAGGATAAACATGTCTTTATCCGTTGCTGCCCGAAAAGGGGCTGTCTTTGTTTTAATATAAATATCCTTGAATGGAGTGGCCGTGGGGTTTTGTGCCAATAATGCCGCATTCGCTCCAGCCAGTAGGGCCTGACGTGTTACTGTCGTGAAATAAGGCACTGCCGTCACATCAGGAATGGTGGCTACGACCCCTTTCTGTTCTTTGCTTGTCAATTTGGTTATAAATTCAGTATAACGCACTGTAAAGGTCTGTTCTGAAATCAGGGTGTTTGTGGCATCCGTGGTTACGGCACCGTTTGTGGCATAGCCCAGCACGTCGTTATTTCCTAATGAGAAGGAAAAGAACGTATGGTCTTTGGTTGTTGCAAAATCTACGTAGGTCGTTGTAGCGGGTGCATTGTCTGGTAGCAATCGCTCGAAATAAGGATTCCCTTTTGTCGTACCTATTCCTGGCGCAAATGCCATATCCAAGCGCATGCCGGGTACGCCGAGATTATTGATGGGGCCAGTGTATTTGATGTAAAGGGGCTTTTTGTCTTCTGTTTGACCACGGATGGCCAGGTGATCAGTTACGGTCCCCAATTGTGGCTGACCGTTCACCAGTGCTTTTAAATATAAGAACCCGCTTCCATTATAGTTTTCTGCAGGAAAATAAGGCTGCAAAAACTCTCCGCCGCCTACTTTTTTCATCTCTTGTGCGAGCATATTCGGGAAAGATTGTTCCTGCCCCTTCAGACTAAGTCCACTATTGGCGTAGCCCGAAGTCAGGGAGTTACCAACAGCAATATATTTGCTGAAATCTACATTTTCGGGGTTTCCGCCTTTGGTGTCAATGTCGATAGATGGTTTACAGGACGCAGCCAATGCCAGCGCAGCAAAACCAATATAAAGCTTAATATTTTTTTGAAATCTTTTCATAATCTATTACCATTTATAGGTGAATGAAATTGAAGGGGCATGAATGTTAGTCTTGTAAGCACCCTCAATTTGTGTGACGGGGCTTGTGACAGTGCGCTCTTTCAATTTTTGTAAAACATAAGCTGCATGAAGGCTGAATTTGTCGTTGATCGCGTAAGACAAGCCCAGCGCACCCATAATACGGTCATTGTCCGGAGTCTCCGCATAGACATAGTCTTTATCAACTGGCGTTTTTACATATCCCACTCCGGCACGTACAGCTAACTTTTCGTTGGCTTTGTAATTCACCCCAACTTTTCCTGAAAATGCATTCTTATAATTTTTTATTTGCTCTGTATCCTGTAGCAAAGGTGTATTGTCTGCATAATCAAAAACTAGCTTTTTATAGATATTGTATTGGATAAAAGTTCCGTCGGCAACAATATCCACTTTGTCACTCACCGGAACCGAGAGGCCGAGGTTAAGTGATGCTGGCAAAGGAAGTTCTGCGCTAAATTTGGTGTCGGGAAACGAGGCTGCAACAGCATCAGGCACCGTAAATTCGGCATCCCCCTTTTTCAGCTTTGTAACGACTTTTGACCGGTAAGATAAAGAGATCGCGACATTGTTGTCAAAGTTGTAATGGGCGCCGACGTTGTAACCTATCCCGGTACCTGTTCCGGTCAATTTCGCATGTGCGGAGGACCCGTCCGTTAAAAATAAAGGTAATGATCTGGCCAAATCCACCATACCGATGTTGTAAACAAAGCCTGCACCGACGCTTAAGTTATCCGTAAGTTTATAACTGATGGTGGGCTGGATGTAAATCGCACGCAATTTTAGGTGGTTGAGCTCGTATTTTCCAGGCCAACTGTCTCCCCAGTCCACTGCTCCGCCATAAGGCGTATAGACACCAAGTCCGGCCTTCCAACGGGCATTGTCTGGACCAAAGGTCGCAAAAACAGAAAAAGGAGGAGTGACCTGCGAGCGCGTGTTATACACTTGATTGCTTCCTGATTCTTTGAAGGCTGATCGATACATTACCGTGGATATGCCTGCAGAAACCGCATTGTGGTCCATTTTTGCTAAACCTCCCGGATTGTAGAATATACTTGTTTCGTCTGTGAAAAGCGCAGATCCGGCACCAGCCATGCCTAATGCCCGTACGCCCTGTGTATTCACTTGAGACCCTTGTGCAAAGAGCAGTGATGGTGATGCACAAAGTATTGAGAATAATAATTTCTTCATACTAGTGTTTATTGTTGGTTAACGTTCCTCTTTAAAATACAATGCTAACATAGTAAATGTTTGGCTAATATTAATAAATGTTGTGTAATATTTTTTTTGCTCGTACCTTTAAGTGCAAGGAAACTAAAATTAAACAATCATATTTTATGGCTACAATCACTTTTAAGGGTAATCCAGTGAATACTAAAGGCAACTTACCACAAGTCGGTGAGCAAGCACCTGATTTTAAATTAACTGCAGGCGATCTTTCCGATAAATCTTTAGCAGACTTTAAAGGGAAAAAAATTGTGTTGAATATTTTTCCAAGTGTGGATACCGGAACCTGTGCAGCTTCCGTACGTGCATTTAATAAAGAAGCATCTCAATTGGACAATACGGTTGTACTGTGTATATCGAAAGATTTACCGTTTGCACAGGGACGTTTTTGTGCAGCTGAGGGCTTGAACAATGTGGTGACATTATCCGAATATAAAGATTCGAATTTCTCTGATGCTTATCAATTGGCGATTGCGGATGGACCCTTGGCCGGTCTATTGAGCCGTGTGGTTATTACATTGGATGAAAACGGAAAAGTATTGTATGAGGAGCAAGTTGCGGAGATTGCGGACGAACCGAACTATGCAGCTGCTATTGCTTCATTGAACTAGGAGAATATTGGATGTTGAGAACAAATCTCCTATCTCAATACTAAAAACCAAATAAGCGATAAAAAGCGTGCCTCAGCACGCTTTTTATCACTTATTTGGTTTTCTCTAAAGCCTGTAAGATATCGTTGATAATATCTTCCTGATCCTCCAGGCCAACAGACAAACGAATACTGCCGGGTTGTATGCCCAGGTTTAGTCGCTCATCTTCTGACAACTTAGAGTGCGTCGTTGATGCAGGATGCGTAGCGATTGATCGCGAGTCACCTAAATTGGATGTATATAGGATCATTTCCAGCTGATCGACAAAAGCTTTTGCACGTTCAAAACCACCTTTGACAACAAGTGTAACAATACCACCTCCTGCTTTCATCTGTTTCTTCGCCAGTTCATATTGTGGATGGCTTGGTAGGAAAGGATATTTTACATCTTCAATCTCCGGATGATTTTCCAATGCTTGGGCCAGTGCGAGTGCATTTGAACAATGGCGGTCCATACGGATACCCAGGGTATCGAGACTTTTAGAAATGATCCAGGCATTGAAAGGTGATAATGCTGGTCCTGTGTGTCGGATAAAGAACATGAGCTTATCGATCAATTCCTGTTTCCCAACCACGATACCACCTAAAACACGACCCTGTCCGTCCATATATTTGGTGGCCGAATGGATCACCAAATCAAAACCATATTGAATCGGTTTTTGAAGATATGGTGTCGCAAAACAGTTGTCGATCGAAAGAATGATATTCGGATATTTTTGCTTGAATTTACCCAGCCATTCTAAATCTACTAATTCGAGTCCTGGATTGGATGGCGATTCCAGAAATATAATCTTCGTATTAGGCTGTATGGCCTTCTCCCACTCCTCAGGATTAGCTGCATCTACGTAAGTTGTTGTCACCCCCCAACGTGGAAAAAGTTCGGTAAATAACTGATGGGTGGAGCCAAATATTGCACGTGAAGAAACAATGTGGTCTCCACTTTCAATAATTGCCGCAAAGGACGCGAATACTGCGGCCATCCCGGACGCAAAAGATAAGCCAGCTTCGGCACCTTCCATAATACAGACCTTGTTGATGAATTCGGATGTATTCGGATTGGCATAGCGGGAATAAATCATTGCATCTTCTTCTCCAGCAAAGACCGCCCGACCTTGTTCAGCGCTGTCGAAGATAAAACTTGATGTGAGGTATAAGGGAGTCGAATGTTCGCGTAGTGCTGAACGATCGACCTGTTCACGTATGATTTTAGATTGATCTTTTTTCATGATGTGTAAAGTTACGAGATGAAATTTTAATATGGTATATTTCGCTGCTAAATAACGTGTTTTTATAAAAAAAACTGAGCACATCCTTGTACTCAGTTTTTTTCAGGATTTACAGTAGATCTGTAAGCCCCCTTTTTTATTACCATCGTTATGGGCAGCGGCGCCTATATGTCAGCAGAGTTCGCTGTTATTACCCTATTTTTTTACAAATTGCATCACAACAATATCGCCGGAAATGAATGTTAACGCATTATCCTTAACATCAAAGTTTGTCGTTGACTTTAGACCATTCATAAATTCGTTATAAGCGGCATTTTCACAGTGCATCATCGTAGATATCAATTTATCACCGATTTTAATGGAATTGCCTTTTTCACTTTCGTAAGTGCCGCCGATACCATTACAGCCATTGTTGCCTTCGACTTTGTGGTCTTTGGTTGTGAAAGTCAAAGTAGGAATCTTGTCTTTAAAGAGGTCTTTGAGCCCTTTTCCGGCTGTCTCGGGCGTAGTGAGTGACTTTAGTTCCCAAGTTCCTTCCAGCGATGCATTATCCACCACACTTGGTTTTTGCACCGATGTTGCGGTATCGCCGGCTCCTGTTGCTTCGGATTTTTTTCCTGCTGTATTACAAGCGACAGTGGAAAATGCCAATGCTACTGCTAAAATCATTAAATTTACTTTCATAATCATTTTTAATAAAATAAATATTCCTTTTTCTGCCCTATAGCTTATAATTATCATGCCAGTCTTGTCCCAATGACATGCAATCAGCTGCTGTAGTACAGCTAACTTCTTTATCTTCTATTAATAACAAACCTATGTTTTTTGTTTGCACTCCTGCGTTGAAATAAATTTTTCTTTATAAGATTTATAAAAAAAACACACTTACACTGCGGTGGGAGATCATTTTACAGGATAGCTAAACACTTTATATCAATCGATTGATATCATTCGTGAAGGCCATTTTTTAGCTAGAAGGCGCATTTTACACATGTTTCCAATCTGTTCCAGAGCGCAAATGTTACATGGATAAGTTTATAAAACTTCTTATATTAGGGCTTTACAACCTAATTTTCTAGTACTTATTTAATAAAGAATATGTTCACAATCTTGTTATCCTCCATCTTACTTTCCAGCGGTACGGTAGTCAAACCAGATACGTTAAAACCTTATGGGGCCTTGCCAACCGAACGCCAATTGAAATGGCAGGAGATGGAAACCTACTGTTTGATCCATTATACACCGACAACTTTTCAAAATAAGGAATGGGGGTACGGAGATGCGGAGCCCTCCTTATTTAATCCTTCGGCATTTAATGCGAATCAAATCGCCAAAGCAGCGGCAGATGGTGGTTTCAGGGGCTTGATCAGTGTAGCGAAACATCACGATGGATTTTGTTTATGGCCGACCAAAACAACTTCTTATAGCGTTGCATCCTCACCTTGGAAGAATGGGAAGGGGGATATGGTGAAAGAATTTATGGAAGCGACACATCGCAATGGAATGAAATTCGGGGTATACCTGTCTGCTTGGGACCGTCATGATGAACATTATGGAACGCCAGCTTATGCAACTGCTTATCGGCAGCAGCTGACCGAACTGATGAGCAATTATGGTCCTTTGTTCACTTCGTGGCACGATGGGGCAAATGGCGGTGATGGTTACTATGGCGGACATGAGGGAAAAAGGATCATCGATCGGACGACTTATTATGAATGGCATGAGAAAACATGGCCTATTGTGCGTAAACTTCAACCCGATGCCGTTATTTTCTCGGATATTGGACCTGATATGCGCTGGGTCGGTAATGAGCATGGTTTCGCTGCTGAAACTTCTTGGGCGACATTTACACCGAGAGGTTTAAATGGAAAAGTGGCTGTACCCGGTGCGACCGAATCGCATAATGCCGAAACGGGCGACCGGAATGGGAAATATTGGATTCCCGCAGAATGTGATGTGCCCCAACGTCCGGGATGGTTTTATCATCAGGAACAGGATAGCCGTGTAAAAACACCAAATCAGCTGTTTGAAATCTATCTGAAATCTGTGGGTAGAGGTGCCTGTATGAATCTTGGCCTGGCGCCAATGCCTTCAGGTACACTCCACGAAAATGACGTGAAATCGCTACAGGCTTTTGGTAAAAAGATCAAAGAAACTTTCCGGACAAATCTGGCAAAAGGTGCTACCATTACGGCCTCCAATACGCGCAACGATGATTTCAAGACATATGCAACATCGCTGATTACCGATAATGACCGTTACAGCTATTGGGCAACTGATGATGCCAAAACCTCAGCTACGCTTGAAATTAAGCTAACATCACCGGCGACATTTGATCTTATCCAATTGCGTGAAAATATCAAGCTCGGACAACGGATTGACAGCGTTATTATTGAACACAGGGTAGATAACGCCTGGAAACCATTGGCCAGAGCGACCAGCATTGGTGCGAATCGCCTGCTAAAACTTGAGCAGCCAACGACAACGGCAGATTTACGCGTGCATATCTATGCTCCTGTCGCAATTACCTTGAGTGACTTCGGACTATTTAAGGAATATAACGAATCCTTTACTTTCAATACAAAAGAGCTTAAAAAACAAACAGGTTTTAAATTAAAGACAGGCAGCTCTACCGATAATGCCTATATAACCGATGCTAATCCAAGTACCTTTGCGACCGTAGCAGACCGCGGGGTTTTGGTCATTGAAACGAATGGCCCTATTTCAGGGATTGGTTTCCTGCCTCGCCAGGACAAAAAGACTGCTGGTATTCCGACCAAATATACAATTTCAACTAGTAGAGATGGCAAAAAGTGGACAAGCGTTAAGGAGGGCGAATTCTCCAACATCAAAGCAAATCCAATTTTGCAACAGGTATTTTTTGAAACGAACAACAATACCAAGTTTATAAAATTTGAACCAAAGCAATTTATTGAAGGAAATGAGCTGACTATTGCGGAGCTTGAACTTTATGGAAAATAGAATTTTAACACTTCTTGTGGTCTGCATCTGTCAGACCACGCTTTTGTTCGCTCAGCAAAATCCACTCAGCCTTTGGTACAATAAACCGGCCGTTATCTGGGAAGAAACTTTGCCACTGGGCAATGGGCTAATGGGGATGATGCCGGATGGAAATCCGAAGAAGGAAAAAATCGTGTTGAATGAGATCAGTATGTGGTCAGGGAGTCCAGAAGATCCCAATAAGTATGAGGCCTATAAAAATGTCAGTGCGATTCAGAACTTGTTGAAAGCAGGTAAAAATGACGAGGCCGAGAAATTGGTTAATGAAACCTTTATCACCAAAGGAAAAGGCTCCGGCTTTGGAAATGGCGCGGAGGTTCCTTATGGTTGTTATCAGTTACTGGGAGATCTCATACTGCACTATCAATTACCCTCCTCTCCGATAGCGGACTATACAAGATCCTTGGACCTAACCACGGCGACAGCGCAAACCTCTTTTCGTACTGGGGACATAAAGATTCAGCGAACCTATTATACTTCGTTTGACAGGAATGTCGGTGTTATTCAATTGAATCAAAACAGCGGCGCCAGACAGACGGTCGGTATTTCTTTCGAACGCAAGGAGCATATTGACCGTTACACGCTATTGGATGATGGTATTTTGGTCGAAGGGTCGCTCCCGGATGGTAAAGGGGGTAAAAATCTGAAATTTGTTAGTTTACTAAACGTACAGGGCAAGGATCTTCAGGTCAATAAAAAGCACCAGGTACTGGAAGTTTCGGCGAAAGGCAACCTTGCTATCTATATCACTGCGAGCACGTCTTATTATGGACGGGATCCACTGGCTACTGTAAAAGCGACCATTGCAGCATTGCACTCCTCCAATGCTGCAAAAATGTACCGTAATCATGTGAATAGCTACCAGAAGACTTTTAACCGGGTCGAACTGAATCTATTTGGGAATAAATCGAATGCGGACATTCCGACCAACGAACGAATCGCTAATTTTTATAAAGATCCGGCACAGGATCCCGATTTAGCAAGTATTTATTATCAATATGGCCGTTATTTGAATATTTCAAGTGCGGCACCAAAAATCTCAAATTCACTTCCGCCAAATTTGCAGGGTTTATGGGCCAATCAGATCAATACACCATGGAATGGTGATTACCATTTAAATATCAATGCACAGATGAATCACTGGGGAGTGGAGGTGAATAATCTCAGTGAATATCATCAACCTTTTATTGAGTTGATCAAGCGGATAGCAAAAACAGGTGAGCAAACTGCGAAAGCGTATTATAATGCGCCCGGATGGGTCGTTTATATGATGACCAATGTTTGGGGGTATTCTGCTCCGGGCGAACAGGCTTCCTGGGGAGCAAGCACTGCGTCAGGCTGGTTGTGCAACCACCTGTGGGAGCATTATCTTTTTACCAGTGATAAAGAATATCTGAAAGAAATCTATCCGATACTCAAAGGCGCTGCACAATTTTATGATCATACCTTAGTGCATGATCCAAAAACAGGTTGGTGGGTAACCTCGCCATCTGTGTCCCCGGAAAATGCGTTTCGAATGTCCAACGGAAAGGTTGCGGCAGTCGTGATGGGGCCTACAATCGACAATCAGATTGTACGCGAACTGTATCAGGCAGTGATTCAGGCAGATTCTATTTTGTCTATGAAAGATCGTTTTGCAGCTAGCTTGAAAGGGAAGTTAAAAGAGATTCCACCACCGATAGTGATCAGTAAATCTGGGCGTGTGATGGAATGGCTCGAAGATTATCAGGAGGTTGAACCCACACACCGCCATGTGTCCCATCTCTATGGCTTGTATCCTGCGGCATTCATCTCGCCACAAACGACTCCTGCTTGGGCAGAAGCTGCGCGCAAGACTTTGGCAGTAAGAGGAGATGAAGGGACAGGATGGTCCAGGGCTTGGAAAATTTTATTTTGGGCAAGATTGCAGGATGGCGATCATGCGCTGGAGATTCTTCGCCAGCTGCTCAAACCTGCTTTTGTCAGTGAGACAACCTATCAGGGTGTCGGTGCGGGAACCTATCCCAACTTATTCTGTGCTCATCCGCCGTTTCAGATTGATGGCAACTTTGGTGGTGCTGCCGGTATTGCAGAGATGCTGATCCAAAGCCATAATGGCTATATTCACCTACTGCCGGCCTTGCCCAAAGCCTGGGCTAAAGGGCAGGTCAAAGGGCTGAAGGCCAGAGGTAATTACACGGTGGATATGCGTTGGGAACAGGGGAAAATTGTCGCACTTAAAATAAAAGGAAAAAAAGGAAATGTTCGGATATTTGAAAACGGAGCATATAAGGACTATAAAGTTCGTTAACTATTTTTGCTTGTTGCTTATTTTGCTGGGAGCAGCCGCTTGTTCCGAAAAAACAGATAAGACAAGAAAAGAAGCGCTGTTGAAAACATTTGCTTATAAGATAACTGGCCAGACAACTGCAGCCGAAGGAAGTCCTGTGACACTTATAGACCCTGAGAACAAAATACAGCAATTTACAAAAACAAGCGTGAAGAATGGGCAATTTGTCTTGGAAGGCGAATTGGCTATGACCGGTTTCTATGCGATCCAGATTAATGGAGGAGATCCCTATACGCTTTTTCTGGAAGGCGATAGTGACTATGATTTACAGGAGCATCAAGGACTGTATACCTTGACGACAACATCTGATAATGCAAGAGATTTTATCCAATTTATCGAAAGATATCACAAACGTGAACAAGAAGAAAAGTTGAAGGAAGAAAAACGAAAGGGGAGGATCGGTACATTAAATGGTAAGCTTCCAGGCATGGCAGCACGCAATGACGGATCCTACGAGCAAGCGGTGGATGAAATACAACGCTTGTCGGCCATTAAACCTTATAACCTTCGCGAATTATATGCTGATTTTATCCTGGACAGTATACATCGGTCCTCTTTGGTGCTCCCTTACTTTTTTAAGTATGTTTCCATCGATCAGGCGAACTTTAAAAAATTTGATAACGCGCTTCAACAGTTTGATGTGACTTTACAGAAACACCCTTATTATAAATTTGCACGTGAGAAAGTAGACCGTGTGAAAGATTTCTACGAGAATATGCCAGTCTTTCCAGCCATCACGCCAATGAATATTCAACGGGATTCGCTGGCATTGACTGAATTTTCAAAAGCAAAAATGCTGATCGTCGCATTCTGGAAAGCATCCAGCTCATACAGTCTCTCCGACGTTAGTTTATTGCGTAAAAAAGAGCCACAACTAAAGACAATGGGGGTGCGAGTCATTTATTTTTCGTTAGATAGTGATCAAGACAAATGGATTAAGGCAAGTAACTCCCTTGCTTTGGGACCGCATAACTATTATCTGAATACCAATGATCGGACTACAATGGAAAATGATTTTGGTATAGACCGTTCACCAAGCTACCTGTGGGTTGATCCACAGACATTCAAAATCTTGTCGCTCACAGGCGAAGATCCCACATTGCCGCGGTTTATCAGTAAAGTCAACGAGTTTTTGGATAAAAATTAACGATTATTGTCTTAAAAAATGGTATATTTGAATTAACGGTTTAATATTTGTTATTTCAATAGACGATGAAAGTTGTTCAATTTACAGTTCCGGTGGTTTATCAAGGATCTATTTGTGTACAGGAAGATATCTTGCCATCCTTTTATAGTAATTATCATCGGCATAAAGAGATCCAATTGACCTATATCCTAAAAGGACGGGGTACCTTTATGATCGGCAACTTTACGCATAGTTTTGAAGAAGATGAAATCTATATCGTTGATGCAGATGAGCCGCATATGTTTAAAACAGCAGAGGATATCAAGGATGGCATTCACGCTATCCATATTTTCTTTGATTATGAGCATTTTAAATCTTTTCTGGATTTTCCTGAATTTGACGATGTCAAATATTTTTTGGAACATATCAATGTAAGTAAGAAACTGGATGCCGAACATGCTGTTGCGCTCAAGGATAAATTTGTCCAGATCAATACAAGTGCAGGGATAGACCGGCTGTTATCTTTTGTAAAACTGATCAATTTTTTGAGTAAAAAGGTCGATCAATGGACCTCGCTGTATACGGGCATTCCTCAGAAGAAATTTTCGGATGCCGAAGGCTTGCGCATTAATGAAATATTTCAATATACCTTTCAGCATTTTGGCGATAAGATCTCCCTTGAAGATATTGCGGCAGTTGCCCACATGACGCCACATGCATTTTGTAAGTACTTTAAAAAACATACCCGAAAGACTTATGTTACTTTTCTGAATGAAATTAGGATTGAGCGTGCCTGTAAAATGCTGATTGACGAGTCCTCTGAAAGCGTTTCCAATATTGCATTTAAGACGGGGTTCAACAACGTGGTCAATTTTAACAGGGTATTTAAGAAGATCACAAAGCATTCCCCAAGCGAATATGTGCAGGAACATCGGATGCGGGATTAAACTACAGGACTTGCTATAGCTGAAACATTGCTGAAAAGACGGCCGCAGAGGGCCCTACAAATCCAGATCAGTGGATAATATCGGAGAAGTACTCCGCAATAAAGTTTAAAAATTAAGGGGATGAAAACCCTAATTTTGAAATCTAACGATTGTTACTCCGATGAATAAAAGCTTAATTTTTATAGTGCTTATACTACTTGGCTGTTGGTTGCCGGTAGCAGCCCAATCGCAGCATTTCAAGATTGATACCCTGCTGTACCAAGGATCAGCTAACCATATGGTGAACTTGGTTATCTTGGGTGATGGCTATACAAAAGACCAATTGGAAGATTATGCAGGAGATTCCAAGCAGTTTACCAACTATTTTTTTGCGATAGAGCCTTTCAAACAATACAGTAATTTCTTTAATGTGTTTGCTATTCAGACTGTATCAGAAGAATCCGGCGCCATCCATGACTGTAAAGCGAGTGACTGCGTACATGGTGATACCGATCTCAGTAAATATCCAAAACGCTATAATAAATTCACCAGAGATCATGCGGTACCGATTACGCATCCCAATACAATTTTTGGTAGTAGCTTTGACAATGGCGGATTGCATCGTCTCGTGGTCCCTCAAAAAAATGACCGTATTGAGGAAGTATTGAAAACACATATCCCAAATTATACACAGGTGGTCATATTGGTTAACTCACCATTTTATGGCGGATCGGGAGGAAAGTGGGCCACCTCAACGGTCAACTTCAAAAGCAACGATATCGCTGTCCACGAGATTGGGCATTCTTTTGCACAGCTGGCTGATGAGTATTGGGCAGGCAATCAATATGCTATCGAGTCAGTCAACCGTTCCCAAACGGCAGATGTAAATACTCTTCCCTGGAAATATTGGCTTGGAAAAGATGGCGTAGGGATCTATTCTTATGGCGGGAAAGGATCTCCGTCAACTTGGTTCAGACCGCACGAATATTGCAAAATGCAATATCTTGTGGCCCCGTTTTGTCCCGTTTGTCAAGAACAGTTCGTGGCTTCAATAAAGCGAAAATCGAGTCCCTTTATTGCTGTAAAACCAGTACTAAATAATGTGCTGACCTTGGATAGTGTACAGAAATTTACTTTGCGCCTAGCAAAACCGTCTCCAAATACATTTAAGCTGGTATGGCTTCTTAATAATGAAGCGATTGCTCATAATATCGACTCAATTTATTTAGACCCGGGAATGCTGCATAATGGCGCAAATGAATTGAAAGTATGTATTCAGGATACTACGGGTTTGCTCCGCAACCCAAATTATGTGAACCTTAAGGATTCTATTGTATGGAAACTTAATCAGCTCCAATCCAATGCGCTAGCCAAACCCACCAATCGCTGGGGGGATACATTGGAAACTTGTTTTGGGGGCGATCAGGTGCTTACGGTCAAAAAGCCTGTCGCAGGACTTGAATATCGCTGGTATGAGACAGCAACCGGTACACATATTGGCTCAGGAGCTAATATTTTTGTCCGGAACCTCTCCGTATCCAAAAAATATCATGTTGTTGCCTATTGGAAAGATAAGTACTCCACGCAAGCTGAAATTCTGGTGAAAACACTTATGCAAGTGGAAAAACCCAAGGAAATCCGCATCAAGATTGACAAAAAGAAAAATAAGGTGCAGTTGACCGTACAGGAAAAACAAAATTCACGTTATAATTATATTTGGTTGGATGAGAAAGGTAAACCAATTTACGAATGGGACGAGTTCAATGGCGAATACGTCCGTCCGGCCGGAACAAATAATATACTGGTCCTGGATCGTTCCAGTACTTCCCGAAAAGTTTATGTCCAAAAAGTAGACAGGGAAACGACCTGTAAGAGTGATTGTACAGAAGTAACTTTTTAGTTACAGTGTTGAAGCCTAATGATTTATGAGTTAATTTTAATCTGCCGGTTAGTTAACTTATAAATCATTCATCGTTATGAAAAAGAAATCCCAGTTTACGTTGGGAGTTTTTTCGTGCTTATTCATCGTGATGCTAGCCGTAGCATCATCCTGTAAGAAAAACTCGAAACTTCCTGATGAAAGCAACGAAAAAACACATGCGGTAACATTCAAAATCAAGGATTTTGAAACGATTGTCACCCCCTTGAGAGCACAATCGTTTAAGACTAGAAGCGCTTCGACAAGCGAAAACAACACAGCGCAACTCCTCTACCATTGGAATTTTGACAGCGGTGGTGCTGATCCTACTTCAGCGCTTGACGATGCTGTTGTGATTGATTATAACAATGGTAAAACCGACTACAGTTTTGTCGCCGGCTGGCCATCTTCCGGAAAGGCAATCAGCTTTAGGGGAGCGAAAGAGATCCTGATCAAGTTACCCGCTTCGGGAATTTCAGCATTGGCTAATTGGACTTTTGATGCCAATAGCTCTGGGACAGGGCCTCGCGCCTTACTGTTGAGTTACTCGACCGATAAAGGCGCGACATTCATAAACCTGGCGGATACTATTCATTATCCGCCTGAACTTGCTACTTCAGCCAAGTTCACAGTGGAACAGCAGCTTACGTCTATTCCGCTATTGGCAGCACAAGAATGCTGGTTAAAAATAGCTTTATTTGCCGGCAATAGAGGAGATGAAAGTAACTACAATGCGAGTACAGGGACGTTTAAAGTGGACAATATCAAAATTATGGGGACTACAGATCAATCCATTTTACCTGATAAATTGTATTACCATATCTTTGATGCTAACTCCAAGATACTTGTGAAAGCAGGTACACTTAATGCCAAAGAGACGTTTGGTGTTGCTTTGCCTCAAGGGACGTATTATTTAAGTCTATTCTCCAAAAATTCGAGTATACCATTATTGGTTCCAGCTGCGGTGACTGATCTTAGGAGCCTCTGGGTTTCTAACGCGTTTCATGAGCAGTCTGCGGAGGTATTTGCCGTACTGGACACTTTTGATGTGAAAGAATCCATAGAGCGGGTCCTGACAATGACACGTATCTATAGCGAAGTTAAATTTGAATGTACGGATACCGACGGGCTCGACCTTGTAGACAGTATCCATATCAAGCAACAGCATCATGCTTTCCAATATTACCCATTCGCAACAGCATCGGATGAAAAAGCTGATCACACCATCCTACGCATTATTCCCAATTTTACCAGTACGCAAACTTTTTCGTTTAATCAGTTTATGGGAGATGTTCCTGAAAATAAGCCAGTCAGCTATGAGTTACGTGTTTTCAGAAAAGGAGAAACTGTGCGCATATTTGAGTTAAGCAGCGAAATTAGAAATAATGTACAGCTGCTATTCAAAGGGAAACTGCTCGACGGTGTAAGTGGAGATCAGGGATTTCAGGTGATTAAGAATGACAAATGGCGTGATAATGTCCTGGTAGAATACTGATGTTGAGAAGCAAAAACCACCTAACCAATTGTAATAAAAAAGGTGTCCTTAGGGACACCTTTTCAGTCATCAGACAAATCTAATTTATAGCAGTTTTTTTAGCAAGGTATTCCAGCCCGCTAAATCATTTAAAATCCGTTCAAGATCGGCGATTGCCACGCGTTCCTGCTCCATGGTATCACGGTGACGGATCGTTACTGTGTTATCTTCCAACGAATCGTAATCAACGGTAATACAGATTGGCGTACCAATTGCGTCTTGACGGCGATAACGTTTTCCAATTGCGTCTTTTTCGTCGTATTGCACGTTGTAATCCAATTTTAGCGTGTTGAGGATCTCACGCGCTTTCTCTGGCAAACCATCTTTTTTGGTCAATGGTAAAATCGCCGCTTTCACCGGCGCCAATGCTGCCGGAAATTTCAATACAACACGAGAATCTTGTTTTTCTGCTGTAGAAAGATCTTCTGTTATCAATGAATTACATAAAACTGTCAGGAATAGACGATCCAATCCGATCGAAGTTTCGATGACATAAGGAATGTAATTTTGATTGATCTCAGGATCAAAGTATTGCATTTTCTTTTTCGAATATTCTTGATGCTGTTTGAGGTCAAAATCTGTACGGGAGTGGATACCTTCCACCTCTTTAAATCCGAATGGGAAGTTAAATTCAATATCAACCGCAGCATTTGCATAATGCGCCAATTTATCGTGGTCGTGGTAACGGTAGTTGGCGGGGTCAAAACCTAATGCCAAATGCCATTTCAAGCGTGTTTCTTTCCATTTATTGTACCATTCCAGCTCAGTGCCCGGACGGCAGAAGAATTGCATTTCCATTTGTTCAAATTCACGCATACGCATGATAAACTGGCGTGCAATGACTTCGTTACGGAAAGCTTTTCCAATTTGAGCAATACCGAAAGGAATTTTCATACGGCCTGTTTTCTGAACATTCAGGAAATTGACAAAAATGCCCTGAGCGGTTTCCGGACGCAGGTAAACCTGATCTGCCCCATCGGCCATGGCCCCCATTTGTGTGGCAAACATCAAATTAAATTGACGTACTTCAGTCCAATTCTTGGTGCCTGAAACCGGACAAACGATATTATGTTCTTCAATGATGGATTTTAATCCCGCTAGATCGTCTGCATTCAATGCAATATTCAATGCTTCCAAAAGTGCAGCTGCTTCAGCTGCTTTTCCATCAGCTTCATAACGTGCAATCTTATCTTCGATCAATTGGTCGGCACGGTAGCGCTTTTTTGAATCTTTGTTATCGATCATCGGGTCATTAAACCCATCCACGTGACCAGATGCTTTCCAGGTGGTTGGATGCATGAAAATCGCGGCATCTATACCAACAATATTTTCGTGCAATTGCACCATAGATTTCCACCAATAAGTCTTTAGGTTATTTTTAAGTTCAGAACCTAATTGACCGTAATCGTAAACGGCACTTAATCCGTCATATATTTCGCTCGATTGGAATACAAAACCGTATTCCTTCGCGTGTGATACTACACTTTTGAAAAAATCGTCTGTCTGTTTGCTCATAAGTGGCAAATATAGATATTAGTATTTAGATTTTAGATATAAGATTCTAGATATGAGATATTAGATCCGCACTGCCCGTCAAATCAAGTAAACATAAGAATTGATGGCGTGAATATGATCCTATTAACTGCTCAAATCGCGGATCTGTTGGGATGCATTTTTGTTATCCACTTTTTTGATGATATGCTGAATAATGCCCTGCTCATCGATCACGAAGGTTGTACGTGCTGTACCCATATATTTTTTTCCATACATGTTCTTTTCTACCCATACACCGTATGCTTCGACAAGACGTTTGTCTTCATCTACAAGTAGTTGAAATGGTAATTCATGTTTGGTCATAAATTTTTGATGAGACGCCTCATTATCCACGCTGACGCCTATGATTTCATAACCATCCTTTTTTAGGGATTGATAATTGTCCCTAAAGTTGCAAGCCTCGGTTGTACATCCAGGCGTATTGTCTTTGGGGTAAAAGTAGAGAATGACTTTTTTTCCTTTGAAATCCGAAAGATGGACCGTTTCACCATGTTGATTTTTTGCACTGAAATCTGGTGCTTGTTGTCCTATTTCTAGTGTTGCCATATGTATTGCTATTTAGCTTATTAAGTTACGATATTATCCGATGATAACCCATCAGGAGTGTAAACTTGCGCACAAAAAAGAAGCAAGAATAAAACCCATGGTATATGAACCACTCAGAGGAGCTTCATTACCTGCTGAAGGAAGCTTCGTATATTTTTAAATTTCCTTTATTGTCTTTCACTTCCAACTTGAAGCTGTGCGAGCCACTGCTTAGATTGGACTCAAACTCATGCCATAAGTGTCTGGTTTTGGGGTCATACTTCATTAGAGCCCATTTGCCATCTATATATGCATCGAAGGTATCTATGCCCGAGAGATTATCGCTGATGGTAAAATCTATGGAGCGTTGATTGGATACATTCTTACCGTCGGTCAGGTTTCGGGCCGTGATATTAGGGGCAATGGTATCCACAGCAACATAGAACCCGCCAAATTCACGCACGTTGGCGACGACCCATCCATTTTCATATTTACCACCTTGCGCTCCACCGTCTGTAGAGACGATCAGTGCCTTGCCATATAGACGTTCCGGTAAGCTATAATCTGGCTTGATCATTAGTTTGTAATACCCGAAAACAGGTGTATAGGCATTGTGGATATAATGCGTGGCCGAATATCCCTTCGTGGACTTTGCACCTTGGGAATAATTAAAATAAAGGTCATTGTAAAGAATATTCTTACCCATATAGACGCGTGCATTTTCTGCCTCATATTTGTTATCATCAGCGTAATGAAACATTTTGAGGCCTTCGGCAGGCTTGCGGCTGATCGCTAAAGACGGATTGTTCTGTACCTTAAAATTGAGCTCGCTTTTATTGCCTTGTACATCCTTGACGACGTATTTTACGTCATGCACCTCATTATCTTTCAATTCGATCATCCCCAAATTGTCCAGGTGTTTATAGATCGTAATCGGATTATTGGGATCCTTGAAGCTTTTCTGAACCCGAACACCCGATTTCTTGAGGTAAGGATAGTCTACATACGATTGAATTGCACGAGTTTGGTCAAACGGGATGGCTTCGAATAGTACGGTACTGATATTTTTGTTGTCAAGAAATAGTTCGATCGAATAAACACCGTACGTAAAAGAAATACCGCCGCGTCTGTCTACCGTATTGATGCCCAGTCCAAAGTTGCCATTGACCGAAATAGGGGAGCCTGAAGCCAGGTTATAGCGCCCATTACCTAGCGATCTGATCGTTTGATGCCTGCGAGGCGTATTTTCGTCAAAGACTTCGCGGCCAAGATCGTAGACTGTTATACCTCTTATCAAAGGTGCTACCCCATCCGGAAATAAAAGCCCAAATAGCTGTGGGTTTAAGGGCAGCTGCGCCTTGGTATCCCGAATTTCAAAATGCAGGTGCGGCCCTGCTGAACCACCTGTGTTTCCGGAATTGGCGATAAATTCACCTTTTTTGACCGGTACTTGGTTAGGTTTTAAAAATACGTCGACATCAAAGCGTTTTTGTTTGTACTGCTCATCTTTTATAATCTTGGCAAGATCTGAATTAAAGCTTTCTAGATGCATATATACCGAAGTATACCCATTTGGATGATCAATGTAAATATAGTTGCCACCACCGCCGATTTGTACCCGTACACGTGAAACAAAGCCTTCTGCCGCCGCATGTACGGGGATATTGATGCGTTGTTGCGTTCGGTAGTCATCTCCACCATGGAAATGTGTTGCCCGTAACTCGCCAAATGATCCCGATGCTTGTGGAGCAATATCCATCGGACGTACGAAATAATTTTGCGGGTAGTTGCGGCTTTTGATAATATCCTGTGCCTGGACAACGCTAGTGGACAAAGTCAATACGCCTAATAAATATGCCGTTTTTTTAATCATTTCTACTTTTCTATTTGATCTTGCAGCTAAACATTTTTTGTTCTCCAATAAATCCTTCCAATACATCTCCAATTGCAACGGAGCCAACACCGACAGGAGTGCCCGTATAGATTAGGTCTCCTTTGCGGAGCGTGATAAATTTGGAGGTGTAGACAATCAGATCTTCAAATGAAAAAATCATGTCCTTGGTATTCCCCTGTTGCACGGTTTGTCCATTTTGCTGTAGAGAGAAGTCAATCGCATAGACATCCGCTAAATCTTCCTTTGGGATCAAGTTGCTAATCACTGCGGAGTGGTCGAAGGCTTTTGCCAATTCCCAGGGAAGGCTTTTTGCTTTAAGCTCCTGCTGTAGATCTCTTGCGGTGAAGTCGATTCCCAGGCCAATGGCATCGTAATAAGTTGAAGCAAATTTTGGCGTAACATGTTTGCCTTCTTTACAAACGCGGAGAACCACTTCAGTTTCGAACTGGATGTTTTTGGAAAATTCGGGGTAATAGAAATCTTTGTTATCTTTTAATACCGCAGTATCGGGCTTTAAAAATATGATTGGATGTTCAGGGACGGGATTATTGAGTTCTTTCGCGTGGTCGATGTAATTTCGGCCGATGGCAATTATTTTCATTGTATCAATTTTAAGACGATGAAGCTTTCAGATTTTTTCGTACTACGATGTGATTCGACCATTGATCATTTACCCTTCAGCTTGACCCTTGAAGTCACCGCAGTCGGATTAAATAGATCATGCTGATTCCATAAATGTAAAAACAAACTTAGCAAATGTCCAATGCTTATCCAAACAAATGACAGCAGTCAACTTAAATTATAATTGATATTGGTATATATATTTATATAGGGTTTAGTTAGGGTTTGTTTAGGTTTAAGTTAGGTTTTGTTTAGGTAATAGCTAATCAATACCTAACTAAAATCTAACGTAATTCTATTTTAAATCTAACCTATTGCAAACATTGGTGCCATTTATCTGTTATAATGGCAACATAGAAATTACAATTAAACCAAAAGCTTAAGAAATGGGTATATTACAAGATGGTCCGAACGGTGGTTTTCGGGGTAAAGTGGGCTCAGTATATGGTTATAATCTTAAAGGGCAGTGGATTATTCGAGGTGCACGGAGGAAAAGTAACAAACCTCCGACTGAGGCACAGCGATTACATCGCCAAAAACTAAAATTGGTAGGTGAGTTTTGCAGGGAAAATAAGCCTGTTTTTGATTTTGGCTATCGATTAAAAAAGGACAATGAAACTAAATATGGCGTATTTCAACTCGCTCAGAAGCATGTTTTCAACGATGTCGTTACGATTGATGCTGATAATAATCCGGTGGTGAATTTTGAAAACCTAAAGGTGTTTGCAGGAGAATTAATATCTCCCGAGCATGCAAAGGTAAGTTTGAATGACGGTCGTATCGATTTGGTATGGATACCAAACCCAGCTTATAACGATGAAATCTATAAGTTGAATCTGGCATTCGTTAGTTTAAGAGATTTGAGCTCACTAAAGTTGGCAATTGCAAATGCAGCCGATGGGCAATGCTCGGTAGAGATACCAGCTGAATTGAATAAAAAAGCCGAATATCATGTGTACATCGGTTTTTGGAATACATTACATAATGAGATATCTGATTCCGCTTATTGCGGGTTGCTTCGATAGGATTTTTCAACCGACTTGTGTATCTTTAACACTATGAATAAACTACAAGCCGTATTGTTTGATTTGGACGGTACTTTAATTGATTCGGAATATTTCTATTTTAAAAACTGGGCGCCGATCCTAAAACAAGAATTTGATCTGGAGATAACTTATGAGGATTGGATTCGTGATTTTGCGGGACATACCTTGGCGCATAACGTAAAACGTCTGGTCGAAGACTATGGATATGATACGACAGAGGAACATATGTGGAAAAGGACGCGTGCTGCTTATGCTAATTCCAATATGAGTGATATCGAATTAATGCCTTTTGCGAAAGATATTTTAATCTACCTAAAGGCAAATAACATTCGGATCGGATTGGTGACCTCAAGCTATCGCAGTACGGTGGATACCGTTTTGGGAAAACATGAACTGTTGGATTACTTTGAATTTTTTGTGACAAGGGAATGCGTGGAGTCCCCGAAGCCAAATCCCGAGCCTTATCGCTTGGCCTTGACAAAATTGGACTTACCGGCAGCGGTCTGTCTGGCGATCGAAGATACGATAACGGGTAGCCGGTCTGCTTTAGAAGCCAATTTGCAGCTAATTGCCGTAACAAAGCAAGAGGTGGAGCGGGCTAGACTAACAGCTGTTGATAACATTGTGGAAAACTTGCAGCAGGCAAAACAGCTATTATCTGGCTGGATTTAATGAAATCCAATAATTTAAACGTTTTAGCATTTGTAATTTAAGTTGGATATACGTAATATTACCAAATTGTAAAGGGAACTCTGATTATGAACCGTAGAACCGCAATAAAGCAATTTTTCATTATCGCAGGCGGACTGACTATTTTGTCATCCTGTCTGAATGATGGGGGGGCATCGATTGTATTGAATAAGCTGAAATTATCAGCGGAGGATGAAAAATTTTTGGGTGATCTTGTTGATGTACTCATTCCGAAATCGGACACCCCGGGAGGAAGGGAGCTCAACCTACACCTGTTCGTGATTAAGATGGTGGATGATTGTGAATCGCCGGAAAATCAGGAGAAATTTGTCTCCGGTTTTAATAAATTGAGAAAGCAGCTGAATCTTACCAATGGCAAGGAAACAGAAAATACGTTAGCCAATCTGGAAGATAAAACAGATGAAAAGGTCTTTTTTGAGATCTTTAAATCGCGTGCGATCCAAGGTTATATGAATTCGGAATATGTGATGAAGAATAAGGTTATTTATAAGCTTATTCCTGGACCGTATAAGGGTGCGGTAAAAATTAATGGATAAATCCAGCATGGCAAATCTAAATATTGACAGTGAAAAAAATAGAACCTACGACGCAATCGTGATTGGTTCGGGAATTAGTGGTGGTTGGTCCGCAAAGGAATTGTGCGAGAAGGGATTAAAAACGTTGGTTTTGGAGCGGGGACGAGATGTACAGCATATCAAGGACTATCCGACCACGAATATGATGCCGTGGGAGTTTGAGCATCGGAATGAAATGCCCTATCAAGTGAAGGCTGAAAATCCTATTGTTAGCAAATGTTATGCTTTTCATGAAGATGCGGCACATTTCTTTGTGAAAGACAAGGAGCATCCCTACATCCAAGAAAAACCTTTCGACTGGATCAGAGGGTATCAGGTCGGTGGTAAATCCTTGTTGTGGGCGAGACAGACCCAACGTTGGTCAGACTTTGACTTTGAGGGGCCAGCACGTGATGGTTTTGCAGTAGATTGGCCTATTCGCTATGCGGATTTAGCGCCATGGTATGCCTATGTAGAGAAATTTGCAGGTATTGCTGGGGACCATGATGGGCTTCCTGAATTGCCTGACGGTGAATTTCTGCCAGGGTATCCATTGAATATTGTCGAAAAGTATTTCAAGGAGAAGGTACAAAAGAAATTTCCGGAACGGAAGGTGATTTCTGCACGATGTGCACATCTTTCCAAACCTAACCAGATTCATATTGAGCAAGGTCGTGTACAATGCCAAAATCGTGTGCTGTGCCAAAGAGGATGTCCTTTTGGTGGGTATTTCAGTTCGAATGCAACGACAATTCCTTGGGCCGCTAAAACCGGAAATATGACCCTTCGCCCACATTCGGTGGTTCATTCTATCTTATATGATGAACAAAAAGGAAAAGCGGTAGGCGTACGGGTAATTGATACAAACACGAAAGAAGAAATCGACTTTTATGCAAAAGTGATTTTTGTCAATGCAGCGGCGATCAATACCAATCTTATCTTATTAAATTCCAAATCAAACCGTTTTCCAAATGGTTTGGGTAACGATAGTGGTGTACTCGGGAAATATGTGGCTTTCCATAATTACAGTGCACGTGTCTACGCCGAATACGAGGGACTATTGGATTATACCACAGAAGGCAGAAACCCTGCCGGCGGGGGATATATCCCACGTTTTCGAAACCTGCATAAGCAGGAGACAGACTTTTTACGAGGCTATGCCGCGGGTTTTGGCGCATCTCGAAGTAAGGAGTCCGATCGCTCTGGCTTAGGATTGGGACTTAAAGATAATCTCTTAAACCCCAAACAGGGAATTTGGCAGGTGGGGTCACACATGATGGGTGAGACCATACCAAAAGAATCGGGCATGGTTTCTCTGGATAGCAGTAAAACAGACGATTGGGGAATCCCATTGTTAAAGATTGCGGTCGATTACGATGAGAATGATGAAAAAATGAAAAAGGATTATATTGCGGTTATGACAGAGATGTTTACCGATGCCGGTTTCACGAACATTCGGCCGGACACACATTGGCAGGCTCCGGGGCTGGATATCCATGAGATGGGCGGGGTACGGATGGGGCACGACCCGAAGACTTCTGTATTGAACAAGTGGAATCAGATGCATGCTGTAAAAAATGTCTTTGTTACAGATGGCGCCTGCATGACTTCGACATCGACACAAAATCCATCATTGACTTATATGGCTTTTTCAGCGCGTTCAGTTGATTATGCGATCAGCGAAATGAAAAAGGGAAATATATAGTTTTAACGGTGGAAGATTTTGAAAATAAATCTTCCACCGTTTGAATTTAAAATACTAAATTACGGGCTAATTAAATATTAAAACTAGAAAAACATAACCAGAATGCTATAACCAAAAGAGGAAAAGAAAGACAGAAATTAACAGTATAAACCAAATTAACAGACCTTTTTTTGCAAAAATAGCAAAAGCGATTTAGCATACTAACGCGTATAACGATCGGCAGAGCTGAGATATAGCCGACGTTTTTTAGGGCAAAACATGTTAAATTGAAAAATTTATAAGGAAAGGTAAATGAACTAAAACCTTTTATTATAATCGATTATAGGGGAAAACTAAATTAAACTAAACGTTGTAGTATCTTTTTGCTAAAACGTTTTTATAAACCAAATCACTATTAATATGAGCAAAGTTGACGTAAAATCATTTGCGCGCCTTGGGAGAAAATCAAAGCTATTTTTCTCATTGGCTGTCATTGCTGGTACATTTCAACAAGTCAATGCGGCTGTAGCAACTTCAGCAGATTATGAAGGTAAATCCTTCGTAAAAGAAGTTCGTAATCTACAGCAACAACTGAAAGGAAAAGTGCTAGATGCTACCGGAAAACCTCTCGTAGGTGCTTCAGTAGCAGTTAAGGGAACTTCAAAAGGAGCCCAATCAGATGCACAGGGAAATTTCTCTGTGGAAGCAAAGCCTGGCGATGTGCTGGTCGTTTCCTCTGTCGGTTATAAATCGAAGGAAGTGACTGTATCAGGTCCCTCAGTAACTGTTCAGTTAGAGGATGATCAGAGCCAATTGGATGAGGTCGTTGTTGTCGGTTATGGTACCATGCGTAAATCAGATGTAACCGGTTCAATTGCGATGGTCAAAGGCGCAGATATGATCAAAGATCAAAGTTTCAGCGCGTTGGATGCCCTAAGAGGAAAAGCCTCAGGTGTCAATATCTTTTCTAATTCCAGTCAACCTGGCGCTAACGCGAATAGAGTCGTTATCCGTGGTGTGGCCACAATCAATTCCTCTTCGAACCCACTTTATGTCGTGGATGGGGTCGTCATGGAAGATTTTAATTTATTAAATCCAAATGATATCGAAAACATCGAGGTTTTAAAAGACGCTTCTTCTGCAGCTATTTACGGTGCGCGGGGAGCAAATGGTGTCATTTTGGTAACCACAAAACGCGGAAACAAAGACGGGTCCAGGACAATTAGTTATCAAGGATCAGCAGGGGTAAGTTCTGCCCAACGCTACATGGATCTGCTGAATGCACAGGAATGGGTAGATGCCTTTATGATCGGTCTTGAAAATGAGAATAAATATCAAGGAAAGTCTTGGTCCTTAGACAAGAAAACCTGGTTTAATGATGCAAATTATTTTGATGCCAATGGCAATCCTCTGTATGATACAGATTGGCAGCGCGAAGCAACTCGGACGGCTATTTCACATAATCACCAATTGAATGTACAACAAGGTGATGAAAAGTCATCCGTCGGCGCATTTTTGAATTATACGGATCAACAGGGAATTATGAACAATACCTGGAATAAACGGATAAATGCAAAAATGGCCTATGATGCAAAACCAACATCCTGGCTCTCTACGGCAATTAACTTGACGGTCAATCATACCTGGGGACGTTATACACCTGAAGATGGTGGCGGACAGGAAGCTCGTCGTACGATGATCGAGATGATTCCTTGGTATCCGGTTTATGATAAGAACGGTCTTTACACGAATTCAGCTTCATCTACTGTCGCTGAACAGCTGAGTTTTGAAGGGATGGCAAATCCGGTTTCCATTCTGGATTTGCAAAAACGCTTGCGTTATAATACGCAGATTTTTGGAAATGCGGCACTGACATTTCATCTGGCCGATGGTTTGGACCTGAAAACACAATTGGGGATTGACCATCATAGAAAGGATTACAAGGGATATTCTTCAAAACTATTGAATAATATTTCTCGGCCAAATGGATGGGCAGAACGTGCACATACAAATACCTTGTATTGGCAGGAAGAGACGTATTTAACGTATAATAAGCAATTCGACAAACACCGTATCAATGCGATGGCGGGTCTATCTTGGCAAAAGAAGACCTATGACTATGATAAAATGCGGACGGAAGGCCTTCCGGATGATTTCTATGAGTATAATAGAATGAATTTAGGTATTACACCAGCTACACCCGAATCTTTTTACAATGATTGGTCGATGAATTCGTACTTCTTGAGAGCTGCATATTCGTACGACAATCGTTATTCTGCAACAGTAACAAGTCGTTATGACGGTTCGTCCAAATTTGGTAGGAACAATAAATATGCGTTTTTCCCTTCATTAGGGCTTGCTTGGAATGTTTCCAATGAGGAGTTTTTAAAGGGTAATCAAACCATTAGTAACCTGAAATTACATACCAGCTATGGATTGACCGGAAACTCTGAAATTGATCCATATAGGTCATTGGCAATCGTAGATGCCGGTACGATCTTATTGAATAACACACGGGCTCCCTGGTCTTATGTCAGCACCATTGAAAATGAAGATCTAAAGTGGGAAAAAACAGCACAATTTGATGTTGGGGTGGAGTTGGGCTTACTTCAAAATCGCCTAAATTTCGATGTTTCTTATTATCGTCGAAAAACAACAGACCTCCTGTTGGAGACTCCGCTACCAAGAGCGACTGGTTTTAAATCCGTTATGAAAAATATCGGTTCCGTTCAAAATCAAGGCTTGGATATGATGATTACTGGTACGATTGTGACCAATGAGAATTTTGAATGGAAAGCATCGTTGAACGCCAACTATAACAAAAATAAAGTATTGACTTTAGGTGAGAACAATGCGGATATTCTAAAGAACGATTGGGTCGGTGGTGCGAATAGTGTTATCCGTGTTGGCGAAAACTTAAATAGCTTCTACGGTTATAGAAGGTTGGGCGTGTACACGCAAGCAGACGTGGATGCGGGTAATGCGCAAGTAAAAGACATCGGACGGGCCAAACGTACGACAGAAAAAGAAATTATCGGAAAAGGTCTGCCAGATTGGACCGGTAGTTTTGTGAATAACTTACGTTATAAAAATTTCGACTTTACGTTGGATCTCCAATTTGTTAAGGGGGTAGATGTCATGCAACAGTTCTTCCATTCTACTTACGACCGTTTTGGCATTACCAATGGTCTGAAGGAAATTTTAACCGATGCGTATAACGGCTCAAATCCAAATACCATGCAACAGGCGATTTATTTGACCAATGGAGGGCATGCTGGCCAGGATACCAACGTGGACGATTCATGGGTTGCGGACGGTTCTTATGTGCGCGTAAATTTGATCCAATTTGGCTATACATTTAATGCGGATGTATTAAAGCGGATGGGTTTGTCCAGACTACGTATCTATGCGAATGCAAATAATCCATTTTTATTTACGTCAAACGATTTTAAAGGTTATGACCCCGAAAGTACTTCTCAGTATGATCCAGAAATGACTTCTCAATTTACTGCTCAGGGGAATGGAAAATTTGGACAAAACATGACCTTTTTCTCCTATCCTAGAGCGAAAACATTCTCTTTGGGTGTTAATGTTACATTTTAATGCATAGAATTTAAAAAGATGAAGACTAAATTATTTTTGTTGTTATTGGCCGGAATGGCGCTAACAACATCCTGTAATAAATTTTTAGAAGAAAATCCTCGCTCAAACCTGTCATTAATAAGTTATTATGAGAATGAAGGACAGGCCGAAGCAACTGTAAATGCACTTTACCGTCGGGGTTCACCATTACGTTATTCTACAACAGGTTCTTATCTAGGGTCTACGGCATCCATTAATACCATTTTGACTGGTTATTTTACGAATAGTTATGAGGGGCAGGAGCGTGTCACTTTGTTTGCCCGTGAATTGACTCGGCAGCAAAATGCCAACGTGATATCTCCAACCATGAATACCATCTGGGATGAGGCTTATGAAGCCATCAATATTGCCAATGCTGGTGTAAAATATATCCCGCAAATAAGCATGGTCAATGAGACCAAGAAAAATACGTTATTGGCTGAGGCGAAATTCTTTAGAGCCTACAACTACTTTTATCTTGTCAAAACATTTGGAGCGCTCCCTTTGTATACACTACCAAATGAGAAACTTACTGATCCACTTTATCTAGAGCGTACCGATGCTGCGAAAATCTATGAATTGATTGAGGCGGACTTAAAAAGTGCCGTAGAAATATTGCCAGCCAAAAAATTCGCGGACAATGGTCATCGCATTACAAAATATGTAGCAGCAATGCTTTTGGCCGATGTTTATCTGCAGCAAGGTAAATTTGCTGACGCAGCAACTAATGCGAAAATTGTGGTTAATTCACCGCATAAAATGACGGAGAATATCGACTTCAAGGAAAATAGTGCGTATAACTTGTTGCGCAAGACGGATAACTTGGATGAGGTAATCTATGCGCAAGAATTTGATGACCTTGTTGCTAATAGTGGAGCGCGGACAGCGACTGCTTTTAACTCTACGGCAGTTTCGGTTTTTTCAACTTACTCAATATTTGAGCGTGTTTTTGGTCCGACCAAACAATTTTTAAATGTTTATGATAAAGAGGATTTAAGAATCCAGCCAAATCAGTTCTATCATTGGTCTTATACTAATCCGATTAATGGCAAAAAATGGACATCACAGGATGCCGGAATATGGTACTATGTCGATGAGCAGGCTTTGCTGACAACAGGAAGAGGTACAAAAGACTGGAATTTTTATCGATATGCAGAAGCATTGTTAACCGCGGCTGAAAGTATCGCTAAATCTACTGGAGTAAGTGCTGAAGCAGCAGGATATTTAGCACAGGTAAAAGCACGTGCGAATACGGCAGGAAAAACTGTCGCACAATTCACTTCTGAATTACAGGGACTGTCTGCAGAAAACTTTGTCAAAGAATGTTGGAAAGAACGTCTGCGCGAGCTGCCTTTAGAGTACAAAATGTGGGATGATATTGTACGGACAAGGATGTTCCCTGTGATTTCTACTACTGAGGCAGGAAAAGTAGATTTTGTTCCATTAATCGGAGCGAAGAACGCATCTGGCGCAGTATTTAAAGAATCCGATTTATTATGGCCAATTTCTCCTGATGAAATTCAGCGTAATAATAAATTGACCCAGAATCCGGGGTATCAATAGGGGATAGTAAACTAGTTATTATATGGATTCATTGATTAGAAATTCGGTTCTTCTCAATGAATCCATTTTTTATTGTATTAGTTTAAACTGCCTGCTGTCGCCGTTATTACTCCCATAGCAATGCGGTAATAATGGGCTAAGTTATTTATTTTAACAACTTTTTTTGATTTAAACTTAAAAATCCCTACCTTAATGTCCGAATCAAACACTTAAACTAAATACTAAACCAAAGGAGAGATCATATCGAATTTTCGAAAGCATATTTTTGCTTTTTATCTAAATAGCAAAACCGATTTTGCTAAATGGAAATGGCGATTCAATCGCTTATCACACTCAATTAAGAACATAGTTTTACTGATTCTAGCATTTGTTTTACGTGCAAATTCTGGAACCATTTTTTCAACTCAATATTAGAAGTGAATACTAACTATAAAAAAACGTTTTCTAAAAAGCTAAATCGTTTTACGCACCAATAAATACTATATATGAGCATAATTGATTTTAAAACAGTTGCGCGATTAAAAGGGAAATCTAAATTGTTTTTCTCACTCATTGTCCTTGCCGGTACAACGCAGCGTGCCCAAGCTTTTTCTTATGAAAATAGGCTAACGAGTCTATTTCTAAAAGAATCGAAAGGGGATCAAGAACAAATTAAGGGAAAAGTGCTTGATGTCAACGGGAAGCCAATTTCTGGGGTTAGCATCGCGGTAAAAGGGACGTCAAAAGGCACACAGTCAGATGTGTCAGGTAATTTCACTTTGGAGGCTAAAACTGGAGATGTATTAGTCGTTTCTTCTATCGGTTACAAAGCCAAGGAAATCACTGTTAATGGAACTGCTATTTCTGTTCAGTTGGAAGAAGATCAGAGCCAATTGGATGAAGTCGTTGTTGTTGGTTATGGGACGCAAAAAATGAAGGAAGTAACATCTTCTGTTGCGCACGTAAGCGCAGACCAATTTCGCCAAAGTGGGGCAAGAAACCCCTTGGACCTGATACAAGGTAAGGTCGCAGGTCTTCAGGTTTCCAGAAGTGGATCAAATCCTAATTCGGGAGTAGCCACGCAATTAAGGGGTGCAATTTCTGTCACAGGTAGCGCCAGCCCCCTTTTTGTCATTGATGGAATACCTGGAGGTAATCCAGACCTTTTGCAGCAAGATGATATCGAATCTGTGGATGTATTGAAAGATGGATCTGGTGCTGCTATCTATGGAACTAGTGCTAACGCAGGGGTTATTCTAATTACAACAAAAAGGGGAAAACCAGGTAAAGCTATATTCAACTATTCCAGTTATTTTAGAAAGGAGTTTGTTTATAACAAACCTGATTTTTTGACTCCACAGGAGTTTAGGGACAAGATCGCATCTGGTGAGTTAAAGCAAACAGATTTCGGGAATTCCACAAAGTTTTTTGATGATTTGGTTAATAAGGATAATTTTTCGCAAAATCATAATCTTTCATTGTCAGGAGGTAATGAGTCAACCACTTATCGCGGAAGCGTGAATTTCCGAAATCTGGAAGGTATCGCCAAGGAAAATTCGCGAAAGGAGTATACCGTGCGAACAAGTATCAATCAGAAGGGACTTAATGATCGCTTGAACGTTCTCTTGAATATAGCGACAAATACAAACAATGCAAACTTGTTGGGCGGCGGAGGATGGGAAAGCGAGGCAACCAAAAATCCGACGCTTTCAAATTTTAACGAAGATGGATCTTATCGCTATGATCGGACAAGTACAAATGAATTTGCTCGATTATTTACTGAGACCAGTTATCGGAAACAACAAACATCTTCACTCGATGGAAAAGCGGATTTAAATATAATTGAAGGGTTAAAAGCTAGTGTTTTTGGGTCGGTGCAGCGTAATTCCTATATAGATGGTGCTTATAGGGCTTTAAACAGCGAAGCATCGTTGGAAGACCAAGATTATCCAGGGGGCGGGTATGCTTCCAAATCCAATCTGTTGAATGAAAAGTATGCGTTTGAGCCCACACTCCAATACAATACGACAATCGCAGAGAAACATGGCATAACAGCATTGGCAGGTTACAGTTACCGTTATGAGAAAGATGAGGGGCAAAGTGCAGACAATAGGGGTTTTATAAACGATCGTTTTAATGAGGATAACATGTCGGAAGGGCAAGCGTTACGCGATGGACGTGCTAATCTGGACAGTTATAAGAACGATAATACATTGATCGCTTTTTTTGGTCGGATAAATTATACTTTCTCGGATAAGTATATGGCCCAATTTATTCTGAGACGTGAAGGTTCATCCAAATTCGGTGCGAATAACAAATGGGGAAGCTTTCCTGCGGTGTCAGTAGGCTGGAATATCAGCAATGAAGACTTTATGAAGGATGTTGCTTTTATAAATAATTTGAAATTACGTGCAGGTTATGGCGAAACGGGAAATACTGGTTTTGCAAATAATGCCTCTCGATTGACCTTAGGAGGAGGAGGTAAGTATTTGTACCCAGATGAAATCTACCGGGAAACCTATGGTCCGGACCGTAACCCCAATCCAAATTTAAGATGGGAGACCAAGAAAGAGACAAATATTGGCGTTGATTTCACGATGTTGAGCAATAAGCTTTCAGGTTCAATTGATCTTTTTCAAAGGAAAACCGTTGATCTTTTGGATACCTATACTACCCCTCAGCCACCTTATATAAGAAATAATATCTATTCCAATGTAGGTACACTTTCCTCGAAAGGTATTGAATTAGCATTGAGTTATCGCGCTATCGAGCATGATAATTTTAAGTGGAACATGGATTTTACGGCGAGCACATTGAAAAATGTATTAGAAAGTTATTCAAATGATATATTCAAAGTGAAATATAAAACATTTGGTGAGATCGGTGGAGCTGGCGCATTGGGTGATGCCTTTACGACTTATGAAGGGCACCGTATTGGTGAGTTTTTTGGTAAACGGTTTGCTGGATTTGATGATGAGGGAAAATGGCTATTTTATAATCGAAACGGCGAGGCTGTTCGCAATGACGCGATCAATAATTCAAGAGATGATTTAAGTGCTTCTGACCTGGCGGTGTTAGGAAACGCGGTTCCAAAATATTATCTCTCTTGGACCAATAATTTCTCTTATAAAAATTTTGATCTAAGAATCTTTATGCGAGGTAAATTCGACTACGATATATTAAACACGACAGCGCTTTCTTACGGCAACAAAGTATGGTCAGGGAATCTTTTGAGAGATGCATTTACCAAATATAAAGAAATAGACGATACCTATATGTACTCTGATTATTATTTGGAGAGCGGTAGCCACTTAAAAATTGATGAAGTTACGATCGGTTATCGGTTTAAATTGAAGAGCAATACGTGGGTAAATAATGTACGCGCGTATTTGACGGTTCAGAATTTGGCAACCATTACTGGTTATTCGGGAAATGATCCAGATTTTGTATTGGATACTGGCTTAGGGAACGAAATTAATGGGCAGCGTTTGGGCATTGACAGTAGAGGTCCCTATCCCAACACCAGATCAGTTTTGTTTGGTGTAAATTTTAGTTTTTAATGAATGATTATTATGAGAAATATTGTTAAAATTTTACTTCTAGTGTGTGTAATAAATGCATCAAGTTGTACAAACCTAGATGAAAACGCTTATGATGTTATTGTCGCAGGCGATTTTTATAAGAATAAGAATGAAGTGATATCTGCAGTATTACGACCATATACGCATGCAAATGCATGGATATCGCCCTCAGGGCAGGATGGATGGTGGCGACCTGCAGAGTTATCTGCGGATCAATTGGCCTGGCCAACCAAGGGACGGCATGGAGAAGACGGCGGGAAATGGAAACGGCTACATTATCACACTTGGACAGTAGATGAGGGTGGATTAAACAATGCATGGGTATTGATGTATTGGGGGGTTGGTTTGTGTAATAGTCCCATTGATATTCTTGAAAAATCTGATGTGACGGAGATGGGTTTAACAGATGTCGAGAAAACGGAATTCATCGCCGAACTTAAGCTGCTGCGTGCTTTACATTATTTGAAATTAATGGATCTATTCGGAAACATCCCGATAACGACTAAAGCCCCTAGTACAGCGGAAGAACCATTACCCAAACCTTCTTCTACGAAAGAGGTTTTTGAATTTATTGAAAAGGAAATCTTGGATAATATTGATTCAGCGCCCAAACTATCTAGAGCGATGTTAGGCCGAGTTTCGCAGGCTACAGGTTATGCGATGTTAGTCGAACTGTATTTAAATGCTGAAAAATGGTATGGGCAACCACGATGGGACGATTGTATCGCAGCGGCTGACAAATTGATATCGGGTGCCGGGGGAGGATTGAATGGTGCTATGGCGTTAGACCCTAATATAACAGACGCTTATGTGCCTACGAATGATATGTCCAAGGAAACCATTTTTTCAATTGCCTACGATTATAAAATAGCAGATTTTGCAACTGGATTTCCTGGTGAGTTTTATCATTTCGTACAAAGCGAGATTTACGGTGGCGGAAGAACTGGAAATAATGGTATCGTCTTGATTCCGGGGGTTTTTGGTCAATACAATGAAAAAGATCTGCGAAAAAAAGAATGGTTTTTAAACGGACCGATGGTTAAGTTTGTGGATGGTAAAATTGTGGAAGGATCAGAAGAATATAAAGGAGAACAGCTGGTTTTTGTCGATTATATTCGAAGGGCCAAAACTGGCGGTACATCCTCTACAATGAGCGATGGTGAAGAAAATAGTGGGATCCGTTTTAATAAATATAAACTCGGTAACTCACTTGTGGGGAATGTTAACGGTGTAAAGATACCCGTCGATGAAAATTACAATAATACGGATTGGAACGTCTATCGTTTGAGCTGGATTTATTTTGCGAAAGCAGAGGCCCTGATGCGGAAAAATGGTGGTATTGCATCACAGGAAGCTGTTGATCTAATCAATAGTTGCAAAAAAAGAGCATTTACTGATTCAGATTGGGCTGAACGACAATATACAACAGGTACATTAACGTTGGATGAACTTTTAGCGGAGCGTGGTCGGGAGTTTATTTTCGAGGGATTCAGAAGGCGGGATTTAATTCGTTTTGGTAAATTCCACACGGCAACTTGGTGGGACCACAAGCCGACAACTGAGACAAAGACAGTATTTCCAATACCTCAACAACAAATATCGATGAACCCGAATTTAAAGCAAAATACGGGTTATTGATAGGAACTAGAATAGTAGGTTGAGACAATTGGATTATAGTCTCGATTGTACTTAAGAAAGCCGCTAGTAAGATTTATTAGCGGCTTTTTATGTATCTTAAATTAGCGGACCATGGTGGTACGGGCAAAGGACATGGTGACAAATCTTTGGCAGAAGCCGATATTCCCTCGGTAATGAGGGGACCGGAACCAAAAAGGCAAAGAGATCAAAGGGACAGTCATGATTTATGATATCACTCCAACCTTGGCTTGGTTGTTCGGTGCCCCGATGGATGCCGCTTGGCGTGGTCAGGCTATTAAAGCCTTTCAGCAATAATTATATTCCAATTAAAACGTCCCAAAGAATACCATTCTTTGGGACGTTTATTGATTTGTCAATCAATATTATATATCTACGAGGACATCCATTTTAAAGTCATCATCTTTCAGATGGACAATCTCGGTAGCTTTTTCGTAGTTTGTTGATTTCTTGGAGAAGAAGTCATGTTGTGTCGTTTCTGTATTCAAGCCATTCAATACAATTGGGTTGACTTGTTTTACCTCAAAGATCGGATCAAAACCTAAGTTCATCAATGCCTTGTTTGCATTGTAACGAACATATTCTTTAACCTCAGCAGTCAAACCTACTTCAGTATAGATCTCTTCGGTATATTTCAGTTCGTTTTCATATAAGTTATAAAGTAAAGCCAAGAAACGTGCTTTCACCTGATCTTGATTCTTTAATTTTTTGAATTGATCTTGTGCCATCAAGCCTACGAACACACCGTGAATAGATTCGTCAGCGATGATTTTCTTAATAATATCTGCTGAGGCAACCATCTCACCTTGGCCACATAACCATAAGGGTAGGAAGAAGCCAGAGTAGAATAAGAAGGATTCCAACAAAACAGAAGCAGCCATAGCCATATAGATCTCCTCATCAGAGGCATCTTCTTTATCGATGGCACGGTAATAACCGTCAATCATCTGCGCTTTGTATTGCAGGTATTTATTTTGTTGAACCCACTCGAAGATATCATTGATTTCAGCTGTCGTTGAAACCGTTGTGAAAATTGTGGAATATGATTTTGCGTGAATGGCTTCCATCATACACATATAGGACAGTACAGCTTTATTTTGTAAAGTATCTATATGGTCGATAATTTTTGGCATACCTGTATGACTCTGCAAGGTATCTAACAGGGTCAAACCACCTAATGCTTTTTTATAGGCATCTTTCATTTCTGGGCTGATACGTTTCCAACTATCGATATCTTTTGATGGAATGTATTCGGTGTCAATCCAGAATTGACGAATATTTTGTTCCCAGAACATCAATACATAATCATTCTCGGGCGTATTCCAATTGACAGCTTTATATGTTTTACTCATTTTTAGTTTAAAGTATTAGGCATTTATTATCATGTATTTGGATTACTGTTTTTAGAAAAGCCAAAAGCTACCAATGGCGTAGGCAACTTTTGACTTTCTTCCATTATATATCCAAATACTAAAATCTCAAAATTAAGCTGAACAAGAGACACATTCGTCGATGGTCGATTTTCTTGTCCGTGTATAATAAAGGGATTTTAATCCCAATTTATGCGCATAGATATAATATCTAGACAAATCTCTTGTGGAGTCTTTCGAATTGGTATGCAAAATGGTAGACACACCTTGGTCAATATGACGTTGGATGACCGAAATCAATTTCAATACTTTGAACTGATCCATATCGTAAGCCGATTTGAAATAGAAATAATTATCATTTGTCAAATATGGCATTGGATAATAGGTTGTACTATCCCCATATTCGCGCACTTCAATAATATCCACAATTGGCATGACAGACGCTGTAGCATTCATGATATAGGAAGTAGATTGATTTGGAGCAATCGCCAAACGGTACGCATGGTAGATACCATGTTCTTTGATTTTTGCTTTTAATTCTAACCAATCTTCAACAGTTGGAATGTGTATACCTTCAAACAATTCAGTTACCTTAGCTGTTTTTGGAAGGTAGTCACGGTTCACGTAATTATTGAAATAAGTGCCATCTGCATAAGCTGATTTCTCAAATCCAACAAATGTTTTTCCACGTTCTTTTGCAATTTCCATGGATGCTTCTAATGAATAGTAGTTCATCATCATGAAGAATGTATTGGCAAAGTCCAATGCTTCATTAGATTCATACATAATAAAGCTTTTTGCCAAATATCCATGTAGATTCATCGCTCCAAGTCCTACAGAATGCAATTCGCGATTTGCTTTTGCAATAGAAGGAACCATATCGATGTTAGTTACATCTGTGACAACTGTTAAAGCTCGCATAGCTGTCTTAACCGTTTCTTTGATGCGCTTGTTGTCCATCACCGTAGCGATATTCAATGAACCTAGGTTACAGGAAATACCATAACGGATCGTATCTTGCTTGCCATAAATCTCGATATCCGATACCTGTGATACCTGCATAATCTCAGTACATAGATTCGAGAATTTGACCTGACCGATTTCATTCAGAGCATGGACGCGATTGGTGTTTTCTTTGAAGAAAATATAAGGGTAACCAGATTCTTTTTGTGTCTGCGCAATCTTAACCAACAGGTGACGCGCGTTGATTTTTTTCTTTTTGACGTTTGGATTGGTGATTAACTCGTCATACATCTTGTCCATATCCATTTCGTCCAAGAATTGCCCATACTCCTGCACTACTGTATGGGGGTAAATCAAATAACAAGGTTCGTCTTTCTCCGCCAATTCCATGAATTTATCTGGGACGATAATACCGATCGAAAGTGATTTGATACGTACTTTTTCGTCCACATTGATTTTTTTACAATCAAGGAACTCCTCAATGTCAGAGTGAAAGATATTCAAATATACTGCTCCAGCACCTGGGCGCTGCCCCAATTGGTTCGCATATGAGAATGTATCTTCCATGATTTTCATGATCGGAAGTACCCCTCCGGCACGGCCTTCAACACCTTTGATCGCTTCTCCACGTGCACGGATTTTGGAGATATTGAATGAAACTCCACCACCGATGGAAGATAACTTCATTGCAGAATCAACCGCATAACCGATACCGTTTAGATTATCACCGATTTCATCCAAGAAACAAGATACCAATTCGCCAGAACGTTTTTTACCTGCATTGAGGAATGTTGGCGTTGCAGGCTGGTACTCTTGGTTGATCATGATCTCTGCATATTCAATCGCTTTTTTTACACCTTCTTCACGCGCTAGGAATAGGGATACCGCAACAACGCGGTCTTCATAGCGCTCTAAGAATTTTTCACCAGAGTCATCACGAAGTGCATAGCTCTGGAAGAATTTAAAGGCTGCCATAAAGGATTCGAAACGGAATTTTTTAGCATACACATAGTTGAATACTTCTTCCATTTCTTCAAATGTAAACGATTGATAAAAATCAATATAATAATTGTTTTCTATCAAATAGTCTATTTTTTCTTTCAATGTATAAAAGAACACCGTGTTCTTATTTACATATTCCAGGAAATATGCACGAACAGCTTCCTTATCTTTATGTAAGCTGAATTCGTCATCATGCTTAATCATGATTTCATTATTAAGCAATATCCAGTTTTTTGCTACTTCGTTTGCTACCATCGCAAAAGTTCTTTAAGATGTCAATAAATTGGTTTATATCTTCCATTGTTCCGGACAATTCAAATTTGAACGCCAGTGGAATGTCGAAATCCTGTGAAATGCGATCAGCCGCCAAACCGAAATTTGGCCCCCAGTTGCGGTTACCACTTGAGGTAACGGAATAGATATTTTTTGCTTCTCGTTTCATGAATTCTTTTGTGTTTTCGGGCACCTGTCCAAAATTTGTGGTGAATGTGACCAAATGACCTGGGTGATTTACCGCAAGGTCAGCGTTGATTTTATGAATTTGCCAACCTGTGATCTGGGCGACTTTATCCATAAAACGCTGTACGTTACCCGTTCTGGAATCGTAATAAATGTGTATCATATTGTTGTTCTTATTTTAATGATACCTTCAATTTATTAAAGTGCAATGGCAGCCAATTCTTCTGGTTTAAAGCCAATGATACGGTGTTGAATTTCTTCATTTTCCAATACGATCACTGTTGGAACCGTACGGATTTTGAATTTTGCGGCCAAGTCAGGTTCATCAAAAGGATTAACCGTTTCATATTGGATACCTTTTTGATCCAAATAAGCCGATACTTGTGCACAAGGGGCACAATCATTTTTCTCAAATTTGATAATTCTTGCCATGTTTGTATGTTTATTTTTTTAATCCAATCTTCGTAGAAAAAGAAAGGTCGTTACTTCGTTGAATTGCCAATTCTTTCATTAGCTTAACAAATATCACATATTTTCTTGCGAAGCGGTAGTTTGACTTTTCCACATTTTGGGCAAAAGTTTGTCACAGGATGCGTTTGTTGCTAGTTGTCTTTATTAATCAATTGATAATCTATTGTTTACAAATGTGGATAACTTTAAATCATGAAATTTTACCTGCTTTTTACTAAACAATTTAAGTTTAATTTTAGTGTCATAAAACGGCTACAGTACTTGTTTTTTTTTCATAAATTTATTACTTTTTATTGCCCTAATTTGCAAAATAAATTTATGAAGAAGCTATGCTATGGTCTCTTGCTATTATTGTCTCTAAAAGCACAGGCGCAAGAGAATATTACCTTTCAAAAACCGACTTCCGAAATTTTGGCTTTGGCCGATTTTATCCGCCCCCCTCAAATAAAGATGTCAAGTGATAACAAATGGATGTTATTCAGCTACCGTGCGACCTATAAGAGTTTGGCGGAACTGGGGCAGGAAGAAATGAAACTTGCAGGATTGCGAATCAATCCCCGTACAAATATGGAAAGTTCAACCCTGTTTTTCGAAAAGATCGGGTTGAAGAGAATCGGGCAACAAACTGAATATACAGATTTTGAAGGAATGCCAAAAATGCCTTCCTTATCCAATTTTGTATTTTCTCCTGACAATAGCCGCCTAGCATTTACCAATACAAATGATGCCGGAACGGCCCTGTTTGTATTGGATTTAACGACAAAGACCGTCAAGCAGTTGACAGCTTACAATCTAAATGCCACATTGGATGCCCCCTTTCATTGGTTAAGTAATTCCAAGCGGTTAATTATTACAGCCTTGCCAAAAGAGAAAAAAGCCTTATTGGATCCTTCTAAAGATCTACCTACTGGACCTGTGGTGTCAACGAGCGATGGTAAGGTATCGCAATTAAGGACCTATCAGGATCTTTTAAAAAATCCCCAGGATGAGCAGAATTTTGAAACACTGGTGGAATCCAATTTACAGTTTGTGGATTTGGATGGGACAATTTCTCATTTTAAAGATAAAGGTATCTACACAGGGCTTACTTTTTCGCCAAATGGTGCTTATGTGATGGTAACAACAATAATGAAACCATATTCTTATGTCGTGCCGGCTTCCCGTTTCCCGCAACAGACGCGCATCTATGACCTATCCGGAAAAGAGATTGCTTTGGTTAATGAAGTACCTTTAACAGAGGTCATGCCGAAAGGGTTTTCTTCGACACGTCCAGGAAGACGGTCTTTGCAATGGCGGGACGACCAACCCGCAACCTTAGCTTATGTTGAAGCTTTGGACAGCGGTGACGCTAGTAAAGCCGCAGAATTTCGTGATGCTCTTTACACATTGGATTACCCTTATCAAGGCGATGGAAAGCTAATTTTCAAAACCAAAGACCGATACGCGGGCGTTGTGTGGGGCAACGATAAGTATGCCTTGGTCCATTCGCAATGGTATGACACCCGCAACACCAAGACTTTTGTTGTCAACCCTTCGACCGGTGAATCGAAATTGTTGCATGATCGAAATAGTCAGGACCTCTATAATGATCCGGGTACAGTACATCAGGAAAAAAATGCATTTGGAACCTACAGCATGTATATCGACAAGGATAAAACCTTGTTTGTGGGCAAAGGTTTTACCAAAGAAGGGGAGTTCCCTTTTGTCGAAGAATTGGACCTGCAAACGTTAAAGAAAAAACGATTGTATACGGCTGCCACATCTGAGTTACAGGAACGGATCGGAGCGATTGTAAACCCAAAGACTGGCGAACTGTTGGTCTCACTTCAATCGCCATCGGTCTATCCAAATTATTACCTCAAAAATATGAAATCTGGCAAGCAGGTGGCATTGACAACATTGGAAAACCCTTTTAGATCGCTTGAAAAAGTACATAAGGAAATCTTAAATTATAAGCGTAAGGATGGTGTGGAGCTCTCGGGTACCTTGTATCTGCCTGCTGGTTACGATTTTGACAAAAAGGAAAAATTACCCTTGCTGATGTGGGCTTATCCGCGGGAATATAAGAACAAAAGCACAGCTGGTCAAAGCACAGCAAATCCGAAAGAGTTTACATTTCCAAGTTATGGATCTTTTATATATTGGGTTTCCAAAGGATACGCCGTCTTGGATAATGCCGCATTTCCGATTGTGGGTGAAGGAAAGAAAGAACCTAACGACAGCTTTATCGAGCAGTTGGTAGCCAATGCTGAAGCGGCAATAAATGCGGTTGATAAACTTGGCTATATTGACCGAAAAAAAGTAGCTGTAGGCGGGCATTCGTATGGCGCCTTTATGACGGCGCATTTATTGTCCAATTCAAAACTATTCGCAGCAGGAATTGCCCGTTCAGGAGCCTATAACCGCACGTTGACACCTTTTGGTTTTCAAAGCGAACAGCGAAATTTTTGGGATGACCCAAAGCTGTATATGACCATGTCTCCATTTGTAAGCGCTGACCGTATGAAGACCCCTTTATTGCTTGTGCATGGCGGAGCTGATAATAACCCGGGCACATTTACCTTACAGACAGAGCGTTATTTTCAAGCCTTAAAAAACCTAGGTGCGCCTGTACGCATGGTTATTCTGCCACGGGAAGCTCATGGTTATGTGGCTAAAGAGAATATCTTCCACCTCCTATGGGAACAGGACCAATTTCTGGAAAAATACTTGAAGAATTAATAGTAGAAAATTATAAAATAAATAAAAAACGGACATTTTGCGCATGAAGCAAATGTCCGTTTTTTATTTATTGAATTCGATCAGTTAATTACTGGCTTTCACCTTAAAGGGAACCACATATTCTCCCCATTCCAAGGATACAGTGCCTTCTGGTGTAGCATTTATCTTAAACTGCTCTTGCGCATTGCTGTTTGTGCCGTTGCTGACCGAAACGCGTAGCGCATCGTCCTTGGCGTCATATTTTGTTCCCCATTGGTCCCATACTTTGCTGAACATAAGAGTTGTTTCGTGTTCTCCGGGGATACTATAGAGGCCATATTTTCCCGCTGCTAGTTTTTTACCTTCGACCAGTACATCTTTGTCGAATTCGATGGTGGTCGCTTCATTGGCACCTGTACGCCAGACTTTTCCTACGGGAGCGATATCAACACCGAGCTGACGGCCTTTAAGTGAAGGACGGCTATAATTGATGTCGATCGTAACCCCATCAGTTGTGGTTACCTTGGTGTTGTCTGGAGGACTCGGACGTTTGCTTTTGTCTGTCTGGGCAAAGCTCAATTGGCCAATTAAGGTCAAGATTGTTAAGATTAGTACTCTCATAGTATGCTTATTTTTGATTAAACACCTAAATATAAGATTTTTATCTACGAAAGCAGTGTAATTTTATCGATAAATTAAATGTATACATTAATCAGGTCTATCTCTTATATTAAGAAGAAATATAATGCTGTTCGAATCTACGGCTATTCGTCGAAGTTAGGCGATTAAAATCACTTTACCAGTGTTGGAAATTCTTTCGTATATTATGTATACAATAAAGGATCACCTCATTCCTACAAAGTTGACAGTTGATGCATCGCTGTGAAGAGCTTCGGAGATGAACTAATTGTTGTGCTTGATTTTTCTGTACCAAAATGCCCTCAAAAAGCATTTTGTCTAGCTTTTGAGGGCACTGTATTTAAATCGTCGATTTTTGTTTTTTATACCAAATATTCGAATAATGTTTGGTCTTTATTGATTTCAATTACATCAAATTTGTACTCTTTCATACGGGTAATTAAGGTATCATAATCCTCGGGTTTGTTGAGTTCAATGCCGACTAGGGCAGGACCACGTTCCCGTTCCGTTTTTTTGATAAATTCAAATCTGGTAATATCGTCTTTAGGTCCCAATACTTCGGAGACGAAAAGTTTTAATGCTCCCGGACGTTGTGGGAAGCGGACGATAAAATAATGCTTATATCCTTCATAAAGTAAGGACAGTTCTTTGATCTCGCTCATCCGGTCGATATCATTATTCCCGCCAGATATGATACAGACTACTTTCTTGCCTTTAATTTCATCTTTGTGGAATTCTAACGCTGCGACGGAAAGTGCTCCAGCTGGTTCGACGACGATGGCGTCTTTATTATAGAGTTCTAAGATACAGGTACAGATTTTACCTTCTGGAATAGAGCGTGTATCATCCAATAATTGCTTGGCAATATCAAATGTTATTGCACCGATTTTTTTTACAGCAGCGCCATCGACAAATTTGTTGATCTGTTCCAGTTCAATCGGTGCTCCGTTTTCCAGTGCGGCCTGCATGGACGGTGCGCCTTCCGGTTCGACTCCATAACATTTGATCGCTTTATTTTTGCTTTTCAGGTAATAGCTAGCTCCTGCAGCTAGTCCGCCGCCACCGATCGGAATAAATATGACATCCATGTCGGGAAGATCCTGAAGCGCCTCGACGGCTACAGTGCCTTGTCCTTCCACGACTTTAAGATCATCAAATGGGGGAATAAAAGTCATACCATGCTCTTGGGTGTAAGCCAGGGCAGCTTTTTGACAATCGTCAAAAGTATCTCCGGTCAACACAATTTCAACATTGCCATTGCCCCACATTTCGGTCTGCGAAATTTTTTGACGTGGCGTTGGGCCAGGCATAAAAATAACACCTTTAATACCCAGTTTGTTGCAAGAAAAAGCTACTCCCTGAGCGTGATTGCCAGCACTTGCGCAAACCACACCGCGCTGTCTTTCTTCGTCTGTCAGGGAGATAATCTTATTATAAGCACCGCGCAATTTATAGGAACGTACCACTTGTAGATCTTCTCGTTTGAGATAGACTTCGGCACCATATTTTTCGGATAAATGTCGGTTATATTGTAAAGGCGTACGATTGACCACCGATTTGATGCGTTCGAGCGTAGCTTCTGAATTAATGTTTAGCGTTGATAGATCCATTTTTTTACAGGATGATTAAGGTTGTATTTTGATGAAAAAAGGCTGCAGATGCAGCCTTCCATTTTCTATATCTTTTCTTGGATGAGGCTTTTTAGGTCATCATCACAAATATTTTTCTTTTCGTCAGCTAAAAGCAAAAAACGTTGATAACAATCTGCCAGATCATCTTTTTCAAGATGGAAACCTAAGCGCTCTAAATGGTGTTTAAGCGCGTGTCTTCCTGAACGGGCTGTTAAGATAATGTCTGCTTCGTCAAGGCCCACATCTTCTGGTCGGATGATTTCGTAATTTTCACGATGCTTCAAGAAGCCGTCTTGGTGGATACCTGAACTATGTGCAAAGGCATTACGGCCTACAATCGCTTTATTGGGTTGCACAGGCATGTTCATCATTTCACTGACCTTACGCGATAGATAGGTAAACATACGGCTATCGATATTTGAAGTTAAACTTCCGAACGCTTGGTTATGCACCTTAAGGATCATCGCAACTTCTTCCAAAGAAGTATTACCTGCGCGTTCGCCAATACCATTGATGGTACATTCTACCTGACGGGCTCCATTTTGTATGGCAGCGATGGAGTTGGCTGTAGCAAGACCTAAATCATTGTGACAATGCGCCGAGATAATTGCTTGATCAATATTACGAACATGTTCCTTAAGATACTTGATTTTAGCCCCATATTGATCTGGCAAACAATAACCGTTGGTATCAGGAATGTTGACAACCGTAGCACCTGCAGCAATAACAGATTCAATCATTTTAGCCAAAAATTCCAAATCTGCACGACCTGCATCCTCTGCGTAGAACTCGACATCTTCGACATAGGATTTGGCATGTTTTACAGCTGCAACAGCACGTTCTAAAATTTCTTCTCTCGTGCTGTTGAATTTATATTTGATATGCATGTCCGAAGAACCAATACCAGTATGGATACGTGGGCGTTTAGCATATTTTAATGCCTCGGCAGCTACATCAATATCGTTTTGATTGGCACGGGTCAATGCACATATAATGACATCGTTTACCGCTTTAGATAATTCTACCACCGATTGAAAATCACCAGGGCTAGACACTGGGAAACCGGCTTCGATAATATCCACCCCTAGTTTTTCCAGGTCTTTAGCAATCTCAATTTTCTCTGGAGTAGTTAATTGGCAGCCTGGTACCTGTTCGCCATCACGTAAAGTGGTGTCGAAAATGTAAAGATGATTAGGATCGTGTAACATAATTTCTTAATTCAAAAGATTTACAAATTAAAAAGGGTATACTATTTAATAAACTCCAATACTTTTTCACCCATTTCTTGAGTACCTAAGATTTTTGAAGCTTCTGTGCTGCTGTTGGCAATATCACCGGTTCTCCAACCAGCTTTTAATGTTTCAGCAACAGCATTGGTAACCGTTTTAGCTTCCTCCTGTAGACCAAAACTAATATCAAGCATCAAGGCTGCAGATAAAATTGACGCCAATGGATTTGCTTTATTCTGACCCGCGATATCATGCGCCGAACCGTGGATAGGCTCAAAGAAGCCGGTACCATCGCCCACAGAAGCCGAGGCTAACATCCCCATTGATCCAGCAATCTGTGAAGCCTCGTCCGTCAGGATATCGCCAAAAAGATTTGCGGTTAATACCACATCAAATTTTCTCGGATTCTTAACCAATTGCATTGCTGCGTTGTCGATAAACATGTGTTCAGTTTCAACGTCTGGGTATTCTTTTGCAATTTCCTGGACAACTTCTCTCCATAGGCGAGATGTCTCCAGTACATTAGCTTTGTCGACAGAACATAATCTCTTGTTTCGTGTACGTGCCGCATCAAAAGCTTTGCGTGCGATACGCTCAACTTCATAGCGGTGATAGTTCATCAAATCTGATGCGAAGGTGTTGTCCTCATTGCGGTTTTTCTCTCCAAAATACACGTCACCTGTCAGCTCACGGAAAAATAGAATATCTGTTCCTTTTAAGATCTCAGGTTTTAAACTCGAAGCATCCAATAATTCATCAAATAAAAGGATAGGACGAAGATTGGCATATAGGCCTAATTCTTTACGAATCTTCAGCAAGCCCTGTTCTGGTCTTACTTTAGCCGAAGGATCGTTGTCGTACTTAATATGTCCGATTGCACCAAAAAGGATGGCATCAGAAGCTTTCGCTTTCTCCAACGTTTCGTCTGGAAGTGGATTACCTGTAGCCTCAATAGCCGTATGTCCCATGATCGCTTCATCAAAACTGAATTCATGGACATAATTTTCACCAATCTTTTCTAAAACTTTTTTACCCCAGGTGGTTACCTCTTGGCCAATACCATCTCCAGGTATGATTAAAATATTTTTCTTCATTGTTTTATTTAGTATTGAGATATTAGATCGGAGTATTGAGATTTTAGTTGTACAAGCCAATGGCTTATTAAATTAAACGTCTCTCTTAGGGATTTTTCCTATCCATTGTCTACTATCTATAATCTATTATTTAATTAACGTTTTCCACATTTTCTATGTTGATAAAGCCTCTTTTTTGTGGATAACTTGTTCTACCGATTTAATTTCCCCTTTTTCCAATATGATCCTATTGTCTATACAGGAAGGTAATTGGCTTTGAAAATGACCCACATAGATGAGGGTTTGGCCACTTTTACTCAAGTCATCAATGACGTCGTTGAAATATTGGCTTTGCTCTCTGTCCAAGCCCTGGCAGGGTTCATCCAAAATCAGCAATTCTGGATGTTTCACGATCGTACGAGCCAATAAGGCCAAGCGTTGTTGGCCTAAAGGCAATGATCCCAGTGTTTTGTGTTTTACCTCTTGAAGGTCAAAAAAATGAAGAATTTGCTCCAACTTTTGCTGTTGTTCAAATCCTAATCGTTGGTAGAGACTCATGGAATCAAAAAAACCAGAAGCAATAGTCTGTCCAACGTTGGCATTCATGTCGTAGTACCAATGTAATTCGGGGGATATGATACCCAGGTGTTCTTTGATGTCCCAGATACTTTCTCCCGATCCTCTTTTTTTACCGAAAAGATGGATATCATTGGCATATGCTTGTGGGTGGTCTCCGTTGATGAGACTAAGTAAAGTCGATTTTCCAGAGCCATTGTGACCTTGCAATAGCCATTTTTGGCCTGCCCTCACTTCCCAGTCAATATTCTTTAAGACTTGTTTTTCGCCATAAGAGATATTGATCTTGCTCATCTTTACCATAACCTCAGAAGATACTTTAGGAGCCTGTTGCAGAAAATAGGGCAGTGCCTTTCTTGTTCGTGGCAAACCCTTAGAAATTTCTTCACTACTTTGACGCATGGCAATTTTACCATCCTGGATCTCTGCAAAACGATTGATACAATCAGGTTGTTCATCATCATTGCTAATGAGCAACAATGAAACGCCTTTGTCTGCAAGCAGATCAAAGATTTGATTCAGATCTTTTCTTGATTGTACGTCCAAACCTGTATAAGGTTGATCGATGACAAGCACCTGAGGTTGAAGCCACAGCGCTTTGACCAACTGTAATCGTTTATGCTCGCCACTTGAAAGCTCAATCAGTTGTTGATCTTTGAAATTTTCGAATCCAAAAATTGTCAGGTAGGCGGTTACGTCCTCAAAAGAAAGCTGTTCTTCTTTTTCAAAATATTTTAATTCAGCAAAAACGGTCAATGTATCGTTTTTTGCAAATTTGTTGTATCGCTGTTGATAATAGAAATTACGGTCACCTTCGAGATTGGTAAACTGAAACCAATTGGAAACGTAATGAATTTTTGCTGGTAGTGGACTATTCGGATCAGGATTAAAGGTTATTGTGCCTTCATATTTCAATTGTCCAGCAATAGCTTTTGCAAGCGTTGTTTTTCCCGTGCCGCTGGGACCGCCTAAGATCCATTGCTCGCCAGGAAAAATTTGCCAATTTAAGCCCTGCAGCACGGTATCTTTACCATGTTGAATAGTTAAATTGGCAATATGGACGACTGGGTCTACCATTTTCTTATTGTCTCAAAAGATTCGATTAACTCTTTTTGATTAAGGATAAAGTCAATATCATCGTATCCATTAATCAAACATGACTTTTTATAGGGATTAATCTCAAATTCAAATTGATCACCAGTCTCTGTTAACATCACTGTTTGCTTTTCGAGATCAACGATAATTGCTGTGTTTGGGTTTTGCTGTACCAATTCGAAAATTTTTGCCAAAAATTCTTCGGTAACCTGTATGGGCAATACACCATTATTAAGGGCATTACCTTTAAAGATGTCGGCAAAAAATGAACTGATGACAACATCAAAACCGTAATCTTGAATTGCCCAGGCAGCGTGCTCACGACTGGATCCGCAACCAAAGTTTTTGCCGGCAACCAATATTTTACCCGAATAGGTTGGGTTGTTTAATACGAAATCAGCTTTAGGCTGGTTGTCGCTATCAAAACGCCAATCGCGGAATAAATTGTCTCCAAAGCCTTCCCTTGTGGTCGCCTTTAGAAAACGTGCCGGTATGATCTGATCGGTATCAATATTTTCAATAGGTAGTGGAACTACCTGTGAAGTTAAAGTTTCAAATTTTTTCATTTTTTTTAAAGTCAAAATAAAAAACCAAGAGCTTTTAAATATTAGCTTTCTGTTTTTTTATCTGTTTTATTTTCAGTCGAACTATAGTTGTTTAAAACCTTTTCCCGTTGTTGTTCGTACTCCTCTTTGGTGATAAGCTTGTCATCGTACATCTTTTTAAGCTCTTGTAATTTTGCTGATAGTGATGTATCCGTTATTGCTTCCTTTTTTGCCCCTGCACCTAAAGGTATTAGTTCGTAGGTATGTTGGTCTTTATATTTCATTGTCCATAGAAATGGAACCAAGACAAAAATACCACCTATAATGGCACCGACATCCGCTTTTTCGTTTCGTGAGAAGCTTGTCGAAAAAGGCTCATAACCCTCTTTTTCTATTTTCACGTCCGTTGTACTACCGACAATTTTAGTGTCCTTATACGAATATGGTGTTGTACCAGCATATTCTCCCTGAATATAAACTTTTGCACCAATAGGATTGGATTGAATTAACGTTTTGCTTGCGCAACTGGTAAAAAGTGTCGCCCCTGCTAAGATGATAGATGTGATCTTAATATTACTTTTCATTTTTTAGATTAATATATGCTATAATTTATTTTTTAGATCAACTCTCTTACATCCGTTACTTTACCTGTTACTGCTGCTGCTGCTGCTGTCAATGGAGATACTAGCATAGTGCGGGCATTAGGCCCTTGGCGTCCTTCGAAATTTCTATTGGAAGTGGAGACACAATATTTTCCAGCAGGGATTTTATCCTCGTTCATACCTAAACATGCCGAACAGCCTGGTTCACGTAGTTGGAATCCAGCGGCTTCAAATATTTTATCTAAGCCTTCTTCTTTAGCTTGTTTTTCCACTTGTTTGGAGCCTGGTACGATCCATACTTCGACGTCATGCGCTTTCTGTTTTCCTTTAACAAATGACGCTACTTCACGTAGATCTTCGATACGAGAGTTTGTACAGCTTCCAATGAAGACGTAATCAACGCGATTTCCTAAGACTGTCGAATCGTCTTTAAAGCCCATGTAGTCCAGTGCTTTTTGATAAGATGGTCTTTCGGATTCAGGTTGTGCGTTTGTGGCTGGAATATGTTCGGCAATACCCATACCCATTCCTGGGTTTGTACCATAGGTAATCATTGGAGCAATATCAGCGGCATCAAAAGTCAAGACTTTATCAAAGATGGCATCTTCGTCAGAATACAATGTCTTCCAGTACGCTAAGGCTTTGTCCCATTCTTTTCCTTTTGGCGCGAATTCACGACCTTCCACATAATCAAAAGTGATCTGATCCGGTGCAATAAGTCCACCACGTGCGCCCATTTCTATACTCATGTTACAGATGGTCATGCGCGCCTCCATACTCAAGGAGCGGATTGCGGAACCAGCATATTCGATAAAATAACCTGTACCGCCGGCAGCTGAAATTTTGGAGATGATATAGAGGATGATATCTTTTGCTCCAACGCCCTTTTGAAGGGTACCGTTAACTTCGATTTTCATTGTTTTAGGCTTGGATTGCAATAAACATTGCGTCGCAAAGACCTGTTCAACCTGAGAAGTTCCAATACCAAAAGCAATAGCTCCAAAAGCACCGTGTGTGGAAGTATGGCTATCACCACAAACCATCGTTTTACCGGGTAGTGTGATACCCAGCTCTGGACCAATTACGTGTACAATCCCTTGATAAGGATGCCCCAAACCATATAATTCAATACCAAATTCAGCACAATTTTTGGTCAGCATATCGACTTGATATCTCGATAACTCTTCTTTGATCGGCAAATGTTGGTTGAGTGTCGGCACGTTGTGGTCGGCAGTAGCTACCGTTTGTTTTGGACGAAAGACTGGAATTCCTCTTTTGCGTAAGCCATCAAAAGCCTGTGGTGAAGTAACCTCATGAATCAAGTGGGTATCGATATACAAGATATCTGGAAACCCTTCTTCACGCTTGACGACGTGAGCATCCCAAATCTTTTCTACTAATGTTTTTGACATTTTTATTTCTCTCTTATGTTATTTTTATATTTATCAAGGTGATATTGTAAATGTCTCAATATCACCTTGATTTTAATATACTAAATTACGAAATATTCATGATTTTACGGCATGTATATGGATGGAATTCATCGGGATATTCCATCCGGCCATTCGACAATAAATAATCTCGTATGTGTTTTTTATACAGTTTTGATCGCTTTCATAGCAGTCATAGCTTTGCGCAATTTACGACCAACGATTTCAACTGGATGATCCCGTAAAATTTCATTGATGACAACTAATTGTGCATTATCAACCGCTGCATCTTTACCTTCGTTAAAGTTTTTACCTACTAAATCGGTGTCAACAGTTTTCATGAAGTCGGCCAACAATGGTTTACAAGCTTGGTCGAATAGGTAACATCCGTATTCTGCTGTATCAGAGATAACGCGGTTCATTTCGAACAATTTCTTACGAGCAATTGTATTGGCAATCAATGGTGTTTCATGCAATGATTCGTAGTATGCCGATTCAGGTTTGATACCCGCTTCAACCATTGTTTCGAAGGCTAATTCCACACCAGCACGGATGAAAGCAACCATTAGCGTGTAGTTGTCAAAGTATTCTTGCTCGTTGATTTTAACGTCACCAGCAGGTGTTTTTTCGAAAGCAGTTTCACCTGTTTCAGCTCTCCATTTTAATAAGTTGGCGTCACCATTTGCCCAATCTTCCATCATCGTCTTACTAAAATGACCTGACATGATATCGTCTTGGTGTTTTTGGAACAATGGGCGCATGATATCTTTTAATTCTTCAGAGATCTCAAAAGCTTTCACTTTTGCTGGATTGCTCAAACGGTCCATCATACCGCTTACACCACCATGTTTTAGGGCTTCAGTAATCACTTCAACACCATATTGGACTAATTTGGAGGCGTAACCCGCTTCAATCCCTTTTTCGATCATTTTATCGAATGATAGGATTGAACCAGTTTGCAACAAACCACAAAGGATTGTTTGCTCACCCATTAAATCTGATTTTACTTCAGCGACGAATGAAGATTTCAATACACCGGCTTTGTGTCCGCCTGTTCCAACACAATATGCTTTTGCTTCTGCCCAACCTTTTCCTTGTGGATCATTTTCTGGGTGAACAGCGATTAAAGTAGGTACACCAAAACCACGAAGGTATTCAGCACGTACCTCAGAACCTGGACATTTTGGTGCTACCATGATCACCGTAATATCCTTACGGATTTGCATACCTTCCTCAACAATGTTGAAACCGTGTGAATAAGACAAGGTTGCGCCTTCTTTCATCAACGGCATAACCGCATTGATCACCGAAGTATGTTGTTTATCTGGAGTCAAGTTAATGACCAAATCCGCCGTTGGAATCAATTCTTCGTAAGTTCCTACGTTGAAGTTGTTGTCCGTAGCGTTTTTCCAAGAATCTCTTTTTTGTTCAATAGCTTCTTTACGTAAAGCGTAAGATACGTCCAATCCGCTATCTCTTAAGTTTAAACCTTGGTTCAAGCCTTGTGCACCACATCCTACGACTACGATTTTTTTACCTTTTAACGCATTTACACCATCAGTGAACTCCGTGTTGTCCATGAATTCAGCATGACTTAATTGTTCTAACTGCTCTCTAAGCGGTAAGGTGTTGAAATAATTTGCCATTGTTTTACTTTCTTTCTGTTATTGGTTGTTGATTATTTATTTTTTATTGTACTAATTTACGTTGTGCCAAAGCATAACCATAATGGACATTATCATGTCCTGAGGTCAAAGCGATCACATCTTCGACTGTATCCATTGGATAGCCATAGGTCGCGGTAGAAAAAGAAGTAATTTCTCCAAAAAGGCCATCTTCATAGTCTTTGGTGATCTGTTCGATACTGTGGATAGCAATTTCTTTTAGTTCATCAATTTCAGCTTGTTCTACAAAACGTGTGGGTTTGGTATCTTTTCTATAGTCTTCGTTGTACTTTACCCATGAGGTATCTGCTTTGATACCAGTACGGACATAGATTAAAGTCTGCGTGCTTACAACGATATGCCCAAAATTCCAGATAATATTGTTATTGAATCCTGCAGGGATTTTATTGAGTTGTTCTACGGAAAGGCTATCAATTAATTCAATGAATTTTTGACGTGTCTTTATGATAAATTTAAATGTTTCTTGCATATTACTTTTGGCCCTTACATCGTAAATACATCATCTCGCTTATCGAGATATTCATTTTCTACAATTTCTTGAGATGGTTCTTTTGCCTCAAACTGAACTAATTTGGAATGGAAGCCGGCACTATCTTTAATGATGGCGATACGTGCTCCGCGTACAAATTCGATCAATCCATATTTTGTCAGTTCCTCAGTCAGCTTATCGATCTCTTCACGATGTCCCGCTGTTTCAAATACGATATAATCATTACGGATAACAACCACGTTAGCACCGTATTGGCGCAATAAACGTTCGACATATACTTTTTCATTGACAACATCAGCTGGTACTTTATATAAAGCTTGTTCTTGCCAGATTACTTCGTCATTTGTGTTATAGTAGGCCTTAAGGATATCAATCTGTTTTTCCAATTGACGACATAGTTTACGGAGCACATCTTCGGCCTCTGTAATGACAATGGTGAAGCGATGTATTCCTTCAACTTCAGATGGAGAGGTATTCAGGCTTTCGATATTGATCTTTCTTCTTGAAAAAATCGTTGAGATTCTACCGATAAGACCGATAGAATTCTCTGTATATAGGGTTATGGTATATTCTTGTTTTTCCATTTTAAACTTTACTTTAAGCGAATCTCTGATACGGATGTTCCTTGTGCAACCATTGGAAATACATTGTTTTCCTTACCTACCATAACCTCTAAGAGGTATGCGCCGTCATGATCAAGCATTGTCTGGAGCGCATTGCGAAGATCTTTGCGTTCCGAAATTTTCTGTCCCTCAATATAATAACCCTTAGCTACTGCAACAAAATCAGGACTGGTGATGTTTACAAAAGAATAACGCTTGTCGTGGAATAGTTGTTGCCATTGACGTACCATACCCAGGAACTCGTTGTTTAGGATCATAATTTTTACTTTAGCACCAAATTGCATGATGGTCCCCAATTCCTGAATGGTCATTTGGATACCGCCGTCACCGATAATGGCGACGACAGTCTTCTCTGGAGCACCATACCAGGCACCAATAGCTGCTGGAAGACCAAATCCCATGGTTCCCAATCCGCCCGATGTTACGTTTGATTTGCTGTTGTTAAATTTTGCGTAACGACATGTGACCATCTGATGTTGACCAACGTCTGTGGTTATGATGGCATCACCACCGGTCAATTCATTCAGCACGTTGATCACCTCGCCCATGGTCATGATATCCGTTTTTGGATGCAACTCATCCGTGATGACTTCCTTGATTTCCTCTTTTTCCAGTTCACGGAATTGAGCCAACCAAGCGGAGTGATCCACGGCTCTAACCAATTCAGTCAGCATTGGAAGCGATTCTTTACAGTCTCCCCATACCGGAACGGTTGTTTGCACATTTTTATCAATTTCGGCTGGATCGATATCCAAATGGATCACTTTTGCCTGTTTGGCATATTTGTCCAATCGGCCTGTGACACGGTCATCGAAACGCATACCAATCGCGATTAAAACATCACATTCATTTGTCATAACGTTTGGGGCATAGTTACCATGCATCCCCAACATACCAACATGGAGTTTGTGATCTGTTGGAAGTGCACTCAAACCCATGACAGTTGCCGCAGATGGAATGCCTGTTTTTTCGATAAAAGCTTTGAACTCTTCTTCCGCCTCTCCTAAGATAATCCCCTGACCAAAAAGTACGAATGGCTTTTTGGCATTATTGATTAATTCAGCGGCTTGTTCAACATATTCCTTACGAACCTGTGGTGCAGGTCTGTAGCTACGAACATGATTGCACTTTTCGTAACCCAAATAATCAAATAATTGCAGTTGGGCATTTTTAGTGATATCGATCAGTACCGGGCCTGGACGACCCGTACTGGCAATATAAAATGCTTTAGCGAGTGCGGCTGGAATTTCAGTTGCGTCAGTGACTTGGTAGTTCCACTTGGTGACCGGTGCGGTAATATTCATGACATCCGTTTCTTGAAAAGCATCTGTTCCCAATAGTGAAGCAAAGACCTGGCCTGTAATACAGACGATCGGGTTACTGTCAATCATGGCATCTGCCAGTCCAGTAACTAGGTTTGTTGCTCCAGGACCACTCGTCGCGAAGACGACACCTGTACGACCAGAAGTTCTTGCATAACCTTGAGCCGCATGGATTCCTCCTTGCTCGTGGCGCACCAAGATATGTTTCAAACGATCCGTATAATCATAAAGGGCATCATAGATGGGCATAATTGCGCCACCCGGATAGCCAAATACGGTATCAACTCCTTCGCTCAATAAGGCTTCCATAACAGCTTTCGATCCCGAAATTTGTGTCGGAGTTTTCTGCTTGGTAGCAGCCTTATTTTCTGTTATTTCCAGTGTACTCATTACGTTGATTTTTTAGTTTTGTTGATTATTCAGTCTTTTAGTATTTAGATATTAGATCTGAGACATTGGCTTTGAGCTACTGTTTGTTGAAGCCTCTACTTGCTCAATGTCTCTATTTTTGATTTCTATAGATCAGTTACACAGCCTTCCGAAGCGTCGGCTACGGTCTTAGCATATTTATATAATACCCCTTTGTTAACTTTCAAAGCAGGTTGCACCCAAGCTGCGCGGCGTTGAGCAATCTCCTCATCCGAAAGGTTCACGTTGATCGTATTATTGACAGCATCAATCTCGATGATATCGTCGTCATGTACTAAACCAATTAACCCACCTTTGTAGGATTCAGGTGTAATGTGACCTACAACGAAACCGTGTGTACCTCCGGAGAAACGTCCATCTGTAATGAGTGCCACTGATTTACCTAAACCAGCACCGATAATTAATGAGGTAGGCTTAAGCATTTCCGGCATACCTGGTGCGCCTATTGGCCCTTCATTTTTAATAACGACAACATCTCCGGGCTTAATTCGACCTGAGGCAATTCCTGCTACTAAGTCATGTTCGCCATCGAATACACGTGCTGGACCGGTGAATTTTTCGCCTTCTTTGCCTGATATCTTTGCTACGGAACCTTTTTCAGCCAGATTTCCGTAAAGGATCTGTAAGTGTCCTGTTGCTTTGATCGGGTTGCTCAATGGTTTGATAATAGGCTGGTCATATTCCATAATGGATTTTACATCAGCTAAGTTTTCAGCAACAGTTTTTCCAGTTACGGTGATACAATCACCGTGCAATAAACCTTCATCCAAAAGATATTTCATCACGGCTGGAGTTCCACCATATTGTTGAAGATCCTGCATCAGATATTTACCAGATGGCTTAAAGTCTGCCAATACAGGTGTCTCGTCACTCATACGCTGAAAGTCATCTTGCGAAATATCAACGCCCACAGCCTTACCGATTGCAATAAAGTGAAGTACGGCGTTGGTACTACCCCCTAAGATCACGATGGTACGTAATGCATTTTCGAAAGCCTTACGTGTCATGATATCGGAAGGTTTGATATCTCTTTCCAATAGAGTACGGATGTATTTACCCGCATCTAAACATTCATTTTTCTTTTCTTCTGAGATTGCTGGATTAGACGAAGAGTAAGGTAAGCTCATTCCCAGCGCCTCAATTGCAGAAGCCATTGTATTTGCCGTATACATACCTCCACAAGCTCCGGCACCGGGGCAGGTATGTTTGATGATACCTTCGTAATCTTCGTCAGATAGATTGCCGCAAATGCGTTGTCCCAAGGCTTCGAATGCAGAAACAATGTTAAGTTCCTCGCCTTTATAATGCCCCGGAGCAATTGTTCCACCATACACCATTAGCGATGGACGATCCAGACGGGCCATTGCCATAATGGCGCCGGGCATATTTTTATCACATCCAGGAATTGAGATCAGACCATCGTAATATTGACCGCCACAGATCGTTTCGATACTATCGGCTATTACATCTCGGCTCACCAAAGAGTAACGCATGCCATCTGTACCGTTGCTCATTCCGTCACTGACACCTATTGTACCAAAGGTCAAACCCACTAAGTCATTGCTCCAGACACCCTTTTTGACAATTTGTGCCAAATCGTTGAGGTGCATATTACACGTATTACCATCATATCCCATGCTGGCAATACCGACCTGCGCTTTTTCCATATCGGCATCAGTAAGGCCGATACCATAAAGCATCGCTTTAGCAGCAGGTTGCGTTTCGTCTTGTGTAAATGTACGGCTGTATTTGTTCATTGCATTTTCGCCGTTAGATAATGACTTCATAATTTTCGTTCTCTAATACTAAATTTTTATATCTTCTTTGGATCGACGCGCCTATGCTGTGCTCCCACTCTTCTTGATAGATCACATCGTCAACTTGTTTGATTCCGATAATTTCTGCCGCGGTACCGCATAGGAATGCGCTGTCTGCGTTATAAATGTCTTCTACCGTCAATTGCTTCTCAATAACTTCGAAATTCAATTTTTTACAGATGTTTTTAACGGTCTGCCTTGTAATACCAGGAAAAATGTTTTTTACTGGAGGTGTATAAATTTTGAAATCTTTTTCGATAAAAATATTTTCACTGGAAGCTTGGGCGACAAAACCTTCATGGTCAAGCATGAGTGCTTCGTCAAAACCCTTGTTGATAGCTTCTGTTGTTGCTAAAATGGAGTTTACATACTGACCTGATATCTTCGAGTCCGTTTTAAAAGATTTTGGATTCGGTCTTTTGATGTCAGAAATACAGACACGTAATAGGTTATGACCGAGATATGGTCCCCATTCCCAAGCGGCAATCATCAAATTTGCCTCCGTTGAAGAAGTCAGATGCATATTCGAGCCGGTGAGTACCAGCGGTCGGATATAAGCTTCCCGCAGGTTGTTGACTGCCAAAAGCTCATAACATTTGTCAATGAGTTCCCGGTTACTCCATTGGTAAGGGATATTGACTGCCTCGCAGGATTTCTTTAATCGGTCAAAATGCTTGTCAGCCTTAAAAATTCGCGGACCATTATGGGTATTGTACGCGCGTAAACCATCGAATACAGCGTAGCCGTAATGAAGCGACTGTGCAAAGGGATTCAATGCAGCTTCGGAAGCCTTTACAAAAGCTCCATCTAAATAAATCAATGTGTTCTTGTCGTAATATTTCATAACCCCAAATTTACCTGATGTAAATAATTTCCCTTTTTGGTTTTGCTGGTAAATCATGCTATCTCAGGCTTCTGTGAAAACCTGTGATTTTCATTTCCTCAAGGTAGCAGGAATTACAATAATTGGCAATAGGTAAAGTGCTAATTTTCTATTTAGAATAAAATTTTATGTTTCTAAGTTTTTAGAAATTTTAAACTGATTTTTTGTTGTTATTAGATTTTAAATTTTGTTACTCGTATACCGTATTTAAAATTGGTCTACTTGGTGAAAAAATTATTTTTTGTTACAAAGGGTAAATTTCTTCCTAAAATGAAGAAATTGTCAAAAAAACTTTAAAAAAAAGAGCTTCCGATATTTCTATCGGAAGCTCTTCAATATTTTAAAATCAATTGATTTAATCTCCGATAATTCCTTCAGCAAGCACGGTAATGACATTGTCTTTTGCTTCCACAACACCACCTTTAATGAACACTTCTTGTCCACCTTTACCTTGTTGAATAATTACTTTTCCATCTTCCAAAGTAGAAACAATTGCCGCGTGGTCTTTCAAAATTTGGAAAGAACCCGCAGAGCCAGGGACAGTAACCGACGTTACTTCGCCTTCGTACACTAATTTGTCGGGAGTGATAATTGTTAATTTCATTATTCTTAGATATAAGATTTGAGATATGAGATTTGAGAACTTTAGGTTTTCAAATAGATATGAGATAATCGAAAGTCTATTATCTCATACCTATGGTCTAATATCTAAATTAAACTGCTTCTGCTAATAATTTCTTACCTTTTTCGATAGCATCGTCGATGTTACCTACCAAGTTAAAGGCAGCTTCTGGATATTCGTCAACCTCACCATCAATAATCATATTGAAACCTTTGATGGTATCTTTGATGTCTACCAATACACCTTTTAAACCTGTAAATTGCTCTGCTACGTGGAAAGGCTGTGACAAGAAACGTTGTACACGACGAGCGCGGTGAACGGTTAATTTATCTTCTTCAGATAACTCGTCCATACCTAAGATGGCGATGATATCTTGTAGTTCTTTATAACGTTGAAGAATTTCTTTTACACGTTGTGCAGTATCATAATGTTCAGCACCTAAAACAGCAGGAGAAAGAATACGAGATGTAGAATCCAAAGGATCCACAGCAGGGTAGATACCTAGCTCAGCAATTTTACGAGACAATACCGTTGTTGCATCCAAGTGAGCAAATGTTGTTGCTGGAGCAGGGTCAGTTAAGTCATCGGCAGGTACATATACCGCTTGTACTGAAGTGATTGATCCATTTTTAGTTGATGTGATACGCTCTTGCATCAAACCCATCTCTGTTGCTAAGGTTGGTTGGTATCCTACTGCTGAAGGCATACGACCCAATAGGGCAGATACTTCAGAACCAGCTTGTGTAAAACGGAAGATGTTATCGATAAAGAATAAAACGTCACGGCCTTGACCTTCGCCATCACCATCACGGAAATATTCCGCAACAGTCAAACCTGACAAAGCAACACGTGCACGTGCACCTGGAGGCTCATTCATTTGACCGAATACGAAAGTACATTTAGAGTCTTTCATTAATTCGTGGTCAACAGTGTCCAAAGGCCATTCACCTTTTTCCATGCCTTCCATAAAGTGCTCACCATATTTGATGATACCTGATTCCAACATTTCACGCAATAAGTCATTACCTTCACGTGTACGTTCACCCACACCTGCAAATACAGAAAGACCACCGTGACCTTTAGCAATGTTGTTGATCAACTCTTGGATTAATACAGTTTTACCTACACCGGCACCACCGAATAAACCAATTTTACCACCTTTAGCATATGGCTCTAAGAGGTCAATAACTTTGATACCAGTAAAAAGTACTTCTGATTCAGTAGATAGATCTTCGAATTTAGGAGGAACGTTGTGGATAGGACGACCATTCTCTTTACTCAAATTTTGGATACCATCAATGGCATCACCAACTACATTGAATACACGACCTTTGATTTCTTCACCAACAGGCATTTTGATAGGAGCACCAGTATCGACAACTTCCATTCCGCGAACCAAACCTTCAGTTGCATCCATGGCAATTGTACGTACACGATCCTGACCTAAGTGTTGTTGAACTTCCAATACAACACGTTGTCCATTTTCTTTTTGAATGTACAATGCATCGTAAATTTTAGGTAGATTTTCACTGTCGGCGAAGTTGACGTCAACAACTGGGCCGATAATCTGCGCTATTTTACCAATCTTGGGCATATTATAGGGACTAAATATTTATTAATCAATTTTATATAAGAGACATAAAAGGCCTCTTTTTTGGTCAGCAAAAATAAGGTTATTCGTTTTTAAAAACAAATAGAATTTGCAATTAAATTACATTTTTATTAATGGCGGTCAAAATGTTATCTGTTGTAATTCTGTTAGTTTCGATTCTTGCAGTTACAAATATAGTTTTGCCCGGCAATACACACATTATTTTCTTATATCGATCGCGCTTTTCCAGATATTCATACGATTCAGATCCTATTGTCTTTAAATATTATCGACCTGAAGCGATAACATGATTAGAAGTCGCTTCAGGTCGATAATATTAATGAATGTATGTGCTTATTGAAACTAAGCTATATTTTTTTGTTTAATTCGTCTTGCAATTGGCGTTTCAACAATTGCTCTTTTTCCATCGCCTTTTTCCGGAATGTTGCAAATTCTTCTTGCGATTGTTCTGCTGTTTTTTGAAATTCTACTGTATCGACTTTGGCTTTTCTATAAGAGAATAAGAAGACGAAAGTTGCGACAGCCAACACTGCAATAATTGTCCAAACGACTGTGCTGTATAAACCTTTGGATGTATTGATTCCCAAAAATGAAAAACTATCCGTTTTTTGTTGTTCCTGCGCAAGCTGATCCTTTAATGTCTGAATAGAATCTTGTAAATTTTTGGTGTTGGATGTGTAATTGCTGGAGGAGGATTTTAATGAATTGATTTCCTTATGCAATTTTGCAACAGTGTCAACAACATTCCTCTTAACGATATCAAGGTTGGTTTTGCGGACCATCTTGAAGTCATAATTGTTTTTTGATATATAATTTAGGTGATCAAATTGATTTGCCAAGCTTCCTTTCCTTAGTCCATCTGGGCTGTATTTGTAAGCCTCTTGGGCCTGTTTAGCGGTATTTGTTGGTGCTGTCGCAGGAGTTTGAGCCTGTAATAAGGTGTACGATGAAATAAATAAAATCGTAAAAAATACAAATGCTAATCTCAATTTGCTCATGTTTGTCTATCGTTATTATAATAAGTTTGATCCGTCTATGCTAGCTACAAAGCTAGCATATGCCTGTGATAAATATAAGGAATTATTAAAAAAACGAAAATTGAAAGTGAAATATTTCTCTTTCTTCCTGTTTCTTGTGTCGGGCATTCTTATGTTTCGAGACTCCAGCTTGGTAAATAACGAAGAAAGGACATGATTTTTTCTTTATATATTGCAGTATTGAGCTTAAAATAATAGGCGCCTTTTTTTGAGTTTTCTTTATCTTTTTCCTGTAGTTTGATAATTAAACCTGAAGAGAGCAATTTTCGGCTAAAGTTGCGCTTGTCAAGTTCAATATTATACACCCCCTCATATAGTGCGGCAATTTGCGGAATCGTAAATTTTTCTGGTAGCAGTTCGAATAGAATAGGATAAAGTGCTGCTTTCATACGCAAACGGTATTGCGCTGCGGCAATCATTTGATCGTGGTCAAATATTAATTTAGGGTATTGCTGCAATGGAAACCATTTCGCCTCATAATTGTCACTCAAGATGTGCTTGTATTTTTGGGTATCAATTAACGCGAAGTAACAGATGCTTACGACACGATCATTTGGTTCACGATTTGGCTCACCAAATACACTGCACTGTTCCATATAGACATTTTCGAGTCCTGTCAGTTGTTTCAAGATTCGATAAGCAGCTGCTTCTGGCGCCTCATCCGATTGGACAAAACCACCCATCAGACTCCATTTATTCCTTTCTGGTTCGAAATCCCGTTTAATTAGTAAAATTTCCAGTGACTCTCCATTGAATCCAAATATGATACAGTCGATCGCCAAAAGTATATCTGAATCTTTTTTATAATATTCCATTATTTGTTGTTTTATCGATTTTTTGACTTTACTTCTCCACCTGTAATAAATCATTAAAAAGTAAATAGCTAAAAATAAGTATAATACTTGGTTGTTGTAAAGCAAAAATTGTTTTACTTCGGTAGCTACATATTATTTGAGCTCCTTATGATTTGATGGCATGAAGTTAATTCAATTTTTCAAATATGAAAATTTTCTTTCATATCTAAAAAAATAAATGTTTATTTGACACTAATTATTTTTGAATACGTATCTTAGATGATGGGCATGAAAAATAATAGGCTAGAAACAATTGTAAGTTATAAACCAAATTCAGTATAAAATGAATGAATCATATGTCATTGGGGTGGATTACGGAAGCGATTCTGTCCGTTCTGTCTTGGTCGATGCGATTAATGGGGATGAAATCTCTTCGTCCGTATTTTATTATCCACGTTGGAAAAAAGGGGAATACTGTGATGCTGCCGCAAGTCAGTTTAGACAACATCCGTTGGATTACATCGAAGGCTTGGAAGCCACAATAAAGGATTGTATACAAAAATCAGGTATAGCAAATATTGGACAAGCTATACGAGCGATTTCGGTAGATACAACTGGATCTACACCGGTTGCCGTAAATGAGCAAGGGATTCCTCTGGCTTTGCTGGAAGAATTTAAAGATAATCCCAATGCCATGTTTGTCTTGTGGAAAGACCATACCGCTGTTAAGGAAGCCAAGGAGATTAATCTTTATAATCAAAACAGCCCAGTGGATTATCTAAAGTATGTCGGTGGTGTATATTCGTCGGAATGGTTCTGGGCAAAACTGTTACATGTTTTTAGAGTCGACGAAAAGGTACGACAAGCGACATATAGTTGGGTTGAGCACTGCGATTATATCCCGTTTCTATTAACCGGCGGAGTACAGGCATCTGCTATAAAACGGGGTGTCTGCTCTGCGGGGCATAAATCGCTTTGGGCGGCTGAATTTGACGGGCTACCACCCAATACGTTCTTTACAGGCATCGATCCGTTATTGGACGGCATTGTGGATCGGTTATTTACGGACACCTATACTTCAGATAAGCCTGCCGGTAATCTCTCTGCAGAATGGGCTGAACGCTTAGGACTTTCTACCGCTGTGGTTGTTGGGATTGGTGCTTTTGACTGTCATATGGGTGCTGTAGGCGGACAGATCGAGCCTTATTACCTGAGTAAAGTCATGGGTACATCAACTTGCGATATGTTAGTGGCTCCCAAAGAAGAGGTGCAGAATATTCTTGTGAAAGGAATCTGTGGTCAAGTTGATGGTTCTATCATTCCCGGGATGATAGGCATGGAGGCTGGACAATCTGCTTTTGGCGATGCATATGCCTGGTTAAAGCAGGTGCTAATGTGGCCGACGAAGCATTTATTGCAGGAGGTCGAGGGGCTGACGGAGGTTGTTCGTGAGCAACTTCTGGAAAAGTTGGAAGAAAAGCTATTGATCAGTTTAAGTGAAAAAGCGGCAAATCTGCCCGTTTCATCCACATCTGAGTTGGCAATAGACTGGTTAAATGGCCGTAGGACACCGGATGCGGATCAATCGCTAAAAGGAGCGATTACAGGCTTACATCTTGGAACTGATACTCCTCGGATATTCAGGGCTATTGTCGAAGCGACCTGTTTTGGCGCTAAAGCTATTGTGGATCGTTTTGTAGATCAGGGGATTCCCGTGAAAGGTCTGATTGGCCTTGGTGGTGTTGCTAAAAAATCTCCTTTTATTATGCAGATGATGGCTAATGTCATGAACATGCCTATTCGAATACATAAGAGTGAGCAGACTTGCGCTATCGGCGCCGCTATGTTTGCGGCTACAGCTGCCGGTCTTTACAATACTGTAGAGGACGCTATGCAAGCTATGGGGCAAGGTTTTGAACGTACCTATATACCCGAGGAAAAATGGGTGTCAATATATGCCGAACGTTATGAACGTTACAAAACTCTCGGAGCTTTCATTGAAGGAAAGGAATCATTAACCATTACTGTTTAATCGTCGAAATTTAATCATGTATAATTCAATAAAAGAGGAAGCATACTATTGTAATATGCAACTGCCCAAGTTGGGCCTCGTGCTTTTCACATTTGGAAATGTCAGTGTCGCAGATAGACAGAACGAAGTTTTTGCCATTAAACCAAGTGGCGTACCCTATGAGGAGCTTTCGCCCGAACATATGGTTATTGTTGACTTCGATGGGAATGTAGTAGAAGGTGATCTCAGACCGTCATCTGACACAAAAACGCATGCTGTATTGTACAAACACTGGAAAGAAATCGGAGGAATTACACATACTCATTCTACCTATGCAACGTCATGGGCGCAAAGCCAGCGGGATATTCCCATCTTTGGGACCACACATGCAGATCATTTGACAACCGATATTCCTTGTGCTCCTCCTATGAGCGATGAGATGATCGCTGGAAACTACGAACATGAAACCGGTTTCCAGATTATCAATCACTTTACCGAAAATCAATTGGATTATAAGGAGGTGGAAATGATCCTTGTGGGAAACCACGCGCCGTTTGCCTGGGGAAAAAACGGGATGAAGTCTGTGTATAACAGTGCCGTGTTAGAACAGGTCGCCAAAATGGCTTGGTTAACAGAACAAATTAACACTGATGCACCTCGATTAAAGCCGGCTTTAATCAAAAAACACTATGAGAGAAAGCATGGGTCTAATGCCTACTATGGGCAATAACACACTGTATTGAGAAATTTAAAGCAAAACTAATATTTAAAATGAATATCAATTTAAAAGAGCTTGAGGTCTGGTTTATCGTTGGAAGCCAGGATCTATACGGAGAAGAAACCTTGCGACAGGTCGCCGTGCATGCAACGGAAATCGCTAATTATTTAGATGCTCAGGCAGTGATCCCTGTGACGGTCAAATATAAGCCAATCGTAAAAAATACAGATGAGATCTATGAGACATTAACAGCTGCAAATAATGAAAAGAATTGTATTGGTGTTATTACATGGATGCACACATTTTCGCCTGCAAAGATGTGGATCAGAGGTTTAAAAGCTTTACAGAAACCGTTATTACATCTGCATACGCAATACAATCAGGATATTCCTTGGAATGGCATCGATATGGATTTTATGAATCTTAATCAAAGTGCACATGGAGACCGTGAATTTGGGCATATCGTGAGCCGTCTGAAAATCGGTCGTAAAGTAGTGACTGGCCACTGGCAAGATGTGGAGGTATTGGAACGTATCAATGTTTGGGCGCGTGCCGCTGCTGGATGGCACGATTGGCAAGGCGCCAAATTTGCAAGATTCGGTGATAATATGCGTTATGTGGCGGTTACGGATGGTGATAAGGTAGATGCCGAATCACAATTTGGATTTTCTGTAAATACCTATGCCATTGGTGATCTGGTGAAGATTATCAATGAAAGTTCTGAAGAAGAAATTGCTACATTATTAGCAGCGTATGAAGCAACATACGAACTTGCTGAGAATGTAAAAGTTGGTGCGGAATATCACGAAAACCTAATTGAAGCAGCCAAAATTGAAATTGGTCTACGAAAGTTTTTAGAGCAAGGGAACTTTAAAGGTTTTACCGATACTTTTGAGGATCTGTATGGCATGGTACAGCTTCCGGGCCTGGCGGTACAACGTTTAATGGCTGAAGGCTATGGTTTTGCCGGTGAAGGCGATTGGAAGACACCTGCTTTGGTTAGAGCTTGTAAGGTCATGGGGGCAGGTCTGCCGGGCACAACAGCCTTCATGGAGGATTATACGTATCATTTTGATCCTGAAAATCCAATGGTTTTGGGCTCACATATGTTGGAGGTTGATCCAGCTCTGGCCGACGGAAAGCCCCGGATTGAAGTTCATCCCCTTGGAATCGGAGGGAAAGCGGATCCAGCGCGGTTGGTATTCAATGGCCAAAGCGGGGATGCTTTAAACGCATCTCTGGTGGATATGGGAACCCGTTTTCGTTTAATTGTCAATAAGGTTAAGGGAGTCGCTGTCGAAGAAGAGCTACCAAAACTTCCTGTTGCGCGTGTGTTGTGGAAGCCGCTTCCTGATATGAAAACCGGTTGTAGTGCTTGGATTGTTGCCGGCGGAGCGCACCATACGGCTTATAGCCTAAACTTGACCCCTGAATATCTTGAAGATTTTGCTCGTATAGCAGGGTTGGAATATGTCTTGATTGACGAGGAAACGACAGTAGCGAAACTCGAAAATCAATTGAAATGGAACGAACTCTATTATTTACTCAGTAAATAGTAGGCATAAGCCATTTATGTTTTCCCTACTACGGGACATAAATGGCTTATTGCTAAATAACCAATTTGGAAAATATGGAAAAATTTGCAATGGTAGATTACATCATCTTTGTAGTTTACTTTTTTATCGTAGCAGGCTATGGCTATTGGATTTATCGTAAAAAGACAAATAGTTTAAGCAGCAGTAAGGATTATTTCTTGGCTGAAGGTTCACTGACGTGGTGGGCAATTGGCTCTTCGTTGATAGCGTCCAATATCTCGGCCGAACAGTTTATTGGAATGAGTGGTAATGGTTTTGAGGTGGGTATTGCTGTGGCTGCCTATGAGCTCATTGCGGCAGTTGCCCTTATCATTGTTGCGGTGTGGTTTATACCGGTCTATCTGAAAAATAAGATTTTCACCATGCCACAGTTTTTAAATAACCGGTACAATGAGACAACAAGTCTGATTATGGCCATTTTTTGGTTGTTTTTGTATGTGTTTGTTAACTTAACTTCTATTTTATATCTAGGAGCGATTGCAATCTCCAGTATGGCTGGTGGTGGAGAAAGTTTCCATATGATAACTGTAGCATTAGCGGTATTTGCAGTGATTATCACACTAGGGGGAATGCGTGTCATTGGATTTACTGATGTTATCCAAGTGGTGGTATTGATTGTTGGTGGAGTGGCAACGACATACGTGGCGTTAACATTGGTCAGTGAACATTTTGGTCTTGGAAAAGATGTCTTGGCCGGATTTAATAAATTGATGGAAGACTCACCAAGTCACTTTAATCTTTTTGTTGAAAAACCTGGACCAGGGGCTAGTCAAGAAGACATCAATAAATATCTGATGTTGCCTGGAATCGGTATGTATCTCGCGGGGATCTGGATTGTGAATCTTAACTATTGGGGGTGTAATCAATATATCACGCAGCGCGCTTTAGGAGCGGATTTAAAAACGGCACGGACAGGAATCCTTTTTGCTGGTTTTCTAAAATTATTTATGCCGATTATCGTTATGCTCCCCGGTATTGCGGCCTATGTCCTTTACAAAAATGGCGCCTTACAACAGGAAATGGCTCCTGGGGGAGTCTTTCATGCGGACAACGCATACTCAGCCATTTTGGGCTACCTGCCAAATGGTATGAAAGGACTCGCATTGGCAGCATTGACCGCCGCCATTGTTGCTGGACTAGCAGGAAAAGCGAATAGTATCGCAACCATCTTTACCTTGGATATCTTTAAAAAATACATCAATAAAGAAGCTAGTGAAGCTAAAATGGTTTGGGTGGGGAAAATTACAATCGTTGTTTCGATTTTACTTGCGGTATTATTCACTTGGAATGACAGCTTAGGAATAGGTGGTGCGGGTGGATTTACCTTTATCCAGAAATATACCGGATTTATCAGTCCGGGTGTATTTGCAATGTTCCTGTTGGGCATGTTCTGGAAACGTACTACTGGAGCTGCAGCGATAACAGGTTTAGTAACAGGATTTGCATTGTCGGTATTTTTTAATGAATTTGCAGTCAAAATAATGGGGCCTGAAACTTGGCTTTACACCGCTTTCCCCAATAAGGCAGGAGTTTATGAAATTCCTTTTCAAATCTGTATGGGATTAGCTTTTGCGTTTACGATGATCGCTATGATCGGTGTCAGTATGCTAGGTCCGAAGGTTAATCCAAAGGCTTTTTCATTGGATAGGTCAATGTTTAAAGTCGAACCATCAGTATTGGCATTAATCGTGGTAACTTTGTTGATGGTGACAGCAATTTATGTGCGTTTTTGGTAGGTGAGATGTTTTTAAATGCTAAATAATTATTATAAACTATTCCTATTTGAAATAGGATAAATCCACCCTGTATGGTGGAATAAAAACTTAGTTAACGATGAATAAGAAAATTATTATTGGCTTGTTGACTTGCGCTTCATTAGCCTACGGATGCCAGTCTAACTCGACTCAAAACAAGCAAGAAGCAAGTTCGGTTGACACCACGTCAAATCTTTCTTTTGATAGTCAAATTGATGGTAAAGATGTAAAACTATATCACATAAAAAATAACAAGCTGTCTGTTAGCTTGACGAATTATGGCGCCAGGTTAGTCAGTTTGAATGTTGTTGGTAAAGAGGGAAAAAGTACGGATGTAATCTTAGGCTATAATTCGGCAGAGCAGTACAAAGAAAATTTCAATAATTATTATGGAGCTATTGTAGGACGATATGGCAATCGAATTGGCAACGCTTCTTTTAAGTTGAATGGACAAACCTATTCGTTGGAAAAAAATGATGACGATAATTCACTCCATGGTGGAACCAATGGTGTTTATAATAAGGTGTGGGAAGTAGTTCGTAGTACAGAGACGTCAATTACCCTAGCGTATACTTCACCAGATAAGGAAGCCGGTTATCCAGGGACAGTAAAGATGGAAGTTACCTATGCACTACAGGAAAACGGAGAATTAACGATCGAGTATAGTGCAACGACCGATAAGGAAACGGTTTTGAACCTAACGAATCACGCTTATTTTAATCTTAATGGGGCTGGAGATGCATCAATATTAGATCACGAACTCCAAATTGACGCCAAAGCAATTACAGAGGTGGATGCGACACTGATTCCAACAGGAAAGAGCTTGCCGGTAGCTGGAACGCCTTTTGATTTTAACAAAGCTCAGCTTATCGGCGCCCGTATTGAAGATGACGATGCCCAATTGAAGATAGGGAAAGGGTACGACCATAATTTTGAACTTAACAAGAAGGAAGGTTTTCAGAAAGTCGCTGCGGTGTACGCTCCTAAGACGGGAATTGAAATGCAAATTTATACCACAGAGCCTGGATTGCAGTTTTATAGTGGCAACTTTATGAAAGATACAGATCCCAAAGGGAAAGAGGGGAAAGCTTATCCTTTCCGTTCGGCGTTCTGTTTAGAAACGCAACATTTTCCGGATGCACCCAACCACCCCGATTTTGCATCGACAGTCCTAAAGCCAGGGGAAAAATATAGTTCAAAAACAGCGTATCGCTTTTTGGTTAGGTAAATAATAGCGAAATAGATGAAGGCAATTCAAATTATTGATCAAGGTATCGTGCAGCTGATTGATCTTCCTCTACCACAACTGGAAAGAGGACAAGTATTATTAAGGGTTCACTATGTGGGTTTCTGTGGGTCAGATTTAAATACGTTTAAAGGCTTAAACCCGCTGGCGCTTATGCCCGTTATTCCCGGGCATGAAATAGGGGCAGTTATTGCTGATGTTGGGGCAGATGTACCTTCCAATTTTATTCCAGGGATGTCTGTCACGGTGAACCCCTACACAAATTGTGGGCAATGTGCTGCCTGCGAGAATGGTCGTCCTTATGCTTGTGAATTTAACCAGACCTTGGGTGTACAGCGCAATGGAGCGATGGCAACCTATATTGCGGTACCCTGGGAAAAGATAATTGGCGACGCGGCAATCTCGGTCCGTGATTTTGCTTTAGTGGAACCTATGAGCGTAGGCTTTCATGCAGTAAGCCGTGCAGCAGTGACAGACAGTGATCGTGTCTTGGTTTTTGGCTGCGGAATGATCGGCCTTGGTGCCATAATTCGAGCTGTTAGACGCGGGGCTACGGTTATCGCAGTCGATGTGAGTGACGAAAAGTTAAGACTGGCACAAAAACTTGGTGCACAATATACGATCAACTCAATAACGGAAAATCTGGAAGAACGTATTTCAGCCATCACCGATCGCCGGGGAGCTGATGTGGTTATAGAGGCCGTCGGCCGCTCTGAAACTTACACAGCGTCCATTTCTGCTGTTGCCTTTACTGGAAGGGTAGTCTATATTGGCTATGCAAAAGAGAAAATTCCATTTGATACGCAATTTTTTGTAAAAAAAGAGCTGGATATCAGGGGGTCAAGAAATGCTACGCCAGCAGACTTTAAGGCAGTTATAACATATCTGAAAACAGGAGATTGTCCGATTGACGATTTTATCACTGCGGTGATTCCTCCGGAGGAAGCCCAATCTGCCCTGGAGCATTGGAGTAAAAATCCTGGCGATGTTTTTAGGATTTTAGTACAGTTTTGAGCATTAAGACAAATAAAAAAGCGGCGTCAATTTTTGACGCCGCTTTTTTATTTGTCTTACGATCAACTATCGGTTAACCGAAAATATTATTGGTGAATTTGAGGCGTATCCCGATTTGAAAATTGTGGATTGTTTTAAAGATTTCTTTCAATGTTGCTTTTTCTATTTTTGTGAGACTATCAATCGGGATATAATTATTGGGATTTAACTTGGCAATCCGGATCTGATTAGTCTGATTTCTTAGTCTCAATGACATCAGGTAGTAATAGGATTGATGCAGTTCGTCATATTGTTCTTGTGTGAATATTGCCAAGTCCAAGAGTGCCTTTAAGCGACCGCCAGTATTTTCTTCATAAATTCTGTTTTTAAGTGCGTATACCCGGACGAGGTCAACGATGGGTGTCATGGCCTTTTTGATGTTGAATACTTCTGTTGACCCTACAGTTTGGGTTTTGATGGTTTTAAAGAATGTCAGCGGTGGTTCATACTGTAATGCATTTTTGGCAATAAAGGCAAAAAAACGGTCGTTTGGTTTTTGCAATTCAATCGTTAAAAAATCCTTTAGCTGCTCGATAATATTCGGATCGCCATACAAGCGCCTGCAATCAAAGAAGGTGGAAAATTTAATGGCGTTTTCAGGAATGCTTTCTTCAATCCAAGTTTTATAGTTGTTTTTCCAGTGTGACAGCGAATGTGTCCATTCTGGATTACTGGCCATATATCCTCCAGTGCAATAACTAAATCCAATGGTATTTAAATGATCGGATACCTGACTGGCGAATCGCAGGAAATAATCACGTACCAATTCCCGCTGTTCGTTGGCTTTATCTTCGTAGATAATGGCGTTGTCTTGATCCGTCATTAAAGTCTGTTCTTTTCTTCCTTCACTTCCGGTTACCATGAAAACGAATTTTGCAGGTGGTTCACCAAGGTCTTTGATGACTTTTTCAATTACCTTTATGGCAATACTGTCGGCGACGGTAGTAATAACTTGATTGGCGATTTCGGCATTTACACCTCTTCCAAGCAATTGGTGGATGATTTCGGGGACATTGTTCCATTTATCCCGCAACTCTTCCAATGTTTCAGCTAATTTGACAGATTGGATAAATACCAATGGAGATTGTCCTTGCTCGCTCAAAAGCCTATTTCTACTCAGAAAGCCCACATAGTTACCTTCTTTTTCGACGAGGAGGTATTTTGATTTAGTCCGGAACATCTTTAAGACGGCTTCATAGAGGTAAGCCTGATTTGAAATACTCACAATAGGGTTGTCCATCACTTCTACAATATGCTGGCCGGTATCTGCTTGTTGAGCGATCACCCGGTCCCTTAGCGTCATGTCGGTCGCATAGCCAATGATTGAATCGCCCTCCTTGATAAATAAGCAGCTAACTTTTTGTGTAGCCATCACCTTTGCCGCCATATAAATAGGCGTGTCAGCGCTACACGCAACAATATCCTTGTACACAATGTGTTCGATTTTGCGTGAATAAAGCTGGTCAGCCGCAAAGTAGCTTTCTTCAAAAGATGCTGGCGACTTTACGAAATGTGAAAACTCCTCATCCAGCATTCTTCTCCCGAAAGAATTCGTAAAAAAATGGAAAAATTCTTCATTGGCATTACATAGCTCGATGAAATTTTTCCTGGGTAAGCGATAAATGACAGTTCCCTTTTTGGCAATGACGGACTTGAGCGCCTTCGTCCTGTTCAACAAGACGGAAATTCCACCAAAGCAATAGGGGCGATGATGAATTTCAACTAACCTTTTGCCATCCGAGCTATCCAAGAAAAAGGTCTCATATTCACCTTGTTCAATAAGATCTACGCCGTCCATGTCCGTTATATGCTGTCTATAAACAAGTGTATCTTTTGAAAAACGCATTTCGTGAAACAGATCGACGAGGCTGAGTTGAACTATTTCGGGCAATACCTGAAACGGTTGCGTAGCTTTTAGAAGTGATAAGATAACTTCAGTATTTTTCATGCTAAATGTATTATATGATGTTATCGAATGCTGATTGCTGGTTTTGAATATCTTGATCGGATAGTTCACCCCGCCGTTTCATTTCAAAAAAACAGCTGGCTGTGATTGCGGCATCTTTTTCGGCATTGTGTATGTTTTTGGGTGTTTCCGAGAAGAGCGCTTCGTATAGTAACGGAAGGGGAAGGTGAACCATATTTGGATTGCGCACATAGATCTTACTGTGCAATAATGTACAAAAATAAGTGATTCCAGAAAATGGTATAGGTAGATTGCAACGAAAGTATTCTGCACATAATACCTGTATGTCAAAAGAAAGAAAATGACCAATGACTTGGGGACGATATTTTTTGAGATCATGGCTAAGTTTGCGTAGTACATCTTTTTTCTTTTCGCCATGTTTCATAAGAAAGGGAGGAGTCAATCCATGTATTTGTTCCGCCGCTGGACTGATTGGAATCAAAGGCTCATAGATATATTTATTGGTACGTTTGACCTCCTGCATCTCTTCGTCAAAGATAATCCATGCCAGTTGCAGAAGATGAGGCCAATTGTCACTCGCTGTATATTTTCTGTCCCACTTCTTGGGCAGTCCAGATGTTTCCGTGTCTAAGAATAAAAGATATTTTTTCAAGGAATCGTTGATTATATACTAAAAATAGTAAAAATAATCTAGTTGATGCGGATTAAATCTCTATCTGTAAAAAATATACTTTGTAAAAAACGAGATACTTATTCTAATATTTGAAATTTTATATGTAAAATTGACATTTATTAGTGAATTGCAAAATAACCAATTATGTACAGAAGACTATTATGCGTTTTACTTTGTATCTGTTCTCTCGTTGTAGAGCTTCACGCAGGAAACAAACAAAAAAATATTGTTTATACGATGGCGGGAATCGTAAATCAAGAGCGATTTCAATACGCTATTGATCTGCTACAAAAAGAACTGTTCAAATTTACTGTCACAAACCCTGTACAGGTTGAGGTGAGTACGTTAGCACAAAAGAAGTCTTTACCAGACTCTATTAAAGCTAAATTGATCGAGAAAGAACATTTTGTTTTATATCGGAAAGCAGGAAAAGGAGTAATTGAACTTATAGGAGCAGACGAGTCAGGGGTATTGTACGGTTGTTTGGAATTACTTGCTAATAAAACCTGGCAAGGAAACCAGCCCTTTTTTATACAAGATGGACCTAAGATGGTGATGCGGGGGACGAGCATCGGACTTCAGAAAACAACCTATCTACCTGGGCATGATATTTATGAATACCCTTATACACCAGAATCCTTTCCTTGGTTTTACGATAAGCAATTGTGGCTGAATTATTTGGATATGATGGCTGAAAATCGATATAATGCACTTTATCTTTGGAATGGGCATCCTTTTTCCTCCTTAGTCAAATTAAAAGATTACCCTTATGCGCTTGAGGTTAATGAGTCTACTTTTCAGAAAAATCAAGATATCTATACTTTTTTGACCAAAGAAGCGAATAAAAGAGGGATCTGGATTATTCAAATGTTTTATAATATTATCCTACCAAAGCCTTTCGCCGATCGCCATGGTTTAAAGACACAGGAGCGAAATCGAATTATTACACCTTTAATTTCAGATTATACACGTAAAAGCATCGCTGCTTTTGTAGCCAAATATCCGAATGTGGGGCTCTTGATTACTTTGGGTGAAGCAATGGAAGGGGTGGGGCAAGACGATATCAACTGGTTTACAAAAACGATTATTCCGGGTGTAAAAGATGGTTTACAGTTGTCCCGGACAGCCGGTGAACCACCTATCATCCTAAGGGCCCATGATACGGATGCACCTGCTGTTATGCAAGCAGCACTGCCGATATATAAGAATTTGTACACGATGGCTAAATATAATGGAGAAGCATTGACGACCTATACACCTCGGGGAAAATGGGCAGAATTACATCGTTCATTAGGTGATATTGGTACTGTACATATTCAAAATGTGCATATATTGGCCAATTTGGAGCCTTTCCGTTATGGTTCTCCTGATTTTATCCAGAAATCGGTTAAAGCTATGCACGAAGTCCACCATTCAAATGGCATCCATATATATCCACAGGCTTCGTATTGGGATTGGCCTTACTCAGCGGATAAAGTTGACAATAGATTATTACAGGTCGATCGAGATTGGATGTGGTACAAAGCTTGGGCCAGATACGCTTGGGACGAAAATCGAGATTTATTAAATGAAAAATCCTATTGGTCAAAGGAACTTGTGCACTATTACGGTATTCCTGAGAAGGATGCGCAAAAGTTATTATTGGCCATTGAAGAAATAGGTGAGATATCGCCTAAAATCCTGCGGCGATTTGGTATTACAGACGGTAACAGACAGACCTCTTCTTTGGGAATGCTGATGACACAACTGATAAATCCTTATCGTTACGGGTTGTTTACAATGCTTTATGAATCTGAGGCGCCAGAAGGAGAGATGATTGTTGATTATGTGGAGAAGGACTATCGTTATGAAGGCCATATTGGAGAAACACCTGCCCAGGTGGCAAGAGAAATTGTGCAACATGGAGCGCGCGCAGCGGCTCTTATCAAAACATTGGGAACGCCCACCAAAAATGTAGCAGAATTTGATCGATGGCTTAATGATATCCGAATCCATCAACTGTTGGCTAATCATTATAGCTATAAGGTGAAGGCTGCCATTCAACTTCTGCGCTATAAATATGTACGTGATCTAAACGCACTTCGAAAAGCTTTACCGGATCTGGAACAAAGTGTTGAAGAATACCGTAAGCTAACAGCGATAACGGATAAGACCTATTTATATGCAAACAGCATGCAAACCAAACAACGTAAAATACCGATGCGGGGAGCGGATGCAACCTTTATTCATTGGAAAGAAATGCTGCCTGTCTTTGAAACTGAATTGAATAACTTCAAACAAGCGATAGATTCTTTATCAAAGATGAGTGATACCCCCACGCAAATAAAAGTTGGATTAAAATCTCAGCAGGTCACGTTTTTGGATAATCAACAATTGATTCCATTGAAAAAGGGCGCGAAATTGTATGCGGATCAGGAATTGGTCGTGACACATTTAGCAAATGAATTAGAAGGGATCCAAGCGATACAGATTGATGCGGCTAATCAAAAATTAGTCGGTACACATCTCCGGTTCAAAAGTGAAAAACCAGTGAAGATATTAGTTGGCTATTTCAATAGCACCGACAAAGTTTTTGCTCCCAAACCTGTTTTGGAAATCGATGCGAGCGCCAATGATTTTGGACAGGCAGAGGCAAAAGTGCGTAATGCGATCCGAATTCAGTACATGCCTATGGTAGATATTCATACTTACTCCTTTCCTGCAGGAACAAACGAACTGAAAATTCCGAAGGGAGAGGTACTGGTTTTAGGCGTTGTGGACGATAGGGAGCTCCCAAATCCGTATAATGCCGATGTGGATAATCAAGGGGATGACCTCGACGATTTATTTGGCTATTATCAGGGTACAAAACTGTAACATAACGAGGCTCAGGATAGTACAGGATAAATAACTTAAACGAAGTAGGTATTTTACGAAAAACACAATAAATTGATTTCAACTTTTTGATATTAAATAAGTAATGAAAATTAGAACATCTATTCTTGCGCTTCTTTTCTGTGGACTTTCCTATGTAAGGGCGCAGGAAAAATTAGTGGAGAAGGTCCGATCCTATGTTCGGGAATTTAATAGTAATGACAATGAAGCAGTGGTCAACAAGATTCCAAATAAGGATGCTTACGATTGGCTCCTGGCGAATGTCCCCTTGCTTGATTGTCCTGATAAGGAGGTTGAGCAGACTTATTATTTTAGATGGTGGTCCTACCGCAAACATATAAAGTCAAGTCCAGAAGGTACTTTGGTGACAGAATTTATTGAACCGGTAAAGCATGCTGGAAAATACAATTCAATTAGCTGTGCACTTGGTCACCATTTGTATGAAGGCAGATGGATTCGCGACAATGCGTTTTTAAAAGAATACATTGATTTTTGGCTTTATCATGCTGATAAAGGTCAATCCAAGCGGAGATTCCATCAGTTCAGTTCCTGGCTGCCTGATGCATTATTGGCTTATTGCAAAGTCAATCCTGACAATCACTATTTAGAGGCCCGTTTGATGGACTTGGATCAAGATTTTGAAAAATGGGAAAAAGAAAGAAAGGCTAATAATGGTCTTTTCTGGCAATACGATGTCCAGGATGGGATGGAAGAATCTGTTTCCGGTGGACGGAAAGTGCATAATATGCGCCCATCTATTAACAGCTACATGTATGGGAACGCTGTTGCGATTGCAGCAATTGCCAAATTGGTGTCGAATAAGGGATTAGAGAAGAAATATAGTTCATATGCACAGTCTTTACGTCAATTGGTATTGGATTCACTCTGGGACAAGGAGGATCAATTCTTTAAAACAAAGCTGGAAAAAGGACCGCTACATCCCACACGTGAAGCAATTGGTTTTATTCCCTGGTACTTTCATTTACCACCCGATAAAGCTATGTATGGAAAAGCATGGCTTCAATTGCCCGATACGGCGGGATTTAATGCCCCTTGGGGAACAACGACTGCCGAGCGACGTGAGCCAACTTTTAGAACGCGCGGGACAGGGCATAGTTGTGAATGGGATGGTGCGATTTGGCCTTTCACAAGTTCGCAGACGATCCGTGGAATGGCTAATTACTTAAGCGATTACAAACGGAATAACGCGATAAATGCGAATGATTTATACGAGCAGATTCATAAATATGCCAAATCGCATGTTATGAACGGTAAGCCTTATATTGGTGAATACCAAGATGAGCGGACAGGAGCATGGTTAAAAGGCGATAATCCGAGAAGTAAGTTTTACAACCACTCTACATTTGCAGATATCATTATTCAGGATTTAATTGGTATAAAGCCACAAACCAACCATACATTGGAAATAAGGCCATTGATTACAAAAGACAGATGGGACTATTTTGCGCTGACTCAATTAACTTACCACAATAAGAACATTTCGATTTATTGGGATGCTACCGGCGAAAAATATAACAAAGGAAAGGGATTTACTGTGTATGTGGATGGAACAAAGTCTTTCCATCAGCTAGATTTAAAAAATTGTAAGATTAACTTAAATTAATATGATCAGAAAAAACTATCATCGTGGATTAATAACAGTTTTCTTTTGTTTATCCATGTTGGGTCTACAGGCACAAACTTGGCTAAATGTCATGGACTTTGGTGCGCGGAAAGACAGTACTGGCAGCAATACATTGGCTATCAAAAAGGCTATTGCAGCAGCTGCAAATAAAGGAGGAGGAACCATCTATTTCCCGGCGGGAAAATATATAACAGGTCCAATTCATCTGAAAAGTAATATCACCATTTATATTGATGCTGGTGCTGAATTGCATTTTAGTGATAATTTTGATGATTATTTACCGATGGTGGAATCGCGATGGGAAGGAACTGCAGTAACCAATTTTTCACCATTATTCTATGGCAATAACCTAGAAAACATTAGTATTCAAGGACGTGGTACTATCGACGGACATGGTAAAAAGTGGTGGGGCTATTCCGAGGTTGAGGTTAAAAAACAAACCGAAGACAGTAAATGGCAAAAAGAGTTTAAACGCCTCAATAAGGATGTACTAGCTCCAGATCTTCCGGGATGGATCGAGAGAGGTTTTCTACGTCCACCGTTTATACAATTCTTAAATTGTAAAAATGTACAGATCAAGGATATTAAAATTCAAAACTCACCATTTTGGACAATTAATCCCCAATACTGTGATAATGTCACAGTGGATGGTGTGACCATAGATAATCCTCCATCTCCTAACACAGATGGTATTAATCCAGAATCTTGCTCCAATGTTCGCATCGCTAATTGCCATATTAGCGTGGGGGATGACTGCATTACGATAAAATCAGGAAAGGATCGTTCGGGACGAAAAATTAACATCCCAGCCGAAAATTATACGATTACAAATTGTACAATGCTTCGTGGTCATGGTGGCGTTGTGATTGGAAGTGAGATGTCCGGCGGTGTTAAAAACATTGTTATTTCCAATTGCATTTTTGATGGCACTGATCGTGGTATACGGCTTAAGACTGCTCGGGGCAGAGGCGGGATCGTCGAAAATATTCAAGTGTCCAATATTGTCATGCGCAACATTAGAGATCAAGCCGTTGTGATGGATATGCAATATGCTAAAACTGAGATCGAGCCTGTCGGCGAACGTACACCTAAGTTCAGGAATATCTTTATTAACAATCTATCAGGGACAACCAATCGTGTTGGATATATGCGGGGGTTGGAGGAGATGCCAATTGAGAATGTAGTATTTTCAGCTATTAATATGCAGGGGAACACAGGTTTTTCGGCTATTAACGTGAATGGCTTGACATTAAACAATGTAAACTTGGTCATCAAACAAGGAGCTTTGTTGACTGCCAACAACAGTAAGGAACTGCATATTTTGAATGTGAAAAATACGACACCTGCAGTGGAGAAATCACTAATCGAACTGGAAAACTGTAAATCGGCGAATGTGCAAAGCTGTTTCCCTTCAGCAGGAACAGGCGTGTTTCTGGATTTAGTTGGTTCCGCAAATGAAGAAATTTACGTACAGGGCAATAATCTGGCTCGCGTAAAGCAAGTCCTCCGTGGAACTTATAAAAGTGGTCAGTTAACATCAAATATAAACCCTTCAGACAATAAATAATGCGCTTACAACTGTATATCTTATGGTCGTTTTTATCGATATGCTCCTTGCGCCCAGCTTTTGCGCAGTCGCGCGTATGGTTTGATCATCCTGCTACACAATGGGAAGAGGCTTTGCCTATTGGGAATGGCCACCTCGGAGCCATGATTTATGGTGGTGTTAGCAATGAGGAAATACAGTTTAATGAAGAGACCTTGTGGACCGACGGCCCACGGAATTATAATAAAAAAGGAGCATCAGCGTATCTTCAAAAGATCCGAGAACTACTGGATCAAGGTCGCCAGAAAGAAGCAGAGTCTTTGGCGATGCAGGAGTTTATGGGAGTTAAAAGTGAATCCGAAGACCCTACCGCTTGGTTAAACAAGGTTGACAAAATCCGAAAACAGGAACATGGTCCTTTTGAATTCGCTTTTGATGATAGCAAATGGCCACATATTACCGTCCCTCATTATGAGGGTTGGGAAATAGAGGGGCTTGAAGGCCTAGACGGAGCAGTCTGGTTTCGTTATGAATTTAACCTGTCAAAAAATGATCTAGCTGAGCACTGGTCATTGGATTTAAATAAAATACGAACTAATGACTATACTTATATCAATGGCGAGCTCGTCGGCCACTCTGTAGGAGATGAAACCAGGAGACACTATCAAATTCCGATGGGGTTATTGCGTGAAGGGCGGAATAGTATTGCTATTCAGGTAATCAATCTAGAAGGTAAGGGCGGTGTGGCAGGATATAAAGATCCCAAACAAGCTATCGGTTTAAAAAGTAACAGCGGTAGGTTTGTGTCGTTGAAGGGAAAGTGGAGATACCATATTCAAGATCAAAACAGTCCGAAAATAGGAAGTTATCAAGCATCCTATCAACCTTTTGGTTCGTTGAAACTGCAGTTTAATCACGATGCAGCTGAAAACTACAGCCGGATACTTGATTTGAATAAAGGCGAAGTGCGGGTCAATTACGCATTCAACGGGGTGCATTATAGCAGGACCTATTTTGCGAGTCATCCCAATAATTTTATTGCTGTACGCTTGCAGGCTGATCAGAAGAATAAAGTTACTTTTCGACTTGCAATGAATACCAAACATCAGCGCGCTAAACTTCATCACATGGACGGCACATCAATCCGTTTGGAAGTGTGGGTGAAAAATGGTTCAATGCGCGGGACAGCTTTTCTGCAACTCAAATTGAAAGGTGGCACAATATCTTATGAAGGCGACCAACTTGTGGTACAACAGGCTGATGAAGCGCAGATTTATCTGATTGCAGCAACAAATTTTAAATCTTATCAGGAATTGAACGAGCAGTATGATGCTACTGCTTTAGCACGGTTCAAGAACTTATGTAAGCTTGATCTAGATAAATTGTATCAAGTCCATCAAAAAGACTATCAACGATTGTATCATCGCTTTGCAATAGATCTTGGTGCCAGCAACCAACTTGATACAATTCCAACTGATCGTAGATTGCAGCGGGCGGCTGGACATGCTGACCCTGGGCTTGTAGCACTTTATATGCAATTTGCCCGATATTTACAGATCGCAGCGTCTCGCGAAGGTAGTCAGCCCATGAATCTCCAAGGTATTTGGAATCCATTTTTAGAACCGTCATGGGGCAGTAAATATACCACCAATATCAATTTGGAGATGAATTACTGGCCGACGGAAGCATTGAATCTTTCTGAGTTGCAGCAACCCTTATTTCAGATGATCCAGGATCTTCGTCTAGCTGGTGGTCAAACGGCTAAGGAATATTATGCTGCTCGAGGCTGGGTATTGCATCATAATACAGACATATGGCGTGGAACAGCTCCCATCAATAACTCCAATCATGGGATATGGCCCACAGGTGGGGCTTGGCTGGTGCGCCATCTTTGGGAGCATTATCAATATACACAAGATCTACGCTTTTTACAGCAATATTATCCTATCATCAAGGACGCGACCTTATTTTTTAAAGATTTTTTAGTTAAAGACAAAACAACAGGATGGTGGGTCAGTTCGCCTTCAAACTCTCCAGAAAATGGAGGTTTGGTCAAAGGACCTACAATGGATCATCAGATTATCCGTTCGTTGTTTGATATTTTCGATCAAAGTTCTAAGTTATTGGGTAAAGATGTTCAATTGCGGGATTCAATTATGGAGATGCGAGATCAAATAGCACCAAACCAAATTGGGCAACATGGACAGCTCCAGGAATGGTTGACGGATTTGGACGATCCAGAAAATAAACATCGTCATGTATCTCACTTATGGGGGTTATTTCCAGGAGATGAAATCAATACGACGCATACATCACAATTGGTTGAAGCTGCAAAACGGTCGTTGGTACTACGTGGTGATGAGGGAACGGGTTGGAGCCTGGCCTGGAAAATTAATTTTTGGGCTAGATTAAAAGATGCTCAGCATGCTTATCACATGGTTAAAATGCTATTGCGGCCGGCGGGTAAAGGAGGTGGTTCCTATCCAAATCTATTCGATGCCCATCCACCATTTCAAATCGATGGCAACTTTGGTGGAGCCTCAGGAATTACCGAGATGTTGCTTCAGAGCCATATCAACGGGATTGAATTATTACCAGCATTGCCAGAGGAAATGAGCACGGGTAAAGTAAAGGGACTCAGAGCGCGGGGGGCTTTTCAGGTTAATATGGAATGGAAAGACAATCAGTTATTGGAGGTGACTGTTGAATCGCTTGCTGGAGAAGAACTCCATTTGCGTTATGCTAGTCGCGAAGTAAAAATCAAAACAAAGAAGGGCAAGTCTTATGCCTTTGATCAAGAATTGAAGTTAAAGAAATAATGATGACCAGATTGATGCTGTTGAGCAGGCTGTTTTGCTGTGCCTGTATGTTATTATTAGGAATGTTTTCCTATGGTCAAAAAATCCGTAAAACGATTGCTCTGGATACTGACTGGTTGACGATAATGGACCAAAAAGATTCCGCTAGGTATGGTGGATTTCACCGTTTGTCTTTTAAGCCAGATAAAGATTGGCGGAAAGTGAATGTCCCACATAATTGGGATAGCTACGAAGGATATCGCAGATTGCTGCATGGCAATTTACACGGTTACTCCTGGTATCGAAAAACCTTTTCTTTAAAACAGCAAAGGAATAAAAATAGGTTCTATTTATTTTTTGAGGGAGTAGGATCCTATGCAACAGTTTGGTTAAACGGCATACGGGTAGGGTATCATGCAGGAGGAAGAACCACATTTACACTGGATGTCACTGATGCGATCAAGTTGGATGGGAGTCCCAATCTTTTGGCCGTTCGGGCAGATCATCCGGCACATATTATGGATCTTCCTTGGGTAGACGGAGGCTGTTCGACAGAACGGGGATTTTCTGAAGGATCGCAGCCTATGGGAATTTTTCGTCCAGTGAGTCTATTGATCAAAAATGAAGTGTCTATTACGCCTTTTGGTGAACATTATTGGAATGATGAAACTGTTGATCATAAGAAGGCGGTCGTACACCAAGTCGTGGAAGTGAGTAATAAAAGCCAAGTTAATAAAGATCTGGAGCTTATAACGGAGGTTTTGGACCAAAAGGGAAAATTAATCGTTCGATCTACATCGAAAGACCAGATTAAAGGAAATGCGATAAAGGAAATTAGATTGAAAGATCTTATTTTTAGCAATCCACAATTATGGTCTGTGACCTCACCCTATTTGTATCGCATAAAAATAACGTTAAAAATAGGTCGACAGATCATAGACGAGATAGAAACACCTTACGGAATTCGCGCTGTTCGTTGGTCAAAAGGGTTAAAACCATCCGGTGATCCACGTCTTTTAGTTAATGGAGCACCGGTATTTATAAATGGTATTGCGGAGTATGAACATAAATTAGGGCAGTCACACGCTTTCGAAAAGGAAGAGATCGATTCCCGGATTAAACAGATCAGAGCACTCGGGTTCAACTCCTTTCGTGATGCCCACCAGCCACATAACCTGCGTTATCAACAGGCATGGGATCAACATGGTATTTTGTTATGGACGCAGCTTGCGGCACACATCTGGTTTGATACGCCTGTATTTCGAGCGAACTTTAAGAGATTGTTGATAGAATGGGTGCGTGAACGTCGAAATAGTCCATCGGTGATTTTATGGGGACTTGAAAATGAAAGTACGCTTCCGGAAGATTTTGCACGTGAATGCACTGCATTGATTCGCAAATTAGATCCAACAGCATCTATACAACGTTTAGTGACGACCTGTAATGGCGGTAGTGGGACTGATTGGGACGTCCCACAAAATTGGACCGGTACTTATGGGGGAGATCAAAAAACCTATGGCGACGATCTAAAAAAGCAACAGCTTGTTGGGGAATATGGTGCCTGGCGAAGTCTGGGGATGCATGCCGAACCACCCTATCTACCCAACGAAAGTAATTACAATGAAGAACGTTTTGCTGATATTTTACAGACCAAGGTGCGTTTGGCAGAGTCTGTGAAAGATAGCGCTGTAGGCCATTATCTATGGCTTTGGAACTCACATGATAATCCTGGCCGTATCCAAGGAGGAGAAGGAAATCGTGAGATTGATCGGATTGGGCCAGTTAATTATAAAGGGTTGTTGACACCCTGGGGAGAGCCCACAGATGCGTATTATATGTATCTATCGCATTATGGGAAGAAAGAACGACCCATGGTATACATTGCCATGCATTCTTGGCCGAATCGTTGGTTGAGCCCTGGGATAAAAGACAATATTCGTATTTTTTCGAATTGTGATGAAATAGAACTTTTTAACGATCTCGGTTCGTTATCGCTTGGAAAGAAGAAACATCCAGGGTTTGGACAGCATATTGAATTTGATGGCGTCAAGGTAATTTACAATGTACTTTATGCTGAAGGACGAATTGCTGGAAAAGTGGTTTCCCGTGATACCATTATATTACAAAACTTTCCCGAAAGTCCACATTTTGCTGCCTTGCAGCAGCAATCCAAGATTTTAAAACCAGATCAGGGATATCATTATATCTATCGCGTGAATTGTGGCGGAGATACTTATATCGATGAATATGGGGGATACTGGCGGGCTGACCAGCCTTATAGGCCCATGCTCGCCTGGGGCAGTAGGTCATGGGCGGACAAATTCAATGGGATGAGCACGAATTTTGCCAGTCAACGGATAATTTTTGACCCTATCAAAGGAACGAAGGACTGGCCTCTTTTTCAGACGTTCCGCTACGGGCTTGATAACTTGGGGTATCAATTTGACTTACCGAATGGAGATTATTTCGTCGAACTGTATTTTGCCGAACCCTGGTACGGGAAGTTTTCATCGGGAAAAGGCGATCGTGTTTTTGATATTGCCATTAATGGTCAAGTTGTGGAACATCGGTTTGATATTTATAAAAATGCTGGATTCCAGCAGGCCTTAAAAAAAAGTTATCCTATTAAAGTCATGAATGGAAAGATTGTTATTAATTTTCCACGTACTTATGCTGGTCAGGCAGTGATACAGGCCATTGCTATTGCATCAAAAGAAAACAGGAAAACCTTATCGCTTGATCAAGAGCATTATAATCTTGAATTAAGGAATCAAGATATTAAACTCCACAGCTGGCTGGATATAGGTAGCTTCCTGAAAAAGGAAGGAAATATTGAAACAACATTTTTCTCCTTGCCTTCTTCCTTGTTTGGTTCAGATTATTTTGAGCTTGATAGCAATAGATCTTATCGCTTACACTTTAAAGAGCCTACCAATGTTTTCTTATTGGGGGAGAACAAGCCAGATGATTTTGAACAGACCAAAGACAGTGTGCAATTGAATACAGGGAAATATCTGGCAGTATTCCGTAAGGTTTTGCAGGCCGGAGAAGAGCTTTCCATAACGACCAAGACGCAAGGGGAAATTTTGGTATTTCAGCAGCAAAGTGGGATGCTGCCCGTGTATGACCTTAAAGAGGTGAAAAACTATAAGGCCTATCAAAGTAGCTGGCGCGACGGTGTTTCCGAAATCGAGTTTGCAGGACAAAAGCGTGTGGCATTCAACAATAATGAAGGTTATATCGGTTGGCAGTTTCAGGTTGGTGCGGCAGATGTGTATGCGTTATCGATTAAGTATCATAATCCATTTAAGGAAGCACGTCGTGGTTATTATGAAATTTTGGACAAAGATAAGCATGTGCTGGTGCCTAAAACTCCAATACAATTGGAGCCTACACGTGTAGGCAAATGGAATTATATCAATACTGATACAAAGACAATGATTAATGCGGGTACCTATTTTGTTAAGCTATACTCTTCTGATTTAGAGGGTGTTATTATTGATAATTTAGAGGTTAAATAGCGTAAATGTCAGCATAGTGCATGACGGTTGTCAATAAAATTTTCAGTTATATTGAAGACTCAAAAATTCTTTATGTCATTTTGAAGTTTGTTTGAGAATTTATAGAAAAAAAATAAAGGTAAGGGACTTTATTTAATGTTTAATAATAACCAAAAAAGGGATAAACTATTCATGCCTATGAAACGTTTTGCATTACTCATGTTTTTATTTTTAAGTGTATCTATGACATTTAGTCAAACAGAAGACGCTTATTGGAAAACCATCACCGATCGGTCAGAAAAAATTGTAGCAAAATTAGCGTTACAAGATCAGACCAAACAAAAAAAAGCAGCTCACATTATCCGTGACCAGTATTATCTTTTAAACGCTTGTTATACACTTCGTGATTTAAAAATCAAGGAGAATACCGATAAGAGTCTAAAAGAGCAAATCACGCAGGAGACGCTGCAGGAAACCAGCAATTTAAATCAGGCGTTTGTAAAACGGCTAAAAGAGGTTTTAACAGATCAAGAAGTCGAGGCCGTTAAAAACGGTATGACCTATAATGTTTATCCGAATACTGTGAGAGCCTACCAGGATATGATTCCTCGACTCACAAAAGACGAAGTGCATATGATCGACAGTTTGCTGTATGAAGCACGGGATTTTGCGATGCAGGCTGAATCTTCAGAAAAAAAGCACGCTTGGTTTGGTAAATATAAAGGCAAAATCAATAACTATTTAGCGTCCCATGGCTATAACCTAAAGGAAGAAGGCGATAAATGGGCCGCGAGATTAAAAAAATAACCCAGTAAACAAATTAATACCCAAATTATGAATCAGCTCATATTCCCGAGTAAATCCTCTAAAAGGTTAGCACAACTGCTGGCTATTGGAATAATGACTGGCGGGATCATTCCGTCATACTCCTATGGAGTAAATCTAAGTGAACACAATTTAAACTTTTTTAAAAATATAACAGGAAAGGTCGTTGATCAAAATGGAAAACCGCTTGCCGGAGTAACGATATCCATTAAAGGATCAAAGACGGCGACTTCAACAGATGCAGATGGTACATTTAGGCTGAACTTGCCTGTTGGAAACGAGATTTTGGTACTCAATTTTGTTGGTTATAAAAGACTGGAAATCCCCGTTGGAAACCAGAATGTATTGAATATACGCATGGAAGCCGAAAGTCAGGAACTCGAAGAGGTAGTTGCTGTTGGTTACGCCACACAGAAAAAAGCACATTTGACAGGCTCTGTCGTAGCGATTAAAGCGGAGGAAATCGAAGACCTGCCATCGACGAATGTGGGCGCAACATTGGTGGGCCGGGTTGCGGGCCTTAACGTCAGCGGCGGAACGAGTCGTCCGGGAGCAAAACCAAGCTACATTATACGGAATCCAATGGGTGGAGGAAAAGATGGTGGAACAAGTGCTCCTTTATTTGTGATTGATGGTGTGATTCAGGTAGATGGGCAAAATCAACCTGACCAGACCCTATTTAACAATCTCGATGCTTCAGAAATTGAGAATATTTCCTTTTTAAAGGACGGTGCTGCCGCGGTATATGGTGTTAGAGGGGCAAATGGCGTTGTTTTGGTAACAACTAAAAAAGGAAAATTGGGTACGCCAAAAATCAGCTACAATGGATCATATGCCATTAATGATGCGACCTACCGTACAAAAGTAATGGATGCGTATCAATTTGCTAATTACTTCAATATCATGAACGGGCCGAATGGAGCAAACCGTGATCCAAAAGCAGGCGGTTTTGACAAATGGTTTTTCTCGCAAGATGAGCTGGACTATTTTAAGAACCATTCTTATAATTGGTTAGACGATGCCTGGAAAGCAAGTTATCTGACACGACATTCCTTGAATATTTCAGGAGGGGCAGATAAAGCAACCTATTTTGCAAACGTGGCCTATAACAAACAGAATGGTAACTTGGGTACACTGGATTATGATCGATGGAATTTTCGTGCAGGAAGTGATATCCAGGTAGCCAGTAATTTTAAGGTTGGTATGCAGGTTTCGGGAAATACAGGTAATCAGCAAAAAACCTTTAACAAGATCGGTGGCGAAAATGACGATAACGATTACAGAAACCTGTTGTTGGCTTCACCTTATGTTCCAGCTTATGTTAATGGTTTACCAGTTCGTCTGCCGGGCACAGCTGGAGATCTATCGGCCTATCATTATTTTGAATTGCAGAAATTAGGCAATTTAACAAAAACTGATTCAAGACAATTCAGTATTAACCTTAATGCCGAATATCAGGCACCTTGGTTGAAAGGTCTGACTTTACGTGGATCCTACGCTAAAAATTTAAAAAATGAGCGTGGGGATCAAATTGGCACAAAATATCAAACGTATACATTTGATCAAAGAAGCGGCGAAAACGGACATATTTTTGATGAAAATATATCCGGTGAAAAGGCTGTTACTTTTGGTAATGGCAATCGGGTTTATTTTTCAAATGCGACCGGTAGCAATTACCAAGCAAACTTTACAGCAACGTATGATAAACAGTGGAAAAAACATAATTTCTCAGGTTTATTTTCGGTAGAAAAAGCGGAAGCAAAATCATCCCAGGAAGATGTTTGGAAAAATGATCCACTACAAAATACAAATGGACAATTTGGAACCGCGTTTGGTACTGTAGAAGGACGTACAGCGGCTTATGAATCTGGAACCTTGGGCTACCTTGGCCGATTGAATTATCGCTATGGTGATAAATATCTTGCGGAGGTATTATTCCGTTCAGATGCCTCGACCAAATTTGCTCCCGAAAACTACTGGGGTAAATTTTATAACATCTCTGTAGGATGGGTGATCAGTGAAGAAGATTTCTTTCATGTAAAAGGTGTGGATTATTTAAAATTGCGCCTATCGCATGGTAAATTAGGAAATGATCAGACCGCCGCGTGGGGATGGAAACAACGATATACCTATCAAATCGGAAAAGGTGGCGTATTTGGAGGAAATGGCGATGCAACGACAGGAATGAAGATGGAGAAAACGGCTAACCGGAACGCCACATGGGCGAATGATTATAAAAACAATATCGGTATCGATGCCCGTTTCTTCAACAGCCGCTTGTCGGCTACTATAGACGGTTACTATAATTTTGGCCGAAATTTACTTCTCGAACGTACAGGTAATGTCCCAATCTCAGTCGGTGGTTCTGTCGCTGCTGAGAATTTTGCAAAAAAGAATACTTATGGTCTTGAGTTTGACTTGGGATGGCAAGATAAAATTAATGAATTTAGCTATGGAATTGGCGCGCGCTTTTCATGGACAAATGATAAGATTCTTGCGTGGAATTATAATGAGGTGGATATGATGTACCCGTGGAATCCACAACTAAATGCTTCTTCCGACAATGGTGCCTGGGGTTATGATTATTTGGGGATGTTTAAAACACAACAAGATATTGATAATTACGTCAGTCAGTATAATATCACACAAGTGTTCAATGAGACGGCCGATAAGTTGAGGCCAGGTATGCTCTACTATCGTGACGTTCGGGGGGCGCTCCAAGCTGATGGAACGTTTGCCGGCCCGGATGGTATTATCAACGAGTTCGACCAAATTCAATTAGCCAAAAATAATACCAATCATTACTCGGTTGGAATGACATTAAAGGCGGGTTATAAAGGAATCAGTGCCGAAGCAGTTATCACGGGTTCTTTCGGAGGTTATAATGAAATTACAGAACGTAAACCGTTGAATAATGATATTTCGCGTGTTTATACGAATTTACCTGCTTTTTGGGGGAATGTCTATGATCCAGTGCTAAACCCAATGGGGAATATGCCAAACCCAAATTGGTCAGACATGTATGATGTTCGTTCGAGTTTCTGGACTGTTCCGGCTTTTCAAATGCGGATGAGCAGCTTTAATATCGGCTATAGATTTCCAGATAAGGTTAATAAATATTTGAAAGTTTCAAATTTAAGGGCCTATTTGAGTGCTATGAATCCATTGACAATTTATAATCCATTTAGTTATAAAGATGGCAATGGTGGTGGATGGGATGTATATCCGAATTTGAGAACTTATTCTTTTGGTATTAACGTGACATTATAATTGAGCAATGAAAAAATTAACAATTTTAAATATAGGGCTTTGTTGTCTGTTATTGACCAATCAAGCTTGTAAAGATAACTTTCTAGAGGAAAAAAGAGATTTCGGGGCCGTAGATGAAACGGATTTGTTTCAAGATCCTATTTTAGCTACGGCTTACGTGGATTATGTTTATGGCCTGTTCTTGCCAGCTAATAATGCACAATCTTTTGTCGCTACGCAGGATGCCTCAGATAACGGCGGGTATAATAATACTTTTACACAGACAACGGATGAATTAGCAGGGGAGACCGATTTCAATAAGCAATGGAATGCGATTTCCTATATCAATAATCATGCAAATAAATATTTTGGTCAGCGCATGAGTGCCAATATTAATAATAATGTTTGGACGCGGATGAAAGAGATCAATGTCTTTCTCGAAAAAATTGATCAGGGCGGGATTGATGAGGCGACTCGAAATCAACTGAAAGGTCAAATGTATTTCTGGCGTGCTTTTCAATATTTCCAATTGGTGCGGATGTACGGTGGTGTGCCGTTAGTTCTTGAATCACAAAATCCGATAGTAGGAGATAGTGATGCAAATTCAGTTCCTCGAAGTACAACGACAGCATGTATTGCGCAGATTGTGAAAGATTTGGATTTAGCCAAAAGCCTCTTGCCAGGCAAGTGGGATGGGGGCAATTGGGGCCGAATTACCAGCGGTGCTGCTGCAGCATTAAAAGGGCGTGTACTGTTAACGTATGCCAGTCCGCAATTCAATCCAAATGATTCACGTGATCGTTGGGAAGCGGCATATACGGCAAACGCAGAGGCCAAAGCGTTGCTCGAACAAAATGGCTTTGGTTTATTTCAAACCGGGGGCACTACAGGAGGCAAAGCTTGGGGGGATATGTGGTTTACCGAAGTAAATAATCCCGAAGCTGTTATTGTCTACGGATTTAATAATGCATCTTCTAGTTCAACAGCTGTTAAAAATAGTGGTTGGGAGCAAGCAATTCGCCCGAGAGAGCTTTCCGGTTCAGGATCGATTTCGCCAACTAAACAGCTATTTGATGCTTTTCCGATGTTAGATGGTAAAAATATTGACGATCCGACATCTACCTATACGTATGATGCGAAAAAGTTTTATAAAAATCGCGATCCGCGCTTTGTCAGGACTTTCGTTTATAACGGCGCTTTATTTCCATATGCCAATGGAGAGAGCTATCGTCAGTGGACCTATTACTGGAAAAATAGCAAAGGTGCTTATGTCTCAACGGAAACTAAAGGTTCTAACGCCAGTGGTATCTATCTGCGAAAAGGATCTAACCCCACTGCTTCTGCGACATCAAATGGGGCAGCTGGATTTCAGCAAAGTGGTACAGACTATATGGAAATGCGTTTTGCAGAAGTGGTATTAAATTTAGCTGAGTCGGCTATCGGTGTAGATAAATTACAAGAGGGCTTAGATGGAATCATTGAAATCCGCAAACGAGCGGGAATCGAAGTTGGAGATGGATCATATGGTTTAGCCTCTGTTGCAGGGCATCGCGATAAATTATTTGGAGCGATTATTAATGAACGCAAATTAGAGTTTGCGTACGAAGGTAAACGCTTTTATGATCTCAGACGTTGGAAACTTTTTGAAGAAGATTCACCTACTGCGCAACGTATTGGTGTAAAACCATTAAATGGAACAAGAAGAACAGGTTTGTTAATTACGGTGAAAAGTGATGGTGCGGAATATACCGGTAATTCAGATCCGTTAGTCCGAAATGGTTCAAGTGTTCCAGTAATTGAACGCCAACCCGCAACTTATCCTGACGGAATAGTTAATCAGGATCAGTATTTGGATTACCTGTATGATAATTATTTTGTAGTTGCTGAAAAAGATGATTTGGATCCGACGAATATCCCATGGAAATTTAAGTGGTACCCGGAGTATTACTTTTTTGGACTAAATCAAACAGCCTTGTCTACATCACCCTATTTGCAGCAAACCATAGGGTGGGATAGCATGAATGGAGCAGGAACTTTTGATCCGTTAAAATAGGTACCTTTTGCCTAAAATATTAAGGCAATGTATGTGAATTGTGACATACATTGCTTTTTATAAATGTACAATTGACATATATTTGAAATAGAATTATAAATCCTACTAACTAGATAAACATGTTACATAAAATAACGCTGACAGCATTGTTGAGTCTCATTACATCAATCGCATTTTGTCAGTATCCCAAAATTCCAGAAGATGTCAAGAAGAATACAGATGAGCTGATGCGTAAAGCGACCAGACAATCGGATGAAGCTTGGCAAAAAGCCCTACCTGTTATAGAAGAATATGCCAAACAGGGTAAACCTTATATTCCATGGGCAGGCCGGCCTGATGATCTCCCGCAAGCTAAAATTTTGGCTTTCCCAGAAGCTGAAGGTGGCGGTAAATTCACCTTTGGTGGACGTGGTGGTAAAGTGTATGTGGTCACAAGCTTAGAAGACAATGGCCCGGGTTCATTGCGGGAAGCTTGCGAAAAAGGCGGTCCGCGTATTATTGTATTTAACGTTTCCGGGATCATTCGTCTAAAGACCCCTTTAATTATCCGCGCTCCTTATGTAACCATTGCAGGGCAGTCCGCTCCAGGAGATGGTGTGTGCGTGGCCGGTGAATCTGTTTGGATCAATACACACGATGTCTTGATTCGCCATATGCGTTTTAGACGCGGTGAAACTTATGTCGGCCGCCGAGATGATGCGATCGGTGGTAATCCCGTAGGAAATATTATGATCGACCACGTTTCGGCAAGCTGGGGATTGGATGAAAATATGTCCATGTACCGTCATATGTATAATGACAGTACCGGAAAGGCAGAGGAGAAACGCGGTACTGTAAATATTACTATTCAGAATTCTATTTTTTCTGAAGCATTAGATACCTGGAACCATGCGTTCGGAAGTACTTTAGGTGGAGAAAATTGTACGTTTATGCGTAACCTCTGGGCAAACAATGCAGCCCGTAATCCATCTATTGGCTGGAATGGTTTGTTCAACTTTTACAACAACGTGGTTTACAATTGGGTGCATCGTTCAATTGACGGTGGCGATTACCAAGCGACATACAATATTGTCAACAATTATTTTAAACCAGGTCCTGCGACTCCGTTGAGCCAGCCTGTAAGTTACCGTATCTTAAAACCGGAATCTGGAAGAAGTAAATTGCCCTATGTTGTATTTGGTCGTGCCCATGTAAAGGGTAATATTGTTGAAGGTAATGCAAAAGTAACATCAAATAACTGGGATGGCGGTGTACAATTGGAAAATAAAAAAGGGGATGCAATGACTTTTTCGGAAGCACAACCTTATTTTGCGGCGATGAATGCAAAAGAAGAATTTCCACATGCTCATTTTCCAGTGATGAGTGCACAAGAAAGTTATGATTTTGTACTCGGGCATGCTGGAGCAACGTTACCTAAAAGAGATCCTGTCGATACGCGGGTGATAGGCGATGTGAAGAATGGGAAGCCAGTGAAGCTATCAAGTAATGTTCAGCTGCCTGAAAAAGATTTTGAACATCGGAGATTACCAAAGGATTCGTATAAGATCGGCATCATTACCGATATATCTCAAGTAGGTGGATACCCAGTATATAAAGGGACGCCCTACAAAGATTCTGACAATGACGGTATTCCAGATGCGGTAGAAAAAGAAATGGGATTGAATCCAAATGATCCAAGTGATTCGGCAAAAATTACCGCGTCGGGTTACGCAAACATCGAAATTTATCTCAATAAATTGGCTGCTAAATAAAGCAAAGCTATGAAATCGTTATTTAATCGAAATACCGTGTTACTATTGGGCCTAATAAGCCCAATAGATGCATTGGCACAATATCCGATTATACCAGATTCGCTGAAAAAATTGGCCGCGGAACGGGAAAATACGGAAAACCTACGTTTAGAAAAAGTTTGGGAAAAGGCACAAGAGGCCATGAAGGCCGAAGGTAAGCCTTATATTCCTTGGGCTGCCAAACCGAGCGATCTACCGCAGGCAAAAGTAAAAGCATTCCCAGGGGCAGAAGGCGGCGGTGCTTTTACTGCTGGAGGTCGAGGCGGAAAAGTTTTTGTCGTGACGAGTCTTGCGGACAGTGGTCCAGGAACGTTGAGAGAAGCCTGTGAAGCTGGTGGCGCACGCATTGTCGTATTTAACGTTGCCGGAATTATTCAACTCGAGAAACCGATTGTCGTTAAGGCTCCCTATATCACGATTGCTGGACAAACAGCCCCTGGCGATGGGGTATGTGTGGCCGGAGAATCTTTTCTAATTGATACGCATGATGTTATCTTGCGGTTTTTGCGTTTACGTCGTGGGCAAACCGATGTAACGCGCCGTGACGATGCTGTAGGAGGAAATGTAGTCGGCAATATTATGATTGACCATGTATCTGCAAGCTGGGGCTTGGATGAAAATATGTCGATCTATCGGCATGTATACGACCGGGAAGGTAAGAACCTCAAATTACCTACAGTAAATATTACGATCCAAAATTCTATATTTTCGGAATGTCTGGATGCATATAACCATGCTTTTGGAAGTACAATAGGCGGCTTGAATAGTACCTTTATGCGTAATCTCTGGGCTTCAAATATCAGCCGGAATCCTTCCATAGGAATGTATGGAGACTTTGGATTCGTCAATAATGTTATTTGGAACTGGTGGAATAGAAGTGCTGATGGTGGTGACAATAGGTCGTTATTTAATTTTATCAATAATTACTATAAACCGGGGCCAATCACCCCCAAAGATAAGCCGATCGCATACCGGATTTTAAAACCGGAGTCTGGAAGAGATAAGGCGTTTAAGGATCAATATGGAAAGGTGTATGCGCATGGAAATGTGGTAGAGGGTTTCCCAAAAGTAACTAAAGACAATTGGGCTGGAGGTATCCAGATTGAAGATCTACCGAATGTAGGCGACCGCGAAAAAGAAATTCGGGCGGATAAAGCTTTTCCAATGGCTCCCGTTACAACATTATCGGCACAAGATGCTTACAACTATGTCCTTAAAAATGTAGGCGCATTTTTGCCAAAGCAAGATGCAGTGGATACACGGATTATAAAGCAAGTTGCTGAAAATAAAGTTTACTACAATCAAGATAAGACGCAGCATGGATTTGTATCGCCCTATGTGAAACGACGTTTGCCAGCGGATTCCTACAAGCAGGGGATTATATCTGATATCGCACAGGTAGGCGGGTATCCGGTGTATCAGGGAGTACCTTACCAAGACGCAGACAATGATGGCATTCCCGATGATATAGAAAAAAGCATGGGATTGAATCCAAATGATCCAAACGATTCAAGAAAAATAGCTAAAAATGGCTATGCCAATATTGAGAACTATTTAAATGGCGTTGTAGCATTAGATGCTGTCGTGCCCAAAAAATAAGAAATAGCCATGAGAAAAAGAATGCTGTTTTTTTCTTGTCTCGGACTATATGCCTTTATCTGTACTGCACATGCACAACAAATGAAGGCATCTACTCCTTTGGTATGGGATGAGGCAAAGTTTGTTTATCATAAGGATTCACTCGGAAACCAAATTCCTGATTTTTCCTATGCAGGATATAAAGGGGGCAACGAAACTATTCCTACAGGACAGATTGCTGTCGTTGTTCCTGTAAAAACAGGCGATGCGACAGGGCGTATACAAGCTGCTATCGACTATGTTTCATCCTTGCCTTTAGGTAAAGATGGACTGCGCGGCGCTGTTCTCTTACAAGCCGGAACCTATTCTGTTTCCGGTTCCCTTAAATTAAGTGCCTCAGGTGTTATTCTGCGTGGTAGTGGCTTCACAACAAATGGAACTGTCATCGTTGGTGAGGGAACAACAAGAGAAACACTCATCCGTATTCTTGGAAAAGACGATACCACGTTTGCGAAAAAGACAAACGTAACAAGTGCTTACGTCCCTGTCAACGCGCGGGTATTGGATATTGATAATGCAGCTTCTTATAAAGCTGGAGATAAAATTAGGATTACAAGGCCTTCTACCCAGGATTGGATTAATCAGCTTGGTACCGATCATTTTGGTGGTGGCATTACCTCCTTAGGCTGGAAGCCCGGGCAACGCGATGTTACCTGGGATAGAACGATCGTTGCTGTGAAAGGTAATCGTATCGAGATCGATGCGCCAATCACAACCGCATTGGATAGACGCTATGGCCAAGCGACCGTTGAACAATATACTTGGAAAGGAAGAATCGAAAATGTAGGTATAGAAAATATCGCACTTAAATCTGCTTTCGATGCGAATAATCCGAAAGACGAAGACCATCGCTGGATGGCAATTACGATTGAAAATGCAGAAAACATATGGGTTCGTCGCATGCAGTTCCGGCATTTTGCAGGATCAGCTGTCTACGCTTTGGCAAGTACTAAAAAATTAACTGTTGAAGATTGTATTTCTTTGGATCCAGTTTCGGAAATCGGCGGCCAGAGAAGATATACTTTTTTCACAAAGGGACAACAGACACTGTTTCAACGACTCTATTCCGAACATGGATATCACGATTTCGCGGTAGGCTACCTGGCAGCAGGACCAAATGCTTTTGTTCAATGCCAGGCTGTGGAGCCATTCAGCTTTAGTGGTGGGATAGACAGCTGGGCGTCTGGAGTCCTTTTTGATAATGCAGATATAGATGCACAGGCCCTTAGCTACAAAAACCGAGGTCAAGACGGTCAAGGAGCAGGATGGTCAGCGGCAAATAGCGTGTTTTGGCAATCTACAGCGGGGCTTGTTGAGTGTTACCAACCGCCAACAGCACAGAACTGGGCTTTTGGTATTTGGTCTCAATTTCAGGGAAATGGCTATTGGGAGCAATCTAATGAATACATTAAGCCCAAAAGTTTGTACTATGCCCAGTTGCGCGAAAGGATTGGCCCGGCCGCTGATGAGCGGGCGGTACTGTTGCCAGTGCTGACCGAAGCATCCAGTAGCCCACCCGTCAGTGTTGCCATGGAGTTGACAAAACAGTCGATAAACCCAATGACGAAGCTGGTTGATTTTATTACTGAAGCGAACAAGCGTTATACCTTAAATACCACGACAACTAAGGTTAAAACCATTGATCAAATCGGCTATAAAGAGACTGCTCCAGCAAAAAAGCAAGCCGATTTGCGTGTCGTAAACGGTTGGTTGGTACGTGGTGATGAAATACTCGTAGGGGCCAAATCGGATGTGCCATGGTGGAGTGGTAGCGCTCGGCCACATGGTGCTGAGAAAGCAAAACCACATATCACGCGCTATGTTCCTGGCGAGGTTGGCACGGGGTTGACAGACGATCTTGAGGAGATGACGGATTCATTAAAAAAAGATAATATTATCGCCATTGATCACAATTACGGACTTTGGTATGATCGGAGACGCGATGATCACGAGCGTATCCGACGGATCAATGGTGAGGTTTGGCCACCGTTTTATGAATTGCCCTTTGCGCGCAGCGGCCAGAGCTTAGCGTATGACGGTTTGTCGAAATATGATTTGACAAAGTATAACAAATTTTATTGGGGACGCTTGAAACAATATGCAAATCTAGCCGACCAAAAAGGTTTAGTCTTGATTCACCAAAATTATTTCCAACATAATATTATCGAAGCCGGTGCGCATTATGCGGACTTCCCATGGCGGACCGCCAATAATATTAACAATGTGGGATTTCCAGAGCCTGTTTCTTATGCCGGAAACAAACGTATTTTCATGGCGGAGCAGTTCTATGATATCAGTAATCCTGTTCGCCGGGCATTACACCGCGCATACATCCGTCAATGTTTAAATAACTTTAAAGACAACTCGGGAGTTATTCAGATGATCAGCGCCGAATATACTGGACCGCTGCATTTCGTTCAGTTTTGGATCGACGTGATCAAAGAATGGAAAGCCGAGACAGGCAAAAACCCGATTATAGGTCTGAGTGCAACGAAAGATGTGCAGGATGCAATACTCGCTGATTCAGAGCGGTCCAAAGAAATTCAGGTTATTGATATCCGCTATTGGCATTATCAAGCAAATGGAGCCACCTATGCGCCACAAGGAGGGCAGAATCTGGCTCCCCGGCAGCATGCACGATTGTTGAAACCAAAGAAAACATCGATGGAAGCAGTATACAAAGCCGTATCTGAATACCGAAAAAAGTATCCAGAGAAAGCTGTTTTGTATAACGGTGATAATTATCCCGAAATGGCCTGGGCTGTTTTTATGGCTGGCGGTTCCATGGCCAATCTGCCTAGAATAGGAAACAACGATTTTTATCGTGCAGCATCGGCGATGAAAGCTGTACAAGTCAACAACGGTACTTGGCTATTAAAGAGCGCGCAAGGATTGATTATTTATAGCGCGCAAGCTATAAGTGAAGACATTGACTTATCCGATTATAAAGGACGTTTTGAAATGACACATATTAATCCGAAAAGTGGAGCGATTACCAAAACGGAGCAGATCAATTTGGGCAAGCACATTAATTTAAGCAATTATACAAAAGGGCCAGAAATTATTTGGCTAAATAAGAAATAACAACATGTCTATACGTAAGAAACTTATATTATTTACAGTTGCAGGAGCACTGTTTTCATGTACCTCCAATAAAGAGTCAAAGCACCCTTCATTATTGAAGATATCTGAAAATGGCAGATATATGATGACTGAAGATGGGCGACCCTTCTTTTGGCTGGGCGATACAGGTTGGTTACTGTTTAACAAACTAAACCGACCCGAAGCCGATCAATACCTAGAAGATCGAAAACAAAAGGGCTTCAATGTCATTCAGGCCATGGTCTTGCATACCGTTCCTTCTGTAAATATTTATGGAGACTCTTCGGTCGTCAATAAAGATATTTCTAAGCCATTTGTAACTGAAGGCAACAATCCGGATAATGCAACAGCGTACGATTATTGGGATCACATTGATTATGTCATTGACAAGGCTGCTGAAAAAGGACTCTATGTAGCTTTGGTACCCGTTTGGGGATCTCCGGTTAAGGATGGCAAAGTTTCGACGGAGCAAGCTGGAAAGTATGCTGCATTCCTTGCTGAGCGATGGAAAGATCGTCCGAATATCATTTGGTTAAATGGGGGTGATATCAAGGGATCCGATATGATGGAAGTGTGGGATAAGATAGGTGAAACAATCAAATCGATTGATAAAAATCACCTGATGACGTACCATCCGAGAGGACGAGCAGCCTCTTCGGATTGGTTCCACGATCGACCTTGGCTGGACTTCAACATGGTGCAATCCGGACACCGTACTTATGCTCAGGACACTTCTGCGAATGAACAGAAACATTATGGCGAGGATAACTGGAAGTTTATGGCTGCCGACTGGGATATGAAGCCCGTTAAGCCAACGATCGACGGAGAACCCTCTTATGAAGGCATCCCACAGGGATTACACGATATCACCCAACCGCGCTGGAAAGATGCTGACGTCAGAAGATATGGTTATTGGTCTGTATTTGCAGGCGCATTTGGGTATACCTACGGACAGAACTCGGTCATGCAGATGCATGGAAAGCAAGACTCCACTTCGGCCTATGGTTCGGATGAAGTATGGAGTTCGGCAATCAATGCACCTGGTGCTGCTCAGATGAAGTACTTAAAAGAACTTATGCTTTCCAGAGATAATTACTTTGATCGTGTTCCAGATCAGTCTTTAATTGCGGATAATGGCGAGAAATACAACCGCTTACTGGCAACAAGAACAGCGGACTATGCATTTATCTACAATTACAGCGGTAGGGAAATGAAAATTAATATGGGAAAAATCAAAGGGGACAAAGTAAAAGCTTCCTGGTTTGACCCTCGAAATGGATCAACCAAGGTGATCGGAGAATTTGAAAACAAAGGTATACAAACTTTTGTGCCTGAGGGCGGACAGAAGGACGGAAACGACTGGGTATTGATCTTAGATAGCATTTAATGAGGAATTTGGTCAAATTGTTTATTGTATTTAGTGTGGCATCGCTCTTGGCTTCATGTCAGCGGGATGTTTACCTATTTACCTCATTCCACGAACCTGCCAATGAAGGTTTGCGCTATCTGTATAGCAAAGACGGATACCATTGGAATGCGATTAATGGCGTGTATTTAAAGCCGGAATTAGGAAAACAGAAAATCATGCGCGATCCGTCGATGATCCGGGATAAACAAGGTATTTATCATCTGGTATGGACCATTGGCTGGCAGGGAAATGAGGGGATTGGTTATGCCCGGTCAAAAGATTTGATCCATTGGGAAAATCAACAGATCGTTCCAGTGATGCAACAAGAAGCAAGCACCGTCAATGTTTGGGCGCCAGAATTATTTTATGATGATGTGGAAGACCGATTTATAATTATTTGGGCCTCCACCATTCCTTATCGTTTTGCGAAAGGCGTAGAAGAGGAAAAGAATAATCATCGGATGTACTATACAACAACCAAGGATTTTAAATCTTTTACAGCCACGAAATTATTTAGCGATCCCGGATTTAGTATCATTGATGCGGTCATTGTCAAGAAAGCGCAAAAAGATTATGTATTGGTACTAAAAGATAATACGCGGCCCAACCGAAATCTAAAGGTGGCTTTTGCGAAAAATCCGTTGGGACCATTTCAACAGGTTTCTGAGCCTTTCTCGCCGTATTTAAGCGAGGGACCAGCAGTGCTTAAAGTAAAGAATCAGTGGTTGATCTATTTCGATTCCTATGGAAGTAAAAGCTATGAGGCTGTGTCCACCAAAGATTTCAAGGTCTTCGAAAAGATCAACGATAAGATTTCAGTTCCAGAAGGGCATAAACACGGAACGATCTTCAGAGCGTCCAATAAAGATTTAAAAAATTTGCTTCGGGATGAAGCCAAAAAGAAATAGTATGAGTATCAAATCAGTATTAGTGAGTCTATCGCTGGCTTCTGTTATGCACCAGGCGGTGGCACAACAAGATACGGTAAAGTATATAGGAAAGACATTATCCAATGTAGATTATCACCACGGACAGCTGACACCTGCAGTGGGTACGCACAATATTCAGGTATTTCGAGCAAACAGAGAATTTCCTGAATTGGCCGGCGGACATAATTTTACCTATAACCATCAACCCTTTTTGGCCTATTGGAACAATACTTATTATTTACAGTTTCTGAGTAATCCCGTAGGCGAGCATATAGCCGAAGGGAAAACCTTGTTGCTGACCTCAAAAGATGGCCGCAATTGGTCCAATCCAATGGATTTATTCCCAACTTATCTCGTTCCGGAAGGTTTTACCAAGCCTGGACGTATCGATAAGGCCGGAAAAAACCTGTTTGCGATCATGCACCAGCGCATGGGTTTTTATCATGCAAAGAATGATAAACTGCTGACGCTAGCTTATTATGGCGTAGCCTTGGATGCCAAAGACGATCCAAATGATGGTAACGGACTAGGCCGTGTGGTAAGGGAAATTCGTAAAGATGGAAGTTTCGGACCAATCTATTTTATCCACTTCAATTCGTCTTTTAATGAGAAGACCGCAAAATATCCATTCTATAAGAAAAGTAAGGACAAGGCATTTGTACAAGCTTGTGACGAGTTGCTCGACACGCCGCTGATGATGCAACAATGGGTAGAGGAGTCTGACCGAAATGACCCATTAATTCCTTTGCAACGTCCGGTAAAAGCATTTTCCTTTTATCATCTCAATGATGGAAGGGTCGTCGGTTTATGGAAGCATGCGTTGACCTCGATGAGTAAGGACAATGGAAAGACATGGCAATACTCACCGTTGCGCGCGCCGGGTTTCGTGAACAGCAATGCAAAGATCTGGGGACAAAAAACTTCGGATGGACGTTATGCAACGGTGTATAATCCTTCTGAGTTCAGATGGCCACTTGCCGTATCGACCAGTAATGATGGGTTGAATTACACGGATCTGTTATTGGTCAATGGTGAGATTACCACCATGCGCTATGGCGGTAACTATAAGTCTTATGGCCCACAGTACGTTCGTGGTATCGTCGAAGGCAATGGTGTTGTTCCCGATCATAACATGTGGTTGACTTACAGCATGAACAAAGAAGATATTTGGACTGCAGTTGTGCCCGTTCCGATCAAGTCTAGCGTAGATGAGGCGGTGAACGATGATTTTGCGAAAAATGCTGTGCAAGCCTATAACAACTGGAATATTTATAGTCCATTATGGGCAAGTGCCAAGGTTGAAGGAAAAGCGTTGGTCTTGCGTGATAAAGATCCTTTTGACTATGCGAAGGCAGATCGTGTGATTCAATCGGCCCAAAAAGGGACCATTGAATTTACGGTGACGCCACAGCAAAATGATCATGGCTCTTTACAGATCGAATTGGTGAATGATAGTGGCTTAGCAGCTGCGAGAATTATCATGGACAAAGACGGTTTTATCAAAAATAAAGCCGGCTATCGGAATGCTTCGCTGACGAAATATGAGGTGGGAAAAACATATCACTTTGTGTTGACTTTTGATGTAAGCACCCGCTCTTATCAAGTTGCCATCAATGGCGAGGATAAAGGGACAAAGTTATTTTTCCAACCGGTAAGCAACGTGAGCAAGGTGTCATTCCGTACGGGGGACGTCAGAAGATTTCCCAATGCAGATACGGAAACAGACCAAGATTTTGATGTTGAAAATGCAGGCGCTTCGGTAAAAGAAGCGATTTATCAGATTACTTCGCTGAAAGCGGAAAAGGTGAAATAAATGAGACGGTTTATTGTACATATTGCTTTATTGGTAGCCAGTTTCTCGGCAAAGGCAGATGTCATATTGCCCAATATTTTTGCCAACCACATGGTCTTGCAACGCAACCAGCCGGTCGCCATTTTTGGTTCTGCAAACCCTGGTGAGCAGGTGAGCGTAACTTTTCAAAATCAGTTGAAGACGACAGAAACCGATCAAAATGGCCATTGGAAAGTTGAACTAAAAGCCATGTCAGCCAATGCGGTTGGACAAACATTGACCATCAAAGGAAACAATACCATCGAGCTTAAAGATGTTTTGGTCGGTGAAGTTTGGTTGTGCTCGGGTCAATCAAATATGGAATACCAAATGCGTAAAATTGAGAAGGTTAAAGCTCCTTGGAAAGGCAACTATTTTCCTAAAAATGAGGTGGCGGAAGCAAGAAATCCCAATATCCGAATATTTTTGGTACGCCGGAAATTTCTGGCGAAACCTGATGGACAATATGAGGGCTGGGCTATAGCGCAAGATTCAGCACTGCGTCAATTTTCTGCACTGGCCTATTTCTTTGGGAAAACACTACAGCAAGAATTAGGTGTTCCTGTGGGCATTATTTCATCAGCTGTGAGTGGCAGCAGAATCGAGCCCTGGTTCTCCGAAGAATATTGGACAAGTTCACCTTATCTGAAAGATAAAAAGGAAGAAGGTGATCCGGGTAAATTCTTTCATACGATGATTGCACCATTAGCGCCTTACACCCTTAAAGGCTTTGTTTGGTACCAAGGTGAATCCAATACCTTTTTAAAAGAGAATATCAGTTATAGTTATAAAATGAAGGCGCTGATCGAAAATTGGCGGACTCTTTGGGGAGACCCCAAATTGCCGTTTTATTTTACCGAGATCGCACCTTTCTATTATTCCCTTGACGAAAAAGGTCATGTCCGTATGCCGAGAACGGTGTTGCCGGAATTTCGGGAAGCCCAAGATCTAGTTTTACAAGTGCCACATACAGCACGCATCATTACGACAGATTTGGTCGATGATCCACACGATCTTCATCCAAGTTATAAATGGGAAATCGGTCGTCGTCATGCCCTTAAGGCTTTAAAATATGTCTATCATAGAAATATCGTAGCTGATGGTCCTGAGCTGGGTTCTGTAAAATATCGGGGTAAGCAAGCAACAGTGAAATTTAAACATGCAGCAGGATTAAAATCCGTAGACGGAAAATCTTTAACGACATTTGAGGTTGCGGGCAATGATGACACATTCTATCCGGCAGAGGCTGTCATCAACGGACAGACAGTCGTACTTGAAAGTAATCAGGTTCAACAGATCCGTCAGGTACGTTTTGGATGGGACGAAGCTGCACAGCCCAACCTTATCAATTCAGCCGGTCTGCCGGCCGCACCTTTTAGAACAAATAATCCATTACAACATATTAAATTGAAATAGCCGTTAGCGATCATGAATTTGAAAACAAAAATAGCGTTGTCCTTACTTTTTTTTGGGACTATGGGATTGCAGGTATCTGCCCAAAAAACAGCGAGCCAATACCTCTCTGGAACAGGAAAGGATGATGGTGTATTATGGGATTTTTATGTGAGCGAAGGCATGAACGCCGGGAAATGGACGAAAATACCAGTCCCCTCCAATTGGGAACAACAGGGCTTTGGGAAATATAATTATGGCTTCAATAAAGAGGCTGATAAAGGTAAAGAGGTAGGTCACTATAAATATACATTTAAAGTATCCGATGCCTGGAAGGATAAGCAGGTGCGTATAGTTTTTGAAGGATCTATGACTGATACGGAAGTCAAGATCAATGGCAAGCTCGCTGGCGCTATCCATCAGGGATCATATTATGTTTTCAAATACGATATTACGAAACTGTTGAAGTTTGGCGAAGAAAATCTATTGGAAGTCCATGTTGCTAAGCATTCGGCAAACAAGTCGGTGAATGCGGCGGAACGGGAAGGTGACTTCTGGATTTTCGGAGGCATTTTTAGACCGGTTTATTTGGAGGCCCTGCCACAGCATCATATTGAACGTGTTTCGTTGGATGCAAAGGCTGATGGTACATTCCGGGCTAAAATTGCCACGGTGGGAGAAGCGGACGAAATTACGGTTCAACTGCTTGATGCAAAAGGAAAGAAATTTGGAAAACCGCTGAAAGCAAAGCTGTCAGACAAAAACAATTGGCTCGAGGGACAATTTTCAGCTCCGCAATTATGGTCTGCTGAATTTCCAAACTTATATACAGCGCAATTTACCTTGTCGAAAAATGGTAAGGTACAGCACCAGCTGGAGCAAAAATTTGGTTTTCGAACCATAGAAGTGAAAGAACGTGATGGCGTGTATGTCAATGGCGTAAAAGTTCGATTTAAAGGTGTCAATCGACATGCTTTCGTTCCAGAATCCGGACGGACGACGAGTAAAGAAGTTAGCATTGCCGATGTCAAGCTCATGAAGGAAATGAATATGAATGCTGTTCGGATGGCCCATTATCCACCAGACAATCATTTTTTGGCTGTCTGTGATTCATTGGGCTTATATGTCATGAACGAGTTAGCGGGTTGGCACGGGCATTACGATAAGGAAGTCGGCACCAAATTATTGCGGGAGATGATGGTCGTATCCGAAAATAATCCGTCCGTTGTTTTCTGGGCAAATGGCAATGAAGGTGGGCATAATCCAGATTTTGATCCCATCTTCGAACAAGAAGATATTCAAAAACGTGCCGTGATTTATCCTTGGGCCATACATGATGGTTTTGAAACAACCCATTACCGGGAATATAACTATGGTATTGGTACCTATGATCACGGGCATAATATTATTATGCCGACTGAATTTCTGCATGGCATGTACGATGGCGGGCATGGTGCTGGATTGGAAGATTATTGGAAAGCGATGCTTGCCAATCCCCTTGCTGCGGGTGGATTCCTTTGGGATTTTCGTGATCAGGGGATCGTTAGGACAGATAAAGGCGGTATTATAGATACCGATGGAAATCGTGGTCCGGATGGTATTATTGGTCCACATGGCGAAAAAGAAGGAAGCTTCTTTACCATCAAAGAAGTATGGAGCCCTATTTCATTTGAAAAACGTGAAATGACAAAAGGATTTGATGGTTCGTTCCATATTGAAAATAGATATTCTTTTACCAATATTAATCAGTGTACATTTTCGTATGAACTCAAAAAGTTGGGCGGTTATGATGAAGTGAAAGCAACAAAAAGCGGAACGATTGTCGCACCCAATATCCGCCCTGGTGATAAAGGGATCTTAAAAGTTGACTTTCCTACAGGTTGGGAAGACTTTGATGTCTTATATATTACCGCAAAAGATGTGCATCAGCAGGAACTCTTCACCTGGAGCTTTCCAATTACATTACCGAATCAGGTGGCAAGTAGTCTCCTGAAACCAAATGAAACAGGGGAGATTGCCGTTCAGGAGACCGCGAATGCCTATCTGATAAAAGCGAATGGTATTAACTATCAGATAAATAAGACGAGTGGATTGCTGGAGCAAGTTCAAAATGCTAAAGGAATTATTCCTTTCAAAAACGGACCGGTTTTACAGGAAGCGACGACAAATTATAAAAATTTCAAATTGAGCCGTGAAGATGGAAAGGTGATTATTGCATCTACCTTCGATAAAAAAGATAGTTATAATACCTTACGTTGGGAAATTCTTGCTTCGGGGCAGTTGAAAATGCATGTCCAATATTTTCCTGAGAGTTATTTTACGCGCTTTGTCGGAGTGAATTTCGATTTTCCAGAAGATCAAATCGAAGGTGTTGAATATCGGGGAATGGGCCCTTATCGGGTTTGGAAAAACCGGATGAAAGGGAATCAATTTGGCGTGTGGAAAAAGAAGTACAATAACACGGCAACGGGCGAATCGCCATTCGAATATCCCGAATTTAAAGGGTACCATGCCAATATGTATTGGACCAAATTTATCGGAAAAGATCAAAGTTTCCGCGTGTTTACCGATCGGGAGGATGTGTTTTTGCGTTTATATACGCCAAAAGAACAGCGAGATACCGAATGGAAAAACATGGAACCCACTTTTCCGAAAGGAGATATTTCTTTTATGAATGGTATTTCAGCCATAGGCACGAAAACACAAAAGCCAGAAACGACCGGGCCTATGGGCATGAAGCACGTTTATTATGATTTTGAGAAGGAACCGAGCCGGGCGCTGCATATGGTACTCTATTTTGATTTTGAGAATTAATGAACGCAAGAACAGTCATATCTATTGTATTGGTCTTCTTATCGACTTTGTGGCATCAGGCTACAGCGCAGATCACTGTTGCAAACCTGCGGACTGAATTACGTTCGAATCCGATAGGTATAGATGTTGCCGCACCAAGACTGAGCTGGCAATTGCAGGGCAGTGAGCGGTCTATCCAACAAGAAGCCTATCGGGTACTTGTCGCTTCCTCACAAGAAAAACTGGACCAGAATATAGGCGATTTCTGGGATTCAGGGAAACAGCTTTCGAATAATTCCACGCATGTTATTTATGCAGGCAGAGCCCTACAGAGCGGAGCAGCAGTCTTCTGGAAAGTAAAAGTATATACAAATAAAGGTGAGAGTAAATGGTCTGAACCAGCGGGTTGGACCATGGGACTGCTGCATTACAAGGATTGGACAGGACGCTGGATTGGTTTTGATCGGTACTTCCCGTCAGACAATGCGGAGACAGGACAATTGGCTGCCCGTTATTTCAGAAAAGAATTTACAACAACCAAGCAGATTAAGCAGGCTACAGCCTATGTGATGGGGCTCGGACTTTACGAGTTATATATTGACGGCAAGAAGATAGGCGACCAAGTACTTGCCCCAGTCCCTACGGATTATACCAAGAACATTAAGTATAATGTTTTGGATGTAACAAAATCACTTTCGCAGGGTAAACATGCACTTGGTGTCATTTTGGGAAATGGAAGGTTTTATGCCATGCGTCAAGCAAAACCTTATAAAGTAAAAACCTTTGGATTCCCAAAATTGCAGATGCAGCTTATGCTGACTTATACGGATGGTTCAACAGAGGTCATTAAGACCGATGATTCGTGGAAAGGAACGACCGAAGGACCAATAACGGCAAATAACGAATATGACGGTGAGAATTATGATGCCAGAAAAGAACCAACGGGTTGGGCAAATCCAGATTTTGACGATAAAACATGGTTAAAGGCTGCTTTTGTGCAAGAGCCCGGTGGCAATTACGAAGCGCAGTCGGAGGGTATGAAGGTTATGCAAGATATCGCACCGGTTTCGATCGTCAAAAAATCTGAAGGAAAATACATTCTTGATTTTGGACAGAACTTCTCGGGTTGGGTAAAGATGACAGTGTCCGGTACGCGCGGAACAGCAGTGACACTCCGTTTTGCGGAATCTTTGACCGAAGACGGGGAATTATTTACGACCAATCTACGTGACGCGAAAGCAACAGACCACTATATATTAAAAGGTGGCGGAAAAGAAACCTGGGAGCCGCGGTTTACCTATCATGGATTTCGTTATGTGGAAGTAAGCGGTTATCCTGGGGTAGCTTCAAAAAGTAATTTTGTTGGTCGTTTTGTCTACGACGATATACCTGATGCGGGAACCTTCATGTCTTCAAATCCACTTATCAATCAGATTTATCAGAACGCATGGTGGGGGATTGCTTCAAACTACAAAGGTATACCGGTGGATTGTCCACAACGAAACGAGCGTCAACCCTGGTTGGGTGATCGTCCCGTCAGTGCATACGGTGAGAACTTCCTCTTTGATAACGCCAATTTTTATAATAAATGGCTCGAAGATATTCGGCTGTCCCAAAAGGAGGATGGTGCGTTACCGGATGTTGCACCAGCGTTTTGGCGATACTATAGTGATAATGTCAGCTGGCCGGGAACCTATCTATTTATCGCTGATATGCTCTATCAGCAAACAGGTGACCTCCGTGTCTTAGAAAAACATTATCCAGCGATGAAAAAATGGATGGACTATATGCAGGCCCGTTATACAGGCCCGGGTGGTATCATTACCAAGGATAGTTATGGGGATTGGTGTTTCCCGCCGGTAACCATTGAAGCCGGAAAAGGAAAGATTGCGGATAAAAAATATCCAAGTACATTGATCGCAACATCTTATTACTATCATTTGCTGCAGACCATCGCCCGTTTTAGTGTCCTTATTGGCAACGAGCGAGATCAAACTGACTTTGTGAATCGCGCAGCGAAGATGAAAGCAAATTTTAATACGGCATTCTATCATGATGCAGGTTATTACGGCAGTAACTCGCTAACCGATAACTTATTGGCGCTATCTTTTGGATTGGTCGAGGACACGAACAAAGAAAAGCTGAGCAATCGGATCGTGGAGATCATTGAAAAGGAAAACCAGGGACATCTAAGTACAGGACTTATCGGTACACAATGGATTATGCGGACGCTGACGGACATCGGGCGTGTAGATCTTGCCTATAAAATTGCCACCAATAAGACCTATCCTTCTTGGGGTTATATGGTCGAAAATGGGGCAACAACAATTTGGGAGTTGTGGAATGGGAATACAGCCCATCCCAAAATGAATTCACAAAACCATGTGATGATGTTGGGCGACCTTTTGGTATGGCTCTATGAGGATCTGGCAGGCATCAAATCAAAAGAGCATGCTTTTCAGACTGTTGTCATGAAACCGCAGGTTGTAGCAGGTCTGAATGATGTGGATGCAAGCTATAAAAGTGTCTATGGAACCATTCAATCCAATTGGAGCAAAAGAAAATCTACTTTCAAATGGAAAATTTCTATTCCGGCAAATACCAAAGCAGAGATTTTTCTGCCAACAACGGATAGCTCCACGATCTTGGAAAGCAATCAAAAATTAAATAATAACGAAGATATCCAGATTCTAAAGCAGGAAAAAACAGGTACTTGGCTCGCCATCGGATCCGGAGATTACCAGTTCAGCATTAAATTATAACAACATGAAAAAGGTCTTATCAATTTTTATACTAAGTCTGCTGCTGATGAGCTTGTATGCGCAGGAGAATACAACGGAGCAGAAAAAGTCACAGGAGTGGGCGGCTGAGCTCAAACTTGCCAACACGGCAAAAGAAGATAAGATCAAGAGCTTGATCTTTACGCATCTGATAGCCGTGAAAGAGTGGCACAATAGCCACCCGATTAGCACCGTGCCTGCAGGAATAAATCCGTACACGGGCAACAGATTAACTGATATGGACCGTTCCATTATTGCTGACTCAGCACGGCCCGATTCTATACACAGCAACTTGATGACTGGTTTGCGTCAAGAGCTGGATAAGCAACAGGTTGCTTTTATCTTGGACAAATACACCATCGGGAAAGTTGATTTCACCTTAAAAGGATATAAGGCAATTGTCCCAGATCTGACAGCGGTTGAGGAACAAACCATCCGTAAAAATTTAGAAGAAGCGCGTGAAAGAGCGATAGATTATAAAAGCATCAAGCAAGTTTCTGCCATTTTTGAAATTTATAAAAACAAATGTGAAGCTTACTTAAATGCCAACGGCCGCAACTGGCGTCAATTATTTAAAGAGTATGTGACTAAAGTAAAAGCCGAAAAAGAAAACCAAAAGAAATAGACTCGAATTTATAAATCATAAAAAACAAATATCGTTTGCATTTTGGCAACCATCGGAGGATCCTGAAATGCATTCGCATATAATATCGATAAGCAGATGAAGATAAAAATTAGATTGGCAACAGCCTTATTGTTTTTATGCACCTTGAATTCTTATGGGCAAAATCCAACATTAAAAGAATGGCAAAAAGGAGTAAAAAAAGACGAATTTATTTATGATACAGCATCTTTTCCTTCCTGTCATTCCGCTACCATGGCAGAGACGGACCACGGTTTGGTATATGCCTTTTTTGGTGGAACGAAAGAACGTCATCCCGATGTTGAAATCTATGTGAGTAGATACGAAAATGGACACTGGACGGCTCCTGCGTCAGCCGCAGATGGTGTACAAGCGGATGGGAAGCGCTTGCCGACCTGGAATCCTGTTTTATACCAAGTACCCGGGGGAGATCTCTTGTTATTCTACAAAATTGGGCCCAAGCCATCGGAATGGTGGGGGATGCTCAAACGCTCCAAAAATGGCGGTAAGACTTGGTCTGCAGCTGAAAGATTGCCCGATGGCTTTATTGGACCGGTGAAAAACAAACCTGTGCTTTTGCAAAATGGCACCTTGCTGAGTCCTTCAAGCACCGAAGGAGATGGTTGGAACGTACATTTTGAGGCGAGTTCGGATTTTGGTAAGACCTGGCGCAAGATAGGTCCAATCGCCCGTGGTGCAGATAATCTGGATGCCATACAACCGAGCATACTTGACCATGGAAATGGTCGGTTGCAAATATTGGCGCGCACACGGAACCGTGCGGTTGTGACATCCTGGTCAAACGACTGGGGCGAACATTGGACCCCACTGGAAAAAACTCTGCTCCCAAATAATAATTCAGGTACAGATGCCGTAACGCTAAAAGACGGGCAGCATGTACTCGTGTATAACCATGTGCTTCCAGAAGGTAATCTAGCAAAGGGAGCGCGTACACCATTGAATGTGGCTTTTTCCAAAGATGGCAAGCAGTGGCAGGCCGCACTTATACTTGAGGATTCGCCAATCAGTCAGTATTCTTATCCCGCAGTGATTCAAACCAAAGATGGGCTATTGCATTTTGGCTATACCTGGCGTAGAAAGAAAATGAAACATGTCGTCGTAGATCCGAAGAAAGTGAAATTAATCCCGATTGAGAATGGCGTATGGCCAACAAAAAAAGGGTATAAAAAACCAGATCCCAATGCATATGTTAAGGAAGAAGATTAAGTTCGTTTGTGCAGTCTGCTGGTTTTTTGTTTCGCTTGTTGTCAAGGGGCAGGACAGCTTACTCAATTATGAGCATAAATTTAAGCAGCCCCTGGAAAAAGTGCTGGCAATGATGCAAGAACGGTATCAGGTCAAGATCAAATATGATCCACGCAATGTCAAAGACATTATGGTGGACTATGCACCCTGGAAGTTTAGGGCGAATCTTGCGGGGACAGAAATCAATTTGCTGTATCCTTTGGGTTTTAAGTTGCAAGAGGAAGCAAAGCCCAATACGTATAAATTAAAATCATACGAATATAACCGCTGGAAACCACAGGAAGGCTGGGATTTTCTGAACTTACTGTCCAAAAAATATACGGATCAGGCAAGTTGGGAAAAGAGAAAATATCAATTGCGAGCTGCGGTTAGGCAAACGATGTACTGGGATAAACTGAAAAGTATACCGGATCAACCCATTCGCTTGGGCAAGGCACGTCGCTATGCCGACTACCAAGTTCAGAACTTTGCCTTAGAAATTATACCGGGGGTCTATATCAATGGTAGTATCTATTCCCCGCTCAAGCAAAAGAAAACTATACCTGTGATGTTATCTCCTGATGGCCATTGGCCACAGCAGCGTTACCGTTCGGATGCGCAAAAGAGATTTATCACCTTGGCTCGACTGGGTTGTATGGCTGTAAGCTATGATCTATTTGCTTGGGGAGAATCCCTCTTGCAGTTTGCCTCGACAGACCATCGCAGCAGTGAGGCTATGTTGATGCAGACCTGGGGCGCGGAGCGCATTTTAGACTATGTTATGAACCTGCCACAAGTCGATCGAAGCAGGGTAGGCATTAGTGGCGGATCGGGTGGAGGTAGTCACAGTATTTTAATGGCCGCCTTGGACGATCGTTTTACTTTGGTCGCCCCTGTCGTGGCGATGTCATCCTACTTCTTTGGAGGCTGCCCCTGTGAAAGTGGACTACCCGTGCATTTTGTCTGTGGGGGGACCAATAATGTCGAACTGGCAGCGATGACAGCCCCCAAACCACAACTGATCATCTCCGATGGACAGGATTGGACGAAGGAGACCGCTATCAACGATTTTCCATACCTGCAACATATTTATGGTTATTATGGGCAGCAAAATCAGGTGCAACACGCACATTTTCCCGATGAAGGTCATGATTTTGGCTATAACAAAAGACAGGCACTCTACAAATTCCTGCTCGATCATTTTCATTTAGATCAAGCTAACGCTGCCGATATCATCGCGGAGACCGGTATCCAGATCGAGACGGAGGAGTTATTATACAGTTTTGGAAAGAAGGGTGAAAACTTACCAAAGAACGCGATTCGTGGGATGGAACAATTGAAAGCATTGTTAAAATCATATCAGATTGAACTATGATGAACCGAAAAAAATTTATACGCGATACTCTGTTCTTAATTGGTGTAGCAGCACTGCCTTCGGCTGTCTTTGCTGCACCGAAGCGACGTTACAATGTCGCCGTAATTGATCTGATGATCTTAAAGCGGCAAAAGCTAAGTGCATTTGACCTGGCAAAAGAAATAGGAGCGGACGGGTTGGAGGTAGATATGGGCGGATTGGGCAACCGGGTTACTTTTGAAAGTAAGTTGGGTGATCCAGTGCAACGGAAGGCCTTTCTTGACAAAGCAAAGGAAACCGGAATAACGATCTGTTCGTTGGCCATGACCGGTTTTTATGCACAGTCTTTTGCTACGCGGCCTACTTATCAGCAGATGGTCGGGGATTGTTTGGAAGCTTGCCAGAATATGGGGGTTAAAGTCGCTTTCTTGCCTTTAGGCGTGACCTGCGACTTGGTTAAATATCCCGAACTGCGACCTGCTATTGTGGAGCGTCTACGTATAGTAGCTGAGATGGCAAAAAAAGCCGGTGTGATCATCGGGATTGAAACAGCATTGGATGCAAAAGCTGAGGTCGATCTTTTAAAAGAAATCGGGTCAAAACATATTCAGATCTATTTTAATTTCTCCAATCCGTTAAAAGAAGGACGGGATTTGATTCAGGAGCTGACTATTTTAGGAAAGAAGCGAATCTGCCAGATTCATTGCACGGATGAAGATGGTGTTTGGCTCGAAAATAACAAACGTCTCAATATGCCTTTGGTAAAACAAGCTTTGGATCGTATGGGCTGGCGTGGTTGGCTCGTGATTGAGCGATCCCGTGATGCTAAACTATCACCGCGTGCCGTAAAAGAAAATTTTGGTGCAAATACACGTTACGTAAAGCAGCTGTTTCAATGAAATTAAACTGGATAATATCGCTTGTGGTGGTAATGGGCATGCAGGGATGTCGAAGTCTTCCGGTTGAGAAGCAGCTGGATAAGGCCCTGTTGCGTGCCGATCAGGTAGGGGCCGGACAGATGCCCGCTGAGCCAGAGAAGATACAATCCCCCTTTACGGCATGGAATGTCCAGCGTCCGACATTTCCGATGCGACAGGATACTGTGGGGCCTGCTGAAAATATTCAGGCTAAGCTCGATCAGCTTGCGGCACAGGGGGGCGGTACGTTAGTACTGAAAGGACATCACCATACAGGACGGATTACGCTAAAGTCCCATATTAATCTGAAATTGGATGAAGGTTCCGTATTGGAATTTAAGAATGAAATCAAAGATTTTCTGCCTGTGGTGTTTACACGAAATGAAGGCGTAGAATTATATAGCTTGGGAGCCTGTATTTATGCCAATGGGGCAGAAAACATTGCCATTACGGGATCAGGTAGAATTATTGGCCCCGGTGAAGGCAGCGTCCGGAATAAAACCATGACGCATGACGTCATTGAAAATATTGTCGACAGTAAGCGGCCTGTCGAGCAGCGGATCTATGATGGAAAGACCGCAGACTTTATCTTTCCACCGGCACTCATTGCACCTATTAACTGCAAAAGGGTCTGGATTGAAGGTGTATCGCTCGAGCGTACGGCTTTTTGGAATATCGTGCCCACTTATTGTGAGGATGTCGTGATCCGTGGAGTTCGGATCCATTCTATGGGTATACCACGTGGGGATGGGATCGATATTGAATCGTGCAACCGCGTGCTTGTGGAGTACTGCACCCTAAATACTGGAGACGATTGTATTGCCGTGAAAGCAGGACGTGGATATGATGGACTACGGGTGAACAGACCTTCGCAGGATATTGTTGTCCGCTATTGTTTCTCGGAAAAAGGTCATGGTGGATTTACGATCGGTAGTGAGACTGCCGGCATGGCCAAGCAGGTGTATGTCCATGATTGTGCATTTGGAAAAACCAATGTCGGTATACGTTTTAAGACCAGAAGGCCACGGGGTGGTGGCGGATCTGATATTCACTTTGAGCGTATCCGGATGCAGGAGGTGGAATCAGCTTTACGCTGGGATATGCTGGGACAAGCCCAACATGTGGGCAATCAGGCTAGCCGTGATTTCGAAGTTCAGAAGAACGCTCTGACACCACGTTTCTCGGATATCCAAATAAAGGATATATATATTGATGCGGCTAAAAATTGTATTAAGATCGAAGGTATTCCGGAGTCTGTTTTGGAAAACGTATCTATTGATCGTGTTTTTGGACGCGGAGACCGGTATCTGTCGATTAAAGATGCTAAAAATATCAAGATTAAAAATAGTGTTTTTGTGTGTAAAGATACCAGTATCTCAACAACCAATGTTTTGGGGCTGATACAAGATCGCGTACGTGTCACCACGAAATCGCCTTAATAGTTGGATATGAATACAACCGGGGAAAAAAGAAAAAAAAGAATGAAGAATATTGTAAAACAGGGAATCGTTTTAGGAAGCATTTTCCTGTTATTGCTTGCTATACCCATGGTTGGTATGGCTAAGCTAGCGGTGGCTCGGGTATTAATCGAAGGACGCGAAAATCCATTGGGAATAAATACTTTAACACCCGCGTTTAGTTGGCAATTGAGCAGCGATAAATCTGATGTACGACAACAGGCTTATCGTATCGAAGTCAGTAAAAGCGCTCGTTTTGCAAAGCAGGACATGCTTTGGGATTCCCAATGGGTAGCGGCAGAGCAATCCCTAAATTTGTTATACCAGGGAACCCCTTTAGCTACAGGTACAAGTTATTACATCAGGATACACGTTCGTGATAATAAAAACGAGACAGCCACAAGTGCCGTACAGCGATTTCATACGGGATTGTTGAACGCAGAAGATTGGGGGAATGCACGATGGATTGCTAAAGATATATTACCGGATTCGTTGGTCAACCCGCTACCTCTAAGCTCCAGCAAGCTCCGCCTGGATAAAAGTTATGAGCTTCCGGTTTTCAGGAAATCAGTTCAGGTGAAAAAGAAGATCAGTTCTTCAATCGCTTATGTGGCAGGCCTGGGACATTACGAGTTGCTATTGAACGGCAAGCGGGTAGATGATGCAGTGCTACAGCCGGGCTGGACAAAATATGACAAAGAAGCCTATTATGTCGTTTACGATCTTACCCAAGCCTGGCAACAGGGCAAAAATACGATTGCTGCCCTATTAGGAAATGGGTTTTATTATATCCCACCAATTAAAGGTCGATTCCAAAAACATAAAGTTGCTTTTGGCCTGCCAAAGCTCAAACTTAAGATTGTCAATACTTTTACGGACGGAACACAGGAATTCATCGTGAGTGATTCCAACTGGAAAACACACCGGTCACCAATTACTTTTTCCAGCATGTATGGAGGCGAGGACTACGATGCACAAATTTTGCCTGATCATTGGTCAGCTCCCAATTACGATGACAGGAGCTGGCAGAAAGCGGTCACTACGGATGGACCAAATCTACGGGCACAGGATATCGATCCGGTAAAAATTATGCAGCGCTTCGCACCTGTTGGATATCAGCAAGCTGATGGGGGGAAGCGGATCACCTATGATTTTGGACAGAATGCATCGGGCATTGTCACCATGCAAATGACCGGACAAGCTGGAGATACCGTGCGGGTGTATCCGGCTGAATTGCTGACTGCGGATGGACGCCCTAGTCAAAAGCATTCGGGAAGCCCTTATTATTACCAATATATTTTTGAAAAAGATGAGACGGTGTCTTGGCAGCCACGTTTTACGTATTATGGATTTCGCTACGCCGAGGTTCAGTTGCGTCCTGCAGGCGGCAAACCAATTCGAATCGATTCGATACAATTGGCCCATATTCGGAATAGTACGAGACAGATGGGAAGCTTTAAAAGCTCTGATACGCTATTTAATCAAATTCATGAATTGATCAATTGGGCTATTAAAAGTAATATGGTCAGTGTCTTTACCGATTGTCCGCACCGCGAAAAATTAGGATGGCTGGAGCAGTTACATTTAATGGGGCCGTCGGTACAATTTAACTTTGATGCTGAGCGCCTGTTTGCCAAGTCGCTACGGGATATGCGCCAATCTCAGACAAAGGATGGGCTAGTTCCTGAAATAGCGCCCGAATATGTGCAGTTTGACTGGGACGGTGATATGTTCAGGGACTCACCTGAGTGGGGAAGCAGCTCGATTATCCTAGCCTGGTATGCCTATCGCTGGTATGGAAACAAGGCTTTTCTAATTGATAATTATACCATGATGACCCGTTATATCGATTATTTGGGCACAAAGGCGAAAGATCATATTTTGACACAGGGTTTGGGTGACTGGTATGATTTGGGACCAGAGCGTCCGGGTGTCTCCCAGTTGACTACTCCCGGAATCACGGCTACGGCAATCTATTACTATGACCTCAAACTGATGAAAGAAATTGCTACACTGCTTGGAAAGAAAGAAGATGCTAACAAGTTTGAGAATTTACAGCAGGCCGTATTCGATGCGTTCAATCAGCAATTTTATCGACCTCAGGAACATAGCTATGGCTCTGGTAGTCAGACGGCGCTGGCCATGCCGCTCTATGTTGGATTAGTGCCTAAGGAGGTAGAACAAGCTGTTTTTGAAAAATTAACAACAACCGTCTGTCAAAACGATACGGCGTTGACCGCCGGAGATATCGGTCATCGTTATTTGTTACAGGTGTTGCAGGCGAACAATCGCGATGATCTGATCTATGCCATGCATCATCGTGATGACAGGCCAGGATATGGTTATCAATTGCGGAAAGGAGCTACAGCACTGACTGAGTCCTGGGCAGGACTCCCAAACGTCTCCAATAATCATTTTATGCTTGGACACCTGATGGAATGGTTTCATACCGGTTTGGGTGGGATACAGCAAGATGCAGGATCGACTGCATTTAAACATTTTCGGATCGAGCCCAAAATGCTAAACGCATTGAAAGACTGTGAAATAAGTTTTAGAAGTCCATATGGGAAAATTTATTTTAACCGGGAACAATCGAAAGGGAATTATCAACTGGAGATCCCTGTCAATAGCCAATGTACGTTGATTTTGCCTAAAGGAAGCTATTTGGTCAATGGAAAGCAGCTGGATCGCGATGCTGTGGTTTCTACCAAGGAGCAGGTAGAACTGAAATTAGGCTCGGGAAAATATACCATTACGAAGTAAAACAAAGGAGTATCTCCCATTAACGTAGCATGGGCGATGTTCTATAGCTAACATGAGGGGTTTGAACACAAATGAAAGAATAACTACAATGAAATCACCGAAAAGAATTATGCTGATGCTATCTTTTGCATTGTTGGGCTGGACAGCTTGGGCACAGACTCTGCCGATTTCCAGTGCTGAAATGACAAAAATTTATGAAGAAGTAAAGACACCTTACAAATACGGGCTCGTGTTGGTTCCGCAGCATAAAGGTGAACTGATGGACTGTCCAACCCTATACAAAGCCGGAAAATATTGGTATATGACCTATATTGTGTTTGATGGAAGTGGTTATGAGACCTGGCTGGCACGGAGCTCGGATCTCTTAAACTGGAAGACCTTGGGGAAACAGCTTGCTGTGGCACCCGATGGTAACTGGGATGCCAAGCAGCGAGCAGGATACAATGCTTTGGTTGATACAAAATGGGGTGGAACATATAAACTCAATACCTATGCTGGAAAATATTGGATGTCTTATTTCGGCGGTTCTACCGCAGGCTATGAGCCTGAACCATTATCTATCGGGATCGCTTACACCAATAAAAAGCCCATCAAACCCGTCCAGTGGAAACAGCTGCCTAATCCGGTTCTAAACAGCACAGATCCAGATGTTTCCTGGTGGGAAAATCGCCATAAGCTTTTTAAAAGCTACGTCATTGAGGATTCTGATAAAAATACGGGACATCGTTTCGTCATGTATTACAACGCTGTAGGCGATTCATTGGCGAATAATAAGGCAACGCGCTGGTATGAACGCATAGGGATGGCCGTATCTGACGATATGAAAACTTGGAAGCGCTTTCAAAAGGATCCAGTTGTTCATCATCCCATGGGCATCACGGGCGATCCCATGATCCAACGTATTCATGATACCTGGGTGATGTTCTATTTTGGTGCATTCTGGAAAGATCGTAAAGGGGCCTTTAACCGTTTTGCCGCTTCCAAAGACCTGATCCATTGGACAGATTGGGAGGGAGCCAACCTAATAGAATCAAGTGAAAGCTTTGATCAGCAATATGCCCACAAGTCTTTTGTGCTGAAAACGGAGGGTGTTGTTTATCATTTTTATTGTGCAGTGGACAGCAAAGGTAACCGCGGCATTGCCCTAGCGACCTCTAAGGATCTAGGTCAGAGTAACGTGCATTTTTAAGATTTTAATCCAGAAGCATGAATCGTCCTTGGTAAATGATCGACCATGCTGGGCTATTCCAACAGAGTTTTTAAAACGGAGGCAGCCTGTATGCCTCAACATTGATTAATGAATAAAGAAACAAGCACAATAACATCATTGATGGCAGTGGTAGCAGTGCTTATAAATCATCAGTTTAATATGAAGTTACATTATTTTATTTCTGTTCTCTTTCTATTGCAGCTACAACTTGTATCTGCTCAGGGACCTGCCAAAATCCGATTTAATGAAAACTGGCAATTTACCTTGCAGGATCAGCTGGGTTATCGCCTGCATGATATCGATCCCCAAGCTTGGAAACCGGTCGAACTACCTCATGATTGGAGTATCAAAGCTGATTTTGGCGCTGCTTATCCTGCTGGAAACGCCGGAGGAGCATTGCCTGGAGGAATTGGCTGGTACAGTAAGGAATTTAAGTTGCCGGCCGCAGATCAAGGCAAAAATATACAACTTTACTTTGGCGGAGTTTATCGCTATGCTGAAATATGGATCAATGGGGTTTATTTGGGGAAAAAGCCCAATGGTTACCTCTCTTTTACACTGGATCTGACTCCGCATCTTAAATTTGGAAACCAGCCCAACCGGATCGCTGTTCGTGTGGATAATAGCAAACAGCCGAACTCCAGGTGGTATTCAGGTTCCGGAATCTACCGTGATGTTTATCTGATCAAGACCGGTCCAGTACGCCTCGATGAACAGGAGACTTTTATCACCACGCCTGAAATCCATGGTGAACTGGGGCAGCTGAAAATACTTTCCAAATTGAATAAGCTATCACGTTCTAACGGAGTTGCAGGGAATAAATATCAAATTACGGTATGGGATCCCAATGGCAACCTGCTGTTGAAAAAAACAGGAGTGGAGAAAGATGGACAGATTGATGCATCCCTTCAAGTGGAAAGACCACAACGTTGGAGTCCCATTGCGCCGAATTTATATCGCGTGCAACTAACCCTTTTAGATAAAAATAATACAGTCGAAGATCAAATCGAAAAGCGAATCGGATTCCGGACAATTCGGTTTGATGCAAAAACAGGTTTTTACTTAAATGGCGAAGCTTTGAAGATTTATGGAGTCTGCATGCATCACGATTTGGGCGCTTTAGGGGCCGCTTTCAATAAGTCCGCTGCAAAAAGGCAGCTCGTCATGATGAAAGAAATGGGCGCCAATGCCATTCGCACTGCGCATAATCCACCGGCAGAAGAGTTACTCGATCTCTGTGACGAAATGGGAATTTTGGTTTATAATGAAGCCTTTGACATGTGGAAAAAGCGAAAAAATAAGTTCGACTACCACATTGACTTTCCTACGGAACACCTCAAGGATATTGAAGCATGGGTGCGTCGAGATCGCAATCATGCTTCGGTTATCCTATGGAGCATCGGAAATGAAATCCGAGAACAATTTGACTCAACGGGTATTGCCTTAACGCAAGAAATGGCCAAATTGGTAAAATCTTTGGATCCAACACGCCCCGTTACTGCCGCCTTGACCGAAAATAATTATGTAAAGAACTTTATCGCACAGGCAGAGGCTTTGGATGTACTGGGCTTCAACTACAAACATGAAGATTATGATAAATTACCTATAGAATTCAAAAATATACCGCTGTTGGCATCAGAAACTGTTTCTGCCTTACAGACTAGAGGAGTATACGACAAGTTGCAAGATACGATTCAGCTATGGCCAGCATCATCAAAAGACAAATATGTCGTCAATGGTAATCCCGATTTTACGGTTTCGGCCTATGATAATGTTGCTGCCTATTGGGGTACAAGCCATGAGAAAGCCTGGCTAGCGGTCAAGAACCGCCCTTTTTTGGCCGGAACATTTGTTTGGACAGGTTTCGATTATCTGGGCGAGCCAGTGCCTTACCCTTATCCTGCGCGAAGTTCATACTATGGCATTGTTGATCTTGCTGGTATTCCCAAAGATGTTTATTATATGTATCAGTCTGAATGGACCGACAAAGATGTCTTACATCTTTTGCCGCATTGGAATTGGGAAACCGGTGATACTGTGGACGTATGGGCTTATTATAACAAGGCTGATGCGGTCGAACTGTTTCTCAATGGTAAGAGTCTGGGAACTTCAGCCAAGACCGCAGATCGTTTGCACGCCAGCTGGAAGGTGCCTTTTGAAAAGGGGGAATTGAAAGTCGTTAAAAAACGGGATGGTAAAATTGTTCAGGAAACAAGTATGCGTACAGCGGGAGATGCTAATAGGGTAAAAGTCTCCTTAGAACATGAAAAATACGCCACAGGGGAATCCCGTGATCTATACTTTGTCACAGCAGAACTGGTGGATCAGGAAGGAAACTCCGTCTTGCTAAATGATCAGGAAATTGAGTTCATTGTAAAGGGGGATGCGAAAGTTCTGGGAACCGACAATGGATTTCAGGCCGATCTAAGGGGATTGCATCGTCCCAACAGAAAAACATTTAAAGGGAAAGCATTAGGAATTATTCAAAAAATAGCTGATACGCCTTGCACTGTAATAATCCGTTCGGCTTTGGGAGACCAACAAATTATGATCTAAGCACAGCTAGATATTTTTCACGAATGAACAGCTAAATAGACAGTAAAATAATAACCATATTGAACAAATTAAATCTAATAACTCAACTATGAACAAAAACAAGATTAATCTCGGAAAAATGACATTGGGGGCCACTGCTTCCGGTTCAAAGTATCCGATGTTAATGCTCTTTTGCAGCAGTTTTATACTCGGAAGTCCATTGATTTCCAATGCTGCGTTACATGCCACTACGATTTATAAAGTCACGGTAGATCAGGAAAAAGAAATAAAAGGTAGAGTTACGGATGAGCAGGGAAATCCTATTGTTGGCGCTACTGTAGCAGTGGTCAACTCGACGCAGTCTACCTCTTCCAACGCGACGGGAGAATTTACACTTAAAATAACAGGGGATAGTGGCACCATCAAAATCACTTCCATGGGCTATTCGGAAAATTTATTAACAGTAAGAGTTGGGAATAGTGCCAATGTTGTATTAAGAAAAGATGAACAAGCACTGGAGGAAGTCGTTGTCATCGGTTATGGAACGGCCAAACGTCGGGATCTAACCGGCGCCGTAGCTTCCGTTAAATCCGAAGAGATTATGATGACACCAACAGCCAATGTGATGGACGCCCTTCAGGGAAAGGTCTCCGGCCTAGATATCACTAAATCATCCGGACGTGCAGGAGCCAATGTCGGTGCGAGCCTACGGGGCAACAGGTCTTTCAGTGGTGATAATAATCCGCTCTATATTATTGATGGTATTCCAGGGGATTTTACGAGTCTAAATCCCAGCGATATCGAATCCATAGACATTCTGAAAGATGCCTCGTCGACGGCAATCTATGGTTCAGCAGGTTCAAATGGTGTAATTATTATTACGACAAAACAGGGCAAAGCCGGCAAAGCGATTGTGAATTTTGATTCCTATTTTGGCTATAATGGATTCCCCAAATATCCCCATGGATTGTTGGGAGACGATTATATGAAACTTAAAAGGGAAGCCTATCGGGGTGAGTATGGTAACTATCCGGAATTTGCCAATAATATTTTTAAAAATCCTGCACAGCTGGAGGCTTATGAAAATGGCAAATGGGTAGACTGGATGGACCTGGTTTTAAAAGATGGAATCCAGCAGAACTATAGCTTTTCAGTGAACGGGGGGAATGAAAAAACAAAAGCTTTTTTGTCGCTCAACTATAACGATGAAGAAGGCCTTATCAAAAATGATAATAGTAAAAAGTACGCAGTAAGAGCAAATATTGATCATAAACTCTCTGACCTGTTTAAAGTAGGTACGAATTTACAGTATACGTATAAGGATAATAACCAGGCTGCACAAAATGTATTCGGTAACAGTTTGACCTTTTTGCCTTTAGGTGATGCTTTTGATGCCGACGGTAATATCAATCATATTCCAGTGGACGGAGTCACCAACCCTTTATCCGATCAGATTAAGGATCAGTATAAAAATAATATCCTGAACAATTATTTTGCGGGCAATGCCTATCTTGATTTTACGCCGGTCAAAGGATTTTCCTTTCGTTCAATTTTTGGTGCGACGATTGGCTCTCAACGGACGGGAAGATATTTTGGCTCGCAGTCAATTGCAAATCCGGAGGCTGGATTCAAATTGCCTGCAGCTGTTATCATCAATGATCGAAATTACAACTACCGTTGGGAAAATATCCTGAATTATGAATTTAACCTACGTGAAGATCATCATTTTGCGCTTACAGGAGTCACATCATGGTCAAAAAACCAAGCAGAGCAGGCCTATGCGGGCGGATCGGGATTCGACCTCGACTCCTATTCTTTCCACAACCTGAGTGCGGCCACAACGTCTGTAATCCGCTCTTCTTATATAGGCTCACAATCAATGTCTTATGTTGGCCGGATCAACTATAACTACCAAGGACGTTACTTGCTATCCGTTTCCAGCCGTTGGGATGGTGTTTCTCGACTATCCGAAGGCAACAAATGGGATGTATTTCCAGCAGGAGCTTTTGCCTGGCGTGTGAGCGACGAGCAGTTCTTTGCGCCATTGAAAAGCAAAATATCGGAGTTAAAGCTACGCGCTGGTTATGGTATCACCGGTAATTCTGGTGGTGTAGGGGCTTACGGTACGCAAGCAGGGGGATATAATGCACCTAAACCGGTAGGTTTTGGTGAAAGTACGCTCGGCCCGGCCTTTATTCTGAATCAACAACTGGCGAATAGGGACCTGGGCTGGGAGAAGTCGTATACGACCAATATTGGTCTCGATGCACAATTTTTGAACCAACGAGCCAACCTGACCATTGATTGGTACAATACTGAAACGAAGGATCTACTCTTTCTGAGAGATATGCCAGCTTCATTGGGCGGCTCTTGGGGTGCCCCTTTCAAGATGTGGCAGAATATTGGTGCAACAAACAATAGGGGCTTTGAACTCGCATTAAATACAAAAAATATTCAGGGAGATAGTTTTATCTGGAATTCAACATTGACTTTTGCGGCGAATAAAGAACGTGTGACCTCACTACCGGGGGGAAAAGACCTGATTTCAAATAACCTATTTCTAAATCAGCCGATCAAAACGTTTTTTGATTATCAATACCTCGGTATCTGGCAGGAAAGTGAAGCGGAGCAGGCGGCCTTATTCAATTCCAAACCTGGTGATATCAAGTTAGCCACCGATGGTACCTTCGATGAGGAAGGTATGCATGCCTACGGAGCCAAAGATAAACGTATTCTTGGATCTGCGGTTCCGAAATGGACCGGTGGATTTCAGAATAACTTCAAGTATCAAAACTGGGACCTTTCGGTCTTTTTAACGGCAAGATGGGGACAGATGCTGTCCAATAACTTGATCACACGTTACGATCCGACAACAGGTGTCGGAAATAGTCCCGACGATATAGATTATTGGACACCAGAAAATCCAGGCGCTTATTTGCCAAGACCAGGATTACATTCCTCAACCAGTGGTTATATCGGGTTTGATGCGTTGAAATACGTGGATGGATCCTATTTCAAAATTCGAAATATCACCTTGGGCTATAGTTTGCCGAAGTCATTTATTAAGCGGCTTTCCATGGAACGTTTCCGTTTTTATGCAACCGCTAACAATCCGTTCATCTTTACGAAAAGCAACTTATTAAAGTATCAGGATCCCGAATCCAACGGTTCGGATAATTTTCCTTTGACCAAGCAGTTTGTTGTCGGATTGAATGTTACTTTTTAATGCCAATATGTTATGAAAATCAACTATTTTAATATACTGTTATGTGCTGGCCTTTTTCTAAATTCCTGTGGTCTTGATGAATATAATCCCTCAGGGGTCACTGTGGATAAAGTCGCAGAAAATAAGGCCGGTTTCGATAAACTAATCAATAGCTGTTATTTTGATTTGCCACGTTATTTCTACGGGCGAAACTTCTTACTTGTTACCGAAGGAGGAACAGATTTATGGACTTCCGATCTCAATTCAAATAACAACCAAAATTATTTAAAATATGCTTCCGGTGGCTCCATGTCCATAGACATGGCTAAGGATTACTGGAATGGTGCTTATGATGCCATCAATTACTGCAACATTGTCATCGGTAGGGTAGATCAGGTCAAAGATTTTTCTAGTGAGCAGGAAAAACTGGAAAAAGTTGCCCAAGCTTATTTTTTAAGAGGATTGTATTATTTCCATTTGGTCGAACAGTTTGGTCCTTGTCCGCTCAATCTCACGGAGACAACCACAGCCAATACTGCCGCCATACGTAAACCTGTGTTGGAAATTTATGAAAAATGTATCCTGCCCGATCTGAGATTTGCGGCAGAGCACTTGCCTGTAGGACCTACAGAAGCCGGGCGACCAAGTCAGAAAGCTGCATTGGGTCTATTGGCCAAGGTTTGTTTGCAGACAAAAGAATATAATACCAATCAGTACCTAGAGGAAGCATTGCAGACGGCAAAAAAATTGATTGATAATCAAGCGAGTTATAATGTGCGTTTGTATGCCTCCTTTATAGACAATTTTAATGCGGTAAATAATAAGAAAAACGCCGAAGCACTTTACCAGATTCCTTATTCTCAGGAGTATGGATCCACCAACGTATACGATCACAACAATGATTTTAAACGGTTCTATTGTACGCCGACAACATTTGGAGCGATACAGTCCGCTGGATTTCAAACCGAAATTGGCCGGTGGTCCGGAGGAACATTTATGCCGACTAAATACCTGCTTGATGTATTTAAAAATGATGATAATACCTTAGATCCAAGATATGCGATTTCTTTCCAGACGCAGTGGCTTTCCAATGCTGATTACAATTGGAGCAGGGATGCTATTGTGCAGTTCGATCGTGATGCAAATGCTGTTGCTGTAGGAACTAATCTCCCAAAAGGAACCTTAGCGCTCAAAGTTTCCCGTGAGGGTGAGACTGGTTATGCTGAAGAAAAAAAGATGCAATTTCAACAACATTACATTTGGCTTGACCTGGAAGATGTATATGGTGCTGATAACAAGGTGAAAATGAAGTATACAAGGACTAATCAGCAGCCTGGGCAGGTGGACAACCCGTTCATTGGTTTCTATCCATCCTTGGTGAAATTTAATTCAGGCTCGTTAATCAGTCCTAAGGCAAACAGCTTTACCAGCGATGCTTATGCTACTGTTATGCGTTTGGGAGAAGTATACCTCATTGCCGCCGAAGCCTCCTTTCACTTAAATGGTGCAAATGGAACAGCCGCTAACTACATCAATGTCTTACGCGACCGGGTAGGGGCCAAGCAGATTACTGCTGGAGATATCACTGCCCAGTTTATACTTGATGAGCGTGCTCGTGAACTGTGCGGCGAGTATACACGTTGGTATGACTTGAAACGCATGGGCAAATTGAACCGGTCTTATTTGATGGCGGTCAATCCTGATGTCGGACAATATTTTAAGGATGGTGTACACGGCCTTCGGCCAATTCCGCAAGGGCAGATGGACGCCATTAGTAACCCCGGTGAATTTCTTCAGAATAATGGCTATTAATAGTATTCTTATATGGTTATAAGCCAAGCAGAAACGAAATAGTATGATATTTTAAAATTATTTAAAGATGAAGCAGACAATTCTCATATGGGTTCTTATAGTTTTTTCGCTAGCTGCATTCTCAGCTCAGGGAGGAGAGATCTATGTGGGTAAACAAAGCAACAAGGAACAACGGGATGGCACCCGGGGAGCTCCATTTTCATGTTTGGAGGACGCCCTACGTGAGGCTAGGGAATGGCGACGATTAAACGATCCACGCATGCATCAGGGCATCACAATCTGGATTCAAGACGGACAGTATGTGCCTTCCCAAACAATTTTTATCCGCCCTGAAGACAGCGGAACAGCCGAAAGTCCGACATGGATAAAAGCGGTAGGCAATGAAGCCATATTTTCGGGTGGGATTCCTGTTACAGGCTGGCGGCGAGTAAAAAGTGAAAAGAGATTGGATCCTGCTATTGCTAAGCATATCGTGGTGGCAGATGCCCCTCAGGCCGGAGGAAAGTATTTCCCTTTCCGTCAATTGTGGGTTGGTTCACGTAAAGCAATCCGTGCGGAAAGTCACGATGATGCCCACTTGCCCCGGATCATCAATTGGGATTTCCAAAAACAAGCGGCCGTCATTCCGAACGTGTTACCGAAAAGGTTTGCCTATAAGGCCGGTATGGAGTTTTTCATCCATCAGTGGTGGGCAATAGCGCAGCTCCGGGTTCGTGAGGCGGTAGTCACAAAAGATAGTACCACACTATTTTTTCATGAACCGGAAGGTAAATTACAGAATGAACACCCTTGGCCTAAGCCTTGGTTGTCTAAGGAATATGGCAATTCGGCATTTCGTCTGGTCAATGCCCTTGAATTTTTGGATCAGCCGGGAGAATGGTTTTTGGATGAAGAAAACCATAAAGTATATTACTATAAAAGACCTGATGAAAACTTAAGCAAGTTAAATGTTGTAGCGCCTTATCTTGAAACGATCCTGAGGATGCAAGGGACTTTGGAATCACCTGTTTGTCATGTATATATCGAAGGGCTTCAATTTCAGCACAGCTCCTGGTTAAGGCCGCACTACTACGGACACGTTGCCTTACAGGCGGGAATGTATTTTTTGGACGCCTATAAACTGGCTAAACCAGGCACCAGGGATAAAGCGGGATTGGAAAATCAAGCTTGGCTGGGCCGGCCACAAGCGGCAGTCATGCTTAGCCATACGGCCTTTACCAATATTTCAGCTTGCCGGTTTTCCCATTTGGCAGCAACAGGCATTGACTATCGGCAGGGCAACCTGAAGGATAGCCTAATTGGAAATCTATTTCAGGAGCTCGGTGGATCGGGTGTACTGCTCGGTCAGTTTTCAGATGAGGAGGTTGAAGCACATCTGCCTTTTCAGCCCAGCGACGAGCGTATCTTGACAGATGGTGTTGTGGTCAGCAATAATCTAATCCAAGATATTGGGAATGAGGATTGGGGAACAGTAGGGATTGGCGCCGGTTTTGTCCGCAATGTAGCTATTACAAATAATGAATTGCTGGATCTTCCGTACACAGGCATTAGCTTGGGCTGGGGCTGGACACCGACAGTCAATACTATGCGTAATAATCGTGTTTTCAAAAATAAGATCACACGTTATGGCAAATACATGTATGATGTAGCCGGTATTTACACCTTATCGGCTCAGCCCGGAACAAAAATTCAGGAAAATTATATCGACAGTATCTATGTGTCGCCTTATGCGCATATTCCTGAACATTGGTTTTATCTCTATACCGATGAAGGCTCAGCCTATATGAATGTCAGCAACAACTGGTTCCCATCCAATAAAATATTGCGAAATGCCAATGGGCCGAGTGTTGAGTGGATAAAGAATGGATCCGAGGCGGATGCCAGGGTCAAAGAAGAAGCTGGCATAGGTCCAAGTTATGCCTATTTATTGTCTGAAAAACGATCAATACCTAAAAATGTAGCTTTCAATACATATATTCCTTTTATCAAACCTGTATTTTTCCAGATCCATGATGTAAAAAAGCAGCTTAAACTGACTGAAATCAAAGATTTTTTTGCTAAACAAGGAGCCGATAGCAGCCAGGTATATCGCTGGAAGGATTATATCTTGCTGATGACAGACGATGAAATCGGTAAGAAAATATCGAGTGCTTGGGTAGCCAATTATCCGGCAATTTCTTTTAAGTTGTTCAATGATCTATTTTATACGTTCGATCGGAGCAACTGTGGAGCCGAAAAAGTGAAAGACATCGATTTTGTGTTACTTACCGCACAACTGGTGGACGATAAATCGAAACAGGAGGCTTATTTCGAAGCCCATAAAAATCAAACTAAAGAATGGCCAGAAGTTGCAGCAGGGTTCTGTAAAGCCGGCTTTGACGAGGTATTGGTCTACCGCAATGGAAGACAGCTTATGTTATATATTTCTTTTCCAAAAGGCCAGGATTTTAAAACAATCGATCAGCTGACGATCAGGGACAATCCACGGGTTATGGAGTGGAACAAACTTATGGGGACCTATCAGGAAGGTATTCCCGGAACAGGAGTGAATGAAACATGGATTTTTTATAAACAATAAAATGGAACAGATACAACAGTTAAAATTAGGGATTTTAGGACTTGGCGAAGGGCGTAGCACGATATCTGCGGCACTACAAAGTCCATATATCGATTTGGTCAAGATCTGCGACCTGAACGAAGACCTAGGACGCAAACGCATGAAAGAATTTGATTTTCATGATTATACCAATGATTATCAAGTAATGCTTAATGATAAAAATATTGAAGCTATTGCAATTTATACGCCGGATCATCTTCACGCACAGCATATCCGATTGGCGCTGGCGCACGATAAACACGTGATCTGCACCAAGCCATTTATTGATAATCTGGCCGATGCCAATGGTTTATTGGAACTCGCAGCTCAGAAAAATAAGCGTGTATTTGTTGGGCAGAGCTCCCGTTTTTTTGAACCGGTGAAGAAACAAAGAGAAGATTTTGAAGCCGGACTGATCGGTGAGTTGATTACCATCGAAGGCTATTATCATGCTGATCACCGTTGGTTTCTGGAGAAGCCTTGGTCTTTACAGTCTTCCTTCAAATGGCTTTACGGTGGGCTGAGTCACCCGGTTGATTTTATCCGCTGGTATCTGCCGAATATTGAAGAGGTGATGGGATATGGCATGCTGAGCGCCAACGGAAAAAAAGGAGGGCTGCAAAATCCAGACACCATGCATTTTATTTTCAAAGCCGAAGATGGCCGTGTAGCCCGAGTAAGTGGTGCGTATACCGGGCCTGTGCAGCCTGTCACAAGGGATAGTGAAATGAGCTGCATTTTACGGGGAACCGAAGGTGCTAGTCAGGCGGATTATATGGATCTCCGGTATGCAATTACGGATAAAACGGGCGAAGAACGTATGCTGACATGGGAGCATAAACTAAAGCATTATTTCCGCTTCGAAGGAAAAAGCCATCATGCCGGTGAATATCAAAATTACCTGGAGCACTTCGCAAAAGCCATCCGTACTGGAGAGCAAGCCTCCCCGGATATGAAAGAGGGTATAGGTACTATAGCCTTATTGCAAGCCATGGATGAATCATTGACAACAGGAAAGCCTGTCCGTCCAAAGGAACTGCTGGAAAGATATGGTGTCGACTTGAACCTAGGAAGATGAATAGTATCTTAGACAAATTAACCATTTACGACTATTGCATCGTCGTAGTCTATTTGTTAGCATTACTGACGATCGGCCTCTTGTCATCCCGTAAAAAGGTAGAAGGGGCAGAACACTTCCTGGCCAGTAAATCCTTAAGCTGGTACAGTATTGGCTTCAATATGTGGGCGACTAACGTCGGACCATCCATGTTGCTGGCTTTTGCTACAGTAGGCTATACAACGGGCATCGTTGCAGTCAATTTTGACTGGTATGCTTTTATTTATCTTTTCCTCTTGGCGGTGGTGTTTGCGCCACGCTATATTGCTACCGGAGTACGCACCTTGCCTGAGTTTATGGGCAAGCGGTTCGGTTCAAATACGCAAACTATTTTGGCTTGGTATTCATTGTTAAAAATGCTTATTTCATGGTTGTCGTTGGGATTGTTTGCTGGCGGATTTTTAGTGCGGCAGATTTTAGGTATTCCAATGTGGCAATCGGTTACTGTTTTAGTCTCCCTTGCTGGTCTGTTTGCGTATACGGGTGGATTAAAGACAGTTGCTAAAATCAATATCTTTCAGATGATCTTGTTGATCGCCGTGTCGGCCTTTCTGACTTTTCTGGGACTTTCCAAAATCGGTGGCATAAGTTCTTTAATGCAACAGACTCCCGCCAATTATTGGTCGTTGATCAGACCGGCAAGTGATCCAGATTACCCCTGGTATGCGATTGCTCTAGGCTATCCGGTGGCAGCGATCGCTTTTTTCTGTACGGATCAAGCCATGGTACAATCAGTTTTGGGTGCAAAGAATCTCGAACAGGGGCAACTGGGAATTAATTTTATCGCTTGGCTCAAGATACTTTCCTTGCCGCTGTTTATCCTCACCGGTATCATCTGTTCGGTTTTATTTCCGGGACTTAAAGACCCATCACTCGCTTATATGACGATGGTGACCAACCTGTTTCCTACAGGTCTGAATGGATTGGTAATCGTGGTGTTAATTGCTGTATTGGTGGGCACCATTGGTTCGTCGCTTAATTCTTTGAGTACCGTTTTCACCATGGACATATATCTCAAGCATATCCGGCCAGATGCAACCAATAAGCAAATCACCCAGGTAGGACGTTATACGGTCATCATCGGCTGTCTAGCTTCAGTTTTCGTTGCCCTGGCAATTGATCAAATTAAAGGGCTCAATCTTTTCGATGTATTTCAGTCTATTCTCGGCTTTATTGCGCCACCTTTAGCTGTTGCTTTTCTGATGGCCGTGTTGTGGAAAAGAACCAATCGAGCAGCAATCAATACGATTTTGACTTTTGGTGCGGTACTGAGCCTAGGGACAGGTGTATGTTATCTCTGGATTTTCCCAAAAGATGTTTATTCCTTTTGGCCGCATTATCTAATGCTTTCCTTTAGTCTATTTATGCTGCTACTTATTATTGGAATAGGCTTAGCATACTGGGTACCCAAGTCGGTTTATGAAATGGAACATAGGGATATGTACGAAATCACTGTGGAGAAACCAAGTGGCCGCGTCAAGACTGCCTGGGCAATGTTATTTGTGGTTATGCTAGTATTATATATTTATTTTAAATAGCCTCTGTCAAGTTAATCCTAGATTGGATTCAATTTGTGATCTGCATTTTTTTAAACTTTCAACAATAGTTTCGGTGGGCATATTCTGCCCGATTTGACGTCGAACGAGCTTTGAAACCGTGAGGCAGGCGATGATGCCTGTTTCGCTGGTTCCGATGGGAACAGAAATATCGATGATGCCTTCCGCGTATGCGCTGGGCATCTCATAAAAGCCTTTGCGTTTGATATTGGCTAGGTCGCTATCAAATTGCTGACGTTCTGCTTTCTTCAAACTGCGGTAATAGGGATCGGCTTCTAAAATGGTCTTTCTTTTTTTAGCCTCAGAAAAACTTAAAAGGAGCTTCCCAGACGCGGTCTGGGACGTGTTGTAGAGGTTGCCCTCCTCAATCATGATGCTGATGGGCGACGAACCTCTCGCGTAAGCGATGACCATTACCTGATTGTCGTAAATAACACAAAGGTGACAGGGGTCTTTGATTTCGTTGGACGTATCTTGCATCGGTAGTAATGAAGTTGCCCGTAGTTTCTCTACAAAGGAATGCCGGTGCGAAAGATAGTATAGCTTCAGTGAAAGCGAATATTTAGATGAAATTGGATCACGATGAATGTACCCGTTGGACTCCAGTGATGCAAGCATGCGATAGATTTCATTGGGACTTCGATGCAAGCCTAAGGCGATCTCGGATTGGGATTGTGCTGTTGGTTGTAAGGCCAGAAATTCAAGGATTTGCAATCCTTTTTCGAGCGCTGGTGCTTTATATTTATCGGAGCTATTTGCTATCATAATATGTTTTTGCTTACAAATGATCGGGCTAAAGATAGAAAAAGTATTTATGAGTTTTTAGCTTCTCAAAAAAGCATGTTAAATTTTTATATTCAAATATTGTATTTATATTTGAATATTATAAACCGCTTTTCCTTTGGGAAAAAGCATTAGAAGGGAAAAGATTATAAACAATAATATCAATAATTAAAAACAGGACTGTTCCGCTTAGGCTATATTACCAGGCCTGAATAGCGAAAGGAAATAGGATAAAATGGCCGTGGCTCCAATGCTATATTTTGCCGTTTTAAAGGCGGTATAGGTAAATAGACCTTGATAATAAGATGATAGATACTGTTGTTCTGTTTTTCGACAAGACAACATAAAATAATAAATGAATACACAATGACAGAGAAAATCCAGTTAAAAGGGATTACCTGGGGGCATACCAGAGGCTTTGTGCCAATGGTCGCGACTGCGCAGCGTTATGAAGAATTATGTCCAGATGTTGAAATTGTTTGGACAAAACGGACTTTACAGGAATTTGCTGATAAGTCAGTGACAGATTTGGCAAAGGAATACGATCTATTGGTCATTGACCATCCATGGACGGGACATGCTGCCGCGAAGGGGATGCTCGCTGCATTTGATGATTATCTATCCGCAGATTTTCTGGCAGATCAGCGTGCTAATAGTGTTGGGAAGTCCCATGAAAGCTATAACTTTCTTGGAAAGCAATGGGCATTGGCTACGGATGCTGCAACACCGGTGGCTGCAAGTCGTCCGGATCTTTTACAGGCCTTGCAAGTGGCACTTCCACGTACATTTGAAGATGTTTTAGCGCTAGCAAAAACCGGAAAAGTCGGATTTTCGCTGTTGCCGATTGATTCCTTGATGCACTTTTACGGTCTTTGTTGTTCTTTGGGTGAAGAACCTTGCCAAGGTAACGAAAAAGTAATCAGCGACGCAGTTGGAATAAAGGTCTTAAAATTATTCAAATCACTTGCAGATGAACTGGATGCCGGATTTTATAATAAAAATCCATTTAAGGTGTTTGAAGAAATGACTCAGCGTGATGAAATTGCTTACTGTCCATTTGCCTATGGTTATTCGAATTACGCTCGGGCAGGTTATGCACGTAAGGTGTTGCATTTTCATGATTTAGTATCATTAAATGGTACGCCTATGATCAGCACACTTGGTGGTGCGGGGCTGGCAGTATCCTCACAGGGCAAGCATATTGATGTGGCCATGGATTATGCACGATTTGTCGCGACACCGGAAGTTCAGGAAACGTTATATGTCGAAAATGGCGGCCAGCCTGGACATTTACGTGCCTGGAAAAATGAGCAAGTAAATGCCGCTACGGCCAATTATTTTAGCAACACACTACCCGCATTAGATCGGGCTTATTTGCGTCCGCGTTATGATGGACATCTTTATTTTCAAGATCATGCTGGTGATATCGTGGTTGATTATCTAAGGGATGGCAGCGACGAAAAGGCAGTTTTGGACAAGATGAATGCGATGTATCGGAAATCATTAGTGGATAAAGAAGACCATGGATAATAAACCACTGGAAGGACTTTTGGTCCTAGAGTTTTCACAATTTATGGCTGGGCCAACTGCTGGCTTGCGTTTGGCGGATCTCGGTGCCCGAGTCGTCAAAATTGAACGTCCGGGGGCTGGCGAAGGGGGGCGGCAGATTGCGATTAAAAATATTTTTGTAGATGAGAGCAGCCTGGTCTTTCATACCATCAACAGAAATAAAGAATCGTATGCAGCCAATTTGAAAGATGAAAATGATCTGGAAAATATTAAAAAATTAATCCGCCAGGCCGATGTAATGACACATAACTTCCGTCCGGGGGTGATGGAAAAGATCGGTTTGGATTATGAGAGCGTACGGAAAGTCAATCCAAAAATGATCTATGCCACAGTAACGGGCTACGGTAATGAAGGTCCCTGGGCAAAAAAACCCGGGCAGGATTTACTTGTGCAGTCGCTGTCGGGACTTTCCTGGTTATCGGGCTGTGCGCAGGATGGGCCGGTTCCTTTTGGATTGGCCGTGGTGGATATGTACTGTGCCACACATCTGACACAAGGTATATTGGCGGCATTGTTGAAACGTGCCCGTACCCAACAGGGAGCTCTTGTTGAAGTCAGTTTGCTTGAATCTGTGTTGGATATGCAGTTTGAAATGCTGACCACACATGTCAACGATGGCCGCAAGCTGCCTCAGCGGTCGACGGTTAGAGGAGCTGGCCATGCTTATTTAAGTGCGCCTTATGGACTCTACAAAACCCTTGATGGCTATCTAGCCTTGGCCATGGGCAATGTAAGGCATATTGCAGAAACCATAGGCTTGTCTGGACAGTTCTATCAAGACGCTGCAACCTGGTTTTCACGACGTGATGAAATACTTCAAGAATTTGCTGCTGTATTGTGTCAAAAGACAACCTGCGAGTGGATATCCCGTTTGGAATCCGAAGGGATCTGGTGTGGTGCAGTCAACGATTATCATCGTTTTTTTGAGGAGCAGGGTTTTAAGGAGGCAGGAATGCTGCAGGAAGTCACTTTACAAGATGGCACCGCACTGACCACCACCCGTAGCGTGTACCAGATCGATGGAAAGCGTTTATATGCGGATAAACCTGCACCAAAAGTGGGCCAGCATACGGCATCTATTGTTCACGATTATTTAGAAAATTAATATGTTACCACTAGCAGGTTATACCGTAGTCGACTTTAGTCAATTTTTATCCGGCCCATTAGCAAGTTTACGGCTAGCTGACTTAGGCGCGCGGGTTATAAAAATAGAAAAACCAGAGACGGGTGATATTTGCAGGCAATTATATACCTCTGATACGATATTGAATGGTACTTCAACAGTGTTTCATGCCATTAATCGGAATAAAGAAAGTATGGTGTTGGATTTGAAAAGCGAATCCGACAAACAGATTATACGTGATTTAATCGCGCGGGCAGATGTGGTGTTGCACAATTTTCGTCCAGGTGTCATGGAACGTTTGGGCTTTGACTATGCAGGTGTCCGAGAGATCAATCCGACGGTGATTTATGGAGAGATCTCGGGATATGGAAAAGAAGGACCCTGGGTTAAGCGGCCTGGCCAGGATTTATTATTGCAATCGCTTACCGGGATGACTTGGTTGAGTGGCGATGCAAATAATGGTCCAGTGGCCATGGGACTTTCCGTTGTGGACATGTTTGCTGGATCCAATCTATGTAGTGCCGTATTGGCCTGCCTGTACCGTCGAGCGATGCAAGAGATAGGAGCGCATGTTCATGTCAGCATGTTAGATTCTGCTGTGGATATACAGTTTGAGGCCGTCACAACCTATTTTCGTGATGGCAAATTGTTGCCACAACGTAGCGAAGTGAGCAATGCACATGCATATTTGGCAGCACCTTATGGGGTGTATCGTACGCAGGATGGTTTTCTGGCCCTTGCGATGGGTTCCATTCCTTTTCTTAGTAATTTATTGAATTGTAAGGCGTTAGAAGGTTTTGCTGACGGAGAGCAAGCTTTTCAAGAAAGGGATACGATTAAGGCAATTTTAGCCGAACACCTAAGGACAGCACCCACCGGACATTGGCTTGAGATACTGGAAGCAGCGGATATCTGGTGCGCCGATGTCTTGGATTGGCGTCGTCTGACCGAACATAATGCTTTTAAAATATTAGACATGCTACAGCAAGTAACGATGGGCGACGGCTTCCGTTATGAGACCACCCGTTGTCCCATTCGCATCGATGGCGAGCGGTTGACCGCCACAAAAGGTTCGCCCAAACTTGGTGAGCACACAGTTAAAATATTGGAGGAACTGTATGGATAAGTTACGTTTTGCTGTCCGGAAATTTCAACCCTTTGAGCGTGCCATGGAGAAATGTTGGGCAGCTTATCAGGAGGTATATCCATCGGAGGTTGAGATGGAGTTTGTTCCGCTGGATTTAGAGGAATTGACAGCAGCTTTTTTTGAAAAGAAAGGCCTTAATAATGGCGATTGGGATATCATTCACATCAATACCGATTGGCTTGCACGTGCCTATGAAACCAACGGTTTGTCGGCACTGGATGGTATGATCGTACAAAATCCACCGGAAGACCTGAAGGGGGCTTGGTCAGAAAGCTTACAAGCTTTACAGCGTTTTGACGAGCAAATATTTGGCTTGCCTTTTCATGATGGTCCCGAATGCCTGGTTATTCGAAAAGATTTATTTGAAGATTCGCAAGAACAGATGCGTTTTCAGGCACGCTACGGAAAACCTTTGGCAATTCCAAAAACCTGGCCTGATTTTTTGACTGTTGCAGCATTTTTTACACGGCCGGAAGATAACTTGTACGGGACAGTGTTTGCTGGCTATCCGGATGGACATAATGCGGTATTTGATTTCTGTATTCAACTTTGGTCCCGCGGTGGAGATTTACAGCAAGGCGACGTACCTGTTAAGTTGGATCAGCCATTGGCTGTAGACGCATTGGATTTTTATCGTAGCTTATTTATAAAGGATAGCGGATTGCATCCCGAATCGGCCAATTATGAATCAGTGCAGGCTGGTGCTGCCTTTGCGCGGGGTGAAGTAGCTATGATGGTCAATTGGTTTGGTTTTGCATCCTGGGCACAGATTGATACCGCTTCGGCCGTAAAAGGTAAGGTGGATGTAGCAGCTATTCCTTCGGCAGAAGGCGGGATGTCCCCCTCATTAAATGTGTATTGGTTGTATGCAATTCCAGAAGGTAGTCGTCATAAGCAGTTGGCTTATGACTTTATACGTTTTGCAGTCGGACGCCAACAAGATAAGCTGCTCACCGTTGAAGGAGGAGTAGGTTGTCGTTACTCCACCTGGTATGATTCCGAAATCAATCGGATGATACCCTTTTATAATAAATTGGCGGAATTGCACGATACTGCACGCACATTACCGCGCTTGGCCAATTGGCCTCAGATTGCACATATCATCGATGATACTGTAATTGCTGCGATTAAGACCGATGAAAGTAGTGTTTCATTGTTAACAAAAGCACAGGAAAAAATAAATGCATGGTTATGATAGATATCCCTTATAAAGCGATTTTGCCCCAGACTGCTTTGCCGATTATTATTATAGGCGCAGGTGGTATAGTGAAAGATGCACACCTCCCGGCTTACCGTAAGGCAGGTTTTCATGTGCATGGTATTGTCAATCGTACAAAGGCGAAAGCAGAAGCACTGGCAGTAGAATTTGGCATTCCATATGTTTACGATACGGTGGAAGATGCTGTTGCACAGGCTCCTGAAAACGCGGTTTATGATGTAACCATTATGCCGAATAAATTTATCGAGACTTTGGAGGCCTTACCCAATGGTGCGGCTGTATTGATTCAGAAGCCTATGGGAGATTATTATACCGATAGTCAAGCGATATTGGAAGTCTGTCAACGTAAACGCTTGGTAGCTGCAATCAACTGTCAGCTTCGGCAGGCACCATTTGTAAACGCCGCACGTTGGTTGATCGAGCAAGGCTATATCGGTGAACTTTACGATATGGAAGTACGCGTATCGGTGCATACACCTTGGCAACTCTTTCCCCATGTCATGGTACATCCACGCTTGGAAATTCTGTATCACAGTGTCCATTATATCGATTTGATTCGCTCATTTTTAGGCAATCCACAGTCGGTGTATGCAAAAACATTAAAGCATCCGGCCAAAGCCCTATCATCCAGCAGGACGACCTTGCTATTTGACTACGGAGCCACACTACATGCTGTTGTAAATACCAATCATGACCACGAATTTGGACCAAAGCATGAAGAAAGCTATATCAAATGGGAAGGTACCAAGGGGGCTATCAAAGCGACAATGGGTTTGCTGATGGATTATCCGCATGGGGTATCTGATGTGTTTGAATATTGTATCAAGCCAACAGATGGCAGCCAACCAGAATGGGTGACCTACCCGATCGAGGGAACTTGGTTTCCCGATGCTTTTATCGGCAGCATGGGTAGCTTGATGCGTTTTAAACTGGGTGAAATAGCGGTATTACCGGCCGCGGTTGAAGATGTAATCCATACCATGGCCGTTGTAGAGGCTGCTTATCAAAGCAGTGCCCAAGGGGGGCAACCAATAGCACAAGGGTAAAGAAACAAAGCCTTAAAACCAACAATAAATTAAATTATGCATTTCGAATCTATTTTTTTTGAAGACTATATATTAAACGATAAACGGACAACATTGGGCCGCACGATTACCGAAACAGATTTTGTTGTTCATGCCGGACATACAGGCGATTTTTTCCCACATCACCTCGATGCGGAATGGTGCAAGACCCAACCCTTTGGACAACGTATTGCGCACGGAACAATGATCTTTGCGATTGGTATCGGACTGACGGCCTCAGTTATTAATCCGGAAGCATTTTCCAAAGGCTACGATCGTCTTCGTTTTGTCAAACCCGTATTTATTGGCGATACCATCCACGCTGAGGTGACTATTTCTGAAAAATCCGATGCAAAAAAGCCTGAATTCGGTACCGTAGTTGAGCATGTTGAAATTATCAATCAACATGGTGAGGTGGTGTTGGTCGCAGACCATATCCTATTGGCAAAACGCAAGGAAGCTTCAATTTAACCTATTATCACATGGAAATTGGTACAAAGACACCGATTAAGTTAACCGGGGCAGCTTCTACTAAGGGGTATCTGCTTCCGTTTATTCTGATTGTCAGCCTGTTTTTTTTATGGGGTATGGCCCATAATTTAAATGGCGTTCTGATCCCGCATTTGAAAAAAGCCTGTCAGTTGAATAACAGCCAATCGGCACTGGTTGATACTTCAGTTTTCTTCGCTTATTTCATTATGGCACTGCCGGCGGGGTATGTTTTACGCAAATGGGGGTATAAACTGTCTATTATTATAGGACTGGTTACTTTCTCCGTAGGTGCATTTCTATTTATCCCTGCGGCAGATCACCGTATGTATGAGCTCTTCTTGCTGGCATTATTTATTATTGGTTGTGGACTAGCCTTATTGGAAACAGCGGCTAATCCGTATGCTGCAGTTTTGGGTAAGCCCGAAGCAGCAACACATCGGCTTAATTTGGCGGCCTCCTTTAATGGATTGGCGGCAATGGTCGCTCCAGTTGTAGGTACGACCTTTATTTTGTCGGGTACGAGCTATTCAGAAACGGAACTGGCGGCTATGACGGAGAGCAATCGGTTAGCGTATTTGCTTCATGAAGCGTCTTCTGTAAAAATGCCTTATTTGATATTAGGTTTAATCTTGTTAGTCGTAGCACTAGTCTTTTTGTTTGTTAAACTACCTGAAATTCAGGGTGAAAAGACGGAAGGGGAGAAAACACAAAAGTCTGGTTTATTTGCAGTACTTCGACATAAGCATTTGAGTTTTTCTGTAATCGCGCAGTTTTTCTATGTTGGAGCGCAGGTTTGTGTGACCAGTTTTTTTATTCGTATGGCACAGCAGGGAGCCGGTGTCGATGAGAAGACTGCTGGGTATTTCCTAGGTGTATATGGTTTGCTCTTTATGGGCGGACGTTTCGTCGGTACCCTATTGTTGCGTTATACGACAGCCCAGCGTTTATTGGCTATTTATGCTGTTTGTTGCGCTATATTGTCAACTGTAGCCATTTCGGGTACAGGTATGGCCATCTTGTATGCGCTAGGTGGACTTGGTTTCTTTATGTCAATTATGTTTCCTACGATTTTTTCTTTGGGTATTGCTGGACTCGGAAACGAGACGAAACAAGCCTCTTCCTGGTTGATTATGTCAATTGTTGGTGGAGCCGTATTTCCCTTTGTGACCGGAAATATTATTGATGCGCTGCATGATAATACGCAGATTGGTTATAGTGTACCATTGGTCTGTTATCTTGTTATTTTATGGTTTGCACTGAAAGGATATAAACCGGCAAAAGCCTAAGTTGTGTCTCTCCGTGTATTTTAGTGAGCAATTGAAAATATATAGCGCGTGTTTTACTAGTGAAAAACACGTATACCGCCGAAGTTAACGTTGGTTTTGGTGTTAGTGAATTGATTAACAATGATTCGAATATGAATAAAATTATTTTAATTATAGGTTGTTTAATTGCAACAACGACAACATTTGCACAACAGGTAAGTACCTGGATCTGGTATCCTGGAGATTATGAAGTGTGGTTGAGCAACAACATGCAAAATCGTCGTACGGACAGAGGAACCTTCTTTCCTCCGTTTTGGAAGATGGATAGTCACTATGTTCTTGTCGAGTTCAGTAAAGAATTTGATTTGCCTGCTGATGAAGAAATCAGTATTTATGCCGAAGGCAAATATAATGTCAAGATCAACGGGAAAATGCTTCCAGGGGCACCTGCTAAAGTGCATCTTCAAAAGGGAAAGCAAAAAATCAATATTAAAGTTTACAATCAAGGAAATGTTCCCGCGCTGTATGTTGCAGGAAAAAACGTAACGACAGATAGCGATTGGAACGCAACCTATGAAGATAAGGAATGGATTGACGAGACAGGTAAAGCGTCTGATCAATCTGGAACAAGCTATGTTAAGGCCGGTAAATGGAACTTTAACGGACCAACAGCTCGACCATCCACGTTTAAATTGCCCGTGAAACCACAACAAGCGCTTTCGCAAGAAAAACAAGGTAATGGTATTTTGGTCGATTTCGGAAAAAATACATTTGGTTTTCTTACCCTGCATAAGCTGGTGGGGACAGGTCGCCTGAACATCTATTATGGCGAATCCCGAGAGGAAGCACTTTCGACGAAAACCAGTGAGACCATCGATTTACTTGAGGTACATAATCAACAGCCACAAGATAGTACACTTGATCTATCCAAAGCTTTCCGCTTTGTTTATTTAGAACCCGAAGGATCGGTAAAGTTTGATCAAATATCCATGGAATATGAATACTTACCAGTGGCAGATCGCGGATTCTTTCGTAGTTCCGATAATGAATTAAACAAGATATGGGATGTTGCCAAATATACCATGGAACTAACCACACGTGAGTTTTTCATTGACGGTATCAAACGCGATCGCTGGATTTGGAGCGGTGATGCCTATCAATCTTATGCGATGAATTACTATTTGGGATTTGATTCCGAGTCAGTCAAAAGAACGATTTTAGCCTTACGGGGTAAAGAGCCTACAATCAGCCATATCAACACCATTATGGACTATACCTTCTATTGGTTTTTGAGTATCGCCGATTATTACCGTTATACCGGTGATAAAGAATTTATAGCAGGCATTTATCCACGTATGAAAAGTCTGATGCAGTTTTGTTTGGATAGAAGAAATAGCGATGGTTTGATGAAAGGTTTAGCTGGCGATTGGGTATTTATTGACTGGGCCGAAGGTCTCAGCAAGCAAGGGGAAGTGAGCTTTGAACAATTATTGCTGTGCCGCAGTCTCGAAACCATGGCGATGTGTGCCGACTTGGTTGGCGAGCCGAAAGACAACCAACACTATCAACAAGAAGCTCAACAACTCAAAGATAAACTATTTGCCTATTACTGGAACGATCAGAAAAAAGCTTTTGCACATAGCCGTATTGATGGTAAGCAAACCGATAACGTGACACGCTACAGCAATATGTTTGCGATTTTCTTTAATTATCTGAACGAACAGCAACAGGCAGGCGTGAAGGCTAATGTCTTGTTAAATGATCAGATACAACAGATTACCACGCCTTATATGCGTTACTACGAACTTGAAGCTTTGTGTGCACTTGGTGAAAAGGACTATGTGATGAAAGAAATGAAAGACTATTGGGGCGGTATGCTAAAACTTGGTGCGACGACCTTCTGGGAAGAATTTAATCCAGCAAAAAAAGGAGCCGAGCACTATGCGATGTATGGAAGAGATTTTGGTAAGAGCCTTTGTCATTCGTGGGGAGCAAGCCCGATCTATTTGCTGGGCAAGTATTATCTTGGTGTACAACCAACGGCTGCGGGTTATTCGCAGTACGAAATCAAGCCCTATTTGGCATCCTTAGCGTGGATGGAGGGAAAAATACCAACACCAAAGGGTGAGATTGAACTTTACGTGTCGAAAAACAAGATCAAGGTAAAATCACCTGTTGGAACAGGGACATTAAAACTGCGGAGCAAGGTTGTTCCACGCGTGAAACACGGTCAAGTAAAACATATCTCAGGAAACGACTATGAGCTCGTTTTGGAAAAAGGAATAGCATATGAAGTCGATTACAAATACTAGGTTATATAAAAAAATAGTCGTGTCCAACCTGAGTGTTGCCTTGTTGCTGTCGATGTCTGCGATTTCAGTACAGGCGCAAACGGTAGACGGTAAGCCAGCGGTCATCCCACCGGTACCGAATGGTCAGATTGCCGCGCCTTGGGAAAATCCGATGATTACTTCCATCAATAGAGACCCCTCACGTGCGACAGGATATTCCTATGCCACGCTTGAAGAAGCCTTGAAGAATGAAAGAGAAACAAACAAACGGATGCTTTTTTTAAATGGCGAATGGGATTTTAAATTTGCCTTCAAACCGGCGGATGCACCGCAAGATTTTCATTTATCCGAGGTCAAGGGATGGGACAAAATCCAGGTGCCTTCCAATTGGGAGATGAAAGGTTATGATATTCCCATTTACCGTTCGGCAGTCTATCCATTTAGCCCAATTGATCCGCCGCGCATTCCCAAAGATTACAATGGTGTAGGGTCTTATCAAAAAACGTTCGAATTGCCCGAATCATGGGATGGAATGAATATTACCTTACATTTTGGTGGTGTTATCTCTGCCTATCAGTTGTGGATTAATGACAAATACGTAGGTTATGCGGAAGACTCCTGCTTGCCATCTGAATTTAATGCCACACCCTATCTTAAAAAAGGTAAAAATCGCATCTCTATCCAAGTCTTGCGTTGGAGCGATGCTTCCTATCTAGAAGATCAGGATCATTGGCGCATGAGCGGTATTCACCGGGAGGTGTTTTTGATGGCCGAGCCAAAAGTTCGTATTGCTGATTTTCATTGGCAGGCAACTTTAGATGCTGATTATCAAGATGCCAAATTCTCGCTTCGTCCAAAAGTTGATAATTTTTCAGGCGACAGTATCAACGGTTTTACGCTAAAAGCACAGTTGTATGATAGCAATAATAAACCTATTCTCGACAAACCATTGGAAAAAGATGCGTCGGTTATCTTTGATGAAATCTATCCGAGATTGGATAATGTGAAGTTTGGACTATTGGAAACGATGATCAAAAATCCAAAGAAATGGTCGCCGGAAGAACCTAATCTCTACCGTTTGGTACTGACGCTTTACGACAAAGAAAATCGTTTGCTCGAAGCGAAGACCTGTCAAGTAGGGTTTCGGAGCATTGCTTTCTCTCCAAACGATAGCAAACTCCTGATCAATGGTAAAACGACCTACCTCTATGGTGTCAACCGTCATGATCACCATCCTGAACGCGGGAAGGCACTGACACGGGAAGATATGGAAGCGGATATTCGCCAAATCAAACAATTTAATTTTAATGCTATCCGGACTTCTCATTATCCGAATGATCCCTACATCTATGAGCTCTGTGACCGTTATGGTATTATGGTGATGGATGAAGCTAATATGGAGACCCATGGACTTGGTGGAAAACTCATGAACGATCCCTCCTGGCTGGCGGCACTTCAGGAACGTGTCACACGCATGGTGGAACGGGACAAGAATCATCCTTCCATTATCATATGGTCGTTGGGAAATGAATCTGGAAGAGGTCCGAATACAGCCGCGATGGCTGCCTGGATCCATGATTTCGACATCACACGTCCTGTACATTACGAACCAGCAATGGGAAGCCACCAACTACCGGGTTATATCGATCCTTCGGACCCACGTTATCCAAAATCCAACGATCACTCGCACCGGATTCAAAATGTGAAGGATCAGTATTATGTTGATATGGTATCGCGGTTCTATCCCGGTATTTTTACTCCTTCATTACTCTTAAATCAGGACAATGGCGACCATCGCCCGATCCTCTTTGTTGAATATACCCATTCCATGGGCAATTCGACCGGTAACATTCGTGATTTCTGGGATATCTTTCGTGCCCATCCCCGTTTGATCGGTGGTTTTATCTGGGACTATAAGGATCAGGCCTTGATTCGCAAAGATTCCGTTTATGGTAAAGTATTGGCCTATGGTGGTGATTTTGGCGAAAAAGTACACAATGGCGCTTTTAGTTTGAATGGTATCACCGATGCCTGGGGGCGACCAAAAGCGGCGATGTATGAGAATAAACGAATCTATCAGCCTGCAGCGGTCACTTTGGTTGATCCAGAAAAGGCCACGGTACAAGTAAAAAATAGATCAGCGGTGCTCAACCTAAATCATTATGATGCTGTCTTATTATTCCGCAGAAATGGGCTGCTGGTGAAAGAAGTGCCTATATCGGCCATGAATCTGGCCGCAGGCGATTCTGCACAGGTAAGCTTTGCCAAATATTTACCTTTCAAGCGTGCCGCAGATCAGGAATATCAGCTCGATATTCAATTTCGTTTACGGGAAGCGACAGCATGGGGACCAGCAGGATTTGTCGTCTCTTCATCGCAGGTTCGATTGCAGGAACAATCCAATGTCCTACGACCTTTATCATACAAAGGAGGTCAATTGATCAAAACAGAAACTGCCGATAAGTATCAGATCGCAGGCAAAAACTTTCAGGTTAGCTTTGACAAATCGACTGGAAGTTTGACTGCGTTTAATTACAAGGGACAGGAAATAATCAAAGATGCCATTCGCCCAAACTTTACGCGGCCGGCTACGGACAATGACCGCCGGGGCTGGAAACCAGATAAAGAACTAAAATATTGGTATGGCACACCAAAAGTAGTGTCGGTAAACGCGCAGGAAAAAGATCAAGGGTATGAAATACAGACACTGTATGCCCTTGCAGCTGATTCTGCACAGGTAAAAGTGATCTATACGGTGAAAAATCCAGGTATTGTATCGGTAAACTACCAGCTGCAGGTGAAGGCTGGGTTACCTAATATCCCGAAAGTAGGACTTCAAATGGGGATCAATCCTACATTTGAAGATATCCAATATTATGGCCTAGGGCCAATGGAAAACTACCCTGATCGTGCCTATGGTTTTGATCTCGGTGTTTATCATATGAACATCGATCAATTCATGGAACACTATCTTTATCCGCAGGAGAATGGAAATCGGATGGATGTTCGTTGGATGCACCTCCAAAATAAAAATGCTGGACTCTTGGTTATCGGCGAGCAGCCGCTGTATATGAGTGCATGGCCTTATTCACAAAAAGCAATCGTCGAAGCAAAACACTGGTTTAAATTGAAAAAAGAAGATAAGATTACCTTAAATGTCGACTTAAAACAGATAGGTGTTGGCGGAAATGATACTTGGACAGATGTGTCGCAACCGTTGGAAAAATATCAAATTCCGGCAAAAGACTACAACTATTCCTTTTATTTGATTCCGACGGATTTGAAACAATCGGTCGAGGATTTTGTGAAATCTAATTAAAAGATTAGCAGGAAGATATCCTGTAAAAAAGTTAAATCCTGTAAGAGTCGACTAGTTGAAATGACGCGATAAGGGAGATACATTCAAAATTGAAAGAAATAGGCTGTCCAACCTTTTTGGATAGCTTTAAAGAACAAGATAAGATATGACGAGGATTAAGTTGCTATTAGGGACAAGTCTTCTTTTTGGCTGTTTGAGCGGCAATGCACAGATTAAAGGTATTCCAACGGCATTAGTTCCTTTGGATCAACATTCGTTTGAACAGGCAAAACCTTGGGTATTTTGGTACTTTATGCATGCCAGTTATTCCAAGGAAGGGATTACTGCGGATCTGAAAGCGATGGCAGAAAATAAGATCGCAGGAGCCTATCTAGCACCGATCAAGGGCAAAACCAATCCGCCTCTTTTCGATCCGCCAACAGAGACGTTGACACCAGCATGGTGGGATATGTTCAAATATATCGTCCGTGAAGCAAAAAAATACGGAGTAAAAATAGCTTTATTGCCCAATGATGGATTTGCAACCGCGGGGGGACCGTGGATCAGTCCCGAGAAGTCGATGCAGAAAGTCGTGTATGCCGATACCATAATCGATAGCAAGGGGAAGCGGTTGCGGAATATTCAGTTGCCACAACCACAAGCCCAACAGGGCTATTACGAGGATATTGCGTTATTTGCAATGCCACTGACACATTCGCCGCGAAAGAGCTTTACGGAGAAGGTCCACGTATCCAATAGCTATGGCGAAGATCTAAAACGATTGGCTGAAAGAGGCAACAAACAAAATTTTGCAGCAGCTGCAGCAGGATGGATCCAATATGCTTTCGAACAGCCTTTCCCTTGCAATTCATTGAAAATTGAATGGACAGCATCCAATTACCAAGCAAACCGTTTGCAAGTTTGGGCCAGCGATGATGGCCTAAATTTTCGGAAGATCACACAATTAGAATCCCCAAGAATGGGCTGGTTGGATTGGGATAATGGCGTAACACATCTGATCCCCTACACCAAAGCGAAATATTTTCGCTTTGTATACGATCCTACAGGAAGTGAACCGGGAGCCGAAGATCTTGATTCCGGTAAATGGAAACCTTCCCTAAAATTAAATGGAATCAGTCTGTTTGAAGATGCACAGGTTAATCAGATCGAAGGCAAGACAGGAGAGATCTGGCGTGTTGGGAAAAAATCCGACCCAAGCGCTGTTGCCAAGGAAGCTGTTTTCGGACAACAGCAGCTTATCCGTTTGCCTAGGCCAGACCAAGCAGGTCGTGTAGACTTAACATTACCAGCAGGAAAGTGGAAAATATTGCGTCTTGGACATACCTCCACAGGTCATAAAAATGAAACTGCTGGGGCTGGAAAGGGGCTGGAATGTGATAAATTGGACGCTACTACAGTTGCTTTTCAATTTGATCAGTGGTTTGGAGCAGCCAAAAAGCATGTGGATCCACAGTTGTCTAAAGAAGTCCTCACGGTATTTCATATTGATTCTTGGGAATGCGGTAGTCAAAACTGGACCCGTAGTCTTCCGGATGAGTTTTTAAAACGCCGGGGTTATGACCTGACTGACTATTTACCAGTTTTAGCGGGTTGTTTCGTCAATAGTGTAGAAGATTCCGAAGCCTTTTTGCAAGATTACAGACAGACCATCAGTGAGCTGTTGCAGGAGAAAGGCTATGCTACACTACGTCAGAAAGCGGATGAATACGGTGTCGAATTTACGGCCGAAGCCACGGCTCCTGTGATGGTCGGTGACGGGCTAGCCCATTTTGCTTCAACCGATCGTCCAATGGGTGAGTTTTGGCTCAGAAGCCCTTCGCACGATAAACCTGCGGATATCTTGGATGCCATCTCAGGAAGCCATATTTATGGCAAGCAGGTCACCATGTCCGAAGCCTTTACCCAGATTCGGGCCCAATGGGACGAACATCCACGGCTCCTGAAAAGTCTTCAGGATCGTAATTATACCTTGGGGATCAACAACCTGGTCTACCATGTGTATGTCCATAATCCCTGGATGGACCGCAAGCCCGGCATGACCATGGATGGTATTGGTACCTATTTTCAACGCGATCAAACCTGGTGGAAACCCGCTAAAGAATGGGTCAATTATGCGATCCGTTCACAGCAGCTATTGCAATACGGGGTACCTGTACGCGATGTAGCCGTGTTTATTGGTGAGGAGATTCCACGAAGGTCTGTACTCCCCAGTGCTTTGGTCGATGTGTTACCTGGTATTATCGGTGAAAGCCGTGTCCATCGGACAGATTCTTTGTTGGCCAATATCGGCCTACCCTTACAAAAAGTTGCGGGTGTGACTACAGGAGCCAATATGTATAGACCCGAAGATTGGGTCGATCCACTAAGCGGCTATGCCTACGATTCCTTCAATCCCGATGCACTTTGGAACCAGACTAGGGTGCTAGACGGTAAGGTGATTTTTGCGGATCATATTGCTTATTCTATTCTAGTGATGCCAGGCAAAACTGCGTTGAATCCAAATGGCAGTCAATATTCCCTTCGTACGCTAGAACGCATCAGGAGTCTTGTCAATCAAGGGGCTACGGTGCTCTTCCAAGATATACCAAAGACATGGCGTGGCAAACTGACGGACGAAAAAGCACAACAGTATCGCGCTTTGCTCGCAGAATTATTCAGCGACCTCAAACCATTTACAAATACAACAATACAAGTTAAACAATTCGGCAAAGGCCGTGTGCTTGTTGGCCACTATGAAGCGAAAGATTTTAAGCCGCTAAATATTGCTCCCGATGTGCTGATCAACGAAGGGCGTAATCCACATTTCTCCTGGAACCATCGCCGTTTCGATGGTGGTGATTTGTTTTTTGTAGCCAATCAAGATAGTTTAGCGCAAAAGGCAACTTTATCTTTACGGACAAAAGAAAAATATGCCTACCGTTACGATCCTGTAAGCGACAAACTAGCGGTTTTACCGTTTAAAGTGATCAACGATAGGACAGTGGCTGAACTATCGTTTGATGCTTATCAATCTGGCTTTGTATTGACCAGCGATAAAAAAATCGATATACCGACCTATCAATACTCCGGAAAAACAGCTTTGACAGGACCCTGGTCATTTACGGCTGATGGGCTGTCCGGCAAGCAAGCAATTAAACAGCAAGAGCCTCAGTTTTGGACAGCCAGTGCAGACGATGACATTAAATATCATGCTGGATCGGGAAGCTATGAGACAACGTTGCGTGTTCATGAAATTGGTAAAAAACAGCGTGCTTATTTGCAATTTTCAGAGATCGAATCCATGGCTGAAATTTTCGTCAATGAACAGTCTGCTGGGGTTGTCTGGACCAAACCTTATCAGATCGATGTAACTGATTTTATCCGGCAAGGTGATAATAAAGTACAGGTCAAGGTCTATAATACATGGGGGAACCGTTTCCTTTATGAAAAAGAGAATACAACAGTAGAAAAGAAAATACAGACTACAGCGTCAGACAAGTTCCTCAAAGGCTTATTACCTTCCGGATTACAAGGGAAAGTTGACTTGCTGTGGTTAGATGAAAAATAAAAAAAATGAAGAAGCGTAAGTTAATCATGATCGCCCTTTCTGCCGCATTTGCCTGGAAAGGACAGGCGCAAGAAAAGTCAATTACCAATACAGGATCGAGCCCCTATGCTGTTCAGAAAGCCGTAGATATGGGGGATGTGCAATGGACCAAAGGTTTTTGGGCCGATCGTACAAAGTCATGCTATGAGCAGATGGTGCCGCAACTTTGGCACGTCTATACTGATGCTTCCATCAGTCACGCCTATCGGAATTTCGAAATTGCGGCAGGCTTGGAGAAAGGAGAACATACAGGGCCATCCTTTCATGACGGCGATTTTTACAAAACATTGGAAGCTGTCTGCGCAATCTATGCACAGACAAAAGATAAAAAGCTGCTTCACATGCTGGATGAAGTTATTCCCGTTATCCGCAAAGCGCAACGTGCCGATGGCTATATTTATACCAAGGCGACAATTGACCAGCAGCGATCGGGACAAAATATTGAGTTTCAAGATCGGCTGAGCTTTGAATCCTATAATATCGGGCATTTGATGACTGCAGGATGTATACATTATCGTGCGACCGGACAACGCGAGTTATTGGATATCGCAATCAAAGCAGCTGACTACCTGTATGGATTTTATAAAAAATCCAATCCGACCTTGGCCCGAAACGCAATCTGTCCCTCTCATTATATGGGTACTGTAGAACTTTATCGGACGACCAAAGATCAAAAATACCTTGAACTTGCCAAGCACTTGATCGATATTAAAGGTGAGATTGAGGATGGTACTGACGACAATCAGGACCGTATCCCATTCCGCAAACAGCATAAAGCGACAGGACATGCCGTGCGGGCAAGCTACCTCTATGCAGGAGTTGCCGACTTATGTGCCGAGATTGCAGATACCACATTGAGCAACCGCCTTTTTGAAATTTGGAGTGACGTCACCAAGCATAAGATGTACATTACTGGTGGTCTGGGATCGCTGTATGATGGTACCTCACCTGACGGAACTTCCTATAATCCCAGTGAGGTACAGAAAATCCACCAGGCATTTGGACGGGATTATCAATTGCCCAACTTAACTGCGCATAATGAGAGCTGTGCAAATATTGGCAATATGTTGTGGAATTGGCGCATGGCTAATTTCACAGGCGATGCAAAATACATCGACGTATTGGAATTGGCGCTCTATAATAGTGTACTGTCAGGGATTAGTTTAGATGGTGACAAGTTTTTGTATACCAATCCATTGAGTTATTCATCCGATCTTCCATTCCAGCAGCGCTGGTCTAAAAAGCGGGTTCCTTATATCTCATTGTCTAATTGCTGTCCACCCAATATCGTTCGTACGATTGCAGAAGTAGCCAACTATGCTTACGGACTATCCACAGATGCTGTTGCGGTAAACCTGTATGGCGGAAATGAATTGAATACAACATATCAAGGCAAACATATCAACATAGTACAAGAATCCAGCTACCCATGGGAAGGAACCGCCACCTTCACCCTAAAAGAATTTCCTTCCAACTATACGCTGAAACTACGGGTACCGGGTTGGGCTGGAAAGGCAGAAATATGGAAAAATAAGGTAAAAGTAGAAGTACCTATCGAGAAAGGCTATGCCCTTTTAGCAGGATCACTTAAAAAAGGTGATCGCATCGAAATTAGTCTTCCTATGGAAGTTTCTTTGATGGAGTCAAATCCACTGGTCGAGGAAACCCGCAATCAGGTTGCGGTTATGCGGGGTCCTGTGGTTTACTGTCTGGAAAAGCAAGACGTAGCTGCGGATGTCAATATCTTTGATCTGAAAATGAAACAGGGCGAACAGTTCGCGCTGAGAAATGAAAATATCTTGGGACAGGATATTGTCTTGTTGGAAGGAAAAGCCTATCGTACAAATAGCGGGAAATGGAATTCACTATACCGTAAAACTTCCGATGGAAAGCCTGAAACTATCCCTGTACGTTTAGTACCCTATTTTGCTTGGGGAAACCGTACATTTGGTGATATGAGCGTTTGGATGCCAGTTTTTTAAAGCGATAAATTTATGACGATGAAAACTTGTTTTTTTGCGATCGCGTTACTGTTGGCCCAATTGAGTAGCCAGGCGAATGTACGTTTATCGGCGCTCTTTACCGATGGAATGGTGCTGCAGCAACAAAGTAAAGTCCCTGTTTGGGGCTGGGCAGACCCCCAAACAACAGTAACCTTACAGACCTCTTGGAATGGGCAGAAATATCAAGCGAAAGTGGACAAGCTTGGCCAATGGAAAATTGTAGTGCAAACGCCAGTAGCAGGTGGAGCTTATCAGATCAAGGTCTCAGAAAGAAATGTGATTGAACTGCACGATATTTTAATCGGTGAAGTTTGGCTGTGTTCGGGCCAGTCGAATATGGAAATGCCTTTGAAAGGCTACCCAGGACAACCCATCCTCGGTAGTACAGAAGCAATAATGAATTCCAAAGACGATCAATTGCGTATCTATACCGTTCCCCGCAATCCTTTGTTGCAACACGCAGCTGATAGTAAACCAAGTGTTTGGAAAAAAGCTGAAGCGCAGTCTGTAGTTGGTTTTAGTGCAACGGCCTACTATTTTGGTCGACAATTGCGCAAAACCTTAAGTGTGCCAGTCGGCTTGATTCATAGCAGCTATGGCGGTTCAAACATTGAAGCCTGGATGGAGGCATCTTGGCTGGCGGATCAGAAAGATATACAGATCCCCAAACAAGAGGAAGGCTTGAAAGATAAAAACCGCGTGCCGACCATGTTATACAATGGTATGATTCATCCCATTGCCGGTTACGGCATTCGTGGTATCATTTGGTACCAGGGTGAGTCCAATTACGAACGTCCGGATCAGTATGAGATCCTCTTTCCAAGAATGGTCGAAAAACTCCGATCCTTATGGGGAAATCATGAACTTCCTTTTTATTTTACGCAAATTGCTCCATTTGATTACGCTTCATTGCCACCTTATCATGTTGGTGGGAAATACAATTCGGCCTATCTACGCGATGCACAACGTAAATCATTGGACAAAATTCCGTATTCCGCAATGGCGGTCACCTTGGATTTGGGCGAACAAAATTGCATCCACCCATCCCATAAACAACAGTGTGGTGAGCGATTGGCTTACCTTGCACTGCATGATAGTTATGGATTTAGTACACTAAATCTCAAAAGCCCGGTTTATGAAAAGTTAGAAATTAAAGGAAGTACTGCCGTACTTTCTTTCAAGGATGCACCTTTGGGCCTGACCTCATATGGTAAAGAGGTGAAAACTTTTGAAATCGCGGGTAAAGATCAGGTTTTTTATCCTGCTAATGCTGTTTTGAAAGGAAAGACTATTGTATTGGCGTCACCAAAAGTTGATGAACCAGTGGCTGTGCGTTACGCTTTTAAAGATTTCATTGTCGGAGACGTGTTTGGGGCAAATGGACTACCCTTAAGCTCTTTCCGAACGGACGATTGGTAAACAGAAATGATGATTGAAAAACGGATTATAGGTATTCTACTTCTGATAATTGCTTTCTTAAGCCCAGTTGGGGCACAGGAGTTCAATTGGAAGGACTACAACGTCTCTTGGACCACACAGAGCAAAAATTCATCTGAATCCATGCCTGTAGGGGGGGGAGATATCGGGCTGAATGTTTGGGTGGAGAATGGCGAATTACTTTTGTATTTGGGGAAGACAGGTGCGTTTGATGAGAATAATACTTTATTGAAGCTCGGCCGTCTCCGCCTTCATCTGTATCCCAACCCCTTTGCGGATGGGAAATTCCAACAGGAGTTGCAGTTGGATAAAGGCCATATTATCCTTAAAGGAGAAAACAAAGGTGTTAAGGCCGAAGTAGTCGTTTGGGTAGATGTATTCAATCCCAATGTACATCTCGAAGTCAGTGCCAATCGGAAGATCAAGGTGGAAGCAGCTTACGAGAGCTGGCGTTTTCAGGATCTGTTTCCTAAGAAGAAGGAAAATAATGCGAATTCTTGGAAGTGGGCACCGCCAAAACCAGTGGTAACGCATAAGGATCAGATTGTGGCAGAAGCAAACAATATTATTTTCTATCATCAAAATCAAGACACTACGGCCTTTGACCTTGTCGTCGAGCAACAAGGTCTGACAACCATTAAAGATTCGTTATATAATCCCTTGAAAAACAGGATTTCAGGCGGTCTTTTAAAAGGTGAGGATTTTGAATACGTTGGCCAGCGTTCAGGGACCTATATGAATACGCCGTACCAATCTTGGATACTCAAAAGTAAAGCGGCAAAGACCAATCACGCGCTTCAAGTGACGTTGCATGTAGGGCAACAAGCAGACTTGCAACACTGGAAAACAGCACTGGAGGATCTGGCTACACCCAAACCTACCTTTGTATCGCTCAAACGAGCGACAGAATCCTGGTGGAAATCTTTTTGGGATAGAAGTCATATCGTCATCCAGCCTGGCTTAACAGATCCCAATAATGAAGCTTGGCAGGTTGGCCGAAACTATCAGTTGTTTCGGTTTATGCTAGCGTGTAATGCTTACGGCGATTATCCAACAAAATTTAATGGCGGTTTATTCACCTATGACCCCGTCACGATTGATAGTACATTTAAGTTCACACCGGATTTTCGTAATTGGGGTGGAGGTACCTATACGGCACAAAATCAGCGTTTGGTCTATTGGCCATTATTGAAGAGCGGCGATTTTGATCTAATGCCGGCACAATTTAAGTTTTACCAACGCCTTTTGGGAAATGCCGAATGGCGATCCAAATTTTATTGGGGTCATTCCGGTGCAAGCTTTACGGAGCAGATTGAAAATTTTGGTTTACCCAATCCAGCAGAATACAATTGGAAACGTCCAAAAGATTTCGATAAGGGCTTAGAATATAATGCTTGGCTGGAATATGAGTGGGATACCGTACTGGAGTTCTGCATGATGATGCTGGAAACCGAACGTTACAATAAATCCGATATTCAGGCTTATATACCGCTTATCGAGAGCTCCTTGCGTTTTTTTGACGAGCATTATCAATATAGAGCACGTCGACGAGGTAGCAAGGTGCTGGATGACAAAGGTCATCTTATCTTGTATCCCGGATCTGCTGCGGAAACGTATAAAATGGCTTATAATTCGGCTACAACGATTGCGGCTTTGCAACAGGTAACTAAAGGATTGCTGGCATTGCCCGACACTTATGTCAATTCAGAATCACGTAGTTATTTTCAGGGTCTTTTGACCAGAATCCCGCCTTTGCCGCAACGTGAACTTGGAGGCAAAAAAATGTTGGCGCCAGCACAGCTATGGGCCCGGATCAACAATACCGAATCGCCACAGCTATATGGCGTTTATCCCTGGGGAATTTACGGTATTGGTAAACCCGACATGGATATTGCGCTCAATACCTATACCTATGATCCCGATGTGCTTAAATTCAAAAGTCATATCGGCTGGAAGCAGCATAATATCTTTGCCGCACGGTTGGGATTGACGGACGAAGCGAAGCAATTGACTGTCTCGAAACTCAAAAATGCAGAACGGCGATTTCCAACCTTTTGGGGGCCGGGCTTTGACTGGGTTCCGGATCATAACTGGGGCGGTTCGGGCATGATCGGCTTACAGGAAATGCTTTTGCAGGTAGTGGATGATAAAATTTACCTTTTTCCGGCATGGCCCAAAGATTGGGATGTGGATTTTAAGCTGCATGCTCCCGGGCAGACCACCGTCGAAGGGAGGTTAAAGGATGGTAAATTATTGGATCTAAAAGTTTTTCCAAAAGAACGGGAAACAGCTATTATCAACCTCTTAAAATAAGCTATTCGTGGATTGCTAAAGATATATTATCGCTTATGAATTGATTTAAGCATTGCGAGCCGGAGCAAAAGTATACACTTTATGAATGCGTGAATCCTACCTTGCAAAAAATACAAGGCTAAATAAATAAAACTGGGCTGTCCATTATTTTGGGTAGCCCAGTTTGTGTTTTTGACCCTTTATGGAAGGAAGGTCATAACAGTGCATAACAGTTCTAAAAAACCAATGAATTAACTTAGTTGCTAAGAACCTAAATAACGTTTATATGAATGCAGTTTTCGGAGTTATATTTCATTTCATAGGCGGATTCGCCTCGGGAAGTTTTTATGTGCCGTACAAAAAAGTAAAAGGATGGTCCTGGGAGTCCATGTGGATTTTAGGGGGGCTTTTTTCGTGGATTATTGTGCCGCCTATAGCGGCGATGTTAACCATCCCCAATTTTGCTGAAATTATTAAAAGTACAGATAACACCATATTAGGTTATACTTTTTTGTTTGGTTTACTTTGGGGAATTGGTGGATTAACCTACGGTCTTGGTGTGCGCTATCTCGGCGTTTCGTTAGGTAGCAGCATTATTTTGGGGCTTAGCATGGTCTTTGGTTCTTTGATGCCCAGCATCTATTATTTTTTCAATAAGGCCGAGGGCAAACATGGCATAGATTATTTTTTCACTACCAAATCGGGTATCTGTATCCTTCTTGGACTTTTGGTCTGTGTGCTTGGTGTCTATCTATGTGGTAAAGCTGGTGTTTCAAAAGAAAAACACTTATCCACGTTATCCACAGAAAGCAAGTCCGATTATAATTTTGGTTTAGGGATCGTTGTGGCTATTGTTTCAGGAATATTGAGTGCTTGTTTCAATTTCGGTATTGAAGCGGGAAAGCCCATGGCTGATGTGGCAAATATATTGTGGAAGTCTACTAATCCAAATCAAGGTGAATTTCTTTACCAAAATAATGTCACTTACATTGTGATTTTATGGGGTGGTTTTACGACTAATTTCCTATGGTGTCTTTACCTTTTGATCAAGAACAAAACGTTTTCGGATTATACGAAATCGGATGCACCGAAAGGCAAAAATTTCCTTTTATGTGCTTTAGCAGGAACGACTTGGTACTTACAGTTTTTCTTTTACGGTATGGGCGAAAGCCGCTTGGGTAATGGAGCTAGTTCTTGGATATTGCATATGGCGTTTATCATTTTGATATCAAATGCTTGGGGTGTGGTACTCAAAGAATGGAAAGGTGTAGATCGGCCTACCTATCGTTCCATAATAGCTGGTATCGTGACAATTATCATCTCCATTTGTATCGTGGGATTTGCTAAAACATTAGAAAATTAATATTAAAACAAAATATAGAAGAAGTGAAAACGTACAAACATGTCAATTATTTATGGGACGATCAGAAAGCTCAAACACTTCGTGGTGATGAGGTAGCTTTGTTGTTATATCGTTCAAATATTCTAGGTGCAGATTTAAGAATCACAAATTATGGCGGTGGTAATACGTCTTGTAAAGTTGTGGAAAAAGATCCGTTGACAGGCGAAGAAGTTGATGTGATGTGGATTAAAGGATCTGGTGGAGACATCGGAACGTTAAAAAAGTCAGGTCTTGCGGCTCTTTATTTGCAACGTCTCCGCAATTTGGAGAATGTCTATCGTGGTCTTGAACATGAAGATGAAATGGTTGAGTTATTTAACCATTGTATCTATGATTTAGCGTCAAAAGCGCCTTCTATAGATACGCCTTTACATGGATTCTTACCATTTAAACATATTGATCATTTACATCCCGATGCTGCGATTGCGATTGCTGCGGCCAAAGATGGTAAAAAAATTACGCAGGAATTGTTCGGCGGAACCATTGGCTGGGTAGACTGGCAACGTCCGGGATTCGATCTGGGACTGCAATTGCGTGCCTGCTTGGAAGAAAATCCAGGTATCCGTGGTATTATGTTGGGGTCACATGGTTTATTTACTTGGGGTGATACAGCGTACGAATGTTATATCAATTCCTTGGATGTAATCGAAGCTTGTGCGGAGTATCTTGAGCAAAACTATGGCAAAAAAGCACCTGTATTTGGTGGGCAGAACGTAACTAGCTTGAGCAAGGAGGAAAGAACGTCACAGGCAGCCAAACTCGCTCCTGTTTTACGAGGTTTCTGTTCAAGTGAACGTCACATGATCGGACACTTCACGGATGATGAGCGTGTATTGGAATTTATCAATTCACATGATTTAGAACGTTTGGCCCCGCTTGGTACAAGCTGTCCTGACCACTTCTTAAGAACTAAAATTCAACCGTTGGTATTGAATCTGGATAAATCAGAAGATCTGGACAATGTGGAGGAACTAAAAGCGAAATTGACGCCATTGTTTGAAGCGTACCGTGAAATGTATGCACAATATTACGAAAACTGTAAACATGAAAACAGCCCAGCTGTACGTGATAAAAATCCGGTCATTGTTTTGTATCCAGGTGTTGGTATGTTTGCTTTTGCCAAAGACAAACAAACGGCACGTGTAGCGGCAGAATTCTATACCAATGCGATCAACGTAATGAAAGGGGCCGAAGCCGTAAGTGAATACACTGCTTTGCCTCGTCAGGAAGCGTTTGATATTGAATATTGGTTACTGGAAGAAGCAAAGCTTCAACGTATGCCAAAGCCAAAAGCTTTGTCTGGAAAAATTGCCTTGGTCACTGGAAGCGGTGGCGGTATCGGAAAAGCAATTGCCAAAAAGATGGCTCAAGAAGGTGCTGTTATTGTCTTAAATGATATCAATACAGAGCGTTTGGAGTCGAGTAAAGCAGAATTTGTAGCTGAGTTTGGAAAAGATGCAGTCATCGCTACGATCCTTGATGTAACCAATGCGGAATCCATCAAGGACGCCTTAAAAGATGCTGCTTTAGCATTTGGTGGTATCGATATTGTCGTAAATAATGCGGGATTATCGATTTCCAAGACAATCGAAGATCATACAGAGAAAGATTGGGATTTATTGTACAATGTATTGGTAAAAGGCCAATTCTTAGTTACTCAAGGAGCGACTTCACTCTTAAAAGGCCAAGCAATCGGTGGCGATATCATCAACATCGTCAGTAAAAATGCCTTGGTTAGTGGTCCTAATAACACCGGATACGGAAGTGCAAAAGCTGCACAATTGCATTTAAGTCGTTTATGTGCAGCAGAGTTAGGGCCTGCAGGAGTACGTGTAAACGTTGTGAATCCAGATGCAGTTATTTCAGATAGCAATATCTGGGCGGGTGGATGGGCTGAGGGACGCGCTAAGGCTTATGGCATCACGGTCGCTGAATTACCAGCTTACTATGCAAAACGCACGCTTTTGAATCAGATCATCCTTCCAGAAGACATTGCAAACGCATGTTTTGCTTTTGTCGGTGGATTATTGCATAAATCTACTGGAAATGTTCTAAACGTTGACGGTGGTGTTGCTATGGCGTTTGTACGCTAATTTTTATATCTTAGGTGTCGCGTTCAGAAAGGGAAAAGATGTGCGCGACACCTAGCATTTTTACACGATAACCATTAAATCATGATTTTAGATAAGAAAATTATAGATCAGCACAATAACCAATTAAAAGATAAGCATAAAAGAGCATTTGACTATGTGTCGGGAGATATTGCAAAGGTAGATGAAATTCTGGATAAACTTCAAAAGTTTCAAATTGCCATACCAAGCTGGGCATTAGGTACAGGTGGAACTCGTTTTGGCCGTTTTTCCGGTGCTGGTGAGCCGGGTACTTTAGAGCAAAAGCTAGAGGATGTTGGCTTGCTACATGCGCTTAACAAATCGAGCGGAGCAATTTCACTACACATCCCCTGGGATATCCCTTCAGATGCAGAAAAAATTAAAGCATTGGCATCTTCCTTGGACATCGGATTTGATGCAGTAAACTCCAATACGTTTCAAGATCAGGCAGGTCAGGAACATAGCTATAAGTTTGGCTCACTACACCATGTCGATCCAAAAGTTCGTCAGCAAGCTGTCGACCATAATATTGAAGTCATCAACTATGGCAAAGCAGTTGGTTCTAAAGCGTTGACAGTTTGGTTGGCCGATGGATCATCCTTCCCCGGACAGTTGAATTTCAGAGAAGCTTTCCAAAATACCTTATCGAGCTTACAGGAAATCTACAAACACTTGCCGGAAGATTGGAAACTTTTTGTAGAGTACAAAGCATTTGAACCGTATTTTTACTCCATGACAATTGGTGATTGGGGACAATCCCTGTTGTTGGCAAACAAATTAGGACCGAAAGCATATACATTAGTTGATTTGGGACACCATCTCCCAAATGCAAATATTGAACAAATTGTTTCTTTATTGTTGATGGAAGGCAAATTGGGCGGATTCCATTTCAATGATAGCAAATATGCCGACGATGACCTGACTGCAGGTAGTATCAAACCTTATCAGCTATTCTTGATCTTTAATGAATTGATCGAGGGTATGGATGTGAAAGGTATTGATCATGCGAGCGGACTGGGTTGGATGATTGATGCCTCTCATAATTTAAAAGATCCATTGGTAGACCTTTTACAGTCAGTTGAAGCGATTAAGATTGCATATGCTCAGGCTTTGCTGGTCGATCGTAAAGCGTTGAAACAGGCACAGCAAGCAAATGATATTGTGAAAGCCCAGGAGATATTGCAAGATGCATTCCGGACAGATGTTAGACCCTTAGTAGCTGAGGCTAGATTAAGAAGTGGGGCGGCTTTAAATCCTGTTCAATTGTTCAATGAAGGAAATTTACGCAGTAAACTTATCGAGGAACGCGGAGTAAATTCTGTAGCTACAGGTTTGTAATAGGGAAAAAGAATGAAGGGGAAACCAATACCAGTAGTCGCAATATTCGACGTTGGGAAGACGAACAAGAAATTATTTCTCTTTAACGAGCAGTACCAAATCGTATTTGAACGTTCGGCTCGTTTTTTGGAGACTGTAGATGAGGATGGCGATCATTGTGAGAATTTGGAGAGTTTGCGTCTGTCAGTATTTGATTCTTTACATGAAGTGTTCCGAAAAGGGGAATTTGAAATTAAAGCAATTAATTTTACATCCTATGGGGCAAGCTTTGTGTACATTGATAAGGATGGACGCCCATTGACACCCCTGTATAATTATCTAAAAGAATATCCGAAAAAGTTATTGGAATCCTTTTATGCGCAATTTGGTGGTAAGGATAAATTTTCAATTGAAACATCATCACCTAGTTTAGGTAGTCTAAATTCAGGACTACAGGTCTATCGTCTGTCAAAACTTAAACCAGCAGTATTTAAGGAAGTAAAGTGGGCGCTACACCTTCCACAATACTTGAGTTATCTGATCTCGGGGCAAGCTTATTCGGATATGACAAGTATTGGATGTCATACAGCGTTATGGGATTTTAGTAAAAATAATTATCATAAGTGGGTAGAAGATACAGGAATTATTGAAAAAATGGCACCGATCGTTCAGGGAGATCGTCTTTACAGAGCGACATTTCCGGGCAGTGGTTATCTCGTAGGTAGCGGTTTGCACGACAGCTCGTCTGCATTGATCCCTTATTTATTGAATTTTCATGAACCTTTTATATTGATTTCGACAGGAACCTGGTGTATTTCTTTTAATCCGTTCAACATTGATCCGCTCACCAAAGAAGAACTTCACAGTGACTGTCTTTTGTATATGACCTATACGGGGAAACCCGTGAAAGCATCACGACTATTTGCAGGATATGAGCATGAGGAACAAATAAAACGTATTGCTAAGGTATTCCAGATTTCCACAGGTAAATTTAAGCAGATCGATTTGGATTGGACAATAATAGAAAAATATCAAGCCTTGGATATTTCAGATGAATTGTCTGCTTTTTCCACGATTGATCTGAGTCATTTTGGCGATTATATTGAAGCTTATCACGTGCTAATGATGCATTTGGTCAAGGCTCAAGTGAAGGCGACTATGCTTGTCATGAATCAAACCGGAGTGCAGCGAATATTTGTGGACGGCGGCTTTAGTCGTAATCACATATATATGGGACTACTGGCTCAAGCCTTTCCAAATAGTGAAGTGTTTGGAGCCTCCATGGCACAAGCAACAGCACTTGGTGCTGCTTTAGTGATTCATGATCATTGGAATAGCCGGGCGATTCCCAATGATATTATTGAGTTAAGGTATTTTAGAACCAAGCAGCAAACACATTAGTGCGATGTTATAGTTGAATAGGATTTAGTTTTTTTATTAGTTATCGTTTGAGGTCAGACAAATCGTTGTCTGGCCTTATTTTTAACTAATTACCATAGCCATTTGCTTGCGGTAAAAATGGTTAAAGGCCTTTCGAAGAAAGTGAATAAGAAAGAGCAATGTATTTTAGGAAATGATAAACATTTCTAAAAAGTTAAAAGGAATCACAGGTTGATGATTGTAAAATGATAAATTTCAGAAACTATGATAAAATCAACAATAGCTTATAGTGTTATTTTAATGCTAGCAAGCAGTTTTTTTACGAAAACCTTCTCGCAAACGCAAAAAACGTTGTTTGTCAAATCGACCTATCCGACACCAGTAATCACAAAAGATCATCCTGATGTTTTGAAAAGCGAGAATAAAGCTGGTTTTGAAACGGGACAAATTGTAAAGATTGACGGAACTTATCACATGTTCATTAACGAGATGTTCAATCGACCCCATAAGGACATGCGTATTGCTTATTGGACAAGTTTGGATGCAATACATTGGCAAAGACAATCAACTATTGTGGAAAGTATTCCTGAAAGATCCCCTTTTAACCCGCGCTCTGAAGTATGGGTAACTGCGGTTGAATTCAATAAACAGGAGAATGCATGGAATATTTTTTATGTTTCTTACCGTGCCGGTGATAAAGAAAAGGGCGAAGTCCTCGATTTTGATTATGCCGGTCGTATTTGGCGTGCAAAATCAGTAGTTCCAGGTGAGAAGGGTATTGCGGGTCCTTATGCTGATATGGATATTGTGTTACAGCCGGACGAGAATAGTCAACCTTGGGAAGGTCAACAGGCAGTTGCAGCATTTAATCCTTACAAAGTAGGTAACACTTGGTATGCTTTCTATGATGGGCATACCCATATTCCAAAAGGAGATTGGCCGCTTGGAATGGCAACGGCCACAGCACTCAATGGACCTTGGAAGCGTATGCCTCTTGGTCATAATCCAATTCCAATATCTCCGATATTTAATGAAAACTTGCAGGTTACGGAATTAAAAAAGGGACGTTATTTAGCAGTTTTCGATTCGATGGGAGATCAGGAAATTGGCTATAGCCTTTCTAGTGATGGTATAAGTTGGACTTCAGAAAAGCGGCTGAAAATCCAGGCCGGTGATCATCTTTGGGCAGAAGATGGTGATCATGCTACCCGTACACCCTTGGGAGCGATAGAGGAAGAAGACGGTACGTTAACAGTATTATACACCGCGATGTATAAAAAGAATGGGCAAACATTCTATGGGTTGGGCAAATGTACCTTAGATTGGAAATAATATATTGAGCGTAAACGAGTGTTGAACTATTTGAATGTAAAAATAAAAGGCTTCCAAACGGGAGTAAGGAAACCTTTTATTAAAAACCTAAAATTATGAATAATTATATCAATTATTATATGATGGTTAAAGGTGCTAATAATTGTTTGATTAGCTGTCCTGAACTGTCGACAGATGCGTGAATTGATAAGAACAGGTAAGCACAGGGTAGTGGGATCGAAATGGAAAACTATATTTGAACGTCCTTAATTTGTAAACTTAAAGATGAAGAGATTAATCTTAACGATCGGATTTTTTATACAATTCTGTAGCCATATTTTGTTTGCCGAACAGATTGTCAAGGAATTTCGCTTTGGTGGCGCCAAGAAAGACCACACTGTAATTTCTTTAAAGGAAGTACAATCTTATACGGATACCAAAGGGTATGGATTTGAGTTTTCTACAGAAAAGAATGTCGTTATCGATCAAAATAATAAAGTGCTGTTAAGTGACAAACCATTTTATTTTTCCGTAAAAGTCCCAGAAGGTAACTATAAGATTACCATTACATATAATGGATTGCAGAATAAATCGTACAACAGTACAGTACGGTCTGAATCCCGACGGTTACATATTGAAAATAAACAAGTATTGCCCCAGCAATCGTTGAAGAAAAGCTTTATTGTACACATTAAAGACCCAATGATCGCTTCTGGTGGTATTGTCGGATTAAAGAAGCCGCGTGAGCAACAAAAATTGGACTGGGATGACAAATTAACTTTAGAGTTTCAACAAACAAATTGTATATCAAGCCTTCGTATTGAATCGGTTAATGCTATTCCTACAGTATTCTTGGCAGGTAATTCTACGGTGGTGAATCAAGAGGATGAACCTTGGGCTTCGTGGGGACAAATGATTCCACGTTTTTTTGATGCGGAAATTGCGATAGCCAATCATGCTGAATCTGGATTGGCATTAAGTTCGTTTTTGTCCTCTAAAAGATTGGCGAAAATTCTTTCTATTGCGAAGCCTGGCGATTATTTATTTATCGAATTTGGGCACAATGATCAAAAGGAAAAAGGAGAAAATGCTGGTGCATATAAGGGATACAGCGAGCGGCTGCGTTACTTTGTTCGTGAATTTCGGGCAAAAGGTGGTATTCCGGTTATTCTGACTTCGACGGCACGACGCTCATTTGATGAACAGGGGCATTTGGTCCATACGCTAGGTGATTTTCCAGATGCAGCGCGTAAAGTCGCAGCAGAACTTCAAGTACCATTGACCGACCTCAATAAGAAAACCAGTATATTTTACGAAGCATTGGGTGTTGAAGGATCCAAGAGAGCATTTGTGCACTATCCAGCCCATACTTTCCCAAATCAACAGCATGATTTAGCTGATAATACCCATTTTAATCCCTATGGGGCTTATGAAATTGCAAAAATGGTGTTAACAGGAATTAAAGAGAATCAGTTGCCGATTACGGAACATATCGTCGATTTTCAAGGCTTTGATCCGCAGCAACCAGATGATTTTAACACTTGGTATTGGCCACCAAGTTTGATTAATAGCGTTGTAAAACCAGATGGCAATTAGTTTTGTATTGATATAATGGCAAGGTCGGACAATATTTGTTCGGCCTTTTTTATGCACTATTTGCTTCTTCTTGCTATAGCATTCTTGCTAGAATCAATTTGCATTTGAGTTGGATAGTTCATTTTTCCAACACGAGCGGGGATTTTTTCTTAAAAAACTCATCTCACATAGAATTGGGGGACATCCCGTCTTCCCAAAAAAATAGAGCAGAAAACTATTGAACATGATACCACAGGATAGTCAACACCATAATATTTAATATAATTGTATCATATATACCGCTTGTTAGAGGCAATCAACAACAACCACCCCATGCCAAACTCAATAAAATGCCTAATGTAGATGATTAAAAAAATACAATCGTAATATGTCAGTGACGATTATTTCTTTTAATTGTGAGGTTTGTATTTTATAAATGTAATTTATACATTTATAGATGTTTCTGATTAATTATAACCGATGAAAACTGATAACTTCAAATTAAGGGCCTATAATTTGTTTCTTACAAAATCGCTCTGCTTCTTTTGTTTATTCTGGATTTCCAATGTCAATGCTAATGTGCATAGGATGAAGGCCTCTGAACCGGATTCAGCCTATTTTTTTGCTTATGCAAAAGAAAAGAATGCTGGCAGAGATGGGCTATTATATGCCTGGAGTTTGGATGGTAAAAAATGGAATTCAATTGGGACAGATTTGGCTTTTGTGAAATCTGATTATGGTCGTTGGGGATCAGAAAAACGAATGATAAATCCGGTATTATTACCACGAAAAGGAGGAGGCTGGACCTGTGTCTGGCAATTAACCCCCGAAAGTAGTGGCCCGTATGCACATACTTATACAGATGATTTTTTCAATTGGGGTAGGCAAGACTATTATGTTGAATTAAACGACTTGGATAAATCAACTATATCTCTTGTGAAAAACAGGTTGTCTGTTCGTGAAGAGATTTTGCTTCATGGTGAGACGATGCAGGGAAGCAAGTTGAAAGTTGCGTGGTCTGTTATTAAAGGATTGATTAAACATTATGATCTTGCTTTGCTTAAGCAAAAACAATGGTCCGAAAGAAGTATTGATGATGCCGCCCGTTTCCCTGGTCTAAAGCCATTGGATATTAAGTTGACGCCGAAAACAGAACAAACCAAGCCGATTAGTGATATGTTGGTGGGTGTATTTTTCGAGGATATTAATTACGCGGCAGATGGAGGTCTTTATGCAGAATTGATTCAAAATAGGGATTTTGAATATAAATTAAGCGATAAGCAAGGGCTTGACAAAAATTGGAACGAAAGAACAGCCTGGTCAATTGATGGGGCAGGACAATTTAATATTGATAGTATAAACCCTATTCATCCCAATAATAAACATTATGCTAGGCTGCGGGGGGCAGGTACATTAAGAAATATAGGGTACGATGGAATTGCCCTGGATAAAAACGAACGCTATGATCTTTCATTTTTTGCAAGGGGTACGTCCGGTAAAGGGCGTCGACTAAAAATCCGGATGACTACGAAAGACGGAAAAATACTCGATGAGAAATCCGTAACTGTTGATAGCAAAAACTGGAAGAAATATCAATTGATATTGACCCCTAATTCAACCTGTAAGGATGCTGTGTTGGAACTTGTATTTACAGATCTACAACAATTGGATCTGGACCTGATTTCTTTATTTCCTCAGCATACATATAAAGGACGTAAAAATGGATTGCGAAAGGATTTAGCGGAAGCAATTGCAGCGTTAAATCCTCGTTTTGTCCGTTTCCCGGGAGGCTGCTTGGCACATGGCGATGGGATCGATAATATCTATCATTGGTCCAGTACCGTAGGGCCATTGGAAAGCCGCGTGCCGCAGCGGAATATGTGGGGGTATCACCAGACTGTAGGCTTGGGCTACTACGAGTATTTCCAATTTTGTGAAGATATCGGGGCGCATGCTGTTCCGGTAGTCGCAGCTGGTGTGCCTTGTCAAAATTCGGGATCACATGGACATCCGTTAGGTGGCCAGCAGTGCGGTATCCCAATGGAAGATATGGATGATTATATTCAGGAAGTATTAAATCTGATTGAATGGGCCAATGGTGATAAAAATAGCACATGGGGAAAAGTACGTGCGGCAGCGGGGCACCCCGAACCATTTCATCTAAAATATATTGGTGTAGGTAATGAAGACTTAATATCCAATGTATTTGAAGAGCGTTTTACCATGATTTATAACGCTATTCGGGCAAAATATCCCGACATACAGGTTATTGGCACGGCAGGGCCATTTTTTGAAGGAACAGACTATGTAGAGGGGTGGAAAATTGCCGATAAATTAAATGTGCCGATTATGGATGAACACTACTATCAGACACCAGGCTGGTTTATTCATAATCAAGACTTCTACGATAAATATGACAGGAGTAAATCGCAGGTATATTTAGGAGAGTATGCTGCTCATATTCATGGGCGGGCGAGTACTTTGGAGGTGGCATTGGCGGAGGCGGCCTATCTAACAGCGCTGGAAAGAAATGGTGATATCGTCAAGATGGCTTCTTATGCGCCACTGCTAGCCAAAGAAGGCTATACCCAATGGCGCCCCGATCTTATTTATTTCTCCAATACCGAAGTGAATTTAACACCGTCCTATTATGTACAGCAGTTATTTGGCCGTAATAATGGTACTGAATATATTCCAATGGAAGCCAGCTATTCTAACACTGCTGTTGAGGTACAGAAGCGTGTAGCATTTTCTATTGTCAGAGATCCGAAAGATCAATCGCTCGTTGTAAAAATGGTTAATATTTTGCCCGTTTCGGTTAACGTAGAATTGGAACTAGATAAGTTTGATCTGGAAGCTGAGATGGCAGTTGTTTCGCAGCTTACAGGAAAATTGGAAAGTAAAACAGCGAAACCTGAAGAGCGGACTGAAACAGTTAAAAAGCTTAAGCATCAACAATTGCCACCCTATTCGTTGACCATCATCCGGATTCATCCGGCAGCTAAATAGCTTAATTCAAAATAACATGATACATCCAGCTTTGATGAAAAAGTTTACTTTAGTTTTTATTAATCTCTGTTTGGTAATACTGCCCTTGTTTGCCAGCAAGCCTTTCCATCTGATTAAAAATAATCGAGCTGCGAACATCTATTATGGAGGAGCAAATCTTGTTATTGAAACTGCCTTGGAACTACTCAGTACGGACGCGCAACAAGTTGGTCAATCTGCATTTAAACGAATAGGCAATGTCGATCCCGGGGCAATTATCGTTGGGGAATTAAGTGATCCGATAATTAGCAAATTGATAAAAGATTATCATATCCCTCTTCCTGAAATGGAAGGTAGATGGGAAATGTTCTGCTTGAAGGTGATTCCGATAAAAAAAGTACCAACACTTTTAGTGGTAGGATCTGATGCAAGAGGGACGGCATATGGAGTGATGGAAATTTCCAGAAAATTAGGTGTTTCTCCATGGTCTTGGTGGGCAGACGTAAGCCCCCGCAAAAGATCTAACGTTTCACTATCGCCCAACTTTGAAGACAAACAATCTCCCTCGGTACAATTCAGGGGTATATTTCTGAATGACGAGGATTGGGGGTTGACACCATGGAGCAGCAAAACCTATGAACCCGAAGCAAAATTGGATGCAGGAATTGATCTGACGAAAACAAAAAAAATGTCCACGATCGGGCCTAAAACTTATGCCCGTATTTTTGAATTATTGTTACGCCTTCGAGCCAATTCAATCTGGCCGGCGATGCATGAAGTTACAGTCCCTTTTTATTTTGTTCAAGGAAATCGGGAAATGGCCGAAAAATATGGAATATATATCGGCTCATCGCATTGTGAACCCCTCGCTCGAAATAGTGCCACAGAATGGGATATCGTAGGCAAAGGGCCCTATAATTATTTAATTAATAAAACGGAAATTGTTGAGTATTGGTCCAATCGACTTAAAACACTTGGTCAGTCCCATAACATCTTTACACTTGGTATGCGGGGGAAGCATGATGGTGCGATGGAGGGTGTTAAAACAATTGCAGCTTATAAAGACGCATTCAATGAGGTTCTCCAGGATCAAACGGATTTGTTGAGAAAATATATCAATGCGGATCCAGTGCAGATTCCCCAAGTCGTGATACCCTATAAAGAAGTTTTGGATGTTTATCGTGCCGGTATAGCTGTTCCAGACTATACAACATTGATGTGGTGTGACGATAATTATGGCTATATCACCCACTTCCCAGATCAGAAAGAAAGAAAAAGAGCTGGCGGTAATGGACTTTATTATCATATTTCCTATTGGGGTAGACCGCATGATTACCTTTGGTTATCTACGATGAGCCCGGCGCTGATCTATCAGCAGTTGAGCACAGCGTATCAGCACGATGTGCGGAAGATGTGGATTGTCAATGTTGGGGATATTAAGCCTGCTGAATACCAGATTGAACTCTTGATGGACATGGCCTGGAATATAGATCAAGTACAAAAAATAGGAGTCTACCAGCATATGAATCAATTTTTGCAACGGGAATTTGGACATCGTTTGGCGAAGAAGATAGTCCCGATTATGCAGGAGCATTATCGATTGGCCCATATTCGAAAACCAGAATTTATGGGAAATACACGTACCGAAGAAAAAGATCCAGCCTATAAACTTGTGAAAGACCTGCCTTGGTCCGAGCAGCAGATTCAGAAGCGATTGGTACAATATAAACATATCCAAGATGCGGCCACAGCAATTGGGGAATCTGTTCCCTTAGATCGAAGGGATGCCTATTTTGAATTAGTCCTGTATCCTGTTGTGGCAGCGGCAAAGATGAATGAGAAACACCTCTATGGACAGTTGGCACGGCATGGCAAAGCTGAGTGGCAAAAAAGCCACGCCGCATATGATAAAATCGTTACCCTGACTGCGCAATACAATGCATTAAATAATGGTAAGTGGAAGGGTATGATGGATCATAAACCAAGAAATCTTGCTGTTTTTGATAAGATTATTGAAGGAAAAACAGCCGCTTCGATGGTTGACGACGAGGAGCCTATCAAGCAGATTCCGGGTAAAGATTTAAAAGGTTCAATAGGCTATGAGGGCTTAGGGTATCAAGGACAGGCTGCTGCTATTCCATTGGGGACAGAAGCCAGTTACCGACTTAAGGGATTACAGGGCGATTCTGTTACCGTTGTTGTCCACTTACTGCCGACTCACCCAGTATCTTCGGATGATTTGCGTTTTGAGGTTTCATTTGGACAACAGTATTCATCTCCTATTTCATATAAGACAATAGGAAGAAGTGAAGAATGGAAAGAGAATGTCTTGCGGAATCAAGCTATTCGAACGATTAAATTTAAGGTAGCTTCAGTGCAACAGGAAACATTAGGCATCAAAGCGCTTGATGAGGGCGTGGTGGTTGATGAAGTAACAGTATATTTGGATTAAAGTATTCGTTTCCTACTGTGTCATGGAAACTTATTATAGGCTTGTTTATAAGGATATAAAAATGAAAAATCAATTTCTAATTACGCTTTTCGTTATGTTGACTTGCTTCGTTAAGGCACAGTCTCCTGTCTATCTTTTCTCCTATTTTAGAGGTAATGGTGCTGATGGATTGCATTTAGCTTATAGTTTGGATGGTTTGAAATGGGAATCATTGAATCAGGGAAAACCTTTTTTGACACCAACGGTAGGAAAAGATAAACTGATGCGTGACCCCAGTATTTGCCAGGGCCCTGATGGCACCTTTCACCTGGTGTGGACAACGGGTTGGTGGGACAAAATTATCGGATATTCCTCTTCCAAAGATCTTATGCAATGGAGCGAACAAAAAACAATACCAGTCATGGTAGATGAACCGGATGCAAAAAATGCATGGGCTCCGGAGCTTTTTTACGACAAAGCAACGAAAGAATATTATATCATTTGGGCCACGACGATCTCTGGTAGACATAAAGAAGTACTGACCAGTGAAAGTGAAAAAGGCTTAAACCATCGTATGTATAGCGTTACGACCAAAAATTTTAAAATTTTTTCAAAAGCCAAATTATTTTTTGATCCCGAATTTAGTGTCATCGATGCGGCCATTGTGCAACGAGCCAATAAGGAATATATGATGGTTGTGAAAAATGAAAATTCTAACCCGCCTGAGAAAAATATTCGGATCACGACAACGAAGAGTTTAGCCAAAGGATTTTCGACGACCGTTTCTAAGCCTATTACAGGTGATTACTGGGCAGAAGGTCCCGCTCCGTTGCAAGTTGGGGAATATATGTATGTATATTTCGATAAATACCGTGACCACAAATATGGAGCTGTACGAAGCAGAGACGGTATCAACTGGGAGGATGTTTCTGATCTGGTGAGTTTTCCAAAAGGAGTTCGTCATGGAACAGCTTTTACAATAAATCAAACAGTTTTATCAAATCTATTAAAAGTAAACTGATAGCTTAGTATGGGATTTCTTGCCTTCTATTGTAGTTCCTTTTTTGTGGTAAACAGTGAGGTACAGGTTGCATATCGATGAATAGATACTTAATTTCGTCGCATGAGTTCGAGACTTAATACGGGCATAAATATACAATAGGCTACAAGAGAATCTTCACAACGGTTTTTGCGAAATGCAAAGCCGCTTATTGAGGGTTCTTCTTGACTAAGAATAGATAATTCAGTAAAAATAAAATGAAGAAAATTCTCTTTTCCTTTTTTTTGGCAGGCATTGCGATGAGTGTGCAGGCGAAGGTCACATTGCCGCAGGTTTTTGGGTCAAATATGGTGCTTCAGCAAGGCAAACCAGTGGTTGTTTGGGGTAAGGCAGATCCTCAGGAAAAAGTTGAAGTCAAATTGAAAGGTTTGACGAGAAAAGCAGTGGCTAATCAGAAAGGTGAGTGGAAAGTTAGTTTTGCTGCCCAAAAAGCCAGTTTCGATTCTTTTACTATTGAAGTAAAGGGAGATAATACACTCTTGTTGGAAAATGTCGTTGTTGGTGAAGTCTGGCTATGTTCGGGGCAGTCCAATATGGAGTATACGATGCAATTACGTAAGGGGTACAAGAAGCCTGCTGCTGGAGTTGATCAAGCGGAGGAAGAATTGCGGCAGCCTGAAAATTCAAAAATTCGTTTATTCCTTGTTGCGAAAAAGAAGGGGGAACAGACGGATGTGGAGACCAATGGATGGGAAATTGCTGGTCCGAATTCGCTCGCACAGTTTTCGGCTCCGGGTTATTTCTTTGGAAAGACGTTGCAACAACAGCTGAATGTTCCTGTGGGACTGATTAGTTCATCTTGGGGCGGCAGTAGGATAGAGCCTTGGACACCTTTGGCGGCGTATCAAAACTCAAGTACGTTTAAACAGGAGACGCAAAATGGTGAAACGAAAATTGAAAATGCTGTTGCTGGGGAGATGTACGAGGCGATGATTCGTCCAATAGCACCTTTTGCCATGAAAGGCTTTATTTGGTATCAAGGTGAAAGCAATCTGATGTTTGAGGATGCACGTTACTATGCAAAACAAAAATTGCTGATCGATACTTGGCGTCGCGTCTGGCAGGATAAAAATATGCCATTTTACTATGTTCAGATTGCCCCATATTATTATAGCAAGCGTAAGGATAAAACAAAGCACAATGAGCAAGCATTGCCTTGGTTTTGGGAGATTCAGACAAAATGTATGGATATTAAACATTCGGGAATGGCTGTAGTTACAGATTTAGTCGATGACCTTTCTGATATACACCCCTCCTATAAATGGGAAGTAGGACGTCGTCTGGCATTGTGGCCTCTGGCTTTTGACTATGGCCTGAAAACTACTGTTTTTTCGGGACCACAATATAAAAGCAAAAAGATCGTAGACGATCACATTATTTTGAATTTTAAGCATGTTGGAAGCGGATTACAGTGTAAAGGGGATCAATTGGCCTGGTTTGAGATCGCAGGGCAGGACGGCAAATTTGTACCTGCTGAAGCGAAGATTGATGGCGATCAAGTGATTGTATCTGCAGTATCGGTAAAGTCTCCAAAACGGGTTCGCTTTGGCTGGAATGAAACAGCTCGTCCGAATTTTTTTAATAAAGAAGGATTACCGGCATTGCCTTTTAGAACAGAGTAGTGTATTTTTGTTCTTTTTCTATTAAAGCACTCTACTTTTGAAGTTATCAAGTCGTTACTGAAATTACGAAGTTGTAACTATAGTTGTCATCCAGTAATAGACGGTTGTTATAAAAAAAGGTTTTCAAACGGGGAGAATGAAAACCTTTAAAATAACCAATTAATCCTAAATTTATGATAAAAAATATAATGCTTTTTTATGGGCTTTCCTTTACTGTATGTAACTCGCGTAGTGTCATGTAAAGTACTCACCATTGAAATTGGGAAATAACCAATTTAATACGACAAGTTTAGGTATACTGAATGAATTTGTCATCCTGTGCTGTTCTGCTTGTGTGAATAAATCAAAATGGCCTAAGAATATAATATGTTCGTTTGAAAGTCATTGGCGTTTATATTAAGTTGAAAATTTGTAAATTTGGTCGCTGGTTAGGTGTTTAATCAGTGTGCTACCTATCCTTTTGAAAAGTTAACAATGGATGCTACCACAGAAAATAAGCTAATGATTTCGCTTTCCCATGGAGACGAGCACTCTTTTTTTGCTTTATACGAGCGCTACAGCCATGCCCTATTTTCCAATGTTTTCCGAATGGTTAAAGATAGGCAAGTTAGTGAAGAGATTGTGCAGGATGTATTCCTAAAAGTCTGGCAAAAGAGATCCACCATTGATCCGAATCGAAGCTTTAAATCTTGGATTTTTACAATTGCAAAAAATGATGTTATTTCTTGGTATAGAAAATTAGCTAAAGAAACTGCACTGCAGGAAAATTTATATCAACATTTCGAGCAACTCTACATTATGGACAAAGAGGGCGATATTCAAGAACAACAGGCCGCATTATTAGAAAGAGCGCTCAATACCTTAAGTGAGCGTAGGAAAGAAATCTTTATTTTATGTAAAATAGAACACAAGAGTTACGAAGAGGTCGCTCAGAAATTGAATATTTCCGTATCTACTGTAAGTAATGCCATGGTCAAATCCAATCAACATATTCGCCAATTTGTGCAGGATCATTATGATGAGATTTTAATAATTCTTGTTACTTTCTATTTTTTTTAAAAAAAATACGATAGCAATAGTGTTTTTGCTAATAAGTTGCGTATTAACTTATAGATATGGCAAAAAAAATAGAAAATATTTACAAGAGCTATTTGAATGGGAGTATCAATCGTGTTGATCTCGATACCTTGCTTCTATATTTCGAGAAAGCTAGTGATGATGAATTGAATACGCTTACTTCCTTTGCTAGTGACGATTTTGAGGCAGATCAAGTCGAAGAATCTTTCGCTGCGCATATCCCAGTTATTAGGCAGCGATTGGAAAATAAACTGAATGAGTCGAAAAAGCAGCCTATCCGTTTAAGATATAGAAAGAGCTGGTGGGCGGCAGCGTCCATTCTGTTTGTGGTGGGATTGGCCGCATGGTTTTATGCGAGACAAAGCCCCAAGCATTCTGATGTGATAGCCCCTTCGCAACCTATTTTATATGTCAAAGATAAATCTGGGAAAGAAATAGCCATTTTACCGAAAACAGATTCGATTTGGGCAGTAGGCGATATTGCATTTTCTCGGATCGACAGTCAAACTGTAAAAGTAATCGCGGTAGGTAAAAATCCAAGTTTGCAAACGATATATACTCCTAATTCGGACTTTAGGCTAGTTTTGGAGGATGGTAGTAAGATTACGATGAACGCTGCATCGACCTTACGGTTTCAGCTCCCTTTTACCCCTGCCAAAAGAGAAGTTTCTTTGGAAGGAGAAGGTTACTTTGAAGTCGCACATGACGCGCGAAGACCATTTACAGTAAATGCTGGTACTGCAAAAATCGAAGTATTGGGGACTGTATTTAACGTACGGAATTATGCAAGTGACGGGCAGGTTACCACATCCCTTATGTCCGGACGGATAGCCTTAAGTAAATCGGGGAGCTCTGAAAGAATTGTCCTCCGTCCTGGCGAGACGGCTGTAACCGATCAAAAAGGAATACATATCGAAAATTTGGCTCCTAAACAAGCTGTTGCTTGGACGGTTGGCTACTTTGATTACCGGGATCAGTCACTTCGCGTGATCTTGTCAGATATGTCCAGGTGGTATGGAGTAGATGTCGATACCATCACGCTACCTACTGATCGATCGATCTACATGAAGGTTCGAAAAAATATTCCACTACAGGAAATGTTGAATCTATTGAATGAAGCGAGTGGGCTGAAATTTCAATTAAACAATAAAAAAATCACATTAAAAACTACCGACAAAAAATAACAACTAAATAGTACATTTACCTTAATCTACCATGTCACACCTAACCCAAAAGCGACCGGTATTTCTGCGAAAATACCTGAGTTTGGTCGCTGGAATTGCCTTGATGAGCATGATCGACCCCTATGAATTACATGCACAACAGGTACAATTGAATTTTAAAAATGCCAATGTCAAAGAGGTGATTACGAGCTTATCGGATCACTACGGCTATGAATTTGTTTTTGACGGTAACTTGCTCAAATCGGCTCATCCGATTAGTGTTAATTTGAAACTGTCAAGCGTTGAAGATGCTTTATCCATTTTGTTTAAGGATCAGCCCTTCGGCTATCGTTTAGAGAATAAACGGATCATTCTCTATCGTAAAGTTGTATCGAAAAATAGTCAGCTTGTACAAGGAAAAGTAATAGACAGTTTGGGTAATACCATTCCTGGCGTATCTATTCTTAATCTAGCGGATAATAGTCAAACAACGAGTTCCGGAGATGGTGATTTTGAACTGGATGTTGCTAGCTCAGACATCCAATTGTCTTTTAGGCATGTTTCTTTTAATGAAAAGGTCATGCACTTCAGTCCGGAACAAATTGCTCGGCCCATCCGCGTGATGTTGAGTCCAAAGGAATCCATGCTCAACGAAATTATGATCACAGGCTATCAACGGATCAGCAAAGAACGTAGTCCTGGAGCTTATACGGGGGTCAGCAATGATCAATTGAACAAACAGATTAATGCCGATTTGACTTCCGCGTTAGAAGGTCAGGTGGCTGGATTGACCTATATCAAAAATCCAACCCGCTCCAGTGCAGACAGCCCTGTACTTCGGGGCATTGGCACCTATTCTAGTCAGGTAACCACCAATCCACTCATTGTTGTCGATGATTTGCCCACGGAGTTCACCTTGAATGATATTAATCCCTATGACGTTGAGTCCGTTACCGTTTTGAAGGATGCAACAGCAGCATCCATTTATGGTGCCCGTGCGGCGAATGGGGTGATCGTCGTGACCACCAAAAAAGGGAAAGGGCAAGGTGTTTCCATGAACTTTAATGTGGACCAATTCATCACACAGAAACCGGATATCTCAAAAATGCACTATGCGCGTACATCGGATTTAATCGATTATGAAATTGATGTATATAAGAAGGAGTTATCACGTTATGCGAACAGTGAATCGCTATTTAATTACTACGGAAGACTAGGAAGCGGTAGTCTAAAATATTATTCACCACTGTATGATCTATTTCGAAGAGAATCCATTGGTGCGATTAGTCCTCAAGAACGTGATGCAACGATCAATTCATGGCGGAGCAACGATTATATCAAGGAGTTTACGGAGAATGTCTGGCAGAATGAAATACGCCAACGTTATAATGCGAGTATCTCCCAGAATTCCAGTAAGAGCAATACCTTTGTTTCTTTTAATTATGATAAGGGTAAGGGACAGGTGGTCAATGAAAAGAATGATAAATTCAATCTGTATTTGAAGTCGGGTTTTAATTTAACGAAATGGTTGTCTGCAACAGTGGGATTGAATGGTACCTATACAGTAAATAAAGAAACCGACGGCGTTTACAATAATGTGTTCTTACAACCACGTTATGCGCGAATCAAAGATGAAAATGGCAACTTAGTCTATACCCCGCATGTTGATTTGGCAAGTTCGGTAGGCCCGGGATCTGCCATTAACGGCGAGACCGCAGAACAGATTGCTGCAAACGGAAATTTAAAAAGTACAGCCTTTAATGTGCTTGAGGCACTAGGAGAGGGCATTGAAAGTAACAAAAGTTTAGGCCTTCGTGCTTTTACCTCTCTACGGGCCAATATCTATAAGGGACTCTCTTTTCAAACACAGTTTTCCTATGAATTAGGGCAAGCAGCCCGTGAAAATTTCTACGATGAAGATAGCTACATGATGCGCGTTGCGTCAAACGCGATGGTCAGTTACAATGATGCGACGGGAACTTATACCAAGAATTTACCCGCTGGAGGACGTTACTATCAATTCGAGAGCAAACGCTATAGTTACACTTTTCGGAATCAGTTTAACTACGATAATACCTTTGGACACTATGGTCAGCATCAACTGACAGCCTTGGCCGGATTCGAGATGCGGCAGTCACATGTACCACGCCCAATTGAACAATTGCTTCTAGGGTACAATCCAGTAACATTGACTTCAACCACCATTGATTGGGCAACGTTAAGTAAAACAGGAATAACGAGTTATGTGTATGGAGGAAACAATCGTTTATCCGATTTGAATGGTGGGGCACAAAAAGAGACTTTACATCGATATACTTCGCTGTATGCCAACGCAGGTTATACTTATAATAATAGATTTAACCTGACTGGAAGCATACGGGTGGATCAAGCGGATCTCTTTGGCGTAGATCCTAAGTTTAAATACCGCCCTTTATGGTCTGTAGGCGCAGGCTGGAATGTCAGCAACGAAGACTTTATGAAAAATAAAGACTGGTTGAATTCCCTCAAACTGCGGACAACATATGGTATTACCGGAAATGTGGACCAAGAAAGTTCCAGTTATGGTACGGCCACTTGGAAGTCAGATAAACTTTTCCCTTATCTGCAATATCTGGAGCAAAAATCTTTACCAAACCCTATGCTGCGCTGGGAAAAAACAACAACGACAAACCTAGGATTAGATTTCTCGATTTTGGACAACCGTCTTTCGGCTAGTATCGATGCCTATAATCGATATAGTTCGGATCTATTGATCAATGCTATTCTCGACCCCACCGTAGGCGCCAGTTCTCGTGTGATTAACAATGGTGCGTTACGGAATAAAGGTATTGAATTTAATATCAATGGTGTGTGGGTGAAGAAGAAAGATTTAACAGCGAGCACACAGCTGGTATTTTCCTTCAATAAGAATAAGGTGGAGAAAGTGAACGGCTTAACATCTACAGCACAATCGTATGTCGGTTCACCAAGTAATTACTTTTTTGAAGGAAGTAGCTATAATTCAATTATGGCATATCGCTATGGAGGCATGGTGAATGGCTATCCTTATTTTTTGGATCAAAACGGTGAATCAAATGTTGCTTTTGATGAGAACGGTACTCCGACGAGCATCAAAGAAATTACCTTGCCAGATGCATTGGTGAATATGGGGACATTGTTTCCCAAATATACCGGATCCATCAATCAACGTTTGCGCTATAAGGCTTTTGATCTTTCGGCAATGTTTGTGTTTTCTGGCGGACATAAGTTGCGTAAAGATGCAATCGACTTCGCAAGTGATGAGCTGACAAACGCAGGTTTGGTTAATCGATGGGCGGAAGGTGCGAATAATGATTATCCAAGATTGCTGGTTGATTATCCTGACAAATTACGTACCGATGCGAGCAAGCTATCTACCTTATGGCGGTATAGCGATAAGCAGATTGTTTCGGCAGATTACATCAAGCTGCGAAATGTGGCCCTGGGTTATCAATTACCAAAACAATTAGCGCAGAAAGCTGGGATGCAAAACGTTAAATTAACCTTGCAGGTGAATAATTTATGGACCTGGACTGCGGCTGGTGACGATATTGATCCGGAAGCCTATTCGCTTAATAGTGGAACACGCAATTTGCCGTTGGCAAAATCATTCCTTATGGGGCTTTCATTAACTTTTTAACCTGAATCTACGATGACTTTTAAAACTTTAGGGGTGGTATTTGCGACTTTATTGGTCTTTTCCGCCTGCGATAAATACCTTGACATAATACCAAAAGGCTCACAATTAGTGAGCACTGCACAAGATTATTACGACTTGGTCGCTTATCCCAATAGGGGCTATCCGATTAATAACTTTCAATATTTGGTCGATGACCAATATATGAAAGAATCCAATGTAATCGGTTTGACGCCTAATATGAATACCATTAACTTTTTGTTCCAAGAACAAGAGGATCGGGTAAGCCGTATTACCGCATCGAGCTTTTACAATCAATGTTATAAATATGTTGCACAATGGAATATGATTATTTCTTTGGTTGATGAAAGCACAGGAGATAATCAATTAAAGACCCTAGCCAAGGCTGAGGCCAAGATGTTTCGGGCCTTTGATTATTTCCATTTGATTAATGTCTACGCAAAAGCCTATGACGCGAAGACCGCTTCTCAGGATGGGGGTGTCTGCATTATGGATAAATATGACCTTGAAGCTAAGCCGGCAAAATCAACGGTACAGCAGGTATACGATTTTATCCAAAAGGATATCGAGGATGCTTTGCCCTATTTGCAGGAGAAACCTACGAATCCCTATCATCCGTCACTGGCCTTTGCTTATGCATTGAAGGCGAAGGTGCATCTTTTCAAAAGAGAAATTGTTGAAGCGCAAGCTGCTGCCGAAAAAGCCATGCAGCTTAATGGACAGCTGATTGATTTTGTTCAGTATGAAAAGTTAGGGGGGCCAAGCAAGACGCCTATAATCGCTGAAAATAACCCGGAAGTATTAAGCTATATGTATGTGAATGGCTATACGGAGATGAATTTTGGTTATAGCTATATCTTAAGCCCGGAATTGACAAGTATGTTTGACAAGGAAGACAAACGCTTTAGTCTATTCTATACGACCTCAAATGCCAGTTTTCTGGATATTGGCGCTGGAGCAAGTTACTACAACGTGAAATACACTGCTTTTTTCTTTCCCACAGTAGGACTGAAAACACCGGAGATTTATCTGATGTTGGCCGAATGTTATGCCCGTCAGGATCAATTTGCCAAAGCTATTAATATGTTAAATACTTTGCGCAAAACCCGGATCGAAGGCGATAAAGCAATACTGGCAGTTCCAACGACCCGAAAAGAAGTGATGAATCTAGTAATAAACGAACGCCGTCGGGAATTGCCAATCGGCTTCCATCGTTTTTTTGATTTGAAACGCTTGAATTTAGAACCTGATTATGCCAAAACACTTGTTCGTGTATTCCCCATTATCAATAAAACGGTGGAGCAAAAGACCTATACATTGGCTCCGAATTCACGAATGTATATTATTCCATTTCCATTGGACGCGATGAAGTTAAATCCAAACTTACGGTTGAACACTGATGAAACTGTACCTTTTTAATATATGCTATTACATTACACATGAAAAACAAAATTATCTATAGTACGCTTGCCTTGCTTTTGTCGGGCGGTATGGTTCAAGCCCATCAAAATTTGGCTCTAGCAGACACGATAAAATCAAAAAATGATTTGGATGAAGCCTATGAGAAGATTTTAAAGAAGAAAAAAAATGCCCGTTCTGGCGTATTTAATGTTTTGGAGTCTGAGAAAAAATGGTACCTTGAAATACCGGACAGTCTGTTGAACCGTTATTTCCTGACGGTAACGCGCTTGGTGTCTGCCCCACAGGGATTCGCAATGTATGGCGGAGAAAAACTGAATGAGCAGACACTTTATTTTGAAAAAGGCTTGGGTGATCGTATACAGTTGCGGGCAGCAATTTATAAACAAGATGCCCCGGAAAACGATGCCATACGGACCGCTTTAGTACAGTCTCAAGAAGATCCAATCATCGCTATTTTAGATATAAAAGGACTTAATCCGGCAAAAAACGGCTATCTTATTGATGTGACAGATCTTTTTCGCAAGGACAATGCGGCGATTTCCTTTGACAGCAAGATAAAAAGTGAAAATAAATTATCATCACTGGCAGACGACAGATCTTTTATTACTGATATGAAAGTCTTTCCGATCAATTTGGAAGTAAAAACAACAAAAACCTATTCGTCGACATCTGGCACACCAGCGGCAAGTTTGACCGGGTCAATGACTTTTACAACCAATACCTCCATGGTACTGCTTCCAAAGGTGCCGATGAAAAAGCGGATTTTCGACGAACGTGTAGGGTATTTTGCGAACAAGTATATCCTATTCACAGATAAAGATCAACGTTCTAAAGCATTAAATTTTATACAGCGCTATCGCCTTGAACCCAAAACGAAAGACGTATCACGTTATTTAAAAGGAGAGCTGGTTGAGCCCCAAAAGCAGATTGTGTATTATATTGATCCGGCAACACCTAAAAAATGGCGTCCCTATTTGATTGCGGGTATCAATGACTGGAACAAGGCATTTGAACAGGCGGGATTCAAAAATGCGATCGTAGGCAAAGAATGGCCTGAGCAGGATACGACCATGAGCCTGGAAGATGCACGTTTTTCCGTCATTCGTTATTTCGCTTCTGAAAAAGCAAATGCCTATGGGCCACGAATATCAGATCCTAGGAGCGGTGAGATTATTGAAGCACATGTCGGTTGGTACCATAATGTCATGAAGCTCGTCCAACAGTGGTTTATGGTACAAGTGGGGCCATTAAACAAAGCTGCTCAAAAAATGCAACTGGATGACGAGGTGATGGGTCAGTTAATTCGCTTTGTCTCGTCGCACGAAGTGGGACATAGTTTAGGGCTGCGTCACAACATGGGGGCAAGCAGCCAAACACCGGTCGAGAAATTGCGCGACAAGAAATGGGTGGAAAAAAATGGCCATACGGTATCAATTATGGATTATGCACGTTTCAATTATGTCGCTCAGCCTGAAGATGGCGTGGGGTTGTCTGGTATATATCCGCGTGTAGGCATGTACGATAAATGGGCTATTCAATGGGGGTATCAATATCTTCCACAATTTTCAAATGGCGAAGACGAAGAATTTTACCTCAAAAAACAGGTAACTGATAGCCTGACAGCTAATCCGAAGTTATGGTTTGGTGGTGAAGGAAACAATGAGGATCCGCGTAGTCAGAAAGAAGATCTGGGCGATGATTCAATATTGGCAAGTACCTATGGTATCAAAAATCTGAAAAGAGTGGTGGCCCATTTGTTGGAATGGACGAATGAGCCTGGAGATGATTATAGTAATCTAAAAGATATGCATAAAGCCGTAAGAGGACAATTTAATCGTTATCTCTACCATGTATTGAAAAATATCGGAAGCCAGGAGATTACCAGTAAGGTACGTGGTCAAAAAGGAGCCGTATATGCTGCTATTCCTAGAGAAAAGGTAAAAGCTGCAGTTCAATATGTGAACGACAACGTATTTGCGCCACCACTGTGGTTGTACCCGCAGGATATCCAGGATCTGATTGGAAAAGATGCCAACAAGGAGATTACGGATCAACATGAGCAAATGCTGAATATGTTGATGAGTCCAGGGATGCTCTATAATGTCTATATGAAGTCCTTGACCAATGAAAACCCTTATAGACTTGATGAATATTTGAATGATATTAGTAAGGGTGTATGGACCTTACCCGGGGGGGATTTACGTATAGATGCATTCAAGCGTGGACAACAACGTTACTTTTTGGAAAAAGTAAATCAAATTGTCAATCCTAAAATTGCGCAAGGGTCGGATATCATTTCACAGGCACAGCGCAGCGATGTACAGCTTTACGTCCGAACTTATCTACCCGTTTTAGTGCAACAAATAACACAACTTTCGGCAAAACAGACAAGTAGTTTAAATAAACAACATTTAGATTTTATGTTGCTGGAAATTAAACGTATCCAAAATCAAATAAACAAAGACTAAAATGAAAAACAGCTTAAAAGAAATTTATATAACATGTTTGATCGCTTTCATGATGATTTCCTGTCAGTCAAGCCATGGACAGGATGCGGCACAAGAACAACGGGACAGATTATTTAAGGCCTACATGGAGGTGAAACAGGATATCACGGATGAGAACTTTGCCGGCAGTAAAGAGCATGTCGTTCAGTTAGAAAAAGAAGTACAGAACTTTCGGTTAAAAGGTTTGCAGCTCGATGATATGATGCGCCTGAAGAAGGTCAGTCAGACCATGAAGATCGATGCTGCCGGATTAAAATCTGCACAGGATATGAAGGCGATGAAGGCTTCTTTTTCTGCAGTGACACAATCTTTATTTACGATTATGGAAACGATGAAATGTACAGATGAAGCCGTTTACTTACAATATTGCCCGATGGAAAAAGGCTATTGGTTAAGTTATGACAAGGAGATTGAAAATCCTTATGCAGCTTCCATGCGCGAATGTGGACAATTGGTCAAAGGGATGGCTACAGGAGATTATCCTGAACCCGTAGCCTGCCATTAAGGGGCGCCATACAAGAAAATTACTACAATTCAGGTAAGTTCAGGACACTTTAGTGTCCTGAACTTTTTATTTTAGGGGTTTGCAAACTCAATAAATAAACCTATGTTTAAAATTCGAATTGTCTTGCTTGCATTGCTATGCGCTACGTCTGTTCTGATGGCCTCAGCACAGACGCTGAAAGAGATACATTATCTTTCGGGAACAGACAATATTCATACCGTCAACTGGGACTTTTGGGTAACCGGTGGCCGTAAAGCAGGAAAATGGGATAAAATCGCTGTTCCTAGTCATTGGGAACAACAAGGGTTTGGAGCCTACAACTATGGACGGGATTATGTGACCTATGGAAAGAATTTTATATTTCACGATGAGAAAGGTTTGTACAGGCATCAGTTTACTGTTCCAAAGCATTGGAAAGGTAAAAAAATAAACCTGGTTTTTGAAGGTTCGATGACAGACACCGAAGTCAAGATCAACGGCCAGCTGGCTGGAGATATCCATCAGGGAGCTTTCTACCAGTTTAAGTACGATGTTACCGACAAAGTGACCTTTGACAAGGCCAATATATTAGAAGCAACTGTATCGAAAATGTCTTCCGATAAATCCGTGAACAATGCCGAACGTCTAGCCGATTATTGGATTCTTGGAGGAATTTATAGACCCGTTTATCTCGAGGCGACAGCACAGGAGCATATCAGCTGGACAGCTATTGATGCAAAAGCAGATGGAACGTTCCGAAGTAATGTCAATTTGGAAAACCTGTCTAAGACCAATAACCTATTGGTAGAGATCAAAGATTTGAAAGGTAATGTGATTTCGACTCAGAAATTTCCGGTTGCTTCGAAAGATTCAGTGAAATTGGTGGAGATGAAAGTAGAAAAACCGTTGCTATGGACAGCGGAAACGCCAAACTTATATCAAGTCACGTATACCCTGATGAATGGCAAGAATAAAGGATCTCAATACCAGGATCGTTTTGGTTTCAGGACAATTGAAGTTCGCCAAGGGGATGGTATCTATGTCAATGGCGTAAAAGTGAAGATGAAAGGTGTCAACCGTCATGTATGGTGGCCCGAAACTGGACGTTCGGTGAACGCCCAATTGGATCTGAACGATGTGAAATTGATCAAAGAAATGAATATGAATGCCGTTCGTTGTTCGCATTATCCGCCTGACCAATCATTTTTAGCCTATTGCGATTCATTGGGCTTATATGTTTTGGATGAATTGGCCGGTTGGCAAAAGGCTTACAATACCACTGTGGGTAAAAAGCTGGTGCGAGAAATGGTGATTCGAGATGCCAACCATCCATCCATTATACTATGGAGCAATGGCAATGAAGGTGGACACAATAAAGAACTCGTAGACGAGTATAAGAAATATGATCTTTCGGCAAGAACAGTAATTCATGCGCATCATAGACCGGGAAATGCAATCAATGGCATTGACTGCAACCATTATGAAGATTTTTATTCGACCAAAAAAATTCTGGAAGGGCCAAACATTTATATGCCGACCGAATTTCTCCATGCGCAGGATGACGGTGGTGCTGCCGCAGGATTAGCAGATATATGGGAGTTACATTGGAATGCCAAATTAGGCGCAGGCGGATTTATCTGGGACTTTGCGGATGAGGGTATCGTACGTACTGATTTCAACAATGTAATTGATGTCAACCGGGTAAATGCTCCCGATGGTATCCTTGGACCCCATCGCGAAAAAGAAGGAAGTTTCTATGCCATTCGTGAGATCTATGCACCGGTGCATATTACAATGAAAAAATTACCTACAGACTTCAATGGCACCATTCCCGTGGAAAATCGTTTTCATTTTACCGATCTAAAAGCGTGTCAATTTGAGGGTAAACTGATTACTTATCAACAGCCCTATGCGGATGGATCGGGCATGGATTCGGTGCTAAACCTAAAAGTAAATAGTCCTGTAGTGGCCCCGACGCAAAAAGGAAATTTGCAGGTGAATTTGCCTGATGACTGGAAAAGATATGATGCGCTGCTATTGACTGCGACTGATCCACACGGTGAGGAAATTTATACCTGGACATGGCGTGTGAAATCCAACCAGACATTGACTGCTGAAATCCTACCATTGAAATCTTCTACGGATGTTGAAGCGAAAGAAGACAGTGTGCATTATGTGCTTAAGGCAAATGGAATCACAGCTTTTATTTCTAAAAAAACAGGGTTGTTGGTTGATCTGGCCAATGATTACAGCATGAAATTGGCTTTCAACAATGGGCCAGTGCTTATTGATGGCCAGTCGGAGCTAAAAAATGTTAAACGTTGGCAAGATGGGAAAAATGAAGTTGCTGAGTTTATTTTTGATGGCCAATTAAATTTTATCCGTTGGACAATGCGTCCAGACGGTTGGCTAAAACTTGATTATGCTTACAATATGAAAAAGGCGGTACCTTATGCTGGAGTAAGCTTCAACTTTCCTGAAAACTATATTATCGGTGCCAAATGGCTAGGTAATGGCCCCTATCGTGTATGGAAGAATAGGATGCAGGGTGTCACCTTAAATACTTGGGAAAAAATGTACAATGATGGAAAAGCCGGTATTGGACCATGGACATTTCCTGAATTTAAAGGCTACTTCTCAGATGTTAGCTGGGTACAATTCAATACCGTGCAAGGAAAGTTTTTGGTCGCAACAGAACAGGAAGATCTATTTGTGCGCTTGTTCGAATTTTATGGGATTTCGGGCCCCAAAGGATATCCGCAATTGCCAACGGGCGATATTTCCTTTTTGGACGCTATTCCGCCGATAGGGACAAAATTGGCATTGGGTATTAATGGTAACGCAGCGGTGAACGGGCCAGCAGGAGAACAAAACCAGCTAGATAAAAATATAAACCGGACACTCTATTTTTACTTTGGTACACCGAAGGGTGAAAAAGAAAATACACAGTTTGTGATGCCTAAAGTAAATGTATTGACAGATTAAGAGGGGAACCGTTATACATAAATCGGTTAAACTAAAAGAGGGCTTTTCAATTCAATTGAAAAGCCCTCTTTTAGTTTAAAATCATGTTTTTTTGATTCTTTCAAAAGATTTTGAGTCAAGTTACCCCGATGAGAAAGGTTTATTCCCAATTAAACTATGTATTATTCTTTGATGGTAAAGTTGTTGACATATTGATTTTGGATTGCCGTTGAGCTTACTTTCTTGAGATGTACGTCCTTCAGTTGGACCGTTTGAATGGGGAGTTCCGGATTACCGTTGATCTTTGAAATAAATTGACCTACTTCTGCTTCTATGTGAGCAAGATAGACATTCGTTATCGGCGTTAGTTTTTTTATTTTGGTTGGTACTAAGCTTCGCCATTGATAGAGTACATCGGTATTAATTCCGAGTATACCCTCTTTTACATTTTGGGCTTTGATATTTGAGAAATAAATGTTTTTTACATAACCGCCCATACGTTCATTGGTTTTGATGAACAGCAGATGCATGAGTTTTTCATTGGGCAGTACCGTACAATTGTTTACATAGATGTTTTCGATCCCGCCCGAGAGCTCACTCCCAATAGCAAGGAGTTGGTGTCCGTCACGGATCTCACAATTGCGGATGACAATATTTTTTGTTGGTGTTTTCGACCGCCAACCTTCAGGATTCCGACCGGACTTCAGCGCGATAGCATCGTCTCCTTGGTCAAATACGCAATTTTCAATCAATACATTCTGACTCATTTCTGGATCAATACCATCATTATTGTGACCATGTGCGTAGATGTCGATGCCACGGATAAGCGCGTCTTTCGTTAAGTAGAGATGCAATGTCCAGAAAGGACTGTTTCGGATCTTAATATCTTCGACTCTAACATGTTGGCAACGGTTAAATTGAATAAACTGAGGTCTAAGGTTGGAGGTGTCGTTGACCATGACGCGCTGTTCGACAGGTACCCCATCTTGTGCCCAGTTATAGAGATTTTTGATGCTCTCCATATGCGGTTTCGGTCTTGGAAACCATTTCTGCCAGACGGTTAGATTTGCTTTTATGGTTCCCTTACCAGTAAGGGCAACATTTGTCGCTTCATAGGCATAGATCAAAGGCGAGTAGTTATAGCATTCTAGTCCTTCCCAACTACTGTGAACAGCAGGCAAATAATCTTTTGGATCGCCTGAAAATAATAAGGTTGCTCCTGTACTGACATGTAAGTTGACGTTACTTTTTAAGTGTATTGCCTTGGTTGTCCACAGACCAGGAGGAATGATGATATTGCCACCAGCCGTTGTTGCTATAGCTATTGCCTTGGCAATTGCGATCGAGGTACTTTCCTTATCTCCCTGGCGTGCTCCAAAATCACGGATATCGTAGTTTTTACAGTGCTCGAAATTGGGGACATTGAATACAGGAATTTCGAAAGGAGCTTCGATCTTGATCTCTTCCTGTATAATATTTCCTATTTGCGCATAGCTTAAGCTCACGAAAGCTATTGATAATAAAATGATTGTGAAAATTGATTTATATTTCATATGTTAATAATTATTTCATGAGCTCCCAAGCTCGGTTTGTCTTTGAAAGTCCATATGGAATATCCAGTTTATTTTCATTGGTGTTTGTGTTTTGCAATCGTGGATATTTCATAATTGATCAGTAATATGTGCCTAAGGAAATCCTAAGGCTAACTGGTTAAAACAATAATTGCTAAAAATAACGAACAATCCAGGTGGAACCTAATTTCACCAAGCAGGACAGTACAAGGTGGTTTGGATATGCTTTCTTAAGGATAAGTCATGGCCAAATCCATACCAATTCTGACTGCAAGCGGATTGTTAAAACAATGTCTGCATAGTGAATGCACTACTAAAAGGTGGATTCACAGTAGTTACAGTCAGGAGTTGGTCATAAGCTGGTAGGGAGTTAGTCTTGGGGACTCTATAACAAATATATTACGAAAAGCTTGAATCTTTGCTAATAGACTCGCTGTCAAGAAAAATGAATGCTTGCTTACTATGTTATCAGGTTTGTTCAGGATACTACAGGACAGCTCTTCTTAAAAATGTTGATACTTTTAGATTAGCTACTCATTAAGCATATTTTAATGCGCTAATCAATTTTTAAAAGCCTTTCAATATATGAATTTTAATTGTTAGGCTTGGGAAAACATCGTTATAAACTAAATATTATGAAAAAATTCTTTCGATTTTTACATGTGCTTACCTCACTTGCCATTTTGTCCAATGTACAGGCGCAAGGGAAATTCCCCGATGGATCAGCAATTTCGACATGGTTTGAAACGGTAAGATCGACCAACATAGAAACGCTCGGTAAGAAATTCAGGATCACGGATTTTGGTGTGGTAGCAGATAGTACTATTGTGCAAACAGCCAAGATTCAGCAAGCAATTGATAAAGCATACGCGCATGGTGGTGGTGTAGTTGTAGTGCCTAAGGGTATCTACCTGAGTGGATCATTATTTTTCAAGCCAAAGACACACTTACACTTAGAAGAGGGAGCTGTGTTGAAAGGGAGTGATGATATCGCAGATTTTGCGCTAGCGGAGACTCGCATGGAAGGACAAACTGTAAAATACTTTGTGGCGCTCGTTAATGCAGATCATGTAGATGGATTCACGATTTCAGGTAAAGGTACACTTAACGGGAACGGATTGCGGTATTGGAAATCTTTTTGGCTAAGACGGCAGTTTAACCCGAAATGTACAAATATGGACGAAATGCGTCCGCGTGTACTCTATGTGTCAAATAGTAAAGATGTACAGATTTCAGGTATTCGCTTGATTAATTCACCTTTCTGGACCTCACATTATTATAAATGTGAAAATCTCAAATTGATAGGTTTACATATTTCAGCGCCCAAAGAACCTGTTAAAGCACCTAGCTCTGATGCAATTGATTTGGATGTTTGTCGTAATGTATTGATTAAGGATTGTTACTTATCCGTCAACGATGATGCGATTGCATTAAAAGGTGGTAAAGGACCGAAGTCCGATAAGGATCCTAACAACGGCCCCAATTCAAATATTATTATTGAAAATTGTTTTTTTGGATTTTGTCATAGTGCACTTACCTGTGGAAGTGAATCCATCCATAGCTATAATGTGATTTTTAGAAACAATACCTTAGATAAAGCGCGCAAATTATTGCAATTGAAGATGCGCCCGGATACCCCGCAGGAATACGAAAATATCTTGATTGAAAATATCAAGGGCAATGTCAATAGTATGTTGTTTATCAAGCCTTGGACTCAATTTTTTGATTTGAAAGGCGAGAAAGACATCAAAATGTCCTATGCAAGAAATATTATTCTGCGCAACATTGACTTAGATTGTGACATTGTATTTGATGTGCTCAATTCGGAGCAATATGTACTGTCGGATTTTACATTTCAAAATATGCATGTCCGTGCTAGCAAAGACCCTGTTATTCACAAAGAATACATTAAAAATCTTATCCTAAACAATGTAACGGTTAATAATAAAAAGCAATAATATGTACCAGCATATTGCTGTGATTTACACCTTTGAATGATGAAGACAAAATTTATTCTTTTGACAGGAGCACTGATCGGTTCTCTTGCTGTTTCAGGCCAGCGCAAAATGGAGTTTTTGGATCGAGGGATGGTCGGGGTAAAAACTACGGACAGCGCTGTTTTTTTGAGCTGGCGTTTACTAGGTACCGACGATTTTGATACAGCATTTTCCATTTATCGAAAGGAAGGAAATGGTAAACAGGTCAAACTGAACGCTGTTCCTTTAACAAAAGGAACTAATTTCGTGGATGATCATGTTGATCTAAATCAAGATGTGACCTACACACTGGATATTGTGGATGGAGGAAAAGAGAAGGAAGTTGCTAAACTTACTTTATCCAAAGATCAAAAAGTACAGCAATACTTGAATATTCCATTACGCACCCCTAAAGGCTACATACCAGGGGATGTTTCTGTAGGCGATTTGGATGGAGACGGGACTTATGAACTTATTGTTCATCAAACCGGTGTTGGACATGACAATGCACATAATGGTATTACTTCAGAACCTATTTTTCAGGCATATAAACTAGATGGTACCTTTCTATGGGAAATTAATTTGGGTAAAAATATCCGTGAAGGAGCACATTATACCCAATTTATGGTGTACGACCTCGATAGCGATGGCCGTGCCGAGCTGGTCTGTAAAACTGCTGATGGCACTAAAGATGCACTGGGCAATGTCATTGGTGACGCAAAGGCCGATTGGCGGGATACCATATCCAATTCAAGGACGCTTGGTCGCATATTAAAAGGGCCTGAATATTTAACTGTATTTGATGGGCTGACGGGCAAAGCCCTGAGTACTGTTGACTATCTGCCCGAGCGTGGGGATCTACGTTCATGGGGAGATACCAATGCCAATCGCAGTGATCGATTCCTGGCTTGCGTAGCGTATCTGGATGGTGTACATCCGAGTGTGGTGATGACGCGAGGTTATTACGAACGTACGGCCTTAGCGGCATGGGACTTCAAAAATAAGAAATTAGTGAGTCGTTGGGTATTTGACAGTAAAGTGCGTCAAGATCCTTATTCTGGTCAGGGGTATCACAGTCTCTCAGTTGCTGATGTAGATCAAGATGGTAAAGATGAGATTGTGTTTGGCTCGATGGTGATTGATGATAATGGCAAAGGTTTATACAGTACCGGACTGGGACATGGCGATGCCTTACATGTCAGCGATCTCGACCCTGAGCGACCAGGTCTGGAAATTTTTGGAATTCACGAACTGAAAGGCGGACGAAAAGGAACTGGTGTGGCTTTGTTAGATGCCAAAACAGGAGCTATATTATTTAAAAATGCCATCGATCAAGATGTGCCCCGGGGTGTTGCTGCAAATATTGATCCCGATCATAAAGGTGCGTATTTATGGTGGCTTGGATCTAAAGCCATGTATGATACTAAGGGAAATAATGTAGGACCAGCTCCCAGATCAACTAACTTTTTGATCTGGTGGGATGCTGATTTAAGCCGGGAGCTTTTAAATAGCAACTATATTGAAAAATATCAAAATGGGAAAACGGAACGTATTTTTACGGCAACGGGAAGTACATCGATCAATGGAACTAAAAGTACCCCCAATTTGAGCGCCGATATTTTTGGTGATTGGCGTGAAGAATTGGTCTTACGTTCAGAAGATAACCAGAATCTCCGTGTATATACAACAACGATCCCAACAGAACAACGCGTATATACCCTCATGCATGATCCACAGTATCGTCTGAGTATAGCATGGCAGAATGTGGCTTATAATCAACCGCCACATACGGGATATTATCTTGGCGTAGGTATGGGGTGCCCGGTTAAACCGAATATTCATTTGGTCAAGTCTGCTGACAAAAAATAGAGCGGTTGAAAGCGTCCGATTTGGATTTTTTGATTAAAAGAAATAGATAAGTTAATACATGAAGCATCAAATTAAATGGATAGGGATGGCATTGGTGGCGGTTGTTTTAATATCCTTTGCAAAGCAGCAAAATAGACCTACGATTTATCTTATCGGTGATTCGACGGTGAAGAATAGCAATAAAGAGTATTGGGGCTGGGGTACTTTGCTTCCTGAGCTATTGGATACTACTCGTGTGCGCGTAGAAAATCATGCGATGGCTGGGCGTAGCACGCGTACATTTGTCAAAGAGGGAAGGTGGGCTAGAGTTGACTCTTTGTTCAGACCCGGGGATTTTTTACTGATTCAGTTTGGCCACAACGAAGGGAGCAAGCCTGATACGAGCACACAGGGATATCGCGGTGTACTGCGGGGGATTGGTCAGGACTCTATTGTATTGGATTGGGGAAATGGGAAGAAGGAGGCCGTACGTACATATGGTGAAAACCTACGTCGTTTTGTGATTGAAGCAAAGAAAAAAGGTGTAACACCGATCTTGTTATCCATGATTCCGCGCAACCAATGGGATAATAAAGGTAAAGTAAAGCGAGCAGATAAGGATTTTGGATTGTGGGCTAAGCAGATCGCAGAGGAACAGGGCGTCGCTTTTTTGGATCTGAATAGTATTTCCGCAGACAAATATGACCAACTTGGTCCGGAAACGGTAAAATCCAGCTTTTTTCCAGGTGACCATACCCATACGAATAAAGATGGCGCGCGCGAAAATGCTTTATCCGTTATCGAAGGGTTTCGTAGGATTAAAAGCCAATTAGTACAATACATTAAATAGTAACAGAGATGAAATTGAAATTATTGCCATGGGCTGCGGTCCTTTTCGCTGTAATCGGCATGTCTTTTTTGGAAAGACAGCATAAACCGACTTTGTTTATTATTGGTGATTCCACGGTAAAAAATGGACAGGGAAACGGTTCAAACGGACAGTGGGGATGGGGAAGTTTTATTGGCCAGTATTTTAAATCGGATAAAATCAACGTCAAGAACCGTGCATTGGGTGGAACGAGTACCCGGACATTTTATAACAACCCCAAACTTTGGCAGAAAGTACTGGATAGCATACAGCCGGGTGATTTTGTCCTCATGCAATTTGGACATAATGATTCAAGTCCCATTGTGGATACGTTACGGGCAAGGGGGACGATAAAGGGGAATGGTGACGATTACCAAGAAGTGTATAATCCGTTATTGAAGCAAAATGAAGTCGTGTATAGTTATGGTTTCTATTTACGACGCTTTGTGAAAAATATTCAAGATAAGGGAGCGATAGCAATTATCTGTTCGCCCATTCCGCGCAACGCATGGGCGGGAACGCAGATCCGTAGATCGGATTATGCCCTATGGGCGAAAGAAGCTGCACAACAGAGTGGTGCATTTTTTATCCCGTTACAGGATCAAGTGATTGCCCAGTATGAAACAATGGGGAAAAAGAAAGTAGAAACGGAATTTTTTGATCCAAAGGATGCGACTCACACGATTAAAGCGGGCGCCTTGCTGAATGCCAAATTAGTCGCTGAACAATTGAAAGCACAGCCCAAAGTCGGGCTAAAGAAATTTATGTAGTATGATGAAACCAATATTTACGCTGACTCTCTTTTTTCTGTTCACACTCTTTACAGTGCGTGCACAGCTACGCCCAAATATTGTTCTGATCTTGGCAGATGATATGGGCTATTCCGATTTGGGTTGTTTTGGCTCTGAAATTCAAACCCCAAATCTGGATAGAATGGCAAAAGAAGGAATTAAGATGACCAACTTTTACAATGCTTCGCGTTGCTGTCCCTCCCGAGCTTCTTTATTGACAGGTTTATATCCACATCAGGCAGGAGTTGGTGACATGATGAATAAGCGTCCTTTTCCTGCTTATCAGGGGTTTCTAAATAAAACTTCAGTGACTTTGGCCGAACTATTAAAAGGCGCAGGCTACGGAACCTATATGGCTGGGAAATGGCATGTGGGGCAGGAAAAAGAAAACTGGCCTTTACAACGTGGATTTCAACGGTATTATGGACTGATTGATGGGGCAAACAGCTATTTTGAAAACCGGCCTTATCGACCCAACCAAAAGCTGACGATAGCCTTGGACAATGAAGCGATTGTTCCGCCAACAGATTACTATAGCTCGGATGCCTATACGGATTATGCGATGACTTTTATTGGCGAGCATCTAGACACTAAAAAAGAGAGCCCCTTTTTCCTGTACTTAGCTTTTCAGGCTCCACATTGGCCTTTACATGCCAAACCTCAGGATATCGCAAAGTACCGCGGTAAATATATGGAAGGATGGGATGCTGTCCGTGAAAGGCGTTTTGAAAAACAGCAGCAGTTAGGTCTACTGCCACCAACGACCAAATTGTCTCCAATGGATACCGCATTGCGAAAATGGAATGATTGCAGCTGGGAGGAAAAAGTAAAATGGGATGAAAAGATGGCTGTATACGCGGCGATGGTCGACGAATTGGATCAAAATGTAGGGCGATTGGTTGATTATCTCCAGTCGAAAGGACAATTGGAAAACACTGTTTTTATCTTCCTTTCCGATAATGGAGCGAGCAATGAAACAATAACCAATACTGGATTCACGGCTGATATAAGGGCTGCCAATGAATTTCCGGCCAGCCACCCACGGTCTTTTACCGCCTATGGAATAGAAGGCGCTGCGGTTAGTAATACGCCTTTCAAAAAGTTTAAGCATTGGGAGTTTGAAGGAGGCAATGCAACTGGTTTTATCGCCTATGGGCCAAAGTTTTTGCCACGGGGAAAACAGTTTGATCTGCCGGCCCATTTGATCGATATCATGCCCACCTTAGCGCAGTGGTCGGGTGCAAATTACCCAAAGAACTACGCCGGTAATACGATCAAACCGATGGAAGGAATGTCCCTGCTTCCTATTTGGACGGAAGGGCAGCGGTCTGCGGACAGGGAGATTTGTTTTGAACATGAGGGCAATAAAGGGGTGCGCAAAGGAAAATGGAAACTTGTTTCCTCCTACCCTGAAAACAAATGGCACCTGTATGATATTGAAAAAGATAGGAGTGAAACTATAGACTTATCGGCTACTTTTCCAAAAATATACCACGAAATGGTTCAGATCTATGAAAATTGGGCAAAAAGAGTCGGTGTGATACCCTACGAGCAGCTCGCTCAAAAAACTTCATGACTTCAGACACCAACAGCAATGAAAGCGAAAGAAGGTTCTTTCTGGCCAATAAGATTAGACACTTTCAGAAAAAAAGGGAACTCCCGTTATGAATAATTATATAAAGAAAAACATGAAAATATTTAATACGTATACAGCCACTTTACTGATTGCGTTTTTCCTTTCGGCCTGTTCATCGACGAAAAAAGTAGTCGAACAGAAGAAGGGAATCACCGCTGGGGATGTACTTCAATCCTTGCAGTTAACCAACCGCTATTTCATGAATAAATGGACAGACACGGGCAAACCCATCTATACCAATCGTTGGCGGCCAAGTAATATCTGGACCAGAGCCGTTTATTACGAAGGTCTCATGGCACTGTATCAGATTGATAAAAACAATGATTACTACAATTACGCTGTGGATTGGGGCAATAAACATGAATGGGGTATGCGCAATGGTGTAGAAACTCGAAATGCCGATGACCAAGCCTGTGGGCAAACTTATCTTGATCTCTATGAGATTGAACCGAAACCTGAGCGTATCCAGAAGATTAAAGCAAATATAGATTACATTATCAAATCTGGCAAAGTAGACGATTGGACCTGGATTGACGCGATACAAATGGCCATGCCAATTTATGCCAAATTGGGTGTAATGACCAAGGATCAAACTTACTTTGATTACATGTATAAAATGTATCATCATTCAAAAACGCAAGAAGGTGGTGGCCTGTATAACAAGGCCGACAAACTTTGGTGGCGCGATAAGGATTTTGTACCTCCCTATAAGGAACCAAACGGTGAAGATTGCTATTGGTCACGTGGTAATGGATGGGTCGTGGCGGCTTTAGTCAGGGTACTTTCGTTAATCCCAGAAAACGAAGTACATCGTGCGGAGTATATGGCGGATTATAAAGCCTTGATGGAAGCGCTTGTTCCTATTCAAAGGCCGGATGGATTCTGGAATGTCAGTCTGCATGATCCCACTAATTTTGGCGGACGTGAAACTTCAGGAACGGCATTATTTGTTTATGGTATGGCCTGGGGTATCAATAATGGTTTCCTGGATGCTAAAATATATCGACCTGTTGTCGAAAAAGCGTGGAAAGCAATGACAGCAGAAGCGGTACACCCTTCAGGCTTTTTAGGCTATTTACAAGGAACGGGAAAAGAACCTAAAGACGGTCAACCTGTCAGTTTTTCCAGTCAACCGGATTTTGAAGATTATGGGTTGGGCTGTTTTCTATTAGGTGGAACAGAGGTTTATAAAATGTTGTCGAAATAAGTTGTCTCATTATTCATTCAGTGTGTAGCCAATAACTTAATTAATCAGCGCCCATCATGGGAATGGTTCACAGTTATGCTATAGATAAAAGTAATTACTCGATCTCACATTAGCCATAAAAAAATATAAAATGAAAAGAGTATTATTTATTTTTTGTTACCTTCTGCTTTCATTTGGCACCTATGCTCAAGCAGGTCGGAAAACTTTAAGTTTTAACGCCGATTGGCGTTACCACATTGGCGATGTAAACGATGCTTCTGCTGCTGAGTTCGATGACCGTGGATGGAAGCAAGTTGTCTTGCCCCAAGCTTGGAATGAAGACGAGGCCTTTGCAAAAGCGATACATGACCTTTCGGCAAATATTGTTTGGTATCGAAAGAAATTTCGTGTTCCGAAGGGTATTACTTCTGATAAGGTATTTTTAGAATTTGAAGGAATCCGTTTTGGCGGAGAGTTTTACCTTAACGGAAAATTTATCGGGCGGCATGAAAATGGTGTTATGGCAGCAGGATTTGACCTATCAGACCTGATTGATCGCGATCGCGAAAATATCTTGGCGATACGCATAGACAATAGCTGGAACTATCGGGAAAAGGCGACAAACAGTACTTATCAATGGAATGATAAAAACTTTAACGCAAATTATGGTGGCATTCCAAAAAATGTATGGATCCACTTTGCTTCCAAGATCTATCAGACGCTACCCTTGTATTCCAATTTAAAAACTACGGGTGTTTATGTCTATGCGAAGAATATGAACATCCCTAAAAAGACATTGGATCTTTTTGTTTCTTCGGAGGTGAAAAATGAAACCGATAAATCGAGTTTAGTCAACTTTGTTGCCGAAGTACGCAATGCCGATGGGAAGTTGGTGAAAACTTTTTCAAAAAAATTCAATCTCCCAGCCAATCAAACACAACAATTGACCATGAATTCAGCCTTGAATCAAGTTAATTTTTGGAGCTGGGGGTACGGCTATCTCTATACAGTTACGACAAAAATCTTGCGGGATAATAAAATCATCGATGCTGTACAAACGAAAACAGGGTTTCGAAAAACAGCTTTTAAGAATGGGATGGTGTATCTAAACGATCAGGTTTTGATGATGAAGGGTTATGCACAGCGTACAAGTAATGAATGGCCTGCTGTCGGTTTATCTGTAGCCCCTTGGTTAAGTGATTTTAGCAATGGACTGATGGTCAAAAGCAATGCCAATCTGGTTCGATGGATGCACGTAACCCCTTGGAAACAGGATGTTGAATCCTGTGATCGTGTGGGATTAATGCAAATGTTACCTGCTGGAGATGCCGAAAAAGATACGCAGGGCAGACACTGGGAACAGCGGACAGAGCTTATGCGCGATGCAATTATCTATTATCGAAATAATCCAAGTGTATTGCTTTATGAATGTGGAAACGAGTCGATTTCGGAGGAACATATGGCGGAAATGAAAGCTATCCGCGATCAATATGATCCAGCTGGCGGACGGGCAATTGGTTCACGTGAAATGTTAGACAGTAAGCTAGCTGAATATGGTGGAGAAATGCTATACATCAATAAAAGTGCCCGTCACCCCATGATTGCAACGGAATACATGCGTGACGAAGCCTTACGTAAATATTGGGACGAATTGAGTTATCCGTTTCACAAAGATGGTGAAGGGCCGCTTTATAAAGGTGTTGACGCCAGTGACTATAATAGAAATCAAGATAGCTATGTTGTTGAGGCTGTACATCGTTGGTGGGAATATTGGAAAATGCGTCCAGGTACTGGCGATCGCGTAAATTCGGGCGGCGTCAATATTATTTTTTCGGATTCCAATACCCATTTTAGGGGAAAAGAGAATTATAGACGAAGTGGCGAAGTTGATGCCATGCGTATTCCCAAAGATGCTTATTATGCCCATCAGGTCATGTGGGGTGGTTGGATTGCTCCCGATCCAAAGGGATTACATCTTGTAGGGCACTGGAACTATGCCTCAGGAACACAAAAAGATGTATTGGTCGTTTCTGCTGCAGATCGTGTTGAATTATCCGTAAATGGCAAGATACAGGGAGAAGCTCAAAAGCTATATGATTTTCTATTCCGTTTTCCAGCGATTGATTTTGAGGCCGGTGTATTGACTGCCAAATCATTTACGAAAGGCGGAAAGTTGTTGAACAAAAAAGAGCTAAGAACAGCGGGCGAACCTTATAAAATCCGTTTGACGGCACAACATGGAGAAAACGGCCTTTTTGCGGATGGAAACGATATGGTATTGGCCGAAGTTGAAGTGCTTGACAAGAATGGCGTACGTTGCCCATTGGCATCAAATAGGATTGATTTCAATTTTGATGGGCCGATGGATTGGCGCGGTGGAATTGCACAGGGATCTGACAACTATATTTTAGCTAGATCAATCCCAGTTGAGGCCGGTATAAATCGTGTATTACTTCGTACGCAGTATGATAAATCAGGTCGGGTGATCTTGAAAGCTACATCAAATGGCCTTCTATCGGATTCAATTATCTGGACCGTGCAGCCGATCAAAACGATGGAGAATTATTTTGTAAAAGAATCTGCTGAAAATTTGCCGTCACTTTTAGAGCGGGGGCCAAGTCCAAAAAAGCCAACTTTGGTGCAGCTGAAAAAAAGCCTCAAAATCCGTACAGCGATAGCTGGAGCTAACCAAGCGAAGGCCGGGCAGTCCTACGATGATAATGAGCTTTCCGATTGGGTCAATGATGGCCAGCTAGGTACAGCATGGATCACCTATATTTTACAGGAAAAATCCGATATTAATGAGATCGATCTGAAATTAAATAACTTTAGGTCAAGATCCTATCCGCTACAGGTTTTTGTAGATGACAAACTTGTTTTTGATGGAAATACGGATATTACGCTAGGCTACTGTACACTTTCTTTTCCGCGTACAAAGGGCGAAAGGGTAACTATAAAACTTAAAAATGCACCTTTTACTGCGAAGGAAAATAATCAGGTAGAAATGGGCGGTAAGAAACTCGACGATGGCGTCTCACGCAATGATGCCAATGCCAAAGGGACCTTGAGCATTATCGAAACCGATATACATCAGGTGTTGGTGCACTAAGGATAGTTATTATCTAGGGAATCGTTGGGTAATAATACTTTAAATATATGTTCGAAATGGAGAAAATAGCATTTAAGATGAAATTAAAACCAGGTATGTCTGCGGAATACCAGCGCCGACATGAGATGATCTGGCCAGAATTAATAACCTTATTGCGCGAAAATGGGGTGTCTGATTATAGCATTTTTTTGGATGAAGAGACGGATACTTTATTTGCGGTTCAATATTTAGCAGGGCACTCGTCGCAAGAATTGGGCAAGGAAGCTATTGTTAAGCAATGGTGGGATTATATGCATGATATCATGGACGTAAATCCAGACCATTCCCCGGTATCGATAAATTTGAAAAAAGTGTTTCACATGGATTAGGTCAATTTTAACATGAAGAAAATCTATATATCACTTGTGCTTGCCTGTAATCTGTTAGCTTTCGGTCGAACGATGGCACAGGATCTATGGCCAGCAGTTACCAAAGAAATGAAACCCTGGACGCGTTGGTGGTGGCTCGGTTCAGCTGTGGATCGACCTAACCTCGAACGAGAGTTAACCTTATTTGACAAAAGTGGGTTTGGTGGTGTCGAGGTAACGCCTATTTATGGCGCTAAAGGGTTTGAAGCCAGTTACCTAAAGTTTCTCTCGCCACAATGGATGAATATGTTGGGTGTAACAACGGATAAAGCTAAAACCTTGGGGATGGGGGTGGATATTAATTTGGGAACAGGTTGGCCTTTTGGTGGATCTCAAATCAAAGAGAAAGATGCCGCCACCAAATTGATCCTGGATGAATTTGACTTGAAAAAAGGTGAAAAAATCACATTTCCTCTCAAGCCAAAGGATCCGAAACAACATTATTTCTTCCTGCAGGCTTTACGGGCATTTAGAGCTGACAATAGTGAAATAAATCTAGATGATTATATTTCAGGGCGCACTGGAACATGGGAAGCGCCTGCGAATGTTCGTTTATTCGCTGTATTTTCAGGAAGGACGGGGCAAAAGGTCAAACGTGCTGCCCCTGGTGGCGAGGGGTATACCTTAGACCACTTGGGCAAAACATCTGTCGCATCTTATTTTAATAGGTTTGCCGAAGTTTTTAAGGAGAGACAATTAAATGTCCGCGCTTTTTTTAACGATAGTTATGAAGTATACGGGGCAAATTGGACAGATGAATTTTTACAATCGTTCGAACGGATAAAAGGATACAAACTTCAAGATCATCTGCTGGATTTTGCGGGTAGGGGCAAGGATGAAGCTAAAACAGCAGGCCTTAAATCGGATTATCGCGAAGTTGTGAATGCGTTACTGACCAACAACTTTTTGATTCCATTTACGGATTTTGCCCATCGCTATAATGCGATTTCAAAAAATCAAGCGCATGGATCTCCAGGAAACCTAATCGATTTATATGCCGATACAGATATTCCAGAGTGTGAAACCTTCGGTTCCAGTAGTTTTGCTATTCCCGGATTAAGACGAGACACGGCTGATATCCGCAATGTAGACCCTGATCCAATAATGGCTAAGTTTGCAACCTCAGCAGCAAATGTGTATGGGAAGAAATATACCTCTTCGGAAACATTCACTTGGCTGACGGAACATTTTAAGACGTCCTTGTCACAAACGAAACCTGAAGTCGAACAATTATTCCTGGCGGGTGTGAATCATGTGTTCTACCATGGGACAACCTATTCGCCAAAAAATGTGCCTTTTCCGGGATGGTTATTCTATGCTTCCGTTAATTTTGTCCCCCAAAATTCGTTCTGGGATCACCTTACTGGTTTGAATCAATATATTACCCGTGTTCAATCCATCCTTCAATCCAGTCGTGCCGATAATGAATTGTTGGTATATTGGCCGATTTATGATATTTGGAATAATGCGAAAGGAATGGATAAGGCATTGAAGGTCCACGATGTTGATGAATGGTTACATCCAACACAGTTTTATAAACAAAGTATTCAACTACAGAAACGTGGGTATAGCTTTGATTTTGCGACAGATAAAATCTTGGCGGGAACAACTGTAAATGATGGAAAACTACAGACTTCGAAGGACGCAATCCCGTATCGTGCAATTTATATTCCTGCCTGTCATTATTTTTCAGAAGTCACACTTCAGAAAATCTTAGAAATGGCGACGCAAGGGGCAACAGTCATTTTCCAACAATTACCGCAGGAGGTTCCTGGATATAACCGTTTGGATGAACGCACTGTGCTATTCAATAAATTAATTACATCGCTTGGTTTTGAAAAAGATAAGGCGAACCAGTATACGGCTTTTGGAAAAGGTAAAATCTATCTGACGACGGATGTCAACTCAGCACTTGAGACGGAACAAATCGTACCTGAACGAATTAACCAAGTAGGACTGAAATTCTCGAGAAGGGTCTCTGGTAAGGATACCTATTATTATTTGGTCAATCACAGCGAACGGACTGTGGATCGTAGTATGATGCTAAATGCACAGGCCAAATATTATTCTTTGTTGGATCCGCAGACAGGAAGAACATTCCAGTTGCCATCGATCGATGGCAAAATACGGGTGCAGATTCCTTCGGGTTATTCCTGGATCATTTTAGCTTCTGAGCAACAAGCTGCGGAACCATTCCGCTATCAAGATGAATTGAGCCAAGTAACTCAATTGGATCATGATTGGAAAGTGAGTTTTATTGCTGGAGGGCCTGTTTTACCAAAAACTAAAACGCTAGACCAACTCTCCTCATGGACGGAATGGGGCGACAAAGATGCGACCAATTTCTCGGGGACCGCTGCGTATGAGAAAACATTTTCCATCGAAAAGGATCAATCAAAATCTTATCTACTGAAGCTTGGACGTGTTGCTGAAAGCGCTCGTGTATTTATCAACGGGCAGGATGCAGGTATTTTATGGTCAATACCCTTTCAACAGGATATTACCAAGTGGTTGGTCAATGGAGAAAATAAAATTCGCGTTGAGGTCGCCAACTTAATGGCAAATCGTATCAGCTATCTAGACCGGAAAAAAGTTGAATGGCGTAATTATCATGAAATAAACTTTGTCAATATCAACTATAAAAACTTTGATGCCAGCGATTGGAAACCAATGGAAAGTGGTCTGATCGGCCCTGTGACTTTGTGGAGCTATTAGGGAAACGATTGGATGTACTTGCTGTTGATCATACTTGGTTGGTCAATTTTTCACCATGGCAAGAAGTTTATATTGAACTTTAACTGGATTGAAAAGAAAATGAATCCGTTACATTGAAAAAAATAATATTTACAAAAAGCCCCATTTATGGGGTTTTTTAGTTTCTGTAACAGACTGGATACATAGGAGCCTGTAAGTTCAGGATAGTTAGTTTAAAGGGATATCATAACTTCCAGTTACCGATATAAATCACAAATAACAATTTAAACTTCAACCCATGAAAAATATCTTACGATATGGTACCGTAGTAATGGCCCAGTTGGCTTTGACTCAGGTATTATATGCTCAAGAACTGCTGAAGGGAAAAGTTGTTGACGATAAAAGTCAACCTGTCAGCGGAGTGACTATTCATGTCAACGGCAAAGGTAGTGGAACAACGAATCCAAATGGTGAATTTGGTATCGTTGCCAAGCCAGGAGATAAAATTACCTTCACGTCGATAGAATATCTCACTAAAACCCTCAATGTAGCTAACCTCTCATTTTTACAAGTGAACTTGACCCCAAAACAAGAATCGATCGATGAAGTTGTTGTTATTGGGTATGGATCCCAAAAACGGGCTAATCTTATTGCTCCAGTTTCAAAATTTAATGCCGAAAATCTCGATGAGCGTCCTATTGCGCGTGTTGATCAAGCCTTGATCGGACAGATGTCAGGGGTAAGGGTTAAGCAATCCACAGGTGTTCCGGGAAAAGGGTTAAGTGTTCAGGTCAGGGGATCGGGTTCTATTACTGCTGGTAGTGAACCCTTGTACGTTATTGATGGCTTCCCCTTATCAACAGCAGCACAGAATGGCTCAGGAAACTATGCCTCGGGAAATCCCCTAGATAATATGAACCCCAATGATATTGAATCTGTGGAGGTCCTAAAAGATGCATCTGCAGCTGCAATCTATGGATCACGGGCGGCAAATGGCGTCGTTCTGATCACGACAAAACGCGGAAAGAGCGGCCAGGCCAAAGTGAGCCTCAATTCATACGTGGGCATTTCCGAAGCTTATAAGAAATTGGATATGTTGAATGGTGAAGAATGGATAGATAGAGCTGTGGAGATGATCAATGCGCAATGGGAAGCCTCGGGTACAGGAAGGTTGGCAAGCCAAAGTAATGCCGAACGACGGAAAATATTGGGGCTCGCCGATGGGACATATAATACATCTTATATGTATGACGACCGTTGGCTGGAACCTGGGCATCCCGGGCTTTACCTGATTAATTGGCAAGACGAAGCATATCGAAAAGGCGTGATCCAAAACTACCAGGTTGCAGCGTCGGGAGCGACAGAATTTGTCAATTATTATGTGTCGGGAAACTATCTCAATCAGCAAGGTATTGTGAAAGGATTGGACTATAAAAACTATACTGCGCGAGCTAACGTCGAAGTGAAACCGAATAAGAAATTCGCATTTGGTTTAAACCTGGCACCTACCTATTCAATAGGAAATGACCCCGGGGTGGAAGGAAAGGACAATATTATGCATCAAATTTACTCGATGTCACCGGTTCAGGATCATCCTGCAGGAACGGTGAATGTTTTTGACAACGAAAAATACCCTTGGAGCACATCAACAAATGATCCGATTGCAAAATTGAACTATTATATTGGGGAAAATAAAATTTCACGTTTATTGGGGACAGTTTACGGACAGTACAATATCCTAGAGAACTTAAATTTTAAGACCACGGTCAATCTGGATCAAACCGATAGTCGAAGCAATAGATTTCAGCCCTATACCGTAGGCGGAACTTTGGCTAATCGCACCAACAACCCGAATCAAGCGACCTATGGGTCGAATAGTGTATATCGAAAGCAAACTTTTGTCAATGAAAACACCCTAAACTATCATCTCAATATCGACAAACATGATATTACTGCTTTATTAGGGCAAGCCTATAATTTTGATAAACTTGAAACTTCATCTATCACCTCACAGGGAGGTTATACCAATAGTTCCATAACCACTTTGAATGGCGCAGTCGCTACGGTGGCTTCAACCGGCGCAACACAAAGCGTCTTGCTGTCTTATTTTGGACGGGTTCAATATGCCTATGACGGAAAATACCTTCTTTCGGGAAGTATTCGACGTGACGGCTCATCGCGTTTTGGATTAAATACAAAATGGGGTTGGTTTCCATCGCTTTCTATGGGTTGGCGTTTGTCGCAGGAGAATTTTATGAAACCGATCACTTTCATCAATGAGCTGAAACTGCGTGGAAGTTATGGTGAATCTGGAAATAATAATATCGGAGATTACAGCAGCATTGCTTTATTGGGTTTTTATAATTATTCGTCAAATGGTCTTTCGTCATCCGGGCAGGCGCCAAGCAATATCATTAATCCGGACCTAAAATGGGAAAAATCCCGGACATACGATGTTGGATTGGACTTTGGTATTTTGGGTTCCCGCATCACAGGATCGTTTGATTGGTATACGCGTAAGAGTAGTGATCTATTGTTGAATGTGCCGTCCATGTTGGCGACAGGTTTTTCTTCCTACTTGGATAATGCCGGTGAAGTAAAAAGTAAAGGTTGGGATTTCGAGATCACTTCCCATCAGATCAGAAAATCGGATTTTTCGTGGTCTACCTCTTTTAATATCAGTCATAATTCCAATGAGGTAACAAAACTTGCTGGTGAGCAAAAGGAAATCTTAATTCCGTCTTCGTTCGATATCCAACATAGCCTTTTGCGGGTTGGTGAACCGATGTATAGTATTTATGTTGTTAAACAAGATGGTATATTGAGTCAGGCAGATATTGATGCCGGGACCGCATTGTATGGTAGCCAAAAGGCTGGTGATCCAAAGTACGTGGATGCCAATGGCGATGGTGTGATCGATGCGAGCGACCGCGTAATTGTGGGACACCCAAACCCTAGTTATGTATGGGGAATCACCAACAACTTTAAGTATAAAAATTTTGACTTAAGTTTCATGTTCCAAGGCCAAAATGGAGGGCATATCTATTCCTTGTTAGGACGGGCATTGGGACGTACGGGTCAAGGAGCATCGGACAATGCACTCGGATTTTATCGGGATAGATGGCGTTCAGAAGAGGATCCCGGGGAAGGCCGCGTGGGGAAAGCGTATTCGACATTCGGACGGATCAAAAATACAGATTGGTTGTATTCTTCAGATTATTGGCGTCTACGAAATGTAACTTTAGGTTATAATATAAAAGACCTAAAATTGGGCAGTCAGTCCAAACTTAGTTTAGTCCGTTTATTCGTGACATTGGAAAATTTTTGGGGAAAGGACAAATATGACGGTGGTGTAAATCCAGAATCTTCAAATACAAACCTTAGCGGAAGCGCTGATTATCCCGAAGCGGGTGACTATGGGGGCTTGGCAATTCCAAAAACAGTAACATTTGGTTTAAACGTAAATTTTTAAAATGATGAAAAAGTTGAGTATATTTTTGTTGATGGCAGGTTTATTGGGATCTTGCAAAATGGATTTGGATCAGCAGCCAATTTCGAGTGCAACATCTGACACGTACTTTGAGACTACGAATGATTTTGTTCAAGGATTGAACGCCATATATAATAGTACACGAGGATATCCAGACCGTCTGATGAATCTCTCGGAGACGCGATCTGACAATTTGTACGCCGTGTCAGATGGAGGGGTACGTGATTGGGAAGGAATCAATAGTTTTCATAAAACGATTGCCAGTAATCCTTATGTAATAGAAGCTTGGCAAACAAATTACAACGGTATTTTTCGGGTAAACAATTATTTGGAACAACTTACGGCAAATGGTGCTACGGCCATTTCTGATGCTAATCTTCGTAATAGAATGGAAGGCGAAGCTCGATTTCTGCGTGCATTTTTTTATTTTGATTTGATTCGATACTTCGGAAAAGTGCCACTGATCGACAAGGTTGTGCCTGCCAGTCAAGCCAAAAATATTGGACGGAGCAACGTTGAGGAGCTGTATGCCTTCATTATTGAAGATCTGAACAAGGCTATTAATGCGCTTCCAGCACCCAGTGCTTATGCGGCGGTAGATAAAGGTCGTGTCAATAAATACGCTGCAAAAATGTTGCTCGGATTAGTTTATATGACGCGATCAGGACCCACTTTGGGTGTTGAAGGAGCGGGCTTGAACAGCAATGAATGGGCGAAAGCTGTGGAGCAGTTTAACGATGTGGTCAATAGCAATGAATTTAGTTTGTTGACCAGTTATAATAGCGTTTTTGATTATGGTAATGAGCGCAATAAAGAAGTGATCTTCAATATAGAATATTCAAGTGGGGCTAACCCCGTAGTAGGGGCTACATTTCCTTGGGTACTCGTGCCTGACAACTGGTTCAATTCACTCGGGCTAGCCACACAAGGAGGCCTTACGATTAGACCTGTATCTGAAGACTTGCTTAAATTGTATGATGCAAGTGATGGTAGGAAAACATTCAGTATTCAGCAAGGATATACTTATGGCAATGTTGTTGAAACTAGACCTTTCGTTAAAAAATTTGTTGATGTGACGAAAGTACCAGCGAGCCGAACCGATTGGCCAATCAATTACATTGTATTTCGTTATACGGATCTATTGCTATTAAAAGCGGAATGTGTATTGAACGGCGCAGCTGGTTCAACAGCGATGGATGTTGATGCGGTCGTCAACCAAATCAGAAAACGTGCTGGATTGACAACTGAGCTAGCCAATGTAACTAAATCGCAGTTGATGGACGAGCGTAGACGGGAATTTATCGGTGAGGGAACACGCTGGTTTGATCTTATCCGTGGCGGTACCGTAGAATCTGTCATGAAGGCTTGGATCACGAAGGACGATGTAGCAAAACAAATGTCTGCTTTTCACGTAAATTATGTGTTATACCCTGTGCCACAATCCGAACTCGACAATAGCCCGGGCTTGTATACACAGAATCCCGGATATTAATATTTTAACGAATTGAATCGCCCTCGGTATTTATGGGCGATTTTTTTATTTTTGGCGCCAGCCAATCACAGGATTGAACAGGATGGTTATTACAAATCATCCTGTTATTTTTATCCATCATTATAAACCTAAGAGGAATCCTGATTATCATTTTTTTTAAGTCAGTCCGATTAAGGAATTAACGAAAAAAACCGTAAAGCTTTTTCGTTAATTCAATACGATGAAAAGGATTTTCATTACCGAAAATCAACAAGGGAAGAAATAAAATAATACCTAAATAATACTTTAATGATAAACTATTTAACAATTAGGTTTGATCATCATGTAAAGAAGTACGCTTTTTTGCTGTTTATGGCGATGCTGTGTACCTTCAACTTGTTTGCTCAAACCACTAGGACTGGAAAGGTAAATGATGAAAAAGGTTCACCTATACAAGGCGTGACGGTACAGGTAAAAGGCAAAGCCATGACGGCAAAGACCAATGCCGATGGGTCATTTACCATTAGTGCTATGCCTTCAGATGTATTGGCTTTCAGAAGTCTTGGTTTTGAACCCCAAGAAATTTCCGTTGGTAGTCAAAATAACTTTAATGTAGTTTTAGCACAAAAGGCGGATGTCATGGATGAAGTCGTGGTGGTTGGCTACGGCACCATGAAAAAGAAAGATGTAACGGGTTCGATCGCGAGTGTGGGCGAAAAAGAACTGAAGGCAATGCCCGTAAAAGATGCCTTGCAGGCGATGCAAGGCAAGGTGGCAGGGGTTGATATTACATCGAATCAACGACCCGGAACTACAGGGAATATAACAATAAGAGGTGTTCGGTCGATTACAGCAGACCAAGGCCCCCTTTATGTAGTTGATGGAATGGTATTGCAGGCAGGTGGAATTGATAATATCAATCCGAGTGATATTGAGACCATTGATGTCTTAAAAGATGCTTCTGCAACAGCAGTGTACGGTTCACGTGGGGCGAACGGTGTTGTTTTGGTGACGACCAAACAAGGAAAGAAAGGCCGTTTGTTATTAAACTATGCTGGTACAGCGACATTCGAAAAGATGTATGACGTCACCGAGTATATGGACGCTGCGGAATGGTTAGATTATGCGCGTTTGGCGAAATTTGGAACAACAACACCTAATTATACAAATGATTTTTCAAAGTGGGGTTCTGTCGCAGCTTCTTGGGCTAATATTGCCAAAGGCTGGACCAACAATAATACGGTTTGGGATCCAAATCTTGTGGGGAATTACGATTGGGCTGATGCTGGACGTAAAAATGCCTTATCAACAGAACATACCTTAAGTGTATCAGGGGGTGGAGAGAATTCGAAAGGCTATGGTTCATTTGGTTATCTCAAGCAAGATGCCACACAACCAGGACAAAAATTTAATCGTTACACCTCAAAAGTTAGTTTTGAAGCGACTCCGACGAAGTGGTTTACCATGGGCGCTTCACTAAACACATTTTTCTCGGATCAAGACTACGGTTACAACTTTTCTAAATCAGTTACGGGAGCGGGTGATTATTACAGCGCTTTACGAGGGATGTTACCTTGGACAGTACCCTATGACGAGAATGGAAACTACCTGAGAAATCCTGCGGCAGGTGATATTAATATCATTAATCCAATCAATGAATTGGAATACAACACCAATCAACGGCAGACATTTGGAGCCAATGGTAGTTTCTTTAGTCAGTTGGATTTTGGGCAGATCTATGCACCATTAAAGGGTCTAAGATACCGGGTGCAATTTGGACCTGAATTTCGATATAACCGTGCGGGCTTGGCGAATGCGGCCGAAGGAATTAATGGTGATGGAAATAATGCGATAAGATATTCTACCCGTCGAGATCTTTCTTGGACCTTGGATAATTTAATTTACTACGATCGTGACTTTGGAACAGATCATCATTTGGGCATTACGTTATTGCAGAGTTCATCAAAAAGGAATGTTGAAACGAGCGATATGCGGGCGACGGATGTCTACAGTGCCAGGGAATTATGGTATAATATTAACTCTGGGGGCTTTATAGGTAGTTGGGGGACGGGTCTATTAGAGGAACAAAGAGAATCCTATATGGCTCGTGCAAATTATAGCTATAAAGACCGTTATATGTTGACTGCCTTTGTGCGATGGGATGGTTCATCAGTATTGGCACCTGGTCACCAATGGAGTTCATTTCCCTCTGTAGCGGCTTCTTGGCGCATTGACCAAGAAGACTTTATGAAAGATGCCCCATTTATCAACACCTTAAAATTACGTTTGGGAGCTGGTGTCGTAGGTAATGCTGCAATTAGCCCTTATGAAACAAAAGGCGGATTGACGCAAAATTTTTATAATTGGAGTGCAACGAATTCAACGCCTGGATATGTTGCATCAGATCCTTCTGCTGCTAACCCTAAAAAAATGGCAAACCCTGAGTTGGGCTGGGAGCGTACTACACAATATAACGGGGGAATTGATTTTGGATTTTTTAATAATCGCATCAACGGTAGTTTGGATATATATAAAACAAAGACAAATGATCTCTTACTTGATATGACGTTAAATCCTGTGCTGGGATTTCGTTCGACTTTAGCAAATGTGGGGAAAACATCCGGATGGGGGATTGATTTTCAATTAAACACAGTCAATATTAAAAATGACAATTTCCAGTGGAATACAACTTTAACTTGGTCAAAGGATAAGAACAAAATCCTTGAATTGAATAATGGACTCAAAGAAGACGTTAATAATAACTGGTTTATTAGCCAGGAAATACAAGTCCCTTATGATATGGTCTACGACGGCATTTGGAAAACCTCGGAAGTAGAAGAAGCTGCAAAGTATGGCGCTAAACCCGGACAGATTCGTGTGAAGGATATCAGTGGTCCAGACGGTGTGCCCGATGGTAAAGTAGACCGCAATTATGACCGACAAATTTTGGGATCCTACCGTCCAAAATGGTCCGGTGGTATTATGAATACATTTACATACAAAAACTTTGATTTATCGTTCTTTATTTTCTCGCGGTGGGGACATACCATTAATACCGGCGCAGAGACTTTGGGGGGACGCTTTATGATGCGTAAATTGGATTATTTTATTCCCGGAGTTAACGAAGATGCAGAGTATTATCAGCCGGGATCGAATGGTGAGGCAGCGGATCCATGGAACTCTTCCATGAATTACCGTGATGGATCATTTATTAAGTTGCGGAATGTGAGTTTGGGTTATAATTTTCCAAGGGCAAAATTGGAAAAACTAGGTATCAGTAATTTTAAAGTCTATGCGCAGGTGATGAACCCCGCAATGTTATATTCAAAAGTAGACTTCTTGGATCCCGATTTAGCAAGCTATAATAACAATACAACTCAACCAGGTTCGTCCATTACGACAAGAGGTGCTGTGATCGGAGTCAATATCGGTTTTTAGAGAACGTAAAGTTTAACGTATAAATCATTTTAATGAAAAATTATAAAATATTAATTGCTTCCATCTTTGGTGCTGCTGGATTGCTAGTATTGAATGGATGTAGCAAAGACTTTTTAAAAGAGGATCAGATTACCATACCAGATACAGAATACTTTAAAACGCAGGCAGGGTTGGATGATCTGGCAACAGGAGTTTACTCTAAGCTGAAATTTAAATATAATTATACCTGGGGTATGGCTCTGTTCAATTTAGGAGTGGATGAGTTTACCGATGCAAATAATCCATCCCCTAGTTTTAATAGTTATAGCATGGATCTTAACCCAGCTGAATCAACCTATGGTGGAGCAAATATCCAACCGGTATTTGACAATATGTATAGTGGGATCGAATCGGCCAATACCTTGATTCAGAATGTACCCTTATATTATGATAAATCCAATGCAAATTATAATACACGTCTTGGCGAGGGATACTTTATGCGCGGATATTTTTACTTGCAATTAATTATACAGTTTGGTGGCGTACCCTTGAAATTGACCCCAACGACAAAAGTTGAATCCTATTTCACACGGGCTTCGGAAGATGCCTGTTTTGCTCAGGCCATTTCGGATCTGGAACAGGCCTATACCTTATTGCCTGCTTCGGCCACCGAATTTGGACGTGTGACTAAATCAGCTGCTGCACATTACATTGCTAAAGCAAGATTAACCCGTGCGAGCGAGTTATATGCTTCCTGGAATTCAAAATATACCGCAGAAGATTTGGATGCGGTTATCAAATACGGAACGGAAGTTGTTGCGGCTCATCCCTTAGTTGATGATTATGTAAAATTGTGGGATTATCAAAAGGCGAATAGTGCCAATGAAAAGGTCTCGGAGGTTGTTCTGTCGGCACAATTCTCGGACGACCAGGCGACTTGGGGACGTTATGGAAATCAGATCCACCTTTATTATCCTGCAGTTTATCAGGATTTAGCGGGAACTAGCCGGGATATCTCTGGGGATCGTGAATTCTCTTATGCACGTACGACAAATTATACTTTAGATGTCTTTGACCGGGTCAATGACTCCCGTTTTTGGAAGTCCTTTATTACGATGTATGGCGCCAATAATACCGCTAATGCGCCAACATGGACAGCGACAAATGCACCGTTGGGTCCTGAGGGTACTGTTGTTGGAACCAAACGCTTTAAAGGTGGGGAACTGGGGATTAAGTATATTGTGAATAACGCTGGTGATACACGTTATAAAGCAGTGGCCAGTGACGCGACTGGAGTGCTTAAAAATGGCGTGATGCAAAATCCGCATACTTTCGTGCGTTACTTCCAAGGAGAACCACAAGCTTGGGTGGGCCAACATGGAAATAATGGCTACTACGGTGTACAATCACGTTATGTGGCGCTCTCAAAGTTCAGAGACGGTTATCGGGTGAGTATAGCATCTGCCAATGGTACTCGTGACGTGATTATGGCCCGTTCGGCTGAAGATGTCTTAATGGTGGCTGAAGCGTATATCCGTAAGGGGGAAGGGCAATATGCCAATGCTATACAGTGGATTAATAAATTGCGCAGCCGTGCCGGCTATAAAAGTGGTGAAGATCGCGCGAAAAATGTTGATGGCGGACAAGCTTACAAGAATAATTCCTATGCTGTTGGTAAAGGAGGTGGCTTTTCGGCTGAGGGTGCAATTTATTGGGAAGGAAACTCCTACTATGAATCCAATAACGATATGGCTAATACAACAGCATCATCCGAATCACAGATGCTGATTAATTCGGTCGCTGATATTTATAACTCGAAAGTCGATGCTCCGATCTATGAGAAATTGGGTGCAGCAAGTAATGCACAGAAAATGATGGCTTTCCTATTGAATGAGCGCACACGTGAATTATGTGGTGAACTCTACCGATGGGAAGATTTGGCACGTACCAAAACATTGGAGGCCAGATGGAAAGCATTTAATGACGGTTATGTACGAGGAAATACAGCCTTCAGTCCGAATACACATTACTATCGACCGATTCCGCAATCTTTCTTGGATGCAACGACCAGTGAAAGTGGTGCTGCCTTGACACCAGCAGAAAAACAAGCGATGCAAAATCCAGGCTATTAATTTAGTGAATATAATAAACGTGAATCTACCTGTTCTGTACTAGAATGGGTAGTTTTTTTTTGAGGAAACCTATAGCAGCTTTGGAAATATTGGTTTGCAATCGGTTGCAGGATAGCGCAGGATAGGTGGCTTGACTCCTTTTATTATCTTACGGCTTGATTCGTGTAAATATTGCGGGTCTGATTAAACCAAATTGTAAATCAACGGAAGGGAATGTTCAAATGGATAGAAGAGTCTTCTTAAAGTCAAATGCATTTTTATGGATGACAACCTTGCTGCCTTTAGATACATGGGGCCAACAGGGTAGGATAGAGTCGCCCTATTTCAAATTGAAACCGATTGGTCGTTCATTGCAATTACAGGATTATTTTATTTGGTGTTCATCGCCGATTTGGGGAGAGGATGGGAAGGTCCATCTTTTTTATTCCCGATGGCGAAAGGAGAAGGGAATGGGAGGCTGGATCAAAGGTTCTGAAATAGCCCATGCTATTGCCGATTCACCATATGGAGTTTTTAGACACCAGAATGTCGTATTACAGCCGCGCGAGGGATTTTGGGACAGTACAACTTGCCATAATCCCTTGATAAAAAAAATAGATGATACTTATTATCTCTTTTATATGGGAAATTCCAATGGAAAGACAGATACGAAGAGGATAGGTGTGGCAACAGCGAAAAGCTTGGATGGGCCTTGGAAACGGAGTGATCATCCGACCTTATTGCCCGGAGCAGAAGGAACGTGGGATGACCACTGTACCACAAATCCAGCATTCTTAAAGGGCGATGATGGTAAATTTTGGCTGTATTATAAATCTTGGAATACAGCTGAATACTTACGTGATAAAGGCCCTGTCAGGGGAAATCGAAAATATGGGTTGGCCAAAGCAGATCATCCTTTAGGACCATACCTAAAGGTGTCTGAATCTCCAGTGATTGATTTTTCAGATCGACCCAAAAATGCCCAGCTTGAAGACGCATTCGTCTGGAAACAAGACGGACAATATTGTTTAATCGCAAGGGATATGGGGTTTTATAATCATGAATATGGCCTAATCTTAACATCATCAGATGGGTTGCAATGGTCCGAACCGAAAGTAGCGTATTTGAATTTAACTAAATATGTCCAAGAACCGCCACCACCGCCGAATTTGAAACGGTTTGGCCGGCTGGAACGGCCTATGATCCTAATGGATAAAGTAACCGATGAACCTCGTTTTCTATTTGGAGCTACCCAAGGTGGCGTAGCCGGGACCTCGACAACTTTTGTTTTTGAGATCGTGTGAGGAATATGCCATAGTCATGTTTAGTTTGAGAATGTAACTGCAAAGTTGTGCTCCTGTATGCTGAAGACCGATGCAGGTGCACGAAACCTGCAAGTATAACAATGATAACCAGAAACAATTATATACCCATGAAAAAGATTTTTAGTATGCTCCTCGCTATTTTTGCATGCGTAGCAAGTCAAGCACAACAGACAACCTGGACCAGTGCACAGCAACCCTTAAAGGAAATTGAACAGCTCAAAAAGGTCATTGTCGCGCCTACATTCAAAAAGAAAGATTATTCCATCGCTGATTTCGGTGCAATTGGAGATGGCAGGACAAAAAATACCGGAGCCTTTAAAAAAGCAATAGAGGCCTGCAATAAGCAGGGCGGAGGACGTGTGATTGTTCCTAAAGGAATATACTTGACTGGTGCCATTTATTTGAAAAGTAATGTCAACCTTCATATCAGCGAGGGTGCAACGGTGCTCTTTAGTAGAGATAGTGCAGATTATCCGATGGTCTTCACCCGTTGGGAAGGAATGGAGTGTATCAATTTTTCGCCCTTTATCTATGCGTATAAAGAAGAAAATATTGCGATTACGGGAAAAGGATTACTGGATGGAAATGCTGACAATGATCATTGGTGGTATTGGTGCGGTGCCCGTAAATATGGCTGGCACGAAGGCCGTCCTGGCGAACAAAAGCCTGCTCGGGCAATTTTGCATCAGCAGATGGCCCAAGAGATGGATCCGAATAAAAGGGTATTTGGCGATGGACATTTTCTCCGTCCCAATTTTGTACAGCCTTATCTCTGCAAAAATGTCTGGATTGCTGATGTGAAGCTAATTAATTCGCCCATGTGGAATCTTAATCCTGTCTTATGCGAAAATGTGTTGATCGAGGGCGTGAAAGTGGTGAGCCATGGACCTAATAATGATGGCTGTGACCCTGAGGCAAGTAAAAATGTATGGATCAGAAACTGTTATTTCGATACCGGCGATGACTGCATTGCTATTAAATCTGGACGAGATGAAGATGGCCGCAATATTGGTCGACCCGCTGAGAATCATATCATCGAAAATTGTGAAATGAAGGATGGACATGGCGGCGTCGTCATCGGTAGCGAAATTGCAGGCGGAGCCAAAAATATCTACGCACTTAACAATGTGATGGATAGTCCCAATCTGGATCGGGCGCTACGCATAAAAACCAGTTCCAGCCGAGGTGGTATTATTGAAAACGTGTTTTTTTATAACACGGAAGTGGGACAGTATAAAGAAGCGGCGGTACGCTTCAATATGTTTTATGAAAAACCTGGAAAGCACTTCCCAACAATCCGTAACATTTGGGTCGAAAACCTTCAGGTCAAAGGTGGTGGTAAGTATGCTGTGCTCTCCACAGCGTACGAATCGTCACCTGTAACTGATTTTACAATGGTTAATTGTAAGATTGATGGTGTAAAAGAAGCATTTAAAGTGGATTACCTCAAGAATGTCTCTTTAAAGAATGTTATTGTCAACGGAAAGGAGCTAAAGTCTTTTGATTGATATGAAATAATCGGTGTTTAGCATGAAGAATTGCGGCGGATTACGAGGGAGCATGAGCGTCATTAAAACTGCAGAGGACCGCAATAAACGCTTTAAAGGGACAATAAACTCATGAATAACAAACTGAGCATAGCGAGCTCATGAAATAATTATTGATATGACACGAAGGAGCTTGATTCTTTTCTGTTTTTTAGCCGGTATTGTATTACAGGAGGCAGCTGCCCAATCTAAACATTGGCAACATAATGACCGTGTATTGCATTATACGGAAGATCAAGGAGATTTCCTGCTGGTCAATGGACGATATCGATTTAATCGCGCGCTTTATGGTAATAACTTGGCATCCCGTGTTGAAGCTGGCGATTTACCTGAATTTGCACTCTATATGCCAGGGATGGCAGGAAATCTGCAATTTGTCCTCGGGAATAAACAAACACGCAAAAAATTAATCAATGCCGATCATATTGAGACAAGATATCGGCCGGGAGCCATGCATTATCGTATCAAAGATGCTCTATTGGGAAAGGGCTATATCGATATCGTTGTCATGGCGCAGGCCGATGCCGAAGGAATGATCGTAAAAATACAGGGCATAGACATTAGACCCGAAGTACAGCTCTATGCTGTTTATGGTGGTGCCAGCGGAAAAACCTTTAGCAGAAATGGAGACATAGGAGCAGACCCAGAATCTGGATTTTACCTTCTTCCTGCCTATTGTGAAAATAATCGCTATACACTGGAGAAAAATCGTTTTGAACTAAGTTATCAAAATAAGAAAAATGAATCCCAGTTTATTCAGGGTAGCTTTTCTGGACGCTTAACACTGCGTATGTCAGATGCTACGGTTTTGGATGATTTGTCGAATCTGACCAAGGCAAAAAACACGGGCAATCCAATCCTTGTGGGGGAATATAAGTTGACTAAAAAGCCATATTATATTCAAATTTCTAAGGGCAAGCGTTCTGCTGCAAAATTTTCTGAAAGGTCATTGGCAAAGGTCTATGAACAAGCCGAACAGAACAGGGTTTCCTTAGCCAGTCGGGTTAAAATAAACACACCGAATCGTTATATCAATAATTTGGGTGCGGCATTGTCGGTAGCTGCCGATGGTATTTGGGAATCGCCTACTTTTTTGCATGGTGCAGTGGCATGGCGTATGCGTTTGAATGCATGGCGGGGTGCTTATGCAGCTGATGCCTTGGGATGGCACGACAGAGCGAAGGAACACTTTTCGAGTTATGCCAACTCGCAGGTAGTCGAACCAAGCTCTGGCCCGGTTGTGATGGATACCGCGCTGCACCTAGCAAGACATCTGGAGAAAATGGGTACTGCGATGTTTTCCAGTGGTTATATTTCTCGAAATCCCAATAATAACATGGTACCCCATCACTACGATATGAATTTGGTCTTTATCGATCAACTGTTGTCACATTTTAATTATACGGGGGATGTTGCTTATATCAAAGAGATGTGGCCCACACTGACCCGGCATCTCCAGTGGGAAAAACGCAATTTTGATCGAAACAATGACGGTTTGTATGACGCCTATTGTGCGATCTGGGCCAGCGATGGATTGCAATATTCTGGCGGGGCCGTTACGCATACTAGCGCTTATATGTACCGGGCCAATCAAATGATGGTCAAACTAGCACAGCTAATAGGGGCAGATGCTGCACCCTATCAACAAGAAGCCGATAAGATTAAAAAGGCGCTAAAAGACCGACTTTGGTTGAAAGAAAAGGGATATTTTGCGGAGTTTCAGGATGGGCTTGGCCATCAGCTTGTACACGAAAACCCAGGATTATGGACCATTTACCATGCCGCGGACGCCGCTATGCTGGATGATTTTGAAAGCTACCAAAACCTTCAATATGTAACTAATTATTTGCCAAAGATTCCTATTCGTGTCAAAGGACAGGAACAACAGGACCTGTATACATTGCCCACGACGACATGGCAGCCCTATACTTGGTCAATCAATAATGTTGCTTTGGCTGAGAATCTGCAAACGGCACTAGCCTACTGGCAAGCTGGTCGGGCGGAGGATGCCTACCAACTCTGGAAAAGCAACCTCATGGAAAGCATGTACCATGGGATCAGTCCAGCCAACTTTCAGCAGCTCTCGCATTATGATGCATTTCGGGGTGAATTGTACCGTGATTTTGCTGATCCTATTGGTGTTGCATCCCGCGCATTAGTTGAAGGATTATTTGGCGTGCATCCACGTCTATTGGATAAACAGTTGTTTATAAAACCAGGTTTTCCCGAGACATGGAATTTTGCACAGATCGAACTGCCTGAATGGAGTTATACCTATAAAAAAGAAAAGGCAGCTCTTACATTTCAGATTAAGACGCATTACGCGATGCCTGTAAAACTTGCCTTGGAGGTCCCCATAGATTTTATACAGGTACGTGCTGTTAAAGTCAATGGAAAGGAAGTCAAATGGTCGCTAAAATCTTCCGCTATTAATAAGCCCTATGTTGTCATTGAATCTGAAGCTGATCGGAATTTCGACGTCGCAATACTAGGTGAAGGTAAACTCGAAAAGATGGATACCAGAAATGCGGAGCACGCGTTCACCGAACCATGGTCATTCCCCTTAACGAAGCATACAAAGTTATTGGATTGTTATGACCCACAGGGGATGATCCAAAAGCGAGCAGATGACAAGTTCTCTTTTGTTCAGCAAGAGCGGATGGGAACGTTTTTTGTGAAGCTTCAGCAGGGAACTATGCAGTGGTGGCAAGCGGTTGATATGCGTTTATTACCGCCGTTAAAAGCAACGATTGTAAAAAAACAGGCTAATTATGAGCTAGTCGTGGAAAACTGTTCAGGCCAGCCACAACACCTAAAGATTGAGCATAGCAATTTTCAGACGACCTTAAACTTAAAATCCAAAGAGATAAAAGAACTTGCGCTTCCCATCACTATCTTTTCGAAAGGAACAAATAGCCTTTATCTGAATGGGGAAAATTATCATCAAAAGGTCGATTATGTGGATTGGACCATGCATGATAAACCAAGTTTTTTGGAACAAAACTTATCAAGCTATTACAATGCACGTTTAACGGATATCTTTCAACAGCAATATCTTTCGCCAAGGCCCGAAGGGCCAACGTTGCAGCTCCCTTGGCAGGGAATAGGAAATTGGTGCTATCCATTGACGACGGCGAATATCGATGATAGCGGAATCATGAAAAAAGACAAGCAGGATAGTTTAAAATACTTGGGTATCCCATTCAAGATAAACAATGATACCAAAAATGTGGTCTTTGTCAGTCAGTGGAACAATTATCCGACAACTGTCAAAATACCTTTAACAGGTCAGGCCAGCAAAATGTATCTCTTGGTCTCCGGTTCTACAAATCCCATGCAATCCCAATTTGTAAACGCGAAGATTAAGGTCAATTATACGGATGGAACCTCCGATAGGCTTGATCTGGTCAACCCTATCAATTGGTGGCCGATAGAACAAGACTATCTGGATGATAACTATGCCTTTGAAATCCCGGATGAACGAATCCCTTATCGAATCAGCTTGAAATCAGGATCGCTTTATAAAGGGGGAAGCTGGCACCACTATACCGATATCAAAGGGTATAGCAACCGTGCCATTGAGGGGGGAGCTGCTACCTTATTAGATCTACCCCTAAATGTAAAAAAGACACTGCAATCGATAGAGCTGATAGCCGTGGCAAATGATGCGGTCATTGGCCTGATAAGTCTCACTTTGATGCGGTAGTTGAATTGTCATATTGAGGATAAAATATAGTTAAAAAATCGAATGGATGAAACCATCATGATTTATTCAAACCGAGTGTAGCAAACGAAGTGAGCTCACGAATACTTTAAAATACTAATTTAATGAGTAAACAAGTTCATTTATACGGATGAGACCAACACTTATAAATAATTTATACGGATGAAAAAGAAATTTTGCTTTATTTTCATAGCCCTTGCAAGTATAGTATATCCTGTATTGAGCAAAGCACAACAAGGAACAAAAATTGATCGTGAAAGCGTCGTAAAAAGACATAATGTATCTAACCAAACCATGGATACATTAGCCTCGCTTACTGTAGGTAATGGTACCTTCGCCTACACCGTTGATGCTACAGGTATGCAGACATTTCCTGTATACTATAAAAATGGGGTATCACTAGGAACACAATCTGAATGGGGGTGGGACTCATTTCCCAACACAGAAAATTATAAATTCGAAGAAACATTGAAGTCCTATGACTTTAACAATGAAGGACGAGATGCGAAGTATAGTATTCAGTTGAAAGAGCCCGAGCGTAACGTCTTGGCAGTAAATTATTTTAGAGAGAACAAGCACCGATTGCAGCTAGGAAATGTGGGTTTGGAGCTTTATCTGAAAAATGGGCAACGGGCGACTGTAAATAATATTCAGCAAATCAAGCAGCAGTTAGATCTTTGGACGGGTATTATTACGAGTGAGTTTCGTATTGAAGGTGAGCCAGTTGTTGTGAAAACAGCGTCGCACCAAGGAAGTGATCGGATAGCAGTCCATGTCGTTTCTCCATTGATCGCAGCGCAAAGACTTAAGGTATTTGTACACTATCCTTATCCAAGTGGGAAATTTTTGGATGAAGGTACCAATTATGGTCAGGTAGACAGCCATAGCACGTCGATTGTATCTGAATCGACCAGATCTGCGGTTATCAATCATCAGCTGCAGGGTACAGATTATTTTACGAAACTGGATTATTCCCAAGGAACGATAAAAAATACAGATCCACACTATTTCGTGTATCAACCAGCAGCGGGACTCCAGGAATTTGATTTTTCATTTGCATTCGCTGCCACAGATAAATTTGATCATGATGGCCATAGCTATTCTGATGCAGCACGTGAAAGTACAGCATCTTGGAAGAATTTTTGGGAAAGTGGGGCCGCGGTTGATTTTGCAGGTAGCACAGACCCGAGGGCGAATGAGTTGGAAAGGAGGGTGGTACTTTCTCAATACCTGACCAAAGTACAATGTGGTGGAAGTAATCCGCCCCAAGAGACAGGACTTACTTTTAACAGCTGGTATGGGAAGCCGCATACAGAAATGCATTGGTGGCATGCCGTTCATTTCGCACTCTGGGGGCGCACCGAGATTATGGAAAAAACACTGGACTATTATTTTCGGACTTTTGAAAAAGCCAGGGAACTTGCTAAAAGACAAGGCTATCAAGGAGTGCGGTGGATTAAGATGTCTGACAACGAAGGCAATGAAAGCCCGTCATCTGTAGCAGCATTTTTAGTATGGCAGCAACCACACATTATCTATATGACGGAATTGGCATACAGGGATAAAAAGAGCTTGGCTGTCTTAAAGAAATACAAGGATTTGGTATTTGCAACAGCTGATTTTATGGCTGACTTTGCACATTACGATAAGGTCACTGGCCGGTATAATGTAGGTAAAGGTGTCATCCCGGCTCAAGAAGTTTTTAAGGCCTCGGAGACGATGAATCCGACTTATGAGGTCGCTTACTGGGATTGGGCACTTCGTGTAGCCCAAGAATGGAAGGGACGTCTGGGCGAACCCCGGGTGGCAAAATGGGATCAGGTTATTGAAAAACTGGCTCCCTTACCAAGTAAGGACAACCTCTACTTAGCCACCGAAACCGCCCCCGATTCGTATACCTACGAGCGTTGGATGACTGATCATCCTGCGGTATTGGGGGCATTGGGAATGGTGCCCGAATCGCCGAAATTAAACAAGGAACTGATGAAAAATACATTGGATGTCGTTCTGAAGAAATGGCATTGGGAAAAAACATGGGGATGGGATTTTCCTATGACGGCTATGAATGCTGCTCGTCTGAATCTTCCCAATAAGGCGCTGGATGCATTATTTATGAATATCCAAACCAATACTTACCTCAAAAATGGTCATAATTATCAGGATGGACGCCTGCGGATCTATTTGCCGGGCAATGGCGGGGTATTGACGACCGTGGCGATGATGCTGGAAGGTTGGGATGCTTCCACAGGTGATTTACCAGGCTTTCCGAACGACGGCTCCTGGGTTATAAAAAAAGAAGGATTTAAAAAGATGCCTTAATATATGATGAAAAAAATATTATTACTATTGCTTTTGGGCTGTGGAACAGGAGTGACGATAGCCCAGGATTTACCAGCTAAGTCTACGATCGTCCGTGAGTTGCGTTCTGCTAATGACTATTTTATGCATAAATGGCCTGATCCGGTCAAAACCATTATTACAAATAAAGAAAGACCGGCCAATATCTGGACCCGAGGTGTGTATTATGAAGGACTGATGGCATTTTATAAAATCGATAATCAAAAACGCTATTATGATTATGCAGTAGAATGGGCCGAAAAGCATCATTGGAAACCTGTCCGCGGTGAAGTGTATACGCGACATGCAGATAATCAAAACTGTGGGATGACTTATATTGATCTATATCGTATTGATCCAAAGCCAGAACGCCTGGCAGCGATTAAAACAAATATAGATGCTGTCATTAACAGTGGGCGATATGATGACTGGACCTGGATAGATGCGATCCAAATGGCGATGCCGATCTTTGTCAAACTGGGCGCAACATTAAACGACACCAAGTATTTTGACTATATGTATAAGATGTACAGTCATATTAAATATCAGGAAGGAGGACATGGTCTCTTTAATCCAAAAGATAACCTGTGGTGGCGCGATAAGGATTTTATACCGCCCTATTCAGAACCTAATGGTGAAGACTGTTACTGGGCACGCGGAAATGGCTGGGTCCTCGCAGCCTTGGCTTTGGTGCTTCAGGAACTACCCAAGACAGATGCACATTACATGGAATACCTGGATGATTTCCAAAAATTAGCGAAGGCATTGCTCCCGTTGCAAAGAACGGATGGTTTTTGGAATGTGAGCTTGCATGATCCGAATTATTTTGGCGGAAAAGAAACTTCAGGTACGGCATTATTTGTGTATGGAATGACCTGGGGGATAAATAACGGGCATCTATCAAAAGCGGACTTTTTGCCAGCAGTAGAAAAAGGTTGGAATGCAATCTCGAAGGAATCCTTACAACCAAATGGATTTTTAGGCTATGTTCAATCGACAGGAAAAGAACCTAAAGATGGCCAACCTGTTACGGTCGATAAAATTCCTGATTTTGAAGATTATGGGCTTGGTTGCTTCCTTTTGGCGGGAACTGAAATATATAAACTTGCGAAAAAATAAAGTCATGCCTTCTTGGTGGATCTATCGAAGATAGACTTTTACTGACTACTCTTGTGCTAAGGCGCAATCAAATTTGATTGTGCCTTTTTTGTTGCTATCACTTTGTGTGCAACCGGTTGTTACCATCGACTGTCCTGAACTGTCCTGCAAACGTTGCCGGCATCGTTTGCGTAATTTTAATCGTACAATTTTATGGTATCAAGCTTGTTTTCATTTAATATTGTTTAAACGAATTACAAGAATAACCAATTGAAATTTGCTGTAAATTTTATTAAAGAATTACCAAGCGGTATTAAAACGAAGCGATAACAGCTAATAGTGCTGTGAAGTAATTCACGAATAAAATAATAACCAATTTAATATAGTAACTTAATTATGAGAAAAATCAAAACCTTGTTGTTTCTGATTTCTGTGGCACAAGTCGCCTTGGCTCAGGAAAAGAAAATTGTGGGAACAGTCTATGGTCCTGATGCAAAACCGATGTCGGGGGTAACGGTCAGCATAAAAGGCAAAAGCAAGCAGGCAAGTACCAACAAAGATGGACAATACACTATTGCCGTTGGCTCTCTCCAGGATACCCTAGTTTTTTCTTCTGTAGGATTTATTCGAGCAGAAAAGCCAGCTGCCATCGGAAATAATATTATTGTAACTCTACAGGAAGATGCGCGTGGACTTGATGAGGTTGTTGTTATTGGCTATGGTACTGTCTCGCGTAAGGATCTTGCGGGTGCAGTGAGTTCGATCAAAGGAAAGGAATTGGAGAAAGCGCCTGTGGTCAATGTTGCCGAAGCATTGACCGGTCGGCTGCCGGGGGTACAGGTCACCACGGTGGATGGTGCTCCGGGGGCGGAGATCGTTATTCGGGTGCGTGGGGGTGGTTCAATTACGCAGGATAATGCACCCCTTTACATTGTCGATGGGTTTATTGTCAATAACCTCAATGATATCTCTGCTTCAGATATCGAATCCATTGATGTACTAAAAGATGCCTCATCAACAGCAATTTATGGTTCTAAAGGAGCAAATGGTGTCGTTATTGTCACCACCAAGACTCCTAAGGCTGGCAAGACTAGCATCAATTATAATAACTTTTTTCAAAGTAAGTATATGCCTAAGGAATTGGGTGTACTCTCGCCCTATGAATTTGCCCTCCTGCATTATGAATATGGAATGATTCGCGGAACAACGTCTAGCGAGTATACCAACTTTAAAAAATTCTTTGGCGAATACGATGACTTAGAACTATATAAATATCAAGCGGGAACCAATTGGCAAGATCAGCTTTTTGGGGGAGCCGTACGTTCAAGTCAGCACAATCTCTCCATATCCGGTGGTACCGAGAAAACCAAATGGGGCTTTAACAATACCTATAATAAGGACGAAGGATTGATGCTGAATTCCGGACAGAAACGCTATTACTTCAACTTCAAATTGAATCATGAGCTTTATAAAAACCTCAAATTGGATCTCTCCGCCCGGTATACCAATAATGTGATCGATGGCGCCGGAACATCGGGATCGTCAAGCGTCCGTATTTCAGATGGTATCCAGACCAGACCAATTAATGGTTTGGTGGATCACATGGTTATCGATCCGACCAGCATCGTCGACGGTGAAGACGATTACGATAATTTTCTTCGTAGCCTGATCAATCCTGTTGAACTCGCTAAACAAGATTACCGACAACGGAAAACCCGTGATTTTAGTTTCGGGGCGGCCATTACCTATAACCCGTTGAAAAATCTGACCCTGCGTTCCGAGTCTGCAATCACCCTGCGCGGAGGTGACAGTAAACGCTACTGGGGCCCACTGACAGGAGAATCCCGGAATGTGGGTTTGAATTTGCCTTTAGGTCAAATTGATTTATCCAATGCAAGCATCTATCGTTTTGTTAATACCGCTAACTATACAGCCATCAAGAATAAAAAACATAATTTAAATCTCCTGCTGGGACATGAATTGAGTTTTACAACGGGTAATACCAGCTTGAACCGGGCCAAATATTTCGACGAAAATGTAACGCCAGAGGTTTTATTTTCGAATATGGCCTTGGGGACACCCGAACGCATGGAAACTTATGAGGTCCGTGGCGAAGATTTTGTATCCTTTTTTGGCCGTGCAAATTATTCCTATTTAGATCGTTATATTCTCTATGCCACATTACGTGCCGACGGTAGTAGTAAATTCGCGCCGACCAAACGATGGGGCTACTTCCCTTCAGCGTCTTTCGCATGGAAGGTAAAAGAAGAAGATTTCTTGAAGGATGTGAATTTTATCAATGACCTAAAGCTACGCTTGAGCTATGGCCAGGCAGGAAATAACCGGATCGCCAACGATTCATGGAGAATGCTGTATGGACCTAGCCAAAATCGCCCGTATGGCGCCGGGGATATTAATCAGACATATTATAATATCTTAAACTCGTCTTTGCCTAATCCCAATTTAAAATGGGAAACAACAGTCTCGCGTAATTTAGGGTTAGATTTCAGTCTTTTTAACAATAAACTTTCGGCCATCATTGATATCTACAAAAACACAACAAAAGATTTGATTATCGACAATGAAATTCCAGCTTTTAATGGTTTTACAAAGCAATTGATCAATCTTGGAGAAACGAGCAACAAGGGTATTGAAATAGGGTTGACAGCACCACTGATCGAAAAGCAGGATTATGGCTTGTCGCTATCCTTCAATATCGGGCGCAATATTCCGAAAATTGAAAAACTGGATGGTAACAACAAGCGGATTCTCCAATCCAACTGGGCGGGGACGGACCTCAAATCGCAAGATGATTACCTTTTTAATGTGGGTGAAACCATCGGGCAGATTTATGGGTATGTTGCCGATGGTTTCTATACATCGAATGATTTTGAATCTTACAATGGTGGTAGCTCCTATACCCTTAAGGATGGAATTGCTTCGTCGCAGGGTATACTTGGCGGGACGTTGGGCATCAGACCTGGTACAATGAAGCTAAAAGATCTCAATGGAGATGGTCTCATTACAGCTGAAGGGGATAGGCAGGTGATTGGAAATGCTCTACCTAAACATTCTGGGGGAATAGGACTCAATGGAAGGTATAAGAATTTTGATTTAAGCACTTTCTTCAATTGGGTATATGGCAATGATATTTATAACACGGGGCGCATACAATATAATATGCTCTACCGGACGACATTCGGTAATATATCGGATCGGATGAATTCCCATGACCGCTTTAAGTACATTAACGACGCGGGGGAATTGGTAACAGGCTTGGATGAGCTTGCAGCACTGAATAAAGATGCCAAAGTATGGTCGCCTTTTTCGATGGGAACAGCTTCACCGGTGCTGACTTCCGATGCGATTGAAGATGGTTCATTCTTTCGCCTCTCTTATATTACGCTTGGATATACCTTGCCGAAACAATTGACTTCACGCGTAGGAATAGCCTCTTTGCGTCTTTTTGCAACAGTTTATAATGCCTTCGTCTGGACTAAATATTCAGGATACGACCCTGAAGTATCCACGACCAGAAGCAGTGCATATGCAGCGCTAACACCAGGTGTGGATTATTCTGCCTATCCCAAGAGTAGAACGTTTACGTTCGGTTTAAATGTCAATTTTAAATAAGAAGATCATGAGAAAATATTTTAGAAAATCAAGATATATTGCTTTGGTTATTTCACTGGGACTGATCTCCTGTGAGAAGTTTTTAGATACGGATTCACCATCAAATTTTACACAAGAGACAATCTATGCAAATGTGAGTGATGCAACCAAAGGAGTGAGCAGCATCTACGCTTTATTTAATCAAGATGCCTTTACTTCCAGGCTTTCCAACGCGTTTATTCCAAATACGGACATTGAAGTTGGTGGGGTGGGAGCTGCGCCTGAAAACTCGAGAAGGGATATCTGGTCGATGGAAGCCACGGATGGTAACGGCGATATCCGGACGGTTTGGAACAACGCCTATAATGCGATTAATCGCGCTAATCTGGCTGTCGAAGGAATTGAACAGTCTCCTCTTGCCAATCATGCCGACATGAAGCAGCTGCTAGGTGAAGCTAAGACACTCCGGGCGCTATGGTATTATTGGTTGGTAAATTATTGGGGGGATATTCCATTCAAATTAAAACCTACACAAGGGGGAGATAATTTATACCTGTCGCGAACTGGGCGGGATACGATATTAAGTACCCTGATACAAGATCTCATCAGTATTGAGCCGAGTATGAAACCGGCTTCACAGTTGACCTATGGTGTAGAGACCGTGAACCGTGAATTTACGCAAGGACTCATCGCCCGCCTTGCACTATGTCGGGGTGGGTACTGGCTATATCCTGATATGACCATGAAACGTAAGGAGGATTATTTGACGTATTATCAAATTGCAAAGGACTACAGTAAAAAAGTGATTGATGAATCAGGTCATACGCTGGATCCAAAGTTCGCGGATGTTTTTGATAATCAGAGTAAATGGGTTGTTGAGAATAAAACCGATATCTTATATGAGGTTGCTTTTGCACCCGGATTTGGCGATGTTGGATGGAATATTGGTGTAGCTGTAGACGCGGGAGATCATCCTTATGGATCTGGTTCAAGTTATATGCCCTATAACCCTGCATATGTCTATAGTTTTGATACCTTGGATACCCGATTAGCTAAGACAGCAGCTTTCGTCAAATATAATTCGAAATTAGAACAGGCCACGATCAGTGCTACGGGGATCGGTATAGGCAAATGGAATAGAATGCTTATGCCGACACCATCAGGTTCAAACTCGGCTAAAGGAACAGGTATAAACTGGCCAATCATGCGTTTATCCGATGTTATCCTGATGTATGCAGAAAGTGAGAATGAGCTGAATGGTCCTACGCCCCAGGCCCAAGAGGCATTGAAAAAAGTACGGCAACGTGCCTTTTCAGCAGCAACATGGGCGAATAAGGTTGACCAATACCTGGCTCAGGTTTCGGGGAGTAAAGCGACCTTTTTCAATGCGATAGTTGATGAACGCGCTTGGGAGCTGGGTGGTGAATGCATTCGTCATTATGATTTAATCCGATGGAATCTATTTGGTAAAAAAATTGCCGAAAATCGCAAAAAACTAATTGAGATAGGAGAAAATACGTTTAATGGGGCGGGCCCATATGCGAGCTTACCGGGTAATCTTTATTATCGTTTGAAAGCAGACAAAACAATTGAATGGTATGGTGGGATATTCAAGCAGGTACTTGTGCCACCTAAATTAAAAGATAGTCCTTCTAAGGGAGATAATCCAGACGGATATACGAGTCTGACTTGGCTTAAGGCGCTGTATAACGATAAAGAAAAGCGTGCCGCGGATTACATCTTGCGTTCATGGCGGGGATATAAGGACGATACAGGAATGGCCCCTGCGCCCTATATATTACCCTTGCATAGTTCTACTGTGACCAGCAGTTTGGGGACATTAAAAAATGAAGGCTATAATTTTTAATCAGGTTATTTTCCATTGGATTGATGGAAAACAAAAACGTATTTAAGATGAAACGTATATCATATTTAATGCATTCGATTATGCTTTTAAGCATAGTGGCACTGCTCCTGTCGGGCTGTGAAAAAGAATGGACAGCGGAGTTGGACGGTGATGATGCTCCACGTTTGTTTAGACCCTCTATGAAGGGGGCACTCGTAGCCACCGGTAATTATATTGATGTTGCCTGGCAGGAAAGTGAAGGCGCAGGCGGTTATAAAGTTGAAGTTAGCGTAGATACTTTTAAAACAGTAGCAAAATCAATTGATGTCGTAGACACAACAGGGGGGACGGTGGACGACTTGCTTTGGGAGCAACTGTATCAAGTTCGTGTAACAACGCTACACCCCACGGATGCTGCTAAAAATTCGAGACCGGCGGATTTCGGTGAAATAAAGACTCCGCGGTTTCCTACGATCGTCATTAATCCGGTTTCATCGGATGTCGGGGTGAACCGCATTCTGTTTAAATGGAATAATGAAGGGGGCGCCGTGACCACGGTCAAGGTTTTTCAGGCAGCTGCCGAATCTACTCCCGAAACGCTCGTGCAGACCATTGCATTAACACCGCAAAATATTAGCGATGCCTGGATCCTGATCGAAAATCTAAAAGCGGCAACGGCCTATCGTGTGGCGCTTTATAGCGGTGAGAAATTTAGGGGTGAAAATAATTACACGACGAAAGATCCTTTGAGCGGTGAAATCATCGATTTGAGCAAGGAAAACCCTGCGGGTGTTAATTTGGGGGATGTGATTGCAAATGCCAATGCAGGGGCGACCATCTTATTGAAAAAGGGAGCCACATACGAAATATCGACCGCTGTTAATTTCAGTAAATCAGTGACGGTTATGTCCGAAGATAATCCATTGGTCAAGCTCAAAGCGCAATTGTCCATCAGCGGAGTATCTAATTTTGGTATTACAGCCAACAGTACGATTGCTAAGCTTGCCTTTATTGACCTCGAAATATTTAGCAATGATGCGGCTGGTAAATACATCTTCAACCCAAATACAATGGCAACTATCGATCTGTTTTCTTTTGAAAACTGTATCATACATGATGTGCGCGGAGTGACCAGGTATAGAGGAGGCATCACGGTCGGGCAACAGACTTTTTCCAATTGTATCATTTATAATGTTGGGGGCTATGCTGTAGTAACGGTCGATGACAATAAGTCGGCAGTCAATAATTTTACGTTGGAAAATTCAACGGTCTATAACGCAGATGTATTTCTAGCTAGTAAAAATAATGCTAGTGGCCAGTACAAGATTGAATATGTCACATTGTATCGTGCTCCACTTTCAGGAAGAAACTTTATAGATTTTGATGGAACAAAAAATACCATTGCAGGTGGGCTCACGATCGCAGGCGTAATATTCGGTGATCCAAAGACGACCGATGTAAATGCGACAAACAAGACACTCGGGGGGATAAGAATAAACCCAAGCACACAGATTACCGGCGGTGGAAATTATCGCACGGCCGATTTTACCTGGAAGGAAGCGTCTGATTTAATTCCGCTGTCCACACTTGATTATTCCAAGAAAAGCACGGATTTATTTACAGATCCAGATGCGGGCAACTTCAAGATCAAAGATAACGGCTTTGCCGGAAAAGACAGTGCCGGCGATCCACGTTGGAGACCATAAGGATAACCGATTCCTATATAGCTGAGTGATCGGCTATATAGGAATAGCTATGCCTCATTTAAACCTTACTTAACATGATGAAATTATCGACAGTACTACTGTTAACTACGGTTAGCATGTATGCCGCATGCTCAAAATCCATTGTACAACAGCCCGACAACGGGATAGTTTTGGCGGACCCTTCAAATCTAAATGTGCAGGTCGAAGGGACAAAAGTAAATTTTAGCTGGAAGAAGGATCCACTGGCAGATGGTTATTTCCTGCAATTAGCGGAAGGAACTTCTTTCAGTAAAGAGGTGCACTCCAGCGATACGATCCAAAATGAACAATATGCCTTTGCTGATTTAAAACCAAAGACAGACTATACCTTACGGATTCGGGCGATAGACCGCGATAATCCAGCATTTACATCGCGAAGTATATACAAGTCCTTCCAGACAGGAGCTGTTGCTGTGGAGCAGGTATATGCTTTTCCAGGGGCCGAAGGCTTTGCACGTCAGGTTACAGGTGGTCGGGGAGGTCGGATCATCAAAGTGACCAACCTGAATGATACTGGGCCGGGGAGCCTGCGCGAAGCCTTAAACCAAACTGGGGCACGTATTATCGTCTTTGAAGTGTCTGGCAATATCGTATTAAAGAGTAACCTGGATATCAAGAATGGCGATCTGACTATCGCCGGGCAATCCGCTCCGGGAGACGGAATCTGCCTACAAGATTATCCTGTCACTGTCAAAGCCGATAACGTTGTCATCCGATTTATGCGATTCCGAATGGGAGACCGGCAACAAGCTGAGGGGGATGCAATAGGTGGTTTTGAACGTAAGAATATGCTGATTGACCATTGTTCGATGAGTTGGTCTACAGATGAATGTGCGTCATTTTATAATAATGATAACTTCACCATGCAATGGTGTATTATAACCGAAAGTTTACGTTTGTCAGCACATTTTAAAGGAGCGCATGGTTATGGGGCTATTTGGGGAGGAAAGAAGGCAACATTTCATCACAATCTGGTAGCACATCATGACAGCCGAAATCCTCGTTTAGGGGAGCGTGAAGGATCGGAGTATGCGTTGACGGATCTCGTTGATATCAGAAATAACGTTTTCTACAATTGGGCAAGCAATAGCGGATATGGTGGTGAAGCGATGCATGTCAATATGGTTAATAATTATTATAAACCTGGTCCTGCTACCCGGTCTGGTGTTCGTGGCAGAATAGTATCCATCGATAAATATCTGAAAAATGAAGCTTCACCCATTTTCAATAAGTGGGGAGAATTTTATGTTCAGGGAAATATCATTGAAGGAAATGATCTTGCTAATTCCGATAACTGGACAAATGCCGTTGCAAATCAATTCAACACAAAATATGGCATACTGGACGCGGCTACGCTGAGTGCCATTCGGCTGTCAGCAGCTTTGCCGATTGAAGATAATGTGAAAACTGAATCAGCTGAACAAGCTTATCAAACCGTTCTGGAGAAAGTGGGCGCCTCACTCGTACGGGATGATGCTGACATCCGGATTATAAATACCGTTAAGAATGGAAATTTTACGGCCAATGGATCTAGTGGCGATGAGCGGAGCCGAAATGGCATCATTGACTCACAAGACGATGTTGGTGGATGGCCTCAACTCAAACAAGGAACAGTGCTAAAAGACAGCGATGGGGACGGCATGCCAGATGCATGGGAAATCGCCAATAAGTTGGATCCTAGCAAAGCAAATGCAAATGATAGGGATTTGAGTGAGGGCTATGATAACGTTGAGGTATATTTAAATAGTTTGGTAAAACATTTATATTAAACATGAGTTCGATGAAAAATCAAATCTTACATTGGATCAATAGTGCGGTTTATTTCAATTGCATCCTATTCCTTCTTTCATGCAAAAATGAAATGCTGTATAATCAACATGTGCTGTCTGAATTAGAAGGTCCCCAAGAGGTACGTATTGAAAGCCAGCATAATCAAGTAGCCGTCAGCTGGAATCCCATTGCTGCTGCAGACGGATATTTTGCTGAACTTTCAAAAGGACCTTCTTTTGTCTCAACTTTGAGACAGTCAGATACGATAAAGAATACCAAATATACCTTTGAGGGCTTGGAAGCAAATACAGCTTATACAGTCAGACTGCGGAGCATAAGCCTTACATCGCCATCCCTTACCTCCAAAAAACAGGTGAAGACGTTCACAACTGCAGCGATACCCAAAGAGGATTTCGTACCTGATATTGTTGTCGCAAAAGATGGTACTGGAGATTATGTTTCTGTACAGGAAGCCATTCATGCAGCTCCTGTCAATGGAGCACAACCCTTTTATATCTATATCAAATCCGGAACCTATAAAGAAGTCGTTGAAATACCGCAAAATAAACCCCTTATTCACCTAATAGGTGAAGATAAAGAAACGACCATTTTGACATTTGACAATTACAGTGGTAAAACTAAGCCTGGCGGTGGTACATATGGAACCGCAGATTCCCGTTCTGTCTATATAAAAGGAGATCAATTTGTTGGTGAAAGACTTACCTTTGCCAATTCTGCTGGTATGGATGCCGGACAAGCAGTTGCTTTATATATCGATGCGCCTAGGTCCGCCTTCAATGATTGTAAAATGCTGGGGTATCAGGATACCTGGTACGGACATAATGGAACAAAGTCCCTGCTGGAAAATTGTTATATAGAAGGCTCTGTGGATTTTATGTTCGGAGGTTCCTCAACTTTGTTTTCCAAATGCCAGGTTCATAGCAACCGTACCGGTGGCTATATTACCGCCGCCTCTACACCAGCTGAGCAGCAATATGGTTATGTCTTTGCCGACTGTAAACTCACCGCGGCAAACAATGTCTCAGAGGTGTGGTTGGGTCGACCTTGGCGCCCTTACGCAAAAGTTGTCTTTATGGATACTGAAATGGGAAAACATATTCGGCCGCAGGGGTGGCATAATTGGGGAAATCCTGAGAATGAAAAGACGGCATATTATGCGGAATATAAGAGCATGGGCGAAGGAGCTGATATAAGCAGCCGAGTTAGCTGGTCACATCAGCTGACCGATGCCGAAGTGCAGCAATATACAAAAGAGAAGGTGTTGGATGGCTGGGAACCGACTTTCTTACCGGAAAATGTGCGAATAGTAACAAAATTAAACAAATAGGAGAAAACAGGCTATGATACCGTGGTGTCTTTTTGACATACAACAGTACAGTGCAGGATGATGAAACCGGTTGCATTGTGTAATATTGTGTAAACCAATATATAACAATTATAAACCCAATGCCAGCACTGGTTGGCTTGAAAATCTCATCATTATGAAAAGACAATGTCTATTTTCTTTTGGCGCTTTGGCTATGATTCTTCTTTCTTGTTCCAAAGACGCACTTGTTTCCAGGTTGGAATGGATTGAATGGGCTGAAAGTAATGCTACAACTGACGGCGGAAGGTTACTTGCTTTTCCTGGGGCGGAAGGCTTTGGGCGTTTTGCTACCGGAGCCAGGGGAGCAACTACACCAAGTGTCTATTTTGTAACAAATCTAGATGACAGCGGTCCGGGCTCGTTTCGCGATGCAGTGAGCGAGCCTGGACGTTTTGTATTGTTTAATGTATCCGGTATTATTAAATTAAAATCTAATCTAGCCGTTGCCGCAAACACCACCATCGCCGGACATACGGCGCCAGGCGACGGTGTGGTTCTATATGGAAGGAAAGTTTCTTTTTCTGGCTCAAATGGGACGATTGCACGCTTCGTTAGGATCAGGCTCGGCGCAAATGCCGGAGCCGGGAAAAGCGATGATGCATCCGGTATTGCCAACGGAAAAAATATCATGCTCGACCATATGTCTTTTACCTGGGGACTGGATGAGGTGTTCTCCATAAATTGGGATAACAAAGGTAACGAGCCAGATAGTATTACCATTCAGAATTCAATCATTGGGCAGGGGCTACATCGTCATAATCACTCTGCCGGCGGCTTGATACAGACCGGAGGGAAGATCTCTATCATCAAATCACTTTATCATAGCAACAAGACTAGAAATCCGAAAGTGAAAGGCATTAACGAATTTGTCAATAATGTTGTTTATAACTTTGGCAACGCCAATACAACCTATCCCGATCATACCATATCTGCAGATGCTTACATTCTTGGCGGTGAATCCTCAGGAGAGTCTAATGTGACCATCTTAAATAATTATTTTGTGGGTGGTCCGTCAACCCCAAAGACAAAAGGAACTCCATTTTCTAGAGGAAACGGCAATTTCAATCTCTATCAGTCGGGTAATTATTTTGACAATAATCAGAACGGTAAGCTGGACGGGGAATTAATCGAAGCTACAACGGCCTGGTACCCGGGGCTAACTGCAGATAATTTTAAAACAGCCGACTTCTACGAGACCTACCCCACCTTGCGGCCCAGAATGAGCGCTAAAAAAGCGTATGCCTACCTAATTGATCATGTCGGTGCCACCTTGCCCAAAAGAGATCAGGTCGATGCTTTTTTAGTCAATGAATTGCAAAGTAAAGGCACACTTGGATTTTATACCTATCGCGAATCGGATCTTCCTTTGGACAATGGCGGGTTGGGACGATTGGAAAGCGCTAATCTTCCACTCGATTCAGATCATGATGGCATACCTGATATATGGGAAGAAAAATTGAAATTGAATAAGAACGATAATCTGGATGCCCTAAGACCGAGTGAACATCCGTTGTTCAAAGGCTATCTCAATTTGGAAGCTTATTTGATCTTGTTAGCGCAGCAGAAATAAGGGGTCGAAATAAAGAAATGGTTTACTAGGAATGGAAGCCGTTCCTTGTAAGTCGCCCATTTAAGTGCTGCAAGCAAGTCCTATGTTGCATAAAATGCGATTTAATAACCCGATGAAAATCTCAATATACTAAATTATAATGCGAATGTTTAAAAAATTACCGAAAGATAAATCTGTGTTGTTTAACTCAAAGCTTAAGTTTGTTTTGGCGGCCTTAGTTTTGCCGTTTCATCTCTGGGCGCAGTCAAATAAAATTGCCGGAGTGGTGGTTGATGACGCAAATGTGCCTCTTACTGGAGTAAGTATCCGTATAAAAGGAACAGGTCAAACGCTACAAACTGATTCCAAAGGATTATTCCAATATGTAGCGAAAGAAGGCGATATTTTACAGTTATCAAGCGTCGGTTATGAAACGACAACGTTTGTTGTCAAAGAAAATGTACCAATTAGAGTGCAATTGAAAAAATCCAATCGTGATCTTGATGAAGTTGTTGTTATTGGATATGGTACCGCCAGAAAGCGCGATTTGACTGGGGCTGTGGGCTCGGTCAAAGGAAGTGAAATCAAGGATATACCGGTGACAACTGCAGCGCAAGCATTGACCGGAAAGATTGCAGGAGTTAACGTTGTTACGCAAAGTGGTGCCCCGGGGTCGGCAGTCAATGTTACTGTCCGCGGTGGGACGAGTTTCTCTGGATCGAGCAATCCGTTGGTCATTGTCGATGGCTTTGTTATGGATGGAGGATTGAGCAGTGTGGATGCAAGTGATATTGAAAGTATCGATGTGTTGAAAGATGCTTCAGCTTCGGCTATTTACGGTTCTAGAGGTGCTAATGGTGTTATATTAGTAACCACAAAGTCCGCAAAATCCGGTCGGACCAATATAGATTACAATACCTATTTCAGTTTTGAAAGACTAAGCAAAAAATTGGATTTGTTGCGGGTCGAAGATTATGTGAAATATCAATATGAATACCAGACCCTAGGTGGCAGGCAGCAGCAATTCGCAAATATGTTTGGCGGGGATCCCACAGCACCGGATTTTGCGAGCAATGCATATACACGGATACAGCAGGAGTATGGCAATCGTACTGGGATTGATTGGCAACAGGAAGTTTTTGGCGGTTCGGCCATCTTACAGAATCATAATGTCAATATAAACGGGGGAAATGAAAAGACGAAGTTAATGTTGAGTTACAATAACATGAGTCAAGATGGTATATTGGCTAAATCTGGTTATAATCGCAATAGCCTAAGGGCTAAACTCAATCACAACCTTTTTAAAGGGGTGGATTTGGATTTTAACACCTTACTGCAAGATGCGAATACACAAGGTGGAGGTTCGTTGGGAGGGATGCTTAAGATGTCCATCCTGCAACCGGTCACTGGGGGAGTTCGATTCACCAATGATCAATTGCTGAACACCGACATTGCAGAAGAGCTTCAGGCAGTAGATTCACAATATGATATTTACAACCCGATTATCATGAACGATGCGATTACTAAGACCAGGGCCAGCCGTTTGGCTGTGGCCAATTTGGGCTTAAACGTCAAATTCCTTAATAATTTTACCTTTCGAACCGCTGGATCCTACCAGTGGAAGCAAACGAGAAATGACATGTGGGATGATGGACGTACAGTAAATGCCCGTAACAATGGTGGGCCATATGGATCAAGAGGTAATGCAGAAGGGTATCAATGGCAGCTCACCAATACACTGTCTTGGATGAAACAGCTCGAAAAGCATCATCTAAATCTAATGATGGGACATGAGATTCTTTACTCCAAAGATCAAAGTTTGGGGCATACATATTATGGGTTTCCACAGAGTAATTTTGGATTGAACGATGTATCCTTGGCAACTCGAATAGATCGTGCTGACGTTGAAGAAGGTCGGTACGGACTTGTCTCTGGGTTTGCGCGAGCGATCTATAATTATGATGATCGTTATCTTTTTACGGCTACATTGCGTGCAGATGGCAACTCTAAATTCAAGGAAGGGCATCAATGGGGTTATTTCCCCTCAGCCTCTGCAGCCTGGAATATCCACAAGGAGCAATTTATGGTAGGCCAGAACTTTTTTGATCAGTTAAAGATACGGGCGGGTTATGGATCTACCGGAAACGATAATATTGGTAATGTGACCTACGCTACATTGTACGGATCCACGATTGCTGCGATCAATAATACAGAGGTAATAGGTTTGAAACCAAGTGATTTGTTGGGGAATCCTGAGTTGCAATGGGAGAAGACGCAAACGTCTAACCTCGCGCTGGACATTGCTATTTTAAAGAATCGTATTAGTTTAACGACAGATTTCTATTCCAACAAATCAAGTAATCTCTTGTTAAAGCAGACAATACCTACCTCAACAGGATATCGTTATCAAAATCAAAATGTGGCAGCCCTGCGCAACCGGGGAGTAGAGTTTACCTTACGCACATTGAATATCAAAAAACAGAATTTTCAATGGCAAACCAATTTCAATATCACATTTAATAGGTCAAAAACGCTTGGCCTATATGGATCTAGTAGTGAAAGTAGCGATTTTATGTTGAATAATCTCAGCTCAAGGATTGACTTCATCACAAGAGTCGGCGAAACTGTAGGACAATTTTACGGTTACAAATACGACGGTGTATATACCACAGATGATTTTGTCCAAAATGGGGATGGTAGCTACATGTTGAAAGATGGTGTAGCATCATTAAAAGGGAAAAACAGAACGAGTATTAAACCAGGCGATGTCAAATATTTACCAACTGCAGGCGAGACAGATAGCAATGGTAATCCCGTATGGTCAACCAATGATCGTACGGTAATAGGCAATCCTGAACCGAAGTTTTTTGGCGGAATTGGGAATAATCTTTCCTATAAAAATTTTGATTTAAATGTATTTCTAAATTTTGCATATGGTAATAAGGCATTTAATATGAATACACAGCGTTTCATGGGACCTTATTTACCGAATCAGAATTCATTGGAAAGAATGGCGGATCGATTTACATTAATTGATCCCTCTACTGGAACAGAGACTAAAGATCTCAACCGCTTGGCCGAACTGAATCCTAATCAGCATCAGAAAGATCAAGTGTGGAGTCTAAATTCCACCAATAATATTGCGATAAGTGATGCATTGGACTATTATCTGGAAGACGCATCCTTTTTACGAATTAACAATATCACCCTAGGCTATACTATGCCTCAAGAATTGTCCAAACATGCTTATTTACGAAAAATGCGGGTTTTCTTGACGCTCAACAACATTCATACATTTACCAAATTCTCGGGTTATGACCCAGAAGTAGCATCAACATCGTCTATTTTAACGAGAGGGGTGGATAACTCTGCTTATCCAAGAACAAAAAGTTTCGTTGTTGGATTTAATTTGACCTTTTGAGTGATGGATTCGGTTAAAATATAGCAGCACTACAGACAAAAGATTTAATGCGATTTAACGAATCGTTTATGACAAAAATAGTCTTTAATGAAAAACACTTTATTCCAATGAAAAGAATTGTAACAATATTAAGCATAGCCTGTTTATTGGCAACAGGATCATGTAAGAAATTTTTGGAACTTCCTTCCCAAAGCGATTACGATAGTAGTAATATCTTTGAAAACGCCGATCGTGTAGAAATGGCATTACTAGGTGCTTATACGAGTGTTTTTAATTCAGAACTGTATTACCAATTTGGTATGGGGACAGACGAATGCTTTTCTACTGAGGGGGAGACCAATTCAAAAAATCAAGTTTCCAACTATGTGTATACTCCAGCAACAAGCCCCTCTTCGACCTACACGGCAATGTATTCTGGTGTTGAACAGGTCAATGTATTAATTAAGAATATTCCATTAATGCAACCTAAGACTGATTCAGAAAAGAAAAAACTTGATATGCTCCTTGGCGAGGCACTGGCTATACGCGCCAAAAATATGTTGAATGTGGTACGTTATTTTGGCGATGTTCCTTTTCCACGTATTCCCGTAGTCGATGCGGGGAGCTTCTCTTCTTCCCGTGTGAGTCGTGACACCATCATGGATGCCTGTGTCGAAGATTTACAAAAAGCTATTGCCTTGCTCCCTTGGAAAGGAGAATCTGGTTTATCCGTAGAACGTATTTCAAAGAATGCAGCTTATGGGTTATTGGCTAGGACAGCTTTATATGCTGCCGGATATTCCTTGCGTTGGGATCTAAACTCATATTCAGCAAGTAGTGTGCAGCTGAGTAAACGTCCGGACCAGTCCAGGATTCACCAGTTATATCAAATCGCAAGAGATGCTTGCAAAATGGTTGTAGATCGCGGTGAAAATAGTCTGATAGATTATGAAACGATATTCAGAAACCTCATCAATGGAAAATACGATAACGAATCCATGCTGGAATATGGGCAAAAAGGAGCTGATCGTAACGATGCACAGATTGGTTATACAAATGGATTTTTTTCGCACACAAATTCCTTCTATGGTAAAGCACAGCCAGCAATGGCAGCCTTTCCAACCTATTATTTTGAATTTGAAGAGGGGGATAGCCGTCGTGATGTCGCGATTGCATCCTATTCCATCACAGCAGATAGTAAGCACCAGATGAATACCTATGCAAGTAATACTATCGGTAAATTTAGGGTCAATTGGAAAGCAGAGAAAGGCATTGCGGTAAACAAAAGAGATATCAACTGGATTGAATTGCGTTACGCTGATATCCTGCTGATGTACGCCGAAGCTGAAAATGAAATCAATCAAGGACCAACCGCAATTGCAAAAGATCTATACGAACAAGTACGCTTACGTGCATTTAAAAACGATAAAACAAAAATAGGGACAACACCAACATCTTATCAAGGGTTTCGGGATGCCATTATCCAGGAACGTAAACTGGAATTGGGCTTTGAAGGATGGCGACGGACCGATTTAATTCGTTGGGGAATTTTGTTCGAAAAACTGAGTCAAACCAAGCAAGATTTATTGGATCTTGCCGCACACCAAGGCAAGTACGCAAATGTGGATTTATTCCGTGCGTACAAAATGACGCCTGCCAATGCGTTTAATGATCCTTTGATTGCACAGGAATTTATATCGTTTAAAGAGGCTCCGGATGCAATAAAAAAAGCCGAATTAACTGCGCAGGGATATACCATATTGGATATGTACAGCAATCAATCTATTTTCTTTTCAAATGCCTTGGCCCCTACGGCGACTTGGGTGAGTAATATTTATAGAGGTCTGGAAAAAAACAAAGTAGAGATAGTCCCGTTAAGTACGACGACCATTGATAATAATCCAGGACTGACCGGTCAGCAGCATCCACTCTATTAAGATGTATTGTGTCCCTCCAATCGATTTTGCGCTCTGTCTGTGGGATATTGCACTGTATTTGTGCAATTTTTCCACTTGGCGAAATGAGTTCGACAGGTGAACGTTTGATTTCCCCTTTTGGCAAAATATCACTGACGTTCGTCGAAATGAAAAAGTCCCCCGACTTCTTTGTTTAGTTAATGGACTTTTTCATTTTGTCACTCGGCGAAATGAAAAAGTCGGGTGTCTGAACGATTTTTCCACGTGGGGAAATGAAAATTCCACGTGGGAAAACAAACGAAACACTGGTCGGAATGACTTTTCTACGTGACGAAGTCAATATTTTGCTGCGCGAAATCGTTCAGACAGCATGCAAATCAAGATAGCTCAGGACGGTTATTGTTTCTTTTTGTGATATTTTTAGCATTACTGGCTGATGTACATATTTATTACTTCTCGTAAGGTAAGTTCATAATATAATTATATGCCGCTATGTAAAAGAAAAACGAATGACATTGACGACGTAACTCCAGAAGCCTTAGCGATTTGGGTACGATAATATTTATAAAGTACCTTAAGTGAAATATCAACAACGAGTCATGGTTAACAATATTCTTGATAAGTAGTATAATAATGTAAAATATTTATTTTAATCATACAGGACAACATATGATCTTTAAAAAAATAATTCTTCTCCTATGCATACTGGGAGTAGTATCTACGCTGACAGCACAATCGATGTATCAACAGTTTGCAGATTCGGAAATGAAGCGGTTTCCTGAGGCCTGGCAGTTGGACCATGGAAAACGATTATATTTTGGGTATTCCCAAGGCTTGGGATGTCTTGCAATGTTAAAGGTAGCTGAAAAAACAGGCGATAAGAAGTACTTCAACTACGTAGAAAAATGGGCAGACACGCTCATTAATGAAAAGGGTGAAATTCATCTCTACGAGCTTAGTGCCTATAATGTGGATTTTGTGAATTCTGGAAAGATACTTTTTGAACTTTATGAAAAAACAAAGAAAGAAAAATATCGCTTGGCTATTGAAACATTAGTTCACCAACTAAAATACCAGCCTACAACACTCGAAGGTGGCTATTGGCACAAACTGATTTATCCCCATCAGATCTGGTTGGATGGCGTTTATATGACCGGGCCTTTTCTCGCAAAATATGCTAAGCTTAGTAAGCAAGACCAATATTATGACAAGGCTATCGATGAGATTTTAATTACAGCTAAACATACATTGGACACTAGGACAGGATTGTATTATCACGCTTGGGATGAAAGTAAAAAGCAAGCTTGGGCAAATCCCAAAACGGGGCAGTCGCCCAATTTTTGGGGCAGAAGTATTGGCTGGTATTTTATGGCTGTCATCGATGTATTGGACGAGTTGCCTTTAGATTATCCCAGAAGAGATCAATTGATCCAATTGGCTCAATCGTTAGCCAAGACTCTTGCTAACTATCAAGATGATGAGGGCCTGTGGTGGCAAGTAATAGATCAGCCAAAAAAAGAAAGAAATTATCAGGAAGCTTCGGTCAATAGCATGTTTCTATACGCTTATTCAAAAGGGATCAATAAAAAATACCTTTCTGAAAGCTACATGGCCTTGGTACACAAATTATATCAGGGGATTCAAGGACGTCTGTTAAAAAAAGAAAATGGGCTGTGGTCATTGGTGCAGTGCAATGCAGTTGCCGGTCTAGGTGGAAATCCTTATCGGGACGGTAGTTATGATTATTATGTAGGCGAACGGATCCGCGAAAATGATACGAAGGCCACGGGACCTTTTATCATGGGCTGTATAGAGTCTGGATTTTGAAAAAACTAGTTTTTAAGTGTTTTTTTAAAATATTTATAAACAAATCGTTAATTTTATATTTATTAAAATCTAACAATGACCAGTTCCGTAAATCAGTTTTTAAAAACCTTAGAAATCAGTGATTTTTCTGCTACTCCCAAGTATTTGCAATTAGCAAATACCATTATCGATGCTGTTAAAAATGAAACATTGGTCAGAAATGATATGTTGCCGTCTATCAATGAATTAAGTGCATATCTGGAAATATCGCGTGATACTGTTGAAAAAGCATATCGTTATTTGAAGAAAAATGATATTATTGCGTCCAATCCAGGTAAGGGATATTATGTCAACAAGACCGATGTACAATCGAAACTTAAGATAGCCCTTTTTCTCAATAAATTGAGCGCACATAAAAAAATTGTTTATGATTCTTTTGCTAGGGAACTCGGAGACTTTGCCAACCTCGACTTATTTGTTTATAATTCGGATTTATCTTACCTGAATAACCTATTGGGAAGCTTGACCAAAACGTATGATTACTACGTCTTATTTCCGCATTTTAAAGAAGGGAGAGACAAAGCGCCCGACATCATCCGCAAGATCCCTACAGATAAACTGATGTTATTGGGTAAGTTCATTGAGGACGTTCCTGGGGATTTTCCTGCTGTATATGAAAATTATGAACACGATATTTATTCCGCATTGGAAGAAGCCAATGAGGTGCTTAGTAAGTACAAAAATTTGAAACTGGTATTTCCGGACTATAGTGATTTTCCTAAAGCCATCATCAAGGGATTTTACAAATTTTGTCAGCAATATGCTTTTGAGCACGAACTAGTGTCCGATATTGATGAAGAGAATGTTGAGAAGGGAACATGCTACATCAATATTATTGAGGACGATCTTGTGAAGTTGTTGAACAAGGTTATTCAAAATAAACTGGTGATAGGAAAAGATGTCGGAGTCATTTCCTATAATGAGACCCCATTGAAGAAATTTATCCTGAATGGTATTACGACAATATCCACTGATTTTGAAATGATGGGGCGGCTTGCTGCTGAACTGATTATGAACAAATCGAAGGAACGCGTCGAGGTACCATTTTACTTAAAATTGCGGCCATCGGTTTAAGGATGAGCCGCTCATCAAACAAAACGAGGTGATTGCTCGGAACAGATCAATAAAAGATACTTAAAAAGCAAAAGGCTGGTCTATTAAACCAGCCTTTTGCTTTATGGGAGTTGTAAAAACTCCGTTTATTTCTTTAATGTTTTTATAGGGAACAAATCAATAACTCCGGTTGCGACCTTACTGATATTATTGATCGCTTTTTCTGGGTTATCGACATCACCTGAGCCCCGCGCTTGCCAGATCACCGTATTTGTTTTACGGTCTATAGCTTCGATAATTAAGTGGCCATAACGATAGCGTTCTTTTGCAACAGGATAATATCCACCACCGTAATAGTAAGGTGAAAACCAGGGTCTGTACCAGCCCCAAGGACCGCCCCAGCCATAATATCCACCGCCGCCATATACCAATCGGCTTTTGTTATTAACTATTGTAATATAACGGAATAATAGATCCGGATTATCTTTTGAATACTGGAGTCCCTTTGCTTCCAAGGCCGCATTTGCTGCATCCAAAATATTAGTTTTGGCAATATCATTGTCAAAATAAGACTTTGAAAGCGAGTCTACCGGTGGTAACCAAGCATACGTCTTGAAAGGAGTAAAATCCATCTTTTCTACCCGAGTGGTATTGTATTGATAAGACGAACATGATGCCAGCGCGACGCAGAGCACCAAAAATAATAGAATCTTTTTCATCGTAGTAATTTATTTATTAACTGTGATGAATCTATCACGTATATGGCTTTGCTTTTTAGCCTCATACCCGTGATGGTTTCATGGCCTATATGGAACTTTATATTTATTAAATTTGTTTTAACTTCTCACTATCCGCTTTCATCGCTTTTACGCAGCATCGAGTGTTTATTTGCAATTCGTTGTTGTACTAAATAGTACAGGATTTTATTTTTTAATGTTAGACAAAAAACTACAGATATGGTTTAATCCTAATTGTAAAATTAATAGGAATATTTTGCCACCAATGGAATCTGTCTTCCTGGGCCAAAAGCTTTGGGGCTGATCCTTAAGATCGGCGGTGCCTGAAAACGTTTAAATTCAGCATTATTGACCAATTTATTGACTCTCTCTACTAACGCTTTTTCGAATCCCATCGCTACAATTTCGGAGCCGCTCTTTTCATTTTCGATCAATTCAAATAAGATCTTGTCCAATAGATCATATTCAGGAAGGGAATCTGAATCTTTTTGATCCGGGCGTAATTCCGCTGAAGGAGCTTTTTCAATTGTATTGACCGGGATAATTTCACGCTCCCGATTGATATATCGAGCCAGCTCATAAGCTTTGGATTTATAGACATCACCAATGACCGAAATGGAACCCGCCATGTCGCCATACAAAGTGCCGTAACCTACAGCAGCCTCACTTTTGTTAGACGTGTTCAATAGAATGTTGCCAAACTTGTTTGATACCGCCATTAGGATGACAGCTCGTGCACGCGCTTGAATATTCTCTTCGGTGGTATCTGGTTTTAGTCCATCAAAAATCGGGGCTAGCGTATTTTCGTATGCTGAAGCGATGTCTTTTATCGGTACAATATTGTGTTTACAGCCCGTGTTATGCACAAGATCCATTGCGTCCTTGATCGAATGGTCTGAGGAATAGACTGAAGGCATCAGAATGGAGAGTACATTGTCTGCCCCCAATGCCTCGCAGGCAAGGGCGGCTACCAATGCAGAATCCAATCCGCCAGAAAGACCTAACACTGCTCTTTTGAACCCTGATTTCTGAAAATAATCGCGTAGTCCCAGAATCAATGCATCATGGACCAAGGCGATCTCTGTTGCAGGATCTTTTGTCGTTGCGGTGGTTGAGGTGATGTTTCTTTGATGATAGGTAACATATTGCAGGTCCTCTTCAAACCGTTTTAATTCCGCGATCTTTGTTCCTTCATTATTAAGTGCAATTGACCTTCCATCAAAGATAATATCCATATGAGCACCTACTTGATTCACATAGATCAGGGGGCGGCTGTAGGTATTGACCTGGCGTGAAAGTACCTTAACACGTTCGTCAAAATGTGTGTATGAGAATGGTGAAGCTGCGATATTGATCAACAGATCAGGATTTTCTTTCCTGAGTTCGGCCATAGGGTCACCGACATAAGAGTTTCCACCCTCGTCGTCATCCCATAGGTCCTCACATACGGTCAGGGCAATTTTTACACCATTCAATGTAATGCAATTGAAGTGTCTGTTGGGTTCGAAGTAACGGTATTCATCAAATACATCGTAGTCTGGCAGCAGGCCCTTTTTTATAATGTTTCGAACAGCACCCTTTTCAATAAACACTGCGCTATTGTATAGTTCTTTGCCTTCGAGATCGCTGTTTTTGACGGGGGCACCGATAATACAAGCAATATCCTGACAATGGGCAGCGATCTGGTGAATAGCTTCATCACACTGTTTTTTAAATACGCTATTTCGTAAAAGGTCTTTGGCTGGGTATCCTCCGATAGCGAGCTCGGCAAAGATGATAAGGTCTGCCGACGCTTCTTTGGCTTGGTTGATGCTTTGAATTATTTTCTTTGTATTTGCTTCAAAATTACCGATATGGTAATTCAATTGGGCTAAAGCTATTTTCATCCTTTTAATTTTTCTTTGTTAAACCCGTTATGTGATTAAAAACATGACGATTTAAGTTTTGTTTCAATAGTACACAGCCCTAAGACGCGGTACCTTCATTACAAATTTATTCCTTTTTATTGAAAGTGTTTCTTTTATTGGCTACTGTTTTTTAAGATTCTACGAGTGACTAGCTTATTTACTAATCCACGAATTGATCGTAGTATTTTTTGTTTGGCCTATTCAACGCATAGGCCATGAATTTAATCATTGTCTAAAGCTACAGCCTAATCTGTTATTATCTATAGATTGGTTGAAAAATTATCGTCAAAATAACGGTGTTCAATTGTTGTAATTTGCTAAATTGTTTTAACATAATTTTAACAACGTTAAATGCTGTTAAATTTCTTGACATGAAACGGAATCTATAGTACCTTTGATATATCAAAACAGAAAGATATATACAAAATAATATATAAAGAACTTTTCATAATTTAGGTTAATAATTGGTTAGGTAAAGCTCGGAGTTCCCCACTTCGAGCTTTTGTTGTTTTAAGAGTCCGTCTATTTAAGCTTAAGCTATTAAAGGTTAGGTTTATTTTTCTAGAAAGGCTTAACGATTGTTAGTAAATTGACCGATACTTTTAGATACTTACAGAAACGAATACCTTTGAATACTTACAAATAATAGGGGGTATAAATAAAAACCTCCTAAAGCTTTTTTAGGAGGTTTTTAACATGATCTTTATGATTATTTTAGATCAACGACTTCGATAACAAAATCTAAAGGAGAATTAGCTGGTATTTTTCCCGTTGCACGATTTCCATAAGTCCATCTCGAAGGAGCCATAATATGTATCTTAGCTCCTTTTTGAAGCCCTTTTTCAGTTAGCCCACTTAATTTCAAATCCCCAATTTGCTTTGGAGCAAACGCAAATGTCCAAGCCGGAATGATAGTACTTTCAAAGGGGTAATAGTAGCCTGTATTTGTCAAGATTTCGAAAGTTGTTGTTTTGTCTGTTTCAGTTTGATCAAAAATACTTCCGCTCAATAACCTACCCGTGTACTTTACAGTTGGTTTAAATTTAAGGAACTTAGCATTTAAGGTATCGACTATTTTATATTGGTAATTGCCTTCACCTTCTGTTAGAATTTCATACCAGATCCCAGTTCCTGAATCGTATTGTGCATCTGGAAACTTGCTGTCAACATAATTTTTGAGCGTGACAGAATCAGTTTTGAATTGTGCAGCAGCGTCATAAACAGGTGTATCGTCACTTTTAGCACAGCTAACGGTAAATAAAGCAATAGCTGCGATTCCCAAGAACAGTGGTGATAATATTTTTTTCATAGTGTTATTGATGGTTTTTCGAAAAAGACCATTATATTTTCAAAAATGGTTTAACAAAAGTATATTATTTTTTCATTTTACTGCGCCATCTCCCCAATAATTAACATTTTAAAACAGCAATTAACACTCATTAGCTTATCGAAGTGTTTTGCAATGTTGTAGTTCCAATCTGTATTTGTGCAAGCCACCTAATTTTAATGGCACATCAGCTATATTTATTTTATTTGAGACATAAAAAAACCATTTTCAGTATGAAAATGGTTTTTTTATAAACAGCGAAATGTTAATTGGTATTTTTGATATCTTTTACATCAATAGTAAGATCTACAATAGATTTGCCCGGAATTGTGTTTCCAGTTGATTCAGCTTTTTGATCGCTATCTCCATATCCCCAAGGAGAAGGAGTGATTATACGAATCTTAGAACCTTTTTTCATACCGGTTGTGGTAATTCCGCCCACAGGGATTTCTTGCTCGCCGAATTTTATTTTCTGAGGTAAGAACGCTCTGTGCCATATCACAGGTTTTGACGCCAGATTTTTAGTTTCTGTTTTTCCTTCCTCTGTTTTTTCAAATACTGTCCCTTCAGGTTTATATTGCGCACCAGTTTGGACATATTTTCCAACATATTCGACTGTTACATTAGGCGCTATGATTTGTCCTCCATTATTAAATGAATACGTGTATGAGCTTTGATCTCCTGCCGCTAATACTTGATACGCTATTCCTAAAGAATCTATATATATAACATTTTGAAGCTGATTGTCAGAGACATACTTTTTGATAATCGGATATTGCTCTTCGACTCTTTTTTTATTAATGGAGTCCTGAATTCGTTGTTTTTCTTGTTGTTCTTTCTCCCATGCATCGTAATCAAAATTATCTTTATTACATGCTGTAAAAAGAATGCCCAGACACAAAAATGCCATCAAAAATTTCGTGATATTTTTCATAATTTCTTAAAGTGTGTATTAATTATAAAACTCAAACGCACATCCGTTTGGTTTCGCTACACAAATATGTTAAATTATTCTAAAAAAACACCTAACTCTTTTGAATTCAGATATTTTTGCTGTATATTTTTTAAGTGAAACTCCCTATCAAATCGAAGGATGCTAGGAAAAACCATTTGTTTCCCATTCAATAATGTTAGCGCCAAAGGATGGTACTGGCCAGTTCTTTTTTTGTTGGATTTTGGCTTCCAGATGCCCTGATCAAAGGCGATTTCCTGCACAGATTCCGCATCCAAACTGACCGCATAATAGTTTGTATTGATTGCGGTAATAATATCCGGCTTTGTAAGTATCTCTTGTTCCATCTTTCGACAATAGGTACACCAATCGGTATGGATAAAAATAAAGGTCTCCCGTGGTTCTACTGCAAGTAAGGAATCGAGCTGTTCAAAACTGACCCAATTTATCCGCTCCTGTGCAAAATGTAGGAGCGGATAAAGTAAGGCGATCAATAGTATGCTTATTTTCCGACAATATTTCATTGTTACATTTTTATTCGGTATTAGCTATCCCAACACCAATCATCTAATGAAAATGGCCAACACGGAGTCCGAAAGTATAGGTCCTCGGACGTGTTGGCCCATAAATATAATCTGAATCCCGTAGCGCTCCTTTGTCAAAATCCTTTTGGAAAGCGTTGAACATATTCTGTACACCACCAAAGAACTCGATGCTAAAATCCTTATGTACAGGCAGTGTATATCCTAAGCGTAGGTTTAACTCAACAAAATCATTAGCATTCTTTAATGTCATGATATCTTGCTGGATATGTGGTACAATCATTTTACCTGTATATACTCCTGTCAGGTCAACTGCAAATCGTTTTGTCGCTTTTAAATTTGTGTTCATGTATCCATAGATATTGGGTGTACGGACATATTTTTTTGTCCAGATATCATGGGCATCCTCTTTCCCTTCATAGATCAGCTGATCCTTCTTGTAACGAGAGCGTTGGATGGTTCCGCCTGTCTGGAAGGATAGCCAGGATGAAGGCGCAATATTGATTTCGATGTTGGAGCCATACACGCGTGCGCCTTCTCCATTTTGCATTTCCTGAATAATCAACCCATCCTTTTCTGAGGCCATAATGTTGACAAACTGATTGTTGAGATCCGTATAGAAACCTTCGACAAGTAAGCTTGTCTGTACATTTCCAAAGTTTTTATTGTAACTGAATGATCCCGTATAGGCATTGGAATATTCGGTTTTTAAGTTTTCACCAATAAGGACAAAAACCTGGTTGCCGCCGATGGAGGTCACGTGCATGTCTTCATTAAATGCCTGCGGCGCCCTGAAACCCCGTGCATATCCACCCCTGAACTGTAGGTCTTTCGTGATATCATAAAGAACGGTTAATCGTGGGCTGAAAGTCCCAAAGCGTTGATCCGAATTCCGATTTATACCTGCAAGACTGTATTTACCATCTACATACGTGTAATCGTAGCGGGCACCAATCAGTGTTTTCAATGTTGAAAAGGGTTTCCATTCGTATTGTGCATAAGAACCAAGCCCCTTATTTTGCTGGTCAATCGTCCGTTTATAGCCGGGAATCTCATCCTGGGTGTCGTTATAGGAAAACTCTACGCCTGCTGTAAATACATCTTTTTCAAAATTGTAGGTGTACTGACTTCCTAAAACAAGTGCAATATCATCTGTTTTTCCATACGAATTGGATGCAAGGGTACTATCGGCTAAGGTTGTTCCTCCTCCAAGTCCACCATAATAACTGTCGCGCACTGTTTTCTGGACCGAACCATAAGCTGAGAGCTTGTGTTTGTAATCTTCGGAATAATGGTCGTAGGTAATTCCACCGACAATGGAACTGGTTTGCAACTGTTCTGTGATCTGGGTCAAGTGAGGTGCTTTGTCAAGTTGATCTCCACCCCGGCGGAATTCATTGACCGTACTAAAATCGACCGTGATTTTATCCAAGTCGCTTGGTTTATAAAATAGTTTGGTGCCAAAAGTCGTATTACGAAGCTTGGTAATTTCTGAGAAGCCGTCACCGTTTGCATCATAAGATTCTCTATTGCGATGCATCCCATAAAATGTTGCGCCAGTTTTTAAGTCTTCTGTGACAAGCGATGTATTGAAGTCTACGGTGTTGTCCCAGCTTTTTCCGCCGATCAGTGAATTGGTAGATTTTACCTGCCAGTCGTTCTCGACAGGATCTTTCGTAATGATATTGATTGTTCCGGCGATGGCATTGGCTCCGAACAATGCTGAGCCACCACTGCGTACGACCTCGATTCGGTCAATCATGCTGGTTGGGATCTGGTCCAATCCGTAGACACTATTTAATGCCGAAAATACGGCCCTGCTATTAATTAATATCTGTGAGTATGGGCCTTCGAGGCCGTTGAGCCTGACCTGTGAAAAACCACAATTTTGACAATTGTTTTCCACCCGGACTCCGGGCTGATAATTCAATGTTTCGGACATCGCTACAGATTGCGTCGCATTGAATAGTTTTGGTCCGATCACATTGACCACAACGGGCGCATCCTTGCGTTTTACGCCGTATCGGGTAGCCGAGACAACTACCTCATCCAGGTTAAGATTATCTTCTTCAAGCTGGATCTGAAGAGGCGATTTTAAGGTGTCCAAAGCGATTACTTTCGTCAGTGAGCGATAGCCTACAGCCGAAATATTTAAGGTTACCTTGGGTGTAGTTAGGGCATTGAATTTAAAATGACCGTTGGCATCAGATGTGGTGGCTGATTTACCATTCTTAATGGTCAATGTGCCCGAAGCAATAGCTTCACGGTTTTTGTTGAATAAATACCCCTCCAATGATGATTGCGCGTATATAGTGGATGTGCCGGCCAATAGTGTAGCCAGTAAAGTGTATTGTTTTAGCATTTTTATTGTATTGTGTATGAGATGCCCGTACATGCTTATAGCTTTGTAGTATGCTTTTTCTTCTTTCAGGGTACTAAATAAAGGAAACCCTACCTGAAGCTTGTGTGCATACTACATACATAGTCTTTTTGGACGAACAATCGCTATGATGTAAGCATAAGAGCATCATCTATCTACTGTGTAAATTAAACATAGAGGCATTGGTTTTGTCCCTAGGACATACCAAACCAAGGCTCTAATGGCTGTTTTTCCGATTGTGAAAAATAAATGTACTTACCAATGCCGATGGCATGATGATACAATATTTTCACAGGTTGTAGTCAGATTTGGAAAAATATGAACTGTATTTATACAAAGTAGGGAGGCCCCCGGAGGTAGTAGGGACTGTTTGTAATGGTGGTAACTTCTGGGCAGGCCGAAAGATAAAGCGTTAGCTGAATTTCCTTTGCTATGGGAAGTTCGAGAACGATAAACTCAGTCTGAACATAGGTGTTTTGATAGATGACATTCAGGTAATCAATCTGGTCATCGGTTTCTTGTGGTTTTTCTTTTTTTGTAAAATCGTAAGGGTGCGTGTGCATCACGATTTCCCCGGTCGATTTTACTTCTTTGTGCATGAAAACAACACCAGAAATAATAATCAACGACATCAGTGCCAATTGGACTGATGCGATAAGCTGCCGTAGATTTCTTGTTGTTTTTGATTGCATAAAAAAGCGCTACCCGATAAGGCAACGCTTCAAAAATACGATATAAAGTTAAGATTAAAAATTAAAACCAAATCTCAAATCTAATATCTCAATACTATTTGATCAAGTGGTTGTTGTCATCTGGGAAAACCAAGGAGGGTTGAAACTGTTTAGCTTCCTCAAAATCCATGGTTGCATATGAAATAATAATAATGATATCACCGACTTGGACCAAACGTGCCGCAGCTCCATTCAGACAGATGGTGCCTGATCCACGTTGTCCTGGAATGACATAAGTTTCCAGGCGGGCTCCATTGTTATTATTTACAATTTGCACTTTTTCGTTCGCGATGATATTTGCAGCATCCATCAAATCTTCATCTATCGTGATACTACCCACGTAATTCAATTCCGCCTGTGTGACTTTCACGCGGTGAATCTTGGATTTCATTACTTCTATTACCATGGCGCAAAGGTAAAGCTTTTTTTAGTATTTAAATATTCGTAGCTTGATTTGAGCAGCGGCTTATGACATGCTATGGCATTATTGCTGTTTTTTTTACCTCATAACTACAAATCAGCAACGTTGATGACCCCAATTGTCCGATCATTCCTCTTGCTTAAGTGAGTACCATATTGTCAATAAGTCGGACATCTTCTACCCATGCTGTTACAAGGGCTACATGTGGCTTGCTGAAATCAATCTGTTCGACCTCTTTTAACGAAGTACTTTCGCAGATAGCGAAATATTCGACAGTCACCCCCTCAGTACCTGTTAATATTGCTAAAGCATTATTTTTAACCTCTTGTAATCCAGTGTTATCGGCAATGTGGTCTTTCAGGTATTGCAACGAACGGGAGAGTGCTAGGGCCTTTGTTTTACCTTCTTCACTTAGGCGCATATTCCGGGAACTCAAGGCTAGACCATGTTGATCCCGAATAATGGGGCAAATTGCCAATTTGATTGGAAGATCTTTGATTTCGATCATACGTTTGATGACCATCACCTGCTGAAAATCTTTTTGACCAAAACAGGCAATATCGGGTTGTACTAATGTAAACAATTTGTAGACCACCTGTGTTACACCCTGAAAATGCCCCGGCCGTTTTTCTCCTTCCCAGATTTGATCCAGCTCGCCAAGGTCAATATGCCAGTTTTCATCTTTGTCGGGGTACATTTCATCTACACTTGGCATAAATAAAATGTCACAATCGACAGATTCCAATAGCTTAATGTCATTTTCAATTGGACGCGGATATTTTTCAAGGTCTTTAGGGTCGTTAAACTGCGTAGGGTTGACAAAAATGCTACAAACACTAATATCACTGATGGGTTTCGCATAATCTAATAACGATAAATGTCCTTCATGAAGTGCTCCCATGGTGGGGATCAAGGCTATCTTTTTACCTTCCGAGCGTGCTTTTTGGAGATGTGCTTGGAGGGATGCTTTCGTTTTGAAAATTTCCACTTTGCTGAATAGTTTTTTGTTCGCAAAGTTGCATATTATTTTGGGAATATAAAACGATGATTGATAGTAAATTGCATGGTAAGTATTTTTTTTGTACCTTTGTAGACCGATTTTACTGTTCGAAAATAATAAATAAAAATAACTGGAGATGGCAAAAACGAAGATATTGTTTATTACTCACGAGATGTCGCCTTTCCTCGAATTAACCAAAATTTCTGAAATTACACGTCAACTGCCTCAAGCGATGCAAGAGAAGGGTTTTGAAATCCGTATCTTGATGCCTCGTTTTGGGAATATCAATGAGCGTAGAAATAGATTGCATGAGGTGATTCGTCTTTCAGGCTTGAACATTGTTGTGGATAATAATGATAATCCGCTAATTATTAAAGTAGCTTCACTGCCTGCAGCTCGGATGCAGGTGTATTTCTTGGATAACGAGGACTACTTTCAGCGTAAAAAAGTTTTTAGTGATGAGCATGGCGAATTCTTTGCAGACAATAATGAGCGTTCGGTGTTCTTCTGTAAAGGAGCGTTGGAAACTGTTAAGAAATTAGGCTGGTCGCCGGATGTAGTACACTGTCATGGATGGTTTTCTGCTTTGGTACCTGCTTACGTAAAAACAACGTATAAGGACGATCCTACATTTAAGGATGCAAAAGTGATGTACTCGCTGTTTAACGAGGAGTTTAAAGGTACATTAGGATCGAAATATGCCGAAATGGCTCCGGAAGGCGCTTTTAAAACCGCGGATGCGCAAGTGTACGGGGATGGTAGTTATGAAGCAATCTATAAAGGTGCTTTACATTTCACTGATATGGTTGTCGTAGCAGACGAAAATGTCAATACGGCAATTGTTGATTTCGCTAGATCCAAAGACATTCAGGTTTTTGAGCCTAATGGCGATCAGGACTACGATGCGTTTGGAGAAGTATACGATCAGTTTGCTCCTGAAGAAGTAGAGGTATAGCACGATGTCCTGAAGATTTGAGTAAAAAAAGCAGACAATAATTTAGTTAAAAGGGCTATTTCCAACGAAATAGCCCTTTTGTTTTTTACGGAATATACGTTTAGCGGAGGTAATTTGAAAACGATAGAAAATCTAGGATAGCAAAGTCCTTTTCAGGATATCAGTGGTAAAATGTTATCTTCGTAGCAATGAAAGCTACCTGATTAAAATAATGCTGGAAAAGTAAATAATGATCAAGGGTAGATCATCCTATTACAGAACGAACTGCGTATAACGAGCTTATTTATGACGTTGCAAAACGTGAGCTCATAATATATTAATATAATGAAAATTAAGGTAGGATTTGGGTTTGATGTTCATCAAATAAAAGAAGGACACCCATTTATTGTAGGAGGTGTACAGCTGGAACATCACGCTGGAGCATTTGGGCATTCGGATGCGGATGTCTTGGTACATGCCATTTGTGACGCTATTTTAGGAGCTGCAAACTTAGAAGATATCGGTTATCACTTTCCCAATACAGATATACGTTGGAAGGGGATTAGTAGCTTGTTGCTATTAAAAGAATGTATGGGATTGATTCAGGCAAAAGGATATCAACTTGGTAATATTGATGCGATGCTTTGTCTTGAAGCGCCCAAAATCAAACCTTATATTCCACAGATGAAGATTAAATTGGCAGAGGTGACAGGCCTGGATATAGATGATATTTCGATCAAGGCAACGACTAATGAGACAATGGGTTTCATCGGTAGGCAGGAAGGCGTTGTTGCCTATGCAGTCTGTTTAATTGAACGCCTTTAGAGACGGATGTGTAAACATTTTGATCCTTTAATGTTTACTTTTGGATGAATTAGTAATACCTTTGCCATGACAACATTCTTTGGCACACTATCTGATAGAGTGGACATTAAAATCTATAAGAACAAGTAACGGAATATCCATGTTTGAAAAAATACGCATACGGATAAGAAGACAGGATATCCAATGGCTTTTAACAATAAAATGCTTTTGCATTCATGAATATTACTGCAAACAAGCACAAATGAATAATATTTACATCTGAAATTTCGTAAATAGATGAAGCGAGTATCAAAAAAAAATCAACTTACTGAAAGCGATATAAAGCGATATACATTCAATTTTTGGAAGATCGTCATCGGCATTGTTGCGCTGGGATTTTTATTTATATTGAGTATACGTATGGGGTTGTTCGGAAAGTTACCTTCGTTCAGCGATCTGGAAAATCCCAAAAGTAACTTGGCATCCGAGGTCATTACGGAGGACCGTAAAGTCTTGGGGACATATTATGTGCAGAACCGTTCCAACGTCAAATACAGTGAATTGTCGCCCTATTTGGTCAAAGCATTGGTTTCCACTGAAGACAAACGCTTTTATGACCATTCTGGGATAGATTATTCCCGTACCTTTACTGTGATCTTCCATACCCTGACCGGCAATAAACAGGGGGGGAGTACCATTACGCAACAGCTGGCGCTTAACCTTTTTTCTGATGGCCGCCAAAAGAATTTTTTAAAACGGGTTATCCAAAAATTTCAGGAATGGGTGACTGCTGTTCGTCTGGAAAGAAATTATACCAAGGATGAGATTATTACCATGTATTTCAATACCGTGGATTTTGGGGCGTACAATACATATGGAATTAAATCCGCTGCACGTACTTATTTCAATACTACGCCAGATAAATTAACTGCTGAGCAAGCGGCGCTCTTAGTGGGTATGTTGAAAGGCCCCGGAGCCTATTCACCTGTGAGGTATCCTGAAAAGTCAAAAATCCGGCGTAACACCGTATTAAATAATATGGTGGCTGCCAATTTTATTTCAGCGGAGGAGGCAGCTAATGCAAAAGAGAAACCACTCGGACTAGAATTAAAGATCGCAAACTACGGTGAGGGTTTAGCTCCATATTTTAGAGCGGTATTAAAGGATCAGATTAAGAAAGAATTTGCTAATCTAAAGATTGTTAAAGCTGATGGTACACCTTATGATTTAGATCGTGATGGACTAAAAATCTACACGACCATTAATATGTCCATGCAGCAATATGCCGAAGATTCGCAGAAAGAATGGATGAAGCAGCTGCAATCGAAATTTTCGGCGCAGTGGAAAAATAGAGACCCCTTCAAAGGCGAAAAAGCGAAGTTGTTGATCAGTGGAATGAAACGGTCTGATCGGTACCGTATACTACGCGAAGAGGGGTTGAATGAAGATGAGATTAAGAAAGCCTTTAATGTGAAGGTTCCGATGAATATTTTCACATGGAAAGGCAGTAAAGATACCATGATGACCCCAATGGATTCCATTAAGTACAACAAGTTAATGTTGCGGAATGCCATGATGTCGATGGAACCAAAAACAGGACATATTAAGGCATGGGTTGGCGGGATTGATTTTGACCACTTCAAATATGATCAGGTTAAGATGGGGACACGGCAAGTAGGGTCTACGGCTAAGCCATTTACCTATGCTGTGGCCATTGACAATGGTTATTCGCCTTGTTATAGTATCCCCAATTATCAACAGACTTACAATGGTTGGACGCCAAGGGGAAATGCACAAGGGGGCAACCCGATTACTTTGGCTAAGGCTCTAGCGTATTCACAAAACTTTGCGACAGCTTATCTGGTGCATGAAGTGGGCGCAGCGGAAGTCGCTGCATTGACCAAGCGTATGGGCATAACGAGCGAGGTACCCAATTACCCTTCCATCTCCTTAGGAGCGTACGAAGCATCAGTCTTTGATATGGTTGGTGCTTATTCAGCCTTCGTTAATCAGGGTACTTGGATCGAACCAACAGCGATCTTACGGATAGAAGACAAAAATGGTACGCCGATCTATGATAAGGCACCGAAAGTCGTTAAAGCGCTGAATAGCGAATCCGCTTATATCATTGTGGATATGCTGAAAAAAGTTGTATCGCAGGGTACTGCACGACGTATTCAGTGGAAATATAACCTGACTAATCCGATTGGTGGTAAAACGGGTACAACCAATGATAACTCCGATGCCTGGTTTATCGGTATCACACCCGAACTGGTCACAGGTGTCTGGACGGGAGCCGAAGATCGGGGAATCAGTTTTGACCGGATGGAATATGGGCAGGGGGCAGCGGCTGCAATGCCGGTTTTTGCTTTCTTTATGCAAAAGGTCTATAAAGATTCAAACTTAAAATATACAAAAGGTGATTTCGAACAACCTCAGGGTGGGCTCACCCGTGTCATTGACTGTAACCAGTACTGGGGCGGTGGAGGCTCTGATGTCGAAGACGGATCTACAGATTCAAGCAGCAAAGATGAACCCAAACTAAAGGATGACCGTTTAGGATTTTAGTGTTAAGTAGTTAGACAGGAGTATTGAAATTCTGGTTGCACAAGCCTGCGGCGTACAAAGTGTTTTTTCAAAGATTAAGGAATAAGGACTTTGGTTTGACAAGACTATGGCTTATAAGCTGTCTCCGTTTTTTACCTTTTAATTTTTAAAGTTTTGACATTTGACTATAGAGAAGAATTAAAGAAGATACCTCATCGACCAGGGGTCTATCAGTATTTTGATAAACAGGATGAATTGATCTATATCGGCAAGGCGAAAGACCTTCGTAACCGGGTAGGTTCATATTTTGTCAATGAAAATCAATTGAATGGTAAGACCCGTGTTTTGGTGCGTAAGATCAACCGGATTTCTTTTACTATCGTAGATACTGAAATTGATGCCTGGTTACTTGAAAACTCATTAATCAAGAAACATAAGCCAAAATATAATGTCATGCTTAAGGATGACAAGACCTATCCATGGATTGTTATCAAGAATGAACCTTTTCCCCGTGTGTTTTGGACCAGGCAATTTATTAAAGATGGCTCCCGCTATTATGGACCATACCCTTCTGTGGGGATGATGCACATCGTACTTGATCTGATCCGCGAATTATTTCCGCTTCGTACCTGTAACCTGGCACTTACGCAGGAGAATATCCGAAAGGGCAAGTTCAAGATTTGCCTCGAATATCAGATCGGAAACTGCAAGGGGCCTTGTGAGGGGTATCAATCTGAGGAAGATTATGATCAAAATCTGAGCGACATCAAGGATATTCTGAATGGTAAAATTGCCGTTGTCACCAATAGATTAAAAGAAAGCATCGCTTCAGCGGCCGCTTCGCTGGATTTTGAACGCGCGCAATTGATTAAAGCTAAACTCGATAAACTGGATAATTATCAAAGTAAATCGACTGTTGTCAATTCCTCAATTACCAATGTAGATGTTTTTAGTATTGCCTCGGATGATGGTTATGCATTTGTAAACTACTTAAAAGTGATGAACGGCGTTATTATACAGACGCAGACCCTTGAAATGAAACGCCGTTTGGATGAAAGCGAGCAGGAATTACTATCGTTGGCCATCCCTGAAATACGCGAGCGGTTTAAAAGTCTTTCGCGGGAGATTATTGTACCCTTCGAACTGGATATTGAGGAAAACGAGCGGATAAAATTCACAGTTCCCAAACTGGGGGAAAAGAAGAAACTCTTGGATCTTTCCCAAAAAAATGTAGCTTTTTTTAGGAAAGAACGCTTATTACAATACGAAAAACTTAATCCGGACATTCGTACCGAGCGTATTTTAAAACAGATGCAAAAGGATCTTCGGATGAATGTCTTGCCGCAGCATATCGAGTGTTTTGATAACTCTAATATCCAGGGAAATTATCCCGTATCGGCTATTGTGGTGTTCAAAGATGCAAAGCCTTCCAAAAAAGATTATAGGCATTTTAATGTGAAAACCGTGGAGGGGCCCAACGATTTTGCGACCATGGAGGAGGCCGTTTTTAGACGCTACAGAAGATTATTGGATGAGGATCAACCCTTGCCGCAACTGATTATAATCGACGGAGGTAAAGGGCAATTAGGCGCGGCATTAAAAAGCTTGCGCTTATTGGGAATAGAACGCAAGGTAACGGTTATCGGCATCGCTAAGCGATTGGAAGAACTGTTCTATCCTGGAGATCAATACCCACTCTATCTAGATAAGAAATCGGAAACTTTAAGGATCATCCAGCATCTGCGCGACGAAGCACACCGCTTTGGTATCACCTTTCACCGAAATCAGCGTAGCCGGAAGACTTTTGTGTCTGAATTGGAAAATATACCAGGGATTGGAAAGACAACCGTGGAGAAGGTGTTGACTGAATTTAAATCTGTAAAAAGGGTGAAGGAAGCTTCGGACGAAGACCTAAAAAAAGTGCTTAACCTGAAACAGATTAAAGCACTTCGTGAATATTTTAGTGGAACGAGCTTACCGGGCCAAGGCTGACAACAAAAGTTGCCATAATCACATCTGAAAAGTTAAAATTAGAAAATGAAGACTGTTTCTAAGCCACAAGCTTGTACAACCAGAATCTCAATACTCAATACTAACTACTCAATACTCATTAATCCTCGTAACCAAACCGTTTAAGGTAATTCTTCTTGCTTCTCCAATCAGGAATTACCTTGACGAAGAGCTCCAGAAAAACCTTTCCGTCAATAAATTCTTCAATATCCTGGCGGGCATAGGTGCCTACTTTTTTGATCATAGCACCTGCTTTACCAATAATAATGTTCTTTTGTGAGTCGCGTTCAACAATAATCTCAGCGGCAATACGCGTGATATTTGCTTCTTCCTTGTAGGAAGTGACAATTACTTCAGTGCTATAAGGAATTTCCTTGTCGTATAATTTGAAGACTTTTTCACGTATCATCTCAGAGACAAAGAAACGCATGGATTTATCCGTCAATTCATCTTTTTCGTAGTACGCTTCGTGGATAGGTAACTTATCTTTGATGTACTGCATGACAGCCTCCACATTGTGGTTTAATTTAGCTGAAATAGCGAAGATCGTATCCGGATTCAATTTTTCTTGCCAAAATTCAATTTTCGCTTTTACCTCTTCTTCAGAAGACTTATCTATTTTGTTGATGAGGACGGCAACTGGAGAGTTTGTTTTACGTAATTTTTCCAATACGTCATTTTCATCATATTTTTCGTGGATATCGGTCACAAATAAAATAATGTCCGCATCGATAAGCGATCCTTGGACAAAGTTCATCATGGATTCCTGTAAGGAGTAGTTGGGTTTGATGACTCCCGGCGTGTCGGAAAACACAATTTGATGGTCCTCATCGTTTACAATACCGATAATGCGGTGTCTTGTCGTTTGCGCTTTGGGTGTGATGATAGACATCTTTTCACCTACTAAAGCGTTCATTAGGGTGGACTTACCAGCATTTGGCTTTCCGATGATACTTACGAATCCTGCTTTATGTGACATTTTTCTAAATTTTATTAGGATTACAAAGAAACAAAATATATCTTTGTACTCCAATTCGGAAGGATCATAATCTTGTTTTTTCAAAAGAAAAAAGCAATTTGTTCAAAAATATATTGCGGGGTGGAGCAGTTGGTAGCTCGTCGGGCTCATAACCCGAAGGTCACTAGTTCGAGTCTGGTCCCCGCTACTAAAAGGAAAGATCCGGTTGCAATGACCGGTTCTTTTTAAAGACATCAAAAATACATTGCGGGGTGGAGCAGTTGGTAGCTCGTCGGGCTCATAACCCGAAGGTCACTAGTTCGAGTCTGGTCCCCGCTACTAAAAGGAAAGATCCGGTTTGCAATGACCGGTTCTTTTTAAAGACATCAAAAATACAT
>NZ_JABJWY010000038.1:799699-961627 GCF_013167215.1 Sphingobacterium prati
CGAAGGTCACTAGTTCGAGTCTGGTCCCCGCTACTAAAAGAGAAAGCCGAGGTGAAAACCTTGGCTTTTTTGTTTTTATACTCCTCCAACTGTAAAAGTTCTTTTCAGATAAAAAACGAAATAGATAGTATAGCATTTCTTATCAACTCAAAATAAGAATCGCCCCACTGCAATATAAATTTTTCAGAACTGTCTTGAGATGAAAGATTTTTGTTGCAACTGTGTGTTTATGCAATCGTTTGTTCAAATGGCGCAATCGATTTCGTTGTCCTCAAATTTTGATATACTCATATCTTCTTCTAGTTTTAGCATCATGTACCTAAATTTTGATTAGTACGCTAATCAATTTTTAAACTCTAACTATCAAAATATTATGATTTCAAAGATTCTTGGCAATCACAAGTTGAGTCTGTTATCATTAGCTCTACTTATTGCAAGTAACTCGGCTGATGCTAATAGCTTTAAATTTCCAGATCACACCGTTTTGTTGAATAACGCGTTTTTTCAACAGAAGGTGAGTGGAAAAGTGCAATCGGCAGAAGGGCCGTTAACGGGGGCGACAATTAATGTCAAAGGTACTTCAAGATCTACATCTGCGGGAGCGGATGGTAGTTTTAGCATAGAAGCTAAAAATGGGGATGTTTTGGTAATCAATAGTATTGGTTACAAAACGAAGGAAGTTACAGTAGCAGGTTCTGTTGTCAATATTACTCTTGAGACCAACGATGAATCACTAGAAGAAGTCGTGGTAACAGGTTATTCGCGTCAAAAGAAAACTGAAGTTTCAGCTTCGGTAGTTTCTATTGATCAAAAAACATTAAAAGATGTTAAATCGCCTAATGTGTCTACTTTATTGCAAAGTAAAATTGCGGGCGTAGATGTTGTTTCTGGCTCAGGAAGACCTGGATCAAATGCAAACATCCGTGTTAGAGGAAGGAATTCCATCAATTCCAATATCAGCCCGTTGTGGGTTGTGGATGGTGTAATCATGCACGGTACACCGAATATAAATCCAAATGATATTGAAACAGTATCAGTTCTTAAAGATGCTGCTGCAACGACACAATACGGTTCCAGAGGAGCTAGTGGGGTTATCGTTGTCACGACAAAACGGGCATTGAAGCCTGGAGAGCATTTATTTTCTTTCAATTTATCTTCGGGAATTTCAAAATTTAATCCAGGTAAATTTAAAGTAATGGATTCCCAGCAAATGTGGGATCTATATCAGTCTTTCAATAATCAAAATGCAATCCCTAATAGTATAAACTCAGATGTTTTGAATACGGATTTTGATTGGCTGGAAAATGGTACTCAAAATGGCGGAATTAACGACTTCAGTGCAAACTATCTTGGTAAGACTGAAGAAACATCTATTTATGCGAGCGGCAATTATTATGATGAAAAGGGATCTGTAAAAGGGTATGATTATAATAGACTTACGGGAAGACTAAATATTGAGCATAAGCTAACAAAGAATCTTACATTTAAACCAAAGATTAACGCATCCTATACAAGTTATGAGGATCGTCAGCACTCGTTGTATGACATGTACCTTAATATGCCTTGGGATACACCTTTTTATAGCGATGGCTCCTTGAAAAATACAAAGGTTGATGATGTACTTTGGTACGGTAGGGATAATAATAATTACCTATATGATCTTCAATACAATTATGGAGAAGGCCAAACATTTGATGTGCAATCCAATTTGGATTTTTCATTAAAAATTTCGGATAGATTTACATTTGAATCTATGAATAGTTTGACATATTATAATCAAACTACCATGTCATATACTGATCCAAAATCAAATTCGGGACTAGAAAATAAAGGTTCTGTATCTCAATTTTCAGATAAACGTATTACTCGCTTTTTTAATCAAATGTTGAAGTATAATGAACGCTTTGGTAAACACGAAGTCTCTGCATTAGCTGCATATGAATATTCGGACTATGTATATACGAGTGTAGGTGCGGCGGGTAAGGGTATATCTGGAGGATCCCAAATAGTTGATAATGCAGCTAACTTTTTATCTCAATCTGGTACAAAAAATGATTATGCATTTCAATCAGGTCTTATCCAATTAAATTATAAATATGACGAACGTTATAATTTTCAAGGATCTTATCGTATAGATGGAGCATCCCGTTTTGGCGCAAATAATCGCTATGGTGGTTTCTTTGCTTTGAGTGGAGCTTGGAATATTTATAAAGAGGATTTCTTTAACGTAGATCAGATTAATCTCTTACGATTGAGAGCTTCTTATGGTGAAGTTGGTAATACGCCTACTTCTCTCTATGCTTCATATTCGCTTTATGGGTTAAATGGACAGTATAATGGTGAGCCTGCTGCCATCCCTAGTCAATACAATAACAAAAATGTTAGTTGGGAGAAATCTAGAGATGTCAATTTAGGATTGGAATTAGGACTATTTAATCGAATAGACTTAACTGTAGATGCATATAATAAAAATACCGATGGTCTCCTCTCTTATGTTAGATTCCCTGCTACAGCTGGATGGGATGGTTATTGGTACAATATCGGATCTATCAATAACAAAGGTCTTGAGTTAGCGATTAATGCACGAGTACTGGATCCAGAGAGTCCATTGCAATGGAACGTGGGAGCTAATTGGGCAACCAATAAAAATAGAGTAAAAAGCCTTAAAGATGGTATTGATGTGCCTGCCGGTAACAAGCGCTATTCAGAAGGTCGGGATATAGACTCATGGTATATGCGTAAATGGACCGGTGTTAGTGAAGAAAATGGTGCTCCTTTATGGGAAGTTGTAGATGCCGAAACTGGCGCAGTTTCCACTACGTCGAACTACAATAAAGCAACGCTACAATTTGTCGGCACTTCTACCCCTAAATATCAAGGCGGTATAAACACAAGCTTTTTGTATAAAGGGATTTCCTTGACTGCTACATTTTCTTATTTACATGGGGCATATACTTACAATATGGGTCGAGAGTTATTTGATTCGGATGGCGCTTATCCTTCATATAATCAGATGGTCTTATCAGACGACTGGTCAAGGTGGTCGCCAACTAATACAATTGCTACACATCCGGTGGCTTCCTATAATAATAATAGCGGTTCCAATAAAACGTCTTCGAGATATTTGGAAGATGCATCCTTTTTTAGGTTGAGAAATGTAACGTTGGCTTATGATTTCAAGCCGCAATTATTAAGCAAACTGAAGTTGAAGAGTGTAAACGTTTTTGTAGCAGCGGACAATTTGTGGTTATCTACAAAGTTTACAGGACTTGATCCTGAAGCAGCTTTATTTGGTGATGCAACTTCACAATATCCATCGCCTAAACGTGTAATAGCTGGTGTTAACTTTACATTCTAAATTAAATCACATGAAAAACAAACTTTTATATTCATCAATTATATTTTTTTTATTGAGTTCATGCTCACTTAACAAGGAGCCCTATACTGACTTGACAAACGAGTCAATAGAAAATACAGAAGGTGCGATCGATGCCTTGAATTTGGGGAATTACCATACTTTAAAGAGCTGGGTGGAAAATTGGCATCGTGTTACTGAATATCCTACAGATGAAGTTGCATTGAGCGGTACTACTACTGATGCCTTTTTCTATAATTACAATTACAACCGGATCGTTAATAATGGTCGGGTAAATAGTTACTGGGAGAATTCATATAAAATTATTGCTGGAACGAATAATATTTTAGGGCAAATAGAAGAAGGAAGCTCGGATAAAAATGATCAGATTATCGCTGAAAATCTTTATTTAAGAAGTTTAATGTATTTCTATCTGACGAATGTTTTTGGCCGTCCGTATAATCAAAATCCTGATGCTAATTTGGCGGTTCCACTTAAACTTAATGCAGATCCTTTCGAAGTATTGCCGCGCAATACTGTTAAAGAAGTGTATCAGCAAATTGTTTCTGATCTGCTGAAAGCAGAAACTCTTTTTAAATCTTATAAAGGAAATATATATGCGAGTTTATATTCTACTCAAGCTTTATTGGCACGGGTATATTTATTTATGGGAGAAAACGATAAAGCCGCAAATTACGCTGATAAGGTAATTAATTCTGGCAAATTTACACTGTTGTCAAGAGAAAAGTATACAGATATAGCAAAGGCAGCTCCCGAAAATAATTCAGAGACTATTTTTGCTATCAAGTTTCTTAAAGACGTTGATTATACCGACAATGGCTGGTATACAATTGGTTCCATGTATGCAACGATAAATGGTGCAGGATGGGGCGAAATGTATGCTTCGAGATCCTATTTGGAAGAAGTGCGTAAATATCCTGAAGATATTCGTTATAGTTTTGTTGAACCAGTAGTGGCTAAGGCAAATGAATTGCATGCTTATTATGTTGATGATAATTATAAATATAATAGCGTAATTGTACAGCAGAATGGTTCGGATTATACCTATATGGCTGGTGATAATAAAACAACTTTAATCAAAGAGTCTAACGGAGCGGGGGCATTTCAATATTATATCGAAATCGGAAATAAAAAGAGGTCGGTATTGATTGACAAGAAATTGGAAGATCGAAATGGTTATTTGAAATATTTTATTCTTAAATGTTCTGGACAGGAAGGACAAGGTCACCTTTGGTCTCCAGTGATATCCCGGCTAGCAGAAATATATTTGATTCGTGCAGAAGCTAACGCGAAACTGGGACGTACTCAACAATCGTTAGACGATGTAAATGTCATTCGAAAAAGAGCGGGAATTCCGAATGCAGGATTATGGACCACAGCGAATATTGGTACGAAAACCGCTCTTGATATCGTATTGTCAGAACGTAAGCTTGAACTAGCTTGGGAAGGGCACCGTAAGTTTGATGTGTTCAGGAATGGATTTACTTTAGATCGAAAATATCCAGGAACACATATCGCAAATTCAAATTCTTTCTTGACAGTAGATGCCAAATCAAACGAAATCATTGATTATATACCAGAACAGCAGATCACATTAACACATGGTATTTTGAAGCAAAATCCGTAATTATATTTGCGATAACATAAAAATGGCTTTACTTCACGGTAAAGCCATTTTTGTTTTTGTGTCGCTATAATCCCTTTTGAATCCGTATCTTTGTACCCTTAACTATAATTTTAGCATAAAAGTGCCTCCTGCTGTGATAGTGGGGGGATCAAATAAAATAAATATGGCAAATATTGTTGCAATTGTTGGTCGTCCAAATGTTGGTAAATCTACCTTATTCAATCGTCTTACCGAAAGTAGAAAAGCGATTGTTGATGACTTTAGCGGAGTGACGCGCGACCGTCATTATGAGACAGCCGAGTGGATCGGAAAGAAATTTACAGTCATTGATACAGGAGGCTTTGTGCATGGCTCGGATGACGTCTTCGAAGAAGCAATCCGTGATCAGGTGTATATCGCTATTGAAGAAGCATCCGTTGTGATATTCATGGTGGATGTTACAACCGGAATAACTGATTTAGATGATGAAATTGCTGATATCCTCCGAAGAAGTTCAAAACCTGTATATGTGGTGGCCAATAAAGTCGATCACGCAAAATTGCATCATGATTCGGCCGAATTTTATGCCTTTGGTTTAGGCGAAGTGTTTAATATTTCTTCTGCTACGGGTTCGGGTACCGGAGAATTATTGGATGCTGTTGTATCCCATTTTGAAGAAGAGCAGGAAGAAGATGAAGCCCTGCCTAAATATACCATTGTTGGCCGACCAAATGTGGGTAAATCCTCGCTTACAAATGCATTGATCGGTAAAGACCGTAATATTGTAACGCCTATGGCGGGTACGACACGGGATTCTATCCGTATTCATTATAATCAATATGGACATAATTTCCTGTTGATTGATACCGCTGGTCTTCGTCGTAAATCAAAAGTAAATGAAGATATTGAATTCTATTCGGTTATGCGTACCATCAAAGCCCTAGAGGATTCTGATGTGACGATTTTGATGCTGGATGCGCAGGATGGCCTAGAGGCTCAAGATGTGAATATCTTCAACTTGGCGGAGAAGAACCGTAAAGGTATTGTGATCGTGGTTAACAAATGGGATTTGATCGAGAAGGATAATAAGACCATGAAAGCCTTCGAAGATCGTATCAGGGAGAAAATTGCCCCATTCACGGATGTGCCGATTATCTTTACCTCTGTAACCGAAAAGCAGCGTGTTCTCAAAGTATTGGAAACGGCTGATAAGGTTTACGCCAACAGAACAAAAAAGATCCCGACGTCAAAGCTGAATGAAGTGATGTTGAATATTATCGAGAGTTATCCGCCACCATCCTTAAAAGGAAAGTATATCAAAATCAAATATGTGACGCAATTACCGGGAAGAACACCAATGTTTGCCTTCTTCTGTAATTTGCCACAATACATCAAAGATCCTTATAAACGCTTTATTGAAAATAAACTGCGCGAGCACTTTGACTTTACAGGCGTGCCTATTCAAATATACTTCAGACAAAAATAGATTTCCAAGCAGAGAACAAACATGGACCATAATCTCTTTTTATACAATACGCTTTCGCGAACAAAGGAAAAATTCGACCCTATACATCCCAATCTTGTTGGGATGTATGTATGTGGGCCTACTGTCTACAGTGACGTACACTTGGGCAATTGTCGAACTTTCGTTTCTTTTGATTTGATTTTTAGATATCTACGCCATTTGGGGTATAAAGTACGTTATGTACGGAATATTACAGATGCCGGGCATTTGGAGGGCGACCGTGATGAAGGAGATGATAAATTTGCAAAAAAGGCTAAATTGGAACAATTGGAGCCCATGGAAATTGTACAGAAATATACCATTGGTTTTCACGATGTGTTGCGCCTGTTCAATACCTTACCGCCGAGCATCGAGCCTACGGCAACAGGTCATATTTGCGAACAGATCGAAATGATCGAACAGATCATAGCCAATGGTTATGCTTACGAGACAAACGGCACGGTCTATTTTGACGTTGAAAAATACGTGCAGCAGTATGATTACACTGTATTGACCAATCGTAAATTGGAAGATATGTTGAATAATACCCGTGAGTTGAGCGGTCAGGATGAAAAAAAAGGACGTTTGGATTTTGCACTGTGGATCAAAGCCAAACCCGAAACAATTATGCGCTGGCCAGCACCTTGGAGTGTAGGGTTCCCAGGATGGCATATCGAATGTTCGGCAATGAGCAGAAAATATTTGGGTGATCAATTTGATATTCACGGCGGTGGGATGGATTTGGCGGCTACACACCATACCAACGAAATTGCGCAGTCCGAGGCATGTAACCATACCGCGCCGGCCAAATATTGGATGCATACCAATATGTTGACCGTAAATGGTGCTCGTATGTCAAAATCTGCTGGCAATGGCTTTTTGCCGGGCGAACTGTTCACCGGTAACCATCCCTTACTAAATAGGGGATATTCACCGATGGCTGTTCGTTTCTTTATGCTGCAGGCACATTATCGAAGCACATTGGATTTTTCCAATGAAGCCCTTGATGCTGCGGATAAAGGATATAAACGCTTGATGAGCGCTATTGGACTGTTGGATAAACTAAAGGTTTCAAAGGCTGCTGATTCATTCAATCTGGCTGAAATTCGCAATAAATGTTATGCCGCCATGGATGATGATTTCAATAGCCCTGTACTTATTGCTGAACTGTTTGAGCTGGTTCGGATCATTAATTCCATCTATGACGGCAAAGCAAAGGTGTCCGAAGAAGGACTGGAAAATCTAAAAGTTTTCATGAAAGAATTTGTCGAAGACATCCTTGGACTGCGAAATGATCAAGCTTCCGGAACAGATGATATTGATGATGTCATGAATTTAGTGATCAGATTACGTAACGAAGCTAAGGCAAATAAAGATTTTGTCACTTCGGATCGTATCCGTGATGAGCTCAATGCAATTGGTATCCAGCTGAAAGATAGTAAAGAAGGAACACTTTGGAATAAGATTTGATAGATAAAAAATCAAATTAAAAAAAGAGGAAAGAAAATGGAGTATTCATCGTTTAAAAGTCTAAATACTGGTAAAATCAAAGAATATTTCCTTTCGCCTTTAAAAGAAAAACCGAGTGTAACGAGTTCATTTGAAACGATAAAAATGAACTTTGATAAATAATCATTTGCATATGAATTTTTGGAACAGGTTATCCGTTGTAGCATTGTTGAGTACAATGGGTACGACATTGTACGCACAGATACCCGAAAAAGTAGGAAGCTTATTACAGGCAGATAAAGACGCTGCGGCATTAGCGAAAGCTTCTACTCCGCATCAGGCGTTTTTATCTATTATCGACAAAGAATCCACATTTTATGTTCCTTCGCCGGTAAATGCATACAATTACCTCAATAATAGACCCAATATCCCAGATGTCCTAAATTGGCAGCCTACTTTTGCTCTTGTAGCCAAAAGCCTTGAGTTCGGTGTAACTTCTGGTTCTATGGACTTTCAGAAAGTCGGCGCCAGATTGCGTCACGGTGAGTACCTGACCGTTTGGAAACGCAACAAGAAGGGGAAATGGCTGGTCGATATCCGTGCCGAAGTGGAAAACAACGGTAATGACGGTGTGTTTGATCTGGAATATATCGAGCCCACTGATTCCTGGTATCTGAAGCACCGCTCCAAGGTGCGGTTAAATCAGCGGGAAGATATTGTCTTTGAAACAGACAAACTGATGTCTACTGTCCTAAAAGCGGACAATCCAACGGCATATAAGGAGTTTCTGAGTGAAGACGTACGTTTTCTATTTCCCTGGACCAGTCCATTAGAAGGAAAGGACAAAATGATGGCCTATTTGAAGAAACAACGTATGACTATTGAAACTGTCCCAGAAGAAGTAAAACGTTCGTATAGCGGAGATTTTGCCTATACAAAAGGAACCGCAACCGTACGGCAAAAGGATAAAGTCGTTAAATATAATTATATCCGCGTATGGCAATTAAGCGAGTTGGCAAAAGATGATGTGAAGAAGGCCAATTGGAACATCCTAATAGAAATGATGTTTGAGAAATAGGTTATAGCATTTATCATAAACAAAAAAAGACTTGAATATATCAAGTCTTTTTTTGTTTATGGTAAGAAGAAGTTCTTATTGCTTTTTCCATTTCTGTAATTCTTCACAAGCACCAAAGTCATCGCTGATATCAATGAAGGTGTTCTTGGCTTTATCGTCAAACCATTTGCTTAGATTACGGCGTACTTTATCTTCTTTTGCAGCATCTTTGATCTTGGTGAAATCCTGATCCAGATTTGCTTTATGCGGTGGGATACGTGTTTTAAGGTAGTTAAAACGGTAACCTACGTCTCCAGTTTTATCTGTGAATTGTTCCGGTTTGGAGTATTCTCCAGGTTTTAAAGGGTCAATGGCCGTAAATACCGCCTTTTCCAGTCCATCCATAGGGATTAAAGTTGTACGGCTAGATCCTTGTGGATTTAAAACCATACCACCATTAAATTTAGTTTCTTCGGCATCCGAATTATTGGTCGCAGCATGGTAAAAATCTAATTTCTTCTCGACAACCAATTTGTAGATACTATCCAACTTGTTTTTGGTCCGCTCCAAAGCAGCAGCACCGGGATTCATTTTCATCAGAATATGGCGGGTATGCACCTCTTCACCTCTTCTTTCCAATACCTGAATAATGTGAAAACCAAATTTCGATTCAACAATAGGTGATATTTCTCCCGGCTTTAGTTTAAATGCCATTGCTGAGAACTCTTTAACATAATTGTCGCGCGTACCGAAGCCAAGGTCTCCACCATAAGGAGCCGAACCCGGATCCTGTGAATAGAGGCGGGCCATCGTTCCGAAATCTGAGCCATCAACAATCTGCTTGCGGATCCCTTCGATCTTCTCGCGTTGTTCTTTTTTCTCTTCGTCTGTCAATTGAGGCAGCATAACAATTTCGCCGATCTCAACTTCAGTATTGAAATAAGGCAGGCTATCTTGATCCAATCCTTCAAAATAGCGTTTTACTTCAAGTGGCGTTACATCCACTTTTTGAACGATATTTTGTTGCATCTTATTTGCTTTCAACTGCTCGAAAACACTTGCCCGCATTTCCTCTTTATATTGTAACAAAGAACGGTTCAGGAATTTTTCCAGCCGTTCCTGGCCACCAGCCTGTTGGGACATATGGCGCAAGCGAGAATTTAAGTTGTCATCCACTTCTGTTTCTGTCACATCGATGGAGTCAATTACTGCCTGTTGGGAAAGGAGTTTCTGAATGATCAGTTGCTCAAGTACACCGCATTTAAACTTCTCATTTGGTTTATTCCCTTGGGCAAGCCATTGTGAATATTGCATGTCCAGATCGGATTGTAGGATAATTCCCGAACCAACAGTAGCTACTACACGGTCAATAATTTGATTTTGTGCAAAGCTGGCTTGAATGGATACAAACAGCAACAAAAACAATATATATATGTTTTTTTTCATCTAAATAATATATTTCTAAATGCTGATGAAGCGATCATGAACAGCCTTAAATCATGTATTATGCATACTGACCAGTATCACGATGGATTCATCTAAATCACTAATTGTGAATGTGTATCGTCAGGATTATACGTGACTTTACAGCACTCGGTTGTTTATTAAATTCTAAAATCGAAATAATCTTTCGATTCTGTCGTTCAATAGATACTATTTTGAACAACAGCACAAAATTATCAGATTATATGAATTATTCGTATTTTTATTTAACAATATTTTTATAATCCCAATATTTCAAATGGAGATTTTCGACTTGTTAAAATTGATTCGCTAAAAATACGGATTTGACTATTAGAAAGGGCGGTTTTAACCTAATTTAACAAGTTTATCTTTGATTGTAATGACATCGGAACGTATCTTGTTTTTTTGCATAAAATAGCAGTGAATGGGAGATCCGATCATTTTATTTTTTATAAATTGTATACACATGAAAAAAGTTTTTATTTATCTGATTACACTTCTGCCTATGGTAAGTTTTGCCCAACAGATTCCGATGTTTGTGGGAACCTACACCAACAACACCGAGAGCAAAGGTATCTATATCTATAATTTCGACACAACGACCGGCGAGGCCACCTTGGTTAGCACCCAAGAAAGTAAGGATCCTTCCTTTCTGGCTCGGAATGATAATTTTATCTATGCGGTCAATGAACTTCCGAATCAGGAGGGAACTGTGTCTGCCTATTCCTTTAAAGATGGACAGTTGACCTTTTTGAATTCGCTCCCTACCGGAGGCGAGTCGCCTTGCTTTGTCGAAGTACATCCAAAAGGTAATTTGCTCGCTGTTGCAAATTATACTGGCGGATCGGCAGCGCTATTTGATCTTGAATCAAATGGTGTCTTAAGTAAAAGAAGCAGGTTGATCCAACATGAAGGCAAAGGTGTTGATCCTGTCCGTCAGGAGAAACCCCACGTACATTCCACCTTTTTCTCAAGTAAAGGCGATCGATTATATGTGCAAGATCTAGGGATGGATCAAATTTCTGTATTTCCGGTTAATAAAAATGGGAATAGCTATAATCTCGCCGAAGAATCAGAAGATTTCTTCACACCAGCGGGTGGGGGACCCCGTCATATTGTTTTTGATAAAAAGGAAAAATTTCTATATGCCGTGTTGGAAATGACAGGACAAATTGCGGCCTATAAAAAAGAGGGAAATGACTGGATGTACCAAAGTACCTATGAAATCAATCCGGAGGGTTTTAGTGGGAAAAATGGCGGGGCAGATATTAAGGTTTCTGCCGATGGAAAATTTTTATATGCGACCAATCGGGGCGACGCAAATACAATAGCAACTTTTTCCGTGGAAAAAGACGGCGCATTAAATAAACTGGCCAATACTCCGGTAAAGGGAAAAGGACCACGGAATTTTAATCTTTCTCCCGACGGGAAATACCTCCTCGTGGCAAATCAATATACCAATAATATTGTTTTATTTAGTCGTGATCCAAAGACCGGTTTATTGACGGATACAGAGAAAGAAATCAAAGTACCAGCCCCGGTCTGTATTGTATTTTAGCCTTCGGACGTACAGCGGAGGATCATTCGTGAATAGGATTACTACAATTAAGGCATCAAAACTAAATTTTGATGCCTTAATCTTAAAAAACACTTGCAGATCCTTATGCACAGTCGCGTCTAGCTAACAACGACTAGAAATCTTCTTTTCTGCAATCCAATTGTCCCTCTTTTTCCAGATCGTTTAAGGTTGTTCCTTTCCATGTTTTTACACGCTGTATATAAGCAGCCCGTCCGATCATATGTGCTGCGACCGGTGCGGTCAAAATTAGAAAAAAGCCAATGGCGATTGCTTTGGTCGTTACAGATACTTCGGGGAAAGTCATCGCAGCGCAGATCAATAAAAGACCCACCCCTAAGGTTGCTGCTTTTACAGTCACAGAAAGCCGTAAATAGAAATCTGGCATACGTAATATGCCGATTGAGGCGAATAATATGGCCAGCGCCCCGATAGTGCTTAAAATGGCTAAAGTAATATCAGTCATCATGGTTTTGTTTTTCTAAGTAAAATGAAAAAGCTATAGTTCCTAAAAAGGCGATTAGTGCCAAAATCATGGCAATATCTAAAAATACTTCCTGGGAAGTACGTATACTATAGACTGTAATAATTCCAATTCCAATTGTGATAATGAGATCCAGGGCAATGACCCGGTCAAAGATCTGTGGACCTTTGTACAAACGGATAAAAGCCAGTATGACCGATAAGGTTAATATCGGTAGGATGACATAATCGAAGTAGCTGTTTAAAGTCATCGTAAGAGTTCTAAAAGTCTTCGTTCAACATTGTTTTTAAGTGTGGAGACAAATTGCTCTTTGCTCTTCATGTACATCACATGGATAAAAAGCGTTTTCTTATCTTCACTTACATCCAAAATAAGTGTGCCCGGTGTGAGTGATATAAACGTTGAAAGCAAATTGATCTCCAGATCAGTTTTGGCATCCATAGGATACTTGACGATGGCCGGTTTAATAAAAAACTTGGGTGTAATGACATCGTAAGCAACCTGAACGTTGGCGACGATCATTTCCCAGAGAAAAAAAAGAATAAAACTGACTGTTTTTGGAACGCGATAGAAATAACGTTGATCCGCCTCATTCTTATTCATGATCCAAAGAATGGCAAAGCCAAGTAAAAAACCGAACAGGAAATTTGAATAATACATTGATCCTGTCAGTGCCACCCAAATAAAGGAGAGCATGAGGTTCATTAAAAACTGCTTTATCATATCAATTCTGTCCTCCTAATACAGCATTTATATAAGGTGAAGTGTCCAATAGTTGCGTAGCGATCCGATCTGCAACCTGTATAATAGCTTCGGCGTTAAATCCGATGTAAAGCGATGCTGATGCCAATATAATCCCAGGCAGGAGCAGCATTGTTTTTCTGTAGCCGATCATTCTGGCAAATTTGTCTTCGATGATCTCCGGTTGTGGGGCATCCTTCCAAAAGACCTGCGCCCACATTTTGGCAATTACATAGAGCGTAATAAAACTACCCATGATCAGTGCTCCAGCAAAAGCATATTTCTCCAATTGAAAGGCATCTTTAAAAAGATAGATTTTGGGCCAGAATCCGGATAAAGGTGGAATACCTACCAAGGAGAAAAGCACCACAGCGAAAAGTAAGGAAATCTTTGGATATTGTGCATAAAGACCACCCAATTTATTCATATCCATGGTACCCCGGAGCTGTCGAATGACACCTGCCATTAAGAACAAGTTCGTTTTTACCATGATATCGTGAATAAGATAAAAAATAGCGCCCAACAGCGCCCATTTGCTGTATAAACCTAAACCGCCTATCATAAAACCAATATGGCAAACAATCAGGTAGGAGAATAACCTCCGGATATTTGTCTTGATCAAAGCACCAAAAGCGCCAGTTAAAATCGTGAGTATGGCCAATATGACCAACAATTCTTTGGTGAAATGGTTTGGGATAAACAATAAAGAAAATACCCTGAACAAAGCATAAATTCCCACTTTCGTCAATAGTCCGCCGAAGGTCGCGGCAACAGCCGAGGGTGGTGTATGATAGGAAGAGGGGAGCCAAAAATAAAGCGGAAAAACAGCAGATTTGATACCAAAACCGATCAGGAAAAAAGTAGCCGTAATTTCGACGAGTGCCTGATTTTGTATCTTGGGTATACGCATGGCCAAGTCAGCCATATTGAGTGAACCCGAGATCCCGTATAAGATCCCGATGCCTGTCAAAAAGAATGTAGAAGCCAATATATTCATGGCCATATATTTTACTGCACCTTCCAATTGTGATTTACGTCCACCCAGCGTCATCAGCACAAAGGAAGAGATGATAATAACCTCAAACCAGACGTAGAGATTAAAAATATCACCTGTTAAAAATGCTCCATTTAACCCCATCATGAGGAAATGGAAAATAGGGAAATAGCCGTATAAAATACGTTGCCTGCCGACGCCGACACAGGAAAAGATAGAGACGGCAAGACCTGCGATAGAAGTCAGGAGAACAAGTGTACTACTGAATAGATCCGCAACAAAGACGATTCCAAAAGGAGCCTTCCAATTGGCCGCATTCATAGTTAGGATTTCGCCGTCATAGACCTTGAAAAAAAGCTTAAACGCAAGAATAAGTGCTAAAATACTTCCACCTACGCTCAAAAAACGCTGCGCAGTCGATTTCCGCCAGAACATCAGTTGTACAATGGCAATAAAAAGGTGCACGATCACCGTGGCAATAATCTGGTTGTCTATCATATATCTTCTTCCTCAGGCGTGTTTAAATCATCCAGATCATCCGTGCCCAGCAATGCGTAAACACGTTTAAGCAGTACAATAGCAAACGAAGTCAAGCCAAAACTGATCACGATTGCAGTTAAAATAAGCGCTTGCGGAATAGGATCCGCATAGATGTCCGTAAATACTTTTAAATCAGGGTCAATAATGGGCGGCTTACCCTTGATAATATTACCCAACAGAAAGATCAAAATATTGGTGCCATTACCCAATAACATAATCCCCAACAGCAATTTCACCATGCTGCGTCGCAAGATGAGGTATATTCCAGCGGCATATAGAATACCGATCAATAAAACGAGAATCAGTTCCATTATTCCTCTTCCGTATTTAAAGCAATTGTAAATAAAATAGTTAATACTACACCGATGACCACAAAGTATACACCGAGATCAAAAAATAATGCGGTGCCGATCATACCGATGACGGGGATCTTTTCCTCCAGCCACAGTCCGGTCATGACAGGGTAACCAAAAAAAGTGGGTAAAAACATGCTCACCGCAGCGATTCCCAAACCGATGGGAATTAAGGACAAGGGCTTATATTGAATGAGCTTCATGGTGTTTTGAGGGCCAAAGGCAAAGCTATGCAATACAAAAGCGATTGATGCCACCAAGCCGCCCACAAATCCCCCTCCGGGATAATAATGCCCTCGGAGCAGGAGAAATACCGAAAATAATAAAAGTATCGGTAAGAGATATCGCGTTGCTGTCTGTAATATTGTGCTATTCATTTAGTATTGAGTAGTGAGATCCGAGTATTGAGATTTTGGTTGTACAAGCCTGCGGCTTGTCAACTGACTCTCTTTTTTATTTTCTAATTTTAACCTTTTTATTTTCACTCTTTATCAGATGATTTCAAACGTAATTTCAATAAGCTGTAGACTCCTAGTGCGGCAATGCTCAGTACCACAATTTCAAACATGGTATCAAAGCCTCTAAAATCCACAAGCAGTACATTGACAACATTCTTTCCTTTAGCTAATACATAAGCATAGTCGCCATAGAAGTCACTGATATCGGTGGTGGTGGGTTCATGTAACACCCGTAAAGCTACCATAGAGAGCAGAATACCAAATATGATGGCGACAGCTGCATCCCGAATGATGGTACGCCGGTTTGCCAAATTTAGGAAAGACGGTAATTTGAAAAGGACTAGTACAAAAAGAACCACCGTTAGCGTATCGATCGTAAACTGGGTCATTGCTAAATCTGGTGCACTATAGAACACAAAGATTAGACAGATCGCATAGCCCACAACACTTGTTGCGACCACTGCGGTCAACCTTGATGAAGTTCTGATCGTCAATACAATGGCGCCGACTAAGATACATACTGTGGTTACCTCATAAAAACTCACCGGAGACAAGGTGTCCCATTTGATATGTAATGGACCGCCTAGGTAGAGCTGATAGCCAATCAATAGTTCTGCAAATAGAATGATCTTTAATAAATAGGAGCGCAGGTAGCCGTTGTGCATCTTTGCGGTAAAAAAGGCCGAAAATAATTCAATTTCCCGGGCACATACATTGAGGATATATGCTGGAGAGATTTTTTCAAAAGTAGTAATCCAGGCAAGTTTCTTGTGACTAGGAGTGTTGGAAATAAATACAAGCGTTCCAACAACAATGGTTATGGTGCTCAGTAAAAGTATCAGGTTAAAACCATGCCATATTTTTAGATGGAATACCTCCTGTTGCGCAAGGATACTGTTTGCGGTTGGACCAGCAATCCAGTTGCCCACGAAACCAGGAATGCAACCAAAGATCACTCCCAGTATTGCCAACAGCAACGGTGGGATCCACATGGATTTATAAGGTAAATGGATATGGTCAAACTGTTCAGGTAATTTGCCCATAAAGGGTTTGATTCCAGCCATAAATCCAGCCGATACCAGCAGTATGTTTGTTGCTACGGCAGCTATTGTCAAGTAGAGGAATACGTTAGGGGCAGCATGTAAAGTAGCCTCATAGATCAGGTCCTTTCCAATAAATCCAAAGGTCAAGGGCACGCCTGCACTGGAGAGAGCCGCAAGGAAGCCAGCAATAGCTACAGGCATCAGGACTTTGCGTAAGCCCTGTAGAACCGTGAGGTCCCTTGTCCCGGTTTCATGGTCTATAATACCAGTAATTAAGAATAGAGCTGCCTTATATAGCGCATGCACTAGAATAAAAACACTTGCAGCGATGACAGCTTCCTTAGACCCAAGCCCAAGTAAGAAAACCAAGATTCCCAGTGCGGATATTGTCGAATAGGCCAGCACCCCCTTAAGATCAGTTCTGAAAAGCGAGTGAAATGCTGCGTAGAGCATGGTAATACCACCGATGATCATAAGCGAATACATCCAGATCGGATTTCCGCCCAAGATTGGCGAGAAGCGGGCCAGCAAATATATCCCTGCTTTCACCATGGTTGCAGAGTGAAGGTAAGCTGATACCGGTGTTGGGGCCTTCATTGCCCCCGGCAGCCAAAAATGGAAGGGAAACTGTGCCGATTTTGTAATGGCACCGAGCGCGACCAGTCCAAAAATAAGCGGGAAAAGTGGATGCTGTTGAATCAAAGAAACCTTGTCGACAAGTTCGCTGATATTATACGTGCCGGCGATATTGCCCATTAATACAAAACCGGCAAGCAGAAAGAATCCGCCAAGACCTGTAATGGATAGTGCAGTCATTGCACTTTTTCTGGAATCCTCCTGATCGTTGTTGAAGCCGATCAGAAAAAACGAACTAATGGAAGTTAGTTCCCAAAAGATAAAAAGGAGCAGCATGTTGTCGGACAGTACCAGACCCAACATGGCAGACATAAACAAACAGAGGTAGCCAAAAAATCGATCAATGTACCGATGTCCCTTAAGATAGGCATTCGCGTAGAAGAATATACACGCTCCTATTCCAGTTATTAGCAAGGCGAAAAGCAGGGAGAGCCCGTCCAATTTAAAATCCAGATTGATACCCAGTGATGGCACCCATGTTGTGGATTGGACAAAATAAGATCCCTGGCCGATGGGTATCACAAATTTTGTAAAATACAGAAATAGGAGTACCGGTAAGAATGCGAGAATAAAACCCCATTTGGTTTTTAGGAATCGACCAAATGGAACAATAAGGCTCGATGTTATTAATCCTGATAGAACAGTAAATAGCATTTAGTCTTTGTTTTAATTTTTATTGGAGTATTTGTTTTTCAATAAGAACCTTCGAAATTTTATTGCTGTTGATACTTATCTGGCTATGAAGGTTTTTTATGAAAGTCTACAATATAGTAAAAAAAGGCGAAAAACTGGAGTTTTCTGAATGTTTTATTGCTTGTACAGTACAAAAAGGGATGATTTTGCTCGAATTGGATAACCAAAATTACAATTTGTTTAATTTATATGAAGCGCTGTTTTGTGACTGCTAAAATATTTTTGCTATTCACAAAATAAATAAGCATTTTTACAATACAATTATTAAACATCCGGAATTGGATGTGTTTATTTACCCTAAATAACAATCTCATCTATAGTTATTACAATAGAAAAGTGAGAGCGAAAGTGATCTAACTATGCAAAAAGAAGAAGTATTGTTCAAGACGCACTATAATGGCCTGTGTCATTTTGCCTGGAAAATAGTTGGCGACCTTGCCGTTGCTGAAGATCTGGTACAGGACTCTTTTATTGCATACTTTAAAAATACGGTTCAAGTGAGTGATAATGAGATTGCAATAAAGAATTATCTTTATAGTTCGGTGCGTTTTGCTTGTTATAATCACATTCGCCATGAAAAGGTTCGTCAAAAATACTGGAATGTTGTTGGTTTTACCGAAGAAGACAATACTGCATTGGAATTAAATATGATTCACAGTGAAGTTATCCAGGAGATATATCGAATAATTGAACAAATGCCCTTTGCCTGTCAGCAAGTTTTTCGATTAGGCTATCTGGAAGGGTTATCTAATTTGGAAATCACCAAAGAGCTGCAAATTAGTATCAATACTGTAAAAACACAAAAACAACGCGGCATGAAAATGCTTTTGAAGCGCTTAAATCCAGAATTTATCCCTCTTATTATTTTTTTGTTAAAAAATATTTAAATTCTTGTCACCCTTTATACAGTCTTGGGTTTCTTTATTGTAATCAATGAAAGAAAATACAGGACATATTGCTGGTTTAATCCAAAAATTCCTTAATGGTCAATTGACGGAGGAAGAACAAGAGCTACTTGATGCATGGCTCAACAGCAATTCACAGAATAAGAAATTTTTAGAATCATTCCGAGAGGCTAAGCATATAGAAGACGATTTGGCAATCTTTCGTCAATTGGATGCTAATAAAGCCTGGAAAAAGCTGAACGAGAAAAGAAGTAAAGGATCTAGATCCTTTAAAAGATGGTCTCTGGGTATGGCAGCGTCGATTGTATTTTTGATGGGAAGCTTTATATTGTGGCGAGTGGCTTTGTCGCCGTTCGAGTCTGAAAACAAACAAGTTGCTATATTCAAAAAGCAAGATGTCGAACCAGCCACGAGCGGTGCAGTATTGGTATTGGCCGACGGTACAAAGGTCTCCTTAAATGATGATTCTACGAAAACCCTGGCTAAAAATAATAACCTGATCGGTAATAGCAACGAATTGGTGGTCAAGGAATCAGATCAGCCTATTCCTTTGCAGTACAACTTGTTAATTGTTCCCAAAGCAAGTTTCTATAAGATGACCTTAGCTGATGGAACAAAAGTATGGGTGAATGCTTTATCTCAATTAAAATTTCCGGCGCAGTTTTCGGCAAAGGAACGCCGGGTAATTTTGGAAGGAGAAGCCTACTTTGAAGTCACCCCCAAAAAAGATCAACCTTTTATTGTAGAGTCAAAGGGAAATGAGATCGAGGTACTGGGGACACATTTTAATATTAATGCTTATTCGGATCAAGTTCGTACAACCTTATCCGAGGGTAGAGTTATGGTTAGGCAGAATGATCAGCGCGTGGAATTACTCCCGGGTGAATATGCGGCATCCTATAAAGATAATTTGATTAAGGGAAAAGCGGACTTAACACATGATCTCGCCTGGCATAACAATGAGTTCTATTTCAAAAAAGAAACGATTACGAATATTGCCCATCAACTGTCACGGTGGTATGATCTGGATGTCACGTTTCGAGGAAATGTCCAACTGGATAAAGAATATACGGGGAGCATTGAGCGTGATGTCAAATTATCGCAGGTGCTTGAAATGTTGTCCTTTGTAAGTGATCTTAGGTTTGAGGTTGAGGGCAAGAAGCTAATTATTGCGACAAGAACTTAGAAGTAATTTTTAAAAAAACAACCGAATGCCTATGAAAGAATGATACCTAACCACAAATGACCTAAAAAGAGAGAACAGGAATGTTGCAGCATCCCTGTTCAGAAAAAGATGTGATCATCAGGTCCTAAATTTTAAAATTGAACAATTAAACCCCAATTAACCACAAAGTGTAAATGTATGAATAACTTACCATTTAGCAAAAGGTGGTCCTTGATCCCTCAAGATCCGCGGTTTTGCAAACCATTACGTATTATGAAAATTAGTACATGTCTTCTATTCGCATTTGTGACGGGTGTGCATGCTAAGGGTACAGCGCAAAAGGTCACCCTAAACATGCGAAATGCCCGCATTGAGGAGGCGCTCTCTGCGATCTCTAAGCAGTCCCATCTCCGTGTGCTGTATAGTGAAAATCTGAATTCCAAAGCACGGATTTCCGTCAATGTCAAAAATGCATCCGTCGAAGAAGCTCTAAATGCCGTATTAAAGGTCAATAATATTGAATATAAGATTATTGCCAATACGATTTCGGTCAACAGTAATGTAAAGAACGGCCGTGTAATAGCTCCATTGGTAATACAACAGCAGTCCATTTCGGGAACGGTCAGAGATAAAGACGGAAAAGGATTGAGTGGCGCTACAGTTACGGTTAAAGGAACTTCAGTCTCCACGCAAACGGATGAACTGGGCCGTTTTAAGATCAATGCATCTTCATCTGCTGTTTTAGTGGTTCGTTACGTCGGATTTGGTACCCGAGAAATCTCCATGGACGGCAAGTCAACGATAAACATCGTGCTTACGGCCAATGACCTAAAGTTAGAAGAAGTAAATGTTGTTGCTACTGGTTATCAAAACCTGGATCGTAAATTGTTCACTGGAGCCTCTTCAAAAATTGATGCGAAAGAAGCCGAACGTGCGGGTGTACCTGATATTTCTAGAATGTTGGAAGGTCAAGCAGCGGGTGTTTCCGTTCAAAACGTATCAGGTACGTTTGGTGCAGCTCCCAAAATTCGGGTCCGTGGAGCCACTTCATTAACTGGCGATAATAAACCATTATGGGTAATTGATGGTGTTATCTTGGACGAAGCAGTAAATATTTCGAACGAAGCGCTCTCAACGGGTGATGCTAATACCTTGTTAGGTTCTTCTGTAGCGGGGTTAAATCCTGACGATATTGAGTCAATTACAGTATTAAAGGACGCTGCAGCAACCGCGATGTATGGGGCCGCTGCAATGAATGGTGTTGTAGTGGTAAACACCAAAAGGGGACGTAATACTGATGGTGTTGTCAACTTTAATTATTCTGGAAATTTTACGACCTATATCAAACCTAATTATAACCAATTTGATATCATGAATTCTGCAGAGCAGATGCAATTGATCATTGATATGGAAAATAAAGGGTACTTGAATCATTCACAAGTTTCTCGTTCAGCTACTGGCGGGGTATTTAATAAGATGTATAATCTGATGTACGATTATGATCCTAGTACAGATTCCTATGCTTTACGGAATGATGCCCCTTCTCGCTACCAGTTTTTGCAACGTTATACGAATGCCAATACGGATTGGTTTGATTTACTTTTCAAACAATCACTTGTACATGATCATTCCTTGAGCATGTCTACAGGGACCAGCAAAAGTCAGACTTATGCTTCTACGAGCTTTATGAATGATTCTGGTTTTACTTTGGGAAATTCAGCGAAGCGTTTTACGGCCAATGTAAGAAACAATTATAAAATCAGTGATAAATTAAGCACTGAGTTTATTTTCCAAAGTAATATTCGTGATCAGCGGACACCAGGAACGCTGAATCGGGTTTCAGATGCTGTATATGGAAGTTATTCTCGCGATTTTGATATCAATCCATATTCTTATTCGTTAAATACCAGTCGGATTATAACAGCATACGATGAAAAAGGTGATTTGGAATATTTTAACAGAGATTATGCACCATTCAATATCTTAAATGAGCTTGATAATAATTACATCAATTTAAAGCTAATGGATATTAAGGTACAGGCGGGCATTACCTATAAAATTTTACCTTCCTTGACCTATTCTGCTAACGGGATGTATCGATATTATAATTCTGAAAGGCAGCATACCATTACGGAGAACGCAAATTTATCAAAAGCATACCGCGCGAATGGTGATCAGACCATCAACGGCGGTAACAGATTTTTATATGCAGACCCCGATTTTCCAAATACCGACAAATATGTGATTTTACCCAATGGTGGTTTTTTCAACGTTGCTAATAATAATATGATCAGTTATTACATGCGACATAATTTAGAATATAATCAAAAGTGGAACGATCATACGTTGAATTTGTTTGGAACTTATGAGCTTCAATATGCTGACAAGCAGAATCACGATTTTAATGGACCTGGAATTGAATATGGAAATGGTAATTTGGTAATGCCTACTTATCGTTACTATAAATATGCAATCGAAAGTGGTAATGTTCCTTTTTCAATGGCTTACAATTATGACCGAAAATTAGCCTATGCACTTCGGGGCGCTTATAATTATAAAGACAAGTATTCATTCAACTTTACGACGCGATATGACGGTTCCAATAAAATGGGACATTCTACTGTAGCGCGGTGGTTGCCTACATGGAACTTATCGGGAGCATGGGATATTGACCAAGAAAATTTCTTCGATCGCGATAATAAAATTCTTTCTTCTGCACGCTTAAGGGCTACCTATGGTTTAGTCGCAAATATGGGGAATGCATCTAATTCCTCTGCTGTCTTTTATAATGCAGTTGCCTATAGACCTTATGAATCTGAAAAAGAAGGAAAGATTAACATAAATGGATTGGAAAACTCAGAGTTAACTTGGGAAAAGATGTACGAACTGAACATCGGTACTGATTTGAGCTTTTTAAATCGTCGAATCGATTTGAACGTAGATTATTACAGAAGAAATATATTCGATTTAATTGGACCTATTAGAACCTCTGGTATTGGAGGTCAATTCGAGAAGCAGGGTAATTACGCAGATATGAAAGGTCATGGAGTTGATATTCAGCTTGGCGGATATCCATTCAAGGATCCGCAAGGCTTTACTTGGCGGACGCAGTTCACTTTAGGATTTAATAAAACAGAAATTACAAAACTTGACGTGACACGTAATATTTGGAATCTAGTTTCTGCTGAAGGAGGAGCCAAATTAGGAAATCCACATCGCGGATTGTATTCTATTGATTTCGATAAACTGAACGCAAGAGGTGGATATCCAATGTTTATTGGTACTGATGGAACTCCAGGCGCCACGTATTTTTGGTTGCAGGACAATGAAACAGATTTCTTGAAATATGAGGGACCAGTGGATCCAACAATCGCAGGAGGATATTATAACCGACTAGAATACAAAAATTTCAGCTTGTCCTTTTTGATGAAATTTGCTTTTGGAAATAAAGTTCGCTTACAACCGAGTTATTCTTCCTCTTATTTGGATATGTACAACGTTTCGAAAGATCTGATAAACCGTTTCATTTACCGCGGCGACGAATACCTTACGGTAATTCCTTCAGCTTTGGATCCTTTGTCAGCGGAATTTGATGTTAAAAATGCGCTTGGGGTAAGAAATGCCGCAAACTATACGTACAATGCTTATAACTATTCATCCGAACGTGTAGCGAAAGGAGACTATATTCGTCTGTCACAAATTTCGATAGGATATAATGTACCGAAGGAGTTAGTTTCACGTATAAAATTTAGAACAGCTCAGTTCAACCTCGTGGGAAATAACTTATGGTTATTATACTCAGATAAAAAATTAAATGGAGTGGACCCCGAATTTTATAGTAATGGGGGGGTAGCTCTTCCGGTTCCAAAACAAATTACCTTATCTGTGAAGTTAGGATTCTAAAAAATTAAGTTATGAAATTAAATACCATCAAATATATCCTATTATCATCTGCATTTTTATTTAGCGGATGTAGTAAATATCTTGATCATGAGCCAGATATGCGTGCTCAGATCAATACTGTGGATAAAGTTAAACGACTGATTGCTTCGGCCTATCCTGGACGAAATTCCTTGGCAATGGCAGAAACGTATTCGGATAATGTGGAAGATAAAGCTGTAGGGGATTTATATCAGCCTGTTCCGGCACTTTATGAGTGGAAAGATGTTATTGGGGACGACACTGATTCTCCTACTGCCTACTGGAATGCTTGTTACGAGGCTATTGCTGCGGCCAACCATGCTTTGGATGCCATAGAAAAAAGCGATTTTGGTGACGAAGTTTTACCTTACAAAGGAGAAGCACTTGTTGCTCGTGCTTATTGTCATTTTATGCTTGCAAACTATTTTGCCAAGGTATTCGATCCGAAATCAGGTGCATCTAATGATTCACCAGGAATACCTTACGTAAAGGAACCGGAAACAGTGCTCATAAAAAATTATGATAGAGGAACTGTTAAATCCACCTATGATAATATTCGTCAGGACTTGGAAGAGGGACTAGCATTATTAGACAAAGGAGAAGGCCTTTGGGATGTTCCTAAATATCATTTTACTCCTGAAGCAGCGCATGCTTTTGCAACACGTTTTTACCTATTTACAGGTGAATGGCAGAAGGTGGTGGATAATGCCAATAAGATCTTTGGCGGAAATTTCGCAGGTAAATTGATTCCTTACAATTCTACTTTCAAGACATTGGGATTTGAATCCGTCCGGACAGAATTTGCTAAGGCTGAGCAACCTTATAATCTTTTGATTAATGAAACGTATAGTGGCTATCAAAGATGGTGGAATAATCGTTATGCAATGGGAATAAATGTATTCCAGAATATCTATAATGGAATGACAGCTGCGGGAGCAAAGCTATATAACTTTGGCGTAAGCTATGGTGCACCTCATTATACAACATATCTTTGGAAAGAGTTTTGGTATGTGACCAATCCAACAGCAAATACAGGTTTCCCTATGTTAATGGTGCCAGTATTGATTACTGACGAAGCCTTGCTGAATCGTGCGGAAGCTTATACTGAATTGGGAAATGCCAATGGTGCTCTGGCTGATCTTAATCTATTTGCCAGCAACAGAATTAATAACTATAATCCTAGTACGCACGCAGTAACAGTTGCAAAGTCCAAGGAGTTTTTTGGTGTTGCAAATGAAAAAGATGCATTGATTGAAACAACGTTACAGTTTAAGCAGATTGGATTTATGTCTATGGGTCTCCGTTGGTTTGATATTATTCGGAAAGGAATAACGGTAAGGCATAATATGATTGGCAATGATGAACGTGAAACATTTTTAGAACTTAAGCCTGAAGACCCAAGACGTGTGTTTCAGATTCCTCAAGAGGCAAAATTGGCAGGTGTCGAACTAAACCCAAGATAAATTATGAAAACTATCGTTAAAATTTTTACAGGAGTTAGTCTGATCGGATTAATCTTTTCCTGCAATAAAGAAGACAAACTAAATTATACCTTACAAAACTACGATACATTTGTACCGGGGGCAATCGATGAATGGATTACTAAAAATCTCACAGATCCCTATAATATTGAAGTGGTCTACCGTTATCAGCGGAATATGCACGATATAAATAAAAATATATCACCTGCAGATGAGTCGAAAGTTATTCCACAAATGGATATTGTCAAAAAAGGTTTTTTGGAAGTCTATAATAAGATTGGCGGCGCTACATTTATTAAAACCTATACCCCAAAACAATTTGCATTGTTCGGTTCTGGAGATTATGATCCGGATGGTTCGGTGAAAGGCGGTACTGCCGATGGTGGACGTCGGATTACGTTATATGGACTAAACGGCTTAAACGAGACTAATCCCAACTCAGTTATCGGAAATTTACAAGTGATCCATCACGAATTCACCCACATATTAAATCAAAATCGGTTTATACCAGTCGATTTTGAAAAAGTCTGTATTGGTGATTATTATTCCAATTGGACGGCACAGGAAAACACTCAAGCTGCAGCTAGGGCACTAGGATTTATTACACCTTATGCTCGAAAGTCTGTAGGCGAAGATTTTGCAGAAACCCTGTCACATCTTATTGTGAAAGGACAGCTGTTTTACGATAGCTATGCATATGCTTCTGGTGCCACTGCCTATTCTAAATTCAAGCAAAAAGAAATCATTGTCCGTGATTACATGATTAAGTATTTTAATATTGATGTAACGCAATTGCAGATGGAATTTCAACGAGTAATGGAGGAAGAATACAAGAGTACGGAATTTAAACTCCCTACTTTAATGACCAATAATTATGTTGGATGGTTGGATTGGGATTATCGAAATAGTTGGGCGATCAATAAACAGATCTCTGCTAAGCAAAAAGACATATTGAATCCGATTCTTGACGAACTAGGCGGCTGGACGACTAAAACTCTACAGTTTAGAATAACCTCATCCACTAAGGCTATACTAAACATTACTTTTGGGGATAATTCAAATACATATTCGGCAGCGTACGACTTCACCATCACCAAGCAAGCAGATAATAGCTTTAAATTTGTCATCTCTGCAACTCAAGGTACAGGAGGCGCATATGACAATGCAAAAATAGATTGGGTGGTTGAAGATGTAACTCCTTTAATAAACTATTTAGGGAATACAGCTTTTGTTCTTGATTGGCACATACCATTGAAGAATGTAACACAACAAGAATATTTGAAATATGTAGATTTTAAAGATAGTAAAGATCCAAATGCAATAATCTTAGGTCAAATAATCGAAAGAAAATTTTAATATGGGACTATAAGGATTTAATCTCTCATAGAGGATAGATAAATCTGATAGCTTCGTAACCTTTAAAATCAAATTTTATAGATGAAAAAGATATTTTATTTTATATGCTTGGTGCTGCTTGCTGTAAGCTGTAGCAAACCGAAAGAAGTTGAGTTGGAGTTGGGATCCGATCCTGACTCGCGTATCGCAGATACCCTGGCGTATGTGAGAAAAACACTAGTAGATGCACCCTTTGGTTGGAAAGCGGCTTTGACAACAGAGTACTCAGGAGGATATGGGTTCTTTATGCAATTTGGGGACAATGATCGTGTGAAAATGGTTGCCGATCTAACGGATCAGACCTCCTCGGATGTAAAAGAGTCAAGCTACCGAATTCGTCAGATTATGGCTGCGACCTTGTCATTTGATACGTATACTTATCTAACGATGTTACAAGATCCTAACCCTGGATCCTATGGGGGGCAGCCCGGAAAGGGTATGGGTAGTGATGTTGAGTTTGATTACGTTAAATCAAATGGAGATACCTTGTTTTTTCAAGGCAGAAAGTTTTATAAACCTTTAATTTTGGTGAAGGCCAAAGAATCGGAAGCAAGTAAATATAATTCAAAAGGTTATTTGAATGCAATTGCAAAAAATAAGACATTTTTTAAGAAAAATCCATTGACCTCTATTGTCGTTGACGGAGTAGAAACAGAAATAGCATTTGGATTTAGTACAAAAAAGATGTCTATGGTTATTGCTAATTCTGATGGAACATTTTCTTCCTCTTTCGCTGATTTCTGTAGTACAATTGATGGTTTTGAAATTATTGGAGAGGCATTAGTAAATAATGTTCAAATTAAGCGTTTTATTTGGAAGGATGAGAATTCTTTTGTTGGAGTTGACAATGAGGGTAAAGAGTATCCTGTAAAAATTAACTCTTCTTCTGTTGTTCCATACCTCACAGCTTTAGGCACAAGTTTTTCAACCATTGCCGTTCCAGACGCTACAACTTATAATGGTTGGAGTACTGATTTCGTAACGCGTAGAGCACAAGCAAAAGCTGGTATAGGACGCTGGAGTTTTAGTACAGGTAGTATTATTTTACACACTATTGATTTCAAATTTCAAGTGGTGAATAATAAAATGTCTGTCGCATTTAATACAACTACAGGAACCAATAAGTTTGTGTTAACCTACAATTATACATACACTGTTGATAATGGTAAATTTAAGTTCAGTCCTAGTGGGACACCTGGAGGGAATGAAGGAGCAATTTACAATGATGTACGTTACCTACTTCAGGAAAGAATCAATACAGATACATTTGAATTAGGCTATTTTGTAAACTCGGAAACAGGTGAAGTCATGTCTCAATTTAAGAGTATTGAACACCCTGATTTTTATTTTACAGGTCAAAATAATTAGTTTTGAAAGAACTAGATTAGGATTCTCTCCTATTCTAGTTCTTTTTTAATAGATCAAATTCATTTGGGCATTTATAAATAAACAGAAATATTTTTGTGTTATGCTCCGAAATTGGCGTGTTGCTATCTATGTAATAATATTTTTCTTTTTGGCATGTAGCATCGACAGGTCAGAAACGATTAAAGGTCGTTTTCCGATATCTTCTCACTTTTATATAGATTTATACAACTTAAATAGTGGCAAGAAGGTTTTGTCAGATACCCTACACGAGCAAAATTTTGATATAAATATTGGACAACTTCCAAAAGGAATTTATCAAATGGTTTTTTCCTGGGATAGAGATGTGATGAAGAAACAAGAAATTGAAAGATTTGCACGTCAACCTGAACTTGGTGCTCCAAAATATTATATGGCAACCACTTTTTGGTTAGACCCTTTGGAGGCAAATACCTATACACTATTACTTGATAGTGCATATAATCAAGCGGATCTAGAGGAGATGTTGTTGGGTGAAAATGAGATAGACTTACCTAAAATTAATATTGTGTCAGACGGCACAAATAACAAAATCTACACTAAATACTTAAAATTAATAGAACGTTACAGGGTCAAAAATCAATTTCAAAAAGATAGCCTTCAACAAATGATGGCATACTATAATGATCTTAAATTAGATAAAGAAGCTGATCGTTTGAATGTTCTCTTAGCAAATGATTGGTTGACTAAAATTAAGGCCGAATTGTTGGAAGAGGAAATAACTTTTATGAAGAAGAATTTAAATAGTGATGTTATTCCCCATATTTATCAGATCCAGGCAAATAGTAAAGAGAATTTTGATCATTATAATGAGATTTACAAATTATTTCCGATGAATATTAAACGAGAATTGAGGCAAAATGCCAAGAATGTTGATTGAATTAATCCAACAATATGGCGAATGTAATATATTATGACCATTTTTTTATTTATATTTAAAGATATATAAACTTAATTTTTTATGAATTCCAACCAAAAAATTATATTAACAGGATCCTTATTTTGTTTGGTTTATTTAATTCTGTTGGTTGTCCATTTATATGTATATAATTCTATCCCTCAAGGGATAGAAGTCTTCATTGGAATCGTTGTTGAGTTATTTTCAATACCTACTGTTTTATTGGTCTTTTTTCTTACTGCTGTTTCGTTATATCAGATTATATTAAAAAAGCAATTCAATAAATTTTGGTATGGGATTTTACTTTGCAATCTGACGTCTTGTATAATCATTTTTTTTGCACCGTAATAATTTAAACACTCATGATTTATCAAATTATATTTATCGTATTAAAAGTGATGGTAATCTTACTTCCATTAGCTTTAATCGTTTTTAGTTTAACAGATCTTTACAGAAGGGATTTTGAAAATAAAAGTGATCGAACCATGTATTTAGTTTTGATCTTAGCTTTGCCTCTTGTCGGATCTTCCATCTATTTGAGTAATAGGCATAATTTTCCGTTAAAAATAGTGGGCTAATAATAGCTTGGAAACTATAGTTGAGCGATTTACAATTTCATTTTTTTATGGCGATAATTTTGAGAATTAAAAAGCATTTTTCATTTATGAAAAGACACGGTAAATTATTCTTCCTTTATTGCTTTATCATGTTAGTAACAATAGTAAGTCAGCAACTTATTGGCGTTTACTTTCGAGATGAAGCAGTGGAGTTCACCACAGGTCGGATAATCAAAACCTTTATTTATCTAATCGTGGGAGCATTGACGCTCACATTTGTGGAAATAAAGACTAATAAAGTCAAATAGATAAACAATGAAGAATACCTATCTATAGACAAAACTGACATGGTAGCAAAACATAGCATTGGGTAAAAGCTTGCGATAAGATTAGAAGACCTACTGAATTTATTGGCGAATTACAACAGATTAATCTTTCAATTGAGATTATAAAGAGAGGTAGTTACCTGCTACTTCTCGTCTATAATTTTTAAGCTTTTCTTTAAGAAAATATGACCACTTAATTTTGATAGAATATAGGTTAATGCAATCCAAATGGTTAAATGGTGTCTATCCTTTATACCTATAACCAATATAATTAAAGCAATAATTATTTTGACCCATTCATCTACTGCAACTCCAGCTATAGTTGTTGTTGTAAAAAATTGATAGATCTTTAATAAAATGTATTCATATTTTAATTTAATAATAGAGTTACGCGGTTTTTTATAAAATTGCTCGGTTTTCTAAATTTTTATCCGATTAAAGATAAGTCTATATAGTGAATAAATAAGAATTGCAATCGCACAGATATCAACTACTATTACTGATATAATTTTCAGTATTTCAGCATCTTGATATAATAGGATATGCTGGGGCATTTGGCTGAGTAAGAATGATGCGGTAATGATATTCAATACCAATGTTAATGGAGATTTCTTGTTTAAGTATGCTTTCATAATGTTAATTATTGTATTACAGATTCATATTTGGCTTACTTAAAGATAGTTGTTTTTTTTGAATTTATTCTTGTTACGCCCGTAACAAAGATAATGAAAAATTATATTTGGATGTGAGATCTGTATCATCAATTCCGTTTAATAAATTAGATTTTCAGCCAACTTACCTTATTGTATCTTTAGGTGATTATATCAAACTTGTTTTCTTAATCTGTAAATATTGATCTGTTTGCCTTGGATCAATCTAGTCCCAACAATTTCTATCAAATCTTCGTTACGACTCATCGCATTCGATAAATAGGCACTAGTATAATGCCATTTTATTTCTGTTAGTAACTCTTTTATTTCACTAATTATTAACCCATCGTTTTTAAATTTGCTGTTGTAAATTAAATAATATTTTATCGCATATGATATGCTTGGACGTTTGTTCAGAATAGTGAAATATTCTAGCCGGGATCTGTGCTTTTTCAACAATTTTAAGCGATATAGATATTCATATTCAATATCCTGACTGTTAAGTTTTGAAATTGATGTATCAAAAAAATCTGCTGCAAGGTTAATATTTTCAAAGGTAAGTTCTGCATCTCCCTTCTTTATCCGCTTCATTTGCTTTGTTGAAACATCAATCAGATTTGAAAACTCAGCATCAGTAATTCCAGAATAATCAATAAGATTAAGGATGTTTTTTGTGATGAATTTTTTGTTGAGATTTTTCATAACGCTAATCTCAATTTGTTTTAGATTTCAAAAAGTGACATTAATTTCTTTTTTTGTTATTTTGTATTTATATTTGTTTATTGTAATTACTGATCCTTAGGAAATCAGTAAATAGGTGTTGAGTGAAAGAGTCTCGAAAACAAATTCCGACAGTTTGTATCCAAAGCGAGATGGTAGTTCAATGCCCATGTTAACTTTTTGCTTATCTTTGATAAGTGCTGTATACATGGGCTCTACTATTCTATCTTTGGAAGGCGTCGGAACCTTGTTTTATAGATGGTAAGCCCTGTTTACAGTCATTGCGTATCACCTTGTAGAGACTCACTTTATATAATTTCAGTGAGTATGAACCAGCAGAAACAATTAACAAAAAATCTTATCAAGTCTCCCGAGTAGCTCGGTCGAACCGATCAAATTATATTTGATCCCTCTCAGTCATGAACTGCATCGTGCCAATATATATACCTTGTAATTACCTTTCAAATGTGGTTTGGCTCATCAATTAATCAATTTATTATTTAAGTGGCTTAGGCTAGCTTAAGTTTCCCAATAGTCTGATTTTAATCGGATAGGGAAAGTTATGCACTTATGTCACCTGTTAAAAACTAAACACATGAAACCTGTTTATGCAAATCTCGTGCAATTGGATCTAGCGTTTTACGAGATATACCAAGAAGGGTACAGTCCCCTAAAAAACATCAAAGACTTTTGGTCAATTTATGCGATCGATACATGTAAAAACCATATCGCAGCTTTAATGGAAAATAGTTTGACGCATGTAATGGCGCTCGACATGACTAAACAAAGCGGAGAGAGGGACTTCTTTGGAGCGCTGCCCCCCCTGCTGATCGCATATTTTATGATCCACTTCCAAAAGCTGGAAATAAACTGGTCTGAAATTTCTTTTTCCGAACCGAGAGAGCGTATCCAGGAAGACCTCGATACCAAGAAAAGAATTTATGATTTCTTCAGTAGCATATCCAAAGAATCTAAATAATAAGAAGATGCTACTAAAGACTTTTGCGTTTACTGCTTTATTGGATAATACAGTATACAGTTTAGTTATACAGATGACCAAACTTATTAGGATATCAATTATCGTTTTTCAATATCAAAGTTGTTTTTTAAAGGCATTGCAGAACCTAAGAGCTATTTTTATGCTTCCTCTTATGTTTTATATGTTTAGTTTATCAGCTCAGACGCCCCGCGAGGACAGCGGGGTCGGTGAGCTAATAACAAGACAATCTGATATCATACCATTAAAAATTGGTCATAAAGTTCCAGAAGAATTCTGGACGAAAGAACATCTCTTTTATATCAATGGGGATACCGTGCGTAGAAATCTCCAAGAATATAAAGGAAAACTATTGATACTCGATTTTTGGATGATCGGCTGTTCCAAGTGTTTTCTACATCAGAAGGAAATCAATTACTATAAAAAGCTTTATGGAGGCGAACTGGCCGTAATAATGGTTAATGGCGTTAAGACAAGAAATAATTATGCTAGTATCCATAGCTATCTAAAAAATGAATGGTTTCAGAGCTTGGGACTCGGATCATTTTCATCAATAATTGAAAGTACCTATTTGGACCAATTGCTTCAACCCGCCGGCTACCCGATGTATTATTGGATTAACCAATATGGTATATTACAAACGATAACCTACCGAAATCTATTGGATAGGGATTATTTAGCCCCATTTTTAGATAAATAAGATGGTAAGAACTGTTATGCTAATTTGTAGTATGTTGGTTCTAGGAACGCAACTACAAGGACAAATACTGATAAAAGGAACAGTGGTGGATAGTTTAGGGCAGGCTATAGGTGGTGTATCTGTTAAGGAGAGCCACATTAATAATGGAGTTTTAACAAATAAGAACGGAAAGTTTGAATTTCATACCAGAGCACACCAAGGTACGCTAGTTTTTAAGCATCTTGGTTATGTCAGTCACACGGTAGCCTTCGACGCATCAACTACCAGGCTCATTGTAAAATTAAAATCACATACGACACAACTGGAAGAAGTTATTGTATCGACAGGATATCAGTCCATACCGAAAGAAAGGGCTACCGGATCTTTTTCAACCGTTGATAAGGAATTGTTTAACCAACAGGTGGGTACAGATATTCTTTCAAGATTACCGGTAGTGGCAAATAGTCTTGTTATGGATGCTGGCCGAAGCCAGTTTAGTCCCCAGATCATGGTTCGTGGGTTAAGTACCATCAATGGGCCTAAAGATCCTTTGATCGTGGTTGACAATTTTCCATATGACGGTGATATCAACAATATTAATCCCAATACGGTAGAGAATATCACGATCCTAAAGGATGCTGCAGCTTCAAGTATATGGGGAGCACGGGCAGCGAATGGTGTAATTGTGATCACAACGAAAAAGGGAAAGTTAGATAGGCCCACTTCTTTTGAATTCAATGCCAACAACACCGTGGATGCAAAGCCTGACCTCTACTATATTCCTCAGATGTCATCGTCAGATTTTATAAATGTAGAACAGGAATTATACAGTCGTGGATTTTATAAAAGTAAAATAGGCTCGGCCAGTAAATCTTTATTAAGTCCTGTGATCGATCTACTTGATCTGGCGGATAACGGAAAGGTTTCCAAAGAAGAAGCTCAGACAAGAATTAATGAATTAAGAGATGTTGATGTACGTGAACAATTGGATCGTTACATATATAAACCAGCTTACAAACAACAATATTTTTTAACAGGATCTGGAGGTAGTGCAAAGTTTTCCTGGCTTTCGTCGGTAGGCTACGATCGTAATACAGGAACATTAGGCGATCGTTACGAACGTATCAACTTGCGGTTTCAACAAACCTATGAGATTAGCAAACGATTTTCTATTTCCACTAATCTGTATTATACACAGACAGGTACAAAGTCTGGACGCAATGGATATAATGACATCACTAATCTTTTCCCTTATACGCGTATTGCTGATCAAAACGGTCAGGCTCTCGCAGTCCCAAGAAACTATAGACAGAGTTTTATTGAGTCATATGGGGATGGGAACCTCTTGGATTGGAGCTATTACCCATTGGTGGATTCGGAGCATCAGATACGCAAAAGTCCGGCGACAGATTTACTGGGAACCATCGAACTAAACTATGAAATCATCAAGGGGTTGAAGATCGCCGGAAATTACCAATATGAACAAGCTAACAGCTTGGGCACAAGCTTTGCCGATCAGTATAGTTATATGGTACGTGATTATGTGAACCGCTTTACACAACTTCAGAACAATAAGGTCGAATATATAATACCCGTTGGTGGGATACTTGATAAAAGTGCGTCCTTAATGCATGCGAACAATCTACGTGGGACGCTCGGTTTTGACCGTAATTTTGGTAAGCATACGATTACTGCCATTGCTGGTACTGAAATGCGGGATGCCCGTCGTGAATCTAACAATAATAGGTTTTATGGTTACAATCCGGAAAATTTGACATTTGGGAATATAGATTATAAAACCTCTTATCCCACTGTGATTACAGGTGCGAAAGACTATGTTCCAAATAGTCAGACACTGAGTGAAACGGTTACGAGATTTGTCTCTCAATTTGCTAATGCAGCTTATAGTTTTGACAACAGATATACGGTTTCAGGGAGTCTACGCCGTGACGCTTCCAACCTGTTTGGCTTAAAGACAAATGATCAATGGAATCCATTTTGGTCAGCAGGTGTGGCATGGAAGATTTCCAATGAGAAATTCTTCAATACAAACTTACTCTCTTATCTCAACCTGAGGACTACCTATGGTTTCAGTGGTAATATAGATCCAGGGATGGTAGCTGTAAACACCATTGGTTTTGCTGCTCCTTCAGTATTTACGGGCTATCCATCTGCTGCATTTGTGAATTTCTATAATCCTTTATTGAGATGGGAGACGAGTAAAATGCTCAATATCGCACTTGATTTCCGAACGAAGAATAACCGTGTATCGGGTGCATTGGAATTTTATCACAAATGGGGGCAAAATTTATTCGGTCAGGCGCCGATAGACCTGACCACAGGCGTAAATACTTCGATGCAGCGAAATGTCGCCAATATGCATGGTCAGGGATGGGATTTAGAGTTAACAACAAAAAATATTGACCATACGCATTTAAAATGGAATAGTACCCTCAACGTGAGTTTGTATAAAGATGCAATCGATGATTACCTGATATCCCGAACTTTGGCACAACAATACGTAAATGTAGCGACTCCGCCAATTTCGGGGATTAAAGGGAAGCCTGTATATGCGATTTATAGCTATAAATGGGCAGGGCTAGATCCGAATACAGGTGAAGCGCAAGGCTATCTGAAAGATGAAGTCAGTAAGGATTATACTGCGATTACAGGCGCTGGTACAAAAGAGGAAGACCTGAATTATCATGGATCGGCTGTACCGACCCTCTTTGGTAATTTGCAAAATTCGTTTTCGTATAAAGGTTTTAGTCTTCAGCTTGGCATTACTTACAAATTAGACTATTGGTTTAGACGTTCCTCAATCAATTATACCAATCTGTTTAATAATGGAAAAGGTCACCGTGATTATGCTAATAGATGGCAAAAACCAGGAGATGAGCTCCTAACGAATGTTCCTGTTAATCCATATACCACAAATAGTAACAGGGACAGGTTTTATGAAGGAGCCAGTGTTTTAGTCGAAAAAGGTGATCATATTCGATTACAATATATCAATGTTGGATATGACCTCCCTTATTTTAAAGGCTTTAAAAGATTACATGTTTACCTCAATATACAGAATATTGGCATGTTATGGAAGGCCAATAAAGCTGGTATTGATCCAGATTTTAATTTAGGAAGCGGTAGGACAATTGTACCGCGGAGCTATTCAGTGGGTATAAAAACAAGCATTTAAAGGAAAAGTTTATGAAAAGAATATGGAATAAAGTCTTATTGTTCCCCCTTTTTGTTTTTTGCCTAGGGGGGTGCAACAAATTTTTAGAAGAAAAATCGGATAAAAGCTTAGGGATCCCTGTAACGATAGCAGATTATAGGGCGCTTCTAAATGGTTTCGGGAATGTAAACTCAAATTATCTTTCAATGGGAGAGGCTAGTAGTGGTGATTTTAGTCTGACAGATGCTGACTATAACGGGCTGTATTACGATAGTGATAAACGTCTCTACAGTTGGCAACCCGATTATGTGACACGCGAAGTCTCTGGTGCGGGGCATGAATGGTATTATTGCTATAAAGGTATCTATGTCTCCAATTCTATACTTAAGGGGTTGGATGATAACGGACTGACCGGTAAAGATGCGGATGAAGTACGCGGACAGGCCCTAGTTTTCAGGGCAGCCCGCTATTTGGATGGGGTGCAGGCATGGGCACCTGTATATGATGTGAAGAGGGCCAGCAAGGATCTCGGGATGGCATTGCGTCTTGATCCTGATATGAATTTGCCTTCTAAAAGAGCCACAGTACAACAGACCTATGATTTAATTTTATCCGATTTGCAGGTGGCGCTGCCTTTATTGCCCATCGCTGAATCTTCCCCTGCGCTTCCGACAAAGGCTGCCGCTTATGGGCTATTGGCTCGCGCTTATTTGATTAAGGGGGATTATGAGAAGGCACTATTTAATGGGCAGGAGGCGTTGAAGCTGCATAATGATTTAATTGACTTTAATGATCTATCGGCCTCAGCGAGTTTCCCCATACCTGCAACAAATCAGACCAGTCGAGAAGTAGTCTTTTTTACAAGAATGTATGCTTCCAATATTGTTAACCTAAATATAGCCCAGATAAATAAAGACCTTTATTTAATGTATGCAGCGGGTGATCTTCGAAAAAGTATATATTTTAGGCTAGATAATAAGGGCGCTGTATTTTTTAAAGGTACACATATGGGGCATCAGGGACTCATCACAGGAATAACATCCAGCGAATTGTTGCTCATTGTTGCTGAATGTCAGGCTCGCTTGGGGGATATTGATAAGGCGGCTGAAACGCTTAATCTATTGATGATAAACCGTTGGGATAAAAATACTTTTACGCCCTTTGTATTCACTAATGTGGATATAGCTCTTCGTACAATCCTGAATGAAAGGCGAAAAGAGTTACTGTTTCGCGGGCTTCGATGGTCGGATGTAAAACGGTTGAATAGAGATGGTGCTGGGATAATTCTTTCTCGTAGAATCAACAATCAGGAGTTTATACTGACTCCCAATGATAAGCGATATGCAATTGCGCTGCCTGAAGATGTATTAGATATGACAGGGATGGAACAGAACCCCAGATAGGACCTTTAACAATGAGAATAGTACTGGGGCGATATACCCCAATACTATTCTTAATTAAAAATTAGATTTTGCTAATCTCTCTTGCTAAAACTTGAGTCATCCAATATATTTTGATTGGATTTTCCTACAAGCATGGACTCAAGATCATCCTTGTCTATTGCTGTTTTTTCACAAGGCTTATTCTCTCCATTGCCACAAGGTCTTGTGCTTGGGGAAGTTCCTTCCACCCAATTGTCCGGGTCGGCAAAAGCACCTGGACTTGTGTCTTCACTTGCATAATGAAATACAACCAATTCTTTTTGAGAAGTTACTTTAACTGTTTTCTTCTCCATTGCCTTTACTACCCAAAAGGCTCCAATCAATAAAAAGAAAGATAATACAAGACCGGCGCGTAACCAGTTAATTTTTAAAGTGCGCATAAGCATCTTTTTAAGTTTATATAATTATATTAGTTATTGTTGCATCTCGGTTTTGCCTCGCAGTGATGCGATCGAGGGATCCTATGTTGTGACCGGCCAGCTTCCTTGAAACCGGGAGGCCAGCGTGCCCGGGAACAGGGCAAACTTACGCGGATACCACATCTTGTCCACAACTCTCTTTAGGGCCAAGGATAGACAGATAGGGGCATAACAAAATTCTCTGAACCAAAGAATAACGCGATACCTGAACCGAAGGACAAACCGTCCAGACAGCCTCATCCATAAGGATTGGAACACTGACCCAATGCGTAGGCCCAGTAGTTTGATGTTTTCTTTCGCTGTTCGTAGACTTTTCATCTCAGTTCATTTTACCTATCCATAACCTATTGCGCAGCGGCACTGCCTTGGCGCGGCCTGCCCTCTGTTTTGTTTTGCACTTTATCGCTGTACCCGCGTCCCTATTTATGTTGCTCCAGTATCTCGCCAGATCCCTTTACAAGCGTACTAAAGATAACTGGAGCGCCCCGTCGGGAAAGATGGAGCTTGTGTAACAGCAGTACGCTTGCCATATCGTTATTATTTATTACCATTGTTTCTTGATAGAACGATGTCTTTACCTTGACAACTTCTACAAAGACATCGGTCGCTTACCTCAACGCTTGAAAGCAAAAGAAATATAAGCCTCATCTTTTTCCATATTAATTGAAGTTTATTCATCTTAACCAGTAGAAAAAAATGAGACAGATCGGGAAAGGATAGAAATATTTGCTTTTTTATCTTATTTTTAATATTATAGTGTATCGAGTTAATTAACCGTTAACCATTAGCCAATACTGTAAGATTATGGAACCTATCAAAAAAAATAGCGAAAGTACAGACGGAGAGTGGGATCTCTCAGCAAATCATTGGAAATCCAGAACTGTATGGATTCTTATTTTTTCTTTCTATAATGCTTCCGCTGGATATCGGATCGGAAATGGATGGCAGATCTATAAATACTGCTTGTCGAACACAAATTTTTATATTGATTTCTTCTGGAGTATTTTTTTTCTTTCTGTTATGGTGGAATGGACTATGAAGGCAACAGCATATTTTGATCAAAAGCAACCTTGGCGGAACGAATTTTTGAGACGTCTATTTATTCAGGTTATATTTATTTATCTGCCGACAATTTTGTATCTCGAATGTGTAGACCGATTCTATTATCAAATATCAGATCGCACTCTTTTTCGAATTCCCCAAAATATTCTTCAATTACCGTTCTCCATGGGGATATCGCTGATCTATACATTATTCTATAGTTTGGCTTCCCTTTACAGAGAATACATGGCCGGAATCGAAAGCCATGTATTCTCCGTGGCTGAGGTACAGCGAGAAAAGACTTTAGATGTCAGACCAGGCAACTTACAGGAAAATCCGGTCATCACCATCCGTGATGGCAAAGATATCCGTCTATTGGACTTGGATATTGTTTTAATATGCAATAGCAATGGAATGAATACGATTTACGAACGCAACCCATCGAATCCACCTATCCAGGATGGTCATCCTCTAAAATACCTTGTCGAACGGTTAGATGAGAAGGAATATTATCAGATAACACGTTGGGAATTGGTACACCGTAGCATCGTAAAAGGGTACGATGTGAATGGTGATAAAAATTTTAGACTAGCATTGGATTTTCCGCTTGAACAGCAGCTTGTGATCAATAAAGATAAAATCGATGATTTTGCGAAATGGTTATTGGAAGATCACGAGAAGTAGTTTTAAGTTTTCCACATGATGTTAATAACGATGTGGAAAACGTATAAGGCACCTTATAGAAAATAAGGTGTGACCGAGACCACATTAAACGTACAAAGTATCGGGGGCCAATTCTGGCCAAAGCAATCAGAATTCCATGCAACGAATTTGTTGGTACACCCATCCTGGTTGGATTTACGATCCTATATCTCCATAAAAGCGCCCGACGATGTAATGTGCTAAATGAAGTTAACTTTAGCCCTTCATCCACTTTAGCCGCTTTTCAGCTGTGAGTAATTCGGTGTCCCATGTAAGGAAATTGGATTACATATTTGATTTACTTATTTTTGATAAATGAAAGCATTTCGTTTAGATAGATCAGCGTTCAAAGCACAAACTGCCGAGGAGGCTGCAAATCATTCACCTTATTATGCACGTTTGAGTTGGCAACAGCGGCTCGAAATCGCACTATATTTAAATAGTGTGGCCTATAATTTTCCATTGGAGAATCCTCCAAAAATGGATAGGAGCAAATTTAAAGTTTCTTCAAGAGGATAATTACAACTTATTATGGCAAATATTTTTAATGAAGATTTTAGAGATTTTGTTGCAGCGTTAAATAAGAACGAAGTAAGATATATATTGGTTGGAGGTTTTGCGGTAATTTTACATGGTTACTCGCGTACAACCGGTGATATGGATATTTGGGTGGACAGAACTTCGGAAAATTATTTGAAATTGCAAGCAGCATTCTCAGACTTTGGAATGCCCGTGTTTGATATGACTGAGGATAATTTTCTAAACCATCCAATATGGGATGTTTTTACATTTGGAATTCCTCCTGTCGCGATTGACATTATGTTAAAAGTAAAAGGCTTAGATTTTGAGGAGAATTTTAATCAGGCTGTGCTTTTTGAAGATGATAACCTTAAAATACGTACCCTGCATAAAAACAGGCTATTAGAGGCAAAGAAGTCTAGTAATAGACCTAAAGATCTCGATGATATTCAAAATTTAACCGATCCTAATCTTTTATAGAATTTAGTCAATTTTTGACCAACTGATTGGGAGATAATCTTTTACTGTTGAGTTGCTCTATACGCTCAGTTATTTCCCATTTACCGTCCCAATTGCCCCTTTCACCGACTTTTTCCGAATGTTAGTCTAAATGTAATAAAATCGCATGCTGCGTTGTCTTACTTTTGAATCAGAATCTTAAAGGAAATGATGCAACAAAATCAATATCCTTGCGACAATTAGAAAAGAGACAAAAAAACTAACAATATAAAGTAAAAGAATTATGAACACTTTAATAAAGACATTCGCAGCAGCAGCATTGATTGCAGTATCTACTTTTTCAATGGCAGCAACTGATCCCGGAAAAGCATTGAATCTATCCACGGCAGATTTGGCAATAGATAGCTATGTATCTGTGATGACCGAAGGAGTATCTGGTGGAGTGGAGCAATTATTTACCTCCGACTTTAGCCAAAAGATCCAGGGTCAGAATGGACGTACCAATAAACGTTCGGAAGTGATTTCCTTTTTGAAAAAACAGAAAGGAGAGAAACTCAACTGTAGCACAAATACAGCGATCTTAGAGGAATCCGAAAATTATATGGTGGCACGCATTACAATGGAATTCGACGATTTTACAAAAACTGACCTCGTTACCTTAGTAAATGAAGCCGGAAGCTGGAAGATCGCAAGTTCAGTAAACTCATACAAATAGAAACTGTTTAATTAAATTCATATGTTTATTTTAAGCCACGTCGGGATGATGTGGCTTTTTGTTTGCTTATTAGCATTAGTGACTGGATAAGCTGATTTCTATTAGATAGATCCTCAGGTGATTACAGTTGTGATCCGATAATGTCTACGGATTTTCCGCATCATAAGAAAAAATATTTTATAACGAATTTGTATTCAACTTACTGACATTTAGTTGTTTGTGGTTTATTTAATTGTAAATAGTGAATCTGATGTTGGTGTTTTTTCAAAATAAATATCAGTAATGGATAACAAATTAGATTTGAGGACGTTTTATTATCTATAAGTATATGTAACAAAATTGATATAAATGAACGGATTTTAACGTATCGATGTTTCAAATTTGTTACATGTATTTCAATTTTTGCTTGGAACGTAATTATTTCAATTAGATTCTCATAATAAATATTTAACGTATGATGCACCACCTAAACCACTCTCTTCTATTAGCCTGCGGTTTTACTTTATTCTGCCATTGTGGGCAAGCTCACTCAATCGAAACCAATTATCGCACTAATGTAGTTGGGCGTATTAAGCCGCTTTCTTTCCTTGCGGCTGACACGATCGGAATTAGCGGTAAAGTCACAGATTCATCGGGAACAGCACTTGCGGGAGTGGTCGTCACCGAAAAGAAAACGGGCAATAGCGGATTGTCAGATCAAACCGGAGCCTTCAGGCTCTCAGCAGATCCAAATGGAGTTTTAATCTTTATAAAAACTGGATTTGCAATTAAAGAAGTTCCTGTAAACAATCAAAAACTTATCGAAGTCGTCCTGTCGCCTGGTACCGCGGAGGTTCAAACGGATTCGACAGCCAATGCCAGGGATTCTTCGTCCACTGTCGCAGCTGGTCGGGATAGCACGACAAAAGTTACTGCCGGCCGGGATAGTATAACTGTTGCTGGTAGTCAGGATAGCACTAAAAACATTTCCGGTAATCAGGATAGCACTGGAACAGTTTCCGTGGGGAAGGGGACAGTGAAAGGAACTGTCACGGGGCCCAAGGGACCGCTTCCGGGCGTTACTGTAGCTGTAGTCGGTACAAATGTGTCTGCAAGTACGGATGAATCCGGTAAATTTCAAATTGCCGCTGGCCCGAAGAACGAACTCAGGTTTTCTTCGCTCGGCTTCGAAGCAATCACGCAGCTCGTTGGGGATCGAAAGGATATACAAGTCGTGCTTAGCGGTGAAACGAAAGTGCTTGATTCTGTACAAGTTGTTGCGGTAGGTTATGGTACGATGGATCGCGCCACACTACCCAGTGCGGTATCAAGTATTGGCGCTGCCGAAATCCAAGATGAGGTGTTGCCAAGTATTACGCAGGCGATACAAGGTAAGGCGGGGGGTGTTCAGGTCACGCAGAAGTCTGGTTCGCCGGGCGGTGGGATCAGCATTCGGGTGAGAGGTACGACATCAATCAATGCCAGTTCGGATCCATTATACGTTGTCGATGGAATTCCGGTCAACAGCACGACCAATTTCACAGGAGGGTCTACCTTTGATTTCGGTGGCGGTACGCAAGGTATCAATGTGCTATCCTCGATCAACCCTTCTGATGTCCAATCCATCGAAATATTAAAAGATGCGGCATCTTCATCAATCTATGGTTCGAGAGCTGCAAATGGTGTCGTTTTAATCAGTACCAAAAAAGGTGCACCTGGAAAAAGTGAGTTTAACTTTAATATGTACGAAGGATTTTCCCAGGTACCAAAGGAACGGTATTATGATTTTATGAATACCGAGCAGTATCAGGATTATATGAAGGATTATTACAAAATCCTACAGCAACAGGATCCCAAGGCAGTCATTCCCGAGCAGATATTCTCCAATTCGAATGTCAATACAAACTGGCAGGATGCGATTTTCCGAAATGCAGGAACTAGGAACTACGAACTCTCATCAAGTGGTGGTGGTGAAAAGACACAATATTATACCTCGATAGGATACATGAAGCAGGGGGGCGTACTTTTGGGATCCGACTTTAACCGGTTAAGCGGTCGTATAAATCTCAATCATCAGCATAATGAGAAACTTAGATTTTCTACGGCGATCAACCTCACCAGGGCTGTTAACCAACGTGTACAGGAGGAAAACTCAAAAGAAGGAGCCACCAAGAGTGGTATATTCTCTCCACCTAATTTAGCGGTGCGTGATGCTACTGGCAACTTTGTCTATGACCAGGTGAGAACGACACGCGAAAATCCTGTTGCCATGCTAACGCTCCCAACCAATGAAGCGGAGACTTTTCGTGTATTAGCGAATGCTAGTGCAGAATACAATATATTGCCAGAACTACTGCTAAAGACAAGCTTCGGTACAGATATCAGTTTTATTGATGAAACCTTTTTTATGCCGCCTGTCGGACTTCGCTCTTATGCTAGTCAGGGAGGTATTGGTGCTCGCCGTAACACCCGTGACCAGCTTTGGATCAACGAAACAACCTTAACTTATGACAAGAAATTTGGTGATCATAGTATCAATGTACTAGGGGGATTTTCGGTTCAAGAATCCAGGCTTGAGTTCGTACACGGACAACGTTCAAATTTCCCCAATAATGATATCCCTTATATCACCGCCGGAGGGGTTATTACCGGTGCAAATTCGTATCCCGAAGAATGGGCTATTGCTTCTGGATTTGCCCGCGCCACATATATCTACAAAGATAAATACATCCTCAATGCGAATGTGCGCTCGGATGGCTCATCACGATTCGGGGCTGACAACCGTTGGGCAGTATTTCCATCATTTGCAGGAGCATGGAGAATCACAGAAGAAGATTTCTTAAAAGATTCTAAAGTGCTCGATGATTTAAAACTTCGTGCGAGCTGGGGGATTACCGGGAATCAAAATATCGGCAATTATGCCAGTCGTTCTTTATATTCTAGTGGCTACAATTACATGGGACTCGCGGGGTTTGTGCCCAATGTATTGGGCGATCGTAATTTAAAATGGGAGACCACCAATCAGTGGAATGTGGGTGTTGATGCTGGTTTTTTAGGGAATAGAATCTCAATATTGGCTGATTACTACTACAAAAAAACAACAGACTTATTAATCGGACTGCCTATCCTGACCAGTTCCGGCTATCTAAACCGATTTACAAATTCCGGCGATATAGAAAATAAAGGCTTTGAATTTGAACTGACGACTAAAAACTTGGTCGGTGAATTCAAGTGGACAACTTCGCTTAACATGACTTTTAATAGAAATAAAGTAGTGGCTTTACCTGAGGGATTGACAGAAATGCGTGGCGGGGTAGGTGATCTGAACCGTGCCATAGTAGGACAGCCGCTTGGGGTATTCTATGGCTGGCAGGCGACGGGTGTCAATCCACAGACCGGGATGATCGATTACCTAGGTGCGGATGGCTCTGCAGTAACGCCTACAGACTACAAAGATCAAAGGATGATCGGCGATCCTAATCCATCGTTCTTTGGCGGTATTACCAATAACTTTGCTTATAAGAATTTTGATTTAAGTATCCAGGGGCAATTCACTTATGGGAATGATATCTTCAATTATAACCTGGCATCGGGACTGGAAGGATTCAATCCAAGTTCCAATCAGTTCGTTGATTTTGTGGATAGATGGAGAGCACCTGGCGATATTACGGATGTTCCTAGACCAGCTCCTGGGGATCTTAACAATGGGGCAATATCATCGCGATTTGTCGAAGATGGTTCATTCTTTAGAATTAGAAATATCACGTTTGGCTATACATTGCCTTCCAGTATTGCGGAGAAGATAAAAATGAAAAAGCTCCGTTGGTATGCCACTGTGCAGAATGCATTTGTATTTACAAGCTATAGAGGTTATGACCCAGAGGTCAGCTCAAGCCACGGCGGTGCCAATACGGGCCTTATCTATGGATACGACTACGGAAGTTATCCACAACCGCGTATTTTCACGACCGGTGTTAATTTGACGTTCTAAACTGCTCAGACCATGAAGATAAAGCTCAGCTGCTGCAAGGATTCACCACTGTCTAAGAGTCACGCGATAGCGGTAAGATACGCCTGGCGATATGCACAGGAAGAAAAATTAACCGAGCGTAGTGAGCGCGTTAATTAATTTAAAACATATACTCGTAATAATTTGTACGGATGAAACCATCATGATTTATTCAACCGATAGGGAAAGAATCCAATCCGAAATATTCGGATGAGCTCTTGAACACCAATTAGAATATAAAATTGGGTGAAAAATAATCTAATAGCTTCATCACAACTTAAAAAAAATTAAACGGATGAAAAAGAATAAAATAGTATTAATTTTTTTGGTGAGCATGATCGCATCTTTTGCAATATCATGTTCTAAATTTTTAGATCGGGACCCGCTCGGGCAGATTACTCAAGATAAATTTTTCAATTCCGAAACCAATGCTAATGCTGCTGTTTTGGGAATGTACCGGACGATGATGAATTCATTTTCTTTTGGTCAGTCCATCATTGTTGTTCCGGAGTTTTCAGCAGCCCATGTTCGGCATGCTTCTAGTTTTCCTGAATATGAAAACTTTGCAGAGCACAAAATACAGGCGATCAATCCTTGGATAGCCAATATGTGGCAAGCTGTGTATACCACGATAAATGCGGCCAACCAAGTGATTGAGGAAGTCCCAAAAATGACCGAGACGATGATTACTGAAGACAAGAAAAAGATGTTTGTTGGCGAAGCTAAATTTATTCGGGCATTAAACTACTTTTTTCTGGTACGCGCCTTTGGCAAGGCACCGCTAAAACTCTCCTATACCAAGGAAGGAGATAATATTGATATCGCCGAATCTGACAAAGCAGCACTCTATACACAGATTGTTAAGGATCTAACGGATGCTATTGCCGCGCTTCCGAAAGAAAATCCAAACACTGGCGATGCCGCCAAGGGGCGGGCCTCTCATTGGGCAGCAAAAGCGCTGCTGACCAAGGTGTATTTATACCAAGCGTCCATTACCAATGACTATAAAAAAGCAGCGGATATGGCGAGCGAAGTGCTGACTGAGGGAGGCTTTAGCTTGGTCACTGAATACAGTACGATCTGGACGACACAAAATACAAATGAAGCTATTTTCGAAATTCAATTTGACGATCAAGCAACCAATCCACTGGCAGCAGTTGCTAATGATAATCCTAGTGTGCTATTCTTTGCCAAAGATTCGGCAATTCTGGACTTATATGCGGAGCAAGACAAACGAAAGGATTTTACGGTTAAAAAAGGAAGTAATAATAACTATTTCATGGGTAAATTTCCGAATTTCTCGCCAGCGAGTCAAAACCTGACCGTTATCCGGCTTGCAGAGATTTACTTGATCCATGCGGAGGCTAAGGCGCGTGTTGATAATAGTGTGAGCACAGCAGCGTACAACTCCTTGAAAGCTGTTCAGACGCGCGCTGGTGTCGCCGTTCCGATCGATACGTATGCTAATCTGGAGGCCTTCGTTACTGCCGTGCAAGAAGAAAAAGAAAAAGAGCTTATGTTTGAAGGCGAGACCTGGTTTGACTTTAGCCGTACGAAATTAGCCCTTAGAAAATATGAAAATCTGAAAGACGAGAAATTCCTGGTGTATCCTATTCCGTCTGCTCAGATAAGTTTAGGAACTGGCCTTACTCAAAACCCGGGATATTGATACAAAGTGTACTCGGTACTCCCGATACTGTTTATTTTAAGCCACGTCGAGATGATGTGGCTTTTTGTTGTTTAACCATAAATAAAATATGGATATTTTTGATAATAAAATTTTGGAGATATTCCCAAGCTGGAAACAATATCTTTTGTTGCAGGATGGACTGATTTCCATTTAAATAATGGTCTTCGCTTGGACATATTGACAGATATGAAGGGATTCGAAGCCGTAAATAGACTCAAAAATCGAATTGATATACAGGCATTGGAAGAAATTATCAGGCTTCGAGATGAGGAAGGACAGTAAGGTGTTGACTTATCAACAATGTTATTAACATAATGTGGAAAACCCAGTTTCATTCATTGTAGCGCTAGGGAATGGAATTAATGATTATTTAACCTATCAATTTATAATTTTACTCAAGAAAATTGTTAAATTACGCCGATATTAACAATGATAATGAAGTATTATTTGCATTTTACGGCGAAATTTGTTTGTTTTCTACTGCTCAATTTTTGCTGCTCAAGCCTTTCGGCACAAGTTACCTTTACGTCCTATCATAAGAAAGATGGGGAAGAAACCAAGCAACAGGACTCAGCCTATTTTATCCGAACAGTTCATCTGGAAGCTCAAGGAAAAGAAAACATTTATCGAATAGAGGAGTATTATTTGCACAATGATTCGTTAAAGCTCAATAGTGTTAGTAAAAATGGGCGTCAGCCGTTTAAGTTTCAAGGAAAAAAGTACGAATTTTTTGAAAATGGCACGCTAAAGAGTCTTGAGAATTTCAGTGATAATAGTAAACTGGTAGACTCGGCTTTTTATCTCTATCCGAATAATAAGTTGAAGATGATGGTGTTTTATCCTAGCGAAGTTAAGAAAAAGAAGTTGGTGATAAACAAGCCGGTCTATATCGTGTATTATGACTCTTTGAATAACAAAACGCTGGAAAACGGGACCGGCCACATTCATTTTAGTGTAGACGAAAAAGGAGGTTATGAGGAAGGTAGTATGGTCAACAATTTACGTGAAGGAGAATGGAAAGGAAGAATTGGCCGAGACTCTTTTGTAGAAAGTTATAAGGAGGGGAAATTGCTGTCGGGTACAAAAACAAAAGCAAACGGAACTACTATTCGATATGATTCTACTTCTTATAAAGTAGAACCTGAATATCCTGGAGGAAAGGATCAGCTGATGTTTTTTATCGCGAAAAATTTTGAATATCCAAAACAAGCTTTAATAAATGAAGTGAGCGGTATTTTGGAAATCAGTTTTTTTATTAATCAAGACGGTAAAGTAGGAGATATTAAAGTGAAGGAGGATTTAGGATTTGGTACCGGTGAGGCTGGTATAAATGTGGTCAAAAAACTTAGGAAATGGAAGCCTGGGATGAGACGTGGAGAACCTGTACGGGTGGCTTATACCTTGCCTATCAGGTTAAATACAGTGCGAAGATAATTACAACTTAATAAGATAAGAAAGCCTCCACATGGGAGGCTTTCTTTGTTAAAGATTGTTGCCAATTATTTTTTTAGGCCTTCGGCACCTTGTATGATTCCTTCGACCACAGTTGGATCCTGCAAAGTCGATGTGTCACCTAGATTGCTAATATCGCCTTCGGCAATCTTGCGTAGAATACGGCGCATAATTTTTCCTGAACGTGTCTTCGGTAGGTCATTGACAAACTGGATGATATCTGGCTTGGCAATAGGGCCAATAATACGTGATACAGTCTCCATTATATCTTTTTTAGTAGCTTCTGCATCTGTATGGTGATTGGCGATAACATAAGCATAGATGCCCTGACCTTTGACTGGGTGTGGATAGCCGACAATAGCTGATTCCACAACGTCCGCATGCATATTGATGGCATTTTCTACCTCCGCAGTACCGATGCGGTGACCGGATACGTTCAATACGTCATCCACACGACCCGTGATTTTGTAATATCCTTCAGGACTACGGTAACAGCCGTCACCGGTAAAATACATGTCCTTATAAGTCGAGAAGTATGTTTGTCTACAGCGGTCATGGTCTCCCCAGGTCGTGCGTAGCATACCTGGCCAAGGGAATTTAATACAGAGATTTCCCGTTACATCATTGCCTTGGATTTCTTGCCCGTTTTCGTCCATCAATGCTGGCTGTATACCTGGCATTGGGAACATGGCATAACTGGCTTTTTCTGGTGTCACACCAGCTAAGGATGTGATCAGATGGCCGCCGTTCTCTGTCTGCCAATAGGTATCGACAACCGGACAGTTTTTCTTCCCCACCTTCTCATTAAACCAATTCCAGGCTTCTTCATTGATAGGCTCGCCTACCGAACCCAGTACGCGTAGTGACGAAAGATCGTTTTTATCCACAAACTGATCTCCGAAGGCCATTAACGAACGTAGTGCCGTAGGGGAGGTGTAGATAATATTGACTTTATATTTGTCAACGATATCCCAATAACGGCTGGCATCCGGGAAAGTTGGAATACCTTCAAACATCAGTGAGGTAGCGCCTTGAGACAACGGTCCATAAACAATATAACTATGCCCCGTGATCCATCCGATATCTGCCGTACAGAAAAATACATCGTTGGGCTGATATTGGAATGTATTCATAAACGTGTACCCCGTGTAGACCATATATCCACCACAAGTATGTACTACACCTTTAGGCTTACCGGTGGATCCTGATGTATAGAGAATGAATAAGGTATCCTCTGCATCCATCTCTTCCGCAGGGCAGGCCGGATTTCCTTGAGTCTCGACTTTCTTGATCTCATCTTCCCACCATACATCACGTCCTTTGATCATAGATACTGGCGTGCGTGTCCGTGTTAATACAATGACTTTTTCAACAGTATCACACTGCATCAGCGCATCATCTACAATATTTTTAAGACCAATGGTTTTATTGCCGCGGTAACTGCCATCCGATGTCACGATCAATTTGCATTCGGCATCAACAATACGGTCTGCAATAGAACGAGCGGAGAATCCGCCAAAGACAACCGAGTGGATAGCACCGATACGCGCACAGGCCAATACAGCAATAACCAATTCCGGAACCATCGGCAAGTAAATACATACCCGGTCGCCCTTTTTGATATTGTTGTTCTTTAATACATTGGCAAATTGCTCTACTTTCTGTAGTAGTTGTTTATAGGAAAGGATGCGGTGTGCTTCATTTGGATCATTGGGCTCCCAGATAATGGCCGGTTTATCGCCATTCGCATAGATATGACGATCAAGGCAGTTTTCTGTAATATTTAATTTTGCACCTTCAAACCATTTGATATTAGGTTCCTCAAAGTTCCAGTTCAGCACTTTATTCCATTTTCTCTTCCAGAAAAAATGATCCGCTATGCTCGCCCAAAACTCCTCTGGCTGTTCTACACTTCGCTTATATTCACTTTGATATTCTTCAAATGATTTTATTTGTAGGCTCATCGTTATTAGGATTATTATGAATTATTTTAATTTATATTGTTATCGTTGCGAAATCGTTTTTGATCGTTCAATTTCGGTGTACAATTTAGCGGTTTTTGACCATTTTATCAACAATTTGATGTTTAATATAATGTTAAACTACTTTTCTCTATCAAGATTGTTATATTGCAATACGATTTAACCAAGATGTTGTTTCTAAGAAAGTTGTTTTATATCACGATCTACACAAATCTTTTGATCGCTATGGCGGCCATGGCACAATGTGCGCTTACCTACATTATATTTGAAAGGCCGATCAATTGGTATATTGTTCTTGTGGAAGGGACTGCTACCTTATTGCTGTATAATTTCAGTCTTTGGTGGTCAAAGCCTAAAAAACCAAAAGAGTCCAAATTCCCCCGTACACGTTGGATATTTAACCATGAATGGGTCATGTGGGTAAATAATAGCATTGCTTTGATCGTGCTTGCTTTTTGCTTATGGCATATTCATCTGCACTCCTTTTTGTTTTTGGGGTTTATCGGTTTGTTGAGCCTGCTATATGGAATGCCTTTATTTACATTTCATGACCGAAAAGTAGGACTAAGACAGCTCCCTGGTGCAAAGATCTTCCATATTGCCTTGGTTTGGGTTTGTAGTAGTGTGATGCTTCCCTATATCGAGTTGGTCAGTGCCGGTGACAAAATCACACAATGGGTATTTATCGCGCTCTGTGGTTTGAAGTTTGTATTTTTGATTATCTGCACGCTGCCTTTTGATATTCGTGATATTCAGCAGGATTCTTATTACCACCTGCGTACCTTGCCTAATATGTTGGGTGAACAAAGGGCAAAGAACCTTACCTATACATTGTTAGTACTGCATTGCCTTCTTGTTCTGATCGTACCCTATATGATGTATGTCAAGGTTGGATTGATCTTGACTAATATCCTTATCTTCGCTTTACTAAAACTGGCCGTATTCAGGACAAAAGAGCATTATCATTACGCTTATCTTCTGGATGGTAGCTTGGTGTTGCAGTTTTTGATCGTTATTCTTGTCGGTATTTTTTAGTGCCGCAAATTGGCACCGCAACAGACCCGTCTGCATTTCATTTTAGTATTGATTACCGATCCCCTGGCAAGAAGATAATAGATTCTTGTAGGAAATTAGGAAGCTAAAAATGCAATGATCTTATCTGCGGCAACTTCCGACAACTTATAATAACTCTCAAATGTCCAGCCGGCCACATGGGGCGACAAAATCACATTGTCCCTGCTGATAAGGTCTGGATACCAAGTCTGTTCGGCAAGTTTGGGGAACTTTTCAACAGGAAGCACATCGAAAGCTGCACCGAGAATGGCCCCCTCTTCAAGCGCCTGTAATACGGCAGGTACGTCGACAATACCGCCGCGCGCGCCAAGTAGAAAGAAAATAGGCTTTTCAAATTTGGAGAGATAGTCTCGGTTGATCATACCACGTGTCTCGTCGGTCAAAGGAATATGGAAACTGATCACGTCCGCTTCTTGGTAGATTTTTTCCATGTTGGCCTCTGTGGCGTACTGGTCTGTATAATCTGTCCGATATTTGTCATAGGCAAGGACTTTTACATCAAAACCAGACAGCTTTTTGGCCATCGCCATACCATTATGACCATAGCCCACCAGACCCACTGTACGGCCTTTAAGTTCGTATCCACGGTTGGCCTCACGTAACCATTGGCCAGCCCTCACTTGTTGATCGCTGCGGTTAAGGTTATTCATCAGACTTAATAACATCCCGATCATATGTTCGCCTACTGCATCTCGGTTTCCCTCATTGGCAGAAATTAACATGACTTTCCGCTGCAGTGCAATCGCGTCGTCAATATTATCCATTCCGGCCCCTGCCCGGGCAATAAAACGTAGGTTGGGTGCTAGCTCGAAAAAAGCTTGATCAACCTGAAATTTGGAACGAATGACCAAGCCCGAATACAGGGATATAATTTTTTCGGCTTCCTCCCGGCTAATATCCGGTTGATAGTTATAAGCGATACCTGCCTGATCAAATTTTTCAAGCATGACCTCGTGAATGTCGTCGACGATCAAAATGTTAGTTTTCATCCAATATTTAGTTGTTGATGAGAACACGGGAAATGATTCAGATCCCGGTTTCATCGTTACGATTGATTTGCATAAAGTCCACGGACAATAATTTGTTTAACTGCTGCTGCTTGAGCCTGTCTGGCATTATTTTCATCAAAAAATTACGTGTGCCTATCAGCAGGGGATTTTCCCATTGGGCAATCTTTCCGATTTTCCAGGAGGTATTGCAGATATAGTTTACCCGCTCCAATCGGCGTTTTTGGAAACCTTGGAAAGCTAAAGTAATGGATGCTGCTGTTCGCAGTTCGTCAAGCAGCACAGCAACATCTTCGATTGCCTGACAGGCACCTTGTCCTAAATTGGGGGTTGTGGCGTGACCAGCATCTCCCAGTAAGAGGATGGGGCCAAAAGCAAGCTGTTGTAGTGGCGCAATATCGATAATGTCATTCCAGATGAGCTCAGTATTTTTAGTTTCCGATAGCATAGTTGGGATCGGGTCGTGGTAATCCTTGAAATTCTCCAATAATTCTGCCGTGGTCCAGTTTTTCAATGTTGGATTTTGTTGTCGGCTATTGATACAAGCGTACCAATAAATACGGTTGCCGACAAGGGGAGTCATCCCAAACCTGCCTTTTGAACCCCAAGTTTCGGTACTTTTTTTGAGCTGAATGCTACTGTTATCTATTGTCGCCCGCCAGCAGGTGTAGCCCGAATAACGGGGGCTTGATGTTGGGATCAGCTGCTGACGTAAAACGGAATGCACACCGTCGGCAACAAGTAATGCGTCACCTACAACTTGGCTTCCATCGGTAAAGTGCACACGGGTCTGTTCCCCTAGCCGTTCAAAGGAAGCCGCACGTTTGCCAAGATGAATTTTATGCCCGGAAATTTTTGATAAAAGAAATCGATGCAGGTCCGCACGGTGGATAGCAAAATTATCCTGTTTATATCTCTGGCTAATTGATCGGGTATTCGGTTCCACCAAAATATTCCCTTTTTCATCCAGAACATTATAAGAGTCAAGATAGTGTCCTAGCGGTACGATTTCATCTTTTAACCCGAGCTGTTCTAAAGCCTGCATGGCGTTGGCCGCAAGTCCAAACCCAGCCCCAATGCCTTTGAGCTCCGCGGCACTTTCATAGACATGTGCTTCAATGCCCAATTTTGCGAGTCCTATTGCAGCACATAATCCTGCGATGCCGCCGCCAATGATGATGAATGTACTGTCTGTGGCATGCATATTAGAGGCTGTTTGCGATTTCGTTGGTCAGACTGACAAAATCATCTACGGTGAGCCGTTCAGCTCGTAGCTCATAAAGCGGATTGTCCGACATCTTATCTTTTGGGACAACACCCGAAAGGGAGTTGCGCAAGGTTTTTCGACGCTGATTGAAGCCCGCTTTCACGACCCGCCAAAACAGCTTCTCATCGCAAGCTAATTGTTCGCGGTCATTTCGGGTCATGCGAATGACACCCGATAACACCTTGGGCGGTGGATTAAATGCGCCTGCCTTTACCGTAAAGAGATATTCTACTTTATAGTAGGCTTGTAAAAATACACTCAGGATGCCATACTCTTTGCTGCCAGCTTTCGCTGTGCAACGTTCGGCCACCTCCTTTTGAAACATGCCCGTCATCTGAACGACACGCTGGCGTTCATCAAGGATCTTGAAAAGGATCTGAGAAGAAATATTATAGGGAAAATTGCCGATGACAGCCATCTTTTCACCGAAATACTGTGAAAAGTCCAGGTTTAGAAAATCGCCATGGATTAATCTTTTACCCAATTGTGGGTATTTGTCATCCAGGTAGGCAATGGATTCGTCATCAACATCGATCAAATAGGTCTCATATTCTTCTTTCTGCAAAAGAAAGTCCGAAAGGACCCCCATTCCCGGACCGACTTCGAGTACCTCGCTAAAACCCAATTTAGGATCTAATGCTTCTACAATACGTTGTGCGGCATTCTTATCGTTTAAGAAATGCTGTCCTAAATGTTTTTTTGCTCTAACTGTACTCATGATGCAAAATTAGAAATTTAAAAGCTTTATAAAGTAAAAAGTCAAAAGTAAAAATTCAAAAGTGCAGGCGGTTTTTAAGCCAGGGGTTTGTTCAGCCAAATCTCAATACGCATATCTAACTACTCAATACTAAAAAAAAATCCCTATTTTTGATTCAAAGCATTTAAAAATAGAATGAGTGATAAACTAAAAATCGGAATTACCGTAGGGGATATTAACGGCATTGGACTTGAAGTAATTATAAAGTCACTGGTAGATCAACGTATGTGCGATTTTTTCACGCCAATTGTTTATGGAAATACAAAAGTTGCCTCTTTTCACCGAAAGGCGGTAGGGATAAATGATTTTAGTTTTAATGTAATCAATGATGCTGAACAAGCCCATCCCAAGCGGGCGAATATGATTAACTGCTGGCAGGAAGACGTCAAGATCACGTTGGGTGAGGAAAATGAGGTTGGCGGTAAGTACGCTTTCTTGTCGCTGGAAAGAGCGATCGAGGATTTGAAGTCCGGCAAAATTGATGCATTGGTGACTGCACCGATCAACAAACACAATATTCAGCAGGAAGGATTTCAATTTCCGGGTCATACCGAATATTTGCAGGCCAAAGTTGAAGCTGACGATGTGTTGATGTTTATGGTCTGTGATGAGCTGCGCATCGGTGTGGTGACAGGTCATATTCCTTTGCATGATGTAGCTGCGAATATTACCGAAGAGGCAATTTTGAAAAAGCTCGTTCTGATGAATGAATCTTTGAAAAAGGATTTCTGGGTAGAGAAACCCAAAATAGCTGTTTTGGGACTTAATCCACATGCTGGAGATCATGGTATTATCGGGACTGAAGACGACCAGATTATTCGACCAACGGTTGAAAAAGCAAATGAACAGGGAATTTTCTGTTTTGGTCCTTATCCAGCAGATGGTTTCTTCGCAAAGGGCGCTTATGAGAAGTTTGATGCGGTGCTGGCGATGTATCACGATCAAGGACTGATTCCATTTAAGCATATCGCAAAAGGGGCTGGTGTAAATTATACTGCGGGTTTGCCTATTGTTCGTACTTCACCAGATCACGGTACAGGTTACGATATCGCGGGCAAAAATCTAGCGTCGCCAGACTCATTTATGGAAGCAATTTTTACCGCAGTTCATATTGTAAAACGTCGCCGGGAACAGGCTGAATTACTAAAGAATCCATTGGCATTCCGCAAACTGTCCAAAGATCGGGATTAGACGAAGGGTAATTGATACATATTTTTTTAAGTTCATGCTTTTATCGTGCGATTATATGATCCAGTGATCAGGGCTCTGAACTCTAAAAGGGGGAAATGATTATCAATCTCAATTCTCAATAGCTATACCCAATACTAAAAAAATTGCTACTTTTGCAAAATGTTTGGTTTTTTACCACACGTTCTAACTATGCACGATAATTTACAACATCCAATATTTTCTATCATCAAAGAGCTCGCCGAGCAGACAAATACCGAGTGTTATGTCATCGGAGGATATGTACGCGACTATATGATGAAGCGTCCATTCAAGAATGACGTGGATATTGTTGTGGTGGGAAGTGGTATTGACTTTGCAACATTGCTGGGTGAAAAGCTGCATACAAAAGTTGCAGTCTATAAAAATTTTGGAACGGCAATGCTTGTTTTTGAAGGCTTAAATGTGGAGTTTGTGGGGGCAAGAAGGGAATCTTACCGGGCCAATTCCCGAAAGCCGATCGTAGAGGATGGCACGTTGGCCGATGATCAAAATCGCCGTGATTTTACGATCAATGCCATGGCTTTTTCATTAAATAAGCCTGATTATGGTGCTTTGGTAGACCCATTTAATGGTGTGGAGGATCTTGAACACCGCATAATCCGGACTCCGCTCGATCCCATAGAAACTTTTTCGGATGACCCCTTGCGGATGATGCGTGCGATCCGTTTTGCGACTCAGCTAAATTTTAAGATAGATATTGAGGCCATTAAAGCGATCACGGAGACGAAAGAACGCATCAAGATCATTTCCAAGGAACGGATTATTGACGAAATCAATAAAATTATTCTCTCCTCCAAACCCTCAGTGGGCTTTAAATACCTTTTTGATACTGGTTTATTAGCGCTGATCTTTCCCGCAATGTACAACTTACATGGGGTTGATATTATTGACGGAAAGGGGCATAAAGATAATTTTTACCATACATTGGAGGTCTTGGATAATGTGTGCGAATTGTCGGAGGATCTCTGGTTGCGCTGGGCAGCTATTATGCACGATATTGCCAAACCGGCAACAAAGCGTTTCGATAAGAAATTGGGCTGGACCTTTCACGGACATGAAGACCGCGGTGCACGCATGGTACCCAAACTTTTTGCTGAACTGAAATTGCCGCTGAATGAAAAGATGAAGTTTGTACAGAAACTTGTACAATTGCATCTTCGCCCGATTGTCCTTGCGCAGGATATTGTGACAGATTCCGCTGTAAGGCGCTTATTGTTTGAGGCAGATGATGATATCGATGCCCTGATGATGTTGTGCCATGCAGACGTGACAACTAAGAATGAATTTAAAAAGAAAAAATACCGTCAGAATTTTGAACTTGTCAAGCAGAAGCTAAAGGATGTGGAAGAACGAGACAAGATTCGAAACTGGCAGCCGCCGATTAGCGGTGAGGATATTATGACGCTTTTCGGATTAACTCCCGGCCGCGTTGTTGGACAGTTGAAAAATTTGATCCGTGAGGCTATTTTGGAAGGCGAGATTCCCAATTCCCGAATCGAAGCGTATCAATATTTGATCAAAAAGGCCGGAGATATGGGCTTGGAGGTCAAACAAGAAATCCCGTTGGAAATTTCCAATTCTTAAAATATAGTATTAATTTTAAACTGCTAAAAAGAAGGATACATAAAAGATGGCAATTTATAGATTTAGAGTTACTTTTGAAGATTACGAAGATGTATATCGTGAAATTGATATGCCTTCCAAAAGTACATTTTTAGACATGCATGAGGAAATCCACAAAACAACAGGCTATGCGGCTGATGCTTCTTCCTCTTTTTACGTCAGCAATGACCAATGGAAAAAAGGGACAGAAATTGCATTTAAACCCACGCAGCGTAAAAAAGATGCTGAGGTCTTATTAATGGAGAATATTCGCCTGAGCAAGTTTATTGATGATCCGCACCAAAAGTTTTATTATGTCTATAATTTTGACCGTCCTTATGATTTTCAGGTAGAGCTGATCAAAATCTTGAAGGAAGAAGCTGGTAAAGATTACCCGGCTTTATTCAAGTCTGTTGGTCAGGTGCCTAAAACCATGACTGCCGCTAATTTCCCTGTAGCTGATGCTGTTGAGGAAGATGAGTATGTTGAGGAAGATGAAACACAATATGGTGTGGATGACGAGGATGAATTGGATGGCTTTGACAGCGACGGCGAAGATGAAGATGAAGAGGGAGAAGGCGAGGAGGAGCGTGAAGAATCTACTGGCTACGAAGACGAATATTAATGGAAAATGCCTTTGGATGCTTATTTGAGCATTTGAAGCAAATATTATGGCAAATAAAAAAACACTAATAGCCATTGTAGGTCCGACTGCTGTTGGAAAAACTGCAATGGCTATTTCATTGGCCCAATACTTTAAGACTGAAATCATTTCTGCTGATTCCCGCCAATTCTATCGGGAGATGAACATCGGTACGGCAAAGCCGGATGTAGAAGAATTGGCCGCTGCTCCACATCATTTTATAAATTCGCATTCCATTGCCCAAGATTATTCTGCCGGCGATTTTGAACGGGAGGCGTTACGCTTGCTGGATAAGCTTTTCGAGCAACATGATGTGGTTGTGATGGTGGGGGGATCCGGACTATTTGTACGTGCACTCTGTGAAGGACTGGATGACCTTCCCAAAGCTGGGGAGGAGGTGCGTGAAAGACTCAACAACGAAATGGCGCAATTGGGTATTGAAAAGATGAAGGAACGGTTAAAAGCAATTGATCCTGCTTATTATCAAGTGGCCGATGTAGACAATCCACAACGTGTCGTGCGCGCCCTGGAAGTATTTGAGGCTACCGGCAACCCGATGTCGTTTTATCATAAAAAAGACGTGGATAAAAGACCATTTAATATCCTGACAATCGGACTGAATATGGAGCGTTCCCAATTGTACGAACGGATCAATCTTCGGGTAGATCGTATGATGGAAACGGGTTTGCTGGAAGAAGTTAAGTCATTGCTTCAATTTCGGAGTAAACCGGCGCTGTTTACGGTAGGCTATGCCGAATTGTTCGACTACCTCGATGGTAATATCTCTTTGGAAGATGCTGTGGATAAAATCAAGCAAAATTCGAGGCGCTACGCAAAGAGACAGATAACCTGGTTCAAAAAATACGGTGACACCTCTTGGTTTCAATCGACCGAGACAGCGGCGATTATTGCGTTTATAAACAGCAAGCTACTTGATCATAACGGAATGAGCTAATCTATCTCAAGGCAATAAAACCTTTATGTTTTCATCAGTACCAATAGTCATGACAAGCTGCTGAAAATTTTTGCTGACCGATAAACCGGGATAGCGCGTTCATTCATAATACATTAATGAAAAAATGCTTATCCATAAAAAAAAGACACTTACATAAAAAAAGGCAGCTAGTTATTTCCAGCTGCCTTTCTTATATTCTTACGATCTACTTTACCAAGTAATTCCATCCGAATGGATCAGCTACTTTACCGTAGCGCAACTCATTCAAATAATGCAATACTTTGTTGGAGAACTCACGGCCTTCAACTGGTGGCAAGTTGTAGTCTTGACCTTCAAAACCGATACGGCTAATATGGGTAATCGTTGCAGCTGTTCCTGCAGCGAATGCCTCAGTTACTGTACCTGCTTTGATACCCTCGATAAGCTCTTGTACAGATACCTTTCTCTGTTCGGTTTTAAAGCCCCATTTATCAGCTAATTCCATAATGGTACGACGGGTTACACCGTGTAAAATGGTATCACCATGTGGTGTAATAATGGTATCGCCAATACGGAAAATTAAGTTTGCAGTACCTGCCTCTTCAATGTATTTATGGTCTGCAGCGTCAGTCCACATAATTTGATCATAACCTTCATCGTTAGCCAATTGGGTAGGATAAAGTGACAATGCATAATTACCCGCATTTTTCGAAAATCCAACACCACCTTCGGCAGCACGTGTATAGTATGTTTCAACTTTTAAGCTAATGGGTTTGCTATAGTAAGCGCCCACTGGCCCCGTGATAATGATAAATTTGTATGATTTGGATGGATGTACGCCCAAAGCAGCTTCTGTACCGAACATAAATGGACGGATATATAACGAAGAACCTTCTTTGGCAGGAACCCAATCACGGTCAATATCCAATAGTTTGCTCAGGCCATCCATGAAGATTCCTTCCGGGACCTCAGGCATCTGAAGACGGGCTGCAGACTTATTAAATCTTTCCCAGTTTCTGTCTGGACGAAAGATGCTCACTGTACCGTCTGCAAATTTATAAGCCTTGACACCTTCAAAGATCGCTTGACCATAATGTAAAGCGGACATTGAAGGACTGATACTGATATCTCCATAAGGGACGATGCTGACATCTTTCCATTCACCATCATCATAGTCTGCGACCAGCATGTGGTCGGATAATATCTTTCCGAATTTTAGATTGTCGAAATCTACTTGCGAGAGTCTTGAATTTTGAGTTGGCTCTACGCGAATTGAATAGTTCTCTGTCGCGTTCATCTTATTTTTTATATTACTTAGGCTAAGTTAGGAAAAATTGAAATATAAACCGCACTTTGTCCTGATAATTTACTATCCAGCGGAATGCCTTTTATTTCGGACAGTCATTCTCCAATTTACTACACTTGTTGTTTTGAAAATGAAGATTTTAGGCCAATCTTTTTCAAAAAATGTGTATTATAAATTAATTGTGTTAATTTTTTATTAATTAATACTGCATCTGTATTTATGGCATAAAGTTTGGCAATAAAGAATGCGGCCATTGGTTGGCTTTTGGCTCGTTGTACGCTATAAAATCACTTATCATAAAATAAACTTAGTATGGAATTGACTCACCGTCTTAACAAAAGCAATGAAGTAACATCGAGTGAAACTCGCGAATTGTTACAGCGTGATGTTGAAATTCAAAAGAAAGGTATTTCTGTGAATTTTATCCTTGGTTTTTTTGTGTTTTTGTATAAAACTGCAATTAAACCCTAAACAAAAGAGATTAGCCAAAAATGTATAGGAAAAATTTTGGCTAATCTCCACAAGGATAGACTTTCGGTCAATCTTGTAAAATCTTTAAAAGCGGATCGAGATATTCTCTGTTATTGCTCAATCGAGGGACTTTATTCTGTCCACCCAGCTTACCTCTAGACTTCATCCATTTATAAAAAGTGTCTGAAGGCGCATTATGGACAATTGGCGATTGAAGTGCCATATTCTTAAATCTTTTTGCATCGTAATCCGAATTGATTTCCCGCAATTTTGCATCCAATATTTCACAAAAACGTTTAAAATCGTTGGGCTGCTGTTCGAATTCGATCACCCATTCGTGCGCGCCAGCTTCTGCTTCCCTAAAATATACTGGTCCTGCGGTATAATCTTTAATGCGAGCATCTGTCAATTTGCTTGCTTCTGCCAGTGCTTGCTCAGCATTGTCTACGATTACTTCTTCACCAAATGTATTGATGTATTGTTTTGTGCGTCCTGATATCTGAAAGCGATAAGGCGACAGGGAAGTGAATTTGATCGTATCACCTATTTTATAGCGCCATAGTCCAGCGTTGGTGGATATGATCAGGGCATAGTTTGTACCAATTTCCACCTGGTCCAAGCGTAACGTAGCCGGATTTTCCTCATGTACCCGCTCCATTGGAAGGAATTCGTAATAAATCCCATAATCCAACATCAGCAGAAGGTCTTCGGAATCTGATTCATCCTGCAAACCAAAATACCCTTCTGATGCATTGTAGTTTTCTAGATAGTACATCTTGTCGGAAGGGATCAACTTGTGGAACTGCTCGCGGTAAGGTTTGAAGCTTACGCCACCATGACCATAAAATTCAAGATTGGGCCATACCTCCAACAGGTTGTCCTTGCCTGTGATTTCCAAAACACGCTTGGCCATCACAATGTTCCAGGTTGGCACACCAGCGAGACTAGTCACATTTTCTTTGATGGTGATCTGGGCGATCTGTTCTATTTTCTCTTCAAAATTGGGATTTAAAGTCACCTCCATGTTAGGGGTACGTTTAAATTCTGCCCAAAAAGGAAGATTACGGATTAGGATTGAAGATAGATCTCCATAGTAGGAATCCGGACTGAAATTGTTGATCTGGGATGAACCACCGATAACGACAGATTTTCCAGTAAAAACACGACTTTCTGGCCTATTGTGACAGTAGATGGTCAACATATCCTTTCCTCCCTGAAAGTGACATTCTTCCAGTGCTTCTTCACTGACCGGTATAAATTTACTGCGGTCAGCGGTTGTTCCCGAAGATTTTGCAAACCATTTAATGTCCGATGGCCAAAGAATATTCTGCTCGCCTTTGATCATCCGATCTACATAGCCTTTGATATCATCGTAGTCCTGTATCGGCACACGTTCTTTGAATATTTCGGGCGTGAGTATACTCGTATAATCGTATTTCTTTCCCCATTCCGTTGCCTCAGCAGTAGAAATTAAACTCTGGAACCATTCTTCTTGTACATCGTGGGGATATTTCATGAAAAGCTCAATCTGGTGAATTCTTTTTTTCATGAACCAAGTAAAAATGGAGTTTAATAAGGCCATAGGGATCTTCTTTATGCTTTAAAATTTTTTCCTTCTTAATTCAAAATGACGACCGAGATAGAATTTTCGTGCCAGCTCATTATCCGCAATTTCTTCGGGGGTGCCGGCAAGCATAATTTTTCCTTCGGTCAAAAGATAGGCTCTATCGGTAATGGAAAGAGTTTCCTGTACATTGTGATCGGTGATTAAGATGCCAATATTGCGCGTTTTGAGCTTGGCGACAATAGTCTGTATTTCCTCCACGGCAATGGGGTCAACCCCTGCAAAGGGTTCATCCAGAAGTATAAATGATGGATTTGCAGCCAATGCCCGGGCGATTTCAGTACGCCGGCGTTCACCCCCTGACAATAGATCACCCCTGTTTTTACGCACACGATGAAGGCTAAACTCGCTCAACAGTTCCTCCAGCTTGGCCATACGCTCTTCTTTGTTCGGATAGTGGATCTCTAGGACAGCAAGAATATTATTCTCCACGGACAACTTCCGGAACACAGAAGCTTCCTGTGCCAAATAGCCTATCCCACGTTGCGCACGCTGATACATGGCGTCTTGTGTTATCTCTTGATCATCTAAGAATACCTTCCCATCGTTAGGCTTGATCAAACCAACAATCATATAAAAAGAAGTGGTCTTACCAGCGCCATTGGGGCCTAATAATCCGACGATCTCTCCTTGTTCAACATGAAAGGAAACATTATTGACAACTGTACGTTGCTTATATTTTTTTATGAGATGTTCTGCCTTTAAAATCATCTTCTTGATTTAGCTTTTTGTTGCATGTATTTTCTACCCTTACTCCGGCGAACTTCAGATCAGCTTAATCTGATCCCGAAATCCTTGTAGGATTGTTTTCATGCAAATCTATTGTAAATATATTTAATATCTTCTTAGTATTAAGTATTTAGATCGTAGTATTTAGATCTGAGGAATGTGATTAGTTTTACAGTCCTAGCCTATTACCATTTAACGCAAAAATGCTGTAGGCTGTCCACAAGAATTAAATCTATGTACCCATCATCGACTATCGAAATGCTAATACCGAATACCCTTGATATTAAGTTGTAAGTTTCTCTTGTTGCGCCATACATTCTCCTCTATACTATAACAGATATCGAAACTCTGGCCCGAATTGATAAGACTGATATGGTCGGCTAGTCCGAAACCGATACAGTCAAAAGATGCGGAGTCTTCCTGCAGCACGGTCATTTTTAAATGGTTTGTACCTACAGGGAAAGCCGGGCCCACCGCAGTTACTTTCTTACTCAAAAAAATCGGAGCCTCATTTTGTGGGCCAAATGGTTCAAACTGTTGGAGTATGCGGAAAAACTTTGCATCTATATCCTTCAGCTGAAGTTTGGCATCGATCAAGATTTCTTGCGTCAGCATTTCGGGGCTGATCCGTCGGGCGACAACTTCTTCAAAGCGATCTTGAAACAGGCTGACGTTGTCAAGAGACATCGTTAAACCAGCAGCGTATTTGTGACCACCAAATTGCTCGAGTAGGTCAGCACATTCACTTAGGGCCTCATATAAATCGAATCCGATTACTGATCGGCATGAACCGGCAATATGGCCATTGGTCTCGGTCAATATAATTGTCGGGCGGTAATATTTCTCCGTCAATCGCGAAGCAACAATACCGATGACGCCTTTATGCCAGTCCGCTTTGTATAATACAGTTGATTTACGGCTTTTCAGTACGACATTTTCCTCAATGAGCGCCAGGGCTTCCTCGGTTATTTTTAGGTCGAAATCCTTACGGACATTATTTTGATCATCAATACTCGAACTAAAATCTTTGGCTTCCTGTAAGGATTTTGAAATCAATAATTTAACGGCATCCTTCGCATGGTCTATCCTACCGGCGGCATTGATGCGCGGGCCGATCTGAAATACAATATCATTGACAGTGAAAGTTTTTGTTCTATTGTTGGAAAGGTCAATCAACGCCTTAAGTCCGACACAGGGGTTGGTGTTGAGTTTGATCAGTCCAAAATGGGTTAAGATTCTATTCTCGCCGGTGATCGGAACGATATCGGATGCGATACTTACCGCAACGAGATCCAAAAATTGGTAACAGGCATTGATATCCATATCATTGGTCAGGATAAATGCTTGAATGATCTTGAAGCCGATACCACAACCTGAAAGCTCTTTGTAGGGATACGCGCAATCTGCACGTTTCGGATCTAGTACAGCGAATGCCTTCGGAAGTTCTTCGCCCGGCAGGTGGTGGTCACCGATGATAAAGTCTATCCCCTTGCTGTTAGCATAGTCAATTTTATCAATGGCCTTTATGCCGCAATCCAATGCAATAATTAAGGTAAAGCCGTTGGCAGCGGCATAATCTATACCTTGCGTCGATATCCCATAACCCTCTGCATAGCGGTCCGGAATGTAAAACTCAAGTTGACTGTGAAATTCTCTAAAGAAACTGTAGACTACGGCCACTGCTGTGGTACCATCGACATCGTAATCACCGTAGATCAGGATTTTTTCTTTATTGCCAATGGCTTGGATGATTCGGGATATGGCTTTTTCCATATCTTGCATCAAAAATGGATCGTGCAAATCAGACAATTGTGGTCTAAAAAACTGCTTTGCTTCGTCAAAACTCCCAATTCCCCTGCTGACGAGCAACTCTGTTAACACAGCGTTGATATTTAGTTCCTCGCGCAGTTTGTTGGTTATTTTGACATCAGTTTTAGATTTTAGTACCCACCTTTTTTGCATATCTTTGCACAATATTTTAAGTGTAAATATACGTTTTAAGGCTGGACTTACCTAATTCCTAAACCTGGTATTGACCCTCGGTTGCTTAACGTGCATATTCCCAATGTTTTAAATATGGTACAGGCTTATTCTTTATATGAAGGTTCTTTTTCCGTCGATAAGAGCAGAAAATTCGTTCCCTTTGATCCAGCTTTGGATGACCCAAAAGACCGTCCGGGATCGATGTTTATCCATGTTCATCCTTTTTTGATTAAAACAGAATCGGGTATTGTGATCTGTGATACCGGCCTAGGCCATACAGATGAACACGCTGTGTTGAAATTGTACAATAATATCCGAAAATTGGGTTACGAACCAGATGATGTGAAATATGTACTGATGTCGCATTTACATAAGGATCATGCTGGTGGAATGGTGAGTATGGAAAGTGGCTCGCCTCGCATTGCTTTTCCGGAGGCGGAATACATTGTGCAAAGGGGGGAATGGGAGGATGCCTATTCAGGTATCTCCAGTTCGTACCGTACAGAGATTTTTGATGTTGTCCAACGGAGTGGAAATCTCGTGCTGGTAGAGGGTGAGGGGCGGATAAATAATGAAATTAGTTACGCGCATAGTGGTGGACATACCGCAAATCATCAGGTATTTCACATCCAAACAGGGGCAGAGCATTATTTTTTCGGCGGCGATGTATTACCTGAGCCAGAAGAAATTTTTCATAATTACGTGGCTAAATACGATTTTGATGGCCGCCGTTCAAAAGAACTTCGGCAGGCTTATTGGGCAGAGGGCGCTCCCCAGGGATGGATCTTCTTGTTTTATCATTCCAAAACTATAACGGTGGGGCGTAGTCAGCTGCGTCCAGATGGAAGTTACAAACTGGTTGAAGCGAGGTAGAATGGAAAAACAAATGATATGTCAATCAAAAGCCTCGTGGAATTTAAATTCCACGAGGCTTTTTTGACGTCAGGTTTAATATCCAGCATTCTGCGGGAAAGCAGCCTCAGTATTGCTGTCGATGACTTCCTGTGGAATAGGCCAAAGAATAAATTCCTTCTTGACAACATCTTTTGACTGGGGATTAAGCGCCTGTACACGGCGTAGGAAAACGTCGGCACCAAAGCGTGCTAATGTCATCCTGCGCATTTCTTCGCCTATAAGCTCTCTCGCACGTTCATCCAATATAAAATCTACGTTGATTGCCGAAGCATTGACCGGAGAGGCTTTGGCCCGGGCACGCACCGCATTGATGGCATCCTTCGCCAGCTCAGGTTTATTGGCGCGCATATATGCTTCCGCCAATAAAAGATAGGTCTCGGCCAATCGTATTTTCACACGATCTTTCATATTGCCTTCAAATGCAGGGTTTGCTGCTGTTTTTCCATAGAAAAACTTGGTAATTGTTGGAAATACATTGCCCGAAGCGATGATGTCCTCGGTCAACACAACCTTCTTACCATAGAGTTCGGGAACGGAAGGATCATTATAATACCAATCCCGTTTAATATTGTAAGACGAATTTCTGACGTCTTGCTTTTCATAGCTGTCTAGCCACCACTGATATGGACGTACGTGGCCAAGGCCCCTTCCTCCGAGTGAGTCAGCAAGGACAAAACCTTTTTGCTGCGAATAGAAAGGAACCCATGCGCGTTTGCTCCAATCCGTGTAATTGTCTCCACCTCCCTGCGTATTGTATTCCAGTTGAATGGCCCAGATAGTTTCTTGATTGCCGGACGAACGATTCTGGTTGTTCTCAATAAACATGTCGTGGAAATAGTCACCGGGTTTGTCTTTCTCAGCACCAAATCGTTGATCGTTTAACTTAAAGTAACCACTTTGAATAACTTTTTGAGCTGCTTCTGCAGCCAAATCTGGCTGACCTGCATCGAGATAGGCCTCTGCAAGGTAATGAAGGGCTGCCCATTTGGTTAATTTGCCTTCCTGAATTGGGCCTGGGTCCTCAGGCAAGTTGTCACCAGCGTATTTAAGGTCCTCAATCATATGTGCCAGTACCTCAGCTTTAGGTGTACGGGTAAAGTCACGACGTGGGGTTGGCGATACCTTGTCCACCCAAGGTACATCCCCGTAGAGGTTGATCAGGTAACGGTAGCTATAGGCGCGGAAGAAACGGGCTGTAGCTTCCACACGCTTTGGATCATTCTCTTTATCGGTCCATTGTATCGCGTTTTTGGTAAGTGCTTCCAGGATGATATTCGTATTTCCGATAAAACCATAGGCATACTTCCAGTAATTACGTACATAAGACGAAGCTGGATTGAGGCTATAGTTGCTAAAAGGCGCTAAAGTTGCATCAGTTCCTGTGGTTTTGATCGCGACAATGTCTGTACCAACTTGTAAAGCTTCCTGCGGTGTTGCTCCCTGTGAAAATATACTGCCGTTCCAGGTCAGAAATTCCATCCGAGCGTACGCGTATAGACCGTTCAGGCCCGTTTCAAAACCTTTGGTATTAATATAGGTATTGTCAGGCGATTGAAAGCCGCTGGTATCTTCATTTAGAAAATTTTTGCTACAGCCAGTAAAGAATAGGCTAAGACCAGCTAAAAGTGTATATAAAGTTGTATTTCTCTTTTTCATGATATTTAACTGTTTAGAATTGAACATTTAGCCCTAATGAGAATGTTCTTGCTACCGGATAAGGGTAGGCAATATTTGTTGATGTGGGGTTTCCTGTCGTCGAACTGACACTTAATGCTTCTACATTATACCCTTTTATTTTGGAGAACGTATAGATATTGCGTGCATTGATAAATGCCCTGACGGACGAAAGATTCAATCGTTCTAGAAAATCGCCTTCAAAGGTATAGCCCAAGCTGAGGTCGCGAATCCGCCAATACGCTGAATTGATGTAATACGTATGGTTATTGACAGGTGTGTAACCCGGTGACGGTATAGCTGTGTTTGGGTTCTCCGGTGTCCAGTAAGGCATATCAGCTAGATAATTTGCGCCATTATTGGGTAGGAAACGCTCGATATTTTTAAAGTCGTCCACTTTTGTGCCGCCAAAAGCACCGTTCATAAAAATAGAAAGGGAGAAATTTTTGTAGGTAAAATCATTCCCAATACCGAGAGTATAAGGTGAAATTTTATTCCCCATGACAGTACGGTCGCTGGCATCGATTTTACCGTCGTTATTTAAATCAGCTAATTTAGCGTCGCCTGGTTTTGCTTTTGGTTGATAAGAGTTGGCGATATCCTCACCCTCTTGCCATACTCCGATCACTTTGTAATCATAAAATATACGAATGGGTTTGCCAATAAGCCATGCGTTGGTCAAATCGTCCTTTCCATCGGAACGTAATTTGGTAATTTTGTTGTTATTGTATGCAAAATTGACCGTGGTGTTCCATTGAAAATTGTCATTTTTAATGTTCAATGCGTTAAGAGTTACCTCAAACCCTTTATTGGAGGTTTCACCAATATTATTCAAGATTGTATTATAACCATTCATCACAGGGACTTGCTCGCTCAGCAAAAGATCTGTTGTTTTGGATGTATAGTAATCAATCGTTCCCGAGAGACGATTTTTAAGAATGCCAAAATCCAAACCTGCGTTTAAGGAGGATGTCGTTTCCCAGGTCAGGTTGCTTCCTCGTCCATTGAAATTCATCACGAGTCCTTTTACGGGATCTAGGTCATAGATATAATCCACATTGGTCAATCGGTCATAGGTTTGATATGGAGATACGGCTTGGTTCCCGTTTTTACCATAAGAAACACGTAGTTTTAACAGATCAAAGTAATCCTGGACATTCCCCTCTTTGGAGATTACCCAAGCTCCGGCAACTGAAGGGAAGAAGGCGTACCTGTTATCAACAGAAAAAGCGCTATAACCGTCCGAACGACCGGTTAATGTCAATAGATAACGATCTTTGAAGGAGTAGTTGATCCGTCCCATATAAGAGATCATCGCTGTATTCTCAAGCTTGGATTCCAATTTCAGATTTTTGGAAGCTGAAGCCATATTGTTGTACCCGGCATCGGAAACGAAATCATCGCCGGTCATTTTAGACGTTTTGAGGTTGGTCTTTTGTGAAGAATAGAGTCCGACTACATTAATTTTATGATCGCCAAAAGTCCGGTCATAAGTCAGTAAATTCTCCCAGGTCCAATCCCAAAAATGTTCATTATAAATCTCTCCCCGTCCATTTACACCGCGTCCTGTCAACGTATTTGATCCATAATAGGAGTTTTCATTGATATTTCTGTAGTTCGTGCCAAATGTTGACTTGAAGCTTAACCCTTCAATTGGAAGCTTGACATCTAACCAGGAGTTTGCATAAACAGTCCGTCGTGTATTGTCCCATTGGCCATTTTCATCGGCGAAAGGATGACCCCATAATGTTTGGGCATACATCGGATACGTCTCTGCTACACCATTTTCATCCCGATTTTTACTATAGGGAGATAGTTTTACCACGCTTTCCAGGTTGGGTTGTACACCATCACGATTGCCTTGTGATGCTTGCATGGTCATTCCCAATTTTAACCATGAATTTAGGCTTTGATTGAGATTTAAGTTGACATTGTAGCGTTCGTATGGTGTGTTTTTAACCACGCCATCTTGATTGAGATAGCTTACAGATGCATAGTAATCAGATTTGTCAGTTCCGCCCGAAAAACTGAGCTGATGTTCGTGAATGGGAGCCGCATTGTTAAAAGCTTCATTTTGCCAATTGACTTCTTCGCCTTTTTTATACTGTTCCAGTACATTCGCAAAAAGGTAGTTTTCGGGATTAAGCGCATCACCAGTTTTACCTTTAGCGGCTTGATAGTCGCGCATAAATTGAATGTATTGTGGGCCATTCATTAATTTCAGACGACGTTCTACACTCTGAAGCCCAAAATAACCATTGTAATTGATGCGCGCTTTTCCAGCGGCACCTTTTTTGGAGGTGATCAAAATGACCCCATTTGCCGCACGTGATCCATAAATGGCCGTGGAAGAGGCGTCTTTTAATACAGAAATACTCGCAATCGTATTGGAGGAAATATCACCCAATGAGCCGCTGAAAGGGATTCCATCTAAGATGATCAAAGGATTATTGGAAGCAGATATGGAGTTTTCGCCACGTATATTGATCGCTGCGGTTTCCCCTGGTTTAGCATTTCCAGAATTGATTGCTAGACCAGAAATCTTGCCCTGTAGTTTGTCCACGATGTTTGGCGAATTGATTCGCTCCAGGGATTTGGCTTCCACTGTAGCGACACTTCCTGTCAGGTCACTTTTTTTCTGTTTACCGTAACCAACAACGACAACCTCGTCCAACATGTCCTCGGATTTTGTCAGCGTAACTTGAGTTGTTTGGGATACTGGTAACTCCCGTGCAATAAATCCGATTGAATTAAAGACTAATGTAGCATTTTTTGATGTGACTGTCAGCGTAAATACTCCATCTTGACCAGTGGTGGTTGCTACTGTTGTTCCTTTTTGCTGTACGGTAACCCCGCTGACAGGCTTTCCGGATTCATCCAGCACTTTTCCAGAAACGGATTGTTGTTGGACGACTTGGATAATGGCTGTCTTCGCATTATTAGGGAGCGCTGCAACATAACAAGGTGCTGCTACTGAAAGAATTGTTAAGGGTGTCAGTAGAATGAAATGACTCTTTTTGACCATAGTGTGTAATTTAGATTCGCTAGTTTTAATGGCGACAAGTATAAAGAAATTAGGCGGAGTGATTTCTTTGCTGAGCTGAACAAACGATTGCACGAACTACGAAAACGTTATAGAAATTCAACTTTGTAAAAACGCTTTCATGAAGAAAAAGGGTTCGCTGACTGATGCTTTTAAATGAATTACGCTGCCTAAAACTCGTTTTTCTGATCTTTTTTTAGTATTTTGGGATAATCTGCTTGTTCATGTCCCCTGCCGTCGCGCGGAGAGGATTCGTTTAAGATTGAATTTTTGGTTAAATTTGTTTTTGGTAAAACGGCGCTTTGCTGTTATTATGGGTATTTATTTAAATAGAAGATTATGTCTATTGTAAGAGAGTCCGATCTGATTGGAATTGGAAAGAAATTTCAAATCGAAACCGATGCGGGAGACAATATGGTTGTTGTGATCCACGATGATGGTCGGCGGGAACTGTATCGTTATGATGACGAGGAGCATGAATCACGTTGTGTAATGACACTTAATGATGATGAGTCCCGTCAGATAGCCGGTATTATAGGCGGCTTGTCCTATAAACCTAAGGCATTGGAAACAATTGAAGTAGCTTTGGACGACTTGCGTATCGAATGGTACAAGCTTGAGGGCAAATGGGAAGGGGCAGGGAAAACGATCGGTGAATTGGAGGTACGGCAACGTACAGGAGCTTCCATTATTGCTGGGATTAGGGATGATGAAACGGTGATCAACCCCGGACCATCTTACCTGATTACTCCGGGCACAACCCTGGTCATTGCCGGAAAGAAAAACAACATCAAACTTTTAAAGGAAATTTTACTGTAATCTATGCTATCACATACCTTAATATTGGAAATTGGAATCGCTGTCGGACTTGTAGCCATTGTTGGACTGATTGCTAACAAGCTCAAGTTTTCCGTTATTCCTTTTTTCATTATTATAGGCATGGTTTTGGGACAGCATGCACCTCAGATTGGGATGGTGGACCTGACATTTACCGAAAGCAAACCCTTTATAGATTTTATGGGCAGGCTAGGGGTATTGTTTCTCTTATTCTATCTGGGACTGGAATTTTCAGTCAATCGACTGATTAAATCCGGTAAAGCCATCGTAACAGGAGGGACCATCTACGTACTGCTCAATTTTACGTCTGGACTGTTGATTGGTTGGCTGATGGATATGCCCTTCAAGGAGATGATGGTGCTTTGTGGTATCATGACGAGCTCTTCAACAGCTATTGTAGCTAAGGTGCTTACGGACCTGAAACGGACGGCAAATCCAGAGACCGAAGTGATTATGGGAATGATCATGTTTGACGACCTGTTTATCGCCATGCATATTTCCTTTCTTTCAGGATTGATATTAACGGGTAGTAGTTCGTTTTGGGCGGTAGCAGGGACGTCCTTGTTGGCATTGGGCTTTATCTTGGCCTTTTTGGTGCTGGGCCGTAAATTGGTGCCGGCAATAGACCGTTTATTAAAAGAAAAAACTTCTGAACTATTTATATTGGTCATTTTTGCGCTGCTTTTTATCGTTGCCGGATTTTCGGAGACCATCCATGTTGCTGAGGCTATTGGTGCATTGATGGCGGGATTGGTACTCGCAGATTCGCAATACATTAAGAAAATTGAGGCAATGGTGCTGCCTTATAAAGATTTCTTCGGGGCGATGTTTTTCTTTAGCTTCGGACTATCGATTGATATCATGTCGCTGGGGGGAGCCGTATTATGGGCTTCCATAGCAGCTGTGGTAACCGTTATGGGTAATCTTGCTTCAGGTTATTTTGCAGCCAAATTCTCGGGAATGAAGCCTAAAACTTCCTTTGACATCGGCTTTACCCTGTCTGCCCGCGGAGAATTTTCGATTATCATGGCCAATATCGGCAAAGCAGGCGCTTTACTCCCTGTGATTCAATCTTTCGTCGTGGTGTATGTATTGATCCTTTCCATCGTGTCGCCACTTTTGACGAAAGAATCGCGTAAGCTATGGAAGCTGCTCTTTGGAAGTGATGCCAATACCGCCAAGCCGCTCAAGAAACTAAGTGATCTGGAAAATAATAGTTCCGGATAATTCTAATGCGATTTTTTTACGCTGATCTTTAGCAAATGTGATATGTTTAAAATGGCATCACAATAAAAATGCCTCCTAAGTTAATCTTTCGGAGGCATGCACATTTTTTGACAGTGTCTATAAGAACCCAAGTTCCAGTTTTGCTTCTTCGGACATCATATCTTTGGTCCAGGGCGGATCAAAAGTCAGTTCTACCAAAGCTTCTTTGATCCCTTCAATAGCAGCGACTTTCTCCTGCACTTCATTCATGATTTCGCCTGCAACCGGACAGCCGGGGGCAGTGAGTGTCATGACGATTTTTGCAATGCCACCTTCCTTGGTAATAATTTCATAGACAAGTCCCAGATCCACGATATTTGCTGGTTTTAGTTCAGGATCATAGATCGTTTCCAATGTCGCTTGGATTTGAGGTGCCAAACCCAGCTTATCCATTACAATAATGCTCATTTGTTCAATTTTTTATCTTCAATAGCGTCATTATAGATCGCTAATAATTTGCCTTCATTTAATTCAGGAGTAAAATTACTAAAATAATAGGCTACACAGGTCTTTCTTATCTCATCTTTTTCTTCCCTTGTCATGGCATTCCATTGGGTTAGGCAGGCAACGATCTCGTTTTTGTTGTGCGGATCAAATGTCTGCCCGGTTTTATTGGGGATAATCATTTCAGGCAAAGGCCCTAAGTTGGAGCAGAGTACTGCCGTGCCGACGGAGTAAGCCTCAAGAATTGTAATTGGCATTCCTTCGAAACAAATGGAGGGAACGATGAGTGCCTGTGCCGAAGCAACCAATGGTAAAATCTCGCCCCGGGGTTTAAAGCCGAGGTAGCTGATATTGGAATGCCCAATTATGCTTTTCACGACCTCCTCTTCCAGTGGTCCACCACCGATAATACGGAGTTCCAAACCCGTTCCTTTTACGGACTCAATTAGCTGTAATATTCCCTTTTCGTCCGATAGCCTGCCTACATAGATAAAATAGGGATGTAAAACTTCCGGCGCTAAAGTTGTAGGAAAAACAAAATTAGGTTTTACTGCAAACTTTTCGGCTGGTATACTTAATGTTGAACTGACAAATATAGACTTTGCAAAACTGCTTAAATTAATGTAACGGTTGACTTTTTGCCAGGTGCCTATTTTGCGGTGAAACCAGTAGTTAAATGCGAGGAGAAATGCTTTAAGGAGCGAATCATTAAATGCTTTTTCTTTAACGGCCGTCCATGGGAATTCTTCTTTTAGCGAATCCAGAAATAAATGATTGTGATGATATAGCGTTGCCGATGGACAGAGTAGCCTAAAATTGTGCAGTGTCATTACTTGGGGAATACCCTGTTTGGCGATGGTACGTATCAGGATCGGACCAGCAGCATAATGTGTATTGTGTAGATGAACGACATCCGGTTTGAATTCACGAATGTTTTTTTTTAAGCTATTTGCGGCGAAAATATTCCAGATTGAACTTAGTGTCTGTAAGGCCCCTCGCCAGCCTTTTTTATTCTGAAAGGTCAGCGTGCGGACCTGATGATCTTGGGACAAGAGGGAATATTCCTGTTGAAATACAGTATCCTCCCCTCCGGGATTTTGATAAAATGTATGGATAATCAGAATGCGCATAATAAAAGACTTACACAAATGTACAATTTTGCGTTGACATGCTTTAACGGTACAAAATTGCCATTTCTATATGATTATTGCTATATTCGCATGATTCGATCGTAAAGATATATGCAACACTTACAACAGCTCGTGATAGAGGCGATAGAGACAAGTCAATTTCCCGAAACTCCCACACATTTATATGATCCCATACGGTATATATTGACTTTGGGCGGTAAGAGGGTTAGGCCAGTGCTAACATTGATGGCGGCCGAGTTATTTGGCATGCAGGAAATGGAAGAAATTATTCCAGCTGCAAAAGCGGTAGAATTTTTTCATAACTTTTCCCTGATACATGACGATCTGATGGATAAAGCACCTTTACGGAGGGGCAAGACCACCGTCCATGAAAAATGGGATGCCAATATCGCTATTCTTTCTGGCGATGGTTTGTTGGTCAAGGCCTACGAGGAAATTTCCAAATGTAATCCCGTCTATCTGCCGGCAACCTTGCGGATTTTGAGCAAAGTAGCCATGGAGGTCTGCGAAGGTCAGCAATTGGATATGGATTATGAAAGCCGTGCATCCTTGCGTATGTCGGAATATCTGGAGATGATCCGCTTGAAGACATCCGTACTTTTGGGTGGTGCACTGCAATTAGGTGCTATTCTTTCAGGAGCGAATGAACAACAGCAAAAATTGATCTATGATTTTGGGGAAAATGTCGGTTTGGCTTTTCAATTGCAGGATGACATACTGGATGCCTATGGAGATCCGGATACTTTTGGTAAGATCGTTGGTGGTGATATTATAATCAATAAGAAGACCTTTCTACTCGTTAAACTGATGGAGGTTATTGAGGAGGAGGATCTTCCCCTCATGCAGCATTTATTAAATTCGACTGTTGATGTGGTCCCAACAAAAGTTGAAGACATGCTTAGATTATATGATAAGTATCAGGTCAGGAAATCGGCCGATGAATTAAAGGATAGCTATACACAACGTGCATTTAAAAAAATGGAAGCACTGGATGTACCAAACGAACGTAAGGCAGCGTTAATACTGTTAGCAAATCACCTTTTGGTGAGACAGCAATAGAGAGAAAATTCTATTAAAATTCGTATTTTGCCAACAAATGGCTATTTTGTACTAAATAATTAAATAAATTTTAGATAACGTTCATGGATCCTTTAAAAATCACGGTATTTCAAGCATATTTATTCTGGGAAAATATTGAAAAAAATCTGAATAATCTGGCTTTGCGGCTTTCAGCATTGCGCGAGAAGACCGATCTGATTATCTTGCCGGAGATGTTTAATACAGGATTCACAAATAACGTTGAAAAATGTGCCGAGCCAGCAAATGGCCCTACCACAAAATGGCTATTTGAAATGGCAAGTTCACTGAATTGTGTTGTTGCTGGTTCATTGATCATCGAAGAAAGTGGGAAATACTATAATCGTTTTGTATGGATGTTTCCTGATGGCAAATATGTGAAATACGATAAGCGCCACCTTTTTGGTATGTCAAAAGAAAGCGAGTATTTCGAACCAGGCAACGAACGTATTTTAGTGGATATCAAAGGCTGGAAAATATGTCCTATGATCTGTTATGACCTGCGATTCCCAGTTTGGTCCAAGAACCAGAATGCTGCCTATGATATCCTGGTTTATACAGCAAGCTGGCCAGACAAACGTTCGGCACATTGGCGGGCACTGATCCCTGCACGTGCGATTGAAAATCAAGCTTACGTAGTTGGCGTAAACCGCGTGGGGCATGATGGTAATGATATCTATTACTCGGGTGGATCAATGTGCATATCACCTTTAGGTGATGTTGTTTACTATAAGCCAGAGGATGAAGATTTATATACCTTTACGTTAAATCCCAATGATTTGCTGGAGGCACGTGAAAAATTTCCGTTTTTAAAAGATTCAGATTCTTTTAGCATCGGATAACTCTTTCTTGCAGCCTGATCATCCTGCATTTTATTAGGTATAAAGACAAGCAATTTATTTTGTTTGTGTCCTTTTTTATTCCTAAATTCAATCTACTATAAATCGTTTATGATGATTTATTAACATCTATTTATTGTATGTTGATAAAATTTGTTTGATACAATTGTTGAAAAGCGTACTTTAGGCTAAGTATTAGCCAAAATAAGTTTAGTTTTTTTTATTTTGATTTGAACATACTATTATTAGCGACACAAGTTGCGTAAACAACCATAACCATTATTTATATGTTAGACCAAGATTTAGTATCGCAGGAGTATTTTTATAATTTTCTGACAGGGAAATATTCGATTGCAGTTATGCGGAGGTTGCAGCGCAATCTCAAGGAAGCTGGCTTAAGTATTACTTCGGAACAATGGAGTATCATGTATAATCTGTGGGTAGAAGAGGGGCTGACCCAACAGGAACTGGCGATTCGTACATTCCGGGACAAACCGAGTGTAACCCGCCTGATCAATAATCTAGAAAGACTCAACCTGGTTATCCGGGTCAATGACAAAAACGATAGACGGTCGAATTTGATCTATTTGACCAAAATTGGGCGAAAGATGAAAGAGGAAGGCATGAAGCAAGCCAATAATACGATCGAACAGGCGTTAGGGGGCTTGACCGATGATCAAATTGCGTTGTCGCATACCACCTTGCATCGCGTGCTGTTCAATTTAAAATAGCATCACGATGTCATTGGGAGATCACACGTATTCTTATTAAGAAATTATCTGAGCCGAAAGGCCAATAGGGGAAAAGAAAAAACAGGAATCCCTCAGCGTTACTAACGTCTGAGGGATTCTAGTATATATAGCGCAGCTATTTGGAAGATTAATCTTCGAAAAGCTTGCTTTCGAAATCGGTATGGCTATTGACGAGTTTTCCTTCCGTACCAAAATAGATTTCTTGAAAACTTAGTGTCCGTATTGCATCAACTTTGCGGTAGAATTTATCTGCCGATACATCGGATAAGGTTTTGAATCCGCAGGCTTCCATGATTTCCACAGTGGCGCGTAATGTATTGCGGTGGAATTGGGCCACACGTACGTATTTGTCATTTACATCTAATCCTTTGTATAAATGTGGTTGTTGCGTTGCAACACCAACAGGGCAAACGTCCTCATTACATTTTAAGGCCTGAATACAACCCAAGGCAAACATCATTCCCCGTGCACTATAACATGCATCGGCACCCAATGCAATCACTTTCAGTATATCGAAACCAGTTACGATGCGGCTGGAGACAATCACCTTGATGTGTTTTTTCAAGCCAAATGAGATCAGGGTTTTGGTGACAAATGCCAAAGCATCATAAAGAGGCATTCCTAAATTGTCTGTGAATTCTAATGGCGCAGCACCTGTTCCACCTTCAGATCCATCGACCGAGATAAAATCTGGGAAGATCTGTGTATTTTGCATGGCATGACAGATGTCCATAAACTCATTTTTGTCACCGATACATATTTTAAATCCGATCGGCTTTCCACCTGAAAGGTCACGCATTTGCTGTATGAAATGCATCATTTCCGTTGGTGAAGAGAATGCACTGTGCGCAGGTGGCGACATGACGTCTGTTCCTGGGATGACGTGACGTATTGCCGCAACTTCAGGCGTATTTTTGGCTGCTGGTAAGATACCACCATGACCGGGTTTCGCTCCCTGGGAGAGTTTCAGTTCGATCATTTTCACATTTTCACGATTGGATTTCTCGCGAAAAAGCTCTGCATCGAATTTACCTTCTGCATTACGGCAGCCAAAATAACCGGTACCTACCTGCCAGATCAAATCGCCACCATTGTTATGGTAATCACTGATCCCACCCTCGCCCGTGTTGTGCGCAAAATTTTGTAGGGCGGCACCTTTGTTTAGTGCAGTGATAGCCGTTTTACTCAAGGCACCATAACTCATTGCTGAGATATTAAATACACTTAAGCTATATGGTTTTTTACAGGCTTCATTACCAACTTTTGTACGTAAGTCATGATTCTCAATATGACAGGGAAATACGGAATGCGCAGCCCATTCATTACCAACTGCCTGTGGATCGGTTTGCATACCAAATGCAACGGTCTCCCGTTGATTTTTTGCCCGTTGATAAACGATGGAACGCTGTCTCCTATTGAAGGGACGGCCGTCCATATCAGATTCCCAAAAGTATTGCCTCAATTCAGGACGGATGGATTCAAAGATATAACGGAAGTATCCAACCAAGGGATAGTTTCGTAAAATCGCATGTTTAGTTTGGAAACTATGGTATAGGGCAATCAATAATAATGGGAATGGAATGATCAATAACCAAAACCAGCTTGATGTAAATATAAAGCCAAATGATACTATGATTAAATTAATCACGATCATTGTTGAAATAATGAGTTTTCTAACTTCCATAGAAAATACGATTGTTTAGTTTTAATTCGCTATTTTAATGTTTAGTCCAATTGAATATTTTACTGTTCAATTAGCATTCCAAAATGCGCTTTCGGACAGAGCAAATGTACTAAAGTTCCCTAAGTAAATGGATATATTTACTATGCTGGAATAAGTTTTGATAAGTTTATAACTGTTTCTAACAAACTATTTTCTTTTAGTAATCTCATGCGACAAAAGTTGATAGATTTGCTGTAAATCTGGTTTATTACTAATAAATTTCAAATGTTTTTGCTGTGTCGTCAGGTCTTCCCGAATCGCCGGACCTGTCTGAACTGTAATTGGAACCTGCTTTTGTACTTTTTCTGCCGTTTCTAGAATGATTGGCCGGATCAGATCGAAGGAAAGATTATTCTCCTCCAGGAGTTCGTAAGCGAGCTGATAAAGGATATTTGAGAAATTGTTGACCATGACCGAAGACAGATGAATCGCCAATCGCTGTTGCGAATTGCACAGGATGCTTCGGGGGGAAAAGGTCCGTGTGAGATGAAGCAAGATCTCGGCATTATCTTCATTATTGCCTTCGACACAAAATGGAATGCCCGAAAAGTCAACCGATTTATTTTTAGAGAGCGATTGTGGGGGATAGATCACACCATAGTTGTTAAACTGCTTCAGTACATCGATATCGGTTGCGCCTGAGCAGTGCACAACAATGCCTTTAATGGGCTTAGGCATCGTTTCTACAACTGTAGGAATAGCCTGATCGGACACGGCAATTAGATACAGATCAGCATCGATCTGCAGCTGGCTGAGTTGATCCGTAGCAGGACATTGAAGCGCAAAGGCCAATGCATTCGCATTGGCCTTTGTTTTACTATAGATTTGAACGATCTGATGTCCTAGTTGTTGAAACGCTTGTCCAAAATGCGTTGCGGCATTTCCGCTTCCTAAGATGACAATATTCATTATTTCGCTAATTTTCGTTTTTCCTCTCTATTCCGTCTGACAATAGACATGATAAAACCAATGGTCATGACAATTGTTCCACACCAAAAGAAGTTGATGTATGGGAATTTGATTGCCTTAAAGACCACCCATTTTTTCTCCGGTAGCGGTTTTTGGTAGACCATGATTTCTAGCTTATCCTTATCTGGTTTGATTCCTGTAAACCTAAATTTGAGGCCTTGATCAGTCACATCTTTGTTGAAATCATAGACTCCACCATCCTTGATCAAATAAACAGGTTGCACCTCATATTGTTTATTATCTGCTGCAAAGACCTTTATTTTCAGTCCAACCATTACATCGTTGGGGCCTTTCGGGATTTTTTCGAGCTGTGCTTCCTTGTTAAGACCTTCAATTACATAGTAACCATTGCGGTAACGTAAGGTATCGCCAATATTGACCTGATAGGTCGCAGGTTCTTCATAATCTTCAAACCCCGTTTTCTCTTCGGCAGATACTTTTGCGTGCTGTGCCTGACTTTCGGCAGCCGCAGCAGTAATTAAGGTATATACGTCATGTGTAATATAATGTTTAGTTGCCGGAGTACCGATCAAACCACCCATTTTGGCATTGTTTTGCGCGAAAGGTTGTAGAATAAATTCTTCTTTCACTTTACCCGATTCCTCATCGACACGTTCGTATTTGATTTTGTAATACGTATTTGGTGCAACAATACTATCGCCGATATACGTGATTTTATATTCACCCATCTGTACCGGCTCGCCTTCGGTTAAAAATAGGTTTTCACCAGGTTTTTCCACTTTGTCAAAGCCCGATACCGCGATGTATCCTGTATTGTTGACAGAGATAACTTCATTTGTAGCTGCGGCGATCATTGCTCCGATCAACAGGAGGCCAAAACCGATATGCGCTACCGAGGATCCCGCCAATTTCCATTTACCTTTGACCGCATCGCCCAGTACCCGGATATTCGCCAGGATACAGAAAATGCTGGCAAAAGTAATCAGGATATAGATCAGGTTGGTATAAGTTTTGGTAAAATAGGAAATAATTGCTGTCAGGATAATGGCTACAGCCAGCGATGCTACAGTGGATGCTAAAAACTTGCGGCTATCGGTACGTTTGTATTTTAAGAACTGTGTAAATCCGGTCATAATCATGACGATAACCGCGAAGCCGGATTGCCATTTATTATAATGTTGAATCGGCTCCAACGGTGGCGCTACCTTGGTGCCAAAAATCTTGTTGAATACCGGAATAGAAGTAGAGGCAATGATCTGTGCACAGGCAACAGTCAGTACCAAGGCACCGATAAATAACCAGAATTCCCTCGAATAGATATCTTCATCTTTTTCAGTAATAGGCATCTCTTTCTTTTTAACAACAAGAAAGACAACCATAATCGCTAAAAATGCAACGTTGAACAAGATCAACTGTCCGCTCATTCCCAAATCAGTAAACGAGTGAACGGAGGTTTCGCCAAGGACACCACTACGCGTCAGGTAAGATGCATAGATCACCAGCACAAAGCTGATCATCGCCAGAAATGTTGCTGTAAAATAAGAATGCCCTGAGTTTTTATAGGCAATCATGACGTGTACCGCCGCGATCAAGGTAAACCAAGGAATGATGGATGCATTTTCTACAGGATCCCAAGCCCAGAATCCGCCAAAGTTAAGCGCTTCGTAAGCCCAGAATGAGCCCATGATAATACCAGCTCCCAAAATCATTACCGCAAATAAGGCCCATGGCAAAGCTGCATTGATCCATTCTTTGTAACGCTTGGTCCATAGGGCACCTGTTGCATAAGCAAAAGGAACAATCATCGAAGCAAAACCAAGGAATAAGGTCGGTGGGTGGATCACCATCCAATAATTCTGGAGAAGTGGATTTAAGCCATTACCGTCCGTGATCAACGATAGGTAGTTGGCTTGTTTTAAAATCGGAATATCCATTGCGTCACGCAACAGGATAAATGGCGAACTACCGATACGTAATCCGAAAAGTTCCACACCAACGATCATGGATGCCAAAAAAGCTTGACAAAGCATCACGAAAGTCATCACGGAGCTTTCCCAGCTCTTTGCTTTAAACAACAATATTGCACCCAATACTGTTTGCCAGAACATCCATAGCCAAAAACTTCCTTCTTGTCCTTCCCAAAAACTGGAAATAATATAATAAGTGGGCAATGTCTTGGACGAGTGTGCCCATGCATAGTTGTACTCAAAAAGATGATTATAGATGATATAAAATAAGGTTGCACCGATTGCTACAACGGAGACTGCATTAATCCAGAATCCAATGCGCGCGATCTTTTTCCATGAAGTCTCTTCAGGGTTTTTAGTCGCAAAAAAATAGCCGATACAAGATAAAAGTGCGGCACCAAAGGAAAGAACAATAAAAAATTGTCCGATCTGCCCAGGTAGCAGGTGCTCACCAACGTAATTAACGTCCATTGAAAAATTGATTTTACAAATTAATTATTGAAAGCTGTGGCATTGATTTCAGTGACGACCGATTTATCGTTATATTTCGATGGACACTTCATCAATATTTTGCTTGCTCTAAACACATTTCCGTCCATTTTGCCAGTCAACACAATTTGTTCCGAACGCTCAATGTCCTGCGGTTTTGCACCTCTGAAGACAACCTCGCACTCTGTACCGTCATTATCGTACATGAAAAAGCTGAATTTGTTGGCATCAGTCTTCGGATCATAGTGAAGCGCCTTATCTTTGTTTAGTTGGCCGACCACATATAGTTCTGTTTTCTTTTCTTTTGCCTCGGTAAATGTCGAGTAGGTACTTGAATCCGTGTAGATGACAAGTATCATGGCAATAGCCACAGCAATAATAGCGATTAGAATGATGGAACTTTTTTTCATTACTTTATTATTTATTATGCGTTCATTTGCTTTGGTATAAATGAACCCGTTTACTCATTAAATTAGTTCAGCAAAGAGACTATCATCGGCAATTGTTCGGATCATGGTCTGAACAGGTTAAAACTTATGACAGTTTCGTTGGGATTATTTATTTATGCATTGGTGCCGGCCTTCTGTAATTTTCATGTTTCCCCAAGCATATTCACATCAATGAGCACATACCTGCGATCATTTTGACAAAAGCTGACACTTAATCGAATGCAAAATTACAAATAGATTTGCGAAGAAAGGAATAATGCAACTTTTCGACATTATTTATATTTGTTCTAAATAGATCGCTGTGGCTGAAAAAATAAGGTATATTTGGATGCTTTTGAATAATTTAAGTTGAGATTTAATATTTTGTCGCAGTTTATATCGCATGAATTTTACAATTGCCTGTTAATATGAGTGTTGCTTTGCGGTCTTTACTGCTCTTGTATGGAATTATATTTCCTTTTTTTTTGGTTTTTGGGCAGGTGGGTTTGCGCAACCAGGAACTTTCTCTTCAGAATGATAACGATGTCTATCTATTGATTGGCCAGGACCGGTATTATACCAATGGTATCAATGTCAATTATCGTATAGCACTGCCACCGCGTAGCGGATCGGAAGTTTCAAATACCGTATTGGACTTTGAACTTGGGCAGCGTATCTACAATGGGATTAGTATGATAGATTATCGTCGGCAAAATAAGAAATACGACCGGCCTTTTGCGGGGTATCTTTACCTAAGTGCAGCTGGGACTCGTTTTTTGAAAAGCGAGCAGGTGGTTGAACTTAAGGTAGAGCTGGGGCAGATTGGCTCTAGGTCGTATGGTGAGGAAGCACAGAAGTTTATCCATCACCTTTTTGGAATGTACGAAGCTACGGGTTGGGAGACGGAGCTGAGCAATGCCTTTGGTGTGGATTTGCAGGTGAAATATCTAAAGGGAATTTATCGGAATCAGTCTCAATCTTTTGACCTCGGTGTCATGGGACGGGGTGCCTTGGGGATGAACAATACCAACGTGGAAGCTGGAATCCCAATTCGTGCGGGGCGGCTCAAACCCTACCATGCGTCGACGTTTACACATGGACATTTGACGCAGGCCAGAGGTAAGGACGAGCAAGAATGGTATTTTGTTTATCAACCTAGTTTAGTACGGGTATTTTATAATTCAACGATAACAGGCGGATTGGGAAAAGACGATCCTATCGGAGAATTATACCGTATTGAACCCTGGATGCTGAGTCACCGAGTGGGTTTCAGCTGGTCCAACCACAAGGTTAATTACGGTATCAATTATATTTTCAATTCCAAGGAACTCAAGTCTATCTTTCATCGGCATCAATACGGACAACTATTTTTTGCTTACCGCTTTTAACCATTGTTAACCATGCTTTCAGCCATTGGATCCGATAACTTCTGCCCGATAAGCCTGGTGGTCAACATGGCGGCAACCGTATCGCCGGTAGCGTTGAGCATCGTTGCCAGGGGATCTACCAATGTCGCAATAATCATAATGGAAGGAATGACTTCTGTCGGCATTTGATAGACCGATATAATGAGCATTTCGCCGATATACCCACCGTTTGGAATACCGCCAGCGACAATGCTGACCAATAAAGTGATCCCAACGGCCATCATCAGATTGCTCGGTTCGAAAAATTCTTGGCCACTTAACAATAGCGCAATATAAATTTTAAAGATACAAGCGATGGCTGAACCATGTTTATGCAAGGTTGTTCCCAAAGGGATAACGACACTTGCGACGGTATCGGGGACACCGATTTCTTTTGCTGCCAGTAAGTTGGCCGGCATGGTTGCGAGGCTGCTGCAGCTGCTGAGTGCAGTCAGTGAAGGTAAAATATTATTCTTCCAGTAGCGTTTGACACCTTTGATACCAAATGCTAGGAAAGCAAATAGACTAAATATTGTAAAGAAATAGATGAGACCGAAAACGTAATAAAGGCCGATGGGTTTGGCATAGAATCCAAAGAGCTGTGGGCCAAGTGTACCGACCTGATAAGCAAAATAAGCACCCAAGCCGATCGGAGCCAGATGCATTACCATGACCAATAAATTTCCCATTACGGCATTTCCTGAGTTGATAAATTTTCGGAACATATCAGCTGAAGTACCAGATCTGCGTGTGGCGATACCCACCAAGAATGAAAATATAACAAAAGCCAGCATATTCTGTCGGGACAATAAACTGGAAAATTCACTAACGGTCAGGAATCGGACCATTTTTTCACCCCAGGAGTCCTGTAGGGTTGTGTCGATAATATCCTTTGTTTGTTCGATAGGAAGATCAGAACTCACGGGAAACAGGTAGAGAAAGGCCACACTCGTCACACCGGCAACAATAATACCGATTACAAATACAAGTGACATCATGCCGATGATACGGCCCAATACGCTATCTCCTTCAATATTGGCTACGGATGAGGCTATTGCAAAAAAGACCAGCGGTATGACGCTGACAAAGAGCAGATTTAGAAAGATATCCCCAATGGGCTTCAGGTTATTCACAAAATGTGGGAAAAAGATCCCAATTAAACTCCCGATACTGATGCCAAGAAGCAATAATAGGATGCTGCCATAGTTCCGTATAAAAGTTTTTGCTGAATATTCCATTAGGTTCTGTGATTGTTTCGTGTTTACGATGCTAAAATAATCTTTTTATCCTATTATTTCATCGTTTAAATTATTTGTATATGCTGGTCTCATCGGTATAAATGAGTACGCTTACTGATTAAATAATATTTTAAGGTATTTGTGCGTTCCATTTCGTTCAAACCACCCAGGTTTGAATAAATCCTGGTGGTTTATTTCAATTGCTTATGAAGGCCCATATAAAGATTTACTGGAATTATTCCGGCCAGCTTTTTATCTTTGAGGGGATATACGTTACAAAAGATTACTTCTGTTAGACCAGCGGGGAAATTTGCGCAAATTTTGTGTCCTGCGGGCGCAATAGTTTATGGGAATCTGCTCCCAAAGCATATTGAAATGAAGTGTATGAAAGAATAGTGAATTTATCAATAATGAGTATGACAAACATGGATTTTGTAATAACAGGAGATGGCTCGAAGACATTGTATAATGCGGAGATAGGCGAATGTTACCACTCGAAGCACGGTGCTGTTCAGGAAAGTAGGCATGTATTTATCAAAACCGGTTTGGATCACTATGTGCAACAGACAGGAGCGCTGGATGTCGCTATCTTAGAAGTTGGATTTGGGACGGGGCTTAACTTTCTGCAAACAGCAGACTACATCCGGGACAAATCATTTCGGGTGGATTATGTGGGCATCGAAGGTTTTCCGTTACCGCTGGACACCATTGCTGCAACAGGATACGATGAGACTGTGGATGCAGGAGTTTGGTCAGCCTATGTGAATAACTACGAAGGCGCATTGCAGCAGTCCGTCAGAATTCACGAGCGGTTACAGCTTCACATTGCGCATACGTTATTGATGGATTTTGATTCCGAAAAAAGATTCGATGTCTTATATTTTGACGCCTTTGCAGCTGTCCATCAGCCTGAGATGTGGAGTGATCTGGCACTGGGGCACATTGCACAATTCGTAAAGCCAGGAGGTGTCTTTGTCACCTATGCCATTACAGGCAACCTCAAACGCAGTATGAAATCTTTGGGATTTTCCATTGAGAAAGCTCCTGGAGCTCCGGGAAAAAGGGAAATGTTGCGTGCGACAAAGCAATGAAAGTTGTTAAAACCTGATGATATAAAGTGGAAGATCACAAACGAAGCTGACCATATGAGGCCGCCATCTTTTTCTTCAATCTAAAGGAGACCTATAAAAAGATGAATTGGCTTAAAAGCAAACAATTTGTTAATTTGTAAACAGTAAAAAACTATAGGATTGAAAATCCTGATAGCACTTATCGTAGGAAAATTTCACAGATCTTAGCTAAACAGAGCGAAACCAAGCTTACAAAAGCGAAAAAACTCATCTTTCGTGAATTAGAGGAATTTGAACGCAAAGGAAATTTTGTGGCGTATGTGGACGAGGGGGAGGAGTCTTATGATGTTAATATACAATTAGATAAAGATAATGTCATTGGCCATTCCTGTGATTGCGGCCGGCGGCAGACTCAGCCGGTGGATGTACAAATCACCTCATATCGTCCAATCTTTGGATAAACGTGTCTTTGGTCTTATCTTTGACATAGGAGAGGTGTCAAATCTAAATTCAGAAGATATGAAAGCATACGAATTGAGCCTTAAGGATAAGAGGGATGCGGAAAGTATTCGCCTTACAGCGGAACGTATAGGCATGGAAAAAGGCATGAAAAAGGGAATAGAAAAAGGTCGGCAAGAGGAGCGGGCAAAAGCTGAAGCCGAGAAACGAATCTCAGCCTTAAAGATGTTAAAGAGCGGTTTTGATTCCAAGGTCATAGCTGATATTATAGGATTGTCAATTGAGGAGATTGAGAAATTGAAATAGTGTGTTTAATTGAATAGCCTCTTTGGTGATATCAATAATAAACAATTAAGGTATTTCTTTCTCCAACGTGCCCATTCCTATATTTTGCTTTTAAGGTTCAATGATAAATGCACCGACAATTGCCGCGGGATGCAGTTCTTTATTATTTAGTAGGGAATAATCTTCGCGAAATCGTTCGTAGTATTCGATATTCATTCCAATAAGTACGGTCTCCGCATCATGATCGCTCACATCAAATAGTAGTTCTTCCAATTCAACAGATCTAGAAGATGTTTGTAAGCATAAAGAAATCTGATGTTTGTGTATACGGACATAGATCTGTTTGTCGAAGTTGAATACCACAACCATCAGATTTATTTTCATGAGATTGCAGTATTTTGGGCGATGGATATCGTCTTGCATATCAAATTTTGGGAACTGTATGGCAATTTGCTTTGTATCCAACAATTTTATTTCTGGGTCGAAATGCATGTAGTCGTGCATATGGCACTTGTCGTTGAATTGAAAGTTCACTAGTCGATCGATCTTTCCGCCACGGATAGTCTTTTCGCCCACAGGCGCTCTGTTGGGGCGGGTGACTCTTTTTAATTGGTTGATCAGGCGATTGTGCATATTGCTATCGTGCAATTTAAGGTGCACTTGTCCCATTATATGTCGTATGCGGGATCCTGCGGTACTCGCATGACCAAAATCTATTGCAGCTGCTTTTGTGGCTTTCGTTTGTTTTGTTTTACGTCCTGGGCCAGTCTGCACAATAGTTTTTTCATTTGATTTTCGAAAGACAAGGTTCCCAACCAAGCCTTTCAAGTTACCGTTTTCTAGTATAGCCATAGATTGAATTTAGGAAATTAAAATGTTGAAAAACAAATAATTGTTTATTTTTGAGAGATTTGAAATTGGCTTTTACCAGCAATTATTAAAATCATAATAGCTAGTAAAAGCCCATTATGAAAATTGTATTGGATGTTTTTATAAGTGACGCAGGCAAGGATCTTTTTCGAATTTGGCGTGGGGGTAAAGCCGCTGCTTCGATAGCCGTTCGATGCAGCTTCGTATCTGCTTCGATACAGCTCCGTACCCTAGTCGAGATGAGTCTGTGGTGAGAGCGACATGTGTCCGTGGTGAGTCCGAGTTAAAGTCGGAAACATGGTGGAAAGATTACTTTCTCAAACCGCTATTACTTGGGCGCAGTGTCGAATAAGAGGCGAATACGGGGCGAAGGAGAATCGAATAGCAGCCGAACGACCCTCGAATAACGCATTTAACACGGACTCCGGATCGAAGTAATATTAATGCGTTCTATTGTTTGGGATATTACTTATTAACAATGTTGGTACTGATTTACAGTTTATTAACATAGTTGCTAACATTTATAAGCCACTCAATAAGCGAATATAACTGTCGATGTAAAGTTGTTTGTCCTTGGATTTATATTGTTGGATATAGCGTGGGTGATCCAGAATGATCATCTCTCCAAAAAGTTTCTCTTCTTTGTTGATTTTTGTGAGGAAGGTCGCATTTTTCTTTCCCAGAACAAAGACTGTTTCCGTTTCCAGTCCCATAGAAATATGTTGTTTTAGGGATTCCACCATAAATGGCTTTACCATTTCAAAAAGCTGCTTATCGTCGTAATAGTTTGCATTAATCCAGTTGTTGGGCTTTTTATGCTGGACAATGGCCAATGGAAAAGGGGAATTGATATAAAACTGTTGATAGAAGATATCAGGCCCGCCATAGGCTTCAATCATATCGTACATAAATACTGAGGAGATTTCATGGGTATGGGCGGATTGCATTTTTATGCCACAGGCACTGTATAATCGTTTGGTATCGGTAAAAGGAACACCGGTGACGCCTGCACCATGCCTACTTGGATTGATCCCGATGATAAATTTGCGTTTGAGGTTGTCGTGATAGTACTTGTTGTAGAATTGTTCCATCACCACCAGCGTCTCGGGATTGTCAAGGTAAGGGTTAATCACGTTGAAATCAGCAGGAAAATCCCCATGATATACGAGTTGTTTGTTGAATGTAATTACTTTCTCGGCAAATGTGGGCATAAGGATGCTTTTAGAGGCAAGTTACGGATTTTGATTATAGGATAACAAAAAAGGACGCCAAATCGGCGCCCTTTTTTGTGTATATCTTGGTCTTTTATTAGTGACCTTGTGTACCATCGGCACCATGAGAATGTCCATGAGACAATTCTTCTTCAGTAGCAGGGCGTACATTTAAGATTTCAATATCGAAATTTAATGTTTTACCAGCCATTGGGTGGTTTAAGTCCGCAACAACAACTTCTGGAGTTACTTCAGCAACTACAGCGCGGAATTGGTTGCCTTGGTTGTCTTGCAAAGGCAATACTTCGCCTACTGGAGGTAAACCTGTTTCTTTGAACATGTCTACGGGCAATTGTGCGAATGCTCTATCGTCTTTTTCACCGTAAGCATCTTCTGGTACCAACTCGAAAGAAGTTTTGTCACCTACATTTAAGTCAGCGATGTTTTCTTCAAATTTAGGCAACATCATACCTACACCATATAAGAAGTCTAAAGGTTGTTCTGCAGTTGTTTCTTCAACGAAAACTTTTTCACCGTTTTCTACTGTGTGAAGTCTGTACGTCAATGCTACGACGTCGTTTGCTTTTATAGCCATCTGATTTTGATTTTTGGAGCCCCAAGGCTACCGTTTATTAAATATAATTTATTAACGCTGTTATGGAATCTTGTGGAAGACTGCACGTCTTATTTTTACAAAGATATGCTTTTGTTTTCTTTTCGATTCTATTCTCTAGGAGCGGAAGACTTTCTTCCGTACCGCCGAGTACAATTTTGTTTGGGATATAATGTTGATCCAATTCCTCGCGAAAAGCTGCTGCTTCCTCGCCGGTCAGCGCAATTTCATTGATCCCATATATTTCTTCTAGCAATAATATTGCCCAATTTGAATAGGCGGAGCCATAAGTTTTGATTTGGGGAAATACATTGGCCAGCAACTGATCAGCTATGGCCGTATAATTTTCATCGTCAAAAAGTAAACCTAGACGTCTCAATTGACGAACCATCGTTGAAGAAGAAGAGGGGATCACGTTATCCATGATCTCACTTTTTCGTGCGATCAGTTCTTCTGCTTCTGTAGAGGTATAGTAAAATGTTTTTTGATCGGGATCATAAAATAACGCAATGGTCTTATCCGCCAATTGTCGCGCGATAGTCAACCATTTTTGATCAAATGTGGCCTCATATAAAGCGATAAAGGCTTCTATGGTGAAAGCATAATCATCTAGAAAACCCGATATCGCACGGTTTTCATCCCGAGGCTGATGCAATATAGCGTTATTATCCTGAATCAGCTCCGTGCAAATAAACTGTGCATTGCTCAGTGCGAGATCCAAAAAATGATTGTTTCCTAGACTGCGGTAAGCGTCTATCAGTCCTTTTAAAAAGAGGGCATTCCAGGTAGTCAACTGCTTATGGTCGAGTCCGGGACGGACACGTTGTTCCCGATAATCATATAGTTTCCGCTTGGAAATTTTTAAAAACTCTGCCCATTCGTCAGCTGACATATTGACCTCTGTCGCAAGCTTGTCTGCATTAATGGCGCAAATGGGTATATTGGTATGTTCTTCTTCCCAGTTGCCTGCCTCTGTAATATTAAAATATCGGCCGAATAGCTCAGCGTCTTTGCCAAGAACTTTATCAAATTCAGCTTTCGAAAAGGAATAGTACTTTCCTTCAACTCCCTCGCTATCGGCGTCCAATGCGTTATAGAATCCATGGTTGGGAGCAAGCATCTCACGCGCTGCCCAAGCAATCGTTTCTTCGATTATTCTTTTATAGAATGGGTCTTTATTTTGTTGATACGCCTCCGCATAAAGTGAAAGTAACTGACCATTATCATAAAGCATTTTCTCGAAATGTGGGATATGCCAGTAATGATCTACGGAATATCGGGCAAAACCACCGCCAATCTGATCGTAGATTCCACCGGAACCAATTTTTTTCAAGGTAAAATGGACATGATCCAATACCTGCTGGTCTCCTGATAGAACAGCATATTTTAGAAAGAAAGACCAATTGTTGGGCAGTGGAAATTTAGGCGCTCTTTGGTATCCACCTTCCTCTTTATCGAAGGTCTCAGTCCATGGCGCAATGATTTCTTCAAGATCTTTGCTGCTGTATTGTTCAGGAACGGGAAGGATAGGGAATTTCTCCGCTCGCTGGATACCATTGGTCAATTTATTGGCATAATCCAATGCGACTTCTGGCTTTTCTTCCCACATCTGTGCGATCTGTAACAAAATGTTTTGCCAGTCCTGCGGTTTGAAATAGGTGCCCCCATAAATCGGACGACCATCGGGCAGACAGATGCAGTTCAGGGGCCATCCACCGGCATTGGTCATCAGTTGGACAGCGAGCATATAAACTTGATCAACATCAGGGCGCTCTTCGCGGTCAATTTTGACGGGCACGAAAAACGTGTTCATGGTCTGGGCAATGGCTGTGTTTTCAAAGCTCTCCCGTTCCATGACATGACACCAATGGCAGGCTGAGTAGCCGATGCTCACAATGATAAGCTTATTTTCGTCCTTCGCCTTGTTTAAGGCCTCCGTTCCCCAAGGCATCCAATCCACAGGATTGTGCGCATGTTGCTTCAGGTAAGGTGAGTTTTCAAACTGCAGTTGATTCGCCATAAGACGAAGGTAGGAAAAAAGCCTCCAGAATGGAGGCTTTAATGTATTTTTTAATATTTCGGTTCTGCAATGATGAAATAAGTTTCAATGGCATCTTTTGGAGTTCCTACTAAGGCAATTGTAGAGGTGCTGTTTTCCCAAATTGCTGCTGGGGTGTAATTTAACTTGTTTTTGAAAAGCTTGGTATACTTCTCATCGAGTTCGGTTTGTTTACTTTGTGCAGAAACAAATTTAGGTGTGCCAAACGTTGCTTGTGCTACTTCCATTAAATACTCTTTTTCTTTTTCTAGAGTTTGCTTTGGAAATTGATCACTATAATAGAGACTCAAATAACTATATGGAAATTGTCCCTTCACATAAGTTTGCTTAATACGATATCCTTCTTTGTCGGAATAGGATTCCCCTACAAAGCTGCTGGCAGGTGGATTTCCCCAATTGACATTAAAAAAGTCTTTCCCTGCAATAGCTCTGATGGTTAGTCCCGCTTGTTTGATCACTTTATTGTCTTTGTAAAGTAACAAGTCGAATTTGTAATCCCCCGGCTTGGCGAATGTGACTCCAGTCATAGAACGAAACGGATTTACTCCTGAATTGTAATGTAAAATGTCATCAATATGCCATACTATTGAATCGACAACCTCCTTATCCCATAAAAAAACTGTAAAATGGTCTTTATGTTCCTCTTTATCGTATACACGGATTAGGCCTTGCTCAAATACATTTATCACCCAATTGTCAGTCCATACATCAATATTTTTGGTTAACCTAGTGGTGAGAGACTCTTCTTCTTTTTCTTCAGGTGGTATGACTTCAGGTGTATTAGGATAGTTATCCTTGGAACAAGATATGAAAATAAATAAAATACAGCTTACAATAAGGTGTTTCTTTAGCATGACTTTTTAGATCTTCCGTAAAAGTAATAAACATAAATATAATTTATATAATATTGTGGGATTGTTAATGAATTATAATTTTATAGGAGAAGGACAGGAAGCTGGTGTTAATCAGTCATTAGGATGCTTACCTTTTACGCAGGGTCGTCGATCTTTCACTTATCATGTGACAATCGCAAAGGATAAAATTCTAATCGCTTTTAAGGAACAAAAAACATGTTTTTTACTTCCGGTTAGCTTTTTTTCTTTTGCATTAGAAATAGTTGTCGCTATGTAAACATAGGAGTATCAGCATAATGACACTCCTTGTATTCACTAGTTTGAACGAAATTTAATCCACAATCTGGACAAGATCTGCACAATTTCCACTGAGCATTTGAAAGGTAAATCCTGTATCAAGCTTAATCTCTGCAAATGAAGAGGTGCGGAGGTAGGCAGATTTTCTGGTCAGGTATTCTACCAAGTCAGTCAATGTCGGGTTGTGTCCAAAAAGTAATACATGATCGATATGATCTGGGATGGTGTTGATGACTGAAAGCAAGTGTTTGTAGGTACACTCATAAATAGACTCTTCCATCTGAATATCAAATGACGGAGCGCCCATAACGTCCAAAAAGACACGGGCAGTTTGTAAAGCCCTATTAGCGGGAGAACTGATAACTATGTTGTTTTCATTGAGTGTCAGTTTGCCTGCGAGCTTTTGTGCAACTTGTTTCGCATGTTGTATTCCCTCGGAGGTTAATGCGCGATCAAAGTCATTTATTCCGGGAGTGGTTTCGGCTTTGGCGTGTCGGATGATATAAAGTTTTTTAGTGTTGTCCATGATTAAAATTTTTGATTCTTATAATATTAAACGCAATGTAGGTGTATTTCATTATAACAATAATGAAGATTAGTTCCTAAAATATCGCTGAAGTCCCTTAGAGCGTATTGATTTTATAATAACATGTGGCGAATAAGTTTGTTTGTTATCAAAAAATATATCCATTATTCCGAATGTTAATGAATGACATTAATTGTGGATTTGATTGAAGAGCATGATATTTTACCGCTTTAAAAAGAAATAGATCAAAATATGTTGTGTATTATAAATATTAATTTAATTTTGTCGATTGTATATTATAATATTATTAACAATGAAACAGATTTTATTTTTTATTTTAATTCCAATTTTATTTTTATCATCTTGTTCGAAAGATGAACAATTTGATAATGAGACTGATCTTGTCGAGTATCGTAAAAATAGCGCTGCATTTTCTTCAAACTATTTTATGATGTCAAACACCATTGATAAAAATCTTTTCTTAGGAGGATTGTGGTTGGTTGACAGTACAAAGGAAGGGGGGGCATTAGAGAAATTACGTGTAGACATCAGCAATTTTAAGATGAAGGTAGTTCATAATTCCGATTTAAATACGATTAAGTTTGGCGATTTTACCCCGAATTATGAAAATGTCTTAGCTTATGCGAAGTTGTTTAAGAATGATATATTTTCTGCGAATGTCAATTTTAGCTATGGTAATTTCTCTGATTATAATATGATCAGGACTTTTCTTCAAAATAGCTCAGATGCGGATGAAATTCTCGCACTCATTGCGAAGGATAAAGATGGAGAAAGAATGGTGCAGCAAAAGCATGGGTATTATGAAAATCAGGTTTTGGTGGACGTTGTGCTTGGAGCTCAGTACGATGAGTTTGCGGCTTTCTTTGACAAAAAATATGTAGAATCCTTGACGCAAGCTGGAAATGTACCAGCCTATGTAAGTTCTGCCGCTTATGGACAACATAGTTTGATTTTAGTTGAAAGTGATTATGCTGTTGGTGAGATCAAGAATATATTGAAGAAGTTAAAAACAGGTGAACAGCTGAACAACACCGATAAAGATCTTCTAGCATCAAGTGCTATGGTTATTTATTTACGTGGTGGCGATCAGGAAAGTTATATTAAAAGAGCTGAAGGATTGAAAGATATAGAAGCTGCTTGGAAGTTGTTCAGAGAAAAAAGTGACAAAAAAAATAAGAGCTATGAATTCCCTATTTGGTATAGACTAAACAGCTTAGAAAACTTTAGGTTAATGACGTATAAAATGAAATTCGATTATTTTGAAAAGAAATATTCAGTAAAATAAATATGGAGTAAATATGCTATCTAAGGAAATTATTACTTGATTTATCCTATTGACTATTTGATGGTTAACTATCTGTTGAAATATTCGCTTTTTGTAAATGTATATAGTTTTTTATAGAAGTATGCGTGTTTTACCAGTCTAGTATTTTCAGTAAAGCGTTTCCATTTATTAAAGCGATTTCGCCAGTTTAACTGTTGTTCGATATTTAACAGCTGGTTAACCATTTTATAGGCGTTCAATTGTGCTAAAGCAATATTTCTTAATTTCCTTCCATCCTCGGGATTATATTTTTCAAGCTCCCGAATCAACTCTTTTTCCTGGTATTGACGATTCAGATAACGACCTGAACAATTCATTTGTACATATTTTGAAAAATTTTCCGGACGTAAGTAACCGTCGGCTTTATTTCCGTTGTACCCGCGATGATCATAGATTAAACTGGGGCGTCCACAGGCCATGGCGTCATAAATGGATCGACCAATCCCCACAACCAAGTCGAAAAGATTAATCTTTTGTTCGATACTGACAGTCGGATTTTCCTGTTTGTTATACGCTTGAAAATGTAGACCTTTCGCTCGACAAATAGCTTTTAATTTCGCATTAGCTTTATCGCTTTGGCATAAAGACAATACGCTTTGGAGTGTATTATTTAATGGACGTACGGGTTTTTTTGCCTGTACATCTATCCCATTTAAAATAACATCATTTGCATACCCCATGTTTAGAAGATGATCGGATATTTCATCAGAAATGGCAACGTGATAATCTGCAAGTGGCGACGGTTGTTCTAATTCCGGAACAGTGCCATGACATATTTGAATGATGGGAGCTTTAGAAAAGAGTTCTTTAACAGAACTATTATGATTAGCAAAGATCAGATCATACCTCTTTTTATTCATAAATGGTGTATGCAACTCTTCTTCTATCTTGTCTGAAATTAATCCCTTATTAAAAGTAAAATACTCTACTTCAACATCGGGCCGTACATTAAGTGCTTTGATTAAATCATAAGTATAAAGTTCAGAACCTCCAATTTCGGCTAGATGATTGGTTGCAACTAAAATTTTTTTTGCTTTTCCCATCTCTTTAGATTTTCAGAAATAATTAGTGATATTATAATCTGGGTAACAAGCAACAATCATTATATCGTCTCCCAATATGTAAAATCACCCAATCATTTTGTTTTGAAATTCAGATAAAGCAAATAATAAGGTTTTATCTGAAATAGTTTAATTATAATAACTAACGAGTGTAAAAGCAGTTTAATTACATCTGCTGGCATAAAAACTTAAAAATATGAAGATTTATTGATTGATATCTTTATTATTTATGATTGAGCTGGCAAATTGATTGGAATATGCTCTTCTTGGTCAAAAACATACTTGATCCAGTTAGAGAAACTATATTTCCTTTTTATTAGAGGATCTATTTCTCGCATGGGTGTATTAAGGAATGTAATAACTTGATTGTAGTCAGTTGTTGGATCAATGATCAGTATATTGTCAGGTTGGTAGAAATCATATTTTTGAATAGATTTTTGGGTGGTGATCAACTTCTTGTTGAACCCTATTGCTTCTAAGGCACGAAAAGATAATCCATCATGTAAATAATTAGAAAAATCAGCCAAGGCTTTGGACTGTCTAACTAAATCTATATTTTCTAAATACGTAATACCATCATAAGTGGTTGTAATGATAGGACACCGTTCTTGTATCTCTTCTACCAATTCCTGGCTATGCGTATTGATGATAGCATTGATTTCTACCTCTTCTTTATTTTTGAATAAATTGAAAAACTGATAAATATCAGGAATCCTTTCTTTGATGTATGTTCCAATGAACAAAATATCGGTAGATTTACCGGTCAAGTTATTGTCTTCTTGTTTGGTTATTTGTTGATCTAGGTAAAAGTTGGTTAAAGGTAAGGTGCCGGGTAAGGCAAGGTCAACAGGATCAAATACAAAGAATCGGTCAAAAATCGCTATTCTTGAGAAAATATCAGGATAGCGATTTAATCCATCCCATTGATAACCGACGGTAAGTCTAGTAATATTTTTTACCTTCGCAATGATCGATTTTGGAAACAAGTCCGGCCGGATAAAAAGGGCATAGTCTGCTTGCTGTATATGCGCAAATTTCCCCTCGTATTGTTCATCCAGAAATCTTTTTCGCAATACATCTTTATACTGATAGTCTTTTAAAATAAGTTTCCGGTAAAGGTTTTTGAGCCGTAATACTAGACTTTTGTAATAAAAAGGCTTTTCTTCGATATTGATGTCTACAACTTCAAATCCCAATACTCCCAACTGGTCACTGATAACGGAATTTAGACCAAAATTTTTGGGAGCGCCAAGTATAACTATTTTTTTTTCGTTTTGTTGCAATAGCATTTCAAATCCTGATTATCGAGCAAATATTTTCGGAGATTGCATAATTTCATGCCAGATGTTTAAAGTATCTTCTTTTTCCATTTGCAGTGTGTAATGGGAGGAAACAAATTCTGCAGCGAGTTGCCCCCTTTTCAACATCTCATTTTGGTTTTGCTCAAATTTTTCAATAATTGTTTTTACGGCCTCAACATAGTCAATAATATCGCCTTCGGCCACCGCTGTTGTGAATGATGGATCAAAATATTCTTTTCCGCCTTGTCCAATATAGCCTACTACATAACAGCCGCATGCCATCGCTTCAACGGGAGGTAAGCCAAAGCCTTCTCTAAAGTTGAAACTCAGAAAAATCATGCTTTCTTTCATGATTGTTGCAACTTCCGATTCTGTTTTATTATCAATTGAAACTAATGACCAATCTTTTGGAAGTCCGGTCAAACGTAGAATATTGACAACCTGCGAAACATCCCCGCCAAGCTTTCTTGGCATGAAACATATCTGTTTTCTTTTGTTTGTTCCCAATGAAAAGACGTCATGATTTATCCCTAATCTCATTTTCAAAGTTGTTATATGAGGAAAGGCATAACTAAAATAGTTTTTTGCATCGTCTGAAGCAACGATGGTAGCTACGGTATCAGTAGAGTTATAAGGTGTATCTTTGTAATCTCCATCTAATGCGAAATGGTCAAACGTATAATAACAGTTCTGATTAAAAATAATACGTTTGTTAATAGGCATAATCTTATGAATTCTAGGACCATAGATTTCAGGAAATACAAGAATAGCGTCTTTTTCTATACGATGGCTGATTAATTTAAGGATTTTTAAGAATATTTTTTTACTGAATGTAATCTTTTTTTGTCTATAATCGTATTTTAGCCTTTTAAATAACCAAGGATTATATTTTATAGAGACTTTGGCGTTAAACCAACGCTCTACCTTTCCTAATTTTCGATGTAGGATTACGGCATTATATCCCGCCTCATTAAGGATTTGTACTTGACGATACATTTGTTTTACACCGCCGCTTGCGGATCTATTGGTAGGGCAAATAAAATATATGGTTGGCTTATTCGGCATTATGATATGATGGTTTGAATCCAGTTTTTTATAAAATACTTTTGTTTGATGTTGCTGTCAATTACTTTATACGCACTATTAAAAAAAGACTGCGGTATGTCTATCGTATTGATGTCCTCAATAATATGAATATTTTCTTCACTATAAAAATCAGCATTATAGATATTGGCTGTCGTTATTAACTTTTTCCCCAAGCCAATAGCTTCAAACGGTCTAAATGAAAGCCCACGTTGGTTAGGGTGGGCAAGATCTAATATTGCTTTGCTATCAAGATAGTATTCATAAGCTTTATTAAATGGAATAATCTTATGAATCACTTCAATATTGTTTGGAAGTTTTTCCTTAATTGGATGAGATGGATAAGTAAATATTCTGGCTTTAGCTTTTATTCCCTGTTTTTCAAAGTATTCAAACAATTTGAGTGCATCGTTTATTCTGTTATCGTACGTCATCAGTAATGCTACGTCGTATGCCGAAGCTTTTTTACTTTGCTCGGCAAAATAAAAGTTTGTAATCGGTTTGAAACCGAATTTTAGACAATCGGCGGGATCAAAGCTAAAAATAGTGCCAAAAGAATTGATGAAATTTTTCTGCGTGGGAATTTTATCAATACTATCCCAGAATAAGCAAACTGATCGGTTACAAGCCTGTTGTGCAATCAATAGATCTTCTGCTGTCAAAACATCGGGACGATTAATGATTAACAAATCAAACTGTCCATGCTGTGCAATAGTTTGTCGTATATATTGTCCCTTTTTTATTTCTTTCAGATTTTTACGCAGAAAAATTTTGAGAAAGAAGTTATAAATCCGTTCACCAAGATTTTTGTATTGATAAGGAAGTGTTGAATTGATATCAATGACTTTGTGATTACTGTATTTTTTTAGCCCTTCGCTTACAACTTCATTAAATCCGTAATAACCGGGAGCGATAAATAAAATTTTTTTCTTCATTAATAGAGAAGACTTTTAAGATTAAAAATTTTTTTTAGCCATGTGTCCAGCGTATAGCGCTCGTAAATATCGTCCGAGATCTTTTTGTAAGGACTGTTGAAGAAAGACAGATCTAAATTACTTAAATTTTTATCGATATATAAGATGTTCTGTGTCGCATATAAGTCATAATCGATAATGCTGGGGTTATCGGTTATAATCTTCTTTTCTAGCGCCATGGCCTCGAAAATTCGGAAACTTAGCCCCTCCTGTCCTTCACGCATCAAATCGATAATTACCTTGGACTTTTTATACTCATTTAATACGGCTTCATTACTAATAGGTTTCTTTCGGAATTCTATCAGCGTTGAACCCGTTGGCCTAAGGAAAAAATTTCTGAGTTTTTCTTTCCAAACCTGTTTGCCAACAACGATGATTCGGCTTTTTATATGGAAATCTGAGAGGTGAGCGACCAATTTCCTTAGTAATTTAATCCGGTATTTATCATATGAGGTGATGTAAAAGAGATCATGTTCAACAGTGTCGGACTGAACTGGCTGATCAGATATGTAGTTATAGTTCGTAATCTTTTCAAAACCGTATTTTTTAACGTCTTTGTCTTCAAAAGAATAGATCTTGTCAAACAGTTCCAAACGATCTTTAACCGGAAATCGTTCGAGATTGTCGTATAGATAGGAAATCAGATATGGAGTATAAGATTTGATCTGCTTAATGGTCTCATAGTCCAAATTATGGGGATTGAGTACAAGGATCTTGTCCTGAGGGCCGAGCTTGGCCAGCGAATCAAGCACATATTGTTGGCGTTTGATGTGCTTGATGTTTTTGTTTAAGAAGATTTTGCTCAGGGCATTGCGGAACCGTTCGCCAAAGTTTTTGTAGCGATATGCTCCCATGTTAATATGAGAGGCATCGACTCCTTTTTCTTGTAATTTACTTACAATATGGTGGTCGTAATTCCAATAATCAAAGCTTATAATGCAAATCTTCATCTCTTTTCTTCTCTTTTCAAGGACATAAAAGTTTCATGTACACTCAGGCTCTGCAAGTAACAAAGTTGATAGCCTCGTCGCCCATCAAGTATTCCTAGTTTCAAAAAGTATGCCTTAAAAAATTTAAAAGACACTTTTGCCAAGTGGCTCAATAACGAATAACGTTTGTTCTTCGCATAGAGTTCCTTGCCTTTAAGCGCTCCATAATGAACCATTTTCTCTTTGTAAGATGTATAATCAGCAAAAGAATAATGCCATATCTTATTTTTTAAACTACCAATCGTTCCGTTGACTATCAATGTCTCGTGGACCTTCTTTTTGGTGTCGTATGTAGCCTTACTCTTTTTGAAGAGACGGAAATTCTTGTCGTTTTGTGTGCCAGAAAAATTAATCCGCTCACCACAAAAGAAAAATAAGCGATACATATAATATGCATCTTTCGCTTGTGGATCATTGATGGTCTCCACTATTTCAGTCTGGCATGCCTTAGTCAGGCGTTCATCGGCATCCAAAAATAGTACCCAGTCGTTACTGGCGTATGTCAATGCCAAATTCCGCTGTTTGGTAAAATCTTCGAATTTATTTTGATAGATCTTTACTTTAGAATGCAATCGTGCAAGTTCCAAGGTACGATCGGTACTGAACGAATCCACTAAAATGATTTCATCGGCAAATTCTAAACTTTTAAGAACTTCGCTAATATTATCCTCTTCGTTGTATGTAATAATTAAAGCGCTTATTTTTTGACTCACGTATACGATTTAATTAAAAGTTGGACCATACTATATCAATCATAACGTATTAGTTTCTCATTTCGTTACATTAGGCTGGAAAAAATGACAATTATTGTTTTGCAATTTAGTCCCTAAGCTCAAAAAGCTTTTTCATTGTGACAAATATATTACATATTTTTTGTAATAAAACAAAAAAACGGAAATGCTTTTTTACTTAGGATTGTCAAAGAAATGTATTTTCGATTATCAAACACAAAAACTTAAACCTTATTAATTATATATGATTATTTTTGCACGAAAAGTAATAGCAAATTATTTTTTATGACGCTATATTAGCGTTATTTACGTATTTAAATTCAATATAGTAAGTGGCTATTCCAAAAGTTATATACCAGACTTTCAAAACAAATAAAATTCCTTTATTGACCAAATTTTATATCTGGCGATTTTTAAGAAAAAATAAAGGTTACCGTAGAGAGTTTTTTGATGATGCTCAAGTGGATGCGTTTGTTAAGGAGTCTTTTGATGAACGCACTTATCGTGCTTATTCACGGCTTCAAATAGGTGCTGCAAAGGCTGACTTTTTTAGGTATGCGATCTTGTACATTAGAGGCGGTATATATTTGGATCTTGATAGTGACATTACAGGGAAATTAGATCAGGTAATTCGAACAGATGATGTCGCTGTAGTGGCACGAGAGAAAAAGTGGCAACAATATTTTGCGCAATGGGCGCTTATTTTTGATAAGGGGCACCCCTTTCTGAAGGAAACCATCAAACTCATTGTTGAAAATATCGAAAACAATAGATTTCCGCACGATGTGCATTCGATGACTGGTCCGACTGTTTATTCGCTGGCCATCAATAATGTTATTGCGCGTAATCCGGAGGTTTCGTACCGCATTTATACCGATGATTACAAAGGCATAATGAAATTTAAGTATAAATTGGGAAAGATCCTTATCTATGGGGATCGCTCTAAACACTGGAAGAAACTGCAAAAGGTCATTCCTGTCGTAAAAGCTGAAAATTAAAGTGTTAGGTATTGCTCGGCCCACTGACTGGCTAAATGCTCATCATTAAACTTTTGGACATAATCCAGTCCTTTGATACGCATGTCCTGGCGGAGCATAGAATCCTCAATAACCGTTTTGATAGTATGTCGGATATTTTCAATGTCATGTGGTGATACATATTGTGAAAATGGACCTCCTGCTTCTGGAAAAACTCCCGAATCCGTAGTAATGACAGGCGTACCTGAATATAGGGCTTCAATGATTGGAATCCCAAATCCTTCATAAATAGAAGGGTAGATGAATGCGAGCGCTGAGGAATATAGAATAGAGAGCTCTTGCATATCCAAGCCGCTAAGAAAATAGACCCTATGCTCCATTTGATGCTTGCTGATGAACTCTTTAAGCTGAAGTTGGTATTTGGTGCTTTTTCCCACTATGACTAAAGGTATGTCAATATTTTCTATTGCCTTGACAATGGAAAGTGCATTTTTCCGCTCTTCTATCGTTCCTACATTCAAAAGGAACTCATCGGGTAAGCCTAAGCGCTTTTTTAAGGCCTCCTTTTCAATCGCGGTTTTTTCTATTTTAAACGCCTCATGACAGCCCTGGTAGATGATAGCTATTTTTTCAGGCGGGATATCGAAAAATTCAACAATATCATTTTTAGTCTGTTTACTGATCGCGATAATTTTATCTGCCTGACGGCAGGCATGAGCAAATTTCTTTTTATAGATCCATCGGTCAATCGGATGGTATAGTGAAGGGTAACGCATGAAAATTAAATCGTGCATACTCACGATCGATTTAATTCCCGCTGATGCCAAATCGACCGGAATTTCTCCGGAAAGACCGTGAAAAATAGCAATCTGATCTTTTTTTAAATCCGCTACTATTTTTTTTGTTCGCCAGAGGTTTTGGAAATTTTGGCTGATATATCCCTGTGGTGTCCTAATTTGCTCAGGATTGACGAGATTAAAATAGCGTTCAATGGATGTTTTTGCGGTATAGAGCAAATACTCATTTTGCGGGACGAACTTCGACAAAATACGTATCAGATCCCGGCTGTAATTCCCTAAGCCTGATGTGTTGTTAAAAAAACGCTTTGCATCGAATCCTATCCTCATCTTATCGCTGTTATCTTTTCGATCACCATTTCCGGTGTAATTAAATCAATTGCTTCTATACCGTTACAATCGCAGGGTATGTTGCCATATACTGAACTAGGACGGTCGGGATGCTCTACTTGGATACAGTCCGCTGCTTGCTGCCCATAGCCCGTAAATCCCGCGTAGGGGTGTGTTGCCCCCCAAAGTGATAAGCATCTTATACCCATCAATGAGGCCATGTGCAGTCCGGACGAATCCATGCTGATCATGAGATCTAGGTTGGATATGATATCCAGTTCTTCTCTCAACGTAAATTTCCCGATGGTATTGTAGGTGTTTGGGAAACGTTCAGTCCAGTTCTGCGCGATTTGAAATTCTTCTTCGCCGCCTCCAAAGAGCAATACATCATAACCATTATGGGTAAGATGGTCTATAACCTGTGCCATCTTATGCTGTGAAAAGACCTTATAACGGTGTTGCGCAAAAGGGGAGATGCCGATTTTCCTGCGTTCAAAATTACCAAATAGGCTAAATGCTCCTTTTGGGACATCCTGCAGATTAGGCGTCAACTGATGACTCAGCTCAATGCTAAATCCTAGTGTACGGAATACATCCGCATAGCGCTCAACAGTTAGTCTCAGCTGCCGCTTAATCTTATGTTCCTTACGTGTAAGGGCTTTTTTTTCAGCACGGCCTTTGTCCAGTTGTTTGACATTCATGCCTGTAAGTGAAAATAAGACATCGAGCACGCGCGAGCGTAAATTGAAGTGTAGATCTGCTACAGCATCAGCACCATACTGTGCCAGTTCTTTTTTTAGCCTTACTAAGCCCCAAAAGCCTTTATGAACTGTCTTCGGTTCAAAGGGGTGGAACTTGACATTCTTTATGCCGTCAAAAAATGGGGCAAAAAACTGACGGCTTACCATGATAATCTCTACCGCCGGATACCGCTGACAAAATTCTTTCAATACAGAAGCTACCATGGCGACATCGCCCATGGCCGAAAACCGGGTTACTATGATTCGCTGCGGCAGTGGCATGTCCTTATTTTCCGGATGTATAAAGTATAGGGTTCAGTTCGGGATCGTTATACATTTTCATCTGTTTATAGACCTTCATGTATTTTTCACCCGATTCTATAGCAGTCAATAATTCGTCGATACTTTGTGAAAGATCTGTACGTTGCTCGAGCAAGATGTTCAATTTGCTCTGACAAGCAGTGATATGTGCTTCTGTGGCATCTGAACGGAGCGTTTCCTGCTCCATATGATAAATTTTTAAAGCCAGGATGGACAATCTATCAATAGCCCAAGCTGGGCTTTCGGTATTGATTTTTGCTGAAGGCAATGCTTGGATACCTTGATATTTTTGCAAAAAGTAACTGTCGATATATTCTACCGTATCCGTGCGGTATTGATTCGACTCATCAATGCGTCGTTTCCAATATAATCCGTCCTTGGGATCTATCGCGGGATTACGTACAACATCTTCCATATGCCATTGTACAGTGTCAATCCAGCACTTTAAGTATAGGAGGTGTTCTAGGGATTGTTTGTCATACGGATTCTGGATTGGATGATCAATCTGATCGTATACGTGGTAATCCTGGATAGCACGTTGAAAAATTGGATTTGCTATTGCACTAATCATGGTACAAACTTAGATAAATTGCTTTTTATATGCAATTTAATTGCGCTCCATATAAAAACAATTATTCGTTCTTGTCGCTTCTTTTTAGCGCTCATGATTGCCACGCAATTTATCCTTCTCTCCTCGATCATAGAAAGGCTTTTATCTGAGAAAATTAAAATATAGGATGGAGCTACCCTTAACTTCGGGTACTGTCTAAATACGTTAAATTAGGGACAAATCCGGCTACTGAAGAGCGGATTTTAATGGCTTTTTTAAAAAGCAGAAAGCAATACGTCCGGGAATAATCCAAGCAAGACGACCAAAAGAGTACACAGCAAGCCAATACCGAGAAGCAAAGGATTGGATTTGCCTGTATATTGACCAACACTGTCTTTCAAGAAAGCATTCAATGGGATTTTAAAGTAATAAAATAGGGAGATCACTGAGGTGAGGGCGCCCACGATTAACAAAGCCAGTAACCCAAAAGATTGGAAGTTTTGATATTGTTCAAATACCTTTGAAAATATCAGGAGCTTTCCGACAAATCCAGCCGTCGGAGGCAAACCGATCAAAGCGATTAAGACTATGGAAAATGCGGTGAACAATACAGGTGATTGCTTGCCCAGTCCTTTATAGGATTCGATAGACGTGTTTCCCAGATTGGATTCCAAGCTGTCAATAAAAATAAAAACAGCAATATTCATCAATGCATAGATTGCTAAATAGAACAGCAAAACGTTTGACTCATTGTTTTGATAGACCAATACCGCCATCAAGAGTATTCCGGTGTGGCCAATGGAAGAATAGGCCATCATCCGCTTGGCATCCTGTTGCCGTAATGCCGCCAGATTACCGATCAGCATGGTTGTGATAGCAATGATAATAATCGCGTAAGCCAAGAAATCGCTGAAATAAAAAGATACAGCAAGCCAGGCTGCAAGCAATTTAGAAAGGAGTACCACAACGGCAATTTTCGGTACAGTCGCCAGGTAAGTGGTGATCACTGTTGGTGCTCCCTGATAAACATCGGGGCTCCAAACGTGAAATGGGAAAAAACTCAATTTAAAACCAATGCCAGTTAGTAAAAATAGGAGGGCAATACTGATCATGAGTTTCGGCGCTTCCACCAGGCCCGCGATATGGCTCTGCGCATCAAAATTCAGGTTTCCCGTGAAACCGTATAATAAGGAAAGACCATAGAGCATGACGGCTGCACAGATAGAACCGAACAGTACATATTTCATCGCTGCTTCGGACTGTGCTTTATTGGACGAAAAATAACCGACCATAATATAAGAACTGATGGATACCGTTTCGACGGAAATGAAGATCATCAGCCAGTTGCTCGACATGGTCAATAGGTTCAACCCTAAGGTTGCGGTCAACAGTACGGCATACAAATCTCCCAGAGGTCGATCATGCTGATGACGCTGCTGAATAAAAATTGTAATGAGCAGGGTTGAAAGCAGAATAATCAGCCGTGCCGATGTGGCGAATGTATCAATGTGGATCATGTCGAAGAATCCCACCATCTCTACATGGCTTAACCCTTGCCCCAATAGGTAACAGCCGCTTAACAACAATCCAGCGATTGTAATCGTAAACGATGTTTTGTCCCAATATCTGTCACAGAAAAGGCTAGCGATAATAGCGCCTATAAACGTAATGATCAGCGTTAGTTCCGGTTTGAAATAAGGAATGCTACCAATAATTTGATCTATAAGTGAACTGATATATGGACTGAATGCGAGCATGCTGAATTAGATAAATTGTTGGATAAAGCTGACAAGATTCAATACACTTGCATTGAGGTTGTTGAATATCAAGGATGGCATAACACCTAGTAAAAGTGCGAGCGCCAAAGTAGGGAAAAGAATCAGCTGTTCACGGCTGTTGATATCGTTCAATTCATTCGCCCAAGATTCGCCGCCTTTTAATCTGATCTGACCAAAAAACATCCGTTGAAGTGTCCATAAAAAATAGGCTGCACTCAAGAGGATACCAATTGAGCCGGCTATCGCCATCCAACGGGGAAGGCCGGTACCTACACTGGCTGCATTGAACGAACCGATGATAACAAATGCTTCGCCAATAAACGCTGAGAACCCAGGAAGACCCAATGAAGCGAAGAATGCAACAGCAACATAGCCTGTATACTTCGGCATTAGCTGGGCCAGACCTCTGAAGCTATAGATATTTCGATCGTGCACACGGTCATAAACCACACCGACAAGGAAAAAAAGTGCCGCCGATAGAAAACCATGGGAGATCATTTGGAACATGGCGCCTGAAATTCCTTCGGCTGTCAATGAGGCAATGCCGAGCAATACAAAGCCCATGTGGGATACCGATGAATAGGCAATCATCCGTTTTAAATCTTTTTGTGCTAAGGCATTTAATGCGCCATAGATAATGGAGATGACGCCGATCAGTCCAAGCCACCAATTTGAAAGTGCGGCCATGTCTGGAAAAATGCTATAACATATACGGATAATCCCGTAACCACCGATTTTTAACAGGATCCCCGCTAAAATAATGGATACCGGAGTCGGCGCCTCAACGTGTGCATCTGGCAACCAGGTGTGCAGCGGTACGATAGGTACTTTGATCGCAAAAGCGAAAAAGAGTACGACAAAACCAACCAATCTGGCCGATATACCCAATATTTCTTGATAGCCGTCCCACCCGAAGATTGAATCTCCTAAATAATTTTGCGGATTCATCATGTAGATCATATTGAAGGTATGCGCCCCGGTTAGCGGATTGATCACCGAAAAATATAAACCTACAATGATCAACAGCATAAACACCGATCCAAAAAGGGTATAGAGAAAGAATTTTATGGCAGCATATTCACGTCGCGCACCGCCCCAGATACCGATTAAAAAGTATAACGGTAGGAGCATGACCTCATAGAACAGATAAAATAAAAAGAAATCCAATGCACAGAAGATGCCCATTACAGCCATATTGAGTACCATAAGCAAGGCGAAATAACCTTTGGGGCTTTTTTGTATATTCCAGGAGGCTCCGATTGCCATCAGCATCACGAAAGCACTGAGCAGTAATAATGGCATGGAAATTCCATCTATCCCGACCAGATAATCGATCTCCAGTTTCCCTATAGAACCTAAGTCAAGGCGAATCCAGGGAAGCTGTTCGACAAATTGATACCCTCCCAAATCCTGGACACCAGGTTGGCTGGCATCAAAATGAGCATAGCATATTCCGGCCAGTACAAATTGTACCACCGTAAATGCTAGGGCAATATATTTGTAACTCGATTTGTATCGTGTCGGTAGGGCGAGGATAAACGCCGTCGCCAGAAGCGGTAAAAATATCAGTAAGGATAAAATAGGCATTTCCTAAAAAAATATAAGATAAATTAAACCAAGTAAAACGAATAGAAAAACGGAATACAAGGCAGTCTGTAATTTGCCATTCTGTACCAGGCGAACCTGGTTGCCAGTCCAGTAGGTAACAGAAGCAACTGCATTGACAAAACCGTCTACAATATGTTTGTCCATCCACACGCTCAATCGGGAGAGGGATAGGACGATAAACTGAATAAAAGCGACAAGTGAATCGACTACATAGCGGTCAAACCAGTAACAGAACCGCGCTAGTTTCAGTGCGCCATCAACAAAGATCCATTGATAGAGTTCATTGATATAAGCCTGGTTGAACGCTGCCTTCAGCGACAAGCTATTGGCGTTAAGCGGATATTTTTGTTGTACGTACCATTTCCAGCCGATTATCCAACTCACTGCCGAACCGATCAATAAAAGCAATGGAATAATCACATGTGCGTTGTGGCTCGGTGCAAACGTGTATTCATCCAATAGAAGGCCATCCATCAACCAGGAATCGTGATAGGAGAATGGATTGAGCGAAAATACCGGGAATAAGCAGCAGAGCCCCAATAGAAACATTGGAATCAACATGGTTTTTGATGCTTCGTGCAGGGGGGCATCAAGCAATTTGTCCCTGACTTGATCCATTATCCGGAAATCACCGAAAAAAGCCTTAAAGATCAAGCGACCAATATAAAACGCGGTCAGTATACTGACTATAACAAGAATGATTGGAATAAGGAGGTAAAAATCGCCTTTTGACTGAGCCCACTCATAAGCGGATATAACGATACTGTCCTTGGAAAGATAACCTGATGTCAACGGGAAGCCTGCGAGCGCTAGTGAGGCAATGCTCATCAGCATAAATGTTTTGGGCATATACTTTCTGAGACCACCCATATTCCGAAGATCCTGTGGGTCAAAATCAAGCTGGCTGTGTACTTTAAAATGTGTCATCTCATGGATGATCGCCCCTGCAGAGAGAAACAATAGACATTTAAAGAATGCGTGCGTGACTAAATGAAAGAGTGCTGCGTCCCAAGTCCCGATACCAATTCCCACCATCATAAAACCCAGTTGTGAGATGGTTGAAAAGGCTAGGATACGCTTAATATCGTATTGACCTAGCGCAAAATACGCTGCGGATGCCGCGGTGATTGTACCTATGGTAGCGATAAATAACAATGTGCTTTCATTGAATAAGGGAAATACGGTGGCCAGCAAAAATACGCCTGCTGCGACCATAGTAGCGGCGTGGATCAACGATGACACCGATGTTGGTCCTTCCATGGCATCTGGTAGCCATACATGTAACGGGAATTGAGCTGATTTGGCCATCGCCGCAAGGAAAAACGCTAGTCCTGCTATCGTAAGCCAAATCTGATCCATGCTGTTGACCGGAGAGACCCACTGTCCATTGGTGACAGCAGATTGATAGATCAATCCCGCTTCTCCAAAAAGATCGACCAGATTGAGGGTCTTGAACTGCGTAAATATAATGGCCAAACCAATCAGAAAACCGAGGTCTCCGATGCGGTTTACTAGAAATGCTTTTTTATTGGCCTGTACAGCTGTTTCGCGTGTGAACCAAAAGCCGATAAGGAGATAGGAAGCAAAACCGACCAGTTCCCAAAAGATATACATGAGCAACAGGCTATCCATAATGACCAATCCAAGCATGGCAAAACAGAAGAGACTAAGATACATCCAATAGCGATGAACACCAGGGTCGCCTTTCATATAGGCTCTTGAGTAGATATGTACCGGAAGGGCAACTGTTGGTACCAAAAGAAGCATAAGTACACTCAGGTTATTCAATAGGATGCCAACTTTAAAGGTAGACGCACCAATGGTGAACCAGGTGAGTTGAGCAGATACGACTGGATGATTCCAAATGGTCAGCCAAGTAAGTGCAGCAAATATAAAACTACATACAATTCCAAGCAGGGAAATAATCCCGGACTGATCGCGCTTACCTACCAGCGCTTGATATAAAAAAGCGACAAGTGGTGCGGCTACTGTAAGCAGCGCAGTGTATATGGGTGATATGTGAGCAAGTTGGTTCAATTCTTACTTATCTTTTAATTCATTGATTTGATCGGGATTGATGGTTTTATAATGTCTGTATACATTTAAAACCAGTGCTAATCCAACAGCAACAGCCGCAGCAGCAAGAACAATGGCGAATAAGGCAAAAATCTGCCCACCATAACTAACTTTATCGTATTTACCAAAAGCCACAAAGTTTAAGATCGAGGCATTGATCATAAGCTCAATACCCACTAAAATCATAATGGCATTTTTCTTGGAAAGTACGGTATAAAGACCAATACAGAATATGCAGGCACTGACAACCAGAAAATGTGTTAGAGTAATCATCTGTTGCGCTCCTTTCGCGATAAATGTGAGGCTCCGATAAGTGCCATCATCAAAAAGACCGATATGATTTCAAAAGGCAACACATAAAAAGTCATAAATCGCAATCCGATTTGTTGAATATTATTATCTGTTGGAATAATTTCGGTATTATTTTGCCGGGCCTGTAGAATCCAGGTTGGGATAGACTGCTGCCATTCGTTTATGCCAAGTATCATGAGGGTTAGAAAACCCAAGGTCAATACAATTGCTTGCCACTTGGGCATGCTTAGAAATGAGCCACTACTGTCCTGAAGATCTTTCAATAGTTCTTTGTTGGAGAGCATAAAGGCAAATAACATCAGAATTAATACGCCACCCACATAGACCATGATTTGTGTGATGGCTACAAAATCTGCTAAGGCAAAGAGGTAGAGACCCGCCATGGCGAAGAGCACGATAAAAAATAAAAAAAGGGCACGGGCTATATTTTTAAGATTGACCAGGAGCAGTGCGGATCCAATTGCCAGTACAGCAAAGGCATAAAATAAAATAATTTCCATATGCTTATTTTTGCTTTGCTGCCTCCTTTTCAGCTTGAAACTGCGTCCATTCCGCTTTGCGTTGGGCAACCTGTTCGTCGGTCATATCTGAAAAGCCGTAGATCAGATCGGTCAATTTTGGCGAGCTGCGGTCATATTCATTGGTCATGACAATACATTCGGTAGGGCAGACAACAGTACATAGGCCACAGTACATACATTTGGCCATATCAATATTGAATTTGGCCGGATATAGCCGTTTGACGCTACCGTCCGAAGTCTTTCCGATCGCTTCTGGCGATTTGATTGCTTCAATCTCAATGCAATCTACCGGACATGCCTTTGCACAGAGATCGCATACGATACAATCGTCAATATCCACTTGCAATTGATATCGGGCAATTTCGGGGATAGGCATTTTTTCAGCGGGGTACTGTACGGTGACAATGCCCTCCTGATGGTCAAAATAATGATCGTTTTTGATATTTAATTCCTGACGCGAGCGTCGAGCGCCAAACAAGTGCTTCACAGTCAAAGATAAACCTTTGATTGCTGTACGAAATGCGTGGGAAGCCGTTTTAAATATCATATCTTATGCTATAATTAATATTCTCCAAATGGCGGAAATAGCCATGCAAATAAAAGCTAACGGTGTCAGCACCTTCCAACATAAGCTCATTAATTGATCTGCACGCAAGCGGGGTAAGGTCCACCGAATCCACATTTGTACCCCTACGATAAATAATGATTTGGCCAGGGTCCAAAAGATTCCCCAGGCCAGCCCGGTTGTCCAGTCGGCCAATCGCATAGCACCGATATTGGGGAGCGGTGAATTCCAGCCACCTAGAAATAGGACTACGCCTAACATCGCTACCAAAAACATCATGGCATATTCGGCCAAAAAGATAAAGGCAAACTGTATGCCGCCATATTCCGTATGGAAACCACCCACCAATTCGGATTCCGCTTCAGGAATATCGAATGGTGCCCGGTTACATTCCGCAAGCGTTGCGATAAAGAATATGAGATAAGTGACAATTAAATGGGGCGCTTGGAAAATATTCCAAGCGAAGATGCCGCCAATCTCATTCACTTCCCAAAAACCTAAAAATTTGATACTTCCGTTGGTCAGAATACCCTGGCCGATTGCGATTTCATTGAGATTTAGGGTCTGTGTTAACATGACCACTGTAATGAGGGAGAGCCCAACAGGTATTTCATAGGAAACCATTTGCGCTATTGCGCGCATGGACCCCAATAGGGAATATTTGTTGTTGGATCCCCAGCCAGCCATCAAAATCCCCAATGCGTCAATGGAGATGATGGCCATAATAAAGAATAATCCGGTATGTGTATTCGCCGGAATAAAATCTTTGGACCAGGGAATGACTGAAAACCCGGTGAAAACAGCTACGAAAATAATAACTGGAGCAATTCTAAAAAGAATTTTATCGGCTAATGTGGGTGTTATTAACTCTTTTTGAAGTAGTTTAAGGATATCGGCTATGGTCTGTAAAGTACCGTATTTTCCGGTTTCCATTGGTCCGAGACGATCTTGGACAAATCCCGCAATCTTACGCTCAGCATATACTGCAAATAAGGTAAATGCTGCTATAAAGGTGAAAATAGCAATCGGAACCAAGATATGTAGTATTGTCTCCAGCAAGTCTTATTTATAATGATTTTTAATAAGCGTCCAATGAATACGCAAACTTAACGAAAAACAAGGAATTTCGATAGGGAAAAATTAAAATATACTTAACAAGTAGATTATTGTGACATAATGAAGCTTTTAGCTAGATATTCGTGTTTAGATTTGAGGAGTTAGCATTGAACTTTTGGCTATATATGCCTGCGATTTTTCATACGGCGTGTGGATTTTTGTCTTCATAATGTATTTAAGAGACATGTGCTTTTAAAAGGAAACTCTACATAATCTCCATAAAAAAAAGCATCTCGAAGGATGCTTTTTTTATGGATGTAAATCGAATTAACGATTTGAGAACTCAACGTAATCACGTTCTGTATGCCCCACATACACTTGTCTTGGACGGCCAATTGGCTCTTTGTTTTCACGCATTTCTTTCCACTGTGCGATCCATCCTGGAAGACGGCCCAACGCAAATAAAACGGTAAACATATCTGCTTTGAAACCTAATGCACGATAAATAATACCTGAGTAGAAATCGACATTTGGATAAAGTTTTCTATCGATGAAGTATTGATCATTCAATGCTGCCTCTTCTAGTTTTTTAGCAATATCCAATACGGGGTCTTGAACGCCTAATTTTTCTAAAATATCATCACATGCTTTTTTGATAATCTTAGCACGAGGATCGAAGTTTTTGTATACACGGTGACCGAATCCCATTAAACGGAACGGATCATTTTTATCTTTGGCTTTTGCGAGGTATTTTTCTGCATCACCGCCATCATTTTTGATCGCTTCAAGCATTTCAATTACAGCTTGGTTGGCACCGCCATGCAATGGACCCCACAAAGCATTGATACCTGAGGCAACAGATGCATAAAGGTTCGCATTGGATGAGCCTACGATACGAACTGTTGATGTCGAACAGTTTTGCTCGTGATCAGCATGCAAAATAAGCAATTTGTGCATGGCATCAATCACAACAGGATCGAATGTTTTTTCGTCGTTCACCTCGCCGAATAACATATTCAAGAAGTTGTCAATATAGCCTAAGTTATTTTTAGGATAAACGACCGGATGACCTAATGATTTTTTTTGGATCCAAGAAACGATTGTTGGCATTTTAGCCAAAAGATTGATGATCGTTTGATCTTCTTCTTCGTCTGTTAAGTTTGGATTTAAAGATTCAGGGTAAAATGCAGATAAGGCGCCTACTAAACAAGAAAGTTGGCCCATTGGGTGGGATTTGGATGGAAATCCAGCGAAGAAATTTTTCATGTCTTCGTGAATCATCATTTGCTTTTTAATGTCAGCTCTGAATTTTTCCAATACCTCTTTTTTAGGAAGCTCTCCATAGATTAGTAAATAAGCAACCTCCAGGAAAGTCGATTTCTCTGCCAATTGCTCAATTGGATATCCTCTATATCTCAATATGCCTTTTTCACCGTCAAGGAAAGTAATCGCACTTTTTGTTGCACCCGTGTTTTTGTATCCTGGGTCTAACGTGATAAATCCACTTAGATCTCTTAATTTGGAAATATCAACTGCTTTTTCATTTTCAGTACCGACAATGACCGGAAGGTCATAAGAAGTGCCGTCTAAATTTATAGATGCTTTATCTGACATGTTTATATATTATCTTATATCTGATTTTGTATGCTAATCTCACAAATTTAACTATTTGATATTTAAAACTGAAAGTTCTTTTGGAATTTAAATGACATCATTGCGTCATTTTGGATAATATTGAATAACAATTTACTTAAATAAGCAAATAATTTATTCAAATTTAACACTATCTTATTATGCCCAAAATATTAATCAATTTTTCGTTGGGCGACTTTTCCTTTGTCTTCATATTTCCCGTTTTTGCCCGAACCAAAAAAAGGTAAGATCACGAAACATACCAAAACAATGGACGTTAAGGTAAGAATACCTGTTGTCCATAAGATTTTGCTGAAATTTTCAGCATCTAAAAAATGGATACCCCAGAGTCCCAATAGAAAATAGGTGGCGACAAATAGGATAACCAGGGTGAATAATATACCAAAGATGTATTTCATAATGGGTTATATTTTATTGAGAATCTGTTTTTTGAGTGTATCGAATTCATCTTGGGTAATGATGTTCTCGCGTAGTAGCAATTGTAATTTTTGCAATTTTTCAACAAAATCACCTTCCTGTTGGATATGGTCTTTGATTTCTTCTTTCTGAAGATCAAACTGCTTGCCTAGTTCCATGCCGACACCGAGTTGTGCGCCAATTCCTGCCAGTCCACCTTCATTTTTTGCGGCATCCCGGAGGGCACGTAATTTTTCCAACTCCACATAGCTAAGACCGGCTTGTTGCGCAGCTTGATTTTGTGTCGTCAAATCCGCAATTTCACCAATTCGACGTTGTGTGTTCGCATCAAACTGGGTTCCTAAGATCTTAAAATCTGTAATTTCTAAGCCGAGATCTTTAAAATCCTGTTCGACAGCCGCTTTTATGTCAATAGACAAAACAGGGAGTTGGCTATCGATTTCATTATAACCCAATTTCTTCTGGGCAATCTGCGCGACAATCTGTTGCGGAATCCGATTGTTGATAACATCCTGAATCGCCGCTGTGCTGACTGTGTTTTGATTGGCAACGATGTTTTTATAGAAATGTACTGGTTCTTTAATGATGTAAGAGAAAGTACCATTCAAGCCTATTTCAACCGGAAGATTATATTGTGGGTCAATGTATTTTATTGGATTTCCTGTTCCCCAAGATTGATTGACAATAGCTGCAGTACGAAAGAAGTAAATATACAGCTTGTGTTCAGACTCGAAATTTTGTCTCAACCTTGCCAGGGTTGTAAAGAAAGGGTGATTATCCGTTTTTAAATTATAGGTACCTGACTCTATGAGCAGGCTTTCACCTTTCCCCTCATAGACAAGGATACAGCCCTGCCCAGGAGCGAGGATAAGTTTGCTGGAATTCTTAATTTCATTCCTTTCGGAAGGAAATTTATACCATAATACACGAGGGTCTTGATTTTTCCACTCAATGACCTCGGATAATTGGTTGTTAAAAAGATTGAATAGTCCCATAATGTTTAATTTAATGTATCGAATTTGGGGTTATACCCTTCGAACTTGTTGATTTGTTTTCCGCTATTATCAAAATAGTAATAGTCGCTTGACCCTTTGACAATAAAACCATCTTTGAGTAGACAGCCATTCCCATAAATGGATTTAAGGTCTGTGGTGATTGTTTTCTGTATCGCACCGGTCGATATATCCAATAGCTGGATCTGTAGCGGATCATCTTCCGCTGGTGTTGGTTTGTAGGCAATCAGGAGCGTTTTGTCATGCTGAGCAACCACGATAGGCTGAAAATAGAGCCTACCTGGAGTAAAGTCTTTAAAACTAATCAGACGGGCTCCCTTAATTTGCCATGGATTGATCAGTACCTTTTTGTAGGGATCGCGGTCGGTAAAAATACCTGATCCACCAAAATCTTTATCCCAGGAAAAGCGGGGGCTATCTTTGGGGAAGCCATATTGATAGTAATAAGTGTATTGAATTAACTGAATTTTTTCTTCTGGATATGAGCTGGATTTACTTGAAAAAGTGAATTCCGTTTTTGTCGTTGGATTAGGGAGTTTTTTTCTCCTTTCATCGTAGAGCTGTTTGTCAGGAATTGATTTGTTAATTAGCGGATAATAAGCTAGGTTTTGTCCTTCATTATTGATAATTTGATAGGCAGAGCCATAATCTTCGTATTTGAATTCTACTTTAGCAATACCGGTGCTGAGTGACGGTGCATCCTTAACATAATTTTCAAGGACACTTTTGTAGGTTAGGCTATTTCTGTCCAATTGATAGATGTACTTGGATTTGATGATGATGTAAAGGTTTTGGTCTTCAAATACCTGTAATTTAACATCGCTACTTGATAACTCCGCGGGAGTTTCCATCAGCTGCTTTACCCATTCCTTTTTTCCAGTTTTGGGGTCAAATAATCCGATATATACTTTATTGTCTTTGCCTTCGTCAAATCGCTTCCTGGGAGTTCCGACATTGCCCACGACGACGACGTGTGGAGAATTATCTTTGTCCAGAAATAAAATATTGCTTGCATAATTCCACTCCAGCGGTTCGGCTTCTTCTTTTTTGTCTGCAGTATTGGACGAACGATAAGTCGAATAATTCGGTTCTGATTTTTTAGAGAATATAGAACTCAATACACCAATAATGAACATGAGCGCAATAAAGCCCACAACAGCAAATAATACAATCCGTACAGCTTTATACTGCTCTGGGTTGTTGCGCGGATAATTGTAATTGTGATTGATGTTGATGTCGTCACTATCTAAAAAAAACTCAGTTCCACAACTGTCACATTTATAGTAATCAGGTCGGATTGTACTGACTTTTATACTGCCGCAATGAGGACATTTGATCGCTTTGATACTTTTAGCCATTTATTGTTGTTGTATTTGTTTTGAATTACTCCTATTTAATTTGTTCGTACCGTCCGCAGATCGCATTTTTTTAACCCGCCTATATCTGGATCTGGGCAATGATAGAAAATTATATTTTGCTGGAAAGTTAAAATAAAAAATAGGGTATAACAAATTTTCGGCCAGTCAACTCATATTCGCAGCAGATGATTTTAAATGCGTCTAAAAATGCTGCATATTGTTATGTTACAGAAAATAATGGTTTTATACGATCTGTAAGTTGATCTCATGATATAAGTGTAAAATAATTTTTGGTATTTACGAATTATTCGTAGATTAGTGAAAGATTAGTAAAGAAAGATTAATACATGGAAAAGTTAACAGCGCAAGAAGAGCAGGCAATGCAATCTATCTGGAGCCTAAATGGAGGTTTTATTAAGGAAATTCTGGATAATATAAAAGGTGAAAAAATGCCTTACACAACTTTGGCATCAACGGTAAAGAATCTGGAGCGCAAGGACTTTGTGAAAGCTGTCCGTTACGCCAACGCGAAACGTTACGAACCTATGGTTAGTGAGCAGGATTATAAGGCGAAGTTTATGAATTCCTTTGTAGGTGATTATTTCAAAAATTCTTATAAAGAGATGGTTTCATTTTTCGTAAAGGAGGAGAAGCTTACCGAGGGCGAACTAAAGGAGATCATGGAGATGATTAAAAATAACAAATCTTAATGCGATGGAAAACCTGCTGACCTATATCATACAAGTAAATCTGCTGTTGAGTATAATCTACTTGGGTTATGTCGGACTGTTGAGGGGACTAACGTTCTATTCACTGAATAGGGCCTATTTTTTAATAGGTGGCCTATTTGCTTTTATATACCCGTTTCTGGATTTAAAATCACTGTTTGTAAATCAAGGATTGGATATGGGCGCAGTCGGTGAACAGATTTCATTTTATATGGGAGAGCAGGATGTACAGGAGCGGCTAACAGTGGGCGGTCTGTTGGAGATGGTTTTTATTTTAGGTGCAGTCGTGTTATTGCTGAAATTTCTATTTCAACTCTCGAGTTTGTTAAGGATTCACCTGCATTCGACAGCGGACCGATGGAAAACGTATTTTTTTCGGAATGTGTTTATTCCTATTGTGCCATTTTCGTTCTTGAATAAAATTTATGTGAATAAGGGGCAGCATGTGGATGCTGAACTGAAAGATATTTTTAAGCATGAGGATATTCATGTGAAAGGCCTTCACAGCTTGGATATTTTATTGTTTGAAATCATATTGGTGTGCTGTTGGTACAATCCTTTCGTCTGGTTCATGCGCAGGGCCATTCGCCAAAATTTAGAGTTCCTGACTGATCAACGGGTGCTCAATAAAGGAATTGACAAACAGACGTACCAATATAGCCTATTGAATGTGTCCAAAAAGGGTGCTTCAATAGGGTTGAGCAATCAATTTAATTTTAAACTATTAAAACGTCGAATTATGATGATGAATAAGAAGAGGTCATCCAAGATAGAACTGAGTAAATATGCGTTCCTTTTGCCTGTATTTTTACTAACAGGAGCTGCATTTACCGTAAGCAAAGCGGAAGGGAATATCGAAGGTGTCGTTGAAAAGGCAAATGAAACTACCCTTTTGAAATTAGCTGCAGGTGCACAACAAGGTGGTGATCCACTATCGGTTAAGATGCTCGGTGAAGCAGGAAAAGTACGCAATGAGGCCTTCGGTACGGATACGGTTAAGATAGATACAAGCCGGCGATCAAATGGGACTACTGTATTGAGCGGTCAGATTGGTGCTTTGAAAATCAGAGGTGCTTCTGATCCGATTGACAATCCGCTGTTTGTATTGGATGGGGAAGTTATTGATAAAAAGGAACTAGATGCAATTGCTCCGGAGCAGATTGAATCAATATCAGTATTAAAAGATAAAGCTGCTACAACCGTATATGGTGATAAGGGTAAAAATGGTGTCGTGTTGGTCACTACCAAAAGGGGAAATAATACGGGCAAACTTCAGGGAAAGGTGACGGGCATCTTTGCCAGACAGGACTCCGTCGGTAAAGCAAAGACCGCAGTGGTCAAGTATCCTGCTAATATTCTGTATGTGGTGGATGGTACGCGAATAAGTTCGGAGGATATAAAAGATATGGATCCGAACAATATTGAGCGTATTCACGTTATTAAGGATGGCCCGGCTCGGACAAAATATGGTGAAGAGGGGAAAAATGGCGTCATTGAGGTAATCACAAAAAAATGGGCAAGAGAAAACCCGGATAAAGTGGATAAAGCATCTCACAAACTCAAATCAGAAAATAATCCAGATGAGCGGGTTATTACGGTAGGGGGGTATAAAAAGGATGATAAGGGAAATGATCCTAAAACAATAACCTTTGAGGGAAAAGCTGCCCAAAACGATAATCCAGGGAAAACTGCGAAATTTGTAGCACAAACGGCAACATACGCCAAAGTAGAGGGAGAACCAGGGAATATCAATGGCGTCCGGATCCGTGGTCTATCGGGAAAAGAAAAACCATTGTTTGTTGTTGATGGTCAAGTGCAGTCTAAAGACCGCAATGATCTGAAATCCGAAGATATTGCGTCCATCGAAGTTCTTAAAAATCAAAGTGCAACGACTCTTTATGGTACAGCGGGGTCGAATGGTGTTATTCTCATAACGACAAAGAAAAAAGCGGGGGAATTGAATGCCGGGAAGGGAGATGGGGAGCCACTGGATGGAAAGATAAAGAAAATAATCAAGACCGAACTTGTTAATGAACGAAACCGTGCTGAAGCGATGAAGGGTAAAAGGTAATAACCAGAATATTTTGATGGAATAAAATAAAAGGGACTGCAGTCCCTTTTATTTTGTATTCAGATTGGTCATCGTCAGTTCGATCCCAATATTGACAAAACTTTGGATCATCTTAACGGAATGGTCTATCAATGCCGGAAGTTCTGCTTGTTCATCTTTGTCAAAAGGGCCAAGGACATAGTCCACCTGTCTGCCTTTGGGATAGTTATCGCCAATACCAAAGCGTAGACGTGGGTATACCTGTCCGCCGCAAAGCTGCTCAATGGATTTAAGTCCATTGTGTCCGGCGCTGCTTCCCTTGGGTTTCATACGCAACGAACCGAAGGGAATCGCCAGGTCATCCACGATCACTAAGACATTCTGAATCGGCACTTTACATTGCTGCATATAATAATTGACTGCTTTACCACTGAGGTTCATATACGTAGTCGGCTTAATGACGGTTACATTATGCCCTCTTTGTCTAAATTCGCTATAATAGGCTAATTTCAACAGAGAGAAACTAGCGCCAGCTTGTTTAACGAGCTCGTCGGCAACCATGAAACCAATATTGTGCCGTGTATCGGCATATTCACTACCGATATTTCCCAATCCAACGATAAGATAATTCATGACGTAAAAATAAAAATTTAATAAACAAAAAAGCACCGAATTTCGGTGCTTTCTGTAGTATAGAACCATCATGAGCTCAAATAAGCTCAACGAATGGATGAATAGCTGCTCATGATAGCTTCATTGCCATTAAAGAGCAAATTAATTTAATGAATAATCTTGTTCAGATTATTTTTTACCACCTTTAGCTGCTTTAGCTGCTTCTTGTTCAGCTTGACGCAATGCACGGGACATGATAACGGATACGATTGTATCGTCAGCGTTGTTCAATACTTTTGCGTTGTCCAATTGAACTTGAGCTACACGGTATGATTTACCAACTTCTAAAGATTCCATTGGTACTTCAATTTCTTGTGGCAAGTTAGCAGGTAATGCTTTTACGCGTAAATTGCGTAATTTTTGAACTAATTTACCCCCCATTTTAACACCTGGAGATGTTCCTGTTAATTTGATAGGAATATTCAATGACACTTCTTTGTCATCAAATAATTCTAAAAAGTCAACGTGAGTAACTAGGTCTGTCAATGGGTGGAATTGTGCGTCTTGAACGATAGCTCTTTTTGTTTGACCGTCAACGTTTAATTCTACGATAATAACGTCAGCAGTGTAAAGAACTGGTTTCAAATCAGCTGCGGATACAGAAAGAGCAGTTTGTTCTTTGCCTCCGTAAAGTACTGCTGGTACTAAACCTTGGTAACGCAATTCTTTTGCATCTCTTTTCCCTACGTTCTGTCTTACAGAACCGCTAATAGCAATTGATTTCATCTTTTAATTTTTATAAATTTTGAGGTGCAAAGATAATTTAAATTTTGGTATTATCAAAAAAAACTACTGATATTGAGGGGCTAAGATGTGTTATGCTATTTTCCTGGTTGCAGACTTGAAGGAGACCTGTTGAATATAACCACAGTTGTGCTTGAATACCTGTTTTAAGGAAGAATAATCTGTGAAGGCATAGGTGGTAAAATATCTTTATACTAAAAAAGACTCTGGTATTTCAGCCGAAGGCTTATCATACCAGAGTCTCAATACTAATATCTAAATACTATATACTATTCGACGTCGAATAAATCAGAAATGGAGGTATGTTGATTTACGCTTGTGATTGCTTTTGCAAACAGATCAGCTGTAGACAATACTTTAATTTTTGTGGATTGCTTTGCTTTTTCCGGATCCAATTGAATGGTATCTGTTACAATCATTTCTGACAATACTGAATTTTCAATTGTTTCATAAGCTTTGCCCGATAATACCGCGTGTGTACACACCGCTCTTACGGATCTCGCGCCATTTTCCATGATCAAAGCCGCAGCTTTCGAAAGTGTACCGGCTGTATCACAGATATCGTCTATTAATACAACATCCTGATCCGTTACATCACCAATGATAGACATTGACTCAATTTCATTTGCACGTTTACGGCGTTTGTCACAGATGATAACTTCTGCATTGAAGAATTTAGCAAAAGTACGCGCTCTGTATGACCCACCCATATCAGGTGATGCAATTGTCAAGTTAGGGAGTTTTAGGGATTTGATGTAGGGAACAAAAATAATGGAGCCATCGAGGTGATCAACAGGAATATCGAAGAAACCTTGGATTTGTGCAGCATGTAAATCCATTGTCATGATGCGGTGAATCCCAGCTGCTGTCAACAGATTGGCAATCATTTTTGCGCCAATGGCAACTCTTGGTTTGTCTTTTCGATCTTGTCTTGCGAAACCGAAATAGGGGACAACCGCTGTAATGTAGTGCGCTGAGGCTCTCTTTGCAGCATCTGTCATCAACAATAATTCAAAAAGATTGTCGGTAGGTTGGTTGGTAGATTGGATGATAAATACATCGGCTCCACGTACAGATTCGTTGTAGAATGGTTGAATCTCACCGTCGCTAAAACGCGATAATGTTTTGTCTCCTAGAGGTTTCCCGTAAGATTGCGCGATTTTTTCAGCCAGTTCTGTAGTGCCAGAACCTGCAAATAGTTTAACCGTGTTGAATTGCAAAGGCATGGTTTTGTATATTTATGTTGGGTTATTGTATTGTCGTTTATTCAATATTTTTATTCCCTAATATTTTTTAAAGTTAAACATTAAAAAAAATGGATTGTTTGCACAATCCATATACTCTTAACTTTAAAAGTTGTCCGACCTGGATTCGAACCAAGACAAACAGAACCAAAAACTGTCGTACTACCCTTATACTATCGGACAATGTCTCTCAAAAAATCAACGTTTCCGTCTTTTTCTTTTTGACGACGCAAAGATAGAGATTTGTTTTAAAAATCAAAATTCAAATTAAAAAAAATCTAAACCCTTTTATAAATAAATAAGCCTTGCATATAACGCAGAAAAGGCTTGCGATTGCAAGCCTTTTCTATTGTTTGTTGTCCGACCTGGATTCGAACCAAGACAAACAGAACCAAAAACTGTCGTACTACCCTTATACTATCGGACAAACAAGTCAATTGTGTTCGTTATCGTGATGATGTCGTTCACATTTGATGATGCAAATATACGGACTATTCTTATTTCTGCAAATAAAAATGTACCGTAAAGTGCATTGAGCTTGATTTTCAAAGAAATAATTTTTGTTTTGCCCTAAAATTTATCGCACACTTGCTTCATTTTACTAATAGGTATGGCACTAGATAGGTTCATTCTTACCTTTGTACTGCTTTCTTTACTGCCAATATTGGATCAGGCAATGAAATTTTTTCAATTAATATGTGTTAAAAAATCAGAATAAAGTTCATTTCTTATTAACTTATCCTTATTTTCGAGCCGTATTATAATACTTTTACAGTTATCATTTTATGAACTATACTAAAATCAACAATCTTTTAGGATGGATATGTGCGCTCATTGCAACAGTAGCATATGTCATGACTGCCGAACGATCGACGAGTTGGTGGGACTGTGGCGAGTTCATCGCCTCGGCCTTTAAACTTCAAATTGTGCACCAGCCAGGGGCACCTTTATTCTTAATGATTCAAAACATTTTCTCGAATCTTGCTGGAGGTGATGTGACACGAATCGCTTTCTGGATGAATGTGGGTTCTGCTGTATGTAGTGGTCTGACTATTTTATTTTTGTTCTGGACGATTACAGCCCTGGCTAAGAAAGTCGTTGCAAAAAGCGTCGGTGAGTCATACAATTCAACAGACTTGATCAAGATATTTGGATCAGGTATCGTCGGAGCATTGGCTTACGCTTTTACAGATACATTTTGGTTTTCTGCGGTTGAATCCGAAGTATATGCCATGTCTTCGCTTTGTACGGCTGTTGTATTTTGGGGGATCTTAAAATGGGAAAATCATGCTGACGAGGCTGGTGCTGACCGTTGGTTGATCTTTATCGCCTATGTGATGGGACTTTCCATTGGGGTGCACTTACTGAATCTTTTGGTGATTCCGGCCATCGCCTTGGTGATCTACTTTAAACGATCCAAAACAGTGACTTCTTCAGGAGCGACAAAAGCCTTTCTAATCGGTGTCGTTGTGCTGGCACTGATTTTATGGGGTATTATCCAATACACGGTAAAAGCTGCCGCTTATTTTGATTTATTCTTTGTGAATAGCTTGGGAATGGGTTTTGGTACTGGCTTCAATCTGTTTTTCATTTTGTTGATTGCTCTTTTTGTCTATGGTATCTGGTATTCCATCAAAAAAGCAAAACCGATGCTGAACCTGATTTTGATCAGCACAGCATTTATCATCTTTGGTTATAGCTCCTTTGCGATGATCATGGTACGCGCCAAAGCGAACCCGACCTTAAATAATAGTGATCCGGATAATGCCTTTTCTTTTGTAAGTTATTTGGGTCGTGAGCAGTACGCAAGTGAGCCGCTTCTGAACGGACCGACATTTGATGCGCAGGTCGTAGATGCTGAGCCTACTTATACGTATAGAAAAGATAAGGACAAATACACGAAAGTAGAAAATGGTATGGATTATAAATACGATAAGACGATGTTTTTCCCGCGTGTTTATAGTTCAAGAGATCAAGGTCATATCGATTATTATCGTGATTACTTAAAGATCCCAGAAGGACAATCGCCTACATTCGGTGATAACGTGAAATTCTTCTTTAGCTATCAGATCGGACATATGTACGGCCGTTATTTCCTTTGGAATTTTGCCGGCCGCCAGAATGATCAGCAAGGACAGGGATCTTTTACGGAAGGGAACTGGATCTCCGGTGCTAAACCTGTTGATCAGATGCATGTGGGTGGACAAAATACCATTCCAGACTCATTGAAAACTGATCCTTCAAATAATAAATATTATTTCTTGCCTTTGATCATTGGTTTGATCGGTGCATTTTGGCACTTTGGTAAAAGACAGCGTGATGCTGGAATCGTAGGGTTACTGTTCTTTTTTACAGGTCTAGCAATTGTCTTATACTTGAATCAAAGCCCATTGCAGCCACGTGAGCGTGATTATGCTTATGCGGGTTCATTCTACGCATTTGCAATATGGATCGGTTTGGGGGTATTTGCCATTGCGGATTATTTAAGTAAAAAGGTGGATGGTAAGATGGCCGCAGGTATCGCTACAGCAGCCTGCTTGTTGGGCGCTCCTGTATTACTAGGATTCCAGAACTGGGATGATCATGATCGTTCCGAGAAAACAACAGCGCGTGATTTAGCCAAAAACTACCTGGCATCCTGTGCACCGAATGCAATCTTGTTTACCTATGGTGATAACGATACTTATCCATTGTGGTATGTGCAGGAGGTTGAAAACTATCGTCCTGATGTACGGGTGGTAAACTTGAGTTTGTTGAGTTCTGACTGGTATATGCGTCAGATGAAACAAAAAGTTAATCAAGCGGATGGATTACCAATCAGTATTGATGACGAAAAGTTCAAAAAAGGTGTCCGTGAGGTGCTTTATTATCAAGATATGAAAGTGCCCGGTCACGTAGATCTTGATTTGGTGATGCAGATCTTATTGTCTGATGACCAAAAAAATAAGCTGGAATTGCGTGGTGGTAAATTTGAGAATTTTTTACCGACCAAAAATTTTAGCCTTCCAGTAAACAAGGATGCTGTATTGAAAAATAATGTCGTTCCAAAAGCATGGCAGGAATCAATTGTAGATACAATGACCTGGACGTATAATCGAAACTACGTATCTAGAGCCGAGCTGTCGATCCTAAACGTCCTGTTGAACAATAACTGGAAGCGTCCGATTTATTTTGCTGCGACCGTTCCAAATGACAACTACCTTGGGCTGGATAAATATCTGGTACAGGAGGGGTTTGCTTTACGTTTAATGCCTATTGCTACTCCTGCAGGATCCGAAGGTACCTTGGTGGATACGCAGTCAGCCTTTAAAGATATTACTACCAAATACCAATGGGGTAATATGGCAAATGCTTCGTATTTAGATCCTGAATCCTATCGCATGATCACCATGATTACCAATACGGTGATGGGGGGTACGGCTACGCAGTTAATGATGGAAGGTCATAAAGATGAAGCGCGTAAAGTGGCTGTTGAGACTTATGAGAAGATGCCAAAACGTGTGTACTTGATGCGTGATATTCTGGGTTATATTCCAATTATCAATGTATTATACGAAACCGGCGAAAACAAGCGTGCGAATGAGATCGTGAACCGCAACCTGAAATTTATGACGCAAAATATGCGTTGGTATCAGGATATCGCACAAACAAAAGCTGAGCTTGAATATTCGAATATTGGTACGGCTTTAAGGGCTTTGGGCGCATATAAGAGCATATTGGCTTCCACTTCGGAAAAACAATTGCTACAACAGGTAACTGAACTGGAAAAATCGTATAAGCAACAATATGGTGTAGAATAATCATTCACAACATCATTTTTAATGATAAGGAGCTGCCCTCGGTTGTACATATCCAACGAAAAAATAACTTTTGAATTGGATGTCGCTGAGGGCAGCTCTTTTTTAATTATTTTTTCTTAGCTTAACGGCATAAAACCAACCTTATGATGAAACGTCAACTGAAATTGTGGGATGCGATTATGCTGGTCATGGGCTCGATGATCGGAAGTGGAATCTTTATTGTGTCGAGCGATATGATGCGGCAACTGGGCTCAGGATACTGGTTGGCAATTGTATGGATACTGACTGCTGTAGCGACTGTTGCGGCAGCTATTTGTTACGGCGAGCTATCTTCGATGTATCCCAAAGCTGGTGGACAATACACTTATCTCACCGAAGTGTTCGGTAAACCAATTGGTTTTTTGTATGGCTGGAGCTTATTTACCGTTATCCAGACGGGTACGATAGCGGCTGTTGCGGTTGCCTTCGGTAAGTTTACCGCCTATTTGATCCCGCAATTGAACGATGCGGCACCAATTTTTCAACGCGGTGAGTTTAAGATTACCTGGATACAGATACTGGCGATGGGCGTGATTCTCTTGCTAACCTATATCAATACGCGCGGGATCAAGAGCGGTAAGTCTGTGCAGTCTTTTTTTACCTCTGCAAAAATTATTGCATTGGTTCTATTAATCGTTGGTGGACTGTTTTTAATCAAAGAAAATCATTTTTCGGAAAATATGGCTTACAGCTGGGATGCTTTTCAGAATCTGAAAGGTGAGGGCTGGATGGGGATTTCCGGTGGTGCTTTAATGGGGGCATTGGCCGCAGCTATGGTTGGCTCTGTCTTTAGTAGTGTTGCCTGGGAAAACGTGACCTTTGTGTCAGGCGAGATTGTGAATCCACAGCGTAACGTGGTGCGGGCGCTCGTCATCGGAACCAGCCTCGTTATGCTTTTATACATTTGTTGTAACTACATCTATCTTTCTGCTTTAAGTAGGGAAGAGATCGCCTTTGCTACAAATGACCGGGTCGCAATTGCTGCTGCTGAAAAGATGTTGGGACATACCGGTACAATAGCGATGGCCATCTTGGTGATGATATCAACATTTGGCTGTGTCAATGGTCTTGCGCTGTCTGGAGCACGGGTTTTTCAGACCATGGCCAAAGATGGTTTATTCTTAAAGCAAGCTATTCCCAACAATAAATATGATGTACCGGCCCGCTCATTATGGTTACAGGGGATTTGGGCTTCCTTGCTCTGTTTAAGTGGTCAGTATGGCAATCTGTTGGATATGATCTCTTTCGTTATTGTCATATTTTATATGATCACTGTACTAGGGGTTATTATTCAACGTGTCCGAAAACCTGAACTGGAACGTTCTTATCGAACCTTTCTATTTCCCATTACACCGATTATCTATCTCCTCATTGGTAGTGTGTTTTGCGTACTTTTAATTATCTATAAACCACAGTATACCTGGCCAGGTTTTATACTGGTATTGCTAGGGCTGCCTGTGTATTTTTTTGCACGGGGCAATAAGAAGGGTGATTAGGATAAATATGCTGTTGTTTTAGAAGTTATTGGTCTCAGAGTTAATGCTGGAAATGAATTGAAATGTTGAAATTAATTGGGAAACGAGCGATAGTTTTTGTTAAAAAAAGTGTAGCTTTGCTCAAACATTCCCATAATGAAACAGTCGATTTTATTAGACGGACCAAAATTTCAAATCACCATTCAAAGACTATGTCGTCAATTGATTGAGAATCACGGTGATTTTTCAAATGCTGTCGTCATCGGTATCCAACCAAGAGGAACTTTCTTAGCTAGACGTATCGTCAAAGAACTTGAACGCATGATCGAAAAACCGATCTTGGTCGGCGATCTGGATATTACATTTTATCGGGACGATTTCCGTACAAAAGGTAATGCAGGTCCGTTGTTAGCAAATAGTACAAATATCAATTTTATTGTAGAAGGTAAAGACGTTATTTTTATTGATGATGTCTTGTGGACAGGACGTACCATTCGGGCTGCCATGGATGCTGTACAGGCTTTTGGAAGAGCAAGAAGCATTGAATTGCTTGTTTTGGTCGATCGTCGATTCTCCAGACAGATTCCGATTCAACCCGATTATATTGGAATACAGGTTGATTCTATAGATTCACAAAAAGTCATTGTGAACTGGAAAGAATCTGACGATCAGGATAGCATTATCTTGGTCACGGAGAAAAAATCTTTGGGTAATGATTAGAAATCCGGTTCGGTAAAGAAATAACGGAAGGTTCTATAGACCCTTGGGGAGGAACACTTCAATTAAAAAATGATTAGTAAATACTTGAATATACTATAAAATGTCAGCTGCAGTAGAACAATTAAGTACTCGCCATTTGTTGGGAATCAAAGATCTAAATGAACAAGATATCCAATTGATTCTGGATACAGCGAGTAATTTCAAAGAGGTATTAAATCGACCGATCAAAAAGGTGCCTTCTCTAAGGGATATCACCATCGCCAATGTGTTTTTTGAGAATTCAACACGTACGCGGCTTTCTTTTGAACTTGCCGAGAAAAGACTATCTGCAGATATTGTCAATTTTGCGGCTTCTTCTTCTTCAGTGAGTAAGGGAGAGACTCTGATTGATACCGTCAACAATATCCTTGCGATGAAGGTGGATATGATTGTGATGCGACATCCCTACGCGGGAGCAGGCGTGTTCTTAAGTAAACATGTCGATGCGCAAATTGTAAATGCTGGCGACGGAGCACATGAACATCCTACGCAAGCGCTGTTGGACTCTTTCTCTATCCGCGAGCGCTTTGGTGATGTAGCTGGACGCAAAGTGGCTATTATTGGTGATATAACACATTCTCGCGTTGCTTTATCCAATATTTTATGCCTTCAAAAACAAGGCGCAGAGGTGATGGTCTGTGGGCCTACAACATTAATTCCAAAGCATATTACTTCTTTGGGTGTGAAAGTAGAACATGATCTGAGAAAAGCGTTAAATTGGTGCGATGTAGCAAATATGTTGCGTATTCAATTGGAACGTCAGGATATTGCTTATTTTCCTTCTTTGAGAGAATACTCCATGTTATATGGGTTAAATAAACAAATCTTGGATTCCCTGGAAAAACCGATTACCATTATGCACCCTGGGCCGATCAACCGTGGGGTGGAAATCACTTCGGATGTAGCGGATAGCGAACACTCCATTATCCTGGATCAGGTTGAAAATGGAGTTGCTGTTCGTATGGCAGTATTGTATCTATTGGCTGGACAACGAAGCTAATTGAAATTTCAATTGGAGAACAGTTTAGGCGCTGGAAACAAAGTTGAAAGATTCGTTAATCAACAATATTATGCCTGACTTTATTTTTGGTCGGGCATATTTTTTGTGCAAAATTTCCGTTATAATAGCGGGTTACTCACAGATGTTAATAACTTTTGTGTAAAATAGCTCAATTAAAGTATAATTTAGTAAAATGAATAAAACTATCTTCCAAAAATCGGGAAGATTTGAATTGATTTTCAATAAATTTTGGCTTATCTTGAAGCGGCTAATCGCAGCGGAAGAGCCGTTAAGTTTGTGTTTCAAGGCAAATTTATCTCGGTTTGAAGGGAGATTCGATTACATTTGCAGATAAATAACATATTAAGGTTTCACATATTATGTATAAGAAGATTTACCAGGTGGGAGTTGCACTAACCGTTATGGCGACGCCAGCATTAGCGCAACAGACAGAATGGCAACAAATCAATAAGGCTTACAAAACCGGGATGGAATTGTATGAACGCGGAAAATTCAGCTCTGCATCCGCACAATTTGATCGCGTTGAAGCTTTGCGGACAAAATCCAACCTACAATTGGATGAGACGGAGGAGCTATCTTTATTAAAGGAAAATGTACGGTATTATCAAGCTGTTTGCGCCTTGGAATTGGGCGAGTCCAATGCTGAAAATCGCTTCCTAAAATATATCAAAGATTTCCCTGTTAGCGCCAATTCCAAGGCTGCATACTTTCAGATTGGTAAATCGTATTATGCCAAAAAGGATTATGTTAAAGCGATTGAATGGTTTACAAAGATTGATAGTAAAAACCTCGCCGGTAAAGAGAATGTAGAATACCGTTTTAAATTGGGTTATGCTTCTTTTATGACGAAAGATTATAAAACAGCAAAGCCATTATTTGAGGGATTGAAAGATCAAAAAACTGAATTTCAAGAGGCGTCAATCTACTACTATGCCTATTTATGTTATTTAGACGCGGAGTATAAGACAGCTTTAAATGAATTTGAGCGTTTGAATGGCTCAAAGCAGTTTGAAAACAGTTATCCTTACTATATTACAGCCCTTTATTTTCTAGATAAACGTTACGATGATGTGTTGGACTATGCCTTACCTATCTTATCACGTACTAAACAGGAAAATGAAACCGAAATGTTTCGTATTATCGCCGCAACTTATTTTATTAAAGGGGATCTGAACACATCAAAAGAATATTACGACAAATTCCAGGCACAAGACCAAGGCAAGACACAAAATAATCAAGATAGCTATCAGATCGGTTATATCGCCTACAAGCTAAAGGATTACGATAAGGCGATCACGGAGTTGGAGAAAATGACGGAGCCTGACGCTTATTATCAATCGGCCATGATTACCTTGGGGGATAGTTTCTTGAAAAAAGGAAATAAACAATCTGCACGTAATGCATTCTTCAGAGCTTCGAAACTGGATTTCGATCCGGCTATGAAAGAAGAGGGGCTATTCAACTATGCAAAGCTTTCCTATGAGTTGGAGTTCCATCAGGTGGCCTTGGCCTCTACACAGGAATATTTAAAAACCTATCCAAAATCAAAACGCCAGGAAGAAGCAAAAACCTTATTGGCAGAAGTACTGTTGAGCACTAAAAACTACCGCGATGCGGTCGATATTTTGGAGTCTATTCCGAAAAGGGGAAAGGAGGCGAATGCAGCTTATCAGAAAGTAACTTATTACAGAGGCCTCGAGTATTATAACGAACGTGCCTTTGAAAATGCAATTTCTTTATTTATTCGTTCCGAACAGCACCGTTACGACGAAGAAATCTACGCTCTTTCTACTTATTGGAAAGCGGAGGCCATGTATGAGGTGCGTAAATATGGCGAAGCTGTTACGAATTTTAATAAATTTTTACGTCTGCCTGGTGCGAGCAAAACAGATGTGTATGGCTATGCAAATTATGCCTTGGCTTACGCAGCTTTTCGTAATGGAAACTATAATACAGCAGCAAATTACTTTGAACGTTTCTTGGCCACAGGTGGTTCAAAAGGCTTAGAGATCAATACCCGTAACGATGCAATTGCACGTTTGGGTGACTCGTATTTTTCTTCTAAAAACTATGGCAGAGCACTGACGGAATATAATAAGCTAATCTCTTCCAAAGCGCCGAGTCAAGATTATGCGTTATTCCAACGTGGTATTATTCAAGGATTACAAGGGGATAATAATGGTAAGATTTCGACATTGAATGCTGTAATCGCTCAGTTCCCGAGTTCGAACTATGCGGATGATATTGCGTTTGAAATTCCATATACACGATTCTTGATGGGCGAAAGCGATCAAGCGATTTCGGGACTTCAATCCATGGTGGAGAAATATCCCCGAAGCAGTTATGTGCCACGTGCTTTAGTAACAATCGGGTTGGTTCAATATAACCAGGACAACAATGATGCAGCTTTGGCAACGTTCCAACGTGTCGTTGATCAATATGCTTCTACCGATGAAGCCAAACAAGCTATGCGTTCCATTGAGAATATTTACCTGGATAAAGGTGATGCAACCGGATATATCCGTTATGCTACAGGAACCAATTTAGGTGATCTTTCAAAATCGGAACAAGATTCACGTACATTCTCAACAGCAACAACCTTGTTCTCCCGCGGGAATTATCAAGGCGCTGTAGAAGCTGTAAATGCATATTTTGACAAATTTCCCAAACCAAATCAAGAAAAATATGCACGTTTTGTGCGTGCGGAAAGTAATGCTGCTTTGGGTAATACAGAAGACGCATTACACGATTACAACATTATCTTGAATGACTGGACATCACCTTATACGGAGCGTACATTGATTTCAGTATCAAATCTGTATTTGAAACAAAAGAAATATAATGAAGCAACCCAGTTGTTGAAAAAACTGGAGCTCACTTCTGAATATAAGTCTAACTACGGATTTGCAATCAATAATCTAATGGTTTCTTATTATGAAATCGGCGATTATAAAGAAGCGTTAAACTATACGAACGCGGTGAAAAACTATGAGAAATCTTCTGAAGAAGAGATCGCGAATGCATTTTTATATGCTGGTAAGTGTTACGTGAAGCAGAACAAGAAAACGGAGGCGATGAAAGAGTTCAGCTTGGCGGCATTGAAGAGCCGTACCGTATTCGGCGCAGAAGCGAAATACAATGTTGCGGTCCTTCAATTAGAAAACAAACAATACGATGCCTGTATCAAAACGGCAATGGACCTGTCTGACAATTTCTCTTCTTACGAATATTGGGTAGCAAAGAGCTTCATCACGATGGCTGATGCCTATGCAGGTAAAGGAGATACATTCCAGGCGAAAGCGACATTGGAATCAATAGTGGACAACTACGATGCGAAAGATGATGTTTTGCCTGCTGCAAAAGAGCGTCTAAATAAATTGAACAACAAAAAGAAATAGGATACAATGAAGAAGTTGCAAAATAGAAATGTGAAGAAATATACCTTAGCAGCGCTTTTGATGGGCGTGGGATTGAATTCTTTTGCACAAGAAACAGGCAAGAAGAATGATCCTGAAAAACCGGTCACTATTGATTCTTTTGATGTTGTTCGTGATTACAAGCCAATTCTTGCAGATGCTGTTAAGATCCGTCGTAGTCCTGATATGACTAACAAACGGGAATATCAGCCCAAATTGAGCTATGGGAATATTATTGATAAAAAATTGGATATCAATACTGGTCTTAAACAATTGAATGTGCAGGAAATACCATTTGCACAACCTTTTGAACAAAGCAGCAACTATGTTAAATTTGGTATAGGTAATTATAACTCAATCTTAGGGGAAGCGTACTTAGCGTCTGAACAGTTTGAAAATACACGTTTTGGTTTATTCGCAAAACATTTGAGCCAAAAAGGTAATATTGAAGGACAGAAATTCAGTACGCAGGACGTCGGTATTTTTGGACGCCGCGTGTTGGATGCCGTGACTGTAAAAGGTACAATCGGCTACAATAGATACGGTACAAACTTCTACGGTCAAACCTTTGATCAACCCGGCACTACTTTATTGAATACCTCACCGGACAAACAAACATTTACTGATATCTATCTAAACGGTGAGCTGGCAAGTAACGTTGACCCGAAGAATGAGCAAGCGTTGAGCTACTCTGCAAAAGTAGATGGTTACTTGTTTAAGGATGCCTACAAAGCAAAAGAAAACTCTTTCGCTTTGTCTGGATATTTGAACAAGCGCATGAGCGCTTTCAATGTGGGCGCTAACCTGAGCGTGACCATGAACGATGTCAAAAACGAAAATGATACGGCAAATGTAAAGAACAATATGTTTCTGATCAATCCGTATATCCGATTTAAAGGTGATAATTATAATGTCACGTTGGGTGCCAACCTGACTTCTGAATTTGGCGATGAGTCTCGTTTCAATGTTTTCCCGTCAGTGGAAGCTGATTTTTCTTTGGCTCCGGAATACATCTCATTATTTGCCGGTGTTAATGGTAATGTGAGACAAGCTTCATTCCGAAACTTTGCAAAAGAAAACCCTTATCTGGCACCAAATGTGAGGATCGCCAATTCCATCGAAAAATTGAATGTATATGGTGGTTTAAAAGGTAATGCAGGTGCGACATTTGGTTATAAAGTAAAGGTATTTTACAAACAGATCGAAGGACTTCCTTTGTTTAAAAATAGTGCATTTGGCAATGGTCAGGATGGGTATATTCCTTGGGCTTTTGATGTGGTATATGATGGTCAGATCAACAAAGCCAAGCATATGGGACTGGAAGGGGAGATCAACGTACGCTTATCACAATTGGTTAATCTAGGTGGTAAAGTATTTATTGATGACTATAATCTGAGTGATGAGGAAGAGGCCTGGGGTTTACCGAAATTTAGGTTGCAAGCCAACGCGCGTTTCAATATCTCAGATAAATTCTTTGTTGATGCAGAGCTTTCTAGCCAAGGAAATACCTATGCCTATGTTTACGATTACAATACCGATGGTAATCGCATAACAGATAGTGGCCATAAGGTGACCATTGCTTCTTTTGCAGATTTAAATGCTGGTGCTGAATACCGGATTAAAAAACAATTTGGTGTTTTTGTTAAAGCAAATAATATCTTTGGAAAGGAATATGAGCGTTACATGTATTATCCAAGATTGGGATTCAATGTAATTGGTGGTCTTAATTATTCTTTTTAACGAATTAAGATTATAAATTTGCATTTTAAATCATAGAACAATGAATCTAGGCAAAAACATCAATAGTTTATTAAGACGCTATGCGGAAGTATACGTGCCCGGGATAGGTGTGTTCAAAAGAATTCATTCTCCGGCTCAATTTGATAAACAGAACAATGTGTTTTTGCCGCCCATTTCCTACGTCGAGTTAGACTATTCTGCGGAGCAGGGATTCAATATGGTGCATTATATCCAACAACAGGAAAACCTGAGTTTGGGGCAGGCACAACAAATTCTTGACGATACAGTCGAAGTATTACGGAATGACTTAGGACAATTTGGGCAGGTGAAGCTGGATGACCTTGGTCTGTTGATTAGCTATGGCTCTAGTTTGGTATTTAAACCTTTGGATCTATCGGGTTTTAATTTTCAGCCTGTTGCCAACCTTGTTGGACCCGAAATTGAAACGGTTATCCCAGTACGGGAGGACGAACACGCACTTGCTGAGCCTGCTGAATCCATGACAGCGGAATCATCCGTTGAAGTGAGCAATGAGGCGGAACCTTTTGTCGAGGTTGAAGCCGTTCCCGATGTTGAAGAGGATGTGGATGCTGAATCTGAAGTAGAAGCTGAACACGAAGAACATGAGCCTGTCGCTTTAGACAATGAAGATCCGCTTCCTGCCATTGAACCTGCTCTTGAATCGATCGTTGAGTCTACGGCGCCCGGAACTGAGGAGGAGGTCAATTCCGCAGATACCGGACTATCGGATGCCGTGGCAGTGCCTGTTGTAGATAATACGGTTGATAACCCAGTACCTGATGAACAACAATTTCCTTCACAAAAGGAAGTAGGTGCTATTGCAACAGCAAACTCTACTTATGTTCCTGATATCGATGCGGAGGAAGCGCGTAATTCGAATGCAATCTGGTATTGGATAACAGCAGCCATTGTACTGGTCATGATAGCTGTAGGGGTGTTATATACGAATCCAGGATTGAAAAATTCACTGTTTGGAGGAGTGCAGCCTGCATTAAAACCTGCGGGCGACACAATCGTTCAGAAAAACAACCCACCGATCAGTGATACAGCGTCCAATGCACTTGCGGCGGATAGTTTAAAAAACGTCGATTCGCTAGCAAAAACCACTACAGATTCGTTAAACGGTACAGCAGTCGCGGGCAAGAATACAGTAACGGCTAAGAAAGCTCCCGTTTTGCAAGCGGATCCCGTCATCAAAGAATCCATACCTGTTGCACAGCCAAAATATCAGGTTGTTATCGGTTCGGCTCGGACAATGGTTCAGGCAGAGGAGGAAGCAAAACGCCTTCGTCAACTGGGTTATAAAACAGCACGTGCAGTGGAAGGAAAGTATAAAAGGAATAGAAAAAAAGTCATCTTGAATACCTACATGACAAAAGAGGAGGCGGATCTCGCTCAAAAATCTGTGGAAAAGAAAATTCAAGGTGCGTGGGTAGAAACATTATAGAAACTATATAAAACTATTAATAATTATGTCATTAGTGCAAGATACAGCAAGGGCTGCTGTGGATACGTTTAATCAAGCTGCGCAACAACCATTACCTGCTGCTGCTAGTACAGAAAACATGAGTTTGATCGATATGATGATCAAAGGAGGATGGATTATGATTCCAATCCTTTTACTGTTCTTTATCGGATTGGTTATCTTCTTTGAACGCTATCTGACTATCCGCAGGGCAGCGAAATACGATAATAGTTTGATGTCACAGGTGAAAGCAAATGTTTTATCGGGAAATTTAGACTCTGCATTGGCAGTTTGTCGCTCCAGTAATTCAGCTTTGGGACGAATGTTGCAAAAGGGATTATTACGCGTCGGCAGACCGATCAAAGATATTGAAGGTGCCATCGAAAATGTGGGTAAATTAGAAGTTGCCAAATTAGAGAAAAACATCAATGTGTTGGGAATTATCGCGGGTATCGCTCCAATGCTTGGTTTCGTTGGTACAATCTTTGGGGTAATCAAGATTTTCCATGATGTAGAATTGGCGGGTGGTATTGATATTGCATCCGTATCCGGTGGTCTATATGTGAAAATGGTGTCTTCAGCGTCAGGACTTGCTGTTGGTATCTTGGCTTATTTAGGCTATCATATCTTAAATATGATGGTTGAACGATTGATTTTACGTATGGAAACCGATGCAGTAGAATTTATTGATTTATTGGATGAACCAGGAAGATAATGAACTTACGAAGTAGAAAAAATAAACCATCTGCCGAAGTACATACTTCAGCGTTAAACGACATCATGTTTTTCTTGATGTTGTTTTTCCTGCTGGCCTCGGCAGTTTCGAATCCGCAAGTGGTTAAGCTATTGCTGCCAAAATCAAGTGCAGGGGAGCAATCTGTCGCAAAAAAGACAATTACAGTTTCTATTACAAAGGAGTTGGGCTATTTCATCGATAAAAATCCAGTTCCCATAGAAGGCTTGGAAGCAGCAATCCAATCGCAGATGTCCAGTGGCGAAGAGTTGACTATTATGCTTTATGTCGATAGTACAGTCCCTATTCAGAATGTAATTTCGGTCATGGATGTAGCTAATCGTCTCAAAGTGAAAGTGGTATTGGCGACAGAGCCCAAAAAAGATAAATAGGAGTAGTTAAACTTTTTTGAAGTTTATTGCTCATATGTTAATATAGGAGATTTATACAATGCGATATCACCTTCAACATGAAGAAAATAATTTCCCTAAGGCTTTGGGAATATCTACATTGGTCATGGCATCACTGCTTTTGATTGGTTTCTTTGTAGTGTTTAAGGCACAGGAACCGGATGAGTATGGTATGGGCGGTATGATTGTAAACTATGGAACTTCTCCAGAGGGGATGGGCGACGATTACATGAGCGTAGAAGAACCCTCTATTGATCCTAACGCGAATAATGAGCGGCCGGATCGGATAGATCCTGTGGAGACTCCAACACCTACACCAACGCAGCAAGTTGCCGAAAAAGCAGTTGCAACGCAAGATATGGAAGAGGCTCCAGCGGTCACAAAAACGGAAAAGAAAGTTGTGTCAAAGGCTCCCGAAACAACTAAGCAGACAAAAGAAGTGGCACCACAGGCAAACGCGAAAGCTCTTTTCAAAGGCAATAAAAATAACGGCAAGGGTGCTGGCGATGGTACTGGCACGACACCGGGAAACCAAGGTTCTAAGTTGGGCGATCCCTTGGCGAGCAATTACGGTGAGGGTGGATCTGGTAATGGTAACATGATGTTGTCTATTGAAAACCGTAGTTTTACCCAGCGCCCAAGCATTGACGACAATGGTCAACAAGCGGGAAAGGTTGCCGTGGAATTCAGAGTGAATAAACAAGGCGTGATTACCTATGCGCGAGCGGGAGTAAAAGGTACTACAATCACGGATCCAACATTGTTGGAAAAATGTGAACGTGCTGTCCGGGGCGCACGGTTAAATCAGCTGCCTAATGCGCCTGATTCCCAAACAGGGCGGATTGTATTCAATTTTAGATTAAGATAAAAATCATTCAGATGAATGCTTATAAGGAGGCAATCGAGTATCTATATACTCGATTGCCTATGTTTACAAGGGATGGTGCCTCAGCCTTCAAAAAAGACCTTGACAATACCATCAGACTTTGCAATGCGCTGGACAACCCGCAGCAAAAGTTTAAAACCTTACATATCGCCGGTACAAATGGTAAGGGATCTACTTCTCATATGCTGGCGGCAATATTGGCGGAAGCAGGCTATAAAACCGGCCTCTATACTTCTCCGCATCTACTGGATTTCAGAGAGCGTATTCGTGTGAATGGCGCCATGTGCGAAAAGCAATTTGTGACGGATTTTGTTCAAACGCACAAGGAATTAATCGAGGACGTACAACCTTCTTTTTTCGAAATTACAGTAGCGATGGCTTTTGATTATTTTGAAAGACGCAAAGTTGATATTGCTGTGATTGAAGTTGGCCTTGGTGGACGATTGGACAGCACCAATATCATCCAGCCTGTCCTTTCTGTTATTACCAATATCGGTTTTGACCACATGAATCTCTTGGGAAATACCCTGGGAGAGATCGCTAGCGAAAAAGCTGGTATTATCAAAGAAAATATACCTGTTGTAATTTCTGAGTATGCTGTCGAAACGGCAGCTGTATTTTTGGATAAGGCTCATGCTGAAGCTGCTCCTATTCAGTTTGCGTCTCAGGTGTACCAAACAAAGGCATTGGGAGTTGATCAAGATTTCCTCAACATTGAAGCGATCGATGGCCATGGAACCGTAGATCATTATCAGCTTGATCTAAAGGGTTCCTATCAGGTAAAGAATCTTGCTGGTGTTCTTTTGACGGTGGACGAATTGCGTAAGCAAGGATTTGAGATCAGCCCACTTCATGTGCATGAAGCCTTGAAGAAGGTTCAATCTACCACGGGTATTCAGGGGCGGTGGCAACAGTTATCCAAAGACCCGTTTGTGATCTGCGACACTGGACATAATGAAGACGGCATTCATGAGGTCATAAAAAACCTGAATGCCACGCGCTATGACAAGCTGCACTTTGTCATTGGAGCGATGCGGGATAAGGATCTTTCACATATGTTACCTTATCTGCCCAAGGATGCAGTTTATTACTTTTCTGCACCAGATATGCCGAGAGCAATGCCTGCGGATCTACTGCGTCAGGAGGCAGTGACCTTTGATTTGTATGGTGAAGAATTTGCTTCGGTACAGAAAGCATTTGCAGCCGCAAAAGCAGCTTATAAGAAAGGAGATTTGATTTTTGTAGGTGGGAGTAATTTTGTTGTAGCTGAAGTCCTGGCGGAAATAGATAAGAAGCTTTAGCATAAAGAGCAAGGTGTAAAGAATAAGGATCAAAGATGTCAGGTATGTAAGCTTAAGCTTATTCTGCGCAGTCCATGATCCTTTTCCTTAATCTTTATACCTATCTTTTAGTACTTTTTCTAATCGTTAACGGTCAGTTCACCACGAATATCTTTTTCTATCCAGTAAGCAACTTCGTTTTGATCTTCGAGTTCACCCTGAAGATACATGAGTTTGGTGACAGCAGCTTCAAAAGTAAGGTCGTATCCGTTGAGTACGCCAATGGCTTTCAGACCTTGTGAAGTTTCGTATCTTCCCAATTCAACCGAACCGACCTTACATTGCGAAATATTGAGGATATTTTTACCCTGATCTATTGCACCTTTCAATAGGTCCAGAAACCAGCTATCTGTGGTGGTGTTTCCCGATCCAAATGTCTCCATTACAATGGATCGCACATCGGAATCAAGAACAGATTTAATCGTCTGTGCAGATATTCCCGGAAAGAGCTTTAATACGGCAACACGGTTATCTAGCTTGGTATGTAGGATAAATTCTTTGTCAATATTATTCAATAAGGCGTCTGTATTGTATTTAAGATGGATACCGGCTTCAACCAATACGGGATAGTTTGGTGATCTAAATGCTTCAAACTTAGCTGAATTATACTTAAATGAACGATTTCCCCGGAATAGCTTATTGTCAAAGAGGATGCATACTTCCTGAATAATGGAAACACCATCCTGTTTTGCAGAAGCAATTTCTAATGCTGTCATCATATTTTCGCGTGCATCAGTACGGATTTCTCCAATAGGCAATTGTGAGCCAGAAAGTATTACTGGCTTTTGGAGCCCTTCCAGCATAAAACTTAATACCGAAGCCGTAAATGCCATCGTATCCGAACCATGCAGAATGACAAATCCATCGTAGTTCGCATAATTATCTTTGATGATCTGGGCCATTTCAATCCAGATCTCTGGTTTCATGTTGGAAGAGTCGATGATTGGTTCGAAAGAGTGTACGGTCAGTTTATAATCCAGACGGCTTAAATCAGGAAGATTACGCTTGATCAGCTCGAAGTCGAAGGGGACAAAAGTACCCGTTTCGTCTTTGACCATTCCTATGGTTCCACCGGTGTAGATGATAAAGATATTGTGCATGGGATTCTATAGATTATATACCAAAAATACGTTTTGAGTTTGCTGTTGTAATTTCTGCCACCTGCTCAATAGGAATCGCGTGTAGGTCGGCTACTTGTTGGGCAATATGGATCAAATAACTACTTTCATTTTCTTTGCCACGATAGGGGACAGGAGCGAGGTAAGGAGCATCGGTTTCCAACACAATATGTTTTAAATCGATTTGTTTGACAACGTTGTCCAATCCTGCTTTTTTAAAGGTGACAACGCCACCAATTCCCAATGCAAAGCCTAAGTCAATTGCCTGTTGAGCTTGCTCCAAGGTGCCTGTGAAACAATGGAGAATGCCAAATAGCTTATCATCCTTAAGCTCCTCCAATAATTCGAACAATTCTGTAAAGGCTTCGCGGCAATGAATATCTATCGGTAAATTAAGCTCCTTTGCCCATTTTACCTGTGTTCGAAAAGCATCTTTTTGGATGTTTAGCGTACTTTTATCCCAATAAAGATCCAATCCGATTTCACCTATGGCATAGACTTGGTTGTTCTCCAAACTCTTTCGGATGGTATTTAATTCATCCACATAGTTTTCCTTAACATCACAGGGATGTAAACCTAGCATAGGAAAACAATGGGCTGGATAAGCTGCAACGGTATCAAATACAGGTTTGATGGAAGCACTATTCACGTTTGGCAAAAAAAGACGTTCGATATGATTGTCTAAACAGCGTTGTAAATGTTCTTGCAACTTATTTGAACCTGCATGGTAATAAATGTGTGTATGTGTATCAGTAAGCAACATAGTTCTCTGCGTGGAGGCAAAAGCGGGTTAGGGTAAAAATTCTTTTATTATTATCGAATAAAGATGCTTGCTAAATTGCCAAATTTATAATTCGATCTGCAAAGATAACTTATTAATTAAGAAAATGAAAATTAAATAGGAGGTTCGTTATTGTTGCCTACCTATAGGGAGAAGCAGGAGAGGTATATAACAAAAAGAGAGCCATTTCATGGTGCGAAACAGCTCTCTTTTTTGTTGATATTTTTATCAATTTATTTTTTAGCTACCGGAGCTTTTGCAGCAGGGGCTGTTGCTGTTGGAGCAGCAGTGCCTGGAGCCGTAGCCGCTGGAGCTGGAACTTTACCTGGTTTGATATCCAATACCTCAACTTCAAACACCAATGGTGCATAAGGAGGAATTTTACCTGATGGACGGTCTCCATAAGCCAAAGAAGAAGGAATAACTAAAGTTGCTTTAGTACCTTTGTTGAACAACTGGAATGCTTCAGTCCATCCTGGGATAACACCGTCAACACCCAATTGGAATTTCAATGCTTCGTAAGGACGTTGTGGCATAAAGATTTTCTCTTTCTTAGCAACATCTGGAAGGTTGGTGTCAAATACAAGTCCTGTAGTCAATGAACCTACATAATTTACATGAAGGGAATCACCTACTTTAGCATTTGCTCCTGTTCCGGGTTTAGTGATTACATATTGAAGACCTGAAGCTGTTTTTGTTGTTTTCAGGTTTTTGTCCTTGATATATTTTTCAAGTTTAGCTGGTTCAGCTGCTTTATGCTTGTTCAATTCCCCTTCAAAGTATTTTTGAACTTGCTCACCCAATTGTTGATCTGTTAATTTTCCTTTTTTGAAGTGTTTTTTGACTTTGATCGAGAACACTAAGAATTTGTCAGCAAATTCAGGTTTTGGTTGATGTGTTTTTGCGGCCATGGAATCCAAATTGATTTTGAATACCAAGCTATCGCCTTCACCAACATATTTGAATAAGCCCGTTGGATCACCAGGATTTTTTGCGATGATACTATCTGGATATAATTGAACGATCTGAGGAATTCCCATTTCGTAAGTGCTGCTCATGACAGAATCTCTATCTGTTGATTGTACAATGTCGATTGCTAGTAAATCGCCTGATACTGCTTTCTCTTTTGCATTATCATCTACGATTTTATACTCAAGACCACCTTCAGCCTTTTTGAATTTTTGGCATGACGTCATCAAAAGACCGGCAGCCGCGAAAAATAGAATTGCTTTCTTCATTTTCTAATGTATGTTACGATATCTTATTTTGTTAATATTTCTTTATAATTTGGTAAAACCGATTTGAATTTTGCAATCACAACATTCAGACTATCTTTCGAATTTCCGCCCGAAGCATTGAGATGACCGCCCCCGTTGAAATACAATTTACAAATTTCATTACAGGGAACTTCTCCAATCGATCGCAAAGATAGTTTAATTTGTTCATTTCTGTCAATAATTAACGCTGCTAATCGAATTCCTTTAATGGAAAGTGCGTAATTGACCAAGCCTTCTGTATCCCCAGTGATGACCTGAAATTGATTGAGGTCTTCTTTGGTGACATGAATGACAGCCGTATTGTACTCATGAATAACTTCAAGACGATTGAGTAGGCAAAAGCCCAGAAATTTTAGACGGCTCTCCGAAGAGCTATTGTATATTTCTTCATGGATCGCCCAGTTTTGTGCGCCACAATCAATCAGGGTCGCAATGATACGGTGTATTTCGGAGGTGGTGGAGCGAAAACGGAAGGAACCTGTATCGGTCATAATACCTGTATAAAGACAAGTTGCCATCTCGGCACTGATACTATCTTCATCATGCATCTCACTCACTAGAAAACGATAGATTAGTTGTGCAGTTGCTGCCGCAGATGGATCCCAAAAGGCATAATCTTCAAATCCTTCTGGATCCAGATGATGATCAATCATGCATTTAATCCCCTTGGCCTGGCGAATCGGCTCTCCCATCTCATGGATACGGGACAGACCATTGAAGTCCAGGCAGAATATTAAATCGGCCGAGTCGATCTGTTGATTATGAAGGTTGGTGTCCTGCGTGTAAATTTGTACATTTTCTAAACCCGGTAGCCAGTCTAAAAATGCCGGAAAATCTGATGGTACAATTAGATTAACCTGATGTCCCTTTGCGATCAACCAAAAATATAATCCCAACGACGAACCCAATGCATCTCCATCTGGTTTGTAATGTGTGGTGATCACAATACGCTTTGGTTCAGCCAATAATTCTTTTAATTCTTCCGATTTTAGCATAGTCATATTAAGTCTGCAAACCTACTATAAAAAATTTAGATTAGACAAATTTTTTATAAAGATCTTTCGCATCTTATTCTGTTTTGTTTTTGATTTAAAAAATTGGTTTTCAGCTTCTTAAAATTTGTATACATAAACCTTAAAATCCTTTTTCATACAAATCAAATAATTGGCATTGTCGCCGTAGTTAATCCGTCCATAATAGAACTTTGAAAAGCCTTCTATTGGGAATCCTTCTTGTACCAAACCATCCGATCCAAAGACATAAATCATGCGATTGTCAGTACCAACGCCCAACACATCGGACTTTCCGATACGTTTAAAGAATAATGGTCTATTACTGGTTTCTTCAATGAATTTATATTCAAAATAAGAAGAGGAATCTCTAGCACTATAGGCATTCAATTTATTGTTGGCTAAAATGACAAAATCTCTATCTGCGCCACCACTAATATCTTCGAAATTAAAGAACGCGTCTTTGCCCCAACTTCCTAATTTTATTTTTTTCGCTTCACCTTCAAATGGAACCTTAAAAACACTGCCTTTATTATCGGCAACATAAACAAATGAATTTTTTTCATCCGAAGCGGCTACTAATCCAATGGGGTTCTTCACACTTTCGCCATCTGTATCCAGGGTCTGTTTGCGAATGATCTTACCGTTTTCATTGAAAAAATAAACAGAAGCGGTACTAGTACCCGCGATTAGATAATTGGTCTGCACCAAAGTAGTTGTTTTGAGGTCAAAAAGAATACGGCTATCAACAGTATTATTCTCCATTCCTTCCACTTTCTTGCCATCTAAAGTGAAAGCCAAAATGCGATCCGTGGCTGGAATATAGATACGTTGTTCTTTATTGAAGTTGGTTACGGTAGCGCCATAGCTTGCACTATAAGGTAACTCGACCGAAAATCCATTCACATTTTTTCCGTCAGGCATAATCCGGTACAACCGGCTTTTGGTGACAATGATGATACTGAGATCTTGTAATTGAACTGGTTCACCCAAGATCTCGCCTTGGAATAGATTCTGCCAAAGCTCTTTTCCATCAGGCGAAAAAGCATGTACGGTATGGTCCTGTTCCTGGATCATGATGAATTTGTTTTTACCATCCTGATCCAAAACCCACGGTTTATTGATGATTCGGTTTTCAAGCTGGACAGTCCACTCTGGCTTTCCACCCAAGCGTGTATCACTTTTATAAAGCCCATATAAGCTGGAAGCAAATGTCCCCTGATTGCCGCTTAATTGGTAAGACCATGAATAAAAATTTTGGAAACCAAATTGCTCCTCATCTTTAAAATTCTTCGCATAATCGGATTTTAGGTTATCCAAAATATTGCTTTTACCGGCTTTGGGCTCCAAATAAAAGGTGACATTGCTACGGCTATTTTGTAAAGCTGCATGATTCTTGAAAACAGAAGTTCCCGATAAGAACTGCTTTTCCCGGAACGATTCACGATAATCCCGTAGAATTCCTGTCCTGCTAGCGACGACCATGATATTGTCAACGATGGTAAAATAAGGCTTTGTGAAGCCTTTGAACGGTTCTCCAAATGCGGCATACAATAAGTTAGCATATTTAAATTGGTAGATTGAGTCACCGACAGATGAACTGAATTTCTTAAAATTATTTGCAAATAGACTGGAATCCGATAGGCTGATCAAGCCAAGGACATCTTGATTGTCCAATTCAGCCAATGCAAATTCATCATTAAAAATAGGCGTGATAACACTGTCAAATGATACTTTAGTATCATCTTCAAAATTCTTAATGCTTTTGTTCACACGATCGTATTCGTTTTGCTTGATCAATAGCTCTTTTAAGCCTGAATGAAAACTAGATGCATCTGAAATGCTAAAATCAATATATGATGCAGCGTTTTTTGGTAAATAGTTTCCTAGCGCCTGCACCTGGGCGGTTTGATTGGCAAATAACTGAAGATAACTGTTCTTGCTTCCGGTAAGATCTGTTTCCCCTTTAAAGATCAGGGCATCCTGTTTGAAGTTCATATTCCAGGAGCTTTGTCCTTTCAGGGAGTCAATTAAATTGAGGTAAGTGCCAAATTTTGATTTCATCAATATCCGTGCAACTTGTGCTACTTGCTCATTGAAAAAATATAAACTGAGCGGTGTATTTTTATTGTTATGATTGACAAAGAATTCAATCTGTTTGGCGTTGATTTTTTTTATATTCTTATCGAAGATTTGTGCAAGGACCTGTTTTGAATAGCTGGCAAAAATAATCTCATGGGAATAGGTACAATAGAGTGTACTGTCTTTTACTCCTTTATTGAGGCCATAGAATCGTTGACCCAATGTATCAAAAGGCTGAACTTTGTAATTATTTCCCATCTGCCCGATAAGGGTAGCCAGCGAGCTATTGTCCAGACTTTGGCCGATTTGTATACTATAAAGTGCTGTTAGCTGATCTTTTTCCTGGTGAAAGGACAACAATATCTGTTGCCCAGCGACGAAAGGGTCGAGTTGTTCGCTTTGTAACAATTCGGCTTTTAATCGTTCGAGGTTGCTAAAATTTCCTTGTCCCAGAATGGCTTTGAATGGCTCATAGCCGTTAAATATCGTATCTACGGTCTCGTCATTGGCAAAAGATGCGATGGCGAGCGTGTTTTCAGGTAAGTATTGTAAAGCCTTGGAATCCTGTTTGTTGTTTTTGTTAAAATCTCCGAAAAGATAAATCGTTGCCGCAATGACGGCTATGAATAGTAGAATAGTGATGACTATTGTTTTTTTCATCAGAATAAATATTTATGGGTGCTCATCTTTAAATGGTATAAATGAGCGCGTTTCTTTCGATTTGTATCTTGATGGTAATGGGTAATCATCTGTATTAAGCTGATGACGGTTCCCTATGTAAAAACAAACCTAATAAAAATATGCGGGAAGCGCTATAAATTCATCCCGATTATAGCGCTTTGTAATATAAATTTAACAAAATATTCCTTATTTTGCTCTGTTTTTAATACATTTATCCGAGAAACACGTTTTCAGCATTCACTTTAATCTAATGAATAAGAAAATCATTTTAGCCGCTTCGTTGTTGGGAGCATTAGCTGTAATATTAGGAGCCTTTGGTGCCCACGGCCTAGAAGGAAAGGTAAGTGCATATCATATCGAAACTTGGAAAACTGCAAATCAGTATCATTTCTATCATACTTTTGCGTTGTTATTTTTATCTACTTTTTCGCGGGCAAAAACCTATTCGATCAAAGTTTCTTTTATCGCTTTTATCGTTGGTATTTGCTTTTTTTCGGGATCATTATATGTGCTTAGTATCCGGGAGATAACCGGTTTCGGAAATCCAGCTATTTTGGGGCCTATTACTCCTTTGGGAGGTTTGTCCTTGATTATTGGTTGGATCGCCTTATTTGTAGCCGCGCTGAAAAATAAGTCGTAATCCTATTATTCGAAATAAATAAAGCGCGCAAGCTTGATTAATAAAGAGCCTTCCCGGGACTGAAAGCCCGGGAGGGCTTTCTTTTAGATGGATGGCTGCGCTGTTCTTTCTTTCTCTTTTTTTGTATTTTTATCCCATAATAAGAAATTATGTCCAATCCACAATCTTCGATTTTTAGTGAAAGAGATACCTTGTTTATTGATGTGGTTCTACCGCTAGCCTTGGCACGAACATATACTTACCGGATTCCAGTTGATTGGAATGACCGGATACAGGTGGGGGTGCGGGTCATTGTGCAATTTGGACGAAACAAAATTTATTCGGCTGTCGTGAAATCGATAAGCAAAGAAGCCCCACTGCAGTATGAGGCGAAATATATCTTGGATATCATTGATGACAGACCTATCGTCAATTTAGCGCAATTTAAGTTGTGGGATTGGCTAGCTGACTATTATATGTGTAGTTTGGGGGAAGTCATGCAAGCCGCACTTCCAGCGGCATTAAAATTAGCAAGTGAAACGAAGGTGGTCTCTTCTATGACAACAGAATTCGATCGTTCGACACTCTCTGATAAAGAATTTATGATAATTGAGGCGCTGGAAGTAGCAGGAGAGCTTAAGGTGAATGATATTGTGAAGTTACTGGGACAGAAAACGGTCTTTCCAATATTAAAACAATTGTTTGACAAAGGGATTGTCCTGATCTCAGAGGAAATAACAGAAAGATATAAACCTAAAACAAAGGCATTTCTACGTTTTGCACCGGACTTTAAACATGAAGATGCGAAGCGTGAACTACTTGATAGTCTTAATCGTGCGCCAAAACAGCAAGATGCGGTGTTGGCATTTATGCAGCTTGTTAAGAAGACTGAAGAGATTACACGTGCCATGTTGGCGGAAGCTTCGGGCTGTGGCAATGGCGCCATCACAGCATTGATTGACAAAGGTGTATTTGAAATAAAAGAAAAAGTCGTATCGCGGTTTCAGGGAGAAGATGTAGAATTGGATGCTAACTTTCAATTCAACGAAAACCAACAGCGAGTTTTTGACGAAATTAATGCATCTTTTGAAGAGAAGGAAGTAACACTTTTACATGGAGTGACTGCTTCAGGGAAAACTCAGATTTATATAAGACTTATAGAACAGGCTATAGCGGAGGGAAAATCAGCTTTATACCTTTTGCCGGAGATTGCACTGACAGCGCAGATTACAGCTCGATTAAAGCTGCATTTTGGCGATAAGCTGGGGGTTTATCACTCTAAGTTCAATGATAACGAACGGGCTGAAGTATGGCATAAAGTGATGAAAAATGAGTTTCATGTTGTTATCGGCGCCCGGTCCTCCGTATTCCTTCCTTTTCAGGATCTGGGAATTATCATTGTTGATGAAGAGCACGAAAGTTCATACAAGCAATTCGATCCAGCGCCCCGTTACCATGCTCGTGATACTGCGATTTATCTTGGCTTTTTGCATCAGACAAAGGTATTATTGGGTTCCGCAACACCATCGTTGGAAAGTTATTATAACGCCAAAGCAAAAAAGTACGGGTTTGTACAGCTGTTGGAACGCTATGGTAACGCGCAATTGCCCAGTGTCGAACTCGTCAATATTCCAGAAGAAGGGCGAAAGGAAAATATGTTTTCATATTTTTCGGGAACGCTGTTAAAAGCCATTGAAGAAGCCGTTAAGAACAAGGAACAAGTTATCCTGTTTCAGAATAGGCGTGGACACACCACCATGATCCAATGTAATACCTGTGGTTTTGTTGCTAAATGCGTGAATTGCGACGTCAGCTTAACGTATCACAAAAGCTCTAATATGATGCATTGCCATTACTGTGGGCATGTTGAACCCCCAATTCGGGTGTGCCCGGCCTGTGGTATGCCTCACATCGAAAGTAAAGGCTTCGGGACAGAACGGGTGGAAGAGGAATTGGAACTGCTTATGCCTGCGATTCGCATTGGTCGGTTAGACCTGGATTCCACAAAAGGGAAGTATGGATTTGACAAGATTATTACAGCTTTTGATGAACATGAGTTTGATGTGCTGATTGGTACGCAAATGGTGGCCAAAGGGCTGGATTTTGGACGTGTCAGCTTGATTGGTGTTGTCAACGCGGATACAATTATTAATTTTCCTGATTTTCGCGCTTATGAACGTTCTTTTTCCCTGTTTTCCCAAGTCGCAGGACGGGCAGGTCGGCGGGAAGCTGGCGGAAGAGTAATTATTCAAAGTTATACAACAAAGCACAGGGTTCTGGAACAGGTTGTTAACAATGATTATGAGGGGATGTTTATGACGGAAATCACAGAGCGCAAGAATTACCTTTACCCTCCTTTTTACCGCCTTATTCGTATTGATATTAAGCATACTGATTTTCAAAAATGCCACGATTCCGCCAATCGTTTTGCTTCGGCATTGCGCCAGCAATTAGGGGCAAGGGTATTGGGGCCTGAGCCACCATTGGTGTCCCGCGTACGGAATAATTTTATTCAGACCATTACACTCAAGATTGAACGCACAAATATCAGTATTGCGAAGGTAAAGGAATTGATCCGGTCGGTGTTATTGGATTTTGAACTTGATAAAACAAATAGCGGGGTTCGTGTTCAGGTAGACGTCGACCCTTATTAATTGTGCATTTATGTAAATTTTGTCTGGTATCGTAAATTGGCGTCCCGCGCTGAGATTATGAAATGATATGTTTTAACTTGTTAATTATTTTGCAGTTATGATTTTATTGGGGAAATGTTCAGTTATGTAATTGGTATGTCTTTCATGTATTGGCTTGAAGTTAAGTGATTTGTGAATAGTTCGGTCAAATATCCCTTTTTAAAAGTAAATTTGAAACATCATGGCGTATAAGTTTATTGATAATTATCGGGAAAGAGGTGCACGCAAGAAATTGGTCGAGCACCTAAAAGGAAGAGGCATTGAAGACCAGAAAGTACTGGAAGCCATTGGGAAGGTGCCACGTCATTTTTTCTTTGATGAAACCTTTTGGAATCAGGCTTACCGGGATATTGCTTTTCCAATCGGCGATGGACAGACGATCTCCCAACCCTATACGGTTGCTTATCAATCGGAATTGCTCCACGTGAAAAGGGGGGATAAGGTACTGGAAATAGGGACTGGATCCGGTTACCAAACATGTATTTTACTTGAACTTGGTGCTGAAGTGTATACAATAGAACGCCAAGAAAACCTGTACCAACGGACAATTCAGGTATTACCTTATATGGGATATAAGGCTAATTTCTTTTTGGGAGATGGCTCTAAGGGGATTGCAGAACATGCTCCTTACGATAAAATTATCGTCACTGCAGGAGCTCCTTTTGTACCAGAAATCATGCTTAAACAGTTGAAAGTGGGGGGGATTTTCGTAATTCCGGTAGGGGACGAGAAGTCTCAGAAGATGGTAACAATAATTCGTGTGGGAGAAAATGATTTTGATCGAATTGAGTTAGATACATTTCGTTTTGTTCCTTTGGTAGGTGATCAGGCCTGGTAGCTGAAGGAACTTATTCAAAATAGAACATGAAAACCTTTTGCTTGATGGAAAATAAATATTTAGGAATGAATTCAATCGCTACATTATATGCGCAAAAGCATCAAGAAATTGCGTCAACGCTCTTAAAATTAAATAAGCAGGTTAATGCCTTGAGTTTAAGTCGGCTAATCGTCATTCTTGGGGGTGGAGCGCTGTTGTTTTATACTTTTCAGTTGGAAAGTCTACCCTTGGTCTTCTTTTGTTTCTTTGCCTTGCTATTCTTTTTTGCTTATTTAGTGCGCCGGCAAAGTCAACTGGAACTTCAGAAAAATTATTTTGAAGCCTATTTAAAGGTGATTTCCAACGAACAGACCATAGCAGAAGGGAAAACGAATATGTATGCCCATGGAGAGCAATTTGAAGATGGCAACCATCCTTATAGTTCGGATATGGACGTATTTGGCTCCCATTCTTTATTTGCTCAATTGAACCGCTCGACGACAAAACAGGGTATTGATCTACTGGCATCTTGGTTAAGTGCTCCTCTGGACAAGGAACAGATCCGGCGCAATCAGGAAGCATCGAAAGAATTGGAAAATGAATCTGAATGGATATGGGATTTTCAGGCAAAACTGCTGGCAAACCTAAATCATAAACTGGATATTAAAGCGTTTTTGTCCAATTATTTTCAAGACCGGAATTTTAACTTTGGAAATGGTTTCATGCGCATGTATGTCAAGGTTGGTCCGGCTTTATTTGCGGTGGCGCTTGTTGGGAGCTTTTTTATTCCCAAATTTACTGCTGTCGCCACCATATTGGGGCTGTTCCATGTGCTTTGGGCTTTTGCCAAAGCAGGTAGTGTAAGTTTATTCTCCTCAAGAATAGACAAGATAGGTGGAATACTGGGATCCTATGCGGATGCCATACAGGCTATTGAAAGCCATGCGTGGAAATCCGCCTCTCTACAGGAAATGGCGAACGAATTAAAGCAAGGGAATCATGCTGAACCTATTTCAAAAGCTTTTAAAAAACTCGCCGCACTGATCAATAATCTGGATGCACGTAATAATGTATTTGTTGGACTATTTCTAAACCTCTTTTTGCTGTGGGATTTTAGACAGGTACTGGCTATCGTTGATTGGAAGAACAGGTATCAACATGAGATTTTAAATTCTTTTGATACTTTGGCAAAGGTTGAAACTGTGAATAGCCTTGCTATTTGGAAAAGAAATCATCCAAATTACGTCTACCCTGTCATTTTAGACAACCCAAATGAAGACAAGATTGATGCAGCGGGCATTTATCATCCGCTTATTCCGAATGAACAAGTTGTCGCTAATGATTATACAAGTAGGGATCATCGGGTCGCATTGGTGACCGGATCCAATATGGCGGGAAAAAGTACGTTCTTGCGAACAATTGGAATTAACGCAATTCTTGCCTATGCAGGAGCAAGTGTTGCTGCTGTTTCATTTCGGCTACCGGTCTATAAGCTAATATCTTACATGCGCATCAAAGATAATTTGAACGAAAGTACATCTACATTTAAGGCGGAGCTCAACCGGATGAAATTTATATTGGATACAGTGGCCTCCCATATAGATAGTTTTTTTCTGATTGATGAAATGTTACGTGGAACAAATTCGGTGGATAAGTATTTGGGATCTCGTGCAATTATCAAACAATTAGTCCGCTTGGATGGCAAAGGGATGGTAGCTACGCATGATTTGCAGCTGTCCAGCTTGGAACAGGAGTTTTCCGGAGCGATCAAAAATTATCATTTTGATATTCAGGTGAATGAAGGGCAAATGCTGTTTGATTACAAATTGAAGACTGGAGAGTGTAAGATCTTCAATGCTTCCTTGTTACTGAAGGGGATAGGCGTGGATATTGAAGAAAATATTGGATAAAAATGACTTTACAGTATTTGGATAGCCTTACATTTGTGGTCTCTTAAATTCACAAAAATAAACAATAAATGACTTTACAAGAACGTATTGATTTATCGGAAACGCATGTATGTACAACCGTATTCCCGTTTTTGACCAATCATCACGATACCTTATTCGGCGGTAAGGCGATGTCCATTATGGATGAAGTGTCTTTCATGGCGGCAACGAGATTCTGCCGGAAAACTTTAGTGACTGTATCCACTGACCGTATTGATTTTAACAAAGCAATTCCTTCTGGAAGTATTATTGAGGCTATTGCACGTGTCCAGAATGTCGGGCGTACCAGTCTCAAAGTGAAAGTTGAAATATTCTTGGAGCATATGTATAATGAAGGACGTGAACTCGCTATAGAAGGTGTTTTTACCTTTGTTGCTTTGGATGAAAATAAACAGCCGATCCCTGTTTTAGAAGGTTTAGATATCGAATAGCCTGCCTATTGTATGGGCGGGGCGACTTTTGTCCGTGATGGCAAAGGTTTAGAAAAACGGATGGTGTAAACCACCCGTTTTTGTATTTATTCACTTCGTTTGATCGGACTAAGTTCTTTTAATTCTTCTTCGGTAAAGAGCCGATAGTGTACTTTAAAGGTTTTGCCTAATGGTGTTTCCAAAGAAAAACCACCTGGTCCAAATCCCTCCAATACATCAAGGGTGAAATGGGCATGTTTCCAATACTCAAACAAATCTCGGTCTACCCAAAACTCATATCCTTCAACCAATCCAATCATGGCGTCATTCATCCGGGGAAAATATCCCCCTTTTTCAAAACATTGGGGCTGGGTACCTTCACAGCAGCCCCCTGCCTGATAAAACATCAATGCACCGTGTTGTGCTTCAAGGGTATGAATGAGATCCTTAGCTTTGTCCGTACTATCTATTCTGTTGACCATCGTTAAAAGAACCCTAGTTTCTCCTTGCTGTATGAAATTAACATATTTTTTGCCTGACGATAATGGGCAAGCATCATCTTGTGATTTTCTCTGCCAATTCCTGATTGTTTGTAGCCTCCAAATGGAGCGCCTGCTGGGTAAGAGTGATATTGATTGACCCATACGCGGCCGGCCTGAATGGCACGTGGAACCTGATAAAGCTGATGTGCATCTCTGGTCCATACACCGGCTCCGAGACCATACATCGTATCGTTGGCGATAGCAATAGCTTCCTGTTCATCTTTGAATGTTGTAACCGCCAAGACAGGTCCAAAAATCTCTTCCTGAAAGATACGCATTTTATTATTTCCCTTGAATAGCGTTGGTTTGATATAATAACCTTCTTCAAAGCCTGCGCCTACATTATTTTCGTCTCCGCCAGTTAACACTTCAGCTCCTTCTTGTTTGCCCAGTGTAATATAAGACATAATTTTGTCCTTTTGTATTTTGGAAGCTTGGGCTCCCATCATTGTTGTTGGATCCAGTGGGTCACCAACTTTGATCTGATTGACCCGATCGATAACTCGGGCAATAAACTTATCGTAGATGTCCTCCTGCACTAATAACCGCGACGGGCAGGTGCATATTTCACCTTGATTAAGGGCGAATAAAACAGCTCCTTCGATCGCTTTGTCTAGAAATGCATCATCAGCGTCCATGACAGAACTGAAGAATAAGTTTGGGGATTTGCCGCCCAATTCAAGTGTTACGGGTATGATATTTTCTGTGGCGTATTGCATGACTAATCGACCCGTGGCGGTGGATCCTGTAAAGGCTGCCTTCGCGACTTTAGGATTCGTTATCAAGGCTCTGCCTAGTTCGGAACCGAAACCGTTGACAATATTTACCACACCAGCGGGTATGAGGTCACCAATAATTTCCATCAGAATCAGGATGGATGTCGGTGTGCTTTCTGCAGGCTTTAAAACAACTGTATTACCAGCAGCCAGAGCTGGAGCTAGCTTCCAGACAGCCATTAGAATCGGGAAGTTCCAGGGAATGATTTGGGCGATAACGCCGATCGGTTCGTGTACAATCAAGGAAACAGTGTTGCTGTCCAGTTCAGTTATAGATCCCTCTTCCGCACGGATTACGCCTGCAAAGTATCTAAAATGATCAATAGCGAGAGGGATATCAGCATTTAATGTTTCGCGTACTGCTTTTCCGTTATCTATCGTTTCTACTGCGGCAATATATTCCAGATTAGCCTCGATGCGGTCGGCGATCTTGTTGAGCATAATACTCCGTTCAGTTGCGGATGTCTTGCCCCAAGTCTCAAAGGCCTTAGACGCAGTATCAACGGCTAAATCTAGATCCTCTTTTGTTGAATGGGCCACCTGTGTATATACTTTACCATCTACGGGCGAGATGTTGTCGAAATATTTTCCTCGGATTGGGGCTACAAATTTACCACCAATGTAATTGTCATATCGTTCCTTGAACGATGGTCTTTTAATTGTGCTCATATGATTTATATTAGTTATTTTTACTCCCTTTTTATCAAAGTTAGCCGGTAATTATTCAATACCGTAGCATTATTGAAGCAAAGCATAGTATCATTGTTGCAATAAAGCATAGGATTATTATAGAAGGATATCCTAAACAATACTTGATTTTTTTTTGTTATATTTCCTTAACAATAAAACTTGCAATGGCTGAGGAGAGGCCGATAAATTGCTTTTTACCTGCAATTTATCTAAGTTTGATTGATATCCAATGGATAATTAGTTGATGTAATATGAGGGATAGGACACTGATTCATAGATTACCATTTTCTCAAGGACGGGAACTCAGTACGTTGGTAGAAAACCGGCGTGCTTTTACATTGGATAGCCTAGAATTGAATATATTCGAAACCTATCGTGTTTCTGAATATGTGCCTTTGCGTTTTGATGATTTAGTGATGATCAATATGATTCAGGGAAAGAAAGTTATGCATCTGGAACAAATAAAAGCATTCGATTATCTACCTGGACAGATGATCGTGTTACCGCCCATGGTTGATATGCATATTGATTTTCCGGAAGCTACTTGGGAACAGCCTACGCAGTGTACAGCTTTAACCATCCACAAGGATAAGATAGATGCTGTGTTGGATTATTTAAATGAATTTTATCCAAAGGGACAATTGGACCGCTGGCATATTGATCCCGAGCTTTTTCATCTTTACAATTCCAGCGAACTGGCCGAACTGGTTAATAAATTATTTCAAATAATTATAAGTGAGGATGCATTTAAAGATGCTTTGGCAGATTTGACATTTAAGGAACTTACAATTCGATTGTTGCAGTCACAATCGCTGATGGCATTGAAGGTGGGGAAGTCGTCTAATAAAGTGCTTATACATCTACAAGAGTTTATTCGTAGAAATATCACCGAGAAAATATCCATAGATTTACTTGAGAAGACCGCTCACATGAGCAAAGCAAGTTTGACTCGGATGTTTAATCGTGAATTGGGGCTAAGCCCAATGGAATATGTGATACAACAGCGTATACATAAAGCAAAACAGTTGTTACTCTTAACCCGTAATGTCAAGGAATCTTGCTTTGGCGCGGGGTTCAATGACGTCAATTATTTTGTTCGGTTGTTTAAAAATAGGGTAGGTGTTACGCCAGGAGCATTTGTCCTGGCGCAATAGCAAAGTTAAAATTTCATGACGCGGTCTAGTTCGCGTTTGACATCCCTTTCCTTTATATTTTCGCGCTTATCGAAATCTTTTTTACCCTGTGCCAAAGCGATTTCAACTTTTGCAAAACCACGAGTACTGATAAATATACGCAAAGGAACGATCGTAAACCCGCGCTCTTCGCCCTTTTCTTTTAGTTTTTTCAATTCTCTCTTTGTCAGCAGAAGCTGGCGGTCGCGTTTTGCTTCATGGTTGTAAAATGAACCCATGGAATATTCCGCAATATGCATGTTACGAATGTAAAGTCCATCGTCAAAGAAACTGCAGAAACTATCATTAATATTTGCTTTTCCCTCGCGTATTGATTTTATTTCAGTCCCTAAAAGCCGGATTCCGGCGACGTATTTGTCTAGTAGATGATACTCAAACGAAGCTTTTTTATTTTTTATATTGATATCTGAAGATAAAGCCATATATTGTTGTATATTAGTAAGTCTATACCATTGCTATTGCAATGAACCTAAATGTAACTAATTATAGGATAATTTAAAGTTCGCAAATATAATTATTAAAATTGTCTTATTTTATAGTAGAATTGTGTGGGGAGGATGTTAGCGGAGTATTAAAATAAAATTAACTGTTTTGGGCGATGTGTTAAAAATATGACTAAATTTAAGTGAAAGTCAGATTATGTTTTCGTATGTTTGCAACGTTTTTTGGAATTATTGTGAATATATACAACGTAGAATTTCAACTTACATTGTGGATAGAGCAGATTTTTATTCGAAGACAGAGTTTTTTATATAAAAGTCCAATTCGAGAATTTTGTTTGTTACAATAACATCTAAAAGTTAGAAATAGTTTTAGAAATACCTTTTTATCGCATGAGTAAAGGAAAGTTAGGCGAAAAAATATCGCAATTTAAGATTGTAGAGGAGTTAAAAGCTAAAGGCTTATATGCCTATTTTAGACCGATTCAATCAAAGCAAGATACCGAGGTAAAAATCGATGGTAGACGTGTATTGATGTTTGGTTCTAACTCTTATTTAGGGTTAACGACTGATATACGTATTATAAAAGCAGCGCAAGATGCTTTGGAGAAGTATGGTACTGGATGTGCTGGATCGCGTTTCTTAAACGGTACGTTGGATATTCACGTAGAACTGGAAGAAAAATTATCTGCTTATGTAGGTAAAGAGGCTGCAATTCTTTTTAGTACCGGATTTCAATCAAATCTTGGACCATTGTCCTGTCTGATGGGGCGTAATGATTATATTTTGCTGGATGAGCGTGATCATGCATCTATTATTGATGGAAGTCGTTTGTCGTTTGCAAAAGTCATCAAATACGCGCACAACAATATGGAAGATTTACGTGCCAAATTAGCTAGATTGCCAGAAGAAAGCGCGAAGCTAATTTGCACAGACGGTATCTTTAGTATGGAAGGTGATATTGTTAACTTACCGGAGCTTACGGCAATTGCTAATGAGTTTGATGCTGCTGTAATGGTGGATGATGCACATAGTTTGGGGGTTATTGGGCACAAGGGCGCTGGTACAGCATCACATTTTGGCCTTAATAGCGATGTAGATTTAATCATGGGTACGTTCAGTAAGTCATTAGCTTCTTTAGGTGGATTCGTAGCAGGTGATGCTGATGTTATTGATTTTCTGAAACACAATGCACGTTCAGTAATGTTTAGCGCTTCGATGACGCCAGCATCTGTGGCTTCTACATTGAAAGCATTGGAGATCATTCAGAATGAACCAGAACATATTGAAAAACTATGGAAAAATACCGATTATGCCAAAGCACAATTATTAGATCATGGCTTTGATTTGGGTGCTACGGAAAGTCCTATTTTGCCAATATTTATTCGTAGCAATGAAAAAACCTTCTGGGTAACTAAAATGCTGCAAGATGATGGCGTATTTGTTAACCCAGTTGTTTCTCCGGCAGTTCCTGCTGAGGAGTCTCTAATTCGTTTTTCATTGATGGCGACACATACTTATGACCAAATTGACGAGGCAATCGAAAAGATGGTTAAAGTATTCAAACAAGCTGAAGTTGAAACATTAATATAAAATCTAATCGTATATGATTCAGATTGTACCCGTTGAAACAAAGAAACAAAGACGGTTGTTTATAGATTTCCCTCATAGTCTCTATGCGGGAAATCCTAATTATGTACCAGCCTTATTTCTTGAACAAGAAGACCTGCTTTCTCCTAATAAGCATCCTTTCTATAAACATTCTCAAGCACAACCTTTTCTAGCTTATCGTGATGAAAAAATAGTGGGCCGAATCTGCGCGATTTGGAACAACAATCATAATGCATTTAATCATGTCAATGAAGGGCAATGGGGCTTTTTTGATTGTATTGACGATCAAGAGGTCGCAAATACATTGTTTGAAACTGTTGAGAAATGGGTAAAAGCAAAAGGTGGAAATACTATTGTTGGGCCGATCAACTTATCGACCAATGACACAGTTGGGCTTTTAGTCGATGGATTCGATAGGCCTCCTGTGGCGATGATGCCTTACAATTTTCCTTATTACATAGATTTGATTACCAATGCCGGTTATGGGCATAAGGTAGATCTTCGGGCATATTTGGTGATGGAGCAGACTGCTGATAAGCGATCTGTGATGCTATTGGATCGGTTGGAGGAACGCTTAAAGAGGTCTGGGATCACACTTCGCCAATTTAATGTAAAGGATTTTAAAAACGAAGCTGCGAAGGTTCGGGATATCTATAATAGAGCTTGGGATAAAAACTCTGGATTTGTTCCAATGACGGAGGAAGAATTTAATTATACGGCTAAAGATCTAAAAATGATCCTTGATCCACGTTTTGCCATTGTCGCAGAGAAAGATGGTGAACTTGTTGGTTTTGGCTTAGGTATTCCCGATATCAACCAAATTCTTATCAAAGTGAAGAAAGGTCGTTTACTTCCTACGGGTATTTTTAAGCTGTTGTTCGGAAAGAAAAAAATCAATTTGCTACGGGTGTTGATGTTGGGTGTATTGGAGGATTATCGCAAGCTTGGTATTGAAGCTTGTTTGTATGGCCGAATTATTAAAGAATCGAAAGGTTCCAATATAAAGGGGGCTGAATGTTCATGGATGTTGGATCATAATTATATGATGAATCATGCTATTGAACAAATGAATGGAGAATTGTACAAACGTTATCGTTTGTATCAAAAATCATTATGATAGAGAAAATATTGGTCACTGGAGCGAGTGGTTTTGTAGGCTATCATTTGACAAGAGCAGCTAAGGAAGCAGGGATGGAAGTGCATGCTGCTGTAAGGAAGTCGAGTGATGTTTCGGAGATTCGTTCTGTTGTGGATAAATTTGTTTATCCTGATTTTACTAATGAAGCGTCTATCAAAGCGTTGCTGGAGGCTGAAAATTATACCTACGTCGTACATGCGGCAGCAATGACGCGTGCCAAGCGTGAGGAAGATTTAGAAAAGGTCAATGTTGACTATACTAAGAATTTGGCGTCCGCTTGTTTTTCTCTGAAAAATCCAATCAGTAGATTTGTTTTTGTTAGTAGCTTGGCGGCCATAGGTCCTGTGTCTTATCATTCGGATTTAATTAAGGAATGTAATCCCTATTGTCCAGTGACAACCTATGGTCGAAGCAAAAGGAAGGCGGAACTCGCATTGCGGGCTTTTGATGATCAACCATTAACAATATTAAGGCCTACCGCAGTATATGGTCCAAGAGAAAAAGATATTTTTATTCTTTTCAAGACAATGAACGGGGGAATGGATGCTTATGTTGGTAGATCGCCCCAAAAGTTGAGTTTTATTTATGTGGCTGACCTGGTCCAAGCGATTTTGAATGCGTGCCGTTTTGATCAAGGCGGAAAAAACAGCTATAATCTAAGTGATGGGCACATATATGATCGTTATGAAATGGCCAAAATTTTCAGGGAGTTCACACAGAAGAAAATGATCCGGATGCATATTCCCTTGGGAATTGTGAAAGCAGTGGCGGTAATCTTTGAACGTCTATATAAAAATTCAAAAACAATACCTGTACTATACCCAGAGCGATTGAATGAACTTACAGCAGAAAATTGGGGCTGTGATATTTCATTGGCGCAAAGCCAGATACAATACCAACCTAAATATAATTTGAGAGCGGGCTTAATGGAGGCATTGGCTTGGTATAAAGAAAATAAATGGTTATAATCACAGATAATGAGTGAGTTTAAAATAAATAAAAAGCTTTTTCAAGATCGGAAAAGAACGAATATCCTAAGTGAACCCGAACAAAAGTTGATTACATACCTAGTGCCGCGGGTTCCGAATTGGATTACTTCTGATGGCCTTACAGCGATCGGTTTTTTTGGATCCCTGATGGTTTTAGGGAGCTTTCTACTAGCAGAATATGTCGATATCCATTATTTACTGTTGGGTATTCCTGGTTTTTTTGTACAATGGTTTGGTGATTCATTGGATGGACGTATTGCGTTTTATAGGAATAAATCACGTCGTTGGTATGGATTTGCACTAGATATTGTAATGGATTGGATTAGTACAGTATTTATCGGATTGGGATATGTCCTTTATACGACAGGTGATTTTAAATATCTCGGCTTTACGTTGGTCTCCTTATATGGATGGGCGATGATTATATCTCAGCTTCGGTATAGAATTACAGATAAATACACCATAGATGCTGGTATATTGGGCCCAACAGAAATTCGTGTGATTATTTCGCTGGTGATGTTATTGGAGGTATTTATGCCCGGTTCCATTAATTGGTGTGTATTTGTGATTTGCTTGTTGCTTTTTATCATTAATGCAAACGATACACGTCTGTTGTTAAAATTGGGGGATGCGAAGGATAAGGAAGATAAATTGAAAAAACAACAAGAAGAAGCTGGGTAAGTATGTCTTCAAAGATTGTTACTTTTCTAAAAGCACAACTGTCCGCCTTTCTGGGCGGATTGTTTGATTTTGGTGTATATTCTGCCTGTTATAAACTGTTACATATTAGCGCGCCTTTCTCCAATGCAATCAGCGGGAGCCTTGGCGCTGTTGTAAATTTTCTGATCAATCGGTATTGGTCTTTTGGCAGCACTCAAAATTCTGTTGGTAGCCAGTTATGGAAGTTTGTGATTGTTGTCAGCGGCAGTATTCTGCTTAAATCTACTGGTATACACTTTTTGGTGGATGTTTATCATGTTAATTTTTTGTTTTCGAAGCTACTTGTCGAGTTACTTGTCTCTTTAGGGTTTAATTATACGCTTCAACGCTTTTGGGTTTTTAGAACCGAAGAGAGATAATTTGCGATATATCAATTGAACGGCTCTGCTTTACCCCGTAAATTTTTTTCTATTACTTTTTCAGAGCCACCATGCACATTTTTTTATATTTTAGAATTTCAGAATCAAAAGCCGTAGCTAATAGGGTTCTATCCCTGCTTGCTACAAATTATTTGGAAAACGTTTGCCCTACTTGTTACGATGCCAGTTTCCAAGAACCACTTTTTAGAATTTCATCTATATATTAAC
>NZ_JABJWY010000039.1:0-108465 GCF_013167215.1 Sphingobacterium prati
AATTGGCAAGAGGCTATAAGCGCCTGTACCCATCAAGTAACAGTGTTTGTTCCTCATACCTAATACATTTATGACTTTTATTAAGTAACTTTGCAGGGCAATGGGTACATTATTGGACAACGGAATTAAACCGTATAATCATTACGGCGCTTATTTAAAGCAAAAATATAACGGACAGAAAGTATTTAAAGTGATTGTCGATGGCAATTTCACCTGTCCAAATAGAGATGGTAGCAAAGGTTATGGTGGCTGTACTTACTGTAATGTAGATTCTTTTACGCCCGATACTGCGAGAAAAATTCCTTCTATACGTGAACAGGTAGAGTCCGGAATTGAACGTGCGCGTAAAAGCTATGGCGCAGAGAAATTTATTATTTATTTTCAACCGAATACCAATACGTATGCGCCAACGCATTTGCTGAAGATGATGTACGACGAAGCCTTAAGCATTGATCCGGAAAATACGCTCGGTCTTTCCGTAGGTACACGCCCGGACTGTCTGGACTTCGAAAAAATTGCGTTATTAGAATCTTATACGGATCGTTATGATGTAGATCTGGAAATGGGCATGGAGTCAATTTATAATGATACCTTAGATAAGATCAATAGAGGCTGTTCTCACGATGAGTTCGTTAAGACGATGGATATGCTAAAGGATACCCCTTTAGAGCTCTGTGTGCATACGATTTTTGGCTTTCCTTGGGAGACGGAGGAAATGATGTTAAAATATGCTGATGAGATAAATCGGTTCCCACAAATTAAGTTTGTGAAATTGCATCATCTGCATATCGTGGAAGGTTCTATTATGGGGGTGAAATATAAACGCGAGCCTTTTGATCTATTTTCTATGGAGGGTTATACGGACTTTTTGTCCAAATTTATACCACGATTACGCCCTGATTTGATTATTCAACGTATTTTTGGTATCGCAGATAAGGAATTGTTGATAGCACCAAATTGGGGATTTCCCAAGTCGGGGATCCAAACTTATATCGATAAAGGTCTGGAAGCAAGAAAAGTGGTGCAGGGTAGCCTCTTTTAATTCCATTAGCAGGCTTCTGTTGCAAAGAGATACGCTGTGCAGACAATTCGATAAGAAAAATGTAATTGATGATTAACCATAAAATAAATACGGCTTCCTCAGGAAGCCGTATTTATTTTATACCATTACTGTAAGCCAAATTATCCTTCGACAATGGTCTTTAGATCTGCTGGAGAATAATTAATGGATTTGAGTGTTTTATTATCAGCTGTTCTAAAGACTAAAAATTTCCCGTCAACTTCTTTATAGTATGATTCTACTCCTTTAAGTTTGTAATGCTCTTGCGTAGCGACAGCCTCAGCCTCATCCTTACATGCCTTACTCATATTAGAGCGTTGTACTTCATCAAAAAGCGCCGAAAATTTATCTTTTAAACCAAATTCAAGAACAGCTCCAGCAAGGACGTACTGAATGTCACATAAAGCGTCTGCAATTTCCACAAGATCTTTATCTTGGATAGCTTCTTCTAGCTCTTTTAATTCCTCTGCTATCAAAGAAACCCGTAGGGCACATCTTTGTTCAGAAGGAATCGTTGGTGTATCCAGGATCGGATGTTGGAATGTTTTATGGAATTCCGCTACGGATGAAAGTGTTTTTGGATCAGTCATATTTTTTTATTTTTTATACTCTTCTTATCAGGAGCAAATATAAAAAATAAAGGACGGTTAACTGAATGACCGTCCTTTATTTTATTTATCAAATGAGATTTGATTACATCAAATGTTTTAGTTGAACAATTTCTTTTTCTTCTAAATATCTCCAACGTCCACGAGGTAAGTCCTTTTTCGTCAAGTTCGCATAGACTACACGATCTAACTTCACAACTTCATAACCAAGGGACTCAAAAATACGACGTACAATGCGATTTTTACCAGAGTGGATCTGAATACCAATCTCTCTTTTAGAGCCTCCTTGTACGTAGCTTAAATCATCGGGTTTGATGATACCATCTTCCAACTCAATACCAAAATTAATTTTATTAAAATCTCCTTGAGTAAGGCTCTTGTTGAGTTCTATGTTGTAAATTTTGCTGATGCTATTCCGCGGATGGGAAAGTTTCTCCGCGAGGTTGCCGTCGTTTGTCATCAAAAGTAATCCTGTTGTATTTCTGTCAAGACGTCCGACAGGATAGATGCGTTCTTTGGTTGCTTTGGATACAAGTTCCATTACCGTATGACGTTCCTGAGGATCATCCGTAGTCGTAATGTAGTCTTTTGGTTTATTGAGTAAAACATAAACCATTTTCTCACGTTTTAAACGCTCGTTGTTGTAACGGATTTCGTCTGTAGCTGGATCAACTTTGGTACCTAATTCAGTAACAGCCTCACCATTTACCCATATTACCCCTGCAGCGATTAATTCGTCTGCTTTACGTCTTGAGCAAATACCTGCATTGGCAATATAACGGTTTAAACGTATTAAGCCATCATCTTCTGCTGACGTTTCGGCTTTCTTCTTAGGACGTTTGGTGTATTGTTTATCGTCAAAACTCTTGTTCTCATCAAAGTTTCTGCTTCTATCTCCATCGAATTTTCTATTAGATGGTTTATCAAAGCTTCTACTGCGATTGTTTGAGGAACGGTCATCCTTATCGAAACGCTTGAATGAATCTCTTTTATCAAAAGAGCCTTCTTTTCTGTCAAAAGATCTTGATGAATCATTTCTGTCAGAGCGTTTGAAACTATCTCTTTTATCAAATGAACCTTCTTTTCTGTCGAAAGATCTTGATGAATCATTTCTGTCAGAGCGTTTGAAGCTATCTCTTTTATCAAAAGAACCTTCTTTTCTGTCGAAAGATCTTGATGAATCATTTCTGTCAGAGCGTTTGAAACTATCTCTTTTATCAAAAGAACCTTCTTTTCTATCAAACGATCTCGATGAATCGCTTCTGTCGGAACGTTTGAAGCTGTCTCTTTTATCAAAGGATCCTTCTTTTCTGTCAAACGATCTCGATGAATCATTTTTGTCAAATGAACGACCAGTTTTGTTAAAAGGTTTATCTGAATTATCTTTTGAACGGAAGGAATTGCTTTCTCCTCTAAAGGAAGATTTATCTGCGTATTTATTAGATCCAAATGATCTGTTTTCGCGGTTATCATCTTTTCTGAAAGAACCTCTTTCAGATTGATCCTTTGAACCAAAGGATGATTTTTTACCGAAACTATTATTTTTGTCGCCTCGAGATTTGAAGCTATCTGAGTTGCCTCGTGACTTTCTGGAGTTGTCATCACGACTGTTCCTTTTATTGCTGAATGGCATTGTGTTTTGCTAAAATGTGAACTGCAAAGTTAGGTATAATTTTGGGTTTTGCGAAAAAATCCTTATCTTTTTATCTTTTCTTGCATTTGCACAATTTGAACTTGAAAAAATACCCTTTAAAACAGCTCTAACGTAACTATTTGTTTTTTAAATAAATACTGTTTATCTTTGTCCCCTCGAATTTGAACCAAGCTATTTTTTGATCGATTTGACTCGTGGATAGGATAGCATTAAGGGAGTGAATGATAAGAAAAAAAGTATTATGTAGTAGTTTGATTTTGTTTGCTTTATTGCTGTCAAAATTATACTCAACCCCACACAACAACACTTCTGGCAGCGATAAGATCGTAGCAGCGAAGTTAGTCGAAATTCCAAGTCATCATGGAGGCGACGAAGAGAAAAAAGAAAAAAGCAATTCTTTTGAATCTTACCTGAGTTCATTGACATTTGCTGAAGATTCATTGCCGATGGATCGTCCATTAGTGGAAAGCAAATTGCGCAAGTTCTTCAGTAGATTTTCATTTAAAAAAACAGGATCGTATGATATGCATAAAAAGGCAGAAACCTATTTGCCTAAGATCGCTAAGATCCTGAAATCACATGGTATTCCCGAAGATTTTAAGTACATTCCACTGGTTGAAAGTGGCCTAAGCAAGGCTGTCGTTTCATCAAAAGGGGCGGGAGGTTATTGGCAATTTATGCCGGCAACGGCTCGCTTGTATGGCCTGCGGGTCAATGGTGCTGTGGATGAACGGAAAGATCTCGTGAAATCCACACATGCTGCCGCACGTTACTTAAAATATCTTTACGCTCAATTTGGTAATTGGACTTTGGTGGCAGCGGCATATAATGTCGGTGACGGTAGTTTAAAAGGTTCGATGCGAAGGCAAAAAAAGGATGATTACTTTGCTTTGAAATTGAACAATGAGACCGGATCTTATGTGTATAAATTGGTTTCCATGAAGGAAATTATCGAACATCCACAGAAACACGGTTATTCTCGTTATGCGGACAAAGAAACTGAAGCGCTGGATAGAGAACCTAATATGTTCTAGACAACGAACAAACAAGCAGTAATAAAAAAAGGATTTCCCATTGGAAAATCCTTTTTTTATTACTGCGTCTTATCCGAATCTTCAATTGATCCATTCACTGTTAGCTTTATCGCAGATCGACTATATCAAACCCTGTATAGTTACTTTTATTAAAAGTAAAAAAGCTGGATGCTATAGCCTTGTTTCCCTCCTGTGAATTCAAGGAGTATGTATAACGATTGCCACTCTTATCAAAAATAGTTGTATCGTAGATCAAATTATTCGCTTTATTGATCCGTAATTTGATCTTAGAATAGTTTTTTTTACTATCAATAGGCTTCAGTTCCACAACACTCAAACTCATACCTTTTGCTTTCTCTGTATTAGCTAAAGCATAGTTAAAGCCCGAGGTATAGAATGTGAAAATATTGGTTGGGTTGATCTCATTGGTTGAGTTGCTCGCCTCCGATATCTCCACTTCTTTCTCTGCCTTCATGATATTCCATTGTGTTCTGGAATCTGAGATTAGAATCTGATTTTTAGTATTGACGTGGTATTTGTTATTTGCCTTGTCTAGATATAAAGTGCCTGCATCACTATGTGAACTCCCGTTTGCTTGTCTGATGTCTAAAGTGAAGCCAGCCTGGATGGTCTTATATCCATTATATTTTTGGCTTACTTTGTTAAGCAACGCTTTTGCGGCGTTATTTTGTGCATAGCTGTATTGACTTATTGTAAGTAGCAAAAAGCTGAGCACTAATCCGATTTGTTTTTTCATGTTAATTGTTTCTTAGCGTCTCCAAATATTGTTCTAATGAATATTCATCTGGATAAAGAACTTCGCGTGCTTTACTCCCTTCAAATGGGCCGACAATTCCGGCGGCTTCCAATTGATCGATGATTCGTCCAGCTCTATTATAACCCAGTTTCAATTTACGTTGGATTAAAGATGTAGAACCTTGTTGATGCATAACAATCAAACGAGCAGCGTCTTCAAACAATTGATCGCGATCTTTTGGATCAAAATCTACGCTACCTGAACCCTCTCCGTTTTCGTCTACATATTCTGGCAGCATAAATGCCGATGGATAACCACGCTGTGCTCCGATATAATCGGAAATCTGTTCAACTTCTGGTGTATCGACAAATGCACACTGAATACGTATCAAATCACTTCCGGTTGCCAGAAGCATATCCCCACGACCAATTAACTGATCTGCTCCGCCGGTATCTAAGATAGTTCGCGAGTCTACTTTTGATAACACACGGAAAGCAAGACGTGCTGGGAAGTTGGCTTTGATTGTACCTGTAATGATATTGACTGAAGGACGTTGGGTCGCAATGACCAAGTGAATTCCTACGGCACGGGCCAACTGAGCCAGTCGCGCAATAGGGGTTTCAACTTCTTTTCCAGCAGTCATCATCAAATCGGCAAACTCATCAACAATAAGAACGATATATGGTAAGAATCGGTGACCCTCCTCAGGGTTTAATCTACGATTGATAAATTTTGCATTATATTCCTTTAAATTACGAACCTGTGCATTTTTTAACAGGTCATAACGCTGATCCATCTCGATACAAAGTGAATTTAAGGTGTTGATAACCTTTTTTGTATCAGTAATGATCGCTTCCTCCTCATCGGGTAGTTTGGCCAAGAAATGACGTTCAACTTTTTTGAATAGGGAAAGTTCAACTTTTTTGGGATCGACAAGTACAAATTTGAGCTCCGCAGGATGTTTTTTATACAATAATGACGTCAAAATAGCATTGATACCAACGGATTTACCCTGACCTGTGGCACCCGCAACCAAAAGGTGGGGCATCTTTGCTAAATCGGCAATATAGACTTCATTAGAAATTGTCTTTCCCAATGCAATTGGTAGATCCATATCTGTTTTTTGGAACTTTTCGGTAGCCAAAACAGATCGCATAGATACCATTTCTGGGCTAGAATTCGGTACTTCAATACCGATGGTTCCTTTTCCAGGCATCGGCGCAATAATCCGAATGCCAAGTGCTGCAAGACTTAAGGCAATGTCATCCTCTAGATTTTTGATCTTCGAAATCCGTACACCCGGCTTGGGTATAATCTCATATAGGGTAACCGTAGGGCCGATTGTTGCTTTTATGCTTTCAATCTCAATGCTATAGTTTCTAAGTGTATCAACAATTTTGTTTTTGTTTGCTTCAAGTTCATGCTGATTGATGGTAATTTTACCACTTCCATAATCTCGTAATAGGTCGAGCGTGGGGTGTTGATAGCCCGATAGGTCCAATTTAGGGTCATATTGACCAAATTGAGCAACAAGATCGCTCGCAGTAATTTCTTTTTCTTCTTTGATGTCTTCGACAACCAAACCAGGTACTACGGCAACGTCAACAGGGAGCTCAGGCTCGGGTTGAGGGATAATGGTTATAGCTGGACTGTAGTTTTCCTGAATACTTTGGCTATTTCGTTCTTCCGTATCTTCTTCCTCTGGCTGATCAATGGTGAAACTAATGGAAGGCGTACGCTCTGTACGTTCCAATGGACTGTCATCGAAGGTAAGAATCACTTTGTCTTTCGGATCTATATGCACCTCGGGGATCGGATGATGTGTAAAAGCAGGTCGCTCAAGCTCTTCTTGTAAATCTGTCGGCCGGCTGGATTGGAACCTTTCGTTTATTGAGGTTGGTCGTTGGAAAGATTCTCTAACCGATTGAATGGAATCATCCTCGACATGGACTTTGGTTCTCAAATTATTAGTCGTGTAAGCATCCTCATCGTTTTCTTCTTCCATATCTTCGGATAAGGATTTGGATTTTCTATTGCTAAATAACACAAATTTAAAATCTAAATTATACAGCAATATCAATGTCGTCAGATAAGCAAAGGCTAAAATACAACCAACACCAACAATCCCAACCTGTGCTTCTAGTAATTTATTGGTCCAAAACCCGAATTTACCCTCCAACATGTGGGGCGTGTCTGCCATAAACCCATGTAAGAATCCCAATGTCACTGAAATAAAAACAATCGCCACAAACGAATATACGATAGTCCGATAGAGCGGAAGCAATGATTTTTTGAATAATAGGCGATAACCCAGAATGAATAATACTGGAATAAAGAGAAATGAGGCCACACCAAACCATTCATACATAAACTGGTTAGCAAGTAAGGCCCCGAATTTACCTAATTTGTTGTCGACAACCGGGAGTTCGACAGCGTCATCATGAATTTCTTCGGAAGAACTAAAAAGGGTCCCCCAACCGCCATTTGTGCTGGCGACATAACTTTGATCATCCTCCCATGTGAAAAGATAGGAAACAAAAGCAGTGGCAAATGCCAACGAAAGTACAATCAACAAAATCCCTAGAATCTTGACAGTCTTCTGCTGAGCATCAGAGTAATCTCTAGGGACGCTGGGTTTTTGACTTTTTTCCTTTTTAAATGTTGCCGATTCTTTTAATGGGGCACGCTTGCCGGAAACTGAATTTCCTGCCTGCCTAAATGTATTTCCTTTATTTGACATTGAAAAGCTCACAATTATACTACTTACAAACTTAGTTATTTTGATAGTATTTTGAAGATCATGAAGACTATTATTTTAAGTTTGTATTTTTTTCGTAAACGAATAATTTCAGATAGGCTATTAAATGACAATAGCGAGATATATCAAGCAAATACTATGCCCTGCGAAAAGATTCGCTGTAAAGGTTTGACCAAACTGGAAAGGATGATATGATTTCGGCTGACTTTTACCGTTAAAGTAAATTATGTAGTTTTACTGATCAAATTAAGGCGTTATGAATAAGTTTCAAATACGGAAAGCAGAACAAGGAGACAAAGGTAGGATCTGGGAAATTATACAACAGGCGATAACCCTACGAAAAGAACAGGGCAGTAGACAATGGCAAGATGGTTATCCAAATGAAGATGTTGTAAAGTCTGATCTCGATAAGGGCTATGGATATGTCGTGGAGTTTGACAACAAAATAATTGGTTACGTAGCCATTATTTTTGATATTGAACCAGCTTACAATGATATTGATGGTAAATGGCTTAGCGATGGGGAATATGTGGGTGTTCATCGTTTGGCCTCTGCGCAGGATCCCCATATAAAAGGTGTCGGTACGGCCATTATGAAAGGGGTTGAGGAAATAGCCATTAATAATGGTATATATAGTATTAAAGTAGATACGAATTTTGATAATGGGGGGATGTTACATGTATTTAATAAGTTAGGGTATCAGTATTGCGGAGAAGTGCATTTTCGTGGAGCCTCGCGCCGCGCCTTTGAAAAACTTTTAAAATAGAGCTTTTTGAAGCTCTAGAAGGATGTGTAACGACTATTAACAAAACAAAAAAATCCTTCTGACACTATCAGGAGGATTTTTTTGTTGATCAGCGCTACCGTTTGTTATGCAATAATCAAGTAGTAGTTTTTCTTGCCTCTTTGTGCAATAATATATCTATCGTTAACGAGGTTACTTTCAGTAATGACTTGTTCAATATCGATTGCTTTTTCACGGTTAATAGATACACCGCCCCCCTGGAGCATTTTACGTGCTTCGCCTTTTGAAGGGAAAACCTGTGTATTGACAGCTAAAAGATCAAGGATATTGATTCCTGCTTTTAGATCTTCTCTTGTTATCTGAAATTGAGGAATACCTTCAAACACGTCCAATACGGCTTCGTGATCTAAGTTGTCTAAAAATTCCAATGTGCCATTGCCAAAAAGAAACTCTGAGGTTTTAATCGCGGTTTCATAAGCTTCTTCGGAGTGTGTGCGAATCGTAATATCTTTCGCTAATGCTTTTTGGACAAGGCGTAAATGTGGTGCAGCATCATGTTCTGCGATGATCGTCTCGATTTCCGCCTGTGGTTTAAGCGTAAAGATCTTAATCCAGCTTTTCGCATCGTCATCGGAGGTGTTTAACCAGAATTGGTAATATTTATAAGGCGAAGTTTTCTTAGGATCTAGCCATACAGCTCCAGATTCTGTTTTTCCGAATTTTTGACCATCTGCTTTTTTAATCAATTGCGTCGTAATGGCGTAAGCTGTTCCCTGATCCTGACGACGGATCATTTCACTTCCTGTGACAATATTACCCCATTGATCAGATCCGCCCATTTGTATTTTACAATTGTGGTGTTTCCACAGGTAATAAAAGTCATAACCTTGAATCAATTGATAGGTGAATTCCGTAAAGGATAGACCATTGTCTCCTTCTAAACGTTTTTTTACAGAATCCTTTGCCATCATATAGTTGACGGTGATCATTTTACCGATATCACGAATGAAGTCCAAAAAAGTAAAATCTTTGAACCAGTCGTAATTATTAACCATTTTGGCATCATTTTCACCTTCTCCAAATTCAAGAAATTTGCCTAACTGTTTTTTCAGACACGCAACATTATGTTGTAAGGTTGCTTCATCAAGTAAGTTACGCTCTGCAGATTTGAAAGAAGGGTCCCCAATCATTCCGGTTGCACCACCAACCAATGCAACTGGTTTATGCCCGGCATTTTGGAAGTGGATCAATGTCATGATCTGAGTTAAGTGTCCTACGTGTAGAGAGTCTCCTGTGGGATCAAAGCCAATATAGCCAGCGACTTTTTCTTTATTCAGTAAGTCTTCAGTTCCAGGCATAATATCTTGCAACATGCCTCTCCAACGTAATTCTTCTACAAAGCTCATTGTTAAATGGATTTAATTTTTTAATTTACAAGATGCAAAGATAGGAGATTAAGCGTATATTGAGCGAATAATTCCATATAAAAGCACACGCTAATAAGCTAATATGAATTTTTTGTCACATTTTTATTTTGAGCGGTTTGCAACCAATCCCGAGCGAATTGTCGGCGGGCTGTTGCCTGATCTATTAAAAAATGCAGATAAAACTTTTGTGCTCAAACCCAAGCAATATGAAAATGAGCTGCTGGACAATCCCTTGCTGGAACAGCTTTATATCGGCTGGAACCGTCACATCGAGGTCGATCGTCTTTTTCATAATTCAACTTACTTTTTTCAGCACACTCATCAGTTAAAGTTGCAGATACAGTCAAGTTTGGAGGGATTACCTATTCGGCCTTCCTTTATGGCACATATTGCTTTGGAACTCTTATTGGATCATATTCTGACACAGCAAAGGGCTGTTTCTATTGATAAATTGTATGCTGCAATGTCTCAAGTGAACGAAGATGCTTTGCGAAAATTTTTGAAAATAAATCAATTAAGCGATATTCCTAAATTCGACAAATTTTACCATCAATTCATTGAGTGGAAATACCTCTATGATTACGCGCATATTGAGAAGATTGCAGGTGCGCTTTTCAATATCTGTAAACGGTTGTGGCAATTTGAAATTCAGGAGAATCAGCGCCAATTATTGACGGAACAATTGGTTTCCTATTTACATCATCATATGGGGGATTATCAGGAAATTTACCAATATATTCATTACGAATTAGTCGACTTTAAATAGTCCATCGAAAAATACCAATAGTATAAGACCTTGAAAATATTTATTTTCGCATAATTTTACGCATAAAACTATTTTTACATGTCACATAGACTTTTTCGAAAGAAAAGTGTTGATCAGATCCTACTGGATACCCAAAAAGAGGGTGGAACTGGCCTCGCGAAGGTTTTGGGAGTAACCGATCTGGTTTCATTGGGCATAGCCGCTATTGTGGGCGCTGGAATTTTTAGCACCATCGGGTTAGCGAGTTATGAAGGTGGACCCGCTGTTTCTTTGCTATTTATTTTTACCGCTTTTGCCTGCGTGTTTACGGCTCTTGCTTATGCACAGTTTGCGAGCACTGTGCCTGTCTCTGGGTCCGCTTATACATATGCCTATGTGGCTTTTGGTGAACTGTTCGCCTGGATTATAGGATGGGCTTTGGTATTGGAATATGCGGTTTCAAACACGGTTATTGCCATTTCCTGGTCACAGTATTTTGTTTCTATGCTGGAAGGGTTTGGTTTACATATACCGGCCTGGCTTTCCATGGCTCCGGGTTACGCCTTTGATGCAGTAGATAAAATGAATCAGCATGGCGTAGCAAGCCTTACCGCTATTGATCAGCAAGGACTTGCAGCTTTTAACAGTGCGCCGCGAATTGGTGGAATGCCTGTTATATTTGATTTGCCAGCAGGGGTAATTACATTTTTGGTCACATGGCTTGTTTATATAGGCATCAAGGAATCTCAAAAGGCGAGCATGATCATGGTGATGATCAAAGTGGGAATAATCCTGGCGGTTATTTTTGGAGGGATATTTTATGTAAAGCCTGAAAACTGGACTCCTTTTGCACCGAATGGCTTAGAGGGTGTACTTGGGAGCGTTGCTGCTGTATTTTTTGCTTTTATCGGATTTGATTCGATCTCCACAACGGCGGAGGAATGTAAAAACCCACAGCGAGACCTGCCCAAAGCAATGATTTACTGTTTGTTGATTTGTACCGTATTGTATGTTGCTATTACCATTGTGTTGACTGGAATGGTCAACTATACTGAACTTAACGTAAAAGATCCACTAGCTTTTGTATTTAAGTATGTAGGATTTGACCATATGGCCGGAATTATATCCGTAACATCTGTCATTGCCATTACAAGTGCTCTTTTGGTCTATCAGTTGGCTCAACCAAGGATTTGGATGACAATGAGTAGGGACGGATTGTTATGGAAGAAATTTGCGACAATTCACCCGAAATATAAAACGCCTTCTTTTGCTACAATTGTAACGGGGCTCGTAGTAGCTATTCCTTCGTTATTCTTCAAGATGGACTTTTTTGTTGACCTGACAAGTGTAGGAACATTCTTTGCATTTATATTAGTCTGTGCAGGTGTGCTCTATATGGATTATTCTGGATTATCGGCGAAATCTAAGTTTAAAGTTCCCTACATCAATGGTAAATATCTAGTAGCCGCAGGACTAATCATCGCGATTGCTTGTGTCGCTATTTATGGACAGGATACCTTGGACGGGTGGAAAAGACTTTCCCTTCTGGAAATTGTGGAACATAAAATGTTAGTAATCATATTTTGGTTAACATGGTTAGGTTTGAGTATTTATAGCTTTAAAATGAATTTCTCTCTCCTGCCTGTTATCGGGATATTGATTAATCTATATCTAATGACTGAACTCGGTGCTAGTAATTGGATTATTTTTGTAATTTGGTTGGTAATCGGTCTAGGGGTATATTTTATGTATGGCTATAAACACTCCAAACTAAATAGATCAACATCTGCTTAAAATTGGAATTATAATGTTTTAAATAACAAAGGAGCTATTATTCGATAGCTCCTTTGTTATTTAAAATCTCCACAAAAGGATTCGGCTTACTTTGTTGCCTTGTTCCATCCGGATAACTTCAGATTCTTTTACATTGATTTTCTTTAGTTTATGCTGCAGAAAGCGAACATCTTCACGGTGAGCAACTAATGAGGAAAACCACTTCACCTGATCTCTATAGAACTGACTTTCAAAGATCATACGTGTCAAGAAGGCTTTCTCTCCACCGTCGCACCAAAGCTCACTGCCTTGCCCTGAAAACGTTTGGACAATAGTAGCCTCATCTATTTTGGCATCTTTTATACCAGTAGTTTTACGTACAGATTGCTGTAATGCTTCGGTTTGCGAGCTGAAGAATGGTGGATTGCAAATGACCATGTCAAATTTTTCATCAGGAAGGATGATGTCTTTGAAAATTGCTTTTGGATTGTTTTGTAACCGTATTTGGATGTTCTTTTTTAAGCTCATATTGGTACGGGTAATCTCAATAGCGTTTTTATAAGCTCTTTTTATAACCTCGGAACCAACAAAACTCCAGCCATATTCTTGGTGACCAATAATGGGATAGATACAACTGGCTCCCACACCGATATCTAGCACCCGTACCTTACCTCCTTTTGGAATTTCACCGTTATTATCTCTGGCAAGCACATCAGCAACATAATGAATATAATCTGCTCTACCCGGAATAGGCGGACAGAGATTTTCCTTTGGAATATCCCAATGTTGGATGTGGTAGTATTTTTTTAGAAGTGCTTGATTTAATATTTTAACAGCTTCCGGATTGTTGAAATCAATTGTTTTAAGCTTATAAGCATTTACCGTAACAAAATCTTTTAAGGAAGGTTCGATTTTACTAAGTTCGTCAAAATTGTAATTATCGAGATGTCTATTTCGAGGGTGTAATTTCTTTGTTGGATTAGCGTCTGCCATGATATAATATTTGCAACAAAAGTAATGCAATTATACTGAATAAAAAAGGTGATGCATTTGCATCACCTTTAAAGAACTAATCTTTTCGTATGAGGTGAACCTCCGACGTTTGCGGGAAGTTCAATGGAACTCGTTCAATGGTGACAAAACTGGAATCTAAACCGAATCCTTTTTCTTCGGATAAACTCATTTTTTTCAAGTATCCATAAATGTCCATAATCACTTTTTCGATCCAGGACATTTGATTGGTTTTAGATAATACCTTCTCCAGTACGACAAATTTGAAATCTCCTGGAATATTGTGTTTACGCAGGGTGTCGTATTGGCTTGTAATATCAATTTCGCCTTTTTTAACCATATCTTCAACGACTTTTCGGAAAAGTAGACTGATGCGCTGTTCTTCTCTAAATCCTAATTTAAAGTCAATACGAATCAGTTTTCCTGGGATAAGCTGATCAATGGAGTATTCTCTTGTATGTGGGTGATCCATCACATCGACGTGGACCAACCAATAGACGTCCGCACGTTTAGGCTTTTTATTGATGATGGAATAAATAATTTTAGCTTCAATTTCAGATTTGAAATTAGCGCTAGTAAGGTATACCAAATGTGAAGCAAAAGGTGGTACGGATTTGTCTTCACTTAACTCTGATATGATCGGATAGTATTTATTGATATTGATAAAATTAACAAAACGATTTTTAATCTTACGCGCGGTATACCAACAGTACATTGTGCCAAACAAAGCAATTGCCAATAATAGCGTTAACCAGCCTCCATGCGCAATTTTTACACCATTACCAACCAAGAAGGTTAATTCTATCACAAAATAAGCGACCAAGAAAATGCCAATGAGCACACGATTTACTTTTTTCATGGCAAGAAAATAGCCCATTAAAACTGTTGTCATCAATACCGTTAGATTTATGGCAAGGCCATAAGCAGCATCCATTTTGCTAGATTCTTCAAACACCCAGATAACGATCATACATCCAATCCAGAGAATTAGGTTGATTGATGGCACATATAATTGACCTTTATGTTCGCTTGGGTAGCGAATAGCAACCTTGGGCCATATATTTAAACGTACAGCTTCTGAAATCAGCGTGTAGGATCCGGATATCATCGCCTGACTGGCAATTACGGCGGCAATGGTCGCAATAGCAATACCGTAGCCGATAAACCAATCTGGCATAATGGAGTAAAATGGGTTTTCCCCCCCTAAGACCCGGCCTTCTTGTGTCAGCAACCATGCTCCCTGACCAAAATAGTTCAATATCAATGTAATTTTGACGTAGATCCAACTGATACGAATATTTGCTTTACCGCAGTGCCCCATATCGGAATACAATGCTTCGGCACCTGTTGTACAAAGGAATACTGCACCAATCAGGAGTAGCGAGTGGGGATAGGTTATTAAAATATGAAAAGCATAATAGGGATTGATTGCTTTCATTACTTCCGGTGCCAAATGGATATGGGATAGGCCAAGGACGCCAATAATGGAGAACCATATTGTCATCAATGGACCGAATACTTTTCCTACAACAGAAGTTCCAAACCGTTGAATAATAAAAAGTAACGAAATAATTGTTACGACAATCGGCACTGTTGGCAGGCCTGGGAATTTGATGTCCAAGCCCTCTATCGCAGAAGATATTGTGATGGCTGGTGTAATCATCCCATCTGCTAACAATGTCGCTGCACCTATCATCGCTGGAAAAATTAACCATGGTGCTCGCTTGCGAACTAAAGAGTAAAGTGAAAGAATTCCACCTTCACCTTTATTGTCAGCGCGTAGCGTGATCCAGACATATTTGATGGTTGTTTGAAGTGTCAGTGTCCAAAAGACGCAGGAGAGGCCGCCCAAAACCAGGTCTTTTTGAATGGCGCCCTGTCCCATGATTGCTTTGAAGACATATAACGGCGAGGTCCCGATATCTCCAAATACGATTCCTAAACTGATCAATAATCCAGCAAAACTTACCTTATTGATACTGTTGTGATGACTGTTATCTGTCATTTAATTATTATTTTATTTCAAAATATATTGCAAAAATATACTTTTTGCCTGTACTTTAAGCATGTACATTTTCTGCGCCAAATTTTAGCATTTCATTTGACATGCGCAATAGCTGTTAAAATTTGTTAAAAGAATCTTTAGATCATGCATTTCACTAAAAAACTTTTAAACAAAATAGTAACTTTGTTGTTGATAATTCAAATAGTTAGCGTTATATTTGATTAAACCGTAACCAATATTTGAAGTCTAATTTAACACTATGAGGAGAAATCTACTTAAAGCAACTTATTTAACACTTATTACCGCACTCACCTTGTGTAGCGGGGTAGCTCGAGTGTATGCGATGTCTCCTAATGACTATACTTATTCGCAAGCTTCTTGGGATAGTAGAGATGTGTTTGGTGATAATACCGCTAAGGATTCGGAGAAACTGATTAATAACGTTAAAGTATTCTATAATCCCATTGCTGAGCAGGTCAATCTTTCATTTAAATTGGCAAAGTCATCTAGTGTATCTATTAAAGTCATGGATGCGTTAGGAAATGAAATTTTACAATTGATGAATGGGAATCTTGATGCCGGTATTCAAAACCTTTCTTTTGAACATGGCGGAAAATTAACAACTGGATTTTATTTTGCACGGGTAGTTGCAGGATCTGAGACTGTCGTTAAAAGATTTTCTGTGCGCTAATTCTATTCAAAAAGACTCGATTGATAAAATCGACATAATAATAAAATAAGGAAGGGGATCATTTGATCCCCTTCCTTATTTTATTTATTCCTGTAGCTCATCAATCCAAAGCCCATCATCTTTAATGATCTTGATCAGTTCGTCCAATGCCTGCGCGGAGCTTACGTTCTTCTTGACGACTTCTTGTCCCCTATATAAGGTTACTTTATCTGGGCCTGCGCCCACATATCCATAATCTGCGTCAGCCATCTCACCAGGGCCATTCACGATACAGCCCATAATACCAATTTTTAAGCCTTTAAGGTGATTGGTACGACTTCGGATCATTTGAGTGGTTTCTTGGAGATCAAACAATGTTCTTCCACAGCTTGGACAAGAGATGTATTCTGTTTTCGATATCCTTGAACGGGTTGCCTGTAATATGCCGAAGGAAAGTGATGCAATGTTTTCTAATGGTGTGGCCGGAGAATCAATCCAGATACCCGAACCTAAACCATCAATTAATAAAGCACCCATATCCGTGGAGGTGTACAACTGTATTTTTGAAATTGGTTCTTCTGGATTCATAAATTCGCCAATAGGCCCGGAAAAATCATCTTTTGGGTATGACCTTTTGATAATGACGGGGTTATCAATACCGATTTCCTGCAAATTTCGAAAAAATTGCCGTTGATCGGCCATTCCGTGTAGATGATCAGTTTCTAATATAAATACAACGGTCTTGTCTAAAGGTAATGATTCAAAGAGTAGACTTGTTAAATCCGTATTACGAATTTTTACCATATTCAAAACGTGGTCCTTATTGTCCGTTTGGACAAACTCTTCTAATGTATAGAGCGGATGGATATTTGTTTTGTCTTTTAGTTTGGACCAAGTCGCAAAATTATATACCTGTTTTAAATTCGCTGGCATATTAAATGATGGCAAATGATCTCCCAGATAAACAAAATCTACGGATTGTTCTCCCATATGATATTTGTCCAACAATACATCATAACGATAACCAACTTTTGTAAGTACTTGGGCATCTTTCAGATTTTCATTTGTTATATCTACGACAATTCTCGGTACCAGTGAGCCACCTATGAAAGTATTGACCTCTTGACTCTGATAAGGCGCAGTTGGCTGATCTGCTGCGAGCTGTACGATTTCTTGTTTTGGATGAGTGGCCAAAGCAGCTTTTCGCTTACTATAGCGATTGACCAATGCAATCGCTACCGGGGCCTCGCGTTCTGGCTCTTCGGTCAGGGAGACCCTTACGGTATCTCCAAGTCCATCTTCCAGAAGTGTGCCAATCCCCACTGCAGATTTTACACGGCCGTCTTCTCCATCACCAGCCTCTGTAACGCCAAGATGCAGGGGATAGTTCATATTTTCAGAAACCATCTTTTCAACCAGCAAGCGGTAAGCTCGGACCATCACTTGCGGGTTAGAGGATTTCATTGAAATGCAAAGGTTGTGGAAATTAAGATCTTCACACATCCGGATAAATTCCATCGCGGATTCGACCATTCCTTCGGGGGTATCCCCATAATGGCTCATGATCCGATCCGAGAGAGAGCCATGGTTTGTACCAATACGCATGGCAGTGCCGTACTCTTTGCAAATTTTTACTAACGGTGCAAACTTTGTGTAGATACGTTCTAGCTCCAATTTATATTGCTCCGCAGTATAGGATAACTGATCAAACTTCTTCTTATCGGCGTAATTACCCGGGTTGACCCGGACTTTCTCGACAATGCGGGCCGCCACTTCAGCAGCATTAGGCGTAAAGTGGATATCCGCCACCAGGGGCACATGATAACCTCTTTTCCGAAGTTCACTTTTTATATTTGCTAGATTTTGAGCTTCTTTAATACTTGGGGCGGTGATACGAACATATTCACAGCCTGCTTCTACCATTCGAATGGTTTGTTCGACAGAACCTAACGTATCCATCGTATCTACAGTCGTCATACTTTGAATACGGATTGGATTGTTTCCACCCATAGGGACATCACCAATCTGAATTTCCCTCGTTTTCCATCTCGAATAATCTACCTTGGAATTACAATAGATTCCGGGTAAACTCAACATATTACTTGTGTTCATATATGACACAAAGTTAGCTTTTATTGACTAAAAATTCGTTGTCAATTAATATCTTCTAATTTTTATGGATGTAATCCCACCATTAATATCGAAATCAAACTTTTGTGCTGCAGCGTCGTAATTAGTGGATTTGACTAAGCCCTCAGTTTTTAAGAAATCACCCTCATAATCTGTGGACGATAATGCATTATCACTTGTGATACGGCATGCTGCATTTTTAGGAATTGCGATTTCGATGGAGGAGGCCCCGGCGTCCAGAGCGATCTTGGTCGTCGCTAAAGGTTGACCAAGTTTGAGTTTTAAACTTGTCGCTCCGGCGTCAACATCCAATAGCTCAATCTTATAAGCTGAAAGGTCCAAATTGGCATCAATTGCCCCGATATCAAAGTTCAGCTTCCATACAATATTTGGATTGAGTGCGATATGCGTATTGTTGTTTTTACTGTTAAAATCTTTATCTTTAAATTTACCTTTTAAGTTAATATTGATCTTATCTGTAGATTCCCCACGCGTAGTCATACCTAGAAGATAATCATCAGAGGTATTGTAAGCGGTAAATATTGCAGAAGTTGTCGCGCTATCGTTCTTTAAAGACGTTGCTCCGAGATCGATGTCTAGCGATGCCCGTTGGATTTTATCGTCCAAAGGAACCTGTAGTTTTTGTGTTGTATACGCGGTCTTATCGTTTGGATCGTCCATATCTATATGTACGCCCTTATTTTTTAACAATTGCGTTAATAGTGGCTCTTTGGGAGTAGACAAACCAATATAAGTAAGAAATCCTAAGATGACTACGGTAGCACCGATAGCAATAAACTGCCCTATTTGTTGATCTTTAGGTACCAACATACGTATTCCTGCAAGGACAATGAATAATGGCCAATATCGGAAAATTCCAACCCAATTGAAAGAAATGCTGTTAAGCTGGGATAATAATAAGACAATTCCTATAAAGAGAATTGTAATTCCAGTTGTTATACGTTGTGTATTCATGACTAATTCCGTTTGTTATGTACCCCAAAAGTAAATCGCTTTGCTAGACACAGTATGAAAGATTAGGCTATTATACATAAAAATTCGGTAAATGTGACGAAATGGTCGGTAAGTAATTTTAATTTTCTCCTACTTTTTAGGTTTTCGCTTGTTTATATATTTGGCGGAATTAATTACCTTTAGTGGATACGTGGGCCAAACATAAAGTTTGGTGCTTGTAATACATAGAATTTAAATTGATAATATGATTTTTCATCACATTGGTGCTTATCTTATACTGCTCAAGTCAGTCTTTAAAAGACCAGAGAAAGGGCGTATCTATTGGAAGGAGACCATACTGACCATGACCGATATTGGAATAGGATCTTTGGGACTTATTGTGATCATTTCAACTTTTATTGGAGCGGTAATGACGATGCAGATCGCTTTTCAGATGGTTTCTGATCTTATTCCCAATTCGATTATTGGTTCTATTAATAGGGATTCAAATATTTTAGAGTTAGGGCCTACGATTTCGGGATTGGTATTGATGGGGAAAATTGGCTCGTCGATTTCTTCCCAAATTGGTTCAATGCGCGTGACCGAGCAGATTGATGCCTTGGAGATTATGGGCATCAATGCTCCAGGATATCTCATCCTGCCTAAAATATTAGCCGGAGTGACTATGATTCCTATGTTGGTTATTATCGCGATCGTATGTGCATTAGTGGGGGGGCTATTGGGGGGCTCATTATCTGGGGCTGTAACACCTGCAGATTATATTTTAGGTATTCAAGATAATTTTAATGGCTTTACCGTCACCGTAGCGCTCGTAAAAGCTGTTGTGTTCGGTTTTATCATTACGTCAGTATCGGCGTATAAGGGATATAAAGTGAAAGGTGGGGCGCTCGAGGTAGGGCAAGCGAGTACCGAAGCCGTCGTGGTGGGCTGTATTACCATCCTAGCAGCGGATTACGTAATTACAGCATTAATGCTTTAAAAAAATCCTATGATTCAAATTGAAAATATAAACAAATCTTTTGGTGATAACCATGTTTTGAAGGGAATTAGCGCTAATTTTGAACCCGGGAAAGTGAGTTTAATTATTGGTGGCTCCGGTTCGGGGAAAAGTACCTTATTAAAATGTATTGTTGGATTACACCATCCAGAAAAGGGAAAGGTATTGTTTGATCAAACGGATTTCACCCGGATGAATTTTGAAGAGCGCGTACCAATCCGTAAAGAAATCGGTATGCTTTTTCAAAATTCAGCCTTGTTCGATTCAATGACGGTAGAGCAGAATATCATGTTCTCCTTGGATATGTTTACTGATATGTCCAAATCGGAGAAATTAGATCGTGCGAACCATTGTTTGGAGCAGGTTAACCTAGAAGGACGAAATAAGTTATATCCTGCAGAGTTATCTGGGGGAATGAAAAAACGGGTTGGCATTGCGCGTGCAATCAGTATGAATCCAAAATATCTTTTCTGTGATGAACCCAATTCGGGTCTAGATCCCGAAACTTCTATTGTAATTGATGAATTGGTATTTAAAATTACCCAAGAATTAAAGTGCACAACGGTCGTTGTTACCCATGATATGAATTCTGTTATGGGAATCGGTGAGTATATTTTGTTTTTATATCAGGGACAGAAATTTTGGGAGGGATCCAATAAGGATATGATGCGATCAGATGTTGAGGAATTAAATAATTTTGTATTCGCGAGCCCGTTGATGAAAAGTGCCAAAGCCTCTATGGGGCAATAAAAGATTAATTGATACACCTTATTTAAATCTGGATTAGACTGTTGATGTCTTGGGACGTCGTGAAGCTATTTGATTATATGTTTTTTCCCTTTTTTAATGTGTGGGATTCTATTTCTACGGAGGATGAGTGTACGCTAAATTTCAATATAAAAGAAATTTAGCGTAGTTTTGTCGGAAAATTTTGATTTTGGCAACAACGAATATACAACTATTGACCCCACAACACTGGAAAGACTATGAGCTCATTGACTGTGGTGATTTTGAAAAATTAGAACGCTTTGGCGATCTAATATTAATTAGACCAGAACCACAAGCTGTATGGCCCAAAGCTTTAAGCGATGCAGAATGGAACAAACGATATCATATTAAATTTAAGGGGCGCTCAGCTACTTCCGGAGAATGGTTGAAAAAAAATCCGAAAATCCAGGACCGTTGGCATATCCAATATAAAAACGACGATGTCGCAATCAAATTTAGATTAGGGCTTACCTCGTTTAAGCATGTTGGGATATTTCCTGAACAAGCTGTCAATTGGGATTATATCTCGGAATCTGTCCGTTCGTTTAAGACAGAGAAACCCAAAGTCTTAAACCTTTTTGCTTATACGGGTGGGGCTTCATTAATAGCCAAGGCCGCTGGAGCAGATACGACACATGTCGATTCGATAAAACAAGTGGTTACCTGGGCCAATGAAAATATGGAGATTTCCAATCTGGATAATATTCGTTGGGTGGTTGAAGACGCATTGAAATTTGTAAAACGTGAGCTGAAACGTGGAAATACGTATAATGGTATTATTTTGGATCCACCAGCATACGGACATGGACCAAAAGGAGAAAAGTGGAAGCTCGAAGACCATATTATGGAAATGATGACTGAGGTTGTTCAATTGTTGGATCCCAAAGAACATTTCTTGATCTTAAATACGTATTCATTGGGTTTCTCTTCGGTCATTGTTGAGAATTTAATCAAAACAGCCTTTCCAAAGGTAGAAAATTTAGAAATTGGAGAGCTTTTTCTGCAGGCTACCGCGGGACCAAAACTGCCATTGGGTGTTTTCGGGAAATTCCGTAAAACTGCGCAATAATTCTTACCGTTGAAATTGCGCTTAAAGTTATTAATGTAAACGCGGGACATCAAATGGATGCCCCGCGTTTATTTTTTGCGGCCAATAACAGCTTCATATAGAAATGTTATTTAAACGTATGGTCGCCATTTCCAGCTGAAAGGGCATCGTTTGCGCGATACTTTTAGGTAGGGATAAGGGCTGTTGTTGTAGTTTCCAATAGTAATCTATTCCTGCCTCTAATTGAGCCTTGAATTTGGTCACATATTTTATTTTTTTATCATTGAACTGACCTTTATTGTCCGTGATATATTTTTGGATATAATCAATGTAGAGATTTAATTCATTGATCAGCACAAAGGGTCTATCAGCGTGCGTTAAGATAGATAACCGGCCGTAAATATGATCAACCATCTGTTTTAAGGAATATTGTTTTCTGAACCAGAACAGATTTGGGCCGGGGCAAATAGAAACAGCCGTCTGCTCTTTATTTTGTTGAATGTTGTATTTGAGGTAAGCCGGAGCAGCGAGTCCTTCACAGAGACAGGTCTTTTCGGTGATGCTATCGAATGCCTTGTTATACTCTTCAGCTGGCAATATTTGTTGTTGTAACTCTTGGATTTTTTGATGCTGGTAAGCACGCGAAGCTGTACAAATCGGTTTCTCTCCAAACTCTTTGTTGGCAATGAGGTATTTCTTTTTGCATGGACTTCCTGGCCTTCCTTTTTGGATGCGTTCTAATCGTAGCTTTTCAGCACTACTTGGTCTAAAATTATTAAATGGTACGCCTAAAGGCGATGCTCCACTACAATAGAAATCTGTTTTTGTAGCGTTTTCCAAAGCTGTTAATGTTTCCTTGTCAACAGTAGTAGCTTCCGGAACCATTAGAAATGGCGAACCCCAGCCTACGGCATCAAATTCATAGTAATCCAATAGAAATTGATGTTCCGTAGCAGTACCTACTCCGCCCTGTACGGTATATCTGATCTGGGGCGAAATGGTTAGCTGTATTTTTTGCGTTGCCCAATAGTCCTGATAAATGGTAAAGAGTTCTCTTTGTAATTGCTCTTTTTTCTCTTTAAATTCTTCTAGGATGGGCCCCAATAGAAAACCATCGGTTGCGAAAGCATGCCCACCACAATTCAATCCAGACTCTACACGGAATTCAGATACCCAAACGCCTCTTTTTGCGAGGTATTTAGCCTGGATAAGGGACGATCTAAAATCACTGACTTTTAAAACGACTTTCTTATCAAAAGTGCTGTCGCCTTTTGGGAAAAATACAGGTATTTCAGCAAGATAGGCGTATAAATGTGGGTTCATTCCCGCGGAGAGAATGACGGATGAATGTAGCGTTGAATTGGCGAATCCGCGTAGCGCAGCCAGTGCATCAGCGTATTTTTGGTCTAAGGCGACCCCATTTTTGAAATTTAGTTTATCGACCTTGGACATGATATTAACATCGATCTCACCGGGCTTTACATAGGTGGTCAATAAATCCTGAAGCTGCTTTTTGATTAGGGGGTTGGTTTCAATTTGCATGGCATGATAGATCGGCCTGGCCGGATGAGACTCCGGTAATAACTCAAAATATCCGGTCAATTCAGAATCTTCGGTAAACGATTGCTGCTTTAGCTTTTCTACCTGGCCGTCCACCAAGGTTTTGACGAGATTGAGATAAGCTGTGATTCGGTTAGCCCTATAATCTTGTTCGTTACTGTGAACCGGATGATAGGTTATTTGGTTTAATTTGCAGTAATACGCCCGGATGCGCTCGATGAGCTCATCGTCTACAATAGACATGACCGTTGAGATCCCATAACGGGCAACCTTGATTGCCGAGTCGATTGAAAAGGCAAGTCCTAATACAGGGATATGAAAAGTGTGCGTCATTCTTAAATAATTCTTTTACGAAATAATCAAGAATAACGCGATTAAAAAATAACGACTACAGGGCTAAAGTGATGATTGTGATCACTATTCAAATACAATGGTTTTATAGTCGTTGAGCATAACACGGTCTTCGCTCAATAGACGGATGGCTCTGCTTAAAACTGCTCTTTCAATTTCTTTTCCTGCAGTTACCATGTCTTTAACGGTGTAATTATGATTGACGTGGCGCACATCTTGAACAATGATAGGCCCTTCATCCAATTGGTCGGTGACAAAGTGAGCTGTTGCACCAATGATTTTTACACCTCGTGAATGTGCCTGCTTGTAGGGATTCGCACCAATAAATGCAGGTAGAAATGAATGATGGATATTGACCAGCTTATTTTCGAATGTCGCAACAAATAGCGGGGAGAGGATACGCATAAATTTGGCTAGAATGATATAATCAAAAGTGTATTGTTTGATTTGCGCAATCAACTGGTTTTCAAAATCTTCTTTCGACAGGTCTTCATGTGAAATACAATGAAATGGAATCTCAAATTTATCCGTAAACGAACGTAGGGTATCATAATTACCGATGACTGCCTGTACTTCTGCACCCCAGGTTTCAAAATGTTGCCGAACGAGGATATCTGCCAGGCAATGGTGTTCTTTGGTGACAAGGACAACAATTTTCTTTCGATTGCTAGGATTAACTTGAATCTGAGCGGAGGGGGGAAGCACTTCGGCCAAGGAATTGGAGAGCTGTGTCTGGTCTGGAAATAAACCGTTGCAGACAACACGAACAAAGAATTTATTCGCTTCTTCATCAACATACTCCCGCATCGTAATGATATTAAGCTGATATTTTGCTAGTGTATTGGAAATATTGGCTACCAATCCAACGGCATCTTGACATTGGATCAGAATTAAGGTTTGGTTTTGCATGAAATTGGTCGTAGGTTGCAAAAAAGCGGGTTAATTTAACCCGCTTTTTTTGTTAGTTCTTCTTCAAGGTCTACTTCTACACGTAGATTTTCGACAATATGCTTTTGTCGGTCCGGTGTATTTTTACCCATGTAGTATTCTAATAATTGTTGAATCTTATTGTCTTTTGATAAAATGACGGGGTCAAGACGGATATCTTTTCCGATAAAGAGGCCAAACTCGGATGGTGATATTTCACCTAACCCTTTAAATCGAGTGATCTCAGGCTTCGCCCCTAGTTTTGCAATCGCTTTTTGTCTTTCTTCATCGGAGTAGCAATAGATCGTCTCCTTTTTGTTTCGCACCCTAAATAATGGTGTTTGGAGGATAGATACATGTCCTGCTTTGACCAGATCGGGGAAAAATTGTAAGAAAAACGTCAATAATAGCAGACGGATGTGCATTCCATCAACATCGGCATCGGTAGCGATAACGATATTATTATAACGTAGTCCATCTAGTCCATCTTCAATATTGAGCGCATGTTGTAAGAGATTAAACTCTTCATTTTCATAAACGATTTTTTTAGACATGCCATAAGAATTTAGTGGTTTTCCTTTTAAACTGAAAACCGCTTGTGTTTGCACATCGCGTGATTTGGTGATTGAACCTGATGCTGAATCACCTTCGGTTATGAAAAGCGTAGTTTCCTGGTTGCGTTCGTTTTTATCGCTGAAATGGACTTTACAATCACGTAATTTTCGGTTGTGTAAAGATGCTTTTTTAGCTCTTTCATTCGCTAATTTTTTGATTCCTGCAATATCCTTACGTTCCCGCTCAGATTGAAGAATACGTTTTTGAAGTGCATCCGCTGTACTTGGATTTTTATGCAAGTAATCATCCAGCGCTTTTTTGACAAAGTCATTAATGAACCCTCTTACAGTAGGGCCTTCGGGACCTACACTCTGGGAACCCAGTTTTGTTTTTGTTTGGGATTCGAAAACCGGCTCCTGCACTTTGATAGCGATAGCACCAATAATTGAGGATCGAATATCCGATGCGTCAAATTCTTTTTTGTAGAATTCACGGATTGTTTTTACAAGAGCCTCACGAAATGCTGCTTGATGTGTTCCCCCTTGGGTCGTGTGTTGACCATTTACAAAGGAATAATATTCTTCACCATACTGTTGCCCGTGAGTCATTGCAATCTCGATATCATCTCCACGCAGGTGAATGATTGGATAGCGCATGGATTCGGCATCAATATTCCTTTCTAATAAATCTTTTAATCCATTCTCAGAAATAAACTTCTGTCCATTAAAGTTAATGGTAAGACCTGAGTTTAGAAAAACATAGTTCCAGATCATATTCTCTACAAATTCGGAACGGTATTTGTAATTTCTGAAAATAGAATCGTCTGGATAGAAGGTTACGGATGTACCATTCCGTTGTGTAGTGTCTTTCTGTTCGTCATTCACCAATTCTCCTTTGGAAAACTGCGCAATACGTGTTATATTTTGACGGTATGACTGTACCGTAAACTGGCTGGATAATGCATTGACTGCTTTTGTACCCACACCATTTAATCCAACAGATTTTTGAAAGGCTTTGCTGTCATATTTACCACCTGTATTGATCTTGGAAACTACATCTACGACAGATCCAATTGGAATTCCCCGGCCATAATCGCGTACTGAAACTTTGTTTTCGTTTACGGTGATATCAATGGTTTTACCGGCGCCCATCACAAACTCATCAATCGAGTTGTCGACAACTTCTTTCAATAAAACATAGATGCCATCATCGTAGGCCGAACCGTCCCCCAACTTTCCTATGTACATTCCCGGACGAAGGCGGATATGCTCTTTCCAATCCAGGGACCTAATACTGTCTTCGTTATATGTACTCATAAATTTATGTAGAACTTAGCTAACAAAAGTATAAAAAATAAACCACGATTTGTAGTATGGAAGACTAAATTTTTTAGATATTGGCTGGTTTTGATAATATTCAGAAAATTGCTGGATTTCCGGGGAAATGTTTACATTTAATGTAAGTAATTGTAAAGCGAAATATTTATGGGGTTATTTGATAAAATCAGAAATGAATTTATTGATATTATCGAGTGGGTCGATAATAGTACGGATACCATCGTGTGGAAATTTCCGCGGTATCAGAATGAAATCAAAATGGGAGCGCAGCTTACCGTAAGGGAGGGGCAAGCGGCGGTATTTTTGAATGAGGGCGTCGTTGCAGATGTATTTCAGCCTGGCAGATACGAACTGACAACGCAGAACATGCCAATTATGACAACCATCCGTGGTTGGAAATATGGTTTCAACAGCCCATTTAAGGCTGATGTCTATTTTATTAACCTGCGTCAATTTGTGAATCAACGCTGGGGAACCAAAAACCCCATCATGTTACGTGATCCTGAATTTGGCCCGATACGACTTCGCGCCTTTGGAAATTTTTCCTTTCAGGTAAAGGATGTCCCTGTTTTTATGAAACAGTTGGTTGCAACGACTCCGGTATTCACCGTCGACGATATTACAGAGCAATTACGCAATATTGCGGTTTCCAGAGGCATGGATGCCATCGCAGAATCTAAAATTCCAGCTTTGGACTTAGCTTCGAACTATGATGAAGTTTCTGCATTGATCCAACAAAAAATAGCTGGGGACTTTGAGGAGATTGGGTTAAGCCTGACTAAATTTTTGATTGAGAATATCTCATTTCCAGAGGAGGTTGAAAAAGCATTGGATAAACGCAGTAGTATGGGGGTGGTTGGGAACCTTGGTGCTTATGCACAGTTTCAAGCTGCCAATTCCATGGAAAAAGCGGCGGAAAACCCGAGCAGTGGTGGTATTGTTGGCGCTGGTTTTGGCGCCGGTTTGGGAGCAGGAATGGTTGGACAGATGGGGAATGTGTTTCAGCAAAATAGTTTTGATGGTAATAATCCTACTGGTGCGGCTGACGCAGGCGCTAGAGCAGGAGCGGTTGGACCACCGCCGTTACCCAAGGCAGTTGCTTATTACTTGGCTTTAAAAGGAAAACAAGAAGGACCATTCGATCAGGAACAATTACGTGGTTTGCTTGAGGAGGGTACACTCAGGGCTTCAACTTTAGTTTGGAAAGAAGGGCTTGATAACTGGACCGAGGCTGATAAAATTATTGAATTGAAGGATTTGTTTTCGCAGACCCCACCACCAATTCCTGGAGTTTAGCGATCTAAGTGCTATCACGCGTATGAGTTTTGAAGAGAAGACCTCCGAAATAGATAGGGGGTTAAAATGCCAAGGTTGCGGTGCTGTATTGACTTATCAGCCCGGGACTTCCTATCTGGAATGTTTGTATTGTGGTACTAAGAACGAAATTACGGACAACCTGGCGGTAGGGGGTGAGATTGAAGCAACGGATTATAAAGTGTTTGGAGAAGCGATGGAAGGCGTAGCAGATGAACGGTACAGTTATCTGACAGAGGTCGTTCACTGTAGTAATTGTGGGGCGAATTCGAGGTTGAATCCACATGTTACAGCAGCTGTATGTGCCTTTTGTGCATCACCATTGGTTATTGACCATCAACAAAGGCGCATCGTTAAACCTCATGGGCTTGTGCCTTTTACGGTAGATTATAAACAGGCCTTTGGTTTATTAACACAATGGGCTGGAAAAGTCTGGTTTGCGCCCAATGATTTTAAAAGGATCTTCAATTCACGGAATGATCGCTTGAAAGGTGTATACATCCCATTTTGGTCATATGATTCGGATGTACATTCTTCTTACGAGGGATCCCGTGGGGAATACTATTATGTGACACGGACACGACGTAATTCTGACGGTGAAACAGAGGAATATGAAGAGCGCCGCACGAACTGGTATCCTGCTTCGGGAACGATATACAGCCAATTTAGAGATATCGTTATCTCTGGATCGACCTCGCTGCCCGAAAAATTTTCGGATAAAATAGGCCCCTGGAACTTGAGTTATCTGAAGCCATTCAACGAGCAGTATCTGAGTGGTTTTATTGCGGAGACATTTAGTATCGACCATATTGTGGCAGCCCGGACTGCACGAGCGATTATGGACCGCGAAATTGAACGACAGGTCGAAAATGATATCGGCGGAGATACCCAGGATATTGATACTATTGATAGTGATTTTAAGTCGATCAAATTGAAGTATATCTTGTTACCTGTGTGGTTGTCGGCTTATCAGTATAAGGGCAAGAGCTACCAGATCATGGTCAATGCTTTCAATGGGAAGGTGTACGGACAGCGGCCTTATAGCTTTTGGAAAATTGTTTTTTTGGTGCTGTTGATCCTTATTGTGTGTTATCTGTTGAGCTTTATGGGTTAATAATAGCTGCAAAGACACTAAAAAAAGAGCTGTACTTTTTAGGTACAGCTCTTTTTTATTGCTGTAAGATGTTTTATTTATTCAATGAAAGCAAGAAGCCAATTGTAAAGTTTGCATCCCAATCGAATACGAAAGTATCGCAGTTAGTTGCATCTTTAAGCGCTTTGTAGATGTTGACACCGCTTTTTGTTTTTATTTTGTCCGCTTTATAAGAAGTAGGATCGTTTAATACAGTGAATCGTTCTTCTCCTTGACGTGTTTCCGATGCCAGTTCGAAAGGAACGCCACCAATAATAAAACAAACTTCTCTTTTTGAGGACGGTATTTTCTCACCTATTTTTTTTACTTCCGCATAGACCGTGTCATCCTTTAAATCTTTTTCGTAATACTTGGCACCTGGTGCTTCCACAGACTTGGTGTCGCCATCAATCCAAGAAATTTTGGTGTTTCCAGAACCAATATCTACAACAAAGGAGTTTTCTTCATAAGCTTTTGGAAGAACGGATTTAAGTGCTAATTTCCCCTCTTGTTCGGCTGTAACCAAGTTAACAACAAATCCCATCTTTCTAAGTTCTGAACTGATAACAGTTGTTTTAGGTTCTTTTTGCGCGCCAGAACTGATCACGAAATGGATGTTTTTGGATTTCACGCCTTTATCCAGCATCATGCCGATATAATCTTTTAGTCCTTTACGGATATCTTCGGTGGTGGCCAGACCTTCGTAAGCAAAGGATTTTCCAAAATCTTTGGAAATAATTTCCCAACGGTTTTCTTTGTCCATATTGACGACAAAGGAATTGAAACCAGAAGCGCCAACTTCTACAACCCCTTTGTACTCACCATCAACTGGTTTTTCCGGTTGATAGCTGAATGAACGTGCGCTTTCTGATCCCGAAGTTGTTGTGCTGGGGGCGTTGATATTGGTTGAGTCTGATTTATTGATAGTTGGATTTGCGTCGAATTTGCCTGACTGCATCGCCCAATAACCAATAGCAAGGATAGGTAATGCGATAATAATTGCTTTGATAGGCCATCTTAATCTGGCCCATGTCGATTTCTCTTCCATAATTTTGAATAATATGATATTGTTTTGATTAATTAATCGAGTAGTGTAAAGCCTTTGTCTACTTTTTCATCGGGTTTGAGTTCGTAACTGGCGTCAGCCATTTGAGTGACGTTGAGTACTTTTAAGTTACGTTCATCGACCTTACGGATAAATTCTTCAAGTTCACTCTGTGAAGGGGCGCCACCGACGGTAATATTATTATTCTGATCCAAGAAATCCAAGTTGGATCGAATAGATGCTATATTTTGGCTAATAGCACCTGTAGCCGCATTCATCGCTTCTTGAAAAGCCCAGCCATCTTTAATATTAAATACATCGGCAAGCCCATCCGTCGCATTTTTCATTTTTTGCGTAGCTTCTAGCTTTTTCGAAATGATAGAGATGCTGCTATCCAGTGTACTTACATAGATGCGTGCTGCGCTTTCATTGTCTTTGAGGACTTCCAGTACTTTTGCAAACTGGTTGGCATATTGCACGTAGCTACGCGCATTTTGTTCCTCTGATTCTCCTTCTTTGCCCAGTAAGAATGCTTTGGTACGTGTTTCCTTGGCATCTCTTGCATAAGCATTCGCCTTCTCTGCATTATTTCTGCTCGCTTCTTCTTTTGATTTTTCATCAAGATTGGCTGCTTCTGCTGTAAATCTTTTCGCATAGCTGTACTTTTCTTCGGCAGTCTTCTGGGCTGTTTCGCCGCTTTGAATCATGTCGATACGTACACCGTCCACATTACTGATTTTCTCTTTTACACGTTTTAAGGTGTCTTTGGCATCCCGAGACAATAATTGTAATGTTTCGATCGGATTGTTTCTAATAATAGATTTCTCACCTTTGAAAAGTAGTACCGTGCCCAAACGATGCAATAAGGCGATAATTTTGGGCGCTAAAAGTAATAAGGTAATTAGGATAATACTGAAAATCACAAATAAAATACTCTTTCCTGCATATTCGAGCATAACGGGAAGGTATTTGAAAAAAGCAAATGCTCCACCCAACAAAAGTGCCCAAAAGAAAATGGTAGAAGCCGTTTTTTTAGCTTCGGGAGTCTTTAATTGTGCAGGTAAATGATCCCCCAACACTTGAAATATGGGGAGTTGCGTCTTTATTTCAGCGGGAATATTGATGTATTGATCTTTTCTTTCCATTGATTTAGTTATGTGATTGATTGATTAATCATGTGCAAAGCGTTGTGTATTTCGGTGATAACCTCATCAACAGCGGCATTGCCTATGGCTATTTTTTGATCGATTTCTTTAATTTTTGGTTCGTACTTTTCATTAATTTGCCCCAATGCGCCTTGCTTTTTCTGGAGGTCAATCTGCAATTTGGAAATGTTTTCTGTTATTGCTTTGATTTCACTGTTTAAATTGGCAATTTCCAACGTTCGTTCCTGTTCAGCCCTTCTCTTTTCATCTTTCTTCTGTTCTGATTCTTTGGCAATGGTATCTTTTAGTTTGTTAGCATAATTTGTGCCAGTTGCAATAAGTTTTTCCTTTGATAATGAACTATCGACAAATTTGAGAGAAGTATACGCGGCTTTTAGTGTGTGTTCTTCTACTTTTCCCATTGCGGCAGCAGCATTCCACACTTCAAAAAAATCGACTCCTTGTTCGTTTAATTTTTCAAGAATGGCATAGACTTTCAATTTCATTTCTTTGAGATCTGTGCTGCCGTCATTAGCCGTAATTGGAATAGGAGGCGGTGTTTTACTTGTTGCTATTGGCTGCTGTACAGACGTATATGTTGGTGTGGAGGAGTTTAATTTTTCTTTTGTCGGTGCGGGTGGAGCCGAAGGTTGGGCGCTGGGAGCTGCCTGCTCATCTTCGAAAATTAATTTTTTAAGACTATTTAATATTCCCGAACTTCTTTTGTTTTCGTCGTTACTCATAATTGACAGTTTATTATACTATACTAAAATAGTAAAAATTAGGATTGTAGCGGCTAAAATTATTGGATCATATCATCATCAAATTAAATAATGGTCAAAACGAGGACATAAATGATTATGGGGGACACTGCAGTAAGGAAGACTTCGGTCTTTATAAATGACAAAGATTTCCAATCGTGAATTGGAAATCTTTGTGAAAATAGCGGGAAGAAATGCTTATCTTCCAAAGTCGTCTTGAACACGAACAATATCGTCCTCATCTGAGGGGTTGTTCGCATCGGTATGTTGCCAAATCTCAGCTAAAATACCGAAACCATCCAAGCCGATGAGGCGATGACGTTGCCCCTGGCGTAATCTGATTGTTTCACCTTCTTTTAATGTTGATACCACAGACTCTTCATCTGTGTCAGAAACCATTACTCCGACATTGCCCTGAATAACGCGCCAGATTTCAGCACGGCGGTGGTGATACTGCCAGGAAAGTCTTTTGTCTGGAGCGACGATCAGAATTTTTGGACTTAATTTTCCTGATATTTTTAATTCCTGAACGTCTAATCCTCCGAAATACTCATTAGCGAACTCCTGTGCTTGCGATTCGTCGATGACAAAAAAGCCACCCCAAGGGCGCGCTGCATCCGATTTCTCAATATTGAATCCTTTGGATGTCAACATTTCTTGCACTTTCTCAAATAATGCGGTTTTATCTATAGCCATGTTATAAAATTTCTAAAAATTTATTGATCATTAATTCAGCAGCTAAATATAGAAAAAAATCATTAATGTTTTTAGTTAACCGTTTTAGCTTTGATAAAATCGTTAAGCAAAATGCTTTTTTTATAAAATATGCCAGCAAGGGGTAGGGCATGTTTTCAAAATGAAATACTTAGTTTTGTGGTCAATCTAATTTCGGGATATGTCAAACTTTCAAGTCGATCGAGAAAATACAGCATTTATGCAGGCTGTTGCATTTGTTAACCAAACCAACCAGAATGTATTTATTACGGGAAAGGCAGGTACTGGAAAGACAACTTTCTTGAAGTATATTCGTGAACATAGCTATAAAAAAATGGCTATTACTGCGCCCACAGGGGTAGCTGCCATGAATGCGGGCGGTACAACTTTGCACTCCTTATTTTGGCTTCCTTTTGGAACTTTTGTGGAGGATTATGAGTTACGTTGGGATGAGCAGGATAGTCATATTTATAACAAATCCCGTCTCTTTAGTACAATAAAATTGACGAAGCAGCGTCGTGCAATCCTGCAGGAACTCGAGCTATTGATTATTGATGAGGTTTCGATGGTACGGGCGGATACATTAGATGCGATTAACGTGATATTGCAGTCCGTTCGCCGTGATATGCGTCCTTTTGGTGGTTTACAGGTGCTATTTATCGGAGATTTATATCAATTGCCCCCAGTGGTTAAAGATGCGGAATGGAACATTCTTCGGGACCATTATTCTTCTGTATTTTTTTTTAATGCAAAAATCTTACGGGATAACCCCTTGGTGATGTTGGAGCTCAATAAGATATATCGTCAACAGGATGAAGGCTTTATTTCGATCTTAAATGCGATACGGAATAATGAATGCACCAGTGAAATGTTAGCAACCTTAAATGGATATTACCAGCAGGATTTTGTCCCAAAAGAAGAAGAGCAATATATAACCCTGACATCTCATAATCGGAATGCCGATGAGATCAACAGTGCAAAATTAGCATCGCTATCCGGTAAGATGCTGAACTTAAAAGCTGTTGTAAAAGATGACTTTGCACAAGGGTCTTATCCTGCCGAGGAAACATTGTCACTGAAAATAGGCGCTCAGGTGATGTTTATCCGAAATGATTCAGGTGATGAGCGGAAATATTATAATGGTAAAATTGGCACGGTAAAAGATATAGATACTGTGCAAGGGACCGTATCGGTTACTTTTCCAGACGGTTCTGAAGAGGTGACGGTAAAAAGGGAGACCTGGGAAAATATCCGTTACAACTATGATAAGGGACAAGATCAGATCAAAGAGGAAGTCTTAGGTACATTTTCTCAGTTTCCACTCCGTTTAGCCTGGGCAATTACGATCCATAAGAGCCAGGGGCTGACTTTCCAGAAGGCAATCATTGATGCGGGGACATCATTTGCAGCTGGACAGGTTTATGTGGCTTTGAGCCGTTTGACGAGCCTAGAGGGACTAGTGCTCAAATCGATTATTCCATCCTATGCCATCCGGACAGATTATCAGGTGGTGGAGTTTGCACAACGTGCAAGTTTACAGTCTAATATTAATGAAATTTTAGAACAATGCCAACGAAATTATCTAGGGCAAATCCTGATGAATGGATTCCGTTGGGATGGGTTGTTAGCAGTGACAGCAGAACTCCTGAAGTCACTTGAAGAGCGTAATATCGATGGAAAGGAACAAGCAGTTCAATTCTTCCAACAATTGGTTGGACAGCTTCAGACACAGGAAAAGGTAGCGCATAAATTTATTATTGTCCTTTATGACCTTCTGCGGGATAAAGATGCAATAGATTATAATCTGATTTGCGAACGCTCAACCGCGGCGGTGAATTGGTTTTTGCCAAAGATGGATAAAGATCTTATTGAAGCCTTGACAAAACACATTGAAGAATACCAGATTCGAAAGCGGACGAAGAAATATATTGATGAGTTGAAAGCCGTACTGCTGGATTACAAACGTAAGCGTGAGCAATTGCAACATTGCCTAATCATCGCCGAAACGTTATCCAAAAGAGAAGATTTTCAAACAGCGATGCTTGATGTAGCTGCGCAGGTCAAAACAAAAGAAAAAGAGGAATTGGCCGCGCAAAGTGTTGATGAAGAAGGGGCTAAGAAATTGGATACGAAGGATATTTCTTTAGAAATGTTTAAAGAAGGAATGAGTATTTCGGACATAGCAGGTAAGCGCGGGATGGTTGCCGGTACAATTTACGGACATCTTATTAACTTTGTAGGGACAGAGGTTGAGGCAACCGAATTGATCGATCAAGAGAAGCTTGATCGAATCCTTGCGGTAATTCGGGCAAATCCAGACAAATCATCTTCCGAGCTTAAGATGTTGTTAGGAGCAGATGTAGATTATCCAGATATTAAAATTGGACAAAAAGTTTTAGGACTATAGGGGATAAGGATTTATGATGTATATTTGTCCACCTTTTATTATAAGCTAATTGAAAGAGGAGAAAACCAATAAAAAAATTAACAAATGGATTGTTTTTACTTCCATGCCGATTCAGATGGGTGTGACAATCTATCTATTTTACTGGGTCGGCACTTGGTTAGATAATAAATATGCGATTGCGGGTGAATGGGGGATGAAGGGATTGACACTATTGGGGGTGGTTGTATCTTTGTATCAGTTTATCAGGCAGGCAAATCAAATTAATAAGAATGAATAGTTATTTGAAAAGCATACTCGTATTGCTGATCGTCTTTGTAGCAAGTTTTGCTGCACATTATTTAGTAATATCCGGTATGGACGTTGTGCAGTATTGGTCACAGACGAATTACAGCCTGGTTGGAATGTATGCATTTGGATTTTGCTCCTCAATGTTGGTTGCGGTCTTGGTGTTTTTTGCAAACTGGTCCATGCCCGAGAAATTAGGAGTCATATTTCTTGGAGTGGTGCTCCTAAAGGCGATTGCGGGATATATTTATGTCAAGGATGGGTTAAAGACAATTGAAAACAATTTTATCGAATATAACTTTTTGGTTGTGTTTTTTATCTCGTTGTTTGTCGATGTATATATAGCTTTTAATGCTTTAAATCAAGTAGATAAAAAGGTTTAAACTATTTTTGGAAAAAGTTTAAACAAATGGTGATTTATGCCAAATAAAATTGTATTTTTGCGCAAAATTTTTTATTATTCAATAGTAATCTGAAATGGTGAATCTTAAGAGAGCACTTTTATTATTTGCAGTAATTTTTCTTGCTGTCAATCCTTTTACCTTAAAAGCAGCTGAAGAAGCGCATGGGGATGCGCCTAAATCCCAAGCTGAGGAAATCAAAGCGTATAGTCAACATCACTTACAGGATGATCATTACTTTTCTTTGTTTTCCGATCAAAAAGCAGGAAAGCATTATGGTTTTCCATTGCCAGTAATTCTTATTGATAATGGATTGGTTGTTTTTTCTTCTGGCGAGTTTCATCATGGAGAGTCTGTTGTAGAGAAAAACGGCCAATACTACACACTTTACCATGGCAAGATCTATAAGACGGATGCTGCAGGTACATTGAATTTTGATGAGGCCCATCATCCTACAAACGCTAAGCCGTTAGATTTCTCGATTACAAAGAATGTGGTAGGTCTATTATTAGCGGCGTTCTTACTGTTTTTGGGTTTTATATCTTTGGCTAAAACATACAAAAAAGGTGTTAATAACCTTCCTAAAGGTATAGGTCGCGTTTTGGAGCCTTTGGTTTTATATGTACGTGATGAAATGGCTGTTCCTAATATCGGTCACCGTTATAAAGAATTTATGCCTTACCTGTTATCTGTATTTTTCTTAATTTTTGTTTTGAACTTATTGGGTATGACTCCACTAGGTTTTAACGTAACGGGAAATATTACAGTGACTTTATGTTTGGCTTTATTCACTTTCTTTATTACCAACTTTAAAGCGAATAAAGATTATTGGAAACACATTTTCTGGATGCCAGGTGTTCCAGTTCCTTTTAAATTTATTTTAGCACCAATTGAGGTGTTGGGTATGTTTACTAAACCCTTTTCCTTAATGTTGCGTTTGTTTGCGAATATCACTGCTGGTCACTCTGTTGTGATGGGTTTGATCGCAATCGTTTATTTATTTCAACAACAATTGACTGTCGGTGGTAGTATTGGGGTGTCCATGTTGTTAACCTTAGTGTTGTTTTTCCTGGAGCTACTGGTTGCGTTTTTGCAAGCCTTTATCTTTACGATGTTGTCTTCTTTGTTTATCGGAATGGCAGTCGAAGAACACGCACATCATTAATCGAATTTTTTTGTTAAATTTTATAAAATAATTATTATGTACAACTTAATTGGAGCAGGTTTAATCGTAATCGGTGCAGGTTTAGGTTTAGGTAAAATCGGTGGTTCAGCTATGGAAGCTATCGCTCGTCAACCAGAAGCAGCATCTAAAATTCAAACTGCGATGATCATCATTGGTGCCTTAGTTGAAGGTTTAGCATTCGGTGCTTTAATCTTAGGTAAATAATCCAAGCTGATTAAAAGTTTACTAAATACAATCTGCAACGGTTGGTTGCAGATTGTATTTAAACAAAAAAATACAAAACAAAAGAAAATTATAATTTACAATTGTATATAAATGGAAGCATTAATTAATCAGTTCTCGTACGGTTTGTTCTTTTGGCAGCTAATCATCTTATTGGTTGTGATCTTTTTATTGGGCAAGTTTGCCTGGAAACCTATCGTCAACGCTTTAGATGAACGTGAGCAAGGAATTGCAAATGCATTGGAAGCTGCTGAGAAAGCTAAATTAGAAATGGCTCGTTTAACAAATGAAAACGAACAATTGCTTAAAGAGGCTCGTGCAGAACGTGATGTTATCCTTAAAGAAGCGAAAGAGCTAAAAGACAAAATCGTTGCTGAAGCAAGAACACAAGCACAATACGAAGGTGCTAAAATGATTGCTCAGGCGAAAGAGGAGATCGACGAACAAAAGAATAAAGCTTTGGCTGAGGTAAAATCACAAGTTTCATCTTTGTCTTTGGATATCGCCCGCAAAGTATTAACAAGAGAATTTGAGGACCAAGGTAAGCAGGAAGCTTTAGTAGCAGATTTGCTTAAAGATGTTAAATTGAACTAATCCGGTCACTTAAATTACGAAATAGAATTATGTCAGTATTTAAAGTAGCATCGAGATATGCAAAGTCATTAATTGACTTGGCTAGCGAGCAGGGCTCACTGGAGACCATCAAAACAGATATGGATTCGTTCATCGCTGTTTTAAAGTCCAGTTCAGAATTGCAGGCTGTTTTGGCCAATCCTATTGTTCCTTTGGACAAGAAGAAAAACATATTGGATGCTTTATTTAAAGATAAGATCAATGCAAATATCTTAGCCTTTTTCAAGATCATGATCAACAAAGGTCGTGGTACGATCGTATATGCTACTGCGCAAGAATTTGTCCGTGAGTATAACGAGGTTAAAGGTATTGTAAAGGCTACAGTTACATCTGCAGCACCACTTTCTGAAGCTAATTTAGCCGCAATGAAAGATGTCCTTGCAAAAGAAACCAACGCTCAAGTGATATTGGTCAATAAAGTCGATAACAAGTTAATCGGCGGATTTGTCGTCAATATTGGTGACCGCCAGATTGATACAAGTATTGCTGGAAAGTTGAATAAATTAGAAAGATATTTGAATCAGGGTAACTAAGGTTATTCTGGTGTTTAAAGTAAAATAAATCAAAAAACCCCTTATAATAATTAAAATGATAGAGGTAAGACCAGATGAAGTTTCGGCAATTCTAAGAGAGCAATTGGCGGGCTTTAAATCAGAAGCCGAACTAGAGGAAGTGGGTACCGTACTTGCTGTAGGTGACGGTATTGCTCGTATTTACGGCTTAACTAAAGTTCAGTCCGGTGAGTTGGTTGAATTTGATAACGGATTACAAGGTATTGTATTAAACTTAGAAGAAGACAACGTCGGTGTTGTACTTTTAGGTCCTTCTGACGAAATTAAAGAAGGAGATACGATTAAACGTACCAACCGTATTGCATCCATCAAAGTTGGAGAAGGTTTGTTGGGACGTGTTGTGAATACATTGGGTCAGCCAATTGATGGTAAAGGACCTATCCAAGGTGAATTGTACGAAATGCCTATTGAGCGTAAAGCTCCTGGTGTTATCTACCGTCAGCCAGTAACTGAGCCATTACAAACAGGTATCAAGGCAATCGATGCGATGATTCCAGTGGGTCGTGGCCAACGTGAGTTGGTTATTGGTGACCGTCAAACAGGTAAAACTGCGGTATGTATCGATACGATCTTAAACCAAAAAGAATTCTACGATGCGGGTCAACCTGTATTCTGTATTTACGTTGCTGTAGGTCAAAAGAATTCTACTGTAGCGAATATCGTTCGTACATTAGAGGAAAGAGGTGCAATGGCTTATACCGTTGTTGTCGCTGCTTCTGCTGCTGATCCTGCTCCACTTCAATTCTACGCGCCAATGGCAGGTGCTGCTATCGGTGAGTTCTTCCGTGATACAGGTCGCCCAGCATTGATCGTTTATGATGATTTATCTAAACAAGCTGTGGCTTACCGTGAGGTTTCTTTGTTATTACGTCGTCCTCCAGGTCGTGAAGCATATCCAGGTGACGTATTCTACCTACACAGCCGTTTGTTAGAGCGTGCAGCAAAAATCAACTCTTCGGATGATATTGCACGTAACATGAATGACCTTCCTGAATCTATCAAGCATTTGGTTAAAGGTGGTGGCTCATTAACAGCGCTTCCGATCATCGAAACACAAGCAGGTGATGTTTCAGCCTATATCCCTACCAACGTAATTTCTATTACAGATGGTCAGATTTTCTTGGAATCTAACTTATTCAACGCGGGTATCCGTCCAGCGATCAACGTAGGTATTTCCGTATCTCGTGTGGGTGGTAACGCTCAGATCAAGCCGATGAAAAAAGTTTCGGGTACATTAAAGTTAGATCAAGCGCAGTACCGTGAATTGGAAGCTTTCGCAAAATTTGGTTCTGATCTAGATGCTGCTACTAAAGCGGTATTGGATAAAGGTGTTCGTAACGTTGAGATCTTGAAACAAGGTCAATACTCTCCAGTTTCTGTAGAAAAACAAGTTGCGATCATTTACATTGGAACAAAAGGTTTATTGCGTAATGTGCCGGTAAATAAAGTAAGAGAATTTGAAGAGGAATTCTTAACGCAATTGGAACAACGTCATCCAGAAGTTTTATCAGCGTTCAAAGCTGGTAAATTCTCAGATGAGTTGACTGCAGTATTAGAAACAGTAGCTAAGGATTTAGCATCAAAATATTAATTAGTAATGAGTATTTGGTATTGAGCCCATTGGCTAGGTTCAATACTCAATACTAGGTACTTAATACTTAAAACAAATATGGCAAATTTAAAAGAAGTAAGAAACCGGATTACCTCGGTATCATCAACACAGCAGATCACGAAAGCCATGAAAATGGTTTCGGCTGCTAAATTGAAGCGCGCTACTAACGCTATCTTACAATTGCGCCCATATGCGAATAAATTAAGAGATATTTTGGCTGATGTTTCTGCAAGTGTGGAGGGAAGTAATTCTCCTTTTACAGTAGATCGTGAGCCAAATAAAGTGTTGATCGTTGTTGTTTCTTCTAATAGAGGTTTGGCTGGGGCATTCAATGCGAATGCTATCAAGATGACTAATAACTTGATCGCTAACAAATATGCCGAGCAGCATGCGAAAGGCAATTTAAGTATCATCGCTATTGGTAAAAAAGGTTATGATTTCTATTCGAAGCGTAATTTCGATGTAATAGCTAACCATTCGGATTTGTTTTCTGATTTAAATTTTGGAACTGTTTCGCTAGTGACAGAATTTATCATGGAACAATTTAAGGAAGGTAATTTTGATCGGGTAGAAGTGGTTTATAACCAATTCAAAAACGCTGCAGTTCAAGAGTTGACAGCAGAACAAATTTTACCTTTATTACCTGCAGAGGAAAACACACAACATACGCATAAAGCAAAAATAGAAGCTGAAGTGGATTATATCATCGAACCTTCCAAAGAGAAGATTATCGAGGAATTAATTCCGAAAGCCATCAAGATTCAATTATACAAAGCTGTTTTGGACTCCAATGCTTCTGAGCATGGAGCGCGTATGACAGCAATGGATAAAGCGACTGAAAACGCAGGTGACTTATTGAAATCACTTAAGTTATCGTACAACCAGGCTCGTCAGGCAGCAATTACTACAGAGTTGACCGAAATCGTTTCTGGAGCAGCAGCTTTGTCAAACGGATAGTTCATTATTCGAAAAAAACAAAAAAAGGCGATGATCGAAAGATTAACGCCTTTTTTATTGTTCACTGTTAAAAACTGTGATTTGCTGACCACTGAAAATAATGCTATGTTTGATAAAAGAATTTATTTTAATCTAGAAAAGATTTTCGAGGGATATGCAAAGATATTTGGGACGAAAGACAATCGTTAAGAAAGGCATTTTTTTGCGGATAATAGCCATTTTTCCTGTTCTGATACTATTTTCTTGTCATTATAGGGTTGATAGTGAAAGAACAAAGCTGGATGTGGTCGAATCTTGTAAAGAGAAACTTTATGAAAGTATTCCAATAACTACCCCTGACTCGATCGTTACAGGATACTGTCATTGTTCTACTGAAAAGTTATTGGAAAACTATAGTATTTTTGAGATAGCAAAGTCTAATTGGGATGAAAGTAGCAAGGAGCGGAAGGAAATGATAAAATTGGTTGAACCTTGTCGCCAGGATTATATGAAAAAGCTAAAAAAACATTTTAAAGATCAGGGGGAAGAAATATTTATCTTCGCCCCTAAATAGCTTTGCTACCACCTGATTAAGGCGGACCCCCAGGTAAAGCCCGCGCCGAAAGCGGCTAGGCAGATCAGATCACCATCTTTTATTTTTCCGGCTTCCCAGGCTTCACATAGCGCAATCGGTATAGAAGCCGCTGTAGTGTTGCCATATTTTTGGATATTGTTGAATACCTGATCCTCATGTAACCCTAAGGTTTTCTGTACAAATTGTGAAATACGAAGATTTGCTTGATGTGGAATTAGTAAGTTTATATCTGAGGTTTCTAAGTTATTCTTGCTCAAGGCTTCATGGATTACTTCGGGGAATTTGACAACAGCTTTTTTGAAAACGGCCTGTCCATCCATATTTGGGAATGCGGTTCCATCTTCAAGCATTTCTTTGGTCATCAATAACCCACCCAATTCCTGTTCTGGCCAGTCGGGCATTTTATCTAACCATATGCCGCTTGATGCCCCTGGGTAATACATTGCGAGCTTTTCGGCTTCAGCGCCATCAGAATGTAAATGCGTGCTCAAAATGCCTTTACCGGTTTCTGTTGTTGGCTGCACAACCACTGCTCCGGCACCATCACCGAAAATAACGGATACAGCACGGCCTCTGGTGGAGAAGTCGAGTGCAAATGAATGTTTTTCTGAACCCACAACAAGTATGTTTTTATACATCCCTGTTTTGACAAATTGATCTGCTATGGACAGGGCATAGATGAAGCCCGAACATTGGTTCCTAATATCTAATGCGCCTACTTCGTTCATCCCCATTTCCCGTTGCAGTAATACCGCACATCCGGGAAAATAGTAGTCGGGTGATAAGGTTGCGAAGATAATAAAATCGACATCTTCCTTGCTGATATTGGCGCGTTCTATTGCTATTTTTGCAGCCTCAACACCCATCGTGGTTGTCGTTTCGCCGATACGGTCGGCATAGCGGCGTTCTTTGATCCCCGTTCTTTCTTGGATCCATTCATCACTGGTATCCATAAAACGTGTTAGATCATTGTTGGTATATACGTTTTTCGGAACGTAATAGCCAATTCCTGCGATTTTCGACTGAAACATAATAAATTCATCTAATTGATTGTATTCTTCCCTTTTATATTGTCGTTAATTTAGAAAAAAATATTCTATTTTTGCAGTATGGGTACCCAAACTGCTGAAGAAACCTTTACGTTAGAAGAGATATTAGCGTCTGTTAAGGACTCTAATCGATTGATTTTATGGAATGACGAAACGAATACGTTCGAACATGTCATTCATTGTCTGATGTATCACCTCCAATATACCGAAAAACAGGCTGAGAAAATTGCATGGAAAGTACATACTGAAGGTAAGTGTGCCGTTTTGGAGGGCACTTTCACCGAGATGGAAATCTACCGCAAAATTTTGAAAGCAGAAGGTCTGACAGTGTCCGTAGAATAAACTTACTATCCTTTTTGTTACCGTAATAATATGGTTACGCTTCAATTTTCTCTGTAAGTTTTAGTTTTATTTGCATTATAACTATAAACTAAGCTGAAGCTCTCATGTTATTTAACGCTAAATCGTTTAAATTTTTATTATTATTTGTATTCTTTCTACCGGTTATTGTTTTTGCACAAACTGGTCAAATCAAAGCTATCTTGATCGATAGCAAAACTTCTAAACCTATTTCCTCTGCGAGTGCAGCGCTTTTAGATACAGGCAATAACTACGTTAAAGGAGCGCAGTCTGTAGATCAAGGCTTTCTTTTATTCTCGGATATCACACCAGGCAAATATAATGTTCGTATCAGTTACGTGGGCTATGAAACCTCTACTATTGTAGGAGTTGATGTGACCGCTTCAAAAACTAAAGACCTAGGGCGGATCGGCCTCACCTCCACTGGGGAGCTATTGAACGAAGTTGTCGTTGAGGGAAGAGTGCCTGCAATGCAGATTGGCATTGACCGTAAAACCTTTAATGTAGGTGAGAGCTTGGTTAGTGCGGGTGGTACTGCAACAGATGTTTTAGCCAATGTGCCCACGCTTCAAGTGGATCAAGATGGCTCAGTGAGCCTGCGCGGATCCAGTAGTGTCAAGATTCTAATAGATGGCCGTGAGTCCGCATTAGCCGGAAATGATGTCACATCTTTACTCCAGAGTCTTCCTGCTAATTCGATAGAGAAAGTTGAAGTCATCACCAATCCTTCCTCTAAATATGATGCGGAAGGACAGACAGGAATTATCAATATAGTTTTAAAGAAAAATATCAGAACAGGGCTGAATGGATCAGTAAACACATCCGCTGGCTCCTACGATAATTACATGGCTGGTATCACCCTGAATTATCGGGATCGAAAATTCAATTACTTTGGGTCATACAACTTTAATAAACGTAACATGGTTGGAAGTGGGAAGACCGACAATATCTTTTTGCGCGATACGACCCGTAATTATAGCGAATCCGAATCGTCAAGAAGGGGAAACAGCCATACAGTAAAAGCTGGATTTGACTACAATATGTCTGATCGTACCTCATTGAGCTTTTCAGGTAATCTGAGCATTCGGGATAATAAACGGATAGAGGATTTAGATTATCGGTTTTATAAAGGAACAGTTGAAACCGGAACGAGCGATCGTAATTCGACCCAATTCGAAGACGATCTTGGTTATGAATTCAACGCCGATTTTAGACATCAGTTTAAGCGACAAGGGGAGGAATTGACCGGGAATGCGAGTTACGGAAGAGACAAGGAAGATGGCACAAACGATTTCTTTCAAGAATATACTGACGGACGTAAAAATACTTCCCGCAAGAATGTAACCTCTGAAGACGGCAAGAATATCAATCTCCAACTGGATTATGTGTTGCCATTTTCCGAAGTAAGCAAATTTGAGGCCGGATACCGTTCCCAGATTAGAAAATCTTTTGATACGCAATTATCCGATACTTTGGTCGTAAATGAGATTTATGGACGAGATTATAGGATCAGCAATGATTTTGATTTTACCAGTGCTGTCCATGCGATCTATGCTAATTATCAAAATAAGCTGACGGATAAAATTGGCTATCAAATTGGATTGCGAGGAGAACAATTTGAACTCAAATCCACTTATTTTTCCAAGGATCCTGACGCCGCAGAAAAAGAATCCACTGCAAAGCAGAATTTTTTTAGATTATACCCAACCTTGTTTTTAACCTATGATGTAGATGATAACGGCGACAAAGTTCAGTTTAGTTACTCGCGCCGTGTGCAACGTGCCCGGGGTTGGCAGGTCAATCCGTTTCTAAATGTATCCGATGATTTGAATTACCGTCAGGGAAACCCAAATCTGAAACCAGAAGATGTACATAGTTTTGAAATGAGCTTTGCTAAAACTTTCGGAAAAGTCAATTTAATATCTTCGGCATACTTTAATCACGCGAGTGAGGTTATCCAACCTTTTGTCTACAAAATAGAAGATGGCAGAACGTATAGTCGATGGGAGAATATGACCAGCCGTAATCTTTCGGGCTTTGAATTTATTTCAAAAGTCAACGCGACGAAGGATTTTGATTTTACATTTAACCTCAATTTGATCCATATTAAATATAATGCAAATCCGGACTACGATATAAAAGAAAGAAAGGATTTCGCTTATAATGCAAATTTAACTGCGAACTATCGCTTCACACCTACTTTCTCTGCTCAAATGAGAGGTGAGTACAATTCTTCACGGGTGATGGCTCAAGGACAGATGAATGCCATGAAAGGGGTGGATGTCGCGTTGAAAAAGGATGTATTCAAGAAAAAAGCATCAATTATGTTAAATGTTAGAGATGTATTTAATTCACGGAAAATGAATGGTGTGACAGAGACATCTCAGCTCATATCAAATTTTGAACACCGTTGGATGAAGCGGATGGTGACCTTGTCACTGTCTTATCGTTTTGGTAGTCAGGATTTAAATAGGTCTAAGAAGAAAGAAGCACAAACAAATGAAATAAACAGTGGCGGTGAGGAATATTAAAAAATATTCCTCTTTTTAAGCCCAAATACGTAATTTTAATTTTGAAACAAACCTAAAACTAGAAGAATGAAGTTATTAAAAACAGTTCTTGCGGTATCGGTGATGGCATTTTCAGCACATCTACATACTGCCGTAGCACAAGCAAAAAAAGACGTACCTGCTTACAAAATCCTGGATTTGCCACGTGTAGATATCAAGAAATTCAAAAAGAATAAGGCTGGAGCCTATGTTATTTTCGACGGGACCTCTATGGAAGGCTGGAGAGGATATGATAAAACTGTCTTGCCTAAAAGATGGGTCATCAATGAAGGCGCAATTAAATTTGATAGCCAGGCGAATGTTGGTAAAGATGAAGGCGGAGATCTGATTTTTGCACATGATTTCAAAAATTTCGAATTGGAAATGGAGTGGAAGGTTGCAAAAGGGGCAAATTCAGGAATTTTCTTCCTGGCGAAAGAAGTCGAAGGCCAGCCCATCTATATTTCGTCACCGGAATGCCAGGTGCTTGACAACGAAAACCATCCGGATGCTAAAATGGGGGTTGACGGCAATCGCAAATCCACGTCTTTATATGATATGATTCCTGCGAAACCACAAAATGGAAAGCCTTATGGCGAATGGAATAAAGTGAAGATCCGTGTAAACAATGGTAAAGTGGAGCATTTTCAAAACGGTGTGAAAGTCGTCGAATATACTCTGTGGGATAAATCATGGATCGATCTACTACAAAAAAGTAAATTCAGCCAAGAAAAATGGCCATTGGCTTTTGAGTTGTTGAGTCATGTAGGCGGCGAAAGTAAATCCGGATTGATCGGTCTTCAAGATCATGGAAATGACGTTTGGTTTAAGAATATAACTGTTAAAGTTTTATAATAAAACCTTCATCCTCTCGTAAGTCATAACAGCTATGACAGCTAATAGAAGGGGTATTTCTGCCCAATAAAAACAAAAATTTTCGAAAAGCAGCTTTAAAGCTGCTTTTTTTATAATATGGATTGTAGTTCTTTCAGATCGACGATCATATGCGGCACATCTTCGGGTTTTTCCACACTGTTCGGATTAAAGAAGATTGCGTCCATGCCAACATTCATTGCTCCGCGTATATCCGCATCCAGGTTATCACCTACCATCAGTGATTGTGGTGCCTGTGTGCCTGTCGTCTCCAGCGCAAATTGAAATATCCTTGGATCAGGTTTGTTTATACCTACTACCTCAGAAATAAAGATATTTTTGAAATATTTATTCAAATTGCTTTTTTTCATTTTGATCTCACAGGCTTCTTTAAAACCATTGGAAATCAGATGTAGGTTGTATTTTTCGTTCAAGTAGGTTAAAGTTTCATGGGCATGAGGAAATAAATTCGTCTTTTGGGGACAAATAGCCAAGTATTCCAGTTCAAATTCTTCCGGAAATAATTCAGGATCTACGCCCAATGCTGTAAAGGTATCGGCGAACCTTGCCTTTCTTAATTCGGGTTTTGAAATTTTTCCATGATGGTATAATCCCCAAAGTCGATGATTATTGACCGTATAAGTTTCGATGAAACGGGTGGGGGATTCCTTGTCAAACAAGCTGTCAAACTTGTATTTAAAATATAATTCTTGGAGACTTTCTTCAGCATTCTTGTCAAAATCCCAGATGGTATGATCCAGATCAAAGAAAATATCCTTTTTCTCATGATTAAACATATGCAAATATACCACCTCCAGGGAGATTTTATCTTATTGTGAATCGGCTAATTTTCTTCTTTGTGTCATAATCTTTGGGATATTTCCGAATGCCTTGGTGAATAGCTATTTTTGTTACATGAAGAAAGCGCTTTTACTCTTTTATTTCCTTTTGTTTTATGCGGTTATGCAGTTGATCTGGTGGGGGGTGATGTTTATCCGATTTGACCCAAGCAAAAAGAATATGATTATAGGAGAGGGTATTTTCTTTTTGATCATTTTTCTATGGGGCGCATGGCGGTTAAAGCGTCTGGTAGAGCGCGAGCAGAAACTGTTGCAACAACAGCAGAATTTCCTTTTGGCCATCACGCATGAGTTGAAATCTCCTTTAGCGTCAGTGAAGCTTTATATTCAGACCATTTTACGACGGGATTTGGATAAGGAGCAACAACAGACTTTTTTAAGAAATTCCCTGAAAGATATTGAGCGATTGGATGATCTGGTGGAAAATGTATTGATGACAACAAAGCTGGACAGCCGCAATTACAGCATGCCCAAAGAGGACTTTAACTTTACATCTTTGGTGGAGCAAATTGTCGATCGGCTTCAAAAAAATTCATGTAGCTCGCAGGTATTGAAACCTTATCTGGAATCGGATATTATTATCCATGGTGATAAATTTGCGATAAGTAATGTCGTGACAAATCTCATTGAGAACGCTATCAAATATTCACCGGCTTGCGCTATGGTGGATGTGAAATTATACACTGAGAACAGTAAAATAATTTTTTCTGTTGCTGACCATGGCATTGGTATCAGTGATGAAGAGAAAAAACTTATCTTTAATAAGTTTTATCGCGTGGGAAGTGAAGCAACACGGAAAACCAAAGGTACTGGTTTGGGGTTATATATCGTGAAAACTGTGTTGCAGAAGCACGACGCGACCATTAAAGTTAAAGATAACACTCCTAAAGGGAGTATTTTTGAAGTAACATTTGAAAGAAATGCAAAGTAAACAAAGAATATTACTTGTCGAAGACGAAGAACACTTGTTAGAAGCTATCAAGTTGAATCTCGAAATGGAAGGTTACCGTGTCACTACGGCTACTGACGGAAAAAAAGCATTGAAAGTTTTTAAAGAAGAACGTTTCAATCTCGTGGTTCTGGACGTTATGATTCCTGAAATTGACGGATTTCAAGTTGCTGAGACGATTCGACTACAGAATACCGAGGTGCCGATCATGTTTTTGACTGCCAAAAACAGTAGCGAAGACCGTATCACCGGACTCAAAAAAGGAGCTGATGATTATTTGGTAAAACCTTTTAACCTAGAAGAGTTGATTCTTCGCGTTGGAAATTTGGTCCGTCGGGGAATGAAGCCAGATGATTTAAAAGAACTGAACTCTTATCAAATCGGTGATAAAACCATCTATTTTAATTCTTATGAATTGCATCATGCGGATGGAACGATTACCTCCTTGACGAAAAAAGAAACGATGCTATTGAAGCTGTTGATCGAACGTCGCAATGAGGCCGTCTCTCGGGAGCAAATTTTGGAAACTGTATGGAATTATGATGTCTATCCTTCGACACGCACCATCGACAATTTCATTTTGACATTCCGGAAATATTTTGAGCCAGATCAAAAGCATCCAATTTATTTCCATTCTATCCGAGGGGTTGGTTATAAGTTTACCGACAATAACGCGTAGTAAAAAAAGATGATGACAATTAAGGCTAGAATAGCCGTTATTTTTATTGCAGCGTTACTTTTGGGCTATGGTTTATACCAAGGGCATTATCAGACATCTGTCTTGCTGGCCGGTGGCATTGGTTATTTAATTTGGAGCCATTTCCGGGAGGGCTCAGTTTTTTTGGCAACGCAAGCTTTTCATAGACAAGACTATGAGAAAACAAAAAACTTGTTATCCGAAATAAAAAATCCAGATACCCTTCGTAAGGGGCGTCGTAATTTCTATGAATTTATGATGGGAAATATTGCCTTAAAAGAAGAACGTATCGATGAGGCTGAATATCATTTTCAGCTGGCATCCCGTTTACCTTGGAAAAAAGATAATGAAAAAGGTATGGTAATGATCAATCTGGCCAATATTGCATTGCGGAAGGCAGATTATGAAAGAGCAAAAGCATATACAGATGTGGCTAATAAATTGCATTTAACCGCAAGACAGGCTAGTATTATTACAAAAATAGAAAACGAAATTTCAAAACATTTATAGTGAGTACTACTTTACAAAACGACTTATTGATTAGAGCTGCTTTCTCGCAGCAAACGGAGAGACCTCCTGTGTGGATGATGCGTCAGGCTGGGCGCTTTATGAAAGAATACTGGGATATCAAAAACAAGTATTCTTTTCTCGAAATGTGCAAAACACCAGAGATTGCGGCAGATGTAACGATGTTGCCCGTGGATTTGCTTGGAATTGATGCAGCGATCTTGTTTTCAGATATTTTGGTTACAGCTGAAGCAATGGGTGGAGATTTGTCATTTGAACAAGGAGTGGGCCCTCGTTTTTCTAATCCAGTTCGTTCTGTCAAGGAGGCGGAAGCATTATCAATTGACTGTTTGGATAAACTGCAATATGTAGCTGATGCCATAAAAGTAATTCAGCAACGCCTTGATAATCGTATCCCATTAATCGGTTTTGCGGGAGCGCCCTTTACCATTTTAAGCTATTTGGTCGAAGGTGGTTCGTCAAAGGATTTCAAGTTGACGAAGTTGATGTTAAACAATCAACCTGAATTAGCACATATGATCCTTCAAAAGATTGCTGATGTCACTGTAGCCTATCTTAACATGCAGATCGAGGCAGGTGTAAATGCAATCCAATTGTTTGATAGCTGGGCATTGGCTTTATCCTGGAATGATTATCGCGATTTTTCACATTATTACAACAAACAGATTATCTCCAAGTTGAACCGCAAAGATATTCCGGTAATCTCTTTCTGTAAGGGATCATCTGTCTTTGCTCCGATGATGGTAGAGGCGCAACCAGATGTGGTTTCTATCGATTGGAATGCGGATCTAAAAAATATAAAGCAGTCTTTGCCTCAAGGGATAGCGGTTCAAGGAAATTTAGATCCTTTTGTCTTATATGCTGAAAAGCCTGTGATCAAAAAGAAAATTATCGAATTATTCGAACGTATGCGCGGAGAGAATGGTTTTATATTCAATTTGGGACATGGTATTATGCCTGATATTCCTTTTGATAATGTAAAATATGCAATCGAGGTGGTGAAAGAATTTCGCTATTAAATTTTCAATTGCGATTATCCAAAGAAAAGATTTTAGCGATACATCCGAATAAAATGAAGACTTGCTGTAACTGGCAGGTCTTTTTTTATGTGGATGATGATTTGCTGTGAACAACTAAAATTTAGTTGATTTACTTCTATGAAGTATTTGAACCCAGCTTTTAATGAAGATATAAATAAGGAGAAATAAAAGACTCAAACAAGTTCCCCTCTTTTGTGTACGCTATGTAAGATTTACTTAATTGACATATGGTCTTATTGATTGCCCTTAACTTTTCTTACTTTTGTACCTATGGTCTATTTATATGCAAAAGCAGTTCATATTATCTTTGTGGTTTGTTGGATGGCTGGGTTATTCTATATCGTTCGCTTATTCATTTACCATACCGAAGCTAAATCCAAATCTGTAGAGGAGTATGGGGTATTGCATAAACAGTTCATTCTAATGGAGAGTAAATTGTGGTGGATTATCACAACACCAGCGATGTATCTCACTATTCTAGCGGCCCTTGTCATGCTGTATATCAATCCGGGATTGTTGATCATGGGCTGGATGCATGTTAAGCTTACCTTTGTATTGGGACTGATTCTTTATCATTTTGCTTGCCAACGGATTATGTTTCAGTTAAAGGGAGAAACATCTGCATGGTCGTCGACCAAATTACGCCTTTGGAATGAGCTTGCGACCGTTTTATTATTTGCAATTGTATTTACCGTCGTATTAAAGTCTGCTCTCAATTGGATATTCGGTGTTCTTGGACTTTTAATACTGTCGATCTCCTTAATGATGGCGGTAAAACTCTACAAAAAGTTCAGAAATAAAAATAATTAGAATAAAACGTTAAATTCTTAGTTTTCTTAATCCTTTTCACTTAGCGCTAGTCGAACGATTATAACTAGAAAAGGTATATGTATAAGAGACTTTTGACTGTGATTATGTTGCTTGCTATCGCGACTGGTGGATTCGCGCAACGTTATAGACCTTATGGCGGAACATTAACTATTTATTCGACCGATGTTCCTTTCTTCCTTTATATTAATAATGTTTTGTACAATCATAGGGCATCTACTGATATTCGCGTGCCGAATTTGAAAAACCCGCGGTATAATCTCCGTATCGTATTTGCAAATAGACAGCGGAGTACTTTAAACGGAAGTGCTGTACAACTTGCGAACCGAAACGGTCAGTATATGAATGTTGTGTTTTCCGTGAGCAGTCGTGGAGGAAATAGGGGTATTGTACTGGAATCGATGAATCCGGTAGGACGATATAATGATAATTATCGCAACGATGATGATTATGATAATTATAATGAGGATAGCTATTTGAATCAGAACCAACAGGAAGAAAAGGACTATGAACAATATGGACATGACGGAACCGATCATCAGCAAAATCAGGATGACCCGATTGAGAATAATGATTATCTGGATAAAGATGATGCGAACCAATTGAATGATCTGCTCAATCAGAAGGAAAATGATCAGGACCGATTGCAGCTAGCTGCTCAGGAACTGAAAAATAGGCGGTTACGAAGTTCCGAAATCATAGACCTTATGGAGCTATTTATAAGAGACGATAATAAATTGGCTTTTGCTAAATCTGCATATCCAAATTGTGTCGATAAAGAGAATTATGATAGAGTGGGCGATGCATTGTCTTTTAGCTCAACTCGTGAAAAATTGACAGCCTTCATTAAAACCCAACGCTAGGATCTTGTTGGGATCAAATTCATACTTCAATTCCATTGCCTGTGGAAGAGGTAAGGATATGAATTACGTGCATGAACAAAGGGGCTATTTGTGTCAGATTTCCATCCAATCGATGATGTATGACACAAGTTGCCCCTTTCAGTAAAAGGATAACCTAAGCTATATCGTAATTATTCAGCAAAACAGATGTATTTCAGTTCCATGTATTCGTCGAGTCCATGTTTTGATCCTTCACGACCAACACCGGATTGCTTTACTCCGCCAAATGGAGCAGCAGCATTCGATATTAATCCGGTATTGACGCCCACCATCCCCGCTTCAAGTTGTTCCGCTACACGGAAGCAACGATTGATGTTGGTACTGTAGAAATAGGAGGCAAGGCCAAACTCAGTTTGATTGGCCATGGCGATACCATCTTCCTCTGTTTTGAAACTGAATAATGCACAGACTGGACCGAAAGTTTCTTCATGAAATATCAGAGCCTCTTTAGGGATATTGGTCAGGACTGTAGGCTGGAAGAAAAGGCCTTTAATCACATTGCCTCCTGTTGCCAATTCTGCACCATGTTTCAAGGCGTCCTGGACATGATATTGTACTTTTTCCAGGCCTTTGGCATTAATCAATGGCCCTACTTGAACGCCATTATCTAAGCCATTACCTACCTTTAATTGACGTACAGCCTGAACAAGTTTAATAGCAAATTCATCGTAGACGTCTTCCTGTACTATGAAGCGGTTAATAGAGACGCAGGTTTGTCCCGAGTTTCTGAATTTACCGGCAATAGCTCCTTGTACTGCAGCATCAATGTCGGCATCGTTAAAAACTAGAAAAGGTGCGTTTCCCCCAAGTTCCATGGAGACTTTCTTAATGTTTGAGGCGGACTGTTCGATCAATGTCTTGCCAACTTCGGTAGACCCCGTAAAAGAAAGTTTTCGGACCAGATCGTTTGTGGCGAGTTCCTTTCCTATACCGGCACTGTCCTTTCCGGTAATGACGTTAAAAACGCCTTTTGGCAGTCCGGCTTCCTCCGCCAGTTTGACTAAGGCTATCGCGGATAAAGGTGTTTGGGAAGCGGGTTTGAGCACGACAGTACAGCCAGCGACCAAAGCGGGAGCGACTTTTCGGGTAATCATGGCCAAAGGGAAATTCCAGGGGGTAATTGCTGCAACGACACCGACTCCTTGTCGGATTGTCATCATTCTTGTTCCTTTTTTCTGAACAGGAATCGTTTCTCCATACGCTCTCTTGCCTTCTTCAGCGAACCATTCGACAAATGAATTGCCATAGTCTACTTCCACCTTTGATTCACTAAGGGATTTTCCGCTTTCAAGTGTCATAATTTCAGCAAGTAAGTCTCTATTTTGTAGAATGCGGTTATACCATTCGCGGACAAGAACACATCGCTCAGCAACTGTTGTATTTTTCCAGTCTTTCCAAGCTTTGTCAGCGGCCTTTATAGCTTTCGTACAATCTGCGATCTTTAAATCAGGTAAGGCTGCAATTACTTTTCCAGTTGCCGGGTTGACAACATCAAAAGTGTTTTTTGATGTGATGAATTTTCCGTTTATATAGGCTTTGTCAATTAAAAGTGGATTTTTCATTGGACTCTTTAGTTAATTGTTTTTTGCAGGGCAATGTTATTGCTGCAAGCTGTACTGATTTATTATCGCGGGTGTATTACCATGGATTGTTTGATAGAACAGCTACTTTTGTAACAATGTCCTTCTACCAATTGTTTGGCATATAAACAAATTTATGGGAAGATTAGCTCACACAAATTTCTTTCGTTGTTGCTCCGTAGGAACAGCGCAATAGGTATTGGCCCCAAACCATTTATAGCGATTTTTTGCAAAATAATCATAACCTGCATCTCGCCATTTTTTCGGCAGTATTTTTAGAAAGTAAACGATTGAATAGGGAAGCTTTAATGTTTTGCAGATATTCAATATGGCATCGCTTTTGATACAGGTACCTGTGGGAGACACATAGACAATAGAATCAATATTTTTTGGAATAGTATGTAAACTATTTTTAGCGAAATCAGACTGTAAGGAGCTAAATAAAAACCTGTCATTGGTATCTATTTTTAATAGGATTTGAACAAAACGATTACAAACTAAGCAATCACCGTCAAAAAAGATGATATGTTTCCCTTGCGTATCCATTAGTATAAAGCTAGTACTATTTCATCAAAGAACTGCCATGCTAACATCACATCTTTTATAAAAAAAGCGTTGTTTTTTCTAGCGAAAAAACAACGCTTCTGAAATATACTTTTTGGATCTTTATTACAAGTTCTTCATGATGGTATGTCCCATACGATCCCTTTTCGTTTTTAAATATTCTTCGTTGTAGGGGTTAGCTGTTATTTCAATGGGAACATTTTCTACGATTTCCAAACCATAACCGACCAAACCGGCGCGTTTTGTTGGGTTATTTGACATTAGGCGCATTTTTGTTACACCGAGATTTCTCAGGATTTGGGCTCCTACACCGTAATCTCTCAAATCGGCTTTGAACCCAAGCTGCACATTGGCATCAACGGTATCCAATCCATTTTCTTGCAGTTTGTAGGCGTGCAATTTATTGATCAGTCCAATACCACGACCTTCTTGATTCATATAGACAATCACCCCTTTTCCTTCATTTTGGATCATTTCCATTGCTTTATGAAGTTGTGGACCACAATCGCAACGGCAAGAACCGAAAATATCGCCAGTCACACAAGAACTATGTACACGGACAAGAATAGGCTCATCCTCGTTCCATTCACCTTTATAAAGGGCGAGATGTTGTTCGCCAGTATCTTTTTGGGTAAAAGCTTTCATCTGAAAATCACCGTATTGAGTAGGCATATTGACCGTCACCTCTTCGTTGATCAATGAATCGTGCTTTAAGCGGTATTCAATAAGGTCTTCAATACTAACGATCTTTAAACCAAATTTTTTGGCAACTTCCATCAATTCTGGTAGTCTTGCCATTTCGCCATCTTCTTTTAGGATTTCAACCAATACACCTGCTGGTTCAAAACCTGCCAGACGGGCAAGGTCAACAGTTGCTTCGGTATGTCCTGTACGGCGGAGTACCCCGCCATCTTTGGCAATCAATGGAAAAATATGCCCTGGCCGACCTAATTCTTCGTAGTGAATATTGGGATCAATCATCGCCTTGATAGTTTTTGAACGATCAGAGGCTGAAATCCCTGTTGTACAACCATATCCTTGTAGGTCAATAGAAACCGTGAAATTGGTCTCATAAATAGCTGTATTTTGCCCTACCATAAGATCGAGATGTAATGCGTCAGCTCTTTCCTTGGTAATAGGGGCACACACTAAACCTCTGCCGTGGGTTGCCATAAAGTTAATAATCTCGGGAGTTGCATTGCGGGCAGCGGTGACGAAATCACCTTCATTTTCACGATCTTCGTCATCTACGACGATAACTACTTTTCCTGCTTGTATATCAGCGATCGCTTCTTCGATCGTGTTTAATTTGAATTCCATTTATTGTTATATTGTATTGATACAAAGTTAGTGTAGAATCTAATTTTATTTATAATAAGGCTGTCACAAATCTAATGTGACTCCTTTAATTTATTCTTTTTACCAAATTTCTCTCTGATCCACTTCCAGGCTGCTTCGGCTTTTAATTTATACTGATCAATATCAAATAACGCTGAATCTGTTGTCGATTTATAAGTTAAAAAAGCGGCCAGGGGCGTCAACACGATAATGGCCATCCACATACCTACTGCCGAAGATATCGCACCGTCTTTGGCAGTTTTTTCGGCGACCGTAGAGATGATATGATAGATTAAGAAGAAAATGATGGCCATAACGACCGGGAGACCGAGCCCCCCCTTTCTAATAATAGCGCCTAAAGGAGCGCCAATAGCAAATAAAAGGAGACAAGACACAGCTAATGTAAACTTTCTATGCCATTCAATACGATAACGAATATCTTTGGTTTTGTAATCCTTAAATTCGAGTGTACGGCTATTGAGATCCTCTTTTAAATAGTTTAGCTGGCTCAATGCATTCATGGTGATCTGTGTTCGTTGCTCAGGAGGAACAAGATCGGCTATCAGATTTTCATAAGGTTTGATTTTCGCTTCCTTTACTTTGGGTTGCCCAGGTTGATTGACACTAAAATACTTTGAATAGATATTATAACGCGTATCTAAGGTTCTTGTAATTGCCTTCCCCATACTGTCGATTTTAATATGGTTAGAGTCAATGTACATATCCAGCTGTTTCAGATTGAGCATCGCATGGTGGCTCTTGAAAAGACTTTGATCGGTTTTGCCTTGTTGAAAGCTTCCCATGTCAAACTTCTGTTCCGTTTCCTTAAACTTAAAGCGTGTAAATTGCTGGCGCGGGTCGTAAGTTTTCGAGTTCTTTGTTCGTGACTCTTCATAACGTATTCCGTCCTTCAATTTGAGGATCATATAGCTATTATCTGGCGAATTATAAATGTATCCTTCTTTTGCCATCAAAACATTGTTGGCTGTATTGCCCCCACGGTGATCATAAATCATCAAGTCATAAAGAATTGTTCCTTCTTTATTTTTTCCTCTTGCGCGAATGGAATATCCTGGAATTGTATTGTTAAAAATACCTGGTTTGATTAAAAAATCAGCCTTTTTATTACGTACATCGGTTAATAAAGTTCCCATTTTCAGATTGACGACAGGTAGGATATAGTCTGAGAACAGGAATGAACTCGAAGCGAAAATTGCAACAAGTATGAATAAGGGGGTCATGGCCTTACGCAAAGATACGCCAGCGGCTTTGATTGCCACAAGCTCATAGCTTTCCCCCAAGTTCCCAAACGTCATAATGGAGGATAATAGCATGGATAACGGCATCGCCATTTGAATTTGAACAACACATTGGTATCCAATGAGTTCCATTATGGTGTACCATTCAAACCCTTTTCCGATCAAATCATCAATGTATTTGAATAGGAAAAGCATCAATAACACAAACATCACAATAAAAAATGTGACGATGAATGGTTTAATGAAAGCTTGAAGAATAAGTAAATGAACCTTTTTCATCGTGACGCTAAGCAAATTGATGCCTTTACATTAAAGCATCTTCCAGCCAAGGAGCTCATTGAGAGCCCTTGGTGAAAATATATTGCAAAGATAGGTTTTTTTATGCACCTATAACACTCTGAAGATAGACGATTGAATTTTTCCAGATTAATTTTCTGTTTTCCAAGTCCTCTTCTTTAGCAAAATCTGTTATTTTAAGTGCAACATCATTTGTTAGCTCATCTTGATCGATTTCTAGATCGAAGTAATAGGGGTCATCATCGAGCCACTTAAAACGCACTGATTTATTTTCTTTCGAAGCTACGATTTTTGCACGATGCGGTTCATCGTCCCAAATAAAGGTATAAACAGTGTCTTTGTAGTTTACATCGTCTGCAAACCATTGTGCCAGTTCGTTTGGTTCTTGCAAATACGGAAATAAAATTCTAGGTGAAGAGTTGATGATATATTCTAGTTGGAATTTTATTTTATCTGCCATATAAATGTTTTTTTAAATTTTAGTTTGTTTAAATCAAAAATAAGCTATATTTGCGTTCCCAAAATGGCGGGGTAGCTCAGATGGTTAGAGCGTTGGATTCATAACCCAAAGGTCGGCAGTTCGATTCTGCTCCCCGCTACAAATCTCTTTCCATTTTGCTTTTTATTGCATAAACTTATTATTTGTAATAATACATATTTATTTTGTTATTGCAAGTTTTTTTGTGAAAAGTTGAAGGCTTTTTCTTAATTATTTGACTTTAAATTCTCCTAAATCTTATCCCGACTTTTTTTATGAAGGATACAATATTTTACTTCGTTAAGAATGAGTTTGTTGTACTATATAAAGCTTTTTGAACATGATAAATCGTTAAAAAAAATAAAAAAATCTTTTGAATTGACAGGTGAAGTGGTATATTTGCATACCGAAACGGCGGGGTAGCTCAGATGGTTAGAGCGCAGGATTCATAACCCTGAGGTCGGCAGTTCGATCCTGCTCCCCGCTACTAAAAATAAAGAGGCATAATTCAGTTAGATTTCTGATATGCCTCTTTTTTTGATTATAGCTTTCTGTAAATAGGTCTCCTGTGGGAGTTATTTTTTTCCATTCAATGGTTTAAAGCCATAGTAGGCAATGGCTTGTTGTTTGAGCGGATTCAATGACCAGTCTGACCATTCATTGCTGTAAGGATCATAGCCGCATTTTAGGGGTTTTGAGATGTCATACCCCAATTTATTCGTATGCGAACGTTCGGTAAAAGCCCTACAGTCTGTGCAGACATTTCTAAACTCGCAATCCTTGCATACCATAATCTCCTCTTTGGTCATGTCCCAATATTGCTGAATAGCACCCTGTCGCAAAACCTGTTCCAAGGTCATTTCGTGTATATTGCCGAAAGATTGAGGTAAAGCCGGACAGTTTTTGATATTGCCCGCTACATCAATTCCGAGTTTTTTATGTAGACATGAATTATGATTTATGGCTTCTAAGACTTTGGGCATATTTGTATTGAAGTCAGCGACGTTTACTTTTCCGCAAGAATTAATTGCCAGCGTATCTTTTGTGAAATCTAGCGTAAACCTGCTCTCGGTATTTGAGAGTAAAGGAATCTCCTGGCATTGATAAAATTGCAAATGATAGATGCGTTGACTTTGCCTTTGAAGAAGCGCAAAGGAGTCCTTTGTGAGCTCTGTAGTATAAGCTGAAGTTATCTCCATACCTTCTAATGGTGTGTTTTCAAAAGCATTGTCAAAACTAATCAGCTCCTGTAATGAAGCCGCACTTCTACAGAAAACGGCCAGATGCTTAATACCTAAGTTGGCTATAGATTGAATTAATGTTTCGGATATTGTTAATTTTTCAACTTCAATAAATAAATTTGAGATTGGTTGATAATCTTGGTATTCATAAGATAGGGGTGAAAAATTTCTATCCCAATCTTCCTTGGTGATAAAACCATATTCCCTTTCCAGTAAATAATCTATATACTCCTGGACAATAATTTTTGACTCGGGTTCGTAATTTTCGAGCACCCTGTCAATAGAAGTGGATTTTAATTCCGCTATTAGCTCATATAATTCCAAAGGATATAATTTGGAACTATTTCTTCCTAAATCAGAAATCAGTATGCGATTATATCCTTTAGTTATAAAAATATCGCTATATAAATTAAAAAATCTCATAGTAATCTCGTCAGTCGTTTGAATGGTCTTGTGCGCCACAAGTAATCTGTTTGATAGGTCGAACATTTGAGATAACGTGATGAATTTGTGTCTGAATTATTTGAGTTTTGGGAGCCAAATAATTCCATAAACTCAAAGGTCAATGGGAGTTTGTTTTTCTCCTTCGTGATCAAGTCTTTTACTTTCTCTTCCATATTATAAGTATGCTGCTATTTCTCTTTCTAGACCATAATTACAGGCATTTGACATGCCCAAGAACTGGCCGATCGCATTAATTTCTAAAAAATAAAACTTATCCGCTGATTTTATAAAATCCAAAGAGCCGCAGTTTAGGTCTAAGGAATGCATCAATAAGTCAATTTTATGTTCTACTTCAGCGGGAAGTTTATACGGTACATTTCTATTGGGGATCTCACTGTTATACCTTCTATGATCAATTCGGGTTTTTTCATCGTTTTGTGAAATAATGGCTGTAGAATAGATTTTTTTGTTTAAATAAAAACTCCGTATTTCAAAATCTTTTTCGATTTTATCCTGAAAAAAAGAAATGAAGAAGTCCGACTCACTCTTTTGCTCAATAACGGATGTATACATAATTCCGTTATGTTGTTCTTTGATATCATCTATTATCGGTGTCCCGGAGATTGGCTTTACGATGGTTTGATTGACGATAACGTCTTCCATATCCTCAGCCAAAAAATAGCCAGGTACATCCAATCCCACTTCTTTCGCTTTTTCTAAAACCAATAGTTTGTTGACATGACTGTTACTTTGTTTATTGATATGTTTCTTTCCTTCAAGGGACTTAAGGACATATTCCACAAGCCAATGTTGTACCTCAAACATATAGCGATCGATGGATTGATTTTGGTACCTCATCCTATTAAATTCGATTGCTCCTCGTCTATACCATACGGCGCTCACTTCGTCCAGAAAAAACTGGTTGCGATGACTTGTCAAAACAATTCTCTTTTTTATCGTATTGATATCAAACACCTCATCTTCATGAATGCGAATAAATTGCTTGTTCATCGCGATAAGTTCCTTTATAACAGCTGTTGTCGTGACTTCATTATTTTTTGATATGATTAAAATCATGGTTTTGAGCAATTTAGTATGCTTGTTATTAATTGCTTTGTTGGATATCAGCTGCTTTTACTTGTAAAAGCAGCTGATTAAGTAAAAGGTGTTTAATTTACTATTTGGCTTAATTGAAGTGCGGAAAAGCTCCTTCTCTAATCCATACTCTCGATAAATAGGTTCCGCCGTTGCCATCATAAACATCTACATCACGACAACCATGTGCGTCGACAAAGTTTGATTGTATTTCATAGAAACCTGTACTTGACGACATCGCTAATCCACCAATGACATCCTTTTCGATTTTCTTCTTTTCCAAAGCGGAAAAGTCCTTCATTCCTGCTAATTTTTTCATTTTTTGGAATTTATAAGTAAACAAATTAGTGCACATGATATGTGCACTTTAAATGTGAATCCGTAAGCCAAAACCGTTTAAAGGAATTGACATCCTTTTTACCAGGAACTGCTGAGGCAATCCGAATTATCCCACTGTCTACCGATGTACTGACCTCTGCTGTAGATGTCGTAGTCGCGCGCACCACTTTCATTTAAAAAATTTGATGCTACTTCAGAGTATTCCGAACCTCCTGAAATACGTTGCAGATTTTCAACATTTAGCTTTTTGTTTTCTAACGAAGAGAAGCTCTTCATTCCGCTTAATTTTTTCATTTTTTTAAAATTTATAGATTAAAAAAAATTATGTGCACATCATTTGCACACTTAAAATTAATCAATAAGCGAACGGTCTTCTGACGGAATAAATATCTGGTAAGTGTTTCTATATTTTCGCGCACTTTTAAGCGATATTCGTTGGACAGAATATATAGGATTCTATGAATACTGTACGGTTTATGACTATACAGCTTCCCTGAAAAAATGTATTTGTCGCCAACAGTCTATTGGATGACTGTTGGCTAAGACTTGACTATTTGTCCTATCGTTTGGATTGAAGGAATAATAATCCCAGGAATCGGGATAGCATGTCAAATTCGTGTATGGATTCTGTACGGTTTTAATTGTTATCAAAGGCCAAGCTTTTCCAATCTTCTTTTTGTAGGTACTTGAGCATCATAAAAAATACTATCCAGCCAAGTGCTGCTAGTCCCCAGACTAATGATTCATGCTGAAAAATAATTTTATGGAGATAGCCCAGAAATCCTAGCAAACCTAAAATCAATAAATTCACCAGTGCTTTGGAACTGGGTTGGCTCGCTTTGGAAAAAGGATAATTTTTAACGAGAAAGAGCATAATTAGGATACTTTCGATCCCACCTACCGCCGATGAAAGTAATAAATCGTTTATTGAACCGATACCAAATAGGGGAATACAAACGCATAGAAATAGGATATTAAATGGTAGTACGTATTTAATGAGACAAGCTTTAAGGACACCGGTCATAAATTGCCCCGGATGATCTATTGGAGTGACATAATAGATCCAGGCGGCTTTATACTTATTGCTCTGTGTAATCAACTGAAATACGGTCAATATAGTTAACAGTGAAAGATAAAACATAATAATATATAACCCAGATGCTTTTAACTTAAGCAGCTTCTCTGCGAATGGTAGCCCCTCTCCGGTTCGTAAAAATAGAAATATAAAATAGATGGGTAAATAAGCCAAAGAAGGATAGAGTTGCTGCTTAAATTCTCTTGTTTTTGAGCTTATCAGCCATATAATACTAAATCCAGCTTCTTCCAACGGAGAAGCGCATACACTAGCCGCCAATTTTTTATAGAAAGGTCTTCTTGTGCCAGACTGCGAGATTACTTTTGTAGTTTCAGTTAAAGGTGTGTCAGGACTTGCAAGAGCTGCTATTTTGGCATTAAAGCCGCCGGAAAATAATTGTGTACAAGCATAGACTCCAAAGAAAGGAACAACTAGGCCAAGGATTGAAAACAGGATAATCTGTGTGCTAGGGTTGCCCTGAAATAAGGATTGAAACGAGGAGATCCAGGTGCTGGGAAATATCCAAAGGAATTTAAGCTGTTCAATCGTCAATTGGGATTCAACGATCGTTTGAATCATATTGGGGCCAAGATAATAGGATAAAAAGATGATCAGTGAAAGGCCAATCTGTAGATAGGTAATAATATCTTTAAATTTTTGGATGGGTAAATATTTGATGGCAATCAGGTAAAAACCATTGACGAAAACCAATGCCACTAATGTGCTTAAGAGAAGTTGTAACACCAACAGAAAAATAGCAATACTATCCCAGTTGAATAAAACGTACACCAATGCTGGTAGACATAATGCAATAACCTGGTTGAAAAGTTTAATGGCGATAAATGTTATTCGCGATAAGGCTATTGTCCGATCGTTGACCGGTTTTGGTATAATGATATATTGATCCCGAGTGTCTAAAAGTATAGGTGAAAAATCCGATACCAAGGTAATGCTGAGCATGCTGGTAAAACAGAGTAACATAATAGCAAGTGCTAGATAACGATCGGGAATTAGTATGAGAACAGCCGTAAACATCAGGCCAATAAATATATACATGATGAATTGTATAATAGAGCTGGACGAAGAAGACTTCCCCGTATTCCGTTTCTTAAATGTTATCGGCTTTCTGTTCTCTAGGGTAATTTTAGTTTCTAAAATAATTTTAAATTGTCTATAGTTGACTCCTAAGCTCTCCCAAATTCCCTTGAACAGAAGAATAAATCGTAAGATAAATTTTTCCATATTATTGAATAGCAGTAATAATATTGGATGCATCAAGTGCATCGGTATTGGTTAATTTTGCGAATATATGTTCGAGTGATTCATTGGGATTCGACTTCAACTCATTAATGGTGCCATCGGCAATGATACTTCCTTGATTAATCAATAAGATTCTGTCGGAAACTTTTTCAACGACATCCATCATGTGGGAGCAGTAAAAGATAGTTTTACCTTCTTTGGCAAGCAGTGATATGAGTTCCTTAACAAAAATCACGGCATTGGCATCCAGTCCCGAGAGGGGCTCATCCAGAATGATGATCTGCGGGTTATGGATAATACCAGCGATCAGGAGCACTTTTTGGCGCATACCTTTTGAAAAAGTATCCATTCTATTATTAACGTTTGCGGCAAGACCGAATGCGTTTAATAATTTTAAGGAACGTTCTTGAAGCGTATGATCATCCATTCCATATAATTTTCCAACAAAATCAAGGTATTCCATAGGAGTCAATACATCATAGAGCTCCGCATTTTCAGGAACGTATCCGAGCTGGGATTTTATCGAAAGGGGATCTTTTTGAATATCAATGCCATTGATTTCAACTTGGCCAGTGAAGTCCTCAATCAATCCCGTTAATATTTTGACTGTAGTAGATTTTCCTGCTCCATTGGGGCCTATATAGCCGATGACCTGGCCCGGAAATATATCCAGATTGATCCCTTTTAAAATTTCTTTTGTTCCGTATGATTTTTTTAGGTCAATGATGCGAATAAGAGGTGACTGATTTTCCATATAATCTAAAGCTTATGCATAAACTTACAGAAAAATATAGAGTTGTACACGCTTTTCTCATTGAAAATCCGTTATAGCGAAGTTAAGTATTTCCTTATGTTAAAATAATCTTCTTTACGTTTCAAGACCGGCTGACGCTATCCTACAGAAGGAAGTTTCGGATTCTTTCGCTTCCGAATGAATGCTCGTATAGGTTGATCAGAATAAGCTGTGGTTCGACTAAATTCTTTCCGTACTGAACTCTTTCCGTGATTAACATTATGTCAAGGGTATTAATGGCATAAATAACACGGATACGAAAGATGTACGAATCCTTATTGAAGTTAAAATCTAGTTGTATTCGGTTAATATATATGTGTTTTTGACATTTATTCTTTTTTAATTTAGTTTTCATTATAAACTATTAATATAAATAAATTATGAAGAGAGTCATTATGCTACTTCTATTGTGGTGCAACATAAGCCTTTCGCTCTTTGCCCAAGAGAGTCTGGTTTTAAAAGGCCGGGTGAGCGGTCCCACAGGCGAGGCTATTGTCGGCGCTACTTTATCGTTGGAAGGGAGAAAAGAAAAGTCTTCATCAGGACCGGGCGGTACGTTCTCCCTTTCGTACAAAAAAGGGGATGCTCTCCATGTTTCATCTTTAGGTTATGTAACTTATCGAGTTGTTTTAAATGGACAGGTCTCACTAGATATCCATTTACAGCAATCATCGGAAGCCCTGGATGAAGTAGTGGTTGTGGGATATGGCACACAGAAGAAAGGGGAGGTTACGAGCTCAATTGCGAGTGTGAAGTCTGAGGATTTTACAAAAGGGGCAGTCAAGGACGCCGGTCAGTTAATACAAGGTAAGGTCGCGGGGCTGCGGATCAGTACACCGAGCGGTGATCCCGGTGAATCAACGCAAGTGAGCCTTCGGGGATTAAACTCCATCAACGGATCGCAAGATCCATTAGTGATAATTGACGGTATTCCCGGTGATTTGAGTACAGTGGCCCCTGAAGATATCGAATCTGTCGATGTATTAAAAGACGGTTCTGCAGCGGCAATCTATGGAACACGAGCGACAGCAGGTGTTATTTTGGTCACTACCAGACGGAATACTGCTACTGAAAGCCGTACTACGATAGAATACAACGGGTATGCAAGCCTACAGACCTTGTTTAGGAAACCAGAAATGATGGGGGCGGGTGATTATCGCCGATTGATTGCTGATGGGATTCCCTATCAAGATTTGGGAAGCGAAACCGATTGGGTGGATGAGGTGACTCGTAACCCGCTAAGTCACAATCATAATATCTCTTTATTTGGTGGAAATTCGCGCACAAATTTTACAGGATCAATTAACTATCGGAACTGGGAGGGGATATTCTTAAAAAGCGGACAAGAGCGGCTGAATATCCGGGCCAACCTTAACCATGATATGTTTGATGGTAAGCTAAAGACGAATGTACAACTCATAAGTCGCAATACGAAAAGTAATAATGGCGGATCTTCGCCATATATGTGGAGGCAGGCAATTATCCGAAACCCGACGGACCAAATTTATAACGAGAACGGAAAATGGCAGGAGCGCGATGCATACTTTTATGACAATCCTTTAGGCATGATTTACGAGACCATTGACGATAACATATTTAGGGAAACTCGTTTGAGCGGATCGTTGGATTACCGACCTATTAAGGGGCTAAGTTTGAAAATGTTGCTATCGCGGGTGCAGAATAACGATCTATCTGGCAATGCAACGACCTTTGATCACATAAACACGACTAAGAATAATCTAAATGGTACGGCTTCACGGAATACACGGTCATCAGTACAAAACCTCACGGAGCTTACCGCTAATTATACGGCTACTTTCGATAATCACAAAATTGATGTATTAGGTGGATATAGCTGGCAGGATGATACTTTTGACCAATTTTACGCGTACAATTTTGATTTTCCAACAGATGACTACACGTATAATAAGCTTGAAGCGGGCATGGCTCTTCAGCGGGGTTTGGCCGAAATGACAAGTTATAAGGAAAATCGGAAGCTCATCGGATTCTTTGCTCGGTTATCATATAATTATAAAGAAAAGTATATGGTTTTGGCTAGTATACGTAGAGAAGGTTCATCGACTTTCGGCGCGAATAATAAATGGGGAAGTTTTCCCGCTATTTCGCTGGGTTGGGATATCGCAAAAGAAGATTTTGTGAAGGACATCACAGCCTTCAATCAATTGAAGTTAAGAGCAGGGTTTGGTGTTACAGGTACCATTGCATCGGCTTCCTATATGTCGCAGACAAGCTACAACTTTGAGCGGGTACAAGGAGCGTACATCAATGGAAGATGGGTGCCGGGTTTTGTTCCCACGCGTAACTTCAATCCGGATTTACGCTGGGAGAGGAAGAATGAATATAATGTAGGATTGGATTTCAGCCTTTTTGATAATCGGGTTTATGGATCGTTTGATTATTATACTCGTCGGGTAAAAGATTTGCTGTATCAGTTTAATGTACCGTCGCCGCCTTATCTATATTCAAGCATGATGCTAAATGCTGGTGAGATGAGCAATATGGGATTCGAAGCGTTGGTGAATGTAAATGCGCTTCGGAAAGGTGACTTTAAATGGAAGACAGGGCTGACGGTAGCTACAAATAAAAATAAGCTGATTAACCTTTCTAACAAGCAATTTGATGTTACCGTTCCATTCTTTGAAGCCGGATATACTGGTGAACCTATACAAATGTCCACGCATAGGGTGGAGGTGGGACGACCTGTTGGTGATTTTTATGTGTGGAAAACAGTTGGCGTGGATGACAATGGTAAGTGGCTTGTAGAAAACCAAGAAGGGAAAACTATCCCTATTAGCGAAGCGACATTAGATGATCGGCAGTATTATGGAAATGGTATACCGGATGTAAACGTAGGTTGGAATAATAATTTTAATTATAAACAGGTCGATTTTAGTTTCAGCTTCCGAGGATCATTTGGACATCAGGTTCTTAACATGTCTAGGATGTATTATGAGAACCCGATAAATAAAGCCTATAATGTACTCAAAACAGCTTATGATCCCGTATATGGCAAGACGTTGACAAATGACCTCGTTTATGTATCACATTATATAGAAAATGCAGACTTTATGAAGTTGGACAATGTGACCTTGGGCTATACTTTCAAACCCAATACCATAAAAGGAATTCAAAAATTTCGTGTCTATGCATCGGGACTCAATTTGTTGACTATCACTGGTTATAAAGGTTTGGATCCAGAGGCGGCTAGTTACCGTGGTGATTTTACTTTTGCACCGGGGATCGAGCATAGGGATCGTTATCCTACGACACGTACATTCACCATGGGCCTAAATGTTACATTTTAAAAACGTTTATTATGATAAGAAGATATAAATATATATATAACGCATTGTTATGTGGTGCGGGAGTGCTCGGACTTCTATCGTTCCAATCATGCACCAAGCTGGATGAAGAGGTGTTTTCAGAGGTTTTGGAGAAAGATTTTAAGCCTTCCGAACGCGATCTTCCATTTATTGTATCTCCCGTTTATGCATCTTTCCGCTCGTTGATGTTTGGATGGCAAGGATATTTTGACTTGCAGGAAGAGTCTGCAGACCATATTATTACCCCGGTGCGCCCCAATGGCTGGGATGATGGTGGAACTTATAGACGCATGCATCAACACACCTGGAACGCTGTCCAGTGGCAGCCTTATAATACTTGGCAACAGGCATATTCAAGTATCACCAAAGCTAATATGGTAATTATGCAGATCGAAGAAAAATCGCTTCCTCTACCTGATGAGGTCGCTCAAGCTGCAATAGCAGAGTTGCGGGCCGCAAGAGCCTTAGCTTATTATCTATTACTGGATAATCATGGTAATGTACCCATTGTAACGGACTATAGAAATGTGGCATTGCCGAATCAGAAAACAAGAAAAGAAGTATATGATTTTGTAGTGAAAGAACTTGATGAAATTATTCCATTGCTATCACATGACGTCGCACCAATGTATGGGCGGATGAATGTGTGGGCTGCAAAAACATTGCTCGCCAAGGTTTATCTAAATGCAGAGGTATATACTGGAATAGCACAATGGGATAAAGTTATTGCCGTAACGGATGAAATTATACAGTCAAATGCTTTCCGCCTCGATAATGAATATAAAAACATATTTTCTGCAGTAAACGAGAGCTCGCCGGAAATTATTTTCTCCGTTCCATATGACGAAGTGTATGGCCATGGAAATCAATTGCATATGAAAACGCTGTCGCCCCTGAGCCGGCTGGTATACAGTATGTCGGCTGGTCCATGGGGAGGAAACTGTGCTGTGCCACAGTTTATCGATACCTATGATCCTGACGATCAACGCTTTTATGATAGCTGGGTGCAAGGGGCACAATACAATGCTACGACTGGTGTAGAAGTCATTAACTATGTAAAAGAGGTTCCTGGAATAGGTGGTGACGGTACTATTGCATCTGATAATGCCGGATTCAGAATTGGAAAATATGCTATAAAAAAAGGTGCAACAAGCAATCTGGATAATGATTATCCGATGTTTCGATATGCGGATGTGCTGATGATGAAAGCTGAGGCTTTGCTGCGGTTGGGCCGGGAGAATGAAGCCGCCTTGCTAGTTTCTGAAGTAAGAGCACGCTCTTTTAAATCAAACCCAGAGAAAGCTATAGTGACTGGAATTGACCTGTTGAAAGGTAGTGTTTATAATTATGGATGGCAGGAAAAGGACGGAACCATCAAAGGGGAAAATGGCGGTGCAGATATTAAATTTGGACGGTTTTTAGATGAGCTAGGGTGGGAGTTTGCTGCCGAAGCACGTAGGCGTCAAGATATTATCCGTTTTAATGTATTTCAAAAAAAATCATGGTTTAACCACCGACCGCATGAAAATGCGCAAACACGAATATTATTTCCTATTCCAAATGATGAAAGGAATAAAAACCCGAACCTCAAACAAAATCCTGGTTATTGATCGATCGGCTGATCCAATAATTTAGTGATAGGATATAAGTGTTAAATATGCGTCTCCTATGTTTTGCAAAAAGATATAGGGGACTGCTTCCAATAAAAAGGAGTCCGAAGACTCCTTTCACAACTACTTTATAATCGAAAAACTACCTATCATTCTTTGGATATCCTTCTTCATCAAGATCATCTCGCAAATCTTCCTCATTCTCAGCCAACTTCTTATCCAATGGCGATAAACGATCATGTTTGAAAGTTTCGATGCGCATACTTGCATCTTCCAGATCTTCTTCTTCTAACTCATCCCGGTCGGCATATTCATCACCGACGAAAGGGTTTGAGTCATCATAAGTGGAATCATCGTCGACAGCTCCTTCAGATAGCGTATCATAATTTGCCGGATGATCATAGCCTGGGTCATTGTCCTCAACGTCTAACTCATAGCTGTCCAGCTCTTCGTTGTAAGCTAGATTCTGTTCTGAATCAGGGGCGTCGGATTCAACTTTACCCTTCGTCTTTTTATGTTCTGTGCTAGCCATAATATTATGATTTATCTATAGTAATAGAACAGGTGGAATGGGAAAAGGTTTTAAAATTTAATGCTACAATAGCGGAGGAATTTATTTTTTAATAATAGGAGCTCCCTTTTAAATAGCTTGTCATATAAGCATAAATCAACACTGATACTGCAAACAAATTGGAAGTAGTTTTGTTTAATTAACAATAGTAAATCTTGACCACTATGATTTTCAAGCGTTTAAATTATCAGACATTACAGAGCCTGCGTCTACAAGGGTATAATATCTTATTGACGATAGCGGGAGCAGAGGATGAGAACCCTATTTATTTCCCTATGAAATTGGAGTCGCTCAATTCTGAGCAAGCTAAGGTGGATCGTACAAAAGAGAACATAGTTCAGGGACAAAAGATATTGATTCTGGACGAAGCAATCCAACGTTCATTAAATAATGACCTCAACGGAGTCATTCAGCTTGATCATTGACCAAATATTTTTTGGATTTTTTGTAAGCACTTGGCGTAGTATGCCTTTTCTTCTTATAAAAGTTGGTCAGGTGGCTTTCGTCATTAAAACCTAGTTCATCCACGATCTGTTTCATCGTGTACTGGCTAGAGGCGAGCCTTTCTTCAATACGTTGAATGCGGATATCATCTATATACAATTTATAACTTTTCTGATATTTCTTCTTAAAAAATGCGCCGAAATAATTTGCTGAAATCTGAAATTGATCTGCAATATTTTTAATCTGTAGTTTTTCGGGGAAATAGATATTTTGCTGGATATAGGACTCTATTTCCTTGTCCATTTCGCGAGACTCACTGATTGGGAGGTTCAGTTCCTTTAATATATTTTCGATGATCGCGAACAACGACATCACTTGGTGGAAGATAAACGTGGAGCTTGCTACATCCTCAGATTCTCCCTGCTGATAAATCAACGAGAACACTTTTTCTATTAATTTCCGGTTGTCTTTTTTTAGGGATAGACTTTTATTTTGCAGTGTTTCCGAATTAAAAATCTCCTGTGGATTGTAGCAAAGACAGAAATTTTGCTGTATATGATGCAGATCTTTAAAGTAATGGCTTGAAAAATATAACATATAGACACTGGAATCTTTCTTAGTTTCAAGTATTTCTGAGGCGGTATTCAGGAACAGTAAATTTTCTTTCAGAAATTTAGCGCCGCTATTTTTCGATACTAGCACGCCTTCTGCGATATAAGCCAGGGCAAAATCAAAACCTAGTCCACGAAGATTAATTTTTTGTTTATGTTTGATTTTTTCAGGGAGGAAGGATAAATTCATATGCGTGCGTAAATTTTATTTATGGACTATTGATCAATTAGCACCGTGGTTCTCTTTATTTAAAAGATAACAATGATGTCGTGAACACCTTGATTGGTATACGGTTCGTAAATAATATTTGCTGTCTAAAAGTTGCGAGCCGTACCTTGATATTCAGCTGATCGAAAGGCCAAATATCGTTATTTTGGTTTGTATCTTTCGATTCTTAGGAAAAACAATGGATATTTATGAATTGGGAATGTCATTAAGTACTTTTTGCGTTTCGTGTCAGTTTCTCAATGTTGTCCCATTGTTCTTCGGGAATAATGTCCAGGCCATTAAATTCGCCAGCACCCTTTAACCATTCTCCACCATCTATTGTTATCACATCACCATTGATGTAACTCGAATAGTCGGATACTAGATAAGCGGCGAGATTTGCAAGTTCGTCTAATTTACCTAGGCGTCCCAAAGGGATCCGCTTGGTGGGCGATAGAAGTTCGCCCAATTCACCTGGGAGTAGGCGTTCCATTGCACCTGAAGTCTGGAAAGGCCCCGGGGCAATAGCATTTAAACGTATTCCTTTCTTGCCCCACTCTACAGCAAGAGATCTTGTCATAGCCAATACACCGGCCTTGGCGGTAGCCGAAGGAACTACGTATCCTGAACCTGTCCAGGCGTAGGTAGTTACGATACTTAATACCGTTTTGTTTTGGTCTTTATTTTCAATCCAGCGCTTACCCAACGCTAATGTGTAATTAATACTACCTTGAAGAACGATTCCAATAACGGACTCAAAAGCACGATGACTCAGGCGTTCGGTGGGAGATATAAAATTTCCCGCAGCGTTGTTAATTAATATGTCTATTCCTCCCAATTGCTCATACCCATAAGCAACTACACGCTCTACATCTTCATAATTACGTACATCCCCTGCGATGGCAAAACATTTCCCTTGATGCTTGTCGGATAATTCCTGTGCTGTATGTTGAATCACATCGTCCTTTCGGCTGCTGATCAGGCAAGAGGCACCTAATTCCAAAAAATAGTCCGTCATCGCTTTTCCTAACCCGGTGCCACCACCTGTAATTAAAATACGTTTGCCTTTTAATGAATCTTCTTTTAGCATGCCCATATCTTGTTTCCTTTTTTGTATGATTTAAGTTACATAAATTTAATGAAAATAAAAGCAGTAGTAAAAAGTGGGGAATTGGTCGAAGCACTTATGCTAAACATAAGGAATAGGTACTAAGGCCGACCGCATATAAATAAAAAAACAGGGACTATTTTTACAAAAGTCCCTGTTTTATTTTTCCGATCTATGGCTAGAAGGGAAATATGCTTATGCGCCTAATTGTACGCGTTTGAAAGCAGTTACTGTTAATCCTTTAGAAACTGAATCTAAGAATTGAGCGATATTTTTTGAGGAATCTTTTACAAATTCTTGGTTCAATAACGTAGTATCTTTGAAGAATTTGTTCAATTTACCTTGAGCGATTTTCTCAGCCATATCCGCTGGCTTGCCTTCAGCAATGATTTGCTCTTTTGCGATGGCAATTTCACGCTCGATCGTGTTTTGATCAACACCATCTTTATCGATTGCGATAGGGTTCATCGCTGCGATTTGCATTGCAACGTCTTTACCAGCTTCTTCAGCACCAGCTGCATCAGCAGAAAGACCTACCAATACACCTAAACGGTAGTTACCGTGGATATAAGCGATTACTTTCTCAGCAGAGATTGTTTCGTATTTAGATACGTCAATTTTCTCTCCGATTACACCAGTTTGCTCGATCAAAGCATCAGCGATTTTCTTGCCATCAAGTTCCAAACCTTTTAATTCTTCCAAAGAAGCTGGTTTGTTGTTTAATGCTAGGTCTGCGATTTTTTCTGCGAAAGCTACGAAATCTGAGTTTTTAGCCACGAAGTCAGTTTCACAGTTTACTTCAACTACGATACCTGATTTACCATCAGCAGTTGCTTTAGCGATGATAACGCCTTCGTTAGAGTCGCGATCTTGACGGCTAGCAGCTACCTTAGCACCTTTTTTGCGCAAGTAATCTACAGCAGCTTCAAAGTCACCATTAGACTCAACCAAAGCTTTTTTACAATCCATCATACCAGCGCCAGTTTGTTGACGCAATTTGTTTACATCTGATGCAGAAATTTGTACTGACATGTTTATTTCTTTTTATTATTGTTTACTACTGAAAATATTATACAATATTAACTTAAAGCATGTTAAGCTAATATGAAGTTTAACATTCCTTGATCATCAAGTGTTGTTAAACCAAAAAACCGGACAGATAGGCTAGTTCAAGAAAAGTAATCTTTTCCAGAAACTAACGCTACGCTATCCGGTTTGGAATAAAAATATTATTCTCCGTCTTTCGCTTTGCGAGGACGTTTAGCTTCTGAAGCTTCACTATTGTCAACCTTTGCTTTAGCAGCAGCGGCATCTTTTTCAGCTTCTTCTTCTTTGTCGCGTTTGCGCTCGTCCAAACCTTCTTGGATTGCTTGACCAATGATGCTTGCGATTAAGCTAATAGATTTACTAGCGTCATCATTCGCAGGGATTGGGAAATCAATGTTTGAAGGATCAGAGTTTGTATCTACCATCGCGAAAGTAGGGATGTTCAATTTCATTGCTTCAGAAACAGCGATGTGTTCTTTTTTCACATCGATGATAAATAAAGCGGCTGGTAAACGATTCAAATCAGCAATACCTCCTAAAAGGTTTTCTAATTTGATACGCTCACGTTGAATCATCAACTTTTCTTTCTTAGACAATACATCGTAAGTACCGTCTTTTTGCATTTTGTCGATGTTAGACATTTTTTTGATAGACTTACGAACTGTAGCGAAGTTAGTAAGCATACCACCTAACCAACGCTCAGTAACGAAAGGCATATTAACCTCTTTAGCTTGCTGTGCGATGATTTCTTTAGCTTGTTTTTTCGTTGCTACGAATAAAACTTTACGACCTGATTTTACGATTTGTTTGATAGCTGAAGCAGCCTCTTCTAATTTCGTAAGAGTTTTGTTCAAGTCAATGATGTGGATACCGTTGCGCTCCATGAAAATGTACTTAGCCATTTTCGGATCCCATTTACGTGTAAGGTGACCAAAGTGCACACCTGCATCCAATAAATCTTGATAAGTAGTTCTTGCCATTTTTTGATCCTCCTTTGATTAACGTTTACTGAATTGGAATCTTCTACGAGCTTTACGACGTCCTGGTTTCTTACGCTCAACCATACGGTCATCACGTGTTACTAAACCTTTAGCGCGTAATGCAGGTTTAACTTCTGGGTTAAGCTCAATCAAAGCTTTTGAGATCGCTAAGCGAACAGCTTCTGCTTGACCTTTAATACCACCTCCGTTAACGTTTACTTTTACATCAAAGTTTGCTAATTCACCAGCTACGCTTAATGATTGTGTAGCGATGTATTGCAAAGGTAATGTTGGGAAATACTCTTTGTAGTCTTTACCGTTTATAACAATGTTTCCGCTACCAGCAGTTAAGTAAATGCGGGCAACAGCAGTTTTTCTTCTTCCTGAAGTGTTAGTTGTTGACATGTCGATTCTCCTTAAAATTTAACTGGTTTTGGATTTTGTGCTTCATGCTTGTGTTCAGTACCAGCATAAACGTAAAGGTTCTTAAACAATTGACGACCTAAACGGTTTTTAGGAAGCATACCACGAACAGCTTTCTCAATGATGCGTTCAGGGAATTTAGCCATTAACTCTTTAGGGGAAACGAAACGTTGACCACCTGGATATCCAGTGTAGCGTACGTAAACTTTGTCGCCTAATTTGTTTCCTGTCAATCTAATTTTGTCTGCATTGATAACAATAACGTTATCTCCACAGTCTACGTGTGGGGTGAATGTAGGCTTGTGTTTACCACGAATTACTTTCGCGATATTGCTCGCCAAACGCCCCAAAATCTCTCCTTCAGCGTCAACAACGATCCACTCTTTGTTAACGGTGTTCTTGTTGGCAGAGACAGTTTTGTAACTTAACGTATTCACTTGCTTTTGTTTAAATAATTTGTTAAAATTTTATTTCTTCCCCTTATCACAAGGGTCTGCAAAGGTACATCTATTATTCTATATTTTAAAATCTATTTTGCTTATTTTATTGAAAACGAGCTAAGTTTCCGATAGACTGGACCAATCTCAATATTTTTACAACTTACTCGAATGAATATTGTTACATTAGTTAGTATATTGCAAGGAGAATTTTTAATTATTTAGTGGAAGTAGATGAGATTGAATTTTTTAGATAAACGAGTTGTTTTAATTTTTGTTGGTTTATTCCTTACTACTCTTAGCCTCTTGCAGGCCCAATCGTTGGAAAAGAAGAGTAGACCTTATGATACGCGACTCAAAAATGTACAAGAAATACTGAAACAGGGCAAGATTGGTCCCGGTGTAGATTCGTTAGATGCCATACTTGCAGATTACCCTCAAGCGGATGATATCTATTTTACAAAGGCTATCCTTTTTGCCCAAATGAGAAATCAAAATGCTGCGATAGAAGCTATAAAAGCCGCTTTGGAAATTGATCCGAAACCTGAGTACCTAAGCTTTGCTGTCGATGCGTTCAAAAGCAAAAACGATGCTGATAGTGCTTTGATTTATTTAGATAAATTGATTGATTTAGATGATAATAATACGGCTTCATTAAAGCGTGAACGAATTATGTTACTTTTTAACGGAGGTCATAAGGACGTGGCGTTGGAGTATTTTTATAAAACAAAGGAGATTGAATCTGCTTCCGATACATTGGATATGGTGGGTAGTGTGCTGTTGAACGATGCTGGTAATCATAAGGCGGTAATCGACCTCTTGAAACCTTGGGCAGACAATGGAACCAAATTGGCTCAAGTGTATGGGCAATTGGCGCAAGCTTATAACCTTTCCAAAAACTCAAAACTTGCCTTGGAGTATCTCAATAAAGGAATTCAAACTTCACAGGAAGATTTTCTTTATTTTGATTTAGCAGATCTGTACCGCTTTGATAAAAAGATCAAATTATCGTTCGATGCCCTAAAAAAAGGCTTTCAATCCAAAAAGATTGATTTTGGTGATAAAAATAGAATCATCATGACTTTGTTGGGGCCTAAAAATCCCTACACAAATGCGCAGCTTTTGGAGCTGGCTAATATCTTAGTTGAGGTCCATCCGCGAATTGCCGAAAGCCACATGGCCAAAGGACAGGTGTTGTGGCTCAACGAAGATAAGACGGCGGCGCAAAGCTCGTTGGCTGTTGCTGTGAGTATGAATCCCTATCAGATCGACGCTTGGCGGATGTTGATGAGCTTGGATATGGATAAAGGGGAATTTGATCAAGCCATAGCCCATGGCGCTGAGGCCTTACATTATGTGGCCAATAATCCGACCATACTTTATTTCACCAGTATGGCTTATCTGATGAAAAAAGATACAGAGAATAGTCGTAAGTTTATGGAAGCTGCATTAAATAATGCGCAGGATGAAACACCTTTTTTGCAAGCCAATATTTATGGTGGACTGGGCGATATCTACAATACATTGAAGATGTATAAAGAATCGGACGCAGCTTATATGGAGGCGATTCGATTGGATAGTACAAATGTGACTGCGATGAACAATTTAGCGTACTATTTATCGTTAAGAAAGGAACGACTTGATGAGGCGACAAAGTATGCTGCTATGGCTACAACATTGCAACCCAACAACGGTACATTTGAAGATACGTATGCTTGGGTCTTATTTGCTGATGGTAAATACAAGGATGCGTTAATCTGGATCGAAAAGGCCCTGAAAAATACAAATCCACAGACAGCAGTATTACTTGAGCATTATGGCGATATTCTGATGAAGTTGGGCAAGACTACTGAAGCTGTCAAACAATGGAATCTGGCATTGGAAAAAGGGATGGATTCTGACGAAAGTAAACAGAAACTAAAAAAGAAGATTGAGACTAAAAGTTATGTGGAATAAAATTGTTTGGATAGGTGTTCTGGCGTTTTTGCTTTCTTCCTGTAGCTCAAAAAAGAAACTGCTGAAAGGAGCAGATCTCAAATCAGAAAATGAATTGGTCGTCAAAGACAATACGCGTGAAGCGAAGACGACGACACTACGTAACCTCTTTTTGACCAATCTAAATTACTCGACATTTTCGGGAAAGGCAAAGATGCGTCTTGATCTTGGGAAAGACAACTTTGATGTTACCTCTAATATCCGGATTGAAAAAGATAAAAAAATCTGGATTTCAATCTCAGCAACGCTCGGGATTGAAGTCGCTCGGGTTTTAATTACACCAGATAGCGTACAAATCCTGAATAAGCTGCAAAGCGAGTATATGGTCAAACCATTTGATTATCTCTATCGATTTGCAAGCCCAGATCTTACTTTCTCCAATCTGCAGGATTTACTATTGGCTAATCTATCCGTTAATCTTTTGTCGGATATAGATGCGGTGAATTTCCAGCAGGATCCAAATTCTGTACAATTGGATGGAAAATTGAATGAGCTTAGTTTTTTATATAAATTGAACAATAACAATAGACCTTATCAGTTTCGGCTTTCACAATTGTCAAAGAAACAGTTGCTCGAAGCAAATTATGGAGAATATGCAATAGCTTCTGGGCAGGAATTTCCGATGCTGCTAAAAATGATTATTTCCGATGGACGGCAAGAGATAAAAACAGAGATTAATTTTAATAAGGTTACGTTTAATGAACCTGTTGAAATGCCGTTTTCAGTATCATCGCGATATAAAGTAATCCGATAAGAAGTGATCTATTTCCGTTAGATTTATTACTTTCGCATTTAGTTTGCTATTGTGGATGAATGTAATGGGGTTGGGAAAGGAGCAAACACGAAATAAATAGTACTGTAAATGAACTTTAAGAAAACGATATTTGGTATAATAGCATTCATCTTGATGATTGGTATTTCTGCGGCACAGACAAGAGCTGAGCTGGAAAAGCAACGGGAGAAACTCAATCGTGAAATTGCTGAATTGCAGAAAACTGTTAAGGAAATTGCCAAGGAAAAATCGTTGACACAACAACAGGTGACAGCGTTGAGTAAGCAAATCAACTTACGTGAACAAAAGATAAATACAATTACTTCTGAAGTAGCCGTAATCAACAGGCACATTAATGCGAATACTGCTGCTGTAAATAAATTGAAAGCAGAATTGGAAAAAATGAAACGTGATTATGAAAAAATGGTCATGTTTGCTTTTCGTAACCGAAATGCTTACAATAAACTGATGTTTATTTTCGCTTCCAAGGATTTTAACCAAGGATTTAGACGGGTAAAATATTTGCAACAATTTAATGATTCTAGAAAATTAAAGGCTGCTGATATTGAGAATACAAAGAAACAGATCGAGCAAAAAATCGCGCAATTGAAGGCCGATCGAAATAAACAGGTGGCACTAATGAAAGAGCAAGAAAATGAGAAGCGAACAATCGCTCAACAACGCTCTGTTTATTCCGGACAATTGAGCGAACTTATTGTTACAGAACGTGGTGTAAAGAAAGACATCACGCAGAAGCAAAAAGAAGAGCGTCGTATCAATGCAGCGATCAAAGAAATTATCAGAAGAGAGATTGAAGCTGAAAGAAGACGTGCAGAAGCTGCCCGCCGTGCTGCTGAGGCCGCTGCTGAGCGTAATCGGAAAGCTAATGAGTCGGCAAATGCTCCCAAAGGTAAAGGCAATACGAGTACTAAGGGTAGCACCGTTCGTAAATCAGATTCTGAGGTTTTGCGCAGTACACCGGAAGCAATCAAACTTTCCAATGATTTTAGATCCAATCGTGGTAGCTTGCCATGGCCGGTTTCCAATGCGAAAGTTATGCAAGGATTTGGTGGAGAAAGTGTCGGTAGAAATGTGAACTGGGATCACGAATCTGTGAAAATACAAACCTCTAGCGGTGCCGCTGTTAAAGCAGTTTTCGCAGGTGAGGTAAGTAGTGTTCTGACAATGTATGGACAACGTATCGTGATGATTAAACACGGTGAGTATTTTACGGTATATAATAACTTAGGTAGTGTTAGTGTTTCTAAGGGGCAGAAGGTCAGTACAGGTCAAACGATTGGTACGGCGGATGTGGATTCAGATACAGGTGTACCTATGGTCGACTTCTCGGTTTATCAGGGATCAACTCCGTTGAATCCGATGTCCTGGTTGGCGAGATAAGAAATAATTACTATATTTAATAATTATCCTTACATTTGTAAGGAGAGAGAAAAGATTTAGTTTAAAAGAATTGAAAAACAAGAAATTATAGTTATGTCAACATCATTATTAATCATGGGAATCGGGGGGCAGGAGTTAATCATCATTGTAGTAATATTGTTACTATTGTTTGGTGGCAAGAAGATTCCTGAATTGATGCGCGGATTGGGTAAGGGAGTGAAGGAATTCAAAGAAGGCCAAAAAGATGAATCTTCACCCGAAAAAAAATCTGAAGTAGAAGATAATACGAAATAAGGGAAAATATTCCCATATAACATACATACGATTTTGTGATGAACAAGATCGTATTTTGTTTTATTTTGGGCCTATAGCTGAATGGACCCAAAACCATTTTTATACTAAAATCCATTTCTAAGCGTTTAGATTATTGTTGATTTTTCAAGAAGAGAATCAGACCTGGATTTAACAGTAAATTTATGATCGGAAAACAGACGTTAATTTCAATACTGGGAGGGCTGTGTTCTGCGCTGCCACTCATGGCCCAAGAAAGCGCTGTAGATGGCATGAAAGAAGCCACTCATCACATAATCCAAGAACGGATTGAAAAAGAAAAACAGGAGATTTACCAATACTTAGATAGCGTCAAATCTTTAGGAAATAATCGACAAGATGATTTAACGATTACTGACGAAGAGATACAACTTGTTCGAAAACTCAAGGCAATTGAACGCGAAGTACCATTAAATTATTCCCCTCGGATAAAAGAGCTTATATCCAAATACACCTCTGATAATTACAATTCTTATATGTGTAGAATGATGGGACTTGGACAATATTACTTTCCAATGTTTGATCGAATTCTAGATGAAGTAGGTGTACCTCGCGAATTGAAATATTTAAGTGTAGTTGAATCTTCTCTAAATCCGCGGGATATTTCAAGTGCAGGCGCCACAGGACTATGGCAGTTGATGTATTATGAAGCGAAGACCTACAATTTGACTGTAGATAGCTATACAGACCAGCGGATGGATCCGATTGCTTCCAGCTATGCCATAGCTAAAATCCTGAAGGAAGCTTATGAGGAGTATGGTGATTGGCTTTTAGCAATTGCTTCCTATAACGGTGGGAGAGGAGCTGTAGGACGGGCGATTCAACGATCAGGGAAAGAGAAGCCTACGTTTTGGGATATTGCCCCTTATTTGACCCAGCAAACACAAAATTACATCCCAAAATTCATTGCCATGACCTATGCGATGAAATATGCTGAGGAAAACAATATTACGGCTGCTGAGACAGAGTTTCCCCCACGAACTCAAGCCTTAGACATCAGCAAACGAATTTCGTTAGGCCAGATCGCAGATGCGTTAGATATATCCAAAGAAACCCTCAGAGCGCTAAACCCTAGCTTTAAAAAGAATATTTTAAATGGTAGAGAAGAAAGTCCGTTAAGGTTAGTGCTGCCTGTCTTCGACAAGAAAATAGCGACAGAAGAGCTTTATGCTGCACTTAATACGCCAGTACCTATTTCAGGTATGAGTGCCGCTGCTATTAACGAACCTGCAGCGCTTTTGAAAGGCGGAAAATACAAAGTGAAAGTGGGGGAGACATTCGCCTCAATAGCCGAAAAATTTGAGGTTACTGTTCAGGATATAAAATCATGGAATAGTCTTCGCGGAAATCAAATTGTACCGGGACAAACTTTATTGATCAAGAAAGAAGATAATTTTGTGAATGCAAAATTAGCGCATAACGCTGAAAAATCGGTTAAGAAAAGTCAACAACGTACTTCTTCTCGTACTGCGTATTATGTCGTTAAAAGGGGGGATACCCTATCTCAGATTGCCAATAAAAATGGCGTATCTGTTAGCCGGTTAAAAAGAGATAATGATTTAAATGGGAGTCGAATCAAACCCGGAATGAAACTGAAGGTGTCAAAGAAGTAGCAGCATGGTTATACTAACCAGGCCGCATCTTCTTCATTATCAAATTCTTCTAGCGTAACGGTGACGTGTTCTTTTAGGATAGTGGACAATTTAGTACCATAATAGTCACTAAAGATTGGGAACTTGTGGTGGCTCCTATCGATTAGAACGGCTGTTCTCATCTTTTTCAATGGAACATTCAGGAATACACCCAAACCGTAGGCCAGTGCCCTACCACTATTTAATACATCATCAACTAGGATGATTGTTCTGTCTTTTGCAATGTCAACAGGTAAGTCTGTGCCCGCACTCAGTGAGCGGCTTGTTTTCTTCATGGTAACTTTAATCAAAAGAATTTCTTTGTCTGAAATCTCCTTTAATATTGTTTGAAGGCGTTGCGCAAATACATAACCCCGATCGGCAATCCCAACTAAAACAAGCGTTTCATCTTCAAAATTGTCTTCTAAAATTTGATAGGCAATACGGATAGACTTCTGTTTTATTTGTTCTTTATTTAAGATGAGTGTTTTCTTTGAAGACATAATAGCATTTCAATGATTATAGGGTAAAAATAGGATAATAAATTGTATAAAAAAAGTCCAAAGCAAGTTAAAGCTTTGGACTTTTTTATGTCAATAAATGAACCTTAGTTCAGTTTGTTATCTTTTTCTGCTTTTAATATTTCGGCAGTAAGTGTTTTATTGTCTTCTGGTAAGCGACCACCATTATAATAATAACGTCTCCAATAGGGTTCGTCCAAGTTGCTGATCATAACGCCCTTGCTAGATGACGCATGAGCAAATTTATTATCACCAATATAAACACCTACATGGGTAATGCTTCTACTTCTAATTTTGAAGAAAACCAAATCTCCTGCTTTCAATTCGTTTTTTTGCACTGTCTTTACTTGGGAATATTGATTACGGCTGTTGTAACCTAATGACGTATTAAAAACTTTGTCATATAATTCGTAAGAAAATTTAGAACAATCAATGCCTCGTTTTGAATCCCCGCCCAAACGGTATGGAGTGCCTAGCCATTCATAGACAAATTGATAAAGCTTTGTATTCGTTGTTGCCGAGACGGCGACACCCATGATTTGTGAAAAGTATTCTTTGGCTAGGTTATCAGGATCTGATTCTGGTTTGGAGTTTCTGTTGGTTTGTGCCTGCGACACTAGACATAAGCCGATAAATAGCATTGACGCTATAAATTTCTTTGTTTTCATTAAATCGCTTTTTTGTACAACATTTAACTTTTAAATTCGGTACTGTCATCTATTTTGGACAGCACTGTTGCGAATATAATACAATATCAGTTTAAGGTCAAATTTTTTTTAGGCGATTTAACACAATTTTAACAATTTTAACATCTTTCTTAATACTTTTTGGATCTATTGAAATTTAATAAGTATGTCGAGCTTTTACTACAACAGGTTGCGCCTTCTCAAGCTCATAAAATAACGGGTTATGTTATAATACCACTGTTTTAGGTTAGTTTTTGTAAAACTGAAAAAAAATATTAATTTTCTTTAGGAATGTGATAATATTAGTTCTATATTTACAACACATAAGTAAAAACAATGAAGACAAACACAATTATTACAACGATTATTATTACCACCGGGATAAAACTTAGGAGGAAGTAGTTTCATTGTATATAATTGTAGACATAATATTTGAAGCGCTTTCCTCAAAAAGGAAAGCGCTTCTTTTTTGTCACATAAATCAAACTAAACAAACAGTATAAATCAGTATGAAAGTTTTAAAATTTGGAGGAACTTCAGTCGGAACAGTAGAAAGTCTCAAAGGGGTCTTAAGTATTGTTAAGAAATCCTACGATGCGAAGGAAAAGCCCCTGGTGGTATTATCCGCCATGTCAGGTGTCACAAATTTACTAACCCAGTTGGCGGAAGATGCTGCAGAAGGTAAGTCTTTCTCCGATGGGCTTAAATCATTGGAGGATAAGCATTTTTCAGTTGTGAAAGAACTCTTGGCGGTTAAATTCCAAAATCCGGTCTTTACCAAGCTTAAATTATTTTTCAATGAGATCGAAGATCTTCTCCAAGGAATTTTTGCACTGAAGGAGCTAAGTAATCAAAGTAAGGACTTGATTCTGAGTTATGGTGAGCGATGCTCTAATTATATGGTTGCTAAAGTAATGGAACAGTACATACCGGAGTCTCTATTTATAGACGCCTCACATTATGTAAAGACTGATTCTAACTTTGGTAATGCGCATCTAAATGAGTCCTTGACGGAGCAGCTTGTGAAATCATTGTATATTAGTCACGGCGACAAACTTCTGTTTGTGACCGGTTTTATCGGCAGCAATGAGCATGGCCGTATTACCACTTTAGGGCGTGGCGGATCGGATTATACCGCAGCAATCTTTGGCTCTATCCTTGATGCCACAGCGATCGAAATCTGGACTGACGTTAATGGAATGCTGACTGCTGATCCCCGAATTGTGAAAAAAGCTTTTTCACTCCCAGTGCTTTCCTATACTGAGGCAATGGAGCTATCTTATTTTGGAGCTAAAGTAATCTATCCGCCTACTATGATCCCCGCATTTTTGAAAAAGATCCCTATCGTTATCCGGAATACTTTTGAACCGGATTTCTCAGGCACAGTAATCCAATTTGACAGTGGAAAGACAGCGTTACCAATCAAAGGGATTTCCTCGATCTCGGACATTTCTGTAATTAATCTGAGCGGATCGGGAATGATCGGCAAATCAGGGTTTAGCGGACGACTTTTTACCTTGTTGGCAAGAGAACAAATTAATGTTGTATTGATCACGCAGTCTTCTTCGGAGCATAGCATCACCTTTGCGGTTAATCCCTCGGATGCGAAGCGCGCAATACAGTTGATTGAAATTGAATTCGAACTGGAAATCCAGGCAAATAAGTTGGTCATTCCCGTTATTGAGGAAAACTTATCCGTATTAGCTATTGTGGGTGAGAATATGAAACGGACGCCGGGGATGTCCGGAAGATTATTTGCTGCCCTTGGGCGGAATGGTATCAACGTGCGGGCAATTGCGCAAGGCTCATCTGAATACAATATCTCTGTTATCATAGGTAAAGAAGATTTAGCGAAAGCACTCAACGCTGTTCACGATGCTTTTTTTGCAGAGTTGAAAAAAACATTGCATGTGTTTAACATCGGTACAGGTAATATTGGCGCGACGCTATTTAAACAATTGGAAGAGCAACATGACTTTCTGCTTGATAAAAATGATATCGAGATCAAAGTAGTCGGAATTTCCAATAGCCGTAAGATGCTGTTCAATACCGAAGGTGTGGAGCTAAATAATTGGTCTGCCGAGCTCGAGGAAAATGGTTCTGAGGCTGATCTAGCTTTATTTATTGAAAAGATGAAGGCGCTTAACCTACCCAACTGTGTGTTTATCGATAATACTGCGAGCAAATTGCCTGCGACATATTATGAGGACATTTTTAAGTCCAATATCTCCATTGTAACCTGCAATAAAATCGCGAATTCCGGAAAGTATGCACAGTACAAGACACTTCGTGATACCGCACATAAACATGGAGTGGATTTTTTCTATGAAACGAATGTTGGTGCTGGACTGCCTATTGTCAGAGTTCTTAAAGATTTGATGCTCAGTGGTGATCGAATCTTAAAGATCGAAGCTATTCTTTCAGGGACTATTTCTTACATCTTCAACAATTTTAAGGATGACGTTTCTTTTTTCAATGTGGTAAAGAAGGCGCAGGAACTGGGCTATACCGAGCCTGATCCAAGGGATGATTTGGGTGGAATTGACTTTATGCGTAAGATGTTGATTTTAGCGCGAGACGCAGGTTATGCCGTGGAAGCGGAAGATGTGGATCTAGGGCCAATTCTTCCAGAAGCTTGTCTGAAGGCCGATACTGTAGATTCCTTCTATGCGGAGCTCCAAAAAGAGAATACCTATTTTGAAGATATGAAAGCAAGAGCTGTCCGTGAAAAAAAGGCAATCCGCTATATTGGAAAGCTAGAAAATGGAAAGGTTTCTATCGCTATTCAATTTGTAGATGAAAACCATCCTTTTTACGCGCTATCCGGTAGCGATAACATTATCTCATTTACAACAGAACGATATAAGGACCGTCCTTTGGTGGTAAAAGGGCCTGGAGCAGGAGCAGAAGTAACTGCGGCGGGAGTCTTTGCAGATTTGGTTAACGTAGGTGCATAAACTATTTTGAAGGAAAAAACGATTGAAGTAATGGCCAATAATTTAAATGTTGAATATCTAAAGGGTAAGGTCGTCGATTTAGACAAGATGTTGCCAGAAGTTCGCGTGTTTGCTCCTGCGACCGTAGCGAATATGATCTGTGGTTTTGATATACTGGGCTTTGCCCTAGAGCAGCCGGGGGATGAAGTTATCATGCGACGCAAGCAGCAACCCGGGGTGACTATAAAGGAAATCACAGGAGATGATGGTAGGCTCCCGCTCGATCCGAGTAAAAATACCGTATCCGCTTGTGTTCAGTATCTATTGCAAGCACTAAATATTGCGTCTAAGGTCGGCGTTGAAATTGAATTGCATAAGCACATGCCAATTGGGTCAGGTCTAGGATCTAGCGCAGCGAGCACGGTAGCTGGCCTTTTTGCGATTAATGTTATGCTGGGCGATCCATTAACAAAGGAAGAATTATTGCCGTTCTGTGTCGAAGGAGAACGCTTGGCCTGTGGTACTGGACATGCTGACAATGTTGCGCCAGCACTATATGGTGGGATCACCTTGATTAGAGGCAACGAGCCTCTGGATGTTATTTCGATTCCTTCACCGAAGGAATTAGTGGCAGCAGTGGTGTTTCCACAGGTCGATGTCCCCACACGTGATGCACGGCAATTAATCAAAGATAAAGTCTTATTAAAAGATGCTGTGACGCAATGGGGCAATATTGCCGGATTGGTAGCAGCTTTATTTAAAGAAGATTATGATCTGATTTCCCGGAGCATGAAGGATATCCTTATAGAGCCTACGCGAGCAATATTGATTCCGCAGTTTTATGAAATGAAGGAAATTGCCCTACAGCATGGCGCCCTGAGCTTCGGTATTTCAGGTTCAGGTCCCTCGGTCATTGCAATAACACGGGATGAGCAGGTCGCAAAAAATATTGCAGAGAAAATTCAGGCACACCTTAAAGAAAACGAAATAGAGAGCTTCGGTTATGTTTCAAAAGTAAATCTTGAGGGGCCAAAGGTATTAAATTAAAATTTTTACTATACCACGGATATGTCATTGAGCGTGGTATAAAGCACATCTTACTTTGTTGTAGAAAGCGCACATCGTGCACCTTTTAGATGATTAAGAATAGATGGAAATTAAAATATGTATTAAAAGATGAAATTTTACAGTACAAATAATAAAGCATTAGCTGTGTCTTTCAAAGATGCCGTATTTAATTCGCTGCCAGCAGATAAAGGATTATATATGCCTGAACAAATCCCGCAACTGGATCCTTTATTTATCAAAAATATCCAACAATATTCTTTGCAGGAAATTGCGTTGGAGGTAGCCTCAACACTTTTGGATAATGATATTCCTAAGCCGGATTTAAAGAAAATCGTTGATGAAGCGATTAATTTTGAAGCACCCGTAAAATTCTTGACCGATAGTACGGCTGTACTGGAGCTATTTCACGGACCTTCTTATGCTTTTAAGGATTTTGGAGCTCGATTTATGAGCCGTATCATGGGATACTTTTCTAAAGCTGATGATAAATTGCTGGATGTACTCGTCGCAACTTCTGGCGACACTGGAGGAGCTGTAGCATTAGGTTTCTTGGGAGTAGAGGGGACTCGTGTAACCATATTATATCCCAAAGGTAAAGTTTCGGAAGTACAAGAGCTACAGTTAACCACGAACGGCCAAAATATACGTGCTCTTGAAGTTGATGGTACATTTGATGATTGTCAGGCGCTCGTGAAACAGGCTTTTAATGATGAAGTACTCAATCAAACCTTGCGATTAACATCTGCCAATTCAATCAATATTGCCCGATTGATCCCGCAAACTTTTTATTACTTTTATGCCTATGCCCAACTGAAATCACAAGGCATCAATGAAGTCGTGTTTACCGTTCCAAGTGGTAATTTTGGGAATATTGGTGCAGGTTTGCTCGCCTATAAAATGGGGCTTCCTGTCAAACATTTTGTGGCAGCGACGAATGTCAACGATACCGTACCGAGATTTCTTGTTTCAGGACAATACGAACCTAAACCTTCTATCCAGACATTGAGCAATGCCATGGATGTGGGTAACCCAAGTAACTGGGTACGTATTCAAGACCTGTTTGCAGGTAATATGCGGGAATTAAAGGCTATGCTTTCCTCTTATACCTTTACAGACGAAGAAACGAAAGAGGGAATGAATAAGCTCGTTCAGGAATCAAATTACATTGCCTGCCCACATACGGCGATTGCGTGGCTTGGTGCGAAAGCTTATGCTAAAGAAAATCCAGGTCATTACGCTTCGGTTTTCTTATCTACGGCACATCCCTGCAAATTCCCGGATGCAATTGATCCTGAAGTGTTCAAGGAAATTGTGCTTCCAGATGGCGCAGAAACATTGCAAGGAAAAGAAAAACTAGCGGAACCTTTGGAGGTCGACTTCGAAGCGTTCAAAAGATATCTAATCAACCATAACTAAACGCGGAGGGCTCCATTAGGAGCCCTTTTTTATACCAAGATAGTTATCTATATAATTCTTTAATTCGAGTTATGTCTTTATCTTCCTCATTTTTAATTGTGGGTTCACGATCAGATTTTTTGCAGGAAAACAGCGTGGTAGCGATTGCAGTGGTTAAAAAAAGATGTTTTAAATTCATTTTGTAAATATACAGGAATATTTATTTCAATTTAATTTTTTATGACAATAAACAATCCAAGGTTTACAATTAATAAGTTAATTTTGCAGTAATGAAATCAGTTTATTTGAATAAGGGTAAGGATAAAGCTGCCTGGCAATTGCATCCTTGGGTATTTTCCGGAGCAATTAAATCATTGTCCGATAAGATTGAAGATGGCGAAATTGTAGGGGTTTACAATGCCGAACGTGAGTTTATTGCATACGGATTGTTTCACAATAGTTCGCGGGTGGCCATCCGCTTACTCGAATGGAATCCACAAGCTCAGATTGATGCGGATTGGTGGCGCACCCGTATTCAAAAGGCCGTAGCAGCAAGACAACATTTGCTGCAGGAAGACATTACCAATACCGTTCGTCTGATTTTTGCCGAGGCAGACTTTCTACCCGGATTAATCGTGGATAAGTATGCTGATTTTATTTCTATTCAGGTCCATTCCGTAGGAGTAGAAAAGGTTAAAGATATCATTATTGCTGAGCTAAATACGCTGTTAAATCCTATTGGAATCTATGAGCGGAGTGATCTGAAATCTCGTGAGCATGAGGGACTACCAGATACAAATGGTCTTTTGTCTGGCGAGGTACCACCTGAATTTGTGGACGTCATCGAAAATGGCCTTCATTATAAGGTAAATATCATTGATGGGCAAAAGTCAGGTTTCTATTGCGACCAGCGTGAGAATAGGTTATTGACAGCGCAATATGTTGCTGATAAAAGGGTATTGGATTGTTTCTGTTATTCTGGTGGATTTACACTGAATAGCTTAAAAGCTGGTGCAAATGAAGTCGTGTCTGTAGATAGCTCTGCGTTGGCGATTGAAACTCTTGAAAAAAATGTAGCCGAAAACGGATTTGAGCCAAGTCGGCATAAAGCAATATTGTCTGACGTCAATAAGCAATTGCGTAAGTTTATAGATGAGGGTGAAAAATTCGATTTGATCGTCCTGGATCCACCAAAGTATGCACCTTCCCGTTCAGCTTTGGAAAGAGCATCACGGGCTTATAAAGATTTGAATCGTCGAGGTTTAATGCTGTTGAATAGCGGTGGGTTATTGGCGACATTCTCTTGTTCCGGAGCGATGGATATGGACACCTTTAAACAAGTACTTGCCTGGGCCGCATTGGACGCGGGTAAAGAGATACAGTTTATTCGGCAATTCCATCAACCCGAAGATCATCCTGTTAGGGCCTCCTTTCCAGAAGGGGAATACCTCAAAGGATTGTTGGTACGTGTATTATAAATAAATGCAGATATATAGGTTGATTTGAATAAATCGACCTTTTTAATTTAAAGCGAGATCATGATCAAAGAAAAAGAAACTAGACCTATTTTTTCTATTTTGTTTGCCGTGAGTATGGTGCACCTGCTGAATGATCTTATTCAGGCTGTAATTCCTGCCACTTACCCTTTATTAAAAGAAGAACATCACCTGAGCTTTTCTCAGGTAGGGATGATTACATTGGTATACCAGATTGCGGCTTCTATTTTTCAGCCCGTTGTAGGTTCATTTACAGACAAGCATCCTGTTCCATATTCACAGATTATCGGGATGTCATTTTCACTTGTGGGCATGTTGTTGTTTTCCCAGGCACATAGTTATGCGTGGATATTGTTCTCCGTTTTTCTTGTTGGTATCGGTTCCTCAATTTTCCATCCAGAGTCTTCCCGCGTGGCTTACATGGCCTCAGGCGGTAGGCGGAGTATGGCACAATCCATTTTTCAGATAGGCGGAAATGCAGGAACTGCTTTAGCACCTATTATCGTTGCTTTTCTGGTCCTACCTCGGGGACAGCAGGCTATTGCCTGGATGTGTTTATTTACAATTGTTGGCCAGTTTATATCCTATTATATAGGTACTTGGTATAAGCGTCGGCTTGCAAATGTTTCGAGATCAACAAAAAAAAGTATTCGTGTTCCAGATCTTCCCAATTCACGTATTGTCGCAACTGTCATTATCCTATTGTTGTTGATCGTTTCCAAATATTTCTATATCGCAAGTATTACCAATTATTTTCAGTTTTACACGATGAAAAAATTTGGGATCAATGAGGTGGAAGCACAGGTGTATCTGTTTTATTTTCTGATAGCCGTTGCGGTAGGTACCTTACTGGGGGGAGCGTTTGGGGACCGTTTTGGAAGGAAATATGTGATTTGGTTCTCTGTTTTAGGTGTGGCCCCCTTTGCGTTGGCCTTGCCCTACGTAGGTCTTACAATGACGGGGATACTGATTGTGATCATCGGATTAATATTGTCATCTGCTTTTCCTGCAATTATCGTATATGCGCAGGAGTTATTGCCTAAGAAGCTGGGTATGGTCTCTGGTTTGTTTTACGGATTTGCATTTGGCATGGGGGGAATCGGGTCTGCGGTACTCGGATGGCAAGCAGATCATACATCCATCGAATTTATTTACCATCTGTGTTCGTATTTACCCTTAATCGGTATTGTCGCCTATTTTCTTCCTAATCTACAGAAGACTCCCTATAAAGAGATTTAGAATACGATATATAAAAAAACGGGAGTGCACCAACAGGTTGGCTACTCCCGTTTTTCTTTCGTTTTATTTGTATCTCCTTAAAACCTCTTTTGAAGTAATCAATCTTCAAGGGACTTTTACTTTTTATATAGTTTTCTCTTTTATACTATTTGATGCAGTCCATCCAGGCTGTTGCCATCATCTGCGCTCCAGCAAGCGTGGGGTGTACGCCGTCCGCTGCCCAGTAAGCTCCCGGAGCGGTCTTCTGTGCATTGTCAAAGATTTTCTGATAGGGAAGAAGTATCGCATCAAATTCTTTTGCTATATCCCGAGCAGTCTCTTGATAGGCTAAAAACTTGGGATACCAAGCATCTGTGATATGGCCTACGCCTTTTACGGCAAAAGGTTCTCCGATAATCAGTTTGACATTCGGGAGCTTCTGTAGTGTTTCCTGTAGTAATTGTTGGTACTGGGATTTATACTCTTCAACAGTTGTTTTGGCGCCACGATCGATGGTTCGCCAAAAGTCATTTACACCAATCAAGATACTCAATACATTTGGTTTGATCGCTAAGGCATCCTCCGCCCAACGTTTTTGAAGATCGGGAACGCGATTGCCGCTGATTCCCGTATTGTAAATTTTCAGATTCTTTGCGGCATACTTATTCAACAGTTGGCTGGCGGCCAGTAAGGCATACCCTCGGCCTAACGCGTTTGTGTCATTGGCGTTTCTATTATTTCGATCCCGGCCTACATCCGTGATCGAGTCGCCCTGAAATAGGATGATATCTCCGTCATTCAGACTTATTTTTGAAGATTTAAAGTTGTCTTCGCGGGCATAAACGTCGTTGCCCAATAAATTGGCTCCAGTCAAAAGACCGGCGCCAATAATACTTTTTTTGATAAATGATCTACGGTTTGTGCTCATTATTAGGTTTTTGTTACGTATTAAAGTTACATACTTTACGCATACTTTTCCAAACCTTTTATAATGATGTTACAGGATTTTTCTATTTCAGCTTCAGTAATGGTCAGTGGCGGAGCTACGCGAAGTGCTGTTTCACAATGCAGGTACCAGTCAATCATCACTCCATGTTCTGCACAGTATTTACTGACATTATAAACGTGCTCAAAGCTGTCTAATTGTAGACACATCATCAACCCTAAACCCCGGATTTCTTTAATTGCCGGATGGTTAAGTTTTTCACGAAATAGATCGGCTTTATGTGCTACCTGTTCAACGAGTTTTTCCGATTTGATCACTGCAAGCGATGCACGGGCGGCAGCACAACTGACTGGATGCCCACCGAATGTGGTGATATGACCCAACATCGGATTATCTTTAATGACGTCCATTACTTCTTTGGCAGCCACGAAGGCACCTAATGGCATACCCCCTCCGATGCCCTTGGCCAACATAAGGACATCAGGTACAATACCAAAATGCTCAAAGGCAAATAGTTTTCCTGTACGACCAAAACCTGTTTGGATTTCATCGAAAATGAGCAGGGTACCTGTTTCATCACAACGCTTTCTTACAGCCTGCATATAGGCGACATCAGGAACTCTGACTCCTGCTTCTCCTTGAATAGCTTCCAGAATCACTGCAGCCGTATTATCTGTGATTTTTGTTAAGTCTTTAGGATCGTTAAAAGAAATAAAGTCTATTTCTGGAAGAAGCGGCGCATAGGCTTTGCGATATTCATCATTTCCAATAAGGCTGAGTGCCCCTTGGGTACTTCCATGATACGCCTTTTTGGCTGCGATAATTTGCTTCCTTCCGGTGTACTTCTTAGCAATTTTCATAGCACCTTCTACTGCTTCTGTTCCACTGTTGGTCAAGTATACCGATTGGAAATTTGAAGGCAATTCTGCCAATAATTCTGTGGCAAATTGAACTTGGGGAGCTTGTACAAATTCACCGTAGACCGTGACATGAAGATACTGATCAAGCTGGGCCTTTATTGCTTCAAGTACTTTTGGGTGACGATGACCAATGTTACTCACATTAAATCCGGAGACAAGATCCATATATTCTTCTCCGTTAGGTCCATATAGGTATACACCTTCGGCCTTAACCACTTCAACCAACCTAGGCGAGCTAGAGGTTTGGGCGGTGTTCATTAAAAATAATTCTCTATTGCTTAACATGATTTTACAAATGTCCGAAAATAAAAAAGAAGTCTTCAAGACTTCTTTTTTATTTTCGGGATTATTTCCGTCTATTTTGTAAAGATTTGTAGAGATGTTCCCTGAACTCTTGCTCTACTTCGAAGAACTGTGAAGCTCGGGCACTCCCTATCACCTTGGCAAACTTTGCGCGATACTCCTTTTTAATCTGCACCTCTTTGGCGTCATATTGCAGTACATCCCTCGATCGTCCCCTAAAACTGTTTTTAGGAGCACCATTCAATTTTTCTCTCCGAATATCCCATAATGTCTGACTATATTCATTATAGAGCGGAAAGAACTGCTGAGCTTCTTTAGGGGTCAAATCTAGTTCTTTAGTAATATAGGCTATCTTTTCATTTTCAATAGCTTGGAATCGGTTTCTGTCTTGTGCAAAGCCCAAGGCAATAGAAAATATACTAAAGAACAATGTTATCCATATGTTTTTTTTGTTGAACATCATTATAAGGTATAGTTTAGATAATCTTCTATCTCTTGTTTAGATATATTACTGCCAAATCCTTTCGTTGGGAGATTTGTTTCATCCGTATATTGTGACATATATACCATATCATCACCAGAAGCAGAGGCAGAAAGATAATTAATAATTTCCTGCTTCGGAATTTCAGATAAATGTTGACTTAACTGGGATTCAGCTACGTTATCCTGTGGGATAGCATTTTGCTGTTGATATCCCCAATATCCACCAACGCCCAGCATTGCTGTAAACGAAGCTGCTACCGCATATCTGGAGTACCATTTTTTTGGTCTACCTAATCGACGGATAGGGGTTGCCTCCCATTCTTCGTTAGGTGCCTGAATAGCGCCGATAATTTTGTCTGAAAGTGTTTCAAAATAATGCGGTGGAACGTCAAAGTCTGTCGTAGGAGCTGTAGCTTTTAATTTTTCTTCAGCAATACGGACGAAAATAGCTTCTCCAAGATCTGCATGATAATCTATTGGAAGGGCGAAACCATCCGTTTGGACAGCCTGCTTCAATTCTGTTTCAGCGATACGGGAAAAAATAGTTTCTTCAAGATTTGTATGATAGCCTACAGGAACAGTAAAGCCCTCTGTAGGAATGCTGTCTTTTAACTGTTGTGCTGCAATATCTGTTGCGATATTTTGCTCAAGTGTTTGGAAATAACCTGTTGGTACTGTAAAACCGTCCGATTGGATTTTTTCTTTTAAATTTTCTTCCGAAATGCGATGAAAGATGTCTGCTGTTAATATCCCTGCATATTGTTCAGGAATATCAAAACCATCCATAGCAACTAGCGTTTTGAGGGAATCCTCCGCTATTTTGTTTAGCACAAGATCTGGGAGTGAATCAAAGTACCCTTCCGGAACCTCAAATGCAGCTCCGTCTTTGCATTCAATCCATTTGACATGCGCTATTATTTTAGATTCTAAATCACTGAAATAATTCTCAGGCACGCCAAAAGGATTTTCACGCAATGATTCTGGAAGATGATTAGATTCCAGCCCATCATGATATGTGCTATTTTCCTTCATAGTATCTGTTAGAACCTAATTTGGCTAAAAGGTTTAATCGTTGTTATTAAAAAAAGCCTCTATTTTTTTTACTGCCAAATGATAGGACGCTTTTAATGCGCCAACACTTGTGCCGAGTACTTCAGAAATTTCATCATATTTCATGTCTTCAAAATATTTCATATTAAAAACCAATTTCTGTTTCTCCGGTAACGTTAATAAAGCCTGCTGCAATTTCATTTGAGCTTTGTCGCCATTAAAATAATTGCCATCAGCAAGTGTTTCTGCTAAGTAAGCAGTCGTGTCGTCATCCAACGACACGTTCTGCTTCTGCTTTTTTTTATTTAAGAATGTAATACATTCGTTTGTTGCAATGCGATATAGCCAAGTATACAATTGTGAATCTTCACGGAAATTCCCGAGGTTCTTCCATACTTTGACAAAAATATCCTGTACGACATCATCAGCATCATCGTGATCGATTACCATTCTTCGCACATGCCAATAAATCTTTTGTTGATATTTTTTCAACAATAAACGGAAAGCTTCTTCTCGCGTACTTTCTTCGGCGAACTTTGCTATAATTAAAGCGTCATCCATATATTGACCTGTGAAGTTTTTCGTTATTTTCTTTTGATTACCTTTTGAGCAGCAGCTACGATAGCTTCTGCATTCAAACCATATTTTTCCATGAGTTGTGCTGGCGTACCTGATTCCCCAAAACTATCATTTACGGCTACATATTCTTGTGGGCTAGGTAATTCTCTTGTCAATACCTGTGCAACGCTGTCGCCCAATCCACCAAGACGGTTATGTTCTTCGGCGGTAACGACACATTTTGTTTTTGCAACTGATTTCAAAATTGCTTCCTCATCCAACGGTTTGATGGTATGGATATTGATAATTTCAGCATTGATGCCCAATTCCGCTAATTTTTCACCCGCTTGAATAGCTTCCCAGACCAAGTGGCCTGTAGCGATGATGGTTACATCTGTACCTTCGTTCAATAAAACGGCCTTTCCGATTACAAATTCTTGATCAGCAGGAGTAAAGTTTGGAACTACCGGACGGCCGAAACGTAGATAAATCGGCCCTTCAAATTTTGCAGCAGCAATGGTAGCTGCTTTTGTTTGATTGAAGTCGCAAGGATTGATTACAGTCATTCCAGGTAACATTTTCATCAATCCGATATCTTCCAAAATTTGATGAGTAGCACCATCTTCACCTAAGGTTAACCCCGCATGTGAAGCAGCTATTTTTACGTTTTTGTCGGAATAAGCAATAGATTGGCGAATTTGGTCGTAAACACGTCCTGTTGAAAAGTTAGCGAAAGTACCTGTAAAAGGAATTTTTCCACCGATTGTAAGTCCAGCAGCGATGCCCATCATATTAGCTTCTGCAATACCGATTTGGAAGAAGCGTTCTGGAAACTCTTTTATAAAATCGTTCATTTTCAATGAACCGATCAAATCTGCACATAATGCAACTACGTTTTCGTTTTGTTTTCCTGCCTCTAATAAGCCTGCACCAAATCCCGAACGTGTATCTTTTGACTCTGTATAAGTATATTTTTTCATTCTAGTAATCTCCTAAAGTTTCTGAAAGTTGATTCAACGCCGACGCTAATTGTTCGTCATTTGGAGCAACACCATGCCATTTATGAGAACCCATCATGAAATCAACACCACTTCCCATTTCAGTATGCATTAAAATAATGACTGGTTTACCTTTTCCAGTACGCGATTTAGCTTCTGTTAAGCCCGCAACTACTGAAGACATGTCATTTCCTTTTGCAATTTCCATCACATCCCAGCCAAATGCTTCCCATTTTGAGCGAAGATCACCCAAGGATAATACTTGATCTGTAGACCCGTCAATTTGTGCTTTGTTATAATCAATGGTAGCAATCAAGTTGTCAATTTTGTTATGTGGGGCATACATTGCAGCTTCCCACACCTGACCTTCCTGCAATTCACCATCACCCATTAATACATAAACTAGATTATTGTCTTTATTCAATCTTTTGGCCTGTGCGGCTCCTATAGCAACAGATAATCCTTGGCCCAATGATCCCGACGCAATACGAATGCCCGGAAGACCTTCATGTGTAGTTGGGTGGCCTTGTAGTCTAGAATTGATTTTTCTGAATGTTGCTAATTCGCTTACTTCAAAATAGCCTGCATGGGCCAATGTACTGTAAAATACAGGCGAAATATGTCCGTTTGACAAGAAGAATAAATCTTCTCCTTTTCCATCCATATCAAAGGAAGGATTGCGTTTCATTGCATTGAAATAAAGCGCTACAAAGTAATCTGTACAACCTAATGAACCACCTGGGTGTCCTGATTGACAAGCGTGTACCATACGCACGATATCACGTCTTACTTGTGATGCAATTTGTTCTAGTTTGTTAATATCTGCACTCATTTTTTTTGTTGGTTTCACAATTGGTCGTAAAGTTAACTATTTTTAAGCTAGATGCTTGTTAAAAAGTGAATTTCTTTATTTTTATACAGTGTATTACCAATTGCGTTTTGCTGAATAAGAATTCCGCTTACGGACAGTCCCTATTTCAATTTTCGCCTTTTAATTTTGCTTTTTTTGTACCTTGCTTTAATTTATAAAACCCACAATTTTCAAGATAATGCCCAAACAATTTAAACGTTTTTTGCTTGTTACTACCTTTTCCACGCTACAGTACTATTCTTCTGCCCAAGACAAATCTATTTAAATCCTGGTGAGAAAAAATCTGTCCAATTTTCAATTTTACCGACACACCTCGAGCTGTTGGATTAATACAATAAATGGACTGTAGAACCGGGCAAATTTGAAGTTTTTATTGGAAACTCATCCGCTCACTTACCATTGAAAGATTCATTCGATGTTGTCAATTAGTGACACCTAATAGACACTCTTTACAAAAAAGATATTAAAATATCTCAGTATATACAGGGGCTGAAAACGAAAAAGGGTTCAACAAATATGGTATTGTTGAACCCTTTTTCGTTATTTCTATATATGAATAATCATTACATCGCTTCTGCAACAACCTCAGTTACCTCTGGGACCATACGTTTTAATAAACCTTCGATACCAGCTTTAAGTGTGATCGTTGATGAAGGACAGCCACTACACGAACCTTTTAATTCAACAGTTACAATACCTTCGTTGAAGGATTTGTAATGAATTGCACCACCATCCTGTTCGACGGCAGGTCGTACATAATCATGTAATACCTGTTGTATTTTTACTTCAGTTTCTGTTCCTTCAAAGTTTACCTCAGGATCGTGATGTACCGCTTTTACTGCAAGTTCGGATTCAACAGCACCTTTTACAAAGTCTTTCAATAGCGCTTCAATATCTTCCCATTCTGCATCTTCTGTTTTGGTAATGGTAACAAAATTGCTCGCAAAAAATACTCCGTTTACAAAATTGAATTTAAACAGTTCCTGAGCGAAAGGTGATTCTTGTGCAGTTTCTTTATTTGGAAAATCCACACTACCGTTGATCAATAATTTATTGACCAAAAACTTCATAGTTGAAGGATTGGGAGTAGATTCTGTATATACGTTGATAGTAGCCATTTAATTAAGTTTTTATTCCAAACAAAGATATGTCAAAAGATGTGTTGTTAAGGTCATTTATAAGTCAAAGCTTATAATGTGACCCCTGTGTAATTTGAGGGGCTGATTGCTTTTAGTTCTGCTTTGACCTCTTCAGACACGTTGAGATTATCGACAAACATTGCAATGGTCTCTTTGGTCACGTGTGTATTGGTACGTGTAAGATCCTTTAATGCTTCATAAGGTTTTGGATAGCCTTCCCTGCGCAAGATCGTTTGTAACGCTTCGGCAACAACGGCCCAATTATTTTCAAGATCATTCGCTAGGGCCTGTTCATTCAATATCAATTTACGTAAACCTCTCAATGTCGATTTTACCGCAATTAAGGTATGTGCAAATGGAACACCGATATTACGTAACACGGTTGAATCTGTTAAATCCCTTTGAAGACGTGAAATCGGTAATTTAGCCGCTAAATGTTCAAATATAGCATTGGCAATGCCTAAATTTCCTTCTGCATTTTCAAAGTCAATTGGATTGACTTTGTGTGGCATTGCAGAAGAGCCAATTTGACCAGCAGTGATTTTTTGCTTAAAATATTCCATGGAGATATAAGTCCATATATCACGGCACAGGTCGATAATAATGTTATTGATTCGTTTTAATGCATCACAGCTAGCGGCAAAATTGTCATAGTGCTCAATTTGGGTCGTAGTTTGTGAACGATCCAATCCCAAGATAGTATTGACAAAGTTATTACCGAAGTCGATCCAGTTGGTTTCTGGATAAGCTACGTGATGAGCGTTGAAATTACCTGTTGCTCCACCAAATTTTGCTGAGTACGGTACGGTATGTAAAAGCTGTAGCTGACGTTCAATTCGTTCGACGAAAACATAAAGTTCTTTACCTAAACGAGTTGGAGATGCGGGCTGCCCATGTGTACGGGCGAGCATTGGAATGTCTGACCAGGAGGTTGCCAAAGACTTTAATTCATGGAGCAATTCATCAATGACCGGTGTATAACTTTCTTTGATCGCCTCTTTCCAGGAAAGTGGAATGGCCGTGTTGTTGATATCCTGAGATGTTAAGCCAAAGTGAATAAATTCTAGATAATCCTGTAATCCCAGTTTTTCAAACTGATCTTTTAAAAAATATTCAACAGCTTTAACATCATGATTGGTAACTTTTTCAGTGTTCTTGATCCAGATCGCATCTTCTTCAGAAAAATTTCGATAGATATCTCTTAATTTTTCGTTCAACGTTTTATCGAAATGTTGCAACTGGGCGATTCCTGATTCGCTTAACGCTATAAAATATTCGACTTCGATGCGTACTCGATATTTTATTAAGGCAAATTCAGAGAAAAAAGCCGCAAGCTCATTGGTGTTATTGTAGTAGCGTCCGTCAATAGGCGTAACTGCTGTTAAAGATGATAAAGCCATAGATTGAATGATTTTTGGCAAAGGTAAAAAAATGCTTGGAGCTTAGCAATTTAATTGGAATAGATATAAAAAAAGCCTCCATTAACAGGAGGCTTTTTATGCTGTTGAAATTCTGTTTCAGAGAATTAGTGAGCAGCTTTAGTTGAGTCAACGGCAGTTTTAGCTGAGTCAACAGCAGTTTTAGCTGAATCAACAGCAGTATTAGCTGAATCTAAAGCAGTGTTAGCTGAGTCTAAAGCAGTGTTAGCTGAATCAGTAGCTGCGTCAGTTTTTTTACCAGTTTCACCACATGAAGCGAAGGCTACAGTTAAAGCCAATCCTAAGAAACCTAATTTGAATGCGTTTTTCATTTTATTAAAATTAAAAGTAATTTCTAAATCTTGTTATTTAAGACTTGATACCCGTAAATGAAAAAGGTAACCCTGCTTCTTAATATTTTTTAAAAAAAGAGAGGCTTCTCTTGCGAAAAGCCTCTCCAAATACGTTATTCAGTTTCTAAAAATTATTTTTTAGTAGCAGCTGAATCAACTTTAGCAGCAGCAGAGTCAACAGCAGTTTTAGCTGAATCAACTTGAGTAGCAGCTGAATCTAATGTGTTAGCAGCAGAATCAACTAAAGCAGATGCTGAATCAGCAGCACCTTCAGCTTTTTTCTCTGTATTGTTACAAGATGCGAAAGCTACAGTTAAAGCTAAACCTAAGAAACCGAATTTTAATGCGTTTTTCATTTTCTAATTTTCTAATTTAAATTGAAATATTTTCTTTTTCATTTCTTAATACACCGAACCCCAAAAGGTAACCCTCCAAAAAAAATATTTTTTTAAAAAGATGTAACTATTTGAAATGTAGTTGTTTATTTATCTGTAGTGATACGCAGATCAACCCATTCAATTGGATTTATTGGCTTAAAATTAAAAAATAATGGATCAATATCCTTGTTTGGACAGTTATTAGGATAAGGTAAGAGCAAGAAAGTAGTATGTTACGCTGGCTGTTTGCACAAACAATTTTCAATTATTTTTATTATTTTAAGCAGAAACCCTGTAAAAAAGAATGACGATTATGTTTGATAAGGTTAAGAATATAATGGATTTGGCAAAATCAATAGACTTTGGCAAATTGGAGGAAATCTCGAAAAAGGTAGATCTAGGCGCCGTCATGGATGCGGTCTCAAAAATGGACGATAAGCAACTCCGTGGTTTAATGAAGATGCTGAATGCCGGTAATCAGAAAAAAGAATTACCCCCTATCAATGGAGATTTCTACGATATGGATAGCAAATTAAATGGATCAGACCGCGAACTTCAACTAAAGGTACGTGAGTTTATGGAGGTGGAGGTAAAGCCTATTGTCAATAAATATTGGTTAAGGGACGAATTTCCTTTTGAAATTGTACCAAAACTAGCTGCCTTAAATATCTGCGGGTATACCTATGAGGGATATGGATGTATGGGCGGAAGTTCGCTGATGGAAGGCATTATTGCGGCTGAGATTGCACGGGTAGATGCTTCAGTCGCTACTTTTTTTGGTGTACAGAGTGGTTTGGCCATGGGGTCGATTTATATCTGTGGATCGGAGGAACAAAAACAAGAGTGGCTGCCAAGAATGCAAAAGATGAATGTAATTGGTGCTTTTGGTCTGACCGAGCCAGAAGTTGGTTCGGGAGTCGCGGGCGGTTTGACAACAACTTGTAAGAAAACCGAGGGGGGATGGGTGTTGAATGGTCAGAAGAAATGGATTGGCAATTCGACCTTTTCTGATATCACGATCGTCTGGGCAAGAGATCTCGATGATGGCGAGGTGAAAGGTTTTATTATCCGTAAAGATAATCCCGGTTTCTCTGTTGAAAAGATCAAGGACAAAATGGCACTGCGGATTGTTCAGAATGGATTGATTACCTTAGATAATTGTATTGTTTCCGAGACAGACCGATTGCAAAATGCCAATTCTTTTAAAGATACGGGCAAAGTCCTTCAGATGACACGCGCAGGGGTGGCATGGATGGCAGTAGGCTGCGCGCGCGGAGCCTATGAAAATGCGCTGGATTATACACGCAAAAGAAAACAATTTGGTAAACCTATCGCATCTTTTCAGTTGATCCAAAATCATTTGGTCGAAATGCTTTCTAACCTTACGGCTATGCAAACGCTTGTCTTTCGGCTTTCTGAACTCCAGGATGCAGGGCAGCTGCGAGATGAACATGCTTCGCTTGCAAAAGTCTTCTGTTCATTGCGTACGAGAGATATTGTATCTAAGGCGAGGGAGGTTATGGGGGGAAATGGCATTTTATTGGAATATAACGTCGCCAGATTCCTTGCCGATGCCGAGGCTATTTATTCTTATGAAGGGACCAAAGAAATTAATTCGCTTATTGTTGGAAGAAGTATCACTGGATTTAGTGCCTTTGTTTAAAACGTTTGCCAAATTTTGATGGGAGCGAGAGAAGGCTGTAATGAATAAAAAGAGATAAGGCGCTGTTAATTCCAGCGCCTTATCTCTTTTTATTCTATTTGCGCTTAAATCTCATAATCGCAATGTCACCCATGATAAAAGTCAGTGTGTTTTCACTGACATCGTAGCTGTTTACTTTTTCTAATGTAGAAAAGAAAGTCGCTTCACCGCTGCCTTCGCAAGCCATTTTCGTAGCCATGATCGGTCCAAAACTTATTTGGTGACCATCTGTCTTAAATGTAGCGTTGTAATTGTTGCAACTGCTATTACCATTCACTTTTCCGTCTGCTGTATTGAAAGTCATCGTTGGTTTACGGTTGGGGTATAGCCCTTCAAAAGCGATGCGTGGTCCGGAAATGTAATCGAGTTCCCATGTTCCGCTTAAATTTTGCTTTTCCTCCAATAACTTAAATTTTGCCAAAGGAGCCATTTTTGCCTTATTTAAACTGAGGATACCATTTTTAACGGTGTAGTTGTCCGCTGTGATCAACGCTTTGGATAAAGCTTGCTCGATGGACATATCCGGACAGGCCATCATCGTTGACATCCCCTGTGCGAATTTAATTTTTCCATTGGCAGAAAAAGTAAGTTCACCGCCTATGCCGTTGCAACCACCGCTGGCGCTGTATCTTTTTTCTTCCAGTTTGAGAAAAGGAACTTTGCCATTGACCTGCGGGGCGACCGCTTTTCCACCGATTTCTATTAGTTGCCATTTTTTTCCAATAATAGCAGATGTATTGCTGGAATCCTGTTTATCTGAATTCTTTTTCAGCGTTGAGCAACTTGCCAGCGCAAGAACAGTCATCATCAATACCACAATGTTTCTAAATCTCATCTTTTAATTTTTTTATATAAACATCATTTTTAACGTTTGGTTTGACAAAGTGCTACAAAAAACGACTAACAAAGAAGGCTTCCTTATTGGAAGCCTTCTTTATCAGTTATATAAATCGTATTATTTATTCTTTTTTTGTTGTGCTTGTTGTTGCGAACGCATCATTTCTTCCATTTTAGCCTGGAAGCTGGATTTTTTCTCAACTTTTGGATTCTTTTTATTTTCTTCCAATTTAGCTAAGATTTTATCGTCATTGACCATTGAACGGATAACCAACTGTGTTAAGAATGTAAACAACGCACTTAAGAAGTAGTAATAGTTCAAACCAGCAGGGAAGCTATTCAAGACAAAGAAGAAGATCAAAGGCATAATATATCCTATGTATTTCATTTGACCAGTAGCGCCTGAAGTCGCATTATTATACCAAGTGGTCAACAATGTTGTCAGGGTCATCAAGATACACATCAGTGAAATGTGATTGAATGATCCAAAAATAGGTGCAAATGTGAATAAAGTGTCATAGGTTGACATATCCTTCATAAACAGGAAACTTTCACCTCTCAATTCAAATAAGTTTGGAAAGAAATAGAAGAAAGCAATGGTAAAAGGCATTTGTAACACAAGTGGTAGACAGCCTCCGAGCGGATTCACACCAACTTGTTTATACAATTTCATCTGTTCCTGTTGCATCAACATTTGATTGTCTTCACCGACTTTTGCTTTGATTTCATCCAATTGTGGTTTTAATACACGCATTTTGGCCATAGAGACGTATGATTTGTACGTCATTGGTGAAAGAACCAATTTCAACATCAAGGTCAACAATAAAATCACGATACCGTAGCTCATGTGGAAACCATCTAGGAAGTTGAATACGGGTACAGTGATCCATTGATTGATCCAACGCATAGGTCCCCATCCCATATTGATGATCGATTGGTAATCATTTCCCTCTGCTTTCAGTACATTGTATTGATTTGGACCAAAAAAGAAATTCAACGAATAATTGTTGTCTTTATGATTGTCAAAAGCCAACTCGGCATTGGTGTTATAAAATTTTACCACATCATTTTCTGTCGCATGTTTTACATCGATTTTCGCGTTAACGAATCCATCTTTGGCATTTAGGATACTTGAAAAATAATGCTGTTTAAATGCAATCCATTGCACTTTCTTTTCCAATGCTTCATCATCGTCTTTGGATTCCGATAAATGGTCTACTTTATTGTCTTCTTGATAATAGAGTGTAGATTTTTGTCTTTCAGATTCAATGTTTTGTTCTTTTTGTCTCAAAACAGTATTCCAGTTCAGTGTCAATGTTTTCTGACTTTGCGGAATTAGGTTTTGAATCCCCTTAGTATTGATATCTAGACCTACGTGATAGCCTTTTCCAGCGATGGAATAGACATATTCAATATATTGATCGGCGCTATAATTCAATTTGAATTTTACCGATTGTTTTCCTTCACCCGAAACCTGGATATCCGAAGATTCAGTATCGAAGAATAAATCATTTGTCGAGATGTTTTGTCCTGCGGCATTGAACAGGAAACCAAATTTATTGTCATCACCTTCAAAAAGCATCAAAGGTTTCCCATTGAAATTCTTTTCGTCTTTCAATTCAACCGATTTCACTTTACCACCTTTTGTACTAATTTTGGCGATGATTGCTTCATTTTCAAGTGTAATGATTTTTTCAGTACCAAATTTTGATGCACCAAAAGGTTTTTTCAGTTCAGCTGAATCTGCAATCGCTGCTGTTTGCGCTGTTTTAGCTTTCGCGGTAGAGTCGCTTTCTGCCGGCAGCCCTTTTGCTGCATGCGCTTTTGCTTCTTGTCGCGCTTGTTCTTGTTTGATTTCTGATTCTGAAGGCTTCATCAGGTAAAATGAACCAGTGATGATAGCAAACATCAGGACCAAACCAATTAGGGTATTTCTATCCATCTTTAATAATTAAACTTAATTCGTTCTATCCTTCTATACTACTTTGATTTCTTGTTGGCCAAAGCAGCGGCTACAAAGCTAACAAAAAGTGGGTGAGGATTTGCAACAGTTGACTTTAATTCTGGGTGAAATTGTCCCGCAACGAAAAATGGATGGTTTTTCAATTCGACAATTTCAACTAAACCAGTCTCCGGATTGAAGCCCGAAGCAATCATTCCTGCAGCTTCATATTGTTTTAAATAGTCATTGTTAAATTCATAACGGTGACGGTGTCTTTCCGAAATTTTTGTTTTTCCATAAATCGCAAAGGCTTTGGTTCCTTTTTTAATCTCGCAATCGTATGCACCTAATCGCATCGTACCACCCATATTGGTGATATTTTTTTGTTCCTCCATCAGATTGATAACCGGATTACTGGTATTCGCATCCATTTCAAAACTATTGGCATCTTTTAACCCTAATACGTTTCTTCCGAATTCAATGACCGAACACTGCATACCCAAACAGATACCAAAGAATGGAATGTTATTTTCACGTACATATTTAATCGCGTTCAATTTGCCGTCCAGACCACGTTCGCCAAAACCTGGAGCCACCAATACACCATCCATGCCTTTTAATTTTTCAGCAACATTTTCTTTTGTAACACTTTCAGCAGCAATATAGCTTACTTTTACTTTACATTCATTTGTTGCGCCGGCGTGGATAAATCCTTCAGTAATGGATTTATAAGCGTCTGGAAGTTCAATATATTTTCCAACCAGAGCAATGCAGACCTCGTTTGTTGGGTTTTTGAGCTTGCCTAAAAAGTTTTTCCAGTTTTCCAGATCCGGTTCGTTTTTGTTAGATAGTTTCAGCTTTGTTAATGCCGTTTTGTCGAGATTTTCTTTCAACATCAATAAAGGGACATCATAGATGGTAGAAGCATCGATAGATTCAACAACGGCATTGATGTTGACATTGCAGAACTGCGCTAATTTTTTGCGGATCTCTTGAGATAATTTGTGCTCTGTACGGCAGACTAGGATATCTGGTTGCACACCATATTCCAATAGTGTTTTGACGGAGTGCTGTGTTGGCTTGGTTTTAAGTTCACCAGCTGCTGCTAGATAAGGAACCAAAGTCAGGTGGATAACCAAGGAATTATTCGCGCCCAGTTCCCAACGCAGCTGTCTTACCGCCTCAACAAACGGGAGGGATTCGATATCGCCTACAGTTCCACCGAGCTCTGTGATAATAATATCATACTCGCCCGATTGACCCAAAAGCTGCATGCGGCGTTTGATTTCATCAGTGATATGTGGAATGACTTGAACTGTTTTTCCTAAATATGCACCTTCGCGCTCTTGTTGAATGACATGTTGGTAGATACGACCTGTTGTTACATTATTCGCCTGTGAGGTAGGGACGTTCAAAAAACGTTCGTAGTGGCCCAAATCAAGGTCAGTTTCGGCTCCATCTTCAGTAACATAACATTCGCCATGCTCATAAGGATTCAAGGTTCCTGGGTCAATGTTAATGTAAGGATCGAATTTTTGAATGGTCACTTTGTAGCCACGTGCCTGGAGAAGTTTAGCAAGGGAGGCTGCAATAATACCTTTCCCTAACGACGAAGTAACGCCGCCCGTAACAAAAATATATTTAGTCATAACAATTAAAGGATTTTCAATTTTATGTGGTCAAAATGACCAATAATAGTTGCTTTATGTACGGGATACAAAGATAGCAATTTTTTATTCAATATTATAATTGAACTTCGACTGAATAAGAAATTAAAAATCGATGTTGCCCCGGTTATCAATTGTTGCCTTTAAATTCGGTTGCGATTTTGACTTTATTTCAATGCGATAAAAGTTACTTGCATTGAAAAATCCGAGATGATAATGGTTGCCAACTGTATCAATTTCTGGATACAATTTGCTTAATTCAGTGAGTGATGTGGCGTAGCGCTTATTCGTATTTTTATAAATCTGTTGCAGGTAAAAAATATTCCAGGCTGTTTTCTCCAACGCCAAAAACCGGTCGTCTACAAATTGTTGATTATCTTGATCTATAAATTTGATATGTCCCCATCTTTCTGGGTAATGCATGTTGATCAGACCAATAGGTGACCATACCCAGTTTTCTTCCGCAAGCGGCTTACCGGACTGATTTTTTCTTTTGATATAGCCTTTATCATTACTGTCATAATGCCATTGTACCCGGGAAAAGTTTATCTTCCAAATTTCATTTGTCTTGATCTGGTCTCCTTCACCAAAGTATTTTAGACTTCTGACAGGAATTTTCATTTCGACTGTCCAAAAGCTGTCTCGATCGGCTGGGTTATTTATTGTGCCGGCATGGTAGACCGCGCTTTGAATATTTTTGGTATCCCAGTTTAAATTAGCTTTGCCGCCGAAGCGATAAGGTTTGGTCATCAAAAGATCCATGATGGTATTCAATGCATTGACTTCGATTTCAATATATTCAGAAGATTGGAGGTTGGGCTTCAGGAAGACTTCAAAATCGTTGTCATGATAGATGATGGTGTCTTTCTGTCTGAGATAACCATTGATATGAGGCTCTTCCAATTTCGCAAAGAGATAGAGATGCTCGTTGTCCCATAGCATTTTGACACGAGTTTCGAGTGCTGGGTTCGGTTTGCCTATACCTTCAATGTCTTTGAACGTATTTGTCCACCGTGCTTTTGCCCAAGAGACTTCGTTGTCTTTACCGTCAATTTCGATCGGACTTTGAGCTTTTTGGACATAATAAGTCTCGGGTATAGACTGCAGTTGGAGAAAATCCTTGATGTTTCGCTGTGCGAAAATGGCTAGGGTCTGGAGTGTAAGAGCGAGAATAAAAAAAATAGTTTTCATCAAATATTGTCTGTCTATTAGCCGCTAGGAAATTTTTGTAGGGACACTTATCAAATTGTTATATTAAGTATCAAACTTCCAATGATCTTTGTGTTTAGGATATTGGCGATGTTAAAAGTAAGTAAAATGTTTTAGCTCAACAAAAAGGAGGAATTGTTTTTAACAAAGTAGTGTATTTGTCTTAATTTTATTACAGTGGTATCTGACACTTTATGCCATTAGGGGGTAGGCTGGCCAGGTAATGGAAAGGGAAATAAAAAAAGGCTTTGAAATTCATCAAAGCCTTTTTTTATGCTGTGGTAGTCGTAATTAGATTCTTTTCGATTTAATACGAGCAGCTTTACCAGTAAGGCCACGTAAATAGAATAATTTCGCGCGACGAACTTTACCGTAGCTGTTTACTACAATTTTTTCAATGTTTGGTGAGTTTACAGGGAAAATACGTTCAACACCTACACCGTTAGAGATTTTACGAACGGTAAAAGTAGCGTTAGCACCTTCGCTGTTTAATTGGATTACTACACCTTGGTACACCTGAACACGCTCTTTATTTCCTTCGCGAATTTTATAATGAACGCTGATGGTATCTCCGGCTTTGAAAGCGGGAATTTCATTTCTTACTACCGCTTGTTCTTCTACAAATTTTACTAAATCCATGATTTCGAGTAATTATTAACGATTTATATCCTGTAAAAATCGGAATGCAATATTACGACTTATTTTTTGAATATGAAAATACTTTTTGAAAAAACTATCGACTGTTATTCAAATCGGATGCAAAGATATGAAAATGAAATGGATAATCTAAAGTTATTTTGAATATTCCTTTATCAGGCTAATCAACCTTGTTTTTGAGCTTAATAATGGCACTTAAAAATGATTGAGGTAAAAGTATTGATCAATTAATCAGTGATTTAGTGGGAAAATTAAGTTTGCCTCTTGACAAATTGAAAAATTGATTCGATATTTGTGCCACACAAAACAAAGGTGATACCTTTTCGGGGTGTAGCGTAGCCCGGTATCGCGCCACATTTGGGATGTGGAGGTCGTAGGTTCGAATCCTGCCACCCCGACTGAAAAGCTCTAACGAAAGTTAGGGCTTTTTTTGTTTCTAGGCAGGAGGAGAACCTACGGCCGCTTAAGTTGCTGTGGGGGTTCGATCCGAAGGAGGCTCAGGGTAGTGCCTGGGCCATGTGTGGCTGAGCCAATCCTGCCACCCCGACTG
>NZ_JABJWY010000039.1:108515-131093 GCF_013167215.1 Sphingobacterium prati
CTGAAAAGCTCTAACGAAAGTTAGGGCTTTTTTTGTTTCTCTCACTTTAGGCCTTTTTCTTCTTGGCTCCATTATTGTATCAATTTAATTGCCGATAGCAAGAATGGGAAATCGCGTAAACGAGATGGGACCTATAAATTGTTTTTTAGGAACCAAATTTTTTTCGATGATTTACCCAATGTGGTTGGAATTCTTTAGTTTTGGCTCTACTAGCTAAGGAAGATTACATTATTGCCTCCTCGGCAAAGGAACGTTTGGAAAAACTCAGAAATACGGACGAACAATGATATTGAAAGAAAGAATCGGCGACAACTACCTGAAATGCCTGCTTACTGGAGCACTTTCGGCTATGCTGTTTACAGGGCATGCGCAGGAAGTGGTGAAACAGCAGAAAGAGAAGCAACAGCCGCAGCAAAAAGAAAAGCAGCAGCTGCCCGAGCAACGGACTGCGGAGCAAGTCCAGACCATGGATTCCATTGATGTCGTACGCGATTACCGGCCGATGCTGGCCGATGCCGTCAAAGTGCGCCGGAGCCCGAATATGCAACTTATCAACCGCGACGCGATCGAAACGGAGCTGCGTCAGATTGCCACCAGCACCTATTTGGCACAACAAAAATATAAACAGGCGTATTACCATGAGTTGATGAAACGTCATCCGGACGCTTCGCAAAGCAATATTGACAATTACCGCATCAGCTATCTGGCCTACGGGGCCGGCGAATACAAAAGAGCGAGCGGTATGTTGGAATCGATGAAACCTTCGGATGCATTTTATCAGGGCGCGATCATGACCTTGGGCCATATAGCCCTGGAAACGGGCGACAAGCAAGCGGCACGAAATGCCTTTGTCAAAGCGACGAAACTAGATCTCGACCGGCAAGTGAAAGCCGATGCGCTCTTTAACTACGCCAAAGTCCTGTTTGCCATGGACTCCACCCAGGCCGCCCAGCAAGTTCTCGAGAAATATATCGCTCAGGAAGTGAAACCTGTAGATCCGGGTGCCAAAAGACAGGAAAGTCCGGAGATACTATCCGCTGAAATCCTGCGCGGGACGACCAACTTCCATGCCGGTGTCAGCATGCTGGAATCGCTGAAGGAGCGTGGCCGGGAAGTCGATGCGATCTATCAAAAGGTAACCTACTATCGCGGATTGGAGTTTTATAATGAGCGTGCTTTCGAAAATAGCATATCCATGTTTATGCGTTCGGAAAAATTTCCGATCAATGCGGAAATGGCGGCCCTGGCCACCTACTGGAAAGCGGAGGCGATGTATGAAGTGCGTAAATTCGGGGAGGCCGTGGAAAATTTCTCCCGTTTCCTGAGCTTGCCTGCGGCAAAAAACAACGAAGTCTATAATTATGCCAATTATGGGCTGGCCTATGCGGCTTACCGAAATAACCGTTTCGCACTGGCAGCCGATTATTTTGAGCGCTTTCTGAAGGCCGGAGGTAGTACCGTGGATGAAAATATACGGTATGACGTCATCGCACGTCTGGGCGATTCGTATCTGTGCCTGCGCGATTACAGCCGGGCCAACAGCTACTACGACAAGCTGATCAACGGCAAAGCGCCCAATCAGGACTATGCGTTGTTCCAACGCGGTGTACTCTTTGGATTGCAGGGCGACAATGAAACCAAGCTCAGTACCCTGCGATCCGTTCTGAAACAATTTCCGGCTTCGAACTATGCCGATGATGCGGCCTTTGAGATCCCTTACACCTATTTCACGATGGGCGATTATGAGAATGCGCTCAAAGGGTTACAAGCAATGATCGAAAAGTACCCACGCAGCAGCTATGTTCCGCGTGCGCTGATGACCATCGGGCTTGTGCAGTACAATAACGATGAACCCGAACCAGCGAAGGCCACCTTCCAACAGGTGGTGGAGAAATATGCGCGAACCGCCGAGGCAGAGCAGGCGATGCGTTTCATTGAAAATATCTACCTCGATCAGGGCGATGCCACGAGCTATATCCGCTATGCGATCGGTAGCAATGTAGGGAATCTGAGTCCTGCGGAGCAGGATGACCAGGCTTTCCAGGCAGCCCATTCCCTCTTTGCCCGAGGAGAATACGGAGCTGCTGTGGAAGCGATCAATGCCTACTTTGATAAATTCCCGAAACCGAAACAAGAGAAATTCGCGCGTTACATCCGTGGGGTGAGTTCGTACAAGACCGGGCATCCGCAGGAAGCGCTGCACGATCTGAATATCATCCTGAACGATTGGACAAGCAAGTATACGGAGAATACCTTGCTGACGGTGGCTGCGCTCTACCTAGACCTGAAGGAATACAATGAAGCTATTGTGCACCTCAAAAAGTTGGAGTTAACTTCCGAATATAAAAAGAACTATGGCTATGCGGTAACTAACCTGATGATCTGTTATTTCGAACTCGGCGATATGGAGCAGATGGCCAAATATGTGCAGTTTATAAAGAATTACGATGGTGCAACAGAAGAGGAAATTGCCAAAGCACATTTATACAGTGGCAGAGCCTTGCTGCAGGAAAAGAATATAGTGTCAGCCATGAATGAGCTCAATCTGGCCGCGCTGAAGAGTCAGACGGAGGTTGGGGCAGAGGCACGGTACCGTGTGGCGCAACTGCAATATGATAACAAAGAATACGATAAAGCCCAAGAAACTGCTTTTGATGTGATCAACAATAGGGAGGCCCAGGAATATTGGGTGGCCAAGAGCTTCATATTGCTTGCAGATGCCTATGCGCGTAAAGGCAATACTTTCCAAGCGAAGAGTACGTTGAAAAGTGTGATTGAAAATTATGAAAAAGATGATGATGTCGTCCCGTCGGCAAAAGAGCGTTTACAGAAATTGAACAAAAAGTAACCGCAATTTTTGATGATTGAAAAAGCGCTAACGAAAGTTAGCGCTTTTTTGTTTAATCCTAACAGTCAACAAAACCAAAAATCAATACATTACGGTAATTGCATTTCTGAGAAAATAAAGATCCATTTACAAGAAGGCCTGAAACTATATGTATATTTATCTCACAAAACCAATGTTTACCGACGATTCTTAAATGATAAAATACAATCGTAAGCTAATTTTATTCTATTTTCTGTGTTTTTAATGATGACTCAGACAAATGCTTTCTTAATTTCTTGATTGGTAGGTATGTGAACAAAATTGATAACACACCTGCGAGCAGCGCATCTAAAATAGCCATAGCAGTTGCATTTAGTTTGTAGTGTGTAGACAGGTTATATTGTGCCAATAGAAGACAAATGAATACAAATAAACCCGTTACAAAACCATGGATGAGACAGAGCTTCATAATAAATCTATTCCTATTCAGTTCATTATCTAACGTTAATTCGATCGACTCCTGTTCGATGGCCGCGATCACCCGTTTGATAATATCCATGGTAAGGACGACAGGTAAAAATATGGCCATAGGTAGCGTCAGTCGGGCCAGACTTTGAGGACCAGCAAAAAAATGGGTATAACCCAGTTCCTGAAAGCTCGCATAAGCAACCAGGAAATTGAAGAATACATTGGGAAGAATATAATAAATTGCACGCTTTCTTAAAAAGCGCCTGAGTGTTGTTTTTTTTATTTTCTTGGTTTCAGCAAGTCTTGTCATGTGTCATTCGATAAGGATAAGGTCATTAATGTAATCGCCTTATCTTTTATTTTAATAGCTTCTTCTTTTGGTAAAAAATCTTCATTGGACATAAACGTAAAATCCATTTGTTGATTAAATGTCGTCACAACCAAAGTATTTGAATTCAGCCAGGGAAAAGCCACTGTCGGACTATATATAGTCTCCAAAGTGAAGTTGTCATACGCGTTTGGGATATGAATCTTACCCATATTGGAAAGGGTGATATCATGCCCGCCCGGGCTCGATTTTAGCATACCAATCATGCGATCCACAAGTGGATGCATTTGTTCACCCATCCATAGCAGCTCACGAGCCACTACCTTTTCCATTTTCTGCGCAAGTGTTGCTTTGATATCTTTCGCACTGTTCAAAATGCTCTTGCTCCCTTTCTTTAAAGAAAGCTCTACCGTTGGGGCAAAAGCAAACATATGGTCCTGTTTGATTTCTGGGATAAAATGGCGGATATCTACGGGGCTGATCACTTTATTTTTCGAAGCCTTCCCCTGTATCTCCCGAAAAGCTTGCATAAATGCTGAGCATAGGAGCGCATGGACAGAAATACCTTGATCTTTACAGCCTTGGGTTATGGCAGCAGTTTTTTCTATATCAAGTTTCCAGTGTATTGCATAGTTTTTCCCAGAATTTCTTTTTCTGCTCTTTCGTTGCAGGAAAAGGAAGAACCTTGCCAACAACAAATAGCACTTCGCTTTACGTGATTTTTTCTGAATGTCGAAGTTCTGTGGCAGGAATTCGTTAACCGATTTAAAAAGCGGGTAGGGGATGAGTTCATTATCCGGATTATCCAGAAGCTCAAGCAGTTCGCGCATCAAGGTGACAATACTGGTTCCATCACAGACACAATGGGGTAATACCCAAAGCAATTCCGAAACAGAACTCCCTTTGATCCATATCAATTGCGCTAGCGGCTTGCTGTCAATTTTAAATGAGCGATACCATTCCCCTTTTGATTCAGTGAGCCAATCCATATCTGTTTGGCGCTTGACGATATGGAGTGGAATAGGCGCCATATCATCCTTCACAACAAAGTAAGGCTGTTGTGTATGCTCGATTTGGATGGACGATCGGAGCAAAGGATGTTTGTGCTGAATTTTTACTAACGCGTTTCGAAGATGTTCTTCGATGATCTCGCCCTTGATCTTTGCCGTAAATACACAATTCAGTGGTGTTTCGATATCGATATACATGATACGTTCCACCATCATTAGTTTTCTTTTGATCATGATGCCGTCTTATAATCTAATTGTTGCCTGATCCGACCTATGATCTCATCGCGGATGGCGAGTGCTTCGGCTTGTGGTAAATAGCCCTCACTTCCCATAAAGGAGAAATCCATCTGTCCACGAAAGGTAGAAGTGACCATTGTCGTTGTGTTGCCCAGAGGACCAATGACGGATGGACTAAAGACAGTTTCCAGGCTGAATGTGCGGTATTGATCGGGGATCTGTATACGCCCCAAATTGGAAAACATACAATCGTTGGATGACTTGCCCCGTTTTAACAGCCGCGTGAAGTTTTTTAGCGCATCGTGGGCAGATTCCATGACCATCATGGTGATATATGGATTGAGTTTTGCTGTTTTGCGTTCCACTTCTGTCTGCATCAACCGGAGATTATCCATAAAGTTCAATTTTTGATTCAAAGACATGACGATCATCAATCCGAACGCAAAAATATGATCATCTTTTATCTGGGGAGCAAAACGTCTGATATCCACGGGACAGGAGACTTTATTGAAAGCTGCCGCCCCGCGTACTTTCCGAAATGCCTCCAGCACCGTTGCCCCTAAAAATGTGTTGACGGTGATACCCCGTGATTTACAATAGGAAATCAGTTGTTCACTGGTTTTTTTGTCAAACTTCCAATGAATCAAATAGTCTGTCTGCCGGTCAATCACTTTTCTGCCGACAGGAATGCATTTAATGGCCAAAGCTGCTAATCGGCCGATTGTTTTTGCTTTGAATTGCTTCTTGCCACTCTGCAGAATATGCGCTGGTACCACATCTTCAATACCAAGAATAGGATTCTCTAGTCCGATTTCTGCATTAGGATTGTCTAACACCTTTAAAAATTCATATAATAGGGCCATAGCCGAACCACCATCGCAGAGGCAATGATGGAATACAAAGAGCATATCCGAAACTACTTCTCCCTTAATCCAGACAAATCGGATTAAAGGTTTAGTCTGATAATCGAAGGTCGAATGCCATTCCTGTTTGGACTCCTCCTGCCAGTCATCTTCATTTTCTCGATTTACCAACCGTATCGGGATGGATACGGTTGCCTCCGGAACTTGAAACCAGGGTATATGCTGCTCATCATATTGGATGAGCGCTTTTAACCAAGGATGTTTTTCCTGAAGTCGACCCAAGGCATATCTGATTTCTTCTTCTTTGAAAATACCATGTAGCCGAAAGGGAATAACTGCGTTGAACGGTTCGGTTCCATCCCCTAGCAGCATGCGTTCACCAAATAGTAGTTTTCTTTTCATAGCCTATATCTGTGCCAACGTCGAACATTCTTGTTTTACAAAGCCTTCCAATAGCGCTACAGCCTGATCGTTGCCACCCGCTGTTTGAAAAGTTTTTTGTACCTCCTTAGCGGCATTTCTGTATTTGGGATTATTCAATAACTCAAATACAGTGTCGCGTAGGGTATCAATGCGCAGGCGCTTGTACCGGATGCTCAATCCGCAGCCGGCCTGTTCAATGAGTTTGGCCGTATGAAAATGATCATAGGCAATCGGCGTGATCAGCATGGGTAGACCGTTCGTAAAGGTATCGTTCACCGTATTGAAGCCACCGTGGCAAATGACCATATCCATGTGTGGCATCAGTTCGGATTGAGGTACAAATCCGCTCACAATAAAATTGGAAGGCCATTCTTCGAATATCTCTGGCGGAGTAGCTGCAATAATGGTAACCGGCTGATCCTTAAAAGCCTCGATCAGTTTCCCGAAAAACGCTTTTCGGATATCCACCAACAATGTGCCTAGAGATACAAATACCTTTGGTGTGTTACTTGCGGCCAGGCGGTCCCAGTCAAAAGGCGTGTTATTCGGACGTCCTTTGACCGGGCCGACAAATTTCATGTGTGGTGGTACCGTCTCAAAACCGGCAAATGCCTGAGATGTAAATATAAGGTTGAGCTGATGAGAGTGTATAAAGATTCCCTCATCATAAATTCCTACTGCCTTTTGGAGATCTTTGATCAGGTTTTGCTGCCACTCAAATATCTTAGGGGCACTTTTTTCCGTATCACCCATGACATCTGGTGGAACTGGCGTTGTTGTTACGCAAGGAATCTGATGTTTATGAGCGAATAGCGCCCCGCCAAAAGTGATGCAGTCGTTTATGATCACATCGGGCTGCCATTGGTCAAGAAGGCGTTCTAATCCCGGCATCATCATTTTCGCGATAGGGACATAAGTTTCTTCCAAAGCCAGTTTCATGACTTCTGGGCCAGAGCAGGAAGGGCCGTCGTCCTGACGCTTTAATAAATGCTGGAGTTCTTCCTGAAAAGGGCTTAATTCCTCTTCAGGATAGATATAACTTCCACCTGCAGGGATATGATGATCTGCCAGGGGGGTAATGCCAAACCATCTGACCTCATGTCCGCGGGCAAGTAGGCTCGCCCCGACACTTAATGTTGGGCTGATGTGTCCAAAAAATGGTGGTACAACAAAGAGAAACTTCGCTGGCAGTTCCGTCCGTGGAGTGCGGGAAGATACCGCTTGTTCTAATAAGTTTGCGGCGGTTTTTGTGCCTCCGGCATCCCTAAAAGACTGGCGAACAGTTTCTGCCGCTTCGCGGTAAGATGGATTGCTGAGGATCGTATGGACACTTTCTTTTAAATGATGCGCTTTAAAGCGATTGAAATTCAGTCGTTCACCGGCGCCAGTACGAGCTACGCGGCCAGCTACATGCGACTGGTCATAAGCAATTGGAATGACCACAAGTGGCAAACCCTGCATCAGCGTTTCGGAAACGGTATTATGGCCACCATGGCATACGACTGCATCGAGATGCGGTAACAAATCCAGTTGTGGGATGTGTTGATAAACCATGAAATTCTGAGGCCAGGATTCAAATAGCTGCGGATCTGAAACAACAACGACAGTCAAGTCCTCGCCGGCAAAGGCATCGATTACTTTTTGGAAAAATGCTTTCTTATGCTCATGGTCAAAGGTGGTGCCGATGCTGACCAGGATTTTTTTTCGGGTATTTGCATGGAGTTTAGCCCAGTCAAATACCGTGGATACCCTGCGCTCCGACAAAACAGGGCCTGTAAACTGATAGTTTGGCGCGAGCTCCATCTCCCCAAAGAAATAACGGGATGTCAAGACGAGCGTAAGTAGTTCCGAACAGTCCAAAGACTTATTGCCCGATACGCCCAGTTCCTGTTGCAAGGCGATGATCTGCTTTTGTTCCCACTCGTGGACTTTCGGAAGCTCGCTGACAATTTTAATTGCTGCAGGAGCCGTGACAGTGGTCACATAGCACAGTCCCAGTTTTTTTGCTACAATGGCTGCGGCGAATAATTGATGGTCTCCAATGACCTGATCGGGCGCAAATGCTTCCAATAAAGTAAGAATACCCTTATAACAATGTCTATTTAAAGGGATAAGTACATCTTCATACAGAAATTTGATGCTATCGATACCATAAACAATCTTTTTTGATATGATATCGAGATATTGTTCGCTTTCTTTCTTTTCTTCATCGCTCTGGTCATACTGAATAAGCAATAGTTTTCCGCCAGTCGGAAGTTTATCGGTTAAGTTTTTGTCAAGACTGATCCAGGCCACCTCATGTCCTCTTTCCAATAGTTCAGCACCGATACTCAACGTTGGATTGACATGACCTGTTAGTGGGGGGACAACAAACACAAATTTAGCCATGGTTTTGTAATAAAGGGTTAGATAAAAAATCAAGGATAGTTTCAGCAATCTGTACAGGTTCTTGTATCGGAATATTATGATCTCCAGGAATAAGCTCAAGTTGAGCACCGGGGATTTTTGCTTGCAGCCATTCACCCGTTGGTTTACAGTTGGAAGTATCTCCATACAGCAGCAGGGTGGACGGTGGTAACGCCGTTGTATCCATTTCATGGAGGAAATATTTCTCTTTGATCATATCCGCTTTGATGCTCGTCTGATTGAATAAAAATTCGTAGAGACGATGATTTTTTTCAAACTGTCGTTTTCCCATCTTCATTTTTGTGGTATCTGTAAAATTGGCGATGTAATGTTCCAAAAATTCTTTGCTATATTCATCGATAATATTACGTGCTTTCTCATCCTGCGGATCCGGAGCCTCCATAACGACTAGCCGTTCTACACGGTTAGGTATCTGCAAGGCTGTCTTAAGTGCAATAAGTCCACCAAAACTATATCCCAAAAGATGGACGTTTTGGAGTTGCAGATTATCCAATAAAGCAACCAGATCGGATGACATGTTATCGAGATCATAGCCTTCCATTGCACGTTCGCTCATACCATGACTTTTGAGGTCATACATGACTATGTGAAAATGCTGCGCCAGGATGGGAGCGATATTAAAATAGTAAATAGAGAGGTTGCTGAACATACCGTGGATTAGTACCAGGGTATGTTCAGCACCTTTGTTAAGTTCTTGTATGTGAACTTTCCTATTGTTTACCGTAATTATTGGCATTCGTAGATATAATTGATGATCATACGGAGGTCAAGATTGATCAGTTGATCTAGGTCCATTGAAGATAGCCAACCGGTGAAATCAATCTGGTCACCAAAATGTGCTTTGATTTTCTCTGAAAAAGAAACAATTTCAATGCTGTCCATTTCCAGATCTTTCGTAAAGGAACTTTCCGGTGTGATATCCATCTCTTCTACAAATTCTTCGCCGATAACTTCCGTTATAAAACCTTTTAACAGGGCGAATAATTCCTCGTGATTCAATTTTTTTGTCGTGTTTACAGTGTCCATCCGATAATATAATTTTGGTATTTGATCGTTTTTATTTCTATTTGATTGATCCAGAGATGATCTCCCTCGATACGTTCTACTTCGTGTCTTTTTGGGTTACCTTTTAAGCCGGTGCCGAGGAACTTGCCATAAGCTTCCTTTGCTACCCAAAAACGGGTTGTCCATTCGTCCTGTTCCCTGTCTTTGAGCAGCTCCATTTCCGCATCGGTAAAAACCAGTGGGTAAAAACCAGCACTACGTTCCGCGATGACTTCCATATCTATGCCGACTGGTTTATGCTGTCTGGCTATAGCTACTGCATCCTTACCTTTATGAGCCAGTGAGATATGAATATCGTTTGTCATATCGCCCAACAGATAAGGCTTGCCTGCTTCATCCGAGCGGATCTCAAACGTAATAGGATAGCAAGGGTTTTTCTGGAGGCTCAGCAGCTGTCGTACCGCATCTTTTACCGCAACACGGCTCACCATCCAGCTTTTTCGACGATTGGGCAACAGTTGTTGGTAATGTTGTTTTTCCGTTTGGTTGAAATAACGTTTCAGGATAAAATCCCAGGAAGCGACACGGGTATATGCCTGATGAAAGAAGAAAATAGCTGGTGCAATTTCTGTTGATAGGCGATTATGCAATGGCGACATGGAGACATTCCATAGCGCTTCGTCGATCTCCAATCTTCTGTTTTGCCAGCCACGGATCGCACACCATACTTTTCCGTTTCGTTGGAGGGTAATGTTTGCGATAGCAAACTCCTCGTTCAGCTCGGTTAACGCACAGGTACATTCGAATAGACCATCCTGGTTATGTATGTCGTCGAAAAATTCTATTTCCTTGATTTTTACAGGGAATGCAATGCGATCTTTTGTGAGCGTAAGTTGCAACCATAGACCAAACAATTGTCCCGCATTATCCAATAAGGAGCCTTTACCACCGTTGCCTTTGATCTTGCCTGTTATACCCTTTTTCCCTACGGCAGTCACCTCTACGATTCCTTGATAGGCTGTCCCATGAAACATGTGCTTCTCATAGATTTCTTCAGAAGTACGTGTGATGGGCAAGCTTTCCCCTATGGAAAGGTCAAAGCTTGGAGCTAAAGGGTATGCCACAGACAAAGCCACTTCCGCATTTACGAAATTCTCAATTTCCAGATAGGCAAGCTGTGGGGTACGCCATTCACCTTTGATCATTTTTTCAAAAGGTTTGGCCACGTTCATCCATTGAAACACACTTACCTGCATGATTTTGTGGATCTTGGTTGCGGGTTGTTCTGCTAAGGCGATTTCTGCGAGCAACTCAAAGATCATAGTCATCGGAATCACCGGTTCCATGTCTGCGACTTCGGACCATCCCTTTGGCTGTCGCAGCAGGCTATGGTCAATCAGGTAGGGATGACTGTCCAAATTGACCTGTAGCCTTTTTGCGAAATGTCTTTCTATCGGTTTTTCCAGGACAGGTGGGGATTCAACAGTTGCGGTAATACCAGCGGCAGTTCGGTTTTGAAAGAGGGTTAATACTTCTTCCTGCATCCGTGCCATATCGGCGATATTCTCCTGAAATGCCTGCACTAGCGAATTATTTCCGCTTATAGCGGTATGGGTGGCAAGTTGTGGCTGGGCTGTGGGCAAAGATTTTCCTAGATCTTTGACGGCCTCAAAATTACGCACGATAGGCGAGCCAAGCTGCAATTTAATACCTTTATTTGTTGCTTTTTTTGTGGGTTTTTGTAATGCCAGAAAATCCAGCGCTACTGTTTTACCCTCCACAAATAATGCTGCGACGACACGTTGTAGCTGTGCAAGTGCCGAACGTGTTGCCACACTGGAAGCCAATGTGCTAAATGCTTTTCCTTTTAAGGTGTCGTCAATAAAGCCGATCAATCCACCTGTCCCTACCTGGATAAAGAAACGGGCTCCCTCCTCGTATAATTTTTCTGTCAGCTCACGAAAACGGACTGGTTGAATAAGGTGTTCAGCGCTCAATTGGCGGACAGCCTGCTGATCGGATGGGTAAGGCATTAATGTCGTGGCTGACCACAAAGGAATCTTCGTTTGCTGAAACTGTACTTTCTCCATGCCCGCCAGGATCAGGTCCAGCTTGTCTGCCACAAAAGGCGAGTGGAAGCCAGACTGGAAGGGTAGGATCTGATGAAATATCTGTTTCGCTTTCAAGAGCGGGACAAGCTCCTCCAAAGCAGCATTACTGCCACAGAGTATGACCTGATGAGGACAGTTGTCATTGGAAACATAAATATTGGAGATCTCGGATATCAAAGGCGTAATTTCCTTAAGTCCTGTTCCGATAGCAATAAATTTGGAATCCTTTAGTTCAAATGTTTTTGGGTCAAGTACATCAATAAGATCTTTGACCGAACTTGCTTCTGCCAGTTCCGAAGAATAACCCGCTAACCATTCCCCCAAACTATGTCCGGCGTTCATATCGGGATAGATCCCTAGTTTTTTTAGGGAATTATCAAGGATGCTACAGGCATTGAAAATACCCAGTGCATCGCTCAATAAACCTTCACCTTCCGTTATTATGGGCGCTGTCAGTCCAAAATAATGGCTGACAGAGTCTACTTCACCCTTAGCTAAACCATCTAAACCCGGGAAGACAAAGGCAACCTTGCCCCCTTCTTGTAATAGGGGTGTAGAGGTATACCAAATATCCTGTTTATTGCGCCAGGCTTTATCTTTTGCAACGATTTTGATCGCTTTTTCAATCCGTTCCGGTGTTGGATCAAATAGAGCCAGGCGGTAATTACCTTCACCTACTGTTGTGTCGTTATGCTGTAAGGCAGAAAGCAGTTCCGCATGTGTCGGCCGGGCAAGTAACAGGACAGGATCTTTTTTGGGCATATTGTAGCCTGTTAAGACTACGTGTGCGTTAATACCACCAAAACCAAAGGCATTGACTGCTGCCACTTTAGGTAGCCCTGCTTTTGACCAGCTTTTTGCTTCCTGTACAGGTGTAAACCGTGTGGCCTGCATGTCTGAAATCGGATTGTCACAATAAAGCGTAGGCGGCAGTATATCATGATATAGCGCCAGGCAGGTTTTTATGAGGCCCGCAATTCCTGCCGCAGGCATGGCATGACCAATATTAGATTTGACGGAACCGATGCCCGCAACGGGAGCTGTCTCCTCTTTTCCGAAAAATTGGGAAAGGGTCTGCAGTTCTATTTTATCACCAAGCGGAGTTCCCGTGCCGTGTGCTTCCAGGTAACCGATTTGTTTTTCGTCCAGCTCAGCATTCGCCCAAGCCTGTTGTAGTGCTTTTAGCTGACCTTTCACCGATGGACTCATCACACTGGTACCATGGCCATCACTGCTCACCCCTACACCTTTGATGACAGCATAGATTTTATCTTGGTCACGTACAGCATCATCGAGCCGTTTCAATACCACAAAGCCACAGCCTTCACCGATCAGGAGACCATCCGCATCTACGCTAAAAGGTTTGATCTGCTGGTTGCGTGATAGCGCGCCCAACTGAGCAAAGATGCTCCAAAAAGCAGCATTTTGTCCCGTGTGTACTCCTCCCGCAATCATCAGGTCACTACGGCCACGCTGCAACTCTTGTACGGCATGGTCCACAGCAATCAGCGCACTTGCACAGGCTGCATCGACAGTAAAAGCCACTCCCCCCAGATTGAAGCGGTTGGCGACAAGCGAAGCGACAAGGTTGGGAATTAATCCCATGGCCGTATCGGGGGCAAAACGCCCCTTTCGTTCCTGAAATGCTTGTTTTACTTTTTCGATATCTGCTGCAGGTACCTGTGGTAAAAGTTCTTGTAAGAGTGCTGAAATCTGTTCACCTGTGCGTACGATTTCTATGGCGCGGGTTGCACCCGGCCCGGTATAGTTTCCTTTTCCGATGATAATTCCGGCTCTTTCCAGAGACATTTGCTTTTGGAATATGCCAGCATCTTCCAATGCCTTTTGCACCAGATCAAGTGCGAGTAGATGATCTGGCTCGGTACCCGCGACGGCAAGTGGCAAGATGCCAAATGTCGTGGGATCGAAGGTGTAATCGTGGAGAAAACCACCCCGTTTGCAATAAAAACGATCTACCGTCCCTGAGCTATCACTAAAATGGATCGGATCAATGCGATCAGCTGGAGCAAATTCGGTGGAGTCTACCTTATTGATGATATTTTGCCAGAACATATTGGCGTCCTGTGCCCCCGGAAACACACAGGATAAACCGACGATGGCAATGTCTGTTTTCTTCATAATCAATAGCTATGAGGGATTACCAATTGTTGCCTGACATAATTAACACCTGGCTTTCCGTGCCGTACTTAATCTCGTTGAGGAAAATTTCTTTTCCTTCATCCAACGGAATAAGCGAGATGCCGCGACGCTCATATTCTGTCTCCAAGGTCTGCGAAACCATACCTGCACCTTTCCATGGCCCCCAGTTGATTGAAATGACCTTACCTTTCAGCCGTTTATTCAAAACGTTGGCATAATCATCCAATACACTATTTGCTGCTGCATAATCTGTCTGTCCTTTGTTGCCGTAAACAGATGCAATACTGGAGAACAAGACGACGAATTGACAATCTGAACGTAGTTGTTCCGCCAATACGCGCAATGGTTTTACTTTGGTATCAAAGACACGTCCAAAAGAATGTATTGTTTTTTGTTTGAAAAGTTTATCTTCCAACAGGCCGGCACCATGAATAACACCATCGAGTTGACCATATTGCTCATATATCTTATGGAGTAAAGTAGCTAACCCAGCCTCATCACAAAGATCCAGCGACTTATAGACGACAGTGTTTCCCAAGCGTTCCATATCTTGGATAGTACGCAGGATCTGATTGTTCTTAAAGATGCGGACTGTCTCCTTTTCGATTTGTGCCGGAGCATGGAATAGGCCCGATTTGATGAGCTGAGTCCTGATCTGCTCCTTGGAAGTCATTGTTTCTAACTCCTTTGTGATCGAAGTATCTTTTCTGGGATCTGCCGACCTACCCACAAGGATGTAGGTGCAAGGATAAGAGGCTGACATATGTTTCACCAGCTCTGAGGTGATGCCTTGCCCCCCGCCAAGCACAAGGACAACGGACTTTTGGTCCAATTGGATTTGCACTTCTTCGCCGCCCATCGCGAGTGGTGAAGGAATAATATCGAGCGTATGACGCTGGTCATTTTTGTAGATGACCTCTACGGTTTTGTCTGTGGTTAAGATTTCTTTTAGAGCGATTTCTGCGATCTGATCCGTTTCCTGTGGTGTGTTTAAACTGATCAACCTGCAGTTGGTCTGTTCAAACTCACGGGCCAAACTCTTAAATAGTCCAGGGTAGCCTTGATAACGGCGCAGGGTGTGTGTATCATTTGTTTTCGCTACATGTGCCGGGATATCCGAAATCAAATAAACCCATTTTGCCCGATCCAGGTCCATTTTTTTGATCAGATCGACTTGGTCTATAATATTATGCTCTACGGTCGCAGAAAATATATCGGAGATAATTAAACCATCAAAAACGGCAAGGTCATTTTCCGGATTGACCAATTCTGCAATAGCACCATGTTTTTCGAGCATGGTTTTGATGGCTATTGTCTGTTGACCATGATCTGGGGCAATGGCAAAACGTTTGCCTTGCAGAATTTCGATATGTTGTGCTGAAACGTTATCTGCAGGGGTCAGATCAAAGCGAAGTCTTGATAAGAAACTCTGTGCAGGCGCTGTATTGCCGACTTCACTGATCCAGGAGGCCAGACCATTCAGGGTTTTAATCGCGGCCAAAGTTTCCGTCAGATCTTCCGCATGTTCGAGATCTTCCCCAAAACCGATCTTCGTTTTGAGTTCGGCAATGATTTCCATACGTTTGATGGAATCTATGCTCAAATCTGCTTCTAGGTCCAAATCCAATCCTAACATCTCCTTTGGATAACCGGTTTTTTCACTGACGATGTCCAGGATCGCTGTCTGTAATTCTGCAAGGGAGAATACAGACTTGCTTGCTGCCGGCAAAGTGGGGTCTGCGGTTGAAACAGCTGTTGCTGTCGCGGCTGCGACACGGGTGAATTCCGTTAACCAAGACAACAAACCATTTAATGTCTTTATGGCTGCGAGTTGCTCCATGACCGTATCTTCATTTGCAAGATCAAAAGTCAGTGTACCGAGTTCATTGCGTAAAGTCCCAATAATTTCGACCCGTTTTATGGAATCGATACTGAGATCAGCCTCCAGGTCCATTTCCATCCCCAGCATTTCGTGGGGATAACCCGTCTTATCGCTCACCACCTGTAACAATAAAGCTTTAATATCTTTGGTTGATGTTTCTGAGGCAGGTACGATAATAGATTTCTCGTTGCGGATTGGCTGAACAGGTGATGGCGCTAAACGATCTGCTGCTCCATCTGATACTTCACTTGAATAGACCGGCATTGGCATTGCATGTGGGTTTTGCCCTAAAAAGGAAAGCATCACATCACGTTGTGCCTGGATCAGCATTTTCATGCTGTTTAAATATTCTTGCAGCATACGCTCGGCAGCAGGTTGTGCTTCTGTCGTTGCAGCAATAGGGTTGTTAAGATTACTCATTTTGATCGGTCTTACTAATGGTAATGCACCATTTACGGGCAAACTTCCCGTTGTCGGATGTGCAGCCTGTCCATTGACACGCCAGATAGTGGGGCTTTTCTTATAGATATCTGGTTGATCCAGGTGAATAAGTTGAACTTGACGGCCTTCAAAAAGTTTATCAATCGAAAAATTGCGGCCTGTTCCTAGATATTGTGCGAGCATACATAACAAATGTGTCAATTTGTTGCGGTTGCTATCCTCCACATATAATGTTAATTGATCTTGCTCCAGGCACGCTTTGGTCAAGCCTGTCAATACTTTGCCCGGGCCTACCTCAATAAATATTCGTGCGCCATCCGCATACATTGCCTGAAGTTGTTCAACAAAGCGTACAGGTTGGATCAAATGATCTGTTAGTTGCGCCTTTATTTCCGATGCTGAACTAGGGTATAAACCTGTTGTCGTGTTTGACCACACGGGTATTTGCATGTTCCGGAAGGAAACATCCTTTAATACATTCGCATAAAGGGTCTTTGATCCAGCAACCAAAGGGCTATGGAAAGCGCAGGCTACTTCAAGTTTTTTTGCGGAAATACGTTCCTGTTTTAACAGCTCCATCAGTTTTCCGATTGCTGCTGTACTGCCAGCGACAACACATTGTGTAGGTGAATTGTAGTTGACCGGATAACAGCCTTCAATGCGAGCGAGGACTGCTCTTAAGCGTTCGGTATCTGTGTTAACAGCAACCATGGTACCTGGATCTCCATTCTCTACCGAATCCAGTATCGATTGGGCACGTTTGCTACTCAGTTCGACTAATTGTTCTTCGTCAAATACACCAGCAAAGCACAGTGCCGGTAATTCGCCGTAGCTGTGGCCTGCCAGCATATCCGGAACAATACCTAGGGACTGGAGGAACTTTGCCAAGGCCAGGTCGACAATACCCAAAAGCGGTTGCGCCAAACGCGTATCTTTAATGGTCTCTTTTTGTTGTTTCAGGGATTCGGCGTCGAATGTAGTTGCGGGGAAGACGATTTTTTCCAGTTCCGGATACTGAACTATAAGCTTTCGCATTGCTGGAAAAACGACAAAGAGATCACGTGCCATATTAATGCGCTGGCTCCCTTGTCCGGGAAACAAGAAGGCTGTTTTACCTGCACGTTGATTAACGATAAAGCTGTCTTTGCTTTCGATACCGGATAATACCAGTTCAATTTTCATCATGAGATCTTCGGCAGTATCTGCAACAATGCTGAGTTGGACCGCTTTTTCAGATGACACAGCCAAACTGTAGGCGATATCTTTTAACGGAAGGCTGTCGTTGATATCCAACAATGCTTTTACCTGCCCCAATTGAGCTTTAGCTTCTTCGTAGTCATCACCACGGAAGACAAACAGTTCTGATGGCCAGCACTGCAATGCGATTGTACTATCCTCCTGCGGATGGTTTGCAATAACAGCATGGAAATTCGTTCCCCCAAATCCAAAAGCACTGATGCCTGCATAACGCCTTTTTTCTGTCCATAAACCAGTTTCAGCATGAAAAGCAAAAGGGCTGGTTTGCGTATTATAATACGCGTTTGGCTGTTGGAGGTGAAGTGTCGGTGGTTTAACCCCATGAAATACAGCTAGAGAAGCTTTGATCAATCCTGCCAATCCTGCGGCACATTTTGTGTGGCCGATCTGCGTTTTGACAGACCCTAAATGCGTTTGTGCCGGTAAGGCGCCTGAACGACTGAATAAATTAGTCAGTGCACTTAGTTCTGTTTTATCACCCACGACAGTTCCTGTACCATGTGCTTCCACCAGACCAACAGATGCTGCGCTGATACCCGCTTGGTTATAGGCACGTTCTAGCGCACGTACCTGACCAATTTTTCGCGGAGCTGTAAGCCCCAACGCTTTACCGTCGCTGGAACCGCCAACACCTTTGATGACTGAGTAGATGCGGTCACCATCGCGTACAGCGTCTTCGTAGCGTTTGAGTACCAATATGGCAACGCCTTCGCCAAGGGCAATCCCATCTGCCTCACGGTCAAATGTGGCACAACGTCCCTTGCGCGAGAGTGCGTGTGTGCTTGAAAACATAAGGTAATCGTTAATGCCATTATGGAGGTCAGCTCCTCCGGCAAGTACCATATCCGATTTACCAAGAATAAGTTCTTGACAGGCCAGGTCAATTGCTGCAAGAGAAGAGGCACAGGCTGCATCCACTGTGAAATTTCTACCACCAAGATCTAGCCTATTGGTAATCCGGCCTGCGATAACATTGGCCAGAATACCGGGGAAGGAGTCTTCTGTGGTATGGGGAAACGCTTCCTTTACTTCTTCATGGAGTTCACCAAAGACCTGTTTGTAGTATCCTCTAAAGCTATAACTATTAGCGAGGTCATTACCGCCTTCAGCACCGATGATAACCGAAATATTTTCCCGGTTGATCTGTTTCTCACCGTAACCAGCATCTTCCATCGCCCGCTTAGCTACCAATAAAGTCAATAATTGTGTCGGCTCAATGGCCGCGAGCGATTGTGGTGGAATCCCAAATGCTAAGGGATCAAAATCAATTTTTGGAATAAAACCACCCCATTTTGAATGGGATACATCAGGGCCGTCTGCGTCAGGCTGATAGTAAATATCTTTGTTCCAGCGTTCATCCGGAACCTCCGTAACGCTGTCTTTTCCAAGGATTATATTTCGCCAAAACTCTTCCAGATTTTTAGCTCCTGGAAAAATACATTCCATCCCAACAATAGCGACATCCAAAGGTTTTTCACAGGACAGTGGTTCTTCCGTTAAGGGCGCTTTCTGAATATATTGTTGATTGTCGATGCCTACGTTCTGGTGGAGATCACTAAGAGAGATTACCTGATCATGCATGGTTGCAATTTGGCCAATCATATACATACCCAGGTCCAATTGCTCACTTTTAGGGATGTTGATCAGTTTATCACCTTGTCGGTCAATACCCTTGGCTGCGATACGCAGACGGCCGACGTTTAATTTTTCGAGTTGTTCCCAGACCTCTTTTTTATCTACACCAGCAGCCAAAAGTTTGGATTTCTCCCGGTTAAAATGTTGAGCAAATGCTGTATTTAGACAGCGTGTTTCATGGCCAGGCGCGGTCTCCAAAAGGACAGTATCTTTGGCTTGCATTGCTTGGATCTGGAACTCTTCCTGAATCGCTCCGGTGCTTACAGCTTCTTGTGTGTAGAGATATGCGGTTCCCATCAATACGCCTATCTTGACGCCACGTGCAGCTAAAGGAGCTGCCATGATAGAAACAAAAGCTGTGGAAAAAGCATTGTGGATACCACCGGCAAAGAAAACGCTGATCTGTTCCGGATGATCCTCTTTTAAGATACGCTCAATCTGTTTTTCCCAGAGCACGGTGCTTGAAAGAGGTCCCACATGACCACCACATTCACGTCCCTCAAATATGAAATTTTTTGCGCCTTCTTTGAGGAACATGTCGAGTAGTGCTGGCGAAGGTACATGGAGAAATGTTGTTATGCCTGCTTTTTCAAAGACCTTTGCCTGTGCAGGCCGGCCACCAGCAATCAGGACAACCGGAGGTTTAGCTTCAAGAATATAGGCCGTCTGTTCTTCACGCAATTCTTGTGGAGCAAAACCTAAAATACCTATGCCCCAAGGGTTATCCCCGGCAAGCTGTTTGGTTTCCAAGACCAGGGTCTTGGCTTGTTCACCCTGCAGTAGAGATAGTGCAACAAAAGGTAAGGCTCCTGCTTCAGCTACAGCATTGGCAAAAGCTGGAACATCACTGACACGTGTCATGGGCCCTTGTGCTATCGGGTAGCGTAGGCCAAGTTGTTTTGCCAATGCATTATTCCGATCGATGGGACGCAAGGCTTTAGCCTGTTTTAGATGGCCGTACATGGCTTCTTTAAATCCGAAAATAAGTTTTTTCAATGTCCTGAAATCTTCATAAAGATCGGCTGCCAAAGAAATGTCTTGTCCCATAGGGATATAACTCGTTGTCGGATCAAGGTCTTTGAAATACGTTGTGAGTTCGTTTGAATCTACCTGATCCGAGAGAGTCGGTGAGTTTGGCCGTACCAGTACGCGATGGTTGGCAATAAGCTTCGTTTCTGTACCGTTTAGTTTTTCACAGAGCGTTTTGAAGCTCTGGGGAACCGAGCTTTCGGGAAATAGCGCAAGCTGACTGTCCAATACGATTCCAGTGGCACCAAGGGCTTTTGCGGCAGCGGCGGTATGCAGGCCTATGCCACCTTGTACCCAAACAGGTATCGATTGGATTTCTTGGATAATTCGTTGGAAGAGGACAAATGTGGATTCATAACCGACGAGGCCTCCGGCTTCATTTCCTTTTATGATAATTCCTTTTGCATTAAGCTTTTTTGCCAACAAAGCTTCTTCTAGGCTGTTGACTTGATACACAATAGGCAGGTGTTCGGCGGTGGGAGCACAAGTGCCAAAAGGAAGAATGATAAGATTTACCTTCTCCGGAATTTGGAGGGATAGCAATTTATCATTTGGAAAATAAATTCCATAATTAAAGAGAGCAGTCTGATCAAATCGATTCAGTGCTTCCTGAGCGCTGGCTAAGTCGTGTCCTAAACTTAATACGGGAAATGCACCCGCCTGATGGAGTTTGGGCATGAGGTTGACGTCAGGCTTTTCAAAAGGTGTTAATCCAATAATGGTTAAATTTTTCATGCATTGATGATATTGAAAATATAATAGCAGGAGATCCCATAACAAAAATCAAAATCGTCGTGGCTTTGATAGGAGGGTTGTTATGGTGGAATAAAAGTAATTAATTTTTGTTATATTTTTAATAATAAAGGTAATTTGATAATGATTTTTTAACAAAAAAGGAGTAAATGGCTGAGTATTATTAACCAAGAAGCTACAAATTTATTGAAAATCAGATTTAAATTTGTTTTTCAATGCTGAATTTTAAGAAAAATAAATACTTCCCTTAAACGGGAATAACTAAATGGATAATTTTATCTCAAAAGACTTTCTGTATAATGTTTTGGTGATAATGCTTTGATAAGCTTTAATCCTATAATAGTTGTCACAAGTACCTGTTGAGTCTATTGGGGATATAAAAAACTTGTAGATAATATCAATATTAAGGTTTGTATATAAATCTATATTTAACTATTTGGTTGATTATAAATAAGATTCAATATATCAGTTGATTAGTGTTATTTTTGTGGTTATTCTTGCAGGGAATGCAAAAGAAGCGTATATTTGTGCCACACAAAACAAAGGTGATACCTTTTTCGGGGTGTAGCGTAGCCCGGTATCGCGCCACATTTGGGATGTGGAGGTCGTAGGTTCGAATCCTGCCACCCCGACTAAAAAGCTCTAACGAAAGTTAGGGCTTTTTTTGTTTTTAGGGATGGTGAGAACCTACGACCGCTTAAGCTTTATATCTTAATTAAGAGACTGCGCCACGTAAGTTTCATCATAGTTTTATCCCTGTTATGGGTGATGGATGTGAATCAGTATTATTCTCGGCTTTTGCACTGCTATAAAAACTGGTATAATACTTGCAAATGTACCCCCAAAAATAAATTATGAGCACATTGAAAATAACTTTTAAGAACTGGATGCTGTTATTACTTGGAGTAATTGCAGTTGGAATGACCTCTTGTAGCAAGGAAACTGTTGATAGCATTGGCAGAGATGCTGCACTGAATATAATTCGCACCGGAAATTGGGAACGCTGGACAAAAACAGTCTCTGGAAATAGTGTTGCTGAATTGAATGTAACCCGTGAAATGATGGAGCAGGGAGAAACACTTAATTTCGATAAGGATGGTGCCTGGCATAAGAAAAAAGATAAATCGGCAGTAGCTTATGATTATAGTATGCCGGATCCAAAAACAATGGTGTTTGATGGTGTTGAATATAATATTCAGGAAAATATTGTTTCTACAATATCTAAGTTGACATTGGTTCATCAGGAAGGTGCGGTTAAAACGACAATGGTATTTAAAAGAAGCTGGTAATCCGAGTGAGAATTGACGACCAATAGCTTACCTAAAAGCTTTTGGTCGTCAATCGATAAGGTTTTCACTTTCGGGGATATTGTTTGGTGGCTTTTATGAAATTATTTAACAATATATCAGTAAGTTAAGTGTGTTGTTGTGAAATAGTTTGTTTTCAAAATATTTTTTTGTACTTTTGTGCCACACAAAACAAAGGTGATACCTTTTTCGGGGTGTAGCGTAGCCCGGTATCGCGCCACATTTGGGATGTGGAGGTCGTAGGTTCGAATCCTGCCACCCCGACTGAAAAGCTCTAACGAAAGTTAGGGCTTTTTTTGTTTCTAGGCAGGAGGAGAACCTACGGCCGCTTAAGTTGCTGTGGGGGTTCGATCCGAAGGAGGCTCAGGGTAGTGCTTGGGCCATGTGTGGCTGAGCCAATCCTGCCACCCCGACT
>NZ_JABJWY010000039.1:131143-445876 GCF_013167215.1 Sphingobacterium prati
AAAGTTAGGGCTTTTTTTGTTTTTAGGGATGGTGAGAACCCTACGACCGCTTAGGTTGCTATGGGCTTCGATCCGAAGGAAGCTCAGCCAATCCTTCCACCCCGACTAAAAAGCGCTAACGAAAGTTAGGGCTAAAGAGATTTCCGAATAATAACTTGGGTGGGATTGCGCTCGTTTAATATTTTCTTCTGAAGGATAGCCTCGGCTGCCGCATTTCCCATCGCCCAAAAATCAGTAGATATGACCGTAATACCCCCTTCAAGGATCTCTTTGACATCAGTGTCATTGTAGGAAATAAGACCTATATCATCCCCCAATGTAAACCCATGTTTTTTTGCCAATTTAATTAAGGATACATCATCGGAATCATAGCGGCTAAAGGTGATAAAGGCGGTGTACTGCTCAAATTTTGTCTCATCTACTTCTGGTAGAATGTCATAATCGATTCCCGATTCCTTACAGTAACGGATGAACCCATTGATAACATGTTTGGCATGTAAGGCTTCCGGATGTGCTATAAGTATGATTCTTTGATATTTTTTGATATTGTGCTGCAGTAGCGTAAGACTATTATAAATATCGTATTCATAATCCTGATAAATAGCCGTATAATTTCCTGAGAGCCCAAGTTGATTATAGTCGATGATAATCCGCTTGTTTGGTGGTATGAGGTTGATGATAGGGGCGGGATCATCTTTCAAAAATGTAACAATGACAAAATGAGTATAGTTGTTGATGTTTTCAGTAATAATATTACGGAATACATTAAAGTTGTGATGGTGAAAGTAGACATCGATCGCTGCTGCACCTTTGGTTTCGGCTAATAACGATTGATAGATCTCTTCACGCATGGTATTCATTTTGTCGAGGAGAAGCAGGATACGGTAAGAATGGTGTACCTGTTTTTTCTTGACATAATATCCTTTACGATAGACAGACTCAATTACCCCCTTTTCGAGTAGATAGTTAAGACCTTTCAAAACCGTTTCTTTGCTCATGCCGAGCTGATCCTGCAATTGATTTAATGAGGGGATGCGGTCTCCGATATGTAAATCATCCTTTTCGATCAATGTATGGATGTGATCGACCAATTGAAGATACTTCATTCGAGAGCCGTTGCCTGTTTCGCTTGTAGTGGACATGTGATGAATAATGATTTACGATAATAGAGTCAAACTTAGATAAACTTGCTTTTATATGCAAGTGTTGATATATCCTAATCTAGCGGTAGGTTTAACTATTTTCTCTCCCTTTAAGACGATCTCTGGAAAAAAATAACATCTTTTTTCACTTATTTTTTGCAAGTGCAAAGATAATTTATACTTTTATAAAAGCAAACCAGTCTAGACCAGACTAGATTGCAAAAAATAACTAATTATAAAGACGACTATGATGCTATTTAATTTAAGGGTTGCTCTGCTCTTGGGCACTCTTTTTCTCTCCTACTTCGCTTTTGGTCAACAGTCCTCGACTGTGAAGGGTGGGGTATTCGATACAGATGGAAACCCTTTAGTTGGAGTTACGGTTTCAAATCAAAATAAATCTAAGACAACGACCACAGATTCGCTCGGGAACTTTTCAATAGCTGTAATTTTACCTAATGAACCACTGCTATTTTCAATGGTGGGTTATGTTGCTGTAAAGATAACAGCAGTATTCGGCCAGTATATGCAGGTCAAATTACTGCAAGATACGCGCATGCTGGATGATGTTGTCGTTATCGGTTATGGTACAACCACTAAACGTGATCTGACCGGAGCGGTAGGTCAGGCTAATCTAACAGATATGCGCAAAGCCCCCGTAGCTAACTTTGAGGAGGCCTTAGCTGGTCGGGTAGCTGGCGTTAAGGTGAGTTCAAATGATGGACAGCCAGGTGCGGAACTTAGTATTGTTATTCGGGGTAATAATTCCGTCACCCAAGATAATTCCCCGCTATATGTGGTTGATGGATTTCCCGTCGAAACATCTGTTGGCAACACCATTAATCTCGAAGAGATTGAATCTCTGGAAGTATTAAAGGATGCTTCTGCGACAGCGATTTACGGAGCTAGGGGAGCTAACGGGGTTGTCCTCATAACAACCAAGAAAGGTAAGGTTGGAACTCCGGTTATTAACTACAACGGCTGGGTAGGACTCAATCAGATCATCAAAACGCAGGAGCTGCTAAATCCTTATGAATTTGTGAAATATCAATTGGAACAGAATCCCACCCTCTATACAACTATATACCTAAAGGATGGAAAGACGCTGGACGATTACCGCAGCATGGAGGGTATCAATTGGCAGGACAAAGTTTTTAGAGATGCGGTTACCCATAATCATTCTATTGCTATACGTGGTGGTACCGATCGTACACGATATGCCGTTTCCGGATCATTATTAAATCAGGATGGGATCATACTAAACAGTGGATTTAATAAATATCAAGGAAGAATAGTGCTGGATCAGACCATCAATAAAAAATTAAAAGTGGGGTTGAATTTAAACTATACAGCCTATAAGCGATATGGTACCGTAGTGTCAGAGTCTCAGCCTAGTCCAACAGCAAGTCTGATGTATGGAATATGGGGATTTAGGCCAATCACCGGAAATCCACTTACAGATGCCTCGCTGATAGACGATCTTTTTGATCCGGATATGGATCCTAGCTTAGGTACTGATTTGCGCATCAATCCCTATCTAGCCGTGCAGAATGAGTATAATCCACTGTTCAGTGCAAATCTCGTGGCCAATGGTTATTTCGAATATAAATTGGCGGCGGCGTTAACATTTAGGGCAACTGGTGGCTATACGCGTATAAACCAGCGACGGGAAGTGTTCTTTAATTCAAAATCCAGAGCAGGACATCCATTTTCAAACAATAAAGTCAATGGTTCTATTTGGAACAATGAGATCACAAATCTATTGAATGAGAATACATTGTCTTACGACAAGAAATTTAAAGGTGGGCATAGGCTAAAGGCAGTCGTCGGGTTTACAGTACAAGATATACGAAACTATACCAACGGCTTTACATCCATTTTGATACCTAATGAAACATTGGGTATCAAAGGGCTGGACGAAGGGCAGATTACGATGGCGCCAGTTACGGACGCTTCCAGCGGGCTGATTTCTTATCTAGGGCGGCTTGATTATAATTACCGTTCAAAGTATTTGCTGACATTGTCTTTCAGAAGTGACGGCTCATCCAAATTTCCAAAATCAAACAGATGGGCTTATTTCCCTTCGGGATCTTTTGCATGGCGATTGAAAGAAGAAAATTTCATGAAACCGATAAATATCATCAGTGATGCAAAGTTGCGGGTTGGAATAGGTTCAACCGGAAATAATCGCGTATCAGAATATGCTTCATTGACTGCCTTGCAGATGAATCCAGCCTCAGGTTACAGTGTAGGCAACAGTGCTGGTCAGGGAATGGTACCGACAAATCTTGGAAATCCAACTTTAAAATGGGAAACTACTGTTCAAACCAATATTGGGCTTGACCTTTCAATACTCAAGAATAGAGTCTCACTTACTACAGACTATTATCACAAAGAGACGCGTGACCTATTATTGAATGCGACATTGGCTCCCAGTATGGGATTCCTTACCGGATTCAAAAATATCGGCCGTGTATCCAACAGTGGTATCGAATTTACATTGGAGACCAAAAACGTACAAACGCCCAATTTCTCTTGGAATTCGAGCTTTAATATCGCATTTAACAAAAACAAGGTTCTTGAACTCAACGAAGGGGAACCGAGTTTGGCTACACGCGTTACCTGGGGCAATTTCAATAATGCCTATCCTTATATAGCAATACCTGGACAGCCGATAGCTTTATTTTATGGTTATCTTTTCGATGGTGTATATCAATACGCAGATTTTGATCTCGTCAACGGGAATTATCTACTTAAAGCAGGTCAGCCCAATAATGGTACCCCTAGAACAAATATTAAACCCGGCGATATCCGTTTCAAGGATATCAATGGCGATGGACAAGTAGACAATTATGACCTCACAATAATAGGTAATCCAAATCCAAAACATATTGGCGGATTCAACAACAACTTTAATTATAAAAACTTCGATCTGAATGTCTTTTTACAATGGAGTTATGGAGGAGACATCTTAAACGCCAATCGCATTGAGTTTGAAGGTGGGGATCCTGTTGCGCGTGGTTTTTTGAATATGTTCGCATCTTTTGCCGACCGCTGGACGCCAGAAAACCAGACCGATGCACTTTATCGTGTTGGAGGCCAGGGCCCCGCAGTTTATTCTTCCAGAACGATCGAGGATGGATCCTATCTACGACTCAAGACCGTGTCTTTGGGTTATACGTTCAATGCCGATCAGCTCCGAAGATTACGGATGAAGTCCATACGATTATATCTGGCCGCGCAAAATTTGGTTACATGGACACCGTATTCCGGGCTCGATCCCGAAGTGAGCACCCGCCCAGGAGCACTGACCCCTTCCTTCGATTGGTCCGCTTATCCACGTCCTCGTACGATAACCGTCGGACTTGACCTTAATTTTTAAACTAACCTTTGATCGAGATGAAACGCATTTTTATTTTTTCCATCTGTATTGTTTGTCTAATCAGCTCATGTTCCAAATTGCTGGATAAAGAACCTGACTTTGTGACCACTGAAAACTATTTTCGAAATGAAAGCGAATTGATGAACAGCCTCAATGGCGTTTACAACAGACTCATCGATACCTATGGGCGCATGTATAGTCGAGGGCTTTTCAGTTATTTTGTTGTGAGTGACGAAGCCTATTTCAAGAATATATCAATAAACAATATTCGGGTAATGGTCATGGACGCTGCTGATTTGGACATTACTAGATTGTGGGAGACCTTATACGAAGGGATAAATCGGACAAATTTATTATTGGAAAATGTCGATCGCGTAGAGATGGATGTCACCAAGAGAAACGCTATCAAGGGCGAGGCGCTCTTCATGCGCGGATATTACTACTATATCTTGACCGATTTCTTTGGAAAAGTACCTTTAAAACTGTCCTCTACACAATCTCCCAACGACCCTTATCCCGCTCAGGCTACATTGCCCACTTTGTATGCGCAAATTGTAAAAGATATGCAAGAAGCAGAAAATTTGGTCCACGAGAGTGGTGTCGTTGCCAACGAACGAGTGTCCAAAACAGCCGTTCAGGCCGTACTGGCCCGTGTATTTTTAAAAATGGCCGGACAGCCTCTTAATGACAATTCCCGTTATCAAGATGTTATCGAATATGCAGATAAAGTGATTGCTTCAGGAAAGCATCAGCTAAATCCCAATTACAAGCAAATATTTATCAATCATTCACAAGATATCAACGAACCGAAGGAATGTCTTTGGGAAGTTGGCATGTTTGGAAATAAGATTGGTAACATCGATCAGGCTGGTATGGTTGGGATCGAAAATGGTATAGAATGTCCTGATGAGCGTATTGGATATTCAGGCGGAGCCATGCGGGTTACGGCCAAATTATACGATCTGTTTGGTCAGAAAGATACGATGCGACGCGATTGGAGTATCAGTCCCTACCGATTTGTGGTTAGCGCAGGCGCAACTCAGAAGCAATACTATATCGCCACCCAGCTTTATGATCGAAATCCGGGTAAATGGAGAAGGGAATACGAGACAGGTACCAGGGCAAGGAGTGCCAATTCGACCAACTTTCCAATTATAAGATATAGTGATGTGTTATTAATGAAAGCTGAGGCAGAAAATGAAGTCAACGAATCTCCGACTACAGCCGCGTACGAAGCGATCAATCAAGTACGTAGGAGAGCTTTCGGCCAGCCATTAAATGTTGCCAATGCCGATAGCGATGCACCCGTGGGATTAAATAAAATGGCCTTTCTAGATTATATACGGGATGAGCGTCTGCGTGAATTTTGTTTTGAAGGTACCCGAAAGCATGATCTGATTCGTTGGGGGATTTACGTGCCCATTATGAATGCTTTAGGACGGGAAATTTCGGTCAATGCACCCGCCGCACATCGATATGGCGGTAATGCCGGCCTGAATACGACTGAAAGAAACGTGTTGTTTCCCATACCTAACACAGAGTTAACCATTAATAAACAGATTATTCAAAATCCGGGTTGGTAAATCTGGAGGATCACACAATAAATAAACAGAAATGAAAATATCGATGATGTTTCTCATGCTGGCCATATTGTTTGCCAGTTGCATGAAAGAAGATATCGCCAGCGCCGATATGCAGGTCAGGGCAAATGCCTCTAGTTACAAGGTTGGCGACACCGTTGTCTTCCGATTTGAGGGGGCTCCAGACAATATTGTATTTTATTCTGGAGAGAACGGACACAACTACGCCTTGAAGGACCGCCTGTATGCGGATAACGATTTACAGGTGGATTTTAAAACACTTGTACAATGGGGTGTTATTTATGACAATCTAAAACTATTGGTTTCCAGTAATTTTAGTGGAATATACACAAAAGAAGAGGTTGACAAAGCCACGTGGACCGATATTTCAGACAAAGCTGTTTTCTCCATCGGGCAAGACAATACACCTTCTGGAATAGTGAGCCTGAAATCATATCTCAGCCCAGTTGATACAGGGTCAATATATCTGGCGTTCCGATATACCGACTTTCAAAAGCCGCAACAGAACAGATGGGTCATTCGCAGTTTTAATGCGGTCAAAGTATCTCCAGAGGGCGTACAGACCAATGTCGCCACGATATCTAATGCGGGCTGGAATGCAGTAAGTTTTCTAAACGACAGTAAGGTATGGACAATCTCCGCAACACAGCTATTGATGTATGGCGGTGTTGCAGCCGATACCGACAATGATGATTGGGTAATTACAAAGGGTTTTAAAGTAAAAGAGTCTATTGCCGACAAAGGAATAGCACTTAAAAATATTAGTTCACACCTGCGGGAATACAAATACGTATACAAGACCCCGGGCGTCTATAAAGCTGTATTTGAAACTTCCTCCAACTGGTACAGCGGTAGCAAGGAAGGGTATGCCGAAGTAACAATAAATATCCAGCCATGATAATTACGCAGCTATTAAATAGAAAATATGGTCATTGTGGTATGGTTTGGAGTATGATGATGCTACTGCCATTCGTATGGTTGGAAAGTGCTTTCGGCCAAAGCAGGGCTGAGTTGCGTTTGGAAAATAGTACGCTACAACTGATCTGGAGTCGCGACAAAAATGGTTATTATCTTCAATCCCTTACCCTAAAGGATGATGCGGGGCAAAAGGAGCATTTAACAATGGCTGCACAGCAGCGAACGATCCTTTACGCTAAAAATAAGCCGCTGGATAAATCGGCAACTGTTTATGATAATGATGGGAAGCTTATTCATTTCCCCGACTCCCAATATCGCTATGTGATTCCAGTGTGGTCACAGAGTTTGTCACCTGTGAGCTTGAACACAGCCGGTGAAGTATTGCATTATCAGCCGACTGCGGTGGCTTCAACTTTGCGCTCCGGACTGAGATTCCGATATGAAAATGAAAAAATTGCTTTGTCCGAAGAATGGAATCTTGATCCAGATCATAGGTATGACATCTGTGTACGAATGACTTTAAAAGCTAAGGAAAGTGGTTATTATTCATTGTCATCCCCTTCATTAGCGATTGGTGACCGGAAGCAGTTTCAGTGGGCGGTTATTCCCGGATTATTTCAAGGAGGAGCACTCAATCCCGACTTTGTGCGTGCCTACGCTTACGGACATGGTATCCCAGACCGTCCGGTCATTGTTCGGGAGCGTACAGCATCTACATTAGCATCGCTATTGACCACGCAATCTGGAGTTACCTTAGCTGCCGTTGCCGAACCCGGTACAGGAAGGGACCCCTGGTTAAAAGGTGTAAAAACTCATTCGGACTGGAAGCTTGGACTGTCATTGATGAACCGAAATAATGAGCTCACACCCACGCTTTATCATCCGGTACTGGGGGAGGAGGGGTCTTACCTGAGAGCGGGACAAGAAATAACATTTTCTTTTCGATATACAATTCAGAAAACTTCTTGGTATAACGTTTTGGGGCATATAATAAAAGATATATACCAATTTAGTGATTTTTTAAAATTGAAACAGACTAATCGTTCCTTTACGGATCGTCTCTATGCGATGTATGATTATGTCATCAGCGATAGCACCTCCAGGTGGCGGACAGCACATTATAAAAATACCGAGATCGGTGCGCAGGATTATCTTGGAGGAGTGTATGGGTCTGAAAAAGACGCCATGAAAAATTCTGATTATGGTGCCATGTGGATGCTGGCTAAACTGACCGAAGATATCAAACTGCAGGAACAACGGCTACCTGAAGCCTTAAACTTCAAGTTGCAACAACAACAGCGCGACCCAGGGTTCTTTTATGGATCAGCTGCGGGACAGTATTACCTATACCGCAGTCATCGGTTTACCGAAGAATGGGGGCCCTATAGTGAACCCATCGGCACCACCTATTATATGTTGATGGACATCGGTAATATTTTACTTTTTGAACCAGATCGGTCTGATATTAAGCTAGCGTTGCGCACAGCAGCAGATTGGCTGCTGTCAAAAATGCATCCCGATGGACACTGGGAGGTTGCTTATGATAACAAGTCAGGCAGTCCCATGTTTGAGGATGTGTCCGATCTGCGTCCAACATTTTATGGACTATTGGTGGCTCATCAGTTACTAAAAGATGAAAAATATAGAGAAGGGGCAATCAAAGGTGCGAACTGGTTTGTCAGACACGCGGCCAAAAAAGGCTGGTTCTTGGGTGTTTGTGGTGATACGCGATTTGCACCCGATTTTGCAACAGCACAGTCTATTCAGGCTCTTCTGGACATGTATACATTGACCAAGGATCAGCAATATCAAACAGCCGCCTACCAAGTCGCGCGATACTATACGACATCGGTCTATACACATCCCATACCCTCTCGTGAAGTCAAGCACGTGAACGGTATAAATCGTCAGGATTGGGAAATCAGTCAAGTGGGGCTGGGATTTGAACATGGTGGTATTATGGGCTCTGCAAATCATCATGGTCCTATTTTGCTGTCGAGTCATGCGGGGCTGTTTGTAAGACTTTATGCACAGACGAAAGACAGCTTATTGCTGAATATGGCAAGAGCTGCGGTATGGGGACGGGACGCATTTGTGGACGCAAGTACAGGGGTCGCTTCTTACTACTGGGATGCCATGAATAAAGGAGCAGGACCTTTTCCGCATCATGCCTGGTGGCAGCTGGGATGGATTACCGATTATCTGCTCTCCGAGGCAGCTCTTCGCTCCAATGGTAACATCACCTTTCCAGGCGGGTTTATAACACCTAAAGTAGGGCCACATCGCAGCTATGGTTTTGAAAAAGGGAGCATATTTGGCAAGCCTGTCGATCTGAAAATGAAAAAAGGGCTTATCAGTCTTGATAATGCACATATAGATTACATTCTTGCTACCAATAGCGACAATAAAGAGCTCTATGTTGTTTTACTGAACAATAGCGTGGATCAACAACAGGCTAGGCTGACACTAGATGCAGACCATTCTCGGGATCTATTTGGGCTAGCTCAGAAGGAGGCCTATCTTCTCAATTCCGATGGGACGGATGCGATACGGATGGCGACATCCTCAGACTGGAAAATTTCCCTGCCGGCAACAGGACTAAAAATAATGAAAATCAGTTATTAATAACATTTAAACTACCAATAGCATGAATAGCAACATGAAACAGTTAAAAAAATGCTGGATTATATCCGTATTCTTTGGAATGATGTTTACGGTTTTAAGTTGTACTGGAGTCGAAAAAAGTCTACAGGCAAATGAAACCCAAGTAGAAAATAAACTTGCAAGAATGGCATCTACAGCCGGACAGTTAGATTCACCCATGGTGAAAAGTCTGGCTTATCAGGTGATCGTCAACAACGATACGCTGGACGTATGGCAAGAAACCTGTTATGATCTGGTGGAGAATGGGGGGCAGACCGACGTACATACCGCTTTATTTACTTATGTGCCAGGTACTCAGGTCAAGATTATTTGCAGCAGTTCTTTCTCAAATTTTACGTTGTCGCCTAAAAGGTTGAATATACCGGTTACCAAGAACGGAAATGAATTGACGTTTACCATCCCAGAGTACTACAATTATGCATTGGCTATCCCTGGTCGTGCGCCCTTACTTTTGTTTGGATCTCCGGATTACAGCGCCTATAAACAGGGGGCAGTTGTTTTTGCCAAAGGAATCCATCATGGTGTAAATGGAGTTTTTAAACTTGAATCCAATAAAACCTATTATTTACAAGAAGGGGCGATTCTCAGGGGAAAGGTATTGATAGAAAACGTATCTAATGTCAAATTGATCGGTCGGGGCTATATTGATGATCGCACCGCCCCTGTGGCGGGAAATTTTGTTAAGGTCTACCGGAGCCAAAATGTGGAACTTCGCGGATTTGGCGTTCGGCATGCGGCCTTAGGCTGGCAGGTGGATATGGTCAATTCGTCGAACGTCGATGTGTCCCATCTCAACTTGTTGAGCTTTGGGCAGAACAATGATGGTTTGGATTTGGGTTCAGGATGCCAAGATGTGCATTTCTCCCACTGTTTTATCGGATCGGGAGATGATGGTTTTGGTTGGCATGCAACAAATGCGGCTGCAGATGGTGAAACACCGCTTTTAAATTGTAGCGCCCACGACTGCATGATCTGGAAAAACCAGGTAGGCGTGGGTATCCGTATAGGATCTTCCTTAGAGACCAGTAGTGTCGAACAGCTCACCTTCAAAGATATTGATATCGCCAAAATGACTTGGGGTGGTCATTCGGTAGCGATTCCACATTCCGACTGGGCTGATGTTAAGAATATCACGTTTGAGGGCATCCGCGATGAGACAACGGGAAATACGCGATTTGTGCTGATGTATATCAAGCAAAATGCAAACTCAAATCCGGTGTATAGGCCCGGGACTATTTCTGATATTCGATTTATTGATTGCGTCAGCAGTGCGACGGCGGCAATTTTCGAGGGCTACGATGCCGATCACATGATTAAGGATGTGACTTTCAAAAACGTAAAAGTCGGGGGTAGGAATATGTTGCAGTCTGATATCGTAGCGAATTCCTTTACCTCGAATATCACCGTTGTGAATTGATGTTCAACTGGTTTCTGATCACTTAAATCAACGAGATGCGTACATATCAATCAGTTATAACGATCCTATTGCTTTTTTTAATAATGACCGATCTGGGCGCGCAGAATAGTGGGGAGCTCAACAAGATTGCAGCCTCACAAGGTGCAGCTTCGCAACTGTTATTTTCTGTGGATCTGGCGAAAGAAGAACTTATTGCGCCTGGTGATTTTAAGCGTGACGATGAGTGTGTAGTGCGTGGTGGTATGCCCAATTTTTTTGCCAAGGTCAGCAAAGGTCAGGATGTAACTGTAGCATTCATTGGTGGAAGCCTGACACAAGCCAATTATTGTTACCGAATGCAGATTTCAGCTTACTTGCAGGCACGCTACCCATCCACTAGATTCAAGTGGGTCAATGCCGGAGTCTCCGGGACAGGTACGGATTTGGGATCCTTCAGAATCAGGGAGCAGGTATTATCGCAGAATCCCGATCTGGTCATCATCGATTTTGCAGTCAATGGCGCCTATGCTGGAGGCATGGAAGGTATGGTCAGGCAGATTATCCTACATGGTCAGCATACCGATATCTGTTTAGTTTATGCCATCTTGGCTGCACAAACCAAGGTATATAATTATGGAAAGATACCGCCACATATTGAAGCTTTGGAAGCATTGGCCGATCATTACAGTATTCCTACAATACATTTGGGAATGGAGATAGCACGCTTGGAATGTCAGGACAAGTTGTTGTGGAAGGGAGATGCAGGCTCTGCAGGAGAACGTATTTTATTTTCTACGGACGGAATCCACCCACTGAAAGCCGGTGGGGACCTTTACGCTGCAGCCATTGCCCGTGGGATTGAGAAGATGAAAGGACATTACCAAATGGAGAAACATCCATTGCCTCAGCCGCTGATATCTGATGAGTGGGATATCGCGGGGATGTACAGACCTAGTGATATTGCTGATTTTGATGTTAAATGGGCCGCGTTTCCTACAGGAGGATCTAAATTAAGGGCGTTCAATGGATGGTTTGACAGCTTGATGGTCGCTGATGAAAAAGGCGCGCGCTTTTCATTCACTTTTGAAGGTGATCTATTTGGGCTGTTTGACATAGGTGGGCCGGAGGTAGGGCAGCTTGAAGTATGGGTAGATGGTCATCAGATAGGGCTCCATAAATCGCAGTCAGGGGGATTTCAACCTTATCAAATGGTGGCAGAGAATCACGACAATATCCTGTTGAATCGGTTTAATAGCTACTGTAATAACCGATATCGAGGTCAATATGATGTGATCAAGGTGCCCAAAGGAAAGCATGAAGTCAGTTTTCGTATATCGCCATTGAGAGCAGATAAAAAGATGATATTAGGCCCGTCCCAACAAGAGGATATTGACCGGCATCCTGAGAAATACGATTCATCCAAGATTTATTTAGGGCGGATACTATTACGTGGCACACCAATTTTAAAGATTGCCGGAAAAGAAAAAGGATGAAACCGCCGAAAGCAACGTGAAACGAGTGTACTGAACGATTGAGCTTACGAACACGTTAAAAATACCGATTTAATGAATAAACGAGCTCATGAATACCATTGAAAATAAATACTTATGACATAATACCTTGGTTAAAGAATAATTGATGAACAAATAATTTATACGAATGAAAATAACTCAGCTATTAAAGCGACTGAACTGCCTGTTACTCTGTTTGGGTATGTCATATACCTATGCCCAATCTGTATTGACGCAACAGCAGAAATGGGAGCAAAAGATACAACGTTACGAACGCCTGGATGCGCAAAATCCACCGCCCAAGAAGGTCATTCTTTTTGTCGGTAGTTCGACCATCGAAAATTGGAAGACGCTAAAAGAAGATTTTGTAGGGCAGGCTGTACTAAATAGAGGAGTATCCGGCACAAAGACAGTGGATCTTCATACCTATCGAGAACGGCTGATTTTGCCATACGATGCAAAGCAGATTTTTATTTATGAAGGCGACAATGATATTGGACTCCGTTGGTCGACAGACCGTATTGTTGAACAGTTCGCTGCCTTATTCCGCGAGATAAGAAAGATGAAACCACATGCCGAGATAATTTATATTTCCATTAAGCCCTCACCGCGGCGATTGAAAGACAAAATGCAAATAGAAGAGGTCAATGCCAAGATTAAACAGTTTATGGAACAGCAGTCCCATACCGGATATGCAGATGTTTATACCCGGATGCTGGATGCTAATGGTGATTTAATACCAGCATATTATCGCGAGGACGGACTGCACCTTACTACCGAAGGATACCACATCTGGAAAGATGTAATTTCCAAATTTATAAAATAGGTGAATTTACCCAAGAATAATTAGGTGTTAAATTGAATTACAAATAAGATAAAAAAGAAAGCATATATGATTTATAGTAAGGGAGGAGCCTCCAGGACATTGAAGAAAGAAGTTATTGCCGCAGATCTCGTAGTTGTTGGCGGAGGGATGTCTGGCGTGTGTGCTGCGATTACGGCAGCTAGGCAAGGTTTGCGTGTCGTCTTGGTACAGGATCGCTCTGTACTTGGGGGAAATGCCTCCAGTGAGGTGAGGTTGTGGATATTGGGCGCTACTTCCCATATGGGTAACAACAATCGTTGGAGTCGAGAAGGTGGTGTTATTGACGAGATATTGGTTGAAAATGTGTATCGCAATCCGGAGGGCAATGCTGTTATATTGGATATGATTCTGCTCGACAAGGTAAAGCAAGAGGCCAACATTCGGTTGTTGCTCAATACCAGTGTCTACGAAGTCCATAAGGAAGCTGGTGATCGTATAAAATCTTTGAGCGCTTTTTGCAGTCAGAATTCAACACAATATGAGCTATTGTCATCCTTATTTTGTGATGCGTCGGGGGACGGGATAGTCGGCTTTTTATCTGGGGCAGCTTTCCGTATGGGCGCTGAAACCTGTGAAGAGTTTGATGAGGCCATGGCGCCAGATACTTCGTATGGTGAACTATTGGGGCACACGCTCTATTTCTATACCAAAGATGTCGGAAAATCGGTGTCTTATACTGCCCCTGCTTTTGCGATGGATGTAACCAAAGAAATACCGAGATTCAAAAATTTCAACGCCAAGGAACATGGATGCAAGCTGTGGTGGGTGGAATACGGCGGGCGTTTAGATACCGTACACGATACCGAAGAGATCAAGTGGGAACTTTGGAAAGTCATCTATGGCGTATGGGATTATATCAAAAATTCCGGACAATTTCCCGAAGCCGATACCTTGACATTGGAATGGGTTGGAATGGTTCCCGGAAAACGAGAAAGCCGTCGGTTTGAAGGTGATTATATCTTGAGACAGAAGGATGTGATCGAGCAGCGTCAACATCCGGATGCTGTTGCCTACGGCGGATGGTCCATTGATCTGCACCCTGCAGACGGAGTGTTTAGCGAGCGTCAGCCGTGCAATCAATGGCATAGTAAAGGAGTATTTCAAATACCTTATCGTTGTTTATATAGTCATAACATCGAAAATCTCTTTTTAGCAGGTCGTTTGATCAGTGTATCCCATGTCGCATTTGGAGCTACTCGGGTAATGGCGACATGTGCTTACGTAGCACAAGCTGTGGCGATGGCAGCAAAACTATGTATTCAGCAGCAGCTTTTACCAAGAGAGATTGGTCAGCCAGGTTACATGAAGGAATTACAAAAAGAACTGCAACGGTCCGGTCAATATATTCCTGGTTTTCATCTATCTGATAGCAGCGATCTTGTACAGCAGGCCGAACTAACCTCTTCGAGCAACCTGGACTTTAAGGGATTCTCCAAAGAGAATATGCTGTGGAAAACCCTGAATATAGCTGCGGCACAACTTATTCCTGTCACTGCGGGTACCTTGCCCATCTTTTTTTTGGATATTGAAGCTACACAGACAACAGTATTGGACGTGGAGCTGAGGGGTAGCGATCGGAAAGGTGGTTTCACGCCAGACCGGGAGCTGGCGAAAATGCAAATTCGTGTAAAACCGGGCTTTCAGACATTAACACTGGATTTTGGATTGGAGATAAGTGAGGATCAGTATATCTTCCTCACATTTCTCCAAAACGAGCATATTCGCTTGGCCTATACCCGCCAACGGATATCGGGATTACTATCCGTTTTTAACGGCGTGAACAAAGCGGTTTCAAACAACGGGAAACAGGTAGCCCTACCGGGATCTGGAGTAGATTCATTTGAATTTTGGACGCCACAACGTCGCCCCGAAGGACATAATCTCGCCATTCAGCTAACAGCGGGCCTATCGGTCTTTGGAGTCGAAAATGTGCGTAATGGTATAGACCGACCAACAATTCGTCCGAATATCTGGGTCGCCACTACTGACGATAAGCAGCCGATGATTTCAGTTAAATGGAAGCAGAAACAGCGCATTAGAAGGATCGAAATTAATTTTGATACCGACTGGGATCATGCAATGGAGTCTGTATTAATGACCCACCCTGAGACCGTTATGCCATTCTGTGTGCGGAATTATAGCATTGAAGATGGAAATGGAAAGACTATATATACGCACCGGGGAAATTTTCAGACTAGAAATGTGATAGAACTTCCGGAATCCTGTGTTACCGACCAGCTGATTGTATCTCTTGAGCACCCTTCTGCGGAAGTGCCAGCAGCCGTCTTTGCTATTAGGTGTTATGCATAGTCTATAAAATGATAATATTCAGTAATTTAATGTTTGATACAAGATGATAGATACAATAGTCATAATCGTTTTTTCGGTATTTATAATGCTGGTCGGGATAAGCTTCTCACGAACCGGAAGAAACCTAAAGTCTTTTTTTGCCGGCGGTGAATCCGTGCCCTGGTTTATAGGAGGGATGTCCCTGTTCATGAGTTTTTTTTCAGCCGGAACTTTTGTTGCATGGGGCTCCATAGCCTATAGCCATGGCTGGGTCGCGATTACCATTCAGTGGACCATGTGTATAGGCGGGCTGATAACAGGGCTTTACCTAGCTCCTAAATGGAAGGCAACAGGAAATCTTACTGCTGCTGAGTTTATTAAGGAGCGTCTGGGGAGTGCTGTGCAGAAGTGTTACATCTACGTCTTTATGATCGTGTCGGTATTTCTGAAAGGGTCGGTTTTGTATTCGGTAGCCAAACTGGTTTCCGAATCGTTGGACTATCCTTTAATACCAGTTACCATCGTTTTGGGGATCTTAATGATTGCTTATACGGCCATCGGAGGGTTGTGGGCGGTAATGGTGACAGATATTCTACAATTTGTTGTCCTGACAGCAGCGATCGTGATCGTCATTCCGTTGGTTTTTGAGGAAGTTGGCGGTGTGCAGTCCTTCTTGGATAAAGTACCGGATGATTTTTTCAATGTTGTCAACGGTGAGTATACCTGGGGTTTTATTGTAGCTTTTGCATTATACCATATTTTTTATATTGGAGGTAATTGGACATTTGTACAGCGCTATACAAGTGTTGATACACCACGGTCGGCATCCAAAGTTGCTTATTTATTTGCAGCCTTATATATCGCTAGCCCGATTTTGTGGATGATTCCGCCCATGGTTTACAAGGCGATCAATCCGGGTTTGACCGGATTGGCTACAGAGACGGCCTACATTATGGTTTGTAAGCAAGTGCTCCCTGCGGGATTACTTGGATTGATGCTTACGGGGATGTACTTCTCTACATCGGCATCCGCAAATACAGCCTTGAATGTTGTGTCAGCTGTGTTTACGAACGATATTTATAAGGGAACGTTACACCCGCAGGCATCGGAAAAAAAACTGATGTTTATCGCCCGTGCATCATCCTGGTTTTTTGGGTTTTTTATGATTATTGTTGCACTGATTGTGCCACTGATTGGGGGGATAGTCGAGTTTACCCTCAGTATAGGTGCCATTACGGGAGGACCATTATTGGCACCGCCGATATGGGCCTTGTTCTCAAAGCGGTTGACAGGTAAGGCCACAGTATATATAACAGCCGTCAGTTTAAGCGTAAATCTTCTGTTTAAAATTGTTTTTCCTTTATTGATAGACTATAAACTTAGCAGAGCCAATGAGATGCTGCTTGGTGTTGTATTACCCTTTGTTTTGTTGGCTTGTGTTGAATTGTATGCAAAGTCACGTGGACAGGTAAGTTCAGAATACCTTTCGCTCAAGCTAACTAAAGCCGCGCGCAAGGAAGCTATACAGCAAATAGATAAAGAAGAGGAGATCGCATTAAAAAGCCAGAATAAATTTGGATTGAAAATGATTGCATTTTCGCTCACCTTTATTGCGTTGTTACTGTACGTATTGTGCTTTTTCTTTGCAGGCGGTTCTCCATTGGTTGGCGGAATTGCTACAGTAATACTTATCAGTGCGTTGATTCCATGGCGCGCAGCCAATAAAGTTTTTATAAATCGGGCTTAAATTGATGTTAATGTAGCAAGTTTTTTATAAGATCATTACTCAGAAATTAGCACATATTACGTGTAAGGCTTTGCTTTCTTAGTGTTTTTTAACTTTATAATGCTTGTAAACCCGCTATTAAACAGTTAAATTGCTTAAAATTTATTGTCAATTAGAATATAAACATAAATAAGATGAAAAGAAATACTGCTTTTCTTTTAGGGATTTTAGCTTCTTGTGCGTTGCCACAAGTGATTTCTGCTAAACCACTCGCAAAAGAATATGTACATTACGAGCAAGAAGTTGAAGGAAAAGAGTTGATCGGGCGTTGGGATATTGAAGTCGACGTCAATGGTACGCCGGCACCTTCCTGGCTTGAAGTGAAATTGTCAGGCCACAAGACTTTGGTAGGCCACTATGTAAGTACTTCAGGAAGTGCACGGCCTGTTTCACAGGTCTTTTATGAAAATGGGAAGTTCAAATTTGCGATACCACCACAATGGGAAGGCGGAAAGATGAATCTCAGTGTAGAAGGCGAGATTTTAAACGGGGCTTTGCAGGGAACCATAACAGAACCAGATGGGAAAACACATCGCTTTAAAGGAGTACGTGCGCCGGAATTAAAACGGACAGCCGCCGTAAAATGGGGGAAACCAATCCAACTTTTTAATGGAAAAGACCTCTCCGGATGGAAGGCTACCGGAAAAACCAATCAATGGATTGTGAAAAATGGCATATTAACCAGCCCTCAATCCGGTTCTAACCTTGTATCGGAGCAAAAATTCGAAGATTTTAAACTACATGTAGAGTTTAAAATCCCTGCAGGAAGTAATAGTGGAGTTTATCTCAGAGGGCGTTATGAGGTGCAGATTGAAGACAGTCCAAAAGATGCACATCCTAATGCGGTACTTTTTGCAGGAGTCTATGGCTTCTTGGCTGCAAATGAAATGGTGAATAAAGGAGCCGGTGAATGGCAGACTTATGATATTACATTGGTAGGGCGTCTGGTGACTGTGGTAGCTAATGGTAAAACAGTAATTAGTAATCAGGAGATCCCAGGCATTACCGGAGGCGCGTTAGATAGTAGGGAAGCTGAACCGGGACCAATTTATTTCCAGGGCGATCATGGACCGGTTGAATTCCGTAAAGTAATTATCACGCCAGCGATCAAATAATAGTGATATATATTTATTTTAGGAGAGACTATCTTTTTGGGTAGTCTCTTTTAGATTCCGATCACGACTACCACCACATCTTCGTTCTGGTAAGAGGTGTAATACCGATCTATTGAACCACTCTCTTTGTAATCTTGTAATTCCTTAAATATCATTTTTTTTAAAGTACCCTTTCCTTTGCCGTGAATAAATTTGATTTCGTTCATTTCCCAATAAATGGCAGCATCCAAGTTGGATCTGAGGAAATCAATGGATTCTAGCATAAGTTCGTCAGCGGAGTAGTCTTCCCAGTCTTCGAGGAAAGCATCTGCATGTAGATCAACTATAGCGGGTGGTTTGCGCATGCTTCAATATTTTACAATACCGCAAATGTAAAATAAAACAATGACTTAATAGGTGAGGTCTTTAGCGAAATCAACTGCTTGAGCAAATTTTTTATGCCATTTTTTGATGATGGCTGCGATTTCATATTCCTCTTTTTCTGCATGGCTTAGCATGAGCAGTTCGAGCGATTGTATCAACTGATGATGATCTAAAAAGAAACCATCGTAATCTCGGTAAGCTGAAACCGCTTCCTGAATAAGTTGCAGGCTGTCGTGTCTGGTCACAATTGTCGCATGGCGGGAAGAAATACGGTCCAGCAACCATTCTTTTTGAAAATCAGATTCGATATGCCGATCACATGCCTGGTTAAACAAAATTTCAAATTCAGCAACCTGGTTTTTCAGGCCATGTAAAGTCGACTGGAGTTCCTCAAAAGTACTGATGATCTTTTCCTGTGTCTCCATATTTCTTGATATAATAGCCATGATATTTTACTTAAAGTTTATATAGTGTTGGTTATTAATATTTTAAATAAAAGCATGTAAGGTATATACAAATGGTTTGGAGAAATGTTTTCCTAACTTGAATAATAGACTAACAATAAGTATAAAATCAAGCATGGTCAACCACCGGGTAGCTATCTTTAAAAGATGGACAATTCTTGCGGAGCTTTAAAAAGGCGATATGTCTGCTGCCTATTAGAAAATAGGTAATTTGCTTTTTTTTTGCGTTATTCGCATTGCATAAAACAGGTTAAAAATAGAATTGAATGAAGGAAACAGCAATCGGAAATTATCAGTTAGAAATATGCTCCAATTCGGTGGCGTCAGCAATTGAAGCAGAGCAAGGAGGAGCAACGCGCATTGAGTTTTGTCAAAATCTGGAGAATGGTGGTACAACCCCGTCTTTTGGTCAATTGAAGTTGGTGCGCAAACTTGTTAAAATCGGGATTCACGTGCTGATCAGACCGCGTGGGGGTGACTTTCTGTATACGGAGGAAGAGATGCTAGAGATGATCGCCGATATCGAGCTCTGTAAGGAATTGGGGATGGATGGAGTCGTTATCGGTGTGTTAAATGCGGATGGGACCGTGGACAAGGCCAATACGAAGCGTTTGGTTGATGCTGCACGGCCTATGCATGTAACATTTCACCGCGCTTTTGATCGTGTTCAAGATCCCTTTGGTGCATTGGAAGATGTCATTGCTTTAGGTATTGACCGTATCTTGACTTCGGGTTTGAGAAATTCAGCTTTGTCAGGTGCACCGTTGCTGAAACAATTGATTGAACAGGCTGCCGGGCGTATTGTGATTATGCCAGGAGCCGGAGTGGATGCTTCCAATATTAAGACGATCTTGGCGGATACTGGCGCCATTGCGATCCATAGTTCAGCAAAAGAGAGCCAACCATCAAAGATGAAATTTTCGCAGGATCAGGTGAAGGGGATGGATGAGGCGCAGTGGATGAGCTCAAAAGAAAAAGTCCACCAAATGGTAGACTTATTAAAAAGCCTTTAAAGTGAAACTTTAAAGGCTGCTAATTTCTTTGTGCTTATTTAGCTTCTGCAGCTAATTGATTTAAGATAGCATCGTTTTTAACGATTTGGTTGTCAGCTTTCATTTTTGATCTTGAACCTAACTCAACGTTAGTTCCTAATTTCAAGAACTGAACTTCAACACGTGAAACAGTTTTATTTCTTCTATCTTTTCTTTTTAAACGTGTAACTCCCATTTTGATAATATTTTTATTGTTTAAAATAAAACGAGGTCGGAAGCGGATTCGAACCGCTGTAGGAGGTTTTGCAGACCTCAGCCTAGCCACTCGGCCATCCGACCCTATTTTTTTTCTTTTGAAGGTCTGCAAAAATAAAACTTATAATTGGAATTAAAAAATCTTTGTGATAAAACTTTTGCGTTTTCGAGCATTATTCTGAAAACCAAGGGGGTAGTTTTTGGTTATGGTACTTATCCAGACTTTAAGAGCACATGCTTTAATGAGTATCATGGTTGAATAAGGGCCAGCTTTAATAAGCTACTGTATCTTTTAGAGGACATTCAAAAAAAATAAGGCATAAGTTTTTTCTTTTGTTTTGAAGTGAATATGAATAGTTTATGCATTTTGGAATAGATATTGCAAATGTCACTGTAATAATTCTCGTACAAGAAATATATGAGAGTAAATGATAAAAGAACAAAGTAAATTAAATTAGGAAACATGAAAAAACTATTATTATCTGCAGCAATTTTATTTGGTTCATTAGGAGCTTTTGCACAAGGTGGATTGGGATATGGACTCCGTGCGGGCGTAAACATTCCTAAATACTCATTAGATAATGAAAGCACAGAATCGAATACAGGATTTTTTGTAACGGGTTACTTGGATGCTCCTGTGTCACCTAACTTTTCCATTCAACCGGGATTATCTCTTCAGAATAAGGGTGGTAAATGGACACCAGGATCTTCCTCCGAAATTAAGGAGAGTGTGATGTCCTTGGACATACCTGTGAATGCTGTAGCGAAATTTCCTACGGGTTCAGGTAATTTCTTTATCGGAGCTGGTCCATATGTTGGATTTGCATTGAGTGGAAAACGTAAAGGGGAAATTGGAGAAGGAGATGTAAAAATAGAACGAGACCTTAATTTTGGAAGTGATGATACAGATGATTTAAAGCGTACTGATTTTGGTGTGAATTTCTTAGCAGGATATCAATTATCCAATGGATTTCAGATCAATGCTGGTTACGGTTTAGGTTTAACTAATTTGGCTCCTGCACCTGGTGATAAGGCTAAAAACCGTGTATGGTCGATCGGTATCGGATTTGGACTATAAGAAATATAAGTATTTAAGCTTATTATGAGGAAAGAGTCCCTGCATGTGTAGGGACTCTTTTATTTCCCTAAACTTAAGTCAGCCGAAATTGTTATTTTTATTCAAAAGAATATTCAATGAAAAGATTCCTCACTTTACCCTTTTATGTGAAGTTAGCCTGCGTATTAATCAGTATCCTTCTTTTAGGTTATCTGGCCAAGATAGGTGATACAATACTGATCCCGATGATTTTAGGCTTGCTGTTCTCTCTGCTTTTGATTCCACTGAGCAATTTTATGGAGCGTAAGTTGCATTTTCCAAGAACATTGGCCGGAATACTCAGTGTGATTCTCTTTTTTGGCGCGTTGGGTTACGGCTTATTTCTTCTGGCGTCACAGCTTACACTGCTCAAAGAGGATTTTCCAGCATTTAAAGAGCAGATCATGGATGGCGCAGGTAAATTGCAAAGTTGGGTCAGTCAACAGTTTGGAATACAGCACAAAGAGCAGATGGAATTCATCAACAAAACAGCTTCAAAGTCGGTTGATTCAGGTACCCTGTTTTTAGGAACGGCGTTGGTTTCACTTTCCTCCCTGTTTATTTTATTTGTTTTCACATTTCTTTATACCTTCTTCCTACTGATTTACAGGGGGCATATTGTCAAGTTTCTTTTGTTTGTCAACCGTGTCGAAGATCGACCTATTGTTGTGGATGTTGTCAGGCAAATTCAATATGTAGTCAAAAAGTATCTGATTGGGCTACTGATCCAAATGAGTTTGGTTTCGCTTTTGGTTTTTATTTGCCTCTCCTTAATTGGTGTGAAGTACAGTCTACTCTTGGCTTTAATCACAGGCGTTTTCAATGTACTGCCATATGTGGGTATCTTCTCGTCCATGCTTATTATCTCCATTCTTACCTTTGCTACCTCGTCGTTGACCCATGTGGTATTAGTAATCTTAGCATTGATTATTGTACATATGATTGACAGCAATTTTATCGTTCCCAAAATTGTAGGATCCAAAGTAAAGGTCAATTCCTTATTTGCCATGCTGTCCATTATTATCGGCGAGATGGTCTGGGGTATTTCTGGCATGTTCTTAGCCATTCCTATTTTGGCGATAGCCAAGATTGTGATGGACCGTATCAAAGAGCTTAAACCTTGGGGATTTCTGCTAGGGGAAGAGGATAGCAAAGATGAGGTATACAAAGATTTATTTGAGACTTTAAATCCCATTGAGAAGAAAATTATTGAAAATGAGGAGAAGGAATAGGTTTGCATTTGGCTTGAACTTGTGAGTAGTTTTATCTTCCTCCATTGGCTACCAGTAACCAACTCGTCTATAGTAACTGAGATGAGATAAATAATGTCGTATATTGTCAAATTCAGAGATAAATAAGCCGCGATCTTTTCATACAGAGAATGTGGCTTAAAAAGGTCTACAAAACAAAAGACACGCCCTGGAACGCTGTTCTTACGGGTAGCGTGGCGTGTACTGTTTCCATATAAAGGTAAAATTGCCCACAATTTTTTTTATTTTCTGAACTTTGAAACAGTTTGACCTCTTTTTGGGAGAAATGTAACTGATGCAACTTTTGATACAAAAGATTCCTCCCCGTTTAAGCCAAATTAAATCAAAAAAAATCAGGGTTCAATTACCTGCGTTACCAGCCAATTTTCAACTGTATTTTACCCGCATATTTCTAGTACCTGTTAAGCACTGCTTAAGCACAGATATAGCACTATTTACGCAATCGTTGCGTAAGCAAATTGACAAAGGAAAAATGTACTATACAGGTACTTGTCCAGTGCTGCAAAAGTGCTGGAAGAGCAGCGATCATAAAATATCTAAGCAAGAGATTTCTTCGACTGGCCTTCGGGCTTTGTTGGGGCGGCCTTCGGACCTGCTCCGTACCTGCGTCGCCCCTCCTTCGGGAGTGCTTCGGCTGCTGTTCGGCTGTTCTTCGGGATGTTCCCGAAGCGTAGTCGAAGGCTTGCCGAAGCCGAGTCGAAGCGTAGCCGAACATGTCTCGAACGAGTCCCGAAGGGGTCCCGAAGCGGAGTCGAAGGCTAGCCGACGAGGGGTAGAGGTATCACCTTCTTCGGACTTTTGCCTGACCAACTTCGCCCCAACTTCTGCCTTTCATGCAGTGGGCCGTCAGTCTTCCTCGAATTTTCCTTTGATTTTTCCCGAGGGTGACCCGAAGCCCACCCGAAGAAATTCCGAGCAACGCTGGGAGAAAGGTGGAAGATGGTCAGGAGTTGGTAGGTACTTAAATAGTCTATTCCTCGGTACCAAAGGTACTGTTAATTCACCGTTAAGCTACCGGGAGTGTACCGAAAGGGTACCAAAAAGGTACTGGGAATGTACTAAAGAGCTACCGGAGATATACCAAAGAGGTACTAAACAGGTACGAGCTGTTGGTGGATCTTGGGTATAAGTCTGATACTGCGATAGCACAGCTCGCAAAAAGGGAGGATACTGGATTGGTCGATAGAAGAGGGAATTGTCATTTTAAATTTGATGGTTTTAAGGTGTTTTAGTGAGGGTGTTATTTTTGTTATTGATTCTCGTTGTCGATGACGTTTAAATGGCTCAGAGGGTTAGAATACCTTGGTTGTTTGTGCGATTATAAAAATAATTTTCGCATGTCATAGACATGCTTGGCGTTTTTTTTAAAGATTAGCAGCCAAATTAGCTATTCTGAAGAAATAATCGTTGTGTATTTACAAATATAATTTTGCCGCATTTTCTTATTGTGAATCAGAAAAATATAACTTATTTTCGTGTTATATTTAATTTATTTTTAATGAAAAGAAAATTACTCTCAATCGCAGCGGCATTATGTTTTATTGCTGGAGCGAAAGCACAGACTTCTTATGGTTTCAAAGCTGGTGTTAACTTTGCTAAATTAGAGATGTCTGGAAGCAATGTCAGTGTTTCAACAAATTCCACAACATCTTTTTTTGTTACTGGTTATGCGGATATGCCGTTAGCAAATAATTTCAGTATTCAGCCGGGTGTTTCTTTACAAGGTAAAGGAGGCACTTTTCCCAATGAATTTGTATTGGAAGGTGGTACTGGTGATGATGTTAAGGTTAATTTAATGTATATCGAGATTCCTGTGAATTTTGTGTATAATATTCCTACTGGTAATTCTGGGAACTTTTTTATCGGAGCAGGTCCATATGCCGGAATTGGTATACATGCAAAAGCTAAACAAGGGAATGTAAGTGAAGGTAGTAGTTTTAGTGATGCTGGTTTTAAAACATTTGATGCAGGCTTAAATTTTTTGGGAGGATATAAACTTTCAAATGGCTTCTTAATCAATGGTGGTTATGGATTAGGACTTACTAATACAGCCAAAGAAACTTTCGGTGGCGCATCGGTTAAAAACCGCGTATTTTCAGTAGGCGTTGGCTACCAATTCTAAACAGAAACTATAACAAGTAAAAAAAGGGCTTTTCTTACGAAAGGCCCTTTCTTTGTTTATCGCCCATATATTAGCTATACTCTTTGACCACAATAATTACAGCTAGATCTTATCCCCTTCATCCATTACTTCCAAGTTGTATCTACCAGCGAAGATAATTTCGCCATTGGGCAATAGGGCTATTACTGTTATACAATTCAGTGAACCGGGGAACATGGCATATCTATGGGTTAATATCGAGAAGCCTATCCCTTACAAGTAAACACGCTCCGATGACACCCGCCTTTTCTTGTAGTTGCGATAGCTTGATTTTTGTGTCTGTACTCACAAGATTTAGTGAATATTTGTTGATAGCACTTTTTATCGGCAGTAGGATATAATCGTTAGTTTGTGCTAAGGGGCCACCTAAAATAATTAATTCCGGATTGTAGAGATTTATTAGAATGGCTATCGCTCTGCCGAGTTTTTCGCCAATTTTCGCCAGTAATTCAATTGCTAGCACATCATCCGAGTGAATTGCCGAAATAATGTGGTTTAAATTGATATCTTCGATCTGGACGGTTTGTGTTAAGGTGGTGGCATAGCCTTCGCTTACTTTCTGTATAAAAAGATCCTTTAAAGCGCGGCCAGAAGCCTCGGTCTCAAGACAACCTTTCTTGCCACAGTGACAGATGATTTCATTGTCGAACATCGGGATATGGCCAAACTCACCCGCAAATCCAGATTGGCCGTAATAAATCTGTCCGTTGATAAGCGTGCCCATCCCAATACCATAATCGAGATTTAGAAAAAGTACATTTTTTTCCTGTTTCACTACCCCTGACATAAACTCTCCATAAGCCATTGCTCGTGAATCGTTCTCAATGAAGGTCTTTATTTTTAAAGTTTCTTCAAGGTATTTGCTTAGCGGTGTCTCACTGAAATAGAAGAAACTATAACTATATCCTGTCTTGTAGTTAATCCGGCCACTTAGATTCATGCCCAAGGCTAAAATCTTTTCTTTCGGAACAGTGGATTTCTTTATAAAATCTTGAATGATTTTACAGAGGTTATCCAAAGAAGCTTGATTATTCGCCAACTTATAGGGAAGGTGCTCGGCAATAGATACAATATTTTTGTTGAGATCAATAAGTCCTATATTCACATGGTCGTGCTTAACATCAACCCCCACAAAAAAGCCTGAAGTGGGAAGTAGGCCGTAGATATTTGGTTTCCTTCCACTAACAGTAGTCGACTTTCCATAATCTTTTACAAGTCCTTCCTCTATCAACTCATTGATTACATTCGTGATCTTTGGTACGCTAAGTTTGAGTTCCTTACTTAATTCTGAGATGGTACTATTGCCGTTCATAGACAGGATGACAATAATATTCTTCTTGATGGAATTGTTCTTGTAGGCTACCCCAGAAATATTTTCGTCTTCAATATGCTCAAAAAATGTCATTGGATATAAATTGTAAGAAACAAATCTAACAAATTTAAATGGAGATATTTAATGTTATGTGTATTTATGGCTACTATAATGTTATATATTTTTATACAAGCTTTATTTATTAAATATTTTTAATAAATAAAGCTTGTATTATTAAATTTTATTTTTAATTTAGCATTGTCTTCTGCCGGGTAAGCCTTATAACCTGGTTCAGAAGGTCGCAAAAATGCCAACTAATAACATTATGGATAAGCAGAATCGTAGAAAATTTTTAAAACAATCGTTTCGTACCGGACTTGCCGGAGTGGGAAGCTCGATTCTGTTGCAGCGTTGCGGTATAGAAGATGGGGCTGATTTGGAAAAAATTCCCACGATCAATACAGAGATTCGAGATACTTACTTGGTGAATTCCAACGATGCTCTTCCAATAACGGCAACTTTTCTTGATGAAATATCGCATGATATTCCACATCAGAATTGGGGCGAGCCGGAATGGGACCTAGATTTCAGGCATATGAAAAAAATGGGGATAAATACCGTTATTTTGATCCGATCTGGCTATCGCAAATTCATTACCTATCCTTCGAATTATTTACTTGCCCAAGGCTGCTATAAACCTAGTACTGATTTGCTTGATATGTTTTTACGTTTGGCGGACAAATACAACATGTTGTTTTATTTTGGCCTGTATGATTCTGGTGCATATTGGGATACAGGGGATTTGTATAAAGAGGTAGAACACAACAAGTACGTGGTGGATGAGGTGTGGTCGAAATATGGGGTAAAGCATAAAAGCTTCGCCGGTTGGTATATCAGTGGCGAGATCAGTAGAAAAACCAAAGGGTCCATCCGCGCATTCCGCGATTTGGGGAGCATGTGTAAATCAATATCAGATGGTTTACCGACCTTTATCTCTCCTTGGATAGATGGCAAAAAAGCCGTAATGTCAGCTTCAGCAGGTCTTTCCAAGTCAGATACCGTCAGCGTTAGGCAACATGAAGAAGATTGGTCGGAGATATTTGATGGTATACAGGGCGTTATAGATGCCTGCGCATTTCAGGATGGACACATCGATTACAATGAACTCGATTCTTTTTTTACAGTAAATAAGCAGCTTGCGGATCGTTATGGCATCGCCTGTTGGACAAATGCCGAAACATTTGATCGTGATATGCCCATTAAGTTTATGCCAATAAAATTCGATAAGTTGCGCTTGAAGTTGGAGGCAGCCAAGCGGGCCAACTACGAAAAAGCGATTACCTTTGAGTTCTCCCACTTTATGAGTCCGCAATCTGCTTATCGTCAGGCGGCAAATCTTTACGACCGCTATATGCAATTCTTTAACCGTTGATAACAATAAATACCAAGATACCTAATGAATAATATCATCGATATGAACAATAACCAAATTAACTTAAATTATATCGGCTTCCTCTCGGTCGTGGCGGCTATAGGCGGATTTCTATTCGGATACGATACAGCGGTTATATCTGGAACCATCGCACAGGTAACGACACAATACGGCTTGGATAACGTTTCTCAGGGATGGTACGTAGGCTGCGCATTGGTAGGTTCCATACTGGGTGTTACCTGCGGAGGTTACCTTGGTGATCGTTTTGGCCGTCGTAAAATGTTGTTTATCAGTGCTGTTCTGTTTTCTGTTTCGGCGCTTTACTGTATGCTTTCTTCTGATTTTCAACAGCTTATTTATGCACGTATCATCGGAGGGATAGGTATTGGGGTGGTTTCGATCATATCACCTATGTATATTTCAGAGCTTGCCGTACCCCAATATCGAGGCAGGTTGGTGTCTCTCTATCAACTGGCGGTTACGATCGGGTTTCTGGGTGCTTATATCGTGAACTATTTACTTATGCAATACGCGATCGGTGATGCACAAAATTTACAAGATGATTGGCTTCGGCTCATATTCTATCAGGAAGTATGGCGTGGCATGCTTGGGATATCTGGATTGCCGGCTGTTTTTTTCTTTCTCATTATCTTCTTCATTCCGGAAAGTCCACGTTGGCTGGTGAGACATGGTCGATCAGAAAAAGCACATGATATATTCCGGCGGATCTATGGCTCGGAGAGTGCGGCCAAGACAGAGCTCAATAAAATTCAGGATGCAAGTTCCAAAGAAAAAAAAGTCGATTGGAAGCTGTTGGCTCAACCCGGAGTACGTAAGGCAGTGTGGATCGGAGCTGCAATAGCCATTCTCGGGCAGTTCATGGGGGTAAATGCCGTGCTTTACTACGGGCCTACCATTTTTGAAAGTAGTGGCATTTCTGGTGGCGACTCACTCTTCTATCAGGTGATCGTTGGATTGGTCAATGTCTTGACAACCGTACTGGCTGTTTTTATCATTGATAAAATAGGGCGCAAGAAGCTGGTATACCTAGGTGTTTCAGGAATGATCGTTTTTCTTTTGCTTATTGGTGTATATTTCTTTTGGGGCAAAGTCCTTGGCCTCCCAAGCTTGTTCATGTTAAGCTGTTTTTTAGCTTATGTATTTTGTTGTGCCATTTCTATATCAGCGGTAATCTGGGTATTGCTCTCGGAAATGTATCCAAACTCCATTCGCGGACTGGCCATGTCCATAGCAGGTCTTTCCCTTTGGTTGGGCACTTACCTGATCGGACAGCTTACCCCATGGCTATTGGATAATTTAAGCCCCGGCGGAACTTTTTTCCTTTTCGCAGCAATGTGCGTACCCTATATGCTCATCGTGTGGAAACTCGTGCCGGAAACAACAGGTAGATCCTTGGAAGATATTGAACGACATTGGATTCATTAACCTGCTTATTATAAATGAAAGTATAAAGAATAATTAGATTATAAATGGATTTTAAAAAACTTAGTGAACAGTACAAATCGGAACTGTTAGAGAACGTATTGCCCTTTTGGTTGGAAAATTCGTTGGATAGGGAATATGGTGGATATTACAGTTGCTTGGACAGGAAAGGGCAGATTTTTGACACCGATAAGTTTATCTGGTTGCAAGCGCGTGAGGTTTATATGTTTGCAAGCATGTATAACAAGACGGAGAAAAAGCAGGAGTGGCTTGAGGCAGCAGAACATGGCGCCGCCTTTTTGCTGGAGCATGGTCATGATGGTAACTACAATTGGTACTTTGCAATAGATCGGGTAGGTAACCCGCTCGTAGAGCCTTACAACATTTTTTCCTATACGTTTGCGACCATCGCTTTCGGGCAGCTTCACCTGGCAACAGGCAATCCACGTTACGCTGAAGTAGCGAAGCAGACTTTCGGACTGATCCGTTCGAAGCTTGGTAATCCGAAGGGTAAGTGGAACAAAGCGGTTCCGGGTAGCCGAAGCCTGAAGAATTTTGCCCTTCCTATGATCCTCTGCAACCTGGCCTTGGAAATTGAACACCTACTTTCAGCGGAGCTGTTGGATAGCTTTATTGATAACTGTTTGCATGAAGTGATGGCGGTTTTTTACAGACCGGAACTCGGTGGTATTGTCTTAGAAAATGTCACCTTGGAAGGGCAGTTGTCGGATACCTTTGACGGGCGCTTGATCAATCCTGGGCATGCGATCGAAGCAATGTGGTTTATCATGGATCTTGGCAAGCGCTTGGAACGCGACGATCTGATCCAAAAGGCCGTAGAGATAACGCTTAATATGCTCGAATATGGATGGGATCATCAACATGGTGGAATTTTCTATTTCATGGATCGGTCGGGCAATCCCCCGCAACAGCTGGAGTGGGACCAAAAACTGTGGTGGGTGCATATTGAAACCTTGATTTCGCTTATTAAAGGCTATCAATTGACCGGCTCGCCGGAGTGTCTAGCTTGGTTTGAACGTGTGCACGATTATACATGGGCGCATTTTAAAGATACAGAATATCCAGAATGGTTCGGATATCTTAACAGACAGGGAGAGGTGCTGTTGCCACTTAAAGGAGGTAAATGGAAAGGTTGTTTCCATGTGCCGCGGGGCCTTTATCAATGCTGGAAAGTACTCGAAGATATTGCCTGTAAAGATTTGTTTGTTCAAGTTGTTTAGTTTGGGGCCGGCGCCGGCCTTTGCCCATCAGGGCCGGCTCTTTAAAAGTTAATTTACCAATTATGATAAAGTCAGTTTTGTTACTTTCGTTAAAACTTTCGCTCTTTTGCTATATCCCTGTATGCGCTTTTGCACAAGGAGCTAAAAAACAACCTTTAGCCCTATCGTTGGAAAAAGCGGTATTGGAAGATAAAATAAAGGGCGGATGGGCTGGTCAAACAATTGGTGTAACCTATGGTTGGCCTACAGAATTTCTCTATCAAGGTACGTTCATGCAGGATTACGAGCGTATTCACTGGGAAGATGATTATGTAAATCGCGCCATGCGCGAGTTTCCTGGATTATTTGACGATGTGTATGTGGACCTTACCTTTATGGAAGTACTGCATCGATTGGGACTAGATGCTCCGGTAGATTCCCTTGCACATGCTTTCGCAAAGAAAGAGTATGAACTTTGGCATGCAAACCAGGTAGCACGATATAATCTCAATAACGGCATTCCGCCAGATAAATCCGGACATTGGTTGAACAATCCACATGCTGACGATATCGATTTTCAGATTGAAGCTGATTTTGCAGGCCTGATCAACCCGGCTATGCCGGAGGCTGTTACGGCCATCTGTGAAAAGACCGGTAAAATGATCGCCTCCGGTGATGGGTATTACGGCGGGCTCTTCGTTGCACATCTATATGCTCAAGCATTTCGGGTGAATGAAGTGAAGCCCCTGATCGAAGAGGCGCTGCAGGTGTTGCCGCCGCAAAGTAAATTCTACCAATGTATACGTGATGTGTTGGCATGGTACGCCCAGGAACCGTCTGATTGGAAAGAGACTTGGTGGCAGATCCAGAAGAAATGGTCGGAAGATCACGGCTGTCCAAACTTTGTTTTTCACCCGCTGAATATCGATGCAAAACTTAATGCCGCTTATGTTGTCATGGCATTACTTTACGGTAATGGTGATTTTTTTCATACCATGGATATCGCGACCAGAGCGGGGCAAGATTCGGACTGCAATCCCGCGACAGCTTGTGGTATACTCGGTACCATGCTGGGATATAGTCAAATACCGAGCACTTGGATAGACCCACTAAAAAAAGCAGAGGATGTGCCCTTTAGTTATAGTAACTATTCCCTCAATGATGTATATCGTGTCAATGTGGAGCTTGCACTGGCAAGCATCGTTAAGGCAGGTGGTGTGGTGGGCAAAAATCGCGTAACCATCCCGTACCAAAAAACAGTGCAAGTGCCTTTCGAAGAAAACTTCGCCGGTCATTACCCCAAAGCGCGTGTAAAGGTTGCGAAATCTTTTCCCCAAAGCTATCAATTTAATTTCGAGGGTTGCGGTGTGGTTCTCAGTGGGCACTTGCAAAAAGTAGATAATACGGTGAGCGATAATGCGGTACAGGTGGGCTTGTATATCGATGGTCAATTAGTAGAAACGGCAAGTCTTTTTTCCAATGCGAATATGCGTCGTCCGGAATTATGTTGGAGGTATCAAATGCCCGATAAAAAGCATCGGGTAGAAATAAAACTATTGATGGAAGAACCGGGGTATCAGCTCTACGTCACCGACTACTTGGTTTATGCATCTCATCCGCAAACGCTAATCCCATACCATCATGATTAAAATAACACTTTTGTTTACGGCGTTACTGTCGATGATCTGCCTATCAACAGCATGTTATGCAAGGGGATTGGAAGTGCAGGGACAGGTGCGACAGGTCGACGGCCAGCCGGTAGCAAAAGTGGCCGTTACTGATGGATATAAAATCGTCTTTTCTGACCATCGGGGACACTATCGTATCATTCCTTCACCTTTGGCCCGTTTTGTCTATATCACGGTTCCTGCTGGCTTTGAGATGTCCGCAAAAAATAACGGGGGTAATTTTTATATCCCATTGCCCAAAGAGGGGACAACAGATGCTTTCAATTTCGTTTTGGAACCTATAGGAATTGATTCAACGCATGCATTTTTCGTATTGGGCGATCCGCAGGTATATAACGCTGCTGATGTGCAACGTTGTGCGCTGTTTGCAGCAGATATAAAAAACTACAAGGATAGCGCTTTGCGCAATATTCCCGTGCATGGAATGGTGGTGGGCGATATGGTGGGTGATAGGCCAGACCTCTTTGTTGGAGTGAAACAGGCATTTGAATTGGCAAATATGTACTACTTCTTTAGCAAAGGTAACCATGATCTACGTACAGACCAACGTTCAAATACGACGGCAAGTATGTTATACGAAGAAAATTTTGGCCCACGTTACTATGCATTTGATCGCGGTTCCATGCATTACATTGTGCTCGACGATGTTTTCTATTTGGGGCGCGGTGGCGAGTATGTAGGGTATATCTGTGAAGAGCAGTTTCGTTGGCTCAGGCTGGATCTTCGAAAAGTGCCCAAAGGTAGTACGATCGTCATGATGTTCCATATTCCGACGGCTAGTAAGGATTTTCGAAAAATAGAGCGAAAGCAACAAGTCGTTAATGTTGAACATCTGTATACGATGTTGAAGGACTATAAGGTGCATATATTGTCTGGACATACTCATTTACACGACCATTTTCAGCCTGCGCCCTGTATTATGGAGCATAACCAAGCCTCGATTTCGGGCATCTTTTGGCAAGAGAAAAATTCCTGTGCGGATGGAACACCAGTTGGTTATTCCATTTATGTGGCTAAAGGCGACAGCCTCACTTGGAGATATAAATCGCTCGGATTGCCTGACAATATCCAATGCAGGGCATATGGTCTAGGTGAAAATCCAGAGCGCCCGAATGAGCTCACAGCTTTGGTATGGAATTATGATAATGCCTGGCGAGTCTCCTGGTATGAAGACGGTGTTTATGCGGGGGAAATGCAGCAGTTCACCGGACATGATCCGCAGACAAGAGAGAAAATCGTCAAAAATAAAGATAAATACGCTTACGATTGGATTTGGACGACAACAACAGACCATTTGTTTGCAGCGAAACCACTGAATCCAGATTCAGAAATGATGATTTTGGTGGAGGATAGATTTGGTATTAAATACAAAACATATGTTCAACAGAAAAAAGATAGATAGCTTGTTCTTGATAGCCCTGGTGATCCTTTTATGCATCACATCGCCATCAATCCTGCTGGCTCAAACACCGTTGATTTCGCTTAGCAATTACACAATCCCACTTAATAGCAGGGGAGCTTATGTCGCATCCATTCATGGTCCGTTGTCGCTGAACCAGCTGCGGATGAAGATTGTCGGTGATACGGCAAAGCTTTTTATTTTGGACAAAAACGGGAAAATTTATCTTCGGAAGTCGAAGCTGGTGCCCGCAAATGATGGTATCCGCGCGTATGGTATAACGGTAGAATTTGACAAAAAAAGGTACGAAGTGGAACTGGTGAAGGATGAATTCCTGCGCAACAAAGTAATCGCACATCGTGGGGCATGGCGTGCAGAAGGTGTCATGCAGAACTCCATCCGCTCTTTTCAACAAGCCGTCGCCCTGGGTTGTGCCGGTTCTGAGTTTGATGTATGGTTGTCTAAGGACCGACAGGTTGTGCTGTCTCATGATCCACATATCGGCGGTCTCGCTGTAGAAGAATCTACGGCACAAGAGCTTTATACATCAACGCTGAAAGGGGGCGATCCTGTACCCACGCTAATCGAATTCATCAAGCTGGCAAAACAGCAGAACAAAACGAAAATGATCCTGGAGATAAAATCTTCGCCAACGGGTAGAAGCCTGGAGCTTGCGGATTCGGTTTTAGCTGTCGTGCACCGCCTTAAGGCACAGGGCTATATCGAATATATTAGTTTTGATTATGCTGTACTTTGCCAAATCGTTAAACGTGATCCGAGTGCTCGCACGGCTTATCTATACGGGAACAAAACTGTCGACGAACTTAAAGTAGATGGGCTCGCCGGACTCGATTATGATTTCTACCAGTATAGGAACGACCCTACATTGATAAAGCGCGCAAAGGAAGCAGGTCTATGGACCAATGTGTGGACAGTCAATACCGTAGACGAGCTGCGCAAGTTTCTCGATAGCGAAGTAGACTGGATTACCACTGACGAACCCGAGCTACTGTTAAAACTAATCAATGAAAAAATCTAAAATTTAGACTATGAATAAGCTGAGAAAACTTTTGCTGTCCTGGATGCTAATCCTTGTCATGGTACCATTTGCTGTGATTGCACAGGAAGGTATATCCCTTACGTTAATTCCACCGACGACGATTACTAATCAGGTTGATCTCGACATCCGTGCTGGTTTAAGAAATGAGGAAGGAATGGCTAAAATTGTAGAACTATCTGTTTACTTAGGGAAGGAACGACCCGAAGACCTGTTGCATTATTCAAAGAAGGAAGTAATGCCCCAAACAGCGTACGAAATCAAGCATATCCTCTCGACAAAAAATTTGGTGGGAAATCAAAAGATTACCCTTGTGGTCAAGGACGGTAATAAAAAATATCGAAAAGTTCGCGATATAGAAGTTATCGCTTCCCAGAAACGTTCCACCGGGCTTATTGATGGAGCATGGGCGGGCATCTATCATTGGAGTGAAACGGAAGGTAAGCACTGGAATAATGATATCAAACAAATGACCGGTGAGCAGTGGCGTGAGATGGTGCGCGCCATGCACAAATTAAAAATGGATATTGTTGTTGTTCAGGAAGTCTTTCGAAATGAAGAATATGTAGGCAAGCATGAGACGACGGTAGATTCCTATAAAGGCAAGGCATTTTATCCATCTGTACTGTATCCCGAGCGGGTTCCGATCACGGCAAAAGATCCCGTGGAGGCCATTTTAGATGAGGCCGATAAGCAAGGTATGCATGTTTTTGTAGGTGTGGGGATGTTTGCTTGGTTCGATTTTACCAAAGAATCGCTGCTTTGGCATAAGAAAGTGGCCAAAGAACTGTGGGACAAATATGGACATCATCCATCGTTCTATGGTTTCTATGTTTCCGAAGAAAGTGGAGGTAACTTAGATAATTGGGAGCATAGCGAAGTGATGCGAATGCAGCGCAAAAAAGAGATTGTTGACTTCTTTCGTGAATTCAAAGCCTACTGCAACCAAATTGCACCTGCCAAGCCAGTCATGCTGGCCACTAATAGCATGCAGGTACCCGTGGGGCTAGATGCTTATCCAGCACTGCTACAGAATCTGGATATTCTCTGTCCCTTTGGCTTCGCGCGGATGCCCGAAGGTGACCTGACGGGCAAAGAGGCTGCCGATCTGTTGCAGTCGCTATGCAACCAAGCGGGAGCTCATCTTTGGTTTGATTTGGAAACCTTTTTGTTTAATGAGGATCAATCGCTTTATCCGCGGCCCATGGAAGAGATTGTCCGCGACCTTAATCTTTTCCAAAACTTCGAAAAAATACTTTGTTATCAATTTCCAGGTGTATTTAACGATCCTAAAATGTCTATCCGCATCGGTGAAGAGCGCACATTAGATCTCTTTAGGGCATATCAGCACTATCTGGAAAAAACAATGAAAGAGCGACTATCAAAAGACAAACGGCCCCGTTAGGAAGGGGTGGTGCGGCAGCGTTGTTAATTTCAGATGAATTTTTCTTAAAGGAATTTATTTATCTCACTTTATATTTTAAAATATTTTAATATTGTATCGTTTTATAAAAATATTTATTAAAAAATATTCGATACCACTACAACTACTAACCAAAAACTTTTATGAAGCCATTTAAACAAAAGCAATCAAGCAGAAAGGGGCAGAGACGTGACCTTACATTCTCTCGTTCCTTGTTTGTGCTGTGCCTCGTTTCTTGTACCCTCGCAAGATCCTATGCACAACAGTCACGACTTGAAGGTGTCGTTCGCAATGCCACTAACAGGCAGCCATTAGAAAGGGCGAGCATACGCGAAACAGCAACGAAGCTCAATACAGCGACAGACCTATCGGGTCGCTTTTCGCTACCAGTCGATGGAAATAAGGTACGCCTTTTACTAACAGCGATTGGGTACGTTTCAAAGGATACTGTAGTCACAGTGGGTAATGGGCCCATTGAGTTTCTGCTGAAAGAGGATAATACCCAATTGGATGAGATTATCATTGTGGGCTACGGGCAAATGAAAAAAGCGAGTGTTACAGGAGCTATTGCGCAGATTAGCGGCGATGAATTGAAAACAGCCCCGACGGCCAATCTTTCTTCGATGCTGCAGGGACGTTTGCCGGGATTGGTGACCCGCCAAAGCAGCGGCCAACCGGGATCCGATGGCGCTTCACTCATGGTGCGCGGCTATAATACACTGGGAAATAACTCGCCACTGATTATCGTGGATGGTATAGAACGCGAGTTTCCGCAGATCAATCCCGATGAGGTAGAAGCGATCTCAGTCTTAAAGGATGCGTCAGCGGCTATATACGGTGTGAGAGGCGCTAATGGCGTAATCCTAGTAACAACAAAAAAAGGAAAGCAACAGAAACCTACCCTAAATTACAAGGGATCTTATGCGCTAAGTAAAAATACCGCCTTTCCCGAGTTTTTAAATGCTGCAGATTATGTAAAATATTACAATAAAGCACAGGAACTCGATGGTGTTGCTGAAGCATCGCGTCGTTTCAATACAGATGAGATTGATCGCATCACCAATGGTGACCCACAAGGGATATTTGGCAATACGGATTGGTTTGGTATGCTTTTTAAAAGCAACGCTCCAACTGTGACCAATAACTTGACTCTCAATGGTGGCTCAGACCGGTACCGTTATTTTGTATCTGCAGGTGCTTTTAATCAAGATGGTATCATCGATCGTACATCCTACGACCGGTATAACGGGCGTATAAATTTCGATGCCGATATCCTTGATAACCTCAAACTTTCACTAAATGTTGCTTATCGGGATGACATCGGTAAGGAACCGGGATTATCTGCTGGTCTGGGCAATAGTTATGCCTCAGTGTTTGCACAGGCCATGATGTCTTATCCGTTTTTACCTACTTACAACGCTGCTGGCATTCCTGTCGGAAGCCTGAATCCAGGTAATGGTAATCAGAATCCATTGGCTGCAAGAGATTTATCCGGCGAAAACTCAACACGGTCCAACCGTTTCCAAAGTAATCTTTCCCTGGAGTATGGAGTGCCTGGTGTGTCTGGCCTTCGGTTGAAGGTAAATGGCGCCTTTGATAAAGGATATACGATGCGTAAAGCCTATTTGTTACCTTATCAATTGGATGTATACAACAATGCTACCCGGCAGTATGCATTAGCTTTTGCACGGCATGCAAATGGAGGCGTAGCAAATTTAAACCAATGGTTTACCGACTCATGGCAAAAGACAATCCAACCATCAATAAGCTATACCAATAAGTTTGGAGCACATTCAGTCAATGCGCTATTTCTCTACGAATATATGCGCACAGATAATAGCTCGTTATCTGGCGGGCGCCGTGGCTATCCGATCACGGACATTATGGACTTGAACTTTGGTGAGGAAGTTATTGATAATCTTGTGAAAGGAGGGCATGGGATGTTCAGTAGAGCCGGCTATTCGTTCCGTTTCAACTACGACTACGCTGATAAATACTTGTTGGAAGTGTTGGGACGTTATGATGGGTCGCCGATGCTCCCCGCCCATACACGCTGGGATATCTTTCCGGCCGTATCTGCCGGTTGGAGAATCTCCAAAGAACCCTTTTTCAAAGAAGCGCTTGACGTGGTAGACGATTTAAAAATCCGTGGATCGATTGGCAAACTTGGAAACGACAGGATCGGAGACTATCAGTTCTTACGGACGATGAGTCTCGGGGCTGATCCCGTGGTCCTCATCGGGAATACGTTAGGAAAACCGCTTAATGTCACCACGGTACCTAATTTTGATATAAAATGGGAAACAACCACCACTTATAATGGTGGTCTGGAAGCTACCTTATGGAAAGGCCTTCTTGGCGTGGAAGCCGATGTATTTTATAGGGTCACCAAAGACATCTTGCAGGGTCAGTCAAATCTAAATCCACCATCATTTGGCGGATATTTTCCCAACTATATCAACTCGGGGATAGTAGATAGCCGGGGCTTCGAGCTTATTCTATCGCATCGCAACCATATCGGCGATTTTAACTACAACATCCGTGGAAATGTAAGCTTTGCACGCAGCAAGGTTATCGAAACAACTGAAAATGCCAATGTACCCGATTATCTTCGTCGTACCGGAAGACCTATTGGTCTGAAATATGGTTTCGTAGCAGATGGATTTTTTCAAAGTGAAGAGGAAATTGAGCGCAGTGCACTTTTTGGCCCTACCCGCGTTGGAGAGATTAAACTGAAAGATCTTAACGGAGATGGTCGTATCACGTTCGATCAGGATTGGACGGTAATAGGTAAGAATGATTTGCCAGAAATGATGTTCGGGCTCAATTTGGGAGGCTCTTATAAAGGTTTTGATTTCAGTGCTTTCTTTCAGGGAGCAGCACGTTCGGATGTCGCTTTGTCAGGTCTTTATACCAATTCAGGAATCTATGATAATACCTTCTATACGATGCCTTTTTATCAGGATGGGAATTCGCCAAAATATTTAGTGGAGAATGCCTGGACACCAGAGAACACAAATGCGAAATACCCTCGTTTGAGTACGCAGTCGGCACAGAGCGGCGGCAAATTCTCATCTTTCTGGATAAAAGACGGCGCTTATCTACGTCTGAAAACCGCGCAGATCGGTTACACGTTGCCGGCATCTTGGTTGAATAAAGCCAAAATTCAACAAGTACGCTGTTTTGTTTCGGGTAGCAACCTGGTTACATGGAGCAGTTTGCCCTATCTGGATCCCGAAATGCCGAGTGTGAATCAAGGTTATTATCCGCAACAGCGCGTTTATGAATTTGGCTTATCTCTTACCTTTTAATTAGTACAACGATGAAATTGATATATAAATATAGCATATTGGCCTTAACCGCCATGCTGAGTTTTCAAAGCTGTTCGATAGAACCGGAACTTACCGATGTATACGATGAACGGGTGGCCTGGAGCGGTGAAGCCAATGTGGAGCTTTCTCTAAACAAGTTTTATCCATTGATAGGACAATCCTATTATTCTGCACATGTCAATCAGGATGCTTACGCTGACTTGCTAAAGAAGAATACACCGAATGATGAGGTCAATCTTTTGATCTTAGGTTCATCTACGATCACACCGGGAGCTAATCCGCTCGACAACTGGCCTTGGGGATACACCTGGATCCGACATTGTAATGAATTTTTGGATGGGTTGAAAACAAAGGGTGCAGGACTGCCCACAGAATTTTATCAACGGGCAGAGGGAGAGGTTTTGTTTTTCAGGGCTTACGTGTATTTTGAATTGGCAAAGCGATACGGGGCTAGCGTAATTTTGTATGATGGCCTGAATGATGGGGTCGGACGCCCACTCAGCAAGCCAGATGAAGTATGGGATTTTATTGCTGCGGATCTGGATAAAGCTGCTGCGCAGCTGCCCGCGACTGTTCCGGCTGCAAAAAGGGGAAAGATAACCAAGGGGGCAGCATTAGGTCTTAAAGCGCGTGCCATGCTCTATGCAAAACGTTGGAAAGCCAGTTCTGATGCAGTAACCGCCTTGCAGGCACTGAACTTGTATGAGCTTTATGCTGATTACAAAGCTTTATTTAACCAACGCCGGAGCGAGGGAGCTGAAAATAAAGAGAGTATTTTGGAGTTCGGTTTCTTGGCACCTAATTTTACTTACTCTTTTGACTATTTCTTTGGTCCACCGTTGGATGGTGGATATGCCCAGATTAGCCCCACAGAAAATTTGGTAAAGGAATACCAGATGGCAGACGGAACGGACTTTACTTGGAACAACCCTGTACATGCAGCCAATCCGTACCAAGGGAGAGAACCTCGTTTCTATGCGTCGATACTCTACAATGGTGCTCCTTGGAAAGGACGTATCTTGGAAACCGTAGTGGGATCGAAAGAAGGGTATGCCGTGGGCGGTGGAACAACCTCAACAGGTTACTATATGCGTAAATTCTTTGATGAAAGACTGACGGATCTCGGAAGAGGGGAATTGACTTTCTATTTCATGCGGTACGCTGAAGTGCTGTTGATCCAAGCCGAGGCCATGGCCGAACAGGGGCAATTGTCGGCGGGACTAGAAGCTTTGAACAAAGTGCGCCGCCGCGCTGGTTTTACAAGGGATCTTACGGCTACAAATACAGGGCAGTTGTTGAGCCTAATTCGCCGAGAACGAATGGTGGAGCTGGCGTTTGAAGGACACCGTTTTTGGGATCTTCGCCGATGGGGACTGGCGCCTAGTGTATTGAACGGTACACATGCTACAGGTGTTAAAATCACCAAAGCGGCCAATGGAAACTTGACTTATGAATTGGTGGATGCCGATAATGGACGCAGTCGTGTTTATCCAGAAAAATACAATCGCTTCCCTATTCCAATAGCGGAACTGCAACGAAATCCTAATATAGAGCAATTTAATGAGTGGAAATAAACCAAGATACAGACCGATGAAAAATTATCTAAAATATACACTGCTGCTGTTGTCTACCCTCAGTTTGCTATCCTGCCAAAAAGTGGAATTGCATAAAGATGCGGAATTTAATCGCGGATTGTTAAATTTCATGTTGGCCATTCCAGGACAGACTACCGAGTACATGGCTAAAACCACTGGACCTTATGCTGATGGGGATACCATCTATGTCGAAGTACCGACAACGGAGGAAGAGCCGATCGATATCTCAAAGTTAAAAGCTACAGCTAGCTTGGAAAATAATGCACGCATGGAGCCGGCGCTGACAGGTGTGATGGACTTTACCTATCCTCTTGAAGTACGGGTAATTGATGGTGATGGAAATAGCAAGCGCCATATTATCAAGGCTGTGCCGACCCTTCCACGCACAGTATTCAAGAAACGCTGGTTCTATACTGCTGACAAAATGGGGATACTTCGCACCAATATCTCTGGAATGACAGTGGTAAAAGACCAACTATTGGTTGCCGATTTTTCGGGAGGCAGCCTTGGGGAAACAGTAGGGGTGCGGGTGTACAATGCCGGCGACGGGACCTATGTGAAGACTATCCCTGCGCCAACAACATTCTGCATGCAGGTGAGCGCAGATGACGCGGATCACTTTGTGGTCAACAGATACAATATCTATTCGGCAGGATTGATGTTGTATTACTACGAAGATGTGGATAGTGAACCCAAGCTTATCCTGAACTATACAGCTGCGGATGGAGCTCCAGCTGAGCTGGGACGTAAAATTTCTGTCATCGGTAATTTAAAACAGGGCAAGGCTTATATTTATGCAACAGCGCCAGCGGTCAATAATCAGATTTATTATTGGGAGTTTAACAATGGTGTGGTCGTGAATTCAAGCCCAACTGTAATTCGCTATGCTGCGGCAGATCCATGGACATTTGCAGCGGTACAGCGTAAATCTTTGGATGCCAATTCGGATCACTACCTGACATACTGTAACTACGTGGCTTCAGATGCCAACCGGGAAAAAGGAAGTCGCTTTGTTAAATTTACACCAACAATGGATGTCGTTCAAATGGCCCCATCAAGCCATTATTATAAGATCTTAGACTTCGAAGTATTTAATGTAGAAGGAAATCAGTTCATGGCTGTCCTTACGCAAGGTTTTTTCGCTTGGGATGCAACACACATTAAGGTTTATGATATTACAGACCCGAACAAAATGATATTGCTGACAGATTCTCCATTTTATCGTGATTTTATGCTGTTCGAATCGGATGCCTATGGTGGTACAAACTACAACCGCTACGGTGATATCGATGTACGCGTGGTGGGTAAAAAGATTTCGATCTTCGCTACCATGGCAACAAATGATAAAGCGTATGCCGGTGTGATGGCCTACGACATGAGTTATAATAGGTAAATTACATAAAGTAACAAAACTCGACACGTTATCCTCAAGGATAACGTGTCGAATCTTTTTTTAAGATGGAAAAAATAACAGCAATTTTATTCTTTGTTTTAGGATGCGTTTGCAACTGCTTTTCACAGGACAGAGAAGGGCGACAGCTCCCAGCAAACACAGCAAGTGTTAACTATGTCGGACGGACGGTTACAAATGCATCTGGCGAAGTGACTTTTGATTGGGTTGGAACTTATTTTGAGTTTGCGTTGGCCGGACAATCTGTAGCTATGCGCGCTTCGGATACAGGGGAAAGTTATTACAATGTTTTCGTTGATGGTAGACTAGAGAAGACATTTCTGATCCATAGCAAGGATACCGTGATTACGATCGTTTCAAACCTGGAAGGTAACAGGGCACATCACGTACGTGTACAAAAACGCTCGGAAGGTGAGTTCGGTTGCACGACGATAAAAGGTTTTATGCTCGGCAATAAGTCTTCACTCGATGGTGCGTTGCCTCGACCAAGTCGATTTATAGAATTCATCGGAGACTCTTTTACGGTAGGATATGGCGCGGATGGAACGAACAGAGAGCAGGACTTTAGTGTGGAAACTGAAAATGCGGACAAGACCTACGCCTGTATACTGGCGCGGTACTTTCAAACAGACTATGCCCTGATCGCACATTCGGGACGTGGTGCAGCTAGAAACTATGGCGATTCGTTAACCAGTTCCCGATACACGATGAAGGATGCCATGTTGAATACCTTGAATAGCGATTCATCCACACGCTATAAATTTGATCAGTACAAACCTGATTTAGTTATTATCAATCTGGGATCGAACGATTTTTCTACGCAACCAATTCCTTCGCAAATAACATTTGAAAAAGCGTATCTCCGCATCATTCGACAGTTGCGTAATGCATATGGTCCCGAGGTGAAAATTTTATGTGTCGTATCTCGCTTAGCGGATCCGGTTGAAAGGTACATTGCCGAAATTGTAGAATGCGCTGGAGACATCAATCTGCACCATACAGCCTCCTTAAAAAACGTTATGAATAATGATTCGGATATGGGAGCTGCTTGGCACCCTGGCGTACGTGGGCAGCAGAAGATGGCTACTTTTTTGGTGCCCTATATCGCTACGGTAATGGACTGGTCGCTGGAAGACCGCGTTATAAAATAAAGTGATTATGAAAATGTACAAACTTACATCCTATTGGCATAGATTATTATATCTAGTGCTGATCGTTGGTGTCCTCCCCAGCTGCGGTACAACCGCACAAGACCCAATAATAATTCCTACACCCGAACTGCCGAATGGTTCCGAAAAGGAATCATTTATTGAAACACCTGCACTAAAAAAAATAAAGGGCAACTCCATACAGATTGATCCGGAGATGCTTTACCAACAACAAATCTCCCCAGAGATGCTGATTGCTGATCTTCGTATGGCCAATGTACAATCGGTACATTTTTTTATAGTTGGTAACTGGGATGGCAGTAGGAATGACCAATTGTTGAAGCCTGCGTATTTGCAGGCACTTAAAGCAGAAAAAATTGCTGTTTGGTTTATGCTGCTCGGGAATTGTATCTATGGCAATTCTGACCTTCCCAGCGACTGGCAAATGGAGTTCCTTAAACCTTATCCAAACCCAGGTATCAAATTTTTTTCTTTCCACAGACAGGAGTTTGTCGATTGGCAAGTAAATCGCGTGAAGCGCATCTTACAAAATTACGAGGTGGATGGGGTCGAATTTGCGGAAAGTTACTTTCCCGAATGGAAAACATTGAATGGAAACGGTTTTTATGGTGATGTGAGCGCGTTTGCGAGAAAGATGTTTACCGAGAAATATATAGGATCGAGATCGGCAACTGTTTCTTTTGATTATATCGTAAAGAATCCGGCTATTTATAGCAAATGGATGGATTTTAGAGCAGAAGCAATTTTGTCCTTTAACAAGCAAATAAAGAAGGTCATTAAAGAGGTTAATGCCGATGTCCTTTACGCGATATGGGGGATGGGCATCAGGCAAGGCACCATTGCTGAAATTCGGGAACATTTTGGCTTAGATATGCCTGCACTTGCCAAAGAAGTGCAACCTGATGTCATGGTTTTGCAAACCGCAGCCCAGGATTGGCTGGATCCGAAACTTCCTTACAACTATCTACAGGATTATGCCCCTTATGCTAAGGCCATACAGGCAGCCAACCCAAAGGTTGCATTGAGTATCCAGGCAGATATCGTCTCCTTGGGCTACAGCAATCCGTCTGTAGAAAAGCGATACCCAATTTGGTGGTTGCCGTTTTTTGATCTAGCTCTGCAATCGGGGTACTATAGCAATGTGGCTTACGAATACGCCTTTTCAAAAAAAGAAGGTATCTGGCCAAAAAATAATATAGACAATCCAGTGCCAAGAAAACTCTATAGGGACCCTTCGCTGCAATCAGCTGTGATTAGCGATGCCATCGCACCATTAGCACTAATAAAAGAGCTAGATGCGCACTGGAAAATGGTCTATACGGAAAAAGGGCTAGGCTGGTTCTATATCAATTAATTATATTTTTATACTAAAATTTTGCCTAAATATCATGAAAAGATTATTCGTTAAAATAGGATGCTTTTTGGTTGTCGTTAGTTTGTTGACTGCCGCGGTTGCTGTAAAGCTCCAGGCACAGGATTTAAAACCATTAAAAGGTACATGGCTTAATTTACCCTACCAAGATGTACGTAATAAATACATGAATCCGGCGCATGTCGATTGTCTTGCACCAGCATTCTGGAAAACAAAAATTGAGGAATACGCGCAGATGGGCCTCAGGTATCTCGTTCTCATGGCGGTGGCCAACGACGGCAAAGCATTCTACCCTTCCTCTTTTATGCCGGCAGCGTATCCAGCGGGGCAACAAAGTCCTGTCGAGGCCATCATGGAGGCTGCAGATCAATATGGCATGCATGTATTTATGAGCTGTGGTTGGGCTGAAAATCAGGATGATAACATACGCGATCCGAAGATCAAAGCGTTGCAACAACGTATTATGCAAGAAACCGCCGCTCTATTCGCAACAAACAAATCATTCTACGGCTGGTATCTGCCTGTGGAGGATAGCATGGAACCTATTCTTTCTGATGAAGCGGTCCATGCTGCAAATACACTTACAGCGATAGCCAAAAATTTAACTCCGGATAAGAAAGTGATGATATCACCTTACGGTGTTTGTTACGCCGCGTTTGGAGACCCGAAGTTTGCCCAACAGATCAAGAAGCTAAACGTCGATATTATCGCCTATCAGGATGAAGTTGGCTGCGTGCGCGAACCGATGCCTTTGCCACGTGTTAGGGATAACTTTAAAAAACTGGGCAAGATACATGAAGGCACTGGGATAGAATTTTGGTCCAATATCGAATCGTTTACCTGGCAGAAGGCGGACAACTCTCGAGAATCTGCGTTGATTCCGGCTGCTTTTCCACGCTACCTGTCGCAACTTGTTGCCGCTTCATTGGCGGGAGCAAAAAACGTGATCAGTTTTTCAGTTTATGGTATTATCGATGATGCAAACTCGATCATGCCAATTGGCCAGCCCATCGAGTCGGCACAGGCGTTCATCGATTTTACGGATTGGAAGCAGCGTAAGGGACGTTGGCCTTTGTTGGAAGCAACCTTTAAAGGCGATGTGGCCAACGACGCGATCGGTTCTGCCGTAAAAATGGAAGGCAACAATTTAAAAGACGCTATACAACAGAAATTGACGGATGGCAAATTCGGAATGGAACATACAAATGACTTGAACTGGCTAGATTTTGGAAATGGAAAGATGAGCGTAGTTCTGGATCTGAAGAAGCAGTCGCCGATTACCTCGTTAGCAGCACGTTTTCTGCACTACCGTCCTGGGGGTGTTTTATTGCCTGCAGCTGTGCATTTTTATGTTTCTACGGATGGAAAGCATTTTGACCGAATGAAAACCGTGACCATACCAGCTTCCAACAATGATCAACATGATTGCTGGATCGACATCGCCTGGACTGGAGAGATGAAAGCAAAAGGAAGATATGTGAAAGTGGTCGCCGATCAAAATTCTACATTTCGGATATTTTGTGATGAAATACTGATTAATTCTAATTTTTAGCTTTTTCCTACATATGGTTTTATGATAGGTATCATGTTAATGACCCTTGGAAAAAGTTATTTTTGAATAAGTGCGTCGAAGGTAATACTTTTTATAAAGGGATATTATGCAAAAAAGGGCTTTTCTTACGAAAGGCCCTTTCTTTTTTCAGTGACTGAAATCTATCACACTTTGATTTCTACTTCAACACCTGAAGGTAATTCAAGTTTCATCAATGCGTCAACAGTTTTAGCGTTTGATGAATAGATATCCAACAATCTTTTGTAAGCACACAATTGGAATTGCTCACGTGCTTTCTTGTTAACGTGTGGTGAACGTAATACCGTGTAGATTTTTTTCTCAGTAGGCAATGGAATAGGACCACTAACAACTGCACCTGTAGGTTTTACTGTTTTTACGATTTTTTCAGCTGATTTGTCAACCAAATTGTAATCGTATGATTTCAATTTAATTCTGATTCTTTGGCTCATTTTTATTTATTTAAAATGATTGCTAATTAGAGCTATTCACAACTAGCAATCGGTGTGTATTTTTTAATGAAAGAACAAAGAGAAAAGATTGAAGTCTTTCATCTTTGTTCCTTTATTCTTGAGTTCAATTATTCAACAGAACCTTTGATTCTGCCTTTTGATTTTGCAATTACCTCTTCTGCAACGTTACGAGGAGCTTCTTCAAAGTGATCAAATTCCATTGTAGATGTTGCACGACCTGAAGTGATTGTACGTAATTGTGTTACGTAACCGAACATTTCAGAAAGTGGAACCAACGCTTTGATTACTTGTACACCGGCACGTGAATCCAAACCTTGCATTTGACCACGACGACGGTTTAAGTCACCCATGACATCACCCATGTTTTCTTCTGGTGTTAAAACCTCTATTTTCATAATTGGTTCCATTAACACTGGAGAACATTTAGGCAATCCTTCACGGTATGCTTGACGAGCAGCCAATTCGAAAGACAATGAATCTGAATCGACAGCGTGGAATGAACCATCAATCAAACGAACTTTCATTCCTGATAATGGGAATCCTGCTAATACACCATTTTTCATTGATGTTTCAAATCCTTTTTGAACAGAAGGGATAAATTCTTTTGGAATTTTACCACCCACGATTTCATTTACGAATTGAAGCGGTGATTTAGTTAAATCAAAATCTTCGTCTGCTGGAGAAATAACAACTTTGATATCCGCGAATTTACCACGACCACCTGATTGTTTTTTGAATACCTCACGGTGCTCGGTAGTACCGTTGATAGACTCTTTGTATGATACTTGAGGAGCACCTTGGTTAACCTCAACTTTGAACTCACGTTTCAAACGGTCAATCAAGATCTCTAAGTGAAGCTCACCCATACCAGAGATAACTGTTTGACCAGTTTCTTCATCAGTTTTAACAACGAATGTAGGATCTTCTTCAGCCAATTTACCAAGACCGATACCTAATCTATCAACGTCAGCTTGCGTTTTAGGCTCAATTGCCAAACCAATTACTGGCTCAGGGAAAGTCATAGACTCTAATACGATAGGCGCTTTTTCGTCACAAAGTGTATCACCAGTTTTGATGTCTTTGAAACCTACAACTGCACCGATATCACCTGCCTCAATAAAAGGAATCGGGTTTTGTTTGTTCGCGTGCATTTGGAAGATACGGGAGATACGTTCTTTGTTTCCTGAACGCGTGTTCAAGACATAAGAACCTGCATCTAACTTACCAGAGTAAGCACGGATGAAACATAAACGACCTACAAATGGGTCAGTCGCAATTTTAAAACCTAAAGCTGCGAAAGGCTCATTAACAGATGGTTTACGTAATATCTCTTCACCTGTATCAGGATTAGTACCTTTAACACCTTCTGAATCCATTGGTGAAGGTAATAATTCCATTACTAGATCCAACATAGTTTGAACACCTTTGTTTTTGAAAGATGAACCACAAACCATAGGAACGATAGAGTTATCCAATACTGCTGCACGTAAAGCATTTAAGATTTCGCGCTCAGTCAATGAATTTGGATCTTCGAAGAATTTCTCCATCAAAGTCTCATCATAACCAGCTACTGCTTCCAATAATTTCTCACGGTATTCAGCAACTTCTTCCAACATATCCTCAGGAATTGGAACTTCAGTGAAAGTCATTCCTTTATCATGCTCGTTCCAAACGATACCACGGTTGTTGATCAAGTCAACTACACCTTGGAATGTATCTTCAGCACCGATAGGCAATTGCAAAGCTACAGCCTCAGAACCTAACATATCTTTTACTTGTTTTACAACTTTCAAGAAGTCAGCTCCTGAACGGTCCATTTTGTTAACGAAACCGATACGAGGTACTTTGTAACCATCAGCTAAACGCCAGTTTGTTTCAGATTGTGGCTCAACACCATCAACCGCTGAAAACAAGAATACCAATCCATCCAATACACGTAACGAACGATTTACCTCAACCGTGAAATCCACGTGTCCAGGTGTATCGATTACGTTTACTTGATATTTGTTGCCACGGTAGTTCCAGAATACAGTTGTTGCAGCAGAAGTGATCGTGATACCACGCTCAGCCTCTTGCTCCATCCAGTCCATTGTTGAAGCACCTTCGTGAACCTCACCAATTTTATGGTTTACACCTGAGTAGTAAAGAATACGCTCAGTTGTTGTAGTTTTACCAGCATCGATGTGGGCAGCGATACCGATATTTCTAGTGAATTTTAAATCTCTTGCCATAATATTTTTAAGCAGCTGGCCTTACGGGCCTTATGTGTTTAAATGTAATGTTAAATAAGTACACCGACCTTGATAAAAGAGTGTTCGTCTATCGGAGGTCGGTGTAATCATATTTTTTTGAATGTCTTCAAAATTAGAATCTGAAGTGTGAGAACGCTTTGTTAGCTTCCGCCATTTTGTGCGTATCTTCTTTCTTCTTAACAGCAGCACCTTCACCTTTAGAAGCTGAAATGATTTCTCCTGCTAATTTTTCGAACATTGTTTTTTCACCACGTTTACGAGCGTATGAAATTAACCATTTCATACCCAAAGCGATTTTACGGTCTGGACGTACTTCCATAGGAACTTGGAAGTTAGCACCACCAACACGGCGTGATTTCACTTCAACAGCAGGCATAACGTTGTTCAAAGCTTTTTTCCAAGCTTCTAGTCCGCTTTCTTGTGTTTTTTGTTCTACTAATTCTACTGCATCGTAAAAAATATCGTAAGCGATAGATTTTTTACCATCTACCATCATATTGTTTACGAAACGTGTTACCTGAACGTCGTTAAACTTTGGATCAGGTAAAATGATTCTCTTTTTCGGTTTTGATTTTCTCATTTTTCTTTCCTCCGTTTAATTATTTCTTTTTACCTTTTGCTGGAGCTGCCGCTGGTTGTCCTGGTTTAGGACGCTTAGTTCCATATTTAGAACGACGTTGGTTACGACCTGCTACACCTGAAGTATCTAATGCACCACGGATGATGTGGTAACGCACACCTGGTAAATCCTTAACACGACCACCACGGATCAATACGATCGAGTGCTCTTGTAAGTTGTGACCTTCTCCAGGGATGTAAGCGTTGACCTCTTTACCGTTTGTTAAACGTACACGAGCTACTTTACGCATTGCTGAGTTTGGTTTTTTAGGGGTAGTAGTATATACACGTGTACATACACCTCTTCGCTGTGGACATGAGTCCAACGCTGGTGACTTACTCTTATCAACCAGAGCTACTCTACCTTTTCTAACTAATTGTTGAATAGTAGGCATTTACCTGTTTTTGTTTATAAATTTGATACCTAAATTATTTTAAGTTCGCAAAGATACTGATTTCGTTTTGAATATTAAATAGTTAGTGTATAAAATTTAGATTATTTTTTGGCGCTGACAAATCTCATTTCCCTGAGACGGAACCATTTCCCCTCGTGGATTGACAAGTTCACGCTGCTTCTCGTGCATTCTGTCCTTGGTCAAAATGATTTCGCCGGGGGGAAGTTTCATTTCCCCATCTGTCGGAATTGGTTCGACGCCCGTCTGTATCATTCTCCGAAGTAACGAAATGATCCAGTTCACTGTCGAAATGATTCCGCCACCTGTCTGGTCCGTTTTGTCAATAGTTTAGATGATTTCGCCGAGTGGAATTTTCATTTCCCCACATGGAAAAATGACTCCGATACTGGTTTGACTGAATCCGACATAGCGCAGAAACGATATTTTACTTGGTGAAATGGAGTAAACACAGTGCGAATGTTTCCTTTTCTGAGATGGCGTAACATCGCGCTTGGAAGTTTAGCAGTTGCTACTGGTTAATATTATGTTGTTAAATAAGGACAATAATAGTGAAGTTGTTTAGCCTTGGAGCGAAAAAAAATGAGATTTTATGTTTGACTCGTAAAAATCTTTATGGTCTTGAATACTAGTTGCTCTGTGTTTTTTCGTAAAAATATTCTTCTACTGGTTTCTGAGTATATTTATCTTTTTGCATGTTTATGCATCTTTTTGGCAGGACGTTTGTCAAACACGGGCAGATAATTAACAATAAAAACAAATTAAAGTATGCAAATTATGAAAATCAAATCGATGTATTTAATGGTATTGACGCTTGTGACTCTTGCGTTTGTGGGATGTTCAAAAGATGACGATCCGAAACCTGTGAACTTCAAAGATCATGATATTACGGCAACAATCACTGTTTCGAAAGAATTCAAAAAAGCTGAAGATGATTATTTTAATTTATCAATTAGTGGAGGGAAAGAAAATGGTACCTTCGTGGATTGGGATATAAATGGTACTAAAGTTACAGATGACATTATACAATTAGGGACGGATGATTTTGATGGAGGAAAAACAATAGTATTGAAATCATTAGAAAAGTTCCAGTTTGGTAGTTTGAAATTCGGAGGATTTGAATTCGGGAGTACTCCGTATACTGTTACTTGGAAAATCGAAGACAATGGAAAAGTAGTGGACGAAGGTAGCAAAGTGATTATTAAGGATGCCGATCCTCAATTTTTAAAAATGGTTTCATTTAACGAAGTTGATTAACAGATCTTAGTCTTTCCGTCATAACAAAAATAAAAAAGGAGAACTAGTTCTCCTTTTTTATTTTTGTGGACGCTACGACAATAACGTAAAATCTATCTGCCTTTTATCCAGATCCACTTTTTTTACGCGGATTTGAACCTCATCACCCAGCTGGAATTTCTTTTTCTTCCGCTGGCCAATAATCGCATAGTTCTTCTCGTCTAGTACATAGAAATCATCCGTGATATCACGTAAGCGTACCATACCCTCACACTTGTTCTCCTGAATCTCCACATACATACCCCATTCGGTCACACCCGATACAATACCGGTATATTCTGTGCCAATCTGATCTTGCAGGTATTCAGCCTGTTTGTATTTGATGGATGCGCGTTCCGCTTCAGCTGCCTTTTTCTCCATTTGTGAAGAGTGCTCCGACATTTTCTCGTAGTGCTCGGCATTGACCTTTGTACCACCATCCAAGTAGAATTGCAGAAGACGGTGTACCATCACATCCGGATATCGACGGATAGGGGAGGTGAAATGGGTATAATAATCAAATGCCAATCCATAATGGCTGGTTTTCTTCGTCGTATAGATTGCCTTGGCCATTGAACGTACCGCCAGGGAGGTTAGCATATTCTGTTCTTTGCTGCCTTCGATCTTGGTCATGATAGCATTGAGGGACTTCGCTGTTTCCTTGTCTGTTTTAATGGTCAACTTGTGACCAAAACGTGCTGCAAATTGCGAAAATGTAGTCAACGTCTCCGGGTTCGGAACATCGTGGTAACGGTATACAAATGTTAATTTGTTTTTACCTCGGCCTTGCTTACCGATATACTCAGCCACTTTACGGTTGGCCAACAACATAAAATCTTCGATCAACTTGTGGGCATCTTTACGTACTTTGGTATATACGCCTGTAGGTTTGCCATTCTCATCCAAGGTGAATTTAACCTCCTCACTTTCAAAAGCAATTGCACCATTCTTAAACTTACGTTCACGAAGGATATATGCCAGTTCATTCAATTTTAATAGCTCATGGCTGAAATCACCAGATTTCGTTTCGATGACTTCCTGTGCTTCCTCATAGCTAAACCGCCTGTCCGAGTGGATAATTGTACGGCCAAACCATTGATCGTGTATATTGGCTTTTTCATCCAGTTCGAATACTGCCGAAAAACAAAGTTTGTCTTCATGTGGGCGTAATGAACAGACGCCATTGGACAGGCGCTCCGGAAGCATCGGAATAACACGGTCAACCAAGTAGACCGATGTCGCACGGTTAAACGCTTCTTTATCCAACTCGGTATCCGGAATCACAAAATGCGATACGTCGGCAATATGCACACCGATCTCATAATTGCCATTCTCCAGCTTTTGGAAAGATATAGCATCGTCAAAGTCTTTGGCATCTGCAGGGTCAATCGTAAATGTCGTAACACCTCTGAAATCACGTCTTTTGGCAATCTCTTCCTTGCTGATTTTCTCTGTGATCTTATTAGCTTCTTCTTCTACCTTCTTCGGGAATTCTAATGGGAAACCAAAGTCTGCCAGGATCGCATTCATCTCGGTGTTGTTTTCTCCTTTTACCCCAAGGACATGCTTGACTGTACCTACGGGGTTTTTACTACCACTTGGCCAGTCAATGATCGAAACCACGACTTTCTCCTTGTCCTTGGCACCATTCAGGTTATCCAACGGGATAAAGATATCATGGAGCATCTTGCGATCATCGGCGATAAAAAAAGCGAAATTATTTGAGATGCTGATCGTTCCGGTAAAGTCGGTTTTGGCCCGTTGTAAGATTTCGACAACTTCTCCTTCTTTTTTGCGACCACCTTTTCGTTTCTCAAACGTATGGACTTTGACAATATCACCATGCAGGGCCTGTCTTAATTTACGGGGTGCAATATAGATATCGTTCTCAAGCTCATCGTCTGGGATGATATAGGCGGAACCGTCAGCTGTCATATCCACTTTTCCGGTCACATATACTTTAAGCTGCTTTAGATTGAATTTTCCACGCTCAACCTCGACAAATAGTCCGCTCCGGACATTGTCCTGCAAAATATCGGCAATAGCCACTTTGGAATCGTTGTCCGTGAGGTTCAGTTTGGAAGAAACTTGCTTATAATTAAGCGGTTTGTTCTCTGATTTTTCGAAAATATCGGTAATCAGCTGCGTTAATACTTCTTTATAGGGATTTTCTTTTCTTGTCTTCATTCGTGTTATTTTTTACTCATTTTGGCCTCGTGAGATGATTTGTAAGACCCTTGGTTGCATGTATATGATGACTGAATGGGCACAGACCTAATTTTTACAAGGTCATGATGTCGTCGTTAAGTACAATAAACCAATTATATACTCAATCATTGTGCCGTATGACTGTAGTTGATACAAGGTACAAAAAAAACAGCATTCAACTGTACAATAGCTGAGCTAATCGGTGCAAAATCCGATTTCCAAACTATAGACAGATCAGGGGAGAAATTGTTTTGAAACAGTATGGTATGATTTATTTTTTACAATGATTACATACGCCGAGTGCGTTTACAGCAATCGCTTCCAGGCTAAACCCAATGGGGATATTTACTTTTGGTAATGTGATTTCATCCAGGCAATAAACCGAGTTGCATATCCGGCAGATAAAATGGACATGCTGGTCATGGTGGTCATGTTCGGAACAGTTGGTCGAGCACATGGCATAGGTTGCGGTTCCGTGTAGATCAAAGATCTTATGGATAATGCCTTTTTCCTCAAAACTGGCCAGTACGCGGTACAAGGTCACACGGTCGATATCCTTGCCCAATAATTTCTCCAATTCAGGCTGGGAGATGGCCGAATCTTTTGTTGAAATAATTTCAAGTACCTTCAACCGGGGTTGGGTGACTTTTAAGCTATTCCGTTTCAGAATTTCTGGATATACGGTATTGGATTGTTCCATGGACTTCTTCGTTAAACCTTAGATCAACTACAAAAATACGGAATTTATCCACATAAGAAAACCGATAAGGTTAAGATTATTGTCATCTTCTCCTTATCGGTTTAAAACCTATACCGAAATATAGTCTATTTTATTTACCTGCAGCTTTTGCGTGGTCAGCCAAGAATGTAGCTAAACCGCTGTCTGTCAGTGGGTGTTTTAATAAAGATAAAATTGCCGATAATGGGCCTGTCATCACATCTGCTCCGATTTTAGCACAGCCTAAGATGTGCGCGCTGTGGCGCACAGAAGCGGCCAAGATCTGTGTTGGATATTGGTAGTTATCATAGATCAGACGGATGTCTTCGATCAATGCCAATCCATCAGTTGAGATATCATCCAAACGGCCAATAAAAGGAGATACATAAGTAGCACCTGCTTTTGCCGCCAATAGCGCTTGACCAGCGGTGAATACCAATGTACAGTTTGTTTTAATCCCTTTTTTGCTGAAATATTTAATTGCTTTCACACCATCTTTGATCATAGGAACTTTGACCACGATCTTGCTGTCTAGAGCTGCCAATGCTTCTCCTTCTTTGATCATTTCTTCGTAAGTAGTCGAAATAACTTCAGCACTCACGTCGCCGTCAACAATAGCACAGATTGCTTTGTAGTGGTTGATTACGTTCTCATCACCGCTGATACCTTCTTTAGCCATTAAACTTGGATTGGTCGTTACACCATCTAATACGCCTAAGTCTTGGGCTTCCTTGATTTGCTCTAGGTTCGCTGTGTCAATAAAAAATTTCATTGTATATGTTATTGAATGATAATTATTTGATTATTTTAACGTTCGAAATAATAGGTGCAAAGTTATTGATTATATTCCAGTATTACACATTGATTTCAATGAATTGCATCATTATTTTTGCAAATAACAATCTCTTCTCTTTCTTTTTTGTTATACTTTTATAGTATTATCTTTCAATATGCAGGTTTTTAGGTCTCTCCATTATAGAAACTTCCGTTTACATGTTATAGGACAAGCAATTTCCCTGATGGGAACTTGGATGCAGCGGATAGCGATCAGTTGGCTGGTGTATGAACTGACAGGTTCTGTGTTCTGGTTGGGTTTTGTTCAGTTTATTTCTTTATTGCCCTCGTTGGTATTGTCCCCTTTTATCGGAAGCTTCGTCGATAAGCACAAAAAATATAAATTGGTGTTATTGACGCAGATTGGTCTGATGATACAGGCCGGTATACTCACTTTGGTGGTTTACCTCAAGTGGGAGAGTGTCCTATGGCTCTCGGTCCTTGGTCTGATACAAGGGGTTATTAACTCCTTTGATGTGCTCGGCCGGCAGTCGTTGATGATGTATCTGGTTGGTGACCGTAAAGACTTGCCAAATGCCATTGCACTCAATTCCACCATCTTTAACGGTGCACGGATGTTGGGGCCTGCTATTGGTGGCATTCTACTCAGCACCTATGGCGAACTGGTTTGTTTTGCTTTGAATTTTATCAGTTTTGTCCCGGTTATCATTACCTTGCTAATGATGCAGGTGGATGAAACTAAAGGGCAACTCAGTAAAGGGAGCAACTGGGAAGGCTTGGTTGAAGGTTTTCGCTACCTCAAGCGTTCGCCACATATCTCCTCCTTGATTATTATTATGACATTCTCAAGTCTGATTGTTATCCCTTATACCTCGCTCTTACCGGCCATAGCAAAAGAAATGTTCCATGGGGATGAACGCACATTCTCCTGGTTTGAAAGTGCAGCTGGATTGGGAGCCATGATCGGTGCATTTAATATGGCGCGCTTGAAGTCAGGATCAAACCTGCGGTATCAGGTGATGGGGGCTGCTGCATTGATGGGATTGGCCTTGCTCTTCCTTGCTCATTCGAGCATGTTGCAGATGGCGCTCGTCTATGTAATGCTGGTTTCCTTTGCAATGATGATGCAGAACTCGAGTATTAACACTTATATTCAGACACATGCCATACCGATATACAGGGCCCGGGCGATTTCATATTATGTCATGGCCTTTCAGGGAATATTTCCGATAGGAACATTGATGATTGGATCGCTGGCCAGTTATTGTGGTCTAAGGACGACTTTATATGCCATGGGGGGATTGGGGATATTGATCGCTATCCTCTATTATACTTACCTTCGTCTGCATATTCATAAAAGGCTTTTTAAATTCTAGTATTATTAGTATTGAGATTTTGGTACAGCAAGCGGGCGGCTTACTTTACTCTTGATTTTTCGGTCGCGTAAGCGTAGTGTTTGCTTTGCGTAATCAATGACGGCGCCATAGTCGGCAAAAATATCACCCCCCAATACCCCAATGACGGGGTCAAGTTCCATTTGTCCATAAGCATAATTGATGGAACTTAGGTCCAATACTGCGGTTTTTAATTTATTGATTTGCCAGGTGCCGATCGACAAACTGGGGATTTCCATGGTAAAACTCTCCATGGAATTGGTACCGAGACCAGTTGAAAGGGTTTCTGATGGCTCCAGCAGCAATTGATCTTCCAGGAGATGGGCCATTTGGGTTTTGTCAAATACAGTTTTGGATGCTCCCGTGTCGATCACCATTTTAAAATTGCGTTCGTATAACGTTACATCAACTAGAATATGCGTTCCTTGCCCCTGAAGATCCAAGATTTGAAATGGTACTTTCGTCATATTCCCAAACATAGCCAAAAATTTAATTAAAAAAAATTTTGACGCTGGCTTATTATCTCACCTTGAAAGTAAATTTAGAGGTCTCATATATGAATAGACGGTAACGGATAGATAATCTATTCCGTTAATGGCGAACTGTAAAGTGGATTGGTCTGGTCAGGATATTACAAAAAAAGCTGTCATTTGAAAGAACAGCCTTTCTTTCATTTGCCTATACCAATTATAATGCGTTTATTTCCTTCAATACATTATTCATTGCGCGTACCGCATCGGCACTCTTACTGAATTTTTCTTTATCCTCCTCGTCCAACTGCAATGGAATAATACGGTCCCATCCTTTTTTGTTAATGATAACCGGAACGCCTAGGTTAATATCTTCTTGTCCAAATTCACCTTCGAGGTAAACGGAAGCAGTGAATAATTTACCTTGATCACGTACGATACTTTCCACAACGGCAGCGGTAGCAGCACCAGGGGCGTACCAAGCTGAAGTACCGATCAGGCTCGTTAATGTGGCCCCACCGACCATCGTCTTATGGACGATCTCTGCCTGCTCTTCGGCCGTAAGGAAGTTGCTGACCGGAATGCTGTTCCACGTGGAGTGCTTGATCAGCGGAATCATGGTGGTATCTCCATGGCCACCTATGACAATGGCGTTGAGATCCGCTGCCGAAGCGTTTAATTTTTCACTCAATTGATATTTGAAGCGTGCTGAATCCAATGTTCCTCCCATCCCGATAATCCTATTTTTAGGCAAGCCACTCGATTTGAGGGCAAGATAAGTCATCGTATCCATAGGGTTTGAAACAATGACAATAATGATATCGGGAGAGTGTTTTACTAAATTCTCTACCACTGATTTGACGATATTTGCATTTGTTCCGATCAATTCTTCACGGGTCATTCCCGGTTTACGGGGAATGCCGGAAGTAATGACAGCAACAGTGGAGCCCGCAGTCGACAGATAGTCATTGGTTACACCTTTGATTTTGGATTCAAATCCCAATAAGGCAGCCGTTTGAGCCATATCCTGCGCTTTTCCTTCCGCAAATCCTTCCTTGATATCCAATAATATAATCTCCTCGGCGACATTTCGACGGATTAAATTGTCTGCTGTAGTTGCGCCTACAGCTCCAGCACCAACAATAGTTACTTTCATATGTAAATTATTTGTTTATTATGGGCATATGGAATATCCAGTCCATTTTCACGAATGAATGCTTTTACCGTTCTTTTGCATGGATATTTCATGAGCATTAATGTGAATTAGTAAATAATGCTTGAATTTAATGAATTATTATCAGTAAATCAATCAATTTCACTGGAATAACTTGATTTTGCGCTAGAAGGGATATCCGATGGCCAAATTGAACATCAGGTTATCTTTTCGCCACTTCGAACTGCCAAAATCGATATCTTTAAATACCCAACGTTCGCCTTTTGGTAAGTAAGGGATACGGAAGGGAATCGAAAAATCCGTCCGGACAATCAGGAAAGTAAAGTCAAAACGTAAACCGGCACCACCACCTACAGCAAGTTCATTTAAAAAGTTTTTGCTGAACTTTGCTCCGGGTTTGTTGACATCTTCACGTTGCAACCAGACGTTACCGGCATCAATAAATGCTGCCCAGTGTACAAAACCCGCTAGCTTAGCACGATATTCGGTATTCAATTCCAATTTGATATCACCGGTTTGATCAGCATAAAACAGGCCATTGCTCAGTTTTTCTGGAGCCAGAGTTCCCGGACCAATAGCGCGGGCACCGAAAGCACGGATACTGTTTGGACCGCCGACATAATATTGTTTCAAATAGGGAAGGGAGCGCGAGTTTCCATAGGAATAACTCAAACCAAGGCTCACCCTTGAGGCGAGTTGTGAATTCTCCGATAACTTAAGGTAATGTCTTCCGTCACCGCTTATTTTGATATACTGAGAGAAGTATGCGTCGAATAATTTGAAGGTTTTACCTTTATTAAAATCCGCTCCTTTGATCAGACCGAGGATATTTCCCGAGAGGTCTAGATTTCCTTTGAAATAGAATGTATTCTTCAAATGCTGCTTCATCGTATTTTGGAACGTGAAGTTGTAATTTGGTCCGATTGTAAATTGGGGATCGATCGCATGCCGTAAAGCAGGAATCGTATCCATTTGCTTTTGGTAATTTTCCGAAATGCCTTTCGGCTGTACATAGGTAATTTCCAGTAAAGCCAAATCATGCTGCTTTTCTTCCGATTCTTGCCAGATGTAACCATAATCCAATGCAATGGAATTGAGGGTATATGCCTTGCGGCGGTTCAAGAATTCGTACCGGCCTTTCACATAGGTTTTGGGAATAAAACGACGCGAGGGATTGATACGCCCGAAGGGAGAGAGTATCCTCGGAAAAGTTACTGTAGCTTCCATTCCGTAGCGGTAATAACTGGAATTTAGATCCGCATTTCCCCCAGTCTGGGTTTCATATCCGCCAAAGACGTTAAAGCTCAATTGCTCAGCGCCTTTAAATGCATTGCGCAATGTCCAGTTGACGTTAACCTCTGTACCGTTGTAGACTGATGCCATTTTTCCTAAAAGCTCTACCCGCAACGATTTTTTTGGCAACGGTGTCAGATAGTAGTAGACATCCAGTGCATTGGGGACTTCCTTGCTATCGACAAAATTGTTCTTCACAAATTTCCAGCTATTTAGATTGACCAAATGACTGATGGTCTGATTGTGTGCCGTACGGTTATAGACATCCCCCGGCTTAAAGAAAATATGGTTGGCAATGACAGGCTTGCGAAAGGTTCGCCTTCGATCAATAAAATAGTAACTGCTATCAAAGAGTTCGGCATTACGCGTTGACCGTTGGTAGCCCGAACTGGTCTCTGTGTAGTTGGGGAAAATATAGATCTTATTGATTTTGGACGGGATCTTCGCTTGGGCAGGTGTTTCCTTTTTTACTGTCACATACATGTCTACCCGATTATTTCGATGTGAGCTATCGACTTCCACCAAAATATAATCCGGACTAAAATAGTAGTAGCCTTTGTTCTTAAGATCATTGTCAATACGGTCACGCTCATTCAGGATAATATCAAGACTGTAATTTTTCCCTATCTGAAGTAAGCTTTTGTCTGAAGATGAAAGGATATCCCGCCCCAATTGGCTTGTGCTATCAATGTCAAATTTGACCGATTGTATCCTATAGATCAGATTCGGTTTGGCTGTATAATTGATAGTTGCCTTTTTCTCTTCAACCAGGGTGTCTGATCTAACCTCGGCATTGAAAAAGCCAATGTTCTCCATCCGGTTACGTAGGAGATTCTCATTATATTCACGGTTGACGTCGCTCAACAGAACGGGTTCTTCTCCGATTTTCTTGAAGAATCTTTTGATCATGTTTTTATTAGCTGAATCACCGGCCATATTATTAAAATATAGCTTAAATGGGACACCCGCCAGGCGCTTATTGGGTTTGGGCATTAAGGAGGACTGGAGATAGGTCGAAAGTTTTTCCTTGTTCTCTTTTGAAATGGTGTCTGAATCTATAATGACATTGCCTTTGACATATAGGCTTTCCCCTTCTTTCAAATTCTTGGTAGAAGAGCAAGATGCTATGACCGTCGTCAGTGTCAATATTCCGATAGCAAATTTCAGTTTAGCTCGCATGATAACTCCTTTCCTCATCTTCATTTTTAATCGCAGTCGTTCTGATCGTATCTAAATTTGTTTTTGGACTCGGATTTTTTGGTGCATTCTTGCTTGAGTCCAATTCTTGTTTACGTTTTTCTTTTTCGCGTTCTTCAATACGTTTTCGATATTCGGGGCTATGGAGCATCAAACTGTCTCTAATCACTGTACGTACACTGTCCCGATAGACCGAGTCGGTTTCCATCCGTTCCACATTAAAACGTTTTCTAAACCCTTTGCTGTCGGTATCATAGTACTCTTTGAGTTTTTTTGAACTCATCCATATCTCTTTAAACTTATTATAGTCCATATTGATAATGAATCCGATACCGGTCTCTACATATTGTCCTTGAAGGGTCACCTGATATTGGTTTTTGCGATACATGCGTGCAAAATAGCGGCCATCCTGTGAAAGTTGGTAATCCAATTGAATATCACCGGCGATATTATTGGACGCCTCGCCAGGACGGGTATTGCCTTCAACCTCAAAATTTGAACCTATCGTAATTTTCAGCCGGTCGTTGAGGAGCATTTTTGAGACACCGATATTTAGATCTGTCCTTGTCTGCCCAGCACCAGTAGCATAATCCTCTTCAGATGTCAAGTTGAAATCCAATTCTACACCCGTAATCAATTCTGAAGCCAAACGATTTAACTGCCCACTCAAAAACGAGCTGATACTGTTTCTGACAATGGCTTCTGTGCCACCGCCCCCGGATAAACTTTCAAACGGATTGGTAGACATAAATCTTCCCAATACAATCAGCGAAAATACCTGTTTATTAAGTTCTGAGGGGTTTTCACGGAGGGTAGTCAGCGCATTGTTTACCTTACTGACCACTTCTTGGGATACAATAGAGTTGTTCTCATCCAAATCAATGTCAAAACCCAATTGTGGCTGGAAGAGCTTATCCGTAATTTTTAGCAACACGTTGAATGGTACACGTTGTTTATACAGATTTGCGTTTTCTGAGCCCAATTGCGTCGCAACTAGTTCCAAAGTAGGCGCTTTGGTCGTATATGCCGCTGTGATATTCAGTCGTGCATCCAAAGGGTCTCCGTTCCAGGTAATGGTACTTCCTTTTTGGAAAGTAAAATCTTTTTTCACTGGACCAAAACTAAACGAGTAACTTCCTTTGTCTACAGTAAATGTTCCCGATAAAGTAATTTTACTGCTAGCATCTATACCGGCATTTAATTCCGCCTGACCTTGGATATTAAGGGCATCCTGGGAGCCTGCATCCAGAAGAATTTTAAATTTAGCCTCTTTGTCTGTCTGCAGGTTCAGATCCACATCCATTCCTGTCAATTTGGTAACGGTCATCGAATCCAACTTGGCAAATACATTCGCACGGGTTGTATCACTCTTGTCAACAAATTCGACCACCCCTTTACGGTCAGCCATCCCTGGGTTTTCATTTGGCATGACAAAGGTGAAGTCAGTTTCGTCAAGTACTTTAATTGTTCCATCGACAACAGGCTTATCTAGATTTCCTCTGATCCGCAGATTGGAGGTAAGGTACATCTTACCATAGAACATGTCATTGTCTGTCTGGGTAGAGTTTAGCACCTCAAAATTGTCGGTATTGACGTTGAGATTAAAATCAAAATCAGTATAGGTTTTTGTATCGATCGAACCTGTTACCTTAGCGATATTTCCTTTTTTGTCTTCCAATGCAAATTTCGGGAAGCTGATCCCGCTATTATCAAAATGCACCGTCTCATCTTTTGCTTTGAAAAGGGCGTTGAGCATCGCGATGTTAAATTGAGCGTCTTTAAACTTGACATCGCCATCTATAAGCGGTTTGGAAGGGGAGCCCGTTATTTTTAGTTGACCTTCGAGGTTTCCTTTTGATTCTTTCAGATAGCCTAAACTAAATGCTTGCACAGTTTGCATGGTCAATGGCTGGATATCCAAGGTGAAATCAAGGCTCGATTCTCCTTTCGGTGGACTGATAAAATCTCCGCTTAACACAACGTTGTTGCCATTTTCGCTGATACTGATGTTTGCATTATAGGTATTTTCCTTTTCATTATTGACTTTGATATTCACGTTTCCAACGGTGTCTTTTCCGACATAGAATTTATCGATGACCAGATCCGAAACAAATACAGGGTTACTTTCTAGTCGTGATATAGTCGCTTGCCCATTGATGCCACCGCCCAGATCCATAATATCGCTTTCGAGCATTTTACTTATAGTCTCAATACGGAAATTTTTGAAGGAAATATTGACGGGCGAATTCAATACGCTGTCCTGTGAAGAGATACTCAATTCTTGTCCCTTGTTGCTCAGTACAAAGTCATTTGCCTGAATGCCCGTGCTTCCAAATTTGAGCACGTTGGCCGGATTTACCGTCCATTTGTCGTAGTTCAGCATCAGTCCGTCCTGGAGTAGGCTAAAGACGAAAGCTCCATTATCCACGCGCATATTGGCACCTAAATGATATTGTTCCTTCTCTTTCTTATCCTTGATCCATAACCCGAAATCCAGGTTATTCTGGATGACCTTACCACTGAACACCGTATTGACCAGTTCAATATTACTGACCTTGATCTTATTGATCAAAGCAGAATAATAGAGGGTGCTGTCCAGGGTATTGATATCTAAGGTAACGTTATTTATTTCTGTTCCATCATAGATTATTTTAGGGGCATCCAGTTTGGCCAATATGGTTTTGGTGGCACTATTGAACATTCCATCTAAGGTAATATCTTTCATTTCTGTCAATTCCGGAACAAAATCCTGTACAAATTTGGTACGGGTCAATTGTGCTGAAAACTCGATGCTCTGCGGTTCATATTTGGGTACGCTGACAGGTTTTCCAGGTTGATAATAAACTTGCAAAATATCCTGAACAGCATTTTGTAATTCTAGAATCTTATATTTCCCAACCAAGTGTGCATTGAAAAAAGCAGATTTTAGGAGCAGCAAATTTCTGGATGTATCCGATTTTGCAATCAGGGAAATACTGTCCAAGGAATAGTAGGCATCGTTGTAGGCAATGGACGAGTTGGTGATATGTGCCTCTCCATTCAGAAAGTTTGGATCAGCTGAAGTAAAATGACCGACCATCTTACCATGGTATTTGAAATCGTCCGCCATTAGTTTCAGATTTTTGAGGTTGATGGTATCCACCATCAGTTCAAAATCTACCTGGGGATACGTGGATTTCATATTGGCCGTGGCATCCAGTTTCAGCTTAATATTGGGATCGGGGCTCACAACCGATGCTTTGATATCTCCTTTATCTGCAGTGATATTCATATCGATATTCTGATACCGATAGCCCATGGCATCCATGCGGTTTACTTTACCATCGAAATTGGCTACAAGTTTCTTGGGATCCGTGCCATGTCCTTTTATTTTCCCTTCAAAGGAAAGAATTCCTAAGGTACTATCCATTTTCATGATCTTCCCAATATCAAAATCGCGGATGCTAACAAGAGCATCGTAGCTGGTATCTCTGCTTGCCATGCTGACTTTACCGTCAAATTTTGCCGTTCCTTTTTCGGTCACCAATGAAAGATTGGTATCAAAAGCTGTCATACCGCCTTTAAAGGTGCCTGTTAGTCCGATCGTATTCGGCAGCTCGATATTGGCTGGCAGCATGGATTTCGCAACGAGTTTTTCAATATCGGAACGTCCTGTCGTTAATTTTTTTAGATTCAGGTCCATGGACATTTTATCCACATTTGGCAATCCTTTGAGTCGCATACTAGCGATTACCCGCGTATTGGATAGGGTCTGGAAATCAATATTAGGAATATTGAGGTCGTTTAACTTGCCTATCACACGTCCATCAATATTGAACTTTTTGTCCATCAAGGGTTTCATGACCTGCATCGTGTCGAGGAAAGGAGCAAAGTAATAAATGTCGCGCATATCGACATGGCTCTTTTTAAGCGTCGCATTCACATAGATCAGTTCCGGTTTTTTGGTAATGATATCCAGGGAAGGGTAAGTTACTTTGAAGTAATCCCGAATAAGTGTACGCGGTGTTTCCGCGTAGAGGTTTTTAATTTCTGCTCCTGTATTTGTATACTTGAAGTCACCTTTGAGCTGTTTGATGACCAAGCCTGAGTGATCGGATGCGGTCAGCTCATTCAGTGACCCACTAATGGAGTCCGCACTGTAATATAAGTCGGTTAGATTTGTTTTTATCCCCGGAATTTTAATATTGAAGTAATCAAAGCCTTTCATGCGTGCCTGATTATCATCTCTGTAGACCAGACTTGTATTATTGATACTGATATCCTTGGCAGAGACAACCCACTTGATTTTTGTGGTATCTGCTGTCGTGCTGCCTTTGGGCGGAGTTTTCCTAGGTACCTTTCCAAAGAGTACCTCGTTATCGGCGCCATCAAGTTGGATGGTTTGAAGGTCGACAATCTCTTTGTTTAAATCAATTTTGTTGATATCAGCCCGAAGATTCTTTATATTAAACTTGGTTTTCAGCGTAGTGGATTCATCCTCATACCGAACAAGGATATTGGCCAGCTCGGCGATCTGTATCCCTACATCCGGAAGGAGGGTCGTTGTTTGCGCCGTCTTGTCCGTAATCCCGAAATCTTCGACCGATGGAGCAGCACCTTCAGCGACCGGCTTCCATTGTTTTACGCTCGCATTCAAACCGTCTATTTTTACCTTCGGTAGGTTGAAGGCCATGTTTTTGGTCAGGTCAAATTTTTTAATATTGGTATTTAGCGTGCCCAGATACACATCAGCGCTTGTTCCAATAACATCGTCAGCATAAACGATATGAAATTTATCAAGCTTTACTTTGTCCAGGTTAAAAACGAGGGCAGAAGTGGTATCTGCGGTAGCTTTACTTTCCTTTTCGGAGGCAAATGCTTTGACGATATAATCAAAATTAAAGGAACTGTCAGGTAATGTTCTTCGAATTTTTGTAGTGATCCCTTCCGCTTCGATACTTTGGATTTCTACGGTATTTTTCAGAAGTTTGAGCATGTTGATGTCCACAGCAATGCTTTTTCCGGCAACGAGTGTATCCTTGCTCTGATCCCCCATATAGATATCTTGTAACACTAACTTTTTCGGAAAATCAATATTGATGTAACCGATTTTAACTGGAGTGCCTATTTTCCCTTCGACATAATGCGTTACTTTTCCGGCAATATAGTTTTGAACGGCGGGTATCCGGATTAAGAATACGATTAAAATAACCAGCGCAATTATTACTCCAATAATCCACAATATTGTTTTGAATGCAATTCGGGTAAATCTGTTCAACGTATAATTTGATTTAAGTATCTAATAATAAAAATTAAAACGGAAAAAAGTTTGCAAAGTTTTTCAGATATTAACTTATATCACTGCTTTTTCAGCAAACTAAGATAAATTTGCTTGTATATGCAAGTTAATTGTGCTCACATGGACAAGCAAATTTTACTAATTCCCCACTTGTGCCTAAAAATCTTGTCAAAGAGGAGTATTATATAAAACACATCAAATAATTGACCAAACCATTTTTGGAGTATAAACTTTTCTGTTTTTTAATTTTATGTTAACAAAAGCAAATGATTTCTATCCATCTGTACAAAGATAGCTGTTTACCTTTGAGAATCTTTCGCTTCTATTAGGAAGAACAAGACAACTACGCCATAAGTTTTTTGTATTTTCCCCAATTTTCAAATACCACCCATAGCCAAATGATGAATAGTACAGCCCAGATCACCAATCCCTGTTGGCTATAAAAAACCATATTATGCGTAAAAATACCAATTAGTATCGGCAGGATAACCAGTGCACCGACAGTTCTTGTCTTAGGGAGGAGAAATAACAAGCCACCGATGATTTCGATGACACCGACAAGGGGCAATAACCATTTTATCGTGCCGAAAGCTTCAAACACCTTTTGCATATCCATGTCCATTGGTGGGATAGGCATATAATGAAGGATTTTATCTAGGCCTGCATTCATAAAAAGTAAGCCAAACAAAACACAAACGATATTCTTTAGGATTTTCATGATCGTAAATTTTAGAGGTCGACTTAGTTGACAGTAATCGTTGTGGGTGGTTCTGCAGGACCATCCTTTTTATCCTCTTCTTTCTTTTCGCTGTTGCGCTCTACTGTGATTGTACATTCAGTGAGCAGGGCTGCCACGGCGCCAATTGCGGCAAATACAGGTGCCAAGATCAATCCGATCGCACCAACAGTAATCGGAAAACTCATGATTTCTTTACCATGCTTGTCCGAAATACTAATTTTATTTACATTACCCTCTGCAATGATTTCTTTGATCTTTTGTAAGAGGTTTTCTCCGTTGATTTGAAATGTTTCCTTGAATCCCATAATGATATAATTTAAGTTCGTTCTTATAAAGTTATTCATTTTTTTATAGGAATCCTTATAAAGTTAAAAATCAGCAAGGGGCTAGCCTGTAAAAAATAGTATGATTCTAACGAGCCATTAACAGAAGGGAAAGTGGACATCAAAAAAAGTCCCGCGGAGGTCGCGGGACTTTGAAAAATTAGGATATTATGTTTTTAACGTAAAGTCGTTAAGCTTTCTTGAAGGATCTTAATTTTAGTCTCTGCGTCTGCTTTTTTACTTTTTTCGTTTTCAACGATTTCAGGTTTTGCATTTTGTACAAAGCGTTCGTTTGAAAGTTTCTTATCAACAGATACCAAGAATCCCTTTAGATATTCCAACTCTTTTTCGATACGTTCACGCTCAGCATCGACGTCAATATTGTTCTCCAATAGCACATAACATTCATCTTTACCAGCCAGGAAACTTGTCGCACCGGCGACTTTCTCTGTAACGAATGTGACTGCCTCGAGGTTGGCAATTTTTGTGATGATCGCAATGTATTGCGCAAGATCAATATCAGATTGTTGGTTAATCGCCAGAGGTAATGCTACTTTTGGAGAAAGACCTTTTAAGTTGCGAATGTTACGCACTTCAGAAATAATTTGTTGCGCTACCGCAAAATCTTTGATCAGCTGCTCATCAAACGTGTTTGTTGTTGGAAATTCAGCGACGATGATGCAGTCTTTCTCGTCTTTAACGCCGAATAGTTCATCATGCCAAAGTTCTTCCGTTAAGAAAGGCATAAATGGATGTACCAAAGTCAATATGCGTTGAAAGAAAGATTTTACCGTTTCTAAGGTTTCCGAGGCGATAGGAGAACCGTAAGCCGGTTTGACCAGTTCGAGATACCAGGCACAAAAATCATCCCATACTAATTTGTAGGTTGTCATCAAGGCATCCGATAAACGGTAGTGCTTGAAGTTTTCTTCAATCTCCACCAATGCCTGGTTGAACCGTGCATCAAACCAGGATGCCGAAATTTTATCGGATTCCGAAGCCGGAGCATCCACAACTTCCAGCCCTTTTACCAAACGGAAAGCATTCCAGATTTTATTGGCAAAATTACGGCCTTGTACACAAAGCTCGACATCAAAAGGTAAGTCATTTCCGGCAGGAGCCGTCAATAGCATTCCCATGCGTGTTGCATCAGCTCCATATTCATTCATCAGATCAATAGGATCAGGCGAATTACCTAAAGATTTTGACATCTTACGGCCTTGCTTGTCCCGGACAATACCAGTGAAATAAACATTTTCAAAAGGTAATTGTCCACGGAATTCATAACCAGATACGATCATACGTGCCACCCAGAAGAAAATAATATCTGGTGCAGTGACCAAATCTTGTGTAGGGTAGTAGTAGTTAATTTCTTTATTTTCAGGATCGTTAATGCCGTTGAAGACAGAAATTGGCCATAACCAAGCTGAAAACCAAGTATCAAGGACATCTTCATCCTGGCGTAAATCTGCAAGCGTTAGATTGGCATTGTTCGACTTTTGTTGGGCCAGTGAAAGTGCTTCCTCGGCAGTTTGCGCAACGACAAAATCGTCGTTACCGTCACCATAGAAGTACGCTGGTATTTGATGCCCCCACCACAATTGTCTTGAAATGTTCCAGTCTGTCACATTTTCCATCCAGTTGCGGTAGCTATTTTTGAATTTAGTCGGATGGAATTTAATCGTATCGTCCATGACATTATCCAAGGCAGGCTTTGCCAGGTCTTCCATTTTTAGAAACCATTGATTAGAAATCTTCGGTTCAATAACCGCACCAGTTCTTTCTGATGTTCCGACATTATTGCTGTAGTTCTCTACTTTTTCCAATAATCCTTTTTCTTCAAGTTCCTTTTCGATCTCTTTACGTACCTTGAAGCGATCCATACCGGCATAATGTAGGCCATTGTCATTCAATTTTGCTTCATCGGTAAAGATATCCACGAATTCCAAATCATGCTTTTTGCCAAGTTCGTAGTCATTGACATCGTGAGCCGGAGTAACTTTGAGGCAGCCGGTACCAAATTCCAAATCAACATATTCATCTTCAATGATATTCACTTTACGCCCGACGATAGGTACAATCACTTGTTTTCCTTTTAACCAGGTGTAACGCGTGTCATTTGGATTGATACATACAGCAGTATCACCAAAGATTGTTTCAGGACGTGTTGTTGCAACAACAATATATTTGTCTGATCCCTCGACTTGATATTTTAGATGGTATAATTTACCGTTCTTTTCTTTGTAAACAACTTCTTCATCGGAAATATTGGTTTTTGCTTCCGGATCCCAGTTGACCATGCGGTAACCACGGTAGATTAACCCCTTATTATATAGATTGACAAATACACGGATCACTGATTGATACAATTCAGGATCCATTGTAAAACGGGTACGGTCCCAATCACATGAGGCTCCAAGTTTTTCGAGCTGCTTTAGAATAATACCACCATATTTCTCTTTCCATTCCCAGGCATGCTTCAAAAAATCCTCACGCGATAATGATCTTTTGTCAATACCTTGCTCCTTTAACATAGCGACGACTTTGGCTTCAGTAGCGATGGAAGCGTGATCGGTCCCAGGTACCCAACAAGCGTTTTTACCCTGCATCCGCGCGCGACGGATCAAAACGTCTTGAATGGTATTATTCAGCATATGACCCATGTGCAATACGCCAGTGACATTCGGTGGTGGCATTACAATCGTATAAGGTTCACGTTCGTCAGGAGTAGATCGGAAAAATCCGTTCGCTTTCCAATAGCTGTACCATTTTTCTTCAGCTTCTTTTGGATTGTAAGTTTTCGCTATGCTCATTTTAAATTTTATATTCAAATTTTTAAGGAATACAAAAGTAAGGAATTCTATGTTATTTTCCTTGTTATCATTGATCTTGTTATTGATTGTAGATCAAAGACCAAGGATAAGGGTTGAAGGATCAACGTTAAGGATCAATGATTAAAGATCAGAGCTGAAGAATAAAGGAAAAACAATTAGAGATCAGAGCTAAAGGATGAAAAGGGGCAAGCATTAGAGATCGAAGAGAATGTACAAAGAGTCAAAAATTAAAAAGACGGAACCATTCAAATAAGCCGAAAGCTTGTACTAGTAGATCTCAATACTCACTACTAACTACTCAATACGCAAACCTTAATACTTTTTTAATCTTTTCTTCATATTACTAACCATTTAGCATGAAATTAATGTAAATTTGCCTGTTTTATTTTTACACGAAAGAATGCAACGATTTGCGAACGAACTTAGGGCATTAACACAATATTTTTTGTTTTGGCTAATCATCTGTTTTATAGATAGATTTATTTTTATTTTTGCTTTTTTTGAGAAGATCGGAACGGGGCATTTCACCGAAATTTTTAGAATTTATTTTCATGGACTAAGCCTTGATTTTTCGGCAGTATCCTATATCTGCGCTCTTCCATTTCTTATTTATTGTATACTGGGATTTTTTCCAAAGGTTCGGCCAAAACGTACCATCCTTGATATTTATACGATTAGTGTACTCGTTTTGTTTTTTGTGACGAGTTTTATCAATGTCAATATCTATCGCGAATGGGGGGATAAAATATCGAAACGGGCTATAGATGCTTTCCTTGCCTCGCCTTCGGGCGCTGTTGCCTCAGCGGAGTCAACGCCCGTATTTCTGCCAATCTTGAGCATGTTGGTGGGGATTTTTTGCGGATATTTTCTCTATCGTTGGATGTTCAAAAAAGTCTATTTTTATAATGTTAAGTCGCCAATTGGAAACTTTCTGAAACTAGCATTAGGTGTTTTCGTACTCTTCACTTTTATTCGCGGGGGATATGGCCGTGCGACATTAAACCCAAGTAAGGCTTACTATTCTGAAGTTACTTTTTATAATCACGCGGCTGTGAATACCCAATGGGCGCTTTTGCGCGACTTTTTTACCAAAAGCACAAAGTTGAAAAGTCCTTATGATTTCTATGGCTCGGACGAACAAACTATTCGAGCGCATCTGAAGCCGGTTTTTCAGAGCCAGCCCGATTCGACTGTCGAGGTATTATCTACCACTCGGCCCAATGTCGTGATTATTATGTTGGAAAGTTTCGTAGGTGATCTCATTCAATCTTTGGGCGGCGAGAAGGCGGTTACACCACATATGGAGGAATTGATCAAGGGTGGAATCTTGTTTGATCACATCTACTCTGCTGCTGATCGTTCGGATAAAGGAATGGTTGCTATCCTGAGTGGATTCCCTGCGCAGGGACCGGAAAGTATCATTAAATATATTGACAAACATGAAAATATGCCTGCAATTGGCCAAGAATTCGACCATGCAGGCTATGAAACTTCGTTTTACCATGGCGGGCAAAGTGAATTTTATAATTTCAAGTCTTATATGCTCACGCACGGTATCTCCAAAGTAGTTGATAACGCCAATTTTGGACTCGATGCTGAACGCGCTTCCTGGGGGGTGTACGATCATGTGGTATTCAATCAGATGATCAAAGATTTTAGTAAGGAAAAACAGCCTTTCTTTTCCACTATTTTCACGCTGATCAATCATGAACCGTTTGAACTAAAACACGGTTATAAATTCGGAAGTACCAACAATGCTGACAAGTTCCGAAGTACGGCAAATTACACGGACTCGGTTGTTTTTGATTTTATCAGTAAAGCCAAGAAAGAGGCTTGGTATAAAAATACACTTTTTGTAATTGTAGCCGATCATGGTCATCGTCTGCCATCGGAAAAATGGGAACTGTACCATCCGAATAGATTCCATATTCCCTTGATCTTTTTTGGGGATGTCATCAAACCTGAATACCGTGGAAAAATCTTCAATCGGATCGGTAATCAAACGGATTTGGCAACAACACTATTGACACAGCTCAAGCTTCCGACCAATAGATATCATTGGAGTCGTGATTTATTTAATCCGACGACTCCACAGATCGCTTTCTATAATTCCAAAGATGCCTTTGGCGCAATCACACCCGAGCAGGCGGTATCTTTTGATAATGTTGGCCGAATCATCAATTATAGATCCAATAAAGACTATCCTGCGGCCAAAACGGACAGTATCTTGAATATTGCCAAAGCGTACTACCAGCAGGTCTATCGTGAATTTCTAAAATATTAACCCAATGAAATTAAGAGGAATATTAGCACCTTACCTTGCAGTCGCCATGCGTTTTGCTTTTCTTTTAATCGTTTATGCCCTACTGCGATGGGGATTTTATCTCGTCAATGCCTCTTTATTTCCTAATGTAAATGCAGGAAAACTGTTTGTGATGTTTGGTGGTGGCCTACGTTTCGATATTGTGGCTTTGCTTTATTTGAATATCCTATACATTGTCATGCAAACAATTCCGGCGCCATTCACCTATAATCAGATTTATCAAAGGATTGCCAAATGGATTTTTGTGGTGGTCAACGCGATAGGAATAGCGCTGAATTTAATCGATTATGCCTATTATCCTTTTACACTAAAACGTACGACAGGTACGGTGCTAAGTCAATTCTCAAATGAATCCAATCTTTTTAAATTGGCATTCGACTTCTGTCTCGATTATTGGTATCTCCTGCTGGTATTGGCACTGGTTGTTTATGGGCTGTCGAAATCCTATCAGCTGATCCAACTGGAAAAGCCAAAGCGTTATTCCTGGAAATCCTTTGTGGTACAGGTTCCCTTCTTTCTGCTGACCGCTTTTCTATTTATCGGTGGAGTCCGTGGCGGATGGGCACATAGCACCCGTCCGATCACTTTGAGTAATGCCGGTGATTATGTAGATACCCCCGAGGAAATGAATATTGTGCTGAATACGCCATTTAGCATTTTGAAAACTTTAAAAGCCGTGAGCCTTAAACCAGTGAATTATTATCCGGAACAGGAGCTGGTAAAGATTTATGATCCAATTCATCTTCCGCAGACGGATAAGCCCTTCAATAAAAAGAATGTCGTTGTTTTGATTTTGGAGAGTTTCGCGAAAGAACATTTTGGCGAATTGAACAGAGACATTCAAGGTGGTAAATACAAAGGCTATACACCTTTTCTAGATTCGTTGATTCGAAATGGCTATACCTTTACAGATACCTATGCCAATGGTCGTAAATCCATTGATGCATTGCCTTCGGTCATTACGGGTATCCCTTCCATCGGTGAGCCCTTTGTACTCTCGGTGTATTCAGGTAATGAAACCACCAGCCTAGCTAAACTCCTGGGGAAAAAGGGCTATGAGACCGCATTTTTTCATGGTGCCCCCAACGGAAGTATGGGCTTCTCCGCCTACATGAAGTTAGCGGGAATACAACACTATTTTGGTAAAACCGAATACAATAACGATCAGGATTTTGATGGAATCTGGGGAATTTGGGATGAACCCTTTTTACAGTTCACCGCCAATAGGATCAATACATTAAAACAGCCATTTTTTGCAAGTTTCTTTTCGTTGTCCTCACACCATCCCTTTAAAGTACCTGAAAAATATCAGGGGAAATTTCCCAAAGGACCGCTGCCGGTACAGGAACCGATCGGCTATACCGACAATGCGCTGCGTGAATTTTTTGCGACGGCCTCTAAAATGCCTTGGTTTAATAATACCTTATTTGTAATCTGTGCCGATCATGCTACCGTAAGTTACCTGCCGGAGTACCAGACCACAGCGGGCGGTTTTCAGATTCCGATTATATTTTATGCCCCTGGGGAAGGATTGGTCGGCAAAGCAGATAAATTGGTCCAACAGATCGATATTATGCCCACGGTCTTAAATTACCTCCACTATGACGAACCTTATTTTGCATTTGGCTCGGATGCATTTAAACCGGGAAGGGATAATTTTGTGCTGAACAATAATGCAGGAAGCTATAATTTTTATTATAAAGACTATATGATGTCTTATGATGGTCTTAAGCCGGTATCGCTTTATAATATGAAGCAAGATCGGTTGATGAAACAAGATTTACTCAATCAGCATCCTGCAATCCTGGATACCATGGAAACCAAGATGAAAGCTTTTATTCAGCAATATAACAATCGCATGATTGAAAATAAGCTGACCTATAAAAAATAGGCCAGCTTACTCCCGTTGTCTTTTCTGAAATTGCGCCCTGATACTCCTGTCAACAACAAATAGGATGAGGTCATAGACGATATAGATCAGAGGTAGCGTAAATAAGACCAGGAGGATATAGCCCCGGGCATTATGCTCAAAAATGCCATTGATCAAGAAATTTGCCAGACTGGTCCAAAACCAGCAAAAGCCGTAAAATGACGCCGGTACAATAAGATTTCCTAGCAGCAGTGCATAACGATAAGCGCCTATTTTGTATTTTTTGTAGATATACCTGATGTGCAAATAGAGCAATAGAATGGATCCGACTAGGGCAAGGACTTCGGGATGGATCCAAAGGAGTGCCTGTGCGGGACAGGATATTTTTTCGCCTACTTCGATTGTAAAACTGCCCTGTTTTCCCGGGGATTCAATGATCCAGTGAATGAGCGTGTCAGTTTGCTCTTTCGGGGCTCCCAAATTTTGAGCATAAGCCTTCATCTTATTTCCTAGGTGCAGGTATAGGTCAATAGGACCGAAAGACGACCAGTACTTGGAGGGAAATAGGAGGTATTCAATTTGGTACTTCTTCAGAATATCCCTTCGATCAAAGCCCATAAAAGCACGGTACTGAACTTTGATGCTGTTTTCACCCTTCTGAAGCTTGGCTGTAAAATAAAATGCGTCATTCAGGTTAATTCGTTCCCATTCCGCTTTTCCATAGCTGATCTCATAATAACCATCTTTGAAACGTAGGAAAGAGAATTTTGTGTCCGATGGATCCAAAGGGACGGATTTAATCTCTTTTTGATTAATGATCACCTTTTCTAATCCATCTAAATTAAGGGCAAGGAATACTAATGGAAGATTCATGCTTTGCTCGGCATGTACGATATACTCGACTGCGAATTGGCTTTTATATGTGTGGTCGAGGGTATCGTGTACAATATGAATGTTTATCCGTTCGTGGAGTACTTTTGCGTTGTTGGCTGGTACCAATTGTGCCGTGATGCTATGTGGGCCATAGGGGTTGGCCATGTTGGCAGAGAGTGTCAACACAGCGAGCAAAAGAATCATCGTCAGGCCTATTATCTTTCTGTTCATCATTGTTTATATCCTAAAGCTTTCATGCGCCGGTACATATCCACCGTTGAAAGTATAAATTAAAAAGAAGAAATGAAAACCCTGATGTAGATTCGCAGCGGCAAGTTTGGCAAAAGGTACGTCAGACGGTCTATGTGGCGCGGGATAGGGAGCAATGATTGATATTCGCAAAAAGAAAAGACCTATACGACGATCGTATAGGTCTTTTCTTTGTTATCATATTTTGGTAACAATTATACACCCAACAATAAACGGGCTGGATCTTCCAATAATTGTTTTACACGAACCAAGAAGCTTACTGACTCACGACCGTCGATAATACGGTGATCGTAAGAAAGTGCGATATACATCATTGGACGGATCACAACTTGACCATTCTCAGCGATAGGACGTTGGATAATGTTGTGCATACCCAAGATTGCAGATTGTGGAGCGTTGATGATAGGCGTTGACATCATAGATCCAAATACACCACCATTAGTGATTGTAAATGTACCACCAGTCATCTCGTCGATCGTTAACTTGTTGTCACGTGCTTTACCCGCCAATGTAGCAATCGCTTTTTCGATTTGCTCCAATGACATCGCATCTGCGTTACGGATAATAGGAACAACTAGCCCTTTAGGCGCGGAAACCGCAATTGAAATGTCTGCAAAATCAGAATACACGATTTCATTTTCTTCGATACGAGCATTCACTGCTGGCCATTCTGCCAATGCTGTTGTTACTGCTTTAGTAAAGAAAGACATGAAACCAAGACCGATTCCAAATTTCTCCTTGAACGTATCTTTATATTTGGCACGAAGATCCATGATTGGCTGCATATTGACTTCATTGAATGTTGTCAACATGGCCGTTTCGTTTTTAACAGCTACCAAACGTTTTGCGATTGTTTTACGTAAAGACGATAATTTCTCACGACGTTCATTTCTTGAACCAGCAACTGGAGCCGCTGCAGGAGTAGCAGCCGGAGCCGCAGGTTTTGCCGCTGGAGCCGCAGTTTTAGCAACAGGTTGTGCTTTTTCAGCATCTTCTTTGGTAATGCGTCCATCTTTACCTGTTCCTTTTATTGTCGAAGGATCAATTCCTTTTTCTCTTAAAATTTTTGCGGCAGCAGGAGAGGCCGTACCAGCAGCGTAGCTATCTGGATCTTCGTCTTTTGCAGCAGCAGCTGGAGCTGCAGTTGATGATGCCTCAGCAGCAGGTGCAGCAGCCGGAGCTGAACCGCCAGCAGGAGCTTCACCTTCTTCAATTGTACAAACAACAGCACCGATTTCTAAAGTATCACCTTCTTGTGCAATGATTCTTAAGATACCTGCTTTTTCAGCTGGTAATTCAAACGTTGCTTTGTCTGATTCCAGTTCGGCGATGTTTTCATCCATCTCCACATAATCGCCATCTTGTTTCAACCATTGTGATAAGGTTACCTCCGTGATTGATTCACCTACGGTTGGTACTTTAATTTCTAAGCTCATATATAATGTTCTTTATTGACAATTGCGTCCTATAGATAAGACGCAATTGATTTTAAATTGTTTTTATTCGAATGATTTATTTAAGATTGCTGCTTGTTGGGCAACGTGTTGTTTCATATAACCTGTCGCTGTACTTCCGCTTTCTTTACGTGCTACGAAACCTGTAAACGCAATGTCGGTACCCATCAGTTTGCGGCAGTAGTAAGACCATGCGCCCATGTTCTCATTTTCCTCTTGCACCCATACAAACTCTTTGGCCTTGTTGTATTTTTTACGGATCGCTTTCAACTGCTCAGCCGGAATTGGGAATAACTGCTCGAGGCGAACAATCGCAACATCTTTACGTTTGTCAGCTTCTTGTTTTTCCAATAAATCATAGTAAACTTTACCAGAACAGAACAATACACGTTTTACATCTTTTGCAGCAACATTTGCATCGTCAATCACTTCCTGGAATACGCCTTCCGTGAAGTCTTTCAGTGGAGAAACTACTTTCGGGTGACGCAACAACGATTTTGGCGTAAAGACCACCAATGGCTTGCGGAATTCACGTACCAGTTGACGGCGCAACAAATGGAAGTAGTTTGCCGGTGATGTACAGTTTGCCAAGATCATGTTCTCATCCGCACATAATTCCAGGAATCTCTCGATACGTGCCGAGGAGTGTTCAGGCCCCTGTCCTTCCATACCGTGTGGCAACATCATCACCAAACCGTTTGAACGTTTCCATTTTGTTTCTGCACTTGACAAATATTGGTCTACAATGATTTGAGCTCCATTGTAGAAATCACCGAACTGTGCTTCCCAGATTGTCAATGAATTTGGATTAGAAGATGCATAACCATATTCAAAACCCAAAACAGCATATTCTGAAAGTAAAGAGTTGTAGATCGAGAACTTGTCACCACCTTTGATATTTGCCAATGGAACATATTTCTCTTCGGAATCTTCCAGCGTCAATACCGCATGACGGTGTGAGAAGGTACCACGTTGTACATCCTGACCTGAAATACGAACGCGGTTGCCCTGATCCAATAATGTCGCATAAGCCATTAATTCACCCATTGCCCAATCGTATGCATCATTGCTGATCATTTTGGCACGGTCTTCAAATAAACGGGTGATCTTACGGAAGAATTTTTTGTCCGCAGGTAATGTGGTAATCTCTTTCGCTAATTTCAGGAACGTATCTTTCGCAACTTGTGTTTTATCGGTTGTTGTTAATACTTCTCCTTTTTTCGCTGGACGTAATCCTTCCCATGCACCTTTAAACATCGGAATTTCTTCAGTCAATACTTCAACTGTTTTTGCTTCCTCAAATTTAGTCTGCAATTCCGCTTTAAATTCTTTCTCTATATTTTTCGAATACGCTTCATCAACGCTTCCTTCGGAGATTAGTTTTTTTGCGTATACTTCTTTTGGGTTTGGATGTTTTTCAATGATTTTGTACAACAACGGTTGTGTAAACTTAGGCTCATCTGCCTCGTTGTGACCGAATCTTCTGTAACATAACAAGTCAATAAATACGTCTGTTTTGTATTTTTGACGGTATTCAACGGCTAAGTTGATCGCGTAAACGACAGCCTCAGCATCATCTCCATTGACATGGAATACGGGTGAAGATGTAATTTTTGCTACATCTGTACAATATGTGCCAGAACGTGCATCTTTATAGTTTGTTGTAAACCCAATCTGGTTGTTAATGACGATATGGACTGTACCTCCCGTTTTGTAACCGTCTAGTTTGGACATTTGAGTGACCTCATATACAACGCCCTGACCAGCGATTGCAGCGTCACCATGGATAATGATAGGTGCAATTTTCGATGAATCGCCATCATATTTGAAGTCGATTTTAGAACGTACCATACCTTCGACAATTGGATCTACTGTCTCCAGATGGGAAGGGTTTGGCGCTAAACTAAGATGCACAGATTTGCCATCGTTGGTTTTTACTTCTGAGGAGAAACCCAAATGGTATTTTACGTCACCACCGAAGTTTACTTCAGGATCGTCCGCATAGGTTTTGCCTTCAAATTCAGAGAATACGGATTTGTAGGATTTACCCATAATGTTGGTCAATACATTCAAACGACCACGGTGTGCCATACCGATCACAAACTCTTGGATACCGATGTCAGCACCTTTCTCGATGACAGAGTCCAATGCAGGGATTAAACTTTCCGCACCTTCTAATGAAAAACGTTTTTGACCCAAAAATTTGGTTCCCAAAAAGTTTTCAAAAGCAACAGCATCGTTAAGTTTGTTTAAGATTCTCTTTTTGGTATCCAAAGAGAATTTTGGCATATTACGATCCGCTTCCATGCGGTCCTGCAACCATTTTATCTTTTCTGGATTACGGATATATTTGAATTCTGCACCAATAGAGCGGCAATAAGTGTCTTCAACCAGTTGACGGATGTCTTTTAATGTTGCTGGACCTAAACCCACTTCGACACCTGCATTGAAAACCGTGTTCATGTCTGCTTCGGCAAGACCAAAGGTTTCCAATTCCTTTCCAGGGTAGTACTTACGTCTTTCGCGAACAGGATTGGTGTGTGTGAAGAGGTGCCCGCGGTCGCGGTAACCATTGATCATGTTCAGCACATTGATTTCTTTCAATACGTGCTCAGGGGTAGCCTCGCCTACTGAACTTGTTGTTCCACCAGCATTTTGACCGAAATCAAAACCTTCAAAGAATTTTTGCCATCCGAAATCTACCGATTGGGGATCTTGCTTGTACGATTGATATAAGCCATCGACATAAGCCGAATCAGCATTACTCAAATATGTCAGATTGTCCATTTACAATTAAAACTATGAAATTTGTCAAAGTTATGAATAAAAAAAGAGTTTCTAATACTGAAATTGAATAATTTAATCAATAAATCTATCCAATTATTAACTTTTTTGGCATGATTTAAAAAGGGCTTACAATCCCTACAAATTTCTTTTGTTTTGAAATTATTTATTTCTGCCGAAGATTTATTTAGCCAATATTTCATCCAATTTTGGAAGCCCATTTGGGAAGTTTGTTTTGATCAATTTTTGCCAGTCCAAAGCTTTGTTGTCTTTTTCACTGGTGCCAACACCAGCGACGTGGGACCATTGTCCATATACGGTAGCTGGAGAATAATCCAATAGCTGTTCTTCAAACCAGGATGCCCCCTTTAACCAATTGACCTGATATTCGTGTACTAGATAACTCGCTGCAATCAATCCCGCCTGATAAGGGATATATCCCGTTTTCTTTAGTTGTATCATGGTGCTATTGATAAAATCATGGTCGGTCTGCCCAGCCTTCCACTTCTCAAATAATTCTTCATTCACCGTTAATGCCGGGATCGCTACCGTGCTGCTGCTTTTAGTGCCTAAGGGTTTGAAAAATATATTGGGATATTTTTTGAGCATAAAACGGAAATAATCCCGCCAGAGTAAAATGTCTATTATTTTCTCAAATCGTTTATCTTTTTTTCCTTCTCCTAATTTCTTAATGTTGTTGTAAAGAAGAATTGGTGATAAGGCTCCGGCAGCAATAAAGGGACCTAATATGACCGGATCCTGCTCTGTTTCCGGATAAGTGGACAAAACCGAATGCATAATACTCAATGCCGTGTCTTCCCCACCTAATATATAAATATCATCAACTGACTTAATTTCCTCATCCGAATAACCCAAGTCCTTTAACGTAGGAATTTTGGTGTCTTCAAGATGTGGGGGTGTCAAGAAATTTGACGGGAAAGGAATCGGCTGGCGCACCGAACTCTCACGTTCTACTTTTTTCTTAAAAACGGAAAATCCATTAGGAATATCCTTAATTGGAAATGGGAGATCTTCTTTGTGGTAAAGTGTATGGCCTATAAAATGACGGAGATTGATTTTGCTGCTCCATAATTCACTCTCTACTTTCTCGGATATAGAAGTCTCGCGAAGTGCAACTTCCCGATGATGATAGACTTCATTGACTTGGTATTTTTGAGCAATCCGAGGGATAATATCTTCGGGTTTGCCAATATACGTCAGTAGGTCGCTGCCGTGGCTTTTCAATTTTTCTTTCAGAGCGGTGACTGCTTCGATCACAAAAGCCGCACGCTGTACGCCTGTATTTAAAGTGCCAAATTGATTGCGGTCAAAATAACGGGGATCAAAACAATAGACGGGAATGATGAAGGAACTCTTCTCAGAGGCTTGATAAAATACTTCATTGTCATGAAGTCTTAAATCATTTCTAAACCAGATCATTGTAGCCCTTTTGTCCATAGAGGTGAAGATAAATACTTTTTAGTGCAGCCTATTTTCAGAAGATTTACAAATATATAAGGATATTACGTTTGTGAAAATATTTAGGCATGAATTGACATAAAAAGGACAAAGAAGTGGTTTGGGACAAAATTTAAGGAAATGTAATAAGTTTCTTACAGTACTAGGATGTACTTGAATTCTGGGCTAGAACAAGGGCTGACTGATTAATACTCATTCCCTTATGAGGATGATTAAGTTATCTAAATAGAAAAATAAAAAATAGTGTTAAACTTATTTGGGGTTTCTCTGTTCTAAAATCAAAGAATTATGATAGTTGTTAGTCAGCATATCGGAAACAAAACCATCGTGAGCTTACGTAATCTATAGGGCCAGCTAATACATATTTGTGCCATTGAAAGCGAATGCTCAGAAATAATTATAAGAATGAAAAAGGTTTTAATCAGTGGGCTAAATACCTATTTGGGACGACGGGCATCATGCTATTTACAAACGAAGGATTTTGATGTGACGGGGTTGGTTCGCAACTTATCCATTTTTAATAAAATCGTGAAAGAAAAGGTGACGGCGAAACTATTTGAATTAGATCTCTTGCGGAAAGGCCCTGCGTACGATAAATTTCAGATCAGCGATTTGAACTTTGGAATCTATTTTACGCAAGTTCCCTCTCTCGATAATGATATTCAGCTTCAGCTGGAGCTGCTAGGTCTCCGTAATTTTGTGGAAATCTGTAAGCGTGCTGGCAACAATCGGGTGATTTATGTGGCTAGACTGATGGATGAGCATTTTTTGGAACCCGTTCGTAATCTGTTGGAGGTTTTACGGGTACAGTATACTATTGTGGTCAAAAGCAGTGTTATTGGAAAAGAAAGTGTGTTGAACCGAATTTTTGGTAAACTGGCCAAACGGCAGACAATATTCTATTGGAACTGGGTAGCCTCCCTAAAATTTCATCCTTTACCCTTGTTGGATGTGTATCGTTGGCTTCGGGAAATGCCCTGGGAAAATAATTTTATCTCTGAGGTGATTTACCTCGGTGGGCATGAAGAGGTGACATTTAGGAACTTATTTTATCAATTTCTGAGTTCTACTTCCAATACACAAAAAAGGGAGATCGGAGTAAATAAATTTCTTGCAAAACTATTGTTGAGTCGATTTAACGATATCAATAAAGAGGATATTGATGAATTTAGACGGGTGCTGTATTATGAAAAAAATGTCGACAACTCAACCTGGCAGAAAGTGCAACCTTTTGAATTTACACCGCTGAAAGCCTATGTCAAGATGGATACCTGATTGTTTGACACCTGCCGATCACTTGATGGCTGAGCGAGAACCCTTGGCCTGATTTTCCGAACTGTTATTGGTAGCTGCATAGAGCAGTTTTAATTTATTCTGTTAAATTTGTGGATTAACGCGTTGATACAGATTTAATATATGGGATACAATAGTCTAGCAGCATGTGTTGCGGATCTTGAAAAAAATGGCCATTTAATCCGCATTAAAGAGGAGGTGGATCCTTATCTGGAAATGGCCGCCATTCATATGCGGGTGTTTGATGTTGAGGGACCTGCCTTGTATTTTGAAAATATCAAAGGCTCGGAATTTCCTGCGGTATCCAATCTATTTGGGACGTTGGACCGTTCGAAGTTTATGTTCCGTGATTCCTTGGACCACCTTAAAAAATTAGTGGATGTCAAGATGAATCCGGGCGCTGTGCTAAAAAATCCATTCCAATATATCGGTTCCTCCATGACCGCATTGGGTGCTTTGCCCTGGAAAAAGAAATTGAACGCCCCCATCTTACATGGTGAAACGAGCATCAGTAAGCTTCCTCAGATCGTTAACTGGCCAATGGATGGAGGGGCTTTTGTCACCATGCCACAAGTCTATACTGAAGATGTGAATAATCCGGGAATCATGCATGCCAATCTGGGGATGTACCGGATTCAGCTTTCGGGCAACGATTATATTCCGGATCGAGAAATTGGACTGCATTATCAGCTGCATCGCGGCATCGGTATCCATCAGACCAAAGCCAATAAGCTCGGCCTGCCACTCAAGGTAAGTATTTTTGTGGGGGGGCCGCCAGCGCACCCGCTTTCTGCGGTTATGCCTTTGCCAGAAGGGCTTTCGGAGATGATCTTTGCCGGCGCATTAGGCAATAGAAGGTTTCGTTATTTTTACGATAATGAAGGTTTTTGCATTTCTGCGGATGCTGATTTTGTCATTACAGGTACGGTATATCCCAATGAGAATAAACCCGAGGGACCTTTTGGTGATCATATTGGCTATTATAGCCTCACGCATCCATTCCCTTTGATGAAGGTACATCATGTGTATCATAAGAAGGATCCGATCTGGTCTTTTACCGTGGTGGGGCGACCGCCACAGGAAGACACGAGTTTCGGCGCGCTTATTCATGAAATTACGGGTTCAGCAATCCCACAGGAAATCTCAGGGTTGCATGCAGTAAATGCAGTAGATGCAGCCGGAGTACATCCATTATTGTTTGCGATCGGATCGGAACGTTACACACCTTACCAAACGGTGGACCGTCCTCAAGAAATTTTAACCATTGCCAATCAGATTCTTGGAAAAAATCAGCTGAGCTTAGCCAAATATCTTTTTATTTCTGCGCATGAGGATGATCCCAAATTGGATATTTATGATATTCCGGCATTCTTTGGTCATATCTTGGAGCGGATTGATCCGACAAGAGATCTCCATTTTCAGACCAATACGACGATAGATACGTTGGATTATTCAGGTGATGGGCTAAACACGGGGTCGAAGGTGGTTTTTGCGGCAGCAGGCACCAAGAAAAGGGAGTTAGCACACGAACTGTCGGCAAATTTTGATCTACCAAGACCTTTCAATAAAGCGAAGGTTGTGATTCCAGGTGTATTGGCAGTCGAAGGGCAGCCCTTCACGACCTATACGGATGAGGCTGTGCTGGTCCAGGAGTGGTGTCGTGCCGCAGAGGGACTGGCTTGGGAAGGTTTTCCATTGCTCGTATTGTGCGATGATGCCGGTTTTACCGCCGAGACAGTCAATAATTTCGTCTGGACGACCTTTACGCGAAGTAACCCAGCATTTGATATATATGGGATCAAGAGTTTTACGTCCTTCAAACACTGGGGCTGTGCGGGGCCAATTATTATCGATGCACGTACCAAGCCACATCATGCACCGGCACTGATTAAAGACGCTGCAGTCGAGAAACGGGTTGACGAATTGGGAGCGAAAGGGGGCTCGCTTCACGGAATTATTTAGGATCAATTAAGCAAAATAAGAATAGACAATTTAATCTGATGAAAACAGAAGAATTATTAGTAAAGTCAAAAGAGAACCAGCTGCAGTTTCAAAACGTATTGGATCACATTGCAGCAAATTATACGTATAGTCCAGCTGCATTCCAAAATGGAAACGTGAAAAATGCAGCAACGGAAAATCAAGGGAGTGCAAAAGTCCTGTATTTTGCCAAGCTCCATAATCTTTCGCAGGCAGATACATTGCTGTTGTTTGCAGAACATTATCAAAATGTATTGGACGATCCAGCAGGGGAGGGGCATCAGAATATCCGGCAGTTTATGGCAAATGGCTGGAACGGGGTCATTTTTGATGCTGTGGTATTGACTGATAAGTAAAATCAAGCGTACAGTTTCCCGTTTCGTAAAACGCAGATCAACTGATCCGGAATGGGCATCGTCAGTTCACCCGATGGAACCGAATAGTTGAAATGATAGAGCAGAAGAATACAAACGAAATTTTCAATTTTTAGTTATTCTGCTTCCGCATATAATTAGGGCTGTTCACCTTTGTACAGCCCTAATTTGCATACGAAGTGTAGAACGGCAATCTTCTTTAACTATTGCTTTCGCAATCTTCATCTTTGCTGCCGCCGTAATAGACCATCCAGCAGATGCCAAACTGATCTTGGAATGAGCTGTAGAGCTCCGCGAAAAATGTTTCGCCCAAAGGCATTTCCACCACTTTTGCATTGACACTGAGTGCTTCATAAAGTATTTTTGCTTCGTCCCCATTGTCGCACATCAACATGACGTAGGTATTGTTGCCCTGCACATACTGTTGGCCGAAAGCGGGGATAACATCTGCACCCATGAGCATGCTTTCCCCATTGATGGAAATAGCCGTATGACAAATTTTGTTTTTGGCTTCATCCGGAATTGCTGGCATTTGCGGATCTGCAGGAATGTCGCCATAACGCATGTACCCCGGATTTTTTGTTTTAAAGACTTTTTCATAAAACATGAATGCTTCTTCGCAGTTGCCATTGAAATTTAAATAAGCGTGTAATTTTGCCATGATTCTAATTTTTGAATATATTTATTATTTCGTTGGGCATGCATCTATAGCTTTGATGAACTGAAAAGATACACGCGAAACCTTAGTTTTCTCAAATTTTCTTTCCTATATAGCCCAGAAAAATAGAAGGGCTATCATCGGATATGAAGATAAAATTAAGGGGAACTTTTGATAATGATCTTGCCCTAAGGCAAGATTTAAAAATTGGCTTTCGTGGTGTATGCTCTTTAATTGCCGTGAACAATTTCTTTCCGTATGCGGCTTAGCGAGGTGTCTGTAATGCCCAGGTAAGAAGCGATGTGCTTCAACGGAGCTTGCTGGATTAGGATGGGTTTTTCTTTAATGAGACGCAGGTAGCGACTGGTCGCAGGTTCGGTGATCATGGCTATTGCCCTGTTTTTGCTGTGAACCAGTTCTGTTGCCATCCACGAACGCCCCCATTCCCTAAACTCAGGAATACGATGAAATAGCTCCTGGTGATCTTCAAACCGTATTTTCCAAAGCTTTGTGTCCGTAAGGGCCTGAATATTTTCCACTGTCGGTGTGCGCTGGAAAAAAGAAGCAACTTCGATCACGACATCGTTGTCGCTGCAAAAACCGATGGTAACTTCATTGCCTTCATAGTCGTGTAAAAATGATCGGGTAAGGCCATATTCAATTAAATAGTAGGCATTGGCAACCTGGCCTTTGCTTAATATAAACTCACCTTTTTTTATCGTAATGGCCTGATGTTTCTCTTTTATGGAATTCAGTTCATCAGGCGTAATTGCGAGGTCACTGTAAAATGTTCCTATTAGATCCATGTCCTTGGTTTATTTGATTACGTAGTGAATTTAAAGATAAATCTTGAAATGCATTATTAAGCTATTGTGTGATTATTGTAAATAAATAAAGGATTTGTTGTTAAATTGATTTGTTTGAAGAGTGTTTATTAGTAAAAGTGTAATAAAAATAAAAAATTATTATGAATTTAGTTTTTAATTGTTTTACTTTGTATCAATAACATAATGTAAAAACGAAATATTTAAAATTTTCATAATATGTGTGGAATTATTGGCGCTTTTGAATTGAAGCAACCTGCAGACTCATTGAGATCCCAAGTATTGGAAATGTCAAAACGTATTCGTCACCGTGGTCCAGATTGGTCTGGTATATTCACTGGCGAGAAAGCTTTATTGGCGCATGAACGATTAGCTATCGTTGATCCGAAATCGGGTAGTCAGCCTCTATACAGTCCGGATGGTAAAGTTGTACTGGCTGTGAATGGCGAAATCTATAACCACCATGAATTAAGAAATAGTCTTCCTGATTATGAATTCGCAACACAAAGCGATTCCGAAGTAATATTGGCGCTTTATCTGGCCAAGGGGCCATCATTTGTCGATGAGTTGAACGGTATCTTTGGTTTTGCATTATATGATTCACGTGATGATTCCTTTTTTGTCGCACGTGACCACATGGGAATCATCCCATTGTATTATGGAAAGGACACCCAGGGGCAATTGTTCGTGGCATCTGAATTAAAGTCGTTGGAAGGTTTCTGTGAGACGATTGAACAATTTCCTCCGGGACACTATTTGTATAGCAAAGAGGGTACGGTCCCGCAACGCTGGTACCAACGGGATTGGGAAAGCTACGATACTGTGAAAGATAGCGATACTGATATTGCTGTCTTGCGTAAAGCCTTGGAAGATGCAGTACATCGTCAGCTGATGTCTGATGTGCCCTATGGTGTATTGCTGTCGGGTGGACTTGATTCCTCTGTAATTGCTGCTGTGACCAAAAAATTTGCGTCCAAGCGGATTGAAACAGATGACAAAGAAGAAGCCTGGTATCCACAATTGCATTCTTTTGCCGTCGGATTAAAAGGAGCTCCGGATTTAATTGCGGCACAAAAAGCGGCGGATCATATCGGGACAATCCATCATGAAATCAATTTTACCATACAAGAGGGCCTGGATGCTATCCGTGATGTAATCTATCACCTGGAGACCTATGATGTCACGACTGTGCGTGCTTCAACACCGATGTACTTATTGGCACGTGTGATCAAATCCATGGGGATCAAAATGGTGCTATCAGGTGAGGGTTCTGATGAGCTTTTTGGTGGTTATCTATATTTTCACAAGGCTCCAAATGCGCAAGAGTTTCATGAAGAAACTGTGCGTAAGCTGAAAAAACTATACCTTTATGATTGTTTACGTGCCAATAAATCACTGGCAGCCTGGGGTGTTGAAGGGCGCGTACCTTTCCTGGATAAAGAATTTATGGATATCGCCATGCGCATCAATCCATCGGATAAAATGATCCGTGATGGCCGAATGGAGAAATGGGTCGTGCGTAAAGCTTTCGAAGATTATCTTCCTGAAAGCATTGCGTGGCGTCAAAAAGAACAGTTTTCGGACGGTGTTGGGTATAGCTGGATCGATACCTTAAAAGAGCAGGCAGAGAGCAAAGTTTCGGATCAAGAATTTGCGGCCGCTGCCGAGCGTTTCCCCGTCAATACGCCGAAGAATAAAGAGGAGTTTTTGTACCGCACGATATTTGAGTCGCATTTTCCGTCTGCTGCAGCTGCGCAGACCGTTCCTTCGGTAAAATCGGTAGCTTGTAGCACACCCGAAGCGTTGGCATGGGATGCTTCTTTTCAGAACCTGAACGACCCGTCAGGTAGAGCTGTAGCCTCGGTACACCAAGAAAGTTACGAGAAATCCAAAGTGGAAGCCGTGTAGATAATCAACCGACCATATACTAATGCTGTAAAGCCTAAGGAGAATTTCTTAGGCTTTTTTGCGATACAGTCAGTAGAATTAAGCAAAGTCAAATGGCCTCACAACCTTGAATTGCATCTAAAATGAATATGTTTTTTGAATTATCTTTAGTAATTTTCGGAAAAACCGATCCCACCTAACCTAAGGGTAAGGGATGTGAACAATTAAATACAAATGAAAGGATATACGAAACAACGAAATTTAAAGTCTTTTGGATTAGCGTTTTTGCTATTGAGCATGAGCAACACAGTTATATTTGCACAGAATAAAGATGCTGTCGTCGCAGCTATTGTCCAAGAAGCCCAGGCCAACTCCCAGCTTGAAAACTATGCATTTGAACTTGTTGATATGATCGGTCCGCGGTTGGTCGGGAGCCCACAGATGCAACAGGCACACGACTGGGTAGTCAAACAATATACTGCACTTGGTGCGGACGCGCGAAATGAACCTTATGGAGAATGGCGTTCCTGGGAGCGCGGAACCTCTCAAGTAACAATGACCTACCCCCGAATTAAATCACTCGAAGGGACACAGCTGGCTTTTAGTCCAATGACAAAGGAAAAAGGTGTGGAAGCTGAAGTGATAGCGATGCCGCTGTTTGGTTCTCAAAGCGATTTTCAATCTTGGTTAAATAGTGTAAAAGGTAAAATTGTCCTGATCGGAATGAACCCCATTTCAGGTCGGTCGGATGGCAACTGGAAGGAATCGGCCTCTGCTAAAGCTTATGAAAGATATCAGAACCTCAAAAACGAGCAGCTCAGGCAATGGGAGCTGAGTATGTCCTATACAGGAAGTACCCGCCGTACTTTGCCGGTAGCCTTAGAAGCTGCAGGTGCTATAGCTGTGATCGATTCCTATTGGACGGAACTGCCGGGCATCACGCGGATTTTTGATGCAAAATCCAAACAGATTCCGGTCTTTAACCTTGCTTTGGAAGATTATAGTCTCCTTTATCGCATGGCTGAGCGTGGGGTCAAGCCACGGATACTTTTGCAAGGAAAGTCCAAAGAGCTCGGAACCGTGAAGACGTATAACAGTATTGCCGAGATCAAAGGGAAAGAAAAACCCAATGAATATGTGGTTTTGTCAGCACATTTGGATTCATGGGATGGGGCTTCGGGCGCGACGGACAATGCAACAGGCGTTATCACCATGATGGAAGCAGTTCGGATCTTGCGAAAAGTATATCCCGATAATAAAAGAACCATTCTGGTGGGTAACTGGGGTAGCGAGGAACAGGGATTGAACGGCTCATCGGCTTTTGTGGAAGATCATCCGGATATTGCCAAAAATATACAGGTCGTATGGAATCAGGACAATGGAACTGGACGTATTGTACGTATAGCAGGAAGCGGTTTTGAAAAGGCTTATGAATACATTGGTCGTTGGTTGCAATGTCTGCCCGAAGAATTTCGCAATGAAATCCAGACGAGCTTTCCTGGAATGCCGGGAACCGGCGGAAGCGATCATTCCTCATTTGTCCAAAAAGGCATTCCGGCCTTTGGTCTTTCTTCCACCTCTTGGGATTATGGTAAAGTAACCTGGCATACCAATAGGGATACCTATGACAAAATTGTCTTTGATGAAGTCCGGCAAAATGCAATTATTGTTGCGGTGCTGACTTACCTGGCCTGTGAGGAACCGAGCTTGGTATCGCGTGACAAAATTGTGTTGCCCCTAGACAAAACAGGTAAACAAATGGAATGGCCAACAAATTTGAGGGCCAAAAGAACAAGTGCTAATTAATGACGGAGCAGCTTGTACTTACTATTGTATTCCTTTGAAGGCTGTTCAAATGGTTGCCGGAATAAAGATAATGTTGATTAGAGACAACTATTGTCCCAAAAGAGCAAAGGCGCCTTTCTTTCTGATCGGCGCCTTTGTTTTTAAAGATATGCTCGTTTATTTTCTGAGATGCTGATTAAAATAATCTGCAATTTTCTCGTACATATGAATGCGGTCTTTACCCATGACGTTATGTTCGTGGGTGGGGTATAAGAAATAGTCGACCTGTTTGCCAGCTTTAATGCAAGCCTCCAAAAATTCCATGCTGTTTTGTTGTACAACGACCGGATCCTGTGCCCCATGGATGATCAATAGACGTCCTTTTAGTTGATCCGCTTTATTTAGTAAAGACGTTAATTTGTATCCTTCAGGGTTTTCCTGAGGTGTGTCCATATAACGTTCACCGTACATGACTTCGTAGAACTTCCAATCAATGACCGGTCCCCCGGCGACTGCCGCTTTAAAAATGTCGTTATGATGTAACATGAATGACGTGGTCATAAAACCACCAAAGCTCCATCCAAAAATCCCCATGCGCTGTTGATCGACAAAGGATTTTGATTTCAGGAATTCAATCCCCTTTAATTGATCAGCCATTTCATTTTGGCCAAGGTTGCGGTGGGTAGCGGTGTAAAAATCACGACCACGGTAATTGGTCCCCCGGTTGTCCATTGTAAATACAAGATATCCCTGTTGCGCCATATAGAGATCAAAGTAGCCAGCACCACCTAGCCATTTGTTGGAAACCAGTTGAGAATGGGAACCACCGTACAAATAGTACATGACCGGATATTTCTTGGCTGGATCGAAATCATTTGGATAAATAATACGACCGGTCAACGGGTATTTGCCATCTGCCGAAGTCAGTTGGACAAATTCTATTTTTGGGTTATTGATTTTTCCGTTAAATGGATTGTCTGCTTTGACCAGTACAGTTCCCTTGCCTGATTTGACCGCTTTGATCTGAATTATATTCGGCGTCTTTAGGTTGCTGTATTGATCATATATGAATTTCCCGTCCCCACTCAGGGATGCATGGTGTATGCCTGATTCATTTGTCAGCTGTGTGGTTTTTCCGGATTTAAGTTCTACCTCAAATAATTGACGGTCGATGCCATTGTTGGTGACGCCAATATAGCTTACTTTGTTTCCATCACCTGAGAAATCCAGTAGGTTTTCCAGTACAATATCCTGATATCCTAGTTTTTTGATCAGCTTACCCTCAGTATTGTAGAGATAAAGTTGGTTGTAGCCATCTTTGTCGGATTGGTAAAGAAATTGATCTGGTTTATTGGGCAAGAAGGTTAGCGGGTTTTCTGGTTCTACCCAAGTCGTTGCGGTTTCCTCAAACAATGTTTTAACCAATGCGCCAGTTTCTGCATTGTATTTGTTGAACTTTAGGTCATTTTGATCCCGGTTGAGGACGCCCACGTAGATAAATTTACCTGATGGATCCCAGGTTACGCTTGTAAGGTATTGCTCACTATGATCTCCGGTCTGTAACGTTACTTTTTCTCCTGTTGCAGTGTTATAGACCACCAGGGTTACCTCCTCTGATTTTTGCCCGGTCATGGGATATTTTATCCATTTGATTTCTGCAACTTTGGGGCTCCACTGCGGCAGCGGATAATTGGCAACCATGGTTTCATTCTTGCGGTAGTAAAGCAGCTTGTCATTTTGAGTGTTCCACCACATTCCTTTTTTTATGCCAAACTCCTGGCGATGGGTATAATCGCTGCCATTGACGATGCCTTTATCCTTGTCATTGGTTACCGCTGTTATTTTTCCATTTTTGTCAACGATAGCAATATTGTTGTCAACCAGATAGGCAATTTTAGAAAAATCTGTGCTCACTTCACGGTTGGCTCCCTGGCTATCGTTACCGATAAAATGTTCGATGCTTTTAGATTTGCTATTATAGGTTACCGAATATACCTTGTTCTTTCCATTGACCTGGAGCAACAGCGAAGTACCGTCAAGCCATTTGTAGTCGTAAGGAAACATTTGCAAACTGAATGTTTCGTTTGGAATCGCGGTTCTTAAGGCTGTCTCGAGTTCTGTTTTTGACAGCACACTCATTTCGGTCCAGTTGTTTGCCGCGCTTTTGGCGAGCAGGTTTTGATACGATTTATCGAGGTAAGAGAGGCTGTTTGATTTTGGGATCCAGGAAGCTGCAGTGATAGATTCCGGTGCGTAGGTGCGTGGTCCAAATACCGTTTCTTCCAAATTAAGGTTTCGCTGGGCATGGCCGGTTAAGGCACTTGCCAACAAGAAGAATAGCGCAATTCTTTTCATTAGAATAATTTATTTTTAATGATGCCATACCGATCATAAGTATTTTTTCATGCCCTCATAATGGTATTTGCTTGTAGATTTTATAGGGCTAAATTAGGTAAATAGCCCTATAAAACCTAGTACAGAATTGTTGCTTATCTAACTGAAATTGCTGTGTTGAACTATAATTTGCGGAGCCAGATATTTCTGAACTGGACCAGATCGCCGTGATCTTGCAGGACGATGGGCCCCGGGCCATGACTTACTTGCTTAGGAAGTCCAATATACTCAGTTGTACCATCAATCTGGGTGTTATTCTGAACGACCACGCCGTTATGGAGGACGGTAACCGTACCTTTGCTGATTAATAGACTATCTTTGTTAAATTGAGGTGCTTTGTAGATGATGTCGTATACATGCCATTTGTCTGCTACGATGACCTGCGCCAGTGGCGGACGTTGTTTGTAAAGACTTCCTGCTCCCCCGTTGACATAAGTCGGGTTATTATTATTGTCCAAAACCTGGATTTCATAAAGACCTTGCAGGAAAATACCACTATTGCCCCTGCCTTGTCCTTCGCCTTTGATTAGCTCCGGACTCTTCCACTCGATATGGAGTTGAAAGTCGGCGAAATGCTCGGCTGTTTCGATGTTTCCACTTCCAGGTTTTACTTCAAGGGTATTATTGGCGACAGTCCAGTTTGCTTTTCCCTTTTCGCTCTTCCATTTGCTTAGGTCCTTTCCATCAAAGAGCACAATGGCGTCGCTCGGGATTCCCTTGTCAAGCGTTATTGTAGGCGGAACGGGACTGTAATATTCGGTATCGCTGGGCTTCATATTCGTTTGGGCATGAAGTGCACTGGCACCACATAAGATCGCCAATGCTAGTACTGAAGGTAAAGAAAAGTTCATCTGTTGGTTTTTTGTTGTAGTTAAACTTAGGAAAATTTGTTTTTAAATACAATTATAATTTCAGAAATAGAGAATATTTGCCTCTCACATCTATTAAAGGCTATTGCGGTAGATTTCCGCATAGAATTTCTTGCACTTATTGTTTTTTTGATTTGCAACAATTTGTTTAGGTTTGTACATGGCAACCATTATACAGACAGTATCGTTGAAAGAAGCGCGGTTTTTTGCGCCAATAGGGTATTACGAAGAAGAACAGATTCTGGGTAACGAATTTTTTGTGTCTATTGATGTTTGTTTTCCTTTTCGTAATACGGAAACGGAAGAACTGCGCAATACATTGAACTACGAAGAGTTGTACCAAATTGCGGCGAAGGTGATGCAGCCCCAAAGAAAGTTACTGGAATCTGCGGCAGCAGAAATTTTAGAACAGATCAAAGCTGCTGTGTTGCATGCCGAAATGATTGAGGTTGTTATCCGTAAATCAAACCCACCTTTTGGCGGAGATCTATCCTGTTCGCAGGTGAGTCTTAAATACCTGAAAGATTAATTTTCAAACTGGACCAGCAAAAATTAGCAATGCATGCTTAATTTTGCGGACCCATTGTATAAAAGTATTATTTGGTCAAATGAATATTTATGATCTTGTTATAGCCGATAAGGAAAAGGTTGCGCTAGAAGACGTTTTTTTAGCGGAGGAAAGTCGGCAGAAACTGCAGCAGCTGATTAAGGAACATCGTTATATTCAAGTACTCTCACAATATGGTCTGCCCGTTAGCAATAAGGTCCTTTTGCACGGTTATTCGGGGTGCGGAAAAACAACGACCGCAAAAGCGCTTGCAGCAGCACTCGACAAACCCATCTATGTGTTGAATTTGAGTAATTTGATTTCATCCCGTATCGGTGAAACTTCACAGCATATCAAACAGGTATTTGATAAAGCAGGCCGTGAAAAAGCTGTTCTGTTTCTGGATGAATTCGATCAAATCGGAAAAGCCCGTATCAGTGAGGAGAAAGATGTGGGGGAGATGCGCCGCCTGGTAAATACGATTATCCAATTAATCGACTATTTTCCCGCAGAGGCCGTGCTGATAGCAGCAACTAATCATCCCGAAATATTAGACACCGCGATTATCCGGCGATTCCAGCTTCGTCTGGCGTTTGAATTGCCCACCCCTGCACAGTTGGATGCTTACTACGATAAATTATTTTCCGCATTTCCGGAGTATGAGGTATCAATATCACGTATTTATAGCGTTTCTTACGCCGAGGCAAAAGATTATATCTACGATGCAGTTAAATTTTTGCTAATTTCTACACTGGAACAACGCGATGATGAGAAGTAAGAAAGCTAACTGCCGATAAGTTAATGTTTTGTAAAATTAAATACCTGTGAAAAACAGTTTATGTACTGCGACGTTATTGCTATAACAGATAGTGGGATCTTTGCAATGACAAGAATGTTCATTTTTAAAGCTATTTTTAGTTAAATTATGTCAATATGGCATTATTAATTATGGTTGTGTGACATTTTGTCTTTTTTTTACAACTGGTATGCGAATTGAATATCCCCTATAAAAGAGTTAGAAAATACAGCTTAACAAAATAAAAAATTAGGAGGACAAAAAATGGCATTAATTAAATTCCCTACAAAAAGTTTGAATACCGACGCAGTAAACCCTTTTGTGAATACCGTATTTGACAATCTATTCAACGATAATTTTATTTCAGATCGTTTGGTGTCACGTGTTCCAGCGGTAAATATTTCGGAATCTGAAAAATCATTTAAGATCGAAATGGCTGCTCCGGGATTGGATAAGTCAGATTTTAAAATCAACGTGGATAAAAATCTGATTACTATTTCAGCTGAGAAAAAAGAAGAGCAAGTAAGTGAAGAGAAATTATATAGCAAAAAAGAATTCAATTATAGCTCGTTTTCAAGATCATTTACCTTGCCTGAAACCGTTGACTATAGTAATATTGAGGCAGCCTACGAAGGTGGAATATTGATCTTGACTGTTGGAAAGAAAGAAGACGCAATTATTGCAAAGCGTTTGATCGAAGTTAAATAGTTTAAGTAACAGACATACCTTGACCTGGGGTGGAGGGATGTTTCTTAAGATAGTTTTTAGGTTTAGTTTATGTTTTAATCCCTCGGAATTCACTTGTATTCCGAGGGATTTTTTTTATCCAACTTCCTCGTATCCCGCAGCACGGGGTACTTTGGCGAGATATGGTTCCATTTCTTCAGGTAATTTGGTCAGTTTTCGCCGCTTTAAATCTAGCCAGGCACCATCAACATGGACAGTACAACATAGTGCACCGTCTTTACGGTAGACCTGATGTACAAAAGAAAATCGGCTGTTGTTTTTGTTGTATTTGGTTAATTCTACCTTTACCTGTACATATTCGTCAAGATGCACCTCCTTGGAATAGATTAGCTCTTCTCTAAATAGAATGGGGCCGATCTGGAACTCGGCAAACTTATTCAACGAAAATCCCATTTTATTTAACATATTGCTCCGTGCCTGTGCACAGATATCTGCATAAGCGGAATGGCGCATATGTCTATTGGCATCGATTTGCGCCCAAATGACCTGTCCCTCATAAAATATATTTTCCATAATTATTATCCTGATTTGCCTCCTTTTTATAAACAATTTACATAATTTTAAGTTAAGCTGTAACACTTTGTTTGTTTGCCATACTTATTAACTGAAAAGATCTTAAAAGTAAAATTTACCAGGTGGCCCATTCGGAAACAGAATTTCTTCGGTTGATTGACGAAAATAAAGGAATTATCGTCAAGGTGAGCCGTATGTATATGGATGATCACGACGGGCGGCAGGATCTCTATCAGGAAATTGTATATCAGCTCTGGAAATCCTACCCAACGTTTAAACAGCAAAGTAAGTTTTCGACCTGGATGTATCGGGTGGCCTTGAATACAGCCATCGTATTTTTAAAAAAGGAAAAGAAACACCAGATTTACGATAGCCTCCAAGAACGACATGATTTTCCGGAAGAGGCTTATGATTCGGAAAAGGACGAACAGTTAAAAATATTCTACCAGGCAGTACATGAACTGAATGCAATAGAAAAAGCATTGATCTTTTTATTTTTGGAAGGTCAGAGCCACCGCGAAATAGCTGCACACCTAGGGATATCCGAAGTGAATGCACGGGTCAAATTAAATCGTACAAAAGAGCGGATTCAACAAATCATTAAAAAATACAATTATGAATTTTGATGAATTAAAAAAATCTTGGCAAGAACAGCCTACAGATGAGGATTTACAAAATCCAAATCTCAAACACTATAAGGAAGTCGGCAATATCATGGCTAAACTGAGACGCAATATCAAACGTGAATTTATTTCCTGGGTGGTGTGCATGTTTTTCCTGATTGCTGTTCCCATGCTTCCAATCTATAAAATCTCGGGGTATGCGGCTTTTGCGTATTACTTTTTTCTTGTACAGATTTCTTTATCGAGCCTGCTGTATTACCGGAGATTTTATTATCTGATAAAAAGCGCCAAGCAGATTGATCTGCTGGCATCCCGTGAGCATCTCCTCAAGCTTTATTATGACCTCAAATATGCCGTGGAGACCTATCGTATTGTTGCCTATGTCATGATTCCGCAAGGATTATTTCTGTATCTAATTATGATCGGCCAAAATAGGGCTGTCGCTTGGTTTGAAAAATTATATCATTTCAAAGAAACTCTCCAGCAGGATCCTAATTTTATACTGTGGATGATCCTTTCGGCTCTTATCTCCATTGTAATTATTGTGGTGATTACCGAAATTATGATCCGTGCCTACTATGGAGATTATCTCAAGCAGATCAAAGAAAATTTGGACGAAATGGAAGTTGAATAGTGTTATTTGAAATGGCTAAGCCACAGTTGAAAACAATGAATTTTTATTTTCAACAAACCCTGATACGAAAAAGGTAAGGTTTTTGTTCCATTTATTCGTTACTTGTTTTTTTTAAGCTAAGGAATATTCAGTTCGTTTTCATAAGTGTTTGTGTTTTCGAACATGGATATTTTGTATCTTGTTTTCGAAAACCCTTGTCCATGATGTACAATCCAACCAAGAAATTACAGCGTAGTTCCCAAATCTTAAGCATATTGGCAAAATATGGTTTCAAGGATGCCATTGCCCGACTACCTTGGAAGGGAGCAAGAGCGAGCTTAGAACGTAATATTGATGTTGACAAGATTAGTGTGTATACACGTATCCGAATGGCCCTGGAAGAGCTTGGTCCTGCTTTTATTAAATTGGGACAGTCAGCTTCTACGCGCGAAGGTCTGCTCCCAAAAGATCTTGTCGAAGAACTCAAACGGCTCGAAGACAATGTTTCCCCTTTTGAAGTTGATATCCGGGAATATCTTGCTAAGGAACTGGGATTAGACGTTAGCGAACAATTTCAAACGATCGAAGCACAGCCCTTTGCCGCCGCATCGATCGCGCAGGTATACAGGGCAACATTGAAAGATGGTACAGAAGTCGTTTTAAAGGTACGCCGGCCGGGAATTGACGAGATCATGCGCATTGATCTTGCGCTCATGCGGGATATTGCTAAGATTCTGACCATGTACAATGATGCACTGGAAAATCTTAATCTTTCTTTGATCGTCGAATCTTTTGCGATGACCATGCAGGAGGAGATGTCTCTGGTCATCGAACGCCATAACGTCGAACGGTTTGCTAAGAATTTTAAAGGCAATAAACTGATAAAGGTTCCTAAAGTCTATCCTGATCTGTCCACTGACCGTGTGCTTTGTATGGAGTATCTCGACGGATTCAAAGTGACAGATATAGCGGAAATTAAACGACGGGGAATGGATGTGGAAACCTTGGTGAAAAATGGTATTAACCTTTACCTGGAACAGGTGATTATCCACGGCTTTTTTCATGGCGATCCGCATCCCGGTAATATGATGGTGCTGCCCGACGGCCGTATTGCCTTTCTGGACTTTGGCAACATGGGTAAATTGCTGGGAATTGACCGGCGGCAGCTCGAAGAGTTTATTCAGTCCGCGATTTCTGAAGATGCGGTTCGGCTTGCCGACGTTATTGAAGATGTGGCTGTCGTGAGCCATATTCCAGACAGGAATCAGTTTGAACGCTCTCTGTATGAAATATTTGATATGATTGATAATGTCTCCTTGGGTGATCTTAGCCTCGATCTGCTGTTCAATAAACTTTGGAAAATCATTGGTGATAATCGGTTGTATTTTCCAGAATATATTTATCAGCTTATGCGTGGCATCTCTCTGATGGAAGGCATCGGTCGTCAGCTTTATCCTGATCTGAATATCATGGAGAGCATTAAGCCTTTTGCGCGACGGATCATGATGGAGCGGCTTTCACCAGAGGCTATTTTCAAGAAAGGAAAACATAAAATCGAATCTTTTGCGCGGGATGTTGAAAAGCTTCCCGAAGATATGCGTGCCTTGGTGCGCCTTTTTCGTACGGGTAATTTTACCCTGAACCATCGCTTGATCAGTGCGCGTTCCTTTAATGCTATTCTCCGTAAAGGAGTAAACCGGATTGTGATCGGCATTATGTTTATGTCCCTTAACTTATTGGGCGGAATGGTTATTGTTGCGCGTATTGAACCGAGATGGTGGGGTATTCCTGTTTTTGCCTGGATATGTCTAGGCTCAGCATGGGTCTTTGCTGTCTATTTATTTATTGCGATGATCCGTGCGAAGGATAACGATTAAGTTGCTTGCTGTTGTTACCCTATTTTTTTGTGTAAATCCTGTATTAAAGTAATAGCATCATAAAATATGGAAATCAATCTAATCGGAAAAAAGGCATTGATTGGCGCCAGTTCCGCCGGTATAGGAGCCGGGATTGCCAAAGTGCTGGCATCCTGTGGAGCATCAGTCACCCTAGCCTCGCGGAATGAGGAGAAATTGAAACGTACCTTGGAAAGCCTGGATACCTCAAAGGGGCAGGAGCATCAATATATCCTAGTCGATTATAATGATCACGAAGCTTATAAAATGAAAATAGATGATTATTTTCGGTCAAATAAAGTAGATATTTTGGTCAATAATTCCAATGGACCGCAGGCGGGGACGATCGACCAGAAAAATCTGACAGACTACCAACATGCTTTTGAACTTTTGTTTCAAAATCACTGTTATACGACTTCTTGTGCATTACCCTATATGCTGGCAAATGGATATGGACGTATTATCAATGTATCTTCCTCCACGGTTAAGGAGCCTGTGTCCAATCTGGTATTGTCAAATACCATACGTACGGCATTGATGAGCTGGAGCAAATCCCTTTCGGACGATGTTGCCAAGGAGGGCGTGACTGTCAACAGTATATTAACGGGCTTATTTGATACCGAAAGGATTCAATCGTTGACCAATATGGATGCCCAGCGTTTAGGGATTTCTTATGAGGAGGCTTTACAGCTACGATTAAAACAGGTACCAGCAGCACGCTTGGGGGAGCCTGATGAATATGGTTATTTGGTTGCCTTTGTTTGTTCTGCGTACGCCAACTATCTCACTGGAACCAATATTCCCTTGGATGGTGGTCTATTAAAAGGCTTTTAAGTTGAAAAGAAAGTTTGCTCGAAAAATGATAGGGAAGCACTCCTGCTTGGCAATACAGGAAAATACGTTTATGGTTAAAAAGCTGTAAACTAACATTGGCTATCCAATTTTTGGATAGCCTATGCTAGTTTGTATGATTTTAAAAATTTTGTTTAGTTCAACACCAATTCAGTATTGACAATAATGTCCACCTCAGAGGCAACGGCTTCTACACCTGAAGGTAATTTGTCATTATATTTTATGCCAAAATCATGACGGTTGATTTTTGCTTTTGCAGTAAAGCCCGCACGTGTTTTTCCCCAAGGATCGGTAATGACACCGCCATTTTGAGTGACATCAAACGTTACTTTCTTAGTGACCTCGCGAATGGTCAAATCTGCGACCATGAGGTATTTTCCTTTCATCTTGGCGCTTTTGAATGAAACTGATTTTAGGGTCATTTTTGGAAACTTATCTGCAGCGAAGAAATCATCTGTTTTCAAGTGATTGTCACGTGCCTCAATACGGGTGTCAACACTGTTGACATCAATGGAGAAGTTTACTTTTGCATTGTTGAAACTTGTAGCGGTTGCTGTTTCAACTGTTCCTTCAACTTTTGTAAACTCGCCATCCACGAAGCTGATACCAAGGTGTTTTACATCAAATCTTGCATTGGTGTGTGCAGGATCGGCAGACCATTTTACTTGCGCTACAGCAACATTAACCATTAATGCTGCTATGGCCAGAAATTGGAAAAATCTATTCATGTTATTTCTATTTGTTATTTATCAAACGTTTAATTGTTCAAAATGTTTGTTTGAACAAGCTTTTACAAAGGTGGGGTAAACTTGAATAGAAAACATTGATGTAGGTCAAGAATTTCGATTAGGCTTCAAAATCTGTCTTTTTAAGCGGCTCAAAAACTCTTGCGTCACCCCGAGATAGGAAGCTAACTGCATGTTCGAGATCCTCGGATATATTTTGGGATACCGCTTGATAAAATCCAGATAACGTTCCTGAGCCGTAAAACCTATACTCGATATGATGCGGTGTTGGGAGGCAATTTGTGCTCGCTGGGCCATAATTCTGGAAAGCTTCTCGTAGATCGGATGGTCTTCATAGAGTTTATCTTTATCCGTTTTCGAAAGCGTAAGTATGACCGAATCTTCCAGGGCCTGGATATTTTGCAAGGCTGGTTCCTGATAATTAAAACTGGCAATATCACCCACCCACCAGTCTTCAATGGCAAATTGCAAAATATGTTCGATACCATCTGCCGTAACATAGAACGACTTAAAAAGACCACTGACGACATAAGCTTCATAGTGGCAGATTTCACCTGCCCTTAAAAAGTATTCCTTTTTCCGGATTTTTCTGACATGATAACGCGATACAATATCATTTAATTCTTCTTCGCTGACATGAATGCGCTGTTTTACAAATTCCTTGAATTGTTCCATTAGGGTGTAAAATACAAAATTTTGTTTTGCGAATTTAATAAGCTAAGCGATTTTAGTCAATTTTGAGCGTAAAATAATTTGATGTGCGTGATTGGTATGAAAAATAACAATAATTGCGGGATTTATTATTGCACCGGCATAGTAGTCTGTTAAATGAACATTTTGGTGTAATATTTGAATAAAGACAAGCTAATTCCGTTTGGTTTCACCAATAATTGGTATCTTATATAGAAATTTTGAATTTTGGTAGAAGTCCAACGTTAAATATGTTCTAATGAAGTTTGTAGCACCGAATAAACTCGAAAATGATAAGGTCGTATTAAAGTTACTTGATCCAGGCGATTTTGATATCCTGTATCAAGTAGCGAAAGATCCCTTGATATGGGAGCAACATCCTAATAAAGACCGTTGGAAAGAGGATGTCTTTCGGTCCTTTTTTGATGCTGCGCTGGAGAGCAAAGCTGCGTACCTTATTCTGGATAAAACGACAGGCGAATGCATAGGAAGCACCCGATATTATGGTTTGAATGAGGTTGAAAAATCTATTTTTGTTGGCTTTACCTTTTATGCAAGGGCCTATTGGGGAGCAGGGATAAATCCTTTGGTCAAGGAAATGATGTTCGACTTTGCTTTTAATTTTGTGGATAAGATCTATTTGCATGTGGGTGCCGAAAATTATCGTTCACAAAAAGCGGTAGAACGTTTGGGTGCAAGCAAGGTCGCTGAGAAAATGGTCTCCTATGTCAACGAGCCCGAACGGATGAACTTTGAATATATACTGGAAAAGTCCACATGGCTTAGAGCCAAGCGATAAGCAGTTTATCTCTTCGTAGAATTATCCCTTTACTCCGCTCAATATGCTTCCGATAATAACAGTCAATACAATTAATGTAATGATGATATAGAGCTTATCTTTTTCAATAACAAAACCAAATAGGGAGCCAATCACCCGGACTATCGGTGTGCAGATCAGGAGCAAGACCCCAAGTTGTATGATTTGGGGAATATTTTGGTTGAATGCTCCTACGATAATTCCTGTAATGGTCGTATTGGACTTACCCTCTCCGATAAAATCGCTGTAGTTGGGCACTGCATCCTGTCCGTGGACGATCAGGTACCAGATGCCACCGATCATCAAGATAGAAGAGGCGAGGATAACACCGATCCGTAAAATCTGTCCCACCAAAAGGGAGATATCCTTATCGTCCCAATAGTTTTTTGAAAATACCTGTTTCATCTGTAATCTTTATTTTTTAATGTTATGACCAGCGCCCGAAACGGTACGTGCTGAAAATCAACCGTGGAATGATCCATCTAAAATTTTTGTTGAAACCCATTAAATATCATCTCCAGTGCCACTAATGTGATCGCAATAGCGAAAATAATACGCAAGGTCTTGGGGTTCATTCTCTTCAAAAGCTTTGAGCCTGTAATTGCACCACAAAGTACACCTAGAATTACTGGAAAAGCAATCCCTGGATCCATATAGCCTCGTTGCAGATAAACTACAGCTGAAGCCGCGGCGGTTACCCCAATCATAAAATTGCTTGTTGTTGTACTTACTTTAAATGGAATTTTCATCATGCTGTCCATGGCGAGTACTTTAAGGGAACCGGAACCGATACCAAGCAATCCCGATAGAACGCCGGCGACGCCCATCAAAGAAAAACCGCCGAGCACATTGGTCAGTTTGTAGGGGACAAGCTTACCATTCAAAGGGTAGGTACTGTTCAATTTTAACCTTTCGGCTAAAGCTGAGCCACCAGAAAGAGCATGTTCATTTTTCTTGCGTATAGTCATTGCTGCCGAAAAGATCAGTACTACGCCAAAGATTATAGCGATGGTATTTGTCGGCATATAGATCGCGATAATAGCACCAATGACAGCGCCGATCGTGGTTGCAATTTCTAAAAACATTCCAAGCCGAATATTGGTGATTCCTTCTTTTACGTAAGCGGTGGCTGCCCCCGAAGAGGTTGCTATCGAGGCCAGTAAGGCTGCCCCAATGGCGTAACGAATGTCAACGTGAAAGAGGAGAGTCAGCAATGGAATCACGACGACCCCTCCACCTAAGCCCGTCAGTGACCCTAAAAGCCCTGCTACAAATGCACCCAAAAGGAGGATGAGTGTAAAGGTGAGAATAGTCATATATTTTGTTTGTTGCTCCCGGGTATCAGATATACCCAAGAAGGTAATTTGTTGTAAACTTAAGGGCTTTTTGTTGTTTTTGAAACTTTATGATCCGAATAGATACAAATGTTACACCAATATGTATCCTTAGGGAGATACAGCATTGCAAGCCACAGCTTATCGCAGCGTTGAGGCTGTTAATGTTATAAGTTGTTGCATATCAGAGGAAAACTATTGTTCTTGAAGTCTTTGTTAAACGCTCTGCCCGGTCGGAGATATCGTAGATGATGAAAGAACTAGCAAGGTTGGGACAGTGACTTAAAAAAAACTTAAAATTTAACCATTCGAGGGGAGAAGTTCTTGCCTATAAAAAAGCAGAGGAAAAAAAGTTAAAACAGTACCGGGAACTTAAAAGAAAATGGGCTAATTTCTGTTAGCCATATAGTATTCGAGCCGGTAAAAATTATAAAGGTCTGGTATGAAGGTCGCGAAGGCAAACTAAAGTTGGGGAGCTTCTATTGCTGGTTTAGGAAAATTGAGTACAAATATGTGCGCTGAATGTTCAGTATCGGCTTTGTATTCGATGCTGGCCTGCTGTGAATCCATAATGCGTTTGACGATCCGGAGCCCTAAGCCTGAGCCGGTAATTTCAGATGCGTTTTCACCACGGCTGAATGCATCAAAAATACGCTTTTGGTCATTGGGGCTGAGCGATGGACCATGGCTGGTAACCATTATTTTTAACCATGTTGTAGACTCTTGTATAACTACCTCTACCTCGGGATTGTACGAATATAGCGCTGCATTTTTGAATAGATTAGTAAAGGCAATTTCAACCAATTGAGCGGAACAAAATAAAGTCAGTTTGGGCTCTGCGATACTTTTGATGGAAAAATTGAGTTGCAGATTGGGAAAGGTCTTTGCTACCTTGTCGTATGCAGTAAAAATGATTTCATCAATGCGTTCTTCCTGGTAGGTTGCCTGTAATGTTGCTGAATCAAATTTTGAAAGTAACATCAGTGAGTTTGTTACTTCGGAGAGATGCTGTGTTTCTTTTGAAATATTATCAAGTACATGGCCGACGCGTTCATCAAGCTGATATTGATGTCGGAGATTCTCCAATTGAAATGATATTCTGGCCAGCGGCGTCCGTAGTTCATGGGATGCGCTGGAATTGAACTCTTTTTGCGATTCAAATGCATTGGACAATCGTTTCAGCATCGTATTGAATGCTAAGGTCAATACTGCGATCTCATCCGTGTTTCCCGTATATTTAACAGGATTGGTCAACTTACTGGCATTGATTTGTGTAATGTCTTTTTTGAGTTTGTCTAATGGGTTCAATAAACGGAGGATAAGGTTGTAACTAAAGATCCAGACCAGCATAGTACTCAATAAAAACAAAATCGTTAATACGATGGCCAGGTGATCCAATTTTTCATTGCCCGAGTAATCTTGTGCTTTGACCAAAAGATAATAAGCTTGTTTGTCCACCAGGTAATATTTGCCCATTATTTCATATTGATCCTGCTTATAAAAAATACGTTTTTCATTTTCCAAACGGTTTACAATAGCCTGATCCCAGATAATTGTTTTGTCTTTTATTGTGCTGAAAACAAGTTTTTTATCCTTATTCAGAATAATGACATCCTCATAAAAGAGGCCGTCTTCGATATCCTGAAAATAAGTTTTATAAGATTCAGGGTCGAAGGAAGGTGCGTTAGCAATGTAATGAGAAATATAGTCCAGTTTATCCTCCAGGCGCCGACGGAATTGATCAGTTCTGAAATCGACACTGGCATAATAGATAATAAGCATTGCAATTCCAAATAAAACGGAGAAAGCAATGCTAAAACTGATCGCTATTTTTTTTTTCAAGGTCATTTATCGGCAGCGAGGTAATAACCAAATCCTGGTCTGGTATGAATCAGCTTATGTTCAAAATTCTTGTCGATTTTTTTTCGTAAAAAATTGATGTAAACTTCGATAGTATTTTGTGTTGTCTGAAATTGATTTTGCCATACCTCTTCAGCGATACGCTGTTTGGACAAGGTCCGTCCATTGGCCTGCGCCAAAATCAGGAGCAACTGAAATTCTTTCTGCGTCAGGCCGATCTCCTCATTGGCCCGAAGCACTCGGGCTTCAGTTGGATAAATAACCAGATCATCGATAACCAATGTTGTGGCGTCGTTGTTATCGTTGTGCTGATGACGGCGCAAAAGTGAGTTGATACGCATCAACAATTCATCCAGGACAAAAGGCTTGACTAGGTAATCATCTGCGGCACGCAGAAAAGCTTCTTTTTTGTCGTCGATATCGTCATAGGCGGAAAGAATGATAATCGGGGTCAGCGCATCATGACTTCTTATTTTCTTGCATATTTCCAAACCATTTATCTTGGGGGACATTGATGTCTAACAGGTAAAAACCATATTTCTTTTGATGCTTTTGGGCCAAAAATTCGATGCCATCAAAAGCCTGGTCACAGGAGAATCCCTGACTCAATAAAAAGGATTTAATTTCTGTAGAAAGAACCTTGTCATCTTCCAATAGCAAAATGTCCACCATAATATCGCATTGTCTTTCTGTAAAAATAAGCAAATTTTGCCATCCTTCATCAAGCGATGCAGTGTAGCTCTTCTTGGGCATACAATTTAGTAACATAAGATTTACACGAAGAAATATGAAACAAAAAGAAATCTAAGTAGATTCAAATCGAAATTATAAATAAATATTATGGAAAGCAGAAGAGAGTTCCTTCGAAAAAGCTTATTATTTTCAGGAGCTGCTGGTATTGCGAGTTTTATGCCAGCCTCAATTCAAAAAGCCTTTGCAATAGATCCGGCACCGGGGAGTAGTTTTCTTGATGCAGAACACATTGTAATCCTGATGCAGGAAAACCGCTCCTTTGACCATACGTTGGGCAGTCTCTCCGGTGTTCGTGGTTTTAATGATCCACGCGCTGTACGGCTACCCAATGGCCTCCCTGTTTGGTATCAAACGGACAAGACGGGGAAAGTATTTGCTCCTTTTCGGTTAAATCTCAAAGAAAGCAAGGTGACTTGGATGGGCTCACTTCCACACAGCAGGGCAAGCCAGGTAGACGCCTACAATCGGGGGAAATACGACCAATGGTTGACCGCGAAGCAATCGGGGAATAAACAGTATGCTACTATGCCCCTTACTTTGGGGTACTTCAACCGAGAAGACTTACCTTTTCATTATGCGCTGGCGGATGCCTTTACCGTGTGTGATCAGAATTTCTGTTCGGGCATGACCAGTACAACACCCAACCGCGCGTTCTTTTGGACAGGTAAGATCACCGAGTTGAAGGACGGTTTGCAGAAGGTTAATATTCGCAATGATGATTTTGGTTATGGTAAAATGACCTGGGAGACCTTTCCTGAGTTGTTGGAAAGGAATGGCATAGATTGGCGTTTTTACCAAAATGAGACAAGTTGTGGTGGTGGATTATCGGGCGAAGAGCGGGCTTGGCTTTCCAACTTTGGCTGTAATGTATTGGAATTCTTTCAGGCGTATCAGGTTAAATTCAAAGATACCTATGTTGACAACCTCAAGGTGCAGTTGCGGGATCTGCCTGGGCAGATTTCTAAACTCGAGGAGCGGTCACCAGAATCGGAGGAACAGGCTGAAAAGATCCGCATTGATATTCGTAAGAAAAGCGACGCATTGGAGCGGGCTGAGGCTGAGCTGAAGGAATTCAATGCCGATAATTACGATAAGCTTTCCGATGTTACCAAATCTTTGCACCAGCGTGCGTTTACAATCAACAGAGAGGACCAGAATTACCGTAAGCTCGAAACTTTGGTGTTTAAGGAGCAGGGGAAAAAAAGGACATTGGAAGTGCCTAAAGGCGATGTGCTCGATCAGTTCCGAAAAGATGTAAATGCAGGAAAATTGCCAGCAGTATCCTGGTTGGCTGGTCCCAAAAACTTCTCGGATCATCCCAGCGCACCTTGGTATGGTGCCTGGTACGTATCAGAAGTACTGGATATTCTGACCAAAAACCCAGAAGTCTGGAGGAAAACCATCTTTATCATCACGTATGATGAGAATGATGGTTATTATGACCATGTAAAACCTTTCCTGGTTCCGGACTTAAAGAAAAAAGATACGGGGGCCTGTTCAGCAGGGATTGATAGTGAGGTGGAAATGGTGCGGCTGGACAACGAACTCAAACAGGGGATTCCGAAGAAACAGGCCCGCGAAGGAGCTGTTGGATTGGGCTTCCGTGTGCCGATGTATATCGCATCACCTTGGTCGCGTGGTGGAAAAGTCTGTTCACAAGTGTTTGACCATACATCTACCTTACAGTTTTTAGCGTACTTCTTTAATCATAAATACAATAAAAATATCCAACTTGACCATATCAGCGCCTGGCGACGAGCGATCTGTGGTGACCTGACAGCCGCCTTTACACCCTTCATTCATGAGAAGGAAAAACTCCCTTTCTTGAAGCGGAATCAATATATCGAAACCATCTATAATGCGCAATTCAAAGATAATCCGAGTGGATTTATCGAAATTACTGACCTGAACCAGGTTAAGCAGGAGGTATGGGCTCCGAAATTTAATCGTATACAGGAAAAGGGAACCCGTAGATCCCCTAGCTTACCTTATGGCCATGATGTGGTCGGCTACGTGGAGAATGGGCAATTCAAATTGATAATGCAGGTGGATACGACCCTATTTGGTAAAAAGACAAGCGGCGTGCCTTTTAATGTGTATAGTCCGCTAAGTTATACAGATGAGGAGGGGCAAATTGAAGCTTATCGAAATTGGAATTTCGCAGTCAAAGCGGGCGATCGGCTCCACTATCAATGGGATCTTAAGAGGTTTGAGGGGCAGGGATATGCTTTTGAATTGCATGGACCAAATGGCTATTATCGACAGTTTGCTGGGCAAAAAGATGCGCCAGCAGTGTGGGTGGCGGTATCTCCAGAACTTAAACCGCTGACCAAAGCGCCTACGGGTAAGTTACAGTTATCGTTGAAAAATTTTGATGCAAAGGCTATTCAAGTGGAGGTCGAAAGCTTGAATTATCAGGATTATAAAACGACAAGAGAAATCAAAGCCGGCGAAGAAATCGTTTTGATTTTAGATATTGCTGCGCAGGGAAATTGGTATGATCTGGCAATTCGGGAATTGGGCAATTCAAGTTTTGGATTACAGCTTGCCGGACGATTAGAGACTGGCGTGGAAACTACAACTGATCCCTTGTTGGCGTAAATTGACGATACAAGCAAGCAAGTAAGCAAGCAAGCAAGCAAGCAAGCAAGCAAGCAAGCAAGCAAGCAAGCAAGCAAGCAAGCAAGCAAGCAAGCAAGCAAGCCTGACTTTGCTAAAGAATTATTTGCAGGACTTTGGAAAGTTTTATAGATATTCCCGTATTGTATAAGTTATATCGGGCAGGATTGTCTAAATGTGCGTATTTACAACCTGAAATAGCGTTGCATGGCTCAATTTGATGTAATGTATTCCTGCATTTATAGGATGATAAATTTGGTTTCTGGAAACTGTGTTTGTATATAATTACGCAGATACCGTTGTGTATCTGTATTGATAATGTTGTCTGCTTCTAAGGGGAATGTGTTGTAAATTAGCGTATGCAGATGAATTCTACGTTTAGCGATGGCTTCTAAGCTTAAAAGCGTGTGATTGATGCTGCCCAATTTTCCAGAGGTAACAAAAAGTAGGGGATAACCCATTTCCTGAATGTAATCTATGATTAAGTAATCTTCAGTGAGCGGTACCATTAAGCCTCCGGCACCTTCGATCAATACCACATCATACAGTTGGCTCAACTGAATTGTTGCTTGTCTGATTTTCTCAAAATCGATGTCACGGTTGTCTATACTTGCTGCTAGATGGGGAGAAGCAGGGTAGCTGAAAATTTCGGGCATAGTCATTTTCTGTTCGTCTTCTTCAGTAAAGGTGATGCCCATAAGTTGGCGATGCAGGATAATATCTTCTGAGATAGCTGTATTTCCGGTTTGTATCAATTTTTGCGTTATTGTGCGTAGACCAGTGGCATTCCATTGCCTTGCGATAAGTCCGGTTGCGTAACTTTTCCCAATCCCTGTATCTATGCCAGAGACAAAATAAATATTGTTTTTCATTTCTATATGTGTTTGTTGCTTACCTAATTATTTGAACAGCTTTTATTTATGAAGCTGTAGCACGGGTCTACTGACCTTCAGGTTGTTCGTGTATGGACTTCTGTATTTAGGCTATGTTCTAGCATCGTTTTACTTCGTATAAAATGATGCAAGTGAATGTTCAAATCATTTTTTGTTGTGTGATCTTCTTTTCTTCGCGATGATATAGACGGGATGATAAGTGAGTGATACCTGCGTTTTCACAGCATAGCGTGCTGTATATACAGTACAATAGGTCTGAAGTTTACCTTTTGTCCAGCTTTGACTTTTTATACCTGTTACTCCAGTTTGTTTTAGATGCCTGAGTACCTGTAATGGGGTATCAAAGTATAGTCTTATCAACTCTTCCGCTGCGAAAAGAATCTCATAGTCCAATGCCAACAGCGCTGCAACAAGGCTTGATTTAGAACTGTAGGTTAACCCCACTTGGGTCGTAGTGCTAATTTCGCGCATATTTTCTTCACCAAAGGTGCTAAATGCCAGTATGCCATCTGCATGGAGCAAAGTATGGCAGCGCGCAAAGAAAGCAGCGGGATTTTCAAACCATTGGATGGTGGAGCAGGAGGTAATAAGATCCAACTGTTTGGGTAGGGGGTAGATTTCGGCGTCTCCACAGATAAAGCTGCATTGGATCGAACGATGCTGCGACCTAACCATAGCCATCACTTGGGTTATCATTTCTAGGCTGATATCATTGAGGAATAGCTGTTTTGGTAAGAGACGCTGAAGCAATAAGCGGGAGAAAATTCCCGTTCCACAACCTATCTCCAAAACCTTTTCTGCTCGTAAAGGGATCGTTCCTTGCAACAGGGTAATCATTTTTTCGGCAACTTGACGTTGCACAATAGCTGCCGACTGATAGGTCGATGCGGCTTTGGAAAAGCGCGATGTGATCCGTTGTTTGTCCATAACTATGCTCATTTTAAATCTCCTGCAAGAGCGCTTTAAATAGTTTTTCAGCATAATGACCTGCATTGAAAAACGTGTGGGGTGTATGTTCCCATGCCCGACGTTGGTTTTCTGGGCTGAATATTCGGTCCTGCCTTCCGATGTAGGCATGATCCCATTGCAGTGCAGTAACGGAACTTTCAGTTACCTGTTTTTCTATTTCGAACAACTCCTTTCGAAGACTTTCGATATTCCGTTTGGGTACGTTAGCAAGAAAATGTTGCAATAGTTCGCCTGAACCACACATCCGTAGCCGGAATTTATAAAGCGTTCCCTCGCTCAAACTGTCTAGGGTTCCTCTGAATAATTGGGTTGGAATGCCCTTCTGGTCGTTAATTGGAAATGGGGTACCATTGATGGCGGAGCAAGTAAGAAGCGGATAACTTTTGCTCTGCAGCCCTGGTACTACTTGGGAGGCGGCCCACACCCCGAAAGACCATGCAAAAACCCGAATTTCGTCATAGCCCTTGAGTAGGCTTTCGTCTATTGCCAAGGAATAGTAGTCATAGGCCACGATGAGGTCCCAGTTGGATGGGGCATATGTTAGGAAAGGCTGCTGATCCATGCCCCAGCCCGCAAAAAATAAAATAAGCTTTTTGTTGGATGGTACAGAATGATTCAGCAGATTCGAATTGCTGAGGTGCGCGACATGGGGCACAGGTATAATTTTTTCGAGTTTCATAAGTTTGCTGCAAGTTGATGGATAAGCGATGTTGTTATATTGGCCGTTAATGAGAGTCGTATTCTCGCGGTTCCTTCCGGTACAGTAGGTGGACGAACGGGGAGTACATAGAATCCGTTCCGCTGCAATTCTTCAGCTTTCAATACCGCAGCCTTGCTATCACCGATAATAAGGGGCAGAATATGACTCTCCGAACGGCAGTCATAGCCTTTTGCAACGATCTGTTTTTTGAGTAAGGCGCTATTTTTTTGTAATTGTCGACGTTGATCCACGAAACTATCCAAGCGTTCCAGAATAAATAAACTCCACATCAGGTTGATTGGCGGGAGAGCTGTTGTAAACATTAGGGTTCGCATTTTATTGACCAGGTAATCCCGAATAGGCTGGCTGCAGACCAGATAACCGCCCAGGGAAGCCAGTGCCTTTCCAAAGGTGCCGGTCAAGAAATCAATTTCAGCTTTGCATCCTTGTTCTTCGGCGCAACCAAGCCCTTTTATGCCGCGCACCCCTATGGCATGAGCCTCATCCACATACAGGAGAATATTGCGGTAGTGATGTTTGAGGCGAACCAAGTAACTGAGGTCTGTGCAGTCGCCATCCATGCTGAAAATGCTTTCGGTGACGATAATAATGCGTTCAAAGCGGGAAGCATACTTTGCTAATAAACCTTCAAGATGTGCATAATCGCCATGACGATACCGAAAATGCTGAGCCGCCGAAAGCCGGATGCCATCAATTAGGCTGGCATGGACCCATTTGTCGGCCAAAATTAGGGTGCGCTTATTACTAATTGCAGGAAGTATTCCCATATTCATGTGGTAACCGCTGTTAAAAACCAGTGCACTTTCGGTACCAAACATATGGCTCAGCTGTGCCTCTAGCTGTGCGTACAGGACATGATTTCCTGTTAGCAAGCGTGAAGATGAAGCACTGAAAATTGCGTTGTCTCTGCTCATCGAACGTAGGAATTCTTCATGTAATGCAGTATCCCTAGCTAGCCCAAGGTAATCGTTTGAGGAGAGGTTATAGCCGCTTTTCTCTTCTTGTTGTATCATATTGCCCTGTTGTGTAATTAGGTGGAGCTCTCGGCTATTTCCTTGTTTTTCGAGTTCTTGAAGCTCATTTGAAATGCTATGCAGGAGATTGTTTTCCATTATTTGATTTCTTTGACGACCCGGAGCAAAGCCTGTGTTAATCTGTTTAGCTCTTCGGTGCTGATAATAAAAGGGGGCATGATATAGACTAGCTTACCAAAAGGCCTTACCCAGACACCTTCTTCAATAAATCGTTGTTGTATGCTGGCCATAGCCACAGTTTTCTTCATTTCAATGACAGCAATGGCACCCAGAACCCGGACATTTTCCACCTGGGGGAAGTGTTTTGCAGGTGCAAGCGATCGTGTCAACTGGGCTTCGATGGATTTAATCTTTGTTTTCCAGTCTGTAGACAATAATAATTTGATTGACGCAAGGGCAACAGCACAGGCCAGGGGATTTGCCATAAAAGTAGGACCGTGCATAAATGTTCCGGGGCTACCATTGGAAATAGTTTCTGCTATGGTCGTGCTGGTAATGACGGCTGATAAAGTCATGTATCCACCTGTCAATGCCTTTCCGATACAGAGGATATCCGGTTCCACTGCTGCATGTTCGCAGGCAAATAACTTACCAGTGCGACCGAATCCGGTTGCAATTTCATCAACAAGAAGCAGGATGTTATTTTCCTTACAAAGTTGAGCTGCTCGGCGTAGGTATTCGGGATGATAAAAGCGCATGCCACCGGCACCCTGAACAATGGGTTCGAGGATCAGACCTGCGAGTTCGTCCTCATGGGTCCTGATCAGTTGTGCCAGTGGTGCAATGTCGTTTTCGTCCCATGTTTCATCGAATCCGATCTGGGGTGCCTCAACAAAATAACGTAGCGGCAAGGTATTGCCAAAAATGCGATGCATTCCTGTTATCGGATCACATACAGACATCGCATTCCAGGTATCGCCATGATAGCCTGAGCGAATGGTGACAAAGTTGGTTTTATTGACCCTGTTTTGTGCCACCCAGTACTGTACGGCCATCTTGAGAGCCGCTTCTACCGCAACGGAACCGGAATCGGTATAAAATATTTTGTTAAGCGACTGTGGTGTGATGTCAATGAGTATTTTACCCAAGGCAATTGCCGGTTCGTGTGTCAATCCGCCAAACATTACATGCGACATGCTGCTGATCTGCCCAGTTACCGCTGCATTTAACACAGGGTGGTTATAACCATGGATGGTACACCACCAGGACGACATGCCATCGATAAGCTGCTGTCCATTTTCCAGTTCGATCATGCAGCCTTCGGCCCGACGGACCTTGTAGGCAGGCAGTGGATTCATGATATTGGTATAAGGATGCCATAAATGGTTTTTGTCGAATTCGTCCGTAGCGTACTGTTGTGTCATGCTGTTATTTTTGATTATAAAAACTGATTTTTTGTCTGTGCTCTACTTCTCCTGTTGTTTGGCTAGGTTGCGTTCAATCTTGTGGTCGGGGCGTGACCACTGTGGCCGCTCGCCGAGTGCATGATATTGGGTTACATCTGTTGCGATCGTGTGGGGTTGGCTTTTCTTTTCAAAGGGTTGTTGGGGTATCAGCCCAAGTATTTTGAACATATCCATATCCTCGTTTACATCCGGGTTGGGCGTTGTGAGTAATTTGTTGCCCGCAAAAATAGAATTGGCACCTGCAAAAAAACATAGCGCCTGTCCCTCGCGGCTCATGTTGCTGCGACCTGCAGAGAGGCGAACCTGAGTCTGCGGTAATAAAATGCGCGCGGTAGCAACCATTCGTACCATTTCCCAGATGGATATCTTTTCCATTGCTTCCATAGGAGTGCCTGTTACCGGGACGAGCGCATTAATCGGAACTGATTCCGGTTGGGGAACAAGCGATGCAAGTGTAATCAGCATATCTGCACGGTGGGCTATGCTTTCGCCCATGCCAATAATGCCGCCACTGCATACCGTAATGTTGGTCTTGCGTACATTTTCGATGGTTTGCAAACGGTCATTATAGCTTCTGGTGGAGATGATTTCTTCATAATAGTCAGCAGAAGAGTCTAGGTTGTGGTTATAGGCATAGAGTCCTGCCTCCGATAGACGTTGTGCTTGATTTTCGGTCAACATACCTAAGGTGCAGCACACCTCCATATCGAGTCTGTTCAGGGTGCGGACCATGTCCAGTACTTGTTCAAACTCAGGGCCATCTTTGACGTTTCGCCATGCGGCACCCATACATATCCGCGAACTGCCATTAGCTTTGGCGGCCAAGGCTTGTGTTTTGACCTGTTCCACGCTCATCAGTCGCTCCGCCTTGACGTTAGTATGGTAACGTGCTGCCTGCGGACAATAAGCACAATCTTCGGGACATCCGCCTGTTTTAATGGAAATCAAGGTGGACACCTGTACTTTATTTGGATCGTGGTAGCTTCGGTGAACTGTCGCTGCTTGATACAATAACTCCATAATCGGTTTGTTATATAAAGCAACAACTTCCGCTTGTGTCCATTTCTTTTTTGAGTCCATATTTCATGTGTTTATCGTTTGTAAATCAGTTGTTTGTTGTATTGTTATTGCCTGTATTTTGAATTTTTGTATGCGTATTTTTCCAGATGAATTGCAAAGATTATAGTTTAAATCTTAATTTTGGTAGTCCGAAATAAACATAATGAGTAGTCCGGTTAGTGTAAATTTTTATTCAATTATTAAGATTGATCGTCGCAAGGAAGATGCTGTTTATATACAGATCGTGTATCAATTTATCAATGCTGTTAAACGGAATTTGCTGGAAGATGGTGATCTTCTTCCGGGAAGCCGAAAGATCGCGACGGAATTGAAGGTGCACCGAAAAACGGTCGTCGCTGCCTTGTCCGAGCTTCAGGAACAAGGCTGGGTGGAGATCCGGCCAAACAGGGGGACTTTTGTTAAGAACCCCGATCGTGTTGCGAACGCAGCTTCATCAATTGGAGCTTTTCGACAACCGCCGGATAAAGCCCCATACCATTTTAGGCGGGAATTGATCCTGGACACGCCCGTGTTTGAGATTCCGGAAAAATATTATTTTACGGATGGTACTCCCGATTACCGTATCATTGAGACCGAAGAGCTGGTCCGTTTTTACGCCGCCATGGTGAAGCGCAAAAAGAAGAGCGATGAATTTCCGGCTACTGCCGATGGAAATCTTTTTTTTAGGGATCAATTGAGCTACTACCTCAACCTGACACGTGGGTTTCACCTCTCGCGAAACTTTTTGCTGCCCATTGCCAGCCGGGAGCAGATATTTTCTATTTTATCGCGCTTATTGATTCAAAGAGGAGATGTGGTGCTGGTGGAAAATCTAAGTTATTTTTTACCGAATATGATCTTTAGCCAAGCCGGAGCCAAACTGAAAACAGTGCCGGTCGATGCGATGGGTATGAATATTGATTATATTGCAGATCAATTTAAACCTGGTGAGATCAGATGTGTATATATCAATACGAAATGCCAATATCCAACCACCGTAAGTCTTTCCGAAGAGAGAAAATTACGGCTGTTACAACTCGCTGAGCAGTATGATTTTATTGTGATCGAAGATGATGTCGATTTTGAGTGTTCATTGGTCAAGGATAAAAGTGAATCTCTTTTTCGTAAAAATGCCGGTCAGCACGTTATTTACATAGGTACTTTTGGTCGTTTTTTGGATCCCGGTTTTCAGATGAATTTTTTGATTGCTCCACAAGATCTCTTGGAAGAAGGGAAAAAATACCTGAATCTTTTTGGTAAACCCAATTTTATGATTGAAAAAACTTTAGGGGAAATTATCCATCAGGGTGATATCTTTCGTTATCAACGGAAGTTTCAAAAAATAGTTACCGAACGAAAGGACTTATTTGCGCAATTGCTGGATAGCCATTTTGGAGATAAGGTCGCTTTTACGGTTCCCGTTTCGGGATTGGCCTTTTGGATTCCATTTAATTCCAGTTTTTCACTGACTGCTTTGCAAGAAAAAGCAAGGGAAAAGGGGCTGTTGTTGCCTAGTAATTGCTTATACCAGAACCGAGCGGTTACAGCCTTACGTTTGGGTTTTGCCCATCTCGATGAGAAAGATATGAGCGACGCAATACATCTCCTACATAGCGCCTATCAGGAACTGTTTGGAACGATGTAGTACTTGTCCCTGTGCTGTGGAGGACGATGAAAGAATGTTAGGATTTGTCTGTCGAGAGGTTTTCGAAAAGTGGTTTTCCACTACCTAAAACAATCGGATGGACAGAGATCCGATAAATATCAACAAGATTTGCCTTTATAAATGTTTTGATGAGGCTTGCGCCTCCATAAAGCCAGATGTCTTTTCCATCCTGTTGCTTTATCACTGAAACTTGTTTCTGTATGTCGTCGCTGATAAAGATGGCCTGCGGATCCTGTTTAAGCTGATGGGAAAAAACAGTCCATAAAATATGCTGTCGATACCCGATAGAAACCGTTGAAGTCCATATCATCATCCATGATATACCAATCGATTTCGCCATTAGGGCCTTCAATAAATCCATCTAGCGTCATGGTTAGATCTAATATAATATAATCTTTCTCATATAGCTACTGTTTGAACATGTGTTTTTAACTATAATCTATCCTATCCTGTGCTTCGGATCTGGGCAGCTTATTGAATTACGGTTGCTTATGTGTTAATAGGAATGAGTTAAATATAGCTAATTTATAAAAAGTAGGCAAACTTTGATTGTGTTTGACCAAGCTCAGAATTAAGAAAAAGAAAAAGCCCGGAAAGGAATCAACCGGGCTTAGAGATTATATAAGGGGAATAATACTTGCTTAAAAAAGTGAAGACCTAGTCTTCATCGGTGATAATATCATCACCATCTAACTCGAAACCTTCACCAAGAAAGGTATACTCTAGTTCGAACAATTCTGAATCTTTAATCATTTTATTTCTTCTTTTTTGATATTCAAATTTATCATCTTTATTTAAGCTTATCGTCAATATAACATGAAGTTTTTGTTAAAGCTGTCGGTTAGATTTTCTTCAGGGCAATATCCAGTTTCTGGGCTTGGATGATCCGACTAAAAAACTCTTTTAGATCAAAATATTCTTCGGGTAGGAACAACGGTTTGTTAAATTGTGTTGCGGACTCAATAAGCAATACATTTGGATCTAAATTACTGACCTTAAAAATATAGCGGGCTGCACGTTCAGGTAAGGCCATACTCACATTTTTTAATTTTGTCTCTGGGGCGTATGTATATCCTTTTGGTAGTTTGATTTCCATATAGCTTTCCTCTTGGATCAAGGAACCAAAATCAATCGGGTAATTCCGTTCGGTCAAATTAAAAGGATTTTTGGTTGTTTTGCTGTCAATGTAAGGATTAAACGCGAGTTGGTCATTTTGTAAGCTAGCAAAATTTTCAATTTCGATTTCAAATTCTTCGGCTAGGGGTTTGTCTAATGAATCCCGATTGGATACCTTAAAGCTGTTGATTTTGAATCGATTATTTTCCTCATCCCATTTTTCGTAAAATTCCTCTTCCGAATTGCTACCCTGTAGACGTTCACGCATTCTAGAGGCCATATAGCCATTCCTAGAAGTAACCCATTTTCCTTTTAAAGTGCCATTTTCCATTAACTCACCAAAGAAGAAATTACTTTGGGAAGATGGAAGTTTTGATTCCAGTTTCACCCAATCAGACTCTCCGGTCAACGGAATCGAACGGCCTTGATAATTGACGCATTTTAGGGGAATGTTGCCAAAGGGTTCATAGGGTGAGGTGGCGTCCAATAGATAGTATTCCTCACCGAGTTTTACCTGGGCGACAACGTGGTTGAATTCTGATATTGCTGGGGCATACAATCCGGCGTAACCATTGTCACGGGTTGACAAGATGATTGGGATAGCCTCTAATTGCGCATAACGTAGTGCATTGACCAATCCGAGATTGATGTCGGCACTGTTGCCAGTTCGTTTTTCAAGCGCATCCTTAATGTTTTTTGCATAAATGGAGTGTTTATTGTTCCATTTGATCCGTTTCTGGAAATAGGCATAAAGACGGGAAGCTTTTGTTATATCGTTATTCGCTCCTTGCAATACGGGCTCGATAAATTCCTTCAGGGTTCCTTTTCTTTTTACCTGACCGCCAAAACTTTCATCGGCAATCAATTTTTCGCGTACATTTTCCCAAGTTAGGGAAAAGTCTTTTGTGGGCCCCATGGGGATACTATACCGTCCAAGCTCAAAAAATATAATTGACCGAAAATTTTTGGAAGATGTCATGTAGTCTTCGCTGTGGAAGGCGGGAACATTCTCCATGGTATAGGTCGTTTTGTCGCCCAGAATTTCACCAACTTCGCTATGTAGTCCGGTGTTATAATTTTCAGTTTTGCGGTCCTTGATCGGTATACCGCCTTTTAAATTGGTTTTATAATGACAGATTTCTGGGATACGTGTGACATATTCACTATATAGTTTGGGAAGTTCCTCCTGAAATTCCCAGGAGTTGAGGTTGAAAATAAAGGGAGATTCTGTTTTATAGCGGTATTCAATAATTGTTCCTTCCTGCACCTGTGGGATCGCAGCCTTAGTCAACGAGATGTTTTCCGAAGAGTTTTCGTTAAAGACATTTGCTTTTGTCATTTCAGTTTCGATCACTTTTTCTCCCTGTAGGTGGTAAGAAGCAGCTTTGATATCAGTGACAACTTCTCGATCATTTCCGCTTTTGTAAAGCGGAATTGTAAAATTTGCATAGTTGTAGCCTCCCTTGTTTAATATTTTAATCCGGACGTGCTTGACAAACTCGACAATGAGGCCAGTATGCGAGGTGTAGTTGACTTGCGCGGAGCCATATTCGCGAATGACAAATGCATTAGCGGCAGTATCCAACTTACTGATATCAATGGCGAAATCTTCTTTTTTTATTTTACCAAATGAAAAATCTTGAGCATGCGCCCAAAAACTGCCGAAAATAAGCAGACTGGTGAAAAAGCCTTTCATAAAAAGTCACTATATGGTTAAGAATTTATAATGCTAATGTATGAAATAATCTTAAATTTTATAAGTTAAAAAAATAAGATTAAGCTGTTGCTGTATAGGATTTACTTGTATATTTTAATAGGTAAAGTCGAAGGTCAGTGTTACATATCTGTTGTCTTCACCTTTCCATTTTGGTCCCGAAAGTAAAATCTCTTTGGCTCGGTTGTCCAAATAGTCATTCGCACGCTGTAAAATATTGATATTGGATGGAAATCCATCTTTATCAATATAGAAATTTAAACGTACGGTACCTTCATATCGACTGTTGGCTGTTTTTTTCTTGACGTAATTGTTAAATGATTTCCAACCCCAAATAGGTTCTGCGCTCTTTATTTTCCGGGAGGACATGGTTGTAACTACCACTTCCTCAAGTGTGGCATTGGATGGTTGTAATTTTACATTCAAGTTTTTGTTTCGGCGCATATTTAATGCAACGGTATTATAACCCACAGCCATAATATCAACCAGTGAGTCCACTGTACTTGGCTGAATGGTTGCCTTCCCTTGTACATCGGTATTTGTGGTCAGCTTACTATTGGGTTGCATAATGGTGACACCCGATATGGGCAGACCTGTTTCTTTATCCCGTACGGTTACCTGCAAGGGAGTTCCGCTCATCTGTGGTGTTAGATTGATTCCAGCTACACGGCCGGCAAGGGTATTGAGCTGGTCGCCTCTGATCATAACATTACTTCCTGTAATACTCTGTTTTGCTTTTGGAGCGTAACCATATACAACTGCACTGTCCATCAATTTTGAGTCGCCAAAGGACCTTTCCGATTGAATACCCCTCTTCATTTCAACTGGGGCTAGTCGCAGAGATGGATCCTTTAGAGATGGGGTCGTCTCCTCCTCTAAACGATTGCGCACAACCGTGGGTTTACTGTTATCTGCCAAGTGAGGACTGTCCTGCTCTTTGCTATTGGGTTGAATATCAGCCGAAGCTACAGTATCATTTTGAGGTGCCGATTTTGATGAGGGGATATCAGTCGGAAGCGCAACATCTGCAGTTCGGTTTGCCTCAGCAGTATTTTTCTCTTGTTGGAAATATAGGATACCAGCACCTAAAACAGCAACTACGGTTGCAGCAATGATCAATCGCCTCCAGTCAAAGACTTTTATTTTTGCTTCTTTTTTTTCTTCGACACGTTGTGCAATACGGACATTGAGTTGGGAAGGAACAGTGCCGTTCTGATCCATTTCTATACCCATAAGAATATCTGCCAACATAGGATCACGCTGGGCCTCACGCTCAATGGCGTACATCTCTTTAGGTGAGAGCTGACCGCTGAGGTATTTTTTTAAGTATGCTATGTCGTAATTACTGTCGCTCATTCCAAGCCTCCATGCAATTTTTTAAATTCCGTTTCCCATTTTGGATATAACTTTTTACTTCATTTAAGCTATATCCTGTCGAGTCGCTGATCTCTTTGTAACATTTTTCTTCCAGAAAAAAGAGTCTGACAGACTGTTGCTGCTTATCGGGTAACTTTTCCAGACAGCCTTCCATGGCTGTCAATTGTTCCTCTTTTTCATCGTGATGTTCATACTGATGCAGATCTTCGGGATATTTCACAAATTCATCCAAAGAAATTTGTGATTTGTTCTTTTGTGACCGTAAGTACATCAAGCAATGGTTTTTGCTCAACACATAGAGCCATCTCGGAAAGTCTTTGATTTCTTGCTTATTAACTTTGTAGATGAGCTCCTCAAAAATATTCATTACAGCATCTTTGCTCAGTTCTGGATCCTGAAGATAGCGTAAGCAGACATAATATACCATTTCGGTATGTCGTTGATAGAGGTTCCCCAATACCTTGAGATCTGTTGTCTCCTGATATTGTTGCAAGAGTTCATGGTCTTGCGTTGAATCCTTTTTTGACGACTTGAATGCGAGCATTTTATTTGTTAAAAATATTTTTTTTTTCTGGTTTATGGAAATTTAATATTTGCCGCATCCCTTGACAAAATTTGAGGATATGAGAACAATACTTTTTTTAATGGGCATGCTGCTATCGATTGGTGGTTATGCTGGCCACAAATATGAGCTGAAAGGGAAAGTGACCGATGCAACGACCAAATTGGCGTTAAGTGGCGTGGTAGTAACGAATCTGCAAACGAACGAACGCAAATCCACCGATCGTGAAGGGAATTATCAAATCCAAGTGGATGCGGAAAACACGACTTTGGAGTTTAGCTATCTAGGCTATATGAAACAGCGTATCCAGGCAAAGGGGAAAACGAGGGTCAATGTAGCTATGGTACAGGATAACCGTACACTGGAAGAAGTGGTAGTTAGGGGGTACGCTCCCCAAGCCAAGACGAGCGTTGTCGGTTCGGCACAGGTGGTCGCAGCATTGTCTGGACAGGCTACGAATTTAAAAGTAAGGAGAATGGTGTATGTACCAAATCAAAATCAGGAATCCTATCAAAAAATCAAAGAAAATAAGTTTATCAATCCACTAAAGGAACCCTTGTCAACATTTGCTGTGGATGTGGATGCCGCCTCATACAGCAATGTCCGTCGGTTTATCGATGCGGGCAGTTTGCCTGATAAAGATGCTGTACGTGTTGAGGAGATGATCAACTATTTTCAGTATCAGGTTGAAGGACCAAAGCATGGCGAACCGGTAAATATCTTGACCGAACTGACCAAGGCACCGTGGAACGATGCCCATCAATTGATGCGGGTGACGTTAAAAGCCAAAGATATCCCGACGGACAAACTCAAAGCCTCTAACTTGGTTTTTTTGATCGATGTCTCAGGATCGATGATGGGGCCTGGACGATTACCTTTGGTGAAATCTTCTCTGAAAATGTTGGTGGATCAGTTGCGTGACATCGACCGTGTCGCTATTGTAACCTATGCAGGTTCGGCCGGAGTGAAATTAGAGAGTACAAGTGGAAGTCAGAAAATGAAAATCAAAACGGCCATAGATGAACTGGAGGCCGGAGGAAGTACGGCCGGCGCTGCAGGAATCAAAAAAGCCTATGAAATTGCCCGCCAAAATTTGATCAAGGGTGGAAACAATCGAATTATTCTGACTAGTGACGGCGATTTCAACGTAGGGGAGAGTAGCGATGAATCCATGGAGGAGTTGATTGGTAAAGAAAGCAAATCGGGGGTTTTTCTGACCGTGCTCGGTTATGGTATGGGGAATTTGAAAGATAGTAAGATGGAGACCTTGGCCGATAAAGGACATGGTAACTATGCTTATATTGATAATATTTCAGAAGCTAGAAAAGCCATGGTCACGGAATTTGGTGGCACCTTATTTACCGTAGCCAAAGATGTCAAGATTCAGGTAGAGTTTAATCCGAATTATGTTCAGGCCTATCGCCTGGTCGGTTATGAAAATCGCCTGCTTGAAGCGGAAGATTTCAACAACGATCAAAAGATGGGCGGCGATATGGGGGTAGGTCATGTCGTTACGGCGCTATATGAAATCGTTCCTGTCGGTGTCAACTCGACAATGGTCGGAACAGTTGATCCGTTGAAATACCAGAGAAATTCGACGAAATACATCGAGGTCAGGGGGAATGGAGAATTGGCGACAGTGAAATTCCGTTACAAAGAGCCTGATGGCGAAAAAAGTAAATTGCAACAACAGGTTGTACAGGCTAAGGTTGCTGATTTGAATAAGGTCAGTGAAGATTTACTTTTTGCGACGGCGGTGGCTGAACTAGGTTTATTACTTCGAGACTCGGATTTTAAACAACAGGCTAATTTTGACAGTTTGATCGCACGCGCTAAAGCAGCCAAGGGGGTGGATAATGAAGGCTATCGCGCTGAATTTATCCGGATGGCTGAAAATGCGCGGGATTTATCGAAAACTAGGCTGTAGCTGATTTTTCCTATTTAGTGCGGTAGAATAAATTGGTGAAGTAAAATAGACGGAAAAAAGGGTTCGGGAAGTTGATCGACAGATTACTGGCCTGGCCTTTTTTCGATTTAAGAGGTAGCGGAGGGAGATCGTTGTCGATTTGCAACACCTGGCGATTTGATAGTAGACTTTTAGAAAAAAGACAAATGAAAATCCTAAATAAATAGATATTTTTAGGGGCAAATTATTACTTGTGTATTTGACTGAATGCAACACAGGTTATAAGGGGTAGATAAATAACACAATTTCGAATGAAAAATTTCCTTTTATGTTACTTCCTTTTAATAGGAGTAGGGACACAGTCACAGGGTCAACATACTACGCTCAATAAACAGCAGACGATAGCTTATATCAACAAGTTGTATAAGATAGCCTATCGCTACAAAGAAACCAAGATAGACACGGTTACTGTCGATGGGAAGGTCTTGACTGTATTTCTCTCGACAGGACAACATTACCGGAGTGATATTTCTAAATCGGAGCCTCTTGTTATCGCAAGAGTAAAGGCAGGCTATCAAATCCGCTATAAATCGGCGGCGATTACTGAGGAGATTTTGTGGGCTATTCAAACCGAAGATGACGCCAAACGTTTGCAAAAAGCTTTGCAGCATCTGATCGGGATACTGAAAACGGAAAAGAAGACGGATCCCTTTGGAAGCTGACGTCAGTGTATTGTACTTTTGTTAAACTGGTTTTTTCCTCTAGCATGTTCGGCAAGACAGGAACTCGCCGAACATAAGAGAAAGCAGTGGTACAAACACACAGAATGTGTGTTTAGAATTTGCTGAAGGGGTTAACCAAAATGCCCACTGATATAATTACGAGTGGTCTCGTGTTGTGGATTGTTAAAAATCTGATGCGTATCTCCTTGTTCAATAATCTCTCCGAGATACATGAAGACTGTTTTGTCAGCGACACGCTGTGCCTGCTGCATATTATGTGTGACGATGACAATCGTATATTTTTTTTTCAAATGGTGAATCAGTTCCTCAATCTTCAGGGTACTCACCGGATCCAGTGCTGAACAAGGTTCATCCATCAAAATAACTTCAGGACGCAACGCGACGGCACGGGCGATACAGAGTCGTTGTTGCTGTCCACCAGAAAGCCTGGTAGCTGGCTTTTTTAGATCATCTTTTACTTCCTCCCAGATATAGGCTTCTTCCAATGCTTTTTGTACTGTTGCCTTGTCGGCAACCAAATTATTGATCTTGAGGCCATAGGTAATATTTTCGTATATACTTTTGGGGAATGGGTTAGCTTTTTGGAATACCATACCCACACGTTTACGCAGATCGGTTACCTCTACATCTTTTTGATAGATCTCCCGACCGTCTAATTTGATATGTCCCTCGATCCTGGCTTCTGGATAAAGATCATGCATCCGGTTAAGGCTTCGCAAAAGGGTACTCTTGCCGCAACCGGATGGGCCGATCAAAGCTGTAACTTTATTTTCTTCAAATTCGATATTGATATTCTTCAACACCTGTTTGCTCCCAAACCATAGGTTGAGATGTTCAGCGACCAATTTACTTTTCATTATTTCTAAACTTATACCGAATATAGAAAGCTGTTAAATTCATGAGGAAGACCACAATGATAAGCACTAATGCTGTGCCATATGCAATAGGTCTGACCTCTTCGATAGACTGATGTTGCGTTGACAACATATATAGGTGATAGGGCAGGGCCATAAACTCCTGATTGAGGTTTCCAGAGGAATTGGTGATATAGAAAGCGGCTCCCGTAAAGAGTATGGGAGCTGTCTCGCCAGCAGCTCTGGAAAGTGTCAGAACAATACCTGTTAATATACCGGGCAAGGAGGCGGGAAGTACCACGTCTTTGATAGATTCAAATTTAGTAGCGCCTACGGCCAAAGCGGCCTCCCGCATGCTGCGGGGAATACGGAGCAAGGCCTCCTCGGTGGTTGTAATAATATAAGGGAGAGATAAGAGACCCAACGTGAGTCCGGCAGACAAAATCGAAGTTCCGAAATTCAGCGCCTGAACGAATAGTGCTAGACCAAACAGACCATAGATAATTGATGGGACACCGGATAAATTACGGATCGAAGCGCGGATTGTGCGGGTCAGCCAGGTATTTTCTGCATATTCGTTGAGGTAAATGGCACAACAGATTCCGAACGGAATGGAGAATATTGCTGTTATTAATGTCAAAAATACCGTACCAATAATTGGGGTCAGAATCCCGCCCTGCGTCATACCATCGGTAGGCATTTGAGAAACAAATTCCCAGGACAGTACTTGGTAGCCTTTGGTAAATATATCATATAAGATCACGCACAGAAAAAAGCATACTAGTCCGGTAGTGAGGAGAAGCGTGCCCCATTCGACGATCGGCGCCAGTTTTTTGAATTTATGCTGCATGGTATTTTCTAAAGCGGTTGATAAAATATTCACCAATCAGGTTAGCCACCAAGGTCATAAAAAATAACACAATGGCGATGGCAAACAAGGCATAATAATGTGTTGTCTGATAAGGTACTTCACCCATTTCGATGGCGATGGTTGCCGTGATGGTTTTGACCGAGTCAAAAAATCCCTTTGGAAAGATCGCGGCATTACCGGTTGCCATCAGTACGGTCATGGTTTCACCGATGGCTCTTCCCAGTCCCAGCATGACAGCTGCAATAATTCCGGGTGCTGCTGCCGGGATCGTAATCTTGCGCAACGTCTGCCAACGGGATGCGCCGAGGCCATAGCTTGCTTCACGGTAAGTCTGTGGTACGGCATGGATAGCATCTTCGGAAATCGTGATGATGGTTGGAAGAGCCATTATTGCCAGTAAAATTGCCCCATTTAATGCATTTAGTCCATTTGGTAAATTGTTTAGATCTGCTATTCCAGGACCAACGAGCACAATCCCTAAAAAACCTATTACCACCGAAGGAATCGCGGCAAGCATTTCTATGGCTGGTTTTAGGATAGTTTTGAGCTTGGGGCTAGCATATTCAGAAATAAAAGCTGCGGTACCCACGCCAAGCGGTATGGCGATCAACATTGCACCCAAGGAGACAATGGAAGTACTGACAATTAAAGGCAGAATTCCATAGGTCGGATCTGTAGCTGTAGGATTCCACTGGCTTCCAGTGATAAAATCGAGCGGCGAAACTTCTAAAAAGAAGGCAATTGCATTATAAAGTAGCATAAAGAAAATACCGCCGAGAAGTGCAAGCACCAAATACCCGGTTGATTTGAATATGATTTTGGCAATCTTATCGATGGCTATCCGTTTTTTATACTGCATGCTATTTAATGAATAAGATAATAACCTGAGTTTTCGATGATCTTTGTTCCTTCCCCCTTTGTTTCAAAATGAATAAATGATAGGACCTTGTCCCATGATTTTTCTGGAATAAATTGATAGAGAGGGCGTTGAAAAAAGTATAGCCTTTTTTTAATGGCAGTAGGGTCTAAAGGCGATATGGCATTGGAATCTCCCTCATTTTTGATCTTCAATACCTTGATACCTTTATTATCTTGAATTTTTTTGGAAATATAACCGGCACCGACATAACCGATACCAGACTTGTCAATTTTGATGGCTTCCAGAATTTGTGCATTCCCTGTCATTTCCTTGGCCTTTTGACTGTAGACGATTTTTAATTTTTTACGAATAAAAGAATAGGTGCCCGAACTGCTTTGTCTTCCGTAGATCGTGATCGGGATATCCTGGCCTGAAATTGATTTCCAGTTTTCAACCTGACCGCTCATAATTTTTGAAAGTGTTTTCACATCTATCTCCGAGATTGGATTGTCACTATGAGTAACGAAAGCGGTGGCATCTTCGGCAAAAACAACGGTTTTCAGGCGTATATTTTTCTTTTTAAAGAGAGCCTCTTCGTCTTCGGTCAGGGGCCTTGATGAGTTGGCAATATCTGCCTGTCCATTTAAAAGTGAGGTAATACCCAAACCCGACCCACCGCCTGAGATCGCCATACTGAATGTTGGATCGGAGCCGTTATATGCTTCGGCAAGATTAACAGCCAGATTGACTTCGGTATCCGAACCTTTCATTTTGATGGTATGTTCGGTATCTCCGCAAGAGCATAACAATGTACCGAAACTAACAAGGATAGTAAAAATAAGACGATTGAAAACCATATCATTCATTCTTACTAAGTTAAACAGAAGAAGAGTGATTTTGTGTTAAGTTGATGTTATCTTATTGTGAATTAATATTTTGTAAATGTAACTTCATGCGACAAAAGCTGTTGCAAACCGAATAGTCAACTCGAGAGATAGCTTAATTCCGTGGGTGGGGTTGCTTTTCAAGCTGTAAATAGATCGTTTTCCATAATTGCTTACTTTAATATGTTTATTTTTCGAATTAGTATACGGACGGAATCGTATGTTACAGATTTATAGATAAAAGTAGATACGTTATGTTACGTTCATTATTTTGATAACAGGAAGGCTAGCAGGTATATCTAATAAAAAATATGTACTTTTGCTTCCAAAATCACATTATATTGACACATCAGGAAAAGTCGGGCCAGATCAGAAAGGAGATTAATCTATCTTACCAACAACTCAAAAGGGCGTACCCTATTTTAAAACGGCAGAATAGCATTGGGTTTGTTATCTTTTTAATCGCTGTCATCATAATTATTGCAGTGTCTATAGGCTGGTATAGGGCGATTGTGCCGACCTGTCTTATGATCGTTGCAAATGCTTTTTTTATGGGGCTGTTACATGAGATCGAACATGATCTTATTCATTGGCTTTATTTTAAGAAGCAAAAAACCATACACCATGCTATGCTTTTTATTGTTTGGATTTTACGTCCATTGACTGTCAACCCCTGGATTCGACGCACTTTACACCACCATCATCACAAGTTTTCGGGAACTTTGCATGATGTTGAGGAGCGCAGTGTAACCAATGGTGAGCGTTGGACAATCAAGCGTCTGTTGACAACTCCTGATGTTGTTTTAGGCGGACTGCTACGCTTGCACCGCATGTTTGGTGATATGGATCGGGAGGTCAAGAATGGAAACCTTAAAATGGAAACATCATCAAAATTAAAAAGGATCATGTTTCTGAGTATTGTGCCCGTAACGATTTTTGCACATGTGGTGTTATACTTCTTTTTAGTAGATGGGTTATTGGATTGGTTAAACGGGTACGATATAACTAATTTGAGTTTTCCACACTATGTTGATAACATGTTGATAAGTCTAAATTTGATTATTTATACGATTCTACTTCCAAATTTGTTACGTCAATTTTGTTTACATTTTATTACATCGAATATGCATTATTTCGGTGATGTGGAGGAGGGTAACGTGATTGAACAAACACAGGTGCTCAATATCTGGTGGACTTACCCCATGCAATTATTCTGTTTCTTTTTCGGATGGACACATAGTATTCATCATTTTGTTGTGAATGAAACCTTTTATGTACGGCATATCGGTCGCAAGAAAGCACAGGAAGTATTACGGAAATATGGTGTGCGCTTTAATGATCTAGGGACTTTTAAAAGAGCTAACCGTTTTCGGGATTTTTCGAAGTAGCGTGCGCTTTCTTCCGATATTCCTTATAGTTGCCTTGTTGCTCATATTCAAGAGCGCCTTCTTCACAATAAGCAGAAAGATAGACCGAGAATTTGTTGCTTTGACTTTTATCAATGTTTAATTCCTTTAATACATCGGAAACCCGTTTTGGACTGTTAAAGAAGTCGGAATAATAAACAAGGTCATCCAGCTTTTTATTTATTGAAATTCTTTCTTGCACATCAGGCGGAAGTGAATAGGGGGCACTGAGTTCTATATCGCTTTGGAAAAAGGTCTTAGGTTGGATTTCGAGACTCCGGCATAGGATCAAAAAATTGGTGAGCGTTAAATCTTTTCCCCGCTCTATTCCATTAAGTGTACCGGTAGAAATACCTGTTAAATTAGAGACATCTTTTAAAGAATAGTATAGTTCATTACGCCGTGCACGGAAGCGCAGACCAATGGATTCAAGTTTTTCTCTGTCCTTATCCGTCATATGACGAATTGAATGATAGTTTGCGCAAAATAATGTTTATTATTTTGTTTAAATATTTGTTTTGTTTATATTTGTTTATGAAACCATCTGATAGAAAGATAGTTTTTTTGACGAATTCAAGGCTAAATACACCTATGAATTAACAATAAGCTAGACGAATAACTAATCCCTATGTCTCTGTCTAAGTAGTAAATTCTTGGACACAATTGAAAAACATGTAAACAGATACATGCCACCTTACCCAGCTTCGGTTTTAGAGAATCCGTCAAGCTTAACTGAAGCTGTGGTAAGTTGGATAACCCGATAGCTGCATCAAAAAGATTTAATAGAGACTAGTTTGGTTAGCGTACATATTGTTGTAAAATTTTTTTTTCAGCTTTATCAGCTGTTAGACTGATAAAGCTGAAATATTTTGCTATATGCTTATTATGCCCATGAAATAAACTTCGGTGTTTAATGATCACTCATAAAATAATAGATCAAATAAATTACAATCAGCACACAAACGGCGATAATTATCGTTCGTTTAATATTGCGACCAGCAGGTGCATCGTCTCTTTCTTTAACGGCTACATCAGGTAATTTTCCATCCTGCTTCTCATGGCTATTCTCCGGGGTGTTGAATTGATTTTCCATCTTTTAAATTATTGTCCTTGTCAAGAGAACAAGTTTCGTAGGTAAATCGTTTACATGTTCGATTATCATCTTCTAACAGGTCCCCCAAAGCATTAAAATATCCGCATGTGAATAAATAAAAGTCCAAAGCATTGTGTTTTTTAGAGTATTTGCATACATTGCAGCTGCACTTAACACGGATAAACCTAAACAACCCGTAAACTGATGTTTGCAATAGCTTTCGTGTTGTTTAGGTCTATGAATAAATAAAACACATGAAAAGAAGAACACTTATCGGATCATTCATGGCAGGCTGTATGCTATTGGCCATCAATCCGACTTTTGCACAGCAAAAAGCTGCAAAAAAAGAAATCGGCCTACAGTTATACTCTGTACGTGAAGAAATCAGTAAAAACCCGAATTTCGATCAAATTTTACAAAAGATTGCTGCTCTTGGCTATACTGGAGTGGAAGCCGCTGGTTATAAAGAAGGAAAATTGTATAACCTCAGTCCGCAGGAATTTAAAGCGAAAGTGGAAAAAGCGGGAATGAAAGTATTGTCTTCGCACGCAACAAAAACTTTGTCCGCTGAAGAACTCGCCTCAGGAAATTTCGCTGAGTCCTTAAAGTGGTGGGACGAATGTATTGCGACCCACAAGGCTGCCGGTATGAAATATATTGTAACACCTTGGATGGAGGTACCTAAGACTCTCAAAGATCTAGAAACACAGTGCCGCTATTTGGATGCGGTAGGTGCAAAATGCCGTGAACAGGGACTATTGTACGGTTACCACAACCACTCGCACGAATTTAAAAAAGTGGAGGATAAGGTCATGTATGACTATATGTTGGAGCACACTAATCCTGAAAACGTATTTTTCGAAATGGATGTTTACTGGGCAGTAATCGGAGATGTTAGTCCCGTGGATTATTTCAACAAATACACGGGTAGATTTAAAGCATTGCATATCAAAGATCACCGTGAAATCGGTCAAAGTGGAATGGTAGGATTTGATGCGATTTTTAACAATGCCAAAACAGCTGGCCTTAATTATCTATTCGTCGAACTGGAAGAAACACACAATGATATTTACACAGGGCTTGAGCAAAGTATAGATTACTTAAAAAAGGCATCTTTTGTAAAGAACAGCTATTCAAAATAGCCGTAAATCGGGAGAAAATTGACGGTGCTGAGACAATTATCCGGTTGATAGATTTATTATTTTTCGTTAACTTGATCGTAATAAAAAGGGTTATTTAAACGTATTAAATCGGATCATATGAAACGGATTATTGTTGCTACAGACTATGCTGCAGAGGCAGAACATGCCTTAAAATTTATACTTGAAGTTTTTGCTGGTAAAGAATATGAGATTGTCTTGTTTTCACTCCAGAATCCTTCTATCCACGCAATGAATGCACGTCTTTCTCCCGATTCCATGTTCAAGATTTTTGAACACCAAAACGAGATATTGAAACGTAAAGCCGAAGCTATAACCCTACAGAACGGTGTGTCAACCGTCCCTTATTTGGCTACGGGGCTTTTCTATGATCAGATTACAAAGTGTATCCAGGAAACTGGTGCCGACCTTTTGGTCATGGGGATGGCCAAAAGGTCGTTCGACCAGGATATGTTGGGTAACACAACAACTGCCGCCATCAGTAAACTAAAAATTCCAATTCTCTCAGTTCCACTGGGAGCACAATTTAGCGGGCTTAAACATATACTTTTCGCTTGTGATATCGTACGCGGCGTGCAAAAAGAGATCCTTGAAAAAGTGAAAGATTTCGCGACTGAGTTTAATGCGGTACTGGAAGTACTTAATATCCGTAAAACTGTTGAGCAGCTAAACGAGGAAAAGGGAAGTGAAACCCGGGAGGCAATCGGCAATGTCATGGGAATCGTTAGCTACTACTATAAAAATGTAACCTCCAATGAGGTGGTCAAAGCCATCCGTGATGAGGTTAAAGAAAGTGATACGGACCTATTGGTTATGATTCCGTATAAATATGGTTTCTGGAGTTCGCTGACTCATCGCAGCAAAACACGGATGATGGCTTCTGGCCTGGATGTCCCGCTGCTGACCATCTCAATATAGCGAGACAGAACTCAGGGATTATTTATAGTGTCTGTAAAACTTGTTGTTAAAGAGTTCCGAAGGATCGTATTTAGTTTTAGTTTTGAAAAAACTGTCTGCTTGCGGATAGGCTTTTCTCATTTTGTCTTTTGCGATATGTAGGCGATACGGGAGATAGTATGTCCCCCCGTTTTTAATCGCAATATCTACCAGAAGATTCGTGAGGCTATACATATCAGCTTCTTGTCGCGCTGTTTTTTTCTGATTGAATAAGAGCACAAAACCAAATACATCCTCTCGGGCATAATTTAAATAAGCGTCATGATCCCGATTGACAGCGCGGATGGTAATGTTCAGCAAATCCAGTTTCGATTTCGATAAAATGGGTTTTATATCCTGAATAAAATTCATGAAATTCCGTTCAGGAATAAAGTATTCGTGCAGTAAATCCGTCGATGTGGTATCTTTGTTTTCGATCAAGGAGACCTGACTATCCATGATCTCATTTCGGGTAAATGTGAGATGCCGTGCAGGAATGGCAGAAGATGTTTCAAGATCCCAGCGGAGCCGCTTTCCATACTCACTATTGACGCTACCCCTAAATATTAGTCTTTTGGTCTCTTCAATTTTCTTTTCCTGTCGGAATAGCTGTATCGGCGGTTCTTCTGCCTGCTCGAAATAATTGAGTGTAGCTTCCGCTAGAAAGTGTTTTTTGGAAACACGTAATCGCCCAAAAACCAGATCTACTTTTGGATTGTCGAGAATATATTTTTTATAATACTTTGTATAATTTTCAGGCGCTAAGTTGACGTAATGATATTTTAGGGACTGATTATTGACAACTTTGAGCTTAATATCGAGTATAATACCAAATAGGCCATATCCACCAAGCACATGATGAAACAGTTCAGTATTCTGCTCACGGCTGCAATGGAGGACCTGCCCTTGGGCATTCATTAACGTAAAGGAAAGTACGCTGGAAGCTAAAGGTGGGGAATTTTTTTGCCATCCATGCCCATTGACACTCAGTGATCCGCCAATAGAAAATGAACTAAAGGCCTGCATCACCGCAATTGATTTACCATAACGGTCTAAATAGTGAATGGCATCAGTCCAAAGTGCACCTGAACCGATGGTCAGTGTATTGTTTATCGTGTCAAGCTGCATGTGATTGTAAGGAAGCATATTGATCACTATACCATCGGGATACATCGTATGTCCGCCCATGCTGTGCCGGGCTCCCGCCAACGATATCTTTAACCCCTTAGTATTTGCATAATGCAGAATGTGCCGCAATTGATTTTCGATTGCCGAGCTGTCTTTTGGTACAGCAATGATGGTATCTACGCTAGTCAGGTTAAGTGCGCTGGCATCATCCACATGCCGCGTAGGAAGCACCCTGTGATTATTTGTTTCTCCCCATTTGGTTTTAAGGAGATGGATAACGGGAAATGCAGTAACCACCAAAAGAATAAGCAAGATTAGAAATGAATAACGTTTGATTTTTTGGGTTATACGCATGGTCGCCGCTCAATTTAAGAATGTGAACTATCACAAGGATAGTCACTGCCAAAATAATATAAATTTATTACAAGCTTTATTGTAGAAGTGGTAAAATTTTGTTCCAGATCTGCAGGTAGATCTTATCATCTCTAATGATGCCTTTGTTTTCGTCGTAATAATTCGGGGAATCAAAGCTTCCGCCCCTATGGCGTTCGATAAGGAATATATTGAGGACAATTTTAGCTGTTTTATCGGACAGAGGACTAACCAAAAAGTTGGAAATTTTTGTATCACCTTCATTACTAAATAATCCTGTGTTTTTGTTGTATACACATGTTTGGATAAAACCCGAAGGACGGTCTAATTTAGCAATATAATAGCCGCTTTCATGAAGAGCCTGTACAATTTTCGTATAAGCAGAATCTGCTGGAATCATGATGGTCTTGGTCCGCTCCGGATTTTGGGCTGAGGCTGGATTGATCCAAAAGAATATAGAAAGAAGCGGCAATAGCAATGTATGTGATCGTGGAGTCATACCTGTGGCTTTAAGAGTATAAAATAATTATTTAAAGCTAATGATTTTTCTCTTGAAAGCCAATTGTGCGACTTAACTTACCCTTTTACCCAATATTTTTAAACTCCGTTCTACACCGTCCAGTGTAGCGATATTTGGAAGATCCGCCCATTCCTGGAATCCCATTTTTTCAAATAACGTGATGCTTGGAAGGTTGTGCGCAAAGATGAATCCTAATAAAGTATGTACTCCAAGTGAGGGAGCTCTGTCTATACAGTACAGGAGGATTTGCTTGCCCAGCCCCCGGCCACGTTGCTGTTCATCCAGGTAAATGCTTATCTCTACGGTGGCATCATAGGCTGGTCGGCCATAGAAGGATTGGAAACTGACCCAACCTAGCATGTTGTTATTTTCGTCCTCTACCAACCAAAGCGGTCTTTTTGAAGGACTATGCTCGTCAAACCATTTTTGCCTACTTTCTACAGACACTGGGCTGGTGTCAGCTGTAACCATTCTCGATGCAATGGTAGTGTTGTATATGGCTACGATAAGAGGTAGATCTTGTTGTCTGGCGTCACGAAATGTTAACTGGCTCATGTTACATGTTGTTTAGAACTGACATCAAAAATATCAGTTTTACACAATAGTTGATACTTTTTGACAAAGTTTTTCATGCCGGTGAAATTTTATCGTGTTTCTGATAGACCACTCGTAGACACCAAACGCGACGTACTGCGGGATGCGGTATTTAAGGGGCTAATGGATTGATATGAATCGTTCAAAAAAGTGATGAAAAATCAAAACTACTGAAGGATCCTGTAAGATATATTATGGACCGTTCAGTAATTTCAGTAGTCGCCACCGATTTTAAGCATGTTTTTCGATCAGCGAATCAGAATGTTGTCCATTTTTGACTGGACTGTCCCGAGGCTATTACTGTTTCGATAAATTTCATGCCCCTCGCCCCATCTTCCACAGTTGGGAAGTCCAACATTGCTTCAGAAGGACTGTTACCGTTTATTTTTGCGAGGATTGTTGCTGAAAAATTTCTATAGATATTGGCAAATGCTTCGATGTAACCTTCCGGATGTCCGGCCGGTAAACGACTGTTGTGTTGCGCAAGCGGAGCGAGATATTGTTGTCCTGCACGGAATATCTGTGCCGGTTCATTGAGCCATTTTAGCAGAAGGGTATTGGGGTCCTGTTGATTCCATTCCAAGCCTGCTTTTTCTCCGTATATTCTTATTTTTAAGGCATTCTCTTCCCCTGCCGCTACCTGTGACGCCGATAATACGCCGGTTGCATCATTTTCAAATCCTAATAAGACATTTCCGTCATCTTCTAATCGCCTTCCATCTACGACAGTACGGAGATCTGCACATACTTTGGTTATTTTTAAACCCGAAATATATTCAGCCAAATGTGCAGCATGTGTTCCGATGTCTCCCATACAGCTGCTCAGCCCACCTTTTTCGGGGTCTGTTCGCCAGGCAGCAAGTGGCGATTCAGTCTCGATCAATGTACTGAGCCATCCCTGGGGGTATTCGACCATGATTTTACGGATATTCCCCAGCTTGCCGTCGCGGACTAGCTGCCGTGCTTGTTTGACCATGGGATATGCCGAATAGGTATAGGTAACGCAAAGGAGCAGTCCCGTTTCATTCACTTTCTGCTGCAATAACGCCGCTTCTTTTAACGTGAAAGTCATGGGTTTTTCCAGAAGCACATGAAAGCCATGTTCGAGGGCAAGCATGGCCGGCTCGAAATGGGCAACATTTGGAGTTACGATGCTTACAAAATGCATCCGTTCGTCAGGAGGTAATTTACTTTCGCGCAGGATCATTTCTTGAAAATTTGCGTAGATTCGATCCGCCGGAAGCGAAAGTAGTGCTCCCGATTCTTTTGCTTTAACAGGATCAGAACTTAAAGCGCCGCAGCATAGTTCGATCTGTCCATCTATACTCGCGGCCATGCGGTGTACGGCACCAATAAACGCATTCTTGCCGCCACCTACCATGCCCATCCTGATTTTTCTGATTTCCATAATAACTTTATTTTAGGCTGTTATTGGTCTGATAATCCTATCAATTTTCGGTTAAGGTCGTTATCGCTGCCAGCAGAAGCAAAATTGTCGAATGCATGATCGCTTACCCGGATAATGTAATCCTTAATATGCTGTGCACCCTCGCGAGCCCCGTCCTCTGAATTCTTAAAGGCACATTCCCATTCCAAGACTGCCCATCCCTGGAAATTATATTGTGTCAATTTGGTAAAAATAGCCTTGAAATTTACCTGCCCATCCCCGATGGAACGAAAACGGCCAGCTCGTGCTTGCCAACCTTGGTAACCTCCGTAGACACCTTGGCGGCCAGAAGGATTAAATTCTGCATCCTTTACATGAAACATTTTGATCCGCTCGTGGTAGATATCGATGAATTGTAGGTAGTCAAGGCATTGCAAGACAAAATGTGATGGATCATAGAGAATGTTCGCTCGTTTATGATAATTTACTTTCGCCAAGAACATGTCGAAACTGACACCATCGTGTAGATCTTCACCAGGATGGAGTTCATAGCAGAGGTCCACATCGTATTGTTCGCCCGCATTTAATATGGGTAACCACATTTTTGCCAATTCGGTAAACCCTGTTTCGATCAAATTTTCTGGGCGCTGCGGCCAAGGGTATACATATGGCCACAGAAAAGCGCCGCTAAAAGTTGCCAGGGCTTTCAACCCCAGGTTATTAGAGGCCCTGATGGCATAATGGAGCTGTTGTACAGCCCATTGTTGTCGTTCTTTTGGTTTATCATGTAGCTCTTGCGGGGCAAATGCGTCAAATAGGCTATCAAAAGATGGATTCACGGCTATCAGTTGTCCCTGGAGATGTGTCGATAATTCGGTAATCTCCAGACCGTATGATTGTACGGTAGCTTTTAGTTGCTGCGCATAATCTTTATCCTCCGCAGCCCTTTGAAGATCTATTAATCGCGCATCCCAGGTTGGTATTTGGATACCCTTATAGCCAATCGATGCGGCCCATTCACAGATGCCTTCCAGCGTATTGAAAGGTGCGTTATCTCCAGCAAATTGAGCTAAAAAAATAGCAGGTCCTTTAATTGTTGTCATAAATGTTTTTTTTGTAAAAAGGCTACTCCTATAGGGAACCTTATTCGTTTATTCGTTTATTCGTTTTTCGTTATGTTAAGCCCAGGCTCTATCTCCTTTTTTATAAGGGACATCCCCTTCATACCGACCCGGTGCTTGGTTATAGCGGAGGGCTTGTTTATAGCCAATTTCTGAAGAGAAGTAACCCAGGAGTGTTAATTGCTTAAACATCGTGTAATAGTGATTGGGTGATTGCCCATTTTGAGGCATATGTTCTTTGATTTCTTTATCGATAGCAGTCAGGAGGACAAGCCTTTGTTCAGCTGTGGCTTCCATGAAACCCACATCGTGCATTTTTTTGCAAGCCGCATCCAATTTGTCCATCCCGTCGAGAAAGATCTGCTGATCCGGAGCTTCATAACAATCATTTACCATGATCGTCATGAACGAACCCACTTTGGCTGCTTTGGCTCCTGGACTTTTTTGTGTAGTGGGGAGTATGGTTTCTGCCACTTCGTCCAAGAATGCAACCTGTTGGGAAGTTAATTTGAGGCGTGCTTTAAGGTTGTGTTCCTCGCTGGAGCTGCAACCTGTCAAAAAAGCATTGCCGCCAATCACTACCCCACCCGTAAGCAGGGCGATCATCTTTAAAAGTGTTCTTCTTTCCATTGGCTTAGCTATTATTTTTCTTTAGTTCATTGACTGCATGGTCTACGGCCCTCGCCGTTAGTGCCATATAAGTCAATGAAGGATTTTGGCAACCCGATGAGGTCATGCAAGCACCGTCTGTGACATATACATTAAGACAATCCCACACCTGATTCCATTTGTTGAGCACTGAAGTTTTGGGATCCAGTCCCATTCTCGCCGTTCCCATCTCGTGGATGCCATGTCCCATAGCATGGCCACCGTCCCAAGTCTTAATATTTTTTACACCTGCGATGCTCAGCATCGCTTTCACTTCCGCAAGCATGTCCTTGCGCATCTTCAGTTCATTCTCCTTTAGCTCAGCATCCATCGCTAGTACGGGTAGCCCCCATTTATCCTTTCGGTCTTTGTCCAGGGAGATTTTATTTTCATGGTAAGGGAGTATCTCTCCGAAAGCGGTCGCACCGATGGTCCATTGACCGGGCTCGGTGAGCGCATCCTTAAAATCACCTCCTATACTGAGTTCGGCGATATCCCTACTCCAGCCTTCGCGACTGGCACTACCTTGATAACCGAAACCACGCAGATAGTCTCTTTTGTCACTGCCAATATTGACAAATCGCGGTATATAAAATCCATTGGCTCTTTTGCCGAATATATAGCTGTCCTCGTAGCCTTCTACAATACCTGATGCACCGAGGTTGTAATGATGATCCATTACATTATGCCCTAGCTCGCCACTGCTGCTGCCCAGGCCTTCGGGCCATATATCTGTCGCGGAATTGAATAAGACCCATGTACTGTTGAGGGAGGATGCACATAGAAAAACCACTTTACTTTGGAATTCGTAGGTTTGATTGGTCTCGGTATCCAACACTTCAACCCCAGTAGCCTTTTTAGTATCTTTATCGTACAATACTTGCCTGACCAGCGAATAGGGCCGGACGGTCAAGTTGCCGGTTTTTATTGCAGCGGGCAGTGTAGAGGACTGTGTGCTAAAATAGCCCCCAAAAGGACATCCTTCCCAGCATCGATTTCTAAATTGACATTTTGATCGCCCCGGAATCAGGGCTGTTAGGTTTGCGGTTCGTCCGATGATCAAGTGTCGCTTGTCCCCATATTCTTGTTTAATACGTTTGGCGACATCTTTTTCTACGCAATTCAACTCCATGGGAGGCAAGAACTGTCCATCGGGAAGGTGTGCGATATTTTCGATGGATCCGCTGATTCCAGCAAATTTTTCAACATGGTCATACCAGGGGGCCACATCATGATAGCCAATTGGCCATGGGACAGCGATTCCATCCCGGGCGTTGGCTTCGAAGTCCATTGGACTAAATCTATAGGACTGCCGACCCCATAGGGTAGATCGTCCGCCCATACGGTAGCTACGCCACCAGGTGAAGGGTTTCAGTTCGGTATATGGACAATCTTCTTCGTTTACCCAGCCGTCCATAACCGCTTCTGAGGCCGCCCATCCGCGATGAATAACGGGGTATTTTTGTTTCTGTTCTATCGTCGTCCGTCCGCGGTGTGGGAGATCCCAGGGTTCCCGTAGCGCAGATTTATAATCTTTGATGTGTTCGTAGGGACCGCCACGTTCCAACATCAGTACTTTCAAGCCCTTTTCACAAAGCTCTTTTGCGGCCCATCCGCCACTGATACCGGAGCCTACGACAATGGCATCATAGGTATTAGCTTTCATACTTTATTTTTATTGAAGTTGTGTTCATAATTAGTTTTTGGGTTTATAAGGTATTGCGGTATCCCCATACTGTTCAAAAGTGGTACCCTTATCTTAAGATAAATTTACAGTATCGACCAACCATCATTCAACTGCTATTTCAATAAAAAAATATGTTATCTTGTCATTTTTTTTGTTTTTAATTGTATATTATCTGTTTAGATAGCAGATGTATTTGCTATAAACCGTTTGCTATGAAAACACTGATCCAGAAAATACATGTTGAAGAACAATATTCGTTCGCTTGCCGGATGTATAGAACTCCGAATTTTGAAACGGCATGGCATAGGCACCCCGAGTGTGAACTGATTGTAATCACGGCAGGGAATGGTACTGCACTTATCGGCGATTATATCGGCGATTACAAGCCGGGTGACGTGTTTTTTCTCAGCTCAGACCTCCCACATTGGTTTCGCAAATCTAAGCAGGACGCTATTGGTAGTGCAATCGTCGTTCATTTCCTAAAGGATTTTTTAGGGAATGCTTTTTTATCCTTGCCTGAAATGCATGTAATTGCTGGATTATTGAAAAATGAGAGCATGGGAATCCAACTCCAAGGAAGCACCGGGCAGAATATTGCTCATATGATCCGACAAATAGAAAGTATGGAGGGACTTGAGCGGATTCAGTTACTATTGAAATGCTTGGAACAGATCGGATTATCTGAAGAACAAAAAGTGATTACGATCGCGTTTGATACTTTTGCCGGCGGTGAGGAAAACGTGTTGATAGAAACAATAATAGATTACTCCTTTAAGAATTTCTTAAATCCCGTTTCGTTGAAAGAAGTCGCCGCTAATACAAATATGTCCGTTTCGGCATTTTGTCGTTTCTTTAAGAAGAACATAAAAAAGAGTTATTTTGATTTTATTAAAGAACTCCGGATCGGACATGCGTGTAAACTGTTACGCGATACGGACCGTCCTATTTTGGATATCTGTTATAATAGTGGCTATAACAGTTGGGCACATTTCAGCAAACAATTTAAGGTGGTGACTAAGGTGTCTCCCTTAAAGTATAGAAAGCAGTTTCGTACGGGATAGTCCTTTAAAAAAATAAGCCACATTAGCATTGAATGTGGCTTATTTAGTGGAGCTGGAGAGATTCGAACTCTCGTCCAGTCATGGTACTGTATACGCTTTCTACATGTTTAGCTTCTCTTTGATTGTCGGGCGAGGGAAGGTGAGTCGCTTACCTATACCGTACGCCGTAGTTGCTGTTTCTCACAAGTGCTTAGCAACATCACACTTGCCAGTTCTATCGTTCGATGCCCCTAATGTTAAACCAAAGAACAGGATCTAACGGGACAAATAGCTATGTTAAGTCTAACTTAAGCAGCTAAGGCGTAGTTTTCTTCGCCAGTTATAATTCTGAAAGTTCAGATTAAAGTGCTCTACTAACAACGCACTACATGCTTACATAACCGTCTCCATCCTGTCAATTCCGGTCAACCCCAATTATGTCTTACAAAGATACAGCTTTTTGACGATAAATCAATACAATCTAATTTTTAATTGGGGGTGATAATTGTCCAAATCACAATATGGCATCACGTGCGCCTGTAGCCCAGATAGTGGAGGGTAGGGGTAAATTGAGATGCGATGACGTCTATGCGTCAAAATTTAAAATGAGATATTGATCTTATTCTCGCCCTGTATTTGGTCGTCTTCTTGCTTAGTGAACTTGCTTAGTGTTATTTTTTTGCCGTCAATAGCACAGACGAATGTATCGGTGCCCTCATCAATTATATTTCCTTTTTCCTGGTAGAATGCTTTCACTTTGTCGAAAGAGTCGGATGTAAATAAAAATAGGTTCCCAACTGGATTATTAGCTTGATCTGTAGAAAAGTTGTAGTAAGTAATTTTGCCATTGGGATACATGGGGATTAGTTTACATAGCACATCGGGAGCTGTTTCCGTTATGGCATCCCTAAAATAATAGTCCTTTCCACCTTTATCGTTTGGTGTGCCCTTGGCGGCAGAACTATCTTCGATATAGTTGATCAGCAATGCCGCACCTATCAGTATAGGAAGCCCAATTAAAATGCACTTGAAGAAAAATTTACGACGATTTTTATCTCGGAATAAGAAGTTGATTTCACTCATATTGTGGAACTGTTTGAATTGAGTTTAATTTTTATCTTTTTGAAGAATTAATAAATGGTGAAGATAGCAAAATCTTTGTAATTGGGACAGTCAGGTCGCTAGGGGGATTTCGGGGAGAAGATTTTTAACAATAAATTGGGTATGCTTGACATAGTCTAGCCTCAGTTAAACTTTGAAATTCGGAATGAGCATTCAATGTCGTAGGGTGGGTCTAAGTTGCGTGATCAATTGTGGAAAGGGACTTTTAAAGAATAAGGTCCAAACCCGTTATGGAACCTGGACCTTATTCGATCATTGGACAGAATTTCTAAACTATTATTATTATTATTATTATTATTGATCAAAAATGACTTGATACAGTTTTTTATTTTAATAATCCCGCGCGTTTGAGTAAGGGTTCGACAGATGGTTCCTGGCCTCTAAAGCGCTTGTAAAGTACCATTGGGTGTTCAGTTCCTCCTTTTGATAAGATATTTTCTCGAAATTTATGCGCAATTTCGGCGTTAAAAATACCATTTTGTTTGAAGTAATCAAAGGCATCGGCGTCCAGTACTTCGGCCCACTTGTAACTGTAGTAGCCAGAGGAATACCCCCCGTTGAAAATATGGGAGAAAGCAGTGCTCATAGCGTTATCTTTCACATCGGGATATAACTTGGTGGATGCGAATTGTTCATCTTCGAATGATTTCAAATCAGCAATGCCACTTGGGTCTTGCCCATGCCAGCCCATATCCAATAAGCCAAAGCTCAGCTGGCGCATCGTAGCCATTCCTTCCAGAAAAGATGCACTCTCACGGATTTTTTCCACCAACTCCATTGGTATTACTTCGCCTGTTTCATAATGTTTGGCAAACAATTCTAGTGCCTCTTTTTCGTAACACCAGTTTTCCATTATCTGACTTGGTAACTCGACAAAATCCCAATAGACAGATGTACCGGATAAAGTTGGATAGATCGTATCCGCCAACATCCCATGTAGGGCATGTCCGAATTCGTGAAACAGTGTCGTTACTTCCTGAAAGGTCAACAAGGAAGGTTTCGTAGCTGTAGGGCGGGTAAAATTACATACAATGGATACATGAGGACGTTCTTTTTTTTCATTTTGCACATACTGCGGTTTGAAGGAGGTCATCCAGGCACCATTGCGTTTCCCTTTGCGTGGAAAGAAATCGGCATAGAATATAGCCACTAGCTCACCATTATCTTTGGTGACTTCAAAAGTCTGTACTTCTTCATGATAGGTGTCAATATCGTTGACTTTTTTGAAATTGATACCAAATAGGCGGTGGGCAACCTCAAATGCACCGTCTAGGACATTCTCAAGCTTAAAATAGGGTTTCAGCTTTTCATCATCCAGGTTAAAGCGCTCCTGTTTTAGTTTTTCCGCATAGTAAGCGCCATCCCATTTCTCCAGCTGTTCAATCCCGTCCAGTTTCTTGGCAAAAGCACTTAATTCGGCAAATTCTTGCTGTGCAGCAGGCTTTGCTTTCCCCAGCAAATCGTTTAAAAACCTGGTTACTTTTGTCGGATTTTGTGCCATGCGTTCAGCTAATACAAAATCTGCATGGGTTGCATAGCCTAATAATTTAGCACGTTCAAAACGTAGTTTTACGATTTTCAACACATTTTCCACGTTGTTGTATTCATTGTCCTGAAAAGCCTTCCGTCCTGCTGCCAAAGTGATCTCCTTCCGCAATTCCCGATTATCTGCATAAGTGACAAAAGGAAGATAACTTGGGAAATCCAAGGTAAATAACCAACCCTCTTTTTCATTGGCTTTGGCTAAAGCATGGGCTGCCTCAATGGCCCCCTCCGGAAGTCCTGCCAGATCTTTTTCTTTGGTAACCAGGAGCTGATAGGCGTTGGTCTCCGCAAGAACATTCTCGCCGAATTTTAATTTTAAGAGCGATAGTTCGGCATCAATCGTACGTAACTGTTCTTTCTGCTCATCGTTTAATAACGCGCCATTTCGCACAAAATCTTTATAGGATTTTTCTAACAAAGTGGTTTGTTCTGCGGTAAGTGACAGCTTATCCTTTTGCTCATAGACTGCTTTTACACGTTTGAAGAGGTCAAAGTTTAAGGTGATGTCATTACCTAAAGCGGATAATTTAGGGGCAACATCCTGTGCGATCTTTTCAAGTTCATCATTGGTCTCCGCAGAATGTAAATTGAAAAAGATGCTGGATAAACGATCTAATGTCTGCCCAGAATAGGACATCGCTGCAATGGTATTATCAAATGTGGCTGGTTCGGGATTATTGACGATAGCGTCAACTTCATCTTTTGTTTTTTGGATTGCCGCATCAAATGCAGGGATATAGTCTTCGTTCTTTATTTGTGAAAACGGAGCGGTACCGTGCTTCGTTTCGAATTTTTCTGTTAAAATACTCATAGAGGTAAATGTAATAAATATTTGCTTGAAGCGCTAAAACCAATGTAAATTATGTGTTGAGAATGATTTCTAGAAAATGGCTATTTTCGGAGCATGAAATTAAGAAGGATGTATTTACAGATCTTAGCTTTGATGATTGCTTTGGTACCGATGGTGGGATATCCGCAACGGGACTGTGATTCCTTGAAAATGGAAGTGCCAACTTTTTGCAAGCTTCTGGATGACGAGGCCCGAATGGAGTTTTCGAAAGATTATGCTAAAATCTCTGCCTGTATGGAGATTGACTCTGTCACGGAGATGTTGCTGGGCTATGATCTGGTCAAAATGAAAGCCTTGCAATTACAACGGGAAAAAAATAGACTTTTCACTTACGGTGACTGGATGGATATGGTGACGGAAATGAAAGCAGGAAAGGAATACCAAAATGCGGCAGAGATGATGCAATTGATCCAGCGTAGGATCAATCGTCCGGATTGGGAGCAATTACTGAAGCTAATGAAAACTAGCTTGCTGCCCAGCCACCTGGAGGCCCTTGAGCTTGATAAAGTAGAAAAATTACTTTTTGATCCGAAAAATAAAGAAAAGAAATTCATTGAGGTAATGAACACATTAGGTAAAGGAGATCTGTGATCATAGTCTCCTGAAGGAAATATAGTAAAGTATATAAAAATGGGCTGTCCAGTTTTCCTGAACAGCCCATTTTCAATATTTAATACTGATTATGCTAGTTTGCCTAATGCTGCTTTAATGCGCTTTAATGCTTCGATCAAACTTTCGTCTGAAGCGGCGTAAGATAAGCGAATGTAGTTGTCATTACCAAAAGAGTCCCCGCCTACTGTAGCGACGTGACCAACATTCAATAAATATAAAGCGAGATCAGATGAGTTTTTGATGATATTGCCGTCTTGGTCTTTCTTGCCAAAGAAGGATGAAATTTCAGGGAAGAAATAGAATGCGCCTTCTGGAAGATTGGTACGTACACCTGGGATATCACGCAATAGATCGTAAACCAATTGACGGCGGCGCGCAAAAGCTTCTTTCATTTTATTGACTGACTCTAACCCTTGTTCATAGGCAACAATCCCTGCACGTTGTGAAATTGAGCAAGTTCCAGATGTTGTCTGTCCTTGCAATTTATCATTTGCCGCAGCAATTGTTTTGTTGGCTGCAATATAGCCCAAACGCCAGCCTGTCATGGCAAAGGCTTTTGAAAAACCATTGATGATAATAACGCGATCTTTGATGCTGTCAAACTGTGCAATGGACTCGTGTTTATCCACAAAGTTGATGTGCTCATAGATTTCGTCAGATAGAATAAATACCTGCGGGTGCTTTTCGAAAACTTTAGCCAATGCTGCTAATTCATCTTTACTATAAACTGTCCCTGTTGGATTGTTTGGTGAAGAGAACATAAACAATTTGGTTTTTGGCGTAATAGCCGCTTCCAATTGCGCCGGCGTAATCTTAAAGTTATTGTCGATTTCTGTACTGATAAATACTGATTTTCCCTCGGCTAAAACAACCATTTCAGAGTAAGATACCCAGTACGGTGTAGGAATAATGACTTCATCACCTGGGTTGATCAATGTTAAGATCACATTAGACAGGGATTGTTTTGCACCTGTTGAAACGACGATCTGCGAAATATCATAGTCCAGATTATTCTCTGTCTTCAATTTATTTACGATCGCCTGACGCAATTCAGGGTATCCCGGTACTGGCGAATAACGTGTCCAGTTTTCATCCAAGGCCTTCTTTGCTGCATCTTTTACATGTTCAGGAGTGTTAAAATCAGGTTCACCTACGCTAAGGCTGATTACATTAACGCCTTTTGCTGCTAATTCGCGGCCCAACTTTGTCATTTTAAGTGTAGCCGATTCGGATAAATTATTTATCCTGTCTGATAAGTATGATGATGTGCTCATGGTGAGACAAAGATATTATATACGTTGCAAATAATTGTGTTTATTTTTGAAAATTTACAAAGAAAAGGGTGGTTTTTATTGGGGCTTTGGTAATAAAAAGCAATTGTCGCGATTTAGCCCATCAATATCGACTTTTTTGATGTTGATGTGTAAAACTAATCAATTTGATTTGACGTTATATCTTTACCTTTGCCTTACAAAATGCAGATCATGTCGAGACAAACAAGATTGGTTTTATTATCGCTGTTTACAGGAATAGGTTTAATGATAATTAAGTTTGTTGCCTATTTTTTAACAGATTCCAGCGCTATCTTTACAGATGCTGCCGAAAGTATCGTCAATGTGATCGCTTCTGGTTTCGCTTTCTACAGTATCTATCTTGCTGCGCAACCTAAAGATGAAAATCATCCCTATGGTCATGGCAAAGTCGAGTTTTTCTCTGTTTTCCTTGAGGGAGGGCTGATTTTTATCGCTGGAGCGATTATTTTAGCCAAAGCCTGTTATAATATCTTTTTTCCGGCAGAGATCACTCATCTCGAACAGGGGATCTACCTGATTGGCATTACCTCGCTGATCAATTTTGCTGTGGGATTTTATATCATGAAAAGGGGACGCGTTCTAGGATCTATTACGCTGGTGGCCGACGGCAAACACCTCCAGGTGGATGCTTATAGCACGATTGGCTTGATATTAGGCTTATTCTTGATGAAGCTGACAGGTTTCCAATGGATCGACGTAGTGATCTCCATTATATTGGGTCTCTTTATCTTGTTTAATGGATACAAATTGCTTCGGCAGTCTATTGGTGGACTGATGGATGAATCAGATACCGAGCTTGTGCAGGATGTGGTAGCGATTTTAGAACGTAATCGTAAGCCTGAGTGGATTGATGTGCATAATCTTAGGGTGCAGCGCTATGGCAACGAGCTGCATGTCGATTGTCACCTGACTTTGCCAAGTTACCTTGATCTAGTGAAAGTACATGATGAGATTTCAGCGGTCGATAAAATAGTCAACAAGGAAATGTCCGTGCGTACCGAGTTTTTTGTTCATGCGGATCCTTGTCTCCCGCAATGTTGCCGTTATTGCCAGGTTGCGGACTGCCCAATACGTTCGGAGCGGTTTAAAGGGAAAATCGCCTGGGATATGGATAAGGCGACCCGCAACCAGAAGCATTTTTCCTACGCCGTAGCAGACTAGAAATGAAAATGCTTTTTGCCTGTGCATCATGTGTATAACAAAAGTTTTTGTCCGCCTCCAGTCCACAAACGAAAAATATACTTGATTCTATAAATATGTATAAAAAAAGGTATCTTTGCCTTTTAGCAAAAGAGTTTAAAAATCCTATATGAAGCACATTCGTAATTTCTGTATTATTGCGCATATTGACCATGGCAAAAGTACTTTGGCAGACCGCCTTTTAGAGTATACCAATACCATTAGTCAGCGCGAAGCACAGGCACAATTACTTGATAATATGGATTTGGAACGTGAACGTGGTATTACGATCAAGAGTCACGCCATCCAAATGAATTATAAAAAAGATGGTCAGGAATATATTTTGAACCTGATTGATACTCCTGGACACGTAGACTTTTCTTATGAAGTATCCCGTTCTATCGCCGCCTGTGAAGGGGCATTGTTGATTGTGGACGCCTCACAAGGTATTCAGGCACAGACAATTTCAAACTTATATTTGGCTTTGGAGCATGACTTGGAAATCATCCCAATCTTAAACAAGATGGATCTTCCAGGGGCGATGCCCGAAGAGGTGAAAGATCAAATTGTTGATCTGATCGGTGGTGAACGTGAGGCAATTATTCCTGCTTCCGGAAAGACAGGCCTTGGAGTACCAGATATCCTGGAAGCCATTGTTGAACGTATACCACATCCCGTGGGGGATGCTGATGCACCGTTACAGGCCTTGATTTTTGACTCGGTATTTAATTCATTCCGTGGGATCATGGCTTATTTCAAAGTTGAAAATGGCGAGATCCGTAAAGGGGATAGAGTAAAGTTCGTGGCGACAGGCAAAGAATATTTTGCGGATGAGATCGGTACTTTGAAGCTTAATCAGGTGCCAAAAGAAGTCATTAAAACCGGGGATGTAGGGTATATTATTTCTGGTATCAAGGAAGCACGTGAAGTGAAAGTAGGGGATACCATTACACACAAAGATCGCCCTTGCGGTCAAGCGATCCAAGGATTTGAAGAAGTAAAACCAATGGTCTTTGCCGGTATCTATCCTGTAGATACAGAAGACTACGAGGAATTACGTGAATCAATGCACCGCCTGCAGTTGAACGACGCTTCTTTGGTGTTTGAACCTGAATCCTCAGCCGCCTTAGGTTTTGGTTTCCGTTGTGGTTTCTTAGGTATGCTCCACATGGAGATTATTCAGGAGCGTTTGGAAAGAGAGTTTGATATGACGGTAATCACTACCGTTCCCAACGTATCTTACAAAGCGTATATGACGAAGGATAAGGAAGAAGTGATCGTGCACAACCCTTCGGACTTACCTGATCCAAGTAAATTAGATTCGATCGAAGAACCTTATATCAAGGCGAATATCATTACCAAATCGGACTTTGTAGGGCCGATCATGTCGCTGTGTATTCAAAAACGCGGTACGATCATGAATCAGCATTACCTGACTTCGGACCGTGTAGAATTGGTTTTTGAAATGCCAATGGGTGAGATCGTATTTGACTTTTATGATAAGTTGAAAACAATTTCCAAAGGGTATGCTTCATTTGACTATCACCAGATAGGTTACCGTACTTCGGATCTTGTTAAATTGGATATCCGGTTGAACGATGAGCCTGTAGATGCATTGTCTTCTTTGATCCACCGAAGTAATGCCTACGATTTCGGTAAGAAAATCTGTGAGAAATTGAAAGAATTGCTCCCGCGCCAACAATTTGAGATCCGGATCCAGGCGTCTATTGGCGCGAAGATTATCGCCCGTGAAACGATCTCTGCATTGCGTAAGGATGTAACCGCGAAATGTTATGGTGGTGATATCTCCCGTAAACGTAAATTGTTGGAAAAACAGAAGAAAGGTAAAAAACGCATGCGTCAGGTTGGGAACGTAGAAATTCCACAATCTGCATTTATGGCGGTATTGAAATTGGATTAATAACATTTTAAATTATACAAAATAAAGGAGCTCTTGGGCTCCTTTTAAATACAATCAAATCTCCTAAACATGAATCTATTAGATGGTAAACTAGTTTCCGAAAAAATTAAAGAGCAGATTGCGCTGGATGCGGCTGAATTTACAACTCAAACGGGTCGGAAACCACATTTAGTAGCTATCCTAGTTGGTAACGACGGTGGTAGCGAGACTTATGTGGCCAGCAAAATGCGTAATTGTCAATTGGTCGGCTTTGAATCGACAAACATTCGTTATGATGAGACAATCACTGAAGAGGAATTGATCGCCAAGGTCGAAGAAATCAATAAAGATGACTCCATCGACGGTCTGATCGTTCAATTACCCTTACCAAAACATATTGATCCAGACAAGATTACCGAAGCAATTGATTACCGTAAGGATGTGGATGGATTTCATCCGGTCAACTTGGGTCGGATGCAGCGTAATCTTCCCTGTTTTATTCCAGCGACACCTTATGGTATTATGTTGATGCTGGATTACTATAAGATCGAGACAGCGGGCAAACATGCCGTAGTCGTAGGCCGAAGCAATATTGTTGGTTCGCCAATGAGTATTTTACTAGCACGTAATGCTAACCCAGGGAACTGCACCGTGACCTTAACGCATAGCCGTACAAAAGATCTGAAAACGGAGGTACTGCGTGGAGATATCGTGGTGGCAGCTATCGGTAGAAAGAATTTTGTTACTGCTGATATGGTGAAAGAGGGGGCTGTGGTGATTGACGTAGGTATCAACAGAGAGACATCCACTGAAACAAAGTCAGGATTTAAATTATACGGCGATGTGGACTTTGAGCATGTGGCACCTAAAGCGTCCTGGATCACTCCAGTACCGGGTGGTGTGGGCCTGATGACCATTGTAGGATTATTGAAAAATACATTGGAGGCTGCAAAGGGAACAATTTATCCGAAGCACTAAGTTTGTCTATTTGGCATAGATGTTGTAAATTAAAGACTAATTAATCATATAATTACAAACTTACATGAGAATATCATGTGGTTGATGGGAGTCCAAAATGGATAAATATAACCTCATGATATCTTCTTGCCATTAAAAAACAAATATTTTAATGAAATTATCATGATTTATTCAAGCGAGTGTAATGCATTCATAAATTGAAAGAAAGACAGTTTGTGAGTAAATAATTACAGGCTAATGAATAAACCTGATGACTTTATCAAAAAAAAAAATTAAACGGATGAAAAAAATTGCACTTTTAGCGGTAGTAGCAGGAGCATTGGTAATGTCTTCTTGCAACAATTCAGAGAAAAAAGCGTCAGATGCGACTGATACTTCACAAACAGTAGGCGAGCATGTAGATGCAGCGATTGCAGATTTAAAGAACGCCGAAGAAAACGCGCGTTTGAAAGCTGAGGAAGCAAAAAAAGCTTTAGATGAAGCAATTGCCAAAGGCGATAAAGCTGCTGAGGAGAAAGCGCGTGCTGCTTCTGAGGAGGCTAATACCGCTTGGGAAAAAACTAAAACTGCTTTGCGCGACGCTGGTCAGGATGTGAAAGAAGGATTGAAAGACGCAAAAGATGCGACCGTAGACGCTGCAAATACAGCTGCCGATAAGACCAAAGATGTAGCGAAAGATGTAGCGGACGGCACTAAAAAAGTGGCTGAGGATGTTGCTTCGGGCACAAAAGAGGCAGCTAAAGATGTGAAAGATGCTTTTAAAAAGTAGATGACAGCATTAGCTGCAAAACAAAAATCTTAGTGAATAGTTGAAAAACGAATTCGCTTATAATACCATTAAGAGAAAGAAATAGGGAACATAAAGTTCCCTATTTCTTTATACCCACTGCTGCTTACATAATAAATTGGCTGATAAGAATTTTTTTGCAGTTTGGTTATAAGCCCGTTTAGGGGATGCAACGAAAAGCCATACCGTTTGCAAGATTACAACGAATGTCTACGGATTCACTGTATATCCTTTGTATTTTACTTGTTGTAGTAATCCCATAAAAGTTTGGAAAGTTTGCGTGTTAGCACTTCTGCTCCATTGGTTTTACCCCAACTCTTGTCCTGATTATTTTTGGTGAATATACTGAATACATAATCGCCTTTGGGTGCATTGACCAACATTACTTCACTACGTACATCATCCAGGGATCCTGTTTTGGATGCGGCCTTTACGGTCGCTGGAATTTGAGAGAGCCCTCTTTCATCATAGAACATATTGCCTAGAAAACGATACATACGATCGGAGGATTTTTTCGAGATTACCTTGCCCTGACGGATCAAGGTAAGGAGATCGGCCATCTCTTTTGGGGTGGTTTGTCCCCAGCCATACTTTTCCCAGTCCCCTTTTCTGCCTTCTGTCTGTGAGTTGACACGGGTATGTGCTAGTTGGAGGTCGGTCATTAATTTATTGATGGCTATTCCGCCACCAGCAAGTTTTTGGTTCCAGATGCTAGTGACATTGTCACTATAGGAGAGCATTAGGGCAACCAACGTTTTGAGGTCAACTTTACTGCTATCTTTAAAAAATTGCATCAAGCCTGATCCTCCATATTTCTGAGTTTCACGATAGATAAATTCTTGATCCAATTGCAGTTCTCCTTTCTCAATTTTATCAAATACACCAATCAAAATTGGGATCTTTACGATACTAGCTGTAGGAAAGATAGTGTCGGCTCCGATGTTCACTTCCTTGTGTTTCTTGAGATCGTGTACATAGATGCCTACGTCTCCCTGAAAACCAAGAATAAGCTGCTTAATTTGTTTTTCAAGTTTTTTATCAGTACTTCGTTTTTGCCCGAAACAGCATAATGATAGAAATAGTAACGTAAATGATAGGAAAATTTTACTCATAGTCAGGACTTTATGTGTATTATATGTGGTGAATAATCGTTATTTTTATTGTTCAGTGGGCTTAAGTTATGAAATATCCACGATTGGAAGCAAAAACAGGAAGGAAAATAACTTGGATATTTGATATTCCCATATAAAGACAGAATATTGCATATGAAATTATTTATGATTTTGATCGGTTGCAAACCGAAAAATAGACGTACAGAACAGCATGATATTTTTTTCGGAATCGGAAATGAACTTAAGGATTTTATAGACCCAATCAAAGATTTTTGGCCTGATGCCGATGGTAAAATCCATATTGATGCTTATCGGATTGTCAATAAGATAGGAGAGTATGAAATTACGGTCATTGAAAAAAATGATTTGACAATTCCAGATACAGACTTGAAGTTGTTTTTTGTCAATCTGGGGGGATATAAGCCAAATGAGTTTGATGAATTTCATTATAAAGAACTCATAGTCGCGCCGAATTTGGCCAAAGCCACTGAGAAGGCTAAGCGAACCGTTTTTTGGAAGCATCATAGCAGTGCCCATATTGATGATAAGTATGGTTTGGATGTTGACGATATTTATGAAATTGAAGATCTCTTGCTTGTTGCAGATAAGGAAAAATATCATATTCAGATTGTACCGAGAACCGGATTGAAGGAAGATATCATTGCAAATGGGTATTTTAAACTGAACGCTTTATAAGATGGTGCAAAGGTTATAGTCAGATAAGATCGTTAAGTTATAAAAATAGGGGCTTCTTTTTTAGAAGCCCCCTATTTTTATATGAAGTTGCAGTATTTTAGCAGCTGTCAGTATTATTGAATATGTTGTTGATCCCTGTGCTGTTTACGGATAACACTATGCTTTTTGCCATAGACGAAGTAAATCAATAGACCTATGGCTAGCCAGACTGCTAGACGCTCCCAGCTTTCAATAGGCAAAGAGGCCATCATTAATACACAGACTATAATGCCCATGATCGGAACAAACGGAACCAAAGGTGTTTTGAATGGACGTTCTAAATTAGGATCAGATTTACGTAGGACCAATATCCCCACGCAGACCAATGTGAAGGCAAATAAGGTGCCGATACTCACCATGTGACCTAAGTCGGACACTGGGACGAATCCAGCGAAGATACTTACAAATACCATGAATATAGCATTTGTTTTCCAAGGAGTCTGTCTTTTTGAAAGATCAGAAAATACTTTAGGAAGCAAACCATCCTTACTCATCGAGTAAAATACCCGGCTTTGTCCAAGTAGCATGACGAGAATAACAGAGGTATAACCTGCAATAATCGTAATAATCAAAGCTGTATTGAGAAAATGATATCCTGTCTTCGCAAACGCTGTAGCGACTGGCTTGGCATCACCCTTAAACATGGTGTAATTTTCAATGCCTGTCATTACGTATGAGAATAATACATAAAGAAGGGTGCAAATAATCAACGAACCGATGATACCAATTGGCATACCCTTTTTCGGATTTTTTGCTTCCTGGGCAGCCGTACTAACCGCATCAAAGCCAATGAAAGCAAAAAATACAACCCCTGCTGCGCGCAAAACACCACTAATCCCAAAATGACCAAAGTCATCGCTCTTTAGAAAGGTCCATAAGCTTTGTTGACCATTTTTGACCATCTCCTCGCCTGCGTTTGTTGGGATAAATGGATTGTGGTTAGCTGGGTTGATGAAGCTCCATCCTAATGCGATAAAAATTAAAACAACGCCTACTTTTAAAATAACTAATACATTATTTACGGTCGATGACTCCTGTGTGCCTCGCATCAAAAGTAAAGAAAGTAAGCACACGATAATAATCGCAGGCAAATTAACCATACCTCCTTCCCATGGACCCTTCAGCAACATGTCGGGCAAATGGATATGGAATATCATGAGAAGCTGATTGAAATATTGAGACCAACTGACAGCAACAGTAGCTCCTGCCAAAGCATACTCCAATACAAGATCCCAACCAATGATCCAAGCTACGAATTCACCCATGGTGGCATAAGAATAAGTGTAGGCACTTCCAGCGACAGGAATCATGGATGCAAATTCAGCATAACAAAGACCTGCGAAAGCACAACCAACGGCGGCGATAATGAAAGATAAGATAACAGCTGGACCAGCATTCTCGGCAGCGGCAATTCCGGTTAAGGAAAATAGTCCCGCTCCAATGATGGCTCCAACGCCTAAGGCAATCAGTCCTGTACTGGACAGTGTTCTCTTTAGCGTATGTTCACCATTTTCATTTGCCTCAGCGATCAGTTGAGGAATCGATTTTTTAAATAGCATAGGATTAATTCTTTACGATTATTTAGCTTTTTAATTGTTTAATTAATGTCAAATATAAATGATATCAACGACAAAAGGGAAGATTGCGCTTCCCTTTTGTGATAAAATTTCATATTAAATATAAATCAAACGATTGTATAGCTATTAGTACGCGGCTGTAAAACGTTTGTTGATAAACTGTTTATTCGCAATTTCGTCAACTATCGCAACAGCAAGATCCTCAACAGATAATCTTGAGCGACCTTCCTGATCAAAAATGGGCGCATCCAATCCAGTTCGGTACTTTCCAGTTCGTATACCGGCTGCCTGTGAGTTCATCTCTATCGCAGGACTGATCATTGTCCATTCAAGTTGATCTTCTTTGCGGATGGTATCCAGGTAATCGGCTGCCGCTAAGGCACCAGGTTTAATTTCTTGCGGAAATTCAGGTGAATCGACTAGACGATTGCCCTCAATTAATAAACTTCCAGCTCCGCCTACAACAATAAAACGTTTCACACCGGCATCTTTAACAGCCTGTTGGATGGCTAAAGCACCCTTAGTAAAGTCCTCGTAAAGGTTAGGGTTGGTCCAACCCGCATTAAACGCCGAAATAACTGCATCTGCACCTACTAAAGCGTTAACCAATTGTTCATGGTTGTTGATATCGACAGCTACTTTTTTTATATTGTCATTCGATGGAATGCTTTCTATATGGCGAGCGATTGCTACGACTTCGTAGTTTCGGTCAACCAATTCTTTGACAAGATGTGCTCCTACAAATCCTGTGGATCCAATTACTGCTACTTTCATGTGTTTTTAATTAAATGTTTTGCTAAAATCAGCCAGCGCCATTTTTTCCAAACGTTGTACAATATCAGTGTCGACTTCCTGATAAAGAACCTGTAATTTGGCATTGATGTTTTTACCGACAATACAAGCTGGATTGGGGTTGTTGAATTTACCCGATAACTCATTTTGTTTGGTACTATGATAAATGTCTGCAAGGGTAATGTGCTCTTTTTTATTATTTATGCGAATCCCGCCGCCTTTGCCCTCTTTACTGATTAATAAGGCTGCTGCTTTTAGGGAGGCAATTTCCTTGCGTACGACAACAGCATTTACCTGAATGCTTGAAGCAATGTATTCAGAGGAAAGCCATTGTTCTGACTCCTCCAATTGTGCTAAGACCATAATATGTAAAGCTGTTGCAAACCTCAAGTTGTGTAACATCCCGTTGCTGATTTAATTTTGATAACACAAAGTAATGGAAAAGGTTTTAAACTGAAATAAAAAATATTACAGTTTAAAACCTTCTGACAATTATATGATAAAAATATTTGTTTTTTATTTTTTCTCGTTAAATTTTTTGTAACTATCCATTACGTAGACCCGCAATGTTTCTTGGCTGCTGTTTTGGATAAACTTATAGGAAGGTCTGAACCTTTCTTTAAACAGTGCTAATTCGGAACCGTCAAGTGGTGTCAACTCTTTGATGAGATTATCGGTAAACTTACGGTCAATGGCTCTCTTTTCCAGTTCAGCTACGAGAAGTTTGTAGTTTGAGCGGGCCTGTTTTCCTTCCTTGCTGAATATACGGCTTGGAGAGATCCGGATCCCACCACGGTTTTGGCTAGCGTCCGAATACTTTCCAGCTATTTTCTCCCGTTGAATTTCAGCAGCAAGTCTACTGTCGGTCATTCGTTCAACGATTACTTGATTCAATTCAATAGGATTATTTATTCTGTTTAAATAGATTCTTCGCAAGCTTGTATCATAGATAAAAACAGTATCTTGTTCGTATCCCGTTGCCTTGATTAAGAGCAGGTCGTTAATACTGGCATCGATCGTAAACGATCCATCCTTGTCAGTATGGACTTCTGTTTTGCTTCGTAAATTCTGGATCTGCGCAGCTCCTATCTTCTCTCCGCTGACAAGCTCCATAATAATGCCTTTGGTTTTTTCCTGCGCAAATAGTTGTCCACTGAACAACGTTATCAATAAGCAGCTTAGAATCGTTTGTATGACTTTCATGGGGATATAATATATATACATAAATGAGCTCGTTGCATTTCGGCTAGCATAATGAAACCATTTTAAACATTTTTTGATATGTTCGTAATGGCTTCATATGGTCCAATTTTCTTATCAAAAATAACGAATAGATTTTGAATTATAACCCTAATTTGCCTTCCAGGTATTATTGTCCGGATTCTTGTCTGGCATGACGTCATCAGGATCTAACTGGACAGACAGCAGGGCTTCGTTCGTAGAGATCTTAAACTGCCATACATTATTTCTTTCCCAGACTTCCACAGGTAGTTTTTTTCTTATTTTTTTGCCCGATACGGTAGTAGCCTCAACAATAATAGGCATTGGTAATTTTTCGAGATTCTCTACGGTAACCAACGCGCCCAGCAGGGGTTGATTGTTGACATAGGAAACGGATTTAATGGCTTGATCCATTTGCCAGTTGTTAACAAACCAACCACGCCAGAACCAATTGAGGCTTTCCCCGGTTCCGTTTTCGATCGCTTTAAAGAAATCTTCGGGTGTTGGATGTTTATAGGCCCATTCCTGAATATATTTTTTAAAGGCATAATCAAAGCGTTCTTTGCCAATGATTTCGTTGCGCAATAGTTTAAGTCCATAGGCTGGTTTATAATAAACAAGAGCACCAATGTTGCGCTCTTTCATATTTTGAGGTGTACTCATAATTGGCTCGAGATTTTGCGAGGTAAAGATATATGGACGACTAGCCTGCTGGCGATAATACTCGCCATTATTGAATTCTTGCGTTGCCAGCTCATTGATAAAAGTATTAAATCCCTCATCCATCCAACCATGCTCACGTTCGTTAGATGCGACAATCATTGGAAACCAGTTGTGGCCAAACTCATGGTTGGTAACACCCCAAAGAGAAGCTGCTTTCGCTTGGTTTCCACAGAATGACAAGGCTGGGTATTCCATTCCACCTACGTTCGAAGCAACGTTTACGGCTACTGGATAGGGATATTCAAACCAATTTTTGGAATAGATCTCGATGGCAGCTTTCGTGTACTCCGTGGAGCGCTCCCACGCATTGTTGCTATTGCTTTCCGCGGGATAGGCTGATAGGGCCAGAGATTTTTTGCCGCTTGGTAGATTGATTTTTGCACCATCCAATATAAAGGCCGTAGAAGAGGCCCAGGCGATGTCCTGTGCATTGCTGAGCTGATATTTCCAAGTTAAAGTCTTTTTGTTCGGCCTTGAACTTTTTGCTGTCACTTCTTCGGCTGAGCGAATCAATACCGTTTCATCACTACGTAGCGCAAGCTGATATCTTTTGAACTGATCTGCTGTAAATACTTCCTGTGGATTTAGAAGTTCGCCGCCAAGCACAACGATGTGGTTGGCAGGAGCGGTGATCTCGACCTGATAATTCCCAAATTCACGATAAAATTCTCCAGGACCTGTATACGGCAATGTGTTCCAGCCCCTAATATCATCATAGACACAAAGTCTGGGGAACCATTGTGCGATGGCATATATTTTTCCATTCTTGGTATCAAGTATACCGGTACGATCGGCACCATATTGTGGAACAGTGTATTGATAGGTAATTTTAAATGTAATTTTCCCGCCCTTACTTTTCAATGCAGCTGGGAGCCGTAATTGCATGCGGGTATCGTTTATAATATGTTCTATGGCTTTTCCATTGATATCAGTGACTGACTGTATCTCATAACCGCCATCAAATTTTGAGTTTCCGTCTCCATATCGGCTATTGGTCAATGGGGAAATCAGCTGGCCACGTCCATGCTGAGAAAACATATTTTGATCCAATTGCAGCCAAAGGTAGTCCATGTTGTCAGGACTGTTATTACTATACGTGATCTCTACCGAGCCAGTCACCTGATCGTTTTGATCGTTTAATGATGCCTGAATTTTATAGTCTGCAGCGTTTTGCCAATATCCGGGACCAGGTTTACCGGCCGCAGAGCGGTAATCATTTCCATTATTCTTGAAAAATAACGGTGCAAAGGCCTCAGTATAACTATAGTTGGATGTTTTTTCCTGGGAAAAGGACGGAAAAGCATAGCTCAATGCAATCAGGCTCAAAGAAGCCAATGCAAATCTTTTCATCATATCTGTTCGAATTAAATTACGTTTATTAAACACAATATACAATGAAAAGTAGATAAGGCAAAAAAAAGCTCCTTAAAAAGGAGCTTGTAACAACTATTTTAAGGAGCTACTATAGTCTTCTTCATTAAATCCGAGTAGGACACCTTTGCCATATTCAATTATAGGGCGCTTGATCATGCTGGTGTGCTCTTTTAGTACTTTATTGGCACTGTTTGCGTCGATCACTTGGGCTTGTTCTTCTGCTGTCAATTTTTTCCAGGTTGTACCTTTTTTGTTGACCAGGGACTGCCAGTCCACATGGCTTTCCCATTCTGCAAGTTTTTCATCACTGACGCCCTCTTTTTTGAAATCATGAAATTGAAAGTCAATCTCATTGTCTTCTAACCATGTTAGCGCTTTTTTTACTGTGTTGCAGTTTTTGATACCGTATACCTGTAGCATAATGATTCCTATTTTAGTGAGCTCAAATTTAATCAATCCCAGGTGTATTAGCAGGATATCCAAGTGTATTTTTTTAATGGAACAGGAGGTCGGTTAGAGGAGGTGAAAATATGGAACGGTTAAATTGGAGGCTATCGGACTGGTTTAACTCTTATCCGGATTCTCGAGATTAATGTGATAAACAATCTGATAGTGTATTAAGTACACTCTAAAAATTAGGAAGTGATAATTATTTTTAATAATTTAGTAGCTTCAAGAGTTAATAAAGATTAAAATAAATCAATAACAGTAATATGAGCCTAAAAGATTTTAAAGGTGTATTGACAGGAGATCAAGTACAAGAGTTGTTTGAAGTTGCAAAGAAACATAAATTTGCTTTGCCAGCGGTAAACATTATCGGAACAAATTCTATCAATGCGGTAATGGAAACTGCAAAAGCAGTAAACTCTCCTGTAATCATTCAATTGTCAAATGGTGGAGCACAATTCTATGCTGGTAAAACATTAAATAATGATAACTTGCAAGCTTGTGTATTGGGCGCGGTATCTGCAGCACAACACGTACATTTGTTGGCAGAGCACTATGGTGTGGCAGTAATCTTGCACACGGATCACGCGGCTAAAAAACTTTTACCTTGGATAGACGGTTTGTTGGATGCTGGTGAGAAATTCTTCGCACAACATGCTAAGCCGTTATTCTCTTCCCATATGTTGGATTTATCTGAGGAACCGATCGAGGAAAATATCGAAATTTCAGCAAAATACTTAGCACGCATGAAACCACTAGGTATGACTGTAGAAATTGAATTGGGCGTTACAGGTGGAGAGGAAGACGGTGTTGACAATTCAGATGTTGATAGCTCTAAATTATACACACAACCAGAAGAAGTTGCATATGCTTACGAAGAATTGTCTAAGGTATCTGACAAATTTACAGTTGCAGCAGCATTTGGTAACGTACACGGCGTGTACAAACCTGGTAATGTGAAATTACAACCCGTAATCTTACATAATTCACAAGAATATATCCGCGAAAAATACAAGCTTGCTGCTGAGAAACCAGTGAACTTTGTATTCCACGGTGGATCTGGTTCTTCGCCTGAGGAGATTGCAGAAGCGATTTCTTATGGTGCAATCAAAATGAATATAGACACTGATATGCAATGGGCATTTTGGGATGGCGTGAGAGCTTACGAAGCTAAAAACCACGATTATTTGCAAGGACAAATCGGAAATCCCGAAGGTGCTGATTCTCCAAACAAAAAATATTACGATCCGCGCGTATGGTTACGTAAAGGTGAAGAAACATTTGTTGCTCGTCTAAAAGAAGCTTTTGCTGATCTGAATGCGGTTGACGTAAATAGCAAATTGTAAGCCGAACAAAATAGAGATAGCGAGGTGTCCTAATTTTTAGGACACCTTTTTTTTGTCAAATTAGGTTAAAAAGTAAGATTATAGTGATGATTGGCGTGTTTTTTGACGTCAGAAATGCAGATAAGTCGATATGCGTATGCTATTCCGCTAGAATAAAGTATGTGAAAATACTTCTGGAAAGCGGCATATCAAATAATTAAAAATTGGAAAATAGACTATGAAATTTTTAGGAATTAGCGCGGTTTTTTTATTAATGGTTCAACTGGTATTTGGACAGGCAAAACAAAATGTGGGAGATTTTAGTTCAGTTGTCGCTACAGATAAAATACAAGTTGAATTGATCAAGGCAAATGAATCGTTGGTGACCTTTGAAGGACAGAATTACGAGAATGTGAAGGTGGTCAATACAAATGGTGCTTTAGCTTTAAAAATGAATACCCTAAATATGTTGCAGGGCGGTAATATCTCTGTGAAAGTATATTATAAAAGTCTGAAAAACGTGGAGGCTAAAAAGGGCGCAAAGGTATTTGCAACGTCAAACAATACAGTGGTAGCTGACCACCTCAAGGTCTATGCATCCGAAGGAGGCTTGGTTGATTTGTACGCAGACGCAAAAAGTACGGATGTCAAAGTAACCTCTGGCGCAACGATAGCACTTTATGGTAAAGCCGACAAACAGGTGATAATCTCTAATTTTGGTGGTAAATATGAGGGTAAAGATTTTAAAACAAAAACAACTACCGTTACTGTAAATGGTGGTGGAAAAGCTGAAGTACATGCTGTGGATGCAATTGAAACAAAGACACGTGGCGGCGGTACGATAGATGTCTACGGCAAGCCAGAACAACGGGTTGAAAAGAAAATGGCAGGGGGCACAGTTAACTTTAAATAGGAAACTGTCTTGATTTTGTCAATTTTTACGCTATGAATTTTTGATCAACTGCTGCGAAAATTTAAGAAAATTAGAGTTAAAAGATAAAATCAAAGGTTTTAGGCTAGAAAGGCGTTAATAAACGTTTAACCTTTTTGTTAAAAAGGTCAAATATTTTGTTTTTCTAGTCTGGAACCTTCTTCATTTGCGCTTAAAATACTTATTTTTGTGGGGGAATAATAAATATTGTATTATGGCAAAGCGTAATTATGTTTCAAATTCTACGGAATCTACGCGCATGTTTAAAAATGACTTTTTAGAGTCATTGACGAAAGTGCACTGGAGCGTACCTTTGATTTTCTATGTACCCGTAGTTGTTTTTTTTTCGTATAAAGCTCTAGTCTGGGGAGATGTTGACCTATTAACATATATTGGATATTTTGTTTTTGGATTGGCATTCTGGACTGCATTTGAATATGCATTACATCGTTGGGTATTTCATTTTCACCCAACATCAGAATGGGGGAAAAGGATCGCTTTTATCTTTCACGGTGTACATCATGACTACCCAAGGGATAGGATGCGTTTGGTCATGCCCCTTTCAGCGAGTATTCCATTGGCGGCCCTAGTGTATTTTGGATTTACGTTGTTCTTTTCGAATGAGTTTATTTTGGCTTGCTTTTTCGCTGGATTTATGGTGGGTTACCTGATTTATGATGAATGTCACTACGCCATGCACCACGCAAATTTTAAGAGTGGTATTTTCAAACGTATTAAACAACATCATATGCTGCACCATTATTCGGATCCTGAAAAAGGATTTGGTGTGAGTTCGTCCTTATGGGATGAAATCTTACGCTCGGGGTTTGAGGAAAAAGAATCCAAAAAAGAGACGTCGACATTAAAAGAAGAAAAAGCATAACGCTTTTTAACACATTATAATAAAAAGCCTTTGGAGATATCCAAAGGCTTTTTTGCTGGTAATATTTTCCTATATGATGGATGATATTATGAAAATGTAAATAACTCTTCTTATGCCCTGCCAATGGGCAATATATTGAAATGGAAAGTATATACGAAAGACGCTCTAAATATGCATTGAAAAGAATGAGGGAACGATTTTTTATCTTTATTGAACTAGTTGATACGTGGTGTAAATGCGCGCAAAAAAGTATTCTGGAAAAAGCGAAGTATTGTCCTTGGGCTAAAGAATAAAAAAAAATCCTGCAAGCGATAATACCTGCAGGATTTTTTGTTTTCGGATATATTGTTTTTTTATTTCAATACAAATTTGAATCCCAATGAGAAACGGGATGGTTCAAAGTCAGAGCCATGAGACAAATTCCACCATGGTTTCCAGTCAAAATGCATCGCCAATGGAGCTGAAGGAATACGGAACTCCAAGCCTAATGCTGGGCGGATAGCAAAAAAAGTTTCGGTATCACCATCTTTCCAATGATAGTCATCGTCCCAGTCATCATGCCATTTGCCATAATCTACAAACGATACTTGCGGACCAACACCTACGTACCAAGACAAACCACGTGTTCCTGGAATCCGCTGGTTGTAAGAATAATCTACCCCAACTACGGTGATGTTATCACCAAATAATACCTGTGCATTTCCGGCGTCATTGCCACCAAAGTTGTGTTTGATCTGCGGACCAAACAGTGATTGACCGTCCCCTAAGTCAATTCCCAAGCCGATGGCTGTGCGGTAAGGAGTTTGCGCATTTGCTTTCTGGTTAATGGCAAATACGAATGTAAAAAGTGTCAGAATAGGTAGAAGTACTTTTTTCATGATATTTTTAAAAAATGTTAGCGTTAAGTTTTCGAACTAAAAACTTTTGCTGTTGGGACAAATATCTTGCCAAATAGGCGTTTCTTGCCGGCATAGGGTGTTTTTTTTATTAACTAATTTATTTTAAGTGTATTAATTTCGTTTTATTTGACGGTGTGATACATCTAAGCTAAAATTGACAAAACGTTATCTGTTGCAATATTGTTTATTTTATAAATACATGATGAATCAACTAATTTGTAATATAACGGGCTAAAATTTCTCACCATGGAGCATATTCAAATCAATAGAAAAAAAATAGAACAATGGCTAGCAGAGGGCTATGACGTGTTACAGGAAGGCAAGCTTTTAAAAATCGAAGGGGACCTGCCGGAATTTTTGGCTCAATTTGATGATGAAGCCGAACCAAAAACCTATTTGCTAAAAGAATTGGTGACTTGGCCGGAAGAAGAACTTAAAAAATTGTAAGGAAATATGGAACAAATGAAGATAGCAGCCGAAAAAATAGTGCCAATAGATTTTGAGGCAGAGGAACTACCTCGAGAAATTCGGGAATTACGCCCTGTTGTATTCAGAGAAGAAACTTCTTATTGGTGCTTATTGGGTCCAGATCCGCACCGTGGTGTTTTTGGAAATGGTGAGTCGCCAGCGGAGGCATTAGAAGATTGGTTAATAAATCTTCGAAAACGGTTGAAACAATCAGATGAAAATGATGAATTAGTAAATTATATTAAGGATAGCCTAGATGCCTCTAACCGTGATGTCTGGTGATGAGACGGTCAATTTAAGATTTAAATTTAGCTAAAGTAGAATTTACCTCAGGATCTTTTGGCCAATATCTGTAAAATGTATCTTTTAACCGTTAAACAATGTTGCTTACTTTTGTCTGGTCTTTTATTGCACAAATTTAGAACTTATTCCTCTTTTCTTGATATAAAAATTTAACGCTCTACCTGCCTCGATCGGACGATCAGTACTCAAGATATCTGCACCGCGTTCAATGAAGCTGGCATATAGCTGAAATCCTTTTTTTGCGGCCTGTCTGTCTAGATTGCCTTGTGTACCCAGAATACACATAACACCATGATCATGCAGTACTTTGATCAGCTGCGGATCAGCTTCCCGCGTCCCGACGAAGGCCAATAATTTATTGTCTGGAATATCTTTTTCGTTGAGACGGGCGAGATCATCTAGGTTTTTCACTGAGGCGGATATCATCAGATCCCCGGCCAGATTGTGTACTTTTCCGGCCTGACCAGTGCTATAAGTAATGATAACAACACTGGATTCAGCACGTTGTTTGCGAATCACATTGATTACGGATTCGTAAGGTACCTCATTTTTAATGTCCAGTGTGAAAATGACCTTACCCTTTCCCCATGCGAGCGCTTCGTCGAGTGTAGGGATTTTATAGGGTGTTATTTTCTTGTCGTTGTCTACCAACCTTAGTTTTTTGAGTTCGGCCAATGTACGTTCATTAACAGACCCTCGGCCTGTTGTGGTACGGCTGAGTGTATTATCATGCATCAGTACCAGTGCCGAATCTTTGCTAAGCCTGACATCGCACTCCACAATAACGGGCTGCAGGCTGGCATTATATGCAAAGGTTTCTAAGGCATTTTCCGGATAGCCTGAGGTAGGTCCTCCACGATGCAGGCTAACGAGCGGATAGCGGTTGTCATCATAGGTCAGAAACTGATAAAGGTCCTCTACCGTTGTCAGCTGAATACGCCTGCCCACAGGTAAACCGTCTGTGTCACCACCATGGCGAAAACAGCTGCTTACAGTTATACAGGTCAGAAATAAAAAGAAGCAGTACAGGCGTATTCTCATTATTGACTATTGTGCGGTTATAAATTATGCTGATTGATCAGGGTCACTAATGTTTCTACTGTTGTATTGAGCTGATCTATTGTCAGATGAGCCTGGGTATAATAAGGCTCGCGTTCCGTTAATTTCTCCTCAATAAAAGTCCTTAATTCTTCCGGTGATTTTCCGATCAGAATAGGTCGTTTATGTAATTTTGATTGCGACAGACGGTCAAATAAAGCTTTGGGTGTCATTTGTAGATACACTGCGTATCCATTGGCTTTGATCCAATCCATGTTATCAAAAAAACAGGGCGCACCACCACCCGTAGAGATAACGGCGTAGCTGTCCACAAATTTACGGAGCTGCTCCCGCTCTAGTTTTCGAAATTCTTCTTCACCATATTGACCGAAATATTCAGTGATGCTCATACCGATCTGTTTCACAATCTCCTCGTCGGTATCGATAAAAGGTAAATCTAATTTGCTGGCCAGCTTTTTTCCCAATGTGGTCTTTCCACTGCCCATATAGCCAATCAAAAATATAGGTTTAGGCATATTGTATTATTTGTCCTTACTTAAAAAATTGTCTTCAATCGTCTTTGCGTCCGGGAAATTGTTGTAGTGCCATTTGCCCATTACATTTCCACCTTTTAAAAGGATTACACCCGGATTGGCTCTGACCATACTTTTCAATGGAATTAAATCCGCATAATAAATTTCTGCAATCAATTGCATTTTGTCACTCAGGTATTGTGCGTCTTTGGATGCTGAGGCGGTCAGTAGGACAACACGGAGACCATTGTAATCTTTCGTCATCTGTGTCACTGTCTGATTGATTTTCTGAATGGCATTAATATTGGTTGATGAAAGATCCTTGGCGACGATGATAATATTATAATAAGGGTTTGCAATGATCTCTTGTGTATGATCAGTACCGTCTGCGTCAGTAATTAAAAGGTCGGGGATGGGAATATCATAACCTTTTTTGATGAGTTTACTTTCAGGTTCACCAATGATTTCCCAAGACTCATCTTCCCATAGTTTATCTGCCATGTACACTTTATCATTCACTTTCTTGGTCTCGCCCGTTTTTTTGTTTTTCATGGTATAGAGCTGCTCAAAGACATCGCCCTGTTTACCTTCTGGAAGGACCATCAGGGATGGTAGATTGTTACCAATTTTATAGGGCAAGAAATCAATAAAAGGAAGATAATTGACCGTATAAATGCCAATTCCCAATGAAACGATGGCAGTAACCAGGGTGACAACAAATTGATTGCCCGATCCTTTGATAATGGACCGGATCTGTTTGCGGTTAAAGAAGATAATCAGAATCAAGGCCAATAGCACAAGATCTTTGGAAAAGGATTGCCAAGGAGTTAGTGGGATGGCATCACCAAAGCAGCCACAGGAAGTCACGACTTCGAAAAATGCGGAATAGAATGTCAGAAAGGTGAAAAAAAGGATCAATAACAGTAATCCCCAAGCCACCAAATTGGCGTAGACACCAAACAACAGTAGGGCACCCAAGAGGATTTCAAAGCCACAGATCACCACAGCTATGGCCGTAGCGTATTCATTGAAGGTGGTCAGGTGAAACACTTCAAAATATTCCTGCAGTTTATAGCCGAAGCCGGTAGGGTCATTGGCCTTAATAAATCCAGAGAAAATAAAAAGAAGACCAGTGAAAATGCGACAAAAACCTAAAAGGTAATTTGTTTTAGTTGTCTGTTGTGCTGCTGTCATCATTCAATTATTGTTGTGCGAGTCCTAACTTAATTAAGGCAAAAACTGCGTAGTTAAGCATATCCTGGTAATTGGCATTAATTCCTTCGGAAACAATAGTTTGTCCATCGTTATCTTCGATCTGTTTGACACGGTGAATTTTCATTAAGATCAAATCCGTCATCGAAGAAACGCGCATATCACGCCAAGCCTCACCATAATCGTGATTTTTGGCCAGCATGAGGTCTCTGGTTTCCGTTACCTTTTCGGTATATTTTTGATTTACGAAGACCGGATCGAGGTTTTCCTCCCCATCTTCACCAAGATCAATTTGGATCATGGCCATAATGCAGTAATTAATGATACCAATGTATTCATCTACGACACCTTCACCAACTTTAGATACTTTTTTGATCTCAAGGGTACGTATACGTTGCGCCTTGATATAAATCTGGTCAGTAATGGAGGATAGTCGCATGATCCGCCATGCCGTACCATAATCTTTTGTTTTTTTTATAAATAATTCTTGACAGTGCTTGATCACACTGTTATATTCCTGAATAGTATCCATATCGTTTTTGAAAAGAACTTGATGAGACAAGTCGAGATTATATGACAAATATAATTAGAAAATAGTACTTCTAATGGTCAAATGAATGTACAATTTGTGCTATTTTGCTAAAATTTAAATAAATATTTGAGATATTTCCGGTATCAAAACGTTTAAAGATTGTATTGGAATAACAAATTTGTAGCGTACATGACAAATAAACTTGTAAATAAAGGTAAATTTATCTTAGTTTATTATAATGCTCAACGTTGATGACCAACTTTGAACAGTAAGAAAATAGAAATTCATGAATTTTCAACAACCTATAATTCGCGAGGTAGAAATTATCCGATATGTTCAGCCATTTCGGGAAGGTGGATCTTTGCCTGCACTAGTCGATGCGGACGATGGCTTTAGTTATGTCATCAAATTTAGAGGAGCAGGACAGGGCCGTAAGGCACTCATTGCTGAACTGATCGGTGGAGAGTTGGCCAGGCTTCTAAAATTAAGAGTGCCTGAAATCGTCTTCGCACATCTTGATGAGTCTTTTGGGCGCTCCGAACCGGACGAAGAAATACAGGATCTACTCAAATTTAGCGTAGGGAAAAACCTCGGGCTTCACTTTCTGAGTGGGGCGGTAACTTTTGATGCCAATGTCGACCTGATCGGAGCGGAAGAGGCTTCAAAAATTGTGTGGCTGGATGCTTTACTGATGAATGTTGACCGTACAGTAAGGAATACAAATATGCTGATCTGGCATAAGGAGCTATGGCTGATTGATCATGGTGCAGCTTTGTATTTCCACCACAGCTGGGACAACTGGGAAGAGCAAGCGGTCAAACCCTTTGTGCAGATCAAAGACCATGTGCTATTAAAAAATGCCGCCATCGTCGAAAAAATAAATACTGACTTTAGCGCTATTTTTACCGAGGATGTTTTTCGTAAGGTATTAGCTGTTGTGCCGGATGAATGGTTAGCGGACTCCGAACGTGAACTGTCTGCGACAGAAGCGAGAGAGGTATACGTATCCTTCCTAAAACAACGTATGGCTAATTCGTCAATTTTTGTAAAACAGATAGAAGATGCCAGAAAAAACCTTATATGAATATGCTGTGGTACGATTGGTACCACGTGTAGAGCGTGAGGAATTTATCAATGTTGGTATCGCGCTCTATTGCCGTAAATATCGTTTTGCCAAGATGGTTTATGCCGTAGATGAGCAAAAGGTACGCGCGCTTTGTCCTAAAATTGAACTGGAACTGATTGAGAACCATTTGTCCTCCTTTCAACGAATCTGTAATGGGGATAAAGATGCCGGAAAACTAGCAGCATTGGATATTACAGAACGTTTCCGATGGCTTACCGCCAAACGCAGCACGGTTATCCAATGTTCGGCTTCGCATCCCGGACTCTGTGAAGATCCTGAAGCAACATTACAAAATCTGTTTGAGCGCTTAGTGCTTTAAGAGGCATAAGCAGGTTTCTAAATTGGAACCTGCACTAATGCGATGAAGAAATGATATTGATGAGACGGCAATGGGAGGAAGTCTGGAGTTGTCCTAAAAATCAAATAAAGATAAAAAATGATTTAATCATATAGTTAAGTGGTAATAAGGCTTAATCTATCAATATTGTATAGTATCTTTGTTTAAGAATAAAGCTCTTGCAGATCAAAGAGAGACATTAAATTTGTATGTTTCTCCATTATTAGAATTCTATACAATAGAAACTTGAGCTAAGATTGTTTAATATTTACTTTTGAAGATGCATGATTTTTATCAACATATCTACGAGCAGCAATTAGCTGTTTTAGAAATGCCTTCCAATAAGAAGATCTGTGGCTGGGCTACCAAAATTTTGGATGTGCTTTTTCCGGAGCGAAATTCTGGCGAGATGAAATCGGTAGACGATGTGAAACTTGCTTTTGAACAATTTGAACTTGAACTGGAACAACTCCTTAGCAAATCAAAAGCTTGTGGTAATTGCAACCATGCGCAAATAGCCCATCAGTTTTTTGAGCGCATTCCAGCGTTGTATGAACTCATGTGCTGGGATGCTGACGCGTTGATGGATGGGGATCCTGCCGCACAGAACAAGCGGGAGGTCGTACGTACTTATCCCGGTTTTTTTGCAATCTGTATTTTCCGGATGGCTAATGAGCTGCATCGCCTTGGAGTCCCTCTGATCCCACGCATATTGACCGAGCATGCACATTCCAAGACAGGAATAGATATTCATCCGGGAGCAACCATCGGCCATCACCTCCATATTGATCATGGTACCGGATTGGTGATCGGAGAAACGTGTACAATCGGAAATTACGTTAAACTTTACCAGGGGGTGACGCTGGGTGCTCTGAGTGTGGATAAGGTGTTTTCGAATGTCAAACGTCATCCAACGATTGAAGATCATGTCATCATCTATTCGGGAGCAACGATCTTGGGCGGCGAAACACGTATAGGCCATCATTCGGTTATCGGAGGTAATGTTTGGCTGACAAGTTCAGTGGAACCTTATACTACTGTGTATCATCAAGCGACAGCGAAATTTATAGATTCAAAACCAATTATATAGATACATTATGGGAAATATTATAGATACCATCGGAAATACACCATTGGTGGAGATCACCCAATTTCATGCAAATACCAACGTACGGATCTTTGCAAAGATGGAAGGGAATAACCCCGCTGGTTCTGTCAAAGATCGTGCAGCCTTAAATATGATCCGTTCTGCCATGGAGCGTGGCGAAATTTCGAAAGACAGTAAGCTTATCGAAGCGACAAGTGGGAATACGGGAATCGCACTGGCCATGATTGCGGGTATATATGGCTTGAATCTAGAGCTGGTGATGCCTGCATCGTCTACCCGTGAGCGTACACTGACCATGGAAGCTTTTGGTGCCAAGGTTACGCTATTGGAGTCCATGGAAATATGCCGGGACTACGCTGAGGCAAAAGCGGCAAATGAAGGCTATTTTATTTTAAACCAATTTGCCAATCCCGATAATTATAAAGCCCATATCAAAACCACAGGGCCTGAAATCTGGCGTGATACAGATGGAAAAATTACCCATTTTGTCAGCGCGATGGGAACAACTGGAACGATCATGGGAAATTCCATCTATCTCAAAGAAAAAAATCCGGCGATACAGATTGTCGGCTGCCAACCTACACCGGAGTCGTCCATCCCCGGAATCAGACGTTGGCCAGAAGCTTATCTGCCGAAAATATTTGACCCAAGCCGTGTGGATCGTGTCATTGATATTTCGCAACAGGAGGCGACCGAACTGGCGCGTGAATTGGTGAAACGGGAAGGCGTTTTTGCTGGGATGAGTACAGGTGGAGCATTTGCCGGAGCCCTGAAAATTGCCAATGAGATTGAGAAAGGCGTCATTGTTTTTATTGCCTGTGATCGCGGAGACCGCTACCTGAGTTCAGATTTATTCGGTTAGTCCATTCTGGTGCAGCAAACCCGTATCTAATATTATAGCGCCTGTCATCGTCACGCTCCGTTTTTGCGTATAATGACAGGTTTCTTTTTTGATTTTATCTTGTCCTATCTAATCGTCTCAACGGATATTTCTCCTTTATTTGTCGTGTCGTTTCCATTGGAAAGTGTAGCTTTGATAAAGTGTGATCTGCTCAGTCTGATTGTGTCCGGTACAGCAATAGCTTTAAAATCAAGCTTCTACTCTTACAGCTAGATGTGTAATTCTACTCCCCCTGTCCAAATGTTAGTAAATTACTATCTGGATCCAAGATGGAAAACTCACGTTGTCCCCAAGGTTTTGTCTCCAGCTTACCATTCGGATGGATGGTAATATTGCGTACTAAAAAAGAGTGATAGAGCTGGTCAATATCGTCGGTACGGATATAGATCATGCCATAATTCTCCTCAGGTAGTAGCTCCTTAAATTCAAAAAAATGAATTTCGATCTGATGTTTTTTGATCATCAGATATCCTTCATAATCTGCAGTGCCGCATAGGCTGAAGCCCAGTTGACCCAAGTAAAAATCGCTTGTGACAGCCTTGTCACGCATAGGTAATTTGGGGTGTATAGTAGTCAGTTTCATTGTTTATTTACTGGTTTTATTAGAACCTTACTGAAATATAAGTGTTTATTTTTACTCCTGATACTGTTAAGAAGCAATACTTATTGGATCGTCATGGAAGTCCCCTTTTAAGTTCGCTGGGGTTGATATTTTAGTAAAACCATGTCCTTCAACAATTGACCATTTTCATAGATAGGCTGTTCGTAATTTTCAATAAAGAAGTTCGTACGTAGATCATATTTAACAAAATCATTGCGCTCATAAAATCGGATCTGATCAAAACCACAATCTGTCGTTCCAACAATCAGATTCGGATATTGCGCATGGTAAGTCTCTTGGATATATCGTAATATTTTGCTGCCAAGCCCTCTGTTTCGATGTGAGGGCGACACAGCAATATTTTTGATTTCCAAGGTCTCGTTATCAACGGGATACAAACAAAATACAGCAATGGGCTGTTGTTCTTCCTGAACAACAAAGACTGCCGAATCAAAAAGATACTTATTGATCGCGGCGATCGTTTCATCTGCCAAAAGCAACAAATCATAAGGATAATCCCTATGATTTGTGATCTGTTTTATTTCTAAATGAGCTAACATGCCACTAGCTTACCTGAATCCATTGAAATGAATGTTGTTTGATTGGCTTAATTGAAGTGGTATAAAAAGATAACATCGCCAACGTAGGCCGGTTTGGCACTGTCCTTAATTTTTAAAGTCGCTTCAATGGTTACTTTAATAACCCCCCTCAGGTTGGCAACCGATTTAACATGTGTATGTAATTGTACTTCATTGTCGACAAGAACCGGTTGTGAAAAACGCAAATTTTCGATACCATAATTGATCTCCATTTTGACATTGCGCACTTCTGCGATCTGCTTCCACAAATAAGGAATAAGTGATAATGTCAGATAGCCATGTGCAATGGTCGATTTAAATGGGCTCTCTGTTTTCGCTCTTTCACTATCGAGATGAATCCATTGGTGATCTAAAGTTGCATCGGCAAACTGGTTAATCTGTTTTTGGTCGATTGTATGCCATTGAGATTCGCCTAATGACTTTCCTTCAAAGGCTTTGTACTCTTCATAATTGTTAATTATTGTCATATGTTATGTCTTTATCGCTTTTCGTTGGAATTTGCTCCGTAGGTTACATACTGAATATCAAATTTTGGCTAAAGATAACCATTGTCATTAGCAATCCAAATATGTCTTTCATTATATATCTAATCGTTGAAATGATCGTCGTTAGCTCAAGGGCCTATAATCCTACTATTTAATGCGTCTGTCCGTAGGATGTATTGCCATATGTTTTTTCTACATAAGCTTTGAAATTATCCAAAATGGCTTGCCATCCTTGACGTTGCATGGCGACTGGATTTTCAGATTCAGCATCAAAAATAACTTCGATATCGGTAACAGATTTTTTCGCATTGAAATTAATCGTTACATGACGACCATCTGGCATAACATAGGCTATTTTTTTAAAGGGCTCAAGTGCAGTGTAGGTTCCTGTAAAATCAAAACCAGCCGAACCATCCTTGGCCTCCATACGATTTTTGAATTTCCCGCCAATGCGCAAATCATTAATTGCGTCTATACAATGCCAATCCTCGGAAGCTTGATTCCATTGCATAATGTCTTCTGCAGAGGTATAGGCATTCCAGATGCTTTCCACTCGCACAGCAATATGTGTTTGTATTTTTATCTGCTCCATATACGTTAATAATTTTTCTAAAGTAAATACAGTTTCTTTACTAATAACAGGAAAATTTATCTTTTGTTATGTGCTCCATGAGATAATCATGGCTATTACGTTATAAAAGTTGTTGTGGGATGAGGGCTTATGTCCCGGCCCTGATAAACAAACAATTTTGTTTCTGAGTGGCGGGATGTGCGCGGTTTTTGCTAACTTTATGAATGTGAATCCTTAACCCCATTTATTATGTTGCCAAAACTTCTGGTTGTATTCTTTTTATTGATTTCGTCGAACAGTATTTTTGCACAAAAGTACCGTACCATAGAAAATATCAGCTATTGTAAAAATACTGATACTGATGGCTACAAAAAGGAGCGGTGCAAGCTGGATCTCTATTTTCCGACTGATCGAAAGAATTTTTCCACGATTGTATGGTTTCATGGTGGCGGACTGGAAGAAGGGAATAAATTTATTCCATTAGAACTTCAGGAGAAAGGCGTGGCGGTGGTTGCGGTCAATTATAGGCTGAGTCCCAAAGCGAAAGCTCCGAGTTACATTGACGATGCAGCGGAAGCTGTTGCCTGGGCTTTTTCCCATATTGCTTCCTACGGCGGCGATCCGACAAAGATCTATGTTTCGGGTCACTCTGCAGGAGGATACCTCGCTTTAATGGTGGGACTTGATAGTAGCTATCTGCAGAAACAGGGTGTCAGTGCGAATAAAATAAAAGGTTTGGCACCGATCAGTGGGCAGACCAATACGCATTATACTATCAAAAAGGAGCGTGGACAATCCATGGCAATTCCACAGGTAGACCAATATGCTCCAATATCTTTTGCGCGGAAGAATGCACCTGCCATTGTACTGATTACCGGCGACCCACAATTGGAACTTCCGGCTAGATATGAAGAGAACGCGCATCTCGCAGCGATACTAAAACAGGTGGGGCATACCAAAACCTCTTTATATCAATTGCAGGGATTTGACCACGGCGGCGTTTATGCTCCCGGTTGCCTGCTGATGCTTAAATGGATCAAGGAATTGGAAAAATAGTTATACAATGATTTCAGGAATTATAGGACTTTCTATAAATCAGTTTGGCATCAACTTAAGTGGATCAAAACCTTGGGTAAATAATTATATAATGGTTTCAGAAGCCAGGAGTAACACTGAAACGAAATATTATAAATAAAATAAAAAATATTACAACAGCTGTTTCGGAAATAGTAACGATCTTTATCCCGTAATATCTACATGCAGGGTTATTTCCAGTACGTAAGATATTATAGCGTAAATAATATAAATATCAATTCCTATGTGGGCAAAAGTCAACATCTTGTTGGTCATCTGTATTTTGGGGCTATTTTTAGCACCAAGTCTGGGTTTTGCCTGCCATTTAGCATCTGAAAAACCAAAACAGGAGAAGAAATCCTGTTGTGCAGAAAAAGGTCAGGATGTAAAGGATAGTGAGCAAAGTCAAGATCCAAAGCATACTGACAAAGTGCAAGATGTAAAAGATACTGATACGAAAGATTGCTGTAAAGATAAAAAGCAGGATTCAGGAACTTCAGGTGATCACGGCGATGGCTGTAGTAAACACTGTGCCGAAAAGTCATGTCGTACTTCGATGCAATGTAATCCGATGATCTCTTTTTATGAAGTGGATCTTATTTTACCATTGGATGCTGATCAGCTCAGATTGTATACCTTGTACAAGCAACCGTTTTGCTCGGATGCTTATTTTTCAATCTGGCAGCCTCCTAAAATAGCCTAGTTATCGATGGTAGCCCATGCTACGTCTTTTTGGATCGCCTTCTGCGGCCAAAATCCCTCTTAATGTATGAGATGAAAACACGCATTGGATCATATTATCTAGTGATGATCTACAGCTTTTAGCGATAAATAGCTGGCTGCAGACGAAGTTTTCATTATTATTTATTTAAAATTTATTCGTCATAAAACACGCTTATTTTAAAAGTATAAATACGAATCAAATTTTAGGAGGTATATCCTATAGCTATTAAAATATAAACCGAGTGTAACGAGTTCATTGAGATCAATGAAAACAAACACCATCAATAAAAATTTACAGATGAAATATCCAAGTTGGAAAAATACAAACACTTATGAAAATAGACGGGATATTCCATATGGCCAAAAAAAATATTTACAGATGAAATCCATTTCAATAATTGGCTTAGTAACCCTAGTATTACTGACCAATAACACTATACAGGCACAGATCAAAAATGCTAAAACAGCAACGGTAAAAGTCTTCGGAAATACCTCTGCTGCAAAAACTGTCATCGAGCAGGAAGGTAAGGCCGGAAAGACCGCTCAAGTAGACTGGAACCAGGAAACTAAAATTGCGACCATCACCTATGATGCTTCAAAAACAAATGAAGATGAGGTTTTAAAACGCATTGCCTTGGCAGGATTTGACAGTGAGAAGTTTCTGGCACCGGACGATGCTTATGCCAAGTTACCCAAAGCAGATCAATACACAAGAACATTAAAACCTGTATCAAAATCGCAGACTGCAACAACTACAGAACCTAGTGGACAACATCAGTCGGGGCAAACAGATCATTCAGCTCACCAAAATGCTACAGCAGCAACTGCTGTAAACGGAAAAGTAACACAATTGACAAATGTGGTCGATCAATACTTTGCTTTAAAAGATGCGCTGGTCAAGACGGATGCCCAGACGGCAGCGACCAAGGCGGCGGCATTGCAGGAAGTGATCAAGGCCGTGGATATGAATAAGCTTGCATCTGCTGAACATACTGTCTGGATGAAGGTGATGAACAATTTGACTGCTGATGCTGCAACCATTGCGAAGAGCAAGGATGTGACCAAACAACGTGTTGCATTTGCCTCGCTTTCGACGAAGCTCTATGAACTGGCCAAAGTGAGTTCTTTCAGTAGTCCTGTCTATTACCAACATTGTCCCATGTTTAATGAGGGGAAAGGTGCAAATTGGTTGAGTAAGGAAAAGGCTGTTAAAAATCCATTCTACGGATCGCAGATGATTACCTGTGGAAGTACAGTTGAAACGCTTAACTAATAGCAAGCCCAATGAAATATTTAGTTGTTATTATAGCGGTGTTTGTCCTCACATTGACGGCATGCACCAATCCGCAAAACAAATCGAAAGCAGCGTTAACGAGTTCAGAAAAGGATACAACGATGCAGGTAACAGCAGCCGCAAAGCAGTACAAAAAAGGGGATCTCGTACCTACTGAAGAGGTATGTATGGTAAACAATGCTTTTATGGCGAAGAAACAACTGCAAGTCAAACATGAGGGCAAGGCTTATTATGGCTGCTGTGAAATGTGTAAGAAACGAATCCCCAAAGAAGCCGCTGTTCGTGTTGCTATTGATCCTTTGTCCAGGAAAGAGGTTGATAAGGCCAATGCCGCGATTGCAATAACGGGTGATCAGGGTGAAGTTTCTTACTTTGAAAACGAAGAAAATTATCGGAAATACGTTGAAAATTTAAATCAATAAATAGACTTAAAATGAAAAGAATAATACTGATTGCAGTAGCAGCAGTGACACTCGCTGCCTGCAGCAACTCAAAACCAAATAATACACATGCCGCGGATATTGCAAAGGAAACTGAGGAAACGGGGGCTGCTATCGCTAAAGCGCAAGTGGATACAGGGGGGGTAGCAGATACAACAGTAAAAGCGGAGTTTACCGAAACTGCTGCTAAGACACAGGCCAATGCTCCAACCGCAAAGGATAGATCTCTTGATGAGGTGTACAGTGCATACTTTGAATTAAAAGATGCGCTGGCAAGAGATAATGGGCAGACCGCACAACAGGCTGCCAAGAAGATGGAGGCAGTGGTTGCGAAGATCGATGCTACCAAGCTGGAGACTACCGCTGCTGCGGCCTGGAAACAGTATCAACGGAAATTGGCCTTTGATACAGAACATATCGCCGGGATTGATGAAAATGGACACCAACGTGAGCACTTTGTGACGCTATCCAAAAATATGTACGCATTGTTAAAAGTGGTGAAACCGGAAACTCCGGTTTATTACCAGCATTGTCCGATGTATAATGAGGGTAAAGGTGCGCATTGGTTGAGTAAACAAAAGACCATTGACAATCCTTATCTGGGCAAATCAATGCCGACCTGTGGATCTACCGTAGAAACAATTCAATAGCGGCATAGAGAAATTGTTTGAAGGGTTTCCCAACTTGCATCCCTTGGTGGTTCACTTTCCCATCGTGCTGCTGCTTTTGGCTTTGCTCAGTCAGGTGCTGGCTGTATGTTATATCCGATATCGGCAGAAGTTAAATATAGTGACTTTTGTACTATTGCTGTTGGGAACAGTAGGGGCTTTTGCAGCAACTCAGACAGCATCCCATATTTCGGGGGATGCGGATGAAGCAGCCTTTGCCGTTTTTGATACCCACCAACATTATGCCTGGATCAGTCTTTGGCTGGCAGGGATAACCACCGTTGTACGCTTTGTGGCATTGCGATGTCGTAAAGTCATCTGGACAAACTATTTGATCGTGATTTTGTTGATAAGTTTGTCGGTGACACTATTTATCACGGGACACCATGGCGCACGGCTGGTCTATCAGTATGGTGTGGGACCTAAAAGTAATGGAGCTTTAATGAAGTAATCGCATGAAAATGAGTAATAAGAGAAATATATTAATAATTGTTTTACTATTGATGACACAAGCTGCTGTGTTTGCGCAGAAGATGGTACGTCACGAACTGTATGTTCGGGACACCATTGTGAATTATGCAGGCAAAGCAAAACGGGCCATTTCCGTAAATGGGCAGATCCCTATGCCAACATTGACATTTACCGAGGGGGACACCGCGGAAATTGTGGTTCACAATGAACTGAAAGAAAGCACATCGCTGCACTGGCATGGTATCTTTTTGCCAAACAAAGAGGATGGTGTACCGCATCTGACGCAGGAGCCGATTAAGCCGAATTCAACTTATACCTATCGTTTCCCGATTATTCAACACGGAACGCACTGGTATCATTCGCACTCTGGCCTACAGGAACAGATCGGTATGTATGGTAGCCTTATTTTGAATAAACGTGCGGATGACAAGACTTTTCGTAAAGGAATAGATGATTTACCTACCATTCCGTTAATCATAAGTGAATGGACAAATTATAATCCAGATAATATCCAGCGGATGCTCCATACGGGAAATGACTGGGCGGCTATTAAAAAAGGGGCTACCCAATCTTATGCGGAGGCGATCAAAGAGGGTAAGTTTGGAACGAAAATTACCAATGAATGGAAGCGTCAGCTCGCTATGGATGTCAGTGATGTGTACTACGACAAGATCCTGTTGAATGGTGCCCATTCTACGGATCTAAAGGAAGTAGATGGGAAGAAATTGAAAGCGGGCGATAAGGTACGTTTGCGGATTTCCAATGGTGGTGCCTCATCTTATTTTTGGTTGCGCTATGCGGGAGGGAAAATTACCGTAGTTGCAAACGACGGGAATGATGTGGTACCTGTGGAGGTGGACAGACTGATGATCGCTGTATCGGAGACCTACGATGTGGTCGTGACGATCCCGAATGAGGGAACAGCCTATGAATTTATGGCGACAACGGAGGATCGGACGCAATCAGCAAGTTATTTTGTGGGTAATGGCATCAAACAATTGATTTCACCACTTCCTCGTCTCAAATATTTTGAGGGAATGAAGATGATGAATGACATGATGAAGATGGATGGTAATCTGAACGATATGGGCATGAATATGAGCCTGAATCAGATGGATATGAATGTGGTCATGTATTCGGAAATTACCGGAGATGGAAAGAAAAAAGAAGATCACAGCAAGCATAGTGGTATGGATCATGGGAAAATGAAGGCGGATGAGGATCCAAACCGTTACAATGCGAATGCACTGGGTGATATTGTCACATTGAATTATGCGATGCTGGAATCTCCCCATGAGACCGAATTGCCGAAGAACGCTCCTGTACGCGATCTTAAATTTACCCTTACAGGAAATATGAGCCGCTATGTGTGGAGCATGGATAATAAAATCCTTTCTGAAACGGATAAGATCGCGGTAAAGAAAGGGGAAGTGCTACGGATCACCATCTACAACAACTCGATGATGCGCCACCCGATCCATTTACATGGCTTTGACTTTAGACTCCTGAATGGCAAAGGAGCAAAGGCACCATTGAAAAATGTGGTCGATATCATGCCAATGGAAACAGATACCATTGAGTTTTTGGCAAATGAAGAAGGCGATTGGTTTTTTCACTGCCATATCTTATACCATATGATGGCAGGAATGAACCGGGTATTTGCTGTGGATGACTATAAAAATCCATATCTACCCGATAAAGCCAAGGCATATAAGGAGTTGCAACATGAAAGCAATATGACGCATTTCATGGCACAGAATGACTTTGCGACCAACGGAAATGATGGTCAGGCAATGTTTCAGAATGCGCGCTGGCAACTGGGATCGGAATGGCGATTGGGTTACAACGATATGCACGGTTATGAGGTAGAGACACACTTGGGTCGTTTTTTTGGAAAGATGCAGTGGTTTATGCCTTTTGTAGGTTTTGATTACCGTTACCGCCGAATGGGCGACGATGAACATGAAAAGAATATCTTTGGTCAGGCAAATAAAAAAGATAGCCGGAAGGCGGTGAGTCTGGGTTTCATGTACACGTTGCCAATGTTGGTGAATTTTCAGGCAGAAGTGTACCATGATGGTATCGTCCGATTGCAGATGATGCGTGAGGATATCCCAATTTCACGAAGAATACGGGGCGATTTTATGGTCAATTCGGATCTTGAGTATATGGCCGGACTGAATTATATCATCACCAAGAATATGGCTTTCAGGACACATTACGATAGTGATATGGGATTTGGTGTGGGGCTATCGTTGAATTATTAAAAAGCTTGTCAGGAAAAAACTAAACAAAAAGCGTCAGAAATTAACGGTTTCTGACGCTTTTTTATTCTATTCCGGTTCAATTTAACAGACCAGGTTTTGATCGTTTAAATCATCCACTTAAACAAACTCGCTCCCCAGGAGAACCCTGCTCCGAAGGCAGTAAGCATCACCAAATCGCCGGCATTCAATTTTTTGATATTTTGCCAGATACACAAAGGGATGGTCGCTGCAATGGTATTGCCCAAGTATTCGATATTGCTGAGCGCACGATCGTCCGGAATATTGAGACTGCGGCCTACGGCGTCAATGATACGTTGATTGGCTTGATGCGGAATCAACCAGTTGATATCCCCAATTTGTAAATTATTACGCTGTAAAACGGTATTGCAGGCATCACTCATTGATTGAACAGCATGTTTGAAGACTGTTTTACCATCTTGTTTGAGAAAACGATTGTCGTTTACGGGAAGATTGCTGTCAATAGGGTAGAGTGAACCACCAGCCTCGATTTTCAAGAATTCACGTCCAGCACCATTGCTACGCAGGTAAGCATCCATGACACCACCTTCAAGTGACGGTTCGAGCCATATAACACCCGCGCCATCTCCGAAAAGAATATTGGTGGAACGATCTTTTAGATCGACATAGGTACTGATGTTGTCTGCACCGACAACAAGGACATTTTTGTAACGTTGTGTCTCGACGAGCGAGGAAGCCATATCTAAAGCATAGAGGAAACCTGAACAAGCGGCATTGACATCAAATGCCCATACGTTTGTCAACCCCAATTTATCTAGAATAATATTTGCCGTAGCTGGCATGGGCATATCCGGTGTGGAAGTTGCTACGATAAGCGCATCTACATCCCGCAAATCTTTATTGTATTGTTTTGCTAAATCCTGAATAGCTTTGACGGCCATATCCGATGTGGCAAGATTTTCATCCAATATCCTCCGCTCTTTAATTCCCGTACGTTTGATAATCCATTCATCAGAGGTCTCGCAAAACTGCTCTAAATCGGTATTGGATCTTCTGTTTGGTGGGATATATCCACCAACACCAGTTATTGCTGCATACGGCCTGCTCGGTATTCTTTCAGTCATAAAATAATGTACTCTTTTCTCTCTTTTTCTACAGCCAAATCTTACAAATTAGTCAAGTTGTGATTTTGCGCCGTAAAACTACGGTTAATTTGTACAACTAAAGGCTGAAAAGATAGGTTTTTGACAAAATAATTACGTTTTTGATTAAAATTAACCGTTTTTAACTTTTATCCTGTACTATTCTTTTAATCGGTCTTGATCAGGCGAAATTATATGCTGCTGCTGGTGTGTTTGTCGAAATTTTAATCTTTTTAATCTTTTCAAAAGGGAAAACCGGTCTAGCAATTTTTAGCGTATTAAAGCACTTATTCAGAAGTCCGGGCAAGTTTGAGCAGCTCCTCCAAGCTCCTGATTCCCTTTTCGATCAATTCTTCCGAAAGGGATCCATAACCTAGACGCAAGCCACCGTAATTATCGTCTTTATGATAGTTGTCGGGATGGGGAATATGAATTGATTTTTCTTTCAGTTTTTTGAAGAGCAATGCCCAGTCAACCTGATGCTTGAATGCCAGCCAGACGGCTAGCCCACCTTGGGGACAATGGTAACTTACATGCGCTGATAGATGGAGATCGAGTTGCTTGACCATAAAGTCCCGCTTACCTCGATAATAGTTGGTTGCTTTGCGGATATGTCTTCTTACGGTGCCGTCCTGAATAAGTTCCAAAACAGCCTGCTCCATGATATTATCGCCTTGTATATCGATGAGATAACGTAGTCGAGCAATAGCTTGCAATAAATGTTCATTTTTGCTGACAAGATAGCCTATACGAAGTGCAGGCGCAACGACTTTGCTCAATGTTCCGATGTAAATCGAATGTTGCAATTCAGCCGCGGAGGCCAGCGGGTGGTATGGTGTGTGATCGAAATGAAATTCGTAATCATAATCGTCCTCGATAATCGTGAATCCATATTGATTGGATAATTGGATCAGCACTGGTCTGCGGGCGGGGCTTAACGTCGCCGTTGTTGGGTATTGCCTATGCGGTGTAAGGTATGCCGCTTTGATATTTTTTTTATCCTTTAGATGGGGTATCATTTCTTCGACAATGATCCCCTCTGTATCAACAGGGATCTGTATAAGTTTTGCTCCGGTATGCTCGAATATCTTCCAGGCAGCGTGATATCCAGGAGACTCTACAAAAATATAGTCATCCTTCTCCAGTAGACATTGTGCAATAAGATACATGGCCATTTGGCTCCCTCTACTGATACATAGATTGTCCAGGGTAATATTCATATTGCGTTCCTGGTTGAGCATGTCGGCTATGGCTTGCCTAAAATCAATATGTCCCCTCGGATCAGCGTAGCCCATCATCTTCCACCGGGCACTCCGTTTGAAAATCTGCCGGTAGGCGCGTCCGAGCTGGTCGATCGGAGCAATCTTGCTGTCTGGGTTACCATCATCGAAAACAATGCGCAACGGTGCCTGAAGAGTGGATGGGGATTTGCTTCCTGTGGAACTTTCAGCTCTGGAAAGCAAAGTCGGGAGTTGCTGGGCTACGAAAATTCCACGGCGCTGTTGACTAACGACCCATCCTTCACTCAGTAGCTGTTGGATAGCTTCAACAACGGTATTGCGGTTTAGTTTCAGCTGTGTGGCAAGGGCTCTGCTGCTCGGTAATGCCGTACCACGGGCTAGTCTGCCTGACTGTATATCAGCGGCAATACTATCTGCCAGTTGTAAATAAATCGCCTTTGTGGAAGATCGGTCTATCTCCATCGTCAAATTCCAGGGTCTGAGCATGGGTCAATTTTATTCGGTAATTCACCCAAAGATACAATTGTTCTTTTGGATTGAAACCCCTTACGAAAATCCGATCGCATTTGCTTTTCGGGTATTGGGTTGGAGATGAGTTGTTTGCTTGTGTTGATAGTAACTGGACTATTTGTTTTAAATCGATACTGGACTACCAGTAAGGAAGGATTTAATCTAATTTTTGGGTTTAACTAGATCTCGACCATTTGATGAAATCATTGTGGTATTATTAATGAATCGTACTGCGGGGGATGATTTTTTTGAATGGGTAAGCTTAGCTTTTTTCTTGTATTAATGACCTCAAAAAGGTAATTTCACAACAGATAATTAATAAGATAGATTCACGGAAACAGATGTCGACAATTACAAAGGGTTTACCAACAGCCGGATTGATCAGTATAGCGGATAACAAAATATTACTGGCCTACAGCAATAATAAAAAAGCTTGGTACCTGCCAGGTGGCAAAATAGATGCTGGAGAGGATTCACTGCAATCACTCCGTCGTGAGATTTCAGAGGAATTGAACATAGATCTTGACCCCAAAAAGATTTTGTACTATTGCCATATTACTGCTCCAGCCTATGGTATGATTCCTGAGGTGATCATGGAACAGGATTGTTTTCTGTATCCACTTACGGAAAAGATACAACCAAGTAACGAAATAGGAGAAGTGAAGTACTTCTCCCATGAAGATTATTTACGTGAACCTATTCAGGTCATCGGTGTATTAGAGGTGTTTACTAAGTTGAAAGCAGATGGCTTGATTTAAGTTAAAGACCATAACTATGCTTAGATACCGTAGCCCTCATTGGCACAACTGATGGTTTTGGTATTTTGTATTGGATCTATCTTTCCGGTCCTGGTGTTCAGTCGCCATGCTTTGAGGATCTTATTGAAATATTCTTTGTCTTCCTCGACAACACTAATAGCAACAATTTCGCTGTCAAATTTATTGCCTACTCTACAGTTGCAAAGACTAAGTTGTTCGTTGGCCTTAAGCTTACGGATATTGATCGTGTCTAGGATTTTATACTTTACCTGCCCCTTTCCATTCTCCTTGTCATCAAGCAGTTCATTTAAAATACAGATCCCGTTTTTATCGCTGGTATAATATCCCGCAGCAAAGCGATAGTCACCACTTGCACTTTTGTTTGCATCTATCACTGCACCTGATGCATGGGTATAGCTGGCCAATCCCGGAATTTCATTAATCTCCCGAAATATTTTTCCATATAATGGATTTGTCTGATTTTGAACAGTGTTAAAACTTGACCAACTGCAGATGGCCAACAATGCAAATAGTATACTTGTTAAATAACGCATAGCTTCGATTGATTTAAATACAGTATTAAAGATAATAAATCTTGTTACATTATTAAATTACGATATTAATATTTTGCTCATCAACCTGTTAAGATGGACTATTCATACTTGGAAAAATCTACGGCAAATATACAGCGATTGACTTGACTGCCATTCTTTGCCCCGGCATTGGGTTCGAATTCGGTCAGACTCCAGAGATAACCATAAGTTGCTTCATAATATAGGGATTCGGCACCATAGGGCCATCTGTAACGGACGGTGTCATCTGCGCCATCGCTGTAGCGTGCCAATCTTGCATTGGATCCGTAGGAATTGCTCGGAGATCCTGTGCAGGAGAGCCACGTCCGGTTTCCTTTTCGGAATACACCTTGGATCCCATGGGCATGCTTATCCGTAAATAGACTATTTTTTGGTGTAACTGTAACAATACCTGAATTTTGGAGTTTACCATCCGCATCTATAGGGAAGCCAAAAACTTGGGGTACGATTGCGGCATCAGCGCTACCGGCATAGTATTGCCCGGTCCAAAATTGGGTTCCTTCATCATTGATTTGAATGGTTGAAAAGGGACTGGCATTATTGATCTTTTGATATCCTATTTGTGGTAGTATATACCGATAGTTGAATGCATATAAATTGCCATTGGCATCTTTTCCGCATTTCTCGCTGGTATTGTCACCGGTGCTGACTTCAATAATTTTATTAAGGTCAAAGACCCTGACCCCCAGATTTGTGCTGCTGAGGTAGATTTTTCCTTTGAAGTATGCGATCCCTCCGGCATGTACTTTAAGTGGAGCGTAAGTGCCATATTGTGTGTGGCTTGTCGTTCCGCTAGGAATATCGGGTTGAACCAGAAGGATATGACGGTAGGTCAGATAAGTGCTCGAACTTGGGCTAATGTCGATCAGGGTAATGCGGGAACCTTTGTGCTCAGCACTGTTCCGGGCATACCAGCTGACCAAAAGATAACGGACTCCATCTTTTGTGAACCCAGCAATCCCCTGTGGTCGCCAGATGGCCGTGGTTTCATCATCACTATTCCACCGGATACCCCGAACCCTATTTTCTTCGGGAATATTGAATCCATATACCTCGGTGTAAGCACTCCCACCGATCGCCTGTCGGTTTTTATTTACCTGTGAAGGATTTAGAAAACTGAATCCTGAATTGATGTAGCTACTGGTATTGACATAATTGTTGACACTGACAGCTGCTGCAGTTGTGCTCGCTTTAAGTTTCGAAGCTGTTTCAGTTTCTCCTGGCGTTGGAGCTATTTCATTTTTCTGACAGCCGATGCTCGCAACTGCAAGCATAAAAATCAGTCCAAGTGTGCGTTTTTGAATCATCGTTGTAAGGCTTATGTAATTATTTACAATCTGCATTGCAAATGGTTTGCAAGCTAATTACGAAGCTAAATGATTCAACTTATAGTTGAGTAATCCCAATATTAAGTCTGTATTACGTTTGTTGTCTTTTTTTTATAGTCTTTATCTTATGCGTTTGACCTTCTAGCTTTATGTAAATGAGTAGCCCCCTATCACTGACGTTATCTCATTAAACAAGATCAGTGATAGGAGGCTATATTTATCCGAAGCACAACTTATTTTGCAGCCTCTGTTTTTTCTTTTTGGGATTCTTTGTATACTTTGCTATCCTCATCGTCCATGTCCATATCGAGATCTTCTTCTTTGTATCTTCCCATTTTAAGCTGAAAATTATCAGCAGTACCGCTAATGCGCATTGGTATTCCGAAGATTCCGAATGGAGGCAACCCAAGTCTGAACCCGAGATTCATTCGTCCATCTAGTGTTACCTGGCCTTCAAATCGTGGTCTGAATCCCATCATCTTCATTTTGGTACGTTCGATGGTCATGACATTGTTCTTGATATGCGATTTGATGACGACTTTTTTCACTTCACCGTCTTTCAATTTTTCTTTTGAGGTGGATTCGCTGATGCCATTCAGTAATTTGAAACCTCTGAATTTAATCTGGTTCAATGTCAGGCTACCTTCGCCGACTATCGAAGGCATGACAGGCTGCATATTACCATTCAATAAACCGCCTAATTTATAATCCAGTGATACAAGGCCATGTGCGTTTTTGGCAGCAGTGACCATCTCTCTAAACATTGGAATTTCTTTATAGGCACGTTGAATATCAAAGCTGTCTGCTTTTACGGCGTAGTCGAATGCGGCTCTGCGGGGATTTATGGGTCTATAATTTCCATTCATAGCTGCTTTTAGTCCTGCTAGTTCAAAAGTGGTGCTGTTGAGGACCAGTTTACCTTCGTTGAAACGCAGATCCCCTTTGAAATCTTTGATATTCATGTTGTTGTAAGAAACATTGTTGACTAAACCTAGTACCTGAACATCAAGATTTTTGGGCAAAAGGATAACACCTGTTTCCGAAGAAGAGGATGCTGCAGAAGCATTTTCCGCGAAAACCATGAAATCATCAACGGTGATTTTCTTACTGTTGAGCGTGAATTGTCCCTGTAAAGCAGCGCTGCTATTTGTCAGATAATTGATGATATTATTCATGTAACCTTTTACGGAGATCGAATTTCTACCATAGTTGACCAGGAATCTGTCAAAGTTCATTTTCTCCTGATGGAAGCTAAAATCACCACTCTTGATCGCAATAGGTTGAGGGAGTAGATCTGTCTGTACCTGAATCTTACCGATGTTGATGCGTCCACTATTGTGGAGTCTGGCATAACGGCCGCTCGTCGCATCGCTCTGAAGACCTTTGAGACTGAAATCTGTATGAATAAAACCATCAACGTTGGTTCCGTCCAAAGCAAAAAACTTATAGATAGGACCAAGGTTGAGTTTTCCTTTGGACTGAATGTTATAGTTGATGTTATTGAAATTGCGCAGATCTGCATTCAGGAAAAATGGTTCCCCCGCGAATGTAAATGAAACGGGTAGTATCTTAACGCTCAAATCGCGTAAAGATCCTTTATCGCTATTTACAAATGCTTCGACATGTATATTTTCCATTGGAATAGGATACTCCTTGGATTTGATAAATCCATCTTTCACCACAATGGAGGTATTGGTCTCTGGAAAAATATTCCGTTTGAGATCGACATAACCTTTTGCATTGAGGTTTACATCGATCAACCCCGCCAGTTCAATATCTTTGATCGGATAGAAGCTTTTGATATCGGCCAAATTGAATAAGGCTTTGAGATCAGACTGTACCGCAATTTTGTTGAAATCTGTTATCGAAACATAGCCTTTAATATAGTTATTGAGTGCCTGAATTGAGATGTCGTAAATAGAAATGGATGCGCTTTTCATTTTGCCATCCGGATCTTTTGCTTCAAGACGATAAGCGATCTTGTCAAGTCCTTTTGGGAGATCCGCTAGTTGGAAATGGCCGTCTGTTAAGGTGTTTTTGATATCAAATGTCGGTATGGAAGCAATATATTCCTCCTCGCGTTTTTGAAGTCCGACTTTGCGTATTGCTCTGGCATAGGTTCCGTCGATCTTTGCGTCAAGATTCCATCGTCCGCCCAAGGAGAAACCCGGAAATTGTAGGGAAGAATATAATATGCCCAGGTCGAGGTCACTTTTCATATCAGCATGTACAGTCACAGGCTGCAGTCCTGCGATTTGGCCTTTAGCGTTGAAGTAACCTGAAGCAACCTTAAAATCAAACTGTTTCAGGTCAATCCGGAGCGAGTCGGGATTTAATGCCGGAAGATCAATCTTTAATTTTGCGTTCCAGTCTGTCAATGGATTATTGGATTGTTTATAGGCCATATATCCGTTGTTGATGGTTAGCCCCAGGGATAAATCGGGCATCTCATTATTGTCAACAATATAGTCACCAATTAAATTTACAAATACTTCGGAAGTACCTTTGACGTATAGATCTTTTATCCATGATGCGTAACTATTGGGAACCAGTGACAGCAATTCACTCAGTGTACTCTCCTGGGATTTTAACTTGAAGTCCAGGTGGTAACCGTGCGATATAAAGGATAATAATCCTCGAAACCGAACTGGTAACTGGTTTATTTTTATGTCGTTTCGTTCGAATATAAATGATAAATTATCGGTATTGATGCGTGTCAATAAGTTTGCATCAATTGATTTTTTGTCGACATAGAGCTCATTGTCAAAGGAAAAAGAAAAAGCGGCAATCTTGGCTCTGGTATTCAAATCAAAGATATTCGACATCAGATCACCTTTACCTTCGTAGTCCAGATCTTTTGCGTCAATCCATAATGGAATAGACTGGTCTTCGTAATGCAGATTGGTCTTTTCAAATCTAATCAGCTTAAAAGCCAGTGCACTGCTCCCGGAATTATCTTTTGCCTTCGTGGAATCCGTTGGTGTAGACTTGTAGATGTTGTAGTTGGCGTTACCTAAGGAATCAACCAGAATATTGATCTTCCCCTGGTTAACGATAAACTTGTCAATAATGATTTTTGATTTGAGTAGGCTTATGAGGTCAATCCCAAAGCTTACCTGTTTGGCGGCAAGCAGGGTGTCTTTTTTGAATGGCTCCGAGCCCTTTAACAACACGTCATCCATCGACGCAGTCAATAACGGAAATTGATCAAAGAAGGTCAATCTGACCTTTGTATAGTTGAGCTCCCCATTGATATGCTCGTTTGCCAGTGACTTAACTTTGTCGTTTACTTCTTTTTCGAAGATATAGGGAATGGATAATATACAAAGAATAAATAGTGTTATGAAGCTTACTAACCCGATAGAGATTCGTTTGGCAAGCTTTAGAAATGTTGCTTTTGACACAGTGTTGTTTTTTTGTGGCTACAAAAGTCTGAAAATTATTGCTAAAGTCCATTGATTGACGGATTTATTTTGAGGTTACTGGTGAAATATGTCAAGCTTCATTGACAAATGGGCGGGCAAAGTCCTTTCTTATCAGGTAGTTTTGTATTGCTCGGAAATTTTCCTGTATTTTTGCAGGGTGAATTTTCGATTTAAAAGTGCTGAACAGAAAAACAGTACCATCCTCATTTTCTGTTTGCTTTTGTTGCTGTTGATAGGTGGGGGGCTGCTCGGCATTATCCACCATAAAATAGATCGACTGAATAAAAGAATATTGGTAGATTTTGCCGATGAAAATATGTTGCTGGTGAATAAGCAACTGGAATTGTTACAACAGGAGCTATACACGTCTGAGAAGAGATTGGTTGATGCAGTACCATCGGGGGATATCCGTCGTGATTCCTTACTGATCCTCATTCCGGCCAGTCAATTGGACCGTGTCGACAATAAGCTATGGGTGCTGCTAAAAACGCGTACGATACAACATCGCTTATACCATGTTTATATCGATATTGAAAAATTAAATGCTTATTTCGCCAATCTCTATTTTGGAAGAAGAGCTTATTTTGAAATATATAGCGATAAAGGGATCTGCATGGTTTCACCTGAAAGCCGAAAATGGGGGCGTTCGAAGGATAGTGATCTAATTACACAGGGAAAGATCGTCAAGTCGGATTACCTAAAGCTGGATGTGATGGTTACTTCCTATCCCTGTTCCATTATTTTTGTGGGTGGTGAAATTCGGGTAAGCGTCTTATTGTTGACTATTGAGGAGGAAGTCCAGGAGGTGATGACCTATAGTATTTTACTTGGTGTTGGTTTGATGCTTGTAGCAATAGCACTTATCTATTTTAATGTGCTTGAGCGGCGCAAAATTCAGCAACTCAAATTAATGGCTTTACAGCAGGAAAATGAATATACGCAGATGCGTCTAGTTCAGTTGCGGCAACAGATCAATCCACATTTTTTGTTCAATACCTTTGGTTCACTCCAATATCTGATCGGTAAGGATAATGATCTGGCCAAATCCTTCGTTGGCAAGATGACAAAGGTCTATCGTAAAATGCTGCGTACGGACGAGTCGGACTGGTCTTCGCTACAAGAGGAACTGGAACTGGCAAAAGCTTATTTCTTTTTGCAGCAGGTGCGTTTCGGTACAGCGTTGAAGGATATGGAGATTTCCATTCCAATGGATATGATGGGAGCGAAGCTACCACGGCTGGCCTTGCAGATGCTGGTGGAAAATGCGATCAAACATACACGGATTTCGATAGAAAATCCACTTCAGATTCATATTGTTTATCTATCGGAGGTCAATATCATCAAAGTAAGCAACAATTGGCAGCCGCGGCAAGGTGCTGAAATGGAAGGTGAGGGGTATGGACTTAATTACCTGGTATCTATGTATGCCCATTATGCACTGGATGGCTTTGACTTCGGAACAGAAGAAGACTGTTTTTTTATCAACCTACCCTTGCTAGATCGTTAAAATAGCGTCGGGATAAGCCTGTTCAACACGTGTTCATAGTTTCGATGCGCGTGTTCATACATTAGAAATACGGGCTCGTCCCTTTCGAGGTGATTCTGTACAATATTTTTAACAAATTTGGCTCCTGATCTAGGAATTTAATTGCAAGATTAACCTAATCTTATTCGGATGAAATGATTTTCAGCTCAATAGCGCTTGATAAGAGACCTATCCTGCGCAGCTGATCGCTTCCATGCCATTGAAAAACAAAGCGGGTGCAAACAAATGCATATATGCTATTGAAAAACAGCACTCAGAAATAATTATTCTAAATGAACAACACTTATACCAAGCTAGCCCTAAGCTTCTTATTTTCGGCAGGCCTTATGCAATCCTGTTCTGTATTGCAAACTGCAGGTTTACGAAAAAAAGAGACTGTTACCTCTGCGAAAGATTCTACCGCCAAGAAAGATACGACGATTGCCTATGACAAACTGTTTAAAGATGCGCGCGTAGATAGCGGCATGTTTGCTGTGATCCGAAAGGAAAATAATTATTACTTTGAAATTCCATTGAAAAAAATGGGGCAGGACATTCTCCTGATCCAAAAATTGTCTTCCGTTCCTTTGGCGCTGAATGAGGCTGGTGTAAATAAGGGAATGAATTATGAAAATAAGGTCATTCGATTTACCCTGCGCAAAGAGAAAAAAGAAGTATGGGTTTCGGAGATTAAACCTCAGGTGGAGGTTCCTAAAGCTGATGCGATTGCTGCGTCGGTCAATGATAACTATCGTCCCTCTTACATTGAATCGTTTAAAGTCGAGAGTTATTCAAAAGACTCAAGTGCTGTAGTGATCAAAGTCAATAAAGTGTTTGACGGATCAGAAAAAAGTTTCACAGATGTTTTTACCTCTTTGGGTTTAGGCACTTCGCCTAAAACCAGTATATCCACGATCGAAGAAATTAAATCGTATTCCAATAATATTGTTGTGAAATCGGTGCTGTCGACGAAAGTAACGGAAGGAAATGAATCGGTGCCGGTTTCATTAGAGGTTACAAGTAACCTTTATGAACTACCTGAAACGCCGATGGTTGCACGTTTTGCAGATCCCCGTATTGGTTTTTTTACATCGCCACGTTGGTATTTTAACGATAAACAACAGGAGCTGGATAAAAAAAATCTGGTTAACCGTTGGCGATTGGAACCGAAAGATGAGGACAAAGCTCGTTACCTGAAAGGTGAACTGGTAGAGCCGAAAAAGCCTATTGTTTTCTATCTGGATCCGGCGACGCCAAAACAATGGCGACAAGCCATTATCGATGGGGTTCACGATTGGCAGGAAGCCTTTGAAGCGGCCGGTTTTAAGAATGCGATTTTGGCAAAACAACAACCGGATAGTATCAAATTTGATCCCGATGATGCAAATGTATCTTCTATTGTATACGCTGCATCAGCGCAGGCCAATGCGATGGGCCCATCTGTTGTGGATCCACGTTCAGGCGAAATTTTGGAGGCGGATGTGATCTGGTGGCATAACGTGATGACGATCCTAAATAGTTGGATGCGTATACAAACAGGTATCGTCGATACTTCAGTGCGGTCGAATGTATTCTCGGATGAAAAAATGGCCCATGCCATTCGTTTTGTTTCTTCACATGAGATTGGACATACCTTAGGGCTGATGCACAATATGGGGTCGTCGGCAAGTTTTCCGGTAGATTCACTCCGTAGCAAAAGCTTTACCGCAAAAATGGGCGGTACGGCACCATCGATTATGGATTATGCGCGCTTCAACTATGTGGCGCAACCTGAAGATGCTGTTGAACAGATTACACCAGTGATCGGAACCTATGACAAGTATGCTATTGGATGGGCTTACCGCTGGTACGGCAAGCCGCAGCCTTGGGATGAAATACCGTTGTTACGGAAAGAAATTGATGCCCATGTGCATGACCCGATATATCATTACGGTGAACAACAGGATTCCAAAAATATTGTCGACCCAAGGGCGCAGTCCGAAGATCTTGGTGACGATGCAATGAAAGCTGGTGAATATGGGATGAAAAATTTGCGTCGCATGATGCCAAATATCATCAATTGGACCACGAATACGGGGGATGACTATTATCGTGCCGGTAAATTATATATGGGTGTCGTTGGTCAATGGTATGCTTACGCTGACCATGTGCTCAATAATATTGGTGGTATTTATCTTGAAAATGCTGTTTTGGGCGACCAAAAAAATGCATATAGCCCAGTACCTAAAGCGAAGCAGGTAGCTGCACTGGAATATTTAAAGAAAAATGTGTTCTATATGCCGGAGTGGTTATTTGTTCCGGAACTGATGGCGAAAACTTTCCCATTAAGAGATTCACCTATGGGACCGTTTGAATATGCACCTTATAATCTGCAGCGCGAATTTCAGTATGCCATGCTCTACAAATTGGTCAACGATGAGCGTCTATTGCGCATGGTCGAAATGGAAAACCTCTTTGGCGACAAGAAGGCATGGAGCGCACCGGCATTTTTAGCATCCGTACGCAAAGAGATCTTTGCAAAAACGGTCAGTGGACAGACATTGGATCTTAAAACACGCATGTTGCAACAGAATTACGTGGATGTCCTGATGGTCTCTACGAACAAGTCCATGGAGAAATTAAATGCGAAGAAATTAGCTGGTGTCGAACAATTGATTGAGGGAACTCAGCCTAATCTGTGCTTGCATCCGCATCATGCAGCTTCTGCCCAAACGGGTTTACGTAATGTACATGTCACAGGAATGATCCGTACATCGGATATGCTGACGTATAAACGTGCCGAACTGTATGAGATCTACCAATTGTTGAAACAGAAGCAACAGACAGGAGATGCCACAACAAAAGCACATTATATGGATCTTCTGTTGCGCATAGCGAATACCTTAGCATTGAACTAATATATTAACATCTATTATATCAACATCTACCAAAATGAACAAGTTTTTAATACCGCTGACCTTTATGTGTGTGCAAATGGCACATGCCCAGGAATCCAAGGAGCTGAAAGGAAAGGTACTGGATGCGGTCACATTAAAGCCAGTCGTGGGGGCGACGGTTGTTGTCGAAAGTTCGGCAGTAGCAGAAGATATCGGCGTACCCAATCAGGTGCAACAATCTGCATTGGGATCACTGACTGATGCTTCGGGCGAATTTCGCCTAAAAGTTCCGGGAAACTTAAAATACGTCACCATTAGTTATGTGGGGTATCAGCGTATTCAGGTTCCAGTATTTCAGGACAACAGGACGATTTTGCTACAACCGAGTGGTGAATCCCTGGATGAAGTCATCGTAACAGGGTATACCGACATCAAAAAACGTAAAAATACAACAGCATATAATAAAATTAATGTAGCTGATGTCAAGCAGACAGGCGTTGCATCTATTGATGAAATGCTGGCGGGGCAGGTAGCAGGTTTACAGTTGAGTAATTTTAATGGTGGTCCTAATAGCGCACCGCAGATCCGTATCCGCGGTACGGTATCACTCAATGGGACGCAAGATCCGTTGTGGGTAATTGACGGATTACCCATAGAAGGTACAGAGTTGCCGAATCGAATTGATAAGGATAACCTGAATAGTTTGAATAATCTTCCGATCGCAGGAATCAATCCCGATGATATTGCCGATATTACCGTATTAAAAGATGCGGCAGCAACGTCGATCTATGGTGCACGTGCTGCTAACGGCGTTATTGTGATCACCACAAAACGTGGTAAGTCAGGTCCTGCGAAATTGCAGGTCTCAGCAAACACCTTTGTCACGGAACGCCCTGATTTTGCTAAGCTCAACCTGATGAACGCCAACGAAAAGGTGGATTTTGAGCTATTGATGGCCGGCCGTACGGACTTGAATTACCGTACAGGTAAGGGGGCGGTTATGCGCATCCTGGATAACGCAGATGCACTGGACGCTTATCGTTCGGGTGGATTAGCCGCTTTATCTCCAGATGTGCAGCAGTCCATCAATCAATTGCGCCTGCAGCAAACAGACTGGGGAAAAGAGCTTTATCGGCAGGCACTCAATCAACAGTACTCGGCATCGATCTCCGGTGGTAACGACGCACATCGTTATTATTTGTCCAGCGGATTTTATGATGAAAAAGGAGCAACTAAAGGAGCAGATCTACGTCGTTATTCATTGACATTTAACAATGATTTCAATATCAACGATCGGTTTAAAGCGGGAATCAATTTATTAGGGTCGGTCTCAAACAGACAAAACCCGATCCAGGATGACGATGCATTTACCAATCCGAGTAATTACATGCGTTTAGTTAATCCGTATCTGACTGTACACGATCAATCAGGTAAGTATAACTACGATCCGGATATCGAAGGCTATGAAAAAGACACGTACATTCTATTCAATTCCATAGAGGAACGGGAAAATACCAAATATGCATTGACAAATAAAGCGTTGAAAGCCATAGGTTACCTGGAATATACCATTATACCGCAATTGTCTTTACGTACCGAATTTGGTTTACAGTTTGACGAAAATAGTATGGAGCGGTTTGCCGATCAGGAAAGCTATAATACCCGTAAATTGCGTGCTGCAACACGGTATTACGATTCCGCGAGTAAAACGTTCAAATACTTTTTGCCAACAGGGGGTAAGATCGAAAATACAAGCAACAGTATCTTCCAATACAACTGGAAAACTTACTTAAAATACAACAAAACCTGGAACGATAGGCACGAGTTGGAACTCATGGGCGGAACAGAACTGCGTCGTAGTACAAATAAAATGATCGCGACGAAAGGTTTTGGCTATAATCCAGGAACGTTGACGACACAGAATATTGTTTTTCCGAACAGCAACTATCAGGATGACTCGAGATTTGTACAATATAAAAAAGGATTAATCGAAAACTCCTATGCCTCCTTCTACGGGAATGCGACCTATACATTTGACCGCAAGTACAATGTCTATGGTAGCATACGTTATGATGGGTCAAATATGTTTGGCGTAGATCCGAAGTATCGTTTCTTGCCGATCTGGTCATTGTCCGGATCTTGGAATGTACTGGAAGAGGAGTTTATCAAGGGAAAAACAGCTTTATCTGATCTTCGTGTCCGTGCTTCGTATGGTATTCAGGGGAATGTGGATCGCAATACCTATCCGTTTATTGTTGGAAAGTATGAAAATTCGACTATACTTCCCGGTTATCCAGAAGGATCTGTCGTGGTAGATATGCCTGCCAACGACAAGTTGCGCTGGGAACGCACAAAATCTTACAATGCAGGGATTGACTTAGGTCTATGGAAAAATCGACTGAATATTACGGTTGATTATTACAATAGAACAAGTACGGACCTGATTGCAAATAGCGCCATACCTATGGAGAATGGTTTTCAGGATGTGCAGGTCAATTGGGCGTCAGCACGAAATCAGGGAGTAGAACTGACGATCTCGAGTCGTCAGATCCAGACGGATAAATTCTCCTGGTCTACGGATTTTAATATTGCCCACAATAATAATAAATTATTGAAGGTCATGAATAATCCAAAGGCTTATGCGCCGGATACACAGGAAGGCCGTCCGATCAATGGACTATATGTACTGGAAACGGCTGGATTGGATAAGGACGGTGTGATGCAGTTCAGAAATCAGGATGGCTCTGTTTCGAGTTTCGAAGAATTCTATGGACTATACGATCCATGGGCGGAATTCTTACCGGGATATATGTCTCAGACTGATATGACCGCCGCAGATTACCGTGCTAAATTTAAATACAAGGGCAGTAAAGACCCTAAGTTTACTGGTGGTATGACCAACCGCTTCCGCTATGCTAATTTTGACCTGGCGATTTCAGCGGTCTTCAACCTCGAGCGTTGGGCAAGCCGTACACCGACCTATAACCCAGCTAAGGTGGATCGCGGACAAAATTATACGAAGGATCTCCTGATGGCTCTACAGGGTAAGACAGCCTTGCCAGCATTAGGAAGTATCAGTTCGGAACTCAATGACCGTTGGATGGCTTATGGTTGGATGGAAAGCAATGATCCGATCAATTCCTTTAATCAGTACGATATCTGGGCGAAGAAAATGAGTTATGTCCGTATCAATAGTATCCGTTTGGGATATACACTCCCGGCTGCCGTGAGTAAAAAAATCGGAGCAAGCAATTTGCGTGTGAACGTAGAAGGACGCAACTTATTGGTTTTTGGAGCGAATTACGAAGGATATTTTGATCCAGAAACTTACGGTAGCTATTATGCACAGCCGATCAGCAAATCTTTTGCTTTTGGTCTTTCAGCAAGTTTTTAATTGTTTTAATTGAATATAACATGAAGAAGATAATTTATTTTGGAATGATCATGACAGCAAGTGTATTGACTTCCTGCAATAAATATTTAGATATACAACCGGTGGGGACGGTCATCCCCGCTTCGGAAAGTGATTTTAGAGGTTTGATGACGAGCAGTTATGTTGGCTTTCCAGCACATAAATCGTATCTGTCTTTACGTACCGACGAGCTGCTTTTGGATGAAAGTTCAACCGACGCTGCCCGGACCAAAGACATCTATCTTTGGAATGACCAGAATCCTGATCCGGCAACGACCGCGTATCCTTATCTGGCTTTTTACAAGAGTATTTTTTATACCAATCAGATCATCAGTACCATTGATGAAAAATTGGTAAGTAATGCAACGGTGGATCAGATTAAAGGGGAGGCTTATCTGATGCGTGCTTATGCCCATTTTGAATTGCTTAATTGTTACAGTGAAATTTATTCGCCAAACAATCTAGGTTTGCGTGGTGTTCCGTTGTCGACCAAAATTGATCTGGAACAGCGGTTTGTTCCTGCAAGCCTGGATGACTCTTATGTGCAGGTGTTAGCAGATATGGAAAAGGGGACGGCATTGCTTACGGTAGACGATCAGGCTAAAGGCGTAAATTACCGCTTTAGCAAGCGTGGGGCTTACGCGATGGCATCACGTCTCCATTTGTATCGTGGAGAATGGCAAGCGGCAGCGGCAGCTGCGCAAAAAGCCTTAGCGATAAATAATAAGTTGGTCGATCTAAACGCTGCTGGAAGTAAGCTACCGAACGATTTTGAGTCGGAAGAGATGATTATGGCTTTGGAGAAAGTATCTATTCCAGAAGTTCGTTCGAGTTCATTTATTTCGTCCTCTTTATTGTCGTCTTACTCAGATGGTGATTTGAGAAAGGGACGTTATTTCCAAAAAAGAGGTGGTGACTATATATCTCTTAAAGGCGGAGAAAATCGCTTTAATGTCAGTTTTAGAAACGCTGAACTTTATTTGACGATCGCCGAATGCAATGCGCGTTTGGGAAATACAGCGGAAGCGCTAAAATATCTGTCCGTACTGAAGAAAAGCAGATTTTCGGCTGATGCCTATACACAGGAAGCCAAAGCTGACGCAAATTTGTCCAAAGAACAATTGCTGGATGCGGTATTACTTGAACGTAAACGTGAATTGGCGCTAGAAGGTTTGCGTTGGTACGATTTAAAACGTACAACGAGACCTACCCTAACACATACTAGTTTTGGTAGAACGGTGACTTTGCAGCAAAATGATCCGCGCTATGTGATCCGTTATCCACAGGAAGCGATCGATAATAATCCAGATCTATTGAAATAAGGTCAATTTTTTTTAATCCTTTATATATTAATCCATTTTCTTTCTTAGGAAATGGATTTTTTATTACATTCAACCCATGGGATGGAATATATTGATTGTCGAAGACGAAGACTGGGCTTTTGTAGGCTTAAAGGAGATGTTGACAGACCTTTATGGGGACAGCACATTGATATTTACCAATACAAAGGAGATCCAGGAAGCGGTGAAGACCATCAATAAGCATCATTTTGACCTGATTTTTATGGATATCCATCTGATGGATGGACTGAGTTTTGAGATATTTAAGCAGGTGTCGATTGATGTGCCGCTTATTTTTACAACAGCCTATGAACAATATGCATTGGAAGCCTTTCAAAATCAAGGTTATGCCTATCTGTTAAAACCTTTCGATGCAGAGGAGCTCGCGCAGATCATGAAACGTATTGAGCCACTATTACCCAAAGCTGAGTTGCGTCTAAAGCAGCGCTTTTTGGTGAAGTATGGCAACTTTTTAAAGTCCCTGGCGATTGCCGATATTGCCTACTTTATGGCAGAAGATAAAGAACTGTATGCGGTGGAAAAAGAGTCAGGTGTAGCCTATATTATTGAAGATAGTCTAGTTCACTTGGTGACTCAGGTAGATCCGTTCGTTTTTTTTCAAATTAATAGAAAATTTCTTATTCGTATTGATTCCATTCAGTCTATGTTAAAAATAAGTCGGAATAGAATTAAATTAGAACTAATTCCCCAAACTCCAAAGGGAATTGAAGTTATTGTTAGCGAAGAGCGTTCTCCAAATTTTCAGCGCTGGCTGGATCAATAGCAATCTGTTAGCTTGCTTACTATCAGTTTGTTGTCCTGAGTTGTTTCTGTAATCGTTTGATTTTTAATCATTTATTTTTTTGTAAAAAATGTATAGTAAATTAGTATAGATTATATTATATTTGCGATCTGATAAAATCTATCAATTTAGTAGATTTTTAAACACACTATGTTTCGCCATGTTTTTTGGTAAAATAATTACATTTAATTTATTTATTTTCTATATATTTATTGTAATTAACTCATTTATTAAATATCCTTAATATGCACTCAACATTCAAATACATTCCTATTGTAGCGGTAGCATTGTCTAGTGCCAGTATGAATAAATTGTATGCACAGCAACGTTCCATACAGGGGAAAGTTACTGATGCGACCACCGGCCAGGCGCTAGCTGGCGTAAGTGTGCGTGTATCTGATCAAAATAAATCGACACTGACGAACGCTAAGGGGGAGTTTACGATCAGTACCACAGGTAAAGATGACCCGTTCCTGGAGTTTTCTTTTATAGGCTACGAATCGCAGCAGGTAAGGGCCAGTGGTGGTTCTATCTCCCTGGCGCTTAAGCCGTCGAGTACAGACCTTGATGAAGTAGTTGTGGTGGCGTATGGTACTTCCAAACGCTCTAATATTACAGGCTCAGTGAGCACGGTCAGCAGTAAAGCAATTGAGAATAGACAGGTTTCCAGTATTTCGAAGGCGTTGGAAGGTCAGGTACCAGGGTTACAATCTGTTGCTTCATCTGGTCAGCCCGGAACGGATGCAACAATCCGTATTCGTGGGATTGGCTCTATTAATGCATCAAGTTCACCACTGATTGTTTTGGATGGTAATCCTTACGCAGGGGATATCAATTCTATTAATCCAAACGATATTCAGTCTATCTCGGTATTGAAGGATGCTGCTTCTAGTGCACTTTATGGTTCACGGGGAGCAAATGGAGTTATAATTATTACAACTAAATCTGGAAAAGCATCAGGTGATACAAAGATCAATCTCAATTTCACACAAGGGTATTCGGGCCGTGCTGTTAAGGATTACGAACAAGTAACAACAGATGAATACTTCCAACTGTATTGGGAGGCATTGCGTAATAAAAATTTGAGCAATGGTTTGAATGCTGCCCAGGCTGCTGCAAATGCAAGTAGAACCCTGCTGGTCGATTTGAAGAAAAATCCTTATGGTAGCCAATTTCCGCAACCGGTAGGTGTAGATGGCAAGTTGGTTTCAGGTGCTAAAACCTTATGGGATGATCCCTGGAAAGATGTGTTGCAACGAACTGGTGTACGTACGCAAGGTGATTTGAGTTTTAGCGGGGGGAGTGAAAAAAACACCTATTATATTTCGGGTGGATACCTTAATGACCAAGGGGTGGCTATTGAGTCGGGATTTAAACGATATAATTTGCGGGCGAATATCGATAGTAAAGTCAAGTCTTGGTTAAATGCGGGTGTTAATTTAGGTGGAAGTAGTACTTTTCAAAAATATCCACAATCAGAAGATAGTAATACCGCCAATATCATTAACTTTTCCCGTTTAGTACCATCTTTTTATCCATATTATGAACGCAATGATGATGGATCCTATGTAGAAGAGAATGGAAAAAGAGTGTACGATTTTGGTGCCTATAGACCAAGTGCGGCTTCCCCCCGTAATAATTTAGCTGCTACTCTGCCATTGGATAAAAATGATATTCGCAGAGAGAATATTTCGGCACGGGCGTATTTGGAAGCCTTGTTGACAACGAATTTGAAACTGAAATCTACGTACAGTCTCGATTATATCAATTCCAATACACATGATTATGAGAACCCTCTCTTGGGATTTAGTGCTGAAACCTTTGGTACAGTCGCTCGGTCGAGTGTTCGGACGGTAGGACAAACATGGAATAATATATTAACATATGAAAAGCAATTTGGCTTGCATCACCTTAATGTGTTAGCTGGGCAGGAATACTATGCTTTTAACAGTAGCAATATTAGTGGTAACCGCAGTTATTTTGTATTACCCGGATTTTATGAGCCAGTTGCTGCTTCTCAGTTGGATGGTTTTACAGGATCAAGTGTGGATTATAAATTATTGAGTTTTCTAGGACGCTTAGAGTATAATTACGATAATAAGTATTATTTCTCAAGTTCATTACGGACCGATGGTTCATCGAGATTCAGCCCGGATAAACGCTGGGGAACATTTTGGTCTGTTGGTGGATCGTGGAAAATGAAACAAGAAGACTTCTTAAAAGATAATAATACAATTAATCAGCTAACCCTTCGGGCGAGTTACGGTGGTCAGGGGAATGATAATCTGGGTACCTATTTTGCCTATCAGGGACTCTATACCATTGCTAATAGTCTTGGGAAGGGTGGGACCTATACTGGTAGGTTAGCGACTCCAGATTTAAAATGGGAGACGAATCTGAACTTAAATGTAGGCGTGGATGTTTCGGCTTTCCAGGATCGTGTTTCGCTAACAGTGGAGTATTTTGATAGAAGAAGTAAGGATTTATTATTTACAATGCCAATGGCTGCATCTACAGGTTATGTTGGTTACGATGCGAACATAGGGGCGGTAAAAAATACTGGTATTGATGTGGATATTCGAACAATTCCCGTTAAAAATGATAATTTTAAATGGAATTTGGATATTAATTTCTCCCATTATAAAAACAAAGTAACATCCCTTCCTGATAATACAAAATCAATTATAAGTGGAACAAAAATTCTACGCGTCGGAGGCAGTGTATATGATTTTTATATGCCGGAGTGGGCCGGAGTGAATCCGGAAAATGGTCTGCCACAGTGGTATCTTGCTGATAAAGATGGAAATAATACAGGGGAGAAAACTTCTAAGTACAGCGATGCTGGTAGCTTTGTTGCGGGGAGCTCACTCCCTGATATTGTAGGAGGTCTTCAGAATAGCTTTACCTACAAAAATTTTGATCTGTCTGCGTTATTGAGCTTTAGCCTTGGAGGACAAATATTGGATAATGACTACATTCAATTGCTGCATAATGGCAATAATGCCGGTCGTGCCTGGTCGAAAGAGATATTGAATCATTGGACGCCGGAAAATACACAAACAGATGTCCCTAAATTAACGACCGATGCGACAAACTGGACTTCGGCATCCACGCGCTTTTTATATAGCGGAACCTATGCACGCCTTAAAAACGTAAGCTTCGGTTATAGTCTCCCTGGAGCTTTATTGAAGCGGATTAATATCGATAAAATACGAGTTTTTGCCACTGCCGAAAATCTTTTGACATTTTATGGACACAAGGGGATGGATCCCGAGCAAACAGTAAATGGTAATACATATTTCCGCTATCCAGCGATGCGTACAATTTCAGGAGGCGTGCAACTTGTGTTTTAAATCAGTCAAATGTTTAACGTAAATAATATTATGAAAATCACGAAAATAAAACTTATCTATATTCTTTTAGGGCTTTTCTTTGTTACTACATCTTGTAAGGATAATCTTGATACTGTCCCTACGACATCGGTAACAGAAGAACAGATCTATAAAGATACACGTGGTGTTGCAACAGTTGTGAACGGCACCTGGAAATATTTAAATGATACCTATTTTACCTACGCCAATCCGGGATATACAGCTATCATGCGTACAAGTGATGCCATGGGAAGTGATGTGGCGGTAACAACTAAATATGGCTATCGTGATGCCTATGCATTTACAGAGTTAGATAATCGTCGGTCATCTAGGGTATCCTATTTCTGGACCTTATTTTATAAGGTCATTGATAATACCAATAATGTGATCGCAAAAGTGGATGGTGTAACTGGGGATGTTGCTGATAAAAACTTTCTAAAAGGTCAGGCAAAAGCATTGCGTGCGTTTATCTATCTTAATCTTGCTTCGTTCTATCAGTTTAGCTACTTGAAAGACAAGAGTGCTAAAGCGGTACCAATTTATACTGAACCCAGCACCCTGCAAACGAAGGGTAAGCCAAGGGCTAGTCTGGAGGAGCTATATCAGCTTATCGTGAAAGATCTAAAAGATAGCGAAGTTTTATTGGCTACAGCAACAAAAGTGGAAAAATATCAGATCAGTATAGATGTTGTTTATGGCCTTCTTGCTAGGACTTATTTGCAGATTGGTGAATGGAAATTAGCGGCTGAATATGCTACTAAAGCTGCGGCGGCACACAGTCTAATGAGTGCTGCGGACTATCAGGCGGGTTTTAACGACGCTCAAAATTCAGAATGGCTATGGGGGCATTTGCAAACTACTGAGCAGAATACAGCTAGTTATACTTTCCACTATATTGATGTTTCTTCTTCTGCCTCATATTATTATAGTTTTATGGCTGATCCATATTTTAAGGATCTATTTGATAAAGATGATGTCCGCTATGCGCTATTTGAATGGGATGGACTGAAAGGCCGAGAAGGATTTTTACGCTATAAGAAGTTTAAAATGAAGACAAATCAAATTGGTGATATTGTGTATATGCGCTCAGCTGAAATGTTACTAATTGAAGCTGAGGGTTATGCGAGAGCAGGAGAGATCGAGAAGGCGGTAGCTGCTTTGAATAAACTGCGACAAGCACGGAATGCGAAGTTGTTTGAAGGAAGTGATAACGCGAAACTAATTGCGGAGATTTTGATTGAACGCAGAAAAGAGCTTTGGGGAGAGGGGTTTGCATTATCTGATATTATTCGTACTCAAGGTAAGGTTACACGAATGGCTTTTTTAAATGATAAAGGAGAACCGATACAGGTGCAGGTTGTTGACGAAGAAGGGAAAACAAAATTGATCGATGGACAAGGCCATCGGGTGATCAAATTCTCTGACGGTTCTAACTTTGTGAATAATAGTCCATATTATCTATTTGCTATTCCCAATACAGAATACGAACAGAATCCAAATTTGTAAGAAGTTAACTCATTGTTGGATTATTTATAAAAAACAGGCATATCTTTATATGCCTGTTTTTTATGAATAAATTTCGGAGTATCTATTTGGGGTCGTTATAGAAGCGTTTTGTTCTTTTACAAATAGTAAAGTCCTTTGTGCTTACTTTTCCACATTATGTTAATAACTGTGTTGAAAAGCTGTTTAAAAGAAAAGATACTGTTATTAACAGTACTTACTAACATTATGTTGATAACCCTTCTTTTTCTTTGCCTTCTTGCTTTTGTTCAGCCAGATAATATATCCTGTGATTGGAAGGGAAGCACAAAAAAGACTGGCGATAAAAGCAATAATCTTTGTTCCCAAGCCACCGATACTGCCGGTGTGGATGTCATAATTGAGCGATCCAAGTTTATCTCCGAACCGCAAGTTGTCACCGGTTTTGATTTGTTTTAAACTGGCCTCTTTTCTGTCAAAATATAGCCAGTTAAATACACCGCTTCGTTTTTCGTACCTTCTGATTTGAATATCGACTTCTTGCTCTGTTTCTTTTTTCAACCGAATGGAAAGCATTTCGGCCTGCGGATAATTTTTGAGACTATAAAGCAGTGCATTGTCCTGAAATTTTTCATAAGCCAGGGGGATCAGTGATGGGACAGGTAGAGCTGTAGAGGTCGCTCCCTGTTGAAAAAGATTAAATGTAGCGATATACATCTTTTTGAATCCCGGAAATGCGAATGCCAAACCTGTAATAGCAAAAGCCAGTGCAATAAACAGGCTATAGAAGCCAATCACATTGTGCAGATCGTGATTTAACCGTTTCCATTTAACTTTTGTGTCTACCCAAAAGCTCCTGCGGAGATTTTTTCCCTTCCATTTTTTCGGCCACCACAATACGATCCCGCTCAATAGAATGACGATAAATAGCGCAGTAGACCAACTGACTAAAGCATGACCATATTTTTTTCCCAGCAACAAATTGAGATGGAGTTGTAATGCCAGTTGAAAAAACTCTGTCTTTGTATTTTCAACCTGTTGCACCTTACCTGTATAAGGATTGATGAATACCCTTTTATAATAGCGAAAGTAATTCCAATGGCCAAAGGCTGTCTCATCCGTTTTCATGGCACGAAATACCCAGGTTCGATCTTTTGCCGGATAGAGGTCTACACGGGAGATTTTCTGCCCCTCGTCAAGACTATGCTGCGCATTGTTTAGTAAGGTGCTGAGGGGGAGGGGGGGCGAGGAGCTATCAACAGGGGCTATAAAATACTTTTCTGGATAAGCCCATAGTTTGAGCTCATCCTGAAAGGTATATATACATCCTGTTATACTTAAAATGAATACAATAATGCCGGTGATTATCCCGAGCCATTTATGCAGCCAAAGTATGCTCGACTTGATCATCTAAAATTTATAATTGATATTAAAGGAAGCCATCATTCCCTGACCTCTTACATATTCCTCATTTAACGCACGGTATTGACTTACAACTGGGTAGTAGTTCTTATTGAAAAGATTTTCAACGCCTAGTCCCAATGACCATTGTTTGTTGATCTGATAATTCCCATTTAAGTTAAAAAGATCCACTGGTTTAACCGGCCCCTCGCTGTTTTTATATATACCTTTGTCGTTAGGCAGGAATCTGTCACGAGCTCCGGTATGTACCCAGAATAATTGAAAGGTCAATGGCTTGATCGGGGTATAATAGATATATCCCGTTGCTTTGATTGGAGCGATACGTGAGCCATTGAGGTAGGATTTCGTGCCGTCTTCTTTTTTCGATTTTCCCTCCACATAAGCATAAGTTCCACCCACAGTCAGTTGGGGGCTGACGGTTGCACTTAGGGCTACTTCATATCCATAGACATCCTCAGGAAGTCGTTGTGGCATCAGATAACCACCAATGTCTACAAGTTCCACGCCCATTTTTGAAGTACTATAATAGTAGGAAGCAGATAATTGGAAAATACTGTAGTTGCTGGAAAACCCGATTTCGTAGTTATTGGTAATGATGGGATCTGTTTTTAGACTATCTAGATCGTTGTCTGTTGCCCTGCGGACAATTCGGCCAAGTTCATTGATGGCAAAACCCTGTGAAAAGCTTATGAAAGGATTGAAAAAGGAATATTTATTATAACGGAGACCGGCATTGAACGTAGCTCCTTTATACGGTATTTCGCCGCCTTTAACAGCGATGCTACCCGCATTGTCCGGGCCCGTAGCAATGGTGTTGAAATCTTTTATTTTGACGGTTGCATTTTCATAACGGACCCCACCTTTGAAAATTAGATTTTCTAGGAAATCAATCTTTACTTGTGCATAAGGTGCCACGTTGAGCATATTCATGTAAGGAATATAGACTCTACCATCCGTTAGGTTTTGATCCGTGACATCATTTAGGAGATCAATTCCATAAGTGACATCCACGTTAGAATCAAATACTTGAAAAGGCGTGTTGAGATTGATACGCAATCCTTTTTTCTCAGAGTTGATCTGTGTTTGACCAGGACCATACCATGCCGATGCTTTTTCAACATAACGATTCATGGATCGAAAGGTGTTGTAATAAGCCGATGCAACGAGAGAAGTGGAGGCAAAAAGATTATTTTTCGTATAAGTCAGCATCGCATTGTGGTTGTAAGGCGTGCCGGCAGGTTTGCCAGGATCATCTCCTTTTATACCGATAGTCGGGGATTGTCCGTACACACCCGTTTGGCTGATGTATCTGTTGTGCTGGTTGCTTCGATAAAAATTATATACAGCGGATAGATTGGAACTGTTATCGATGGTGTAGCCAAGTTTGAGGAATGCATTGTATTGATAGGTATTTGAAAGACCATCTGTCTGACCGAGGGCTGTTCCATCACCATCGCGCTGAAGACCCACATAATCCGCCGATCCGCTGACGGTGTAATCCCAGCTGTTTTTTCGGCCATATAATGTTTGGGTGGCACGATAGCCCAACGTTCCGCCACTGTTTATAGGATTGAAGGTTGTTCTCAGGCTGGTAATTCCTTGGATAGGAGCTGAATCTTTTGCTGGATTGCGCGTGATGTAGTTAATAATCCCGCCAGCTGAGCCATTTCCATAGATGGAGGTTGCTCCTTTAATAACTTCCACACGTTCAATGACACTGGGATCGATGGTGCGTAGATCGCGCTGTCCATTCATTAATGGTGTGGATTGTGGGATCCCATCTATTAAAACCAGTACAGATCGCCCGCGTAAAGTCTGACCTGAATTGGTTGCTTTGTTGGTAGCCGTACCCAGTCCCGGAATTGTATTGCCAAGTATTGTTGAAAGATTGGTGCTGATCTGGCTTTGTGCTTCAATCTCTTTTGTTGTTAAAATGGATACCGAAGAGGGAACCGTAGAGATACTTTCTGCTTTACGGCCGGCAGTAACAATAATTTCATCTAAGGTCTGTGTGGCATTTAACTGAAATAGGATAGTGCCATTAACTGTATCTAAACTGACTATTTTTTCAATGGGCGAATAACCCGTATAAGAAATGCGAAATTGAAGTGGAGTATGTCCTGGTATTTTATTGAGTTTAAATTGCCCATTCGAATTAGAATAACCAATGTTTTTTCCGTTAAGTTTAATATTGGCCTGAGCCAGGGGTTGATTTTCTGTATTTTTTACGAGGAGAGACAGCTCTTGTGCATGTAATTGGGTCCCGAGAAGGACCAGGGTTCCTATAGCGAACATCGTATAGCGTGTTCTATTCTTCATGGTACTTTATTTAGATCAAATATAAATTGATGCAAATATAGAATATTTAATTTTTCTTCATCTAAAAAACTGCTATTTTTTTCGCTTAATATGCTCATATAGCGGTTGTCTCATTCAAAAAATCACCAACTATAAATAGGAATACAATTTGGAGGGGGCTTTCTTGATCACCATGAATATTAAGGAATAGAGGAATGTTTTGCCATCGTATAGGGGCCGTAGCAGAAAATCTATTCGATGTTGTTAAGCTACTCGTTTTATTTTCTTTATTTTGAGTACATATTTTGTTTACGATTTATTGATATAGGATGCCTATTTTAGCAATTCATATTTCCATAATAAATAGGTAGATGGCTGCTTCAGATCACAATGATATACGGTTGAAAACGATTTCTGTATTTCTATTATTATTTTTATCTAGTTTATTATGCACGAAAGTTTTAGCTCAAAGCAACCAGAAGCTAAAGTTTGAATCTGTGGAAGCCATGCGCGCATACTTTAAGTATGCTGAGGGAAAGAAAATCATCAGCGGTCACCGCGGGACTATAGAAGATGGTCTTCCTGAAAATTCTATTGTGGCATTTGAGGCTGTGTTACGTAAAACTCCAGCAATTTTTGAAATAGATCCACGCTATACGAAAGATAGCGTTGCGGTATTACTCCATGATGCAAACTTAGAGCGTGTGACAAATGGGGTTGGTCGGGTATCGGATTATACTTGGGCTGAATTGCGTAAACTTCGTCTGAAAGACCATGCTGGAAATGTCACCGAATATCCTATAAATACCCTTGATGAAGTGATTGAATGGGCAAAAGGGAAAACCATTTTAAATCTTGATAAGAAAGATTTACCGCTATCAGCGACCGCAGCAATATTGCGAAAGCATAATGCATATAGCTGGGTTTGGGTAACCGTACATAACGTTGAGCAGGCAGCCTACTATTTAACACAAAATCCAGATCAGTATATGTCTATGCATATCAAAGATCAGGCAGCCTTAGCTAAATTTAGGGCTTCGGGATTGCCCTATGATCGAATGATTGTCTATATTGGTCCTGATTTAAGAGAATCGAATGCAGAAATGTACCGTTTTTTTAATGGGAAAGGGGTGATGTGTATGATTTCGTCAGCGCCAACTTATGACAAGCTAACAAAGAAAGAAGAAAGAAAGGAAAAATATAGGGCGATATTCGCCCAGGGGGCATCTATTCTTGAGTCTGATTTACCAATGGAGGTGGCAGATGCAATTGATTAATCCAATTCGACGTTATCAGCCAGAAAATTAAAATATTTTGGTGATTCCTCTTCAAAAATCTCTTTTCCTTCCATCATATAGGCGCGAAGAAGGTATTCTTGTGCAGATTCGGTATAAGCTGTTTCCAGGTAACACTGTCCTAATCGTAGCATGATAAAGGGATTTTCATAGGCATTTTCGATGATATTGCCTTTGGCATTTTCAAAGTGTGGAAGTGCATTTTCGAAGTCGTCCTCTAAGAAATAGGCATCACCAATGGAGGCTTCCAGCCAAAGACTTTCAGCGTGGACATTTTGTGGGCTAGGGATTAAATTGAGTGCCTCAGTCCATACCCTAATTGCTTCGCGAAAGTTCTCTTCATCACAATAAGCATTTCCCTCTTCACTCAGTTGGTCGATTTTATCTAATATTTGATCATCCATGGCATTCTTTCTTAATGGTCTTTTACGAAGTTAGGAAATAATTGAAAAAAAAACACCTGAAATCTTAAACTTCAGGTGTTCAAATGGGTAGAAAATACTTTTTTATTTATTCCACCATACTTTGGTGTTGATCACATCATCTCCTTGTTGCGCCAGGGCTGCTTGATAATTTGATCTATTTGTACTTTGTTCTTTCAATGGATACACCAAACGACTTGGTATGGCATCGCCAACTTCGGGATTAAAGGTATAGGTGACGGGTTTGCCATCGATCGTCCCACTCCAGGTAACATCTCCTTTTTTGATGAGAAATAGTGGATAGCCCGTTCTTCTAATTTCTGACCAAGCTTCTATACTCTGATTGAAAAGTGCCAGATATTTTTGAGAAAGCACATGTTCTTTATTGGCAGCTGGCAGTTTGCTGATATAGCTGTTTATATCTTCTTGTGATACCCCCCATTTTTCCAGCGAAGCGCGGGTTCCTTTCTCATAATTAGTTTGATCCCAATTGTTATTTTCTGCCAAGAGGAATGCTACTTCGGCGTATTCCAGGAGAACTTCGCTATAGTCAGCCGCGTTGATCGCGTCACTTGGTAAAGATATCTTATCCACAGGGAATAGATTTCCGGCGGCTAAGGGAAGCCCATACGGTTGGCCGAAATAGGCATTTCCTGAGGATGTTGGTTTTGCGAATTTAGACAAGCGAGGGTCTACAGTTTTAAAGGGGCCACGTGTACCCTGAAGGGCTTCTATAAGTACATTTGAAATGGCAAAATCTTTTCGGTTGGCTGTCACTGTGGCCCGGAATAGTGGTGCTTCATTGGGTGGAGTTTTAGAATATTTAAATACGGCATTATCGCTGTTAGCGGTAAATACGCCTTTCTTTATCGCATCGGCAATATGCGTTGCTGCCAATGCAGCATCTTTTGCCTTAATGCGATTGGCTATCCGTAACCGTAGTGAATTGGCAAATTTTGCCCAGCTGGCATTGGATCCCTTGTAGATAATATCAGCGGTGCCAAATGTGGTTGCTGTTGTATATTTCGTTAGGGTATCAGCCGCTTGTTGCAGTTCGTTTAGAATATCTTTATAGATTTTCTCCTGACTTGCATATTTAGGCGTTAAGTTGTCAGGGTCCTGTTGTAGGGCTTCAAAATCAGCGTCTTTATTTCCGTAAGACTCATAGGGAATATTACCGAAAACATCGGTTAACGATTGAAAAGCATAAGATTTAAGAATTCTTGCAATCGCAATCTGGTTCGCATTGGAACCTGCTGTTCCTGCTGCGGCGATGGCCTTAGTCTTTTCATTTGAATTGAGTTTTATAATTTCATTCAGATTATTGAGCGATTTGTAAGTTGCCGTCCAGTAATTATCGGAATAACTCGTTGGTATTTGATAACGCGATTGATCTGTGTATATATTTTGGGCAAAATATTGTGCAAATAATTGTGCTCCACGTAAACTGACCTCTTCGCTTCGTAAGGCATTAATCAATTGCTTTTCGGCCGTTACCAAAATTGTCGGTGTTGTGACGGTAGCGGGACGGTTAGGATCTGTATTTATATCGTTAAACGTAGACTTAGAGCATGATGTAACAATAAGTAAAGCACCGATTACTGAAGCATATAATATAGTTGATATTTTCATTTTTTTTAAAATTTAAGGTTTACATTAAAACCGTAAGTAACAGGAACAGGAATGTTACCACCTTCAATGCCCTGTACATTACCGCCACTGGAGGTGAATTCAGGATCAATGTATTTACTCTTGGTATAGATATTCCAAAGATTACGGCCATAGACATTGACCCCAATATTTTTAATGACTTTGGCATTGGCTAATTTGAAATTATAACCCAGCGTCACTTCTCTCAGTTTAACATAAGTGGCATCAAAAATGGAAAAAGTGGTCGGACCATTGTACTCATTGCGCGCCCATTGCTGCGCTGTAATATTGGTGGTATTTTGTTGAACGTTCTCAACGGCATATGTACCGTCGCTGTGGAATGTTACATCGCCTTTGACACCATCCAAAATAACACCCGTTTCACGGATATTATTAGCCGCTGTTTTGTCCAGGATGCCTGAATACATACCAACTTTATATGTTTGGGAGAAAAAATTTCCGCCAACACGACCTGAAACCAAAAATCCTAAGCTAAAGTTTTTGTAGCGGAAGCTATTTTGAAAGCCAAAAGTAAAATCAGGTAGAATTGATCCTAGTGGAACTAATTGGGAGGTCTTCATGTACGTTCCATCTGCCTGAACAACACGTTGTCCATCTGCCGCATATACAAAGTCATAGCCTAAAAATTGTCCATAAGACTCGCCTTCACGTGCGACTAATTCAACTAACGAATTACTCAAACTCAATGTATTTACCTGATCGTCTAATTTGATCACTTTGTTTTTGTTTTTGGCCCAGTTAATTGTAGCGTCCCAAGTAAAGTTTTCATTTTTGATTGGCGTACCATTAAGAACAATTTCGAGACCTTTGTTATTAATTTTTCCCGCATTAAATACTTTGCTTGCGTATCCAAAAGACGAAGAAACAGGGACAGGTAGGATTTGATTTCTGGAATTATTGTTGTAATAGGTTATATCAAACCCTAAGCGATTTTTGAACAGTTGTACATTCAGGCCTGTCTCCCAAGAGCTGGTAATTTCGGGTTTTAAATTAGCATTTGGTTTTATGCTCGGGAGGCCATAGGAAGCTTGCCCTTCATATGATTGCTCAGGCTCATAGACCTTATACAGTTGATAAGGGTCTGTGTCATTTCCTACTTGGGCCCATCCCAAACGTATTTTTCCGAAACTTAACCAGTCCAATTGTTTAAATGCTTCTAATTGACTAAAAACAAAACTACCTGTCAAGGAAGGATATATAAATGAGTTGTTGTTTGTTGGTAATGTTGAAGACCAGTCATTGCGTACTGTTCCATCCAAGTATAGCAAATCATTATAGCCCAAAGAAAAGCTTCCATAAACTGATGCAATGCGTCTGTGATATTTAAAGTTGTCAATTTTGACTGAATTCGCATTTTTTAGATTGTAATAATTTGGAATAATTAGACCTCCTTGCGTAATGGCATAATCTTGCTTGCGCTGTTGGTCACGAAGATTGGCTCCGATATTTCCAATAAGTGAGAATTTATCCCAGTTTTTTTTTGCTGTAGCTAAAAATTCATAATTATATTCGTTTAGTTTATTGCTTGTCTCTTCATACTGTGAAGTGCTGCGAGAGTATACAGCGATACGGTCCTGAGATTGGAACGAATAAATATCGCCATGTACTTTGGCTCCTAAGGAAAGCCAGCTATTCAAGTCATATTGTAATCCAATATTTCCATAAAAGCGGTCTCTATTATCTTCCATATAAGACTCGTAAGCAGACCAGTAGGGGTTATCGATAAAACGCGTTGCTTCTGCTGTAGGCGTATTTTGCCATCCAGTACGATTCCATGCCAATGGAGTTCCATCCTCACGCTTATAATTTTCCAATATCTTGTAATCCACTTGTACTGCTCCCCATTGGAATGCCTCGAGGATAATATTTCTGTTGGATGCACCTGTCCATGGGCGGCCTACGGATGCGTTACGGATGTAGTTGAAATTAGAATTAATTTTCAATTTTCCTAGCTGTGTTCCTCCGGAAAAGTTAAACGTATTACGACCTAAACTAGAATTTGGAGTTGTTCCTTTTACATTTTTGTTGGTGTAGGAAAATCGGTAATTTGTATTTCCACTATTGCCGGCGATAGCAAAATTATTGGTATTGGCTACACCAGTCCGAAAGAAATAACTGACATCATTTTTTGGATAAAGCCATGGCGACGGATTCAGGTAATTGGATTCGTCTTCAGGGTTTAAATTATACCACTGTAAGACAGGTGTACCATCGAGTTTAGGACCCCAGCTTTCATCTGCAGCATAATCTACGATTTTGTAGTCTGTACCATTGATATTTTGCGTTTGAAAAGCAGTAGAGTAACCCTGACCGTATAAATGTTGTCTTTTTGGAAGTCGAACAATATTCTCAAAATCAACACCAGTGTTTAACGAAATATCTATCTTTTCTCCCTTTGATGCACGCTTTGTGGTAATTAATATAACACCATTAGCGGCTCTCGAACCATATAAGGCGGCCGCTGAAGGGCCCTTTAATACGGAGATGTTATCGATATCGTCAGGATTGATATCTTGTATCATATTACCGACATCTTTACCCGCGCTACCATTGATGGTTGATGAGGAGTTTAAATCGGTGTTATCAATTGGAGTTCCATCAATAACATATAACGGTTGGTTATTTCCCGCAATTGAATTGATACCTCGAAGTAAAACATGGGAGGATCCGCCCATATTACCACCGGATGTAGTCACTTGAAGACCAGCAACTTTTCCTGAAAGTGCACTAAGCGCGTTAGTGGGACGTGTTTGAAGTTCAACAGATTTGACTTCTTGGACTGCATATCCTAATGATTTCTTTTCGCGCGAAATACCCAAGGCTGTTACAACAACTTCATCCAATTGGGAACTCGTCGGTGAAAGTTGAATAGTAGTGAGCCCGCCTGGATTGGTTTGAACTGTTTTAGAATCAAAACCAATAAATTGAACTTGGATACTGATAGAACTTCCGTTTGAAGGTAATTCAAATAGACCATTATTATCTGTTTGAACCTGTTTTTTACTGATTGTTTCTGTAATCGTTGCCCCTTGGATAGGGTTATTGTTATTATCAATTACTTTACCTTTTATCGTGGATTGAGCGTATAGTGTGCTGGAGCCTAAACAAAGCGCTGCCATTACGACAAAATCGATGTTATTTTTTGCCATATTAAAATATTAATAATGAATTATTATTGTCTGTTTGGAAGGGGTTATCGGAGATATTTAATAATTACCTGGAAAACATCTCCTTGTGACATTCGTTTTTCAAGCATTAGTAGATAGTTTAGTTTCATGTGTTAAAAAATGTTAATGCAAATATATAAAATCCATCTGATAACTATACTTTATTTTATGATTTTTTGTAAATTTTGAGTCAGAATGCGACAATAAAACTGATTGGTAAGACGAAAGTCACTTTGCACTATATTTGTTATACTGATAGTATAGATGTGGTATTCATCAAATATCCACTAGATTCACCAAGTATCTCTATGGATATACTCACCAAGAAACTTCATAAAAGGAATTCTATCTAATATGGAGAAAACAAAAGATGTAGATCCATTATGAAGATATTTCTCGGTATAAAAAACACCTGAAGTGGGGAACCTCAGGTGTTTAACCTAACCAATTATTAACCTAAATTTATGAAAAGTATACTTTTTAAAGTATAGAAAATTATATTCAATATTCATGCCATTATTCCTTTTGTTGTTTTATTATTTTCTTTTGTGTTATTTTTGTTACTCAAATAACCGTATTGATAGGTTTGGCATTGATTAAAGTGTCGTTTTTTGGGGATAATAGTCCTTTAGTTTGGCCTATAAATACTGCGTTGTTATGTCCTCTTTTTCGAATTAAAATGCTGATGACCACAGTAATTAAAAATATAATTTAAACAATTCAACCCATTCAGCCTCTAGGCTACCTGTGTAAACCGCCTGTTTGGCTCGATTATACCAGTAACGGGCGTTCCATGAGTCACCTTCTTTGCGGTGGAGATAAGCATGTACATGGGCGGCATCTAGGCCATCCAACTGATCGATAAGATCATGTGCAGTTTTCCAGTCTCCTTTTTTGTCGTACCATAATGACTTTTGTACTGGAGACCAGTTTTGGATAGGATGATCCAATAATTGAAATTCTTCTTCTGTCATTTTCTTAATTTGTTAGTTCCTTGCTCCAGATTTCATAAATGTCATCGCCCTTTGAACTCTTGCCGCTATGATGCCATTGGTTATCTTCCAGCTTTCCACTAAAGTGAAGCTCTTGACCCACTCTCGTATGATCCCTTGAAAAGAATTGTATTTTCTCGGTGTAATGATTTTTTTCGAATTTATAGGACCCACCCCCTGTTCCATAAAATCCTTTTTGTGCAGGATTAATGGCAATCCATTGAAAATAACCATCCACCAGGATCTTTATTGTTTTGCGATCTGTTTTTGGGATTTCATGCATTTTTGAGTCTTGCTGTCTACCAGTGATCCGCCATAGCGCATCCAGATCTTGAGCGATCGGTTTTTGCCTGACAAAAAGGCCATTGAAACGGGACGATTTTATCTGGACTGAACCATCCTGCTGTTTAATATATAAGCTGATCGTCTTACCAATATGGCCAGCATCTTTTGTATCATATTCAACAGTCGTATGTATGCTGTCATTCCGCTGTTGAATAGCACCCCCCCAAGTATAACCGAAATGTTTATTTGTATCGTCATAATTTATGAAAGTGAGGTAATGATCTTTGATCAAAATTAAGTTTTTGCTTGTGCCAGTTTGGGAAATATATGCTCCGTCGCCCAATTGGGCCTTAGCTTGAAAATGCAGCATTACAAGCGAGAAGCACAGGAGTATAATATAGTGTCTCATATCATATTAAGGCTTGTTCTCTTCTAAAGATACGAAATAAAAGTGTTGAAAAGAATCTGGTCAGTTAAGGCAAACAGAAAGGCCGATTTTTTGTTGAAAAATCAGCCTTTCTACCAACCTGGATAAGGAAATCTATTTAAATCTGCTTGCTAATGCCGCCAACTTGCTCGCCATATCCGTTTCTGGCTCTTGTTGTCTTTTTCCATCGGTTCTCTTACTCTTAGGAAGGACTGGTTTTTCATCAGCTTTCATCGATAATGCGATGCGGTTACGTTTCTCATCAACCTCTGTCACAGTGACCGTGACATGTTGCTGTACTTTAACTACCTCATGCGGATCGGAGATATAGCGGTTGGACAATTGGCTGAGGTGTACCAGTCCGTCTTGGTGTACGCCAATGTCAACAAAGGCACCAAAGTTGGTGATGTTGGTAACAATACCGGGAAGTTTCATCCCCACCCGTAAATCGCCAATGCTATTTACACCTTCAGTGAAAGAGAAAGCTTCGAACTTTTCCCTTGGGTCAAGTCCTGGTTTGGCCAGTTCATGTAGAATGTCATTTAATGTTGGCAGTCCTACTTCTTCGGAAATATAGTTTTTTAAAGGAATGGATTTTCTTAATTCTGCATCTTTAAGTAAGTCCTCTACCTTTTTTCCTAAGTCTTTTGCCATCTGTTCAACCAGGGCATACCGCTCAGGGTGCACAGCCGAAGAGTCCAAAGGGTTGTCGGCATGTCTTATCCGAAGAAAGCCTGCAGCTTGTTCAAAAGCTTTGTCTCCAAGACGAGGTACTTTCTTCAATTCGCGACGTGAGGCAAATGGGCCATTCTCATTTCTATATTTAATAATCTGCTGGGCTAAAGCTGGGCCCAGTCCAGAGACGTAAGATAGAATTTGTTTTGAGGCTGTATTCAGTTCTACACCGACAGCATTTACACAACTGATGACTGTGTCATCAAGTGATGTTTGTAACTTGTTCTGGTCCACATCATGTTGATATTGGCCAACACCGATTGATTTAGGGTCAATTTTGACTAATTCAGCAAGCGGATCCATTAATCTTCTGCCGATTGACACAGCGCCACGTACCGTAATATCGTGGTCAGGGAACTCTTCACGTGCTGTCTCTGACGCTGAATAAATTGAGGCTCCGCTTTCATTAACCATCACAATGATAACATTGCTGAGTTCTAGTTTTTTTACAAAATCTTCAGTCTCGCGCCCTGCAGTACCGTTACCAATTGCAATGGCCTGAATATCATACTTAGATACTAAATATTTAACTGTTTTTTGAGCTTCAGCAAGTCCATTGGCACCGTTGTGGGGGAAAATAGCAGTATTTTCTTTGAGCTGACCTTGCTCATCCAAGACAACTGTCTTACATCCCGTTCGGAAGCCGGGGTCGATGGCAAGTAATCTCTTTTGTCCCAGTGGTGCGGCCAAAAGTAGTTGACGAACATTGTCCGCAAAGACTTTGATCGCTTCTTCGTCCGCTTTTTGACGGGTCAACACGCGGATCTCGGTCTCCATTGATGGTTTCAATAAGCGTTTGTAGCTATCTGTCAACGCCAATTTTACTTGTGAAGCGGCATCGTTTGAGGCTTTGATGTAAAGCGACTCAATGGTTGGAAGGACTGCGTCTTCATTGATATCTATATCCAGATACAGTAATTCTTCTTTTTCACCACGGCGCATGGCCAAAACGCGATGTGAAGGTGCATCTTTTAACGATTCCGACCATTCGTAATAATCTTTGTATTTAATTGCTGCTTCCTCTTTTCCCGGAACCACGCGCGATACGAATACTCCTTTTTCTAGAAATATTGCCCTGGATTTGGCCCTTACCGTCGCATCTTCAGCAATAATTTCGGCAATGATATCCCTTGCTCCCGCTAGTGCTTCTTCACTGTTTTTGACTCCTTTTTCTTCGTCAATCAACGAATCTGCAAGCACTAAAAAATCTGTTTTGTCCTGGGCTAGAAGAACATCTGCCAGAGGCTGTAATCCTTTTTCGCGGGCAATGCTAGCTCTCGTCTTACGTTTAGGCTTGTAAGGCAGATAAATATCCTCCAGGTTTGCCATCGTCTCGGCTGTCATTACTTGTTTTTCGAGTTCTGGCGTTAATTTTCCCTGGTCATTTATGGATTTTAAAACAGCTTCTTTACGTTTATCGAGATCTTTTAGTTGTTGTGAGCGATCCCGAATATTTGTGATCTGCACTTCATCTAGGCTACCTGTCATTTCTTTCCGATAACGGGAAATAAAGGGGACAGTAGCACCTTCATCTAATAGTTCAATAGTCGTGCGAACTTGTCTTTCGCTTATAGATAGCTCGTTAGCGATTGTAATTTCGTGTGATAATAAGCTCATTGTAGGTTTTCTTTAAAAAGGAAAGCTGTTGAATGGTTATTCAACAGCTCTAATTAATATCTTGTTGTAAATTAATGCAATGAGGTTACGCGGGTTTATTCGTGTTTTCCTGTTCTGTAGGTTTCTTTTCCACTACCTCGTCGTTTTTGGCCTCAGCAAAGTGGTCATTATATCCGTAGGTAATATGAGAAGGCTCCTCGCCGTAATCTAATTGCTTATGCGGATTGTGTTCCACGACTCCTGTGGGAGTTGTAAATTCATATTTTTTCTTTGCTGGTTCGGAATCTGAGCTTTCAGCAGTTTCCACCGATTCGGACTCTTGCGCTGCTTTGGCTTGTTCTTCGGCAACTTTTACCTCATTTGGAACAGTCTCCTCTTTGACTTCTGTCTTAACGTCTATATCTTTTTCAAAATTATTGATCTGATCTGAAATCTCGCGCTTGATGCCTTCTGATGCATCTTTGAATTCTCGAATCCCTCTTCCTAAACCTCTGGCCAATTCAGGAAGCTTCTTGCCACCAAAAAGTAACAAGATCGCAAACACGATTAAAATCATCTCCTGTGTTCCGATGTTTAGAAATGTTATTACTGGATTGTACATACTCTTTTCCTCTTCTTTTGATTACTAATTAGATGCTAAGTTACGATTTATATTTCTATAGTTCTTAGACCAACAGGCAAATTTAAGATAATTTTAAGGTATTTGAAACATAAAAATTACGTAACATCGGGCGACTATTGCAAGGTAAACTTTGTTATATTTTGCTAAATATTTTTTAATATGACGATAGAGCAGAAATATCTTTGTATTTTTGTGCCTATTTTTTGAGGAATTGATTATGTTGGGGAAATTTAAAACATTTAAGCCGTATTATAAAAGTACGATTGTATTGGCCGGTCCGGTTGTCATTTCACAATTGGGCCATACATTGGTACATACTGCGGATAGCGTTATCGTTGGGCATTTTGCTGGAACAATTCCATTGGCAGCTGTGTCACTTGTAAATGCTGTATTTATGATCGTTATGGTTGTCGGACTGGGAATCGCATATGGAATCACACCATTGATCGCTCAGGAAAATGGCCGGGATAATAAGAAGGAGTGTGCTGTATTATTGTCAAATAGTTTCTGGTTAAATATTATTACAGGAATATTATTGTTCTGTTTGGTTTATTTTGGTTCAATGCTTGCAATAGATCATCTGAACCAAGATCCGGCTGTTGTAAAAGAAGCGAAACCTTATTTGCTCATTTTGAGTCTTTCTATGTTACCATTGATGGTGTTTAGTACATTTAAGCAATTTGCTGAGGGGCTGGGATTTACAAAGCAGGCTATGAATGTAACCATCTGGGGCAATGTTCTCAATATTATCTTGGCAATCATTTTTGTCAAAGGTATGTTTGGAATTACACCCATGGGTGTGAAAGGGGTTGGATACAGTACTTTAATTGACCGTATCTTGATGATGGCTGTTATGATGACTTATGTATTGCGATCAAAGAAGTTTAATGGCTATATACAGCATTTTAAAATTACAGTAATAGACCAAGTAAGATTGGGGAAAATATTGCGGATTGGCGCTCCGGTTGCGATGCAGTATGTTTTTGAAATCGGTGCATTTGCCGGGGCCTCTTTATTGGCCGGTACAATCAGTGCTACCGCCCAGGCTTCTCATCAGGTAGCCATACAATTAGCCGCAATGACTTACATGATGGCCAGCGGTATAGCCGCCGCGGCAACAATTAAAGTGGGTAATAGTTATGGCAACAGAAACCTGTTCCGCTTAGAACGCTTTGCGATCTCCTCGTACCAGTTAGTTTTGGTTTTTATGTTTATTACAGCTTCTCTGTTTGCAATTTTCAATAATTACCTGCCTTATATATTCACCTCTGATCAGGCGGTCGTGGCGATTGCTGCCCAATTGCTCATCATTGCAGGCCTTTTCCAGTTATTTGATGGTACACAGGTTGTTGGATTAGGAGTATTAAGGGGTATGGGAGATGTCAATATTCCGACAATCATTACGTTTATTGCCTACTGGATTATCGGGTTACCAAGTGGTTATGTGATGGGAATACTTTTTGACTGGGGGATTAAAGGCATCTGGTATGGTCTTACCTTGGGTTTGTTGACTTCATCAGTCCTACTTTATTTGCGATTCCAATTGGTCATTAAGAAAAAGAAGCTTCAGTTTGAAAACAGTATAATTAAACCATAAAAAGGGGATATTCGACAATTAAATGAATGCGCTACCCATTGGAAATCATAAATATCGTTCGATATAAGCTGTGTGATAAAAAAATTGGCCACCTTTAGGTGGCCAATTTTTATAATGATGATATTGTTTCTAAATTTCTCTGTTGCTATCCCAGTTTTCGAGATAGTCGGCAACTCTTTTCAAAAATGTACCACCAAGCGCGCCATCGATTGCACGGTGATCGTAAGATAAAGACAGATACATCATATGTCTTATTCCGATCATATCACCGTATTCAGTTTCGATTACAGCAGGTTTTTTTGTTATTGTACCGACCGCTAGTATTGCCGCTTGAGGTTGATTGATAATTGGTGTGCCCATAATATTACCGAAGGCGCCAATATTAGTGAATGTGAATGTGCCGTCTTGTGTATCATCAGGTTTTAACTTATTGGCCCGGGAGCGTTGTGCCAGATCATTAACTGATTTACTTAGTCCTACTAGGCTCAACTGATCTGCATTTTTTATAACCGGAACAATAAGATTGCCATTGGGCAGGGCGGCAGCCATGCCGATATTGATATTCTTCTTCTTGATAATATTATATCCATTTATTGATATATTAACCAAAGGAAAGTCTTTTAGCGCCTTGGTAATTGCTTCTATAAATAGTGGTGTGAACGTAATGTTTTCTCCCTCACGTTTTTTATAAGCATCTTTTACCTTATTGCGCCATAGGACAAGATTCGTCACATCTGCTTCCACAAATGAACAAACATGTGGGGATACCTGAACACTCTTGACCATATGGTCAGCGATCAAGCGTCGCATACGATCCATTTCGATAATTTCGTCATTACCGCTTACAACAGTATGGACTGTTGTTGTTGGGACGGTTTGCGTAGGTTCGCTCTTGATAACAGGAGCGTTTGCAGTTTTCGAATGATCAATATCTTTATTGGAACCTCTGTTGGTTACATAAGAGAGGATATCTTCTTTAGTAACTCGCCCTTCAACTCCAGTACCTTGAATACGATCGAGCTCTTCTAGCGATAAGCCCTCATGACGGGCAATATTTTTTACTAACGGGGAATAAAAACGAGTTGCGTGTTCGTAATTTGCACCGGTAACTTCGTCAGACAGATTGCTTAATTGATCTAGACCCGGTATTTCCAAACCTGCCGCTTCTGTTGAAAATGTAGGCTCATCAGTGGTTAGGCTACGCTCCGCTTCAACAACAGTTTCGTCTGTCTCGGTATCTCCTTCTATTTCTATTATTGCCACGATATCACCAACTTGTGCGATTTGGTCAGCACTGTAAAGTTGTTCCTTCAAAATACCTCTAACAGGAGAAGGGACTTCTGAATCAACTTTATCCGTTGCGATTTCCAATAGAGTGTCATCTTCTTCAATCAGGTCACCTGGTTGTTTTAACCATTTGGTAATTGTTGCTTCCGATACACTTTCTCCCATTTTTGGAAGTAAGAGTTTATATAAAGCCATATTTTTTAGCAATCTCGTTATACAAAAACGAAGTTAATTAAATTGTGGTTTACTTTCAACAATTTGAAATATTATTCTTTAAAAAAGGGTTTTATTAAAATATTATTTTACATTATTCGTGTCCTTGCCCTTCTTCTTTTAGGAGTAGTTTCCAAAGCAGGACAAGTGCGTTCATCCGTGTCCGTTCGATGTTTATGAGTCTATCGTTGTTGAATTGAAATTTCTTTGTGATAATCTCTTTTTTTCCGGCTACAGCTACCCAAACTGTTCCCACTGGTTTCTCTGCAGATCCTCCTCCAGGGCCTGCTATTCCTGTAGTAGCTATAGCATAATCAGTACTAAACATTGATTTTGCACCAGCTGCCATCTCGATGGCCGTTTGTTCACTGACGGCGCCAAATTGATTTAAAGTAGTTTCGCTGACAGCTAACAACTGTTGTTTTAGCTTATTCGAATAGGGGATAGTACCACCGACGAAGATTTCACTGCTTCCAGGATTCGCGGTTATTGAGGCCGCTAAACTACCTCCTGTACAGCTTTCTGCTGTTGTCAACGTAAGCCCTTGATGCATAAATTGCTTGATTAAAAAAGCTTCTATAGTGGTGTCGTAATCGGCAATAACATAATTTTTTAAACGATGGAGGAGTTTGCTTTTAAAAAGTTTTACCTCCTGAACAAGATCTGATTTGTTTTTACTTTTTCCAGAGAGCCGTAGGCGGATAAATGCCAATGTAGGCAAATAGGCCAATTTAATAGTTAGTGGGAGCTCTGTTTCGATATCTTTTATTTCTTCCGCAAGATAAGATTCTCCAATACCGCCAACTAATATCGTTTCGTGATGAATGACCGAATCTCTATACTGGCTTTCGATTAAAGGAAAAACACGTTGTTCCATCAGATGTTTCATTTCAAATGGTACACCCGGCATAAAGATATAATGCTTGTTTCCTTGTGAAACTAACATTCCTGGGGCTGTACCATAATCGTTGAAGAGTACCTCACAATTTGCCAGGACATCAGCCTGCTGCCTATTAATCTCCAACATTTCTAGGTTGCGGGATTCAAAGAAACTGGTTACATGTAGAAGTACTCTCTCATCCCGGGTTAAGGTTGTGCCAAAATATTTTGCTGCAGTATTTTTGGTAACATCGTCTTTGGTGGGGCCAAGTCCTCCTGTGATTAAAATCAAATCGGCTCTTGAGGAAGCACTTTTTAAGGTATTGAAAATAGCTTCCTCGGTATCAGGAATGGATGTCATCTGAACAATGTCGACTTCGAATTTTTGTAATTGTTGTGCAATCCAGCCGGAATTGGTGTCGATAATTTGGCCGATAAGAATCTCATCGCCAATGGTAATAATTTCTGCTTTCATAGTATAAACTTACATAAAATTACGTTTCTACAATCCGCTAATTTTTTTTGATAAAAAGAAATAAAAAGTGATCCACCACCAGCTGTTTTAAGGATGATGTTGCGACGTACAACTGTGTGGAGAGAATAAAAAAGCGGTTATTTTTAAAAATAACCGCCACCAGAACTAGCTCTTTTCGTTAGCTTAAGATCTTGCAGGATTGATGCCTTGGCTCGAATGGTGACATTGTAACTTCGATATCGCCCAAACGGCATCCAACCAAAAGACATGTCCCAGCAGTGCAAATCCCGATAAATATTGAATGAAGTCATGACAACTTCTTTTTGCTTGAAATCGTAGCCGGACTGGAAAGTAACTTTCCATTTCGGCGTAACGCTAAAATCCCCATGTAAATTTAACGTACTTGTAATCTGGTTATCCATGCGTCGTGTACTTGCGTTAAAGAACTTGGACATGTTAAAACTGAATGAGGCAGCTAGATTCCAAGGGATATTAAAGTCCACAAATGCATTCGGGTCAGAACTTATTCTGGCCAAAGCCTGTGCCTGCTCTGGTGTCATTCCAGCACCAGACATTTCTTTTCTTAATGAATCGATATTATTATTACGTGATTTGGCCGCTTTTGGATTTAAACTATAATCAAAAGATAAACCAAAATTTGTCAGGCGCGCCAAACTTCCATCTTTGATCGCATACCTATTAATACGAACACCATTGTCATCGATGGTGTATGGATCGAATGTACCGTTGAAGTTGACATTCATTTTCTGATCGAAAAAAGCGGTCCGGCCGGAAAAAGTTATTGGGGATAGTTTTAATGAATCTGCTACGAAATTGTAATTCCCACTAAAAGTTAATCCCTGGAGAATAGGTATTTTCTTGAAACCTCCATCAGTGGTGTCGGACTTGCTCTTCACTTTAGCTTCAATGTTATTGTCAATCGAGAAGCCTATACCTGCAGATTTTCCGGCCGAAGGTGAACCATATATTCCTTGTGCAAAAATAGAGTATACATTACGGTTGCCGTATTGATCATTATAGTGTTGATAGAAACCATAGCGAGGATCCGAGAAATCTGGTCTATAATTAAAATTTATCGAGGGTGTGACCACATGCCGGATCGCTTCAATTTTTCCGATCTTTGGATACATACCGTAGATCTTTGTTGAAAGACCAGTAGATATGGAATAATCATAAGCACGATTAAATCCCTGAAGGGTGTCAAGCCGCTGCTTATATCCTGAGGGCGTGTTATCAATACGTTGTCTTGTACTTTGTAGATACCAACGTTCGGTATAGTTTACACTTGTGTTGAATTGAAAATATTTAAAAGCATTCAGTGATAAGCTGACTGGAATATTGTGTTGGAAGCCATTTTGAAATCTTTTGAAGCCTCCTGACGAGAAAAGCAGGGAATCTGCTGTGCTGACTGTATTTTGCGCTTGGAAGCTATAGCCCACATTGATCCGTTGATACCATTTTTGTTCGCCTACGCGATCTTTGCTATCAAATGGATTAAAAGAAGAAACATTCAAACTAATATTAGGCAAGCTTAATTGAATAGTCCTATCAGCCATATTTTGACTATGTGTTAAACTGGCTGTTAAGTTAACTTTACCATCGGCAAATACTTTTCCATAACTGATGGAAGATCCCATTCTGTTTTGAGCCAAGTTTTGATAGGTTGTTTGATTACTTCCCGTACCAGTGTTTTGAAAATAAGACGCCGTACCAAAGTTTACACTTGCGGAGAACGATGTTCCCGGATTGGCTTCCTGACGTTGGGTATGGTTCCAGGTTACATTGAAATCTTTATTTGAACCATAATTATCCGTGCCTTCTACCCCAACTTTCGTATTGGCATAGCGGATGTTAAAACCACCATTAAACTTATAATTGACTGTATATCGAGTGTTTATAGACGCTTCCCATGAACCTTTAGAATATAATGAGCCTCGAATCTCACTATCCCAATAATCGTTGAAGGCCAAATACCAACCAATATCACGCATCGAGAAACCTCTTGTATAATCTTCACCAAAAGAAGGAAAGAGAAATCCGGAGGCTCTCTTATCGGGCTTTGGGAAAAATGCAAAAGGGAAGGCTACAGGCATAGGTACACCCATTACCACTAAGTAAGCAGGGCCGGAAATAATCTGATTTTTGGTAACGATACCTTTTGATATATGTATTCCAAAGTGAGTGTGTGGATAAGGTAAATTACAGGTACTGTATAATCCCTTGTAGATTGACATCTCATCATAGATATTCTTTCGGACGATATTGGCCTGGATAAAGCCTCCATCGACTTCCGTCATAATACCATAAGTGTTCCCTTCTTGCTTTTCATAATCATAATAAAGTGAATCCACTGTCTTAGGCGATTCGCCATTTCCCATAATGACAATAGGACGCCCTACATATTTGCCACTTTTGTCATAAATACCTGATGCGAAAATCTTTTTTTGATTACGATCGAGACGAATGTAATCAGCTGAAAGTTCAAAATCCTGGTACTTTACTTTTGCACCGCGATATAGATGACTTATATTCCTTGCTACTTCAGATTTTTGAGAATCGACTGCAATAATACTGACTTCTGCCTGCAGTCCATTACCTTTTTTCTTGGTGGTATCCTGCAGGGACTTAGTCGAATCTCCAGCCTTAATTTTTGTTGTGTCCTGCAGTTTACTGGTCGTCGAGACAGGGTCCTTACTTTGAAGTCCGTTCTGTTTTAATGGAATATTGCTCTGAGCCAACGTTGAATTGCTCGTTGCAAGAATGATAAATAGTGTTAAAATGTTGATTAACGACTTCAAAATTAAAGACAAATGTTATTTTTGTGAAATAATGTTAAACTTCGAAGGACAAAATTAGTCAAAAAACAAATAGAAAATATGTTAAATATCGTTATCTATTAAAGAAATAATATTGACTCATTTTGTTTCGTTTATAGTAGAGCAAATAATTATTCAATGAAATCAGATTTAAGAATTAGAAAATGGTGTAGCATTATGTTTGCTACTTTGGGATTTTTTTTGTTGAATTCTTTCAAATTAAACAATGGTCAGCCTGAGCCACCCGATTATCAGATTAAAACTATTGTTATTGATGCCGGGCATGGTGGAAAGGATACTGGAGCACAGGGCCGTCGATCCCTAGAAAAAAATGTAGCTTTGGATGTAGCACTAAAGCTTGGAAGGCAAATTCAAAAAGATATTCCAGGGGTTAAAATCATCTACACGCGAACGACAGACGAATTTGTGGAACTATACAAGCGTATTCGCTTAGCGAACGCAAATAAGGCGGATCTGTTTATTTCTATTCACTGTAATTCAGGTGGCTCTAGTGCTCACGGAACAGAAAGCTTAGTGTCAGGTTCCCATCGTCTAGGACAGCAGGATGCTGCCGTTCGCGAAAACGCATCACTTTTGCTGGAATCGAATTACAAAGAAAACTATCAGGGATTTGATCCAAAAGATCCCGAAAGTGCAATTATTTTCTCATTGATGAAAAACAGATTCCGCGAAAAAAGTATTCGCTTGGCACAGATGATTGAAGGTGAGTATGTAAAAGCAGGAAGACATAGTCGAGGATTCTGGGAAAAAGGTTTAGCTGTACTTGCTGAAGCAGGTATGCCAGCTGTCTTGACAGAAATTGGATTTATCAGCAATAGGCAAGAAGAAAGTTACCTGTTGTCGGATGAAGGACAACAAGAAATTGTTAATAATTTGGTTTCGGCGATAAAAATATATAAAAATTCTGTCGAACGCTAAACAGATTTGCTTTTGCGCTGTTTTAAGCTTATATTAATGACCCACTACAAAATAGATAATTTGTGAAAATATCAAATGAAACCAAAGTCGGCATATTAGCAACAGTTGCAATAGCCCTATTATTTATAGGGTATAGTTTTCTAAAAGGAAACGATGTTTTTAGTAGCGACAATACATTTTATACGACTTATAATACGGTCGATGGATTGACGCCTTCCAAACCTATCCTGGTGAACGGCTATCAAATTGGGCGGGTGTCGAAGATGATTTTACAGCCTGATGGTAAAATAAAAACTGAATTTAAGATCCACTCACACTATAATATTCCTAAAAATACCATTGCACGTATCTCCAGTACCGATTTATTGGGCGGTAAAGCGATTGTCTTTGAGATGGGGAATAGTACGGAAATGGCGAAGGATGGTGACTTCCTCAATTCGGGTATACAGGCAAACATCATGGACAAAGTCGAGCCTATTCAGAAGCGGATTGAAACCATAACCATCAAATTAGATTCTACTTTATCCGTTGTTAATTCGGTATTGGATAAACAATTTCAGGACGATTTTAAGAGCAGTATTCATAGCATATCAACATCGTTAAAGAATGTGGAAGGCATTACAAAAGATGTAGAAGGTCTAGTCGGAAATGAAAAAGGAAGACTGAATAGAATTATGGCTAGCCTAGAGTCGATAACCACCAATTTCTCGCAAAATGGTGAAAAAATAAATTCAATCATGGCTAATCTAAATAATATAACAGATAAAGCAGCACGGTTGGATTTTGAACAGACTATCAACAAAGTGAATGCGGCAATGTCCGATTTTCAGAACATCACGAGCAAGATCAACAGTGGTAAGGGATCAATTGGTTTGTTGCTCAATGACGAAGAATTATACAATAACCTGAATAATGCGTCGAAAGAGATGGATAACCTGATGAAAGATGTCAAGGAAAAACCAGGTAAATATATTAAACTTTCTATTTTTGGAAAAAAAGGAGACAAGTAGATTTCGATTAGTAGATATACATAATACACACAAAAAGCCCGCAATTTGCGGGCTTTTTGTGTGTATGGCTACTATAGAAGCTGGAATCAATTCGTTCTACCGGTACTTAACTTCGTATCAAGTTAATACCAAGTTAAGTATTAAGGGCATAATAGCATTCTATTTATAGGGTATTAACAAGGAGTTAATGGGGATAGACCCCAGTTAACCCCCTGTTATACCTCTGTTAATACTCTGTAATATCCCTTTTAGTAGGGAATTTTGTATAAAGTAATAATTAACTTGATCGCTCGGTATCTGATCCGATCAAAAAGGATGGAATGAAATTGCCTACATCACATGCTGCTGGTCAACCTCAAGCGGATAGTAATAAATCCTGCATTGGGAAATATCAGGTTTACTCTACGGTCAGGTATTAACAAAACGAACAACGCCACTCCATGAGTGGCGTTGTTCGTTGGTAATTATAATGTTTTACGTGTGTTTTATCAGTAATGTAGGTGATGATAATCTCACGATCAGATGCTACAGCGATATTATAGCGTTTCTTTAAGCCATGTAAAGAATTCCCTTTGCCAAACCTGTGCGTTCTGTCCAGATAAAACCCAGTGGTTCTCATCCGGAAGATAAACAAGTCTGCTCTTTATCTTTTTTAGTTGCGCTAATTGGAAGGCCGCCAGCCCTTGTCCTATCGGCACGCGGAAATCCTTTCCGCCCTGAAAAATTAAAATTGGGGTATGCCAGTTATTTGCTTTTTCAATCGGGTTGAATTCACTATAGGATTTCTCGTTTTTATGATCCCAATAGGCGCCTCCCAGCTCGTGATTTGCAAAAAATAGTTCTTCTGTCGTGCCGTACCAGCTTTTCATATCGAATAAGCCATTGTGGGCAATGAAAGTTTTAAAGCGATTTTGGTGTACCCCTGCTAGTTGATAAACTGAATAGCCGCCATAACTTGCTCCAATGGCGGCCCGACGTGCGGTGTCTACATAGTTTTCTTTAGAGATATCATCAATAGCCGCTAAGTAATCTCGAATTGGCTGCCCCCCCCAGTCTTGGGAAATCGCTTCATTCCATTTTACGCCCCAACCAGGCATACCTCGGCGATTTGGGGCAATTACAATGTAACCTTGAGATGCGATTAATTGAAGGTTCCAGCGGAAGGAATAAAATTGAGTGAGTGCAGATTGAGGTCCACCTTCACAATACAGTATCGTCGGATATTTTTTTGCGGGATCAAAGTTTGGGGGGTAAATCACCCATGAAAATAAATCGGCGCCATCAGATGCTTTTGTGATACGTTTTTCGATTTTGTTTTCTGCAATTGCAGCATACTTGCTGTCATTGACTTTTGTGATAACTTCCAAAGATTGACTTTTGAGATCAAAATTGAAAATTTCCGTTGCACGGGTGAATTTGGTTAAGGTCACAATAAGATTATTCCCACTTTGGCCAACGATTCCTGTAATATCAAAATCGCCAGTGGAAATTTGTTGAATCTTGGGAAGACTTTTTGATTTTAAATTCGCAGGTACTTCCAGTTCAAATAATTGAACGGTACCTTTGGTCGCAGCAGTGAAGTAAATTTTGCGATTGTCGTTGCTCCAAATAAAACTGTTCACAGTGCCATCCCAATGTGCTGTAAGATTTAAACGAATAGCGCTGTTTTTGTCAAACAGGATGATGTCATTTTTATCAGATTCGTAGCCATCGGTTTTCATACTGAGCCAGGTCAGGCTTTTTCCATCAGGAGAATAACTGGGGGCGATATCGTAGCCGTTCATCCCCTCGGTAAGATTGGTTGTCGTACCTGATGATAATTCATAGCGATAGATGTCCGTGTTGGTACTCACCGCATAATCTGTCCCGAATTTTTTCTTACAAACGTAAAGTATCGCTTTGCTGTCAGGTGACCAGATGAAATCTTCGGCTCCGCCGAAAGGGGCCTGAGGGCTATAATAAGGTTGATCTTTCAGTAAATCGACTGGATCTCCTATCTTTCCATTCGAATAACTTGCAACGAAAGGGTGGTTAAATTTTCCATCGTTAAATGTGTCCCAATGCCGGTAATCCAAGTTGTCATAAATATAGGCATCTGACTTCGGTAATTCTGGGTACTTATCAGTGCTGTGGTATTTTTTGATTAAAACAGATTGGCTAAAAAGAATGTGGGTTCCATCGGGGGAAAATTTGACATTTTCCAATGCCATCTCACCGGACGTCAGTTGGATGGCTGCTCCGTTGTTGAGATTCTTTTTCCACAAATGGCCCTTTAATAAGTAGATTACATCACCATTTTTTTCGATTTGTACAACTGTTTCTCCACCTTTCTGGTCGGTAAATTGTCCGCCAGTTCCATTAGTTAATGAAATCGTATAAAGATTCTTCTCACTTGAATTACTTTCCAAATTGTAATTAGAAACTCCATACAGCAATGTTTTGCCATCTGAAGAAAGTCCTTCTGCTGATACACGCCCAAGATCCCAAAGCGCAGTTGGACTAATGGGTTGTGGTGTTTCGCTAACCATTTTAAAATTGGATTTTCCGCCCTTGCTTTCTTGCGCATTGCTGAGGTTGCATGCCATAACCGCTAATGTAAATAGTGTAAGTTTTTTCATCCGCATAAATTTGTTTTTCAATTGTATTCATGAACTCGTTTCACTCGGTTTGAATAAATCATGATGGTTCATATATAATGCTGAAAAATATCCTTGCAAGTTACAGATTTTATGACTAAAAGCTATGAAAAGCATGAAAATAGCCGTCTTATTGGTGAAAAGACGGCCATTTAATCGATGATGCTATTTTTTGAGGAGGATGTTAGCAATGATCCAGTAGATTAGGAAATGTTGTCTTTTAATGTGCATGATTATTGTCGAATTGATACCAATTGATTTTCGTGGAAACGCGCATCAGGGTTGCCAAAATGATAAAAATACCGATTGTTCCAGCAATGAGGGAATAGTCCCTGAGCTGCATCAGCACGTAGATAAATAAGTAGAAAGTACTAAGAATAGATCCAAGTAAAAGGGTGGACTTAAGCTCTTTTGTAATCGCTTTTATAAAGCTTCCGATCAGTGCTACTGTAGCGATCGATGCGGTTAGATAGGCGAGATTAAACCCTACATGCTCAGATAGGGCAAGTAGCAGGGTGTAGAAAAGAACCATCGCTGCTCCAATCAGTATATATTGAATGATATGTACCCGTTTCTTTTTGATGACCTCGGTGAATAGGAGGGACGTAAAGGTCAGGATGATGACTAAAATACCATATTTAGCAACTCTTGTCGTCTTCTGATAGTTGTTAATATCAGGTAAAAAATGAATGGTAACCATGTCTGAATTGTCCAATAGGTTATTGGCGGAAGTCGTTGTATGAGTAATGGTTTGAGCTGATTTCTGCTCATTGTCTACCGGTTCATTTTCAAGATTGCTCTCGAACTGATAGATGGGACGTGCATCACCTGTCCATTGCTGTGGCAGTTTTCGGCTGAAAGATGGAATTTCCCAAGATGCCGAAAAATTGGAGGTTGCTGTATTGCGTTTACTTGGTAAAAATGAACCTGTGAAGCTTGGATTAGCCCAGTTACCCGCTGCCTGGATATTTGTCTGATCAGCAAGAGGGAGGATACTTAGGGATTTGGATCCTTTCAGATTGAGGTTTATTTTGAAGCGATTATCCGTTATATGCGGGTCTAAAGGAATCGCACAGACTAAATTTTGGTTAAATAAATTGAGATGATTAAAATCCTTATCAAAAGTCAGATTATTTCCATTCCAATTTAATGCGGGACGCTTACCTAAGCCTTTAAAATCCTGAATACCGAAAATAAGCTTACTACCTTTCCAGTCAATTTTCTCCTTGGGAATCTCCAGTTTTTTCAGTGATATGGTGTCAAAAGAACCTTCTAATGTCATATTGCTGTTATAAACAACTGCATTGTAAATTCCTCTTGAGAGATGCTGTGGTGTAATATCTGTTGCGATATTGGATGTTCTAGGCAAGATAAATATCCATTTTATCTCTTCTCTAAGGTTGGAATTTTGAGTTTTTTCGGAAGATAACGAGATTGTCTCGCGGTAAGGGATAGCTAAGATAGGGCTGGAGACGACCTGATCCTTGCCCCAGTTTAACGCTATTCCCCCGGATACTTCGCGCTCTCTGTTTTTCCGTTCTTCAATTAAATCACTTATTAACGAAAGGGGGATGAGCAGTAGCAAAGAAAGAAATAGGATGACAAATAATTTTAGCACCGTAGAATTGGTAACTCTTTCAAACAATGAATTTTGTTCGGGCGCCAACGAGTGGTTAGTCGTATCGTAATTTTCCATGATTTTAGTTGTTTAGATCTATTTGAGTATTTTTACTGTACAATGCGATTTGGAGTTCGGTAAGTTGGTAATGAAGGATTTCTTTGAACTCAATATGATGGAACCTTTGTAGCGCTTGCCCTTTGTGAAAGGTTTTCCGGTAGTAGCTAACGTGTTCTGGAAACAGTATACCCCCAATAACGATCATTCCGATTAAATACAGACTGAATTTTCCGTTGCCCAATAAAAGGTACTGCATGGCGATTTCATCCTGAATTTCGGTTCCTGTTTCTGTTAAGATGTGGAAAACATCGTGATTTTCTAGCTTAGGCATGACATCAAATCCTTTGGCCGCGTAAAAAAGGCCAAGGCTATGGCCGATGCTGCCACTCGGATAGGCCAAAAACTCCTCCTTGCTAATTCCCCACGCTTTTTTGTTCCATTTGAAAATATCTGCATACACTTTGGAGGACCAGTTGTACAGATGGAGCATGAATTTTAATCGAATCTCGTTCATATTTTTTATATTAAAAGTACTTTGGTTTTCAAAGTTGACAAGTAAAAAAATTATTTATACTGTTGTTTTATTAAATTTTCTAATGCAATCAGATGATTTTCAAATGCTTTTAGTCCTTTTTTTGTTCTTTTGTATTTGGTATTGGGCTTACGGTCAATAAAACTTTTTTCTACCACGATATATTCTTCTTTCTCTAATGTTTTAAGGTTAGAGGCCAAATTTCCGTCTGTGACATCCAATAATTCTTTGAGTGAATTGAAGTCATATTCTTCATTCGCAGCAAGGACGCTCATAATTTGTAAGCGGACTCTGTTTTCAAATATTTTGTCATATAAAGAAAGATCTAATTTCACGATTCGTACTTTTTGTAAACGATAAAACCATAGATGATATGTAACACACCAAATCCCAATCCCCATAATATCAGTCCATGGTCTGGAAGAGATACTGCCATTAAACCTAAGCTAATTTCAAGGATGCCTAACCATTTTACCTCCGTAAAGGTATAAATGCTGCCAGCAGCTAAAGCCAGGCCATAGAAAATAAGTAGCATACCCGCAATTAAGTTATAATAACCTTGCGAAAGTAGGACCAAAGCTAAGATTCCACCAGTTAACAAAGGTATTGAAACTGCAAATAAAAGAGATTTGCTGGTAATGTTCCAAATAGATTGCTTATTTTTCTTTGCTTTCTTGCGTGCCATTAACCATCCGGTCAATAGCGAGAACACTAGAATGAGGATCGCAAGGATGAGAAAGATTTCTACTGTAGTCAGGTCTCCAGGAAGCCAACTGTTCGCGTCCCCAGGGCTTGCTGTAATAAAGTATCCAAGCAAAGTGCCCAATAGAGCATAACAGCCAATGAGTACACCTGACAATCCGCTTATCGAAACAAATTTGGAAGATTTTTCCATCAATGATCTGATCTGTCCAAGCTCTTTAAATAAATCTTTCTGTTCCATAAAAGTACTTTGATATTCAAAGTAAATGAATAATAATGAATTATGCAAGGGGTAGGAAGAATATTGAAAAAAAATAAAAAAAAGAGGAAAAAATACTTGCATGATATAGGTTTCATTTCTATCTTTGTGGCATCAAAAGAAATCCTAATGCGGAAGTGGCGTAATTGGTAGCCGCACCAGACTTAGGATCTGGCGCCGCAAGGCGTGGGGGTTCGAGTCCCTTCTTCCGCACTTGATGTCCTCCCGAACTTAAAACCTCGGGAGGATTTTTTTATGAATGCGATATAGCTAAAAAGAGTATGAATATTTCACACGAGAATGTAGATGCAATCAATGCGGTAATCAACGTCGCATTAGCACCTGAAGATTATAATCCTCAAGTCGACAAAGAGATTAAAGCGCAAGCTAAAAAAGCAAAATTACCGGGTTTCCGTCCAGGTCAAGTTCCTGTAGGACACATCAGACGTACCTATGGTAAATCTATTTTATTTGATGAGATCAATAAATTGGTGAATGATAGAATCACGAATTATATTTCAGAGAATAAATTAGAAGTATTAGGTCAACCTCTTCCATTGGAAGATGATGCGCAATATAGCTGGGATTATAAAGACAATTTCAATTTCAAATATGAGATTGGTTTAGCTCCTGCTTTTGATTTGCCTTTTACCCCTGAGACTGAGTTTGCTGTTTACGATATCAAAGCTGATCAAGAGACTTTGGCAGATCGTATCAAAAACCTACGTCGTAGCTATGGAAAAATGACTAACCCAGAAGTATCGGAAGAAGGTGATGTATTGTATGCTACCTTAAAACAAGATAAAGAGGAAGGTCTTGAGAAAACAACTTCGATTCGTACCGATATCGTTGAAGATGCAAAAATCAAAAAATCTTTGGTAGGTCTTAAAAAAGACGACGCTGTTAAAATTGATGTTAAGAAAGCGTTCAAAACTGAGGATTTAGCACGTATCTTAGGTATCACTGAAGAAGAAGCTACAGCTTTGGATGTAACTAAATTCGAGTTGACTGTCCAAAACATCAACCGTTTAGAAGAAGCTGATCTTAACCAAGAGTTTTTCGATAAATTGTTTGCTGAAGGTGAAGTAACTGAAGAAGCTCAATTTACTGAAAAAGTAAAAGAAGAAGTGGAAAACTTATTCAAGCAAAACTCAGATCAAAAATTACGTAATGATATGTATACTTTTGGTATGGAGAAAGTAAACGTTACTTTCCCTGAAGAGTTCTTGAAAAGATGGTTAAAAGCGACAAATCCTAGTATTTCTGAAGAAGAACTTAACGAAGGTTTTGCTGATTTCTTGAATAACCTGAAATGGACAATCATTGAAAACCGTGTCGTTACTGAAAACGGTCTTGAAGTTAAATATGATGAAGTAATCAATTTAGCGAAAGAACGCATCTACGCGCAAATCAAAATGTACAATATCAACGAAGAGCCTTCTGATGAGCAATTGAACCAATTTGCGATTCAATTGTTGCAAGACAGAGAGCAAGGTAACCGTTTGTTTGAAGAAGCCAAAGCGTTGAAAGTATTTGATCACTTAAAAGGTTTGGTTAAATTGAACAGCAGTGATATTGAATATAAAGAATTCGAAAAATTGGCTTAAGCTAATTTTAATCACCGAAAAAAGGCTTCCAAATATCTTGGAAGCCTTTTTGTTTTTAGCAAAATAATTTTAGTGCTATTGACTCCTTTCTTTTATTTAAGTCAGAGCCGAATTTGATTTGTCGCGTGATCCTACATTTTGCTGATCACGGCTATTTTAATTACTTTTTCGTGTATTTTCTGAAGACTAGATTAGTCAATTCTTATTTTAGTCGCTCTTGGCTAATGGGGCTCGCTTTCTTTATTTCTGTTTGGGTTGGAACAATATTATTATTTTTCTTTCCTAAAGGAAACAGTCGCTTTAGAAATTCAGAGAAAGTGTTGAATTCTTGCCGATATAATAGCCCAAAAGCACTGATATATTCCCCATCATTTGGGCTGAGAAGAAAATTTCTCGTGTTTAAGCGGTTTGAGGCACGAAGAACAAGACGACCGTCCTTGCGTAAGTAAAACATCGCTTCTGCGTCTGTTGAAACACGATCTGAGAATACATTCAAATCAGTTAATGCCTGACTTCGACGATCTGAAATGCCGCCCGTGAGGACTAATCTATCGTTAAATAAACGAAGTGAGGCTGAAGCGTCATTAAGCGATTTGATATTGATGTCGAAGAAATTAATATTGAGCGATTGCGCGATAATGTTATTGATTTGATTGAACGCAATTTCAGTTCCTGCAGACAATAATGTATTGTTTACCTCTTTTCCGAAATCACTTTGGGTGCCTGGGGTGAAACTACGTCTTACAATCAAACTGAGCGCCTGCTGATTAACATTGTTGGCATCAGAAAAATACCCTTGTAATTCATCCTTGACCCCCGGGTTTTGTGGGAAATTGATATCAAATGTTATATCTGGCTGGCTCAACTGTCCTTTTAAAATCATATCCGCTTGCGCTAATACGCGCTCTGGGTTTTCTTCTCTTCCAGCTGCATTATATAATGGCGCTAAGCTCGTTCTTTGTTGATAGATTGCATTGATATTAATATTTGCCTCTGCTGGATTTCCTGCCCATCGTACAGTTCCACCTTCTTTTAAATCGAATATTTTATTGATATAATCTTGTGCGGTGAAATTGAACTTGCCACTGTTTATAATGAAGTCACCAAACATTTCAAAATCTCCCAGCGAAGATATTCGCATATTCAGGTTACTATTCCCTTTTCCAGATAATTCACCCATGCTTGAAAAAAGGTTGATTTCTGCATTTGGTGTGATCAAGAGATCCATGTTCATCGTCAAACCATTAAAATCCCTTTTCTTTTGATTTTTCTTAATTTTGGTGGAGTCTTTTTCAATAAAGTAAATAAAATCGCTATCTGAAATGGTGCTAGCGCTATTGAAAGGTATATTGATAACGGAGTTTTCTTCTGACTTTGCACGTATATTTATATTCATTGCCGATGTCAGCCCCTTGAACTGGAAATTTCCGGAAGCATAAGCTGTGCCATAATAGATGTTGTTATCTTTTATGGTTGTATTCAATACCATGAAATTTTTTGCTTCGACGGTTACATCTATATCTGGGTCACTAAGCTTATTGAGGTTAACAACACCGTCGATTGTGGCCACATTGTTTTTCTGATCGTATATTTTGAGACCAGTAAGAAATATTCTATTGTTGGTCACATTGATCTCATCCGAAAGATGATAGGGAGTTTTTAGATAATTGATAACCATTGAAGCATTGTCAAGCTTTCCGGATCCAGTAATTTTGGGATTTAGAATGTCGCCCCGAATAGCTAAGTTTGCATTTACTTTGCCCTTAATATTCGATACCAAGCTTCGTAGAAACGGCTGAAAAACAAATAGATCCGTGTTTACTAAAGTAGCTTTAAGGTCGAGCTTATTACTTTCGCTTAAGTGATTGTAAGATCCAGTGAGTTGAATAAGTTTATCTCCTTCTTCTATCTTACTATCTAACTTTACCAGCTGATTTTCGGGATCATAATTGGCACTGAGCGTTAAAGCTCCAATTGGAATGTTGTTGTATAAGATAGGAGATGTCGTTATGTTCGCGACGACAAACGGAGACCTAAAGACAGAATTAACTTCAATTTTTCCATTTAAGTTCCCTGATAAATTAATCCCGTGGGGTTTCGTAATCCCATTTAGAGAAGTGAGGTTGAAGTCCTGGAATTTTAAATTGATTTGATCTGAAATGTCATTTGAGAGGATACCATCTATATGTACTTTTTGCTCTGCATGACTTAATGTGAGTTTCTCGAAATACCATTTTCCCTTTGAAATTTTCAATTGTGCATCGTTATTTACAAGCCATTGTTCTTTGTTTATCAGTATATTAGATGGGTAAAAATTGATGAAAGCTGGCTTCGCATGTGCAAATCGGATAACACCGTTGAGATCTAAACTGTTGCTTGCTTCCAATTCTGACATCTTAATGTTGAACTGTAAACTGTCATTAACCAAGGTATTTGAAATATTAACATTCTTAATATATGTGCTATCGGTAAAATTAATCTGATCTATGGATGTTTGTAACTCCATATTGTTTAAATTGGCGTTTTGGTCGATAATCAGATGGGTGAGACGAATACCGTTATATTTGAATTCAGGGGCATAAAAATTAAAATTTGCAGTTTGCTTTTCGCTGGCAAATTTGGCATTCAACGTTGCGCCACTATCCAGAGAGATATCTTTTCTAAAGAATGTCGCAATGGGCTTGAATGATTTAATATTGACATTAAGGTCAAAATCCTGACGATTGAACGCGTTCTTTTCAAATCCTATTGCCGGAGCGTAGCGCATGGCGAGCGCTTTAAAATAAGGAACGATCGTATTTAGATCTATTCTCCCCTTGAGATCTATATGCCCAATTGCAGATTGTAGCGTAAGCGACCGCGCCTCTTGATCTCCTTCTGCAAGGAAATTAATATTTTTAATGGCAAATTTACCTTTGGAAGAAGTGAAACTTACACTGTCAGATTTGAATTCCCCTGTAATATTATTGATGTTATCTCCAATCAAGCTTGTGTGGAATCTAGTATCAATAATATTGATCGAGTCTCCCTGGAAGAAATTGAGCTTTTTTAAATTAGCCTGCTGGATATCCACATCAAGGTGATAGTCGGGACGGCTGGACCAATCGATATCCGTTGTAAATTGTAATCTGAGATTTGGGTCGTGTATTGTTCCTGATCCAAGAAACAATTGTTTATCTATATTTCCATTGACTTGAATCTGCTGATAGCTGTATTGTTTAAAACTGAAATTGGTTAGATTGCCGGCAACATTGAGCTTTAAGTGTTTGGGATCGGTGCCTGTGCCATCAAGCTGTAGGTCGAAGCCTGAACTACCAAGATCTTTTACTTTTGTTATCGTACCAAGATTAAATTTTGGGGACTGAAACTTACCCGCGTATTTTATTGTTTTGCGTAGGTCCAATGTTCCGTCAGCTGTAACATCGCCGATAGCTGTGGTGAACGCTCCTTTTGTTTTAAAATTATTATACTGACCATTTAGGCTGCCTTTGAACGCGAATTTATTGAAGAGGGTTACTACTTCAGGAAATTTAAAATTTTTTAAATTCCCAAGTTCACGGATGACATTCTCAAGGTCGTTATGTTCAGAGGAAATAAAAACATTCGGTGTAATGAAGTCTGTTTTGTCGATATCGGGTAAACCAACAATTTTTAGATTACCCGCTAATTTGGTGTTTTTTCCAATAATTAAATCTACTTGTGCGGCATTAATGTTGGCTACAGTACCGTCTAAGTTGGACCTTTTGATCTTTGCATCAAACTTGACCTGATGCATTGGGGAGGAAAAAAAAGCAATATCTTCTGAGTGTATCCGTGAGTCGCGTGCTCGTATCTTTACATTTACTTTGTGAATAAAGTCGGAAAAATCAGAGAAATTGGTGTAGCTTAATTTTAGATAATTTTTAAATGTAGAACGATTGGTTGTCAGCATGAGGTCAGTCAGCTCAATACGTTTGTTGCTTACAGCCGCATGAGCGATAAGGCCTTTAATGACCAATCCTTTTTTCTCATTAAGATTGAACGTTTTGATGTCAGCTGAGATCTGATTGGAATCTATCTTAATATTCTTAAAGTGTGCATTAAGCTTTGATATGCCTAAATCACCAAAGTCAACAACTTTATTGTAGTGTTTTTTATTGTGATTTACGTAGTTGAATGAATTATTGTTAATGATAAGTTCTTTGATATCGAAAACTATTTTTTTTGAACTTTTCTTCTTTTCTTTCTTGGGTGGATTGAAGTAGCGAACTAAAAATGAGATGTTGCTACTGTCTTTATATTGTTCGAAATTGCTTTCCGTATTTTCAATCTTCAATGTATTGATGACAATCTTATTCAATTCTATCAGTTGGGATAGATTGACGCTGGCTTCAATTTTTTCAGACTGTATTATTTTGTTTCCCTGCGGTGTATAGATTTCGAATCCCTCTATGACAATGGATTTAAAAGGTTTAAAATAGATGCTTTTTAAATTGATTTTGGTATCTAATTCTTTGGATAAATAGTTGATAGCCTTCAAGGCAACAAAGTTCTGTACAGGTTTTAGCTGTAGCGATAATGCCAATGCAAGCAGTATAATGAATATACTACCGAGGACTATTGACATTATTTTTATTATTTTTTTGATACTTTTGTATTCTAATTTATTACCTCTAGCTATGGCTATTATTTTAGGGATTGAATCCTCTTGTGACGAAACCTCCGCTTCTATTTGTATTAACGGTGAAATTCATTCAAATGTTATTGCTACTCAGGCAATCCACGCAAAATATGGTGGAGTTGTTCCTGAATTGGCGTCACGTGCCCATCAACAAAATATTATTCCTACGGTGGACGAAGCCATTCGTCAAGCAAAAATAAGCAAAAATCATATAGATGCAGTTAGTTTTACGCGTGGGCCTGGATTATTAGGTGCGCTTTTGGTCGGAACTTCTTTTGCAAAATCATTTGCACTCGCACAGGATATTCCATTAATTGATATAAATCACATGCAAGCGCATATTTTAGCTCATTTTATAGAGGAACCGAAGCCAAGTTTTCCTTTTTTATGCCTCACTGTTTCAGGTGGGCATACGCAGATTGTCCTAGTAAAAGATTACTTCGAAATGGAGTTATTAGGCGAGACACTGGATGATGCGGCAGGCGAAGCCTTTGATAAAACGGCGAAGATCTTAAATCTTCCTTATCCCGGAGGTCCACTTATCGATAAATTTGCAAAGGAGGGCAATTCCAATTCCTACAAATTACCCGAACCGCAGATACCTGGGCTAAACTTTAGCTTTTCCGGATTAAAGACAGCTATACTTTATCTCGTTCAAGATCAGCTAAAACTGAATCCTGATTTCTTGACAGAAAATATCGCAGATCTATGTGCCAGTGTGCAATCCCGCATTGTTTCTATCTTATTGAACAAATTGAAGAAGGCTGCGAAACAAACTGGGGTAAAGGATATTGCCATAGCGGGTGGTGTTTCAGCAAATTCAGGGTTAAGGAAGGGATTGATCGAAATGGGAGAGCACTATCACTGGAATGTTTTTATCCCAAAATTTGAGTATTGTACAGATAATGCAGCTATGATTGCTATCGCTGGATATTATAAATTCCTGAAAGGAGAGTTTGTCGGGCAGGATGTCGCTCCGATGGCTAGGATGCATCTTTAAGAGTAAAGTATTGTTCCTTTAATGAATGTGATTAAGAGAACAATATCTTGTTTTATAAGGGGGAGCTATAGCCATAGGCCTGCGCAGCTGAACTAAATTTGTCTTTTTTGGGTTGATAGAAGTTTAGCTCATAGCCTTCAGCACCCCAAAAGATGCTGACAAAACTAACGTCTGTTTCCGAACGTAGTACGCTGAGAATCTGAAAAGCCTCATTATCAAATTGACCACCATCATCGACTCGCCATGTACTAATGTCATCATAGGTGGCCGGAAAATCTAGATTAATTAACTGATCTTCTTTTGCATAGGAGAATACAGCCAGCGCTGAATCCTGCTGATTTTCAAAAACTGTTAGATTGAATTCAGCTTTGTCTTTCAGGACAGCGATAGTTGTGCTTTTGTTTATTTTCCTATTATATTTTTTCTCAAGTTTTTCCTTAATTTCCGGACTTGTCTCATGCTGAACTTTTGTAAAAGGTTCAATTTTATACTGATTCATGAACGTCTGATTGACGAGCATTCCAAAGTCCCCCGACTTAATTTTATTTTTTATTATAAACAATGAACCTTCGCTATTTGCAAAGTTCTGCGCTGTTTGTCGGCCATTACTTTCCCGATTATCAGTTTTGTTCTGTATAAATTCCAGTGGGCTAACTTGATTTGCGATAATAACATAATTGTATTTTTCGGGGCTTTCCATGGCTTGATCCATAGGAAGTGCAATTAAGGAATCTTTTTGTTGATTCAAAAAGCCAAAATAAGGTGAAATTGACTGTTCTTTATTTTCACTCTTGACCGATGGTTTGGATTGGTTTTGACTGTTGTCACAGCCATATAATGTCAGTAGAAGAATAGCTAAAAAAAGTGATTTCATAAGAGTGTGCGAAATTTTTATGAAATATAAGGGTTTCGCGCATCATAATGAAAAGATTTAAACTTTAATGTTATGATGAACTCAAAATTGAATATCTATCGCAAGGAATGGCTGGATGTTATCTTTGCAGGTCGCAACAAGATGTATGGTGCATATGAATTGCGGAATTTGTCAAATAAAGCAACAAATGTTGGGCTAGCTATTGTTGTTTCCTTTGCTTTCCTTTTGATCGTGGGTTCTTATGGGTATAATAAATATTTTAAGAAAGCCATGCCCGTAACCATTATTACAGTTAACGATTTAACTCCTGAGGATCTACATGAACTCCAGAAAGAGGCCGACAAAAAAGAAGAGGTGAAAGAAGAACCTGTTTTCATGCAGGAGAAAGCACCACAACAGATCGCACAGGATATTTCGAAGTTTGATTTGGTGCGTTTGCCGGAGCCCAAGATTACGAAGGCAAAAGAAGTAACTGAGGATGTTGCTACACAGGATGAGCTGAATAAACCCAATACAATGACCGCTCGTATTACATTAAAGGCGAATGCTGCCGGGACACATATTGCACGAGGTGAATTTGGTCCGTCTAAAAAGGATGGCGGAATTACCGGGCATAAAGTGGGTACCGTGTCAGGAGGGGGAGCAGATGGAAATGCTGAGCAACCTTTTATTACGGTGGAAATCATGCCTACTCCGGTAGGTGGGCTACCAGCTTTTATGAAGTGGGTTTCAGAAAACTATAGTTTTCCGCAGTCAGCTTTAGATCAAGGAGTATCGGGCGTAATCGAAGTCTCTTTTGTTGTGGAGCGGGATGGGTCCTTGACCGATATCGCTGTAAAACGGGATATGAAGTTCGGAACAGGGGAGGCGGCAATTAGTTTGCTGAAGAAGGCAAAAAAATGGAAACCCGGAGTTCAGAATGGACGTGCTGTGCGGGTGGCCTATACTTTACCTATCCGTTTGAGCGCAGTATCTCAATAACATCTTTCTTAACTTTATTTAACAGATGACATTTTAAACTTTACGTGGCCAACAGCACTCTTATACATAAATAGGTTGAAAAGATGGCCTATTCAAGTTGAAAGATTGTTGATTTATAAAAGTAAAGAGATGAAAAAAATGATGTTAAGTTTTGTGTTATCCGGATTAATGTTGACAGGTTTCGCACAAGAGAAAAAGGAGCTTAAATCGGACACAAAAGAAATCAATGCTCCAATGCACAAGCATTCGAAAGATAGGAAGCACAGTGGTTTAAGAAATAAAAATCCTGAAGAATGGGCTAAGATCAAAACAGATCGTATGGACCAAAAGTTGAAGTTTACGGATCAACAACGTAAAGAGGTATATGCATTTCATTTGAAGCAAGCGCAAGATCATAAAAAAATAGCCGCTGAGCGCAAATTGTATCGCGAGAAAATGAGAAAACAACGTACTGCTGATCATAAAAAAATGATGGCTTTATTGACACCAGAGCAACAAAAAACATTGAAGGATTCTTACGCTGAAAATCATAAAATGCGCAAAGAGCATTGGAGAAAAGATCGACAAATGCGGAAAGGAGATTTTCAGAAAGGTGTGAATGAGCAAGCTGGTGATGCTGATGCGAAAACAACATAAGGTTAATAAAAGGAATAGTTTTCATATTAATAATTGGTGAGTGTTAGTTGAAAAGGGGATCCATGATCCCCTTTTTTATGTTGATATCAATCAATTGAATAAACTACCTAGCTTTGTGAAGATTTGGTTTTTTGGTCTGCGACCATCGGAAAACAATTTATTCGCATGGCAAGCAATACAAGTTTTCATTGGCTTTGGAATACGCTATTCCTTATTTTTTTGCTGTTCCTTCCATTGTTTGGAAAAGGATTTTTCCGCTAACTTCGGCAGCTCACGTTGATCGCCCCATGTTTTTTTGAAAAACTTTTTAAGGAAAAAATTCTTGAATTTCCCGCCAAAAAAATCAATTAATTTTCGGCGTTGGATACCATATGTAAACCAGTTCCAGATTTTTTGCTCTGTTTTAGTCGATAAGCCCTGTTCCACCGAATCCTTTCGGTTAATAAGGAGCATACGTTGAATATCGATGCCTACAGGACATATTTCTGTGCATTTGCCACAGAGGGTAGATGCATAACTTAAATGTTTAAACTCCTTCATCCCATTTAAATGCGGAGAAATTAAGGAACCAATGGGCCCTTGATAGGTTGTTTCGTAAGTATGACCGCCGATATTTTGATAAATGGGGCATACATTTAAACAGGCACCGCAGCGGATACAATACAGGCCTTGGCGTTGTTCTTTCTGCGCTAAGAGATTACTCCGTCCGTTGTCGAGCAGGATAACATACATTTCTTCAGGTCCATCGGACTCATAAGGCTGTTTTGGTCCTGTAAGTAACGTGTTATAAACCGTTAAGTTTTGACCGGTACCATGCGTGGATAAAAGTGGCCAAAATATTTCTAGGTCTTGTACCGTTGGAATAATCTTTTCAATCCCTACAACAGCGATATGTGTTTTTGGGAACGTAGACGTCAGCCGTGCATTTCCTTCGTTTTCTGTAATTGCTATACTGCCTGTTTCGGCGATTAAAAAGTTAGCTCCCGTAATACCCACTTCTGCAGCCAGGTATTTGTCCCTTAGTAATTCACGAGCTTTTAATGTGAGTTGTTCTGCCGAAGCATCCAAAGGAGTATCAAATTTTTCGTGAAAAAGTGTAGCGATTTCTTCCAGACTTAAATGCATCGCCGGCGTAACGAAATGGTAAGGTTTCTGGTCTAATAGCTGAATAATATATTCTCCGAGATCCGTCTCAATTGCTTCGATATTTTTGGACTCCAAGAAATGATTGAGTTCAATCTCTTCTGTAGCCATGGACTTCGATTTTACAACAGATTTTGTTTTTTTGAGTGCTATAATTTTGGATATCTCCTCTCGCGCCTCATCAGCATCGTTGGCCCAAATTATTTTCCCGCCGCGTGCAGTAAAATTTGCTTCAAATTGTAATAGATATCGATCGAGATTTTCCATTACCTTCCATTTGATCAAATTTGCTTTTATTTTGGAATTCTCAAGGTCTGCAAATTTGCTTTTCCCTTTTTCAAAAGCAATACTGTATTTGTCGATATTGTAATTGATAATATCGCGATGTTTGGTGTCAAATGCTTTCTGTGCACTTTCCTTTAAAAACGTATTTGCCGTACTCTCTGACATCTAATCTGCTGATTTTTCACAAAAAAAGTTGGTCGTTTCCTACCAACTTTTAAATATAGTGTTAATAAATTGTTTCTCGAAAATCGATCCTGAAATTTATTATTTTATATCAATTTTTAAGCTTAATTCATCCAATTGTTCCTGATGAATAGTTGATGGAGCATCAATCATAATATCTCTTCCAGAGTTATTTTTCGGAAAGGCGATTACATCACGGATGCTATCTAAACCCGCCAGTAAGGAAACAAGCCTATCGAAACCAAAAGCTAAGCCTCCATGTGGAGGAGCTCCATAAGTGAATGCTTCCATTAAGAATCCAAATTGTTTCTGGGCTTCTTCTGGGCTAAATCCAAGGTGTTTGAACATAAGAGACTGCAGTTCTTTGTCATGGATACGGATTGACCCACCACCAACTTCGACCCCATTTAAAACAAAGTCATATGCATTTGCCCTTACTTCGCCGGGATTTGTATCCAATAATGGAATATCCTCTGGTTTCGGAGAGGTAAAAGGATGGTGCATAGCATGGTATCGTGCATTGTCCTCATCCCATTCCAAGAGTGGGAAATCGATGACCCATAGTGGAGCAAAGGTGTCTTTGTTACGGAGGCCGAGCTGCGTCGCAACTTCTAGACGTAATTCGTTTAATTGTTTACGAACTTTATCCTTGCTACCGGCCATAATTAATAATAAGTCCCCAGGTTTCGCGTGGAACTTATCAGCAATGGCAGCCAACTGCTCCGGAGAGAAAAATTTATCGACAGAAGATTTAACTGAGCCATCTTCATTTACACGGGCATAGACTAAACCTGTAGCGCCAATTTGAGGACGTTTAATGAAATCGGTTAAAGCATCTAGTTGTTTTCTGGTGTAAAGTGCACAGTTCTCAGCATTTATACCTACGACTAATTCAGCCGCATCAAATACGGGGAATCCCTTTTCCTTTGCGACATCATTTAATTCAACAAACTGCATTCCGAAGCGGATATCTGGTTTATCGGACCCGTAAAGACGCATAGCATCCGCATAAGTCATACGTGGTACAGATCCGAGGTCTATGCCCTTTATCGTTTTAAAGATATGTTTGGCAAGTCCTTCGAAAATATTTAGCACGTCTTCCTGTTCTACAAATGACATTTCACAGTCGATTTGGGTAAACTCAGGTTGACGGTCAGCACGCAAGTCCTCATCGCGAAAACATTTGACAATTTGAAAATAGCGATCAAAACCTGATACCATCAATAACTGTTTGAATGTTTGTGGCGATTGAGGTAATGCATAAAATTCACCAGAATTCATGCGGGAAGGGACTACAAAATCTCTTGCTCCCTCAGGAGTGGATTTAATCAGATATGGTGTTTCAACTTCTAAAAAATGTTGAGAGTCTAGATAACGGCGCACTTCCTGTGAAGTTCTATGTCTCAAAATAAGATTTTCGCGTACTGGATTACGGCGTAAATCCAGATACCTGAATTTCATACGAATATCATCACCACCATCCGTTTCATCTTCTATTGTAAAGGGTGGCAACTTTGCTGCATTTAATATCTCAAGGTTTGAAACCTTGATTTCAATATCTCCAGTCGGGATTTTAGAATTCTTATTGGAACGCTCAATAACCTCTCCGGTTACTTTTATGACATATTCTCTTCCCAGTTCACGGGCACTAGTGCGTAAAGACGCATCATCATCTGCATTGAACGTTAATTGTGTGATACCATATCGGTCCCTAACATCGATGAAAGTCATACCGCCCAAATCGCGGGATTTTTGAACCCATCCACTTAGGGTAACCGTTTTCCCTAAGTCAGCCAATGTTAATTCTCCACAAGTGTGTGTTCTGTGCATATCTTAATAAAATAAAATTTATGCAAAATTATTGGTTTTACTCGACAATAACGAATTCTACTACGCTTATTTGAGACCTGTTCTCCCACTTTCAACCACATGGTCAATTTTTATTTTCCAAAGCTCCACTTTCTCCCATTTTTCTAAAAAAAAGGATCAAAATTATATTTCTAAAGAGGAAATTTTTACAATCCGTTCTCAGTTTTTTTAAAAATATGCGGAAAGATATAAGCCGGTATCTTAATCTGCTATGCGCTTAAAATGTCTGTTTAACTGCTTGTAAATAAGGTTTTATACGGCGTGGTGGTGACAAGTGATATTTTTTCTTGTAGCGATTTTTCGATGTGGAAAACTTTTTTATGTTGTAAAGTGGGGGAAAGTGGGAGAAAGTGTATACTTTTACATTTAAATTAGAATAGGATAATTGACGATATGACTCAGTTGATCGGAGAATTCGAATGCAAGCTTGACGCCAAGGGAAGAATGGTGTTGCCAGCTGCGCTCAAGAGGCAGATGCCTCATGTTGAGCGTGATGGGCTTGTTGTGAATCGCGGTTTTGAGAAACATTTAGTTTTTTATCCGCGTGAAGAGTGGGACTTGATGACAGCTAAGCTGGCCAAGTTAAATCAATTTGATCCGAAGGTTCGGGCTTTTGTACGCGCGTTTACTCGCGGAGCGACAGAGTTGGCATTGGATGCAGCGGGGCGTGTGTTGTTGCCAAAAAGTTTGTTGGAATTTGCAGGTATAACAACAGAATTGGTCTTGGCTTGCCAATTCAATAAGATAGAAGTTTGGTCTAAAGAGGGGTATGATGATTTGATAGGTGATGGCGGTGTGGAAGATATTTCATCTTTAGCGGCAGAGGTAATGGGGGATATTAATTTTGGAATATAATAATATGGAGAATGTGTATCATGTTCCGGTGATGTTGCAAGAATGCATGGATGCTTTGGCGATCAAGCCGAATGGTGTTTATGTGGACGTAACATTTGGAGGTGGTGGTCACTCTCGTGAAATATTGAAAAGATTGGGGCCAGAGGGAAAGCTATTTGCTTTCGATCAGGATCCTGATGCCTTAGGGAATGTGATTGATGATCCTCGTTTTACGTTGATTCATCAGAATTTCAGGTTTTTAAAAAATAGTCTTCGTTTGCATGCTGTGCGTTCGGTGGACGGGATTTTGGCAGACTTAGGTGTTTCGTCGCATCAATTTGATGCTGCGGATCGCGGTTTCTCAATTCGCTTTGATGCTGATTTGGATATGCGTATGGATCAGGTGGGGGATTTGGATGCAAAGGCTGTCTTAGCTACTTATGCCGAAGAGGATCTTCATCGGATTTTTGGAATGTATGGTGAAATCATGAATGCAAAATCTTTAGCAAAAACAATTGTGACGGCTCGTCTAGTGCAACCCATACATACAGTTGCTGAGTTGAAAGAAGTTATTCAGCGTATGGTTCCAAAAGGAAAGGAGCATAAATATCATGCTCAGGTTTTTCAAGCCCTGCGTATAGAAGTTAACCGTGAGCTCGAGGCTTTGCAAGAATTTCTGTTACAAACTGTTGATGTGTTGAAAGTTGAAGGGAGATTAGTAGTAATGTCTTATCATTCTTTAGAGGATCGTTTGGTGAAAAATTTTATGGCCAAAGGGAAGTTTAAAGGAGATGTTGATAAAGATTTTTTTGGAAATGAAATCAAGCCATTTCATGTGTTGAGTCGTAAAGCAATTACGGCTTCATCGCAGGAATTGGCTTTAAATAATAGATCGCGCAGTGCGAAACTGCGTATTGCTGAAAGGTTGGATTTGTCTTAAAAGAATGGAGCGAAAAGATGAGCAGGAATACAATAAGACAGAAAGAATTGAGTGAAGAAGTTCAGGAAGAACTACAAGAAACTGTCGAAGAAAAGGCGGAAGAAACAGAAGCGTTTATTAAAACGCTTTTTACCGTTGGAGACCTTTCTTTAAACAAAATTTTGGAGTATTTGCCTTTTGGAGCTTTTATCGCCTTTTTGATGTTGTTGTATATCTCTAATCGTCACTTCGCTGAGCGAACGATTCGGAGTATCGATAAAGTAAGCAAAGAAGTCAAAGAATTAGGATGGGACCATAAGTCGCTGTCGGCTGAGCTCATGAAAATGTCCACACAGACAGAAATTGCGAAGCGTGTAGATTCCCTGGGTTTGAAAGAACGGGTGGAGCCGCCGATCAAGATTGAGGTTGTAGAGAAAAAAGAAGATAAATAGAAAGAGTTATGAGTATCAGAAACACGATCCTTGTTCGCGTCTATTTTGCCTTTGGACTTATTGTGCTACTTGCATTTATGGTATTTGGGAAAATGCTGAAGTTGCAATATGTGGATGGGCAACATTGGAAAGCTTTAGCGGATAGTCTTTCTATTCAAGAACGCGAAGTTGAAGCTGCCAGGGGGAATATTTATTCCAACGATGGGAGCTTATTGGCGACTTCTGTTCCTGAGTATGAACTTCGTTTTGATGCCATGGCTATTCCTGAGGAAGAAAATGAATATTTCAACCTTAAAGTTGATTCGCTAGCGATTAGATTGGCTGATTTTTTTAAGGATAAATCATCCCGGCAATATTTGACATTATTAAAACAGGCACGAAATAAAAAACAACGCTATGTATTGATCAAGCGTAATGTGTCGCATCAAGATTTAAAGAAGATTAAGCAATTCCCGCTGTTTAAAGCTGCTCGTGTAGGCAAAGATCGTTATCCGAGCAGTCTGATTACAGATAGGCAGAATAAGCGGATTTTGCCTTTTGTGAATCTCGCTGCCCGAACCATCGGCTACAAAAATGTAAAAGAAAACATCCATGTTGGATTGGAAGGAGCTTATGGAGAGTACATTGATGGTAAAAGTGGTAAAAGACTGATGCAGCGTATCGCGGGCGGAGTTTGGATTCCAGTGAACAGGGATATTGAAGTTGCGCCAGTCGATGGTTCTGATATTATTTCAACGATTGACGTGAATATGCAAGATATGGCCCAGCGTGCGTTAGAAAAGCAGATGATTGTAAGTAACGCTGATGAGGGGTGTGTCGTGATGATGGAAGTGAAAACGGGTGAGGTTCGTGCAGTGGCAAATTTTATGCGGGATAAGGACGGTGTCTATCGTGAAAAGTTCAATCTTGCGATTGCACAAAGTGCTGATCCAGGGTCAACTTTTAAACTTGCCTCTTATTTAGCATTGATTGATGACAAAAAAATCGATTCAAGTACGACGATAAATATAGGAAATGGTAACTGGCCGATCTATAGGCATACAATACGCGATTCGCATGCTCCTAAAAAATCCATAGTTTCTGCTAAAAGAGCCTTTGAAGAGTCTTCGAATGTTGGGGTTACCAAATTTGTTTACCAAGCGTATAAAGACAATCCGGATCAGTTCACGTCGAAATTACATTCCTTCGGATTTGGAAAGACATTGGATTTGCAGATTCCGGGAGAAGGCATTCCCTTGGTAAAGACTTCAAAAAGTAAATCCTGGAGTGGATTGTCCCTGGTGCAGATGGCTTATGGTTATGAGATGAAGATAACACCGTTACAGACTTTGACATTTTATAATGCTGTTGCAAACAACGGCAAATTGATCGCTCCGTTATTTGTCAAAGAAATTAGACATTTAGGAAATACAATTCAGCGTTTCGAGGCGAAAGTTATCAACGAGAAAATAGCATCGGATCATGCATTGGCCGAGGTAAGAGGAATGATGGAGGGTGTGATGACCGAAGGAACAGGACGGAGTGTTGCCAGTCCATTATATACCTCGGGTGGTAAAACAGGAACCGCTCAGATGGCAGATGGTTCAAGAGGTTACGGTGCTAGACGATATCAATCTTCATTTGCGGGATATTTTCCGGCTGAAGATCCCAAGTATTCCATTATCGTTGTGATTCGGAATCCTAGAAATGGATATTATGGAGCATCAATTGCCGGGCCTGTTTTTAAAGAACTAGCGGATATGGTTTATGCCAATGACATGGAGATGCAAGGGAAAAAATCATTCAAAGCCGTGAATGTAGGTGGAAGAATGCCCTTGACTTTGCAAGGGTCAAGAGAAGCTAGTAAAAAAGTATATGAAAAATTGGGTATTAATACCGTGAATTGGGATATGGTGGCGAGAGGTGAAGTGGATACATCGAATAGAGGTGTACCCTTTGTGGATTTGAAATATAAAGAAGGAATTGTTCCAAACGTAGTGGGCATGGGCTTGATGGATGCATTATATGTGATGGAAAATGCAGGCTTTAAAACACGTGTATTTGGAAAGGGAAGAGTGGGAGCACAATCTTTGGCCGCGGGTCAAAAGCTTCCATTTGGAACAGCGATAAATTTAGAACTTAAGTAATGATGGATTTAAAAAAAGTATTGCATGCTATCCCTGTGCAGCAGGTGGTGGGAAACCTCGAAGAGGTCGAAGTGCACTCTTTGTGCTTTGATTCCAGAAAAGTGGAGCTGGGAAGTTTATTTATCGCTGTAAGAGGTGTGCAGACAGATGGACATTTGTTTGTCGATAAAGCGATCACTTCCGGTGCTAGAGCAATTATCGTCGAGGAGCTTCCGGCAGAGATATTGGACTCTGTAGCCTATATCCTGGTTGCGGATTCCGCCTATGCTTTAGGAGTTGCTTCTGGCAATTTCTATGGAAATCCATCAGAGCAACTTAAGCTAGTTGGTGTAACTGGAACAAACGGAAAAACAACGGTGGCAACGCTGTTGTTCCAGTTGTTTTCTGACTTGGGATATCATGTCGGCTTGTTGTCAACTGTACAGAATCAAATTGGTGCGCGCATAATTCCCGCAACACACACGACCCCGGATCCTATCCAGCTGAACAAGTTGTTACGGGATATGGTAGATGACGGTTGTGATTATGCTTTTATGGAAGTCAGTTCACATGCTGTGGTGCAAGAGCGTATTGCGGGATTGGTGTTTGCCGGTGCGATATTTACGAATATTACACATGACCACTTAGATTTCCATAAAACTTTTGATAATTATATCAAAGCGAAGAAAAAGTTCTTTGATGACTTGGATGCACATGCATTTGCGATAACAAATGCGGATGATCGGAATGGACAGGTCATGCTACAGAATACCGTTGCGCATAGAAAGAGTTACGGATTGCGTACTGGCGCTGATTTCAAAGCAAAAGTTATCGAAAGCCATTTTGATGGGATGTTGATGAGCATCGACGGAAAAGAGGTATGGGTAAAATTAATTGGCGACTTTAATGCATATAATCTGTTGGCAGTGTATGCTTCAGCAATCTTATTGGAGCAAGAAACAGTGAAAGTGCTGACCGCTTTAAGTACATTGAAGGGAGCAGAAGGCCGTTTTGAAACGATGAAATCTGCTTCGGGTGTTTTTGGGATCGTAGACTATGCGCATACGCCAGATGCCGTAGAAAACGTGTTAAAAACAATAAGTTCTTTGCGGCGTCCGGAACAAAAAATTATTACGGTTTTGGGTTGTGGTGGTGATCGGGATAAAACGAAGAGACCAGAAATGGCGGAAGCAGCTTTACGTTATAGCGACCGTTTTGTGATTACGTCAGACAACCCGCGCACGGAAGACCCCTATCAGATTATCAAAGATATTGAGGCTGGTGTCGGAGCTGATCAAAAGGCAAAAACACTTTCAATTGCTGACCGTAAAGAAGCGATACGTACAGCCTATCAATTGGCAAATCCTGGTGATATTATTTTGGTTGCTGGAAAAGGACATGAAAAATATCAAGATGTGAATGGTGTAAAACACCATTTTGATGATAAAGAAATTTTAGAGAATACATTTAACGAGAAATAGAAATATGTTGTACCATCTATTTACGTGGCTTAGCGAATATATCCATATACCTGGAGGCGGGTTGTTTCAATACATCTCCTTTCGGACGTCTATGGCTGTGATCGTTTCATTGATTATTACCACGGTTTTTGGGGGGAAATTGATCCAATTCTTGCACAATAAGCAAGTGGGGGAAACAATTCGTGATTTAGGGCTTGAAGGTGAAAAAAAGAAAGCTGGTACGCCTACAATGGGAGGTATTATAATCATTGCTGGGATTTTAATTCCTACCCTGTTATTTGCTAAGTTGACGAATATCTATGTGATTATAATGATCGTAACGACATTGTGGATGGGTGCAATAGGTTTTTTGGATGATTATATTAAAGTTTTTAAGCATAATAAAGAGGGCTTAGCTGGGAAATTTAAGGTTGTCGGTCAAGTTGGTCTAGGGGCAATTATTGCCTGTACAATGTATTTCCATCCGGATATTGTTGTTCGAAAAGGAGTAGATAAACCGACTTCTACTAAACCAGTGGAAGTTGTTATCAACGAGGGGACGGGGGAAAAAACATATGCTGAGAATGTAAAATCTTCCAAAACAAATATTCCATTCTATAAGAATAATGAATTTGATTATGCCAAAGTATTTAAGGTATTCGGCATGCAAAGTGATTATTTGACATTTATTGTCTTTTTAGTTGTGGTCATTTTTATCGTTACCGCAGTGTCAAATGGGGCTAATATTACTGATGGAATAGATGGTCTAGCAACAAGTACTTCTGCGATAATTGGGGTTACATTGGCAATTTTAGCTTATGTGTCCGGCAACGTGATTTTCTCTGACTACCTCAATATTATGTATATCCCTAACTCTGGTGAACTTGTAATTTTTGCTGGAGCATTTGTTGGAGCTTGTGTAGGTTTTCTATGGTACAATACTTATCCTGCTCAAGTTTTTATGGGAGATACGGGTAGTTTGGCAATTGGCGGTGTTATTGCGGCGTTTGCTATTTTGATTCGTAAAGAGTTATTGATTCCAATCTTGTGTGGTGTGTTTTTGTTGGAAAATCTTTCGGTCATCTTACAGGTTTCCTATTTCAAATACACCAAAAAGAAATATGGAGAAGGAAGAAGGATTTTTTTAATGTCGCCTTTGCACCATCACTTCCAAAAGAAGGGATACCATGAAGCGAAAATTGTCACTCGTTTTGTCATTGTGGGAATAATTTTGGCCATTCTGACAATTGTAACATTAAAAATTAGATAACGATGTCAAATATCTCAACAACATATTATCCTCAATCAGGAAGCCTGGTTATCTTAGGTGCAGGCGAAAGCGGTGTAGGGACTGCAATCCTTGGAAAGGAAAAGGGGTATGATGTATTTGTATCCGATAAAGGACTGATAGCGGATCACTATAAACAGCAATTAAAAGCTGAAGGGATTGCTTTTGAGGAGGGTAACCATGACGAAGCTCGGATATTAAATGCAGTACTTGTTGTTAAGAGTCCTGGAATTCCAGAAACAGTGCCATTGGTGGTTGCCTTAAAAGAAAAAGGGATTCCTGTGATAGCGGAAATAGAGTTTGCGGCCCAATACACTACGGCTAAGTTGATCTGCATTACAGGGTCTAATGGAAAGTCAACAACAACCATGTTGACCTACGAAATGCTGAAGCATGGTGGCCTTAATGTTGGTTTGGCAGGCAATATTGGAAAAAGTTTCGCCCTTCAAGTGGCACGGGAAAATTTTGACTGCTACGTGTTGGAAATATCCAGCTTCATGTTGGACGATATGTACCATTTTAGAGCAGATATTGCAGTAATACTTAATATCACGCCAGATCATTTGGATCGTTATGAGCATAAAATGGAAAACTATGTAGATTCTAAATTCAGAATGATTCAAAATCAGACTGAAAAAGATTATTTTATATACTGTTTAGACGATCCCGAAACAATAAAGGGATTGGAGAGACATCACAGTAAAGGGACCTATTTGCCTTTTACACAAGAACAGCTTGTTGAATTGGGGGCTTATTTAACCGCCAATAAAACAATGATTATTAATACACCAAATAACGATACATTCACTATGAGAGCTGAGGAATTGTCATTGCAAGGGAAGCATAATATTTATAATAGTATGGCTTCTGGATTAATTGCAAAAGTGCAGGAGTTGAGAAATCAATCGATGAAAGAAAGCATGGGATCGTATGTGAATATCCCACATCGTCTCGAACATGTTGCTTGTATCGGGGGAGTCAATTATATCAATGACTCTAAAGCGACTAATGTCAATTCAGTGTGGTACGCTTTGGAGAGCTTTTCAACGCCAATCGTATTATTATTAGGGGGAGTAGATAAAGGAAACGATTATAGTATGCTGGCTGATTTAGTGAAAGACAAAGTCCACGCTATTGTTTGTTTGGGAAAAGATACCGCAGCAATTCATAAGGCTTTTGAACAGGATGTTGAAATCATCGTCAACAGTACATCTATGCACGATGCTGTTGTGTTGTCGTCACATTTGGCTAAAAAGGGGGATACAGTATTGTTGTCTCCGGCATGTGCGAGTTTTGACTGGTTTAAAAACTATGAAGACCGTGGCGATAAATTTAAAGCAGCTGTAATGGAGTTATAATAAACGGTATAACCAAAGGAAGAAGGATATGTTACAGAACATAATGTCTAAATTAAAAGGTGATCGATGGATATGGATCATTGTGATTATCTTGTCGGGATGGTCACTTTTGGCTGTATACAGTTCGGTTGGAACCCTGGCCTATAAAGAAGGTAAGGGGACAGAAATGTATCTGTTGAAGCATTTTTCGATCATCGCCATTGGATTTGTTTTGATGTATCTCTCGCATAAGCTGGATTATCGGTATTATGCAGGTATTTCTAAAATCCTAATGGGGATCACAATACCTTTATTACTTTTTACTTTATTATTTGGAAGTAGTGTAAATCAGGCGAGTCGTTGGTTGACGATTCCGGGGATTGGGATGACTTTTCAAACATCCGATTTGGCCAAATTGTCATTGATTGTTTTTCTTGCACGGATGCTGTCTCGCAAACAAGAGGAAATCAAAGATGTGAAGAAAGCTTTTCTTCCTATTATGGGATCAGTATGTGGTGTTTTCGTACTGATAGCATGGGCCAACATGTCTACGGCGATTATGTTATTTGGTGTTAGCGTACTGTTGTTATTGATTGGCCGAATATCCTTTAAACAGATTGCAATTGTTTCTGCAGGTGTGGTTTTGTTGGGAATTATTGTTGTCTCCATCGGGCCGAGACGAGCAACATACTATAGTCGGGTAAAAACATTTTTGGGTGTAGAAAAGAAGGAAGAGTCAGCTAGTCCGGTCTCATTTCAGGATGATAAAAACTATCAGGCCAATAATGCGAAGATTGCAATAGCGACGGGAGGACTCTTTGGTAAAGGTCCGGGGAATAGTGTTCAACGCAACGTATTGCCACATCCGTATTCCGATTTTATCTATGCAATTATCATTGAGGAATATGGGACAGTCGGTGGAGTAATCCTGCTATTTCTGTACTTGGCTTTTATGTATCGATGTATCCGAATCGTCACGATGAGTCCCAAAGCTTTTGGGACATTCTTGGCCGCAGGCTTAGGTTTTAGTTTGACTATACAAGCGCTGGCAAATATGGCAGTAGCAGTAGGATTAGGACCTGTAACTGGGGTGCCGTTACCATTGGTGAGTATGGGGGGGACATCCATTTTGTTTACAAGTGTTGCCTTGGGAATTATCCTAAGTGTGAGCAGAAATATTGAAGAATTAAAAGGAAAAGAGCAGCTGGACGAAAAGCCGAAACCTAAAAAAGTGGTGATCGGTTCAATTCCGGCTTAAAAAACATATTGAGCATGGCAATTCGTGTAATTATAAGTGGGGGGGGGACCGGAGGACATATTTTTCCGGCGATTTCAATTGCAAATGCATTGAAAACGATGGATCCTGCAAATGAAATTTTATTTGTAGGAGCCAATGGTCGGATGGAAATGGATAAGGTGCCTGCTGCGGGTTATGCTATTGTTGGACTTGATATTCAAGGAATCAACAGAAAGCAGCTTTGGAAAAATATTTTATTGCCGTTTAAATTAATGAAAAGCCTTAATAAGGCAAAAAAGGTAATCCGGGATTTCAAACCGGATGTTGCAGTAGGTGTTGGCGGTTTTGCTTCGGGACCATTGTTGATGATGGCAAATAAATTGGGGATCCCGACAGTGGTACAAGAGCAGAACTCTTATGCTGGTGTCACAAATAAGAAAGTCGGTGCTAAAGCGGCAAAAATCTGTGTAGCCTACGAGGGTATGGAACAGTTTTTTCCCGCTGATAAAGTATTGTTGACAGGAAATCCCATCCGAAGAGAATCTGTTGCTATTGAAGGAAAAAGAGCTGCGGCATTGGAATTCTTTGGATTGGATCAACACAAGAAAACAATCTTAGTGTTGGGCGGGAGTTTAGGCGCCAGAACATTGAATGAAAGTGTGGTCGCCTTTTTGGATTTGCTGTCCAAAGAGGATGTACAGGTGATTTGGCAATGCGGGAGCTTTTATATCGACAAACTTCGCCTAGAACTCGAAGAAAAACTTCCTGCAAATGTGAAGATGATGGCATTTCTTCAAAAAATGGATTATGCCTATGCTGCTGCTGACGTAATTATTAGTCGGGCAGGAGCAGGTACCATTTCGGAACTCTGTGTTGTTGGGAAACCAGTTATTCTGGTTCCTTCACCTAATGTTGCCGAAGACCACCAGACTAAAAATGCTATGGCTTTGGTTAACAAGAAAGCAGCACTGTTGGTGAAAGATATCGAAGCTACGCAGCAATTAATTCCAACGGCCTTGGATTTATTCAAGAATTTGAATCAAGTAGCGCAGTTGAGTGAAAACATAAAAAAACTTGCTAAGCTGGACGCTGATGTTCAGATTGCAAAGCATGTATATAAATTGGCAAATAAGAAATAGATGATGAGTATGAATCTAGATGCAATAAAACAAGTTTACTTGATCGGAATAGGCGGAATCGGAATGAGTGGCCTTGCACGCTATTTTAAGCATTTGGGCTGTGAGGTGAATGGATATGACCGTACCGAGACTGAATTGACCAAAACTTTGGCCAAAGAAGGTATTTCGATCACATACCAGGATGAGGTGGGTTCTATTGATCCTATTTTCCATCAGCCAGCGGCTGCTACATTAGTCATTTTTACACCTGCAATTCCTAAAGATTCCAAGATTAAAGCTTTTTTTGAATCTCAGGGGCACGTGTTATATAAAAGATCACAAGTACTGGGTATCATCAGTGAAAGCCGGTTTACAATTGCTGTAGCAGGAACACATGGTAAAACAACTACGTCTACGATGGTCGCGCACCTGTTGAAAGATTCCGGATACGACTGTTCCGCTTTTCTAGGCGGTATCAGTTCGAACTACGATACCAATGTGCTTTACGGAAACAATAATACAGTGGTGGTTGAAGCAGACGAATTCGATCGTTCATTTTTGACGCTCCATCCGAATATCGCGATCGTGACTTCTTCGGATGCGGATCATTTGGATATTTATGGAGATAGGAGCCATTTACTTGAATCGTTCCAGCTGTTTTTGGATAAGGTTGTTGAAGACGGTAAGCGTATTATAAAAAAAGGATTGGAATTTAAAGGACAGATTAGCTATTCTGGTCATGAAGTGGCCGACGCTTATGCATCCAATGTCCATGTCAGGGAAGGTGAATTTTACTTTGATTATCAAGATGTTCATGGAAAAATTGAGGATATTCATTTGGGCATTCCGGGAATTCACAATGTTGAAAATGCCGTAGCTGCTATTACCGTGGCTCGTTTAGTAGGTATTTCAGCAGAGGCAATTAAAAAAGCATTGACCACATTTAAGGGGGTAAAAAGACGATTTGAATACATTGTTCGTACGCCGGAAGTCGTGTATATCGATGATTATGCACATCATCCTGAAGAATTACGCGCTTTTTTGACCTCAATGCGCAAATTATATCCAACAAAGAAGTTGAACGTTGTATTTCAACCACATTTGTTTACGAGGACCAGAGATTTTGTAGATGGATTTGCTGAAGTATTATCCATGGCAGATAATCTACTCTTGATGGAGATATATCCCGCGCGTGAACTTCCGATTGAAGGGGTGAATTCAAGCTGGTTATTGGATAAAATTACAGCACAGCATAAACAGATCGTGACGGCCGAAGAAGTACTGGATTTTGCCCGGAATGAAATGCCGGACTTAATCGTAACTGTAGGCGCTGGAGATATAGATAAGTTGGTAAAACCGTTAAAAACGATTTTTGAGCATGCTTAGAAAATTACGTGACATACAATGGAATCGTGTACTTTACTTTACCCTATTTTTTATTGGGGTCATTGTAATTGTTGTGATTATGACCATTGTGGGCAAACGTGATGAACAGCAGCTTTGTAAGGAAGTAAAGATTGTCATAGAGGGTACGGAAGCTTTTATAGATCAATCAGATATATCAAAACTGATAGCGCAAAACTATGGGAGTTTTGTGGGGAAGAAAATCAATGGCATTCCTTTTCAGCGTGTGGAAAAGATGTTGAAAAAATTACCTTACGTATCGGATGCAAGCATCCATGCTGATATGGATGGCACCATTAAGGTTAACATAGATCAGCGCGAGGCGGTCATGCGGGTTATCAACAAAAATGGACGAGAGTTTTATGTTGATCCCAAAGGCTTAAAGATACCAACGACCTTAAAATACATTCCCCATATCATGGTGGCAACCGGCAACATTTCCGAAGGATATAATGAGGCCTTGGATACGGTGTCAACCACATTGGTGAAAGATTTGGTGAAGGTGGTAGAATTTATAGGAAAAGATGAGCTATGGAGTAACCAGGTTGTGCAGATTTACGTGAATGCGGATCATGATATAGAGCTGGTTCCTCGCGTAGGAACGCAGCAATTAATTGTTGGATCAGCAGATTCGTTGGAACAAAAATTTGAATTATTAAAAACATTTTATACCCAGATTATGCCAAAAGTTGGAATCAACGCTTATGGTGTGGTGAATGTAAAATATGGAGGACAGATCATTTGTGAGAAGCGCGGAAATTGGAGTTTTTCCGATGATCAAACAAAAAAAATAGCAAATAATACATTATAGTAATACAGCAACAATACAGGAAATTATGAACTCAAAGGCAGCAGAAATTGAAAGAGAGAATCCAATTATCGTGGGACTCGATATTGGTACTACCAAAATTTGTGTTACGGTTGGGAGACGTAGCTCAGGGAACAAAATCGAATTATTAGGTGTGGGCAAAGCCGATTCTGCAGGAGTGAGCAGAGGGGTTGTAGCCAATATCCAAAAGACTGTGGGAAGTATTTTGGAGGCGGTGGAAATTGCCGAAGCACAGTCTAATGTAGATATTAAGGTTGTCAATGTGGGGATCGCCGGTCAACACATTAAGAGCATCCAACACCGTGGAATATTTACCAAAACAGATGGTGATGATGAGATCATTCGAAGAGATATCGAACGGTTAATTTCGGATATGTATAAACTGGTACTGCCTCCAGGAGAAGAAATTATACATGTTTTACCTCAGGAATTTACGGTAGATAATGAACCGGGTATCCGCGAACCTATCGGCATGGCTGGACGTCGTATAGAAGCAAATTTCCATATTATTTCGGGAAGAGTTACCGATATCAAGAATATCAAAAAATGTATTGATAATTCCAATTTGGAGGTTGCTGAACTGATTCTTGAGCCTTTGGCATCTTCAGAAGCTGTATTGGATGAAGATGAAAAGAATGCTGGTGTTGTATTAGTTGATATTGGTGGTGGAACGACAGATGTCGCAATCTTTCATGAAGGAATTATTCGCCATACTGCTGTAATCCCATTAGGCGGTAATATTGTGACCGAAGATATTCGTCAAGGTTGTTCAGTATTGCGTTCGCAGGCAGAATTATTGAAGACACGATTCGGATCTGCTTTGGCTGATGAAAATAAAGAAAATGAAGTGATCTGTGTACCTGGACTGAAAGGTCGGGAGCCAAAAGAAATCTCGGTGAAAAATTTGGCTTATATTATTCAAGCTCGGATGGAAGAGATTATTGAACATGTATATTACGAGATTAAGTCTTCTGGTTATGAAAATAAACTTATCGGTGGTATCGTTATCACTGGGGGTGGGGCTCAATTGAAACATTTGGTACAGCTCGTTGAATATATAACTGGAATTGATTGTCGTGTCGGTTTTCCTAACGAGTATCTTTCCAAGAATGAAGTTTTACCGAAGCCACTATTTGAAGAATTGAAAAGCCCGTTGTACGCGACAAGTATCGGCTTATTGATCAAGGGTATTCAATCCCATGAAGATGAGGAAGATAGTCGTAGAGAAGCACATGCTCCAGCGAAAAAAGTGCAGGCGACCACGACGACAAAAGAGGTTTCGGAGCAACAGCAAAAGGAACAGGGACTGCTATCTTGGTTCAAACGATTTATTAAGGATGGGAATGAGATTGATGACGCAAGTTTTTTAGATAAAAAGTAAGTTTTCCACAATAGTTGAAGTTTTCCACAATTTCACAAATGTGGAAAACTTTTGTTGAAATTATATTATTATTACATTACATATAGTGGGTTTGGTTCAATTTGATATCATGTTCATTATAAGTTAAATAGGGATAAGTTATGTCAATACAGTTTGAAATGCTAAAAGAACAATCTTCAATAATTAAGGTTATTGGGGTTGGTGGTGGTGGTGGCAATGCCGTTAACCACATGTATAAACAAGGAATTAGTGGGGTAGATTTTATCGTGTGTAATACCGATGCACAAGCATTGGAGTTAAGCCCGATCCCAAATAAAGTTCAATTGGGAATAAGTCTGACCGAAGGTATGGGTGCTGGAGCAGATCCTGATGTAGGTGAAAATTCTGCTATCGAAAGTATTGAGGATATCAAACGCATGTTGGGGACCAATACCAAGATGTTGTTTATTACGGCCGGTATGGGCGGTGGTACAGGTACCGGTGCGAGCCCTGTTTTGGCTAAGGCCGCTAAGGAATTGGGTATTCTTACTGTTGCGATCATTACTACACCATTTACATTTGAGGGTAAACGCCGTCGCTCACAGGCGGAGGAAGGTCTTTCAGAATTACGTAAATATGTAGATTCTTATCTTGTTATTTCTAATGACCGCTTGCGCGAAATTTTTGGAAATTTAACGATGACGGCAGCTTTCGCGAAAGCAGACGATATATTAACTACTGCAGCAAAAGGTATTGCTGAAATTATCACGATCCCTGGATATGTAAACGTCGATTTTAAAGATGTTCGCACAGTGATGAACGATAGTGGTGTTGCTATTATGGGGAATGCAATTGCGGAAGGTGAAGATCGTGCATTACGTGCGGTAGAAGGTGCTTTAGCTTCACCATTATTGAAAGACAATGAGATCGAAGGTGCTCGCTATATTTTGTTAAATATTACTTCTGGAACAAAGGAAGTCACCATGGATGAAGTAGCGATCATTACGGATTACATTCAGGAAAAAGCTGGTTTATCAGCTGATTTGATCTGGGGTAACTGTATCGATGAGAACTTTGAAGATGAGTTGTCAGTGACAATTATTGCGACTGGTTTTCAAACTTCAGAGGAACGTGATAAAGAGCGTGAAAATACGAAAGTGTCCATGCCCTTGACACCTGAACCGGTAAATTCTTTTGTTAAACCTGTTTCTCAGGTTGCGCCAAAAGAAACAGCAGTTGCCAATAGTTTTGTCACTCCGGTTCAACGTGTGGATACACAAGCTCCTTCAGCAAATACATCGACACCAAATAATTTGCAGTCTGACCTGTTTACTTCACCCAAAAATGCCGTACAGCAACAGGTTGCAATAGAAGAACCACAAGTAATACGTCATGATTTGGGTTTTGATGGCGCTTATGAAGAGGAAACTTCATTTGCTGAAAGTGATTTTCAATTGAAAACTTCCCCTTCTGTTTTTCAGTTTCAAATGCCGACGGTATTTGACTCATATTCAGCCCCATCTGCGTCAGACTATGATGACAAACCAACGTTCTCCTCGAGCACAACGAATGAGCAAGTTGAAGTACCTCAGGTAGAAGAAGAGCAGGTATCATTTGAAGATCAATTGGTGCGTACGAAAGAACGTATCTTGCGATTGAAAGAATTAAGCATGAAATTGAAATCTTCAAACGGCCTTCATGAGCTGGAAAATGAACCAGCTTATAAAAGAAAGCAAATGTCCTTGGAGGATACACCACATTCTTCGCAATCACAGGTGTCTCGCTTTACCTTGTCTTTTGAAGATGGAAATACGGAGATTCGCCCCAATAACTCATTTTTACATGACAATGTAGATTAATCGAATTGATACAAAATACTAAAAAAGCCATCCGATCGATGGCTTTTTTAGTATCTTTAAATACCGATAGAATACAATTATATAAGCTATGACTACAAAATTAAATAACCCTGTATGGGTGATGAGTTCTGCCTTTGATAAATTGTCATTACCAGAATTGATTCAGACAACAAAAAAAATTGGCGCCGGTGGAATTGACCTTTGTGTTTTTAGAAAAGATGGCACACGTGAAGATCACACGGCTACACATTTGGATTATGAGGGATTTACACCTGAAAAAGCTAAAGAAACGCTTGAATTATTTAATCAAGCCGATCTAAAGCTTTCGCTCGGTGCCTTTGAAAATATGATCGGGGGGGATCCGGAGCAACGTGTCAAAAATCAGAACCATTTATTGAAACTGATTCGGATAGCCCACTTGTTGGGAGGTGATGAAAATAATGTTAAAGTCGGTACTTTTGTCGGTTATAATCACGACCTGGGGAATCAGCTAGATGGATTTCAAAAAAATCTAGAAGAATATAAACGTGTATTTGAACCAATTGTTAATTATGCTGAAAGCCTTGGGGTAACAATTTTATATGAAAATTGCCCGATGGAAGGCTGGCGTTCTTCACGTTATAGCTCTACCTATAATAACTTACCTGCTGTTTTGGCTGCACGAAAATTGATGTATGCCATGGTGCCTAGTAGGGCGCACGGCGAAATTTACGATCCTTCACATGATGTTTGGCAAAACACAAACCCAATTGATGTTATTCGCAATACTGATATGAGTCGATTACAGCGTATACATGTGAAGACCACACGCAATCTACAGACCACCGCTCGCGTAGATTGGGGTGGGATGTACCCGATGCAACATGTAGATGCTGACCTAGCAAAAAAGGCCAATGTAAGCATTCCCGATCATGATTGGGATAGACATCATTATGAAGCTATGTTGCCTGGATTCGGTGGATCTGATAGTATGGACTGGCGAGGCTTTGTGGACCTGTTACAGGAACGCGGTTTCAAAGGACCTTTTGAAATTGAAAATGAAGCTAAAAATTCGAAAGATACAGGTGATTTCTCCGCAACTGTACAAGGATTTACTACTTGTCTTAACTTTTTGGCTCCTATGTTATGGGATCTGGAAGCTGAAGTAGGTTATGCTTTTAAAAAATCAGAACCCTTAAAAGACCTTAATATAAAAGATCTTCCAGTTATTACCATGGATGATCTGATCTAGAAAAATACGCTCCAGCAATATTTTAATTGCTGGAGTGTATTCTGAAAAGTTCAATTAGTTCCGGAATATTGGAAACATTTAATTTCTCGAATATCCTACTTTTATAGGTGCTTACCGTTGATGGGCTTAGCTCCAGTAGACCGGATACCTCGATGATTCCCAATCCTTTAATAAGCTGTTTAGCCACATCTACCTCCCTATTTGAAAGCCGAGCCAAGGGATTTAACTTGGTTAGTTCCGATTTACTCTGCGTCAGTTTTTGAACATAGAGGTCTTGCACATTGCTCGACATATATTTGCCTCTTTCTTGGATAGCCAATATAGCGTGGCTTAATTCGGCCATAGCGGTCGTTTTATTCAGATAACCAACTGCTCCTGCTTCTATATAACGTAACGCATATAACGATTCATCATAAGATGAAAAAATTAAAATTTTAATGGCAGGCTGAATTTGTAAGATTTCTTCAACAACTCGAATATTATTCCCACCAGGCATATTGATGTCTAGTAATAATAAATCGAATTCTTCACGTTTTATCTTTTCCAGTACCTCATCGAAATTTTCGGCTTGGAATATTTCTGCTTTCTTAAGAGTTTCCTTGATAATAACGGAAGCTCCCAATCGTACAATGCCATGGTCGTCTGCAATAAGAATCTTCTTCATAGATACTTTATCTTATTCTGGGCTTTAAATTACCAATGAAATTTAACGTACTATCAATATACAATATATCTTGATATTTAGCCCTAGTTAACGAGCAAATATAGCAAATTAAGTTTAATAAAAACTTGAGCTTATTGTTTTAGGCCTAATTTTAAAAATAGGGTTTAAATAAGAAAATTAGGGTGAATAAATCGTCTAGTTATAAAAAATTGGTATATTTTAATTAGATTTATATGACAATTACTAGCTTTGTTAAAATTAAAAAATTAATTGATTTTAAATATGGGATTTTTAAAAGAGTTTAAAGAGTTTGCAATGCGCGGTAGCGTTGTTGATCTGGCCGTCGGTGTTGTTATCGGTGGGGCATTTGGTAAAATCGTGACCTCATTGGTTGACGATATTATTATGCCCCCTATAGGATATTTAACAGGTGGAGTTGACTTTTCTTCGAAGAAGATTATACTCAAGGCTGCTGATGAGGCAGCGAAACAAGCCGAGGTTTCCATTAACTACGGTAATTTTATCAATGTGGTGATTCAATTTTTAATTGTTGCATTTTGTATTTTCTGCGTTATTAAAGCACTAAATTCTTTAAAACGTAAAGAAGAAGCTGCTCCAGCTGCCCCGGCTGCTCCGACTAAAGAAGAAGCGTTGTTGACTGAGATCAGAGATATTTTGAAAACTAAATAGGTCCAAATATTTATTTGATATGAGCGTTACAGAGCAGGCCTACTGCTCTGTAATTTTTTTGTAGACAGTTTATAAATCGATTTTTTAGACTGGCAATGAATAAATTAGCATAGGCTTTTTGTTTAATGTCTAAATGTTCTTAATATTGTTTGTTTTTGTCTAAAATAAACTTTACTTTTGCATTCCTCTTGGGGAGTTTTGTATTAATTGAAGTAAGAACAAATTAGCATAATAGCGTCATGAAAAGAACATTTCAGCCATCGCAAAGAAAAAGAAGAAACAAACACGGTTTTAGAGAGCGCATGAGCTCTGCAAACGGTAGAAGAGTATTAGCTTCACGTAGAGCTAAAGGTAGAAAACGTCTTACAGTGTCTGACGAATACCGTCACAAAGGTTAATCTTTGACAAAGATCGGTGGCCCCTTATAAGAGCTTTTTCTGATAAGATCAAGTCATCGTATGAGAAATACATTTACAAAAGAAGAACGGTTATGTGCGAGGAAGCGTATTGATACGCTTTTTAAAAGCGGTTCTTCTTTTGTTTTGTACCCTTTTAGAATTGTTTTTGTTCTTGAGAAAAACAGTGAGACTGCAATTCTTCCCCCCTGTCAGTCTATTATATCCGTTTCCAAACGTCGGTTCAAAAAAGCAGTAGATCGCAATACAATTAAACGTATGATGCGTGAAAGCTATCGTCTTCAAAAATCGAATGATTTGATTCCTTTTTTGTTGAAACATAATGTAACTTTGTATTTAGCTATTCAATATGTGGGAAAGCAGATCTTAACATATGATGTGTTCCATGCCGCGATGAATAAAATGCTGAAAAAATTACAGGATGAATGTGCTGGTACTTATTTGGAAAAAAGGAATTAAACCTTTCTTTAGTTTTATTTTCTTAGCTATTATTCGTTTCTATCAACTATTTATTTCGCCCTTCCTGGGTGCTAATTGCAGATATACACCGACTTGTTCGCAATATGGCAAGGAAGCTATCCTAAAATATGGACCTTTTAAGGGTGGCTGGATGGCTTTGAAGCGAATAGCGCGTTGTAATCCATGGGGTGGCCATGGCCACGATCCTGTACCTTGATTTCAATAAAATGATGAATAATTTAATTTTACAAATTGATACCTCAACTACCGTATGTTCGGTTGCCTTAAGTGAAGATGGACAGACCTTAGCTGTGATTGATCTGGACGAACCTAATGCACATGCTGCCAAACTGACCGTTTTAATAGAACAGATTTTGCGTGAAGCAGATCGTTCGGTAAAACAGCTGGCAGCAATAGCAGTGAGCATGGGCCCCGGATCTTATACTGGACTGCGTATTGGCGTGTCTACCGCAAAAGGTCTTTGTTATGGCTTAGATGTACCTCTGATCGCAATAAATACACTGGAAGCTTTATTTTTGGGGTACAAGGGACAGTTTGGGTTACAGGAGCATGAAGCCTTTATTCCTATGTTGGATGCACGTCGTATGGAAGTTTATTCTGCGGTTTACAACCATCATAGTGACCTTGTAAAATCTACAGCAGCAGAAATTATAGACGTCAATTATTACGATAGACTGTTGGCCGTTTACAGCCGCGTTCATCTCTTTGGATCAGGGGCTGATAAATTTGAGGCGTTGTTTGCAGGTAACGATCGTGTGAATGTACAGCTTAAATTTAAGGCTTCAGCGGCATTTTTATCCAAATTGGCCTTTGAAAAATTACAAAATAAAGCGTTCGAAGATATTGCCTACTTTGAGCCTTTCTATCTGAAAGACTTTGTAGTCATGACAAAGAAAAAGGTTGGCTCATAACCAACCTTTTCTTTTGAACCAAAGATAAATCGCTAGTGAAATCACAATCATGATCGCAATCGCTATGGGGTAGCCATAATACCACTCCAGCTCTGGCATATTTTTAAAATTCATTCCATATACTCCAGCCACAAATGTAATTGGCATGAAAAAAACAGAGAATATCGTCAAAATGCGCATAATTTCGTTGGTGTGGTTCGAGGATATGTTAAAGAATACGTTTAGTAATTGTGCTACGTTTTCAGATAAGTTTTCATATAGCGTCGATGTACGTATTTGAAGGTCTTTTAAATCCCGGGTGTAAACATCTTTCTTCGAAGAGGAATGAAAATGCTCGATAACCTCTTTATATAAAAAAATAACCTTTCTGGCGACATCTATCTGTCGTTTGATAAAATATAGGTTTTTCAGGACAGGCTGTTGTTTCATACGTTTCAGAAAGATCAGTTCTTCGTATGAATCGATGCGTGTGGATAATTGTTCCAATGTCTTGCTAAAAGTGAAAACCGCAGCTGTTGTAATAAATACAGATAGTTTTCGGCTATTTTTTGTCTTTACGTTCGTGAATTCGATATTTTTGAGTTTCTCCAGAAACTCGATACGGCGTTTATGGACGGTAATGACAAAATCACTGCCATAAAAGATGGTTAGACGATCCGTTACTTCTCCTATACTATCCGAATTCTCTTTAAAATTGTCGGACATGACCCGGAGAATAATAAAGGTATAATTTTCAAATTCCTCTATTTTAGGAAGGTGTTCCGGTTCTTTAGAATCTTTAATGGAGGCTTCATTTAGATTATATCTTTCCTTGATGAATGTAAAGTCCTCCGAGGTAGGTTCAAAGATATCAATCCATTCGTAGTTTGCGATTTCCTTTTCAACAATCGTTTTGATCATAAATCTAATTTTACAATACAAGATACTAAACAATTTTGTTAGCTGCCAATAGCTGCGGACAGGTATTGGCCGATTACATTGCTTAACTGAGATCAGGAGACTTAAAAATAAAAAAAGCCATCAAATTACAATGATGGCTTCCTTAAACTTTTTGGATTTCTTACTTGCTCGAAGATTTGTATTCTTCATTTAACTGTTTGATAACTTCGTTGGTGATTTCCAGTGAAGGATCAGCATACAATACAGTAGGATTGGATTTAGAATAAGTCAGTACAAGTTTATAACCGTTATCTGAAGCATGTTTTTTCAAAAACTCAGTGATTTTATTGTACACGTTGTTGAATTCTTCTGATTCATCTTTGGCTAGGGATGAAGAGGCAGTTTGGTCTAATCGTGCTAGTTCATCTTGTTTGCGAGCCAATTTTTGTTCGGTAGCTTGTCTGTCTGCCGCAGACATTGTAGCAGCATTTTTTTGATATTCGGCAACCTCACGTTGAAATGCAGCACTTTTTGCTTGAAGATCAGCCTGTGCCTTTTTTACCTTATTTTCAAGTTTTGACTTAATGTCTTTAAAGTATTGATATTTTTCAGAAAGAGAATCTGAATTCAAATAGACGATTTTATCCTTACTACTTCCTTGACTCTCTTTGCTTACAGCGTTTGAATCATTTTTCGACGGCTCATTTTGTGTTTTAGCACCTTGGTTACATGAGACGATCGTCCCAGTCAATAAAAGGCCCAAGGAAACTTTCGATACAATTGAAAATATAGTGTTCATTTTTTTATTATTTGCAAATTAATACTAAAACAAACCTAACATAAAAAAATCGAAAATCTAATTTTTAATCCTAAAAAAGTAAAATTATTGAGCATTTGATTGTTTCAGATTATCGGTGTAATACTTCGCTACAGACTTGATAAATCGGGCAAAATTTCGTATTTTTGAATATTACATTTAACAGTTTTTCAATGAGCGAAGAAAAGAAAAATGCATCCACCTATTCGGCCGATAATATTCAGGTATTAGAAGGTTTAGAGGCGGTTCGTAAGCGTCCATCCATGTATATTGGTGATACCGGTGTAAAAGGATTACACCATTTGGTATACGAGGTTGTAGACAATTCAATCGACGAAGCTGTAGCAGGGTACTGTACAGATATCTTTGTTACTATCCATAAAGACAATTCAATTTCCGTTCGAGATAATGGTCGTGGTATCCCTACCGGAATCAATAAAAAAGAGAATAAATCAGCATTAGAACTCGTTATGACGGTATTACATGCTGGCGGTAAGTTTGATAAAGATACCTACAAGGTGTCTGGTGGTCTACATGGCGTGGGTGTATCTTGTGTGAACGCTTTGTCTACACTTTTGAAAGCTGAAGTACACCGTGATGGAAAGATATACCAACAGGAGTATCAAATTGGTAAACCTTTGTATGATGTAAAGGAAGTTGGGGTTTCGGATAAGACCGGTACAATTGTAACATTCCATCCTGATGCAACGATATTTACGCAGACTACGGTATATAATTATGATACTTTGGCGAATCGACTTCGTGAACTAGCCTTTTTAAATAAAGGGGTCAGTTTGACGTTGAATGACGAGCGTGAAACCAATGAAGACGGTTCGGAAAAGAGAGAGACTTTTCATTCTGAAGGTGGTTTAAAGGAATTTGTCAAATTTTTAGATGGTACACGTCAGGCATTAATTCCTGAGCCTATCTATGTTGAAGGAATTAAACAAGGTATTCCTGTGGAATTGGCCTTGCAATATAACGATACCTATTCTGAAAACGTCCATTCTTATGTGAATAACATCAACACAATAGAAGGCGGTTCACACGTGGCAGGTTTTCGCAGAGGTTTGACACGTACCTTGAAAGCTTATGCCGATAAATCAGGTTTACTTAAAAATTTGAAAGTCGAGATTACAGGTGATGACTTCCGTGAAGGATTGACTGCTGTCATTTCGGTGAAGGTTGCTGAACCTCAATTTGAAGGACAGACAAAAACCAAATTAGGTAACTCTGAAGTAATGGGAGCGGTAGACGTGGCTGTTGGTGAGATTTTAGGTGTTTACCTTGAAGAAAATCCACGTGAAGCAAAAGCTATTGTTCAAAAGGTTGTTATTGCTGCTCAAGCGCGTGCAGCTGCACGTAAAGCACGTGACCTGGTACAACGTAAAACTGTAATGGGTGGTTCAGGACTTCCAGGTAAATTGGCCGATTGTCAGGATAATGATCCTACCAAATGTGAGATTTATTTTGTCGAGGGGGATTCTGCGGGCGGTACAGCGAAGTCTGGTCGTGATCGGAAACACCAAGCCATTATGCCATTACGGGGTAAGATCCTGAACGTTGAAAAAGCAATGGAACATAAGATCTATGAAAATGAAGAGATCAAAAATATGTTTACTGCATTGGGCGTAAGTGTCGGCACTGCTGAAGATGCCAAAGCATTGAATCTTGAGAAATTACGTTACCACCGAATCATTATCATGACCGATGCCGATGTGGATGGTTCCCACATTACTACGTTAATTCTGACATTCTATTTCAGATACATGAAAGAATTGATTGAAAGAGGGTATGTATATATCGCTACGCCTCCTTTATACCTCGTGAAAAAAGGTAAAGAACACGAATATGCGTGGAATGAAGATCAACGTATCAACGCGATACAACGCTTGAAAGGAACAGGTAAAGAAGATAGTGTACATGTACAGCGTTATAAAGGTCTTGGTGAGATGAATGCGGAGCAACTTTGGGATACAACAATGAATCCTGAAACCCGTACTTTACGTCAGGTAACTATTGAAAATGCAGCAGAATGTGACCGTATTTTCTCGATGTTAATGGGCGATGAAGTGGCTCCACGCCGTGAGTTTATTGAGAAGAACGCACGTTACGCAAAAATTGATATCTAATAACAGTTTTACAACGAATAAAAAAAGGTCTGATGAAATTTTCATCAGACCTTTTTTTATTTCGATTATATTTTATAACTTCATATTGATGAATCATTTATCTGCCGGGATAAATGATTCATCAGCCAACATCTAGCCAATATTAAATAAAACCTATTATGAAATATTGTAGCAAAATTTTGCTCTTTATAGGTTATTTTATTGGAATAACTTGTATGGCGCAGACAAATGAAAAAATCAATCTCGAAGAACTATTCGAAAACTTATCAGAAGAACTACCTGAAGATACTGATTTAAGTGAATTAAGCGAAAAGTGGGCCTATTATCTAAAACATCCAATTGATCTGAATAAGACCGATGGAACAGAATTAGGCGAGTTACAGTTTGTAGACCCCTTGTTATTACAACGTCTGATTGAACATCGTCAAGTTTCCGGCGACTTTATTAACGTGCTAGAGATCCAGTCTATTGATGGCTTTGATACGCGGATCGTAAACTTATTGTTGCCTTTCGTTAAAGTTGGAGAAAACAATCCATTCACAGGAAGTAAATTCAAAGATTTCTCACATGAATTTATGTTGCGTTACGGGCGGACATTGGAGAAAACAAAAGGCTACCAAATTTTAGATACCACAAGGTCTCGGTATCTAGGGGATCCTAACAGATATGCGATACGATATCGGGCAAATCTAAAAGATAAGATTCGCTTGGCAATTAATATGGAGAAAGACGCGGGTGAGCCATTTTTTAAAGATAAGCAAAAGTTGGGATTTGATTTTTATGGAATAAGTCTATCCGTTAAAGCGATTGGTCCGGTCCGGAATCTTGTTGTTGGAGATTATGCGTTGCAGTTTGGTCAGGGCCTCAGTATGTGGAATGGCTTGAGCTTTGGAAAGGGCGGACTGGTACAGAATACTGCCCGGCAGGGGATAGGAATAAAACAATACAGTTCATTAAATGAGGTGGACTTTATGCGTGGAATAACAGGAACATTGCGATTGAGGCGGTTTGAGGTCACGCCTTATTTTTCATATCGTGCCATCGATGCTAATGTCGATAATAACATCGAACAACGGGTAATTAAGACGATTGCAAAAACAGGACTACACCGAACACCGACGGAACAGCATTATCGAAATGCTGCTCATCAAATGACTTATGGACTGAATGTTTTATGGAGGTATAATCGTTTCAAAGCAGGGATTAATTTCAATCAATCCCAATTGGATGTCATTAAGCTCAGGGGGACAGCTAATAGACAGCAGTATGATTTCGAAGGTGATGTACTGAGAAATATCAGCCTGTATACGAATTATACCATTCGAAATATTCATTTATTTGGAGAATATGCCAGTAGTTTAGATGGTGGTACGGCACTGTTAGTGGGTGCAATCGTGAGTTTACATCCACGTTTATCCACCGTAGTCCTCGTTCGGGATTACAAGAAAAACTACCACACTTTTTATGGACAGGGTTTTGGTGAATCGAGCAGCACATCTAATGAAGAAGGTGTTTACGCCGGACTTACGTACCAGCTGGCAAGAAAATTAGTTTGGTCCAATTATATTGATGTTTTCCGGTTCCCAGAGGCGAAATATCAGGCAGATACAGGTTCAGTAGGAGCAGACTTTTTTAGTCAGCTCAGTTATATATGGTACAAAAAGGGGCAACTTACATTAAGGTACCGAAATCGGTTAAAACAGGTGAATTATGTTGGTGAAGGACAGACCGAATCGGGCTTGGTGAACAGCGTAAAACAACAGCTACGGATAGAATTTCAATATAAACTGAATAGAATCTGGACGATTCGGTATCGGGCTGAAGCTAATTTATTGCAGAAAGAATATGAAAATGACAATAAAGGATATATGTTCTATCAGGATATTTTCTGGAAACCTGAAGTTGGAAAAATACAACTGAATTCGCGAATTGCTTATTTTCAGACGGATACTTACGATAATCGGATCTACGCCTATGAGAATGATGTACTGTATGCGTCGGGATTTGGTATGTACGCCTCAAGCGGTTGGCGGACATATTTGAATTTAAGATATAGAATAAACCATAATCTCGATATATGGACAAAGTATGGAATTTATTATTATCCCGGTAAAGAGACAATTGGGACAGGCCTGGATGAGATCCAGGGCAATCGAAAGTCCGAAATTAAGATACAATTAAGATGGCAATTATGATGGAATTGGGGTTTTATCAAAAACTAGAACGGATTCCACTTCTTAAGATTGCTGCTATTTATGTTATTGGACTCTTTATCGCACCAATGTTGAAGTTTTCGTTTGTCTTGTTTCAATACCTGCAACATGGCTTGTTTATCGTACTGGGTATAACACTTGGCTGCTATCTATTTAGAGGGACATTATTTAAGTATGGCTATCTTATCGGATATTATATACTTATCTTGTTATTTGCCGTCTGGCAATTTTGGCGTAATGAACCACTTTATGTGCAAAATCATTTTTCGCATTTTCAGTTAGATAGTTATGTTGTGCATATTATTGAGGAGCCTAAAGGTAAATCCGGTACTACGCGATTCTCAGCTGAGGTGATAGGCGGTTATATTCAGGACAGTTTTATTGTAACAACCGGTAAGGTGATGGTTTCAATGAAATTCGCGGGGGAAAATCAACTACAATATGCTGACCAGATCTGGCTAAAAAGTAATATTATGACAGTTCCCCCTCCGTTTAATCCCCTCGAATTTGATTATCGCGAATATTTGAGAAAATCTGATATTCATCATCAGATTTTCCTGAATACAGATGATTATAAAATAATTGCAAAGGGAAGTCCGGGATCCGCAAATCTTACAGGTATTGCGTTGCAGACAAGGCAATATTTTCTAAAAAAGCTACGCCGTTATTTTAAGGAAGAGGAATACTTTTCGATTGCGGCTGCTTTGTTATATGGTTTTCGGAGTGACATTGATGATGAGAATATAAAAGCATTTACAAATACTGGGACAATTCATGTGCTGAGTGTTTCGGGGATGCATGTCGCCGTACTGTTTGGTTTTTTATCGCTAGTTTTTAGATTTTTCCCCTGGCGTCCGATGTTGAGCTGGCTGCCTTTTGTTCTTACATTTTCCATTATTTGGATATACGCTTTTATTGCTGGTCTGGATCCTCCCATTGCCCGTGCTGCTATTATGATTAGTTTTGTTTTATGTGCACAACATTTCAAGCGAAATAGCTCAACCTTAAATGCGCTAGTTGCTGCCGCAACCGTTATTCTGCTCTTTTCTCCCAAAGCTATAGCCGATGTGGGATTCCAGCTCTCTTTTTTGGCGGTTTTGGGCATGGTATTATTTTTACCAGTCTTTGAAAAAAATATTGTTGTGAAAAATCCTCTGCTTCGTTTTGTGAGGGATACCGTTGGTATTTCCATAGCGGCACAGGTTTTAACGACACCGCTTACACTCTATTATTTTGGGCAGTTTCCGACCTATTTTTTATTAGCTAATCTACTTGTTGATCTCCCTTCGACCATAACGATGTATTTAGGTTTTTTAATGACGATCAACCCCATCGATTGGTTAAATGAGCTCTTGGGATACCTATTGGAGAATTTAATCGGAGGTATACTCTACTGCCTGAAATCCATCGACCGTTTGGCATTTTCAACGATTAAAATCAATATCATTGACAATATGCTTCTCTTTCTCTCTTATGTCGCCATTTTTTGTTTTTTATATGGCTATCAATGGGAGGACAAAAAATATAACTATCTGGGTCTACTCTGTACGCTAGGGATCATGATCATAGCGATAAATCAGCAGTATATAGATAAAAATACCGAGCGATTTCGAATATATAACACCAAAAACGAATTAACAATTGCTTATTTTAAAAATAAGAAAGCGGTTATCTATAGCACGTTTGACTCTTTAAATCATAAAGCTCTGCAATATGCTTGCGGCCGGGAAATTCAAGTATTGGCTTCCGAAGACAATGTTCAATTTATTCCATTAAAGGGTAAAAGTAGAAGGAATAATTATTTAATAGCGTTGCCAATTGGAAAAATAATTGTTATGGAGCATTTCAAGGATGCATTGCCAGCCGCAGATCTGCTGGTGATTAGAAAGAATACTATTCAAAAACTATCCGTTGCGTTGAATGGGATTTCGCCCAGAGAGGTTATCCTTGATGGTTCCAATTCCTTGAGGAAGTCATTGCAGGCGCAGGCTATATTGGATAGTTTGAAGATAAAGAGTTATATCATAAAAGATAATTTTGCGTATGTTTGGGATAAGGAGAGCTTATGACTTTAGATAGCCTATCAATCTTAAGACAATATTGGGGTTTTGAATCGTTTCGGCCCTTGCAGGAAGAAATTATTCAGTCGGTTATTTCTGGTAAAGACACACTCGCTTTACTACCAACAGGGGGCGGGAAATCCATATGTTTTCAGGTGCCGGCATTGATGATGGAGGGAATCTGTATCGTGGTGACCCCGTTGATTGCCCTTATGAAAGATCAGGTAGAACATTTGAAAAAAAATGGTATCCAAGCAGTTGCCATTTACTCGGGAATGAAAAAAAGGGAAGTGGATATTACGTTGGACAATTGTGTCTATGGAAAAATAAAATTCCTTTATCTATCCCCCGAGCGGTTGTATAGTGACCTTGTCCGGGAGCGGATCCGATTTATGAATGTCAATCTATTCGCGATAGATGAGGCACATTGTATTTCTCAATGGGGTTATGATTTTAGACCGCCCTACCTGGAGTTGGCAAGACTGAAAGAGCTCCATCCCAAAGTTCCATTTTTAGCACTGACAGCAACTGCTACGGAACGCGTGATAACCGATATACAGAAGAAGCTAAATTTTCCGGAACAAAATGTATTTGTCAAAAGTTTCCTTCGGGACAATTTAGCTTATATGGCTATCGAAGAAGAGGATAAAATGGGACGGATGGTACGTATTATTCATAAACTAGGTGGGTCAGGTATCGTATATGTTCGAAATCGAAGAGAGACGCAGGAAATAGCCCGTATTTTAATCAACAATGGAATAGCGTCAGACTATTATCACGCTGGACTTTCAGGACAGGAGCGTGATCAAAAACAGGATGCATGGATGACAAATGCTGTTCGTGTTATCGTCGCTACAAATGCATTTGGAATGGGGATCGACAAGTCCGATGTTCGTTTTGTCATCCATCTGGATCTGCCCAATTCGCTGGAAGCTTACTACCAGGAAGCCGGTAGGGCGGGGCGGGATGGTAAAAAAGCATACCCAGTTATTCTTTACCAAAAGAATGATGAAAAAAAGCTCGTTGATACCTTGAGTGCTAGTTTTCCCGATGTTCCCTTCATTCAGCAGACTTATCACTATTTATGTAATCATTTTCAAGTGCCTTATGGAGCGGGTGAGGGCCTTACGCTGGATTTTGATGTGGTTACATTTGCCAAGAAATATCAATTGCCATTGATTCCTGTGATGAATGCATTGAAATTTTTAGAGCGCGACGGTTGGTTAACCTTGTCTGAAGCTGTAACTATACCCTCACGTTTCAAATTTGAAATAGATAGCACCGAATTGTATAAAGTTCAGGTGCAATATGTAAAATATGATAAATTGATTAAAGCGATTCTACGTGTGTATGGTGGCGTTTTTGAAAATTATATCCTGATTAATGAATATGAATTTGCAAATAAGCTTGGGGTCCCTTATGGCCGTGTTGTTGAACTTTTAAAATCACTCGAAGCATTGGAAATTGCAAGCTACCTCCCTTCTACGGATGCACCGCAGCTAACGTTTTTACAAAATCGTGTTGATTATAAACATCTGCATATTGACCATATCTTTATTCGGGATCGTCATCAGATAAAGGAAGAGCAGGTTAATGGGATGATCAATTATATAGAGAAAGCGCACTGCCGCAGCCAGTCGTTGTTGCTTTATTTTGGAGAAAAGAATGCAGGCTTCTGCCAGGTGTGTGATTTATGTTTAATACGTATACACAACGAAGGACAACGAAACCAAATCAAAGCGGAGATAAAAAACAGCTTATTGGCTGCACCAAAGGGGCTGCATGATCTGGTTGGAAGTTTAACCCTCGGTAGCGAAAAAAAAAGAATAGAGATCATCCGTGACCTGTTAGATGCCGAAGTAATTCGACTGGAGGACAATCTCTATTCCTGGAATACCTTATTTTGATTATTTCTCGATCGGAAGATTGAGTTCTTCTTTGCCCCATTCAGACCATGAACCATCGTAAACCCGGATAGTTGTATGCCCTGAAATATAAGCTGCGAAGGCAAGTATGGAGGCCGTTACGCCCGAGCCACAGGAGAATATATATTCATCTCCTGTCGCTTTAGACTGATCAAAGTGCTGCTTGAGCTCGTCAATTTCTTTATAGTAAATGTCCGAAAGCAATTCTTCGAAGGGTAGGTTTTTAGAGTGTGGAATATGTCCGCCATTGAGACCTTTTCGCGGTTCTGCGACTAATCCAATGAATCTTCCCTTGCTTCTGGCATCGAAAATAGTTGTCTCAGCCGATTTATAATGCGCTAAAATATATTCCTTATCAGCAAAGAGGTTCTCCTGAAAACGAGCTTTAAAATTTCCATTCTGGTGATTTTCTTTATAATTGTCAGTCAGTTTATAATTATTATTTTTCCAAGCTGGAACTCCGCCATTTAAAATATAGACCTGATCAAACCCCATGACCTTAAACATCCACCAGGCACGTGGACTGGAATAAACCCCCCATCTATCATATAAAACCACTGTGCTATTTTGATTAATACCCAATGCTTGAACTTCTTTTTCAAAGACCTGCTCAGTTACCAGTGTGTGCGGCAATTTAGATGAGTGGTCGGAAAATTTTCCTTCGATATCAAAAAACAATGAGTTTGGAAGTAATGCTAATTTTGCATCTTTTAGGGATTGACCGACTTTATCGATGGTACAGTCTAGTAGGATCACATTTTCATCTTTTGTCAATGTATCCTGAAGTTCGGATGGGCTTATTAAGGCTGATTTGAATGACATAACAATTATTCTTATGTATACAAAATTACAAAGCAAACCTATAAAAACAAAGCGGCTGTTCTTTTGGAACAGCCGCTTTTTATGGATTTAAAATGCTAATTACTTAGCGTTTTTGTCATTTTCCATTTGCTCTTTCAATTGAGCTAATACGTCTAAGTCGCCTAAAGTAGATTTTTCAACAGAATCTTTTACTTTTTTAACAGCTGAAGATTCAGCTTTAGCGTCTTTTTTACGGTTGTTAGACTCTTCTTTGCGAGCTTCTTCTTTCTCTTCTTCCCAGATACGAGAGTGAGAAATTACCAAACGTTTGTTCTCTTTATTGAACTCGATGATTTTGAATGAAGTTACTTCATCAACTTTCAATGAAGAACCGTCTTCTTTAACAGAGTGTTTAGAAGGACAGAAACCTTCAACACCATATTGTAAAGCTACGATATCACCTTTGTCACCAACTTTGATCACAGTACCTTCGTGGATAGAACCCTCAGTGAAGATTGTCTCGAAAGTATCCCAAGGATTTTCTTCCAATTGTTTGTGACCTAAAGATAACTTACGGTTTTCTTCGTCTAATTCTAGAACAACAACATCTAAAGTTTCACCTACTTTGGTGAATTCGTTAGGGTGGTTGATTTTTTTAGACCAAGACAAATCTGAGATGTGGATCAAACCATCGATACCTTCTTCTAACTCAACAAACACACCGAAGTTAGTCATGTTTTTAACAACAGCTGTTTGTTTAGAACCTACTGGATAACGATCAGTGATGTTTTTCCAAGGATCTGGAGTCAATTGTTTGATACCTAAACTCATTTTACGCTCATCACGATCTAAAGTTAAGATTTGAGCTTCGATCTCATCTCCAACTTTCAAGAACTCTTGTGGAGAACGTAAGTTTTGAGACCAAGACATTTCAGAAACGTGGATTAAACCTTCAACACCTGGGATGATTTCTAAGAAAGCACCGTAATCAGCAACTGTTACGATTTTACCTTTCACTTTAGAACCAACTTCTAATGCTGTATCTAAAGATTCCCAAGGATGCTCAGATAATTGTTTCAAGCCTAAAGCGATACGTTTTTTCTCATCATCAAAATCCAATACAACAACGTTGATTGTTTGATCTAAAGATAAAACTTCTTTTGGATGTTCGATACGACCCCAAGAAATGTCTGTAATATGCAACAAACCGTCAACACCACCTAAGTCGATGAATACACCGAAGTCAGTGATATTTTTAACAGTTCCTTCCAATACTTGACCTTTTTCTAATTTAGCAACGATCTCAGATTTTTGGTTTTCTAAGTCGTTTTCAATTAATACTTTGTGCGATACGACAACGTTTTTGAATTCGTGGTTGATTTTAACAACTTTGAATTCCATAGTTTTACCTACATATATATCGTAGTCACGGATAGGTTTGATATCGATTTGAGATCCAGGTAAGAATGCTTCAACACCTTTGATGTCAACGATAAGACCACCTTTAGTACGGCTCTTAACGAAACCAGTAATGATTGCATCATTTTCCAATGCCTCATTGATAGCTTCCCAAGATTTTTGAGTTTTAGCACGTTTACGAGAAAGTACTAATTGACCGTTAGCATCTTCTTGAGATTCTACGAATACGTCAACTTTGTCACCAATTTTTAATTCTGGTAAGTCACGGAATTCGGATAAAGAAACTAAACCGTCAGATTTGAAACCAACATTCAAGACAACGTCTTTGTTGTTGATAGAAACTACAGTACCTTCGATAATTTCACCTTGGTTAACTTGGTTAAAAGTATCTGCGTATTGTGCTTCAAGTTTAGCGCGCTCAGCTTCGCTATAATTTCCGAAACCTTTGTCATTTGCATCCCAGTCAAATTCACCTTCTGGTGTAATCCAAGTGTTTGATTTGATTTCGTCGATTAAGTTTGAATCAGCTTCTGATTCAATTTTTTCAGTGTCTTTCACTACTTTAGTGTCAGCACCTTGTAGCTCTGCGTTTTTCGCTGCTAATTCTTTTTCTGCTTCTTGTTTTTTTGCCATTAATTAATTTTCTCCTTTTTCCTACGTTGTAGGAGATGCAAAGGTACAAAAAAACTTTTAATGCAAAATTTTATTTTTCTTATTTTATTGACAGACTTTTAGTTATACTCAACGTGATCGAGCATACGGAATAATTTGGTTAGAGGGCCTCGGAACATGATTATTTTTATCGTTCCCAATTGGCCCGTTTTAGTCTGCATGTAACAGTTTTTTGGTAGGTAAAGACTTTGAACAAAGTTCTTTAACTCATGGAATCCTTGACTATTAATCGTTATTTTTTTTGAATGAATTGAAAATTCGGGGTTTGGCAATTACAATTGTTTGCTTGGACAAAGCAATAGCAGCATTAAGTTCGTAGCCTAACAATAAGATTAGTGTATTGAGGTAGATCCATAACATGATCACAATCAATGTTCCTATAGAACCATACAATTTATTATAGGCACCAAAATGATTAATATAAAATGTAAAGATGGAGAAGGTCAAAATTGCTAATATAGTAGCCATGGATGCTCCTGGGCTAAACAATTTCCATTTATTTGAGGTTGAAGGGCCAAACTTATAGATACAGCTAACTGTGAAAAAATAAATAGCGAAAATAATAATCCATCGGGCAAGTTTTAATAGGGTAGCCCACATACTGGATTTAATGCCTGTAGTTTCTTTAAGATAGTCGATTGTCACTCCCGCAATAGTGAATATGGTCATACCTACTGTTAAGGCGAAGATGATAAAAAACGCCAAGGTCAGTGCGATGAGTCTTTTCCGCACCCAAGGTCTTTTCTCAGTCATTAGGGAAGCTTTGTTGAAGGCATTCATTAATGAAGCCATACCATTTGTTGCAAAATAGGCAGCAAATAGAAAACCGAAGGAAAGCAGTCCGCCATTTTGGTTTTTAATGATATCCTCTAAAGTGGTTTCGACTACAAGGAAAGCATTTTTGGGGATGACAACTGCCAGGAAATCTAATAATTGTTCCTGAAAATTGTTAATCGGGATATACGGAATCAACGTAAACAGAAAGATGATCCCGGGAAATATAGCCAATAGGAAACTATACGATAATGACGAAGCTTTACTGACGATGGAATCTCGGGAGAGCTCCTGAAAAAAAAACACCGACACAGTATAAAGGGGTAGCGAACCGAATCCGGGTAACACCACCCTTTTGCTCCATTCGATTAATCTAAAATAAGGTTCAACGTTTAATAGCCATTGGTGGAGTTTCCCCATATCAGTTAAAGTATTTACTCATCTTATCCAGAAATATCTGTGGAGGCATACAAGGTTTGTTTTTTTCCATATTGACAAATACCAGTGTCGTCTCTCCTTGATTGAGCAACTCTCCACTTTGGTTAAAAAGTTCATATTCAAAAATAATACGGACAGCCGGTTTCTTACGAATTGTTACTCGGATCGTTATCAGGTCATCATACTTGCCCGGTTTGAGATATCTTGTTTTCATCTCAGTGACCGGAAGCATAACGCCCATTTCTTCCAGTTCCTTATAGGATATTCCTGTACTTCTCAGCATTTCAGTACGAGCGATCTCATAGAACGCAGCATAATTGCCATAATAAACATAACCCATTTGGTCTGTTTCAGCATAACGGACACGAAGCTGATGGTCAAATACAAACATTATTTCTTGATATTTCGTGCGTCTAAAGCTTGTTGGAATTTGCGCGCATTGATTAGATGTTCGACTTCTGTTTTTGCAAAATTATGGTATCCTGAGAAATCATCTTTTGCACACATATAAATATAATCATGTTGTTTAAAATTCAATACGGCATCAATTGCAGCAATACTTGGGATAGAAATAGGACCTGGGGGCAGACCTCTATATATATAAGTATTATAAGGATTATTTGTTCTTAGATGCTTATTTAATACTCTTCTGATCGAAAAGTCATTATTTGCAAAGATCACAGTTGGATCGGCCTGTAACAGCATGCCTTTTTTTAGGCGATTCAAATAGAGGCCGGCAATCATAGGCATTTCATCTTGATGTAAGGCTTCCCCTTTGACGATCGAAGCTAGTGTGCTCACCTGTTGTTGTGTTAGGTTAAGAGCCTTTGCCTTGGCAATACGGTCTGTATTCCAGAATTTTTTCCATTCATCATCGAAACGGGCAATAACCTTCTCTGGGCTCGTGTTCCAGTAGATTTCGTATGTGTTGGGGATGAAAATTGAAATTAAATTCTCTTTGGTAAAGCCAAATTTTTGAGCGGTTGTTTCATCATTTAGTACCGCAATAAATTGTGCAGAATCTGCCTCAAAACTTTTACCTAATAAGGCGGCCATATTTTCCTTTAGCCGCACATTGGCAAATCTAAATTTTACAGGTTCTTGATAACCGCCAATTAAATTACCGATCAAACGTCTATTGTTCATTCCGGGAGTTAACAGATAACGACCGGGTTTTACACTTTTTTCGTATTTTTTATATTGGGCAGCACGTTCGAATGCTGCAATATCATCCAAAAGGCTGGAATCTTGAATTGATTTGAGGACATCTTCATACTTAGCCCCCTCATGAATGTAAAGGTATTTTTTCTCTCCAGAAACGTTTGAAGCAAAAAAAGCCTTATAAAATGTCCAGGCAAAATAACCTCCGACAAGGATGACGATTAATGCAATAATTTTTAACCAGCTTGGTATTCCTTTTTTATTTTCCATCAGAATGATTTTTTATATCAATGATGAAACCTTCACGGACATACGATTCATTTTAAGCAAGCGATCTATGTTTATGAAGGTTTCATAATAGCTTTAGAAGCCTAGACTACTACTTTTATTTTCCTTTTTTTGTCCTGCTGGAGCTGTTGTATTTGTCGCTTTGGCAGGAGGATTATTTGTTTTTGCCGGAACCGTGGGTTTCGTCGCAGGTGGATTTACCTGTGTTGGATTTACCTGCGGTTTAGGTGTTGTTAACGAACCCGACGTACCTGTTGTTGGTGAGGGGGCGGTAAGTGAAAGGGTTACATCTATTTTGGCACCTAAGCTTGTTAATCCCTTTTCGATGCCTGGAGACTGTACACTGATCACAGCAGTTGTCGTATCTGTTACATTTGGATCGTATGTGACTGTGCCCAGGCCAAGTCCTGCACCAGTAAGCGCAAATTTAGCTTCGTTCAGCGGGAGCCCGATCAGGTTCGGAATTTCAACTTCATTTGCTCCCAGGCCATTTCCCAATACAAGATCTATCCGCGATCCTTTGGGGATCATGCGGCCATTTCGAATGGATTGGCCTGCAAATTGGGCATCTAAAACAATATCTCTCGCGATATCGGCAACATAAGAAGTATCGCCTATTTTAAGGTTGTGATTTTTCAGGATAGCTGTAGCTTCTATTAAAGTCTTATCTTTAATATTTGGAAAAGCCACCTCTGGCGCAACTTGAGTAATAATCGTCAGATAAATTGTCCGACCGGATTTCACGTGAAATCCTTGCTCAGGATCCTGCTCAATGACCAAGCCAGGCTTTGCATCCATCTGATAAACGGAGTCAATTTGGTATTCTAATCCAGCATTTTCCAACGCTTGGATGGCTGCATTGATATGGAGTCCCTTTATTTTCGGAACTGCGATGGATTCATTATGTTTAGTATATATTTTCAGTCCAACATATACCGCAAGAAATAAGCAGATTATCGCAACGAAAGCGGCAATGAGATTTTTTCTGAACGTGGCTGTCTGAAGATATTGGATGACTTTGGACATTACTGTGTTTGATAAAAATTAATTCTGCATAGAACCGCAATATTGAAGCCAATTTAGCAGAATGATTAAATAAAATTATTCCTCACAAAATTATTCGTTTTTCCGTGTATAGCAAATTATATTTGCTATTCGAATCGCTAAAATTTATGAAAGCAAAAATAGCATTAATAACTGGAGGTTATACAGGTGAGGCCGAAGTTTCTTTTAAAAGTTCTGCCTTTGTCTATTCCCAACTCGATCATGACCAATACGATGTCTACCTGATTACCATATCAAAAGAAGCGTGGTTTTATACAGCTAAGGACGGTAAGCGATACCCTGTTCTGCGCGAGAGTTTTACATTACCATTAAATGGTGAAACGATAAATTTTGACCTCGCTTTTATCATGGTGCATGGCGTACCTGGGGAAGATGGAAGATTGCAGAGCTACTTTGATTTGCTCGATATTCCTTATACTTCATGTGATGCGTTAACGTCTGCTTTGACAATGAATAAGGGCTATACAAAGGCGATTTTAAGTGATATTCCGGAATTATACCTGGCCAAATCGGTCTTATTATTCGAAACTCAACGGGCAGAAGCCGTTAAAACTGTTGAAAACACGCTTGCCCTTCCATATTTTGTGAAGCCCAATGCTGGAGGAAGTAGTATTGGTATGACCAAAGTAAAAGAGCCTGCTCAGTTACAGGAAGCTATTGATAAAGCTTTCGATGCTGAAAATACGGGAAAACAAGTGATTGTAGAAGAATTTGTAACGGGACGGGAATTCTCGGAAGGAATTTTCCGCAATGCGAAGGGTGAATTGGTTGTATTACCCGCAACAGAGGTCCGCACGACCCGTGAATTTTTTGATTTTGAGGCAAAATATATCCCAGGTCTGACAGAGGAAATTACACCGGCAGAACTGACCGCGGAACAGCAAGAACGCGCTGCCCGTATTTTGAAGGAAATTTATGTCAGGTTGAATTGTAAGGGTATGGTGCGGGTGGACTTCTTTCTGGAAGATGGTACAGATAATTTTTATTTTATTGAGATCAATACAATCCCGGGACAGACAGCGCAGAGTTTTATCCCACAACAGGTACGTGCCTTTGGAATGAAAGAAGGTGACTTTTATGGTGAATTGATCGAAAGCGCTTTGCACAGACATTAATGGTATGATGGGTCTTAGAAAGGTCCGGTTGATACCGTTCGATTTACGCATGCTTTTCAAAGTGGCAGGGGCTTTTCTAAATTGGTGGGTAAGAAATCGTAATCTTGAGTAAAAATGAGCGCACCTGGATTGATCAAGAAAAAGAAGCATATTTAACAAAAAACGGCATTCAAATTTTGAATGCCGTTTTTGTATTATTTTCTGAAATCAAACTTGGATAGATCGGGTTCGATTTTTTTTATTCTTTTTAATTCCTCCTGATAGATAAGCTGCCCTATGTTTTTCAAAAACGGATAAGTGACTGTCTCATACTCGTAAATGCCATCGTTGTAGATGCCGTTTTCATTCGATTGAACTACTACAGCGAGAAGAAATTCCACGCCATGCTCAAAATCAACGATATAAGCATTGTCAATATTATATCCGTAAGAATCGCCGTATTTGTTGAATATGCGGATATTAGGATTCAACTTTGCATCTTTTTCGCGTCCATAGAAAAGCAATTTGCTATAGGTAGGCCAGAATTCTATAGCGTTATATTTAGGAAAGTCCGATTCAAAGGGATAACGTGACATATAATCATATAGCAGCTTATAATCCTCTTTTTGTAGATTAAATCTTTCTCTGCTTTTGAATGCTTCGGGGAATAACAATTTCTTTAATATCAGTTGTTGATCCTCCAATGCATACACGTTTAGCCCTTCAAAGCTCCAGGGTTCATGGATGAGTTCATCCTTTTCATTCATATAGCCTTTCCCCTGAAGTGTATTGGCTAACTTGATATCATAATCCTTGGGATCGAATTGCGCATTTTGCCGATAAATAATGTTGTCGCCATTATAGAAGGTGAAAGGATTGGTATGTTTGGCCCAAATTCCTTTGTCGCCTATAGCAAGACGGTTGACAATGCGGCTGTACTTGGCGCCATATTTTTTGAGTTTTGTATTTAATTCGGCACGGCCAATGAATTCGAACAATCTATTTTGGGCATCATTATCACTGGTCAATAATATTTTTTTGACATATTGGGCGATAGAGGGCAACCCATTGGCTGCAGACTCATCGACAGATACTTTCGTTTGTTTTTCAAAAGCTGAATCAATGCGTAAGGGAGTGTCTTTCGTTAGCCCCTCAATTTGTAAGTCATTAATTTTTTCGAGCGCTAAAATCGCTGTCGGGAGTTTTACCGTACTTGCCGGATAGAAATACCAATGGGGATTAAGCCGATAACTATAAGACTTAAAATGTGGGATGTTGGATTTATCACGGTCAATCTGGGTGTACAGGATCTGCACCTCGTGTTTTGTCGGATGATTTAATAGCTGTTGAAATAAATCAGGACGGCTCTGAAGCAATTTTTCGAGATATACCGTATCTATCTTCTGAGCATATGTCTTGGACATAAGTAAAATAAAAACGAGCGATAAATATTTAAACATTCCAATGGTTATTTGCGATTATACACCTCAAAGGTATAATCGAACGCATGCTTATCATCGGCTTGATGCGGCTCCGAAGAAATCAATTCCCATTCCTCCGAATTAAGCTCGGGAAAGAAGGCATCCCCCTGGATGGTTGTCTGTACGCGGGTCAGAAGTATTTTGTTGGCCAGAGATAAGGCTTGTTGATAGATGTTTGCTCCACCGATGATAAAGACCTCGTGTTCGTCCCGGCAATATAGAAGTGCTTCTTGGATACTGTTGGCAACATCAATATCTTCTGCTTGGAAATCAGGATTACGTGTGATGACAATATTCCTGCGGTCAGGTAATGCTTTGCCTATTGCATCAAAAGTTTTTCTGCCCATCAAGACAGAATGCTCAATGGTATTTCTTTTAAAATATTTAAAGTCATTTGGTAAATGCCAAGGCATCTGGTTATTGATGCCAATCGCATTGTTTTCAGAAGCAGCTACGATTAATGTGACCGTTGGGTTACTCATTTTGGTGTTGTGTAAATTTTTGTATTATCTAATGATGTTATGTATTGGAAAAGTTTGTAACAGCTCTTTTTATACTGCAACAGGTGCTTTTATATGTGCATGTGACTCGTAATTCAACAATTCGAAATCTTCGAATTTGAAATCAAAAATATCTTTCACATCAGGGTTTATCTTCATTAGTGGCAATGGCTTTGGATCGCGGCTCAATTGTAACTCCGTTTGTTCAAAGTGATTGCTATAAATATGTGCATCTCCCAATGTATGGATAAATTCTGCTGCTTCCATATCACAGACTTGTGCTACCATCATGGTCAGTAAGGCATAAGAGGCAATATTAAAGGGCACACCTAAAAATATATCGGCGCTACGTTGATAAAGCTGACAGGACAGTTGGGGTTTTAAGATCCCCTTTTCTGGCTGTGCCGGTGCTACGTAAAATTGAAAGAAAGCATGGCAAGGTGGAAGAGCCATGTGTTCAATTTCAGCAACATTCCATGCCGAAACGATGATGCGACGAGAGTCCGGTGAATTTTTTAGTTGGTTAATAACCTGTGTGATCTGATCAATATGGCGGCCATCAGGTGTAGGCCAAGAACGCCATTGCGACCCGTAAACAGGGCCCAGATTTCCTTGTTCATCCGCCCATTCGTCCCAAATACTTACACCGTTCTCTTTTAAATACTGAATATTTGTTTCACCTTTCAAAAACCAGATCAACTCATGAATGATTGACCTCAAATGTAATTTCTTTGTTGTTACCAGTGGAAATCCTTCCTGCAGGTTGAAACGCATCTGATACCCAAACACACTTTTGGTACCTGTGCCTGTACGGTCTGTCTTTACAACACCATTCGTATATACATGTTTGAGTAAATCTAAATATTGTTTCATCTGTAAATAGTTTTTTATTAAGTGCTTTTATAATCTTAAAATTGTGAATGCCCTATCCCATGCTATGTTAGTGCCTGCTTTCAGTAGTATATTCTTTATGACTTATGGCTACTATTTCCGCTGTCCGATAGGAGACTTGTACTAAAATTTATGCCTTCTATATCGAAATTACATTTCAATCATGCCCGATTCGTATTGACCAGGTCTTTTGTATTCAAATTTTAATCTTTGTGGCATTGATGTTTTTAAGATAGTCAAAACTAAGGAAAATCCTTATAACGAGAAAGTCAAAACTTAAAATGATAAGAGGGGTTACTGAAAAAAAATGTAATTTTGCAAAATATATTATGGAGAATAAAAAAGTAGCTTTTTATACACTTGGATGTAAACTGAATTATTCGGAGACATCATCCATTGGACGTTTATTTAAAGATGCAGGCTATGATACTACAGCGTTCAATAGCCGTGCGGACGTCTATGTAATCAATACATGTTCTGTAACGGACAATGCGGACAAGAAGTGTAGAAAAGTGGTCAAGGAAGCGTTAAAGCATTCTCCGAATGCCTATATTACCATTGTAGGATGCTATGCTCAGCTAAAACCTAAAGAAATTGCGGAAATTCCGGGGGTAGACATGGTGTTGGGAGCTGCCGAGAAGTTCAACATCATTGAGCATATCAATGATTTGACCAAGCAAGAAAAAACAATAGTTTATAATGGACCTATTGACGAGACGAACCAATTTGTATCCGCTTATTCCATTGGCGACCGTACGCGTACATTTTTAAAAGTTCAGGATGGATGTGATTATTCCTGCACTTTCTGTACCATCCCTTTGGCACGTGGAGGAAGCCGTTCAGGAAAGATCGAAGAGATTGTCAATCAAGCAGAAGAAATTGCCGCTTCGGGTGTCAAGGAAATCGTGTTGACGGGGGTTAATATCGGAGATTTTGGTATTCGGGAAGGGAAGCGTGAAGACCGATTTTTGGATCTGGTGAAAGCGCTGGATAAAGTTGAAGGTATTGATCGTATACGTATATCTTCTATAGAACCCAATCTGTTGTCCAATGATATTATTGAATTTGTAGCGCAATCCAAACGATTTGTCCCACATTTTCACATGCCACTACAGTCCGGAAGTAATAAAATTCTGAGTTTGATGCGCAGGAGATATAAAAGGGAGCTATATACCGAGCGTGTTGCATTCATCAAGTCTTTAATGCCCAACTGTTGCATTGGTGTCGATGTGATCGTTGGATTTCCGGGAGAGACGCGCGAAGACTTTATAGATACCTATAATTTTCTGAACGATCTGGATATTTCCTATCTGCATGTCTTTACCTATTCAGAACGCGAGAATACAATTGCCGCACAAATGGAGGGGGCAGTACCGGGGGCGCAACGTAGCGATAGAAGCAAGATGTTGCATATCCTTTCAGAAAAGAAACGCCGAGCTTTTTATGAATCACAGCTTGGAGCCCAAGGGGACGTCCTGTTTGAGGCTGATGAAAAAGACGGTTATATGCACGGGTTCTCCAAAAACTATGTCAAAGTGAGGACTTTATATGATCCATTGTTGGTCAATGAAGTTGTACCCGTCAAATTTATGGAGGTTACAGATAACTGTGAAGTAGAGGTGGAGGAAGTTCCTGAGACATTGGCACATTAGCTTTTTAAGATTATACATCATCAAAAAAGGGCAATCTTATCTAAGATTGCCCTTTTTTGATGATGAAAAAGTTTAGTTCGCATGACTGCTGATTATTCTTTATTGAATAGTATCATCGTATAATGAAAATGAATGCATTTGATTAATGTGTACTATGCTTTGCAGCATTCAACCAGATCACTGTGCCTAAGATCAAAAGAACACCGATCCATTGTATAAATGAAACAGATTCATGTAGGATGAAATAAGACATACAGGTGGCGACGGGCAATTCTGCTGAACTTAAAATTCCACCCAAAGAGAATCCTGTCTTTGGTAAGCCATAAGCAAATAACAGGGGCGGAATGACGGTTCCAAATAAAGATAAGATCAACCCAAAGTACAGAAAATTAGCATCAAATTGGCCATTGAACAAATAGTTAGGCGGAAATAAAGTAAAAATTAATATACAGGAACCTGTTACCATGATCGCACTTTTTTGTACGGGATGATAATCATTGCCCACGCGGCCATTCACGATCATAAAAACCGAATAAGCTGTGGCTGCCAGAAGACCAAATAGGACACCAGTTAAGTTAAGATCCTTCAATCCTTTTTCGATAAGTCCAGTTGCCAATAATGTCGCAATCAGCACGATTCCAATACCGATCAGGTTATTCTTGGATGGTTTAGCTTTAAAAAAGATAAACTCAATGACCACGCCAATCCAGATATACTGCATGAGCAGTACAATTGCGAGTGAAGCCGGTACCAGCTGTACACACTTATAGTATAAAACACTTACTAGGCCTGTGGAGGTGCCGCTAATCAAGATTTTGATCCATGAAGATTTTTTTGTTGAAGATTGGAAGGTTGTGACCGAAAATAGCTTAATCGCAATAAAGATAAGCCAAAGTATAAGCATGCCGAATAACACCTGAATCCCTGTTACCTCACCCAAAGTAAGTCCCTGGCCGTATGCTTTTTTTACAAATGTTGATAGTATTCCAAAACTACTCGCCCCTAAAAAGACTGCTATTGCACCTTTTAATTTTTCCATTCTCAAACAAATTAAGGGGCAAAGTTACGATTTCTGAACAATTCTTTTTCTGATTCAACGTTCTTGTTGAGAAAATGGATAGATACAGGAGTCCATGGATAATTAAGCTCAGGATATTAATGGAAGTACCAGTAACGCTGATTGTAGTTAGTAAGCTTATTAAGGTATGAAAATAGTCTGTTGTGGGTAATAATTTATAAACTAGACGGAATAGATAAAATGTTTTTTAGGAAAGAGATAAACATATTGTATATAAAGAGTAGTTTATTTAAGTTTGTTTTACAGGAAAGTAAATCGAACAGAATGATTGCCAGATCTTATTTTATCGTATTTTTAAGTATATTATTATTGAGCAGTTGTTCAACGAAGAAAAACGTATTGACCTCCCGATCTCACTCTTCCAATGGTACGGTGTTGACAGATGCAAGTTCGGCACGTGGAAAGATTTTTTCGGGATCACGCCTCGATAATTACGCCTCACTACTGAATGTGAGTGCAAAAAAGTTAAACCCTCATCTCTATTCATTTATTGACGACTGGATGGGAATACCGCATCGGATGGGTGGGCAGACCAAAAGCGGAGTAGATTGTTCGGGTTTTGTTAACCTGCTTTATATCCAAGTGTACAAGGGTAATCTTCCACGAACATCGCGTGATATGGAAGGTGTGGTAAAACGAAAAAGGACTGATAAATTGGAAGAAGGAGACTTGGTGTTTTTCTCTTTCGGTAGAAATGGAATAGACCATGTCGGCGTGTATTTGCACAATAACAAATTTGTTCATGTCTCGACACGCAAAGGCGTTATTATCTCTGATTTGACAGATAGTTGGTATGCTAAAACTTTTGTGGACGCTGGTTCCCCTAATATTTAGTGGCAGAGATCCATGTAGGTTTTATGTCATATCTTGACATAAACTTTTATACCCTATATAAATCCTTATTTTTGTCAAAATTTTATAGAAATGACAATAAAGAGTAAAAAGATTTTTTTGGGCCTTTGTATTATCGTGCCATTTTTAATGTATTGCGTTTATTATTATAGCAATATGATTAAAAATGCACCATTCCGCTTTGCAGATTTTGAATCGATAGCATTCAAATATGGGGAGCCGAATCATATGGTCAATGAATATAATTCAAAAACGCGTATCTATAAATATTTAGACAAAAAAGATTCTTTAATTACGGATACTGTAAAATTTACGAAAGATGATCTCCTGTATTTGCACCGCAAAGCGATGGAGTTAGGCTTTTGGAATTTAGATACGGATATGACTGGTCCGGAAGGGCAGAAAGACTCTATAAATTCAAAGGTACCTCGCTTCTACTTAGAATATAACTACAAAGATAAATCTAAGCATGTGACCTTGGATGCAGATTTTGCAGGTAACCCGCGGATGCACGATGCGGCTAAATCAATGATAGATGAAGTAAACCGTATGTTGGCGACTGCACAAGCAAGATAATCATAATTATATCTATTAAAAATAAGGAGAAACTAAGGACTAGTTTCTCCTTATTTTTTTAATTTCTTTTGTTTCAAGGGTGAGGTTTTTATGTCGCCAATTGACCAATTAATTCAGGCATATATCCAATAATTCAAAGGCATAATAATAACGAAAGATCGGTTGACATAAATCAGATAAAATTACAAATACCACAGTAGGAAATTCGAGGAAACGATACGAGACAGTGTTAGGTTAAGCGGAAGATAATTTTGTATATAATAAGGAGATGATAGGGATTTTATACGGATTTAAGAGCGACCTCATTCGGATGAATACAAATAAAGTCTGATTTAAGTATCTGTAAAATGCTATTCAAATAACTGCTACTGTTATGTTGAATGCAATGTGAAGCGAATCTATATTTACAAATTCTTTATATTCAATTTATATTGCCTTAATGGGAATAGGGTACTTTAGCAGTAAAAATCAACATTCAACATGAAAACATTTTTAGCACTAGCTATTTCTTTGGCGTTAACACAGTCAGTACAAGCACAAAAATTTGCTAAGGGAAAAGTTTATCTTGATATAAACAAAAACGGAAAATTGGATAAGAACGAAAAAGGGATCGCATCTGTTTCTGTCAGTAACGGTCGCGAAGTTGTGTCTACGGATAACGATGGTAACTACCAATTGCCGGTTGGAAATGACAATGTTATTTTCGTTGTTAAACCTGCTGGATATGCCGTGCCAGTAGATGAAAATAATCACCCAAAATTCTATTATATCCATAAAACGAATGGAAGCCCAGTGTCAAAATACCCAGGTGTAGTGGCTACGGGAACAATTCCGTCAGCAGTGAACTTTGCGCTGTATCAACAAGACGAACAACCCAATTTTTCTGCGTTTATTTTCGGTGATCCACAGGCCTATACTGAAGAAGAATTGAGATTTTTCAAGGAGGGTGTCATTAATGAGATTGCGGACAAATCGGTTGCCAAATTTGGGATCAGTCTGGGTGATTTGGTCGGTGACGATCTCTCCCTTCAGCCGAAATATAAGTCAGTCATTTCGACGATGGGATTACCGTGGTACAATGTGATGGGAAACCATGACATGAATTATGATGCCAAGACAGACAGCCTTTCTGATGAGTCTTTTGAGCGCACTTTTGGCCCCAATAATTACTCCTTTAATTATGGAAAGGTCCATTTTATTGTATTGGATAACATCATTTATCCTAATCCACGAACTGGAAAGGGGTATTTAGGTGGTTTTCGGAAAGATCAATTGGATTTTGTCGAAAATGACCTAAAGCATGTAGATAAAGACAAATTAATTGTTCTATCGTTCCATATACCTTTATATCATGAAAACTCCAATGTGTTCCGCAATGAGGACAGACAACGCCTTTTTGATATTTTAGCTCCGTTTCAGCACACACTTTCGCTTTCAGCACACACCCATTTCCAGCGCCAATATTTTTATGGACAGAAAGACGGCTGGAAACAGGAAAATCCGCACCACGAATATAACGTTGGCACCACATCAGGCGATTGGTATTCTGGCGAACTGAATGATAAGGGAATCCCTGTCTCTACGATGCGTGACGGTACGCCAAAGGGGTATGCGATTCTGAAAATTGAGGGTAATCAATATAGTTTTGATTATAAAGTCGTCGGTAAACCAGCGAGTTATCAGATCGACGTGTATGGAGCTTCGGTGGTACCGGAAAAGTATACGAAAAGATATCCGATCTACGCGAATTTCTTCATTGGGAGGGAGGGAGATCATGTAGCTTACAGAATCAATCAAGGTGACTGGAAAGCGATGGAATATGTCAATGAAAGCGATCCTAATTTCTTAAGATCCTTAGCGAAATACGATACGGCAGAGCAATTAATGACTACTCGTCGCCCGTCCAATCCAGAAAAATCAAGTCATTTGTGGATGACAAATTTACCCAAGCTTAAGGCGGGCAAATACCAGCTAGAAATCAGGGCAATTGATATGTTCAATAGAGAACATTTTGCAACAAAAAGTATTGTGGTAGAATAATTGAATATTCATTTTTCACAAAATAAAAGGCAATCCCACGATTGCCTTTTATTTTGTGAAAAATGCTATAGGTCTATCTAAAAGGGATCAAAACTTCGCGATCTTATTTAGCAAGAAATTTTTATGTGAGAATGAACGATTCCAAAATTTCAGGTTATCTTCCATTTCGAAGGGATTAGACTCAGAAAAGAGACTTCTTCATCTCAAGGCTGCGGTGCGTATCTGACTGTAAATGCAGTACAATAAATATTTAAATAATTATTTATCGAATTGTTTGAAGTTTAAAGTTCCCTTAAGATGGACTTAACATTGCAGTCCTATATTTGTGTAGAGTAATTTTTGATTCATAAAGAGTTAGGGTTAATGTGTAGATCTGTTGTGAAACACGTCTAAAAATTTAGTTTGTTTTTAAAGTGAAAAGGTAATCTCCCCGGATTACCTTTCACTGTTTTTGACGGTCTTGGTCTCTTACGGCGCTAATTTAATACGCTGATCTTTGGCGTCTTTACAAACTGTCTGAAATCATCCGAAGCAGGATTTTCAAAAATTTCAAGGTCAAAATATTTTGTAGCGGCAAAGAGGTGATCAAAAACATCGGATACAATACCTTCATAATATTCCCAACGTATATCATTTACAAAGAAATAAAGTTCGATCGGAACGCCATGTTCTGTTGACGCTAATTGACGCACCATCAGGGGCATGGTCTTGTGGATATTGGGATTCTGGCGTAGGTACGTCAGTGCATAAGCTCTGAACATGCCCAGGTTGGTCATTTTCCTGCCATTAATTGGACTCGAAGGATCAATCTGATGAATGCGATTAAATTCATCGATTATCCTAGCACGGTCCTCGATATAAGGACGGAGAATTTGTATATGCATTAGCCCTTCGATCTCTTCGTTATCCAAAAAGCGAATTGTGGAAATTTTAATATTAATCGCCCTTTTCAGCCTTCTTCCCCCAGATTGCTGCATGCCCCTATAATTTTTAAAAGAATCCGATAACAGGGTATGTGTTGGGATGGTCGTGATGGTCTTATCAAAGTTCTGCACTTTGACATTGTTGAGGTTGATTTCCTTTACCGTCCCATCAGCGCCATACTTGGGCATTTCAATCCAGTCTCCCACTCGGATCGAGTCATTGGCCGATACCTGTATACTGGCCACAAACCCCAGGATCGTATCTTTGAAGACCAGCATCAGGATTGCCGAGGCAGCTCCCAATGACAATAGAAAGGACCAGGGCGAGCTACCAGTTAAGATCGAAAAACAGATGGTACCGCCAATAAAGTACATGATAATCTGACAGACCTGTAAGTAGCTCTCCAACGGTTTATCCGCAAAGGACTTTTTGGTACGCAGGATATCCCGGATACTTTTTAATAAGGAATGGATGATCAATAAACTGACGACGGTGGTTGCGATAGCCAATAACTTGTTGATGTTTTCTTTCCAATTCGGAAAACCCATAAAAATAATGGGAATGATATATTGCGCAACCAATATGGGGACGAAATGGGCAATCAGTTTTAAAGTTTTATTCCGAATTAATAAATCATCAAATCGGTTGGCGCTTCTCCGGATAGCTTTAATGGTGAGTAGTAGAAGCGTTTTTTTGCTGAAGTAATCGACAATGATCAGAAATAAGACAACCAGCAATAATAAGACAATGGAATTGATAAAATGATTGGTCTGGTTATCCAAACCCAGTTTGTTAATCCATTGAAAAGTCCAGTTGTAAATTTGGGATTGAGAATCCGTTAACAATTCCATTGATGTATTTTGCATGCTGCAAATATACAAAAAGCCGCATTTGCGGCTTTTTGTTATTTTGAATTTAGCGATTCAGGCTCATGTTTATGTCTAAAAAATAGCGCAAAAAGAACCGCGATCACCAGGGTATAGATTGCAAAGGCAAGCCAGATATCGTGCCAATCCTTGAGCATAATCGTGTTGTTCAAGGTGCCATCAGGCAATAAGGCAATACTTTTTTCCTTCAGAAAATTCAGGAAATGCGTGTCGTTGGTATTAGTGTCCAGGTATTGCGCAAGATCTCGCCCGCTCTGAAAGCTTTTAGTGAAATAGTGGTCAATAATCCAACCGGAAGTAAAACTGCCAAATACTGCGCCAAAACCATTCGTCATCATCATAAATAGACCTTGGGCGGAGCTACGAATACGCGAAGTGGTAGATGTTTCCACAAATAAGGAGCCTGAGATATTAAAAAAGTCAAATGCCATTCCGTAGACGATACAGGAAAGTACAATCATCCATAAGCCACCTGTCGGGTCTCCAAAAGAGAAAAGCCCAAAACGCAAGACCCAAGCAAACATTGAAATCAACATCACTTTTTTAATTCCGAATCTCTTCAGGAAAAATGGGATAGCCAGAATAAAAAGTGTTTCGGATATCTGCGAAATTGACATGATGATGGTTGAGTATTTCACAACGAAAGATTCCGCAAACTTCGGATAGAATTTAAACTCATCCAAAAATACATCTCCGTAAGCATTGGTCAACTGCAGTGCGGCCCCCAGGAACATGGAAAATATAAAGAACAGCGCCATTTTATAGTTTCCAAATAATTTAAACGCTTCCAGGCCCAACAGTTGTGTCCATGACGCATTTTCCTGCTGTAATTTTTTAGGAGGGCATTTTGGTAAAGTAAAGGCATAGAGACTTAAGGCTAAAGCTGCGGTTCCAGCAATATAAAATTGGTAACCAGTCGCTTTATTGCCCGTTAGATTTGTGATCCACATGGCTACAATAAATCCAACGGTTCCAAAGACACGGATAGGCGGGAATGCTTTGACCAGATCATAATTGTTTTCATTTAATGCGGTATAAGCAATCGAGTTGGATAACGCTAATGTGGGCATATAAAAACACATGGCGGCAAGCATCGCATAAAAAAAGGTGTTGGGATCGTTTACCTGTGGTAGATAAAAAAGAACACCGGCATAACACAAATGAAGAGCAAAATATAGTCTTTCGGCATTTATCCAGCGGTCAGCAATTATCCCCATTAATGTGGGCATAAATAGGGAAGCTATACCCATTGTCGCGAAAATAGCGCCAAATTGCGTACCATCCCATTGCTTTGTGCCAAACCAATAGTTAGCTATTGTAATCAACCATGCTCCCCAGACAAAAAACTGAAAGAAGCTCATAATGGTCAATCTTAATTTAATAGACATAAAACGATATTATTTAAAGTTTTGTTGCGCTTTAATGAAAGGAGCTATTTTCTTTTGGAAATTTCATCTCTAATCAAAGCTGCTTGCTCGTAATTCTCTTCCGTCAGCGCTTGATTGAGTGCCTGCTCCAATTGTTCATCTGTCAATGAAGAAAATGGGTTGTTAGGCGATTTGGATGGTGTTTTTTCTTCGACCTCAATCATGCTAGGATCTTGCATTTTGTTGGCTTTGTCCAGATTTTCCAAAAATGCGAATTCATGCCCCTCAATGATAATACCTGCAGAAGACATAATAAATTCATAGGCATAAATCGGAGCTTCAAATCGAACCGCCAAGGCCACGGCATCGGAAGTTCGTGCATCGATTTCGACTATTTTATTGCCATCAGAGCAAATAATCTTCGCATAAAAAATACCTTCAATCAGGTTATAGATGAGTACCTCAACAAGTTGGATACCAAAAGATTCAGCAAAGGATTGAAATAGGTCGTGCGTAAGGGGACGGCTTGGAATCATTTTTTCTATCCGAATAGCAATGGCTTGGGCTTCATGGCTGCCAATAATGATGGGTAATCTTCTGTTGCCTTCCACTTCTCCCAATACCAGGGCGTAAGCCCCAGATTGTGTTTGACTATAGGATAAACCAACGATATCTAATCTGATTTTCTTCATTTTAATTCCAAAGCGGTCTACAAACTTAGATAAATTTGCTTTTATATGCAATTATAATTACGTTCCTTGTGAACAAATTTATCGATCTCTCCTAGATCTTTAAAATCTTTTTTAATAGCCCAGATTGCGAATACGTAATGACAAACAAAAAACTCCCCATACATTTCTTTAAATGAATGGGGAGGAATATAGGGTATTAAAAGCTTAATTTCCTTTGTAAGCTTTCAATGCTTGTGTCAATTTAGGGACAATATCAAAAGCGTCGCCAACAATACCATAATCTGCAACCTTAAAAAATGGCGCTTCGGGATCCTTGTTGATGACAACGATAGTTTTTGAGGAACTCACTCCAGCCAAATGTTGAATGGCACCGGAGATACCGATAGCGATATAAAGATTAGGGCTGACAACAATACCCGTCTGGCCAACGTGTTCGGAGTGTGGGCGCCACCCGGCATCAGATACAGGTTTTGAACAAGCGGTAGCAGCACCAAGGACATCAGCCAACTCTTCGATCATCCCCCAGTTTTCCGGACCTTTTAGTCCTCGGCCTGCGGATACAACAATCTCTGCTTCGGGTAGGGAAACTTTATCTGTCGCCCGTACGATCTCCCTCACGATTGTCGAGAAATCTGTAGCAGCGACATTTGCCGTAAATGGCTCTACCGCAACAGTACCGCCAGTTTCCTTGGTTTCATAGGCGTTGGGACTTAGTGCGATCACCTTGATTGCAGCGGTCAATTCCACCGTAGCGAATGCTTTATTCGAAAACGCGGTTTTTTTGACGGTTAACTTTTCACCTTCGATAGTCGGTAAAGACAAGGCCCCATCAGCGAGTGCAGCATGAAGTTTTGCCGCGATGCGAGGTGCCAGTCCTTTGCCCGAAAATGAGTTGGAAAGTACAAGTAGATTCGCTCCAGTGCTTTTGACAGCTTCTGAGATAATGCTTGCATAAGCCTGATTGACGAAGGAAGAAAGTTGATCAGTATTGACCGTTAGTACCTTTGATGCACCATAGTTGCCCAATGTAGCAAGTTCATCCTGTGCAACATTGCCAATAGAGATGGCGACAAGATCACTATTTGTATTATCGGCGATGGCTTTCGCATAAGAAACTACTTCAAAAGCAGACTTTTTGAATTTTCCATCAGTATTTTCTACATATACGAGTATAGACATAATTTTTTCGGAGTTTAACGATTAAATAACTTTGGCTTCATCATGCAAGAGCGAAACCAGTTTCTCAACCTCTGCTGGATCAACCAGTTTTACAGTACCACGCGGAGCTGGAGTCTCGTAGGCAACAATACGAGAAAGTGTATCAACAGTGGACGGTTCCAGTACATCCAGGGGTTTGGTACGTGCACTCATAATACCACGCATATTAGGTATTTTAGGTTCTGCAACACCCTCGGCTGTGCCAATAACGATTGGAAGTTTGGCTGTCACGACTTCCTTGCCTCCTTCAATTTCACGTTCAACGCTGACTGCATCAGCAGTGACATCAACTTTTTTGGCAATGGATACCGACGGTATATTTAGCAATTCTGCAATGATAGCGCCCACCTGAGCACCATTATAATCAATTGACTCACGTCCGGTTAAAATTAGATCAAAAGCATTATCTTTTGCATAACTTGCGATTTGATTGGCCACAAACCAAGCATCTCTAGGAACAGCATTAACACGTACTGCATTGTCAGCGCCTATGGCCAATGCTTTGCGGATGGTCGCATCGGAGGATGCATCTCCAACATTGATGACAGTCACTGTTCCTTTTCCACCTTCAGCCAGTTCAACTGCCTTTGAGAGAGCAATCTCATCATAAGGGTTTATTATAAACTGCACACCAGTGGTATTAAAGGCAGTGTTGTCATTTGTAAAAGTGATCTTCGATGTAGTGTCAGGGACATTACTTATACAAACTAATATTTTCATATACGATTGGTTTTACCCAAACTTACCATATTTTCTGCCAATTAAAAAGTCCATAAGTGTGTGAAATTTCGATTCAATAGTAATCTTATGCGTTGTGTTATTTTTAATTTATTTCAATTTTATTGTTAAAATTTATTGTATTTGTAATTTTAGAGTGTCTACTTGGTTTTTTTATTAAATATTGCCAAGATTAGCGTTCTTTTTTTTAATGAAAGTTTTGCGTCAGTATAGTGTCATTTTATATGCTAGCATAGTAATATTAGCAATTTCTTGCCGCGTTTAAATCCACTATGTTTGATCGCAACTTAATCCAGACGAGCGGTAGAACCCCAAATAACAGCTGGCAGTGCAGTTGATCATTCGAGCGGAATGACCTTATTATGGCTGTGGATTATGGCTATCGGGATCGTAACTCAATAAAAATAATTATTTGCAGGTTGACAGATGAACGTAATTTTAATTAAGTTTGAAATAAAAAAGAATATGTCGACACGATTGGATCAACTCAACGAATTTTTGAAGGAGAGCCCCGAAGATCCTTTTTTAAAATATGCCATAGCTGCGGAGTACCTCAAACAAAATGAGGAGCAGGAAGCTTTGGAGAGATTTGAGCAGCTGATAGATAAACATCCTGATTACGTAGGAACGTATTATCATTTGGGTAAATTATATGAAAAACTGGACAAACCGGAACTTGCGATCATCACATATAAAAGTGGAATTGACATTGCCCGTAAAAGTCGTAATTTCCATACCTTGGGTGAGTTACAGGGTGCTTTGTCTTTTTTGGTGGACGATGATGATGATGATTTTTAATCCGTTCTAAATTTTTGGTATTTAATTTGTTATGAATTTTATGGGTGTAACTATTAGATGCTGATTTTTTTGAATTTGGAATGAGATGAAAAGGTTTATTTGGACGGTGGGATTGTTGGTGATGATTGCGCTGGCGGGATGTGATAATCCGAAACAGAGTGTAGCGGTTTATAAAGATAATTTGCAGGAATTAAAAGGAAGAGAGAAAGGTGAAATTGTGATTGGAGAGTATAAAGGGATAATGCCCTGTGCTGATTGCGATGGAATAGAAACGCTTATTTCCTTACATCGGGACAATACGTATAAATATTCGTCCAAATACCTCAACAAAAGTGATGATGTTTTCGTGCGTGAAGGGAAATGGAAATTAGACGGGAATATTATTACGTTGGATGGAGTTGACTACAAATTCAAATTGGGAAATCATATTTTGAGTCAGTTGGATCTATCAGGCAATGATATTACGGGCGATATTTCCAAATACTATGTCCTGACGAAGAACTGAAATCCGATAATGCTATAAAATTTATATAAAAAATCCGAAGAGAATTCTCTTCGGGTTTTTTGTTTTTATATCTTTTGTGTCTAGCTGTTTTTAGAACAAAGCTCTTTTAACGTAGACACAACGAAATCCACTTCCTCTTTTGTGTTGTTTTTGCAAAAGGAAAATCTAACCGAAGGGCGGTCTGAATTTGTTTTGATAGCACCTAGCACATGTGAACCGATATCTGTTCCAGAGCTACAGGCACTTCCACCAGAACAGGAGATTCCTGCAATATCCAAGTTGAATAATAGCATATCAGCTAGATCACTGCAAGGAAAAGATACATTAAGTACAGTGTATAATGATTTATCGGGGTCGGTGATACCATTGAATTCAACATCCGGAATGGCTTTTTGCAGCTCTTCAATCATGTAAGATTTAAGCCCTTGGATATAAGTCTGATGTTCTTCCATATGTTCATAGGCAAGTTCAAGAGCCTTCGCCAGGCCAGCTATACCATACACATTCTCAGTTCCACCACGCATATTCCGTTCCTGCGCGCCGCCATAAATCAAAGGTTTGATTTTATTATTTGCGTTGATATAAAGGAATCCCACACCTTTTGGACCGTGAAACTTATGGGCAGCACCGGTAATAAAATCAATTTTAAGATGACCTAGATCGTGTGGATAATGCCCCATCGTCTGTACGGTATCCGAATGAAAAATTGCGTTATATTGCCGGCATAATTCCGATATACGTTGAATGTCATTGAGATTTCCGATCTCGTTATTGGCGTGCATAATGGAAACAAAAGTGCGGGGATTTTTGCTCAGGAGCTCTTCCAGTTGATTAAGGTCTAAATTACCCTTATCGTCCACATCGAGTAGGTCAAGATGAACTTTTCCCGCCTTTTCAAGTTCTTCCAACGTATGTAAAACAGCGTGGTGTTCTATCGGTGAGGTAATCGCATGCGTGATGCCAAAGTCAGTGATCGAACGTACAATGGCCATATTATCGGCTTCGGTTCCGCCCGAAGTAAAGAAAATTTCTGCTGGAGATACGTGGAGTAGGTTGGCGATTGTCTTTCGTGCTTTTTCTACTATTGTTTTTACTTGTCTTCCGTGACTATGAATAGAAGATGGATTTCCAAAATTATTGTCCATCACATCTACCATTACTTTTATAACTTCAGGATCTAAGGCTGTAGTCGCTGCATTGTCAAAATATACTTGCATGCTGCAAAATTACAAATCTCAGAAGTAAATCAAATGCATTATGGTTTATTTTTAATCAGAATTTGGTCTTTTTTTTATCAATATAAAAAATCCACCCAAAGCGATTGCTAAACCCATGTAGGCAGCCATATCTCCAACTTTGGTGTAGGTTGTCAGCTCTTCATTTAAATTGATCTCCTGGTTCAATGCTGCGGGTACCCACCATTTGGTCTGCTGTACAATATCACCACGTTGATTGATGAAGCCAGATATTCCGGTATTCGCCGAGCGGGCAACCCAGCGCCGATTTTCAATGGCCCTTAATTTTGCATACTGCAAATGTTGATCTTTTCCCGAAGTATTGCCCCACCAGCCATCGTTGGTAATGATAGCGATAAACTGAGCTCCTTTTTTAACATATTTAGCCACATAATCACCCCAGATGGATTCATAGCAGATAACCGGAGCAGCACCGATGCCACTTTGTGCGTAGAAAACCGAAGGCTCGGCCTGTTTTCCGTAGCCGCCGGTTGTTCCACCAAAAGCCTTGAACAAAGGTTTTAAAACATTCATTGCCGTTCCAAAGGGCATCTGTTCGACACCGGGTACCAATTTGGATTTGTGGTAAAATTGTAGTTTGGAAGAGTAGTCAATCAATGTTGCTGCATTGAAGTTGTCTTTGTAGATATTAGGAGAAACTTCGCGGGCAGTGGCTGTCTTTGCGTAATTATACAATTGATAGCTTTCTATGCCGGACAAGACATTACCATTTTTATACTGATCCAAAAAATGCAGGATTCGTTGATAGGAATAAGTGTCACGCAGGTTTTCTTCATCAAAATCACCGTTTTGTGAAAGAGCAGTTTCGGGCCAGATAAAGAACTCCGTATTGGGTTTGGCCACTGAACTTGAAAGGCTAAACAAGGTGTTTAATTGTTCCTCGGGGCTAAGTTGAAACTTGATGTAAGGATTGATATTTGGCTGCACAACCACCACCTGTGCGGGATTTTGGTGTTCCTCATAATTGAAATAGCGAACCAAAGAAAAGACCGTTGGAACGAGTATAACGAGCATTAAACAAACTACAGGAATCGCCTTGTTTTTGAGTTCGTAAACACCTTTTCGATTGAGATAAAGCACGAAACCCAAAATATTAACCAACCATATCCATATTGATCCACCATATACGCCCGTCATGTCGTACCACTGGATTAGTTGATGAAAGTTGGCAAATCCGTTTCCCAAAGTCATCCAGGGAAAGGCAAGGTCCCAGGTTGCATGCAGAAATTCATAACTGATCCAGAACCCCATTAATCCAAAAAGCGATAACAAAGGCGAAGCTCTACGCCGTAATTGATAATACAAGGTGAACGCTATAGCCATTAATGCTGCTCCGAGACAAAAGGGGATCAAGCTGATCAGAATTGCCGCAAAAGGCGGCATCACTGCTGAGATCGAGTTGTATACCCAGTAAATGGATGCAGTGTTCCAGACTACAGCCGTCAGACCTGCGGTCAGAAATATTTTTTTACCTTTCTTTTTAATGGTTTCGCTGCGTATGATGTTTTCCAGTGCAATCAATAAGGGCAGGAATCCGATAAAAAGCAGTACGCTCGAATAGGGGATGGGTGGCCATCCCAACCACAATAAAAAGGCACTTAAAAGTGCCAATAGATAGTTGTTCTTCACGATATCCACTTATGTTATAAACTGGATAAAACTTCTTTTTTCTTTTGCTCGTACTCCTCCTGTGTGATCAGTTGTCTGTCAAAGAGTGCCTTTAGTTTTTTAAGCTTTAAGGTAATTTCATCATCTACCTCTTCGGCAATCGGAGGAGTGGGTATAGGAGCCGTCGGTTGTACAATCGGTGCCGCAGGTTGTACTATAGGGGCTACCGGGGTGATTACCGGTGCTGTTGGAGTGGGCTGGTTGTTTTCAATTTTCTCCGCTAATACCTCCCGAGGACTGCTGGGAGCGATCACGATCTTTTCCTTTTCAGCGGCCAGTTCTGCCTTTTTGTAGTTTTCAAGAGCGGCTTTAATATATTGGTAGAGTTTTCTTGCCTGTACTTTTGGGATGTAATCAATACTTAAATTCTCACCGGTAAAGGGAATGACGGTAACCTTTGAGCCAAAGATCTCCTCTTTGAAGGCAATATCTTTAATATCCTGCCAGCCAAAGATCTCAAAATCGGTAGCCAGGCCCAATTTGGTAAATTCACACATAAAAATGCGTTTATTGCTAATGGTGATACTATCCGGTAAAATTGTCACCGCAGGTTTTTTCTGTACGGCGATATAATCTATTTTTTCTCCCGGAGTAAGCATATCCTGGACTTTGGTAACCAATTTTTCAATGATTTTTATATCCTGTCCATCCTGTGCAAATTGTTCCATGTTCATGTCAAATACGTTTTATTAATCAAAGATTGTCAAAATTTATTCCAATCCACCTACACAAAATACAAATTCTCCTTTGATTGGATTGTTTTCAAAGTGTAATTTTAAATCAGTTAAAGTTCCGCGGACATTCTCCTCATACAGTTTGCTTAATTCTCTGGAAATAGAAGCCTGCCTATCCGCACCGAAAATTGTAATAAACTCTTCGATTGTCTTGAGGATGCGGTGCGGTGATTCATAGAAAATCATGGTCCTCTTTTCTTCCGCCAATGCCTTCAGACGAGTTTGGCGTCCTTTTTTTACAGGCAGGAAACCTTCAAAGCAAAACCGGTCATTAGGCAGGCCCGAGTTGACCAGGGCCGGTACAAAAGCGGTGGCACCGGGTAGGCATTGTACTTCCAGTCCCTCTTTAATAGCCGCTCTGACCAATAAAAAACCTGGGTCGGAGATTGCTGGCGTTCCGGCATCCGAAATAAGGGCTATGTTCTGTCCTTCTTTCAGAAATTTAATGATTTCAGAAACTGCTTTATGCTCATTATGCTGATGATGCGCAAAGACCTTTTTGTCTATACCAAAGTGCTTCAGAAGGGGAGCACTTGTCCTCGTGTCCTCAGCTAAGATAATGTCTACTTCTTTCAGAATATTGACTGCACGAAAGGTCATGTCTTCCAGATTGCCAATAGGTGTTGGAACTAAATATAACATGGTCAAAGTTAAGTTTTTTTTACTATATAATAGGTGCTAAAACATTCTGTCTATTTTGGAGTTATTTTCTATATAAATGCAAGAAATACATGATGCAATACATTGAAAAAATACAGGCACATCTAGGTGCCGAATCAGATTATCTATTGGCATTTGACAAACCAGCGGTTTCGAAAACCATGCTTCATCTGCCTGAGACGACATTTATTGATCAGGTCTATGGTGCTAGCGACCGTACACCACAGGTATTACGCAGCTTGGGGCAGCTTTTTGGAACCGGCCGGCTGGCCAATACAGGATACCTGTCCATATTGCCGGTAGATCAGGGGATTGAACATAGCGCCGGCGCTTCCTTTGCGCCCAACCCGCAGTATTTTGATCCGGAGAATATCGTAAAATTGGCACTGGAGGGGAACTGTAATGCCGTCGCATCGACTTTTGGCGTACTGGGTGCTGTATCCCGGAAATATGCACACAAGATCCCTTTTCTGGTCAAAATCAATCACAACGAATTGCTGACCTATCCCAACCGTGCCGACCAAATCCTGTATGGAACGATACGCGAAGCCTGGAATATGGGAGCGGTAGCAGTTGGAGCGACCATTTATTTTGGTTCGGAAGAGTCCGACCGTCAGATCATTGAAGTGGCAAAGGCATTTGAGGAAGCACATTCACTTGGGATGGCAACGGTATTATGGTGTTATTTGCGGAATCCGGCGTTTAAGGCAGAAGACAAGGACTACCATCTAGCTGCAGACCTAACCGGGCAGGCCAACCATCTCGGGGTGACGATCAAAGCAGATATTATTAAACAAAAGCTACCCGAACTGAACGGTGGTTTTAAAGCCCTCAACATGGGTAAAAGTAGTTATGGCAAATTAGATGACCGCATGTATTCGCAATTGTCATCAGACCATCCGATTGATCTTTGCCGCTATCAGGTGCTCAACTGCTTTTCCGGACGGGCAGGGCTGATCAATTCCGGCGGAGCTTCGGGGCAGAACGATATACAAGAAGCGGTAAAAACCGCCGTAATCAACAAAAGAGCTGGCGGTACAGGACTGATATCAGGTCGGAAAGCTTTCCAAAAGCCAATGAACGAGGGGGTTGAATTGCTGCATGCTATCCAGGATGTTTATTTATGTGAAGAAGTTACGATTGCTTAGGTACGAACTCAGATTCATCTTAAGGTCAGGTTGTTGGAAGGGGTTTTATCTACTATCCCGCTCTTGTTTACATGTAAATACTGTACAATAAAGGGGGCAAAGTGATGGAGGTGAAATAAACTGGAGCGCGCTGCAAACAGGCGTGGGTAGATAAATTTGCTTGTATATGAAGTCAAATTTATCTAAGTTTGTTCACTATTTTTTAAATAATACATTTATAATTATGTTGCAATTGAATTATATCCGTGAAAACAGGGATACGGTTATCGAAAGATTGGCTGTCAAGCATTTCAAGGAAATTGGATTGGTCGACGAAATCATCAGTTTGGATGAAGACCGCCGTAAGATCCAGGCGGAATCGGACGCACTTTCGGGCGAAGCTAACGCGGCAGCAAAGCAGATTGGAGATCTGATGCGCCAAGGAAGAAAAGAAGAAGCTGAAGCCGTTAAATCCCAATCGTCCGGATATAAAGAGCAAGTAAAGCAACTATTGGACAAATTAGGAGCGATTGAAATCGAATTGAATGATAAGATTGTTCAATTGCCTAATTTACCGCATCAATCTGTTCCTGTCGGTGTGAGTGCCGATGATAATGAGGTGGTTTTAACAAATGGTGAAATTCCGGCTTTATCGGAAGATGCATTGCCCCATTGGGAATTATTAAATAAATATGATATTGTAGATCTGGAGCTCGGTGTAAAAGTTGCAGGAGCAGGATTTCCGATTTACAAAGGCAAAGGCGCAAAATTGCAGCGCGCATTGATTAATTTCTTTTTGGATCAGGCAGCCGAGCAGGGGTATGAAGAGGTACAGGTACCCATTTTGGTTAACGAGGAGTCCGCTTTTGCTACCGGGCAGTTGCCGGACAAGGAAGGACAGATGTATTATGTCAACAATGACAACTTATACTTAATCCCTACGGCAGAGGTGCCGGTAACCAATATTTATAGAGATGTCATTGTTAAGGAAGCACAGTTTCCGATTAAGCATTGCGCCTACACGCCATGTTTCCGCCGTGAAGCAGGTTCTTATGGGGCCCATGTGCGTGGATTGAACCGTTTACATCAGTTTGATAAGGTAGAGGCGGTACAGCTAGTACATCCAGAAAAATCGTATGAAGTCCTGGAAGAAATGAGTCTATATGTACAGGGTTTGCTTCAAAAATTAGAACTACCTTATCGTGTATTGCGTCTTTGTGGTGGTGATATGAGTTTCACTTCCGCCTTGACTTATGATATGGAGGTGTATAGTTCTGCGCAAAAGCGCTGGTTGGAGGTATCTTCTGTTTCCAATTTTGAAACATATCAAGCCAACCGGTTGAAAGTACGTTTTAAAAATTCAGATGGGAAAATGCAATTGGCCCACACACTAAATGGTTCAGCGTTAGCGCTGCCACGGATTGTTGCTGCGATATTAGAGAATAATCAAACTGATAAAGGGATTCGCATACCTGCAGTTTTGGTTCCTTATACCAAATTCGAATATATCGATTAAGCGAACGTATTACATAACGAATCTATAATCTTGGATTTGCTAGAAGGAGACTTTACCTGAATGGGTAAAGTCTTTTTTTTTGGATAACACGTTCAAAATACTTTAGAATCGTTATAAATTACTCTTTTTTTTACGATGAGTAATAAGGAAATGTCATGTTAATGTTTTCTTAATACATTGTTAATGTTTTGTTAAATATGTGTGATTCCGTATAAAATTCTGTTTTGAATTTATTTAAAGAGTTTTTATTCTAAAATGCATCTTGCGTTTGAATTTGTAAGATAGTAAAGGCTTTATTGCGTTATTTTTTGTTTTCAGGTGTGAATGTTAAAAAACTTGTAAAAGCAACTTTGGCTTTCTATATTTGAAACCGTTAATAAAAATCGCACTAACTATTATATACTGTAAATGCTGAAAAGAGCAAATTTTACAGCTGAGTATTTTCAACGGATTGACTCTACATCTACCTAGGGTATACTTTTCCATTAATATTTTCAACTGTTATCACATGAATAGCGATATGCTATTTGCGTATTGTTGTTTATTGTCTAAGCAATGTGTGTTTAGACAGTTATGTTGACGGATATAATTTGTATCAATATATAGGATTAGAAAAATAATAAAATTAACTAACTAAAACATGAAACAAACATTACTAAGTTTTCTTGTTGGCGGAATGATCTTGACTTCGGTTGCATTCGCACAAGAAAAGAAGATTAGTGGTCGTGTTACATCTGCTGATGGTAAAGCAATACCTGGGGTGACAGTAGTTGTACAAGGCACTAATCAAGCGACACAAACAGATGCTGATGGTAATTATTCTTTGAATGTACCTGCAGGCAAAGTTGTTGTCTTCCGTTCGGTTGGTTTTGACGATAAAACCATCATTGTTAACAACAACAGCACTGTGTTCAATGTATCTTTGTCAGGACAGGACAATGCATTGGAAGAGGTGGTGGTGACGGCGAATGCGATTAAACGTGAAAAACGTTCTTTGGGATATTCAGCACCAACAATCAAGAGTGATGAATTGACAGAGGGACGTAATTCAAGTGCGATTAATTCATTAGCGGGAAAAGTAGCTGGCGTTAATATTACCTCTACTTCGAATTCTCCAGGTAGTTCTTCCCGTGTGGTATTACGTGGAGGTTCATCTATTTCAGGTAACAACCAAGCTTTGATTGTTGTTGATGGTACACCTATCGATAATACAAGCAAAATGGGGGGAGCTAGCGATCTAGCGAGTGTTGATTTTGGTAACCGTGGTAATGATATTAATCCAGATGACATTGCTTCTGTAACTGTGTTGAAAGGACCTGCAGCTGCGGCATTATATGGCTCAAGAGCATCAAATGGTGCGTTGATCATTACAACAAAAAGTGGTAAAAAGGGCTCGAAAAATGAGATCACTTTTAGCTCTACAAACACATTGTCATCTATTTTGAAATTACCTGAATTTCAAAATCAATATGGACAGGGTTCATCAGGCTATAATAAAGCGGGTGATTTAATCTATTCGAATGACCCAAAAGAAAACTGGTCTTGGGGTGCACCGTTCACGGGTGAAGTGCAAGAATGGGGACAGGCTGTAAATGGTGTACGTCAGAAGAAAGCCTATTCAGCGGTGAAAGACAATGTCAGAGATTTTTTTGATCTTGGTATCGCTTCTGATAACAACCTGAGTTTTTCTGGCGGTTCAGATAAATCGACTTTTTATTTGGGATTAAACGCATTGAATTCCAATGGTGTTTATCCAGGTAAAAAAGACAACTATAACAAATATGGTGTTAGATTTAACGGAACAACAGAGTTCTCAAATAAATTTAGCGCTGGTATCGCTGTAAATTATAGCCGAATCAATAGCAATAATGTTGGTGGTGGACAAGGTGGCGGTTCAGTTTACAATAACTTATTACAGACACCTAGAGATATCGATGTTGTTGGTTTGAAAGATTTGTCTAATCCTTACAACGGTTATGGTTATACAGATGAAAATGGTGTAGCTCATAATGATGTTTATGGGTATTATGGTGCCTATACCATGAATCCATATTGGGTGTTGGAAAACCATAATAATTTCAATGACGTGAACCGTATTATGGGGAACTTCAATGTGAATTATAAACCAACAGAGTGGTTGACTTTTCAAGAGCGTATCGGTTTGGATAATTACAGTGATCGTAGACGTTCGGAATCGCCTAAATATAGCTTCTTGCCAATAGATAACACTTCAGGTAATTATTCTGAAGGAAATATTCAAACAGATCCGGGACAATACCGTATTGACCAATTTAATGTCAATGAGATTGTTCATGATTTCATGGCGACGGCCAAACATACTTTCAATGAGGATTGGGAAGCATCGTTCATGTTAGGCAATAATATTCGTCAGCGTAAAACAACTTCTAATAGTACTGCGACAAATTCAAGCGGTGGGCTTGTTGTTCCGGGATGGTATAACCTTGCAAACTCCAACGGCCCATTGGATCTGATTGAAGATACCTGGACAAACCGTCGTTTAGTGGGGGTTTATGGTGATTTGAACGTTTCTTATAAAAACATAGCCTATTTACAAGCAACGGCACGTAACGATTGGTCATCTACTTTACCTAAGAAAAATAATTCATTCTTCTATCCAAGTGTAAGCGGATCGTTTGTTGCATCTGAATTGTTCTCTCCAGAATTGAAGAGCAAGTTCAGTTATGCAAAAATTCGTGCAAACTGGGCACAAGTAGGTTCGGATACAGATCCATACCAATTGATTTCAACTTTCTCTAGAAGTACAATCGCTGGCGGTTTCGGTTCTACGACCTTCCCTTTTGGTAATGTGTCTGCATTAATGTCAGGTAATACGATTGGGAATCTAAACTTGAAACCTGAAATCACGACTTCGTTTGAGGTAGGTACTGAGCTAGGTTTCTTCAATAACCGTTTGTCAGCTGATTTTACTTACTACAAGAACAATTCAAAAAATCAAATTTTAAGTATTCCTATTCCACTTTCAACAGGTTACGGACTTAGTTTGGTAAATGCTGGTAAAGTTCAAAATAGTGGCGTGGAATTGACTTTGAGAGGGGCTCCAGTGAAGACAGAGAACTTGACATGGGAATTGTTTGGAACGTTTACAAAAAACAACAGTAAAGTTGTTGAATTGATGGATGGAGTACAACAGGTTTCGGTTGGTGGTTTCTCTGGAATGAGTATCGTAGCTGCAGTAGGACGCCCATATGGTGAGTTTTATGCTGTTACAAATGCGACAGATGCACAAGGTCGTACCATTGTTGACCAAAAAACAGGGTTACCAATTGCTTCTTCCAAACCAGAATATCTAGGTACTTATAATCCAGATTTCCAAGCCTCATTGGGTACAAGTTTGAGTTATAAAAACTGGTCAATGAGTGCCTTGTTCGATACAAAACAAGGTGGTGTATTCTATTCCCGGACAAAGGATATCATGGGATTTGTTGGTACATCAGCTGAGTCAGGTGGTGATCGTATCGGTCAGATCTTCCCGAATTCAGTTTATTTGGATGCAGCAGGAAATTCCGTTGTTAATACGACTGCAACCTATGATAAAATCGACTATTATCCAAACATGGAAGCGGGAGTTAATGTTGTGGATGCGACTTACGTCAAATTGCGTAATCTTACGTTCACGTATAAATTCTCTAAAGACATGTTGAAAAACACACCATTTGGAGCAGCTTCTATCGGAGTATTTGGAAATAACCTATTTATCTGGACGCCAAGCGAAAATAAATATGCTGATCCGGAGGTGAATTCATCTGGTGCTGGTAATGCACAAGGTTTTGACTTTACAGCTCAACCTTCATTACGAAATTATGGTATCAATGTTAAAGTTTCATTTTAAGAGCAAGTAAAGTATGAAAACTATAAATTTTAAAAATGCTAAGAAGCTTTTAGTTTTAGCTTTAGTTGGCACACTAGGATTGACTAGCTGTAATAAATTTTTGGATGTCAATGAAAATCCGAACAATCCAGAGACAGCTACGCCTAGTTTATTACTACCTACAGTGGAAGCTGCTATCAGTCAAGTTGTGGGTAACAGTTTTCAGGTATATGGTAATATCTGGGGACAATACTGGACGCAAAATCCTACATCTTCTCAATACCGCTCTATTGATAGGTATCAAGTATTGAATACAGCAATGGACAGATCATGGTTGATTTTGTACCGTAGCGCATTGAATAATGCAGAATTGATTATTAATTCAAATGTGGCGGCAAACGACAATTATAAAGGTATTGCCTACTTATTGAAGGCTTATACGTTTCAAGTTGCAACAGATGCATTTGGAGATATTCCATTGTCAGATGCGCTAAAGGCGAACGGAAATCTTAATCCTAAATACGAAGCTCAAGCAGTTGTTTACGATTCAGTTTTCAATTATATCGATAAAGGTCTGGCTCTATTGGCAAAACCACAAGCAGTACCTGTTTCAAGTCAAGATATGATTTTCAATGGAGACTTGGATAAATGGAAAGCTTTTGCAAATACATTGAAGTTGAGAGCGTATCTACGCATTTCAAATGTTGATGCGAATAAAGCTGCGGCTGGTATCAAAGCACTTTATGCAAGTAAAGCGATATTTTTAAATGAAGATGCTACGATTACGTATACAACAACCGGTGGTAACGAAAATCCATTCTATAATGAGATGGTGGGTTTAGGTAAAACTCAAAATGTTGTCGCAAGTGCGACTGTAGTTCAGGCTTTTGTAAAGAATAATGATCCAAGAAGATTCTCTTTTTATAATAAGTTAAGCGGACAGGATACGATTGCTTTTATTCTTCAAGGGGATTTTAACGCCAATTCAGCAAAGTTAGTTTCGTCTCCTTCACCTCTTGTCGGTGGTCGTGCGGTAGATCCTACATCAGCAACTGCGCCAGTGAAATTGTTCTCAGCTGCTGAAAGTAAATTCTTACAAGCTGAAGCAGTGGTAAAAGGTTGGGGTACAGGTGATGCAAAAGCATTATTTGAATCTGGTATTACAACAAGCTTTACAGCTACGGGTAACGCTAGTGACGCAGCCAAATATATCGCAGAAGCTCCGGATGCTAAATTCATAGGCGATGCCGAAGCAAAACTAAAAGCGATTATTACACAAAAATATTATGCAATGTGTGGTTTCCAAGGTTTCGAGTCATGGACGGAGTGGAGAAGAACTGGTTATCCAACATTCTTTACAACTTCTATCGCTTCTACCTTAGGAGAAGGCAGAATGCCGTTACGTATGCCTTATGCAAATAGTGAGGCTACTTCAAATACAAATTACCCAGGTAATATTGTAATCTATACGCCTGTATGGTGGGATGTGAAATAATCCATTATTAGGTATATATTTTAAGAGCGGCAATTTCGAAAGAAATTGCCGCTCTTGTTTTGTATGCGTTTGTTTGAAAAAATGTATTTTTGCGCCTATTAACGCTACTATATTTTATGAAAAGATCGACTTTATTATTGCTTGTGTATGTTTTGATAGGATGGAATGTACAGGCTGCTTCTAGAGAGGAAAGGGGACTAGAATCTGTTACTGATACTATCATAAACTATTTCGATAACCTAGGGAATTCTGTTTCTACGAAAGCTGAATCTCGATCTTATCAGTATATTGTTTCGATAGGAAATGACTCTGAAAAACTATTTAATATCGTCAGTTATTATACGGATACGGATTCCATGAAGTCTTTTGGGTACAGCCGTGACAGTACGGCGTCGGGGATAGGCTGGAAATATTTAGGAGAATTCACTACTTACTATCCTAATGGACAGTTAAAGAGCTTGGAGACATTCGATATTCACGCCTTACCCGTTGATTCATCTTATTATTATTACCCCACAGGAAAACTGAAGATGCTGGTTACACAGGTAGAATCAGGACAAAGTCCATTTGTCGGTATTCCAATGACCAAGCCATATTACCTGTTATATTTGGATTCTATAGGGAATTATCTTTTAAAGAGAGGAAACGGATTCCTTCGACTGGATTATGACGATGGTACCTATATCGAAGGTGAGTTAAAAGATAATGAAAGGGAAGGAAAATGGAATGGCTGGAATATGGGCAGCCAGTATGAAGAGCTATATTTGGGTGGTACCCTTCAAAGTGGTAAAAGATTTCGTGCTACTGGTGAAGTAATTTCGTACGATGCTGATACAAAGGAGTTAGCACCTATGCCCCCTCTTAAAATGGATCAGTATATGAAGGCTATCTATAAAAATATAAAAATACCCAATGATTTAGTGAATCAATTGAAGTCTGAAGCTACCCTTGTAAAATTTGTTGTCAACAAAGATGGTCATCTAAGTAAGTTTACATATGATAAGGATGTTCCTATGAAAATTAGAAGCGAGATAACAACTGCCATTCAACGTATTGGATCCTGGAAGCCAGGGCGACTGCAGGGGGAACCTGTTGCCGTAAGTTATACTATTCCGATACGGTTATAATTATATTTTATCTCATCTCGTTACGTTATGATTGCAATAGAGTTATGTCTATAGCCAAAGGAGTTTCAATCGGTTACAATCCTTGAAAACCTTTAAAAATGATCAATTTTTAAAGGGGCGGGAGAGAATTGCCTAATGGAAAAGATTTCTCCCTGCTTATGCCAAATTAAATAAAAAAAATCAGGATTCAATCAACTGAATTACCAGTCAATTTCAGCTATATTTTACCCGTATATTCCAAACACTCGTTAAGCACTACTTAAGCACAGATATAGCACTATTTACGCAATCGTTGCGT